>NZ_CP186060.1:0-50000 GCF_049315245.1 Micromonospora sp. WMMD708
AACCCGAACACCACGAGCGCACCCAGATTCGTACCCGCGTTCACCACCTTCGCCATCGCCGAGGCATGCACGAAATCCGACCCCAGAACCGCCGTGAACGCCAACACCAGGAACGTGCCCGTACCCGGCCCGATCAACCCGTCATACAGAGCGATACCCAGACCCGCCACCCCCACCGCCACCACCACCCGCACCGGCGTGCGCCGCTGCGGTGCCGCCACCACACCCAGCGACGGCCGCGCCAGCACGAACACCGCCACCGCCACCAGCACCACCAGCACCACCGGCCGGTACACGCCACCCGGCACCGCACCCGCCAACGCCGCACCCAACCCCGCCGTCAACACCGCCAACCCGGCCGCCGGCCCCGCCACCGCCCAGTCCAGCCTCGTCCGCCGCGCATACGTCACCGCCGCCGTCGACGTACCGAAGATCGCCGCCACCTTGTTCGTCCCCAACGCCGTCGCCACCGGCACCCCCGGCGCCGCCACCAACAACGCCGGCAACAACAACAACCCACCCCCACCCACCACCGCATCCACCCACCCCGCCAGGGCAGCCGCAGTCAGCAGAGTCGTCAACGACACAGGATCCACGGCCGGCCATTCTCCCCGCCCCACCCGGCCACCCACCCGCCCAGGTGGCCCACCTCACCGCCCACGCCGCCGCCGCAACCACACCCCCACCACACCCACCGCCACGAACACCAGCACCGAACAACACAGCAACTTGATCATCCAGCAACTGTCCCACGCCACGTAGGGTGCACACGTGCGCCTGGCCACCTTCAACCTGCTCCACGGCCGCTCCCTGACCGACGGACTCGTCGACCCCGACCGGCTCACCGCCGCCGTCCACGCCCTCGACGCCGACATCCTCGCCCTCCAGGAAGTCGACCGCGACCAGTCCCGCAGCGGCCACCACGACCTCACCACCATCGCCGCCCACGCCCTCGACGCCCCCGAACACCGCTTCGCCGCCGCCGTCGTCGGCACCCCCGGCGAACACTTCCGCCCGCTGCGCCACGACGACGACGGCCACGGCGAACCCTGCTACGGCATCGGCCTGATCAGCCGCCACCGGGTCCGCAGCTGGCACGTCACCCGCCTCAACCCCGCACCCGTACGCTCACCCCTCTACGCCCCCGGCCCCGGCGGCGGCCTCATCCTCCTGCGCGACGAACCCCGCGTCGTCCTCGCCGCCGTCCTCGACACCCCCCACGGCCCCCTCACCGCCGCCGCCACCCACCTGTCCTTCGTCCCCGGCTGGAACGCCTACCAACTCCGCCGCGTCGTGCGCGCCCTGCGCGCCCTACCCGCCCCCCGCATCCTCCTCGGCGACCTCAACCTCCCCGCCGGCCCCGCCCGCCTGCTCACCGGCTGGCAACCCCTCGCCCGCCACCCCACCTACCCCGCCACCGCCCCCCGCGTCCAACTCGACCACATCCTCGCCGACCCCCACGACCGGCACCGGCTACCCCCGGTCACCGCCACCGCCACCCCCCGCTCCACCATCTCCGACCACCGCCCCCTCGTCGTCGACCTCGGCTGAACCGCCCCCACCCGGTCACCCCCGTCCCACCGCCCGCTGCGCCGCCCGCAACGCGTTACGGAACAACATCGCCACCGTCGTCGGACCCACCCCACCCACCCGCGGCGTGATCGCCCCCGCCACCCGCGCACACGACTCGTCCACATCCGGCAACAACCGACGACCCTCATACCGCACCCCACCACCCACCACCACCGCACCCGGGCGCACATGCTCCGGCCGCACGATCCCCGGCACCCCCGCCGCCGCCACCAGGATCTCCGCCCGCCGCGTGTACCGCGGCCAGTCCGCCACCCCCGTGTGCACCACCGTCACCGCCGCGTTCGCCGTCGGCCGCTTCTGCGCCAACAACATCGCCAACGGACGCCCCAACGTCGCACCCCGACCCAGCACCACCACCTCCCGCCCCGCCACCGGCACCCCGTGGAACGCCAACAACGCCTCGATCCCCGCCGGCGTACACGGCAACGGCCCCGGCAACCCCAACGCCAACCGGCCCATGTTCACCGGATGCATCCCGTCCACGTCCGAATCCGGATCCAACACCTCCAACGCCCGGTCGTAATCCAGATGCCCCGGAACCGGATGCTGCACCAACACCGCGTGCACCCCGGCGTCGTCGTTGAAATCCCGCAACACCCGGTGCAGATCGGCCTGCGACGCCGACCCGGGCAGCCGCACGTGCGGCGACGCGAACCCCAACTCCGCCGCCTGGCGAGACTTGATCCGGATGTACCCGACGCTCGCGTCGTCGTCACCCACCAGCACCGTCGCCAACGCCGGCACCACCCCGGCCGCCCGCAACGCCGCCACCCCCTCGGCGACCTCGGCGAGAATCCGCTCCGCCACCGGCCCACCCGGCAACAACCGGGCCGTACCGGACATGGGGGAGAAGGACGAGGAAACAGACATGACCCACCTCGACCACGGAGGCCCAGGCGGTCGACCCCCGCGACGAGCTCCCCGATGGTTGACCCATCCCCGTGCCGCCAGTCGCATCCACCACCACCATGCCACAAACCCGCCGCACACACCGCCCGCCACCACCACACGCGCCGGGCCCGGCCGCCACACGACGACCGGGCCCGGCTGACCGACCCGCTACGAGACCGTGATCTGCGCGACCCCACCAGCCGGATTGCTGATGATGCCGACCATCGACCGGCGACACGACCCGATGAGCGGATCGTTCGCACACCCCGGGGCGCTGTAATCCACCGCCACCACCTGGATCCGATGATTGGCCACCGTCGGCGAGTAGTTGAACGGCGAACCCACCGGACAACTACTGCCGCTCCACTGCGAACCCAGCAGACCCAGATCCGTCCAGACACCCCCGGCATCCATGTCGTTGATCCAGATCCGCAGCGGCCGCCGGTCGTTGTGACAGTTGTACGTCAACAACGTCCGCACCCCGGTCACCCCCGAATCCGGCGGCGTGACCATCGCATCACCCGACCAGATCAGATTGACCCCCCACGGCCGACTGCCGTACACCACATAGTCGTTACGGCTGCGGTTGAACAACGCCTGACCACCCGCCGTGGTGATCAGATTCCACTCGTACACCGCGGTGGCCGACCACACCAGGTCGATGCCGTAACTCTGCGCACCCCACCGCAGGTAACCACCGCCCGGAACCCGCAACGCCACCTTCGTGGTGCTCGTGATCGGCGCATTCGTCGGCAGACCCTCCCCGTACACCTCCCACCGGGAATTCGGCCAGTCGGTCCAGTTCAGATTGATGCCGTAGTCGCGCTCCGCATACCGCAGCGCCTTCAGACCATTGCTCTGGTTACGCATCGGGCCGTACCCACCACTCCACGTCGGCAGGCCCTCCCAGTCGACGACCGCACTCGGCGGCGCCGCCGCCGACACACCCGACGCCGGAACCGCCGACACACCCGACCCGGCCGACGCCGGCACCGCACCGGTCAACCCGGCGAGGACCACCGCCACCACCAGGCAGAGCACTCTGTGAACACGGGACATGTCTCCTCCGAATCAAGACACCAGCACGGACACCCCTAACGGCGTTCCACCCCGTGCCATCCCGTTCCACCTCCCTCAGTACGCCGCACCCACCTCCTCCGGCGCCCGCCGCGCCATCGCGGCCAACAACGCCACACTGCCCCGCAACGTCTCCACATCCGGCGACGACGTCGACAACCGCACCGCATCCGGCACCGGCACCCCCACGACCGCATAGTCGGCCGCCGGACTGATCACCACCCGCTGCCGGGCCGCAGCGGACACGAACGCCCCCGCCGACCACCCACCCGGCAACCGCCACCACACGTGGTACGACCCAGGATCAGCACGCACGTCGAACCCGGCCAACACCTCCGCCACCACCGCCTGCCGCAGCCGCGCATCCTGCTGCTTGAGCCGCACGATCCGCTGCGCCGTACCATCGGCCAACACCGCGGTCGCACACGCCAACGCCACACCCGGCACCCCCCACGTACCGGAACGCACCGCCGCCGCGACCCGCCCGCTCAACCTGGCCGGACACACCAGCAAACCCAGATTGAGCCCCGCACCCACCCGCTTGGACAAACTGTCCACCAGGATCGTCTGCTCGGGAGCATGCGCGGCCAACGGCAACTCCCCGTCGCACAGAAACGAATTGATCCGGTCCTCGATCGCGACCAGACCCAACCGCGCGAGCCGCCCACCCAACTCGGCCCGCCGACCCGCCGACATCGTCATCCCCAACGGATTGTGCAACGAGGGCTGAAGGTAGACCGCCGCGAGCGGAGCCCGACGATGCGCCTGCTCCAACGCCGACCCACTCAACCCCTCCCCATCCATACCGATCGGCACCAACGTCACACCGTGCCGCGCCGCGATCGTCTTCACCACCGGATACGTCAACTCCTCCACCCCGAGCCGCTGCCCCGGCGCCACCAACGCCACCATGGCCGCCGCGATCGCCTGCCGCCCACTACCGGTGAACAGCAACCGCGCAGGATCCACCACCCACCCCGGCCGAGACAGGAAGGACGCACCGACCCGCCGCGACTCCCGCGTCCCGTCCACCGGCACCGGATGCATCGCCGCCTCCAAGCCCGCCGGCACCAGCACCCGCCCCAACGCCCGCGCCACCATCGACGACTGCCCCGGCAACACCGGAAAGTTGGCCTCCAGATCGACCAGGCCCACATCCCCCGACCACACCGAGGAATCCGCCACGAACGTGCCCCGCCCCACCGCCCCGGCCACCAGACCCCGCCGCGCGAGCTCCTGATACACCCGAGCCGCCGTCGACACCGCCATACCGTGACGCCGGGCGAACTCCCGCTGGGGGAGCAGCCGCTGCCCCGGCCGCATCCGCCCCGACCGAATGTCGGCCGCCACCGCATCGGCCACCAGCCGGAAATCGTCGCGCACCGTCACCCTCACCTCCACCGGACCAGGCACACCCACGCCCCCGCAGCGCCTCCGATCAATCCGACCACAACCTCGGTGCAATAAACAGACGCCCAACCACGGAAAACCCCCGAATGTCAGATTCCCGGCCGCAGACGCCGTTGACGCCACCAACCAAACCGATGCGAGACTCACCTCAATCACCCCATTGACTCGGTTCATTGAGAGGTGTGACCCGTGAGGACACCCACCACCACCCACCCGACCGAACTGCTCCGCCGCGCCACCGACGCCCTGTGGACCGACGGCGACCTCACCACCAGCCGCATCCACTTCGACGCCGCCTACCGCGCCGCAGAAGCCGCCGACGACCACCACACCCGCACCCTCGCCGTCACCGGCATGGGCGGCCTCTGGGTCCACGAACACCGCACCACCAGCGACGCCACCCTCCTCCTCCACCGCCTCCACCACGCCATCGCCACCACCGACCCCCACACCCCCCTCGGCATCCGACTACGCGCCCGACTCGCCGCCGAACACGACTACCGCACCGCAACCCACACCGACACCCTCACCCTCGCCACCCAGGCCCGCACCACCGGCGACCCCGTCACCATCACCGAAACCGCAAGCCTCGCCCACCACTGCCTCCTCGGCCCCGACCACACCCGACTACGCCACGAACTCAGCCAACACGCCCTCACCGCAGCCCTCGCCACCGGCCGCCGCAGCGACCTCCTGGTCGCCCTCCTCTGGCGCACCGTCGACCAGTTCCTCGACACCCACCCCCAAGCCGAACGCAGCCTCACCGAACTCCACACCCACCTCACCCACCGCGACCACCTCGCCGTGTCCTACGTCGCCCACGCCATCGACGTCATGCTCACCATCCGCGCCGGCAAACTCACCGAAGCCCACGCCCGCGCCGCCACCTGCGCCCAACGAGGCATCACCGCCGGCGACGCCGACACCACCGGCTGGCACGGCGCCCACCTGACCACCATCGCCTGGTACCAAGGCCACCTCGCCGACCACCTCCCGACGCTGCGCGAACTGGCCGTCTCACCCACCCTCAGCGCCGTCGACCACTCATACCAGGCAGCACTCGCCGTCGCCTCCGCCCTCGCCGGACACCGCCGCGAAGCCACCGCCGCCCTCGCCCGCCTCCGCCAACCCGACCTCACCACCCTGCCCCGATCCAGCAGCTGGCTCGTCACCCTCCACGGCATCGTCGAAGCAGCCCACCTCCTCGACGACGGCCACCTCGCCACCGAGGCCTACAACCTCCTCACCCCCTACGCCGACCGACCCATGCTGGCCAGCCTCGCCATCACCTGCTTCGGCAGCACCCAGCACGCCCTCGGCACCGCCGCCCTCACCGCCGGCGAAACCGACCGCGCCATCACCCACCTCCACGCCGCCGTACACGACAACCTCAGGCTCGGCCACCTCCCCGCCGCCACCCTCTCCCGCGCCCGCCTGGCCCAGGCCCTCGACCAGCGCCCCGGCCAACACGACCGCCGAGAAGCCGAACGACAACGCCACCTCGCCCACACCGACGCCACCGAACTCGGCATGACCCTCCCCACCCCACCACCACGCCCCCGCACCCCCCACCGCCCACACATCCGGTGCCACCGCCACGGCCGACACTGGCAGCTCAGCCTCGGCCACCGCACCGCCACCATCGACGACTGCGTCGGCGCCCGATACCTCGCCACCCTCATCGCCAACCCCGGACACGACATCCCCGCCATCCAGCTCGCCGGCGGCACAGCACCCACCACCGACCACCAACCCGTCCTCGACGACACCGCCAAACGGGCCTACCAGCGACGACTCCGCGACCTCACCGCCGCCATCGACGAAGCCGACGACGCCCACGACCCGCGCCGCGCCGAACAGGCCCGCACCGAACGCCAGTGGCTCATCGACGAACTCGCCGCCCACACCGGACTCCACGGTCGCGACCGCACCTTCACCGACAACACCGAACGGGCCCGCATCGCCGTCGGCAAGGCCATCCGCCGTGCCCTGGACCGCATCACCATCAGCGACCCCGTACTCGGCGACCACCTACGCACGACGATCAGCACCGGCACCCGCTGCTCCTACCGCCCGAGCTGAACCCGACACCAACCCCACCAACACCCGGTTCGTCCGGTTCGACCGCACCGCCGCCCGCTGCTGACCCGCCGTCACCTCGATGTACGTCTGCGACGACGCCAACGACGCATGCCCCAACAACCGCATGATCTCCGCCGCCCCCGCCCCGTCCTCGGCCAACCGGGTGGCGAACGTGTGCCGCAACGCGTGCAACCGGGCCCCCGCCGGCACCCGGTCGGTGATCCCCGCCCGCCGGTAACAGGAATCCACGAGATACTGCAACCCGCCCCGCCGCAGCGGCTCACCCCGCCGGTCCACCAACAACACCCCGTCCCGGCGTACGCTGCGCGCCCCGAACCGCCGCCGCCGACTGTCCAGGTAGGCCGACACCACCTCGTCCAGCTCCGGCTCCACCGGCACCACCCTCGGCCGGCCACCCTTGCCGTCCACCGCCACCCGCCGCTCACCGACCCGCCCCGACACCGACGACACCCGCAACGCCAACAGCTCCGCCAGGCGCAGCCCCGCGCACAACGCCAACGCCAGCACCGCCACGTCCCGCTCCGGCCACGGATCGCGCTGCCGCGCGTCCTCCCGCGACACCGATTCCAGGAGCACCTCCGGCGTGTCCTCACCCCGCAACGGCTTGGGCTGGGGGAGCGGGGTACGGGGACGCCCCACCGCCGGCATCGGGTTGCCCGCCACCACCTGCTCGGCCACCAGGAACGAGAAGAACCCGTTCCAGCTCGACCAGGCCCGGTGCACCGACGCCGCCGCCCGGGGCGCGGCGAACCGGGCGAACGCCGCCCGCATCAACCGCGGGGAGAGAGCGGAGATCGTCAGCTCGTGGGGGGACAGGGGAGGGGTGCACTCCTCGCCGGCCAGCGCCGCGACGGTCCGCAGATCCCGCCGGTACGCCTCCTGGGTGTGCGGTGAGGGTTTGCGGGCGGCGCGCGCGGTCAGGAACTCCTCGATGAGCAGCCCTACCGATTCGTCCTGTTTGTCATGCATAAGGGATATTATGCAGCTTTCTCGGGTTGTCGGCGACCGAGGGGAGGGGAGCGACGTCAGGCTGCTCCGCGGTGCGTGCGGACCGGGTCGCACCCGCCGACATCGCCCACGCTCTCGGCGGAGCACCAGCGCGTGGGGTCCTACGGCTGGACGTTGGTCCGGTCGGCAGTGGAGGCCGGCCATGCGCGGCCAACTGGCGCGTCCTGCCGCCTGGAAGACCGACGGCTCGCCCGTGGGGCCGGCGGCGGTGCGACCCCGCTGCTGCGGGTTTCCATCGCGCGGGTGTGAGAAGCAGCGGGGCGTGGCTGTGGAGACGGGCAGTCCGCCACCCGGGGGTCCGAATGCCGGCAGGGGCCCCTCTCCCGGTCAACTTTACATAATGTACATTATCGAATCGAGGCCATGGTGGTGGCGAGGGCGGTCGGGTGACCGTTTGCTCACCACGATGACCCGGCAGCCGCCGGGTCGACGGTCTCGGGGTCGGTGCCGGCGAGCACGCTCGATGATCACCTTGGCCAGGTCGAAGTAGCTCCACCACAGCGCGAAGACCACGGTGATGCCCAGCACGGCCCCGACGGCCAACTGTGAGGTCACCGGGCGGTCCACGCCGAGCCCTTCGCTGGCGCCGATCGAGATGATCGTCTCGCCGAGCGCGATGAGCACGATCAGGGCGTGCCGTTCGGCCAGGTGCCACGGCGAGACCACCCGCCAGCCGCCCCTGCTGGCCACCACGAGGATGAGAGAGTCGATCAGCAGAGCGCCCGCGAACAGCGCCACCTGCACCAGGGCGGCGTCGACGGTCGTCGGCAGCAGGGGTGGCACCAGGGCGGAGGCGAGCAGCACCAGCCCACCGGTGATGAAGATCAACCAGGCGGCGACCACCGACCGCCGTCCGCCCTCGCCCCGGTGGCTGACGAACGTGAGGACGACCATGGTGACCGCCCGGATCAGCAGGTATCCACAGATCAGCACCAGTGGGCCGGGTAGCCCGCCCGGACGGTCGGTGAACGCCTCGGGTATCGCGACCCCGATCACCAGCAGGGCGGCGGCGATGCCGAGCATGATCGGGGGCATGATCCCCCGGTCGAGGTGCACCACGTTGCCGAGCCAGACACACGGCGTCCAGCAGTGCCAGATGAGCAGGACCACGAGCGCGCCCTGGACCAGCCCGAGCGGGCTGAAATGCTCACCCATCAGGGTGGTGACGGCCAGGAACGCGAACACGAAGAGCAGATCGACGAAGAGTTCGACCCAGCTCACATCGCCGATGGCCTCAGGGTCACGGGCCACCAGACGCCGACCCCCGGCCGTCGGGTGTGGCGCGGGATCATCCCTCCGCACCCGATAAGCCTCGCAAACCGGACACGGCTTGTCCCGCCAACGTCGATTAGCGCAGCGAACGGTCGGAGCCGAGCGGACGTCACCTCCGCCGCGTACGCCACCGGGGGCGGGCCGGTGCCTCCCCGGGTGTGGGAGACACCGGCCCGGTCCGCGTGGTGCGGGAGCGGTCGCCGCTCGGGCCGTCAGGTCAGGGGCGTCAGGGTGAACCGCTGGTTGGTCTGCCCGTGACAGTCGTAGAGCTGGACCTGGGCCCCGTTGGCCGTGCTCCAGACGTCCAGGCACCGCCCGGACTGCACGCTGCTGACGGTGCCGTTGGCGTTGATGTTCCACTGCTGGTTGGTCTGGCTGTGGCAGCCGTAGATCTGGACCGCCGCACCGTTGCCGGAGCCGGCCGCGTCCAGGCACATGTCGCCGTACACCCGGAGTTGTTTGTTCGTGGTGTACGTCCACGACTGGTTGGCCTGCCGGTTGCAGTCCCACAACTGCACCCGGGTGCCGTTGGCGCGGGAGGCGTTGGGCACGTCGAGGCACCGGTTGGACTGCGCGCCGACGATCAGGCTGGCCGCGCCGGGCGGGTTGCTCGGCGGCGGCGTGGTCGGTGGCGGGGTGGTCGGGATCGGCGGCGGGGTGTCCGACGGGATCGGCGGCGGGGTGGTCGCCGTCGGCGGCAGCAGCGGGCAGGTGCTGCGGTAGCTGACCACGCCGTTGTTGTCCGCCAGCGGGCAGAGGAACTGGCTGTACCGGGCGTCGTTGTCGACGAACATCTTGAGGAACGGCAGCATGGTCCGGATCAGCACCGGGTTCGACCGGCCGACCATGAACCCGTGGTCGGCCCCCGCGACCTCCAGGTAGGCGCTCTCGGTCGTGGCCGGGAGGCTGTTGTACAGGCCGGAGGCGTAGGACGGCGTGACCACCGTGTCCGCCTGCCCGGCGAAGACCATCGTGGGCACCCGGTCGTTGGCCAGGTTCGACGACGGCGAGTACGGCGCGATGCCGACCGCCGCCTTCAACGCAGGGCGGCGCAGGGCCGCACTGAGTGCCCCGCCGCCACCCATCGAGTGACCGGAGACGGCCAGCCGGTTGGGGTCGATCCGGTCCCGGACCGGGCTCTGCTGCACCAGGTAGTCCAGCGCGGCGAGCAACTGGGTGCCCCGGGCGGTGTCGAAGTCGTTGCGGCTGTTGGTTTCGATCCCGATCACCACGAAGCCGTGCGAGGCCAGCCACGGCCCCATCCAGGCCAGCTCGACGGAGAACAGCGCGGTGTAACCGGGTGAGATGGCGACCGCTCCGAAGGTGCCCTGGCTGGTGTCGGTCGGGTAGTAGATCCGGCCGCCGTTGAAGCCGTACCCGGTCGGGACGGCGACCGAGGTGTTGGCGAACGGGCCGGTCACGGACGCGACGCTGCTCCGGGTCGGGTCCGGGCCCCGCTGGTACGGGTTGTCGGCGGCCGACGCCGTCCCGGTCGTCACCGTCATGGTGAACAACCCGACGACGGCGGCGGCGATCCCGGCCGCGGCGAGCGTGACCAGCCGGCGTCGCCGACGGGGGGAGACCCGGGCCGGGCGGGGCTGTGCCGGGGGCGGGGAGTGCGGTGCGTGTCCTCGCACTGTCGGTACCTCCTGGTGGTCGGTGGTGGTGGGTGGCCCGTGCCGTGCTGTGAACGTTCACTTCCATCGATGGATTTCAGGTTGGCAGGTAATCCCGGGGTTTTCAACCGGTAGTTTCGAGCAGGTGACCCGATAGTTTCGGGTCACCGCGCCGGGCGGTTACGCACCGGCCCTCCCCGGACGCCGTGACGTCCGGGGAGGGCCGGTGGTGGGGGCCCCGTCGGGTGGCCGCCCGTCGCTCAGCCGGTGGTGCAGGAGCGGATCTGCGGCCGGGCGCTGCTGTTGCCGTTCATCATCGTGGTGAAGCCGAAGGTGTTGCCGCTGCCGTTGGACCGCATCGTCATCACGTAACCGGAGCTGTCCCAGCTGGGGGTGCCGTTCCAGGTGGTGTTGACCCGCTGCGGCGCGGTCAGCGCCACCACCACCGTCCAGTTGCTGCCGCCCTGGACCGTCACCGAGGTGTTGTACCGGTCGCCCCACACGTTCGGGTACGTCGCCGTCGCGGTGCACCCGCCACCGGCCGGCGGGGTGGTCGGGGTGCCGGTGGGCGGGGTGGTCGGGGTGCCGGTCGGCGGGGTGCCGTCCGGGGCCACCGCCCGGCCGGTGCTCGGCGAGATCATGCCCGGGCAGAGGCCCCGGCTGTTCAGGTTGGCCATGATCTGCGGGATCGCGTCGCGGGTGTTCTGGATGCCGTCGTGCATCAGGATCACCTGGCCGTTCTGGAGCCGGCCCGCGTTGGAGACGATCTGGCTGACGCTCGCGCCGTTCCAGTCCTGGGAGTCGACGTCCCAGATCACCTGGCGCATGCCGAGCGACGAGGCGACCGACTGGAGGGTCGAGTTGGTCTCGCCGTACGGCGGGCGGAACAGTTGCGGCCGTACGCCGGTCGCCGACTGGATCGCCGAGTTGGTCTGGGAGAGGTCGGACTGCATCTGGCTCTGACCCATCGAGGTCATGTGCGCGTGGTTCCAGCTGTGGTTGCCGATCCACATACCGGCGTCGACCTGGGCCCGGGCGGCGGACGGGTTGCCCTGCACGTTCTGCCCGACGTTGAACATGGTCGCCCGGACGTTGTTGGCGCGCAGCACGTTCAGCAGCGCGCCGGTGCTGCCGGTCGGGCCGTCGTCGAAGGTGAGACCGACGTAGCCGTTGCAGGCGGCGGCGCTGGACGGGGTGGCGGAGACCGCGACGCCGACGGCGCCCAGCGCCACGGTGGTGGCGAGCACCGCCAGCCGGACGGTCAGGCGGGAGGCTCGGGAGCGGGACGGGTGACCGGAGCCACCGGTGCTGGAGATCATGCGCAGGTCCTCCTGGGGGTGGTGCTGCCTGGGAATGCGGGGTTCTATCGAGATGCGTTGATGTCGCTGTGGATCGGAGTATTGCAGCGGCATTTCGAACGCGTCAACGACTTTCGGAAACTTTCGGAAACGTGTCAGATTCGGGCCGCCCGGTACCGCCGTCGTGACTGGCAGAGCGCCCCGCCGCCCGGGGTCGCTCCGTGCCGGCTACTGCCGGACAGTGGAACCGTGGACACCGTCGCGGAGCTGACCATCGTCCGGCACGGGCAGAGCGTCGCCAACGTCGCGTTCGCCGACGCCCACGCCCGGGGTGTCGCCACCCACGGGCTCACCGGGCGCGACGCCGACGTCCCGCTGTCACCGCTGGGCCGGCGGCAGGCCACCCGGCTCGGCCGCTGGCTCGCGGCGCAGCCCGCCGACCGACGTCCCGACCACGTGGTCTGCTCGCCGTACCGGCGGGCCCGGCAGACCTGGGCCCGGGTGGCGGACACCGCCGCCGACCTCGGCGTCACCCCGGTCGACCTCGACGGGCGGCTGGTCGACCGGCTCATGGGCGAGCTGGAACTGCTGACCCCGCTGATGATCGCCGAGCGGTTCCCCGCCGAGGCGGCCCGGCTCGCCGCCGACGGCCTCTACGCCTACCGGCCACCCGGTGGCGAGACGTTCGACGACGTCGCCGCCCGGGTCCGTGCCGCCCTGGCCGACCTGCACCGCCGGCACGCCGGCCGCCGGGTGTGGGTGGTGGCCCACGACGCCGTGGTCGTCGCCGCCCGGCACGTCCTGGAGGGGCTGTCGTTCGCCGACCTCGACGCGATCCTCGCCACCACCCCGGTCGCCAACACCTCGCTCACCCGCTATGCGTTCACCCACGGCCGCCTCGACCTCGTCGAGTTCGCCGCCGTCCCGCACACGCCGTGACCGGGTCGGGCCACGACCGGACGGCGTCGGGCACCCCGGCCGGCCGGGCGAACGCCGCCCTTGCGTGGTCGGGCCGTCGAGCAGGGTCCACCCCCGCCGGACCGGGCCGGACACCTGTCGCAGATCGAATCCATTCGATATAGCATCACGGCAGGGCAGCGTCACCCCGCACGGGCGTAGGGCGCGGAGTGTTCGCCATCCACCTGTCGGACCGGGCAGCCGACCGGTGGTCACCGATGAGGGCGCGGCCGGATAGACACCGGCTCGACGTCCCCTGTGACGTGCTGGTCCCGCCGCAGGCGCGGTGTCCCGGTCGTCGATCCCACGAGCGGTCGACCGGTCGCGTGCCCGTCCGGCGGTGACCGGACGGAACACCGAGGAGGAAACGCACAGATGAACGACGTACCCGCTCGACCGCAACGCCGTGGCAGGAGGGCCACCCGGCTGCTGCTGGGTGGCGCCTGCGCCCTGGCGATCACCGTGTCGTCGATGGCCGTGGCGACCCTGGCCCACGCCGACCTCAGCGGACCGCCCGGGACCACGCTGAAGGCCGCCGCCGAACGCAGCGGCCGGTACTTCGGCGCCGCCATGGGGTCGGACCGGCTCAGCGACTCCGGCTTCCTGAACATCGCCGCCCGCGAGTTCGACATGATGACGGCCGTCAACGAGATGAAGCCCGACGCGACCGAGCCCAACCCCGGGCAGTTCGACTTCAGCAGGGGCGACGCGATCTACAACTGGGCCACCCAGCGCGGCATGCGGTTCCGGGGCCACACCCTGGCCTGGCACGCCCAGCAGCCGAGGTTCTGGGGCAGCCTGAGCGGCAGCGCCCTGCGACAGGCGATGATCAGCCACATCAACGGCGTGATGGCCCACTACAAGGGCAAGCTCTACGCCTGGGACGTGGTGAACGAGGCGTTCGCCGAGAACGGCAGCCGACGGTCGTCGAACCTGCAAGCCACCGGCAACGACTGGATCGAGGTGGCGTTCCGCACCGCGCGGGCCGCCGACCCGTCGGTCCAGCTCTGCTACAACGACTACAACATCGAGAACTGGACGTACGCCAAGACGCAGGGCGTCTACAACATGATCAGGGACTTCAAGGCGCGGGGCGTGCCGATCGACTGCGTCGGTCTACAGACCCACTTCACCGGCGGCAGCTCGCTGCCGGGCAACTTCCAGCAGACGCTGTCCAGCTTCGCCGCCCTCGGGGTGGACGTGGCGCTGACCGAGGTCGACGTCACCAACGCCTCGACCAGCCAGTACCAGGGCCTGACCCAGGCGTGCATGAACGTCCCGCGCTGCGTCGGCATCACCACCTGGGGCATCCGGGACAGCGACTCCTGGCGGGGCAACGAGAACCCGCTGCTGTTCGACCGCAACAGCAACCCGAAGCCGGCGTACACCGCCGTCCTCAACGCGCTCAACTCGGCCTCCACCACGGTCCCGGGGACCTCGACCCCGCCGCCCACCACCCCGCCGACGACGCCACCGACCACGCCGCCGACCACCCCACCGACCACCGCTCCGCCGACCACGCCGCCGCCCACCGGACAGCCGGGCGGCTGCACCGCGACGTACCGCACGGTCAGCAGTTGGAACGGCGGCTTCCAGGGTGAGGTCGTCGTGGCCAACACCGGCTCCGCCGCCATCTCCGGTTGGACGGTGCAGCTGACGCTGGCCGGCGGGCAGACCATCGCCAACGTCTGGAACGGCAGCAACACCGGCACCAGCGGCACGGTCAGCATCCGCAACGCCGCCTACAACGGCTCGGTGAACCCCAACGCCTCGACCACCTTCGGGTTCCTGGTCAACGGCAACAGCAGCACCGCGCCCGGCAACCTCTCCTGCACCAGTTCCTGACGGCTGGTGCGGCGCGCCGCCGGCCGGGCCCGGAGCATCCGCTCCGGGCCACGGTCGGCGTCGCGCCGCCGGTGCGATTCTTGCCGATGCTTCTGCCTGTTCCCGGGGCGGCGGAGTCACTTGACTCATGGTCATGACGCAAACCTGGAACGCGACCCGCCGCTCGGTGGTCGCCGGCGTGCTGCTCGGCACCACGGTGGTGGTCGGTCCGCTGACGGCACCCTCGAATGCCGCCCCCAGCCAGCCGTTCGGCACGTCGGCGACCGCGCCGACCGCCGAGAACGACCGCTCCATCCTCGACCTGATCCCGGCGCAGGCCCGGGACCGGATGCTCGCCCAGGCCCCGCTGGTCGACGCGGCCAACGTCGTGCGCACCGCCGTCGAGGCCGGCGCGCCGCGTGGCTACGCCGGCATCGGACTGGTGGACGACCACGTCACCCTCTGGTGGAAGGGCACCCTGCCCGGTGAAGTCGCGGCGGCGGTGGCGACCGCACGCCGTACCGCCCCGGTGGAGGTCGTCGGGGCCACGTACTCGCGCACCGAGTTGAAGAAGGCGGCGGCGAAGATCACCCCCGTCGTCGACGCCGACCCGAAGGACGCCGCGCACGCCGTCCGGCTGCGGACCGACGGCTCCGGGATCGAGGTGGCCGTCGACCCGAAGATCAGCGCCAGGCAGCCGAAGCTGCCGGCGACCGGGGTCAGCACCCGCACCGTCGTCCGCCAGCGGATGGTCGAGCGGTCCCGGTACAACGACTCCGCGCCGTACGACGGTGGGATCGGCATCGGGCTGACCACCTACGCCTGCACCGCCGGCTTCGGCGTCCGCAACCACACCACCAACGTGGGCTACCTGCTCACCGCGGAACACTGCGGCCCCATCGGTCAGCCCTGGCACGTCGGTTGGAACACGAACACCAACACCGGCACGCTGATCGGCTACGGGGTCGCCAGCAACGACGACCACGACACCATGCTGGTCTCCACCTCCTCGCCGGGCAGTCACATCTACGTCGGTGGGCAGAACGACGAGGTACGCGCCCAGGTGACCGGCTGGACCGAGGTCTTCCCCGGGCAGCTGCTCTGCCAGTCGGGGTACACCTCGGCCGGTGAGATCGGCGGGCCGGTCTGCAACCTGCGGGTCGACTTCCACTACGACGACATCGAGGACCTCGTCGAGGCCACCCAGCTCGACGGCGACGAGTCGGCCCGGGGCGGCGACAGCGGCGGACCGGTCTACTACGTCAACGCCAACGGCACCGTCCTGGCGGCGGGCACCACCACCCGGTCGGCCGGTCCCGGCTTCGGCTTCCAGGACTTCGCCACCGCCCGGGACGACTACGGCGACATCCGGCCGGCGACCGCCCTGGCGAGCACCTGCCGGGTGTCGTACGTGGTGACCAACTCGTGGGGCACCGGCTTCAACGCCAGCGTCACCGTCTACAACGACGGCCCGGCCGTCAACGGCTGGTCGCTCGGCTGGACCTTCCCCGGCAGCCAGCTCATCCAGGGGCACTGGAACGGTGTCTTCCAGCAGACCGGCGCGGCGGTCACGGTGGGCAACGAGAGCCACAACGCCAGCATCCCGACCAACGGCGCGGTGAGCTTCGGCTTCACCGCCGACGGTTCCCCCGCCGTCCCGGTGCCCTTCACGCTCAACGGCACCACCTGCAACTGACCGGCCCGGCTGCGGTGGGACGCCGCAGCGGATGAGCACCTGAGGGCCCCGCCGGGCTGACCGGCGGGGCCCTCAGCCGTGCTGCCGGTCAGCCCGGCCGGCCGCCTCGCCGGGATGAGCTGTGCTGATGGTTGTCGATATTGCTAGGGCGGGACGGCCGTGCTGGAATGGCTCACAGCACCGCAGCACGGGGGCAACCGCGCTGGGGAACCGGTGTACGCGGGAGCAGCGCGGTGCCGGCCGCACGTCGTCTCGGCCGGCGCGTGCCGTACGCCGGGCCACCGCCACGACGCCGGGCCGTCGACCCGCCGGCCGGCAGTTCCACCGGCCCGCCCACCCGGCAGCGACCACCCCCTCATGGAGGACGACCATGCGCAGTTCCCTCGCGGTACTCACCGCGGCCCTGATCCTCGGCGTCACCGCCGGCAGCGTCCCGGCCGGTGTCTCGGACGCCGCCCCGCGCTCGTGCCACCGCGACCTGTTGTTCTGCGAGGACTTCGAACACCTGCCGCCCGGGGGCCCCAGCACGCTGAAGTGGGGCGTCGACACCCGCCACGGCTCGCTCACCGTCGAGCGCGCCAGGCACGGCAACCAGGTGCTGCACGTCCGGACCGTCGACAACGGCCGGGCCTTCCTGCGCGTCGACGACTTCGCGGCGCCGGGCAACCGCTTCTACGGCCGGATGCGGCTGCGCGTCGACGCGTTCCCCACCGCCCCGGACTGGGCGCACTTCACGCTGGTGGAGGCGACCGGCAGCGGCAGCTCGGAGGTCGTCCGCCCGATCGGCGGCCAGTACGCACCCACCGTCCCCGGCACCTTCTGGGGGGTGGGCGCGGACGGCGGCCCGACCGGCGACTGGACCAACTGGCGGGAGTCGGCCCCGGTCACCGAGGACACCTGGCAGTGCTTCGAGTGGAAGCTCGACCCGACGGACAACCGCGTCGCGGTGTGGATCGACGGGGTGGCGAACCCGGAGTTGACCGCCTCCACCACCGACCACGGCGGCAACGACGTCCCGTTCGTCCTGCCGGCGGTGGACACCGTGAAGATCGGCTGGCAGCTCTACCAGGGCGGCACCACGCCCAGCGAGTTCAACCTCTGGATCGACGACATCGCGCTGTCCACCAAGCGGCTCGGCTGCTGACGACCGGTCGCGGCGACCGCCGACGGGCGGACCGGCCGGGGACCGATCGGTCCCCGGCCGGCACCGTCCGATCCGGAGGGTCGGGGCTCCGGTTCCGTGCCGGAGCGGGTTTCCCGACCGGGGCGACGGGGGTAGAGACGGCACCGTCCGTCAGCCCACCGTCGAGGAGAGTGTCATGTCGGTACAGGCGTTCCTCTATGTCGTCGCGGTCATCCTGCTCGTGCTCGCCGCGCTGCCCATCCCCAGCCGTGGCGTCTCGCTCGCCCTGCTCGGGGCGGCGTGCGCCCTGCTGGCGTACGCCTGGCCGGTGATCACCGGTTGACCGGCGGCGGGTGGTGGTGCGGGCCCAGGTGACTGCGCCCACCCTCGTGGTCGAGGATGCAGAGGATCTCGGCCGGGCCGTCGTGCGCACCGAACGCGTGCGGGACCAGGGTGGAGAACTCGGCGGCCTCGTTGGTGCCGACGAGGATCGTCCGCTCGCCGAGGCGCAACTCGACGGTGCCGGAGAGCACGGTGAACCAGTCCCGCCCCGGGTGCACCCGCAGGTCGGTCGGGACGTCCCGGGTGATCCGCAGCTTGGCGACCGTCTGGTTGCTGTCCCGGGACAGCAACCAGGTGGTGACGCCCCGGTTCTCGTCGCAGTGCGGGCGGATCACGACGTCGTCGTCGGCGTCGGACCCGACCAGCCGGTCGAGCGTGATGCCGAGCACCCGGGCGATGGTGGCGACCTGGTCCAGGGCGATCCGGCGGTGCCCGGTCTCGATCCGGCTGAGCGTGGAGGGGCTGATCAGGCAGCGTCGGGCCAGCTCCTCCAGTGACCAGCCGCGGGCCAGCCGCGGGCCAGCCGCAGGCTGCGTACGCGCTGGCGCACCAGGTCCTCCAGATCCCTGTCTTGCCTCATACGCAAGATGCTATGCCGTACGGGCATGACCCGGCTACCGTCGTCGCATGGCACACGACCACCTGATCGAGCTGCTCGACCTGGACGCCGAGGTCCTGCACGACCACTTCCGCGACGTGATCGGCTGGGTCGGCCGGGAGGCCGGCGGGCAGCCCCACGTGGTCGACCTGGGCGCCGGCAGCGGTACGGCCTCCCTGGCCCTCGCCCGGGAGTTGCCCGACGCCACCGTCACCGCGGTCGACCTCTCCCCGGAGATGCTGGCCCATCTGCGTTCCCGGGCCGACGCCGCCGGGCTGGGCGACCGGATCCGGACGGTGCAGGCCGACCTCGACCAGCCCTGGCCCGACCTCGGGCCGACCGGGGTGATCTGGGCCGCCGCGTCCCTGCACCACCTGGCCGATCCGGCGACCGCGCTCGCCCGCGCGTTCGACGCGCTGCGGCCGGACGGACTGCTGGTGGTCGCCGAGGTGGACGCGTTCCCCCGCTTCCTCACCGGCACGCCGGACGAGCAGGTCGAGCGGCGGGTGCACGCCGAGGCGGCGAAGCGCCGGCACGAGGCGGGGATGCACATGCACGAGGACTGGGGCGAGCGGATGACGCAGGCCGGCTTCCGCCCGGTGACCGAGCGACGCTTCGACATCGACCTGCGTCCGCCGTTGCCCGCCGCCGCCGTCCGCTACGCGCAGGTCTCGCTGGGCCGGGCGCGGCACGGGCTCGCCGACCGCCTCTCCCCGGCCGACCTCGCCGCCCTCGATGAGGTCGTGGCGGGGCTGCCGGGCCGGGACGACCTCAGCGTGCGTACCGAGCGGACGGTCTGGCTGGCCCGCCGCTGACCACCGGCCCGTGCCGCCGGGTCCGCGCCGGTTCGACGGTGGACCGGCGCGGGCCCGCTGCGGGATCGGTGCCCGCGGCGACCGGGCGGGTCAGGCGCAGCCGCGGTACTGCAACGCGGCGTCCTTCATGTAGGCCCAGAGCGGCAGGCCGTTCCAGTAGTCGTAGGTCAGCGTCCAGCCGTTGGCGGTGTTGCCGGTCGGGCCGGTGACGACCTGCCCGTAGCGGCGGGTGCCGTACAACGTCGACTCGTTGGGCGCGGTGTACATGCCCGCGTAGTCCCAGACGACGGTGAAACTGCTCGTCGTGCAGGCCGCCTGCGCCGTCCCGGCCGGTGCCAGGGCGGTCAGGGCCGTCGCCGCCACGCCGGCCGCGAGCGTACGCAGCAGGTGTCGTCGTGCGGTCATCGTTTCCTCCACCGGATCGTCGGGGATGGATCTGTCACTGGGAGGCTAGACCATCGGACCGAACGGAGGAGCCGCTCACAGCCGCCCTCCCGCGTGGGCGCCCATCACTATTGTCCGGCCATTATGATCAATTGTGCCGACGGCAGGATCGGCCGGTGTTCCAGTGGTCGAGCCGGGTAACTGGTCGGGACTCGTCGCGGTACCCGGAGACCGAGCTGATGGCGGCGCGCGACGAGTCTGCCGATGCGCGCGCCGTGCAATCATGGCGTCGAGACCGACCCTTCAGGAGATCCTGTGACTACCGCCGTACCCCAGACCGAAGACGCCGGTGCCGCCGCCGCGGCCGGGCCGACCGACGCGCTCGGGACGTCCGCCGCGCAGGCCCGTAGCGCCGTGCTGGAGGAGCTGATCCGCAAGGACCCGGGGCGGTTCCGGGTGCTCACCGGGGACCGCCCCACGGGCCGCCTGCACCTCGGTCACTTCTTCGGCACGCTGCACAACCGGGTCCGGCTCCAGGAACTCGGCGTGGAACTGTTCGTGATCATCGCGGACTACCAGGTCCTCACCGACCGCGACGTGGCGGACAATCTGCTCCAGCACGTCGAGGAACTGGTCCTGGACTACCTGGCCATCGGGGTGGATCCGGCCCGCAGCACGATCTTCACGCACGGGGCGGTGCCGGCACTCAACCAGTTGATGCTGCCGTTTCTCAGCCTCGTCTCGGTCTCTGAACTCAACCGCAATCCCACCGTCAAGGACGAGATTTCCCACTCGCGGCAGTCGGCGGTCAGCGGGTTGATGTTCACCTATCCCGTCCACCAGGCCGCCGACATCCTGTTCTGCAAGGCGAATCTGGTTCCGGTCGGCCAGGACCAGCTTCCGCACCTCGAACTCACCCGGACGATCGCCCGTCGTTTCAACGACCGGTACGGCGCCGGTTCGGTGGTGTTCCCCCAGCCCGACGCGTTGTTGTCGAGCGCCCCGCTGTTGCTCGGCACGGACGGCACCAAGATGAGCAAGAGCCGGAACAACGCCATCACGCTCGCCGCCACCGTCGACGAGACCGCCCGGCTGGTCAAGGGGGCGAAGACGGACTCGGAGCGGCACATCAGCTACGACCCGGCCACCCGTCCGGAGGTGTCGTCGCTGCTGCTGCTGGCGGCCCTGTGTCAGGGGCGCAGCCCGGAGCAGGTGGCCGCCGACATCGGGTCGGCGGGGGCGGCGGCGCTCAAGAAGGTCGTCACCGAGTCGGTCAACGAGTACCTGGCCCCGATCCGGGCCCGCCGGGCCGAGTACGGGCAGGACCGGGCCCACCTGCGGGCCGTCCTGAGCGAGGGCAACGAGCGGGCACGGGCGGTGGCCGACGCCACCCTGGCCGAGGTGCGGGCGGCGATGAACACCTGCTACTGACGTCGGGGTCTCCGCTGGGCCGGCGGCGGGAGGGACCCGCATCGTCGGGGTCGCCACCCGTACCGGTGAACCTGTGGCATCACCGCCGGGACGCCGACGTCCCGCGGGCTACGTTGCCTGTGGCGGGGTGTCCGCCCAACCCATCGGAGCCACGAGCATGTCACCTGTCGGCCAGGACCTCGCTCTCTTTCGGGCGCGCAGCGAGCTGGGGAGCAAAGGTGAACTCGACCTGGGCCTCGCGGGTGGCCGACGGGGCCGCATAACGTCGGCCGTCGTACGGGAGCTCTGCCTCAACCCCGGCGAGAAGCCCAAGCAGCTGAAGCTGAGCAACGCTACGGTCGACGGCTGTTTGGACCTCTCGGGCAGGCTGATCGAACATCCGCTGACCTTCGTCGACTGCACGTTCGGTGACGGAGTGCGCCTGTTGCGGGCCCGCGCCGAGAAGCCCGTCGAATTCCACGCCTGCGAGATCGAAGACGTCGAGGCCACGCTGCTGAAGAGTGAGTGCGACCTCGTGCTCCGTCGGTGCAGTACCCGCGTCACACTCACCGGTGCCGAGATCAAGGGCGACCTCGTCCTCACCGACAACCTGCTGCGGGCCGCCGGTGGCGCGGCGCTGAACGCGGCCGAGATGCTTGTCGAGGGGAGCCTCCATCTCAACGGGACCGAGGTCCACGGCGCGGTGAACCTCGCCTCGACGCGGATCCGGCAGGTGCTGGACTGCCGGGGCGGCCAGTTCCACAACCAGGGCGGCCTCGCGTGGGACGCACCCCACCTGGATGTCGGCGACGACCTGGTCTGCGAGGCCGGATTCGCCGCGTACGGCGCGTTGTCGATGCCGTCCGCGCGGGTCAAGGCGCTGCGCTTCGGCGGTGCCACCCTCGTCCACCCGGAGGGGGTGGCGTTGCACGCGGACAGCGTGACGGTGGACACCAGTGTCTACCTCAACCACGGCTTCCACGCCACCGGATCCGTGCGCCTGGTCGGCGCGCGGATCGGCGGCGAACTCCTGTGCAGCGGCGGCGTTTTCGAGAGCCGGGCCCGTAAAGCGATCGAGGCGGAACGTCTCGACGCCGGGGACATCTACCTCGACTGCGGGTTCGTCGCCCGGGGCGGTGTCGGCCTCGCCGGCGCAACGGTGGCCCGGCAGCTGACCTGCACCGGTGGTCAGTTCGACAACCCGGGCGGGTACGCCCTCGATGCCGACGGGTTGTCGTGTGGACGCAGCGTCTTCCTCGACGCGTACCCGGACGGCAGGGGCTTCACCGCCAACGGTCAGGTCCGGCTCATGGGCGTCAGCGTCGGGGACGAGCTGAACTGCACGGGTGGCTACTTCAACTGCCCGGCGGGGATCGCGCTCAACGCGGACGGCCTGACCACCGAGGGAAACGTCTTCCTCGACGGGCAGTTCCGGGCGGTCGGTGAGGTACGGCTCGCCCGGGCGACAGTGGGACGGCAGTTGCGCTGTACGGGTGCGTCGCTGGACGGGTGCGGCGGTCTCGCGCTTGACCTCTCCGGCGTGGTGGCACAGGGCGACGTCGAACTCAACGACGGCTTCCAGGCAGACGGCGAGGTACGCCTCTACGGCGCCCGGGTGGCCCGTAACGTCGACTTCACCAACGGTCGACTCACCCGGGTGGGGAACCGGGCACTGCAGGCGAACAAGCTCCGGGTGGGGGGCAGCCTGTACTGGCGGCTGGTCGAGGCGCCGGCCGGGCTGGTGGATCTGTCCTTCGCGGAGCTCAACACCCTCGCCGACGACGGCAGGAGTTGGCCGACCGGCAGGGACCAGGTGATCATCGAGGGGTTGACCTATCTCTCCCTCGACAGCGGGATCAGCCTGACCGACCGCCTCACGGTGTGGAACAACACGAAGATCTACTCGTTGCAGCAGTACAAGGAACTCGCCAGGGCGTACAGCGCAGCCGGCCGGGAGTACGACGCCCGGGACGTCCTGATCGCCGGGTTTCAGCAGCAGCGCGCCCGGGGGTCACTGAGGTGGCCGTCGAGGGTGTGGAACTTCCTTCTCGACCATTCGGTCCGGTTCGGCTACAAGATGTGGCGCCCGGTCCTTCCGCTCGTCGTGCTCGGCGCCATCATGGGATTCGTGTTCCAGGCGGCGTTCGATCCGTCGGACCAGTTCACCCACTCGCTCGTCGTGCCCATCAATCATCAGGTTCATGATCCGAACGACACGCAGCGACCCCCCTACTCGGACTATCCCGACTTCCACCCCTTCATCTACTCGTTCCAGTTGCTGGTTCCGATCATCAACGTGCGTCAACTGGACTTCTGGATAGCCAGCGGCAGAGGGTTCTGGGGAACGGCGCTGTTGTACTACACCTGGGGCGCCATCGTGCTGGGCTGGCTGGTGGGTATCGCCTTGGCGGCGGGGGTGAACCACGTCCTGCGGCACCGGTAGGCCGGCCGGCGGTGGGCCGGACCGCACCCGGAGCCGGCCGCCGGCCGGGGTCGTCCCCGGGTGGGGGCCGGATACCCGGCCGGCGGCAGCGCCGGGTCTCAGGGCTTACGGGCCACCCCACCGACGATCGTGTGGTAGGTGGCGGTCTGCCGGGAGTCGTCCTCGCCGTCCGGGTGCCACTCGGCCAGCGGAACCAGCCCGGGCGGGATCAGCTCCAGGTCGCCGAAGAAGCCGAGAATCTCGTCCCGGGTACGCCACCGGCCGGTGCCCAGCGTCTCGTTGAAGACCTTCTCCACCGCCCGCGCCCTCGCCGAGACCTCCGGCTGGGCCGCGCCCGGGTCGTAGAAGTGCGAGATGGCCAGGTAGCTGCCGGAGGGGAGGGCGTCGATCAGCCGGCGGGCCACCCCGGCGGGGTCGTCGTCGTCGTGCAGGTGGTGCAGGATCGCCAGGAGCAGCAGCCCGACCGGCTGGTCGAAGTCGATCAGCTTGCGGTCGCGCATCTCCGCCAGCAGTTCGTCCGGCTGCCGGACGTCGGCACCGACCACGGTGGTGGTCCGGGCGTCGGCGAGCAGTGCCCGCCCGTGGGCGAGGGCCATCGGGTCGTTGTCCACGTAGACCACCCGGGCGTCCGGGTCGACCTGGTGGGCGATCTCGTGCACGTTGCCCCGGGTGGGCAGGCCGGAACCGAGGTCGAGGAACTGGCGGATGCCGGCCTCGGCGGCCAGGTAGCGCACCGACCGGCGCAGGAAGGCCCGGCAGGCCCGCCCGGCCTCCGGGCCGTCGGGGGTGACCTGCATCGCCATCTGGGCGGCTTCCCGGTCGACCGCGAAGTTGTCCTTGCCGCCGAGGTAGTAGTCGTACACCCGGGCGATGCTGGGTCGGGTGGTGTCGACGCCCGGCGGCGCCGCCTTGTCGCTCGTCAACGCTTCGATCCCTCCGAACAGGGCCATGGTCGGTGAATACTGGCGGGGAGACCACGACACCCATGGCTGCCGAACCGGTGCCGGCCCACGACGTGGGTCGGATCTGCCCTGAGGGTAGATGAGCGCGCTCCCAACGTCGATTCCGCCTCTGTCGGGATCGCGGCAGGTGGGCACGAATCGGAACCGTCGGTGGGCCACGCGGCCCGTCCGGGGTCCACAGTCGAGCCGTCCACGGTGGCCGGTGACGGAACGTCGTACCGGCGGCGGCGACAGGTCGTGTCGGAAAGGCCGGACGGCCCCGGGCGGCTCCATCGATCAGCCCCGATCAGCATGTGGACTCCGCCGCCGGTCGGTTCTCGGGGGGTGGCGGACAATCCGACTGCATTGACCAGCATCTTAGTGAGAAATCCGGATCCCGGCCGGGATCGGCTGATCGCCACCCATGCGGTGCGGTGGTTCCTAATTTATGCTCCCCCATGATGCATCGATGTCCGTAGATTAGTTGCCACCACCCCGCGACCGCCGCCGACGACGGCGGATCCGCTCGCCGATCGGAGTTCCCGATGGTCCTGCAACCGGCCGCCACCGCGCTGGCCAGCCTGCTGCTCGCCCTGCCCGCCGCCGTCCCGGCGGGCCCCGACACCGCGCCCGCGCCGTCCCTGCGGGCCGTACCGTCGACCGGGCAGTCCGCCACCCTCGCCGGCCCGCCCGGCGCGCCACCCGGCGTCTGCCCGGCCGGCACCGGCTACGGCCCGCCGCTGCCGTCGACCTCGGTCACGGCCACGAAGATCCGTGGCGGCTTCGCCTTCCTGGAGGGGCCCGTCTGGATCGCCGACCGGGGCTACCTGCTCTTCTCCGACATGGCCGCACCGACCGGGTCGGAGTACGTCCAGCCGTCGACGATCCGGCGGTTCACCCCGCCGGCCACCTTCGACACCTTCCTCGGCAACGCCGGCAGCAACGGGCTCGCGCTCACCCCCGACGGGCAGCAGCTCGTGGCCGCCACGCACGACCAGCGCAGCGTCTCGACGTACCGGCTCGACAACCTGGCCCGGGGGGTGGTCGCCGGCAACTACCAGGGCCGGGCGTTCAACTCTCCCAACGACGTGGCGGTCCGCTCGGACGGTGTCGTCTACTTCACCGACCCCAACTTCCAGCGGGGCAACCGCCCCGACCAGATGGGCGGGCGGACCAGCGTCTTCCGCGTGTCCAACGGCCAGGTGTCGCTGGTCGACGACGCGCTGCGCCAGCCCAACGGCATCGCACTCTCCCCGGACGGCGGCACCCTCTACGTCGGCGCCTACGGCGAGAACAAGATCTACAAGTACGCCGTCCAGCCCGACGGCAGCACCGGCCCCCGCAGCGTGTTCGTCAACTACGTCGGCGGCCCGGACGGCGGCACGATCGACTGCGCCGGCAACGTCTACTGGACCTCCGGCGGCGACGGGCTGGTGCACGTCTACTCGCCCACGGGCAGCCAACTCGGCACGATCCGCTCCGGCGTAAGCGGCACCACCAACGTGGCGTTCGGCGGGTCCGACCGGCGCACCCTCTTCGTCACCTCGGGCCGGACGAACGACTCCGGGCTGTACAGCGTGCGGCTCAACGTGCCCGGCTACCCGTACTGACCACGACCGGGCTTCCAGGAAGGGACCACCGCGTGCGAACCAGTTACCGCCATCCCCGTCGCATCGTCGGCCTCGCGCTGCTGACCAGCGCCTGCACCGTCCTGGCCGGCGCCCCCGTCACCGCCGGCCCGCCGGCCGCGCCGGGCGGGACGACCCTCGTCCGGGCCGCCGCCGACACCCGGCCGCCCACCGCGCCGGGCTACCTGCGCAGCACCCGGCTGACCTGTCAGTCGGTCACGCTCGCCTGGTCGGCGTCCCGGGACGACGTCGGGGTCGCGTACTACGACATCTACCACGACGGCCAACTGGTCACCTCGGTCGCCGGCAACACGCTCACCGCCACCCTCACCGTGGCGCAGGGCGTCACCTGGGGGTGGTACGTCAACGCCCGGGACGCCGCCGGCAACGTGTCGCAGGCCAGTGCCACGCTCTCCGTGACGCCGCCGTTCTGCCAGGCGGACACCCAGCGGCCCACCACCCCGACCAACCTCGCCGCCACCGCCAACGGCACCGACGTGACCCTGACCTGGACGGCGTCCACCGACAACGTGGCGGTCACCCGGTACGACATCCTGCGCGGCGGGGTGACGGTCGGCTCGGTCACCGGCACGGCCGGCAACCCGCCGGCGACCTCGTTCACCGACACCGCACTGGCCGCCGACACCGAGTACCGCTACACGGTCGTCGCCCGGGACGCGCAGGGCAACACCTCCACGGCGAGCAGCGCGGTGACCGTGCGTACCGGGTCGGCCTGCACCAGCGCGGTCTGCGGCACGACGGTGGTCACCACCGAGCGGGACCTGCCGTGGGGGCTCGTGCAACTGCCGGACGGCACGGTGCTCTACGGCCGGCGCGACCTGTTCGACGTCGTCGCGATGAACCCGGACGGCAGCAACAAGCGCAGCATCGGCACGGTGCCCAACGTGGCCGGCACCAACGGCGAGGGCGGGGTGCTGGGGCTTGCCGTGTCGTCGAGCTTCAGCACCGACCGGTGGCTGTACATCTACCACACCACCACGACCGACAACCGGATCGTCCGCATCCGCTACGACGGGACGTTGCAGACCGGCACGGTGCAGGTGCTGCTGACCGGCATCCCGCGCAACAAGTACCACAACGGCGGGCGACTGCGGTTCGGCCCCGACGGGATGCTCTACGCCGCCACCGGCGACGGGCAGAGCCCGGACCGCGCCCAGGACGTCAACGACCTGGGCGGCAAGGTGCTCCGGATCCGCCCCGACGGCACCGTGCCGTCGGACAACCCGTTCGGCAACGCGGTCTGGAGCTACGGGCACCGCAACCCGCAGGGGCTGGCGTTCGACTCCCGTGGCCGGCTCTTCGAGCAGGAGTTCGGCAACAACGTCATGGACGAGACCAACATCATCGTCCGGGGCGGCAACTACGGGTGGCCGGCCTGCGAGGGCACCACGGGGTCCTGCGCCAACCCGAACTTCATCGCCCCGATCCGCACCTACCCGGTGGCCGAGGCGTCGTGCAGCGGCCTGGCCATCGTCCGGGACGTGCTCTACCTCGGCTGTCTGCGGGGCAACCGGATGTACCGGGCGGTGATCAGCGGGAACACCCTCACCGACGTGCAGCAGTACTTCGTCGGCACGTACAGCCGGCTGCGGACCGTCGAGCCGACCCTCGACGGGAACCTGTGGCTGACCACGAGCACCGGCGGTGACAAGGACAGTATCCCCAACAACAGCAACGAGCGGATCCTCAAGGTGACCCTGGGCAGGTAGCCCACTTTCCCGGTGACCGCCCCCGGCCCACCCGGGGGCGGTCACCGGGTGTGGACCAGGTCCGTGCCAAGAATTTACAATGGTCGTTGTTAACGCTCACAAACCGTCCCAGTGTCGAGGGCGTGGTGGTGCCGAAGCGGCGACCGGCGTGACCGGTGGGTCCGGGTGGCCGTAGGCCGCCGTACCCACCGGCCGGCCCGCCCGGACGTGTCGCCAGACCACCATGGCGGCCGACCGGCCACGTTCCCCGGCCAGCTCCACCGATCCAGGGGAGAAAGTCCATGCGAACGAGGGCACGATGGCTCGCGGCGCTCGCCGTACTCGGTGTCATGACCGCCGGGGTGGTGACACCCACCGGCCCCGCCCACGCCGAATCCAACGGCGGGGTACGGGTCATGCCGCTCGGCGACTCCATCACCGAGGGCACCCAGGTGCCCGGTGGCTACCGGATCGGGCTCTGGCAGCGCCTGGCCGCCGGCCGGTACACGATCGACTTCACCGGATCGCAGTTCAACGGACCGGGCAGTCTCGGTGACCACGACCACGAGGGGCATCCCGGCTGGCGCATCGACCAGATCGACGCCAACATCGTCGGTTGGCTGAACAGCCAACGGCCGCAGAGCGTGCTGCTGCACATCGGCACCAACGACATCCTGCAGAACTACAACGTGGGCACCGCGCCGAACCGGCTCTCCACCCTGATCGACAAGATCACCACCACCGTGCCCACCGCCGAGGTGTTCGTCGCGCAGCTCATCCCGCTGTCCAACAGCAACCAGGCGGCCGCCGTACGGACCTTCAACGCGGCGCTGCCCGGAATCGTGTCGAGCAAGGTGAACGCCGGCAAGCGGGTGCACCTGGTCGACATGTACAGCGCCCTGTCCACCGCCGACCTGATCGACGGCATCCACCCCACCTCCGGCGGCTACGACAAGATGGCCGCCCGCTGGTACAGCGCCCTGCAGTCGGTGCCCGGCAGCATCGGCAACCCGGGCAACAGCGGCGGACAGACCACCACGATCGTCGGCACCCCGTCGGGCCGGTGCGTCGACGTGCCCGGCTCCGCCACCACCAACGGGCTCCAGGTGCAGCTCTGGGACTGCCACGGCGGCACCAACCAGCAGTGGACGTACACCTCCGGCCGGGCGTTGACCGTGCTCGGCACCAAGTGCCTGGACGCCGCCGGCTACGGCACCACCCCCGGCACCCTGGTCACCACGTACGACTGCCACGGCGGCACCAACCAGCAGTGGAACGTCAACGCCAACGGCACCATCACCGGCGTGCAGTCCGGCCTCTGCCTCGACGCCAACGGCGGGGCCACCGCCAACGGCACGAAGCTCGTCCTGTGGACCTGCAACGGCCAGGCCAACCAGCAGTGGAGCCGGCGGTAGCCCGCAGCCCCGTCCAGCGAAGGAGATGCCTGAAGTGACGCTACCGACAGATCGACCCCCCACCCCACCCCCGGCCGGCCGCCGGACCTCCGTAGCCCGGTCCGTGAGCTGGCTCTCGGCCGGCCTCGCGGTGCTCCTCGGCCTCGTGGTGACCGCGAGCACGCCGCACGCCGCGGTGGCGGCGGCGGACAACCCCTACCAGCGCGGCCCGGACCCGACCCCGGCCAGTGTGGCCGCCACCCGGGGTCCGTTCGCCACCACGCAGGCGACCGTGCCGGCGGGCAACGGCTTCAACGGCGGGTTCGTCTACTACCCGACCGACACCAGCCTGGGCACCTGGGGCGCGGTGGCGATCGTGCCCGGGTACTCCGCCCTGTTCGCCAACGAGGAGGCCTGGATGGGCCCCTGGCTGGCGTCCTTCGGGTTCGTGGTGCTCGGGATCGAGACCAACAGCCGGACCGACGGCGCCGACGCCCGGGCCACCCAGCTGCTCGCGGGGCTGGACTACCTCACCCGGACCAGCCCGGTGCGCAGCCGGGTGGACCCCAACCGGCTCAGCGTGATGGGCCACTCCGCAGGCGGCGCAGGCACGCTGCTGGCCGCGCTGCGGCGGCCGTCGCTGCGGACCGCGGTCGGCCTCGCCCCCGGTACGCCCGGCAACAATCTGAACATGTCCACCACCCAGGTCCCCACCCTGCTCCTGTCGGGGCAGAACGACGGCACCGTCACCCCGTCCTACGTGCAGGGCATCTACAACACGCTGCCCGCCGGGGTGGAGCACGCCTGGGCGGAGCTGGCCGGCAACGACCACCTGTCGTTCACCCGGCCGAACCCGACCGAGATGCGGCTGCTGATCCCCTGGCTCAAGATCTTCCTGGACTACGACACCCGCTACACGCAGTTCCTCTGCCCGTTGGCGAACAGCACCGGCGTCTCCCGGTACAGCTCCACCTGCCCCCTGGTGCCGCCGGGCGGGCCGACGATCCCGCCCACGACCACCCCGCCGCCGACGACCCCGCCCCCCACCACGCCGCCGCCCACCACGCCCCCGCCCACCACGCCGCCGCCGACGACCCCGCCGCCCGGAACCGCCTGCACCGCGACGTACCGCACGGTCGGCTCGTGGTCCGGTGGCTTCCAGGGCGAGGTCACGGTGACCGCGGGTAGCGCCGCCGTCAACGGCTGGACCACCCGCTGGCAGTTGGGCAGCGGACAGGGCATCAGCCAGGTCTGGAACGGCACGCTGAGCACCAGCGGCACGACCGCGACCGTGCGCAACGCCGACTACAACGGCACCCTCGCCCCCGGCACCTCGACGACCTTCGGCTTCCTCGGCACCGGCACGCCGGCCAGCCCGTCGCCGACCTGCACCAGCCCCTGAACGCCGCCGCCGCCCACCCGACGCCACGTCGGGTGGGCGGCGGCGGGCGACCGTCCGGTCGTCGGTGGCAGGTCGTTCACAGCTGATCCACAGCCGACTGCGAGGCCGTTCCCCACCATGTCCCGTACGAACAGTGCGTGATTTCCCCGATGTCCAGGGTGCTCGTCGTGGACGACGATCCGAACCTGCGGATGCTGCTCTCGGCGACGCTGGGCAGACACGACTTCGAGGTCCGGGTGGCCGCCGACGGCCGGGAGGCGCTGGTCGTGGCAGCGGACTTCGACCCGCACCTGGTGGTGCTCGACGTGATGCTCCCGGACGTGGACGGTTTCCAGGTCGCCCGCAGCCTGTGGGCCGGACCGGGCCCCGGGGTGCCGGTGCTGTTCCTCACCGCCCGCGACGAGCTGGCCGACCGCATCGCCGGGCTGGCCGCCGGGGCCGACGACTACGTCACCAAGCCGTTCAGCCTGGAGGAGCTGGTGCTCCGGGTGCGGGCGGTCCTACGGCGGTGCCGGGCCGACCAGGAGGCGCGGGCCGACGGCCTGCTGTGCTTCGCCGACCTGGAACTGGACGAGGAGGCCCACGAGGTGCGCCGGGGCGGGCACCCGGTCCCGTTGTCGCCCACCGAGTTCAACCTGCTGCGGTTCCTGCTCGCCAACGCGGGCCGGGTGGTCAGCAAGGCGCAGATCCTCGACGGGGTGTGGCAGTACCGCTTCGGCGGCGACGGCCGGATCGTCGAGTCGTACGTCCACTGCCTGCGCCGGAAGATCGACCGTTGGGACCCGCCCCTGATTCACACCGTCCGGGGCGTCGGATACGCGTTGCGGCTGCCGCCGGGGCCGGCGGCGACGGCTCCTCCGGGGTGAGGCGTCCCCTGCCCGGCGGGTGTGGGGTGGAAGTGCCGGCGCAGGGTGCGTCGCCAGCGTCCGGCAGGTAGTTCGGGGTCGAGCGCGGCCAGCCCGGTCGCGTACTTGGAGATGGCCACCGGGCGGTGACCCTGCCGCCAGAGCAGCCGGTCGACGTGGGAGGCGGTGGAGCCGGTCTTGGTCTCGATGATGGCCAGGTCGGGCAGGGCCAGCCGTCGGCCGCGGTGGTCCTCCCAGCGCAGCGCGACGTCGATGGTCGCCCGGCTGGCGGTCGCCGGCAGGTAGAGCGTGCTGCGCAGGTAGCTGGTGGTGAGGGTCGGCGCGAAGGTCAGGTCGGGACCGGTGCTCAGCGCCGCGAGCACCCCGTCGACGAACGGCCGGCCGGGGGCGAGGGTGCCGCTGTCGTCGGGGCGGTAGGGCAGCCGTTCCTTGACCGTGCCGCCCCGGGTGCCCTCCGTCTTCACCTCCAGCCAGCACAGGCCGGAGTCCAGGTAGGTCCGTGTTCTGATCTTGAAGCGGCGGCGGCGTCGGCGGGCGGTGAGCCGGAAGCTGACCAGGTCGGCGGTGTCGAAGTAGATCGACTCGTAGCGGAACGCGCGCCTGCCGTCGATCTCCAGCACCTGGTCGGTGTGGTCGAGCCCGGCGAGCAGGCGCGGCAGCTCGGCGAGCGGCAGGAGGTACTTGCGGTCGAACCGGGTCTGTAGCGCGGCGCGCTCGGTCAGTTCCGCGAGGCCGATCGGCGTGAGCTGGGTCAGCGCCGTGGCGGTCGGGTCGACGGCGGTCACCGTACGGCCCTCGCGTCGACCGGCCGCCGCCCGCCGGTGGCGGTGACCCGGGGTCGCGAGTAGCGGACGTCCACGACCGTGGTGTCGTTGACCAGGTCGACCCGCTCGACGTTGACGTTGTGCACCCGGGCGCCGAGCAGCTGCTCCAGGTGCGCGGTGAGGGCGACCGAGTCGGTGACCGCGCTGTCCAGCACGATGACGTGCCGCCGGTAGCGGCGCAGCAGCCGGGGGTGGTCCCCGACGAACATCACGGCGAGGATCAGCGCCGTCAGCGCGCCGACCGTCCAGACCGAGGTGCCGGCGAGCGGGCCGAGGATGCCGAGCGCGAGTGCCGAGAAGTAGTACGCCACCTCGTGCTGGTCGAGTTCCGTGGAGCGGAGCCGGATGATCGACAGCACTCCGAACAGGCCCAGCCCGAGCCCGGCGCCGACGGTGCTGCTGCTCAGTGAGCTGGCCACCGCGAAGACGCCGACGTTGACGCCGAGGTAGGCCACCACCAGGTCCCGCCGTCGGTGGCGCGGGAAGTACAGCGCGAAGACGAGCAGGACCACGGCGACCAGGTCCATTGCGGCCAGGACCAAGCGGGACATGTTTGCTCCTTGGGGGTGTCCGCCGGCCGGTTCCCGTGTACGGCGTCCGGCGGTGGGCATCGGATCTGGCAGTGGTGCACCGGCGGGGCCGACGGCGGACACCGTCGGCCGACCGGTGCGGTCCGGGCCCGGTCGGACCCGGACCGCAGGGCCCGGGGGCTCAGAACCGCCCGTACCGGCCGGCGGTGACGCCGGTCAGCACCCGGGTGGCCCCGGTGATGCTGCCGCCGGTGTAGAGACCGCCGACGTTGGTGCCGGTCACGCTGCCGCCGGTGTAGATGTCGTACCGCTGGCCGTTGGTGATCCGGTTGGACGAGAAGACGACCTCCCGCACGGTGGCCGAGGTCCGGTACGAGCCCAGCACCGTGCTGCCGGACACCACGTGCACGATGGTGTTGGCGGCGAGGTTGGCGTTGAACCGGGGGGCCACCCAGCCCTGGCCGGTGTTCGGCACCGCCTGGAACACGGCCAGCGAGGTCAGCGCCGCGCCCACCACGGTGCCGCCGGTGAAGGCGATCGGGCCGTCGGCGTCGATCGCGCCCTCGCCGCCGCCCCGGGTGCTGGAGCCCCGGGCGACCACGGTGCCACCGGCGAAGGTGAGCGACCCGTTGGAGTCGAACCCGTCCGTGCCGCCGGTGGCCACCACCGTGCCGCCGGTGACCTTGATGAACGCGATCGCGGACGGCTCCATGTGGCCGAGTCCCTCCTCGGCGGCGTTGACCGCGTCGTCGCTGGCCACGACGGTGATGTTGCCGCCGCTGATGGTGGTCCGGAGCCCTTCCAACGCTTCGTACGACCGGGTGACGTTGATGGTGCCGCCGGAGATGTTCAGGTCGTTCTCACCCTTGATGGCGTCGTCGGCGACCGAGGCGGTGATCGTGCCGTTGGTGATGGTGAGCACGCCCTTGCCGGCCTCGGTGTCGTTGGACTTGAGCCCGTCGCCGCCGGACGAGGTCACGGCGATCGTGCCGCCGTTGACGGTGAGCGAGTCCTTGCCCCGGATCGCGTCGTCGACCGCGTTGACGGTGATGGTGCCGGACTGGATGACCAGGTCGTCCTTGCTGACGATGCCGTCGGCGTGGTTGGCGCGCACGGTCAGCGCGCCGGTGCCGCCGATGGTCAGGTCGGCGGCGCTGAACAGGGCGGCGTCCGGCTCGCCGGTGTTGGTGTACGTCGCCGCGTCGGTGAGGGTGTTGCTGGTGCCGGCGGCCAGCGTGAGGGTGACCGCGCCGGCGTTCGTCACGTACAGCGGCGAGGAGGTGGTGTTGGTGATCGAGGCTCCGGCGAGGACGAGTTCCACGGTGCCGGTGACGGCGGTGTCGACCTTGACGTAGCCGTTGTTCAGCGTGCCCCTGATCTCGTAGGAGCCGGGCGCGGTGATGGTGACGGCGCTGCCGGCGACGGTGACGTTGCTGCCGGTGACGCTCGCGCTGGAGCCGTTGAGGGTGATCGTGGCGGTCGCGGCGGCGACGGCGGCGACGGCGAGTGGGCCGGCCAGCAGCGTGGCGGTGAGTCCGGCCAGGACGGCGGTACGGCGTGCGGTGGCTGTCATGGGGGTCCTGTTCCTCGGTGCGGGCGGAGGGGGTGCGCGGGGCCCGGGCGCGGTGCGGACGCCTCGACGACCGGCCGTCGGCAAGGTGAACGGCGGGTGAACGAGGCTTGGCATTGACGATGCTAAATGAAATACGCCGCGTGTCGACAGTGCTGGAGCGGGAAATCGAAGCGCTTTCACGATTGCCAGCTGATTGACAGGTGACATTGACGAAACTCTGAGCCGGGCGCACTTGACCGGGGAATCGGGACCTGCCCGCACGGGCGACGGTCAGAGGGTGACGACCACCTTCGCCCGGGCGTGTTCACCTTCGAGATAGGCGATGGCGCGGGGCACCTCGGCCAACGGATAGGTCCGGTCGATCACCGGCGTGAGGTGGCCGGCCTCGGCGTACGCGCGTAGCGCGTCGAGGTGTTCCCGGCCGGGGGTCGCCGTCAGCACGACGATGCGCTGCCGGACGAAGGGGGCCAGCAGCCGCCCCCGGGCGATGAGCCGGACCGGGCCGAGCAGGCTGCCGCCCCGGTACACGCCGCCGCCGGAGAGCACCAGCGTCCCGGTCGGGGTCAGGGCCTGTCGCAGCGCGCTCAGGGACCGGTTGCCGACCAGGTCGAACACCACGTCGTGTCGGCCGCCCCGGGTGAAGTCCGCCCGGGTGTAGTCGATCACGTGGTCGCAGCCGAGGGAGCGGACCAGCTCGACGTTGCGGGTGCTGCACACCCCGGTCACCGTCGCGCCGAGCGCCCTGGCGAGCTGGACGGCCAGGGTGCCGACGCCGCCGGAGGCGCCGTTGACCAGCACCCGCTGGCCGGGCGCGACCCGGGCCGCGTCACGCAACCCCTGGAGCGCGGTGACCCCGGCCAGTGGCAGGGCGGCCGCCTGCGGCGCGGTGAGGGTGGCCGGTCTCGCCGCGACCAGGGCGGCGGGCGCGCACACGTACTCGGCGAACGCGCCGTTGGCGTCCCCGAGGTCGCCGAAGACCGCGTCGCCCGGACGTCGGTCCCGCACGTCGACGCCGACCGCCTCGATCCGGCCGGCGAAGTCACGGCCCCGGATCCGGGCCCGGGGCCGCGTCGGGCCCAGGGCCAGCCGCGCCATCCGGGGGTCACCCCGCATCACGTGCCAGTCGTACGCGTTGAGCGCGGCGGCCTCGACCCGGACGAGCACCTCGTCGGCGGCGGGCACCGGCACGTCGACGTCGGCGAGGGTCAACGTCTCCGGCGGCCCGTACCGGTCCTGCACGATCGCCCGCATGGCTCCTCCTCCAAAGGTGTACGGCGTACACCGCCGCGTCTCCACGGTAGGTGTACGCCGTACACCTGTCAATGCGGTTATGGTTTCCCTCGCCGACCGAGGACGGGAACCGAGATGGCCGAGCAGGCTGAGACGCTGCGCCGGACGCCGCTGAGCAGGGAACGCATCCTGCGCACCGCCGTCACGCTCGCCGACGGGGCCGGCATCGAGTCGCTCAGCATGCGCAACCTCGCCCAGGAGTTGGGCGTCGTGCCGATGGCCCTCTACAAGCACGTGGCCAACAAGGACGAACTGCTCGACGGCATGATCGACGTGGTGGTCGGCGAGATCGAGCCGCTCACCCCGGGCGTCGGTTGGCAACCCGCCGTCCGTCGGCGGGTCCTCTCGGCCCGGCAGGTGCTGCTCCGACACCCCTGGGCGTCACTGGCCATCGAGTCGCGGAGCACGGCGACACCGGCCGTCCTCGGCTACCTCGACTCGATGATCGGGGCGCTGCGGGCCGGCGGGCTCTCCGTCGACCTCACCCACCACGTCATGCACGCCCTCGGCAGCCGCATCCTGGGCTTCAGCCAGGAACTGTTCGACGCATCCCGGCAGGCCGGCCGGACCGGACCGACCGCCCCGACGCCCCCTGCGCCCCTGCCGCCGGAGGTCGCGGCCCGGTTCCCGCACGTCGCGGAGATCGCCACCGCTGCCGCGCACGACACCGGCTCCGTCGTCGGGGTGGGCTGCGACGACCAGTTCGAGTTCGAGTTCGCGCTGGACCTGCTGCTGGACGGCATCGAACGGCTGCGCGCGCAGGGCTGGACGTCGACGCACTGATCCGCTGAGGTCGGCGGGCCGGTCACCGGCGTGTCGCGCCGCAGCGCACCCCGTCCGGTATCGACAACCGACCTGGTGGAAACGTTTTCGCCGGGCGCGTTCACCATTCTCTCGCGCCCACCATTTCCTGCTCTCCCAACATATAGCGCACGGGGGGACTTGCCGCAAGACCCGGGTCACCCCGCAGAATCGTCAACCGTGGTCGCCACCTGCGTAAATGCATCACGACGGTGCGCCGGCGACCCCATCACGGGCGGAAGGCGAAATGATGTCCACGTACCCGACGACATATTCGGGACCGCTGAACCACCCGGCCGCCGTCCGGCGGCCGGGTCCGACCCTCCCGGGGTCCCTGCGATGAGCGGGCGGTACGTACGGGGGCTGCGTGAGGTCGACCCGACGCAGCGGGAACTTCTCGGCGAGTACGGCCTGCCGGCCGTCGTCGGGGTGGTGGACGCCACCCGGCTGATCCCGGACGGGCGGCGGATCCGCGTGCACGGCACCGACGGGTACGTCGAACTGCTCCCGTGAGCGGCCGCCGGTCGGGTGCCCGGGTCACGGGGCCGGGCACCCGACCGGCGCGGCGCGAACGGAGCTGGCGGACGTCCACCCCGTACCGTCAGCCGATCCGGATCGCCCCTGCCGGGCAGAGGTCGACGGCCCGCTTCACGCGGTCGTGCAACGCGGCCCGAGGGGCGGGGTCGCGCAGCAGCACCAGGCCGTCGGTGTCGTCCTGGTCGAAGACCTCCGGGGCGGTCAGGACGCAGTTGCCCGCCCCGCAGCACCGCTCCCGGTCGACGGCCACCCGCGTCGTCGCCTGCCCGGGTGGCCGTCGTGGGACGGGCGTCACCAGGTCACCGGGAGGGTATCGAGGCCGAACACGACCGAGTCGTTGCGGGTGGTCAGCTCCTGCGGGTCCGCCGTGACCCGCAGGCCGGGGAAGCGGCGGGCCAGCTCCACCAGCGTGATGCGCAGTTCGGCCCGGGCGAGGGGTTGCCCGATGCACTGGTGCACCCCGAACCCGAAGGCGACGTGCTGGTGGGCCTCCCGGTAGGGGTCGAACCCGTCCGGGTCGTCGAAGACGTCGGTGTCCCGGTTGGCCAGGGCGATCAGGGCGATCACCCCGTCGCCGGCCCGGATCGTCCGGCCGCCGATCTCGACGTCCCCGGTGGCGACCCGGAACAGTCCGGTCCGCACGATGCTGAGGTAGCGCAGCAACTCGTCCACCATTCCCGGCGCGAGTTCGGGCCGGTCGCGCAGGAGCGCCCACCACCCGGGTTCGCGGGTCAGCAGCAGGACGCTCAGCCCGAGCATGTTGGCGGTGGTCTCGTGCCCGGCGATGAGCAGCAGCAGGGCCATCCCGACCAGCTCGTCGACGTCGAGCTCACCCGGCTCGACCCGGTCCCGGACCAACCGGCTGAGCAGGTCGTCCCCGCCGTCGGGGCGGGCCCGCTTGGCGTCGACAAGCGTACGGAGGAACGCCCGTAGCTCCTCGGCGGCGTGCTGGAGCTGCTCCACCGGCACCCGGCGGTCGAGCAGCAGACGGCTGCGCGACTGGAAGAAGTCGTGGTCGGCATAGGGGACGCCGAGCAGGTGGCAGATCACCTTGGACGGCAGGGGCAGGGCGACGGTCGACACGAGATCGGCCGGCGGGCCGGCGGCGGCAAGGTCGGTCAGGGCCTCGTCGGCGGTCCGGTGGATCAGCGGTTCGATCCGCCGGACATTCTTGATCATGAACTCGGCGGTGAGCATCCGCCGCAGGCGGGTGTGCGCCGCGCCGTCCATCTGGAGGAACGCGCCCCGGGAGTTCCGCATGGTCTCGGGTGGCAGCGGGCGCAGCAGCGGGAAGCCGGGACGGTTCAGGTCGGAACTGAACGCCGGGTGGCGCAGCAGTTGGCGTACCTCGGTGTGTCGGCTGACCAGCCAGGCGGTGGCGCCGGTGGGCAGCAGCACCCGGGTCACCGGGCCGGGGTACCGCTGTCGTTCGGTGTCGTCGAGGAGGGTGAACGGGCTACGGGGGGAGGTGACCGGCGGCCAGTGGGGCAGTTCGGTCTCCGTGGACTGGGTCATGTGGAACATCTCCTGCCATGACGCTGAGTAGTCACATCAATGCGTGACGTTACTCACCGACCGTGGTCGACACAACCCTCGGCCGTCCGGCGGCCGGCGACGCCACCGGCCCCGCGGTCCCGCGCCGACGGGTGGCACGGGGCGCGGAGCCGGTGACAGGGGCGGCGACGGTCGACGCTCAGGTCGCGCAGACGGCGTACGCGCGCACCTTCCAGTTGCCGCTGAAACCGTTCTCGTCCTCGGCGGCGCGGACGGTCGCCGTGGTCGACGAGGTGGGCCGCATCTCGGTCAGCCGCACCTGGCCCTCGCCACCGACGACCTCACCGCCGACCCCGTGCAGGCTCTTCCCGGCCGGGCAGGTGGCGGTGACCGCACGGCTGGCCGTGGAGTTGTCGGCACTGTCCACGATCACCCGCTGCTCGCCGGGGAGCGGGTCGACGCAGATCACCGAGGCGTCCACCGACCAGGTGCCCGCGAAGGCGTTGCCGGCCTCGACCCCCGCCACCGTCACGCTGTTCTGACCGATCCGCAGATCCTCCAGGAGCACGTCACTCGCCCCCGAGCCGACGGCCGCGCCACCGCCGCCGATCGCCCGCTTGCCCACCGGGCAGAACAACTCCAGGAACTTCGGGTTGACCGAATTGACCGCCGAGTGGCCGGTCACCACCTCCAGGCCCGACGGCGTCGGGGCGCAGATCGCGGTGGCGGTGAGCGACCAGTTCCCGGCAACACCGTTCGGGTCCTCCCGGCCGGTCACCGAGTAGAGCCCGGCGTTGGCCAGCGGCTGCACGATGTCCATGCCCACCTGGCCGAGGCCCGACCCGCTGATCGCGCCGCCACCGCCGATGACCGTGGTGCCGGTCGGGCAGACCGCGTTCTGCGACTTGGCGACGCTGTTGCTCGGCCCGACCGAGGTGCGGAACAGCAGTCCGGGCACCGCCGCCACCGGCCCGCTGAGCGCGACCTGCCCGAGCACGACCGCGCTCAGCAGGGCACCCCCCAGGGCGACCGTCCGTCGCGTCCACGTTTGTCCACGCATGATGTTCTCTCCTTGAGTGCGTACGGTCCGGGAACCGGCCGGTCCCCGGTCAGGGTCGGATCGGGGCGGGGGCCGGCCGGTTCCCGGCCCCCGCCGTCACAGGTCGGTCAGCCGACGAGGTGCCGGATGCGGACCGGCACGGAATCCGTGCCGACCAGTCCTGTCGCGTCGAAGACCTCCAGCCACACCGACCAGGTGGTGGTGTCGGTCCCGCTGGTCAACTGGGCCAGCGCCGCGGTGAACGAGGCACAGTTCTTCGGGGTGCCCTTGTCGTCGACCGGCTCGCCGGTGGGCACCCCGCCGCCCTGGCACAGCACCTGCTTGACGCCACCGTCGCCGTACGCGGTCCACCGGAAACGGGTCCCCGAGACCGTGCCGTCCTCGGTGTCGGTGCCGGTCCCGGTGAGCGCGACGGACTTCGGCCCGGCCTCGGTCGTGGTCAGGTCCAGCGCCGTGGCCGGCTTGGTGATCGTGGCGGTCGGCCGGGACTGCCCGGCCGGGGCCGAGGTGACCGAGAAGGCGCGCTGCACGCTGGACCCGGCCGTCGCGAACGTGACCGTGTACGCCCCCGGCGTGACCGCGTTCGCCGGCAGCACCGCCTGGTGGCCGGTCTTCTCCAGGACGACCGTGTCGCCCCGGCGCACCGTCCAGGTCACCTGGGCGTCGGGAACCGGCCCGAACTCGTCCGGGTCGTTCGAGGTGCCGAGCAGCCCGACCGACTGCCCCGCGACGAGGGTCAGCCCCGGCGGCGGCGAGATGATGGCCACCTTGGTCGGGCTGTCCACCACCGTGACGGTCACCGACGCCGAGCCGGTACGCCCCAGACTGTCGGTGGCGCTGGCGGTGACCACGTGGGTGCCGGCGGACAGCGACGGCACGAACGTCTGCGACCCGGTCGCCAGCTCACCGTCGATGCTGCTGGTCCAGGTGAGCGGGATCTCCTTGCCCAGGAAGTCGGTCGCGGTGCCCCACAGGTCGACCGACTGGCCCACCGCGAACTTCTGCTTGGTCTTCGGGGTGCTGATGCTCACCGCCGGCTTGCCGACGGTCACGCCCAGCGCCCCGGCGACGGCGGACAGCGCGTCGATCCGGCGCTGGCTGCCGGTCACCTTGCCGCCCAGCCCACCGACGTGTGCGGTGTCGTTGAGGATCTGCCGGACCTGCTCGGAGGTGAGCGTCGGGTCGGCGGCCATCACCAGGGCGGCCACCCCGCCCACGAACGGCGAGGCGACGCTGGTGCCGCAGGTGGTCTTCGTGGTGTTGACCGCCGGCGTCCCCGGGTCGGTCAGGCCCGGCACACACATCGGACCGTAGATCTCCACCGACGTGGTGAGGTCCTTGGTGCCCCAGTTCGACCCGCCGGCCACGGTCGCGTCCGGGTTCATCCCACCCACGCACATCACGTGGGTGCTCTCGCAGGGCACCCAGAGGGTGTCGCCGTCGACGTTGGTGCCGTTGTTCCCGGCGGCGGCGACGATCAGCGCCCCGGTGTCCCGGACGTGCTTCATCCGCCGGTCGGTCCAGGTGCGGGCGTGGCTGACACCGAGGTCCACGTCCCGGGTGAAGCTGAGGTTGACCACGTCCGGGTGGGTCGACTCGGCGGCCTTCTCCAGCCGCCGCAGGACCGTCCAGTAGTCGATGCCGTTGCGGACGGCGACCAGTTCCTGCACCACCGGCCCGGCCGGTCCGGCGGTGCCGTAGTCGTTGTCGACCCGGCCCATCCCGGCGAGCACCACGTCGGTGGCGTGCCACGGGCAGGGCGTGCCGCCGGTGCAGTCGTTGGTGTTGGTCTCGCCCCACTCCGCCTTGTGCAGGGACACCTTGCTCGGGAAGTCGGAGTTGAACTGGAATCCGCCGTCCTGCACCAGGTACTTCACCTGCTTGGTCAGCCGGCCCTTGCTCTCCAGCAGCTGCCAGGCCGGCGCGACCCCGACGTCCAGCGCGCCACCGGCCCGCATGAACGACCAGTCGAAGACGTTCTTGCCGATGTCCGGGGCCTCGAAGACCTGGCCGTCGGCGATGCCGGACGGCTCCACCAGCCAGTCGAGGACCACCTCGGTGCCCGTCCGCCACTCGGCGGCGGCCAGCGCGAGCAGCCGCAACGCCCGCTCGTCGCCGACCCGGTAGCCGCCGGACTGGCGTGGTTCGGCGGCGAGCAGGTCGGCGACGAGCCCGGCCGGGTCGGCCCTGGCGACGTCCACCCGGACCAGGTGGTCCTGCCCGTCGGCGTCCGGTGCGAACGAGTCGAGCACCTGGCCACCCCAGCGGGCCAGGAAGGCGTCCAACTCGGACTGACCGGCGGTGCGCACCATCACCTCGTCGAGGACCAGACCGGCGGGCTTGCCGTCCGGCCCGGCCACCACGCCGACCTCCCGGTCGGTGCCGGTCCGACCGACCGGGTCGAGCCGCAGCCGGGGCGCGGCCAGGCCCGGGTCGACCCGGAAGGCCAGCGGCTCGGCACCGGCGGCGTCGGCCCGCCCGGTCGGGCCACCCGGTACGGGTGCGGCGTCGGCGTCCGTGGTCGCGACGAGTCCGGCGGCGAGCGTCGCCACCACTACGGTGGTCAGGTACCGGCGGACGCGGGTCCGGTGGGTCGCGGAGCGTGTCGTTGTCATGGGTGTCTCCCGGTGTCGGCGGTGCGATGACACCGGTAGGAGCGCGCCGGGGTCGGCATGCCAACAGAAACTTCCCGGGGAATTTTTTCTTCGCTGTACTGGACCGGTCGACGAGCGGTGGGGGCACGGATGAACGTGATGGCGCAGGACGACCGGGCGTTCGTCGAGGCGCTGCGGCGGGGCGACCGGATCGGCCTGGAGGGCATCTACCGGCGCTACGCCGACCGGCTCTACACGTACGCCCGGACGATGCTGCACGAGCCGGAGGCCGCCGCGGACGCCGTCCACGACGCGTTCCTCACCGCCGGCCAGCGCATCGACCAGCTCCGCGACCCGGACCGGCTGCGTTCCTGGCTGTACGCGATCGTGCGCAGCGAATGCCTACGGCAGTTGCGGGAGCGGGCCCGGTCCGCGCCGCTTTCCGAGGCGGCCGAGCCGGTGGCCGACACCGGTGATCCGGCTGCCGCGGTCAACGCCGACCAGGTACGCGCCCTCGTGCACCTGGCGGTCGACGCGCTCAACCCCGGCGACCGCGAGGTGGTGCACCTGGCGATCCGCCACGACCTCTCCTCCGCCGACATCGGTACGGCGCTGGGGGTGCCCACGAACCATGCGCACGCCCGGTTGTCCCGGGCCCGGTCGCAGCTCGAACGGGCGCTCGGCGCGCTGCTCGTCGCACGCAGCGGGGCGCAGGACTGCCCGGCCCTGGCCGAGCTGCTCGGCGACTGGCAGGGGCGGCTCACCCCGGTCCTGCGTAAGCGGCTCGCCCGGCACATCGACGACTGCGCACGGTGCGGGCTGCTCCGGCGCGAACAGTGCAACCCGGCGGCACTGCTGACCGCGTACACCGCGCCGGGGTTCCTGGTGGTGGCCGAGACGGTGTGGTCGCGGCTGGCCGAGGCGGGCTCCACCGCCGTGCAGGCCACCGCCGGGCTGCCGGCCGGCAGCGGTCCGGCCGCCACCGACCCGTCCGGGCCCACCGCCGGCAGCGACGCCACCGCAGCCCACGGGCCGGACTCTCCGACCGGTCCCGCCGATCCGTCGTCACCGGCTGACCCCTTGTCGCCCGATGGTCCGTCGTCGCCCGATGGTCCGACGCGCCCGGCCGATCCGGTGCCGACGGCCGATCCGGCTTCGACGGCCGGGTCGTCCGTCGTCACCGGTCGGTCGGATGCCGCCGGGCGGGCCGGGTCGGCCCCGGCCGGCGTCGCGGCGGCCCCGGCCGGCGCGACGGCGACGTCCACCGCGACCCGGGACCGCGACCGGCGGCGTCGGCGGCGGATGGCCGTGACCGCCGGGCTGTTGCTGCTCCTGGTGGTGGCCGGCACCTGGGCGGTGTCGGCGGCCGGGCGGGACGCCGAGCAGGTGTCGGTGACGTCCGGCGTCCCCACCGGTGCGGCGGCGGTCACGCCGTCCGTCGTCGCCACTGCGGTGCCCTCGGCCCGGACGACCCCGGGGCCCGACACGAGCGGTGCCGGTGACCCGTCCGCGCCCGGCGGTGCACCGACCGACGCCGCGACGGGTGCCGTCCCGGGCCCGACGCCGGCACCCTCCCGGCCGCCGACCGCTCCCCGCCCGACGACGGGTGCGCAGCTCGCCGCGCCCTTCACGGTGTCGGCGAACGCGCACGTCCGCTGCGGCGCGGACGCCTACGCCCTGGTGGTCCGGGCCACCGGCAGCGGTGCGCTGGCCAGCGCACAGGTGCGGTACACCCCCGCCGGGGGCGTCCCGACGAGCCGGGCGATGACGGTGGACGGCTCGTCCGCCCGGGTTACCGTGGGCCAGCTCCGGGCGTCCGCCGTGACCTGGACGGTACGGGTGACCGCCGTCGACGGCCGGAGCGCGCAGAGCCCGCCGTCCACGGTGGCCGACCCCTGCGTCCGGCCGGGCTAGGCGGGCGGGGGCGACCCCTGGTCGGGTGCGCGGATGCCGGCGAGCAGCACGGCCAGGTACAGCTCGACCCGCTCGTCGGGCGCGTCGGCGATCCGGGCGGCGAACGCGGTGCCGCAGACCAGGTGTTGCAGGTCGTCCAGGGTGAGTCCGGGGCGTAGCTGACCGGCCCGCGTCGCCCGCTCCAGCACGGTCGCGGCCAGCGCGGCCAACTCTCCCCGGCGGGTCGTGGTCGGTGCGGTGGCGTCCTCGTCCGGGCTGGTCGAGAGCACTTCGGCGAGGGGCGGCTCGGTGAGCTGGCCGAGCAGGATGCTGCGCAGCAGCCGTTGCAGCCCGGCCCACGGGTCGTCGTCGCGGCTCGCCGCCTGTGCCTGGTCGAGCAGGGCGGCGAAGGCGTCGGCGGCGAGCGCCTCCAGCAGGGCGCGCCGGGTCGGGAAGTGCCGGTAGACGGTGCCGACCCCGACCCCGGCCCGCCGGGCGATGTCGTTGAGCTGCAACGACAGGTCACCCTCCGCCACCAGCGCACGGGCGGTGGCCAGCACCCGGCCGCGGTTGCGCGCGGCGTCCGCGCGCAGTGTCGTCGTCACCACGCCAGCCTAACGCAGCGGATCTCTCATCCGATCGGATTGACAATCCGTTTATTCCGGGCTTGAATCGGATAGGTAATCCATTCATCCGTCGGAAGGGCACTCGCCATGCACCGCGCACCCGGTTGGACCGCCGCCGATCTCACCGACCAGTCCGGCCGGACCTTCGTGGTCACCGGCGCCAGCAGCGGCCTCGGCACGGCGATCACCCGCCACCTGGCCGCCCGGGGCGGCCGGGTGGTGATGGCCGTCCGGGACACCGCCAAGGGCGCCCGGGTCCGGGCCGAACTGCTGCACGCCCACCCGCGGGCCGATCTCGTCGTCCACCGGTTGGACCTGCTCGACCTGGACTCCGTCCACGCCTTCGTCGAGGGCCTCGGCCGCGACGTCGACACGGTGGACGCCCTGGTCAACAACGCCGGCATCGGCACCGTCCCCCGGCGGTTGAGCCCGCAGGGGGTGGAGAGCCAGTTCGCCACCAACCACCTCGGGCACTTCGGCCTCACCGTCCGGCTGCTGCCCACCCTGACCGCCGGCCGGAACCCGGTGGTGGTCACCGTCTCCTCCGGTCTCTACCGGCTCGGCCGGCTCGACCTGACCGACCTGGCCGCCGAACGCCGCTACTCCGCCGCCGGCGCCTACGCCACGTCCAAGCTGGCCAACGTGCTGTTCGGGCTGGAACTCGACCGTCGGCTGCGGGCCACCGGCTCGCCGGTACGCAGTCTGCTCACCCACCCCGGGATGACCAGGACCGACCTCTCCCGGGACCTGCCGCCACTCGCCCGCCGGATCGAGACCGTACTCGCGGGTCCGCTGCGCCGCCCGCTCGACGAGGCCGCCGCCCCGATGCTCTTCGCCGCCACCGTCCCGACCGCGCCCACCGGCCGGCACATCGGCCCTGGCCGGCGCTTCCGCCGCGCCGAGCCCACCTTCGCGCCGCTGCGGGGCCGCGCCACCGACCGGCAGCTCGCCGCCGACCTCTGGGCCCGCTCCGAGGAGATCACCGGGGTACGCCTGATGCCCACCCCGCTGCGCTGAGTGGGGGGCCGCCTGGGCAAAAGCGTAACCTTTAGGTTACGCTTCCCCGGTGGACGAGGTGGCGGCGGCGATATCCGACCCGGTGCGTCGCCACATCCTCGAGCTGCTACGCGACGGCGACCTTCCCGCCGGGGAGATCGCCGACCGGTTCCCGATCAGCAGGCCGGCGGTCAGCCGCCACCTGCGGGTGCTGCGGGACAGCGGCCTGGTCCGCAGCGAGCTGGTGGGCCGGCAACGGCGCTACCGGCTCGACGCCGACCGGTTCACCGAGCTCGCCGACTGGCTCGCCCGGTTCCGCCGCCCACGCGGCTGGGCGCAGCACCTCGACGCGCTCGAGACCGAGGTCCACCGCACCCGCCGGGAGCGTCGCACGCGCGACAACCGGGCGGACCGACCCAGAGGAGAGACCGCGTGACCGGCACCCCCACCGGACGGCTGTTCCGTACCGCCACCGGCACCGACCTGGTGCTGGTACGCACCTTTCGCGCCCCCGTTGCGGACGTCTGGGCGAGCGTCACCGAACCCGAGCGCACCGCCCGCTGGTTCGGCCCCTGGGAGGGCGACGCCGGCCCCGGCCGGACGATCCGGTTGCAGATGGTGTTCGAGGACGACGCCCCGTGGACCGAGCTGAGGATCGAGACCTGCGAGCCGCCCCGGCACCTGGCCGTGTCGTCGGCCGACGGGTCGGGTGGCTGGCGGATCGAGCTGCTGCTCACCGAGACGGCCGGCCGCACCGAACTGCGGTTCATCCACCACCTCGACAGCGAGGAGCACGTCGGCGAGATCGGCCCCGGCTGGGAGTACTACCTCGACCTGCTGGTGGCCGCCGGGACGGACGCCCCGAAGGCCGGGTTCGACGACTACTACCCGGCGATGAAGCCGTACTACGAGGGGCTGCGCGGTCCGGCCGCCTGAGCCCGCCGGGCCGCGTCCGGTCGACCCGGCGCGGCCCCGGCGTCGCGCTCACATCCGGTCGAGCGTGCGGATGCCGATCAGGTCCAGTCCCTGCCGCAGGGTCCGTCCCGTCAGGTCGGTCAGCAGCAGCCGGCTCGCCCGCAGTTCCCCGTCCGCCCGCAGCACCGGACACCGCTCGTAGAACGCGCTGAACCGGGTGGCCAGCCGGTGCAGGTAGCCGGCGAGGTGGTGGAACTGTGCCGTCCGGGCCACCTCGTGGACGACCCCGGCGAACCCGAGCAGCTCGACGGCCAACGCCCGCTCCGCCGGGGTGCCGAGGACCACACCGGTCGTCGCCCCCGGCACCGCACCGGCGCGCCGCAGCACCGACCGGGTCCGGGTGTACGCGTACTGGAGGTAGGGGGCGGTGTTGCCGTCGAGGGCGAGCATCCGCTCCCAGTCGAGCACGTAGTCGCGGGTCCGCTCGGTGGCCAGGTCGGCGTACTTGATTGCGCCGATGCCGACGGCCCGGCCGATCTCGTCCGCCTCCGCCCGGTCCAGGTCCGGGTTGCGGGTCAGGGCCAGTGCGGTCGCCCGGGTGACCGCTTCCGTCAGCAGGTCGACCAGCTTCACCGAGCCGCCGGCCCGGCTGCGCAGCATCCGCCCGTCCGGGCCGAGGACGGAGCCGAAGCCGAGGTGTTCGGCCCGGACCGGGGGACGCAGCCAACCCGCCTGTCCGGCCACCGCGAACAGCATCGCGAAGTGCTGCCGCTGCGGTAGGCCCACCACGTAGAGCAGCCGGGTCGCGCCCAGCTCGTCGACGCGCTGCCGCAGCGCCGCCAGGTCGGTCGCCGGATACCCGTACCCACCGTCGCCCTTCCGTACGATCAACGGCAGCCCGACGCCGTCGCGTCCGACGAACCCGGGCGGGAAGACGCAGGTCGCCCCGGCGCTGTCGGTCAGCAGCCCGAGCCGGTCGAGGTCGGTCACCACCGCGCCGAGCCGGTCGTTGTACGCGCTCTCACCCCGGAAGTCCTCCTCGGTCAGGGTGACGTCGAGCAACTCGTACACGGTCAGGAAGTACCGCTGGGACTGCCCGACCAGCAACCGCCACAGCCGGCGGGTCTCCGAATCGCCGCCCTGCAACGCGACCACCCGTTGCCGGGCACGTTCCCGGAACGCCGGGTCGGCGTCGAACTTCGACCGGGCCGCCCGGTAGAATCCGTCCAGGTCGCCGATGGACAGCTCCTGTGCCGCCTCCGTCTCACCGAGGTCCACCAGGTGTGCGATCAGCATCCCGAACGGGGTTCCCCAGTCGCCCAGGTGGTTGACCCGTACGACACGGTGCCCGAGCCAGCCCAGCACCCGGACGGCCGCGTCGCCGATGACCGTCGAGCGTAGGTGCCCGACATGCATCTCCTTCGCGACGTTCGGCCCCGAGTAGTCGACCACCACGGTCTCCGGCTCGCCGGTCACCGGCACGCCGAGCCGCTCGTCGCCGGCGAGCGCGGCGACCATCCCGGCCAGCGCCCCGTCGGCGAGGGTCAGGTTGACGAAGCCGGGGCCGGAGACCTCCGCCACCGCGCAGACGTCGTCGAGGACCGCGCGGTCCAGCACCGCCTGGGCGATCTCGCGCGGGGGCCGGCCGAGCCGCCGGGCCAGCGCCAGTGCCGCGTCGGACTGGAAGTCCGCCCGCGGCGAGCGCCGCACGGTGGGCGCGACCGGTTCGCCGGCCACGGCGGCGAACGCGGGCGTCAGCCGGTCGGTGAGCAACCTTTCAAGATCCATTGGTACGCCGATCTGCTCGGATCCGTCAGCCAGGCGGATCCCCGGACGGGGAGCCTGCGGACGGACCGAGGACAGCGGCGGTGACCGGCGGCTCGATCCGCCGGTCGCAGGGGAATGGGTCAGCGCGGGCGGGCGACGGATCGCCGGCGTCGCTCCGCACCGACCACGACGTCGTACGACGTCCGGGTGTGCTGAGCGGTCGCGCTGGTCATGCCGGCATCCTACCGGACCGGCGGCGTGGCCGATCCGCCCTGCCGGCCGCGTCCGGTCCCGGCCTGGTGGGTCGGCTCTGCCGGCCGGGTCCGGTCCCGTCCCCGGCGGTACGCCGCGAGTGCCCGTCGGGGCGAACCGGGGTGCCCGGCCCGGCCGTCAGCTCCGGCGGTAGCTCTGCGCGTAGTAGTCGCCGACCTGGTCGCGGTAGTCTGGCCGGGCACCGTCCTCGGGGTCGAAGGCCGGGGAGTCCTTGACCTGTTCCCGGCTCCGGTCGACGTGCACCACCCGGTCCCCGTGGTCCACCCGGGCGACCGTGCCGACGGGCAGCAGGACCTTCCGTCCGAAGATCCACGGCCCGGTGTCCACCACCAGCCAGCGGGCACCCGCGTCCTCGCTCGCCTCGTCGATCGCGCCAATCCGCCCGTCGGTCGCCTCCACCCGGTATCCGGTCAGGTCGAGCGGCGTGCCCGGCCCGGGCGCGTCCGGCCCGTCATGCGACTCCCGGTCTGGCCGCTCACCCGGCTCGGTCTGGTCGTATCCGCCGGCCAGCGCCGCCGGGTCACGCCACGCCCACGGGTTGAACGGCTGCATCCGGGCCACCTCCATTTCGTCGTCGACCCCTGCCAGGTGCCCCGGCCCCCACCAGCGGAAACCCCGACCGCCAGATCCGGCAGCCCACCCCCGACCAACCCCGACCGCCCCCGGTCGTCGCTTGACCGTGTTGATCAAGAGGTTTGCGTCACGGATGTCCCCCGAGGGTGACGCAAACCTCTTGATCAACACGCTTCGGTGGCGGGGGAACCGGCACCGGGGACGGGAGTGGGGTGGGGCGGCAGGCGGTGGCGCGCTGGGATACTCGTCGACCATGGTGTTGTCGCAGGGTTGGTCGTTGTTCCTGGTCGGCGTCGGAGCGTGGACCTGGGTGATCTGGCCGAGGTTCGGCCTCGCCATCTGGAACGACACGCGGGCCTGGTCGGGGGACGCGGTCGGCGTGGGCGCTCCGACCGGATTCCTCTGGATCCACGCGGTGCTCATCGCTGCCTCGTTGGCCATCGGCTCCACGGCC
>NZ_CP186060.1:52500-1197500 GCF_049315245.1 Micromonospora sp. WMMD708
CTGTTCTGCCTGTGGGTGGGGTGGGGTTGCTGGTGTGGGGCTGTGGGGTTGTGGGTTGGTTGTTTGTTGAGAATTACACAGTGGACGCGAGCATCTTTGTGGTCAAGTTGTCAAGGGCGAACGGTGGATGCCTTGGCACCAGGAGCCGATGAAGGACGTGGGAGGCCGCGATAGGCCTGGGGGAGCTGTCAACCGAGCTGTGATCCCAGGGTGTCCGAATGGGGAAACCTGGCACCAGTCATGTGGTGTCACCCACACCTGAACACATAGGGTGTGTGGGGGGAACGCGGGGAAGTGAAACATCTCAGTACCCGTAGGAAGAGAAAACAAATAGTGATTCCGTGAGTAGTGGCGAGCGAAAGCGGATTGAGGCTAAACCGGTTGCGTGTGATACCTGTCAGGGGTTGCGTGGTCGGGGTTGTGGGACCCTGCTGAGTGTACTGACATGCACTCGAGGAGTTATAAAGTCAGTGGCTAGCCGAATGGTGTGGAAAAGCCAACCGTAGTCGGTGAGAGTCCGGTAGGTGAAAGTTGCTGATCTTCTGTGGGTGTTCCCGAGTAGCGGCGGACTCCTGTAATCTGCCGTGAATCTGCCAGGACCACCTGGTAAGCCTAAATACTTCCTGGTGACCGATAGCGGACGAGTACCGTGAGGGAATGGTGAAAAGTACCCCGGGAGGGGAGTGAAATAGTACCTGAAACCGTTCGCCTACAATCCGTCGGAGCCTTGCGGGGTGACGGCGTGCCTTTTGAAGAATGAGCCTGCGAGTTAGTGGCATGTGGCGAGGTTAACCCGTGTGGGGGAGCCGTAGCGAAAGCGAGTCTGAAGAGGGCGTTTGAGTCGCATGTTCTAGACCCGAAGCGGAGTGATCTAGCCATGGGCAGGCTGAAGCGCGGGTAAGACCGCGTGGAGGGCCGAACCCACCAACGTTGAAAAGTTGGGGGATGATCTGTGGTTAGGGGTGAAAGGCCAATCAAACTCCGTGATAGCTGGTTCTCCCCGAAATGCATTTAGGTGCAGCGTCGTGTGTTTCTTGCCGGAGGTAGAGCACTGGATGGTCTAGGGGGCCTACAAGCTTACCGAAATCAGCCAAACTCCGAATGCCGGTAAGTGAGAGCGCGGCAGTGAGACTGCGGGGGATAAGCTTCGTAGTCGAGAGGGAAACAGCCCAGATCACCAGCTAAGGCCCCTAAGCGTGTGCTAAGTGGAAAAGGATGTGGGGTCGCATAGACAACCAGGAGGTTGGCTTAGAAGCAGCCACCCTTTAAAGAGTGCGTAATAGCTCACTGGTCAAGTGGTTCCGCGCCGACAATGTAGCGGGGCTCAAGCACACCGCCGAAGCTGTGGCATTCACATTTTAACTTCGCGTGCCCTTGATGGTGCGTGCAGGTGTGTGGATGGGTAGGGGAGCGTCGTGCCGGGGGTGAAGCAGCGGGGTGACCTAGTTGTGGACGCGGCACGAGTGAGAATGCAGGCATGAGTAGCGAAAGAAGGGTGAGAAACCCTTCCGCCGGATGACCAAGGGTTCCAGGGCCAGGCTAATCCGCCCTGGGTGAGTCGGGACCTAAGGCGAGGCCGAGAGGCGTAGTCGATGGACAACGGGTTGATATTCCCGTACCCGCGAAGGAGCGCCCGTGATGAACCTCGTTGTGCTAACCACCCGAGCTGGCTGATGTCTTCGGACGGATGTTGGGGAGCGTGGGAACCTGGCGGGTAGTAGTCAAGCGATGGGGTGACGCAGGAAGGTAGCTGATCCCGGCCGGTGGTTGTGCCGGGGTAAGCGTGTAGGCCGTGCCGTAGGCAAATCCGCGGTACACAGGGCTGAGACGTGATGCCGAGCCGATTCAGGTGAAGTCAGTGATCCTATGCTGCCGAGAAAAGCCTCTAGCGAGTTTCGAGCGGCCCGTACCCCAAACCGACACAGGTGGTCAGGTAGAGAATACCGAGGCGATCGGGCGAACTGTGGTTAAGGAACTCGGCAAATTGCCCCCGTAACTTAGGGAGAAGGGGGGCCGGAGACGTGAAGCCCCGTGCGGGTGGAGCGTTGTATGGCCGCAGAGAGCAGGGGGAAGCGACTGTTTACTAAAAACACAGGTCCATGCGAAGAAGTAATTCGATGTATATGGACTGACGCCTGCCCGGTGCTGGAACGTTAAGGGGACCTGTTAGCTCTTCGGGGCGAAGCGGAGAACTTAAGCGCCAGTAAACGGCGGTGGTAACTATAACCATCCTAAGGTAGCGAAATTCCTTGTCGGGTAAGTTCCGACCTGCACGAATGGCGTAACGACTTCCCCACTGTCTCAACCACAGGCCCGGCGAAATTGCAGTACGAGTAAAGATGCTCGTTACGCGCGGCAGGACGGAAAGACCCCGGGACCTTTACTATAGCTTGACATTGGTATCTGAATGGACTTGTGTAGGATAGGTGGGAGCCGGTGAAACCTGTACGCCAGTATGGGTGGAGGCAATCTTGAAATACCACTCTGGTTGATTTGGGTATCTAACTTCGGACCGTTATCCGGTTCAGGGACAGTGTCTGGTGGGTAGTTTAACTGGGGCGGTTGCCTCCTAAAGGGTAACGGAGGCGCCCAAAGGTTCCCTCAGCCTGGTTGGCAATCAGGTGTTGAGTGCAAGTGCACAAGGGAGCTTGACTGTGAGACTGACAGGTCGAGCAGGGACGAAAGTCGGGACTAGTGATCCGGCACTTGCGTGTGGAAGCGGTGTCGCTCAACGGATAAAAGGTACCCCGGGGATAACAGGCTGATCTTCCCCAAGAGTCCATATCGACGGGATGGTTTGGCACCTCGATGTCGGCTCGTCGCATCCTGGGGCTGTAGCAGGTCCCAAGGGTTGGGCTGTTCGCCCATTAAAGCGGTACGCGAGCTGGGTTTAGAACGTCGTGAGACAGTTCGGTCCCTATCCGCCGTGCGCGTAGGATACTTGAGAAGGGCTGTCCCTAGTACGAGAGGACCGGGACGGACGAACCTCTGGTGTGCCAGTTGTCCCGCCAGGGGCACGGCTGGTTAGCTACGTTCGGAAGGGATAACCGCTGAAAGCATCTAAGCGGGAAGCCTGCTTCAAGATGAGGTATCCCACCCCACTTTGTGGGGGTAAGGCCCCCAGCTAGACGACTGGGTTGATAGGCCGGAAATGTAAGCTCGGTAACGGGTTGAGTTGACCGGTACTAATAGGCCGAGGACTTGATAACAAGGCTGCTACGCGTCCACTGTGTAACTCTGAACAAACATCGAACAACCCCCCGGTGTGAGCCTGGGTGTGTGTGTTGTTTGATATGTTCATAGTGTTACGGCGGTCATGGCGGAGGGGAAACGCCCGGCAACATTCCGAACCCGGAAGCTAAGCCCTCCAGCGCCGATGGTACTGCACTCGGGAGGGTGTGGGAGAGTAGGACACCGCCGGACAACCTTTCAGTTGAGGCCAACCCCATCGGGGTTGGCCTCAACTGCATTCCACACCGTTTCTTCCCGGAACCCGGTCCCCGTCACCACCCAGAACACACCCCCCCCGGGGGGTGTTCGCCCGACCCCACGGCCCACCAGAGGCCTCCGAAGGTCGGGGCTGGTGGGCGGGAGAAGCGGTGATCCGGGCACGGAACACCCCTACATCCCCGAAGTCGGGGTAATCGACGGCGTCTCGGCTCCACGCCGGCCCGGCCCGGCGCAGCCCAGCCCGGCGGATCACGGCTGCACCGGCCAGCTCCGTGCATTGCACGGGCGCCCCGGCTGCACGGGCGCCCCGGCTACGTTGAGGCAAGCCCCTGGACCGGCCCGCCCGCCCTGTACCGGAGACTCGTGGGCGACGTTCGGTGAATCGGCCCGGACGACGCCGGTGACCTCGTACCGTCGATGCGGGACCTGACTCCCGGGGCCCCGCGCCCGGGTCGGTGACGACGTGACGTGGTGCACGCCTCGTCCGCAATCGGAGCGGACCTGTCGGGGTACCTGCTGACCGTACGACCGGAACTGACCGTCGGGACCGGCGGAGGCAGGAGTGGCCATGAAGATCGGAATCATTGGTTCGGGGCACATCGGCGGCACCCTCACGCGGCGGCTGAGCGCCCTCGGGCACGACGTGACAGTCGCCAACTCGCGGGGCCCGGAGAGCCTCACCGAGCTGGCCCAGGAGAGCGGCGCGACCGCCGGCACCGTGGAGCAGGCCGTCCAGGACGCCGAGCTGGTCGTGGTGGCCATCCCGCTGTTCGCGGTGCCCGCGCTGCCGGTGCAGCCGTTCGACGGCAAGATCGTGGTCGACGCCAACAACTACTACCCGCAGCGCGACGGCGACATCGCCGAGCTACTCGACCGTAGCCTCAGCTCCAGCCGGTGGACCGCCGACCACATCAAGGGCGCCCGGGTCGTGAAGACCTTCAACAACATCCAGGCGGCGCACCTGATGGACCACGGCAGGCCGGCCGACGCCGGTGACCGGATCGCGCTGCCGGTGGCCGGGGACGACGCCGACGCCAAGCAGGTCGTGATGCAGCTCGTCGACGCCCTCGGGTTCGACCCGGTCGACGCGGGCACCCTCGACGAGAGCTGGCGGCAGCAGCCCGACACCCCCGTGTACGGCACCGACCGGGACGCCGAGGGCGTCCGGCAGGGCCTCGCCGAAGCCCGCCCCTGACCTGGCCTCGTCGGCGGGTCGCGGCCGGGTGGCACCGCCACCCACCACCGCAAGCGACTCGATGTGCCGGGAGGCACCGGAGTGCCCGCGCCGGCCCGGAAGTCCGGTAAAAACCCGGATGTCCGGTAGTCACCGCGTACCCGGGAGACAGCGAGCCCCGTCGGCTGATCAGCCGACGGGGCTCGGTCGTGTCCGGGGTCGGTGTCCCCGACCCGCTCGGGCAGGGGCGTGGGTCAGGGCTTGGGGCCGCAGACGAAGTTGGGCTCGGGGTCGTACGTCCAGGTGAACTTCTCCCGCTTGACGACCTTGCCGTCCTTCTTGATCACACGGAAGGCGTCCTGGGTGAAACCGGTGCTGCCGGCGGCGGCGATGCAGCTCGGGCCGGGCTCCAGGTAGACCGTCCTCGGCGAGGTGATGTTGCGGCGCGGGCCGTACTCGGTCTTCACGCTGTCGTAGATCTTGGTGCTCCACATCGACACGGTGATCGTGTTCGAGGTGTACGCGGTGTCGATCAGGACCCCGTACGGCGTGTTGTTGCGGAACTTGAAGTCCAGGTCCGGCCAGAAGATCGTCGACTCGATCACCGCCGGGTAGCGGCTGAAGTAGAACGAGTGCGGCTTGTGCTCGACGTCCTCCAAGCCGGCGTAGTAACTGGCGTTGAAGAGCGTGGTGGTGAACTGGGAGACGCCGCCACCCACCCCGGGAACCAGCTTGCCGCCGAGGATCACCGGGGCGTCCTTGTAGCCCTGGGCGTAGCCACGCTCGCCGGTGTGCCCGTTGAGCGAGAAGGTCTCCCCGGGCTTGACGATGGTGCCGTCCACGTCCTTCGCCGCCTGGATGATGTTCTGGCTGCGCGGCGAGGAGAGCCCTCCGGGAAACTTCGTGGAGAAGGTGGAGACCCGCTCCTTGATGCCCAGCTCGGCGAGCTTCGCCTCGGTCAGCTCCGGCTCGGCATCCGTGAGCTGCCCGGTGACCGTCCGGCCGTCCGGCTTCGGCAGCACCGCCAGCAGGTCCCGGCTCAGCGCCGCCGAGTCGAGCTGCTGGCCGGCCCGGCCCGGCACCACCTTCGGCTTACCGCCCGAGATGGTCAGCCCGGCGTCCTTGGGTGTCGACTCGATCGCGGCCAGCTTGCTACCCAGCGCCGACCGGAGCCGCTTCACGTCGACCTTCGGCGTCAGCTTCCCCTCGTCGTCGGCCGAGAAGCGCAACGCGCGGGCGATCGCCGTGGGCGGGACGCTCACCGACCCCTTGCTGGAGGTGATCGTCACCGGTGCGGCGACGGCCGGCTTCGCCAGCTCGGCGATCATCCGGTCCACCTCCTCCCGGGTGGTCACCGGGTTCTTCTCCACCACCGGCACCGTCACCGGCTGTCCGGCCAGCCAACCCGCGCGGACCACCCGGGCGGACTGCTCCGGGTCCAGGCTCAGGCTCGGCTTCGGGTAGACCGGCTTCGGCGTGGTGCCGGTGAAGATGATCGCCGGCAGGGTCATGTCCCGACCCTGCTTGCCGAGGATCTGCCGCAACGCCGCGTCCAGCTTGGCGGCGTCGACAGTCACCACCGGATCGACCGACCGGGAACCGAACAGCCGGTCCACCGGGTGCGCCTGCGCGTCGGTGGCGGCGGCGACGGTGGCGTCCACGTCCACTGCCAGGCCGACGTCGGCGGGCTTGATCTCCGCCCGGTTCTCGCCCACCACCACGGTCAGCGGGGCGTCGAGTGTCGCGGCCCGCTTCTCCAACTCGGCACGCAGCTCTTTGGCCGCGTCGGCCCGGCTGCGGCCCCCCAGCTCGGTGCCGAGCACGCTGGTGCCGCGCGGCACGTCCCCGGCGTACGCCCAGGCACCCGCGCCGACCACCCCGGCCAGCACCGCGGCGGTCACCCCGCCGGCGAGCAGCACCCGACCGCGCCGCCACCACGGCCCCGGCCCGGCACCGGGACCTGCGGCCCCACCGGCCGGTGGGGGTTCGTCCTCGGACGGCCAGCTCACCGCGGTGACCTGCACCGTGGGGCGGTCGTCGGAGACCGGTTTGTCGCCGTACAGGGTCACAGCCACCTCGATCGGACGTACCACGTGGGGGGTTGCGGGCCCCCAGGGACACCTACGGTAGCCAACCGGACGGCCAGCCGACAGCGTGCGTCCGGCCATCCTCGCCGTCGCGTGTCGCGGCCGGTCACGCGGTGTATGGGCGTTCGTGGCACGGTGTCCGGATGGCCGCCCGGCGGCTGTGGTCGGCGGCACAGCGACCGACGGCGGTCAGTGGATACGGACGCCGACCGCCGGGGTCGGTGGGCCGTCGTCGCGTCCGTCGGTCACGGCCACCCGGAACTGGTAGTCGTGCCCCCGGGTCAGCAGCACCGCCGTGTGCCGGGTGTCCCGCACCGGGTACGGGTCGGCCCGCCACCGTTCCCCGGCGGTGACGTCGCGCCACTGCACCCGGTAGGCGAGCCCCGGCCCGGCCGGTCGCCAGGTCAGTCGGGCCTCACCGGCACCGACGGCGGTCACGACGAGCCCGGTGGGGGTGGGTAACCGCGGGGTGGCCCGGACCGGCGTGCTGCGCGGGCCCGGGCCGGCCTGGTTCGTCGCGGCCACCGTGAACTCGTACTCATGCCCGTTGCGCAGCCCTGCCACGACGGCCCGGGTGCCCCGGGTGGGGATCTCCTCGGTGGTGAAGTCGCGTTCCCCGGCGGTGACGTCGCGCCGGTGGACCCGGTGCCAGCCGTCCGGCGTCGACGAGCGCCAGGTCAGTTCGACGCTGCCGACACCGGCCTCGGCGCGCAGTTCCCGTGGGGCGTCGCCGGGTGCGGTGAACCGGGCGTGGGCCCGGACCGGCGTGGACCGGGCCCCCTCGCCGCCGCCGTTCACCGCGCTGACCGTGAACTCGTACCCGTGGCCGTGTTCCAGGTACCGGGCGAGGTGCCCGGCGGTGGACTCCACGGCGGGTGGGCCGTACGCCCGGCTGCCGGTGGTCAGGTCGCGCCGGTACACCCGGTAGGAGATGCCCGGCCCGAGGGTGCGCCAGGCCAGCCGGACGGTGCCGTCGGGCAGCCCGGTGGCGACCAGACCCGACGGCGGCGCGGGTGGGGTGACCAGCGCGGTGACCCCGACCGGGGCCGACGGCGGGCTGTCCCCGCCGCCGCCGACCGCGACCACGGTGAACTCGTAACGGTGCGCGTGCCGCAGGAACGCGACGCTGGCGGTGGTGCCGGTGAAGGTGCCGACCGTGCCGCGTTCCCCGGTGTCCAGGTCGTGCCGGTACACCCGGTAGAGCTGGACGAAGGGCACCGGTTGCCAGCTCAGCGCGACGTCACCGGCCCGGCCCGGCACCGCCCGCAGGCCGCCCGGAGGTGGTGGGGGCGGCACCGTGGCGGTGACCCGGCCGGGCGGTGAGGGCGGGCCCTCGCCGCGCCGGCCCACGGCGCTCACCCGGAACTCGTAGTCGTGCCCGTTGACCAGGAAGTCGGCTCTGGAGCGGGGCTCGTCGACGGGTTCGCCGATCCGGACGAAGTGGGTCTGGCCGGCGGTGACGTCCCGCCGGTGCACCTGGTAGCGCAGTTCGTCGTCGGCCCGTACCGGCGGCCAGTCCAGCTCGGCGGTGCCGGCGCCGCCCGCACGGGCGGTCACCGCCGCCGGTGGCGGGGGCAGCTCGGCCGGGTCGGGGCGGCGGCGGGGCCACGGCACCTCGACGAAACGCGGCCGGTAGAGGCCCGCGTCGGCGTAGGTGACCGCGTCGTCGACGTCGTTGACGTTGTAGGAGAACAGCAGCCGGCCGGGACGGGCCAGCTCGGGATGCAGGTCGACGTCGTAGACCAGGTGGCCGGCCGCCGTCTCGGGAGCCCGGTGCAGGTAGTCGGGACCGGTGAACGGGCCGGTCGGGGCGTCGGCCGAGTAGGCCACCAGGTCACCGCTGAACACCAGGTTGTTCTCCTGGGTGACCAGCACGTACCGGCCGTCGACCCGCTGCACGCCGTAGGCGGTGCCGACGCCGCTGAGCAGCCGGGCCGAGGCGCGGTCGTCGGGGGACCAGCCGTCGCCGGTCCAGAACTCCCACCGGCCGGTCAGGTCGTCGCCGGCCACCCGGGCCAGGTGGGCGAACTTCGCCTCACCGGCCGCCTCGGTGCCGTACACGTAGGTGTGGTCGCCGTCGCGCAGCAGCTCGGAGCCCCAGGAGACCCGGGGAGCCAGGGGCAGCGGGCGGACCCCGGTGGGGGTGAGCGCGGGCAGCGCGAAGGTGGCCAGGGCGGTGCCGAGCAGGGCGTGGTCCAGCGGGCTGGCACCGGTACGCCGGTAGCGGTGGACCAGCACCTGGAGGGTGTCGCCGGAGACGGTGGCGTCGCCGATCCAGCTGAACTCGCCGGGCGTCGTCGCGGGGATCAGGTCGCGTGGGTCGTCGGCGGTGCCGCCGTGCAGCGTGGCGGTGAGCCGGTCGCCCTCCTGCACGACTGCCGAGTTGTGCACGAACGGTGCGGTGCGGGGGCGGGAGCCGCCGGGGTGCACCGGGCCGAGGAACGTGTCGGAGAACAGCCAGAGCAGCCGGCCGTCGGGCAGCCGTACCGAGGCCGTCCGGTCGGCGCCGTTCCACCGGCCGGAGGCGTCGCCGTAGTCGTCGAAGGCGGCGGTCAGCCGGGCGGCGGCCGTCCCGCCGTCGGGCCGGGGCGGGTGCGGCGTCGCGGGGGGTACGACGGCGAGCAGCCCCACCAGCCATACGGCGAGCAGCCAGCGGGCACCGCCCCGGCCCACGTCGACCACCGCCACCAGAAACCCCTGTCTACCGGTCACCGGCCCGTAGGGTGTCACGATCGACGGCGGGGGCGGTAGCCGTCGGCCGGGTGGGCGTGGCCGGTGCGTCCGGGTTGCGGCGGATCGTCAGCACGCCGGTGACGAGGGCGGTGACCGCCGCCGTGGCCAGGGCGGCACCGGCGATACCGGCGACGGTGTGCGGCACCACCGTGGCGGTCGCGGCCAGGAAACCCGCCGTGGAGATCCACAGTGGTGCCGAGGGCCATCGCGCGGCCGCCGCGACCCGCGCGTTGATCAGCACGAAGACCAGCGCGTACAGCGCCCCGGTGGCGGCGAACAGCGGGGCGAGACCGCCGTGGCGGGTGTACTCCGGGCCGCCGGCCAACCCGAAGGCCAGGCCGCCGGCCAGCGTCGCGGCGAGCACCAGCGCCGCGCCGGCCGCCCCGACCAGCAGCAGCGCGGCCCGCAGGGTGCCCCGGTCACCCCGGGCCAGCCGGGGCAGCGCGATCACCGTCACCACCTGGGGGGCCCACAACGCGCCCTTGGTGAGCACCGTGCCGACCGCGTACGTGCCGGAGGCGTCCGGGGGCAGGAACCGGCGGGCCAGCAGCAGGTCGGCGTACGACACGACGAGCATCGCCAGGGTCGCCCCGCTGGCGGTGAGCACCGTCCGGGTGGCCAGGGTCGGGGCGACCGGGTCGAGGCCGGCCCCCCGGTTGAGCCGGACCAGCAGCGCCAGCACCAGCACGGAGGTGACCGCCCCGGCCAGCAGCGCGCCGGTCAACCCGCCACCGAGCGCCAGCCCGGCGATCATGCCGCCGTACCGGCCGGCGGCGAGCAACGCCATCCCGCCGGCCAGCCGCAGGAAACGCTGGTCGCCCTGGAGTTCACCGAGCCACCGGCCGGCGGCCACCACGGCCACGGTCAGCACCCCGAGCAGCAGCACCGCCGGGCCGGTCAGCCGCAGCCCGACGGCGGCGACCGGCAACGTCACGGCCAGCAGCGCGGCGGTCACCGTCACGGTCAGCAGGGTGGGGCGGGCGGTGCCGGCCCGACCGTGCCGGGCCCGGTGCACGGCCACCGCGATCTGCAGGCCGGTGCCGGCCACGCCGCCGATCGCGCCGAGTGCCAGCAGGGTGGCCAGCGCGCTCAGCTCGGCCGGTGCGAGGTGCCGGGCACCGAGGACCGGCACCACGTACGCGAGCCCGTTGACGAATACCCCGGCCAGGGTGACGGCCACCCCGGCGACGCCGATCCCGCCCGCCTTGCCCGGCCCGTCGCCCGGACCCCCACTCGGTCCGTCGCCCGGACCCCGGCCCGCGACGTCGCCGGTCCCGGGACGCCTGTCGTGCGCGCCGTCCGATGCTGTGCCCATCACCGCTCCGTGTCGCCGGCCCCGCCGGTGCTCCGCTGCCCGACCGCGATCGCCCGGGTCGTCGGCTCCGCCCGTCGCCAGCAGCGCAAGTACAGTGTCGCCACGCCGGCGCCGATCGCCGGGTCAGCCTAGTGAGGAGGTCAACCCCTGCGGGAGAGGCCGATCCTCGTCGCCACCGGGCTGGCCGTCACCGCGCTGGTGCTGGCCCCGCTGGCCGCGCCCGGGTACGTGCTCAGCTACGACATGGTCTTCGTGCCCCGGCAGCCGTGGCGGGCCGAACTGGTCGCTCCGGTCGACTCGCTGCCCCGGGCGGTGCCGCTGGACGCGCTGGTGTCGCTGGCCAGCCAGGCGGTGCCGGGGTGGCTGCTGCAACGGTTGGTGCTGGCCGGGGTGCTGCTGCTCGCCGCGACCGGGGCCGGTCGGTTGGTGCCCGCCCGGCGGCCGGTGGTCCGGGTGGTCGCCGCGGTCGGGTACGCGTGGACGCCGTACCTGGCGGAGCGGCTGCTGATCGGGCACTGGGGACTGCTGCTGGCGTACGGGGCGCTGCCCTGGCTGGTCGACGCCGCGATCCGGGTGCACCGGCCGGGCGGGGTACGCCGGTTGGTGCTTGTCGCGTTGCCGGCCGTGGTCACCCCGACGGGTGGACTGGTCGCCCTGGTCACGGTCGCCGTGCTGGTCGCCCGACGGGGTGCCGCCCGGACGACCGCGCTGGCCGTCGGCGCGTTGCTGCTGCTGAACCTGCCGTGGCTGGTGGTCGCCGGGTTCAGCGCGGCCGACGCCCGGACCGACCCGGCGGGGGTGGGCGCGTTCGCGGCGCGGGCGGAGAACTGGAGCGGGGTGGTCGGCGCGCTGGCCGGCACCGGTGGGATCTGGAACGGGCAGACCGTCCCGGCGAGCCGCGCGTCGCCGTTGACCCCGCTGGCGACGGTGGTCCTGCTGGTGCTGGCGGGCTACGGCCTGCGGGGGTTGCGCCGGCGGTGGCCGGCCGGGGCGGCGGACCGGCTCGTCGGGTTGGCGGTGGCCGGTTTCCTGGCCGCCCTGGCCGGGGCGCTGCCGGGCGGGTCGGCCGGGCTGGGTTGGCTGGTGGCGACGGTGCCCGGGGCCGGGGTGCTGCGCGACGGGCAGAAGTTCCTGGTCCCGTACGCGCTGCTGCTGGCGCTGGCCGCCGCGCTGGGGGCGGAGCGGTTGGCCGACCGGGTCGCCGCCCGGGGTGCGCCGGGCGGGGCCGGTGCGGTGCTCGTCGCCGTGCTGCTGCTGCCCGTGGTGGTGCTGCCCGACCTGGCGTTCGGTGCGGCGGGCCGGCTGCGTCCGGTGGCGTACCCGGCGGACTGGGACGCGGTGGCCCGGCGGCTGGACGGCCGGTCGGGGGAGGTGCTGTCGCTGCCGTTCGGGGCCTACCGGGCGTACCCGTGGAACGACGGTCGGACGGTGCTGGACCCGCTGCCCCGCTACGTCGACGCCGACGTGCTGGTGGACGACACGCTGTGGGTGGGGACGACGGCGGTGCGGGGGGAGAACCCGCGCGCCGCCGAGGTGGGCCGGGTACTCGCCGCCGGTGGCCCGGTCGCCGCGACCGGGGTGCGGTGGGTGGTGGTGCAGCGGACCGTCGGCGGCCGGGTGGACCCGGCGGCGCTGGCCGGGTTGCGCGAGGTGTACGTCGGGACCGACCTGACCCTGTACGAGAATCCCGCCGGCCGGTGACCGGGCGGTCGCCGCCTGTTTCTGCTGCCTGCCGGGCCGGTGGTTGATCGTCCGCGCGGCTCTCCCGGCGTTGGCTACTTGGTGGTAACGTGCCGCGCACGCAGCTCACGAGGAGGAATACAGCACCATGCGCAGTGCTCTCTCGTTGGTTCTGGTCGCGGTGGCCGCGATCGCTCTGGGTGCCTTCGGCACGGTGGCGTTGGCCACCAGCCTGACCGGCACGTCGGCGGCCGAGGCGGCGAAGGCCGAGCAGGCCGCCCGCACCGAGTCCGGCGGCGGCAACGGTGGTGCCAACCAGCCGCTGGTCTACGGCACCAGGTAGGACTGTTCCACCTGTCCGGCCGGTGATCCCGCCGGCACCGTCGACCCTGACTGTTCTTTCTGCTCCGACCGTTGCGCCGGTGTGTCCGCCGGCCCCGACCGCCCGACCGGCGTGCCCGCCGGTCCGTTCGCGGCCCTCGTCACGAGGGCCGCGAATTTTTCGCCCGAGACCGGCCAGGTGAACCGGGCGGCGTGGGCGCGGGCCGCCGCGCCCATGGTGGCCCGGTGGTCGTCGTCGGTCAGCAGCCGCCGCACCTTGGCCACGAAGTCGTCGACGTCCTCGGCGAGCAGGCCGGTCTCGCCGTCGACCAGGGACTCCTCAACCCCGCCCGCGCCCCGGAAGGCGACCGTCGGGGTGCCGACCGCGCCGGCCTCGACGATGGTGAGCCCCCAGCCCTCCTTGAGCGACGGGGTGAGCGCCACCCAGGCCGAGGCGAGCAGGTGCCGCTTGTCGGCGTCGGAGACGAAGCCGGTGAACCGGACCCGGTCGGTGAGGCCCAGCTCGGCGGTGGTGTGCCGCAGTTGCGCCTCCCACCAGCCCTGCCCGGCCACGGTCAGGGTGAGGCCGGGCAGTTCGTCGGCGAGCGCGGCGAGGGTGGCCAGCGCCACCTCGACCTGCTTGTGCGGGACCAGCCGGCCGAGCACCACCAGGGAGGGTTCCGCCGAGCGGGCCACCGGGCCGACGGTCATGTCCGGGGTGCCGTTGTGCACGATGTCGACCCGGGCCGGGTCGATGCCGAGGGTGGCCAGCTCGTCGCGGGTGGCGGCGGAGACGGTGACGTACCGGCAGCGGCGGTAGACCCGGGGGGCGAGCCAGGATTCCACCCACCAGCCGAACCGGGCCAGGCCCGGGCCGAGCACCACCGGCCACTGTTCCCGGTGCACGTGGTGCACCAGCGCGATGACCGGCCGGCGGGCGTAGAGGGCGGAGAGGAAGGGCAGCCCGTTGCCGACATCGACGATCAGGTCGGGTCGGCCGCCGTGGCGGTGGCTCAGCGGGCCGAAGCCGAGCGCTCCGGCCAGGTACGCCAGCGCCGCCCGGAGATAGACGGTGTGCCGGCCGCCGCGCCGCAGCACGCGTACGCCGTCGGGGGTGGTCTCCTCGCCGGGACCGGCGGGATGGGTGGCGCAGAACAGGGTGGCCCGGTGACCGCGGCGGACCAGTTCGCCGGCGATCCGCTCGACGTAGACCTCCGAGCCACCGCCCTCCGGATTGCGGGTGTCCCGCCAGTTGAGGAACAGAACGTGCCTGGTGGTGGCGGCAGCGGGTGCGTCCAACACTCAACTCCTACTGCCGAGTAGTCTTCGCGGTCGCGTCACACTATGGGCTGCGTCACGCACGTCGCAATGCCCGATCGGAGGCGAGATGCAGCAGTCGCCGGGCCGTCCGGGGACGGCCGAGGGGCAGGACGACACATCGAGCACGGTGTGGCGTGTGCGCTTGGTGGCGGTGTGTCTGGCTTTGTCGGCACTGGCGTTCCTCCAGGACCCCGGGCTGATCGCCATCGACACCAAGGTCGACCTGGCGATCGATCCGGCCGGATGGCTGACCCGGGCCCTGCACGTCTGGGACCCGGACGGCACCTTCGGGCAGTTGCAGAATCAGGCGTACGGCTACCTGTGGCCGATGGGTCCGTTCTTCCTGCTCGGCAAGCTGCTCGCCGTACCGGCGTGGGTGGTGCAGCGGCTGTGGTGGGCGCTGCTGCTGACGGTGGCCTGTGTCGGCGTGGTCCGGCTCGCCGAGCGGCTGCACGTCGGCACCCCGTGGGCCCGGCTGCTCGCCGGGGCCGCCTTCGCGCTCTCCCCCCGGCTGCTCACCGAACTCGGCCCGATCTCGGTGGAGGCGTGGCCCAGCGCGCTCGCCCCGTGGGTGCTCGTCCCGCTGGTCGGGCTGGCCGACGGTGCGCCGGTGCGCCGGGCGGTCACCCGGTCGGCCCTCGTGGTGGCCTGCGCCGGCGGGGTCAACGCGACAGCCGTGCTGGCCGTGGTGCCGCTGGCCGCGCTCTGGCTGCTCGGCCTGCACCCGTTCCGGCTCCGGGTGAAGGCGCTGGCCGCCTGGGGGCTGGCGGTGGGCGCGGCGACCGCCTGGTGGCTGGTGCCGCTGCTGCTGCTCGGCCGGTACAGCCCGCCCTTCCTCGACTACATCGAGACCGCGCCGGTGACCACCACCCCCACCGACACCACCACCGTGCTGCGCGGCGCCTCGCACTGGCACGCCTACCTCACCGGCGCGTACGGGCCGCCGTGGACGGCGGGCTGGCGGCTCGCCACCGAACGTCCCCTGGTGGTCGCCACCCTGGTGGTGGCCGGGCTGGGCATCGCCGGGCTGGCCCGCCGGGGCATGCCGCACCGGCGGTTCCTGGTCACCGGCCTGCTGGTCGGGCTGGCCCTGGTCGGGCTGGGCCACCTCGGTCAGCTCGACGGGTTCGGCGCGCAGACCCAGCGCACGTTCCTCGACGCGGCCGGCGCACCCCTGCGCAACGTGCACAAGTTCGACGTGGTGCTCCGGCTGCCGCTCATCCTCGGGCTGGCCCACCTGGTCGGGCTGGTGCTGCGGGCCGCCCGCACCGGCGACCGGCCGGAACTGGCCGCCGTGCTGCCCCGGGCGCTGCAACCGGTCCGGCTGCGCGCCGGCCTGGTCACCGGCACCGCCCTGGTCGCGGTCGCCGCGGTGGCCACGCCCGCGCTCGGCGGTGGGCTGGCCGCCCAGGGCAGCTTCACCGGGGTGCCCGGCTACTGGCGGGAGGCGTCGGACTGGCTGGACCGGGCCGTCGGCGACGACCGGGTGCTGGTGGTGCCCGCCGCCCGGTTCCCCCGCTACCTGTGGGGCAGCCCCAGCGACGAGATCACCCAGCCGTTGTCCGACCGGCCGTGGGCGGTGCGCAGCTCGGTGCCGCTCACCCCGCCCGGCACCATCCGGCTGCTGGACACCGTCGAGTCGGCGCTGGCCGACGGGCAGGGTTCCGCCGGCCTCGCCGACCTGCTCGCCCGCTCCGGGGTGAAGTACCTGCTGCTGCGCTCCGACCTCGACTACGGCCACAGCGGGGCCGTCCGGCCGGTGGTGGTCCGGCAGGCGCTGCTGCGTTCCCCCGGCATCGTGCCGGTGCGCGGGTTCGGCCCCGAGGTCGGCGGGGGGCGGCTGCCCGGCAACGTCGTCGACCGGGGACTGGACGTCGCGGTCCGGGCCCTGGAGGTGTACGAGGTGCGCCGTGACGTCGACCGGGTCGTCGCGTACGACGCCGCCGACCTGACCACGGTCGTCGGCGGCCCCGAGTCGTTGCTGCCGCTGGCCGCCGCCGGCCGGCTCTCCGCCGCGCCGACCGTGCTCGCCGGGGACCGCCCGGCCGGGCTGGACGCGTCGTCGGTGACGCTCACCGACGGGTTGCGCCGCCGGGAGGTGGCCTTCGGGCAGCAGCACGACAACGCCTCGGCCACCATGACCGCCCGGGACCGCCCCCAGCTCGACGCCCCGGCCCGGGACTACCTGCCGGACTGGGCCGACGGGGAGTCCACGGTGGTGCGCTACCTCGGCATCGGCGGGGTGTCCGCGTCCAGCTCCTGGTCGCAGGCGCAGCCGCTGGGCGGTGGCCGCCCCGAACACCAGCCGTACGCGGCGGTCGACGGCGACCTGAGCACGTCCTGGCGGTCCGCCCCGGGGACCCGCGCGCCGGGGCAGTGGTTCGAGGTGGAGCTGGACCGGCCGCAGGTCGTCCGGCAGGTGCGGATCACCTTCGACACCGGGGCCGACTCGCTGCCCACCAGGATCACCGTGACCGCCGGCCGGCAGCAGACCACCGTGCCGACCGCCGGGCAGACCGTCGAGGTGACCCTGCCCGACGGCTACCCAACCCGGTTCGTCCGGGTCACCGTCGAGGAGGTCTTCGACGTCCGGGCCGGCTTCGGCGGGGTGGGCGTCGCCGAACTCGTCATCCCCGGTGTCGAGGCCGCCCGGACCCTGGTGGTGGCGGACCCGCCGGCCACCGACCGGCCGGCCACGATGGTGTTCACCGCCGCCCCGGCCATCCCGGCGTGCGTCTTCGACGAGGGCCGGCCGATCTGCGCCGGGGCGATGGCCCGCGGCTCCGAGGACAGCGACCGGATCGACCGCACCGTACGGTTGCCGGTCGGCGCGGACCACCGGGTCGCGCTGTGGGCCCGGCCCCGACCCGGCGGGGCGCTCAACGCGCTGCTCGACCCCGGTGGGGCGGCGGCGGTCACCACCGGGGTCACCCCGACCGTGGCCGCCTCGACCGTCGGCGTGTCCCACCCGAGCGCCCGTCCCGGCGCGGTGGTCGACGGGAACCCCGCGACCGTCTGGTACGCCGCCGACGCCGACCGGCAACCGTGGCTGCGGTTGACCTGGCCGAAGGCGCGTACCGTCACCGGGTTGCGGATCACGCTGCCACCAGGTGCTGCGGCGGCCCGCCCGTGGCGGGTCACCGTGCTCGGCGACGAGGGGATGCGCGGCGGGGTGCTCGACGAGGGCGGCACCCTGCTGTTCGACAGGCCGATGCGCAGCGACGACCTGACCGTGCTGATCGCCGACGTGGTGCCGGTGGTGTCGTACGACCCGTACCGGCGGGTGACGCAGGACCTGCCGGTGGGGGTGGGCGAGTTGACCGTGCTGCCGGACGGCCCGGCCACCGCAGTGGACGCCACGAGGCGGGTGACGCTGCCCTGCGGCACCGGTCCCACCGTGACCGTGGCCGGTGGGCAACGCCGGACCGCGCTGGTTGCCAGCCGGCGGGACCTGGTGGAACTGCGCGAGGTGCCGGTGGTGCTCTGCGGTCCGGCCGCGAGGACGCCGCTGCGCCTGGCCGCCGGGGAGAACCGGGTGGTGGCGGCGGGGACCCGGCTGACCGTACCGACCCGGCTCGCGCTCACCCCGACCGGCGGGGCGTCGGCACCGTCGGCCCCGGCCGGTGGCACCGGTACGAGCGGGGCGGCCGGTACCGGGGCCGGCGACGCGACCGCCGGACCCCGGCAACCCGGGGCGACCCGGACGGTGCTGCGCGTCGACGAGTGGTCGGCCACCCACCGGGTGCTGCGCCTGGAGAGCTATCCCGGCCAGCGGGTGCTGGCGTTGCGGGAGAACGCCAACGCCGGCTGGGTCGCCACCGCCGGCGACCGGACCCTCACCCCGTTCGTGGTGGACGGCTGGCAGCAGGGTTGGCTCGTCCCGGCCGACGTGGCCGGCACGGTGACGCTGCGGTTCGCCCCCGACCGGGGGTACGTGCTGGCGCTCGGTGCCGGGGCGGTGCTGCTGGCCGGGGTCGCCCTGCTGGCGGTGCTGCCGTCGCGGCGTACCCCGGGGGCGGTGGTGGTGCGACGGCGGCGCGGCCGGGTGCTCGCCGCGCTCGTCGGCGGTGCGGCGTTGCTGTCGTTCGGCGGGCCGGCGGCGGTCGGGGTGGCGCTGGCGGTGGTGGCCGTGGTGCTGGCCGGGCGGGCGTTGGAACCGCACCTGCATCCGCCGGACCGGCGGGGCATGCACCGGCTGCGCCGGGCCACCGTGCGCTGGCTGCCGGTGGCGTGTTTCGCGGTGGCCGGCTGGTGGGCGGCGACCCGGGGCGGGCACACCGCCTGGCTGCCTCAGTTGGCCGCGGTCGCCACCGCCACCCTGCTCTGGCTGTCGCTGATGCTGCGCCGACGCGGCCACCGGCCGCCCCAGCGCTGGAAGGGGCGCTCCACCGCGTAGTAGCTGACCGCCGCGAGGACCAGCCCACCGGCGACGGTGAGGGCGAACGTGCCGAGCGGGTCACCGGTGAACTCCGGCCGGCCGTCGAGCAGGTAGATCCCCTCCAGCACGAACGGGTGCCAGAGGAACAGTCCGTACGACACCCGGCCCAGCCACCGGCCGACGATGCTGTCGAAGACGCCCTTGGTGCGGGTCTGCGGCCCGAACGCCACCGGCACGATCAGCAGCACCGCGACGACCAGGTAGAGCACCAGCTTGGTGGCGAACTGGCCGGCGGTCGGTTCGGCCAGGTCCCGGGGGCCGGTGACCGGGGTGGTGGCGACGGCCAGCGCGCCCAGGGCGATCGTCCAGCAGGCCAGCGGGGCCCGACCCAGGTCGTCCAGGAAGCGCCAGCGCCCGCCCCGGCCGGTGCGCAGCGCGACCTGCGCGCCGGCCAGGGCCATCCCGGCACCGAACCAGCCGGCGTACGAGGGCAGCCACATGGTGTGCAGGCCGAGGCTGAGCAGGCCCGCGCCCATCAACGCCACCCAGCCCCCGGTCACCACCGTCGCGGCCAGCGCGATCCGCAGCACCCCGTCCGGATGGGCCGACGTCGGTGTGGTCGGTGCCGCCCGCCGCCGGCCGGGCAGGAGGATCGCCAGCACCGGCAGCAGCAGGTAGAACGTGACCTCGGTGGCCAGGCTCCAGGTCTGGCTGAGTCCGTGCCGCAGCTGCCCGTGCTGGTAGATCTGGGTCAGCGTGAGGTGTCGCAGCCAGTCACCTGTCGATGCCGGCCGGTTCTGCGGCAGGACCAGCAGGCAGACCACCACCGCCACCCAGTAGGCGGGCAGGATCCGGGTGGCCCGCCGCCACAGGTAGCGACCGGTGCCCGGGGGCCGCTGGCCCGTCGCCCGAGCGTGCGCGTACGGCCGGAACAGCAGGAACCCGGAGAGGACGAAGAAGACCGCGACGCCCACGTCCAGCCGGGACAGCCAGGCCCCGACGGCGGCGTCGCCGGTGTTGCGCCCGGTGGCGAAGCCGACGTGGTGCCCCACCACGGCGAGTGCCCCGATCACCCGGACGGCGTCGAGGGCGGGCAGCCGCCGCAGGGCCTGATCGGGAATCGGGGCAGACATCAACCGTCCAGAGGGTCGCGGGGCTATGTGACTCGGGAGTAACCTGCGGCCAAGTTTTACATCCTCGATCTTCCGCCGGTAACCGGCTGACCGTCTTTGTTAGGGAGGACCAGTGAAGACTCGCCTGGGTGCCGCGTTGTTCGGCATCGGCGTGCTGTCGCTCGCGGTCGCCGCGGGAACGGCGTACTACGTGGCGCCGTCGGTGACGAAGCTGCCGTACGACCTGACGTTCTGCAACGCGGACGGCAAGCCGGACGGGTGCCTGCGGGCGAGCGTCGCGGTCGCCGACAACGCCACCTTCATGCAGGTGCTCGACGGGAAGCCGACGATCCAGACCGGTCAGCTCAAGGCCACCACCGAGGTGGTGCCGCAGGCGTCGACGACCGAGAAGGAGATGACCGGCGACCTCAAGGGCGAGGCGGTCGTGTGGGACGTCTACGGCACCGTCGTGCGGACCGACAACGGCTCCGACGTCAGCAAGTACGCGGCCGAGTTCGCCCTGGACCGGGTCACCGCCGCGGCCCGGGACTGGGACAAGCAGTACCTGGACACCGACGGCCCGGGCGGCACCGACGACTCGGTGACCTTCGCCGGGCAGACCTACAAGTTCCCGTTCCGCGCCGAGCGGCGGGACCACACCTTCTTCGACCGGGACCTGCGCCGGGCGCTGCCGATCGCGTTCGACGGCACCGAGCAGATCAACGGCACCGAGGCGTACCGGTACGTGCAGCAGATCCCGGAGACCGACCTGGTCACCCCGGCGGGTTCACTGACCGCGTTGGCCGGTGCGCTGGCACCGGGGGCGACCACCGGCAAGGTCACCTACAGCAACACCCGGACCATCTGGATCGAGCCGGTCAGCGGCAACTTCGTCAAGGTGCGTGAGCAGCAGCGGAAGAACTTCGTGCCGAACCAGGGCAGCCCGGTGACCCTGCTGGACGCGGACTTCGTCTACGACGAGGCGACCATCGCCAACAGCGTGAAGTCGGCCGGCGTGACCCGGGACAAGCTCCAGTTGATCGGCCGTACCCTGCCGATCGGGCTGGCCGCCCTCGGTGGTCTGCTGTTGCTGGTGGGCCTCTGGCTGGTCGTCGCCGGGCGGCGGCGCGCGACGCCGGCCGCCGGGTCGGAGAGGGCCGGTGCCGCCCCGGCGGCCGACGTCCCGACCCGCGACGGGAAGGCCGAGCCGGCGGCCGTGGGGCGGTCGGGCGGCCCGCTCACCGATGAGATCCCACCTGCGTCGACGAACTGGCGGGGCGGGGGCGAGCCCGGTTCGCGCTGACCGCGCACGTCGGCACACCAGGGCGGGTCGGGTCTCCCGGCCCGCCCTCCGGGTCTCCGTGGTGACCGTACGCGTCCGTTACGAAATCGTAACTAGTCGATGGTTTATCAACTCACAGTGATGGATGGCGTCGGATTTGACGGCATCTATCCGGTCGACTGTCGGCGGTTGGTTGCACCCAGCGTGAGTGCGGTGACCGGCGCGGGCGATCGACGGTTACCGGTCGGTAGGTGGGGTCTTGTGAGCCACGCCTCAGTGGGTGCACCATCAGGCACGCATTCGTTACCCGTCGGTAACAGATCTTCCGGCCCGGTCGCGGCCCGACCGGCTCCCACGACCGGCACCAGCCTGAGGAGGAATCCGTGCAGAATCGGACCGACGAGCCGGGACGTACCCGGTGGCGGCGCTTCGCCGCGATGATGGTGCCCGCGACGGCCGCCGTGGGCGCCATCCTGTTCGGCATGCAGAGCGGGGCCATCGCCTCCGACATCACCGTCTCCGGGCAGACCTTCAAGATCGGGGCGGAACGCCTGGAGGGCGACGGCTTCACCCAGTACGGCGGCATCGTCAAGGAGAAGAACGGCAAGGTCCACCCGGTCGCCCTCTCCGAGATCAGCAGCGCCCAGCTCTACAAGCTCTGCCAGTCCGTCCGCGCCGACCTGCCCGGCCTGCCGGTGGTGCTGACCATCAACGCCGGTGACGACAAGCCGGCCACCGCCAAGAACATGATGATCGCGATGGACAGCCTGGGCGGCAACGCCACCTTCACCAACATCCGCATCGGCCGGGACGCCACCGACCTCAACGCCTCGGCGCAGGCCGGCTCGTTCGGCCAGGACGCCCAGCACGTCACCATCACCGACCTGCGGCAGGTGTCCCGCTACACCACCGCGGCCACCTTCAACCTGACCGGCCTGCGACTCAAGGTGAACGTCGGGGAGGCCGCGAAGGGCAAGGAGTGCTTCGCGGACGACTGAGCCGCACCCGACGACGCCGGGCCGGACCCCTCGCGTCACCCCCCGCCGGACGGCAGGGGCCCGGCCCGCGGCGACCCCGTACCCATCCGCCCAGGAGGAGCACGTGACAAGCGCGCAACCGCCGTACGCCCCGACCGGCCCCGGTCGCGGGTGGCGGAGCTTCCGCCGGTGGCGACGCAGCCGGCCGTTCTGGGGTGGCCTGCTCACCGTGCTCGCCGGGGTGGAGATGTTCGCCTCCACCAGAATGACCCTCAACGGGCTGAGCTTCTCCTCCGGCGCGACCGGGCTCTACTCACTGCTCATCCCGATCATCCTGGTCACCTGCGGGCTGCTGCTCTGGTTCAGCCCCGGGCAGCGGCTGTTCTACTCGATCGTCGCGGCGGTCACCACGGTCTACTCGCTGATGGGCCTCAACCTCGGCGGATTCTTCCTCGGCCTGCTGCTCGGCCTGGTCGGCAGCGCCCTCGGCTTCGCCTGGACCCCGATCCGCCCCGCCCCACCGTCCGCCGCCGAGCCCGACGCGTCGACCGCCGCCGGCACCGCCGGACCGACCGCAGCCGCAGCCCACCCGGACGCCGACCCCGGTGCCGACGGCGGGTTCGACGCCGACGGCCGGCTCGGCTTCTTCGGCGGCTCCGGGGCGGACGCCGCCGCGCGGCGCGACCCGGCGGAGGATCCTGCCGGCGGGCGGGACCCGCGCCACCTCGGGGTCGCGCTGCTGGTCCTCGGCCTCGCCGCCGGTGGGCTGGTGGCCGCCGCGCCGCAGCCGGTACGGGCCGCCGCGCCGGGCCCGGTACGGGCCGCCGCGCCGGGCCCGGTACGGGCCGCCGCGCCGCAGCCGGCACCGACCGCCTGCCCGCGACCGGCACCCACCGGGACCGCCGCCCCGCGCCCCACGGCGAGCCGGCCGGCGACCCCGACGGCCACCCCCGACCCGGCCAGCCCGTCGCCGTCGCCGGCCGGCAACCTGCTCACCGACCTGCTGCACGGCCTCGGTGACCTGTTCACCGGCGGTGGGAAGACAGATCCAACCGCCACCCCGTCGCCGGGCACCGGGGCGACCCCGGAGGCCACCCCCACCGCCCGGCCGAAGCCCACCGCCACCCGCTCCGGCACCCGCTGCACCCCCGGCAGACCCGCCCGCCCCGGCACCGTACGGCCGGGACGGCCGCTGCCGAGGATCGCCCCCGAGCCGGGGCAGCCGAGGGTGGCCCGGCAGCCGTCGAAGCTGACCGGCACCCGGGTCACCATGACCGGGCTGCGGTTCGAGGGCATCGTCGAGCTGCCCACCGCCGACGGCACGCTGAAGGCGTTGAAGTTCAGCATGAGCCGGGCGGTCACCGTCGACTTCAGCCTGGTCGCGGACGGTCCGGCGGGCCGCCACCAGCGGTACGTCACCGACGAGCTGACGGTGCGGGGCGACGTCGCGTTCTACGCCACCCGGTTCGTCGGCAAGCTGCTCGGCATCACCATCACGCTGACCCCCGACCTGCCGTTCCCCGACGGCATCCCGGTCACCTCGCCGGTCCCGATCACCTTCACCGACCCGGCCATCGACCTGGCGTTCGTCGACGCCGACACGCTGACCGCCCGACCGGCACTGGCGTTGAGCCTCTCCTGACCCTGCTCCCACCCCCACGGTGTGTCGGGGGCGGGCATCCGCCCGCCCCCGACCACCCGTCACGCCCGCCGACCGGCGGTGCGGATCAGAGCCGGGCCAGGGCCCGGCGCAGCGGGTCGAGGCCCAGCGCACCCAGGTCGAGCGCCTGCCGGTGGAACTCCTTCAGGTCGAAGTCGGCGCCCTTGCGGGCCATCGCCTCCTCCCGGGCCTGGAGCCAGATCCGCTCGCCCACCTTGTACGACGGCGCCTGCCCCGGCCAGCCCAGGTAGCGGTTCAGTTCGAAGCGCAGGTTCTCGTCCGGCACCCGGCAGTGCGCCCGCATGAACTCCCAGCCCAGCTCCGGCGTCCACCGCTCACCCGGGTGGAAGCCGAACGGGTTGTCCCGGGGGATCTCCAGCTCCAGGTGCATGCCGATGTCGACGATCACCCGGGCCGCCCGGAACGCCTGCCCGTCGAGCATGCCGAGCTTGTCGCCCGGGTCCTCCAGGTAGCCCAGCTCGTCCATCAGCCGCTCGGAGTAGAGCGCCCAGCCCTCGCCGTGGCCGGAGACCCAGCACAGCAGCCGCTGCCAGCGGTTGAGCAGCTCCGCCCGGACGGCGGTCTGCGCGACCTGGAGGTGGTGGCCGGGGACGCCCTCGTGGTAGACGGTGGTCACCTCGCGCCAGGTGGAGAAGTCGGTGACGCCCTGGGGCACCGCCCACCACATCCGCCCCGGGCGGGAGAAGTCCTCGCTCGGCCCGGTGTAGTAGATCGCCCCGTCGCTGGTCGGGGCGAGGCAGCACTCGATCCGCCGGACCTGCTCGGGGATGTCGAAGTGGGTGCCGTGCAGCTCGCTGATCGCCTTGTCGGCCAGCGCCTGCATCCAGTCCCGGAACGCCTCCTTGCCCTGGATGGTGCGCGCCGGGTCGGCGTCCAGCACGGCCACCGCCTCGTCGATGGTGGCACCCGGGCCGGCGATCCGGCCCGACACCATCCGCATCTCGGCCTCCAGGCGGGCCAGCTCCGCGAAACCCCAGGCGTACGTCTCGTCGAGGTCGACCTTCGCGCCGAGGAAGTACTGCGAGGCCAGCTCGTAGCGTTCCCGGCCGGCGGCCTGCTTGTCCCGTCCCAGCGGAACCAGCTCGGTACGCAGGAACTGGCCGAACTCGGCGGTCGCCGCGGTCGCCGCCGCCGCGCCCCGGCGCAGCTCGGCACCGAGCGTGCCGTCGGCGTCCAGCCGCTGCACCAACCCGTGGAAGAAGTTGTCGCCGTGCGGGTCCGTCCAGGTGTCGCACTGCTTGGCCACCTCGGTCAGCTGCACCTTGGAGCTGACCCGACCGGCGGCGGCGGCCTCACGCAGCGTGGTCTTGTAGCCCTCCAGGGTGGCGGCGAACCGGTTGAGCCGGGCGGCGACGGCGGCCCGACCCTGCTCACCCTCGGTGGGCATCAGGTCGAAGACCATCCGGATCTCGTGCAGTCCGCTGGCGATGACGTTCACCTCGCTGGTGATCTCGCCCGCGTCGTGCCGGGCCAGCTCCAGCCCCAGGCGTTCCTGCATCGCCTCCTTCGCGGTCCGCTCCGCCTCGGACTCCGGCTCGGTCACGTCCAGGTCGGTGAGGGCGCGCCGGGTCAGTTCGGCCCGTGCCTCGTAACCGGCGGGCGAGAGGTCGTCGAGCTGGTCGTCGTAGCCGGCGATGCCGACGTAGGTGGCGCCGGTCGGGCTAAGCTGCGCCCAGTCGGCCACGTACCGGTTCGCGAGGTCATCGATTCGTCCCACGCTGCGACCCTACGTGACCGTCGGGGCCGGTTGTCGAGTGTGTTTGCCGGGCCGGGGTGAACGGCACGCCGGAGCCGATGTTGCGGTATTCCTGGGCTCGGATACCGCAACATCGCCCCAGAAGGGTGGATCAGCCGCCGGCGCGGGCGCGGGTCCAGTCGACCAGGCGGTCCGCCGGCCAGGTGTTGACCACCCGGTCGGCGGGGACGCCGCACAGGGCTGCCCGCACACAGCCGAACCGCTGCCAGTCGAGCTGCCCGGGGGCGTGCGCGTCGGTGTCGATGGCGAACCGGCAGCCGGCCTCCATGGCCCGGCGGATCAGCCGCTTCGGCGGGTCCTGCCGCTCCGGCCGGGAGTTGATCTCCACGGCCACGTCGTGTTCCGCGCAGGCGGCGAAGACCGCGTCCGCGTCGAAGTCGCTCTCGGCGCGGGTCCGCGCCCGGTGCCCCCGGTCACCCGGGCCGGTCACCCCCGCCGGTCGGGACGACACCATCCGCCCGGTGCAGTGGCCGAGGATGTCCAGGTGCGGGTTGGCGATCGCGGTGAGCATCCGGCGGGTCATCCGGGCCCGCTCGTCGCGCAGCCCACTGTGCACCGAGCCGACCACCACGTCGAGCCGGGCCAGCAGCTCCTCGTCCTGGTCGAGGGTGCCGTCGGCGAGGATGTCCACCTCGATCCCGGTGAGGATGCGGAACCCCTCGGGCAGCGCCGCGTTCACCGCCGCCACGTGGTCGAGCTGCCGGCGCAGCCGGTCGGCGGTGAGGCCCCGGGCCACCGTCAACCGGGGCGAGTGGTCGGTCAGCACCACGTACTCGTGGCCGAGTTCGACCGCGGCGAGCGCCATCTCCTCGATCGGTGACCCGCCGTCGGACCAGTCCGAGTGGGTGTGGCAGTCGCCGCGCAGCGCGGCCCGTAACGCGCCGGCCGCCTCGTCGAGGTCGACGCCCTCGGTGGCGACCAGCCGGCGCAGGTAGACCGGTTCCTCGCCGGCCAGCGACTCGGTGACGCAGCGGGCGGTCACGTCGCCGACCCCGGGCAGGTCGGTGAGGGTGCCGGCCCGGGTCCGTTCGGCCAGCTCCGCCGCCGGCAGCGCGGCCAGGGCGGTCGCCGCGCTGCGGAACGCGCGTACCCGGTAGGTGGCCTCGTTGGCCCGCTCCAGCAGGAACGCGATCCGGCGCAGGTCGGCGACGGGGTCTCTGGCGCTCATGGATGGCAACCTACGCGCCCGCGCCGCCGGTCGGGGGACGACCGGCGGCGCGGGGTACGCGGGGAGGCGGATCAGGAGTACGGCAGCTTCACCACCGACTGGTTGCCGGTGCCGAGGGTGGACGGGTTGACGCCGATCGCCGACCAGACCTCCACCCTGACCGTGCCGCCGGACAGGTTGCCCAGCGTGCCGGTGGCCGAGTGCAGGCCGGCGTTCTGCGTGTAGTGCTCGTAGCCGGGCACCGGGTCGGTGGCGAAGTACCGGTAGGTCTCCACCCGGTCGAAGGTGCCGTCCCCGGTCAGGTCGTAGGAGACCCGGGCCTGTACCCCGTTGCCGACCGACTGGCCGGCGTCGAGGAACAGGTCGAACCCGGTCTGGCCGCCGGTGTAGGCGAGGTTGAGCCGGGTCGCGGTGAACACCACCGGGTTGCTGGGGGTGCCGTCGTGGTTCGCGCCCCCGGAGCCGGGGACGGTGGTCGTCGCCGCGCTGCCGGCGGAACCGAGCCCACCACCGGGCAGCAGGAACCGGGTCGGCGAGCCGGCCGGTGGGGTGGTCGGCGGCGGCGTCGGGCTGGTCGGGGTCGGCGACGGCCCGGTCGGCGTGGGGGTCGGGGTGGGCGACGTCGTCGGGGAGGTGGTCGGCGTCGGGCTCGGGTTGGTGCCGCCGGCCGCGTTGCCGCCGCTCCAGGTGTACGCCCCGGTCGTGGCGGTCTTCCCGGCGGCCACGGTGAGACTTGTCCCGTCGGAGAACCGTACGGTCAGCGGCGCGGCGGTGATGTTGCTGGCCACGTAGGTACGTACGCCGTTGCGGCTGAACACGGCGGCCAGCGGGTGGCTGGCGGTGACCGTGGTGTCGACCTGGCCGAGCGCGGCGAGGTTGCGGACCCAGTGGAAGGTGTGCGCCCGACTCTCGCCCTCCTCCGGGGTGTAGCCGGGGTTGGCGCGCAGCTTGGCCAGCGCCGCGTCCGGGTCGCCGAGGGCGAGGAACTGCCAGTGGATGTCCTGCCACACGGTGGGTTCGCCGCCGTTGTTGCGGACCAGTTCGGCGTAGTTGGCCCGGTTGTAGGCCGGCCGGTAGCCGAGGTAGAGGTGGCCGCCGGTGACGGGGAGCATGTTGATGCCCTGGATCATCTCCGGCTCGGCGCTGAACCAGGTCGCGTACGCGCCACCGTCGCCCCAGACCATGCCGACGGTGGAGTGCCCGAACGCCTCGGGGTAGTTCTCGTCGTCGACGTCGAACCAGTATTCCTGGATCGCGGCGGCCTGGGTGGTGTAGATGAATACGCCCGCGTCCCGCACGGCGGTGTTGCCGGTGGCCTGACCCCACTGGATCAGGGCGTTGGCGAAGTTCATCCCCTCCGACGAGGACTCCTGGTTGTTGCCGGCGTTGAACGAGCCGTGCCCGGAGGCCCAGTCGTGTCCGGCGTAGATGTCGTAGTCCCGCAGGTAGGGGAAGCGGGTGTCGGAGCGCTGGTAGTTGTTGGCGTCCCGGATGAGCAGGTCGACCATGCCGCCGTACTGGCTCTGCGCGGCCCACGCTGGGTCGAACTTGGCGAGCGTCGCCGCCGCCGCGATGAAGTAGCCGTAGTGGAAGTGGTGGTCGTTGAGTTCCTGGTCGGAGCCGTACGACGCGGGGTAGCCGATCAGGGTGCCCCAGTTGCGGTCGTAGTAGAAGACCTTCGCGGCCTTGCCCGGGGTGGCGGTGAACCAGTCGGTCAGGGTGCCGCGGATGGCGGCCAGCGCCGCGTTGCGGGTCTCGGTGTCACCGACCTGGTCGGCGATCTCGGCGATCCGGGCGGCCCGGCCGAGGCCCTTGCCGGTCCAGTAGGTGTCGCCGCCGCGCTGGTCCATCGGGTTGCCCCGGACGGCGGCGAGCTGCTCCTTCAGTTGGGCCAGGTCGGACCCGGAGCCGGTGGCCACGGCCGGCACCTCGGGCAGCACCCCGTGGAACCTCATCGCGGTGCGGAAGGAGGCCACCCCGGTCAGCACCTTCATCCGGCCGCGCGCCGACGGGTAGGTCTGGGTGAGCGGGGTGCTGCCGGCGAGCGCCTTCCACTGGTGCGGGTAGAGGCTCACCACCGTCTGCGTGGCGGTGCCCTCCCGGGCGGTGGTGGTGAACGAGTACGTGGTGGTGACGGTGCTGGTCGCCGGGTCGTAGGTGTAGCCGACCCGGGTGCCGGTGACGTGCGCGTGGGCGTACCGGCCGTAGCTCGTGGCGAGCGAGGCGCGGGCGGTGGCGTCGGTGGTGGGCGGCAGCAGGGCGACCGAGAAGTAGCCCTTGCCGGCCAGGCCGGAGGTGATCCGTCCGTTGGTGACGGTCCAGGTCGCACCGGTCGGGGCGTACCCGACGTAGTCGTGGCCCCGGACGGTGAAGCCGATGGTGCCGCCGCTGTTGGACCAGACGGTGGCCGCGCCGCCGGTCGGGTTGATCTGGGCGTCGGCGCCGCTGGCCTGGAAGTAGGCGAACGGCAGCCCGTGGCCGATGGTGGCGCGCAGGGTCCGTGCCCCGTCACTCCAGTACGGGGTGACCGTCCAGTCCGTCCAGTCGTCGACCTTGACCACCGGTGCGCCGAGCGCGGCCACGCCGACCCGGATGTCCTCGGTGTAGGTGTACTTGAACTCGCCCACCCCGGTCGCGGTGCCGCTGACCGTGGCGGCCGACGGTGCCGAGAAGCCGAGCCCGTCGCCGAACGGCTGGTAGGACAGTGGGTGGGCGTGCAGCGGCTCGCTGTAGGAGCAGTTCGTCTTCTTCCACAGCAGGGACGACCACCAGTCGTTGGTGGGGACCGGCCCGGCGGGGGCGTTCGCGGTGGCGAACTGGCGGGGGTTGGTGGACAGGGCGCCGCAGCCGGCGGGGAGCGGGCCGACCGGGTCGGTGGTGTAGCTGCCGGCGCCGACGGTGGCCGCCTCGGCGGGGGTGCCGGCGGTGGTGAGGGTGAGGCCGCCCGCGAGGACGGTCAGGGCGGTGGTGGCGGCCAACACCCAGGGGGTGCGGCGGCGGGGGACGGGAGGTGTCATCGTGCCTCCTCCGCGCGCGGGCGGGTCGGCCGGTAGCGCGCGGTTCGTCGGAATTCGGGGGATTGGTGAGTCGAGAGAGCGCTCTCTCTAGCGGGACGTTAACCGACGGGTAATACCTACGTCAATGCGTACGGCCGCTGACGCCGCCGCCTGTCCCCGGTCAGCCTGCGCCGGAGGACCCGCGCGGCGCGCGCGGGCAGCCGTGCTCACGCTCCCAGGCCGTCACCGCCGCCACCGGGGACCGGTTGCCCTTCTTCCGCCACGAGTCCAGGTACTTCGCCGGCCACACCACGCCCCGCCGGATCCACCAGTCGTCGTGCCCGGTGCACTTCGGCGACAACCCGAAGTGCAGGTGACAGACGTTGTTCGCGTTCCCCGTCCGGCCCACCTCGCCGAGCTGCTGCCCGGAGCGCACCCGGACCCCGGCCTCGATCCCCGGGCTGACCACGCTCAGGTGCGACCCGTAGTACCGCACCCCGTCGTCGCCCAGCAACGACACGGACAGGCCGCCGTTGTACGGCCCCAACGGCCCGTCCCTGCGGAACCGGTCCACCCGGCTCACCTCCAGGACCGTCCCGTCGGTGACCGCCACCACCGGCTCGCCGCAGTCGGCGAAGATGTCGGTGCCCGGATACCCCGAGTGCGTCGGGTGGTAGGCGACGTTGCCCGCCCGTACCGGGAAGACCCGGCGCAGGGCCGCCGCATCCGGCGTGGCCGACGGCGTCCCGCTCGGAGCCGGGGTGCCCGACGGGCTGCCGGCCGGGGCCGTCGGGGTCGCCGGCTGGTCGCCCGTCGCCACCGTCGACGGGCCGTCCCAGACCGGGCCCGCGACCGGCTCGTCCGTGCCGCACCCCGCCAGCACCGCCGCCACGAGCAGCAGCACGGGGTACGCCGGACGGGTACGCCGTGAGCCGGGACGCAGCAGGGACATTCGGACATCCTGACAGACGGCTACCGTGGAGGTCGCACCGCCAGCGGCATCCGGCCGACGACGCCCCGCAACGGCCCGCCGACCCGGTCCCGGTCGACGACGGTGCTACGGGTTCCGTGCGGCCGGAGGGGGAGCAGTGACCATGACCGACCACCAGCCCGGACGTGTCCCGTACGCCGCCTCGGGGCTCTTCCCCGCCGGTCCGCCCCGCCGGCCGACATGGCGGGAACCACACCCCGTCACCGGCGCGGCGGTGGCCGCAGGTGGTGCCCTCGCCGCCGCCTGGCTGGTGCTCTTCGGGCTGCTCGGCCACGACGTCGCAAGCTACGCCTGGTGGACGGTGATCGCCGGCGTGCTCGCCTGGCTCGCCGCGTTCGCCCTGGTCCGGTACGGCGACCGGGGAGCCGGTACGGGTGTGGCCATCGTCACCGCCGGTGGCTGGAGCATCGCGTTCGCGGTGGTCGTGGTGCGGTGGGCGGTCAGCGCGGACTGGCCGATGTGGTGACGCTGCGTCGTCGCGCGGCTTCGTTTGCCGCACCATCTTGACGTACCCGCTGTGACTGAGGACGCTCTTCGGTATGGCCTGGAACACCCCGCGGCTCGACTCCGAGCGGAGCCGCCGCCGCCTCCAGATTCTCGCCGAGCTGGCGGGAGCCCGCTCCGTACGCCAGCGGGAACGGCCGCAGCGGGAACGCACCGAGCGGCTGCGTCAGCTCATCGCGACCCGTCGCCGCGTCGCCGGCTGACGAACTTTCCCCGGATTGCCGGCCCTTCGGGGCGTTGAGCGGTCGGCTGCCGACCCGACCGGTTAACGTGCACGCGTAACGAGTCGGCTGTGCCGAGGTCTTTGGGGGAACCATGTCGTACTTCGCTGCCGCCGTGGTGCGCGACGAGGGCGGCTGGAACGCCGCCGAGGTGAACCTGCGCGGGGCCACCGACATCGACGAGGTCGCCGACCGGCTGCGTGACGTCGAACCCGACGCCGACGTGTCGCTGCTCTTCGTCGAGGCCGACGACGCGTACCTGGTGGTGCTGCGCCTCGACGAGGGGGAGGACCTGCGGGTCTTCGGCTCCGATTCGGCGTACGCCGAGGAGTCCCGGCTGGGCGCGCTGCTCGTCGGCGACCTCAAGACGTCGGTCACCGGCCTCGACGACGTCGACGAACCGCCGTCGGCCACCGCCGGTGGCGGCGACGAGGACAGCGAGCAGCCGGTCGTCGACCCGGAAGCCGATCCGGTGGGCGACGCCGACATCCTCGCCGATCTGGGCATCTCCGCCCAGCGCCTGCTCAAGCTCTGCGCCCACGAGGGCATGCTCCCGGCCGACGTGACCGCCGAGGTGTGCCAGGTGCTCGGCTGCGCCGACGAGGTCGAAGAACTGCGTGAGGTCTGACCCTCCGCACGTCGGCGACGTCACGTCCGGGGCCGGAGGTGGCCCGGCGTCGCCCGGTGCCGCCGGGCCGGTCGACGCCACCGATCCCGCCCTGGGCACCGTACGGCCCGGGCAGCCGACCCCCGGCGCGGCCGGACGGGTCGGTCCCGGGGCGACCGGGGGACTGGCCGCGCCGGATGCCGCCGGTCGCCGGCAGCGGCACGAACGGTGGATGCGCCGCGCCCTGGAGATCGCTGTGACCGGCCCGGACCTGCCCCCCGCCGACGCTTCCGCCGGGCCCGACGGGGTGGTGGGGGACGTGCCGGTGGGGGCGGTGGTCTACGGCCCGGACGGCACCGAACTGGCCGTCGGCCGCAACGAACGGGAACTGACCGGCGACCCGACCGCCCACGCCGAGGTGCTGGCGTTGCGTCGGGCCGCCGCGCGGTCGGGCCGGTGGCGGCTGGACGGCTGCACCCTGGTGGTCACCCTGGAGCCGTGCACGATGTGCGCGGGAGCGCTGGTGCTGGCCCGGATCTCGACGGTCGTCTTCGGTGCGTGGGAACCCAAGACCGGCGCCGCCGGATCGCTCTGGGACGTCCTGCGCGACCGCCGGCTCAACCACCGCCCCGAGGTGTACGCCGGGGTCCTGGAGACCGAGAACGCCGCCGTCCTGCGCGCCTTCTTCCGCTGATCCGGGCCGGGCCTGACCCGGCCGGTTTGGGGCTGCGGGGCCGATGTTGTGGTGTCCCCGCCCCGGGACACCACAACATCGGCCCCCTAGCGAGCCTGCGCGGCGGCGGTCAGGAGGCGGCGACGGTGTCCAGGGCGATCTCGACCATCTGGCCGAAGGTCTGCTCACGCTCCTGCGCGGTGGTCTTCGCGCCGGTCTTGATGTGGTCGCTGACCGTCAGCAGGGTCAGGGCGCGGGCCTTGAACCGGGCGGCGATCGTGTAGAGCGCGGCCGACTCCATCTCCACCGCCAGCACCCCGTAGTCGGCGAGGGTGTCGTACAGGTCGGGCCGGTCGGTGTAGAAGGCGTCGGCGGCGAGGATCGGGCCGACGTGCATGGTGATGCCGCGCCGCTCGGCCACCTCGACCGAGGTACGCAGCAGCCCGAAGTCGGCCACCGGGGCGTAGTCGATCAGCCCGTCGAAACGCATCCGGTTCATGTTCGAGTCGGTCGACGAGCCGATCGCCGCGATCACGTCCCTGAGCTGGAGGTCCTCGGTGAGCGCGCCGCAGGAGCCGACCCGGACCAGCGTCTTCACGCCGTACTCGTTGATCAGCTCGTGGGCGTAGATGGACGCGGACGGCATGCCCATGCCGGAGCCCTGGACGGAGACCTCCACGCCGTTCCACCGCCCGGTGAAGCCCAGCATGCCCCGCACCGTCGAGTAGCAGGTGGCGTCCTCGAGGTAGGTCTCCGCGATCCACTTGGCCCGCAGCGGGTCGCCCGGCATCAGGACCCGCTCGGCGATCTCGCCCGGCTTCGCGCCGATGTGCGTACTCATGGCAAAGATCCTGCCAGGCCGGCCCGGGGGATACCGGTGCGGCATCCGAACCGGTGTTCCTGTACCCTCGTCGGCGGTGGCGTGTCCGAGTGGCCTAAGGAGCACGCCTCGAAAGCGTGTGAGGGTTTACGCCCTCCGCGGGTTCAAATCCCGCCGCCACCGCTCGTGAGCAGCGAGAACGCCCGGTGCGATCCGCGAGGATCGCACCGGGCGTTCTCGCTGCTCATCTCAGTTCCGGATCCGGTCCGCAGGAGGTCCGGGGCCGGGATCAGGGGTTCTTTCGTGTCATGGCCTACGATCGTCGGCGGCGTGGAGGGGGCGGGGCGTGTCGGACTGGGAAAAACTGCTCACCCGGGAGTTGCAGCGGTTCCTGCCCGAGCCGCTGACGGGCGACTCGCGCAGGCCCCGCTACGCGTTCTACCACTGGGACGACATGCTCGCCGGCGAGTTCTTCGAGGACGCGGACCTCGACCGGCTCGCCGCGCTCGCCGAGCCGCAGTCGTGCGTCGTGGCCGGGAGCGGGACGAGCGGCATCGGCTGGGACCGGTGGGCGTTCGACCTCGGTCGCTCGATCTTTCCGGTCGACGATGCGGGAAAGATCGAGGCGTTGGCGGGCGGGCCCGCCGCCGATCTGCTGGCTGCGGCCCACCCGTCCGGCGGCCGGGCTGTGGTGTCCGGTGTCGAGCTGGCGCGGGTGCTGAGCCGGCACGGCGTGGCACCGGAGGACCTCGCCGAGGACGGCATGGTCATGCCGATCCACGTGCGGGTGGTAACCGACGGGAGCCTGCTCGACGCGCTCCGGGCGGCCACCTGCACGATGGACCGAGCCGGGCTGGAGCCCGCCGACCCGGACGCCGAGGTCGACCCGCAGTGGCGGGCGGCGCTGGACGGCATTGCCGACCCTGAGCTGCGTTCCCACCTGAGCGCGCTGTTTCTCGACGCCGAGTCCGCCCGTGCCTACGGCGGCGAGTACTGCGGAGCCCGGTGGCCGAGCGGCAGCGAACCGGTCCGGTCCGCCGCCGCCCGGGTCGTCGCGGGTTGGGAGTTCGGCGAGGGCCAGGCATGGTCGGTGGTCGTCGAACTGGCCGACGACCACCGACCGCCGAAGGTCTGAGCCAACCCGCCCCCCGTCCCGGCGGGCGGGGCCGTACCACGTGCTTGCGGTCGGACAGCACGCCCACCGACGGACAGTGGCGGCACGACCCATCGCCCCGGGCGTCGCGACCGGTCAGGAGGTGGCGGCGTTCCGGTGGCCCAGCCGGTAGGTGGCGGTGTTGCCGTCGGTGTCCAGCAGCACGGTGACCGGGCCGGGAGGCAGCGCGCAGGTGACAGTGCCCTGGGCGGCGCGGTCCGTCCCGCACGTCGACCGGCCCGTCCCGTCGAAGACGGTCAGCCGGGCCCGGCCGGTGCCGCTGGTGCGCGTCCAGGTGAGGGTCTGCCGGGCGGCGTGCTGGTCGGCCGGGACGGTGAAGCAGGCCGCGAGGCGGTCCGGCCCGGTGGTCACGGTGGTGTCCGTGGTGTCCCGGGTCAGCGTCGGGCAGGCTGGCGCGTCGGTCCGGGCGAAGCCCACCGTGTACGCCAGCTGCGTGACCCAGGTCTGCCCGGTGAGCAGCGCCGAGTGCGGTGCCGGGCCGTCCAGTTCGCAGCCGTGCCAGGTGTACCACCAGAGGCTGCACTCCGCCTCACCGTCCGCGTCCACGATGTCGACGTTCAGCGCGGCGTCGACGGGCAGCAGCGCGGCGATCGACGCCCCGGACGGGGTGGGCAGAGCAACGCAGTTGACCTGGCCGGAGACGTCGATCCGGCCTCGGTGCGGCGCGTCGGCCCAACCGGCGTCGGAGACGGGCGTGCACCCGGTCGGCCGCAGCGGCAGCAGGGACACCGCGAACGCGGTGGTGCTGGTGGCGTCCACGCTGGCCAGCAGGGTGTGCCGGCCGGCGGGCAGCGGGCAGCGGACCTGGGCGCAGACCGTCCGGCCGGCGGTGTCGAGGACCCGGGCGAACGTGGTCACGTTGTCGCCGTGCAGGGCGGTCACCCGGTAGACCCCGGCGGCCGGGACCTCCAGGATCCGGCACGCGACCGGGGCCGGGGTGCCGGCGGGCGCCGCACCGTAGCTGCCGGGCCGGACCGTGGGGCAGCCCACCGGGTCGGAGATCCGCCGGATACCCAACGGGTACGTCTCGGCGGTGTTCCCGCTCAACTCCCGGTACGAGATCACCCGGTAGTCGCCGTCGGCCGGGAGCACGCAGCCGACCTGGTCGGACGACTCGGTGCAGATCCGGTTTCCACCCGTGTCCTGGGTCCAGCGTGCGCCGGACACGATGACCCGTTCACCGGCCCGGCCGGTGAAGGGCTGGCAGTTGGTCTGCACCCGGGCGACCTGGCCCACCTGGAGGGCCGGTTGGTCCCAGGGGGTGTAGCCGGTGGCCGCCGCGCACCCGTCGGCCCGGTCGAGCGGGTTCAGTGCCACCTCGTACCGGTGGGTCCGGTCGGTGTAACGAGGGCTGCTGACCAGCAGGGTGTACCGGCCGGCAGCCGGCACGGCACAGACCGGGACGCCCTCCCGGGCGCAGACCTCAGCGCCCGTGGCATCCAGCACCTGCCAGTCGAAGCTGGTGGCGTCGAGGCTGACGGCGCGGACGAGTAGCGGCCGGGCCGCGTCGGTGCTGAAGGTGTGGCAGGTCGTATCGCCGGCCGGGGTCGCACCGCTGTTCACGGCGCTGCCCGGGTCGCCGTACGGGGCGAGCGGCAGGCTCTGGCAGCCCGCCGGGTCGGACAGCCGCTGCGCCTTGACCAGGTGGGTGCCCTCCTTGCCGTACTGTTCCCAGCTCAGCAGCCGGTAGGGGCCCGGTCGGTCGAGCCGGCAGTCACCGCCGCCGTAGCTCAACTCGCAGAGCGTCAGCTGCTGCCCGTCGAGGATCAGCCCCCGGATGTCCCGCGGACCGCCCGGGTCGGCGAACCGCAGCAGCGCGCCGCGCGGCTGGTCGAACAGGTGACACCGGGCGGCCGCCCCGGCCGGCAGCGTCACGGTGCTCCCCGGGGACCCGAAGTCGAACAGGTCCACCGGCAACTGCCCGCAGTTCGACGGGGTACGCGTCGACTCGGCTGCGATCGTGTAGTCGCCCCGCCCGGTGGGGTACGGCAGTTGCAGGGTGATCCGGTACGCCCCGGCGGCACCGACCCGACAGCGGTTCGCGTCCACGCCGAGCCGGCAGAGCTCCCGGCCGGTGGCATCGGTGACCCGGCCACCGACGGAGTCCCGCCCGGTGCCCCGACCGAGCTGGATCAGCAGCAGGTCGTCGGCGGCGGTGGTGGTGACGGTCCAGACGTCCTGCGCCTGGTCGACGATTGCGCCGCAGGTGGCGACCGTGCCGAGGGCCAGACCGCCGCCGCAGCGGGAGCGGGGTGGCTTGGGCTGCCGGATGACGGTGGCGGACCGGGCACGTGGCTGTCCGGTGCTCAGCCGGGCGGCCGGCGTACCCGGGGAAGGGGTCGTCGCCCGCTGCGGCGCGGCCCGCTCGGCTGCGGGGACCGGCAGGTCCCGGTCCGGCGTCTCCCGGGCCGTGGCGGGCGGCGACACCGGGTCCGATGTGGCGGGTGCCGACGGGTGGGTCGGCCCGCTGTCGGACGATCCGACCGCCGCAGCCGGGGTCGGTGCCCCGTCACCCGTGGCGATCGGGCCCACGGCCAGGGTCGAGACGAGCAGGGTGACGAGCGCGAGGCGCGGCAGTGACGTCCCGGCCCGGAATACCGGGCGGGACATGACGGTACGTGACATCTATCCCCCGTGACCTGCCACGCCGACTGCGTGGCCAGGAGATGTTCTCATCAGGACCGGTCACGGACAATCCACGTGGTGGTCGGAGTTCAGCAGGGGCTGTGGCCTTCGTCGAAGAGACGGCGGGCCCAGTCGGCGTACCCGGCGATGATCTCCCGGACGGCCGTACCGTCGTGCAGGAAGAGGTACCCCCGGTCGCCGTCGCGGGCGAGCAGCCCGTCGAACCGGTACGTCCGCTGTGGAGCGTGCAGCCGGACCGCCGACGGGTAGCGGGCCAGCACCTCCCGGACGGGGGTGCCGACGGTGATCCCCTCCGGGGTGCTCATCGGGTCGTCGAGCCAGAGCAGCACCAGCCGGCCGTCGACGAAGATCGGGCTGGCCGTACCGTGCCCGACCAGCGTCGTACCGCAGGTGTCGGCGTCGGAGTGCAGCACCCCGCGCCGGGTCAGCTCGGCCTCGGTGTCGCCGAACGCGGCCCCGGCCACGCCGTGCAACCCGACCACCTGGCTGACCCCGATCGGTCGCGCCGGAACCTCGGGACCGGACGGATGGTTGCCGCTGCCCGCAGCCGTGGCAGCCAGGATCAACGCCGCAAGAACGGCAAATTGTCGTAATTTCATGGAATCCCCCAGTCCCCAACGGGACCGGGGCGTTCAGGTTGCTGGTCGGCCGCGAATTCCTGCTCTTCCCATTCCTCGGCCAGCTCGTCCCAGTAGTCGGCGGTCAGGCCGCGCCGTCCGTGGGTCAGCCAGCCGTCCGTGTTCCGCTCCAGGTGCAGGCCAAGCTCGGCGAACGGGTCCAGCCACCGACCGGGCTCCACGCCGAGCCGGGCCAGCGCCGCGTTGATCGGCCACTCCCCGCGCGGCAGGGTGAAGGTCGAGTCGAAGCGGGGACCCCAGCTCAACCGGCCGCCCAACCAGACCGCCGACGCTTGGTGGCCGAGCCCGCCGGCGAACTCCGCCTCCAGATAGGCCACCGGACCCCGCCGCGACCAGCGGTCCAGCAACCCGCCCAGGGCCGCCGAGATCACCAGCTCGAACGGCTGCTCGGCGGTCGGTTCCCCGGGGTGGTAGTCCGGCAGCGCGCCGGTCAGCTCCTCGACCAACTGCGGGGTCACCGGCAGCAGCGCGAAATCCTGCCGCAGCGCCGCCAGCACCGCGTGATCCAGGTCGGCGGTCTGCTCGCGGAGCAGCTCGACATCCGCCACGACCGCGCTGAGCTGGTAACTCATCCGACCCCCCGCCGCCCACACCCTGTGGATAGCACATGTGTACGACGGTTCCGGGCCGTCGCGAGTGCCCGCACCGTACCGGGGTTCGCAGCGAAAGGCATGCCGGTGTTGCTGCTGCCCTGCCCTACGGGCCGGGCGGCTACTCGTCGTCTTCCGCAGGTGGGCGGGGCGGGCGGTGGTGGCGTGCCCACTCGTCCACCTCGTCCGCGTCCCAGACCGTGGTGCCGATCAGGCGGGCGAGTGGTTCGGGGAAGCCGGGTCGGCGGGTGATCTGTAGGACCCGTTGCCGCGACACGTTGAACAGGGCAGCCAGTTCGCCCGGTCCGTACAAGCGCGGTCGCTTCACCGTTCGACCGTAAGCACGGCATTGGATTGACTATCGCTCCTTGCTGATTGACAAGTGGATGCCAGGTGCGGTGAGGTAGAGATGGCCTCCGGCCCGGTGGAGGAGCTTCCCGGCGGGTCGGGGTGCCGCGAAGTTCGGACCCACCTCGGAGGCGACATGCAGAGACACGCGCCGCTCAGACCTCTCTGGATCTGCACCGCCGATGCGCTGCCCTGGCCCTGCGGGAGGGCTCGGCTCGACCTGGTCGCCGAGTACGCGGGGGAGCGGGTCAACCTCGCGGTCGACCTTGCCGAGTTGTTCCGCGAGGCAGTGGCCGACCTCACCCGGATCTGTCCCGAGCCGCCCGACCCGATCGGCACGTACCAGCGCTTCCTCGGCTGGGTGAAGACCACGCCCCGGCTCTGAACCCTCCTGGCCGCCCTGTCCTGGCACAGCTTCGGGAAGCGACGAAAGGTCGGCTCCGGATCAGGGCCGGCCCTCGCGTTGGTGCTGCTCAGACGAGCGGAGGATGAACGGTATGCGTCCCGTGCTTACGTCGTCAGTCGTGTTCGACGGCGATCTCCCGCAGCAGCCCGGCGAGCAGCTCCGGGTGGGAGAGCATCGGATGGTGCCCGGTGGCCAACTCCACCGTCCGCCCCGCCCGTGCCGCCTGGGCGCGCTGCACCTCCGGCGGGGTGGCGCGGTCCCCGGCACAGACCGCCCCCGTCGACGGGGTCGACCGCCAGCCGGCGCACCGGACCGGGGTGGTGAGCACGGCGGCGTCCTGCCGGACCAGCCGGGCCAGCGCACCCTCCACCGCCGCCGGGTCACAGTCGTGCAGGAACAGCGGCGGGACCAGTTCGGGCCGGGCTGCGAACGTGCCGTCGGGGAAGAACTCCAGGTGGGGCGCGGGTCCGGCGGGCCCGAGATCGGCCAGGGACTCACCCACGTCGGGCAGGAACGAGCTGACGTAGACGAGGTGCCGGACGTCCCCGGCGTCTGCCGCCGCAGTGGCGACCACCCCGCCGTAGGAATGGGCGACGAGGATCGTCGGCCCGCCGTCGCGCAGGACCCGACGGGTCTCCTCCACGTCGTCGTCCAGCCCTGCCGGCCGACGGGCGTCCGGCAGCTCACCGCAGCTCGGTAGCCGTACCGCGACGCTCGCCGTCCCGCCGGCCGCGAGCAGCGCGTCGACCCGGGACCACCACCACGCCCCGTCGCGTACGCACGCCCCGTGCACGAAGACGATCCGCATCGCTGCCTCCCCACCGGGCGGCCCGCCCACCGGCCCACCTGCGGTGACCCTAGAGAAGGGGACGAGGCGCGGTACGCCCGTTCTGCCACGGGCATAGCGCAGCGGGACCGGGCGCGCGGCCGGCGGGCGGGGCGCTGGACGTCGCAGGAAACGACGAAGGGCCGGCTCCCGATCGGGGCCGACCCTGTCGTTTTCCTGCTCAAGAGAGCGGAGGATACGAGATTCGAACTCGTGAGGGTTTTATCCCAACACGCTTTCCAAGCGTGCGCCCTAGGCCTCTAGGCGAATCCTCCGCGAGCCAGGATACAGGTCCCCGGCGGCCGGGCCACCCCACCACCCCCCGAAGATCCACCAGGGGTCGGGTAGGGTGGGCGGTACCTCCCGTGCGGCGGTATCTCGTGAACCTCCCCAGGGCCGGAAGGCAGCAAGGATAAGCGAGCTCTGCCGGGTGCACGGGAGGCCTTTTTGTCTCCGGCCACCGGTACCGTACCTGCGGGCCGGGTCCCGGGGTGGTGGGTGGTCACCCGCGCCCGACCGGCGCAGAATGGCTCGGTCGAGAGGAGGCGGGGCGAGTGACGCTGGCGCTCTACCGCAAGTACCGGCCGCGCACCTTCGCCGAGGTCATCGGCCAGGAGCACGTCACCGAGCCGTTGTCGCAGGCGCTGCGCAGCGGTCGGCTCAACCACGCCTACCTGTTCTCCGGCCCCCGGGGCTGCGGCAAGACCTCAAGCGCCCGCATCCTGGCCCGTTCGCTCAACTGCGAGCAGGGCCCTACCCCGGAGCCGTGCGGGCAGTGCGACTCGTGCCGGTCGCTGGCCGTCGACGGCTCCGGCTCGATCGACGTCATCGAGATCGACGCGGCCAGCCACGGCGGCGTCGACGACGCCCGTGAGCTGCGCGAGAAGGCGTTCTTCGCGCCGGCCCGCAGCCGGTTCAAGATCTACGTCATCGACGAGGCGCACATGGTCTCGTCGGCCGGTTTCAACGCCCTGCTCAAGCTGGTCGAGGAGCCCCCGGAGTACGTCAAGTTCATCTTCGCCACCACGGAGCCGGAGAAGGTCCTCGGCACGATCAAGTCGCGGACCCACCACTACCCGTTCCGGCTGATCCCGCCGAAGGTGCTCCGGCCGTACCTGGAGCAGCTCACCCAGGCGGAAGGGGTGACGGTCGATCCGGCGGTGTTTCCGCTGGTGGTGCGCGCCGGTGGCGGCAGCGCCCGGGACAGCCTCTCCGTGCTCGACCAGCTCATCGCGGGGGCCGGCCCGGAGGGGGTCAGTTATCCCCGGGCCGCCGCGCTGCTCGGCGTCACCGACTCCGCGCTGATCGACGAGATGTGCGACGCGCTGGCCGCCGGGGACGGCGCGGCGGCGTACGCGACCGTCGACCGGGTGGCCGAGGCCGGTCACGACCCGCGCCGGTTCGCCGCCGACCTGCTGGAACGGCTGCGCGACCTGATCGTGATCCAGCAGGTGCCGGACGCCGCAGGCAAGGGCCTGATCGACGGCCCGGCCGACCAGATCGAGCGGATGGCCGCCCAGGCCCAGCGGCTCGGCCCGGCGACCCTGTCCCGCTGCGCCGACATCGTGCACAACGGCCTGGTCGACATGCGCGGCACCACCGCTCCCCGGCTGCTGCTGGAGCTGATCTGCGCCCGGATGCTGCTGCCCGGCGTCGACGACTCCACCGGTGGCCTGCTCCAGCGCCTGGAACGGATGGAGCGCCGGCTCACCCTGGGTGCCGTCGACCTGCCACCGGCCGCCGCCGGCTCCGCGCCTCCCCCCGCCCCCACCGAGGTACGCCCCCAGCCGGCCCCGGCCGCCGCCGACACCCCGGCGGCTCCGGGAGCCCTCACCGGGGCGGCTGCCGCGCGGGCCGCCGCTGCCGCTGCCCGCCCCGGACCGCCCCCGCCGGCACCTGCCGCGCCGCCGTCCGATGGCGCACCGGTCGCCGACGCCGCTCCCGTACGCCGTCCGGTGCCGCCGTCGGCGGTGCTGCCCGATCCGGCGACACCCGAGCCGCCCCGACCGGGCAGCGACCCGGTGGGCGCGCTCGACGCGGTGGCCGTGCGGCGGGCGTGGCCGGAGGTGGTCGGCAAGGTCAACCGGACGAACAAGCGGATCGCCGCCCTGATGCGGGACGCCGTGGTCCGGGACCTCGACGGGGACACGCTGGTGGTGACCGTTAAGTCGGTGGTGCTGGCCAAGATGATGGCCGACCATGCCCGGGTGCTCACCGACGCGCTCTACGAGGAGCTGGGCGGTCGCTGGCAGATCCGCTGCGAGGTGGCCGGCGAGCGGGGCGGGGTGACCCCCGGTGGTCCGTCCCGGCCGGCCCGCCCGTCCGCGCCTCCCGCCGGCTCCCCGCCCGGCCCGGCCGACGGTGGCGCTCCGCGCCCGGCCTGCCCGTCTGCAGGCCCGGATGCCGGTTCCGGCCCGTCGGGCGTGGCTGGCGGCCCGGCGGCCCGGCCTGACGCTTCCCCGCCCGCTGACGCGACCAGCGCGAACGGCGGGCCCAACGCGAACGGCGCGGCGGGCGGGCCCGGCCCCGATGCCCCGCACGTGGTTCCGGGTGTTGTCGGCTACGGCCGCGCGAACGGTGCCGGTGCGGTGGACGGTTCCGGCGCGGGCGGGGCGACCGCCGTCGCGGTGCGGGGCGGTGACCCGCAGGCGCAGGGCGACGGGACAAGCCCGGCCGATGACGACTGGCCCGAGCCGGCCCGTCCCGGTGGCGAGGACGGATGGCCGGCGGCTGCCCGCCCCGGCGGGGCCGGCAGTGCGGGCGATGCCGGCGACTGGCCCGAGGCGGCCCGTCCGGGCGGCGCGGTGGCCACGGCGACGACGGCTGGCGGTGCGGCACAGCCCGGGTCGGCGGGCGGATCTCCTGCCGCCCAGGCCGGACCGGGCACGGCGGGGGCATCCGGAGCACGGGTGATGGCACCGGCGGCCGGGGCGGCGACCGCGCGTGCCGGCGGGGCGGCTCCTGCCGTACCCAGGCCTGTGGGGCAGGCGACGGCTCCGGCGCAGACCGGTGCGACCGCCCCCGGCGCGGCCCCGGTGAGCAGCGCGATCGCGGCGGCGCGGGCGGCTGCGGCGGCGGCTGCGGCCGGCACCGCCAAGGGGCCGCGGACAGCCCAACCGGCGCGCCGGACGGCGGACGCCGACTGGGCCGGTGAGCCGCCGTACGACCCGGACTACGACGGGCCGGGGCGTGCCGGTGGTCGCTCGCAGCCGGCGGCGGCCCCGGCCTACGAGGGCTTCGACCCGGGTGACGAACCGCTGGACGAGGTGATCGACGAGCGGACCGCCCGGCAGTCCAGCGAGGAGCAGGCGGTGCAGTTGCTCCGGGAGGCGTTCGGGGCCGAGAAGATCGACGAGGTGGACGCGCGCTGACCCGCCGTCGCCCGGACCGGAGACACCGGCCGTGCCCGACTAGGCTGGGCGCGGCCGAGCAGACGAGTGCGAGAAGGAGCCATCCGTGCGCCCAGGTGGACAGCCGAACATGCAGCAGATGCTGAAGCAGGCGCAGAAGATGCAGCAGCAGATCGCCAAGGCGCAGGCCGAGCTGGCCGAGGCCGAGCTGACCGGCACCGCCGGTGGCGGTCTGGTCACCGCGACCGTGTCCGGCTCCGGCGAGGTCAAGAGCATCAGGATCGACCCGAAGGCGGTCGACCCGGAGGACGTCGAGACCCTGGAGGACCTGGTCGTCGCGGCTTTGCACAACGCCGCCGAGGCGGCCAAGGAGTTGACCGACAAGAAGATGGGCCCGGTGGCCGGCGGCATGGGCGGCCTCGGCCTGCCCGGATTCTGACCCGCAGATGTACGAGGGTGCCATCCAGGACCTGATCGACGAGTTGGGGCGGCTGCCGGGCGTCGGCCCGAAGAGCGCCCAGCGGATCGCCTTCCACGTCCTGTCGGCGGACCCGGCCGACGTCACCCGGCTCGCCGGTGCGCTGCGCAAGGTCAAGGACCTGGTCCGGTTCTGCACCACCTGCTTCAACGTCGCCGAGTCGGAGCAGTGCCGGATCTGCCGCGACCCGCGCCGCACCGACGAGGTGATCTGCGTGGTCGAGGAACCCAAGGACGTGGTGGCGATCGAGCGGACCGGTGAGTTCCGGGGCCGCTACCACGTGCTCGGTGGGGCGATCAATCCGCTGGAGGGGATCGGCCCGGACAACCTGCGCATCCGTGAGCTGATGAGCCGGCTGAGCGCGGGGACGATCCGCGAGCTGATCCTCGCCACCGACCCGAACACCGAGGGCGAGGCGACCGCGACGTACCTGGCGCTGATGGTCAAGCCGATGGGCATCGCGGTCACCCGCCTGGCCAGCGGCCTGCCGGTCGGCGGCGACCTGGAGTACGCCGACGAGATCACCCTGGGTCGGGCCTTCGAGGGCCGCCGCGCGGTCTGACCCTCGCCGCCGGCCCCGGCCGGTGCAGACACGCCGATGGCCGGCACCCCGGGCGGGGTGCCGGCCATCGTGTCGTACGCGGGTCAGCTGTTCCAGTGCTCGGCGACGAGGTCGGCGGCCTGCTGTTCCCACTGGGCGTAGTGGTCGGGGTAGGCCGATACCTGGACGGTCTGGGCGGCCTTGGTCAGGGGCATGTCCTGCCAGCCGTCGACCTGCTTGAGGCCCTTGAGGAACGCGAGGGTGGCGTACTCGGGGTCGGTGATCTGCTCCACCGTGCCCCAGCCACTCGACGGACGCTGCTGGAACAGGCCCTGCGAGTCGTGGTCGTTGCGGTCGCCGAGGTGGCCGAGGTTCTCCAGCTTCGACTCCTGTAGGGCGGTGGCGATCGACACGACCGCGGCCCGTTCGTCCATGCCGGCCTTCTTCGTCGCGGCGATGATCGCCTTGACGTTGCTCGTCTGCTCGTCGTCGAGGTCGATGTGGGACTGGTCGCCCTGTACGCCGTGGGGGATCAGCTTGCCGGTGTCCACGGCCGGCTTGTCGGTTTGGACGGCGGCGACGGGGTGGGTGTCGATGGTGGGGGTGTCGTGGTTGAGCGGGCCGGCGGCCAGTCCTGCGGCGACGGCGAGACCGGCGATGCCGAGGATGCTCTTGCGCAGGATGGTGGTGTTCATGGGGTTGCTCCTTCGGGGGTAGACGCCCCGGCCCTGGCCCGTGGCGGGCTGGGTGTGCCCGTGGTGGGTGGGCGGCGCAGGGGGGCGTGGGCACCACGTCGGGGCGCTCATGCGGGGGAGGGAAGGTTCGGGGGTTTCCCGGCCGGGGTGGTGGCCGCTCGTGCCGGGGTCAGGTGTAACGACCGGGGGTCCGGGGCCATTCCCGCAGGGGTGCGGGGTCGGCCGGGTGCTGCTGCGGTCGTACGTGGGGATGTAACGACCGTCGGTGCCGGGTCATTCCGCCGGCGGCCGGGGCGTCGGGCGGCCCGGGGTGCTGCTGCGGTCGTACGGAGGGTGTAACGCCGGGGGCGGGGTCGGGATTCCGGCCCGGGGGTGCCGCCGGTCACGGGACGCGGACCCCATGACACGCACGTAGCGCCGGACCGGCGCGGAGCGTACCCCCGGAACCGGACACGGGTGCGGACGGCGACCGTCGGGGAGCCGCCTCGCGGGAGCCGGTGGCGGCGGGGCATGACGGTGGGTGACCGGTGGCGGTGACTGATTCGGATACCCGGGTGATTTACGGACAAAACCGCGACGCGTCGCTGTGACAGTCCCGTTTGTCGGGAGATCCGGCGGTGTCAGACGGAGCGCTTGGTGTCGGGTTGGTAGCGATTGCCTAACGGCCGTTCCGCTTCGGTGTGTCGTGTCATAGCCTCCCGCTCACGGACCGAGCCATGGACCGGCGTTGTTCAGGCGGATGACAGAGGTGAGAGATGCAGGCGAGAAGGCTAAGGACGGCCGTGAGCCTCGTGGCCGTTGCAGCCCTGGCGGTCGGCGCGGCCGGCTGTGCGGAGAGTGACCGCGGCGATGACAACAGTGGCGAGGCCAAGACGGGCGGCACCTTCATCTTCGCCGGTGCCGGTGACCCGAAGAACTTCGACCCGATCTTCAACGACGACGGTGAGTCGTTCCGGCCGGTCCGGCAGATGTACGACACGCTGGTCCAGCACAAGCCGGGCACTGCCGACCTGGTGGGTGGCCTCGCCGAGAGCTGGGAGCACGACCCCGAGGGCAAGGTCTGGACCTTCAAGCTGCGCCAGGGCGTGAAGTTCCACGACGGCACCCCCTTCAACGCCGCCGCGGTCTGCTTCAACTTCGACCGCTGGTACAACATGAAGGGCGCCGCCGCCCAGTCGCAGATGATCTACTACCAGGACGTCTTCGGCGGGTTCGCCAAGAACGAGGCCGAGGGTGCCGGCGAGGCGCTCTACAACAAGTGTGAGGCCAAGGACGACGGCACCGCCGTGGTCACCCTCAACAGGTACAAGGGCGCTTTCCCGGGCGCGTTCGCGCTGACCGCGCTCTCGATCGCCAGCCCGGAGGCCCTCAAGAAGGGCGACGCCGACACGGTCAAGCAGAACGGCGACTCCTTCGAGTACAGCTCGTTCGCGACCACCACCCCGGTCGGCACCGGTCCGTTCACCTTCGGTGGCTGGGACAAGGCCAAGAACGAGATCACCCTGAACCGCAACCCCGACTACTGGGGCGAGAAGGCCAAGGTCGACAAGGTCATCATCAAGGTGATCAAGGACGAGAACACGCGTAAGCAGGAGCTGCGCGCGGGCACCGTCCAGGGCATCGACTTCCCGGCCCCGGCCGACCGCAAGGCGCTCTCCGGTGAGGGCTTCCAGGTTCTCGACCGCCCGGCGTTCAACATCCTCTACCTGGGCATCAACCAGAAGAACCCGAAGCTGAAGGACCTGCGGGTACGCCAGGCGATCGCCTACGCCCTCAACCGTCAGCAGCTCGTCCAGACCAAGGGCCCGGGTGGCACCAAGGTCGCCGACGAGTTCATGCCGGACACCGTGCTCGGCTACGCCCCGGACGTGCAGAAGTACGAGTACAACCCGGACAAGGCCAAGCAGCTGCTCAAGGAGGCCGGCGCCGAGGGGCTGACCCTCAACTTCTACTACCCGCCGGACGTCTCCCGGCCGTACATGCCGAACCCGCAGGAGATCTTCACCGTCCTGGCCAACGACCTGCAGGCCGTCGGCATCAAGGTCAACGGCGTGCCGCGTCCGTGGAACGGTGGCTTCAAGGACGACGTGCAGCAGTTCGGCAAGCAGGACCTGCACATCCTCGGCTGGACCGGTGACTACAACGACCCGGGCAACTTCGTCGGCACCTTCTTCGGCCGGGGCAAGGTCGAGTTCGGCGACCAGGCCATGACCGAGATGTTCGACGCGATCGCCAAGGCCGACGCCACCGTCGACGAGGCGGGCAAGAAGGCGGCCTGGGAGCAGGTCAACCGCGACATCGCCGCCAAGTGGCTGCCGGCCGTGCCGGTCTGGCACGCCCCGCCGGCCATCGTCGTCACCAAGGACGTGCAGGGGCTGGTCGCCAGCCCGCTGACCGACGAGCGCTTCAACACGGTCAGCGTCAGCAAGTGACGTCCGTCGGCTGACGCCGTAGGCGTGCATCGGCCCGGGTCGGGAGCAAGTGCCGGCCCGGGCCGATGCCGCGAACATCGAGAGTCTGGTGTGTGAGAGATGTTGCGAGTCATAGTCCGCCGCCTGCTCCAACTGGTGGTGACGCTGATAGCGCTGTCGGCGCTGATCTTCGTCTGGTTGCGGAACCTGCCCGGCGGCCCGGTCGAGGCGCTGCTCGGCGAGCGGGCCACCCCGGAACGACGGGCGCTGCTGATCAAGGCGCTCGGCTACGACCAGCCGATCCTCGTGCAGTACGGCAAGTTCATGCAGCGGGTCCTCACCGGGGACCTGGGCAACTCGATCCGGACCGGTGACCCGGTCACCGACGTCATCGCCCGCGCCTTCCCGGCCACCATCGAACTGGCCATCGCCGCCATGATCATCGCGGTGGGGCTGGGGGTGCCGCTGGGCTATCTCGCCGCCCGCTACCGGGGCCGACTCCTCGACAACCTGACGATCGCCGGCACCCTGCTCGGCATCTCGATCCCCATCTTCTTCCTGGGCTACCTGCTCAAGGACGTGCTCACCCAGGACATCCACTGGTTCCCGCCGTCCGGGCGGATCAGCACCGGGATGGACAACACCTCGGTGACCGGGTTCTACGTCCTGGACGGACTGCTCACCCGGGAGTTCGACGCCAGCGCCGACGCGCTCTGGCACCTGATCCTGCCGGCGGTCACGCTGGCCACGATCCCGCTGGCGGTGATCGTCCGGATCACCCGGGCCAGCGTGCTCGACGTGCTCAACGAGGACTACGTACGGACCGCCGAGGCGAAGGGCCTGCGACACCGCACCATCCGGGGCCGGCACATCCTGCGCAACGCCCTGCTGCCGGTGGTCACCACCATCGGCCTGCAGACGGGCGCGCTGCTCTCCGGCGCGGTGCTCACCGAGAAGGTCTACAACTGGGGCGGGCTCGGCACCCTGATCACCGACTCGATCAGCGGCGGCCGGGACTACCCGGTACTCCAGGCGATCATCCTGCTCGCCGCGCTGGTCTTCGTGCTGGTCAACCTGCTGGTCGACCTCTCCTACGCCTTCATCGACCCGAGGGTGCGTGTGCGATGACCGACCCGACCACCCGCCCCGGCGTGGGCAAGCCACGCACCGGCGACACCCCCACCGACCAGCCCGCCGGGAACCCGACCGAGGACCGCCCCGCCGGGCCGGCCGGCGAGACCCCGGAGCAGCGGCGGGAGCGCAGCATCGGTCGGCTCGGCGACCGCAAGCGGGCCCGGCTCGACGAGTTGGCGCGGGCCACCGCCGACCCGGGCGGGGTCAGCCTCTACCGGGACGCGCTGCGCCGGCTGCGCCGTAACCCGGTGGCCATCGTCGGGGCCGTCATCGTCGGGTTGTTCGTGCTGGTGGCGCTCTTCGCCCCGCTGATCGCCCCGCACGACCCGGTGCAGCGCTTCGACGAGCTGACCCGGGACCTGACCGTGGACAGCATCCCCGGGGCCACCGCCGGGCACCCGTTCGGTTCGGACCCGCTCGGCCGGGACTTCCTCTCCCGGATGATCCACGGCAGCCGGCAGACCCTCTTCGTCGGCGTGCTCGCCACCCTGATCGGCCTCACCCTGGGTGTGCTGCTCGGCGCGATCGCCGGTGCCTTCGGCGGCTGGGTCGACGTGGTGCTGATGCGCCTCACCGACGTGATGCTGGCGCTGCCCAGCCTGCTGCTGGCGATCACCCTGGTCGCGATGGCCAGCCGGTCGAGCCAGTGGACGGTGATCTTCGCGGTGGCGATCGTCAGCGTGCCGATCTTCGCCCGGCTGCTGCGCGGCTCGATGCTGGCCCAGCGGGAGAGCGACCACGTCCTCGCCGCGCGGGCGTTGGGCGTCAAGGAACGCAACATCGTCCTGCGGCACATGCTGCCCAACTCGCTGACCGCGGTGATCGTGCAGGCCACGCTGACCTTCGCGGTGTCGATCCTGGACGCGGCGGCGCTGTCCTTCCTCGGCCTCGGCGACCCGGACATCAACCGGGCGGAGTGGGGGCTGATGCTCGGCGTCGACGGCCAGCGCTACTTCGAGGTCCGCCCCGAGCTGGCCTACTATCCGGCGCTCGCGATCATCGTGGTCGCGCTCGGCTTCACCCTGCTCGGTGAGGCGATGCGCGAGGCGATCGACCCGAAGAACCGGCGGTGACGGCCGTGCGGCGGGCCGGCGCGACCGGCCCCGGGCCGGGCGGGAGCCGGGCGGACCGGCGACCGCAGCCGGGAGCGAACGACCAGCACAGTGAGGATGTGACCCGATGAGCCTGCTCGACGTACGCGATCTGAGCGTGGTGTTCCAACGCCGGGGCGAGCGGCCGTTCACGGCGGTCGACCAGGTCAGCTTCACGGTGGAGCCGGGGCAGACGGTCGGCCTGGTCGGCGAGTCCGGCTGCGGCAAGAGCGTGACCAGCCTGGCGGTCATGGGGCTGCTGCCGAAGCGCGGCAACCGGGTCACCGGCGAGGTGCTGTTCGAGGGCACCGACCTGCTCAAGCTGCGCCCGGACGACCTGCGGGACCGCCGCGGCCGGGACATCGGCATGATCTTCCAGGACCCGCTGTCCTCGCTGAACCCGGTCGTCCCGATCGGGGTGCAGGTCGCCGAGGTGCTGGAGCGGCACCGGGGGATGGACCGCCGCAAGGCGCTGCGGGAGGCCCGGGAACTGCTCGACGCGGTGGGCATCCCCGACCCGGACCGTCGGCTGACGGAGTTCCCGCACCAGATCTCCGGCGGTATGCGCCAGCGTGCCCTGATCGCCATCGCGCTGGCCTGCAAGCCCCGGCTGCTCATCGCCGACGAGCCGACCACCGCGCTGGACGTCACCATCCAGGCGCAGATCCTCACCCTGCTCAAGCAGCTGGTCGACGAGACCGGCACCGCGCTCATCATGATCACTCACGATCTCGGGGTGGTGGCCGGCCTCTGTGACACGGTCAACGTGCTCTACGGCGGCAAGGTGGTGGAGCGGGCCGCCCGGCACGAGCTGTTCGCCAGGCCCCGACACCCGTACACGCACGGGTTGCTCAACTCGGTGCCCCGGCTCGACTCGGTGCGGGGCGAACGGCTGCACGCGATCCGTGGCTCGGTGGCCGACAACATCCCGTGGGTCGAGGGCTGCGCCTTCGCGCCCCGCTGCGACAACGTGGTGGACGCCTGCCTGGACGGCCCGCCACCGTTGGAGCCCACCGCCACCGGCGGCGACCTGCGGTGCAACAACCCCGTTTCGGAGGAGGTGGCGGTGCCGTGACCGAACGGACCGGAAACACGGATGGTGCCGCGACGGACGACGCCGCGACCGGGCAGGCCGGGGCGGGGGGTGCGGCGGAACAGGGGCGGCCGCTGATCGAGCTGCGCGACGTCAAGGTGCACTTCCCGATCAAGAGCGGGCTGCTCTTCGACCGTACCGTCGGCTACGTCTACGCGGTCGACGGTGTCTCCCTGTCGATCAACGCGGGTGAGACGTACGGGCTGGTGGGCGAGTCGGGGTGCGGCAAGTCGACGCTCGGCCGGGGCCTGCTGCGGCTGGTCGAACCGACCGACGGCGAGATCGTCTTCGACGGCACCGACGTACGCGCGCTCAAGGGCGAGTCGATGCGCAGGGCCCGCCGCCGGATGCAGATGATCTTCCAGGACCCGCTCTCCAGCCTGGACCCCCGGCAGTCGGTGGAGTCGCTGCTGGTGGAGGGGCTCAAGGCGCACGGCCTCGCCGACGACAGGGAGGCGACGAACCGGCGGCTGCGGGACACCCTGAAGGCGGTCGGCCTGCCCGCCTCGGCGTTGAGCAGGTATCCGCACGAGTTCTCCGGCGGGCAGCGCCAGCGCATCGGCATCGCCCGTGCGCTGGTGCTCGACCCGGACCTGATCGTCGCCGACGAACCCGTCTCCGCCCTGGATGTGTCGATCCAGGCTCAGGTGCTCAACCTGTTGGAGGACCTCCAGAACGAGCGCGGGCTGACGTACCTGATCATCGCGCACGACCTGGCGGTGGTCCGGCACATCGCCGACACCGTCGGGGTGATGTACCTGGGCGGGCTGGTGGAGGAGGCTTCCAGCGACGACCTCTACCGGGAGCCGATGCACCCGTACACGAAGGCGTTGATGTCGGCGGTGCCGGTGCCGGACCCGCTGGTCGAGGACCGGCGGGAGCGCATCCTGCTCGCCGGTGACCTGCCGTCGCCCACCAACCCGCCGGCCGGCTGCCGGTTCCACACCCGGTGCCCGTGGGCGCAGCCGACCCGCTGCGCCGACGAGCGGCCGGCGCTGCGCGAGGTCGTCGGCGGCCACCGGGTCGCCTGCCACTTCGCCGAGGAGATCGCCGCCGGGCGGCTGCGCCCGCACGAGGTGGAGCCCGAGTTGGTCCGGCCGGACGAGGGCGGGGCCCCGGGCGACCCCGGTGAGCTGATCCCCACCCCGTGAGCAGTAGGACAGGGCCCCTTCCCGGTCACCGGGAAGGGGCCCTGTCCGTGGGTGCGGCGGGCGGCTCAGCCCTCGGGGCGGTGCAGCAGGGCGAGCGCGACGGTGTGCACGGCGTCGAGGTCGGCCGGGTCGGCGAGCTTGGCCGTCCCGCCGGTCACCGCGTACCACTCGTCGGCGTCCTTGTACTGCACGGTGAGCGCGACCTGCCCGTCGGCGTACCGGGACTTCAGGGTCAGCTCGCCGGTCACCACGCCCACCTCGTCGGTCATCACCCCGCCGGGGCCGGCGACCAGGTCGGCGGTCAGCTCGCGGGGCCCGCCGGTGCCGCCCGCGTCGGCGGTCATCCCCGCGCCCGGCACCGCGGCCGGGGCGGCGGTTCGCCCGTCGGCGGTCATCCCGGCGGTGGCCGCCCCCGGGCCCTCCTGCGATCGGTCGGCCGGTGTCCCGGCCGGGTCGGCGTCGGCACCGGCCGGTGTCAGCGCTTGCTCGCCCATGTGCAGCCCCCCAACATGTCGGTGATGGCGGCCTTCTCGGCGCTGGTCACCGTCAACTTCCAGTGGTGCTTGACCTCTACCCAGTGTTCCGCGTACGTGCACCAGTAGGCGCGGTTCGGCGGTTTCCACTGCGACGGGTCCTGGTCACCCTTGGACCGGTTGGAACTGGCGGAGACCGCGAAGAGCTGCGGTCGGGTCAGGTCGTTGGCGAAGTCGCCGCGCTTGGTGTCGTCCCACTCGTCGGCCCCGGAACGCCACGCGTTGGCCAGCGGCACCATGTGGTCGATGTCCACGTCGGAGGGGTCGGTGAAGGTCCGCCCGTCGTAGACGCTCTCCCACCGCCCGCCGACCACGTTGCAGCCGGAGAGCCGGATGTCCTTGCCGTCGCGCTGGAGCACACTGTCCCGCACGTCGCAGTTCTTGCCGGTGTCCCGCCAGTGCGGGAACCGGTTGCGGCTGTAGCCCTTCATCGAACCGGCCTCGGCGACGGTCAGCTCCGAGAGCTGCTCACCGACGTTGCCGGAGCTGCCAGGTGGCGCCTCCGGCTCCTCCACCGAGACGTCACACCCACCCGCGCCGAGGGCGAGCAGCGCGGCAAGGGCCGCCGCCACCGCCGCGCGGCCTCCTGATCTGGTACGCACAGACGACACCTTTCCAGCTTGCGGGCTTCCGGCGATCCCGCACAGTACCCAAGGCGCGGTTTCCGCGTTTCGTGGCGTCTCCGGTCGAGGGCGTGCAGATTGGTACCCATGACGGCACCCGCTCACGCGCTCCGTATCCGTACCACGGCCGGGCGGGGGACACTGCTCGCCGCGATCCTCGCCTCGGGCATGGTGTTCCTGGACAGCACCGTGGTCAACGTGGCGCTTCCCCGGCTGGGCGCCGACCTCGACGCGACCGTCGCGGGCCTACAGTGGACGGTCAACGGGTACGCGCTGATGCTGGCCGCGTTCGTCCTGCTCGGTGGGTCGCTGGGGGACCGGTTCGGCAGGCGGCGGATCTTCCTGATCGGGGTGGTCTGGTTCGCGGTCGCCTCCGTCCTGTGCGGCCTCGCCCAGGACACCAGCCAGCTGATCGCGGCCCGGTTCCTCCAGGGCGCGGGCGGGGCGCTGCTCACCCCCGGGTCGCTGTCGGTGCTCCAGGCGAGCTTCCACCCGGACGACCGGGGCCGGGCGATCGGCACCTGGTCGGGGCTGTCCGGGGTGTCCACCGCGCTCGGACCGTTCGTCGGCGGGTGGCTGATCGACGCGCTCTCCTGGCGGTGGATCTTCTTCATCAACCTGCCGCTCGCGGCCGGGGTGCTGCTGGCGGCGGTGCGCTGGGTGCCGGAGAGCCGGGACGAGAACGCCTCCCGCACCGCCGGCCGACGGTTCGACATCGCCGGGGCGCTGCTCGGCGCGCTGGCCCTGGGTGGGCTCACCTACGCCCTGATCGACGCCCCGGTACGCGGCCCCCGCTCCTGGTCGGTGCTGCTCGCCGCCGCGGTGGGCGTCCTCGCCGCGGTCTGCTTCGTGCTGCTGGAACGGCACCGGGGCGAGGGGGCGATGCTGCCCACCACGATCTTCGGCAGCCGGCTCTTCTCGGTGCTGAACGTGTTCACCGTGCTGGTCTACGCCGCGCTGAGCGGGTTCACCTTCTTCCTGTCCGTCTACCTCCAGAACGTCGTCGGCTGGTCGGCGCTGCGCACCGGGTTGGCCACCGTGCCGATGACCGTGCTGTTGCTGCTCGGCTCGGCACGGGCCGGGGCGCTGTCGGCACGGATCGGCCCCCGACCGCTGCTGACCGTCGGCCCGGTCGTCGCCGCCGGTGGTCTGCTGCTGTTGCGTCGGGTCGGGCCGGGTGCGTCGTACTGGTTCGACGTGCTACCCGGGGTGCTGCTGTTCGGCGTCGGCCTGACCCTGGTGGTGGCGCCGCTGACCGCGTCGGTGCTGGCCGCCGTGGCGGACCGGTTCGCCGGGGTGGCCAGCGGCTTCAACAACGCCGCGTCGCGTACCGGCGGCCTGCTCGCGGTGGCCGCGCTGCCGCTACTGGTCGGCCTGTCCGGCACCGGCTACGAGCAGACCGCCGCCCTGACCGACGCGTTCCGGGGCGCGATGACCTGGTGCGCCGGGCTGCTGCTCGGCGGCGCGCTGCTGGCCGGCCTGCTGGTGCACCGCCCGGCGTCCCCCGACGGCGCGCCGGACCGGGCCGCGCGCCCGGCCACGGGCGGGTGACGGCCCTGCCGAATGGCGACGGGGCCCTGACGGCACACGCCAGGGCCCCATGCTCGTCCGGGATCAGTGCCGGATGCGGTTGGCGGCGCTGGTGACGGCCTTGATGGAGGCGGTGACGATGTTGGGGTCGGTGCCGACGCCCCACACGGTCTGGCCGTTGATGTCGCACTCCACGTAGGCGGCGGCCTGGGCGTCGCCACCCGAGGACAGGGCGTGCTCGTGGTAGTCCAGCACGCGTACGGCCACACCCACCGACTGGAGCGCGTTGACGTACGCGTCGATGGGGCCGTTGCCGACTGCGGTGAGCGTGCGCGCCGCGCCGTCGACGACCACCTGGGCCTCGATCTCGACCTTGCCGTCGACGGTGCCGATCGTGTAGCCGGTCAGGTTGACGGCCGGGTCGACCTGGTGGTCGAGCAGGTAGTTGCGGGCGAAGATTTGCCACATGGTGCCCGGCTCGACCTCGCCGCCGTCGTGGTCGGTGACCTGCTGCACGACGCCCGAGAACTCGATCTGGAGCCGGCGCGGCAGGTCCAGTTGGTGCTCGGTCTTCATGATGTACGCGACGCCGCCCTTGCCGGACTGCGAGTTGACCCGGATGACCGCCTCGTAGGTGCGGCCCAGGTCCTTCGGGTCGATCGGCAGGTAGGGCACCGCCCAGGTGAACTCGTCGATCGGCACCCCGGCCGCCTCGGCGTCGCGGGTCAGCGCGTCGAAGCCCTTCTTGATGGCGTCCTGGTGGGAGCCGGAGAAGGCGGTGTAGACCAGGTCGCCGGCGTACGGGTGGCGCTCGTGCACGGGGAGCTGGTTGCAGTACTCGACGGCCCGCTTGACCTCGTCGATGTTCGAGAAGTCGATCATCGGGTCGATGCCCTGGGAGAACAGGTTCAGCCCCAGCGTCACCAGGTCGACGTTGCCGGTGCGCTCGCCGTTGCCGAACAGGCAGCCCTCGATCCGGTCCGCGCCGGCCAGCAGGCCCAGTTCGGCGGCGGCGACCCCGGTGCCCCGGTCGTTGTGCGGGTGCAGGCTGAGCACCAGGCTGTCCCGGCGGGGCAGGTGCCGGTGCATCCACTCGATCGAGTCGGCGTACACGTTCGGCGTGGCCATCTCGACGGTGGCCGGCAGGTTGATGATCAGCTTGCGGTCCGGGGTGGGGTCGATCACCTCGATGACCTTGCCGCACACCTCCACCGCGTACTCCAGCTCCGTGCCGGTGTACGACTCGGGCGAGTACTCGTAGTAGATGTCGGTGTCCGGGGTGTGGATCTCGGCGTACTTGCGGCACAGCCGGGCGCCCTGGGTGGCGATGTCGGTGATGCCGTCGCGGTCCAGCCCGAAGACCACCCGCCGCTGGAGCGTGGAGGTCGAGTTGTAGAAGTGCACGATGGCCCGCCGCGCGCCGCGCAGCGACTCGAACGTCCGCTCGATCAGGTGCTCCCGGCACTGGGTGAGCACCTGGATGGTCACGTCGTCGGGGATCAGGTCCTGCTCGATGAGCTGCCGGACGAAGTCGAAGTCGGTCTGGCTGGCCGACGGGAAGCCGACCTCGATCTCCTTGTAGCCCATCTGCACCAGCAGCTGGAACATCCGCCGCTTGCGCTCCGGCGACATCGGGTCGATCAGGGCCTGGTTGCCGTCGCGCAGGTCGACCGCGCACCAGCGGGGGGCGGCCTCGACGTGCCGGGTCGGCCAGGTGCGGTCCGGCAGGTCGATCCGGAACTGCTTGTGGTACGGCTGGTAGCGCTGGTACGGCATCCGGCTGGGACGTTGCCGGGCGATCTGATCGGCGTCGGCGTCGGTGGTGACAGGTTGAGCCATGACGGAGTGCTCCCGTGGGTCAGGTGGCGTCAGCATTGCGAAGGTGTCGGCGGATGTCGGGCGGCGATGCCCGGACGGTTGCCGAGATGGAGTTCGGATCTGCTGGACGGCGCGGTTCGACTCCGCGACGGGGTGCCGGCCGGTCAGGCCCCGTCGCGGCGACCAAGGAGAAGGTACGCCCGCCACATGACAGAGTGACCCTACGTGATGAGCCGGGGGGTGCAAAGGTGGGTCCGGACTCTGAGACCGGAATCGCACCCGCCCGGGGCCGCCGTCCCGGGGCCCGCCGTCACCGTCGAGGGTGGGAGCGTCAGCCGAGCAGCAGGGCGTGGACCGGGTGCCGGCGGCGCAGCGCGGTCTCCCGGCGTAGCAGGTCCCCGGGCAGGGCGGACGGGTCGCCGAGCGGGCCCACGGCGGTCACCACCAGGGGGCGTACCCCGGTGGCCAGGTCCAGGTCGGCGGCGAGCGCGGCCCGGTCGAAGTCGCGGATCTGTCGTACGTGCAGACCGAGGGCGGTGGCCTGGACGCTCAGGTGGGCGACCGACTGGCCCAGGTCGTACGCGCACCGCTCCGGGTCGCCCGCGACGTGTGCGCCCAGCAGCAGCGCGGCGGCGTGCCGGGCCCAGCGCTGGTCGGCCCCGGTGAGGCTGACCAGGATGCGTTTCCAGGTCTCGTCGTCGCGGTGGCCGAGGGCGAACCGCCACGGCTGGGCGTTGCCGGCCGACGGGGCCCAGCGGGCCGCCTCCAGCAGGGACGCCGCCTCGTCGCCGGTCAGTTCGGCCGCCGGGTGGAACGCCCAGGGGCTCCAGCGGAAGGCGAGCAGCGGGGTGAGGTGAGCCATGCGAAGAGAATCCCGTATGGGTTATTTGGTGGATTAGCCCGCTATGGCAAATGTGGTCAAGGCCACCCGTAACCCCCCGAACAGGTCAGGACGTTTCCGGGCTCGGGTCCGCCGCCGACGAACCCGAATCCCGGCCGAGTGGCTCTCCGGGCACCACCGGCCCGGCCAGCGGCACCGTGTCGGGCGCGGGGCCGGGCGGCCCGGCCAGGGTCAACGTGCCCAGCGCCGCCCGGACGAAGGTGGGCGTCCCGTCCGGCTGGTAGCAGTAGATGCCCACGTCCAGCGGCGGGTGCAGCGAGGCGGCGGTGCTCTCCACCGCGTAGCAGGTCCCCGGCACCCCGGGGGGCGTGGTCGCGGTGGAGACCGACAGCGCGGCACGCCGGTCGGTGAGCACCTCCAGCCAGTCGGTGAACGGGTGCTGCACCCGGGGGTCCAGCCGGTGCGGCACCGTGTCGTCCCGGTCGCCAAGCCGTACGCAGCTCGCCGGCTCGGGGCGACCGGCCGAGGGCAGGCCGCACTGGAACAGCCCGTCCCGGGTGGCGGCGAGCGCGACGTCGGCCGTCCCGCCGAGCGCGCCCCCCGGCACGTCCACCCGCCAACTGCCGTCGTTCGCGCTGGTCACGGTGATCTCCCGGGTCGGGTCGCCGGTGCCGGTCAGGGTGTACCGGGCGGTCAGGTGCCGGTCCCGGGCGGCGGCGGCCAGCGCGGCCAGATCGTCGCGGGCGCTGTCGACCGCGGCGGGCGGCGGATCGGACGGCGACCCGGTCGGCGGGGCGTCCGGCCCGTCCGAGGCGCAACCGGCCAGCAGCACCAGCACCGGCAGCACCGGCAGCACCGAGCGGACCGGCCACCCCCGGCGGCCGGGCGGTTCCGGGGACGGCGGGATCGGGTGGGGATGGGCATGCACCGGGTCATTCTGCGCCCGACGACCGTCCCGGACGCCCCCGCCCGCACCGGTGACGGGCCCGGCGTGTCAGGTCGCGTCGCCCGCCCGGACCCCGCTGGGTGGCGGTGGCCTGCGCCGGATGGTGGGATCACCCGACCCGCACTCGCGTACCGCCCGATACCCTGGGGTGGTCTGACACGCGCCGCCGGACTTCAGCCGGCGGCGTCGGCACGCTCAGGGTCGTCGCTGGGAGGGAGTGCGCCGTCGTGGCACTCGTGGTGCAGAAGTACGGCGGGTCCTCCGTCGCCAACGCCGAGCGGATCAAGCGGGTGGCCGAGCGCATCGTCGCCGCCCGCAAGGCCGGCGACGACGTGGTGGTGGTGGTCTCCGCGATGGGCGACACCACCGACGAGCTGCTCGACCTGGCCAACCAGGTCAGCCCCCTGCCGCCGGGCCGTGAGCTGGACATGCTGCTCACCGCCGGGGAGCGGATCTCGATGGCGCTGCTGGCCATGGCGATCCACAACCTGGGGTACGAGGCACGCTCGTTCACCGGCTCGCAGGCCGGCGTGATCACCACCTCGGCGCACGGCCGGGCGCGGATCATCGACGTCACCCCCGGGCGGCTCAAGGGCGCGCTCGACGAGGGCGCGGTGGTGATCGTGGCCGGCTTCCAGGGCGTCTCGCAGGACACCAAGGACGTCACCACGCTGGGCCGGGGCGGCTCGGACACCACCGCCGTGGCGCTCGCCGCCGCGTTGCACGCCGACGTCTGCGAGATCTACACCGACGTCGACGGCATCTTCACCGCCGACCCCCGGATCGTGCCCAACGCCCGGCACATCCAGCACATCACCTACGAGGAGATGCTGGAGCTGGCCGCCTGCGGCGCCAAGGTGCTGCACCTGCGCAGCGTGGAGTACGCGCGCCGGGCGGGCTTGCCGATCCACGTCCGTTCGTCATACTCGACCAACACCGGCACCATGGTCACCGGATCGATGGAGGACCTTCCCGTGGAACAGGCACTGATCACCGGGGTTGCCCACGACCGCAGCGAGGCGAAGATCACGATCGTGGGGGTGCCCGACGAGCCGGGTGCCGCCGCCAGCATCTTCGACACCGTGGCCGGTGCCGAGATCAACATCGACATGATCGTGCAGAACGTCTCCACCGAGGGCACCGGGCGCACCGACATCTCGTTCACCCTGCCCAAGGCCGACGGGCCGACCGCGATGGCCGCGCTCAGCAAGATCCAGGAGCCGGTCAAGTTCAAGGGCCTGCTCTACGACGACCACGTCGGCAAGGTGTCGCTGATCGGTGCCGGCATGCGTTCGCACCCCGGCGTCGCGGCCGGTTTCTTCGCCGCCCTCGGCGCGGCCGGTGTCAACATCGAGATGATCTCCACCTCCGAGATCCGGGTCTCCGTGGTCTGCCGGGACACCGACCTCGACCGGGCGGTACGCGCCATCCACGACCAGTTCGAGTTGGGCGGCGACTCCGAAGCCGTGGTGTACGCGGGAACCGGGCGGTAGCCCCGATGGGACCGCAGCCCACCCTGGCCGTGGTCGGGGCGACGGGGGCTGTCGGCACCACGCTGTGTGACCTGCTCTCCTCCCGACGCAACGTCTGGGGCGAGATCAGGTTGGTCGCCTCGGCCCGTTCGCTCGGGCGGCAGGTGCGCTGCCGGGGCGAGGAGTTGACCGTCGGTGCGCTCACCCCCGAGGTGTTCGACGGGGTCGACGTGGCGGTCTTCGACGTGCCCGACGAGGTGTCGGCGCACTGGGCACCCGTCGCCGTCGAGCGGGGCGCGGTGGTCGTCGACAACTCGGCCGCGTTCCGCATGGACCGCGACGTCCCGCTGGTGGTGCCCGAGATCAACCCTGAGCAGGTGCACCACCGGCCCCGGGGGATCATCGCCAACGCCAGCTGCACCACCCTGACCATGATCATGGCGATCGCCCCGCTGCACCGCGAGTACGGCCTGCGGGAGCTGGTGCTCGCGTCGTACCAGGCGGTGTCCGGGGTGGGGCAGGCCGGGGTGGACGCCCTGCACCTGCAACTCGGCAAGATCGCCGGGGACCGGGTGCTCGGCTCCCGACCCGGCGACGTGCGGCAGGCGGTCGGCGACGAGCTGGGCCCGTTCCCCGCGCCGCTGGCGTTGAACGTGGTGCCGTGGGCGGGGTCGCCGGCCGGGCAGGGCTGGTCGTCGGAGGAGATGACGGTCCGCAACGAGTCCCGCAAGATCCTCGGCCTGCCTGACCTCAAGGTCTCCGCCACCTGCGTACGGGTGCCGGTGGTGACCGGCCACTCGGTCGCGGTGCACGCCGTCTTCGCCACCGAGGTCGACGCTGAGGGGGCCCGGGAGGCGCTGCGCAACGCCCCCGGCGTGATCCTGGTCGACGACCCGGAAGCCGGGGAGTTTCCGATGCCCATCGACGCGGTCGGCACCGACCCGGCCTGGGTCGGCCGGATCCGTCGGGCCGTCGACGACCCGCGCGCCCTCGACCTCTTCGTCACCGGCGACAACCTGCGCAAGGGCGCCGCCCTCAACACCGCCCAGATCGCCGAACTAGTCGTCAACCCCCGCCCCCGCCCCTGACCCCCACCCACCCCACCCCAACCCTGTGTCGATCAAGGAGTTGTGGTGCTCGCAAACGGCGTGGACCAGGGCGAAAAGCCCACCACAAGTCCATGATCGACACGGGGTTGGTGACGGGGTGGGGCGGGGTCAGGGGGTGGAGAGTTGCACCCGGTCCCGGCCCCGGTGCTTGGCCGCGTAGAGGGCCTGGTCGGCGCGGTGCAGGGTGCGGTCGGCCGGTTCGCCGGGCAGCGGTAGCGCCACGCCCACGCTGATCGTGCGGCCGGTGCGCCGGGCGGCCTCGGTGAGCCGTTCGGCGATGCGGACCGCCTCGTCGGCGTGGGCCACCTCGATCACCGCGACGAACTCGTCGCCGCCGGTGCGGTACAGCTCGTCGCCGTGCCGCAGCGCCGCCTCCAGGGCGCGGGCCAGCCCCACCAGCAACCGGTCCCCGGCCTGGTGGCCGTACGTGTCGTTGACGCTCTTGAAACCGTCCACGTCGATGGCGAGCAGCGCGGTACGCCCGGGGGTGGCCGCCGCGATCCGCCGCCCGAACGTGCCGGTGTGCCGCAGCCCGGTCAGCGGGTCGAGGCTGGCCTGCTCCCGCAACTGCGCCAGGGTACGCAGCCGCTCCAGGGCCGCCCAGGCCTGCCCGGCGAGCAGTTCCATCAGGTTGACCGTGGTCGGGTCGGGGCGCAGCAGCCGCTCGTCGGCGACCAGCAGCACCCCGCCGTCGTCGGGTGGGCCGACCGGCACCGACACCAGGGTGCGTACCCCGGCCCGGGCCAGCGCCAGGTGCTCCTCGGTGGGCGGGCAACCCGTCTCACCCAGGGTGTACGCCGCGCCGTACCGGTGGGCCCGCGCGACGAGCCGGTCGAGTTGCGTGGTCGAGGCGTCGGCCAGCGCGGCCCGGACCCGCGCCTCCCACTCGGTGGGCACGGTGGCGGGTGCGCCGACGCGGGGGCCGTGCCGACCGGCGAGCACCAGCACGGCGGTGGAGAGGGTGGAGACCTCCCGGGCGGCGGTGAGCGCGGCGGTCAGCAGGTCCCAGTCGGTGGGGGCGGCGGTCATCGCGGTGGCGTGCCGGAGCAGTTTCTCGCTGCGGCTCTCGGCGGGCGGCCCGCCCAGCGCCGCGATCCGGGCACCGAGCCGCTCGGCGAGCCGGTCGGCGGTCTCCCGCCACGGCGCGAGGTCCACCGGCCCGCTCCACTGGAGGTCGAGCACGCCGATCGGCCGGCCCTGCGGGTCCCGCACCGGTACGCAGATCTCGGCCGTGACGTCGGGGCGTAGCGGCAGGTAGTCCGGGTCGGCGGTGACGTCCCCGACGGTGGCCCCCACGCCGGAGGCGTACACCCGGCCGACGATGCCCGACTTCGGCGGGACGGCGGAGAAGACCTGCCAGGCCCCGGTGGCGGCGATGCAGCGCAGCCGGTCGTGCACCTGGAGGAGGACGGAGATCGTGGCGGGGGCGTACCGGGCGAGCGCGGTCACCGTCCACCGGCAGGCCTCGGCGGCGGTCGACGCCATCGACAGGCGGACCGTGACGTCCCGGACGACTCGCTCGTGATCCACGTTCTTCCAGGTGGGAAAGGGCCCGGCGGGTGCCGGGGCTGCGATCAAGCGTACTCAGCGGTGCGTAGTCGGCCGTATCAAGATCACATCGTTCGTACACATGTTTCATCCACAGGGTGTGGACAGGGCCTGTGGAGCGCTAGCGTGGGGACCCCGGCGCGGTGAGGGGGCGGGATGGAACTGCTCTGGTACGTCGCCTACGGGTCGAACCTGCACGCCGCCCGGCTCGGCTGGTACCTCTCCGGCGGCCGGCCGCCCGGCGGGCTGCGGACGTACCCCGGCTGCCGGGACTGCCGACCGCCGCGCCTGACGCTGCCGGTGCTGATCCCCGGCGGCATCTACTTCGCCGGCGAGTCCCGGGCCTGGACGGGCGGGATGGCCTTCTACGATCCGACGCTGCCCGGCGTCGCGGCGGCCCGGGGCTACCTGCTCACCCGGGCGCAGTTCGCCGACCTCGCCGCCCAGGAGATGTACCGGCCCCCCGGCGACGATCTGCCCGCGCTCGACGCGGCGGTGGCCGACGGCCGGGCCACCCTCGGCCCGGGACGCTACGAGACGCTGCTGCGGGTCGGCACCCGCGACGGGCTGCCGATGCTCACCTTCACCGCGCCCTGGCGGGCCACCGACGTGGCGTGGACCCCACCCGCCCCGGTCTACCTGCGGATGATCGCCGAAGGGCTGCGGGAGGCGCACGGCTGGACGCCGGCCGGGACTGTCGACTACCTGGCCGACCGTCCCGGGGTGGCCGGGCACTGGACCCGACCCCGACTGGTCGACCTGATCCGCCCGCCGGACGAGTGCGGATCGGTGGAAGGGACGCCGTCGCCTGACGATCGCGCCACCCATGATCACCATTAGGGTCCCGCTGCCGGGACTGGCGGACCGGATCGGCGACGCGGCGCGTTTCCGGTCCACAGTCGCCGGCCCGCGTCGATAACCTCGGCCCACTTTCCGTGACCGGTCCCCGTGGACGCCGGTCCGTGAACCTGTGGGGGTACGCGTGAAGCACACCAGACTCGTCGGATTCGCCGTGGCGCTCGCCGTCGCCGTCGGCGGCCCGCTCACCGTCGCCGGGCCGGCCCAGGCCGCCACCCCGGCCGTCGAGATCACCAAGGTCTACTACAACTCCCCGGGCAGCGACACCCGCTCCAACACCAGCCTCAACGCCGAGTACGTCAAGCTGACCAACCGGCGCAGCTCCACGATCAACCTGAAGTCCTGGACGCTGCGCGACAAGTCCAAGCACGTCTACACGTTCTCCGGCGACGTCCGCCTCGCCAAGGGCGCCAGCGTCTACATCCACACCGGCAAGGGCAAGAACACCTCCACCCACCGGTACTGGGGCTCCGGGAACTACATCTGGAACAACACCGGCGACACCGCCTACCTGCGCAACTCCGCCGGCACCGGGATCGACTCCTGCTCGTGGGGGAGCAAGGGCAGCTACACGTACTGCTGAGCACCGCTCGGACCCGCGGTGACCGGAGCGTTGAGGGGCGTACTCCGGCCATCGTCCGACCGTCCCGGGAAGGGCGGCCGGCGACTTCTCGCACCGGGAGTCGCGGCCGGTCCCGGGGCGGTCGACCCGTTTGCGCCCGTGCCGACCCGGCCCCGGTGTCCGGCCGGGGCCGGGTCGGTCGGCTCTGCCATGCTGGGCCGGTGACGGTGACCTGGCGACACCTGCCCGCCCCGGCCCGCGAGATCGCGGTGGCCGCCACCGCAGCGGTCGAGGCCGCCCAGGCCCGCGACAGCGCGGCGTACGACGACGCGGTGCCCCGGCTCGCCGGTGCCGACCGCGCCGGGCTGGTCCTCGGCGGGGTGGTCCGGCTCCTGCTGGAGCAGGCGCACCCCGACGGGCTCGACAGCGACGACGTACGGCAGGTGCTGGAACGCTGCGTCCGCGCAGCCGCGACCTGGCGACCCGACGTCGACCCGCACGTGGTCCTCGTGCTGCTGGCCGGGGCGCTCGGCGTCTACGACCCGGGTGACGACGACACCCCGCCCGACCCGGCCGCCGTCGCCGCCCACGCCCCGCTGCTGGTGGTCGACCTGCTCGCGGTGACCGGGGTCCCGTTCGCCGGATGCCTGGAGGCGGCGTTCGCCGAGGTCGCCCGCACCGAACGCCACGACGACTGACGACGCCCCACCCGCGACGGCGGCGGGGAGGACACCGGTCGCCCGGTGGCCTCCCCGCCGTCGCGGCCCCGCCGGTCAGGAGGTGGCGGCCACCTGGAACGAGTACCAGTTCGCGTAGTCGTGGACCGTGCCGTCGGCCCGGACCGCGTACACGGTCAGGGTGACCCAGCCGGCGGTCTCCGGCGTCCAGGTCACCGTCGCCCGGCCGGCGGAGTCGGCGGCCACCTCGGTCGGCCCACCGTCGCCGCCGAACGAGTACCGGTAGGCGGCGGTGTCGGTCCAGCCGGGCGGCGGGGAGAAGGTGAAGGTGCCGGCGACCCCCACACCGCCTGACGGTTCGCCGCTGTCGGGGTAGACGTCGGACCGCACCCCCGGCCACGGCAGGAAGTACGCCTGCCAGGTCGCCTCGGGTGAGACGAACCCGTTCCCGCTGTGGCTGCGCACCCGCACGGTGTGCCCGTCGGGGTTGTTCGCGACGAAGCTGAAGTACGCGGTGCCGTCCTCCTCCGCCTGCCGGGTCTCCGGCTGGGCGTTGTCGAGCACGATCTCGTACTCCTGCACACCGGTGACCCCGCTGGCCGGGACGAACTTCAACAGCACCTCCTGGCCCCACTGCGGCGTCCCGCTCTCCACCCGGATCTCGGGGGTGGACGACGGCACGAAGGTGCGGTAGACGGTCTCGGCGGAGACGTTCCCGGCCGCGTCGATCGAGCGGACCGTCAGCCGCTGCGGCCCGGAACCGATCGGGTTGAGGGTGATCGTCGCCGAGCCGCCGGGCGTGGCCGCCCGGACGGTGCCCGGGTTGCTGAACGGGTCCTTGCAGACCAGTTGCCCGTACTCGCCGCTGTATTCGCAGACGCCGGCCGCGCCGAGACCATTCCAGGAGTACTGGAAGCCGGCCACGTCCTTGTCGCCCATGCCGGAGAAGGTGAAGACCGCCGGTTCGCCGGCCGGGGCCCGCTGCCCGGTGTCGTCGGCCGGGTAGTTCGACGAGCTGACCGCCGGGGCGGTCGGGGCGGTGCCGTCGTAGGTGAAGAAGCACTTCTTCGACCAGGCGGAGGTGTCCGTGCCGTCACCGACGCGGGCCTGCCAGCCGTACGACTTCCCGTCGACCAGGGCACCGTCGGGCACGGTGCCGCTGGCGACCCGCCCGAACGTGCCACGGTCCGAGCTGAACTCGGTGCGCTGCTCCGGTTGGCCGGTCGGCCAGATCGCGAAATCCGTCCGGGGGGAGTCCCACTCGTCGGCGTCGGTGCCCCGGGCCTGGAGCAGGCCGGCGAACCCGCCGATCCGGGGGTACGGCTTCAGCTGGGTGCAGAGGAAACCACCGTTGTAGAGGTGTTCGCTGTCGACCTTCGGCAGCGAGTTGTAGCTGACGCTGAGCTGTACGTTCTTGTACCAGTACAGCTCCCGGCCGTACGACGGGTCGGCCTCGTGCTCCTCCGGTACCCGGATCTCGAAGGTGACCCGGCGCTGCTTGTGGGCCACCGCGTCCTGCACCGCCGCGCCGACGTCGAAGGCGAGGGACCGGGGGCAGTACGTCGAGCTCCCCTCCTCGTCCAGCTTGACCAGGGGTTCGGGCTGCTTGTTCCAGGTGGGAGTGGCACCCACCGGCTTCGTACGCCAGATCTCGACGGCCCGTTTGGTGCAGTCGGCGGCACTGTGCTCCTGGACGAAGACCTTGCCGTCGTAGATCTTCTTCCCCTCGTACCGGGACAGGTCGAAGGTGGCGTAGACGCGGGCGGTATGGGTCTTGCCGGCGGCGTCGACCCGGGTGCCGAGCGGCAGGTTGGTGTCCCCGTCGGCCTGGTAGGCCGTCTTCGGCGTGGCCGAGTCGACCCAGCCGACCTGCACGGATGGTGGGCTGTCGGAGTGCGGTGCCGCCGACGCGACACCGGCGGTGGTGGCGACGGCGAGCCCGGTGACGCCGAGCGTCAACGCGAGCGCGCCGGTGAGGCCACGACGTGGCCGGAATGTGAGCACAGTGGATCGTCCTCCCCGTGTGCCGTCCGGGCACCCGCCCGGGACAGTTACTGGCATCAAACCGTCGCGGTGCGACACCGGCAACCACCTTTCGGCCGGTGCCGGCCGGGTTGTGTGGCCTTCGTTCGGCGGTGGCCGGTGCGGGATCGGCGGCGGGTCAGGGGCTGGCGGCGAGGAAGACGAACGCGGCGAGCAGCACCAGGTGCACCCCACCCTGCAGGACGGTGGCCCGGCCCGGCACCACCGTCAGCACCCCGGTGACGACGGTCAACGCCAGCAGGGTCAGCTGGGTGCCGCCGAGGCCGAGCAGCAGCGGCCCGTCCAGCCAGATCGAGGCGAGCGCGATCGCCGGGATGGTCAGGCCGATGCTCGCCATCGCCGAGCCGAGCGCCAGGTTGAGGCTGATCTGCACCCGGTCCCGGCGGGCGGCGCGGGCGGCGGCCAGGGTCTCCGGCAGCAGCACGAGCAGCGCGATGACCACCCCGACGAAGGACTGCGGCAGGTTCGCCGCCGCGACCCCGGCCTCGATGGTCGGCGAGACGGTCTTCGCGTCACCCACCACGGCGACGAGGGCGACCAGGAGCAGCACCAGACTCGTCACCGCGGTACGCGTCGACGGCGGGTCGGCGTGCCCGTCGCCGTCGGCGTCGGGCACGCTGCCGTCGCTGGTCACCGGCAGGAAGTAGTCCCGGTGCCGGCCGGTCTGCACCATCACGAACAGCCCGTAGAGCGCCAGCGACGCCACGGCGGCGAAGGCGAGCTGGGCGGGGGAGAACTCGGGGCCGGTCTTGCTGGTGGTGAACGTCGGCACCACCAGGCTCAGGGTGGCGAGGGTCGCCACGGTGGCCAGCGCCCCACCGGTGCCCTCCGGGTTGAACACGGCCACCCGCCGCCGGAGCGCGCCGAGTAGCAGCGAGAGCCCGAGGATGCCGTTACAGGTGATCATCACGGCGGCGAAGACGGTGTCCCGGGCCAACGCCTGGGTCTTGTCGCCGCCACTGATCATCAGGGTGACGATCAGGGCGACCTCGATGACGGTGACCGCCACCGCGAGCACCAGCGACCCGTACGGCTCACCGACCTTGTGGGCGACCACCTCGGCGTGGTGCACGGCCGCCAGCACCGCCCCGGCCAGCAGGAGGGCCACCACCGCCACCGCCAGGCCCGGCAGTTTCCGGTTCCAGGTGACGAGCAGCAGCAGCACCGCCAGGACGGGTACCACGATCGTCCAGTCGGACATCCGGGGGCGGCGCAGCGCGGGCATGACGTACACCTTGCCAGGAAAACCGGGTCGTCGCGCCGCGCCCGGCGGCGGACGCCACCGCGCGGGATCACCGCCCCGGCTCGACCACCGCCGCCTCACCCGGGACGCCCCGGTCGACCTCGACCGGCGGGTCACCCGGCCGCCGCCACGACCGGTAGTGCCGGAAGGCCATCGGCACACCCCGGGCGGCGTACGGGTCGGCGGCGTCCATCACCTGTATGTGCAGGTGCGGCTGGGTGGAGTTCCCCGAATTGCCGCAGCCGGCCAGCTCCTGCCCGACGTCGACCTCGTCGCCCACCGCCACCCGGACCGAACCGGCGCGCAGGTGGGCGAGCAGGACGTACCCTCGGTGCCCGGCCGGCTCGACGATCACGTGGTTGCCGGCGACGGCGCCCGCGCCCCGGCGGACCCGGGCCGCCTGGGTCAGCGCGTAGGACAGCAGCGTCGTCGGCGACCGGCGGGCCTCGTGGTCGGCCTCCCCGTCGTGTACCGCCACCACCCGGCCGGCGGCGGGGGCGAGGATCGGCCGTCCGAAGGCGAGGAACCGCTGCGGCGGCTCGGTCGACAGCACCGTCCGCCAGTCCCGGACGGTCGCCGTCCGTCGCCCCCGCACCGCCACGAAATCCATCGCGTACGTGGTGGCGAAGAGGTCGGTGCCGTGGCTGGGCACCCGCCGGGCGGGGCTGTTGCGCACCAGCCAGGTGCCCCGGAACGGCAGGGCGAGCACGACCGGATCGGGGATCGACATCGGGCTCCTTCCCGGTCTCCCGGCCACCGACTCTAGGACCGCCGCGCTCGTCTCCTACTCCCCGCCCCACGCTGGCGCGTCGTGGTCGACCCGGAGGGACGGTCTTCGGGTGAGGGCTCCATGCCCCTCAGGCATATTTATGCCTGACAGTCATATCGGCTCGTGGGTGATCGGTGCTGCCCCGTTCGGGTGGTCGGCCTGTGGCGGTACCACGGACGCGCCCGGTTGATGATTCTGAGTGTCAGCTATGCAGTATCGGGCCAGGTGAGACGGTGTCTCACCTGGCCCGATCTCCTCGGTCGGGGTGGCCGGATTCGAACCGACGACCTCTTCGTCCCGAACTGCCGGCACGCCGGTCGGATCGGGTGTCATCCGAGGTCATCCGGCCTGCTGGGGTTCGTCCGGGTCGGGTGTGGTCGGCTCGGTTGCTGTACTTCGCTGCTGTACTTCTTCCGCCGAGCGCAGGACGTTGCGGGCGGCGGTCGCCACCGGGCAGCCTGCGGTCCGGCAGACCGGACAGCGGCCGTCGGGTCCGGGCTGGTGATCGCGGAGGACGGCACGGGCGGTGAGGATCAGCCGGTTGCGGATCTGCGCCAGGGACAGGTGAGGACCGGTCACCGTTCAACCCGTTCCGAGCATGTCGACGAGTTGGGTGACCGTTGCCGGGGCGTCGGGGTCGCGGGCGACCTGGGCGAGGATGTCCCGGCCGGCTGGTCGGTGGCGAATCTCGGCCGGTGCGGTCCGGTGGGCCTCCATCAGGACCCGGCCGGCATTGACCGGGTCGTCGACCTGGAGGTAGGCGCGGGCAACGTCGATCAGGTACGCGGCACGGTGTTCGGCGGGCAGCCACCGCCAGCCATCCCGCACGGTCACCTTCTCGTGCCAGGCCACGGCCGCCTCCGCGTCGCCCAACTCCACGGCTGCGGTGATCCGGGCCAGCTCCACCGCCGTTGGCCCGAACCCGGTCCGGTGATGGTCGTGACCGTCTCCTACCTGCGCCGCCATCTCCGCAGCCTCGTCGACCAGCTCGACGGCGGTGCCGTCGTCCCCGGCGCAGGCAGCGGCCAAGGCGGCCTGTACCAGCAGGGTCCCGCACAGAGACAGCTCGGCCGGGGGGCCGCACTCGATCACGGGTGGGGCGATCCGGTACGCGGCGGTCAGCATCACCGACTTCGCCACCCGCGCCCGTCCCGAGCCGCGCAACACCTGACCGAGCTGCACCGCAGCGGCCGCCACCAACACCCGGTCACCGGTGGCGACGGTCATCGCCCGGTCGACCGCCAACCACGCCACGTCGAAGACACCGAGCTTCACCAGCAGCGACGCCGTCACCCGGTACGCCTCCACCAGCGGCAGCCGCCCCGCACGGGGATCGTGGGCGTGGGTGCGCTGCGCGTCGGCCACCAGCTCCGGTACCAGGTCGATCACCTGTGGGTAGCGGGCGTGCTGGAAGGCCGTCCACACGTGCGCGGTCTCCCGCGTCAGCCTCTCGGCTGTCAGTACAGGTCGGCGGACGTTCGGGCGCGCCAAAGCGATCTCGTACGTCGTCAGGGCCGCGCGGATCCGTTCCACACCCTCGGCGCGTTCGGTCACCCCGGCCGGCTCTGCGTGCCGGCCGAGCAACACCCCCGGTTCGATCCGCAGGACGGCGGCGATGTCCTGGAGCGTCGACACCTTGTCCAGCGACCGGACACCCCGCTCGACCTTGTCCACCCAACTCTTCGACTTACCCAGCCGATCGGCCAACACCTGCTGGGAGAGCTTCCGCCGTCCCCGCCAGTACGCCACCCGACGACCGACCGGCAACAGGTCAACGCTGTCCACGACGCCACCGGCGATCCGGCAATGCCCGATCCGTCTCCTCGGCCGGTATCCGGTCCGCCTCGGCCTGCGCGAGGATCCGCTGCCGAGCCGCTTCCCGTTCCGCCTGCTGGATCTGCTCGCCCCTGGACTGGTCCGGAACGTCGCCGCTCATTCCCGCCTCCACCGTTAGAGGGGGCGCGGCGACACTGCTCTCGGGGGGACCGACGCCGCCGCGCCCGGCTAGCGACGTGACCAAGCCCGGTCGTCGCACCGGCCGCGCTGACCACGTCTGGTGTCTACTCTTGTGATCCCACGACTACGCTCGGAAGTGGCTCGATGCTTTCAGGACCTTTCACGGGGGCTCCGATGGATGACCTCGGCGCACAACTGAGGCAGGCTCGTACTGAGGCAGGCGTGACGCTGGCCTCCATCGCGGCCCGTACCAGCTATTCGGCTTCGCACCTGAGCAACGTCGAGTCGGGACGCCGGACCGCGACGCCGGACATCGTGCTCGCCTACGCGCGGGCGTTGGGAGACCCGGACGTGAGACGCAGGCACCTTCTCCAAGCCGCCACCATCGGCCCGATCGCCGCCAACGAGCTGATCCGATCCGGCTTCACCGCAGCCCTCGCCGGCCGACGGGACAGTGAAGACCGCTGGCGCGACCGGGTCGAGCAGTACGGTCGCGACTACATGGAGATCGGCGCGGACAGCCTTCAGAACAGGCTTGCCAGTGACCTCGTCGTCCTGCAACAGCAGCTCGACTCCCCGACGATGTGGGCGACCACCGCCCGCGCACTCACCACCTACGGCAAGACCACCAAGGACCCGACCGAGGCGATCGGCTGGTACGACACCGCCCGGATCGCCGCCGATCGCTCCGGCGACCTCGCCGTCCGGGTCTGGGTACGTGGCAGGGCCGCCATCGCCCTGGCCTACGAAGGCGCGGCCCTACCCGTCGCCAAGCGGTACGCCGACGAGGCCATCGCCCTGTCCGACCGTCCGTCGCTGGGACGCCTCCAGGCGCTGATGGCCCGCGCACACGTCGCCGCCGGACGAGGCGACATCGGCGGAGCCATCACGGCCGACGAGGACGCACGACGGATCTTCGACCAGACCGCCTCTCCAGACGGGGAGATCTCCGACGCCGCCGTGCCCGCCTGGCGCATGGCCACCTTCCGGTCGATGCTCTACGCCCGACTCGGCATGGTCGGTCCCGGCGAGCAGGCCCAGACCGACGCCGACCGGCTCCGGCCGCCAGCGTTGACCCGGTTCGCCACCCACATCGAGCTGCACCGAGCCCTCATGATGGCCAAGTCCGGGGACCGTTCCGGGGGACTTGCGTATGCCCGACGAGCCTGGGCGACGCTGCCAGCAGACCGCCGCTCGCAAACCCTCGGACTGGTGCTGCAAGAAGTGGAGAGAGCGGCACGCAAGCCAGTCTGACCCCCGCTGGGGCGGGCCGGACACAGCTCGTCAGCTTGTGCCGAAGGTCGCCAACCAGTGCGGTCGAGCAACTGACGCTAGGCGTTCTCTGCTGGCCCGTACCCGTCCAGATCAGGAGATTATGCTGCCTGATCGCTGCCTTTAGGCTCGCCGTGGTCGTCGGTGTCCTGGTGGCTGGTCGGTTGTTCGCGGGGCGCGTTGCTGACCACGGCTAGGGTCGGCGGCATGGACGCCGTCCGGCGCTATCTGAAAACTCCCGCCAGTTCCGCCATCGGCATGCTTGCCGCCGCCGTCGCGTTCGGCGGGGCGACGGTCGGCCTCTTTGTGCTTGCCGAGCACGTTCGTTACCACGGGTATCTCGGCCGACTGGTGGCCGTGATCGGATTCTATTTCGCGGGTGGCGGTGCGCTGATCGTCACGCTGCTTCTGCTAGTGGCCGGGCTGGGGCCGAACCTGACCGCGAAGCTGTTCTTCGTACCCAACAGAATGCTCACCCCCGAAGCGGTCCGCGACCTGAAGGTGAAGGAGGCAGCGCCCGGCACGGTCCCGATTACACCAAGGCAGGGCGTGCTACGAGTCATTCCGGTAAAGCCCGAGTGGTGGCTCGACGAAGACGCCTCTACCCACGACGCCGCGCCGGTCGTCGCCGTCGAGGGCATCGAGTATCGGTTGCCTGGGTGGGATCCGTACGATGTCGCGGTCCCGGCCGGCGCCGTCGATGTCGTGGCCTGGGTGCCGCGTCGTAACGGAAGTCCGGGGCGACGAGTCCGTAATTCCATCCCAGTGCCCGAAGGGCGTGTCGGTGCCCTGGTATTCCGACCGTCATCGCTACCGGAACTCCCCGGCACGGTGGAGCCGCTGAACAGCGAGTTGAGGGGAACTCTTTCGCTGTTCCGGCTCGCGCTGGCAGCTGCGGCGCTCATCGCGTTCGTCTATACGGCATGGCGGCTGACCAGCGGCTAAACCACAGCACTCTCGGTGTCGGAGCCCTCGGCCGGGATCGAGCCGGCGACATCTCGCTTACAAGTTCTGGGCGCTACGTCCGGTAACGTCCGCGCACGTCTCTGACGTCGGGCTCTGATCCGCAGCCCTCCGCCACTGGCCCCCGTCGTCCGGCTCTGTTGCTGTCGACAGCAACAGAGCTTGATCTGTTCGTTGATAGCTCGGGTGACCACCAGCTATGGGAGCGGCCAACGAACCTTGATCAAGCCACGCCAGCCGCAGTTGCCCCGGATGGTCGTCATGTCCGGGTCGGTGGCCCACCACCCTGCCGCGAAGTCGGGTACCGATCGCCGGCAACGGGCGGCCATGTGGCCACGTTGCAATGTCGAATAAGGCCATGGCATCCGGCACCTCATCGAGTTCGACGAAAACCCCGAACACAGCCTCGGCGACCACCACACCGTTTGCCACGGTACCCAAAGGATGTCTCCCCATGACCTCAGGCAATGCGGAACAGGCGGCCGCTTTCCTGGCCTCGTACCAGCCCGCTGGATTGATCAATGCCACACGAGCATCCTGCCCGCTATCTCCGTCCTACCACTTGCCCCCCCCAGGCAACATTGAGGCGGCGTTGACCTGCCGAATGTCGTGCTCTAAGTTGGCCCGTCGGTCCGCCGCCGTCCACCGATGTCCGGTCTGGTGCACGTCAGTTAGTCCCTCACAGCCGAAGGCTGCGAACGGTGCGCGGTGGGATCTGCGAGACTTAAAGCTGTGCGGGACACAGAACCAACGGCCGATGAGAGCACCTTCTTCGGGGAACTCGCCAGGCACATACCGGATGTCCAGGACTGGTACCACCAGGACGATGGCGGCACCTTGTGGATGACCGCGTCGTACGACTTTGTCCAGGGCAACCAGATCTACCAGACCCTACGGCTTGACTACGACGGCAAGTGCCTGCGTGGAGGCTGGAGCCCTTCCTGTCTCAACTGGGACGACGGCGTGCGAGCCGACGAGGCCATGGTCGACACTGCGGGTCCCGACGGGCTGCGGCTCGGTTCTGTTGACCCAATAACCGATGCCGCTGCGGCGGTAGCGTGGTTCCGGCGGCATCTCGATCACTGGCAGGCGCAACCACGCTGAGACGCCACGCGCGGCACCATCAGCTTGGGAATCGTGTTGATCTGCACAATGGGTGACTGCGTCACCAGGGATACCGCTACCGAGCGTCGGGCAGCGGTCAGCTCAGGTGCCGGCGCTGCCCTGTATTGACCCCTGCATCGGGCCCGGATCGGGCACGTTCCGACGGGTAGCGCTGGCAAATTGACTCATGCATCATCACCGTCATGACGGAGCACGATCTTGCCGCAACCTGGCGTCGCATCATCCGAGGGGACAGCAAGTCATGGGTAGCATTTGCCCACGGCACGTGTGTCGTGCTACCGGACCCCGGACCCACTGCGGAACTCGCCGCCCAGGCCGTGGACATCCTTCGCGAGTTTGGGCCCGTCTACGCAGGCTCACCTGCCGGCGACTTCAGTACGGTGATCCTGGATCCCGGTCCAGGATGGTTGGTCTACGGCCACCACCCGGATGTGCTGACCTACGTAGGCGCGGACGAGGTCTCAGACAGTAGCGGTGTGGCCGTCGGCTTGTACGGGCGCCGCAAGCGGGACACTGACGGCCACGAACTACACGTCGTTCACGTTGAGGACAAGCGACATCGGTAGTAAGGGCTCGTACGCTCCACCCGTCAGGCTGGCCGCCCCCTTCCGTGTGAAGGAATGATCACCGTCGCCTGACCTGCTGTTTGATGAGCCTACGAGCTGCGCGAACGACCCCCGACCATCCGTGGTTGTCCCTCAGCCTTCACCTCGGTAGTCACCTGGTTAGACACACCCTGATACTTGCGTTTCCTTCTACACCAGTTCGGTTTCCCAATCTTCGAATGGCGGATCGATGATGTAGTTCGGGTCGCAGTACCGGCGCACATATTGAGCTGCCCGGTACATGGCTTCTCCTGCGTTGGTAACGCTGCCGTCAGGCTGCACGTCGAGCACGTTTGTGAAGATCGCGAAAGCTTGCTCGAGTGGCGACCCGAACTGCACGAGGGCTGACCTGTAGTCGATACCGTCGAGAAGCTCGACATCGAGGGTGCCGTCGGCGATATAGAACGCGAAGTACCGACAGGCCGACCGCACGTCCTCGGGGAGTTGGCTCACGCTGGGCATCTTGGCAGACCCGCTGACGCCCCGATACGCCTTCACCACCGCGACCATCCCGTCTGCCGTCGACCCGCACTCCTGTGGGAGCGGGCCGCCGCCCGGCCCGCCATGTCAAGACGGCCTTGACGGCTCGTCCGGACGCTGGCGGGTCGGGCGGTGGTCTGCTCGGCTCGCCCGGGTCGACGGCAGACGGAATGGCTCCCCACCGCCACCACTCACGGACCGCAAGCCGCCGACGGACCCCCGGCCATCCCGGAGCCGGAGCGCCCCCGCCGGAGGCGCAGTAACCGCAACCCCGCCACCGACCCGGCAGCCGCCGACGGACCCGGCGTGCGCTCCCCTACGCCGCGCGGTGCTCGCCGCGCGGCCCGGCCGGCTGCCGGCCCCACAACCCCACCGGAAACGGCCTGTCGTCATCCGGCGGCCCACCGGGCTACCCGCCCTCCGAGCCAGCCCGCCGGGCGTGTTGCGTGGCCGGAGTCGGAGCGCCAGCGGAGCGACGGACGCGCGCCCAGGCGGCGGCGCGTGCGGCCCGTCAAGGGCCGCCTTGATAGATGTACAGAAAGTCCTCCCACGCGGGCTGGCAGCCCTGGCAGCCCTGCTGTCGTAGCCTCCCGGGGTGAACATCTACGAGGATCCGCCGCTGGTGTCACACGGTCTGGCGGATGAGGTGCTTACTGCTGCTCTTGATGGCAGGGACCAAGCGGTTTCGCCGAATTCGGTGTTGGTGGGGTTGGCGCTCCACGACGACGACCGCCTGTTCGTCGAGCGATGGTGCTACCGGATCGCGCAGGATTGCGCTGACCTATGGCTCGTCGCCACGGCGTCGCTTTGCCTGGGTCACCTCGCCCGACGCTTCGGGTATTTGGAGCCCGCGTCAGTCGTGCTCGTCCGCGAGCTTGCCGAGCGGACGGACCTCGACGGCCGGGTCTTCTCCGCTCTGGAAGACGTGACGTTCTTCCTTGAGGAGTTGCCCAACCGGAGGAAGGCGGAACAGGGCAACTAGGCCGAACGTCAAGCATGTCCTGGGACCGAACCGTCAAGCATGGGGTGGGACCAGACAGGGCGGCATCCGGTTCGAGCGCCTTCGACGCGGGATTCACGGCGGGTTGACGTGTCGGTACCCGGTGCTACTCTGGCCCTCGTCGAGCACACCAGCGCGGCCTTCCCGCCGGATCGCTGAACTCGACTTCGGAGTTGCCGAGCGGCCTTCCTGCCGCTGACGCGGGTCACGTCCCGCCGGCCCTCGATCGCCCCAGCCACTGCGCCGACCCGAAATCCGCTGAGCGGCCCAGCACGGCCTTCGCGCCGTCCACGATGGCCCTCGGATTCGCGCACCTCGACGGGTGGGGATCGCCTGCGGCAACCCACCGGAGGCCGACGACCAGGCACCCCACCCGTCCCGGCATCACCCAAGATCCAGAAACCCAGCTCAACGGCGGTCCAAGGCCGATGGCCAACCCCCGCCCTCCGGCGTGAGCCGCCCTTTCCGGCGGTGCCAGGAGACACCACGAACACCACCGACGGACACCGCTCCGGCGTCCGGTGGCAGTTCGTCGCCCGTCCCCTGCCACCCCTTGAGGAGAGAACCGTGTCCACCCTCACCGCCGGCCGTGACGCCCAGGCCCTGCACCGCGCCGCCGCCCCGGACTACTTCGGCTGGCTGGAGCACACCCGCGCCGCCGGAGGCTGCACCCGCCCGATCCGCCTGACCGGCACCCTCACCGCCGTAGAACCCGACACCGGCCGGGTCCTGGCCGAGCGGCACACCGACGAGATGCCCGACCGGACGCTCTACAAGGCGTGCGGCAACCGCCGTGCCGCCCAGTGCCCCGACTGCGCCTGGGTCTACGCCGGTGACGCCTTCCAGGTCGTCCGCTCCGGCCTGACCGGCGGCAAGACCGTCCCCGCCACCGTCAGCGCACATCCGGTCGTCTTCGCCACCTTCACCGCGCCATCCTTCGGCCCGGTGCACCACCGGCACATCCCCCGACACACCTGCGCCACCCGGCGGCGTTGCGACTGCCGCCCGGCACCCTGCCGCGCCCGGAGCACCGCCGGCACCTGCCCGCACGGGCGGCCCGCAGCCTGCTTCACCCGCCATGACGCCGACGATCCGCAGCTCGGTCGACCGCTCTGCCTGGACTGCTACGACCACGACCACCAGGCCGTCTGGAACCACTTCTCGGGCGAGCTGTGGCGGCGCACGAAACAGGCGATCGAACGCCATCTCGCCGCAGTGTGCCGCCGACGCGGCATCCCCCACGTCCAGGTCGTCACCGACTCTGGCCGAATCCGGCGGGTGCCTCCGGTGCGGGTGTCCCACGGGAAGGTCGCCGAGATGCAGCGCCGGGGCGCGGTGCACTTCCACGTCCTGCTGCGCCTCGACGGCGTCGACCCGCACGACCGGCACGCCCTGGTGCCGCCGCCGGCCGGGATCACCGTCGACGACCTCGACGCCGCCGTCCACGCCGCCACCCGACAGATCACCGTCACCACCACGCCGCACCCCGACCGCCCGCAGGGCTGGCCGATCGCCTGGGGTGAGCAGATCGACGTACGCCGCATCGGCACCAGCGACGGCGACGTGACCGACGCCAAGGTGGCCGCCTACCTCGCCAAGTACGCCACCAAGTCCACCGAGGTCACCGGCCACCGCTCCACCCGACTCACCCCCGACGCCTACGCCGACCCGGAAGGCGACCACCTCGCCCGGCTCATCGACGCCTGCTGGCGACTCGGCCGCCCCATCCACCACCACACCACCCGGACAGCCGGGAAGACAGAAGACCGTCAAGGCGACCTTGACACCACACCGAACCCCTACGCCGGGCTGCGCCGCTGGGCGCACATGCTCGGCTACGGCGGCCACTTCCTCACCAAGGCCCGCCGCTACTCGGTCACCTTCGGCCTGCTCCGCGACTCCCGCGCCGCCTACCGCCGCACCGAGCACACCGACACCGCCGACAGCGACAACGCCGCCGGCACGGTCACCGTCGGCACGTTGGCCTTCGTCGGTTCCGGCTGGCTGACCGACGGCGACGCCCTGCTCGCCAACACTGCCGCCGCCCAACGTCGGGAACGCCAACGCGTCGGTCGGGAGGAAATCGCCCACCAGGCGTGGTCGGGGGTGGCGGCGTGACCCGACCCCTCACCCCGCGCTGGTATTCGCCGGCCGAGGTCGCCGTGCTGCTCGGCTTCGGCCTGTCCAAGGTCAAGATGAAGATCGCCACCGGCGAGCTGCGCTCCATCAAGGACGGCAAGTACCGGCGCGTCCTGCCCGAGTGGGTCGACGAGTACGTCCGCGAGCAGGTCCAGCGGCAGGAGGCCGCCTGATGCCCGCCCGCACCCGCGCCAACGGCGAAGGCTCGATCTTCCCGTACCGCAACGGCTTCGCCGCGTACGTCTGGGTCACCAAGCCCGACGGCAAGCGGACCCGCAAGTATGTCTACGGCCCGACCCGGGAGGTCGTCCACGACAAGTGGATCAAGCTGCACCAGCAGGCCAAGGCCGGGCCGGTCGCCACCCGCGTGCCGACCCTCGGCGACTACCTGACCTACTGGCACCGGGAGGTCGTGCGCCCCAACCTCGCGCCGCTGACCTGCGCCACCTACGAGACGATCCTCCGGTTGTACGTGATCCCCGGCCTCGGTGGGAAGCGGCTCGACCGGCTCCAGGTGCGCGACGTGCAGACCTGGATCAACGAGGTGGCCCGCGCCTGCCAGTGCTGCGCCCAGGGCAAGGACGCCCGCCGCCCGGAACTCAGGCGGCGCTGCTGCGCGCTCGGCCGCTGCTGCGGTGACGTGCCGTCCGCCCGCACGGTCAAGGACGTCCGGGGTGTGCTGCGCTCGGCGCTCAACCACGCCGCCACCGAGGAACTGGTCACCCGTAACGCCGCCGCCCTGGTCAAGCTCCCACCGGTCCGCCGCCGCCGGGGCCGGGCGTGGACCAGCGACGAGGCGCGTCGCTTCCTGGAGTCCGCGCGGGCCGACCGCGATCCGCTCTACGCCGCGTACGTGCTGATCCTGGTCCTCGGCCTGCGCAAGGGTGAGGTGCTCGGCCTCACCGGGGACGCCGTGGACCTGGCGGCGGGGGAGTTGTCGATCGGCTGGCAGTTGCAGCGGGTCGGCGGCCAACTGCTGCACCGGGAGACCAAGACGCAGACCTCGGACGCCACCCTCCCGCTGCCGGACATCTGCGCGGCGGCACTCGACCTCCGCCAGCAGGCGAGGAAGGCCGACCGCGACGAGGCGGGCATCGCCTGGCAGGGCTCGCCGCTGTTGTTCACCACCCGCTACGGAACGCCCGTCGAGCCGCGCAACTTCAACCGGTCCTGGGACGCCCGCTGCGCCCGCGCCGGAGTTCGGAGGATCACCGTGCACGACGCCCGGCGTACCTGCGCCACCCTGCTCGTCGACCTGGACGTGCACCCGCGCGTCATCATGCAGGTGCTCCGGCACGCCGAGGTGTCCGTCACGATGGAGATCTATTCGCAGGCGTCCTCGGACGCCACCCGCGACGCCCTCAAGCGCCTGGGCGAGAGCCTGCGCTGACTGCTGCTGTACTCCACTGCTGTACAGAAGCACTAGAGGGCACATCCATGGATCGGATGTGCCCTCTGACCTCTGTCGGGGTGGCCGGATTCGAACCGACGACCTCTTCGTCCCGAACGAAGCGCGCTACCAAGCTGCGCCACACCCCGAGGCGTGCGGTGAAATAGTAGCCCACCCGCTCCGCCGATCAAACTCGGTACCCCCCGGCTCCGGCCGCTCGGGGCCGGGGGTGTCTCTGATGGCCCTCCGTCGCCCGGTTCCGCGCTGCTGCCGACCGGGGCACCCCACCCGCTGCATGATCAGATTGCGATTTCGCGCAGTGTTGACGGCGTGTCGTCTGCATTTCGGCAATCTGATCATGGAGTGGGCGAGAAGGCGTAGCGGTGGAGCGGTGGGGGCGGCAGAGCAGGGGTCAGCGGGGGGTGAGGGTGAGGATGCTGGCCTCGGGTGGGCAGGCGAAGCGGACCGGGGCGGTGGGGTGGGTGCCGAGGCCCGCCGAGACGTGCAGCCAGGAGTCGGAGCCGGGCCAGCGGTGCAGGCCCTTCGCCATCGCCCTGGGCAGCCCGCAGTTGGTCACTAGCGCGCCGTAGCCGGGTACGCAGACCTGACCGCCGTGGGTGTGCCCGGCCAGCAGCAGGCCGAAGCCGTCGGCGGCCATCTGGTCGAGCAGGGCCGGTTCCGGGGCGTGGGCGAGCGCGATGGACAGGTCGGCGGCGGGGGTGACCGGGCCGGCGACGGCCGGGTAGTCGTCCTGCCCGATGTGCGGGTCGTCCACGCCGACCAGCTCGACGAGGCGGCCACCGGCCTTGAGCGAGGTACGCGCGTTGTTGAGGTCCGCCCAGCCGGCCCCGGTGAGGACGTCCCGCAGTTCCTCGTACGGCAGGGCGGCGCCCTCGGTGTACTCGCGGTTCGGCAGGAAGTAGGTGAACGGGTTCTTCCAGACCGGCCCGGTGTAGTCGTTGGAGCCGAAGACGAACGCGCCCGGATAGTCGAGCAGGGGTTGCAGGGCGCGCAGCACCCCGGGCACCGCGTCGGGGTGGGCCATGTTGTCCCCGGTGACCACCACCAGGTCCGGGTCGAGGGCGGCCAGCGACGCCACCCACTGCTGCTTGCGCCGCTGGTCGGGCATCATGTGCAGGTCCGACAGGTGCAGCACGCGCAGCGGCTCGGCGTCGGCCGGCAGCACCGGCACGTCGTACCGGCGCAGGGTGAACATGTTGCGTTCGACGAGGGACGCGTACGCCAGGGTGGCCGCCCCGGCGGCGACGGTCCCGGCGGCGAGGCCGAATAGTGTGCGCTTTCGCATGCCGACCAGGGTAGTTTGACCGTCCATGAGCACGCTGAAGGACCGCCTGACCGCAGACATGCGCGCCGCCCTCAAGGCGCGCGACGAGCTGACCACCTCCACGTTGCGGATGGCGCTGGCCGCCGTCGGTAACGCCGAGGTCGCCGGCAAGGCCAAGCGCGAGCTCTCCGACGACGAGGTGCTCGCGGTGCTGACCAAGGAGGCAAAGAAGCGCCGGGAGGCGGCTGCCGCGTTCGCCGACGCCGGCCGTGCCGAGCAGGCCGACAAGGAGACCGCCGAGGGTGCGGTGCTGGACCGCTACCTGCCCAAGCAGCTCTCGGAGCAGGAGCTGACGGAGCTGGTGTCGGGGGCGCTGGCCGCGGGCGGCTTCACCGAGAAGTCCCAGATGGGCCCGGCGATGAAGGCGGCCCAGGCCGCGGTGGCCGGCCGGGCCGAGGGTGGTCGCGTCGCCGCCGAGGTACGCCGACAGCTCGGCCTCTGACCCACGCCGCGCTGGTCGGTCCGCCCACCGGTACGTCGGACACGCGACGGGCGGGCACCCCGTGTGGGGTGCCCGCCCGTCGTCGTCGGTACGGGTCAGTTGTTGCCTGGTGGTCGGCCCCCCGGCCCGCCGGGCCCGCCTGGCGTGTTGCCGCCCTGGTTCGGGGTGCTGCCGCCACCGCTGCTCACCTCGATGGTGACCACGCCGCCCTTGATGGTGCGGCCGTTGGGGCTGGTGCCGGCGACGGTGCCGGCCGGGCACTCCGAGGCGATCTTGTTGTCGGAGACGACGACGGAGAAGCCGGCCTCCTTGAGCTTGCCCCGGGCACCGTCCACCGACTGGCACTTCACGTTCGGGATGGAACGCTGGTCACCGTTGATGATCTTGCCATTGGGTGGGGTGAACTCGATGCCGGGCTTGCCCTTCATGGCGTCCCGCAGAGTCTGGTAGACCGCCGGGTTGATGCCGGTCGGCGTGTCGTGACCCATCTGCTGGTTGGTCTGCGCCCAGTCCGGGTCGGCCATGATGCCGGCCACCGCGAACTGCTTGGTCATCACCACCAGCGAGGAGGTCTTCTCGCTGTCGGTGGTGCCGGACTTGCCGGCCACCGGCTTGCCGACGATGCCCCGGACGTTGCGGGCGGTCGCCCCGGAGCACTTGGAGACCGACGACCGGTCACCGACCGGGCAGCGGGCCGCGTCCACGGCGGCCCGGGCCACCTCGGTCGAGATCCGCTGCTCACAACGCGGGTTGGCGACGTCGAGCTTGTTGCCCTCCGGGTCCTTGATCTGCTGCACCGGGATCGGCTCGCAGTACTTCCCGTCGGCCGCCAGGGTGGCGTAGGCGTTGGCCAGCTCCAGCGGGGTGGTCTGGGAGACACCCAGGGTGAACGCGCCCCACTGGTTGGCGCCGCCCTCCTTGGTGGCCCGGCGGGCGTCGTCGCTGCTGCGGAAGGTGATGCCGAGCTTCTGCGCCGCCTTGATCACGTTCTCCGCGCCGACCTGCTGCTCCAGCGGGACGAAGTAGGTGTTGACCGAGCTGCCGAAGGCGGTCCACATGTTGTGCACGCCGGCCATGCTCGCCGAGGCGTTCTTGGGGCAGTAGAAGTGCGTCCCCGGGCAGGCGGCGGGCGAGTTCTGCTCGACGATGTACTCCGACTTGAAGACCGGCGGCGAGTTGATCTGGTAGGCGAGCGGGATGCCCTTCTCCAGCGCGGCCACCATGGTGAACATCTTGAACGTCGAGCCGGCCTGGTAGCCGGTGATGCCCTGGCCGCCGCTGAGCAGCGGGTTCACCGTGTTGGGGTAGTTGCCGCGGATCTTCTTCTTGGCCTTCTTGGGGTCGCTGGAGAGCTTGTTCTGCGGCTTCTTCGGGTCATCGATCTTGAAGTTCCGGTTGACCGACAGCGCGCGTACCCGACCGGTGCCCGGCTCGATCGCGGCGACCATCCGGGCGGCCTTGCTGTTCACCCCGAGGTTGCGGCGGACGGCCCGGTCGGCACCGTTCTGCGCCTGCACGTCGAGCGTGGTGGTGATGGTGTAGCCACCGCTCTTGAGCCGCCGCTCCCGGTCGTACGTGGTGGAGCCGAAGGTCTCCTGCGAGAGCCACCAGCGGTAGAAGTAGTCGCAGAAGAAGCCCCAGTCCTTCTGGTTGGTGGCGACGCAGCCGTTCGGGGTGCGCTTGTCCTTCACCACCAGCTTGGTCGCCTTGGCGGCGTCGGCCTCCTGCTGGGTGATGGCCTTCGTCTTGACCATGTTGTCGATGACGTAGTTACGCCGGTCGAGCGCGAGCGGGTAGCCGCTGCGGGTGGTCGGATCGTTGGTGGTCGGCGCCTTGACCATGCCGGCCAGCAGCGCCGCCTCCTCGATCTTGAGGTTCTTGGGGGACTTGCCGAAGTACACCTGGCTGGCGGCGAAGATGCCGTACGCGCCGTTGCCGAAGGAGGCGAGGTTCAGGTAGCGGGTGAGGATCTCGTCCTTCGAGAACTCCTTGTCGACCTGGAGGGCCAGCCGCATCTCGCGGATCTTGCGGGAGCTGGTGTCCTCGGTCGCGGCGACCACGTCGGCCGGGTGGGTGGCCGAGTAGGCGATGGCCAGCCGGACGTACTGCATGGTCAGGGTGGACGCACCCTGCTGCGAGTTGGTGCCGGACTGGTTGTTGACGAAGGCCCGCGCCACGCCGTTGATGTCCACGCCGTTGTGCTTGTAGAAGTCGTGGTCCTCGGCGGCGATGATCGCCTTCTGCATGTACGGGGAGATGTCCGCGAGCTTCACGTCGCGCCGGTTCTCGTCGTACATGGTCGCCAGCGGGGTCTTGCCGTCGTTGGCGAGCAGGTAGCTGATCTGTGGCGCGCGGGCCACCGTCAGCTCCTTGGGCAGCGCTCCGAAGGTCTCGGCGCCGGCCTTGGCCGCCAGGCCGGACATCGCCACCGCGGGGAAGGCCGCCGCTGCCACCACCACACCGGCCAGCAGGCCGCAGATCAGTAGCGATGCGGCGTTGGTGAAGACATTGTGGTCACGTTTCCGCATCCAGGTCACCTCGACAGGGTACGCGAGTAGGGAACGAGGGGCGCCGGGGCGTTCTTTCCCCATTTCCTGCGCGCGCCGACCTCGTTGTGCTAAACGCACGACCCCCGCTGCGAGGTTGCGGGTGACCGCGTCGAGTCTCCACCGATCGGTGGAGCCCGCGCAGCGTTTTCACGTACTCCGAGGGGGTAAGCGGCGATCGAAGGCCCGGGAAGCCGGGACTGTCCGTAATGTTGGATTTCGCCGACAACGTTGCGTAATCATGCGACTACAGAGCATGATGGTGGCGGCGACAAGAGCCACACGTCGTCCGTGCCTCCTTGGGGAAGGAACGGGCCGGACGACCGGGGGGAACGACGGCTGGTCGCACGAGTCGGTTGGTACTGCAAGGGGGGACGTGTACAGATGGGGATGATCACTGACTGGCCGTCGCTGGCGGCGTGTCAGAACGGGGACCCGGACGCGTTGTTCGTACAGGGTGCCGAGCAGAACGTCGCGAAGCGGATCTGCCGAAGCTGCCCGGTGCGGTACGAGTGCCTGGCCGACGCGCTCGACAACCGCATCGAGTTCGGCGTGTGGGGCGGCATGACCGAACGGGAACGCCGCGCCCTGCTGCGCCGGCACCCGCAGGTGGCGAGCTGGCGCAAGATGTTCGAGGCGGCGATGAAGAAGAACGCCAAGGACCGCAGCGGCAAGGACAAGATCCTGGTCACCACCGCCGGTTGAGGCCCGACCGTGGTCCGACCGGACTGCGGTCCGCCCGGTGCGGGCCCGGCCAGGTGGACCGGCCCGCAGGTCAGGGGTGGCTGATGGCCGCGCCGATCGTCCGCAGCCCGTCGACGTCGTGCACGTCGGCGGGCTGCGCGGTCACCGACACCGTCGGCACCGCCGGGAACGCCTCGGTGAACCGCCGGGCCACCTGCTGCTCACGGGCCGCCTGCTGCGCCAGCGCGGCGTGCGCCCGCAGCACGTCGACCGTCGCGTCGTGCCCGCCCAGCTCGACCAGCCGGTCGGCCGCCGCCCGGCTCGTCGCCGGGTCCAGGTCGACCGCCGGCCGGTGCACCCGGTTGAGCACCAGCCCGGCCAGCGGCATCCGTTCCGCGCCCAACCGCCCGGCGAAGTAGGCCGCCTCCCGGACCGCGTCCGGCTCAGGTGTCGCCACCAGCAGGAACGCCGTCTCGCTGGCCTGGAGAATGCGGTACGTCTGCTCGGCCCGCTGCCGGAACCCGCCGAACATCGAGTCGAGGGCCGCCACGAAGCCGGAGAGGTCGGTCAGCAGCTGCGCCCCGAGCACCTTCTGCACCACCCTGGAGAACATCCCGAAGCTGGCGGTGACGAAACTGAACATGCTCCGCCCCCCGCTGCGGGCCGGGGCGAGCAGCAGCCGCAGCATCCGGCCGTCGAGGAAGCGGGACAGCCGGGCCGGGGCGTCGAGGAAGTCCAGCGCCGAGCGGGACGGCGGGGTGTCCACCACGATCAGGTCCCACTCGCCCCGGGCGTGCAACTGGCCGAGCTTCTCCATCGCCATGTACTCCTGCGTGCCGGCGAAGGTGGAACTCATGGCCTGGTAGAACGGGTTGGCGAAGATCTCCGCCGCCTTCGCCGGGTCGGTGTGCTGGAGCACCACGTCGTCGAAGGTGCGCTTCATGTCCAGCATCATGGCGTGCAGCTCACCGCCGCCCTCGACGTCGATCCCCTTGACCCGGCGGGGGGTGTTGTCCAGCTCGGTCAGGCCGAGCGACTGGGCCAGCCGGCGGGCCGGGTCGATGGTGAGCACCACCGTGCGCCGGCCGTGCCGCTCGGCCGCCCGCAGCGCCAGCGCCGCCGCGGTGGTCGTCTTGCCCACCCCGCCGGCGCCACAGCAGACCACGATGCGCACGCCGGGGTCGGCGAGGATCTGGTCGACGTCCAGCACGGGCGCCGCGTCTTCGGAAGGCACCAATCGAGCGTATCGGGCCGGTGGGGTCCGTGCGCCCGGGCCGACGTGAGGTGTGCGTCAATCCGCCCGACGGAGGATCTCGGCGAACGCCGCCAGGCCGACCGAATCCACCCCGTCGGGCAGCAACGGCAGCTCGGTCACCGGCCGCCCCAGCTCCACCAGGTCGGTCCGCAGCGAATCCTCCAGCTCCCGCCGTATCCGCTGGTCCCGCGCCTCGCCGGCCAGCCCGGCCACGGTCGCCTGATCGGTCGGCAGGCCGGCGGCGGCCAGCCCGCGTCGCAGCTCCGCCCGGGTGGCCTCCCGGCCGGTGGTCGACGGCGGGCGGGCCGCGTTGACGATCACCCGGCCCACCGGGAAGCCGAGCTGGGTCAGCTCGGCGATCGCGTCCACCGTCTCCTGGACCGGCATCTCCTCCAGCAGCGTCACCACGTGCACCGCGGTCATCGGGGAGCGCAGCAGCGCCGACACCCCGTCGCTCTGGGTCTTGATCGGGCCGACCTTCGCCAGCCGGGCGGTCTCGGCGGTGACGTTGAGGAAACGACCGATCCGGCCGGTCGGCGGGGCGTCCAGCACCACCGCGTCGTACACCCGGCGCTGGCCGGCGGTGCGGGTGGTGGCCTCCTTGACCTTGCCGGTGAGCAGCACGTCCCGCAGGCCAGGGGCGATGGTGGTGGCGAAGTCGATCGCGCCGAGCTTGCGCAGCGCCCGACCGGCCGCGCCGAGCTTGTAGAACATGTCGAGGTACTCCAGCAACGCCTCCTCGGCGTCCACCGCGAGGGCGCGCACCTCGCCGCCGCCGGGGGCGTCGACGAGGTGCCGCTCGGCGTACGGGAAGGGTTCGACCCCGAAGAGCTGGGCGATGCCCTGCCGGCCCTCCACCTCGACCAGCAGGGTGCGGTGGCCGCCGGTGGCCAGGGCGAGTGCCAGCGCCGCCGCCACGCTCGTCTTGCCCGTGCCGCCCTTGCCGGTCACCACGTGCAGGCGGGACGGCCATCCGGTACCGGCCGGGTCGGCCGGCCGCTCAGCTGCTCGCACCGGTCGAGCCTATCCACCCCGCGCGGTCAGCCGACCTCGCAGACCCACCAACCCGTCTTCCGTACGACGGTGAACCGCAGCGGCTGCTCGGCGATCTTCTCGTCGGCGGTGGTCATGGTGAGGGTGGTGGAGACGGTGGCCCGATCACCGTTCTGGCTGTCGACTGTCGGGCTGGACCAGCGGAACCGCGGGTTGATGTAGGTGGTGGCGTACCGCTGCACCTCGGCCACCTTCGCGTTGATCTTCTGCGGGTCGCGCGATTCCGCGCAGACGAAGTTGGCCGCCCTGCCGGCGTCGCGTTCCTGGTAGACGGCGGTGAGGAAGCCGTCCACCGCCACCGTCGGCTCCTTGGCCCCCTCACCGCCCTCGGAGTCGCGCAGGGTCAGGAAGGCGAGCGTCCCACCGCCGCCGCAGAGCACGACCGCCGCCGCCAGCGCGAGCCAGGCGACCAGCGGGCCGCGCCGCCGCGCCGGGGTCGCCGCCCGGTATCCGGGATGCCCCGTCGACGGCGGCCCGCCGACACCGGACGGGGGGAGGCCGGGAGCGGTCGTACCGCCCGGGTCTGGTGGGTCCTGCCGTGGCGGTGGCCCGCCTGGCGATCCGCTCGCGCCACCGAACGGTGGATGGGTCATGTGGTCCCCCGGGGGATGGGGCGCCGTCGCCGCCCCTGGCGACGACGCGGGTACGGGCGCGGCGGGCGACCCCTGATCGCCCGTCCGAGGCGCAAGGGTAACGGTCGATGGGCGGCGCGTGGCGGACCGCTCACGACCTGCGGTGGGTCGCGATCGCTTTCCGGACCAGGCGAGTGTCACATATGTGACTTTGAGTGATCGAACGTGCGCGTCCCGTTGTCCCTTCCCGGGGTGGGGTCCTACGTTCGTCCGGGTGTGGGGGAGCGGATCGGGTCGGCGCCCGGTCCGGACGGCGGTCATTCATGGTACGAGGCCGGAGGAAGGTACATGCGCGACGCGGAGAACATCGCCCGAGCCCACTTCTCAGCACCGGGGGACCGGGGGAGGCGGGGCGGTTCGGCCGGCGACGCGGACCCCCCGGGCGTGGGGCTGCCGATGAACGAGCGCTCCTACCGGCGCTGCGCCGAGCCCACCGAGGTGCTGCGGATGCTCGGCCGCGGTGAGCGCGGCCGGGACGACGAGGAGCCCGGCTACGTCATCCACCTGCCGATCCGGGTGGCCGACCTGGCGGCGGCGACCGCGCTGGCCGGCACCGTGGCCACCTCCCTGGGTTTCCTCGTCGAACTCGACGCCGGCGAGACCACCGTCTCCACCGCCGACGACCAGAACAACAGGCACCGGGTCTTCTGCGACCTGCTGCTGCCCGACCGGTCCCGCTGCCCCCAGCCGTACGACCACACCGGGCAGTGCGGCGAACTGCCCACCGCCCCCGAGCAGCGTCCCGCGCCCCGGCCGTCACCCGGACCGTAGGCTGTCGGCGACACAGTCCACGCCAGGCAAGGGAGCCTTCCACCGATGCAGAAGTGGGAATACGCCACGGTCCCGCTGCTGGTCCACGCGACCAAGCAGATCCTCGACAACTGGGGCGAGGACGGCTGGGAACTCGTCGCCGTGATCCCCGGCCCGAACCCGGACCAGTTGGTCGCGTACCTCAAGCGTCCCAAGGGCTGAAGGGGTCCGACGATGAGCAACGGACCCCACGCCAAGCTGGCCGAACTCGGCCTGGCCCTGCCCGACGTGGTGCCGCCGGTGGCCAGCTATGTGCCGGCCGTGCAGTCCGGTCAGCACGTCTACGTCTCCGGTCAGCTGCCGGTGGCCGAGGGGAAGCTGCTCGCCACCGGCCAGGTCGGCGCGGGTGTCTCGCCCGAGCAGGCCAAGGACCTCGCCGAACGGTGCGCGCTGAACGCCCTCGCCGCCGTCGACTCCCTGGTCGGCCTGGAGAACATCGTCAAGATCGTGAAGCTGACCGGCTTCGTGGCCTCGGCGCCGGGCTTCCACGGCCAGCCGGGTGTGATCAACGGGGCCTCGGACCTGCTCGGCGCGGTCTTCGGGGAGGCCGGCCGGCACGCCCGCTCGGCCGTCGGGGTGGCCGAGCTGCCGCTGGACGCCCCGGTCGAGATCGAGTTGATCGTCGAGGTGGCCTGACCGCACCGCCACTCCCCGCGAGGTGACCCGACCGGTCGGTCGAAAGCCGTGAAGGACCACAAACCAGTGGGCCGGTTCGGCAAGATCGCGGGGAGTGGCGCACAGGGTCGTACGATCGCAGCCATGACCGGGCATGTGACGGCACCGCCGGCCGCACCGGCCGACCGGCTGCCGCAGTGGGTGACGTTGCTGCGCGCCCCCAACCCGGGGCCGATGACCCTGGAGGGCACCAACACCTGGCTGCTGCGCGCCCCCGACGCGGCACGGGCGGTCGTCGTCGACCCCGGCCCGGCCGACGAGGGGCACCTGGCCGCCGTGGCCGCGTCCGGCCCGGTCGGGCTCGTGCTGATCACCCACGGGCACCCCGACCACACCGAGGGCGCCCCCCGGCTGAGCGACCTGCTCGGCGGGGTCCCCGTGCTCGCCGTCGACGCGGCGCACACCGTCGGCGGGGACCCGCTGACCGGGACGGCCGGGCAGCTCGACGGGTACGGGCTGGACATCGACCTGGTCGCCACCCCCGGGCACACCGCCGACTCGGTCTGCCTGCTGGTGTCGTACGGCACCGAGCGGGTGGTGCTGACCGGGGACACCATCCTCGGCCGGGGCACCACCGTCGTCGCCCACCCCGACGGCCACCTCGGCGACTACCTCACCAGCCTGGAGCGGCTGTCGGCGTACCAGGGGATTCCGGCGCTGCCCGGCCACGGCCCGGCGCTCGCCGACTGCGGCGCGGCGGCCGACTTCTACCTCGCCCACCGCCGGGCCCGGCTCGACCAGGTCCGGGCCGCCGTCGACGCGGGCGCGCGCACCGCACCCGAGGTGGTGGCCACCGTCTACGCGGACGTGGACCGGTCGCTGTGGTGGGCCGCCGAGTGGTCCGTCCGCGCCCAACTGGAGTACCTGGGAGTGGAGCAGCCGTGACCTGCCCGGTGTGCGGCACGCTCGCCGTCCCGGGCGCGCGGTTCTGCCACAACTGCGGGGCGGCGCTGCCGGCCGCCGCCGGCCTGCCGACCGCCGAACGCCGGGTCGTCACCGTGCTCTTCGGCGACCTGTCCGAGTTCACCTCCTGGTCGGAGGACCTCGACCCGGAACGCGTCGGCGCGGTCACCGACCGGGTGCTCGCCGCGCTCGCCGGCGCGGTGAAGACGTTCGGCGGGCACGTCGACAAGCTCACCGGCGACGGCATCATGGCGGTCTTCGGCGCACCCGTGGCCCACGAGGACGACGCCGAACGGGCCGTCCGGGCCGCCCTGTCGATGCAGCGGGCCGTGCGCCGGGTGCTCGACGACGAACGTGGCGGCGGCGCACCGCTCGGCCTGCGGGTCGGGCTGAACACCGGCGACGTGATCGCCGGCATCCAGGCCGCCATCGAGTACACGGTCATCGGGGACACGGTGAACACCGCCGCCCGGCTGGCCGACGCCGCCGCCGTCGGCGCGATCTACGCCGGTGCCCGTACCTCGTCGGCCACCCGGCACGTCGCCTCCTGGCGGGTGCTGCGCCCGCTGCGGCTCAAGGGCAAGCGCGAGCCGGTCGAGGCGTACGAGCTGCTGGGTCTGCTCGACGCCCCGGGCACCCGGTCGGGGCTCGGCGACGAGGCGCCCTTCGTGGGGCGGGAGACCGAGATCGGCCGGGTCGCCAGCCGGCTCGCCGAGGTGATCGACCGGGGCGAACCCCGGGTGCTGCTGATGACCGCCGAGGCGGGGATCGGCAAGTCCCGGTTCGCCGCCGAGGTGGAACGCCTCGCCGCCGGCTACGACGTCGGCGCTGGCCGGTACGCCGCCCACAGCGGGGCCCGGGTGCTCTCGGTACGCTGCGCCGCCTTCGGCGAGCGACGTCGGCTGGCCCCGCTGGCCGACCTGGTCCGGGCCGCCGTCGGCCTGCCCAGCGACACCTCCACCGCGTTGACCCGACCGGCCGTGGAGGAACGGCTGCGCCGGCTCGCCCAGCGGCTCGGCCGGCTGCGCGCCGACGCGCCACCGCTCGCCGGTGACCAGCTCCTGGCCCTGCTCGGGTACGCGGAACTGCCCGCCGGCAGCCCCGGCGACCAGGGCGGGTGGGGGGCCACCCCGCCGGCCGCCGACGCCGAGGCGGTGCCGGTCGCGGTGGCCGGGCTGCTCAGCGCCCTGGCCGCCGAGGCACCGCTGGTGATCGTGGTCGACGACCTGCACGACGCCACCGGCGAGACGATCGCCGCTCTCGGCGCGACGCTGTCCCGGCTCACCGGTCCGGTGCTGGTGATGCTGCTGGGCCGCCCGGAGCTGGTCCGTACCGCCGGGGCGTTGACCTGGATCGCCGACGCCGAGGTGCAACCGTTGCCGCCGCTGCGCGGCGCGGACGCCTCCCGCCTGCTCACCAGCTATCTCAACGGCGGCAGGCTGCCCCAGGCCGACGCCGACCGGCTGCTCGCCACCGCCCAGGGCAACGCCTTCTACCTGGCCGAACTGGTCACCCTGCTGCGGGAACGGGGGGCGTTGACCGCCGGCCCCGACGGCGACTGGCGGCTGGTGCCCGGGTCGCTGGGCAGCCGGCTGCTCTCCCGGGACCTCGCCGCCGTGCTCGCCGCCCGCATCGACGCGCTCCCGCCGGAGGCCCGGTCGGTGCTGCGGGACGCCGCCGTGGTCGGCGACGTGGTGCCCACCGGTGCGTTGGAGGCGCTGCGTGAGCAGCGGTCCGGGCAGGCCGGCCGGCCCGGCGCGGTGGCCGCCGTCGAGCTGGAACGGGCCGTGGAGGAGCTGCTGCAACGCCGGATGCTGCACCGCACCCGCAGCGGTTTCGCATTCGCCACCCCGCTGATGCGGGAGGCCGCCTACGCCGGGGTGAGCAAGGCCGAACTCGCCGAACGGCACGCCGCGCTGGCCCGCTGGGCGACCGGCGTCCCCGGCGCGTCGGTCACCCCGCCGGGCGGGTTCACCGACACGGCCCGCGACGACTTCGTGGCCGAGCAGGTCGAGCGGGCCGCCGTCCTCGCCGACGCGGTGAAGCTCCGCCCGGACTCGCCGGCCCGGACGGTCGCCGGGCTCGGGGTGGCCGCGCTGGGCCGGGCCGCCCGCCGGGCGTTGCAGGCCGGCGAGCCGGCGCTGGCCGTCGAGTACACCGAACGCGCCGCCGACCTGGCCCGCGACGGGCTGCCCCCCGCCGACCGGGTGGTGCACGCGCGGGCGCTGCTCCAGGTGGGCCGGGTCGGTGACGCGCTCGCCTTCGCCGAGAAGATCGCCGCCAACGCCGGCGACGACGCCGGCACCCGGGCCAGTGCCCTGCTGCTCGCCGGTCAGGCCCAGCAGACCCAGGGCGACCAGGCCCGCGCGGTGGCCTGCTGGCAGGAGGCGTTGCAGGTGGCCACCGCCGGGGAGGTCACCAACCTGCGGGCCTCGGCGATGCGCCGGCTCGGGATGGCCGACTTCGTCGCCGGCCGGCTCGGGCAGGCGAGCAGCCGGCTCGCCGCCTCCTACCAGATCAGCCTCGCCGCGAAGGACCTGCGCGGGCAGGCGTGGGCGTTGCAGAACCTCGCCTGGGTCACCACCACCCGGGGGGACTTCGCCGGCACCGACGCGGTGCTCGGCCGGGCCGCCCGGCTCTTCGCCGAGCTGAAGGACCCGTACGGGCGGGCCTGGCTGCGCGGCACCACCGCCTTCGCCCGGCTGCTGGCCGGCCGGCTGGGGGAGGCCTGCCGGCTGGCCGGGATCTTCCTGCCGTTCGGGGAACGGGTCGGCGAGGCGTGGGCGGTGGGCACGCTGCGCGCGGTCGAGGCGTTCGCCGGGGCGGAGATGGGCGAGGTCGCCGAGGCGGACCGGTCGGCCCGTCGGGCGTACCGGGACTTCGCCGCCGTCTCCGACGACTGGGGGCGCGGGTTCGCGCTGGTCGTCCGGGGGGTGGTGGCGCGCGGGCTGGGCGAGCCGGAGCACGCCGCCGACCTGTTCACCGACGCCCTCGCGTACGCCGGGCGGACCTCGCACCCGCTGCTGACCGGGATGGCCGGCACGTTGCGCGGCTTCGTGGCGCTGGACATGGGCGACTGCGAGACCGCCGAGCGGGACGCCCGTGCGGTGCTGACCGCCGTCGAACCGCACAACCCGCAGGCCCCGGCGCAGGCCGCCCCCCGGGTGCTGCTCGCCACCGCCCGGCTCGCCGCCGGTGACCCGGCCACCGCGGTCGGGTTGCTCGCCCCGGTGGCGACGACCGCCGCGAAGACGCCGACCCTGCTGTTCTCCCGCCGGCAGACCCTCGCCCGGTACGCTTCCGCGCTGCTCGCCCACGGCCAGCCGGAGCAGGCGCTGGACTGGGCCCGGCGGGCGGTCGCCGCCCCGGCGGAGGATGTCCGCAGTCAGGTGATCGGCGCGGAGGTGCTGGCCGAGGCGTTGGCGGCGTGCGGTCGCCCGGCCGAGGCGTCGGCCAGCGCGCAGGAGGCGGTGCGGCTGGCGTACGCCACCGAGCAACGCAGCGAACGGGCCAGCGCCGACGCCCTGGCGGCCCGGCTGGCCGGCGGGGTCTGACCGGGGCGGTCGGCGGGTGCCGGCGGTGGCCCGCCGACCCGCGGTCGTCGGCGGACGTCAGGTCTGTCGGTTCCGGGGATGTGCGCCTGTCGGCCGGGACGGTTAGCGTGTCACTTCACGCGACCGCCCCTCGGTGCCGGTCGCGCCGTCGGGGTGGGGGGCAGGATGAGGTTGCCGCGTTCGGGCGCCGGTTGGACGATCGCGGTCTTCGGGGTGCTGGCGGTGCTGCTCGGCGCGCTCGGGCTGGTGTGGCCGGAGGCGCAGCTGCGGATGCTCGGCTTCGAGGTGCCGGCGACCCGGGCACCCGGCGACTACACCGGCACCTTCCTCACCGCGTCCTCGATGGCCGCGTTCAACATGGGCGTCTACTACCTGTTGGCGGTGGCGACCGAGTGGCGGGCGTTCTACCGGTTCACGGTGGTCTTCCGGCTGGTCACCTTCACCGTCTTCACGCTGACCGTGCTGGCCGACGTGGCGCCGGACCGGTTCATCGGGGTGGCGTTGTGGGAGGGTGCCGGCGCGGTGGCGACGGCGCTCGGCCTGCGCTTCGACGCCCGTCGTTCCGCAGGTGGGGGCGGTAGCGCTCCCAACTCGACACCGTCCCAGGTCAGCGGCGTGTCCGGGGGTACGACGAGCCGGTCGGCCGCCGCCGGTCCGGCCGCCGCCGCCGGTACGGACCGCTGAGCGCCCCGGCGGAACGGGTATTTTCGAGCCGTGACCGAGACCCCGCCCGGCGCCCTCCGGCTGCCCAATGTGCCCGGTCTGACCGACTTGCAGGTCTTTGCCCGGGGCGGCTACGCCACCGTCTACCGGGCCACCCAGATCTCCGTCGGTCGGGAGGTCGCCGTCAAGGTGGAGAACCGCACCCTGGACAACGAACGCGACCAGGCCCGGTTCCTGCGGGAGGCGCGGGCGGCCGGGCGGATGTCCTCGCACCCGCACGTGGTCGACCTGTTCGACGTCGGGGTGACCGTCGACCAGCACCCCTACCTGATCATGGAGTTGTGCGACGGGTCGTACGCCGAACGGATGCGGACCTCGCCGCTCGACGCGTCCGAGACCCGAGACCTCGGCATCAAGATCGCCGATGCGCTGGCCCACTCGCACGCGGCCGGGGTGCTGCACCGTGACGTCAAGCCGGCCAACATCCTGCACTCGCACTTCAACTCGGCGGTGCTCGCCGACTTCGGGCTGGCCGTGCTGGCCGAGGCGCGGGACGCCTCGGTCACCCTGGAGGTGCTCACCCCGGCCTACGCCCCGCCGGAGATGTTCAACCACAGCCCGCCGTCACCGGCCGTCGACGTGTACGCCCTCTGCGCCACCCTCTACGCGGTGATGACCGGCCGCCCCCCACGCTGGCAGTCCGAGCGCAACCCGAGCCTGGTCACCGTGCTGGAGCTGTTCCACCAGCCGATCCCCGACCTGCCCGGGGTGCCCACCGAACTGGTCGACGTGCTGCGCGCCGGGATGTCCAACGACCCCGACGCCCGCCCCTCCGCCCTCGAACTGCGCGACCTGCTGACCGCGCTGCCCGTCGATCCGGCCCCCGCCCCGGTCAGCGGCGCCCCGGTGTCGGGCGGGCCGTCCGGGGGCACCGGCGGCGGGGGGCCGTACACCCTCGGGTGGACCACCAGCCAACCTGGACGGACCACCGGGCAGCCCGCCCCCCGCCCTCCGTCCCAGGACGACCACCCGACCGTGCCGCACGGCGCACGGCGGCGGCGGCGCTGGTTCTTCGGTGGGGCCGGGGTGCTCGCCCTGGCCGCCTCGGCGAGCGCCGGGGCATGGGTCGCCGGTGGCGCGCCGCCGCTGGCCGGGCCGACCGCCGCCCCGTCGACCGTCGGCTCGTCCAGTCCGGCCGCCCGCTGGGGTGCCCTGCCCGGCTGCGCCGCCGACGGCACCGCCGCGGTCCTGCCGCCCGGCGCCCGGTGCGCCCCCGTGCTGGAGTGCTTCGGCCCCGTCCGGCTGCGCGGCGACCGGGCCGAGGCCGCCCAGGTCTCCTGCGAGGGGCGGCACACCTGGGAGACGTACGTGGAGGGGCAGTTGCCGGCCGCACTGGCCGCCGCCGGGCACGCCGCGATCAGCGCCGACCCGACCGTCCGGTCGGTGTGTAACGCCCGGACGTTCCGGCTGACCAGCGGGATCGACTACGCCAACGGCTGGCGGCTCGAAGTGCTGCCGCCCGGCGAGAAGGATTTCGACCGCACCTACCGCTGTCTCGCCGGGCGGGGCGTGAACGCCCTGGTCGCCCCCACCCTCACTGGTCGCTGACCTCGCGCATCCGGTGCAGCCGGCTCAATACCGCCGCGCTGTCCAGCGCGTCGAGGGTGTCGGCGTCGAGGAACGAGCCCGGCTCCAGTTGCCCCGGCGGCGGCGTCGCGGGCGGTGTCTCCCGGTCGTCGCGTTCGCGCAGTGCGGCCAGCGCGGTGCCGGTCACCGTTGCGAAGAGGACACCGAGCAGCGCCAACCCCACCGTCATGATGCCGGCGGGATGCCGGATGACCAGCACCACCACCACCGCGGCGGTCGCCAGCGCCGCGACCACCGCCACGGTCCGCGCGTCCGGCCTCAGGAATCGCCTCACCCGCCAAGCATGACCTTTTCGGGCGTGCTGTCAAACCGTACGGCCCGGTGTGGTTGTCCGTTCTGCTGAGCGTGACGAACGTCGAGACGTCGTCGGGGTGGGTGGCCCGCCGTGGCCGGGGCTACGCCGGCCGTACCGTCGGCCGGGCGGTGCGACGGAGATGGACCGGAGCCGCTACCCTCGGTGTCCCCCAGGCTGTCCGTCAGCGAGGTGCGCCGATGAACCACATCTCCGCCCGACACCGGGTCCGATCGGTCACCACCACCCTGGCGGTGGCCCTGACCCTCACCCTGGCCGCCGCCGCCGGCTGCGAGAACCGCCGTGAGCCGTCGCTGCCCTCGGTCCGCGACAAGCTGCGCGAGTCGCACATCGACGGTCAGCCGAAGATCAAGATCGGGGTGGCCACCACCGAGCCGCTGATGGGCGAGCTGCGCAACGGCATGCACACCGGCTTCGACGTGGAGATCGCCCGCTACGTCGCCTCCTACCTCGGCTACGAGGGTGACCAACGCATCGAGTGGGTCTCGGTGACCACCGAGGACCGCATCCCCGCCCTCCAGGGTGGCGTGGTCGACCTGGTGTTCTCCAGCTTCTCCATCACCGAGGAGCGGGAGAAGCTGGTCAGCTTCGCCGGGCCGTACTTCGTCACCACCCAGGAGGTGATGGTGCCGACCCGGCTCAGGGACAAGATCCGCACCATCGAGGACCTCCGCGAACCGGCCTACAAGGTGTGCACCAGCGGCGGCTCCACCACCGAGGCCGAGCTGGCCAAGCACGACGTCAAGGCGCTGGTGGTCAAGGAGGTAGGCGACTGCGTCAAGGGCATCCGGGAGGGCCGCTACGACGCGGTCAGCTCCGACGAGACGATCCTCGCCGGGTTCCTCTCCCTCTACCCGACCGAGTTCGAGATCGTCGACATGCCCTTCGGCACCAGCGAACTCATCGGCGTCGGGGTGCCGATCGGTGATCCCGCCCTGCGTGACCTGGTGGCCTTCGCCCTCCAGAAGAGCTACCTGGCCGGTCGTAGCGGGATCAGCAGCCCGTGGCTCACCGCCTACAACAAGACCCTCGGGCCGTGGTTGAAGGCGGACAAGGCGCAGCCCCAGCCGTTGAACGTGCCGGAACTGGTCGACTTCGACGACAAGGCGCCGACCCGGTGACCGCCCCGGCCGTACCGCAGGATCTGGGCGCCACCACCGTTCCGGTGCGCGACGGCTGGGACCCGGCGGCGGAGCGGCGGGCGCGGGCCAGCCAGTCGTTCTGGACGGCCGTGGTCGGCGTGCCCGCGATCTTCTCCGTGCTGCGCCTCGGCGTCGAGGCGGGCGGCGAACTTCAGACCACGCTGCTGCTGGTGGCGAACGTCGGGCCGGTGAACCTGCTCGCCGGCTTCCTCACCACCGCCGCCCGGCTGCTCTCCACCGGCCTGGTAGCGGTCTTCGCGCTCGGCGCGGTGCTGCGGGTCAGCGTCGAACGGATGCCGCCGGCCATGCGTCGCCCCCTCTTCGTCCGCTGGGCGGACCTCACCCCGGCCTGGTTCGTGCTGGCCAGCTTCCTCACCGCCCTGGTCACCTGGCAACTGCTCTACCTGCCGCTGCTGCTGCCGGCGTTCGTCGCCGCCTTCCAGCTCACGCCGGCCCGCCTGCACGAGCACGTCGTGCCCCGGACGCTGATCGTGGTGGCGCTGCTCGGCGGCTACGGGTGGCTGCTCGCCCCCACCCTGGTCGACGCGTGGCAGCAACGGGAACTGCTCGTCCTGGCGCTGCTCGTCGCCCCGCCGCTGCTCGCCCTCGCGGTGACCGGCCCGCTGCCCGGGGCGGTGATCCGGCCGCTCGCGTCGGTCACCGAGGCGGCGGTGCTGGCCATGCTGGTCTGGGCGGCGCTGCCGGTGATCACCACCCCGGTGCTGCCGCTCACCGTGACCACTGTGGAGTCGGGCCCCGGCGTCACCGAGGACGTCCGGGGGCACGTCGTCACCGTGGACGACGTCAACATGGTGCTGCTCCAGGAACGCGGCGGCGTCCGGTACGTGCCGGTGGACGACGTCCGCGCCCAGGTGCTCTGCCCCAGCGAGGAGGAGCTGCCCCGGCACCGGCTGCGCATCCGCGACTACCACGTCGAGGACTCGCTGCTGGAGGGGCTGGGCCGGCGGGTGCGCCCGGTGCACCGTACCGACGCGGCCTGCCGCGCCCTGCGCTGACCGGAGGATCAGTAGGACTTCTCCTGGCCCAGCACGTGCTGGGCGACGAAGTTGAGGATCATCTCCCGGCTGACCGGGGCGATCCGACCGGCCCGCACCGCCCCGAGCAGCGTCGCCACGCCGTACTCGGTGGTCATGCCGGCCCCGCCGAGGGCCTGCACGGCGGTGTCCACGGCCAGCGCGGCGGCCTCCCCGGCCGCGTACTTGGCCATGTTGCCGGCCACGCCGGCCTCCAGGTCGCGGCCCGCGTCGTACAGGGTGGCCGCCTTGTGGATCATCAGTCGGGCGAGTTCCACCTGCACCGCCGCGTGCGCCAACGGATGCGCCACACCCTGGTGCGCGCCGATGCTCCGCCCACCCCAGACCCTACGGGTGGCGGTGTAGTCGGTGGCCCGCTCGATGGCGTACCGGCCGGTGCCGACACCCATCGCGGCGACCGTGATCCGCTCCGGGTTCAGCCCGGCGAACAGCGCCGGCAGGCCGGCGTCCAGCGACCCGCCGACCAGCGCGTCGGCGGGCAGCCGGACGTCGTCCAGGTAGAGCAGGAACTGGTTCTCCGGGGAGACGATCTCCATGTCCAGTTTGGACCGGGTCAACCCCGCCGCGTCGGTCGGCACCAGGAACAGCGCGGGCTTGAGCTTGCCGGTCGCCGAGTCCTCGGTACGGGCCACCACCAGCACGTACTGCGCCTCGTCCACGCCGGAGATGTAGCACTTGCGGCCGGAGAGCAGCCAGTCGTCGCCGTCGCGGCGGGCCACCGTGCCGAGCCGGTGAAAGTTCGACCCGGCCTCCGGTTCGGTGATCGCGAAGACCACCTTCAGCGAGCCGTCGGCGAACCCGGGCAGGAACCGCTTGCGCTGCTCCTCGGTGCCGTGCTTGTGAATCACCGTGGCGGCGATGGCCGGCGACACCACCAGCAGCAGCAGCGGGCAGCCGGCGGCGGCCAGCTCCTCGCAGACGATGGCCAGCTCGGTGAGGCCGCCACCGCCGCCGCCGTACTCGGTGGGGACGTTCACGCCCAGGTAGCCGAGCCGACCGGCCTCGTCCCACAGTTCGGTGGTGTGCCCGCCGGATTTCGCCTTCCCGACGAAGTAGGAGTGGCCGTACCGGCGGCCCAACGCGCGGACGGCGTCGCGGAGCTGATCCTGCTCGGGGGTGAGGTCGAAGTTCATCAGGGTGCCTCCTCGGGGTTGACCACGGCCAGCACCGCACCCGTCTCGACCTGCCCACCGGCGGGCACCGGCAGGTCGGCGACCACGCCGTCGGTCGGGGCGAGCACGGGATGTTCCAGCTTCATCGCCTCCAGGGTCAGCAGCAGCTCGCCGGCGGCGACCCGCTGACCGGCCCCGACGTGCACCCGGGTCACCGTGCCGGGCAGCGGCGCGAGCAGCGACCCGACCGCCAGCGCCGCGCGGGGCAGCGGGAACCGGGGCAGCTCGGTCAGCTCCGCCGCGCCGTCCGGGCCGTCCACGAAGACCGCCGACCCCGCCCGGTGTACGCGCAACACCCGCCGCACCCCGGCCACGTCGAGCAGCACCCGGTCCGGGGCCGCCGACACCAGCGCCACCAACGGCGGGGCGTCCGGTGTGTCGGCCGTCGTCGGGTCGGTGCCGGTCGGGTCGGTGGACCAGTAGGCGAGCGCGCCGGACCGGTCCAGCCGGTAGCGGACCTCGATCTCGTCCCCGGTCGTCGTGGCGTACCTGACGACCTGGGGGACGGCCGGCACGTTGCGCCAGCCGGAGGGGAGACCGGCGAGCACCGGGGCGGCGGCCCGGCGTGCGGCGGCCCCGGCGAGCGCGGCGGCCAGCGCGGCCACCGGGAGCAGGTCGGCCGGCAGCAGCGGCGCGAAGACCTCGGGGTGCGCGTCCAGGAACCCGGTGTCCACCTGCGCCGCGCCGAACTCCGCGCTGCGCAGCACCCGGACCAGCAGGTCCCGGTTGGTGGCCACCCCGTGCAGCTCGGCGCGGGCCAGCGCCCCGGCGAGCGACCGGGCCGCCTCGGCCCGGGTCGGCGCCCAGGCGACCAGCTTGGCGAGCATCGAGTCGTAGTGCACGCCCACCGTCGACCCGGTGGTCACCCCCGAGTCGAGCCGCAGGCCCCGGGTCGGGGTGAACGCGCCGGCCACCCCGGGCACCGCGAACCGGTGCAGCGTGCCGGTCGCCGGCCGGAACCCCTGCGTCGGGTCCTCCGCGCACAGCCGTACCTCGATGGCGTGGCCGTCGGCCGGCGGGGTCGCCGGCACCGGCAACGCACCGCCCTCGGCGACCAGCAGTTGCAGCCGGACCAGGTCCAGCCCGGTGACCGCCTCGGTGACCGGGTGCTCCACCTGGAGCCGGGTGTTCATCTCGAGGAAGAAGAACTCGCCCGTCGGGGCGAGCAGGAACTCCACCGTCCCCGCCCCGACGTATTCGACCGCCCGCCCGGCGGCGACCGCCGCCGCGTGCAGCCGCTCCCGCACCCCGTCGGGCAGCACCGCCGGGGCCTCCTCGACGATCTTCTGGTGCCGCCGCTGGATCGAGCAGTCCCGCTCGCCGAGCGCCACGACCGTACCGTGGGTGTCGCCGAAGATCTGCACCTCGACGTGCCGGCCGCGTTCGACGTACCGCTCGACGAAGACCGTGCCGTCGCCGAACGCGGCGGCGGCCTCGCGGCGTGCCGAGTCGACGGCCGTCGGCAGGTCGTCCGGGTCGCGGACGATGCGCATCCCCCGGCCGCCGCCCCCGGCGGACGCCTTGACCAGCACCGGGAAGTCGGTGACCGCGTCGCCGTCGGTCCAGGTGGGCAGCATCGGCACCCCCGCTCCGGCCAGCAGCTCCTTCGCGGCGATCTTGTCGCCCATCGCCGCGATCGCCCAGGCCGGCGGACCGACCCAGGTCAGGCCCGCGTCGGTCACCGCCGCCGCGAACCCGGCGTGCTCGGCGAGGAACCCGTAACCCGGGTGGACGGCGTCCGCGCCGGTGCGCCGGGCCGCGTCCAGGATCAGGTCGACCCGCAGGTACGTCTCGACTGGCGTGTTCCCCGGCAGCCGGACCGCCTCGTCGGCCTCGGCCACGTACGGCGCGTCGGCGTCCGCGTCGGAGTGCACGGCGACCGTCGCCACGCCCAGTGCCCGGCAGGTGGCGAAGACCCGTCGGGCGATCTCCCCCCGGTTGGCCACCAGCAGTTTCCGAATCACGAGCCCCTGCCTTTCGTTGGTGGCTACATCCGGAAGACGCCGAAGCCGTCGGCGCCCTTCACCGGTGCGTTGTGGATCGCCGACAGGCAGAGCCCGAGGACGGTACGGGTGTCCCGGGGGTCGATCACCCCGTCGTCGTAGAGCCGGCCGGACAGGAACAGCGCCCCCGACTGCGACTCGATCTGCTGCTCGACCATCATCCGCATCGCCGCGTCGGAGTCCTCGTCGTAGTCCCGACCCCGGGCGGCGGCGGCCTGCCGGGCGACGATCGACAGCACCCCGGCCAACTGCGCCGGACCCATCACCGCCGACTTCGCGTTCGGCCAGGTGAACAGGAACCTCGGCTCGTACGCCCGGCCGCACATGCCGTAGTTGCCGGCACCGTACGAGGCACCCAGGTTGACCGTCAGGTGCGGCACGGTCGAGTTCGCCACCGCGTTGATCATCAGGGCGCCGTGCTTGATGATGCCGCGCTGCTCGTACTCGGTGCCGACCATGTAGCCGGTGGTGTTCTGGAGGAAGACCAGCGGGGTGTCGGCGGCGTTGGCGAGCTGGATGAACTGGGCCGCCTTCTGCGCCTCCGCGCTGAACAGCACCCCCCGCGCGTTCGCCAGCACCCCCACCGGGTAGCCGTGCAGCTCACCCCAGCCGGTGACCAGCGCGGTGCCGTACGCCGGCTTGAACTCGTCGAACTCGCTGCCGTCGAGGATCCGGGCCAGCACCTCACGCGGGTCGAACGGCACCTTCAGGTCGGCGCTGACGATGCCCAGCAGCTCCTCCGGGTCGTACCGGGGCGGACGCGGGGCCGGGTCGCGCGGCGGTGGACCCTGCTTGCGCCAGTTGAACCGGCGTACGCAGCGCCGGGCCAGCCGGATGCCGTCCCGCTCGTCCTCGGCGAGCTGGTCGGCGAGGCCGGACGTGCCGGCGTGCATCGCCGCGCCGCCGAGCGACTCGTCGTCGGTGACCTCGCCGGTGGCCATCTTCACCAGCGGCGGCCCGGCCAGGTAGACCTGCGACCGGTCCCGGATCATGATCACGTGGTCGGACATCCCCGGCACGTACGCGCCCCCGGCGGTGGCGTTGCCGAAGACCACGCTGACCGTGGGGATCCCGGCGGCGGAGAGCCGGGTCAGGTCACGGAACACCCGGCCGCCCGGAATGAAGATCTCCGCCTGGGTGGGCAGGTCCGCCCCGGCGCTCTCCACCAGGTTCACCATCGGCAGCCGGTTCGCCAGGGCGATCTCGCCGGCCCGCCGGGTCTTCGCCAGCGACCACGGGTTCACCGCGCCGCCGCGTACCGTCGGATCGTTGGCGACGACCAGGCACTCGACACCCTCGACCACGCCGATGCCGGTGACCACGCTCGCCCCGACCGGGAAGTCGGTGCCGTACGCGGCGACCGGCGACAACTCCAGGAACGGGCTGTCCCGGTCCAGCAGCAGCTCGATCCGCTCCCGGGGCAGCAGCCTGCCGCGCCCGTGGTGCCGGGCCACGTACTTCTCGCCGCCGCCGGCCCGCGCCCGGTCGAGCGCGGCGTCCAGCTCGGCGAGCCGCTCCCGCAACGCCTCCCGGTTGGCCACGAAGGCCGGCGCGGCCGGATCGACCGCACTCTCCAACATGGTCATAGGCCCAGACCCTTCGCGATGATCTCGTTCATGATCTCGGTGGTGCCGCCGCCGATGCCGAGGATGCGGGCGTCCCGGTAGTGCCGCTCCACCTCGGCGTCGCGCAGGTAGCCGAAGCCGCCGTGCAGTTGCAGCGCCGCGTCGACCACCTGGTCGCAGGCGGCCACCGCGACGTTCTTCGCCATCGCCACCTCGGTCACCACCGGCTCGCCCGCCGCCACCCGGGCGGCCACCTGGTGCACGTACGCGCGGGCCGCCTCGGCGCGGGTGTGCATCTCGGCGAGCCGGTGCCGGACCAGTTGCCGGCTGGCCAGCGGACGGCCGAACGTGGACCGGTCCCGGCACCAGCGGATCGAAAGGTCCACGCAGCGCTGCGCGGTCGCGTACGCCTGGGTGGCCAGGGAGAGCCGCTCGGTGGCGAAGTTCTGCATGACCGCCAGGAAGCCGGTGTCCTCCTCGCCGATCCGGTTGCCCACCGGCACCCGCACGTCCACGAAGGACAGCTCGGCGGTGTCCGAGCAGTGCCAGCCGAGCTTGTCCAGCTTCCGGCCGACGGTGAACCCGGGGGTGCCCTTGTCGATCACCAGCAGGTGCAGCGACCCGCTGCCGGGGAAGTCGCCACAGACCGCCGTGGTGACGAAGTCGGCGCGTACCCCGCTGGTCACGTACGTCTTCGACCCGTTGACCAGGTAGTGGTCGCCGTCGCGGCGGGCGGTGGTGCGGATCGAGGCGACGTCGGAGCCGCCGTCCGGTTCGGTGACCGCCAGCGCGCCGATCAGCTCGCCCGCCAGCGTCGGCCGGACGTACCTGGTGACCAGCGGGTCGTCGGCGGCCGACGGGCGGGCGGCGAGCCGGCCGCCGAGCGTGCCGCCGGTCCGCCCGCCGGCCGCCGCGACGATGTGCGGCAGCGCGATACCGTGCGTGAACAGCGCCGCGACCAGCCCGGACGAGCCGCCGGAGCGGATGATCTCCTCGGTGACCACGATCGAGTCGAGCAGGTCGCCGCCGCTGCCGCCGACCGACTCGGGGAAGCCGATGCCGAGCAGGCCGAGCTTCGCGGCGGTGACGTGCAGCGTGCGGGGGACCTCGCCGGCCCGCTCCCAGTCGGCCAGGTGCGGCAGCACCTCCCGGGTCACGAAGGCCCGGGTCAACTCCCGTAACTGTCGCCGCTCCGGGGTGTCCACGATGGTCACCGGTCCGCCTCCATGGCTGCGGGCGGTCCGGCGGTGAGGGTGGCGGGCAGGTCGACGGTGCGGGAGCGGAGCAGCTCGCCGAGCGCCTTGGCCTGCGGGTCGAACCGGGTGGAGGCGGCCACCCCCGGCCCGAGCAGGCCCCGGATGACGAAGTTGACCGCCCGCAGGTTCGGCAGCTCGTACCGCTCGACGGTCGACGCGGCCGTCTCCGGCAGCAGCCCGGCCAGCCGCTCGACGGTCAGCCACCCGCGCAGCCACTCCCAGGTCGCGTCGGTACGCGCCCAGACGCCGAGGTTGGCGTCGCCACCCTTGTCACCCGACCGCGCCCCGACCAGCTCACCGAGCGGCCCCCGCCGGGTCGGCCCGGCGGCAGGGGTCGGGCCCACCGGGCAGGGCGTCGGTCCGGCCACGGCCGGTGCCACCGTCAGCGGCGGGGGGACCGGCAGCCGGGTGCCGTCCGGCAGGACGGCCACGTGCGGCACGTCGGCCTGCGGCACCGCGTCGGCGGTGAAGACCCCGTACGGGGTGGCGTCGCCGGGCAGGGTGGTCAGCGTGCACCCGGGATAGGAGGCGAGGGCCAGTTCCACCGCCGCCGCCGAGAACGCCCGCCCGGCCCGCGCCCGGTCACCGTCGCGCAGGTGTACGTGCAGCAGCGCGCTCGCCGTCTCGGTGTCGGCCGCGTCGACGTGGTCGGTACGGGCCAGCGTGAACTCCAGCCCGTCGGCGCCGACCGCCGCCTCGATCTGCCCCCGGACCAGGGCGGCCTTGGCCGGGATGTCCAACCCGCAGAGCACGAACGTCATCGCGTTGCGGAACCCGCCCAGGTTGTTGACGCCCACCTTGAGGGTGGCCGGCGGTGGGGTGCCCCGGACCCCGTCCACCCGGACCCGGTCCGGCCCGTCGGGGTGCAGCCGTACCGTGTCCAGCCGGGTCACCACGTCCGGGCCGAGGTAGTCGGGGCCGTCCACCTCGTACAACAGTTGGGCGGTGACCGTCTCGACGGTGACCGCGCCGCCGGTGCCGGGGTGCTTGGTGAGCACCGACGAGCCGTCCGGGTGGATCTCGGCGATCGGGAAGCCGGGCCGGTGCCCGCCGTCAGGCAGCTCGGTGAAGAAGCTGAAGTTGCCCCCGGTGACCTGCGCCCCGCACTCGATCAGGTGCCCGGCGACGGTCGCCCCGGCCAGCGCGTCCAGGTCGTCACGTCCCCAGCCGAACCGGGCGATGGCCGGCCCGACCGCCAGCGAGGCGTCGGTGACCCGGCCGGTGACCACCACGTCAGCCCCGGCGTCGAGGCAGGCGGCGATGCCGAACGCGCCGAGGTAGGCGTTGGCGGTGAGTGCGTCCGGCCGGGCCAGGGCGTCACCCTCGACGTGGGCGACCCGGACGGCGAGGCCGAGCCGGTCGGCGAGCGTGCCGATCGCGGCGGCCAGCCCGGCCGGGTTCAACCCGCCCGCGTTGGTGACGATGCGTACCCCCCGGTCGAGGGCGGTGCCGAGACACCCTTCGAGCTGGCGCAGGAACGTCTTCGCATAGCCGAGCCCGGGGTCGCGCAGCCGGTCCCGGCCGAGGATCAGCATGGTCAGCTCGGCCAGGTAGTCGCCGGTCAGCACGTCCAGCTCACCGCCGTCGAGCATCTCCCGCCAGGCGGTGGACCGGTCGCCGTAGAAGCCGGAGGCGTTGCCGACCCGCAGCACCCCGGTCACCGGACGGCCGTCCCGGCTGCGCGGGCGCGGATCGTCCGGCCGGGGGCCGTGTCCACCCCGGCGGGCGGTGTGACGGGCCGGTCGGACCCGTCGGTCGGGTCGACGGGCGGTGCGGTCGGGTCGACCATGGTGCCTCCGGGCGGGTGGGCCGGTGAGTACCGGTCAGGTCGGGTCGGCGTCGTGGTGCTGGTCCGGTGCCGCCCCGGGGGCGAGCAGGGCGGCGAGCTGGTGTTTCCAGGTGCGCAGCAGCGCGGTGCGCCGGGTCGAGTCGTCGTTGAGCAGGTTGGCCACGCCGAGCCCGCGCAGCAGGTCGAGGGTGGCCTGCACGGCCTCGCGGACGCCGGGGCGGCGCTCGTCCACGTCGAGCAGCGCCACGGTGAGCCGGTGCATCTCCCGACCGACCCGCGCCTCCAGCGGCACCAGCGCGTCGCGCAGTTCCGGGTCGGTGCGGGCGGCCACCCACAGCTCCAGCGCGGCGACGAAGAGCGGCCCGGTGAAGGCGACGCCGAGCAGGTCGACCACCCGGTCGAGGCGCTGCGGCCCGACCGGCAGCGCCTCGGCCTCGACGCGTAGCTCCTCGGCGCGTAGCTCGGCGAGGTGGGCGACGGCGGCGGTGACCAGGGCCGCCTTGGTGGGGTAGTGGTGCAGTTGGGCACCCCGGGAGACACCGGCGTGGGCGGCTACCACGGTCGTGGTGGTGCCCGACCAGCCGTACCGCACCAGGCAGTCGACCGTCGCCTCCAGCAGCCGGGCCCGGGTGGCGCGGCTGCGTTCCTGCTGCGGGACGCGGGTCGACGGGGTGGACACGGGAACAGCGTGCCGCCGTCGAAACAAACAGTCAAGCCTGACTTTTTTATGCCCCCGGTTCGCGCTGCCGGCGCTCGCCGGGTCACCCCCCCCGATCGCCTTGGTCACCTCGCACGGATCGTGGAGAGTTCTTGTCGCCCAGGCGACAAGAACTCTCCACGGTCCGGTCGGCGCGCCGACCGGACCGCCGATGACGGCCGGTCAGGCCGGACAGGTCAGGGCGGTCCACCGCCAGGGTGGTGGGGCTGCACCGGCCGGAATGCCGACGAGCCAGGGCCACCGGTAGAGGCGGCCCTGGCTCGGGGTGCGTACGCGGTGCCGGTCAGACCCGGGCGCGGCGGGCGAGACGCTCCGGGTCGAGGATGATGATGCTCTTGCCGTCCAGCCGCAGCCAGCCCCGCGAGGCGAAGTCGGCGAGCGCCTTGTTGACGGTCTCCCGGGAGGCGCCGACGAGCTGGGCGATCTCCTCCTGGGTCAGGTCGTGGGTCACCCGCAGCACACCGCCGTCGCGGGTGCCGAACCGACCGGCCATCTGGAGCAGGTTCTTGGCGACCCGGCCCGGCACGTCGGTGAAGATCAGGTCGGCCAGCGAGTCGTTCGTCCGGCGCAGCCTGCGGGCGAGCACCCGCAGCAGCTGCTCGGCGATCTCGGGCCGGTTGTTCAGCCAGGGCCGCAGCGCCTGCTTGCGCAGCCGGACCAGGCGGGTGTCGGTGACCGCGGTGGCGGTGGCCGTACGCGGGCCGGGGTCGAAGAGCGACAGCTCACCGACCATGTCCGACGGGCCCATCACCGCGATCAGGTTCTGCCGGCCGTCGGCTGCCCGCCGCCCGACCTTGATCTTGCCTGACAGGAGGATGTAGAGACTGTCGCCGGGCTCGCCCTCGTTGAACACGATCTCGCCCTTACGGACGTCGATCGTCTCCATCTCCTTGGCGAGCGCCTCGGCAGCCTCCGGGTCGACACCCTGGAAGATCCCGCTGCGGGCCAGTACCTCGTCCATCGCGCACCTCCGGTTGCGCGTTGCCGTCCCTCGGCCGGGTCCGCCGTCCGCTGATCCCTCGCGCGCCGCCAAGTCTAGGCGCACGTGAGGACGAATCAGAGCTGCACCCCTGGAATCTTGATCGTTGGGCGTAACCTCACCGACCCGATCGGGCACTATGATCGTCCGCCCGAACCACCTGGTCACCGGGGTCGGCCACCGCCGGTCGTAGGGTGTCGGGGTGCTGAGCGACCCGGTGCTGACCCACCGCCTGGAGGACGGGTGGGACATTCCGGTGCTCGTGTGGCGGGCCGGCGCCCCGCTGCGGGCGGTCAGCTCCGGCCCGCTCGGTGGCGGCGTCGGCACCCGCAACTGGGTGGTCAACGCGACCGTGCCGATGTCGTACCACCGGGACGACCCGGCGGCCCACCTGGCCGCGCTCGCCCACCGGTTCGACCTCGACGGACCCGGGGTCGGCCTGCTCACCGGCGTCGACGTCGCCGAGGTGGTGACCCGGACCGACACCGGGGTCCGCGCCTGGGCCACCGTCGGCCTCGGCACCCCCCTGTGGGCCGCCGCCCCCGACCCCGCCCACGCCCCGGCGCAGCGGGTGGGCACGGTCAACATCGTGGTGTACGTCCCGACGGCGCTCGGCGACGCGGCGCTGGTGAACGCCGTCGCCACCGCCACCGAGGCGAAGTGCCAGGCGATCGGGGAACTCGGCCTGCCGGGCACCGGCACGCCCACCGACGCGGTCACCGTGCTCTGCCCGACGGGCGACCCGGCCGAGTCCTACGGCGGACCCCGGTCGACCTGGGGCGCGCCGCTCGCCCGTGCAGTCCACGCCGCCGTCCGGGCCGGCGGCGCGGTGCCCTGCGTCCCGTGGTCGCAGCGGCGGACGGGCTGAACTTCCGTCCGATCGGCCCGTCGTCGGTCGATTGGCCACCCGGTAGCGTCGCGGGCGATGTACTCTGCCGCCTTCCTCCAGCCCCGTCCCCGCCGCCGCACCGCGCTCGCCTGCGGCGCGCTGCTCACCGTGCTCCTCGCCGGCTGTGGCCAGTCGTCCGACAGCCCGGACCCGGTCTGGCGACCGGGCGGCGGCGGTGGCGCCACCGGATCCCCGGTGCCGACCACCGGGGGGACCGGCAAGACCGAGGCGATCACCCTGTCGGCGACCGGGGACATCGTCATGGGGATGGCCCCGTCCCGGCTGCCCGCCAACGGCGGCAAGGGCTTCTTCGACGAGGTCAAGGGCGCGCTCAAGGCCGACCTGGTGATGGGCAACCTGGAGGAGCCGCTCACCACCGACACCGGCACCGGCAAGTGCGGCGCGAACTCCAGCAACTGCTACCAGTTCCGCGTCCCGCCGGAGTACGCGGGCCACCTCAAGGACGCCGGGTTCCAACTACTCAACCAGGCCAACAACCACGGCTACGACTTCGGCCCGCAGGGCTACGACAACACCCAGCAGGCGCTGGAGAAGCACGGACTCAAGCACACCGGCGCGCCCGACCAGATCACCGTGGTCGAGGTCGGGGGGGTGAAGGTCGCGGTGGCCGGCTTCTCGTCGTACCCGTGGTCCAACAGCCTGGTCGACATCGACGCCGCCAAGGGGGTCGTCGAGAAGGCCGCCACCATGGCCGACCTGGTCGTGGTGCAGGTGCACATGGGGGCCGAGGGGTCGGACAAGACCCGGGTCCGCCCCGGCACCGAGATGTTCCTCGGCGAGAACCGGGGCGACCCGGTGAAGTTCTCCCACGCCATGATCGACGCCGGGGCCGACCTGATCGTCGGGCACGGCCCGCACGTGCTGCGCGGGATGGAGTTCTACCAGGGGCGGCTGATCGCGTACAGCCTGGGCAACTTCGCCGGGGGCGCCCGGTCGCTCAACCCGACCGGCCGGCTCGGCTGGGGCGGGGTGCTGAAGGTGTCGCTCAAGCCCGACGGCAGCTTCGCCGATGGCTCGTTCACCTCCACCAGGATGAGTTCGGTGGGCAAGCCGGGGATGGACCCCGCCGGGCAGGGGCTCGGCCTGGTCAAGCAGCTCAGCACCAACGACTTCCCGCGTACCGCCGCCCGGTTCGACACCAAGGGGAAGATCAGCCCGCCCGACGCCGACTGACCCCGGGGGCGTGCTCCGGCGGCCCGTCGGGGCGGCGACGTAGGCTGGCCGGCGTGACCATCAGCTCTCCCGGCCGGGTCGAGACGGATCTCGGCCGCACCCGGCGTGCCCGGCGGATCGGCCGGGCGCTGACCGAGGCACACCCGGACGCCCACTGCGAACTGGACCACACCACCGCGTTGGAGCTGGCCGTCGCCACGATCCTCTCCGCGCAGTGCACCGACAAGAAGGTCAACGAGGTCACCCCGAAGCTGTTCGCCCGCTACCCCACGGCCGCCGACTACGCCGGGGCCGACCGGGGCGAGCTGGAGGAGCTGATCCGGCCGACCGGGTTCTACCGCAACAAGACCGACTCGCTGATCAAGCTGGGCCAGGCCCTGACCGAGCGGTACGACGGCCGGGTCCCCGGCCGGCTGGCCGACCTGGTGACGCTGCCCGGGATCGGCCGCAAGACGGCCAACGTCATCCTCGGCAACGCCTTCGACGTCCCGGGGATCACCGTCGACACCCACTTCCAGCGGCTGGTGCAGCGGTGGGGGCTGACCATCCAGACCGACCCGGTCAAGATCGAACACGAGATCGGGGCGATGTTCCCGAAGCGGGAGTGGACCATGCTCTCCCACCGGATCATCTTCCACGGCCGGCGGGTCTGCCACGCCCGCAAGCCCGCCTGCGGGGCGTGCACCCTCACCCGGCTCTGCCCGTCGTACGGGCTCGGGCCGACCGAGCCGGCCGCCGCCGCCAAGCTGCTCAAGGGCCCCCGCGCCCGGGACCTCGCGGTCGCCGCCGGGGTCGACCCGGAGCTGGTGCCCGCGCAGGCCGCCGCCGCGGAGGCACCGTGAAACCCCGGCTCGCCGCACTGCTCGTCCCGGTGCTGCTGGCGCTCGCCGGCTGCACCGCCACCACCGGCGGGGAGGGCCCCGCAGCCGGCCCCACCCGCGCCGCCCGCCCCTCGCCGTTCGCCGACTGCGCCACCCTGACCGGCCCGGCCGCCCCCACCGGGTCCGCCCGTGCCGGCGACGGCAGCGGTACGGCCGGCAGCCCGGCTGCGGCCGACGGCGGCGGCAGCCCACTGCCCGAACTGGTGCTCTCCTGCTTCACCGGCGGAGCCCCGGTGAAGCTGCGCGACATCCACGGCCCGGCCGTGATCAACGTGTGGGCCTCCTGGTGCCCGCCCTGCCGCCAGGAACTGCCGGCCTTCCAACGGCTCAGCGTCCGCGCCGCCGGCCAGCTCCAGGTGATCGGGGTGAACAGCCGGGACAGCCGGGACGGCGCACAGGCCATCGGCGAGGACTTCGGCATCCGCTTCCCGGTCCTGTTCGACCAGGGCGAGGCCCTGCAACGGGAGCTGCGCCGCACGGCGGTGCCGCTGACCCTGCTGGTGGACGCGCAGGGACGGATCAGGCACACCGACACCTCCGGCGCCCTCGACGACGCCCGCCTCGCCGACCTCGTCCGCCGGCACCTCGGCCTGGTGGTGCCCGCGTGAGGCCGACCGTCGGTGCCGGGTCGACCCGATGAACCGCCGTCCGCCGTCCTGGTTCGATCCGCTGCTGGGCCGGCTCGGCACCGCCCGGGCCGAGGACTTCACCCGGCTGACCACCCCCGAGCAGGGCGGCCGGGAGAGCGCGGTGCTGGTGCTGCTCGGCGAGGAGCCCGGCGTCGGTCCCGACGTGCTGGTCCTCCAGCGGGCCGCCACCCTGCGCAACCACGCCGGCCAGCCGGCCTTCCCCGGCGGCGCGGCCGACCCGGGGGACGCCGACGCGCGGGCCACCGCCCTGCGCGAGGCCAACGAGGAGGTCGACCTCGACCCGGCCAGCGTGACCGTCCTCGCCGAACTGCCGAGGCTCTGGATTCCGGTAAGCGAGTTCGTGGTCACCCCGGTGCTCGCCTGGTGGCACAGCCCGCACCCGGTGCACCCCCGGGAACCGGCCGAGGTGGCGCACGTCGCCCGGCTGCCCGTCGCCGAACTGGTCGACCCGGCCAACCGGATGCGGGTCCGCCACCCCAGCGGCTGGACCGGCCCGGCGTTCTCCGTCCGGGGGATGCTGGTCTGGGGCTTCACCGCCGGGGTGCTCGCCGCGCTGCTGGAGATGGCCGGGTGGGCCCGTCCGTGGCCCCGGTCGCGGGTGGTCGAACTGCCGCCGACCGGGGCCACCCCGGCCCCCTCCGCCGGCACCGACAAAGCCGACGAACTGGCCGGTCCGCTGACCTGACCGTTACGTTCCGCAGCCGCTGCGTCGTACCGGTGTCCGGTGCACGTACCCTTGACCGGTGTCGGCCGTGGATCTCGTTCTGCTCCTGCTCATGCTCGTGTTCGCGATCAGCGGATACCGTCAGGGCTTCGTCATCGGGGCGCTGTCGTTCTCCGGGTTCTTCCTGGGCGCGCTCATCGGCCTCCAGCTCGGGCCGATGCTGGCCCGCCAGTTCATCGACAGCGGGACGCGGGTGCTGGTCAGCCTGGTCGCCGTCTTCGGGCTCGCCGTCCTCGGCCAGGCGCTGGCCGGCTGGCTCGGCTCCCACCTGCGGCGCACGATCACCAACGACGTCGCCAAGCGGGCCGACGACATCGGCGGCGCGTTCGTCTCGATCCTCGCGGTGATGCTGGTGGCCTGGCTGGTCGCCGTGCCGCTGGGTTCCTCGTCGCTGCCCTGGCTGGCCGCCTCGGTCAAGAACAGCGCGTTGCTGACCGTGGTCGACCGGGTCCTGCCCGACCAGGCCCAGGAACTGTCCACGGCGCTGCGCGACACCGTCGACACCAACGGGTTCCCCGACGTCTTCAACGGGCTGGGGCGTACCTCGGCCCGACAGGTCGCCCCGCCGGACCCGGCGCTGGCCGGCTCGCAGGTGGTGGCGAACAGTCAGCGGGCGGTGGTGAAGGTGCTCGGGTCCGCGCCGAGCTGCTCGCGCCGGATCGAGGGTTCCGGCTTCGTCTACGCCGACGACCGGGTGATGACCAACGCGCACGTCGTCGCCGGCACCCGCTCCGTCGCCGTCGAACTGCGCGGCGAACGGTACGACGGCGTGGTCGTCGTCTACGACCCGGACCGCGACCTCGCCGTGCTGCACGTGCCGGGGCTGCCCGGTCCGTCCCTGCGCTTCGCCGCCGGGCAGGCCGGCAGCGGCGCGGACGCGATCGTGCTGGGCTTCCCGCTCGACGGCCCGTACGACGCCCGCCCGGCCCGTATCCGTGACGTCGACCGGATCGAGGGCCCGGACATCTACAACGCCAGCAAGGTCAACCGGGAGATCTACACCATCCGGGCGCTGGTGCGCAGCGGGAACTCCGGCGGGCCACTGGTCTCCTCCAACGGGCTGGTGCTCGGGGTGATCTTCGCGGCGGCGGCGGACGACCCGAACACCGGCTTCGCGGTGACCGCCGAGGAGGCCCGGCCGGTGGCGCTGGCCGGCGCGGAGCGTACCCGGGGAGTGGGCACCGGCGACTGCACCTGAGCCCCCGGACGTGCCCCGACCGGTCGGGGCCGGGGTGCCGTTTCACCGACGCGGCAGGGCCGGCGGGGTCAGCCGGCGGCCGGCGCGGTGGCCGGGGCGTCACCGCCGGCCGGGGTGAGGCCGGGCAGCTTGGCCCGACCCCAGGTCAGCGACCTGTCGAGCACCGCCCGTGCCATGATCGCCACGCAGGTGCCGCCGTTGACGAAGGACGCCACCACGTCGCTCGGGTGGTGCATCCCCCGGTACATCCGGGTCAGCGCCACCCCGACCGGGACCAGCACCAGCAACGTCCACCAGGTGACCTTGCCGGCGGTGCTCCGGGCCCGCAACGCCAGCAGCAGCGCGATGCCGACATACAGGGCGACCGCCGCCGAGGTGTGCCCGGACGGGAAACTCGACGTCGGCGGGGACACGTCCATGTGCTCCACCGCCGGCCGACGCCTGTCGATCGCCATCGTGGTGAGCAGGAAGACCAGCGCCTGGGCGGACACCGCCGCGCACAGGAACAGCGGCTCCCGCCAGCGGTGCAGCACCAGCCGGAGCACCAGCGCCACCAGCACGGTGACCACCACGATCAGCTGGGTGCTGGCCAGCGTGCTGAACACCAGCGAGACGTCGTTCCACCCGGCCGTCCGGTCGGCCGCCAGCTCGCGGTTGACCGCGTCCTCCACGGTTAACGGCCAGACGTCGTCGAGGACCCGGGTCACCAGCAGCCCGAGCAGGACCATGAACGAGAGCAGCAGGGTCACCGGAAGGAGCACCCGCTTGGCGACCTGCGCAGCGATGGCGGACATGGCCGCCCAGTACCCGGACCGCAGGGTCGCTACGCGTGCGGGTCGGTCTGCTCCGGCGCGACCCCGTCGACCGTGGCCCGGCCGCCCGGCAACCCGACCCGCTCCCGCCAGGTACGGAACCCCGCTGCGGTGGCCGCCACCACCGCCACCCCCAGCAGACAGCCGCCGAGCACGTCGCTGACCCAGTGCACGCCCAACGCCACCCGACTCAGGCAGGTCACCCCGACCAGCAGCACGGCAATCGTCCACAGCGCCACCCGCGCCGCCGGACGGCCCCGGGTGAACGGCAGGAACACCAGCAGCAGCACCCCCGCTGCGAGGGTGGCGTTCAGCGCGTGCCCGGACGGGAAGGAGTACCCGGCGGCCCGCGCCACCGGCTCGAGCAGCTCCGGGCGGTCCCGGCCGACGAGCAGCTTCAACACCGCCCCCAGCGCCCCGCCGACGACCATCGTGGTGACCACCCAGAGCGCCAGCCGGCGGGCCCCGCGACGCCACAGCCCCACCACCACGACCAGCGCGGCCACCCGCAGCGGCCCCGGTGAGGCCAGGTGCGTCCACGCCGTCATCACCCGCACCCACAGCGGATGGTCGGCGGCGAACCGGTGCAGGGCGTCGGTGACCGCCGCGTCCAGGTCGTGCAACGGCGGCCAGGCCCCGACCACCAGCACCGCCAGCAGCGCGAACGGCACCAGCACCAGGAACGCCGCCACCGACGCCAGGGTCAGCCGCAACCCGAGCGAATGGTCCCGGTCCAGGCGGCGGTCCCGCCAGGACCGGGCCGACGGCGATACGGAGGTACGCGGACCGGAGGAACTCATGCGACCTGCTCTACCCACCCGGACCCGAGATCAGGCCCGGCTCAGCGACCCCGCAGCCGGAACCGGCGGACCATCATCGCGACCCCGGTGACCAGGGCGGCCACGACGGCGACACCCGTCCACAGCCGACGGGGGGCGTCCTCGCCGGCACCACCGGCGGGCTGTGCCGTCCACCGGGTCTGCTGGCGGGGCGCGGCGAACCCGAGCGGGTCGCTGCCGGTCCCACCGGCGCGGGCGTCCTCGGCGGAGCCGGGGGCCGGCCCGAACCCGACCACACCGGGGGAGTCGTTGTCGTCCAGCGGGTTGTAGCCGATCAGCGGCACGTCGGCGGTGAGCGCGGCCACCGGGTCGACCAGGCCGTACCCGAAACGGTCGTCCCGGCCGACCGGCCCGATGTCCTTCGCGGTGCTCAGCAGCCGGTTCACCACGTCCCCGGCGGACATGTCCGGGTAGCGGGCGCGGACCAGGGCGGCGGTCGCCGTCACCAGCGGCGCGGCGAAGCTGGTGCCCTGCACGCCCCAGTAGTTGCTCGGCGGGCGGGCCCCGACCAGGCCGGTCGCCGGTGCGGTCAACGTGGTGGCGTGACCGGTGATCGAACCGGACCAGAGGTTCTCGCTGTCGCGTTCCAGACCGGCCACCGCGATCACGCCCGGCTCCCGGGCCGGATACCAGACCTTCGAGGTGGTGGACGTGGCGACGTTGCCGGTGCAGGCCACCACCACCACGTCCCGGGCGAACGCGTAGTCCAGCGCGGCGGCCAGGGCCGGGCTGTCGCCGCTGCCGCCCAGGGACAGGTTGATCACGCGGGCGCCGTTGTCGACCGCCCAGCGCACGCCCTTGGCGACGATCATCGCGTCGTCGTACCGGTTCTCGTCGTCGAGCACCCGGACGGGCAGGATGCGCGCGTTCGGCGCGAGCCCGACCACACCCCGCCGGTCGTCGCCCCGCCCGGCGATCAGGCTGGCCACCGTCGTGCCGTGCCCCACCGGGTCCGGCTCCGCACCGCCGCCGGGGGAGACCAGGTCCATGCCGGGCAGCACCTGGCCGACCAGGTCGGGGTGGTTGCCGTCCACCCCGGAGTCGATCACCGCCACCGTGACGCCACGCCCGGTCGAGGTACGCCAGGCGGTGGCCGCGTTCAACTCGTCGAGCTGGAACTGGTCGTCGCGGACCCGGTCGGCACGCGCCTGGACCGGGGCGAAGTCGGGCTCGGCCAGCGGACTGCCGACCAGCGCCCCGACCAGGGTGGACGACGGCGGGGGCGCGGCGGACGCGGGAGGCGGGGCCGTGCCGAGCACGGTGACGGTGGTCGCCGCGACACCGAGCAGCGCCCGCCCGGCGAACCGGTGCAGCGCCGTCGGGGAGCCCTGCCGAACCCTGGTCACATCGTCAGCCATTCATCACGTGGGACACATGCTGCTCGGAGATTACCGGTTCCGGGTGCCGACACGGCACGTTCCGGCACACCCGGATCACGGTGGCGGCAGATGTGCCAGTTGAACGAGGCGGACCCCCTCGCGTCGGGTGACCAACCGACCACGCCCCGCCGGCAGCGGGCCGGGGCGGACCGCCCCGACGAGCTGCCCCTCGTCGGGGCTGCCGCTCATCACCAGCCCGGCGGTGGACAACTCCCGCAACCGCTGCACGACCGGCTCGTACTGGGACCGGCCCGCGCCACCGCAGCGGCGGGCCAGCACCAGGTGCAGGCCGACGTCCCGGGCCTGGGGCAGGTGCTCCTCCAGCCCGCGCAGCGGGTTCGCCGGGCCGCTGGCCACCAGGTCGTAGTCGTCGACCAGGATGAACAACTCCGGGCCGGACCACCAGGAACGGTCCCGCAACTGGGCCGGGGTGACCTCCGGGCCGGGCAGCCGCCCCCGCATGTAGCCGGCGACCGAATCGATCAGCTCGGTGGTGTGCGCCGCCGCCGTGCCGTACCCGATCAGGTGGTCGGTCTCGACCGTGCCGAGCAGGCTGCGCCGGTAGTCGACCAGGATCACCCGGGCCTGCTCCGGGGTGAACCGGGTGACGATCGAGGTGGCCAGCGCCCGCAGGAACGACGACTTGCCGCACTCGGCGTCGCCGAAGACCACGAAGTGCGGCTCGGTGGCGAAGTCGAGCAGCACCGGGCGCAGGTCCGCCTCGGCGATCCCGATCGGGAAAGCCAGCCCGGCACCGGCGGTGGTGTCCAGGTCGGCGTAGGGCAGCACCGGGGGGAGCAGCCGCACCCGGGGGGCGGGCGGCCCCGACCAGGCCCCCGCGACCGCCTTGACCAGATCCGCCGTGTCCCCGCCGGTGAGCTGCGGCAGGGCGGTGAGGAAGTGCAGGCTCTGCGCGGTGATCCCCCGCCCCGGCTGCTCCGGCACGCCGGCCGCCGCCACCCGCTTCACCACCGAGTCGGACGGGTCACCCAGGCGCAGCTCCATCCGGGACCCGAACAGGTCCCGGATGCCGGGCCGGAAATCCAGCCAGCGCACCGCGCTGGCCACCACGTGCACCCCGTACGACAGGCCCCGGGTGGCCAGGTCGGTGATCAGGGGTTCCAGGTCGTCGTACTCGCCGCGCAGGGTGGCCCAGCCGTCGACGACGAGGAACACGTCACCGAACGGGTCGACAGGGGGCTGACCGGCGGCGGCCAGCTCCCGCCGCCGGTTGCGCCACGCCGCCATCGACTCCACGCCCAGCTCGGTGAAGCGGCGTTCCCGCTCGGCCAGCAGGGTGGCGACCTCCCCGACCGTACGCCGGACCACCGTCGGGTCGGCCCGGCCGGCGACCCCGCCCACGTGCGGCAGCTCCCGCAGCGCGGTCAACCCGCCGCCGCCGAAGTCCAGGCAGTAGACCTGCGCCTCGGTCGGCGTGTGGGTGAGCGCCAGCGCGCAGACCAGCGTCCGCAACGCGTGCGACTTGCCGCTCTGCGGCGCGCCGACCACGGCCACGTGCCCGGCCGCCCCGCCCAGGGCCAGCCACAGCACGTCCCGGCGCTGCTCGTACGGCTTGTCGACCACCGCCACCGGCACCTGGAGGCCGCCGTGCAGCTCCGGGTTGGCGAAGCCCAGACCCCGGTCGGGGTCGACGGCGGGCGGGCCGAGCAGCTCGTCCAGGGTGGGCGCCAGGTCCAGCGGCGGCAGCCACACCTGGTGCGCCGGCGGCCCCTGCCCGGCCAACCGGCCGACCAGCGTGTCGAGCAGACTCCCCGCCTCGTCCCCGACGACCGGTGGGGTGACCGGGGCGGCCGGCTCGGGCACCGGCACCAGATGGGTGGAGAAGGTGAGCAGCCGGGCCGCCCCACCGGCCCCGCCCCCGGCCGGGCCGCCGTGCCGGCGCAGCGGGCCGGACACGTACGCGGCCCGGAACCGGACCAGCGGGTCGGTGCCGGCGCGCAGGTAGCCGTGTCCGGGGGAGCGGGGCAGCTCGTGCGCGTCCGGCACGCCGAGCACCGTGCGGGACTCCAGCGCCGAGAAGGTCCGCAACCCGATCCGGTACGACAGGTGGGTGTCCAACCCGCGCAGCCGCCCCTCCTCCAGCCGCTGGCTGGCCAGCAGCAGGTGCACGCCGAGGGACCGGCCCAGCCGGCCGATCTGCACGAACAGGTCGATGAAGTCGGGCTTGGCGGACAGCAGCTCGGAGAACTCGTCGCAGACCAGCAGCAACGACGGCAGCGGGGCCAGTGGCGCGCCGGCCGCCCGGGCCCGCTCGTAGTCGCGCAGGCTGGCGAAGTTGCCGGCCCGGCGCAGCAGCTCCTGGCGGCGCATCAGCTCACCGTTGATGGCGTCCACCATCCGGTCGACCAGCGGCAGCGCGTCGACCAGGTTGGTGATCACGGCGGCGGTGTGCGGCAGCCGGTCGAAGGAGGCGAAGGTGGCCCCACCCTTGAAGTCGACCAGGACGAAGTTGAGCTGCTCCGAGCTGTGCGTGGCGGCCAACGCCAGGACCAGGGTGCGCAGCAGCTCCGACTTGCCGGAACCGGTCGCCCCGATCAGCAGCCCGTGCGGGCCCATCCCGTCCTGCGCCGACTCCTTGAGGTCCAGCTCGACCGCGCCGCCGTCCGGGCCCACCCCGATCGGCACCCGCAGCCGGTCCCGGGGCGAGCGGGGCAGCCAGCCCTGGTCGGCGGTGAACCCCTCCGGGTCGCCCAGCCCGAGCAGCTCGGGCAGGCCGGGTTCGGCCCCGGGGGCGGCCTCGGTGCCCCGGGTGACGGCGGCGAGCCGCAGCGGGGCGAGCCGCCGGGCGACCGCCTCCGCGTCGACCACGTCCAGCCGGTCGGCGGTGCCCACCTCGGCGTGCCCCTCGGCCGACCAGGAGTGCAGCCGTCCGGCGCGCACCTCCAGCAGCAGGGCGAACCGGTCCAGCAGGCGCGGTGCCGGGGTGTCCAGGTCGAGCACGGTCACCGCGTCGATGCCGCCGTCGCCGGTCAGTTCGGTGGCGTCGGTCAGGTCACCCCCGTCGAGGAGCACCACCACGTGCGGGCCGTCGGTGGCCGGCCCGGCCGGGCTGAACCGGGACCGGCTGGCCAGCACGTCGCCGAGGAGCCGCTCCAGGTCGACGGCGGAGCTGGTGACCAGCCGGACGGGGCCCAGCGCGTCGACCCTGCTCGGGTGGTGGGCGTGCGGCAGCCACTTCACCCACTCCCAGTGCCGACGCCGTTCCGGGCCGGCGCAGACGGCGACGAGCAGCTCGTCGGGGGCGTGGAAGACGGCGAGCTGGACGAGCATCGCGCGGGCCAACGCCTGAGCGTCGGGCGACCCGCCGCCGACGCTCTCCGCCGCCCCGCCGGGGCCGGCCGGCTGCCCACCCCGGAGGAAGACCCGGGCGAAACTGCGCAGCGACAGCGCCACCGGCAGGTCCGGCACCACCGAGTACGCGTCGAGGAACCGCCGCAGCGCCCCCGCGGTCATCGGCTCCAGCTCCTCCAGCGGCCGGGTGACCGGCGGCACCAGCGGGGTGGCCAGCGTCTGCGGCCCGACGGCGACCCGTACCACGGCGAAGTCCGGGTCGCCGGGGCGGCGTTCCCAGACCCGGTGACTGTCCACCGTCGACCAGAGCCGGTCCGGATCGGGATGCCGGTAGTACAGCCCGGCCCGCTGCTGCCGGGCGGTCTGCCGGACCCGTCGCCGTAGGGTGGTCAGGTGCCGCAGGTACTCCCGGCGGGCGGCCATCATCTCCGACTTCCGCGGGCTGCCCGAGGCGCTGCCCCAGGAGGTCATCAGCATCGCCACCGAGGAGAGCCCGAACATCCCGCCCACCACGTACGAGTAGGCGCCGCCACCGCGACCGAACATCATCGCCATCGCCACCGTGCCGCCCAGCATCGGCAGCACCATCAGCGCCTGCTGCCAGCGCCCGCCGGTGAGCACCGGGATCTCCGGCGGACCCTCCACGGGCAGCTCGCCGACCGGGATCTCCGGGGCGGGCCGGCGCGGTGGCCGCCTGATGACGACAGTGGACAAATCCACCTCCCTGTGGCGCTCGGTAACCCGAACCTGGCTCATCGTAGGTAAAGTGCGCGTCGTCCGTCAGCCGCCACCTCCTATCGATATGGAGTCCAGTCGATGACCATCGGGCTGGCCAGGGTCACCATCAGCGCGCCGGGGCGACGCGTCGACGTGGCCCTGCCGGAGCAGGTCCCCCTGGCCGAGCTGTTGCCCGAGGTGCTGCGGCACGCCGGGGAGGGGCTGGCCGACGACGGCGAGCGGCACGGCGGCTGGGTGCTGCGGCGTACCGACGGGGCGGTGCTGGTGACCGCGCAGCCACTGCTGCCGCAGGGGGTACGCGACGGCGAGGTGCTGCACCTGGTGCCCGCCCACGACCAGTGGCCCGAACTGGAGTACGACGACGTGGTCGAGGCCATCGCCGACGGCGCACGTCGCCGGGGGGCGGCCTGGTCGCCGGCGACGACCCGGGCGGCCGTGCTGGCCGGTGCGGGCGTCCCGCTCGCCGTGGGACTGCTCGCCGTGCTGGCCGCCGGGCCGGGACAGCCCGCCGCCTGGCCCGCCGCGGGCGCGGTGGCGCTGCTGCTCAGCCTCGCCGCCACCACCGCCTCCCGGGCGTGGGGTGACGGCCCTGCCGGGGCCACCCTCGGCGGCTACGCCCTGCCGTACGCCGCCGCGGCCGGCGCGCTCGCGGTCAGCTCGGGCGACCCGGTGGGGGTGTTCCGGCCACTACCCTGGCTCGGTGCACCCGAGCTGCTCGCCGGTGCGGTGGCGCTGCTCCTGGCCGCCGTGCTGGGCCTGCTCGGCGTCGCCACCCGGCTGCGGGTCTTCGTGGCCGGCGCGACGGCCGGGGCGGTGGGCGCGTCCGCCGGCCTGGGCGGGCTGCTGCTCGACCCGGCCGGCACCGCCGCCGTGCTGCTCTGCGTCATGGTCTTCGTCCTCGGGGCGCTGCCCCTGCTGGCGATCCGCCTGGGCAAGGTGCCGCTGCCACCGATCACCCTGCCGGCCGGCCCGACGGGCGGCCCGGACGGCGTACGGGACCTGCCGGACCGGGCCCGGGTGCACGCGGCGGTGGCCCGCAGCGAGGAGATGCTGACCGGGATGCTGCTCGGGCACGCGGTCGCGGTGGTGGCCGCCGCGCTGGTGCTCGCCGTCGACGGTGGGCTCGCCGGGAGGGTGCTGGTGGCCGTCGGCGCGGGGGTGCTGCTGCTGCGGTCCCGGCTGTTCGTGGCCGTCCGGCACCGGGTGCCACCGGTCACGGCCGGGCTGGCCGGGTTCGCGGTGCTCGGGGCGGTGCTCGCCGGCCGGCCCGGTGCTCCCGGGCTGCTGGCGTTGGCCGGGGGCGGGCTGGTCGTCGCCCTGCTCGCCGTCGCCGCCGGTACGACGTACGCCCGGCGGCCGGTCTCGCCGTACCTCGGTCGGGTGGCCGACCTGACCGACACCGCGCTGGTGGTGGCGGTGGTCCCGGTGGCCTGCGCGGTGCTGGACCTCTACGACGCGGCCCGGGGCCTGCTGGGTTGACCTGCGCCGGCGGGATACGACGAAGGCCCGGACCGGGCGGTCCGGGCCTCTCGCGGACGGCCGGCGGCCGGTGGGTCAGTGCCCGCCGCCCTGCGCCTCGGCGTCGCGGGCCCGCTGGTAGGACGCGAGCACCTCGGCCTCGGCCTCGACCCGGCCGACCCAGGTCGCGCCCTCGACCGACTTGCCCGGTTCGAGGTCCTTGTAGACCTCGAAGAAGTGCTGGATCTCCAGCCGGTCGAACTCGCCCAGGTGGTGGATGTCGCGCAGGTGCTCCTGGCGGGGGTCCTCGTAGGGGACGCAGAGGACCTTGTCGTCGCCGCCCTTCTCGTCGGTCATCCGGAACATGCCGATGGTGCGGCAGCGGATCAGGCAGCCCGGGAAGGTCGGCTCGGGGACCAGCACCAGCGCGTCCAGCGGGTCGCCGTCCTCGCCGAGGGTGCCCTCGATGAAGCCGTAGTCGGCCGGGTACTGGGTCGACGTGAACAGGGTGCGGTCCAGCCGGATCCGGCCCGTCGCGTGGTCCACCTCGTACTTGTTTCGGTGACCCTTCGGGATCTCAACCGTGACGTCGAAATCCATCTCCCACGCTCCCTCGTCTGCCCACGCTGGCTGAACGGAACCACTGACGCCCCGGTACGGATGAATGGCCACCCGTCGGCTCCGGACGCCGCATAGTCTTCGGACCGAAGTAGTGTCACCCAGGCGAGTTCGGCGGCGGGAGGAGGGGGTCGTGGGGAGGGAAGATTCACACTACCGCCCGGAGGGGGTTGACGGCCGGGGATCGGGCCGGTCCGTGAGCGGCGGTGCCACCGGTCGGGTCTCGGTGCCCGACGCGAACGTCCCCCGTCGCCCCGGGTCGACGCCCGAGCCACCGGTCACCGGTCGGTCCGGCGAGCACCCGCCACCGCCGATCTGGCGTGCACCGTCCGCGACCGACGGCCGGCCGGCCGTCGGGTCCGCCCCGGTCTCGCCCCCGTTCCCCCCGTCCGGTGCCGCGCCGGCCGCCCCGGCTTCGGCCGCTCCGGCGTCCGGCTCCGCGTCGGTCCCTCCGCACCGGGGCTCGGCCCCGGTCGCCGCCCACCCGGTCGTGGCGTCGCCGCCCCGTCCGGAGCCGTCGGCCCGTCCCGGCTCCACGCCGCCCGCCGCGCCGTCGGACGGTGGCCCGCCGCCCGCCGGTCCACCGCGTCGGCGTCGGCGGTGGGTGCCGGCGCTGCTGGTCGTCGTGGTGCTGGCGGGTCTGGCCGGAGCTGCGGCGGTGCTCCGTCCGGGCCCGGTCGCCGGCTGGTTGGGCGGGGCGGACAGCACCCCGTCGCCCGCCGCGCGACCGCCCGAGCCCGACCCGTCCCCGGTGCTCGCCGGCCCCGACACCACCGCACCGGCACCGACCGCCGCCGGGGTACGCGCCGCGGTGGAGCCGCTGACCACCGCCGCCGCCCTGGGCAGCCGGGTCAACCTCTCCGTGGCCGACGTGGTCACCGGCGAATCGTTGTACGCCAAGGGCGGCGACGACGCCACCGTGCCCGCCTCGGTCACCAAGCTCGCCACCGGGGTGACCGTGCTGAAGGCGCGGGGGCCCGGCTACCGGATCGCCACCCGGGCGGTGGCCGGGGCGAACCCGGGCGAGGTGGTGCTGGTCGGCGGGGGCGACCCGACGCTGGCCGTGGACAAAAACGGCTTCTACCCCGGTGCGGCCCGCCTCGACGCGCTCGCCGCTCAGGTCAAGCAGGCCCTCGGCGGCACCGCCCCGACCCGGGTGGTGGTCGACTCCACGCTCTTCCCCGGCCCGGTCCACGGTCCCGGCTGGGACGCGGACATCCCGACCGGCGGGTTCGGCGCGTCGATCACCGCGTTGATGACCGACGGCGCGCGCCGGGACCCGGTGGGGGCACGGAAGAACTTCGTCGACAGCCACGGCGCGGCCACCCGCTACGCCGAGCCCGACCTGGCCGCCGGCCGTTCCTTCGCCCGGCTGCTCGGCCTGCCCCAGGGAGGGGTGGTCCGGGGCACCGCCCCGGCGGCGGGTGGCGCGACGGCGGCCGGCACGCCGGCGCCCGGCACCGAGCTGGGCAAGGTCGAGTCGCTGCCGATGGTCCGGCTGGTCGACATCATGATCACCGACAGCGACAACGTGATCGCCGAGGCCCTGGCCCGCCAGGTCGCCCTGGCCCGCAACCAGCAGGCGTCCTTCGCCGGTGGCGCGGCGGCGACGGACGAGGTGATCGGCGAGCTGGGGCTGCCGGCCGACGAGATCAGCCTCGCCGACGGCAGCGGGCTGTCCCGCAGCAACCGGATCAGCCCGTCGCTGCTCACCGACCTGATCGCGGTGGCCGGCAACGGCACCCACCCGGAGTTGACCGCGATCTTCGGCGGTCTCCCGGTGGCCGCCTGGTCGGGCACCCTCGGCACCCGCTACGAGTCGACGGAGACCGTCGCCGGGGCCGGCGTGGTCCGGGCCAAGACCGGTACCCTGACCGGGGTGCACGCCATCGCCGGCCTGGTCACCACCCGCGACGGCCGGCTGCTCACGTTCGCGGTGCTCACCGACCGGGCCCCGGCCGGCGACCCGGAGGTCACCCGGGCGGCACTGGACCGGATCGCCGGCGCGTTGGCCGGCTGCGGCTGCCGCTGAGCGACGGCACCCGACTGCCCCGGGTGGGCGGGGACCGCCCGGCCGGTGGGACGCGTCGGCCCGGCCGCAGGGCAGCCCGGACGCGCGCAACCGGCCGGGGTGTCGCGGCGCGGGTACGGTGGGTGGCATGGCGCAGTTCGTGGACTGGGATCTGGCCGCCGCCACCGCTGGGGCGCTGAGCAAGTCGGGCCCCCGCGTGTCGTACGCGGAGGCGACCGGGGTGGTCGGCGATCTGCGCCGACTCACCGACGAGGCGGCCGGGCACGTCGCCGACTACACGGGGCTGCGCCCGCAGGTGAGCCACCCGCCGGTGCGGGTGGTGGACCGGCGCGACTGGGCGGCCACCAACATCGCCGGCCTGCGTGAGGTGATCACGCCACTGGTCAGCCGGCTCTCCGGCGACAAGCCGCCCGGCGCGCTCACCGAGGCGGTCGGCTCCCGGCTCACCGGGGTGCAGGCCGGCACCGTGCTGGCGTACCTCTCCGGTCGGGTGCTCGGCCAGTACGAGGTCTTCTCGGCCGACCCGGGGCAGCTGCTGCTGGTCGCGCCGAACATCGTCGAGGTGGAACGCAAGCTCGGGGCCGACCCGCGCGACTTCCGGCTCTGGGTCTGCCTGCACGAGGTCACCCACCGCACCCAGTTCACCGCCGTGCCGTGGATGCGGGCGTACTTCCTCGGTGAGGTGCAGGCGTTCGTGGACGCCTCGCAGGGCACCGAGCACCTGGTCGAGCGGCTGCGCCGGGGGGTGTCCACCCTCTCGGACGCGGTCCGCGACCCGGACAGCCGCACCAGCGTGCTGGACATCGTGCAGACCCCGGCGCAGCGGGCCGTGCTGGACCGGCTCACCGCGCTGATGACCCTGCTGGAGGGGCACGCCGAGTTTGTGATGGACGGCGTCGGCCCGCAGGTCATCCCCAGCGTGGAGCGGATCCGGGTGGGGTTCAACCGCCGCCGCGAGGCGGGCAACCCGCTGGAGAAGGCGATCCGCCGGCTGCTCGGCGTGGACGTCAAGATGCGCCAGTACGCCGAGGGCCGCAAGTTCGTGCACGGCGTGGTCGAGCAGGTCGGCATGCCCGGCTTCAACAAGATCTTCGGTTCGCCGCTGACCCTGCCCCGGCTCGACGAGCTGGGCGACCCGGCCGCCTGGGTGGCCCGGGTGCACGGCCCGGCCGGCGCCACCCCGACCGCCGGCTGACCCGGTGGCCGGCCGGCCCACCCCCGCCGACCCGGTGACCGGGCCGCCCCCGCCCACCCGGCGGACGGGCCCGTGATGAAGGAACCGACCGGGTCCCACGTCGCCGATCTGCTGACCGGGCCCCGCAGCGGGAAGCCGGCCGTCGTCGGGCGGCATGGTGCCGGCGCCGCTCGCGGGCCGTCCCCCGATCCGGCGGTCGCCGCCGTACGGGTCGCGGTCCGTCGGGTGCTGGCCGGGCTGCCTCCCGCCGGGCCGGTGCTGGTGGCCTGCTCGGGTGGGGCGGACTCGCTGGCTCTCGCCGCCGCCACCGCCTTCGTGGCGTCCCGGCTCGGCCGCCCGGCCGGTCTGGTGACCGTCGACCACGGGCTGCAGGACGGGTCGGCCGAGCGGGCCACCGCCGTCGCGGAGTGGGCGGGGCGGGTCGGCTTCGATCCGGTCGAGGCGGTGCCGGTGACGGTGGCCGGCCGTCCCGGTGGCCCCGAGGCGGCCGCCCGGCAGGCCCGCTACCAGGCGTTGACGGCGGCGGCCCGGCGGCACGGCGCGGTCGCCGTCCTGCTCGGGCACACCCGCGACGACCAGGCCGAGACGGTGCTGCTGGCGCTCGCCCGGGGGGCCGGCCCGCGCGGGCTGGCCGGGATGCCCGCCCGACGGGAGCTGCAGGGGGTACCGCTGCTGCGCCCACTGCTCGACGTCAGCCGGGCGCAGACCCGCGACGCGTGCGCGGCGCTGGGCCTGGCCCCCTGGCAGGACCCGCACAACACCGACCCGTCGTACGCCCGGGCCCGGGTCCGCGCCGACGCGCTGCCGGCGCTGGTCGCCGCGCTCGGCGGCGGGGTGGTGGACAACCTGGCGCGTACCGCCCGGATGCTCGCCGCCGACACCGCCGCGCTGGACGACCTGGCCGCCGCCGCCCTCGGCCCCCCGCAGTCCCGGCCCGACGGGGTGGCCGTCGACCGGCCCGTGCGTGACGGTGGGGGCCTGTCCGTCGTGGCGCTGGCCGGGTTGCCGGGTGCGGTCCGGAGCCGGGTGCTGCACACCTGGGCGCGGGAGTTGGGGGCCCCGCCGGGTGCGCTCTCGCACCGGCACGTGGACGCGCTGGACGCGCTGGTCACCGCCTGGCGGGGGCAGGGTGCGACGGCGCTGCCGGGCGGGGTACGTGTCGGCCGCCGGGACGGCCGGCTGGTGCCCGTCGACTGAGCACACCCGGCCGTGGGTCCGTCAGCTGAACGCGTCCGAGCCGTGGACCGTCGGCCGTCTCGGTGCGCCGCCGCCCGGGTTGCCGGCGGTGAGGAGCGGTCAGATTGCCGTTTTGCGCATCCGGCTCGGCGTGTCGTCTCCATTTTCGCAGTTCGATCATGATGCTCCGGATCTCCGAGGTGCCGGGAGGTGCGGTAGACAGGGCTGATGGCGTACCCCCGCAGTGCCCTGTTCGCCCCGCACGGTGCCGTCTCGACAAGCCATCCGCTCGCGGCGGCGGCGGGCCTGGCCGTGCTGCGGCGCGGCGGCAACGCCGTCGACGCCGCGCTGGCCACCGCGATCACGTTGACCGTGGTGCAGCCGCCGTCCAACGACATCGGCGGTGACCTGTTCGCCATCGTCTGGGACGGCGACCGGCTGCACGGTCTCGCCGCCGCCGGGCGGTCACCGGCCGGGCTGACCCGGGAGGTGGTGCTGGCCGCCACCGGCGGGGTGGCGGCGGAACCGGTGGCGGCGCTCGGTGGCGCGCAGGCGTCCGGGCCGGCGATGCCCGCCCGGGGCTGGCTGCCGGTGACGGTGCCCGGTGCGCCGGCCGGCTGGCGGGACCTGCACGACCGGTTCGGTGTACTGTCCTTCGCCGACCTCTTCACCGACGCGGTCGGGTACACCGAACACGGCCATCCGGTCTCCACCGGCACCGCCGCCACCTGGGCGCGGGCGCTGGCGCAGCCGGTGCCGACGGGTGCCGAGTTCACCGAGTTCGACCGGGTCTTCACGGTGGCCGGTCGGGCACCCCGACCCGGCGAACGCTGGCGCAACCCGGCGGCGGCCCGGACGCTGCGGCTGATCGCCGCCACCGGCGCGGAGGACTTCTACCGGGGCACGATCGCGGCGGCGCTGGACCGGCACGCCGCCCGTACCGGTGGCTTCCTCACCGCCGCCGACCTGGCCGCGCACACCTCGGCCTGGGTCGACCCGGTCCACGTGCGCTACCGGGGGCACGAGGTGTGGGAGCTGCCGCCGCCGGGGCAGGGGTTGGCGGCGCTGTCGGCGCTGGGTGTCCTCGACGGCCTCGACCCGGTCGCCGACCCGGTGGAGCGGGTGCACCGGCAGGTGGAGGCGGTCAAGCTCGGCTTCGCCGACGCGCACGCCCACGTGGCCGACCCGGAACGCGTGAACGTGCCGACCGCCGGCCTGCTCGACCCGGGCTACCTGGCGGCGCGGCGGGCGCTGCTCACCGACCGGGCCGGCGACCCGGTGGCCGGCACACCCGAGCGGGGCGGCACCGTCTACCTCTGCACGGCCGACGCCGACGGGCTGATGGTCAGCCTGATCCAGTCCACCTACCTGGGGTTCGGTTCCCGGGTGGTGCTGCCCGGCCACGGTTTCGCCCTGCAGAACCGGGGCACCGGTTTCCGCCTCGACCCGGGTCACCCCAACCTGGTGGGGCCGGCCAAGCGGCCCTTCCACACGATCATCCCGGGTTTCCTGACCCGCGACGGCGCACCGGTCGGTCCGTTCGGGGTGATGGGCGGGCACATGCAGCCGCAGGGGCACGTCCAGCTGGTCGCGGCGACCGTCGACGACGGCCGTGATCCGCAGGCCGCCCTCGACGCCCCCCGCTGGTACTGGCACGCCGGCCGGACCCTGCTGGTCGAGCCGGCCCTGGCGGCCGAGCCCGGCCTGGTCGCGGGGTTGCGCGCCCGGGGCCACGAGGTCACCGTCGCCGACGAGCCTTCCGTCTTCGGGTACGGCCAGGCGCTGTGGCGGGCCCCGGCCGGCGGCTGGGTGGCCGGCGCGGAGCCCCGGGTCGACGGCGCGGCGCTGGGCTACTGACCCCCTGGCGCTTCCGGCCGGCGGGGCGGTCGGTGTCGCAGCGGTGGCGGGCTCAGGCGGTAGGGACCCGGTCGCGGAAGGTGGTGCGGTAACCCTGCGGGGTGGTGCCGACCCGCCGGGCGAAGTGGTGGCGCAGGGCGGCGGCGTCGGGGAAACCCGAGCGGCCGGCGACGCTCTCCACGCTCAGCCGGGTCTCCTCCAGCAGTCGGCGGGCCAGCAGCACCCGCTGGTTGGTCAGCCAGTCGTGCGGGGTGGTGCCGGTCTCGGCCCGGAACCGGCGGGCGAAGGTCCGCGGTGACATGCCGGCACGGGCGGCCAGCTCGTCCACGGTGGTGGGCCGGTCCAGGTGCCCCACCAGCCAGCTCAGCACCGGTTCGAGGGTGGGCGCGTCGGGGGTGGCCGGGATCGGCGCCTCCACGTACTGGGACTGGCCGCCGTCGCGGTGCGGGGGCACCACCATCCGCCGGGCCAGCCGGGTGGCGGTGACCGAGCCGTGTTCCTGGCGTACCAGGTGCAGGCAGGCGTCGATGCCGGCGGCGGTGCCGGCGCTGGTCAGCACCGGCCCGTCGGCCACGTATAGGCTGTTGCACCGGACCCGGGCCGAGGGGTGCCGGCGTTGCAGCTCGTCGGCGTACTTCCAGTGGGTGGTGCACTCCCGGCCGTCGAGCAGGCCGGCCGCGCCGAGCACGAACGCGGCCGAGCAGACGCTGAACACGTACGCCCCCCGGTCGGCGGCGCGGCGCAGCGCGGCCAGCACCGCCTCGGGCACCTCACCCCCCTGGGTGTACGCGGGCACGGCGACCAGGTCGGCGTCGTCGACCGGGGCGAGGTCGGCGTGCGGGGTGAGGCCGAACCCGGAGGCGGTACGGACCGGGTCGCCGTCGGCGGTGCACACGGTGAACCGGTAGCCGGGGAAGTCGTCGTCGGTGCGGTCGGTGCCGAAGACCTCGGTGAGCACGCCCAGCTCGAAGACGGCCACCTGGTCCAACGCGATGACGGCCACCGATCGAATCATGTGACGAGGGTAACCGGAAACCTGGCAGGAAATCGAGGTTACCTGGCATGACTGCCACTGTCCCGGCCCGGAGCCGGGGCGGAAACTGGGATGAGTCCGGTGCGCACCGGCGGCGAAAACCACGCAGATCGCGAGAAAGCGAGCGCCGCCATGCAGTTCCTGCTGTTCCTGCTCTTCCTCGCCGCGCTGACCGCCGCCTCGGCGTTCGGCCTGACCGCCGACACCCGCGACTCGGCCGACTGGAAGCCCACCGAGGAGGGCCGCCGCTGGCGATCCCGTACCTGCTGAGGTGATTGGTTCCGGTGTGCCGGAAAATTCGGGGCGGGACCGCGCCGAAAGGGGCGGCCCCGCCGACGCGGGCCCTCCGGCGTACGGCAGGCTAGGACCATGGCTGACGGCTCCTGGTACGACGCCGACATCGATCACGTGATCATCTCCGAGGCGCAGATCCGCGAGAAGACGGCGGAGCTGGCCAAGCAGGTCTCGGCGGACTACGCCGGGGTCACCGACGGGCTGCTGCTCGTCTGCGTCCTCAAGGGCGCGGTGATGTTCATGGCCGACTTCGCCCGCGCGCTGGGTCGGCAGGGTCCGCCCGTCGAGCTGGACTTCATGGCCATCTCCTCGTACGGCCAGGGCACCACCTCCTCCGGCGTGGTGCGCATCCTCAAGGACCTCGACCGGGACATCGCCGGCCGGCACGTGGTGGTCGTCGAGGACATCGTCGACTCCGGCCTGACCCTGTCCTGGCTGCTGCGGTACCTGGAGTCCCGGTCGGCCGCCAGCGTCGAGGTGGTGGCCCTGTTCCGCAAGCCCGACGCGGTGAAGGTCCCGGTGCCGGTCAAGTACGTCGGCTTCGACATCCCCACCGAGTTCGTCGTGGGTTACGGCCTCGACTTCGGCGAGCGCTACCGCGAGCTGCCCTACGTCGGGGTGCTCAAGCCCGAGGTCTACGCCCGCGCCTGAGTTCCGCCCGGACCGGTCGTCGTCGAGCGGACGTTCAGCGGGCTCCCAGGCAGTCCGACTACCGTGGGTGCCGGTGGCGTGGGACATTTCCGCGTCCGGCACCCCGACCGCGTGACCGGGCGGTCGACGGAGCCGGTGCGCACGTTCCCCGGCACGCCGGCTGAAACCCCGGTTCGCCGTACGCGTAACTGCGGGACTCGCAAGCTCCCGTGTCGCGTGCACGGTGTACCGTCGAATGACCGCGGTGCGGCAGTTCGCGCGCCTCGGGGTCGAGGCCGGCCCGCACGGCGGCTCGACGCCGCCCCCGGCGGCGACACCATTCAGACGGTCAGGACGTCGATCAGGAGGATGCGGGCGCCTCGGCGCTCGACAACAGCATGGAACGTACGCGTTTCTTCCGCCGACCGGTGGTCTGGATCATCCTGGTCATCCTCGGCGCCGTTGTGCTCAGTCAGCTGTTCACCGCTGGTCCCAGCTACCACCGGGTGGACACTTCCGTTGCGCTCGACCAACTGCACACCGCCAAGATCAACAAGGTCGTCTTCCAGGACAAGGAGCAGACGCTCCAGCTCAACCTGGCCGAGAAGACCAAGTTCGGCGACACCACGACCGACCGGATCGAGGCCCAGTTCCCCTACCAGGCCGGCGAGCAGGTCTGGAACGAGGTGCTGGAGGCCAAGGCGGCCAACCGGGTCACCGGCCCGGCCGACGCCAAGGTGTCGTCCGACAGCATCTGGGTGAGCCTGCTGGTCAACCTGTTGCCGATCGCGCTGCTCGTGCTCCTGCTGCTGTTCTTCATGTCGCAGATGCAGGGCGGCGGCTCCCGGGTGCTCAACTTCGGCAAGTCCAAGGCGAAGATGATCACCAAGGACACCCCGAAGACGACCTTCGCGGACGTCGCCGGGGCCGAGGAGGCGGTGGAGGAACTCCACGAGATCAAGGACTTCCTCCAGAACCCGGCGAAGTACCAGGCCCTGGGCGCCAAGATCCCGAAGGGTGTGCTGCTCTTCGGCCCGCCCGGTACCGGTAAGACGCTGCTGGCCCGCGCCGTCGCCGGCGAGGCCGGGGTGCCGTTCTACTCGATCTCCGGATCCGACTTCGTCGAGATGTTCGTCGGTGTCGGCGCGAGCCGGGTCCGGGACCTCTTCGAGCAGGCCAAGGCGAACGCCCCGGCGATCGTCTTCGTCGACGAGATCGACGCCGTCGGCCGGCACCGTGGTGCCGGCATGGGCGGCGGCCACGACGAGCGCGAGCAGACCCTCAACCAGTTGCTCGTCGAGATGGACGGCTTCGACACCAAGGGCGGGGTCATCCTGATCGCCGCCACCAACCGGCCGGACATCCTCGACCCGGCGCTGCTGCGTCCTGGCCGGTTCGACCGGCAGATCCCCGTCGACGCCCCCGACATGGAGGGCCGCAAGGCGATCCTTCGGGTGCACGCCAAGGGCAAGCCGTTCACGCCCGACGTCGACCTCGACGCCGTCGCCCGGCGTACCCCCGGCTTCTCCGGTGCCGACCTGGCCAACGTGATCAACGAGTCGGCGCTGCTCACCGCCCGCAAGGAACAGCGGGCGATCACCAACGACTCGCTTGAGGAGTCGATCGACCGGGTGATCGCCGGGCCGCAGCGCCGGACCCGGGTGATGAGCGACCAGGAGAAGAAGATCACCGCGTACCACGAGGGTGGGCACGCGCTGGTCGCCTGGGCGCTGCCGCACGCCGCGCCGGTGCACAAGGTGACGATCCTGTCCCGTGGCCGCTCGCTGGGGCACACCCTGGTCCTGCCGACCGAGGACAAGTACACCCAGACCCGGGCCGAGATGATCGACACCCTGGCGTACGCCCTGGGTGGCCGGGCCGCCGAGGAACTCGTCTTCCACGAGCCCACCACCGGCGCCGGCAACGACATCGAGAAGGCCACCCAGTTGGCCCGCGCGATGATCACGCAGTACGGCATGAGCTCGAAGCTCGGCGCGATCAAGTACGGCACCAGCGGGGACGAGCCGTTCCTCGGCCGCAACATGGGCCACGAGCGGGACTACTCCGACTCGGTCGCCGCCGAGATCGACGGCGAGATGCGGGCCCTGATCGAGCTGGCCCACGACGAGGCCTGGGAGATCCTGGTGGAATACCGGGACGTCCTGGACAACATGGTCCTGGAGCTGATGGAGAAGGAGACCCTCTCCACCGCCGACATGGCCCGGATCTGCTCCCGGGTGGTCAAGCGCCCGCCGATGGCCCCGTACAACGGCTTCGGCAAGCGCCTGCCCTCCACCGAGCCGCCGGTGCTCACCCCGGCCGAGAAGGAGAAGCTCAAGGCGCAGGCCACGGCCGACGGTATCTCCGTCGGCGGGGCCACGAACAACTCGGACGGTCTGCACTGAACACCGACGCCGTGGCCAGCCCCGACAACCCGGGGCTGGCCGCCTCGTCCACCGAGCCCGGTGACGAGACGTTGGACTACGTCGCCGCCCGGCTGATCAGCGGCAAGCTCAACGGTCGCCCGATCGAGGACACCATGGACCTCGGCCGGATCGAGAAGGCGGTCCGCGAGATCCTCATCGCGGTCGGCGAGGACCCCGACCGGGACGGCCTCCAACAGACCCCGGCCCGGGTCGCCCGCGCGTACGCCGAACTCTTCGCCGGCCTGCGGGTCGACCCGTCCCAGGTGCTCAGCACCACCTTCGAGGCCAACCACGAAGAGTTGGTGCTCGTCCGGGACATCGACGTGATGAGCCTCTGCGAGCACCACCTGCTGCCGTTCCGGGGCAGCGCGCACATCGGCTACATCCCCGGTCCCGACGGCCGGATCACCGGCCTGTCCAAGCTGGCCCGGCTGGTCGAGGTCTTCGCCCGCCGCCCGCAGGTGCAGGAACGGCTCACCGCGCAGATCGCCGACCTGCTGATGAGCAAACTGCAACCGCGTGGCGTCATCGTGATACTGGACTGCGAGCACATGTGCATGGCGATGCGCGGCATCCAGAAGTCCGGGGCCAAGACCATCACCTCGGCGGTGCGGGGCGTGCTCCAGCACGACGCGAAGTCCCGCGCCGAGGCGATGTCCCTGATCATTCCCCGCTGAGCCGCTGAGCCGCTGAGCGTAGGGGGCTGCGCCGGTCAACCGGCCAGCAGCGCCAGCGTTGTCCCGGCGGTGGTCACCACCGCCGGGACCAGGCAGGTCAGCAGCCCCAGCCGGGGCGTACGGTCCCACCGGCCGTCCGGCCCCGGCGGGAACAACCGGCCCACCCCCACCCAGCCCGCCGCGAACGCCGCCGCCGGCATCGGCAGACCCACCAGCAGCGCCGCCACGACCGCCGGTCCGGTGCCGAGGGCCATCAGGAGCAGCAGCTGCACCAGGGGCACGACCAGCGCCAGCGGACCGTACACCAGCAGGTTGCGCAACCGGGGCGGCCAGCCCGCAGGCCGCAGCGAACCGCGCGCCGCCAGCGCCGCGTCGGCACCCTCCGCCCAGCCCTGCGCCTTGCGCAAGCCTGCCAGCACCGCCGCCGGGCCACCCACCATCGCCCGGGTCGCCTCGGCCAGTTCCGGTGGCGTCGGGGTCAGCGAGATCGCCGGTACGCCCAGCTCGCGCAGCCGGGCCTGCTGCGGCGTCAGGCGGGCGCGCACCTCGGTCAACTCGGCGCGCGCCGCCTCCACCGCCCGGGCCTGTGCCGCTGCGGCCGTCGCCGCGCCCCGGCGTACCCCGTCGAGCTGACGGGCGGCGGCCAGGTAGTCGGTCCAGGCGGCGGCCACCGACGGGGTCGGCTCGCCCCCGGCCCGCTGCCGGACCGGGGCCACCGTCACGGCGTCGTCGATGCTCACGGCCGAGGCTCCTCGCAGCTCGTCACGCCCGGTCCTCCTCGCGGTCGGTCACCTGCGGTCCTCCCGAGGGTCGGTCCCGCATGCCGCACGTCGCGGCCGGAGCCGCGTGGCCGCCCTGCTGCCCTGCCGGCTCCGCGCGGGCCGCCCTCGGGGCCGCTCGTGCCGGCCCCGTCGTGGACGGTCTGCGCGCGGACCCCGTCGTGGATGGTCTCCGCGCATGTCCCGTTGTGGGCGGTCTCCGCGCGGGCCCCGCCGTGGCCGATCATGCCGGGTCCGCCTCGTCGGCGAACGGCACCAGGACCGTGCCCCGGTCGTCGGTGGTGTCCCAGAGGACCACCCGGGCCGGCCGGGGACGCCAGTGCACCGGGTGCCCGAAGAGCGGGGCGAGCTGCGCACCCGGCACGTCGACCGCCGCGACCGCGGCCAGCTTCCCGACCTCGCCGTCCGGCCCCACCAACCCGGCCAGCGGAGGCACCGTCCGCCACCAGCCGAGCAGGTGCCGACCCGCCGGCGGGCCCTCCCGCAGCAGCGCACGCAGCCGGTCCGGCGGCAGCTCCTCCGTCGAGGGTACGTCCACCCCGAACACCACCAGGTAGGTCGGACAGGTACCCGAGACCTCGGTCGGCAACCCCGGTCCGTCCACCGTCGACACCCGATGGCGCTCACCCAACTCGGCGGCGAGCGCGGCGGCCAACGGCGCGGACCCCTCGGCCAACGGCGCGAGCACGAACTCCGCGCCGCCAGGCGGATGGTGCGCGGCGGTGCTGCGCGCGGCCGTCGCCAGCAGCGTCGCCGCCGCCGTACCAGGCCCGAGGACAGCCAGGTTACGGCCGGCCACCGGGCCCAGCGGCACCGCCACGGTCGTCCGGGCCACGTCGACCGCCCGGCCCAGCAGTGCTGCGGGTGCCCCGCACCGACCGGCGACGGCGGCGCGCATGCGGGGGTCGTTGCCCAGCAACGGCCGGGCCCAACCCGCGAACACCACAGGCGGTACGGCATCCTCCGGCCGTGCCGCGAACAGCCGGTGCCGCAGCTCCTCCACCACCTCCGGGGCGTCGTGCGGGTCGGGGAATCGGACCAGCCGCTCATGCCCGCGCGTCGCGCCGCGTGGGCCGCCCAGACCACCGGCGGTGTTGACCACGGCACTGCCCACCGCCAGACCGGCGGCGGCGTCGTTGGTCGGCATCAGCACCGCACTGCCGCCGGCAAGCGCCACCCGCACCGGGAACTGCCCCAGCACCGAGTCCCGGGGTGCCGCTCCCGCGCCGACGCCGAGGTCACCCGCGCCGGCCAGCACCAGGTGCACGCCGTACCCGCGACCCGACCTGGCCAGCCCGTCCAGGCGGGCCAGCACCTCGGCGGCCACCGGTTCCCGGTCCGACAGCAGCAGCGGAAAGTTGTCGATGACACAGACGACGCGCGGCAGCACCTGATGGTCACGCAGCTCGGCGAAACGATGGCCGCCGATCCGCGCCGCCACCTCCTCCCGGCGGTGGATCTCCGCCGCCAACTGGTCGAAGAGGTCCCGAACGTACTCCGGGTCGGCGGCCATCCCCGCCGCGCGGACCTGAGGCACCCACGACCTGTCCCGCCGGGTCTGGAGGAACTCCACGAACGACTCCCCGGCACCCAGGTCCACCAGGTACAGGGCCAGCTCGTCCGGGCCGTAACGGGCGGCCAAGCCGAGCAGCGTGTTGGTCAGGAAGGCCGCCCGGTCCGCATCCGACCGACCGCTGACCAACCAGTGCGGGGTCAACTCGGTGAAACCCACGGTGACCGGCCGGCCGCCGGCGTCGCCCACCGTGGTGGACAGGCCGTCGACCGAGGAGGACGCCCAGAGTGACGCGTCCCCGGGCGGCAGCAGTTCGGCGAGGCCCAACCGGGAGCCCGCCTCGATCTGGTCGGCCAGCCGACGACAGACGGCGTCGATCAGCTCCGCGCCGGGGTCCTCGTCGACGAGGACGGGACAGTTCAGACCACCCGGCGCATCGGTGCCCGGCCCGCTGTACGGGCTGCCCGGCGGATCACCCAGCAGCGCGTACGAGGTGCGTAGCCGTACCGGGGTGGCCTGTGGCAACGGTGGCCGGGTCGTCGGCCAGCCGGCGACCACCAGGTGCAGCCCGGCACCCCGGCCCCGTTCGGCGAGCGCCACGATCCGGTCCAGGTCACTCGGCGCGGTCGACCCGGGCAGCCCGGCGACAACCACCAGCAGCGTCCGGTCGTGCCGGCGGGGTCGGCCGGCTCCCGGGGAGACCCACTGCTCGGCCTCGGCGAGCACCGCCCTCAGCCCGGCGACGTCCGTCGCCGCAGGGGGGAACAGCCCGGCGTCGGCCAGCGCGGTGAACGGGGTGAAGACGGCCCCCTCCCGGGGGCTTGTCGTCCCGCTGCGCTGCGGTGCGGCGCTCGTGTCGGCGGCGGCGCTTCGGGGGACGGTCCCTGTGCTGCCGGCTCTGGTGTCGGATCGCCCGACGCCGGCTTGTTCCATGCCAGCCCTGCCGGTGTCGGTGGTGAGCGGGCTGGTGGTGTCGTCGGCGGTGCCAGGTCGGGTGCCGGTGCCTGCGGTGCCCGACGTGGCGGTGCCGTCGATGCCCCGGACCAGTAGGCAACCCGCCGGAGTGGCCGCCAGCATGCGCAGCAACACGGCCCGGACGAGACCCGCCACCCGGGTGTCACGCACGTCCGCGTCGAGGGTCAGGTGCGCCGAGCCGAGCAGCGGCACCAGCGCCGGGAAGCGCGCATCCTCCAGCGGGGCACCCGTCCCGATCCGGACGAAGGGCGGATGCTCCTCACCACACGGCGTGTCCGCCGACAGGTCCGTCAAGGCGTCCCCGGCCCAGCCCGGGGCGAGCAGGGTGGCGGCGTGCCGCAGCCGGTCCGCCAGCTCGTACTGGCGGCGTTGGTCGGCGGGGGCCGGACGGATCTCGTCGAGGACCGTGGCGGCAGCGGCGACGGTCGCGGCGGCCCGGCGGTGCAGGGCTGCGGCGCGGTTCGTGCGAGCCTTCGGACCGGCCACCGCGTCCACCCCTCTTTCCGAGGTGCTCCACCCCGCTGTTCGCGACGGGAAGCCTCCCCGACTGCAGACCGTATCCCAGCCCTGGCCGCTCCTCCGGGAAGCGCGGCGGCGATGCGCCGGGCTTGTCGCACATCGCGGCAAACTCTCACCTCCCGGGGTCGTCCTGTCACGATCCGCAGCCTCCGGGGCATTGGGTACGGAGCGTCCAGCCGATAGCCTCAGGGGGTGGAATCAGTGCAGCCCCCCGCCGGTTCCCAGGTGTCCCGAGTACCGGCGCAGCGGACCCCACCGGAGCACTCGGCCCCCCCTGCGCCGCTGCCGGTGCCGCAGCGTCCACCCCGTCGGCTCCGGACCGTCCTCACCGTCGTCGCCGGGGTGCTGGCGTTGCTCTGCGTCGGCGGTGGGATCACCGGCTACGTGCTGTACGAGCGGGCCGCCACTCCGGATCGCAGCGCCCCGGACGTCGTCGTCGACAACTATCTGCGTGAGTTCCTGGTCAACGAGAACGACACCCGTGCCAGCCTTCTCGTCTGCCAAGATGCGGATCTTGGTGCGGTTGCGGCTCTCCGTGACGAGTTGCGACAACGAGAAAGCAAATTCAATGTTGTGGTAAGAGTTGGCTGGGGGGCGTTGACCAGAGTGGAAACGCCTAAGGGTGAGTCCGTGACGACCACTTTGACTATCTCGGGTTCGGCCAACGGTCAGCAGCGAAGCAGCCGTCGGGAGGACTGGACGTTCGAGGTCGTCGACATTCGTGACGGCTGGCGTGTTTGCGGTGCGCGGAAGGCTGTCTGACAGTCATTCGATCCATAGCAGGTCGACGGGGATTTCCATCGTGGTGGGCGGTTGTCCGCGCCAGGCCCAGCGGTACCACTCCAGTTCCGGCGTGACCCGGACACAGATGTCACCGTCGGCACCGGAGTAGGACTCGGTCACCGCGCGTAGATCGCGGTGTTCGACGGCGTCCTCGACGTGGACCACCCGTCGTCCGCTGACCGCGTCGGTCTCGAAGACCGGGGTGGGGGGCCGGTGCGTCGGCCCGTCCAGCGAGACGAGTTGGATCCCCTGTTCCCGCACCGGTCCGGTATGCGCAGGCCGGTCACCCAGGGTCTCCACCCAGACCCGCTCCACGGGGACGAGCGGGGCGAAGACCTCCACCTGGTCGGCCTCAGCCCGGTACCACTCGTGTTCGGGGATGACCGGCACGTAGGTACGACTGCCCTGTACCACCCGCTCGTCGGCGCGCAGGTCTCCGCGCCAACCGAGGCCGGGGAGCCCGACGAGGACCCGCCGACCGCGCAGCTCGACCCGGCCGGTGGCGGGAACGATCTCGACCGGTCGTGGTGGAAGTGGTGCCCAGTCGGGCTGACCGGCGAACGGGTCCGGCAGTGGTCCGCTCATCGGGGCGACAGCCTCATGCCGAACCGTTAAGCGGTGCACCACGTTGCCGCATGAACGGCACCGGATTGATCCCGCCGGAGAAGCTGCGGTTGCTGTCGACGTGCACCTCGAAGTGCAGGTGCGGGCCGGATGAGTTGCCACTGCTCCCGACCAGCCCGATCACCTCTCCGGCCTTGACGAGCTGCCCGGGGACCACCCGGGGCTTTTCGATCATGTGGCAGTACCGGGTGATGAAGCCACCGGCGTGCAGGATGTCGACGAACCAGCCGCACCCTCCCTTGCCCGGGAAGCCGTCGACGTCACAGTTGCGAACTCCACGATGGTCGGGATCGCAGCGGGCCACCAGCACCCGACCGGTGGCGGCGGCATGGATCTCGGTTCGCTTGCGGGCACCGATGTCCACGCCGTTGTGTCGCGGTCGGCTCGCCGTACGGAAGCCGGAGCCGACCCCACCGTCGATCGGTGCGGTCCAGCCGGAGGCGGCGATGGCGCGGGCGGAGGCCCGGTCGCACACCGCCCGCTCCGCGATCTGGACCGTGCGGGCAGCCCCACCGGCGAGCGCGTTGACGATCTGACTGGCGACGTCCTCGTGCTTCGCGTACGCGTCGGGATAGGCGCTGATCTGCACCTTCTGAGCGGCCCGGGTCAGGGGCATCCGCTCCCAGCCGTCGATCTTCACCAGCTTCTCGTAGAACTTGCGGGCCGCGTAGTCGGGACTCATCCGCTGGGTGACGCTGCCCCAGCCGGCCCGCTGCTGGAATAGACCGAGGGAGTCGTGGTCGGAGCCGACACCCTCGTTCGGGATGCCACGGGAGCCGGCGACGGTGCTGTTGGACAGGTTGCGCAGCGCCGACTCCTGCATCGCCGTCGCCACCGCGATCACCCAGCCCCGCGGTGGCACCTTCATATCCTGACCGACCTTGATGATGATCGCGGCATTGCGCATCTGACTGGCCCCGTACGCGGACATCCGAGGCATTTTGCCGGTGACGTTGACCCGGTGCTCGTCATCGCACTGCTGCTCGTCCGACACCAGGGTTTCCTGGTCGCCGCCAAGGTTGGTCAGGAAGAACGCGGCACTGCCGCCACCGCAGCAGAGCAACGTGAGAGCGCCGGTCAGCGCGGCGGCGACGGCACCCACCCGGACCCGGCGGCGTGAGGCTCCGGTCTGTGACAGTTCGGCAGTCATTCCCGCTCCCAGTCCACGGCATCCACCAACCAGCGGCCGTCGGGGGCAACCAGTTCCAGCCGCAGCTGTCCGCCCTCCAACGGAACCAGAACCTCCGTGAAGACCGCCGTCCGAGGTCGCAGCGTCGGAGGGCCGGCGATCTTGACAGCAGGCACTCCCGCCGGGTCGGCGCCGGTCAATTTCTCGGTGAGTTCCGGCGTCGACATCGGCCGCAGAGCGGCCTGCCACTGCTCCGCAGTGGTGGTGGAACCGCCCAGCCAGGCGGTGGTGAACCGGGCCGCCGTCTGCTCGGGGGTCAACTCCCCGGGCCGGGTACGTGGTGACTCCGGGACCGGGGTGGCGACGACCCCGTCGTCACCCTCCTCCGGATCGACGGTCGTGATCGGTTCCCGTGGGCGGGTGCTGAGCCCCGCTGTGAGATCGTCGGGACCAGACACCAGACGAGCGGTACCGATCACCCCTAGCACCAGTACGGCGATCACGAGCGCGATGCCGAGCCGCGACCGGATGAGTCGCGTGAAGAGGAGTTCGACCGCTCGCCGCATCGCGTCACCTCGCCTCGGAGCGGATACGAGGGCTTGACTTCACGGGTGTCGGTGCCGGCGCGGAGTCAGGTCGGTAGACCACGAAGGACGGGGCCTCCTCCGGGACGTCCGGCTCGGTCCAACTCGCCGGGCGGCGTCGGGGGCGGGGTGCGGCCGTGGGCCGACTGCTCTCCCTCGCCGGTGGCTTCACCTCGGTTTCGTCGGCGCGTTCGCGCCCATCCGGGCGATCCCGCTGGGCCGGCGTGCTGACCGTTGAGTGGCTGGGGTCCTCCCGCCTGGCCTCAGGGCGTAGGGTTGCCGATTCCAGCGGGGCCCCGCGCCCCCGGGTGAGCTTCGGCTCGGCCGTGCCCCCCGGCTCGGCCACGTCGAGTCGGGCGGCGACGCGCATGTCCCGGAAGAACCGGCGGTGCCACGACCCGGCTGAGCCGACCGCCTCACTGCTGTCCTTGCCACCTAGCTGGGTGATCCTCCGGTAGGGCCGGAGCAGCAGCCAGCCGACCACACCGCAGAGCCAGACCAGCACCACCTGGAGCCAGCCCGGCAGGGTCGGAGTGCTCATGATCAGGTCGACGGCGAACAGGTAGATCGCCGCTCCGGTGCCGAAGATGGCGATGTTGAACACGGCAGCGACCACGGCGTTCGCCAGCCGTCGCAGCCCGGCGCTGGCCGGGCGGAGCAGGCCGATCGTGCCCAGGATCGGTGCGGCGATCACCGCCCACCGGAAGATCATGAATCCGAGCAGCACCAGCAGCGAGGCGGTGAGGTCGAACATGGCGAAGAGCAACGCGGCGAGGACCGCAATGAACCCGGAACCGATCCGGTCCATGTCCCGGCTGCCCTGGAGATACTCGTATGCCTCAGGATCCTCGGTCTTGATCTGCTCGGCGACCGTCATCCACTGCTGCTGCTTGGCCTTGATGGTGGCGTCGCGGGTGGCGGGGTTCTCCCGGAGCTTCTCGGCCTCCTCCCAGGAGAGCGACTTAGCATCGTAGAGGGCAGCCCCGTACTTCTTGGCTGTCTCGCTGTCCGCCGAACCCAGGACCCCACGCAGCCAGTTGCGGTACAACATTGATTCCGTGGCGGTATCACTGGCGCGGACGGCCGGGGGGCGGCTGTCCTTGCACGCATCAGGATTCGGATCGTCACATTGGTCCGCCGGTGTGTCGCGTGCTGCCGGGCCGATTGCGTCGTGGATGACGCCCAGTGAGGTGATGAGGGTGCCGTCGGCAATGTTGGCGGACTTCACCGGCCAGGCGGCCAGAGCGGTCACCGCGACCATCACCAGCAGAGCCCAGCCTGCGGTGGTCATCGCGTTGCTCATGTCCGACTGGCGGGAGCGCCAGAGCAGGTAGAGGCCGACCACGCAGAGCGTCACGATGCCGAAGACGCTGAACACCTTCTGGTAGACGGCCTTGGTCGCCTTCTCCACCAGCGGGTCGGCCCAGTTCCACATCGACCGGGGGTCCCAGGCGCGTTCCCGGAGCGCGTTCGAGGCACCCACGACGGCAGTTGCCATCATGAGTTCGCCGTTGGCGACGGTGGTGGTGAACTTGTAGTCCGGATGCAGGACGGTGGAGGCACAGCCCCCTTCCACGTCGTACGTGTTGAAGCTGTAACCGCCGTAGCCGTAGTCGCTGTAGAAGCCTTTCGGTCCGGGGAGCTTCGACGAGTCGGGGCGGGAGGCGAACCACCCGGCCAGGCCGGAGTCCGGGGCCGACGGTACCGGCGGCTTACGGCAGTCCACCTCCGTCTCGCTGACCTGCTTGAGCTTGCCGACGCAGGCGCGGAAGTCGGCCTGCCACTCCTTGGTGGTACAGAGATCGGCAGCCGCCCGCGCCGTCAGGGTTGTCTGCACTGTGGCCGGGGTACGGGCGTACGCCGGTGTGGCCCCGACCACCGGCCAGGCGATCGTGGCACCGGCGAGTACGCCGAGTGCGAGGAGGAGCGCCGTGATCCGTGCCCGGGCCCTCGCCATTGTCACGCCTCCAGATCAGCCAGGACGGTCGGCAGTATCCCGGCGGCCTGGGCGACCGCGGCGGGGGTGGTGTCGAGGTGATCCAGCAGCCCCTCGACGTACGACACGTCGACCCGGACCTTCTGCACCCGGCCGTCCACGTCCCGCATGACGAACTCGCGGAAGCCGAGCCGGGTGGCGGAGGTGGTGTCGACGGCGGACAGGGAGGCCAGGGTGGCCTCGTAGCCGTCGTCGACCGGCACCCGGAGCAGCCGGAGCGCCTCGGAGGCGATCTCGGTGTCCTCGGCGATGCGGCCGACGAAGACGGTGGAGACGAGGTTCTGGACGTCGAGGCCGAGGATGTCCTTCGGGTTCTGCGAGGCGACCAGGGCGGCGAGGTTCCACTTGCGGGAGTCGCGGGCGAGGCGGACCAGGAAGGACCGGCCGGAGCGCCAGCCCTCCATGAAGTGCGCCTCGTCCAGGCCGACGAGTTTGCGCGAGGACATCGACCCGCCGTAGCAGCGGCGGACGGCGAGGCGGTGCGCGGTGTGCAGCATCGGCAGCGCCAAGGCCTCCTCGGCCGACCAGTACTCGCGTTCGATCTTGAGGTCGGGCAGCCGCAGGCCGGCCATGGTGATCACGGTGAGCGCCGCCCCGGCGCCGAGCAGCCCTTCCGGCGGACGACCGAAGAAGAGCATGGCCAGCGGCATCTCGGCGGTGTCGAGCAGCAGGTGGGCCAGTTCCCGGCCGGCGTCGTCGTCGAGCCCCTGCAGGCAGGTGACCACGTCGTCCAGGGTGGACGTCTCCTCGGCCGGCACCTGGCGTACCGCGTGCCGGAACAGGGTGGCGGTGGACGCCTCCCGGGCCACCTGCGGCGGCACCAGCATCATGCAGATGTCCTGAACCAGCATGCGTCGCTCGGCCCGGGCGTTGGAGACGGCGATCTCGAACTCCCGGTCGCCCGCCGCCCCGGAGGTGAACTCGGTCCGCAGCGGGGTGGGGATGAGGGCGTACGGGGCCAGCGTCCCCGGTTCCGAGCCGGTCAGGTTGAGCACCCGGGCGTACGGCTTGAGTTCCGGCATGGCGCACAGCCGGGCCAGCGGTCCGGACGGGTCGAGCAGGGTGACCTGCACGCCCCGCCGGGCGGCCAGGTAACCCAGCGCGCCGAGCAGGGTCGACTTGCCACCACCGGGTTCGGCGACGAAGACGGCGAGCCCGGAGCGCTCGCGTACCTCCATCGGGAAGTGCAGGTCGAGGAAGACCGGCCGGCGGCAGGTCCCGGCGGTACGCCCGATCAGGTCGCCCCGGCGGTCACCGACGGTCGACGCCGCCTGGGGGAGCGCGGCGGCCAGCAGCGGCACCGGCATCCGGCGGACGTACCCGGTGTTGGCGATCGGTTCGCCGGGGATGAACTCCCGGGCCAGCCAGTCCTGGTTCTTCGGGTGTTGCAGCGAGATGCGCAGTTCCCGGGAGTAGAGCTGGATGAGCCGGCGGGCCCGTTCCATGCACTCCTCGCGGGTCCGGCCGCCCACGGCGATCCGGTGCCAGCCGTGTGCCCGGGCGGAGTCCACCGGCAGACCGGTGGTCATCTCGTCGCCGATCACCAGCGCCCGCTTGGCGAGCCGTTCCAACTCGGGCGGGGCGTCGATGCCGTGCTCGGCATAGTCGAGCTGCTGCGACCGGATCATCCGCAGCCGGTGTTCGAGGTTGCGGAAGGAGTCGCCGGAGCCGAGGATGTCGACCCGGGTGGAGATCTCCATCGGCCAGGGCAGCCGTTCGTGGAAGTGCAGCCAGGGTTCGTGCCGTTCCGGGATCTCCAACGGCTCCATCCGGCCTACCGCGAGTACGGCCACGTGGCGTTCCTCGCCGGTCATCCGGTTGACCAGTTTGACAGTCGTGCCGTACGGGGTGCGGTAGCGCTCGACCTGTTCGGTGAGGGCGAGCAGGTCACCGCGTTCCCACCGGCCGTTGGTCACCGGGGAGAGCGCACCGGGCGGGGCCATGCACAGCGCCACCGACCGGTAGAGCAGCCATTCCAGCTCCTGAGCGGTGACCCGCCGACCCCGCATGCCGAAGCTGCCCAGCACCTCGTCGAACTGCTCGACGGTGCGCCCCAGCTTGCGGCGTTCACCGTCGGCGGTGCCCCTGCCGAAGGCGCGCAGCAGACGTTCGGTGAGGGAGTCGCCGAGGGAACGACGGGCGAAGGTGACCCCCAGGTAGGTCTGCCCCTCGGCGTGGTTGACCGCCATCAGGTGCTGCTGCGCGGCGACCAGGTGGTCGGCCCAGCCGGCCGTGCCGGGGACGTCGGGCAGCGGCGACGCGGTGTGCGCGTCGATGGTGCGGGCCCACTCGTCGGCGGGGAACGGCCGGGTGGTGCGGCGCAGGTGCAACCGGAAGCCGGCCAGGCCGGCGTACTGCTCGGAGATGGCGGAGAGCAGCGCCTCGCGTTCGGCGTCCGGACGGAACGCCCAGCGCACCTCGGGGAGCCAGTACCAGGCGGTGACCGTGTTGGGGGTGAACGTCAGGTGTCCGGCGATCTCGGTGATGGCCAGCTCGATCGACGGGTCCCGGTCCCCGAACTTGATCTTCGGTGGGCGTACCCGGACCGGCTTGGTCGCGGCGGTGCGGCGGCTCGCCGCACGGTCGCGGGGCGTGGCCAACTCCCGGGAGCCGGGGTCGGCCGGCGCGAGCCGGTCGGAGTCGACGGGTGCGGGCCGGTCCGGTCCGGCGGCCGGCGCACCGGCCGGGGCGACCACGGCCTCCGCCCGGATCGGCTCGGCCGGGTCCGGCCAGGCCGGCTCGACGTCCTCCGGCCAGGCCGGCCCGACGGGTTCGGGCCAGGCCGGGGTCGGGGTCGCAGCCGGGGTGGGTCGGGGTCGGGGGGTCAGGGTCGTGTCCCGCCGGGACTGGCCGGCGTTCTCCCGTCGGGCCTGGTCGGCGGCCTCGCGTCGACCCCGCTCCGCCGCCTCGCGCCGGGCCGCCTCGGCCGCGTCCCGCCGGGCCTGCTCGGCGGCCTCGCGCCGGGCCGCCTCCGCCGCCTCGCGTTCGGCACGTACCACCGCCTCGCGATGTGCCGCCTCGGCCACCTCGCGGCGGGCCGCGTCCGCCGCCTGTTCGGCGGCCTCCCGACGGGCCCGCTCGGCGGCCTCGCGCCGGGCGCGGTCGGACGCCTCCCGGGCCCGTTCGGTGGCCTCCCGGCGGGCGCGTTCGGCCGCCTCCCGCGCGGTGAGCGGTTCGCCGGTGTCCCGGGGGAACGGGTCGGTGGGGACCCGGCGCGGGGCCCGCTGCGGCGCCTCGGCCGGACGGTCGCCGGTCGGGTTCGCCGTCGACCGGTCGCCCTGCTGGTGCGGAACGCGGGTACGCACGGTCGGTGGGGCCGCCTCGATGGCCGCCGCAGGTGCCTGCGCCTCGATGGCCGGCGGCGGGGTCGGGGTGGGGGCCGGTTGGTGCGGCACGGGTCGGTGCCCCCGGCCCGGTCCCCGGCGCGCGGGGGTGCCGGGCGACGGGGTGGCGCCGGGGCGGGGACCACCACCGAAGAGATCGAGGAAGGGGGAGTCGATGTCGGTGCCGTCGCCCACCAGCATCGGGGCGGCGGCTGCCGGCTCGGCCGGCGGGGTGCCCCGGTCAGGGCCGGGCCGGGGAGCCTGGAACACCCCCACGCCGCCCTGTCCCGGGTCGGTGAGCAGGGACGGGTCGTACGGCTCGTCGTCCCGCAGCTCCTCCTGGGGGTAGTCGAACGACCGCGCACGGTTACCGTGTGGGGCGCTGTGTCGTCCGGCCGGGAAACCCGGCGTGGAAGAGCGACTCATTCGACCGCCTCACCCGTGTGGTCCGACTGCCCGATAGGGGTACGCCCCGTCATGCCAGTTCCTCCCGGATCCTGATCCGGCTGCCGACCAGGCGGGGGTCCCGCAGTTCGGCGGCCGGTTCCCGGGTGCGTCGCCAGTCGGTCAGCGCGGTGCGGATGACCATCCGCGCCGGCCGGTCCGGGTCGACGTACCGGAAGATGAACGAGGTGCTCACGATGGCGAGCGCGATCTCCCAGGCGGGAAAGAGCTCGACCTGCAGCGTGAACAGCCAGTGGATGAACATGTAGAGGGGCACGAGCAGCATGAACAGCCCGTACTGGGCGTACGGGAGGTGGACCGGAAGGGTGTAGCCGGGCGGCCCGAGGTAGACCAGGCGGGCCCGGTAGATGTCGTCGTCGGTGCGCAGCCGCATGTCTCGCCCGCGCCTATTCGAAGATCAGATCGATCAGGTAGTCACCGATGAAGAAGAGTGTTGCCGCGCCGGCGATGAAGGCCAGCCCGACGATCGCGATGGCCGAACTGGTCAGCACCTTGGAGATCTCGCCCCGGCTGGCCCGGCCGATGAAGATGACCCCGAGCACGGCGAGCAGGATGGGTGCGATCTTGCTGGCGAAGAAGGTGACGACACCGTTGGTGTCGATGCCCTTGGGGGCCGGTTCGGCGAGTGGCGTCGTCGCCAGGGTGTGCAGCACCTGTGCGACGCCGGAAGACGTCGTCTCCATCAGCTCGAAGGCGATCACTGGAACCTCCCCATAACGCGGCCGGCGGTGCCGCGGTGGTGCAGTAGGCAAGCCTGGCGGGAATGTGCTCACTGTGCACAGCGTCGATGACGCGGCGCGGGTCTCTCACCACGCAGAGTGGCGAGATTTGGGGGGATTTTCCCGCTTCGGCCCTCCCTCCAGGCTTCGCCATCTCTTGATGCTGGGCAATTCCACAGCGTACGGGCCGCCCCCCTTTGCGACAAGCCGCGAAGAGTCGACCCGATTCGACCCGGACGACCGATCGTACACCTGTTCCAACAGGCACGTCAGGATGGTCGTGGCGGAGCTGGTCGGGGGCCACCGGAGCGCCCCCGCGCGACCGGTACCGTCTAGTCGTGACCGATCTGGTACGGGCGCAGGCCCCGGTGGTGATGGGCGTCCTCAACGTCACCCCCGACTCCTTCTCCGACGGTGGCCGGTACGCCGACCTCGACGCCGCCGTCGCACACGGTGTGCGACTGCACGACGAGGGTGCGCACCTGGTCGACGTCGGGGGCGAATCCACCCGGCCGGGCGCCGACCGGGTCGACCCCCGTACCGAGGCGTCCCGGGTGCTGCCGGTGATCCGTGAACTCGCCGCCGCCGGGGTGCCGGTCAGCATCGACACCACCCGCGCCCCGGTCGCCGAGGCGGCCGTCGTCGCCGGGGCCGCCGTGGTCAACGACGTCTCCGGCGGGCTGGCCGACCCCGACATGGCCCGGGTGGTCCGCGATGCCGGCTGTCCGTGGGTGCTCATGCACTGGCGGGGGCACTCCCGGGGGATGCGCGAGCTGGCCAGCTACACCGACGTGGTCACCGATGTCCGGGCCGAACTGGCGAAGCGGGTCGACGACGCGCTGGCCGCCGGGGTGGCCGCCGACCGGCTGGTGATCGACCCCGGGCTCGGCTTCGCCAAGACCGCCGCGCACAACTGGGAGCTCAGCGCCCGCCTGCCCGAACTGCTCGCCCTCGGCCTGCCGCTGCTCTTCGGCGCCAGCCGCAAGTCCTATCTGGGCCACCTGCTCGCCCACCCCGACGGCACCCCCCGCGACACCGACGGCCGGGCCGCCGCCACCATCGCCACCAGCGTGCTCGCCGTCGCCGCCGGTGCCTGGGGGGTCCGCGTGCACGACGTCCGGGGCACCACCGACGCGCTGGCCGTCTGGTCGGCCACCGGCCGCCCCCGACTCGCCACCACCGGCAACGACCCGGCCCCCACCGGCCGGACGGAGGGAGGAACGTGACCGACCGGATCGTCCTGACCGGACTGCGGGCCCGGGGCCGGCACGGCGTCTACGACTTCGAGCGCGCCCAGGGCCAGGAGTTCGTGGTCGACGCCGAACTCGAACTCGACCTCGCCCCGGCCGCCCGCTCCGACGAGGTGACCGACACCGTGCACTACGGCGAGCTGGCGCAGCGGCTCGTCGAGGTGGTCACCGGCGAGCCGGTCAACCTGATCGAGACGCTGGCCGACCGGCTGCTCGCGGTCTGCCTGGCCGGGCCGCTGGTCGTCGCCGCCACCGTCACCGTCCACAAGCCCGAGGCCCCGATCCCGCACACCTTCACCGACGTGGCCGTCACGATGCGGCGTACCCGGTGACCCGGGCGGTGCTGTCGATCGGCAGCAACCTGGGCGACCGGCTCGACCACCTGCGGTCCGCCGTCGCCGGTCTCGGTGACGCGGTGCTGGTGGTCTCCGGCGTCTACGAGACGCCCCCGTGGGGGGACGCCGACCAGCCGGCGTACCTGAACGCGGCGGTCATGGTCGCCGACCCGGCGGCGACCCCGGACGACTGGCTGGCGCGGGCACACGCCGCCGAGACCGCCGCCGGCCGGGTCCGCGACCCGGCGCGTCGGTACGGGCCGCGCACCCTCGACGTGGACGTCGTCGCCGTGTGGGACGACGACGGCCGGCCGGTGCTCAGCGACGACCCCGGGCTGACCCTGCCGCACCCCCGCGCCCACCAGCGCGCCTTCGTGCTCCGCCCGTGGATCGACATCGACCCGCACGGGCGGCTGGCCGGGCACGGCTGGCTCACCGACCTGCTCAACGCCGAACCGGTCGCCGGGGACGCCCTCGAACTGACCCCCCGCCCCGATCTTTCGTTAGAGTCGGACACATGAACCAGTGGAGCCGGCCGGTATGACGCCGTCCCGACCGTCCCGTGACCGGGAGCCCGACGGGTCGAGGATGGGCCCCACCCGGCTCTCGACGCTGCTGGTCGCCGCGCTCGCCGCCGCCGCCGTGGCCTGGTTGCTGATCAGCAGCTTCTACTACAGCGGCATTCCCCGGCTGCCCTGGCTGCCGGTGGTCACCCTGGCCGCGCTGGCCGTGCTGGAGGCGTACGCGGCGGTCAACACCCGCGGCCGGATCGAGCGGCGACCCGGCCGGGAACCGGTCAACCCGCTGCTGGTCGCCCGGTTCGTGGTGCTGGCCAAGGCGTCCGCGCTGGTCGGGGCGATCTTCTTCGGCTTCTACGCCGGGTTGACCGGCTGGCTCTTCGTCGAGCCGACCAACGCGGCCATCGAGGACCGGCCGGCCGCCGGGGCGGGCACCCTCGCCGCGCTGGCCCTGGTCGCCGCCGCGCTCTGGCTCGAACGCTCCTGCCGGGTCCCCGAGTCCGACGACGACGCCGACGACCGGGCCGACCGGACCGGGCAGCGCTGACAGGGGTTACGCCCGCCCCCGGCGCGCGGGTACGGTGCCTGGCGACCGGAACACAGTCAGCCGTCACCGGTGACGGCCGGTCACCTGGGAGGCGCACCGCATGGTGTACGACGAACCGGGCCGGACCGCGTCGGCAGAGGTGCCCGCGACCGCACCCGAGAACGTCCTCGACGACCCGGAGCAGGGGGAACCCGGCCGGGACCGGCTCGGCGTGCATGTGGTCTGGGAACTGGCGCTGCTGCTCGCCCTCGCCGCGTTGGCCTACCTGCTGTGGCGGGAGGACCCGGACGCGCTGCGCGGTGCCGCCCTGCGGCGGCTGCTCGTCGACGCGGTCGCGCTCGGCCTGCTCGTCCTCGCCGCCGGGCTGAGCCTGCGGACCGCCGCGGTGAACCTGGCGATCGGCCCGGTCGCGCTGGCCGCCGCGCTGCACTTCGCCGAGCAGGGCGACCGGGGGGTGTCCACGGCGGTCGTCCCGGCCCTGGTCGCCGCCGCGCTGGGCGGGCTGGCCCTGGCCTGGGCGGTGGTGGTGCTGCACGTGCCCGGCTGGGCGGCCAGCCTCGCCGCCGCCGCCGGGGTGATTGTCTGGATCGAACGGCGGAACCTGCCGGTGGCCGTGCAGGCCGACTACGACCCCCGACGTAACGCCTACTACCTGTTCGCCGGGTTCGCCGCGGTGGTCGTCCTGCTCGGCGCGTTCGGCGCGATCCGGACCGTACGCCGGCTGGTCGGCCGGTTCCGACCGGTGGCCGACCCGGCCCGCCGCCGTGGGATGGCCGCCGCCCTGGTGACCTCGGCCGCGCTGATCGCCTCCACCGTGCTGGCGACGCTCGCCGGGGTGCTCGTCGCCGCCAACGCGGACGGCCCGGTGACGCCGGCGTCGGGACTGGACTGGACGGTGCTCGCGGTCGGGGTGTCCATGTTCGGCGGCACCAGCGCGTACGGTCGGCGGGGTGGGATCTTCGGCGCCCTGCTCGCGGTCGGCCTGGTGGTGACCTACCTGACCTGGGCGCAGGATGTCGGCGCGCCGACCGACAGGTGGGCCGTCGGTGGGACGGCCCTGGCCGGTGGCCTGCTGGTGACCCGGCTGGTCGAGACCTACGGCCGGCCCCGCACCGTCCCGGGTGAACAGGTGGAGCTGCCGCCGGTGCGGGACGGGGCGATCAGCTCCGGTTGGTCGATGCCCCCGGGCGGGGAGGCGCGCAACTGGACCCCGGCCCTGCCGGAGCGGACGACCGACGACACCCCGCCCGACCCCTGGGAGGCCCCCCGCTGGCCGAGCGCGCCACCCCGCTGGGACGCCGACGGGCGGTGAGCGCCCGAGCCCGGACCGGTGCGACCGGCGACCGGGCGTGGACGACGGGCCGGCGACGATCTCTCCGGTTAGGCTCGCGGGCATGACCGAGACTCCTTCCGCCGGCACCGGCCACACCTTCGACCAGCTCGACGCCCTCTCCACCGAGGAACTGCGGGAGCGGGCCTTCGCGCGGGCCCGGGAGCGGCGGGACGTCGGGTTCTTCTGGTCGGTGCTGCGGCACCTGCCGAACGCCGACGAGGCCGCCGCGCTCGACGGGGCACCCAACTCGGTGGGGCCGACCATCGACGAGGCGGCGGCGCTGTGGCGGGAGCTGACCGGGCACGGCTACGAGGAGTCCGCGCCGCTGCTGCGGGCGGCGTTCATCGACTACCTGATGAAGCACTGAGCGGCCGGCCCGCCGGCTGGCGGGAGAGGTTTGCCGGCCGTGGCGGGTCGGGAACTTCCCGCCGCATGGCCCTCACCCAACGCCCCCGCACCGTGCAGGGGTACGGCACCGCCGCCGGCACCGGCACCCTCGCCGCGCTGATCCTCGTCGTCGTCGGCGGCAGTCCCTGGTACGTCCGCTGGGCCGAGGCACACACCGACCCGAACTCCGCCGGGGGCTGGTACCTGCGGCTGCTCGCCTGGCCCGCCTGGCGGGTCGAGTCGACCCCGGAGCACGGGGTGCTCGCCACCGACCTGCGGGCCATCCTGCTGCTGCTGTTCGCCGGGGCGCTGCTCTACCTGCTGCCGGCCGGTCAGGTGGCCCGGGTGCCCGGGTCGGCCAGCCAGTTCTTCTCCGGCTGGGCCGCGTACACCCTGGCCGCGGCGGCAGCGACCCTGCTGGCGGCGCTGCTCACCGCGGACGGCCCGCTGCTGGCGGCCTTCGAGACCACCGGTACCGGGGCCGGCTACGGCTTCTTTGCCGGCTGGATCATCGGGCTGGCCAGCCTGGGCGGGCGGGCCTGACCCACAGCCGGCCGGCGCCCCGACCGCCGGGCCGGTCCGGGTGGCGCCCTCCGCGCCGGCTACTTGTCGGGCTGCCCGAGGTCGAGCACCCGGGTGCGGCTGAGCGTGCCGGCCGGCCGGCCGTCGGCGGTGACCACGACCGTGTCGGTGCCGGCGGTCAGCATCGCGGCCAGCGCGTCGTACGCCGAGCGGCCCAGCGGTAGTTCCGGCAGGGTGGCGTCGGTGGCCTCCCCGTCGAGCACCTCGCGGGTGACCGGGGTGACCGCGAGCCGACGGATGCCCCGGTCCGCGCCGACGAACTCCCGCACGAACGGCGAGGCGGGCGTGCCGAGCAGCGCCGCCGGGGTGTCGTACTGCTCCAGTCGGCCGCCCTCGGAGAGCACCGCGATCCGGTCGCCGAGCCGGACGGCCTCGTCGAGGTCGTGGGTGACCAGCACGATGGTCTTGCGGACCTCGGCCTGGAGCCGGAGGAACTCCTCCTGCAACCGGGTCCGCACGATCGGGTCGACGGCGGAGAACGGCTCGTCCATCAGCAGCACCACCGGGTCGGCGGCCAGCGCGCGGGCCACCCCGACCCGCTGCCGCTGACCGCCGGACAGTTCGTGCGGGTAGCGGCGTCCGAACTGGGCCGGGTCCAACCCGACCAGCTCCAGCAGTTCGCCGCTGCGCTGCCGGATCCGCTCCTTCGACCAGCCGAGCAGCCGGGGTACGGTGCCGACGTTGGTGGCGACCGTCTGGTGCGGGAACAGGCCGACGTTCTGGATCACGTAGCCGATCCGTCGGCGCAGCTTCACCGGGTCGACCCGGGTGATGTCCTCGTCGCCGAGCATGATCCGCCCGCCGGTCGGCTCGATCAGCCGGTTGACCATCCGCAGCACCGTCGACTTGCCGCAGCCGGACGGGCCGATCAGCACCACCAGCTCGCCGGCCGGCACATCCAGGCTCAGCTCGCGGACCGCGTCGGTGCCGTCGGGGTACCGCTTGCGGATGCCGTCGAGCGTGATCGAGGCGGCGCTGTGTCCTGCGTCGCCGGTGCCCCCGGGGGTAACGTCCACGTGTGTCCTTCCACCTGAGTTACCGGGCCGAGCCGGGTAATCCGTGGTTCTCCTGGCAGTACGTGCGGGACAACTCTGACACCATTCTCGCCGCGCTGCGCGAGCACGCCTCGCTGACCGGCCGGGCCGTGCTGCTCGCCGCGCTGGTGGCCCTGCCGCTGGCGGTGCTGGCCTACTGGTACCGCCGTCTCGCCGGGCCGATTCTCGCACTGACCGGGGTGCTGTACACGATCCCCTCCCTGGCCCTGTTCGCGTTCATCGCCCCCTACCTGGGCATCGGGGCGGTGACCGTGCTCACCGTGGTGGTGCTGTACGCGCTGCTGGTGATCGTCCGCAACGCGGTGGCCGGGCTCAACCAGGTGCCTCCCGAGGTGCGGGACGCCGCCGAGGGCATGGGGTACGGCCGGTGGGCCCGGCTGTTCCGGATCGACCTGCCGCTGGCCCTGCCCGGCATCCTCACCGGGGTGCGCCTCGCCACGGTCTCCACCGTCGCGCTGGTCACCGTCGGGGTGGTGATCGGCCGGGGCGGCCTGGGGCAGTTGATCTTCGCCGGGTTCCAGAACAACTTCTACAAGGCCCAGATCATGACCGGCACGCTGCTCTGTGTCCTGCTCGCCCTGGTGCTGGACCTGATCCTGGCCGGCGTGGGCCGCCTGCTCACCCCCTGGCTGCGGAGCCGCCCCCGATGATCTCCGCAGTCACGAACGAAAGGTCCGTCCGGTGAATCCGGTGCAGCAGGCGGTGGTCTGGCTCAACGACCCGCTCAACTGGACCAACCCCGGTGGGGTGCTGGACCGGATCGGGGAGCACCTGAGCATGTCCGCCGCGGCGGTGCTGCTGGGCTGCCTGGTGGCCTGGCCGATCGGTCTCTGGCTGGGGCACTCGGGGCGCGGCGGCGGCGCGGTCGTGCTGATCTCCAATCTGACCCTGTCCATCCCCACCCTGGCGCTGCTCACCATCCTGCCGCTGACCTTCCTCGGCTTCGGACGGCCGGCGGTGGTGGTCGCGCTGGCCGTGTTCGCGGTGCCGCCGCTGCTGGCCAACGCGTACACCGGGGTGCGGCAGGCCGACCCGGAGGCCCGGGACGCGGCACGCGGGATGGGGTTGTCGGGGTGGCAGGTGCTGCGCCGGGTGGAGTTGCCGCTGGCGGTGCCGTACCTGGCCGCCGGGTTCCGTACGGCCGCCGTCCAGGTGGTGGCGACGGCGGCGCTGGCCTCGTTCGTCAACGGCGGAGGGCTGGGCCAGATCATCCGGGCCGGTTTCGGGCTGGACATCGCGGCCGGTGGCGGGCAGATCATCGCCGGTGGGGTGCTGGTGGCGGGGCTGGCGTTGGCGGCGGAGGGGGTGCTGGCACTGGTCGAGCGGGCGGTGACCCCGCGACCGCTGCGGCGTACCCGGCGGGCGGCCAACCGGCGGGCGGCGGACGCCACGGCGGGGAACTGATCCCTTTCCGTGACGATCACGTGACGAAAGTGGTTCAGAGTTTGTCGGTCGGTCCGGAAGGATATTGGGTGAACCCGCGGGCGGCGGCCGTCGCCCGTCGGACACGCGGCCGGCCCTGCCCGGGGTCGCGCCGGGACACGGAAGGCGGGCACGATGCGCGTACGGACACGGCTGGCGGCGGGCGCGGTGGGCGCCCTGACCCTGGCGGGTCTGTTGACCGGGTGTGGGGACGCCGGCTCGTCCGGCACCGACGCTCCGCAGCAGGGCGCGAGCGGTGCGGGCTGCGCCCCGGTCGCCGGTGACCAGCTCGTCGTCCTCGACGACGACAAGAAGCTCCAGAACACCGACAACATCATCCCGGCGGTCAACGCCAAGGTGGCCAACCCGCAGCTGCTCGCCGCGCTGGACAAGGTCTCCGCCGCGCTGGACACGCCGAAGCTGATCGCCCTCAACAAGGCGGTCGACGTGGACCGCAAGACGCCGAAGGCGGCGGCCGAGGAGTTCGCCTCGGCCAACGGGCTGACCACCGGCATCGCCAAGGGCCCGGGTGGGCAGATCGTCGTCGGGGCGGGCAACTTCTCCGAGAGCCAGACCCTGGCCGAGCTGTACAACATCGCCCTCACCGCTGCCGGCTACCAGGTCAAGGTGCAGCAGATCGGCAACCGTGAGCTGTACGAGCCCAGCCTGGAGAAGGGCGAGATCCAGGTCGTCCCCGAGTACGCGGCGACCATGGCCGAGTTCCTCAACACCAAGGCCAACGGCAAGGACGCCACCCCGGTCTCCTCGCCGGAGCTGGACAAGACGGTCAGCGCGTTGAAGTCCGAGGGTGACAAGGCGGGCATCACGTTCGGCACCCCGTCCTCGGCGCAGGACCAGAACGCCTTCGCGGTGACCAAGGCGTTCGCCGACAAGTACTCCCTGAAGACCCTCTCCGACCTGGCGGCCAAGTGCTCCGGCAAGGACACCGTGCTGGCCGGCCCGCCGGAGTGCCCGCAGCGGCCGAAGTGCCAGGCCGGTCTGGTGGAGGTCTACGACTTCAAGGCCGGTTCGTTCAGCTCGCTGGACGCCGGTGGCCCGCAGACCAAGAACGCCCTGAAGACCGGCACCGCAAGCGTCGGCCTGGTCTTCTCGTCCGACGGCGCGCTCGCCACCAGCTGAACGTGATCCCGGTCGCGGTCGGCTTCCTCCGACCGCGACCGGGTCCGCCCGGAACCGGGCGATCATGCCCCGCGTGACCAGGCCGGATGCTCATCGGCGGCGATCCGGTCGCGCCGAGGCGTACCGGACGAGATCGGGGCAATTCTGCCCTGGGACCGTTCCCAGCCCGCGTACATCTCGGTAGGCTGCACAGCCATGCCCTCCCCGGTCGTCTCCGAGAAGCGCAGACCGCAACTGCTGACCGTCCTGTTCTGGATCGGGGTGGCGTTCGCACCGATCGCCGCGCTGATCCTGCTGTTCGCCGACGGCAACGGTCCGCTGCGGTTCGCCGCGGTGCTGGCCATCACCGCCGTCGTGCTGATCGGCCTGTCCATCGCGCTGCGCGCCGACGGCGGTGCCCGGGCGTCCGACGAGTCGGTGCTCGACGAGTTGGAGCAGCTCCGGCGCGAGCTGCGTAGCGAGATCGTGGCCGCCGCCCAGCGTGGCAACCAGGCGCTGGACCAGTCGCAGCGGGCCGAGGAGCAGGTCACCGCGTTGCGTCGCCGGTTGGACGCGGCGGCCGAGCTGGCTGCCGCCGTCGCCGCCCCGCCCGCCGAGGATTCCGTAGCCGGTGCCGGCCGGGCCCGGGTCCCGGCCGCCGAGCCGGCACCGGAGGCCCCGGTGGGCCGGCGACGGGCCGTGGTCGAGGAGCCCCCGTCGGACTGGAGCCACCCGGAGGATGCCGCGCCGGTCGCTGCGGGCCGGGGACGGGTCCCGGTCGACCGGGAGCCCGCCGAACCTACCGGCCGCCGCTACGCTCCCGAGCGCACGCCCACCGGGCAGGCCGGGGTGTACGGAGCGGCGGCCCGGGAACCGCGCGGCGGGATTCCCGCCGCCGAGTCGACGTCCCGCCCGCTCGGTGTGGTGCGGCACACCGAGACCGTGCACGTGACCACCCGGCACACCGTCGTCGACGGCCCCGACCCGGCCGGCGGCTACGGCGGCGGGTACGCCGGCCGGTGGGCCCCCGGCGGGGACGAGTCGTCCTGGGCCGGCGGGGAGCCGGAGCGTCCCTGGTCGGCGCAGTCCGAGCCGACCGGCCGGGGCTGGTCGGCCCCGCCGGATGACCGTTCCCGGACAGCCCGTCCGGCGTCGCGTGACGAGCGGGCCTGGCCGGCCGCCGCCGGCCCCGCCTGGTCGACGCCGGGCGACGACCGGCCCGAGCCGGGCCGGCCGGAGTGGTCGACGGGTGGCGGGGAGGCCGGTGGCTGGTCGGCGGGCGGTCGGTCCGGTTGGGCGGGAGACCGGGCCGAGTCGCCCGCGCCGCCTGCCGGTGACCGCTGGGGACAGGACCGGGCCGACGTACCGGCCCGGCAGGCGCCGGCCGGTGACCGCTGGGCCGAGGCGCGTGACCAGGGGCGGGCCCGGGAGGTGCGGGTCGGGGAGCGCCATGCGGAGGCGCGCGCCGACGGCGGCTACCACTACTCGGACCGCTGGGCCTCGGTGCGACAGGAGGAGCCGTACCGGGACGGGACGGACCCTACCGGTGACCGGTGGGGTGGCGGTCGACCGGAGCAGTCCGACCGTCCCGCGCTGCCGGCCGGCGGGGTGCCGGTGCCGCAGCAGTGGCGGGAGCCGGCGCGCAGCTACCGGCCGGCCGACCAGTGGCCGGCCCACGCGACCCCACCGGACCAGGGCCGGCCGGACGGGCAGTGGCCGTCCCGCGCCGAGCCTCAGCCCGCCCAGGAACGGCCGGCGCACGCCGACGACCGGCGGTGGGAGGGACAGCGGGCCGAGCAGTGGCGGGACCGGGAGCCGGTGGTGTCGTGGCGCGACCCGGAGCCCGAGCCACGCGACCACCAGCAGTGGGCTGGCGAGCAGCGGTACGGCTACCCGCCGCGGGACGACGCGCCGCGCGCGGGCGGGCACTGGCGCTGAGCGCCGCAGGTCAGCTCACTTGTCGATGTCGCCGACCACGAAGAACATCGAGCCGAGAATGGCGATCAGGTCGGGCACCAGGCAGCCGGGGAGCAGGGTGGCCAGCGCCTGCACGTTGGCGTACGACGCGGTGCGCAGCTTGAGCCGCCACGGCGTCTTCTCGCCCCGCGACACCAGGTAGTAGCCGTTGATCCCGAGCGGGTTCTCCGTCCAGGCGTAGGTGTGCCCCTCGGGGGCCTTGACCACCTTGGGTAGTCGGGTGTTCACCGGACCGGTGAGCCGGTCGACCCGGTCCAGGCACTGCTCGGCGAGGTCGAGGGAGGCGTACACCTGGTCGAGCAGCACCTCGAAGCGGGCGTGGCAGTCCCCGGCGGTGCGGGTGACCACCGGCACGTCGAGCTGGTCGTACGCCAGGTAGGGCTCGTCGCGGCGCAGGTCGAGGTCCAGCCCGGAGGCGCGGGCGACCGGCCCGGACGCCCCGAACGCGGCGGCGTCGGCGGCCGACAGCACCCCCACCCCGACGGTGCGGGCCAGGAAGATCTCGTTGCGCCGGATCAGGTTGTCGAGGTCGGGCATCCGGCGGCGGACCTCGTCGATGGCGGCGCGGGCCCGGCCGGTCCAGCCGGCGGGGACCTCCTCCTTGAGCCCGCCGACCCGGTTGAACATGTAGTGGATCCGGCCACCGGAGACCTCCTCCATCACCGCCTGGATGGTCTCCCGTTCCCGGAACGCGTAGAAGACCGGGGTGATCGCGCCGATCTCCAGCGGGTAGGAGCCGAGGAACATCAGGTGGTTGAGCACCCGGTTCAGCTCGGCCAGCGCCATCCGCAGCCAGGTGGCCCGCTCGGGCACCTCCATGCCCATCAGCCGTTCCACGGCGAGCACCACGCCCAGCTCGTTGGAGAACGCCGACAGCCAGTCGTGCCGGTTGGCCAGCACGATGATCTGCCGGTAGTCGCGGACCTCGAACAGTTTCTCCGCGCCCCGGTGCATGTACCCGACGATGGGTTCGGCGGCGACCACCCGTTCCCCGTCGAGCACCAGCTTCAGCCGCAGCACGCCGTGCGTCGAGGGGTGCTGCGGGCCGATGTTGAGCACCATGTCGGTGCCGAGCTGCTCCCCGCCGGCCCCGGTGCCGACGGTCAGCTCGCGCAGTTCACCGGTGTCCGTGGTCATGCCGGTCATCGTGCCATGAGCGCATCGACGGCGACGCCGACCGGCTGGAGCAGCCAGTGGTGTCCACCGAGCCCGGCCGGATCGGTCAGCTCGGCCACCGCCGAGGCGGCGGCGAGCGCCCGCACGTAGCCGGCCGGGTCGGTGCCGGCCAGGCTCAGCGCCGGTCGGCCGCCGTCGGCCCCGAGCGCCCGCAGCGCCTCCCGCTGCGACAGCAGGGTGTACGCACACCCGGCGACCCGGGCACCGGCGGCGGCGACGGAGTCGATGGCGACGTGTGCGGTGATGTCGCACGACCCGTCCGGCACCGGCGGCACCTGTCGCCCGTTCCGGTACCCGGTCAGCGTGCCGCCGACGGGTCGCCGCTCCCGCAGGTGCCCGTAGTCGACGGCCAACGCCACCCCCCGCCGCAGCCGCCCGACGACCCCGCCCCAGGCGAGGTCCCGCCCCCGCCCCACCTCCACCCGCTCCACCTCGGCCTCCACCCGCTCCCCAGCCCCGTTGATCAAGAGGTTTGCGTCAACGGAGGGGCCCGGACCTGACGCAAACCTCTTGATCAACGGGGCGGTGGTGGTGGAGGGCCGGGGTGGGGTGGAGGGCCGGGGTGGGGTGGGGGTTTGGGGTGGGGTGGGGTGCCAGGTGGTGAGCCAGGTCAGGTCTTCCGGGGTGAGTGGGGGGCCGGGGGTCTCCTCGCCGGTGTCCGGGTCCACCAGGTGGTAGCGCCAGCCGGTGCCGGTGGGGACGGCCACGTCCAGGGGGACGTTGTCCAGCCATTCGGTGGCGGTCAGCAGGCCGGTGATCCCCGTCGGGGGCTCGGTCGTCCAGCCGATGTGGGGCGGCAGGTCCGCCGGGCGGGGGGCCAGTTCCACGGCCGTGAGGCGCAGGCGGTCAGCCAGCGGCGTCGCAGCCGCGTCGGGCGTCGCCGGGCCGTGGGCCAGGGCGGCCAGGGCGCGCAGCAGCTCACCCCGGCCGGCACCCATGTCCACCACGTCGAACGGGGTGGGGAAGCCGAGGGCGGCGTCGAGACGGCACACGAGCCGGAACACCGCCGCCGCGAACGCCGGGGAGGCGTGCACGCTGGTCCGGAAGTGGTCGGCGGGGCCGGACCCGGCGACGAAGAAGCCGTGCGGCCCGTAGAGGGCGGCGGTCATGGCGTCCCGCCAGCGAATCGCGTTCATCCCGTGTTCAGGGTCCGTCACCGTGCCGACCCTACGGTCTGCGGGCATGAGACGAATCGTGATCCCCGCGCTGGCGGTCGTACCGCTGCTGCTGACGACCACCGGTGCCGCCGCCGCGCCCGCCCGGGACGACGTGCCGCGTGCGGTGCGGGCGGTGGCCGAGACACCCGCCCTGTTCGACGACGCCGCCGGTGGCGACGCCGACGCCGACGACCCGGCGATCTGGGTGCACCCCACCGACCGGGCCGGCAGCCTGGTGATCGCCACCGCCAAGAACGGCGGCCTACGGGTGTACGACCTGCGGGCCCGGGAGCGGCAGGCGATCGCCACCCCGCCGGCACCCGGTCCGGACGACGAGGCGGGCCGGTTCAACAACGTCGACCTGGTCGGCGGCTTCCGGTTGGCGGGCCGACCGGTCGACCTGGCGGTGGTCACCGACCGGGGACGGGACCAGCTGCGGTTCTACCGGATCGACCCGGCGTCGCGGCGGTTGGTGGACGTGACCGCGCCGCAGCCGCCGTTCGCGTTCAGCCGGGACCAGGCGGAGGTGAACACCCAGCGCACCGCGTACGGGTTGGGCACGTTCACCGACCGGGACGGGGCCGCGTACGCGGTGGTGAGCCGGCGCAGCACCCCGGAGGTGGGGGTGTTCCGGCTGGTGGAGCAGGCCGGGCGGGTCAGCTACCGGCCGGTGGGGCGGCTGGTGCTGCCGTCGACGTTCACGCTGCCGGACGGCTCCGCCTGGTCGCCGTGCACCGACCCGGGGGACGGCCCGCAGGTGGAGGGGACGGTGGTGGACCCGGCCACCGGCGTGGTGTACCTGGCCCAGGAGAAGGTCGGCCTGTGGCGGACCCGACTGGTCGGTGGCCGGTTCGTGGGCGTACCCCGGCCGGTGGAGCGGGTCCGGGAGTACGGCGTCCCGGCGGCCTTCGATCCGGCGGCCGACGACTGCGTCACCGACCACACCGCCGACCCGGGCTTCGGCGGGCGGATCGCCCAGGACGTGGAGGGCCTGACGATCATGCGCACCGGCCGGTACGCGGGCACCCTCGTCGTGTCCAGCCAGGGCGACGACACGTTCTTCACCTACGACCGGGTCGGCAACCGGCCGACCGGGCGGTTCGCGGTGGTCGACGGCCGGTTCGACGGCGCGCAGGAGTGCGACGGGGCGGCGGTGACGGCCACCCCGCTGCCGGGCTTCCCCGGCGGGCTGCTGGTGGTGCAGGACGGCCGGAACACCCCGGCGACGCCGGACGGGGACGGCGGGGCGCGTCCGGGCACCAATTTCAAGTTCGTCGACGCCGGGTTCCTGGGCGGCCGGCGGTGAGCTGCCACACCGGGCCACCGGCCGCCACCCGGCCGGCCGGTGCCCGCGGTCGGTGAACGTTTTCACACATCCTTGTTCGGGTTCCCTGCCCCCGGCGCATACTTGCCCTCGACCGGTACCCCCTTCGAGGACTGGATCGTCGCCATGAGCGCACCGCTGCGCCCGCGTCCGGCCGCCCCACCCGGCGTCGCCGCACCGCAGGGCCCCGTCGTACCCGATGTCCCGTTCGTCCTTCCCGCCCGCCTCACCGTGGGTGTGGTCGGTGCCGGCCGGGTGGGTGCCGTGCTCGGGGCGGCGCTGGTCTCTGCCGGGCACCGGGTGGTCGCCGCCTCCGGCGTGTCCGGGGCGACCCGGGCCCGGATCGCGCTGCTCCTGCCGGACGCGGTGCACCGGTCCGCCACCGCGGTCGCCCGGGCCGCCGTCGACCTGCTGCTGATCGCCGTGCCCGACGACGCGCTGGCCGGTGTGGTCGCCGGGCTGGCCGACGCCGGCACGTTGCGCCCGGGCCAGGTGGTCGCGCACACCTCCGGCGCGCACGGGCTGGGCGTGCTGGCCCCGGCCGCCGCCGTGGGCGCCCGGCCGCTGGCCCTGCACCCCGCGATGACCTTCACCGGTACGCCTGACGACCTGTCCCGGCTGGCCGGTATCTCCTTCGGGGTGACCGCCCCGGCGGAGCTGCGGGCGGCGGCGGCCCGGCTCGTCGCCGACCTGGGCGGGGTGCCGGAGTGGGTGGGGGAGACCGACCGGGTGCTCTACCACGCGGCGCTGGCACACGGCGCGAACCACCTGGTGACCCTGGTCAACGAAGCGGCCGACCGGCTGCGTGACGCCGGGGTCACCCAGCCGGAGAAGGTGCTGGCCCCGCTGTTGCGGGCGGCGTTGGAGAACGCCCTGCGCCTCGGCGACGACGCGCTCACCGGTCCGGTGTCGCGTGGCGACGCGGGCACCGTACGCCGGCACCTGGCCCGGCTGGCGCAGACCGCGCCGGAATCCGTCGACCCCTACCTGGCGTTGGCCCGACGCAGCGCCGACCGGGCGATCGCGGCGGGCCGGCTGCGCCCGGTCGACGCCGAGTCCCTGCTCGACGTCCTGGCGGGCGTCCACCGGGAAGTGGCGGCGTGAGCGGGCCCGGATGGGCCAGTGAGCCGGGTTTGCGAGCCCCGCAGCGCGAACGGAAGGCGATTCAGTGACGGAACTGGTGCACACCCGGGCGGAGCTGGCGAAGGCGCGGGCCGGCCTGGCGGGCACGGTCGGCGTCGTGATGACGATGGGTGCGCTGCACGCGGGGCACGAGACGCTGATCCGGGCCGCCCGGGAGCGGGCCGACCACGTGCTGGTGACGATCTTCGTGAACCCGTTGCAGTTCGGCCCGAACGAGGACTTCGACAGGTACCCGCGCACCCTCGACACCGACCTGGAGGTGTGCCGGCGGGCCGGCGCGGACCTGGTGTTCGCCCCGGCCGTGGCGGACATGTACCCGGACGGGCAGCCCACGGTCCGGGTGAACCCGGGCCGACTCGGTGAGGACTTGGAGGGGCAGAGCCGGCCCGGTTTCTTCCACGGGGTGCTGACCGTGGTGTTGAAGCTGCTCCAGCTCACCCGGCCCGATTTCACCTTCTTCGGGGAGAAGGACTACCAGCAGCTCACCCTGGTCCGCCGGATGGCCCGGGACCTGGACGTGCCGGTCGAGGTGGTCGGCGTGCCGACCGTCCGGGAGCCGGACGGGCTGGCCCTGTCCAGCCGTAACCGTTACCTGTCGGCGGACGAGCGGCAGGCGGCGCTGGGCCTGTCCGCCGCGCTGCGGGCCGGCGTGACCGCCGCCGAGCAGGGTGCCGACGCGGGCGACGTGCTGACCGCCGCCCACCGGGCGCTGGCCGCGACGCCGGACGTGCGGCTGGACTACCTGGCGCTGACCGATCCGGACCTGGAGCCGGGGCCGGTCGCTGGGCCGGCCCGGCTGCTGATCGCGGCCTGGGTGGGCGGCACCCGGCTGATCGACAACCTGGCCATCCGGCTCGCTCCCCGCAGCTGACCCCGTACCTGACTCGGAAAGGCACCACGATGCTCCGGACCATGCTCAAGTCGAAGATCCACCGGGCGACGGTGACCCAGGCCGACCTGCACTACGTCGGTTCGGTGACGGTGGACCAGGATCTGCTCGACGCCGCCGACCTGCTCCCGGGCGAGCAGGTGGCGATCGTGGACGTGACCAACGGGGCCCGGCTGGAGACGTACGTGATCCCCGGCGAGCGGGGCAGTGGCGTGATCGGCATCAACGGCGCGGCGGCCCACCTGGTGCACCCGCAGGACCTGGTGATCCTGATCTCGTACGGTCAGATGGACGACGCGGAGGCCCGCACGTACCGCCCCCGGGTGGTCCACGTGGACGCCGACAACAGGGTGGTTGAGCTGGGCGGCGACCCGGCAGCGGCGGCCGTCGGCACGGCCGGTGACCCGGTGCCGAGCCCGCTCGCCGTCGTCGGCTGACCAGAATTCCGGTCTGTTACCGGAAGGTCATTTTTGGTTACCCTGGGCTGACCGTCGGATTGACGGTCGTCGGCTGGGGGAGGCCGCGTTGCGCCGTGCGATGAGGGTCCGCCGAGCGGTGACGCTCGTCGTCGCCGCCGTGGCGGCGGGAGCGGTCCTGGCGGCCTGCGGTGCCCCGGGCGGCCTCGACGGCGATCTCACCGACGACTGGGCGGCCCTGCCGCCGGCCGGGCCGTTCACCCCCGCGGCGGGCGTGTGCCAGGTCGCCGACTTCACCGACACGGTCTCCCTGGCGGCGTACGCGCCGGTGGACTGCGCGGTGCCGCACCGGGTGGAGACGGTGCACGTGGGCGTGTTGCCGGGGGAACGGGCCACCGCGCCGGCCACCGGCTCGACCGAGCTGCGGGGCGCGTTCGCCGAGTGCGACACCCGGGCCGCCGGGTACGTGGGCGACGACTGGCGGGCCGGCCGGCTGCGACTGGCGGTGGCGCTGCCGACCGCGCCGGGTTGGGCGGCCGGGGCGCGCTGGTTCCGGTGCGACCTGAGCGAGCTGAACACCGTCGAGGCGGCGGCCACCGTGGTCACCCGCACGGGCAGCCTGCGGGACGCGTTGAAGGGGCCCTCCCCGCTGCGGCTGGGCTGCCAGCGGGCCAAGAGCGGTCGGGGCGCCGGGGTGCAGGTGCTGGTCCCGGTGGAGTGCCCAGCGGTGCACGAGGCGGAGTTCGTGGGCGCCTGGAAGGCCCCTGACCGGCCGTACCCGACCAAGGATGTCGACTGGCTGCCGTTGTACGCCGGCTGCCGCAGCGTGCTGGCCCGGTACGTCGGGGTGCCGGACGACACGAGGCTGCGTTTCCGCAGCGGGGTGGTGGTGCGTCCGCCCGGTCCGGGCCGGTGGCGGGTCGGTGACCGGGGGGTCCGCTGCTACCTGTGGCTGAGCGACCGGACGGTGACGGCCTCGTTGAAGGGCGGCGGTCCGGCCGCCCTTCCGGTGCGGACGAAGTAGCGGACGGGGTAGCCGAAACCACTCGTCCCGCCCCCCGCCCCCCGTCGCGAGGATCGTTCGGGTTGACTGTGGTCATGGAACTACGTCCGACCGTCGACCTGCCGGCCCTGCCCAGCCTGCTGGCTGCTCCCGCGCCCGGCTGGGTGGAGACCACCGACGTGATCGTGGTCGGCTCCGGGGTGGCCGGGCTCACCGCCGCGCTGCACCTGCGCGAGGCGGGCCTGCACGTCACCGTGGTCACCAAGGTCAACATCGACGACGGTTCGACCCGCTGGGCGCAGGGCGGGATCGCCGCCGTACTCGACCCGGCGGACTCGCCCGCCGCGCACGCCCGGGACACCGAGATCGCCGGGGTCGGACTCTGCGACCCGGCGGCGGTCCGGCTGCTGGTGGAGGAGGGGCCGCTGCGGCTGCGGGAGCTGATGCGCATCGGCGCGGAGTTCGACCGCAACCCGGACGGTTCGCTGATGCTCACCCGGGAGGGCGGGCACCGGGCCGACCGGATCGTACACGCCGGCGGTGACGCGACCGGGGCGGAGGTGCAGCGGGCCCTGCACGCGGCGGTCCGCCGCGACCCGTGGATCAGGCTGGTCGAGAACGCGCTGGTGCTGGACCTGCTGCGTGCCCCCGGCGACGGCCCGGACTCGCCCGGCCCGGCCTGCGGGATCACCCTGCACGTGCTCGGCGAGGGCAGCGAGGACGGCGTGGGCGCCCTGCTCGCCCGCGCGGTGGTGCTGGCCACCGGCGGGATGGGGCAGGTCTTCTCGGCCACCACCAACCCGGCGGTGTCCACCGGGGACGGCGTGGCGTTGGCGCTGCGGGCCGGCGCGGCGGTAACCGACGTCGAGTTCGTGCAGTTCCACCCGACCGCGTTGATCGTGCCCGAGCAGGCGAGGGTGCCCGGGGCCGGCCTGGCCCAGCAGCCGCTGGTCTCCGAGGCGCTGCGGGGCGAGGGTGCGCACCTGGTCGACGCGGACGGCAAGCGGTTCATGCTCGGCCAGCACGAGCTGGCCGAACTGGCCCCCCGCGACGTGGTGGCCAAGGGCATCCACCGGGTGCTGCTGGCCACCGGCGCCGACCACGTCCATCTCGACGCCCGGCACCTCGGCGGGGACTTCCTCGCCGGGCGGTTCCCGACCATCGTCGCGTCCTGCCTGGCCATCGGGGTCGACCCGGCGACGGATCTGATCCCGGTCGCCCCGGCCGCCCACTACGCGTCCGGCGGCGTCCGCACCGACCTGCGCGGCCGGACCTCCATCCCCGGCCTGTACGCCTGCGGCGAGGTCGCCTGCACGGGCGTGCACGGCGCGAACCGGCTGGCCAGCAACTCGCTGCTGGAGGGGCTGGTGTTCTCCCGCCGGATCGCCGAGGACATCGCCACCGGGCTGCCCGAGCAGGCGCAGCCGGCGTCGACCGGCGCGTGGGTGGGCGGCGGGGGCGGGGTGCTGTCCGCCGAGGGCGTGCCGGCGCTGCAACGGTCGATGACCCGGGGTGCCGGGGTGCTGCGGTCGGCGGCCAGCCTCGCCGGGACCGCCGCCACCCTGACCGGGCTGGCCGCGGACGCCGGCCGGGCGGGCACCGCCGGTTGGGAGGCGACGAACCTGGTCACCGTGGCGACGACCCTGGTGGCCGCCGCGTACGCCCGGCAGGAGACCCGCGGCTGCCACTGGCGGGAGGACTTCCCGACGGCCGACGAGCGGTGGCGCGGCCACCTGGTCGCGGCGATCGACGCCCGGGGCGGGCTGACCGAACGCTGGGAGGCGCTGCCCTGACCACGGGCGGCGAAGGAGCGGTGGCGCGAGCCCCGCAGTGGCGAACGGAGGGGGCAGGGTGAGCCCGAGGAGTGAGCCGGGTTTGCGAGCCCCGCAGTGGCGAACGAGAGGAACACAGTGCGGGAATCGACGCGGCAGGCGCTAACCGTCGGTGGGCTGGACCCGGAGCGGGTGCGGCGGGTGATCGTCGACGCGCTCACCGAGGACCTGGGGGCGGATTTTCGCGACGTCACCAGCGTCGCCACCATCGCGGCCGGGCAGACCGACACCGCCGACCTGGTGGCCCGCGAGGACGGGGTGGTGGCCGGGCTGGCGGTGGCCGCCGCGGTCTTCGAGCTGGTCGGGGAGGTGACCGCTGCGGAGCGTACCGTCGAGGTGGTCGTGGTGGCCCACGACGGCGCGCGGGTGGCCCGGGGTGACGTGCTGGCGACGGTGACCGGGCCGACCCGGCTGCTGCTCACCGCCGAGCGCACCGCGCTGAACCTGCTCTCCCGGATGTCCGGGGTGGCCACCCACACCCGGGCCTGGGCGGACGCGCTGGCCGGCACCAAGGCGACCGTGCTGGACACCCGCAAGACCACGCCCGGCCTGCGGATGCTGGAGAAGTACGCGGTCCGTGCCGGTGGCGGCACCAACAAGCGGATGGGCCTGTACGACGTCGCCATGATCAAGGACAACCACAAGCTGGCCGCCGGCGGTGTGGGGGCGGCCTTCCGGCGGGTCCGGCAGACCTTCCCCGAGGTGCCGGTGCAGGTGGAGGTGGACACCCCGGCCGAGGCGGTGGAGGCGGTCGAGGCCGGTGCCGACTTCCTGCTGCTGGACAACATGTCCCCGGCGACCCTGCGCGAGGTGGTCGCGGCGGTCGGCGACCGGGCGGAGCTGGAGGCGACCGGCGGGCTGACCCTGGAGGTGGCCGCCGAGTACGGGGCGACCGGGGTGGACTACCTCTCGGTGGGCGCGCTGACGCACTCGTCGCCGATCCTGGACATCGCGCTGGACCTGCGCGAGCGGTGAACCGGCCGGCCGGCCCGGGCGGCCGGGTGCCGGCCCACTCCTCGCGCCCGGCGGCCCGGCCGGCGTCTAGGCTGCGTGCGTGCTGCTCTGCATCGACATCGGAAACACCAACACCGTGCTGGCGACCTTCGACGGCGACCGCCTGGTGCACTCGTGGCGGATCAAGACCGACGCCCGTTCGACAGCGGACGAGCTGGGGCTGATGTTCCGGGGGCTGCTGGCCGGTGACGCCGTGGAGATCACCGGGATGGCCGCCTGCTCGACGGTGCCGGCGGCGCTGCGCTCGCTGCGGACCATGCTGGCCCGCTACTACGCCGACCTGCCGAGCGTGGTCGTCGAGCCGGGGGTACGCACCGGCGTGCAGTTGGCCATCGACAACCCGAAGGAGGTCGGCGCGGACCGGGTGGTCAACACGCTGGCCGCATACACCCTCTACGGCGGTCCGTCGATCGTGGTGGACTTCGGCACCACCACCAACTTCGACGTGATCAGCGGCCGGGGGGAGTTCCTCGGCGGGGCGTTCGCCCCCGGCATCGAGATCTCCTTCGACGCGCTCGCCGCCCGCGCCGCCCAGCTGCGCAAGGTGGAGGCGAACAAGCCCCGCTCGGTGATCGGCAAGAACACCGTGGAGTGCCTCCAGTCCGGCCTCTACTTCGGCTTCGCCGGGCAGGTCGACCGGATCGTCGAGCGGATGACCGAGGAGCTGGGCGAGGTCCGGGCGGTGATCGCCACCGGTGGGCTGGCCTCGGTGGTGATCGGCGAGTGCCGGACCATCACCCACCACGAGCCGATGATCACCCTGATCGGCCTGCGCATGGTCTACGAGCGCAACACCTGATCACGGGGGGCGGGTTATCCCGTAACGGCCGCCCGGGGGCTTGAGTACGCTCATGGGCTGACCCCGCCGAAACTCCCTTAGCCGAGGAAGCGTGCCGTGACCGAGCAGAACGCCGTGCCAGTGGACCCCGCCGACGACCTTCCCGAGCAGATGAAGGTCCGCCGGGAGAAGCGGGACCGGATGCTCGCCGAGGGCGTCGAGCCGTACCCCGTCGGTTTTCCCCGGACCAGCACCCTGGCCGAGGTGCGTGAGCGGTACGCCGAACTGCCCACCGACACCGCGACCGGGGACCGGGCCTCGGTCACCGGCCGGGTGATCTTCGTACGGAACACCGGCAAGCTCTGTTTCGCAACCCTGCGCGACGGCGACGGCACCGAGTTGCAGGCGATGCTCTCCCTGGACCGGGTCGGTGCGGAGCGGCTGGAGGACTGGAAGCGCCTGGTCGACCTGGGTGACCACGTCGGTGTCACCGGCGAGGTGATCACCAGCCGGCGCGGTGAGCTGTCGGTGCTCGCCGACGAGTGGGCGGTGACCGCCAAGGCGTTGCGTCCGCTGCCGGTGGCGCACAAGCCGCTGAGCGAGGAGGCCCGGGTCCGCCAGCGTTACGTGGACCTGATCGTCCGCCCGCAGGCCCGCCAGATGGTCCGGACCCGGGCCGCGGCGGTGCGCAGCCTGCGCGACTCGTTGCACGGTCAGGGATTCATCGAGGTCGAGACGCCGATGCTCCAGTTGCTGCACGGCGGCGCGGCGGCCCGCCCATTCGTGACCCACAGCAATGCACTCGGTACGGATCTGTATCTGCGAATCGCGCCGGAACTGTTTCTCAAGCGCGCCGTGGTCGGCGGGGTCGACCGGGTGTTCGAGATCAACCGCAACTTCCGCAATGAGGGAGTCGACTCGTCGCACTCGCCGGAGTTCGCGATGCTGGAGACCTACCAGGCGTACGGCGACTACGACACGATGGCCGAGTTGACCCGTAATCTCGTGCAGCAGGCGGCGGTGGCGGTCAGCGGCTCGACGACGGTGACCCACGCCGACGGGCGCGAGTTCGACCTGGGCGGGCAGTGGCGCTCGGTGACCCTCTTCGGGGTGCTTTCCGAGGCCCTCGGCGAGGAGGTCACGGTCCGCACCGACCGGGCCCGCCTGGTGGAGTACGCCGACAAGGTGGGGCTGGCGGTCGACCCGAAGTGGGGTCCGGGCAAGCTGGCCGAGGAGCTGTTCGAGGAACTGGTGGTGCCGAGCCTCCAGTCGCCGACCTTCGTGCGGGATTACCCGGAGGAGACCAGCCCGCTGACCCGGGCCCACCGCAGCGAGCCGGGCCTGGCCGAGAAGTGGGACCTCTACGTGCTCGGCTTCGAGCTGGGCACCGCGTACTCGGAGCTGGTCGACCCGGTTGTGCAGCGGGAACGCCTGGTCGCGCAGGCGCAGCTGGCCGCCCGGGGCGACGACGAGGCCATGCGGCTGGACGAGGACTTTCTCCGGGCCATGGAGTACGGAATGCCGCCGGCCGGGGGTATGGGAATGGGAATCGACCGGCTCTTGATGGCGCTGACCGGCCTGGGAATTCGGGAAACCATCCTCTTCCCGTTGGTCCGTGCCGAGTAGCCCCGCAGGGGGACCTTTGCCGGGTCGTTACGGCGACCTATTGACGTGGCAAGCATCGGGCGGGTTATCGTGCTCCTATTGCAGGAGCACCCTGCTCGAAAGGAATGTGGGACGTGGCCAAGCAGATCATTCACAAGCTGGTCGATGACCTGGACGGCGGGGACGCGGACGAGACCGTCAAGTTCGCCCTCGACGGCGTTCAGTACGAGATCGACCTGTCGAACTCCAACGCCGACAAATTGCGGGATGTTTTCGCGCCGTACGTGGCCGCCGGTACCCGGGTCGGTCGCGGCGGTGTGGTCGTGGGTGGCCGGGCCGCCCGGGGCCGGGGCGGGGCGACCGCCGACCGCGAGCAGAACAAGGCGATCCGTTCCTGGGCCAAGAAGAACGGCAAGGACATCTCCGACCGGGGCCGCATCCCGCAGGAGATCGTCGACGAGTACCACGCGACCCGCTGAGCGTCAGCGGCGAACCGACGCCGGGCCGGAGCACCCCTCCGGGCCGGCGTCGCCGTCTGGGGGGTCGGCGGCATCGCCCGGCCGGAGGGAAGCTCTCCGGCTCCGGGGGCGTTGTCCACAGCCGGTGGAGAGTTCGTCCACAGCCTGTGGATGACCCACGGGGCCCGGGGAGGGTGCTCTGCACCCCGGGCGAATTTCGCTCTGCGCGTACAGGCTGGGGTGTCGGAACACCTCCTGAGCGCGGATGGTTGGTCAAAACGACGTCGGAACGGCCCGGTACGAGGAGACACGACCTCAGCGGAGTCGGTCAGCGGCGATAGAGTAAGGAGGCACGGACGCCCGTCCCGGACGTCCGAGCACCGGCCCCGCCAAGATCTCGCAGTCGAGGCGCACGGCACGTGAGGAGCACGAGGGCATGTTCGAGCGGTTCACCGACCGAGCGCGACGGGTTGTCGTCCTGGCCCAAGAAGAGGCCCGGATGCTCAACCACAACTACATCGGTACGGAGCACATCCTGCTGGGCCTGATCCACGAGGGTGAGGGTGTGGCGGCCAAGGCCCTGGAGAGCCTCGGCATCTCCCTGGAGGGCGTCCGTCAGCAGGTCGAGGAGATCATCGGCCAGGGCCAGCAGGCGCCGAGCGGGCACATCCCGTTCACGCCCCGGGCCAAGAAGGTGCTGGAGCTGTCCCTGCGCGAGGCGCTGCAGCTCGGCCACAACTACATCGGCACCGAGCACATCCTGCTCGGGCTGATCCGCGAGGGCGAGGGCGTCGCCGCCCAGGTGCTGGTGAAGCTGGGTGCCGACCTCAACCGGGTCCGCCAGCAGGTGATCCAGCTCCTCTCCGGCTACCAGGGCAAGGAGCCGGCCGCCGCCGGCACCGCACCGGGTGAGGCCGCGCCGTCGACCAGCCTCGTGCTGGACCAGTTCGGTCGCAACCTGACCCAGGCTGCCCGCGAGGGCAAGCTGGACCCGGTGATCGGGCGCGAGAAGGAGATCGAGCGGGTCATGCAGGTGCTGTCCCGCCGCACCAAGAACAACCCGGTCCTGATCGGTGAGCCCGGCGTCGGCAAGACCGCCGTGGTGGAGGGCCTGTCCCAGAAGATCATCAAGGGCGAGGTGCCCGAGACGCTGAAGGACAAGCAGCTCTACACCCTCGACCTCGGTGCCCTGGTCGCCGGCTCCCGCTACCGGGGTGACTTCGAGGAGCGCCTCAAGAAGGTGCTCAAGGAGATCCGTACCCGGGGCGACATCATCCTGTTCATCGACGAGATCCACACGCTGGTCGGTGCGGGTGCCGCCGAGGGCGCGATCGACGCGGCGAGCATCCTCAAGCCCATGCTGGCCCGGGGCGAGTTGCAGACCATCGGGGCGACCACCCTCGACGAATACCGCAAGTACGTGGAGAAGGACGCCGCGTTGGAGCGTCGTTTCCAGCCGATCCAGGTGGGTGAGCCGTCGCTGGCCCACACCATCGAGATCCTCAAGGGCCTGCGGGACCGCTACGAGGCGCACCACCGGGTGAGCATCACCGACGCCGCCCTCGTGGCTGCCGCGACGCTTGCCGACCGGTACATCTCCGACCGGTTCCTGCCGGACAAGGCGATCGACCTGATCGACGAGGCCGGGGCCCGGATGCGTATCCGTCGGATGACCGCGCCGCCGGACCTGCGCGACTTCGACGAGCGGATCGCCCAGGTGCGCCGTGACAAGGAGTCCGCGATCGACGCGCAGGACTTCGAGCGGGCCGCCCAGCTGCGTGACAAGGAGAAGCAGCTCCTCGGTCAGAAGGCGCAGCGGGAGAAGGAGTGGAAGGCCGGCGACCTGGACGTCGTCAGCGAGGTCGACGACGAGCAGATCGCCGAGGTGCTCGGCAACTGGACCGGTATCCCCGTCTACAAGCTGACCGAGGAGGAGACCTCCCGGCTGCTGCGGATGGAGGACGAGCTGCACAAGCGCGTCATCGGCCAGGAGGACGCGGTCAAGGCGGTGTCGAAGGCGATCCGGCGTACCCGGGCCGGTCTGAAGGACCCGAAGCGGCCATCCGGCTCGTTCATCTTCGCCGGCCCGTCCGGTGTCGGTAAGACCGAGCTGTCCAAGGCGTTGGCCGAGTTCCTGTTCGGCAGTGAGGACGCGCTGATCCAGCTGGACATGTCCGAGTTCCACGACCGCTACACGGTGTCCCGCCTGGTCGGTGCACCTCCCGGTTACGTCGGTTACGACGAGGGCGGGCAGCTGACCGAGAAGGTGCGTCGTCGCCCGTTCTCGGTGGTGCTCTTCGACGAGATCGAGAAGGCCCACCCGGACGTGTTCAACACGCTGCTCCAGATCCTGGAGGACGGCAGGTTGACCGATGGTCAGGGTCGGATCGTGGACTTCAAGAACACGGTCATCATCCTGACCACGAACCTGGGCACCCGGGACGTCGCCAAGGCGGTGTCGCTGGGCTTCCAGCAGTCGGAGGACTCCGAGTCCACCTACGAGCGGATGAAGCAGAAGGTCAACGACGAGCTGAAGCAGCACTTCCGGCCGGAGTTCCTCAACCGGATCGACGACACCATCGTCTTCCACCAGCTGCGGCAGAACGAGATCCTCTCGATCGTGGACATCATGATCCAGCGGATCGAGAGCCAGCTCCGCAACAAGGACATGGGGCTGGAGCTGACCGACAACGCCAAGAAGTACCTGGCCAAGAAGGGCTTCGACCCGGTACTCGGCGCGCGTCCCCTGCGTCGCACGATCCAACGCGACATCGAGGACAACCTCTCCGAGCGGATCCTGTTCAACGAGCTGACCCCCGGTCAGATCGTGGTGGTGGACTGCGAGGGCGATCCGGAGGACATCGACAAGTCGAAGCTGGTCTTCCGCGGCTCCGACCGTCCGGCCGCGGTGCCGGACGCTGTTCCGGCCGACCTGGGTGGCGCCGCCACCACGGGCGAGTAGGCCCCGACGGGTCGGTAGGGACACCGAGCACGAGGGCGGCGGCCCGGTGGCGTGAGCCACCGGGCCGCCGCCCTGTCTGTCGAGCCGGTCCGGTCGGACCGGCCGGATGCGGTCCCGGTCAGCCGGGAAGCGGCTGGGCGGCGGGTCCGTCCCCGACGAGCCGGAAGTGCTCCTCGCCGACCGGCTCCACCATGCCGTCCTTGACCAGCGCGGCAAGCGCACGGGCCCGCTGGACGTCGTCGTGCCACACCTGGTCGAGCCGCTGATGCGGCACCGGGCCGGTGGCGTCGCGGAGCACGCCGAGCAGCAGCCCACGTACCTGACGGTCGGTGCCGGCGTACCGCTGGATCTTGCGGGTCGGCCCGGTGGGTGCCACCTGGCCGGAGGCGCGCCAGGCGCAGATCGACTCGACCGGACAACTCGTGCAGCGCGGCGAGCGGGCGGTGCAGACGATCGCCCCGAGTTCCATGAAGGCGGCGCTGGCCAGCGCGGCGGCGGCCGGTTCCACCGGCAGCAGCTCCGCACAGGCGACCAGGTCGGCCGGGGTGGTGGCCGGGCCCGCATCCGGTGCACCGGCGACGGCCCGGGAGACGACCCGCCGGACGTTCGTGTCGACCACCGGGTGCCGCTGGCCGTAGGCGAACGCGGCGACCGCCCGCGCCGTGTACGTCCCGATGCCGGGCAGCGCCAGCAACTGGTCCAGTTGGTCGGGCACCCGGCCGCCGTGCCGTTCCACGATCGCCACCGCGCACTCGCGCAGCCGTACCGCGCGACGGGGATAGCCGAGCCGACCCCACATCCGGATCGCCTCGGCCGGGGTGTCGGCGGCGAGGGCGGCGGGATCGGGCCAGCGGGCGAGCCAGGCGTGCCAGGCGGGCAGGACGCGTACCACCGGGGTCTGCTGGAGCATGACCTCGCTGACCAGGATCGGCCAGGCCCCGATGCCGGGCACCCGCCAGGGCAGGTCGCGGGCGTTCTGCTCGTACCACCGGCTGACCAGGGTGGTGAAGGTGGGTTCAGTCATCGCGCCGACGATGATGTCACGCGATGCCTTCCCGCTGGTTGGGCGGGCCGGGCGGGGCGTCACCGGGCCGCCGGGCGGATCGGGCAGAATGCCCGGATGAGCGAGCTCGCGATCACCGTCATCGGTCGGGACCGGCCCGGCATCGTGGCCGACGTCGCCGAGGTGCTCGCCGGGCTCGGCGCGAACCTCACCGACTCCACGATGACCCGTCTGCGCGGTCACTTCGCCATGACCCTGATCTGTGTCGGCCCCGCCGCCGCCGAGGTCGAGGCCGCCCTGACCCCGCTGGCCGCCGACGGGCAACTTCTGGCCACCGTACGCGCGGTCACCCCGGACGGTACGGCGACGCCGGCGGGTGAGCCGTACGTGCTGGCGGTGCACGGCGCGGACCGGATGGGCATCGTGGCCGCGATGACCCGGGTGATCGCCGAGGCGGGTGGCAACGTGACGGATCTGAGCACCCGCCTGGCCGGCACGCTCTACGTGGTGGTGGCCGAGGTGGACCTGCCCACGGGCCGTGCCGACGAACTGGCCGGCCGACTCTCCCGCACGGCCGCCGACCTGGGGGTCGGGGTCTCCCTGCGCCCCGCCGACCCGGACCTCCTGTGAGCGCGAGGAGCGAGCGGGGTGTGCGAGCCCCGCAGTCGCGAACCGAGGTCAACCTGTGAGCGGGCTCGGTGGCTGGACCCCGGCGGACCTGGGCCTGCCGGGCGAGGTCCGTCGGGTGGTGTGCGCCCCCGAGCCGGTGCTGAGCCGGCCGGGGCCGGAGGTGGATCCGACCGCCGAGGAGACCGTCCGGCTCGCCGCCGACCTGGTGGCCACCATGCGGGTGTCCCCGGGCTGCGTGGGGTTGGCGGCACCGCAGGTCGGCGTGGAGGCGCAGGTGTTCGCGGTAGACGTGACCGGGCATCCCAAGGCGGTGACGGTGCACGGCACCTTCGTGCTCTGCAACGCCCGGGTGGTGGAGGCGAGCCGGTGGAAGCCGGGTCGGGAGGGCTGCATGTCGGTGCCCGATCTCACCGGCGACGTGAAGCGGGCCAGCCGGTTGGTGGTCGAGGGGGCGCTGCCCGGCAGCGGCACGGCGGTCCGGCTGGTCACCGACGGGTTCGAGGCACGTGCCCTGCAACACGAGATCGACCACTGCGCCGGGTTGCTCTTCCTCGACCGGGTGGCCGGCGCGCACGCGGTCTACCAACGCAAGGTCTACCTGTGACCCGGCCGGTCACCACGACGGCGACGCGGATTGCCGGCGGAGCGGGCCGGTCGACTGTCGTCAGTGGAACGTCGTTCGCCGCCCGCTGGCTGATGCCCGGCGAGTCGTGGCCGGTCCTCGTGCGCCGCGCCGCTACGGTGGGGGCATCATGCGTCTGACGGTCGGTCCCCTGCCTTCCGCCGTGTACTGGCGGCGTCGCGCCGTCGTACTCGGAGCGGGGCTTCTGCTCCTGGTTGTTCTGCTCTACTCGTGTGCCCGATCGGGGGACACCGGCACCACACCCGGTGCCGGGGCCTCGTCGTCGGCCCCGGCGCCGGGGGCGACGAACCCGACGACCGCCTCGCCACCCGCCGGTTCCGCGTCGCCGTCGGGCGGGTCCGAGGTGGGCGCTCCGCCGGCCGGACCGACCGCCGATCCCGACACGAGCAGCGCCCCGCCCGCCGATCCGCCGGCCAATCCGGTCCGGGTCGACGACGGCACCTGCGCCGACAGCGAGATCGTGGTTACCCCGGTGGCGCTCCCCGCCGAGGTGCGTCGGGGTGCGCCGGTCGACCTCAGCCTGAAGGTCAGGAACAAGTCGCAGCGGACCTGCAACCGGGACGTCGGCGCGGACGCCCAGGAGCTGTTCATCAAGTCCGGGGCGGACAAGGTCTGGTCGTCGGACACCTGCGGCACCGGCCGGGGCTCCGACGTGCAGTCGTTCACCCCCGGCTTCGAACGCTCCTACCAGCTCACCTGGAACGGCATGGACGCCAGCCGGTGCAACCAGGGGGTGGCTGCGGGCCCGAACCCGCCGGCCGGCAACTACCAGGTCTTCGCCCGGGTGGGCACCAAGCTGAGTGAGCCGGTCAAGCTGGTCGTCACCGGCTGACCGGACCCGGTCAGACGTACCGTTCCAGGATGGACGCCTCGGCCAGCCGGGACAGCCCCTCGCGGACGCCCCGGGCCCGCGCGTCACCGACGCCCTCGACGGCCTGGAGGTCCTCCACGGTCGCGCCGAGCAGCCGTTGGAGGCTGCCGAAGTGCAGCACCAGCCGGTCGACGATGGCCACCGGCAGCCGGGGAACCTTGGCCAGCAGCCGGAACCCGCGCGGGCTGACCGCCGCGTCGAGCGCGTCGGAGGCCGCCGGGTAGCCGATCGCCTTGGCGACCGCGACCAGGTCGATCAGCTCGGTCGCGCCGAGCAGGTCCAACTCGACCAGGGCCTCGTCGAGGGTGCGCGACTTGCGGCCGGCGGGCAGGTAGTCCCGGATGACCAGGGTACGGTCGGCGTCGACCCCGGCCATCAGCTCGTCGAGTTGCAGGGCGAGCAGGCGGCCGTCGGTGCCCAGCTCGACCACGTACCCGGCGATCTCGTCGGCGATCCGACGGACCATCTCCAACCGCTGCACCACGGCGACCGCGTCGCGGACGGTGACCAGATCCTCGATCTCCAGCGCGGACAGGGTGCCGGAGACCTCGTCGAGGCGGAGCTTGTACCGCTCCAGGGTGGCCAGGGCCTGGTTGGCCCGGGAGAGGATCGCCGCCGAGTCGTCGAGCACGTGCCGCTGCCCGTTGACGTAGAGGCTGATGATCCGCATCGACTGGCTGACCGAGATGACCGGGTAGCCGGTCTGCCGGGCCACCCGCTCGGCGGTGCGGTGCCGGGTGCCGGATTCCTCCGTCGGAATGGACGGGTCGGGCATCAGGTGCACCCCGGCCTGCACGATCCGGGTGCCGTCGCTGGAGAGCACCACCGCGCCGTCCATCTTGCACAGCTCACGGACCCGGGTGGCGGAGAACTCGACGTCCATCGGGAAGCCGCCGGTGCAGATCCCGTCGACTACCTTGTCGTAGCCGAGGACGATCAGTGCGCCCGTCCGACCACGCAGGATGCGTTCGAGCCCGTCACGCAACGCGGTGCCGGGTGCCATCAGGGCGAGGTTGGCCCGTAGCGGATCACCGGCGCTGCCGGTGGCCCCGGCCACGCTCACGCTGATCGGACGGGTGGGCGAGCCCACGGCGGCGGCGCGGGTGTGGGGCGTCGCGCCGGCAGGCTTGGCGGCGTCGCGGTCGGTCGGCACGCGCACAGTCTACGGACTGCCCTGCGGTGGGTGCTCTCGTGGTTACTGTGATGTGTCACGGCGTCGGTTGCCTCCTCCCGGTCGGACCTGCCGGACGTCGACCGGTATGGCCCGACCGGTACCCCGCCGTCGCCACCCTCGGTCACTCCGCGGATGCGCGGGCGACCGCCTGGAGCGCCGACCGGACGTCGGTGACCTCGGTCACCCGCATGTTCTCCGGTCCGGCGCCGGTGCTCTCGGGGCCGCACCCGGGCGGCACCAGGGCCATCCGGAAGCCGAGCCGGGCGGCCTCGGCGAGCCGGCGGGGGACCGCGCCGACCCGGCGCACCTCGCCGGTCAGCCCGACCTCGCCGATCGCCACCAGGTGCGGCGCGATGGCCAGGTTGAGCCCGCCGGAGGCGACCGCCAGCGCGACCGCGAGATCGGCGGCCGGCTCGACGACCCGGATGCCGCCGACGGTGGCCGCGAAGACCTCCCGGTCGTGCAGGGTCAGCCGTTCGGTACGGCGTTGCAGCACCGCCAGCACCATGGCCAGCCGGGCCCCGTCGAGCCCTGAGACGGTACGCCGGGGCGAGCCGGCCACCGTCGCGCCGATCAGCGCCTGCACCTCGGTCAACAACGCCCGCCGCCCCTCCATCGCCACGGTGACGCAGGTGCCCGGGACCGGCTCGGAGTAGCGGGTGAGGAAGAGCCCGGACGGGTCGGCCAGGCTGCTGATGCCGCCCTCGTGCATCTCGAAGCAGCCGACCTCGTCGGCCGCCCCGAACCGGTTCTTGACCCCCCGGACCATCCGCAGCGAGGAGTGCTTGTCCCCCTCGAAGTGCAGCACGACGTCGACCAGGTGTTCCAGCACGCGAGGGCCGGCGACCTGACCGTCCTTGGTGACGTGACCGACCAGCACGGTGGCGATGCCGCGTTCCTTGGCGACCGCGACCAGGGCTGCGGTGACGGCCCGGACCTGGGTGACCCCGCCCTGCACCCCCTCGGCCCCGGTGGTGGAGATGGTCTGCACCGAGTCGAGGACGAGCAGGCCCGGCTTGACCGCGTCGAGGTGCCCCAGCACGGCGCCCAGGTCGCTCTCGGCGGCCAGCCAGAGCTGTTCGTGCAGGGCACCCATCCGCTCGGCGCGCAACCGGACCTGGCTGACCGACTCCTCACCGCTGACCACCAGCGACGGGCTGCCGGCGGTGGCCGCCCACTGCTGCGCCACGTCGAGCAGCAGGGTGGACTTGCCGACCCCCGGCTCCCCGGCGAGCAGGACCACCGCGCCGGGGACCAGACCGCCGCCGAGGACCCGGTCGAGTTCGCTGACCCCGGTGGGGCGGGCGCGGGCCGGCGCGGCGCTGATCGTGGCGATCGGCCGGGCCGGCTCGGCCGGCATCCGGGAGCTGACCACCCGCCCGGAGACGACCGGGCCGGTGACGGTGGACTCGACCACCGAACCCCACTCGCCGCACTCCGGGCACCGTCCCACCCACTTGGGCGGCTGGTGGCCGCAGGCGTCGCACTCGTAGGCGGGGCGGGGCTCGCGGGCGGCCCGGCCCCGGGACGCGCCGGAGCCGCTCCGGGCGGGCGTCGATCGGGAGGTGGTCACCCCAGGACGCTAACCCCCACCGGTGACGAAAACACCGTCGGCGTGGTGGTCACCACGCCGACGGTGTCGTCGGTGTCTCGGGTCCGGCCGGTCAGCCGCCGTGGCCGGAGCTGCCCTCCTGGCCGCTCTCCTCGCCACCCTCGCGGTGCACGATCGGGGAGGGCCGGGCGGCCGGGCTCAGCGGCACACCGACCGGGACCGGGGTGCTGACGGTACGGCCGTCGCCGAAGTCGAAGGTCAGGTTGACCTGCTGACCGGTACGCAGCGCCTCGTTCAGCCCGATGAGCTGGAGGTGCTGGCCGTTCTGCACGTTGAGCTGCACAAATCCGAGGGCCGGGATCTCGATGCGGGCGGGCTGGCCGGCCGGCGCCGACGGGGAGGCACCCTCGGACGGGGAGGCACCTTCGGACGGGGAAGCGCCCTCGGCCGGCGAGGCGCTGCCCGACGGCGAGGCGCCCTCGGCCGGGGAGGCGCTGCCCGACGGCGAGGCACCCTCGGACGGCGACGCGCTCCCGGACGGCGAGCCGCTCTCCGAGGGGGAGGCGGAGGGGCTGGCCGAGCCGGCGGCCCCGGTGAGCACGATCTGCCGGGCGCTGTCGGTGGTGACGGTGACGGTGACCGGGTCCCGGGTGTCGTTGTAGATCACGGCGTTGAGCGCGGCGTTCGCACCGGCGGTGAGACCGTCCTCGCCCGGGTAGTCGACGTAGAGGCCACGCACCTTGTACGCGTTGTCCGACGTCTGGACGTTGACCCCCTGGACCGACGGCTGCTTGTTGGCGGTCTCGGACACCTGGCCCGCCCCGCAGCCCGTCGCCAGCAGGGCGGTCGCCCCCGCCAGGCCGGCCAGCAGCAGGGTGGCCCGCCGGGAACCCCTGATCGAGCGCGTCACGTCGGTCCTCCTCGTCACGATCCCCACCCGGTGCGTGCCCCGGGCGCGGGGTGGTCATACCCGCGCAGACCGCGCTCCAGGGTAGTTGGGGCTGATCGAGGGCCGCACGCGGACCCGGTGCCGCCACCCGGGCGGGTGCCGGTCAGACCACCCGACCGCTCGCCACCAGCAGCAGCACATCGATCAGGGCCACCACCAGCACCGCCCGGAAGGCGGCCGCCGAGCGGCCGCCGCGCCGGGTGGCGGCGCGGCCCGCGTACCAGCCGACCGCCGGCACCGCGACGGCCGCCGCGACCGCCGACCAGCCGACCCACGACGGCGGCCCGGGTGGCCCGAGGACCAGGGCGACGGTAGCGGCGAGCAGCAGCCCGGCGGCGGCCAGCCGGCTGCCGGTGGCACCGAGGCGGTGCGGCAGCCCGCGCACCCCGGTCCGGGCGTCGTCGGCCAGGTCGGGCAGCACGTTGGCGAAGTGCGCCCCCGCGCCCAGGCAGGCCGCCGCGACGACCAGCCAGAGCGGCGGCGTGGGCGCCCCCGGCAGGGCGAGCACCACGAAGGCGGGCAGCGAGCCGAAGGAGACCGCGTACGGCAGCACCGAGACCGGGGTGGACTTCAGCGGCCAGTCGTAGAGCAGCGCCGAGACCAGGCCCACGGTGTAGCAGAGCGCGGCGACCGGGGTGGTGGTCAGCGCCAGCAGCGGGGTGGCGAGCGCGGCCAGCACGGCGGCCACCACCACGGCCCGGCGGCCCACCGCCCCCGCGGCGACCGGCTTGTCGGTACGCCCCACCGTGGCGTCCCGCCCGGCGTCCACCGCGTCGTTGGTCCAGCCGACGGCGAGCTGGCTGGACAGCACGGTGAGCACCACGGCGACCGTCCCGGTCGGACGGTGACCGACCGCGACGGCGAGCAGCCCGGCCACCGTGGTCACGGCCAGGCCCGGTTCCGGATGACTCGCTTTGACCAGCCCTAACACCGTCCGCCACATAAGGGAAGTCTGGTCGTTACCGGCCGGTCGTGCCACGCTCGATGCCATGGGTCACGGTCCGGTGTCCGACGGCGTACGCGTGCTGCCCCCCAACGACCCCCGCCAGTACGACGACCTGGCCGGTGAGTGGTGGCGGCCCGACGGCGCGTTCGCGATGCTGCACTGGCTGGCCCGGGCCCGCGCCGCCCTGGTGCCACCGGCGTCCCGGCCCGACGCGGTCCTGGTCGACCTGGGCTGCGGCGCCGGGCTGATGGCGCCGCACCTGGCCGGCAAGGGTTACCGGCACGTCGGGGTGGACCTCACCCGGTCGGCGCTGGAACAGGCGGCGGCGCACGGCGTCGTCACCGTGGCCGGTGACGTCACGGCGGTGCCGCTCGCCGACGGGTGCGCCGACGTGGTGGCGGCCGGCGAGGTGCTGGAGCACGTGCCCGACTGGCGGGCGGCGGTCGCCGAGGCGTGCCGGCTGCTGCGCCCCGGCGGGTTGCTCGTGCTGGACACCCTCAACGACACGCTGCTGGCCCGGCTGGTCGCGGTGGAGCTGGGTGAACGCCTGCCCACCGTGCCGCGGGGCATCCACGACCCACGGTTGTTCGTGGACGACCGGGCGCTGGTCGTCGAGTGCGCCAGGCACGGCGTCGCCCTGCGGGTGCGCGGGGTCCGCCCGGGGCTGCGGGCGACGCTGGGCTGGCTGGTGCGGCGTACCCGTGGGGGTGCCGCCCGGGATGTCACGCACGACGGGCCCGCGATCCGTCCGACCTGGTCGACGGCGGTGCTCTACCAGGGCCGGGGGGTCCGACACGGGTAGTCACCCCGGTTCGGGGTACCAGGAACACCCAGGAAGGGGACCGCATGACTGTGGACGCACCGGGGGTGGCCCGTCGGTTGGCACCGAGGTTCGCCGCCCGGGCCGCCGGGCACGACCGGGACGGCACGTTCCCGGTCGACGACTTCGCCGACCTGCGGGAGTCCGGGCTGTTCGGGCTGATGGTCCCGGCCGGGCTGGGCGGCGCGGGAGCCTCCTTCGCCAGGTACGCGGCGGTCGCCACCGAGCTGGCCCGGGGCAACGGCGCGACCGCGCTGGTGTTCAACATGCACGCCTCGGTGACCGGCGCGCTGGGCGCGGTGACCGAGGAACTGGCCGAGGCGCTGGGCGTACCGGACGAGGCGCTGGCCGCCCGGGACCGGTTGCTGCGCGCGGCTGCCGAGGGCGCCTGGTACGCGGTGGCGATGAGTGAACGCGGCGCGGGGGCCCGGTTGTCCCGGCTCAGCACGGTCTACGCACCGGTCGACGGCGGCTGGCGGATCAAGGGGAGCAAGACCTTCTGCTCCGGGGCCGGGCACGCCGACGGCTACCTGGTGGCCGCCCGCAGCGCCGCCGACCCCTCGCTGGTCTCCCAGTTCCTGGTGCCCGCCGGCACGGGGGTGACCGTGGAGCCGACCTGGGACGCCCTGGGCATGCGGGCCACCTCGTCGCACGACCTGCACCTGGACGTGACGGTGCCGGCGGACCGGCTGCTCGGTGGCGTCGAGGGGCTGGCGCTGGTGGTCGCCCAGCTCATGCCGCACTGGCTGGTGGCCAGTTACGCCGCCGTCTACGTGGGGGTCGCCCGGGCGGCGGTGGACGCCGCCGCCGAGCACCTCACCGCCCGGGACCTCGGCGGCCTGCCGGCGGTGCGGGCCCGGCTCGGCCGGGCGGACGCGGCGGTGGCGGCGGCGGAGCTGGTGGTGGCCGAGGCGGCCCGCCGGGTCGACGACGCCCCCGGCGACGCCGGGACGAACCGGTGGGTGTGGCGGGCGAAGCTGCTCGCCGGCACCACGGCGGCGGAGGTGGCGGCGTCCATGCTGGAGGCGGCCGGGACGTCGGCGACCCGCCGGGGGCATCCGCTGGAACGGCTCTACCGGGACGCCCGCTGCGGCTCGCTGCATCCGGCGACCTCGGACGTGTGCGCCGACTGGCTCGGGGTGGCGGTGCTCGGGGGTGACCCGGACCGGGACGGAACGGCCCCTCGTTGGTGAGGGTGACGGGGGTCGGGGCGACCACCGGACGGGCAGTGCGGACGAGAGGTGGGGACAGATGGCCGTGCCGTTGATCGCGGGGCTGGGGGCGGCACACCCGCCCGGCGCCGCCCAGGACGAACTCTGGACGGGTTACTTCGCGAAGCACTTCTCGGGTCCCACCCGGGCGCTGGCCGAGCGGATCTTCGCCAACTCGGGGGTGTCCCACCGGCAGGCGGCGGTCAACCCGCTGCTGGAGGACGTCTCCGACTGGCCGACCGACCGGCGGATGCGGCGCTACCAGGTGGAGGCGCTGCCGCTGGGCAAGGAGGCGATCGGCCGGGCGTTGACCGCCGCCGGCCTGGACGCCGGTGACCTCGGGCTGTTCGTGGTCTGCTCCTGCACCGGTTACGCCACCCCGGGGCTGGACATCCTGCTCGCCCGGGATCTGGGCATGGCCCCGGACTGCCAGCGGATGTTCGTCGGGCACATGGGCTGTTACGCGGCCCTGCCGGGGCTGGGCGCGGCGGGCGACTTCGTGACCGCGCGGGGCCGGCCGGCGCTGCTGCTCTGCGCCGAGCTGACCAGCCTGCACATCCAGCCGTCCTCGGCCCGGATGGACACCCAGCAGATCATCTCGCACGCCCTCTTCTCCGACGCGGCGGTCGCCACCGTGCTGGTCCCCGGCACCGGCACCACCGGCCGGGGGTACGCGCTGCGCGAGGTCGCCTCGGTGACCGACACGTCCACCGCCGACCACATGACCTGGGACGTCACCGACACCGGTTTCCGGATGGGCCTGTCGCCGAAGGTGCCGCAGGTGCTGTCGGCGCACGTCCGGGGGCTGGTGGACGGTCTGCTGGCCCGGCACGGCACGACGGTCGCCGAGGTGGACGGCTGGGCGGTGCACCCGGGCGGCCCGCGCATCCTCAACGTGGTGGAGCGGGAGTTGGCCCTGCCCGACGACGCGTTGGCGGCCTCCCGGGCGGTGCTGGACGCGCACGGCAACTGTTCGTCGCCCACCGTGCTGCTGATCCTGGAGCGGCTGCTGCGGGCGGCGGCACCGCCCCGGTGGATCGTGCTGCTCGCGTTCGGCCCGGGACTGACCCTCTACGCCGCCCTGCTCGAACGCCGCTCCTGAGCCACCGGCCACCGCGCCCCGGCCGGAACCGGGTCCGCCCCGACCGGTCACCGGCTGGCCGGGAGCGCTCGGAGTGCGGTGGACGACCTGGTCAGGGTGGGTGGGGTCGGCGCTGCGCCGAGCGCCGCCGTCGGCTGCTGGTTACCCTCGCCGGGTGGGGGTCGAGTGGGGCGGCGGTGATCGGCTGCGCGGTGCGGTGCTGGCCGGCGTGGCCCTGCTCGCCCTGGTCGGGGGCGGTTGGTGGTGGTCGGCCACCGCCCCGGCCGTCGACCCGGTCGGCTCGGCGGCGACGGTGTCACCGCAGCCGTCGGCCGGCGCGGAGGCCAGCCGGCGGGTGGTGGTGATCGACGCCCGTACCGGGCGGCTGCTGGGCGCGACCGAGCTGCCCGGGACCTCCGGCGACCCGGACGTGGGGCTGCCGACGTTCACCGACACCACCTGGCGGGAGCGGATGACCCTGGTGTCCGGCCGGGCACCGGTACGCCGGGAGTCGGCCCCGGACGGCGCGAGGCACCTCTTCCAGTACCGCTGCTCGGGCGACGGGACGCTGCTGGTCTCGGTGCTGCACGACGATCCGCCGCAGCACCGGCGGACGGCCTGCGACGGCGAACTGGTGGCCTGGGAGCTGCGTGGTCCGGACGGGGGTACCCGGTTGGAGTTCTCGGTGGTCGGGCCGGGCTCGGTCGAGCTGGAGGCGCAGGTCGTCGCGGTGCCCTGAGCGGCCCCGCGGGCCCCGTCCGTGCCCCGGACCGGTCGGACGGGCCGGCGGCGGCAGCACCCCGGCCCGGTTCAGCCGCCGAGCCGGATCAGGTCGCCCCGGTAGTCGGCGGCGGCCCCCAGTTCGGGCAGCACCCGGACGACCGTGCCGGCCCGGTCCACCAACAGCGCCGGGGCGGCACCGGCCTGGGCGGGCAGGTGCAACGCGGCGCGTAGCTCGCCGGCGGGGTCGGCGAGGGCGCGCACCGGTCCGCCGACCGGTGGCGCGGGGGTGACCTTCCGTCCGGCGGCGACGCTCACCACCTGCACCCCGTCCGGGGCGGCGCTGGCGGCGGCGGCCACCTGTTCGGCGCAGGCACAGCCGTCGACCAGGATGATCATCGCGGGCAGCAGGCCGCGCAGCGGGACCGGCCGCTGGTCGACGTCGACCAGGTCCAGCGCGGGAAGCGACCGCCCGACCAGCGGCACCGCCGTGCCCGTCTGCGGCAGGACGGTGGGTCGTTCGGTGCCCCGGGAGGACCTGGGCCAGGTGACGGTGACCAGCCCGACGGTGGTGGCGAGCACCGCCACCAGGAGTATCAGCAGGGGCAGCCCGAGCGGTGGCCGCCCGTCGGGGCGTGCGGTCAACCCCAGCCGGCGTCGCCACCGGCCGGACCGGGCCTGCCGGCGCAGCTCGCGGCGGAGCTGGGCGGCCTCCTCGGCGAGCGCGGAGGCGTCGTCCGGCACCACCACCCGCCCCCACTCCGGTGGCAGGTCGGGCAGTCCGTGTCCCTCGGCGTCGGGCATGCCCATCGGACCCCCCGGGTCAGCGGTGCGGCGAGCGGCGTGCGGTACCCCTCCAGCGTCCCGCACGGACCCTCCTGCCGCCAGACCTGGGCGGCCGGAGCGCCGCCGGGCTACCATGGGAGAAGCGCACAGCTGGAGAAATCCGCGCTCCGATCACCCGTACCGGGTTGTCATCCGCTGCTCACGGAGCGTGTTTGAACCACTGGTTTGGCCGCCTGTCAAGCCGAAGCAACGCCTCTCACAGGGCCCCTGAGCTGCGCCAACGGTCAGGACGGCAGCGGGACATTGGTGCCTGAGCGTGTTACCCTAGACACAGCGAAAGGGGTTTCGAACCTATGGTTTTCAGCGTCGGCGAGACCGTTGTTTACCCCCACCACGGGGCCGCACTCATCGAGGCAATCGAGACTCGGGTCATCAAGGGCGAACCCAAGCAGTACCTCGTCCTGAGGGTCGCGCAGGGTGACCTGACGGTCCGGGTGCCGGCCGAGAACGCCGAGATCGTGGGTGTGCGTGAGGTGGTCGGCGAAGAGGGCCTGGGAAAGGTCTTCGACGTGCTCCGTGCACCGCACACCGAGGAGCCGACCAACTGGTCGCGACGTTACAAGGCGAATCTGGAGAAGCTGGCCTCCGGCAACCCGCTGAAGGTCGCCGAGGTCGTCCGCGACCTGTGGCGGCGGGAGCGGGAGCGGGGCCTGTCGGCGGGCGAGAAGCGCATGCTCGCCAAGGCCCGCGACATTCTCGTCGGCGAGGTCGCGCTGGCTGAGAAGAGCACCAAGGACGAGGCGGAGACGCTGCTCGACAAGGTCCTCACCGAGGCCTGATCCCACCGCATCGTCGTACCCACCCCGCAGCGAAGAATTCCCGAGGACCGCGACGTGACCGCGCAGCTCAATCCGCGCGGTGACGTCGCGGTCCTCGTTCCTGCGGCCGGTGCCGGGGTACGGCTCGGGCCGGGCGGTCCCAAGGCGCTCCGGCTCCTCGGCGGTGAACCCCTGCTCGTGCACGTGGTACGCCGGGTCGCCGCCGCGCGATCGGTGCACACCGTCGTCGTCGCCGCGCCGGCCGCCGAGGTCGACGCCGTCCGGCAGTTGCTGGCCCCGGTCGCCCCGGTACTGGTGGTGGCGGGCGGTGCCGAACGTCAGGCTTCGGTGGGGAACGCGCTGGCGGCGGTGCCGTCCGGCCCCGACATCGTGCTGGTGCACGATGCGGCCCGGGCGCTCACCCCGCCCGCACTCGTCGAGGCGGTGGCGGCGGCCGTCCGGGCCGGGCACGACGCGGTGATCCCGGTCCTCCCCGTCAGTGACACCATCAAGCGGGTGGACGCTGCCGACGTCGTCCTCGCCACCGTCGACCGGTCCGCCCTGCGGGCCGTGCAGACCCCGCAGGGTTTCCGCCGGGAGGTGCTCGCTGCCGCGCACGCCGCCGCCGGTGACCCGCTCACCGACGACGCCGGCCTGGTCGAGCAGCAGGGGGTGCCGGTGTTCTGCGTCCCCGGCTCCGAGTACGCGTTGAAGGTCACCCGGCCGTTCGACCTGACCCTGGCCGAGCACCTGCTGGCCGCCGGGCACTGACGCGTACCCTCGATCCATGATCGTTCCCAGGGTCGCCGTCGGCACCGACATCCACGCCTTCGCGGCCGGCCGGCCGTGCTGGCTGGCCGGCCTGCACTGGCCGGGCGAGGACGGCCTGGCCGGGCACTCCGACGCCGACGTGGTCGCCCACGCCGCCTGCAACGCGCTGCTCTCCGCCGCCGGGCTCGGTGATCTCGGGGCGAACTTCGGGGTGGACCAGCCGGAGTGGGCCGCCGCCTCCGGGGTCACGCTGCTCACCGAGTCCGCCCGCCGGGTCCGCGCCGCCGGGTACGCGATCGGCAACGTCTCGGTGCAGGTCGTCGGCAACCGGCCCCGGATCGGGCCACGGCGCGACGAGGCACAGCAGGTGCTCTCCGCGGCGGTCGGCGCACCGGTCACCGTCACCGCCGCCACCAGCGACGGCCTCGGCTTCACCGGTCGGGGCGAGGGCCTCGCCGGTATCGCGGTGGCCCTGGTCTACGACGCGTCGGCCGGGTAGGGCCGCGATGACCGACGACGAGTCGCCGCTGGACGGCTACCGGCAGCGGGCCCAGCTCCTGGCCGAGCTGGGCCGCCACGACGAGGCCACCGAGGAACTGGGCTTCGCGCTAGCCCTGGCGCCCGCCGATCCGACCGCGTTGACGCTGCTGGCCCGGCTGCACCTCGCCGCCGGCCGTCCCGGCGAGGCGCTCGCCGCCGCCGACGCGGCGATCGCCCCACCCCGCCCCGACACCCCACCGCCCCCCGGACCGCCGCACCCGCCTGTGCCCCCGGGGCCCGCCGTGTCGTCGGCGTCACCTGTGCCGCCGGATCCGGCTGCGCCCCCGGGCCCGATTGACCGGTCAGATGGGCCGGCACCGGCCGGCCCTACCGGATCATGGGCGGCGCCGGGACAGGCGGGCCCACCGACGTCGCCCGACCCGTCCGGACCGTCGCCGGACCGGCCCGCACCACCTCCCGGCTCTGACCAGCCGTGGACACCCTCCCTCCCCGGCCCGGCCGGTGCACCCGCCCCCGCCGGCCCGTCCGGCGGATCCGGCCCGGCGGGGGAGGCAGGGGTGAGGGTGCCGACCGCCGCGCTGGTCGTCCGGGCGATCGCCCTCGCCGACCTGGGCGAGTACGCCGAGTCGGCGCGTACCGCCGATCGGATCCTGGCGGCCGGGCCGGGTGACGCGTACGCCCAGCGGAGCGCGGCGGCGATCCTGGCCGAGGCGCGCAACGGCCAGCCGGCGCTGAACGCGGCCTGGCGTGGGGTGGAGCTGGCCCCCGACGAGCCGCAGGCGCATCTGGTGCTGGCCCTGGTCGCCGGCCGGCTGGAGCTGTTCGACCTGGCCGAGCGGGCCTACCGGGAGGCGCTGCGGCTCGATCCGGAACTGGCCGAGGCGCGGCACGACCCGGGGGTACTGCGGTTGGAGCGGCGGCGCTGGGTGCTGGCGCTGGAACAGGTGGCCGCGTTGGCGCCGGTGCAGCCGGCGCGGGCCGAGAAGCTGCCGCTGTGGGCCGGGCTGCGCCGGCTCGTCCTGATCGGCAGCGGCTGGTCGCTGGTCGCCAGCCTGCTGCTCGCGTTCCTGGCTGCCGGTGGGGCGGGGGCGAGCCGGGTGGTGGCGGTGCTGGCGGCGGCCGGTGGCGCGCTGCTGGCCTGGCGGCTGTCCCGGCGGGTGCCCGAGCTGGGCCGGGTGGTCCTGCCGGCGCTGCGCCGCGAGGACCGCGCGTTGGCGTTCGCCGTGTACGCCGTCCCGGCCGGGCCGGCCCTGCTGCTGCTGTTCGCCCTGGTGGGCAGCCCGTGGCCGCTGGTGCTCGCGATCGCCCTCGCGGTGCCGGCGACCCTGATCGCCGCCACCCGCACGGGCATCGCCTAGCCTCGCGCCCCCCTTCAGGGCTGGCGGTTCCAGGTCCAGGCGTAGCCCGGGTCCTCGCACTCGACGGCGGCGTCGCAGAGGTCGAGGGGGCGGAAGGTGTCGACCATGACGGCCAGTTCGTCGAAGAAGTCGACGCCGATCGAGCGTTCCGCCGCGCCGGGCTGCGGGCCGTGGGTGAAGCCGGACGGGTGCAGTGAGATCGAGCCCTGCCCGATGCCGGAGCCGCGCCGGGCCTCGTAGTTGCCGCCGGCGTAGAAGAGCATCTCGTCGGAGTCGACGTTGTGGTGGTGGTACGGCACCGGGATGGCGTCCGGGTGGTAGTCGACCTTGCGGGGCACGAACGAGCAGATCACGAAGTTGGGGCCCTGGAAGGTCTGGTGCACCGGTGGCGGCTGGTGGAGGCGGCCGGTGATCGGCTCGAAGTCGTGGATGGAGAACGCCCACGGGTACTGGTGGCCGTCCCAGCCGACCACGTCGAACGGGTGGTGGGCGTAGACGTGCCGGGTCCAGGCGGTGCCGGTGGCCCGGGACCGGTGGCGGACCAGCACCTCCACGTCGGTGCCGTCGACCAGCAGGGGCGCGTCCGGCCCCCGGACGTCCCGCTCGCAGTAGGGGGAGTGTTCCAGGAACTGGCCGCGTACGGACAGGTAGCGCTTGGGTGGGCCGATGTGCCCGGTGGCCTCGATGGTGAGCAGCCGGACCGGGGCGTCGCCGGTGGGCACCAGCCGGTGGACCGTCGAGGTGGGGATCACCGCGTAGTCGCCGGCGACCAGGTCGAGCGCGCCGAAGGTGGACTCCAGCCGCAGCGTGCCCGCCTCGACGTAGAGGCACTCGTCGCCGGTGGCGTTGCGGTAGAGCGGGGACGGCCGGTCGGCCAGCACGTACCCGATCCGGACGTCGTCGTTGGCGAGCAGCTGACGCCGGCCGAGCACCGGGTCGGCCCCCGCGCCGTCGAGCTTGTGGGTCTGCAGGTGGCGTGGCTTGAGCGGGTGGTTGGGCAGCCGGGTGTACCCGGGTGGGGTGAACTCCTCGGCGGCGACGATCGCGGTCGGCGGGTGCCGGTGGTAGAGCAGGGACGAGTCGGCGGAGAAGCCCTCCTGACCCATCAGCTCCTCGGTGTAGAGGCTGCCGTCGGGCTGGCGGAACTGGGTGTGCCGCTTGCGGGGCACCTCGCCGACGCTGCGGTAGTACGGCATGTCGCCTCCCGTATTGTCCCGATATCCGGCCGGTGGCGTCCGATAACCGGACGTCGCTGTCCGTTCCTTGACAGCGTCCCGTAGATTCTTGTCTCGTGTCAACGCAGGTCCCCCGCCTCCTCGCCGGACTCGTCGACGACGCCGCCGTCTTCCCGCCCGGCAGCGCGTCGCTGCCCGACGCGATCGCGGCCCACCGCGAACACCGCACCTCCTGGTACGCCGACCTGGTCGGCCCGCTGCTGGTGCCCGCCTCCGCCGTCGGTGCGCTGGACGGCCTGCCCGAGGGCACGGTGACCGGGCTGATCGGCGACACCGGCGTCGCCGGGGTGCCCGCCGCGCTGGCCGGCCTCGCCGCCGCCGGCATCGCCGTCCGGCAGGTCGAGGTGGCCGTCGCCCGGCGCGGCGAGGACCCCCAGCCGGGCCTGGCCGCGCTGCGCGGCGTGCTCGCCCGCCACGGTGACCTCGACTGGTACGCCGAACTGCCGCTGACCTTCGGGCTGACCGCCGGGCTGGACACCCTCGCCGAGGCCCGCGCGGCCGGCGAACCGGTCGCCGCGAAGTTCCGCACCGGCGGGCTGGCCGCCGAACTCTTCCCCACCCCGGTCGAGCTGGCCGCGGTGATCTGCGCCTGCCGGGACCGGGCGCTGCCGTTCAAGCTGACCGCCGGGCTGCACCACGCGCTGCGCCAGATCGACCCGGAGACCGGCTTCACCCACCACGGGTTCGGCAACGTGCTGGCCGCCACCCTCGCCGCCGCCGGCGGCGCCGAGGTGGACGCCGTCGCCGCGCTGCTCGCCGACACCGACCCGGTGCGGGTGGTCGAGCCGGCGCGGGCGGCCCGGGACGACGACCGTCCGCTGTGGATCGGGTTCGGCTCGTGCAGCGTGCGGGAACCACTGACCGATCTGATCCGGCTGGGGCTGGTGAACGGGGGATTCGACCGATGAGCTGGGTGACGGGCGCGGACGGCTCGCCGTACGGGGTGACCAACCTGCCGTACGGGGTGTTCCGGCACGACGGGCGGCCACCCCGGATCGGCGTACGGATCGCCGACCTGGTGTTCGACCTGGCCGGGGCGGAGGAGGCCGGGCTGGTGCTCGCCGCCGGGGCGTTGCGCCGGCCCACCCTCAACGACTTCATGGCGCTCGGCCGCCCGCAGTGGACCTCGGTCCGGCAGCGCATCGTCGAACTGCTCACCGACCCGGCGCACCGGGGGACCGTCGAGCCGCTGCTGGTGCCGCTGGCCGCCGTCGAGCTGCTGCTGCCGTTCGAGGTGGCCGACTACGTCGACTTCTACTCCTCCGAGCACCACGCCGGCAACGTCGGGCAGATCTTCCGCCCCGGCCAGCCGCCGCTGCTGCCGAACTGGAAGCACCTGCCGATCGGCTACCACGGCCGGGCCGGCACGGTGGTGGTCTCCGGCACCCCGGTCGTCCGACCGAAGGGGCAGCGCGCCACCGCACAGGGGCCCACCGTCGGCCCGTCCGTACGCCTCGACATCGAGGCCGAGGTGGGCTTCGTGGTCGGCGTACCGAGCGCGCTCGGCGACCGGGTGCCCACCGGCGACTTCGCCGACCACGTCTTCGGGGTGGTGCTGGTCAACGACTGGTCGGCCCGGGACATCCAGGCGTGGGAGTACCAGCCGCTCGGGCCGTTCCTCGGCAAGTCCTTCGCCACCTCCGTCTCCGCCTGGGTGACCCCGCTGGACGCGCTGGCCGACGCGTTCGTGCCGGCCCCGCACCAGGACCCGCCGGTGCAGGACTACCTGCGCCAGACCCCGCACCTGGGCCTCGACCTGCGGCTAGAGGTCGAGTGGAACGGTGAGCGGGTAACCGAGCCGCCGTTCGCCGGCATGTACTGGACGCCCGCCCAGCAGTTGGCCCACCTCACCGTCAACGGCGCGTCCCTGCGGACCGGCGACCTGTACGCCTCGGGCACGGTCTCCGGCCCCGAACGCGGCCAGGTGGGCTCGTTCCTGGAACTGACCTGGGGCGGGGCCGAACCGGTCACCGTCGGCGGGGACACCCGCACCTTCCTCGCCGACGGCGACACCGTCACGCTGCGGGCCACCGCGCCCGGCCCGGACGGCACCACCATCGCCCTCGGCGAGGTCACCGGGCGCATCCTGCCCGCCCGCTGAGCCGACGCCCGTCGGTCGCACCCGCTGTCCGACCGTCCGACGCTCCTGCCGCGTTTCTCCCACCGGATTCCGCCGTACGCCCCGCGCCGCCGTCTCCCGTCGGCGGCGCGGGGCGCGTCGGCGTGGCACGTCCCAGTGGAGAGGAGGTACGAGCATGAACGATCTCGTCGGCGCGGTGTGGCGCACCAGTAGCCGCTCGAACGACCAGGGGCTCTGTGTGGAGGTGGCGGACAACCTCGTCCGCACCCGGGCCGTGGTCGGGGTACGGGACTCCAAGGACCCGTCGGGCCCGGCCCTGGTCATCGGCCCACCGGGTTGGACGGCGTTCGTCGACGCCGTCCGGCAGGGGACCTTCCGTCCCTGACCGCCCCCGTCACCGGCGTCCCACCCCGGGACGCCGGTGACGGAAATTTCACCGTACGGCCCCCCGTCGGTCGCTCACCCGCCGTACGGTGGACGACACGGGAGGTGTCATGTCGACGGTTGCGGTCACCGATGTCATCGAGGCGTCGGCCGTCGACGTGTGGGAACTCCTGACGGACCTGCCCGTCCGGGTCGACTGGCTCTGTACGGTCAGCTCCGTCGAACTGCTCACCCCCGGGCCGTTCGGGCCGGGCACCGCCTGGCGGGAGACCCGTACCCGCCCGGACGGCGGCGACCAGGCGGAGGAGTTCCTGGTCCTGACCGCCGAGCCACCGCACCGGCTGGTGCTCGCCTCCCCGGGCAGCGGGGTGGACTACCGGATCACCTGGACCCTGCGCGCCGTCCAGCGCCGTCGCCGCGCCTGCACCGCCGTCACCGTCGAACACCGGGCCCTGCCGACCACCCCGTACGGGCGGGTGATGGCGCTGCTCTTCGGTGGCCTGGCCGCCCGTACGGTGGAGGGCGCGATCCGGCACGACCTGACCGCGCTGGCCGCCACCGTACGCAGCACCGGCCGGGCCACCGCCGCCTGATCCGCGTCCGGGCACCGGCGGCCCGCCGGCCCGACTTCGTTCGCGCGACGCGACTCGACCTGACCGGTCCCCAGGGGGGAGGTCTGGGTAGGGTGCCGGGCGGAGGTGGGCATGGGATTCCCGAAGGGACGGCGGCGACTCGTGGTCGCGGTCACCACGCTGCTCACCCTCGCGGCGGTCGCCGGCATCGGCTACCGGGTGCTCGCCCCCGCCGAGGTCGTCACGCCCGCCCGGGGCGCACCGCCGCCCGCCGGCACCCCGGCCGTCGGGGTGGTCGGTCGGCTGCCGGTCGCGCCGCTGGTGGTGGCGGGCCGGCTGCGGGTCTACGCCGCCGAGCGTCAGCTCTACGCCGACCAGCCCGCCGACGGCCGCAACCGGGTCACCCCGTTCTGGTCGTACCGGCGCTGGCCGGCCACCCTCGACGGGGTGCTGGCGGCCGGCACCACGGTGCTCAGCCGTTGGTCGGACGGGAAGCTGGTGGCCCTGGACGGGCTCACCGGCACGGTCGCCTGGCGGGCCGACGGGCCGACGCCGTACGCCGTGGCCCCCGCCCGGCGTACCGGGGCGGCCACCGTGTGGGACCCGCACGGCATCTCCGTCGCCCCCGCCCCCGGAAGCCGGACGGTGCTGGTCGTCTCCGGCCGGGACGGCCTGCGCGGCTACGACCTCGCCGACGGGCGCGAGCTGTGGCGGGTCGACGGCGGCCGGGACTGCCGTACCGACCTGGGCACCACCGCCGCCGGGCAGGTCTTCTCCGTCGACTCCTGCGCCGGCCCGACGGTGGTCGAGTTCCGCGCCGTCGCCACCGGCACGGTGGGCACCCGCTGGCGGCCACCGGACGCATCCGGGCGGTTCACCGTCACCCCGGTCGGCTGCCTCACCCCCCGCTCGCAGTGCCGGGGGCTGCGCACCGACGGCGGTGACGGCGGCCGGGGCTGGCAGGTCGGCCCGGGTGCGCCGATGGCCGCCCCCGCCCTGGACGCCGTCGGCACCACCCTGGTCGGCGAGCTGGCCGTCGGCGACGACGGCGGGGTGCTCAAGGGCTGGGAGGCGCGCAGTGGCAAGGGCCGCTGGCAGCGCGGTGACCTCGGCCCGGTGACGATCCTCGCCACCGAGGCCGGTCGGCTCTACGTGCTGACCGAACGCCGGGAACTGGTCACCCTCGACCCGGTCACCGGCGCGCAGCGGTCCCGGTTCCCGATGACCCCCGGCCGGGACGGCATCGGCTGGAAACCCGGCCGGGCGTACGCGGCCGGTGGCTACGTCGCGGTGGAGCGGCTGCGGGAGCGCGCCGACCCGGACGACGACGACCAGGCGTACTTCCTGATGGCCGAGCCGGTGGTGCTCGCCGCGACCTGACCCGGCCCGACCCGGCCGGTTGGCCGGGCCCGGGGCCGGGCGGTGGTTCAGGACAGGGCGTCCTGCGCCACGGCCAGGAAGGCGTCGTTCTCGGCCGGGGTACCGATGGTGACCCGGACGCCGTCGCCGGGGAACGGCCGGACGATCACGCCGCGCGCCTCGCAGGCCCGGCCGAACTCCACGGCCCCCTCACCCAGCGGCAACCAGACGAAGTTGGCCTGACTGGACGGCACGTCGGGCACGAACGTGCGCAGCGCCGCGGTGACCCGGTCCCGTTCCGCGACGACCAGCGCGCAGCGGCGTTCGACCTCGTCGGCCTGGGCGAGCGCGGCCAGCGCCCCCGCCTGCGCCGCCGTGCTGGTGGAGAACGGGGTGACCACCTTGCGGACCGCGGCGGCGACCTCCGGGGCGCCGACCAGCCAGCCGATCCGCAGCCCGGCCAGGCCCCACGCCTTGGACAGGGTGCGCAGCACCACCACGTTGGGCCGGTCGAGGTAGGTCAGCCCGTCGGGCACCTGCGGGTCGGTGACGAACTCCCGGTACGCCTCGTCGATGACGACGAGCACGTCGTCGCCGACGGCGTCGAGGAACCGGTCCAGCTCCGGCCCGCGTACGGCCGTGCCGGTGGGGTTGTTGGGGTTGCAGACCAGCACCATCCGGGTCCGGTCGGTCACCGCCGCGGCCATCGCCGCCAGGTCGTGCCCGTGCCCGGCGTCGTTGGGCACCCGCACGCTGCTCGCGCCGCTGGTCGCCGCGATGATCGGGTACGCCTCGAACGAGCGCCACGAGTAGAGCAGTTCGTCGCCGGGCAGACAGGTGGCCCGTACCAGGTGCTCGGCCAGCGCCACCGACCCGCAGCCGGTGGCGATCCGGTCCGGGTCGACGCCGTACCGTTCGGCGAGCGCGGTGCGCAGCGCCACCACGCCCATGTCGGGGTAGCGGTGCGACCCGGCGACCGCCTCGGTGACCGCCTCGACCACCCCGGGCAGCGGCCCGTACGGCACCTCGTTGCTGGCCAGCTTGATCGCCTCGGCCAGGCCCAGCTCGCGGGCCAGGTCGGCCGGGCTGCGTCCGGGCACGTAGTTCGGCAGGGCGTCCAGGTCGGCGCGGGTCAGTCGCAGCGGGGGCTGGTGGCGTCCGGTGTCGGTCACGGGGTGTCTCCCGGGGGCTCGGGGTCGGCGCGGTCGGTGGCGGTGTCGGGGTCGTCGGTGGGGGTGTCGGGTCGGTCGATTCGCGGCACCCGTACCACGACCGTCTGGGCCCGCTTGTCGTGCAGCGCCTGGCGCAGCGGGTGGTCGAACAGCGCGGAGACCGCGTCGACGAACTGGAGCAGCAGGCCGAAGCCGCAGCAGAACCAGAGCAGGGTGGGCATGCCCATGGTGCTCCACCGCCGGGTGGCCCGGCCGAAGCCGAGCGGCTGGTCGGCGTCGACGGGCACCGCCCGGATGCGCAGCAGCCGCTTGCCCAGGGTCTGCCCGCCGGACGCCATCGTCGGCACCTCGTAGGCGAACCAGAGCGCGGTCGCGATGACCAGGATGGCGATCTGGAGGCCGCCGGCCTGCTCACCGATGGCGGGCAGCCCCTCCCGCGAGGAGTCGCCGGCCATCGCCCGCCGGACCGCCTCGCGCAGATAGGGCGCGGTCTCCTCGAAGTACCGCCAGACGAACCAGCCGTTGACCACCGCGTTGAGCCCGAGGACGACCCCGAAGTCGACCAGCCGGGCGAGCAGCCGGGCACCGTAGCCGGCCAGCGGCACCCCGTGCGGCCGGGGTTCCGGCGGACGCCCCGGCCAGGTCGGGTACGGCCACCCGGGCGGCGGCCCGCCGGGCTGCCCTGCTCCCGGGTGCCCTGCTCCCGGCTGCCCGGTCCAGGGCTGGCCCGCCCAGGGTGGGCCCGGCACGGCCGGCGTGCCGGGAGCGGCCGGTGGGTGCTGGCCGGAGGCCGGGGTGGCCCCGGCGGGGGAGGTCGGGGCGGGCGGCTCGGCGGCGGGCTCCGGCTCGGGCGGGGGCGGGCCGTCGGGTGGGGTGACGTCGACCGGGATCGGGGCACCGATCCAGCCCTCGCCGTCCCACCACCGTCGGGTGGTCGGCTCGGCCGGGTCGACGTACCAGCCTGGTTGCACGCTCACGGTCGCGCCCTGCGCTGTCCGGTACGGTCGCTCTGCTCGCTCACCCGGCAACCTTAACGACGATGGTGCCGGCGAACTTGTCGTGGAGGCACTGCTGCCACGGCTTGTCCCAGAGCTGCCACAGCCCGTCGAGGTAGCTGAAGACGGGGATGACCGCCCCGCCGATCTGGTAGGCGGCCCACCGCTTGGCCGCCGCCGTGCGGGTCAGCGTGGCGGCCGGGTCGAGCGGCACCACCTGGAGCTTCATCACCCGCTTCCCGATGGTCTGCCCGGTCCGGAACATCATCTCGACCTGGTAGACGTAGCTCAGGGCGAACGCCACCAGGAAGATCACCGCCTCCAGCGCCAGCAGCGGGAACAGGAAGTTCGTGAACGGGTCGGCGGTGGGCTGGCCGTCGGACCCGGTGGTCAGGTCCGGCAGGACCGTGGTGAAGAAGACGATGAAGGCCGGCACGATGAAGACCAGGCTGGTCGCCCCGAGCACCAGCCCGTCGATGAGCACCGCGAGCAGCCGGTCACCGAAGCCGGCCAGCGGCAGCCCACGCGGCGAGAAACCCGGAAAGCCGGACGGCGGCACCCCGGGTGCCGGTGGGGGGTATCCGGGCAGCCCGGCGTACGGGCCGGGCGGGGTCGGGTAGGGACCGGGCTGCCCGATCCCGCCGGGCGGGGCGGCGTGGGGACCGGGTTGCGGCGGCACGGCGTACCCCTGGGGGTGTGGGCCGGCAGGCGGGGCGAAGCCGCCGGCGGCGGACCCGGGCCCACCGGCCGGCGGTGTCGGGTAGCTCGGAGGTTGCGTCACGCGGGACAGTGTTACAAATTGCCGCGTGCCTCCTGCTCACGCTCGATGGCTTCGAACAGCGCCTTGAAGTTGCCCTTGCCGAAACCGAGCGAGCCGTGCCGTTCGATCAGCTCGAAGAAGACCGTCGGCCGGTCCTGCACCGGCTTGGTGAAGATCTGGAGCAGGTAGCCGTCCTCGTCCCGGTCGACCAGGATCTTGCGGGACTTCAGCTCCTCGATCGGCACCCGCACGTTGCCGATCCGGGCCCGCAACTCCGGGTCGTCGTAGTACGAGTCCGGGGTGTCGAGGAACTCGACGCCGGCCGCCCGCATCGCGTCGACGCTGGCCAGGATGTCGTTGGTGGCGACCGCGATGTGCTGCGCGCCGGGGCCCTGGTAGAACTCCAGGTACTCGTCGATCTGCGACTTCTTGCGGGCCACCGCCGGCTCGTTGAGCGGGAACTTCACCTTCCGGGTGCCGCTGGCGACGACCTTGCTCATCAGCGCCGAGTAGTCGGTGGCGATGTCGTCGCCGATGAACTCCGCCATGTTGGAGAAGCCCATCACCCGCTTGTAGAACTCCACCCACTCGTCCATCCGGCCCAGTTCCACGTTGCCGACCACGTGGTCGACGGCCTGGAAGAAGCGCTTCGGCTGGAGGCCGGCGGCGATCATCGGCTGCCGGTCGACGATCGGGCCCCGGGCCACGAAACCGGGCAGGAACGGGCCGGTGTAGCGGGACCGGTCGACCAGGCTGTGCCGGGTGTCGCCGTACGCGGCGATGGTGGCCAGCCGGACGGTGCCGTGCTCGTCGGTCACGTCGTGCGGCCCGACCAGGCCGGTCGCGCCCTGGGCCAGCGCATGCGCGTACGCGGCGTCGACGTCCGGCACCTCCAGCGCGATGTCACTGACCCCGTCGGAGTGCTTCGCGACGTGGTCGGCGCCGGCCGCGTCGGGGCGGACCGCGCCGGTCAGCACGAACCGGGCCGAACCACTGGTCAGCACGTACTCGGCGTGGTCCCGGTAGCCCTGCTCGGGCCCCCGGTAGGCCACGCAGGTCATGCCGAACGCGGTGGAGTAGTAGTGCGCGGCCTGCTTGGCGTTGCCGACCAGGAAGTGCACGTGGTCGAGGCCCTTGACCGGGAACGGGTCACGGGTGATGTCGTGGTCGACTGCGCCGACGAGCGTGTCGACGTCGATGTCCTCGGTCGACTGGGGTCGGTCGATCGCCTGGGTCACGGTGGCCTCCCTCGGTTGCGGCCGGCGTCGTGGGCCGGTGGTCCGACAGCTCTTGCAGGCAGCATCGCGGTGGGCCCGTCCACTGGGCAACACTCACGTTTTCCCCTGGTCAGGTTGCGCAATCGGTAGGGTGTGCAGCCATGAACGCTGGACAGGGTGCACAGCTCGACGCGTTGGACGGCAGGCTGGTCCAACTCCTCGCCGACGAACCCCGGATCGGGGTGCTGGAATGCTCCCGCCGGCTCGGGGTGGCCCGGGGCACCGTGCAGGCCCGGCTGGACAAGCTGGTCGACCGGGGGGTGATCGGCGGGTTCGGGCCGGAGATCCGGCCGGCGGCGATCGGGTTCGCGGTGACCAGCTTCGTCACCCTGGAGATCAGCCAGCGGCACGGCCACGACACGGTCACCGCCCACCTGGCGGCGATCCCGGAGGTGCTGGAGGCGCACACCATCACCGGGGCGAGCGACCTGCTCTGCCGGATCGTGGCGCGCTCCAACACCGACCTGCAACGGGTGATCGACCAGATCGTCTCGTCCGAGGCGATCCGCCGGGCCTCCACGATCATCGCGCTGGCCGAGCAGATCCCGTACCGCACGCTGCCGTTGCTGCGGTCCGCCGCCGGTTCGTGATCAGGGCAATTGGGCTGATATAGCGGTATCCGAAGGCTCTATGGACGCTATTTCGGCGATGGTGTGATGCGTCCGGTCTGCCCGCCGGGTACGTCCCCCGCCAGGGAGAAAGCGGGGCGACACTCCGGCGCGGGGGCGGGGCGGGGAGGTGATCGTCGCTACGGTGTCCGGTGTGAAGGGCCTTGGCGGGGTGCGGGGAGGGCTGCTGCTCGGGCTCGTCATCGTGATCGCGCTCGCCGTCACCGGAGTGTGGAACCCCTTCCCCGGGGTGTGGGACTGGGTCGACCGCAGCGAGCCGATCTCCGAACCGGACGTGCTGTGGCAGCAGCGGGTCGGCGGCACCCCGAAGAGCGTCACCATCGTCGGCGACACCGTCGTGGTCGAGCAGCGTACCCGTACGGAGGTGCGCAGCCTCGCCACCGGCGCGCCGCTGTGGGAACGCAAGGCGGACTGGTCGGCGGTGGCCGGCGGCGACCGCGACGCCGTCGTCGCCGTGGGCAAGCTCCTGGTCAAGGGGTACGAGCTGCTCGACCCCACCACCGGGGCGGTACGGCGACGTGACGGCGACGCGGTGGCCGTCTGGACGTACCGGAACATGCTGCTCGACGCCCGGTGTGTGGCCGCCACCGACTGCACGCTGAGCGCCTGGGACCCGCGTGGCACCAGCCCACTGTGGACGGCCTTCCTGCCCGGCGTCAGCAGCGGGCTGTTCGCCGACAACCCGGGCCTGCTCGGCACCCGACGGCTCACCGCGCAGCGGATCGACGAGGGGGTGGCCGGGCCGGAGGCGGCCCCGCCGCTGCTCGGCTTCCCGGTCGACGGCCGGGTGCACGTGGTGGACACCGCCACCGGCCGGGTGGTGCAGGACGTCGAACCGGGTCAGGACGAGCGGTTGTCGGTGGTCGGCGGCCGGCTGCTCAGGATCCGCGCGGTGTCGGTCGACGGCAGTTGCCAGTACACCGTCTCGGCCCGCGACCCGGCCACCGGCCAGGAGGTGTGGCGGCGCAGCGGGTTCAACCTGCGCACCGCCGACAGCGCCGGATGCGCGCAGCGGGAGGACCCGCAGGGGGCGCGCAGCGTGCTGATCGGGGTGGCCCCCGACGGGCGGGAGGCCGTCCTCGACGGCTACGACGGCCGGCTGCTGCTGGTGGACGCCGAGGGCGAGAAACTGCTCGCCGTCGACGACCGGTACGCCGTGGTCCGCAGCGCCGACAAGGACTCGGTCATCGCCCGGGACCTGGGCACCGGCAGGGCCCGCTGGACCCGGCCGGCCGGCGCGAAGGCGGGCGCGGCGCTCACCCCGTACGCGGCGGTGCTGACCGGGGACAAGCCGAACCGGCTGGTCGCCGTCGACCCACGTACCGGCCGGGAACTGGTGGTGTTGCGGACCAGCGCCAACGCGCTCGCCGTCGGGCCCAACGGGATGGTCGTCGGCGAGGGGCGGGAGATCGGGTACGTCCGGTTCGGTGCGGGTGCCGGTGCATCCCCGCCCGCCGCGCCCCCGGCCGGTTCGGACGGCGGCACCGGGCCCGGCCCGGGGCGGACCGGCGGCGCGCCGGAGCCTGAGGACAGTTGCGGGCCGAAACGGGAACTCTGCGCCAACGGCAACGGGTGAGAGCGGCGTCCCACGACCCACCCGGCGGGTGTCACCGATCGCCCGGTCTGCCCTAGGCTTTTCGGTCATGAGCAGTGCCGCCGCGTTCTCGTACGCACCCTTGCTGCCGACCGGTCCGGATCAGACCGAATACCGCCTGGTCACCGACGAGGGCGTCGACGTCGTCCACGGCCCGGGGGGCCGCCGTTTCCTGACCGTGGAGCCGGCCGCGCTGACCGCGCTGACCGCCGAGGCGATGCACGACATCGCCCACTTCCTGCGCCCGGCGCACCTGGCCCAGCTCAGGTCGATCATCGACGATCCGGCGGCCTCGCCGAACGACCGGTTCGTCGCGCTGGACCTGCTGCGCAACGCCAACATCGCCGCCGGTGGCGTGCTGCCGATGTGCCAGGACACCGGCACCGCGATCGTGATGGGCAAGCGCGGCCGGCACGTGCTCACCGACGGCTCCGACGCCGAGGCGATCTCGCGTGGCGTCTACCAGGCGTACACGCGGCTGAACCTGCGGTACTCGCAGCTCGCCCCGCTGACCATGTGGGACGAACGGAACACCGGCAGCAACCTGCCCGCCCAGGTCGACCTGTACGCCGAGGACCCGGACGGGCACCCCGACGCGTACAAGTTCCTGTTCATGGCCAAGGGCGGCGGCTCGGCCAACAAGTCGTACCTCTACCAGGAGACCAAGGCGCTGCTGAATCCGACGCGGATGATGCAGTTCCTGGAGGAGAAGCTGCGGCTGATCGGCACCTCGGCGTGCCCGCCGTACCACCTGGCGATCGTCATCGGCGGCACCTCCGCCGAGTACGCCCTCAAGACTGCCAAGTACGCCTCCGCGAAGTACCTCGACGCGCTGCCCACCGCCGGCTCGATGACCGCGCACGGCTTCCGCGACCTGGAGTTGGAGGCCGAGGTGCTGGAGCTGACCCGCAACTTCGGCATCGGCGCGCAGTTCGGCGGCCGGTACTTCTGCCACGACGTGCGGGTGGTCCGGCTGCCCCGGCACGGGGCGTCGTGCCCGGTGGCGATCGCCGTCTCCTGCTCGGCCGACCGGCAGGCGGTTGCCAAGATCACCCCGTCCGGGGTGTGGCTGGAGCGCCTGGAGACCGACCCGGCGCGCTACCTGCCGGACGTCACCGACGAGACCCTCGACGCCTCCGACGTGGTACGCGTCGACCTCAACCGGCCGATGGACGAGATCCGGGCCGAGCTGTCGAAGTACCCGGTCAAGACCCGGCTGTCGCTGACCGGCCCGCTGGTCGTGGCCCGGGACATCGCCCACGCCAAGATCGCCGAGCGGCTCGACGCGGGCGAGCCGATGCCGCAGTACCTGCGCGACCACGCCGTCTACTACGCCGGCCCGGCCAAGACCCCCGAGGGCTACGCCTCCGGCTCGTTCGGCCCGACCACCGCCGGCCGGATGGACGCGTACGTGGCGAAGTTCCAGGCGGCCGGCGGTTCCCAGGTGATGCTGGCCAAGGGCAACCGGTCGGGCCAGGTGACCCGCTCCTGCCAGCAGCACGGCGGGTTCTACCTCGGTTCGATCGGCGGCCCGGCGGCCCGGCTCGCCCAGGACTGCATCAAGCACGTCGAGGTGCTGGAGTACGCCGAGCTGGGCATGGAGGCGGTCTGGAAGATCGAGGTGGAGGACTTCCCGGCGTTCATCGTGGTCGACGACAAGGGCAACGACTTCTTCGCCGAGGTCACCAAGCCGGTGCTGACCGTGGGCCGCCGCTGAGGGTGGAGCTGCCGGAGGCGGGACGGCCGGTGCCATTACCCGGGCCTAGGCAGACCATCGAGCCGCCGCTGGCCGCCAGCGACGACGAGTCGGCACCAACCACGGTAACGGAGAGTAGTTGAATTTCGTCTGCGTGATTTAATGTGGCGCGGGGGAAACGTGGAAACCGGCTGCTCGCGACATGCCGAACTTGAAAAGTTGGCACCGCTTTTCAAGTCTTACGTGATTTACTTCAAATCATGGAGGATGCTACGTTCCGATCGTCCCCTGTCGGGTCACTTGTCCGGATCACCGGCTGGGACCCTCGGTTCAAGGAGAATTACGACTGCTCCGCCTTCATCCCTGACCCGCTACCCGCCAAGCTCGACTTGGCGCAGGAGACTTACTTCGCAGTCACCAACGCGGCGGTCGCGGTGGCTCGTCTTGATCAGGCGGCCTTCCGGCTACCTAACCCTGGCCTGCTGGCACGTCCCGCCATCCGGCAGGAAGCCGTCAGTACGTCAGCGCTCGAAGGCACCTATGCGGCCCTCGACGACGTCCTCGAAGCCGACTTCCTCGACCGCAACCAGCTCACCGCATCGGTGGCGGAGGTCCACAACTACGTCGAGGCTGCGGAGCTCGCGTTCGAGTGGATCAAGGACAAGCCCATCACGGTCGGGCTGTTGGAGCAACTGCAGGAGATCCTCGTGCGAGGAACCCGAGGGGGCTCGCATGACGCCGGCCGGATTCGGACAACGCAGGTGTTCATCGGTGCCGATGGGGGACGAGTGGGCGACGCGCGGTTCGTGCCGTCACCTCCGGGCGATCAGTTGCGTGCGGGCATCGACGCCTGGGTGTCCTGGCTTACCGCGGAAGACACCTTTCCTCTGGTGATCAAGATGGCTCTTGGTCACTACCAGTTCGAGACCCTGCATCCCTTCAATGACGGCAACGGCCGTCTCGGCCGCCTCGTCTGTGTGCTGCAACTGGCCCACCAGGGCGAGATGCGCGTGCCGGTGCTGAACCTCTCTCCCTGGCTCGAAAGTCGGCGGCGTCAGTACCAGGACCATCTGTTGTCAGTCAGCGCCACCGGTGACTTCGAATCCTGGATCCGATTCTTCTCCGAGGCCGTACGTGCGCAGGCGGTTCGCGGAGTGGAAAAGATCGACGCTCTGCACGACTGGCGAGACGAGGTGCTGAACCAACTTCTCGACGCCGACGTTCGCGGTGTGGCTGTGCGGATCGTCGAGGACCTGCTCGGGTACCCACTGATCACGGCGACGGCCACAGCCGAGCGGCACGGGGTCTCTTACCAGGCGGCGAACACGGCGATCAGGCGGCTCGTCCGCCTGGGCATTCTTGCGGAACGCACCGGCCGGAGGTACGGGCGCGTTTTCGCAGCGCGTAGGGTCCTGAATATCATCAACGCCGCTTGAGACTCGAACGGGCTGCAACGCGGGCGGACGGAGACAACGGTAGAGGTCGACGACCGCGAGGCCACGTCGGTGTCCATGCGGCGCGGTCATCCTGCGCCGTCCCGGTCGGCGCGTCGCGGGGCAACCCGGCGAGTGCTCGACCTGTTCACCGTTCGGGGGCTTTGGTGACGGACGCGGAGCGATCTGCCCCACCGGAGCCGACGATCATCTGCGGTCCGCCGTCGTGCGGGGCAGGATGGGACGGGTGACGACTCCAGAGGCAGCGGGCTACCGGATCGAACGCGACTCGATGGGCGAGGTGGAGGTGCCCGCCGAGGCGTTGTGGCGGGCGCAGACCCAGCGCGCGGTGCAGAACTTCCCGATCTCCGGCCGGGGCATCGAGCCGGCCCAGATCAAGGCGCTGGCCCAGATCAAGGGGGCCGCCGCCCTGGTCAACGGCGAGCTGGGGGTGATCGGCGCGGACGTCGCCGAGGCGATCGCCACCGCCGCCGCGCACGTGGCTGACGGCGGGTACGACGACCAGTTCCCGATCGACGTGTTCCAGACCGGCTCGGGCACCTCGTCGAACATGAACACCAACGAGGTGATCGCCACCCTGGCCACCCGGGAGCTGGGCCGCGACGTGCACCCGAACGACGACGTGAACGCCTCGCAGTCCAGCAACGACGTCTTCCCGTCCTCGATCCACCTGGCGGCCACCCAGTTCGTGGTGGAGGACCTGCTGCCGTCGCTGCGCCACCTGGCGGAGGCGTTGGAGGCGAAGGCGGCCGAGTTCGAGACGGTGGTCAAGGCGGGGCGTACCCACCTGATGGACGCCACCCCGGTCACCCTGGGGCAGGAGTTCGGCGGGTACGCCGCGCAGGTCCGCTACGGCGTCGAGCGGTTGGAGTCGGCGCTGCCCCGGCTGGCCGAACTGCCGTTGGGCGGCACCGCCGTGGGCACCGGCATCAACACCCCGCTGGGCTTCGCCGGCAAGGTGATCGAGAAGCTGCGCGCCTCGACCGGGCTGCCGTTGACCGAGGCCCGCAACCACTTCGAGGCGCAGGGGGCGCGGGACGCGTTGGTCGAGACGTCCGGCCAGTTGCGTACCGTCGCGGTCGGGCTCTACAAGATCGCCAACGACGTACGCTGGATGGGGTCCGGCCCCCGGGCGGGCCTGCGGGAGCTGCGCATCCCCGACCTCCAGCCCGGCTCGTCGATCATGCCGGGCAAGGTGAACCCGGTGGTCGCCGAGGCGGTGCGGCAGGTCTGCGCGCAGGTGATCGGCAACGACGCGGCGGTCGCGTTCGCCGGTTCGCAGGGTGACTTCGAGCTGAACGTGATGCTCCCGGTGATGGGCCGCAACCTGCTCGAATCGATCAAGTTGCTCTCCGCGTCCAGCCGGCTGTTCGCCGACCGGCTGGTGGCCGGCCTGGTCGCGGACGCCGAGGTCTGCCTGGCGTACGCGGAGGGGTCGCCGTCGATCGTCACCCCGCTCAACCGCCACCTCGGGTACGACGAGGCCGCCTCGATCGCCAAGGAGGCGCTGGCGAAGCAGGTGTCGATCCGCGAGGTGGTGATCTCCCGGGGGCACGTCGACTCCGGCAAACTCACCGAGACCCAGCTCGACGAGGCCCTCGACCTGCTCCGGATGACCCACCCCTGACCCACCCCCGCCCCGGCCCCGGCCCCGCCCCGGCCCGGCCCGGCCCGGCTTGATCGACTCCTGTGGGCTGATGTAGCGGTGTCAGGCGGATTCGATAGCGCTACATCGGCCCCCGTGAGTGGATCATGGCTCGAGCGGTGGGCGGGTGCGGGGCACCCAGGCGAGAAAGCGGGCGAAGAGGGCCGCCGGATCGGGGCCGGTGTCGGGATAGAGGCGGTACAGGTCGGCGGCGGCGTCGTGCAGCACCGTGCACAGGTAGATGTTGAGCGCGACCCGGTCGTGGGCGTACTCGGAGACGAGGGTGAGTCGGGCGGTCCCGCAGGGCCACGGCGCGGCGCACACCCGGCACAGCCAGAGCGGACGCAGCGGCAGGTGGGGGCGCGGATTCGCCGGCCCCGGCCCGCCGCGACCCGCCTGGTCGGGCGGTCCACCCGAGCGGCGCTGGTCGGGTGGCCCACCGGAGCGGCGCGGCCCGTCCGGGCCGGCCGCCGCGCTCACCGGCGTCCCCGGTTGGCGCGCCACTCCTGGGCGAGCGTGAGCCAACCGACCCGCCCCACCCGGGGAAACGACACGGTGGTGTCCTCCCACCCGGGCGGGGTCAACGCGGTGCCCGACCCGCCAGCCTGGGACGCCTCCGTTCCCATGGCCTTCAACACGCCCGCAGAGGTGGCCGGGCAGGTATCCGGTCCGGTAGCCGGGGAGGTGGCCGGGTGGGCGGCCGGTCCGCTGGGCGGGGGAGCGGGTCGGCCGGGTGGGATCGCTTCGGGGAGCCGGGCGGGTCGGAATCTGCGGGCAAGCCGGTGTCGCCAGGTGAGCCGGGGCATCGCGTCGCCTCCATGGTGGGTCGGCTGGTCGTCTCCCCCGGCGGTGGGAGGCCGGCCGGGGAGCGGGCCGTCCCACCGCGACACCGACCCGCCCGGAGGGAGAGCGGTCGATGTCGCACTTCACAGTCTGCTGATGAAACCACTACCGTGTGAAGGGTTGTTGTCGGCTACCGGTCTTGTCCTGTGTTGGCGGCGTCCCTGGTCGGCGTGGTGTCGGAGTCGATCGTCGGCGCGGTGGAGGGCGGCTGGAGATGACGGACGGGCGGATGACGGCGGCGGCCTTCCTCGTCGCCGAGCTGCGGCGGGCCCGGACCCGGCGGGGCTGGAGCCAGGACGACCTCGCCAAGGCGGTCAACTACTCGGCGTCGATGGTCAGCGCGACCGAGCTGGGCCAGCAGCCGCCCACCGCGAAGTACCTCGAACTGGTCGACAAGGCCCTCGACACCGGCGGCATCTTCAGCCGGATGCTCAGTCAGTTGGTCGCGCTCGACCGGGCGCAGGTGTGGCTCCGGGGCTGGCGCGCGATTCTCGCCGACGCCTGGGCACTACGGTGGTTCGACCCGCTCCACGTCCCAGGGCTGCTACAGACAGAGGCATACGCGCGAGCGGTCTTCGAGTCCGATCCGATGCTCGATCCGGAGGAGGTCGAACGCCGGCTGGCTGACAGGATGGACAGTCAACGAACGCTCTACACCGAGCGACCTCCACGTCTCGTGGCGGTGCTCGACGAGGCGGTCATGCACCGGCGGGTCGGTGGGCGCAAGGTCATGTGTGACCAGGCTCTGCACCTTGCACGGATCGCCACGGAGCATCCGCAGATCCGACTACACGTCGTCCCCTCATCGGCCGACGAGTATCCGGGTCTGAACGGGCCGTTCATCCTTGCGAGCCTGCCGGGCGACGTGGAGTTGGCGTTTCTCGGCGGTCAGATCGGTGGTCAGGAGTTGGATGACCCGGCCGATCTGAGGCGTCTTCAGCGCACCTGGGAAGCTACCCTCGGCGTGGCCCTGCCACCGCAGGAGTCGATCGAGCGGCTGAGGGAATTGTCGGAGTCATGGAGTTGACCGGGGCTTGTTGGCGAAAGAGCCGCCGGAGCGGTTCCAACGATCAATGTGTCGAGGTGGCGACGAACCTGGGCGGGGTGGTCGGGGTGCGGGACAGCAAGGACCCGGCGGGCCCGGTGCTCACCTTCCCGGCGTACTCCTGGCGGGTCTTCCTGGCCGCGCCGCCGCGCTGACCGCCACCGGAAAACCGGTCGACCGGACGGACGCCGGCCGGGATGATCCGGGGCGTGACCGGCTCGTACGGGGTGCTGCTGACCACCGTCCGGCTGCGGCTGCGCCGCTTCACCACCGACGACGTGCCGCGACTGGTCGAGTTGGACAGCGACCCGGAGGTGATGCGGTTCCTCACCGGCGGTCGGCCGACCCCGCCCGCCACCGTACGGGACGAGCAGCTACCCCGGATTCTCGACGGGTACGACCGCCACCCGGGGCTGGGCCGGTGGGCGGCCGAGGACACTGTCGACGGTGCCTTCCTGGGTTGGTTCGCGCTCGACCCGTCCGACGACGGCACCGGGCCGGAGCTGGGCTACCGGCTGCGCCGCGCGGCCTGGGGGCGGGGCCTGGCCACCGAGGGCGCCCGCGCGCTCGTCGACCACGCCTTCACCCTTGCCGGGGTACGCCGGGTGTGGGCGCAGACGATGGCGGTGAACGTGCGCTCCCGGGCGGTACTGGCGAAGGCCGGCCTGCGGTACGTCCGCACCTTCCACCTCGACTGGCCCGATCCGATCGCCGGAACGGAGCACGGCGAGGTGGAGTACGAGCTGCTCAGGGCCGACCACCTGCCGCCTTGCGGGCCCGGTAGGCGCTGACCGCGACCCGGTTGCCGCAGCCGGCGTCGCAGAACCGGCGGGACCGGTTCCTGGACAGGTCGACCAGCACGTTGGCGCACTCGGGGTGGGCGCAGTGCCGTAGTCGGCCCAGCTCGTCACCCCGGACCAGGTCGGCGACGGCCATTGCTGCCTCGACGGCCATCCGGGTGGCCAGCGGGGCGTCGCGGGGCACCGCGTGCACGTGGTACGGCTCGTCGTCGTGCCGGATGAGTTGCGGCAGCGCCCGGGACTCGCGGAGCAGGTCGTTGACCACGGTGACGACGGTGTCCGGGTCGTCGTCCCAGAGCCGGCGCAGCCGGGGGCGCAGCGCCCGCACGGCGCGCAGCTCGGCTTCGGTGTGCTCGTGTCGGCCGGTCCACTGGTTGGCGGTGACGAAACGGTCCAGCGCGGCGATGTCGGGCAGCCCTTCGCCGTCCCGGCCGTCGGTGTTGACCAGGGCGGCGGCGGCGGTCAGCCCGCACTCAGTGTCATGGGCGAAAAGCAACTTGACCCCTGTCGTCGGCGACGGCTAGCGTCATCGGCGTAATCCTACTTTGCTGATGTCATGCCGGAGGAGTCCCGATGCCGCACCGATCTCCCGCCGGCACCGGGCTGGCACTCGCCCTGCTCTCCGCCGTCACGTTCGCCACCTCCGGCACCTTCGCCCGGTCGCTCATCGAGGCCGGCTGGTCGGCCGAGGCCGTCGTGGTCGCCCGGGTCGGCCTGGCCGCCCTGGTGCTGGCCGTCCCCGCCGTGCTCGCGCTGCGCGGCCGGGCCGGGGTGCTGCGCCGCAACCTCGGCCCGGTCACCGTTTTCGGCCTGCTCGGCGTCGCCACCGCCCAGGCCTGCTTCTTCAACGCCGTCCGCTACCTGCCGGTCGGGGTGGCCCTGCTGCTGGAATACCTCGGCATCATCCTCGTGGTCGGCTGGCTGTGGCTGGTGCACGGGCAGCGCCCCCGCCGGCTCACCGTCGCCGGGTCACTGGCCGCCCTGGTCGGGCTCGTCCTGGTGCTCGACCTGACCGGCACCGGCCGACTCGACCCGGTCGGCGTGCTCTGGGGCCTCGGCGCGGCCGTCGGGCTGGCCGGCTACTTCGTCCTCGCCGCCCGGGTCGACGCTGACCTGCCCTCGGTCACCATGGCCAGCGGCGGGATGGCCGTCGGCGCGGCCGTGCTCGCCCTGCTCGGCCTGGTCGGGGTGCTGCCGTTGCGGGCCACCTTCGGCGCGGTCGACTTCGCCGGGCAGCGCACCAGCTGGCTCGTCCCGATCGTCGGGCTGTCGCTGGTCGCCGCCGTGGTGGCATACCTGACCGGGATCGCCGCGACGCGCCTGCTCGGTGCCCGGCTGTCGTCGTTCGTCGGGCTGACCGAGGTGATGTTCGCGGTGCTCATCGCCTGGCTGGTGCTCGGCGAGCTACCGGTGCCGGTGCAGCTCGCCGGGGGTGCGCTGATCGTCGCCGGGGTGGCGTTGGTCCGCCTCGACGAACTGCGCGCGGGCCGCACCGAACAGGTGGCGACCCGGACGGACGAGCCGGCACTGACCTGAGCCGCCCGGTGGATCCCCGCTCGGCGTGGCCGGGTGCGACGAACATGAGAGGGTGTCGGACATGCTCAGCGTGGTGGTGTTCGACGCCGACGAGACCCTGATCGACCTGCGCCCGGCGGTCACCGGGGCCCTGGTGGCCGTACTGGAGGAGATGCGTCGCCGGACGCCGGTGGCGGCCGGGGTGACCTTCGCCGAGGTGGAGTCCGACTGGCAGGCGGTGTTCGGGTCGATGACCGCCGCGCCGGTGATGGAGATCCGCCGGGCCGCGCTGGCCCGGTCCCTCGACCGGGCCGGGCTGGTCGGTCAGCTCGACGAGTTCGCCGAACTCTTCTTCACCACGCGCTACGCGCTCAGCCACCCGTACCCCGACGCCCTGCCGGCGTTGGCCGCGCTGCGCGCCGACTTCACCCTCGGTTACGCCACCAACGGCAACAGCCGTGCCGAACGCTGCGGCCTACCCGGGGAGTTCGCCTTCGAGTTGTACGCCCACGAGGGTGGCCTGCCCAAGAAGCCCGACCCGGTGTTCTACGCCGCGATCGTCACTGCCGCCGGGGTGCCGGCGCAACGGATCGCGTACGTCGGCGACTCGATCTCCCACGACGTGCTCGGCCCCCAGCAGGCCGGGATGCGCGGCGTCTGGCTCAACCGGCTCGGACTTCCCCTCCCCGAGGGGGTACGACCCGACGCCGAGGTGCGCACGCTCACCGAACTGCCGGCGGCGCTACGCAGCCTGCAACCGACGAATGCCTGATGCGGGGCTAATTCGGATTTGTATCTGGCGGAATCGTCGCCGGTGCTATGGGATGGCTGCCACGTCCCTCAACGAGAGGATCTGATGTGGTGAGCAAGCGCTTCACCGCCGGAGCCGTCGCGACCGCGGCGGCCCTGGCACTTACGGTGACCGGCCTGACCGTCCCGGCGAACGCCGGGCCGACCACCAGCCGGACGTTCACCGTGGTGGCCGAGGACGGCGTTTCGGCGGACGCGGCGATCGCCGCGATCCGTGCCGCCGGTGGCACCGTCGTGTCCCGTACGGACGACGTCGGTCTCTTCCAGGTCACCAGCGACCGGGCCGACTTCGCCGGCCGGGTCACCGCCGCGTCCGCGCTGGTCGGCGCGGCCGAGCAGCGGGCCATCGGCCGCAAGCCCAAGCTGGACCGGGTCGCGCAGGAGAACCTGCTGACCGAGACCAGGAAGGCGGCCAAGGCGGCGGCCAACGCCAAGGGCAAGAAGCTGGACCCGCTCGACGACAAGCTCTGGGGCCTCACCATGATCGGGGCCGACAAGGCCCGCAAGGTCATGCCGGGCGACAAGCGGGTCACCGTCGGCATCCTGGACACCGGTGTCGACGCCAGCCAGCCCGACCTCGCGCCCAACTTCAACTGGGCGCTGTCGCGCAACTTCGCCCCGGACATCGCCGATGTCGACGGCCCGTGCGAGGTGCCGAGCTGCCTCGACCCGGTCGGCACCGACGACGGCGGGCACGGCACCCACGTCGCCGGCACCATCGGCGCCGCCGCCAACGGCTTCGGCCTGTCCGGCGTGGCCCCGAACGTCTCGCTGGTGGAGCTCAAGGGCGGCCAGGACTCCGGGTACTTCTTCCTCAACCCGGTCGTCAACGCACTGGTGCACGCCGGAAAGTCCGGCCTCGACGTGGTGAACATGTCGTTCTACGTCGACCCGTGGCTCTACAACTGCACCGCCAACCCGGCCGACTCGCCCGAGTCGCAGGCCGAGCAGCAGGCCATCATCAAGGCGATGAAGCGGGCCCTGAACTTCGCCCACAACAAGGGTGTCACCCTGGTCGGCTCGCTCGGCAACAACCACGAGGACCTCGGCGCGCCGCGCACCGACGTGTCCAGCCCGGACTACGGCGCCGACCCGTACCCGCGCCCGATCGACAATGAGAGCTGCTGGGACTTCCCGGTGGAGGGGCCGCACGTGATCGGCGTGTCCGCCATCGGCCCGTCCGGCAAGAAGGCCGACTACTCCAACTACGGCACCGAGCAGATCTCGGTCGCCGCGCCGGGCGGCTGGTTCCGCGACGGCTTCGGCACCGACACCTACCGCACCGACGCCAACATGATCCTCTCGACGTACCCGAAGAAGGTGCTCCAGGAGGAGGGGTCGGTCGACGAGAACGGCGACGTCGTGCCGGGCTTCGAGAACTCGGTGTTCAAGCAGTGCACCACCGCGGGTGAGTGTGGCTACTACACCTACCTGCAGGGCACCTCGATGGCGTCGCCGCACGTCAGTGGGGTCGCCGCGCTGATCGTCAGCAAGTGGGGCAAGAAGGAGGGCAAGGACGGCTACGGCCTGGCACCGGCCAAGGTGGAGCAGCACCTCTACCGGACCGCCACCGAGCACGCCTGCCCGGAGCCGCGCCTGCAGAGCTACGCCAACGAGGGTCGGTCGACCGAGTTCGACGCGTACTGCGCCGGGTCGCTGAACTTCAACGGCTTCTACGGGTACGGCATCGTGGACGCCAACGCGGCGGTCCGCAGTCCGCTCAAGCCGAACGTCAACCCCTGACGCCACGGCCCTGGGAGAGGCCCGGACGGCCCCGGTCGTCCGGGCCTCTCCGTGTCCGGCCTCTGCTGCTCGTGCGCGACGAGGCCGATGTTGCGGCGACGGGGCCGATTTTGCGCGACGGGGCCGATGTTGCGGTGTCGGGGTGAGGGGATAACGCAACACCGGCCCAAGGGGGTGGATCATCGGCGCCAGCCGCGCTGGGTGAGGATCAGGCGGATCTCGCCGGCCACGGCGGGAAAATCGTCCCTCAGCCGGCGGCTGGTCACGTGCAGAACGGTCCAGCCGGCGGCGATAAGGTGGTTGAGCCGGCGACGGTCCCGGTGCAGTTGCTCGGGATCGCTGTGCCAGTGCCCGTCGTACTCCACCGCGACCCGGAACGCCGGCCAGGCGAGATCGGGGTGCAGCAGCAGCCCCGAGGGCAGCTCTACAGGATGTTGCGCGACCGGCCGGGGCAGACCGGCCAGCACGAGTCGGACCCGCAGGTGCGACTCGGGCGGTGACTGCGCGGCTGGATCGGCCAGATCGAAGACCCGGCGGGCCCGCACCCCACCCCGTCGGTCGGCGAAGCGCGTGGCGATCTCGGCGAGGGCGGCCGGACTGGTCAGCCCCTTGCCGAGCAGCGAGTCGACGATGCCGACCGCCCTGACCGGGTCCAGCCAGGCCGCCGTCTCCCAGGCGGCGAGCGCGGGGACGACCGGGGCAGGGCGGGCGGTGCCGGGTGCGGGCCGGTCGACGGTGGGCGGACGTCGGTCAGTCTCGCCGTGGTGACCGGGACGGCCCCGGCCGACCCGGGGCCCGGCCCGTACGGTCGGGGATGGGCGACCGGTCCGTCGGGGGCGGCGACGCTGTGCACCCGGATACCGCCGGGGAAGCCGGGCCGTCCACCGCCCGCACCGAGCCGGATTCCGCCCGCGTCGGGCCGCGTTCCGCCCGCGTCGGGCCGGATTCCGCTGGAGACGGTGAGGCGGGCGGTAGCGCGGGAGCCGGACGTGACCGCCCCCTGGGAGCCGACCCGGGCCGCCCGGGGGACGAGCACGTGCACCTCGTCACCGAAGCCGGCGGCGTGCTCGATCCCGTGCAGGTACGCCGCCGACGGACCCGCGACGACCGTGCCGGCGGGCATCCGGAGGAGGGCGGCGCGACAGGTCAGGGCGTGGTTGCGGGCGAGGCGGGCATCGGCGTACACGTCGTGACCGAGCCGGAGCCAGGACGCCCCGCGCAGCTGGTGGCGGGTGAGTAGGCCCTGGCGGATCGCGTCGGAGCCGCGGAACACCTGCCCGACGAGGGCTGCCGGGCGATGAGGTCGAGGTGGCATGACCCCAGCGTCGGACCTCCCGGACGCCCGGCGAAACCCCTGTGGACAACCGCCCCGGCCTCTGGCGGCACCCCCTGTGGACAAACCCCCACCGCCCGCGTAGGCGTGGTATCGCGCGATCTCCCTGCCCGCCCGTGCGCCCCGACCTTCTCCAACTCCCCCTCCGGCCTGGACTCTGCACGCCCCCAGCGCGGGCGTCGGCGAGGGATGAGCACCATGATCGACTCATCTGGGCCGAAGATGCGGGGTAAAGGGCGGCGGATACCGCTGTTTCGGCCCAGATGGATCGATCATCGCCAGGCCGGGCGGCCAGGCCAGGCCAGGGAGGGCCGGGGAGGGCCGGGCCGGAAGGGAGGTGGGAGGGTCAGGACAGGGCGGTGGCGATCGTCCGGGCGGCGGTGGTGACCTGCGGGCCGACCGTGTCGACCGGTAACGGGGCCAACGAGATCACCCCGACGCTCGCCTCCAGGCCCGGCACCCCGAGCACCGGCGCGGCCACCCCGTACGCTCCGGCCTGGAGTTCCCCCGCGGTGCTCACCGGGCCCGCGTGGCCCGCCCGCCCGGCGAGGACGGCCCGGCCGGCGGCCCCGCGTTCCAGCGGGTGCCGGGCCCCCGGCCGGTACGCCACGTGGAACGACGTCCAGCTCGGCTCGACCACGGCCAGGGCGACCCCCTCGCCGCCCTCCACCACGGTCAGGTGGGCGGTCGCCCCGGTCTGTTCGGCCAGCCGCCGCAGCGCCGGCAGGGCACCCTCGGCCAGCAGCGGCTGGGCCCGTCGGGCCAGGTGCAGCACGCCGACGCCGAGGCGCAGCCGGCCGTCGCCGCCCCGGCGCAGCATCCCGTGTGCGGTCAGCGCGCCGACCAGCCGGTACACGGCGGCCCGGCCGATGCCGAGCCGGTGGGCGGCCTCGGTGACGGTCAACCCGGCCGACGCGTCGGCCACCAGGTGCAGCAGGCGCAGGCCCCGGTCCAGGGTCTGCGCCGTCTCGCCCCCGGCAGGGACGTGAAGGCCCGGCCCGTCACCCGCGGGCACGCGCGGGCCGGGCCCGCCGTCGGCAGGCGCGCGGCGGCCGGGGTCATCACCTGCGGGCACCGGGTTGCCCGGCTCGTCGGGGGCCGCCGTCGTCTCCACAGCAGGCAGCGTACGACCCGGCTCGGGCCGACCCGGGAAAGCACGGACAGCTACCCTGGTACGGTGACGCTACGCCTGTATGACACCGCCGCCCGATCGGTGCGGGACTTCGTTCCGCGGCAAGCCGGCAAGGTGGGGGTCTACCTGTGTGGTCTCACCCTCCAGGCGCCGCCGCACATCGGCCATCTTCGCTCGGGTGTCAACTACGACGTGTTGCGGCGTTGGCTGTCGGCCGCCGGCTTCGAGGTCACCTTCATCCGCAACGTGACCGACATCGACGACAAGATCCTCGTCAAGGCGCAGGAGCAGGGCCGCCCGTTCTGGTCCATCGCGTACGCCAACGAGCTGGTCCTGGCCCGGTCCTACCGGGCGTTGAACGTGCTGCCGCCGACGTACGAGCCGCGGGCGACCGGGCACATCCCGGAGATGCACGAGCTGATCGCCCGGCTGATCGAGACCGGTCACGCCTACCCGGCCACCGACGGGTCCGGCGACGTCTACTTCGACGTGGCCTCCTGGCCGGCGTACGGGTCGCTGTCCGGCCAGTCGCCCGACGACATGCAGTCCGCCGGGGACGCCCCGGAGCGCGGCAAGCGGGACCCCCGGGACTTCGCGCTGTGGAAGGGCGTCAAGCCGGACGAGCCGGCCGACGCCTACTGGCCCTCACCGTGGGGCCGGGGCCGTCCCGGCTGGCACATCGAGTGCTCGGCGATGTGCCTGCGGTACCTCGGCGCGGAGTTCGACATCCACGGCGGCGGGCTCGACCTGACCTTCCCGCACCACGAGAACGAGATCGCCCAGTCGCAGGCCGCCGGGCTGCCCTTCGCCCGCTGGTGGGTGCACCACGGGCTGCTCAGCATCGGCGGCGCCAAGATGGGCAAGTCGCTCGGCAACGCCCTCGACCTCGACTACGTCGACTCGCTCGGGGTGCGCCCGGTCGAGCTGCGCTACTACTACGCGGCGGCGCACTACCGGTCCCGGATCGACTACTCGGAGGACGCGCTGCGCGAGGCGGCGGTGGCGTACCGGCGGATCGAGGGGTTCGTCCAGCGGGCCGTGGAGCGGGTCGGCGTGGGGCAGCTCGGGAAACTGCCCGCCGGGTTCGTGGCGGCGATGAACGACGACCTGAACACCTCGGCCGCGCTCGCCGTCCTCCAGGCGACCCTGCGGGACGGCAACACCGCGCTGGCCGACGGCGACGATGTGACGGTCCGCACCACCCTCGCCGCCACCCGGGCGATGCTGGATATCCTCGGCGTCGACCCCCTCGACCCGGCCTGGACCGGTGGCGGTCGCGTCGACGACCTGCGGGGCGTGGTGGACTCCCTGGTCGCGCTGGCCCTGGAGCAGCGCGCGCAGGCCCGCAGCCGCAAGGACTGGGCGGCCGCGGACGCCGTCCGCGACCAGCTCAAGCAGGCCGGCGTGGTGGTCGAGGACACCCCGCAGGGCCCCCGTTGGACTATTGGAGAGCAGGACTGATGGCCGGCAACTCGCAGCGCCGTGGCCGGCGACTGACGTCGAAGGCGGGTGCCCCCAAGGGCTCCGGCGGCAAGAACAAGGACTCCCTCGCGGGCCGGGGCAAGACCCTGCCCGCCGACGAGCGCCCCTGGCACAAGGCGTACTCGGGGACCGAGAAGCTGCCCCAGCGCACCGCCTGGAAGCAGGACAAGGAGCGCCGGGCGGCAGCCGAGGAGGGCCGCGCCCCCAAGATCGGCCAGCCGGGCACCAAGGACACCACCTGGGGCAAGGGCACCCGGGGCGTGGCCCCCGTCCGGGCCGGCGGTGGTGGTCGGTCCGGCGCGGGTGGCCGGGGTGGCGCGGGCGCGGGCCGCAGCGGCCCGCGGGTCGCACCGGGGCGCAAGTCCAACCCGTCGCGGGACAGCCCGGAGCTGCTGGTGGGCCGCAACCCGGTGCTGGAGTCGCTGCGCGCCCAGGTGCCGGCGACCGCGCTCTACACCGCGCTGGGCATCGACGCCGACGACCGGGTCAACGAGATCACCCGTACGGCCGCCGACCGGGGCATCGCCATCCTGGAGATCAGCCGGGCCGAGCTGGACCGGATGACCGGCGGTGTACTGCACCAGGGTGTGGGTCTCCAGGTGCCGCCGTTCGCCTACGAACTCTTCGAGGACCTGCTGGCGGCCTCCCTGGAGCAGCCAGCCCCGCTGCTGGTCGCGTTGGACGGGGTCACCGACCCGCGCAACCTGGGTGCGGTGATCCGGTCGGCTGCCGCGTTCGGCGCGCAGGGCGTGTTCGTACCGGAGCGGCGGGCCGCCGGGATCACCGCGACCGCCTGGCGGACCAGTGCCGGCGCGGCGGCGCGGGTGCCGGTCGCCCAGGTCACCAACCTGACCCGGTCGCTGAAGGCGTGCCAGGACGCCGGCTTCATGGTGGTCGGCCTGGACGCCGACGGCGACACCGACCTGTACGACCTGGAGGCCGCCGTCGGCCCGCTGGTCGTGGTGGTCGGCTCCGAGGGGCGCGGGCTGTCCCGGCTGGTCGGGGAGACGTGTGACCTGACCGTCAGCATCCCGATGATCTCCGACGTGGAGTCGTTGAACGCCAGCGTCGCCGCCGCCGTCACCCTCGCCGAGGTGGCCCGCCGCCGCGCCGCGGAAGGCTGATCCGTCCCGGGCACCCGTGCCCGGGACGAAGAAACGACGAAGGGGGCGGCCCGCCGAAGCGGACCGCCCCCTTCGTCGTACGGTGGGATCAGATGCGGTGGCCGGTGGCGGCGTTGAAGACGTGGCTGCGGCCGGCACGCGGCTTGACGAACACGGTGTCACCCATGTTCGGCATGGTCCGCCGGTCGGTGCGGACCACGAAACGCTCCTCGTGGCCCTCCAACGCGGCGTGGCCGTAGACGTTGGCGTCGGAGCCGAGGTCCTCGACCAGCTCGACCACGACCGGCATGCCGCCCTCGGTGGGGCTGACCAGGTCGCAGTCCTCCGGGCGGAAACCGACGGTGACCCGGTTGTCGCCACCCTCGCTGCGGGCGGCCTCGACCTGCTCACGGGTCAGCGGGATGTGCATCTCGGCGAAGGCCGCGCCCCGCTCGTTCAGCGGGACGGTCTTGATGTTCATGGCGGGGGAGCCCATGAAGCCGGCGACGAACACGTTGGCCGGGGTGTCGTAGAGCGCCCGCGGGGTGTCCACCTGCTGCAGGACGCCGTCGAGCATGACCGCCACCCGGTGGCCCATGGTCATGGCCTCGACCTGGTCGTGGGTGACGTAGACGGTGGTGATGCCCAGCTTGGCCTGGAGCGAGGCGATCTGGGTACGGGTCTGCACGCGGAGCTTGGCGTCGAGGTTCGACAGCGGCTCGTCCATGAGGAAGACCTGCGGCTCGCGGACGATCGCCCGGCCCATCGCGACCCGCTGGCGCTGACCACCGGAGAGCGCCTTCGGCTTGCGGCTGAGGTACTCCTCCAGTTGGAGCAGGCCGGCCGCCTCCTTGACCCGCCGGTCGATCTCGGCCTTCGGGGTCTTGCGCAGCTTGAGGGCGAACGCCATGTTCTCGTACACCGACATGTGCGGGTAGAGGGCGTAGTTCTGGAAGACCATCGCGATGTCGCGGGCCTTCGGCGGGAGGTGGGTGACGTCCCGGTCGTCGATGTAGATCGCGCCGTCGTCGACGTCCTCCAGGCCGGCGAGCATCCGCAGGCTGGTGGACTTGCCGCAACCCGACGGGCCGACCAGGACGAGGAACTCGCCGTCGCCGATCTGGAGGTCGAGCTGGTTGACGGCGGGGCGTTCGGTGCCCGGGTAGATCCGGGACGCCTTCGCGTACGTGACCGTAGCCATGGTGGTGCGCTTCCTTTCACCGGCAGGAACGTGCCGGACGATCCGAGTGAAGGAGCTGTCGGCACCCACGGTGCCGACCCGCGGACCCCATCCGGAGGCAGCCTTCGCCGACCCCGGGTGTCATCCGTGTCACTGCACGGTAAACGGGATTTCCAGCTGTGCCAAGACGGGATACACCGAGTGGGACGGACGGCATACGCATTTCGGTCAGGCGGGCACGGCCGGGCATCAATCCCCTCGCCCGACGGGGTTCCGGCGCGTCGATTCGTCGGTGACGCGGGCACAAGATTGACGTTTTCCATGCTCGGGGACCCTGCCGGCCGGGATTTCCCGACGTCAGTCGCTATGCTGACCTCGCACCACGCGCCCCTGTAGCTCAGCTGGCCAGAGCACTCGCCTTGTAAGCGAGATGTCGCCGGTTCGATCCCGGCCGGGGGCTCCAATTCCACAGCACGGCCGCCACCGGCGTTGCCGCCTGTCGATCCGTCGGCTCACGCGGCGCAGGCGACTGCCCGTGGCGGGGTCCCCGCCGGAGGGCGGCCCGTGGTCCGGTTCCCGCCGGAGGTCGCCGCCCGTTGCGGGTCCCCGCCGGCCGGGTCCGGCTGGGTAGATTGGTCGGCGCGAACGGGGACGACGGGGGCGGGGGCCGATGAGTCGTGCGGTGGAGCAGTCGAACCGGGCCATGCTGCGGGCCCGGGACGCGATGGACCGGGCGTACGCCGAACCGCTGGACATCCCGGCGCTGGCCCGGATCGCGCTGGTCTCCGAGGCACACTTCATCCGTACCTTCCGGGCGACCTTCGGCGAGACCCCGCACCGCTACCTGCAACGTCGTCGGGTGGAACGGGCGATGTCGATGCTGGTGGAGACCGACCGGGACGTCACCGACATCTGTTACGCCGTCGGGTTCAGCAGCCTCGGCTCGTTCAGCCGCACCTTCCGGCAGATCGTCGGCGAGTCGCCCAGCGGGTACCGCAGCCGCCGGTCGGCCGGCGACGCAACGGTGCCGAGCTGCTTCACCAAGGCCTGGACCAGGCCCAGCAGTTTTGGATAAGCAGCAGGTCAGGGGCCTGGAATAGCGTTCCGGGCATGACTATGAACGCGATCACCCGCTCCCAGCTCTACGTCCTCGACCAGGACGAGGCGCTCGACTTCTATGTCGGCAAGCTGGGCTTCGAGGTCAACACCGACCAGGATCTGGGCTTCATGCGGTGGCTGACGGTCAACGTGCCCGGCGACCCGCAGCGGGAGGTGCTGCTGGAGAAGCCCGGTCCGCCCGCGCTGGACCCGGCTACCGCCGAGCAGGTCCGGGAGCTGCTGACCAAGGGCGCGATCGGCGGGTGGCTGAGCATCACCACCGACGACGCGCACAAGACGTACGAGGATCTGGTCGCCAAGGGTGTCGACATCACCGACGAGCCGACCGAGCGCCCGTACGGCATCGACTTCGGCATCCGGGACCCGTTCGGCAACCGGATCCGGATCGGCCAGATGTTCCCCCGGGCCTGACCCGGCGACGCCGGTATTGCGGGTGTGGGCGGTGGGGTCGCCGGGCTACCGTCGCCCGGTGACCACACCGAGCTTCCCCGACCTGCCGAAATGCGAGTTCGCCTTCCCCGGCCCGCTGCGTGACCAACTGGTGGCGGCCGTGCTCAGCGGCGCGAAGACCTCCACCACGGGCCTGCTCCAGGACTACGAGCGCGACGGCGAGCCGCTGCCGGCCGTGGGCGACCGGGCGGTGGTGGTCGACTCCGCCGACCGGCCGGTCGCGGTGATCGAGGTGACCGGGGTGCGGGTGGTCCGGCTCGGCGACGTCGACCTCGACCACGCCCGCGACGAGGGGGAGGGGTACGACTCGGTGGCGGCCTGGCGGGCCGGCCACGAGGAGTACTGGCACGGGTCGGACTACCTGGGCTGGCTGGGTGATCCCGGGTTCCGGGTGACCGACGACACCCTCGCCGTCGTCGAACGCTTCCGGGTGGTGCCGGCCGTCACCGGCTGACCCGGCGCGGCCCGTACGGTGGCGGGCCGGTCAGCCGGTGGGCTGTTCCAGCTCGTCGCGGATGGTGAGGAAATCCTCCTTGCGGTCCGGCTGTCTGGTGCCGGTCAGGAAGACCACCACCCCGGCGACCTCCGGGTCGGCCCAGGCGCAGGCGGTGAGGTGGCCCTCGTCGGCGGTCCGTGCGCGCCCGCACCGGGCCTCGCCGCCGTACCGGCCGAACTCCACCGACCGGGGCTTCGGAATCCGGTACGGCTTGAGCAACCGGTCCAGGGTGGCCTGCGGGTCGGTGACGGTGCCCGAGACAGCGCTCACCACGATCGTCTCCGGGGTGGGCCGTCCCCGCCCGTAGACCCCCTCGACGGTGCTGGTGGCCGGGGCGGCCTCGCGGGTCAGCTCGTTGAGCCGGAACCGGGGCAGCCCGGTGGGCAGTGGCGCACCCGAGCGGGGCAGCCCCAGCAGGGTGTCCGGGGTCCGCAACGTCCGCGCCACCGGTGTCGGGACGGGCGACGCCTGTCGTTCGACGTCGGTGACCGTGCACCCGGTGGCCAGGACGGTGGCGACCACCACCGGCAGCAGCCCGGCCCGGCCGAGCGGATGGCGCGGACCGGCGGGTCGTGTCTTCGGCACAACGCTCCTCGCACGAATCGGAGCGGGTAGGTTATCCGACCAGTGTCACCCCGTGGCGGCGTCCGCCCACGCAGGCCACCGTGAGCCGCGCCACCACCTGCCGGACACGGAAGGCGACCGGATCACGGTCAGCCGGTGGTGGTGTCCAGCAGCAGCGCGGCCAGTTCCCGCGTGGCGTCCGGTGGTCGCTGGCCGGTCGGGCAGTCGGTCCAGTCGACGCGGGTCGCCCCCACGGTGAGCTGATAGCGGTACGTGTCGGCGCAGCCGTCGTCGGACGGGACGCCGCCGTGGTCGCGGGTGGCCGGGCCGACGAGCATCCGGAGCCGGTCGAGGGCCACCGCGTCGAGCCGGCCGGTACGCGTCGTGCCGGCCCGGTCGGTGGTGGTCCACCGGCCGTCGGGCTCGACGGTCACCGTGTCCCGGCTGCCGGCGAAGCCGCCGGAGCGGGTCAGGGTGACCCGGTCCGCGCCGGCCCCCCGGGCGCCGGGGTCGCCGGGTGTCCCGGTCGACGGGGTCGCGGCCCCGGCCGGGGTGCCTGTGATGGCGGTGGCGTCGGAGTTCGGAGCGGTCGTGGCCGCTGGTGGCCCCGGCTCGGTCGCTGAGCAGCCGGTCAGTAGCGCGGCGGCGGTCGTGACGGCGGCCAGGACCAGGACGGATGATCTCATCCCGATCGGACGTGCATCGACGTCAATCGGTTCCCTGGGCAGGGCCCCTCCTCCGTTCGGCCAGTGTCGTGTCATGGAACCGCTCCATCCCTTCTCTTTTCCCGGGTGTATCGCTATATCTACATGCGTGACTACCCCCGTCACATCTTTCCCTTGCCAGGAGGGCACGTGAAACGACCCCTCGCCGCCGTCAGTGCAGCTCTGCTCACCAGCGGAATGCTGACCTGCGTCGCCACCGCAGCGCACGCGGCTCCCCCCGCCCCCGCTCCCGATGCCGCCCCCGCCGCCCGCGCCGAGAGCCTGCTGCGCAGCAACCCGGGCGCCGTCCAGGGCACCAGCGCGGAGGCTTACCAGGCGGTCCGCACCAAGGCCGATGCCAACGGCGCGGCGCACACCCGCTACACCCGTACCTACCAGGGGCTGCGGGTGTACGGCGGTGACTTCGTCATCCACACCGCGCCCGACGGCGCCCTCGCCGGCACCTCCGTCGGCCTGGCCGCCCCGCTGACCCTCGGCACCACCGCCAGGATCAGCCCGGCGGCGGCCGCCGCGACGGCCCGCAAGGCGTTCTCCGGCAAGATCACCGAGGTGGGTGCGCCGGAACTCTTCGTCGACGCCACCTCCGGCAAGGGCCGGCTCGCCTGGGAGACCGTGCTGTCCGGCTGGAAGGCCGACCAGCAGACCCCGTCGAAGCTGCACGTGATCACCGACGCCGTCACCGGCCGGGTCATCGGCGCGCACGACGAGATCGAGTCGGTGGTCGGCAGCGGCCAGGGCATCTACACCGGCTCGGTCAGCATCGACACCACGCTCTCCGGCAGCACCTACCAGATGATCGACCCGTCGCACGGCAACGGCCGCACCTGCGACATGAACAACGGCACCAGCACCTGCACCACGTTCACCGACGCCGACAACGTCTGGGGCGACGGCACCAACGCCAACCGGCAGTCCGCCGCCGTCGACGCCCACTTCGGCGCGGCCAAGACGTTCGACTACTTCAAGAACGTGCACGGCCGCAACGGCATCTTCGGCAACGGCGCGGGCGTGCCGAGCCGGGTGCACTACGGTCGCAACTACATCAACGCCTTCTGGGACGGCGCCCAGATGACCTACGGCGACGGCGCCAGCAACTCCCGGCCGCTGGTCTCCCTCGACGTGGCCGGCCACGAGATGAGCCACGGCGTCACCGAGGCCGTCTCCGGCCTGGTCTACTCCGGCGAGTCGGGCGGCCTCAACGAGGCCACCAGCGACATCTTCGGCAACATGGTCGAGTTCTACGCCGCCGCGCCGAGCGACCCGGGCGACTACCAGGTCGGCGAGAAGATCAACATCAACGGCAACGGCACCCCGCTGCGCTACATGTACAACCCGTCGCTGGACGGCTCGTCCGACTCGTGCTGGAGCACCAGCACCAAGAACAAGGACGTGCACTACTCCTCCGGCGTCGGCAACCACTTCTTCTTCAACCTGGCCGAGGGCACCGGCGCCACGGCGTACGGCACCTCGCCGGTCTGCGGCTCCGCCCCGGCGGTCACCGGCATCGGCCGGGAGAAGGCCGAGAAGATCTGGTTCCGCGCCCTGGACGTGTACTTCACCTCCAACACGTCGTACGTCAACACCAGCACCCCGGCCAACACCGCCCGCGCGTACAGCCTCAGGGCGGCGACCGACCTGTACGGCAGCTGCTCCACCGAGTACAAGGCCGTCCAGGCGGCGTGGACCGCGGTCAACGTCGCCGGCAGCGACGCCCCCTGCTCCTCGACCGGTAACGACTTCTCCGTCTCGCTCTCCCCGACCTCCGGTTCGGTGACCGCGGGCGGTTCGGTCACCACCACCGTCGCCACCGCGACCACCAGCGGCACCGCGCAGACCGTGACGTTCTCGGCGTCCGGCCTGCCGACCGGCGCGACCGCGACGTTCAGCCCGGCCTCGGTGACCTCGGGTGCCGCGTCGACCCTGACCATCGCCACCTCGGCCGGCACCCCGGCCGGCAGCTACCCGGTGACGGTCACCGGCACCGGCGCGGTGGCCCACTCGGCCAGCTACACGCTGATCGTGAGCAGCGTCGGTGGCACCTGCACCGCCGGCCAGCTCCTGGGCAACCCCGGCTTCGAGTCCGGCAACACGGTCTGGGCGGCCAGCACGGGCGTCATCGGGCAGAACGGCGCCAGCCAGCCCACCCACGGCGGCACCTGGAACGCCTGGCTGGGCGGCACCGGTGGCACCCTGACCGAGACGCTCTCCCAGTCGGTGAGCGTGCCGGCCGGCTGCTCGACGTACAACTTCAGCTTCTGGCTGCACATCGACTCGCGGGAGGTCACCACCACGACCGCGTACGACAAGCTGACCGTGCAGGTGCTCAACTCCTCCGGCACCGTGCTGGCGACCCTGGCGACCTACTCGAACCTGAACAAGGCCACCGGGTACACCCAGCGCTCGTTCTCGCTGGCCCCGTACGCCGGCCAGAGCGTCACCCTGAAGTTCACCGGCACCGAGGACGCCTCGCTGCGGACGTCCTTCGTGGTCGACGACACCGCGCTCGACGTGTCCTGACCTGATCCCTGCGTCGGTGGGCCCGGCGGCCACCCCTCCCGGGTGGTCGTCGGGCCCGCGCCGTTATGGTCGCCGCACCGGTGACACGACGAGAGGGGTGCGACGGTGTCGGACGCGGAGTTGACCGTCGGGGTGACCGGCGCGGTGGCGACGGTGACCATCCGTAACCCCGGCCGGCGCAACGCGATGACACCGGACATGTGGCGACGGCTGCCCGTGCTGCTGGACGGGCTGGAGGCCGACCCGGCCGTACGCGCCCTGGTGCTCACCGGCGCCGACGGGGCGTTCTGCGCCGGTGCCGACCTCGGCGACCTCGACGAACTGCTGGACGCGAACGGTGAGGTGGGCGACGCGGTCGCCGCCGAGGAACGGTTGGCCGCGTTCGCCAAGCCCACCGTCGCTGCGGTGCAGGGCCCCTGCGTGGGCGGTGGCTGCCTGCTCGCGGTCGCCTGCGACCTGCGGATCGCCGCCCCGGACGCCCGGTTCGGGGTGCCGCCGGCCCGGCTCGGGCTGGTCTACCCGGCCCCCACCACCCGACGGCTGACCCGGCTCGTCGGCCCGTCCACGGCCAAGTTCCTGATCTTCACCGCCGAGCTGATCGACGCCGGACGGGCGCTGCGGGTCGGCCTGGTCGACGAGGTGGTCGACGACCTGCCCGGCCGGGTCACCGCGATCACCGCCGCCATCGCGGCCCGCTCCCAGCTCAGCATCGCCGCCGCCAAGGAGATCATCGACGACCGGGCCGGGCCGGCCCGGATCGCCTGGTGGCACCGGAAGGCACGGGACAGTGGCGAGGCCCGCGAGGGCGTCGCCGCGCATCACGAACGACGTCCGCCCGACTTTCCCTGGTCGCCGTCCGCCGGTCACTGACCCGGCCTGCCCGGCTGACACCGTCGGGGTGGGCGCACGATCGTGGATGTAGTGGTATCGGAGCTGACGGATGCCGCTACATCCGCGAAAGTAAGCCGATCGCGGTGGCGGGGCTGCGTTCTCGGGGCGCGGCGGGGCGGTGGGGCCGGCGGGCGTCGCGCCGGGCGTTACCCGACGCGACCCCCTGTGCCCGCCGGCCGGTCCGGTCACCGCCCGGCGAGGCTCGCCCAACTCGGCGTCGCCGGCTCCCGCCGCAGCGGCATGTCCGCCTCGGCCGGGGTCCGGTCACCCTTGTGCTGGTTGCACGGGTAACAGGCGGCGGTGGTGTTCCGCCAGGTGTTGCCACCGCCGCGTGAGCGGGGCAGTACGTGGTCGACGGTGCTGGCCGGCCCGCCGCAGTACGCGCACCGCCCACCGTCGCGGCGCAGCACCCCCGCCCGGGACCAGGCCGGGCCGGCGCTGAACCGCCAGCGGGTGACGACGTACCGGACGAGCCGGACCACCCGGGGGACGGGGAAGACCCCGATCACCCGGTCCGGCTCGGCCTCGTGGATCTCGGCGACCCGACGGCACAGCATCCGGATCGCGTGTTGGACGGTGACCCGGTGCAGTGGGCCGAGGTCGGCGTTGATGACGAGGACGGCGTCCACCGGGCTCTCCCTTCGCGGTCGGTGGGTCGATCGGGTCGGCGGGCGGGGTCGGCCGGCCGCAGGGGAGGCGACCCGGACCGGGCCGCCGCCGGAGGTCTGACCGGACGACGAAGGCCGCCCGGTCCTCGGGTGGGACGGGGCGGCCGGCGCGTACGGGCACGCGTCAGTCGGGATTCCCGTCCCGGGGATGTTCGGCTCGGCAACCGCCGACGGGTAGCGTCGACCACGCGCTGGTGAGCTGCGACGACGTCAAAGTGTGCTCCCGGTTCGACTGGTTGACCGTGCGCGGATCACGCTATGCGCGGCGGTGCGGGCCGGCAACGCATTTCGATGCCACCCGCCGCCCGTGCCCTCCCCTGGAGAGCCGCCGGACCGGGCAGGCACGGACGGTCGGTTACGAGCGGACCGACCAGACGGTCACGTCGACCGAGGCCGGCGTCGCCTGCCAGCGGTTGCGGTCGATCCGGACGTAGTTGACCACCGTCGGGTCGCCCGGGTCGGGCTGGCAGTAGGTGACCGGGGTGGGTTCGAGCTGTTCGAGGTCGATGCTCGCGTACCGCTGCGCCTTCGGGTTCCGGCAGCCCTCGTAGCTGAGGTCCGTCGGGTCGTCGGTCCAGTCGTAGAGGGCGAGCTGGTGGTGCTGCGCCTGGAAGATCAGGGTGCCCGCGCCGGTGCCCCTCGCCACCCGGGGCTCAGGCAGGAAGTAGACCGAGTCGTCGTCGTGCAGGGTCCAGCGCGGTGCGCCCGGCGGGGGCACCCAGTCCCGCCCCTCCGGCTCCGTGGGCGTCGGCCTGGTCGGGGAAGTCGGCGCGGGGCCGGTCGTCGGCCCGTCCGGACCGGGGTCCGGGGTCGCCGGGGTGGTGGTGGGCGTCGCCCCGGACGGACCGGCGGTGGGTGTCGGCCCGACCGGGGTCGACGTGACGGTGGGGTCGGCCGACGTGGCGTCGGCGGAGGCCGTGGGGGAGGTGCCCCGCGCGTCCGGCGTGCGGTCGGTCGGCCAGGAGAGCACAGCCACCGTACCGACGATCACCAGCAGCAGCGCGGCGATCCCGGCCGGCAGCCGCCAGCGTCGCCAGCCGCGCCGCAGCCCCGGGCCCGACCCGGTGGCGGTGGCTCCGGCCGGCGCGTCGGGCGTGGCCGGGGTCGCCCCCGCAGGCAGGGCGGCGGCGTCCACCGCCGCCCGGGACAGTCGTGGATCGATCGCGCTGAACAGGGACAACAGCCCGAGCGCGCTCGCGGCGAAGACGCCGGCCAGGCCCACCAGCGCGTTGGCCTTGTCGACCCCGATCCGCCAGGCCAGTACCGCCACCCCGACGGCGGCCACGGCGAGCAACGTGTAGGCCTTTCGCGGTCCCGTCATACGAATCATGGTGGCCGGGGGCGGCGGGGCGCGGTGTCGGGTAGGCGACGCTGCATGGCCCCGGCGCGACATCGGGACCTTCGGCTGACCGGACACGCCCGGGACGGCGCGACGACGGGACCTTTGGCCACCGTGGGACGGGTCCTTGCGCCCCACCGCCGAGACGGCCGTCGATGGATGCTGAGGGTGTCCGAGACGCCGCCAACCGCCGAGGTGAAAGCATGTCGACCGCACTCGCCACCACGATCGACGCCCTGGTCGCCGACGGCCTCAAGGCCCTGGCCGACTACGACCGGTACGACCAGGAGCAGATCGACCACATCGTCCGCAAGGCGTCGGTGGCCGCGCTGGACCGGCACGCCGCCCTCGCCCAGCTCGCCGTCGCCGAGACCGGTCGGGGGGTGTTCGAGGACAAGGCGGTGAAGAACATCTTCGCCTGCGAGCACGTCACGCACAGCATGGCGAAGACCCGTACCGTCGGGGTGATCAGTCGGGACGAGATCAGCGGCATCGTCGAGATCGCCGACCCGGTGGGTGTGGTCGCCGGGATCACCCCGGTCACCAACCCCACCTCGACGACCATCTTCAAGGCGCTGCTGGCGCTCAAGACCCGCAACCCGATCATCTTCGCCTTCCACCCGGCGGCCCAGCGGTGCAGCGTCGAGGCCGCCCGCACGGTACGCGACGCGGCCGTCGCCGCCGGAGCGCCCGAGCACTGCATACAGTGGATCGAGGAGCCGTCGGTCGAGGCGACCACCGCGCTGATGCACCACCCCGGGGTCGCCACCATCCTCGCCACCGGCGGCAACGCCATGGTCCGGGCCGCCTACTCGGCGGGCAAGCCGGCGCTCGGCGTGGGCGCGGGCAACGTGCCGGCCTGGATCGAGGCGACCGCCAAGCTCAAGCGCGCGGTCAACGACGTCGTGCTGTCCAAGTCGTTCGACAACGGCATGATCTGCGCCTCCGAACAGGCAGTCATCCTCGACGCGGCGATCCACGACGCGGCCATCGAGGAGTTCCGCACCCTGCACGCCCACCTGGCGACCCCGGCGGAGAAGGAGAAGCTGGAGGCGCTGCTGTTCCCCGCCGGGAAGCTCAACCCCGACGTGGTCGGCCGGACGGCCGCCTGGATCGCCGACGCCGCCGGGATCACCGTCGCCCCGGACACCTCGATCATCCTGGTCGCGGTCGACCGGGTCGGCCCCGACGAGCCGCTGACCCGGGAGAAGCTCTGCCCGGTGCTGGCCGTGCTGCGCGCCGACAGCCGCGAGCAGGGCCTGCGGTACGCCGAGCAGATGGTCGAGTTCCACGGGCTCGGGCACAGCGCGGTCATCCACACCGCCGACGAGGACCTGGTGGAGGAGTTCGGCCGCCGGGTCAAGGCGGTCCGGATCATCTGGAACTCGCCTGCCTCGCAGGGCGGCATCGGCGACATGTACAACGCGTTCCTGCCGTCGCTGACGCTGGGCTGCGGCAGCTACGGCCGTACCTCGGTGTCCGACAACGTCTCGGCGGTGAACCTGCTCAACATCAAGCGGATCGGCCGGCGGAACAACAACATGCAGTGGTTCAAGGTCCCGTCGAAGATCTTCTTCGAGGCGAACGCGATCCGCTACCTCGCCGAGATGCCCGACGTGCACCGGGTCACCGTGGTCACCGACGCCACCATGACCCGGCTCGGCTTCGTCGACCGGATCAACCGGGTGCTGCAACGCCGCCCCGAGCGGATCGCCCTGCAGATCATCGACGACGTGGAGCCCGAGCCGAGCGTCGAGACCGTCGACCGCGGGGCCGCGCTGATGCGGGCCTTCCGGCCGGACACGATCGTCGCCCTCGGCGGCGGCTCGGCGATGGACGCGGCCAAGGTGATGTGGCTGCGCTACGAGCACCCGGACGTGGTCTTCGACGACATGCGGGAGAAGTTCTTCGACATCCGCAAGCGCGCCTTCACCTTCCCCACCCTCGGCGCGCTGGCCCGGCTGGTCTGCGTGCCGACCACGTCGGGCACGGGCGCGGAGGTGACCCCGTTCGCGGTGATCACCGACCACCGGACCGGCAAGAAGTACCCGCTGGCCGACTACGCGCTCACCCCGACCGTGGCGATCGTCGACCCGGTGCTGACCGCCAGCATGCCGGCGACCATCGCCGCCGACAGCGGCTTCGACGCCCTCACCCACGCCATCGAGGCGTACGTGTCGGTGTACGCGAACGACTTCACCGACGGGCTCGCCCTGCACGCCATCCGGCTGATCTTCGGCAACCTGGAACGGGCGGTGGTCGACGCCGACCCCGAGGCGCGGGAACGGATGCACAACGCGGGCACCATCGCCGGAATGGCGTTCGGCAGCGCCTTCCTCGGCATCGTGCACGCCATGTCGCACACCCTCGGCGCGACGTTCCACATCGCCCACGGGCGCACCAACGCGGTGCTGCTGCCGCACGTGATCCGCTACAACGGCACCGTCCCGGCGAAGCTGTCGGGCTGGCCGCGCTACGAGAGCTACCGGGCACCGGAGCGGTTCGCCGAGATCGCCGCCCAGCTCGGCCTGCCGGCGGGCACCCCGGCGGAAGGGGTGGCGTCGCTGGCCGACGCGGTGGAGCGGCTGCGCGACGCGGTCGGCATCGAACCGTCGTTCGCCGCGATCGGCGTCGACCGGGCGGCGTTCGAGGCGGCGCTGCCGCAGCAGGCCCTCAACGCCTACGAGGACCAGTGCGCCCCGGCCAACCCCCGGATGCCGATGCTCGACGACATGCAGCAGCTCATGCGGGACGCCTACCACGGCACCGCACGCTGACCGGTCCGCCCGACCCGACCGGTCGGGTCGGGCGGACCGGTTCACTTCCCGGCGAGCAGTCCCCGGGGGCGGATCGAGCGGACCGGCTCGGTGGCGGCCCCGGCGGCGCGCAGAATGTGGTTGGCGGCGATGATCCCGGTCGCCGCCGACCGTTCCATCAACGCGCTGGGGAAGTCGGTGCCGATGCCGTCCCCGGCCAGGTAGAGGCCCTCGGCGTCGGTGCGTACCCCGGGGCGGCCGGCGTGGCTGCCCGGGGTGAACGCCGGGGCCTGCGCCTCGACCCGGGCGCGCAGCTCCCGCACCCCCAGCCCGGCGACCTCCGGCCAGAGCGTGGCCAGTTCGGCGCGCATCCGTTCGGCCAGCTCCTCGGCCGGCACCCCCTCGTCGCAGGCGTACGCGTGCAGCTCCACCACCGCGCCGCCGGTGCGTTGCGCCCACCGTCGGGACTCGTTTTCCAGCCGGTGGTAGAGGGTCACCGAGTCCAGGGTGGGCTGGCGGGACACCCCGCTGAACACCGCCCGGTCGGCCCGGACGTCCCCGTCGAGCCAGTACCGCGCCACCGCGTACGGCGGGCCCGGCCGACCGAACGCGGGCATCCGCGCCACCAGCCCGGGCGCCACCGCGACCAGGCCGGGGGAGGCGTCGACCAGCGCCGCCAACGCGGGCGGGTCGACGGCCAGCACCACCTGCCCGGCGGCGTGGACGGTGCCGTCGGCGGTGGTCACCCGCCAGCCGTCCGGTTCCCGGTCCAGCCGGGCGACCGCCGAGCCGGTGTGCACCCGGCCGCCGTGCTTGTCCACGTACCGGGTCAGCGGCTGCCAGATCGCCGTGGCGTAGTCCTCGTCGGGGCAGTCGAACGCCAACCCCTCCGGGTTGCCCAGCAGGTAGAAGTGGAACTGGGCGATCATCTCGGCGGCCGACATCTCCGCCTCGTGGTTGAAGAACGAGTGCGAGAAGACCTCGAACAGCATCGCCCGCGCCCGGTCCGGCAGCTTCAGCGAGGCGAGCAGCGCGTCGGCGGTGGTGTCGTCGAACTCGGCGTAGGTGCGCACCGGGTCGTAGCTGAGCAGCGGCAGCGCGGCGTCCCGGTCCATCGTGCGCAGGTCGGCCAGGCGTAGGCTGGGGCTGCGCAGCAGGAGCGCCAGCAGGTTGGCCGGCGGGGCCGGGGGCAGCTTGCCGAACTCCTCGGTGGGCCACTGCGCGGACAGGATCGGATAGCCGGGGATCGGCTTGAGGAAACCGAGCGTCGGATCGACCCGCCGCAGGATCGACCGCCAGTTGTAGTACTGCCGGAAGAACGCGTGGAAGCCGTGCTCGTTGAGCTGGCTGCCGTCGGCGAGCGCCTCCGGCCACGCGCCGAGCCGGCCACCCAGCGTCGGCGCGGCCTCCAGTACCGTCACGTCCACCCCGCGTTCGGCGAGCACCACCGCCGCCGACATGCCGGCGATCCCGCCGCCCACCACCACGGCCGTGGTCGGCCGGGCCACCCGGGGGGCACCACCCCCGCCCGGGTCCACCACGTGCTCGCGTACGCCGATGAGCCGGCCCAGCTTCTGCGACAGCGCCATGTGCACCTTCCGACCCGAGGGACCCCCAGTCTGCCTGACCGGGCCCGATCCGGCCCGGTCAGACCGGTGCGGTGCCGCCACCGGGGGCGTCGGCGGGGTTCGGCCGCCCGGTCCAGCCCGTACCGGGTCAACGCCTCCTCGTAGCCGGCCCACATCTTCACCGCCGGGTGGTTGCGCCAGCCGTACCCCGGCCGGGTCAGCCCGCGCAGCACCTGCAGCGCCTCCACCCGCTGCTTGCCCAGCCGCCGCTGGTCGAGGGTCCGCGCGCTGGCCAGGAAGTCCGGGTACGGCAGGAACGTCTGCACGCCCGCTGCTCTACCCGCCGCCGCGCCCACCATGCCTGCCGGACCGACCGGCACCGTCCGGTGCGCTCACCAGGGCTGCGTCCCCGCCGGGCGGCTGGCTACCATCCGGGCATGGCCGAACCCCTGCGGGACCGGGCCCGGCGCGCGACCGGCTGGCGGTTACGGATGAACGGCGACCCCCGTCCGCACTACGTGGTCTGCGGCAACGACCCGCTGGCGTACTGGGTGGTGCGGGCGCTGCTCGGCACCGACATGGCCCACGGCCGGGTCAGGATCACCCTGGTGGTGCCGGAACGCCGCCGCTCCGAGGGCCCCGACGGGCGGGACGTCGACGGGGTCCAGGTGGTCCGGGCCGACCGGCTCGACGAGGACACCTTCCGCCGGGCCGGCCTGGCCGGGGCGGACGGGCTGGCCCTGCTGCACCAGGACGACGTGGGCAACATGCACGCCGCGCTCTGCGCGCAGGAGGTCGAGCCCCGGCTGCGCCTGGTGGTCCGGATGTTCAACACCAGCCTCGCCAACGGCCTGCGGCAGCTCTTCCCCGACTCGGCGGTCCTCTCCGACGCCTCGATGGCCGCCCCGGCGTTCGTCGCCGCCGCCCTCGGCGAGGTGGCCCCGACTCACTTCCGGCACGGCGGTCGCACCCTGTACGTGGCCCGCCGCGCCGACGTCCGCCCCGCCGACGTGGTGTGCGGGCTGGCCGTCACCACCGATCCGGATCTGGTCCGGGTGCTGCCCGCCGACGAGCAGGCCGCCGACGTGGTGCTCGCCGAGGCGACCGGGCAGCCCGCCGGCACCGAGCTGGCGGCCCGTCGGCTGGTCCGGGCCCGGCGTCGTCGGCGACCCCTGGCGGTGCTGCTGCGGGCGGTCCGCAGCTTCGCCACCCGCAAGATCGGCATCGCGGTGCTGACCCTGCTCGCGGTGATCGCCCTGCTCGGCTGGCTCAACGCCCGCGCGGTCGCGGTGAGCTGGACGGAGGCGCTCTACCTCACCCTGGTGACCACGCTCAGCGGCCAGGACCCGGACGTCACCAAACCGGCCGCCGCCCAGGTCATGCAGGTGGTGCTCAACCTGGCCGGGCTGGCGCTGATCCCGCTGATCACCGCCGTGGTGGTCGACGGCATCGTCAACGCCCGGCTGGCCCTGCACGCCGGGCGCATCCAGCCGGAACGCACCGGGCACGTGGTGGTCGCCGGGCTGGGCAACATCGGTACCCGGGTGATGGCCCAACTGCACGACTTCGGCGTCGAGGTGGTGGCGATCGACCGCAGCGCGGAGGCGCGGGGCGCGGCGCTGGCCCGGCGGCTGGGCGTACCGCTGATCGTCGGGGACGCCGCCCGCGAGGAGACGCTGCGTTCGGCCTCGGTGGAACACTGCCAGGCGCTGGTGGTGGTCTCCACCGACGACGGGGTCAACCTGCGGGCCGCGCTGAACGGCCGGGCGCTCAACCCGGAGCTGCGGGTGGTGCTGCGGCTCTTCGACGGCGACTTCGCCGAACGCATCCAGCGGGCGTTCGGCATCGGCATCTCGCGCAGCGTGTCCTACCTGGCCGCCCCGTCCTTCGCCGCCGCCCTGCTGGACCGGGCGGTCATCGCCACCATCCCGGTCGACCGGCACGCCCTGCTGGTGGTCGAGGTGCCGGTGGCGGCCGGTGCGGCCCTGGACGGTCGCCCGCTCGGCGCGGTGGCCCGCCCCGGCGAGGTGCGCCTGCTGGCCCACTCCCGGCCCGGCCACAAGACCGACTGGCGGGCCGACCCCCGGATGGTGATCTCGGCGGGGGACCGGCTGACCGTGGTGGCCCGGCGGGCCGGGCTGGGCGCCCTGCTCCGCGAGACCACGCCGCCCCCGCCGGCCGCCCCGCCGACCGCCGACATTCCGGCGTCGCGGGACCCGCAGGAGTGACTAGCGGGGTCGGACGGCATACCAGAGCGCGCCGAGGGCGAGCACCCCGAAACCGGCGAGCACGCTGGCGACCGGCAGGCTGACCGCGAGTAGCAGACAGCCGACCAGCCCCGCCCCGGCGAGCGCCCGGGTGGGCAGCCGGCGGGTCGGGTCCCGGCCCAGCGTCCACGCGGCGGCGTTGGTGATCGCGTAGTAGACCAGCACCGTGCAACTGGAGAAGCCGATCGCACCCCGGACGTCACCGAGCGCCACCACCGCGACCACCACGGCGGCCACGGTCAGCTCGGCGCGGTGCGGGACCCGGTGCACCTGGTGCACGGCGGCCAGCGCCCCCGGCACGTCCCGGCGGCGGGCCATCGCCAGCAGGGTGCGGCCCACCCCGGCGAGCAGGGACAGCAGCACCCCGGTCACCGCCACCGTCGCCCCGGCCCGGACCACCCAGGCCAGGCCGGGCAGCCCCGCGACGGTCACCACGTCGGCCAGGGGCGCGACGGAGCCGGCCAGCCGGTCGGGGCCGAGCACGCCGACCGTGACCACCGCGAGGACCAGGTAGACCGCCAGCACCACCCCGAGGGCCAGCGGCACCGCCCGGGGGATCGTGCGGGCCGGGTCGCGGACCTCCTCACCGAGGGTGGCGATCCGGGCGTACCCGGCGAAGGCGAAGAAGAGCAGCCCGGCGGCGGTGAGCACACCCCGGGCCGTACCGCCGCCGTCGGCGAGCCGGTCGAGCCGTACCTCCCCGGCGGCCAGGCCGGTCACCGCGACCAGGGCCAGCACCGCCAGCACCACGACCACCAGCACCTTCGTGGCGGCGACCGTGCGGGTGACGCCGCGCAGGTTCACCCCGGTCACCGCGAGCACCGCGCCGACCGCGACCAGCCGGGCCTGCCCCGGCCACAGGTACGCCCCGATGGTCAGCGCCATCGCCGCGCAGCTCGCCGTCTTGCCGACCACGAAACCCCAGCCGGCGAGGAACCCGGCGAACGGGCCGAGGCGTTCCCGGCCGTACACGTAGGTGCCGCCGGACTCCGGGTAGCGGGCGGCCAGCCGGGCCGAGCTGGTCGCGTTGCAGTACGCGACGAACCCGGCCAGCGCCAGCGCCACCAGCAGCCCGGTGCCGCCGGCCGCTGCGGCGGCCGGGGCGAAGACCACGAACACGCCCGCGCCGAGCATCGCCCCCAACCCGACCACCACCGCATCGGGTACGCCCAACCGCCGCCGCAGTCGATCCACCCCGGCAGGTTACGGGGCGGAGGTGAACGGGCGGCCCCCATCGGGCGACCGGCCCGGGTCGGCGATGAACGGGCGGTCCCGGCCGCGCAGCCGGGTCGGTAGCGGCAGGTCGTCCCAGGGGATCCGGCGCAGCAGCCGGTCCAGCAGCAGCCCCAGCAGCAGCCCGGCCACCGAGTCGGTCAACCAGTGCCAGCCCAGGTAGGTGGTGGTGCACAGGACCACCAGCGGCGGCACCACCCGCACGGCGGTGGCCAGCCGGGGTGGCATCCACCGGCCGGCGGTACGCAGCAGCGGGACGAGCAGCAGGGCGAGCACGCCGTACCAGACGATCGCGTTGGCCACGTGCCCCGACGGGTACGACTGGGCGTAGCGGACCGGCAGGTCGTGCTGGAACAGCGGCAGGGTCTGCTCCGGCGGCAGGAACGGCTCCTTCACGCTGGCGCTGGGGGCCGGGCGGGCCGTCCACACCTTGAGCGGCCCGATGGTCAGGTAGGTGAGCGCGAAGGCGACCACCGGGGGCAGCACCGGGCGTACCGAGCGGAGCCGGACGGCCAGCAGCACCCCCAGGGCGGCGGCGAGCAGCGTCAACGGGGTGCCCTGGCCGAGCAGGTTGAGCACCCGGGCGATCCAGTACGCGGCGGTCGGCCGGTGCCCCTCGGCCCAGTCGGCGACCGCCCGGTCGACGCCGAACAGGTGGTCGGTGGCCAGCGCCCCGGTCAGCGCGACCAGGGCGGTGAGCAGCAGCAGGTCGTACCACCAGCCGGCCGGGCGGACCGGCCTGAGCCGTGCTCCGCCGCGTACCGTCGTGGTTCGCTCCCGCACGCGGTCACGCTACCGGCCGACGCGACGGTCGGGACGGCACGGCCCGGGGTCGATGTGTGCCGAACCACGAAGGGGGGCGTCGGACGGGGGACACCCGGCACACTTGTCCCCGTGCGGATCACCTCGGCCCTCGTCGACCCGGCGCTGCTCGACCTTCCCTGGTCGACCCCGCTGGAACAGTGGCCCGCCCGGCACCTGGTGGCGTTGCCGCAGGGCATCTCCCGGCACATCGTCCGGTTCGTCCGCCTCGGCGACTACGTGTACGCGGTCAAGGAGACCGGGGAGCGGGTCGCCGAACGCGAGTACGACCTGCTGCGGGCGCTGGAACGGATCGACTTCCCGTCGGTGGAGGCGATCGCCATCGTGGCCGACCGGCAGGCCGACGACGGCACCCCGCTGGATCCGGTGCTGATCACCAGGCACCTCCAGTTCTCGCTGCCCTACCGGGCGCTGTTCTCCCGCACGCTGCGCCCGGAGACGATGGGCCGGCTGCTCGACGCCCTCGCGGTGCTGCTGGTGCGGATGCACCTGACCGGCTTCTTCTGGGGCGACTGCTCGCTGTCGAACACCCTGTTCCGGCGGGACGCCGGTGCGTTCGCCGCCTACCTGGTCGACGCCGAGACCGGCGCGCTGCACCGTTCACTGTCCAACGGGCAGCGCGGTGAGGACCTGGAGATCGCCCGGGTCAACATCTTCGGTGAGGCGCTGGACCTCCAGGCCGCGGGGCTGCTGCACGAGTCGATCGACCCGGAGGTGGTCTGCGAGGAGGTCGTGCAGCGCTACGAACGGCTCTGGCACGAGATCACCTACGAGCAGCAGGTCGAGCGGGAGGCCCGGCACGACATCGAGCGTCGCATCCGCCGCCTCAACGACCTCGGGTTCGACGTGGCCGAGGTGGCCCTGTCGACGGTCGACGACGGGCGGTACCTGGTCCGCCCGAAGGTCGTCGACGCGGGTTACCACACCCGGCGGCTGATCCGGCTCACCGGCCTGGACGCCGAGGAGAACCAGGCCCGCCGGCTGCTCAACGACCTGGACGCCTACCGGGTGGAGAGCGACCTGACCGACGAGCAGCAGGCGGCCCACCGCTGGCTGACGGAGGTCTTCGAGCCGGTCGTCCGGGCGGTCCCGGCGCACCTGCGGCACAAGCTGGAGCCGCAGGAGGTCTTCGCGCAGATCATCGAGCACAAGTGGCTGCTCTCCGAGCGGGCCGGCCGGGACGTGGGGATGGGGCCGGCGGTGCAGTCGTACCTGGCCGACGTGCTGGTGCACCGCCCCGACGAGCAGGCCGTTCTGGGCGTCGAGGTCCCCACCGCCTGACCCGCCCGTCCCCGCGTGCGAGCGGGGTCAGTCGAGCCAGGTGCCGGCGCGCATCACCCGGACGACGCTCAGCTCGTCGTCGAGCACCACCAGGTCCGCACGGCGGCCCGGCTGGAGCGCGCCGACCCGGTCGCCGAGGCCGATGGCGCGGGCCGGGGTGGTGGCGACCATCCGTACCGCGTCGACGATCGGGATGCCGGCGGTGACGGCGTGCCGCAGCGCCGCGTCCATGGTGAGGGTGCTGCCGGCGATCGCACCGTCCCGGGCCAGGCGGGCCACCCCGTCGGCCACGGCGACCGGCTGGCCGCCCAGCTCGTATTCGCCGTCGGGCATGCCGGCGGCGGCCATCGCGTCGGTGACCAGGGCGATCCGCTCCGGGCCGGCCACGGTGGCGGCGAAGGTGAGCATCCCGTCGTGCAGGTGCACCCCGTCGGCGACCAGCTCGCAGACCACGTTCGGGGCCTCCAGCAGGGCCACCACCGGGCCCGGTTCGCGGTGGTGCAGCGGGCGCATCCCGTTGAACAGGTGGGTGCCGACGCTCGCCCCGGCCGAGACGGCGGCCCGGGTCTGCTCCCAGGTGGCGTCGGTGTGGCCGACGGCGGCGACCACCCCGTGCGAGGTGAGCAACTTGATGGCGTCCAGCGCGCCGGGGCGCTCGGGGGCCAGGGTGACCATGCGGACCGCCCCGCCGCCGTCGGCGACGAGCCGGCCCAGCTCGTCGGTGGACGGGTCGCGGAGGAATTCCGGGTTCTGCGCGCCGCACCGGGCCGCCGACAGGTACGGCCCCTCGAAGTGGACGCCGGCCAGCACCCCCTCGCCGACCAGCGGCGCGAACGCGGCGGTCGCCGTGCGCATCAGCTCGAACGGGGAGCTGACCAGGCTGGCCAGCAGGGTGGTGGTGCCGTGCCGCAGGTGGAACCCGGCGGCCGCGCGGGCGGCGTCGGCGTCACCGGTGGTGAAGGTGTGCCCGCCCCCGCCGTGGGTGTGCATGTCCACGAACCCCGGCACGATCCAGTGCCCGTCGCGCTTGGCCGGATACTCGGCGACGGCGGTGATCCGCTCGCCGTCCAGCTCCACGCACCCCTGCCGGATCACGCCGGTCGGGGTCACCACCTTGCCGGTCACCCGCTGGGTCATCGTCTCTCCAGACTGTCGAGGGCGAGCAGGGCGGCACCGAGGCAGCCGGCCTCGTCGCCGAGGGCCGCCGCGACCAGGCGCGGCTCCCGATGGAAGGTCATCCGTTCGCGCAGGGCCGCGCGGAGCGGGTCGAGCAGTTGCCCGCCGGCCCGGGCCAGCCCGCCGCCGATGACCATGGTGTCCACGTCGTAGAGGGCCTGCCCGGTGGCGAGCCCGTCGGCGAGCGCCTCGACGGCCTCCCGCCACACCCGCCCGGCCAGCTCCTCACCGGCCGCCGCGCGCCCGGCCACCTCGGCCGCGCTCGCCGTCGACCCGGCCAGTTCGGCGTAGCGGCGGGCCACGGCCGAGGCGGACGAGACGGCCTCCAGGCAGCCGGGCCGGCCGCAGCCGCAGCGCGGGCCGTCGGGGCGTACCAGGATGTGGCCGATCTCGCCGGCCGCACCGTGCGCGCCGACGGCGGCCGACCCGGCGACCACGTGCGCGGCGGCGATGCCGGTGCCGATCGCGACGAAGAGCACGTGTCGGGCGTCCCGGCCGGCACCGAGCCGGGCCTCGGCGATCCCGCCCACCCGCACGTCGTGGCCGAGCGCCGCCGGCAGCCCGAGCCGCGCCCCCACCAGATCCCGCAGCGGTACGTCCCGGAAGCCGACGTTCGCCGACCAGACCGCCACCCCGGCGGTCTCGTCGACCACCCCGGGTACGGCGACGCCGCAGGCCACCGGGGTCGACCCGGCGGCGCGGGCCCGGTCGGCCAGGCCCTCGGCGACGGCGAGGACGGTCGCCACCACGGCGTCCGGGCCGCGCCCGGCGTCGGTGGGGTGCCGTTCGGCGTGCAGCACGCTGCCGTCGGGGCGGACCAGGGCGCACTTCATGCCGGTGCCGCCGACGTCCAACGCGACGACCACCCGGTCGTCGCCCGGCGGCCCGTCGGTCATGCCAGCACCACGGAGCGGGTCAGGTGCCGGGGCGCGTCCGGGTCGAGACCCCGGCTGGTCGCCAGGGCCACCGCGAAGCGTTGGGCGAGGATCAGGTCGGCCATCGGGTCGACCGGGGTGCGGCCGGCCGCCCAACTACCGAGCACGGTGTGGCAGCCGTGGTGCCGGCTGTGCACGAACGCCGCCCCGGTGGCCGCCACGTCCTCCGGCAGGCCCTCGGGCAGCTCCCCGAACGCCCAGACCAGCCGGCCGGGGCCGGCGATCGAGATGGGGCCGTGCCGGTAGTCCATCGCCGGGTACGCCTCGGCCCAGAAGGTGGCCGCCTCCCGGCACTTCAGCGCGGCCTCCTGGGCCAGTCCGACCGTCCAGCCGCGACCGAGGAAGGTGGCCTGGTCGATGCGGGCCGGGTCGAGCGGCAGCGGGGCGCGGACGGCGACCTCGGCGTCGGCGGCCAGCGCCTCGACGTTGTCGCCGAGGTGGGCGCGCAGCAGCGCCAGGGCGGTGGTGGCGAACCGGGTCTGCACCACCGAACGCTCGTCGGCGAAGGGCATCGGCACGGCCGCGTCGGCCAGCGTGACGGCGGGCGAGCCGGGGTCGCCGACCAGGACGGTGGTGGGGGTCCGGCCGCGCAGCGCGGCGAGCAGGTCGAGCACCTCGGTGGTGGTGCCGGAGCGGGTGACCGCGATCAGCCGGTCGTAGCGGCGGTCGACGGGGAACTCGCTGGCCTGGAAGGCGTCGGTCTCGCCGTGCCCGGCCCGTTCGCGCAGCCCGGCGTACGCCATGGCCATGAACCACGACGTGCCGCAGCCGACGACGGCGACCCGCTCGCCGGGGCGGGGGAGGACGCCGGTGACGGTGCCGGCCAGTCGGGCCGCCTCCCGCCAGCAGTCGGGCTGGCTGGCGATCTCCGCGTCGACGTACGCCATGGGGAACTCCTCGCACAGGGGAGGGAGGTGCGCAATACGGCTCATTACCACCGTCTTTCGCGCGTTATTCTGCGCGAAACGAGGTGCGCGTGGCAACCTGCCCCCGGATCGCGCAGTCGGGGGTTTTGCGCACCAGGAGTTTCGCGCACTACGGTGCACGCATTCGATCACCCTTCGTGCAGAGTCGGAGGCCCCTCGTGGACCGGTACGCCAGGTGGAACGCTCTGCTCGAAATGCTCACCGACAGTGGTCGGGTCAGCGTCGAGGAGGCCGCCGGGCGGCTGGACGTCTCCCAGGCCACCATCCGGCGCGACTTCGACCAGCTCGCCCAGCAGCAGATGATCACCCGGACCCGGGGCGGCGCGGTCGCCAACGGCGTCTCCTACGACCTGCCGCTGCGCTACAAGACGGCCAAGCACTCGGCCGAGAAGCAGCGGATCGGGGCCGCCGCCGCCGCGCTCGTCTCCCCCGGCACCGTGGTCGGCCTCAACGGCGGCACCACCAGCACCGAGGTGGCCCGCGCCCTGGCCGTCCGGCCGGATCTGAACACCAGCGCCGAGGGTGCCCAGCTCACCGTGGTCACCAACGCCCTGAACATCGCCAACGAGCTGCTGGTCCGCTCCCGGATGAAGGTGGTGGTCGCCGGGGGCGTGGTGCGGCCGAAGTCGTTCGAACTGGTCGGGCCGCTGGGCGGGGCGCTGCTGCGCGAGGTGACCCTCGACGTCGCCCTGTTGGGCGTGGACGCGCTCGATCCCCAGTTGGGTGCCGCCGCCCACCACGAAGGCGAGGCGGCGATGAACAACCTGATGGTGGCGCGGGCCAAACGGGTCGTGATCATCGCGGACTCGTCCAAGCTGGGCGGTCACGCGTTCGCCCGGATCTGCCCGGTGGAGCGGGTGGAGACCCTGGTTACCGACTCCGGGGCGGCCCCGGAACTCGTCGATGCGTTCCGCGCCGCCGGAGTGGCCGTCATCTGCGCCTGAGTGACCCGTTGGTACACCGTCGGTAGTAATCGAGCGCCGATGCATACCGGGTATTGCCCTGGCGGGTATACCGAGTATGGTGACCGCTGTCATCAGCCACCATCGGGGGAGGCGCAGCTTGTCGGCTGTCCTGGAGATCGAAGGTCTACGTAAGACGTACAAGAGTCGCCGGCGTGGGGTCCGCAACGCGCTGGACGGCTTCGACATGCGGGTGGAGGCCGGTCAGGTGCACGGCTTCCTCGGCCCCAACGGGTCGGGCAAGACCACCACCCTGCGTACCCTGCTCGGGCTCATCCAGCCCGACGGCGGGCGGATGGCCATCCTCGGCCACGAGGTGCCCGGCGCACTGCCCACCGTCGCCGGTCAGGTCGGCGCGATCGTGGAGAGCCCGCAGTTCTTCCCGCACTTCAGCGCCCGGGACACCCTGTCCCTGCTGGCCGGGGCCGGCGACGTCCCCGCCGTCCGGGTCGACGAGGTGCTCGAACTCGTGGGGCTGCGCGACCGGGCGGGCGAGCGGGTCAAGACGTACTCGCTCGGCATGAAGCAGCGGCTCGCCGTCGCCTCCGCCCTGCTCAAGAACCCCAAGCTGCTGATCCTCGACGAGCCGGCCAACGGCCTCGACCCGGGCGGCATCCGGGAGATGCGCACCCTGATGCGCACCCTCGCCGAATCCGGCATGACCGTGGTGCTCTCCAGCCACATCCTCGGCGAGATCCAGCTCATCTGCGACGAGGTCACCATCATCTCGCTGGGCCGCCGGGTCGCCGCCGGTCCGGTGGAGCAGGTGCTGGCCCAGCACTCGCACGGCGGCGTACGGGTGCGCCTGGACGCCGCCGAGGACCTCGCCGCCGCCGCCGAACTGCTCGGCCGGGCCGGCGTCGCGGTCACCCGCCACCCGGACCACCTGATGCTGGCCGGCGTGGACAAGCCGGCCGCGGTCAGCCGGCTGCTCGCCGAACAACACCTGTACGTCAGCGAACTGGCCCCGGTCTCGGTGGACCTGGAGAGCGTCTTCCTGGAGATCACCGCCACCGCTCCGGTCCCCGGTCAGCACCGGCAGGTCGACCAGTCCGCCAAGATCGGCGAGCCGGGTCACACCGCCGGCACCACGGGAGGGTGGGGCGCATGAGCCTGTACGTCACCGAACTGCGTCGGCTGGCCAAGCGCCGGCTCACCCGGGTCATGCTGATCCTGCTCGTCCTCGGCCTGGCCGGCATCGTCACCGCCTTCACCTTCTCCAGCCACAAGCTCTCGCCGGCCGTGATCGCGCAGGCGCAGGCGGAGTCGGACGCGAACTTCCGGGACGCCGTCCGGGAGTGGGAGCGGTCGATCGCCGAGTGCGACGCGGCCAAGGCCCGCGGCGAGCAGACCGACGAGCGGTACGGCCCGAACTGCGGCCGGGACTGGAAGCCCACCGCCGAGATGTTCGACCCGAAGTGGAACCTGCCCTACCAGTTCGACTTCCGGGCCGAGTTCGGCAACTTCATCGCCATCTTCGCCGGGGCGGTGGCGCTGTTCGGCTTCCTGATCGGCGCCTCGTTCGTGGGCGCCGAGTGGAGCACCGGCGGGATGATGAACCTGCTGCTGTGGCGGCCGAAACGGCTCACCGTGCTCGGCACCAAACTGGCCGCCGTGCTCACCACGCTGACCGGGGTGACCGTGGTCCTCGGGGCGCTGTGGACGCTGGCCTTCTGGCTCATCGCCAGCTTCCGGGGGACCACCGAGAAGGTCACCTCCGGGGTGTGGCAGTCCGCCGGGATCAGCGGCCTTCGGGCGCTGGCGATGATCCTCGCCGCCGGTGCGGTGGCCTTCGCCCTGGCGTCCCTGGGCCGGCACACGGCGATGGCCCTGGGGGTGGCCGTGGGCGCCGGGGTGATCAGTGAGATCGGCATCCGGATCGCCACGACGATCGCCGAGGTCCGCTTCGGTGACCGGTGGGTGCTGTCCACCTACGCGCTCGCCTGGTTCCAGAAGCAGTGGGCGCTCGTCGACTACCGCTCCTGCGAGCTGGTGCAGGGCGAGTGCACGCCCAAGGAGATGCTGGTGACCTGGCAGGACTCGGCACTGGTGTTCGGTATCGGTACCGCCGTGGTGATGGTCGCCGCGTTCTGGATGATGCGCCGGCGGGACATCACCTGATCCGGCTGCCGCCCGGTTCGGGCGGCAGCCGACCGCGACGGGCCCGGGTCGACCACGTGTCGAGCCGGGCCCGTCCGTCGTCCGGAACCGTCGCCCACCCTGGTTAAGCTAGGCTTCCCCGGCCGGTACGCCCGGTCGTCCACCCTGCCGAGGAGCGCCGTGCCGCCGCCCACCGACGCCATGCCGCCCGTGCCCCCCGCCGACCCCCCACCGTCCACCGACGCCCGGTCCACGCCGCCTCCGGTGCCCGCACCCCGACCGGCACCGGAGGGCGACCTGCCGGAGGGCGACCTGCCCGCACCCCGACCGGCCCTGGACGCCGACGTGCCGTCGCCCCGATCCGGGCCGGCGGCCGGCGGCGACGAGTTGACCGAGCGGGAGCGGGCCATCCTCGCCTTCGAACAGCAGTGGTGGCGGCACGCCGGGGCCAAGGAACAGGCCATCCGGGACACCTTCGGGCTGTCCGCGACCCGCTACTACCAGTTGCTCAACGCCCTGCTGGACCGCCCGGCCGCGCTGGCCGCCGAGCCGCTGCTGATCGGCCGGCTGCGCCGGCTGCGCGCCTCCCGCGCCCGCAACCGCCGCCGCTGATCCCTGCCCACGCTGACAGCGGAGCGTGAGATTCCCCGCTCCGACGGCACGACCGGCCGATACCTCCGACCGGACCGCCAGTCACCGGCCAAAGGGGTGGACGACGGCCGGTACGGGCGGCAGACTGCGGCACGTGGCAGGTACGGTACGGCTGGAGCCGGTGGACGAGGCGAACCTGGAATCGTTGCTCTCCGTAGCGGCGGCCGAGGCGGAGCCGATCGACGTCATACCCCCGGTCGACGCCCCCGCCGGTTGGTCGCTGGCCCGCCGGGACGCGTTCCGGGACTTCCACCGGGCCAGCTTCGGCGGGCTGGACGGCCCGACCCGCACCCTGATGTTCGCCGTGTATGCCGGCGGCGAGGTCGTCGGCATGATCCGGATGACCCGCTGCGACGCCCCGGGAGTGGTGGAGACCGGGATGTGGCTCGGCCGGTCGGCCCGGGGTCAGGGCCTCGGCGCGGCGGCCCTGCGGGAACTGCTCAACGCCGCGGCGGCGGCCGGCATGCACTCCGTCGTCGCCGAGACCACCCCGGACAACCTGGGGGCCGTCGCGGTGCTGCGTAACTGCGGCGCCAAGCTCCGCGAGGACGACCACCGGGTGTACGCGGAGATCTCGCTCGACGCGACGCCCCCCGCCGCCGGCTGACCCTCTCGCCGGCCACCGCGCGGGCGGCGTGTCGCCGACGGTCGAGATGCCCGCAGCGAGTGATATGACTACCAGTCATATTTATGCCGCTCAGGCATATCGCTCACCGGCACACCCACCGTCCCCGAGGACACGCCGACCTGCCCGACATGGCCCGCCGCCGCCCGGCGCCGCCGGACCCGCCCCGCTCGGCGCCGCCGGTCCGCAGCACCCCACGGCTGCGCCAGCAGCTCAGCCCGCGTGCTTGTCGGCGTAGGCGGCGAGCCAGGCGACCTGCTCCGGGTCCAGCGAGGGGCGGACGCGGTCCCGGGCGGTGGCGACGTGCGCGGCGGTGACCGTGGCGGCCGACAGCGACTCCCGCATCGCGGCCAGCGCCGCCTCCCGCACCAGCGCCGCGCAGTCCGCCGCCGAGAAACCGGTCAACTCCTCGCCGAGCGCCGCCAGGTCGACGTCCCCGGCGAGTGGCACGGCGCGGGACGCGGCCCGCAGGATCTCCGCGCGGGCCGGGCCGTCCGGCGGCGGCACGTACACCAGCCGTTCCAGCCGGCCGGGGCGCAGCAGGGCCGGGTCGACCAGGTCCGGCCGGTTGGTCGCCCCGACCACCACCACGTTGCGCAGCGCCTCCACCCCGTCCAGCTCGGTCAGCAGGGCGGCCACCACCCGGTCGGTCGTACCGCCGTCGGTGGCCTGGCCGCGCACCGGGGCCAGCGCGTCCATCTCGTCGAGGAAGACAAGCGTCGGCGCGGCCTCGCGGGCCCGGCGGAACAGCTCCCGCACGGCCCGCTCGCTCTCACCGACCCACTTGGACAGCAGCTCGGCACCCTTCACCGACAGCACGTTCGCCCGTCCGGTCCCGGCCAGGGCGGTCACCAGGTAGGTCTTGCCGCACCCGGGCGGCCCGTAGAGCAGCACCCCCCGGGGCGGCTGCACCCCCAGCCGGGCGAAGGTGTCCGGGTAGGTCAGCGGCCAGAGCACCGACTCGGTGAGGGTCTGCTTCACCTCACCGAGGCCGCCGACGTCATCCAGGGTGACCGTCGCCAGCTCCAGCGTGGACGCCGCCATGGTGGTCGGCCGGACCACCTCCAGCGCCGCCGTGAAGTCGGCCATCGCCACTGTCGGCGTCTGCGCCGTCTTCTGCCGCAGCGCCGCCCGCACCCCGGCCTCCCGGACCAGCGCGGCCAGGTCGGCGGCGACGAACCCGGGGGTACGCCCCGCCACCTCGTCGAGCCGGACATCCTCGGCCAGCGGCACCTGCCGGGTCAGCACGGTCAACTGTTCCCGACGCAACGCCGGGTCGGGCAGCGGCACCGAGATCCGCAGCGACAGCAGATCCGGCGCACGCAACCCCGGATCGACCGACTCCGGCCGCGAGGTGGTGCACACCACCGCCGTACCCGACCGGACGGCCCCGGCGAGCACCTGCCGGAACACGGTGGCCAGCGGCCCGGCGTCCTCGGCCGGGGCCAGCGCCTCCACGTCGGTGACCAGCAGCACAGCCGGCCCGCCCGAGGCCAGCTCGGCGACGGTGTCGCGCAGCCGTCGGGCCGCCGCGTCGTTGGTCAACGCGGCGAGTTCCGGCGCCCACAGCGGGCGCACCCGGGCGCCGACCGTCCTGGCCACCGCCCGCACCAGCGCCGACTTGCCCGAGCCGGCCGGCCCGCTGAGCAGCACACCGAGCGAGACCGTGGTGCCCAGCCGCCCCAGCACCTCGCGGTGGTGGAAGCCGAGGTCCAACAGTTCGGTCAGCTCCTCGGCCTGCGCCCGCAGACCGGGCAACTCGTCCACGTGCGGCACGTCGTCGTCGGGAACGGCCTCCCCGGCCTCCCCGATCGGGCCCGTCGCGCTGCCGGCCGGAGCCGTCCCGGTACGGCCGGTCGGCTGCCGCCCGGGGCCGGCCGGGCCGGAGGAACCGTGGGTGACCTGGCCGTGTTCCCAACCGACCACGGTGTCCATGGTGACCAGGCCACCGGTCTGCGGATCGGCGGCGACCACGGTCAGCAGGGTGCTCGTCCAGGCGTACCCGACGGTGTTGGCGAGGCTGCGGCGGGCGGCCTCGACCAGACCGCGTACCGAGGCGTCGGGGAGCACGTCCTGGGGGAGCAGCGAGACGTTGTCGCCCTCGCTGACGACCTTGCCGAGCAGGGCGAGCCGGAGCATCTCCGGGGACACCGCGGCGAGCACCGGCACCGGGCCGGAAAGGGTCACCCGGCGGGCCGGGGTCACCGGGGCGGGACCGACCGTCACCTGCCCGCCGTCGCGCAGCCCGAGATTGCCCAGCGTCAGGTCGTCGGCGTAGAGCAGGGCGGCGCTGGCGGTCGGCTCGGCGGGCGCGACGATCCCGGCGGTGACCCGCCTGCCGGCCAGCCGTACCGGGTCCCCCGGGCGCAGGGCCAGGGCGGTGAGCACCTCCGGGTGCAGCCGGACGATGCCACGTCGGGCGTCCAGCGCGGCCGGGCGCAGGCTGGCGGTCAGGGTCAGATCCGGTGCGGGCATCGCCCGACAGTAGCCGCCCGCCGCCGCCGACGCCCGTGGTCGTCCGGTACGACCGCCCAGGCCAGCGCCCGGTCGGCCCGGACGCGGGGTGCCGTGCCCGGGCGTACCGTCAGGTGTCGTTGTCGAGCAGCGTCGGGTCCCGCCGGATCATCTCGGCGAGCCGGGCCGCCGGATCGGCACCCGGCATCTCCCGGGCCGGGGTCCACGCCGGTGGCGTCCGGTCGGCCAGCGGCCAGGCCGGCGGCGGGGTGGCCGACGGGTCGACACCCGCCCGCGCCACGACGTCGGACCGCTCGTTGCGTACCCCGTTCTCCGGTCGCTCGGTGCGTGCCCCGACGCCCGGCCGCTCGTTGCGGGCCACGGGCTGCGCCTGCTCGATCCGTAGCGGATACGTACGTCCGGCGTACTCGACGTGCAGCACCACGGTCAGGCCGGGGCGGGCGGCCACCACGCGGCGGACGGCCTCGGCCACCTCCTCCACCGGGTCAACGTCGGGGGCGGGCGCCGGCCCGGCCCACCCGGGCCCGGTCCGGGCCAGTTCACCGGTCGCCGGTGTGGCGGGTCCCGGCCCGGGGTGGGCCGGGGCGGTGGGCGGGTGGCCGGTGGCCCCGAAGGCCAGGGTCGGTCCCCCGTCGTCGGTCTCCGGATCGACCGACCGGCGGCGGCGGGCCTCCTCACGGCGGGCCAACCGGGCCAGTGTCTCGTCCAGACCACCCCTCATCACGTCCCCCTCTCCGATGGAAACGACCGGGCGTCGGTTCGGTCAGGCGCCCTTCTCCCGCACCGCCCGGTCCAGCGCCCGGTCCAGGACGACCAGCAGGGCATCCCGCACCGACAGCCGTTCCCGGGCGTCGAACTGCACCAGCGGCACGTGGTCACCGATCGCCAGCGCCCACCGGATCGCCCCCAGCTCGTGGGTCAGCCGGCCGTCGAAGGTGTTCACCCCGACCACGAAGGGCAGGCCGGCCCGCTCGAAGAAGTCGACCGCCGGGTAGCAGTCGTCCAGCCGGGAGCTGTCCACCACCACCAACGCGCCGAGCGCGCCCCGCGCCAGGTCGTCCCACATGAAACCGAACCGGTCCTGGCCGGGCGTGCCGAACAGGTAGAGCTTCAGGCTCCGGTCGATGGTCACGCAGCCGAAGTCCATCGCCACCGTGGTGGTGGTCTTCCCGCTGCGCGCCCCCGGGTCGTCCACCCCGATCCCGGCGCTGGTCATCTCGGCCTCGGTGGTCAGCGGGGCGATCTCGGAGATGGCACCGACCGTGGTCGTCTTGCCCACCCCGAAGCCTCCGGCGATGAGCAGCTTGACCGGGATCGGCGGGGCGGCCGGCGGGCCGCCGCGGGTGTCCGTCGGCGGTGTCGACGCCGCCGGGGGCCGGTACGGCAGTGGCGCGCCCGGGTGCTGCGGTGCCGTCGGAGGGCCACCCACGGGCTGTCCGTAGCGGGCGGAGGCACTGTTCGCGGCGAGCCCGCCGAGCGGGGCGACCGGCCATTCAGGAGATCGCACGGAGTCCATCAATCACTCGCAGGATGAGATCGGGGTCAAATGCGTCGTCGACGGCGCCGACGTGCACGTCGAGATGGCCGGCGGCCCGCAGGTCACCGACCAGCACCCGGGTCACGCCGAGCTGCAGCCGCATCCGGGCGGAGATCTCCGCCACCGAGATCGGCTCACCGCACAGGGCGACGATCGCCTGCAACTCGGGGGCCAGCAGGGCCGCCACGGCGGCCGCCCGGCCGGGTCCGGTCCGGGCGGTGACCTGGGTCTCCAGCCCGATCGCCGGGTCCGCGCCGGCCACCCGCCCGGCGGTCAGCACGAACGGGCGGGGGCTGGCCGGGCGGTCGGCCTCCGGCTCGGAGACGGGCGTGGGCGTCACGTCGCCCACCGGGCTCCGCAGGTAGGGGCGGACCCGGACCATCGGTTCGGGTTCCGGTTCCTCGCCAGCGGCGTCCCGGGTCATTGCTGAACGGCGTTCTTCAGCTCGGCGATGAGTCTCGGTGTCAGTGCGCCGCCGGCCCGGCCGGCGAAGAGGGTCATCTCGTACGCGACGGTGCCCAGGTTGGCCGACCGGTCGGCGATCACGCCGAGCACGGAACCGCTGCTGATCGCCGTGATCAGCAGGTAGCCGTCGGCCATGTCCACGATCACCCGGTTGAGCCCGCCGAGGGCGTACCAGCTGGCGGCACCTCCGGCCAGGCTGGTCATGCCGGAGACGACGGCGGCGAGACGTTCCGCGTTGGACCGGTCCTTGATCGACGACATTGCCATCAGCAGCCCGTCGGAGGAGACCGCGATGGCCTCCAGGACGCCGGCGGTGCTGGAGGTGAACGAGTCCAACAGCCAGTTGAACGTGCGCGCCTCCGGGCTGAGGTCCCCGGCCGGGTGGTTCTGGTAGTCGACGTTCTCGTGTACGTGCGGGCTGGTCACCGTGTCGTTCCTTCTTCAGTGCGGTGGTCGGTGCGGACTTCGCGCAGAGCGCGGGCGACGCCCGTCTCGAACGCGTTGATGAGATCGCGGACCTCGCCCGGATCTCCCGGATTCTGGATCGGTGCTTGCCGGGGCGGTGAGACGGTCAGGTTGGCGCCCGGGATCCGCCGGGTGAGCCGGGGCACCGCCGGTGCGGTGGAGGGCTGGGCGGCGGTGGGTCGGGTAGCGGTGGGTTGGACGGCAGCGGGCTGGGCGGCAGCGGGCTGGGCGGCGACGGGTCGGGCGGCTACGGACGCGGCGGCCGGCCCGGCCTGTTCGGCCCGGTGCACCCCGGACTGGAACTGCTCGACCAGGGCCCGCGCGGCCTCCGGGTCGGCCCGGCTGCCGTCCACCGGCCCGACGACCGGTGCGGTGCGGGGCAGGCTCGCGCCGGGGACCCGCTGCCGGATGCCCGGCAGCGGGGCCGGCCGGTCCGTCGTGGGCGTCGTGGCCTGCCCCACGGTGGGGAGCAGGACGGCCTGCGGGACCGCCGGGTGGGGCGCGTCCGCCACCGGGGCCACCGTGGCGGTGCCCCGGACCGGCAGCACCGTCGTGGCACCGGCCGGGCCGTCGCCGGTGGGATGGGCCGCCGCGTCCGGGTCGGTCCCGGGGGCGCGGGCCGACTCCGGGTCGGCCGGCGCGGTGCCGAACGCGTCCCACGGGCCGGTGGCCGCCATGCTCCTGGTCGCCTTACTGAGCAGCGTGGGGTCGAACCCGGGCAGCGCCGTGGCGTCGACCACCGGCCGGGCCGACGCCACGTCGACCGTCGGCCGGGCGGGACCGGCGTCGAGCACGACCGGCGTACGGCCGGCCCGCAGGGGGACGTCGGTGCCGGGCCCGGTCGCCGGGCCGGTCGGTCCGGGTCGTTCCCGCGTCGGCAGTCCGGCCGGCGGGGTCGTCACGGGGCGGTCCCGCGACGGCAGTGCGACCCGGCTGACGGGTTCCCCACCACGCCCGGTCGCGGGGCGGGCCAGGGCGGAGCCGGGGAGCACCAGGCTGGCGGTCACCCCGCCGCCCGGGGTGGCGGCGAGTTCCACCGTCCAGCCGTGCCGGCGGGCGAGCCGACCCACCACGAACAGTCCCAGCACCTCGGACGGGGCCAGGTCCAGCCGCTCCCGGCGGGTGAACCGGGCGTTTTCCTCGGCGAGCCGTTGCTCGCTCATCCCGATGCCCTGGTCGATGACGGCCAACCGGGCGCCGTCGTCGGTCGTCTCGGCGGTGACCACGACCCGGGTGTGCGGCGGGGAGAACACGGTGGCGTTCTCCATCAGCTCGGCCAGCGTCAGCACCAGGTCACCGATGATCGCCGGTGCGGCGACCACCTCCGGCGGGACCTGCACGTCCACCCGGGTGTAGTCCTCGATCTCACCGAGGGCCAACCGGACCACGTCGGCGACCGGGACCGGTGCGACGTGCGCGTCGTCGCCGGTCGCGCCCGAGAGCACCACCAGGCTGCCCGCGTTGCGGCGCAACCGGCTGGAGATGTGGTCGAGCCGGTACAGGTGCTCCAGCCGTCCCGGCTCGGTCTCCTGCTGCTCCAGCCGGTCGATCAGGGCGATCTGCCGGCCGACCAGGTTCTGGGTACGCCGCCCGACGTGGCCGAACATCTGGGCCACGTTGCGTCGGCTCGCCACCTGCCGTTCCACCAGCCGGGCGGCGGTGTTCTGCACGCGTTCGAAGGCGCGGGCCAGATCGCCGATCTCGTCCCGGGCACCCACGTCGACCGGGTCGAGGCGTACCGGTGGGGTGGTTTCGGACTCGTCGTCGGCGACCCGGACCAGTTCGGACTCGGCGACCCGGGCGACCCGGTCGGCGGAGCGGGTGAGCCGGGTGAGCGGTCGGGCCACCGCCCGGCCGACCGCCATGGTGAGCAGGATGACCGCGATCAGGATGGTCACGGTCAGCAGGGTCACCCAGTACGCCCCGGCGAGTGCCACCTGCCGGTCGGCACTCACCTCGGCGGTGACGTCGGCGGCCAGCTTCTTCTCGACGAACTGGCCGAGCGTGATCATCGAGGAGACGGTGGGGAAGAGGGTCGTCACGTCCAGCGCGCCGATGGCGGTGGCCGGGTCGACGGCGCTCTGGTCGATGAAGTTCGGCCCGGTGCGGTTGGCGACCGCGACCTCCTCCAGGGTGAGCAGGTCGAGCTGCTCGGGGGTGACCAGGGCCTGGAGCCGGGCGCTCTCATCGGACAGGACGGCGAAGTTCGCCACGTAGGCGGTGACGGTCTGGGCGTTGGGCCGGGCGGCGACCAGCACGATCAGGGTGGCGCCGGCGCTGAGGCTCTCGCCGGTGCGCAGCAGGCCGTCCAGGGCCAGTACCTGCCGTCCGGCCGGGGTGCGGGTGTCCGCGTTGAGCCGTAGCCGCAGCGAGTCGATCAGGGCGGTGTTCACCGGCCCGTACCCGGCCATGAGCTGGTCGGGGCCGGTCTGCCCGGCGACCGCCGCCGTCCGCAGGGCGGCGAGCTGGCGTACCCCGTCGAGGGCGGTGTCGACCTCGCCGGGCAGGTCGTCGCCGAGGTCGGTGCGCAGGTCGGCGATCCGGTCGTCCACCTCGGCGATCTTCTGCACCAGGTCGGTGCGTTGCACCTGCCCGAGCAGCAGGCCGACGGCGAGCAGGCGTTCCTGTTGGAGGTGTTGCAGGATCGTGCCGACCCGGCTGGCGACCCGGACCCGGTCGGCGATGTCGCCGGCCCGCTGGGCCGCGGAGGCCCGCTCCCAGACCACCGGCACCGTGAGCCCGGCCATGCAGAGCAGGGGGACCATCACCAGCAGGGCGAGCTTGCCCCGGATGCGCAGCCTACCGAGCAGCATCGAAGGGCCTCCACCGGTCGGGTCCGGTGCCCCGGCCGGCCGGCTGGAGCACCGGACCGGTGGGCAGGCGGCCGGGCGGCGTCGGCGGCTCCCACGGGGCGGGTTTTCCGCCCGCGTCGGCCGGCTCGACCGCCGGGGTGCCCCGGCCGGTCGGGCGCTCACCGCGACGGGTCAGCCAACCGCTCGCGCCGAGCGCCACCAGCAGCAGCCCGGCCACCCCACCGGCGGCGAGGATCAGCAGGGCGTCGCGGTCGAGCTGGTCGATGCGCTGCCGCAGCAGCCGGTCGATCTCGTCGAGCAGGACCGGCTGGAGTTCCCGGGCGGCGGTCTGCGCCTGGGTCCGGGCGGCGGCGAGTTTCGCCACGTCCAGTTCCTGGTTGCGGCCCCGGGGCTGGGAGAGCGCCCCGAGGGCCTCGACGGCCCGCTGGTAGTTGTCGAACGGGGTGAGCACCCCGGCACCGATGTCGGCGCTCTCCGAGGTGTCGACCACCGTCTGGAGGTCGTTGACCAGGTCACCGGCCGGTTGCAGGGCGGCGAACCGGAGGGTGGCCAGTTCACCCACGGTGCGGGCCTGGTCGGCGGCGGGGCGTCGCTGCGCCAGCACGGCCAGGTCGACGAGGCGTCCGGCGGCGACCGTCGCCTCCGGCATCTCCTCGCCGACGCCGTCCTGCAGGAAGTACGAGTCGGAGCCGGGGTCGCGGATCAGGCCGGAGGTTTCGCGGATCTTGCTGTGCAGGGCCAGCAGCAGGTCGGTGACCTCGCCGTACGCGGTGAAGGCGGTTTCCGGGTCGGTGAGCGACCGGCTGGGCAGGCCCTCCAGTTTCGCGCGCAGGCCGGCCCACCGTTCGGTGCTGCGCAGTTCACCGCCGACCCGGGCGTCGACCGCCGCGGCCTCCTCCACCGCCCGGTCCAGGGCGTCGCGGGGCACCGGCCGGCCGGCCACGGCGGCGGTCTGCGCGTCGACCAGGGCGGTGGTGACCGGGCCGAGGGCGCGCAGGTACTCGACGCCGAGCCGTTCCCGTTCGGCCAGCTCGCGGTCGGCGTCCACGAGCCGGTGGCCCTGTACGACGAGGAACGCCACCGGCAGCAGCAGCGCGGTGGCGAGTAGCAGCGGCAACAGGCGGCCCGGTGTCCTGGGCCGTCGACGGACCCGCGAGGCGGGAACGGTCATGGTTGTCTCCTCCGGCGGCGGCGCAGGGGGTCGGGGATGGCGTGACAGTTCGGTCCCGTGCGTCGGACCGAGAACCTAATCGACGGGCGATCCCTGGCCGGAGGTCTACGCGGGTCAGTTTTGCGTCACTTCGAGTGATGTGACGCAAGATTCACCTCCTCGTGACGCTGCGTACTGTTGTCACGGTGACATGCTCGTTTCCATAGCGATATCGCGCCTTACGCGTGAATTCACGTAATCCGAATTCGTTCTGCGTGAACGCCGGGTGACCTTGTGCGGTTTCCGCTGTCCGACCGACGATCGGCTGCCCAGGACGGACGTACGGCGGATCTCAGCCAACGCTCAGGTTCCGGGCCGTACCGTGAGCCGAATGAAATCGCCGTTGTCGGCCACGCGGCTTCGCCGTGCCCTGCCCACCGGTCGTCGCGCGGTCGCCGCGTCGGTGGTCGTCGTCCTGCTGGCGGCGGTCGTCGGCTGGGCGGTCTGGCCGGACCGGCCGGACTTCCGCACCGAGTCGAGCATGCTCACCGTGCGCTCCGGGCCGGCCGGCGACGAGCCCGTCGACCTGGACACCACGTTCTACCTGCCGAAGGGCGCGTCGGCCGACCGGAAGGTCCCGGCCGTGCTGCTGGCGCACGGCTTCGGCGGTACGAAGGACTCCGTCCGCGCCGACGCCGAGGACCTGGTGGGCCAGGGCTACGCGGTGCTGACCTGGACCGCGCGGGGCTTCGGCCGCAGCGGCGGGCAGATCCACCTGGACAGCCCCGACTACGAGGTGCGCGACGCCCAGCGGCTGCTGGACTGGCTGGCGGCCCGCCCCGACGTGCGTACCGACGCCGCCGGTGACCCCCGGGTCGGGGTGGTCGGCGGCTCGTACGGCGGCGGCCTGGCGCTGCTGCTGGCCGCCCAGGACCCCCGGGTCGACGCGATCGTCCCCATGATCACCTGGAACGACCTGTCCCGCGCCTTCCTGCCGGAGAGCACCGGCAGACCGGCCACCGAGGGCGTGTTCAAGAAGGGCTGGGCCGGCATCTTCTTCGGCGGCGGCGGCAGTGCCGGCTCCGGACCGGCCGGGCTGTCCGGTAACACCGCCGCCGCCCAGCCGGAGGGGGCACCCGCGTCGGCCGGTGCGCCCAGCCCGCAGCCGGGCGACGGGCCGGGTACCCGGTCGCCGCGCGCCCCGGGAGCCGCCGCCGACCCGTCCTGCGGCCGGTTCGCCGCCGACGTCTGCGCCGCGTACCTGCGGATCGCCACCACCGGGCGGGCCGACCAGGCGGCGGTGGACCTGCTGCGGCGCTCCTCCCCGGCCGACGTGCTGGGCCGGATCAAGGCCCCCGCCCTGCTGGTGCAGGGCGAGGCGGACACCCTCTTCCCGCTCACCGAGGCGGACGCCAACGCGCGCGGCATCGCCGCCGCCGGCACCCCCGTGCGGGTGGCCTGGTTCACCGGCGGCCACGACGGCGGCGCCGGGCCGACAAGTGACTCCGACCGGGTGAAGTACCTGACCGTGCAGTGGCTCGACCACTACGTCAAGGGCACCGGCGCGGCCCCCGGCGACGACTTCACGTTCTCCCGGATCGCCGGCTTCGACGCCCTCGACCGGGGACTCGTCGCCACCGGGTACCGCACCGCCGACTATCCCGGGGTGACCGGGGACGCCCGGCGCGAGGTGCCGGTCGCCGGGCCGGCCCAGCCGGTCGCCAACCCGCCCAACGGCAACCCGGCGGCGATCTCGGCGATCCCGTTCGCCGGGTCGCTCGGCTCCCTGCTCGACGGGGTGGCCGGCGACGTGCCCGGCCAGCACGCCCGGTTCGAGTCGACGCCGCTGGCCGAGGCGGTGGACGTGGTGGGTGCGCCCACCGTCACCGTCCGGGCCGCGTCGGCGACCGGCGAGGCGGTGCTGTTCGCCAAGCTCTACGACGTCGACCCGGCCGGCGCGGCGACGCTGCCCGACGGGCTGGTCGCCCCGATCCGGTTGACCGGGCTGCCGGCATCGATCGACGCCGCGCAGCCGGTCCAGGTCACCCTGCCGGCGATCGTCCGCCGGGTCGAGGCCGGGCACCGGCTGCGGGTGGTGCTGGCCACCGCCGACCAGGCGTACACCACGCCGACCGCGCCGGCCGTCTACACGGTGGCGGTGGACGGGGCGGTGAGCCTGCCGACGGTCACCGCCACGCCGATCCCGACCACCGCGACGGTGTGGCGCTGGGTGCTGGTCGGCCTGCTGGCCGCGATCCTGGTGGGGCTCGTCGTGGTCGTCACCGTGGTCCGCCGCCGGCACCGCCGCCAGGACGACTCCGTCCACCCCGGGTACGCGGGCATCCCGCTCGCCGTCCGCGACCTGCGCAAGGAGTACGCGGACGGGTTCGTCGCGGTGTCCCGGGTGGACTTCGAGGTGCACCCCGGCCAGGTGATGGGGCTGCTCGGCCCGAACGGCGCGGGCAAGACCACCACCCTGCGGGTGCTGATGGGGCTGACCCAGCCGACCGCCGGGGAGATCTACGTCTTCGGGCACCGGCTGGTGCCCGGTTCGCCGGTGCTGTCGCGGATCGGCGCGCTGGTGGAGGGGCCCGGTTTCCTGCCGCACCTGTCCGGCCTGGACAACCTGAAGGCGTACTGGCGGGCCACCGGGCGGCCGTGGGCCGACGCGCACTTCGACGAGGCGTTGGAGATCGCCGGCCTGGGCGACTCGGTGCACCGGCGGACCAAGAACTACAGCCACGGCATGCGGCAGCGGCTGGCCATCGCGCAGGCCATGCTGGGCCTGCCGGAGCTGCTGGTGCTCGACGAGCCGACCGACGGGCTCGACCCGCCGCAGATCGCCGAGATGCGCCGGGTGCTCCAGCGGTACGCCACCGACGGCCGGGCGGTGCTGGTCTCCAGTCACCTGCTGGCCGAGGTGGAGCAGACCTGCACGCACGCGGTGGTGGTCAACAAGGGCCGGATCGTCGCGTCCGGCCCGGTGGAGGAGATCGTCGGCGAGTCGCCGAGCACCCTGTTCGAGGTGACCGACCAGGCCGCCGCGCGGGCGGTGCTGAGCCGCCTCGACGCGGTGCAGGTGCTGACCGCCGACGACGCCGGTGGGCTGGTGGTGGACACCAACGGGACGGCCCGCAGCGAGGTGGTGGCCGAGCTGGTCCGGGCCGGGATCGGGGTGGACCGGGTGGTGCCACGGCGTCGCCTGGAGGATGCGTTCCTCGCCCTGGTGGGCGAGAACTCTCGGGGAAGCGGTGACCGGTGATGGCAGGTTCTTCGGTGGGCACGTCGTCGGGCGGCGCGGCTGCGCGTGGCGGGACCGCGACCGGGGCGTCCGGGCCGGGTGGGGCGGCGGCCGGCTACCGGCCGGGGGCGACCCTGCCGTTCGGGGCGGAGTTCCGCCGGCAGGCGTCGCGGCGGCGTACCCAGTTGGCGCTCGGGTTCATGGTGCTGCTGCCATTGATCATCCTGGTGGCGTTCCAGTTCGACTCCGGGGACGACGACGGCGGGGGCGGGGGCGAATTCGCCAGCCTCGCCGACCTGGCCACCTCGGGCGGGCTCAACTTCACCCTCTTCTCGATCCTGGTGTCGGCGTCGTTCCTGCTGGTCGTGGTGGTGGCGCTGTTCTGCGGTGACACGGTCGCCAGCGAGGCGAGCTGGGGCAGCCTGCGTTACCTGTTGGCGGTGCCGGTGCCCCGGGCCCGGCTGCTGACGGTGAAGCTGCTGGTGGCGCTGGCGTACTCGGGGCTGGCCCTGCTGTTGCTGGCCGGTACGGCCCTGCTCGCCGGCACCCTGCGCTACGGCTGGTCACCGCTGACCAGCCAGGTCGCCGCCGAGCTGACCCCGACCGAGGGGCTGGTCCGGCTGCTGGCGGTGCTCGGCTACCTGGCGGTCGTGCTGCTGGTGGTGGCCGGGCTGGCGTTCCTGCTGTCGGTGGTCACCGACGCCGCGCTGGGTGCGGTCGGCGGCGCGGTGCTGCTGTGGATCCTGTCCAGCATCCTGGACCAGATCACCGCGCTGGGGGTGCTGCGCGACTTCCTGCCGACCCACTACAGCAGCGCCTGGCTGGGCCTGCTGTCCACCCCGATGCAGACCGACGACGTGGTCCGGGGCGCGATCTCGGCGGTCAGCTACGCCACCCTGTTCTGGGGCCTGGCCTTCTGGCGCTTCACCCGCAAGGACGTCACGAGCTGACGCCCGGCCCGACCCGCCCGGACGGCTCGCCGTCGCGACGGGGCCGATGTTGCGGTGTCACTGCCGTCGGAAACCGCAACATGGGCCCCGTTGGGTCGATCATGACCGGGGCTGCGGGGCCGGTCAGGAAAGGCTGGGGAGGGAGACGGTGACCACCAGGCCGCCGTCGGGACGGGGGACGGCCCGCACCGTCCCGCCGTGTGCCCGCGCCACCGCCCGGACGATGGACAGCCCCAGCCCGAAGCCCCGCTGACCGGCGACCCGTTCCCGGTTGAGCCGGCGGAACGGCAGGAACATCGTCTCGACCTCGTACCCGGCCACCACCGGCCCGCTGTTGCTGACGGTCAGGGTGGCCCGACCGTCGACCATGGCCGTGGCGACCGAGAGCCAACCGTCGACGTCGACGTTGTGCCGGACGGCGTTCTCCACCAGGTTCTGGGTGAGCCGTTCCAGCAGCACCGGGTCGCCGGCCGTACGCGCCGGGGCCAGGTCGCGGGTGACGGCGAGCGTGGTCGACCGGGCGGTCTGCTCCGCGACGTGCCCGGCGATCTCGGCGAGATCCACCTCGGCGCGTTCGGCCAGGGCGTTCTCCGAGTCGGCGAGGGTGAGCAGCCCGTCGATCAGCCGTTCGTGGCGTTCGTTGACGGCCAGCAGGGTCTCCCCGAGCTGCCGCAGCTCGGGTGGGGAGTCCGGCCGGGTGATCGCCAGCTCCACCAGGGACCGGTTGATCGCCAGCGGGGTACGCAGTTCGTGCGAGGCGTTGGCGACGAAGCGCCGCTGACCGTCGAAGGACCGGTCGAGACGTTCGAGCATCAGGTCGAACGTGTCGGCCAGCTCCTTCACCTCGTCGGTCGGCCCGACCAGGGCGATCCGCTCGTGCAACCCCCGGCCGGCGCCGTCGGCCCCGGCGATCCGGCGGGCGGTGCCGGTGATCTGCTGCAACGGCTGCAACGCCCGGCCGGCGACCAGCCAGCCGAAGGCGACCGCGGCGATGGTCACCACGGCCAGCGCCACCCCGCCCTGGGTGAGCAGCGAGTCCAGGGCGTCGCGGCGGGCGTCGTCCTGCACCTGCCGGACGATGTTGCGCAGGTGTTCGGCCTGGTTGGCGCTGATCTGGGTGCCCTGCGGCAGCGAGATCGACTCCTTGCCGCCGCTGCCGCGCAGGTTGAACCCGAGACCGTGGGCGAGCCGCTGGTCGACGAGCACGTACGTCACGGCGAGCAGCACCGTGCCGGCGAGCAGGAACAGGCCGCCGTAGATGAGGGTGAGCCTGGCCCGGATCGTCGGTTTCCTCATCGGATCTGGTATCCCACCCCGGGTACCGTCTCGATGACCGGCGGGTCGCCGAGCTTGCGGCGCAGCTTCATCACGGTGACCCGCAGCACGTTGGTCATCGGGTCGATGTGCTCGTCCCAGGCGCGTTCCAGCAGGTCCTCGGCGGAGACCACCGCACCGTCGGCGCGCAGCAGCTCGGCCAGCACGCCGAACTCCTTCCGGGACAGCGGCACGAAGTGCCCGTCCCGGGTGACCTCCAGCCGGGCCGGGTCCAGGACGATCCCGGCCCGGCTCAGCTTCGGCGGGGCGGCCGGGCGGGTACGCCGGGTCAGCGCGTGCACCCGGGCGCTCAGCTCGACGAACGCGAACGGCTTGGTGAGATAGTCGTCGGCGCCGATGGCCAGGCCGGCGACCCGTTCCCGCACGGCGGCGGCGGCGGTCAGCATCAGCACCCGGGTGTCCCGTTCGGCCCGGACCAGTGCCCGGCACACGTCGTCGCCGTGCACGACGGGCAGGTCCCGGTCGAGGACGACCACATCGTACCCGTTGACGCCGATCCGTTCCAGGGCGGCGTCGCCGTCGTACGCGACGTCGACCGCGAACGACTCCCGGCGGAGCCATTCGGCGATCGCGTCCGCGAGCAGCTTCTCGTCCTCGCACACCAGTACGCGCACCGTTCCATCCTCGCCTACGCCGGGATAACCACCGCGTTAACGCCACCGCTTATGCCCTGGATACCGCCTCAGGAGTTGAGTTATCCCTAATGCCGGCTCTCTGCCGGCCGAAGGGAGATCGACGATGCGACGAAATTCGCTGCGCCCGCTGCTGGCCCTGCCCGTGCTGGCGGCGCTGGCCCTGAGCGGCTGCCAGGCCGGCGGCGACGACGCCCCCGGGGTGGCCACCGCCGGTGGCGGCGGCGCGGAGCCCTCGGTGTCCGCCGCCGGGCTGAGCGACGAGCAACGCCAGCTCAAGTTCACCGCGTGCCTGCGGGAACAGGGCCTCGACGTGCCGGACCCGCAGCCGGGGGAGAAGGGGCCCCGGTTCGACACGGGGTCGGACATCGACCTGGGCAAGGTGCAGGCGGCCCTGCAACAGTGCCGCGAGTACGCCCCCAACGGGGGACAGCCGCGGCAGCTCGACGCCGAACAGACCGAGCAGGTCCGCAAGCTGGCCGGCTGCATGCGGGAGAACGGCGTGCCGGACTTCCCGGACCCGTCCGCCGACGGGCGCATCCAGCCCGGCAAGGCCAACATCGACCTGAAGGACCCGAAGGTGCGGGCCGCGTTCGACAAGTGCCGGGAGATCATGCCCAACCTCGGTGAACGCCGGAGGACGTCATGAGCACCACGGCCCGTCCCGCCGAGTCGACCGCCACCGCACCCGAGGAGCCACCGGCCCGGCGGCGACGTCCCCGGGCCGGGGTGCTCCTCGGCGCGGTGGCCCTGCTCGTCGTGGCGGTGGCGGTCGTCGCGGTCACCTCCGCCGCCGACGGCCGGGCCGACCGGTCCGCCGCCGTCGACCGGCCGCCGGCGACCGCCACCGTGACCCGGCAGACCCTGGTCGACCGGGAGACCAAGAACGGCGAGCTGGGGTACGGCACCCCGCGCGCCCGGGAGAGCCGGCTGGCCGGGACGGTCACCTGGCTCGCCCCGGGTGGCGCGACGGTCAAGCGCGGCAAGGCCCTCTACCGGATCGACGACGAGCCGGTGGTGCTGCTCTACGGCGGTCTTCCCGCGTACCGGGTGCTGCGTTCCGGGGTCAGCGGCACCGACGTCAAGCAGTTCGAGCAGAATCTCGCCGCGCTCGGGCACACCGGCTTCGACGTCGACGAGGACTTCACCTCGGCGACCGCCGACGCGGTCCGCGACTGGCAGGAGGACCTGGGCCTGCCGGAGACCGGTCAGGTCGAACCGGCCCGGATCGTCTACGCCCCCGGCGAGGTGCGGGTGGAGAGCCACGCCGTGGAGGTGGGTGACACCGTCGGCGCGGGCAAGGTGGTGCTGTCGACCACCGGCACGGCCCGGCTGGTCACCTGCACCCTGGACGTCGAGGACCAGCGGCTGGCCCGCAAGGGCGCGGAGGTGACCATCACCCTGCCGGACGGCACCCGCAGCACGGGCCGGGTCGACACGGTCGAGACGGTGGTGCAGACGACGGCGGCGTCCGGCAAGGACCCGGAGACCGAAACCAAGATCGAGGTCACCGTCACCGGGGACGACCCGAAGGTGCTGGCCGGCTACGACAAGGCGGCGGTGGATCTGGGCCTGATCGCCTCGGAACGCGCCGACGTGCTCTCCGTACCGGTCGCGGCGCTGCTCACCCTCGCCGAGGGCGGTTACGGGCTACAGGTGGTGGAGGACACCGGCACCCGGATCGTCGCGGTGCGCACCGGCCTGTTCGCGGACGGTCGGGTGGAGGTCTCCGGCGAGGGGGTCACCGCGGGGCTGACCGTGGGGATGCCCGGTGACTGAGCCGGCCCGGCCCGCCGGCCCCGACCACGTGGTCGAGCTGCGCGACGTCACCAAACGGTACGGCGACACGGTCGCCGCCCTCGGTGGGGTGTCGATGACCGTCGACCGGGGTGCCCTGGTGGCCATCGTCGGCCCGTCCGGGTCGGGGAAGTCCACCATGCTCAACGTGATCGGCACGCTGGACCGGCCCAGCTCGGGCGCGGTCCACATCGACGGGTACGACGCCGCCCGGCTGTCCGACCGGGAACTGTCCGCGCTGCGGGCCAGCCGGATCGGGTTCGTGTTCCAGCAGTTCCACCTGGCTGCCGGCGTACCCCTGGTGGAGAACGTGGCGGACGGCCTGCTCTATGCCGGGGTGCCCCGGCGGGAGCGGCGGCGGCGGGCGGAGGCGGCGCTGCGACGGGTCGGTCTGGGGCACCGGCTGGACCACCGGCCGCACCAGCTATCCGGCGGTGAGCGGCAGCGGGCGGCGATCGCGCGGGCGGTGGTCGGTGAACCGCCGCTGCTGCTGGCCGACGAGCCGACCGGCAACCTCGACTCCAGCTCCGGCGCGGGGGTGATGGAGCTGCTGCACGAACTGCACGCGGCCGGCACCACCGTCGTGGTCATCACCCACGACCGGGAGATCGCGGCGAGCCTGCCCCGGCAGGTGCAGATGCGCGACGGGCTGATCGTGGCGGACTCCGCCACACCGACCGAGGGGGTGCTCCGGTGACCACGACACCACTGCGGCCGACCGGCGCGGGGCGCCGGGGTGACGCCGGGCGACCGGAGCGGCTGCGACCGGCCCGGATGAGCCCACGGGACGTGCTGCGGGTCGGCGGGGTGGGGCTGCGTACCCGGCCGCTGCGGGCGTTCCTGTCCGCCCTGGGCATCGCCATCGGCATCGCGGCGATGATCAGCGTGGTCGGCATCTCGTCGTCGTCCCGGGCCGACCTGGACCGGACGCTTGCCGCCCTCGGCACCAACCTGCTCACCGTCGCGCCGGGCAGCACCCTCTTCGGCGCGGACGCCCAACTGCCGGTCGAGGCGGTCGGCATGATCAGCCGGATCGGCCCGGTACGTCAGGTGTCGGCCACCGCGCAACTGCCGGACACCCCGGTCTACCGGTCGGACCGGATTCCGGCGGCGGAGACCGGCGGCCTGGGCACCCAGGCGGTGGAGCTGGACCTGCTCGACACCGTCGGCGGTTCGCTGGCCAGCGGGACCTGGCTCAACGAGGCGACCGCGCGGTATCCGGCCACGGTGCTCGGGTCGGTGGCCGCGCAGCGGCTCGGCCTCGGCGCGGCCGGGCCGGACATCCAGGTGTACGTCGACGGGCGGTGGTTCACCGTGATCGGCATCCTGCGGCCGGTCCCGCTCGCCCCGGAACTCGACTCGTCGGCCCTGGTCGGTTGGTCGGCCGCGACCACCTACCTCGGCCTGGACGGCCACCCCACCCGGATCTACACCCGCTCGGTCGAACAGCACGTCGAGGCCGTCCGGGCGGTACTGGCGGCGACGGCCAACCCGGAGCAGTCCAACGAGATCCAGGTCTCCCGGCCGTCGGACGCGCTCGCCGCCCAGCAGGCCACCGACGAGGCGTTCACCGGCCTGCTGCTCGGGCTGGGTGCGGTGGCGTTGCTGGTCGGCGGGGTGGGGGTGGCCAACACCATGGTCATCTCGGTGATCGAGCGGCGGGCCGAGATCGGGCTGCGGCGGTCGCTGGGCGCCACCCGGGGGCAGATCCGGACCCAGTTCCTCGCCGAGTCGCTGCTGCTGTCCGCCCTGGGCGGCGTCGGCGGGGTACTGCTCGGTGCTCTGGTCACCGCCGGTTACGCCTGCTCGCAGGGGTGGCCGACGGTGGTGCCGCTCTGGGTGGTGGCCGGCGGCATCGGGGCGACCGTCGCCATCGGCGCGCTGGCCGGGCTCTACCCGGCGATCCGGGCCAGTCGGCTCTCGCCCACCGAGGCGCTCGCCGCCCCGTGACCGCCCGGCCGGCGACGTGCCCCGGCCCGCGCGTCACACCCGGGGAGGGGTGTGACGCGCGGGCCGGGGTGGCCCGCCGGCCGGTGGGGACCGTTCCGGCCGGCGGGCCACGGTCAGCGGGCCGGGGTCACCGGCGGCTGACCCTGATCAGCTCCCAGCCACCCTTGGGGACGCCGGGCGTCGGGTCGGTACGCAGGTTCATCGGGTTCGCCATCCCGACGTAGAGCGTGGAGCCGTCCACGATCATCGTGCGTACCCCCTGGTTGAGCGGGTTGCCGAAGCCCCCGGTGTCGACCGCGCGGGCGGGTCGGTCCGGCGCGTCGAATGCCCAGAGGTCGGAGCCGAAGGTGGGCGGGGTGGTGGCACCGGCCGCAGGAGGCGTCGGCATCTGCCCCTCCAGTGAGATGTAGGCGAAGTCCATGGTGCCGATGTAGAGCCGGCCGCCGGCCACCGCCATCTTCCAGGCGTACAGGTTGAACGGGTCGCCGAAGCCGGAACCGCCGTAGACCGGGGTGACTCCGGTGGGTGCCGGGGCCCAGGCGCCCACGCCGTTGTTCGCGGCCGGGTCGAAGGCGGGCAGCGTGGACTCGCCGTAGAGCGTCTCGATCCGTTCGTGCGCACCGCCGAGGTTCCGGCCCCGGAAGACGGCGAACGCCCGCTGGGTGTTCTGCACGGTGGCCTGGAGCTGTGCCGGGGTGCGCGGCGGGTACACCGAGAGGTGCAGGGCGGTCGCCTGCAGCGGCACGTGCATGGTGCCCCAGTAGAGCCGGCCGCCGAAGGAGGCGAGCCCGCCGAGGGCGTACGCCCGGCGGACCACCGGGTCCGGCTCGTACTCGGCGGCCGACCAGACCTGCGTCCAGTTCCCGGCGTCCTCCGGGTTGAGACCTGGTGCGCCGACGGCGAGCAGCGGGCTCATCCAGATGCTGGCCAGGTCGTTGACGTCGTCGGACGGAGGTGGTGCCAGCGGGGTGCCGCTGCCGCCCGGGGCCACCGTGGTGACCGGGGACGGGGCGACCGAGCCCTCGACGATCGCCTTGGGCCAGGTGGAGACGTAGAGCCGGCCCTGGTGTTCGGTGAGGTCGGCGACCTGGGTGGGCAGGTCGGCGACCTCGGTGAACGTGAACGGGGTGGTGCGGTCACCGGTCCAACGCAGCACCTTGCCCGCCTCGCCGCCGTTGACGCCCACGCCGACCCCGGCGTAGAGCGCGCCGCCGGCCACCACCCAGTGCCGGATGTTCTCGTACGCGGAGAGGTTGGTCGAGCCGAGGTACCGGCCGGTGACGCCGTCGAAGGCGAACACGTTCACCCCGCCGATCACGCTGGGGCCGGCGAGCAGCACGACTCCCTGGTGGGCGGCGGCGCTGCGCAGCCCGGCGGTGGTGTTCAACAGGGTGGCGTCGGTGGGGGAGGCCGACGTGATGTCGGCGGTGCGCTCGACGAGCCGTTCGGTGGCCAGGTCGTAGGTGTAGACCTCGGGGGTGCGGTGGTCGCCGAGGGTGGCCGGCCAGGCCGGGTTGGCCCGGGCCGGCTGGCTCTGGTCGAACTCGCAGACGTAGTCGTCGTTGAGGATCGGCTCGCGGACCTGGTAGCCCTCGGGCTTGAGGCAGAGCACGTTCGCGCCGGTGCCGAACCAGAGCCGGCGGCCGACCTGGGCGAGCCCCCAGACGTACGACTGGTTGACCTTGGGCTGGCCCTCGGCGCAGGGCGGTCCGGGAGGATAGTCGATCCCGACGCCGACGAAACACTCGTCGGCGGCGGCCTTGGCGAGCAGCCGTATCGATTCGGGCCGGGTGTCGGCGCTGGCCGGGGTGGCGAGAAGAGGTAGCAGGATCAGGGTGCCGAATGTGGCGAGCAGTCGTGACGGCAGGAGCGGTCGACGTCGCACGGTGGTCCTTTCCGTGAATTCCGGTCGAGGTGGCGTCCAGCCGGGACGGGGAGCAGGCAGACCGCTCTCGACCAGGGATAATGGGGGGTCGACGTGACGCACGGAATTGCAGCACCGGTCGACTTGGCAACCTCGTCCGGTGGATATGAGAAATTGCCCGGCACGATAATCGCGGGCCGGTCGGGTGTGGTGCGGTTGACTGATGAATCCGGGGGTGGTTCGCAGTTCCGGGCGTAACGTGGTGACGAGGTTAACGTATTACGGTGGTCGTTACCGCGATGCGGGTTGTTAAGGATTATTGAACTGCCCGGCGGGTCGGTCGGAGCGGCGGGCGGCGGGTCGGAAGCGGCGTGGGACACCTCGACGCGGGTGCCGGGTAAATTGCTGATGGGTCCGGCTTTCGGGGTTTCCGGGGAATACCGTGCCAACCGGTTGCTGTCGTCCGAACCCGGCGTGCGGGCCGCGGTGGATGCTCGTGGGCGTCGGCTGCCGCCGGGGTGGGTGGCGGGTCTCCATGCCTGCCGGCGCGCTCCGTGGACTCGCACGTCGCGTTGTGCTGGCGCGGTGGCGGCGGGCCGGGGTGGGTGGTCGGACGCGGCGGTCGGGAGGTGCGCCGGCCGCGCCGCCCGGGGTGCGGCGGTCCGGGTCGGGCAGTGGTGCGGGTCGCCCCGGGACGGGCCCGCCGGAGGCCACGCGAATTGTGCGCATATTCATTTTCTATAAACATCGAGTATGAACTTGATGACAGTTCATTCATAGTTAACAATCATTACACCTCGCGTCGCGTCGACCGCCGCCGGGGCGGCCGGCGGGGGTGCGGCGGGTGGGGTCGGGTGTGGGCCGGTTCGGCGTCGGCCGGCGGGGGGCGACCCGTGGCGCGGGGGGTGGGGTATTGTCGCGCGGCGGGATCTTCCCAGAAACAAAGAATTTATCGATTTAAGTGCTTCGATGCCTCATCATGGGTGGGAAGTAATCCCTTCCATGGAGGTTCCCATGAACGTCTCTCGGCTCGGCGGGCCGACCCTGTCCCTGTACCGCATGGTCATCGGCCTGCTGTTCATGCTGCACGGCCTGTCGTCGGTCTTCGGGTTGTTCGGCGGCAACCCGGTGACCGGCAAGGCTGTCCCGCTCGGCACCTGGCCGGGCTGGTGGGCCGCGCTGATCCAGCTGGTCTGTGGCGCGCTGGTGCTTGCCGGTCTCTTCACCCGGCCCGCGGCGCTGCTCGCGTCCGGCTCGATGGCGTACGCCTACTTCGTGGTGCACCAGCCGGAGGGCCTGCTGCCACTGCGCAACGGCGGTGAGCTGTCCGCGCTGTTCTGCTGGTCGTTCCTGCTGATCGCGGTCCTCGGCCCGGGTGCCTGGGCGCTCGACACGCTGCTCGGCCGCCGGCGCTCCGACGCCCCGGCGACGCCGGCCTCCGAGCCCGCCTCGGTGCCGGTCTGACATACCGACCCGCGTCGCCGGGCCGTCCCGGCGACGCGGCCGGTCAGGGGTTGTAGGGGGCGTCGGTGTGGCTCACCTCGGCGAGGGTGCTGCCGGTGAGCTTGTAGACCGAGGTGCGCTTGATGTCCAGCTCGGCCATGCCCCGGTTGGGGCTGCGGGTCAACCAGACCACGGTGGCCCGCCGCCCGGCCACGCTCACCGACACGACCGGGGTCCGGTCGCCGAGGTCGGTCAGCGCCCGGAACACCGGCAGGCCGCCGTTGTTGCGCCACACCGCGACGGTGTAGAAGGTGCCGCTGCCCCCGGAATTGAGCGCGACCACACCGACCGCGTCGTCCGCGCCGTCACCGTCGAGGTCGCCGATGCCGCAGGGCTTCTGGAGCGTCACGGTGGCGCCGTCCTCGCCCGACCACTGCCCCTCGGTCAACGGCAGGTAGTCCGGATAGCCGTTGTAGGGCGTCTTGCTGCTGCCGAGCTTGGCACCCGCCAGATGGGCGCAGGTCAGCGGGGCCTTGACCGTCGGTGCCGGGGGGGTGGTGGCGACCGCCGGGGCGGTGGTGGGGGTGCTCTTCTTCTGCTGGGTCGGCTCGACCCCGGTGGGCGTCGGCTCGGCCGTGGCCGCGTTCAGCACAGAGGCGGTGGAGGGCTCGGTGGACGGGCCGACCGTGGGCGCCGCCCCGTCCGTCGTGCCCTGCTCACCCCCGCACGCGGTGAGCAGGCAGACCAGGGCGAGGCTGGTGAGGCTCAACGGTATCCGTCGCATTGCCGGGGGTCCTCTCTCGACATCAGATGACCCGCACCGTACTTATCGATGGCAATGCCGGTCATCGGCTCCATGGCCCGCCAGGGTCGGCCTGTCGGAGCGCGGTCAGGGGCCGACCGGGGGGTCGCGTACGGGTTTCTCCACCCGGTGCTCACGGACGTGTTGAGCTGGAAACTTCCCCGAAACATCGGTGCCGACCGGGGTGTCCGGTCGGTGCCCGGCGGCGGGGTGGCCGACGCCATGGTTCACACCGTGGGAAGCGGGCTGGGCGATGGCCGCGAAGCTGCCTAGACTCGGTCCCACAACTGCATACCTCATCCAGAGGGGCTGAGGGATACGGCCCGACGACGCCCCGGCAACCACCCCGCGCGCTCATCGCTGAGCGTCCGGCGGGGCAGGTGCCAATTCCGTCCCCGCCGCAGGGTGCGATGCGGGGAAAGATGAGAGGAATCGACATGACGTCGACGCTCGCCGCCCCCGGTATCGACACCGCCGCCAGCCCCGCCCGCGCCCTGGTCTGCCGCGCCTGCTCCGCCCGCTACCCGCTCGCCGCGCAGCATGCCTGTTACGAGTGTTTCGGCCCGCTGGAGGTCGACTACGACGCCGCCGCGCTGGCGCGCGTCACCCGCGAGCAGATCGAGGCCGGCCCGCAGAACATCTGGCGGTACGCCGCCCTCCTGCCCGCCGGTCAGGACCCGGCCACCCGGGTCACCCTGGACCCGGGGCTGACCCCGCTGGTGGCGGCGCCCCACCTCGCCGCCGAGCTGGGCATCAGCGCGCCGCTGTGGGTCAAGGACGACAGCGCCAACCCGACCCACTCGTTCAAGGACCGGGTGGTCTCGGTGGCGCTCACCGCCGCGAAGGCGCTCGGCTTCGAGCGGTTCGCCTGCGCCTCGACCGGCAACCTGGCCAACTCGGTGGCCGCCCACGCGGCCCGCGCCGGCGCCCCCTCGGTGGTCTTCATCCCGGGCGACCTGGAGCAGGGCAAGGTGATCACCACCGCCGTCTACGGTGGCGACCTGGTCGCCATCGACGGCTCGTACGACGACGTGAACCGGCTCTGCGGCGAGCTGGTGGAGACCGACGAGTTCGAGGACACCGCCTTCGTCAACGTCAACGTCCGGCCCTACTACGCCGAGGGGTCCAAGACCCTCGGGTACGAGGTGGCCGAGCAGCTCGGCTGGCGCATCCCGGCCCAGGTGGTCATCCCGATGGCCTCCGGCGAACTGCTCACCAAGATCGACAAGGCGTTCACCGAGCTGGTCGAGATCGGCCTGGTCGAGGCCCCGGCCGGGGGCTGGCGGGTGTTCGGTGCCCAGTCGGCCGGCTGCAACCCGATCGCCGCCGCCCTGCACGCCGACACCGACACCATCACCCCGGTCCGGCCGACCGGCATCGCCAAGTCCCTCAACATCGGCGACCCCGCCGCCGGCCTGTACGCCCTGGAGGCCGTGCGGCGTACCGGCGGCTGGATGGAGTACGTCGACGACGACGAGATCCGCGCCGGCATCCGGCTGCTGGCCCGTACCACGGGCGTCTTCGCCGAGACGGCCGGCGGGGTGACCGTGGCGGTACTGCGCAAGCTCGTCGAGTCCGGCCGGCTCGACCCGACCGCGGAGACTGTCGTCTTCAACACCGGGGAAGGACTGAAGACCATCGACGCGGTCGCCGGTCAGGTGGGCCCCACCCACCGGATCAAGCCGTCCCTGCGGGCCGCCCGCGACGCCGGTCTCCTCTCCTGACACGTGCGCGCCCCCGGTCCGTGCAGGGTGGTCGACCCATCGGGGCGCAGGTTGCGGTGTCAGCCGGCCGGGATACCGCCTCTTCGGTCCCACTGTGTCGATCATGGGCGCAGGACGGCCCGAGTGGATCTCTGGGTGACCGGGTTTTCGCGGTGGGTGGTGAAAACCCGCCGGGGAGGACTTGACGGCAGGAACCGGGCGGCGGAAGATGCTCCGTGCGGGAGGGCTTTCGCCGGAGACTTTTCAAGTTCTTGCGACCCAACGCCGGAGGCGTTGTGCGAACGTCCCTCCCGACCAACGTGAACCGGGGGCCAGCGGAAATCCGCTGGCCCCCGATGTCGTCCACGGGAAGACTCGCGGCGTGGCCGTGGACATCGCGACGATCGACCGGACCGATCAACCCACCCTCGACGCCGTCTACCGGATCGCGGCCAGGGTCGAGGCGATGGAATCGCCCGACCTTCCGCCGCCCTGCCGGCGACGCTTCGAGGCGCCGCTGTGGCACCCGATGCCCGGCATCGACACCCGTTGGTCGGTGGCCCGGCTCGACGGGGTGCCCGTCGGCTGGTACCGGGTCAACCTGCACCTGCTGGACAACACCGAGAACGCCAGCATCGAGCTGGCGGTGGACCCGGCGTACCGGCGGCGCGGGGTGGGGCGGGCGTTGTTCGCCCACGCCCGGCGGCTGCTCCGGGAGGCCGGCTGCAAGCGGGTGGTCGGCTCCGCCGTGACCCCGCTGCCGGACGAGCCGGCCGGGGCGGCACCGGTGGGGGTGGGGCGGGAGTTTCCCGGGGCCGCCTTCGCGGCGGCGCTCGGCGCGCGGCCGGCGCTGGTCGACGTCCGTCGCCGCCTCGACGTCACCGCGCTCGACTTCGACCGGCTGGCGGCGCTGCGGGCCGGGGCGCGGTCGGCCGCCGCCGGCTACCGCACGGTCCGCTGGCACGGCCACCCGTCGGCGGAGCACCTCGCCGACCTCGCCTACCTGGAGGGCCGGCTGCTGGCCGACGCGCCCCTGGGTGACCTGGAGTGGGAACCCGAGCGGATGGACGCCGAGCGGATCGAGGGCATGGAGCGGGCGCTGGACGCGCGGGGCGTCCGCCGGTACAGCGTCGCCGCCGTGCACGGGGCGTCCGGCCGGCTGGTCGCGTGGAGCGCGCTCAGCCTGGCCGCGAACACCACCCGGCACGCCTGGCAGCAGATCACCATCGTCGACCCGGCCCACCGGGGGCACCGGCTCGGCCTGCTGTGCAAGGCCGAGAACCTCGAACACACCCTGGCGTACGAGCCGGAGCTGAGCGCGGTCGACACCTACAACGCGGCGGCGAACAGCCACATGATCGCGATCAACGAGCAACTCGGGTTCCGTCCGGTGGCCGGCTCCACGGAGTGGCAGTCGACCATCTGATCTGTGACACGCCCCTACTGATCTGGTCGCCATCTGTTGCATGATGGCGGGCATGACCCAGACCCCGCACCCGCTGTACGACAGGCACGCCGACACCCTCCACCGGGCGCTGACCGCGATCACCGAGCGGGGGTACTGGTCCGCGTATCCCGAATCACCGAGCCCCCGGGTGTACGGCGAGACCGCCGCCGCCGACGGCAAGGCCGCCTTCGAGGCGTACCTCGGTGGTGACTTCCCGCTCGACCAGCCGGGCACGGCCGACCGGGTCGCCACCGAGACGAGCCCGTTCGGGGTGGCCCTGGACGTGCGCTACCCGCACCCGGGCGCGGACGAGGTGGTCGCCGCCGCCTCCGCCGCCCTGCCGGCCTGGCGCGACGCCGGCCCGCAGACCCGGGTGGGGGTGTGCCTGGAGATCCTGGCCCGGCTGCACAGGCACATCTTCGAGCTGGCCAACGCGGTGCAGTTCACCAGCGGGCAGGCGTTCGTGATGGCGTTCCAGGCCGGCGGTGCGCACGCGCTGGACCGGGCCCTGGAGGCGATCGCCTACGCGTACGCCGAGATGACCCGGCACCCGGGGACGGCCGGCTGGGAGAAGGCCGCCGGCAAGGGCGACCCGCTGCGGATGACCAAGACGTTCCACGTGGTGCCGCGCGGGGTGGCCCTGGTGATCGGCTGCAACACCTTCCCGACCTGGAACTCTTACCCCGGGCTGTTCGCCTCGCTGGTCACCGGCAACCCGGTGGTGGTCAAGCCGCACCCCCGCGCGGTGCTGCCCCTGGCGATCACCGTGCGCTACGCCCGGGAGGTGCTCGCCGAGGCCGGCTTCGACCCCGACCTGGTGCTGCTCGCCCCCGAGGCCCCCGGCGAGAAGCTGGCCTCGACCCTGGCCCTGCACCCCGCCGTGAAGATCGTCGACTTCACCGGTTCCACCGGGTACGGCGACTGGCTGGAGGCCAACGCCCGGCAGGCGACCGTCTACACCGAGAAGGCCGGCCTGAACACCATCGTGATCGACTCCACCGACGACTTCGCCGGGATGTGCCGCAACCTCGGTTTCACGCTGACCCTCTACAGCGGACAGATGTGCACCACGTCGCAGAACATCCTGATCCCCGCCGCCGGCATCGAGACCGACCAGGGGCACAAGAGCTTCGACGAGGTGGCCGCCGGGATCGCCGCCGCCGTCGGCAAGCTCACCGCCGACCCCGCCCGGGCGGTGGAGCTGACCGGGGCGATCGTCAACGACGGGGTGCTGGAACGCCTCGACGAGGTCACCAAGGTCGGCGAGCCGGTGCTGGAGTCGCGTACCGTCACGCACCCGGCGCTGCCCGACGCGGTGGTCCGGACGCCGACCATCGTCAAGCTCGCCGCCACCGACACCGAGGTCTACGGTCGGGAGTGGTTCGGGCCGATCTCGTTCGTCATCGCCACCGACTCGACCGCGCACGGCCTGGAGATCCTCCGCTCCACGGTGGGGGAGTGCGGCGCGTTGACCGCCGCCGTCTACTCCACCGACGAGGCGGTGCTGGACGCCGCCGAGGCCGCCGCGATCGACGCCGGGGTGCACCTGTCGGCCAACCTGACCGGCGGGGTCTTCGTGAACCAGTCCGCCGCCTTCTCGGACTTCCACGGCAGCGGCGCGAACCCGGCCGCCAACGCCGCCCTGACCGACGGCGCCTACGTGGCGAACCGGTTCCGCATCGTCCAGTCCCGCCGCCCAGCCTGACCCCCGCCCCGCTCCCGCCGCCGCCCGGCCCCCCGCCCCTGCCCCGCCCCCGCCCCTGCCCCGCCCGACCCGATGATCAAGAGGTTCGCGTCAGATCCGGGCGTCCGGTTGACCTGAACCTCTTGATCACTTGACCTGAACCTCTTGATCACGGGGGCGGGTGGGGCGGGGCGGTGGGAGCGGGGCGGGGGTCAGGCGGGGCGGCGCATCTGGAGTTCGGTGAGGGCGGGGATCTTGGGGTGCGGGACGCGTACCCCGGTGTCGGTGAAGCCCAGGCGGTGGTAGGCCCGGCAGGCCCGGTCGTTGCCGACCACCACCTCCAGCATGAGCTGCGGCCGGCCGCAGGCGCGCGACCAGGCGGCGACCTCGTCGATCAGCGCGCCGAGCAGGCCGCTGCCCCGCCACGAGGGGGTCACGTAGACCGCGTAGACGACGGTCAGGTCCGGCTCGTCGGGGGAGAGGGTGCCGCCCGCGTGCCCGACGAGCCGGCCGCCGGGGTCGGCCACGAACTGGGCGGTGTGGCAGCCCTGGGACACGTACGCGATCCGGGCCGCGTAGTCGGCGTGCGGCCGGGCGGCGGCCTCGGCGACGGTCTCCAGGAAGGCCAGCGGCGCGTCCGCGAGCATCTCCAGCCGCAGCGCCCGCATCCGGGCCGCGTCCTGCGGACGCACCCGGTGCACGGGGGCCGTGCGGGTCGCCGGTGGGGCCGGGGCAGAGGTCATGGAGGCATGCATACCGCAGCGACGTTCGCCGATGGGTAACCGGGTCGATACCCGTCTGGTTTGGGCCCATTTGTGGTCGTGCGCTGTCGTCACTCCTCGTGTAGCGTGCGATTTCGGTCACCGATTCAGCGGCCCTCGCCGACCGCCGCAACGGTGGCTCTCCGCTGTCGGCCCGCCGACAATCCGGAGTTGGGGAACGCCGCGCAGAGTGAGGAAGTGCACCGTGGCACAGGGCACCGTCAAGTGGTTCAACTCCGAAAAGGGCTACGGCTTCATCGCCGTCGACGGCGGTCAGGACGTCTTCGTCCACTTCTCCGCCATCGAGATGGACGGCTACAAGGCGCTCGACGACGGTCAGCGGGTGGAGTTCGAGATCGCCCAGGGCCAGAAGGGTCCGCAGGCCGAACGGGTCCGCGTCATCGCCTGACCTCCCCGCCGGCCGCGCCCCGTCCCCGGTGGCGGGGCGCGTCGGATCCGCACCCCGGGCCGCCCCCGGTGGCGGGGCGGGTTCCCACCCGTCGGGTGTGCCCCCGGTGACGGCTGGCGGTGGCGACCGGCGCCGGGAAAGATCGTGAACCGTCCAGGCGTCCCCGCTGAGGAGGGTTCATGTCCGACCAGTCGCCTTCGGGTCCGCCCGACCCCGCTGCCGGGTCCCCGGGCGGCCCGTGGGGGCAACCTCCCTGGGGTACGCCGTCCGGCCAGCAGCCGTGGGGCCCGCCTTCCGGCCAACCCGGCTGGGGGACGCCACCCGGCCCACCCGGCTGGGGGACGCCCGGGGCCTGGCCGCCGGGCTGGGGCCAGCCGCCGGTCGGCGGCTTCCCGCCCGGGGTCGGTCCGTACCCCGGTCAGGGCGGCGGCCCCGCGCCGTACGCCGGCCCGTGGGGCCCCGAGGACCCGCTGGTCAACCCCCCGTACGCCGGCCTGGAAGGTTGGTTCAGCCGGTGCACCGGCGCGGTGCGGCGCAGTTGGCGGTCCCTGCTGCCGCTGATGCTGCTCACCCAGGTCGTGCCGGCGGTGGCGGTGTCCCTGCTCTCGCTCGGCATGGGACCCGACGCCGCAGCGCTGCCCGCCGACGGCTCGCTGCCCGAGGGCTACCTCAGCGACCTGGTGATCTACGGCGTCTCGGTGTTCCTGGTCGCGCTGGCGTTCGGGGTGGTGCAGGGCATCGGCTGGGCCGGCGGGACTTGGGTGGTGGCCCGGCAGGCCGCCGGTCAGCCCGCCGACCTGCCCGGCGCGCTGCGCTACGGCGCGCGCCGCTGCCTCGGCCTGTGGGGCTGGATGCTGGTGCTGGGCGTGCTCGTCGGTGTCGGGTTCTGCCTCTGCCTGCTGCCCGGCATCTACCTGGCCTTCGCCCTCGCCCTGGCCGGCCCGGTCTACCTGTTCGAGGGGCAGAACCCGGTCGGGCGCTCGTTCCGCATGTTCCACGACCGGCTGGGCATGGTGCTCGGCCGGGTGGCGCTCGTCGCCCTGGCGGTGTTCCTCGGCAGCGTGCTGGGCGGGGTGGTGGAGTCGGTCGGCACCGTGCCGTTCGGCACCGACCCGTTCACCGCGCCGGGCACCGCCGTGGGCGCGGTGGCGGTGATCCTGGTCAGCGCGGTGCTGGTTGTCCCGGTCTACCTGGTGCAACTGGTCGGGCTGGTCGTGACGTACGCCGAGCAGCGGGCGCAGGAGGGGCCGGTGAACGTCACGCGACTGGTGGCGGAACTCGGCTGACCGGCCCCATCGTGCTTGCACTCGGCAGGGGAGAGTGCTAAACAAGTCATTGGCACTCGCATACGATGAGTGCCAATGGTCGGGGCGGTAGGGCCACGGTCACACCGGTGTCTCGATGGCGTCGGGTGGCACATGGCCGGTCGTCGCGGGCTGTCCGGCCCGACCGAGGAGGACGTCGTCGTCGCCAGGTGGCGACGTCCCCAAGGTGCGTACACCAGGCGGCCCGTCCGGGGCACAACACCCGGGTGGCCCGTGAGTGTCCAGGAGGACAACGCCGTATGGCCAAGATGATCGCGTTCGACGAAGAGGCTCGCCGCGGCCTCGAGCGGGGCATGAACCAGCTCGCCGACGCCGTGAAGGTGACCCTCGGCCCCAAGGGCCGCAACGTGGTGCTCGAGAAGAAGTGGGGTGCCCCCACCATCACCAACGATGGTGTGAGCATCGCCAAGGAGATCGAGCTCGAGGACCCGTACGAGAAGATCGGCGCCGAGCTGGTCAAGGAGGTCGCCAAGAAGACCGACGACGTTGCCGGTGACGGCACGACGACGGCGACCGTCCTGGCCCAGGCCCTGGTGCGCGAGGGTCTGCGCAACGTGGCCGCCGGCGCCAACCCGATGGCCCTGAAGCGGGGCATCGAGGCTGCCGTGGCCAGCGTCTCGGAGGAGCTGTCCAAGCTCGCCAAGGACGTCGAGACCAAGGAGCAGATCGCCTCCACCGCCTCCATCTCCGCCGGTGACAGCACCGTCGGCGAGATCATCGCCGAGGCGATGGACAAGGTCGGCAAGGAAGGCGTCATCACCGTCGAGGAGAGCAACACCTTCGGGCTGGAGCTGGAGCTCACCGAGGGCATGCGCTTCGACAAGGGCTACATCTCCGCGTACTTCATGACCGACCCGGAGCGTATGGAGGCCGTCTTCGACGACCCGTACCTCCTGATCGTCAACAGCAAGATCTCCTCGGTGAAGGACCTGCTCCCGATCCTGGAGAAGGTCATGCAGTCGGGCAAGCCGCTGCTGATCATCGCCGAGGACCTGGAGGGCGAGGCCCTCGCCACCCTGGTCGTCAACAAGGTCCGGGGCACCTTCAAGTCGGTCGCCGTCAAGGCGCCGGGCTTCGGTGACCGCCGCAAGGCCATGCTGACCGACATCGCCATCCTCACCGGTGGCCAGGTCATCAGCGAGGAGGTCGGCCTCAAGCTCGACGCCGTCGGCCTCGACATGCTGGGCCGCGCCCGCAAGGTCGTGGTGACCAAGGACGAGACCACCATCGTCGACGGTGCCGGCGACGCCGACCAGATCCAGGGCCGGGTCAACCAGATCCGGGCCGAGATCGACAAGAGCGACTCCGACTACGACCGCGAGAAGCTGCAGGAGCGGCTGGCCAAGCTGGCCGGCGGCGTCGCGGTGATCAAGGTCGGCGCGGCCACCGAGGTCGAGCTGAAGGAGCGCAAGCACCGCATCGAGGACGCCGTCCGCAACGCGAAGGCCGCCGTCGAGGAGGGCATCGTCCCGGGTGGTGGCGTCGCGTTGGTGCAGGCCGGCAAGACCGCCTTCGACAAGCTGGACCTGACCGGCGACGAGGCCACCGGCGCGCAGATCGTCAAGATCGCGCTGGACGCCCCGCTGCGGCAGATCGCCGTCAACGCCGGCCTGGAGGGTGGTGTGGTCGTCGAGCGCGTCCGCAACCTGGACGCCGGGCACGGCCTCAACGCCGCCAGCGGTGAGTACGTCGACCTGCTGGCCGCGGGCATCATCGACCCGGCCAAGGTGACCCGGTCGGCGCTGCAGAACGCCTCGTCGATCGCGGCGCTCTTCCTCACCACCGAGGCCGTCGTGGCGGACAAGCCGGAGAAGACCCCGGCCGCCCCGGCCGGCCCGGGTGGCGGGGACATGGACTTCTGAGTCCAGCTCCAACACCGGACGGGGCGGGCCGCGCGAGCGGTCCGCCCCGTTCCGTGTCCGTGGCGGTCAGCGGCGGGCCGCCCGTACCGCCGCGTACGCGTCGACCAGCCCGGCCCCGCTCGACGCCGTCACCGGGCCGCAACTGAGGTCGGCCGGCCCGGCCGGTTGCGCCGTGTCGCGCAGGATGCTCCGGGTCCGGGCCAGGTCGCCGACCAGCGTCGGGTTCGCCGACCACATCAGCGCCACCACCCCCGCCACCTGAGGGGTGGCCATCGAGGTGCCGTCCAGCGTGGCGTAACCGCCGCCGGGCATCGCCGAGGTGATCCCCTCCCCCGGGGCGACCAGATCCGGCTTGACCACCCCACCCGCGACGGGACCCCGGCTGGAGAACTCGGCGACCACCCGGTCCCGGTTCACCGCCCCCACCGTCAGCACGTCCGCGTACGGGGCCGGCGGGTCGACGATCGACCGGCAGTCCGGGCCGGTGTTCCCGGCCGCCGCCACCACCAGGATGCCCGCCGCCTCCAGGGCGGCGGTCGCCGGACGTAACGCCCCCGGATCACAGCCCTCCACCGGTGGGCACCCCCACGAGTTGGTCAGCACGTCCGGGGCGCGCGCCGGGCGTCCGTCGGTGAACGGGTCGCCGCCGGCCGGGAACGGGGCCAGCATGAACTGGAGACAGTCCAGGTAGTGCGCCGGACTACCCAGGTTGCGATCGAGGTTGACGCAGCCCACCCACTGCGCGCCGGGAGCCACCCCGATGCCGTCGCGCCCCACGGCGCTGCCCGCGGTGTGGGTGCCGTGGCCGCCGGAGTCGGCGGGGGAGCGGGTGTGGTTCCACGGGTCGTACCAGGAGTCGTCGCCGCCCCGGAAGCCGGCGGCCAACGCCGGGTGGGTGCCGTCGACCCCGGAGTCCGAGCTGCCGACCACCACGCCGGAGCCGGTGACGGACAGCTCCGACCAGACCCGGTCGGCCCGGATCATCCGCAGGTTCCACTCCGGCCCGGTCGGTGCGGGCTGGTCGCCCCGGCTGACCGGGGCCGGTGCCGGCAACGGGCGGAGCCGCTGGCTGACCAGCACCCGGGCCACCTCGGGACGACCGGAGAGCCAGGCCCGCACGGCCGGCCCGCCGTCGGTCTCGATCGCGTTGACCAGGTAGTACGGCGTGGGGTCGAGGCCCAGCCGGCTCAGGTCCCGGCGCAGCCCGCCCTGGGTACGTTCGGCGGTGGCGACGAGCCTGCGGTAGACCTCGGCGGTCCGTGCCTCCCGGCCCGCCCGACCCGGCGTACCGGTGGGGATGCCGGACAGGTCGGCCTGCTCACGGAGCACCACCAGCAACCGCTCGCCGTACAGGCCGGGTTGGCCGGCGGCCACGTCGACCACCCCGACGGTGAGCAGCAGGACGGCCGCGCCCGACGCGGCGACCAGCCGGCGCGGCGCACGCCCGCGTGGCCGGGCGAGCAGCACCCCGTACCCGATGGCCAGCAGGACCGCGACGGCGAACCCGACGCCCGAGGCGACCGCGACCCAGTAGGGGACGTCGCGGGTGGTGGCCAGCAGGACCGAGATCTCCTCCGGGTCGGTGAGCGCCAGCGGGCCGAACACCGCCAGGCCGACCAGCCAGCGCACCGGAGCGGCACCGGCGGGCCGGCCGCCCCGCCGGGCCGCCACCTGGCACGCGCCCAGCGCGAAACCGACGGGCGGGACGAAGAGCAGCGCGGGAAGCTGGACGCCGGAGTGGCCGGTGCCCGCGCCGAGCAGCAGCAGGACCACCCCGGCGACCAGGCCGCCGACCAGCACGGTACGGGCGGCCCGGGGTGGCCCGTCGCCGGTGAAGGGGGCCCAGAACCGGTCGTCGAGCAGCGCCCCGGCCAGCAGGCCGACCGCCGTCGCGGCGAGCGCGGCGAGCACCGTCTCCAGCAGGCCGCCCAGCGCGCCGAACCGGACCCACGGCAGCAGCAGCGCCAGGCCGGCGGCGATCGCCAGCAGGGTGACCGCCTGCGGCCGGCCGGCCCCGCCACCCGCCCCGCGACCGTGGTCGGTCTGCTGGCCGCTCTGCCGGCCCCGGTCGGTGGGCGTGGCGGGTGCGTGCGTGGGGTCGGTGCCGCTCCGGGGCGCGGTGGCCGGGCCGGGCGTGGCGGCGGCCGGTCGGACCGGGGCGGGCAGCCGGGCGGCCAGCAGCGCGAGCAGCGTCGCCGTCGCGGCCAGCGCGGCCAGGTACGCCTCGTGGTGGACCTGCGGCAGCGCCCGCAGCGACCCGAGGGCGACCAGGGCGAGCGCGGCGGCGAGCCAGGCGCGGCCGGTGACCCGCACCCGGGGCGAGCGGGGGAGCAGGGCCAGCAGCAGCGCGGGCAGGCCGACCAGCAGGGCGGTGGCCAGGCTGAGCGCCGGCCAGAGCCAGGCCTGCCGGTCCCAGCCCGCGGCCACCTGCAACTGCTCGACCGACCAGCCGACCGCCTGGAGCAGCACGGCGAGGGTGACCGTCCAGCCGCCGGCGAAGGCGGCGGCCACCACCGGCCACGGGCTCGACGGACGGGCGGCGGCGCTCGGCGGGAAGCCGTAGCCCGGTGGAGGGGGTGTGTCGGCCAGCATCCGGAAACAGTACGACGCGTCCCTGCCGCTACGACCCGGCCCGGGAGCCACTGCCGCGTGGCGCGTCGCCAGCCGGTGCCTCCCGCTGCCCCGATCGCCCATCGTGCTGACGGAGAGTCATCCTTGCCGCAGGTGTCTACTCCCTCTCGCGGATCCTTTGCTCTGCTGCCCTGGCGGCGACGCACACCAAGGGTGACTGTCGCGTGCAGAGCAGCAGAGCAAAGGATCGGGGGGTGGGACATGGAGGCGCGGTGGCGGTTGAGGAGAAATGGCTGCTCAGGTCGTTCGGCTGCCGGTGGGAGGGGTGTGGTGGGCAACGAGGCAGCCACGAGCTTGGTGACGGAAAGTAGTCATCGCTTCAACGGTTCATGCTCACGCATGGTCACCGGCCGGGCGATGGGGAATCCGGCCGGTTCCGGGCCTGCTGCGGGTGGGACCTGGCGGGTTACGGTGGACGGGTGCGTGACCCCAATGTGACCCGATCCGCCGCCGGTCAACTCTCCCCGCAGCGCCGCGCCGCGGACCTGCGCCGGCTCCGGGCCGAACGGTTCGACGTGCTGGTCATCGGGGGCGGAGCGACCGGGGCCGGTGCCGCCCTCGACGCCGCCTCGCGGGGGCTCAAGGTCGCCCTGGTCGAGGCCCGCGACTTCGCCGCCGGCACCTCCAGCCGGTCCAGCAAGCTGATCCACGGCGGCCTGCGCTACCTGGAGCAGTTGGAGTTCCACCTGGTCCACGAGGCGCTGACCGAGCGCGGGCTGCTCGCCACCCGGCTTGCCCCGCACCTGGTCCGGCCGGTCCCGTTCCTGATTCCGCTCCCCGCCGGGCGGGGGTTGCGCGACCTGCCGGCCCGGCTGTTCCGCCGCTCCTACTACGGGGCCGGCGTGGCCGCCTACGACGCCTTCGCCGGGCTGTTCGGCACCGGCCGGGGAATGCCGCTGCACCGGCACCTGACCCGGGAGGGGGCCCGCCGGGTCTTCCCCAGCCTGCGGGCCGACGCGCTGGCCGGGGCGATCCGCTACTACGACGGGCAGGTCGACGACGCCCGGCTGGTGGTGACCCTGGCCCGCACCGCCGCCAGCCTCGGCGCGACCGTGGTGAGCAGCGCCCGTGCCGTCGGACTGGTGCGGCAGGCCCGGGAGGTCACCGGGGTCCGGGTCCGCGACCTGGAGGCGCCCCCCGGCTCCCCGGACGCCGAGTTCGAGGTACGCGCCCGTACCGTCATCGCCGCCACCGGCGTGTGGAGCGACGACATGTCCCGGATGCTCAACGACGTCGGGCTGCGCCCCGGCGTGCGGGTCCGGGCCTCCAAGGGGGTGCACCTGGTGGTGCCCCGCTCGGCGATCACCGGCGAAACCGGGCTGATCGTGCGCACCGCCACCAGCGTGCTCTTTGTCATCCCCTGGGGCGGGCACTGGATCATCGGCACCACCGACACCGACTGGCGGCTCGACCGCTCCCACCCGGCCGCCTCCGCCCGCGACATCCAGTACCTGCTCGACCAGGTCAACCTGGTCCTGGACCGGCCGCTGTCCAGCGCCGACATCGAGGGCGTCTACGCCGGGCTGCGTCCGCTGCTCGCCGGTGAGGCCGACTCCACCTCCAAGCTCTCCCGGGAACACGCGGTCTTCGAGCCGATGCTCGGGCTGCTGCTGGTGGCCGGCGGCAAGTACACGACCTACCGGGTGATGGCCGCCGACGTGGTCGACCGGGCCGCCCACCGGCTCGGCGGCGTACGGCCCTCGCGCACCGCCGACCTGCCGCTGCTCGGCGCCGACGGGTACGCCGCGATGTGGCGGGACCGGGCCGACCTGGCCCGCCGGCACGGGGTGCCCGTCGGGGTGGTCGAACACCTGCTGGAGCGGTACGGCACGCTCACCCTGGAGGTGCTGGCGCTGATCGCCGCCGACCCGCTGCTCGCCTCACCGCTGGCCGGCGCACCCGAGTACCTGGCCGCCGAGGTGACCTATGCCACCCGTTCCGAGGGGGCGCTGCACCTGGAGGACGTGCTGACCCGGCGTACCCGGATCTCCTTCGAGACGGCCCACCGGGGCCTCGACTCGGCCGGGCACACGGCGGAGCTGATGGGGGCGGTGCTCGGCTGGGACGCGGCCACCCGGGAGCGGGAGATCGCGCACTACCGCGCGCGGGTCGAGGCCGAGCGGGAGTCGCAGCTCATGCCGGACGACGCGACCGCCGACGCGGCCCGCCTCGGCGCCCCCGACGTGCGGGGTTTCGCCGCGGACCGGGGTGTCGACGGTGTCGGGGACGGCCCGCTGCACCTGCCGACGTCGTCGCGCTGACTGGCCCCGGGCCGGTTCCACCAGACGGTGCGGGGCCGGTCGGCCGGTTCCGGACGGCAGCGGGGTGGGATAGGTTCCGGCCCGTGGTTCCCCCTCAGTGGTCACGCGCGCTCCTCGTCCCCGCCGTCATGACGGTCACCCTGGCCGGCTGCGCGATGGCCGACCGGGAGGGCGGGTCCACAGGGGAGAGCCGGGGCGGGACGACAGCGCCGGGGGCGACCCGGGTGAGCCTGATGCAGAAACTCGGCGAGGACGGTCCACTGCGCTCGTTGACCGTCGAGCCGGACGGCCGGTGGGAGTGCGCCGACTGCGCCGGCGACGGGGTCACCTCGGCCGGTTCCCTGGACCCCGAACAGGTGCAGCGGTTGCAGCGGCTGCTGGCCGACCCGCGGCTGGCCCGGGAGACCGACCAGGCCCGCCGGTACCGGGCGACCTGCATCGACGCGTTGACGTCCAGCCTGCTCACCACGGCCGGCCTGATCACCTCGCAGGACTGCCCGGGTGAGGAACGACCGGCGGTGGCCGGTGAGATCCTGCTCCTGCTCACCCAGGCCACCCCGGCCGAACCGACCCGCTGAGCCGACCAGGCCCGCTCAGAGCACCTTGCCCGCTCAGATCACCTTGCCCGGGTTGAACAGCCCGGCCGGGTCGAGTGCCGCCTTGATCGCCTGGTGCACCCGGACGCCGACCGGGCCGATCTCCCGGGCCAGCCAGTCCCGCTTGAGCAGCCCGACGCCGTGCTCGCCGGTGCAGGTGCCACCGAGTTCCAGCCCGAGCCGGATGATCTCGTCGAAGGCCCGCCGGCCCCGTTCCAGGCTCGCCGGGTCGGCCCGGTCCACCACGATGTTCGGGTGCAGGTTGCCGTCCCCGGCATGGCCGACCACCCCGATCGGCACCCCGCACTCGGTGGCGATCCGGGCCACCCCGTCCAGCAGCGTGGCGAGCGCCCCCCGGGGCACCGCCACGTCGTCGATGATCAGGCCGCCGTTGCCGTCCGGGTAGGTGTCGACGGCGAACCTCTCCATCGCCGGGTGGGCCAGCCGGCGGGCCTGGAGCAGCGCCGCCGCCTCCACCGCGTCGGTCGCCGCGTAGACCTCCTGCGCGCCGGCCGCCGCGCAGACCTCGGCGACCCGGGCCAGGTCGTCCGCCGCCCGGGGGCCGGTGTCGGCGGCGGCGAGCAGCAGCGCCTGCGCGTCGGTCCGCAACCCCATCGGCCGGTACGCCTCGATCGCCCGCAGGTGCGTGCGGTCCAGCAGCTCCAGCAGGCTCGGGGTGAGCCCCCGCTCGGCGATCCCGGCCACCGCCGTACCCGCCCCGGCGGTCGAGCCGAAGACCGCCACCATGGTCAACGACTCCTCCGGCGCGGGCCGCAGCGCCACGGTGACCTCGGTGATCACGCCGAGGGTGCCCTCCGCGCCGACGAAGAGCCGGGTCAGGTCGTACCCGGCCACGCCCTTGGCGGTACGCCTACCGGTGCGCAGCACCTCACCGGAGGCCAGCACCACCTCCAGCCCGAGGACGTACTCGGTGGTCACCCCGTACTTGACGCAGCACATCCCCCCGGCGTTGGTGGAGACGTTGCCGCCGATGGTGGAGGACTCCCAGGACCCCGGGTCGGGCGGATAGTAAAGGCCCTGCTCCCGGACGGCGCGGGCCAGCGTGGCGTTCACCACGCCCGGCTGCACCACGGCGATCCGGGCCACCGGGTCGATCTCGCGGATCGCGGTCATCGCGACGGTGCTCACCACCACCGCGCCGTCCACCGCGTTCGCCGCGCCGGCCAGGCCGGTCCGTGCCCCCTGCGGCACCACGGGTACGCCGTGCCGGGCCGCCGCCCGGACCACCGCCACCACCTGTGCCGTGTCCCGGGGGCGGACGACCACCAGCGGCGTGCCGGCGGCGCAGAGGTCCGCCTCGTCGCGCCGGTGCAGCCGGAGCAGGTCCGGGTCGGTGAGGACGGCCTCGTCGCCGAGGGCCGCCCGCAGGTCGTCGAGGAGGGGGGAGCCAGCCATGCGGCCGAGGCTAACCGGCGGCTAGATTGGCCGCCATGCTGTACCTGGACCGGCCCGCCTGGCCGTGGCGCGGTCGGCTCTGGTCGCACCTGATCAGCGATGTCTCCCCGGCCGAGCTGCACGTGTTCGCCGAGACGCTGGGGGTGCCCCGGCGCGGGTTCGACCGGGACCACTACGACATCCCCGCCGACCGGTTCGCCGTGGCGGTGTGGCTCGGCGCCCGGGTGGTGCCCAGCCGGGAGATCGTCCGCCTGCTGTACGCCTCCGGCCTGCGCCGCCCCAAACACCTCAACCGTCCCGCCGCCCCCGGGCACCTCGGCCTGCCCGGGGACCTCGCCCACCGCTGACGCCGGACAGCCGGACGCCTGGCAGCTGGATCAGTGCAGCCCGGCCAGCTCGCGGCGGAGGTTGGCGCGGGCCGGTTCCTCCCACCGGGCGGCCAGCGGGGGCGACCGGAACAGGGCGGGCAGGGCGAGCAGCCCGTCGAGGACCCGCGCCCGGCCGGTACGGAAGTCCGCCTCGGGCACGTGCGCGTACTCGGCGCGGATCGCGGCGGCGTACCCGTCGTACACCTCGGGGGGTGTGGCCAGGACGGCCAGGTCGGCGTCGCAGAGCAGCGCGCCGTCGCGGTCACCCGGGGTGACCCGGTGCCCGGTGGTGAGCAGCACCAGCCGGCACACCTCGGCCACCGTGACGGCCGGCACCCCCAGGCCGGTGAGCAGGGTGCCGGCCAGTTCCGCGCTGGCCCGTTCGTTGGCGTCAGCGGCGGCGCGCGGGTCGTAGACGGCGTCGTGCGTCCAGGCGGCGAGCGCGACCCGTTCCGGCCGGTCGGCCAGGTCGGCGTGCCGGTCGACCAGGTCCAGCACCGCCCGCAGGTGGTGCTCCGTGTGGTAGCGCCGGTGCGGTTCCCGCCAGCGGTTGAGCAGGTCGGCCCCGGCGGCGGTGAGCGCCGGCCCGGCGGCGGCCCCGGCGGCGAGCGCCGCCGCCACCCACCTGTCGATCAGCTCGGTCACCCGGACGATTCTGCCGCAGGGATGAACCGTGGTGGCGCGGGTAGTCCCCGCCATGGCGCTGGCCCGGGACCGACGACCGTCACTGCTGCATCGGACCGGGCTGCGTGACGCCGGGGACGACGTCGACACCGCGCGGATCGCCGAGGCGGTGACCTACCTGCGCCACCGGGGCCGGGCCACCCTGCGCGACCGGCTGCACCAGGTGCACCTGGCGATGGGCCTGGCCGTGCAGGCGGGGCTGGCCGCCGCGCTGGCCTGGATCGTGTCGCACCACCTGCTGGGCAACCCGCAACCGGTGTTCGCGCCGATCTCGGCGGTCGGCACCCTGGCCGCCTCGGTGGGCCAGCGGCTGCGCCGGACCGTGGAGCTGATCGTCGGGGTGGCGGTGGGGGTGTTCCTCGGCGACGTGCTGATCTACTTCCTCGGCACCGGAGGCTGGCAGCTCGGGTTGGTGGTGACCGCGGCGATCGTGCTCACCACCTTCTTCGGGGCCAGCGTCGCGGTGGTGATCCAGGCCGCCGCGACCGCCGTGCTGATCGTCACGCTGAGCCCGTCCACCGAGGATCTGGAGCTGCCCCGGTTCGTCGACGCGTTCGTCGGCGGCGGCATCGCCCTGCTGGTCACCGCGATCCTGCTGCCGCTCAACCCGCTGCGGGTGATCAACCGGGCGGCCCGGCCGGCGCTGGACCTGCTCGCCGACCAGCTCGACGTCTGCGCCCAGGCGCTGCGCGACCGGGACCGGGGCGCCGCCCAGCGGGCGCTGGACCGGCTGCGCGAGAACAAGGAGGAACTGGCCACCTTCACCGAGGCCATCGAGGGGGCGAAGGAGACCAGCACGCTCTCCCCGGCCCGCTGGCACCGGCGCAGCGAACTGACCCACTACGCCGAGGCGGCCGACCCGATCGACCGGGCGATGCGCAACAGCGGCACCCTGATCCGGCGGTCGGTCACCATGATCGAGGACGACGAGCCGGTGCCCGACCCGATGCCGGACGCGGTGGTCCACCTGGCCGAGTCGGTCCGCCTGCTGCGGCACGAGTTCGCGGTCGGGGACGAGCCGGAGCGGGCCCGGGAACGGTCGCTGCGCGCGGTCAGCGAGGCCGGCCGGGCGTACGACCAGGGGGTCGGGTTCTCCGGCAGCGTGGTGATCGCCCAGGTGCGTACCACCGCCAGTGACCTACTGGTCGCCTCGGGGATCGAGCAGGAGGACGCCAACCGGCTGATCCGGCAGGCGTTCGGCGACAAGGACAAACCGGGCGGCGGTCCGGCCGAGCAGCACGCCGCCCCGAAACCCCCGACCGCCCCGCCCCTGGGTTGACCCGGCCGTGGACCGTGCCGTCGGACGCCGGGAGAGCCCGGCCGAACGGGCCGGGGATGACTACGCTGATCCACATGGCCGACACCCCGCCCGGCGGGCCCCCGCCGCCGCCCGCGCCCGCCGTACCGTCGCCGGACGCCGCGCCCCGGATGCCGCTGCGCCGGCTCGGCTGGCGGCGGGTCCTGGTGCTGGCCGGGGTGGTGCTGCTGATCGCGGCCTGCGCGGTCTACATGCTCTACACGCTCGGCTCCAACCTGGGTCTGGACGCGCTGCTGGTCGGGGTGGCCGCGGCGATCCTGCCGGTGCCGGTCCTGGTGGCCTGCTTCCTCTGGCTCGACCGGTACGAACCCGAACCGCTGAAGTACCTGATCTTCTGCTTCGCCTGGGGCGCGTTCGTCTCGACCGCCGCGTCGCTGACCGTCAACAACAGCTTCGCCGCCCTGTTCAAGGACTGGGGGGTCTCGTCGTCGCTGACCGGCGTGCTGGTGGCCCCGTTCATCGAGGAGCTGACCAAGGCGCTCGGCCCGATCCTGCTGCTGATCTTCCGTCGCAAGGAGTGGTCCGGGATCACCGACGGCCTGGTCTACTGCGGGCTGTCCGCCGTCGGGTTCGCCATGGTGGAGAACATCCTCTACCTGGGTGGTCTCGGGTACGCCTCGGGCGTCGACCAGTGGGGGCCGGCCACCGGTGTGCGCAACGTCATCGTCATCTTCATCTCGCGGATCCTCTTCTTCGGCTTCGCCCACCCGCTGTTCACCTCGATGACCGGGGTGGGGCTGGGCATCGCCGCCCGCACCGCCGACCGGCGGGTCCGGGTGCTCGCCCCGGTCGCCGGCCTGCTGCTGGCGATGATGCTGCACGGCACCTGGAACCTGATCCCGACGCTGGTGCAGGCCACCGGCCAGGCGGTGATCTTCTTCTACGGGATGGTCGCGGTGATGGTGCCGATCTTCTTCGGCATGGTCGGCTTCGCGGTCTGGCTGCGCGCCTGGGAAGGGCGGCTCACCGAGCGGACCCTGCCCGACTACGTGCGGGCGGGCTGGTTGAGCCCGCCCGAGGTGGCCGCCCTGGGCAGCCTGGGCCGCCGGCACGCCGCCCGGACCTGGGCGCGGCGGGTCGGTGGGGACGCCGGGCTGCGCGCGATGCGCGGGTACCAGTTCGCCGCGACCCGGCTGGCGCTGCTGCGCGACGGGATGCGGCGCGGCCTGGACCGCAAGCCTGCGGAGCGGGAGAACACCCTGCGGGAGGAGCGGCAGCTGCTGGAGACGATCGCGGCGTACCGGTCGTTCTTCGTCGGTCGGGACCCGCAGACGCCGGTGGGGGTCTGGGACGGGCAGCGCTACCACCTGCGCTTCCCGGACGGCACGCAGCGGGTCGTCGACGCCCCGGACTCGCCTGTGGTGCCGATCCCGGTGGTCCTGGCCCCGCCGCCGCCCCCGGCCTACCCGGCCGGCTACGGCCCGCCCGGTTGGTACGGTCCCCGCCCGGCCGCCCCCTGGCCGCCCGGCCCCGGGCGCTGACCGGCCGGCCCCGGCCGGCCCCGGCCGTCGACCGGCCCCCGGCGGGGTCGGCCCGGCGGGCGGAGTCAGGTCATCAGGGTGGTGAGGAAGTCGCCGAGGCCCTGGGCCATCGCCATCAGGGCCGCCCCGATCCCCTTGAACATCTGGGCGGCCCCGTCCGGGCGGAACGCCATGAAGTAGATCAGGAAGGCGACGCTGCCCCAGAGCAGCACCTTCTTCACGAGAACCGGCATCGTCCCTCCCCAGGGCACCTGTGACGGGCCTGGCTTCCCGCCGGGAAGCGGGACAAACCGGTAGGTCGCCCGGGACGGCTCCCGAGGGCCCCGGGAGAGACCGGAGCTACAGGTAGAGGCCGGTGCTGCCGGTGGACTCGCTCTCCACCCGTTCCGCGGCGACGGCGTGCACGTCCCGCTCGCGCAGCAGCACGTAGCCCCGGCCGTGCAGTTCGACCTCGGAACGGTCGTCCGGGTCGAACAGCACCCGGTCGCCGGCCACGACGGCGCGTACGTGCGGGCCCACCCCCACGGCGGTGGCCCAGGCCAACCGTTTGCCGACGGCGGCGGTGGCCGGGATGACGATGCCTGCGGTGGAGCGGCGTTCGCCCTCGCTGCCGTCCTGCCTGACCAGCACCCGGTCGTGCAGCAGGCGGATCGGCAGGCCGGTGTCGAGGTTCGGGTCGGCGGTCACGCCACGACGCTACCGTGTGGCCCGGGGGCGTCGATCCGGTGGTTGAGCAGATGCGGCACAGGGCAATGAGTGGCGGAACTGCCCTACGGTGGCGGTCGTACGGACGTACCCTGTCCGGGCCGTCGCCGTGGGCGTCCCGGTGTCGTTTCTCAGGAGGTGCGCTTGAGCCGCTTCGAGCGGGTACGCGGCCGACTCCGCCGCGCGTACGAGTCCGGACGGGAGTCGGTCCGCGCGGGGCGTGCCGATCCGGCCGACGCGCCCGAGGGGGCCGCAGTGGCCACGCCCGCGTCCCCCGGTCCGCCGGCCGCCCCGTCGGCGACGGTGGTCGGGGCCGAACCCCCGGCGGCCATGCACAACTCCACCTCCAGCCGCGACGACGCCGACGTGCCGCACGCGCTGCGGATCGCCGCCGCCTGGTCGTGGCGGTTGATCGTGATCGGCGTGGTCACCTGGGCGCTGCTGAGGATCGTCGGGACGATCAGCATCGTGATCATCCCGTTGGCGGTCGCGCTGCTGCTCTCCGCGCTGCTCGCCCCGGCGGTGGGCTGGCTGCTGCGGGCCCGGTTCCCCCGGTCGCTGGCCACCGCCGTGGTGCTGGTCGGCGGGCTGGTCGCGGTCTTCGGCACGCTGACCCTGGTGGTCAACGAGTTCATCCAGGGGGTGCCGGAGCTGAGCGAGAAGTCGTCGCAGGGTGTCCGGCAGATCCAGGACTGGCTCAAGACCGGCCCGCTGCACCTGTCGGACAGCCAGCTCAACCGCTACATCGAAGAGGCGCAGGGCTGGATCAACGGCAACACCGAGAGGTTCACCAGCGGTGCGCTGGCCACCGCCACCACCCTGGCCGAGGTGCTGACCGGTGCGGTCCTGGTGCTCTTCGCCACCTTCTTCTTCCTGCGCGACGGCAGCCGGATCTGGCGGTTCCTGGTCCGTCTGCTGCCGGTCGCTGCCCGGTGGAAGGTCGACGACGCCGGCCGGGCCTCCTGGGCGACGCTCGGCGCGTACGTGCGGGCCACCGTGCTGGTGGCGTTCATCGACGCGGTGGGCATCGGCATCTTCCTGGTCGTCTTCGACGTCCCGTTCGCCTTCCCACTGGCGGCGCTGGTCTTCCTCGGCGCGTTCATCCCGATCGTCGGCGCGTTCCTCTCCGGGGTGGTGGCGGTGCTGGTGGCGCTGGTCGACAGCGGCCCGGTGACCGCCCTGATCATCCTGGGCGTGGTGATCGGCGTGCAGCAGGTCGAGGGGCACCTGCTGCAACCGTTGATCATGGGTCGGGCGGTGGCCATCCACCCGCTCGCGGTGATCATCGGGATCGCCGCCGGGGTGGTGCTCGCCGGCATCACCGGCGCGCTGGTCGCGGTGCCGCTGATCGCGGTGCTCAACACGGCCGTCCGCCGGCTCGCCGCCCGCAGCGTGCCGGACACCCCACCGGACGCCGTGGTGGTCGCCTCCCAGGCCCCCTGACCGGCAACGGTACGACCGACCCCGCAAGCCGCCCGTTCCCCGCCGGGGAGCGGGCGGCCCGCCGTTGCGGGGTCAGAGCTTGGCCAGGCGCTCCAGTGCGCCCCGGGCCACCTCCGGCCGGGTGGTGTACCAGAACGGGGGCAGCGAGCGGCGCAGGAACGGCCCGTAGCCGCGCGCCGTCTCCAGCCGCGAGTCGAGGACCGCGACCACCCCCCGGTCACCGGTGGCCCGGATCAGCCGGCCCACCCCCTGCGCCAGCCGGACCGCCGCGATCGGCACGCTGACCGCCGAGAAGCCGGACCCGCCGCCCGCGTCCACCGCCGCCGCGCGGGCCGCCGCCAGCGGCTCGTCGGGGCGCGGGAAGGGCAGCCTGTCGATCACCACGAGCTGGCACGAGTCGCCCGGCACGTCCACCCCCTGCCAGAGCGACATCACCCCGAACAGGCAACTCGACCGTTCCTCGCGGAACCGCCGCACCAGCAGCGGCAACGCCTCCTCGCCCTGGAGCAGCACCGGCAGGTCGGTGCGCGCCCGCAGCAGCTCCGCCGCCTGCTGCGCGGCCCGCCGGGAGGAGAACAGCCCGAGGGTACGGCCACCGAGCGCGCCGACCAGCCGCAGCAACTCCTCGCCGGCCGCCTCGGGCAGCCCGGAGACGCTGGGCCGGGGCAGGTGCGCGGCGACGTACAGGATCCCCTGCCGGGCGTAGTCGAACGGTGAGCCGACGTCGAGCGACGACCAGCCCGGCCCCGACGTGGCCGGCACGACGCCGGTGGCGGCCCGGCTGCCCGGGGCGCTCGCCACCCCGCCGGCATCCGGGCCGGCGGCCCCGACCGCCGTACCGCCGACGACGCCGGTCGACCGGCCGGCGGTGGCGGTGGCCAGCGCGGCGGCGGCCGGGGACGGCGGGGCGGGCGGCGGCGCCTCCAGGCCCAGCGCCCGCGCCACCGTGTCGAACCGGCCGCCCAGTGCCAGGGTCGCCGAGGTGGCCACCACCGTGCGCTCGTCGTACAGGTGGGTGGCGAGGGTGCCGGCGACGGACAGCGGCGCGACCACCAGCGCCCGGCGGCTGCCGTTGTCCGGCTTCTCCACCCAGGCGACATCGTGGTCGGCCTCCTCCAGCAGCCGCTGCGCGGTGGTCGACAGCTCGTCGAGCACCGCCTTGGCCTGCTGCTTGCGGACCGGGTCCGGATCGTCGGCCTTGACGTCGCCGATCGCGTCGAGGGCGGCCCGGGTGGCCGCGTCCAGCAGAGTGCACGCCTCGCGCAGCGGGCCGGGCAGGCCGCCGGTGAGCCGGCCGGCCGGGGCCTCGGCCAGCCCGACGGCGAGCGCGTCACCGGCCTCGGTGAGCCGGTCGGCGACGTCCGGCCGCAGCAGCGGGCGGGCCCGCCGGGCGGAGCGGTCGATCTGCTCCGGCACCAGCTCCGCCTGGGCCGCCGAGGAGACCCGGTCGGCCAGCTCGTGCGCCTCGTCGACGATCAGCAGCCTGTGCGGCGGCACGATGTGCCGGCCGGCCAGCATGTCCACCGCGAGCAGGCTGTGGTTGGTGACCACCACGTCGGCCTCGCGGGCGCGGGCCCGGGACGCCTCGGCGAAACACTCCTGGCCGAACGGGCAGCGCGACGCCCCCACGCACTCGCGGGCCGGCATCGAGACCAGCCGCCACGCCTGGTCGTCGACGCCCGGGTCCAGCTCGTCCCGGTCGCCGGTGTCGGTCTTCTCGGCCCAGTCGCGCAGCCGCTGGATCTGCTTACCGATCCGGCCGGCCTCGCCGAGCCATTTCGTCCCGCCGCCGGGCCGCTCGGCGGGGGCGTCGAAGAGGGTGTCCTCCGGCTCGTCCTCGGTGGAGTTGTCCAGCCGGGCCAGGCAGAGGTAGTGGTGCCGCCCCTTGAGCACGGCGAAGGTCGGGCGGCGGCCGAGCAGCGGCTCGACCGCGTCGGCCAGCCGGGGCAGGTCGTGCTCGACCAGTTGGGACTGCAACGCCAGGGTGGCGGTGGAGACCACCACCGGCCCGTCCACGGTCAGTGCGGGGGCGAGGTAGGCCAGCGACTTGCCGGTGCCGGTGCCCGCCTGCACCAGCAGGTGCTCGCGGGCGGCGACGCTGCGTTCGATGGCCTCGGTCATCTGCTGCTGGCCCGGCCGGGTCGCGCCGCCGGGCACCGCGCCGACCGCCGCCGCCAGCAGTTCGGTGCCGCTCGGCCGTCCACCGCGCCGTCGGCCGGAGCGGGCCGAGGGGGTGCTGGGGCCGGCGGCGGTACGGGGCGGAGTCACCGTGCGACGGTACCCGCCGCCGCCGACAGTGGACGTGCCCCCGCCTCCCCGCGTGGCGCGGTCACCGTCCGGATTGTCGTGACCTCGGACGGGTCAACTCGCTGCGGCGGGGAGGGGTCGGAATCGGCTAGGGTGCGATTCATGCCGAGCGACGTGGTCCGCGTGATCTACCGCAAGTACGACGGCAGCGCCCACCGCGACTACCCGGCCCGCCGGCTGGCCGAGGACGACCTCGGGGTGTGGCTGGGGGTGACCGAGGGCACCGCGTCGGTCTACCACGGCCGGCCCTCGGTGGAGCAGATCCCCTTCGTCCTGCTGGTGCCGCACCACGCCTGGTGGACGGGCATGTTCAACCCGCCGCCGAGGACCAGCGAGGTCTACTGCGACATCGCCACCCCGGCCCGCTGGGAGGGCGACGACACCGTCCACCTGGTCGACCTCGACCTGGACGTGGTACGCCGCCGGACCACCGGCCTGGTGGAGCTGCGCGACGAGGACGAGTTCGCCGAGCACCGGGTCCGGTTCGGCTACCCGGACGACGTGGTGGCGCAGGCGCAGGCGGCGGCGGCGAAGCTGCTCACCGCCCTCGGTGACGGCACCGAGCCGTTCGCGTCGTCGTACCGGAAGTGGCTGGCCCTGGTGGTCTGACCGGGCGTGCCCCGACCGACGCCCGGGAGGCGACCGGTGCGGTGGTGGGCGAGGATCGGGGGATGCGCGCAGACGAGGAGACGGAGGTCGTCGTACCCGAGGGGGCGACGATGCGGGAGCTGTTGCGGGTGCCCGGTGGTGGCGGCCCGGTCGACCTGGGGGCGGTCGATCCCCGGGCCACCCCGGGCCTGCCCGCCGCGGCGGGCCGGGGCCGGGACCGAAAGCCGTGGGCCCGCCGGCAGGTGGAACTGATCGGCGTCGGACTGGCCCGGCAGCAGGAGATGCTGTTCGCCACCGCGCGGGCGGCCGGTGAACCGGGCCCGTCGGTGTCGGCTCCGGCCCGGGACGGGGCGCGGCTGGGCCGGGGCCGGCCGGGTCGGCTGCTGCTGGTGCTCCAGGCGATGGACTGCGGGGGCAAGGACGGCACGGTGAAGCGGGTGGCCGGCGCGATGAACCCGCTCGGCCTGCACATCCGTTCGTTCGGCCCGCCGACCCGGCAGGAGTTGCGGCACGACTTCCTGTGGCGGGTCCGCCGGGCGTTGCCCCCGCCCGGGTACGTCGGGGTGTTCAACCGCTCGCACTACGAGGACGTGCTGGTGGCCCGGGTCGACGCGCTGGTGCCGGAGCAGACCTGGCGGGCCCGCTACGACCAGATCAACGCCTTCGAGCGGGAGTTGACCGACGGTGGGGTGACCGTGGTCAAGGTGATGCTGCACATCTCGCCGGACGAGCAGGCGCAGCGGTTGTCGGAGCGGCTGACCGACCCGACGAAGTACTGGAAGTACCAGCCGAGCGACCTCGACTCCCGGGCCCGCTGGGACGACTACCAGGCCGCGTACGCGGAGGCGCTGGGGCGGTGCGACTCGGACGCCGCGCCCTGGTTCGTGGTCCCGGCGGACCGCAAGTGGTACCGGGACTGGGCGGTGGCGCACCTGCTGCGGGAGACGTTCGAGGGTCTTGATCTGGGGTATCCGGCTGCCGGTTTCGACGTGGAACGGGAGCGCCAGCGGTTGGCGAGTGGCGGTGGTGACGGCCGAGGTGAACAGCAGATGAACGAGCGGTGAATCGGTTCTGACCAGGGGTAGGCCGGCGGAGACCCGCTCCGGTGGGGTACCTAGCATGCATCAGCGGACGCCCCCTGGGCGGCGGCCACCCTTCCACCGACACGACGAGGTCCGTGCTGTGAAGTTTTCCTTCCGTCCCACCGAGGGCGCTTTCTACGAGCTCTTCACCAGGGCCGCGCAGAACCTGGTGAAGGGCACCGAGCTGCTCAACGAGCTGGCCCTGCCCGGCGTCGACGTGCAGTCGGTGAGCGAGCGGTTGACCGAGGTCGAGCACGACAGCGACCAGATCACCCACGATCTCTACAAGAAGATCAACTCCACCTTCATCACCCCGTTCGACCGGGAGGACATCTACCGGCTGGGCTCGCTGCTCGACGACGTGATGGACCACCTGGAGGCGGTCGGCAACCTGCTCTACCTCTACGGGCTCACCAAGCTCCCGTCGCTGCCGCGCGAGCTGCACGAGCTGGTCAACGTGCTCGACCTCCAGGCCAAGCTGACCGCGGAGGCGATGCCCCGGCTGAAGTCGATGAAGGATCTCGAGGACTACTGGATCGAGTGCAACCGGCTGGAGAACGACGGCGACCAGGCGTACCGGATGCTGCTGGTCCGGCTCTTCTCCGGTGAGTACGACGCGCTGACCGTGCTGAAGATGAAGGAGGTCGCCGACGAGCTGGAGGCCGCCTGCGACGCCTTCGAGCACGTGGCGAACACAGTCGAGACCATCGCGGTCAAGGAGTCCTGATCCTGTGAGTCCCGAACTCATCGCCGTGCTGGCGGTGATCGCGGTGGCCCTGGCGTTCGACTACACCAACGGCTTCCACGACGCTGCCAACGCGATCGCGACAAGCGTCTCCACCCGGGCGCTGACCCCCCGGATCGCCCTGCTCCTGGCGGCGGTCGGCAACTTCGTCGGCGCGCACTTCGGCGCGGGGGTCGCCAAGACCGTCGGCGACGGCCTGGTCACCCTCCCGACCGGCGTGGGCAGTCTCGGGGTGGTCTTCGCCGGGGTGCTCGGCGCCATCGCCTGGAACCTGATCACCTGGTACTTCGGCCTGCCCTCGTCGTCGTCGCACGCGCTGTTCGGTGGTCTGGTGGGGGCGACCCTGCTCTCCACCGGCGGCGTGGTGCAGTGGGTCACCATCGGCGAGAAGGTCATCCTGCCGATGGTGCTGTCCCCGATCGTCGGGCTCACCCTCGGTTACCTGCTGATGCTGGCCATCCTGTGGGCGTTCCGTAAGGGGCAGCCGGGCAAGCTCAACCGGGGCTTCCGTTGGGCGCAGACCGCCTCGGCGGCGGCCATGTCGGTGGGCCACGGCATGCAGGACGCGGCCAAGACCATGGGCATCGTGGTGCTGGCCCTCTACACCGGCGGTTTCCAGGACGACAAGACGCACATCCCGAACTGGGTCTTCTGGACCTCAGCGACCATGCTGGCGCTCGGCACGTACGCCGGTGGGTGGCGGATCATCCGGACCCTCGGCCGCAAGATCATTGACCTGGGTCCGCCGGAGGGCTTCGCGGCCGAGACGGTGGCCAGCGCGGTGCTCTACTTCAACGCCCTGGTGCTCAAGGCCCCGATCTCCACCACCCACACGATCACCTCGGCGATCATGGGGGTGGGCGCGACCAAGCGGCTCTCCGCCGTCCGCTGGAACGTGGCAGGCAACATCGTGCTCGCCTGGATCATCACGTTCCCGGCCGCCGCGCTGATCGCCTGCCTCACCTACCTACTGGTCCGCCCGCTGTTCTGACAGTCGTCGCCGAGGGGCACCCGGTCCGGGCGCCCCTCGGCGACGACGTGCTCAGCCGTAGTCGACGCCGATCCGGGCCCGGATGTCGTCCAGCAGGCCCATCACCTCCAGCGTGACCGCGTGCGGCACCAGCGGGCTCTCCGTCAGCCCGGCCGCCAGGCAGCGCTGCACCTCGGCGGCCTCGTACTGGTAGCCGCCGCCGGCCGGGTCGTCGGTGAGCGTCTCCGGCTCGGCACCGGCCCGGTGCAGCACCGCCGAACCGGGCCGGAAGAACGGCTCGGGCAACTCGATCCGGCCGGTGCTGCCGGTGATCGCGGCGGTCAGCGGGGTCGCCCCCACCATGCCGCAGCCCAGCGTGGCGACCGCGCCCGAGTCGTACCCGAAGACGATGCCGGTGTTCTCGTCCACCCCCTCCGGGCTGAGCTTCGCCCACGCCTGCACGTGCTGCGGCACGCCGAGCAGCAGGTGGGCCAGGCTCACCGGGTAGACGCCGAGGTCCAGCAGGGCGCCGCCGCCGAGCGCCGGGTTACGCATCCGGTGCTCGGGCGGGAACGGCCCGGCCACCCCGAAGTCGGCCCGCACACTGGTCACCTCGCCGATCGCCCCGGCCCGGACCAGCTCGACCAGGCGCAGGATCAGTGGGTTGCAGCGCATCCACATGGCCTCCATCAGGAAGACCCCCCGGGCCCGCGCCAGCTCGACCAGCTCGGTGCTGGTGGCCAGGTCCAGGGTGAACGGCTTCTCCAACAGCACCGCCCGCCCGGCCTCCAGGCAGATCCGGGCGGCCTCGTGATGGGCGGCGTGCGGGGTGGCCACGTAGATCGCGTCCAGCCCGTCGTCGGCCGCCAGCTCGGCCCACGAGCCGTATGCCCGCTCGGCCCCGTACCGGCCGGCGAACTGCTCGGCGCTCCCGATGGTCCGTGAGCCGACCGCGACCAGCTCGGCCCCCGGCACCAGCCGGAGGTCCTCGGCGAACCGGCCGGCGATGTGGCCGGTGGACAGAATCCCCCAACGTGTCATGGGCCCACGCTAGCCCGCCGCTGGTCGCCCGCCGCCGACGCGGGGTCGGCGGCCCCGGGTCGGTCCGGGCGGCGGGGCTAGGCTCGGCGCATGACGATCGACGGCACCGGTTTCCCCGCCCCGCCGGCCCTGGTCGAGCACGCCCGTCGGTTCCACGCCGAGGGCGGCACCCCGGCGACGCCCCGGGTCGCGGCCACCGTGCTGCTGCTCCGCCCGGCCGGCACCGACTTCGAGGTGTACGTCATCCGCCGGGTCGCCGCGATGACCTTCGGCGGGGTGTACGCCTTCCCCGGCGGCGGTGTCGACCCGTCGGACTCCGAGGCGCACCCGGACTGGGCCGGCCCCGACCCGGCAACCTGGGCGGGGCGGCTGGGCGTCACGCCGGACGCCGCCCGGGCGGTGGTGTGCGCCGCCGCGCGGGAGGTCTTCGAGGAGGCCGGGGTGCTGCTGGCCGGGCCCGACCCGGACACCGTGGTGGGCGACGTCAGCGGCGACGACTGGGAGGCCGCACGGCAGGATCTGGAGGCACGCCGGCGGGGCTTCGGCGGGCTGCTCGCCGAGCGGCGGCTCACCCTGCGGTCCGACCTGCTGCTGCCGTGGAGCCGGTGGATCACCCCGGAGTTCGAGCCGCGCCGCTTCGACACGTACTTCTTCGTCGCTCTGCTGCCCCGGGGGCAGCGGACCCGGGATGTCTCCGGGGAGGCCGACCACACCATGTGGGTCCGCCCGGCGGACGCCCTGGCCCGGGCACGGGCCGGCGAGCTGACCATGCTCCCGCCCACCCTGGTCACCCTGGCCGAGGTGGCCGCCGCTGCTGACGGTGCTGCTGAGTCAGCCGGCGGCGTGGCGGCGGTGGCGCGTGCTTCTGCGGCCCGGGACGCGGCCACCCCGGTGACCCCCCGCCTCCACGTCGCCGAGGACGGCACCCCGCACTTCACCCTCGCCTGACTCCGGTTGAATCCGCCCCGGCCACGCCCCGCGTCTCGTGGGCGGTGCGGCTGCCGCCGGCCCACCGCACCCGGTCCCACCGCGTCCGCCCCCACAGGTCCACCTCGGATCCTTTCGACCTGATGACGCTGGCGACTCACCAGCGCGGCGGGCGACACCAGGATTGCTGGCGACCCACCAGCGCCGCCAGCGCGGGCAGTTCGCCGTTGCACCGGGCAGGCGACCCGTCCAGGCGGCCGGCCTGGTCTTGCCGCAGGTTCGATGCTGCCGTCGGCCTGGTGCTGCCGTCGGCCTGGTGTTGCCGTCGGCCTGGTGCTGCCGTCGGCCTGGTGTTGCCGTCGGCCTGGTGAGTCGTCGACGTCATCAGGTCGAAAGGGTCCGCTGGAGTGTTCCGGGACCCCGCCCCGCAGCTTCGGCGGTCGCCCGCAGGGACGCCGCCACCCCGCACGCCCACCGGCTCAGCGGAGCAGGCGGTGGTCAGCCGAAGCGGCCGGTGATGTAGTCCTCGGTCTTCTTCTGGCCGGGGTTGCTGAAGATCTTCTGGGTGTTGTCGTACTCGATCAGCCGGCCGGGGTCGCCGGTCTTCTCGATCGAGAAGAAGGCGGTGCGGTCGGAGACCCGGGCCGCCTGCTGCATGTTGTGGGTGACGATGATGATGGTGAACTTGTCCTTGAGCTGGAACATCAGGTCCTCGATGGCCAGCGTCGAGATCGGGTCCAGCGCCGAGCAGGGCTCGTCCATCAGCACGACCTGCGGCTCGACCGCGATGGTCCGGGCGATGCACAGCCGCTGCTGCTGACCGCCGGAAAGGCCCGCGCCGGGCTTGCCGAGGCGGTCCTTGACCTCGTCCCACAGGTTCGCCGCGCGCAGCGCCTTCTCGGCGGCCTCGTCCAGGATGGACTTCCGGCGGACCCCGTTGAGCCGCAGCCCGGCCACCACGTTCTCGAAGATGCTCATGGTGGGGAACGGGTTCGGGCGCTGGAACACCATGCCGATCATGCGGCGGACGGCGGTCACGTCGACGTCACGGTGGTAGACGTCCTGGCCGTCGATGGTCAGGCTGCCCTCGACCCGGGCGCCCGGCAGCACCTCGTGCATCCGGTTGATCGACCGCAGGAAGGTCGACTTGCCGCAGCCGGACGGCCCGATCAGGGCGGTGACCGTCTTCGGCTCGACCGTCAGGTTGATGTTCTCGATCGCCTTGAAACCGCCGTAGTACGCGGTCACGTCGGTGGCGTCGATGCGCTTGGCCATGGTGGTACCTCCGGGGTTCATCGGCCGAGCCGGTTGCGGCGGGCCAGCAGCTTCGCGGCGACGGTCAGGACGAGCACGAGGACGACCAGGGTCAACGCCGCGGTCCAGGCCCGTGCCGGGGAGTACTTCGACGCCTCGCCGGCCTGCTGGTAGACGAAGAGGGCCAGCGACGACTGGTTGTTCTCGAACGGGTTGAAGTTGATCGCCGCACCACCACCGGCGACGAGCAGCACCGGGGCGGTCTCACCGGCGGCCCGCGCGATGGAGAGCATGATGCCGGTGACGATGCCGGGCAGCGCGGTCGGCAGCACCACCCGCAGGATGGTCTTCCACTTCGGCACGCCGAGGGCGTACGCGCCCTCCCGCAGCGGTGCGGGGACCAGCCGCAGCATCTCCTCGGTGGAACGGACCACCGTGGGCAGCATCAGCACGCTCAACGCGAGGGCGGCGGCGAAGCCGGAGAAGCCGGGCTGGCCGTCGTTGAACCACGGCGACACGATCAGCACCCAGAAGGCCAGCACGAACAGGCCGGTGACGATGGACGGGATGCCCGTCATCACGTCGACGAAGAACCGGATGGTGAAGGCGAACCGGCCCCGGCCGTACTCGACGATGTAGATCGCGCAGAGCACGCCGAGCGGGACGGTGATCGCGGTGGCGATGCCGACCTGCTCCAGGGTGCCCACGATGGCGTGGTATGCGCCGCCGTTGGCGTCCCGGGCGCCGATGTTGTTCATCGAGCTGCCGAAGAAGTCACCGTCGAGCCGGGCGGTGCCCTTGCTGACCAGCGTCCACACCACCGAGGCCAGCGGCAGCACGGCCAGCACGAGGGCGGAGTGGATCAGCGCGCTCCAGAACCGGTTGCGGGCCGAGCGCCGGCCCTCCACGGCGTTCGCCGCGACGAAGAGGCCGGTCAGGTAGAGCACCGCGCCGAGCACCACGACCAGGACCGGGCCGCCGAGGTCGACACCGTAGACGATGCCGGCGGCGACCAGCAGGGCCGCCACCGCCAGCGCGGGGGCGGCGTACCCGGGCAGTCGGCGGGCCCGCAGGCTGTCCGGCTGGGCCGGCGGGCGGGAACGGCGGGGGGTGAGGGTGGTGGTCATGCGGCCGACTCCGTGAACTCGCGGCGGCGGTAGATGATCGCCCGCGCGGTGATGTTGACGACCAGCGTGATCGCGAAGAGCACCAGGCCGGAGGCGATGAGCGCGCCCCGGCCGGTCTCGTTCGCCTCCGCGAACCGGTTGGCGATGTTCGCGGCGATGCTGTTGCCGCCGTTGGCGAGGATGTTGAACGAGATGGCGTACGTCGAGCCGAGGGTGAGCGCGAGCGCGATGGTCTCGCCGAGCGCCCGGCCGAGGCCGAGCATGACGGCGGCGATGATGCCCGGCCGGCCGTACGGCAGCACCGCCGTGCGCAACATCTCCCAGCGGGTGGCGCCCAGCGCGAGGGCGGCCTCCTCGTTGGCCGTCGGGGTCTGGAGGAACACCTCACGGGAGAGCGAGGTGATGATCGGCAGCACCATGATCGCCAGGACCAGCGAGCCGAGCAGGATCGAGTTGCCGTACGGGCCGTCGCCGAAGATCGGGATCCAGCCGAAGTACCGGTTCAGCCAGGCCGACAGGTCGGCGACCGGCCCGACCAGGTAGTCCCGCCCCCACAGGCCGAACACCACACTCGGCACGGCGGCCAGCAGGTCGATGACGAAGCCCAGCGCGGTGCCGAGCCGCCGGGGCGCGTAGTGCGACAGGTAGAGGGCGATGCCCAGCGCCACCGGCACCGCGACCAGCAGCGCCAGCAGGGCGGTGAGCACGGTGCCGAAGGCGAGCGCGCCGATGCCGAACGTGGGTGGATCGTCGTTGGGGAACCACCCCTCGAAGGTCCAGAAGTTCGCACTGTTGGCCCGCAGCGCCGGCACGGCCTTGGCGATCAGGAAGACCGCGATGGCCGCGATGATGACCAGCACGGCGACGCCGGCGGCCAGGGTCACGCCACGGAACGCCCGTTCCGCGCCGAACGCGCGGGCCCGGGGCAGCCCGCCGCCTCCGCCGAGGCCACGGTCGTCATCGGGGGTACGGGGGCTGACTGGTGCCTCGGCCACACGCGCCGAGGCACCGGCGGACCGCTCGTGACCCAGGGTCACGGGGTGTCCGCCGGTGCCGGCGTGTGCCGAGCGGGGAGGGGTTTCACCCATCTGCGCGCTCGCTTCGACTTGAGGTGTTGTCGCTCGGGATGCTCAGGCCAGGTTCTTGACCGCGGCCTCGACCTTGGTCCGGACCGAGTCGGGCAGCGGGGCGTAGCCCAGCTCGACCAGATCGGCCTGGCCCTCGGCGCTGGCGGCGTGGCCCAGCAGGCCCTTGACCAGCGGCAGCTTGTCGGCGGCGATGCCCTTGCTGCACACGATCTCGTAGGTCACCAGGACGATCGGGTACGCCCCGGCCTCCTTGGTGGTGTAGTCGATCGACATCTTGAGGTCGTCGCCCTGGCCCTCGATCTTGGCCCCGGCGATGGTCTTGCCGGCCGACTCGGCGGTCAGCTCGGTGTACTCGCCGGCCCCGTTCTGCACCTTGGCCTTCTTCAGGCCGGAGTTCTCGGCGTACGACCACTCGACGTAGCTGATCGTGCCCTCGGTGCTCTTGACCTTGGAGGCGACACCGTCGGACTTGGGGGCGCCGAGGCCGCCGGGGGCCTTCCACGCCTTGTTGTTGCCGAAGGTCCAGTCCGACGGCGCGGTCTTCGACAGGTACTTGGTGAAGTTGTCGGTGGTGCCCGACTCGTCGGAGCGGTGCACCGTCTGGATCGGGGCGGCCGGGAGGGTGGCGTCCGGGTTGTCGGCCTTGATCGCCGGGTCGTCCCACTTGGTGATCTTGCCGGCGAAGATCTGCGCCAGGGTGGTCGGCTTGAGCTGGAGGTTGTCCAGGCCGCCGACGTTGTAGACGACCGCGACCGGGCCGATCACCATCGGCAGGTTGAGCGCCGCGCCGCCGGTGCACTTGGCGTCGGCCTGCGGCTGCTCCTCCGGCTTGAGGGCGGAGTCGGAACCGGCGAAGTCGGCGGTGCCGGCGATGAACGCCTGGATGCCCGCGCCCGAACCGGTCGACTCGTAGTTGATCGTGGTGCCGCTGCACTTCTGCTGGTACGCCTTGATCCACTCAGCCATGGCGTTCTTCTGCGCGGAGGAGCCCTGCGCGTTCAGGGTGCCCTTGCCGCAGTCGGCCGCGCTGGCCGAGCCGGAGGCGGAGGCGCCGGCCGGCTCGTTGTTGTCCGAGCCGCAGGCGCTGAGGCCGAGGACCGCAGTAAGAGCGAGGCAGGCAATGGCGCCGTGCCGCTGGAGCTTCACCTGAGGGGTTTCCCTTCACGTCTTTGGTCAGGTCGCCCGGATGGGGCCCGAGTGCCGGCGCTGACCGGCTGACACGAAAGCTAGAAGTGCCAGGTAGACGGTTCGCCGGTCGGAAGTGAACGGAGCATGAACAGCCCCGGCCGGGAAGGTGACCGGTGCCTGAGGGAGGGTTGTCCGTTAGGTGAACTGCCGTCCCGGTATCCGCATTGATGCGATATATCCGGGCAGCCGTTATCCGCGCGTGGCCCTGCCGTTACCGCGCGGAGACGCGCCGATCGGCGACCCGGCCGGTCACCGGCCGGGGTGGAGTCGGCGGGGGATCGTCAGCCCAGGTGGTAGTTGACGTGCCCGCACCAGCGGGCGAACCCGAGCCGTTCGTAGAGCGAGACGGCGGCGCTGTTGGACTCGTCGACGTAGAGCATCACCCGGTCCAGCCCACGCCGGTCCCGCAGGTACGCCAGGCCGGCCGTGGTGAGCGCCCGGCCCAGGCCGCCGCCGTGGGCGTCCGGGTCCACCCCCACCACGTAGACCTCACCGGTACGGGCCGAGCCCGCCTGTTCGTGCACCTTGGTCCAGTGGAAGCCGAGCAGCCGCCCGGCGGCGTCGACGGCGAGCAGGAAACCGTCCGGGTCGAACCACGGCTCGGCCAGCCGGGCGCGCAGGTCGTCGGTGGTCCACCGGCCCTGCTCGGGGTGCGTGGCGAAGGCACGGGCGTTGAGCGCGAGCCAGGCGTCGTCGTCGACTCCGGGGCGGAAGGAGCGCAGCGTCACCCCGTCCGGCAGGCGGGGCGGCGGCACCGCCCCGGTCAGCGGCCGGCGCATCTGCCAGAGCACCCGGGCCCGGGTGAAGCCGAGATCCACGGCGAGCGCCGCGGCGGACGGGTGGTCGCCGTGCGCCCAGGCCCGCAGCGGGCCGGTGGCCGCCGCGAGGACGCCCCGGACCAGCGCCCGCCCGGTGCCCCGCCGCCGCAACGCCGGGTGCACCACCAGCTCCACCCCGACCCCGGACTCCGGCTCGGTGGTGTCCAGGTGGGCGTACCCGGTCAGGGTGCCGTCGGGGGCGCGGGCGGTCAGGTGCCCGGCCGGCGCGTGCGGGTCACGCAGCCGCAGCAGGGTGTGCTCGTCGAACGGGTCGGCCCCGTCGGCGTCGCCGCCGAGCCGGGCCAGGGCCAGCACCTCGGTCACCTCGTCCGGGGTGAGGCGTTCGGTGCGGGCCACCCGGTCGACGGTCGGTTCGACGCTGCTCATCCCGCCACCGTAGTCGGGCGTCGCCCTCCCGGTCGGCCCCGCCGGCGTAGTTGGCCCCACTGCTCAGTTGGCCCCGCCGGGCGGTAGCGCCTCCAGCCGGAACCGGCCGGTCAGGTCGGGCAGCAGGCGATGCAGCGCATCCACGGTGCCCTGCCGGTCGCCACCGGCGTCGTGCATGAGCACGACCGCGCCCGGCCCGGTGTCCCGGGAGACCGTGGCGGTGATCTTCGCGGCCCCGGGGACCTGCCAGTCGTTGGGGTCGACGGTCCAGTGCAGCGGGGTCATCCCCAACCCTTCGGCGACCGACACCACGGGGTAGGTCCAGGCCCCGCCGGGCTGCCGGAAGTAGCTGACCGGGGCGTCCGGCACGGCGGCGTGGATGGCGTCGTTGGTCCGTAGCAGGTCGGCCCGGATCAGGGCGGGGGAGCGCTTGCCGAGCAGCACGTCGTGCTGCCACGAGTGGTTGCACAGGGTGTGCCCGTCGGCCACGATCGCGCGGATCAGGTCCGGGTGGTCCTGGGCGTTCTCGCCGACCACGCAGAACGTCGCCTTGACCCCGTACGCGCGCAGCACCTCCAGCACCTGCGGGGTGTACGTCGGGTCGGGGCCGTCGTCGAAGGTCAGCGCGACCTCACCGGTGCCGGTGCTGGCGTGGCTGCCGAACGGGCCGTCACCGCCGCTGGCCGGCTGCGGCGCGTCCGGGTCGGCCCCGGCGGTGGGGGTGTCGGGCGGGCCGGACCCGTCGGGGCGGGTGGCGGGCGGCGCGGCCGGGTCGGCGGGTTGTTCGCCGTACTGGGCACCGTCGATCTGCGCCGCCGCGCCGAGGGGCTGACGGGGCGGGTCGGGGATCATGCTGCGGCCGAGCGCGTACGCGGACCCGAGCAGGGCGGCCAGCACCAGCGTGACGACGCCGACGGTCCCGCCGGTCGACCGGGTACGCATCAGCGCCACCGCCGGTCCGGATCGCGGGACGGCCCTCTCGTCGCCCCCGTGGTCAGTGCACGCACCGTAGCCCCTTTCGCCCCTGCTGATTACGGCACCAAGAATAGAACCGGCAACAGGGGCAAAAGGGGCGTATTGGAAATAGTCCTATCGGGGTGCGGTAATACCGCCCCGGATCAGACCGGCAGCGGCGCGGGCTCGGACTCGGGCAGCGACCGGGACGACGGCGGGACCACGAACTTGTAGCCCACCTGGCGGACCGTGCCGATCATCGACTCGTACTCCGAGCCGAGCTTGGCCCGCAGCCGCCGGACGTGCACGTCCACCGTCCGGGTGCCGCCGAAGTAGTCGTACCCCCAGACCTCCCGGAGCAACTGGTCCCGGGTGAACACCCGGCCCGGGTGCTGGGCGAGGAACTTGAGCAGCTCGAACTCCTTGTAGGTGAGGTCGAGCGGCCGGCCCTTCAGCTTCGCCGCGTAGGTGTCCGGGTCGATGTTCAGCTCGCCGGCCCGGATCGAACCACCGGCCCCGGACGTGGCGTTGCTCAGCCGGCCCACGGCGAGCCGCAGCCGGGCCTCCACCTCGGCCGGCCCCGCCCCGGCCAGGATCACGTCGTCGACGCCCCAGTCCGCGTTCAGGGCGATCAGGCCGGCCTCGGTCACCACCGCGACCAGCGGCACGCCCAGGCCGGTGGCGTGCAGCATGCGACAGGTGGCACGGGCCTCGCTCAACTCGGACCGGGCGTCGACCAGCACCGCGTCCGGGCTGGGCCCGGAAACCAGGGTGCGGACGTCACGCGGTGCGGTACGGACCGAATGCGGCAACAGGTCGAGTGCCGGCAGCACCGCCGAGGGCTCACCTGCGCGCGCGGTCACCAGCAGCAGGAGCTCCACACGATCACCTCCGTCCCGGCGGCCCTTCGGCCGCACGCGACCAGACAACCCCGCGGGTGGGCGGGGCGCTGAGAACTTGCGTGGGTCCCGGCGTCGCTGACGGGCGGGTAACAGCCTGAGCCTAACCGATTGCGCCGCTGTCACCTCGGCGTCCTTTCCTGTTTGTCGGATCTGCCCGTGATCACCGGTCAGGTTTTAACGTCGCCGAAACCGTGATCCCCGTCGGGCACCCCGTGATCCCCGCCGATCCCCGTCGGTCTGGCACGATCGGGGCGTGTTTCCCTCCACCTCGCCCGAGACCGGCCGTGACCCGTGGGCCGACGACGCCCCCGACGGGCCCGCCGGCCCGGCCGGAGGGCCCGCACCCGACGACGACGCCGGGAGCCGCCGCCAGCGCGGCCCGCGCCGGTTCCGCAAGGGCGGTCAGCCACGGCGCAGCGAGGACGACGAGGTCGAGCCGGACGAGGAACCGGTCGAGCCGGTCGAGGTGCGCCGGCCGCTCTCGCTGACCGTCGCCGGTTTCGCCGCGCTGCTCGGCGTCGGCCTGGTGCTCGGCGCGCAGACCGCCGGCCCCGGGCACCGGCTGCCGTTCGCGATCATCGTGTTCGGCGTGCAGCTGCTCTTCGTGCTGGCCTGGACGATGGCCATGCGCCCGCCCGCGCTGCTGCTGGTCGCGCTGACCAGCGGCGTGGTCGCCGCCGCGGCCGACGTCGCCGCCGTGCAGACCGACGTGGCCGGGCTGGCCCCGCTCGGGTACGTGGCGCTGGGCGGGTTCCTGATCGGGGTGCTCGGCCAGCTCGTCCGCCGGGTGGACCGGGTCCGGGTGACCGACTCGCTCGGCACCACCCTGCTCATCGTGGTCGGCGTGGTGGCGTTCGCCACCCTGATCACGCTCAGCCGGATTCCCGCCGGCACCCAGGCGATCACCGTCTGCCTGGTCGCCGCCGGCGTCGCCCTCACCGTGGCCCGGCTCACCGACGCCGTGCTGGCCTGGCCCCGGCTCGCGCCACAGGTGCCCCGGGGGGCCGCCGGGGTGGTCGTCGGCGCGATGGTCGGCACCCTGACCAGCGCCCTGCTCGGTAGCTACCTGGTCGGCTTCACCCCGACCAGCGCCGCGGTGATCGGGCTGGTCACCGCCGCCACCGCCGTGCTGGCCGACCTCGCCGTCGGCTACGCCGAGGCGGGCCGGTTGATGGCCGGCGAGCCGCCCACCATGTGGATCGCCCGGCACATGCAGGGGCCGCTCGGCGGGTTCGCGCTCGCCGCTCCGGCGGCGTACGCCATGTGTGTGCTCTTTCTCTGAACTCTCTGCCGCCGGCCGGGACCGGCTGACGGCGGTGGGGCGTGCGGCGCGGTTGGGCGCGGCGGCGCCCGGGTAGTAGCGGTGCGCCGCGGGCGGCGGCATCGATGACGGGCACGTCGCGCACCCGCGACGGCGACGAGGGACGGAGACGGGCGTGGCGCAGACGTACGAGGAGCGGCCCCGGCGGCGCGGGCGCAGGTGGCTCGTCGTACTGGTCGTCCTGGTGCTGATCCTGGGCGGGTTGCTGGTGGTGGCCGACCGGGTGGCGGCCGGGCTGGCCGAGCGCGCCATCGCCGACCAGGTGCAGCAGGCGATCACCGATCAGGAAGCCAGCTCCGCGCCGCCCCAGGTCGACGTGGGCGGCTTCCCGTTCCTCACCCAGGTCGTCGACGGCCGGTACGAGCGGATCTCCATCGTCTTGACCGACGTGCAGGGGTCGGTGGAGGGTAACGCGGTCAGCCTGCCCCGGCTCGACGTGGACGCCCGCAACGTGCGCGCCCCGCTGGACACCATCCGCTCCGGCCAGGGCGAGGTGGTGGCCGAGACGGTGGCCGGCACCGGCACGGTCACCTACGACAGCCTGGCCAAGCTGCTGGACCGGCCGGGGCTCAAGCTCGGTGAGCAGAACGGCAAGCTCGCCGTCACCGCGCCGGTCGACATCCTCGGCCAGAAGCTCACCGTCACCGGCACCGCCGACGTCACCGTGGCCGACGGTGGAAAGGTGTCGCTGAAGTTCAGCGACCTCAACGCCCAGGGGCTGCCGGCGGTGCCGTTGGCCCGGACCCTGCTGAACAACTACGCCCGGGGCATCTCGGTGGACGTGCCCCTGCCGTCGCTGCCGTTCCAGCTCAACCTGCGCAAGGTCGAGCCGCGCCCGGAGGGCCTCACGGTGACCGCCGACGCGAAGGACGTCCCGATCAACTCGCCGAGCTGAGTCACCGCTCAGTTGTGGACGCGGCACCCGCCCGGCGCTGCCCGCCTGGTGGGGCCCGCGTCCCGCATACTGGTCGTGAGCTGGCACTCTCCGGGACGGCTGGTAGGCTCCGAGCCCATGGGGACGCACCTCACCAAACGGCGCGCGGTCGACCTGTGCCGCGTGGCCACCTGCCTGTGTCGCTCCGTCATCTGACGGCGGGGCTGTCTCCGGCCGCCCAGCGGCCACCGCGCCCAGGGTCCTTCCGACCTTCGGTGCCAACCCTCCGAAACGCCCGGCAGCGGCGCCGTCGCACGAACCCGTGATCCGTTCCTCTATGGGTCCCGCGCATGGTGCGACATCACCGATCTCCACCACCCGCGCTGGCTCACCACCCATCCTCACCAGGGAGTGATCTGATGAGTCGCGACACCGCACTCGTCTCGGCCGAATGGGCCGAGAAGAACCTCGACGCCCCGGGCGTCGTCTTCGTCGAGGTCGACGAGGACACCTCGGCCTACGACACCGGCCACATCGCCGGCGCGATCAAGCTCGACTGGAAGACCGACCTGCAGGACCCGATCCGCCGGGACTTCGTCAACAAGGCCCAGTTCGAGGCGCTGCTCTCCGAGCGCGGCATCGGCAACGACGACGTCGTGGTCCTCTACGGCGGCAACAACAACTGGTTCGCCGCGTACGCGTACTGGTACTTCAAGCTCTACGGCCACCGCGACGTCAAGCTGCTCGACGGCGGTCGCAAGAAGTGGGAGCTGGACGCCCGCCCGCTGGTCACCGACGCGGTGGAGCGGCCGAAGACGCAGTACGTCGCGCAGGAGCCGGACACCTCGATCCGGGCCTTCCGCGACGAGGTCGTCGCCGCGATCGGCACCAAGAACCTGGTCGACGTGCGCAGCCCCGACGAGTTCGCCGGTCGGCTGCTGGCCCCCGCCCACCTGCCGCAGGAGCAGGCGCAGCGGGCCGGTCACATCCCCACCGCGATCAGCGTGCCGTGGTCCAAGGCGGCCAACGAGGACGGCACCTTCAAGTCCGACGACGAGCTGCGCAAGATCTACGCCGACGCCGGGCTGGACGACGGCAAGGAGACCATCGCGTACTGCCGGATCGGCGAGCGCTCCTCGCACACCTGGTTCGTCCTCCAGGAGCTGCTCGGTCACACCAACGTCAAGAACTACGACGGTTCCTGGACCGAGTACGGCTCGCTGGTCGGCGTGCCGGTGGCCCTCGGCGACGAGCCCGGGGAGGCCTGAGCCATGACCGCTCCCACCGCCGCCGGCTGCGCCGCACCGGACCAGTCCGCGCCCCTGCCGGCCAGCCTGGACCTGGAGAAGGAAACCGTCATCACCGGCCAGGTGCTGGCCGAGTCGGGCGACGTCGTGCCCGGCGCGTACGTCCGGTTGCTCGACTCGACCGGTGAGTTCACCGCCGAGGTCGTCACCTCCCCGGCCGGCCAGTTCCGGTTCTTCGCCGCGCCGGGCAACTGGACCCTGCGGGCGCTGTCCCGGCACGGCAACGGCGACACCGCCGTCACCGCCAACCGGGGCGTCAACGAGGTCTCCGTCACGGTCGCCTGACCCACGCTCACGATCGGCCCGGGGCCGGTCACCCCACCCGGGGTGACCGGCCCCGCGCCGTCGCAACCGCCGGCGGCCCGCCCGGCAGCCCGGGTGTCCGCGCCCGGCGGGCGCGAGCTGCCCACCGGGCCGTTGCTCGGCCGGTGGCATCACGAGGTGCAGCCGCCCTGGTGACCGACCCGCCGGACGCAGCGGCGACGCCCACCGAGCCGTCGGTCGCAGAAGACCTGGTGCTGCGGTTCCGACCCGCCCTCCTCGGAGACGGTCGTTTCGCCGAGCACCAGCTCCGGCAGGAACGCCAGCGACCGGCCGATCGCGCCGGCCAGCAGCCGCGCCGCCGGCAGGTCGTCGGCAGCGACAGTCAGGTGTACGACGAACCGTTCGCGCCCGGTCGCGGCGGTCACGCCCGCACCACCCGGGGCGCGAACCGGGACTGCCAGTCGCGCAGCGCACCCTTGATCCGTGCGTTCTCCTCCCGGGTACGGGCCAGCTCGGCGTGCAGCACGGCCAGCTCGTCGGCGACCCGGTGCAGGAACCCGTCCACCTCGGCCGGGTCCAGCCCGTGCCGGGACCGCCGGAACCGTTGCTGCCGCACCTGACTCGTGCACAGCGGCCGGTACGCCACCGGTCGATGCTGGTGTGCCGCCGGCCCGTGGTGGTGCCCGGTGTTCTGCCGCCCGGACGGCCCGGACCGCCTGACGGGACGGTTGCCGGTCCGGCTGCTTGCGGCATGGCTGGTCGGGACCTGGTTGGTCGGGGGCCGGTTGGTGACCCGGTGCCGGGCGGACGGCCGCTCGACCGCCCCGGGCTGCTCGGCCGTCTTGGGCCGGTCGGTTGTCACGGGCCGGTCGGTTGCCGTCGACCGGTTCCGGCGGAACAGCCGGAGGAACCTGCACACGATGGGACCACCTCTCCGCAGGGGCAGCGGGGGATCGTGCTGCCGTGGAAGGTGGCCGGGGCGGGCGGTTTCCCTTCCACTGCACCCACCCCGGCCGGGGGAGAGCCCTGCTCGTTGCCACGCGAGGAGCACTCGCCGACCAACTTGATTGAGGAACTTGAAAGAGTCAACGACCGGTTGCAGTGCGTAGTTGCATGCCGTGATGAGAGCGTGATCGAATCGCGGGTGCCACGCGAGGAGTGCCATGCCTGCGACCCCGGACTACATCCGGATCTCCGACGAGATCGTTGCCGACGTCAGGTCGGGTAAGTACAAGCCGGGAGACAAGCTGCCCTCGATCAGCGAGCAGTGCAGCCGGTTCAACGTCAGTCCGTCAACGATCAATCTGGTCAACGTGCGGCTGGAGGCGCTCGGAGTGATCAGCCGCCACCAGGGCAAGGGCATCTACATCACCGACCCGGCGACCTGGCTGCGCAAGCCCTGACCTGAGTCTGATGGCGCTTTCGGGCTGCGCCGGTGTTGTCTGCGTGCCGTTGCCGTTGTCTGTGCGCCCGCCGCCGCCGCTGCCCGCCCGCCGCTGAGTGGCCGGCACTCCGTGATAGCTGGACACCGGCACCTGCACCGGCGCTCGGGGCGGGGACAGCGCTGTCCTGCTGCTCTGCTGCCCTACTGAATCCGATGGGGGACGCTGTCCCCACAGACAGGTATGCCTGTGAGTCATGAATATGACCCACAGGCATACCTGGTTCCGAACATGGGGTGCCTCCCCGAGCCGCCAGAGAGATCGATCCCCGGCGACCGAAGCTCGTCAGGGTGCCGTGGCCAGCGCATTGGTGGCGATGTAGCGGTATCGGAGCGGGCGGATACCGCTACCTCGGCCCAATGGCGCCGGATCATGACGGACGGCGCCCGACGGGTGGGGCGGCCGGGGGAGACGGCGGTGGCCGCCGACCCCGGGTGGGGTCGACGGCCACCGGGTGGGGCCGGTCAGCCGGTCAGAGGCCGGATGCCCGGACGCCCGCGCAGGTCGACGTCGGGGTCAGCCCGAAGTTGAGCGTCCCGACGATGCCCGCTTCCACGACGGTGCGCTGGACCTGGGGCACCCAACCGTCCTTGGCCACGATCGCCTCGTACCTGCCCTTCGGCAGCCACCAGGCGTAGCGACCCTGGGCGTCGGCGGTGAGCGTGACGCCGGTGGTCGAGTTGACCAGGTTCAACCGGATCGTCGCCGGGACGCCGACGGTCTGGCCGCCGCAGGTCACCCCGGTCACCGTGCCCTGGATCTTGCCCCAGTTGTTCGGTGGCGAGACGTTCATCTCGACGCCGACCGACGACACCGGGTACGGCGTGTTCGAGGTGAGCCCCAGCTCACCCGAGTACGCCCCGGGCTGGAGCACCCCGGCCGCCGCCGTGGCGGTCAGCGTGACCGTGACCGTCTGGGACGCCCCCGGGGCGAGCGTGAAGCTGGTCGGAGCGGTGGACAGCCACGGCAGGTCGGCGGCGTCCGAGCAGCCCTCCAGCCCGCCGAGGCGTTCGCTGTCCGCCGAGCCGACGAACGAGCTGGGCGAACCACCGATCTTGTACGCCCCGCAGGCGGCGGCACCCCGGTACCTGCTGAACTGGGCGTTCGGCAGGTTCTTCCAGGCCCCGGTGACCGGGTCGAAGCCGAGCGTCCGGTTGGTGACCGACGTCGAGCCGCCGGTCACCCCGCCGGCCAGCACCAGCATGCCGCCGGCCGACGCGTACTGGGAGCCCCACAGGTCGACCGGGAGGTTCGGCAGCGGGCTCCAGGAGTCCGACGCCGGCTCGTACCGCCAGGTGTCGGTGTACTCGTCGGCGGCGACCCCGCCCGCGCAGTACACCTGGCTGCCGATGCCGCCGCAGGACACCCAGGAGACCGGGTGCGGGTAGGCCGCCCCGGTGCGGAAGGTGCCGGTACGCGGGTCGAACACCACCAGCTTGTTGCTCTCCGTGCAGGTGCTGTCGACGCAGCCGCCGACCAGGTACACCTTGCCCCCGGCCACGGCGGTGCCGGCTGCGGCGGAGGGTGCCGGGTTGACCGCCCCGGCTAGGGTGCTCCACGCCCCGGTGGCCGGGTCGAACACGTCCACCGACGACTCCATGCCGTCGCCGGAACCCCAACCACCGATCACGTACAGCTTGCCGCCGATCCCCACGGCGGACGGCTTGGACCGGGCGTGCGGCAGGTCGGGCAGCGCCGTCCAGACGCCGGTGGCCGGATCGAACACCCAGGCCTTGCGCTCGTTGCCGGTGTCGCCACCGCCGCCGACCGAGTAGACCTTGCCGTCCAGGTTGGCCGCCGCGTTGTCGTAGATCGCGGCGGGCAGGTTGGCGATCCGGGCCCAGGCGTCGTCGGCCTGCGGCGCGGCGTCGGCGTTCCCGCCGCCGTAACGGGCACCGGTACGCCCGGTGCTGATCCCCTTGACCACCTGCTCCCGCGGCGGCGCGCCGCCGGTGGACAGCACCTCGAACCCGCCACCGCGTTCCAGCAGTTCCACGGTCGCCGGGGCGGAGCCCGTGTTGCGGACCGTCACCTTGGCGGTGCGGGTGCTGCCGTACGGCTGGTGGGCCTCGATCGTGGTGGTGCTGACGGTGAGCCGCCCCGCGGCCAGGGCCAGGTCGGCCCGGCGGGTGCTGTCGGCCACCACCGTCACCTGCTGGGTGACCGGGGTGTACGGCGGCTTGGCGGCGGTGAGCGGGTGGGTGCCGGTCAGGCCGGAGAAGAGGTGGTAGAAGCCGTCCGGCAGGTTCGGGTCGTCCGGGGTGGCCGCCGAGACGGCCGTGTCGGTGGGCCGGTCGACGCTGGTCACCGTTACCCCGTTGACCGCCGCGCCGGTGTTGCGGTCGGTGGTGTTGCCGACCACCAGGCCACCCGGGACGGGGGTGCAGTCCCGGTTGACCAGCTGGACGTCGTCCACCTGCCACCACCAGGCGAAGGTGCCCTTGAACCGGAAGCGCACCAGCGCCTGCGTCGCGCCGGCCGCCGGGGTCAGCGGCACCTCCTCGACGCGGGGGCCACGCCGGCTGGAGGTCTGGTGCCAGACGTTCGTCCAGCTCGCCCCGGCGTCGGTGGAGACGTCCACGTCGGCGGTGTCGCTGATCCCGACGGCCCGCCAGTCACTGCGGAAGCGCAGCAGCGGCGCGGCCGAGGCGGTCAGGTCGACCGGCGGGGCGATCAGGTCGGTGTCCTGGGTGTTGCCGGTGCCGAGCTTGTCGCTGTCGATGATCGCGAACCCGCCGGTGCCGCCGGTCAGGTTGCCCCGTGCGCCCGGGTCGTTGAAGACCCAGCCGCCCTTCTCGGTGCGGTTGCGCACCGTCCAGCCCTCGGGCGCGGTGGTGCCGTCGAAGCTCTGCGACAGCAGCGGCGCGCTGAGGCTGCCGGTGTAGCCGGCGGCGACACAGGCCGCCTCGACCGGGACCGGGACGTCGGCCGTGGTGGCCGTCGACCCGACGGTCAGGTCCTTCGTCACCGTCCGGTAGCCCGGGTACTTCGCGGTGACGGTGAGCTTGTAGTCGGTGTTACCGGCGACGGTGAACGAGTACCGGCCGGTCACCGGGTCGGTGAAGACGGGTCCGCCGGGGCGGCCGGCGACCTCGATCGTGGCGTACAACGGCCAACCGTGCCCGGAGCCGTCGGTGACCCGGCCGGAGACGGTGACCGTCGGCGTGGCCGTCAGGGCGAAGTCCCGGGTGACCGAGCCGTCCTCCGGGACGGTCACGGTGCCGGTCGCCGTGCGGAAGCCGTACGCGGAGACGGTCAGCGTGGTCTCGCCGGCCGGCACGGTCAGCGAATACCTGCCGTCGGTGCCGGTGGTGACGCTGCGCGCGCCCGTGGCGACGGTGGCACCCGCCACCGGGTCGCCGGTCGCCTCGTCGGTGACCCGGCCGCCGACCTGACCCACCGGACCACGCGGGGCCTGCCGGACCGCCTCGTACGCGTTGAGCCGGCCCTCGCCGAAGACGTTGTTGTCGGCGGCGGTGCCCCCGCAGGTGGTCGCGTCGACGTCGGTCGCGGTGCGGTCGAGCAGCGCCTCCGTGCCGGCGATGTCACCGCGCAGGCTGGGCGCGGCCGACCAGACCAGGGCGATCGTGCCGGCGACGTGCGGGGCGGCCATCGAGGTGCCGTTGAACGACGCGTACCCGTTGCCGGGGACGCTGGAGCGCACGTTGCTGCCGGGCGCGGCGATGTTCGGCTTCAGCCCGGCCGGGTCGGTGGAGTTGCCCCGACCGGAGAAGCTGGAGATGGTGTTGTTCACGTCGTACGAGCCGACCGCGTACGCGTTGGGGTTGTCGCCGGGGGAGCCGGCGCTGCCGCAGGCCGGGCCGTCGTTGCCGGCGGAGAAGACGGGGAACATCCCGGCGGCCCGCCAGGCGGCCACGGTCTGCTGGTACCACGGGTCGCCGCCGTCGCCGCCCCAGGAGTTGTTGACGATGTCGGGGCGCAGGTCGGGGCGGGGGTTCTGATCGTTGAGGTCGGTCGGGGCGAGCACCCACTGGCCGGCGGCCAGCAGCGAGGCGTCCGAGCAGTTGTTGGACTCGCAGCCCTTGGCGGCGATCCACTTCGCGCCCGGGGCGACCCCCACCTGGTTGGCGGACCCGTCGGTGCCGACCATGGTGCCCATGGTGTGGGTGCCGTGGTCGTTGTTGTCGCAGGGGGCGTCCTGCGGGCAGATGCCGGCCGGGTCGTACCAGTCGTAGTTGTGGTCGAACGTGCCGCCACCGAGGTTGCCCCGGTAGGAGTTGACCAGCGCGGGGTGGTCGAACTGCACGCCGCTGTCGATGTTGGCGACGACCAGCCCCTCACCCCGGTCGCCGAACTCGTCCCAGACGCGGGGTGCGCCGATGTTGGTCAGCCCCCACTCGACGGCGTCGGTGCCGGCGCGGGCGTCGGTGCCGCGCACCGGACGGATCAGCGGGTAGCTGCGGGTCGGTGCGATCCGCTCGACCTCGGGCCGGGCGGCGACCGTGTCCAGCAGCGCCCGGTCCCCGGTCACCCGCAGCGCGTTGGCGATCCAGTAGGCGGTGTAGGTGGCCTTCCGGTCGTCCAGCACCGTCCGCAGGTCACGCTGGGTCCGTTCGGCGGTGGTGGTGAGCAGCCGGTGCACCTCGGCGGCCCGGGCATCCGGGCTGCGCAGCCGGGCCGCCTGCGCCAGCGGGGCCTGTTCGCGCAGGTAGACAAGGAAGGTCTCGGTGCCGTCGGCGAGCCCGTCGAGGACCTGCCGGTCCACGGTGGCCCGGGGTGCGGCCGACGCGGCCCCGGCGGGTAGTGCGGGCTGGGCGGTGAGGCCCAGGAGTCCGGCCGCGAGCGCGGCCACCAATCGCCACCGGGACGGTCGTCCGGTCGGTCGTCTGAGCACGCTGTTCCTCCCCACGTCGTCGGGCCCGATCGGTTCGGGCCCGGCCGCGTGTGCCGGGGTCGCGGCCACGCGCAGCGGCTGAGGAGGTGGCCGGTGGTGGGTGCTGCGTGGCCCCCCACGGCCGCTGTGCATCATGCTCAGCCGGAGAACCAAGCTGATCAATGGATCGGGTCGGTCAGTATTCGGTCAGTAACCTGGCGCCACGCTGACCGCTAGGCTGACGGCAGGCCGCGCCGGCCCCCCGTCGTGGGCAGACGGACCCCGCCGGGCAGCGGGCGGCGGGTGCGGTCCTGGGGAGGACGGGTGACCGGTGTCGACATCCCTTTCGTGGTCTGTGTCAGCGCTGACGTCTCGGTCCGGGAGCGGGTGGTCCGCCGGCTCGACGACCTCGGCCCGGTGGTGATCTGCGCCGACCTGGCCGAGCTGCGCGCCATGCTCTTCCCGGGCCCGCCGGTGCCGGCCCCCGCGCCCCCGCCGGAGCAGGGCCCGGTGCGCTGCGGCGACCTCGTCGTCGACCCGACCCGCCACCTGGTCACCTGGCGGGGGGAGCCGCTGGCGCTGACCCGGCTGGAACGGGAACTGCTGGCCCGGCTGGCCGGCGACCCGGAAGCGGTCTGGAGCTACGAACGGATCTTCGGCTCGGTCTGGGGCGGCACCTGGCTGGGCGACGCGGCCATCCTGCACTCGGCGGTCAAGCGGCTGCGCCGCAAGCTGCGCGAGGTGGCCGGCGGCCCGCAGGTGCAGACCGTCCGCGGCGTCGGCTACCGGCTCGCCGTACCGCGCGGCTGACCCCGGGCACCGGCGGGTGGGCAGGCGGCGGGGGCGTGACACGATGGCCCGGTGAACGGTGCCGTCCAGCAGGGGTACGCCCCACCCACCGGTCCGTCCGCGCCGCGTCGCCGGCTGGCCTGGCTGTTGGCCGTGACGGTGACCTGGGCGCTGGTGGTGGGCGGGCTCACCTGGTGGTCGGCCCGGCACGACCCGCCGACCGTCAAGGAACAGCGCACCCTCGCCGACGCCGGCCCGGTGGTCGACCGGGCGCTCGGTGAACTGGTCGCGGCGGTCGGCGACGGCGCCTGGGCGCTGACCGCCCCGCAGGTCGAGCGCGGCTGCCGGATCACCCCGATGGCCGACGGCGCGACCCTGAGCCGAGGGCTGGACGTGCTGGTCGCCGAGGGTGGCGAGCGGGCCCTGCTGGACCGGGTCGCCGACCGGCTGCCGGCCGGGTGGCGGGCCGGGGTGCGGGCCGGCGCGTCGGGTCCCCGGCTGCGCGCCGACGCCGGGGAGTTCGTCGCCGTGCAGGGTCGGGTCACCAGCGGCGGCCGGGTCCGGTTCACCGCCGACACCGGGTGCCGCCCGGTCGGTGCCGGCTATCCGCAGCCGTCGGCGGCCCCCGCCGATCCCACGCTGGACGCCGCGCTGCGGGCGCTGGGCCGCCCGGCGCGGTCCGCCCCGGAACAGGTCACCGCGCCGTGTCCGGGTGGCGGCACCGCCCGTACCGTCGCCGTCTCGGCCGGCGACGCGCCGGTCGCGCTGACCGGCCTGCGTCCGCTGGCCGCCGGCTCCCCGGTGGCCGACCTCCCCGAGGTGTACGCCTACCGCAGCGGCCCGGCCACCGTGCTGGCCGACGGCACCGGCGCGCAGGTACGGCTCGCCGCCTCCACCGGCTGCCCCGGCTGACCCGCCCGTGCGGTCAGCGGCGGGGTCTGTGCTCGCGCGGGGTACGGCTGCGCCCCAGGGCGTCGACCCGACCCCACCGGCCCGGGATGTCCAGCAGCTCGACCCGGCCCATCCCCTCCGGCACGACCGGGTCGATGATCAGGTGCTCACCCTGCGGTTCCAGGCCGAGGATCACCCGCAACAGCAGCAGCGGCGTGCCGGCCGACCATGCCTGCGGGCTGCACGCCGTCGGATACTGCACCGGGTAGTCGGTGATGGTGCGTTCGTAACCGGCGAACGCCTCCGGTAGCCGGCCGTTGAAGAACCGCGAGGCGTCGAGCATCGCCTCGCAGATCCGCCCGGCCTCGTCCCGGAAGCCGTACCGGCTCAGGCCCCAGGCGATGAACGCGTTGTCGAACGGCCAGACCGTGCCGACGTGGTAGCCGATCGGGTTGTACCGGCCCTCGTCGGTGGCCAGGGTGCGCACCCCCCAGCCGGAGTAGAGCCGGGGACCGAGCAGGTGTTCGGCGAGCCGGGCCGCCCGGGGTTCGTCGACGATGCCGCTCCACAGCAGGTGGCCGATGTTGGAGGTGAGTGAGTCGACGTGCCGGCCGTCCGGGTCCAGGGCGACGGCGAAGTACCCCTTCTCCGGAATCCAGAAGTCCCGGTTGAAGCGTTCCTTGAGCGCCTTCGCCTCCCGTTCCAACCGGTCGGCGTACTCGGGGTCGTTCCAGAACAGCCGGGCCAGCCGCGCGCCGCGCCGCTTGGCGTCGTAGGCGTACCCCTGGATCTCGCAGGTGGCCCGGGGGAAGCCGGGCAGCCGGCCGTCGGCGTAGGAGATGGCGTCCCACGAGTCCTTCCAGCACTGGTTCTCCAGGCCGGTCTCCGGGTTGCGGCTGCGGTACCAGACGTACCCGGTGCCGAGCAGGTCGCCGTAGGTGTCGATCCAGTGCAGTGCGGCCCGGACGGGGGTTTCCAGTTGCTTGACCAGCGCCGCGTCCCCGGTCCAGCGCTCGTACTCGTCGAGCAGGATGACGAACAGCGGGGTCGAGTCGGCGGCCCCGAAGTAGGGGGAGTGCGGCTGCTCCTCGAAGCCGGCGGTCTCGCCGTACCGCAGCTCGTGCAGGATCTTGCCGGGCTCCTCGTCGCGGAAGTCGTCGAGCCGGTGGCCCTGGAGCCCGGCCAGCATCAGGATCGTCGGCGGCACCAGCTCCGGCAGGAACGGCAGCACCTGCAACGAGGTGAGCATGCTGTCCCGCCCGAACAGGGTCATGAACCAGGGCAGACCGGCCGCGAGCAGCCGTACGCCCAACGTGATCGACTCGTACCGGAGCGCGGCCAGGTCGTGCAGGCTCTGCCGGTACGCCCCGGCGAGCGGCTCGCAGTCGCAGCCGAGCTGCGGGGCGCGGGCGACCAGGTCCTCCTGCTCGTCACGGATGACCGACGGCCCGCGTACCGCCCCGAGCGCGGTGATCGCCCGGACGTCCTCGCCGCGCGCGCCGTGGATGATCGGCGTCACGGTCAGCCGGGTGCTCCACTCGCTGTGCGGGGCGACGGTGATCGACCAGGTCATCCCGGCCTGGTCGACGCGGGCGTCGGTGCTGCTGGTGATCGTCGCCTCGCGGTGGAACGCCTCCCGCCGGTAGGTCAGCCGCAGCGTGTTGTCCCCGGCGACCGCGCTGGTCCGGCCCTTCTTCGGCCGCTGGTGCTTGATCTCGAACAGGTCGGCGAAGTCGGAGCCCATCTCCAGCCGCAGGTCGAAGCGCATCTCCCGGCCGGAGTGGTTGAGCACGGTGAGTTCCTCGGTGAAGTTCCCGCCGATCGACCGGGTGCGGATCATCGACACCTTGGCGTCGAGGTAGTGCGTCGGCTCGCCCGGGACGAGGAAGAACCGGGTCTGGTATGAGTGCGCGTCGTCGACCGAGAGGGCGTGCAGCCGCTCGCCGTCGAGGGTGAGCAGCCAGGTGGACAGGAACCGGGTGTCGAACGAGAACAGCCCGGTCGGGAAGTCGAACGACGGTTCGACGTCCCCGCGCCCGTCGCAGACCAGGAACGTGTTGCCGTCGAGGATGCTGACCCGCTGCTGCATCACGCCCGCCCGGTCTGCTCACGGGCGGTCTCCCGGGGGTCGCGCACCCCGGGCGGGGAGGGGAAGAACTGCCGGAACACCAGGAACAGCATCACGTTGCCGCTGAACGTCGACTCGTTGCGCAGCACCGCCGCGACGCTCTGGGCGCACCCGGTGACCAGCCGTTCGAAGAGGTCGGCGCTGCTGCTCCAGACCGCGTCCGCCGGGCCGCTGGTCCGTTGCACCTCCGCCCGGCCGGGGCTGATCCGCACCAGCCAGTGGTCGGTGTGGTCGTCGTCGACCAGGTCAAACTGGAGCGTTCCGGTGACCGGGGCGCGCAACACCGCCGGGGCACGCGCCGGCAGTGCCGCGAAGAACTCGTCCGTCGCCCGACTCACCTCCGCATGGTAGGCAAAATGCCTACAGACAGGGGCAACATCGGCACCGCCCGGTGCGGGGTCGGTGCGGCCGGGTCAGTAGACCAGCGCCTGCGCGCCCTCGGCCATCGCCTCCTCGACGAAGACCGCCGCGCCGGCGATCCGGACGCCGGGCAGCACGTCGTCCGGGCCGATGTCCCGGCGGGCGGCGCACTGCGTGCAGGCGGTGACCCGGCCGCTGGCGAGGATGACGTCCAGCAGGTCGGCCAGCGGCGCCGAGTGCGGCAGGGTGAACTGCCCGGCCCGACCGGGCACGGCGAACCAGGTGGACTCGCCGGTCAGCCAGAGCGACACGGTCACCCCGGCGGCGGCGGCAGTGGCGGCGACCGTGAACGCCTGCGCGCACCGCTCCGGGGCGTCCGCTCCGGCGGTGGCCTTGACGACGAGAGTGCGGCCCATGCCGCCCAGCATAGGATGACCATGATGGTTACCGAGATCGGGTTCGTCAGCCTGCTGGTCGCCGGCCTGGGCGCGCTCGCCGGTGGCCTGGTCTACCTGGCCGTACGCCTGTCGAGAGGTAAATGGTGAGCGCGAGGAGTGAGCCGGGTTTGCGAGCCCCGCAGTCGCGAACGAAGGAGATCCGGTGAGCGAGAATCCCCTTCAGCCGCCGTGGTTGAACGCGCCGCCGGTCGAGGAGTACCCGTACCAGGAGAGCCACGACCTGCGGGTCGGTCCGAAGCTGCACCCGTCGCTGGACGGGCTACTGCCGTACGTCGGGGTGTGGCGGGGTCGGGGGCGGGGGGGTTTCCCCACCATCGAGGACTTCGACTACGCGCAGGAGATCCGGATCAGCCACGACGGCCGGCCGTTCCTGTTCTACGAGTCCCGGGCCTGGCTGCTCGACGACCAGAGCCGTCCGGTCCGTCCGGCCGGGCGTGAGGTGGGCTGGTGGCGTCCGGTGCTGGACGGTGAGCGGGTCACCGACGAGCTGGAGGCGTTGATGACCTCGCCGACCGGGATCATGGAGCTGCACATCGGCCGGCGCACCGGTACGCAGATCGAGTTCGCCACCGACGCGGTGGTGCGTACGGCCACCGCCAAGGAGGTGACGGCGGGTGCCCGGCTCTTCGGCATCGTGGAGGGGGCGCTGCTCTACGCCCAGGAGATGGCGGGCATGGGGCACAGCCTCTCCCCGCACCTGTCCGCCCGGCTGATCCGGGTGGCCGGCTGACGTTCAGCGACTCAGGTGGGCCGATGTTGCGGCGTCCGCGAGCGGGGATACCGCAACATCGGCCCCGTCGTGTCGATCACGCGAAGCCCAGCAGCCCCTGGAGGCGGGGGGTGTGCGGGGAGGCCGGGCGGGGCGTGCCGTCGAGGGTCCTGACCTCGACCAGACCGCGTACCGACGAGGTCAGCCAGATTCCGGCGGCGGCGTGCAGCCCGGCCGGGGTGACCATCCGCTCGGCGGGCGTCAGGCCCAGCCCGGTGACGTGGTCGAGCAGCCAGCCGCAGGTGGTGCCGGGCAGGATGCCGGTGCGGGCGGCCGGGACGGTGCACAGGCTGTCGCCGTCCAGCCAGACGACGTTCGCGCCCGGAGCCTCCAGCACGTAGCCGTCGGTCGAGACCCAGAGCACGTCGTCCACCCCGGTCCGGGCGGCCCAGCGGCGCGCGGCGCTGTTGGTCGCGTACGAGATGGACTTGATGCCCGTGGGCAGCCAGGACAGTTCGGGGCGGGCGGTGGCCGGCACCCCGAGGGACAGGGTGGCGACGGTGACCCCGGCGTGGCGCAGGCGCTTCGCGGCGGCCGGCACCTCGGCCAGGGTGGCGTAGACGGTGGGCAGCCCGCCGCCCTCCGGCCCCCGGGTGCAGACCAGGCGCAACGCGCCCTCGACCCCGTCGGGCCAGCCGTCGACGAGGGCGTCCAGCAGCTCCACCAGTGCCGCGTCGGGTGGCAGCGGGAGTTCCAGGGCGGCGGCCCCGGCGCGCAGCCGGACCAGGTGGGCGCTCCGCAGCCAGGGGCGTCCGCCGCGCAGGTGCATGGTCTCGAACAGCCCGTCGCCGCGTAGCACACCCAGGTCGTCCCCGCGCAGCACCGGCTCCGTCGCGGGGACGACACCCCGACCGAGCACGGCGATCCTCGATGCCACCACGACCGCCGAGCCTAGCGGCGGTACGACGTGGCCGGGCGCGGGCCGGCGGCCGAACTATGATCGGACGGTGTCCGAATCCTCGCTGGCGGAAATGCTCCGCTCCCGCGGGTTGCGGCTGACGGCGCAGCGGCAACTGGTCCTCCAAGCCGTGCTCGACCTGGGGCACGCCACACCGGAGCAGGTGCACACCGCCGTCCGCGAGGTGGCCGCCGGGGTCAACATCACCACCATCTACCGGACGCTGGAGCTGCTGGAACGGCTCGGCCTGGTGACCCACACCCACCTGTCGCACGGCTCGCCGACCTACCACGCGGCGGGTGAGCACCAGCACATCCACCTGGTCTGCCGGGAGTGCGGCGCGGTCGACGAGATCGACCCGGAACTGATGCGTCCGCTGGCCGACCAGCTCGCCACCGGGCGGGGCTTCCGGGTGGACATCGGGCACGTGGCGCTCTTCGGCGTCTGCGACAACTGCGAGGACGGGGAACCGACATGATCGACATCGGGGGGGCGGTCGCCGTCGAGGCGATCGACGAGGCCAGCCGGGACCAGCCGGACGCCGAGCACCGGGCGGCCGGGGTGCGGGGCGTCGCCGCGCACTACGGCGACCCGCTGCGCGAGCAGCGCACCCTGGCCACCGGGGTCGGCCTGGTGGACCGCTCGCACCGGGGGGTCGTCGCCGTCTCCGGCCCGGAGCGGATCGGCTGGCTGCACACCCTGACCAGCCAGCACCTCGCCGCGCTCGGCCCGTGGCAGGGCACCGAACTGCTGGTGCTCAGCCCGCACGGGCACGTCGAGCAGCACGCCATGGTCACCGAGGACGGCGAGACCACCTGGCTGGACACCGAGCCGGGGATGACCGCCGGCCTGCTGACGTACCTGGAGAAGATGCGGTTCTTCAGCCAGGTCGAGCCGCGTGACGCCACCGCCGGGCACGCGCTGCTGTCGCTGGTCGGGCCGCAGGCCGCCGACGCCGTCGCCACGCTCGGCGTGACCGGCCTGGCCGCACCCGAGGTGCTCACGGTGCCGGGCCCGAAGTTCCGCTCCGGCGAGCTGCCCCCCCGCCCCACCGTCCGGTACGACGTGCGGCCGCTGACCGCCGGCGGGTGGGCCCGCCGGGTCCCGCTCGGGGTGGACCTGCTGGTGCCCCGGCCCGCCCTGGACGGGGTCGTCGCCGAGCTGCGGGCCGCCGGGGTGCCGGCGGCCGGGCTGTGGGCGTACGAGGCGGTACGGGTGGCCGCCCGACGGCCCCGGGTCGGGGTGGACACCGACCACCGGACCATCCCCGCCGAGGTGGGTCTCATCGCCCCGGCGGTGCACCTGGACAAGGGCTGCTACCGGGGGCAGGAGACGGTCGCCCGGGTGCACAACCTGGGTAAGCCGCCGCGTCGGCTCGTCCTGCTGCACCTGGACGGGGTGACCACCGACCAGCTTCCGGTGGCGGGCACCCCGGTCACCCTGGACGGCCGGACGGTCGGCTTCGTCGGCACCGCCGTGCACCACTTCGAGCTGGGTCAGGTCGCGCTGGCCGTGGTCAAGCGCAACCTCGCCGACGACGCCCGGCTGTCGGTGGGCGACACCGCCGCCGCCGTCGACCCGGAGTAGCCGGCCCGGCGACAAGGATGCCCATCCGCTGCCGCAGGGACGGGAATTTCTTCGCGTAACTCCCGGCGAGGGTGCGGTTCTTCCTGCCCCGCCCCGGCCACGCCATCGACCTCGGGCGGCCTGGGCGGCTACCATCGCCGGCATGACGACAGGGACGTTGATCACGGTTGCCCCGACCGGCGCGGAGTCGGCCAAGGCGGAGGTGCCGGCGCTGCCGGTGACCCTCGACGAGTTGCTGCTCACCGCCAAGGAGTGCGAGGCGCTCGGCGCTTCCGTGATCCACGTCCACATCCGGGACGACGAGGCCCGCCCCACCCTCGACCAGGGGCGGCTGCGGGAGACGGTGGCGGCGCTGCGCGAGGGCACCGACCTGATCGTGCAACTCTCCTCCGGTGGCGCCGTGACCGACCCGGAGGCCGACCGGCTGGCCGTGCTGGACGCCGCCCCGGACATGGCCTCCTGCACCATGGGCACCGTCAACTTCGGCGACGACGTCTTCCTCAACCGGTGGGAGTTCATCGTCGACCTGCACGCCCGGATGCAGGAACGCGGCATCCTCCCCGAGTACGAGATCTTCGACCTCGGTCACCTCGCCGCCCTGTCCCGCCTGCTCGACCGGTACGGCCTGCCGCACGGCGGGCACGTGCACGTCGACTTCGTGATGGGGGTGCCGGGCGGGATGCCGGGCACCACGGCCACCCTGGTCGCCGCTCAGCAGATGCTGCGTGACCTGCCGGCGGGCACCACCTTCTCGGCCACCGGCATCGGCCGCAGCACCATCCCGGTGATGCTGGCCTCGCTGTCCACCGGCGGTCACCTCCGGGTCGGCATGGAGGACACCGTGACGTACGCCAAGGGTCGCCCGGTGGAGTCCAACATGCAGCTCGTCGCCCGCGCGGTCGGCTTCGCGCAGCTCGCCCAGCGCCCGCCGCTGACCACCACCGAGGCCCGTCGACTGCTCGGCCGGTAGCCCACCGGCCGGGCGGCGCGCCGGCCCGTGGGCAGGTAAGCCACGCCGGGCCCGGCGCTCCGTACCCTCGTGGCTGACGTCGCAGGTCACCCGGGTGCCGGGCGGGCCGGTCCGCGTCGGTACCTTCCCAGGGTGACCAAGACGTACGAGGGTGGCGGGCCGCTCGCCGAGGTGGTCCGGTCGGGGTTCGTGGAGGGCGTGCACCGGGGCTCGGTGGTGGTGCTCGACGCCGCCGGCACGCCGGTGGCCGGTGCCGGGGACGGCACCTCGCCGATCTTCCCCCGCTCGGCCAGCAAGCCGTTGCAGACGCTAGGCATGCTCCGGGCCGGGCTGGCGGTGACCGACCCGGCCGACGTCGCGCTCGTCTCGGCGAGCCACGCCGGTGAGGAGTTCCACCTGGCCCGGGTGGCTGCGCTGCTGCGCTGCGCCGGACTCGATCCGGACGCCCTGCACTGCCCGCCCGACCTGCCGTTCGGCGAGGCCGCCCGACAGGCCGTGCTCCGGGCCGGCGGTGGCCCGAGCCGGCTGGCGATGAACTGCTCCGGCAAGCACGCCGGGATGCTGCTGACCTGCCTGGCCGCCGGCTGGCCGCTGGACGGGTACTGGCGGCCGGAGCACCCGTTGCAGCGGCGGCTGACCGCCACCATCGAGGAGTTCACCGGCGAGCGGGCGGCGGCGGTCGGCGTGGACGGCTGCGGTGCGCCGGTGCTGGCGGTCTCGCTGACCGGGCTGGCACGGGCGTTCCTGCGGTTGGTGACCGCCGAGCCGGGCTCCCCGGAGCGCACCGTCGCGGACGCGATGCGGGCGTATCCGGAACTGGTCGGCGGCACCGGGGCGGACGACACCCGGCTGATGCGGGGCGTACCGGGGATGCTGGCGAAGATCGGCGCGGAGGGCGTGATCGCCGCCGCGCTGCCCGGCGTCGGCGCGGTCGTCCTCAAGATCGACGACGGGGCCACCCGGGCCCGGATGCCGGTGCTGGTCTCCGGGCTGCGCCGGCTCGGCGTGCAGGCCCCCGTCCTGACCGAGTACGCCGAACTGCCCCTGCTGGGTGGTGGTCTCCCCGTCGGCGCGGTCCGTCCCGTCTGGTGACCCGCCCCCTCGCCTCCGCTGTCAGGGGAGGAAGGCGCGCAGCGCGTCGGCGACCGGGGCGGGGCGTTCCAGCGGGACCAGGTGGGCGGCGTCGGGCACGTCGGGGAGGCGGCGGGCGTCCGGAGCCTCGGCGGCGATCCGGTCGGCCAGCCGGATGATGTCCGGAATGTCGACGGCGCCGGCGGTGACCAGCACCGGCATGCTCAGCTCGCCCAGCCGGTCGATGGCGGGCGGGTCGAGTTCGACGACGTCCACCGCGCTCAGCGCCTGCTCGGCGGCGAGAGCCCGCCGGTCGGCCTCCTCGGCGGCGGCGATGAACGCCGGGTCCAGGTCCTCCGGGCGGCGGTACGGCCCGACCACCCAGAACCGCACCTCACCGGCCGCGCTCGCCGCGAGATCCTCCTCGTCGACCTCGCCGACCAGGGTGTCCCACAACTCCTCGGTCTGCTCCGACCACTCGTGCCCGGAGACTGCGGTGCCGAACAGCGCCAGCGCCGACACCCGCTGCGGGTACGCCAGCGCGGTGTCGATGGCCACCGCCCCGCCGAACGAGCAGCCGACCAGGGCGGCCTGCGCGATGCCGAGCGCGTCCAGCGCCGCCCGGACGTCGTCGTGGTGGGCGAAGGACTCCGGCGGCAGCGCGGAATCCCCGTAGCCGCGCAGGTCCAGGCAGATCACCCGGTGCCGGTCGGCGAGGGTGTCCCGTACGCCGTGCCACATCCGCCGGTCGGCGATCCCCGCGTGCAGCAGGAGCACCGGGCTGCCGCTGCCCGCCTCGTCGTACCCCAGGGTGGTGCCGTTGACGGCGAGGTTCGTGGTCACGCCGTGCAAGGTACGGATCGGGCATCCGGTGCCGCAAGGCGGTTTTGTTACCTCGCTAACTCTGGCAAGCGTTTTGCTTGCTGGAGCTAGCGGCGCGGACTACCGTTGGGGTATGGCCGCACCCAAGGATCTACCCGACGTCGGCGGATTCATCCGTGACCTGCGGCGGAACGCCAAGATCTCGCTCCGCCAGCTCGCCGAGCAGGCGGGGGTGAGCAACCCCTACCTCAGCCAGATCGAGCGGGGCCTGCGTAGGCCCAGCGCCGAGGTGCTCCAGCAGCTCGCCAGCGCGTTGCGGGTCTCCACCCCGGCGATGTATCTGCGGGCCGGGCTGCTCGACGACAAGGAGGGCCAAGGGGTGCTCGCCGCCATCGCGGTCGACCCCGACCTCACGATGGCCCAGAAACAGTCCCTCAGCCAGATCTACGAGACCTTCCGCCGGGAGAACACCCGGCTGGCCGAGGCGGAAGCCGCCGCCAACCCGTCCGCCGAGGACGAGCCGGTGGCCCCGGCCGGACCCACCGGCGCATCCGACGGACCGGCCACCGCCACCGCACCGGACCCGTCCGCTGCGGGCCGGACCGCCACCGGCGAGACCGTGGTCACCGATCGGACCGCCGTCACCGACGAGACCGTCGCGGAGGCCGTCACCGACCGTGCCGCCGTCACGGATCAACCGGTCGTCACCGACCGGACCGCTGCCGCCGTGGCGGACCGCCCGGACACGCCGGCCCCGACGGGCCGCCCGTCCGCGCCGGCCGTGCCGACCGGGGCGGCAGCCGGGATCACCCCGGCGGCCACCGGCCCGGTCACCCCGGAGGGCACCCCGACCGAGGCCGTCCTGGAATCGGTCGCCCGCACCGAGGCGGGCACCGCCCCCGCCCCGGGCAGCGCCGCCACCGCCGCGACGGCTGCGCTCTCCCCGGACCCCGCGCCCACCACCGGCACCCGCGCCGACCGGACGGATGCCGCACCCACGACCAGCACCAGCAGGGCCGCCGGAGCGGCCGAGGAGGAGTTGTCATGACCCAGCCGAAGACCAACCGCATCCCTGCCCCGCTCTACGCCGCCGCCGGCGCCGGAGAGCTGGCCTACCAGCAGCTGCGCAAGCTGCCCACCGTCGCGACCGAGCTGGGCAACCGGGTCGTCGCCGACGGCACCAGGGTCGTCGCCGAGCTGGGCGGCCGGGCCGTCGTCACCGGGGTCGAGCTGCGGCAGAAGGCCACCGAGACCTTCCGTACCGCCAACCTGACCGCCACCGGCCTGCGCGAGCGGGTCGCCCCGACCGAGCTGAACCTGGACAAGCTCCGCGCCGAACTGGACCTGGACAAGCTCCGGGCCGAACTGGACCTTGACCGGCTGCGCGGTGCCGCCACCCGCAACGCCGCCGTCGTCGTCGCCGGGGCGCAGGCCGCCCAGGAGCGCGCGCTGGCCGCGTACGGCGCGTTGATCGCCCGGGGCGAGCGGGTGGTCGGTGCCGGGGTGCTGGAGGCCGCCGACACCGTCAACGCCGACATCGAGGCGACCGACGCCACCGTGCGCACGGGGACCACGGCGGACACCACGACCGGCCCGGCGGACGCCGTGACCAGCCGCCCTTCGGACACCGTGACCACCAGCCCCTCGGGCGGGGCCGCCGCCGACCACACGCCGACCCCGGCGGACGTGGCCGAGGTCGTCGAGGCCAAGCCGGCCGCCGCCAAGACCACCCGGACCCGGGTGAGCAAGGCCGCCAAGGCCACCAAGCCGGCGACGACCGAATCGACGACCGCGACCGGTACGGCGGCGAAGCCGAAGACCACGAAGCGGACCCGCCCGGCCGCCGGGTGACCGTTGCCGACACCGGCCCCGGGGGCGTCCTGACGGACGTTTCCGGGGCCGTCGGCATATGCTGGCCGACATGGCCATCGCCGCGCCGATCTTCGTGTTCCACCTCGTCTACGTGATCGACCTGGTCCTGCTCGTGTTCGCACTGGCGGTGCAGGGCATCTCGCTGGTGCACGCGTTCACCCAGCGCTCGGACGCCTTCCCGGCGATCGGGACCCTGCCCAAGGGGGGCTGGATCGCGATCCTGGCCGTCTGCATGCTGCTCACCCTGCTCGGTTTCGGCGCGCTGAGCATCTTCGGGCTGATCGGCATCGCGGCCGGCCTGATCTACCTGCTCGACGTCCGGGTGGGGCTGCGCGACCTGCACGACGGCAAAGGGTTCTGGTGAGGGGCTTCCGCTGGCCGCCACCACCGGACGGCGGACCCCGCACCTGGGGTCCGGGGCCCGGGGCACCGCGCACCGGGCGACCCGCCCTGCCGGAGCCGGAGACCGAGCTGATCGCCACCCCGCACGACGTGCAGTTGGAACGGCTGGTCACCGGCGTCGGTGACCCGGTCACCGTGTTCGCGCACGGGTTCGGCAACGGCATCGCCACCACCCGCCCGTTCGGCAGCGCGGTCGCCGGTCGTCGGGTCTTCTTCCAGTTCCGGGGGCACGGCCGCTCCGACGCGCCGCCCGGCCCGTGGAGTTACCTCGACCTGGCCCGTGACCTGCGGGCGGTGGCGGATCTCAGCGGCGCCACCCGGGCGTTCGGGGCCAGCCTCGGCGCGGGCGCGCTGTGCCGGTTGCTCGCCGAGAGCCCGGACCGGTTCGAGAAGCTGGTCTTCCTGCTCCCCGCCGTTCTCGACCGGCCGCGCGGCCCGATCGCCCAGCAGCGGCTGGCCGACCTGCTGGAGGCGGTGTCCGGCGGCGACGCCTCAGCCGTGGCGGACGTGGTCGCCCTGGAGCTGCCGCCGTCGGTCCGCAACACCCCGGCGGGTTGGGCCTACCTGCGCCAACGGCTCGACCAGTTGCTCCGCGACGGGCTCGCCGCCGGCCTGGCCGACCTGCCGGAACAGTCCCCGCTGGCCGACCTCGCCGCCCTGGCCGGGGTGACCGCCCCGGCCCTGGTGATCGGCTGCGTCGGCGACGACCTGCACCCGACCCACATCGCCGCCGAGCTGGCCGACGCGTTGCCGCAGGCGACCCTGCACGTCTACGACCGTCCCGGATTCGCCTGGACCGACCGCGCCGACCTGCGGGACCGGATCTCCACCTTCCTCAACGACTGACGTCGGCGTCCGCCGCCGGCAGGTGGGCGGCGCGTACGGCACGTAGCCAGCGTTCCACGGTGGCCTCGTCGGGCCGGTCGGGCAGCGGGGTGCGGAGCCGGTCGAAGTCCCGCTCCGCCTCGGCGACCAGCGCCTCCGCCTCTGCCAACGCGCCGCCCGCGACCCGCTCACCGAACTCCCGGAACCACTGCGGGTCCGCCAGCCGGATCTCCAGGCGGCCGGTGGCGTAGAGGGTGCGCCCCTGGTGCAGCAGCCGGGCCAGGTGCCGGGCGTGCTTGGCCGAGCGGCGTCGACCGCCCACCGTCGCGTCGCGGGTGGTCAGCTTGCGGAACTGCTGACTCGCGTACCCGAGGTAGGCGTCGCGGACGCGCGGCGCGCTGAGGAACGCCGACCGGATGGCGATCAGGCGGTCACCGGGTTCGGTACGGGTCTCGTAGCAGTCGTCGGGCAGCCAGATCAGCTCGGTGGCCGTCGGGTTGCCGCTCAACGCCAGCCGGGCGTACTTGCCGGCCTCGTGCAGGGTGACGTCCGGGTCGGTGGTGACCACCGACTCCCGGGGCGGTCGCAGGCCGTGGAAGGCCACCGTCGGGGCGGCGAAGACGCCGATCCGGTCGACGTCCGAGCCGGGGCCGGCCAGCCCGTAGGCGACCGAACCGACGATCCCGGAGAGCAGCAGGTGCATGCCGGGAGCATGCCGGATCGGACCGGCACGCGAAACCGGACTTCGGTTGTCAGGTATCACTGCCACCCTCGACGGTATGACGACGACACCGTTGGACGGAAAGGTCGCGCTGGTGGCCGGTGCGACGCGGGGCGCGGGCCGGCAGATCGCGATCCAGCTCGGCGCGGCCGGGGCGACGGTCTACGCCACCGGACGCAGCAGCCGGGCCGGCCGCTCCGAGCTGGACCGTCCCGAGACCATCGAGGAGACCGCCGAGCTCGTCACCGCCGCCGGTGGCACCGGCATCGCGGTCCGGGTCGACCACCTGGTGCCCGCGCAGGTACGCGACCTGGTGGCCCGGATCGACGCCGAACAGGGCCGACTCGACGTGCTGGTCAACGACATCTGGGGTGCCGACCCCCTGATCACCTGGGAGAAGCCGGTCTGGGAGCAGCCGCTGGAAGCCGGGTTCCACACCCTGCGGCTGGCGGTGGACACCCACATCATCACCAGCCACTTCGCGCTGCCGCTGCTGATCCGCCGCCCCGGCGGCCTGGTCGTCGAGATCGGCGACGGCACCCGGGCGTACAACGACACGCACTACCGGCTGTCGGTCTTCTACGACCTGGCGAAGGTGTCGGTGACCCGGCTCGCGTACAGCTGGGGGCACGAGCTGGCGCCGCACGGGTGCACCGCCGTGGCGCTCACCCCCGGCTGGATCCGGTCCGAGGCGATGCTGGAACACTTCGGGGTGACCGAGGAGACCTGGCGCGACGGCGCGGCGAAGGACCCGCACTTCGTCATCTCGGAGACGCCGGCCTTCGTCGGGCGCGCGGTCGTCGCCCTGGCCGCCGACGACGACCGGGCCCGCTGGAACCAGGCGTCCGTCTCGGCCGGCGAACTGGCCCGGGTGTACGGCTTCACCGACCTCGACGGCAGCCGCCCGGACGCGTTCCGCTACCTCAGCGAGGTGGTCGAGGCGGACCGGCCCGCCGACCCCACCGGCTACCGCTGATCCGGGGGTACGGGGGTGACGCCGTAGAGGGCGGCTGAGCGGGCCGCCGCGTCGACCAGGCGGGCCCTCAGCTCCGGCGGGTCGAGCACCTCCGCCTCCGGACCGAAGCCGAGCAGCTGGACGTACGCCACCTCGACGGATTCGACGGGCAGCCGGGTCACCACCCACCCCTGCCCGTCGGGTGCCCCGGCGGCGGCCAGCGCCTCCTCGTACGCGAAGGGGGTGTCGGCGAGGAACCGCAGCCGGCGCAGGCCGACGGGGCTGACCCGGACGGTGACCCGCTCGGCGAGCATGCCCCGCAGGAACGCCTCGGCCTGCTCCCGCCAGTAGCCACCCAGGTCGAAACCGTCGTCCCGGACGAACGTCGCCGGGTCGGGCACGACGTCGACCATCCGGTCCACCCGGTAGGTGCGCATCGCGTCACCGACCCGGCCGACGAGGTACCAGGTGCCGCTCTTGAGCACCAGCCCGTACGGCTCGACCCGGCGGGTCACCTCCCGTTCGCCGCGCCGGTACCGCAGCTCGACCACCCCGTCCCGCCACACCGCGCGGGCCAGTTCGGTCAGCCAGCGCGGCGGGGTGGACTCCCGGAACCAGCCGGGCACGTCCAGGTGGAACCGTTGCCCGGTGCGGGCCGGGGCGTCGCGCAGGCTCGGCGGCAACGCGGCGAGCACCTTCAGCTCGGCGGACGCCACCGCGTCGGCCAGTCCCAGGTCACCGGCGGGGCCGGGGAGCCCGGCGAGGAAGAGCGCCTCCGCCTCGTCGCGGGTCAGCCCGGTCAACCGGGTCCGGTAGCCGCCGAGCAGCCGGTACCCGCCGGCCCGTCCCCGGTCGGCGTAGACCGGCACCCCGGCGGCGGACAGCGCCAGCACGTCCCGGTAGACGGTCCGCTCGGACACCTCCAGCTCCCGGGCGAGTTCGGCGGCGGTCATCGTCTCCCGGGCCTGCAACAGCAGCACCAGGGAGATCAACCGGGCGGCGCGCACCCCTGCATCCTGCCGGCCCGACCCGACGTTCGGCGCCACCGGGTGTCCGGTGGCGATGGTGTACGGCCGATAGGCTCTGCGGTCGTGAACGGACCCCGTACGATCGCCGCGCCGGTGACCGGCGCCACCCGTCGCTTCTTCGGCGGCGTGGGCCTGCTCCTGCGCGGCCTCGGCCTGTACGTCCGCAGCCCGGGGTTGATGCTGCTGGGCGTGGTGCCGGCGCTGCTGTCCGCCGTGCTCTTCGTCGCCGCGTTCGCCACCCTGATCTACTTCGTGGACGAGTTGGCGGCGTGGGTGACCCCGTTCGCCGACGACTGGTCGGACACCCCGCGCAGCCTGGTACGGGTGATCGCCGGGCTGGCCTTCCTCGGGCTCGGCGGGCTGCTCACCGTGGTCGGGTTCACCGCGGTCACCCTGGTCATCGGCGACCCGTTCTACGAGAAGATCTCCGAGCGGGTGGAGGACCGCCTCGGCGGCACCCCCGGCGCGGTGGAGGTGCCGTTCGGTGCGTCGCTGCGGCGCAGCGTCGTCGACTCGCTCCGGCTGGTCGGGCTCTCGGTGCTGTTCGGCATCCCGCTGTTCCTGGCCGGGTTCATCCCGGTGGTCGGGCAGACCGTGGTGCCGGTGGTCGGCGCGGCGGTGGGCGGCTGGCTGCTCGCCGTGGAGCTGGTCGGTGCGCCGTTCTCCCGGCGCGGGCTGCGGCTGCCGGACCGGCGGGCCCGGCTGAAGGCCGACCGGGCCACCTCGCTGGGCTTCGGCGTGGCGGTCTTCCTGTGCTTCCTGATCCCGCTCGGTGCGGTGCTGGTGATGCCGGCCGCCGTCGCCGGGGCGGCGCTGCTGGCCCGCCGCTCGCTGGGCCAGCACATCGAGGAGAGCTGACCCGCAGCTGCCCGGCGGCCCGACGGCCCGGCCGGACCTGACGTCAGGGCAGGTCGCGCAGGCAGGACCAGGCGGAGGCCACCGGCCGGTAGCCGAGGCGGGTGTTGACCGCCAGCATCGGCGCGTTGGCCTCGTCGTTGGAGGTGTAGGCCGTGCGTACCCCGCGACCGGCGGCCCGGTACAGCGCGGCCTGCTTGGTCAGCCGGGCCAGCCCCCGGCCCCGGTACTCCGGCCGGGTCGCGGTGAAGTCGGACCACATCCGGTCGCCGTCCCGCTTGACCAGGCTGAGCGCGACCAGCGTGCCGTCGACCTCGGCGACCGTGCCGGCCTCCCGGTCCAGTCCCGGGTTGTCCCAGCACTCCGACCGCCACAGCGAGTAGCTGGTCGCGTCCACCGGCACGTCGCCCGGCTCGCCCACCGCGGCGGCGGCGTCGAGGAGGTGGACCTGGTACGGGTCGAGCCCGGCGAGCGGGAGCAGCCGTACCCCGGCGGGCGGCTCGGGCATCGGCGGGGCGGTGCGCAGGTCGAGCGCCGAGTAGCGCAGCTCCCTGCTCGGGGTGAACCCGTGCCGGCGGGCGTACGGCAGCGAGTCGGTCTGCACCCAGGTGCGTACCCGGCGGACCCGCAGCACGGCCAGGTGGTCCAGCGCGGCGGTGAGCAGCGCGGTGCCGATGCCCCGTCCCCGGTGCTCCGGGTGTACGTGCAGGGTGGAGACGTCCCCGAAGTCCGGCACCGAGGTGTGCGCGTTCCGGTACGCCGAGGCCCAGCCGACGATCCGGCCGTCCGCCTCGGCCACCCAGGCCGTCCAGTCCTCCTCGGGCGGCGGTTGGGCGATCATCTGCCGGGTCGACGCGACGCCCCGCACCAGGTACGGATGGACCAGCGACCGCAGCGCCACCACCCCCGGCGCGTCGTCCGGCCGGGCGGTGCGGATGCGCCACCCCGCCCCTGGCTGCCCGGTGGACCGCGCGGAGTAGTCGTGGGCGGGCGGCGATGCGGCAGCGTCAGGCATGCCCGCGAGCGTAGGCACGGGCCGGTGTCGCCGACCACGGCTTTTCCGCACCCACCCTGGTTGTTGCACTGAGTAACTTCGTTCCCGACTCGGCCGCATTTCACTCTCCGTGTTTGCTGACCCGTCCCCGCCGGGTCACCTGCGCATCCTTTGCTCTGCTGCCATGGAGGCGACAGGATTCCTACCTGCCGTTTCGCAACTGGCGCTTGGTGAGCCGTTGCGTCGGAACGGTCACGAAGGGTGTCTGTCGCGCGGAGAGCAGCAGAGCAAAGTTGCTGAGCAGGAGAAGGAGGGGGCGACCCGATATTGCTGAGAGTGACGAAATTGTCGATGTTCAACCGGCGGGTGGGGTGCTCGGAAGGGCGGGCGGCGGCGCAGCGGGTGGGGCGGGGAGGTGGCAGCGCAGCGGGCGGGCGGTGCACCGCAGCGGAGGGGAGGGGGCGCGGTCAGGCGGACTGCCTGATCACCAGCTCCGTCGGCAGCACCACCGCCCGCTCCACCTCCGCACCGTCGGCCAGGGCCAGCAGCAGCCGGGTCATCTTCCGGCCCAGCTCGACGATCGGCTGGCGCACGGTGGTCAGCGGCGGCTCGGTGTAGGCGGCCGTCTCGATGTCGTCGAAGCCGATCACCGCGACGTCCTCCGGCACCCGCCGTCCCGCCTCGTGCAGCGTCCGCAGGGCGGCGTGCGCCATCAGGTCGGAGGCGGCGAAGACCGCGTCCAGATCGGGGTACGCGGCGAGCAGCCGACGCATCGCGATGGTCCCCGACTCGCGGGTGAAGTCGCCGTACTCGATCATCTGCGGCAGGCCGGCGGCGACCACGGTGTCCCGGTAGCCGGCGAGGCGTTCGATGCCGGCGACCATGTCCTGGGGGCCGGCGATGGTGGCGATCCGACGACGGCCGTTGTCGATCAGGTAGCGGGTCGCCCTGGCGACCCCGCCGATGTGGTCCACGTCGATGTAGGGCACGTCGGCGGCGTCCAGCGGCCGGCCGCTGCACACCACCGGGATGCCGAGGCGGGCGAGCCGGCCGGGCAGCGGGTCCTCCCCGTGCAGCGAGGCGAACAGCACCCCGTCGACGTGCCGGCCGGTGGTGTAGCGGGCGACCCGGTCGTGCCCGGCGGGCGAGCCGGCCAGCATCAGCACGAGCTGCTTGTCGGCGGCCTCCAACTCCTGGGCCGCGCCCCGGATGAGCCCGGGGAAGACCTGGTCGTCGGAGAAGACCCGGGTGGCCGCCTCCGGCAGCACCAGGGCGACCGAGTCGGTCCGCTGGGTGACCAGGCTGCGGGCGGCCAGGTTCGGCACGTACCCCAGCTCGGCCACCGCCCGGCGGACCGCCTCCTGGATCGGCTCGGCGACCGTGGTGGAGCCGTTCACCACCCGGGAGACCGTCGCCCGGGACACGCCGGCCTGCCGGGCGACCGCCTCCAGGGTGGGCCGCTGTGCCGCCGTCATACCCGATACCACCGCCTCGTCACAGCCCGTTCCGGGAGATCACCTCCTGGTACCACCGGGCGCTCGACTTCGGGGTGCGCCGTTGGTTCAGATAGTCGACGTGGACGATCCCGAACCGCTTCCGATAGCCCTCGGCCCACTCGAAGTTGTCCAGCAACGACCATACGAGATAGCCGCGCAGGTCGACTCCGCGGGAGATGGCCTCGTGCGCGGCCCGCAGGTGCCCGTCCAGGTAGGCGATCCGGTCGGCGTCGTGGATCCGACCCGCCGCGTCGGCCGCCGGGCTCCTGCCGTCGTCGGGGAACGCGCCACCGTTCTCGGTGATCATCAGGGGGAGCCCCGGGTAGTCGGCGGCGATCCGCACCAGCAGCCGGGTCAGCCCGGCCGGCTCGATCTGCCAGCCCATGTCGGACACCGGCCCGGTGGCGGGCAGGAACTCCACCGCCTGCTCGGTGCCCGGGTAGGCGCTGCTGCCCGCCCCGTCCGGGCGGCCCGCGACGTAGGTGGGCGAGTAGTAGTTGATGCCGAGCAGGTCCAGCGGCGCGGCGATGATCTTCTCGTCGCCGTCCCGGACGAACGTGGGCTCCACCATCCGGGCGACGTGTTCGAGCACGTCGGCCGGGTAGCCGGCCCCGGTCAGCGGGTCCAGGAAGATCCGGTTCTGGAGGCCGTCGACGAGGCGTACCGCGGCGGCGTCGGCGGCGCTGGCCGGATCGGCAGGCGCGACGTCCGCCGGGTTGAGGGTGATCCCGACCGTCCGCGCGCCCGCCGCCCGCAGCGCCCGCGCCGCCAGCCCGTGCCCCAGCAGCAGATGGTGTACGGCCCGGAACGCCGCACCCGCGTCCTGCTCGCCGGGGGCGTGCACCCCGTTGCCGTAACCGAGGTACGCCGAGCACCACGGCTCGTTGAGCGTCGTCCAGGTGCGGATGCGGTCACCGAGCCGGGCGTGCACCGCCAGGGCGTAGTCGGCGAAGTGCTCGGCGGTCTCCCGGCTGGTCCAGCCGCCCCGGTCCTGCAACGTCTGCGGCAGGTCCCAGTGGTAGAGCGTGACGATCGGGTCGATGCCCCGGTCGAGCAGCGCGTCGGTCAACCGGTCGTAGAAGTCCAGGCCGCGCGGGTTGACCGGGCCGGTGCCGTCCGGCCTGATCCGGGGCCAGGCCACCGAGAACCGGTACGCGGCCAGCCCCAACTCGGCCATCAGCGCCACGTCGTCGGCGTACCGGTGGTAGTGGTCGCAGGCGACGTCACCGGTGTGCCCTGCGAACACCTTGCCCGGCGTACGGCTGAAGGTGTCCCAGATGGACTCGCCGCGCCCGTCGTCGCGGGCCGCACCCTCGATCTGGTACGCGGCGGTCGCCGCGCCCCACACGAAGCCCTCCGGAAATCGAACATCGTTCACGCGGCCTTCTCCTTCGTTCGCGACTGCGGGGCTCGCAAACCCGGCTCACTCCTCGCGCTCACGCCTTAACCGCACCTTCCATGATGCCGCCGATGATCTGGCGACCGAACACGACGAACACCAGCAGCAGCGGCAGCGTCGCGATCGCCGTGCCGGTGAACACCTGCGACATGTCCTGGTAGTAACCGTCGGAGAGGGCCCGCAACGACAACTGCACGGTCGGGTTCTCCGGGTCGTTGAGCACAGCGTACGGCCAGAGGAAGTCGTTCCAGGTCGTCATGAACGTGAGCAGGCCGAGGACGGCGGCGGCCGGGCGCAGCGCGGGCAGCACCACGTTCCAGTAGATCCGCAGCGTGTGGCAGCCGTCGACCCGGGCGGCCTCGATCAGTTCGGTGCTGACCGCCTGGGCCGCGTACTGGCGCATCATGAACACGCCGAACCCGGTGACCAGGGCCGGGACGATCACCGCCGGCAGCCGGTCGTTCCAGTTCAGCTTGGTCATCAGCAGGTACAGCGGGATGACCCCGAGCTGGGTGGGCACCATCATGGTGGCGATGATGACCATGAGCAACGCGTTGCGGCCCCGGAACCGCAGCTTGGCGAATGCGAACCCGGCCAGGGTGGAGAAGAGCACCACCGAGAAGGTGACGCTGACCGCGACGATCGTCGAGTTGACCAGACCGGTGAGGAAGTGCGCGTCGGGGTTGGCGAACAGCCGGGTGATGTTCGCGCCGAGGTTGCCGCCGGGGGTGAGCGGCGGCGGCACCTGGCCCATCGCGTCGCTGCTGCGGCTGGCGACCACGAACATCCAGTAGATCGGGAAGATCGACAGCAGGGCGGTGAGCGTCAGCGCCGGGTAGGTGAGCCGGCCGGCCGACCAGATGCGGTTCATCGGTCCCCCTTGCGGGCGCCGCCGCCGAGCCGGCGCAGGATCAGTACGTTGATCGCCGCGACCACCGCGATCAGGGCGAAGAGCAGCCAGGCGACGGCCGAGCCGTAGCCGAAGTTGTAGTGCGGGGCGAAGGCGTTCTCGAACATGTACATGGTCATCGTCTGGGATTCGCGCAGCGGTCCGCCCCGGATCGCGTTGGTGCCGGAGTTGAACAGCCGGGGCTCGGTGAACAGTTGCAGCCCACCGATGGTGGAGATGATCACCGCGAAGATGATCGTGGGTTTGAGTAGCGGCACGGTGATCGACCAGAACTGCCGGGCCCGGCCGGCCCCGTCGATCGAGGCGGACTCGTACAGGTCGCGGGGGATGGCCTGCATCGCGGCCAGGAAGATCAGCGCGTTGTAGCCGGTCCACCGCCAGTCGACCATGGCGGAGATGGCGGTCCAGGCGGCGAACCGGTTGGCCTTCCAGTCGATCGCGTCGACGCCGACCAGGTCCAGCAGCCAGTTGATCATGCCGAACTCGCGGCCGAAGAGCACCGCGAAGACGATCGCCACCGCCGCCGTCGAGGTGACGTTGGGCACCAGCACCGCCATCCGCCAGGTGGTCCGCGCCCGCAGCCGGCGGTTGAGCAGGTTGGCCAGCCACAGGGCGGCGAGCAGCTGCGGCACCGTGGAGAGGACGAAGATGCCGAGGGTGTTCACCACCGAGTTCCAGAAGTCGGCGTCGGCCAGCAGTTGGGTGTAGTTCTGCGCGCCCACGAAGGCCGGGTCCACCCCCAGCAGGTCCCAGTCGTGCAGCGACACCCAGAACGTGTACGCCAGCGGATACAGCCCGAAGACCGCGAAGAGCAGGAAGAACGGCGTCACGTACAGGTAGGGCGAGTACCTGACGTCGAGCCGGGCCAACCGGTGCTCCCGCTCCGGCCGTCTGCTCCGGGTCCGTACCGCCCCCGGCGGCGGACCGTCGACCTGAACAACCATCTCCCGTGCTCTTCCTCTCATGGTCCCGGCCTGCTCCACCTGCCCCCCGTCCGGGGGCGGGGCCGCGACCCCGCCCCCGGACGGCATCACTTGGCGGCGGCCTTGCGGGCGTTGGTGGTGGCGTCGGTCCAGCCCTGGGCGGGGTTGCGCTGACCCAGCTCGACGGTGCGCACGGCGTTCTCCACCTCGGTGCGGACGGCCTGGTTCTTGGGGCCCATGTAGACCGGCTTGAGGCTCTTCGCGCCGGCGGCGAAGATCTTGCCGACCGGGGCGTCGGAGAAGTACGCGTTGGTCGAGTTGACGATCGCCGGGTCGTCCAGCGCCTGCGGGGACGACGGCAGCGGCCCCTTCTCCTGGAACGCGCCGATCTGGCCCTTGGCGCTGGTCAGGAACTTGGCCAGCTCGATCGCCTCGGCCTGGTGCCGGCTCTGCTTCGGCACCGCCAGGTAGGAGCCGCCCCAGTTGCCGCCGCTGCCGGGCACCTGGGCGATGTCCCACTTGCCCTTGGCGTCCGGGCCGGCGTTGCCCTCGATCACCCCGGTCATCCAGGCCGGGCAGGCGATGGTGGCGAACTTGGCCTGCTTGAAGGCCGACACCCACTCCTCCGACCAGGCCCCGTACCGGCCGGAGAGGCCGGAGTCGATGATGTCTACGGTGGTGTCGTACGCCTGGCGTACCGCCGGGTTGCTGTCGACCACCAGCTTGTCGGCGGTGTCGTAGTAGCTGTAGCCGGTGGTGTTGCCGGCGGTCTGGAGCAGGATGGTGTTGAAGGTGTTGGTGGCGGCGTCCAGGAAGGCCGCGCCGGTGTTCTTCGCCGTGAACTGCTCGCCGACCCGCACGTAGTCCTGCCAGGTGGGCCAGAGCTTGGACACGGCCTCCCGGTCGGTGGGCAGGCCGGCGGCGGCGAAGAGGTCCTTGCGGTAGCAGATCGCCATCCCGCCGACGTCGGTGCCGAGGCCGATGAGCTGCTTGCCGTCGGCGGTCAGCCCGCCGTTCCACTTCCACTCCAGGAAGTTGCCCTTCAGGTCGGCGGCCCCGTGGTCCAGCAGGTTGACGAAGTTCTGCGGGTTGGCCTTGTACTCGACGAGCAGCCCCTCCTCGATGGCGACCACGTCACCGGCGCCCTTGCCGGCGGCGAGCCACTGGGTGAGCTTGGGGGAGTACTCGTCGAGGTTGCCGCCGGTGCCCCGTTCCACGATCTTGATGCCGGGGTGGGCGGCCTCGTACTCCCGGTAGAGCTTCTCGTAGCCGAACTGGCCGAACACGTCGACGGTCAGCGTGACCGGGCCACCGTCGGCGGCCTCGTCGTCGCCGCCGCAGGCGGTGGTGCCGAGCAGTGCGGTGGTGGCCACCAGGGCGATCGCCGTGAGGCGGCGGCGGGAAAAGACACCCATGGGTCGGGACCCCTCTCAGGTCGGGTGGTGGGGTGTGGACCTGCGTATGAGCGGGCCGCACGGGTCGTCGGCCCGGATTCGATCTCCGTGAGAGAGCGCTCTCACGACAGGGTGGTGGGTCGATCGACTCCTGTCAAGAGAGCGCTCTCTCGCGGCTGGTGGAATCCGGACACGCGAGAGCGGCCGCCCCCGGACGGGGACGGCCGCTCTCGCGGACGCGGTGCGGTAGGTCAGCCCACCCGCAGGCCCTCCAGCAGGGAACGGTCCCCCGCCACCCCCAGGGTGTCGAAGCTGACCCGGCCCCACAGCGCCAGCAGCAGATCGCTGGCCGAACCGGTGACCTGCACCCGGGCGTGGTGGTCGTCGTGCCCGAACACCGTCGCGGTGTCCAGCAGCGCCACCCCCTCACCACGCATCCGCAGGTACCAGTCCTGTGCGGCGTCGCTGGCGGTCAGGTGCACCACCCCCTGCCACTGCCCCGAACCGCTGCGCCGGCCCGCCGGCAGCCAGGTGTCCAGCACCTCGCTCACCCCGTCGGCGGCGAGCTTCGCCTCGATCGGGTCACCGGCGGCGATGGCGAGCTGGGCGTCCCACCGGTGCACCGCGGTCTCGTGCGCCATCCGCCGCAGCCAGAACCCGGCCCTCTTCGGCTGCGGCGCCCAGTTCCACGCCGGGGCCTCCGGGTCGAGCGCGTCGAACAGGGTCATCAGCTGGTCGTACTGGTGCTGCCAGAGCTGGAGCGGCGTCACCCCGGCGGGCAGGTCGACGGTGTCGTCGCGACTGGCCGGCTGCGCGGTGTCCCCGGCACCCGCGACGGAGTGCACCCAGTGGTAGAGGCCGGCCAGGTGCACGGTGAGGTCGGACACCGTCCACCCCGGGCAGGACAGCACCGGTGTCTCCGGCGGGGCCTCGGCGACGGCCGCGGCGAACGCCGGGCCGTCGACCCGGAGCGCTCCCAACCAGAAGTCCTTCGTGGCGTGCAGTCTGCTCATCGCAATCCTCCCCGGGGTGACCCGGCGACCAGTGGGTGCCGCGGCTACCCCTCAGCCTAGGGTGAAAGGCGTGTCAGACGTCTACGCCAAACCGACAACGGACGCCGAACCCGCCGATCCGGCCGCCCTGGCGGAATACACCACCCTGCGGCTCGGTGGCCCCGCCGCCCGCTGCGTGACCGCCACCAGCGCCGACGGGCTCGTCCACCGGGTCCGCGAGGCGCACCGGCGCGACGAACCGGTGCTGGTCCTCGCCGGCGGCAGCAACGTGGTCGTCGGGGACGCCGGCTTCCCCGGCACCGTCGTGCTGGTCCGGTCGCGGGGCTACGCCGTGGTCGCCGAGGACACCGACACCGTCACCGTACGGGTCGAAGCCGGCGAACCCTGGGACGACCTCGTCGCCGCCACCGTCGACAACGGCTGGTCCGGCCTGGAGTGCCTCTCCGGCATCCCCGGCTCGGCCGGCGCCACCCCCATCCAGAACGTCGGCGCGTACGGCCAGGAGGTCGCCGAACGGATCACCGGCGTCCAGGTGTACGACCGCGCCGAGGACCGGCTCACCACCGTCGCCGCCGCGGACTGCGGCTTCGCCTACCGGGGGAGCATCTTCAAGTACAGCGACCGCTGGGTGGTGCTCTCGGTCGACTTCCGGCTGGACCGCTCGCCGCTGTCCGGGCCGGTCCGCTACGCCGAACTGGCCCGCTCGCTCGGCGTCGAGGTCGGTGACCGGGTGCCGCTGGCCGCCGCCCGGGACACCGTGCTGGGCCTGCGCGCCGGCAAGGGCATGGTGCTCGACCCCGCCGACCCGGACACCTGGTCGGTCGGCTCGTTCTTCACCAACCCGGTGCTCGACCGGGCGGCGTACGACCTGCTGCGCGAGCGCGCCGCCGACATCGGCGAACCCCCGTCCTGGCCCTGCCCCGGTGACCTGGTGAAGGTCAGCGCCGCCTGGCTGATCGACAAGGCGGGCTTCGCCAAGGGCCACCCCGGGCCGGGCGGCACCGCCATCTCCGGCAAGCACACCCTGGCCCTGACCAACCACAGCGGCACCGCCCGCACCGCCGACCTGATCGCCCTCGCCCGGGAGATCCGCGACGGCGTCCACACCCGCTTCGCCGTCCCCCTCCACCCCGAACCCGTCCTCGTCAACTGCACCCTCTGACTCACCCCGCCCCCGCCCTGGGGTCAGGTGGGGGCGATGGTGGGCCAGGGGAGGGTGAGTTCGCCGTGCCGCCACCGGTGGGGGCGGTCGAGGACGGGCCACCCGTTGGACCGCAGGGTGCCGACGGCGCTCAGCCACCGTTGGCGGGGACCGAACGGGGCCAGCCCGGCGGCGGCGTGCCAGGCGTCGTCCAGGGCGTGCAGCAGGGCGTGGATGCGTTCACCCGGCACGTTGCGGTGGATCAGCGCCTTCGGCAGGCGCTCGGCCAACCGGGCCGGGCTCTCCAGCGTGGTCAGTTTGGCGGCCAGGGTCAGCGTCCGGGGGCCGGTGGAGTCGATCAGCAGCCAGCCGGCCAGCCGGCCCGGTTCGTCACAGGTGCCCTCGACCAGCACCCCGCCCGGGGCGAGCCGGTCGATGACCGTCCGCCAGGCGTCGGCGACCTCGCTCTCGTCGTACTGGCGGAGCACGTTGAACGCCCGGACCACGGTGGGCCGCAACCCGGCCAGTTCGAAGCCGCCCCGGGCGAACGTCAACCCCGGCGGGTCGGCGGCCGGCGCGGCGGCGGCCACCCGTACCGGATCGATCTCCAGCCCGACCACCCGGACGTCGGCGCGGACCCGGGCGGCCAGCCGGTCCCGCAGCTCGACGGCGGTGACCGGGGTGGCCCCGTAACCGAGGTCCACCACCAGCGGGTCGGCGGCGGCCCGTAACCGGTCGCCGCAGGTCCCGACGATCCAGTTGTCGACCCGGCGGAGCCGGTTCGGGTTCGTCGTCCCCCGGGTCACCACCCCCACCGGTCGTTGCCGGCCCCGGTCAGCCATCCCGGGTCACTGCCCGACCCGGTGCACCTTGTGCTGGGCGGCCTGGGCCAGCGGGCGGACCACCAGACGGTCCACGTTGACGTGGTGCGGGAGGGTGGCGCACCAGGCGACGCACTCGGCGACGTCGGCGGCCACCAGGGGCTGCGCCACCCCGGCGTAGGTGGCGTCGGCCTTCGTCGCGTCCCCGCCGAAGCGGTTCAGGCTGAACTCCTCCGTCCGGACCATCCCGGGGTCGATCTCGACCACCCGGACGGGCCGGCCGCACAACTCCAACCGGAGGGTGCCCGCCACGGCGGTCTGCGCGTGCTTGGCCGCGCTGTACCCGCCGCCACCCTCGTACACGGTGAAACCGGCGGTGGACGAGACCACCACGACGGTCCCGGCGCCGGAGCGCTCCAGGGCCGGCAGCAGGGCCTGGGTGACCCGCAGCGTGCCGAGCACGTTCACGTCGTACATCCACTGCCAGTCGGCGACCGAGCCGGTCTCCACCGGGTCCAGCCCTCGCGCCCCACCGGCGTTGTTGACCAGGACGGTGACCGGGCCGGGGGCGTCGGCGGCGGCGCGGGCGAGCCCGGCCACCGACTCGTCCGAGGTGACGTCGCAGGCCACGGCGGTGGCGCTGCCGCCGGCCGCCGCGATCTCGGCGACCAGACCGGCGAGCCGGTCGGTGCGGCGGGCGGCGGCGAGCACGTGGAAACCCTCGGCGGCGAGCCGGCGGGCGGTGGCCGCGCCGATCCCGCTGGACGCCCCGGTGACGATCGCGACAGAGGTCATCAGGCCATTCTCACCCCGCCGGCACGACCGGCCGTTCCGGGTCCCGTGATGAGGTCCGTCACGCCCACGGCCCGGGGCGAGGCATTTCCGAAGCCCGATGGGGAAGATTGCATCCGGCGTGAAGGTTGTCCGAGGAGCGCCGGTCGTGCGGAACGGCATCAACCGTGACAGAGGGAGCGGACGTGGCGGATCAGCACACCGGTGTCGGTCGTCAGCGAGGTGCCCTGCCGTGGCCCCGGCCCCGCCGGATCGCCACCCTGTCGGTGCACACCTCGCCGTTGCACCAGCCGGGCACCGGCGACGCGGGTGGCATGAACGTCTACATCCTGGAGGTCGCCCGGCGGCTCGCCGAGGCGAACGTCGAGGTGGAGATCTTCACCCGGGCCACCTCCGGTGACCTGCCCCCGGTCGTGGAGATGGCCCCCGGGGTGCACGTCAGGCACGTCACCTCCGGCCCGCTGGAGGGGCTGACCAAGGAGGAACTGCCCGGTCAGCTCTGTGCCTTCACCGCCGGGGTGCTGCGGGCCGAGGCGGCCCGCCCACCGGGCCACTACGACCTGATCCACTCGCACTACTGGCTCTCCGGCCAGGTCGGCTGGCTGGCCAAGGAGCGCTGGGGGGTGCCGCTGGTGCACACCGCGCACACCCTGGCGAAGGTGAAGAACGCCCAGCTCGCCGCCGGTGACCGGCCGGAGCCGAAGGCCCGGGTGATCGGCGAGGAGCAGGTGGTCGCCGAGGCCGACCGGCTGGTCGCGAACACCCGGGCGGAGGCCACCGACCTGATCGACAGGTACGCCGCCGACCCGGCCCGGGTGGCGGTCGTCGAGCCGGGGGTGGACCTGGCGCGGTTCCGGCCCGCCGTCGGGGACCGGGAGGTCGCCACCCGCGCCGCCCGTCGCCGGCTGGGCCTGCCCACCGACGGGTACGTCGTCGCGTTCGTCGGCCGGATCCAGCCGTTGAAGGCTCCCGACGTGCTGGTCCGCGCGGTCGCCGCGTTGCGGGAACGCGAGCCGGCCCTCGCCGACCAGGTGACCGTGGTGATCTGTGGCGGCCCGAGTGGCAGCGGCCTGGACCGGCCCACCTCCCTGATCGAGCTGGCCGGTTCGCTGGGGGTCGCCGACCGGGTGCGTTTCCTGCCGCCGCGTACCGGGGACGACCTGCCCGCCCTCTACCGGGCCGCCGACCTGGTGGCGGTGCCCTCGCACAACGAGTCGTTCGGGCTGGTGGCGCTGGAGGCGCAGGCATGCGGCACGCCGGTGGTCGCCGCCGCCGTGGGCGGCCTGGTCACCGCCGTGCGGGACCAGGCCAGCGGCGTGCTCGTGCACGGCCACGACCCGACCGACTGGGCCCGTACGCTGGCCCGGCTGCTGCCCGACCGGGCCGGTCGGGAGGCGCTTGGTCGGGGGGCCGCCCGGCACGCCCGCAGCTTCTCCTGGGAACGCACCGTCTCCGGGCTGCTCACCGTCTACGGCGAGGCGGTCACCGGGCACCGGGAGCGGCTGGCGGCCCGGCTGGCCGACGGTCCGGCACTCACCGGCTCCTGGTGACCGGGTGCCCCGCCCCTCGTCGCCGGGTGGGGCGGCCACGGCGGCCGTAGAGTGGGTCCGATGAGCGCGAAGAGCGAGCTGGCGGCCCTGATTGAGGCGGTCTGCACCGAACGGGAACTGGACTGGGAGGCCACCGGCGAGGGCTCGTACGCGGTCACCCTGCCCGGCACCCACAAGCTGAAGACGATCTGCAACCTGATCGTCGGCGAGCACGCGCTGCGGGTCGAGGCGTTCGTGATGCGCCAGCCCGACGAGCGGCGCGAGGAGCTGTGGGCGTGGCTGCTGCAACGCAACGCCCGGATGTACGGGGTGGCGTTCTCGATCGACGCGGTCGGCGACGTCTACCTCACCGGGCGGGTCAACCCGTCCGCCGTCGACGCCGACGAGTTGGACCGGCTGCTCGGCGCGGTGCTCAGCTACGCCGACGAGTCCTTCGACACCATGCTGGAGATCGGGTTCGGCAGTTCCATCCGCCGGGAGTGGGAGTGGCGGGTCAAGCGGGGCGAGTCGACCGCGAACCTGGCCGCCTTCGCGCACCTGTTCACCCCGTCCGCCGGAGGTTCGGACCGGTCCTGACGGGTATGCCGCAGCGCTGCGGCGCGGCAGTGTGGGACCCGCCGCAGGCCGAGGACGGACTGTCGAGGAGCGTGTCATGGCTCAGCGGAACAGCTCAGGTCGCGGCGCGACGGCGACCGGGACCACGCGTCAGGCCGGCAACCGGACCCCGAACACGCCGGGCATCTCCGAGTCGGAGATCTCCCGGATGAGGGTCGACGAGATCCGGGGCCAGTTGCGTCGGCGGGGGGTCTCGGGTATCTCCGCGTTGCGTAAGCCGGAACTGGTGAAGGCGCTCGCGCGGACGTTGCGCGCGGAGGGCCGGGCCGGCGGCGCCGCCCGCCGCAGCACCGGCCCGTCCGGCCGGGCACCCGCCCGCCGGAGCACGGCCGGGGCCGCGAAGGCCAAGGCCACCCCGTCGCGTACGCGGGCCAAGGCGACGCCGGCGGGAGCCGCCCGCGCCACGGGTGTGCGCACCGGCCGGGCCACCTCCCGTTCGGTACGCTCCGCGCAGCTCATCACCTCTCCGGCGGACCGTCCGGAACGTCCCGGGCGCAGCCTGGTGACCACCAACCACCAGGTGATCCGGAACTGGGCCGCGGCCCGGGGGGCAAAGCCGGCCACCATCGCCGGCACCGAGCGCAACGGCCGGCCGGGGGTGCTCACCTTCGACATCCCGGGCTACCGGGAGAGCCGCCGGCTGCGCGTGGTGAGCTGGGACGACTGGTTCCGGACGTTCGACTCCCGCAAGCTGAACCTGATCTTCCAGGAGCAGTTGCGGGACGGCCGGCCGAGCAACTTCTTCCGCACCGAGTCACCCGATCGGGAAGACGGCTGAGGCGTTTGGCGGAATGGCTGCCGGGTAGCCCCGTGTTGTGACCGGCGAGACAGCGCTCGAAGGTTGAATCCGGAATCCGGGCGAACTAACTTTATTGCACCGCGTCACGCTCGGAAACGTTCGGGGGAGCGGCGGATCGATCAGATCCGTGCACCGAGCGAGACGCAATCGGGTGGGTCACACCGTTGGGGGACGGTGCCACCCGGGAACCGGCGGCGCGAGCGGGCGACGCTTACGGGGGTGAGGGTCGCCCGCCGCCGCCGGGCAGGCGGTACGAGCGCCCACCGCGACCATCGGTCGCCGGTGGGCGCTCTGCCGTTCACCGGCCCGTTCGACCCGTTCCGTTCGACCCGTGCGGAAGCCTCGCCGCTCTGGCGGCGAGGGCGTGCGGCTCAGGGCTGCCGCGCCCGGCCCGGCCCCGGCCAGCGGCCCAGGTGTACGGACGGCGGCCAGGGTCTCGGCCTGTGGGGGCATTGTCCATGTCGTCGCGGGCCTGACGGGAGCTGTCCCAGCCCGGGGCCGGGTAGCCCAGGCGCGTCCTTTCGACCTGACGTCGTTAACGACTCGGCCGGCGACTACGGCGAGGGGCGGCGGGCAAGGGCGGCGGGTGCGGGCAGGGCACCGGGTGTGGGACGCGGGCCGGCGGTGGCGGGCAAGGGCGGCGGGTTCGGCCGGGCGGCGTTCGGCCGGGCAGAGCGGAAGCAGGTGGAAGCGGCCGGGTGGCGTGGGCGTGCGGTCGGGGCGGTGGGCGTACTCAGGCGGGGGTGCGGGCCGTGACCGGCTCGGCGGGTGCGGTCCGCACCTTGGCCTCGGCCGGCTGCGGGGCCGGCGGTTGGACGGCGGTGACCGGCACGACGGGGACCTCGGGGCGGCGCAGGCGGGCCGCCCGGCGTTCCCGCGCCGGCCCGGAGAGCAGGTGGGCCAGCGCGGTCGCCACGCCGATCGCGGCGCAGCCCAGCCAGAGCGTGGCGTTGCCGGCGTGTTCGCGCACCAGTCCGCCGAGCAGCGGGGCGACCGCCCCGGCCACCTGCCAGGACAGTGAGAAGACGCCCTGGTAGCGGCCGCGCAGCTCGGCAGGGGAGAGCTCGGCGATCAGGGTGGCGTTGGACGGGGAGTTGAGCATCTCGCCGAGCGTCCAGATCAGCACGGTCAGCCCGAAGAACCAGGCGGCGTCGGCGAACGCGGTCAGCCCGAAGCCGACCCCCATCACCACCGAGGCGAGGGCGAGCACGTGCGACCGGCTCCGCCCCCGGATCAGCCGGGGGACGAAGAGTTGCCCCACCACGATCAGCACCCCGTTGAGCGCGATCACCGAGCCGTAGGTGGCGGGGGACAGGCCGGCGTCGCCCATCGCGATCGGCAGCATCGAGATGTGCTGGAGGAAGACCAGCGCGCCGAACAGGTTGAGCACGACGAAGCCCAGGAAGACCCGGTCGGCGGCGATGGTGCGCAGCGCACCCACCCGGGGCGGGCCGCTCGTCGCACCCTTGACGGCGCCGGTCGCCGGGGCGCGGCGGGTCTCGCCGACCTTGACGAAGATGATCAGCGCGGTGATCAGGGTGGTGGCCGCGTCGACCACGAACAGCAGCAGGTAGCCGGCCTCGGCGGCGAGGCCGGCGAGCACGGCGGCGCAGGCGAAGCCCAGGTTGATCGCCCAGTAGTTGAGCGAGAACGCGCGCAGCCGGTCCTGCTCCGGCACCACGTCGATCATCATGGCCCCGAAGGCCGGCCGGGCGGCCTCGGCGAACGTGCCGAGCAGTAGCGCCCCCACGGCGACCGCCCAGAGTGGCCGGGCGAAGCCGAGCGTCAGCATCATGGTGGCCGCGCCCAGGTGGGCGGTGAGCAGGGTGGGTCGCCGTCCCCACCGGTCGACCAGGGTGCCGCCCACGGTGGTGCCCACCGCGCCGCCCACCCCCCACAGGCCCATCACCAGGCCGGCCTGGGCGGCCGAGAAGTGGCGGGCCTGGGTCAGGTAGATGGCGAGGAAGACCAGCACGAACGAGCCGAGCCGGTTGATCAGGGTGCCCGTCCAGAGGTACCAGAAGGTCCTCGGTAGCCCACCGGTGGTGTCCCGGAACCAACCCCGTACCGTCCGCACGCCCGCGCCCCCGCTCAGGTAATGACCGCTGTCCTTGAAGCGCCTTACAACCTAGTTCCGGGGGTGGACACCGGTCATCCGTTTTTCCACGTGGTGGTCGTCACCACCACCGCCCGCGTGTCCCCGGACGCCGTGCGGCAGGATGATCGGCATGACTGCGAGCGAGGGGCCCACCGTCGGGACGCTGGTCCTGCTGCGGCACGGCGAGAGCGACTGGAATGCGAAGAACCTCTTCACCGGCTGGGTCGACGTCGACCTGACCGCCAAGGGTGAGGCGGAGGCGCGCCGCGGCGGCGAACTGCTGCGCGAGCACGACCTGCTGCCGGACGTGGTGCACACCAGCGTGATGCGCCGGGCGATCCGCACCGCCGAGCTGGCGCTGAACGCCGCCGACCGGCACTGGATCGCGGTGCGCCGGTCGTGGCGGCTCAACGAGCGCCACTACGGCGCCCTGCAGGGCAAGAACAAGAAGCAGACCCTTGACGAGTACGGCGAGGAGCAGTTCATGCTCTGGCGTCGCTCGTACGACACGCCGCCGCCGCCGATCGCCGACGACGACGAGTTCTCCCAGGTCGGTGACCCGCGCTACGCGCTGCTGCCGACCGAGCTGATGCCGCGCACCGAGTGCCTCAAGGACGTGGTGACGCGGATGCTCCCGTACTGGTACGACTCGATCGTGCCGGACATCCTCGCCGGCCGCACGGTCCTGGTGGCGGCGCACGGCAACTCGCTGCGCGCCCTGGTCAAGCACCTCGACCAGATCTCCGACTCCGCGATCGCCAAGCTGAACATCCCCACCGGCATCCCGCTGCGTTACGACCTCGACCCGCAGCTGCGCCCGCTCACCCTGGGTGGGACCTACCTCGACCCGGCCGCCGCCAAGGAGGCGGCTGCCGCCGTCGCCAACCAGGGCCGCTGAGCTGACGACAGGGCTCCCGGTCCGGCGACCTCCGCCGGGCCGGGAGCCCTGTCGTCGTCGGGCGGTACGGGTCAGCCGGCGGCGGGGGCGGTCTCCCCGGTGATCAGGTAGACCACCCGCTCACCGGCGTTGACCGCGTGGTCGGCGAACCGCTCGTAGAACCGGCCGAGCAGGGTGGCGTCGATGGCGGTCTCCACCCCGTACGGCCATCCGTCGCCGAGCAGGATGCCGAACAGGCTCTTGTGCAGGTCGTCCATGACGTCGTCGTCGCGGTCCAGTTCGGCGGCGATGTCGGCGTCGGGGGTGGCCAGCACCTTGGCGATCTTCTCGGCCATCCGGTCGGCGACCGAGGCCATGTCGGTGAAGACCGGCCGCAGTTCGGCCGGCACCGCCGGGGACGGGTGCCGGCGCAGCGCGGTCTTCGCCACGTGGTCGGCCAGGTCTCCCATCCGCTCCAGGTCGGCCGCGACGTGCAGCGCGGTGATCATCGCGCGCAGGTCGGAGGCGACCGGCGCCTGGCGGGCGAGCAGGTCGCAGACCCGCTCCTCGACGTGTTGGTAGAGGTCGTCGATCTCGGCGTCCCGCGCGATCACGGCCTCGGACGCCTCACGGTCGGCGGTCAGCAGGCCGCGGGTGGCCTGGCGCATCGCGGCGCGTACGCCGTCGGCCATGTCCACCAGCAGTTGGCTGACGATCTGCAGGTCGGCCCGGAACTCGTCGCGCATCGTCACTTCCTGGGGTCGGTGCCGCCGGTGGTCGGAGGGACCGCTGGCGTACGGGTTGAGCAGGTGCGCGACCCACCGTAGGCGGGGGTGACGGGGGCCCAGATGAACCCGGATGAACGACGCGGGGCCCGGGAGTGAATTTCTGCCAAAGCGAGTGTGGTTCGTCCTGTTATGGGCGATAGCCAGGTTAACAATGACCCTACGATCGCCGGGTGGAATGGGCGGTGGCGATCGTGGTGGCCCTGGTGACCGGACTGGTCGCCGGGCTGCTGCTGGCGCGTCCCGCCCGTGACTGGCGACGCCGCGCGGCGTCGTCCGGGGGCGAGGGCCCCCACGGGGACCTGGGGAGGCGTGCGATTCCCGACGACCAGTCCGGCGGGCTGACCGGGCTCGGCCGCAAGACCATCGACTCGCTGCGCGCCGGTGTCGTGGTGCTCGGCCCGGACGACGTTCCGGTGCTGGTGAACCCGGCCGCACGGGCGATGGGACTGCTCCGTACCGGTGCCACCCCCGGCTCCATCGCGGCCCACCCGCTGATCCGTACCCTCGCCGGGCAGGTCCGGCGGACCGGGGTACGGCGCGAGATCGAGCTCGACCTGCCCCGTGGTCGCGACAACGCCGGGGAGAACCCGCTCGGCGTGCACCTGCGGGCGATGGGCATCGGCGGCGGGTACATCGCCGTCGAAGCCGCCGACGTGACCGAGTCGCACCGGCTGGCCCGGGTCCGGCGGGACTTCGTGGCCAACGTCAGCCACGAGCTGAAGACCCCGATCGGGGCGCTGCAACTGCTCGCCGAGGCGCTCGTCGACGCCACCGAACCGGCCGACGGCGCACCCGACCTCTCCGAGGACATGCTGGCCGCCCGCCGGTTCGCCGAACGCATCCAGCACGAGTCGACCCGGCTCGGCCGGTTGGTGCAGGAACTGCTGGAGCTGACCCGGCTCCAGGGCGCCGAGCCGCAACCCGCGCCGGAACCCGTCGCGGTCGACTGGGTGATCGCCGAGGTGCTCGACCGGACCCGCACCTCGGCCGCCGCCCGCCGGATCCAGGTGGTCACCGAGGGGCAGCGGGGCCTGACCGCGTACGGCAGCGACAGTCAGCTCGCCACCGCCGTGTCCAACCTGGTGGAGAACGCGATCACCTACTCCGGCGAGGACACCACCGTGCGGGTCGTCACCCGGGCCGACGACGACCACGTCACGGTCTCCGTCACCGACCAGGGCATCGGCATCGCCCCCACCGACGTCGACCGGATCTTCGAACGGTTCTACCGGGCCGACCAGGCCCGTTCCCGCGCCACCGGTGGTACCGGCCTCGGCCTGGCCATCGTCAAACACATCGCCAGCAACCATGGCGGCCGGGTGGAGGTGGCGAGCACCCTGGGTGGGGGGTCGACATTCACCCTCCGGCTACCCGCCAGCCCACCGGACGCCCTGGAGTCGCTACTGCCGTCCGCTGGTATCGAGCCCGGCCCGACCGACCCTGCGCCGGGCCTGACCGTAGGAAAGGAAACACCCCGTTGAGCCGCGTACTGGTGGTCGAGGACGAGGAGTCGTTCTCCGACGCCCTGTCGTACATGCTCCGCAAGGAGGGTTTCGAGGTCTCCGTCGCCGCGACGGGCACCTCCGCCCTCACCGAGTTCGACCGGACCGGCGCGGACATCGTGCTGCTCGACCTGATGCTCCCGGAGATGTCCGGGACTGAGGTCTGCCGGCAGCTGCGGCAGCGCTCGCACGTGCCGATCATCATGGTGACCGCCCGGGACAGCGAGATCGACAAGGTGGTCGGGCTGGAGATCGGCGCCGACGACTACGTCACCAAGCCGTACTCGCCCCGGGAGCTGGTGGCCCGGATCCGGGCGGTGCTGCGCCGGCAGAGCCCCGAGGTGACCGAGTCGGGGGCCCCGACGCTGGCCGCCGGCCCGGTCCGGATGGACATCGAACGGCACGTGGTGACCGTCGACGGGGCGGCCGTGCAGCTTCCGCTCAAGGAGTTCGAGCTGCTGGAGTTGCTGCTGCGCAACGCCGGCCGGGTGCTCACCCGGGGACAGCTCATCGACCGGGTCTGGGGAGCCGACTACGTCGGGGACACCAAGACCCTCGACGTGCACGTCAAGCGGCTGCGTTCCAAGATCGAACCGGAGCCGTCCGCGCCCCGGTTCATCGTCACCGTGCGCGGGCTGGGCTACAAGTTCGAGCCGTAGGCCGGCACACCGTTCACTCCTGCGGGCTGGCCGGGTGCGGGGCGATCTGACCCTGGCCCAGCCGGGCCGCGCACAGCTCGGCCAGCTTCGCGTACGCGGGCGCGCCGACCAGCGCGGTCAGCTCCGGGCCGTACGACAGGTACATCGGCTCGGTGCCGACGTGCGCGTCGGTCGACGAGGTGCACCACCAGTCCAGGTCGTGCCCGCCTGCGCCCCAGCCCCGACGGTCGAACTCGGCGAGCGTCGACACCAGCACCTTCGTGTCGTCGGGGCGGGTGGTCCACTCCTGGTCCCGGCGGATCGGCAGCTGCCAGCAGACGTCCGGCTTGTACTCCAGCGGGTGCACGCCGTCGCGCAGCGCCTGGCCGTGCAGCGCGCACCCGCCCCCGCCGGGGAAGTCGGCGTCGTTGAGGAACACGCACGGCGCGTCCTCGCCCCGGGTGGCGGTCCGCCGGGCCGGGTTCTTGCCGTCGATCGTGTCGGTCGCGGTCCAGTTCTTCGTACCCTTGCGGAAGTGCTGCCAGGTCTGCGGGGTGAGCCGCTTGACGGCCGCCCGGACCCGCTTCTCGTCGTCGGTGTCGGTGAAGAACGCGCCGTGCGAGCAGCAGCCGTCGGCGGCCCGCCCGGCGACGATGCCGTGGCAGCCCCGGCCGAAGACGCACGTCCAGCGGGACAGCAACCAGGTGAGGTCGGCGCGCACCAGGTGCCGCTCGTCGGCCGGGTCGACGAACTCGATCCACTCCCGGGGAAAGTCCAGCCCGACCTCCCGGCTGCGGGGGTCGCCGGGGTCGTCCACCAGCACGTGCAGCTCCACCTGGCTCGTCACCCGGCCCAGCGTACGCGTGAGTGAACCTGACGGTCGGCGTGCCGTCGAAACGTGGTGGCCCTAGGGTCTTCCCATGCGGCTGGGTGTCCTCGACGTCGGTTCCAACACGGTCCATCTGCTGGTGGTCGACGCCCACCACGGCGCGCACCCGTGGGCCGCGCACTCCGAGAAGGTGGTGCTGCGGCTGGCCGAGCAGATCGGCCCCGACGGCGCGCTCACCCGGGCCGGCGCGGACGGGCTGGTCCAGGCGGTCGGCGCGGCCCGGTCGTCGGCCACCGCGCTGGCCGCCGACGACCTGCTGGCCTTCGCGACCAGCGCGGTGCGCGACGCCACCAACGCGGCCGAGGTGCTGACCCGGGTGCGCGAGGAGACCGGGGTACGACTGGAGGTGCTGTCCGGGGCGGACGAGGCGCGGGCGACGTTCCTCGCGGTCCGGCGGTGGTTCGGCTGGTCGGCTGGTCGGCTGCTGGCGATGGACATCGGCGGCGGCTCGCTGGAGCTGGCCGCCGGCATCGACGAGGACCCGGAGGTGGCGGTGTCGCTGCCGCTGGGTGCCGGCCGGTTGAGCCGGGAACGGCTGCACGTCGACCCGTCCGGGTCGACCCCACCGACCGCCGAGACCGTCGAGGAGCTGCGCGAGTACGTCGACGCGCAGCTCGACCCGGTGGTGGAGAAACTGGCCGGGGTGGGCTGGGAGCGGCCGGTCGCCACCTCGAAGACCTTCCGGACGCTGGCCCGGCTGGCCGGGGCGGCCCCCTCCTCGGCGGGCCTGTGGGCACGGCGCAGCCTCACCCGCACGGGGCTGCGGCAGGTGCTGGGGTTCGTCCGGCACATCCCGCCGGCCCAGCTGCCCGAGCTGGAGGGGGTGAGTGCCGGCCGGGCCCACCAGTTGCTGGCCGGCGCGGTGGTGGCCGAGGCGGTGCTGCGCCGGCTCGACGTGCCGGCGGTGGACATCTGCCCGTGGGCGCTGCGTGAGGGCGTCATCCTCAGACGGTTGGATCAGCTCGAACCGATGTGACGTACGCCGGTCGTTGCGCGGCTTTTGCGGTTGCTCGTCCGGAACTGTGGTGGCGGGCCGGGCTACCCTCGGGGATGTGACTTCCCGCGTCCCGGTGCTCCTGTCCAGTTCCTCGGTCTTTCCTGAGCGGACCGCGGCGGCGTTCCAGCTCGCCGCGGCACTCGGCTACGACGGGGTCGAGGTGATGGTCTGGACCGACGCGGTCAGCCAGGACGCCGGGGCGTTGCGCGGCCTCGCCGAGCACTACGGCGTCCCGGTGCTGTCGGTGCACGCCCCCTGCCTGCTGGTCACCCAGCGGGTGTGGAGCCCCGACCCGTGGGAGCGGCTGCGGCGGGCCGCCGAGCTGGCCGACACGCTGGAGGCACCCACCGTGGTGGTGCACCCGCCGTTCACCTGGCAGCGCGACTACGCCCGCAACTTCGCCGACGGGCTGCGCACCGTCGCCGACCGGTTCACCGGGCTGCACTTCGCGGTGGAGAACATGTACCCGGTGCGGATGGCCGGCCGGCAGTTCGTGCCGTACGTGCCCGGCTGGGACCCGACCGAGGTCGGCTACCCCGCGTACACCCTCGACCTGTCGCACTGCGCCGCGTCGCACAGCGACCCGCTGGCGATGGCCGACCGGATGGGCACCGGCCTGGCCCACGTGCACCTCGGCGACGGCACCGGGGAGGGCCGCGACGAGCACCTGGTGCCCGGCCGGGGCACCCAGCCCTGCGCCGAGCTGCTGCGGTCCCTGGCCGGACGCGGCTTCACCGGCTCGGTCGCGGTGGAGGTCACCACCCGGGGGGCCAGGAGCCGCGCCGTCCGCGAGGCCGACCTGCGCGATTCCCTCGCCTTCGCCCGCGCCCACCTCACCGCCCCCACCCCCCTCAACGCCTGACCCTGCCCGCCCGGCGGGGAGAACCGGGGGCAGGCAGGTCAGGGGACCGGGGTGAGGGTGGGTTGTTCGGCGGCGCGCTTGCGGGCGCGGTGGGCGGCGACGTGCGAGCGGGTGGCGCAGCGCTCCGAGCAGAACCGGCGGCAGCAGTTCGACGAGGTGTCCAGGTAGACGTTGCCGCAGCGTTCGTCGGCGCAGACCCCGAACCGGGCGCTGCCGTACTCGCAGAGCCACACCGACAGACCCCACGCCGCGCCGGCCAGGTATTCGGCGCTGACCGACGCGCCCCGGCTGGTCACGTGCATGTGCCAGTCGCTGGAGTCGTGACCCGAGATGCGCGGCTGCACCGGGAACGCCTCCAGCAGGGCGTTCAGCTCGGCCACCGCCTCGGCGTCGCGCCCCGAGGTGCCGTACTCGAAGACGTCGCGCAACCGCTTCTGCGCCCGTCGGAAGACCGCCAGGTCCCGGTCGGCCACCTCGTCGCGCATCCACGCGTTCTCGTCCGGAATGAGGGCCCGTAGGTCGTCGAGGTCGTCCAGGTGGGCGTTGACGAGGTCAACCCCGGTCCTGGCGTACGCGTCGAAGTTCACCCGACCAACGGTAGACGACTCACGCGGCACGCGGCGCGTCGATGTAGTGCGGCAGGAAGCGCGCGTAACCGTCGGTGATCAGACTCTCGCTCTCCCGGATGCCGACGCCTGCCGACTCGCCGTCGACGATCCAGCTACCCAGCACCATCCGACCCCCGTCGAACTGCGGCAACGGCCGGAACTCCTGATAGCAGAAGCCCTCGTCGCCATAGATCCCGGGATTGCTGATCTCCGTGTCGCCGGTCACGATGCGTACCGAGCCACCCTCCCGGCCGAGCAGCGGCTTCGCCACGTACTCAGGCATCCCGCGCGGCGAGTCCAGGTACGCCGGCAGCAGCAGCTCGTGCCCCGGGTACAGCTCCCAGAGCACGGCCAGCAGCGCCTTGTTCGACAGCAGCAGCTTCCAGGCCGGTTCGATCCAGGTGGTCGGGGTGCCCGGCTCCAGCGCCGGTCGGCCGTACGGCTCGGCCAGCATCCACTCCCACGGGTAGAGCTTGAAGCAGGTGGTGACCGGCCGGTCGGCGGCGTCGACGAAGCGCCGGCCGTCCCAGCCGACGTGCTGGATCGGCAGCAGGGTCACGTCCAGCCCGGCCTGCCGGGCCGTCTCGGCCAGGTAGCCGGCGGTGATCTGGTCCTCGCCGGACTCCTCCTCGTTGGACCAGCACACGTGCACCCGCCGGTCGTGCAGCCCCGCCCCGATCTTGGCCCACGCCCCGACCAGCCGCTCGTGCAGGCTGTTCCACTGGTCGGCGTCGGGCCGGGTGTCCTCCAGCCAGTACCACTGCACGATGCTCGCCTCGACCAGTGCGGTCGGGGTGTCGGCGTTGTACTCCAGCAGCTTCGGCGGCCACGAGCCGTCGTAGGCGAGGTCGAACCGGCCGTACAGGGTGGGTGGGCGCTCGTGCAGCGACCGGGCGACCGCCTGCGCCGCCCACGCGGGGATGCCGAACTCGGCGTACCGGTTGCGGGCCACCACGTGCTCGGCGGCGGCCACCGACATCCGGTGCAGCTCCTCGGTCGCCTCCTCCAGCCGCAGCACCTCGTCGAGGTCGAAGGCGTACGCGGCGGACTCGTCCCAGTACGACATGATCTCGCCGTCGGGCAGCTCGGTGTCGACGTACACCAGGCCCTGGGTACGGATCACCGCGTCGGCGTCCGGTCGGGGGGTGACCCGCTCCCGGCGCACCGTCAGCCGCCGCAGGAGGCGAGATGGGTGCCGAAACCGCCGCGCTCCGGCAGCGCGCCGGCCACCGGGTCGGGCGCGGCGGCCCGGGGGTCGATGCCGACGGTCGGCACCTGCATGGCGAGCGCCACGGTGTCCCCGCCACCGACCGGCCCGAGGGCGCAGTCGTCATCGTCGTCGTCGGAGGTGAGGTTGCAGCCGGAGAGGGCGAGTGCCAGCGCGGTGAGCGCGCCGAGCTGCACGGAGGCCGACCGCAGCCGGCGGCGGGGGTGTCGTTCCACGTTCATGGTTGTAACTGATCCACGCCAGCCGCGCGTCCCCTGACCGGCCCGCTGCCGTGGCCGGAACCGGTCCGCCCCGCCGCCGGGCGCGGCCGTACGGTCGGGCGTTACGCTCGGCTCATGCTCCGTTCCGTCATCCTCGCCGCCTCCCGGTCATCCCAGGTCGAGCGGCTCGTCGCGACGGCCCCGTTCACCCGGGACGTCGTCCGCCGGTTCGTCGCCGGCACCGGCACCGACGACGCGTTGCGCGCCACCCGCGAACTCGTCGCCGACGGCCTGACGGTCACCCTCGACAACCTCGGCGAGGACACCGTCACCCCCGACCAGGCCACCGCCACCCGGGACGAGTACCTCGCCCTGCTGCGCGCGCTCGACGCCGCCGGGCTCACCCCGGCCGCCGAGGTGAGCGTGAAGCTCTCCGCCCTCGGTCAGCGCTTCGACGAGCAGTTGGCCTACGACAACGCGCGGGCGATCTGCGTGGCGGCCGACGAGGCGGGCACCACGGTGACCCTGGACATGGAGGACCACACCACCACCGACTCGACCCTGGACACGCTGGTCAAGCTGCGCAAGGACCACCCGTCGACCGGGGCGGTGCTGCAGGCTTACCTGCGGCGCACCGAGTCGGACTGCCGGGAGTTGGCGGGTGCCGGGTCGCGGGTCCGGTTGTGCAAGGGCGCGTACGCCGAGCCCGAGTCGGTGGCGTACCAGTCGGCCCGCGAGGTGGACAAGTCGTACGTGCGCTGCCTCAACGTGCTGATGTCCGGGGCGGGCTACCCGATGCTGGCCACCCACGACCCGCGCCTGATCGCCATCGGCGAGGACCGGGCCCGCTGGTTCGACCGGGGGCCCGGCGAGTTCGAGTTCCAGATGCTGTACGGCATCCGCCCCGAGGAGCAGGCCCGGCTGGCCGGCGAGGGCTACACGGTGCGCACCTACCTGCCGTACGGGGAGGACTGGTACGGCTACCTGATGCGCCGCCTCGCCGAGCGCCCCGCGAACCTGGTCTTCTTCGGCCGGGCCCTGGCCTCGAAGAAGTAGGCCACCGGGGAACACCAGGTCACGACCGGGTGAACGAGGCGCGGTGCACGATCAGTTGTGGGAAGGGATCGCGCAGGTCACAGCCGCCCCGCTACCGTACTGGTAACACGCGCGTTGCCGGCCCGTACGGGAGCTCCGTCGGGTGGCGCGCGCCGGGCATGGGATGGGTCGGGTGAGCCATGGCCGGGTCGCAGTCCTCCGACGGTCGGCTGTCGGACGTCAGGTTCCTCACGGTCGCCGAGGTCGCCTCGGTGATGCGGGTCTCCAAGATGACGGTCTACCGCCTGGTGCACAGCGGTGAACTCACCGCCGTGCGGGTGGGCCGGTCGTTCCGGGTGCCCGAGCACGCGGTGCACGACTATCTGCGGGGGGCGTTCCAGGAGACCGCCTGACCCCGCCGATCGCGACGTAACGGGCATCGACGGGGGCGCGTTGGTCCTGCTGACGCTCTCCGGCTACCCTGGAGCCCGATCTGACCGTGCGCCGGTGCGCCCCGACGCCACCAGGCTGGTCCAGGTCCGTTGTCCGTAAAGCGGCCACCGGCGTCACCATCTCGACGCCGAGGGTCCGTCCCGAACGTTGCATTGAAAGGCTGTCGTATGGGCTCGGTGGTCAAGAAGCGTCGCAAGCGCATGGCTAAGAAGAAGCACCGCAAGCTGCTGCGCAAGACCCGCGTCCAGCGTCGCCGTCTCGGCAAGTGACCGACGCCGGGTCACCCCCGGCGTCCGGTACCACTTGCCAACTGTCGACCCCCGGAGGCTCAGGTGATCAGGCCGCGGACATCCCGGCTCGATCACTCCTGCCGGTCAGGGCGTGCACGATGACCCCCGGTGGCACCCCAGGTGCTCCGGGGGTCGTCGTCGTGACCGGGGTCGGTCGCTACCTCGGCGCGCACGTCGCCGCCCGGCTCGCCGCCGACCCCCGGATCGACCGGGTGATCGGCATCGACCCGGCCACCCCCGGCCCCGAGTTCGCCGGGCTGCTCGACCGGGTGGAACGCATCCGGCTGGACCTCGACTCGCTCGGCGGCCTGCTGGCCGACCTCGACGTCGCCGCCGTGGTCCACCTCGCCCTGGTCACCGCCCCCGACCCGCAGCACGGCGGCCGGGCGGCGATGAAGGAGCAGAACGTCATCGGCACCATGCAGCTGCTCGCCGCCTGCCAGCGGGCACCCCGGCTGCGCAAGCTGGTGGTCCGGTCGTCGACCGCCGCCTACGGCGCGTCCTTCCGCGACCCGGCGGTCTTCACCGAGGAGACCGAGCCCCGCGAGGTGCCGCGCGGCGGTTTCGGCCGCGACATCCTCGACATCGAGGGGTACGTGCGCGGCTTCCGCCGCCGTCGGCCCGACGTGACCGCGACGGTGCTGCGGTTCGCCCCGTTCATCGGCTCCACCGCCGACACCACGCTCACCCGCTACTTCTCCCGGCCGGTGGTGCCCACCGTCTTCGGCCGGGACCCCCGGCTCCAGTTCGTGCACTTCGACGACGCCCTCGAAGTGCTGCACCGGTCCGTCGCCGAGGACCACCCGGGGACGTACAACGTGGCCGGGCCGGGGGTGCTCTCGCTGTCCCAGGCGATCCGCCGGGCCGGCCGGGTGGCCGTACCGGTGTGGGAGCCGGGGCTGTCCGGGGCCGCCGCGGTCGCCCGTAACCTCGGCTTCGGCCGCTACGGCCTCGACCAGGTCGACCTGATCGTGCACGGCCGGGTGGTCGACACCCGCCGACTGGCCCGGGAGTACGGCTTCACCCCACGCACCACGGCGGCGGCGTTCGACGACTTCATCCGGGCCCACCACGGCGGGGTGGTGGTCACCCCGGACCGGCTGGCCGCCGCCGAGCAGGCGGTGCTGGAGAGTATCCGGCAGGTCCGCTCCGCAGTCCGGGACCGTACGTGACCGAGCAGAACGGCCACCGTCGGCTCACCACGCCACCCGGCCCCGCCTCGCGCAACGGCTCGGGCCCCGACCCGGCCGTACCCGTGACGCCCCATCCCACCGCGGCCGCCGCCGATCCGGCCGCCCCGGGTCCGGCCGGCCCCGGTCGGGCCAACTCCGGTGCGGCCGGTGGGCGCCCGCCGGGGGTGGAGCGGCCCGGTGACCAGTGGGACCGCCGGGTCGCCTCCGGGCTGGCGTTCCTGCGCCGCCGCCTGTCCGGCCAGTACGAGGTGGACGAGTTCGGCTTCGACCCGGAGCTGACCGGGACGGTCTTCCACCCGCTGCTACGGCTGCTCTACCGCGACTGGTTCCGTACCGAGGTCACCGGCCTGGAACACGTGCCCGCCGACGGCGCCGGCCTGGTGGTCGGCAACCACTCCGGCACGGTGGCCCTGGACGCGCTGATCCTCTCCGCGGCCCTGCACGACCAGCACCCCGCCCACCGCTACCTGCGGCTGCTCGGCGCGGACCTGGTCTTCCGGATGCCCGTCGTCTCCGAGCTGGCCCGCAAGACCGGCGGTACGGTCGCCTGCAACCCGGACGCCGAGCGGCTGCTCGGCAACGGTGAGCTGGTGGGCGTCTTCCCGGAGGGGTTCAAGGGCATCGGCAAGCTCTACTCCGACCGCTACAAGCTGCAACGCTTCGGCCGGGGTGGGTTCGTCTCGGCGGCGTTGCGCACCGGCACCCCGATCGTCCCGGTCGCCATCGTCGGCGGCGAGGAGATCTATCCGATGCTGGCCGACATCAAGCCGCTGGCCCGGCTGCTCAAGCTGCCCTACTTCCCGGTCACCCCGACGTTCCCGTGGCTGGGGCCGCTGGGCATGGTGCCGCTGCCGAGCAAGTGGCTGATCGAGTTCTGCCCGCCGATCCCGACCGCGCACCTGACCGACTCGGCCGACGACCCGCTGGTCGTGTTCAACCTCGCCGACCAGGTCCGGGAGACCATCCAGCAGACCCTGCACGAGCTGCTGGAACGCCGCCCCGACCCGTTCGGTCCCTGACCGCTCCCACCCCCGGTGCCCCGGGCAACGCGGTGGCCCCGGTCAGGCCGGGCGGCGGCGTCGGTGCAGCGCCCGACCGGCGGAGACCGCGCCGGCCAGCAACCCGAGCGCGGCCGTCGACGGTACGGCGATCCGCGCGGCCCGGCGACCGGTGCGGAAGTCCCGCACCTCCCAGCCCCGTTCCCGGGCCACCCGCAGCAACACGCCGTCCGGGTTGACCGCCACCGCGCGTCCCACCGTGGTCAGCATCGGCAGGTCGTTGCTGGAGTCGCTGTAGGCGGTGCAGCGGGGGAGGTCGAGCCCTTCGACCGTGGCGAGCTGGGTGACCGCCTCGGCCTTGGCCGGCCCGTGCATCAGCTCGCCCACCAGCCGACCCGTGTACGCCCCGTCGACCACCTCGGCGACGGTGCCGATCGCCCCGGTCAGGCCGAGCCGGGCGGCGATCACCCGGCCGATCTCCACCGGGGCGGCGCTGACCAGCCAGACCCGCTGCCCGGCGTCGAGGTGCCGTTGGGCGAGCCGACGGGTGCCGGCCCAGATCCGGGGCGCCATCAACTCGTCGAAGATCTCCTCGGCGAGCCGTTCGACGTCACCGACCCGCCAGCCCTCGACGAAGGCGAGGGCGGCCTGCCGCGCCTGCGACATGTCGCCGGCGTGCTCGGTGGCCAGCAGCCGGTACCGGGCCTGCTGCCAGGCGAAGCGGGCCAGGTCGCCGGTGGTGAAGTAGCGCCGCGCGGCGAGCCCCCGGGCGAACCAGTAGATCGACGCGCCGCGCATCATCGTGTTGTCGACGTCGAAGAACGCGGCGGCGCGGAGGTCGGTCGGCGTGGGCCCGACGGCCGTCGCGTCCGCCCAGCCGGTGGTGTGTCCGTGGGCGTCGGTGCTGACCGTGACCCTGCGGGTTGCGGCCATGGCGCCTCCCTCCGACGAGCGACCCTGCATGATCGAGCCTAGTCCGGCGCGGACCGTGGCCGACCGGGCGGCGCGGGAACTGTGGCGTGCGGCTCCGTCGCCGGTCAGCGGTCGGTCGGGCAGGTGCCGGGCACCGGGCCGAGGGAGTCGCTGCCGACCGGGGCGGGCAGCGCGCAGGCGAGCGCGGTACGCAGCGCGTCGGAGCGCCGGCGGATGGCGTCGAGCAGGGCGAGGGACTGCCGGGTGCGTTCCCGTTCGGCGGAGCCGGCCCCGTCGAGCAGGCCGCCGACCGCCCGGCGCTGCCCGCTGACGAAGGCGTTCACCGCGTCCAGCGCCGCCGGATCGCCGTGCTGCACGGCACCGCCGGTGAGCAGTCGTACGCCCTGGCGGGTGTCGGCGTCCATGTCGTCGAGGACCGCGTCGAATCCGGCCGCGTCGTCGCGGAGCGTGGCCGCCTCGTCGAGCCGGGTCCGGGCGAAGTCGAGGAAGAGCTGCCCCCGGCTGACGTCCGAGCTGGCCAGGGCGAGCTGGGCGCGTTCGGTGGAGCGCTTCATGCCGTACAGGGCGTCACCCGGCACCGCGTTCTCGCTGGCGGCCGAGATGCCGGAGACGGCGACCGCCCCGGCCGCGATGCCGACCAGGATCGCCCCCCGGGCCCGGGCCCGTCGGGCGGTCGCCCCGCCCAGCAGGGAGCCCAGGCCGGTGGCCTGCGGCGTGCTCTCGGTGACCGGCTCGGCGGCGTGCTCGCGTTCGGCGGCGGCCACCAGCATGGCCCGCAGGCCGGCGCGGAACTCGACGTCCACCTGGATGTCGGGTCGTTCGGCGACGAGTCGCTGCCCGACCGCCACGAGCCTGGTGAGCTGTTCGTCGGCGCGGGACCGGACGTGGTGGCGTCGGCCGCCGTTGGCCTCGTCGAGAAGCTGGGCGAAGCGTACGGCCCGACGACGGGAGAAAAGGTCGCTGTCCACCGCAGGCACCCCCTCTCGCTGGTCACGGCCGGTCGGCCGCGGTGATCCACGCGACCGGCGGCGGCGTGCACCGTCGTACCAGGGTCGTGGTCGGCGGCGCCGCCCCGGACCGGGACGGGTCCGGAGCGCGCCGGACAACCACCGGCCGCACCCGGAGAAACGCTCCGTGCCGGGCCCCGGTTACGGGACGGTCGGGAGTGAAATCACGAAGAGTGATCGTCGCTGCAGGTCAGGGCTGGAAACCGTCCGGAAGTAGACGGGCCAGCGCGCGGACCGCCCGGTACTGCAACGCCTTGATCGCTCCCTCGTTCTTGCCCATCGCACGGGCGGTCTCGGCCACCGAGAGGCCCTGGAGGAAGCGGAGCACGATGCACTCCTGCTGCTCCGGGTTGAGCCGGGTGACGGCCGTGAGCAGCGCGACGTTGGTGATGTGTTCGACCACCGCCGCCTCGGGGCTGCCCTCCGGCCCCCGGTCCTCCCGGTCGGCGTCGAGCACGTCGCCGGTGGTCACCTCCAGCCGGTAGCGGCCGGACTTGAAGTGGTCGGCGACCAGGTTGCGGGCGATGGTGACCAGCCAGGCGCCGAGGTCGCGGCCCTGCCAGGTGAAGCTGCCGATCCGCTTGAGGGCGCGCAGGAAGGTGTCCGAGGTGAGGTCCTCGGCCAGTTGCCGGTTGCCGACCCGGAAGTAGACGAACCGGAAGACGGTGTCGACGTACCGGTCGTAGATCAGGCCGAACGCCTCGGCCTCGCCGGCCTGGGCCCGCTCCACCAGCGTCCAGACCTCGGTGGCCGGGTCGGACGGGTCGGGGCGGCTCGGGAAGCCGGTGGGGGAGGTGCCGGCGGGCGGTGTCGCGGTGTCGGGCGGTCCGGTGGCCGGGACCGTCGGCTGCCCGCCGGGTACGGCCGGGATCAGGGCGGTGTCGTCGGCGGGTACGGCCGGGATGACGGCGGTGTCGTCGGCCGGCACCACCGGTATCACGGCGGTCTCCCCGCCGGCGGGATCGGTGGTGGCGGGCGGCTCGCCGACCCGTCGGGTCTGCGTCGGCATGGGGGGTCGGGAGTGGGAGGTCACCCGGCCGGGCGGCGTGGCGTTACCGCCGGGGGCGGCGGGCCGGGGCGCCGCCTCGTTGGGGTGCGGACGCTGGTGCGGCCGGCGGGGCGTCGCCTCCGGACGGGCCGGGTCGAGCCGTTCGTTGACCGCCGCCCGGGGCGTCGGCCCGGTCAGTCCGGTGGAATGATCCGGGTAGCCGAAGGCGGTCACCGGGCCTCCCCGCGGCGGGGCGCGACCGTGACCGGACGGCGGCGGGCGGCCGCCGTGCCGGGTCTGTCCCGGACGGGCAGAGCCGTGTGGGGGGGTGCCGGCGCGCGGCAGATCCCCTTGAGGTGCTGGTCCAATGCGCGCACAGGCACGGGGGCCTCCTCGGGCTGAGGGGTGTCGACTCACGGCAAATGGGGTGAGCCGACCCGAGTGATGATAGGGCCAACGTCACCCGCGTGTGCCAAGTCCGTTACACAGGGCCAAAGTATTTGCCCGGCCCGCCGACCCCTGCCGGACCGGTTGTCCGTCGTGGTCGGTTGACTTTCACGTCGCGACTTGTTCCCTGATGGAAATTGCAGCCCAGGGGAGTGGTGGAGGGTCACCGGCGCCCGCCCCGCAGCTCCGGCGACGGGTGTCCGCGGGTCCGTCCGGCGCTGCCCCGGGAGCGGTCGGGTCGGCCCCGTTCGGGTGGTCCCGGTACACGCTGCGTGACGGTTCGGTGTGTGGGCCTGGTCGGGCGGCCGACGGCGTGCCAGACTCAGCCACCGCGCGACCGGCTCGGGCGTCCCGGGTGTGCCGCACCCCGGGGCGGGCGAGACTGGGCGGGCGTGCCCGGCCCGCCGCCGGGCATCCGGCACCGCAGCGGTCCGTCCACCGCGCGCATCCCCGTCGCGGCCGAGTCCGGCCGCCCTCACCCGGAGGTCCCGATGTCCACTGCCGCCCGGCTCGCCCTGATCACCCGCCCCGGTTGCCACCTGTGCGACGACGCCAAGGCCGCGCTGGACCGGGTGGTGGCGGTCACCGGGGACCGGTGGGTGGAGAAGGACGTCACCGGTGACGTGGAACTGGAGCGCGAGTACGGCGACCGGCTGCCGGTGGTGCTGCTCGACGGCAAAGAGCACGGCTACTGGCGGGTGGAGGAGGAGCGGTTGCTGCGTGACCTGACCACCCCCCAGCTCTAAGGTGGCGCGGATCACGGTGGGTCATCGAGCGAGCGCGATTGGTGAGAGAAGTCGGGATTGCGCAATAATCGCGCGGCGGCACCGCTGGCGTGCCCGATCGATCTTGTGGGATGGGGGAGCAGGTGCAGGGGGGCCGCGATTCAGCAAGATCGCGATTTGTGCACGTCTTCACAAGCGCCTACTCTGTAGTTTCGACGCGCCCTGCTAGCACGGCCGGCTCGCCCGGCCACCGGCGGGGGTCCCCCAACGGGCGGGCACCGGAGCCGGCCGAGGATCGCACCGCACGGAGTCTCATGAGTCAGCACCGTCACCCTGGCGCGCCCGGCCGCGCCGGTGCCGTACCGGCGCTCCCGGACCTCCCGGAGGCCACCGTCGCGCGGCTCCCCGAATATCTCCGTGCCCTGCACAACCTCGCCGACGCCGGCCACGAGACGGTCTCCAGCGAGGGGCTGGCCGGGGCCGCCGGGGTCAACTCGGCCAAGCTCCGCAAGGACCTGTCCCACCTCGGCTCGTACGGCACCCGGGGGGTCGGCTACGACGTCGCCCTGTTGATCGACCAGATCGAGTTCGTGCTCGGGCTCACCCAGCGCCGGGCGGTCGCCCTGGTCGGGGTGGGTAATCTCGGTCACGCCCTGGCCGGCTACGACGGCTTCGCCAGCCGGGGTTTCCGGATCGCCGCCCTGTTCGACGCCGACGCCTCGCGGGTCGGCGAGATGATCAACGGGCTGGTCGTCCGGCACGTCGACGAGCTGCCCCGGGTCGCCGCCGAGGAGGCGATCTCGATCGGCGTGATCGCCACCCCCGCGCCGGCCGCCCAGGCGGTGGCCGAGCAGCTGGTCGCCGTCGGCGTCACGAGCATCCTCAACTTCGCGCCGTGCGTACTCTCGGTGCCGGACGGGGTCGACGTGCGCAAGGTCGATCTCGCCATCGAGCTTCAGATCCTGTCCTTCCACGAGCACCGCAAGGCGTCGTTGACCGCGCTGCCCGCCGCCGGCGGCTCCGCCCTCACCGCCCTGCCCGGCGGGCTCGCGACCCCCGACACCCAGGAGGCGATCGGCACGTGAAGCTGCTCGTCGTCGGCGCGTCCTACCGCACCGCTCCCGTGGCCACGCTGGAGCAGCTTGCCGTCGCCCCCGCCGACCTCACCCGCACCCTGGACCGCCTGGTCGCCCAGCCGTACGTCGCCGAGGCGGTGCTCGTCTCCACCTGCAACCGGGTGGAGGTGTACGCCGCCGTGTCCGGTTTCCACGGCGGTCTCGGCGACGTCTGCGCCGTCCTCGCCGAGCAGGCCGGTGCGCCGCCCGCCGCCTTCGCCAGCCACCTCTACGTGCACTACGACTCGGCCGCCGTCGACCACGTGTTCCGGGTCGCCGCCGGGCTGGACTCCATGGTGGTCGGCGAGGCGCAGATCCTCGGCCAGCTCCGTGACGCCTACCACTGGGCCTCCGGCGCGGACACCGCCGGACGGCTGCTGCACGAGCTGATGCAGCAGGCGCTGCGGGTCGGCAAGCGTGCCCATGCCGAGACCGGCATCGACCGGGCCGGGCAGAGCGTCGTCACCGCCGCCCTGGACCTCACCGCCGAACTGCTCGACGGCGACCTCGCCGGCCGGCCGGCCCTGGTGGTCGGGGCGGGTGCGATGGGCGCGCTGAGCCTGGCGACGCTGTCCCGCCGGGCCGCCGGGCCGCTCACCGTCACCAACCGGGGGGCCGAGCGGGCCGTCCGGCTGGCCGAGTCGTACGGGGCGAACGCCGTCCCGATCGCCGGACTCGTCCCCGCGCTCTCCACAGTGGACATCGTAGTGGCCGCCACCGCGGCCACCGAACCGGTCCTCACCGTCGACGTGGTGACCCGGGCGCTCGACCGCCGCGACCCCGACCGGGGGCCGCTGGTCCTGCTCGACCTGGCCGTGCCCCGCGACGTCGCCCCCGAGGTGGCCGGGCTGCCCGGTGTCGAGGTGATCGACATCGACCGGATGGCCGCACTGCTCGCCGACGGCCCGGCCGCCGCCGACGCCGCCGAGGTGGGCCGGATCGTCACGGCCGAGGTCGAGGCGTTCCTGAGCTGGTTGCGCGGGGCCGACGTGGCGCCCACCGTGGCCGCCCTGCGCGGACGCGCCGACGACGTGGTCACCGCCGAACTGCGCCGGCTCGCCCAGCGTCGCCCCGACTTCAGCGACGACCAGCGCGCCGAGGTGGCCCGCACGGTGCACCGGGTGGTGCAACGGCTGCTGCACCAGCCCACCGTCAAGGTCCGCCAGCTCGCCGCCGAACCGGGCGGCGACCAGTACGCCGCGCTGCTACGCGAACTGTTCGACCTGGAGGTGCCGCAGACCTCCGGGGTCGACGCGGTGCCCGACGTGGTCGACACCGTCGACGGCCGTGGTTCGTTCGGGGTCGCCGACGTGCCGGCGACCGACACCGACCAGCCGCCCACCGGAGGTGAGCGATGAGTACCCCCCTGCGCCTCGGCACCCGGGGCAGCGCCCTGGCGATGGCCCAGTCCGGTCACGTCGCCGAGGCGATCACCGCGGCGACCGGCCGCGCCGTCGAGCTGGTCGAGGTGGTCACCGCCGGGGACCGGTCGTCCGCACCGGTGCAGCGCCTCGGCGTCGGCGTCTTCGTCTCGGCGCTGCGCGACGCGTTGACCGCCGGCACCATCGACCTGGCCGTGCACTCCTACAAGGACCTGCCCACCGCCGGGGCGAGCGGGCTGCACGTCGCGGCCGTGCCACCCCGGCAGGACCCGCGCGACGCGCTGGTCGCCACCGGTGGGCGTACCCTCGCCGAGTTGCCGCCGGGTGCCGTGGTCGGCACCGGCGCGCTGCGTCGCATCGCCCAGTTGCACGCCCTCGGCCTGCACCTGGAGGTCACCCCGATCCGGGGCAACGTCGACAGCCGGCTCGCCCGGGTGCTCGGCCCGGACGCCGACCTCGACGCCGTCGTCGTGGCGCGGGCCGGGCTGGCCCGGCTCGGTCGCACCGACGTGATCACCGAAACGCTCGACCCGATGCTGATGCTGCCCGCGCCCGCCCAGGGTGCGCTGGCCGTGGAGTGCCGGGCCGACGACTCCGACCTGGTCGAGCTGCTCGCCGTGCTCGACCACGCACCGTCGCGGGCCGCGGTCGTCGCGGAACGCGCGTTGCTGGCCACCCTGGAGGCCGGGTGCTCCGCCCCGGTCGCCGCCTACGCCGAACTCGCCGAAGGTGAGAACGGTGACGAGATTTACCTGCGCGGGGCGGTGATCAGCCCGGACGGTTCGCGAGACATCCGGCTGTCCCGCACCGGAACGCCCGCCGACGCGGCGGAGATCGGCAAGGCACTCGCCGCCGAACTCCTCGAACTCGGCGCCGACTCGATCCTCGGCCACGAAGGAAGCACCGGCCCGGGGACCCAGCAATTTGGGAGCACAGAATGACCCGCACCCGTAAGCCCGTCGGCCGCATCGCGTTCGTCGGCGCCGGACCCGGTGACCCGGGCCTGCTGACCCGCCGGGCCCACGACGCCCTGGTCGACGCCGACCAGGTGGTGTACGACCGGGGAGTCCCCGAGACGCTGCTCGACGTGGTCCGGGCCCAGGCCCGGTCCGACGCCCAGTTCAGCCCCGCCGAGGGCGTGCCGGGCGACGTGGCGAAGATGCTCATCAGCGCGGCCCGTTCCGGGCTCAACGCGGTGCACCTGGTCGCCGGTGACCCGTTCGGCCACGACTCGGTGGTCAAGGAGGTGCAGGCGGTCGCGCGTACCGCCGCGCACTTCGAGGTGGTGCCGGGCGTCGGCCAGGCCGAGGGCGTCGCCACCTACGCCGGGGTGCCGCTGCCCGGGGTACGCACCGCCGCCGACGTCGAGGACGTCGGCACGCTGGACTTCGACGCGCTCGCCGCCGCCGTCGCCCGGGGTTCGCTGGCCCTGGCGGTCGACGCCGGTGACCTGGCCGCCGTGCGGGACGGGCTGCTGGCCGCCGGGGTGGACGGCGGCACCGGGGTCGGGGTGACCGGCGACGGGACCGGCGAGACGCAGTACACCACCACGTCGAGCGTGGACTCCTTCGTCGCGGCGGCGCTCGGCTTCACCGGCCGGGTGGTGCTCACCGTCGGCGAGGGCGTCGGCCAGCGGGACCGGCTGAGCTGGTGGGAGAACCGTCCGCTGTACGGCTGGAAGGTGCTCGTCCCCCGGACCAAGGAGCAGGCCGGCGCGATGAGCGCCCGGCTGCGCGCGTACGGGGCGATCCCGTGCGAGGTGCCGACCATCGCGGTGGAGCCGCCGCGTACCCCGGCCCAGATGGAGCGGGCGGTCAAGGGGCTGGTCGACGGCCGGTACGCCTGGGTGATCTTCACCTCGGTCAACGCGGTCCGGGCGGTCTGGGAGAAGTTCGCCGAGCACGGCCTGGACGCCCGGCACTTCGGCGGCGTCAAGATCGCCTGTATCGGTGAGGCCACCGCCGACGCGGTGCGCGCCTTCGGTATCCAGCCGGAGCTGGTGCCCGCCGGGGAACAGTCCTCCGAGGGGCTGCTGGCCGAGTTCTCCCCGCACGACGAGATCCTCGACCCGGTCGGCCGGGTGCTGCTGCCCCGCGCCGACATCGCCACCGAGACGCTCGCCGCCGGGCTCACCGAGCGCGGCTGGGAGGTCGACGACGTGACCGCGTACCGGACGGTCCGGGCTGCCCCGCCGCCCGCCGAGATCCGCGATGCGATCAAGTCGGGCGGGTTCGACGCGGTGCTCTTCACGTCCTCCTCGACGGTGCGTAACCTCGTCGGTATCGCCGGGAAGCCGCACGCGCGTACCGTGGTTGCCGTCATCGGGCCCAAGACGGCGGAGACCGCGACGGAGTTCGGCCTGCGGGTCGACGTGCAGCCGCCGCACGCCTCGGTGCCCGACCTGGTCGAGGCGCTCGCCGCCTACGCCGTCGAACTGCGGGAGAAGCTAGCCGCCATGCCGGCGAAGCAGCGTCGGGGTTCGAAGGTGCAGGGGCCGACCGCGCTCAGGTTCCGCTAGCCGTACTGGGAGGCCCCTCATGCCGTACCCCGAGATCCGGCCCCGCCGGCTGCGTCGCAACGCGGCCGTGCGGCGGCTGGTCTCCGAGACCCGCGTCGACCCGGCCGAGCTGGTCGTGCCGATGTTCGTCAAGGAGGGGCTGACCGAGCCACGGGCCATCGCGTCGCTGCCGGGGGTGCTCCAGCACTCCCGGGACTCGCTGCGCAAGGCGGCAGTGGAGGCGGTCCAGGCCGGGGTCGGCGGGATCATGCTGTTCGGGGTGCCCGAGCGGCGGGACCCGACCGGCTCCGGCGGCATCGACCCGGCCGGCATCCTCAACGTCGCCATCCGCGACGTCGTGGCCGAGGTCGGCGACGCCACCGTAGTGATGAGTGACCTGTGCCTCGACGAGTTCACCTCGCACGGGCACTGCGGGCTGCTCACCCCCGACGGCGGGGTGGACAACGACGCGACCCTCGCCGCGTACGCCGAGATGGCGGTGGCCCAGGCGGACGCCGGGGTCGGCATGGTCGGCCCGTCCGGGATGATGGACGGCCAGGTGGGCGTGGTCCGCCGGGCCCTCGACGCCGCCGGCCACGCCGACGTGGCGATGCTGGCGTACGCGGCGAAGTACGCCTCCGCCTTCTACGGCCCGTTCCGCGATGCCGTCGAGTCGGCGCTCGACGGTGACCGGCGCACCTACCAGCAGGACCCGGCGAACCTGCGGGAGTCGCTGCGCGAGGTCGAGCTGGACGTGGCCGAGGGTGCCGACCTGGTGATGGTGAAGCCGGCCCTGCCCTACCTCGACGTGGTGGCGGCGGTCCGAGCCGCCGTGGACGTCCCGGTCGCCGCCTACCAGGTCTCCGGTGAGTACGCGATGGTAGAGGCGGCCGCCGCGAACGGCTGGATCGACCGCGAGCGGGTGATGCTGGAGACGCTCACCTCGATCCGGCGGGCCGGCGCGCAGATCATCCTCACCTACTGGGCGGTCGAGGCCGCCGAGTTGCTGCGCCAGCGCTACTGACCGGCGCTCTCGGGCTGACCGCCGGCCGCCCGCCGAGCGGATCGGGCAACCGGCTGGCCGGCTGGCCGGCCCCGCCTGTGCCGTCGGTCTGCCTGAGGCCGGCTTTCGTCGGCGTCGCCCGCCCGGCGCTGGCATAGACCCGGTTACTCTCCGCACTTAACTGCCTCTCCCTGCCTATTCTCTCTCGCACGCTTTGCTCTGCTGACCTCCACGCGACGCTTGCGGTGAGTGGCCGTCGCGAATAGGGCAGCAGAGCAAAGCGTCGGTGTAGGGGTAGGTGACGGTCGGCGGCGGGTTTCTGTTTCCCCAGCCCAGGCGGGTGCCGCGGATCTTGGCAGCGACGACGAGGTCGATCTGATAGTTACTCCCTGTAATTGAGAGCATTTGAGTGCCAGGGTTACTCACCGTGGCCGAGGTGGCGGGCGACCCCGTGGAGGTTTTCCACAGGTGGCGGCGTTGTCCACAGGTGGTGGGTGCGGGATTGCGCCGGTGCCCGGCCGGGCGCGACGGTGGCCACATGACCGACTCCATCCCGCCACCCGCAACCGCCGACCGGGCCACGCAGGATCCTGACGGGGAGGAGGAACGGCGGGAGGACGAGCCGCCGACCTTCCTCAGCACGCCGTACGACCTGCCCTGGCCCGCCGCCGGGATCGTGCGGGCGATCCGGCGACGTGCCGACGCGAGTCAACGGGAACTGGCGCGCTGGGCGGGGGTGCACCACGGCACGGTGGGTCGGATCGAGGCGGGCGCGCTCACCCCGAGCATCGCCCTGCTGCGCCGGATCATCGCGGCAGCCGGCTTCCGGCTGGCCGTGGTCGACGAGTTCGGCCGGGTGCTCACCCCGATGCGGGACCGCGACGGGGCTCGCCCGGCCACCGGAGACGTTCTACCGCAACCGGGCCTACCGGGACGCGATGCGCCGCCGGAGCCAGTGGGAGGTGCGGGTGGCGAAGTACCGCAACGTGCCACCGCCGCCCCGGGTGCGCCCGCAATGGTGACGGCCCGCCGGACCGGCGGGAAGCCGGACCGACGGGCCGTCGGAGGCGCGCGACGCTCAGTCGTCGTCGGTGATGGTGCCGGTCGCCAACAGGTCGGCGAACCGCAGGTTCAGCGGACCGGCCACCGCGAACGCGATCTTCTCGTCCGCCTCCCGCTTGCGGTCACCGCGCACGGCCACCGGGAACGCCAACGAGGTCTGCCCGGCGGGCAGGGTCCGGCAGCCGACGTACGGCTCGAAGTCCAGCACGACCGTCGCGGTCAGCCCCACCGTGGCGGCGCAGAGCGTGGTCGGCCGGGACAGCGGACGGGACACGGTGACCTGGAACGTCATCGTGCTGGTGCCCCGGTCACCCTCCACCACGGTGGCGTCGGCCACCCGCAGCGACGGCTGGCTGCGGAAGCGGGCCACCTGCGGGTCGTGGTCGCTGGCCCCCCGGGTGCCGTCCCCGGTGAACTCCGCCGGCCAGTCCGCGTTGACGTGCGCGGCCCGGATCTGCACCAGGTCGGCGTGCAGCGCGTCGTTGACGAACAGGTTGTCCAACGTCTGCGCCGACCCCTGGAAGCTGTACGAGTACGCCGCCGACGGCACGTCGGCCACCAGGTCGTCCCAGAGGTTGCGCAGGCCGGCCCGGTAGAGCGGGCCGAGCTGGTCCGACGGGGTCGGGTTCGCCCCGGTCGCGATCGGGTCGTCCGGACGGGGGAAGACGTTCAGGTCCCCGCCGTACACCACCCGGGCGTCCGGGTCGGCGGCCTCGATCGCGGTGACGACCGCCGCACCGTACGCGGCCTGCTCGGTGCGCTGACCGACCCGGCTGTCCGGCCCCGACGAGTAGTGGTTGCTCAGCGCGTACAGCAGGTAGGACTCCGACCCGCCGGGCGTCGCCTTCACCACGAACTTGCCCAGCTGCGGGGCCCGGGTGAAGACGTTGTTGCCGTCCTTGCCGGTCGAGGTGTCGGTGTCGGCCGGCAGCACCGCGTTGAGCGCCTTCGGGTTCTGCACGTCCGCGTTGGACGCCAGCCCCGCCGACCGGTACTGCACGGTGGGCGCGGAACCCAGCAGCGGATCGGTGGCGCTCGCCGGAGCCAGCGACAACCGGTCGGTGCGGTAGAGGAACGCCGAGGTGATGCCCCGGGCGTCCGCGCCGGTGCGGTCGTACGCCGCCGTGTAGGCGGGACCACCGGCGGCCCCGATCGCCAGCGCCAGGTCCTGGAGGGTGTCCGGCGCGCCGTCGGCGTTGTCGGTGGTGCCGCAGACCAGGCTGCTGCCCGAGACCGAGCAGATGTCCTGGTCCTCGGCCTCCTGCACCAGGATCAGATCCGGGGCGTGCAGGTCGGTGCGGATCTGCGCGGCAAGCTCCGACAGGTGCTCCCGGTAGTCGGCCTCGCCCGCCGGCACGTAGTCGAACGGCGGGGAAACCCCCGGGCAGCCCGCGTTGCCGGTGAAGTCGCAACCGTCGAACGGGTCGTCGCGGAAGTCGTACAGGTTCTCCACGTTGTAGGTCGCCACCGCGACCTCCCGGGCCCGGTCCGCCGGGCGCGGCGGGTTGTTCGCCGCCGGGTCGACCCCGGCGGTCAGGGCCAGCGACTCCGGCTGCACGCTGAACTTGCTGAAGCCGTACGACACCGCGCCGAACGCGTCGGCGGTGAGGGTGTCGAAGGTACGGGCCGGCGGGAGCAGCGCCGTCGAGTCACCGGCGGTGGCCTTCACGCCGCCACCGCCGAGCAGGATGCGCTGCCCGTTGCCGTTGTCGAAGAGCTGCCCCGGCACGTCGTCCAGCGGGTGGGCGTCCCGGAACACCCGGCGGGCGTACGGGTCGGCGCGCTTGAGCAGTGGGTCGTCCCGGTCCACCACCCACACCTCGGAGTCGGCGGTGGAGCCGAACACGTCCCGGGGGCCGGTGACGCCGGAGCCGCTACGGACCCGCAACCGGGCCCCCTCGTGCCGCTCCCAGAACCGGTCGGCCGCCGCCGCGTCGGCCGGCGGGACCGCGTCGTCCACGGTCACGGCGGTGTTCACGTCGAGCCCGGTGTCGAGTCGGCGGACCAGCGAGGCACCGGAGAGCTGGGTCTGGTCGAAGTACTCCGACACCCGGCCGCGCAGCACCACCTCGTCGCCGACGGTCGGCGCGTAGCCGCCGATCAGCGTGGTGAACGCGCCCATGAAGACGAAGATCCCGTCCGAGCTGAGCGGGTCGCCGTCCTCGGTGCCGTTGCGGCTCTGCAGGTAGAAGCCGTACTGGTCGGCACCGGCCGAGGTGCGGGCCAGCGACTTCTGGGTGATCACGCCCCGCACGTCGTACAGCAGCGGGCTGGTGCCGGTGCCGGTGGGCGGGGCGAGCGGCGACCGGTCGGTGCGCGGGTTCTCGTCGTCGCGGGTCGGGCCCTGCACCTGGCCCACCGACAGCACCCCGTTGGCCTGCACGGTGAGCGGGCAGCTGGCGGTGCCGCCGTCGGCGTCCGTCGCGGTCACGGTGACCGTGTAGGTGCCGGCGGGCAGGCCGGTGGCGGTGACCGTCGCCGTCGCCGTGCCCCCCGGCGCGGTCGCCGGGGTGAACGCGGTACGGCTGATCGAACCGCTCGCCGGGGCGGGGGCGACCGCGGTGACCGCCAGGTCGACGATGGTGTCGTCCGGGTCGGTGCCGGTGACCTGCCGGGTGCCCGTCGCGCCGGCCTCGATGGTCAACGTCCCGCCGCAGGTCAGCACGGCCGGCTGGTCGACCGGGCCGCCACCGTCGAGGGTGTGCGCGCCCAACCCGTCGAAGGTGTCGGTGGGGTGGCCGGCCCACTGGGTGGCCGGGTCGAACGCGTCGGACGGGTCGGTGTCCCCGCTGGACACCGACGGCAGCCGGCGCAGCGTGTTGTCGGCGGTGCTGGTCAGCCCGCTGCCCCACTCGGTGCCCGGGTCGACGCCGACCTGCCCGATCGCGTCGAGCACGACGGCACCCCGGCGCAGCACGATCGCGTCGTCGCCGTTGAACAGGCTCGCGCCGGTGGTCTGGTCGGCCTGGGCGAGGATCGCCGGGCCGGCCGAGGCGGCGGCGAAGACGAAGACGTCCCCGGCGGCGACGGTGCCGGTGAGGGCGATCGTGGTGGCCGTGGTGGATCCGTTGAAATAGAGCTGGAGCTGGTAGCCGCCGGCGGTCAGGTCGACCGGTGCGCCGGTGCCGTTGTACAGCTCGATCGCCTTGTTGTTGGACGAGCCTTCGACGTACTCGGAGATGAACAGGTCGGTGGGCGCGGCGGTGGCCGCGGTGGGAGCGACGCCGAGCACCGGTACGGCGACGACGGCGACGGTGGCGAGCGCGGCGAATCTGCGGCGCAGGCGCATGGGGCCTCCACGATGGGTGGACGGGAACCAACGCACGTTAAGGTGCGTCGCTGTCCGCCGTCCATCCCCCCGGGGGCGATGTGGTGAATTCGCGACAGTGCCCCCGGACGCCCCCGGTCGACGCCGCCGGCCGCCCTGCTCAGCGGTGGGTGTCGAGCCGGTGCACCAGCTCGGCGACGTCCACGCTGTACTCGCACCAGTCCCGGTCGGGCTGGTAACCCAGCTCGGCGTTGACCTTGAGCATCGCCTCGTTGGCCTGGGCGTTCCAGGTCTGCACCTCGGTCAGCTCCGGCTCGGCGGACCGCAGCTCCAGCAGCATCCGCGCCTTGATCGCCCGGTCGATGCCGTAGCCCTGGTGGTCACGCACCACGATGGTGTCGTACTGGTCGGCGCGGGTGGGGTGCTGGACCGGCACCACCACCTCGGTCAGGCCGGCCACCGTGCCGGTGCGCTCGTGCAGGGCGAGCACGATGTACGGCTTCATGCCCCGCCGGTGCAGCGTGTCGAGGCTGTCCCGCAGCCGCTGCGGATCGTACGAGCTGGGGCGCAGTTCGCCGTCGTCGACGTCGCGGACCTCGGCCTTCGCCCGCGCGTACGCATCGATCAGGTCGTCGGACGGCCCGCCCGGGTAGAACTCCAGGTGGTAGCCCGGGTCGACGGCGACGGCCATCTCGGTCAGCGCCGTCCAGTCGACCGTGCCGAGGTCGAGCACGCTGCGGGTCTCGACGTACTCCCGGGTGAAACCCAGCGACGAGTAGAAACCGATCGCCGGGGTGTCGCCGATCACCTCGACGCCGATCGACCGGAAGCCCTCCTGATAGACCCGGCGGGCGGCGGTCAGCACCAGTTCCCGGCCCAGCCCGCTGCGGCGTACCGCCGGGTGCACCAGCACCTCAAGCACGCCGATGTCACCGAGCAGCAGCACGTGCACGTGCCCGAGAATCGGGGCGGGACCCCCACCGGGCGGCGGATCGGCCTGGGCCACCCAGGAGATGCGTCGTTCGCCGGGCATCACCTCGGAGAGGTACTCCCGCAGCGAATCCTCCCGCCACGGCGGGTCCTGCGGGAGGTCGGCCGCGAGAACCGCGTTCAGCGTGTCCAGCACGGAGCCGATCTCGGCGGACGACGCGGTTCGGGGGTCCCATTCGCGCACCATCACGCGTCTAGCTTGCCGTCAACGGCTCTTCGGGGGAAGTGTCCGGTCCGCCAATGTATGCGAACGATCACCTCACGTGCGGCTTGCGCGCCCGTACTCCTGGGCCTTGTCGAAGACGGCCTGCGCGTAGCGGCGCACGTCGTTGTAGGAGAGGATGGCACCCCACCAGTCGCCGGGGATGGTCATGTTCCGGCCGCCCTGGCACAGGTAGTTCCCCGCGGCGAGGGCGGTGTCGTCCAGGTCGTGCGGGTCCTTGCGGCCGTCGTTGTCGGCGTCCGCGCCGACCTGCTGCCAGGTGGTCGGGATGAACTGCATCGGCCCGATCGCCCGGTCGTAGACGGTGTCCCGGTCGAACAGCCCGCCGTCGGTGTCCCGGATCAGGGACCGCCCGCCCTTGCCGTCGAGCGGATCACCGATGATCTCCGGTACGGCCCGGCCGTCCGGCCCGAGGGTCGCGCCGTTGGCCTGCCCGTGCCGGGACTCCACGTAGCCGATCGCGGCCAGCGTGGTCCAGCTCAGCTGGCAGCTCCGGTTCGTCTGGGCGAGCACCAGCTCGGCGTAGCCGTACGCCTGCATCGCTACCGGGGAGACGCCCACCTTGCTGCCCACGACCCTGGCCCAGTCGCCCAGCGCGTCGGCGGGCCGGCCGGCGGCGGGCGGTACGGCCGGTCCGCTCGGCACGGCCCCGGCCGACGGGAAGCCGCCCAGCGGCAGGGTGGGGACGGCGGTACCCGGGAACACCGGCACCCCGGTGGTCGCACCGGCCGACGGGACCCCGGGGGCGGCGGAGGCGCTGTCGTCCACGGCGACCGGTCGGGGGGCCCGGACCGCGCCCGGCACCACCACCGCACCGACCGCGGCGGTCGCCGCGACCAGCGCGAACAGGAACAGGCCGGGGAGGGTCAACCGGCCGCTGGGGCGGCGTGACCAGGCCCGGGTGGCCCGGGTCGCGGCCCGGGCCGCCTGCCGGGGCGACGGCAGCCGGACGGCGTGCGCGAACGGCACCCGTCGTCGCCGACCGATCTTCGCCCCGGTCGCGGCGCTGTCGCCGGTGCCGCTCTCCCCGGTCCCGTCGGTCTTCGCGGCCGGCTCGGTCTTCTCCGCGGGTTCGGCCTTCGCGGCCGGCTCGGAAGTCTCCCCGTCGTCGTCCTTCCCGGTCCCGTCGGTCTTCGCGGGGGGTCCGGCGGCCGGCTCGGCGGGCTTGGTCCCTTCGCCCGGGGCGGCCCGCTCGGCGGGTCCGGTCCCGCCGCCCGGGGCGGCCGGCGCGTCGGACCCGGGGCGGGTGTCTGTCCCGGCGGCCGGGGAAGGACCTGCGGCGGGGTCGTCACCGGCCGGGACGGCCGGCGGGGTGGGGGCGTCGTGGCGGGGTCGGCGGGGGCGGGGGAGCCAGCCGCGTCGCGGGGCGGGGGGCACGTCCTCGGGTGGGGTCGCTGCGCGCAGGGGCCGTTCCGTCGAATCTTCGCCGCTCACCACCGTTTGAGTATCACCCATGGCGGCCATGCAGTCAGGTCCGGCCGTAGGGTGGGCCCATGCCCCGGTACGAGTTCCGCTGCCGCGCCTGCGGCGACACCTTCGAGGTCAACCGGCCGATGGCCGAGGCCGGTGCGCCGGCCGACTGCCCCCAGGGGCACGCCGACACGGTCAAGCTGCTGTCCACCGTGGCGGTCACCGGCCGTGGGGGCGGCTCCGCCACCGGCGCTCCGGCGGGTCCCGCCGCCGGCGGTGGCTGTTGCGGGGGCGGCTGCGGCTGTTGACCTGACCGGATCGGCGGCCGACCGCCCCGGAATCAACCGATGTAACGGTCCGGCGCACCGGTGCGCCGAGATCAGTGACCCCTTGGGTCTGATATCGCCCGACCGTTCTCACGATGCGTGACCGGTCGATCATAGGGCAGCATGAACCCGACGTCAGGGGTGGAGGTCCACGCATGTCGCCACGGATGCACCTCCCGAGCGGTTGGGTGACCTTCGTCTTCACCGACATCGAAGGTTCCACCCGGTTGGCGCAACTGCTCGGGCCCGACTACCGCCCGGTGCTCTGGGAGCACCGCCGGCTGCTGCGTGACACCCTGGCCGCGACCGATGGCGCGGAGCTGCTGACCGAGGGGGATTCGTTCTTCCTCGCCTTCCCGGACGCGTCGGCGGCCCTGGCCGCCTGCCTGACCGCGCAGCGGGCGCTGTCCACCCACGACTGGCCCAACCCGGAGGCCGCGCCGAGGGTACGGATGGGGCTGCACACCGGCTTCGCCGAACCCCGCGACGGCGAGTACGCCAGCCCCGAGGTGCACCGGGCCGCCCGGGTGGCCGCCGCCGCGCACGGCGGGCAGGTGCTCTGCTCGGCGTCGACGCAGCGGCTGGCCGACCCGCTGCCCGCCGGGGCGACCCTGATCGACCTGGGCCTGCACCGGCTGCGCGGCTTCGACGACCGGGAACGGTTGTTCCAGCTCGTCGCGCCGGGGCTGGAACGGCAGTTCCCCCGCCCGAACACCGCCGAGGCGCTGGCGCACAACCTGCCCACCCAGGTCACCTCGTTCGTCGGCCGGGACACCGAGCGGGTTGAGCTGGATCTGCTGATCCGCCGCCAGCGGCTGGTCACGGTGGTCGGCGCGGGTGGGGCCGGCAAGACCCGGCTCGCCGTCGAGGTGGCCTCCGGCCAGGTGGAGGCGTACCCGGACGGGGTGTGGTTCGTCGACATCGCCACGGTCACCGACCCGGGGCTGGTGGCGTTCGCGATCGCCGCCGTGCTGGGGGCCCGGCCGGAACCGGGCCGCCCGATCCTGGACACCCTGGTCGAGTACGCGGCCGTCCGGCGGATGCTGGTGGTGCTCGACACCTGTGACGCCCAGCCGGCCGCCTGCGCCGAGGTGATCTCCCGGCTGCTCACCGGGGGCAGCGGGCTTCGGGTGCTGGCCACCAGCCGGGAGGCGTTCGGCCTGCCCGGCGAGCTGGTGTGGCGGATTCCGCCGCTGGCGGTCGACCCGCAGCCGGGGCGTACCGAGAGCGACGCGGTGGCGCTGCTGCTGGACCGTACGGCGGCGGCCCGGGGTGGCCGGCCGCCGGAGTGGACGGAGGCCGGCGACCTGCGCCGGGTGGTGCAGCGGCTGGACGGGTTGCCGTTGGCGATCGAGCTGGCCGCTGCCCGGTTGCGGGTGCTCTCCGCCGGCCAGTTGGCGGCCCGGCTGGACGACATGCTGGGCACCCTCGACGCCGGCCGGGGCGTGCCGGAGCGACCCCCGGAGCGGGGTTGGGCGGGCAACCAGCAGGACACCGTGGACCTGGTCGCCGCGGCCTCGGGCCAGACGCCGCCGAGCGCCGCGCACCGGGCGGTGCAGCGGTCGGCGACCGAGCGGCACCTCACCATGCAGGCCACGGTCACCTGGTCGTACCGGACGTTGGGGCCCCGCGCCGCCCGGCTGCTGCACTGGTTGGCGGTCTTCACCGGGCCGGTGGACCTGGCCACGGTGGAGTGGCTGATCGGTGACGACCCGCTCGACCCGCTGTCGGTGCTGGTGGACAAGTCGATGGTGCTGGCCGAGCCGCACGCCTCGGGCAGCACCTACCGGATGCTCGACCCGATCCGGGCGTACGCGGCGCGTCGGCTGGTCGAGACCGGCGAGGAGCAGGCCGCCCGGGACCGGCACGTGGCCTGGGCGCAGCACGCGCTGCGCCGGGCCCACCTGGGGGCGGACGGCCGTCCGGTCACCCTGTCGCTGTACGCGGTCGATCCGCTCGCCGGTGAGCTGCGCTCGGCGCTGCGCTGGTCGGCCACCGGGGGCAGTGCGCGGGCCGGGCTGCGGCTGGCCGGCGGGCTGGACCAGTGGTGGCGGGAGCGCGGGCTGTCCCGGGAGGCCAGGCTGTGGCTGTTCCGGCTGTACGGGCGGATCGCCGAGACCGGCGAGGCGATCCCCGAGGCGGAGCTGGCGGCGGCGTACCACCTGCACTCGCTGCACGCCGGCGCGGACGGCGAGTTCGCCGAGGAGCTGCGGTTCTCGCAGCGTGCGGAGGCGGCGGCCCGGCAGGCCGGCGACGCGGGGCTGTTGGCCCGGGTGCTCGCCGGGCGGGCCGTGCCGCTCGTCGACATGGGGCAGTTCACCGAGGCGGAGCGGGTCTGCCGGGAGGTCATCGACTGGGCCAACGAGCAGGAGGTCGGTGGGGACGCGTTGCTCGCCGTCTACCACCTGGCCGAGTTGCTGTGGCGGCGGGGCGCGCTGGTCGAGGCGGCGGAGCTGCTGGGGCGGGCCCGGCCGGTGGAGGCGGCCCGACCGGTGGAGCGCGGGTGCCGCTCGGTGGACATGCTGCTGGGCATGGTGGCGCTGGCGCGGCGTGACCTGGTGGCCGCGCACGAGCACCTGCTGGTGGCGTTGCGGGCCCGGATGGGGCACGGCTACCACGGGCGGGCCTGCGACACGGTGAACGCGGTGGCGGTGCGTTGCGCGCTGGGCGGGGAGCCGTTGACGGCGGCCCGGCTGTTCGGTGCGGCCCAGGCCACCCGGGCCCGGCTGCGCGGCACCCCGGGCATCTACGGCACGTACTGGCTTCAGCAGCAGGCCGAGCTGCGGCGCGTCCTCGGCGATGCGGCCTTCGACGCCGCGTACGGCGAGGGTGGCGAGCTGGGCCTGGAGGAGGCGGCGGCGTTGGCGTTCGCGGTGGAGCACCCGGACCTGGCGGCCGACTCGATCCGGTTCCGGGCGACCGGTGTGGTGACGCCCCGGCCGGTCGGCCGCCGCGAGGCGGACTGCCGGGAGGAGTGGGCCTGACCCGCCGTGCCGTCCGGGGACTTCCGGACGGCACGGCGGGCCGGGCGTCGCGTGCGGGTGCCGGTCAGCCGCGCCGGGCGGCGGCCCGCTCGGCGTCGGCCTTCATCCGGGCGGCCCGGTCGAGGTCGGCCTGCGAGACGGCGGCGACCGAGCCGAAGATGCTGACCGCCTGGTAGTACGTCCAGGCGAGGCTGGTGCAGGCCGGCCGGACGACGGAGTTGTAGGTGGCGCAGACCCGCTTCAGGTCCTCGTAGAAGGCGCTGTCCAGGCGGGCCTTGTTGGCCGGGAAGATCCCCATCGCCTTGTGGTTGCGGTAGCCGAAGTCGTGCCGGTAGCAGGAGAGGTTGAAGGTGAAGCCGAGCGGGTTGTCCGGGCTCGACGAGCAGTAGTCGGTGGACCAGTCGAAGCCGTAGTCGGCCCAGGCGGCCTGGTTGAGGCGGCCGGCGTTCCAGGCGTTGTAGCTGCTCGCGCTGGTCTGGGTCCAACTGCTCAGCACGCTGAGCTTCTGCGAGGTGCTCACCGCGGCGGCCGCGGGTGAGCCGACGCCGAGCACGCTGAGCAGGGCGAACGTGCCGGCGGCGAGGGCGGTGGCGAGACGACGGGACAAGTTTTCCTCCGCGGGATGGGCGGTACGGTGCGTCACCGGTTGGTCACCGGAATTGGATCAGTTTCGATCAATATCCGGTCGGTGGGGCGTGGCGGAGGCGACGTATTGGTGACATGCGTCGAAACAGACGAATGCCCCGGGTGCGTGGGCACCCGGGGCGTCCGTGGTCGATCAGGTCAGCGCACCACCCGGGCCGGCGAGGCGGCGCTCTCGTTCCACGACCGGTCCAGCGCGGTCACCTGGTAGGTGTACGCCCGACCGGGCTCGGCGGTGCCGTCCACCCAGGACTGCTGCTGCCCCGGGGTGGCCCGGACCGTGCCGAGCAGGTGCGCGGCGTCCGCCCGGCCGCACCCGTCGACCGGGCCGGACCCGTCGAACCGGTAGACCGCGTACGAGGTGGCCCCGGCGAGCGGACCCTGCCCGCCCGCCGGCTGCCGCCAGCGCAGCCGTACCCCGTCGGCGGTGCGCTCGGCGCGGGTGAACACCGGGCGCGGCAGCGGCTTCGCCGGCAGGTGCGTCATGGTCGGCACCAGCGCCGGGCGGGAGTAGTGCGCGGCGGCGTAGCGGCTCGTCGCGCCCAGCCGGTCGGCCCGTACCTGCACCGCCGAGAAGTGCACGTTGCCGAGCACCTCCGGGTACGCCCGGTTCAGCGTCAGGTGGTCCGACAGTTCCTGCGGGTTCATCCAGTACGTGCCGTAGGCCGGGTCACCGCTCTTGTAGTCCGCCTGGCCGATGTAGAGCTGCACCCGGGTGCCGCGTACCGTCTGCGCCCACCATGGCACCAGCCGGGCGTAGTCGGCGGCCGGGTACTGGCCGATGTACCAGTAGAGCTGCGGCACGACGTAGTCGATCCACTCCTGCTTGACCCACCTGCGGGTGTCGGCCGAGATGATGTCGTACGACTGGCTGCCGGTGGTGTCCGAGCCGTCCGGGTCGGCGCTGGCGTTGCGCCAGATGCCGAACGGGCTCACCCCGAACTTCACCCACGGCTTGACCGCCTTGATCCGGCCGCCCATCTCCTGGATCAGCAGGTCGATGTTGTCCCGCCGCCAGGCGGCCCGATCGGTGAACCCCCGGTGGTACGCGGCGAACGTGGCGTCGTCGGGCACCGGGTAGGCACCACTCGGGTACGGGTAGAAGTAGTCGTCGAAGTGCACGCCGTCGAGGTCGTACCGGCGGACCGCGTCGAGCATCGCGGTCTGGGCGAACTCGCGGACCTGCGGGACGCCGGGGTCGTAGTAGAGCCGGCTGCCGGCGACGCCGGCCGGCGGGTAGGCGAACGTCCACTCCGGGTGCTGGCGGGCCGGATGGTCCGGGGCGAGCTGCCCCAGGTCCGCGCCCGCGCCCCCGGGTGCCGGCATGGAGATCCGGTACGGGTTGAACCAGGCGTGGAACTCCAGGTTCCGCCGGTGCGACTCGGTGACCAGGAAGGCCAGCGGGTCCCAGCCCGGGTCCTGCCCCCGTACCCCGGTCAGGTACTCCGACCACGGCTCGTACGGCGACGGCCAGAACGCGTCGGCGGTCGGCCGGACCTGCACCACGACGGCGTTGTGGTGCAGCCGCTGCGCCAGGTCGAGCCAGCCCCGGTACTCTGCCTGCTGGGCGGCGATCCGGTCGGGGGCGGTACGCGAGCCCGCGCTCGGCCAGTCGATGTTCACCACCGACGAGATCCACATGGCCCGGAACTGCCGCTTCGGCACCGCCGGATCGACCACGCAGGCGTCACCCGCCGTGACGTCGTCGACGGCCGGCCCGGCCGTCGCGCCCCCGCCGGTGGCTACCGCCACCGTCCCGCTGGTCGCTGCCGCTGCCCCTGTCCTCCCGCCGGTGGCCACCGCCGGCCCGCTCTCCGCGAGCCCACCGACCACCACCAGCACCAACCCGACCACACCGATCCCGAGCCTGCCCACCACTCTCTCCCTCCTCCGGTCCCGCCCCACCCGCCCGCCTCCTTCGCGCCCGCCCGCCCGCACCTCCGCCTCCGGCGCCCCACCCCGCCGCCCGCCCGCCCTTCCGCCCTCCCCTGGCCGCCCCCACCCAGCCCGGTGATCAAGAGCTTTGGGTCAGTCGATCAAGAGGTTCGCGTCAGCGGACGCGCTGGGATTGACGCAAACCTCTTGATCACCGGGGCGGGGTGGGGTGGGGGTGAGGCGGAGGGGAAGGAGGAAAGAGTGGCGGGAAGTGGCGGGGTGGGTGGGGGGATGGGAGGAAATTTTCATATTCGGGGGTGTCGGTGCAAGGGGTGGGTGGCGGGGATGCGGGTCGGGGGTGACCGAAAGTGGTTATTGGGGTGCGGGGTGTTGATGTGGTGGGGTGATTGGGGTGGGCTTGGGGTGGGTAGCAACGCCCGGCACCGGCCGTCAGCAGGGCGGTCGCGGTGGTGGGAGGGGTGAGCGCAGTGTCCGTGCTGCGAACCAAACCGATCAGGGACGTGGTTGCCCAGGGCAACGCCGACGGCAGTGACGGCACCCCAGGTCTGAAACGACGACTCGGGGCCCGCGACCTCACCGGCTTCGGCATCGGCATCGTGATCGGCACCGGCATCTTCACCCTCACCGGCATCGAGGCGCGCGACAGCGCCGGGCCGGGTGTGGTGATCTCGTTCGCCATCGCCGGGGCGGTCGCCCTGCTCGCCGCCCTCTGCTACGCCGAACTGGCGTCCAGCGTGCCGACCGCCGGCAGCGCCTACACCTACGCGTACGCCACGATGGGCGAGATCGTCGCGTGGATCATCGGGTGGGACCTGCTGCTGGAGTTCGCGCTCGGCGCGGCGGTGGTGGCCCGGGGCTGGTCCGGTTACCTCGCCGAACTGTTCGGCCTGCCGAGCACCTGGTTCGCCGAAGAGGGCAGCGTGGTCAACGTCGGGGCGATCGGCATCGTGCTGCTGCTCGGCGTCGTCGCCATCGTCGGCATCCGCGAGTCGGCCCGGATCACCAACCTGCTGGTCCTGGTGAAGGTCGGCATCTGCGTCTTCGTCATCGTCGCCGGGCTGTTCTTCGTCAAGGCGGCAAACCTCACCCCGTTCATCCCACCGGCCGAGCCGGCCGGCGCCGGCGACGACGGGATCAAGCAGCCCGTCACCCAGGCGCTGTTCGGGCTGGAACCCTCCGTCTTCGGTTTCGTCGGGGTGCTCACCGCCGCCGCCGTGGTCTTCTTCGCCTACACCGGTTTCGAGGCGGTGGCGAACCTGGGTGAGGAGACCCGGCGGCCCAAGCGGGACCTGACCCTGGGTCTGTTCGGCACCCTGCTGATCTCCACCACGCTCTACATCGGCGTCTCGCTGGTCGTCGTCGGCATGGTGCCGTACGCCGAGATCGACCGGGGCGCCCCGATCGCGGCGGCCTTCAACGCGGTCGGCGCGGGCTGGGCCGGGGTGCTCGTCTCCATCGCCGCCGTCGCCGGTCTGACCAGCGTGATCCTGGTCGACCTGGTGGCCATGGGCCGGATCGGCTTCGCCATCTCCCGGGACGGCCTGCTGCCGCCCGCCGTGGCGAAGATCCACCCGCGTTGGGGGACGCCGTACCGGATCTCGGCGGTGATGACGGTCGCGGTGGCGGTGCTCGCCGGGTTCCTGCCGCTGTCGGCCCTGGCCGACCTGGTCAGCATCGGCGCGCTCTGCGCCTTCATGATCGTCTCGATCGCGGTGCCGATCCTGCGCCGCAGGCGCCCCGACCTGGAGCGGCCGTTCCGGGTCCCGTTCTCCCCGGTGCTGCCGATCTTCACCGCGCTGGCCTGCCTCTACCTGACGCTCAACCTGTCGGTCGAGACCTGGATCAGGTTCCTGATCTGGATGGCGCTCGGCGGCGTCGTCTACTTCTGCTACGGCTACCGGCACAACCGCCTCGCCGTGCGGGAGGCCGAGGAGCGCGCCAAGGAACCCGCCTCCGCCTGACCGCCCGGCGGGTGCCGGCCGGGACCACCGCCGGCACCCGACCGGTGCCGGGCCCGCCTGCGCCCCGCCCGGTGCCCGGGTCCGGCATCCGGCCCGGCGCGGCCCGGCGCGGTGCCCGGGCCCGCTTGTGCCCGGCCCGATCCGGCGGACAGGGGCGGTGCCCGGCGGGGCCGGCACAGCGGGCCTGGCCGCCGTCGGGACATAGGCCGGGTCAGGGGCGCGGCGCGAAGCGCAGCAGGTTCCAGGAGATCCCCGGCAGGCGTACGGCACAGCGGTCGCCGTCGACGGTGCCGGTGGGCAGCTCCCGGGGGGCCACCAGGTCCGGATCGGCCTCGGTGTTGACCGCGTCCGGGTCGTCCCCGGCGACGAGGGCGAGGTGCTGCACCGGGTACAGCCCCGACAGGCCCCGTAGGTCGAGATCCACGGGAAGGTCGTCGGGGCCCCGGTTGACCGCGAACACGGTCAGCGCGCCGGACTCCTCGTCGTGTAGTGCGACGGTGTCCAGCACCGGCACGTCGCCGTACCGCTTCGTGGCGTAGTGCGGTGAGACCGGCTCGGTGCGCAGCACGGTGCCCGTGGCGTACCGGGCGGTCAGGGCGAACGGGTGGAAGATGCTCTGCCGCCAGGCCGGCCCGCCGGTGCGGGTACGGATCGGGGCGATCACGTTGACCAGCTGCGCCTGACAGGCCACGCCGACCCGGTCGGCGTGCCGGAGCAGGGTGATCAGCAGGTCCCCGACCACCACCGCGTCGACGGCCGTGTACTCGTCTTCGAGCAGCTCCGGTGCCTCGACCCAACCGCGCCCGTCCAGGTCGCCCTGGACGCGGGACTGGTACCAGACGTTCCACTCGTCGAAGGAGATCTTCAGCTTGCGGGTCTGCCGCAGCCGGGCGGCCACATGGTCGGCGGTGGCGACGACCTCGCTGATGAACTGGTCCATGTCGACCGCCGAGGCGAGCAGGCTGGCCCGGTCCCCGTCGGTCGGGTCGTAGTAGGTGTGCGCCGAGACGTAGTCGACCTGCTCGTAGGTGTGTTCCAGCACGGTCGCCTCCCAGGAGGCGAAGGTGGGCATGCCCCGGCCGGAACTGCCGCAGGCGACCAGGCTGATCGAGGGGTCGATCAGCTTCATCGCCCGCGCGGTCTCGGCGGCGAGCCGGCCGTACTCCTGCGCGGTCTTGTGGCCGACCTGCCAGGGGCCGTCCAGTTCGTTGCCGAGGCACCACAGCCGTACCCCGTACGGCTGCTGCGCGCCGTGTGCGCGGCGCAGGTCGGACAGCCGGGTGCCGCCCGGGTGGTTGGCGTACTCCAGCAGGTCGCACGCCTCCTGCACGCCCCGGGTGCCGAGGTTGACCGCCATCATCGGTTCGACCTGCGCGGCGGTCGCCCAGGTCATGAACTCGTCGAGGCCGAACGCGTTGGTCTCGATGGTCTTCCAGGCCAGGTCCAGCCGGCGGGGGCGGTCGGCGACCGGGCCGACGCCGTCCTCCCAGCGGTAGCCGGAGACGAAGTTGCCGCCGGGGTAGCGGACCACGGAGACGCCCAGTTCCCGGGTCAGCTCCAGCACGTCGCGGCGCAGGCCGAGCGGGTCGGCCCCGGGGTGCCCCGGTTCGTGGATGCCGCCGTACACGCAGCGGCCCAGGTGTTCCACGAAGGAACCGAAGAGCCGGCGGTCCACCGGGCCGATCGTGAAGGCCGGGTCGATCGTCAACCGCGCTGCACGCACGGGCCCACCTCTTCCCTGAGCTGCTCGGAGCGACTGCGGTCGATGCGCCGCCCCGCGTTTGTATACCGTTGTCGCCAACGTTGTAAAGGATCTGTCGCGGGCCACCGACACGGGAGGAGCGGGGACGTGCGCCACCGCCTCAAGGACGTCGCCGAGCGGGCCGGGGTGTCGGTCAAGACCGTGTCGAACGTGGTCAACGGCTACCAGCACGTCCGCCCGGAGACCCGGGCCCGGGTCGAGGCGGCCATCGCCGAACTCCGCTACCGACCCAACCTGTCGGCCCGCAACCTGCGCAAGGGGCGTACCGGCGTGATCGCCCTCGCCGTGCCGGAACTGGACGTGCCGTACTTCGCCGAGTTGGCGCGGCACGTGGTGGCCGCCGCCGCCGACCACGGCTGGACCGTGCTCATCGACCAGACCGGCGGTGGCCGGGAACGGGAGAGGGTGGCCGCAGCCGGCGTCGGCGACCACATGATCGACGGGCTGATCTTCAGTCCGCTGTCGCTGTCCGCCGACGACCTCGTCGGCCTGGAACTGCCGATGGTGCTGCTCGGCGAGCGGACGGACCACGGCCGGGCCGACCACGTGATGATCGACAACGTGACCGCCGCCCGGGAGATGACCGCCCACCTGATCGGTCTCGGCCGCCGCCGGATCGCCGCCGTCGGCGCGCAGCACACCCCCGAGGGTGCCGGCGCCCGCCTCCGGCTGGCCGGCTACACCGCCGCCCTGGCCGACGCCGGCATCGGGTACGACGAGCGCCTCGTCGCCGCCACCCCGGCCTGGCACCGCGCCGACGGGGCCGCCGCCCTGCGTCACCTGCTCGCCTCGGGAGCCCGCCCGGACGCGGTCTTCTGCTTCAGCGACACTCTCGCCCTCGGCGCGCTACGTGCCCTGCACGAGGCCGGGCTACGGGTGCCCGCCGACGTCGCCGTCGCCGGTTTCGACGACATCGAGGACGGTCGGTTCAGCGTACCCACCCTGACCACGGTCAGCCCGGACAAGGAACGGATCGCCCGGCTCGCCGTCGACCTGCTCGCCGGACGGCTGGCCGGCGAGCGGAACGCACCCGCCCGGGAGGTCACCGCCCCGCACCGGCTGACCTTCCGGGAGAGCACCACCTGACGTCTTCGTCCGCCCCGCGCTACCGGAACCCCGGCGGCTGCCGTTCCGCCGGAGCCGCCGGCACCGGCGACCGGTCGGACAGTCAGTCGAAGAAGCGGGCCAGGTGGGCCGGGGACACCGGTGGCGCGTCGGCGGGCAGCGGGGTCAGGTCGGCGAAGATGGACGCGCCGTCGCAGCCGGCGTGCAACGGATACCAGCGCGGGGTCCCCGGCGGGCGCTGACCGCACACCCCCTTGATCGTCTGTACGTCCAGCAGCCGGACGTGGGTCGGGTCGGCCACCGCGTTCACATGCCCCCACCAGGGGCTCATCACGTGCAGCACACCACCCGGGCGCAGCACCCGGTGGCACTCGTCCACCAGCGGCAGGAAGTCGATCAGGTGCTCCAGGATGTGCACCGTGAAGATCACGTCGACGGAGTCGTCGGCCAGCGGCAGCGACCCGGACAGGTCCGCCACCGCGTCCACCCCCGGGGCGGGGAAGATGTCCAACCCGAGGTTCGTCGGGTACTGCTTCTGACCGCCGCAGCCCAGGTCCACCACCACCGGGTCCCGGCCGGCGACCCGCACCCGCCCCCACACGCCGTACACCCCGGCCAGCCGGCCGACCAGCTCGCGGACCAGCCGCAGCTGCGCAGGTCGCGGCACCTCCCCGCTCAGGTGGGCGACACCCCGGTCGAACCGCACCTCGACGCCGAGACCGCGTAACCGCTCGTCGTGGCGGGCCTGCTCGGCCCAGGCCGCTTCGAGGAACCCGTCGAGCGCCCGCAGCCGTTCGGCCGAGGGCGGTGCCTGCGCCAACGCGACCATGGCCACCTCCCGCCGGCCGTTACCCGCTTCCCGGCCCGGCACACCACCCGATCTGTTTCGTCAGCGCCGGCCGGGTCAGCCGCCAGCGCCGGCCGGGTCAGCCGCCGGCACGGCGGGTGGGCCGGCCGACGGCCCGGATGCGCTGCCGGGGCGCACCTGCCGCCTTCGGGCGCTTGAGGTGGTAGCGGTGCAGCTCGTTGTGGCCCTCCAGGGACGGGTCCTCGCTCATCCCGACGAGTTCCCAGCCCTGGTCACCGGCCCGGTTCAGGTGTGCCAGCGCGGTGTCGCCGTAGGCGGTCACGTCGGTCATCGAGCCGTCCGGGCCGTACCAGACGAAGACGACCTCCCAGCTGAGGTCGGAGGCGGTCGGCTGGCGACGGCGCACCAGCAGCGCGTACTCCCATCTGAGCATGACCCATTGTCACCCGGCGGCCGGCGGGCGGCACGGATCAGTCTTCGGCGATCCGCCCGTCGGCGACCCGAAGCCGCCGGTCGACACTGACCGCGTCCAGCATCCGGCGGTCGTGGGTGACCAGCAGCAGCGTCCCGGGGTAGCCGGCCAGCGCCGACTCCAACTGCTCGATGGCCGCCAGGTCGAGGTGGTTGGTCGGCTCGTCCAGCACCAGCAGGTTGACCCCCCGGCCCTGGAGCAGCGCCAGCGCCGCCCGGGTCCGTTCGCCAGGCGACAGTGTCGCCGCCGGCCGCAGCACGTGTGCGGCGCGCAGGCCGAACTTGGCCAGCAGCGTCCGCACGTCCGCCGGCGTCATCTCCGGTACGGCGGCCCCGAACGCCTCCAGCAGCGGCTGGTTGCCGAGGAACAGCCCCCGGGCCTGGTCGACCTCACCGACCACCACCCCCGGGCCGAGCGCGGCGTGTCCGGCGTCGAGCGGCAGCCGGCCCAGCAGCGCGCCGAGCAGGGTGGTCTTGCCGGAGCCGTTCGCCCCGGTGATCGCCACCCGGTCGGCCCAGTCGATCTGGAGGTTCACCGGCCCGAGAGTGAAGTCGCCCCGGCGGACCACCGCGTCGCGCAGCGAGGCCACCACCGCACCGGCCCGGGGCGCGGCGGCGATCTCCATCCGCAGCTCCCACTCCTTGCGGGGCTCCTCGACCACGTCGAGCCGTTCGATCAGCCGCTCGGTCTGCTTCGCCTTCGCCGCCTGCTTCTCCGTCGCCTCGGCCCGGAACTTCCGGCCGATCTTGTCGTTGTCGGTGGCCTTGCGACGGGCGTTCTTCACGCCCTTCTCCATCCAGGCCCGCTGGGTGCGGGCACGGGCCTCCAACGCGGCCCGGGTTTCGGCGTACTCCTCGAAGTCGGCGCGGGCGTGCCGGCGGGCCACCTCCCGCTCCTCCAGGTAGGCGCCGTAGCCGCCGCCGTAGTGCCGGACCTGCTGCTGCGCCAGGTCGAGTTCGAGCACCCGGGTCACCGTCCGGGTCAGGAACTCCCGGTCGTGGCTGACCAGCACCGTGCCGGCGCGCAGCCCGGTGACGAACCGTTCCAGCCGGTCCAGGCCGGCCAGGTCCAGGTCGTTGGTGGGCTCGTCGAGCAGGAAGACGTCGTACCGGCTGAGCAGCAGGGACGCCAGCCCGGCGCGGGCCGCTTGCCCACCGGACAGGCCGGTCATCGGGTGGTCCAGGTCGACGGTGAGCCCCAACTCGGCGGCGACCTGCTCGGCGCGTTCCTCCAGGTCGGCCCCGCCGAGGTCGAGCCACCGCTCCAACGCCCCGGCGTACGCGTCGTCGGCCCCGGCCGTCCCCGCGGTGAGCGCCCCGGTGGCCGCGTCCAGGGCGGCCTGCGCCCCGGTCACCCCGGTGCGTCGGGCCAGGAAGTCGCGGACCGTCTCGCCCGCCCGGCGCTCCGTCTCCTGCGGCAGGTAGCCCACCGAGGCCCCGGGCGGGCTCAGCGTGACGCTGCCCTCCTCCACCGGCTGCACCCGGGCCAGCGTGCGCAGCAGCGTCGACTTGCCCGCCCCGTTGACCCCCACCAGCCCCACCACGTCGCCGGGGGCGACGACCAGGTCGAGGTCACTGAAGAGCACCCGCTCCCCGTGCCCGGCGGCGAGTCCCTTGGCGATCATCGTGGCGCTCATGAGGCCCCGAGCCTAGCGCCCGCCCATCCGGGGCGGGGACACCGCGCGGCCCGGCCCACGCCGGGCCCGGCTGCCGGCCCCGACTGCCGGCCCCGACTGCCGGCCCCGACTGCCGGCCCCGACTGCCGGGCGCGGCTGCCGGGCGCGGCTGCCGGCCACCGGCGGGCCCGGTGACCGGCGTCGGTGGCTGGCCCACCGCCGACGTCCGGCCGCCAGCCCCGGTGGTCGGCCCTGCCTGCCCCGGCTGCCGGACCACTAGGGCCTCGGTGACCGGTCCGGGGCCGCCCGGGTGGGGTGCCCGGTGCGGGGACCGTGGTCCGTGCGCCAGATCGTGGAGAGTTCTTGCGGCTATGGCGACAAGAACTCTCCACGATCCTGTGCTCCGGCCGCATCGGTCGGTCACTGTCGCCCGTCACCACCTCCGTCAGGTCTTCCGGCCGGCGGGCGGGTCGGCGGGTCGGGCTGCTGGCCCCGGTCGGCGGAAGGTGGGGGAGGGGCGGGGGAACGGGGGCGGGTGGGGCAAGGTGGGGGTGTGGGATTGACGTTGGCGATCGACTGCGGCGGCGGCGGCATCAAGGGCTCGGTGCTGGACGGGGACGGCACCCTGCGGGCGTCGGTGATCCGGGTGGACACCCCGTACCCGTTGCCCCCCGGGTTGTTCGTCAAGACGCTGCTGGAGCTGGCCGGCCGGCTGCCCCCGGCGGACCGGGTCACGGTGGGGATGCCGGGCATGATCCGGCACGGGGTCGTGGTGGCCACGCCGCACTACGTGACCCGGTCCGGGCCGCGCAGCCGGGTCGACCCCGACCTGCTCGCCGAGTGGTCCGGGTACGACGCGCGGCGGGCGGTCACCGAGGCGTTCGGGATGCCGGCGCTGGTGCTCAACGACGCCGAGGTGCACGGTGCCGGGGTGGTCGCCGGGACCGGCTGCGAGCTGGTGCTGACCCTCGGTACCGGGCTGGGCAGCGCGCTCTTCGACGGTGGGCGGCTCGCCCCGCACCTGGAGCTGTCGCACGCCCCGGTCCGCTGGGGCACCACCTACGACACGTACGTCGGGGAACCGGAGCGGCGGCGGCTCGGCGACGCCTTCTGGTCCCGACGGATCCGGCAGGTGGTGGACGGGCTGCGCCCGGTCTTCCGCTGGGACCGGCTCTATCTCGGCGGGGGCAACTCGCGGCTGATCCGCCCTGAGCAGGTGGCCCGGATGGGCGACGACGTGGTGATCGTGCCCAACACGGCCGGAATCGTCGGCGGCGTCCGGGCCTGGCAGTTGACCGGCGAACGGGACGAGCCGACCTCCTGAGCCACAAGTCCACCCCCAGGAACACTCGCGGTACGCCCGGTGTTGTGCCAGCGTCGGAGCAATGGCGACGTGACGCGAGGGGGTGGGTCGGGATGGATCTTCTGGCGGAGTACCGACGGGCGACCATGTACTTCGAGATGGGTGACCCGAGCGGAGCGGTCCGGCTGCTGGAGCCGATCGTGGCGGCCGAGCCCGGCAACTCCTCCGTACGTCAGCTGCTGGCCCGGGCGTACTTCCAGACCGCCCAGCTCGGCCGCGCCGAGGAGCAGTTGCGGGAGCTGGTCGACCGGGACCCCAGCGACCACTACGCCCACCACGTGCTGGGCCGGACACTGGAGCGGCTGAACCGCTACCCGGACGCGCTGCGGCACCTGCGCATCGCGGCGGCCATGCACTCGACCAACGACGACTACGTGACCGCGCTGCGCCGGGTGGAGAGCCGGGTCGGCAACGGTCGCTGAGTCGCAGACCGCACCGGGCCGGGGGAGGGGTTACTACCCTTCCCCCGGCCCGGTTCCGCGTCTGGTCCAGGCCAGGAACCTGTCGAACAGATCCGTCGGGGGCGGGACGGCGTTCGGGTTGAGGGTGACCAGGTCGCCGGTGGCGTCGAACAGTTGCCCGGCCATGTGGACGGACAGCCCGACCCGGTCCCGCCGGTATTCGAGGATCAGCAGCAGCCGGGCGGGCTGACACGGCCAGGGCGCGGCGCAACCCGGCACAACCAGAGCGGCCGCATCGGTACGTGCGGCCGGACAGCCCTGCCTGGACGGGCGTGCACCGGCGAGGCGTTCGAGCTTCGTCGAGTTCCGGTGACGAACCGGTCACGCGGTCCGCCGACGCTGGTGCGGTTGAGATCCATCGGGCTCTCCATGGCGTCGGCCATCAGCGTGTGGGACGAGCGGGTCGTGCGAGCTGCTGCGACATCAGTCCAGCGTGTGGGCCTGCTCGCCACTTGTCAAGGTGCAGGGGTGCATTAGACAAGGTGCAGTCTGACTAGCTGCTGTTTGACCACTGGCGGTCTGGCTACTCTCGCGCCGTGCCACGCCACCTCTACGGGGCAGGCGAGATCACGACGCGGCTCGGCGTCAGCCGGCAACGGGCCCGTCAGATCATCGACCGGCCCGACTTCCCCCAGCCGTACGACCGGCTCGGGATGGGTGCTGTGTGGCTGAAGGCCGAGGTCGAGGCGTGGATCCGCGAACACCGCCCCCACCTCGGCGAGGCAGACGACGAGGAACAGCCCGTCTGAGTTCAGCCGCTGGTCGCCTGCATGGTGATCATGTCGGAGCACCGGACCAAGCCTGAGCCTCGCTCCGACGCCTGCCGGCCTACGATGGGCCTGCCATGGCGGCTGCGCAGGTGGGGGAGGCGGGATGAAGCTCAAGCTGGACCTGCACGACATCTTCAACAAGGGCCACGACATCGACCGTGCCCTGCGCGGGATCATGGACGAGGCCGTGGCGAAGAAGGCCACCCTGGTCGAGATCATCCCTGGTAAGGGGTCCGGTCAGCTCAAGAAGAAGGTGCTGCGCTTCCTCGACCAGAAGGACGTCAAGCAGCTCTACCACCGGGTCGAGAAGGACTCCAAGAACTTCGGCCGCCTCTTCGTCCACTTCCGCTGGAAGTAGCCTGCCCTAGAAGGACCGGTATACCTCTCTCCGGTGGGCGATTCGCACGACTGCTATCAAAACCTGGTCATCCAGGATCAGGTAGACGATCCGGAAATCGCCGACCCGGATGCGCCACTTGGTATCGCCACCGGACAGCTTCACGCAGCCGGCGGGCCGAGGGTCAACTGCCAGCTGATCGATCGCGGCACCGATGCGGACCTGGGTGGGGCGATCGAGCTTGGCCAGTTCGCGCGCCGCAGCATTGGTGAGCTCGATCTTCCATGTCACAGGTCGAGCTCCCGCTTGACCGCGCTCCACGGCTGCGTCGACTCACCAGCACGCATCGACGCCAGTGCGTCGTCGCATGCCTGGGCGTCCTCCTCGTCGATCACCTGTTCCATGATCTCGTCGAGCCGCGCAAGCTCCTCACGAGCCGAGGCGCGCAGAGCGGGTGTCCGGTTCGGGTTTCTGGCCACCGCTCCCAGATACTGTCTGATCTTCTCAAGACCCTGCGGATCGAGCGCCGTCGGTGGCCCCATCGCCGCCACCCGCTGCCCCTGACGAGTCAGGTAGACGACGTTGCCATCCTCAGCCGCCTCGACGGCCTCGGACGGCGGACCGGCATGAGGCGGAACCTCATACTCGAACGCGTGTGCGGCGGTCATGGAGGTCATGGTAACGCTGGACTGCCCCGGAGCCGGACAACCAGCTGAGGTGGTGTCGGCTGGAATCCGTCAGAGGGTTGAGTCAGCCCAGCCGGGTGACCCGCTCCTACATCCTCATTGTCAGAGGTTCAGGACGGCGACCGTCTCCCCGTCGCTCTGCTCGCCGGTCGGCCGGAAGCCCAGCTTCAGATAGAAGCCCTCCGCCCCGCCCTCGCGCGGCACCCAGGTGACGTACGCCCGGTTGCCGCCCCGGGCGCGGATCTCCGCGCATACCGCCTCGACGGCGAACCGCCCGTAACCCTTCCCCTGGTCGTCGGCCGCGATGTTGAGTTTCCAGAGGCCCGACCGGACGTCATCGGGGTTGTCGCCCCACGCGTAGTCGAGGAAGGCCATCAGGAAACCGACCATCCGGTCGCCGTCGAAGATCAACCTCGGCCAGGCGATGTCGGGGAAGACGTACGCCTCGGCCAGTGACTTGACCACCGGCCCGACCAGATCCTCCTGATCGGGGCGCACCGACAGCTTGAGCGCTGCCTCGTAGTTCTCCGGGGTGACCTTCTCCAGCCGCATCCTGCGGACCGTAGCCGGCCCCGCCGGTCCGGGCGACCGGTTATCCGGGCCATCCCACCGTGTTCAGGCTGCCGACAGCTTCCGTACGACGTACTGGTTGAGGCTCATCCCGTCTTCTGCGGCATGGATGGCCAACTCGCGGTGCAGGCTTTCACCGACGCGCACGTTGAATTTGCCCGAGTAGCTCCGATCGGCAAACGGCTCGGGTACTTCCTCGCCCTGCTGCTCCAGGTCCGCGACCACCTCGCTCAGCAGGTCCTGAAGCCCTTGCAGGGCTTCGATCTGAGAGGGTGCCAGCCAGGACAGCGAGGGAAACTCGGCGCAGGTGGCGATGAACTCGTTGTCCTGGGCCGACCACGTGACGCGATAGGAGTAGTGACTCACCTCGGGGCGAACGTCCTGCATCACAAGGCCTCCCACGCTCCAGACATATGGTACCGCCTGTGGTGCTATAGCGGCAGGCGCTCGTCAGAACGGATACGTGCGGGCGACCGCCAACATCTCCGAGGTGTGCGACCCGACCACCCCCACCGCAGCCGGCCGCTCCCGGAACCCCGGCAGCCCTTCCAGCCCGTCGCTGGCGTCCATCGCCCGCACCGCCACCTGCCCCGCCCGGGACACCACGGTCAGGGTGATCTCGACCCCTTCGGCAGGCGGAGCGTGGAACACGATCCCGAAGCCCCACCGGTCGGCCGACGTTTCCTCACCGCCCGGCTGCCGCTCGACCGGCACCTCCCGGCCGGCCACCTCGGCCCGGGTCACCTCGGCGGTGGTCGTGTCGACGTGCAGGGTGGCCAGCCGGACGGTGCGCTGGGGGAGCAGCCGCAGCCGCAGGGTGCGCGGCCCACCGGCGGTGGTGTCCGCCAGCACCTGCACCGTCGGCGCGGGCAGGCTCGCCGCCGGGGCCGGGCCGCCGCGCAGGTCCGGATCACCCAGGCCGGGGAAGCCGTCGACCGTGGCGGGACCGTCGACGTATCCGGCGGTCCACGGCTGCGGGTCGGCCTCCCGGGTGAGCCACTGCGCCTTACCGGTGTCGGCGTCCAGGGCGTACATCAGGTGGGTGGGCACGGGGTGGTCCGCGTCGAACCGGTCGACCGCCAGGCCGACCCCGGCGAACAGGGCGGCGGCGAGCGTGGCGGCGACGGCCGGCAGCGCGCCGAGCCGGCGGGCCCGGGCGGCGACCATGCCCCGCTGGCCGCCGGCCGCCGGGTGCAGCAGGTCGAGCACCGGCAGCGCGGCCAGCCCGAGCAGCACCGCGAACAGGGCCGCGACCCCGCCCATCGCCATCCCCAGCGCCGGGAAGAGCAGCACCACGGTGGGCAGCAGGATCACCACGGCGACCGCCCCGGCCAGGGTCACCGCGGCCACCGGCCACGGGCCGTCGATCCGGGTACGCAGCGCCACCAGGCCGGCGAGCGCGCCGGCCAGCGCCGGGAGGGTGGCCAGGTAGGCCCCGCCGGGCACCAGCGCCGCCAGCACCACCCCGAGCAGGGCCAGCCAGCCCAACCCACCGACGGCAAGCGCCGCCGGGCCGACCCGGCGGCGGGTCAGCGCGTACCAGGTGAGCAGGATCGCGGCGGCGAGCGCCACCACCGCCAGCCGGTACCAGACCGGCCGGTACGGGTCGAGCAGTTCGGCGTACCCGGGGCGCAGCGCGGTGATCCCCGCCCACAGCAGTTGGGCGGCGACCGGGGCGACCACGATCGGCACCAGCGCCAGCCCGAACCCGGCGACCAGCCGACCGGCCCCGGCCCGCCCCGCGCGCCGGACCTGCCAACCCAGCACCAGCACCCCGAGCACCGCCAGGGCGGCCAGCGGCCAGGTCAGCCAGCCGGGGTAGCGGACCAGCCCGCCCGGCACCGGGAAGTAGGTGGCGTCGTGGCCGGCGCGCAGCGCCGTCAGGTCGGCGCGGCCGAACTCCCGGGCCAGGCCGAGCGCGTTGTCGCCGTGCATCTGGAGGCTGCCCCGGTTCATCGCCGCCGGGGTGTCCAGCGGGGTGTGGTAGATCGCGCCCCCGTCGATGTACGCCGCGTTCAACCCGACGAAGCCGTTGTCGAGGAAGGCGGTGAAGTCGGTGTCGTTGGGCAGCGCCCGGTAGATCTCCACCGCGAACGAGGTGCCCACCGGATGCGGTGCGCCCCGGCCGAAGGCGGCCACCAGTTCGGCGTTGTTCCGGGACGTCTCGAACATGATCACCGGGCCGGTGGAGCCCCGCGCCTCCAGGTTGAGCACCACCCCGCCGTCGGCGGCCAGCGGGTGGCTCGCCGCGAACGCCGCCGCCCCGCACAGGCACGCCTCCTCGGCGTCGGTCAGCACGAACACGACGTCGTTGCGGGGTCGGGGGCCGGCGGCCAGCGCGCGGGCCACCTCCAGCACGGTGGAGGTGCCGGCCGCGTCGTCGTTGCCACCCGGGCCGGTCTGCACCGAGTCGTAGTGCGCCACCAGGAACACCCGGCCGGTGGAGGCGGTTCCGGGCAGCCGGGCCACCACGTTGCGGACCCGGGCGAAGGTGGCCCCGCCGGCCGCCCCGCTGAGTTGCCCGGCCTCCGGGGCGACGGTGTCCTGCACCTCGGTCTCCAGGCCCAGCCCGCGCAGCGCCCCGACGAGGTGCTCACGGACCTGGTCGTTGGCGGCGCTGCCGGCCGGGTGCGGGCGTTGCGCCACCGTCTGCACCGTCCGGTACGCCCGCCCGGCGCTGAACTCGTCGGCCGGGGCGTCGACCGGCCGGGGCGTCGGGGTGGCCAGGGTGACCAGCACGACCGCGCCCACCGCGACCAACGCCAGCAGGGCGGCCACGGCGGCAAGTAGACGACGCCGGGGGCGGGTCAGCGCCCGGTCGGCGGCGGAGGCGGGGGGTGCGCCCACGGGAACTCCTCGGAGGTGGTGCGGAGGTGGTGCACCATCCTGCCCCCGACGGGGCGCGGCCGGGGCGTACCGGAACCGAACCGTGACGCGCGGCGCTGACTCGGCGCTCACCCTGGTGACGGCCTTGCCCGGGAACGCCCGGACCGGGCGGACCGTGTTGTGTGCGACCGTTGTCTAATACAGGATCAGCAGGGCACTCGGAAGGAGCCCGACATCACCAGCGAACTCCCGCGTCTCGCGGCGGTGACCCGGTCGCACCGGGGGCCTGGCATGGCCGGGCCCTCCGTCGCGCCGTACCCGCACGGCGGGCTGGGGCCGCACCCCAACCTGCCGCCGGGGGAACGGCTGCGGGTGCTGCTGGTCGAGGACGACGAGGGCGACGCCTTCCTGGTCGGTGAGCTGCTCGCCGAGACCAACTCGATGATCGACCTGCTGGTCGCGACCAGCCTCAGCGAGGCCCGGCAGCGCATCGCCGGGGTTGACTGCGTGCTGCTCGACCTGGGCCTGCCCGACGCGCAGGGCCTGGACGGGCTGCGCCGGGTGCTGGAGATGTCCAGCGGCGCGGCGGTCTGCGTGCTGACCGGCCGCTCCGACGAGCACCTCGGCATCGTCGCGGTCGCCGAGGGTGCCCAGGACTACCTGGTCAAGGGGCAGGTCGACGGGGTACTGCTGACCCGCGCCCTGCGTTACGCGGTGGAACGCAAGCGGGCCGACGAGAACGCCCGTCGCCTGCGCGAGATCGAGCTGCGCCAGGCCGAGTCGGCCCGACTGGAACGGGGCCTGCTGCCCCAGCCGCTGATGACCACCGACGAGGTGGCGGTGCACACCTTCTACCGGCCCGGCCGGCACGCGGCGCTGATCGGCGGGGACTTCTTCGACGTGGTGCAGACGCAGCCGGACCGGGTCGACCTGATCGTCGGCGACGTCTGCGGGCACGGGGTGGACGAGGCCGCCCTCGGCGTCGAACTGCGGGTGGCCTGGCGGGCGTTGATCCTGGCCGGGGTGCCCGACGACGAGGTGCTGCCCGCCCTGGAACAGGTGCTGATGAGCGAGCGCCGGCTCCAGGAGATCTTCGCCACCGTCGCCACCGTCCGGCTCGACCTGGCCGCGAACCGGGCCACCGTCCGGCTGGCCGGCCACCCGCCGCCGCTGCTGCTGTCCGGCGGCAAGGTCGCGCCGGTCCCGGCCCGGGGTGGCCTGCTGCTCGGCGTACGACCCCGCCGTCCCGTCGCGTTCGATCTGGAGTTCGACACCGATGACTGGTCCCTGTTGATGTACACCGACGGCCTGATCGAGGGGCGGGTGGGTGACGGCGACGACCGGTTGGACGTCGACGGGCTGACCGGCCTGCTCCAGGAACGCGCCAACCACGCCGTGCCGCTGTCCGAGCTGCCCGCCTGGCTGGTCGGTCGGGCCGAGCAGATCAACGGGGGGCCGCTCGCCGACGACGTCGCCATGCTGCTGGTCACCCGGGGCGGTGGCCGGTGAACACGTACCGCCGGGGGTGGACCCTGCGTCGCCGGGTGCTGGCGCTGCTGGCCGTGGTCGGTGTGCTGCTGGTCGGGTTGGCGGCGGCCGAGGCGGTGGTGGCGGCGAAGAACCGCGCGTACACCGACACCCTGCTGACCAGGACCGGCCCGCTGCGGGTGCAGGGCCAGGAGATGCTCAACGCGCTGCTCGACCAGGAGACCGGCGTCCGGGGGTACGCGGTCAGTGGCAACCGCGCCGACCTGGCCCCGTACGAGCAGGGGGTGCAGCAGGAGCGCGACGTGGCCGCCACGATCGCCGACCTGGGCCGCGACTACCCGGCGGTCGCGGGTGCGCTGCGCACGGCGCAGCAGCAGGCGGCGGACTGGCGGCGGACGGTGGCCGAGCCGGTGATCACCACCACCGCGAGCAGCGGCACCGCCGCCGGCCAGGCGTTGATCACCGCGCAGGCCCGGCAGCAGTTCGACGAGGTCCGGGCGACGGTGGGTGACCTCCAGACGGCGATCCTGACCGAGCGGGAGAAGGGCGCCCGGGACATCGAGCGCACCGGCAACATGCTGGTGATGCTGCTGATCGTCGCGGCGGTGGTGGTCGTCCTGGCGGGCACGTTGATGCTGCTCTCCCTGGAGCGGATGGTGATCCGGCCGCTGACCGGCCTGGCGCAGCAGGTGCGGGAGGTCGCCGCGGGCGACTACCAGCACCACATCGCCGGGTCGGGGCCGCCGGAGTTCCGCCGGCTCGCCGACGACGTCGACGTGATGCGGCAGAAGATCGCCAAGGACCTGGCCGAGGTGCGGGCCGCCCGGGAGAACATCGAGTGGGTCAACAGCCAGTTGCAGAAGCAGGCCGAGGAGCTGACCCGCTCCAACCGTGACCTGGAGCAGTTCGCCTACGTCGCCTCGCACGACCTGCAGGAGCCGCTGCGCAAGGTGGCCAGCTTCTGCCAGCTGCTGCAACGCCGGTACGCGGGGCAGCTCGACGAGCGGGCCGACCAGTACATCGCGTTCGCGGTCGACGGCGCGCAGCGGATGCAGCGCCTGATCAACGACCTGCTGGCGTTCTCCCGGATCGGCCGGCTCACCACCGGCTTCGTCGACGTCGACCTGAACAAGGTGATGGGCGACGTGGCCAGCCAGACCGAGCCGGGCCGGCAGTACGCCGACGCCGAGCTGACCTGGGGCGAGCTGCCGGTGATCCGGGGCGAGGAGCCGCTGCTCACCAACCTGCTGGTCAACCTGGTGAGCAACTCGGTGAAGTTCCGCCGCCCGGACGTCGCGCCGAAGGTGCGGGTCTCGGCCCGGCTGGTCGGTGACGAGTGGGAGGTCACCTGCCAGGACAACGGCATCGGCATCGAGGCCGAGTTCGCCGACAAGATCTTCGTGATCTTCCAGCGGCTGCACGCCAAGGACGCCTACCCTGGCACCGGCATCGGCCTGGCCATCGTCAAGAAGATCGTCGAGTACCACGGCGGTCGGGTCTGGGTCGACACCGACCAGGCCGAGGGGACGGCGATCCGGTTCACCCTGCCGGCCCGGCCGGAGGACGTCGAGGCGGCGAAGGCGGCGGCCGAGGCGGACGCGGCGGTGGCCGACGGGGACACCGACGCGGAGAGCCCGGCGGCGACCGACGACGTCACCCCCGACCCGGTCGGGGAGACCGCCGACGGGGCGGCCCGACCGACGCCGGTCGGCCGGCAGCCGGACGGCACGCAGGACGAGGACCCACCCGGCGGGCCGCCGGGGCACGGCACGACGGGTGGCACGAAGGAGAGGGTGGGATGACCGCGCCGGCGGACGGCAAGAGCCCGATCGAGGTCCTGCTGGTCGAGGACGACCCGGGTGACGTGCTGATGACCCAGGAGGCGTTCGAGGAGCACAAGCTCCGCAACCGGCTGACGGTTGTCTCCGACGGGGCCGAGGCGCTGGCCTACCTGCGGCGCGAGGGCCGGTACGCGGACGCGGTGACCCCCGACCTGATCCTGCTCGACCTGAACCTGCCCCGCCGGGACGGCCGGGAGGTGCTGGAGGAGATCAAGAACGACGAGGAACTGCGCCGTATCCCGGTCGTGGTGCTGACCACCTCCCAGGCCGACGAGGACATCCTGCGCAGCTACCAGTTGCACGCCAACGCCTACGTGACCAAGCCGGTGGACTTCGACCGCTTCATCTCGGTGGTCCGCCAGATCGACGAGTTCTTCGTCAGCGTGGTCAAGCTGCCGCCGCGTGGCTGACCACCTGCTCGACGACGTCGACGCGCTGCTGCGGGATACCGCGGCGAGCGTGGTGCTGCCGCTGTTCCGCAAGCTGGACGACGCCGACGTCACCGAGAAGGCACCGGGCGACCTGGTCACCGTCGCCGACCAGCGGGCCGAGGAGCGGATCTCGGCGGAACTGCGCCGGTTGCTGCCGGGTTCCCTGGTCGTCGGCGAGGAGGCGGTCGCCGAGGACGGGTCGCTGCTGCGGCACCTGCGCGGCGACGGCGACGTGTGGGTGGTCGACCCGGTCGACGGGACGGGGAACTTCGCCGCCGGGCGGCGACCGTTCGCGCTGATGGTGGCCCTGCTCTCCGGCGGTGAGCCGGCCGCGTCCTGGGTGTTCGACCCGCTGGCGGGGACGATGGCCGTGGCCCGCGCCGGGGCCGGCACCCGGCTGGACGGCCGGCCGGTGCGCGAGACCCCCGTCCTGCCGCCGGAACGGCTGCGCGGCACCGCGATGGTCCAGTACCTGCCCCGGGCGACCCGGGACCGGGTGGCGGCCGGCCGCAGCCGGATCGGGGAACTGCTGCCCGGCCAGCACTGCGCCGGGCGGGAGTACCTCGACCTGCTCACCGGTGACCAGCAGTTCGTCCTGTTCTGGCGGACCCTGCCCTGGGACCATGCCCCGGGCGCGCTGCTGGTGCGCGAGGCGGGCGGGGTGGCCCGCCGGTTCGACGGCACCGAGTACCACCCGGCCGACGGCGGTCCGGGCCTGCTGGTCGCCTCCGACGAGCAGACCTGGCACGAGGTCCGGGCCGCCCTGCTCGGCGACTGAACCGCCGGGGCCCGGCGGGCCGCGCCAGCGCCCCGGCTGCCGGCTCCACCGGCTGAGGGATCGACGGTGGTGGACCCTCGGCTACCGGTTCGACACTCCCGGTCGAGGGTCGCGGTCCGGGGCCGTCACGGGCCTGGTGACAGGGCGTGATTGCGGTAATGTGACCGGCGGTCTCCGCCCCCAGGCCGCCAACCGGGGCCGGCGGGACCGCCGCCGCACCGGCCCCTCGGTCGGGCGTCGGCGGCAGAGGGAAGGACACCTCCGTGCCCAGGACCAACCTGACCCGGCCGCGTCTGCGTCGGTCGTTGACCGTGCTGCTCGCCGCGGTGGCGCTGCTGCTCGGCGTCGGCGTGGTGCCCGCCGCGGCGGAACCCGGCGAGGGTGGTACCAAGGAGCTCAAGGACGCGTTGACGGCGGCGGCCAAGGGGCACATCGAGGCCAAGGCCAAGCTGGACACCTCCAAGCGGCGGCAGGCCGCGCTGACCGCCGAGCTGAAGGTGATCGAGGGGCGGCTGGGTGAGCTGACCACCCAGGTGGGCGAGGTGGCCGCGCAGTCGTACCGGGTGGGCCGGTTGACGCCGACGTCGATGCTGCTCAACACGGCCAGCCCGGAGGCGTTCCTCAAGCGGGCCGCCGACCTGGACATGATGGCCCAGCGGGACGGCAAGCAGCTCCGCGCCCTGGCGGAGGCCCGGCAGACCGCCGCCGAGGCCACGATCGCGATCAACGCCGAGGTCCGCGAGCAGCAGAAACAGCTCGCCACGCTGGCCAAGAAGAAGCGGGACGCCGAACGCGCCCTGGCCACGGTCAGCTCGGGCAGCAGCGCCGGTTTCAGCGGCGGGTCGAGTTCGGCGAAGCCGGCCCCGCGCAACTCCGACGGGTCGTGGCCGGGCGAGTCGTGTTCGGTGAACGACCCGACCACCTCCGGCTGCATCACCCCGCGCACCCTGCACGCCATGCAGCAGGCCAAGGCCGCCGGCTACAAGCGGTACGTCTCCTGCTACCGCAGCGGCGGGGGCGGCGAGCACCCCAAGGGTCGGGCCTGCGACTTCTCCGCCGCCACCAGCGGCTTCAAGGACGAGACGGCGACCGGCGGGGACAAGGCGTACGGCGACAGCCTGGCCAACTACTTCAAGAACAACGCCAACCGGCTCGGTGTGCTGTACGTGATCTGGTACCGGCAGATCTGGATGCCGAACACCGGCTGGCGGGCGTACAGCGGCTCGGGCAGCCCGGCCGCCGACCACACAAACCATGTTCATCTTTCGATGTACTGACCGTCGGGCCCAGGAAGGGGACGTAGCATCGCGACGGTGAGCAGCTCATCGTCCGACGTCGTGACCGTTCCGACGCCTCCCGCGCCGACGCCCTCCCGGGCCCTGCCCAACGGGCTCGCCGCGTTCCTGGTCTTCTTTTCCAGTGGCGCGGTGCTGGTGCTGGAGACGGTCTCGTTGCGCCTGGTCGGCCCGTACGTCGGGGTGACCCTCCAGGTGACCAGCTCGGTGATCGGCATCGCGCTGGCCGCCATCGCGTACGGGGCGTGGACGGGCGGTTGGCTGGCCGACCGGCGGGACCCGCGCGGGCTGCTCGCCCCGGCGCTGATCCTGGCCGGCATCGCCGCCGCAATCACCCTGCCGGTCGTCCGGTACGCCGGTGAGCTGCTGCGCGGCGGTGCGGTCAGCGGCATCCTGCTGCTCACCGCGTTGGCCGTGTTCGTGCCGGCGGCGCTGCTGTCGGCGGTCACCCCGCTGGTGGTGAAGCTGCAACTGTCCGACCTGCGGCGTACCGGGCAGGTCGTCGGCCGGCTGTCCGGCATCGGCACCCTCGGCGGCATCACCGCCACCCTGGTCACCGGGTTCGTGCTGGTGGCGGCGCTGCCCAGCACGGTCATCCTGATCGGGCTGGCGGCGGCGCTCGGCGTGGCCGGGCTGGCGCTCGGGGTCTACCTGCGCCGGCAGGAGGCCGCCGGGCTGCCCGGCCCGACCCGGGTGAAGGCCGCCCTGGCGGTGCTGGGGCTGGTCGCGGCGGGACTGAGCGCGGTCGCGCCGAACCCGTGCGACGTGGAGACCGCCTACCACTGCGCCCGGGTGGAACGTGATCCGGACCGGGCCGGCGGGCGCACCCTCTACCTCAACTCGGCCCAGCACTCGTACGTCGACCTGAACGACCCGACCCACCTGGAGTACGAGTACACCCAGTGGATCGGCGCGGTCGCCGACGTGCTCGCCCCGAAGGGGCAGCGGTTGGACGCGCTGCACCTGGGCGGGGGCGGGTTCACCATGCCCCGCTACCTGAGCGCCACCCGGCCGGGCACCGACAACGTGGTCTTCGAGATCGACGGTGAGCTGGTCGACCTGGACCGGCGGGAGTTGGGCGTCCGGACCGGGCCGGGGCTGCGGGCCGAGGTGGGCGACGCCCGGATGCTGGTCGGCGGCGAGCCGTCCGACAGCCGGGACCTGGTCGTCGGGGACGCCTTCGGGCACCTGGTGGTGCCGTGGCACCTGGCCACCCGGGAGATGGCGGCGGAGGTCGACCGGGTGCTCCGTCCCGGCGGCATCTACGTGCAGAACGTCATCGACTACCCGCCGGGCCGGTTCATCCGCTCGGAGCTGGCGACCGTGGCCGCCGAGTTCAGACACCTGGCGCTCGTCGCGCCGCCGGAGGCGATCGCCGGGCGGCAGGGCAGCAACTTCCTCATCGTCGCCTCGGACGCCCCGCTGCCGCTGGAGGCGCTGCGCACCCGGCTGGGCACGGTGGCGAAGATCCCCGACATGCTCGCCGGCAGCGAGGTGACCCGGTTCGTCGACGGCGCGCTGGTGTTGACCGACGACTACGCCCCGGTGGACCAACTGCTCGCGACCGCCTGATCGGGTGACTTTCCTGACCGATTACGACCATCGAGGTGTAGGGCGGGCCGTCCCGGGCAACTCGGTCGACCATGGGTGCAGGAGTCCGGAACGCCGCCCAGCTCCTCGGTGAGCGGTACCGGCTGATCGAGCAGCTCGGCGCGGGCGGCATGTCCGTGGTGTGGCGCGGCTACGACCAGGTGCTCGGCCGTCAGGTCGCGGTCAAGGTGCTCGCCTCGCGGCTGGCCAGCGACCGGGCCTTCCGGCACCGGATCAGGATCGAGGCGCAGGCCGCCGCCCGGCTCTGCCACCCCAACATCACCAACGTGTACGACTACGGCGAGTCCGAGCAGGTCGGGCTGACCGTGCCGTACGTGGTGATGGAGCTGGTGGACGGCGGCCCGCTCACCGCGCGGCTCGGCCGCGACGGGCAGCTGCCCTGGCGGGAGGCGGTGACGATCGGCGCCGAGGTGACCTCGGCGTTGGCCACCGCACACGCCCGGGGGGTGGTGCACCGGGACGTGACCCCCGGCAACGTCATGCTCACCACCACCGGGGTGAAGGTCGTCGACTTCGGTATCTCGGCGCTGGTCGGGGAGAGCGAGAAGGGGCCGGACGGCGCGCTGCTCGGCACCCCCGCCTACCTCGCCCCGGAACGCCTCGACAACGGCCAGGTCTCCCCGGCCACCGACGTGTACGCCGTCGGGCTGCTGCTCTACCGGATGCTCACCGGGCGGCTGCCCTGGCAGGCCAGCACCACCACGCAGATGCTGCGGGCGCACATGTACCACGACCCGGAGCCGATGCCCCCGGTACGCGGGCTCCCCGACGAGGTGGTCGAGCTGGTCGGCCGTTGCCTGGCCAAGCGGCCCGAGGACCGGCCGGCGACGGCCGAGGTGGCCCGTACCCTCGCCTCGGCGGCCGGGATGGTCGCGGCGGTGCCCGTCTCGCCGGCACCAGGGCAGGGCGACCCGGCTCTGCTCGCCAACGCCGGCACCACGATCCTGCCCTGGTCGGCCGACACCGACGCGCTGCCCTTCTCGGGTCGTACCCGCACCCGCCGGGCCGCTGTCCGCCGCCGGCGGATCGAGGCCGGGGTGGCCGCCGCGAGCCTGGTGGCCGTCACCGCGGCCATCTGGGGGGTGACCTCCCGCAGCCCCGCAAGCGGTGGCGTCGACCGGCCCACCGAGGCCCGGATGGGACTGCCCGACACCATTCCGTGCGAGGTCGAGTACGCGCTGCGCAGCGACTCCGGCAGGGACTTCGCCGCCCAGCTCACGCTGACCAACACCGGCCCCCGGGAACTGCGGGACTGGACGATGAGCTTCGCGTTCCCCGGCCAGCAGACCGTCACCACGACCACCCCCGGGATACGCCAGGAGGGACGCCTGGTGCGGGTCACCCCGGCGGCCGGGCGGGCCGCGCTGGCCCCGGGCGCATCGGAGAAGGTCGCGCTGACCGGCCGGTACACCGGGGGCAACCCGCTGCCGCTGGAGTTCACCGTCGGCGAGTCGAGCTGCGGGGTACGGGTCTCCGGGGTGGCCGGCAGCGCACCCGTGGTGAAGCCCCCGGCGGCGAAGAAACCGGCGGCCAAGAAGCCGGCGGCCAAGAAACCGGCGAAGTCGTCAGGCAAGGGTGGTTCCGGGGCGGCCGGGCCGGCGAAGCCCAAACCGAAGGCCGAGAAGCCCGCCAAGGGGCCCGGCCCGGCGGCGGGCAAGGGGTCGGGTGGGGCATCGGGAAAAGCGGGAAAGTGACCGGGAAGGGAGGCAAGGGCGCAGGTGGCGGCCCGGGTGGCGGTCCCGGGAAGGGACCCCGGGGCTGAGGCCGGACGTCGGCTCCCGGCGGTGGTCGGGCGTGCCGGCCCCGTGGTGGCGGCCGGGGACCGCGGTCGCCGGGTCGCGTGCGGACGGCGCGGTCAGCGTAGGGCCGCGAACTGCTGCACCCGGGCGATCCCGCCCTCCACTATCAGGATGCTGCCCGGCCCGAGCACAGCGTCCGGGTCGGCGTACCGGAAGCGTTCCCCGGCGGGTTTCGCGCCGACCACCATCACCCCGTAGCGCTCCTGCACGGCCAGGTCCCGCAGCCGGTGACCGACAAGCGGCGGGGGCACCGGCACCTTGGCGATGGCCAAGTCGTCGCCGAACTCCATGAAGTCGAGCATCCGGCTGACGATCAGGTGGGCCACCCGTTCGCCGGTCTCCGCCTCGGGGAAGACCACGTGGTGGGCGCCGACCGAGGCCAGGATCTTGGCATGCTTGCGGGACGTCGCCCGCGCCCAGATCTGCGGTACGCCCACCTCGGTCAGCGCCAGCACGGTGAGCACGCTGGCCTCCACCGAGGCGCCGATGGCGACCACCACCCGGCTGAAGTCGCCGATGCCGAGCTGCCGCAGCGCCTGTTCCTCGGTGGCGTCGGCCTGCACCACCCGGTCCAGCGACGCCGACCAGCGCTGCACCCGGGCCGGGTCGCGGTCCACGGCGAGCACCTGGTGGCCGAGGCGGGTCAACGCCCCGGCCAGGTGGCAGCCGAACCGGCCCAGCCCGATCACGGCGATGTCGCCGTCACTCTCGTCCCTAGCCGACAACGGGTTGCTCCTTCGGATAGCGGTACAGCCGGCGTCGGGTGTTCAACGCGATCGCCGAGCCGAGGGTGAGCGGGCCGATCCGCCCGACGTACATGAGCACGGTGAGCACCAGTTCCCCTGAGGCGGGCAGGTGCGGGGTGAGCCCGACGGTGAGCCCGGCGGTGCTGAACGCCGAGGTCACCTCGAACATCGTTTCGTTGAACCGGACGTCGGTGGTGAGCACGGTCAGGGCGAGCGTGCCGGCGGTCACCAGGGCGACGCTGAGCAGCGCCACCGTCAGCGCCTGGCGTTGGCTGGCCACCGCGATCCGGCGGCGGCCCACGGTGACGTCCGGTTCGCCGCGCAGCTCCGCCCAGATGACGAAGCCGAGCAGGAAGAACGTGGACACCTTGATCCCACCGGCGGTGCTGGTGCTGCCGCCGCCGATGAACATCAGGGCGATGAGCAGCGGGTAGCTCTCCTCGCGTAGCGCCGCCACGCCGATCACGTCGAATCCGCCGGTACGGCTGAGCGCGATCTGGGCGAACGTGGCGAGCAGCTTGTCCGGGGTGTCGTAGGTGCCGATGGTGAACGGGTTGTCCCACTCGGTGGTGAGCAGCCCGACGAAACCCACCGTCACCAGCACCACGCTGCCCCAGACGGTCAGTTTGGTGGCCACCGCCCAGCGGCCGGGCCGGCCACGCTGGCGGAACGCCTCGAACAGCGCGGGGAAGCCCAGCCCGCCGACGATCGCGCCGAACGCCAGCGGCAGCGCCACCCACGGGTCACGGGAGAACCCGACCAGCCCGTCGGTGTAGAGGGTGAAGCCACCGTTGTTGAACGCCTGGATCGAGTGGAACGTGCCCGACCACAACGCCCGGCCCGGGGAGTAGTCGTAGGCGAGCCGGAGCCGGGTGGTCACCACCGCGGTCATCACCAACTCGCAGCCGAACACCGTGCCGGCGATGCGCAGCAGCAGGCGGCGCAGGTCGGCGAAGCCGTACTCGGCGGTCTCGGCCTGCACCAGCAGCCGGTTGCGCAGCCCGAGCTGCCGGGTGACCGCCAGGCTGACCAGGGCCGCGCCGGTGAGGATGCCCAGTCCACCGACCTGGGTGAGCACGGTGATCATCACCAGCCCGAACCCGTTCCAGTAGTTCGGGGTGTCGGTGACCGCCAGGCCGGTGACCGAGACCGCCGAGGTGGCGGTGAACAGGGCGGTGACCAGCGGGGTGTAGCGGTGCGCACTGGTGGCCCAGGGCAGCATCAGCAGGCCGGTGCCGATCGCGATCGCCACCAGGAAACCGAACGGCACCAGCCGGACGGGGTGACGAAGAAAGCGGTGCACCAGACAATCCTGTCGATTCCGGCGGGACCGGGGCGGTGAATCGCGTATCCGGGGCCGGTCCCGGTTTCCCCGCAGGGTTCACCTGGCGGCCAGGCGACGGGCAACTGGCGGTCAGCCACGCCCGGTCTGCTGTGAGCGCCCGTTGGGGCGTACCGGCGTCCGGCCGGGTGCCCATACGACCAAGGAGACCGCGTTGCGACGTACCCTTTCCGCTCTCGGTGTGGCCGGCGCGCTGCTCGCCGTGGCCGTCGCCGTCCCGGTGGCCGTTCCCGGCGCCGCCTCGGCCCGCGAGGACGACGCGGACCGCGCCGACCGGGCCACCCACCGGCCCCTGGTGATCGCCCACCGGGGGGCCAGCGGCTACCGCCCGGAACACACCCTGGAGGCGTACCGGCTGGCGATCCGGATGGGCGCCGACTACATCGAACCCGACCTGGTCTCGACCCGGGACCGGGTGCTGGTCGCCCGGCACGAGAACGAGATCTCCGGTACGACCGACGTGGCCGCCCGCCCGGAGTTCGCCGGCCGCAAGGCCACCAAGACCATCGACGGGGTGCCGGTCACCGGCTGGTTCACCGAGGACTTCACCCTGGCCGAGCTGAAGACGCTGCGGGCCAAGGAGCGGCTGCCCCAGGTGCGGGTGGCGAACACCGCGTTCGACGGCCGGTTCGCGGTGCCCACCTTCCAGGAGGTGCTGGACCTGGCCCGCGCCGAGTCGAAGGCACGGGGCCGCACCATCGGCGTCTACCCGGAGACCAAGCACCCCACCTACTTCGCCTCGATCGGGCTGCCGCTGGAGGAGCCGCTGGTCACGGTGCTGCGCCGCAACAAGCTGACCCACCGCGACGACCCGGTGTTCATCCAGTCCTTCGAGACCGCCAACCTGCGCACGCTCGACCGCATGATCGACGTGCCGCTGGTCCAGCTCCTCGACGCCACCGGCCGGCCGTACGACTTCACCGCCGCCGGTGACCCGCGCACCTACCAGGACCTGGCCACCGCCGCCGGCCTGCGCGGCATCGCCCGGTACGCCGACGGGGTCGGGCTGAACAAGAACCTGATCGTCCCCCGGGACGCCACCGGCCGGCTGCTCGCCCCGACCACGGTGGTCCGCGACGCGCACCGGCACAAGCTGCTGGTGCACGCCTGGACGTTCCGCGCCGAGAACCAGTTCCTCCCGGTCGACTTCCGGATCGGCGCCGACCCGAACGCCCGGGGCGACATCACCGCCGAGTACGAACTCTTCCTCGGCCTCGGCCTGGACGGCGTCTTCGCCGACCAGCCCGACACCGCCGTCGCCGCCCGCGCCGGCCTCGGTGTTTGATCCGGCTTGATCCGGGCTGTGTCGCGCTTGATCCGCGCTCTGTCGCCGAGGTAGCGGTGTCCCCTCGCCCGGACACCGCTACCTCGGCCCACAGGAGTCGATCGAGACGGCGGCCGGCACCTACAGTCGGGGCATGGGGGTCGACGGGTTGGCACCGGTAGGAGGCACCGGTCGGGTACGCGCCGTCTACCTGGTGGGCGTGATCGTCCGGGGCGTGCGGAACAGCACCGACCTCCAGGCCGAGTGCCGGCTCGCCGCGATGAACCAGTCGTTGGGTGTCCCCACGGTCTTCCTGCCCGCCCAGCCCGAACTGGCGGCGATGTCGTCGACCGTCGTACGCGCGCTCGGGAAGCCGCTGCCGCGATAGCCCGGCTCACCGGGCGGTCAGGCGCTTGATCCGCGCTATGTCGCCGATGTTGCGGTATTCCTTCGCCCGGACACCGCAACATCGGCCCAGGAGGGGGTGGAGGTACCCCGGGTCTCGGGCGGGTGAGCGCGGCGACCGGGGTCGGGACGTGGATCAGTCGCCGTCGGCCCGCCGGGAGTCCGGTCACAGACCTCCGCCCCCGGTGCTGCGGAGGTTGCTGCCGTCCGTCGGGTTCCGGTGGTCGTCCAGGCGGCGGCGGGCCTGCTCCGATGCCGCCAGGTCACGTACCTGCCGGTCCCCGTCGGTCACCGGCCGGCGGCCACGACGCCACCATGTCACGGCTGCGAGGGCCACGAGTACGACGATGATGATGATGAGCCAACGCATTCCTGCCTCCAGAGGGTGATGAATGTGCCACTCAGGGTGGAACCCCGGGTCAAGGGTCACCGACGAGGGGCGTGGGTCCGCACGCTTGCCGGGTGCGCCGCTCCGGCGGCCGGCGATGCGTGTACGCCGGGTTGCCGTGCGCCGGGCTGCCGTGGGGCAGGTCAGCGCGTCGCGGGCTCGACGACGCAGGTGCCCCGGCCCAGCGGACCGGTGATCAGCCCTCCCACCCGTCCGCCCCGATGATCAAGAGGTTTGCGTCGTCCTGGGCGCGGATCATGACGTGAACCTCTTGATCAACTGCACGGAGCGTCGGGGTGCCCGGCCGGGGTGGTAGGAATGCCGGGTGAGTGGGGATCGGGCGACGGTGCGGGATCGGGCCGAGGGGGTGCTGCGGCGGCTGGCCGGCGAGCACGCCCGGCTGCGTGAGGACCAGTGGCGGGCCATCGAGGCGCTGGTGGTCGACCGGCGGCGGGTGCTGTGCGTGCAGCGCACCGGGTGGGGCAAGTCGGCGGTCTACTTCGTGGCCACCGCACTGCTGCGCGAGCGCGGCGAGCACGGGCCGACGGTCATCGTCTCGCCGCTGCTGGCGTTGATGCGCAACCAGGTGGAGGCGGCGGCCCGCGCCGGCATCCGGGCCCGCACCATCAACTCGGCCAACCTTGACGAGTGGGACGAGATCACCGCCGAGATCCACGCCGGGGCGGTGGACGTGCTGCTGATCAGCCCCGAGCGGCTCAACAACCCCGACTTCCGCGACGCCGTCCTGCCGCGGCTGGCCGCCACCACCGGGCTGCTGGTGGTCGACGAGGCGCACTGCGTCTCCGACTGGGGGCACGACTTCCGGCCCGACTACCGCCGGCTGCGTACCTTCCTGGGTAACCTGCCGGAGCGGACCCCGGTGCTCGCCACCACCGCCACCGCCAACGAGCGGGTGACCCGGGACGTCGCCGAGCAGCTCGGCACCGAATCCACCCCACCCACCGCCGACGGCCACGCACCCCGCGCCGCACCCCCCGCCGACCGCGCCGGATCGCCCGCCGGACCTCGCGCCGACGGCAGCGCGTCGACCGCCGATCCTGCCGCATCGCCCGCCGACGCCGGTGGACGACGGGCCGACGTGCTGGTACTGCGGGGCACCCTGGACCGGGAGTCGCTGCGGCTGGGCGTGCTCGACCTGCCCAGCCCGGCGCACCGGCTGGCCTGGCTCGCCGACCACCTGGAGGCGCTCCCCGGCTCGGGGATCATCTACACGCTCACCGTGGCGGCGGCCACCGAGACCGCCGAGTTCCTGCGCGGGCGCGGCTGGTCGGTGGCCTCCTACACCGGCCAGGCCGAGGACGCCGACCGCCGCGCCGCCGAACAGGACCTGCTCGACAACAAGATCAAGGCGCTGGTGGCGACCAGTGCGCTCGGGATGGGCTTCGACAAGCCCGACCTCGGTTTCGTGGTGCACCTGGGTGCGCCGCCCTCGCCGATCGCCTACTACCAGCAGGTCGGCCGTGCCGGTCGGGCCGTCGAACACGCCGAGGTGCTGCTGCTGCCCGGGGTCGAGGATGCCGCGATCTGGCGCTACTTCGCCTCGCTCGCCTTCCCGCCCGAGGACCAGGTGCGCGCCGTGCTGGCCGCCCTGCACACCGACCGGCCGCTCTCCACCCAGGCCCTGGAACCCCTCGTCGACCTGCGCCGGACCCGCCTCGAACTGATGCTCAAGGTGCTCGACGTCGACGGTGCGGTCCGCCGGGTGCGCGGGGGCTGGCTCGCCACCGGCGAACCCTGGACCTACGACGAGGCCCGGTTGCGCCGCGTCGCCGAGGCACGCACCGCCGAGCAGCAGGCCATGCGCGAGTACGCCACGACGCCCGGCTGCCGGATGCGGTACCTGCGGGACTGCCTCGACGACACCGGGGCGGACGACTGCGGCCGGTGTGACCGCTGCGCCGCGCCCCTGTTCACCGCCGAGGTGTCAGGCCCCGCGTTGACCGCCGCGCAGTCCTTCCTCGGCCGCCCCGGGGTGCAGATCGCCCCCAAGAAGCTCTGGCCGACCGGCCTCGACGCGGTCGGCGTACCGCTGAAGGGGCGGATTCCGCCGACGGAGCAGGCGCTGGCCGGTCGGGCCGTGGGGCGGCTGTCCGACCTGGGCTGGGGTGGTCGGCTGCGTGGCCTGGTCGGCCCCGGCACGGCCGACGGCCCGGTGCCCGACGACGTGGCGGCGGCCGTGGTGGAGGTGCTGAAAGCCTGGGCCCACGGCGACGACCCGTGGCCGCGCCGCCCGGCCGGGGTGGTCGCGGTCGGCTCCCGCAGCCACCCGACCCTGGTCGCGTCGCTCGCCGAGCGGATCGCCACGGTCGGTCGGCTGCCCCTGCTCGGCCTGGTCACCCCCGCCGGCCCGGCCGGGGGTGGCGGGCCGCGTGGCAACAGCGCCCAGCGGGTACGCGCCCTGCACGACGCCTTTACCGTCACCGACGAGACTGCCGGCGCGCTGGCCGCGCTGGACGGCCCGGTGCTGCTCGTCGACGACCTGGTCGACTCCGGCTGGACGATGACGATGGCGGCCCGCCTGCTGCGCCGGGCCGGCGCCCCCGACGTCCTCCCGCTGGCCCTCGCCGTCGCCGGCTGACCCCGGGCCCGGGTCGCGGCCGACATCGGCGGTGGACGGGACGGGCGGAAAGTTCCCCGGCCGGCCGTGATGCGACCGCCGCCACGGTGTCCGGCCGTCGCTCCGGTGCCGCCGGGGTCGACGGTACGGTGAGCGGATGGCCGACCAGCGATCCGTCACCCGGCCCGCCGGCCCGGCAGGTAGCGGCGGACCGGTCACCGACCAGGACACCGTGGAACCGGTGGACCGGGGCACCGACGCGGGCCCCGCGCAGCCGGCGGACCGGCAGGGCCGGGACGGCGTCGCGGGCGTCGCGTACCTGGCGGACCGGCAGGAGCCGGGCGGCGCGGAACCCGGCGGGTGGGCGCTGTCCGCCGGTGGGAGTGCGGCCGGGGACGGGGCGTCGACGACCGGTCCGGACCGGGCCACGCTGCGGTTGGCTCTGGTGGTGGGCGGCCTGGTGCTCGCCGTCCTGCTCGGTTTCGGGCTCGGCCGGGTCAACGGGCGACCGACCGACCCTCCGGCGGCGACCGCCGCGACCGCCGTCGGCGAGCACACCCACGCTCCGGGCACCGGCGCGCACCAGCACGACGGCACCGGCACCGACTCCTCCGGCGACGCGGCCACCGGCCTGTCCGTCAGCTCCGGCGGTTACACGCTCGTCCCGTCGGGCGGGGAGTTCGCCGCCGGGCGGGCCGGTGAACTGCGGTTCCAGATCCGCGACGCGCAGCGCCGCCCGGTCACCCGGTTCGCGGTCGTGCACGACAAGCCGATGCACCTGGTGGTGGTACGCCGCGACCTCACCGGATTCCAGCACCTGCACCCGACGATGGCCGCCGACGGCACCTGGTCGGTCCCGCTGACCCTGCCGCAGCCGGGCGTCTGGCGGGCGTACACGGATTTCACGGCGGTCGCCGACGACGGCCGGCAGACCCCGGCGACACTGGGCGTGGACCTGGTCGCCCCCGGGGAGTACGCGCCCCGCCCGCTGCCCGCCCCGGCCACCCGGGCCACGGTCGACGGGTTCACCGTCGACTACGAGGGCACCCCGCAGGTGGGTGCGGCCGTACCGTTCCGGTTCACGGCCCGGGACCCGGCGGGACGACCCGCCGCCCTGGAGCGCTACCTCGGCGCGTACGGGCATCTGGTCGCCCTCCGCGAGGGGGACCTGGGCTACCTGCACGTGCACCCGGGCCCCGGGCCGACCACCGATACGGTGACGTTCTGGCTGACCGCGCCCGGCCCCGGCAACTACCGGATGTACCTGGACTTCCAGGTGGCGGGCGTGGTGCGTGCCGCCGAGTTCACCCTGACCGTCCGCTGAGAGCAGCGGCCCGGAGCCGGCCGGATCGACGGCGGGGTGTCAGCCGGCGCGGCGGACCGGGCGGCGGGCCAGGTAGCGCAGCAGGTCGCGGATGTGGTGCTTCTCCTCGGCGGGCACCGTCGGATCGGCCAGCCGGTCGAGGATCACCCGGACGTCCGCCTCCACCGGCCCGTCGTCGGCGCGGCGGCGGGGGGTGGGCCCCGAGTCGGGCAGGCCGAGCGCCCGGAAGGCCGCCGCGACCGGCAGGTCGAGGGCGGCGCAGAAACCACGCACCTTGGCCAGCTCGGGATAGTCCTGCCAGTCACCGGCGAGCCAGCGGAAGACGGTGGACCGACCGACACCGGTGTGGGCAGCGAGGTCGCTCACCGTCCAACCCCGCTCGTCACGGGCGTCGTCGATGGCCCGCCGCACGAAGCGGGCGAACGCCATCTGGGGTGAAACCTCTGTCGAACCCATGCCTGGAGATCGTCCTCTTCGGGTGGGAGCCGGGGTGTCCGGTACGCCCTCCGAGGGTAGTACGACGGCGGTCCGGTGCAATTCCCCGTACCGGTCATCCGAGTGCCCGTACGACATCCACAGGCGGCGACGGCGCAGGTCGTGACACAGCGTCAGTTGCCGTCGGTCAATTGAACCCGGCGGGTCCGTCCACCCGGCGGGCATCCGGTGAGGAGGAGCATGGCCGAGTCCGACCGTCCGGTGCCGCACCGCCCGGGTGCGGTCAGCGTCTTCTTCGTCGTCAAGGCGGCCGTGTTCGCCCTCGGTTTCTGGAGCTGGCTGCTGGTGCTGGTGGTCACCGGTGAAGCGGTGACCGGGGCGCACGTGTTGGCCGCCGCCGGTGCCGTCACCACCACCCTGGTGGGGGTGCTGCTCGGGGTCCGGCTGGCCCTGCAACGCAGCGCCGCCGCCCGGCACGCCGAACTCAAACGGCTCCTGGTCGACATCTCCTGGAACGCGTTCGCCGCCGCCGGCAACGCCGAGCTGTCCGGCACCGTGGTGCCGTTCCCCACCGCGCCCGGCGACGACGAGCGGGGGCCGCGTCAGCGGATCTCCTCGATCGTCGACCGGGGGCCGGGGGAGCGCCCCGGCGGCCGCAGCGGCGACCGGCGGCGCTGAGCCCGGTTCAGCGCGGCGGGTTGGCCGGCCCGTCGTTCCGAACGGCGTCCCCGGGCGGGTCGGCCAGCAGCGTGGCCAGGCGGGGGGTCACCTGCCACTGGTCGACCAGTTGCCGGTACTCGGCCGCCTGCGGGTCGCCGCCGCCGGTGCCGTTCCGGCGGGCCCGGATCAGCAGGTTCCGGGGGGTGTGCCGGGAGTCGACGAACTCGACCACCTCGGCCCGGTAGCCGTACGACCGCAGCAGACCGGCCCGCAGCGCGTCGGTGAGCACGTCGGCGAAGCGTTCGCGCAGGATGCCCTGCCGGGTCAGCAGCTCGTACGGCGTCGGAGCCGGCCGGGCGCGCAGCTGCGCCGCCAGGTCGTGGTGGCAGCACGGTGCGGCGAGGATCCACCGCGCGTTCCAGCGCACCGCGCGGGCCAGCGCCTCGTCGGTGGCGGTGTCGCAGGCGTGCAGGGCGAGCACCAGGTCGGGGGCGGGTTCCACCACCGCGTCGGCGATCGTCCCGGCCACGAAGGTGACCCGGTCGGCCCAGCCGAGGCGTTCGGCCAGCTCGCTGTTGCGCTGCCGTTGGTCCTCCCGCACGTCCACCCCGACCAGTTCCACGTCGAGCCCGCGGGCGGTCAGGTAGCGGTGGGCGGCGAAGGTCAGGTAGGCGTTGCCGCAGCCCAGGTCGACCACGCGCAGCCGCCCGGTGAGATCGTCGGGCAGGGTGGCGGCCAGCGCCCGCAGGAAGGCGTCCACCTGCCGGCGTTTGGCGGCGTTGCCGCCGATCTCGGCGAAGATCGGGTCGCCCGGGTCGAGCAGGTACTCCTTGGCCCGGTCGTGGCCGTCCGCCGGGGCGGCCGGCCGGCTGGCCGCCGCCCGGTGCACCTGCGCCTCGCCGGACTTGGTCACCCGGAGTTGGAGGGTCGCCCCGGCGGTCTCCACGTGCCAGTTGCCGAAGGGCTCGGCGAGCAGCGCGTCGACCGCTGCGCCGGCCTCCGCGCCGGGTGCCACGTTCCGGGTGTACGGCCGTGCGCCGTCGGATGTGGAGATCTGCAACCGGGGGCCGGCCTTGAGGACGACCGGGCGGAGTTCGGCCCGTACCACCGAGGGGCGCCGGCCCCGGCGTCGGCCGGCGGCGACGGCACGGGTCAGGGCGGGGTCGAGCAGCAACGCCCGGACCTCGGTCAGGGCGGCGTCCAACGGTTCCGGCATGGTCACATCATCCTTTCCACCCCGGCGGCTGCCGCTCCCGGCCCGCCCGGCATGGACCGGCCACCGGTGCATGCCGCCTCCGGACGCGCTCCGGCAGGGGTGCGGGCCCACGGTCAGGGGCTGGGGCCGCCGGGGCGACGTGCCCACCGGCGCAGACGGGACATCCCCCGGACCGTCGGACGGCCGGGGGATGTCGTCGGTGCTGTCTGGTCAGTCGGCGGTGGCCTCGGCCGGCGCGTCCGCGCCGGAGCCGCCCCCACCGCGCCGCCGACGGCGGCGACGCGGCCGGCCCGGCTCACCCTCGGTTGCCGCACCGGCGGCGACGGAGGGCCCGCCGGTCGGGCCGGCGGCGGTGTCGGTGGACCCGGCGGTGGTCACCGTGGTCGACTCGCCCCCGACCACCTCGCCGGCCCGGCGACGACGCCGGCTGCGTGGGGTACGGGTGCCCTCCTCGGCGGCCTCCACGGGCGTTCCGGTGGCGTCCGGCGCGTCGGAGTCGGGGCGACCCCGACGCCGCTCACCGCGCCCGCCGCCCCGACCGCTGCTCTCGCCGCGTCCCCGGCCCTCGCCGCGCCGGCCGCCCCGGCCGCCGCTCTCGCCCCGGCGGGACCGGCCGCCCAGGTCCTCCTCGACCTCGGCGGAGAGCCCGGCGCGGGTCCGCTCGGCGGTCGGCAGGGTACCGGTCATCTCGGGGGAGATGTCCAGGTCGGTGTAGAGGTGCGGGGAGGTGTGGTAGGTCTCCGGCGGCTCAGGCATGTCGAGCCCGAGTGTCTTGTCGATGATCCGCCACCGGGGCATGTCGTCCCAGTCGACGAAGGTGACCGCGACCCCGGTCGCCCCGGCCCGGCCGGTACGACCGATCCGGTGGGTGTAGGTGTCCTGGTCCTCGGGGCAGTCGTAGTTGATGACGTGGGTGACGCCGCTGACGTCGATGCCCCGGGCGGCCACGTCGGTGGCGACCAGGGTGTCGATCTTGCCGGCCCGGAACGCGCGCAGCGCCCGCTCCCGCGCGCCCTGGCCCAGGTCGCCGTGCACCGCGGCCACCGCGAAGCCCCGGAAGTCGAGGTCCTCGGCGACCCGGTCGGCGGCCCGCTTGGTACGGGTGAAGATCATGGTCAGCCCGCGCCCCTCGGCCTGGAGGATCCGCGCCACGATCTCGATCTTGTTCATCGAGTGGGTGCGGTACGCCAGCTGCCGGGTCTGCGGGGACGGGCCGGTCTCGGCGGTATGCCCGGCGTGGATCGTCACCGGCCGGCGCAGGAACCGCCGGGAGAGGGTGACGATCGGGTCCGGCATGGTCGCCGAGAAGAGCATGGTCTGCCGGTCCTCCGGCAGCATCGCCAGGATCTTCTCGACGTCGTCGAGGAAGCCCAGGTCGAGCATCCGGTCGGCCTCGTCGAGCACCAGCGCGCGGACCCGGTCCAGCCGCAGGTGCTTCTGCTTCTGCAGGTCCATCAGCCGGCCCGGGGTGCCGACCAGGATCTCCACGCCCTTGCGCAGCGCGTCGATCTGCGGCTCGTACGCCACCCCGCCGTAGATCGGCAGCACCCGGACGCCCCGGGTACGCCCGGCGGCGGCGAGGTCCTTGGCGACCTGGATGCCCAACTCGCGGGTGGGTACGACGACCAGGGCCTGCGGCACGCCGTCGCTGCCCTCGGCCGGGGCGAAGACCCGCTCCAGCAGCGGGACGCCGAAACCGAGGGTCTTGCCGGTGCCGGTGGGGGCCTGGCCGATCAGGTCGGTGCCGCGCAGGGCGATCGGCAGCGCGTACTCCTGGATCGCGAAGGCGCGGGTGATGCCCGCCGCAGCCAGGGCCTCGACGGTCTCGGGTCGCGCGCCGAGCGCGGCGAACGTGGGGGCCTCCGGGCGTACCGGTGCGGTGGGGGCCAGTTCCTGGCCCTCCAGTTGGTCGAGAATCTGTTCGCTCATCTGGATCTGGGGGTGCCCTCTCGTGGTGCGCCCCGTGGTGTCCTCAGGGCGCGGTCGGTATGGCGTGGGCCGCGCGATCGACGGCGGAAAATCGCCGTGTCAGACCGGGCCGCACGCGCGCCGTGGGCAGGACTTCGATCAGATCGGCGCCCACGGCAACTACCTCATCCTACCCGAGCGGGTGGGTACACGCCCCTGACCTGGATGGCCGGCTTTTCGGCAGGGGTGATAAATGTGACCCGCGTCACCGGGTCGCCCTGCGGCGGGCAGCGCCCGCCGCAGGGTCGGACCGGTTCAGCGAACGGTGAAACCGACCGCGCGGGCGGACGCCTCGGCGATCTCGACGTAGGCGACCTTGGTGACCGGCACGATGACCCGTCGACCCTTCTCGTCGGTCAGGGAGAGCGTCCCCTCCGCCTTGGCGAAGGCGTCGGTCACGATCTGCTCGATCTCGGCCGGCGACTGCGCGCTCTCCAGAACCAGCTCGCGCGGCGCGTACTGCACGCCGATCTTGACCTCCACGTGTGCCTCCTCAGGTGGGCGAGATAGCCGCCGATCGGAAGGCTATCCGATCTCGGAGCCGGATGTTCAGGCCGACTCACCCTGGAGCGGGAAGCTCGCGATGCCCCGCCATGACAGGGCGGCGACCAGCGCCTCCGCCTCGGCCTTCGGCACCTGCCGGCCGCCGGCCAGCCAGAACTGGGCGGCGGTCTCGGCCGCGCCGACCAGGCCGGAGGCGAGCAGTTCGGCGTGCGACCGGCTGACCCCGGTGTCCGAGATGATGGTGTCGGTGATCGCCGCGATGCAGCCCTGCTCCACCCGCTCGACCCGCTGTCGCACGGCCGGGTCGTTGCGCAGGTCGGATTCGAAGACGAGCCGGAACGCCTCGCTCTCGTGGTCGACGAAGTCGAAGTAGGCCCGCACCGACGCGCCGACCCGCTCCTTGTTGTCGTTGGTGCCGCGCATCGCGTCGTGCACCTTGGCGACGATGGCGTCACAGTGCGTGTCGAGCAGCGCCAGATACAGATCCATCTTTCCCGGGAAGTGCTGGTACAGCACCGGCTTGGAAACCCCGGCCCGCTCGGCGATGTCGTCCATGGCGGCGGCGTGGTACCCCTGCGCCACGAACACCTCCTGAGCCGCCGCGAGTAGCTGCTTACGGCGTGCTGAACGGGGCAGCCGGGTGGGCCGGCCGGCAGTCTGCGCACCGTTCCCCACAGCGGTCATGGGAACCTCCGAGTTTCGTCATTCCAGCCGGCACTTTTACCCCGTACCGGTCAGGGCACTCACCCCGGCCCCGGAATTGGCCCGCCGCTGTAACTTATCGCCACTGTCACCACACGGTAGCCTCAGCGGGGGCGACCAAGGAGCGCGCGGTGAGTGAATCAGGGCAACCCGGTGCCGCCACCCCGGGAGAGCACGGCGACGGGACGGGTCAGCAGGACGACCTGGCCCGTTCCGTCAGTGGGTGGGCACCTACGACCGGGTGGTCCGGCGGCGGCGACGCCCCGGGTTACCGGGAGGCCGGGTCGCCGTGGAACCGACCCGACCCCGCCGGCGGCTGGGGCGGCCAGCCGGCACGGCACGGTGATCTACCTGCGCCGTTCGCCACCCCGCCGGCCGACGAGGAGACACCCCGCAACGGTCGGGCCCACCGCAATGGTCACGACTCGGCACCGGATTTCCCGGCCCCGCTGCGTCGCCCGGTGAGCGCCCCGCCCGGCGGGCCGGGTCACCCCGTGGTCGATCCCCGCGTCACCGACGGTGACCGGCTGGTCGTGCCGGCCCCCCGGCCGGCGTCCCCGCCCGACCCGGAGGCCGCGCGGCACACCGCCGACGACCCCGCCGCACCCCGGCCGGCCCACCGGTCCGCAGGCGACCTGCCCACCTCGGCCCCACCCGCGGTGCAGGTCCCCCCGGTGGGCACCGCCGCCTCAGGCTTCGAGGTGCCCCCCGGCTTCCATGCCCCCGAGCGGGGCGGGACCGGCGCCGCCCCGGCCGACGACCCCCGCGACCGCTTCGCCGGGCCGGACGGACCACGCGGGACCGGCCGTCCCGAACCCCTCGCCGGCACCGGGCCGCCCGGGACCGACCCCCGGGGCACCGGTGCGCGCGGCACCGAGCACCGGGGCGGGGAGCCGACGCCCGACGAGCGTCGGACGACCGCCGGGCCGGACGAGCCGGACTGGTCCGGACCGAGCTGGAACCGGCCGAGCTGGGGCGGGACCTGGGCCCCCTCCTGGTCGCGGGACGAGGAACCCCCGGCCGGCCGACGGACCCGCGCCGAACGCGCGGCGGAGTGGTCGGCCGAGGCCGCCCGCCCGTACGAGCCGGTGCGTGCCGAGCCCGCCCGGCCGTACCAGCCGGTGCGTGCCGAGCCCGCCCGGCCGTACGAGCCGGTGCGCACCGAGGTGCCCCGCCCGTACGAGCTGACCCGGACCGAACCGGCCACCCCGCCGGCCCTGCCGGAGCCCACCGTCGAGCGGTCCGGTCGGGAACGGTCGGGCGTCGATCGGGTCGCCCCGGGGCGACCCGGTGTCGACAACCCTGAGCGCGCCTGGTCCGGGCACACCGGGGAACACCCCCTGCCGAACCTGGACGAGCGCGCCGACCGGCCGGAACGGCACGGGCCCACCGACCGCTCCGAGCACGACCGGCCCGGCCCGGACCGGTCCGAGCGGGGCACCCGGCCGGAGCGGGACTGGTCCGACCCGGCCGGGCGGGACTGGTCCGACCCGGCCGGGCGGGACTGGTCCGATCGGTCCGGGCGGGACTGGTCCGAGCCGGCCGGGCGGGACTGGTCCGCTCCCGGCGAGCGGGACCGGTCGCCCGTCGAGCCGTCCGCGCCGCAACGGTTGCACCCCGCCGACCGGCCCGGCTGGTCGACGGGAGGGCCCGCCGAGACACCCCCCGCACTCCGGGACGTGCCGGCCGGACCGCCGCCCCTGCCCCGGGACGAGCCCGCCGGTCGGGACGAGCCGGGTGGTGCCGTGCCGCCCCCGATCCGCGACGAGCCCACCGTCCTGCGGGACGAGCGGGCCGCCACGCTGCCCGCCGCCGTCCGCGCCGACCAGCCGTTCCGGCTTCCGCGCGACGAACCGTCGCTCCGGCCGGCGACCTCCCCGGGTGGCCGTACCGACCAGCCGTTCCGACTCCGGTCGGTGCCGACCGAGCCGGCCGCCCCCACCGACCTGCCCGGCCACCCGCCGGAGCCCGCCTCCACGGCCGGTGCCCCCGCCACGAGCGGGCCACGCCGCCTGGACCAGATCCCCTCCGCGCCCGCCCCGACGAGCGCGCCCCCCTACGCGGCCCGCCGATCCGCGCCCGACCCGCTGACCACGACCGAGCCGGTGGTGGACGGACGGAGACCGGACCGGGGCACGGCGGTGCTGCCGCAGCGCGTCCCCGCCGAACCGGACGTGCCCGTCGTGCCGGAGCCGCCAGCCGTGGAGCCCCCCGCCGAGACCCCGGAACTCGCCCGGATCGCCACCCACCTGCGCCGCGACGACGAGCCCGCGCCGCTGCGGGAACGTCCCGAGGGCTTCGACGTCAACGCGATCCTGGACGCCGTCCGTGAGGTGGCCGGGGTCCGCGACGCGGCGCTGCGGCGTACCCCGGCCGGGGCGCACAGCCTGCGGCTCGACCTGTCCGACGGGGCCGACCCGGCGGAGGTGAGCCGGCTGGTGGCCCGCCTGCTCCAGGAGCGGATGGGTCTCGCCGCCGCACCGCAGAGCCTGTCCGGTGAACCGAGCGCCGCGGTGCCACCGCCGATGCGCCGCCGTACCGGTGAACCCCGTGTCGTCGAGCCGACCGCCGGGGTGTCGAGCCCGGCAGGGGAGCGGTCGGCCGGCGATCCGGCCCGGTCGGCGGCGGAGCCACCGGCCGCCCGGCCCGGTGCGGAGCGACCGGCCGCCGGGGTACGCGCCGACGCGGCGACCGGCGGCACGGCACGCGACGTCGAGGACCCGCCGGCCGAGCAGTCACCGACGGTGTCCGGGGTGCCCCGGCGACGCCGGCAGTCGACCCCGCACCGGGGACGGGCCAGCGTGGAGGAGACCCTTCCGGGCGCGCTGCCGCCCACCGGCAGCCCGGCGACGCTCAACGCGTCGTACTCGGGCGGGCAGATGACCACGACGGAGACCGCGCCCTCGCGACCGCTGGACACCGGCGGCGTGCCGGGGCCCCGGGTGGTCATCGACCACGTCCAGGTGAGCACCTTCGGCCTGGACGCCAACGTCGAGGTACGCCTGCTCACCGCCGGTGAGCCGGCCTCCGGGCATGCCACCGGCCCGGCCGTGGACGGGTACGTCCTGCGGCTGTGCGCGGTGGCCGCCGCCGCTGCGGTCGACGAGTTGCTGCGGCACGCCGAGCGCACCGCGGAACGGGGGCGGTGCTTCGTCGAGCACGCCGCCGTGGTGCCGTTCGGCAACTGCGAGGTGGCGACCGTGGTGGTGCTGCTGGTCTGCGACGGCTGGGTGGAGCAGCTGGCCGGCTCGGCGCTGGTCTCCGGGGACCCGCGCCAGGCGGTGGTGCGGGCGACCCTGGCGGCGGTCAACCGTCGGCTGGAGGCGTTGCTCGCCTGACCGGCCACATTGTCGGTACGGGGCCGGAACGGGAACACTTGCCGGTATGAAACGCGCCGCCCTCTGGCCCGAGGAGCACCTGCCCCCGCACCGGCTGCCCCCGCCCTGGCCGGGTCGGCCGGTACGTCTCGACGGCACGGTCACCTACGTCCGGGACACCCCGGCCACCGGCCCGGACGCGGAACCGGCGCTGTACGTGCACGGGCTGGGTGGTTCGTCGCAGAACTGGACGGACCTCGCCGGCCTGCTCGCCGGCCGGCTCGACGGGCAGGCGATCGACCTGCCGGGCTTCGGGCGCAGTGAGCCGGGGCTGCGGTACACGATCCCGGCCTTCGCCGACCGGGTGGTGCGCTGGATCGAGCACTCCGGCCGGGGCCCGGTGCACCTGTTCGGCAACTCGCTGGGCGGCGCCGTCTCGGTGTACGTCGCCGGTCGCCGGCCGGACCTGGTGCGAACCCTGACGCTGATCTCCCCGGCGCTGCCGTTTTTGAACTTCGGCCGCTCGTTGCAGGGGCGGATGCTGCCGCTGCTGGCCATTCCGCGTGGGGAGCGGCTGGCCGCCTGGCGGCTCGCCCAGCTCGCCCCGGAGGTGATGGCCCAGCAGGCGATGGAGGCGTGCGTGGCCGACCTGAGCCGGATCAGCGAGCAGCGCCGGCAGGAGGCGTTGGAGGAGATCCGGGTCCGCTACGACGCGCCCCACTACGCCGCCGCGTACGTGCGTACGTTCCGTGGGCTGGTCGCCAGCTTCCTGCGGTCGTACCTGCCGGGGCCGGAGTCGCTGTGGCGGATCGCCGCCGGCATCGCAGCGCCCACGCTGGTGGTCGGAGGGATGAAGGACCGGCTGGTGGACGTCCGGGTGGCCCCGCAGACCGCCCGGGTCATCCCGGACAGCCGGCTGATGATGCTCGCCGACGTCGGGCACGTGGCCCAGTTGGAGGTGCCGCGTACGGTGGCCCGCGCCGTGCTGCACCTGCTCGCCGAGTCGACGCCGGGCCCGTCGCCGCAGCGTCCCGTGGCCCTGCCCGGTGATGACGCGCCGGGGTCCGGTGATGACGGATGGTGGCGTCCCGGCGTGGCATCCTGAGCCGGATGTCTGCGCTCCCCTCCCGTGGCCCGCGTCCGATCCGGTTCCCGCAGCCGGCGTCCGGCACCGTCCGGTGGCGTCCGATGGCGCTGGTGCTCCTGCTGCTGGTGACCTCCGGCGGGCTGGCCGTCGCCACCCCGCCGCCGGCTGCCGGCCGACCGGTCGCCGGTCCGCCGACGACACCGGCCGGCCCGAACGACGTCGGCCACCCGCGGGGAACCGGTTACGCGGCGGGCCCGGCCGGCGTGCCCGGCGTACCCGCGTCCGGTGTCACCCCCGGACCGCCCGGTGCCGCCGGGTCGTTCGGTGACGGGGCGGCGTTCGGTGCGGGCAGGCCGTTCGGTGGTGGCGGGCCGGTCGTCGGGGCCGGGCCGGTCGGTGCGCCGGGCGGGGTCGGGTCGGCCGGGCCGGTGCCCACGTCGGCGTCGGCCGGTGCCGTGGTCCCGGCGGCGACCGTGCCGCCGTCGGCGCTGTCCGGTCCGGTGCCGGTGGCCGGCCGGGGTACGTTCCGCTACGACGACCGGGACGGGTCGACGCTCGGCCGCTCGGGTGGACTGCAGCGCTACCGGGTGGCCGTGGAGGACGGCTCCGGCGAGGACGTCCGGGAATTCTCCGACCAGGTGCAGGCGGCCCTGGCCGGGCCGGGGAGCTGGGTGGACGGCGGCCGGTTGCGGCTGCGCCGGGTGCCGGGGAACGCGCCGTCCGACTTCACGGTGCTGCTGGCGACCCGCGGCACGGCGGGGCGGCTGTGCCGGGCCGGGGGTGTGGACATCCGGGTCGGTGGTGTGCCCTACACGTCGTGCCGCGCGCCGGGGAAGGTGATCATCAACCTGGACCGGTGGCGGACGTCGGTGCCGCACTTCGTCCGGGCCGGGGTGCCGCTGCCGGTCTACCGGACGTACGTGGTGAACCACGAGGTGGGCCACCAGTTGGGCCACCGCCACGAGGGGTGCCCGGGGGCGGGTCGACCGGCGCCGGTGATGCAGCAGCAGTCGTTGTTCCTGCGGGGCTGCACGGCGAACCCGTGGCCGTACCGCGACGGCCGCCGGTATGCCGGCCCGGCGCTCTGAACTCCAGGGCGGGTGTCCGGCCGGTTGCCGGCTGACGGGCGGTTACCGGATAAGTGAAACATGTTCTCGTAGATTGCGGCAATAGCGGGTTTATGCCCGATTAGTCTGCCATGCTGGCCGGGTGAGCACCGAGTCCGCCGAGCGCCCGGAGCCGCTGGCCGCCGGCCGGCCCGACCAGCGTCACGCCGAGCCGTACCGGGCCCGCCCGCGGCACGTCGACCCGCGGTCGGCATGGTGGCATGGCGAGCCGGGCGTCGGGCCGCGCCGCAGCCGCCGGATGCGCCGTCGGCGACGGCGGGCCGCCCTGCTCGGCCTGGCCCTGCTCGGCGCGGGTGTGGGCGGGTTCGTCACCCTCCAGCCGGAGCGCGACCCGGGCAGCCCCGAGCAGGTCGCCGGCCGGGTGGCCGACGGGGCCGGCGGTGGTCGGCTGCCCGACGGGGTACGCGAGGAGCGCACCACCGTGGCCTATCCGCACAGCGGACCCGGCCGCTTCACCGCCGCCGAGGGCCGCTCCGAGGTGTACGGCTTCGACGGCCCGCTGCACCGCTACCGGATCGAGGTGGAGCAGGACACCGGGCAGGACGTGGACGCGTTCGCCGCCGCCGTGGACGCCACGCTCGGCGATCCGAACAGCTGGATCCGCTCCGGCGAGCTGCGCTTCCAGCGGGTGCCGGAGGCCGCCGCCGCCGACTTCACCATCTATCTCGCCACCCCCGCCACCTCGGAGCGGATGTGCGCCGAGGGCGGGCTGGACACCGAGGGCTACACCTCCTGCCGGCTGCCCGGCCGGGTGGTCATCAACCTGGCCCGCTGGATGGAGGCGGTGCCGGACTACGGCGCACCCCTGTCGGTCTACCGGACGTACGTGGTGAACCACGAGGTGGGGCACGAACTCGGCGAGGAACACCAGGCCTGCCCCGGCCACGGCGAGCCGGCCCCGGTGATGCAGCAGCAGACGTACGGCCTGGACGGCTGCGTGGCGAACGCCTGGCCGTACGTCGACGGCTCGCTCTACTCCGGCGATCTCGTACCCGGCAGTTGAGATATTCCCGCTCCCGTATGTCGGACGGGGTGTCACTGCTCATGGCCGAAGGGTGGTCGTCCGAGCAACAATGGCCCGGTTCGCCATCAGCCGATCACCGGGGAGTCCACCGTGTCGTTGCCCCCGCTCGTCGAACCCGCCGCCGAGCTGACCGTTGACGAGATCCGTCGCTACTCCCGTCACCTGATCATCCCCGATGTGGGGGTCGAGGGGCAGAAGCGGTTGAAGAACGCCCGGGTGCTCTGTGTGGGTGCCGGTGGCCTCGGTTCGCCGGCCCTGATGTACCTGGCCGCCGCCGGGGTCGGGACGCTCGGCATCATCGACTTCGACACCGTCGACGAGTCCAACCTCCAGCGCCAGATCATCCACGGCGTCTCCGACATCGGCCGGTCCAAGGCCGAGTCCGCCGCCGCGTCGATCCGCGAGATCAACCCGCTGGTCCAGGTGGAGATCCACAACACCGCCCTGGACCGGGAGAACGTCCGGGAGATCTTCGCCCAGTACGACCTGATCGTCGACGGCACCGACAACTTCGCCACCCGCTACATGGTCAACGACGCGGCGGTGCTGCTCGGCAAGCCGTACGTCTGGGGGTCGATCTACCGGTTCGACGGCCAGGCGTCGGTGTTCTGGGCCGAGCACGGCCCCTGTTACCGCTGCCTCTACCCGGAGCCCCCGCCGCCCGGCATGGTGCCGTCCTGCGCCGAGGGTGGTGTGCTCGGCGTGCTCTGCGCGTCGATCGGGTCGATCCAGGTCAACGAGGCGATCAAGCTGCTCGCCGGGATCGGCGAGCCGCTGGTCGGCCGGCTGATGGTCTACGATGCCCTGGAGATGAGCTACCGCAAGATCAAGGTCCGGAAGGACCCGAACTGCGTGCTCTGCGGGGAGAACCCCACGGTCACCGACCTGCTGGAGGACTACGAGGACTTCTGCGGCGCGGTCTCCGAGGCCGCCCAGGAGGCGATCGTCGACGCGACCATCACCGCCACCGAGCTCAAGGAGTGGCAGGACGCCGGCAAGGACATCTTCCTGGTCGACGTCCGGGAGCCCGCCGAGTACGAGATCGTCCGCATCCCCGGCTCCACCCTGATCCCCAAGGGCGAGATCATCTCGGGCGAGGCGCTGGCCAAGCTCCCGCAGGACAAGCAGGTCGTGCTGCACTGCAAGTCCGGGGTCCGCTCCGCCGAGGCGCTCGCCGCGCTCAAGGCGGCCGGGTTCCGCGACGCGGTGCACGTCCAGGGCGGGGTGCTCTCCTGGATCAAGCAGATCGATCCCTCGCTGCCGGCGTACTGACCCGGGCCAGGGGCCGGGGGCGGTGCCGAACCGTCCCCGGCCCCGACCGATTCCCCGAGGCGGGATCGCGTTCGCGCCGGTAGCGTCAGCACTGTGGTGGACTTGGATGCCGCGGTCGGCTTCGTCGTGGCGCACGGCGACGCGGTGGACCGCGCCCGGCTGTCCCGGCTGCGTACCGGTGCGCCCGTACCCCCCGACCTGCTCGACGCGGCCGAGGTCGGGCAGACCCCCGACGGCGGTTGGCCGGCCCTGCTCGGCGGTGACGTGCCGTCCATCGACGCCACCTGCTTCCGCCTCGCCGAGCTGGACGACCTCGGCGCGCTCGGCCGGCCGGCGGCCCGGCACGCCCTGGACTGGCTGGCCGCCCGGCAACTGCCCGACGGCGGCTGGGACGAGGACCCGAGGCTGGCCGGCAGCGCCCCCGAGTGGGCCACCCCGGGCGACCCGGAGGCCCGGCTCTACCTCTCCGCCAACGCCGCCTTCTGGCTCAGCGTCGCCGGTCGGGACGCCCGCGCCGCCGGCCCGCTTGACCACCGCGTCGGTGGCGCGTACGCCGGGGTGGTGCAGGCGGCGGCGCAGGCCCTGGCCGGTCAGCTCGCCCCGGACGGCAGCTGGCCGTCGTTCCTGGCCGCCGGCTGGTTGAGCGCGGCCGTGCTGCACCGCCAGCAGCTCTACTACGAGTCGGCCCGGATCCAGGCGGTGCTGGCCGAGCGCATCCCGAAGCTCTCCCCGGCCGACGTGGCCGCGTTGGCCGCCACGCTGCGCCGGGTCGAGGTGGGCGAGGAGCAGTGGGTGCTGGTGTCGGCCCGCCGACGGCTCGCCGAGACCCAACGCAGCGACGGCGGCTGGGACAGCGACGACGGCCACCAGTTCGACGTGCACACCACGCTCACCGCGATCCGCGCCTGCCGGCCGATCGGCCCGGTCCTCCCGCCCGGCTCCCCGATCGCCCCGATGGGCTCGCCGGTGACGCCACCCGGCTCGCCTGTCGTGCGCCGGTCCCGGCCGGCCCCGCCGCCGACCGACGACGAGCCCGGCACCTGGTGACCCGCGGGTCCGCAGCCTCCGGTCCCCGGGCGGCTCAGCGCAGGTGACCGTCGCCGGTCACCACGTACTTGGTGGAGGTCAGCTCCGGCAGCCCCATCGGGCCCCGGGCGTGCAGCTTCTGGGTGGAGATGCCGATCTCCGCGCCGAAACCGAACTCGCCGCCGTCGGTGAACCGGGTGGAGGCGTTGACCATCACCGCCGCCGCGTCCACCCGGGCCACGAACTCCCGGGCGGCGGCCTGCGAGTCGGTGACGATCGCCTCGGTGTGCCCGGTGCCGTAGCGGCGGATGTGCGCGACCGCCGCGTCGAGCGAGTCGACCACGGCGACGGAGATGTCGGCCGAGAGGTACTCGGTGGCGAAGTCCTCGTCGGTGGCGGCCACCACGGCAGGGGAGTACGCGGCGACCTCGGGTGAGCCGTGCACGGTCACCCCGGCCTCGGCGAACGCGGCCAGCACCGCCGGCAGGAACGCGTCGGCGACCTCGGCGTGCACCAGCAGCGACTCGGCGGTGTTGCAGGTGGACAGGCGCTGGGTCTTGGCGTTCAGGGTGATCGCGACGGCCTTGGCGAGGTCGGCGGCGGCGTCCACGTACACGTGGCAGTTGCCCACCCCGGTCTCGATCACCGGCACCGTCGACTCCTCGACCACGGTGCGGATCAGCGACGCGCCGCCGCGCGGGATCAGCACGTCGACCAGGCCCCGGGCCCGCATCAGCTCCTTGACCGAGTCGCGGGAGCCGGCGTCGAGCAACTGCACCGCGTCGGCCGGCAGGCCCGCCCCGGCGACCGCGTCGCGCAGCACCGCCACCAGCGCCGCGTTGGAGTGCGCCGCCGACGACGACCCGCGCAGCAGCGCCGCGTTGCCGGATTTCAGGCAGATGCCGGCGGCGTCCACCGTCACGTTCGGCCGGGCCTCGTAGATGATCCCGACCACCCCGAACGGCACCCGCACCTGCCGCAGCTCCAGCCCGTTGGGCAGGGTCGAACCCCGGACCACCTCGCCCACCGGGTCGGGCAGCGCGGCCATCTGGCGCAACGCGTCGGCGATGCCGGCTACCCGGTCCGCGTCGAGCGCGAGCCGGTCCAGCACGGCCGCGCTCAGCCCGGCCTCCCGCCCGGCCGCCAGGTCCGCCGCGTTCGCGGCAAGGATCTCCGGCGTACGCGCGACCAGCGCGTCTGCCATCGCGTGCAGCGCGGCATCCTTGACCGTACGGGTGGCCACGGCGAGGGCCTCCGCCGCGTCCCGGGCCCGCCGGGCCTGCTCGACGACGCTCATTGGGTACTCCTTCGGATCTTCCGGAAGCGCCCGCGCGGGACGCCTGACGTCACAGCAGAACCAGGTCGTCGCGGTGGACGACCTCACGTTCGTACGCCGGGCCGAGCGCCGCGGCGAGTTCCCCGGTGGACCGGCCGAGCAGGCCGGGCAACTCCACCGCGTCGTAGTTGACCAGGCCCCGGGCCACCGACGCGCCGTCGACGTCGACCAGGTCCACCGGGTCGCCGGCGGTGAAGGTGCCGTCCACGGCGGTGATCCCGGCCGGCAGCAGCGACTTGCGCCGGCCCACCACGGCCTGCACCGCGCCCGGGTCCAGGTGCAGCCGGCCCCGGGGTGCGGTGGCGTGCGCCAGCCAGAACAGCCGGGCCGCCGGGCGTCGTCGGGCCGGGTGGAAGAACGTGCCCACCGGTTCCCCGACCAGTGCGTCGCCGGCCAGCGGAGCGGCGGTCAGCACCACCGGGATGCCGAAGCCGGTGGCGATCCGGGCCGCCTCGACCTTGGTGACCATGCCGCCGGTGCCGACCCCGGCCCGGCCGGCCCCGCCGATGTCGACGCCGGCCAGGTCGGCCTCGCCGCGTACCTCGGTGATCCGGGTGCTGCCGGCGCGGGTCGGGTTGCCCGTCCAGAGCGCGTCGACGTCGGAGAGCAGCACCAGCAGGTCGGCGTCGACCAGGGCGGCGACCAGGGCGGCCAGCCGGTCGTTGTCGCCGAACCGGATCTCCTCGGTGGCGACCGTGTCGTTCTCGTTGACGATCGGCACCGCCCGCAGGTCGAGCAGCTTGCGCAGGGTCCGGTACGCGTTGCGGTAGTGCGCCCGCCGGGTCACGTCGTCGACGGTGAGCAGGACCTGCCCGACGGTGAGCCGGTGCCTGGCGAAGCCGGCCGCGTACCTGCCGATCAGCAGGCCCTGGCCGACGCTGGCGGCGGCCTGCTGGGTGGCCAGGTCGCGCGGGCGGCGGGGGAGCCCGAGCGGGGCGAGCCCGGCGGCGATCGCCCCGGAGGAGACCAGCACCACCTCGCGGCCGGCGGCGGCGAGCGAGGCGAGGGCGTCGACCAGGGTGTCGACCCGGGCGTCGTCCAGGCCGCCGGTCGCGGTGGTCAGCGAGGACGAACCGATCTTGACGACGATCCGTCGGGCCTGGGTGACTGCTTCGCGCACCCGCCCATTCTGCGCGGTCGGTGCCGGCGGACCCCGTCGCGTTCCCATATCCTGGCCGGTCGTGACGCCTGAGGAGTATGTGGAGGCGGTGCTCGCGCTGGTCGAGCGGATCCCGCCGGGCCGGGTGATGTCCTACGGGGCGATCGCCGACGCGCTGGCCGAGCGCTCCGGGCGGGCCTCGGCCCGGCTGGTCGGCTCGATCATGGCCCGGCACGGTGGCGGGGTGCCCTGGCACCGGGTGGTGAACGCGGCGGGCCGGCTGCCACCCGGGCACGAGGCGCGGGCGCGGGCCCTGCTGCGGGCCGAGGGCTGCCCGCTGCGCGGGGCCGGGGTGGATCTGGATGCCGCCAAATGGTGGCCGGATGAGGGGCGGTGACCCGGCGGTAACGTGAGTAGCATTCGGCCGCATGGACGCGCCACCGGCCGGGCCCGGCTCCCCACCCGCCGGCGGGCTGCCCCGTCGGGTGCACGTCGGCTACGCGCTCGGCTCGCTGGCCACCGGGGCGTTCGGCACCGTGCCCGGCCTGCTGCTACTGCCCTACCTGACCGACACGCTCGGGGTGGCCGCCGGGCTGGCCGCCCTGCTGGTGCTCCTGCCGAAGGCGTGGGACGTGCTGGTCAACCCGGTTGCCGGGCGGATCTCCGACCGCACCCGCTCCCGCTGGGGGCCGCGCCGGCCGTGGCTGCTCGGCGCCGGGCTCGCCCTGGCGGTGCTCTTCGCCGCCATCTTCGCCGCGCCCTTCGGCGTCGGGCCGGCCGCCGGGGCGTACGTGGCCGTCGCGTTCCTCGCCACCGCCACCGCGTTCGCCTTCTTCCAGGTGCCGTACGTGGCGATGCCCGCCGAGCTGACCGACGACGCGGCGGAGCGTACCCGGCTGATGGGCTGGCGGGTCGCGGTGCTGGCGCTGGCCATCCTGATCTCCGGCGCGGTGGCCCCGGTGGTGGTGACCGCGGGCGGCGAGGGGGTGGCCGGGCACCGCTGGATGGGGGTGTTCGTCGCCGTGCTGATCGGGCTCGGCGCGCTCGGCGTGTTCCTCGGCACCCGGTCGGCGGCGACCGGCACGGTGACCGCCACCGAGCCGACGCTGCGCGCCCAGCTCGCGGTGGTCGCCGCCGACCGGCCGTTCCGGGCGCTGCTGCTGTGCTTCGTCGTCCAGTCCGCCGGGGTGGCGACCATCCTGGCCGGGGTCAGCTACTTCGCCGCCCAGATCCTGCGCGACCCGACCACCGGGCCGACCGTGCTGTTCGCCTGCTTCGTCGGGCCGGCGCTGCTGGTGATGCCGCTGTGGACCCGGCTCGGCGCCCGGCTGGGCAAGAAGACCGCGCTGGTCGCCGCCTCGCTGCTGCTGGCGGCCGGTGCGGCGGCGTTGCTGGCCGCGCCGGTGCTGCCCGCCGTCGCCGTCTACGCGGTGGTCGCGCTGCTCGGCGTCGGGTACGCCGGCCAGCAGGTCTTCGCGCTGGCCCTGCTGCCCGACTGCGTGGCCGCCTCGACCGCGCGCACCGGACGCCGCCAGGCGGGGGTGTTCACCGGCCTGTGGACCGCCGGGGAGACCTTCGGCCTGGCCCTCGGCCCCGGCATCTACGGCCTGGTCCTGGCCCTGTCCGGCTACGTCTCCTCGGCCACCGGCACCGCCGCCGCGCAGTCCGACACCGCCCGCCTGGGTGTCCTCCTCGGCTTCACCGCCGTCCCCGCCCTCCTGATCGCCCCCGCCACCCTCCTCCTCCGCCCCCACCCCTACCTCCCCCCACCCTCCCCCGGCCTCGTCGATCATGGAGTTGTGGCGGGGACGAAAGCCGCGAAAATCCACGGAAAGGCCACCACAAGTCCATGATCGACAAGAACGGGGTGCCTGCCGAGCGGGTGCTGGACGAGATTCGGCAGCTGCGGGTAGGGGATCGGCCGGTGCACGGGGGGCGGTTGTTCGCCTACGTGTACGACCCGGGGGTGGCGGGGCTCGACGCGTTGGGGGCGGCGGCCCACGCGGAGAGCGCACACGTGAACGGGCTGGATCCGACCGCCTTCCCGTCCCTGCTGGCGATGGAGAACTGGCTCGTCGGGGCGGCCGGCGCACTGCTCGGCGGCGGACCGGGCAGCGCCGCGCCGGACCTGGTCGGCAGCGTCACCAGCGGTGGGACCGAGTCGCTGATCCTGGCCGTCAAGGCCGCCCGGGACGCCCGTCCGGAGCTGACCGCACCCCGGATCGTGGTGCCGGCCAGCGGGCACGCCGCCTTCGCCAAGGCCGCCCACCTGCTACGGGTCACCCTCGACGCGGTTCCCGTCGACCCGGTCACCCTGCGCCCGTCGGTGGCGGACATGGCCGCCGCGATCGGCCCGCAGACGGTGCTGGTGGCCTGCTCCGCCCCGTCGTACGCGCACGGGGTGGTCGACCCGGTGGCCGGGATCGCACAGGTCGCGGCGGCGGCCGGGGTGCGCTGCCACGTGGACGCCTGTTTCGGCGGCTGGACCCTGCCCTACCTGCGTCGCCTCGGCGTGCCGGTGCCCCAGTTCGACTTCACCGTCGACGGGGTCACCTCGATCTCCGTCGACCTGCACAAGTACGCGTACGCCCCGAAGGGGGTGTCGGTGCTGCTGCACCGGGACGCGACGCTGCGCTCCCCGCAGTACTTCGCGTACGCCGACTGGCCCGGCTACACCATGGTCAACCCGGTGCTCGCCTCCACCCGTTCCGGTGGCCCGATCGCCGCCGCGTACGCCACGCTGCGGCACCTCGGCGACGACGGCTACCTGCGGTTGGCCGCCACCACCCGGGACGCGGTCGACACCCTGGCCGCCGCCGTACGCGGGGTCGACGGGCTGCGGCTGATGGCCGAACCGGAGTCCACCGTGGTCTGCTTCACCAGCACCGATCCGGCGCTCGACCTGTTCGTCCTAGTCGACGAGCTGACCGCCCGGGGCTGGCACACCCAACCCCAGCTCCGGTACGCGGACCTGCCCGCCAGCGTGCACCTCACGGTGACCGCCTCGGTGGCCCCCCGGGCGGCCGAGTTCGGCCCGGACCTGGCCGCCGCGGTGGCCGCCGCCCGCCGGGCCGGGCCGGTCGAGCTGCCGGCCGACCTGGTCGCCCTGGCCGGATCGTTGACTCCGGAGGCGCTCACCCCCGAGCTGATCGGTGGACTCGCCGCCGGCCTGGGGCTCGGTGCCGGACCACCGGACCGGATGGCGGTGGTGAACACCCTGCTGGACGCCGCCCCCGCCGCGCTGCGGGAACGGCTGCTGGTGGAGTTCGTCGGGCTGCTGCAACGCCCCACCTGGTGAGCCCTGCGTCTGCTCGTCGCGACCGGGTGGCCGGGACGGTCGAGCTGGCCGGCCTGTTCCTGGCCGGGAGGTGGCGCCGGTCGGTCCATGCCTGGCCGGGGTCGGTCCGCCGGGACGTCGGACGGGTCCGCGCCTGGCCGGGGTCGGTCCGCCGGGACGTCGGACGGGTCCGCCGGGAGGCGGGACGGGCCCGGCCGGTCCGGGGGTGACGCCGGGCGACTGTGGTTGACTGTCCCTGGGTGGACAGCGGGTCAGCGGGGACGGGAGGCGGTCGTGCAGTTGCCGGGAGTGCTCGGCGAGCCGATCCGGTTCGTCCTCAACTGGGGCCGCCGCTACTCGCTCTGGGTGTTCAACTTCGGCCTGGCCTGCTGCGCGATCGAGTTCATCGCCACCAGCATGGGTCGGCACGACTTCATCCGGCTCGGCGTCATCCCGTTCGCCCACGGGCCCCGGCAGGCTGACCTGATGGTGGTCTCCGGCACGGTCACCGACAAGATGGCTCCGGCGATCAAGCGGCTGTACGACCAGATGCCCGAGCCGAAGTACGTCATCTCCTTCGGGTCCTGCGCCAACTGCGGTGGCCCCTACTGGGACTCGTACTCGGTGACCAAGGGCGTCGACCAGCTCATCCCGGTCGACGTCTACGTGCCCGGCTGCCCGCCCCGCCCGGAGGCGCTCCTGCACGGCATCCTCCGCCTCCAGGAGAAGATCGCCGCCGAACAGTCAGGCATCGGCGGCGTCGACCGCACCGACCCGCTGGCTTCGCCCGCCGACACCGCCCCGCGTCCGGTCGAGTCCCTGACCGCCCCCCCGGTCCGCCCTCCGGCCCCCTCCTGACCCACTCCTACGGCCCTCCCGGCCTTCCTGGCTGAACCCCCGCTGCGCCCCGCTCTGCCCTCGCTGTGTCTCGGCCGGCGTCCCGCCCCCGTTGATCAAGAGGTTCGCGTCACCATTCCGCGCGAATCTGACGCGAACCTCTTGATCGACTGACGCGAACCTCTTGATCACCGAGGCGGGGGCGGGCGGGGCGGGCGGGGCGGAGCGCCGGGTGGGGACAGGGTCCGGGGGAGAGGTGGCGGGTGGGGGTTAGCGTGCGGGGCATGACCGACTCCGTGGACCGACGGTCCGCCTTCATCGTCGACGTGTTGACCGAGGAGTTCGGCGCGTCGATGGCGCTCGACCCGGCGGCGTTCCGCCGGAAGTTCCGCAAGATGGCCGCCTCCCCGTTCGCCTTCTACCGGGGCAGCGCCTCGCTGTTCTACGCCGACCAGCGCGGCGACTTCGCCGACGACGCGTTCCTCGACGGGCAGACCAGCCGGGTGTGGATCCACGGCGACCTGCACGCCGAGAACTTCGGCACCTACATGAACGCCTCCGGGCGCCTGGTGTTCAACGTCAACGACTTCGACGAGGCGTACGTCGGGCCGTTCTCCTGGGACCTCAAGCGGCTCGCCGCCAGCGTGGCCCTGATCGGCTACGCCAAGGCCCTGTCCGACCAGGTGATCGGCGAGCTGGTCACCGGCCTCGCCCGGTCGTACCTGACGGAGTTGCGGGCCATCGCCGCCGGTGGGGACGACGCGATCGGCTCGATCACCCTGGACAACGCCGACGGGGTGCTGCGCCGGGTGCTCCAGGAGGCCCGGCTGAACACCCGGGTCGACCTGCTGGCCGCGCAGACCACCGTCGACAACTACGAGCGGCGGTTCTCCCTCGGCGACGGGGTGTTCGAGGTCGACGCGAAGACCCGCAAGAAGGTGTGTGCCGCGTTCACCGGGTACCTGGACACCCTGCCCCCCTCGACGGCCCGGCTGCGGCCGGTCGCCACCCGGATCAAGGACGTGGTGCTGCGTAAGGGGGTGGGCATCGGCTCGGCCGGGCTGCCGTCGTACAACCTGTTGCTGGAGGGGCACACCGAGGCGTTGGAGAACGACGTCGTCATCTACATGAAGCAGGCGCAGGTGCCGGCGGTGGCCCGGCACATCGACGACGAGCGGGTCCGGGGCTACTTCCGCCACCAGGGGCACCGCACGGCCGAGTCGCAGCGGGCCTTGCAGGCGCACGCCGACCCGTGGCTGGGCTTCACCGAGCTGGACGGGGCCGGTCAGCTCGTCGCCGAGGTCTCCCCGTACGCCGCCGACCTGGACTGGTCGGACGTCAACGAACCGGACGAGCTGGCCGGGGTGCTCGCCGACCTGGGTCGCGCGGTGGCCCGGATGCACTCGGTCGCCGACGACGAGTCCAGCCACGACCTGGTCGACTACTCGACCGAGGAGGCGATCGTCGCCGCGATCGGCGACGACACCGACGGCTTCGTCGGGCACCTGGTCGAGTTCGCCCACGCGTACGGCGTCCGGGCCCGCACCGACCACCAGCTCTTCGTCGATCTGTTCCGCAACGGTCGGCTCCCCGGCATCTGAGCCGGCCCGTCGGGCGTCACAGCCCGAACTCCAGCACCACCTTGATGTCGTCGTCGGCGTGGGCGTACGCCTGTGCGTACGCCGACACCGGCACCCGGCGGGTGATCAGGGCGTTCAGCCAGGACTGGTCGGCCCGGGCGAGCGCCTGGGCGGCCAGGTCCCAGTGCCGTCGGTTGGCGTTGACCGAGCCGAACACCACGTTGTTCTCCAGCACCAGCGCCCGGTTGAGCGCCCCGGCGTCGAAGTCGATGGTCCGGCCCCCGCTGGACACCCCGGTCAGGCAGACGATCCCGGCGGGGCCGACCTTGCACATGGCCTCCAGCACCACGGTCGGCGCGCCGGTGCACTCGACCACCACGTCCGGCTCGAAGTCCAGCTCGTCGACCGGCACCGTGTGGTACGTCGCCCCGAGCGCCCGGACCAGGTCCGGCTTGGGGCCGGTGGTGTTGCGGTCCAGCACGTGCACCGACAGGCCACGCTGGACGGCCAGCAGGGCCGCCAGCAGCCCGATCGGCCCGGCCCCGGTGACCAGTACGGTCTGCGGTTTCCACTCGGCCCGGGTGCCGATCTGCGCGATGTGGTCCCACGCCTTCGCCACCACGCTCGCCGGCTCCAGCAGCATGCCGACCGGGGCGAGGACCGGGTCCAGCCCGACGGCGAACTTCGGTTGCACCCGCCACCGTTCCCGGGCGAAGCCGGGCAGCCCCTTGATCCCGTGCTCGGTGTACCGGCCGTTGCGGCACATGTCCCACTCGTCGACGGCGCAGTTCGGGCAGGGCACCGGGTCGGGATGGCGGACGATGCCGGCCACCAGGTCGCCGGGTTGCAGGGTGCCGGTCGGGTCCTCCAGCACCCGGCCGAGGGACTCGTGGCCGAGCACCAGTTCCCGCTGGCCGGGCGGGGCCTCGCCGTAGTCCCCGGAGATGATCTCCTGATCGGTGCCGCAGATGCCGACGGCGAGCGCCTCGACCAGGATGGCGCCCTCCTCGGCCGGCGGCTCCGGCCAGTCCTGCACCAGCCGCAGCGAGTCGCGGACCCCGGGAGTCACCGTCACAGCGCGCACGGCCCCATCTTTCCCCGACCCACGTCGTCATGCCTGACAAAGCGCCAGATGCCCGCTCCGCCACCCGTCGGAACCGTGGCGCGGGCCGTCCGTTCACCTCATCCAGGTGTCCGCCGGGCGCGTACGACCGGGCGGGCGGGCCCGGCGTCGGGGCGGCGGCCATAGGATCAACCGCATGACTCCGGAAGAGGTCGGTCGGCGGGTGGTCGCGCTGCTCACGCCGGTCGAGGCGACCGCGTCGGTGTCCGGCGGGCAGGCCCACGCCCGGGCCACCGTCGACGTACCCCCGGCGGCCTGGGCGGACACCCTCCGCGCGGTACGCGACGACGCCGAGCTGGCCTGCGACTTCTTCGACTGGCTCTCCGCCGTCGACGAGCTGGCCGACGGTTTCGACGTGGTGGTCCACCTGTGGTCGACCCGGCACCGGCACGGCGTGCTGCTGCGTACCCGGGTGCCGAGGCAGACGCCGACGGTGGCGTCGGTGGTCGACGTCTTCCCGGGCGCGGCCTGGCACGAGCGGGAGACCCACGAGATGTTCGGTGTCGACTTCACCGGCCACCGGGGGCTGGCCCCGCTGCTGCTGCCGCCCGAGTTCGAGGGGCATCCGCTGCGCAAGGAGTTCGTGCTCGCCTCCCGGGTGGCCAAGCCGTGGCCGGGGGCGAAGGAGCCGGGCGAGTCCGAGGCCGGCGGGGGTCGCCGGGCGGTCCGCCCACCAGGGGTGCCCGCTCCGGGGGAGTGGGGCGTGGTGCCGGCCCCGGCCGGCCCGGTGACGGTGGGTGACAGGGCTGCGGCCCGCGCGCCCCGGGAGCGGCCGGCCCCGGGGGCCCGTCCGCCGCGTACCCCCGGCCCCGGCGCGGCAGGCGACGACCCGGCGGCCACCGCCCGCCCGGCCCCCGACGGGCCGGGGACGAGCGACGGCCCGGCGCGCGGTGACCAGGCTGGCGACGAGGGGGGTACGGCCTGATGCCGACCTGGTTGGAGCTGGTGATCCGGATCGGCGGGGTGCTGGTCGCGTTCCTGACCCTGCCGCTGATCGTCGGCCAGGCCGAGCACAAGGTGATGGCGCACATGCAGGGCCGGCTCGGCCCGATGTACGCCGGTGGCTTCCACGGGTGGGCGCAGCTCGTCGCCGACGGGATCAAGTTCGTCCAGAAGGAGGACATCACCCCGCGTGAGGCGGACCGGGCGGTGTTCCGGTTGGCGCCGGTGGTGGCCCTGGTGCCCTACCTGCTGGTGCTGCTGGTGATCCCGCTCGGCCCGGACGACCTGGTCGGGCAGCCGCTGGACATCGGCTTGTTCTTCGTCCTGGCGGTGGTCGGGGTCGGTGTGGTGGCGGTGCTGATGTCGGCGTGGGCGTCGGCCAACAAGTACAGCCTGCTCGGCGGGTTGCGCGGGGCGGCCCAACTGCTGGGCTACGAGCTGCCGCTGGTGCTGGCCGCCGCCTCGGTGGCGGTGGCGGCCGGGACGTTGAGCCTCGGTGGGATCGTCGAGGCGTGGCAGCCGTGGTGGCTGCTCTGGCAGGCCCCCGCGATGATCGTGTTCTTCGTGGCGGGGCTGGCCGAGATCCGGCGGCCCCCGTTCGACATGCCGGTCGCCGACTCGGAGCTGGTGTTCGGCTACATGACCGAGTACACCGGGCTGCGGTTCGCGTTCTTCCTGCTCGCCGAGTACGTCGGGATCGTGGTGATCGCCGCGCTGACCACCGTGCTGTTCCTCGGCGGCTGGCAGGGCCCGTTCGCCGACGCCCAGCTCGGCTGGCTGTGGACCCTGCTGAAGGTGTTCGCCGTCTCGTTCGTGATCATCTGGCTGCGGGTGTCGTTCCCCCGGCTGCGGGAGGACCAGCTCCAGCGGCTGTGCTGGCTGGTGCTGGTGCCGGCCGCGCTGGCCCAGCTCGTCCTCACCACCGCCGTACGACTCACCCTGAACTGAGCGCCGACCCGGAGGGGCCCCGGACACTTCCCGGGGCCCCTCCGGCACGCTCACGGCGCGGCGTAGAGCAGGCGGTTCGGGGAGCCGGTCCCCGGGTTGACCACCTTGCCGGTGGTGGCGGCGCTGATCAGTGCGCTCTTGGCGGTGGCGAGGGTCGCCGTCGGGTTGGTCTGCCGGTAGCGGGCCAGCCAACCGGTGACGTGCGGGGCCGCCATCGAGGTGCCGGACCAGCCGCTGGCGACGGCGGTGTTCGAGGCGATGCCGGCGGAGGTGATGTTCACCCCCGGGGCGAAGATGTCGACGCAGGTCCCGTAGCTGGAGAACGAGGCCCGGTTGTCGTTGATGTCGGTCGCCGCGACGGTGATGCCCCGGCTGGACCGGGGGCCGTTGGTGCAGGCGTCGGTGTTGAAGTTGTTGGCGATGAAGACCGGGTACACGCCGTGGTCGATCAGGTTCTCGATCGAGGTGTTCGCCGAGGTGCCGTAGCCCTGGAGGCTGAAGTTCGCCACCGAGACGGCCGCGTGGTTGGTGGCCAGCCAGTCGACGCCCTCGATCAGGTCGGTGCTCCACCCGGAGTTGTCGCACTGGAGGACCCGGACCGCGCGCAGCGTCACCGACTTGGCGACCCCGTAGGTGGTGCCGCCGACGGTGCCGGCGACGTGCGTGCCGTGGCCGTGGCAGTCGTTGGTGCCGTTGCCGTCGCCGACCGCGTCGTAGACCCCGGCGGCGCGGGTGCCGAAGTCGACGTGGGTGGCCCGGATGCCGGAGTCGACGATGTAGGCGGTCACCCCGGAACCGGTCGTGGTGTAGCCGAAGCTGTTGCTCAGCGGCAGGTTGCGCTGGTCGATGCGGTCCAGCCCCCACGACGGCGGGTTGCTCTGCACGGCCTGGGTGGACGCGCCGCCGGCCTGGGCCCGCTCGGCGCGGGCCGTCGTCGGTCCGGTCCGGTCCGGGGTGGTGCTGGTCAACCCGCCCTCGATCCGGGTGTCCCGCTCGACGTACTGCACGGCCGGGTCGCTGCGGACGGCGGCGAGGGCGGCCGGCGGCAGCACGGCGGCGTACCCGTCGAGGACCTGGGTGTAGCGGTTCAGCACGGTGCCGCCGGCCCGCTCGGCGGCGGCGGCCGACTGGTCGGTGCGGGCGAGGCGGGCGGTGCGTTCGCCGCTGACCGGCTTGTCGGAAAGGACGACGATGTACCGGTCCGGCGCGGCTTCCGCGCTGCCGGCCAGCAGCGGCGCGGGCGCGTCCCGTCCGGGGGCGGGGGTGCCCGGTGCCGCGACGGCGGCGTTGGTGGTGGTGGCGAGCGCACCGGCGAGAACACCGGCGAGTACGCCCAGACGTGCGGTCCTGCTACCCAGCTTGCGCAAGGCTCGTTCCTCCTCAAGGGGGGAGTCCGTAGTGGACGTGAGTCCGCCATCGACGGAAATCGCAGCGACGGACCTCCCCACTCCAACAGGTCATATTGACCATCGTGTTAACTCTTGGGCACCCAAGGTGAATGTGTGGCACCTCTCAGTGTCCGCAGTCGACGGCGGTTCACGCCCGACCGGGGTCGGTGGCACGGTGTGGCGGCCCGGTGCCCGGAGGCGGTGGCGCCCCCGGGACACGGCAGTGCGCCCCCGCCCGGTGGGTCGGGCGGGGGCGCACCTGGTGGGGGTGGTTCAGCCGATCGGGGTGTGTTCCGGCGGCACCTGCTCGCCGGGCGGCGGGGGCGGCGGGGGCGTGCCGTCGCCGAACGGCCGGCCGCCCAGCGCCTCCCGCCCGTGCGGGCTGAGCCAGTTGACCAGGTCCGGGCCGAGCGGCACCACTCCGGTCGGGTTGATGTCCCGGTGCACCTCGTAGTAGTGCCGCTTGATGTGGTCGAAGTCGATGGTGTCGCCGAACCCCGGGGTGGTGAACAGGTCCCGCGCGTACGCCCACAGCACCGGCATCTCGCTGAGCTTCTGCCGGTTGCACTTGAAGTGGCCGTGGTAGACCGGGTCGAACCGGGCCAGCGTGGTGAACAGCCGCACGTCGGCCTCGGTGATGGTGTCGCCGACCAGGTAGCGCTGGCCGGCCAGCCGGTCGCTGAGCCAGTCCAGCCGGTCGAACAACCGCCGGTACGCCTTCTCGTACGCCTCCTGCGAGCCGGCGAAGCCGCACCGGTACACCCCGTTGTTGACGTCGGCGAACACGACCGCGTTCACCTCGTCGATCTCGGCGCGCAGGTGTTCCGGGTAGAGCTGCGGGGCGCCCTCACGGTGGTACGCCCCCCACTCGGTGGACAGGTCCAGGGTCATCTGCGCGTAGTCGTTGGTGACCACCTGACCGGTGGGCACGTCGACGATCGCCGGCACGGTGATCCCCCGGTCGTAGTCGGGGTAGCGGGCGAAGAACGCCTCGGCCAGCCGTTCGATGCCGAGCACCGGGTCACGCCCGTCCGGGTCCAGGTCGAACGTCCAGCTCCGGGCGTCGTGGGTGGGCCCGGCCACCGCCATCGGCAGCGCCTCCTCCAGCCCGAGCAGCCGCCGTACGATGATCATGCGGTTGGCCCACGGGCAGGCCCGGCTGACGACCAGGCGGTAGCGGCCCGGCTCGACCGGGTAGCCGTCCCGCCCGTCGACGGTGATCCGGGTGGCGATGTAGCGCTGGTCCCGGGTGAACTCACCGCCCGGCTCGACGTACTTGCCGCCGGTCCGGGTCGCCGTCCTGCCGTTGCTCTCCGCCATGGTGTCGCCCTTCGTCCGCTTCGGCTCCCATCATGGCGGGTCCGGCGTCCGGTGGCACGGTAACGCGGGCCTAGGCTGCCCACATGATCGACGTGGCGGCGGTGGCCCGGCGGTTCGTGGCCGACGTGTGGAACGCCGGCCGCGAGGAGTCGGCGTACGAGTTGGTGGCGCAGGAGTGCCCGGGGCTCGGCGGCACCGGCCCGGCGGCGGTGCTGGCCTGGCATCGGGACCGCCGGGCCGCCTTCCCCGACCTACGTTACAAACTGGTGGACGTGGTGGCGGCCGGGGACCGGGTGGCGCTGCGCTGGCGGGCCGCCGGCACCCAGGCGGGACAGTTCGGCCCGGTGCCGCCGACCGGGCAGGTGGTCAGCTACTCCGGGGCGACGTTCCTGCGCTTCGACGCCGCCGGGCGGATCGTCGACGTGTGGAGCGTCAACGAGCTGTTCCAACTGCTGCAACAGTTGGGTGTGGAGATGCTGCCGCCGCTCACCGACGCCGGGGCGTGATCCGGGCGATCGACAGGTTCACCGGGAACGGCTCACCGGTGTCGACGAACTTCGTCCACCGCCCGGTCTCGGTGTAGACCTCGTTCACCGCGTCGATCTTGTAGGTGTGCACGACCAGACCGTCGTCCTCCACCTCGATCCGCCAGTAGAACGGGATGCCGGCCTGCGCGTAGAGGGTCGGCTTGAGCACCCGGTCGATGGAGCGGGTGCTGGGGGAGACGATCTCGACGGCCAGCACCACCTCGTGCGGTTCGTACCGGGACGGCTCGCGGGCGGCGGCGGTGGACGTGGTCACCAGCACGTCGGGGATGAACGAGCGGGTCCGGTTGATCCGCACCTCCACGGCCTGGGTCACGTCGTAGTCGTCGGGACAGTCCTCTTCGAGCGCGACGCCAAGTCGCATCGCGATGGTCTGGTGGATGCGGGTGGGGGAGGGGGACACGATCAGCACTCCATCGAGAAGTTCGCGGCGGCGGCCGTCCTCGGGCAGCGCGTCCAGATCGTCAGTCGTCCAGCCGCCCTCGGGCGGATGGTCGTTCTGCAGCGCGGCGGTCATCGGTCGGTCCTTCCCGGTGCGTCGTTCTCCCCGCCTGTCAGGGTAACGCCGGCAAACGCCGGGTGGTGGTCGCGCACGCCGTGGCCACAGGGCAGGATGACCCCATGAGCGAGCGAGTCGGGGCGACACGGTGAGCGAGCACGGCGGGGGCACCGGCGGAGGGCTGGTGAAGGGGCTGGCGGTCACGTTGAAGACGATGACCCGCCGGTCGCACACCCAGCAGTACCCCGACGTCGCGCCCGAGCTGCCGCCCCGCTCCCGGGGGGTGATCGCGCTGCTGACCGAGAACTGCACGGTCTGCATGCTCTGCGCCCGGGAGTGCCCCGACTGGTGCATCTACATCGACTCGCACAAGGAGGAGGTGGCGGTGGCCGGCGCGGCCCGTCCCCGCCAGCGCAACGTCCTCGACAAGTTCGACATCGACTTCTCGCTCTGCATGTACTGCGGGATCTGCATCGAGGTCTGCCCGTTCGACGCCCTCTACTGGTCGCCCGAGTTCGAGTACGCCGAGTACGACATCAAGGACCTGCTGCACGACCGGGACCACCTCGGCCAGTGGATGGCCACGGTGCCGCCGCCGCCCGCGCACGACCCGCACGGCGAGCCGGCCAAGGAGGAGACCACCGCCGCGCGCAAGGCCGCCGCCCCGACCAGCTCCGCGGCCCGCCCCACCGTGGTACGCCCCGAGCCCGGCCCCGCCGACGACGGAGGTGCTCCCCGGTGACCGGTGCGGACGTCCTCCTGCTGGCCCTGGGCGCGGTGGCGGTCGGGTCGGGGGTGCTGGTGGTCGCCACGAAGCACCTGGTCCGGGCCGGCCTCTACCTGGTGCTCTGCCTGGGCGCGCTGGCCGGCGACTACCTGGTGCTCACCGCCGAACTGGTCGCCTGGGTGCAGGTGCTGATCTACGTGGGCGCGGTGGTGGTGCTGCTGCTGTTCGCGGTGATGCTGACCCGGGCCCCGATCGGAGCGTCCGACGACCTGGACCGGCCGGGCTGGCCGGCCGCGCTGATCGGTGCGGGCACCGGGCTGGGCCTGACGGCGCTGCTGGTGGACGCGTTCCGCTGGTCGACGGTGGAGCTGCCGGCGGCGGGCACCGCCGAGGGCATCGGCGAGCAGGTGTTCCGCTCCTGGGTGCTGCCGTTCGAGGTGCTGTCGGTGCTGCTGCTGGCCGCCCTGGTCGGCGCGGTCATCCTGTCCCGCCCCGACATCGGCCGCCGCCCCGACACCGTCCCCGCGCAGTCGCGAACAGAGGTGGTCCGGTGAGGCCGGTCATCCCGTACGTCACCGCCGCGCTGCTGTTCGGCCTGGGCGTCTACGGTGTGCTGCGGCGACGCAACGCGGTGCTGGTGCTGATGGCGGTGGAGCTGATGCTCAACGCGGTCAACCTGATCCTGGTCACCGCCGACACCACCGTGCGGGCGGCGCTGCCGCACTCCGGGCAGGTCTTCGCGTTGTTCGTGATCGTGCTGGCCGCCGCCGAGATCGGCGTCGGGCTGGCCATCGTGCTCCAGCTCTACCGGCTGCGGGCCAGTGTCACCGTGGACGACGTGCCGTTGACCGAGCCGGCCGGGGGCCGGGCGGGGTCGACAGGTGACGTCGCGGCCGGGCCGGCCGGCGCACAGGCGGGGGCCGGGCGGTGACCGGGCTGCTCGGGGCGGCGCTGCCGGTCGTACCCCTGGTTGCCGGGTTGCTCGGGTTGCTGCTGCCGCCGGCACCGCAGGGCGCGACCACCGGGGAGGGTGTGGCCCGGCGGGCGGCGATCGGCCTCGGGGTGGCGGGCGCGGCTGGCGCGTTGCTGGTCGCGGTGCTGCTGCTGGTGCGCCTCGGCGACCCGGTGGAGACCAGCACCACCTGGATCGACCTCGGTGGGCTGCGGGTAACCCTCGGGGTACGGCTGGACGGCGTCGCCGCGCTGGTCGCGGTCGCGGTGGCGGCGGTGGCCCTGGCGGTGCAGGTCTACTCGGTGGCCTACCTGCGGCGCGGCCCGCACGACGACGTCGAGGTGGACCACCGCTACCCGCCCTACGCCGCGCAGATCAGCCTGTTCACCGCCGCGATGCTGCTGGTGGTGGTCAGCGGGGACCTGATCCTGCTGCTGGTCGGCTGGGAGGTGATGGGCCTCTGCTCGTACCTGCTGATCGCCCACGACCGCCGGCTGCCCGAGGCGCCCGCCGCCGCGATGAAGGCGTTCCTGGTCACCCGGGTGGGTGACGTCGGGTTCCTGCTCGGCATCGCGCTGCTCGGCGTCTCGGCGGGCAGTTTCCGGATCGCCGACGTGCTCGCCCACGACCACGCCACCGGCACGCTGACCGCCGCCTGCCTGCTGCTGCTCGCCGGGGTCGCCGGCAAGAGCGCCCAGTTCCCGCTGCACACCTGGCTGCCGGACGCGATGGCCGGCCCGACCCCGATCTCCGCGCTGATCCACGCCGCGACCATGGTCGCCGCCGGGGTGTACGCGGTGACGAGGCTCTACCCGCTGTTCACCCGGGCCCCGGTGGCACTGGCGGTGCTCGGCGTGCTCGCCTCGATCACCCTGCTGCTCGGCGCGTTCGCCGCCACCGCCCAGGACGACCTGAAGCGGGTGCTCGCCTGGTCGACGGTCTCCCAGCTCGGCTACATGACCGGCGCGCTCGCCGTCGGTGCCCCGGCCGCCGCACTGTTCCACCTGCTCACCCACGCCGCGTTCAAGGCGCTGCTGTTCCTCGCCGCCGGTGCGGTGATCCACGCCGTCGGCACCACCCTGTTGTCCCGGATGGGCGGGCTGCGACGCAGCATGCCGGTCACCTTCTGGTGCACCCTGATCGGCCTGGGTGCGCTGGCCGGCGTGCCGCCGCTGTCCGGTTTCTGGAGCAAGGACGGTGTGCTCGCCGCCGCCGAGGCCGCCGCGCTCGACGGCACCGGTCCCGCCCCGGCGTGGGTCGGCTGGCTGGTCTGGCTGGCCGGTCTGCTCGGGGTGCTGCTCACCGCCGCGTACGCCACCCGGCTGCTGCTGCGCGCCTTCTTCGGCGAGCCCCGGCTGCCGCTGCTGCACCCGCACGACCCACCGGCTCTGATGCGTTGGCCGGTGCTGCTGCTGGCCGTCCCGGCGGCGCTGCTCGGGCTGGCCGCGTTCTGGCCGCCGTTCACCGACCGGCTACGGGGCACCGCCGCCGACGTCGACCTGGTCCACCTGACCCCGGCGGTGCTGCTACCGCTCGTGCTGCTGCTGGTCGGGGCGGGGCTGGCCTGGGCCGGCTGGCGGCGTGACCCGGCCGCCGATCCGGCCCGCGCGCTGGGTCCGCTGCGTCCGGTGTTCGCCCGCGCCTTCCGCCTCGACGACCTGCAACACACCCTTGTGGTACGCCCCACGACGGCGCTGGCCCGGGTGACCCGTACCGGTGACGAGGTGGGGGTGGACGGCCTGGTGGAGGGGGTCGGCCGGGGCACCTCGGCGCTCGGTGCCGGGCTGGCCGCGCTGCACCGGGCGGCGCTGCCCCGCGCGACGGCGGCGGTGCTGGCCGGCGCCCTGCTGATCGGCCTCGCCGCCGCCCTGATCGGAGCATCCTCATGAGCTTGGGACAGGTGTTGCTGATCGGGGTGTTGGCGTTGCCGGCGGTGGGGGCGGCGCTGGTGGCCGTGCTGCCACGGGAGCGGGCGGCCCGGCTGCTGGGCACGGCGGTCGCCGGCCTGACCCTGGTCGGGGCGGCGCTGCTGGTGCTCGGCGACCACGGCTGGTTCGGCTACGGCCCGGCTCCTGCGGTGCAGCCCTGGCACGAGGTCGACCTGCCCTGGGTGCCCGGCCTCGACCTGCGCTTCCACCTCGGGGTGGACGGCATCTCCTGGCCGCTGGTGGTGCTCACCGCCCTGCTCACCCTGCTCTGCTGCGGCTACACCGTGCGCCGGGTGCCCGAGGGCCGGGGGAGCGGCCGGGCGCTGGTGGCGTTGCTGCTCATGGTCGAGGTGGGCATCCTGGGCACCTTCCTCGCCCTCGACCTGGTGCTCTTCTTCGTCTTCTTCGAGGTCGTCCTGCTGCCGATGTACGCGGTCATCGCCGGCTGGGGCGGCACCGGCGATGACCTGCCGGCGCGCGACGCGGCCCGCGCGGCGGCCCGCAAGTTCGCCCTCTACACGCTCTTCGGCTCGGTGCTGCTGCTGGTCGGCGTGTTCGTCGTGGTGGCCGCCGCAGGAACCGCCGACATCGTCGCGCTGACCGGCGGGACGGGACTGTCCCGGGGCACCCAGTTGGCCGCGTTCGCCCTGCTCGGGTTGGCGTTCGCGGTGAAGGCCCCGCTCTGGCCGCTGCACACCTGGCTGCCCGACGCGCACACCCAGGCACCCACCGTCGGCAGCGTCATCCTCGCCGGGGTCCTGCTCAAGATGGGCACGTACGGCCTGATCCGGGTCGCCGTCGGGGTGGCCCCGGAGGGTGCCCGCTGGGCCGCGCCGATCCTGGGGGTGCTGGCCGTCGCGGCGATCCTGGTCGGCTCCCTGGTCTGCCTGGCCCAGGACGACCTGAAGCGGCTGATCGCCTACTCCAGCGTCGGTCACATGGGCTTCGTGCTGCTCGGGGTGGCGACGCTGACCGCCACCGGCATCCAGGCGGCGCTGATCGGCAACGTGGCGCACGGGGTGATCACCGGGCTGTTGTTCTTCCTCGCCGGGGCGGTCAAGGACCGGGCCCACACCGGGGCGCTGGCCGAGCTGTCCGGGCTGCGGGAGACCGCACCCCGGCTGGCCGGTCTGCTCGGCTTCGCGGCGGTCGCCTCGCTCGGCCTGCCCGGCCTGGCCGGGTTCTGGGGGGAGGCGTTCGCGGTGGTCGCGGCCGTCGAGCGGGGCGGGCCGCTGTGGACCACGCTGGCGGTGCTGGCGGCGGTCGGCGGGGCACTCACCGCCGCGTACTTCCTGCGGTTGCTGCGCCGGGTCACCCACGGTCGGCCGAGCCCGGCGGTGGGCCGGTTCACCCCCGCCCTGGCCGGGGTGGAGCTGACCGCCTGGGTCCCGCTGGTCCTGCTCGCCCTCGCCGTCGGCCTGGCACCCACCCTGGTGCTCGGCTACGCCACCGGCCCGGTGGACGCCCTGGTGGGGATCGTCCGGTGAACGGGGTCGGTCCGGTGAGCGCGAGGAGTGCAGCGCAGCGGAGCCCCGCAGTCGCGAGCGGAAGGGTGGTCCGGTGAGCGCGAGGAGTGCAGCGCAGCGGAGCCCCGCAGTCGCGAACGAAGGGTCCGACTCGTGAGTGTGGTGCAGAGCGTCGACAACATGGCGTTGCTGCCGGCGTACCTGGCGGCCGGCACCGTCGTACTCGTGCTGCTGGCGGATCTGCTGGTCGGCCGGGCCGGCGCGACGGTGGCCGTGGCCTGCGCGGGCGTCGTCGCCACCGGCGTCGGCGCGGTGGCGGTGGGCGCGGCCGGCACCCGGCGGACGTTCTGCGTCGGCACCGACTGCTCGTGGGTTTTCGACGGCCGGGCGGCCCTGGTCGCGGGGGTCTTCGCCCTGCTCACCCTGGGGGTGCTCGGGCTCTCCGGGCCGCTGCTGCGCGGTGGCCCGACGCCCGTCGGCGAGTACTGCTTCCTGCTGGCCTGCTCGATGACCGGTGGCGTGGTGCTCGGCGCGGCCGGTGACCTGATCACCCTGATCGTCGCCCTGGAGACCCTGACCCTGCCGCTGTACGTGCTGGTGGGCCTGCGTCGGGGCAGCCTGGCCAGTGCCGAGGCGGCGGTCACCTTCTTCGTGGTGAGCGTGGTGGCCACGACGGTCACCCTGCTCGGCGCGGCACTGCTCTACGCGGCGACCGGTGGCCTGCACCTGGGTCGGCTCGGCGGGCTGCTGGCCGACGCGCCCGACGTGCCGCTGGTCCCGGCGGCGGTGGCGCTGGTGGTGCTCGGGCTGGCCTTCAAGGTGGCGGCGGTGCCGTTCCACGCCTGGGTGCCGGCGACCTACGACGGGGCACCGCTGCCGGTGGCGGCCTACCTGTCCACCGCGTCGAAGCTGGGCGGGGTGGTGGCCCTGCTGGCGGTGGTGCAGCGGGCGCTGCCGGCCGAGGTGACGGGCCCGGTGCTGGCCCTGCTGGCGGTGCTCACCATGACCGTGGGCAACCTGGTGGCGCTGCGCCAGCGGCGTACCGTCCGGTTGCTCGCCTGGTCGTCGGTGGCGCAGGCGGGCTACATCCTGGCTCCGCTGGGGGTGCTGGCGTCGGCCGCCGGCCGGGCCGATGACGTCCGGGCCGGGGCGTACGCCGCCGCGGTGGCGTACGCGGTCTTCTTCGTGGTGGTGGAGTTGGCAGCGTTCGCGGCGCTGGTGGCGCTGCGCCCGGCCGGTGCGGACGGCGGCGCGGTGGCGGACCTGAGTGGGGTGGCCCGGCGGCGGCCCTGGGCCGGGGCGGCGTTCGCGTTGGCCCTGGTCGGGCTGGCCGGCCTGCCGCCCGGGCTGGCGGGGCTGTTCGCCAAGGTGACCGTGGTGCGGGCGGTACTGGACGGCGGGGCCGGCTGGCTGGCTGTGGTGGTGGCCCTGAATGCGGTCATCGGCCTGGCCTACTACCTGCGCCTCGCCGCCACCCTCTACGCCGACCCGACCCCGCTGCCGGCCGGTCCGACGCGGGCTGCGGAGTCGACCGCCGCCGGGCAGCCGGTCGCGCCCGGGGTGCTGACCGGCCGGGTGGCCTGGCCGGTCTCCGTGGCGCTGGCCGGGGCGACGGCACTGGCCGTGGTGATCGGCTTCGCCCCGCAGTTGGTGCTGGACCTCGCCTCCCGCTGACCGGCCCGCGCGGAGCGTCCGCCCCGGCGGGCCGGACGCCCCCTGACCTGGTGTCCCGGGCCGTCCCCGGTGTCCGGTCCGTTCAGCGGGTTCACAGCTTCTGTCAGTCAACTGCCAGTCATGAGCTGGATGGTTGACGGGTACCGGTGACGTTGTACCGGTCAGCGGGTCCCGCGCGACCCGCGCACCGAAGGAGCGATCGTGCATCACAACCGTCTGAAGACCGCAGCGCTGCTGGGCCTGCTGACCTCGCTGATCCTCGCGGTCGGCTACTGGTTCGGTGGGAGCGGTGGCCTCGTCGTCGCCGTCGTCGTCTCGTTGCTGATGAACGGAGTGACCTACTTCTTCTCCGACAAGCTCGCGTTGCGCTCGATGCGGGCGCAACCGGTCAGCGAGGCCCAGTTCCCCGAGCTGTACCGGATGGTTCGTGAGCTGGCCACCGAGGCCCGTCAGCCGATGCCCCGGCTGTACGTGAGCCCCACCTCGCAGCCCAACGCGTTCGCGACCGGGCGTAACCCGGCCAACGCGGCGGTCTGCGTCACCCAGGGGATCACCGAGATCCTCGACTACCGCGAGCTGCGCGGGGTGATCGGCCACGAGCTGTCCCACGTCTACAACCGGGACATCCTGATCTCCAGCGTGGCGGCCGGGCTGGCCGGCATCATCACCATGTTGGCGAACCTGGCGTTCTTCATCCCGCTGGGTGGCAGTAACGACGAGGACGGCCCGAACCCGGCCGTGCTGCTGCTCACCATCATCCTCGGCCCGATCGCGGCCACCGTGATCCAGTTGGCGATCAGCCGGAGCCGGGAGTTCCAGGCTGACGCCTCGGGCGCGCAGCTCACCCGGGACCCGCTGGCCCTGGCCAGTGCCCTCCGCAAGATCCACCTGGGGACGCAGGCCCGGCCGCTGCCCGCCCAGGGTCAGCTCACCAGCACCGCCCACCTGATGATCGACAACCCGTTCAAGCGGGGTGGCGGCATCGCCGCACTCTTCTCCACCCACCCGCGGATGGAGGAGCGGGTGGCCCGGCTGGAGCAGATGGCCCGCACCACGGGCCCGGTGCAGTTCCAGCGCTGACCCCGACCGACACCGCGCCCGCGTCCAGCCCGGACGCGGGCGCGGTCGTGTCCACGGGTCAGCGGGTCGGGCCGGTCGGCTGCGGGCCCACGTCGGCGGGCAGCCGGTCGGGGCGGGTCAGCAGCACCACGACCAGCAGCAGCACCCCGGCCAGCAGGTAGGCCACGGCCGGCCCGAACAGCGCGGCGGCCGAGCCGAGCAGGAAGATCCCGCAGCCGGCGACGACGATGTTGGCGGCCACGATGGTCGCCTCCACCTGCCCCATCCGCTCCACCGGGGCCAGCCGGGCAAAGGTGGCCTGCGCGCCGATCAGCCACCCGCCGCCCGCGCCGATCAGCGCGTTGGCGCATGCCAGCGCCCATACCGGGGCGTGCGTGGCGACCAGCAGGGCGGCCAGCAGCAGCGCCCCGGCCAGGGCGGCGGCCACGGTGACCTGCCCGGCCAGCCGACCCAGCCAGGTGCCCCGCCCCAGCACCAGCACGAAGACCGCCCCGCCCAGCGCCGACGAGGCCAGCACCACCGGCCGCCAGGCCCCGGCGGCGAGGTCCGGGGCGAGGGTCTCCGGCAGCGCGCCGGAGAGCACGGTGGCGAGGGTGAGCAGGGCCACACCACGCAGCACCGGATGCCCGGCGATGGTCTGCAGGCCGGCGGTGGCCGGCGGGCGCGGCCCGCGCCGCCGCTGCTGCCCGCCCGGCAGGCCGGCCAGCACCACCGCCGCGACGAGGAACGAGACCAGGTCGATCAGGAGCGCCACCCGGGGGCCGAGCGCCACGGTGATGCTCGCCCCGGCCAGCAGCCCCACCACCTGGCCGACCTGGTTGGCGAAGGCGGACAGGCCGAACAGCGGCAGCCGCAGCGGGGCGTCCACCGCCTCGGCGGCGACCGCCACGTTGACGCTGGAGTAGGCGGCCCGGACCGCGCCGAGCAGCCCCGCCGCGACGATCGCCGGCACCGGCCGGGGCACCGCGAGGGGGGCCGCGATCAGCACCGCGCCGGCCACCGAGAGCCAGACCAGCAGGGTACGGCGGGCCGGCACGTCCAGCCAGCCGCTGAACACCGTGGCGACCAGCAGGGCGGGCAGGGCGCGGGCGGCGTACACGGCGGCCGGCCCGAGGACCGACTGCGTCTGGTCGTACGCGAGCAGCAGCAGCGCGGCCAGCCCCACGAAGTCGCCCAGCTCGGAGATCCCCCGGGCGGTGACCAGGCGGGAGGCGACCGGATGCCGGAACAGGGCCAGGTAACCGGGGGGCGGTGAGAGCCGCTCGTCGGCGTCGGTCATCAGGTCGTCGGATCCGCTTCCTCGACCCCGTTCTGCTGGTGACGGGTGCTCTCCCGGAGCACCGGGACAGCTGCCCGGCGGCGGCTGCCCCGGGACGCCGGGCCGGGCCGGCGGCGTTCGGTCGTCGTGCCGACCATTGGACCTCCTACGGCATCGGGGGCGATCCAGCGGTGTATGTATCTGGGTCGATCAGCAAGTTACCGTCTCGCCGCCACCGGGTCAGCGGCCCCGGGTGTGAGTGAATCGACCATTCCCGGAGCGACCTGCGGCGTTAGGGTCTACAGGGTTCTGAGTCGTTACCTGATCGTCTCCTGGGAGGTGTGCCGTGTCCGCACTGCGCCAGTACCTGGGCGTCTGGCGGATTCCCGGCGCCCCCCTACTGCTGCTCCTCGGTGTCGTCGGCCGGCTCGGCATCGGCATGACCCCGCTGGCGTTGCTGCTGGTCGTGGAGCAGGTCACCGGCCGGTACTCCCTCGCCGCCGTGGCCGGTGGCATCTACGCCCTGTCCGGTGCCGCGCTCAGCCCGGTCGCCGGCCGGATCGCCGACCGGGTCGGACCCACCCCGGTGCTGCTGGTCACCGCCGTGGCGCACCCGCTGGCCCTGTTCGCGCTGCTCGGGGCCAGTCGCGCCGAGAACGCCGACCTGCGCCTGATCTACCTGGCGGCCGGGCTGGCCGGGGCCACCTATCCGCCGCTGACCGCCGCGATCCGGGGGGCCTGGAACGACCTGACCGCCCCGGCGACCGGCCGCTACCAGTTGCGCAACACCGCGCTGGCCGCCGAGACGTCGCTGTTCGAGGTCGTCTTCGTACTCGGCCCGCTGCTGGTGGCCGCGTTCGTCCTGGTGGCCGACGCCGCAGCCGCACTGGTCGGCGCGGCCGTGGTGACCCTGGTCGGCACCGGCGGGGTGGCACTCGGCCGGGTGATGCGCGCCTGGCGTCCGCACGCCCGCGAGCACCACGCCCGGGGCCTCGGTCCGCTGCGGGTCGGCGGGTTCCCGGCGCTGCTGGTCTGCGTGGCGAGTCTCGGCATCGCGTTCGGCGCGGCCGGCGTGATCGTGCCGGCGTTCGCCGGTAACCAGCCCACCGACGACCCGCAGAGCCTGGCCGGCCTGCTGCTCGCCGTCTGGGGGGTGGGCAGCGCCGTGGGCGGTTTCTGGTTCGGGGTACGCCGCCCGGCGGCCAACATGACCCGCCAGTTCGCCTGGCTGCTCGCGGCGGTGGCCGGCACCCTGGCGATCTTCGCGGTGATGCCCGGCCCGGTGTCCCTCGGCATCGCCCTGGTGATCGGCGGAGCCACCATCGCCCCCGCGCTGACCCTGGAGAACACCCTGGTCGGGCGGATCACCCCGACGGGAATGCTCAACGAGGCGTACACCTGGGTGGTGACCATGTCGGTGGCGGCGAGCGCGGCCGGCGGCGCGGTGGCCGGCCTGATCGTCGACCACGCCGGCGGGGTGCCCTGGGCGTTCCTGTTCGCCGCCGCAGCGGTCGGCGTCGGGGCCGCCGTCGCGGCGCTGCCCGGCGGCCCGATCGCCCGCGCCGAGGCCGCCGCCACCCGCGCCGAACACCCCGTCACGGTCTGACGGGGGGTACGCGTGCCGCGGGCGGTCGTCCCGTCAGGGGACGACCGCCCGCGCGTGCGGTGCCGGCTACCGGGTCAGCGGTAGTTGGTGAACTGGAGGGCCACCCCGAAGTCCTCGCCCTTGAGCAGGGAGATGACGGTCTGGAGGTCGTCCTTCTTCTTGCCGGTGACCCGGAGCTGGTCGCCCTGGATCTGCGCCTGGACGCCCTTCGGGCCCTCGTCGCGGATCTTCTTGCTGATCGCCTTGGCCTTCTCCGACTCGATGCCCTGGATCACCTTGGCGTCGATCTTGTAGACCTTGCCCGAGGCGCGGGGGTCGCCGGCGTCCAGGGACTTCAACGAGATGTTCCGCTTGACCAGCTTCTCCTTGAACACGTCCAGGGCGGCGCTGACCCGCTCCTCGGTCTCGGCCTGGAGGCTGATCGCCTCCTCACCCGACCAGGAGATCTCGGCGCCGGTGCCGCGGAAGTCGAACCGCTGGGCAAGCTCCTTCTCCGTCTGGCGAAGGGCGTTGTCGACCTCCTGCCGGTCGACCTTGCTCACGATGTCGAACGACGGGTTCGCTGCCATGCTGATGCTCCTGCTTGTCCGGCGGTCTGTCAGGGTCGTCGCGGTGCTGACCAGCCCCACGACCCTCTGACGGTACCCGGTTGCCATGCCCCCGGGGGCGACCGCTATCCTTGCTCCGCTGCCGCGTTACGACACGGCGGTGTGCCCTGGCGGGTTGCCCGAGCGGCCAATGGGAGCGGACTGTAAATCCGTCGCGAAAGCTACAGAGGTTCGAATCCTCTACCCGCCACCAGGTGCACAAAGCGGCCCCTGACCAGCGAGAATGCCGGTCAGGGGCCGCTTTCGTGAGTCTCACTCAGTCCTGCTCTGACCCGCTCAATCTCGCCGGTCGCGTCGTATTCGCGTCGGCGTTTTCCGCACCTCCCAGCGCAGCCTCGATCCGGCGGCGGGCGGCTTCCTCCTGGCCGTAGACGCACTTCGCGTAGACCCGCATGAGGACGTTCACACTGTGCCCGGCCCACTCGGCGACCTGGGTAGCCGGCACCCCCGCATTGAGCCAGAGCGACACGGCAGCGTGCCGCAAGTCGTACGGCCGGCGGGCCAGCGGGGAGCGCTGCTGAGCCGGGGTGAGCACCTTTGCCCGCGCATCGCGCCACGCCTTCCCGTAGGTGTTGTTCGGGATCGGCTGGCCGGCGGTAGGCACGTATCGCCCACCGGGGCCGCGCCGGGTCACGAACAGCTTGCCGTTCGATCCGGGCGGGTACTCCTTGACGTGGTGGTCGAGTAGCCGCACGAGCGGCGGCGGCACCGGAACGTCCCGCGTGGCTGCCTTGGCGCGGTGCTTCAGCTCTCGGTCTTCGGTGGTGTCGTCTCCGTCGCCCCAGTCGCGGCCTACGGCCACCGTGGAGCCGGTGAGGTGCAGGACGCCCCACCCCCCGCGCTGAGCGGGCCGCTCGTACTCGTCTTCCCGCAGGTGAAGCACCTCCTCGGGGCGCAGGGCGGCGTAGTACATGCATCCGAAGAACGCTTCCAGCTCGGGCACGGAGCGTCCCACCTCGGCGAGCAGCGCTCGCGCCTGATCGGGATTCACCACCGCCCCACGGTCGATCTCATTGGCCGTCTTCGGTGCGGTCCAGCTCACCAGGGACATCGGGTGCACGTCGAGTAGCCGCAGCTCAACGGCGTACTTCAGCGCCCCGGAGAAGACAGCCCGCTTACGGGCGATCGTGCTGGCCGACGCGGCGGCACCATCCATCCGCAGGGCAAGCGTGTCGAGCGCCTTCCGCACCAACGCGGCGTCGGCGAGCGCGGACAGGTTGACGGTGTTGGCTTTGAGCCAGCGCACGGCGGTGGCGAGGTCGGCGGGTGGTTCCCCGGCGTCTCGGCGTGCCTTGTTGAACACCCATCCGTAGAGTGCGGCCCGTAGCGCCTTGTCGCTGGGCACGCCCCGGTCGGTCGAGAGCAGTGCCGGGGTGACGGTGGCCAGCGTCTCGGCGATGCCCTTCCGGTGCTTGGCCGACGCGCGAGGCCACTTCATGTCGACGTAGGCCACGGCGTGGTCGAACCACGACCGGGTGTTTAGTGCTCGCGCCATTGGCTCGGGCAGGCCGCTGACCTCATCGAATGCGACACCCTCCCGCTGCGCAACGATCAACTTGGCGCGGAAGCTCTCCGCAAGCGCTCGCGTCGCGTAGGTCTTCCGGAACGGCTTCTTTGCGACGAACCAGCGAACGGAGTAGCTGGGCTTTTTCTGGCTGCGGTTCGGAAGGATGCTCCACAACCGCACGTCATAGCTACTCAAGCGGCCTCCTCGTGGTCGTCAATCCAGTTGTCCAGGTCGCGGCGGCGGACGTACAGGCTGCCGTTGGGGTACTTGATGGTTCGGGGGGCGCGGCCGGTGGCCTTCCACTTGAAGAAGGTCGACCGGGGTACGCGGAGTTCGTCCAGGACTTCGGCGAGGGTGAGCAGGTTGCCGGTGGGGGTGGTGCGCTTCGGTCGGCTGGTCACGGGTGGCTGTCCTTCCTCGGTGTGGAGGTCGGTGCGTCGCTGGGCGGTCGGGGTTGCCCGGGGTAGCCGTCCCAGCCGTCCCAGCCGTCCCGTTGCAGGTCAGGGCTGGGACGGCTTGGAAGTTGGGACGGCTTAAGCCGTCCCAGCGGTCGGCTGGGCGGTGGTGGTGTGGGACGGCTTGAGCCGTCCCAGGGGGATAACCCGTCCCGGGGCTGAGCTGGGCGGGGACGGCTGGGACGGCTGGGACGCCTCTGCCGGGGGTACGGCTTCGGGGCCGGGGCAGTAGCGCTGCCAGGCGTCGGTGAAGTCGGCTTGGTAGTAGCCCTTGACCTGCCCGTGGGGCGGCCCGAACCGGATGTTCGTGGACCGGATCTCGTACTCGGCCAGGAGTTGGCCGAGTTTCATGGCGGTCAGGCCGGTACCGCTCTTGCCGTACTCGGCCCACGGCGCTTCGGCGTCGGCTCGCAGGTGGTCCAGCAGGATGCTGCTGGGGATGCCGGGACGGTTCTGGGTGTCGGTCACTCCGGCGGTGCGGAAGATGGCGCGGCAGTCGGCCAGGAGCCGAATCCGGTCGGAGGGAACGGCGGCCCCGTCGCGGAGGGCGGTGAGGGTTTCGCAGGCGCGGCGTGCCCGGTCGGGCCAGGGTCCGCCGGCAAGGTCGGCGACGGCGACGAGGGGTTCCCAGGTGTCGGCGGCGCGGTCTTCGACGGGCATGGGTGGTTCCGCGGCTTCGAGGGCGGGCAGGTTCGCGCGTAGCCAGGTCGTGAGGGTCCGGGCCAGGGTCCGCAGGGCCGGGCCGTCACGACGGTGCCGGTACGGGGCGACCTGCTCCCCGGGTGCCCGGCGGCGCATGCGGATGACGACGGCGCGGTCTTCGATGGTGTCGGGCATCGCGCCGATGCCGGCGAGTGCGGCCATGGCGAAGGTGGGGATCTTCTCCAGGCTGCGGGTGTTGTTGTCCCAGCGGATCGCGGGTCGGTTGCGTTGGTGTCCGGCGTTGAGCAGGCCGCGTAGGTCTTCGTTGCCTTCGGCGGCGGCTCCGAAGATGGTGTCGGCTTCGTCGACGAGCAGGGTGGGCGGGTCGTCGCTGCCGATGGCCCGGTAGACGGCGGCGGGGCTGGCGTTGACGGTGATCAGGGGCGTGTAGCAGGTGGCCTCGACGACGTCGAGCAGTCGGGACTTTCCGCACCGCTTTTCGGGTGCCCGGATGACCAGGCGGGGGGCGTGCGCCCATGCGGGTTGGGCGTGGCTGGCGGCGATCCACAGCGTGACCGCGTCGGCGGCTTCCGCCGACGGCAGGATCACGTACTTGGTGAGGCAGGCGTGCACCTGGTCGAGAATCGCTGCGCCGTCGACCTGGTCGGTGGTGGTGCCGGTGGGTTGGGTCATGGGTTCACCTGCTCTGGTGGTGGTTGAGGATGATGTGGCCGATGTGTTCGGCGACTGCGGGGACGACGGCGTTGCCGAGGGCGCGCAGTCGGTCCACCCGGTGGGGAACCCCATGAGCCACTCGACCCACGTCGGGTTCAGTGGCCCACCAGCGCGCTCGCTCAGTGGCCGTCCCGGTCGGTCCCAGCCCGCTCCCCGGCCCGCGTCCCTGGCGGTGGGTGTCGGCCAGAGCCGGACGGCGGCGAGCAGGTTCGGGCCGCCGCCACCCGTTGCCGTCCTGCCGTAGCTCGCCCCCGATGTCGAGTCGGCTGCTTTGGGGGTCGGCCAGTGCGGCGAGGACGAAGATGCGTTGACGCCGGTGAGGTGCCCCCACCTCGCTAGCTGAGACAACGCCGGCACTGGCGGTGTATCCGAGCCGTTGCAGGTCTCGGAGGACGAAACGAAGTCCCCGGGTGCGGTGTCCCATGACGTTCTCCCCGACGACGTACCGGGGTCGGATCGCGTGGATGACCCGGGCCATGTCCGGCCACAGCCACCGGTCGTCATCGGTGCCCCGGCGCTTGCCGGCGGTCGACTCGGGTTGGCACGGGTAGCCGCCGGCGACGACGTCGACCCGGGGCCGGTCGGTGGAGCGCCACCAGGCGGCGGCAGTACGGACGTCGTCATGTGAGGGGACCTCCGGCCAGTGCTTGTGCAGGACGGCACGACAGAACGGGTTGATCTCGACGTGGCCGACGATGCGCATTCCGGCCCGTTGCAGGCCGAGGGACAGACCACCGATGCCGGCGAACAGCTCCAGCACGTTGAGCGGTTCGCCGGTCATGCGGCGAGTCCTTCGGCGCGGAAGCCACCGGTGATGGCGGCGCGAATGTCCCGGTCGGTCTGCTCTGCCTGCTGGCCGGCGGTGGTGAGGGCGGCTACCGCGTCGTCGTGGCTGATCGCGTCGACTGCAACCATGCGGGCGATGCCCCTGGCTGCGCCGTAGAGGGTGGTGCGGCGGGTTCCCTGCGGGGCGGTGGTGACCGCGTGCAGGTGTGCGGCTAACAGCCGGTCGGGGTGGGAGATGCCCTCCGCCTCTCGGGTGATGGTCGGCGTGTGCGCCGGCACCGAGATCGGGGCGGGCGGGGCCGGTCGGCACGCGGTAACCAGCGCGGGGGGCATCTCCTGCATCTCCCGGCGCGGCGCCCACCGGTACGGGCGGCCCGTACGCGGGTGCACGCTCGGCGGCAGCACCACATACCCGCCGTCGCCCTTGACGTCGATGCCGGGGCCGAGTCCCTGCCTCGGCTTGCCCTGACTGCACGACACCGGCTGTCCGGGGTGCCGGTAGTACAGGTGCAGGCCGCCCGACCCGGTGACCACGTAGGCGGTAGGCGGCAACAGCCCATCAGCAATGAGCGTGTTCATGGTGTCCCTACCGCCGTGGGCGGGGTCGACGTCGACCACGACGGTGCCGGACGCGGCACCGGTACGCAGGGCGAGCTGCCCGGTAGGGACGGCGGCCACGATCGCGGCGACCCGCTCCGGGTCGGTGGTGGCGGCGTAGAAGCCGTGGCAGGTCAGGCAGGCACAGCCTTCCCGGTCGTGGTTGGGGCCGGCGGCGGCGCAGGGTGGGCAGTTGGCGACGGGTCGTTTCGACCGGGCGAGCATGAACACGGGCCACCCGCGTTCGGTGTAGGTGAGGGCGGGGGCGACCAGGGCAGACGTGTCGGGCATGGCGCTCCTCTCGGGTTCGTTCAGGACCATCGATAGGGCTTCGGGCCGGCCGGCAAGGGCGTTCGGGGTGTGGGCCGGGCAGCGTGGGCCTTGCAGGTAGGGGCGGACACCGTCGGGGTGGTGGCAGAAGCGCTGTTCAGCGCCGATCCAGTGCCCGCACCGGATGCCGTTCGGGGGCATGGCCGCTCCTTTGCGGGTGCGGCGTGACGATGGCCAGCGCCGGGCGGGCACTGGCCATTGATGGGGTGAGGGCGCGAAGCGCGCCGTTCAGAGGTGTCAGCGGTGGGGCCGCAGCAGCGCCCAGACCACGAATACGACGGCGGTCACGACCACCGCGACGGCGAGTAGCCAGCCGCTGAGGTCGCGCAGGAGCCAGCCGGTGATGCGGGCGCGGGCGAGGGTGGCGTCGGCGTACCAGGCGACGCGTTCGACGCGACGGCCGAGGGGCACGCCGAGGATCAGGCCGAGTAGCGCGCCTAGGACGAGCGCGGCGACGGTCAGCATGGGGTTCTCCCGGGTGGGTGTGCGCGGGCAGTGTTGGTCACGGGCTGCGATGGTGTGGGGGTGGTGGGGGCCGTCCGGATGGTCCGGATGGTGGCGTCCGGACGGCTTCCTACGTGGACTCTGGCGGGGTCGTCCGGACGGTCCGGACCGTCCGGACGACCCCGGGGTGTGGTGACGGTGCGTTACGCCGGTTCGGGGATGCGGATCTTGTAGGTGCCCCGGTCGGTCTTGCGGAGCATGGCGTCGGGGCCGGTGGAGAGTCGGCCGAGTGCCTTGCGTACCCAGTCGCCGGACAGGCCGGTAGCGGCGATGACGTCACCCAGGTCCCCGGGTCGCACGACGGTGACGCCAGCATCGTGCAGGTCGTGCAGGTGCCCACGCAGGTGCTCGTACGCCTCATCGGTGCTCATCGCCGGTTGGCGGAGTCCGAGCGGGATGCGGGGCATGCCGGGTGGAATGCGGATCGGTTCGGCGGGGTCGACGTCGTCGGGTGGGTCGTGGGGGTTAATCGCCTGGTTGGGTTCGTCGTCGTGGTCGCTGTCGTCGTCGGTCGGGGTGGGTTCCGGACGGGGGTGGGGTGCCGGCCGCGCCGACTCCGGGCGAGTGGGGCCGGCGGCGGGTTGTCCACCGAGGTACGGCGCGACCGCGTCAGCGCGCTGGTCCTCGTCGGCCACGTAGCTGCGGCAGGGCATGGACCAGCGGGTGGTGTCGGTGCCGGGAACCTCGGCGTAGAGGTAGCCAGGCTTGGTGTTCTTCCATGCCCATGGCATCGCCCCCGCGTCGAGGGTGGCCTCGGACAGGGCCATGCTGGCGTCGACGTCCTTGTCGACGCCGAGGCAGATCGACCCGGGGATGTTCGCCCGTGCCGAGGTGGGGAACCGGTCGTGGCTGGCGCGCTGCAACCCGAACACCAGCGAGATGCCGGCGCTGCGGGCGGCTTCGGTCAGTTCGGTGACCAGGGGGTTCCCGGCGGCGACCTGCGACGCCTCATCGATGATGGCGACGCGGTAGCGGGGGCATTGCCGGCAACCCTTGGTCCACTGCTTGTGGCCGTGTGCGCCGATCTGCCTGGCCCGACCAGTGATGTCGGTGTACAGGTCTTCCAGCAGTTCGTTCGTGTCGTCTTCGGTCCCGGCGGTTCGGGCGGCACCGTGGATGGCCCAGGTGGGGAGTTGGTCGAACTTGCGGGGGTCGGCCAGCCAGAGTTCCGCGTCGGTGCGGGAGATGACTTCGGCGGCGATGTTGAGGATGACTTCGGTTTTGCCTGCGCCGGACATGCCGACGATCAGGAAGTGCGCCGCGTTCCGCCCGGCCGTGTGGTCACCCGGCAGCCACAGGGTCAGCGGTTCGCCGTCTTCCATCACCCCGAGCACGATCGGTTCCGCGATGGACCGGCCGGGGGCGGACAGGCCGGGCCAGGGGACCATGGCGCGGAGCTGGTCGACGGGGACGACTTCGACCCTCCCGCGTCGGGCGGAGTCCGGGTCGGGGATGACCCGCACCGCCGTTTCCGGCACGTCGAGCGCGGAGGCGAGGGCGGCCCGGTCGGCGGCCAGCTCCCGCACCGACGTACCCGCCTCCAGGGTCACGCCGGCCGTTGCTTTCGCGCCCTTGATGGTGGGTCGGGCGACGCTGGCGTTGCGGAGGCTCTTGACGGCTTCGGCCAGCCCGCCCCCGGCGGTGGTCGGGTCGTCGCCGTCGCCGTTGCGGAGCACCCGGATGACGGCCATGGCGATGGTGGCGGTGGGTGCGCCGATGAGCCACATGTCCGACCACGGTGAGGACCAGGGGCCGGCGATGGTCGCGCCGATCGCCCACACCGATCCGGCCACGCAGGTGGTGGTGGCGACGGCGCGGCGGACGATGCCCCGGGCGGCGGCGGCCCGCCACGTCAACGACGTCAGCGCCGTGCCGGCGAGGGTCAGGCCGGCGGCGGCAGCGCCGACGGTGGTGGGTTGGTCGCCCCATCGCCAGTGGGCCAGGCCGGTGGCGACGGCCAGGCCGACGGACCCGGTCGGGGTGACCAGGTAGGGCCACAGTGGCAGCCGCACCGTGTGCACAGCGGCTAGGCCGGACGGGTCGGTGATCCCGCCGTTCTTCGGCATCCGTGACTTCACGATCCCTCTCCTTCCTCGGTCAGGCGGTGAATTTGAAGTCGGGGCGGCGGGTGCCTCGGTAGCCGACCTGCTCCAGCTCGGGCATGTAGGCGGTGACGAACCGGTTGTTCGCCGTGATCACGTACTGACTCGCGATCACCAGGGCCTCGGATGCCTGTTGGATCGGCTTGGCGACCTGCCGGGCACGCGCCCGCGCGGTCAGACCACCGACGACGACGGCCCCACCACCGACCCGCCGCAAGCGGGCGTCCAACTCGCTGGCGGTGATCCCGAGTTCCAGGGCGGCGGCGTGCAGGATGCGGCGGGTGCTCTCGCACCACTCGATCAGAGCGTGGTTATCCGTCAACGAGTCCGCACCGGAGAACAGCGTGCGACCCTGCGGCGGGTTGGTGTTCGACACGAAACGACTCCTTCGTGATCAGGCGAGGGCGGCGAGCAGGGCAGTGAGCGCGGTGCCGACCATGCCGGCCAGCAGCAGATCCACAGCGGTACGCACCCGCCGGTACTTCCGCACGGCCGTGCGGGACAGCCACACGAGGTGGTGCGCCCGTTCGGCGGCGGCGGTCAGCGGCGGGGCGGTGGCCTCGGTCATCAGGTCCCCCGGCGCGGTCCCGGCGTAGCGGACCAGGCCGTGACCACCACCGAGGCACGGCCGCACCGCACCCGCGAGCAGTGCCACCGCCGTACCGACCAGGGCGACGGTGGCGACCCCGGCGGCCAGGGCCGGGGCGGGCAGGTCGGTGCGGGCCAGGATCGCCACGCCGACCGTCACGGCCGCACCCGCGACGGCCATCAGGGTGGACGCTTTGCTGTCGGCGCGGGCGAGTTCGGCGCGGACTTCGGTGATCCGGTCGGCGAACCAGGCCGGATCGGGTACTGGCACCATCAGAGGTGCCCTCCCTTCATATGGGGGTTGGGTGACCGGACCGGCGGCACAGCACGGGTTTCTCAGGCCATCAGGGCTGTGCCGCCGGGCGGGGTCAGGTACGGCTGCGGCGGCTGGTCACCAGCAGCGCGGCGGACGCCATGACCATCAGCCCGTCGACAGCGAGGGGGCCGATGGCGATGGTGAGCGGGTCTTCGCCGAAGTGGGCCAGCAGTCCGGACAGGTGCCGGTAGGACACGACAGCGGCGACCACCGCGACCGGGAGCACCCCGGCGACCCGGGCGAACACGGAGCTTGCTCCGTTGCCCCAGGGGATGCGGGTCAGGATCTCCACCGTCACGAACAGCGCGACCGGCCAGAACACCGACAACGCCACCGCCAACGGCGACGGCGACCACCCCGAATCCGGCACCCAACCAGCGGGCGCGCCGTCGGGCGACTTCGGCAGGTAGGTGTGGGCGATGTTCGCCGCGATCGACACCACCCCACCCAGGATCACCCCGACATAGGCCCACCCCCGACCCGACGGACGACCAGCAGCCCGGGCGCTGGTCGGGGCGGTGGTGATGTTGGAACCCGGGTCTGCGGCGGGTACTGCCTGCCCCGACGCGACCCCGGGTGCCCCGGTCCCGTCCGGGGCCGTGCCCGGGGCGGTCGGGTCGTGCGGCACCGGGGCCGTGAGCGCGTCCGGGGCGTCCGGCGCGGGCGGGTCGACGTCCGGGTGCGGGTCCAGGTCGACCGGCGGCAGGTCGGCGGCGTCCGGGGCGGGGGTGGTGCCGGTCGGGGTGGGGTCCGGGTCGGCCGGGGGGCGGGTCAGTCGGTTGATGATGGCGTCTGCCTTCGGACCGCCCACCCGCAACTCGGTCTTGATCCGGTTCCGCGACGGAACCGTGCCGAGACGGGCGACCAGGGCGTGCGCCTCGGGCATCAACTCGTCGACCGTTCGGGGGTAGATGCTCAGCGTGGGTGCGGTCATCAGGCCACCGCCAGCGCGGCGAGCCGGTCAGCCGTCGACGAGTCGAGCGGTTCGACGGGGTCGGTGTACTCGGTGGCGATGGCGTAGAACTCCCAGCCGTGCCAGGTCGGGTAGGCGTTCATCTGCCGGTACGGGCGACCGTCGGTGGTAGTGCCGTCGTGCTCGCCGGCCAGCATGTCCGGGTCGTTGAGTCCGGCCAGGTGCAGCCACGACTTCAGGGCGGCGATGCTGTCGAACGTGACCGACAGCGACACACCCGGGGTGTGAACCCGGATGTCGGTCGGGTCGGCCAGCAGCAGCAGTTCGGCCATCACGGCGCGGCGGGTCTTACGGGCGGTCATCGCAGCGTCTCCTTCACGGTCGGGGTGGCGTGGTTGAGGGCGTGGGCGAGGGCGAACGGGGCGAGCATCACCAGCGGTCCGCCCAGCAGGATCAGGAGCAGCCAGATCACGAGGGGACTCCTTCGAAGCAGTCAAGGCACTCGTTCAGCGAGCGCGGGATGTAGTAGGGCTGCACCCGCTCGCAGATGCGGCAGGTACGGCGGGCCAGCAGGGCGGCGCGGACGGCGCGGAGCTGGGCGGGGGTGGCGGTGCGCTTCGGCCGGGCCAGATCCACCCGGTACAGGTACGCGGCGCGGGTACCGCCGACACCACGCCAGAGCACCTGAGCGGCGATCTCCTGACCACCCGGACACAGGCCGGCGGCACGGAGTTGACGGCGGGTGGCGTAACCGGCCGGGGCACCCTGCCACCAGTAGGTAGGGATGCCGAACCTGGTGCCGTCCGGATCGTGAAAGGCGGCCCGGATGCGGGACATCAGGCGACCCGGAACGCGGCCTGCCCGGTAGCCGGTCGCCCGGCCACCTCGGCGGCGACGCGGGTGACGCGGGCCTCGGCCCGGCGCAACCTGCGCCAGTCCAACGGCGACGGGCCACCCCGGTCATCGGCGTACAACAGGCTGATCTCAGCGTCGAGCACGTCCAACTCAGCGGCGATCAACGGCCACTCGGCGTCAATCGCGGCCAGGTCAGCAGGGGTCGGGTCCATCTCGGCGGGGGTCACTTCGATCGGTTCCTCTCAGTACGGCGAGACGTCTGCGGGCAGGCCCGGCAACGGTTCTCATCAGGGGCCAGCGGAGCGAGCGACCCGCACGCCGTGCAGGTACGCCAGATAGCGCGGCTCTTGGTCGTGACACGCACACACGCGGCAATCACGGACATAGCGGGATCACCTCTCCCACGGGGGTAGGTCAGATCGGGTAGGTGGCGCGGTCCGGGCGTCACACGGACCAGCAGCAGAGCGCCGGGGCTGGGGCCGCGCGGTCACAGCGCGGCCCCGCCCGCAGCAGGGACCAGAGGCAGAAGCAACCGCGCGCCAAGATCAGCCCGCTCGGCCCGCTCGCTCGGGACATACCGAGGTCGGCCACCATGTGGATCAAGGCGGACATACCGCAGACGGATCAAACGCGGCACTCCTGCTGTGAAGTTCTCAATGAACGACCACGCGATCGGCCCGTAGGCGTGCGGCGCAACGCGCCAACCTTCCTCGGCTTCCGCTCGGCTTGCCCTGCCTGGCTAGCCAGGTTGGACGTGATGAACCTAAGCCGGCTTGGCTAGTCAGGTCAAGGGGGTGCGGCGAACTTTCCTGACTTGGCTAGTCAGCGATACCGTGAGGGGGTGAGCGAGAACCTTGACTTCCTCGGCGAGCTGGACCCCGACGACCCCAAACAGGCTTCGCAGCAGATCGCGAACAAGCTGCGAGCGGCCATCCTCACGCGTCGACTCGCGCCCGGTGACAAGCTGCCGTCACAGCCCGACCTGGCCGCCCGGTACGGCGTTGCGCGGGAGACAGTCAAGCGAGCCTTAGACCTGCTCCGGGCGGAACGGCTGATCGTGTCCCGGCAGGGCAGCGGCGCGTTCGTTCGTGCGCAGACACAGCGAGCGGTGGAGCTGCGGCCCCACATCGAAGCGGCTTTCGAGAGGGCCCACGTCACCATCGACTTCGCCGGGTTCTCGGGCGAGACGTTGCGAGACGCGCTTGCCGAAGCGCTCGACAAGGTGCGGGTAGGAAGGCTCGCGCCGGAGACGATCGCGGTACGGGTGCTGATCTCTGACATGACGATGCCCATGGCGCTGCCCGCTCGGGCTGAGACTCAGGCGGATGATCCGGCGGTGAGAGAGCGAGCCGAGCGCATCACGCGCCGGGCGGCAGACGGCATCATCGACCAGGTGGCCGAGCTGGGCGACCTCGGCCTGATCCGCTCAACAACGGTAGAGGTGCGGATGCACCGAGCGTCGCCCCTGTTCAAGCTCTACATCTTGAACGGGGAAGAGGTCTTCTACGGCTTCTATCCGGTCGTTGAGCGCACCGTCTCGATCAAGGGTGAGCCCATGGCGATCTACGATCTGATGGGCAAGGACGTGCCGTTGTTCCACTACGCCGTGACCGACGATGACACGTCTCACGGCACGCAGTTCGTGGAGGCATCCCGCCAGTGGTTCGACTCGGTGTGGTCGACCATCGCCTACCGGTACGACGGATGACCGCCGACCTTGGCCGGGTGTTCAGGGGGGTCGGGGCGGTGCTGCTCGACTTCGACGGACCGGTGTGCAGCATCTTCGCCGGATACCCCGCCCCGCAGGTTGCCGCCGAGTTGGTCGAGTTGCTGCGGCGACGCGGTGTCGACGTACCTCCTGACCTAGCTAGGGAGCCCGATCCGCTTGAGGTGCTGCGCCGCACCGGCGCGGCCGGCAACTACGGCACCACGCGTGCGGTAGAGGATGCACTCTGCGCGGCTGAGCGCCGGGCCGTGGAGACTGCCGAGCCAACGCCGTACGGCCGTGAGGTCATCGTGGCTGCCCAGCAAGCCGGGATGCCGGTGGCGGCGGTCAGCAACAACTCAGCCGGGGCTGTATCCGCCTACCTAGCCGCGCACCGGCTCGCCGGGTACGTCTCGCCGGTAGTCGGCCGGGCGTACGCAGACCCGGATCGCATGAAGCCCAACCCGGAACCGATCCTGCAAGCCGTGCGTGCCCTCGGCCAGTTGCCGGCCCGGTGCGTGCTGGTCGGCGACTCGCTGCCGGATATCGAGGGCGCGCGGGCCGCTGGAGTAGCGGTGATCGGCTACGCGAATCGGCCGTCAAAGGTCGATGCGTTCCGGCTCGCCGGGGCGGGCGCGGTGGTTACCAGCATGGGCGAGATTGCCGAGGTTCTGATCGACCGGGCTGAGGGCTGAAATCGGGAGGGCCTGCATCTGGTCGTTTGCTCCGATCGACTATGAAGAGAAACGTGGAGCGCGAAAGTCGATCTCTGTCCTCGGTGCCTGGCGGCATTGGAGTTCCACCACTTCCACCAGCGGATAGTCCGGTGCCGGCGCTTCGGCTTTGGAGTATCCGCCGATCGATCGCGCTGGTCATCGCGACTGCGGTGCTGGTGGTTGGAGCCCTGATTGCTGGAGCGCTCTGGTACGCCGGTTGGCCGAGCCTCCACCGGGCCAGCACCGTCACGGCCGCCACCCTGTTTGACCTGCTGAAGCTTGTCTTTTCCGTGGTGGCGGGTATTGGAGGTGTCGCAGCTCTCGTAGTGGCGTACCGGCGGCAGCGCGTAGCCGAGCATGCCAACAAGTTGGCCGAGTTTGCCCACGGGTTAGCGCACGCCGCTGACCTGCGCGCGGAGGCTGCCGAGGGGCGAGCCAAGATCGAAACCGACCGTAACGGGGTCCGGCTCTTCAATGAGCGATTCGCCAAGGCTTCCGAACAGCTCGGCTCGGACAAGGCGGCAGTGCGATTGGCTGGGGTCTACGCCATGGCCGGGCTGGCAGACGACTGGCAAGACGGTCGACAGACCTGCATCGACGTCCTCTGCGCGTACCTCCGTATGCCCTACACCCCGCCTCAGGATGCCCCAAACGAAGCGCTACCGACGCAGGCCGACGGCGACGCGCCGGCGGCAACCTCGGAGACTGCTCGGACCGCTCGCGAGGAGCGGGAGGTGCGTCATACCGTCATTCGACTCATTGGCAGGCATTTACGGCTTGCCGAGGAGGATGCGAATTCGTGGCGCGGCTTCGACTATGACTTCACCGGCGCAGTTTTCGACGGTGGTGACCTCTCGGGCGCGGCGTTCAGCGGTGGGCGGGTTTCGTTCGACAGGGCGACGTTTGGCGGCGGGGTGGTGTCCTTCTACGGGGTGACGTTTGGCGGCGGAGAGGTGTCCTTCGACGGGGTGACGTTTGGTGGCGGGGTGGTGTCCTTCGACGGGGTGACGTTTGGTGGCGGGGTGGTGTCCTTCGACGGGGCGACGTTTGGTGGCGGGGTGGTGTCCTTCGACGGGGCGACGTTTGGTGGCGGGGTGGTGTCCTTCGACGGGGCGACGTTCAGCGGCGGAGAGGTGTCCTTCGGCGGGGTGACGTTTGGCGGCGGGGTGGTGTCCTTCGGCGGGGTGACGTTTGGCGGCGGAGAGGTGTCCTTCGGCTGGGCGACGTTTGGCGGCGGAGAGGTGTCCTTCTACGGGGCGACGTTTGGCGGCGGGGTGGTGTCCTTCTACGGGGCGACGTTCAGCGGCGGGAAGGTGTCCTTCGACGGGGTGACGTTTGGCGGCGGGGTGGTGTCCTTCGGCGGGGCGACGCTCAGCGGCGGAGAGGTGTCCTTCGGCAGGGCGACGTTCAGCGGCGGAGAGGTGTCCTTCAACGGGGCGGATCTGGACTACCCCCCGAAGTTCGACCGATGGCCGGACGGACGCCCGCCAAAAGGGCTACACCTGCCCAACGAGTGAGGCTGCGTCGCATCTGCGTTGCCATCCTGCCGATACAGCCCATCGGGCCAGGTCAGGGCTTTGAGCGTGGCGCTCTGTAAATCCGTCGCGAAAGCTACAGAGGTTCGAATCCTCTACCCGCCACCAGGAGCACAAAGAAGCCCCTGACCAGCGCGAACGCCGGTCAGGGGCATTCTTTGTCTAGCCTCGCTTCCGTCCCACTCCGATCGGTCGACCGGCCACCTGCGTGGCATACGTGTCACCGTTCGATCCTGTACGTCACGGGCGTGAATCCCGATCCAGCGGGTGCCTGTCGGGCGGGGAACCGGGTGCACCAGGCCAGTGTGGCGTCGTCGTACGCCTTGGCGCGCGGCCACCGCCTGCCCTGCGGATCGTCGGCCTCCGCCGCCCGGACCCGCCTGATCACCTCGCCCGGCCCTTCCGCAGCGATGAGCGCGAGCACTTCCGGCCAGCCCGCCAGGGCGAACTGATCCACGATGCGGCTGGCCCCGTCGCTGAGCAGGACGGCACCCCTGAGTTCCGCGACAGGTCGACTCCCGGTCAGCGCTTCCGCTGCCACCCCCGGATCGTCGGCGGCGACCCAGAACCCGCCGGGCCGGTTGCGGTGGGCGCGGAGGGCTTCGATGTATTCGCGGAGCGCCCGGTCGTGTTCGGTGCTCCCGTTCGGGGTGGCGTCCATCGCGGCGCGGTAGCGGCTGCCCACGGCGTCCACCCGCCCGTCGGTGATCACCTCGGGGGCGTCTCCGGCGCGGTCGAGGACCAGCACGGAGTCGGCGAGCGCGAGGTGGTCGGCGCGGTCCTCGTCGATCCGGAGGATGGTGACGGTTGCTGACGGACTGCTCGGATCGCTGATGTCGCAGGTGTCCCGGTGCGCGTCGGCGACCTCCGCGATGGCCTGACCGAGGATGGCGGTGAGGTCCCGGCCGTCGTCGGCTGCGAGCTGGGCGAGCAGCCCCCCGCCGAGCCGGCGGGTGTACCAGGCGACGCCGTGCAGGCAGGTCGAGGTGGTGCCGGCCAGCCCGGCCCCGTCGAGCAGGACGACGGCATTCGGTACGGCACCGACGAAGTCCTCATTCGGCTGGTCGGGCTTGGCCGGGCTGGTTGCCATGACGACCTGCATCAGCGTCCTCCATGCCGTTCAGGGACCGATGAACCGTGGCGTCGGTGGCCGGCTTCGGGACGGTGACCCATGGGCAGGTCCGTCCGAGCCACCCGAGGTACGAGGATCGCCGGTCGATGTGACGTGCGGGTTATCCGATTTCGGTGGACCGTCGCCGGGTCAGGGTGACCCCGGCGAGGACCAGGGCGATACCGGCCACGATCGCGGTCGTGACGGCCTCGCGGAGGATGACCCATCCCAGGACCACGGCGACGACGGGCAGCAGGTAGGTGACCACCGAAGCTGCGGTCGGACCCTCGTCGTCGATGATGCGGTAGTTCAGGACGTAGGCCGCCCCGGTGCCGAGCAACCCGAGTACGAGCAGGCTCGCCACCGCGTCGAGCCGCCACTCCGGCGACTCCAACCCGGCGAATGGCAGCGCCGGGACCAGCAGAACGGCAGCCGCGCCGAGCTGGGCCGCCGACAGCATGAGCGGCGGGATTCCGCGCCCGGACAGGAACCGGCCCATGTAGACGTAGCCGAGCCCGTAGCTGGCGGCTGCGGCGAGGCAGGCGAGGCCGCCCCAACTGGCGATCTCGCTCGCCGACTCCCACGGCGAGAAGATGACCACGACCCCGAGGAACCCGAGGGCGAACCCGGCGGCCTTCTTGATGGTGACGGCCCGGTCGACGCCGACGAGGACGGCCAGCAGCAGCGTCCACAGCGGCGTGGTCGCGTTCAGTACCCCGGCCACGTTCGACCCGATCGTCTCCTCAGCGATGCTGAACAACAGGTACGGCACGGCATTGGCGACCAGGGCGGCCACGAACAGGTGACCCCAGAGCCGCCCGTGCCTCGGAAAGCGGAGTCCCCGGGACAGCGCGATCGGGGTGAGGACCAGGAAGCCGAGCAGGAGCCGGGCGAACACGATCTGCACCGGGTTGAAGCCCCGCAACGCGAGCTTGATCCAGAGAAAGCCGGAACCCCACAGCAGTGCGAGACCCGCCACCCGGGCGATACCTGCCCGGGAGACCCGCCGCCGGTCAGTCCTCAACGGGCTTTCCGTAGTTCAGGTCGGCTGGGGTGACGGGCCGCGTAGTAAGGGCGTCCCCGGACTTGTCATGCCGTGCGGAAGCCTGAAGCGGTAGCCGTGCGATCGAGGACCACTCGTACATCTGCCGGTCTCGGTGCATGTCTATGACGTCGACGTGGGTGATCCGGACGGCGGCGGGCCGGGGCTCGGTCGCCGTGACGGCCTGGACGTAGGGTGCGGCCGGACCATCGGTGGTCAGGTAGGCGACGCTCACGTGCGGGCGGTACCGGCGGGGATCTTCGGGAACGTTCTCGTCGCCGAGCACGTGACCGAGGGCAGCCCGGGTGGTGGCGCGAAGCTCCTGGACGGCATCGGCGGGCGTTGCCGGCATGACGATGGCCTCGTCCGCGACGATGGCCTCACCGAACTCGACAGCGACCGGACCCAGCCGGACGAGTTGCTTCCCGGCCTCTTCGATGATCGCGGCCAGGGTTTCGTCGCCAACCTCGTCGGTGAAGCCGATGCCCTGCATGGTGAGGTGCAGCCACTGATCCGGAATGAGAGTCAGGGAAGGTGCCGCGCTCAGTGCCGACCGGTAACGGTCGGCCAGTCGGTACAGCTCGGGTTGGTCCTCGAAGGTGAGGTGGAAGGCGTAGAAGCGTCGGCCGACGCGCCAGCCGGGTCGCCACCACCAGTGGTCACGGACCCGATCGGCGTGCTGCCCGGGGGGAAGGTCGGCGAGCGCCACGGCGTACCCCTGTCAGACGTCGGACGGCGCGTGGGGCGCGGTGGCCGTCGGCTCCACGTCGTACTCGTCAATGATCATGATCCGATCGGCGGGCCAGATCGATTCGGATACTTCCAGGATGGTGTCGTCCTCGGCTCGGGCCGTGTGGATGACGTGCATGACCGGGGCACCTGTGGGAAGCGCGAGGGCTGCGGCTTCCTCGACGGTGGGGAGGCGGGCGATCCACTGGTCCCGCGCCGTCGCGTAGCGCCTGCCGCTCAGTTCTTCGACGCAGAGGAACAGGCCCTTGGGAGTCACCGTGGGCTCCTCCAGATGGGTGCCGGCGGCGATCTCGGCGGGGAGGTAGCTGGCACCGATCTCCTCAGCCTTGCCGGTCTCCCGGTCGAAGAGGTGTCGGCGGCGAACTACCACCTCCGTGTCGGGCTCGATGCCCATGACCTCGGCGATGTGGGCGGGGACCGGCATGCGTCCGGCGAAGACGATCTCGTGCCGGAGGTGTGAAGTCAGGAGTTGCCGGTCCTGGCGGGCACGTCCGTAGCGGTCGCGGGACCGGCGGTGCAGTCGCCGGCTCTCGCGGACGAACGTGCCGACGCCGTGACGGGATTCGATCAGCCCTTCGGCGCGGAGGACGCTGATGGCGTTCCGGAGGGTTATCGGGCTGACGTGGAAGCGCTCCGCGAGGGCTGTCTCGGCGGGAAGGCGGTTGTCCGGCTTGAACCTGCCCTCGCGGATCTCCCGCCGCAGCTGAGCCGCGATCTGTAGGTACTTGGGTGCCCTGGCACCGAGATCCTCGGTCATGTCTGCCCCATCTCCGCCTGGGTCCTGTGGAGGTCCACCCCTGTTGAACACGGTAGCGGCCAGCCCTTCTGACTCAGTCCTATAGAGGTCTTGATTGGCTGGCGCCAGCTTACCTATAGTCCTCTATAGGTCTTGTCGGGTGCGTAAGCCCTCAAGGAGCCGGCGGCGAGTGGACGAGGAAGGTGGGCGATGTCGATCCCCAACGCGATCAGGGTTCCGATGCTGGCCGGGTCTACGGGTGTCAGACGTCAGCCGCCGGGGCGGTGGCATCCGCCGCTGCTGACGCGGGCGCAGCCGTGCCGATGTGGCGGTGGGCGGTGGCCGCGATGACCCGTACCGGTAAGCCGACCACCACCCACCCGCCGTGGTGTACCCCCGAACGCTGCGGTTTCCTGGTCCCGCCGGTGATGCCGCACATGGCCCGCCGGCATCGTGGCCCGATGCTCCGGGTCGGTGAGAGTCGGGCGAGTGGCCTCGTCGTCACGTACCTCATCAGCGCGGAAGTCCCGGGTACGCCGCTCGTCGGGGTGCACGCGACCTGCCGGGCCGGCAACGCCTGGGCCGAGTTGTCCCTGCCCCAGGCCGCCGAACTGGCGGACCAGTTGCGTGACCTGCTGGCCCAGGCGGTCGACCAGGTCGATCCGGGCCGGGGCGACGGTGACCCGCCGGGGGCTGATCCGGCCGAGGATCAGGGTGACGGCCGTCCGGGGGTCGACGATGAGTGAGGGCGGTCGGCCGGCCGCGTGTCCGGTGTGGTGCCGGGGGTGCGGGCCGAACGACCCGATGCACCGCGGGTTCCTCGCCACGGTGGGGCGGGAGCGGACCGGCTGGGTGAGCCTGCAACTGATCGTCGACCGGTTCGTCCGGCGCGAGGCGGCGATCAAGCTCGACGCGACCCGGTGCGGCGCCACCCAGGCCGTGTTGCTGTCGCTCGGGCAGGTCGACCGGCTCATTGACGAGCTGACCCAGGCACGTGGGCTGATGCGGGCCCCGGTGCGACAGCCGGGGGAGGAACGGTGAGCGGTGGCGGCCCCCGGGGCCGGGTGCGAGGAGCGTCGGCGAGGATCGCGGGGTGTCCGACGACCGCTTCATGCGTATCCACAGCCCCGAGTTCCAGGCGATGGCGGCGAGGGTGCTGCGGGCCACCGAGTTGACCTCCCGGCTGAACGTGCTGCCCTTCGACGACGAGGCCGGCCGGGCGGAGTTGTTGGCGCAACTCCTCGGCCGGCCACTGCCGGCGCGGGTGACGATCTATCCGCCGTTCTACACCGACCACGGCCTCAATCTGGAGATCGCGGAGCGGGTCTTCATCAACCAGAACTGCACGTTCCTCGACTATGCCGGCATCCGGCTCGGCGAGGGCGTCATGATCGGCCCGAAGGCCACCTTCATCACCCTCGGTCACCCGGTCGACCCCGGGCAGCGGCGGGAGTGGCTGACCGGTGCGCCCATCGACGTGGCGGAGAACGTCTGGATCGGGGCCGGCGCGACGATCCTCCCCGGCGTCAGCATCGGCCGCGACGCCGTGGTGGCGGCCGGCGCGGTGGTCGCCGACGACGTCCCGCCCGCCACCCTGGTCACCGGCCCCAAAGCAGGTGTACGCCGCCAGTGGTGACCGCCACGCCTCCCGCCCGCCGCACCGTTGGGCCGAGGTAGCGGTATCGGGGCGGGCGGATACCGCTACATCGGCCCAGTTGCGTAGATCATGGGCGACGCCCGTCCCGGTCCGGAAGGCGCGCGGGGGCTACGGCGTGGCCTCGTGGCCGGGCATGCCGTGGGTACGCCGCCGCTGCTTCATCTCCGCCTCGTAGAGGTGCCGCCGGCCGTCGGCCAGCTTCTCCCGGGCGTACCGCTCGATCTCCTGGAACGTGGCGTAGTAGCCGTCGTCGAACTCCTCCACGATCTGGAACGTCCACCGGCCGGGCAGCAGGTTGCGCCCCAACAGCTCGTGCTCGACCCGGTCGGCCACCTCGTCGTGCCCGGCCCCGCGCAGCAGCTCCACCACCCGGTCCAGGGTGAGATCCGCGCCGCCGACGAGCTGGTGCGCGGAATAGAGGTGCCCACGCACCCGGTGGATCGTCTCCAACGCCTCACTCAACTTGCCCAACGCCTCGACCGTCGCGTCGTCGACTCCCGCCGGCCGCGCGTGCTCCTCGTCTATCGCATCGTTCTGACCTGCCATAACCCCCGACATACCCCCATACCGCCCCAGGTATCCCGGTCTGCTCAGTCCGCCAGTCGGAACGCCAGCTGTGTCTTCCACGTGTTCCGGTCCGGGTCGTCGTCCGGGCCGAGGTGGTAGATCTCCAGCCGGCAACCCCAGCGTTCACCCGCGTCGGTGTCGGCGGCGTCCCAGCGCAACCCGTGGCGCTGGGCCCACTCCAGGAACGCCCCGGTCACCGCGACCAGTTCGTCGGGGTCGCCGACGTGGGTGGTGGTGAGGTAGCGGCCGGCCGGCAGCATGCCGGTGCCCATAGGTGCCTCGACCGCGAGCTGCGTGCCGGCCGGCAGCGGCACGCCCGCCTCGACCTCCAGCTCCCGCGCCATGTCGATCACGTGGTAGCGCAGGAAGTCCGGGCCGGCCGGGGTGATTCCCCGCGTGGTCAGCCAGTCGGCCAGGTCGGCCAGGTCGGCCGCGGCGTCGCCGATGGTCGCCATGGTCACCGTGCGTCGGATCCCCAGGTACGGCTGGGGCGTCCGTTCCTCGATCACGGGCGTCACCGGTGTCTGCGATGTCATGGATTCACGACATCATCGGGGTACGACATCACGGGGTCCGACCGCCTCTGGCGGGTGTTTCGCCTGCTCGCGCCGGCTCGCCACCGTACGCGTGTTTTGTCGTTGATCTGGTGCGGAGTCCGTCGACTCCCGACAGGCCGCTTCCGTACCTGACGAAATGAGCTATGGTGATCGATGTGACGGTTCCGGGAGCAGTCGTCGCGGCCCTCGACTACGACGGTCGCCCTGCCGCCCGGAGAACGGCCCCGCGCCGTTAAGATCGGGTTTGCGTCGATAGTGACATTGGGCGATTCGTGGAGGCTGTTACCCGTCCTGGTGCCGCTGATCTGGCACGGGGAGGTGACGGTGGTGGGCCGAACGGCGGAACCTCTCCGCTGCTCGGACCAGCACCGCTCTCCCCGCTTTTCTGGGTACCCGAGGTGTGGCACGATCGTGGAACCTCCACCATCCCCCGTGAACACTCTCTCGACAGGAGCAATCATGTCTGGTCGAAGGCTGGGCCGGCTGTTTGGCTCGCTCCTCGTGCTCGCCACCATCCTGGGTGGACTCGCCGTCGCCGGCGTCCAGTCCATCGACGGCAGCGCGCAAATGGCGGACGTCGTCTGGACGATGGGCGGCGCGCGCTAAGCCCCCGCGTCGTCCCCGCTCCCGGTGTCCTGGGGGTGACGTCTCTCAGGGAGAGGGTGGCGCATGGCCAGCCGAGATCAGCGGCGTAAGTCCACCGAACGCGCCTGGTTCATCACCGCCCCCCTGGCCCTGCTGGCCATCGTCTTCAGCACCGCGATCGGTGTCCTGCGGCCCGAGTTCGGGAAGTGGGGCCTGGCGTTCGTTCTCTTCGTGGCGATGACGGGGATCAGCATCCCGGTCCTCAACGTCATAGTCCGGCGGCAGTCCGTCGGGGTGACGTTGACCGAGGTGCCCCTCGTCGTCGCGCTCTTCTTCCTGCCACCGCTGACGGTGGTGCTCATATACACGCTCTCCGTGCTGATCTGGAGCGCGTCACACCGGTTCGCCCCGGCCAAGCTGTGGTTCAACGTCGCGAAGGCGGCGGCGGCCACCTCGTTGGCCGGGCTTCTCCTGCTGGCCCTGCCCCCGCTTGCGGGGGTGGGGCCGGGCACCTGGGGCATCCTGTTCCTGGCGGTCAACACCATCACCCTGGTCAGCCTGCTCTCGGTGGCCGGGGTGCACGTGCTGCTCCAGGGTTGGCAGGCCGGCCGGGAGGCGCTGCGTACCGCGCCGTCGGTCTTCCTCACCACCTCGATCAACGCCTCGGTGGGGCTGCTCGTCCTGATCGCGTTGAAGACCACCTGGTGGTCGGTGCTGCTGCTGGCCGCATTGTTCGCGGCGTTGTTCCAGGTCTACCGCTCCTACTCGCAGTTCTTCCGGCAGCACCGCACCCTGACCGGCATGTACGACCTGACCCGGTTGCTCACCAACAGCGCCGAGGGGGCGATCGCCGACATCCTCCTCGACCGGGTGCGGGCCCTGATGCAGGCCGAGTACGCCACCCTGTGGTTGCCCGCCCAGCGCCGGCACCCCGAGGTGCTGCTGACCGCCCGGGTCGACACACCCGGCCTGCTCGACGTCGCGCCCACCCCGACGGTCTTCCGGGAACAGGCCCGTGAGCTGGGCAAGACGCTGTCCATCGGGCGGCTGCTCGGTGACGACACGGCCCTGCGCCGGGAGGTCGGCGCGCAGCAGGTCAAGGACGCGATCGTGGTACCGCTGCGGTCCGGCCAGGCGGTGATCGGCACCTTGGAGGTCACCAACCGGCTCAGCGACATCGGCCACTTCACCACGAGCGACATCCCCGTCTTCGAGACCGTGGCCGCGCATGCCGCCGTCGCCCTGGAGAATTCCCGGCTGGTCGACCGGCTGCGGCACGACGCCTACCACGACGCGCTGACCACGCTGCCCAACCGGCGGCGGATCACCGCCGCGCTGGCCGAGGCGGTCAAGATCCGGGCACCCGGCGAGGTGGTCGCGGTCCTGCTCTTCGACGTCGACGGTCTGCGCCAGGTCAACGAGTCGCTGGGCCACGCGGCGGGGGACAAGGTCCTCGTCGAGGTGGCCGAGCGGCTGCGCGCCTGTGCCCCCTCGTCCGCGCTGGTGGGTCGGGCCGGCGGGGACGAGTTCCTGGTGACGCTGCGGCTGGAGAACGCCGAGGCGGCCCTGGAGCTGGCCGCCCAGCTCCGCGAGCAGATCCGCGACGAGATGGTCTTCGACGCGCTCACCCTCGACGTGGACACCGCGGTCGGGGTGGCGGTGCACCCGGATCACGGCAGCGACGCCGCCGTCCTCCTGCAACGGGTCGACCTGGCGGCCACCGCGGCCAAGGCGGTGCCGGGCAGCGTGCAGTTGTTCAACCCGGCGCTGGAGTCGCGGTCGCTGCGCCGGCTCGGGCTCGCCGGTGACCTGCGTCGCGCCCTCGACGAGGGGGAGCTGGAGGTCTACTTCCAGCCGAAGGTGACCCTGCGGGACCGCCGCCTGCTCGGGGTGGAGTGCCTGGCCCGCTGGGAGCACCCGGCGCACGGCACGGTCTCCCCGGAGGACTTCGTCGCGGTCGCCGAGCACACCGGGCAGCTGGGCCGGCTCACCGAGTTCGTCCTCCGGGAGGGGCTGCGCCGCAGCCGGGACTGGAGCCGCACCGGGCAGCCGCTGGCGGTGGCGGTCAACATAGCCGCCCGCTCGCTGACCGACAGGCACTTCCCGGACCGGGTCGGTGAGCTGCTGACCGAGTACGGCGTCCCGCCGCAACTGCTGACCGTCGAGATCCCGGAGGCGGCGGTCCTGGACGGCACCGAGCGGCCGATCCCCACCCTGCGCCGGCTGCGGGACCTCGGCGTCCGGCTGGCGGTGGACGACTTCGGCACGGGCAACTCGTCGCTGGCCCAGCTGCGCCGGCTGCCGGTGCACGAGGTGAAGGTGGACCGGTCGTTCGTGCAGGGGATGGCGACCGACCCGGGGGACCTGGCGATCGTCAACGCGGTGGTGTCGCTGTCCCAGCAGTTCGGCCTGGCGGTGGTGGCCGAGGGGGTGGAGAGCGAGCTGACTCTCGAACTGCTCCAGGACATCGGCTGCGAGATCGGGCAGGGCTTCCTGTTCAGCCGGCCGCTGCCGTACGAGCGGCTGGAGGCCTGGTTCGGTGCCCAGACCGACCAGGAGGCGATCGACCCGGACGCGCTGCCGAGGCTCCGCGTCGTGCCCTGAGCTGCGGCGATGCGGGACAGGGGGATCCCATTTCACCCCCGGCGCGGTGCCGTGTAATGTATCCCCTGCGCGACGCCCTCCGGGGTGATCGGGTAGGCCCCCTTAGCTCAGTCGGCAGAGCGTCTCCATGGTAAGGAGAAGGTCTACGGTTCGATTCCGTAAGGGGGCTCAGAGGGTCCGGCTGGACCCGCCTGCGGCGGTGTAGCTCAGATGGCAGAGCAAGCGGCTCATAATCGCTGTGTCGCCGGTTCAAGTCCGGCCACCGCTACTCTCGTCCTTCGGGCTCATCCCCGGTGGTCGGTGGGACGGGCGCCACTGGCGCCCGCTTTGCATGTCCAGGCGTTGTCCGCGTAGGCTGATGCGCTGTAGTTGATATCCGTAGCGAGGAAGGCACTCCGCCGTGGCGAAGGCGACCGATGTCCGGCCGAAGATCACTTTGGCGTGTGTGGAGTGCAAGGAGCGCAACTACATCACGCGCAAGAACCGCCGCAACGACCCGGACCGCATCGAGCTGAAGAAGTTCTGCCCCCGGGACGGCAAGCACACCGTTCACCGCGAGACCCGCTGACCTGCGGCCGGCATTAGCCGGCCCGGTCCGCAGCGCTTCCCCGGACGCCGATCCGCACGGCTGGCGCGGCCCTTGTCAGGGCCGCCCGCCCGTACGGGTCGGCGTTCGTGTGTCCCGTGTAGGTTCGGCGGCATGTCCCTGGACCCGTCCTTCGTCGGCCGGACGTACCCGCCGACCGCCCCCTACCAGGTGGGCCGAGAAAAGATCCGCGAGTTCGCCACCGCCATCGGCGCGACCGACCCGGCCCACCACGACCCGGCGGCGGCCCGCGCGCTCGGCCACCCGGACGTGGTCGCCCCGCCCACCTTCCCGGTCCTGATCACCATGGCCGCCAGCCAGCAGATCGTCGACGATCCGGCGCTCGGGGTCGACTACAGCCGGGTGGTGCACGGCGACCAGCGGTTCGCCTACACCCGGCCGGTGGTGGCCGGGGACGAGCTGGTCTGCGTGAACACCATCGAGGAGATCAGCTCCCGCAGCGGGCACGGCTTCCTCACCACCCGCACCGACGTGACCACCGTGGCCGGTGAGCCGGTGGTCGCCGTCTGGTCCAAGCTCGTCGTCCGTGGGGAGTCCTGACGTGGAACTGTCGACCCGTACGTTCCGGGTGACCCGGGCGGACCTGGTCCGCTACGCGGGCGCCTCGGGGGACTTCAACCCGATCCACTGGAGCGACCGGACCGCCACGAAGGTGGGGCTGCCCGGGGTGATCGCGCACGGCATGTTCACCATGGCGCTGGTCGGTCGGGCGGTCACCGAATGGGCCGGCGCGCCCGACGCGGTGGTCGAGTTCGGGGTGCGGTTCACCCGGCCGGTGGTCGTCCCGGACGACGACGAGGGCACCGAGATCACCGTCGACGCGGTGGTCAGGGAGGTCACCGAAACCGGCCTGACCAGGCTCGATGTGACCGCCAGGTGCGGCGGCGAGAAGGTCCTGTCGCAGGCGCGGGCGCTCGTGCGGACAGCCGGCTGACAGGTCGCCGGCACGGACCGGGCGGGACCGGTTGGGAAAGTCGGGGTGCTACCCGTACACTGGTCCGCCGTGGGGCAAGTGACCCCTGCTCGGCCGTGCAGGCCGGGTGGGGCGAGCGTTGCCGCACAGGGGTGTAGCTCAATTGGCAGAGCAGCGGTCTCCAAAACCGCAGGCTGCAGGTTCAAGTCCTGTCACCCCTGCGCCTCAGGCCTGACCGTTCCCGTGGGTCGCGCCGCCGCAAGGCGGCGTCCGGCCCGTGGTGGTGGCATCGGCGGGGTGGCTTCGAGGCGACTCGGGGCCCTTCGTCCGGTCCGCCGGCCGCGGCCCGTCGCGGGACGGTTGGTCCGGCCGGCGTGACCAGCGCCGCGTACGCCTCCCGGCGTACGAACCGACATCCCGCGACGGAGGGCGAAGTGGCCGAGAGCAAGCGGCGCGGCGAGGACGCCGGCGACGACGGTCTGCGCGACGAGCGTGACGAGGTCGTCGACGAGGTGACCGCCGACAGCGACGCCACCGACGACGACGCCACCGACGCGGACGAGCCGGTATCCCGGGGCGGTACCGCGACCCGGTCGCGGACCCGTGCGGGTGCCGCCGACAGCAAGTCGAAGACCCGCTCCGAGACCGACCGGGTGGGGCCGTTCGGCCGCATCGCGCGTTTCTTCCGCGAGGTCGTCGCCGAACTGCGTAAGGTCATCTGGCCGACCCGCAAGGAGCTGCTGACCTACACCGCCGTGGTGGTCACCTTCGTCGCGGTGATGCTGACCATCGTGGGCCTGCTCGACTTCGCCTTCGCGAAGGGCGTGCTGTGGGTCTTCGGCAGCCCCAGCTGACCGGCCGACTGAGCCGATAGTGACGGAAGTGAGCAAGCGTGCCTGAGTACGACGAGACCGCCGGGACCACGGACGACCAGTCCACGGTCGCGACGGCGGCGAGTGACGAGTCGGTCGAGGCCGCCAGCGAGCCGGAATTCCCGACCACGGAGCCGGAGCCGGACGAGGACTACGACCCGGTCGCCGAGCTGCGCCAGAAGCTGCGCTACGCGCCCGGCGACTGGTACGTGGTGCACTCGTACGCCGGTTACGAGAACAAGGTCAAGACGAACCTCGAGACCCGGATCACCTCCCTCGACATGGAGGAGTTCATCTACCAGGTCGAGGTGCCGACCCGGGAAGAGGTCGAGGTCAAGAACGGCAAGCGTTCCCAGATCCAGGCCAAGGTCTTCCCCGGCTACATCCTGGTCCGGATGGAGCTGACCGCCGAGTCCTACTCCTGCGTGCGCAACACGCCGGGGGTCACCGGGTTCGTCGGGGCCACCGACCGGGCCGACCGGCCGGCGCCGCTGAGCCTCGACGAGGTGCTCAAGTGGCTGGCCCCGGCGGTGGAGACCGAGCAGAAGAAGGCCAAGCCCGAGATCAAGGTCCTCGACTTCGAGGTGGGCGACTCGGTCACCGTCACCGACGGGGCGTTCGCCTCGCTGCCGGCGACGATCAGCGAGATCAACGCCGACCAGCAGAAGCTCAAGGTGCTGGTGTCGATCTTCGGCCGGGAGACCCCGGTCGAGCTGAACTTCAACCAGGTCGCCAAGATCTGACGTCGTACCCCGTCGCCGGCGGTGGGCCTCGGCCCGCCGCCGGCGACGTCGTTCCGCCCCGGCGCGGACCTCGACGCAGAGGGTCACCGGGCGCTGCGCTACCCTTGAATGTCGTCGCTGTGGCACCGCGCTGACCGTGCGCGCCCGTGGCCGGCACCTTTCCCAGTTCCAAGCCCCAGGAAGTGACATGCCTCCGAAGAAGAAGCTCGTCAAGACGTTCACGCTTCAGCTGAAGGCGGGCCAGGCGACCCCGGCTCCGCCGGTGGGCCCCGCGCTCGGTCAGCACGGCGTGAACATCATGGAGTTCTGCAAGTCCTACAACGCGCAGACCGAGTCCCAGCGGGGCGACATCGTCCCCGCCGAGATCAGCGTCTACGAGGACCGCTCCTTCACCTTCGTCCTGAAGACCCCGCCCGCCGCCCGGCTGCTGCTCAAGGCCGCCGGTGTGGACAAGGGCTCCGGCGTGCCGCAGAGCCAGAAGGTCGGCTCGGTGAGCCAGGCCCAGGTGCGCGAGATCGCCGAGAAGAAGATGGTCGACCTCAACGCCAACGACATCGACCAGGCTGCGAAGATCATCGCCGGTACCGCCCGGTCGATGGGCATCGTCGTCAACGACTGACGCCCGTCAGTCCCCCAGACCAGTTCGTGGGAGGGCGCGCGTCGACCGCGGCCCGCCAGAGACCACAGGAGTAACCCGAGATGCAGCGCAGCAAGACGTACCGCAAGGCCGCCGAGGCGATCGACAAGTCGAAGCTCTACACCCCGGCCGAGGCGGTCAAGCTCGCCAAGGACACCACCAGCGCCAAGTTCGACGCCACGGTCGAGGTCGCCATGCGCCTCGGCGTCGACCCCCGCAAGGCGGACCAGATGGTCCGCGGCACGGTCAACCTGCCGCACGGCACCGGTAAGACCGCCCGCGTGATCGTCTTCGCCGCCGGCGCGAAGGCCGAGGAGGCCGTCGCCGCCGGTGCCGACGAGGTGGGCACGGACGAGCTGGTCGCCCGGATCCAGGGCGGCTGGCTGGACTTCGACGCGGCGATCGCCACGCCGGACCAGATGGCCAAGATCGGCCGGATCGCGCGGATCCTGGGCCCGCGCGGCCTGATGCCGAACCCGAAGACCGGCACCGTGACCATGGACGTCACCAAGGCCGTCTCGGACATCAAGGGCGGCAAGATCACCTTCCGGGTGGACAAGCACTCCAACCTCCACCTGATCATCGGCAAGGCCTCGTTCTCCGAGACCCAGCTGATCGACAACTACGCCGCGGTGCTGGACGAGGTGCTCCGCGCCAAGCCGTCCGCGGCCAAGGGCAAGTACCTCAAGAAGGTCACCCTGGCCACCACGATGGGCCCGGGCGTCCCGGTCGACCCGAACGTGGTGAAGAACCTCCAGGAGACCGCCGTCGAGGGCTGAGCCCGACCGCTCCCGCGCAGGGGCCCCGCCACGCACCGTGGCGGGGCCCCTGCCGTGTGTCGGTTTGTGGCAGGCTCACCCCATGCGACTGGAGGACGTCCGGCTCCGGTACCGCCGGGGCGGCCCCTGGGTGCTGCGCGGCGTCACGGCCCGCCTCGACCCGGGCGAGGTGGCGGTGGTGCTCGGTCGCAACGGGGCCGGCAAGTCGACCCTGCTGCAACTCTGCGCCGGGGTGCTGCGCCCGGTCCGGGGCCGGGTGGTCGACCGTCCCCAGCGGGTCGGCTGGGTGCCCGAGCGGTTCCCCGCCGACCAGCCGTTCACCGTGACCCGCTACCTCACCGCCATGGGCCGGGCCGCCGGCCTGGGCCGGGCCGACGCCGACCGGGCCGTCGACGGGTGGACCGACCGGCTGGGCCTGACCCCGTTCCGCACGGTCCGCCTGCCCGACCTGTCCAAGGGCACCGCGCAGAAGGTCGGCCTGGCCCAGGCGATGCTGCGGACCCCCGGACTGCTGGTCCTCGACGAGCCCTGGGAGGGGCTGGACGCCGCCGCCCGGGGTTTGGTCCCGGAACTGGTCGACGAGGTGCTGGCGGCCGGGGGAGCGGTCCTGGTCAGCGACCACCGGGGCGAGACGGTCCGGCTCCCCGGGGCCCGGCACTGGACGGTCGCCGACGGCCTGGTCACCGACGAACCGGCCACCGGTGACGCGGCCGTCGCCGTGGTCGAGGTCGCGGTGCCGGCCGCGCGGGTGGCCGGCACCGTCGCCCGGTTGCGCGCCGACGGCCACCGGATCCTGCGGGTACGCGAACCCGCCGGCACGCCCCGGCGGGCGGCTGCGCCGCCGGCACCCGTCCTGCCCGCCGAGGCCGGGTCGGCGGGTGATCCGGCGCGGGACGGCCGGGCGGGGGAGGGGGCCCGGTGAGCGCGCTGGTGCGGATGCGGTTGGCCGGTTTCCTGCGTACCGGACGGGCGCTGGCGCCGCTGCTGGCCGGCCTGCTGGCCCTCGGCATCCTGTACGGCGGCGGCCGGGCCCGCCCGGCGGAGGCGTACGGCGTCAGCGCGGTGGTGCTCTTCCCGGTGCTGGCCTGGCAGACCAAGATCCTGCTGGACGTCGAGCCGGACGTGCAGCGCCGGCTGGCGCAGGTGCTGGTCGGCCCGGTGCGGGAGCGGCTCGCCGGGCTGCTCGCGGCCGTGCTCGCCGGGGTGGGCACCGTGCTGGTCGCGCTGGTCTTCCCGTGGCTGGTCGGCGGGGCGGCCGCGCCCGGTCCGGGTGATCCGCCGGTGGTGGCGGCGCTGGCCCTCGGCCTGTGGGCGCACCTGCTCGCCCTGCTGCCCGCGGTGGCCCTGGGCGCCCTGGCCAGCCGGGCGCTCACCCGCAGCGCCGGGTACGGCGTCGCCGTGCTCGCCCTGGGCGCGGTCGGCACCCTCGCGCTGGGCCTGCGCGGCTCGGTGGCGCCCTGGCTGGTGCCGCCGGTGCTGGCCACCGCCCGGGCGCTCGCCGGTTCCCTGCCGGCCGGCACCGCGCTGCTCCTGTCGGCCTGGACGCTGGCCTGGGCGGGGGCGGCACTGGCCGGCTACGTCCGCTGGCGGCGGGTCCGCCCGTGACCGGCGGGGGGCGATTTGGTGATGGCCGGGCCGTCGCGTAACCTGGTGCGGTAGTTCCACCCAGAGACCGCTGGTCACCGTGCCCCGGCACGGTCGAAGGCTCCGCGACGACGGGCGACCCGCGCAGGGCGGTAAGCGTAATACGGTTCATTTCCGTGGTCCGCCGACCACGGTGATCGGTCCGGTCCTCGCCCCGCGCGCCCTGCGCCGGGGCTTTTTCGTTGTCGTGACGCCTCCGGCGCCGTCACCGAGCCCCGTGCTCCCCGATGGCGACCAGCTCCGAGTAACGAGAGAGGAGGGACATGGCGGACAAGCCGATCCGGGCCGACAAGGCCACGGCCGTCGCTGAGCTGACCGAGAGCTTCCGTACCTCGGGCGCCGCGGTGCTCACCGAGTACCGTGGTCTGACGGTTTCCCAGCTCACCCAGCTGCGGCGCTCGCTCGGCAAGGAGACCACCTACACGGTCGCGAAGAACACGCTGGCCAAGCGTGCCGCGACCGAGGCGGGCATCTCCGGCCTCGACGAGCTGTTCACCGGTCCTACCGCGCTGACTTTCGTTTCGGGCGACGTCGTCGAGGCGGCGAAGGGTCTTCGCGACTTCGCGAAGGCCAACCCGAAGCTCGTCATCAAGGGCGGTGTGTTCGAGGGCAAGGCCATTTCCGCGGCCGAGGTCACGAAGCTCGCCGACCTGGAGTCCCGTGAGGTGCTGCTGGCCAAGCTGGCCGGCGCGATGAAGGGCAACCTGAGCAAGGCCGCGGCCCTGTTCCAGGCGCCGCTCTCCAAGGCCGCCCGCGCGGCGGCCGCCCTGGCGGACAAGAAGCGCGAGCAGGAGGGCGCCGAGGCGGCCTGAGGCCCCCCGGCGCACCACGTTCTTTAATTTTCATTGCGAGAAAGGACGCCAGACATGGCGAAGCTCAGCACCGACGAGCTGCTCGACGCGTTCAAGGAGATGACGCTGATCGAGCTCTCCGAGTTCGTGAAGCAGTTCGAGGAGACCTTCGAGGTCACCGCCGCCGCGCCGGTCGCGGTTGCCGCCGCGGGTGGTGCCGGTGGCGCCGCCGCCGCGCCGGTCGAGGAGGAGAAGGACGAGTTCGACGTCGTCCTGGAGGCCGACGGTGGCAAGAAGATCCAGGTCATCAAGGTCGTGCGTGAGCTGACCGGCCTGGGCCTCAAGGAGGCCAAGGACGCGGTCGAGTCCGCGCCGAAGGCGATCCTGGAGAAGGTCAACAAGGAGACCGCCGAGAAGGCCAAGGCCAAGCTCGAGGGTGAGGGCGCCAAGGTCACCCTCAAGTGACCTGAGGTCGACCCCTGGGGTCGACAGTGGCGCGTGTCCGGCTCGGGTGAGTCGCGGCACACCACGAACTGAACGGGCGGTGATCCGATACACGGATCACCGCCCGTCCTGCTTGGTGACTCCGGGTATCAGTGGTGTGAGCAGGGTGTTCGCACTCGTGGTGCGACATCGTGGTGACGCCGTGGGTAGCCCGTCCGTGGGAAACCCGTCGAGCAGGCGCTTGGAGCCTCTTGACGTGGCCCCGGCCTGCCAGGCACGCTGACACCAGCAAGACCTTCCGCGCTTGCGACGGCCCCCTCCCGGGTAATGGCTGCGGCAGCACCAGCAGCCGCTCCACCCGGGCGGTCCGACAGGAACGTCGTGTTCCGAGCGGCCCGGTGTGACCCCGTTCTCCGGGGTCCCGTGGCGCGTTCCGCGACGACCTGCGGGATGGGCTGGACAGCGGTTAGCCTCTCGGCTACACTGCTAGTTTGCGCTGCCTTCCGACTTGACCCCTGCTCGGAAATGTCCGGTTACGGATATTTCTGGTGGGGTCATTGGAGTGCACGCGTACCAGCCGTTCTGCAGCACCGGTCCTCGGAAGGACGCATCTTGGCAGCTTCCCGCCCTGCGAAGACCAGTCGTACGTCGAGCGCTTTCGCGCCCCGCCGAGTTTCTTTCGGCAGGATCACCGAACACCTCGAGGTCCCCAACCTCCTCGCCATCCAGAACGAGTCCTTCGACTGGCTCGTCGGCAACGAGGCTTGGCAGGGCCGGTCGGCGGACGACCCGCACGCACGCTCGGGTCTCGCGGAAATCCTCGACGAGATCAGTCCCATTGAGGACTTTTCCGGCACCATGTCGCTGTCCTTCTCGGCACCGCGCTTCGACGAGGTCAAGGCCTCGATCGAGGAGTGCAAGGAGAAGGACCTGACCTACTGCGCCCCGCTGTTCGTGACGGCGGAGTTCACCAACAACACCACCGGCGAGATCAAGAGCCAGACGGTGTTCATGGGTGACTTCCCGATGATGACGCCCAAGGGCACCTTCATCATCAACGGCACCGAGCGCGTCGTGGTCAGCCAGCTCGTCCGGTCCCCGGGCGTCTACTTCGACAAGCAGCCGGACAAGACCTCCGACCGCGACCTCTCCAGCGTCAAGGTCATCCCCAGCCGGGGTGCCTGGCTGGAGTTCGACATCGACAAGCGCGACACGGTCGGCGTCCGCATCGACCGCAAGCGCCGGCAGGCCGTCACGGTCCTGCTCAAGGCCATCGGTTGGTCCGCCGAGCAGATCCGCGAGAAGTTCGGCTGGTCCGAGCTGATGATGACCACGCTCGAGAAGGACCACATCGCCGGGCAGGACGAGGCTCTGCTCGACATCTACCGCAAGCTCCGCCCTGGCGAGCCGCCGACCCGCGAGAACGCCCAGACCCTGCTCGACAACCTCTTCTTCAACCCGAAGCGGTATGACGTCGCCAAGGTCGGGCGGTACAAGTTCAACAAGAAGCTCGAGCTCGACGTGCCGATCACCACCGGCACGCTCACCGAGGACGACGTCGTCGCCACCGTGGAGTACCTCTGCCGGCTGCACGCCGGTGAGGAGGGCTACGAGGCCGACGACATCGACCACTTCGGCAACCGTCGCCTGCGTACCGTGGGCGAGCTGATCCAGAACCAGGTCCGGGTGGGTCTCTCCCGGATGGAGCGGGTCGTCCGCGAGCGGATGACCACCCAGGACGTCGAGGCGATCACGCCGCAGACCCTGATCAACATCCGCCCGGTGGTGGCGGCGATCAAGGAGTTCTTCGGCACGTCGCAGCTGTCCCAGTTCATGGACCAGACCAACCCGCTGGCGGGCCTGACCCACCGGCGGCGGCTGAGCGCGCTCGGCCCGGGTGGTCTGTCCCGGGAGCGGGCCGGCTTCGAGGTCCGCGACGTGCACCCGTCCCACTACGGCCGGATGTGCCCGATCGAGACGCCGGAAGGCCCGAACATCGGCCTGATCGGCGCGCTGTCCACCTTCGCCCGGGTCAACCCGTTCGGCTTCATCGAGACGCCGTACCGGAAGGTCGTCGAGGGTCGGGTCACCGACCAGATCGACTACCTGACCGCGGACGAGGAGGACCGGTTCGTCAAGGCCCAGGCCAACGCGCCGCTCAAGGCCGACGGCACGTTCGCCGAGGACCGGGTCCTGGTCCGCCGTAAGGGCGGCGAGACCGAGGACGTCGCGCCCGGCGCGGTCGACTACATGGACGTGTCGCCGCGGCAGATGACCTCGGTCGCGACCGCGATGATCCCGTTCCTGGAGCACGACGACGCCAACCGCGCGCTGATGGGCGCGAACATGCAGCGTCAGGCGGTGCCGCTGGTCAAGGCGGAGTCGCCGCTGGTCGGCACCGGCATGGAGTACCGTGCCGCGGTCGACGCCGGTGACGTGGTGGTGGCCGAGGTCGGCGGCGTGATCGAGGATCTCTGCGCCGACTACATCACCATCCACCAGGACGACGGCCACCGCCGGACGTACCTGCTGCACAAGTTCCGCCGCTCCAACGCCGGCTCCTGCGTCAACCAGAAGCCTGTCGTCTTCGAGGGCGACCGCGTCGAGGCCGGCCAGGTCATCGCCGACGGTCCGTGCACCGACGAGGGCGAGATGGCGCTCGGACGCAACCTGCTGGTCGCGTTCATGTGCTGGGAGGGCCACAACTACGAGGACGCGATCATCCTGTCGCAGCGCCTCGTGCAGCAGGACGTGCTCACCTCGATCCACATCGAGGAGCACGAGGTCGACGCCCGGGACACCAAGCTCGGCCCGGAGGAGATCACCCGGGACATCCCGAACGTCAGCGAGGAGATGCTCGCCGACCTCGACGAGCGCGGCATCATCCGGATCGGCGCCGAGGTCGTCCCCGGCGACATCCTGGTCGGCAAGGTCACGCCCAAGGGCGAGACCGAGCTGACCCCGGAGGAGCGGCTGCTGCGCGCGATCTTCGGCGAGAAGGCCCGGGAGGTCCGGGACACCTCGCTGAAGGTGCCGCACGGCGAGACCGGCACGGTCATCGGGGTACGGACCTTCTCCCGCGAGGACGGCGACGAACTGCCGCCGGGCGTCAACGAGCTGGTCCGGGTGTACGTCGCCCAGAAGCGCAAGATCCAGGACGGCGACAAGCTCGCCGGCCGGCACGGCAACAAGGGTGTCATCTCGAAGATCCTGCCGATCGAGGACATGCCGTTCCTGGAGGACGGCACCCCGGTCGACATCGTGCTGAACCCGCTGGGTGTGCCTTCCCGGATGAACATCGGCCAGGTCCTGGAGACCCACCTCGGGTGGGTGGCCAAGACCGGCTGGAGCGTGGACGGCGACGACACCGAGTGGAAGCGTCAGCTCCGCTCGATCGAGGCGCACGAGTCCGAGCCGGACACCAACGTGGCCACGCCGGTCTTCGACGGTGCCCGCGAGGAGGAGATCTCCGGTCTGCTCGCGTCGACCCTGCCCAACCGGGACGGCAAGCAGCTGATCGGTTCCTCCGGCAAGGCGCAGCTGTTCGACGGTCGTTCCGGCGAGCCGCTGCCGGACCCGATCGCGGTCGGCTACATCTACATCCTGAAGCTCAACCACCTGGTCGACGACAAGATCCACGCCCGGTCGACCGGACCGTACTCGATGATCACGCAGCAGCCGCTGGGTGGTAAGGCGCAGTTCGGTGGCCAGCGCTTCGGTGAGATGGAGTGCTGGGCCATGCAGGCGTACGGCGCCGCCTACGCCCTGCAGGAACTGCTGACCATCAAGTCCGACGACGTCCTGGGCCGGGTCAAGGTCTACGAGGCGATCGTCAAGGGCGAGAACATCCCGGAGCCGGGCATCCCGGAGTCGTTCAAGGTGCTGCTCAAGGAACTCCAGTCGCTGTGCCTGAACGTCGAGGTGCTCAGCAGCGACGGGGTGGCCCTGGAGATGCGCGAGACCGACGACGAGGTGTTCCGGGCCGCGGAGGAGCTGGGCATCGACCTGTCCCGGCGCGAGCCGAGCTCGGTCGAAGAGGTCTGAGGTGGTGGTTCGGGGCAGGGTGACCCGCTCCGGGCGGTCAGGCTTGAATCCTGCGCGGGTCACCCTGCCCCGAACCCCACTGGTTAGCTAGCAGTACAGACGACGACATAGGGGACATAGTGCTCGACGTCAACTTCTTCGACGAGCTGCGCATCGGCCTCGCGACCGCGGACGACATCCGTCAGTGGTCGCACGGTGAGGTCAAGAAGCCCGAGACGATCAACTACCGCACCCTCAAGCCGGAGAAGGACGGGCTCTTCTGCGAGAAGATCTTCGGTCCTCAGCGGGACTGGGAGTGCTACTGCGGCAAGTACAAGCGGGTCCGGTTCAAGGGCATCATCTGTGAGCGCTGCGGCGTCGAGGTGACCCGCTCCAAGGTCCGTCGTGAGCGGATGGGGCACATCGAGCTGGCCGCTCCGGTGACCCACATCTGGTACTTCAAGGGCGTGCCGAGCCGGCTGGGCTACCTGCTGGACCTCGCCCCCAAGGACCTCGAAAAGATCATCTACTTCGCCTCGTACGTCGTGACGAGCGTGGACGCCGAGGCGCGTCACCGTGACCTCTCGACGATCGAGAACGAGATCCTCGCCGAGAAGCGGCAGTCCGAGAACAGCCGCGACTCGGAGATCGAGAAGCGGGCCGCCAAGCTGGAGGCCGACCTGGCCGAGCTGGAGGCCGAAGGCGCGAAGGCGGACGTCCGGCGCAAGGTCAAGGAGGGCGGAGAGCGCGAGATGCGCCAGATCCGCGATCGGGCCCAGCGCGAGATCGACCGCCTCGACGAGGTCCTCGACACCTTCCGCAAGCTCGACTCCAAGCAGCTGGTCACCGACGAGCTGCTCTACCGCGAGCTGCGTGACCGGTTCGGCGAGTACTTCACCGGTGGCATGGGCGCCGAGGCGATCAAGGCGCTGGTCCAGAACATGGACCTCGACGCCGAGGCCGAGAGCCTGCGCGAGACCATCCGCTCCGGCAAGGGCCAGCGCAAGATCCGCGCGCTCAAGCGGCTGAAGGTCGTCGCGGCGTTCCTGAACACCCGCAACTCGCCGCTGGGCATGGTGCTGGACTGCGTCCCGGTCATTCCGCCGGACCTGCGCCCGATGGTGCAGCTCGACGGTGGCCGCTTCGCGACCTCCGACCTGAACGACCTGTACCGCCGTGTGATCAACCGGAACAATCGGCTCAAGCGGCTGATCGACCTCGGCGCCCCCGAGATCATCGTCAACAACGAGAAGCGGATGCTCCAGGAGGCCGTCGACGCGCTGTTCGACAACGGCCGTCGGGGCCGGCCGGTCACCGGTCCGGGTAACCGCCCGCTCAAGTCGCTGTCCGACATGCTCAAGGGCAAGCAGGGCCGGTTCCGGCAGAACCTGCTCGGCAAGCGCGTCGACTACTCCGGCCGTTCGGTCATCGTGGTCGGCCCGAAGCTGAAGCTGCACCAGTGCGGCCTGCCCAAGCAGATGGCGCTGGAGCTGTTCAAGCCGTTCGTGATGAAGCGGCTGGTCGACCTCAACCACGCGCAGAACATCAAGTCCGCCAAGCGGATGGTCGAGCGGCAGCGCCCGGTCGTGTGGGACGTGCTGGAAGAGGTCATCGGCGAGCACCCGGTGCTGCTCAACCGCGCGCCGACGCTGCACCGCCTGGGCATCCAGGCCTTCGAGCCGCAGCTGGTCGAGGGTAAGGCGATCCAGATCCACCCGTTGGTCTGCACCGCGTTCAACGCCGACTTCGACGGTGACCAGATGGCGGTGCACGTGCCGCTGTCGGCCGAGGCCCAGGCCGAGGCGCGGATCCTGATGCTGTCGTCGAACAACATCCTCAAGCCGGCCGACGGCAAGCCCGTCACCATGCCCACCCAGGACATGGTGATCGGCCTCTACCACCTCACCCACCTGACCCCGGGCGGGGTCGGCGAGGGCCGGGCGTTCAGCTCGGACGCCGAGGCGCGGATGGCCTTCGACGCGGGCGAGCTGCACCTGCAGACCCCGGTCAAGATCCGGCTGCGGGACGTGGTCGGTGTCGACAACGGCAACGGCGCCCAGCCCTGGGTCGCCCCGGAGGGCTGGGTCGAGGGTGAGCCGCTGACCGTGGAGACCACGCTCGGCCGGGTCCTGTTCAACGAGACGCTGCCGCAGGGCTACCGCTTCGTGAACTACGAGATCCGCAAGGGCCAGCTCTCCGCGATCGTCAACGACCTCGCCGAGCGCTTCCCCAAGGTGGCGCTGGCCGCCACCCTGGACGGGCTCAAGGAGGCCGGCTTCCACTGGGCCACCTGGTCCGGCGTCACCATCGGCATGGAGGACGTCATCGCTCCGCCGCGCAAGCGGGAGATCCTGGAGCGGTACGAGAAGGAAGCCGACCGGATCGACAAGCAGTACCAGCGTGGTCTGATGACCGCCGAGGAGCGTCGCGGCGAACTCATCGAGATCTGGACCAAGGCGACCAACGAGGTCGCCAAGGAGATGGACACCGCGCTGCCGCAGGAGAACCCGCTGTGGAAGATGATCAACTCGGGCGCCCGCGGTAACCTGCTCCAGCTCCGGCAGATCGCGGCGATCCGTGGTCTGGTGGCCAACCCGAAGGGCGAGATCATCCCGCGACCCATCAAGGCGTCGTACCGGGAGGGTCTGTCCGTGCTGGAGTACTTCATCTCCACGCACGGTGCCCGTAAGGGTCTGGCGGACACCGCGCTGCGTACCGCCGACTCGGGTTACCTGACCCGTCGTCTGGTGGACGTCTCGCAGGACGTCATCATCCGCGAGGAGGACTGCGGCACCGACCGGGCGATCCCGATGCAGATCGGCGAGCGTCTGGAGGGTGGCCGGCTGGTCGTCCACGAGCACGCCGAGACCAGCGTGCACGCCCGTACCCTGGCCGACGACATCAAGGGGCCGGACGGCACGGTGGTGGCCCACCGGGGTCAGGACATCAACTCCATTGGGGTCGACAAGATCGTTGCCGCCGGGGTGGAGACGGTCCGGGTGCGCAGCGTGCTCACCTGCGAGTCGAAGCTGGGCGTCTGCGGTGCGTGCTACGGCCGTTCGCTGCCGACCGGCAAGACCGTGGACGTCGGCGAGGCGGTCGGCATCATCGCCGCCCAGTCGATCGGTGAGCCGGGTACCCAGCTGACGATGCGTACCTTCCACACCGGTGGTGTCGCGGGTGAGGACATCACCCAGGGTCTGCCGCGTGTCCAGGAGATCTTCGAGGCGCGTATCCCGAAGGGCAAGGCGCCCATCGCCGACACCCCGGGCCGGATCCGGATCGAGGACGGCGAGCGGTCCCGGAAGATCATCGTGGTGCCGGACGACGGCAGCGACGAGATCGTCTACGACAAGATCTCCAAGCGGGTCCGGCTGCGGACCCACGACGGGGACCACGTCGAGGTCGGCGAGAAGCTCACCGAGGGCACCATCGACCCGCACGAGCTGCTGCGCATCCTCGGCCCGCGCGCGGTCCAGGTCCACCTGACCCAGGAGGTCCAGGAGGTCTACCGCTCGCAGGGTGTGCTCATCCACGACAAGCACATCGAGATCATCATCCGCCAGATGCTCAAGCGGGTGACGGTCATCGACTCCGGCTCGACCGAGTTCCTGCCGGGTGTGCTGGTCGACCGCGCGCTGTTCGAGTCGGAGAACCGCCGGCTCGTCGGTGAGGGTGGCGAGCCCGCCGCCGGTCGTCCGGTGCTGATGGGTATCACCAAGGCCTCGCTGGCCACCGACTCCTGGCTCTCGGCGGCCTCCTTCCAGGAGACCACCCGGGTGCTGACCGACGCGGCGATCAACTCGCGCAGCGACTCGCTGGTCGGCCTCAAGGAGAACGTGATCATCGGTAAGCTCATCCCGGCCGGTACCGGCATCAGCAAGTACCGCAACGTCCGGGTCGAGCCGACCGAGGAGGCGAAGGCCAAGGTCTACTCGATGACCGGCTACCCGGAGACCGACTACGGCTTCGGGCCGGCCAGCGGCCAGGCGGTTCCGCTTGACGACTTCGACTTCGGGTCGTACCGCTGAGCACCAGCTGACGAGGAAGGCCCCCGGCGTCGTGCCGGGGGCCTTCCTCGTTGCGGGCCGGTGTCGGTCGGCACATGTCCGGTACGCCCGGCAGCCGGGCATGATGGTGGGTATGACGACCGCTGCGGGGCAGGTGCCGTCGGTGCACCAGCCACCACGTCATCCGCTCGATCCCGACCCGGTACGCGCCACCAAGGCCCGGGCCGTCTTCGCGCTCGGGTTGATCGGGGCGTTGACCGGCCTCTTCCTCGGCGGGGTGGTGCCCGCCACGATCGCCCTCCAGCTGGCCCGGCAGGCCCGCCGGGAGGCGTACGCCTCGGGTGGGTTCCTCACCGGCGCGGCCTGGCTGCGGCGGGGCGAGCGGTTGGCCCGGGTGGGCCTGGTGCTGGTCGCGGTCGCGGTGGTGACGCTGGTGGTGATCGGCGTCGTCCGGCTGGCCGGTTCCCCGTACGGGCAGGACTTCGCCCCGAACGTCGACTGACTGTCGGGGTGATGATCCGGCAGGGGGCACCCGCGGTGCGCGGCGGCGGTAGCCTGGCCGGTGTCCGTCGCGTGACGGTGGACCCACATCGCGACAGGAGGACCCCGTGACGGAACCGGCGCCGCCGTCGGGAGGCGAGCCGGGCCGACCGCCCGCCGGCTCCCCGGAGCCGGCCGCGCCCGGCACCGACGCCGGAGCGAACCGCCCGCCCGACCCGTGGGCCGCGCCGTCCGCGCCCGGCCCGGTGCACGGTGCCGGCGTCCCGCCGGAGGCCGCCCCCCTCGGGTACGCCCCACCGCCGACGTCCGGGGCCGGCGTCCCGCCGTCGGAGGGCGGGCCGGCCGGCGCTGCTCCGTTCAGTGCTGCTCCGTTCAGCGGTGGGCCGCCCGTCGGCGGACCGTTCCCCGGGGCCGGGGGACCGTCCGCCGGCCCGTCGGCGTATCCGGGGCTGTCGCCGTACCCCGGCCCGGGTGGGGCGATGGTGGCGCCCGGGTCGTACCCGGGACAGCCGACCGGGACGGGCTGGCCGGCGTCGTCGGGGCACGGGCACGGGCCGCTGCCCCCACCGCCGCCGGAGGCTCCGCGCGCGCCCAAGCGGGTCGACGCCGTGCCGGGCACCCCCTTCGGGGTGGTGCACCTGGACGTGCCGGCGGTCACCTCCGGGCCGGCGGTGGGGTCGTTGATCGCGGGGATCGGGTCGATCCTGGTGTCGTTCCTGGTGATCTGCTTCGGCGTCGGGGGAGCGCAGCTCGGCGGGGCCTGGGCGGCCGGCGCGTTCACGGTACCGGGGGTGCTGGCCGGTACGGCGGCGATCGTCGCCGGGCTGCTGGCCCGCCGGCAGATCCGCCGGGCCGCACCACCGCCGGCGGTGCGGTTCACCGGCCGGGGCCTGGCGACGGCCGGGATCAGCTGTGGTGGGGTGGGGTTGGTGCTCAGCCTGTTGGGCCTGGGGCTGGCGTTGCTGGTGCAGTTGGCGTGACCCCCGTCGCCCGGGGGTGACGGGCTGCGGCGCACGGCAGCCGGTACACTGGACAGCCTAGGGGCCCGTCACGGGCGAGCAGGCAGGGCGCACGGCGCGACCGACGGAGTTCTGAGACCCGGCGGACCAGCCCGTTTTGACCTGCGAGGCTGTGGTAGGTACTCTTTCCCCTTGCGCCCGGGCATGCCCGGGCAACTCGTGCGTGCGCGGGATCCGGATCAATCCGGAGATCGAGCGGCCGTACGACACAGTCCACAGGACCCGGCGGGCGGACGACCACGCGCCGGTGACAGAAACCGGTGCCCACCCGCGCGAGCGACGGCACCGGGACCGCGAACCGGGCGACACACCCGACCGCGGGTACCGGGACCGCCGCGAGGTGGACCCGGTCGGAATGTAGGAGAGTCGGCCATCAGGTCGGCTAACGAGCAGACGGCGCGGTCGCGTGACGCGGCCGAAGGGAGCGGAGAAACCCGGTGCCCACCATTCAGCAGCTGGTCCGAAAGGGCCGCCAGGCCAAGACGACCAAGACCAAGACCCCGGCGCTGAAGGGATCCCCTCAGCGGCGCGGTGTGTGCACCCGCGTGTACACCACCACCCCCAAGAAGCCGAACTCGGCGCTCCGCAAGGTCGCGCGTGTCAAGCTCAGCAGCCAGATCGAGGTGACCGCCTACATCCCGGGCGTGGGTCACAACCTCCAGGAGCACTCAATCGTGCTCGTTCGCGGCGGCCGGGTGAAGGACCTCCCCGGCGTGCGTTACAAGATCGTCCGCGGCTCGCTGGACACCCAGGGTGTCCGCAACCGCAAGCAGGCGCGCAGCCGGTACGGCGCGAAGAAGGAGAAGAGCTGACATGCCGCGTAAGGGACCCGCTCCGCGGAAGCCGCTGGTCGCTGACCCGGTGTACAACTCGCCGCTGGTCACCCAGCTGGTCAACAAGATCCTGATGCGCGGCAAGCGTCAGCTCGCCGAGCGCATCGTGTACGCCGCCCTGGAGGGCTGCCGCGAGAAGAGCGGCACCGACCCGGTCGTCACCCTCAAGCGCGCCATGGACAACGTCAAGCCGACCCTGGAGGTGCGCAGCCGCCGGGTCGGTGGCGCCACCTACCAGGTGCCGGTCGAGGTCCGTCCGGCCCGGGCGACCACCCTCGGTCTGCGCTGGCTGGTCACGTACTCCAAGGCCCGCCGCGAGAAGACCATGGTCGAGCGGCTGATGAACGAGCTGCTCGACGCGAGCAACGGTCTGGGCGCCGCCGTCAAGCGGCGCGAGGACACCCACAAGATGGCGGAGTCCAACAAGGCCTTCGCGCACTACCGCTGGTAACAGCCTGGTTCCGGCGCCGGACCGGCGCCGGAACCGCCACCGGTCGAGTCGAGACGACGATAAGTAGGGATTGAAGTGGCCGCCGCAGACGCGCTCGCCAACGTACGCAACATCGGCATCATGGCGCACATCGATGCCGGTAAGACCACGACCACCGAGCGGATCCTGTTCTACACCGGTATCACCTACAAGATCGGTGAGGTCCACGAGGGCGCTGCCGTCATGGACTGGATGGAGCAGGAGCAGGAGCGTGGTATCACCATCACCTCCGCTGCCACCAAGTGTGAGTGGAAGGGCCACACGATCCAGATCATCGACACGCCCGGTCACGTCGACTTCACGGTCGAGGTCGAGCGGTCGCTGCGGGTGCTGGATGGTGCGGTCGCGGTCTACGACGGCGTCGCCGGCGTGGAGCCGCAGACGGAGAACGTCTGGCGGCAGGCCGACAAGTACCACGTCCCGCGGATGTGCTTCGTCAACAAGCTCGACCGCACGGGCGCGGACTTCTTCCGCTGCGTGCAGATGATGATCGACCGGCTCAACGCCACCCCGCTGGTGCTCCAGATCCCGATCGGGCTCGAGGGCGACCACATCGGTGTCGTCGACCTGATCGGCATGCGCGCCCTCACCTGGCGCGGGGAGACCCAGAAGGGTGAGGACTACGCCATCGAGGAGATCCCGGCCGACCTGGCCGACTCCGCGGCCGAGTGGCGCGAGAAGCTGATGGAGACCCTGGCCGACGTCGACGACGCGGTGATGGAGAAGTACCTGGAGGGCGAGGAGATCTCCGTCGAGGAGATCAAGGCCGCCATCCGGCGGGCCACCATCGCCAGCAAGGCCAACCCGGTGCTGTGCGGCTCGGCGTTCAAGAACAAGGGCGTGCAGCCCATGCTCGACGCCGTGGTCGACTTCCTGCCGTCGCCGCTGGACGTGCCGGCCATCGAGGGCACCGCGACCGACGGCGAGACGCCGTTGCAGCGTAAGCCGTCCAAGGCGGAGCCCTTCTCCGGCCTGGCCTTCAAGATCCAGACCGACAAGCACCTCGGCAAGCTCACCTACGTCCGGGTCTACTCGGGCGTGGTCGAGACCGGTACCCAGGTGGTGAACTCCACCAAGGACCGCAAGGAGCGGATCGGCAAGATCTACCAGATGCACGCCAACAAGCGGGAAGAGCGCGGCTCGGCCCAGGCTGGCGACATCATCGCGGTGCAGGGTCTCAAGCAGACCACCACCGGTGACACCCTCTGCGACCCGGCGAACCCGGTCATCCTGGAGTCGATGACCTTCCCCGAGCCGGTCATCGAGGTCGCGATCGAGCCGAAGACCAAGGCCGACCAGGAGAAGCTCAGCACCGCCATCCAGCGGCTGGCCGAGGAGGACCCGACCTTCCGCGTCAAGCTGGACGAGGAGACCGGTCAGACGGTCATCGCCGGCATGGGCGAGCTGCACCTGGACATCCTGGTCGACCGGATGCGCCGCGAGTTCAACGTCGAGGCGAACATCGGTAAGCCGCAGGTGGCGTACCGTGAGACGATCCGCCGCAAGGTGGACAAGATCGAGTACACCCACAAGAAGCAGACCGGTGGCTCCGGCCAGTACGCCCGCGTCATCGTGAGCATCGAGCCGCTGCCGCTGGACAACGAGTCGCCGACCTACGAGTTCGCCAACGCCGTCACCGGTGGCCGCATCCCCCGGGAGTTCATCCCGTCGGTGGACGCCGGGGCGCAGGACGCCATGCAGTACGGCATCCTGGCGGGCTTCCCGCTGGTCGGTGTCAAGCTGACCCTGCTGGACGGCCAGTACCACGAGGTCGACTCGTCCGAAATGGCATTCAAGATCGCCGGCTCGATGGTGATGAAGGAGGCGGCCCGCAAGGCCGACCCCGCGCTCCTCGAACCGATGATGGCCGTTGAGGTCACCACTCCCGAGGAGAACATGGGTGACGTCATCGGCGACCTCAACTCCCGCCGTGGCATCATCCAGGCGATGGAGGAGCGCAGCGGCGCCCGCATCGTGAGGGCCCTGGTGCCGTTGTCGGAGATGTTCGGCTACGTCGGCGACCTGCGGTCGAAGACCCAGGGCCGGGCAAGCTACAGCATGCAGTTCGACTCCTACGCCGAGGTGCCGCAGAGCGTGGCGAAGGAGATCATCGCCAAGGCGACGGGTGAGTGACGCTCACCTGCCGCTGATCCGGTGATCCGGGGCTGGTCGCGGACGGGAGTCCCGCCCGCGACCACCTCGGTCGGGTCGTGTGAATCCGGGCCTGTAGGCTTCATCGCCGCAGAACCCACCAAGCTCTCCGGCCGTTGGCCGGAAAGGCTGTCGACAGAGTCCTAAGCGCCGTCCGGCGCGCCGGGGCGAGAAGAACCAAGAAGTCCACAGGAGGACACCAGTGGCGAAGGCGAAGTTCGAGCGGACTAAGCCGCACGTCAACATCGGCACCATTGGTCACATCGACCACGGTAAGACGACGCTGACGGCGGCCATCACGAAGGTCCTGCACGACCAGTACCCGGACCTCAACCCGTACACGCCGTTCGACGAGATCGACAAGGCGCCGGAGGAGAAGGCCCGCGGTATCACGATCTCGATCGCGCACGTCGAGTACCAGACCGAGGCGCGGCACTACGCGCACGTCGACTGCCCTGGGCACGCCGACTACATCAAGAACATGATCACCGGTGCCGCCCAGATGGACGGCGCGATCCTGGTGGTCGCGGCGACCGACGGTCCGATGCCGCAGACCCGCGAGCACGTGCTGCTGGCCCGTCAGGTCGGTGTGCCGTACATCGTCGTGGCGCTCAACAAGAGCGACATGGTCGACGACGAGGAGCTCCTGGAGCTCGTCGAGCTCGAGGTCCGCGAGCTGCTGTCGGCGCAGGAGTACCCGGGTGACGACCTGCCGGTCGTCCGGGTCTCGGCGCTGAAGGCCCTCGAGGGTGACCCCGAGTGGACCGGCCGCCTGCTGGAGCTGATGAACGCGGTCGACACCGCGATCCCGCAGCCCGAGCGGGAGACCGAGAAGCCGTTCCTCATGCCGATCGAGGACGTCTTCACGATCACCGGTCGTGGCACCGTCGTCACCGGCCGCGCCGAGCGTGGCGTGCTCAAGCCGAACGAGGAGGTGGAGATCGTCGGTATCCGCGAGAAGTCGCAGAAGACGGTCTGCACCGGCATCGAGATGTTCCGCAAGCTGCTCGACGAGGCCCGCGCGGGCGAGAACGTCGGTCTGCTGCTGCGTGGCATCAAGCGCGAGGACGTCGAGCGCGGCATGGTGGTCGTCAAGCCGGGCACCAGCACCCCGCACACGGAGTTCGAGGCGACGGTCTACATCCTCTCCAAGGAGGAGGGCGGCCGGCACACCCCGTTCTTCCAGAACTACCGCCCGCAGTTCTACTTCCGCACCACCGACGTCACCGGTGTCGTCACCCTCCCCGAGGGCACCGAGATGGTCATGCCGGGCGACAACACCACGATGGCCGTCAAGCTCATCCAGCCCATCGCGATGGAGGACAACCTCAAGTTCGCGATCCGCGAGGGTGGTCGTACGGTCGGCGCGGGTCGCGTCACCAAGATCATCAAGTGACCCAGGTAACCCCGATTAGCGTCGCCGCCGGTCGTGCGGCATACTAGTCAGGTTGCGTAACGACGGTTAGTCGCCCGTGTCCGGCGAAAGTTGGACCTCCGGGAAGACCAACAGTCGCGCGTAGGGTGGTTGATCGCCCCTGGCGGTCAACCACCCTCGCACGGCGTCCAGATCGCTGTGATGCGATCGGCGCCTTGACCCACCGCGTGGTCAGGGAATCGCTCCGGAGTCCCGGGGCGGAGCCTGGTCCGAGGGCGCGACACGCCCGACCGCGGGGGTCGGCGAAGTGGGCCTGTGCCAGCCGGTACAGGTGCCCGCAACACAGCGGCATCGAGAGAAGGAACAGAAGCCACCATGGCGGGACAGAAGATCCGCATCCGGCTCAAGGCCTATGACCACGAGGTCGTCGACTCCTCGGCGCGGAAGATCGTCGAGACGGTGACGCGCACCGGGGCGCAGGTTGCGGGCCCGGTGCCGCTGCCCACGGAGATCAACCGTTTCTGCGTCATCCGCTCGCCGCACAAGTACAAGGACTCGCGCGAGCACTTCGAGATGCGTACGCACAAGCGGCTGATCGACATCATCGACCCGACCCCGAAGACGGTCGACTCGCTCATGCGCCTCGACCTGCCGGCTGGCGTCGACATCGAGATCAAGCTGTAGGGACCGGACAAATGGACAGGCAAGTCAAGGGGATCCTGGGCGCAAAGCTCGGCATGACCCAGGTCTGGGACAACAACAAGGTTGTCCCCGTGACCGTGGTTCAGGCCGGCCCCTGCGTCGTCAGCCAGGTTCGTAGCGCCGAGAAGGACGGTTACTCCGCGGTCCAGCTCGCCTACGGCACGATCGACCCGCGCAAGGCCAAGAAGCCGCTCGCCGGGCACTACGCCAAGGCGGACGTGGCGCCGCGCCGGCACATCGTCGAGCTGCGCACCACCGACGCCGCGGACTACTCGCTCGGCCAGGAGGTCACGGTCGAGGAGTTCCCGGTCGGCGTGGTCATCGACGTCACCGGCAAGACCAAGGGCAAGGGCTACGCCGGCCCGATGAAGCGGCACGGCTTCCACGGTCTGCGCGCCAGCCACGGTGTCGAGCGTAAGCACCGTTCGCCGGGCTCCATCGGCGCCTGCGCGACCCCGGGTCGCGTCTTCAAGGGCACCCGGATGGCGGGTCGGATGGGTGGCGTGCGCTACACCGTCCAGAACCTGACCGTCCAGGCGGTCGACACCGAGAACAACCTCCTGCTCGTCCGTGGTGCCATTCCCGGCCCCAAGGGCGCGCTGGTCCTGGTCCGCACCGCGGCCAAGACGAAGGCGAAGAAGGGCGGTGTGGCCAAGTGACCACCGTTGACGTCCTCAACGTCGAAGGCGCCAAGAGCGGCTCCGTCGAGCTGCCGGCCGACATCTTCGACGTCCAGGCCAACATCGCGCTGATGCACCAGGTCGTGGTGGCTCAGCTCGCGGCGGCCCGGCAGGGCACCCACAAGGCCAAGACCCGTGGCGAGGTCTCCGGCGGCGGCAAGAAGCCGTACAAGCAGAAGGGCACCGGTCGCGCCCGGCAGGGCTCGATCCGCGCGCCGCAGTTCGCCGGCGGTGGCGTGGTCCACGGCCCGGTGCCGCGCGACTACAGCCAGCGGACCCCGAAGAAGATGAAGGCCGCCGCCCTGCGTGGCGCCCTCTCCGACCGGGCCCGCGCCGGCCAGGTGCACGTCGTCGAGACCTTCGTCTCGGGCGAGAAGCCGTCGACCAAGGCGGCCCTGGCCACCCTGGCCAAGCTGACCGGAGCCCGGCGGGTGCTGGTCGTGCTGAGCAGCACCGACGAGCTGAACTGGGTGTCGCTGCGCAACGAGCCGCGGGTGCACCTGATCGAGTCCGGCCAGCTCAACACGTACGACGTGCTGGTGGCCGACGACGTGGTCTTCACCAAGGACGCCCTGGACGAGTTCCTGGGCGTGCCCGCGGAGGCCGGCCCTGCGGCCGAGTCCGCCGAGACCACCGAGGAGGGTGGCAAGTGAGCACGATCGCCGACCCGCGGGACGTCATCGTCGCGCCGGTCGTCTCGGAGAAGAGCTACAGCGAGCTGAACCGGAACTGGTACACCTTCCTGGTGCACCCGGACGCGAACAAGACCGAGATCAAGATCGCTATCCAGCAGATCTTCAACGTCCGCGTCCTGACGGTCAACACGCTCAACCGCCAGGGCAAGCGCAAGCGCACCAAGACCGGCTTCGGTCAGCGCAAGGCGACCAAGCGGGCGATCGTGAAGCTGGCTGACGGTGACCGTATCGAGGCCTTCGGCGGCCCGGTCAGCTGAGGGGTGTAGACAATGGCTATCCGTAAGTACAAGCCGACGACGCCGGGCCGACGCGGCTCCAGCGTCGCCGACTTCGCCGAGATCACCCGGTCCACGCCGGAGAAGTCCCTGCTGGCCCCGCTGCCGAAGAAGGGCGGACGCAACGCCCACGGCCGGATCACCGCCCGGCACCACGGCGGCGGCCACAAGCGGCAGTACCGCCTGATCGACTTCAAGCGGGTCGACAAGGACGGCGTGCCGGCGAAGGTCGCGCACATCGAGTACGACCCGAACCGCACCGCGCGCATCGCGCTGCTGCACTACGCCGACGGCGAGAAGCGCTACATCCTCGCGCCGAAGGACCTGAAGCAGGGCGACCGGGTCGAGTCCGGGCCGGGCGCCGACATCAAGCCGGGCAACAACCTGCCGCTGCGCAACATCCCGGTCGGTACCACCGTCCACAACGTGGAGCTGCGTCCGGGTGGCGGTGCCAAGCTGGCCCGTTCGGCCGGCGTCGGCATCCAGCTGCTCGGCCGGGAGGGCGTGTACGCGACCCTGCGTATGCCGTCCGGTGAGATCCGGCGGGTCGACGTGCGCTGCCGCGCCAGCGTCGGCGAGATCGGCAACGCCGACCAGTCGAACATCAACTGGGGCAAGGCCGGCCGGATGCGGTGGAAGGGCAAGCGCCCGACCGTCCGTGGTGTCGCGATGAACCCGGTCGACCACCCGCACGGTGGTGGTGAGGGTAAGACCTCCGGTGGTCGCCACCCGGTGAACCCGCAGGGTAAGCCCGAGGGCCGCACCCGTCGTAAGGGCCAGCCGAGCGACCGGCTGATCGTCCGCCGCCGCTACGCCACGCGTAAGCGCGGCTGAGGGAGATAGAGCATGCCTCGCAGCCTGAAGAAGGGCCCGTTCGTAGACGACCACCTGCTCAAGAAGGTGGAGACGCAGAACGACAAGGGCTCGAAGAACGTCATCAAGACCTGGTCGCGCCGCTCGACGATCATCCCCGAGATGCTCGGGCACACGATCGCCGTGCACGACGGACGCAAGCACGTCCCGGTGTTCGTGACCGAGGCCATGGTCGGGCACAAGCTCGGCGAGTTCGCGCTGACCCGTACGTTCAAGGGTCACGAGAAGGACGACCGGAAGAGCCGCCGGCGCTGACGCCGCGGGCATACGGATAGAGGAACAAGGGGTTACAGCGATGCCAGGAAAGGGCGACGCTCCGGTGCTTCCGGGCGCGCGGGCGGTTGCGCGACACGTGCGCATCTCGCCGATGAAGGCGCGCCGGGTGGTCAACCTCGTCCGCGGCCTGCCCGCGAAGGAGGCGCTCACGGTGCTGCAGTTCGCGCCGCAGGCGGCGAGCGAGCAGGTGTACAAGGTGCTCGCGAGCGCGATCGCCAACGCGGAGAACAACGAGCGGCTGGACCCTGACGCGCTGCTCGTCAGCGAGGCGTTCGTCGACGAGGGCCCGACCATGAAGCGGTTCCGGCCGCGGGCGCAGGGCCGGGCCTACCGGATCCGCAAGCGCACCTGCCACATCACCGTGGCGGTCGAGGCGGTCGCGCCGGCCGCGCCGAAGAAGTCCGCGGCGAAGAAGGCGGCACCGGCGCAGCAGGCCGAGCCCGCAGCGACCGAAGGCAAGACGGAGGGTGCCGAGTAATGGGTCAGAAGGTTCACCCCACTGGATTCCGGCTCGGCATCTCGACCGACTGGAAGTCCCGCTGGTTCGCGGACAAGCTCTACAAGGACTACATCGGCGAGGACGTGAAGATCCGCCGGATGATGTCCAAGGGCCTCGAGCGTGCCGGCATCTCCAAGGTCGACATCGAGCGCACCCGCGACCGCGTCCGGGTCGACATCCACACCGCCCGGCCGGGCATCGTCATCGGCCGTAAGGGTGCGGAGGCCGACCGGATCCGCGGCGAGCTGGAGAAGCTCACCGGCAAGCAGGTGCAGCTGAACATCATCGAGGTCAAGAACCCCGAGTCGGACGCGCAGCTGGTCGCCCAGGGTGTCGCCGAGCAGCTCTCCAGCCGGGTCAGCTTCCGTCGGGCCATGCGCAAGTCGATGCAGTCGGCGATGAAGAACCCCGTCTGCAAGGGCATCCGGGTGCAGGTCTCGGGCCGCCTCGGCGGCGCCGAGATGAGCCGGACGGAGTTCTACCGCGAGGGTCGGGTTCCGCTGCACACGCTGCGGGCCAACATCGAGTACGGCTTCTTCGAGGCCCGTACCACCTTCGGCCGGATCGGCGTGAAGGTCTGGATCTACAAGGGCGACGCCGTGCCGGGCCGGGAGGCTCCGGCCGAGGCCGGTCCGTCCCGCCCGCGTCGTGGTGAGCGTGGCGACCGGCCCGAGCGGCCGCGTCGTGGCCGGTCGGGTTCGTCGGGCACGACCGCCGGCGGTACCGAGGCCGGCCGGGCTGCCGCGACCACCATCGCGCAGCAGGCCGAGACGCCGAGTGGCGAGCCGGTCGACAGCTCCGCTGTCGCCGCGGCCGCCAGCCAGCCGGCAGAAACGCAGCAGGAGGGCTGACAGATGCTGATGCCGCGCAAGCCCCCGAAGGGCTTCCGCAAGCCGCACCACCCGGACCGCCACGGCGCGTCCAAGGGCGGTAACCGGGTGGTGTTCGGCGAGTTCGGAATCCAGGCTCTCGAGCCGGCGTACGTGACCAACCGGCAGATCGAGTCGGCACGTATCGCCATGACCCGGCACATCAAGCGTGGCGGCAAGGTGTGGATCACGGTCTTCCCGGACCAGGCCCTCACCAAGAAGCCGGCCGAGACCCGGATGGGTTCCGGCAAGGGCTCGCCCGAGTGGTGGGTCGCGAACGTCAAGCCGGGGCGGGTTCTCTTCGAGATGTCCTTCCCCAACGAGCAGATCGCGCGAGAGGCGATGCGTCGCGCGATCCACAAGCTCCCGATGAAGTGCCGCATTGTTACGCGCGAAGTGGGTGAATCCTGATGGCAGCGGGCGTCAAGCCCTCCGAGCTGCGTGAACTCTCCGAGGAGGAGCTGGTCACGAAGCTGCGCGAGGCCAAGGCGGAGCTGTTCAACCTCCGCGTGCAGGCCGCGACCGGTCAGCTGGACAACAACCGGCGGCTGCAGGTCATCCGTCGGGAGATCGCCCGGATCTACACGATCATGCGTGAGCGCGAGCTGGGTCTCTCGGCCGCGCCGACTGAGGTGACTGCATCATGAGCGAGACCGAGAACACCGCCACCACCGTGCGGGCCCGCCGTAAGGTCCGTGAGGGCCTGGTGGTCAGCGACAAGATGGACAAGACCGTCGTGGTCGAGGTCGAGGACCGGGTCAAGCACGCGCTGTACGGCAAGATCATGCGCCGTACCAGCAAGCTGAAGGTCCACGACGAGCAGAACGCTGCCGGCATCGGTGACCGGGTCCTGATCATGGAGACCCGGCCGCTGTCCGCCACCAAGCGTTGGCGGATCGTGGAGATCCTCGAGAAGGCCAAGTAGCGAAGGCTCGAGCTCGGCCGGTTTCGGTCGGGCGCAGGTTCCGCCAGGCTCCGGCCGTCCGCGAGGGCGGCCGGAGAACCGGCAGACATAGGAGATAGACGTGATTCAGCAGGAGTCGCGACTGCGCGTCGCCGACAACACGGGTGCCCGGGAGATCCTGTGCATCCGGGTTCTCGGTGGCTCCGGTCGGCGCTACGCGAGCATCGGCGACGTCATCGTGGCCACCGTCAAGGACGCGATCCCGGGCGCCGGTGTCAAGAAGGGCGACGTCGTCAAGGCCGTCGTCGTCCGCACCGCCAAGGAGAAGCGGCGGCCGGACGGCTCGTACATCCGTTTCGACGAGAACGCCGCCGTCATCATCAAGGACGGCGGGGACCCGCGCGGGACCCGTATCTTCGGCCCGGTGGGCCGCGAGCTGCGGGACAAGCGGTTCATGAAGATCATTTCCCTCGCGCCGGAGGTGTTGTGACCGTGAAGGTCAAGAAGGGCGACACGGTCATCGTCATCGCCGGCAAGGACAAGGGTGCCAAGGGCAAGGTCATCGCGGCCTACCCGCGGCAGGACAAGGTCCTCGTCGAAGGCGTGAACCGGGTCAAGAAGCACACCCGAGTCAGCACCACCCAGCGCGGCGCCAAGACCGGTGGCATCGTCACCCAGGAGGCCCCGATCCACGTCTCGAACGTGCAGGTCCTGGACTCCGACGGGAACCCGACCCGGGTCGGCTACCGGTTCGACGACAACGGCCAGAAGGTCCGCATCGCGCGTAGCACCGGTAAGGACCTGTGATGACCACGGCTACCGAAACCAAGACCCTGCCGCGCCTCAAGGAGCGGTACCGCAACGAGATCGTGGCCAAGCTGCAGGAGCAGCACAGCTACGGCAACCCCATGCAGGTGCCGCGGCTGGTCAAGATCGTCGTCAACATGGGCGTGGGCGAGGCTGCCCGCGACGCCAAGCTGATCGACGGCGCCGTCCGCGACCTGGCCACGATCACCGGCCAGAAGCCGCAGGTGCGTCGGGCCACCAAGTCGATCGCGCAGTTCAAGCTGCGTGAGGGCATGCCGATCGGCGCGAAGGTGACTCTGCGCGGCGACCGGATGTGGGAGTTCCTGGACCGGCTGCTGTCGATCGCGCTGCCGCGTATCCGTGACTTCCGCGGTCTGGACGGACGCAAGCTCGACGGGCACGGCAACTACACGTTCGGTCTGACCGAGCAGTCGGTGTTCCACGAGATCGACCAGGACAGGATCGATCGCCAGCGGGGCATGGACATCACGGTGGTCACGACCGCCACGACCGACGACGAGGGCCGGGCGCTGCTCAAGCTCCTGGGCTTCCCGTTCAAGGAGAACTGAGATGGCCAAGAAGGCGCTGATCCTCAAGGCCGCCGCGAAGCCGAAGTTCTCGGTTCGCGCGTACACCCGCTGCCAGCGGTGCGGGCGTCCGAAGGCGGTCTACCGCAAGTTCGGCCTCTGCCGGGTGTGCATCCGGGAGATGGCCCACCGCGGTGAGCTGCCCGGCGTGTCCAAGGCTTCCTGGTAATAGCCCGGCGCGCTCCGCGCGTCAGCTGAACTGTCTCTTCGCCGTAGGCCCCGGGCCGTGCCCGGGGAACCCCGGCGAGAAAGGTTGACGAATTTCATGACGATGACCGACCCGATCGCAGACATGCTCACGCGTCTGCGGAACGCCAACCAGGCGTACCACGACCGGGTGACGATGCCCTACTCGAAGATCAAGGCGAACATCGCCGAGGTCCTCAAGGCCGAGGGTTACATCGCCACCTGGTTGGTCGAGGAGCCCGAGGAGGGCGCCGTCGGCAAGCGACTGGTCGTCGAGCTGAAGTACGGCCAGAACCGGGAGCGGAGCCTGGCCGGCATCAAGCGCGTGTCCAAGCCCGGTCTCCGGGTGTACGCCAAGTCGGACGGGCTCCCGCGGGTGCTCGGCGGGCTGGGCGTGGCGATCATTTCGACGTCCCAGGGGCTGCTCACCGACCGGCAGGCCCGCAAGCGGAGCGTTGGCGGGGAAGTCCTCGCCTTCGTCTGGTAACGGGAGACAGGTAGAAATGTCGCGTATTGGACGTAAGTCGATCCCGGTGCCTTCCGGCGTCGACATCACGATCGAGGGCCAGACCGTCAAGGTCAAGGGCCCCAAGGGCGAGCTGGCGCACACGCTCGCCGAACCGATCTCCGCGGAGCGGGGCGAGGACGGCCAGCTGCACGTCAACCGGCCGAACGACGAGCGCAAGGCCAAGGAGCTGCACGGCCTGAGCCGTACCCTGGTCGCCAACATGATCGTCGGGGTCACCGAGGGCTACCGCAAGAGCCTGGAGATCGCCGGCACCGGTTACCGGGTCACCGCCAAGGGCAAGGACCTGGAGTTCGCGCTCGGGTTCTCGCACCCGGTCCTGGTGCAGGCGCCGGACGGCATCACCTTCACGGTGGAGCGGCCGACGCTGTTCCACGTGGCCGGCATCGACAAGCAGCAGGTCGGTGAGGTCGCCGCCAACATCCGGAAGATCCGCCCGCCGGAGCCCTACAAGGGCAAGGGTGTCAAGTACCAGGGCGAGGTCATCCGCCGCAAGGCCGGAAAGGCAGGTAAGAAGTGAGCGCCACGCTGCTCAAGCGCCGCCGCGGCGTCGCCGCCAAGCGCGCCGTCGGCCGTGCGCGTCGACACTTCCGGGTCCGCAAGAACGTCAGCGGAACCGCCGAGCGTCCCCGCCTGGTGGTCACCCGCTCGCTGCGGCACATCGTCGCCCAGATCGTCGACGACACCAAGGGTCACACCCTGGCGTCGGCCTCGACCCTGGACGCGTCGCTGCGCGGTGCGGAGGGCGACAAGAGCGCCCTCGCCGGCAAGGTCGGCAGCCTGCTCGCCGAGCGGGCCAAGGCCGCCGGTGTGTCCAAGGTCGTCTTCGACCGCGGTGGCAACCGGTACGCGGGGCGGGTCGCCGCGCTTGCCGACGCCGCCCGCGAAGCCGGGCTCGAGTTCTAGAAACCCCGTCACGAGAGATAAGGAAGGCTGCTGATGCCAGGTCAACAGCGCCGTGGCGGCGGGTCCGGTGGCAACGAGGGTGGTCGCCGCGACAACCGCCGTGAGGGCGGCCGCGGAAACGCGCCCGTCGAGAAGACCCCGCACCTCGAGCGGGTCGTCGCGATCAACCGCGTCGCCAAGGTCGTGAAGGGTGGTCGTCGCTTCAGCTTCACCGCCCTGGTGATCGTGGGCGACGGCGACGGCACGGTCGGCGTGGGCTACGGAAAGGCCAAGGAGGTGCCCGCGGCGATCGCCAAGGGCGTCGAGGAGGCCAAGAAGCACTTCTTCAAGGTGCCGCGGATCGGCCAGTCGATCCCGCACCCGATCCAGGGTGAGGCCGCGGCCGGTGTGGTGCTGCTCAAGCCGGCGTCCGCCGGTACGGGCGTCATCGCCGGTGGCCCGGTGCGTGCCGTGCTGGAGTGCGCGGGCATCCACGACGTGCTCTCCAAGAGCCTCGGCTCGTCCAACCCGATCAACATCGTGCACGCCACGGTGGCGGCGCTGAAGGGGCTCGAGTCCCCGGAGGCCGTCGCGGCCCGTCGTGGCCTGCCGGTCGAGGACGTGGCGCCGGCCGCCATGCTGGCGTCGCGGGCGGGGGTGGCGTCCTGATGGCACGCCTGAAGGTCACCCAGATCCGGTCCGAGATCGGGAGGAAGCAGAACCAGCGGCACTCGCTGCGTTCGCTCGGCCTGAAGCGGATCAATGACGTGGTGGTCAAGGAGGACCGTCCCGAGATTCGGGGCATGATCTTCACGGTCAGCCACCTCGTGAAGGTCGAGGAGGTCGAGTAATGACGATCAAGGTTCACCATCTGCGTCCGGCCCCGGGCGCCAAGACCGCGAAGACCCGGGTGGGTCGCGGTGAGGGCTCCAAGGGCAAGACCGCCGGTCGCGGCACCAAGGGCTCCAAGGCCCGCAAGAACATCTCGGCGGCGTTCGAGGGTGGGCAGATGCCCATCCACATGCGCCTGCCGAAGATGAAGGGCTTCAAGAACAAGTTCAAGGTCGTCTTCCAGGTGGTCAACCTGGACCGGCTCGCCGAACTGTTCCCCAACGGCGGCCAGGTCGGCCCGCTGGAGCTGGTCGAGGCCGGTGCGGTCCGCAAGGGCCACCCGGTCAAGATCCTCGGCACCGGCGACCTCGGCGGCGTGACCCTCCAGGTGTCGGCGCAGGCGTTCAGCGCGTCCGCCAAGGAGAAGATCACCGCTGCCGGCGGCTCGGTCACCGAGCTGTAGGTCAGGCAGACCAGGGCGCCCGCTCAGTTCTTCGTGACTGGGCGGGCGCCCTGGTCTACCCGGAGCGTGTGCGCCGGGTAACATCGGATTCGGTTTATGTAGCCGGGCACACCTGCCCGGAGCGGGATCGGGCTGTTAGAGTCCCTTCCCAGCCATGGATATCGGGCACTTGCCCGGCACCCACCCCACCCGCCAGGGACCACCACCGGGCGGCCCGCGCGCAGGAGGAAGAAGTTGCTGTCCGCCTTTCTCAGTGCGTTCCGTACGCCTGACCTGCGCAAGAAGCTGCTGTTCACAGTAGGCATCATCGCGGTCTACCGGCTCGGCGCGACTCTGCCCAGCCCCGGCGTCTCGTACGGCAACGTGCAGAAGTGTCTCGACAGTCTGCAGGGCCAGAACACGGGCGTGCTCAACCTGCTCGACCTGTTCTCCGGCGGCGCGCTGTTGCAGCTCTCGGTCTTCGCGCTGGGCATCATGCCCTACATCACCGCGTCGATCATCCTGCAACTGCTGACGGTGGTCATCCCCCGGCTGGAGCAGCTCCGCAAGGAGGGCCAGGCCGGCCAGGCGAAGATCACCCAGTACACCCGCTACCTGACCCTCGGCCTGGGCATCCTCCAGTCCTCGGCGTTCGTGGCGCTGGCCCGTTCCGGCCAGCTGTTCCAGAACCGCTGCGATCAGTTCCCGATCGTCCCCGAGGGCACCGGCATCCCGGACTGGCTGACCCTGAGCATCCTGGTCATGACGATGACCGCCGGCACGGGCATGGTGATGTGGCTCGGCGAGCTGATCACCGACCGGGGCGTCGGCAACGGCATGTCCGTCCTGATCTTCACCTCGATCGCGGCCCGGCTCCCCAGCGAGGGCTGGAAGATCAAGACCAACGAGGGCTGGGGCAAGTTCGCCCTGGTGCTCGCCCTGGTCCTGGTGGTCATCACCGCGGTCTGCTTCATCGAGCAGGCGCAGCGCCGCATCCCTGTGCAGTACGCCAAGCGGATGATCGGTCGGCGGATGTACGGCGGCACCTCCACCTACATCCCGCTGAAGGTGAACCAGGCCGGTGTCATCCCGGTCATCTTCGCCTCGTCGCTGCTCTACCTGCCGCAGCTGGCGCTCCAGTTCTTCGACCAGAACGACCCGGGCAAGACCCAGGCCTGGATCCAGAACAACATCGTGCAGGCCGACGCGCCGCTGCACATCGTGATCTACTTCCTGTTGATCATCTTCTTCACGTACTTCTACGTGTCGATCACGTTCAACCCGACCGAGGTCGCGGACAATATGAAGAAGTACGGCGGCTTCGTGCCGGGCATCCGCCCCGGCAAGCCGACCGCCGACTACCTCGACTTCATCCTCAGCCGGATCACCCTGCCGGGCGCGCTCTACCTGGGTATCGTGGCGGTCCTGCCGAACTTCTTCTTCATCTGGCTGAACAGCCAGCAGTTCCAGAACTTCCCGTTCGGCGGCACCGCTGTGCTCATCATGGTCGGCGTCGGTCTGGAGACCGTGAAGCAGATCGAGAGCCAACTCATGCAGCGGAACTACGAAGGGTTCCTGCGGTAGATGCGACTCGTTCTGGTTGGCCCGCCTGGCGCGGGCAAGGGCACACAGGCGGAGTTCATCGCCGCACACCTCTCGGTGCCGAAGATCTCGACCGGTGACATCTTCCGGGCCAACGTCTCCCAGGGGACGCCCCTGGGAGTCGAGGCGAAGCGGTACATGGACGCGGGCAAGCTGGTCCCGGACGAGGTGACCATCAACATGGTCCGGGACCGGCTCGCCGAGCCGGACGCCTCAGAAGGCTTCCTGCTCGACGGCTTCCCGCGCACCACCCCGCAGGCCGCCGCGCTGGACAAGCTCCTCGCCGACCTGGGCACCGCGCTGGATCTGGTGCTGGAGCTGGTCGTCGACGACGACGAGGTGATCCGACGGCTCTCCGGTCGGCGCACCTGCCGGGGCTGCGGCAAGATCTGGCACGTCGAGTTCGACGCCCCCAGCCGGGAGGGTGTCTGCGACCGGTGCGGCGCCGAGCTGTTCCAGCGCGACGACGACAAGCCGGAGACCATCGCGGCCCGGCTGCGCGAGTACGCCGACAAGACCGCGCCGCTGGTCGACTACTACGGCGCGCAGAACAAGCTGGTCGGGATCGACGCCACCGGCCCGGTGGAGGACGTCACCGTCCGCGCGATCGACGCGCTGCGCTCGTACGGCGGCTGACCTCCCGCCGGGGTCCGGCGGATAGAGTGCGAACAGCGGGGTACGCGACGTGCCCCGCTGTTTCGCTGTGCAAGGCAACGAAAGGTGACCGCTCCATGCGCCGTGCCCAGCTGGACATCCAGCTGAAGACCCCTGACCAGATCCAGAAGATGCGGGCCGCCGGCCTGGTGGTCGCCGAGGCCCTGCGCCGGATGAGCGCAGCGGTCGCCCCCGGGGTGAGTACGGCCGACCTCGACGCCATCGCCGAGTCGGCCATCCGCGAGGCGGGCGCGATCCCGTCCTTCAAGGGCTACCACGGCTTCCCCGCCTCGATCTGCTCGTCGGTCAACGAGCAGGTGGTGCACGCGATCCCCGCCGCCGACCAGGTGCTCAGGGAGGGCGACCTGATCTCGATAGACTGTGGCGCGGTACTGGACGGCTGGCACGGCGACGCGGCGGTCACCGTCGGGGTGGGCGAGGTCGACCCGGCGCTGTTGAAGATGGCCTCGGTCGCCGAGGACGCTATGTGGGCCGGGATCGCCGCCGCCGCGCGGGGTGCCGCGAACGGCCGCGGCCGGCTCACCGACATCTCGCACGCCGTCGAGACCGCCGTCCGTCGGGGTGGCCGGTACGGCATCGTCGACGGCTACGGCGGCCACGGCATCGGCACCGAGATGCACCAGGACCCGCACGTGCTCAACCACGGCCGCCCCGGCAAGGGGCCCCGCCTGGTGCCGGGCATGGCGCTGGCGATCGAGCCGATGATCACCATGGGTTCCCCGCGTACCGTCGAGTTGTCCGACGGGTGGACGGTGGTCACCCGGGACCGGTCGATGGCGGTGCACGTCGAGCACTCGATGGCGCTGCTGGAGGATGGGGTCTGGGTGCTGACCGCGTTCGACGGCGGGCGGGCGCGGCTCGGCGACCTGGTGACCGCCCGGCAGCCGGTCGACTCCCCGACCACCTGACCCGTCGACGGCTCCCCGAACCACGGCCCCGTCCCGGTGTGATGCGGCGCGGCCCGACGGCCCCTGGCCGCCGCCGGCCGGGTTGAGGCGCGCCCCGGCCGGTGTGGTTCCCGGGGGCGGACGCCGTCTCGGGGCGTGTCCGGGCGGTGCGGTGCCCCCATGGAGCCGTGGCCCAGGGGTGCGGTGTCGCAGGGGTGCGGTGTCCAGGCGGGCTGGTCGCGGTGGTGACGCCGCCGCGGCCTGTCGTCCGGCGGGACGGTTCCGGTAGACCACCCCGGGCCCTTTCGAACTGATGACGTTGACGACTCAACCGTCGGACGGAGAGCGGACGTGCTCCCGGCCGTCGGCGCAGGCGTGCGTCGGCGCGGGAGAGAGTCGGCGCAGGCGGGCGTGGAAAGAGTGCAGGCGTGCGGCTCACCCGGGGACGGGGGGAGGAACGTGAGTCGCCGATGTCGTCAGGTCGAAAGGATCCGAGGACGGATGCGGTGGGGGAGGGGCGGTCACCGGTGAGAGAGACGCGGGTGGCCGCTCGTGGAAAGCGCCGGAGCGGCCCGACGACCCCGCGAGGGCTGTTACCGGGAGGAACCGTCCGGTAGATGCGGGCCGGCCTGGTCGGGGCGGGTGGCCCGGTGAGCGGGTCACGGGTTCGGCGGTGGTGGACCCGTGGTGTCATGCTTGCCGGCATGGAGGGGCGGGCCGGAATGCAGGGGCGGGACCGGATGCGGGCGGCGGACGCCGACCGGGAGGCGACGGCGGAACGGCTCCGGGTCGCTCTGGAGGAGGGCCGGCTCGACCTGCACGAGTACGACGAGCGCCTGCAACAGACGTACGGGGCGAAGACGTACGCGGAACTGGACACCGTCCTGGCTGATCTGCCGGCACCGGCGTCCGCGCAGCGCTCCGCGCTGGCCCCGCCCGGCCCGCAGGCCCCGCCGGTGTCCGGTTCCGGGGCGTCGGTGCCCGAGCGGGAGATGCCGCCGGAGCCGCCGGTGACCGGGGCCCCCGTGGTGGGCGAGCCGGTGCCCGTGGGTGCCGGCTCCGGTCGGTGGCCGGTCGAGGTGTGGGCGCCCTGGTTGCGGGTGGCGGCCCTGCTCACCGTGATCTGGGCGATCTCCTCGGTCGGCAGTCGGGAACTGCTGTTCTACTGGCCGGTATGGGCGCTCGGCCCGTGGGGGGTTCTGCTGCTCCTGCGTACCACGGGTGGGTTCGCCGGCGGTGCTCCCGACCGGCGGGACCGCCGGCGGGCGGCGCGCGACATGCGGCGGAAGCGCCGGAGGTAGCGCCGGAACGACCGCCGACAGTTGGGCGTTGCGTGGAAGGGTGCCCGGTTTCGTCCGGGTGGGTGACACCACTGGTGGCCGGTTTGGCGACCACCAGTGGGCGGGCGTACACTTTCAGATCGGCGCACAGCGTCCACTCCGGCATGCCCACCACGCGCTTCGGTGGGAGCCCGGAGCCGCGGCTGGCGCGGGTCCCCGACGACCGTCGGAAGGCCCGTGTAAGACGTTGTGGGTCGTCCGGAACAACCGACGTCAGGACAGCGGAGTACATGCCGAAAAAAGACGGAGCCATCGAGATCGAGGGTCGGGTCATCGAGCCTCTGCCGAACGCCATGTTCCGGGTGGAACTCGCGAACGGCCACAAGGTGCTGGCTCACATCAGCGGCAAGATGCGGCAGCACTACATCCGCATCCTGCCGGAGGACCGGGTCGTCGTCGAACTCTCGCCGTACGACCTGACCCGCGGGCGCATCGTCTACCGCTACAAGTAAAGCCTGACGGCGGCCGGGAAGTCCCCGTGTCCGTCTTCGACGTCCGGAGTCGCGGTCACCGCGTCACCGGGCCGGATGGGAAGTAAGGCAACCGTGAAGGTCAAGCCGAGCGTCAAGAGGATCTGCAACAAGTGCCGGGTTATCCGCCGGCACGGCCGGGTCATGGTGATCTGCACCGACCCGCGCCACAAGCAGCGCCAGGGCTGATCCGAGCCCGCTCTCCGCGTGACGGAGGGCGGCGGACCGGTCCGGGTCGCGCAGATCCGACGACAACACGTCACCAGCTCGTCCCAGCCGCGGAACGTACGCATGCGTACCTTCTCGTGGTCAACCCCCGGTCGGAGGCCGGGGCCCGCTCGGGCAGCGGCCGTCCGGTCGCCGGCGCACGACGCGCCGGACCCGGAACTGGTCGGTAGCGGGGTGGGACGGGTCCACACCTCCGCCACACATCACGAGGAGTACGCCCGCACATGGCACGTCTAGTCGGCGTGGATCTCCCCCGCGAGAAGCGGATGGAGATCGCGCTCACCTACATCTTCGGGGTCGGTCGCACCCGCGCCCAGGAGACGCTCGCCGCTACCGGCATCTCGCCGGACAAGCGCGCTCGGGACCTCACGGACGAGGAGCTCGTTCAGCTCCGCGACCACATCGAGGCGAACTACAAGGTTGAGGGCGACCTGCGCCGCGAGGTCGCCGCTGACATCCGCCGCAAGGTCGAGATCGGCTGCTATGCAGGCATCCGGCACCGCCGGGGCCTGCCCGTGCGCGGCCAGCGGACCCGCACCAACGCGCGGACCCGCAAGGGCCCGAAGCGGACCGTGGCCGGCAAGAAGAAGCCCGGCAAGAAGTAATTCCCACGCCGGCGCCCAGGCCAAGAGCCAGCAGCCGATCGAGAACCCATACAGGAGCGCAGAAGACTTATGCCACCGAAGGCTCGTGCCGGAGCCGCAGTCAAGAAGGTCCGGCGCAAGGAACGCAAGAACGTCGCCCACGGGCAGGCGCACATCAAGAGCACGTTCAACAACACCATCGTGTCCATCACGGACCCGACCGGTGCGGTCATCTCCTGGGCCTCCGCCGGCCAGGTCGGCTTCAAGGGCTCCCGCAAGTCGACTCCGTTCGCCGCGCAGCTGGCCGCCGAGGCCGCCGCGCGCCGGGCGATGGAGCACGGCATGCGCAAGGTCGACGTGTTCGTCAAGGGTCCCGGCTCCGGCCGGGAGACCGCCATCCGTTCGCTGCAGGCAGTCGGGCTCGAGGTCGGCCAGATCGCCGACGTCACCCCGCAGCCGCACAACGGGTGCCGTCCGCCGAAGCGTCGCCGGGTCTGAGAGGTTAGAGAGAGATGGCTCGTTACACCGGTGCTGACTGCCGCCGTTGCCGGCGGGAGAAGATGAAGCTGTTCCTCAAGGGCAGCAAGTGCGATGGCCCGAAGTGCCCGTTCGAGTCCCGGCCGTTCCCGCCCGGACAGCACGGCCGTGGCCGCACGAAGGAGACGGAGTACCTGCTCCAGCTCCGCGAGAAGCAGAAGGCCCGCCGCGTGTACGGCGTGCTGGAGAAGCAGTTCCGCGGGTACTACGAGGAGGCCGTGGCCAAGCAGGCCAAGACCGGTGAGGTCCTCCTGCAGATCCTCGAGTCGCGGCTCGACAACGTGGTCTACCGGGCCGGGTACGCGCACTCCCGGGACATGGCCCGCCAGCTTGTCAAGCACGGTCACTTCACCGTGAACGGCAAGAAGGTCGACATCCCGTCGTACCGCGTCAAGGAGCACGACATCATCGAGGTCCGGGGCAAGAGCAAGGAGCTCACCCCGTTCATCGTGGCGCAGGCCCAGGCCGGCTCGAAGACCGTTCCGGCGTGGCTGGAGGCGATCCCGAGCCAGATGAAGGTCCTGGTGCACTCGCTCCCGGCCCGCCAGGTGATCGACACCCAGGTCCAGGAGCAGCTGATCGTCGAGCTCTACTCCAAGTAAGGGCTCGTTGCGGTGGCCCGTCCTTCGGGGCGGGCCACCGGAACAGTTCGTGTCGTGGACGTCATATAGCGGGCGTCCCGGAAGAGAAGAGAAGAAATGCTCATCAGCCAGCGACCGTCTCTCTCCGAAGAGTCGATCAACGAGACCCGCTCCCGGTTCACCATCGAGCCGCTGGAGCCCGGCTTCGGCTACACCCTGGGCAACTCGCTGCGGCGCACGCTGCTGTCGTCCATCCCGGGTGCCGCGGTCACCTCGATCAAGATCGACGGTGTGCTGCACGAGTTCACCACGATCCCCGGGGTCAAGGAGGACGTGGTCGAGCTCGTCATGAACATCAAGGAGCTCTGCGTCAGCTCCGAGCACGACGAGCCGGTCAGCATGTACCTGCGCAAGCAGGGGCCGGGCGACGTGACCGCCGGTGACATCCAGCCCCCGGCCGGGGTCTCGGTGCACAATCCCGACCTGAAGCTCGCCACCCTCAACGGCAAGGGCCGGCTCGACATGGAGCTGACCGTCGAGCGGGGTCGTGGCTACGTGACGGCGGCGCAGAACAAGCAGGCCGGCGCCGAGATCGGCCGGATCCCGGTCGACTCGATCTACTCGCCGGTGCTGAAGGTGACCTACCGCGTCGAGGCGACCCGTGTCGAGCAGCGGACCGACTTCGACCGGCTGATCATCGACGTCGAGACCAAGCCGTCGATGGGCCCGCGTACCGCGCTGGCCTCCGCCGGTTCGACGCTGGTGGAGCTGTTCGGGCTGGCCCGGGAGCTGGACGAGACCGCCGAGGGCATCGACATCGGGCCGTCCCCGCAGGACGCCCAGCTGGCGGCCGACCTCGCCCTGCCGATCGAGGAGTTGGACCTCACCGTCCGCTCCTACAACTGCCTCAAGCGCGAGGGCATCAACTCCGTTGGTGAGCTGATCGGGCGTACCGAGGCCGACCTCCTCGACATCCGCAACTTCGGTCAGAAGTCGATCGACGAGGTCAAGATGAAGCTCGCCGGGATGGGTCTGGGGCTGAAGGATTCGGCCCCGAACTTCGACCCGGCACACGTCGTGGACGCCTTCGGTGAGGCCGACTACGACACCGACGACTATCGCGAGACCGAGCAGCTCTAGTCCGCGCTGCCGCCACACCTGAGGAGCACCAAGCATGCCCACGCCCACCAAGGGCCCCCGCCTCGGCGGCAGCCCCGCGCACGAGCGGCTGATGCTGGCCAACCTGGCCACCGCGCTGTTCCAGCACGGCAAGATCCAGACCACCGAGACGAAGGCCCGGCGGCTGCGCCCGCTGGCCGAGCAGCTCATCACCAAGGCCAAGCGCGGCGACCTCGCCTCGCGGCGGCGGGTGCTGGGCGTCGTCAAGGACAAGGACGTGGTCTACTCCCTGTTCGACCAGATCGCGCCCCGGTACGCCAACCGCAACGGTGGCTACACCCGGATCGTGAAGACCGGCCCGCGCAAGGGTGACGCCGCTCCGATGGCGATCATCGAGCTGGTGGAGGAGCTTCAGGTCGCCGAGCCGAAGGCGAACAGGAAGACCGCCGCCCGCAAGGCCGCCCAGCAGGACAAGGTCGAGGCGCTCGCCCCGGCCGAGGAGACCCCGGCGGCCCAGGCCGACCAGGACTCCGAGGCGCCGGTCTCGGCGTCCGGTGACACCGCCGCCGCCCGCGAGGACAGCGACGAGGCTACCGAGACCGAGGCCACCGAGAAGAAGGCCTGAGCAACGGCAGCACCGTCGGGCCCGGCATCCCTTCCTGGGGTGCCGGGCCCGACGTCGTGAACCGGAGGTACGAGATGGACGAGCGGACCCGGCTACGGCTGGACGTCTCGTACGACGGCACCGACTTCTCCGGCTGGGCCGCCCAGCCGACCCGGCGCACGGTGGCCGGGGTGCTGGTCGCGACACTGGACCTGGTGCTCGGGGCGGACACCGTGACCGGCCTGACCGTGGCCGGGCGCACCGACGCCGGGGTGCACGCCACCGGGCAGGTCTGCCACCTCGACCTGCCCGCCGCCGTGTGGGCGGAGCACCGGGAGCGGCTGCTGCGCCGGCTGGCCCGGCTGCTCCCCGGTGACGTCCGGGTCCGGGCGATGACGGAGGTACCCGCCGACTTTGACGCCCGTTTCTCGGCGACCTTCCGCCGGTACGAGTACCGGGTGACCGACGCCCCGTGGGGTGCCGAGCCGCTGCGGCGGCGGGACACCCTCGCCTGGCCCCGGGCGTTGGACCCGGCCGCCCTGAACGTCGCGGCGGCCGGCCTGGTGGGGGAGCACGACTTCGCCGCGTACTGCCGGCGCAAGGAGAACGCCACGACGGTGCGCGAGGTGACCCGGCTGGACTGGCGGCGGGACCCGGACGGCATCCTGGTCGCCACCGTGCAGGCCGACGCGTTCTGCCAGGCGATGGTGCGCAGCCTGGTGGGGGCGATGCTGACCGCCGGGGACGGTCGACGTCCGGTCGGGTGGCCGGCGGGGCTGCTCGCCCGGCGGGAACGCTCCAGCGAGGTGACGGTCGCCCCGGCGCACGGGTTGACCCTGGTGGCCGTCGGCTACCCGGCCGACCCGGCCGACTACGCCGACCGCGCCGACCGGACCCGCCGGTTGCGGCTGCCGGTGGAGTCCTGACCCGGTGCTACCGGCGCGCGGCGGCGCTGCGCTGGCGTGCCGACTCGTAGAGCACGACGGTCGCGGCGGCCGCCGCGTTCAGGGAACTGGCGGCCCCGGACATCGGCACCCGGACGAGCTGGTCGCAGGCGTCCCGCCAACCGGCGCTCAGACCGTTGGTCTCGTTGCCGATCAGGGTCAGCGTGGGCTGCGTGAAGTCGTAGTCGGCGGCATCCAGTGCGGCGTGCTCGTCGGCACCAGCGATGCCGAGGCGGACACCGCCGGCCCGTACGTCGGCCACCCAGGACAGCACCGTCTGGTGCGAGGGTGCCCGGACCACGGGCAGCGCGAACAGCGAGCCGGTGCTCGCCCGTACCGCCTTCGGGTCGTACACGTCGGCGGCATGGCCGGTGACGATGACGCCGGACGCACCGAAGGCGTCCGCGGACCGGATGAGGGTGCCGATGTTGCCGGGGCTGGCGGGCCTGTCGAACACGACGGTGAGCATGGTCGGCCCGGTGGGGATGCGGCGCAGGTCGTCCTCCGGTAGGGCGACCACGGCCAGCAGCTCGGGCACCGTGTCCGCCTTGCCGCCCAGCTCGTGCATCAGTTCGGGGGAGACGGCGTACCGCTCGGCCGGGACGGTGTCCAGGGTGTCGCGGGCCCAGCCGGACAACCTTGCGGCGGCGTCGTACAGCAGCTCCCGGACCTGCCAGCCGTGTTCGACGGCCATGGCGATCGGGCGTACCCCCTGCACGAGGAACTCGCCGCGACGCTGCCGCTTGGTCCGGTTGCGCAGCAGGGCCTCCCACTGCTGGAACCGCGCGTTGCGGCCACTCACCCGCCCGCTCACCGGTGGTCCCGCCTCCCCGGCACCTCGGGGTCGGGGGTGTCGTGCCCGAGTCCCCGGCGGATCGCGATCTCCACGGGCGAGTACGCGCCGTCGGGCCGGTCCAGTTCGTACGGTGCCGCCGGCATCAGCGGCGGCTGGGCCATGAAGCGCGGTCGCGTCCCGTGGTGCGGCTGCGCCGCGTGCACCAGGAACGGATGGCAGAGGAAGACGTCCCCCGGGGACCCGGTGGCCAGGGCGACCGGCCGGTGGTCCGACGCCGCCACCAGGTCGGGCGCGAGGTCGAGTCCGCTCGCCCCGTCCTCCCCGTACTTTTCGAGCACCCTCGGCACGTCGAGGTGGGAGCCGACCCTGATCCGGGTCGGCGCGTCCTCGTCACCGACCTCGCTGAACAGGAACAGCATCAGCAGGGCCCGACCCCGGGAGCGGATGTTCGTGAAGTACCAGTTCGCGCCCTCCGGCAGGTAGCTGCCCTCGATGTGCCAGCCCGCGTCGTCCGGCTCGTCGGGGTGCGGGAAGCGCAACGGGAACGTGCCCAGTGAGTAGCGCGGCTCCCAGCGTCCCGCGCCGACGAGCAGGTCGTACGCGTGGTGCAGGAACGGGGAGTTGGGTGCGGCGGCGAACGGACCCTGCGCCATGCCGGGCACCCAGTGCACGGGCTTCGTCCAGGTGGCCGGGTCGTCCGGGTCGCAGCCGGTCTCCCGCCACAGCAGCCGCGCGCAGTCCGTGGCCACGCGCGGCGCGACGGCGCCCGCCAGCTTCACGAAACCGTCGTGAAGGAACCGGGATACCAGTGTCGTGTCGTCCATGCGCCCATGGTGTGGCGGCGCCGGTCCCGGTCGCCCGACACTTCCCGCTCCGCTTCTGTCGGGTGTGCCGCCTGCGCGCCGGCCCACGATACGAACGACCGACCGGGTCGTCCGGGGCCAGGGCTCAGGTTCCGCCGCAGCGCCGAAGGGAGCGAACGCATGGACACCCGCATCGTCGGCCGTCCCGCATTCCGGCTCGTGGGGCACGCCACCCGGGTCCCCCTGATCCACCGGGGCGTCAACCCGTACATCCAGCGGCACGTCGCGGCGCTGCCGGCGCGGGAGCACCTGCGCCTGAAGACACTCGGTGACGCCGAGCCGGCCGGTCTGCTCGCGGTCTGCGACGACCTGGACGCGGACTACGACGAGGACAGCGAGCTGACGTACCTGCACGGGGTGGCCGTGTCCCGGAGCACCCCGGTCCCGGCCGACCTGGACGTCATCGAGGTGCCGGCGGGCTGTTGGGTGGTCATCCGGGTCGTGGGTCCGTATCCGCAGACCCTGCAGCGGACCTGGGCGGCTGCCGCGACCGGGTGGTTCCCCTTCAACCCGTGGCGGCTGCGGCCCGGCCCGGAGATCGTCGCGGTGCCCGAGCCGATGGACGACCACGGCAGTGCGACCCACGAACTCTGGTTGCCCGTCGAACCGGCGTAGCGACCGGGTCCGCCGCCGGCCAGTCCCAGGCCGGCTCCTCAGACGCAGGCCCGGCCGCTCCGGCCGGGCCTGCGTCGCCGGCGGTCAGTCGCCTGGCAGTTCGCCGGTGTCCGGGTCGTCGCCGCGCGGGGAGGCGGTGGGCGTCCGGCGGGTCCCGGCGGACGGGGTGGCCGAGGCGCCGGTGGCCCTGGCGGTGGGCTGGTCCACGCTGACGCCGGCCGCGCGACGGTCCAGCACCCCCTTGTCCAGGTGCAGCTCGATCAGGTCGTAGATGATCTCGCGGACGTCGCGGTCACCGGCCGGGACGGCACCGGCGTCGTCCCGGGTGACCAGGCAGTAGGCGACGTAGTGGCCGCGTACCTGCCAGGCGACGCGAGCGGCGGCGGTGGCGACCGATTCGGTGTCCTCCCCGGCGGGCATGCCCCGGAACCGGCCACGCTGGTCGTCGAGCAGCGGCCTGATCCGTTCCCGGACGCGTTGCGCGGTGGCCAGGTCGGTCAGGTTGAGCAGGCCGGCGGTGAGCAGGTGGTCGCCGTCGGGGGAGCGCAGGGTGGCCCGGACCACCTGGCTGCACCCGAGGGTTACCAGCAGGTCGGCGATCTCACCGGTGGCGGCCACGGCGCAGTTCGCGCCGGCCTGGGTCTTGAGCACCTGGTACTCGTGCCGGTCGACGCCGACGACCAGGGTCTTGTCGGGGAAGACCTCCTTGACGGTCAACGGCTGCCGGTCGACGTCCCGGGAGTCCAGCGGACCGATGGCCTGGTCGGTCGGGGCAGTGCTCACCGTCGCCGTCGGCGCGGCCCCGTTCTGCGCCGGGTCGTCGGTGGCGGTGCGGTCGATGAGCAGCAGGGCACCGCCGATGCCGCAGAGGCCGAGCAGCATCAGCACCGCCGCCCCGCCGACGGCGATCTGCCAGAGCCGGCCGCCGCGGGCGTCGCCGGAGCGGCGGGACCGGGACCGCTGCGGCGCAGACGTCGGGGCGGGGACCTGGACGGCGGACCGGATCGGGACGGGATCGGCCTCCGGCGGCGTCGGCCGGGTGGTCCGGGGCAGGGAGGGGGCCGGGAAGCGGGACGGGGAGGGCCCGGCCGGTGCGGTCGGGCCGGGTTGCCCCAGCGGCAGGTCCGCCCCGGGCCGCGGGTTCTCCTCAAACGCGTCCTCAGCGGACTCGTACCGATATACCATGTCGCCCAGAGTAGGGTTCATTGCCCCTTTAGGGGATAAAATTAGGAAATACCGCGCATGGCGCGTCGGGTCGATCGGCCCGGCCGCCCCGGCGGCCCGGCGGGCACACCCCGACCGCCGACGACAGGACCGGTCCGGGCCGGTGGAAGAATGCCCCGGTGACCGGCGACCACTACTTCACCCCGGAGCCCAGCGCCCCGGCCCACCCCCGCGAGGTCGAGTTCCACGTCGCCGGGCGCGACTACACGCTCGCCTCCGCCAGTGGGGTCTTCTCCGCCGCCCGGCTCGACCCCGGCACCGCCGTACTGCTGCGCAAGGCCGAGCTGCCGACCGCCGGCACCGGCGGCCACCTGCTCGACATCGGCTCCGGGTTCGGGCCGATCAGCTGCGTGCTGGCCGACCTCGCACCGACCGCCACCGTGTGGGCGGTCGACGTCAACGCGCGGGCCCGCGAACTGACCGCCGCGAACGCCGCCCGCGTCGACGCCGCCGACCGGGTGCACGCCGTCGCCCCGGACGAGGTGCCGGCCGGGGTCACCTTCGCCCAGATCTGGTCCAACCCGCCGATCCACATCGGCAAGCCCGAACTGCACGCCCTGCTGCGCCGCTGGCTGCCCCGGCTCGCCCCCGACGGCGTCGGCTGGCTGGTGGTGGCCCGGCACCTCGGCGGTGACTCGCTGCACCGCTGGCTGGTCGACGAGGGATTCACCGTCGTGCGGCAGGCCAGCCAGCGGGGCTACCGGGTGCTGCGGGTCACCCGGTAATCGAGTGTCGCCCGGCCGCACGCCTCGGGCAGGATGCCGACGTGGGATACGTGGACGTGGCAGCGGTCGGGCACATCCTCCCGGACGGTCGGGAACTCTTCGCCGACGTGTCGTTCCGGGTCGGTGAGGGCGCCAAGGTCGCCCTGGTCGGGCCGAACGGCGCCGGTAAGACGACGCTGCTCCGGATGGTGGCCGGTGACCTGCCGGTGCGGACCGGCGTGGTCGCCCGGTCCGGTGGGCTCGGCGTGATGCGGCAGTTCATCGGCATGATCGGCGACGAGTCGACGCTTGCCGACCTGGCCCTGTCGCTGGCCCCACCGGCGCTGCGCGCGGCCGGCCACCGGCTCGCCGACACCGAACGGGCCATGCGCGAGGCCGAGCTGCGCGGCAAGTACAGCACCGCCGCCGGCAAGGCCCAACTGGCGTACGCCGACGCGCTGGCCGCCTGGGGCGAGGCCGGCGGGTACGACGCCGAGGTGCTCTTCGACACCGTCACCACCACCGTGCTCGACCTGCCCTGGGACGCCTCCCGGGACCGGCCGGTACGCACCCTGTCGGGCGGGCAGCAGAAGCGCTTCGCCCTGGAGTTGCTGCTGCGCGGCCCCGACGAGGTGCTGCTGCTCGACGAGCCGGACAACTTCCTCGACGTGCCCGGCAAACGCTGGCTGGAGCAGCGGCTGCGCGAGTCCACCAAGTCGGTGCTGTACGTCTCGCACGACCGGGAACTGCTCGCGCACACCGCCGACCGGGTGGTCGCCGTCGAAGGGGGCAGCGCCTGGGTGCACCCGGGAGGCTTCGCGAGCTGGCACGACGCCCGCACGGCCCGGCACGCCCGCCTCGACGAGCTGCGCCGCCGCTGGGACGAGGAGCACCAGAAGCTGCGTGAGCTGATGCTGATGTACAAGCAGAAGGCCGCGTACAACGACGGGCTCGCCTCCCGGTACCAGGCGGCGCAGACCCGGCTGCGCAAGTTCGAGGAGGCCGGGCCGCCGCCCGTACCCCCGAAGGACCAGGACATCCGGATGCGGCTGGCCGGCGGGCGGACCGGCAAGCGCGCGGTGATCTGCGAGCAGCTGGAGCTGGACGGCCTGACCTATCCCTTCGACCTGGAGCTGTGGTACGGCGACCGGGTGGCGGTGCTCGGGGCCAACGGCACCGGCAAGTCGCACTTCCTGCGCCTGCTGGCCCGGGGCGGCACCGACCCCGACCCGGCCAACGGCCCGGTGGACGGGGCCGCCGCCCTGGCCCCGGTGGCGCACGCCGGACTGGTCCGGCTGGGCGCCCGGGTCCGGCCGGGACACTTCTCGCAGACCCACGACCGGCCCGAGCTGATGGCGAAGACCCTGGTCGAGGTGCTGTGGCGCGGTGACGAGCACCGGGACGGGATGGACCGGCACGCGGCGATGGCGGCGCTGAGCCGCTACGAGCTGGCCGGCCAGGGAGACCAGCGGTTCGGCACCCTCTCCGGCGGCCAGCAGGCCCGGTTCCTGGTGCTGCTGCTGGAACTGTCCGGGGCCACCCTGCTGCTGCTCGACGAGCCGACCGACAACCTCGACCTGGCCTCGGCGGAGGCGTTGGAGGCGGGAATGGCGGCGTTCGCCGGTACGGTGGTGGCGGTCACCCACGACCGCTGGTTCACCAGGTCCTTCGACAGGTTCGTGCTGTTCCGGGGCGACGGTGACGTGGTGGAGACCCCGGAGCCGGTCTGGGACGTGGGCTGAGCCGGCCGCGCCGCCCGTGAGCAGGCGACCACGACCGGTCACCGGGCGTGGTCGTCGCCGGTCGGGGCCGGTCCGGGCGGCATAGGGTGGATCTCGTGACTGAGATGACCTACCGCCGGCTGGGCGACTCCGGGCTCGTGGTGTCCGTGGTCGGCGTCGGCTGCAACAACTTCGGCCGCAAGCTCGACATCGACGGCACCCGGGCGGTGGTCGACGCCGCGCTCGACGCCGGGATCACCTTCTTCGACACCGCCGACATCTACGGCGAGCCGCCGGGCGGCTCGGAGGAACTGCTCGGGCAGGCCCTCAAGGGCCGGCGGGACGACGTGGTGCTGGCCACCAAGTTCGGCATGTCGATGGGCGGGCGCAACGGCCGCGACTTCGGGGTACGCGGCTCCCGGCGGTACGTGGTGCGGGCCGTCGAGGCGTCGCTGCGCCGGCTCGGCACCGACCACATCGACCTGTACCAGCTGCACGAGCCCGACCCGGACACCCCGGTCGACGAGACGCTCGCCGCGCTGGACGACCTGGTCCGCGCCGGCAAGGTCCGCTACCTGGGCAACTCCAACTTCTCCGGCTGGCAGATCGCCGACGCCGACTGGACGGCGAAGACCCGCGGGCTGACCCGGTTCATCAGCGCGCAGAACCACTACAACCTGCTCCACCGGGACGCCGAAGTCGAGATCATCCCGGCCTGCGAGCGGTTCGGCCTCGGACTGCTGCCGTTCTTCCCGCTGGCCAACGGCCTGCTCACCGGCAAGTACCGGCGCGACAGCGCCCCGCCCGCCGGCAGCCGCCTCGCCGGTGGCGGCCGGTACGCCGAACGGCTCGCCGCCGCCCGCTGGGACACCATCGAGGCGCTGGAGACGTATGCGCAGCAGCGGGGGCTGACGCTGCTCCAGGTGGCCATCGGCGGGCTGGCCGCCCGCCCGGCGGTGGCCTCGGTCATCGCCGGCGCCACCACCGCCGAGCAGGTCCGCGCGAACGCCGCCGCCGGTGGTTGGCAACCCACCGACGACGACCTCGACGCGTTGGACGCCCTGCTCTGAGCACACCGGCCGGACACGGTCGGGCCCGGACACCGTCGCGGTGTCCGGGCCCGACCGGTGACGGGGTGGTCAGCCGTCCAGGCCGACCGGTCCGCCGGGCCCGGGGTGCGCCCGGCGACGCCACCACAGCAGCGTCGACCCGGCGACGACCAGCACGGCGAGCCCGCCGGCCAGCCACCGCCACCAGCCGGCTCCGGCCTCCCGCGGTGCGGCGGCCGGGCGTTCGGCGGCGACCGGCGACGGCGACTGGGCCACCCGGGCCTGCACCTGCGCGGTCGCCGTGCTCCGGTACGGCGCGGGGGCGCTGACCGTCACCCGCCAGTCGCCGGGGGAGAGCAGCGGGCCGCTGCTGTAGAAGCCCTGACCCTCCCCGGACGGCTCGATCTGCACCGGCCCGGCCGTCCGGCCACCCTCGCCCTCGGCGGTCAGGGTGAGCCGGACCGGCTGGTCCAGCCGGTGCCCGTCGGCGTACACGGCCATCACGGTCACCCCGCCGGCACCGTCACCGGCCACGGTCAGCTTGACCTTCCCGCCGTGCGCCGCCGCCGGCCCTGCCGGCAGGGCCACCAGGGCCGCCACGACCAGCGCGGCGAGGGCTCTGAAGGTACGCATCGACGTCTCCCTTCCGATGTGGAGGGGCCGCCCCCACCGTCGGTGTCGACGGTGGGAGCGGCCCCGTGGTGCTCCTTACAGCGAACCGCCCTCGGCGATCCGGGTGGGGTCGGCACCGAGCCGGCCGGCCCCGTCGACCGACTTGTTGTCGTTCGCCTTGACGCCGGCCTTGGTGGCCGCGCCGCCGAGCCGGACGATCATGGCGTCGGCGTCACGGACCAGCACGTCCCGCACGTCGGTGTCGGTCACCACCGCGGTGTCGGTGGCCAACGCCTTGAAGGCGGTCAACTGCTGCACCGCCCGCTTGTCGTTGCCCGCCGCCTCGGACTCCCGCACCGCGTCCAGCTTGTTGGACAGCTGACGGTGCGCCTTGGTGGTGAGTCGTCCGGTCGCCTTGAACCGGTCCAGCAGGTTCTGCATGTCCCGGAACGAGGTGGTGACGAAGAACCGGACCGTCGAGGTGGTGGTGTTGCCCGCCTTGTCGGTCGCGGTCACCGTCAGCTCGTGCAGGCCGAGCGGCAGCTCGTACAGCGCCTGCAGGGTGCCGCTGGTGTACGCCCGGCCGTCCAGCACGCCGGAGGTCGTCTTGATGCCGGAGGTCGGGTCGACCGCCTGCCACGAGATCCGGACGTCCTGGCTGTCACCGTAGAGCTGGCCGTCGGCGATGCCGGAGACCAGCAGCGTCGGCTTGGTGCCGTCGATCTTCACGACCGCCGACTTCAGCGCCTCGACGTTGCCGGCGGCGTCGGTGGCCCGGTACAGCAGCTCGTGCGTGCCGTCCCCGGTCACCTCGACCGGCGTGGTGTACGCCGTCCAGGCGCCGCCGTCGAGCGACCACTCCAGCTTCTTCACCCCGGAACCGGCGTCGGTGGAGGTGATCACCACCGGGACGGTGCCGTTGTGCCAGCCGTCGTCGTTGGCCGGGGCGAACGACGCCGAGCTGACCGGCGCGGTGGCGTCGATCTTCACGGCGACCTTCTTCGTCGCCTCCACGTTGCCGGCGGCGTCGGTCGAGCGGAACCGCACCTCGTGGGTGCCGTCCCCGGTGACCGGCACCGGCCCGGTGTACGCGGTCCACGTGGTGGCCCCGTCGAGCTGGTACTCGGTGCTCGCCACCCCGCTACCGCCGGCCTCGTCGGCCGCCGCCAGCGTCACCGTGACCGGGCCGGTGTACCAGCCCTCGGTCGGGGTGCCGGAGACGGTGGCCGTGGTCACCGGGGCGGTCGTGTCGGCCGCCTTGGTGGAGAGCCGGAAGTAGTCGAACGAGGCCGTCTTCGAGGTGGCCGCGTTCGCGCCGAGGGTGAACAGGCCGACCTTCGGGGTGGCCCCGACGGCGGCGTTCGTCACCGTCTCGAACGTGGTCCACTCCTGCCCGTCGGCCGAGTAGGACGCGGTGAAGGTGTCACCGGCGCGGGCGAGGCGCAGGTACCACACCGCCGAGGTCAGGTTGGAGACCTGCGGCTGCGGGTTCTGCGTCACCCCGCCGAGCTCCCCGCGGAACTCGATCCGCCGGGAGACCGCCTGCCCGGCCTGGTTGTCCACGATGTAGTCGAACTTGACGTAGTTGTCGTCGTCGGCGTGGACGATCAGGCCGGCCTGCTGGTACTGCTCGGCCAGCGCGCTGCCGTCGACCTTCGTCTCCAGGGTCCAGTCGCCGCTCGGCGCGGTCTGGAGGATGAAGTTCGTCGGCCCGGTGTTGCTGGTGCCGTAGATGTCACCGGACGGCACGTCGATCTTCAGTGCGCCGTCGGCCACCCGGTAACCGGCCGGGTCCTCCCGCAGCACCGCGTTCCACCGGCACTTGTCCAGCGTGGTGCCGGTGAACTCGTCCGACGGGTCCACCGGGCCGGCCGGGGCGTCCGGCGAGACCAGGAACGAGTCGAACACCGCGTCCACCACCGGGGCGGTGGTGCCGCCGTTGAGGGCGAGCAGGCCGATCCGCGGGTTGGTGATGCCGGCCAGCGCGGCGGACCGGCCGACCGGGGTGAACGTGGTGCCGTCGGTCGAGAACTGCGCGGTCAGGTTGGTGCCGTCGCTGATCAGCCGCAGCCAGATGGTGTCACCGGCCGGGGCGGCCACGGCGTCCGCCGAGTCGTTACGCGGCGTACCGGCGGTCTCCCGGATGAACTCCACCTTGCGCGAACCGCCGTAGAGCAGGTCCACCTTGGCGTAGTTGTCGTCGTCGCCGTAGATCAGCAGGCCGGCCTGCTGGTAGTCGGCGCTGACGGGCACGGTGACCTTCGTGGTGGCCTGCCAGGCCCCGCTGGGTGCGGGCTGGAGCACCAGGTTGGTCGCGTCGTTACGGGAGCCGTACAGGTCACCGGAGGAGGTGGGCAGCCGCAGCGACCCGCCGGAGACCGAGTAGAGCTGGTTCTCCCGGACCACCGACCAGCGGTCCTTGTTCAGGGTGTTGCCGGTGAACTCGTCCGACCGCGCCCCGAGGCAGGAGTTGTTCGGCGCGTCCACCTTGACCGGGACGGTCGCGTAGGACTTCGCGCCCCGCTTGTCCGTCACCGTCAGGGTGGCGGTGAAGGTGCCCGGGGTGGTGTAGGTGTGGGTGGCGTTCAGGGTCGTCGCCGTCCCGCCGTCACCGAAGTCCCAGGCGTACGTCAGCGGGGTGTCACCCTCGGTGTCGGTGGCCGTGCCGGTGAAGGTCACGGTGACCGGCGCGGTGCCGGTCGCCGGGGTGGCGGTGGCCGTCACCTGCGGCGGCGCGTTGTCGGTGACGCCCCGGCCGATGAAGTCCATCCAGTTGACGTTGAACAGCGAACCCGCGCCACCGGCCGGGTCCTTGGCGACGAAGTACAGCGAGCCCTCCGCGCCGGCCGTCACCGGCGCGGTCACGTCGACGAACTGCTGCCAGCCGCCCGTGCCCGGCACGGTGGCCGTGGCCACCACCGGACCGTCGACGGCACCGGCGTGCACGTCGATCCGGCCGCCCTGGACCTCGGAGGCCACCCGGAACCGGATCTGCTCGACCCCGGTCAGGTTGGCCGGGACGAGCGACCACCAGTCGCCGTCCTCGATGAAGCCGATGTTCTGGCCGCCACCGGCGGGGTCGGTGGTGGTCTCCTTCTGCACGCCCGGGTCACCGCCGCCGGTGCTGCCCGGGGCCCGCCCGGTGGCCGTGTAGTACTCGGCCTGCTTGCGCTTGGGCTGGAGGATCTCGATCGCCCGACCGGTCAGCGGGCCGGCGCCGCCGGTGCCGCCGTCGTCGGTGTAGGTGGCCTCGAAGACCGCGAAGACGTTGGCCTCCGCGCCGTGCCCGGACGCCAGCGAGGTCTGCACCGTGCCGGTGCAGCCGGTGTGCTGCTCCAGCGGGTGGGCGTGCTCGTCGTGGCCGAGCAGCACCTGGAGCTGCACCCGGTCACAGTCGACGGTGCCGTCCTCCGGGTCGGTCACCTTGATCGTGTACTTGACCTGGTCGCCCCAGTCGAAGAAACCGCCGCTGGGCGGGAACTCGATGGTCACCGTCGGGGCGGTGTTGCCGACCGTCACCGGCACGTTCGCCACGGCGGTACGGCCCTTGGGGTTGGTCACGGTGAGCTGCGCGGTGTAGTCACCGGCCGCGGTGTAGGTGTGGGTCGGGTTCGCCTCGGTGGAGGTCTGCCCGTCACCGAACTTCCACGCGTAGGTCAGCGTGCCGCCGTCCGGGTCACGGGACCCGGCGCTGGAGAACTTCACGGTCAGCGGGGCGGCTCCGGAGGTGGGGTCGGCGCTGGCCTCGGCGATCGGGGCGCGGTCACCGGCGGTGTAGTCGATCCGGTAGACCCCGGAGTCGTCGTTGTTGCCGCCGAAGCCGGTGCCCCACTCGATCATGTAGAGCGCGCCGTCCGGACCGAACTCGAAGTCCATCGGGCGGACCATCGGCATGCCGGTGAGCAGCTGGTTGATGTCGATCAGCGTCTTGCCGTCCGCGCTGACCTGCATCGTGTACATCTTCGACTGGTTCCACTCGCCGAGCAGCGCCTTGCCGTCGTAGTACGCCGGCCACTTGCGGCCCGACGTGCTGTCGGCGTCGTAACGGTAGACCGGGCCGCCCATCGGGGCACCGCCGCCACCGATCTCGGGGAAGCGCGGGTCGCCGGCGTAGCCGTAGTCCACGGTCGCCGGGATGGCCGGCGGCAGGTTGGTCAGGCCGGTGTTGTTGGGCGAGTCGTTGACCGGCGCGGCGCAGTCGAACTTCGCCCCGCTCGGCCCGGACGGGAAGGTGTAGTCGTTGTACGCCTTGTTGTTGCCGGTGCAGTACGGCCAGCCGTAGTTGCCGGCGGTGGCGACGATGTTCCACTCCACCAGGCCCTCGGGGCCGCGGTTCGGGTTGGCCGCCGAGGCGTCCGGCCCGTAGTCGGCGACGTAGAGGGTGTCGGTCTTCTGGTCGACGCCGATCCGGAACGGGTTACGGAAGCCCATGCCGAAGATCTCCGGACGGGTCTTCGCGGTGCCCGGGGCGAACAGGTTGCCCGCCGGGACGGTGTAGGTGCCGTCGTCCTCCGGGTGGATCCGGATCACCTTGCCGCGCAGGTCGTTGGTGTTGCCGGCGCTGCGCTGCGCGTCGTAGTCCTGCCGCCCGGCCCGCTCGTCGATCGGCGTGAACGCGTTCGACTCGAACGGGTTGGTGTTGTCGCCGGTGGCGAGGTAGAGGTTGCCCTTCGAGTCGAAGGTCATGCTGCCGCCGGCGTGGCAGCAGGTGTTTCGCTGGGTGTCGACCTGGAGCACGACCTTCTCGGTGGCCTTGTCGATGGTGTCACCGTTGACGGTGAACCGGGACAGGTAGTTGCGCGGGGCGCCACCGGCCGGGGCGTAGTACAGGTAGATCCACTTGTTGGTGGTGAAGTCCGGGTCGAGGCGCAACCCGAGCAGGCCGTCCTCGTTGCCGGTGAAGACGTCCAGCCGGGTCGCGGTGACCGTGTTGCCGGTGTCCGGCTTGACGATCTGCACCCGGCCGTCGCGCTCGGCGTAGAACACCCGGCCGTCGGGAGCGATGTCCAGCTCCATCGGGTTGTTGGTGTTGCTGTCGAGGGTGACCTTCTCGAAGTTCGCGGTCTTGGTGGCGCCGCAGTCGGCGTTCTCGACCCCGGCCGCGGTGCGGATACCGCCGAGCAGGTGGCTGAGGAACTCCGGCTCGGTGTACGACGCCTGGGTGTGGCCGCCGCCGGTGTACCAGGAGCGACCGCCGTCGTAGTCCTGGCACCAGGCGGTGGGGTGGTCGGCGCCCATCGCGCCGGCGCCCGGGCTGTAGGACTTTTCGTCCAGGCTGGCCAGCACGTGCACCTTGGAGCGCGGGTTGGTGCGGAAGTTGTACCACTCGTCGAACCGGGACCAGCGGGCCGGCAGGTCGGCGGTCGACGGGTGCGCGGGGTCCTCGACCTTGACGGTGGCCTGCTGGTTGGCCGGGTGGCCGGAGAAGTACGCACCGACCAGGTTGCCGTACCAGGCCCAGTCGTACTCGGTGTCGGAGGCGGCGTGCACGCCGGCGTAGCCGCCGCCGGCCTTGATGTAGCGCTCGAACGCGGCCTGCTGGGTGCTGTCGAGCACGTCACCGGTGGTGGAGAGCCAGATCACCGCCTGGTACTTGGCCAGGTTGGCGTCGTTGAAGGCGGCTCCGTCCTCGGTGGTGTCGACGGTGAAGCCGTTCTCGGTGCCGAGCTTCTGGATCGCGGCGATGCCGGCCGGGATGGCGTCGTGCCGGAATCCGGCGGTCTTGGAGAAGACCAGGACCGAGAACGGTTCGGCGGCTGCCGCCGCCGGTGCCGGTGCGGCCTGTGGCCGGGCCGCAGCGACGGGAGCGGCCTGGGCGGCGGTGCCGCCGATCAGGCCGCTGGCGAGTAGGGAGAGGGCCAGTAGACCGGCACCCAGTGGACCGCGACGTGCGCGGCGATGGCGGGATGGAGACACTCCATGCTCCTTTTGTCCGCGTTGGACAGTGGTGGGGGCATGGGGACGACTCGCCGCAGACCGTCCCCGGTCGGATCGGTGTGGGCCCGCCGAGGTCCGCACCGGTGGCGATCAGGTGCGGGCCACGCCGAGGCTCCGCACCGGAATAATGTCGATCGGTTGAACAAATTAGCGCCGCTGGATTGGTTTCCGGCAAGGCATGAGCATGTAACGATTCGGTATCGGCGACTCGCTTTTCCGGCTTATGTGGATACAAGCCCAAAACAGTAGGCATCGACGTTCCTGGATCAATCTAACACCCCTTGGCGGATCAGCGGATCTGTCGTACGGTCACAGGCACGTGACCCACGGGAGCCCGGTACACCGGGCTGAGAGGGGGGCTGGGAGCCCCCGACCGTCGAACCTGATCCGGGTAATGCCGGCGCAGGGAGGAGAGTTGCCGTGCCGTCCCTCGGCCGACTGCACCTGATCACCGACACCCGCCCCGGGTGCGACCCGCTCGCCGTCGTACGGGCCGCCCTCCCGGTGGCCCGCGCCGACCTCGTGGTCCAGGTCCGGGTGACCGACGACGCCACCGACCGGCAGGCGTACGACCTGGCCCGACGGGTGCATGCGCTCTGCGCGCCGTACGGGGCGACCTGCCTGGTCAACGACCGGCTGCACGTCGCCCTCGCGGTGGACGCCCAGGGCGGCCACGTCGGCGCGGACGACCTGCCCGTCGCGGCCGCCCGCCGGGTCCTCGGCCCCGACGCCGTGCTCGGCGCGACCGCCCGGGAACCGGACGCCGCCGCCCGGGCGGTCGCCGAAGGGGCCAGCTACCTGGGCGTCGGCCCGTGCCACCCGACCGCCACCAAGACCGGCCTGCCCGACCCGATCGGCCCCGCCGGCATCCGCGCCGTCGTCGCGGCCGTCGACGTGCCGGTGATCGCCATCGGCGGGGTCACCGCCGCCACGGTGCCGGCGCTGCGGGCCGCCGGGGCGTACGGGGTGGCGGTGGTCGGGGCGCTGTCCACCGCCGCCGACCCGGGCCGGGCCACCGCCGAACTGATCGCGGCGCTGACGTGCTGACCCGGCCCGACGTCGCCGTCGTGGGCGCGGGGCCGGTCGGGTTGGCGATCGCCTGGCGCTGCGCCACCCGGGGCCTGCGGGTGTCCGTACACGACCCGGCCCCCGGCTCCGGCGCGTCCCGGGTCGCCGCCGGGATGCTCGCCCCGGTCGCCGAGGCGTACTTCGGGGAACGGGAACTGACCGGGCTGCTCACCGCGTCCGCCGCCCGCTGGCCGGGCTTCGCCGCCGAACTGGCCGAAGCCACCGGAACGGAGTTCGGGTACCGCACCGACGGCACCCTCGTCGTCGGGCTCACCGGGGACGATCTGGCCGAGGCGCGCCGGCTCTGGGCGTACCAGCAGGGGTTGGGGCTGCCGATCAGCGCGCTGCGGCCCTCGCAGCTGCGGGAGCGCGAACCGGCGCTGACCCCCCGGCTGCGCGGCGGGGCGGTCGCCCCCGGCGACCACCAGGTCGACCCACGCCGGCTGGTCGACGCGCTGCGGGTCGCCGCCGGGCGGGCCGGCGCGACCCTGCTGCCCGGCGCGGTGACCCGACTGGCCGAGGTGGACGCGCCGGTCGTCGTGGTCGCCGCCGGCTGCGGCTCCGCCGCGCTGACCGGGCTGCCGGTCCGCCCGGTCAAGGGCCAGGTGCTGCGGCTGCGCGCGCCCGACCACCGCCCGCCCGGCTTCCGGCACGTCATCCGGGGGTACGCCGACGGCGAACCGGTCTACCTCGTCCCCCGCGACGACGGCGAGGTGGTGCTCGGGGCGACCGTCGAGGAGCGCGCCGACACCGAGGTGACCGCCGGGGCGGTGCTGCGGCTGCTCCGGGCCGCCGTCGACCTCGTCCCCGAACTCGCCGAGTACGCGCTCGTCGAGGCGACCGCCGGACTGCGCCCCGGCACCCCGGACAACGCGCCGATCCTCGGCCCGCTGCCCGACCGTCCCGGCGTGCTCGCCGCCACCGGCCACCACCGGCACGGCATCGTGCTCACCCCGGTCACCGCCGACCTGATCACCGACCTGATCGTCACCGGTCAGCCGGACCCGCTGCTCACCCCCTTCACCGCCGACCGGTTCCACTGAGGAGGAAGACGTGCGACTCATCGTCAACGGCGTCGGACGCGAACTGGCCGGCGGCACGACCGTCGCGGACCTCGTCGCCGCGGTCACCGGGCAGCGGCGCGGCCTCGCCGTCGCGGTCAACGGCGAAGTCGTCCCCCGGGGCGGCTGGCCCGCGACCGTCCTGCGCGACGGCGACCGGGTCGAGGTGCTCAGCGCCGCCCAGGGCGGGTGATCCGGATGCCCCTCACCATCGCCGGACGGACCTTCACCTCCCGGCTCATCCTCGGCACCGGCGGCGCGGCCAACCTGCACGTGCTGGAACAGGCGATCCGGGCCTCCGGCACCGGACTGGTCACCCTCGCCCTGCGCCGCGTGGACACCGCGCCCGGCACCGCCGGTGGCCTGCTCGACCTGCTCGACCGGTGCGCGGTGCGGCTGCTGCCCAACACCGCCGGCTGCCACACCGCCGCCGAGGCGGTGAAGGTGGCCCGGCTGGCCCGGGAGGCGTTCGACACCGACTGGGTCAAGCTGGAGGTGATCGGCGACGAACGCACGCTGCTCCCGGACGGGGTGGAGCTGCTGCGGGCGGCCGAGGAACTCGTCGCCGACGGGTTCGTCGTGCTGCCGTACACCTCCGACGACCCGGTGCTGGCCCGCCGGCTGGCCGACGTCGGCTGCGCGGCGGTGATGCCCGCCGGTGCGCCGATCGGTTCCGGACTGGGCATCACCAACCCGCACCACATCCGGCTGATCCGGCAGGGCGTCGACGTGCCGGTGATCCTCGACGCCGGGATCGGCACCGCCTCCGACGCGGCGCTCGCCATGGAACTGGGCTGTGACGGGGTGCTGCTGGCCAGCGCCGTCACCCGGGCCGCCGACCCGACGGCGATGGCCACCGCCATGCGGTACGGCGTACGGGCCGGACGGCTCGCGTACACCGCCGGGCGGATACCCCGCCGCTTCCACGCCCTCGCCTCCACCCCCGACGACGGAAGACCCGACCTGTGACCCGCCCCGCCGCCCCGCGCGGGGTGGTGCTGCTGACCGACCGGCGGGCGGCACGCGGCGACCTCGTCGACGTCGTCGCCGGGGCGGTACGCGGTGGCGTGCGGTGGGTGGTGCTGCGGGAGAGGGACCTGCCCCGCGCCGAGCGGGCCGCCCTCGCCGTCGACCTGCGGGCCGTCCTGGCGCAGGGCGGCGGCACCCTGATCGTGGCCGGCCCCGACCCGCTGGACGGGGAGGCCGTCCACCTGCCCGCCGCCGGGCCGTACCCGCCGCCGGCAGTCGGGCTGGTCGGCCGGTCCTGCCACGACGCGGCGGAGCTGGCCCGACTGACCACCGAGGACTACGCCACGCTCTCGCCGGTCTGGCCCACCCGCAGCAAACCCGGCCACGGCCCACCGCTGCGCCCGGACGGGCTGCGCGACCTGGTCCGGCGCAGCCCGGTGCCCGTGCTCGCCCTGGGCGGGATCGAGACACCGCAGCAGGTGACGGCGTGTGTCGGGGCGGGCGCGGTCGGGGTGGCGGTGCTCGGGGCGGTCATGCGGGCCGCCGATCCGACCGAGGTCGCGTCGGCCCTCACCGGTGTCTTCGCCGACCACACCCCGATCACCGACGCGTGGCCCGAGGAGACGACATGACACCGACGACCGTGCTCACCATCGCCGGTTCCGACTCCGGGGGCGGTGCCGGCATCCAGGCCGACCTGAAGGTGTTCGCCGCCCTCGGCGCGTACGGCACCAGCGTGCTGACCGCCGTCACCGCGCAGAACACCCGGGGCGTGGACGCCGTGCTGCCGCTGCCGCCGCGCACCGTCACCGAGCAGCTCGACAGCGTGCTCACCGACTTCGCGGTGCGCGCGGTGAAGACCGGGATGCTCGGCACCCCGGCGGTCGCCGACGCGGTGGCCGAGGCGGCGAAGGCGGGCCGGCTGCCGCACCTCGTCGTCGACCCGGTGCTCGTCGCCACCAGCGGACACCGGCTCGGGGTGGTGGCGGCGGTCGAGCGGCTGCTGCCGTACGCCCGGGTGGCGACGCCGAACTGCGCGGAGGCTGCCGCCCTCACCGGACGCCCGGTGACCACGGTCGAGGAGATGGTCGCCGCGGCGCAGGCCCTGGCGGCCGGCGGGCCGGAGTTCGTGGTGGTCACCGGCGGTGACGTCGACGCGGCCGGCGAGTCGGTCGACGTGCTGGCCGGCGGCGGCACGACCACCCTGTTGCGTGCACCCCGGGTGGACACCCGGCACAGCCACGGCACCGGCTGCTCGTTCTCGGCGGCGATCGCCGTCCGGCTGGCCGCCGGTGACCCGGTGCCGGTCGCGGTCGCCACCGCCAAGGAGTACGTCACCCGCGCGCTGACCGGCGCGCGGGGTTGGGAACTGGGCGCGGGACGCGGCCCGCTGGACCACTTCGGCTGGTCCCGATGACCATCAGGGAGGCTGTCATGCAGGCACGTCGCAAGGTCTACGTCGAGGGGTCCCGACCGGACGTCCGGGTGCCGTTCGCCGAGGTGGAGCTGGCCGGGGACAACCCGCCGCTGCGCCTGTACGACACCTCCGGCCCCGGTTCGGACCCGCAGGTGGGGCTGCCGCCGCTGCGCGGCCCGTGGATCGCCGAGCGGGGCGACGTCGCGCCGACCCGGGGCGCGGGCACCCCGCTGGCCGGCGTCGACGCCAGACGCCCCACCCAGCTCTGGTACGCCCGCGCCGGGATGATCACCCCGGAGATGGAGTTCGTGGCGATCCGGGAGGGGCTGCCGCCGGAGCTGGTGCGCGACGAGATCGCCGCCGGCCGGGCGGTGCTGCCGCTCAACGTCAACCATCCCGAGTGCGAGCCGGCGATCATCGGCAAGGCGTTCCTGGTGAAGGTCAACGCCAACATCGGCACCTCGGCGGTGACCTCGTCGGTCGCCGAGGAGGTGGAGAAGCTGACCTGGGCCACCCGGTGGGGTGCGGACACCGTGATGGACCTGTCCACCGGGAAGCATATCCACGAGACGCGCGAGGCGATCGTGCGCAACTCGCCGGTGCCGATCGGGACGGTGCCGATCTACCAGGCGCTGGAGAAGGTGGGCGGCGACCCGGTCAAGCTGAGCTGGGAGGTGTTCCGGGAGACGGTGATCGAGCAGGCCGAGCAGGGCGTGGACTACATGACGGTGCACGCTGGGGTGCTGCTGCCGTACGTGCCGCTGGCCGTCGACCGGGTCACCGGGATCGTCTCCCGGGGCGGCTCGATCATGGCGGCCTGGTGCCTGGCCCACCATGAGGAGAACTTCCTCTACACCAACTTCCGCGAGCTGTGCGCGATCCTCGCCCGCTACGACGTGACGTTCTCCCTCGGCGACGGGCTGCGGCCCGGCTCGATCGCCGACGCCAACGACGAGGCCCAGTTCGCCGAGCTGCGCACCCTGGGCGAGCTGACCCGGATCGCCTGGGAGTACGACGTGCAGGTGATGATCGAGGGGCCCGGCCACGTGCCGATGCACAAGATCAAGGAGAACGTGGACCTCCAGCAGGAGTGGTGCCACGAGGCGCCGTTCTACACCCTCGGCCCGCTGACCACCGACATCGCCCCCGCGTACGACCACATCACCTCGGCGATCGGGGCCGCGATGATCGGCATGTACGGCACCGCGATGCTGTGTTACGTCACCCCGAAGGAGCACCTCGGCCTGCCCGACCGGGACGACGTGAAGGCCGGTGTGATCGCGTACAAGATCGCGGCACACGCGGCCGACCTGGCCAAGGGGCACCCCGGCGCGCAGGCCTGGGATGACGCGCTGTCCAAGGCGCGGTTCGAGTTCCGCTGGGAAGACCAGTTCAACCTGTCGCTGGACCCGGAGACCGCCCGGTCCTACCACGACGCGACCCTCCCGGCGGAGCCGGCGAAGACCGCCCACTTCTGCTCCATGTGCGGCCCGAAGTTCTGCTCCATGAAGATCACCCAGGAGTTGAAGGAGTACGCCGCCCAGGGCATGCAGGCCAAGTCGGCGGAGTTCCGCTCCACCGGCAACCGCGTCTACCTCCCTCTCGCCTGACCGGCCCTGCCCCGGTGATCAAGAGGTTCGCGTCAGATTCCGCGCGGCGGATGACATGAACCTCTTGATCACCGCGCCCCAGCGGCCGCCCGCCCGTTTCGTCCCGGTTGTTGTTTGGTGATCAAGAGGTTCGCGTCAGGTTTTGCCGGGTGGGATGACGCAAACCTCTTGATCAACCGGTGCGGACCGGGGGTGGGGGTGGAGGGGGCGGGGTGGGGTGGGTGGGTCAGTCGGGGTGGTGGTGGTGGCCGCTGGTGCGCAGGGAGCGTCGGCCGCTGTCCCGGTCCGGTTCGTTGTCGGCCAGCGGCTTGCCCAGGCCGGTGACCCAGTCGACGTACTCGTCGTCCGGCGTCGCCGACTTCGGGTCGGCGTCGTCCGCCGGGATGTCCTGCGGGGGGCGGTTGCGCCGGAACAGGCCCCGTCGGCCCCTGACCTTCCCGGCCTGCTCAGGCGCGCCCGCGTCGTGGGGAGCGGCGTCGGCGGGCTGGCCGTCCCCCGGTGCGGTGCCGTGGGACCCCTCCGGCTCCCAGCGGAGACTGACCGGCTCCCGGGCGTCCGGCTGCCCGGCGTCGCCCGGTTCAGGGAACGGAAGGGCGGCTCGGGCCGGTGCGGGTCGGTGGGCATCGGCCGGGACACCCGTACCGCCGAGATCCGGCAGGTGGTGGCGGGGGCGGGGGGTGCCCTCAAGGCCTCCCGGCGCGACGTGCCGCACGCCGGCCACCGGCGGCACGTCCCCGGTGGCCGGCACGACCGGAGCGGTGCTGCCCCGGCCGGTGGCTTCCGGCGCCGTCGTGCCGACCGGGGCGATGTCGACGGCATCCGGTGTCGCGGTGCCGGCCGGACCGGTGCCGGCCGGCCGGTCGTGCCCGATGCTGTCCGCCCCGACACCGGGCGCGGGCTCGGGTCGACCGGTGGGGACCACCCCGGCTCCGGTCGCGGTGGACCGGGCACGGCCGGCCCGCTTCGCGCGGGGCTTGGGCGTGGCGACGGATCCGTCCCCGACGGCGGGACCGGTGCCTGCCGCCTGGTCCACGGCGACTTCGCTGGCGGTCTGTTCGACCGGTGCCGCTTCGACCGGTGCCGCCTTCCGCTGTCCCGAACGGCTTCGCGGCGACCCGCCCCGGCCCGATCCGGCCCCGGCGGGCGACGTCGCATCCGTTACGTCCCCGGCCGGTCCGTCCGGGGCCGTTTCCGTCGCGTCCTGGCCCGTCGGGGCCGCTGTCTGCGCGTCCGGGCCGGTCGGGGGCACTCCGGTCGGGACCGGAGCCGGATCGGTCGGAGCGGAGCCGGGCCAGGCCATCCCGGTCCGGGCCGGACCGGTTGGCTTCACGCCGGCCCAGGGGTCGGTCGGAGTCGGCTCGGTCGGGGTCGAGCCGGACAGGACGGCCCCGGTCGGGGACGGGACGGCGCGGGGGGCGTGCCGGTCGGCGACCGTGGCGGCGGGGTCAGGCCAGTCCCAGTGGGCCGGGTGACGACCGGTGCCGGGCACGTCGGGCGACGGCCACCCCGGACCGGTGCCGGCCTCCGACCGGTCGGCGGCCCGGGACCCGGCGACGTCCTGCCGGTCGGGGTGGAGGGAACCCGTGGCGGCGCTCAGGTCCACGGTGACCGGCTCGTCCGCGCCGGAGCCGGTCGGGTCGGAGCCGGTCAGGGTGGCCCGGTCCGGGCCGGAGCCGGCCGCGGCGGTGCCGGCCGGGTCGGACACGGCCGGCAGCGGGGCGAGGATGTCGGTCGGCTCGATCGCCGCCCCGCCGTCGCGGCGGGCGGCGCGGGCGGGCAGCAGCGGCCAGCGCGCCACGGTGGCGGCGGCCGAGCCGAGCGCGCCGGCGACGACCGCGATCACCGCGCCGTAGTACGGGGCGAGCTGGTACCGGTCCACCTGGTCACCCGGCCCGGCGGTCAGGTAGGCGAAGGCGAGCAGCACCGGCCCGGCGACCCCGGTCGCCCCGCAGGTCAGCGGGGGGTGTCCCCGCCGCCGGGCCAGCCCGCCGGTCACCGCGCCGGCCACCAGCGCGATCACGGGCAGCAGCAGCATCGCCAGCCGCTGCGCCCGGTCCGCCCCGAGCCAGGAGGGTTCCAGCACCCCCAGGCGTACGGTGCGCAGCGGCTCACTGGACAGCACCGCCGGTGCGACCGACAGGAGCGCGAGCAGCCAGATCGTCCCACCCAGCAGGGCGACGTTCCAGCCCAGCGGGGGCCGGAGCAGGACGGCCGAGGCGGCTCCCGCGCCGACCACCGCCCCGGCGACCGCGCAGATGCCGACCGCCCAGACCGGGTCGACGGCGTTGAGGTCGGCGGCCCGCGCGGGCTGCATGCAGAGCGGGGCGACGACCAGCGCGCCGAGCGCGGCGACGCCGGAGATCGCGAGCTGGACGGGGGTGCCCTCCGGTAGCCCTTCGCGTCGGGCGAGCCGGCCGGTGAGGACCGCGCCGACCACGGCGGCGGTCACCGCGAACCAGCCGACCCAGGCGAGCTGGGCCGGCCAGCGGTTGACGTCGGTGAAGTCGCCGGTGAGTCGGACGATGCCGAAGCCGTACGCGATGCCGAGTTGGCCGGCCCCGGCCAACATGCTCACCCCGAGTGCGGTGAGCAGCAGTTTGCCCCACGTCCGAAAGGCCATGTGGCGCACGTTACGGCCCGGTGCGCCCGATCGCCACTGCGGCGCGGCGCGGCCGGGACGACCTGTTACCCAAGCTCTACCAGCGACTACTTCAGCTCGACCAGGCGGGCCAGGTAGGTCGTGTCCCCGACGTTGGTGAGCATGTGGACGGCGCCCGGGTCCCGGTAGACCACCCCGCCGGTGGGTTCGTCGGCGTCGATCCGGGTGCCGTCGACCGTCTGCACCACGTTCTTCGCGCCCTCGATCGCCACCACCAGGTACGGGTGGTCGTGCCGGTGCAGCGGCTGCCGCTCGCCCGGGGCCAGCCGAATGTGCCAGACCCGCACCCGGTCGTTCTCGAAGACGATCTCCTGGCCGACCGGGCCGAGTTCGAGGTCGTGCGTCACGTCGGTCATCGGGTTCCGTCCAGTTGGGGGAGCACCTCGGCGGCGATGAGCTCCAGGTGGTCGAGGTCGTCGAGTTCGATCAGCCGCAGGTGCACCCGGGTCGCGCCGATCGCGGCGAACTCGCCGATCCGGTCGACCAGTTGGGCGGGGGAGCCGACCACCGGGTCCTCCGGCGGCAGGGCGCTCTTGACGTGCAGCGGAGCGGCCCGACGCTGGGCCTCGGCGTCGGTACGCCCGATCGCCACCACGATCCCGGCGGAGAGCACCAGCGGTGCCCGCCCCGACTCGGCCCGGCCGGCCCGGTCGCAGGCCTCCCGTACCCGGTCGTACGCCTCGGCGGTCTCCTCGACCGACGTGAACGGCATGTTGAACTCGTCGGCGTACCGGGCGGCGAGGTCGGGGGTGCGCTTCGCTCCCCGGCCACCGACGATGACCGGCGGGCCGGGCTGCTGGACCGGCTTGGGCAGGGCCGGGGCGTCGACGAGCCGGTAGTGCTCACCGGCCCAGCTGTACGTCTCGCCGACCGGGGTGCGCCACAGCCCGGTGACGATCTCCAACTGCTCGGCGAGCCGGTCGAAGCGTTCGCCGACCTTCGGGAAGGGGATGCCGTACGCGGTGTGTTCCCGTTCGTACCAGCCGGCGCCGATGCCCAGCTCGACCCGTCCGCCGCTCATCTGGTCGACCTGGGCGACCATCACGGCCAGCGGGCCGGGCAGCCGGAAGGTGGCCGAGGTGACCAGGGTGCCGAGCCGGATGCGGGAGGTCTCGCGGGCGAGCGCGGCCAGGGTCAGCCAGGCGTCGGTGGGGCCGGGCAGCCCGGGTTCGTCGCCCATCGCCCGGTAGTGGTCGGCCCGGAGGAACCCGTCGAACCCGCCGGCCTCGCAGAGCCGGGCGAACCGGAGCTGGTCGTCGTAGTTGGCGCCCCGGTGCGGTTCGGTGAAGATCGCCACCCGCACGGTCATCGTCCCTCCACCCCGGCCGCCGCCGGCAGGTCCCGTTCCATCAGCAGTTCGTGCAGGTCGGCGCTGACCCGGGCGACGTCGGCCAGGTGCGCGTTGCGGCCGAGGGTACGGGGCCGCGGGATGTCCACGTCGACGATCTTGCGGATCCGGCCGGGGCGGGGGCTGAGCACGACCACCCGGTCGGCCAGCAGCACCGCCTCGTCGATGGAGTGGGTGACGAAGACGACTGTCGCGCCGGTCTCCATGTGCACCCGTTGCAGTTCCCCGGAGAGTTCCTCGCGGGTCAGCGCGTCCAGGGCGGAGAAGGGTTCGTCCATCAGCATCACCCGGGGTTGGCCGATCAGCGACCGGCACAGCGACACCCGCTGCTGCATGCCGCCGGACAGTTCGTGCGGCAGGCGCTTCTCGAAGCCGGCCAGGCCGGAGAGTTCCAGCAGTTGGCGGGCGCGGTCGCGGTGCTTGGCCCGGCTCCAGCCGAAGATCTCGGCGGGCAGCAGCACGTTGTCGAGCACGGTCCGCCAGGGGAGCAGGGCCGGCTTCTGGAAGAGCATGGCGACGTCCCGGCGGGGCCTGGTGATCCGGCTGCCGGCTACAGTGATCTCGCCGCCGCTGACCGGAAGCAGCCCGGCGATCATCCGGAGCAGGGTGGACTTGCCGCAGCCGGAGCGGCCGAGCACGGCGACGAACTCGCCCTCGGCCACGTCGAGGGTGATCCCGCGCAACGCCTCGACCCGCCCGGAACGGCCGTCGAACGTACGCGACACATCGGACAGTCGGATCATCGCCGTCGGTCTCCCCTGATTCGGCGGTCAGGAATCCGACAAGGATATCCCCAGCGTGCTGGCCGCTCACTGTCCGGGGTGGAACGCAGTTGTTTCCGTTCCGCAACCCGATCCGCCTGGTGTGGTGACGGTCAGTGTCTCGTACTCTGTGCCAGCGAAGAGTCCCTTCACGACGGCGGCTCGGTGCCCCCTCACGCCGTGCCGCCGACCGACAACCCCCTCCGGGTACACCGCCCGGTCGGAAAGGACATGGTGCACAGATGACAAGGCTGACCCGCACGGTCGCCGCGGCCACCCTGGCCACCGCCCTCGCCCTGGTCTCCGCCTGCAGTGGCGGGTCCGACTCGGCGGACGCAGCAAAGACCGGCGACGGCGCGTCGCTGGAGAAGGTGACCTACCTCACCTCGTTCGGCAACTTCGGTCGTGACTCCTACGCCTGGGTGGCGAAGGACAAGGGCTTCTTCAAGGAGGCCGGCTTCGACGTGGAGATCAAGGCCGGTCAGGGCACCGGCGCGGTCATCCAGACCATCGTCGGCGGCCAGGCCGACTTCGGCCCGATCGACCTGACCGGTGGCCTGCTCCAGGTCGGCAACGGCCAGGCCAAGGACTTCGTGGCGGTGGCCGCGATCCAGCAGCGCACCATGGCCGCCATCGTCTCGGTCGAGGGCAAGAACATCGCCACGCCGAAGGACCTGGAGGGCAAGAAGCTCGCGGACACCCCCGGCTCCGTCGTGCGCAACCTCTTCCCGACGTACGCCCGGATGGCCGGGGTGGACTACAACAAGGTCACCTGGGTCAACGGCGAGGCGCAGACCCTGATGGGCACGCTGGCCTCCGGCCAGGTGGACGGCATCGGCCAGTTCGTCGTCGGTCAGCCGACCGTCGAGGCGGTGACCAAGAAGAAGCCCGTCGTGCTGCCGTACAGCAACGTGATGCAGGACCTCTACGGCAACGCGCTGATCACCTCCAGCAAGATGGCCAAGGAGAACCCGGAGAAGGTGAAGAAGTTCACCGCCGCGCTGCTCAAGGGCCTGGAGTACGCCCTGGCCAACCCGCAGGAGGCGGCCGACATCCTGAAGAAGAACGTGAACACCACCAACCCGGCCGCAGCCGCGGCCGAGTTGCAGCTGATGGCCGGCTACGTCCGCTCCAGCAACTCCGGCACCGCCATCGGCACCCTGGACAGCGACCGGGTCGCCAAGAGCATCGCCATCCTCCAGGGCGCCGGCGCGCTCAAGTCGAACATCACCCCGGACCAGATCATCAACTTCGACCTCGTACCGAAGGCCTGACCGACACCGACGGTGCACGGGGGTGCGACCCAGCGGGACGACCGGTGGGCGCACCCCCGTCCTGTGCCGGCCAGCGTGCCGGCAGGAGAGGAGGACCCTGTGACGGAGTCGATCCGGACCCGTCCCGTACCCGGGTCGGCCGGACCGCCGAGCGCCGTGCCGGCCGTTCCCCCGACGCCCGGCCGGTCACCCTGGTCCCGGATACGTCCCGCGACGGTCGGTCTGCCGCTGCTCGGCCTGGTGATCACGGTGGCCGTCTGGTGGGCGGTCACCTCCGGGCTGCACCTGGTGCACCCGGCGTCCCTGCCGCCGCCGCAGGCGGTCGGGACGTCACTGACCGCCTCGGCGGACGTGCTCCTCCCGGCGCTGGGCACGACCACCCTGATGACGGTGCTCGGCTTCCTGCTGTCGGCGGTCACCGGGGTGCTGATCGGGATGGCGCTGGCCGCCTCCCGGCGGGCCGAGCGGATGTTCGCCCCGCTGCTGGTGGCGGTCAACGCGGTGCCGAAGATCGCGTTGGGGCCGCTGCTGGTGGTCTCGGTCGGCTGGGGGACCAAGCCGATCCTGACCATGGTGTTCCTGCTCTGCTTCTTCCCGATCGTGCTCTCCACCGCCACCGGCCTGACCACCACCCCGGCGGACCTGGCCGAGCTGGCCCGGTCGCTGAACGCCTCCTGGTGGCAGTCGTTCCGCAAGGTCCGGTTCCCGGCCGCGCTGCCGCAGATCTTCGTCGGGCTGAAGGTGGCGATGCCGCTGGCCGCGATCGGCGCGGTGATCGGGGAGTTCTACTCCGACAAGCCGGGGCTGGGCTACCAGATCCTCCAGTACAACGGCGTCGGCGACACGGCGACCGCGTGGGCGGCGATCGTGCTGATCGCCGCCATGAGCATTCTGCTCTACTCGGCGTTGTCGCTGGTCGAGCGGCTGGCCCTGCCCTGGGTCCGGGCCACCACCTCGGCCCGCTGACCCGTCCCGGACGACCCCCGACGCCACTGACGGGCCGACCCCACCCGGGGACCGGCCCGTCGGTGCGCGGCGGTCAGCCCGCCAGCCGCCACCGGCCACCGCGCGCGACAAGCGTGGTCAACGCCTGCGGCATCAGGCCGGAGTGGTTGTCCGGGGTCATCCGGATCGGCCCGGACAGACCGTCCAGCTGGGACGTCTCCAGCACGTCGCGCAGGCCGTCCCGGTCGACCCTGCCGTCGGAACCGCCGGAGCGCAGCGCCGAGTCGGCGATCAGCTGCACGGCGTCGGCGGCGAACGACGACAGTCCGTTGTAGCCGCCGAACCGGGCGGTGTAGTCCTGGAACCACTGTCGACGGGCGGCCTTGGCCGGGGTGGTGGCGATGACGTCGTCGATCACCATGGTCTGCGTGAAGATCAACGTGGCCCGTTCGGTGGCCTGGCCGGAACCGCCCAGGAACAGGTCACCGGCCGCGGCGGCGTCGAGGAAGAGTGACCCGCCGTAGCCGGACTGGTCGGCGGCGGTGGCGGCGAGGGTGGCCTGCTCCGGCGGGGTCCAGATGATCAGGGCGGCGGGGTCGCGGTTGGTCAGCCGGCGCACCGGCGCGGTCAGTTCGGTGTCGGTCGTGCGGACCGCCTCGGCGCGCACCCGCTCGATGGTGGTCTTGCCGAACTCGGCGTCCAGCGCGGTCAGGCCCTCGCGTCCGTAGTCGTCGTCGCTGTGCAGGACGCCGACCTTGGTGATCCCGCGTCGCCGCAGTTCGGCGGTGAGCGCGGCCGCGTTGTCGGCCGCGTTCGGCGCGAGCTTGAACACGTACCGGCGTTCGGTGACCGGGTTGGCGACCGCGCCGGACGGGGCGAGCGCGATGGTCGGGATCTTCCGCTCGTTGATGGTGCGCACGGCGTCGACGGCGCACTGGTTGCAGCCGCCCATGATGATGGCGTTGACCGTGGCGTCGTTGCTGAAGTCGCCGATGTTGCGCAGCGACTCGGCGGCGTCGGAGCGGTTGTCCTTCACCACCAGCCTGACCTTCCGGTCGCCCAGGGCGCCGGACGAGTTCAACTGGTCGACCTTCAGTTCCAGGGCGCGCTGGTACGCCTTGCCGACCGGTGCGGCGGCACCGGAGAGTTCGAGGTCGGCGGCGATGGTGATCGGGCTGCTGTCCTTCTCTGCCGCGCCGAACGAGCAGCCGGTGAGCGTGGTGGCCAGCACGGCCGATGCGAGCGCCACGATGGTCGCGGAGCGGATGGGGCTCAACTCAGTCCTCCAGGTGCGGCGCGGGCGGGGCCCGGTCACCGCCGCTAGTCCGTCCTCAGTGGAGAAACGGGATTGTGTGCCGTACGGTGTGCGCGAAAGCCTGCAAAACCTTGCCAATGCGGGGGCGTGCGGTCAAGCGCGATGCTGACGGCGGTTTCGGGACGCGAATCTCACATTGTGGGGACATCAGATATTTACCCATGCTCACTCATCAGAGGCGGACGAACACTCTGGAGTGACATGCCCTGTTCAGGGGTGGCCTGCTCAGCAGGGAAAATGGTGACCAGACCACTGGTCGCCCGATTCCTGTCCGAACGCGGCTTCCCAAACAGGATCTTCTCTGATGAAATCGCGGCCGTGCCGCGCGTGGCGCTGTCCGTCGCACCAGGCGCGGGTCGGCGGGTCAGGCGTGTGGAAGATACGACGGAGGCGATGTCGTGAGCACCGGACCGACGACCCTGCCCGAGCCAGGCGAAAACGCCGGACCCGACCGGGAGCGCCGACTGCCCCGGTTGCGGGATGCGCGGATTCGTTCCAAGCTCGCCCTCATTCTGGTCGTACCGGTCGCCGCGGTCATCGCGTTGGCAACAATCCGACTTGTTTCCACTACCGAGGGTGCTGTCGACGCGACCCAGATCCGGTCGCTGACCGCGCTGTCCATCGACGTTTCCGCGCTGACGCAGGATCTGCACAAGGAACGGATGGCGGCGGCCGCCTACCTGGCGAACCCGCAACTGCGCCCGGACGACTACAACCTGCGGGTGCGGGCCACCGGCGAGCGGATCAACGAGTACCGGGCCGAGCGGTCCGACCTCGGCGAGGTCCCGTCCTCCGTGCAGGACCGGCTCAAGGTGATCGACGACCACCTGCGCACGCTCGACGCCACCCGGCAGGAGGTGCTCGACCGACGGCAGATGCCGGTCGCCGAGGCCACCCTGCGCTACGGCGTGATCCTCACCGACCTGGTCTCGTACGGCGACACCCTGGCCCAGCTGCCCGGCCAGGAGAGCCTCGCGGACGCCCGTCGCGCGGTGGCCGCGTTCAGCCGGGCCAAGTCGGCCGTCGCCGAGGAGGAGGCGGTCGCCTACACCGCGCTGGTCGGCGGACGCCTCGACGAGGAGCAGTTCTCCTCCTTCGTGGCGACCCTGACCAGCCAGCAGGAGGCGCTGCTCGGCTTCTCCCTCGCCGCCGACCCCACCCAGCGCGCGCTGGTCGACAGCGCGGTCTCCGGTGACGCCGTCGGCCTCGCCGACCGGGTCGCCGCCGACATCACCCGCTCGGTCGGGCAGCGCAGCCCGGTCAGCGCCGGTGACGCCAGCGCCGCGATCGGCGCGGTCAACGACCTGATGCGGTGGACCGAGATCCAGCTCCAGGACACCCTGCTCACCCGCTCCGAGCAGGCCCGCAGCGACGTCATCCGGCAGGCCGTCATCGAGACGGTGCTGGTGCTGCTCACCCTCATCGTCGCGATCACCCTCGCGGTGGTGCTGGCCCGCTCGCTCAACCACTCGCTGCGCCGGCTGCGGGAGGGCGCGCTGTCGGTGGCCAACCACGACCTGCCGGACGCGGTCAAGCGGCTGCAGAACATGGGCAGCGTCGGCGACGGCGGGGTCGACGAGATCGTCCGCCAGGTGCGGGACCCGATCCGGTTGACCAACCGGGACGAGGTCGGCCAGGTGGCCCTGGCGTTCAACGTCGTGCACCGGGAGGCCGTCCGGGTCGCCGCCGAGCAGGCGGCCCTGCGGACCAGCGTCTCGGCGATGTTCCTCAACCTGGCCCGGCGCAGTCAGACCCTGGTCGACCGGATGATCGGCGAACTGGACGCGATCGAGCGCGGCGAGGAGGACCCGAAGCGGCTCGCCCAGCTCTTCGAGCTGGACCACCTCGCCACCCGGATGCGCCGCAACGACGAGAACCTGCTGGTCCTGGCCGGCGCCGACTCGGCCGTGCCGCGCCGCGACGACGCGCTGCTGGTCGACGTGCTGCGCGCCGCCCAGTCCGAGGTGGAGCTGTACAACCGGATCGAGTTCGGCACCGTCGACACCGACATCTCGGTCGCCGCCCACGCCGTCAACGACGTGGTACGGCTCGTCGCCGAGCTGCTGGACAACGCCACCCGCTTCTCGCCGCCCACCACCACGGTGGTCGCCGACGGCCGGCGCATCCGCGACTACGTGCTGATCCAGATCGAGGACCGGGGACTCGGCCTCACCGACGAGCAGCTCGACTCGCTCAACCGCCGGCTCGCCGCCCCGCCGACCGTGGACGTGGCCGCCTTCCGACTGATGGGTCTGGCCGTGGTCAGTCGGCTCGCCAGCCGGTACGGCATCCGGGTGGAGCTGCGCCGCAACGTCGAGGGCGGCACCGTCGCCCAGGTGACGCTGCCCAACGCCACCGTGGTGCTCCCCGCCCACCGGGGCCGGGACCAGGCGATCAGCCGGCCCCGCCAGCCGCTGGCGGTCGAGCAGCCGGCCGCCCCCGCCGGTCTCGGCGGTGCCCTCAACGGTTCCCGCAGCGCGGCGGCGACCCTGACCGACCAGTGGCGCAACACCCCGCCGGCCCCGGCCCCCTGGCAGCCGCCGGTGGATGCCCGGGACACCGCTCCCGCCGTGCAGTTCGGCGGGCCGGTCTCCGCCCCGCCGTTCGCCCCGGCCCCCACCCCGGCGACCGCCGACTCCGGCTTCAACGCCTTCTCGGCCGGCAGCCCCACGGTGGCGAACCCGACCATCGACCCGCTGCCGAGGCGGGCCGCGCCGGGCGAGCCCGCCCCGCCGCTGCCGACCGGCCCGGTCGCCGGTGCCGCACCGCACCCGCCGGAGTCGTACGGCGCGGGGGCCATGCCGTTCGCCGGCGCACCGGCCGCGACCCCGTACGCGGGGGCACCGGCGGCGACCCCGTTCGCCCCGGCCGCCGCCGCGTCGTTCGCCCCGGCGGCCCCGCCGGCCGCGTACGCCGCCCCCGCCGCGCAGCCGTACACCGCGCCGGCCACCTCGTACGCCCCGCCGGCCCCGTCGACGCCGGTGGTGGCCCGTCCGGACCGGCCGGCCGACTCGCCGATCTTCCGGGAGATGGAGGCGGTGTGGTTCCGGTCCCACGGGGACGACGCCACCGCGATCTTCACCCGGCCCCGGTTCGACGAGGAGCCGCCGGCCGCCCCGGCCCGCCCGAACGGCGCGACCACACCGGCGCGCCCGCCGCTGCCCACCCGGGTGCCGACCGCGCCGACCGCCGCCGGCACGCCGACCGTGACGCCCGCCGCCCCGGAAGCGCCGGCCGCGACCGGTCCGGTTCCGCCGGCCGCCACCGCGTCGCCGACATACGGGACACCCCCGCCGGCCGCCCCCGAGGCACCGGCGACCCCGCCGGCCACCGACGCCGACGCGTGGCGGACGGCGGCCGACGAGGGCTGGACCCGGGCCAGCCGGGCGGCCGAGCCGGCCAACGCCGGCACCACCCGGTCCGGCCTGCCCAAGCGGGTGCCCCAGGCGCAGCTCGTGCCCGGCGGGATCGAGCCGAAGGGCGGCCGGGACCGCAGCCGCCGCACCCCCGACGAAGTACGCGGCCTGCTCTCGGCCTACCACCGCGGCGTGCAACGCGGTCGCACGGCGGGCGCGGACCCCAACAGCACCTCGACCAAGGAGACGAACCGATGAACAGGCCAGCTGCCATGCAGGACATGGGTTGGCTGCTCACCAACTTCGCCGACAGCGTGGCGGGTATCGCCCACGTGGTGGCGGTGTCCGCGGACGGGCTGCTGCTCGCCTCCTCGCGGGACCTGCCCGCCGACCGGGCCGACCAGCTCGCGGCGATCACCTCCGGCGTGGTGAGTCTGACCGAGGGTGCCGCCCGGATGTTCAGCGCTGGCGGGGTGCTGCAGACAGTGATCGAGATGGACAGCGGCTACCTGTTCCTCATGTCGATCAGCGACGGCTCGTCGATGGCGGTGCTCGCGGCCCGTAGCTGTGACGTGGGTCAGGTCGGCTACGAGATGGCGCTGCTGGTCGAGCGGGTGGGTGCGGCGCTGGTGCCGCTGCCGCGGGACGCCGTGCGCTCGTAGCCACGGCGGTGGGCCGGGCGCGACCGCGTCCGGCCCGAGTGACGACGCATCCGGGCCCGGACCCGGGCGGGAGGAGGTGATCGAGGGATGGACCCCCGGCGGGACCCACGTGGAGCGCTGGTACGTCCGTACGCGGTCACCCGGGGCCGCACCGAACCGAGCCGGGACATCGCGCTGGAGGCGGTGCTCAGCTCCAACGCGACCCAGGTGGCCGAGTCCCGCTTCGCCGGGCACGACAAGTACCGCATCGCCACCGTCTGCGAGGGACGGGCGCAGTCGCTGGCGGAGATCGCCGCGTACACCCGGATGCCGCTGGGCGTCGCCCGGGTGCTGATCGCCGACCTGGTCGCCGACGGTCTGCTCACGCTACACACTGCCGCTCCCGCCGAGGGGTTCGAGGAGCGAATGGAAATCCTTGGAAGGGTGCTAAGTGGACTTCGCAGGCTATGACCCCGCCGGGTCGCGCCAGAGCCGGGGAATCGTCTCCGCGAAGATCGTGGTCGCGGGCGGCTTCGGTGTGGGCAAGACGACCCTGGTCGGGGCGATCTCCGAGATCACGCCGCTGACCACAGAGGCGCTGATGACCGCCGCCGGTGTCGGCATCGACGACCCGTCGAAGGTGCCCGGCAAGGAGACCACCACGGTCGCCATGGACTTCGGCCGGATCACCATGGCGCAGGACCTGATCCTGTACCTGTTCGGCACCCCCGGCCAGACCCGGTTCTGGTTCATGTGGGACGAGATCATCAGGGGTGCGGTGGGTGCCGCCGTCCTGGTGGACACCCGCCGGATCACCGACGCCTTCGCCCCGCTGGACTACTTCGAGAACCGCAACCTGCCGTACGTGGTGGCGCTGAACCGGTTCGACGGCGCGGACCTGTACGAGCCGGAGGAGGTCCGGGAGGCGTTGGCCATCTCGGCGGACGTGCCGCTGGTGATGTGCGACGCCCGGGACCGCGAGTCGGTCAAGCAGGTGCTGGTGACGGTGGTGGAACACGCCATGATCCGGCTCCAGGCCGAGCACGGCCGGGGCTTCCCCACCCCGGTGGGCTGAGCCGACCCGCATCGACCCGGCCCGCCCCGCCGCGTGACGGTGGGGCGGGCGCCCCGGGTCACTCCACCCGGAGCCGGTAGCCGCGCTTGACCACGGTCTGCACCACCCGGGGTGCCCGCAGCCCCACCCGCAGCCGGGCGACCGCCATCTCCACCGCGTGCTCGTCGGCCCCCCGGGGCAGCGTGCGCAGCAGTTCCGTCCGGGACAGCACCCGGCCGGGCCGGGTGGCCAGCGCCCGCAGCACCGCCATCGGGGCGGGTGCCAGCGGGCGCAGTTCCCCGTCGATGACGGCGGCGTGCCCGCGCAGGGTCAGCAGGTGCCCGGCCGCCTTCACGGTGACGGTACGCCGGGGCAGTTCGTCCACGATGGTGCGGACCAGTGCGCCGAGCCGGGCGCGGCTCGGCGCACTGACCGGCACCCCCCGCCGGACGAGGGGTTCGGCGGTCACCGCGCCGACGCAGCTGACCAGCACGTCCCCGCGCAACGCGGCCAGCACCGTCTCGGTGCGGTCCCCGGCGGCCCGCAGCAGCGCCTCCGCCGCCGGGGCGGAGGTGAAGGTGACGGCGTCGACCAGCCGGCCGGCGACCAGGTCGATCAGCCGGTGCAGCGGGGCCGGGTCGGTCGGTGGGGCCCACCGGTAGACGGGCACCTCGATCACGGTGGCGCCGGCGGCCTCCAGCGCCTCGGTGCACTCCGGCTGCCGGTCGCCGTGCAGTTGCATGGCGATCACCTGTCCGGCCACGCCGCGCCGGCACAGGTGCTCCACCACCTCCTCGCAGCTCTCCGAGGCCGGCGACCACTGGTCGTGCAGGCCGGCGGCGCGGATCGCCCCCCGCGCCTTGGGGCCCCGGGCCACCACGTAGGCCCGGGACAGCACGCTCTTCAGTGGCTCGGCCAACCCCCAGCCCTCGGCCGCCTCCAGCCAGCCGCGCATGCCGATGCCGGTGTTGGCCATCAGCACGTCCGGTGGCCGGTCCAGGCAGGCCCGGGTGGCGTCCCGCAGGTCGGTGTCGTCGGCCAGCGGCACGATCCGCAGGGCCGGGGCGAGCACCACCCGGGCACCGCGCCGTTCCAGCAACGCGGCCAACTCGTCGCGTCGCCGGTCGGCGGTCACCCCGATGGTGAAGCCGGCCAGTTCGTCCCGCATCACTCCTCCTGTCGCAGCCGCACCTCGACCAGGCCGTCCCGGCAGCGGACGTCGTACCGGGGCAGGGTCACCCCGGGCAGGTCCAGGCAGAGCCCGGTTCGCAGGTCGTACACCTGCTTGTGCAGGGGGGAGGCGACGGTGGGCACCCCGCCCCGGCTGCCGACGATGCCCCGCGACATCACGTACGCGCCGCTGAGCGGGTCGAGATTGTCCACCGCGAACAGTTCGTCGTCGATCCGGAAGATCGCCACCTGGACGCCGTCGACGAGGGCGGCGACGCCCCGTTCGGCCTCCAGCCGGTCCAGCGGGCAGACCGGGGTCCAGTCGACGGTGACGGTGCCGCTCATCGCCGCACCTCCGGCAGGCCCAGGGCGACCGGCTGGCGGCGGCGGGCGGGTGCCCCGTCGGGTGGCGCGCCGCCGTCGGGTGCGCCGGTGCCGGGTCGGGTGTCGCGCGTCGGCACCGGCTGGCCGCGTTCCACGGCGAAGGTGATCGACGGGTCCGGCACGTCGGGGGCGTTGACGAACGAGGTGAACCGGCGCAGCCGGTCGGGGTCGTCGAGCACGTCCCGCCACTCGTCGGAGTAGGAGGTGACGTGCCGCGCCATCGCCGCGTCGAGTTCGGCGCAGAGCCCGAGCGAGTCGTCGACGATCACCGAGCGGAGGTGTTCCAGGCCGCCGTCCATCGCCTCGATCCAGGCGGAGGTGCGTTGCAGCCGGTCGGCGGTGCGGATGTAGAACATCAGGAACCTGTCGATCAGTCGAATCAGTGCTTCTGTGGACAGATCAGTGGCGAACAGGTCGGCGTGCCGGGGCCGGAAGCCGCCGTTGCCGCCGAGGTAGAGGTTCCAGCCGGTGTCGGTGGCGATGATGCCGAAGTCCTTGCTGCGCGCCTCGGCGCACTCCCGGGCGCAGCCGGAGACGGCCGACTTGAGCTTGTGCGGGGCGCGCAGCCCCCGGTAGCGCAGTTCCAGCGCGACGGCCAGGCCGACCGAGTCCTGCACCCCGTACCGGCACCAGGTCTCGCCGACGCAGGACTTCACCGTGCGCAACGCCTTGCCGTACGCGTGGCCGGACTCGAAGCCGGCGTCGACCAGCCGCCGCCAGATCTGCGGGAGCTGTTCGACCCGCGCGCCGAACAGGTCGATCCGCTGCCCGCCGGTGATCTTGGTGTAGAGCTGGAAGTCGCGGGCCACCTCACCGATCACGATCAACTTCTCCGGGGTGATCTCGCCGCCCGGGATCCGGGGCACCACCGAGTAGCTGCCGTCGCGTTGCAGGTTGGCCAGGAAGTGGTCGTTGGTGTCCTGCAACGACGCCTGCTCGCCGTCGAGCACGTGTCCGGTGCCCAACGAGGCGAGGATCGAGGCCACCACCGGCTTGCAGACGTCGCAGCCCCGGCCCCGGCCGTGCTCGGCGACGAGCTGCGAGAACGTCCGGATGCCGCGCACCCGGACGATGTCGAACAACTCCTGCCGGCTGGCGTCGAAGTGCTCGCAGAGGGCGGTGGACTGCCGCACCCCGGCCGCGTCGAGCAGTTGCTTGAGCATCGGCACGCAGGAGCCGCAGCTCGTCCCGGCCCGGGTGCACGCCTTCAACGCCGGCACGTCGCACGCCCCACCGGCGATCGCCGCGTCGATGTCGTCGCGGGTCACCGCGTTGCACGAGCAGACCTGCGCCGCGCCGGGCAGCGCGGTCACCCCGCCGCCGCCCTCGCCGGCCGGGGCGAGCAGCGCCAGCGGGGGAGCGGGCAGCGGCCCGCCGACGCTGGCCCGCAGTGTCGGGTAGGCGGTCGCGTCCCCGACCAGCACCCCGCCGAGCAGCGTCCGCGCGTCGTCGGAGAGGACCAGCTTCGCGTACGAGCGGGTGGCCGGGTCGGTGAACGTGACGTCCAGGCAGCCCGGGGTGGTGCCGTGGGCGTCCCCGAACGAGGCCACGTCGACGCCGAGCAGCTTGAGTTTCGTGGCGCTGTCCGCGCCGGGGAAGGTGGCCGCGCCGCCGAGCAGCCGGTCGGCCACCACCTCGGCCATCGCGTACCCGGGGGCGACCAGACCGTGGCAGGTGCCGTCGACGGCGGCGCACTCGCCGACCGCCCAGATCCGCCCGTCGTCGCTGCGGCAGGCCGCGTCGACCAGCACCCCGCCGCGCGGGCCGAGGGTCAGGCCGGCGGCGCGGGCCAGCTCGTCGCGCGGCCGGATACCGGCGGCCACCACGACCAGCTCGGCGTCGACCGTGCCGCCGTCGGAGAGGTCCAGGGCGGCGACCGTGCCGGCCGGGCCGGGCCGCAGCGCGGTGGTGCCCACCCCGAGGTGGGTGGTGACCCCCAGCTCCTCGACGTAGCGGCGCAGCATCGCCCCGCCCGCCTCGTCGACCTGCACCGGCATCAGCCGGGGCGCGAACTCCACCACGTGGGTCCGCAGCCCCAGCAGGCGCAGCGCGTTGGCGGCCTCCAGCCCGAGCAGGCCACCACCGATGACCGCACCGGTCGACCGGCCCCGGGCGTGCTCCCGGATCGCCTCCAGGTCGTCCAGGGTGCGGTAGACGAAGACGCCGGGCAGGTCGGTGCCGGTCACCGGCGGGACGAACGGGTACGACCCGGTGGCCAGCACCAGCGCGTCGTACGGGTGCTCCCCGGTCGCGGTGGTCACCACCCGCCGGTCGCGGTCGATCCCGGTGACCGGCTCGCCGAGGCGCAGCTCCACCCCGTCGTCGGGGGTGTGCAGGTTGAGTTCCTCGGCGGTGACCCCGTCGAAGAACGCGGACAGCCGGACCCGGTCGTACGCCGGGCGGGACTCCTCGGCGAGCACCGTCACCTGCCAGCGCCGGTCGTGGTCGCGGGCGCGCAGCGCCTCGACGAACCGCTGGCCGACCATGCCGTTGCCGACGACGACCAAACGTCCACCGGTCATCGGGTCACCTCCTCGTGGTGTCATCGCGGTCATCGGGTCGTCCCCACCGAGTCCACCTCGGACAGCCAGGCGACGATGCCGCCGACGGCCTGCCGGCAGCCACCGCAGCCGGTTCCGGCCCGGGTCGCGGCGACCACCTCGTCGACCGTCCGGGCGCCGGCCCGCCAGCAGCGGACCAGGGTGCCCTTGTCGACGTCGTTGCACTGGCAGACGGTCGCCGCGTCCGGCATCAGCGCCGGGGAGGCGGCGGGTGTCGCGGGGGCGTTGCCGATCGACCGGCCGAGCAGCAGTGCCCGCCGGTCGGTGGGGACCGGGGCGCCCCGGTCGAAGAGCTGCACCACCGTGCCGACCGAGGGGTTGTCGCCGAGCAGGATCGCCCCGGTGAGCCGGTCGTGGTGGATGCGTATCCGGGCGTACGTGCCCCGGGCCGGGTCGCTGAAGGTCAGTTCCTCGCCGGGACCCCCGGTGGGGTCGCCCATCGCGGCCAGGTCGATCCCGGCGGCCTTGAGCCGGGTGACCACCGGCCGGGGCCGGTAGCGGGCGTCGGGGTCCTCGCCGGTGAGTAGCCGGGCCACCACCCGGGCCTGCGCCCAGGCGGGCGCGACCAGCCCGGTCGGGCCCTGGCCGGGTGGGCGGGCGCAGTCGCCGATCGCCGAGATCGCCTCGTCGTCGGTGCGCAGCCGGTCGTCGACCAGCACCCCCCGGTCGACGGTCAGCCCGGCGGCGGCGGCCAGCCCGGTGTCGGGGCGGACCCCGCAGGAGAGCACCAGCAGGTCGGCGTGCAGGGCGGTGCCGTCGGCCAGGTCGAGCCGGACCCCGTCGGGGTCGGTGGCCAGCCCGGTCGCCGGCACCCCCAGCCGGGTGGCCACGCCGAGCCCGGCCAGCGTGCCGGCGAGCACCGCACCGGCGGCCGGGTCGAGCTGCCGCTCCATCAGGTACGGGTGGGGGTGGACCACGGTCACCGCGAGCCCCCGGGCGGCCAGCCCGCGGGCCGCCTCCAGGCCGAGCAGCCCACCGCCGAGCACCAGCGCGGTGCGCGCCGACCGGGCGGTGGCGAGGATGCGGCGGCAGTCGGCCAGGGTGCGGAAGACGGCCACCCGGGGCGGCAGAGCGGCCGGGTCGAGGCCGGTCAGCGGGGGCACCACCGCCCGGCTGCCGGTGGCGAGGACCAGGTGGTCGTAGTCGACGTCGCCGTCGGGGGTGCGTACCGTGCGGGCCGCCCGGTCGATCGCGGTCACCGCCGCGCCGGTCCGCACGTCGGTGCCCTGCCCGGCGACCTCGGCCAGCTCCACGTCGGGCTCGTCGACCTTGCCGGCGAGCAGCGTGGACAGCATGATCCGGTTGTACGCCCGGTGCGGTTCCGCCCCGAGCACGGTGACCTTGCGGTCCCCGTTGCGTGCGTGCAGCTCGGTGGCGAGCCGGGCGCCGGCCATGCCGTACCCGACGATCACGATGTGGCCGGTCATGCCCGCTCCACCCGGACCGCGCAGATCTTGAACTCGGGCATCCCGGAGACCGGGTCGAGGGCGTCGTTGGTGACCGAGTTGGCGCGGGCCGCCCCGGGCCAGTGGAACGGGGCGAAGACGGTGTCCGGCCGGATGGTCGGGCTGAGCCGGGCCGGTGCCCGCAGCTCACCCCGGCGGGAGGCGACCCGTACCTCGTCGCCGTCGCCGACCCCGAGCCGGGCGGCCAGGTCGGGGTGCAGTTCGACGAAGCCGTGCGGGGCGGCCCGGCGCAGCGCGTCGACCCGCCGGGTCTGCGTGCCGGACTGGTACTGGGCGAGCACCCGCCCGGTGGTGAAGTGCAGCGGATAGTCGGCGCAGACCGGTTCGGCCGCCGGCCGGTGCCGGACGGCGTGGAACCGGGCCCGGCCGGTCGGGGTGGGGAACGTGTCGGCGAAGAGCCGGGGGGAGTCCGGTCCGTCCGGGTCGGGGCACGGCCAGAAGACCCCGTCGGCGGATTCGATGCGCTCCCAGCTGACCCCGGCGTAGTCGGCGACGCCACCGGCGGAGGCGCGGCGCAGCTCGGCGAAGACGACCCTCGGGTCGGTGGGGAAGCGGCCCGGGCTGTCCCCCGGGACGGGACCGCCCGCCGGCACCGCCGGGCCGGCATCGGGGCCGGCCGGCACCGGGTCGGGGGCGTCGAGGCGGGCCGCGAGGTCGGCGAGGACCGCCAGGTCGGTGCGGACGCCGGGCGGCGGCCGGCGCAGCGCGCGGCGGCGTAGCACCCGACCCTCCAGATTGGTCATCGTGCCGTCCTCCTCGGCCCACTGGGCCACCGGGAGCACCACGTCGGCCAGTTCGGCCGTCTCGGAGCGCAGGAAATCGGCCACCACCAGCAGGTCCAGCCCGCGCAGCCGGGACTCGACCCGGGCGGCCCGGGGCGCGGAGACCACCGGGTTGGAGCCGAAGACCAGCAGCGCGCGGGGGCCGTCGGGGGTGCCGAGCGAGTCGAGCAACTGGTAGGCGGGCACCCCGGGGCCGGGCAGCTCGGCCGGGTCGACGCCCCAGACCCCGGCGACGTGGGCGCGGGCGGCCGGATCGTCGATCTTCCGGTAGCCGGGGAGCTGGTCGGACTTCTGGCCGTGTTCGCGTCCGCCCTGGCCGTTGCCCTGACCGGTGAGGCAGCCGTACCCGGAGTGCGGGCGGCCGGGCAGACCGAGGGCGAGGGCGAGGTTGACGTAGGCGCTGACCGTGTCGACGCCCTTGGCGTGCTGTTCGGCGCCCCGGGCGGTGAGGATCATCGCCGAACCGGCGGTGCCGAGCGCGCGGGCGGTCGCCTCCAGATCGGCCACCGGCACCCCGGAGAGCCGTTCCACCTCGGCCGGCCAGTACTCGGCGACGGTCCGGCGTACGGCGTCGAAGCCCTCGGTGCGGGCGGCGACGTACTCCCGGTCGATCAGCCCTTCGGTGAGCGCGATGTGCAGCAGCGCGTTGGCGACCGCGAGATCGGTGCCGGGCAGCGGTTGCAGGTGCAGGTCGGCCTGGCGGGCGGTGGCGGTGAGCCGGGGGTCGACCACGATCAGCCGGCCGCCCCGGGCCCGCTGGTCGGTCACGTGCCGCATGAGCGGCGGCATGGTCTCGGCCGGGTTCGCCCCGACCAGCAGCAGGGTGTCGGTGCGGCCCAGGTCGGTCAGCGGGAACGGCAGCCCCCGGTCGACGCCGAAGGCGCGCAGCCCGGCCGCTGCGGCCGACGACATGCACCACCGGCCGTTGTAGTCGATGTGCCGGGTGCGTAGCGCCACCCGGGCGAACTTGCCGAGGGCGTACGCCTTCTCGTTGGTGAGCCCGCCGCCGCCGAAGACGGCGACCGCGTCCCGCCCGTGGGCCCGCTGGACGGTGCGCAGCCCGTCGACGATCCGGTCCAGCGCGGCCACCCAGCTGGCCGGGCGCAGCGTGCCGGACGGGTCGCGGACCAGCGGGGTGGTCAACCGGTCGGGGTGGTCGAGCAGGTCGGCGGCGGTCCAGCCCTTCTGGCACAGCCCGCCCCGGTTGGTGGGGAACTGTCGGGGCTGGACCTCGATCCGGCCGTCGTCGGTGTCCCGCAGGACCATGCCGCACTGGAGTGCGCAGTACGGGCAGTGCGTCTCCGCCTCCCGGGGTGGCTGCCCCGTTAGTGTCGCGGCGCGTGCACCGTCTGTCATGTCCGCAAAGCGTGCCGCCGGCCCGTTTCCGACCGGGGTCCCTTCTGTTTCGGTCCTGTCAAGAGCGGTTCACACCGCACGGGCGCAGCGGACCGGACGGTAGGGTCTATAATATGAGACGGATTTCCTAATATGTGAGAGAGGTGGATCGTGGACGTGACGGCGGCCTTCGATGCGGTGGCAGGCTCCTACGATCAGGCCCGCCGCCGGCTCGTCCCCTGCTTCGACGACTTCTACGGCACCGCCGTCGAGGTGGCCGCCCCACCGCTGCGGGCCGCGCTCGCCGCCGGCCGCACCCCCGAGGTGCTCGACCTGGGCGCGGGCACCGGGCTGCTCTCGCTGCTGCTCACCGCGGCGCTGCCCGGGGTGCGGGTGACCCTGGTCGACGGGGCCGCGCGGATGCTCGCGGTGGCCGCCGACGGGCTGACCGCCCGGGGGGTGGCGCACCGCGCCGTCGTGGCCGACCTGGCCGACCCGCTGCCCGCCGGCCGGTACGACGCGGTGGTCTCCGCCCTGGCCGTGCATCACCTCGACGACGACGGCAAACGCGCCCTCTACCGGCGGGCGGCCGACGCGCTCGTGCCCGGCGGGGTGTTCGTCAACGCCGAGCAGGTGGCCGGCCCCACCCCGACCCTGGACCGCCGGTACGACGACGTCTGGCTGGCGCAGACCGCCGCCCGGGGCTCCGACGCCGACGAGATCGCCGGTGCCCGGGAGCGGATGCGGCACGACCGTCCGGCGTCGGTGGCCGACCAGTGCCGGTGGCTGGCCGACGCCGGCCTGGTCGACGTGGACTGCTTCTACAAGGCGTGGCGGTTCGCCGTCTTCGGCGGGTGCCGCCCGGCCTGACCCGGGCCACCCCGGCGGGGCCTGTCCCGTGGGCGGTCCACCGGTGCATGGGGGTGACCGCCGGTCATACCAGGGGTAGGATCGGCGGCATGACTGCCAAGGTGACCCTCTCGTTCTCGGACGAGACGATCGAGGAGGCCCGCCGGTTCGCCAAGCGGGAAGGGCTGTCGCTCTCCGCCTGGATGGACCAGGCCGCCCGGGAGAAGGCCCTGCGGGAGGTCTTCACCGCGCACGCCGAGGCGGTCGGCCGGGCCGGGCTCGACCTGGAATCCGCCGCGCTCGCCGACGCCAACGAGGTGGGGATGGTCGCCGACGTGCTCTTCGGTGGTCGCCCGCGTGCTGCGTAGGGGAGAGGTCTGGCGCATCGAGGGTGCCCGGGAACGGCTCGGCCTGGTGATCAGCTCCGACGTCTACAACTCCACCGACGTGCCGATCGTGATCGTCGCCGAGGTGGTCGAGACGGCGCTGCTGCGTGACTCCCCGCTCGCCGTGCCGATGGGCGGTAACGTGGTCATGCCCGACCGGCTGTCCGCGCCGATGAAGAAGTGGTTCACCGAGTGCGTGGACGTCGCCGACACCGAGACCATGCAGCGGGTGAACCGCGCGCTGCGCATCCTCCAGGAACTCTGACCACCTCACGGCGGGTCGCCGGGCGACGTGCGGTTCCCGTTTCCGGAACGACCCAACCGGGCCACCACCGGGAAACCGCCCCTGCCTAACATCCCTCTTCACATCGATGAGGAGGAATCGCCGTGAGTACGCTCGCCAGCAGCAGCAACTCCGCCGCCGACCCGGCGGGCACCACCGACGCACTGCCGGAGGTCGATGCGTCGGCCGCCGTCGACCCGCCGGCCGCCCGGGGCGCCGGCCGCCGGCACCGGCTCGACGACTGGCGTCCCGAGGACCCCACCTTCTGGCGGACGACCGGAGCGCCGATCGCTCGCCGTAACCTCTGGGTGTCGATCTTCGCCGAGCACGTCGGCTTCTCGGTGTGGAGCCTCTGGTCGGTCACCGTGCTCTTCCTCGGCCCGGCGTACGGCATCGACCCGGCGGGCAAGTTCCTGCTCACCGCCGTGCCGGCCGCGCTGGGCGCGGTGCTGCGGCTGCCGTACACCCTGGCCGTGGCCCGCTTCGGCGGGCGGAACTGGACGATCGTCAGCGCGCTGCTGCTGCTCCTGCCGGCGGTGCCGATGACGGTGCTGCTGGAACCGGGGGTGTCCTACACCACGCTGATGGTGCTGGCCTGCCTGACCGGGGTCGGCGGCGGCAACTTCGCCTCGTCGATGGCGAACATCAACCTGTTCTTCCCCGACCGGCTCAAGGGCCGCGCGCTCGGGCTCAACGCCGGTGGCGGCAACCTCGGCGTACCGGCGGTGCAGCTGGTCGGGCTCGCCGTGCTGGCCACCGCCGGGGCCGCGTACCCCCGGCTGGTGCCGGCGGTCTACCTGCCGCTGATCGTGCTGGCCGCGCTCGCCGCCGCCCGCTGGCTGGACAACATCCCGGACGCCCACAACGAGCCCGGCGCGTTGCGCGAGGCCGCCCGCGACCGGCACACCTGGGTGATGTCCCTGCTGTACGTGGGCACCTTCGGCTCGTTCATCGGCTTCGGTTTCGCCTTCGGTCAGGTGCTCCAGCTCCAGTTCGCCGAGCGCTTCCCCACCCCGGTCGACGCGGCCTGGCTGACCTTCCTCGGCCCACTGATCGGTTCGCTGATCCGGCCTGTCGGCGGGCAGCTCGCCGACCGGCTCGGCGGGGCCCGGGTGACCTTCTGGAACTTCGTCGCGATGGCCGTCGGCGCCAGCCTGGTGCTCTTCGCCGCCCGGGAGCGGTCCTTCCCGCTCTACCTGACCGGGTTCCTGTCGCTGTTCGTCTTCTCCGGCATCGGCAACGGGTCCACGTACAAGATGATCCCGGCGATCTTCCGGGCCCGCGCGGCGGCCGAGGCGGAGCTGACCGGTGACCCGGTCGCCGCGCAGCGCCGGGCCCGTCGGCTCTCCGGGGCCCTGATCGGCATCGCCGGTGCGGTCGGCGCCTCCGGCGGGGTGCTGGTGAACGTGGCCTTCCGGCAGTCCTTCCTCACCTCCGGCAACGCGGACGCCGCCTATCTGGCCTTCATCGGGTGGTATGCGCTCTGCTTCGCGGTGACCTGGGCGGTCTACCTGCGGCCCGGCCCGGGCAGGCTCACCGGGGTGTGACCCTGGTCATGCGGGAAACCGCAGGCCACGCCGGTCGACCCCCCGTTTTGACCAGCCGACGGGGCGGCGGGTATCGTTGCCTGCTGTTGTACGACATCCAGAGGCGTGCCGCTCAGGTACGCTTGGTCGTTCGTGCGCGCTGGTCCGGCCGGGAAGCCTCTGGTCACCTCGGCGCGCGACCCCAGACCGACGACGAGACAAGGTAGACCTGTGCGTACGTACAGCCCGAAGCCGGGTGAGATCGAGCGTCAGTGGCACGTTATCGACGCCTCTGATGTCGTGCTGGGCCGCCTGGCCACCCACGCCGCCACGCTGCTGCGCGGCAAGCACAAGCCGACTTTCGCGCCGCACGTCGACACGGGCGACTTCGTCGTCATCGTGAACGCGGGCAAGGTGGCGCTGACCGGCAACAAGCGGCAGACCAAGGTCGCCTACCGGCACTCCGGTTACCCGGGCGGCCTCAAGCAGGTCGGCTACGAGGAGCTGCTGACCAAGCGGCCCGAGCGGGCGATCGAGCTGGCCGTGAAGGGCATGCTCCCGCACAACAAGCTGGGCCGTCAGCTGATCAAGAAGCTGAAGGTCTACGCCGGCGCCGAGCACCCGCACCTGGCGCAGCAGCCGGTGCCGTTCGAGATCAAGCAGATCGCGCAGTGAGCGAGGGCGAAGGAAACAGCATGACCGACATCACCGAGACCGAGGTTGCCGCGGAAGCCCCCGAGGCCACCGAGGCGCCCGCGCCCGTCGCCCGCGCGCCGCGTGGTGACCGCCCGATCCAGACCGTCGGCCGCCGCAAGGAGGCCATCGTCCGGGTCCGCATCGTCCCCGGCAGCGGCAAGATCACCTGCAACGGCCGCGACCTCGAGGCATACTTCCCGAGCAAGGTGCACCAGCAGCTCATCAAGGACCCGCTGGTCACCGCCGAGAAGCCCGAGGCGTTCGACGTCATCGCCAACCTGCGTGGCGGCGGCACCACCGGCCAGGCCGGTGCGCTGCGGCTGGCCATCGCCCGCGCGCTGATCGTCAACGAGCCGGACGACCGCCCGGCCCTGAAGAAGGCCGGCTTCCTCACCCGGGACGCCCGGGTCAAGGAGAGCAAGAAGTACGGTCTCAAGAAGGCCCGTAAGGCACCCCAGTACTCGAAGCGCTGATCACCGACAGCGCGTTGTACTTCTGACGGACGGCCGGGTCCGCCTCCCCCAGCGGGGAGGTGGCCCGGCCGTTCCGTTTGCTCCACTCATCGCAGTCGCACCGGAGGTTGGCGGGTATGGGTCGGTTGTTCGGCACGGACGGCGTACGCGGGCGGGCGAACGTCGACCTCACCCCGGAACTGGCGCTCGCGGTGGCAGTGGCCGCCGCGCACACACTGGCCGAGTCGGACCGCAGCCACCCGCCGCTGGCCGTCGTCGGACGGGACACCCGGGCCAGCGGCGAGATGCTGGAGGCCGCCGTGGTCGCCGGCCTCACCAGCGCCGGGGCCAGCGTCGTCCGGGTCGGCGTGCTGCCCACCCCCGCCGTGGCGTTCCTGACCGCCGAGGCCAAGGCCGACCTGGGCGTGATGCTCTCCGCCTCGCACAACCCGATGCCGGACAACGGCATCAAGCTCTTCGCCGCGGGCGGGCACAAGCTGCCCGACGAGATCGAGCTGCGGATCGAGGCCGCCGTCGAGGCCAACGCCACCACCGCCTGGGACCGCCCGGTCGGTGCCGGCGTCGGCCGGGTGCACGACCTCCTCGACGGTGCCGACCACTACGTGCAGCACCTCGTCGGCACCGTGCCGCACCGCCTCGACGGGATCAAGGTGGTGGTCGACTGCGCCAACGGCGCCGCCGCCGAGGTCGCCCCGGTGGCCTACCGGGAGGCCGGCGCCGAGGTCATCGCGATCCACGCCGAGCCGGACGGCCTCAACATCAACGACGGGTGCGGATCCAACCACCTCGACGGCCTGCGGGCCGCCGTGGTCGAGCACGGCGCGCACCTGGGCCTCGCCCACGACGGCGACGCCGACCGCTGCGTCGCGGTCGACGCCGACGGCGCGGAGGTCGACGGCGACGAGCTGATGGCGATCCTCGCGCTGGCCCTGCGCGACGCCGGCGAGCTGACCCGGGACACCCTGGTCGCCACCGTGATGAGCAACCTCGGCCTGCGGCTGGCCATGTCCGCGCAGGGCATCCGGCTGGTCGAGACCAAGGTCGGCGACCGGTACGTGCTGGAGGAGCTGCGCGCCTCCGGCCTCGCCCTCGGCGGCGAGCAGAGCGGACACCTCGTCATGCCCGCGCACGCCACCACAGGCGACGGGGTGCTCACCGGCCTGCACCTGATGGCCCGGATGGCCGCCACCGGCCGGTCCCTGGCCGAGCTGGCCTCCGTGGTCACCAAGCTGCCGCAGGTGCTGATCAACGTGCCGGTCGGGGACCGTACCGTCGGTGCCACCGCGCCCACCGTCACGGCCGAGGTCGAACGGGCCGCGGCCGAGCTGGGGGAGACCGGTCGGGTGCTGCTGCGTCCGTCGGGCACCGAACCGCTGGTCCGGGTGATGGTCGAGGCCGGCACCGAGGAGACCGCCCGGTCGGTGGCCGAACGGATCGCCGAGCAGGTCCGCACCGCCAGCCCCGCCGGCTGACCGGTGTCGGGTCCGCCGCCTGCCGGCCCGGCGGGATCAGCGTGCGGTGGCCAGTCCGCGTAGCCGGGTGACCGCCTCGGTCAGCACCTCGGGGCGCTTGCAGAAGGCGAACCGGACCAGCCGCCGGCCGGCCTCGGCGTCGTCGTAGAACACCTGGGTGGGCACCGCCACCACGCCGCAGCGTTCCGGCAGGGAACGGCAGAACTCCAACCCGTCCCGACCGCCGAGGCCGGTGATGTCGGCGGTGACGAAGTACGTCCCCTCCGGGGTGAGCACGTCGAAACCGGCGTCGGTCAGGCCACCGATCAGCAGGTCCCGCTGCCGTTGGAGGCTGTCGCGGAAACCGGTGTAGTAGTCGTCGGGCAGGGCCAGCGCCACGGCGACCGCCGGTTGCAGCGGCCCCGCGTTGACGTAGGTGAGGAACTGTTTGACCCGCAGCACCGCCGAGACCAGCGGGGCGGGCCCACTGACCCAGCCCACCTTCCAGCCGGTGCAGGAGAAGGTCTTGCCGGCCGACGAGATGCGCAGGGTGCGTTCCCACATCCCCGGCAGGGTGGCCAGCGGCAGGTGCGCGGCGGCGGCGTCGGTGAAGACGAGGTGCTCGTACACCTCGTCGGTGACCGCGTACACGTCGTGTTCCCGGCAGAGGTCGGCGACCAGGGTCAGCTCCGGTGCGGTGAAGACCTTCCCGGTCGGGTTGTGCGGCGAGTTCAGCAGCACCAGCCGGGTACGCGGCCCGAACGCGGCCCGCAGCTCGTCCGGGTCGAAGGCGTAGCGGCCGTCGTCGCCGGGGCGCAGCGTCACCGGCCGCCGTACCGCCCCGGCCAGGGCGATCGACGCCGCGTACGAGTCGTAGTACGGCTCGAAGCAGATCACCTCGTCACCCGGTTCGCAGAGCGCGAGGATGCTGGCGGCGATCGCCTCGGTGGCCCCGGCGGTGACGATCACCTCGCCGTCGGGGTCGTACGTCAGGCCGTGGAAGCGGAGCTGGTGCGCGGCGACGGCCCGACGTAGCACGGGCACCCCCGGACCGGGCGGGTACTGGTTGTGCCCGGAGCGCAGCGCCTCGGCGGCGGCGGCCAGCATCTCCGGCGGCCCGTCGGTGTCCGGGAAGCCCTGGCCCAGGTTGACCGCACCGGTCCGGACGGCGAGCGCGGACATCTCCGCGAAGACGGTCGTCCCGAACGGACGCATCCGGGCCACCAGCGGGTCGACATCGGTCGGCGTCGTCACGCCCGTCAGCCTACGGCCCGCGGCCGCCCCTGCCACCAGGGCTCGTCACCGCCTTACCGCCGCTGGTCCGCCTTCCCGCGCTGATCCGGCGTGCTACCGGTGGTCCGTCGTGGTCAGCGGATCGGGTTGGCGTGGCACTGCACCCGCCAGTCGTCCGGACCGGCCGCGTCGGTGACCCGGGGTCGCGTGCCGACGGTGGTGGCGCACCGGAACCCGCCCGGGTTGCCGTCGGAGCGGGCGGCGGTGACCAGCACCCGGTTCGGATCGTCGGTACGCAGCTGCATCCGCCAGGGCAACCGTACCTTCTCCTGCTGGATGAAGTAGCCGTCGCCGTCGTAGAACTGGAGGTCCACCGGGCCGGTGCCGGTCACCTCGTAGGTCACCGCCACCCGGCCGGGACCGTCGGCCGGCCGGGTGGCGGGTGCGGAGGGTTGGAACGGCTGCGGCGGGCTCCAGCTCGGCTCGGGTTCGTCGTCGTAGTAGCCCCGGCCGTAGGGGTCCTCGGTCGACGTGTCCGGCCCGATCCCGTCGAGCAGGGCACCGCCCCCGCAGAAGCAGGCGCAGCCGACGAGGGTGAGTACCGCGATCACGGCGACCACGATGCCCACCACCGTGCCGGCACTGGTCCGCCCGCCCGACGGCGGGTAGCCGGGGTGGGCGAACGGCGGCGGATAACCCGGCGGCGGCCAGCCGGGACCGGGTGGCCCGCCGGGCCAGCCGGCTGCGGGCGGGCCGGCGGGGATTCCGGGCCAGCCGGCGGGCCAGGCGACGCCGGGCGTACCGGGGGCCGGGCCGGAAGAAGGTGAGCCGTGCGGGCCGGGAGGAGCCGGGCCGGTCGGGTCGGGATAGGCGGCACCGGCCGGGTCGGGATAGGCGGCAGCGGAGGGGCCGGGTGCCGATCCGTGGACCCAGGGGCCGGGGGCCGCCCAGGGCTGTGGGACCGCGAACGGGTCCGGCGGGGCCCACGCGGACGGGCCCGGGGCGCCGGCGGGCCCGGGAGCCGGGTAGCCGGCTGCCGGAGGCGTCGGGGCGCCGGCGGCAGGTGCGGGGTCGCTGGCGGCAGGTGCGGAACTGCCGGCCGCAGGTGCGGAATCGCCGGATGGGGGAGTGGGGTCGCTGGGGGGCGACGTGTCGGACATGGCTGCTCCGGGGACGGAAGGGGAGGAAAGGGGCGTGCGGGCCGTCCCAGGGACGTTCCAGGGTCGCCGAGAGACTGTCGTACCGGCGGGCCTGCCGCAACCCCGTACGGCCGGACGGCTGCGACGGTCGTCCGGTTGCCGCCCGTCACCGCCCGATCGCTCAAATTCGGTGATCGTTTGCCGGGCTTCCGCGCACACGAGGTGAGCGAAACTGGGTTAGGCTGCGAACCATGTGTGGAATCGTGGGTTACGCCGGCGCGCGCCCGGCGCTCGGCATCGTGCTCGACGGGTTGCGGCGGCTGGAATACCGGGGATACGACTCGGCCGGGGTCGCGATCGTCTGCGACGACGAGCTGCTCACCGAGAAGAAGGCCGGCAAGCTGGCCAACCTGGAGAAGGTCCTCTCCGAGCGGGCCGCCACCAACCCCGACGACTGCGCCGCCAGCCCGGTAGGCATCGGTGACGGCACGACCGGCATCGGCCACACCCGGTGGGCCACCCACGGCGGCCCGACCGACCGCAACGCCCACCCGCACCTGGCCCCCGACGGCCGGGTCGCCGTGATCCACAACGGCATCATCGAGAACTTCGCCAAGCTCCGCGCCGAGTTGGAGGACGACGGCGTCCAGTTCACCAGCGACACCGACACCGAGTGCGCCGCCCACCTGCTCTCCCACGCGCTCGCCGAGCTGCGGGCGGCCGGCGGCACCGACGGCCCGCAGCTGCTCGCCGCCGCGATGCGGGTGGTGTGCCGCCGGTTGGAGGGCGCGTTCACCCTGCTCGCCGTGGACGCCGCCATCCCGGGCGCGGTGGTCGGTGCCCGGCGCAACTCGCCGCTGGTGGTCGGCCGGGGTGACGGGGAGAACTACCTGGCCAGTGACGTGGCGGCGTTCATCGAGCACACCCGCGAGGCGGTCGAGCTGGGCCAGGACCAGCTCGTGCTGATCACCGCCGACAGCATCGAGATCACCGACTTCGACGGCCAGCCGGCCACCGGCAAGGACTTCCACATCGACTGGGACTCCTCGGCCGCCGAGAAGGGTGGTTACGACTGGTTCATGCTCAAGGAGATCGAGGAGCAGCCGCAGGCCATCGCGGACACCCTGCTCGGCCGGCTCACCGAGACCGGGGAGATCGCCCTCGACGAGGTCCGCCTCAGCGACCAGGACCTGCGCGACGTCGACAAGATCTTCATCGTGGCCTGCGGCACCGCGTACCACTCGGGCATGGTCGCCAAGTACGCCATCGAGCACTGGACCCGTATCCCCTGCGAGGTGGAACTGGCAAGCGAGTTCCGCTACCGCGACCCGGTGCTCGACCGGTCCACCCTGATCGTGGTGATCTCGCAGTCCGGCGAGACGATGGACACCCTGATGGCGTTGCGGCACGCCAAGGAGCAGAAGGCCCGGGTGCTGGCCATCTGCAACACCAACGGCTCCACCATTCCGCGCGAGTCCGACGCGGTGCTCTACACCCACGGCGGCCCGGAGATCGCCGTCGCCTCGACCAAGGCGTTCCTCACCCAGCTGGTCGCCTGCTACCTGATCGGCCTGCACCTGGCCCAGGTACGCGGGATCAAGTTCGCCGACGAGGTCGGCGCGGTGGTGGCCCAGCTCCAGGAGATGCCGGGCAAGCTGCGGGAGCTGCTGGGCCGGATCGAGCCGGTGCGGGAGCTGGCCCGGGAGCTGAAGTCGGAGCCGACGGTGCTGTTCATCGGCCGGCACGTCGGCTACCCGGTGGCCCTGGAGGGCGCCCTCAAGCTCAAGGAGCTGGCGTACATGCACGCCGAGGGGTTCGCCGCCGGTGAGCTGAAGCACGGGCCGATCGCCCTGATCGACAAGGGCACCCCGGTGATCTGCGTGGTGCCGTCGCCGGTCGGCCGGGGCATGCTGCACGACAAGGTCATCTCCAACATCCAGGAGGTCCGGGCCCGGGGCGCGCGGACCATCGTGATCGCCGAGGAGGGCGACGAGGCCGTGGTCCGCTACGCCGACCACCTGATCTACGTGCCGCGTACGCCGACCCTGCTCGCCCCGCTGGTCACCACCGTGCCGTTGCAGGTGTTCGCGGCCGAGATCGCCGCCGCCCGGGGACACGACGTGGACCAGCCGCGCAACCTGGCGAAGTCGGTCACCGTGGAGTAGGACGCCGCTCACCGGCCCAGCACGATCCGGGCCATCCCGTCCAGGGCGGGGTTGTCGGGCTCCCAGTACCCGGTGTGGCCGCCCCGACCGCTGGGGAAGGTCCGGCCGCCGAAGCCCGGATCGCTCGGATCGTGCCCGAACCACAGCCGGTGGTCGTCCGGGCGGAACAGCGAGGCGGCGCTGGCCAGCGGCGAGGTGGCCAGCACCGCCCGGCCGGCCAGCTCCCGGGGTGGCTCGACCAGCCGGATCACGTCGTCGCTGGCGGTGCTCGACCAGACCTGCCCCGGTGGCAGGCCGAGCGCCCCGGCCCGGTCCACCCCCACCCCCGGTGACCCGACGAAGGCCAGCGCGTCGGCGGCCAGCCCGTGGTCGCGGGCGGCGCTGCCCACCACCAGCGAGCCGTAGCTGTGCCCCAGCACGGTCTGCCGGGCCGCCGGCCCGTCGTGGGTGGCGCGCAGCCCTTCCTGGAAGCGGTGCAGGTCGGGCCCGGCGTCCCGGGCCTGGGCCGGTGAGGACGCCTCGGACAGGAAGTCGGGGGCGTCGTAGTCCAGCCAGAGCACCGCCGCCGTCTCCTCACCCGGGGCGAGGGCGGTGCACCGGTCCTGCACCCGGGCGGCCCGACCCAGCTCGCCGGGGACGTCGGCGAGGTCGCTCGTCATCCCCGGCACGTAGGTCAGCACCCGGTGGGCCCGGTCCGGGTTGCCCAGCGCGACGATCGCCCGGCCGTCGCCGCGCGGGTCGAGCCCGAGCAGGTAGGGCCGGGGTCCCGTCGTCGCGGCGAGCCGCCCGGCGAGCCCGTCCAGGGTGGCCAGCGTCCGGTCGATCCGACGCAGCCGGGACCGCCCACCCGACCCGCTGGCCGACGCCGCCCGGCGTTCGGCCAGCAGAGCCTCCCGGTGCCCGGCCAGCAGCAGCCGGTTCGCCTGGTCCCGGGCCGCCGCCGGCACCCCGTCGCGCGGGCCGGTCCGGGCCGGTTCGTGCAGCACCAGCCAGCGCCGCTGCGCCGGGGTGAGGCCGTCCCACCAGGCGCGGACCGCCGCCGGGGTGGCATCGTCGGCCGGCCGGGCCGGTGGTGGCCGCTCCACCCAGCCGGTGCGGGCCGCCCCGGTCAACTCGGCCAGCCGGCCGGCGACCTCCCGGTCGGCCACGTCGGCCAGCGCCAGCGCCTCCCGCAGCGCCGCCGCCACCTGGGCCACCGCCACCGGCGACCCCACCGCGTTCCTGGTGCCGCCCCCGCCGGTCACGTCCGTGCCGGCGGGGGGACCGGGGGAGTGGGCCGCGCCGGCACCACCCGCCGGGGCGGGGCGCGCACCCGTCCCGGCCGGCAGCCCGCCCGACTCGGGGCCGCGCCAGACCGGGGGGACCGTCCGCAGCCCGCCGTGCCGGTCGACCGCCACGCCGGTACGGTCGGCCAACGCCACCGCCTCGGCGAGCCGGGCCTTGGCCACCCGCAGCCGACCGGCGAACTCGGCGAGCACCTGATCGGTCTCGACCAGCGCCGGCAGGATCGTGCCCAACTCCGCGCGCAGCCCGTCGAGCCGCCCGCCGGCCCTGGTGGCCGCCCCACCCGACCAGCCCGTGCGCAGCGTCGCCGCCCGCTCGGCCAGCCCGGACCGCCGTCGGGTGACCGGCGCGTCCAGCCCGCGCCAGGCCAACCCCGCCGCCACCCAGTCGCCCGGGGAGGCGGCCCAGAGCTGGGCGTACCCGATCATCGGGGTCGACCGGCCAGCCGCCCGGCGGCCCGGTCGTCGGCTGCCGCGTACGCCTCGGCGGCGGTGCGCAGCGCGGTACCGGTCTCGGCGACGCGTACGCCGAGCACCCCGTGCCAGGCGTGCACCGCCGACTCCAGCCCGGCCAGCGCGGCCCCGGCCCGCCAACCCGGCGCGGACGGCACCAGCCCGGGGTGACCCGCCAGCCCCCGGGCCAGCGCGTACGCCTCGTCGGCCAGCCCACCGGCCGCCGCGCGCAGCACCGGCAGGTCGACCCGCACCGGCTCGTCCGTCATCGTCCGCCTCCCGCCCTCGCCCGGCCCGTCGCCGTGACCGTGCCGCCGACGCTAGGTGGCGGGGCGGCCGGCCGGCGGGCCCTGTGGACGACGGGCGGCGGTCGTACCCCCGGGTTGTCCACAGGTCTTGCCGGCCGTGACGCCGGTGGCTAATCTGCCGCCCCCACCGCCGGTAGGGTGATCCCGACCACGGCGGACGCGCCCGGCCGGGACGGGCGGGACGGCCGCCCGAAGACGGGGGTGGCATGAGACCGGTGTGGCGGGTGTCGGACGTACGCGCGGCGGAGGCCGGCCTGATGGCCACCGTGCCCCCCGGGACGCTCATGCAGCGGGCGGCGGCCGGGCTGGCCCGGCGGTGCGCCCTGCTGCTCGCCGACCGGGGAGGGGTGTACGGCGCGCGGGTGCTGGTGCTGGTCGGCAGCGGCGACAACGGCGGCGACGCGTTGTACGCCGGTGAGCGGCTGGCGCGCCGGGGTGCCCAGGTCGCCGTGCTGCCGACCGCCCCCGGGCGGGCGCACGCCGACGGACTGGCGGCGCTGCGGGCCGCCGGGGGACGACTGGTCGACGCCCCGCCCGCCACGGTCGACCTGGTGCTCGACGGGATCGTCGGGATCGGCGGCACCGGCGGGCTGCGCGACGCCGCCGCCGAACTCGTCGCCGGCCTGCCCGGGTTGCGGGGCCGCGACGGCGGCCGGGCCACCGTCGTCGCCGTGGACGTGCCCAGCGGGGTGGCGGTGGACACCGGGGACGTGCCGACGGACGGCACGGGCCGGCCCCGCGCGGTGGCCGCCGACGTGACGGTGGCGTTCGGCGCGCTCAAGCCCGCCCTGGTGGTCGGCCCGGCGGCCCCGCTGGCCGGGCAGGTCGAACTGGTCGACATCGGGCTCGGGCCGTGGCTGCGCGGCACCCCCGCGCTGCATGTCACGCAGTGGTCCGACGTGCGCGACTGGTGGCCCCGCACCGGCGCGTCCTCGGAGAAGTACCGCCGGGGCGTGGTCGGGGTGGCCACCGGGTCGCGGACCTACCCGGGGGCGGCGGTGCTCTCGGTGGGTGGCGCGCTGGCCGGCCCCACCGGGCTGGTCCGGTACGCCGGTGGCGCCCGCGACGAGGTGGTCCGGCAGCACCCGTCGGTGATCGCCACCGACCGGGTCGCCGGGGCCGGCCGGGTGCAGGCCTGGGTCTGCGGCTCCGGCCTGGGCACCGACGAGCAGGCCGGGGCGGAACTGCGCGCGGTGCTGGCCGCGCCGGTGCCGGCGGTGCTCGACGCGGACGCGTTGACCCTGCTGGTGGACGGTTCGCTCGCCGGTCGGCTGCGGGACCGGGACGCCCCGATCGTGGTCACCCCGCACGACCGGGAGTTCACCCGGCTGTGCGGCGAGGAGCCGGGGGCCGACCGGGTCGCCGCCGCGCTGCGGCTGGCCGCCTGGATGAACGCGACGGTGCTGCTCAAGGGGGACCGCACGGTGGTCGGCACGCCTGACGGCCGGGCGTACGTCAACCCGACCGGCAGCCCCGCGCTGGCCACCGGGGGCACCGGGGACGTGCTGGCCGGGCTGCTCGGTTCGCTGCTCGCCGCCGGGCTGGCCCCCGAGCGGGCGGCGGCCGGCGCGGCGTACCTGCACGGGCTGGCCGGGCGGGAGGCGGCCCGGGGCGGCCCGGTGACCGCGCCGGACGTGGCGGCCGCACTGCGTACGGTGGCGGCCCCGCTGCTCTGACCGGGGCGGGTCGGCGTCCACCGACCCGGTGATCACCGACGCCAGTAGGCTGGGCGTATGTGGCAGGCCGAGGTACGTGTCGATCTGGACGCGATCCGTCAGAACGTGGCCCGGCTCCGGTCGGGCACCAGCGCCGAGTTGATGGCGGTGGTGAAGGCCGACGGGTACGGCCACGGCATGGTCCCGTCGGCGCGGGCCGCGCTGGACGCGGGGGCGGACTGGCTGGGGGTGTGCACCCTCGACGAGGCGTTGACGCTGCGCCGGGCCGGGATCACCGTGCCGGTGCTGGCGTGGCTGCTCGACCCGGGGCTGCCCCTGCACGAGGGGGTGGCTGCCGGGGTGGACCTGGCCGCCGCGAGCCTGTCCCAGCTCGACGAGATGGTCGCGGCGGGGCGGGCCGCCGACCGGCCGGCCCGGCTGCATCTCAAGATCGACACCGGGTTGTCCCGGGGCGGTGCCACCGTCGCCGACTGGCCGACCCTGCTGGAGGCCGCCGCGAAGGCCCAGGCCGACGGCCTGGTCGAGGTGGTCGGCGTGTGGAGCCACTTCGTGTACGCGGACTCGCCCGGCCACCCCACCACCGACCGGCAGTTGGCCGTCTTCCACGAGGGGCTGGCCATGGTCGAGCGGGCCGGGTTGCGCCCGCGCTACCGGCACCTGGCCAACTCGGCGGCCACCCTGACCCGCCCCGACACCCACTTCGACCTGGTCCGACCCGGGATCGCCGTCTACGGGCTGTCGCCGGTCGCCGGGCAGCAGTTCGGGCTGCGCCGGGCGATGACCGCGCGGGCCCGGGTGATGCTCGCCAAGCGGGTCCCCGCCGGCACCGGCGTGTCGTACGGCCACACGTACACCACCGCCGGGGAGGCGAACCTGGCCGTGGTGCCGCTGGGCTACGCCGACGGGGTGCCCCGGCACGCCTCCAACGTGGGGCCGGTGCAGCTCGGCGGGAAGCGGCGGACCATCTCCGGCCGGGTCTGCATGGACCAGTTCGTGCTCGACTGCGGCACGGACGAGGTGGCCGCCGGTGACGTGGCGACCCTGTTCGGCAGCGGCGACGACGGCATGCCCACCGCCGACGACTGGGCGGAGGCGGTCGGCACGATCAACTATGAGATCGTCACCCGGTTCGGCGGGGTCCGGGTTCCCCGGGTCTACGACGGGACGCGCCCGTGAGCGCGGTCAGCCGGTTCCGGGTGCCCCGGCCGAGGACCGCCGCCGGGCGGGTCGCCGGTGTGGTCGGGGCCGCGGTGGGGGTGGCCGCCGCCGGGCTGGCCGCCGGGGTGGCCACCGAACGGGCCCTGGTCCGCCGGCTCAAGGCCGACCCCGCCGACCCGTACGCCGGGGAGGACTTCGGCGAGCAGCGGTACGACGAGGCGTACCGGCTGGAACTGCCGGACGGCACCGACATCCACGTCGAGGTGGTCGAGCCGACCCGGCCGGTGCCGGGGCGTCCGACGGTGGTGCTGGTGCACGGTTTCTGCCTGGACATGGGGACGTTCCACTTCCAGCGCAAGCTGCTCGCCGAACGCGGCGAGCACCGGATCGTCGCCTACGACCAGCCGGGGCACGGCCGGTCGGGGCGGCTGGAGACCGGCGAGTACGACCTCGCCGCGCTCGGGCACACCCTGCGCCGGGTGATCGACGCGACCGCCCCGGAGGGGCCGTTGGTGCTGGTCGGGCACTCGATGGGCGGGATGACCATCATGGCGTTCGCCGAGGCGTACCCGGAGTTGTTCGGCGACCGGGTGGTCGGCACGGTGCTGATGGCCACGTCGGGCGGGTTGCTCGCCGAGACGAAGCTGGTCGCGCCGGCCCTGCTCGGCCGGGTGGGCTCGCCGGTGCTGTTCATGATGAGCAACGCCACCCGGTACGGCGGGCTCGTGATCGACCGGGCCCGCAGGTCCACGTCCAACGTGGCCTGGCTGCTGACCCGCCGCTACGGCTTCGGCACCCCGAAACCCAGCCCGGCCCTGGTGTCGTACGTGGAACGGATGAACTCCCGGACGTCGGCCGACACGGTGACCCGCTACCTGCGGACCCTGGCCACCCACTCCCGGTTCCCGGCGCTGGCCGCGCTGAGCGGCACCCCGGTGCTGGTGGTGGTGGGCGACAAGGACATGATCACACCGGTGGTGCACTCCGACGAGATCGTCCGCCGGCTGCCGCACGCCGAGTACCTCAAGATCCGGGACAGTGGGCACGTGGTAATGCTGGAACACGCCGACGAGGTCAACGCCGCGCTGGAACGCTTCCTGGAGGCGTTGTGAGCGTGCGCGTCACGTTGCCCACGGTCGAGGACACGCACGCCTTCGGCCGCCGGCTCGCCGGCGTGCTGCGCGCCGGTGACCTGCTGCTGCTCACCGGCCCGCTGGGGGCCGGCAAGACCGCCCTCACCCGGGGCCTCGGCGCCGGCCTGGGGGTACGCGGCGACGTCACCTCGCCGACCTTCGTGATCGCCCGGGTGCACCGGCCCGACCCGGCCCGTGGCGGCACGGTGGCCCTGGTGCACGCCGACGCGTACCGGCTGGGTGACGCCGCCGACCCGCGCGCCGAGATCGACGACCTGGACCTGGACGCCTCGGTGGACGACTCGGTGACCGTGGTCGAGTGGGGTGAGGGGCTGGTCGAGCAGCTCGTCGACACCCACCTGCGGGTACGCATCGACCGGCGCGACGACGACACCCGGGTGGTCGAGCTGGAGCCGGTGGGCGGGGACTGGGCGGACCGCCTGACCGCGCTGGGCTGACCGGCCCTGGGGTGCGGGGTGTCGTACCCGCTGCCTAGAGTGCCGGGGACTTCGTTGTGAAAGGTTGCCGATGCCCGACGACACCCCCACCCTCGACCTGCTGGCGCTGCTGCCGCAGGAGTGGCGTGCCGTGCTCACCCCGCACCTGGACCCGGCCCGGACGGCGGCGCTGGCCGAGTTCGTCGCCCACGAGTACGCCACCCAGACGGTCTTCCCGCCGCAGGAGGACCTCTTTTCCGCCTACCGGCTGTGCGGCCCGGAGCAGTGCCGGGTGCTGATCCTCGGCCAGGACCCGTACCACAAGGCGGGGCAGGCGCACGGGCTGAGCTTCAGCGTCCGCGAGGGGGTGTCCGTGCCGCCGTCGCTGCGCAACGTCTTCAAGGAGTTGAGCGAGGACCTCGGGGTGCCCAAGCCGCGCAGCGGCAACCTGGACGGCTGGGCGGCGCAGGGTGTGCTGCTGCTCAACGCGGTGCTCACCGTCCGGCAGGCCAGCCCAGGTTCGCACGGCAACTCCGGCTGGGAGGAGTTCACCGACGCGACCATCCGCGCCCTGGACGCCCGGGACGAGCCGGTGGTGTTCCTGCTCTGGGGCGGGTACGCCCGCAAGAAGGCGGCCCTGGTCACCAACCCCCGGCACGTGGTGCTGGAGGCGGGCCACCCGAGCCCGATGAACCCGCGTGGCTTCCTCGGCAGCCGTCCGTTCAGCGCCACCAACAAGGCCCTCGCCGACGCCGGGCTGCCCCCGATCGACTGGGAGCGCTCGGCCGGCTGACGTCGGCGGCGCGCGGTGGTGTGCTCACCGCCCGGTCCGACCGGCCGGGTCGACGTCCGGGGTACGGCGGTCGACGGCGCGTTGCCGGTGCCGGCGCAGCAGTGCGGCGGCCCGCGGGTCGGTCAGCTCCACGGCGACCAGCGGGACCACCCGGTAGCTGCGCTTCCCGTGCCGCACCTCGATCGCCGCCGGGAACTCGTCGCACATCTGCGCGCGGATCTCGCCGTACCGGGTCATCCAGAGGTGCTCGCCGGGCTCCTCCGGTTCCAGGTACAGGCCACCGAACTCACCCCACCTGGCGTTCCAGCGCTGCCCGTAGGCGGCCGTCAGCCAGGCGGTGAACCGGGCGGAGTCGCACCACCGGACGGCGATCTCGACCGCGTCGACCGGTACGGGCGCACCCTGGAGCAGCGCGGCGGTGCTGCCGGTCAGCAGGTGCGGCAGGTCACCGAGCCGGTCGAGCAGCCGGTCCAGCCCCAACTCGTCGATCCGGTCGGTGGTCGACCGCCCGGCCAGCGCGTCCATCTCGGCGTCGAGGTGGCTGTCGAGGGGCTCGGCGGTGACGGCGAGTTGCCGGCCGAGGGCGGCGAAGAGGCGCTCGACCAGGTCGAGGCTCGGTACCCGCCCACCCCGCTCGACCCGGGCCACCGCGCTCTGACTCGTCCCTGCCCGATCCGCCAGTTGCTGCTGGGTGAGCCGCCCGACGCTGCGTTCCCGACGAAGCAGGGCGGCGATCTCTGTGGCGAGCCGACTGCTTTCAGGCATCCCCGGATGATGATGTGCCGGCAGTGAGCGGTATGCCTGTGAGTCATAAGTATGACTCACAGGCATACCGCGCTACGTCGGATGGCACTCCCCGCCCTGGCCGGTTCCCCATCCGGTGGTCCGTCGACGGAGCCAGGAGCCAGGGGTGAGGAGCAGTCGGGGCGGGGACAGGGGAGTGGCCCGAGAGCGAGGTGTGGACCTGAGGGCGGAGCCGAAGGGCTGTTCCGAGGCAGCAGCGCGGGGCCGGGACCGGGACGATTCCGAGGTCGAGAGCAGGACGAGCGCCCGGGATGAGAGCCCGGGCGGGGGCGAGGGCGGGGGATGAGAGGGCGGGCGGGGTGTGGCCGGGCGGCGCGGGTGGACGGCTAGGCTGGCTTACCGTGCTCGTACTGGTGGTGGACTCCTCGACCCCCGCGGTCACCGCGGCGCTGGCCGAGGTCACAGCGGACGGTGTCGCGCTGCGGGCGCACCGGTGCACGGTCGACGCCCGCGCCCACGGTGAACTGCTCGCCCCGCAGGTCGAGGCGGTCCTCGTCGACGTCGACGCCCGGCCGGCCGACCTCGGCGCGATCGTCGCCGGGCTCGGCCCCGGCCCCTTCACCGGGCTGCGGGTCGGGCTGGTCACCGCCGCCACCGTGGGCCAGGTGCTCGGCATCCCCACGTACGGCGTCTGCTCGCTCGACGGCATCGGCCACCCCGGCCCGGCCCCGGCCGGCACGACCGGCGGCACGGCGGTGGGGGAGCCCCGGGTGCTGGTCGCCGCCGACGCGCGGCGCAAAGAGGTCTACTGGGCGGTCTACGACGGCAGCGGCCGGCGGATCGTCGGGCCGGAGGTGGACGCCCCGGCGGTCGCCGCCGCCCGCGCCCGGGAACTGGCCGTCACCGAGGCGGTCGGAGACGGCGCCCACCGGTACGCCGACGTGCTCGGCCTGCCGCTGCGCGCCGAACCCCGCTACCCGGACGCCGCCGCGCTGGTCGCCCTGGCCGCCGCCCGGATCAGGGCGGGTGCCCCCGGCGAGACGCTCACCCCGCTGTACCTGCGCCGGCCGGACGCGGTCGCGGCGACCAGCCGCAAGTCGGTGCTGCCGTGACCGTGCGCGTGGACCGGTTCCGCTGGTGGCACATCCCGGAGGTGCTGCTGATCGAGGCGGACCTGTTCGGCCCCGAGCAGTGGTCGCCGGCGATGTTCTGGAACGAACTGGCCAACGGCCACCACTACCGGGTCGCCCTGGACGGCGACGGGTCGCTGCTGGGCTACGCGGGCCTGGCCGTCGACCCGGGCGGCGAGTCGTGGGTGCAGAACATCGCGGTCCGCCGGAACGCCCAGCGGCGCGGGATCGGCCGGGCGCTGCTGGAGGACCTGCTCGCGGAGACCGCCCGCCGCGGGGTCGGCAGCGTCCTGCTGGAGGTGGCCGTCGACAACGCCCCCGCCCAGCGGCTCTACGCGGGGTACGGCTTCGAGCCGATCGGCGTACGACGGGGCTACTACCAACCGAGCAACACCGACGCGCTGGTCATGCGGCGCGACGCGGAACCGGGCGCGGACGGGACGGACCATGGCTGACGAACCGCTGATCCTCGGGATCGAGACCTCCTGCGACGAGACCGGGGTGGGCATCGTTCGCGGGCACACCCTGCTCGCCGACGCGCTCGCCTCCAGCGTGGACGAACACGCCCGGTTCGGCGGGGTGGTGCCCGAGGTGGCCAGCCGGGCGCACCTGGAGGCCATCGTGCCGACCATGGACCGGGCGCTGCGCGACGCGGGGGTGACCCTCGCCGACATCGACGCGATCGCGGTCACCTCCGGTCCGGGCCTGGCCGGGGCCCTGCTGGTCGGGGTGGCCGCCGCGAAGGGCTATGCGCTGGCCGCCGAGAAGCCGGTGTACGGGGTGAACCACCTGGCCGCCCACGTCGCGGTGGACACCCTGGAGCACGGTCCGCTGCCCGCACCGGCGATCGCCATGCTGGTCTCCGGTGGACACTCCTCACTGCTGCGCGTCGACGACCTGGCCCGGGGGGTGACCCCGCTGGGCGCGACCATCGACGACGCGGCCGGGGAGGCGTTCGACAAGGTGGCCCGGCTGCTCGGCCTGCCGTTCCCGGGCGGCCCGTACATCGACCGGGAGGCACGGGCGGGTGATCCGGCGTCGATCGCCTTCCCGCGTGGCCTGACCGCCGCCAAGGATCTCGTCGCCCACCGCTACGACTTCTCCTTCTCCGGGCTGAAGACGGCGGTGGCCCGCTGGGTGGAGGGGCGGCGCCGGGCCGGTGAGCCGGTGCCGGTGGCCGACGTGGCGGCCGCCTTCCAGGAGGCGGTCTGCGACGTGCTCACCGGCAAGGCGCTGGCCGCCTGCCGGGAACACGGGATCGACACCCTGGTCATCGGCGGGGGAGTGGCGGCGAACTCGCGGCTGCGGGCGATGGCCGAGCAGCGGGCGCAGCGGTACGGCGTCCGGGTCCGCACCCCCCGACCGGGGTTGTGCACCGACAACGGGGCGATGGTCGCCGCGCTCGGGTCGCACCTGGTGGCCGCCGGGGTACGCCCGAGCCGGCTGGACCTGCCCGCCGACTCGGCGTTGCCACTGACCACGGTCAGCGTGTGAGGGGAGGGGCCGACGTGATCGTACGGATGTGGGAGGCGCGGGCCGAGTCGTACGGCTTCGCCGACCTGATCACCTGGGTGTGCGAGACGGCCCTGCCGGAGTTCGAGCACGATCCGCTGCACCTGTCCAGCGAGGTCTTCTCCTCCACCGACCACCGGGTGGTGGTCGTCTCGAAGTGGCGCAGCAGCCCCCGGTCGCTGCCCGAGCCGCCGGCCACCCTGGTCGCCCGCCCCCCGCACTCCTGGGACTTCACCCAGGTCGACCGCTGACCGGGCACCCGTCCCCAGCACAGGGCCCTCCGACAGCCGGACGGCCCGCCGGCGGTGGTGCCGCCTGCGGGCCGTCGGGTCGGTCGCGCCGGGTCAACTGCGGCGCGTGATCCGCCAGGTGGCGTAGCCGCCCGCGCCGAGCGCGAGCAGGAAGACCGCCCAGACCACGGTAGTGCTGATCGCGACGGACGGGCCGGCGGCGGCGCCGGCCTGTGCGGCGGCGACCAGCGAGTCCTGCTGCGCGGCCGGGATCGCGGCCGGTGGCATCTGCTGCCAGCGGACCAGTCCGGTGCTCTCCAGCATGGCCATGTGGTCGTTGACGAACTTGTTGGCATCGTCGGCGAGCTTGCGGACGGTGTTGTCCCGGGTGCTGGCCCGGACCGCGCCGATCACCGGGAAGATCTTGCCGTGCGCCAGCCGGAGCCGGGTCACGAAGATCTGGTCGAACTGAGCACCGGAGGCGTTCTGCATCTCGGTCAGCCACCCCTTCTGCTCGGCGGTGGGATCGCTCGGCAGCGTCGCGCCCAGCTTGTTGGCGGCCTGCACCACCAGCTCGTCGAGGACGCCGTGCTGGCGGGCGATCTCCGCGCCGACCTCCCGCACCCGCGCGGACTGACCCTTCTCGGCGGCCATCGTGCCGGCCGGCATCTCCCAGAGCCCGGCGAGCCGGACGCCGTTGAGCAGCGCCATGTCGGCGGCGTTCAGCTGGACGCCGGGAGCGGCGACCGCCATGCCGGGTAGCACGACCAGGCCGGCCAGGAAGGTGACGAGCAACACCGCCACCCGGTGGGTCCGGTGCCCTCGCCGACGACGTACGGAATCCAGCGGTGCCATGCTGCGGTGCCTCCTCGATCCGGGCCGACCCTGTCCTGCCGGGCAGCGACCCGCCGGCTGCCCGTCCGTCCACTGGTACGGACTGTCGGGCCGATCAGTTCATCGGGCCGGACAACTCGCCCGTCGGCGCAGGTCGAGGACTCAGGCGGCGTCGAGCGGATCGGCGAGGAGTCGTTCGAAGGCCAGTTCGGCGGCGCCGATCAGGGCCGCGTCGTCGCCGAGTTTCGGGGTCCGCAGCCGGACGTGTTCCAGGCAGGCGGGCAGCCCGGTCTCGTTGAGCCGGCTGCGGACCTGGGCGGCGGCGGCCAGGTAGAGGTCCCGCATCGTGCCGCCGAAGATGACCATCTCGGGGTTGAAGATGTTGACCAGGTTCGCCACTCCGAAGCCGAGCCAGTCCCCGGCGTGCCGTACGGCGGTCTGGGCGCGGGCGTCACCCCGGTCGGCGGCGTCGAACACGGCCAGCAGCGCGTCGCGCCCCCGGGCCTCGGAGCGGCCGGCGGCCCGCAGCAGCCCGTACTCGCCGATCTGGGTCTCCCAGCAGCCCCGGGAACCGCACTCGCAGGGGGTGCCGTCGCGCACCACCACCATGTGTCCGACCTCGCCGCCGTACCCGCCGTGGCCGGTCAGCCGGCGGCCACCGGCGATGATGCCGGCGCCGACGCCGACGTCCCCGTACAGGTAGATGACGTTGTCGCAGCCGGCGGCGACACCCCGGGCGTGCTCGGCGAAGGCGGCGACGTCGGCCACGTTGCCCACCGTGACCGGCAGCTCGACGCCGAGTTCGACGGTCAGGGCGGCCCCGATCGGCTCGTCCACCCAGCCGGTGGTGGGGCCGAGCCGGACGAGCCCGTCGGCCCTGCGGACCATGCCGCAGACCGCGACGCCGGCACCGACGCAGATCGACTCCGGCGGCACCCGTTCCCGCATCTGCTTGAGGGCACCGGCCAGCATCGGGACGGTCTCCCCGGCGTCCAGGTCACGCGGCCGGTCCAGGTCCCGGCGGTCGAGCACCTCGCCGCCGAGCCCGACCCGCGCGGCCCGCAGCCGGTCCACCTCGATCGAGTACGCGTACGCGTAGACCCGGTCGGACTCGGGCCGGACGACCAGCGACGGTCGTCCGGCCCGGCCGGTCTCCTTCGGTGTGCCCTCGCTGACCAGGCCGGCCCCGGCCAGGTCGGCGGTGAGCGCACCGATGGTGCTGCGGTTGAGCCCGAGGGCGGTGGTGAGTTCCGCGCGGGAGGTGGCGCCGTGCACGTGGACGTGCCGGAGCAGCGCCCCGAGGTTCTGCCGTCGGATCTCGTCCTGGCTCGGTCCTACCCGCATCGTCGCTGGCACCCCATGTTCCGCCGCTGGAGTACGCGGATCAGCGCGTTCCGGAGGCGGAGGCGCGGCGGCGCGACAGCGCGTCCACGCTGGCCGCGAGGAGCAGCACCACACCGGTGACGACGTACTTCACCCCGGCGCTGTAGCCCATCAGGCCCATGCCGTTGTCGATGACGGCGACGACCGCGCCACCGAGCACGGCGTCGAGGACCCGGCCCTTGCCGCCGAAGAGGCTGGTGCCGCCGATCACCGCCGCGCCGACGGCGTAGAGCAGCACGTTGCTGCCGCCGGTGTTCGGGTCGACCGAGTTGGCCCGGCTGGCCGCGACGATGCCGCCGACCGCCGCCATGGACGAGCAGATGACGAAGACCGAGATCCGGATCCGGTCGACGTTGATGCCGGCCCGACGGGCGGCCTCCTTGTTGCCGCCGACGGCGTAGACGTGCCGGCCGTAGCTGGTGCGCTGGAGCACGAAGGTCCAGACGATCAGCAGCACCGCGATGACCGGCACCACGATCGGCACGCCCTTGAGCGAGTTGATCAGGACGTTGCGGCTGCGTTCCTGGTTGAGGATGTAGACCGCGATGCCGAGGATCAGGGTCAGGCCGCCGATCCGGGCGAGCACCACCGCCATCGGGTCGGTGGTCAGCCCCCGGGACAGCCGCTTGCGGTGCCGCAGCAGCTGTACGGCGGCGTACCCGCCGATGGCGACGGCGGCCAGCGCCCAGCCGACGGCCGGGGGCAGGTTGCGGTTGGCGATCGCCACCAGCACCTCGTCGTTGACCGAGATGTTGGCGCCACCGCTGATCAGCATCAGCACGATGCCCTGGAAGGCGAGGAAGCCGGCCAGGGTGACCACGAACGACGGGATACCGATCTTGGCGACCAGGAAGCCGAGCACGGTGCCGATGACCACGCCGGTGAGGATCGCCGCGAGCACGGCAACGTACCAGGGGTAACCGGCCTTGGTGGCAACGTTGGCCAGGATGGCCGCGCACACCCCGCTGGCGAAGCCGGCGGAGAGGTCGATCTCGCCGAGCAGCAGGACGAAGACCAGCCCCATGGCGATCAGGGTGACCGCCGCGCCCTGGGTGAACAGGTTGGCGAAGTTGCCGGCGGTGAGGAACGACGGCCGCATGATCGAGAAGACGGTGCAGAGCACGATCAGCCCGAGTACGGCGGGCAGCGCGCCGATGTCGCCGCCGCGGACCCGGCTCCAGTAGCCGCGGAGGTGGCTGCCGACGGTCGGCGGCGGCGTGACCGCCGCCGGGCCTTCCTTGCGCACGGCGGTGGTGGTCATCGAACGCCTCCTGGAGTGGTGTCGGCGGGCCCTGCGCCGGTGCCGTTGCCGGCGGTGACCGGTTCGCCGGTGAGACCGAGGTTGCCGGAACGGCCGGCGGTGATCAACTCGACGACCTGCGAGTGGGTGATGTCGGTGGTCTTCACCTGGGCGACCATCTGGCCGAGGTAGAGCGCGGCGATCCGGTCGGAGACCGCGAAGACGTCGTTCATGTTGTGCGAGATCAGCACCACGGCCAGGCCCTTGTCGGCCAGCCGGCGGACCAGTTCGAGGACCTGGGCGGTCTGTGCCACGCCCAGCGCGGCGGTCGGCTCGTCGAGGATGACCAGCTTGCTGTTCCAGAGCACCGCCTTGGCGATGGCGACGGTCTGCCGCTGCCCGCCGGAGAGGCTGGAGACGTGCTGGCGCAGCGACTTCACCGTCCGTACGGAGAGCCCGGCGAGGGTCTCCGCCGCCATCTGCTCCATGGTCGGCTCGTCGAGCACCAGCCCGCTGCGCTTCTCCCGGCCGAGGAACATGTTCTGCACGATGTCGAGGTTGTCGCAGAGCGCGAGGTCCTGGTAGACGACCTCGATGCCGAGGTTGGCAGCGTCCCGGGGGCTGTTGATGGTCACCGGTCGGCCGTCGAAGAGGAACTCGCCGGCGTCGGCCGGGTAGATGCCGCTGATGCACTTGACCAGGGTGGACTTGCCGGCGCCGTTGTCGCCGACCAGTGCGGTCACCTCTCCGGCGTGGGCGGCGAGGGCGACGTCGCGCAGGACCTGGACGGGACCGAAGCTCTTGTCGATCCCGCGCAGTTCCAGCAGGGGGGTCGCGGACACGGGGGTCTCCTTCGGACGGAGGGAAGATCTCGGAGCCCGTCCGGCGGCGGGCGCCGCCCGGCACGAGGTTCCGTGCCGGGCGGCGTCGCGTCGACGGGGTACGACGCTCGTCGTACGGTCAGCTGATGCCGTTGGCGGTGCAGAGCGCGGCGTACGCGCCGGTGCAGAGCTTCGCCTTGTCGACGTAGCCGTCGGCCACGACGTCCTTGACGGTCGCCTTGTCGATCGCCTTCGGCTCCAGCAGCACGGACGGGACGTCCCGGCCGCTCTCCGGGTCCTTGACCGTCTGCCCGGTCTCCTTGCGCTCGCCCTTGGCCACGGCGATGGCCAGCTCGGCGGCCGCGTCGGCCTCCTTCTTGACGGCCTTGTAGACGGTCATGCACTGGTCACCGGCGAGGATGTTCTGCAGGCCGGTCACGTCGGCGTCCTGGCCGGTGACCGGGACCTTGCCGTTGAGCTTGTTCTTCTTCAGCACCGAGATGGCCGCGTTGCCGAGGCCGTCGTTGGCGGAGAGCACGCCGTCGATCTTGCCGCCGGTCTGGGTGAGCATCTGCTCGAAGATCGTGGCGGCCTGCGCCGGGTCCCAGTCCGGAACCGACTGGTCGGGGCCCTTGGTGTATTCCTTCGACTCGAACTTCGGCTTGAGCACCGAGTCGTAGCCGTTCTTGAACAGGGTGGCGTTGTTGTCGGTCGGCGAGCCGTTGAGGTAGGCGACCGTCGGGTTCTTGACGCCCTTCTCGGTCAGGCACTTGACCAGGCCCTCGCCCTGGAGCTTGCCGACGGCCTCGTTGTCGAAGCTGACGTAGTACTGCGCGGAACCGCCCAGGGTGAGCCGGTCGTAGTCGATCGTGGCGACACCCTGCGACTTCGCCTTGTCCAGCACGGCCTTGCCGGTGCCGGAGTCCAGGTTGACGATCATCAGGGTGGTGACCCCGCTGGTGATCATCTGGTCGGCGATGGTCTGGAAGGCGTTCTTGTCGTTCTGCGCGTTCTGGATGTCCGACTCGACACCGGCGGCGTCGAAGGCGGCCTTGAGGAACCTGCGGTCGGCGGTCTCCCAGCGGGCGGAGGACTTGCTGTCCGGCAGGATCACGCCGATCTTCGGCTTCTTGGCGGTGTCGCCGCCGGCGTCGTTGCTGCTGGAGTCGTCGCCGCAGGCGGCCATGCTGCCGGTGGCCAGCAGGCCCACGGCGGCGAAGGTGAGGAAGCCCTTGCGCATCTGCACGGGTCCTTTCGAGGGTGGGGGAGGAGTGGTCGGTGTTTTGTTGTGTCCGGCAACGTATTCCCGCCCGCGAGTCGGGCGCAAGACTGCCGAGGTCAGAAGTTTGTTGGCGGCGGTAACAATTCAGCAACGCGGTTGTCACCCCCGGGACACCCGCCCCGCGATCACGCTGCGTGTCCGTTCTGCGACCGGCTCCCGGTGCCGGGTCAGCCGGCGGCGATCCGTGCGGTGCGGGCGTCGGTGAGAGTCACCAGGTCCGCCGGGGCGAGCTCAAGCTGCAACCCCCGCCGGCCGGCCGACACGTAGACGGTGTCATGGTCCAGCGCGGAGACGTCGACCACCGTCGGTAACCGGCGGCGCTGGCCCAGCGGGCTGATCCCGCCCCGCACGTAACCGGTGCTCCGCTCGGCGGCGGCCCGGTCGGCCAACGCGGCCCGCTTGCCACCCAGCGCCGCGGCCAGCGCCTTGAGGTTCAGCTCGCCGGTGACCGGGACGACCGCCACCGCCAGCGCCCCGTCGACCTCGGCGACGAGCGTCTTGAACACCCGCTCCGGCGGCACCCCGAGCGCCGCAGCGACCAGCGCGCCGTAGTTCGGCGCGTCCGGGGAGACGTCGTACGGGTGGGTGCGATGGGCGATCTTCCGCTTGGTCAGCAGCGCCGTCGCCGCGGTGGCCTGTCCCGCCATGCCGGTCACGCTAGCCCGGCGGGCCCCCGTCCGCGACCGGTCGACCGACCAGCACCGTCGGAGCCCCGGCCACCCGGGTCAGCACCAGGCTGGCCGGATTCTCCCCGGCCAGTCGCAGGTCCCGGCGCAACTGCTCGGGCGACAACGCCGAGCCCCGCTTGAGGATCTCCACCCGGCCGACCCGGCGCTCCCGCAGCAGCGCGCGCAGCCGCTTCAGCGAGAACGGCAGCACGTCGACGATCTCCAGGCACCTGCCGAACGGGGTGGGGCGTGGGGTGTCCGCGTAGAGGTAGGCGATGCTCGGGTCGGCAAGCGTCGCGTCGAGGGTGTCGGCCAGTTCGGCGACCAGGTGCGCCCGGACCACCGCCGGGTCCGGGTCGTACAGGTAGCGCCGTACCGGCCCGACCTCGGCCTCGGCCGTACCGGTGCCGGTCAACCGGTGGGCGGCGACCGGCTCGCTGTCGGCGCGGTGGCCGGTGGGCGAACCGTCCGCCGGGCGCTGCCGGTCGGCGGGCCCCGCCCGCAGCACGGTCGCCCGGCGGGGCACCTCGGCGAGCCGGCCGCACCACAGGGCCGCCTCGACCAGGTCGCCGTCGACGCTGACCCACTCCGCCTCGGCGTCGGCCGGGATCCGGGCGTGGTCGATACCGGGGGCCACCTTCACCACCGTGTGCGGCACCCGCGCGGCCAGCCCGGTGACGAAGTCCCACGGCGGCGAGTAGGCGTCCGGGTCGAAGATCCGCCGTCCGGTGCCGGCCCGCCGTCGGGCCGGATCGCAGAAGACCGCGTCGACCCGGGTCACGTCGAACGCCGTCGCGTCGCCGCACTCCACGGTGAACGTCCCGGCCAGCCCGGCGGCCTCGGCGTTCGCGGCGGCCAGCGCGGCGGTGACCGGGTCGGCCTCCACCCCGTACACCCGGATGCCGGCGCGGGCGGCGGCGAGCGCGTCGGCGCCGAGGCCGCAACCCAGGTCGGCGAGGGTGCGCACCCCGGCGGCGGCGAGCCGGGCGGCCCGCCGGTCGGCGACCACCCGGCGGGTGGCCTGCTCCAGGCCGGGTCGGGTGAGGAACATCCCGGCCGCCTCCGGGCCGAACTTGCCGACCGCGCGGCGGCGCAGCTCGGCCTGGGTGAGCGCGGCGGCGGCCAGCCCGGCCGGCACCCCGCGTGAGCGCAGCGCCGCCGCCGCGACCAGCGGGTCGCCGCCGGCCACCCCGACCGCCGCGGCGAGCGCGGCCGACCCCTCGGCGGTACGCAGCGCGGCGAACTGGTCGAGATCCACCCGCCCATTGTCCGGTCCTGCCCGGAGATCGACTCAGGCGGGCCGACGGTGCGGTGTCCGGGGGTGTCGCCACCGCGACGCCGCCGCCCTTCAGTTGATCATGGCCCCGGTCGGGCGACACGTCGGGCGGCAGATTGGCACTCTCCTTGACGGAGTGCTAGCCGAGGAATAACCTGCGATTAGCACTCTCACCCCGAGGGTGCCAGCGCCCGGGCTCCGGTCCGGGTGCTGAACGCCAGGCGGACCGGCACCCGCGACGACGGCCCCGCCCGGTGGCATGTGGCAGATTGACGCTGGTCGGACTCTCGGCCGGCAACGAAACCAAGTACCCCAGGAGGGTATGCCCGTGACTACCGCGACCAAGGTTGCGATCAAGCCGCTCGAGGACCGGATCGTGGTCCAGGCGAACGAGGCTGAGACCACCACGGCGTCGGGCATCGTGATCCCCGACACCGCCAAGGAGAAGCCGCAGGAGGGCACCGTCCTCGCCGTCGGCCCCGGCCGGATCGACGACAAGGGCAACCGCGTGCCGCTCGACGTCAACGTCGGCGACACCGTCCTCTACTCGAAGTACGGCGGCACCGAGATCAAGTACGCCGGCGAGGAGTACCTGGTGCTCTCCGCCCGCGACGTTCTCGCGGTCATCGAGAAGTAACCAAACCGATTCCAGTGTCGTCGCCCCGGTCCGGCTCGCCGGGCCGGGGCGACGTCGCTTCGAAGGGACATCCATGGCGAAGATCCTGAGCTTCTCGGACGACGCCCGGCACCTGCTGGAGCACGGTGTCAACGCCCTCGCGGACGCGGTCAAGGTCACCCTCGGCCCGCGCGGGCGCAACGTCGTCCTGGACAAGAAATTCGGTGCGCCGACGATCACCAACGATGGTGTGACCATCGCCAAGGAGATCGAGCTCACCAACCCGTACGAGAACCTCGGCGCGCAGCTGGTCAAGGAGGTGGCGACGAAGACCAACGACGTCGCCGGCGACGGGACCACCACCGCGACCGTGCTGGCCCAGGCCATGGTCCGCGAGGGCCTGCGCAACGTGGCCGCCGGGGCCAACCCGACCGCCCTCAAGCGGGGCGTCGACGCGGCGGCCACCAAGGTCTCCGAATCGCTGCTCGGCCGGGCCGTCGAGGTGGCCGACAAGAAGGCGATCGCGCACGTCGCGACGATCTCGGCGCAGGACGCCACCATCGGTGAGCTGATCGCCGAGGCGATGGAACGGGTCGGCCGCGACGGTGTCATCACCGTCGAGGAGGGCTCCACCCTGACCACCGAGCTGGAGGTGACCGAGGGTCTCCAGTTCGACAAGGGCTTCATCTCGCCGAACTTCGTCACCGACGCGGAGTCGCAGGAGTCGGTGCTGGAGGACCCGTACATCCTCATCACCACCCAGAAGATCTCGGCGATCGAGGAACTGCTGCCGCTGCTGGAGAAGGTTCTCCAGAACAGCAAGCCGCTGCTGATCGTCGCCGAGGACGTCGAGGGCCAGGCGCTGTCCACCCTGGTGGTCAACGCGATCCGCAAGACCGTCAAGGTCTGCGCGGTCAAGGCCCCCGGCTTCGGTGACCGCCGCAAGGCGATGCTCCAGGACATGGCGATCCTGACCGGCGCCGAGCTGGTCGCCCCGGAACTGGGCTACCGGCTCGACCAGGTCGGCCTGGAGGCGCTCGGCACCGCCCGGCGCGTCGTGGTCGACAAGGAGAACACCACGGTCGTCGACGGCGGTGGCAAGTCCGCCGAGGTCGCCGACCGGGTCGCCCAGATCCGCAAGGAGATCGAGGCGTCCGACTCCGACTGGGACCGGGAGAAGCTGGCCGAGCGGCTGGCGAAGCTCTCCGGCGGCATCGCGGTCATCAAGGCGGGCGCGGCGACCGAGGTCGAGATGAAGGAGCGCAAGCACCGCATCGAGGACGCGATCGCCGCCACCAAGGCCGCGGTCGAGGAGGGGACGGTTCCCGGCGGCGGTGCCGCGCTGGCCCAGATCCGCTCGGTGCTCGACGACGACCTCGGCCTGACCGGTGACGAGAAGGTCGGTGTCTCGATCGTGCGCAAGGCGCTGGTCGAGCCGCTGCGTTGGATCGCCCAGAACGCCGGCCACGACGGCTACGTGGTGGTGGAGAAGGTCGCCGGGCAGGACTGGGGCCAGGGCCTCGACGCCGCCCAGGGCGAGTACGTCGACCTGGTCAAGTCCGGCATCATCGACCCGGTGAAGGTGACCCGCAACGCGGTCACCAACGCCGCGTCGATCGCCGGCCTCCTGCTGACCACCGAGAGCCTGGTGGTCGAGAAGCCGGAGCAGCCGGAGCCGGCCGCCGCCGGTGGCCACGGCCACGGCCACGGTCACGGCCACCAGCACGGCCCGGGCTTCTGACCCGGTAGTACGCCTGTTCAGGGCGCACCGTCGTTCCTCGGCGGTGCGCCCTGACGCGTACGGTGACCGCTGCTTACGGAACGGTGACGTGGTTGGCGGCCGGCCCGGTCGATCGACGACACTGGCCGGATGAGCACCACCCCCCGTGGCTTCGCCGCGCTGGCCGGGGTCACCGCCGCCGTGGTGGCCATCGGTGTCGCCGAGCCGGTCGCCGTCCTCACCGGTCCCCGCTCCGCCCCGCTGATCGCGGTCGGCGGGGTCGTGGTCGACACGGTCCCCGAGCCGCTCAAGCAGTTCGCCATCGACGTCTTCGGCAGGTACGACAAGATCGCCCTGCTGGTCGGCACGGCGGTGCTGCTGGCGGCGTTCGCCGCCGGGATCGGTGTGCTCGCCGTGCGCCGGCTCGCGGTCGGGCTGGTGGGCATCGCGGCGTTCACCGGCCTCGGTGTCGCCGCCGCGCTCACCCGGGCCGGCGCGGATGCCGCCGACGTGCTCCCCGCCCTGGTCGGTGGGGCGTTGGGCGGGCTGGTGCTCTGGGCCTTCGTGGCCGGTCCCTGGCAGCTCGACCCCTGGCCGTGGCAGCCGCCCACCCCGCTGCCGGCCGTCCGTCCCGGGCCGCCCCCGACCCCCGGGTCGTCGCCAACCGACCGGCCGCTTGCGGCCGGCGGGCCGCCGGTGGCCGGTCCAGCGGTGGACGGGGCCGACGTTCCGCCGGTCGCCGGGTCGACGGCGGGCGGTGCTCCGGGGGTCGACGGTCCGCGTGCGCCTGCGGTTTCGGCCGGCGGGCCGCCTGTCGGGTGGGAGCCGCTGGAGTCGACCGACCCGGAGTCCCGGCGGCGGTTCCTGCGCGGTGCGGGCCTGCTCGCGGGCGCGGCGACCGTGGTGGGGCTGGGCGGGCACTGGCTCGCCGGGCGGCGGGGGGTCTCGGCGGCCCGGCAGGCGGTCGCGTTGCCCACCCCGTCGGTGGCGGCGCCGCCGGTGCCGGTCGGCGCGGACCTGTCCCTGGCCCAGCTCGCCCCCTACACCACGCCGAACGGCGGCTTCTACCGGATCGACACGGCGCTGGTGGTGCCGCAGGTCGACCCGGAGACCTGGCGGCTGCGCATCCACGGTCGGGTGCGCAACCCGATCGAGTTGACCTTCGCCGAGTTGCTCGCCCGCCCGATGGTGGAGCGGTACGTCACCCTCGCCTGCGTCTCCAACGAGGTGGGTGGGGACCTGATCGGCAACGCCCGGTGGCTGGGCGTACCGATCCGGGAACTGCTCGACGAGGTGCAGCCGGAGGACGGGGCCGACCAGGTCGTCGGCCGCTCGGTCGACGGTTGGACCTGCGGCACGCCGACGGCGGCGCTGCGCGACGGGCGGGACGCCCTGCTGGCGGTGGGGATGAACGGCGAGCCGCTGCCGGTCGAGCACGGCTTCCCGGTGCGGATGGTGGTGCCGGGCCTCTACGGGTACGTGTCGGCCTGCAAGTGGGTGACCGAGCTGGAGTTGACCAGCTTCGCCGACTTCGACGCGTACTGGGTGCCGCGTGGCTGGTCGGCGCAGGGGCCGGTGAAGACGCAGTCGCGGATCGACACCCCGCGCGCGCGTAACCGGCTCACCGCGGGCGAGGTGACGGTCGCCGGGGTGGCCTGGGCGCAGCACCGGGGGATCAGCCGGGTCGAGGTACGCGTCGACGGCGGCGCGTGGCAGGAGGCGACCCTCGCCCCGACGGTGTCGGTGGACACCTGGGTGCAGTGGTCGTGGCGGTGGCCGGCGACCCCGGGTGAGCACACCCTCCAGGTGCGGGCGACCGACCGGGACGGGGAGACGCAGACCCCGTTGACCGCGCCGGTGGCCCCGGACGGGGCGACCGGCTGGCACAGCGTCACAGTCACCGTCCGCTGATTTCCCATCACCGTTCAGTCATCAAGAGTGATCAATGTTCGGATAACCAAAAATTCCACGGTGATATCGAGGCTTGAGGCTGTGGGAGCGCTCCCGTAACATACCTGACGCGACTGTTAACGTTAACCTAACAACGGCCACCACCAATGTGCAGGTCGCGTCCCGTCAGGAGGGTGTTTTATGTCCAGATCCAGATCGGCCAATGTCGGCCTGATCTCGGCCGGTGTCGCGTTGCTGGCGTCGGCGTCGGTGGTCACCGCGCTGCCCGCAGGTGCGGCGGCAGCGGGATGCTCGGTGAACTACACCGTCTCCTCGGAGTGGGGCGGTGGCTTCGGGGCCAACGTCGCCATCACCAACCTGGGTGACGCGCTCAACGGTTGGACGCTGACCTGGTCCTTCGCCTCCGGGCAGTCGGTGACCCAGGCGTGGAACGCGACCGTGACGCAGAGCGGCTCGGCGGTGACCGCCAAGAACGTGAGCTACAACGGCGCGATCCCGACCAACGGCTCGGTGTCGTTCGGCTTCAACGGGGCCTGGACGTCGAGCAACCCGGTCCCGACGAGCTTCGCGCTCAACGGGGTGGCCTGCAACGGCGGCACGACGCCGACCAACCCGCCCACCACGCCGCCGACGACCGCGCCCCCCACCACCCCGCCCCCCACCACGCCGCCGCCGACCACCCCGCCGCCGACGGGCAACTGCTCCCTGCCGACTACCTACCGCTGGTCGTCGACCGGCCCGCTGGCGCAGCCGAAGGCCGGCTGGGCGTCGCTCAAGGACTTCACCATCGCCCCCTACCAGGGCAAGCAGTTGGTGTACGCCACCACCCACAGCAGCAGCGCCACCGGCGGCTGGGGTTCGATGAACTTCGGCCTGGTCGACAACCTCAACCAGCTCAGCACGGCTCCCCAGAACACCATGAGCCAGAGCACCGTCGCGCCGTCGCTGTTCTACTTCGCGCCGAAGAACATCTGGGTTCTCGCCCACCAGTGGGGCCCGACGTCGTTCTCGTACCGCACGTCGACCAACCCGGCCAACGCCAACGGCTGGTCGGCCGCGCAGCCCCTGTCGACTGCGTCGATCACCGGTTCCAGCACCGGTGTGATCGACCAGACGATCATCGGCGACGACCAGAACATGTACCTGTTCTTCGCCGGTGACAACGGCAAGATCTACCGCCAGATCATGCCGATCGGGAACTTCCCGGGCAACTTCGGCTCCAGCTACACGACCATCATGAGCGACACCTCGGAGAACATCTTCGAGGCGCCGCAGGTCTACAAGGTCGCGGGCCGCAACCAGTACCTGATGATCATCGAGGCCAGGACCAGTTCCTGGGAGCGCTACTTCCGCTCGTTCACGGCGACCAGCCTGAGCGGCACCTGGACGCCGAACGCGACGACCTACAACAACCCGTTCGCGGGCAAGGCCAACAGCGGTGCCACCTGGACCAACGACATCAGCCACGGTGAGCTGCTGCGTACCAGCGCGGACCAGACGAACACGATCGACCCGTGCAACCTGCAACTGCTGTACCAGGGCCGCGCCACGAACTCGGGCGGTGACTACGGCCTCCTGCCGTACCGGCCGGGTCTGCTGACCCTGCAGCGCTGACGGCGTGACGCAGGTGCGACCCCGCTGTTCCTGACTCCCGCGGCCGGCGGCGAACGCCGTGCCGGGTGAGCCGTAGGACGGCTCGGAGCAGGATCGGGTGCAATGAAGGGGCGGGTCCGGCCATGCCGGGCCCGCCCCGCCCCGCTTGTCGTACCTGTCGGCCCGGCGTCGTGACCGTGGGCCGGGAACGACGAGGCCGCGCTCCGGAGATCGGAGTGCGGCCTCGTCGAGGTGTGGTGGGTCGGTCAGGCGATCTTGCGCTGGGCCGGTACGGCGGTCTTGTGCGAAGCGCCGAGCCGGGCCTCCATGCGGGCGATGTCCACCCGGGTCTGCCGGCGGTCGGCCAGGTCCTCCCAGCCGAGGGCGAGCAGCCGCAGCCGCTCGGACTCGCTGAGGCCGCCCCAGACGCCGTACGGCTCCCGCACGGACAGGGCGTGCGCCGCGCACTCGGCCCGCACGGGGCAGGCCTGGCAGACGGACTTGGCACCGGACTCCCGGCGCAGCCGGGACGAACCGCGCTCGCCGTCCGGGTGGAAGAACTGCGCGCTGTCCCGGCCCCGACAGGCGCCGAGACGCTGCCAGTCCCACAGGTCGACGATGGGTCCGGGCAGTCTACGTACGTTCGACATCAGCACCCCTCCTCCCGCGCGGCACCGCGGAGATCCTCGTTGAACCGGCGTCCGGGCTGTGGTCCGCGCTGGCGTACCCCGTTTCCGGCGTGGAGCCTCGGTACCCGAACCCTCGTCGACTCACACGTGTTGAGATCGAAAACCCGAAGCCTCCTGCGGCGTATGACCCAAATGTCGGAAAAGTTCAGAGGATTGCCCGGAACCTCCTCCTCGGTGGACCCCGTCATGGTCTGCTCGTGTCCGGAGAGGAGACCACCTTGCGTACCGTTCTCGTATGCGTTCGGACACCGATCGCCGCGCAGCAGTTGACCAACGCGGCGGCGCGACTCGGCCTGGCCGCGGTCGTCCGGACAGCCGTCTCCGATCCCGAGGTGATGCTGCGGCTCGCCGAGCGCCCGGTCGACGTGGTGCTGGCCGACACGGCGCTCACCCGGCCGGACAGTGCCGGCTTCGTGCGCCGGGTGCTCGCCCGCGCCCCGCAGGCCGCGGTGCTGCTGCTCGGCACCGAGGAGTCGGAGGCGGCGGCGGCCACCATCAGCGCCGGTGCACGCGGCCTCATCCAGGGCGCCGACCACGACCTGACCAGCGCGGTGGCGAAGGCGCTGCTGCTGCTCGCCGCGCCCGGCCGGCCCGCCCGGCACCGGGTCGCCGACCCCGCCCGGGACACCGCCGCGGTCGGCGCGCCCCCGCGATCCGGTCGCCCGCCCGCCCCGGGCTGGTCGCCGCCGGCCGACGGTACGCCCGGAGCGCCGTCGGTGGTGCCCGTGCAGCGCGGCGACGACGAGGTCGAGGGGGACCCGGAGGGCACACCGGCCGAGTCGGCCCCGGCCGCCGGCCTGCCGCGTCCGACCTCCGGCGCGCGCGCCGGCCGGACCTCGGTCGGGCTGACCGAACGTGAACTCCAGGTGCTGCTCGGCATGGCCGAGGGCAAGAGCAACGCAGAGATCGGCCGGGAGCTGTTCGTCTCGGAGGACACCGTCAAGACGCACGCCCGGCGGCTGTTCCGCAAGCTCGGCGCGCGGGACCGGGCGCACGCGGTGGCCGCCGGCTTCCGCGCCGGCCTGGTCGCCTGACCGTCCCGGCTCCGAACCGGCCCGGCGGCGGGCCGCCGCAGCCCGGGGGTCAGTCGTCGGAGTCGGTGTCGTCGCCCGCGGACTCGGTCAGCGTGTCGTGCACCCCGTCGGCGTAGCCCCGGGCGTAGTCCCAGGTGACGTAGTGGTCCGGGTCGGGGTCGTAGGCCGGCTCGTGCACCCGGGGCCGGCCCGAGCTGAGCAGGTGCCGCAGGTTGCCCCGGAGCAGGTCCCAGTCGAAGTAGTGCGGCTCGCGGCAGTCCTCGCACTCGATGACCAGCCCGCGTACCCCGATCGGGGACAGCAGGGCCTGGTAGATCTCCAGGTCGGCGAGGTCTTCCAGCACGTCCTGCCGCTCGACCTCGGTCAGCGGGTCGAGCGGGGCGTCGTCGCCCGGATCGTCCAGCCCCGCAGCCGGATCGGCCGGGTCGCCGTTGAACGGGTCGATGGGCTCGTCGTGCACCCCCTCACCGTAGACCCAACCCTCGCCGCACGCGCCCCCCGGCGGTCGCTGTGGCGTCGCCGACCCCGACCGGTAGCCGGCGAGGGCCGCCCTGCTCAGTGGGTACGATGAGACGACTCGCCGTCACCCCGGCGTGCGCCGGTTGCCGCGCGCGCCGCCTCGCTGAATCCCGTCCGAGCAGCTCAGGGGAGCAATCGTGGAGAATTCGCCCAGCACCGATCTTCCGGCCGGCGTCGACAGCGGCGAGTGGGGCGGCCACCTGCCGGAGCTGCCCGCCGGGTCGGCGCGGGTGGTGCCGCTCGGCCTGACCTTCGACGACGTGCTGCTCCAGCCCGGCGAGTCGGACGTGGTGCCCAGCCGGGTGAACACCCGCACCCGGCTCACCCGCAACGTGGAGCTGTCCATCCCGCTGCTGTCCAGCGCGATGGACACCGTCACCGAGGCCCGGATGGCGATCGCGATGGCCCGCCAGGGCGGCATCGGCGTGCTGCACCGCAACCTGTCCCTGGAGGACCAGGCGCTCCAGGTCGACCTGGTCAAGCGCTCCGAGTCCGGCATGATCACCAATCCGGTGACGGCCAGTCCCGAGGACACCCTGCGTGAGGTCGACGAGCTGTGCGGCCGTTACCGCATCTCCGGCGTCCCGGTGGTCGACGGCGAGGGCCAGCTCGTGGGCATCGTCACCAACCGGGACATGCGGTTCGTCTCCGACCCGGCCACCCCGGTTCACGCGATCATGACCCGGACGCCGCTGGTCACCGCCCCGGTGGGGGTGAGCAAGGACGACGCGCTCACGCTGCTGCGTCAGCACAAGGTCGAGAAGCTGCCGATCGTGGACGACTCGGGGCGGCTGCGCGGCCTGATCACCGTCAAGGACTTCACCAAGAGCGAGCAGTACCCGGACGCCACCAAGGACGACGCCGGCCGGCTGCGGGTCGCCGCCGCCATCGGGGTCGGCGAGGACGCCTACAAGCGGGCCCGGACCCTGGTCGACGCGGGCGTCGACGTGCTGATCGTGGACACCGCGCACGGCCACCAGCGGGCCGTGCTGGACATGGTCCGCCGGCTCAAGGCCGACGTCACGATCGACATCGTGGGCGGCAACGTGGCCACCTACGCCGGGGCGAAGGCCCTGGTCGACGCCGGTGCCGACGGCGTCAAGGTGGGGGTGGGCCCGGGTGCCATCTGCACCACCCGGATCGTCGCCGGGGTCGGGGTGCCGCAGGTGACCGCGATCATGGAGGCGGCCCGCGCGGCCCGTCCGGCCGGCGTCCCGGTGATCGGCGACGGCGGCATCCAGTATTCCGGTGACATCGCCAAGGCCCTGGTGGCCGGTGCCGACACGGTGATGCTCGGCAGCCTGCTGGCCGGCTGCGAGGAGAGCCCCGGCGAGCTGATCTTCGTCAACGGCAAGCAGTTCAAGGCGTACCGGGGGATGGGGTCGCTGGGCGCGATGCAGTCCCGGGGCCAGGCCAAGTCGTACAGCAAGGACCGCTACTTCCAGCAGGACGTGCTCAGCGACGACAAGCTGGTGCCGGAGGGCGTGGAGGGCCAGGTGCCCTACCGGGGGCCGCTGTCCCGGGTGGCCCACCAGCTGGTCGGCGGGCTGCGGCTGGCGATGGGGTACGCCGGCGCGGAGAACATCCCCGACCTGCACCACCGGGGCCAGCTCATCCGGATCACGGCGGCCGGGCTCAAGGAGAGCCACCCGCACGACATCCAGATGACCGTCGAGGCCCCCAACTACCACACCCGCTGACCCACCACCCCCAACCACCTGGAGTCCCTCATGCGTGACGTGGTCGAGATCGGGCTGGGCAAGACCGCGCAGCGCGGTTACCACCTGGACGACATCGCCATCGTGCCCAGCCGGCGGACCAGGGACGTCGACGACGTCTCCACCGGCTGGCAGCTCGACGCCTACCAGTTCGACATCCCCTGTGTCGGCCACCCGTCGGACGCCACCATGAGCCCCGCCTCGGCCGTCCGGCTCGGGCAGCTCGGCGGCCTGGGCGTGCTCAACGTCGAGGGCCTCTGGACCCGCTACGAGAACCCGACCAAGGTGCTGGAGGAGCTGGCCGGGTTGGGCGAGGATGCCCGCGCGACCAAGCGGCTCCAGGAGGTCTACGCCGAGCCGATCCGTCCCGACCTGATCGCCGAGCGGGTCCGCGAGCTGCGGGCCGGCGGCAGCACGGTGGCCGTCCGGGTGTCCCCGCAGCACACCCTCGCGCTGGCCCCGGTGATCCTGGACGCGGGCGTCGACATCCTGGTCATCCAGGGCACCATCGTCTCGGCCGAGCACGTCTCGACCACCGACGAGCCGTTGAACCTCAAGGAGTTCATCGCCGACCTCGACCTGCCGGTGGTCGTCGGCGGTTGCACCGACTACAAGACGGCGCTGCACCTGATGCGTACCGGCGCGGCCGGCGTGATCGTCGGCATCGGCGGTGACGACTGGTCGACCAGCGAGTCGGTGCTCGGCATCCGGGTGCCGATGGCCACCGCGATCGCCGACGCCGCCGCGGCCCGCCGCGACTACCTGGACGAGACCGGTGGACGCTACGTGCACCTCATCGCCGACGGCGACATCCAGACCTCCGGCGACATCGCCAAGGCGCTCGGCTGCGGCGCGGACGCGGTGATGCTCGGCGAGCCGTTGTCGCTGTGCGAGGAGGCCCCGGCCGGCGGCGCCTGGTGGCACTCGGCGGCCAGCCACCCGTCCCTGCCGCGCGGGGCGTTCGAGGTGGCCGGCGAACCGCTCGGCTCGATGGAGCGGCTGCTGTTCGGTCCCGCCGACGAGCCGGACGGCCAGCTCAACCTGTTCGGTGGGCTGCGTCGCGCGATGGCCAAGTGCGGCTACCGCGACCTGAAGGAGTTCCAGCGGGTCGGGCTGGTCCTCGACCGCTGACCCGGGTCCGTCGCGGCCGGCCGGCTCCACCGTGGGCCCGGCCGGTCGCACCCCGCCCCGCTCGTCGTGCGGCGTTACCGGCCCGCCGGGCCTGCCGGGTCGGTAGGCTGCGCGGACGGCGACGGCGAACGGGGGACGAAGGTGGCCATGAGCCGGAACCGGCGTGGGCTCGCGCTGCTCGTCACCGGGGCGCTCGCCCTGGCCGGCTGTACCGCCGACCCGGAACCCCGGCGGGAACCCCGGTCCACCCCGACGCCCGGGGCGACCCCGGGGGTGACCCCCGGCCCGGCCGGCGTCGGCGACCCGTACTTCCCGACCGCCGGCAACAGCGGGTACGACGTCGAGCGGTACACCCTCAAGGTGCGCTACGACCCGGCCAGCGACGAGCTGCGCGGCGACGCCACCGTCCGGGCCACCGCCGGGGCCGACCTGCCGCTGTTCCACCTCGACCTGGCCGGGCTGACGGTGCGCCGGGTGACCGTGGACGGCACCCCGGCCCGGCACACCCGCGAGGGCACCGAACTGGTGGTCACCCCGGCCGCCCCGGTCCGCGCCGGAACGGCCTTCACCGTCCAGGTCGGCTACGACGGCCGGCCGGAGCCGCTGCGCAACGAGACGATCGGCGAGGGCGGCTGGCTGCACACCGCCGACGGCGCGGTCGCGCTCGGCCAACCCGAGTCGGCGAGCACCTGGTTCCCGGTCAACGACCACCCCTCCGACAAGGCCGCCTACGACTTCGAGATCACCGTGCCGAAGGGGCTGGTCGCGGTCGCCAACGGGGTGCCGCAGGGGCAGCGCCCGGCGTCCGGTGGCTTCACCACGTGGCGCTGGTCGGAGGCCGCTCCGATGGCCAGTTACCTGAGCACGGTGGTGATCGGGAAGTACCGCACCAGCACCGGCGAGCACCAGGGCCGGCCGGTGTTCAGCGCGGTCGCCGCCAGCCTGCCCCGGGGGGCCGCCGACGAGTCGGTCGCCCGCACCGTGGCGGTCGCCGACTACCTGGAGAGCGTCTTCGGGCCGTACCCGTTCGCGGCGTACGGCGGGGTGGTGGTCGACGAGCCCCGGATCAGGTACGCGTTGGAGACGCAGAGCCGGCCGGTCTACTCGGCCAACTTCTTCCGGGGCGGTGAGAACACCGGGGTGGTGGCGCACGAGCTGGCCCACCAGTGGTTCGGCGACAGCGTGTCGGTGGCCCGTTGGTCGGACATCTGGCTCAACGAGGGGCTGGCCACGTACGCCGAGTGGCTCTGGGCCGAGCACGAGGGCCGGGACCCCGCGCAGGCCACCTTCGACCGGCAGTACGCCGCCTCCGACGACGGGGTGTGGCGGGTGCCGCCGGCCGCGCCCGGGGCGACGAACCTGTTCAGCGAGTCGGTCTACCAGCGGGGCGCGATGGCGGTGCACGCGCTGCGGGTGACCGTGGGCGACGACGCGTTCTTCCGCCTGCTGAAGACCTGGGCGGCCGAGAAGCGCAACGGCAACGCCACCACCGCCGAGTTCGTGGCGACCGCCGAACGGGTCTGCGGGCAGCAGCTCGACGACCTCTTCGCCGCCTGGCTGTACGGCACCGAACGTCCCGCCCCGCCCACCCGTCGCTGAGCGTGCACCCCGACGGTCAGTTCTTCACCCGCAGCTCGGGGTGGGCGTCCAGATAGCTCTCGGCCTTGCCGGCCTTGAGGGCGGGCAGGAAACCCTTGCCGACGCTGGTCAGCTGCTCGCCCCGGTAGCTGCTGCCCTTGCCCACCCCGTCGCCGGGCAGCCCGACCAGGGTGATCCGGTCGGCGCTCAGCCCGCCGAGGGCGTACGCCAGGTCGACGATGCGGGGGCCGCCCGCGTAGACCAGGGTGTCGCCGAGCGCGGACACCACCTGCTCGACCCGGTCGGGCTGACGGGCCAGGTTCTCGTTGAGGATCTTGGCGGCCAGCGCCCGGAGGAGCTGCTGCTGGTGGCGCTGCCGGGCGTAGTCGCCGCCGGCGATGTAGCGCTGCCGGGCGTAGTCCAGCGCCTGCCAGCCGTTGAGGTGCCGCTCACCCTTCTCGTAGACCATCTGCGGGCCGGTGTATCCGCCGCCGCCCGGGGCCGGCTCGCGGTACCTGCCGTCCGGCCGGCGGTGCAGCGAGGGGACCCGCTGGTCGACGTAGAGGTCCACCCCGCCGAGGCTGTCGACCAGCCGGTCGAAGCCGTTGAAGGTGACCACCGCACCGGCGTCGAAGCGCAGCCCGGTGTACCCGGCGACCGTGCTGCGCAGCAGCTCGTACCCCTGGGCGGCGCTGGGGTCCCGGGGTTTGCCCGGCACCCGGCTGCCGTAGCTCATCGCGTGGGTGAGTTTCGTCCGGCCGCCCTTGTATCCCGACTTCGGGAACTTCGGGATGTCGACCACCAGGTCGCGGGGGAGCGAGAAGAGGTACGCCCGGTCCAGCCCGGCCGGCACGTGCAGGATCAGCACTGCGTCGCCGTGCGGTTCCCAGCCGGGCACGCTGACCCGGGTGTCCACCCCGACCAGGAGCAGGTTGAGCGGCCCGGTGATCGAGGCCCCGGGGGGCGGGGTCGGGCTGGGGGTGGGGCTCGGCGTCGGGGTCGGGCCGGTGGTCGTGGCGGCCGGCCCGGCCGTACGCCGTGGCTCGTCGTCGCGGACCATCCGGGTCACCACCAGGGCGGCCACCCCCACCAGGACGACCACGGCCAGGGCGGCCAGCCCCCACACCCAGCGTGGTCGTCCCGTTCCGGTCTCCTGAGTCATCGCTCGCCACCCCCGTCTGCACAACGCTTCGACCGGCCCTGCGGGTTGCGGTCGGCGACGGTCAGCATGATCGCGCGAAATCCGGCACTGGCGCGATGGCTACCCGCCGGTAATGATGCGGTCATGCGGTACGACGTGCTCGTCATCGGATCCGGCTTCGGCGGCAGCGTCGCCGCGCTGCGGCTGGCCGAGAAGGGCTACACCGTCGGCGTGCTGGAGGCGGGCCGGCGGTTCGCCGACGACGAGTTCCCGCAGACCTCCTGGCGGCTGCGCCGGTTCCTCTGGGCCCCCCGCCTGGGCTGCTACGGGCTGCAACGGATCACCCTGCTCCGCCCGGCCGCCCGGGGTGCCGCGAGCGGGGTGCTGGTGCTCTCCGGTGCCGGCGTCGGCGGTGGCTCCCTGGTCTACGCGAACACCCTCTACCAGCCACCGGACGCCTTCTACACCGATCCGCAGTGGCGTGACGTCACCGACTGGCGGGCCGAACTCGCCCCCCACTACGACCAGGCCGGACGGATGCTCGGGGTCACCCCGTACCCCCGGCACACCGGCGCGGACCGGGCGATGCGGGCGGTGGCCGAGCGGATGGGGGTCGGGCACACCTTCGGTCCGACCCCGGTGGGGGTGCACCTCGGCCGTCCCGGGCAACGGGTGGCGGACCCGTACTTCGGCGGGGCGGGGCCGGAGCGCACCGGCTGCACGCACTGCGGGTCGTGCATGACCGGCTGCCGGTACGGTGCCAAGAACACCCTGGTCAAGAACTACCTGTGGCTGGCCGAACGGCTCGGCGCGCGGGTCCACCCGCTGACCACGGTCACCGCCGTACGGCCGGCCGACGGCGGGGGCTACCGGGTGCACACCGTGCGTACCGGGGCCTGGCTGCGGCGGCGTCGCCAGGTGTTCCACGCCGACCAGGTGGTCTTCGCGGCCGGCGCGCTCGGCACCCAGCGGCTGCTGCACGCGATGAAGCAGACCGGCGCGCTGCCCCACCTGTCCGACCGGGTCGGCGCGTTGACCCGGACCAACTCGGAGGCGATCCTCGGCGCGTCGGTCGGCCGCCGGCAGGCCCGACGGCGGGGGCTCGACTTCACCGACGGGGTGGCGATCACCAGTTCGTTCCATCCCGACCCGCAGACCCACGTCGAGCCGGTCCGCTACGGCCGGGGCGCGAACGCGATGGGGCTGCTCCAGTCGCTGCTGGTCGACGGCGGCCCGCACCGGGTCCGGCGCTGGCTGGGCGCGATCGTCCGGCAGCCCCGGCTGGCCGCCCGGATGCTCTCGGTGCGGCACTGGTCCGAGCGGACGGTGATCGCGCTGGTGATGCAGTCGACGGACAACTCGCTGACCACCCGCTGGCAGCGGGGGCCGTCGGGCCGGCGGCGGCTGGTGTCCGCCCCCGGGCACGGCGTACCCCATCCGACCTGGATCCCGGCCGGTAACCGGGCCGTCCGGCTGCTCGCCGAGGAGATCGGCGGCATCCCGGGCGGGGCGCTGACCGAACCGTTCGACATCCCGATGACCGCGCACATCCTCGGCGGGGCGGTGATCGGCGCCACTCCGGCCGACGGCGTGGTCGACCCCTGGCACCGGGTGTACGGCCATCCGGGGCTGCACGTGGTCGACGGGGCGGCGGTCTCGGCGAACCTCGGGGTGAACCCGTCGCTGACGATCACGGCGCAGGCGGAGCGGGCGATGTCGTACTGGCCGAACCGGGGGGAGGCGGACCCCCGGCCGCCGCTCGGGTCGGCGTACGCCCGGGTGGCGTCGGTGCGTCCCCGGCGTCCGGCGGTGCCGGCGGACGCCCCCGGCGCGCTACGCGGCTGACCGGCGCTGACGCCGCGCGGCGCGCCCGGGGGCGGCCCGTGCCCGGGGCGGGTGTGACTGTCGGTAGGCTTTGCCCACATGAGCACGCCTCGCCCCGTCCTCGTGGTGGACTTCGGAGCCCAGTACGCCCAGCTCATCGCGCGCCGGGTGCGCGAGGCGAAGGTCTATTCGGAGATCGTCCCGCACTCCATGCCGGTCGCCGAGATGCTGGCGAAGGACCCGGCCGCGATCATCCTGTCCGGCGGCCCGTCCAGCGTCTACGCCCCGGACGCCCCGCAGATCGACGCCGGGCTGTTCGACGCGGGCGTGCCGGTCTTCGGCATCTGCTACGGCTTCCAGGCGATGGCCCAGGCGCTCGGCGGCACGGTCGCCCGGACCGGCAATCGGGAGTACGGCGGCACCCCGCTGCGTCCCCGGCTGCTCGACCCGGGGGTGCTGCTGCGGGACCTGCCGGCCGACCTGCCGGTCTGGATGAGCCACGGCGACGCGGTGACCGAGGCCCCCGCCGGGTTCACGGTGACCGCCGAGTCGGCCGGTGCCCCGGTCGCCGCCTTCGAGGACCTGGCCGGCCGCCGGGCCGGCGTGCAGTTCCACCCCGAGGTGGGGCACACCGCGCAGGGGCAGGAGATGCTCCGCCGCTTCCTCTACGACATCGCCGGCATCGAGCCCACCTGGACGCCGCAGAACATCATCGACGAGCAGGTGGCCCGCATCCGCGCCCAGGTCGGTGACAAGGAGGTCATCTGCGGCCTGTCCGGCGGGGTCGACTCGGCGGTCGCCGCCGCGCTGGTGCACCGGGCGGTGGGCGACCAGCTCACCTGCGTCTTCGTCGACCACGGCCTGCTGCGGGCCGGCGAGGCCGAGCAGGTGGAGAAGGACTACGTCGCGGCCACCGGCATCAAGCTGAAGGTGGTCGACGCGGCCGACCGGTTCCTCGGCGCGCTGGCCGGGGTGACCGACCCGGAGCAGAAGCGGAAGATCATCGGCCGGGAGTTCATCCGGGTGTTCGAGGCCGCCGCCCGGGAGGTCGCCGCGCACGGCGACGTCGAGTTCCTGGTGCAGGGCACCCTCTACCCGGACGTGGTCGAGTCCGGCGGCGGCACCGGCACCGCCAACATCAAGAGCCACCACAACGTCGGCGGCCTCCCGGACGACCTGAAGTTCGCCCTGGTCGAGCCGCTGCGCACGCTGTTCAAGGACGAGGTCCGCGCGCTCGGGCTCCAGCTGGGCCTGCCCGAGGCGATGGTCTGGCGGCACCCGTTCCCCGGGCCGGGGCTGGCCATCCGGATCATCGGCGCGGTCGACCGGGAGCGGCTGGCGCTGCTGCGCCAGGCCGACCTGATCGCCCGGGAGGAGTTGACCGCCGCCGGCCTGGACCGGGGCGTCTGGCAGTTCCCGGTGGTGCTCCTGGCCGACGTGCGCAGCGTCGGGGTGCAGGGTGACGGGCGCAGCTACGGGCATCCCGTGGTGCTGCGCCCGGTCTCCAGCGAGGACGCGATGACCGCCGACTGGTCCCGGCTGCCCTACGAGGTGGTGGCCCGGATCTCCACCCGGATCACCAACGAGGTCGCCGAGGTCAACCGGGTGGTCCTGGACGTGACCAGCAAGCCGCCGGGCACCATCGAGTGGGAGTGAGCGGGGTTCAGCCGGCCGTCGGCGGGGTCGCCGGCGGCTGCGGCTGCGACGTCGGCCCGCCGGCCTGCGGTCCGCCCGGCTGCGGCCAGGTGGCCGGGTCCGCCGGGTGCGGCCAGGCCGGCGCGCCGGCCGGCTCCTCGGGCATCAGGAACCACATGACCGGGTACGCCAGCGCGGCGACACCGCCGGTGACCAGGGTCGCCACCGCGAACAGCACCCGGACCAGGGTGGGGTCGACGGCGAAGTAGCGACCGAGGCCGCTGGCGACGCCGGCCACCATCCGGTCGGTGGTCGGCCTGCGGAGTTGCTTGTACGGGGCGTGGGGGGTGCTCGTCGAGGTCATGTCTCCACGGTCCGCGCCGGCCGCTTCGTCGACCTCGGTGACCGCCCGGATGCTTACCCTGACCGATCCCTGAGTGGCCAGCCCTGAGTCAGGAATCCGACTCTTTTCCGCGTCGGTAACGGGACCCGGGGAGAATTTGGCTCCGTGACCACCTTGCTGGAGCCGCTCCGCAGGATCGCGGCATATGCAGTCTGTGCAGATTCAGTCGGCCGAGTGTTGCTGGTCCGCGCATCGGAGCGCTCCGGCACCCCCGGCGTATGGTCCCTGCCCGGTGGGGCGGTCGACCACGGCGAGGACCCGAACCACACCGTCGTGCGGGAGACCGCCGCCGAGACGGGCCTCTCGGTCGCCGTCGCCGGCCTGGCGGACGTCCTGGCCGACATGCGCGCCCTGCCCGAGCGGGGCATCACCATCCACACCGACCGCCTGATCTACCAGGTGTCGGTACGCGGCGGCACGCTCACCGACAGGGTGGACCGCTCCACCGACCTGGCCCGCTGGTACACCCTCGACGAGGCGCGGGAGCTGCCGCTGCGGGCGTTCACCGCCCGCGCGCTGGGGCTGCCGGCGTCCTCGGCCGACGTGGTCCCCGACGAGGCCCCCGAGTTCCCCTCGTTCTACGCCGTGCCCGGCCCGGACGGGCTGCACCGGGCGCAGCGCTTCGCTGCGTACGCGGTGGCCACCGACCCGGAGGGCCGGGTGCTGCTGACCCGGGTCTCCGACGGCTACCCGGGCGCGGGCTGCTGGCACCTGCCCGGCGGCGGTACCGACTACGGCGAGCAGCCGGGTGCGGCGCTGATCCGGGAGCTGGTCGAGGAGACCGGGCAGATTGGCCGGCTGGTCGAGCTGCTCGGGGTGGCCAGCCACCGCGACGCCGCCTCGCTCGGCCCGGAGGGCTACCCGATCGACTGGCACGGCGTGCGCGCCTTCTACCGGGTGATGGTCGACCAGCCCGCCCCGCCGACCGTCACCGACGTGGGCGGTTCCACCTGCGAGGCCCGCTGGTTCGCCCGGGACGAGTTGGGTGCCCTGCCCACCGACCGGCTCACCGAGGTCACCGCCGAGGCGGTCCAGGCTGCCCGGCTCACCGCCTGACCTGTCCCGCCCGCCGGTGGCGTCGGTGCGACCCCCGACGGCCCGGCACGACGGCACCCGCCCCACCCGGACGACCGCTAGCCTCATGATCGACGGCGGATCGCGCGGGCGGGGGAGGGCGACGTGCAGGAGCGACGACGGATCGCGGCGTACGGCTGGTGTACGGACGGGGCCGGCCGGGTGCTGCTGGTACGCGGGCGGCCCGCAGCCGGCGACACCCCCGGCGACCCGGTGTCCGATCCGGCGGCGGGGTTCTGGCGGCTGCCCGGCGGTGCCGTGCGGCACGCGGAGCACCCCGCCGACACCGTGGTCCGCGAGTGCGCCGGGCAGCCCGGGCTGGCCGTCGCGGTCGCCGGGATACGCGCCGCCGTCGCCGACCTGACCGCTGCGGACCCGGCGGACCCTGCCGGGCCGGTGCACACCGACCGGTTGGTGTTCGACGTCACGATCACCGGCGACCGGCCGGCGGCCGGGGGAGCGCCGCCAGCGGGAGCCGGCAACGGTGAGCTGGCCTGGTGCACCCCGCAGGAGGCGGTGACGCTGCCGCTGGTGCCGTTCACCGCCGAGCTGCTCGGGCTGCCCGTCCCGCCGCCCCCCGCCGGCCCGCCACCCGGTGTGCCGGTCGAGCCGATGGTGGTGGAGTCGGCCGACCGGCGGCAGCGGTTCGCCGCGTACGGGCTGGTCACCGACCCCGACGGGCGGGTGCTGCTCACGTTGATCGCGCCCGGCTATCCGGGTGCCGGACTCTGGCACCTGCCCGGCGGCGGGACCGATCACGGTGAGCAACCGGTTGACGGTCTGTTACGGGAGCTGGTGGAGGAATCGGGTCAGCTCGGTCGGGTGGACCGACTGATTCTGGCCGACAATCTGCACAATCCGGGCGCGGTGGGTCCCGAGGGTCGCCCACTGGACTGGCACGGCGTACGGGTGATCTACCGGGTGCTCGTCGACGAGCCGACCGGGCCGGTGGTGACCGAACAGGCCGGCGGATCGACGGCTGGCGCTGCCTGGTTTACGTATTCCCAGCTCAGCGGACTGGCGATGACGGATGTCGCGGTGCTGGCGACCCGGTGGATGATCGGCTGACGGACGCTCGCCGAGCCGACCTGGTGGCGCTCCGGTAAAGTCGGCCCTGCGGTTGGCGAAGAAAACGGGCCATGAAGTCCGGAAAACGGACCCAGAAGTCCGAGATGGGAACAAGGCAGCGGTTTGCGCGGTTAACGAGGTTATAAGTACCGCCGGCAGCTATCGCCAACCACCACGCCGCTGTGCAATGGTGTACTCCGCTTGAACGGCTGCCGGGCCAAGAGCGGTCCGGCACGAGACAGCCGGACACCCGCCCGCACGGGCGGCCAGCCGATCCGGTGATGGAGGAAACGTGCCGAGAGCCCCATGGCGCCGGCGTCGTACGACTGACAGTCCGCGCCCCGCAGGGCGTCGCTGGGCGGGCCGGTTGCGCCGCAGCAGCACATTCGCCCGCCAGGTACTGCTGGTCCGGGTGGGTCGCCGGGACGGTGACCAGCTCAGCGGCACCGATCTGGTCCTTCCCGAGCACCGCGTCGACCGCCAGCGTCGCCGGTACGGCTTCGACCGTCGCGGTATCACCCTCGACCGCGCCGAGATCGAGGCGGTCGCCCCGGTCAGCCCGGTCCTGGGCCCCACCACAGCAGCCGACGAGTCGCCCGCGATGGCGATCCCGCTGCTCCCCGGCGCGCGTACCCCCGCCCGGCGGATGAAGTTCGCGCTGGTCAACGCCTGCACCCTGGCGAGCCTGGTGCTCGGCATCAACGCCATCTTCGTCGCCATGAACGGCCAGCCCCGGATCGCGGCCCTGCTGCTGATCGCCTGCGTCGCGTTCGACGGCCTCGACGGCGCGCTCGCCCGGAAGTTCGGCGTGGCCAGCCCGTTCGGTGCCCAGATGGACTCGCTGGCCGACATGTGCTCCTTCGGCCTGGCCGCCCCGGTGGTGGTCTACGCCTCGCTGGCCGGGTCGGCCCCCACCGCCGCCGCGGCGGTCGCCGCAGCCCTGGTCGCGTCGTGCGCCGCGATCAGGCTCGCCCGGTTCAACGTCTCGCCCAAGGACGGCCGGTTCTTCTGCGGCGTCCCCACCACGATGGCGGCGGCCGTGCTCGCGCTCGGCGTGGCCATCGAGTTGCCGCTGCCGGCCGCCGTGCAGATCGGCGGGGTGGCGCTGCTCGCCTTCACGATGGTCTCCAGCTTCCCGTACGCCAAGCTGGCCCGGCTGGTCAAGCTGCCGCCGTGGCTGTGGCTGGCCCCGGCCGTCGGCGCACTTGTCGACATCCGGCTCACCTTCGCCTTCGTGGTGGTGGGCTACCTGGTCAGCGGGCCGCTGCTCTGGCTGCACCAGCGCCGTACCGCCTGACCCGTCCAGCAGTTGCACAACAGGGGCGCCGCGACCGCGGCGCCCCTGTTCGCGTAGCCGTCGGCTCAGCTCCAGCGGGCGATGACCGAGGAACCGCCGACCACCTTGTCGCCGGGGCCGACCAGTGGCGTGGCGGCGTCGGCCGGCAGGTAGACGTCGGTACGGGAGCCGAAGCGGATCAGCCCGAACCGCTCACCCCGGGCCAGCAGCGCCCCCACCGGAGCCCGCTGCACGATCCGCCGGGCGATCAACCCGGTCCGCTGCGCCACCACCACCGTGCCGTGTGCGGTGTCCAGCACCGTGTAGGCGGCGACGTTGTGCTCCGCGTCCGGCTTCATCGCGTTGACGAAGCCGCCGTCGGCGACGAAGTAGTCGACCACCTTGCCGGCCACCGGCGAGCGGTTGACGTGCACGTCCAGCACCGACAGGAAGACCGCGATCCGCAGCCACTCGCCGTCGCCGAAGCGCTCGTCGTGCAGCCGTTGCACCGACAGCACCTGACCGTCGGCGGCGGCGACCACCGCGGACGGGTCCTCCGGCACGTCCCGCTGCGGGTCCCGGAAGAACGCGGCCACCGGGGCGGCGGCCAGCGCCGGCACCAGCCACAGCTTCGACTTCGGCCGGGCGACCCGGGCGACAGCGGCCAGGCCGAGCGCGATACCGGCCGCGGCGACCCCGTTCGAGTCGATGTGCATGCCCCGGGTCAGCGGCACGCTCGACGGCCGGTACGCCGGGGCGAGCCGGGCGGCCGACGTGGCACTGGCCGGGGTGAACCGCAGGTGGTGCACCCGTACCGGCGGCGAGTTGCGCAGCACCAGGTCGGAACGTACACCGTGCAGCACGCCCTGCCGGTCCAGCTCTGCGGCAGCCCCCCCGGTGCGGAACACCGGCGCGGCGACGCTGAGCACCGCGCCGTCGGTCAGGTACTTGGTGAGGCCGTCGACGGCGTCGCGGGTCTGCTCACCGGTGCCGGTGAACGGCTCGGCGACGACGACCAGCTCGGCGGCGTCCGCCTCGGCCAGCGAGTCGACCACCCGTACCCGGTCGGCGACCCAGCGGCCCTGGGCCGTCACGTGGTCGCGCAGCGTGGCGGCGTCGGTCGTCGGGTCCGGCACGACGGTCAGCGTGTCGCCCGGCAGCAGCGCGTCGATCGCCGCGGCGAGGACCGTGGCCCCGGGGGTCGCACCCACCAGCAGGGCGGCCTTCGGGTCGTTGCGTCGGGCGAGTTCGGCGACGAGGGTACGGGCGGCACGCTCGCCGATGCGGACCGGACCGGACGGACCGGAGGGGCGCACGGCGGGGGACTGGGTCATGTCGGGCGGGCTCCTGACGGGGTAGACGGACGTCGCGGCGGGACCGCATCGGGTGCCCGGACGAGGCGCACCCGGGCCGGCCGCCTGGCGCGCGGCCACCGGCGGGGCTCGGCCGGCGGAGGCGGGGCCTCCCCGGCCAGCATACGAGCCGGCGGAGGCCACCCGCACCGGCGCGGTCAGCTCGGCGGCCGGGGTGGGGTGCCGGGCGGACCGGTGACCGGTGCGTCGCCCGGCCACCGCTGGGTGTCCCCGTCGCCGACCCGGGCCGGCTCGTCCTGCCCGGGGTGACGCTCCACCGCGCCCGTTCGTCCCGGCTCGTCGGCCGGGTCGCCGAGACGCAGCTCGGCGGTGTCCCGCCAGCCGGCCCGGTCGTCGGACCCATCCACGGGACCAACCGTCGGCGCGCCCAGCGGGCTGCCCGTCGGGCCGATCACCTGGCGACCCGGGTCGGTGGTGGGGCCGGCCGGGGCGGGCGTGGGGGGCGTGCCGTCGGCGGTGGAAGGGGGAGCGGCGTCGGTGGTCCGCGCCGACCGCACCGCGCCGACCAGACCGAGCAGCCCGATCAGCACCAGCGCGCCGGCCAGGAACCAGCCCACCGCGGGCAGGGCCAACCCGAGGATCTGGGCCAGCAGCCACCAGAGGGCGAGGCCGACGAAGAGCAGCCCGAAGACGAACGACACCAGGTCGGTGCGGTGGGCCTTCACCGGGTCACCTCCAGGTTGCCGGCGTTGACCTGGACGGTGAGCCGCAGCGTGCCGCCGCCGGCCCCGTCCGGGCCCAGGTCGGTGACCTGCCGTGCCTGTCCCTCGAATCCGGCGCTACGTCGCCCGAACACGGTCGCCTCCCCGGCCTTGACGTTAGTCACCACGGTGACGTCCACGTTCGGCGGGACCACGATGGTGGCCTCCCCGAAGTTGACCACCACGGTGAGGTCGGTGTCCTGCTTGTCGAAGTCCACCGCGCGCAGGTCGAGAGTGGTGTCGCCGAAGCTGTTCTCGTAGCGGTCGGCCAGCTCCCGGTAACTGGCCGGTGCCCAGGTGACCGCCCCGTCGACGCCCCGGACCCGGTCGTAGGACTCGGCGACGGTGGCGACGGCGAGCGCGGCGGCGGCGACCAGACCGAGGGCGATCAGCCAGCGGGCCCGCCCGAACCAGGTGCCCACCAGCAGGCCGAGCCCGATGGTGGCGAGCACCGCCGCGAAGTAGCCGGCCGCGCCGATCGGGAAGACGTCCAGCAGGTCCAGGATGGCCACCACGCCGAGGACCAGGAAGATCAGCGAGAAGGTCGCGGCACCCAACGCCGAGCGTTCCTTCGGCTTCTTCGGCGGCTTGACCCGGGGCGCGGGCGGGGGTGGTGGCGGACCGGCCTGGGCGTACGGGCCGCGCGGGGCGAACGGCGGCCGGTAGCCCGTACCGGGTGACGGCGGGACCACGACCGGTGCGGCGGCCGGTCGACCGGGCACCGGTGGGCGGGGCGGCCAGCCCGGCGCTTCCGTCCGGGCCGCGGTGATCTCCATCGGCCGGGCCGGCGGCCAGGGCGGCGGCGCAGCGGTCGGCCCCTGCGCCGGCCAGCCCACCGCACCGCCGGTCCGGGGGGCCGCCGGGGCGCCGGCCGGAAACGCCACGGCAGGCGCGGGCGGGGTGAACGGCGCGGGTGCCGGGTAGCCGACCGGGGGCACCGGTCCGGGTGGCCCGGCCGCTGCGGGGGCCGGACCGGCGGCGGCGAAGCCGGACCGACCGTCCCGGTTGAGCAGCAGCGCGCCGCCGATCAGGATCGCCGCGCCCAGCAGCACCGCCCGGAACGCGTCGGTGACGATGTAGCCGAAGCTGACCGCGACCAGGATGGTCAGCACGATCACGGTGATCGGGGACATGCTCGACCGACCCCGTCCGAGCATCGACTCCAGCGGAGAGGCGCTGTCGCCCTCGCCCGGGATGATCAACCAGGCGGCGACGTAGACCAGGATGCCGACCCCGCCGAAGAACCCGAGCACGGCGAGCAGTACCCGCCACAGCACCGGGTCGGTGTTGGTGGCCCGGCCGATCGCCGCGCAGACCCCGGCGAGGTAGCGGCCGTCGCGGGGCCGGACCAGGCCGTACCGGGAGGTGAAGCTGGCCCCGCCGGACGGCGGGGGGTAGCCACCGGGCGGTGGTGGCGCGTCGTCGCCCCCCGTGGGCGACGCGGGCGCCGTGGGGTCCGGCCCGGCGGCGGGACCGGGCGGCGGCGTACCACCCGGTGCGGCCACCGGAGGGTACGGCGGCAGGGCGGGGTCCTCGGTCATGACTCGATCCTGCGCCGTCGTCGGGCCGGCCTGCCTCCGGAACCGACCCTGACCCCACCCTGAGATCCCGGCGGGCGGATGTCGGGGGCGTCCCCGTGGTCGGCGGCGTGGTGGGCGTGTGACGATCGGAGCGGCACCGTACCGCCAGGTGTCCGTCCACCACCCATCGTGACCAGGGAGCCTCCGATCAGCGTCGTGACCCCGCCGCCACCCCGCCTCTACCGGGCGCCCGAGCACCGGCTGGCCGCCGGGGTGGCCGCCGGCATCGCCGACCACCTCGGCATCTCGGTGCTGCGGGTCCGCGTCGCGTTCATGGTGCTGCTCGGGCTCAGCGGCCTGGGTCTGCTGCTGTACGCGGCGTTCTGGGCGGTGGTGCCGCTGCGACCCGGCGACACCGCCACGCCACCCCGGCGCGACCCCGGGCAGCTCCTGCCGTTCGTGGCGATCGGCCTCGGTGTGCTGCTGGTCCAGGTGATGCTCTTCGACTCGGTCGGCGCGGCGGGCACCGCCGGCTGGCTGGTGGCGATCATCGCGGTCGGCGCCGGGGTGATCTGGCACCAGTCCGCGCCGGAGCGTCGTCGGCAGTGGAGCGGGTCGATGCCGGTGCCGTGGCTCGGCGCGGTGGTGGAGGAGACCGACCGGCGGGCCCTCGTGCTCCGCTTCGCCGGGGGCGCGGTGCTGGTCGCCGTCGGCATCATCGGGGTGGCGGCGGTCTACTCGCCGGTGCAGAACCTCGACGCGGTGGTCAACGGCGTGATCTTCGCGCTGGTCGGGCTGGCCGGCGTCGGGGTGGTCGCCGCGCCGGTGCTGTGGCGGACGTGGAACCAGCTCCGCTCGGAACGGGAGGGGCGCATCCGCGAGCAGGAGCGTGCCGAACTGGCCGCCATGGTGCACGACCAGGTGCTGCACACCCTCGCCCTGATCCAGCGCAACGCCAGCGACGTCAAGACGGTGCAGCGCCTCGCCCGGGGCCAGGAACGGTCGTTGCGCAACTGGCTCTACAAGCCGGCCGCCTCGCCCACCGAGCGGTTCGCGGCGGCGCTGGAACAGGCCGCCGCCGAGGTGGAGGACACCTTCGCGATCACCGTCGAGGCGGTGGTGGTGGGCGACCGGGAGACCGACGAACGGGTGGGCGCGCTGGTGGCGGCGGCCCGGGAGGCGCTGGTCAACGCGGCCCGGCACGCCGGGGTGCAGACGGTGTCGCTCTATGCCGAGGTCGAGCCGGAGCAGGTGAGCGTCTTCGTCCGGGACCGGGGCAAGGGCTTCGACCCGGATACCGTGGAGGATCACCGGCACGGGGTCCGAGGGTCGATCATCGGGCGGATGAAGCGGCACGGTGGCCGGGCGGAGATCCGTTCCGAGCCCGGGGAGGGGACGGAGGTCCGGTTGATGCTGCCCATCACCGGCACCGGCTCCACGGCGGAAAGGGACAACTGAGATGGCGGAACAGTCGATGGAACCGGGGACGGGCACGCCGGACCGGACGCGACGGTTGAAGGTCTTCCTGGTCGACGACCACGCCATGTTCCGGGCCGGGGTCCGGGCCGAGTTGGGGGCGCACGTCGAGGTGGTGGGGGAGGCGAGCACGGTGGCCGAGGCGGTCGCCCGGATCGCCGCCACCGGGCCGGACGTGGTGCTGCTCGACGTCCACATGCCCGACGGCGGCGGGCGGGCGGTGCTGGACGCGATGCGCCGCAGCCACCCGCAGGTGAAGTTCCTCGCGCTGAGCGTGTCCGACGCCGCCGAGGACGTGATCGGGCTGATCCGGGCGGGTGCCAGGGGCTACGTGACCAAGACCATCTCCCCGGACGAGCTGACCGACGCGATCCGCCGGGTGGCCGACGGGGACGCCGTGTTCAGTCCCCGGCTGGCCGGGTTCGTGCTGGACGCCTTCGCCGCCCGGCCGGACGCCCCGGTCGCGGACCCCGAACTGGACCAGCTCACCAACCGGGAGCGCGAGGTGCTGCGCCTGCTCGCCCGGGGGTACGCGTACAAGGAGATCGCCAAGGAGCTGTTCATCTCGATCAAGACGGTCGAGACGCACGTGTCGAACGTGCTGCGCAAGCTCCAGATGTCCAACCGGTACGAGTTGTCCCGCTGGGCGGCGGACCGACGACTCGTCTGACACCTCCCATTCCGGGAGCATCACCCCAGGGCTGACAAGAGATCAATTCGTGTCGCATAATGCCCCGTCGCCTTCGCGTGTGCGGGTGGTGTCACGACCCCGCCCGGGGGCGACGCACGCAGGCCCGCCGGGCGCGGGCCGACCCCTGGGGAGAGGTGCACGGAACTGATGTTGTTCGGAGAACGAGGACGACGCTGGGCGGGTATCGCCACGGCGCTCGTCACCGGTGGTGCGCTGGTGCTCGCCGCAGCCGGTCCGGCCGCCGCCGAGCCGGCGACGAAGGGTGTGGCGCGGGCGGTGCCGGGCACCGGCGTCACGCTGAAGCTGGACGGTCGGGCGCAGAAGACCTCGGCGCTGGCCCTGGAGCTGAAGGACGGCACCGTGCCGGTCTTCTGCATCGACTTCCACACCCCGGTGGCCCGCAACGGCGAGTACGTCGAGGGCAGCTGGGACGAGTCGGAGGTGAAGAACCTCGGCCGGGTGCAGTGGGTGCTCACCCACGGCTACCCCAACGCCGACCGGGCGAAGCTGCTCGCCGCGGCCGGGGCGAGCCTGCCCACCGGGCTGCCCGACTCCCGGCGCGACACGCTGCTCTACTTCGGTACCCAGACGGCCGTCTGGCACTTCAGCGACGGCATCACCCTGGGCGACTGGGAGCGGGGCCTGACCGCCGCCGCCGAGTACGACGTGATCCGCCGGGTGCACGACTACCTGGTGCGTAACGCCACCGACCAGCCGGAGCCGAAGGCCGAGCTGAGCCTGGACCCGGCCTCGGCCTCCGCGACCACCGGGGGGCGGGCCGGGCCGTTCACCGTGCACGGGCCGGCCGGGGAGATCGCGCTGAAGGTCGAGGGCGGCAGCGCCGTCGACGCCGAGGGACGTCCGGTCGGCACGACCACCAACGGCGGCCGGTTCTGGCTGACCGCCACCGCCGTCGGCCGGGTCACCGTGACCGTCTCCGCACCGGATTCGGTCTCCTTCGGGCGGGTCTTCCTCTTCTCCGGTGGTAAGAACGCCAAGCAGAAGTTGATCCTGGGTGGCAGCACCGGTACCTCGGTCACCGCCGAGGCGGCGGCGACCTTCGCCGCCGCTCCGGCCTCGCCGTCGCCGTCGGCCTCGCCGTCCGGGTCGCCGACCCCGTCGCCGTCGCCGTCGACGGTGTCCCCGTCGCCGTCGGCCCCGGCGGAGTCCCCGTCGCCGCCGGCCAGCCCGGCGCCGTCGACCTCGCCGGCCAGCAGCGGCGGTGGCCTGCCGCTGACCGGGTCGCCGATCGCGCTGGCCGCCCTGGCCGGAATGGCGCTGCTCGCGTTCGGTGCGGTGGCCGTGCTACTGGTCCGCCGCCGCCGGATCCGTTTCACCGTCTGAGGTACGGGTCTCCCCGGCCCCGGCACCGTCACGGTGCCGGGGCCGGCCCGTCTCCGCCGGTCCGCACCGACCTCACGGCTGGTGGGGGACACCGCCGACGGCGGGTACGGACCGGCGGACCGGTACCGTCGGCCGGCCGGGCGGGACTTGGCTCCGCCCGGCGGAAGTCACCCTCATCCGGATGGTCGGAATCGGCCAACTCTCGGTCGACGTCGAACCGCCTCGACCGGACGGCGGGCAAGCTCACACTTGCTACCCGCCGGTCACCACCTGGTGGAGCGGACTTGCTGTCTTTCCTGCTCAGAGCGGTACGACCAGGGCATCTCATGATCTTTTCTCAAGTATCGGCAACATGGCGGGCAACTAACGGCTTGATAACGGCACCTTCACGTAATGGGCCGGTGGGTGTCACAGTGGCAGCACCTCACCCCTGACGTGAGGCACCCGTGTGTCCCGGTCGACCACGTCTGCGCTGCCCATGGTGCGGATCGTGGTCGTCGAGCCTGCCCGGGAGCCGAGTGCGGGGGTGCGGTGGCCCGGCGGATCGGTCCCCCTGGGGTGTCCCGATTTCTCTGCGGTAACCGGTGATCCGCAACACAGGATCGCCGTGCGGTGTCACCCCCCAACGTGCGTGAAACCCACGACGGAACCAGGTTAGAAAGAGGAGGCCCCTCGGAATGAGAGTCTCGAAGCGGGCGAGCGGCGCCATCGCGGTGGGTGCGGCGTTCGCGCTCATCGCGTCCGGCTGCTCCAGCGGCAACGACGACGAAGGTGGCAGCGCCAGCAGCTCGGACGGTGCCATCGTCGTCGACGGCACCGAGCCGGAGAACCCCCTGGTTCCGGCGAACACCACCGAGACCGGTGGCGGCAAGATCATCGACTGGCTCTGGACCGGCCTGGTCGAGTACCCGAACAACGGTGGCGCGCCGCAGAACGCGCTGGCCGAGTCGATCGAGACCAGCGACTCCAAGGTCTACAAGATCAAGATCAAGCAGAACACGAAGTTCCACGACGGCACCGTCGTCAAGGCCAAGAACTTCGTGGACGCCTGGAACTGGGGCGCGTACTCGCCGAACGGCGCGCAGAACGCCAGCTTCTTCGCCGACATCGACGGCTTCGCCGACGTGAACACCTCCGACCCGGACGGCGACGGCCCGAAGAAGGCCCCCGAGCCCAAGGCCAAGGAGATGTCCGGCCTCAAGGTCGTCGACGACTGGAACTTCGAGGTCACGCTCGCCGCGCCGACCGCCGTGTTCCCGACCAAGCTCGGCTACAGCACCTTCATGCCGCTGCCGGACGCCTTCTTCTCGCAGGGCGCCGAGGCCTTCGGCAAGAAGCCGATCGGTAACGGCCCGGTCAGCTTCGTCTCGTGGGAGAACAACGTCGCGATCAAGCTGACGCGGTTCGACGACTACAACCTGCGCGACAAGATGAAGATCAAGGACGTCACCGTCAAGATCTACCAGGACGACACGGCGGCCTACAACGACCTGGTCTCCAACAACCTGGACTTCCAGCAGCAGGTTCCGGTCTCCTCGCTGGCCGGCGACAAGTGGAAGGCCGACCTGGCCGACCGGGCGATCCCGTCGACCACGCCGTCCACCGGCATCATCGCCTTCCCGATCTACGACAAGCGCTTCCAGAACGCCAAGCTGCGCAAGGCGATCTCGCTGTCGATCAACCGGCAGGAGATCACCGACAAGATCTTCTTCGGTAACCGCAAGCCGGCCGACAGCTGGGCCAACCCGCTGACCCCGGGTGCCAAGCCGGGCAACTGCACCGCGTGCGCCTTCGACGTGGCCCAGGCCAAGACCCTGCTGACCGAGGCCGGTGGCTTCACCGGGCAGCTGAAGATGTACTACAACGCCGACGCCAGCCACAAGGACTGGATGGAGGCCGTCGCCCAGCAGATCAAGACCAACCTGGGTATCGACGCGGTCGCCGTCGGTGTGCCAACCTTCGCGGTCTTCCGGCAGAACATCAACGCCCACAAGATGGACGGCGCCTACCGCGCCGGCTGGCAGCAGGACTACCCGGACGTGGAGAACTGGGTCAACCCGCTCTACGTGACCGGTGGCTCCTCGAACGACGGTCTCTACAGCAACCCCGAGGTGGACGCCCTGGCCAAGCAGGCCAGCTCCGCCCCGAGCCTGGAGGCCTCGCACGAGCTGTTCGCCAAGGCGGTCGAGAAGATCGACCAGGACGTTCCGTCGATGCCGATCTACTTCGGTGGCCAGCAGTCCGGTCACTCCGAGAAGATCAAGAAGATGGAGCTGACCAACGTCGGCGAGATCGACATCACCTCCGTCGAGCTCTGATCCGAACGGTCTGACCCCGGGCCGGGCTCGCCTACCGGTGAGCCCGGCCCGGGGCCGTTCCGCGAGCGGGCGTACCCCGTCCCCCGCAACGTTGTCGCCACCCGTGCCGGCCGCACCCCCGCCCGGCACGCCCCTTGTCAGGAGGACCACCCCATGGGCCGTTATCTGGTGAGACGGCTGCTCCAACTCGTCCCGGTGTTCATCGGGACGACGCTGATGATCTACCTGCTGGTGTGGAAGGTCCCCGGGGACCCGTTCGCCGGCAAGTGCGGTGACCGTGGCTGCCCGGACAACTACCGGGCCATGATGACCGAGAAGTTCCAGCTGGATCAGCCCTGGTTCGTGCAGTACGCCACCTACATGAAGAACCTCCTGCAAGGCGACTTCGGGACCACCTGGTCGGGGCGCGACGTCGGCGAGATCATCGCCACCGCGTACCCGAACACCCTCAAGCTGGCCCTGGTGGCCCTGATCATCGAGGGTGTCATCGGCCTCACCGCCGGTGTGCTCACCGGCCTGCGCCGCAACGGCTTCCTGGACAACCTGGTCCTGGTCTCCACGCTCTTCCTGATCGCGCTGCCGGTCTTCGTGGTCGGCTTCGTGCTCCAGTGGTTCTTCGGTGTGAAGCTGGGCATCGTCAAGCCGACCGTCTCCAACGAGATGCGGATCTCCGAACTGCTCCTACCGGGCTTCGTGCTGGGTAGCGCGTCGATGGCGTACATCGCCCGGGTGTCGCGCACCAGCATCGCGGAGAACCGTCGGGCCGACTACGTCCGTACCGCGATCGCCAAGGGACTGCCGATGCGCCGGGTGGTCGGTATCCACCTGCTGCGCAACTCGCTGATCCCGGTGGTGACCCTGCTCGGCACCGACCTCGGTGCCCTGATGGGCGGCGCGATCATCACCGAGGGCATCTTCGGCATCAACGGCATCGGCCGCACCGTGCTGCGGGCGATCGTCACCAAGGAGAGCGCTACCGTTGTCTCCATCGTGGTCGTGCTGGTGCTCGTCTACCTGGTGATGAATCTGCTGGTGGACCTGCTCTACGCCGCGTTGGACCCGAGGATCCGCTATGAGTGAGCGCAGCAGCGAACGAACCGTCATTGCAGTGTGCGCGGGCAACCAGGCCGGCGCCGAGCGCAGCGAGGTGCAGGCATGAGCGACCCGAGTGCCGCTTCGATCGTGAGCACGCCCCGTGCCGAGCAGTTGACCGAGGCAAGCTCCCCGGCCACCGCCGGACCCGCCGGCAAGAAGGAGAAGCCGCGCAGCCTGCTCGGCGACGCCTGGATCGACCTGCGCCGCAAGCCGCTGTTCTGGATCTCCGCCACCTTCATCGTGCTCTTCGTGGTGATGTCGGCCTTCCCGTCGCTGTTCACCTCCGGCGACCCGACCGACGGTGTGCTGGCCCGCAGCCGGGTCGAGCCGTCGTCGGACGCCTGGTTCGGCTACGACGTGCAGGGCCGCGACGTGTACGCCCGGGTCATCTACGGCGCCAACGCCTCGATCGTGGTCTCGCTGCTCTCCACGATCGGCACCCTGCTGATCGGTGGGACGATCGGCGTCATCGCCGGTTACAAGGGCGGCTGGATCGACGGCCTGCTCTCCCGGATCACCGACATCTTCTTCGGCCTGCCGTTCGTGCTCGGCGCGATCGTCATCCTCACCACGTTCAACGGCGCCGGCTCCAACAACAGCGAGTGGGAGATCAAGTTCCTGGTGATCGGCTCGCTGGTGCTGCTGAGCTGGCCGGTGGTGATGCGGCTGATGCGGTCCTCGGTGCTCGCCACCAAGGAGGCCGACTACATCGTGGCGGCCCGCGCGATGGGCGCCAGCACCGGTCGGATCATCTTCAAGCACCTGCTGCCGAACTGCCTGGCACCGCTGCTGGTCTACGGGACGATCATGATCGGCTCCTTCATCGGCGCCGAGGCCACCCTCTCCTTCCTGGGTATCGGCCTGCAGAGCCCGGTGGTCTCCTGGGGCATCATGATCAATGAAGCGCAGAACTACCTCCGGGTCTCGCCCTTCCTGCTCTTCTTCCCCTCCGCGTTCCTCGTCACCGCCGTGCTGAGCTTCGTCATGCTCGGCGAGGCGGTCCGCGAGGCCCTCGACCCGAAGCTCCGATAGGGGAGACCGAAGTGTCCGACATTCTCGTGTCCGAGCAGTCCGCGCCCGGCGCCGACGGATCCGGCCGCCCCTCCGGTCGGCTGCTCGAGGTCGACGACCTGCGGGTGGAGTTCCGCACCCGGGACGGCGTCGCCAAGGTCATCAACGGAGTCACGTACCACGTCGACGCGGGGGAAACCCTCGCCGTGCTCGGCGAGTCCGGCTCCGGTAAGAGCGTCACCGCGCAGACCATCATGGGCATCCTGGACATGCCGCCCGGCTTCGTCACCGGCGGTCAGGTCCGCTTCCACGGCAAGGACATGCTCACCATGTCCGCCGAGGAACGTCGCCGCATCCGCGGCGAGGGCATCGCGATGATCTTCCAGGACTCGCTCTCCGCCCTGAACCCGGTCTTCACCGTCGGGTTCCAGATCGCCGAGCAGTTCCGGGTCCGGCGCGGCATGAGCCGTTCCGACGCCAAGAAGCGCGCGATCGAGATGCTCGACCAGGTCAAGATCCCGAACGCCAAGGGCCGGTTCAGCAACTTCCCGCACCAGTTCTCCGGCGGCATGCGGCAGCGCGCGATGATCGCGATGTCGCTGGCGCTCGACCCCGAGGTGCTGATCGCCGACGAACCGACCACCGCCCTGGACGTGACCGTGCAGGCCCAGATCATGGACCTGCTCGGCGAACTCCAGCGGGAACGCCGGATGGGCATGATCCTGATCACCCACGACCTCGGCGTGGTCGCCGACGTCGCGGACCGGATCGCGGTCATGTACGCCGGCCGGATCGTCGAGGAAGCCGACGTCTACGACCTGTACGCCAAGCCGGCGCACCCGTACACCCTCGGCCTGCTCAACTCGATCCCCCGGCTGGACGAGAAGGGGCAGCAGCTCCGCACCATCAAGGGCCTCCCGCCGAACCTGATGAACATCCCGCCGGGCTGCCCGTTCAACCCGCGCTGCCCCATGGCGCAGCCGGTGTGCCGGGAGACCGTCCCCCCGCTGTTGCAGATCGGCACCGGTCGGGCCAGCGCCTGCCACTTCGCCGAGGAGCTGGTGAACCGTGACTGACAACATCATCGAAGTCCGTGACCTGGTCAAGCACTACCCGGTCACCCGGGGCATCGTGTTCAAGAAGACCATCGGCCAGGTCAAGGCCGTCGACGGCGTCTCGTTCGACCTCAAGGCCGGCGAGACGCTGGGCGTGGTCGGCGAGTCGGGCTGCGGCAAGTCGACGCTGAGCCGGGTCCTGATGAACCTGGAGAAGCCCACCGCCGGCACGGTGCACTACAAGGGCCAGGACATCGCCAAGCTCTCCGGGGGCGCGCTGCGGCGGCTGCGCCGGCAGATCCAGCTGGTCATGCAGGACCCGTACACCTCGCTGAACCCCCGGATGACCGTCGGCGACCTGATCGGCGAGCCGTTCGAGATCCACCCGGAGGTCGCGCCGCGCGGCAGCCGCCGGGACAAGGTCAAGGAACTGCTCGACCTGGTCGGCCTCAACCCGGAGCACATCAACCGCTATCCGCACCAGTTCTCCGGCGGCCAGCGGCAGCGCATCGGCATCGCCCGCGCGCTCGCCCTGCGCCCCGAGGTGATCGTCTGCGACGAGCCGGTCTCCGCCCTGGACGTCTCGATCCAGGCCCAGGTGATGAACCTGCTGGAGAAGCTCCAGAACGAGCTGGGCCTGTCGTACGTGTTCATCGCGCACGACCTGTCGGTGGTCCGGCACCTGTCGGACCGGGTCGCGGTGATGTACCTCGGCAAGATCGTGGAGATCGGCACCGAGGACGAGATCTACGAGCGGCCGACCCACCCGTACACCCAGGCGCTGCTGTCGGCGGTGCCGGTGCCGGACCCGACGCTGCGGGAGAACAAGGCGATCATCCGGCTCACCGGTGACGTGCCCTCGCCGATCAGCCCGCCGTCGGGCTGCCGGTTCCGCACCCGGTGCTGGAAGGCGCAGGACGTCTGCGCCGAGCAGCCGCCGCTGCTGGAGATCCGTCCCGGCTCGGACCACCCGAGCGCCTGCCACTTCGCCGAGAAGCGGGAGATCGTCGCCACGCACGAGGCATGACACGACCCGGGCCGCCTGCCACCGTCGGACCGACGGCGGCAGGCGGTTCGTCGTTCACCACGTCGCACGCCCGCCGGGACGCCGTTACAGCGGCCCGCGCCCGGCCCGCAGCAGCAGCAGCGCCAACTGGGTGCCGTCGGCCCCCAGCTCACTGCGGAAACGTTCCAGGATCTCCCGCTCCCTGGAGAGCACCAGCCGGGTGCCCCCGGAGGCCATCCGGGTCACCCCGACCTCGTGGGACAGCGCGGCGCGCTCCTGCCAGAGCGCGATCAGCGTACGGTCGATCTCGTCGATCCGTTCCCTGATCGCCACGATCCGCTCGGCCGCCACCGTGTCGCCGGTGCCGGTACGGGCGGCCGCGGCTCCGGTCGGGTCGACCCCCGTGGGCTCGGCCCCGGCCGGATCGGCGTGCCGCGCGGGACCACCGCTGGACTCCACCACGTCAGTCATCATCGTCGTACCCCTCGGGTCTCGGGCCCGGTGTTCGGATCCCGGGACGAAAAAGCCCCGGGCTCTCCGAGCCCGGGGCTTTCGTAGGTCTGTCGATCAGGCGCGACCCACGGCTGCCGGACTCCCGGTGCCGTAGTAAAAGAAGAACCGCCGCTCGATCACGTCGTCGAGTATCCGACCTCCGGCCGCTCGGCGCAAGCACCCGGACGGCTGAGGGAAGGGCCCGCCCGCCGTCGCGTCCCCGCGCCGACGAGGGGCCCTTCCCGCCGGTCAGCCCAGCCGGGTGATGCGGTCCGCCGCCGTGGGGGCGACCGGCGCGCCGGCACCCAGGTACGCCACCAGGGCGTCCACGTCGAAGCCGGGGGCGGTGGTCCGGCCGGTGCCGCCCGCCAGCTCGGTGAACCCGTCCCCGCCGTTGGCGAGGAAGTCGTTCGTGGTGACCCGGAAGCTGGCCGCCGGGTCGACCGGGGTGCCGTTCAGGGCCAGCGCGCTGACCCGCGAGCCGGCCGGCGCGGTGCTGTCGTAGGAGTAGGTCAGCCCGGCCGACGGCTGGAGGATGCGCTGGGTGGTCTGCCCCTTGAAGCCGACGAACTGCTGCTCCAGCACGTTCTTCAGCTGCGCGCCGGTGAACGTCTGGGTGACCACCAGGTTGTTGAACGGCTGCACGGTGAACGCCTCGCCGTAGGTCACCTCGCCCGGTGCCTCGCCACCGGTCGACGCCCCGTACGACAGGGAGGCCCGCACGCCGCCCGGGTTCATCAGCGCGAGCTGCGCCCCGTCGCCCTTCGTGTACGCCAGCTGCGCGTCGGCGATCACGTCACCCATCGGGCTCTCGCCGTTGGGCCGGGCGTCCCGGACGATGTCGGCGCTGATCTTCCCGACCACCCGGTTGGCGATCGGGGCGACCGCCGTGCGGTACTTGTCGGCCAGCGCCTTCGCGCCCGCGTCGACAAGCGCCGGGTTCTTGGCGAACACCCCGCCGGTCTGCTGCCAGCTCCCGTCGGCGTTGCGCACGCCGTTCTCCACGATCACGTTCTTCGCGGTGATGCCGGTGAACCGGCCGGTCCGCCGGTCCAGCGAGTAGTCGATGTCGGTGACCAGCTGACCGTTGTTGCCGGCGCTGGTGACCACGCTCGGCCTACCCGAGGAGTTCGGCAGCGAGCAGGAGTAGAAGCGGTGGGTGTGCCCGGAGACCACCACGCCGAACTCCGGCCGCAGGCCCTTGACGATGTCGACGATCGGGCCGGAGAAGTTGTTGCAGTCGGAGACGCCCGGGGTGGCCGGCGGCGCGGACTGCGCGCCGCCCTCGTGCACCAGCAGCACCATCGCCTTGACGCCGAACAGCTTGAGCAGGCCACCCCACTTGTTGGCGGTCTGCACCTCGTCGGTGAAGGTGACGTCCTTGATGCCGGCCGGGTTGACGATGCCCGGGGTGCCCTCCAGGGTGACCCCGACGAAGCCGACCGGCACGCCGCCGACGAACTTCACGTCGACCGGGGGCAGGATCGGCAGCTTGGTCTTCTTGTTGATGGTGTTGGCGGCGAGGTAGGTGAACTTCGCGCCGGCGAAGCCGTCGCCGTCCTGGCAGCCGTCGACCGGGTGGCAGCCGCCCTTGTTGATCCGGAGCAGCTCCTTGACGCCCTCGTCGAACTCGTGGTTGCCGACCGAGCTGACGTCCAGGCCGACCTGGTCCATCAGCTCGATGGTGGGCTCGTCGTGGAAGGCGGCGCTGACCAGCGGGGTGGCCCCGATCAGGTCGCCGGCACCGACGGTGGTGGTGACCCGGCCCTCGGCCTTCGCCTCGGCCCGCAGCTTCTTCAGCCAGGTGGCCAGGTATTCCACCCCGCCGGCCGGGGTGCCGTTGACGGTGGCGCCGCTGCCGCCGGGCGGGTCGATCGCGCCGTGGAAGTCGTTGTAGCTGAGGAACTGGCCCTTGACCTCGCCACCCGTCGCGGTGGCGTACGAGACGGCGACCGGGGCGAGGCCGGCCCCGGGGGCGGCGTCGGCCGGCGGCGTGGTGGCGCGGCCGGTGATGGGCAGGCTGGCCACGACGGCCAGGGCGAGGGCCGGCGCGGCGAGGTGACGCAGCACGGCCCGACCGCGCGAGCGCGGTTGACTCATGGTTGTTCTCCCAAGTCGTCTACGGGGGAGCAGGCGGGGATTTCCCGGGTCATCGTCGCGCCTCGGGGCGGAAGATGCCAGTGGGGCCACCGTGACAGGTTCGTCTCAGTCCGGCCGGTCGGCGGCCGGGACGTGCGCCCGGTGGTGGGGCACGATCCGTGCCGGGCGTGCGCGGGCGGGAAGTGTCCGGCCGACGGCATAGACTCGCCGTGCGATGCATCCTCTCTTCGACATCCCCGCGTCCCCGCCCGCGCCCGAGTCCGCGCCGGTTCCGCCGCGCCGGCCGGGCCCGACCCGCCAACTCGACCCGCAGGCCCTGGTGGAGGGCCTCAACGGTCCCCAGCGGGACGCGGTCACCCACGCCGGCTCGCCGCTGCTGATCGTGGCCGGGGCCGGGTCCGGCAAGACCCGGGTGCTCACCCACCGGATCGCCTATCTGCTCGCCGCGCGGGACGTCCATCCCGGCGAGATCATCGCGATCACCTTCACCAACAAGGCCGCCGGTGAGATGAAGGAGCGGGTGGCCCACCTGGTCGGCCCCCGTGCCCGGCTGATGTGGGTGTCGACGTTCCACTCCGCCTGCGTGCGCATCCTGCGCGCCGAGCACGAGCACGCCGGCCTGAAGTCGACCTTTTCCATCTACGACGCCGACGACTCCCGCCGGCTGATGCAGCTGGTCGCCCGGGAGCTGGATCTCGACCCGAAGCGTTACCCGGCCCGGGGGCTGGCCGCCCAGGTGTCCAACCTGAAGAACGAGCTGGTCGACCCGGAGGAGTTCGCCGGTCGGGCCAAGGGGCCCAACGAGCGGGCGCTGGCCGAGGCGTACACGCTCTACCAGCGGCGGCTGCGGGAGGCGCACGCGCTGGACTTCGACGACCTGATCATGACGACGGTGCACCTGCTCCAGTCGCACCCGCACGTCGCGGAGAGCTACCGACGCCGGTTCCGGCACGTCCTGGTCGACGAGTACCAGGACACCAACCACGCGCAGTACACCCTGATCAAGGAACTGGTCGCCGGCACCGAGGGACTCGCCCCGGCCGAGCTGTGCGTCGTCGGCGACGCCGACCAGTCGATCTACGCGTTCCGGGGCGCGACGATCCGCAACATCCTGGAGTTCGAGCGGGACTTCACCGACGCCCGCACCATCCTGCTGGAGCAGAACTACCGCTCCACCCAGACCATCCTCAGCGCGGCCAACGCGGTGATCGACCGGAACACCTCCCGCAAGCCCAAGCGGCTGTGGAGCGACGCCGGAGCGGGCGAGCAGATCGTCGGCTACGTCGCCGACACCGAGCACGCCGAGGCCGACTGGGTGGGCCGGGAGGTCGACCGGCTGGTCGACGCGGGCGAAACCCGCCCCGGCGACGTCGCCGTCTTCTACCGCACCAACGCCCAGTCCCGGGTCTTCGAGGAGGTGTTCATCCGGGTCGGCCTGCCCTACAAGGTGGTCGGCGGGGTGCGCTTCTACGAGCGCAAGGAGGTCCGCGACGCGCTGGCCTACCTGCGCGCGGTGGTCAACGACGACGACACGGTCAGCCTCCGGCGGGTGCTGAACACCCCGCGCCGGGGCATCGGCGACCGGGCCGAGGCGTGCGTCGAGGCGCTGTCCAGCCGGGAGCGGATCTCCTTCGGCGCGGCGCTGCGCCGGGCGCGGGAGGCACCGGGCATCTCCACCCGGGCCGCCAACTCCATCGCCGAGTTCGTCGCGCTGCTCGACGGTGCCCGCGAGCTGGCCGAGGAGGGCACCCCGGAGGAGGTGCTGGAGGCGCTGCTGACCCGTTCGGGCTACCTGACCGAGCTGGAGGAGAGCGTCGACCCGCAGGACGCCGGCCGGGTCGACAACCTCCAGGAGCTGGTGAGCGTCGCCCGGGAGTACACCGAGCGGATCGAGGCGCTGGGCGGCGACGACGAGCGGGCCACCCTGGCCGGTTTCCTGGAGCAGGTGGCGCTGGTCGCCGACGCCGACCAGATCCCCTCCGACGACCCCGACCACCAGGGCGTGGTCACCCTGATGACCCTGCACACCGCCAAGGGCCTGGAGTTCCCGGTGGTGTTCCTGACCGGCCTGGAGGACGGCGTCTTCCCCCACCTGCGGTCGCTGGGCGACACCCGGGAGTTGGAGGAGGAGCGGCGGCTGGCGTACGTGGGCATCACCCGGGCCCGGCAGCGGCTCTACCTGTCCCGGGCGGTCACCCGTTCGGCTTGGGGGCAGCCGTCGTACAACCCGCCGTCGCGGTTCCTGGAGGAGTTGCCGCCGGAGCTGGTGCGCTGGGAGCGCACCGAGGGGACGTACACCTCGTGGGCCGGTGGGGGCGGCGGCGTCGGGGGTCGCGCGGACCGCGCGCCCGGCGGGCGGAGCGGCTTCACCGGGGGTACGCCGAGAGCGGCGGAGCTGGCGAAACGGCTCGGGGTGGACGCCAGTCGGCTGGCCACCGCCAGCGAACTGCCGCAGGGGCCGAAGGTGTCGGCCGGCGACCGGGTCAACCACCAGCGCTACGGCCTGGGGCGGGTGCTCGCGGTCGAGGGTCACGGGCCGAGCGCCCGCGCGCAGATCGACTTCGGCGACCAGACCATGTGGCTGGTGCTGCGGCACGCCCCGCTCGACAAGCTCTGAGCCGACGCCGACGGGCCCGGTCCGGCGTGCTGCCGGCCGGGCCCGTCGGCGGTACGGCTCAGCAGGCCACGTCGATGCCCCGGGCGCGCAGGAACGGCGCCGGGTCGATCTGGTTCCACATCTGCCCCTGGTGCACCTCGAAGTGCAGGTGGGGGCCGGTGGAGTCGCCGGTGGAGCCTTCGTAGCCGATCACCTCGCCGACGCCGACCCGGTCACCGACGGCGACCTTCACGCTGCTCTGGTGGGCGTAGTGGGTCAGGTAGCCGTTGCCGTGGTCGATGAAGACCGAGATGCCGTAGCCGTCGCCGACGTCGCCGGCCTTGACGACCGTGCCGGCGGCGGCGGCACGGATCGGGGTGCCGGCCGGCAGCGCGAAGTCGATGCCGGCGTGCAGGGTGCCCCACCGCTGCCCGTAGCAGGAGGTGACCTGCGCGCCGGCCATCGGGATCACCCAGGACGGCTTCGGCTTCGGCGCGGTCGCCTTCCTGACGGTGGCCTTCGGCTTCACGGTGGCCTTCGGCTTCGCGGCGGCCTTGCGGGTCGCCGTGGCCGTCGGGGTGGGGCTGGCGCTGGTGGGGGTCGGTGCGGCGGTGGGGCTGGCCGGGGCGGCCGACTCGCGGGCGGACCGGTCGGCGCGGGCGGCGGCCTCGGCCCGTTCCCGGGCGTCGAGCGCGACGGCCGCCGGTTCGGGGGCGTCGTCCCGGTCGAGGGTGGTGACCGTGGCGACCCCGGCCAGGCCGAGGCCGACCAGCGCGGCGACGCCGACGGCCAGGGTGCGTACGCCCCGCGGGTGACGCCGCCGGTGCCGGACCACGGCGGCCGAAATCCGGGCTCCGGGGCCGGTGCGGATGGGCTTCCCGGCGCGGGTGGTGCCGTCGTCCGGGCGGTTGTTGTCTTCCAGCACGGTGGACCTTCAACTACTCAGGGGGTTTCGGACCCGGACCATCCTGGGTGTCGAAGCGCGCCGGGCCGGGTACGGGTACCGGCCGGTAACCCGGGCCGCCCGGCGGCCCGGTCGGCTATGTCCCGCCGGGGTGGCGTCTGGCCGGTTGCGTGGCGTGACCCGGACGTGCCTTCGGTCACACTGCGGAGTGTGACGCAGCAGACCTGACCACAAACGAAACCGCCCGGATCCACGGATCCGGGCGGTGAACAGGCGTTACCGAGCGTCAGGAAGCGGCTGCTTCGGTGTAGTACGCCTCCACTTGCAGCTTGATGTCCACTCCGCGCTCCTGGAGCCACGGCACCGGGTCGAGGGGCTGGCCCTTGACATGGACCTCCAGGTGCAGGTGAGCGCCGTAGGAGTGGCCGGTGTTGCCGACCAGCCCGAGCTGGTCGCCCGCCTTCACCTGCTGGCCCTCGTGCACGCTCACCGCCGAGGAGTGGCCGTAGATGGCCTCGCTGCCGTCGGCGTGCTGCACGATCACCGCGTAGCCGTAGCCGCCGAACCAGCCGGCCTTGGTGACCGTGCCGGAGTGGATGGCCACGTAGGGGGTGCCCTCCGGCGCGACCAGGTCGATGCCGGTGTGCAGCTTGCCCCAGCGCATGCCGTACGGGGAGTTGAAGTCGTAGCCCTGCATGGGCAGCAGCCACGGGTCCTGCTCGTTGACGCCCGGCTGGCTGTCCCGGGCGTCGCTGCGGGTGGCCCGGTCGGCGGCGTCGGCGCGGGCGGCGGCGTCCTGGCTGGTGATCGACGCCTGCCGCAGTTCGTCGAGGACCGTCGGGCTGACGCTCTTGGCGTCGGGCATCGCCCCCGCGCCGAGCGCGACGATCCCGGCACCGACGAAGGCGGTGGTCACGACCGCCGCGTAGCGGCTCCGCGGGGGGGTGGGTACGCGGCGACGGCCGCGATATCTATCGGGCTCAGACGACAGGCGCTGGCGCACGCACACCCTCCGTTGTCGGGGATCCGATGCAACCTCCGACCGATCGGTGCAGCCGCCCCGACGATCGTTGATCGCGTCATCACCCGTCCGTGGACCTGATGACAACCGTGGACACGTTAGCCCTCCGCCGCTCCGGTCACAAGCGTGGCCCCCGCATCGGCGATTCGTTCTGTCCCTTTCTGTCTATCATTGTCATAGCTCCAGACGCCGGACGGCTGTCCCCCTTCCTGCCCGTTCGTCGCGCACAGTGACCGATCGGCGGAGGCGTCCGGCTTTCCTGGGGGCAGGCCGGGGCGGTAGGGGTCCGGCCCGGGTTCTCCACCCCCGGTGGGCCGGGTTACCGTTCGTTCAGCTGGTAGCCGCGGGAGCCGTGAAGGGTGTGCGCTGATGAACTCTCGTATCCGGGTAGTCGTCGCGAAGCCGGGCCTCGACGGCCACGACCGGGGTGCCAAGGTGGTGGCGCGTGCCCTGCGTGACGCGGGTATGGAGGTCATCTACACCGGCCTGCACCAGACCCCGGAGCAGATCGTCGAGACCGCCATCCAGGAGGACGCCGACGCGGTCGGCCTCTCGGTGCTCTCCGGCGCGCACATGACGCTCTTCCGCCGGGTCCTGGAGCTGCTCGCCGAGCGGGACGCGCGGGACGTCGTCGTCTTCGGCGGCGGCATCATCCCCGACGCCGACATCCCCGAGCTGGTGGAGATCGGCGTCAAGAAGATCTTCACGCCGGGCGCGACCACCCAGTCGATCGTCGAGTGGGTCCGCGCCAACGTTGCCCAGCCGGTCGCCTGACGACCTGCGGGTGCGGCGCATCCGTCCGTACACCGACGGTGGTGGGCCGGTTTCCGGCCGCCGCCGTCTGGTCGTGCCGTGACCCCGGCGTGGCATCAGGTGGGAGGGCTTCCCGAATCCGGGCAGGGTGAAGGGCCGGACGCACCCCTCACACGCCCGGCCCTTCTATGCACGATGCCCCGCCGCCACCCCTCGACCGACAGGGCATCGGCCGCTCCCGTCTTCGCGCTGATCAGCGCTCCGACATCAGACTCAACGACGCCCGTACGGTGGGGTTACGCGTTACGTGGGACAACCTGCGGACCGATCTGTGCCACCGGCGAGTCGCCGACGGCGCGCTGTGCATTACCGCACACCGCGCACCCGCTCGGTTGCCGCCGGTGCCCACCTCGCTAGGCTGCGGCCAATGGCCTGTTTCAACTGATGGCAGGCGTCAACGGAGTTTCCACAACGCTGGCGGCGGCGCGACGGCGCGCCGCGGAGACGGGACGGGACGCGCAATCGTGGACCTGTACGAGTACCAGGGGCGGGACCTGTTCGAGCGGCACGGCTTGCCCGTGCTCGCCGGCGGCGTCGCCACGACCCCGGAGGAGGCCCGCGCGATCGCCGAACGCCTCGGCGGTCGGGTGGTCGTCAAGGCGCAGGTGAAGGTCGGCGGCCGAGGCAAGGCCGGCGGCGTCAAGCTGGCCGAGGGCACCGACGAGACGGTGGCCAGGGCCACCGACATCCTCGGCATGGACATCAAGGGACACACCGTCCACAAGGTCATGATCACGGTGACCGCGGACGTGGCCGAGGAGTACTACTTCTCCTACCTGCTCGACCGGGCGAACCGCACCTTCCTCTGCATCGCCAGCGTCGCCGGCGGCATGGACATCGAGCAGGTCGCCGCCGAGACCCCCGACAAGGTGGTCAAGGCCCCGATCGACGCGGTCGAGGGCGTGGACGAGGCGAAGGCCCGGGAGATCGTCGACGCGGCGGGGTTCCCGGCCGAGGTCGCCGACCAGGTCGTCGCGGTCGCGGTGGGGCTGTGGAAGGCGTTCGTCGCCGAGGACGCCACCCTGGTCGAGGTGAACCCGCTGGCCAAGACGGGCGACGGCACGCTGCTGCTGCTCGACGCCAAGGTCACCCTGGACGAGAACGCCGGCTTCCGGCACCCGGACCACGAGGCCCTGGTCGACCAGGCCGCGGTGGACCCGCTGGAGCAGGCCGCCAAGGAGAAGGACCTCAACTACGTCAAGCTCGACGGCGAGGTCGGCATCATCGGCAACGGCGCGGGTCTGGTCATGTCCACCCTCGACGTGGTGGCCTACGCGGGCGAGCGGCACGGCAACGTCAAGCCGGCCAACTTCCTCGACATCGGCGGCGGCGCGAGCGCCGCGGTGATGGCCAACGGCCTGGAGATCGTGCTCTCCGACCCCTCGGTGCGCAGCGTCTTCGTCAACGTCTTCGGCGGCATCACCGCCTGCGACGAGGTCGCCAACGGCATCATCCAGGCGTTGGCCCTGCTGGAGGAGCGCGGCGAGAAGGTCACCAAGCCGCTCGTGGTCCGGCTCGACGGCAACAACGCGGAGGCCGGTCGGGCGATCCTCGACGGCGCCGGGAACCCGCTGGTGCAGCGGGTCGACACCATGGACGGCGCGGCCGAGCGGGCCGCCGAGCTGGCAGCTGCGGGGGTCTGACGATGGCGATCTGGCTGACCAAGGAGTCCAAGGTCATCGTGCAGGGGATGACCGGCTCCGAGGGTTCCAAGCACACCCGGCGGATGCTCGCCGCCGGCACCAACGTCGTCGGCGGGGTGAACCCGCGCAAGGCCGGCACCACCGTCGACTTCGACGGCACCGAACTGCCGGTGTTCGCCTCCGTCGCGGACGCGATGCGGGAGACCGGGGCGGACGTCACGGTGATCTTCGTACCGCCGCAGTTCACCAAGGGCGCGGTGGTCGAGGCGATCGACGCGGGTATCCCGCTCGCCGTGGTGATCACCGAGGGCGTGCCGGTGCACGACACCGCCTCGTTCTGGGCGTACAACGTGGCCAAGGGCGGGCAGACCCGGATCATCGGGCCCAACTGCCCCGGCATCGCCTCGCCGGGCGCGTCCAACGCCGGCATCATCCCGGCCGACATCACCGGCTCCGGCCGGATCGGCCTGGTCAGCAAGAGCGGCACGCTGACCTACCAGATGATGTACGAGCTGCGCGACATCGGCTTCTCCACCTGCGTCGGCATCGGCGGTGACCCGATCATCGGGACCACCCACATCGACGCGCTCGCCGCGTTCGAGGCCGACCCGGAGACCGACGCCATCGTGATGATCGGCGAGATCGGCGGCGACGCCGAGGAGCGGGCCGCCGAGTTCATCAAGGACAACGTCACCAAGCCGGTGGTCGGCTACATCGCCGGCTTCACCGCGCCCCCCGGCAAGACCATGGGGCACGCCGGCGCGATCATCTCCGGCTCGGCGGGCACCGCCGAGGCCAAGCAGCAGGCCCTGGAGGCGGTCGGCGTCAAGGTCGGCAAGACCCCGACCGAGACCGCCAAGCTGATGCGGGAGCTGATGTCCGGCCGCTGAGCCGTGCACGGCACCACCCGGGCGAGCGACGCAGGGGGTCGACCGGAGACGGTCGGCCCCCTCAGTCGTTCCAGAGCGGGTACGTCCCGCTGGCCCGCCAGATCGCGGTACCGATGATGTTGATCACGCCGAACGCGATGGCCAGGTAGCCGAGGACCGGCGACTGGCCGTACCGCTTGGCGTCGCGGATCGACAGGTAACCGAAGATGATGCCCAGGATGCCGCAGCAGATCAGGCCGAGGACGATGCCGAGCACCCCCCAGAGCGTGGTGCGGTCCCGCCCGGCCGCGGCCGGTGGCGGTGGGTACGGAGCGTTCACGGCTTCCTCCGGGCGATCGGTGCCGCGACTTCGGTCGCGTCCCTGCGCCGAGGCTAGACCGGATCGGGGCCGCACGGCGGTGGATCACGGAACTCGCCGCCCCCCGCCGGCCCCGACGGGCAGCCACCACCGGCGCGGCATGCCAGAGTAGAGCCGATGTCCTCGACCACCCCTGATCAGCCCCGCCGTCCCAGCGGTGCCCGCACCGGCAGGCCGCCCGGCCGTGCCGGCGGCGCCCGGGTACCCGCGCCCCGCCGGCCGGAGCAGTCCGGGCGCTCCCGGGCACCGCTGCCCGTCGCCGCCGCGGTGGCCGCGGCCGGCGCGGCCGTCACCTCGTACCTGCCGGTGGCGGTGGTGCTCGGGCTGGCCCAGTTCAGCGAGGACGCCGGCTCGCTGGTCGGTGCGCTGCGCGCCGGGCTCGCCGGCTGGCTGCTCGGGCACGGCGTGCCGCTGGAGACCACCGCCGGCCGGCTCGGCCTCGTCCCGCTGACGCTCTGCGCGTTCGCCTTCTGGCGGCTGAGCCGGGCCGGGGTGCACGCCAGCCGGGCGGTCGGCGCGCGTGGCGGCCGGTCACCCCGGCAGGCGGCCACCGTCGCCCTCGCGGTCGGCCTCGGGTACGCCGTGTTCGGCGTCCTGGCCGCGCTGCTTGTCGACAGCGCCGGCCTGCGGGTGTCCCCGGTCCGGTCCGGGCTGACCCTGCTGCTGTTCGGCACGCTGGCCGCCCTGGTCGGGGCGGCCCGCACCACCGCCGTCACCCGGCTGCTCGCCGACCGCGCGCCACCGGTGCTGCGCGACGGCGTCCGCACCGGCCTGGTCGCCGCCCTGCTGCTGCTCGCCGCCGGGGCGAGCGCGGCGGGCCTGGCGGTGGCGACCGGTGGGGGAGACGCCGCCGACCTGATCGGGGCCTACCGGACCGGGGTCGCCGGGCAGGCCGGGATCACCCTGGTCAGCCTCGCCTACGCGCCGAACGCCACCGTCTGGTCGGTGGCCTACCTGCTCGGCCCGGGGTTCTCCGTCGGCACCGGCACGGCGGTCCGGCTCAGTGAGGTCTCCGTCGGGTCGCTACCGGCCGTACCCCTGCTCGCCGGGCTGCCCAGCGGCCCGGTCGACGGGTTCGGCGCGGCGCTGCTGGCGGTGCCGGTGCTGGCCGGCATGACGGCGGGCTGGCTGCTCGCCCGCCGGCTGCTCCGTCCGGACGCCGACGAGTGGACCCCGCCGGCCTGGCCGGCGCTGCTCGGCCCGGCCGTGCTCGCCGGTCCGGTGGTCGGCCTGGTCGTCGGGCTCGCCGCGGCGGCATCCGGCGGCCCGCTCGGCGGCGGCCGGCTGGCCGAGATCGGTCCGGTGCCGTGGCAGGTGGCGGCGGTGGCCACCGCGGTGGTCACGGTCGGCGCGCTGCTCGGGGCCGTCGCCGCCAAGGTGCTCGACCGGCCGTCGTCGGCCCGGCCCCGGCCAGCCGCCGACCGCCCCCGCCGGGCTCCGGAGCGGCCCGACCCGACCGGGGACCGGCGGCCGACCCGGGAGCGCCCCCGGTCGTCCGAGGACCGCCCGCCCCGCCCGGTACCCGACTGACCACCCCGTGCCGGACCGCCGGCGTGGTGGTCCTGCCGGGACACGCGACGAGGGGCGCCCCGGACGGTGCCGGGACGCCCCTCGATCGTGCCCGCCCGGGTCAGGGCGAGGTGGGCAGCGTGAAACTGCCGATGATGTTGAGGAGCAGCAGCAGGATGCCGAGACCGACCGCGACCGCCCCGCAGATCAGGCCGGCCTTGGCCTGACCGCCGTTGCTGGCCAGGCCCTGGTTCGCCTTCTGCATGCCCAGCCAGCCGGTGATCGCCGCGCCGATACCGAGCGGAATGCCCAGGTAGAGGCAGCAGAGCAGCGGGATGGACGCGATGCCGAGGATCAGCGACACCAGACCGAGGGTGTTCTGCTGCCCCTGCGGCGCCGGGTAGCCGGCCCCCGGGTAGGAGCCGGCCGCCGCGGCGTACGGCTGCTGCCCGTAGGGGTCCTTGTGGACGGGCTGGCCGTACGGGTCCGGCTGGAAGGGCTGACCGTACGGCTGGCCCGGGGTGGGCTGGGGGCCGTACGGGTCGTGGGTGGGCTGCCCGTACGGCGGCTGCTCACCGTACGGTGCCGCCGGCTGCTGCCCGTACGGTGCCTGCGGCGCGGCGTACGGGTCCTGCGGCTGGCCCGACACGGGCTGCTGCCCGTACGGATCGTGCGGGGGCTGCTGGCCGTACGGGTCGTGGCCGGGGGTTCCGGGCTGCATCTCGGCTGCTCCTCAGTCGTGGTCCGTCAGTAGCTGCTGGTGCTGCTGCCGTCGATCGCACCCATCACACCACCGAAGAGGCAGCACAGCAGCACGATGACGAGCCACACGCCACCGATGATGAAGGCCAGCTTCGACCACTTCTTGGACTCGCGGGCGGCGGCCTCGGCGCCCGCGTAGTCGCCCTGCTGCAGAGCCGGGTTGACCTTGGAGGCGTTGATGATGGCCGGGATCGCCAGCGGCCAGAAGAAGAAGATGGCCACGATCGACGCGGTCATGTTGTTGTTGATCGGCTGCTGCGGGTTGGGGTAGCCGGGCTGCATCTGCAGTACTCCTCGTTCACGTCGGTACGGCGTCCGTACCTGATCATGGGCTGTGGGGCGCGGTGGCGGGCACGGCCCGGCCACCGGGCGACCGGCAGCGTACCGTGTCCGGGCGACACGCGTGATCACCCGAAACGTCGCCGCCCGCAGGATGGGCGTGCCGACCTGCCCGCTAGGGTGGCCGGGTGACCGAGCCCGCGTCCGTCGCCCGCCTCGTCGTCCTCGTCTCCGGCTCCGGCAGCAACCTCCAGGCGTTGCTGGACGCCACCGCCGACCCCGGCTACGGGGCCCGGGTGGTGGCCGTCGGCGCCGACCGGGACGGCATCGTCGGGCTGGACCGGGCCGCCGCCGCCGGGGTGCCGACCTTCGTCGACCGGGTGAAGGACCACCCCACCCGCGCCGACTGGGACAAGGCCCTCACCGCGCACGTCGCCGAGCACCGGCCCGACCTGGTGATCTCGGCGGGTTTCCTGAAGCTGGTCGGGCCGCAGTTCCTGGCGGCCTTCGGCGACCGCTACCTGAACACGCACAACACGCTGCTGCCGGCGTTCCCCGGCATCCACGGCCCCCGGGACGCGCTCGCCTACGGCGTCAAGGTCACCGGGGCCACCCTCTTCTTCGTCGACGCCGGGATGGACACCGGCCCGATCGTCGCGCAGGTGGCGGTGCCGGTCCTCGACGACGACGACGAGGAGACGCTCACCGAGCGCATCAAGGAAGCCGAGCGCCGCCAGCTCGTCGAGCAGGTCGGTCGCCTGGTCCGTTCAGGTTGGACGATCACCGGAAGAAAGGTCACGGTTCCGTGAGTGCCCCGCAGGACTCCCGCCGCCCGATCAGGCGGGCGCTGGTCAGCGTCTACGACAAGAGCGGCCTGGTCGAGCTGGCCCGTACGCTGCACGAGGCCGGGGTCGAGATCGTCTCGACCGGTTCCACCGCGTCGACGATCTCCGGCGCGGGGGTGCCGGTGACCCCGGTCGAGCAGGTGACCGGCTTCCCCGAGATCCTCGACGGCCGGGTCAAGACCCTGCACCCCAAGATCCACGGCGGGCTCCTGGCCGACCTGCGCAAGGAGTCGCACGCCGAGCAGCTCGACGGGCACGGCATCGCCGGCATCGACGTCCTGGTCTCCAACCTCTACCCGTTCCAGGCCACCGTCGCCTCCGGCGCGTCCCCGGACGAGTGCATCGAGCAGATCGACATCGGCGGGCCGGCGATGGTCCGGGCCGCCGCCAAGAACCACGCCTCGGTCGCCGTGGTGACCGACCCGGCCGCTTACCCGGCGCTGGTCGCCGCGCTGGCCGAGGGCGGTTTCACGCTGGCCCAGCGGCGGGCGCTGGCCGCCCGCGCGTTCGCCGACATCGCCGAGTACGACGTGGCCGTCGCCGACTGGTTCGCCGGCACCGCCGCCCCGGCAGAGGACGGATGGCCGCACTTCGCCGGGCTGGCGCTGCGCCGGCAGGCGACGCTGCGCTACGGCGAGAACCCGCACCAGGGTGCCGCCGTCTACGCCGACCCGGCCAGCCCGCCGGGGCTGGCCCAGGCCGAGCAGCTGCACGGCAAGGAGATGTCCTACAACAACTACGTCGACGCGGACGCCGCCTGGCGGGCCGCGAACGACTTCCCCGACGAGCCGGCGGTGGCGGTCATCAAGCACGCCAACCCGTGCGGCATCGCCGTCGGCGCGGACGTCGCCGAGGCGCACCGCAAGGCGCACGCCTGCGACCCGGTCTCCGCCTTCGGCGGGGTGATCGCCGTCAACCGGCCGGTCTCGGTGGAACTGGCCGGCCAGGTCGCGGAGATCTTCACCGAGGTGCTGGTGGCGCCGGAGTTCGAGCCCGGCGCGGTGGAGATCCTCCGGGGCAAGAAGAACATCCGGCTGCTGCGCGCCCCGGCCTTCACCCCGCTGCCGGCCGAGTGGCGGCAGGTCACCGGCGGGGTTCTCGTCCAGCAGCGGGACCGGATCGACGCCGCGGGCGACGACCCGGCGAACTGGAAGCTCGCCACCGGCGAGGCCGCCGACGAGGCCACCCTGCGGGACCTGGCGCTGGCCTGGCGGGCGGTCCGCGCGGTGAAGAGCAACGCGATCCTGCTGGCGAAGGACGGCGCGTCGGTCGGGGTGGGGATGGGCCAGGTCAACCGGGTCGACTCGGCCCGGCTGGCGGTGAGCCGGGCCGGCGCGGAGCGGGCCCGGGGTTCCGTCGCCGCCTCCGACGCTTTCTTCCCGTTCGCCGACGGCGCGCAGATCCTGATCGACGCCGGGGTGAAGGCGATCGTGCAGCCCGGCGGGTCGATCCGTGACGAGGACACCATCGCCGCCTGCCAGCAGGCCGGCGTCACCATGTACCTGACCGGCACCCGGCACTTCTTCCACTGATCCACCCGCGTGCTCCCGCGCCCCGGCGCGGGAGCACGCGGTCAGCCCCGGCCCGGCGGGTCGGACGGCGCGCGCAGCGCGGCGAAGTGGCAGGCGCTGGGGTGGGGGTCGGCGGTACGGGGGACGGTCGGCGGGTCCTCCCGGGCGCAGATGTGCTCGGCCTTCCAGCAGCGGGTGCGGAAGTGGCAGCCGGACGGCGGGTCGGCCGGGCTGGGCACGTCGCCGGTGAGCCGGATGATGCCGGCCGTGCCCCGGGCCTCCGGATCGGGCACCGGCACCGCCGACAGCAGCGCCTGGGTGTACGGGTGGGTGGCCCGTTCGTAGATCTCCTCCTCGGTGCCGATCTCCACGATCCGGCCGAGGTACATCACCGCGACCCGGTCGCAGATGTGCCGGACCACCGACAGGTCGTGCGCGATGAACACGTACGACAGTCCGAACTCGTCCTGGAGCTGCTCCAGCAGGTTGATCACCTGGGCCTGGATCGAGACGTCCAGGGCGGAGACCGGCTCGTCGCAGACGATCACCTCGGGGCGCAGGGCGAGCGCGCGGGCGATGCCGATGCGCTGCCGCTGGCCGCCGGAGAACTGGTGCGGATAGCGGTTGATGTGCTCCGGGTTGAGGCCGACCACGTCCAGCAGCTCCTGTACCCGGCCGCGTTTGCTGCCCCTGGGTGCGGCGTCCGGGTGGATGTCGAACGGCTCTCCGATGATGTCGCCGACCGTCATCCGTGGGTTCAGCGAGGTGTACGGGTCCTGCATCACCATCTGCATGTTGCGGCGCAGCCGGCGCAACTCGCCCCCGGCGGCGGTGAGCAGGTCCCGGCCCTGGAGGGTGGCCCGGCCGGAGGTCGGTGTCTCCAGCCGCATCAGCACCCGGGCGAGGGTCGACTTGCCGCAGCCGGACTCGCCGACGATGCCGAGCGTCTCGCCCCGGTGCAGGGTGAAGCTGACCCCGTCGACGGCACGGACCGCGCCGACCTGCCGGCGGAAGAGCACGCCCCGGGTGATCGGGAAGTGTTTGACCAGGTCGTCGACGCTGAGGATGGTCTCGCCCCGGACCTTGGCCGGGTCAGCGGTCGCGGTCATCGTGGACCTCCTGCGCGAAGTGGCACGCGCTGGTCCGGCCGTCGGCGAGGACCAGGTCGTCGGGCACCACGTCCACACACACCTGCTGCACGTACGGGCAGCGGGGGTGGAACGGGCAGCCGCCGGGGATGCGCATCAGGTTCGGCGGCAGGCCCCGGATGGTGGACAGTTCCCGGCCGCGCACGTCCAGCCGGGGGATCGAGGCCAGCAACCCCTTGGTGTACGGGTGGGCCGGTGCCCGGTACAGCGGGCGGACGTCGGCGTGCTCGACGATCCGGCCGGCGTACATGACGGCGATCCGGTCCGCGACGCCGGCCACCACCCCCAGGTCGTGGGTGATCAGGATCATCGCCATGTCGAGGTCGCGACGCAGGTCGGCCAGCAGGTCCATGATCTGGGCCTGCACGGTGACGTCGAGGGCGGTGGTCGGTTCGTCGGCGATCAGCACCTTCGGGTCCAGCGCCAGCGCCATGGCGATCATGACGCGTTGCCGCATCCCGCCGGAGAACTGGTGCGGGTGGTCGCCGAGCCGCCCGGCCGCCCCGGGGATGCGTACCAGGTCCATCAGCTCGACGGTCCGCCGTCGGGCGTCGGCGCGGGACATCCCGTCGCGGTGCCGCAGCGTCTCGCCGATCTGCCAGCCGACCGGGAAGACCGGGTTCAACGCCGACAGGGCGTCCTGGAAGATCATCGCGATCTCCTTGCCGCGTACCTGCCGGCGCTGCTCCTCGGGCAGGGTGAGCAGGTCGCGGCCCCGGTAGCGGATCTGACCGGAACGGATCACCGCCGGCGGGCTGTCCAGGATGCCCATGACCGCCTGGGCGGTGACCGACTTGCCGGAGCCGGACTCGCCGAGCACGGCGAGCGTCTCGCCCGGGTCCAGGTGGTAGGAGACCCCGTTGATCACCTTGGCCACCCCCTCGCCGGTGCGGAACTCGACGTGCAGGTCGCGGACGTCCAGCAGGTGCCCGCCGGGCGGGGTGGGTGAGGCCGGCGTGGGCCGGGGTGCGGACTCGGTCACCGGATCTGCCTCTCGCTCGCGCCCGGGGTGGACATCGGCCTCACCGCAGCTTCGGGTCGAAGGCGTCGCGGATCGCGTCGCCGAGCATGATGAAGGCGAGCACGGTCAGCGCGAGGAAGGCGGACGGGACGACCAGCGGCGTCGCCGACTCGCGCATGTGCACCCGGCCGGCGTCGATCTCGATGCCCCAGGAGATGGTCGGGGCCTTCAGGCCGATGCCGAGGAAGCTCAGCGTCGCCTCGGCGGCGATGAACGAGCCGAGCGCGATGGTCAGCACCACGATCGCCGGGGCGAGCGCGTTGGGCAGGATGTGCCGCCACATGATCCGGCCGTGGCCCGCGCCGAGCATCCGGGCCGCCGCGACGTAGTCCTGCTCCTTGGCGGTGATCACCGAGGAGCGGACCACCCGGGCGGCGGTGGTCCAGCCGAGCACCGCCAGCACGAAGATCACCGCGAACAGCCGGACCGTGTCGCTGCTGGTGCTGACCCGCTTGAGCAGCACGATCGCGGCCAGCAGCAGTGGGATGCCGAGCACGATGTCGATCACCCGGGAGAGCACCGCGTCGACCCAGCGGCCGAAGTACCCGGCCACCATCCCGACGACCAGCGCGATGGCCCCGGTGAGCAGGGCGGACAGCGCGCCGACCAGCAGCGAGGCGCGGGCCCCGTAGACGGCGCGGGCGTACGTGTCGCAGCCCTGGAAGTCGTACCCGAAAATGGCCCCGCCGGACGCCCCGGCGTGCTGGCGGGACAGCACGCAGTCGCGCGGGTCGTTGGCGGTGAACAGCGACGGCACGGCGGCCATCGCGGCGACCAGCACGACCAGCACCAGGCTGATCCAGAAGACCGGCTTGCGGCGCAGGTCGCGCCAGGCGTCCCCGGCGAGGCTGCGGGGTTTCTGCGGTACGCCCACCCGGTCGGGTGTCCCGGGCTCGCCGGAGACCCCGCGCCTGGCGGCCTGGTCCTCCGTCGCCGCCACCGTCTCGAAGTCGCTCATGCCGGCACCTCGCTGCGTTCACTCATAGCGGATCCTCGGGTCGAGGACGGCGTACAGGACGTCCACCACCAGGTTGGCGACGAGGTAGACCACGACGAGGACGCTGACGATGCCCACCACCAGCGGGCCGTCCTCGGTGCGGATGCCCCGGAACAGGTTGAAGCCGACCCCCGGGATGTTGAACACGCCCTCGGTGATGATCGCGCCGCTCATCAGGTTGCCCAGTTCGACGCCGAGGAAGGTGATCACGGGGATGAGCGAGTTGCGCAGCACGTGCACCCCGATGATCCGCCGCCGGGCCAGCCCCTTCGACCGGGCCGTACGCACGTAGTCGGCGCGCAGGTTCTCGGCGACCGAGGTACGGGTCAGCCGCAGCGCGGTGGCCAGCGACAGCGAGCCGAGCACGATGCCGGGCAGCAGCAGGGCGTACAGGTCGGGGTCGGCGCCGGCGGTCGGGGGGAAGATCGGCCACCGTACGCCGAGCAGGTACTGGGCGAGCGGGGCCAGCACGATGGTGGGGATGCCCAGTACCAGCAGGGTCAGCACCAGTGTGGCGTTGTCGAACAGGCTGGCCCGGCGGATGCCGGCGAGCACCCCGGCGGTGACCCCGAACAGGATCGTCACGGCCATCGCGATCAGCGCCAGCTTGACGGTGACCGGCCAGGCGGCGGCGAGGATGTCCCCGATCGACCGGCCGGTCAGCGACTGCCCGAGGTCACCCTGGAGCAGGTTCTTGAGGTAGTCGAGGTAGCGGTAGAGGAAGCCGCCGACGCCGGTGCGGTCGAGGTGGAACTCCTCCGTCAGGTACGCCCGCTGCGCCGGGGTCACCGGCCGTTCCCCGGCCAGTGCCTGGATCGGGTCGCCCTGGCCGGCGAACATCAGGGCGTACACGATCAGGGTGGTCCCGAAGAAGGCGAGGACCATCTGGAGCAGACGCCGCAGAACGAAGCGGAACATACTGTGCAGTCTTGCCCAAAAGCGGCGGAGACGGAGGCGGGTCGGGTCACCGTCCACCGATGACCCGACCCGTTGCTCCCGCCGACGGCCCCGTTGCCGCCGACGCGCCGTCACGTGCCGGCGGCCCGTTCGCCGCCGACGCCCCTCCCGGACTAGCTGACCGCCTCGATCTTCAGCAGGTCGACCCGGTCGAAGAGGTCCATCTGGACGTTCTTCACCTTGGTCGAGTGGCCGAAGTTGTTCTGGCCGTAGCGCAGCGGGATCACCGGCATGTCCTCGGCCAGCAGGTCCTCGGCCGCCTGGTACTTGGCGATCGCGGCCTCCTCGTTCGGCGCCTTGGCGCCCTCGGCGAGCAGCTTGTCGAACTCGGGGTTGCTGTAGCCGTAGTAGTTCGACGAGCCGTTGGTGCTGTACAGCGGGCCGAGGTAGTTCTCCATCGACGGGTAGTCCATCACCCAGCCCATCCGGAACAGACCCACCGGCTGCTTCGCCTTGACCTTGGTCAGCAGGTCGGCGAACTTGGGCTCGGCGGTGCCGACGCACTCCACGCCCAGGTTGGCCTTGAGCTGGTTGCAGGTCGCGTCGATCCAGTCCTTGTGCCCGCCGTCGCCGTTGTACGACAGCTCGATCTTCTTCGGGCCGCCGGCCGCCTCGTACGCCGCCTTCGCCTTGGCCGGGTCGAACTCGCCGGCCGCGCCGATGGTGTTCTCCCGGTAACCCGCGACCACCGGCGAGACGAACGAGCGGGCCGGCTGCTGCGAGTCCTTGAAGATCGACCTGGTGATCTCGTCCCGGTCGATCGCCATCGAGATCGCCTTGCGCACCTCGGGCTTGCTGAACTCCTTCTGGAAGGTCGGGAACGCCAGCACCTGCAACGACGACGCGGGGCTCTGCCGGAACCGGTCACCCAGGTCGGTGGCGGCGGTGGACAGGTTCTCGGTCGGGATCGTCTTGATCACGTCGAGGTTGTCCGAGAGCACGTCCGCGTACGCGGCGGTCGGCTGCTGGTAGATGCGGAACTCGACGCCGCCCACCTTCGGCTGCTCGCCGGGGAAGGCGTCGTAGCGTTCCACCTCGACCTTGGCGTCGTGCTGCCAGGAGCCCTTCATCCGGAACGGGCCCTGCCCGACCGGGGCCTGCTCGTAGCCCTCCCTGAGCACACCGGGGGCGGAGAAGGCGGCCTTCGGCAGCGGGTAGAAGGCGGTGTACCCGAGCATCGACTTGAACTCGCTGTACGGCTCGGTCAGCGTGACGGTGAAGGTCAGGTCGTCGACCTTCTTCAGCCCGGACAGCCGCTCGGCGGTCGGCTTGTCGCCCTGGAGGTCGGCGTACCCGGCGATCTTCTCGAAGAAGTAGCTGGAGTTCTGCCCGTTGGGGGCGTACGCGCCGTAGTTCCAGGCGTCGAGGTAGTTGTCGGCGGTGACCTTCTCGCCGTTGTGGAAGGTGTAACCGTCCTTGAGCTTGACCGTCCAGACCCTGTTGTCCGACGACGTGACCGACTCGGCCGCCACCTCGTAGGGCTTGTTGGCCTCGTCGTAGTCGACGAGCGGGCTGAACAGGGCGGCGAGCACCTGCGAACCGCTGGTCTCGTTGGTGTTGGTCGGGACCAGGTGCTGCGGCTCGGCGATCTCGATCCGCACGGCCGCGTCGGGGTCGGACTGACCGGTTCCGCTGCCGCCGCCCGAGCCGCAGGCCGCCAGGCCCAGGGTCACCGCGAGCGGGAGAGCGGTCCAGGCAGCAAGCCTGCGCACACGCATGGGGGTCTCCTCATCTCATTACGGAGCGCAGTCAGGCCCGGCGTTGGGTGACTCTGCGCAACGTCCGGCAACGGTAGGCCGGGCTCGGCCCGTCGACAACGACAGCGTTGCGAACGGATAACGGATCACCGGGGACGGCCTTGTCGGTGGCGATCGTTCCTGGTAGAGGAATCGGGCGAAGTTGCTGCGTGAGAGCGGGTGTTGAGGGTGGTTCCGGGGTTGGATCGACCGTCGTGGCGGCCGGGGTGCCCGATGTCCGGTCCGGACCCGGCATGGTCGTCCCGTCCGGTACGGCAGGTGAGCCGGCCCGCATTAAGTCACTCAGGGTGATTAATGGCACCTCACGGAAAGTCACGGGTTCCCGGTCGTCGGCCCGCCGTCCACCGGCCATGAGACGATCTGGTCGTGACGGCGATCATCCTGGACGGCAAGGCGACCGCGGCCGAGATCAAGGACGAGCTGCGGGTACGCGTCAAGGCGTTGGCCGAGCGCGGGGTCACCCCCGGCCTGGGCACGGTCCTGGTCGGCGCGGACCCCGGCTCCGAGGCGTACGTCAACGGCAAGCACCGCGACTGCGCCGAGGTGGGCATCGCCTCGATCCGCCGCGAGCTGCCCGCCGACGCCACCCAGCAACAGCTCGACGACGTGCTCGCCGAGCTGAACGCCGACCCGGGCTGCCACGGCTACATCGTCCAGCTGCCGCTGCCGGCGCACCTGGACACCCAGCGGGCCCTGGAGATGATCGACCCGGACAAGGACGCCGACGGCCTGCACCCGGTGAACCTGGGCCGGCTGGTGCTCGGCTACGACGGCCCGCTGCCCTGCACCCCGCGCGGCATCGTCGAGCTGCTCCGCCGGTACGACGTGCCGCTGCGCGGCGCCAACGTCGCGCTCGTCGGCCGGGGCAACACCGTCGGCCGCCCGCTCGGCCTGCTGCTCAACCGGCGCAGCGAGAACGCGACCGTCACCCTCTGCCACACCGGCACACTCGACCTCGCGGCCCACACCCGTGCCGCCGACATCGTCATCGTCGCCGCCGGGGTGCCCGGCCTGCTCACCGCCGACATGATCACGCCGGGGGCCACCGTGGTGGACGTCGGCATCACCCGGGTGATCGGCGACGACGGCAAGGGCCGCTACACCGGTGACGTCGACCCGGAGGTGGCGCAGGTCGCCGGTCGGCTCGCCCCGATGCCCGGCGGCGTCGGGCCGATGACCCGGGCCATGCTGCTCACCAACGTCGTCGAACGCGCCGAGCGCGGCTGATCCCCTGCTCGGCGGCGGTGCCCCGCAGCGGGGCCGCCGCCCGCCGGGAACGGGGCGGTGGTGACGTTGGCCCCATCCCGGGGATGGTCGCCGCCCCTGGCCGAAACGGTGCCGGGATGACTGTTACGGTCGGGAAAACCGACTGGTAGCAGGGAGTGGGACGACCATGGGTAAGAAGGTCACTGTCGTCGGGGCCGGCTTCTACGGCTCCACCACCGCACAGCGCCTGGCCGAGTACGACGTCTTCGACACCGTCGTCATCACCGACATCGTGGAGGGCAAGCCGGCGGGTCTCGCGCTGGACCTCAACCAGTCCCGCGCGGTCGAGGGCTTCGAGACCAAGGTCGTCGGCGTCACCACCGGCCCCAACGGCGAGGGCTACGAGGCCATCGAGGGCTCCGACGTCGTCGTGATCACCGCCGGTCTGCCCCGCAAGCCGGGCATGAGCCGGATGGACCTGCTGGAGACCAACGCCAAGATCGTGCGGCAGGTCGCCGAGAACGTCGCCAAGTACGCCCCGAACGCCGTCGTCATCGTGGTGTCCAACCCGCTCGACGAGATGACCGCGCTGGCCCAGCTCGCCACCCAGTTCCCCAGGAACCGGGTGCTCGGCCAGGCCGGCATGCTGGACACCGCCCGGTTCACCAACTTCGTCGCCGAGGCGCTGAACGTACCGGTGAAGTCGGTGAAGACGCTGACCCTCGGCTCGCACGGCGACACGATGGTCCCGGTGCCCTCGCAGAGCACCGTCAACGGCAAGCCGCTGCGTGACGCGATGCCGGCCGAGCAGATCGAGGAGCTGGTCGTCAAGACCCGCAACGGTGGCGCCGAGGTCGTCGCGCTGCTCAAGACGGGTTCGGCGTACTACGCGCCGTCCGCCGCCGCCGCCCGGATGGCGCGGGCCGTGGCCGAGGACTCCGGCGCGGTCATGCCCGTCTGCGCCTGGGTCGACGGCGAGTACGGCATCTCCGGGGTCTACCTGGGCGTCGAGGCCGAGATCGGCGCCGAGGGCGTGAAGCGGGTCGTCGAGACCGACCTGGACGCCGACGAGCTGGCCAGCCTCAAGGAGGCTGCCGAGGCCGTCCGCGCCAAGCAGGCTGACGTCGCCAGCATGTGATCCGCTGAACCATCCGCCGCAGGGGCGGGACGGCACCCGCCGTCCCGCCCCTGCGCCGTCCCGTCCCCGCCGCTCGCCCCGCCCGTCCCCGTCCCCGCCCGTCGCCCCCGCCCCGCCCGTCGCCCTGTCCCGGTGATCAAGAGCTTTGCGTCAAGCCACCGCCACGACGTGACTCGAACCTCTTGATCACCGGGCTGGCGCTCCGGGGCGGGTTCCCACCGGTCGGCCTCGCGCCGGTGTGCGGCGGTCGCCCCGGGGAATGCCCGCGGGCGGGGCTGGAAGAATTTGTCGGGGCCGGCCGTGGCCCGCCGGGCGTTTTCCGCCGGCCGGTGCCGCCGGGTGGAGGCCGGCTCGGTGCCGCCGACCAGTTTCCAGTACGCTCGTACTGCTTGAGCACGTGTCCCCCGAGAGGAGCGCCGGCCGATGGCGAAGATCAAGGTAAACAACCCGGTCGTGGAGCTCGACGGCGACGAGATGACCCGGATCATCTGGAAGCAGATCCGTGAGCAGTTGATCCTGCCCTACCTCGACGTCGACCTGCACTACTACGACCTGTCGATCCAGCACCGGGACGCCACCGACGACCAGGTGACCATCGACGCCGCGAACGCCATCAAGGAGCACGGCGTCGGCGTCAAGTGCGCCACCATCACCCCGGACGAGGCCCGGGTGGAGGAGTTCGGCCTCAAGAAGATGTGGCGGTCGCCGAACGGCACCATCCGTAACATCCTCGGCGGCGTGGTCTTCCGCGAGCCGATCATCATGTCGAACGTGCCGCGGCTCGTCCCGGGCTGGACCAAGCCGATCATCATCGGCCGGCACGCGCACGGCGACCAGTACAAGGCCACCGACTTCGTGGTCCCCGGTCCGGGCACGGTCACCATCACCTACACCCCGGCCGACGGCGGCACCCCGATGGAGATGGAGGTCGCCAACTTCCCCGGCGGCGGCATCGCCATGGGCATGTACAACTACGACGAGTCGATCCGGGACTTCGCCCGCGCCTCGTTCCGGTACGGCCTGGACCGCAACTACCCGGTCTACATGTCGACCAAGAACACCATCCTCAAGGCGTACGACGGCCGGTTTAAGGACCTCTTCGCCGAGGTGTTCGACAACGAGTTCAAGGACGAGTTCGCCGCCGCCGGCCTCACCTACGAGCACCGGCTCATCGACGACATGGTCGCCGCCGCGCTCAAGTGGGAGGGCGGCTACGTCTGGGCCTGCAAGAACTACGACGGTGACGTGCAGTCCGACACCGTCGCGCAGGGCTTCGGCTCGCTCGGCCTGATGACCTCCGTGCTGCTCTCCCCGGACGGCCGTACCGTCGAGGCGGAGGCCGCCCACGGCACCGTCACCCGGCACTACCGGCAGTACCAGAAGGGCGAGAAGACCTCGACCAACCCGATCGCCTCGATCTACGCCTGGACCCGGGGCCTCGCCCACCGGGGCAAGCTGGACGGCACCCCGGCGGTCACCGAGTTCGCCGACACGCTGGAGCAGGTCATCGTCGACACCGTCGAGAGCGGCCAGATGACCAAGGACCTCGCGCTGCTCATCTCGCGGGACGCCCCGTGGCAGACCACCGACGAGTTCATGAACACCCTCGACGAGAACCTGGCGCGCAAGCTCGGCGCCTGACCCTCGCCCGCACCTCCCGGAACCCGTCGGCGGACCGCCGACGGGTTCCGGCGTCTCCGGCACGTCGCGGCCCCGACAGCGGGAGACCGTAGCCGCCACCCGTCCGGGTGACGGCGGCGTCACCGGCCCGGAAACACGTCGTTGAGCCGGGTGGACGTGGTGCCAGTCGCGTCCAGGGAGGTTGTCGTCGGTCGTCGCACGGCACCGGTGCCGACCGGCCAGCCTTCCCGGCTGTCGAGCACAGCCAGCCGTCCCTTCCCCGCGGGGGGCCCTGTTCCGGGGCCCCCCGCGCCCTGCCTCCGGGGTCAGGCGGCGCGTAGCAGTTCGGCGGCCCGCTCGGGGGCGATGTCGTTGATGAAGACCCCCATGCCCGACTCGGAACCGGCCAGGTACTTCAGCTTGTCCCTCGCCCGCCGGACGCTGAACAGTTGCAGGTGCAGGTGGCCCAGCTCCCGGTCGATCCGCACCGGCGCCTGGTGCCAGGCCGCGATGTACGGCATGGGCAGGTCGAACAGCCCGTCGAACCGGCGCAGCACGTCCAGGTAGAGCGGGCCGAAGGAGTCCCGTTCGGCGTCGTCGAGCGCCGGGATGTCCGGTACCGGCCGGTGCGGCGCGACGTGCACCTCGAACGGCCACCGGGCCGCCGCCGGCACGTACGCCGTCCAGTGCTCGTTGGCCGCTACCACCCGGTCACCGGCGGCGCGCTCGGCGGCGAGCACGTCGGCGTAGAGGTTGCCGCCGCCGGTGCGCTCCGCGTGCCGGCGGGCCGCCGCCAGCAGCGACCGGGTACGCGGCGTGACGAACGGGTACGCGTAGATCTGGCCGTGCGGGTGGTGCAGGGTCACCCCGATCTCCACGCCCCGGTTCTCGAAGCAGAACACCTGCTCCACCCCGGGCAGCGCGCCGACCGCCGTGGTCCGGTCGGCCAACGCGTCCAGCACCAGCCGGACCCGGGCGGGGGAGAGGCTGGCGAAGGACGCCTCGTGGTCGTCGGTGAAGCAGACCACCTCGCAGCGCCCCTGGCCGGGCCGGACCGGGGTGAACCCGGTGATCTCGGCCGGCTCGTCGGCGATCCGTTGGCTCAGCGAGGGGAACCGGTTCTCGAAGACCGCCACGTCGTAGTCGGGCGCGGGGATCTCGCTGTGCCGGTCGCCCCGCGACGGGCACAGCGGGCACTGGTCGGCCGGGGGGAGGAACGTCCGGGTCTGCCGGTGCACCGCCACCGCCACCCACTCGTCGGTGAGCGGGTCGTAGCGCAGTTGGGAGGCGGGCGGGGGTGGCGGCAGCTCCCGCCGGTCCGGCTGGTCCCGGACGGCGTCGTCGCGTTCGTCGAAGTAGATCAGCTCGCGGCCGTCGGCCAACTCGATCGCCGTACGCTTCACCGCGTCGTCTCCCGCCCGTCAGCCCGACCCGTACCTGTCACGATCACCAGCTCGCCCACCTTCTCGTCGATCACCCGGCGCGCCTCGGGGGCCAACCGGTCGTCGCTGACCAGCACGTCGGCGGCGCCCAGGCCGACGATGGAGGAGATGCCGACGGTGCCCCACTTGGTGTGGTCGGCGAGGACGACCAGCCGGTCGGCGGCCTCCACGAGGGCCCGGTCGGTCTCCGCCTCCATCAGGTTCGGGGTGGTGAAACCGGCCCGCTCGGTGATCCCGTGTACGCCGAGGAAGAGCAGGTCCAGGTGCAGCGAGCGGATGGCCTCCACCGCCAGCGGACCGACCAGCGCGTCGGACGGGGTGCGTACCCCGCCGGTCAGCACCACGGTCTGGTCGGGGCGGCCGGCGGTGTGCAGGATCTCGGCCACCGGCAGCGAGTTGGTCACCACGGTCAGCCCCGGCACGTCGACCAGGCGACGGGCCAGCTCGGCGGTGGTGGTGCCGGCGGAGAGGGCGACCGCCGCACCCGGGCGGACCAGTTCGGCGGCCCGGGTGGCGATCGCGGCCTTCTCGGCGGCCTGCCGGACGGACTTGGCGTGGAAGCCCGGTTCGTCGGTCGAGCCCGGGTCGGTGACGGTGGCCCCGCCGTGCACCTTGGCCAGCAGGCCCCGGTCGTGCAGCGCGTCCAGGTCACGCCGGATGGTCATGTCGGAGACACCGAACTCGGCGGCCAGTTCGGTGACCCGGACGCCACCGGCGGTGCGGACCCGGTCGAGGATCGTCGCCTGCCGCTGCCGCGCCAGCATCCGCCGTACCTCCCGGGCCCCCGCACCTGCACGCGCTCGCACGTGTTCCAACAAGATTGAACACTAGCGCGCAGCGGGCAGGGGCGGAAGTGGAACCCCGAGGTCAGGCGGACGGCAGCCGCGGCTCCACCCAGCCGGTCTCGGTCAGATGGGTCATCACCGCCTGCACCGCCTCGTCGATGCTCTGGTCGGTGGTGTCGACCACCAGATCGGCGTCGGTGGGCGTCTCGTACGGGTCGTCGATGCCGGTCATCCCGGTGAGCAGGCCGGCGCGGGCGCGGGCGTACAGGCCCTTGCGGTCGCGCTGCTCACAGACCTCCAACGGGGTGGCCACGTGCACCAGCAGGAAACCCGCCCCGGCCGCCCGGGCCATCTCCCGCACGGCGGCCCGCGCCTGCGCGTACGGGGCGATCGGGCAGCAGATCCCCACCCCCCGGTGCCGGGCGATCTCGGCCGCCACCCAGCCGATCCGGCGCACGTTCGCGTCCCGGTCGGCCCGGCTGAACGTCAACCCGGCCGACAACTCCCGACGCACCACGTCGCCGTCGAGCAGGGTGATCGTCCGGTCGCCCTGCTCGCGCAGCAGATCGGCCAGGCCCCGGGCGATCGTCGACTTGCCGGAGCCGGAGAGCCCGGTGAGGAAGACCACCAGCCCCCGGTGCCGGCGCGGCGGGCGGGCCCGGCTCAGCTCCTTGGCCACCGCCGGCGGGGTGTGCCACTCGGGCAACGGGAAACCCCGGTCGAGCAGGTCGTCGATCTCCGCCTCGCTCAGCGCCAGCTTGCGGTTGCGTGGCGGGATGTCGTCCCGCCAGCGCCACTGGCCGTCCCGGCTGTCGTAGGCCAGCTCGCGGGGGACCAGCACCCGCAGCCCCGCCCCGGAGAGCATGCCGCCGGTGGACAGCAGGTGGGTCACCCCGTAGGCGGCGGAGATCCGGGCCCGCAGCAGCGCGTCGCTGATCTCGTCGGCCCGGCGGGGCAACGGGACCGCCACCAGCGTCGCCGGGGGCATCCGGTCGCGGGCGGCGAAGATGCTGCGGACCAGGGCCTCGGTTGGCAGCCCGCCCGCGCCGTCCTCGCCGACCGGGATCATCACCAGCAGATGCGCGCCGAGGGTACGGGCCGCGTGCGCGATCTGCGCCAGTTGCGGCCGGTGCAGCGGCCGGTCGGCGATCACCCCGAGCACCCGGCCCGGGGGCAGCAGCGGACGCACCTCGTCCGGACCCCGGCGCAGCCGCTGGAACGGGCCGTGCCCGCCGTCGCCGAGCCGGCGTACCGGGCCGCCCAGCCCGGCCACGCCCTCGCGGACCGGCCAGACGTCGGTCACCTCCAGCCCGGCCACCGGGGCGCCCTCGCCGTCGGTGAGCACCAGCGTCCGCCGGCCCGGGTCGGCCGGGTCCAGCCCGTCGGCGACGGCGGTGGGCACCTGGAGGGTCACCGGGACCGGCCAGGACGTGCCGTCGGCCAGTCTGCCGCGACGCTGCAACGAGGCCAGGTCGGCGCGGGTCATGAAACCGGCCAGCGGGGTGTACGCCCCACTCAGCAGCAGCTCCAGATCGGCCAGCTCACCGGGGCGTGGCGCGTACGCGGGGGCGTCCCGCAGCACGTCCTCGGGCAGCACTGAACCGTTGCTCATCCGTACCCCTCACTCGCTGGCCGGATCACAGTTTCTCAGCCGGCCGGCGATCGGTCGAGAGCGCCACTCCACTCCCGACCCGGAAGTGGATCATCGGTGGCCTGTCCCGACCGGTCGGTGGGGGGCGTCAACCGGCCGGGACCAGGGACGCGGCACCGAACGAGACGGCGAATCGCTGACACCAGATGGTGACACTGGTCAGCGCGGTCAGGTCGGTGCCGGCCGGGACGGCGTACGCCTGGTCGCCGCGGTTGCCCTTGAGCCGGCCCAGCTCCGCCCGGCGGCCGTCGTCGAAGACGTGCCAGCCGGCCCGGCCGGTGCGAACCGGCTGGTCGGAGAGCCAGACCCGCAGGTCCGGGCCGTTGGAGGTGTCCAGCCCGACCAGTTCCAGCCGGTGCCCCCCGTCGGCGGTGCGGACGATCCGGGCGGTGCCCGAGGTGTCGTGTTCGTGACTGACGAACTCCCCCCGACTGACCAGCACCGGGCGGGTGGCCGTCGGACCGGTCGCGGGCGTCGCCCGGGGCGGGGCGGCATCCTCCACCCCGGAGAGCCGTTCGTCGACCTGACGGTCGGTCACCACCTTCCAGGGCTGGAACCAGTACAGCCCGAAGGCGGCCCCGATGCCGATGACAGCGACGGCGACCCAGGTCAGCGGGGTACGGAACAGGCGACGGGACATGCCGCCCAGTCTCGCCGGACAACGGCGGCCGGTCACCGCCCGACGCCGTTACGAAAGTCTTACCGTCGCCGGACATCCACGATCCATAGCTCATTCATAGGTCGTTCATATCGACTTTTCGGTCCGGTCACCTTGGCTGCCTGCGACCCTTTCGCGACCAGAGAGCGCCCACCGCATGCGACCACGGTTACCCCGCCGAACCCCCAGAGCCGATCCGTCCACCGTCGCCGAACCCTCCGCCGGAGGGCATCGCGAGTCGCCGACCCGGCACGGCCACACCGACCACACCGGCCACGCCCTACGGGCACCGAGCAAGCTGCACGCGTTCAACCGTTACGAGATCAAGTACTTGGTCGAGACGACGAGGGTGCCGGCGTTGCGGGCCGCACTCGCCGCCCGGATGGTGCCCGACGCGCACGGCGGTGACGGTGGTTACGGCGTCTGGAGCGTCTACTACGACACCACCGACCTGCGGTTCTACTGGGAGAAGATCGAAGGGCTGAAGTTCCGTCGCAAGCTGCGGGTACGCCACTACGGCGACCGGTCCGGCGTGACCGACGACGGGACCGTGCACGTCGAGATCAAGCAGCGGGTCAACCGGGTCACCCAGAAGCGCCGGATCGCCGTGCCGTACCGGTTGGCCCGCCGGCTCTGCGACGAGCGGGTCATGATCGAACACGACCCCTCCCAACGCGGCTTCGTCGAGGAGGTGCTGGAACTCGTCTCCGGCCTCGACCTGCGCCCGGTGGCGATGACCGGCTACCAGCGCGAGGCGTTCGTCGGCCAGGAGGCCGACCTGGGCCTGCGGGTCACCCTCGACCACCGGGTGCGCGGCCGGGACCGCGACTTCCACCTCGGCGCGGACGCCGAGAACCGCCTGATCATCCCGGCCTCGAAGTCGATCGTCGAGGTCAAGGCGAACGAACGGGTTCCGTACTGGCTCACCGACCTGGCCGGCCGGGCCGAGCTGTCGGTGGTGCGGGTCTCCAAGTACTGCCAGAGCGTCGAGGCGTTCGGCCGGGTGCCGCGCTCGATCTTCCACGTCCGGGACGCCGACCCCGCCGCCGAGTTGGCGGCCCCCACCCCGAGAAACGAGGCCTGAACCCCGATGGACATCACGTTCCAGGACCTGTCCGGCACCTTCAGCGCGGGCGACATCGCCCTCACGCTGTCCCTGTCCTTTCTACTCAGCGCGATGATCGGCTGGGTCTACCGGGCCACCCACCGCAACGTGTCGTACAGCCAGTCGTACGTCCAGACGCTGATCATCCTGGGCATGCTGATCTCGCTGATCATGCTGGTGGTGGGCTCCAACATCGCCCGCGCGTTCGCCCTGGTCGGCGCGCTGTCGGTGGTGCGGTTCCGCAACGCCATCAAGGAGACCCGCGACGTCGGCTTCATCTTCCTGGTGATGGGCGTCGGGATGGCCTGCGGCACCCGGTTCTACAGCCTGGCCGTCGCCGCCGCCGTGGCGATCAGCCTGATCATCGTGGTGATGTACCGGTTCAACTGGTTCGCGCTGAACGTGCAGCGGCAGGTGGTCAAGGTCCAGGTCCCGGCCGGTGGCAACCACACCGCCGACATCCAGGACGTGCTGGTCCGGCACACCACCGAGTTCGAGCTGGTCAGCATGGAGACGATCCGGGCCGGTGCGCTCACCGAGATGACGTACACGGTCCGGTTGAAGAAGGGCGGCGAGCCGGGCGACCTGATCAGCGCGCTCAGTGAGCGGACCTCGGGCCAGCGGGTGACCGTGCTGACCGGCTACGACCAGACGGACCTGTGATGGCGCAGTCCCTGCGTACCCGGTCGGTTCTGCCGCGCCGGCTGCGTCGCCGGCTGCCGGTCCGGGTGCGGCAGAACTGGAAGCTGCTCACCACCTGCGCGGCGTTCCTTGCCGTGCTGACCCTGGTGCTGGGAACGGAACGGATCCGCCCCTACGTGACCAGCACCGGGGACTCCGGGGGCGACGTGGTGAGCGTGGACATCCCCGGCACCGTCGACCTCTTCGACGCCGGTCGGGCGCACGAGATCTCGCTGACGTTCCGGAACGCGGACTACGAGCGGATGCTCGACGCCTACTGGAAGGAGGGTGAGAAGGGGTACGTCGAGGCCGACCTCACCGTCGACGGGACCACGATCCCCAGCGTGGGCATCCGACTCAAGGGCAACTCGACGCTCGGCCAACTCAGTTGGAAGGGCGAGACGCGGTCCTTCGGGGGCCGGGGTGAGGACGGCGGTGGGCAGCGACCGGGCGGCGGGTTCCCGGGCGGGCCACCCGACGGCGGGCCGCCGCAGGGCGCCGGGTTTCCCGGTGGCGGAACGCCGGACGGTGCTGCTCCCGGCGTTCAGCAGCCCGCAGCAGGCGATCAGGCCGGTGGTGGTCAGCAGCCGGGTGGCGGTCAGCAGGCCGGTGGTGGCCAGTTTCCCGGTGGGATGACCCGGATGTCGTTGAAGGCCGAGGAGCCGGAGACGCTGCCGTGGCTGCTCAGCTTCGACGAGTTCGTCGACGGCCGGCGCTACCAGGGGCACCGGGAGGTGGCCGTCCGGGTGGGTGGCATGGGCGGCGGTTCGACAGTGCTCAACGAGGCCCTGTCGCTGTCGCTGCTCGACGCCACGGGTGAGCCCGCGCAGCGGTACGCGTACTCCTCGTTCACCGTCAACGACCGGCCCACCACCGCCCGACTGCTGGTCGAGCACCCGGACGAGCACTTCGCCGATCAGATGGACGGTACCGGCGTGCTCTACAAGTCACTGGCCAGCGGCAACTTCACCGACCAGGGCGACGATCCGACCGCGTACGCCGACGACTTCAAGCAGGTCACCATGAAGGGCAGCCAGGACCTGCAACCGGTGATGAACCTGATCCGGTGGGTGACGTCGGCCAGCGACGAGGAGTTCGACGCGCACCTCGCCGACAGGGTGGACGTGGCGTCCTTCGCCCGGTACGTCGCGTTGCAGAATCTGCTGCTCAACTTCGACGACATGGCCGGCCCGGGGAAGAACTACTACCTCTGGTACGACCTGGGGACGAAGAAGTTCAGCGTGATCAGCTGGGACCACAATCTGACCTTCAGCGGCAACGCCAGCCAGGGCCCGCACGACAGCGGCGGGTTCGGCATGGGCCGGGGTTCCCCCGGTGCGGCCGGTGCCAACGGCGCGGGCCAGGCAGCACCGGGCGGGACCGGTCAGCAGCCGGGCCAGCAGGCTGGAGCGCCACCCGGGCAGCCGGCCGGGCCGGGCGCCCGGGGCGCGGACAACGGGGGTGGTGCCCCGCGCGGCGGGATGATGACGGGCCACAAGCTCAAGGAGCGCTTCCTCGCCAGCGACGCCTTCAAGGCGACCTACGAGGACGCCTACCGGGAGCTGTACCAGCAGGTCTTCGGCAGCGGTAAGGCGGCGGAGTCACTCACCGCGATCAGCACGGTGCTGAAGAAGGTCGACGGGGCGGACGCTTCCGCCGTCGATTCCGACGTGGCCCGGCTGCGCACCCTCATCGTCCAGCGGACCGAGAGCCTGGGCAAGCACGAGGTGATCGCCCGGAGCTGAAGCCGACGGGACGCGGGCCGGCACGGGGCCCGCGTCCCGTCCCCGACCTCAGACCCGTCCCCGACCTCAGGGAAGTCCCCGGGCGATTCCGGATACCCGCCGGGGTGGGCGCTCCCTAGGCTGGCGGACGTGACACTGATCGCGACCGAGTCGCTCACCAAGACGTACGGAGGCCGGGTCACCGCGCTGGCCGACCTGACCGTCGCGGTCGAGCCGGGGATCATCGGTCTGGTCGGCGCGAACGGCGCCGGCAAGTCGACCCTGATCAAGATTCTGCTGGGCCTGCTCCCGCCGACCAGCGGACGGGTCTCCGTGCTCGACCTCGACCCCACCACCGACCCGGCAGCGGTCCGCGCCCGGGTCGGTTACATGCCCGAACACGAGGCGCTCCCACCCGACCTCTCCGCCGCCGAACTCGTCACCCACCTCGGGCGGATGAGCGGCCTGCCCCGTACGGTGGCCCGCGAGCGCGCCTCCGAGACGCTGCGCCACGTCGGCCTCTACGAGGAGCGGTACCGCCCGGTGGGCGGCTACTCCACCGGCATGAAGCAGCGCGTCAAGCTCGCCCAGGCCCTGGTGCACGACCCGGACCTGCTGCTGCTCGACGAGCCCACCAACGGCCTCGACCCGGCCGGCCGGGACGCCATGCTCGCCCTGGTCCACCGGATCGGCACCGAGTTCGGCATCTCCGTCCTGGTCTGCTCGCACCTGCTGGGCGAGGTGGAACGGATCTGCGACACCCTGGTCGCCATCGACGGCGGGCGGCTGCTGCGCGCCGACCGGATCGACGCGATGACCTCGGCCACCGACCTGCTCGCCGTCGAGGTCAGCGAGGGCACCGACCAGTTGGCCGGCCGGCTCGCCGCGCTCGACCTGCCGGTGACCCGCGACGGCCGGATGCTGCTCGTCCCGCTGGCCGACGAGCGTACCTACGACCTGATCCTCGGCGCGGTCGCCGAGCTGGACCTGCCGCTGCACCGGCTGGACCAGCGCCGGCACCGGGTGGCCGAACTCTTCGCCCCGAGGGAGCCCAGCAATGCCTGAGCCGACCGGCGTCATCCACGACATCGGCTACCAGCGGTACACCGGCCTGAGGCTGGGCCGCCGGCACGTCTTCGGCGCGCTCTACCTGCACGGCCTGCGGACGGTCTTCGGGCTGGGCCGCAGCGCCAAGGCGAAGATCTTCCCCTGGCTGGTGGTCGGCATCGTGACGGTGGTGGCCGCCGGCCTCACCGCCGTCCGTAGCCAGATCGGCGAGGTGGTGATGACCTACGCCCAGTTCGCCGACGCGATGAGCTGGCTGGTCATCTTCTTCGTCGCGGTGGCCGCCCCCGAACTGGTCTCCCGGGACCTGCGCAGCGGCGTGCTCCCGCTGTACTTCTCCCGGCCGCTGCCGCGCGACGACTACGCGCTGGCCAAGCTGCTCTCCCTGGTCAGCGCGCTGTGGCTGCTGCTGGGCGGACCGCAGCTGGTGATGTTCCTGGGGGCTGCGTTCACCACCCCCGACGGCCTGCGCGGCACCTGGAACGAGTTGCTGGACCTGCTGCCCGGTCTGCTCTACGCCGGGCTGTGGGCGGTGGTCTTCGCCGCGATCGGGCTGCTGGTCGCCTCGCTCACCGGCAAGCGGGCGTTCGCCGCCGGTGGCATCGTGGCGGTCTTCCTGATGACCACCCCGATCGTCGGCGTGCTGTCGATCCTGCCCTCGCAGGCCGTCAACGAGCTTGCCCTCCTGGCCTCGCCGTCGACGCTGGTCCAGGGGGTCGGCTCGTGGGCGTTGCAGGACCTGCTCTACCCGGGCGCCGGCACCGGCCCGCCGATCGGCGGCTTCGGCCCGGTCTACGCGGTCGTCACCGCGCTGCTGGTCGCCGCCTGCACCGCCCTGCTGCTGCTGCGATACCGGAAGGTGGCCGCCCGATGACCACACTCGACACCGACGCCCGGCCGGTGGCCACCACCAGCACCCTGGATCTCGCCGGGGTCTCCCGCTGGTACGGCAACGTGGTGGCGGTCAACGACGTCACCATGCGGCTCGGCTCCGGGGTGACCGGCCTGCTCGGCCCGAACGGTGCCGGCAAGACCACCCTGCTGCACATGATGGCCGGCTTCCTCGCCCCGTCCCGGGGCACGCTCACCCTCGACGGGGAGTCCACCTGGCGCAACCCGGCCGTCTACCGGCGGCTCGGGCTGGTCAGCGAGCGGGAGGCGGTGCACTCCTTCCTCACCGCCAAGGAGTTCGTGCTGGCCAGCGCGAAGCTGCACCGGCTGCCCGACCCGGAGGCCGCCGCCCGCCGGGCGATCGACCTGGTCGAGATGACCGACGCGCAGGACCGCCGGATCGGCACGTACTCCAAGGGCATGCGGCAGCGCACCCGGGTGGCCGCCGCGCTGGTGCACGACCCGCAGGTGCTGCTGCTCGACGAGCCGTTCAACGGGATGGACCCGCGCCAGCGGCTGCACATGATGGGCCTGCTGCACTCCCTCGGCGACGCCGGGCGGACGATCCTGTTCAGCTCGCACATCCTGGAGGAGGTCGAGCAGGTCTCCGGCACGGTGCAGGTGATGGTGGCCGGTCGGCTGGCCGCCTCCGGTGACTTCCGCACCATCCGCCGGTTGATGACCAACCGGCCGCACGTCTTCGCGGTCCGCTCCACCGACGACCGGGCGTTGGCCGTGGCGCTGATGGCCGACCCGTCGGTCGCGGGCGTCGAGTTGGACAAGACCGGCCTGACCGTACGGGCCGGCGACTACGGCGCGTTCACCCGGGCACTGCCCAAGATCGCGCTCGCCCGGCAGATCCGGGTCCGGCAGTTGACCCCCGAGGACGAGTCCCTGGAGAGCGTCTTCTCCTACCTGGTGGAGGCCTGATGTCGACCGTTTCCTGGATCACCGCGCGCGGGCTGTTCGGCCGTCGCCGGTTCCTCATGCTGCTGCCGCTGCCGGCGGTGCTGGTGCTGCTCGCCGTCCTGTGCCGGTCGCTCGGGGTGGACCCGGGCCAGTGGGCTCCGCCGGTGCTGGTCGGCCTCGGCCTGGCGGTGGTGCTGCCGGTGGTGGCGCTCATCGTCGGCACCGGCGTGCTGGGCGCGGAGATCGACGACGGCACGGTGGTGCACATCCTGACCAAGCCGCTGCCCCGCTGGCAGATCGTGCTGCCGAAACTCGCGGTGGCCGCCGGGGTCAGCGCGGTCACCGTCGCCGTGCCGCTCTACGTCGCGGGCGTGCTCGCCGACTCGGTACGCCTGGGCCTGGGCCTGGTCGTCGCCTCGGCGCTCGGCGCGCTGGCCTACTCGGCGCTGTTCCTGGCGCTCAGCCTGGTCACCCGGCGGCCGGTGCTGCTCGGCCTGGTCTACGTGCTGATCTGGGAGGGGCTGCTGGGCAACTTCGTCAGCGGCACCCGGGTGTTGTCGATCCAGCAGTGGGTGATCGCCTTGGCCGACCGGATCGCCCCCACCGACCTGCTGTCGACCACCGTGTCGGTGCCGGTGGCGGTGGTGCTGACCGCCCTGGTCAGCGTCGGCTTCACCGTGCTGGCCATCGACCGCCTCCGCTCCTTCAGCGTCGCCGGCGAAACCAGCTGACCCTGCCCCACCTGCCTCACCCGCCCGCCCCGCTGGGGCGGGCGGGGCGGACAGTCCATGATCGACGCAGTTGCGCCGGTGTGGCGGTATCCATTCGCCTGGATACCGCCACACCGGCGATCTAGCGCCGACCCGCCGACCCGTCCACCCGCCAGCCCGCCTCAGAACGCGCTGGCGATGACGAGTTCGGGGGCGCGGTCGGGGAGCAGGTCGAGGGTGGTGATCCGGCCGGCGGCGCGCACGTCGTCGGCGACCAGGGTGAGCTGGTCGAGCAGGTCCGCCGGGCCCAGTGCCTCGGCCAGCGGGACCTCCGCCCGCATCGACAGCCGGCGCTCGGACTTGGCCCGCCGGACCTGGCCCAGCGCGTCCCCGGCCAGCCGCAGCAGGGCCGGGTCACCGGTGCCGGTGATCGCCCGCCCCACCTCGTAGGTGGTCGGCCAGGGGGCCCGGTGCACCGAGCCGTACCGCCACCACGACCAGACCTCCTCGGTCACGTACGGCAGCACCGGGGCGAACAGCCGCAACTGCACCGACAGGGCGGTGGCGAGCGCCGCCCGGGCCGAGTCGGCACCCGGCCCGGTGCCGTAGGCGCGTTCCTTCACCAACTCGATGTAGTCGTCGCAGAACCGCCAGAAGAACGCCTCGGTGGCCTGCAACGCGGTCGTGTGGTCGTACCCGTCGAAGGCGGCGGTGGCGGTGGCGACCACGGTGGACAGTTCGGCGAGCAGGGCGGTGTCCAGCGGGGTGGTCGCCGGGGCGCGCAGCGCGTCGGCGGCGCCCAGTCCGAGCGCGAACTTCGACGCGTTGAGCAGTTTGGTGGCCAGCCGCCGGCCCACCCTGATCTGTGCCGGATCGAAGGCCAGGTCCATACCGGGTCGGCCGTTGGCCGCCCAGTAGCGCACCGCGTCCGAGCCGTGCTGCTCCAGCAGCGCCATCGGGGTGACCACGTTCCCCTTGGACTTGGACATCTTCTTGCGGTCCGGGTCGAGGATCCAGCCGGAGAGCACGGCGTCCCGCCAGGGCAGCACCCCGTGCTCCAGGTGGGCGCGCACGACCGTGCCGAAGAGCCAGGTCCGGATGATCTCCTGCCCCTGCGGGCGCAGGTCCATCGGGAAGATCCGGTCGAACAACTCCGGGTCGGTCTCCCAACCGCCGACGATCTGCGGGGTCAACGACGAGGTGGCCCAGGTGTCCAGCACGTCCGGGTCGCCGACGAACCCGCCGGGCACGCCGCGCTGCGACTCGTCGTAGCCGGGCGGCGGCTCGCCCGACGGGTCGACCGGCAGCGACGCCTCGTCCGGTGTGAGAGGGTTGGCGTGGTCCGGCTCGCCAAAGGCGTCGAGCCGGTACCACACCGGCACCGGCACCCCGAAGAAGCGCTGCCGGCTGACCAGCCAGTCCCCGGTCAGCCCGCCCACCCAGTGCGCGTACCGGTGCCCCATGTGCTCCGGCACCCAGCGCAGCTCGTCGCCCCGGGCCAGCAGCTCGGCCCGCAGCCCGGCGTCCCGGCCGCCGTTGCGCAGGTACCACTGCCGGGTCGAGACGATCTCCAGCGGCCGGTCGCCGCGCTCGTAGAACTTCACCGGATGGGTGATCTCGCGCGGCTCACCCACCAGGTCACCGGCGTCGCGCAGCAGCGCCACCACGGCCCGCCGGGCGACGTTGACCGACTGCCCGGAAAGCGTCGCGTAGGGTGCCGCCGGCACGCCGGCCGGTGGCTCGGCCAGCAGCCGGCCGTCCCGGCCGATCACCACCCGGGTCGCCAGGTCGAGGTCCCGCCACCAGGTCACGTCGGTCAGGTCACCGAACGTGCAGACCATCGCGACGCCGGTGCCCTTCGCCGGGTCCGCCAGCGGGTGCGCGCGCACCGGCACCTCGACCCCGAACACGGGGGTACGCACGGTCGCGCCCACCAGGTCGGCGTACCGGCCGTCGTCGGGGTGGCAGACCACCGCCACACAGGCCGGCAGCAGCTCCGGCCGGGTGGTGTCGATCAGCACCTCCCGCCCGTCCGGCCCGGTGAACCGCAACCGGTGGTACGCCCCCGGACGCTCCCGGTCCTCCAGTTCCGCCTGCGCCACGGCGGTGCCGAACCCGACGTCCCAGAGCGTCGGCGCCTGCGCCTGGTACGCCTCGCCCCGGGCCAGGTTGCGCAGGAACATCCGCTGCGAGGTGGCCCGCGCCGCCCGCCCGATCGTGGTGTACGTCAACGACCAGTCCACCGACAGCCCGAGCCGACGCCAGAGCGCCTCGAAGACCTGCTCGTCGTCGGCGGTCAACCGTTCACACAGCTCGACGAAGTTGCGGCGGGAGATCGGCGTCGGCTCCCGGCGCAGAGCCTCGGTGACCGGGGTGTCAGGCGGCTGCCACGCCGGGTCGTACGGCAGGGACGGGTCGCAGCGCACGCCGTAGACGTTCTGCACCCGGCGTTCGGTGGGCAGGCCGTTGTCGTCCCAGCCCATCGGGTAGAACACGTTGCGCCCGCGCATCCGCTGGAACCGGGCCACCGTGTCGGTGTGCGTGTACGAGAAGACGTGCCCCATGTGCAACTCGCCGGATACGGTCGGCGGCGGGGTGTCGATGGCGTACACGTCGTCGCCGCGACCGTGCCGACGCGGGGCCCCCGCCGTCGAACCGCGACCCGCTACGGTCGCCTTCTCCCGGTCGAACGCGTACGTGCCCTCCTCCTGCCAGCGGCGCGCCCAGCGTTCCTCGATGCCGTCCAGGGTGGGACGTTCGGGAACACCGGCGCGGGCCGTCCTCGCCGTATCAGTCATCGGTCGATCGTAGGCAGCCGTCGACCTCCCGCCCACGGCTTTACCGGGCGTGCCGGCGGCACCGCGCCGGGTGCCCGGCGCGTGTCCGGCCGCCCGGCTACCGGTTCGAGGAGCCGGTGGGCGCGGCGAGCAGCGGCCCCTGGGTGGCGATCTGGAAGCCCAGCCCGGTGCGGTCGTTGACCCGGTCGAGGATCACCGAGACCGGCGCGTAGATGTTCTTCTCGTCGGGGTTGGTGCAGGGCCCCTCACCGGGGTCGCCGTCGCTGAGGATGCCCAGCGCCCGCCCGTCGGACTCGGTGAACAGCGGGCTGCCGCTGTCGCCCGGCCGGGCGCACACCCGAACGTCGATGCCGCCGCTGGCCTTGCCGATGACCTCGCCGCAGCGGGTGCCCGGCAGGTAGCCGACTCCCGCGCCCGAGTCGACGTACTGCTCGCCGGCCTTCGGGGTGTACGCCGAGCCGGTGGCGCAGACCACCCAGCCGGCCTGCACGGTGGCGTACGGCGCGACGCCGGTGATCGGCACGTCGTGGCTGCCCCTGCCGGCGCAGGCCGGGTTGTCGGCCACGCACCAGTAGTTGACCAGGCTCGGCGTGTTGCCGGTCCCGCGCCTCGGGTACGCCCAGCGGGTGCTGACCCCCTTGGCGTAGGGCAGGATCGCGTAGTCGTTGGGGAATGCGTTCTCGGCCAGCACCGGGTTGGTCGACTCGATGCCCACCGGCACCTTCGGCCCGAGGAACTGGTGCCAGGTGTCGTCCACCCGCTGGTGCCGGCCGCCCACCACGCAGTGCCCGGCGGTCAGCACGTAGTACCGCCCCGACTTCGCCCGGACGTTGAAGCCGGTGGTGCAGCCGCCGACGGTGCCGTCGTCGCGGGGCACGTCCAGCCGGATGCCGCCGCGCATCGGCGCCTGCGCGCAGTAGCGCGGGTCGCACGCCTTGGGGATGGTGCCCTCGTCGAACCGGGCGCGGGCCCGCGCCGGCACTCCCGCCGTGTCCAACGCGCCGGCCAGCCGGGCGTCGTCGGTGGGCACCGCGTCGCCGGTGAGCACCAGCACCTCGTTGGCCCGCTCGTCGACCACCACGTCCCGGCCGGCGGTGACGCCCAGCGTCCCGGCCAGCCGGGTCGCCGCCGCGTCGAGGTCACGCCGCGAGTGGCGGACCGGCACGACGGTGACGTGCCGGGCGTCCGGCAGCCCGGCGACCGCCTCGGTGACCCGGGCCGGGTCGGTGGCGGCGATGGTGAGCACCCCGCCGCCGGCCTGGTCCAGCCACATCCCGGCGTACGCGTCGGGGAAGCGGGCGGCCAGGGTGCCGGCCAGCGGCGCGGACAGTTCCTGGAGGGCCAACCGGCGGGCGGCCTCGCCGGGGCCGACCCGGTAGCGGTCGCTGAGGTAATTCACCGAGGCGGGCGCGGCCTGTGCGACCTGGGCCGCCGGGCGGCTCGCCACCGGTGTTGGGCGCGGTGCGGAAGGCGTCGAGGCCCGGCCACCGGCGTCGGCGCGGGACGCCGCGTGGGCCTGCCCGGCGACCGGGACCGCCCCGGCCGCCCAGGTGCCCACTGCCGGTTCGCCGGCCGGAGCGGCACCCCGGTCCACGGCCAACGCCACCCCGGTCGTCCCCACCGTACCCAGCGCCAGCGCCGCCGCCAGCACCACTCGTCCACGGATCCGCACGCCGCAACCTCCCCGTATGCCGGCGACGCGACCGACCCCGCCGCGCCCGCCCGGACCGGCGGGGGCGAGGCCCGTCGATGCGGGCCGAGTCTAGCCGCCCGGTGCGCCACCGGGTGCCCCGAAGGAGCGGGTCAGCTCAGCGACTCGCGCCACTGCCGGTGCAGCGTGGCGTACCGGCCGCCGGTGGTGGCGAGCCGGGCCGGCGGGCCGTCCTCGACGATCCGTCCGGAGTCGACGACCAGCACCCGGTCGGCGGTCTCCACCGTGGAGAGCCGGTGCGCGATCACCAGCGCGGTGCGGTCCCGTAGCACGCTGGCCAGCGCCCGCTGCACCAGCCGCTCGGTCGGCACGTCCAGCGACGACGTCGCCTCGTCCAGGATCAGCACCCGGGGGTCGGCCAGGAACGCGCGGGCGAACGCGACGAGCTGCCGCTGCCCGGCGGAGAGCCGGCCACCGCGCCGGTGCACCTGCGTGGCGTACCCGTCGGGCAGGGCGGCGATGAAGTCGTGTGCGCCGATCGCCCGCGCCGCCGCCTGCACCGCCGCGTCGGACGCGGCCGGCCGGCCGAATCGGATGTTCTCCGCCACCGAGCCGCCGAACAGGTGGTTCTCCTGGGTCACCAGCACCACCGCGCGCCGCAGTTCGGCGTCGGACAGGTCCCGCAGGTCGACCCCGTCCAGCTCGACCGAGCCGGCGTCCGGGTCGTGGAAGCGGGCGAGCAGCTTCGCCACCGTCGACTTGCCGGCGCCGGTCGGGCCGATCAGGGCCACCGTCTGCCCGGCCGGCACGGCCAGGTCCAGCCCGGTCAGGATCGGCGTCTGCGGCCGGTAGCCGAAGGAGACGGCACGGAACGTCACCGCGCCCCGCCCCGGGCCGGCCGGCAACGGCACCGGCGCGGCCGGTTCGGGCACCCCCGGCCGTTCGTCGAGCACCCCGGCGAGCTTCTCCAGGGCGGCCGTCGCCGACTGGAGGGAGTTGTAGAACTGGCTCAGCTCCTGCATCGGGTCGAAGAACCGGCGCAGGTAGAGCAGGAACGCGGCGAGCACCCCCACCGGGGTGTCGCCGCCCAGCACCCGCCAGCCGCCGTACCCGAGCACCGTGGCCACCGTGACGTTGCCGATCACCTTGATCCCCGGCGAGTACGTGGCGATCAGCCGGAACCCGCGCAGGCTGGCCCGCCGGTACTCGTCGTTGACCGCCACGAAGATCTCCTGGTTGCGTGGCTCACGGCGGAACGCCTGGACCGCGCGGATACCGCGCAACGACTCCACGAAGTGGACGATCACCAGCGCCACCGCCTCCCGGCTCTGCCGGTAGGCCTGGGCCGAGGCACGGGCGAACCAGCGGGACAGCCAGAACAGGAACGGGAACGCCAGCAGGGTCACCGCCGCCAGCGGCAGGTCCAGCCAGAGCAGGATGGCGGCGACCGACAGCACCGACAGCGCGGCGGCGACCAGGGTGTCGATCCCCCCGTCGACCAGCTCGGCGATCGAGTCGACGTCGCTGGTGAGCCGGGACACCACCCGACCGGAGGTGTAGCGCTCGTGGAAGCCGACCGAGAGGGTCAGCAGGTGGCCGTACACCCGCTGGCGCAGGTCGAGCAGGACGGCCTGGCCGATCCGGGCGGAGCGGGTGAGGTAGCTGCGCCGGGCCGCGTACTCGGTGAGAGCCGAGACGGCGAACGCGCCCGCGACGGCGGCCAGCGGACCCGGGTCACCGGCGCGCAGCGGTGGCACCGCCCGGTCGATGCCGAGCATGACCAGGTACGGCCCGGCCATCGCGGCGGCGTTCTGGGCCAGCAGCAGGCCCACCGCCACGCCGAGCGAGCGGCGGTGCGGGCGGAGCAGGTCACGCAGCAGCACCCGGCTACGCAAGCGCAGCCGGGCCACCGCCTCCGGGGAGTCGTCCTCGGCCCGGCTGCGGTCGGCGTCCGGGTCGGTGGCCCGGCCCCGCCAGTGGTCCAGGGTGGCTGACCTGCCGTCGCCCCCGGTCGTGCCACCCTGCCGGGGCGGCCGGCCGTCGCCCCCGACCGCGTGGTGCTGCCGGGTCGACCGGCGGATCACGAGCGCACCAGGCCCGGTGCCGGCGCGGGCTCGGCGGCGAGTACCGCCCGGTACGCCGGCACCGTGGCCAGCAGGTCGCAGTGCCGGCCGACGGCGGTGATCCGACCTCCGTCGAGCAGCGCCACCCGGTCGGCCAGCGCGACTGTCGACGGCCGGTGCACCACCAGCAGCGCGGTGGTGTCCCGCAGCACCCGGCGCAGTGCCGCCTCGACCAGCGCCTCGGTGTGCACGTCCAGGGCGGAGAGCGGGTCGTCGAGGACCAGCAGCGCCGGGCGGCCGAGCACCGCGCGGGCCAGCGCCAGCCGCTGCCGTTGCCCGCCGGAGAGCGACAGCCCCTGCTCGCCCACCCGGGTCGCCAACCCCCACGGCAGGTCGTACGCGAAGTCGGCCTGGGCCAGCGTCAGCGCCGCCCGGACCTCGTCGTCGGTGGCGTCCGGGCAGCCCAGGGTGAGGTTCTCCCAGACCGACATGGAGAACAGCGTCGGCTCCTCGAAGGCCACCCCGACCAGCCGGCGCAGCGCGTCCAGGCGTACCCCGCGCAGGTCGTGCCCGTCCAGGGTGATCCGGCCACCGGTGACGTCGTGCAGTCGGGGCACCAGGGAGAGCAGGGTGCTCTTGCCGCAGCCGGTCGCCCCGACCAGGGCCAGCGTCTCGCCCGGCTCGACGGTCAGCTCGATCTCCCGCAGCACCGCCTCGGCGCTGCCCGGGTAGCGGAACGACACCCCCTCGAAGCGGAGCCGGCCGCGCACCGCCGAGCGGGCCAGCGGTACGGCGTCCGGGGCGTCCACTATCGACGGCGGGGTGTCCAGCACCTCCTGGATCCGGTCCGCGGCGGTGGCCGCCTCCTGCCCGTTGGCGATGATCCAGCCGAGTGACTGCACGGGCCAGATCAGCATGAGCTGGAGACTGACGAAGGCGACCAGCTCACCGATGGTCAACGCGTCCCGGGCGACAAGCGTCGCGCCGCCGACCAGCGTCGCGCCCAGGGTCAGGTTGGGCACCAGGTCGAACAGGGCCGACGCGCCGGCCAGCAGCGCCCCCTTGGCCACGCCGGTGTCGTGCAGCGCGCGGGCCCGCCCGGCGAACCGGTCGGCCAGCTCCGGCCCCCGCCCGTACGCCTTCATGGTGCGCAGCCCCTGCGCGGTCTCCTCGACCAGGGTGGCCACGTCGCCCTGCTGGTCCTGCATCCGCCGCGACGAGGTGTGGTAGTGCCGCCCGAACCGGCGGCTGATCAGGAACAGCGGCACCGCGCTGGCCGCCACCAGCAGCCCCAGCGGCCCGTGCAGGCGGATCAGCAGGATCACCACGGCGACGTAGGTGACCACGTTGAGCACCAGGAACAGCAGTCCGAAGGAGAGGAACCGGCGCAGCACCGACAGGTCGCTGATCGCCCGGGAGAGCAGTTGCCCGGACTGCCAGCGGTCGTGGAATCCGGCCGGCAGGCGTTGCAGGTGGGCGTAGAGGTCGGCGCGGATGGTCGCCTCCATGCCGACCGAGGAGGAGGACTGGCTCCACCGCCGGATGAAGATCAACACCGCCTCGACCAGGCCGAGCAACAGGGCCAGCCCGCCGAGGCGGAGCAGCCCCGCCGGGTCGTGCCGGGCGACCGGCCCGTCCACCACCCGCTGCACCAGCAGGGGTACGGCCAGCCCCGCCCCGGTGGCGGCCAACGCGGCCAGCAGCAGCAGGACGTACGCGGCGGCGTACGGGCGTAGGTAGCGGCGCAGCCGCCAGAGGTTGCGCAGCGACCGGACCCGACCGTCCGCCCCCGGGGCCGGGTCGCCGTCGCGCTGCGCAGGCACTACCCGACGGTAGCGTTGAACGGCGTCGATGCGGCTGTCAGCTTGCCGTCAGCCGCCGCTCGTGGCCGAGCAGCCACTGCTTCACCGGCAGCCCGTACCGGTAGCCGCCGAGGGTGCCGTCGGTGCGCAGGACCCGGTGGCAGGGCACGAAGAGGGCGGCGGCGTTACGGGCACAGGCGGCGGCCGCGGCCCGGACCGCGGCGGGGCGGCCGGCCAGCGCGGCGTACCCGGTGTAGGTGATCGGCTCACCCGCTTTGACGTCGCGCAGCACGGCCCAGGCGTGGGTCTGGAACGCCCCGCCGCTGTGCTGCCGCACCGGCACCCCGTCGATCGCGGTCAGGTCCCCGTCGAGGTAGGCGCGGACGGCGACGGTCACCGGGCCGAGGTCGGCGTACGGCTCCAGCGGGCCGCGCAGGCTCGGGTGCACCAGCGGCAGCAGGCTGTCCGGGTCGGCGGTGAACCCGGCGGCCCGGACCGCGCCGTCCGGGTCGACGAGCACGCTGAGCGGGCCGGTCGGGGTGTCCATGGTGGTGGTGCCGAGGGTCGTCATGCCGCTCTCCAGAGTCTGATCGCCGCGTACGACCGCCAGGGTCGCCAGCGGTCGGCGTACGTGTCCAGGGTGGTGGGGGTGGCCGGCAGCCCGAGGGCGGCGGCGCCCCGGCGTACCGCGAGGTCGGTGGGGAGCAGGACGTCGGGGTCGCCGAGGGCCCGCATGGCCAGGTAGCCGGCGGTCCACGGGCCGATCCCGGGCAGTGCGGTCAGCCGTCGTACCGTCTCCGCCCGGTCCCCGCCGGGTTCCAGGTCGACCTCGCCGGCGGCGACCGCCCGGGCCAGTGCCCGGATCGTCTCCCGCCGGGCGGCCGGCATCCCGAACGCCGCATCCGGCAACCCCAGCACCTCCTCGGCCCCCGGAAACCCCCACACCCCCCACCCGTACGTCCCGCCGTCCCCGACCGCCTCGCCGCGCCCGCCCGCTTCGGCGGGGTGATCAAGAGGTTCGCGTCGCCGGGAAGCGCTCTCCGTGACGCAAACCTCTTGATCACCGAGGTCAGGGGCGGGGCGAGGGCGGGCGGCGGGGCGGGGAGTGTGGGTGAGGAGGCGGGTGAGGGTGGTGCGGGCGGCGGACAGGGAGACCTGTTGGCCGACGACGGCCCGCAGCGCCATCTCGAAACCGTCCACCGCCCGGGGCACCCGCACACCGGGTTCGGCGGCGACGATCCCGGCCAGGGCCGGATCGGCGGCCAGCGTCTGGTCGACCGCCTCCGGATCGGCGTCCAGGTCGAACAGGCGGCGGCAGCGGGCCACCGCCGGGGCCAGGTCCCGCAGGTCGGCCAGGCGCAACGTCGCCACGACGTACCCGGTCGTCGGCGTCAGTGCGACCTCCGCCGGGCCGTGCGGCAACCGCAACCCCCGGCGGTACGTCCCGTCGCGCACCTCCTCCAGCCCGGGTAGCGTCCGGGCGGCCAGGAACCCCAGCAGGGCGGCGGCGTGCAGCGGCGGCCGGTACGCCAGCCGGAGCGTGATCGTGCCCGCCCCGCCCGGCGTCGGTGGGCCGCCCCGCCCGGTACGCAACTGCGACGGCACCGTCCCGTACACCTGGCGGACGGTGTCGTTGAACTGCCGTACGCTGCCGAACCCGGCCGCGAACGCCACCTCCGCCAGACCCAGCCCGGTCGTCTCGATCAGCGTCCGGGCGGTCTGGGCGCGTTGGGCCCGCGCCAGTGCCAGCGGGCCGGCACCCAGTTCCGCCCGGAGCATCCGGTGCAGGTGCCGTTGCGTGTAACCCAGCCGGGCGGCCAGCCCGGGTACGCCGTCCCGGTCGACCACGCCGTCGGCGATGAGCCGCATGGCGCGTCCCACCACGTCGGCGCGGACGTCCCACTGCGGTGAGCCGGGCGCGGCGTCCGGCCGGCACCGGCGGCAGGCCCGCAGGCCGGCCCCCTGCGCGGCGGCCGCCGACGGGAAGAAGCGGACGTTACGCCGCTTCGGGGTGATCGCCGGGCAGGACGGCCGGCAGTAGATCCCGGTCGACGTGACGCCCGTGTAGAACCAGCCGTCGAACCGCTGGTCACGGCTGTCCACGGCGCGGTAGCACCGTTCGAAGTCCAACTCCACGCCACCGATCATGCCCGCAGCTCACCGGCGGTGGCTCGCGGGAATCGGACCTGAGCGTGCGGCCCGGCGGTGACCTCCCCACCCCGGCACGGGCGGGGTGGGGAGGTGGTGGCTCAGCGCGCGGGAACGGGGCCGGTCGCGGGGCCCCGGTCGACGGGCGGCGCGCTGCGGGCGGGGGCCGGTGCGGTGACCGGGCCGGTGCGCGGTCCGTCGACGCGTGGCGCGGGCGACGCCGGAACGGGCGATGCGGGAATGGCGGTCGTCGCGGGCGATGCGGGGATGGGCGATGCGGGGATGGGCGATGCGGGGAGGGCGGGCGGTGCCGGGGTGGACGTCGCGGGTACGGCCGTCGAGGCGGGCTTGCCCGGCGGTGCGGGGATGGCGGTCCGGGCCGGTGCCGGCGCGCCGCGGCCGGTCCGGGCGCCCTGGTCGACGGGGGGTTCGGTCACCGCTGCCGGGGCGGGTGCCGCGGGCGGCCCGCTCGGCGTCGAGGCCGGTGCGGCGGGCGGGGCGTCCCCGTCACCGCTGGCTGCCATCGCCAGCGGGGTGGCGATCAGCATGGCGGCGAGGACCCCCGCCGCGCTCATCGTGATCGTGGCGCGGCGGCGGGACCGGACCCGGCGTTCCGCCCGGTTCAGGTGGTCGTGCACTGTCGGTGCCTCCTCGGCGAGGTCGGAGAGGGTGGCGCGGATGAGGTTCTCGAGGGGCGTGGTCACCGCCGTACCTCCAGCAGTTCGATGTCCGGCAGGAGTTGCCGCAGCCGGGCCACGGCCCGGTGGGTGCGGCTGCGCACGGTGCCGACCGAGCAGCCGAGCGCGGCGGCCACCTGGGTCTCGGTCAGGTCCTCGTAGTAACGCAGGACCACGACCGTGCGCTGGGCCGCCGGCAGCGCGCGCAGCGCGGCCCGCATCGCCAGCCGTACGTCGGTGCCGCCGAACAGGTCCGGTCCGGCCCGGTCGTCGACGCCGGTGTGCAACGTCTCCCGGTACCGGCGCAGCCGCCGCCACCAGCTGACCTGCTCCCGGTACATGACCGTGCGCAGGTAGCCCTCCGGGTCGGTGTGGCGCAGGTCACGCCACCTCGGAATGGTTTTGGCCAGCGCCGACTGGAACAGGTCCTCGGCGGCGTGCCGGTCCCCGGTGAGCAGGTACGCGACCCGCATCAGGGCCGGTGCCCGACCGGCCACGAACTCGGCCAGCCGGGCCCGATCGTCCTCGTCCACCCACCCTCCCCGTCGTTGTCTGTCACCGATACAGACGCCCCAGCTCACCCCGCCTATCCCGGTCGCCGGGTTCAGTTTCCGGTTCGGAAAGTGTCGGTAGTGGTCGGTAGCGTCCCGCCACCAACTCCAGAAAGGGTGCGGCGATGGCGAGCGTGACCGGGCGGGGTGACCCTCGGTCAGGGCGGGGGCGGCTGGACGACGCCGCCGCGCAGGGCCTCTACGACCGGATGCGGGTGGTCGCGCCGGCCGCCTTCGGCGCGATCGAGCGGGACCGGGCCGACGATCCGGCACGGCCGTTCGCCGACACCGCCTGCGGCCGGCTCGCCGGCTCGCTCGACGCGGCCGGCCTGCGGGCGCTGGGCATGTGGGCGCACCACTGGTGCATGCGGTTCTACGACGACGACACCCGGGTCGGCCGACGGCTGGTCCGGGAGATCGCCGGCCGGCGGGGACTGGGCTGGACTGTCGACGAGGTGCGCTGGATGCTCGGCGAGTCCGAACGGGCCGGCCCGGACGCCCGGGACCGGCTCACCCTGCCGCTCGCGGCGGCCGGCGAGCTGCCCGGGGTGGCCGACGGCGGGGCGGGCTGGCGACTCGCCGGGTGACCCCGGCCGGTGGCCGGGGGAGATGGCGGTGGCGCAGGATGGCAGCGGAGCCAGCCGCAGAGAGGACCAGCATGCCCGCCACCGAACCGACGATCGTCGCCACCAGCATGGGATTCACCAGCCGCAACCGGGGGCCCTGGGACGCCGCCCCCGGGCCGGTCTTCGACCTGATGGCCGGGCTGGCGCAGGCCGACGAGCCGCGGATCTGCTACCTCAACCAGGCCGTCGGCGACCAACCCACCTCGCTGACGGTCTTCCACGGCGCGTTCGCCGGCACCCGCTACCGCCCGTCGCACCTGGCGCTGTTCCCGATGCCCAACGTCGAGGACGTCCGGGCGCACCTGCTCGGCCAGGACATCATCTGGGTCGGCGGCGGCAGCGTGGCCAACCTGTGCGCGGTGTGGCGGGTGCACGGGCTGCCGGAGATCCTGCGGGAGTGCTGGGAGGCCGGGGTGGTGCTCGGTGGGGTCTCCGCCGGCTCGATCTGCTGGCATGTCGGCGGCACCACCGACAGCTTCGGCCGGAACCTGCGCGCCTACACCGACGGCCTGGGCTGGCTGCCGTACGGCAACGGGGTGCACTACGACAGCGAGGCACAGCGCCGGCCGCTGCTGCACCGGCTGGTCGCCGACGGCACGCTGCCGGCCAGCCACTGCACCGACGACGGGGTGGGGCTGGTCTACCGGGGCACCCGGCTGGCCGAGGCGGTCGCCGACCGGGCCGGGGTGGCCGCGTACGAGGTGGTGCCGGACGGTGCCGGTGGGGTGCGGGAGACCCGGATCGAGCCCCGGTTGCTCACCGCCTGAGCCGTCCCGGCGGTGCCGACGGGGCCGCCTGCCGGGTGACGGCGTAAGCTGGCCCGTCGTGAGTCTCACCATCGGCATCGTCGGCCTGCCCAACGTCGGCAAGAGCACCCTGTTCAACGCGTTGACCAAGAACGACGTGCTCGCGGCGAACTACCCGTTCGCCACGATCGAGCCCAACGTCGGGGTGGTGGGGCTGCCGGACGCGCGGCTCGACAAGCTCGCCGAGATCTTCTCGTCGCAGAAGGTGCTGCCCGCGCCGGTGTCGTTCGTCGACATCGCCGGCCTGGTCCGGGGGGCGTCGAAGGGGCAGGGCCGGGGTAACGCGTTCCTGGCGAACATCCGGGACGCCTCGGCGATCTGCCAGGTGGTGCGGGCCTTCTCCGACCCGAACGTGGTGCACGTCGACGGCAAGGTCTCGCCCGCCGACGACATCGAGACGATCAACACGGAGCTGATCCTGGCCGACCTGCAGACGCTGGAGAAGGCGCTGCCCCGGCTGGAGAAGGAGGCCAAGCTCCGCAAGGACCGGGCCGCCGCCGTGACCGCCGCGAAGCAGGCCGTCGAGGTGCTCGACGGCGGCACCACCCTGTACGCCGGGGCCGCCGCCGCCAAGATCGAGCTGGAGCACCTGCGGGAGCTGCACCTGCTCACCACGAAGCCGTTCCTCTACGTGTTCAACGTCGACGAGGCCGAGCTGGGCAACGCCGCCTTCCTCGACGAGCTGCGTGCCCTGGTGGCCCCCGCCGAGGCAGTCTTCATGGACGCCAAGATCGAATCCGAGCTGGTGGACCTGCCCGAGGAGGAGGCCCGCGAGCTGCTGGAGTCGATCGGGCAGTCCGAGCCGGGGCTGGACCAGCTCGTCCGGGTCGGCTTCCGCACGCTCGGGCTCCAGACGTACCTCACGGCGGGGCCGAAGGAGGCGCGGGCCTGGACCGTGCCGGTCGGCGCGACCGCCCCGGAGGCCGCCGGGGTGATCCACAGCGACTTCCAGCGCGGGTTCATCAAGGCCGAGGTGGTCTCCTACGACGACCTGGTCGCGGCCGGCTCGATGGCGGCGGCGAAGGCCGCCGGCAAGGTCCGGATCGAGGGCAAGGAGTACGTCATGCAGGACGGCGACGTGGTGGAGTTCCGGTTCAACGTGTAGTTCCGGTCCACCCTCTCGCGGACAGCTCGGCGGGTCGTGCCGCCCGGCTGAATCGCGTTGTCGGGCCTGTCGACCGGTCCTGCGGTGATCCGGTGACGATCCGAGACGCCGAGGACGGCGACTGGCCTACGATCTACCCCTTCTTCAGCGAGATCGTGGCGCAGGGCCGCTCGTACGCGTTCCCCGGGAAACCTGTCCCTGGAGCAGGCCCGCGGGTGGTGGATGGAGTCCCCTTCCCGGCGCACCGTCCCCGGGGCGTTCGACCACCCCGAGCACGGCCTGATGGGGCTGCACGTGATGTTCCTGAATCTGGGCGCTCCCGAGCCACCGTCACGGTGACCGGCGACGGGATCCGGTGGGGTCCGCTCCAGCGTGTGGTGGTCGCCGCGCTCAGGCCTTGCGTCCCGGCACCAGCCCGTCCAGGTCAAGCTTGATCACGAACGGCTTCGTGGTCCGCAGTTCGTGTCGATGGATTCCGGTCGCCACGTAAGCCCGTGTCGGCACGTCCAGTTCGTAGGCGTGGACCACAGGTGAGCCGTCCTCCTCCTCGACGCGCCAGTAACTGGCGATGCCGGCTTCCGCGTACTTGCGCAGCTTGACCGTCCGATCACTGTGCGCCGACTCCGGCGACACCACCTCCACGACCAGGAGGGTCTCCTCAGGTGTGTAGAAGGTCCGCGACGGGTCGTAAGGTGCTGCCGCTGCCAGGAGGTCGGGCTCGGGACGGTTCCATCTGTCGAGTCGGATCGTGATCTCCCGGTCGACCTCGACGCCTGGGGGCGCCTGGTTGGTCAGGGCGTTCACCAGCGCTGTGACGATCCGGGCGTGCCAGACCCGCTGGGGGGACATCATGAAGACGAGTGCTCCGTCGATCAGTTCGGTGTGACGGGTGCCTCGGTGAGCGTGTCGAGGTCGTCTGCGTACCACCCCTCCGGGCGGGGCGGCCGCATCCACTCGGGCACCGCAGTCATGCCGTCCCCGTAGCATTCGGTAGTCGCGGTCCCGGCCTCCTGCGCTAGCCCGCCCCCTGCCCTGCGTCGCCACGGAACGCGGTGGACCTCCGCTTCGACGTCCGAGCCTGCCGGTACGGTCGGGCCATGGTCACGACGTTGACACCCACGCTCCCGGACAACCGGGCCGGCGGGCGGATCGGCGGCGCACCGCCGGTCGCGATCGAGTCCTACCCGGTGCTGACGACACACCGTTACCTCCTGACACTGCCCGCGGACTGCGCGCCCTGGACCGGCGGTCGTGAGGTGTCGGTGCTGCTGCGCGAGGGATTCGAGATCGCCGACGACGACCTCGAATACCCGGGCATGGCGATGCGGGCCGTCCTACACCTGCCCTCGCCGAGGGGCTCCCGCCCGGAGTTCGGCTGGCCCGGGCTGCGCTGCGCCGCGTTGACGGAGTGCGACGGCGACGTCGTTCCGTTCGTGCGTATCGGCCCTGAACCGGTGCTCATCCAGAACGACCCGACCTACGCGGACGCGGTGCTCGCCGACGGGCACGACTTCCTCTTCCAGGTCGACGAGGAGGGGTGGCCGGTGGCAGGCGAACTGGAGGACATGGTCGGGTCCTACCTCTGGGGGTACGGCTCGGTGTACTTCTACGGCACGCCGCGCGCGGACGGCACGGTGGACGAGGTCGTGGCCGGGTTCATCGACTTCTGACCGCCGCGTCGCCCCTGACGTCGCAGGCCGGGGTGAGCCGCGCGTCACCCCGTCGCGGGCAGCGGGCCGGGGCGGTGCGGGCCTACCGTGACGGCGTGACGTTGCGACTGGAACCGATGACCGACGAGCAGTACCTCCGCTACCGGGAACACGCCGAGGAGAACTACGCGCGCAACATCGTCGCCTCCGGGGCGATGCCGCTGCCGGAGGCGCAGGAGAAGGCCCGGCAGGACTTCCAGGGACTGCTGCCCGACGGCCTGGGCACCGAGGGGCACCGGCTGTGGACGGCGTACGACGGCGACGCCGAGGTCGGTCGGCTCTGGTTGCACCTCGAGCAGAAGTCCGACGGCCTGCACGCCTTCGGCTACGACTTCGAGGTGCGCGAGGAGTTGCGCCGCCAGGGCCACGGCCGGGCGATCATCGAGGCCGCCGAGCGGCTGTGCCGGGAGTTGGGGGTGGTCGCCATCGGGCTGAACGTCTTTGGCTTCAACACCGGCGCGCGGGCGCTCTACGAGCAGATGGGCTTCGAGGCCACCGCCATCCGCATGATCAAACGGCTGTAGTACGCCGGCACACCCCGGGGTCGGGACGGTGTGCCCCGACCCCGGCCGGTCCACCCCTCAGCGGCGGTAGACCGAGATGTGCGACGTGCTGGTGTCGTCGAACGGGTGCCGGTGCCAGTCGGCGTACCGCTCGACGAGCCGCAGGCCGGCCCGGTGGGCCAGCTCGTCGATCTGCTCCGGCCAGCAGTAGCGCATCGCGAACGGTTCCAGGTGCACGCCGTCGCGGTCGAAGGTGACGGTCTGCCGGACGAAGGTCTGCGCCGCCCGGTCGTACCGGTGCAGCCGGATGGTGGCCGAGTCCTCGGTCACCGACCGCATCTGCACCTGTTCGTCCCGGTCGAAGCCGGCCGGGTCGGGCACGAACGCCTCGACGACGAACTCGCCGCCGGGGGCCAGCACCCGGGCCACGTTGCGTAGGCAGTCCTGCTGCCGCTCGGCACGGACCAGGTTGAACAGGGTGTTGAACACCAGGTAGACCAGCCGGTACGGGCCCGTCACGGGCACGTCGGCCATGTCGCCGATGGTGACCGGGACGCCGTCGCCGCCGGGCTTGGCGCGCAGCTTCGCCACCATCTCCGGTGACGCCTCGACCCCGTCGACGGGTACGCCCCGGGCGGCGAGCGGTAACGCCACCCGACCCGTCCCGACGGCGAGTTCGAGCACCCGCCCGTCGCCGGCCCGTTCGGCGAGGAAGTCCACCGCCGGGCCCGGGTCGGGGTTGCCGGGGCTGTCGTAGCTGTCGGCCCACATCCTGCCGAAGTGGCCCGGATCATCGAACACCGACATCAGCGACCCCCGTACGGGGTGCCGGTCGGTCCGGTGTCACCGGCGCATGGTCGCGCCGGCACTGCCGTGGTGGTGCTGGTGGTCATGAAGCCTCGATTCCCGCTGCTCGTCCATGGTGGGCGCCTGGGTGGACCTCGTGGCGTACGACATGTCGTCTGCTCCCTCCGGTCGGCTTCGTCCCCAGCCAAGCAGCGGGCCGGTCAGCGGGGCAACCCGGTTTCCGGGCGGGTCAGGTCGAGCGTCCAGTGCCGGGTGCGGATGACCTGGTCGTTGAACTCGACGTCCTCCTCGCCGAGCAGGCTGAACCCGAGCGCCCGGCAGATCGCGTTCGACGGGCCGTTGCCGACCGCCGGGAAGGCGTGCACGGTGTCCGCCCGCTCGTCGGTGCGGGCCTGGTCGAGCAGCTCCCGGACGGCACGTTTGGCCAGGCCCCGGCCCTGGAACTCGGGCAGCACCATCCAGCCGATCTCGGTGACCGCCCCGTCGCCCGGCCCGCGCCACAGGGTGACGGTGCCGGCGACCGTGTCGTCCACCACGATCATCTTGATCAGCGCGACGCCGTCGGCGGCCAGTCGGGCGTCCCGGCGGACCTGCCGGGCCACGTGGGCGGCCGGCAGCGGTCCGCCGAGTTCGGCCATCATCGCCGGGTCGCAGCGCATCCGCTGGTACGCCTCGACGTCGGTGGCCAGCACGTCACGCAGGAACACGCCGCACCCGCTCCCGCCGGCCACTGTGGAGAGTCGTCCGCATGTGCCCGAGTATTCCAAAGGCCGAACCGCGGCGGGGGTCAGCCGGGGCGGGCCGGGGTGAGGGACCGGGCCAGCCGGGCGAGGCCGTCGTCGCCGTGACCGGCGGCGACCGCCTGCTCGACGACCGACCGGGCGGCCCGCAACACCCCGGAGTCGATGCCGTGGGCGTCGGTGGTCGCGATGACGTGGCCGAGGCCCGCGCCGGCCGAGGCGACGGTGGAGCGGTCGCCGGGGAACCGGTCCTCGGTGAGCTGATCGGCGAAGCGGGCCGTCATCTCGGCGAGCATCGGGGCGATTCCGGCGGCGTAGCGGGCGAACGACCGGGGGGCGATGCCCTCGGCCGAGGCCAGCGCGAAGGCGTGGGTCAGGCCGCTGACCGCCGTGCCGAACAGGTCGAGCAGCGCCATGTCGTACGCCGCCGCCGCGCCCGGGTCCGGGCCGAGGTAGCCGGGGGTGCCGCCGAAGGCCGCCAGGATGGGCCGGACGGCGTCGAAGCCGGAGCGGCTGCCGCACCACAGGGCCGTGGCGGCGGGAGTGCCGATGGTCGTCGTCGGGGACAGGATGGCTCCCTTCACCAGGTCGGCCCGGTGCCCGGTGGCCCACTCCGCCAGCGCCCGCGCCTCGTCCGGTCGGCCGGTGGTGACGTCGACGACGGTCCGCCCGGCCCAGTCGTCGTGGGCGGCCAGCACGGTGCCGACAGCCGCCGGGTCCCGCAGGCAGGTGATCACGACGGGGGCGGCCCGGACCGCCCCGGTGACGGTCGGCGCGGCCGTCGCGCCGAGCGCGACGAGGGGGCCGGCCCGGTCCGGCGTACGGTTCCAGACGGTCGTCGGCGTCCCGGCGGAGATCAGGGCGGCGGCGAGCGCCCGGCCCATCGGACCCAGGCCGAGCACCGCCACCGGCGTACGGTGCGTGAGTTGTCGATCGCTCATGCCGGGGACGGTAGACCTTCTCGTTGACGTGAAGGTCAAGTCCGCGGTCTGCTGTGCGGCATGCGGATCGGTGAACTGGCCCGGCGGGCCGGGGTGAGCACCAGGGCCCTGCGCTACTACGAGGAACAGGGCCTGCTGCGGCCCGAGCGGCGGCCGAGCGGCTACCGCGACTACGGTGAGCAGGCCCTGACCACGGTGCGGCACATCCGGCTGCTGCTCTCGGCCGGGCTCGGTACGGCCGTGATCGCCGAGATCCTGCCCTGCGTGCCGGACGACACCACGGTGCTCGCCCCCACCTGCCCCGAACTGCTCGACGGCCTGGCCGGGGAACGGGCCCGGATCACCGCGTCCATCCAGCGGCTCACCGCGGCCCGGGACATCCTCGACGCCCTGATCGCCACGGGTGGTCCCGCCCGCCGGCCGTGAGGTGGCCGCCGGGAGGCCGGGGCGTCGGCGGGCGGGCCGGTGGTCAGGAGATGTAGTGCAGGATCACGTTGTGCACGTGGTGGCTCTTCTGCGCGCCCCGGAACTCCACCTCGTAGGTGTGGGTGCCGACGTGCACGGCGATCGAGCCGGTGGAGAAGAACTCCCCGCCCCACGACTTGTTGCTCACCACGCTCACGCTGGTGATCTTCGAATACGGGATGCTGGTGATCGCGAACTTCTTGCCCACGAACGACCGGTCCTGGATGATCACCCGCCGGTCGGTCAGGCCGATGAACCCGGTGCCGGTGCCGATGGCGTCGTAGACGGCGATGATCTGTTCGCCGTCGAGTAGTCCACTGCGGATCTGCTGGAACTGCTCCTTGCGGTCGTACGTCACATTTGCCATGGGTTCCACGGTAGGAAGTGGGCGCCAGTGTCGGCCGTTGTCCGCCCGTCAGCCCGGTCGACTAGTCTCCCCATGCCTGGCCGGACGCGGGCGACGGGGGAGGGAAGCGGTGTGACCAGCGAACGTTCCGAGACGCAGCCCGCCGACGAGTCGCGGCCGGAGCCGCCGGACACCTCGGTCGGCGTCGACGACGCGGCCCCGGCCGACGCGGCGACCCCGGCCCCCGACGGTGCCGACGCGCCCCCGTCCCCTGCGGTGACCCCGGCCCCCGCCGCCAAGGCTCAGGCCCCCGCCGGCGGTGAGGCACCGGCCCCGGGCGGCGACCCGGCCCCGGGCGGCACCGGGGACGCGGAGGCGGGCCGGGCGTCGGATGCCGTGCCCGACTGGGAGCCGTGGCCGCAGCGTCCCGCCGCCCGGGGCCGGCTGAACCGGCTGGCCGTGGTCACGCTGGTGCTGGGCCTGCTCGGCGGGGTGCTGGCCCCGGTCACCGCCGGGTTCGCGCTGCGCCGGATCAGGCGGGACGGCGAGCGGGGCCGGGGCCTGGTGATCGCCGGGCTGGTGCTGCTCGGTGGCTGGGTGCTGGCCGGGCTGGTGGCTCTGGGCGTCACGATGACCGCGTCCGACCCGGACCCCGGGCTTCGCGGGCTGCGGGTGGGGGACTGTTTCCGGGTGCCGTCCGGTGCCACCGCCAGCCGGACCGCGCCCGAGGAGGTCACCCGGGTCGCCTGCGACGTCCCGCACCACGCCGAGTACGTCGACGACTTCCCCGCCTACGAGCGTTCCGCCGACGAGCGGTACCCCGGTGCGGCGGCACTCTCCGAGCGGGCCGAGACGCTGTGCCGGCAGCGGCAGCGCAGCTACGTGGTGGATCCACTGGGCCTGCCGGCCGAGGTGCGGCTGAGCTGGTACCTGCCGACCCGGGTCGACTGGTCCACCGACCCCACCATCACCTGTTACCTGACCGCTCCGGGCGGGTTGTCCCGGTCGCTGCGGATGGACACCACGGTGCTCGACCCGGCGCAGCTCGGCTACCTGCTGGCCAGCCGGGACTGGACGCAGGAGCGGGCCGCCCTGGTGGCCGGTGCGCCGACCAGCACCCCGGCCGGGTTGCGGGACGCGGTGCGGCGGGCTGAGACCATCCACACCGACATGTGGTTCCGGCTGCGCCGGGAGACCTGGCCGGAGGCCGTCCGCCCGGCGATGGAGCGGCTGCTCACCGAGATGGAGCAGGACGAGCCGGCCTGGCGGGACGCCGACGGCGAACCCGACCGGGGCCGGCTGCTCCAGGTGGTCGCGCAGGCCGGGCAGCATCCGGACCCGGCCACCGAACTGGCCGTACGCCAGGCGCTGGGGTTGCCGACGGCGCAGGGCGAGCCGATGCGCTGAGCCGACCGAGGGTGGTGTTCCGACCACTCGGCGTGGACGGGTCGGACGTTCCGCCGAGCGGGTCGAGCGCCGGACGGCTCTAGGCTGGCTGGCGGGGACGCGACTGACGAGGGGGTCGACGATGGCGCAAGCGGGCGGGCCTGCGTCGCCGCCGGGCGTTCAGTCCGCCATCACCGCGCGGTACGCGTCCTCGATCCGCGCGGCGAGCAGCACCTCACCCTCGGTGAGTGGTTCCCCGTCACCGTGCCCGACCCGGATCCGGGTCTCGGTGTCCCGCCGGCTGATGTCCGGTCGCAGCCGCAGCGCGTCCGCGACGACCTTGACCCGTTCGGTCAGCGCCGCGTGCTGGGTGTCGTCCATGACCAGGGTGCGGCGGATCTGCTCTCCGTCGCGGGTCCACCCGTGCAGGAGCGTGAGGGCGTCACTGAGATAGTCGTGCTTGCTTCGACTGGTGAACAGCGCGCGCATCACCGCACCTCCCAGGCGCCGTTGCCGGCTTGTGGCCAAATCGTCGCCGTCCCGTGTCCTCGTGGTGTTAACAGTCTGTCGGCCTGATGGCGGTGTGTCCACGCCCACACTTCCGTCTCTTATTGGCCTACCGGTCGGCCACGGTACCCAAACCGACGATTGATCTGGCACGCTGGACGCCCGTGCAGACCGAACGGCGTAGCGAAAACGGACCGAGCGACAGGCGTGAGCCGAGGGTGGTCGTAGGAGCGGCGATCATCTCCGCCGGGCGGGTACTCGCCTGCGCGCGTACCGCGCCCCCCGAGGTCGCCGGCATGTTCGAGTTCCCCGGCGGCAAGGTCGAGCCGGGCGAGAGCGAGACGGCGGCGCTGGTCCGCGAGTGCGCCGAGGAGTTGGCCGTCCGGGTGGAGATCGGCGACCGGGTCGGCCGGGACGTCCGGATGGCCCACGGCCGGTCGGTGCTGAAGGTGTACGCGGCACGCCTGCTACACGGCGACCAGCCGCGCGCGCTGGAGCACTCCGCGATGCGCTGGCTGACCGCCGACGAACTGCACAGCGTCACCTGGCTGCCCGCCGACGTGCCCATCGTCGCCGCCCTCCGCCCGCTGCTGGCCGCCGGTTGACGGCGGCGGGTACCGGGCCGGGACGGCGACGGGGGCCGACGGCGTGTGCCGTCGACCCCCGTCGACCTCGTCGTGCCCGCTCCGGCGGATGTCGCGCCGAGTGGTGCCCGGCCGTCCCGGCCCGGTGCCGTTCGTCCGGCCCGGTGCCTGTCGGGCCGGTTCAGTGCCCGTCAGGCCGGTTCAGTGCTTCTCGTCCTGGCTCGGGTGGGCGAAGTTGAGGTGCTCCGGCGGCAGCGGGAAGGTGACGTCGTCGCCGAACGGCGACGGGGCCGCCGCCCGGTCGAAGGTCAACTCCGTCAGCGGGAGCTTGCCCCGGTCGTCGACCGCCGGCATGGTCGGGTGCGGGACCTCGCGGTGCCAGTTCACGCCCTGCTGGGCCTGGGCCTCTGCGGCCGGGTCGCCGGAGCCTCCGGCGTGCGAGTGGACTCCAGCCTGACGGGCGCCGCTGTGCACCACGGACCCCTTTCCCCCGCTGTTCGCGGTGCTCGGGGGCGTCTCGCCCCGACGGAAGATCTTGCTACCGAGCCATACCAGGGGATCGTACCTGCGGTCGACGACCCGTTCCTTCATGGGGATGATCCCGTTGTCGGTGATCTTGATGTGCTCGGGGCAGACCTCGGTGCAGCACTTGGTGATGTTGCAGAAGCCGAGCCCCTGCTCCTGCTGCGCGTACTGCTTGCGGTCGGTCTTCGCGTCCAGCGGGTGCATGTCCAGCTCGGCGGCCCGGATGAAGAACCGGGGGCCGGAGAAGGCCGGCTTGTTCTCCTCGTGGTCACGGATCACGTGGCACACGTTCTGGCACAGGAAGCACTCGATGCACTTGCGGAACTCCTGCGAGCGTTCCACGTCGACCTGCTGCATCCGGTACTCGCCCGGGGCCAGGTCGGCCGGCGGGGCGAAGGCCGGCGTCTCCCGCGCCTTCTCGTAGTTGAACGAGACGTCCGTGACCAGGTCCCGGATCACCGGAAAGGTGCGCAGCGGGGTGACCGTGACGGTCTCGGACTCCTCGAACGTCGACATCCGCGTCATGCAGCTCAACCGGGGCTTGCCGTTGATCTCCATCGAGCAGGAGCCGCACTTGCCGGCCTTGCAGTTCCACCGGCAGGCCAGATCCGGCGCGTCGGTGGCCTGGAGCCGGTGGATGACGTCGAGGACGACCTCGCCCTCGTTCACCTCGACCGAGTAGTCCTGGAGGTCACCGCCGGTCTCGTCGCCCCGCCAGATGCGGAACTCCCTCTTGCTTCCCATCAGTTCGCCTCCTCGGTGAGGGCGTCGAAGTCGGCCAGCTCCTCGTCGGTCAGGTACTTGGCCAGCTCGGTACGGTCGAAGAGGCCGATCAGCTCGGCCCGCATCTTCGGCAGCGGCTTGTGCTCCAGCCGGACGGTGTCCCCGTCGAGCGCACAGACCAGGTTGACCCGACGCCACTTCGGGTCCATGGTCGGGAAGTCCTCCCGGGTGTGCCCGCCGCGCGACTCCTGCCGCTCCAGCGCAGCCTTCGCGGTGCACTCCGAGACGACCAGCATGTTGCGCAGGTCCAGCGCCAGGTGCCAGCCCGGGTTGTAGCGCCGGCCGCCGACCGCGCTCACCTTCGCCACCCGCTCGCGCAGCTCGGCCAGCCGGCGCAGGGCGTCGACCAGCTCACCCTCCCGGCGGATGATCCCGACCAGATCCCCCATCACCGCCTGGAGGTCCTGCTGGAGGGTGTACGGGCTCTCCCCGGTGTCCCGCTGCAACGGCGCCAGCGCCGTCTCCACGGCGGTCTCCACCGCGCTCACCGGCACCTTCGGGCGCGAGGTCAACTGATCGGTGTACGACGCCGCGTGCCCGCCCGCCCGTTTGCCGAAGACCAGCAGGTCGGACAGGGAGTTGCCGCCGAGCCGGTTGGAGCCGTGCATGCCACCGGAGACCTCACCGGCGGCGAACAGCCCCTGCACGGTGCCGTACGCGGCCCCCGAGTCCGGGTCCACCTCGACGCCGCCCATCACGTAGTGGCAGGTCGGCCCGACCTCCATCGGCTCGGCCGTGATGTCGACGTCGGCCAGCTCCTTGAACTGGTGGTACATCGACGGCAGCCGGCGACGGATCTCCTCGGCCGAACGCCGGGAGGCGATGTCGAGGTAGACGCCGCCGGCCGGCGTACCCCGACCGGCCTTGACCTCGCTGTTGATCGCGCGGGCGACCTCGTCGCGGGGGAGCAGCTCCGGCGGGCGCCGGTTGTTGTCCGGGTCGGTGTACCAGCGGTCCGCCTCCTCCTCGGTCTCCGCGTACTGCTTGCGGAAGACGTCGGGGACGTAGTCGAACATGAACCGCTTGCCGTCGGAGTTCTTCAGCACGCCGCCGTCGCCCCGGACCGACTCGGTGACCAGGATGCCCTTCACCGAGGGCGGCCAGACCATGCCGGTCGGGTGGAACTGGAGGAACTCCATGTTGATCAGGGTGGCCCCGGCACGCAGCGCCAGCGCGTGCCCGTCCCCGGTGTACTCCCAGGAGTTCGAGGTGACCTTGTAGGACCGGCCGACCCCGCCGGTGGCCAGCACCACCGCCGGCGCCTCGAACAGGATGAACTCGCCGGACTCCCGGTAGTAGCCGAACGCCCCGGCCACCCGGTCGCCGTCGAGCAGCAGCTCGGTGATCGTGGTCTCGGCGAAGACCTTGATCCGGGCCTCGTAGTCGCCGAGGTCGCGCTTGTCCTCCTGCTGGAGGGAGACGATCTTCTGCTGGAGGGTGCGGATCAGCTCCAGGCCGGTGCGGTCACCGACGTGCGCCAGCCGGGGGTACTCGTGCCCGCCGAAGTTGCGCTGGGAGATCTTGCCGTCCTTCGTCCGGTCGAAGAGCGCCCCGTACGTCTCCAGCTCCCAGATCCGCTGCGGCGACTCCTTCGCGTGCAGCTCGGCCATCCGGAAGTTGTTGAGGAACTTGCCGCCGCGCATGGTGTCGCGGAAGTGCACCTGCCAGTTGTCCCGGCTGTTCACGTTCCCCATCGCGGCCGCCGCGCCGCCCTCGGCCATCACCGTGTGCGCCTTGCCGAAGAGCGACTTGGAGATGATCGCGGTCTTCTTGCCGGCGAGCCGGGCCTCGATCGCCGCGCGCAGGCCGGCGCCGCCGGCCCCGATCACGACGACGTCGTAGTGGTGTCGTTCGATGCGAGTGGTAGTGGTCATGTCGCCGCGCCCTCTAGTTGATGAACCGCAGGTCGGTGAACCAGCCGGCGGCGACGGCCATCACGTAGAAGTCGGTGAAGGCCAGCGTGCCGAGGGTGATCCAGGCGAGCTGCATGTGCCGGGTGTTCAGCTTGGACACGAACGTCCAGGCCCGGTACCGCACCGGGTGCGCGGAGAAGTGCTTGAGCCGCCCGCCGATGATGTGCCGGCAGGAGTGGCAGGAGATGGTGTACGCCCACAGCATCACCACGTTGCCCAGCAGAATGATGTTGCCCAGCCCGAAGCCGAAGCCCTCCGGTGAGTGGAAGGCCAGGACCGCGTCCCAGGTGTTGATCAGCGAGATGAGCGCGGCGGCGTAGAAGAAGTAGCGGTGCAGGTTCTGCCCGAGCAGCGGGAAGCGGGTCTCCCCGGAGTAGGACTTGTGCCCGTCCGGCACCGCGCAGGCCGGCGGCGACAGCCAGAACGACCGGTAGTACGCCTTGCGGTAGTAGTAGCAGGTCAACCGGAACAGCAGCAGGAACGGCAGGGTCAGCGCCGCATCCGGGATGATCCACCAGCCGGGCAGGAAACTGCCGAAGTGCGAGGAGCCCTCGACGCACCGGTCGGTCACACAGGGGGAGTAGAACGGCGTCAGGTAGTGGTACTGGTCCACCCAGTACCACTTGTGCATGAACACCCGGACGGTCGCGTACGCCACCCAGGCGCTGAGCCCGACGACGGTGATCAGGGGGGCGAACCACCAGCGGTCGGTCCGCAACGTCTTCGCCGCGATGGCGGCGCGCGCCCGCGCCCCCCGCGGCTTCGTTGCCGTTGATGTCATTCGAGTCGTCTTCCTGACGGGACGGGCCCTCGCGGGCGGCGGTTCACGTTCCGTGCCGGTCAGTGGACCGGCCGGACCGTGTCCACTGCCGCGTGGTGCGCAAGCAGGCTGCCGCGCCGGGACATCGGCGCAGCTAAGTGACACACGTTACGCCGATCATCACGATCGGGCCGCGCAACGCAGTGTCCCGTGTGTCCCGCACCTTGGAAAGACCCGAGCCATGATCAATGTCCCGTGGGTGTCAGGCGGGTGCGGGGCCGGCCGAGCGGGCGTCGCGGCACCGGTCAGCCGGACGCGCCGCCGGTGAAGTTCCACGAGGCCAGCCGCAGTGGCGGCCCCTCCCACCAGCCGCCGTCGAACCGGTCCGGCTGGCGGACCGGCCGCCGGCCGAGGCCGAGCACCGCTCCCGGCCCCAGCGCCCGGGGGTACGCCTCGGTGAACCGGAAGTTCCGCACCGCCCGCACCGGTACGCCGTCCTCGACCAGCCACACCCCGTTGCGGGTCAACCCGGTGATCACCAGACTCTTCGGATCGAGCACCCGGGTGTACCAGAAGTCGCTGACCAGCAGCCCCCGGGCCATCGGCGCGACCAGCGCGGCGGTGTCCGCGTCCGCCACCGCCCCCGCGACCGGGCCGCCCCCGCTCCCCGGGCCCGCCGCGCCGCCGTCCGGACCCCCGCCGGCCGCCGCCGTGCCCGCGCCGGGCATCCGGAGGTTACGGGGGATCGGGCCGAAGGTGGCGCCGCCCGACGCCCCGTGGCCGGTCGACGCCGTGCCCGCACCGGCGGCGCTGCGCCGGTCGTGGGCCACCGCGCGGGTGGTGCCCGCCTCGACCAGGGTCAGCGCCGCACGTGGGGTGCCCTCCAGGTCGAACGGCATCGCCCCGCCGTACGTCGGATCGTCGACCAGGGTCACCGCCGGATCGAACTGGGCGACGCCGGGCCGGGCGAACGACTGGCCCTCGACGTGCCGCTTGCCGTTGAAGCCGTACCAGGCGAGATTCTGCAACAGGTCGGCCACGGCGGCCGGTTCGAGGACCACCTCGTACCGGCCCGGGGGCAGCTCGACCGGGTCGGCGGCGGCCCGTGCCTTCGCCGCCGCCCGGACCCCCAGGGCCGTGCCGTCCACCTCGTCGAGGCGGCCGGCGCAGAGCCGGGCCACCCCGTCCGCGCCGCCCGCGCGGGCGATGCCGTCCATCGCCGCCTCGGTGGTGCGCCCCTGCGCCGCCTGGCCGGCCGAGTTGGCGAACGCCCCCGACCGGTAGGCGGTGCGGCAGTACCCGGCCGCCTCCAGCCCGCCCACCGCGTCGACGAAGGCCCGGACCCGGTCGGCGCGGGCCGCCGGCTCGGCGTAGGCGGTGGCCTCGTCGAGCAGGCCGTTGGAGCGCACCGCCGACGGTGGGGTCAGCCCCGGCCAGGCCGGGTCGGGCGGGCAGAGCCGGGCCGCGGCGAGGGTCCGCCCGACCAGGGCCCGCAGCCCGTCCGGGCCGACCAGGCTGCCGCCCCCGGCGGCCGTCCGCCCGTCGACGTGCACCCGCAGCCGGACCGTCAGCTGCGACTCGGCGACGTTCTGGTGGATGAACGAGTTGGCGAACCGGGTCAACGCCAGATCGTGCCGGACGACGGTGGCCTCGGCCTCGGCGGCCGGGCCGGCGATCTCGTGGACCAGCTCCACCACCCGGGCGGCGACGTCCAGCTCGGTCGCCCCGGTGTCGCGCAGGCCGGTCATGCCCGCACCCCCACCCGGACGCCCCGGAACCGGGCCGGCGCGGCCGGATGCCCGGTGTGGCCGATCTGGCCGGGCTGGCCCTTGCCGCAGTTCGGGGTGCCCCACGGGACGATCTCGGAGGAGAGCATGTCCATCGACCGCCAGAACAGCGGCCCGATGCCGGTGTAGGTGGGGTTGCGCAGCATCCGGCCGCGCCGGCCGTTGCGCACCTCCCAGGCGATCTCGCAGCCGAACTGGAAGTTCAGCCGCCGGTCGTCGATCGACCAGGACCGGTTGACGTCCATCAGCACCCCGTCGTCGGTGGCCGCGATGATCTCGTCGAGGGTGTGCGGGCCGGGTTCCAGGCCCACGTTGGTCATCCGCACCATCGGCAGTCGGGCCCAGCCGTCGGCCCGTACGCTGCCGCCGTAACCGAGGCCGGCGACGGCGGCCGAGTCCCGGCCGGCGAGCACCCCGACCCAGCGGCCCTCGCGTACCGCGTCGCGTTTGACCGCCGGGGAGCCCTCGTCGTCGAAGCCGAAGCTGCCCAGGGCGCCGGGGATCGTCGGGTCGATGGTGACGTTCATCAGCTCGGAGCCGTAGCGCAGCGATCCGAGCTGGGCCAGGTCGAGCCACGAGGTGCCGGCGAAGGCGGCCTCCCAGCCGAGGATGCGGTCCAGCTCGATGGCGTGCCCGACCGACTCGTGGATCTGCAACGCGAGTTGCTCGTCGCCCAGGATTAGGTCGGTCTCGCCGGCCGGGCACTCCGGCGCGGTGAGCAGCGCCCGGGACTCGTCGGCGATCCGGGCGGCGTGCGCGGTCAGGTCGAGCGACTCGACCAGCTCCCACCCGGTGGTGCCGTACTGGCCCCGGTAGCTCGGCCAGGAGCGGCGCTGGGTCTCGTGCTCGCCGATCGAGGTGGCCGAGATGCCGCCGCCGCACTCGCGGATGTGCTGGTCGATGCGGTGCCCCTCGCTGGAGACGAACCACTTGCGGGTGTCCCAGATCTGGTAGAGCCCCTCGGCCAGGTCGGCCCCCTGCCCGCGCGCCGCCCCGGTGGCCCGGACCAGCAGGTCACCCTTGTCGGACAGCGGCACGCCGAGCGGATCGACCGCGCAGTCGGAGGCCCAGCTCGCCACCACCGGCTCGGCCGGGGCCAGGGTGATCGGTGGGCCGGCCACCCGGGCGCTCGCGGCGGCGACCTCCGCGGCCCGCCGGCCGGCCGCGCGGGCCGCCGCGTCGGACAGCTCGGGTACGGCATGGAAGCCCCACCCCGACCCGACCAGCGCGCGTACGCCCAGGCCGAGGCTCTCGTCCTGGGTCAGCTCCTCGATCGCGCCGTTGCGCGCGGACATCGACTCGTAGCGCAGGTGCATCACCCGGGCGTCGGCATACCGGGCGCCCGCGTCGAGAGCGGCCTGTACGGCTGCGGCCGCCGCGTCGAACTCGGTCATGGACCGACCCTAGGCCAGTCCACCGACATCCGTCAGGGCAGCAGATCCTCGGGTCGGATCGTGGCCCGCACCGGCTCCGTGAGGTCGAGCGTCTCCCCGACCTTGGCGACCGCGTGCTCCAGGTAGTGCCGGCCGTGTCGGCGGTAGAGGTGCAGGTTGCCGTTCTGCTGCTCGACCAGCAGGTACCACTCGATCCCGGCGGTGGCGTAATAGTGCATCTTGAGGACCTTGTCGGTCGCCGCGTTGCCGGGCGAGATGATCTCGCACACCAGGTGGACGTCGTGCGCCTCGACGTAGACCTCGTCGAAGTCGATCTCGCCGGTGACGACGAGATCGGGAATGGTGATCCGACCCGGCTTGAGGCGGACGTTGACCGCCTCCAGGACCCGCAGGTGCGCACTGCGGGCCGGCTGCCGTAGCGCGGCCCGGAGTTCTCCCGAGATGTTCTGGTGGCGGGGGGTTGGCGCTGGGGTCACGTGGAGGCTCCCGTCGAAGAGTTCGACGCGTTGGGACGTCTTGCCGAGGGAGAGGTACTCCTCTTCGGTCCACGGTCCGTCGTGGCCGAACACCGCTGCGGTCATGGCCGGTCACCTCCACCTCGTGTCGCCGGGCATCCTCCACCGGGCACCTCGCCCATGGTCGCACCCCGGGTGCGACCGGACGGCGACGACACCGGGCGGCGACTACGCTGTGGTCCGGTGACAGCTCCCGCTCCGTAGCTTATTTTCAGCCTCGGCTCTTTGTTGTAGGTTCCCTACAACCCCGGGGAGGCGGTCGTGGACAGTCCGAAGGCAGGAGACGACCCGTACCTGCGGGTGGACGACCTTCGGGTGCGGTTCGACACGGCCGACGGCGTGGTGCGTGCGGTGGACGGGGTGTCCTTCGCGGTGCCGCGTGGCCGGACGCTCGGCATCGTCGGCGAGTCCGGCTCCGGCAAGAGCGTCACGGCGCTGGCCGTGCTCGGCCTGCACGACCCCCGACGCGGCACCGTCACCGGCACGATCAGCGTCGGCGGGCGGCAACTCGTCGGCCTTCCCGAGGAGCAGGTACGCCGGCTGCGCGGCCGGGACGTGGCGATGATCTTCCAGGACCCGCTCTCCGCGCTGCACCCCTACTACAGCGTGGGGCGGCAGATCGCCGAGGCGTACCGGGTGCACCACCCCCGGGCCGGACGGCGGGCGGCGCGGGCCCGTGCGGTGGACATGCTCGACCGGGTGGGCATCCCGCAGCCGGCCCGCCGCTACGACCAGTACCCGCACGAGTTCTCCGGCGGCATGCGGCAACGGGCGATGATCGCGATGGCGCTGGTCAACGACCCGGCCCTGGTCATCGCCGACGAGCCGACCACCGCGCTGGACGTGACGGTGCAGGCCCAGATCCTCGACCTGCTCGCCGACCTGCAGGCCGAGTTCCGAACCGCGATCGTGCTGATCACCCACGATCTGGGGGTGGTCGCCCAGGTCGCCGACGACGTGCTGGTCATGTACGCCGGGCGGGTGGTCGAGCGGGGGAGCGTGACGCAGGTGCTCCGCCGGCCGCAGCACCCGTACACCTGGGGGTTGCTCTCCAGCGTGCCGTCGCTGCGCGGCGACCCGGACGCGGACCTGGTGCCCATCCCCGGCAACCCGCCCTCGCTGATCGACCTGCCGTCCGGCTGCGCGTTCCACCCGCGCTGCCGGTACGCAGGTGACCGCTCCCGCACGGTGGTGCCGGCGCTCGGCCCGGCGGGCGCGGCCGGCCACCTGGTCGCCTGCCACCTTCCCGCCGGTGATCGCGCGGCCCTCTCCCACCAGGCCGTTCCCGGGGCGGGGGTGTCCCGGTGAGCACGACGGACGTGCCGCGGTCGCGAGCGGAGGGCGGGCCGGTGAGCGCCGGTGAGCCGTTGTTGCGGGTGCGGGGGTTGACCAAGCACTTCCCGGTCCGCACCGGCCTGCGGTCGCGCGGGCTGGTGCGGGCGGTGGACGGGCTGGACTTCGACGTGCGGCCCGGCGAGACGTTGGGCCTGGTGGGGGAGTCCGGCTGCGGCAAGAGCACCACCGGCCGGATGCTGGTCCGGCTGCTGGAGCCGACCGCCGGGACGATCGAGTTCGCCGGCCGGGACATCACCCACGCCCGTCGGCGTGCGCTGCGTCCACTGCGGCAGGACCTCCAGATCATCTTCCAGGACCCGTACGCCTCGCTGAACCCCCGGCACACCGTCGGGCGGATCGTGGCGATGCCGTTGCAGGTCAACGGGATCGACCCGCCAGGCGGGGTGCGGCGGCGGGTCCGCGAGCTGCTGGAACTGGTCGGGCTGAACCCGGAGCACTACAACCGCTACCCGCACGAGTTCTCCGGCGGGCAGCGGCAGCGGATCGGGATCGCCCGCGCGCTGGCCCTGCGGCCGAAGCTGATCGTCGCCGACGAACCGGTCTCCGCGCTCGACGTCTCGATCCAGGCGCAGGTGGTGAACCTGCTGCGGGACCTGCAACGCGACCTCGGACTGGCGTTCGTGTTCATCGCGCACGACCTGGCCGTGGTGCGGCACTTCTGCCAGCGGGTCGCGGTGATGTACCTGGGCCGGATCGTCGAGATCGGCGACCGGGACGACATCTACCGGTCTCCCCGGCACCCGTACACCCGGGCGCTGCTGTCGGCCGTCCCGGACGTGACCGCGCCGGGTGGGGCGGGGCGGATCAGGCTGACCGGGGACGTGCCCACGCCGCTGGACCCGCCGTCGGGCTGCCGGTTTCGCACCCGGTGCCCCCGGGCGCGCGACGTCTGCGCCCGCGAGGAGCCGACGCTGGTGGTCGACGGCGACCGCCGGCACGCCACCGCCTGCCATTTCCCGGAGACCGGACCGCCGCCGGCCGGTGCGGGTCGGGTCGGCGGCGACACCGAGGAGGTGGCGACATGAGTGTGTCCCCGGTCGACCCGGCGACGCTGGCCGAGGTCGGGGCCGAGGCCGCGACGGGTGGCGACCGGCCCGGGTCCGGGTTCGTCGGGCGCTCGCCCGGCCAACTCGCCTGGGCCCGGCTGCGGCGGGACCGCACCGGCCTGGTCAGCGGCGGGATGCTGGTGTTCTTCGTGCTGGTGGCGCTCGCCGTGCCGCTGATCGAGTGGGGGTACGGGATCGGCCCCCGGGAACAGTTCCAGTCCCGGCTGGACGGGTTCGGGATGCCGCTCGGCTATGCCGGCGGGGTGACCGGGGAACACTGGTTCGGGCTGGAGCCGGGGCTGGGCCGGGACATCTTCATCCGGCTGGTGCACGGGCTGCGTACCTCGCTGTTCATCGCCGTGGCGGCCGCGGTGACCACGGCGGTTATCGGGGTCGTGCTGGGCACCGTCGCCGGCTACCTGGGCGGCTGGCTGGACGCGGTGGTCAACTGGGTCACCGACCTGACCCTGGCGATGCCGTTCCTGATCATCGCGCTGGCGTTGACGCCCACCATCGCGCTGCGCTTCTACGGCCAGCGCGAGGAGGTGCCGGCCGCGTTCCAGATCGGGGTGCTGATCGCCATCTTCGCACTGTTCGGCTGGACGAGCACCGCCCGGCTGGTACGCGGACAGGTGATCGCGCTGCGCGAGCGGGAGTTCGTGGAGGCGGCGCGGGCCAGCGGCGCGGGGCTGGGACACATGCTGTTCCGGCAACTGCTGCCGAACCTCTGGGCGCCGATCCTGGTGTCCTTCTCGCTGGCGGTACCGGCGTACATCACCAGTGAGGCGGCGCTGTCGTTCATCGGGGTCGGGCTGACCGACGCCACCCCCAGCTTCGGTCGGATGATCTACCGCAGCCTGGACTACCTCCAGACCGACCCGGCGTACGTCTTCTTCCCCGGCATCACGATCTTCGCGCTCGTGTTCGCCTTCAACCTCTTCGGTGACGCGCTGCGCGACGCGCTCGACCCGAAGTCGTCCCGGTAGGAGGGCCCGGCGATGGCGCGGTTCCTGGTCAAGCGGCTCTTCTCGGCGGTGTTGACGCTCTTCGCGGTCAGCGTGCTCAGCTTCCTGATGTTCTTCGCCCTGCCCAGCGACCCGGTCACCGGCATGTGCCCCAAGAACTGCAACCCGGAGCGGCTGGAGCGGGTCCGTCAGGAGCTGGGCCTGCGCGACCCGCTGATCAGCCAGTACGCCGGCTACATGAAGGGCATCGTGACCGGCCGGGATCTCGGCAGCGCCCAGGGCGGCAGGTGCGACGCACCCTGCCTGGGCTGGTCGTACGTGTCCAACGAGGCGGTCAGCGACACCATCGCCCGGGTGCTGCCGGTGACGTTGAGCATCGTCGTACCGGCGGCGGTGCTGTGGCTGCTGCTCGGGGTGGGCCTGGGCATGGTCTCGGCACTGCGCCGGGGCACCTGGCTGGACCGGGCGGCGATCGGCTTCTCGCTGGCCGGGGCGTCGTTGCAGCTCTATTTCGTGGGGGCGGTGCTGCTGCTGGTGTTCGTCTACACGCTGCACTGGCTGCCGGTGCCGAGCTACACGCCGTTGTCCGAGGACCCGCTCCGGTGGGCCGGTGGGCTGGTGCTGGCCTGGCTGGCGCTGGCGTTCCTGTTCTCGGCGATCTACGCCCGGCTGTCCCGGGCGCAGATGCTGGAGACGTTGTCGGAGGACTTCGTCCGTACCGCGCGGGCCAAGGGCCTGGCCAGACGCACGGTGTACGGGCGGCACGCGCTGCGCGCGGCGATCACGCCGGTGGTGACGATCGCCGGCCTGGACGTCGGCGGCGCGCTGGGCGGCACGGTGATCACCGAGACGACCTTCGGCCTGGGCGGTATGGGCCGTACGGCGGTCGACGCGGTACGCGCCGGTGACCTGCCCACCATCATGGCGACCGTGCTGATCGCGGCGGTCTTCGTGGTGCTGGCGAACATGCTGGTGGACGTGCTCTACGCGGCGATCGATCCCCGGGTGCGGTTGCGCTGACCGGCCCGTCGGGCGGTGGAAGTTGCCGGAATCTGCTAAACAGTCCGAAGTTTTTCTTCTTGACGATCCCCGGACGTCGGCGGTCACCCCGCCGGTGACCGGGTGGAGGAGGTAGGAGATGCGACCACGCGCAGCAGCCGCCGTCGGCGGGGCGATCGCCCTGGTGGTGGCGTTGGGGGCCTGCTCGGAGAACACCGGCGAGGGCACCACGGTGGACACCGGCCGGCAGCAGACCGGGGTGATCGCCACCGACCCGAAGGACTCCCAGGGGCCCGCCGCCGAGGTCGAGGGGGCGACCCGGGGCGGCACCTTCACCATCATCCGGGAGACCCCCATCTCCCACCTGGACCCGCAGCGGACGTACTCGTTCGCCGGCCTGATGGCCAACCCGCTGTTCGCCCGCTACCTGACCACCTGGAAGGACGACGGCAACGGTGGCCTGGTCCTCGTCGGTGACCTGGCGCAGAACCCGGGCAACAACGTGAACAGCGACTGCCGGGTCTGGGAGTTCACCATCAAGGACGGGGTGAAGTTCGAGGACGGCAGCCCGATCACGTCCCGGGAGATCGCGTACGGCATCGCCCGCTCCTTCGACCCCGACCTGACCGGCGGCCCCACCTACCTCCAGGAGTGGCTGGCCGACACCCCGCAGTACGACACGAAGTGGGACTTCAAGAAGAACAAGACGTCGCTGCCGCCGGGGCTGACCACCCCGGATGCGAAGACGCTGCGGTTCGAGTTCGCCAAGCCCCGCTGTGACCTGCCGTTCGCGGTCTCGCTGCCGACCACCGCGCCGCTGCGGCCGGACCAGGACACCGGCGTCAACCTGGACCAGCGGCCGTTCTCCTCCGGGCCGTACAAGATCGCCAAGAACCAGGCCGGGGTGCAGCTCACCCTGGACCGCAACCCGCACTGGGACGCCGCCACCGACCCGGTCCGCCACCAGTACCCGGACCAGTTCGTGTGGACCTTCGGGCCGACCGCCGACGCGGCCGTCAACCGGGTGATCGCCGACAACGGCGCCGACCAGAGCGCGTTGGCCTGGAACTACGTGCCGGCCTCGCTGGTCGCCCGGGTCGCCCAGGACCGGGGCCTCAAGTCCCGCAGCGTCCTGTCGCCGACGCCGAGCGCCAACCAGCTCGTCATCAACAACCAGCGGGTCACCGACCTCGCCGTCCGCCGGGCGCTCAACTACGCCATCGACCGCGACGGCCTGGTCAAGGCGCTCGGCGGGCAGACCGTCGCCCAGCCGATGACCACCCTGATGCCGCCGTCCACCATCGGCTACCAGGCGTACGACGCCTACCCGGCCGGCGCCAACGGCGACGTCGACAAGGCCAAGGAACTGCTCGCCGGCAAGACCCCGGAGCTGGTCCTCGGGGTGGCCGACAACACCACCGAGCAGCAGATGGGCACCCAGCTCAAGGCCAACCTGGAACGCGCCGGGTTCAGGATCACGCTGCGCAACATCCCGGACGACGCGAAACTCGACGAGATCAAGAAGAAGAACAACCCGTGGGACCTCTACATCGGCAACTGGGCCGCCGACTGGCCCAGCGGCGCGTCGATCCTGCCGGTGCTCTACGACGGCCGCACCATCAAGGCCGAGGGCAACAGCAACCAGGCGTACTTCAACGACCCGGCGGTCAACGCCGAGATCGACCGCATCCAGGCCCTGCCCCCGGCCGACCAGGGCCCCGAGTGGGGCAAGCTCGACCGGCGGATCATGACCGAGTACGCACCGGTGGTGCCGCTCTTCGTGGACGTGGCCTACACGGTGCACGGCTCGAAGGTGGGCGGGGTCTTCATCTCCAGCGTCTTCGGCTACCCGTCCTTCGTCAACGCCCACGTCAAGCAGTGACGTCGCACTGAGCCGGAACCGGGCTCCCTCCCGACGCCGATGGTGAGGGGGCCCGTCGGCTCTGTTGGACAATTGATGCCATGAGCGAGCCCGCCGCCGAACTGCCGATCTCCGATGCCCGCGACAGTCTTGCGGACGTCGTCTCCCGCGCCCACTACGCCGGGCGGATCACCTACGTGACCCGGCGTGGGCAGCGACTGGCCGCCATCGTCCCCGCCGAGCTGGCCGAAACGATCGAACGCGCCGAGGATGCCGCCGACGTCGCTGCCGCCCGGGAGGCCCTGGCCCGCATCGACGAGGGCGATGCGCCCGTTCCACTGACCGAACTGCGCCGCGAGTTGGGCCCTGGTGCCTACCCGGGCGGTCGACCCGGGCGGCGACGAGCCGCTGGCCGGGTCGCGCGACGGGCCGGCGGTCAGTCGACCCGCAGGGCCAGCAGGGCGCTCTTCAGTTCCTGTTCGACGTACTGCCGGGAATCCCGGTCGGCAACCATCAGCAGGTAGCTGTCCTGGCGGGCCGGAATTCCCGACACCGAGAACCGGAACTGGCAGGTGCCGTCGGCGAGTGCACGGGCGTCGGTCAACCGTCCACCGGCGAAGCCGAGGCCGGCGAAGATGACCACCTGGGCACCCTCTTGGACGTCGGCGTGGCCGCCCGCCCCGGCGCAGCCACCATGACCGTCGGTGACGAAGGACCCCCGGTCGCCGAGCAGCACCGTGCCCGAGGCCACGAACGTCTCCCCCGGCGGCCGGTTCGCCGCGACCGGAGTTCGGGCCCTGGTGCTGTTGCCCACGAACATCCCCCCGGCGAGCAGCAGCCCAGCAGCAGCCCCGGCCCACATCCAGCCGGGACGACGTCGCGCGGTTCGCTCCTCGTACAAGGGCTGCATGTCGTCTCCGGGGTGTCGGGCGGGCGGGACCCCCGAAAGTGTGATCGACGCTGCCCTCTCCCGCAGCCCCGTGCCGACGTTCGGTCGCTTCGTCCACCACCCGACCCCGATGATCAAGAGGTTTGCGTCAGATTCCGGCCGCAGGATGACGCGAACCTCTTGATCGCCGGGGCAAGGCGGGGCGTGGCGGGGCGTGAGCGGGCGGGTGGGGTCATTGGGGCGATGTTGGGGTGTCATGGGGCTCGGATACCGCTATATCGGTGACGTTGAGTCGATCCGGGTCGGCGTCGACCCCCGGACAGGGGCGCAATTCGATTGACCGCCGGGCGGTCGGTCGGGACAGTTCGGGGTATGGACCCGACGTCGCGTGCCAACCGGACCGCCTGGGAACTGGCCCACCAGGAGCGGGTCTGGGCCGACGACCAGATGACGGCCGAGGCGGCGGCCGGCGTCACGCTCGTCCCCAGCGAACGCGCGCTGCTGCGCGACATCCTGGCGACCCGCCCGCTGGTGGTCCACCCGCAGAGCGGCAACGGGCAGGACGACGTCGCCCTGGTCGACGCCGGTGCCCGGCTGGTGATCGGCGTCGACTACAGCGAACACGCGATCCGGGGCGCGCGGGGGCGCGCCGACGCCCTCGGCGCCGCCTGTCACTATCTGCTCGGGACGGTCCCCGGCGTGCCGCTGCGCGACGGCTGCGTCGACCTCGTCTACACCGGCAAGGGCGCGCTGATCTGGATGCCCGACATCGACGCCTGGGCCACGGAGATGGCCCGGCTGCTGCGCCCCGGCGGCCACCTGTTCGTCCACGACGGTCACCCGGCCACCGACCTGTGGACCTGGGACCTGGACGAGCCGCGCATCCGACCCGACCGCAGCTACTTCGGCCGCTCGTTCGTCTGCCCCGACGACAGTTTCCCGGCCCACGGGGCGGTGATGTGGCAGTGGACGCTCGGCCGGATCGTCACCGCCGTGGTCACCGCCGGCCTGGAGATCCGGCAGCTCGACGAGTACGCGGAGCCGTTCTGGCGGATGGGCGACGTCGACGCGGCGGCCTTCCGGGGCCGGCTGCCGAACGCCTTCGCCCTGCTGGCCCGCCGCCCCACCGCCGGCTGACCTGCCCGGCCGGCGATCCGCAGCTGGCTGAGTCGCCCGGCCGCCGCCCCGCTGACCCGCCCGACCGGCGGTCCACCGCCCGCCGCCGCACCGCGCGGTCGCCCGCCCGGCGACCCCCGGCCCGGTCCGGCGGGACGGTCCGGCCACGGCTCAGCCCAGGTGGGTACGGAGGAAGTCGAGTTCCAGACGGAGCAGGCGTTCGGACATCCCTCCGGCCGCCATGTGGGTGGCCCCGGTCAGCGGCAGCACCGCGTGCGGCCGGCCGGTCGACAGCAGCGCCGCCGACAGCCGCAGCGTGTGCGCGGCCACCACGTTGTCGTCGACCATGCCGTGCACCAGCAGCAGCGGCCGGGCCGGCTCGCCGGGATGCAGCGGCTCCGCCGCCAGCTCCACCAGCGAGTGGTGCCCGTACACGTCGATGCCGTCGTCGGGCAGGCCGAGGTAGCGCTCGGTGTACGCGGTGTCGTACAGCGCCCAGTCGCTGACCGGGGCACCGGCGATGCCGCACCGGAACAGCTCCGGATGGCGCAGCACCGCCAGCCCGGCCAGCCAGCCGCCGAACGACCACCCCCGGATCGCCACCCGCGCAAGGTCCAGGTCGGGGTGCTTGCCGGCGAGCGCGGTCAACGCGTCCACCTGGTCGGTCAGGATCACGTCGGCCACCCGCCGGTGGATCGCCTTCTCGAACGACGGCGCCACGCCCGGCGTACCCCGGTTGTCGATGGTGACCACGGCGAACCCGGAGTCCGCCCACCACTGCCGTTCCAGCCAGGCCGACCGGGCGGCCACCACCTCCTGGTGGCCGGGGCCGCCGTAGACGTCCAGCAGCACCGGCAACCGGGTGCCCTTGACGTGCTCGGACGGGTAGAGCACCGCCGTCGGTAACCGCCTGTCGGTCACCCGGACCAGCATCGGCCGGGGTGCCGACGAGGGGGTCGCGGCCAGCGACCGCAGCCGGGCCACCTCGCCGTCGCCGCGCCACACCGACCAGGTCGTCCCCGCGTCGTCCAGCGAGGCGGTCCCGACGACCAGGGTGTCCCCGCCGACCGCCGCCGTGTGCCAGCCGGGGGTGCTGCTCATCCGGCGGGCGTCCACCCCACCACCGATCACCGTACGGACCCGGTAGAGGTGCCGTTGGCTCGGTTCGCCCTCGCTCGCCTCCACCAGCAGGTCGGCCGGGCCGGGGCCGGAGGGCAGCCGGCCCACCACCCGCCGCACGTACAGCGAGGGCGGGGTGAGCAGGGTGCCGTCGGCGAACAGGCAGCGGGCGTCGTACCCGTCGTGGGCCAGTTCGCCGCCGACCAGCACCCGGCCGTCGGGCAGGTGCGCCGGGGTGCCGGGGATCGGCTCCACCCAGCGCGGGTCGGCCAGCTCGGCGTGCACCTGCGTCTCCCCGGTGCGCGGGTCCACCGCCAGCACCAGGCCGTGCTGCTGGGACCGGCGCAGCACGGTGATCAGCGGGTTGCCGTCGGCCCAGTCGACCGAGGTCAGGTACGGGTAGGTCTCCCGGTCCCAGTGCACGTCGACCCAGCCGTCGTCCAGGTCGAGCAGGTGCAGGCTGACCTCGGCGTTCGGCCCACCCGCCCGGGGGTACGCGACGGTGGTCGGCGGGGTCGCCGGGTCCGCCGGGTCGTGCAGGTGCCAGCGGGGCAGCCGGGACTCGTCGACCCGGGCGGCGAGCACCGTCCGTCCGTCCGGGGCCCACCAGTAGCCCCGGAACCGGCCGAACTCCTCCGCCGCGACGTGCTCGGCGAGCCCCCAGGTCACTCCGCCGTCCTCGCCGGCCAGCAGGGTGTCGGTGCCGTCCGGGGCGACCACCCGCAGCTCGCCCCGGCGTACCCCGTCGGCGGCGTCGGTCACGTACGCCACCCGCTGCCCGGTCGGGTCGGGGCGGGGGTCGATCACCGGCCCGACGGTGGCCACCTCGATCACGTCGCCGTGCACCAGGTCGGCCCGGAACAACCGACCGGCCAGCGCGAACACCGCCACCCGGCCCGCGCCGTCCAGGGCGTACGAGCCGATGCCGGCGGCGGTGAGCCGGCGGCGTTCACGCAACGCCCGCTCGCCCGGGGCCAGCGCCGCCGGGTCGGCGTCCTCGCCGAGCAGCATGGCCGGGTCGGCGATCAGCCGTTCCTCGGCGGAGGCTGTCTCCAGCGCCCAGAGCGCGTCGGCCGGGTCCTCCGGGCCGCCCGAGCGGAGGAAGACCACCCGGGAACCGTCGTCGGCCACGGAAACGGCGCGCGGCGCCCCGTGGCTGAACCGACGGGTACGGGCGGCCAGCTCGGGAAAGTCCACAACCCGGATCGTAGAGCCGGGCCGGGCGTGATGTGGCCTACCTGCCTGGACGCGTACGCCCCGGGGCCCGGGGACCGCCGGTTAGAGTGACGGTCGTGACGACGCTGCCCGACCGACGCCTCCTGCTGGTCCACGCGCACCCCGACGACGAGTCCATCGGCACCGGGTCGACGATGGCGCACTACGCTGCCGCCGGGGCCCACGTCACGCTGGTGACCTGCACCCTCGGCGAGGAGGGCGAGATCCACGTGCCGGCGCTGGCGCAGCTCGCCGCCGCCGAGGCCGACCAGCTCGGCGGGTTCCGCATCGGCGAGCTGGCCGCCGCCTGCGCCGCGCTCGGCGTCACCGACCACCGGTTCCTCGGTGGCGCGGGCCGCTACCGGGACTCGGGGATGATGGGCATGCCCACCAACGGGCACCCCCGGGCGTTCTGGTCGGCCGACCTCGACGAGGCCGCCGGGTTGCTCCTGGAGGTGATCCGGGAGGTCCGACCGCAGGTCATGGTCACCTACGACCCGAACGGCTTCTACGGGCACCCGGACCACATCCAGGCGCACCGGGTGGCGATGCGCGCACACGAGCTGGCGGGCGCGGAGGGCATCGCTCCGGCCAAGGTCTACTGGACGGCGATGCCGCGCAGCGTCCTGGAGGCCGGGATGAGCCACTTCACCGAGTCGGCGGACAACCCCTTCGCCGCCATCGACAGCGTCGACGACCTGCCGTTCGGCACCCCCGACGACCAGATCGCCGCCCGGATCGACGGCACCGACCAGCACGCCGCCAAGGAGGCGGCGATGCGGGCGCACGCCACCCAGATCCCGGCCAACTCCTGGCTGTACGCGATCGCCGGTAACTTCGGCGCGGAGTTCATGGGCGTGGAGTACTTCACGCTGGCGGTGGGGGAGCGCGGCCCCGGGGACGGCCCGTACGGCTGGGAGAGCGACCTGTTCGCCGGGATCGACCCGGACCCGGCGGACCTGCCGGGCGACCGGCCCGATCCGGCGGCCGGACGGCCGGTCGCGACGGCTCGCCGGCCGGAGCGGGCCGCCCCGGCGGATGACGCGTCGGCGGCCACGGCGACGGCCGGGCTCCGGTGACCCTGCCCGCCACGCCGATGCCGGTCGTCGAGGAGGAGACCGCCGCCGTCCCGCCGCCGCCCGGCTGGACGGCCCGCCTGCTCGACGTCGTGCTGCGGGTGGCCGGTGGGCTGGTCGCCGTGGTCGGTGGGGTGCTCACCGCCGTGACCGGGCTGCTGCTGTCCACCGTCCGGGCCGGCGGGCAGCTGATCGGGGTGTCGGTGGTGGTCACCATCCTGGGGGCGGTCGCGGTGAGCTGGTTCGCGTACGCCACGGTCGGCCGCAGGTGGGCGGTGGCGTTGCCGGCGCTGCCGTGGTTCGTGCTGATGGCGGTGGCGGCGGTCCGGACCGCCGAGGGTGACCTGCTGGTCGCCGGGGACAACTGGGTCGGGCTGGCGATGATCACCACCGGGGCGATGACGTTCGCGGTGATGGCGTTCCGGCAGATGCTCAGCCCGCAGCCGCGCCGCCACGACGGGTGATGACGACACACAGCCTGCGGTGGTAGATATTCCTGCCAGGAGACCCGCCGACGGGGCGGGTGGTAGGGCGGGAGGCGTGTGATGACACAGCGGTGGCGGGCGGTCGGCGTACTCGCGGCGGCCCTGTTCGCGGTCAACGTGGTGGCCCGGGTGATCATCAAGCTCGGCTTCGACGGGAACGACACCGCCGCCGACCGGGTCTCGCTGGGCATGTTCGTCGTGGTCGGGCTGATCCTCGCCGGGGTGGTGTTCACCTGGGGTAAGGCTGTTCCGGCGGCGCGCTGGGGTGCCGACGTGTCCGCCGCGGTGGCCGTGGCGCTGCTGCTGACGGTGCTCGTCGGCCCGCTGCTGGTCGGGAACAACCCGTTCGGTGGCGGCGCGGGGCTGTTCTTCGCCCAGATCTGGCTCTACCTGGTCGCCGCCGGGGCCGGCGTGGCGCTCGGCTACCTGGTGCTGATCGCGCTCGGCCATGATTACCGCTCGCAGCAACTGCGGCGGTACGCCGAGCGCAACGTGGGCAAGCCGCGTCGGGTGGTGCGGCGCTGACCCGCGCGCCCGCCGGGCTTGATCAACTCATGGGGACGCACATAGCGGTATCCGGACCGGTGCGATGTCGCAACATCGGCCCACAGGAGTCGATCAAGGTGCCCAGGCGGGTCAGGTCACGGTACGGGGCGGGTCAGGTGGGCGGGGCGACCCGGGTCAGGTAGGTGTGGTGGGTGGTGAAGCCGAGCTTGCGGTAGAGCGCCACCGCCCCAGTGTTGCGCTGCTCCACCTGCAGGAAGGCGTGCGTCGCCCCCTCGGCCGCGCCCCATGCGGCCAGCGCCCGGATGACCCTGGCGGCCAGCCCCTGCCGGCGAGCCGACGGGGCCACCTCGATCAGGCTGAGCCCCAGCCAGCGACCCTGCCCGGTGACCGTGCCCCGGCCCGTCGCCACCAGCACGCCGTCGGCGTACACCCGGGCGAAGCGGACCCGGGCCACGGCGGTGAGGATGTGCCGGGCGGAGTCGGGCAGGCCGCCCTTGCGCCCGGCGGCGACCGCGAGCCACTCCTCGGACGGCGCGGGGTCGAGCACCACGGGCGGGTCGTCGCCGTCCCGGCCCGCGCCGTCCAGGGTCGGGCCACCCTCCGGGGACGTGCGGTGCGGGTCGGAGAGCAGGGTGGTCAGGGGAACAGTCTGGACCAGGGTCAGCGGGCGGGCGGTCCAGCCCCGGGCGTCCAGTTCGACGCCGACCGGCACGGCCAGCGGCAACGGCGTGTTGACCATGGCGGGTTGGCGGTGTCCGGCGTACCAGCGTTCGATGGCGTCGACCGCCGCCGGCAGCGGCCGGTCCGGGTCGCCCACCGGCAGGGCCGAGTTGGCCCGTCCGGTCCAGCCGTCGGCGGAGCGCAGCAGCCAGTCGCCGAGCTGTCCGCGTACCGGGGCGGGCCACGCCTCGTCGGCCGCGAGTTCCAGCTCGACCACGGCCGAGGCGGTGGGCCGGCGGGTCGGCGGCACCCGCTTGGCCCGGTGCACCTCGGCCACCGGCACCCGGAGCCGGCCCTGCGCGGTGGCGATGGTGAGATGGGTCTCGCTCAGCTCGACCAGCTCACCGAGGGCGTCCGAGAAGAGGGGCCGGCCCTCACGAATCCCCACAATGCGGCGAACCACGATCCGGTGTCCCACATCCTGCTGTCGGAGCACGATCGACCTCCTCCCCGGCGAGATACTAGGCTCTTAGCGTCGCGGGTGATCGCGACGAGTCTTGCGGAGGAGAAGACCGGTGACCTACATCATCGCCGAGCCGTGCGTGGATGTGCTCGACAAGGCATGCATCGAGGAATGCCCGGTCGACTGCATTTACGAGGGCAACCGGATGCTCTACATCCACCCCGACGAATGCGTCGACTGTGGTGCCTGTGAGCCGGTCTGCCCGGTGGAGGCCATCTTCTACGAGGACGACGTCCCCGAGCAGTGGAAGGACTACACGGGCGCCAACTACGAGTTCTTCGAGGACCTGGGCTCGCCCGGCGGCGCGTCGAAGATCGGCAAGGTGGAGAAGGACGCGACGTTCGTCGCCGGCCAGCCGCCGCGCGGCGAGGGCCACTGAACCGGCCCGCCGCCGTGACACCGGGGGTACCGGCCGGGCCCGCAGCGGCACCGGCCGGGGCCGCGCCGGAGCGTCCGGCCGGGCCCGCCCCGGTGCCGCCGGGTCGGCCCGTGCCGGTGTCGGCCCGGTTGCCCGAGTTCACCTGGGACACCCTGGACGCCGCGGCCACCCTGGCCGCGGCGCACCCGGACGGCCTGATCAACCTCTCCATGGGCACGCCTGTCGACCCGGTGCCCACGGTGATCCGGCAGGCCCTGGCCGACGCGTCCGACGCGCCGGGTTACCCGTTGACGGCGGGCACCCCGGCGCTACGGCAGGCCATCGCCGGCTGGGTGGCGCGCGCCTGCGCCGCCGGTGTCGACGGGCTCGGGGTGCTGCCGACGATCGGTTCCAAGGAACTGGTCGCCTGGCTGCCCACCCTGCTCGGGATCGGCCCCGGCGACGTGGTCGTGGTGCCCACGATCGCCTATCCGACGTACGAGGACGGGGCCCGGCTGGCCGGTGCCACGGTCGTCCGTGCCGACGCGTTGACCGCCGTCGGCCCCACCTCACGGGTACGCCTGGTCTGGGTCAACTCGCCCGGCAACCCGACCGGGCGGGTGCTGCCCGCCGCCCACCTGCGCAAGGTGGTCGACTGGGCGCGGGAGCGCGGTGCCGTGGTGGCCAGCGACGAGTGCTACCTGCCGCTGGGTTGGACGGCCGATGTCGCCCCGGTGTCGGTGCTCGCGCCGGAGGTCTGCGGTGGCTCGTACGACTCGGTGCTGGCGGTGCACTCGCTGTCCAAGCGGTCCAACCTGGCCGGCTACCGGGCCGGGTTCGTCGCCGGTGACCCGGCGCTGGTCGCCGAGCTACTGAAGATCCGCAAGCACGCCGGCATGATCGTCCCGGCGCCGGTGCAGGCCGCCATGGTGGCCGCGCTCGGCGACCAGGCACACGCCGACGAACAGCGGGAACGCTACCGGGCCCGGCGGGAGACGCTGCTCGCCGCGTTCACCGGGGCGGGGTTCCGGCTGGAGCACTCCGAGGCGGGCCTCTACCTGTGGCTCACCCGCGACGAGGACTGCTGGGACACCGTCGACTGGCTGGCCCGCCGGGGCGTCCTGGTCGCCGCCGGGGCCTTCTACGGCCCGGCCGGGCAGCGGCACGTCCGGGTGGCGCTCACCGGGTCCGACACGCACGTCGCGGCGGTCGCGCAGCGGCTCGCCCAGCCGTAGGACACCTGCGGTGGGTGACGACGTCGGCCGGCTCCGGGTCGCCGTGGTGGGTACCGGCCTGATCGGCGGGTCGATCCTGCTACGGCTGCACGGGGCGGGCGTGCGGGTGACCGGCTGGGACCCGGACCCGGCGACCCGGGCCGAGGGCCGTCGCCGGGGCATCGACCTCCCCGACGACCTCGGCGACGCGGTCCGCGACCGGGACGTGGTGTTCCTCGCCGGCCCGCTGCCCAGCCTGCCGCAGACCCTGCTCACGGTGGCGGGGCTGACCGGTGAGCGGTGCATCGTCACCGACGTGGGCAGCACCAAGGCCGCGATCGCCGGGTTCGCCGGGGCACACGGGTTGACCGGCCGGTTCGTCCCCGGACACCCGATGGCCGGCACCGAACGGGCCGGGCTCACCGCCGCCCGGGCCGGCCTGTTCGCCGACGCGGCCTGGGTGCTCTGCCCGAGCGCCGACGGGCTGGTGGCGTTCCGGACGCTGGTCGGGCTGGTCGTGGACGTCTTCGGCGCGCACGTCGTGCCCATGTCGCCGCAGGTGCACGACCGGGTCGTGGCGCTGTCCTCGCACGTGCCGCACCTGCTGGCCGGCGGTCTGGCCGGGGCGGCCGCCGACTCGACGGTGCGCGACGCGGTGGTCCGGCTCGCCGCCGGCAGCTTCCGCGACGGCACCCGGGTGGCGACCACCCCGGCCCGGCGGACCGCCGCCATGCTGCTGGCCAACCGGGAGCAGGTGCTGCGGCAGTTGGCCGAGGTGCGGGCCGCGCTCGACGCGCTCGCCGAGGCCGTCCGCGACGAGGACCTGCCCACGCTGGTGGCCCACTACGAGCGGGCCGGCGCGGTGCGGGCGGCCGGGTCGGGCCGGGAGACACCCGTCCACCGGGCGTTCGACCTCGACGCCGACCCCGCCGGGGAGTTGGCGTTCGTCCGGTCGGTCGGCGAGTCCGGCGGGCACCTCACCGGCTGCGCGGTGGCGCGGGGGACGGTGACGTACACCGGGCTGCGACCGGCCTGAGCGGGCGGAAACCGGCGGCACGCCGGCCGCGCCGCTAGGGTGGGGTGCGTGGCGGACGGACCGGTGGTGGCGGTGCGCGGTGAGGCGTACCGGGAGGTGCCGCCCGAACTGGCCCGCTTCGAGGTGACCGCGACGGCCCGGGAACGGGACCGCCAGGTCGCGCTGGCCCGGCTCGCCGAGCGGGCCGCCGCCGTGCGGGTGCTGCTCGACGAGCACGAGCCGGCGGTGGACCGCCGGGAGGCCGGTGAGCTGCGGGTCCGGCCCGAGACCAACCGCTCCGGCGAGCGGGTCGTCGGCTACCTGGGCAGCGTCTCCACCACGGTCACCGTCACCGACTTCGGCTCCCTGGCCGAGCTGATGCTGCGGCTGGCCGAGCAGGACCACGTCGAGGTGGCCGGCCCCTGGTGGTCGTTGCGCCCGGACAGCCCGGCCCACCGGGAGGCCCGGCACGCGGCGATCGCCGACGCGCTGCGCCGGGCCCGGGAGTACGCCGAGGCGCTCGGCGCGCGGGTGACCGCGCTGCTGGAACTGGCCGACACCGACGAGGGCGCCGGCATGGGCGGGACGGTGTTCGCCCGCCAGGCCCGTCAGGGCGGCCCGCCGGAGCTGGACCTGGACCCCCGCCCGCAGTCGGTGCACGCGGTGGTGCGGGCCCGGTTCACCATCAGCGAGCCGGTCCTGACCTGATGCCCGGGGCGCGTCCGTTCTCCCTCGACGACCTGGTGGCCAGGGCCCGGTCGTTGGCCGACGCCGGCCCCCGGCAGCTGCTGGGCATCGCCGGTGCGCCCGGGGCCGGCAAGTCCACCCTGGCCGAGCGGATCGTCGCGGCGGTCGGCCCGAGCGCCCGGCTGGTGCCGATGGACGGCTTCCACCTCGCCCAGGCGGAACTGGTCCGGTTGGGCCGGGCCGACCGCAAGGGCGCGGTGGACACCTTCGACGCCAACGGGTACGTGTCGTTGCTGCGCCGGTTGCGCCGGTTGGAGCCGACCGCCGTCTACGCGCCGCTGTTCCGTCGTGACCTGGAGGAGGCGGTGGCCGGGGCGGTGGAGGTGCCGCCCTCGGTCCGGCTGGTGGTGACCGAGGGCAACTACCTGCTGCTCGCCGACCCGCCCTGGGACGAGGTGCGGTCGCTGCTGCACGAGGCGTGGTTCCTCGACCTGGACGCCGGGGCCCGGCTGCGCCGGCTGGTGGCGCGGCACGTCGCGTACGGGCGGTCGCCGGAGGCGGCGCAGGCGTGGGCGTACGGCAGCGACGAGGCGAACGCCGCCGTGGTGGCGGGTACCGCAGACCGGGCCGACCTGGTGATCCGGTCAACCGACCCGGGGTGACGGGACGGTACGCCGCAGCAGCCGGGCCACCAGGGCCCGTTCCCGGTGGAACTCCCACGCCTCCGGGTAGCCGCTGTGGTTGCGGATCGGCGGGTCGGCGACCTCGCCGCCGCTGGGGTGCAGCGCCTCCGGGTCGGTGACCGGCACGTCCCGTTCCCCGGCGTTGACCTGCCAGCCGAGCGGGTCGGTGTCCCGCCAGAAGTTGGTCCACGCGACGTGGCCGGAGGGCCAGGTCAGGGCGTCGGCGAGCACCCGGAGCCGGGCCGGGCCGAAGTAGGCGGGGAAGACCCGACCGTAGAGCCGGCTGAGCTGGCACCCGTACGACAGGAACCAGATCCGTCGCCGCCACCGGGTCGGCAGTTGGAGCAGGGTAGCGGCGCAGATCACCGTGCCCTGGCTGTGCCCGGAGAGGATCACCCCGTCCATCCGGCGGGGGTCGCGCTCGGCCAGCGCCAGGAGGCCGGCGATCCGGGTCTGCAACTCGGGGACGGCGCGTTCGGCGTAGCTGGGTGGGGCGAGCGGGTGCGCGGCCCGCGGCCAGAAGGTGCCCACGTCCCACAGCACCCCGACGCTGCGCCGGACGGTGTCGTTGCGGTAGACGAGCATGCCGAGGCCGGCGACCACCAGCGGCAGCCAGCCGAGCAGGGTGTCCCCGAGGTCGGCGGCGGTGTGCACCATCCCCGGCCAGCCCGACGCGCCGGCCGGCACCGGGCTGGTCCGGGTCAGCGCCGCCACACAGGACAGCGTCACCAGCACCGCCGCGATGGTGGCATAGCAGCCGACCAGTCGTACCGCGTGCTCACCGACCAGGCGGTGCAGCGCGCGGAAGGTGCTGACGTGCCGGCAGCGGCGCAGGTCGTGCGCGGAGAGGGCCTGCCCGGCGGCGGTGAGCCGGAGGTACTCGACGCGGCGCAGCCGGTGGAAGAGCACCCCGGCGCGGACCAGCGTGCCGAGCAGGGCGGCGGTGGCGACGGTGAAGGCCAGCCCGGCCCAGATCACCGGCAGGGGCGGCACGATCGGGGAGAACCCGCTGGGTGAGGCGGCCCCGTTGAGCAGGTCGGTGACCCAGTAGAGCAGGCCGGCACAGTAGGCGATGGCCATCATCCAGCCGAAACCGGCGATCACGGCGGCCCCGCGTCCGCCCCAGGCGACGTCGGTGTGCATGCCGAGCGGCTGCTGACCGGCGTCGCTGCCGGTGCGGGGAAGCAGCAGTCCGGCCGCGGCGAGCGCGATGGCCGGGGCGGCGAGCGTCCAGAGCCGCAGCCCGTCGGGGGCGGCGGGGACGCCGGGCAGCCGACCGTCGAGCCAGGCCACGCCGAGGGGCAGCAGCACGGCGGCCGTGCCGGGGACAGGCAGCGCGCGGCGGCCGGAGCGGGCGACCGTGCCGATGGCGAACAGCAGCAGCACCTGGTAGGTGGCGAGCCAGGCGACCAGCCCGTCGTAGCCGGGCAGCGAGCGGTCGGCGCGGCAGCCGGCGAGGCCGGGGTCGCGGGTGCAGCCGACCGGTGGACGGAACTGCGCCAGCGGGGTGCCGGCGGGGCCGTCCGGCAGCAGCAGGAGGGTGAAGGTGCCGGCCAGCGCGAGGCCGGTGAGCACGCCGACGGTGAGGCTCCACCGGCCGAGCGGGCTGGCCCCGCCGCGCCGGGTCAGCCAGGGGCGGCCCACCGCCACCACCGCGATCACCACGACCGTGGCCAGGGCGGCGACGGTCGGGACGGCGACCACGGCCCGGACGCCCCGGGCCGGGTCCAGCACCAGCACCGCGCCGACGGGCACCGCCGCGGCGAGCGCCGCGCCGACGCACAGGTGCAGCACGGCGGCCCGGCGCAGCTGCCCCTCCCCGCCCCAGAAGGTGGGGTCCTGCAACGGGTTGGCCAGGTTGGACGCCGGCTCGGCCGGCTGCTCCCCGTCGCCGGCCGCCGGGCGGGGTTCGGCGGGCATCTCGGCCTCGTACTGGTAGGTGCGCCAGGACACGATGCCGAGCACCAGCAGCATCGCCAACGGCACCAGCAGGCCGACGGCGAGCGCGTGGGCGTCCGCGCGCCACCAGCCCCGGCCGAGGAACTCCCACGGGCCGGGCAGTTGCCGCAGGCATTCCTGGTCGACGCACTGCCAGGCGATCAGGTCGACCCCGATGCCGGTGGCGGCGAGCACCAGGGTGCCGGTGAGGCTGAGGCAGAACAGCCGGATCAGCCAGGCGGTGACGCCGGAGCGGCTGCCCCAGCGTTCGGTGTCCGGGTCGGGCGGGATGCCGGGGCGGGCGTACAGGGCGACGTTGGCGAGGGTGAACGGCAGCAGCAGCGTCCACAGGGCGCGTTCGACGTCCCGCGCGGTCCGCGCCCCCGAGGTCAACTGCCCCCAGCTGTACGCCTCGACGACGACGGGGTCCTCGGGGCCGGAATCGCTGGCACGGTAGAAGCCGGTGACGTCTCCGCCGGAGACGAGCCGGGCTTGCGGGCCGGTGCCGGCGGGGTCGGCGGGCAGGCCGAGGACCTGGTCGGGTGGGGTGTTGGACACGCCGTGTACCCGAAGTTCGAGTACCCGCTCGGCCATCGGTGCTCCCTGGTGACGAAGTCACTACCCAGAGTGCATCGGAATCTGCCGTTCGCCCATGGTTGCGTCGGTGTTTTCGCAGCTCACGCTGCTATTGCAGGGTGCGGATCACCCGGGCGGGGTTACCCACGGCGACCACGTTGGGGGGCAGGTCGCGGGTGACCACCGCGCCCGCGCCGACCACGGTGTTCTCCCCGACGGTCACTCCGGCGAGGACGACCACCCCGCCGCCGAGCCAGGCGTTGTCCCCGATGGTGATGGGCTGGGCGGCCTCCCACTTGTCCCTGCGGGCCCGGGCTTCGACGGGGTGGGTGGCGGTGAGCAGCTGCACGTTCGGTCCGATCTGGACGTCCGCGCCGATGGTGATCCGGGCGACGTCGAGCAGGACCGCGTTGAAGTTGACGAAGCTGCGGTCCCCGAGGTGGGTCTGCCAGCCGTAGTCGCAGTGCAGTGGCGGGCGTACCCAGGCGTCCTCGCCGACGCTGCCGAGCAGGTCGCGCAGGGCGGCGAGCCGGCCCTGCGGGTCGTCGGCGGGGCTGCGGTTGAAGCGTTCGACCAGCCGTGCGGCGCGGTCGAGGTCCGCGACGATCTCGGGATCGTCGGCGACGTACGGCTCGCCGGCCAGCATGCGTTCCCTCATGGACGTCACCAGGTGATCGTCGCCGATCGGACGGGCGGACGGAGGGGAATCGGGTCGGTCGTGTCTCGGCATTGTGTCCGGACGGTCATCCCCCGGACTTCTTTTTACATACTCAGTATGTAATTCTGAGGCGTCGATGTGACTCGGTCATCTTGAGGTGACTGGTCATCTCGATGGGCTCATGTAGGTAAACGTCCCAGGAGGAGGTTCCGTTGCACGGAAGCAGAAGAACCGCGGCCGGCGGGCTGGTGCTCGCCCTGGCCCTCGGTCTGCCGGCGACGGGTGCGCACGCCGCGCCCGCCGCCCCCGCCGCGCCCCGGCCCGCCACGCCGGCCACCGGCTCCAGCACCGTCACCCTGATCACCGGGGACCAGGTCACCGTCACCCGCACCGGCGGCGCGGCCGTGCGCCCCGGCGCCGGCCGGGAACACCAGCAGTTCCTGGTCCGTCGGGAACACGGCCACCTCTCCGTGGTGCCCCGCGACGCGGTGCCGCTGCTGCGCTCCGGGCAGGTCGACAAGCGGCTGTTCGACGTCACCGGCCTGATCGCCGCCCGCTACGACGACGCCCACCGCGACAACCTCCCGCTGCTGGTGTCGTACCGCGAGGGGCAGGCCCGGCGTGGCTCGGCCGTGCTGCCGGGCACCCGGGTGACCCGCGACCTGCCGGCGATCCAGGGCGCGGCGCTGACCGCCGGCAAGTCCTCGACCGGCGCGGTCTGGTCGACGCTGACCGGCGGCGACGCCGGAGCCCGGCTCGACGCGGCAGGGGGCGTCGAGCGGATCTGGCTGGACGGTCGGCGCACGCTCTCCCTCGACCACAGCGTGCCCCAGATCGGTGCGCCCACCGCCTGGGCCGCCGGCTGGACCGGCAAGGGGGTGACCGTCGCGGTGCTGGACACCGGCATCGACGCCACCCACCCGGACCTCGCCGGCAAGGTCGCCGAGGCCCGCAACTTCAGCGACCTGCCCGACCAGCGGGACATCGTCGGTCACGGCACCCACGTCGCCTCCACCATCGCCGGCAGCGGTGCCGCCTCCGGTGGGAAGTACAAGGGTGTCGCGCCGGACGCCACGCTGCTCGACGGGAAGGTCTGCGAGGAGTTCGGCTGCGCCGAGTCGGCGATCCTGGCCGGCATGCAGTGGGCCACCACCGAGAAGAAGGCCACCGTGGTCAACATGAGCCTCGGTGGTGGCGACACCCCCGAGGTCGACCCGCTGGAGGAGGCCGTCCAGACGCTGACCGCCCAGACCGGCAGCCTGTTCGTCATCGCCGCCGGCAACGACGGCTCCGACGGCTCGGTCGGCTCACCGGGCACCGCCGACGCCGCGCTGACCGTGGGCGCGGTCGACCGGGACGACGAACTCGCCGACTTCTCCAGCCGGGGCCCCCGCGTCGGCGACGACGCGCTCAAGCCCGACATCACCGCCCCCGGCGTCGACATCGTGGCCGCCCGCTCCGTCGACGGTCAGATCGGTGACCCGGTCGGCACGAGGTACGTCGCGCTCTCCGGTACGTCGATGGCCACCCCGCACGTGGCCGGCTCGGTGGCGCTGCTCGCCCAGCAGCACCCGGGCTGGAAGGCCGGGCAGCTCAAGGCGACCCTGATGGCCGCCGCCAAGCCGCACCCGACGCAGACCGCCTACGAGCAGGGCGCCGGCCGGGTGGACCTGAGCCGGGCCATCACCGAGCAGGTCACCACCGACCCGGTCAGCGTCTCGTTCGGCCGGGCCCTGTGGCCGCACGGCGACGACGCCCCGATCACCCGGACCGTCGCCTGGCACAACGGCGGCGCCACGCCGCTCACCCTCGACCTGACCGTCGAGGTGAAGGGGCCGGACGGGAAGGCCGCACCGGCCGGCATGTTCACCCTCGGCGTCAACCGGATCACCGTCCCGGCGGGCGGCCGGGCCGAGACCACCGTCACCGCGAACACCCGGCTCGGCGTCGACGGCTACTGGACCGGTCGGGTGGTGGCCCGCTCCGGCGGCACCGTCGCGGTGACCCCGCTGGCCGTGCACCGGGAGGTGGAGAGCTACACCGTCACGCTCACCCACCTCGACCGCAGCGGCAAGCCGGGCGGCGACTACTCGACCAGCCTGGTCGACCTCGCCGACGGCGACCTGCGCGACGTGTTCGAGGCCGACGGCGTCGCCGAACTCCGGCTCCCCAAGGGCAGGTACGGGCTGAGCAGCGTCTTCTTCGAGCCGGGCCCGGACGAGGAGTCGGGCGGGCTGGCCATGCTCGCCCAGCCGGAACTGGTGGTCGCGGGCGACACGGCGGTCACCGTCGACCTGCGGAAGGCCAAGCCGGTGCGGATGACCGTCCCGCAGGCCGACGCCAAGGTCGCCCTGGTCGACATCAGCGCCAACTACCTGCTGCCCGACGACGGCAGCTACGGGTTCGGCATCGTCTCGTTCGACACCTTCGACGGGCTGTCCACCGGCCAACTCGGCACGGCGGTGTCGGCCGACGAGTTCGTCGCCACCTTCAACAGCCAGTGGGCCGACCGGGAGGCCGAGTTCAGCCCCTACCTGTACGCGCTGGGCGAGGTCGTGCCGGGCAAGCTGCCCAGCGGGCTGGTGCGCGACTACCGGCGGGGCGACCTGGCCACGGTGGTGCACACGTTCCGTGACCCGTACCCGAAGATGGAAGCCGAGCGGCTGGTCTTCCCGGACAGCGGCTACAACCTCGGCGGCTGGGCGGTCGTCCTGCCGACCGACCTGCCCGGCCAGCGCACCGAGCACTACAGCACCAAGGGGATGCGCTGGGAGTCCGAGCTGGACTTCGGCATCCCCGACCCGGAGGGCTGGCTGGACGTCCAGGCGATCCTGCTGACCCTGCCCACGAAGTACCAGCCCGGCCGGCGGGTCACCGAGACCTGGGGGGCCGCGCCGCTCGGGCCGTCCCTGCCCGCCCCGCGCTGGCCGGGGGACGGCGTCACCCGGACCGGGGACACCATCCTGGTGAGCGTGGCGCTGCACTCCGACGCGGCCGGGCACCCCGGCGGGTCACTGACCGACAGCGCCCGTACCGCGCTGTGGCGCAACGGCACCCTGGTGGAGGAGACCGACAACCCGGGGTACGGCGAGTTCACCGTGCCGAAGGCGGCCGGCGACTACAAGCTGACCGTCGCGGCCGGGCGGAGCCTCACCGACCTCGGCACCGAGGTGGAGGCGAGCTGGACGTTCCGCTCCGGGCACGTGGCCGGTGACACGCCGAAGCCGCTGCCGCTGTCGGAGATCCGGTTCACCCCGCGGCTGAGGGCCGACAACACCGCCCCCGCCGGGCAGGTCTTCGCCGTCCCCGTGCAGGTACGGCGGCAGCCGGGCGCCGGCACCGCCAAGCTGGCGAAGCTCAGCGTCGACGTGTCGTACGACGGCGGGAGGACCTGGCGACGGGCGACCGTGGTGAAGGTGCCGGGCCAGGGCACGGTGGCGCTGGTCAGGCACCCGGCCGGTGCCGGGTACGCGTCCCTGCGGGCGACCGCCCGGGACACCGAGGGCAACACCGCGAGCACCCGGATCATCCAGGCGTACCGCCTGAGGTGAGCCGGACCCGCCGGGTCCGCTCCCAGGCGGGCCCGGCGGGGTGGCCGGGGTCGGGGCGCACGCGCCCCGACCCCGGTCAGTCGTTGGCGTGCAGGGCGGCGTTGAGCGTGATGCCCTGGCCGGCGCGCGGCTTCGCCTCCAGCGCCCCGGTCACCGAGTTGCGCCAGAAGAGCAGGCCGTCGACGCCGGACAGCTCGCGGGCCTTCACCACCCGGCCGTCCGGCAGGGTGATCTTGGAGGCGGCGGTGATGTAGCAGCCGGCCTCGACCACGCAGTCGTCGCCGAGTGAGATGCCGACCCCGGCGTTCGCGCCGATCAGGCTCCGCGCGCCGATGCGCACCCGGTCGGTGCCACCGCCGGAGAGGGTGCCCATGATCGACGCGCCGCCGCCGATGTCGGAGCCGTCACCGACCACCACGCCCTGCACGATCCGGCCCTCGACCATCGAGGTGCCCAGCGTGCCGGCGTTGAAGTTGACGAAGCCCTCGTGCATCACGGTGGTGCCGGCGGCGAGGTGCGCGCCGAGCCGGACCCGGTCCGCGTCGGCGATCCGCACCCCGGCGGGCACCACGTAGTCGGTCATCCGGGGGAACTTGTCCACCCCGTACACGGCCAGGTGGCGGCCGGCGGCCCGCTCGATCACCCGCAGCTCGTCCACCCGCTCGGGCGGGCACGGGCCGGCCGAGGTCCAGGCGACGTTCGCCAGGTGGCCGAAGATGCCGTCGAGGTTCAGCTCGTTGGGCCGCACCAGGCGGTGGGAGAGCAGGTGCAGCCGCAGGTACGCGTCGGCGGCGTCCTTGATCGGCTCGTCCAGCGCGCCGATCACGGTGACCACCTGCACCGTACGCAGACCCGGCAGGGCCCGCTCGCCGATCGCGCCGGGCGGCAGGTCCAGCACGTCGGCCTGGTCCTCGCCGGGGACCAGCGGCAGCTCACCCAGACCCAGCTTGCCGGTCGGGTACCAGGTGTCGAGCACCTGCTCGGCGGCGGTCACGGTGGCCAGGCCGATACCCCAGGCGGATTGGGACGTCACTGTTCTACCCTCTCGTTCGCGGCTGCGGGGCCGGTGGGCTCACCCCTCACACCCACCGTCCAGGACGGTACCGTGCGAATCATGGAGAACCCGCTGACCCCCGAGGTCCTGGCCGATCCGGTGGCGCTGACCCGCGCCCTGGTCGACATCGAGTCCGTCTCCCTTGACGAGAAGGCCATCGCCGACTGCGTCGAGGAGGTGCTGCGCCGGGTGCCGCACCTGAGCACCTTCCGGCACGGCAACACCGTGATGGCGCGTACGGATCTCGGCCGGTCCTCGCGGGTGGTGCTCGCCGGGCACCTGGACACGGTGCCGCACAACGACAACTTCCCGTCGACCATGCGCGGCGACCTGATGTACGGCTGCGGCACCTCCGACATGAAGTCCGGGGTGGCCTTCGCCCTGCACCTGGCGGTGACCCTGCCCGACCCCCGGTACGACGTGACGTACTTCTTCTACGAGGCCGAGGAGATCGAGTCCCGGTACAACGGGCTCACCCTGGTCGCCGAGGCCCACCCGGAGTGGCTGCGGGCCGACTTCGCGGTGCTGCTGGAACCGACGTACGGCATCGTGGAGGCCGGCTGCCAGGGCACCATGCGGGCGATCGTCACGGTGCCGGGCGAACGCGCCCACGTGGCCCGCTCCTGGCGCGGGGTCAACGCCATCCACGGCGCGGGCGAGGTGCTCCGCCGCCTGGGCGGGTATCAGGCCCGGCGGGTCACCATCGACGGCTGCGACTACCGCGAGGGCCTCAACGCGGTACGGATCGACGGCGGCGTGGCCGGCAACGTCGTCCCCGACCGTTGCGAAATAGAGATCAACTACCGGTACGCCCCGGACCGCGACCCGGCGGCGGCCGAGGCGCACCTGCGGGAGGTCTTCGCCGGCTACGACCTGGCGATCACCGACGCGGCGGCCGGCGCGGCCCCGGGACTCGACGCGCCGGTGGCCCGGGAGTTCCTGGCGGCCGTGGGCGCCGCCCCGATCGGCAAGCTGGGCTGGACCGACGTGGCCCGGTTCGCGGCGATGGGCATCCCGGCGCTGAACTTCGGCCCCGGCGACCCCAACCTGGCCCACCACCGGGACGAACACGTCGAACTCACCAAGATCCGCGACGGCGCCGCCACCCTCCACCGCTGGCTGGCCCCCGCCTGACCCCGCCCGGCGTGCTCCGGCCGCGCCCCCGCCCCGGGTTCGCCCCGGTGATCAAGAGGTTTGCGTAATCGAGAGCGCTCTCCCGTGACGCAAACCTCTTGATCGCCGAGCGCAGCGACGGCCGAGCCGGCCGGGTCGGGCTGGGGTGGGTGTGGTGAGGCCCCCGGGGTCGGGGGACCACGGGGGCCTCGGTACGTACGGGTGGAGCGTGGGTGGGCCAGGGGTGTGCGGCGGCTTGCCGGTCGGGTGACGTGGGTCGGGCCAGGGTGTCAGACGCTGGTGAGGCGGGGATTGTCCGGCTCGGCGGGCTCGACGGACGGAGCGGCCGGCTCCACCGGCACCTCCAACTGTCGGGCGCGGCGGCGCTCGGCCACCACCTCGTTGATCCTTCGCTGCATCTGCCGACGGATCCGCATCCGTTCGTTGTTGCTGATCACGCTTGCTCCTCCCCCGAAGGCGCGCGCCGGGCCATACCCGGTATGTGAATAGTAAGACGTACGGGCGACAGAATTAGTTGCCCAAGATCGCGAACTTTTTCTCCGACCCGTCTGCCGGCACCGCCCTGACGTGCGTCTCCATTACGGTGGCTGTCATGAGTCAGAGCAACGGGCGGCAGTCGGGCCGCGATCCGGAGCGGCACCGGGGCGCGGTCACGCTGCGCCGTGGCGCGATCCCCACCAGCACCGCCGACCAGCGGTTACTCGACTCCCGAGGGCGCAGCGACTGGAAGACGAAGGACGCCTGGCGGGCGCTGCGCATCCTCGCCGAGTTCGTCGAGGGTTTCGACACGTTAGCCGATCTGCCGCCCGCGGTGAGCGTCTTCGGCTCCGCCCGTAGCAAACCCGACAGTCCCGAGTGTCGGCTGGCCGAGGAGTTGGGCGCGGGCCTCGCGCGGGCCGGTTACGCGGTGATCACCGGCGGTGGCCCCGGCGTGATGGAGGCGGCCAACCGGGGGGCCAGCGAGGCCGGCGGCCTCTCCGTCGGGCTGGGCATCGAACTCCCCTTCGAGCAGGGGCTCAACGACTGGGTCGACCTGGCCATCGACTTCCGCTACTTCTTCGCCCGCAAGACCATGTTCGTCAAGTACGCGCAGGCGTTCGTCGTGCTGCCCGGGGGGTTCGGCACCATGGACGAGCTGTTCGAGGCGTTGACGTTGGTGCAGACCGGGAAGGTGACCCGGTTCCCGGTGGTGCTGATGGGCACCGACTACTGGCGGGGGCTGCTCGACTGGCTGCGGGACAGCATGGCCGCCGAGGGCAAGATCGGCCCGGTGGACCTGGAGCTGATCTGCCTCACCGACGACGTCGACGCGGCGGTACGGCACATCGTCGAGGCCGAGGCGGCCCTCGCCGTCGACCAGGAGGCGGTACGCGAGGAGGCGGTCGCCCGGACCGCCGCCGACCAGCAGGCCGCCCGCCGGGCCGCCGACACCGCCACCCCCTCCCCGGGTACGCCGTCGGGCGGCACCGGGTCCACCGGCACGGGGTCCCACGGCACCGGGGGCGCGGGCCGGGGCGTCGTCGACGGCCGGGAGGACTGAGCCGGTGGCGGCGATCTGTGTCTTCTGCGCGTCCTCCCGTACCCTCGACCAGCGCTGGCTGGAGCTGGCCGCCGAGACCGGCGCGGAGCTGGCCCGGCGCGGACACACGCTGGTCAGCGGCGGCGGCTGCGTCGGCATGATGGGTGCGCTCGTCGACGGGGCGCGGGCGGCCGGCGGACGCACCGTCGGGGTGATCCCGCAGGCCCTGGTGGACCTGGAGGTCGCCGACCTGGCCTCGGACGAACTGCTGGTCACCGACAGCATGGGCAGCCGCAAGACCATCATGATCGAGAAGTCGGACGCGTTCCTCACCCTGCCCGGCGGACTGGGCACCCTGGACGAGCTGTTCGAGGTCTGGACCACCGCCACCCTGGCCATGCACACCAAGCCGATGGTGCTGGTCGACACCGACGGCTTCTACCGTCCGCTGCTCGACTGGCTGGCCACCATCACCGACCAGACCTTCCTGAAGCCGGCCGGCCTGGACCTGCTCACGGTCGCCCCGACCGTCGCCACCGCGCTCGACGCCCTGGAGGCCCGGCTGCCCTGACCCCCTGAGGCCGGGTGGCGCCGGCCGGGTCGCGCCGGCCCGGGTCCGGGCGGGGTGGTGCGGTGGGTGGTGTCGTACCGGCGTGGTGGGATGTGGGGGTGCAGGGGTACCGGCTGGTGCGCCGACCTGCCGGACCGGGCCCGCAGGACGGGCGGTCCGCCGCGGACGTCCGGGGGGACGGTCGGCACGGCGGGCCGGCTGAGGGGCCGGGTCGGGCCGGTGCCGGCGTCGAGGGGGAGCCGCGGCCCGGAGGGTCGGCGGGCGATGCCGTGCGTCCCGAGGGCAGCCCACCGGCCCGGGGACCGGCGGACGGTGCCGTGCGCCCCGACAGGCGGCACCACGATCCGCTCCAGGCGCAGGTCGTGGCGCACACCGACGGGCCGATGCTGGTCCTCGGTGGGCCGGGCACCGGCAAGACCGGCACCCTGGTCGAGGCGGTCGCCGCCCGGGTCGCCGAGGGGGTCGACCCGGAACGCCTGCTGGTGCTCACCTTCAGCCGCCGCCAGGCCACCGGGCTGCGGCACCGGATCGAGGCCCGGGTCGCCGCCGACGGCCACCTGGTGCTGCGGGAACCACTGGTACGCACCTTCCCGGCGTACGCCTTCGGGTTGCTGCGCCGGGCCGCCGCCGAGCGGGGCGAACCGTCCCCCCGGCTGCTCACCGGCCCCGAACAGGATCTGATCATCCGGGAGCTGCTCGACGTCGTCGGCGGCGAACCCGACGACGACCCGGTCGGCTGGCCGGACGACCTGCTCCCCGCCCTGCGTACCCGGGCGTTCGCCGCCCAGCTCCGTGACCTGCTGATGCGGGCCGCCGAACGCGGCGTCGGGCCGGTGGAGCTGGCCCGGCTGGGGGAGAAGCTGGGCCGCGCCGACTGGCCGGCCGCCGCCCGCTTCCTGCGCGAGTACGTCGCCGTCCTCGCCCTGCGCGACGTCGGCAACCGGGGTTCCGTGGCGTACGACCCGGCCGAGCTGGTGCGCGCGGCCACCGGCATGCTCCTCGACGATCCGGAGCTGCTGGCGGCCGAACGGCGTCGGCTGGCCCACGTCTACGTCGACGAGCTGGCCGACACCGACCCGGCCCAACAGGACCTGCTGGCCGTCCTGGCCGGTGGCGGCCGGCCCCTGGTGGCGTTCGCCGACCCGGACTCCTCCACGTACGCCTTCCGGGGTGCCGACCCGGCCGTGGTGACCGCCTTTCCGCACCGGTTCCGCACCGCCTCCGGGGCACCGGCGGCGCAGGTCACCCTCACCACCTCGTACCGGGCCGGTGCGGTGCTGCTCGGGGCCACCGGTCGACTCGCCCGGCGGCTGCGCGGCCCGGCCGGGCACCGGCGGCTGCGGCCGCTGCCCGACGCGCCGCCCGGCAGCGTCGAGGTGCGCACCTTCCGCTCGGCCACCAGCGAGGCCGCCTGGCTGGCCCACGCGCTGCGCTCCGCCCACCTGCTCGACGGGGTGCCCTGGTCGGCGATGGCGGTGCTGGTCCGCTCGACCCACCTGCACCTGCCGTCGCTGCGCCGGGCGCTGCACACCGCCGGGGTGCCCACCGTCGTGCACGGCGAGGACCTGCCGTTGCACCTGCAACCGGCGGTCGCCCCGCTGCTGCTCCTGCTGCGCTGCGCGCTCGAACCGGCCCGGCTCGACGAGGAGTCCGCGATCGCGTTGCTGCACTCGCCGCTGGGCGGGGCCGACCCGCTCGCCGAGCGGCGGCTGCGCCAGGGACTGCGGGCACTCGCCCTGGCCCGGGGCGACCGGCGGCCCTCCGGCGAGCTGATCGTCGAGGCGCTGGCCGACCCGGCGGAGCTGGCCGGCATCGAACGGCGCTGGGTCGAACCGGCTCGCACGGTCGCGGAGCTGCTCGCCACCGCGCGGACGGCGGCGGCCGTGCCCGGGGCGACCGCCGAGGACGTGCTCTGGGCGGTGTGGGAGGCCAGCGGTCTCGCCGAACGCTGGGCCGGGGCGATCAACCGGGGGCGGGCGGCCACCGGGGAGCACGAGACCGCCCAGCGCTGGCGGGCCGAGGCCGCCGACCGGGACCTCGACGCGGTGCTGGTGCTCTTCGACGCGGCGGCCCGGTTCGTCGACCGGTTGCCCGGCGCGCGGACCGAGGTCTTCCTCGACCACGTCCTCGGCCAGGACCTGCCGGCCGACACCCTGGCGGCCAGCGCCGACCGGGGCGAGGCGGTCCGCCTGCTCACCGCGCACGCGGCCAAGGGCCTGGAGTGGGACCTGGTCGCGGTGGCCGGCGTGCAGGAGGGCGTCTGGCCCGACCTGCGGTTGCGGGGCAGCCTGCTCGGCTCCGAACGGCTGGTCGACGTGCTGGTCGGCCGGGCGGACGGCACCGGCACCCGGGCCAGCCTGGTCGGGCAGACCTCCGCCCTGCTCGACGAGGAACGTCGGCTGTTCCACGTCGCGGTGACCCGGGCCCGGCGTCGGCTGCTGGTCACCGCCGTCGCCTCGGCGGCCGTCGGCGGCGACGACCACGAGGAACAGCCCAGCCGCTTCCTGCACGAACTCGGCGTCACCGGCCAGGACGGAACCGGTCCCACCGGAGCCGGCCCCACCGGAGCCGGTCCCACCCACGGTGGCCCCACCCCGACCGCCCCCGAAGACGGCCCGGCGTCGGGCGGGCCCGGCGGCGGGCCCGGTGAGAGCGACGCGGGGGACGAGGGGGGACCGGGGGAGGGGTCGACCCGGGAGCTGCCCGTCGGGCGGCCACCCCGGGCGCTCACCCTCTCCGCGCTGGTGGCGGAGCTGCGTACCGCGGTCGTCGATCCGGCGGCGTCGGTGACCCGGCGGCGCGCGGCGGCGGCCGAACTGGCCCGGCTGGCCGCCGCCGGCATCCCCGGCGCGCACCCGGACGACTGGTGGGGCCTGCGCAGCCTCTCCGACGACCGGCCGCTGGCCGACGAGGGCGAACCGGTGCGGGTCACCCCGTCGGGGATGGAGAGCGCGCTGCGGTGCAGCCTGCGCTGGCTGCTCGAACGGCACGGCGGCAGCGGGCCGGCCAGCGCCGCCCAGGGCGTCGGCAACCTGGTGCACGCCGCCGCGATGCTGGCCGAGGACGCCAGCGCCGACCGGACGGCCCTGCTGGAGTACGTGGCCGCCCGGTTCGACGCGATCGAGCTGGCGGCCCGGTGGATGGTCGGCCCGGAACGGGAACGCGCCGAGGCCATGGTGGACAAGCTGCTGCGCTGGCTGGCCGGCAACCCGCGTCGACTGCTCGCCATCGAACACGAGTTCGCGGTCCGCCTCGACGACCCGACCCGTCCGGTCGAGCTGACCGGCCGGGTCGACCGGCTGGAGGTCGACGCCGACGGCCGGCTCGTGGTGATCGACCTCAAGACCGGCAAGTCCACGACGGTCACCGAACAGGAGATGGCCGAGCATCCGCAGCTCGGGGCGTACCAGGCGGCGGTGGAGGCGGGCGGGTTCGCCGAGTTCGGCGACGAGGCCGGGGGTGCGGCGCTGGTGCAGCTCGGCACCGGCGCGAAGGACGCCCGCGAGCAGACCCAGGCCGCCGCCGGCCAGGGCCCCGAGGCCGGCTGGGCCACCGCCCTGGTCCGGCGCACCGCCGATACGATGGCCGCCTCGACCTTCGCCGCCGTCGCCAACGCGAAGTGCCGGGTCTGCCCGGTGCGGACCAGCTGCCCGGTCTCCGGGCAGGGCCGGCAGGTCGTCGAGCCGCCGACCACCGGCGGGCACCGGGCGGGCGGGGAGTGACCGTGTCGGCCGCGCCACCGACGACCGGGCGGCCGGGGCCGCGGTGCGCGACGAGGGGAGAGCGGTGACCCAGCCGACCCTGTTCAGCGCTGCCACTCCCGTGCCGCGTACCGCCGACGCCGGGCCGCGCTACACGCCTGTGGAGCTGGCCCGGCTGCTGCGGCTGCCCGCCCCCACCGCCGAGCAGGCCGCGATCATCGCGGCGCCTGTCGCGCCGCTGCTGGTGGTGGCGGGCGCCGGCTCGGGCAAGACCGAGACGATGGCCGCCCGGGTGGTCTGGCTGGTCGCCAACTCGTACGTCCGCCCGGAGCAGATCCTCGGGCTGACCTTCACCCGTAAGGCCGCCGGTGAGCTGGCGCACCGGGTGCGTACCCGGCTCGACCAGTTGGTGCGGCGGCTCGGGCGGCGGGCCCGCAATCCGCTCGACGATCCGCTGGCCGGTGAGCCCACCGTCGCCACCTACCACTCGTACGCCGGGCGGATTGTCACCGAACACGGGCTGCGGGCCGGCTACGAGCCGACCACCCGGCTGCTCACCGAGGCGTCCCGGTGGCAGCTCGTCGACCTGCTGGTGCGCAACTACGACGGCGACATGTCCGAGGTCGACCGGATGCCCAGCACCGTCACCGACGCCGTGCTCGCGCTGGCCGGCGAACTCGACGAGCACCTGGTCGACCCGGACACGCTGGCCGCCTGGACGGGCCGGTTCTTCGCCGAGGTGCAGTCCCACCCGGGCCGCGTCTACGCCGACGTGCGTAGGGCGCTGCAACTCCAGCGGACCCGGTTGAAGCTGCTGCCGCTGGTGCGGGCGTACGCCCGGCGCAAGGACGACTTCGAGGCGATGGACTTCGCCGACCAGCTCGCCCGCGCCGCCCGGGTGGCCCGCGACCATCCGGCGGTCGGCGCGGTCGAGCGGGACCGGTACCGGGTGGTGCTGCTCGACGAGTACCAGGACACCAGCCACGCCCAGGTGGTGCTGCTCAACCATCTCTTCGGCGGCGGTCACCCGGTCACCGCGGTCGGCGACCCCTGTCAGTCGATCTACGGCTGGCGGGGGGCCAGTGCCGGCACGCTCGACCGGTTCCCCACCGACTTCGCCCGCGCCGACGGCACCCCCGCCGACGTGATGAGCCTCACCACCAGTTGGCGTAACCGGCCGGAGATCCTCGGGGTGGCCAACGCGCTGTCGGTGCCGCTGCGCGCCGCCGGTGCCCGGGTGCCGGAGCTGCACGCCGCGTTGAGTGTCCGCGACCCGATCCCGCACCGCAGCCCGCGCGGGCGGGCCGCCGGCACCGTGCACTGCGCGCTGCTGCCCACGTACGTCGACGAGGCGGACTGGATCGCCGACAGCGTGCTCGCCGCCTGGCGGGGGGCGGCCCGGATGCCCGGCGCGCTGCCCGAGCACATCCCGGTGTCGCAGCGCCCCCCCACCGCCGTGCTGGTCCGGGTACGCAGCCAGATCCCGGCGATCGAGGCGGCCCTGCGGGCCCGGGGGCTGCCGGTCGAGGTGGTCGGCCTGGGTGGGCTGCTGGACACCCCGGAGGTACGCGACGTGGTCTGCACCCTGCGGGTGCTGGCCGACCCGACCGACGGGGCGGCGCTGTTGCGGCTGCTGACCGGGGCGCGCTGGCGGATCGGGCCGCGTGACCTGGTGGCCCTGCACCGCCGGGCGCGGGCCATCGCCCGGGCCCGCCGGGAGGTGACCGGCGACGACGGGCCGGAGATCGTGGTGGACGCCCTCGACGAGGCGAGCCTGGTGGAGGCGCTGGCCGACCTGGGGCCGGCGCAGGCGTACTCGGCGGAGGGCTACGCCCGGCTGCGGTCGTACGGGATGGAGCTGGCCCTGCTGCGGTACCGGCTGGACCAGACGCTGCCGGAGCTGATCGCGGACGTGGAACGCACCATCGGGCTGGACGTCGAGGTGGCGGTCCGGGCCGGCCGGGACGGCACCGGTGACGCCGGACTGGCCCGGGGGCACCTGGACGCGCTCGGTGACGTGGCGGCCCGGTTCAGCGGCGAGACCCCGGCGGCGACGCTCGCCGGTTTCCTTGCCTACCTGGCCGCCGCCGAGGACGAGGAGCGGGGGCTGTCCCCGGGCGAGGTGGAGGTGGTCGACGGCGCGGTGCAGGTGCTCACCGCGCACGCCGCCAAGGGTCTGGAGTGGGACGTCGTCGCGGTCGCCGGGCTGACCCGGGGCGGCTGGCCCGGTCAGGTCCGCAACTCCGACCAATGGCTGGGCGGGCTCGGGGTGCTGCCGTTCCCGCTGCGCGGCGACGCCGACGGGCTGCCCGCGCTCGACCTGGCCGAGGTGACCGACCAGCGGGGGGTGGCCCGTGCGGTGGCCGACTTCACCGACGCCTGGCGGGCGCACGACGAGCGGGAGGAACGCCGGCTGGCGTACGTGGCGGTGACCCGGCCCCGGCGGCTGCTGCTCTGCTCCGGCTACTGGTGGGGGGAGGGGACCAAGCGGTTCCGGGGACCGTCGGTGCTGCTCCGCGAGGTGTACGACGCCTGCCTGACCGGTGGCGACGGCCTGCTGATCGACGAGTGGGCGCCCGAACCGGCAGGTGACGCGGTCAATCCGACCACCGCGCTGGTGTTGCGGGCGGAGTGGCCGGCCGACCCGCTGGGCCCCCGCCGGCCGGCGCTGACCGACGCGGCGGCCCTGGTCCGCCGCTTCCTCGCCGACCCCGACGCGGCTCACCGCGCTTCCGCCCCCGGCACCCCGACGGTGGCGGGTCCACAGTCGGTGGGTCCACCGCCGGTGGACCGGGCGGTGGCGGGCCCACCGGCGGCGGGTGCGCAGGCGGCCGACCCGCAGCCGGCGGCCGGGGAGTCGGCTGCTCCGGAGCCCGATCCGGAGGTGGTCCGGTGGCGGCGGGAGGCGGACCTGCTCCTGGCCGAACGGGCGGAGCTGCTGCGGCAGGCCGAGGCGGTCGAGGTGACCCTGCCCGACCACCTGTCGGTGACCCAGCTGGTGGCCCTGCGCCGGGACCCGGCCCAACTGGCCCGTACGCTGCGCCGGCCGATGCCCACCCCACCCAGCCCGTACGCCCGGCGGGGCACCGCCTTCCACGCCTGGCTGGAGTCCCGGTTCGGGATCGACCGGCTGCTCGACGTGGACGAGCTGCCGGGTGCCGCCGACGCGGACGCCGCGCCCGACGGGGCGCTGGCCGAGCTCCAGGAGCGCTTCCTGGCCAGCGAGTGGGCCGACCGGGTGCCGGTGGAGGTGGAGGTGCCGTTCGCCACGGTGCTGGCCGGCGTGGTGGTCCGGGGTCGGATGGACGCCGTCTTCTCCCGCCCCGGCGGGAGGTACGACGTGGTCGACTGGAAGACCGGACGGCAACCGACCGGCGCGGAGGCCGAGGTGGTCGCGGTGCAGTTGGCCGTCTACCGGCTGGCCTGGGCGGAGCTGGCCGGGGTGCCGGTGGACCGGGTGGGGGCCGCCTTCCACTACGTCCGGGAGGGGGTGACCGTGCGCCCGGCCGACCTGCTGGACGCCGACGGGCTGACCGCGATCATCGCCGGGTTGCCGGAAAATCCGGTGGGGGGTGGCGCGACGGCAGATCCGTGGTAAGTTGCTCTTGTTGCAGTTTTGGTTTCCAGAGACTCTGTGTGCGCCTGGCGGATTGTGGCCCCAGGCGCTCTTTGTTGTGTCCGGAGTTCTCCGGGCGGGGCGACCAAAAACAACAGGCGATTCGCGCATCCCGCGCGGAGCGCTCCTCTTCGGGCCCGCAACAGGTGCGGGTCCGACGTTCCGTCAAGGAGACGAAACAGATGGCAATTGGCACCGTCAAGTGGTTCAACGCTGACAAGGGCTTCGGCTTCATCACCCCGGACGGCGGCGGCGCCGACGTCTTCGCCCACTTCTCGGCGATCCAGACCTCCGGCTACCGGAGCCTGGACGAGAACCAGCGGGTCGAGTTCGAGGTGACCCAGGGCCAGAAGGGCCCGCAGGCGGAGAACATCCGTCCGCTCTGATCTTCGGATCGTCCGGTAACACCCTCCGGGTCCTCCGGACCCGGTGACGGACCGGTCCGCCGCGCCGCCCCCCGCTCCGGCGGGACGCGGCGTGCTGCGGCGGACCGGCTCCCGTACCCCATCGGTTCGTGCTTGTGAGTCCCCGACGGACTGCTCCGTCGGCGACCGCGCCGGTTCCCGGCGCCCTCCCTCGACACGTGCCGCGTCGAGGAAGGCCATTTCCGCATGACCATGACCGTTCCCACCTTCGCCGCGACCGGCCTCGCGCCGGCGCTGCTCGCCGAGCTGACCAAGCAGGGCATCACCGAGCCGTTCCCGATCCAGGCGGCCACCCTGCCGGATTCGCTGGCCGGCCGGGACGTGCTCGGCCGGGGCCGCACCGGCTCGGGCAAGACCCTCGCCTTCGGGCTCCCGCTGCTGCACCGCACCGCCGGCCACCGGGGCCGCCCCGGCCGCCCGCTCGCCCTGGTGCTGGTCCCCACCCGGGAACTGGCCGCCCAGGTCACCACGGCACTCACCCCGTACGCCCGGGCGCTGGGGCTGCGCTGCGTCACCGTCGTCGGTGGCCTGTCCCTGCAACGGCAGGCGGACGCGCTGCGCGCCGGGGCCGAGGTGCTGGTCGCCACCCCGGGCCGGCTGCACGACCTGATCAACCGGGGTGACGCCCGGCTCGACCAGGTCGCCATCACCGTGCTCGACGAGGCCGACCAGATGGCCGACATGGGCTTCCTGCCGCAGGTGACCAAGCTGCTGGAGCAGGTCGCCCCGAACGGCCAGCGGATGCTCTTCTCGGCGACCCTGGACGGCGGGGTGGACCGCCTCGTGCGCCGGTTCCTCAGCAACCCGGTGTCGCACTCGGTGGACCCGGGCACCGCCACGGTGACCGCGATGACCCACCATGTCCTGCACGTCGACGCGGCCGACAAGCCCGCCGCGCTGACCCAGATCGCCGCCCGTGAGGGCCGCACCATCCTGTTCATGGCGACCAAGCACCGCGCCGACCGGATGGCCCGGCAACTGCTCGCCAAGGGCGTCCGCGCCGCGGCGCTGCACGGCGGGAAGTCCCAGCCGCAGCGCACCCGCATCCTGGAGCAGTTCCGCACCGGTCAGGTGACCGCCCTGGTCGCCACCGACGTGGCGGCCCGGGGCATCCACGTCGACGGCCTCGACATGGTGGTCAACGTGGACCCGCCGACCGAGGCGAAGGACTACCTGCACCGGGGTGGCCGGACCGCGCGGGCCGGTGAGGCCGGCCAGGTGGTGACCCTGGTCCTGCCGGAGCAGCGCCGGGACGTCTCCCGGCTGATGAGCATCGCCGGCATCTCCCCGCAGTCGACCCAGGTGCGCCTCGGCGACGGTGCGCTGGCCCGGGTGACCGGGGCCCGTGAGCCGTCCGGCGTGCCGGTGACCATCGTCGCCCCGCAGCCCGCCCCGGCCGCCCGGCAGCGTGCCGGTGGCGAGGGCGGTCGGTCTCATGCTGCCGGTGGCGAGGGCGGTCGTGCCCGGGCCGCCGTCGGTGGCGGCGGCGAGGGTGGCCGTCCGCACCGAACCTCGGGCCGGTCCCGCCGCCCGCGTCGCCCCCGTACCGCCTGACCGCCGCGCGTTCCCGGTCCCGTCGCTGGCGGCGCCCGGGGCCGACCGCCCGGCGGAGATCGACTCAAGTGGGCCGATGTTGCGGCGTCGGCTGGCCGGGTGGCCGCAACCTCGGCCCAGGCGTGTTGATCTTGCGATGGGTGTGGCTCGGGACCGCGTGTCGTCGCAGTTCGGGGACGGTACGGGGTCGGACCCGGACCCTCGGTGATCATGTAGCCAGGTCGGTCGGCTTGCCGGCTGTATTGCGTCCGATCGGTGACTGTTCCATTCGGCCCGACTGGTCGAAGCTTGCTCCCGGGGGAAGAACCGGCCGGCGCGGTCGGGCACGGGAGGGGTGACCATGGGGGGCGACGCTGAGTCGGGAGCGGGGCGCGAGCTACTGGTGGTGTTCGCCGTGGCGGGTGCCGGGCTCCTGCTCGCCATGGTCGCGGCGTTCGCGCCCTGGCACCCGAGGCCGGGGCGTGCCGCCCCGGCCGGGCTGGTCGAACTGCACAGCCCCGACGAGGGGCATCCGTCGACGGTCGAGCTGACCGCCGGCTGAGCCTCCCGCGGGGGGCGGTAGGTCAGGTCGTCCCGTCCGGCCGTCGGGTCCTGGGGGACCGACGGCCGGACGGGACGACCGCCGTCAGCGGGCCGGGGCCTGCTCCTGGTGGACGAGCAGGTCGGTCAGCGTGGTCCGGTCCACCACCACGGCGATCGCGCCGTCCACCGCGAGCCACACGTCACGCAGGCCGGCGGCCACCCCGTGGTAGCCGGCGTCCTCGGCGGGCAGCCCCCGTACGGTGGTCAGTGAACCACCGACGGCACGAAGCACGTCCCCGACGCTGATCTGCGAGGCGGGACGGGTCAGCGCGTAGCCACCCTCGGTGCCCCGGTGACTGTGCAGCAGGCCGGCGCGGCGCAGGTCGAGCAGGATGCCCTGGAGGAAGCTCAGCGGGATGCCCTGCGCCCGCGCCAGGCTCGCCGCCTTGACCAGATCCCCACCCCCGTCGGGGCGTCCGCCGTCACCGCCGTCGGGGCGGGTGGTCCCGCCGTCGCCGCAGGCGGCGACGGCGAGCATGGCCCGGAGCGCGTAGTCGCTGCGCGCGGAGATGTACACGTCACTGACCAGCCTGGTCCAGCACGCCCCAGCGACGGCGGATCGCCCGGTCGGCCGCCCCGAAGGCGGCGTCGACCACCAGCCCGACCACCAGGATGACGATCATCGTGGAGAGCAGCCAGGGCGCGTCGGACAGTTCCCGGGAGTAGGTGAGCTGGGCACCCAGGGAGGTCTGCGAGATGCCGACCACCAGCAGCTCACCGGCCATCAGGCTGCGCCAAGAGAAGGCCCAGCCCTGCTTGAGCCCGGCGACGATGGCCGGCAGCGCGGCCGGCGCGATGACGTACCGGTAGAGGTTCAGCCCACGGGCGCCGAGGTTGCGCCCGGCCCGGACCAGCAGCGGCGGCACGTAGTCGACCCCACTGATCACCCCGTTGGCGATGGACGGCGCGGCACCGAGCACCACCACGAAGAAGATCGCCTTCTCGCTCAGCTCGAACAGCAGGATGGCCAGCGGGAACCAGGCGATCGACGGCATCGTCTGCAATGCGGTGATCATCGAGCCGATCGCCGCCCGCAGCACCTTGGAGCGGGCCACCGCCAGGCCGACCAGCAGGCCGACCGCGACCGAGAAGACGTAGCCGAGCGCCGCCCGTTGCAGCGTGGTGGCGAGTCCGTCCCAGAGTTGCCGGCCGCCGGCCTGCCGGGCCAGTTCCTCGGCGACGGTGACCGGGCCGGGCAGCGAGTACGGCGGCTTCCACCCGCTCCAGACCACCACCTGCCACAGCCCGATGGCGATGGCGAGCGCGGCGAGCTTGGGCCAGGTGGACGCCCAGAGCCGGGCACCCCGGGAGACCTCCTTCTCCCGGCCGGCGATCTCCAGCGCGTCGAGCCCGGAGATCTCCGCGTCGGTGCGGGCCGCGCCGGTCAGGGTGTCATTTGCCATGGCGGCCCACCTCGGTACGGAGTCGGTCGGTGACCTCGGAGGCGATCGCGGCGATCTCAGGGGAGTCGATGCGCCGGGGTCGGGGCACGTTCACCTCGGTGGACCAGATGATCCGTCCGGGCCGGCTGCTGAGCAGGATGATCCGGTCGGCGAGCCGGGCCGCCTCCCGGACGTTGTGCGTCACGAACAGCACGGTGAGCTGCCGTTGCGCCCAGATGCGTTCGAGTTCGTCGTGCAGGATGTCCCGGGTCATCGCGTCGAGCGCGCCGAACGGCTCGTCCATCAGCAGGACCGGGGTGTCCAGGGCGAGGGTGCGGGCCAGGGCGACCCGCTGCCGCATGCCGCCGGAGAGTTCGTGCGGCCGTTTGCGGCCGAAGTCGGACAGGTGGACGGTGCCCAGCAGCTCCGCCACCCGTTCCCGACGCTCGGCCCGGGGCAGCCCGCGCAGCTTCAACGGCACCTCGACGTTGGCCTCGACGGTCAGCCACGGGAAGAGCGCCGGCTCCTGGAACATCAGGCCGGGGTGGGCGTCGTCGGCCACCGTGATGGTGCCGCCCTGCGCCCGGTCCAACCCGGCGACGAGGTTGAGCAGGGTGCTCTTGCCGCAGCCGGACGCGCCGACGAGGCAGACGAACTCCCCGGGCCGGACGTCGAGGCTGACCCCGTCCAGGGCGAGGACGGCGTTCGTCCCGCGCCCGTACACCTTGGTCACGCCGGAGAGCGCGACCGCGGCGGTCGCGCTCTCCGGCGGCGTCGTGGTCGACGTCACGGCTGGGTGACCTCGGCCTGGCCCTGCGCCTTGAGCACCTCGTTGAGGTACTTCAGGTCGTAGAGGCCGTCGAGGTCGACCGGCTGGGTCAACTCGACCGCGACGGCGTGGTCGAGCCCGGTCTTGAGTGAGGACGCGATGGGGTCGTTGGTGAACAGCAGGGTGGGCCACGCCTGCTTGATCAGCTTGAGGTCCAGCGGCTTGCCGGTGATCTTGCCGATGTGGTCGGAGATGGCCTGCTGGGCGTCGTCCGGTTTGGTGTTGACGAAGTCGTTCGCCGCGACCTGCCCCTCGACCAGCTTCTTCACCGTCTCGGGGTGGGCCTTGAGGAACTTGGTGGAGACGATCAGGTTGGTGATGACGAACTTCTTGTCCGGCCAGAGGTCCCGCTCGTCGACGAGGACCGTGCCGCCGGCGTTGACCAGCCGGGAGACGAACGGCTCGGGCACCCACGCGCCGTCGATCGAGCCGCTGGAGAAGGTCTCGACCGTCTGGGCGTTCTCCTGTGGGACGATCTTGACGTCGCCGCCACCCTCCTTGGTGGTCTTGAGGCCCTTCTCCTTGAGCCAGTAGCGCAGGGCGACGTCCTGGGTGTTGCCGAGCTGCGGGGTGGCGATCTTCTTGCCGCGCAGCTGCTCGACCGAGGTGATCCCGGGCTTGACCACCAGGGCGACCCCGCCGGAGGCGGCGCCGGAGATGACCCGGACGGCCTCGCCCTTGGACTTGGAGAACGCGTTCACCGTCGGGTTCGGGCCGATGTACGTGGCGTCGAGCGCGCCGGAGAAGACCGCCTCGATGGCGGCCGGGCCGGCGTTGAACGTCTTGGTCTCCAGCTTGACGTCGCTGCCGAGCTTCTCCGCGAAGATGCCCTTCTCGACGCCGACCACGGCCGTGGCGTGCGTGATGTTGGGGAAGTAGCCCAGCCGCAGCGTGACCGGGCCGGAGTCGCCCCCGGCGCTGTCGTCGTCGCCGCACGCGGCGGTGGTGCCCATCGTGGCCACGCCGACGGCGGCGAGGGTGGCGAGGGAGAGCAGCCGACGGAAGGGGAGCCGTCTCATCATCTGTCCAATCCGCAGTATTCCTATTTAGTTGGTAGGAAGAGTGGGTCAGCGCCCCGGCGGCGTCAAGCACCGTCCGCATCATGGGATGTCGGGTCTCAGATATTCCTGGTTTTCCTACCTTCTTGATAGGTTTAGCTGCCCGGCGAGGTACACCGGGCGGGACAGGGCGAGAGGGCTGCCGACATGACCTTCCACTGGTTCCTCCCCACCTCCGGCGACGGCGACCAGGTCGGCGCCGCCACGGTCACCGCCGGCGCGGCCCGGCACGCACGGGTCGCCACCGTCGGATATCTGACCGAGGTGGCGCGGGCCGCCGAGGCGGGCGGGTTCAGCGCCCTGCTCACCCCGGTCGGCTCCGGCTGCCCCGACCCGTGGATCGTCTGCGCGGCGGTCGCCCAGCACACCGGGCGGATCGGCCTGCTGGTCGCCGTACGCGCCGGCTTCGCCCTGCCCACCCTGGTCGCCCAGCAGGCCGAGGCGTTCCAGGCGGTCTCCGGCGGCAGGCTCGCGCTCAACGTCGTCACCGGCGGCGACCCCACCGAGCAGCGGGCGTACGGCGACTTCCTCGACCACGACGCCCGCTACGCCCGTACCGGCGAGTTCATCGAGGTGCTCCGCCGCTCCTGGCGCGGCGGCCCGTTCGACTTCGCCGGCGAGCACTACCGGGTCGACGGCGGCGGGCTCTCCAGCCCGCTGACCGACCCGCCGCCGGTCTACCTCGGGGGCGCGTCCCCGGCCGCCGAGGCGGTCGCCGCCCGGCAGGCCGACGCATACCTGATGTGGGGCGAGCCACCGGCGGCGATCGCCACCCGGGTGGCCCGGATCCGGGCCCGCGCCGCCGAGCTGGGCCGCACCCTGCGCACCGGGCTGCGGCTGCACGTCATCGCCCGGCACACCGCCGCCGAGGCGTGGGCCGAGGCCGACCGGCTGCGGGCCGGGATGAGCCCGGAGCGGATCGCCGCCGCCCAGGCCCGGTTCGGCCGGATGGACTCCGTCGGCCAGGCCCGGATGACCGCGCTGCACGGCGGCGGCAGCGGACGCCTCGCCGTCGCGACGAACCTGTGGGCCGGCATCGGCCTGGTCCGCGAGGGGGCGGGCACCGCCCTGGTCGGCAGCTACGCCGAGGTCGCCGCCCGGATCGACGAGTACGCCCACAGCGGCGTCGACGAGTTCATCCTCTCCGGCTGGCCGCACCGCGAGGAGGCGGAACGGGTCGGCGCGGAGGTGCTGCCCCGGGTCACCGCGCTACGCGTCGCGGTGCCGCACTGAGCCGTAGGCCCGTGTCGCGCTGAGACGCGGGCCGAGGACGGCCGTGTCACCGGTGACGACACGCTAGGGTCGATCACGTGCCGACCCGGAGAGCGAGAATTCCAGCGACGAAATACCCGGTCGAGCGGTTCACCCTCGACAACGGCCTACGGGTGGTGCTCACCCCGGACCGCAGCGCCTCGGTGATCGGCGTGGCGGTGGTCTACGACGTCGGCATCCGCTCCGAGCCGCAGGGGCGTACCGGCTTCGCCCACCTCTTCGAGCACCTGATGTTCCAGGGCTCGGAGAACCTGGAGAAACTGGCCCACTTCCGGCACGTGCAGGGTGCCGGCGGCACCTTCAACGGCTCCACCCACCTGGATTACACCGACTACTACGAGACGCTGCCCGGCAACGCCCTGGAACGGGCGCTGTTCCTGGAGGCCGACCGGATGCGCGGTCCCCGGCTGACCGAGGAGAACCTGCGCAACCAGGTCGACGTGGTCAAGGAGGAGATCCGGGTCAACGTGCTCAACCGGCCGTACGGCGGGTTCCCCTGGCTGACCCTGCCGCCGGTGATGTTCGACACCTTCCCCAACGCGCACGACGGCTACGGCTCCTTCGACGACCTGGAGTCGGCCACCGTCGCCGACGCCGCCGACTTCTTCCGCCGCTACTACGCCAGCGGCAACGCCGTGCTCGCGGTCAGCGGGGACATCGACGTCGCGGAGGCGACCGCCCTGGTGGAGCGGCACTTCGGCGACGTGCCGGCCCGCCCCGCCCCGCAGCGTCCCGACTTCACCGAGCCCGACCTGACCACCGAGCGGCGCACCGCGTACACCGACCAGTTGGCGCCGCTGCCGGCGGTGGCCTCGGCGTGGCGGGTGCCTGACCCGGTCGGCGACTTCGCCGGCTACCTGCCCTACGTGGTGCTCGCCGAGGTGCTCACCGACGGGGACGCTTCCCGGCTGGTCGAACGGATGGTGCAGCGGGACCGCAGCGTCACCGGCCTCGGCGGCTACCTCGGTTTCATGGGTGACCCGTTCGACGTCCGCGACCCCACCGCGTTGCTGCTCCAGGCGCACCTGCCACCCGGCGGCGACGTGGACAAGGCGCTGCGCACCATCGACGAGGAGCTGGACCGGCTGGCCACCGACGGGCTGACCGACGGCGAACTGGCCCGCACCCAGGCGCGGATGGCCACCCACCTGCTGCGGGACACCGACGCGGTGCTCGGCCGGGCACTGCGGATGGCGGTGCTGGAGCAGCAGCGCGGCGAGCCGGGACTGCTCAACGACCTGCCCCGGCTGGTCGGCGAGGTCACCGAGGACCAGGTCCGCGCCGCCGCCGCCACCCTGCGCCCGGACCGCCGCGCCTCCATCGAGGTCATCCCCGGAGGTGCCCGATGAGCGCGAGGAGCGAGCCGGTTTTGCGAGCCCCGCAGTCGCGAATGGAAGACGACACCGTGAGCGCGAGGAGCGAGCCGGTTTTGCGAGCCCCGCAGTCGCGAACGAAGGGAACACCGTGACCACCGCCAACCGGGCACTTCCGCCGCTGGGGCCGAACCGGCGGCTGAAGCTGCCCCGGCAGGCCGAGCGGCGGCTCGCCAACGGGCTCACCGTGATCGCGGTACGCCGGCCCGCCGTACCCCTGGTCGAGCTGCGACTGTGGATGCCGTTCGGCCGTACCCACCTGGCCCGGGGCGCGATGCTCGCCGAGACGGTGCTGGCCGGCACCGGCACCCGTACCGCCACCGAGATCGCCGCCGAGTTGCAGAAGGTCGGCGGTGGGCTCTCGGCCGGGGCGGACCCGGACCGGCTGATGCTCTCCGGCGCGGGCCTGGTCACCGGGCTGGACCGGATGCTGGAGATCCTGGCCGACGTGCTGACCGACGCCAGCTACCCGGCCGACTGGGTGCAGACCGAGCGGGACCGGCTGGTGGACCGGATCCAGGTGGCGCTGAGCCAGCCCGCCCACCTGGCCCGGACGGCGCTGCTGCGGCGGATGTACGGCCGGCACCCGTACGCGGTGCAGACCCCGGAGCCGGACCAGGTCCGCGCGGTCCGGCCGGCGGCGTTGCGCCGGCTGCACGCCGAGCGGGTGCACCCGGCCGAGGCGGTGCTGGTGCTGGTCGGTGACGTGCAGCCGGAACGCGCGCTGGATGCGGCGGAGAAGGCGCTGGGTGGTTGGACGGGGGACAGCCGGGGTGCCGAGTTGCCGCCCGCGCCGCCGCTTCAACCCGGTCCGCTGCTGCTGGTGGACCGGCCCGGTTCGGTGCAGTCGTCGCTGCGGATCGCGTTGCCGGCGGTGCCCCGGACCCATCCGGACCATGCCGCGCTGCAACTGGCGAACCTGATCTTCGGCGGGTACTTCTCGTCCCGCTGGACGGAGAACATCCGGGAGGACAAGGGGTACACCTACGGCCCGCACTCGTCGGTGGAACACTCGGTGGCCGGGTCGGTGCTGGTCGCCGGGGCCGAGGTGGCCACCGAGGTGACCGGGCCGGCCCTGCTGGAGACCACGTACGAGCTGGGCCGGCTGGCGTCGTTGCCGCCGGGCGCGGACGAGTTGGAGCAGGCCCGCCAGTACGCCCTGGGCACCCTCCAGCTCGGCATCTCCACCCAGGCCGGGCTGGCCGCCCTGACCAGCGCGTACGCGGGCAGCGGGCTGCGGCTGGACTTCCTCGCCGAGCACGCCGCCCGGCTGGCGAAGGTCACCGTTGACGACGTCGCCGAGGTGGGCGCCCGCTACCTCGCCCCGGCGCGGGCGGTGGTGGTGGTGCTCGGTGACGCCGAACGGATCGCCGGTCCGCTGGCCGCCCTCACCCCGGTCCGGACGGAGTCGGCGTGAGTGGGGAGACCGCGCCGCCGCTGGCCCGGTCGACCCTGGACCGGGCGGCGCACCGGCGTACCGATCCGCAGTGGCTGGCGCAGGCGTGGCAGCGGGCCCGGGTGCTGGTCCTGGACTCGACCCGGGACGGGCGGGCGCTGGTCCGGGCCGACGTGAACCCGCCGGTGCTGGTGCTGCGGGACGCCGCCGAGGTCGGCACGCCGGGGGAGGCTTACCCGCTCTTTCTCGGGGTGGAGCCGGACGGGGTGCCGGTCTTCGCGGTGGACGCCCCGCTGCCCGAGCTGCCGGGCACCCGGGAGGCCAACCTGCGGGAGGTCGGCCACCTGCTCGACGACCGGGACGCGGGCATCTTCACCACCGCGCTCGCCCTGGTCAACTGGCACCTGGGGCACGGCTGGTCGCCCCGGTCGGGGCACCGGACCGAGGTCGCCGAGGGCGGCTGGACCCGGGTGGGCACGGACGGCGACCGGATGTGGCCGCGTACCGACCCGGCGATGATCGTCCTGGTGCACGACGGGGTGGACGGCCCCGACGGGCGTTGCCTGCTCGGCAACAACGCCGCCTGGCCACGGACCCCGGGGCAGCGGCGGTTCTCCTGCCTCGCCGGGTACGTCGAGCCGGGGGAGTCCGCCGAGGCGGCCGTGCTGCGCGAGGTCCGCGAGGAGGTCGGCGTCGGGGTCGAGCGGATCACGTACGCGGGCAGCCAGGCCTGGCCGTTCCCCGGCTCGCTGATGCTGGGCTACCTGGCCGAGGCGGACCCGGGGGAGCCGGTGCGGGTCGACCCGACGGAGATCGCGTACGCCCGCTGGTTCACCCGGCGGGACATCGGCGCGGTGCTGGCCGGTCGTCCGGTGGACGCCGGGGACGGCGACCGGGTGGTCCTGCCTCCGCCGTCGTCGATCGCGTTGTTCCTGATCCACCGCTGGCTCGACGGCCACTGCTGACCGGTCCCGGCCCCGGGCCGTCGTTGCCGCGACGGGCCCCGGGCCGGGAACGCGGGCCGTCGCGACCGGGCGGGGAGTCGACCCGGCGGGGCCGGACCGGCCACGACGGACGGCGGGTCAGCCGGGCGGGTTCCTGTGCCGTCGGCCGGGTTCGCCGAGCGGCAGCACCTTGATCCGCTGCCGGCCGGCGCGGACCGCGCCCACGGTGGACAGGGCCCGGGCCAGCAGCAGGGCCGCGTCCCGGTCCTCGGCGTGCACGGTCTGGCGGCGCAGTTCGGGGGTGGTGGTCTCGTTGCGTAGGCAACCTCCGCCCGCCCAGGCGGCGGCGAGGTCGATGTCGGCGGCGGTGCGGATGTCGGTACGGACGATCAGGTAACGCATGGTGGTCTCCGGACGGACCGCGGGTGGCCGGGTACGTTGTGGAACTTCCACGTCACTGGATCGTCATGTTACGCCCGCCGGTGTTCCCGGCAAGGGAAACGCCGGCCTTCGACCGGGTCCTGTCCGATCATCCGATGCCTGCTCAGGCGGGTCGCCGGGTGGAGGCGACGGGTGTGGTGGCGCGACGACGCGGGGCCGCCGGCAGGCTGCCGACGGCCCCGCTGCGGTGACCGGATCAGTCCAGGGTGAACTGGCCGTCCCGGGTGCCACGGAGGAAGCCGAGCCAGTCGGCCCGCGGGAACAGCAGCACCGGGCCGTCCGGGTCCTTGCTGTCCCGCAGCGCCACCTCGGTCGTCGCGGTGCGCAGCCGGGCGACCTCCACGCAGTTGGAGGTCTGGCTTCGGCTGCTCTTGTGCCAGCGCAGGTCGGCGGGCACGGTCTGGATCTCGTTCATGGCTCTGCTCCTGGTTCCTGGAACTGCTTCGACGAAACGAGCGGCGGTCGCCCGGCCCCGTCGGGTCGGTGTGTCACCGCTCCGTCAGGCGCCCAGGTTGTCGGCGGCGTTGGGCCGGCGCTGCTGTCGGACCCGGAACCACCACGGACGACGCCGCCGTGTCGGTCAGCCGTCCCGTCGCCGCGAAGAGCCAGGTGAGGGTGTCCGATGCGGAGAGCGCCGCCGAGCATAGCCACTCAAAGGTCACTTTATAGCGATTTACCGTAGATGCCTCGGTCGACATGACGTCGATGAAGCCTCCTTCGATCGCCAACGTCTCCGGGTCCTGCGAATCGGTGAACCGGTAGAGCGAGAAGGCCGTCGGTGGCAGGTAGAACTCGCCGATCCGGGTGTCGCGCAGCAGCAGGTGCAGCGTCACGTTCGGCAGCATGGCCAGCTCGCAGAGGTGGGCGAGCTGGTCGCGCAGCACGTCCGGCGGGCAGGCCCGGCGGCCCAGCGCCGCCTCCTCCAGCACCGCCGTGTAGCGGGGGCCGTCCGGGCGGTCCAGCAGGGACTGCCGGCCCAACCGCGCCTTGACCTCGGTTTCCGGGTCGTCCCCGGCGGACGGGTCGGCCGACGCGGCGGCGGCGTTGGCCGAGACGATCCGTAGCCGGGCGTACCCCTCGGTCTGCAACAGCCCCGGCACCAGGACCGGGTTGTACTCGCGGATCTGGGCGCAACCCGCCTCCAGCTCCGCCCAGCCCAGCTGCTGCTGGGTCATCACCGGGTACGACCTGCGCCAGGCGCGCATGTCGCCGGCCTCCTCGGTGATGACCAGCAACTCCTCCCGCAGGGCAGGGGCGGCCCGGTAGAGGTCGAGCAGGACGGCGACGTCCTCCGGGTCGGGCCGGCTGCGGCCGTTCTCCAGCCGGGACAGCTTCGACGCCGACGCCCAGCCGATCCGTTCGATCACCTGGTCGCCGGTGAGTCCCGCCGCCTCGCGCAGGCGACGTAGGTCAGTGCCGAGCCTGCGGCGACGCAGGATCGGGCTCGGTACGGCAGGAGGCACGGTGTCCTCGATTCCGTAGACCGCCACGAGACGCGACGGTAACTGTATGAAACTCGCCCCCCACGGTCAGTATGGACGGCGCGACCGGCGTCGGAGGTCCCGGCGAGGGCGTGTCTTGCGACAAAAAGACGACTGTGGAACGTGCCAGCCGGGTCCGGGACGACGCCGTCCCCACCGGCGGCAGTTCCCCCGTACGCGTCCAGCCGGACGCCACCCCCCGCCGGAGGGAACCCATGCGCACCGTCCTGCGCCGCCCCGACTTCCGTCTGCTCTTCGTCGCGCTGCTGGCCAGCATGGCGGCCGAGTCGATGCTGCTGCTCGCCCTGGCCATCTGGGTCAAGGACCTGACCGGCTCCGACGGGCTGGCCGGCGCGACCATCTTCGCGATCATCGCGCCGATGATGCTGGCCCCGCTGATCGGCTGGGTGGTCGACCGTTACCGCCGCCGGCCGTTCTTCGTGGTCGCGAACCTGGGCACGGCCCTGCTGCTCAGCCCGCTGTTCGCGGTCCGCGACCGGGCCGACGTGTGGATCATCTACGTGGTGGCCGCCTGCTACGGGCTGTCCTACCTGACCCTGCACGCGACCCTGAGCGGCCTGCTGCGCCAGCTCGTGCCGAGCGAGTTGCTGGCCGACGCTAACGGGGCGTTGCAGACCGTGCGGCAGGGCCTGCGCCTCGGTGGCCCGCTGGCCGGCGCGGCCCTCTACGCCACGGTCGGCGGTTGGCTGCTGACCAGCCTGGCGATGACCGGGTTCGTGGTCGCCGCCGCCGTGGTGGGACTGCTCCGGGTGACCGAGCACCCGCCGGCCGCCGCCGCCCTGCGCTGGCCGGCCGAGCTGGGGGCGGGGCTGCGCCACCTGACCCACGAGGCCGCCCTGCGCCGGGCCCTGCTCGGCTACGGCCTGGGTTCGCTCGTGATGGGCTTCACCGAATCACTGATCTTCGCGTACGTCGACCAGGGGCTGCGCCGCGACGCCGCCTTCGTCGGGGTGCTGATCGCCGTGCAGGGGATCGGCGGCCTGACGGGCGGCCTGCTCTCGTCGACGGTGGTGCGCCGGGTCGGCGAACTGGGCGCGCTCGCCGTCGGGGTGACCCTGTTCGGCCCGGCCGCGCTGACCCTGGCCTGGCCGGACCTGCGGCTCGGCGTGCTGGCCCTGCTGCTCGCCGGGCTGTCCCTGCCGCTGACCATGGTGGGGCTGACCACGCTGGTCCAGCGGCGTACCCCGCCGGGGCTGCTCGGTCGGGTCACCGCCGCCTCCGAGGCGCTGGTCAGCGGGCCGCAGGCGGTCTCCATCGGGGCCGGGGCGCTGCTCGTCGGCGTCTTCGACTACCGGCTGCTCTTCGTGCTGGTCGGGGTGGTCACCACAGCCGCCGGCCTGTGGCTCTGGCGGGGACGTCGGCTCACCCCGCCGGTCCCGCCCAAGCAGCCGGTCCCGCCCACGACACCGCCCGTGGCCCACATCCCGGCCCCCCGTCGTCCGCTGTCCGACCCGACGGCCGACCGGCTGCCCGGGCGCTGACCCGCGACACGACGCAGCGGCCGGCCCCGACGGGGTCGGCCGCTGCGTGACGCGGGGGCGGGCTCAGCCCGCGATCGTGGCCAGGTGCTGCTTGACCTGGGTGATGGAGGGGTTGGTCAGGGCGCTGCCGTCGGCGAAGCGCAGCGTCGGCACGGTCTGGTTGCCGCCGTTGACGCTCATCACGAACTCCGCGGCCTTCGGGTCCTGCTCGATGTCGACCACCTCGTACCCGATGCCTTCCCGGTCCAGCTGCGACTTCAGCCGGTGGCAGTAGCCGCACCACGGGGTGGAATACATGGTCAACATCGTCGGATCCTCCAAGGGTCGCCGCACCGGCCCGGGTCAGGCCAGGCTAACCGGTGCAACACCGGCCGGAGCTGAGATGATTCCTCGCTGTGGCGGTTCACTCAGCGGCGGAGACGGTGCTCGCCGGGCTGGACCCGGAGCAGCGGTCCGTGGTGACCGCCCCGGCCGGCCCGGTCTGCGTCCTGGCCGGCGCCGGCACCGGCAAGACCCGGGCGGTGACCTCCCGGATCGCCCACCGGGTGCTGACCGGCGGGATCGCCGGGCGGCACGTGCTCGCGGTCACCTTCACCGCGCGGGCCGCCGCCGAGATGCGGCACCGGCTGGCCCTGATCGGGGTGCCGGGCGTACAGGCGCGGACGTTCCACGCGGCGGCGCTGCGCCAGGTGCGCTACTTCGCGCCCCGGCTGCTGTCCGGGCGGGCCATGCCGGAGCTGCTGGACAGCAAGGTCCGGGTGGTCACCCTGGCCGCCGCCAAGGTCGGCCTGCGGGCCGACCGGGCCGCCGCCCGGGACCTGGCCGGCGAGATCGAGTGGGCCAAGTCGTCGCTCGTCGAGCCGGGGGAGTACGTGGTCGCCGCGGGCAGGGCGCTGCGCGAGACGCCGTACGAGCCGGCGAAGGTGGCCGAGGTGTTCACCGCGTACGAGCGGCTGAAACGCTCCTCCGGGGTGATCGACTTCGAGGACATGCTGCGGGCCGCGGTGTGGGGCATCGAGGAGCACCCGGACGTCGCCGAGCAGGTACGCGGCCAGTACCGGCACTTCGTCGTCGACGAGTACCAGGACGTCAACCCGCTCCAGCAGCGGCTGCTCGACGCGTGGCTGGGCGGCCGGGACGACGTGACCGTGGTCGGCGACGCCAGTCAGACGATCTACTCGTTCACCGGGGCCACCTCGGCGTACCTGATCGACTTCCCGCGCCGGCACCGCAACGCCACGGTGGTCCGGCTGGTCCGCGACTACCGGTCCACCCCGCAGGTGGTCGGGTTGGCCAACGCGGTGATCGGGCAGGCCCGGGGCACCGAGGCGCGGCTGCGGCTGGAGCTGCACGGCCAGCGCCCGCCCGGCCCCGAACCGGAGCTGCGGATCTTCACCGACGAGCCGGCCGAGGCGACCGCGGTGGCGGCCCGCTGCCGTACGCTCGTCGACGGGGGCACCCCGGCGAAGGAGATCGCCGTGCTGTTCCGCACCAACGCCCAGTCCGAGGCGTACGAGAAGGCGTTGACCGAGGTCGGCGTCCCGTACGTGGTGCAGGGGGCGGAGCGGTTCTTCGAACGCGCCGAGGTCCGCCAGGCGATGGTGGCGCTGCGGGCCGCCACCCGCTCGATCCCGGGCGGGACGCCGCTGCCGATCGCCGTCCGGGAGGCGCTGACCGCCGTCGGTTGGACGCCCGACACCGCCCCGCCCGGTGGCGCCGCCCGGGAACGCTGGGAGGCGCTCGCCGCCCTGGTCCAGCTCGCCGAGGAGTACGCGGCCACCCCCGAGGTGCTGCCGATCGGCGAGGCCGCGACGGTGGAGCGCCCGGCCGGCCTGGCCGACTTCAACGACGAGTTGGCCCGGCGGGCCGCCCAGCAGCACGTGCCGACGGTGGACGGGGTCACCCTGGCCTCCCTGCACTCGGCCAAGGGGCTGGAGTGGGACGCGGTGTTCCTGGTCGGGCTCTCCGAGGGCACCCTGCCCACCTCGTACGCCCGTACCCCGGAGCAGGTCGAGGAGGAACGGCGGCTGCTCTACGTCGGGATCACCCGGGCCCGGCAGTGGCTCTGGCTGTCGTACGCGTCGGCCCGCTCCCCGGGTGGGCGGGCCCGCCGTCCGTCGCGGTTCCTGCCCCAACTGGACCGCAGCGGTGGCGGCGAACGGGCCGGTACGGGCCGGTCGGGCGGTGCGGGTGCGGCGAAGCGGGCGGTCGAGCGGCGGCGGGCCCCGGTGGTCTCCTGCCGGATCTGTGGCGCGACCCTGCTCGCCGGTGCCGACCGCAAGTTGGGCCGCTGTCCCACCTGCCCGTCCGACATCGACGAGCAGCTCTACGAGCGGCTGTGCGACTGGCGGGCCCGGGTGGCCGGGGCGCAGCGGGTGCCGGCCTACGTGGTCTTCACCGACGCCACCCTGGTCGCGCTGGCCGAACGGCGGCCGGGCCGGGTGGAGGAGCTGATCGCGATCGCCGGCATCGGCCCCCGCAAACTCGGCCTGTACGGCGAGGCGGTGCTGGCGTTGGTGGCGGGCGCGACGGTCGACGAGATCGGCCCGGAAAAAACTCTCGAAATCTCGTCGTAAATTCGTTTGCCCTCGCCCCGTGGCGAGGAATAGCCTCAGGACGCACCTCGGGAGCAGCGCCATAACGGCTGCTCACGGGGGCTGAGTCCGAATCGGCACGAGGAACGTGAGGGAGGTGGCACCCGTGGAGATCATCACTTATGAGCGTCCGGCGGCGATGCCAGCTGCCTGCGCTCCGCTGTCGGCTGCGTGGGTGGCCCTTGCCGCTCCGCGACCGTCGATCCCGCAGGTGCACCAGGTCTCGGTTCAGGCCGAGCTGAACCTGACTGTTGCACCCACTGCGGGTGTCGAGGGGACCAGTGGCTTCACGGGTCTGGGCATCGATGTCGCCAAGAAGCGCATGGATGTCCGCGGCGTTCCACCTCGAGGTAGACCGGTCTGACACTCAGACCACCGGCTCACCTCGAGGCCGCGGAACCCGCTCACCGGGATCCGCGGCCTCAGTTTTTTGCCCGTCGAAGTACGTCGGAAATGCGATCCACGAGATCGAAGTGAGAGAGAGGTGACCGGGAGATGAGTCTGGCGTTGGCCCCCCTCGACGTGAGCGTCGAGCTGGAGGCGAACCTGCCCTGTCGGAAGTTCGACCCCGACCTGTGGTTCTCCGACTCGCCCACCGACCTGGAACTGGCCAAGTCGCTCTGCGGGGACTGCCCGCTGCGCGTCGAGTGCCTGGCCGGGGCGGTCGAGCGGGCCGAGCCGTGGGGCGTCTGGGGCGGCGAGATCTTCGAGCGTGGCGCGGTCGTCCCGCGTAAGCGGCCCCGGGGCCGTCCGCGCAAGGAGGACCTCGCCCGCGACGCCGCCCTCCGGGTCGAGGCCGAGGCGCGACTGGCGGCCAGTGGTGTGGCCACCTCGCGCAGCGCGGTCCGACTGGCAGCCTGACCTACCCGATCCGTTCCACCCACCGCCGACGGTCGTCGGCCCAGAGAAAGTTGAACCCCGATGCTGCACCTGCCGAACGGAACCGAGATGCAACTACTCCACGAAGCGTTGTCCCGGGCTCGAATGCGCCGGCCTCAGGCCGGTCGTACCACCACGAGCACTGAGGCGCACCGTTCCGCCCGTACCGTCGCGATGAACAGCCGGAGCCAGTCGGCTCGCGACCTGGGCGTTCTCTGAAACCACCACTGATACGCGGGGGCGGTGACCGGATCACGGTCACCGCCCCCGCGTCGTGTCGGCCGGCCGTCGCCGGTCAGGCGACCGGGGCGAAGCCGGGCAGCCAGCGCTCCAGGATCCTCCGGTAGGGGGCCTTCGCCTCCAACTGGCAGAGCACCCCGATCGAGCCCAGCGTCACCCGGTGGATCAGCAGGTACGACGGCGGCAGGTTGAGCTGCCGGCTGAACTGGAACGCGGGCGACTTCGGGCTGGCCAGCCGGGTGGCCTCGGCGCGCAGCCAGGCCCGGGTGAACCGGAACTCCTCCTGCGCCACCGGATCCAGCATCGGGCGGATGTAGTCCAGCAGCGCCTGGGCGTCGATCGGCTCGGTCGGGTTGACGAAGCCCTCCTCGCGTAGTCCGGCGACGACCGCGTCGGCGTCGCCGCGTAAAGACAACCCGAGCAGCCGGCCGATCGGCTCCGGGGTGCCCTCGGGCATCCGGGCCACCGCGCCGAAGTCGATCACACCGAGCCGGCCGTCCGGCAGCAACCGGAAGTTGCCCGGGTGCGGGTCGGCGTGCAGCAGCCCGGCCCGGGGCGGGGCGGACAGGTGCAGGGTCGCCATCAACCGGCCGGCGGTGTCGCGCTGCGCCTCGGTGCCCTCCCGGATGATGTCCGCCAGCGGCGTTCCCTCGATCCACTCGGTGACCAGCACCCGGGGCGACGACGAGAGCACCGCCGGGATGAAGATCTCCGGGTCGTCGGCGTACGCGGCGGCGAAGGCGCGCTGCGACTCGGCCTCCAGCTCGTAGTCCAACTCCTCGGTGATCCGTTCCCGCAGTTCGGCCAGGAGCGGCTTGACGTCCAGGCCGGGCTGGATGGCACGGAACATCCCGCCTAGCCGGGAGAGCTGCTTGAGGTCGGCGAGCAGCGCGTCCCCCGCACCCGGATACTGGATCTTGACGGCGGCGGACCGGGACACCCCGGTCTCCGGGTCCCGCCACACCGCCCGGTGCACCTGGCCGATGCTGGCCGCCGCGGCCGGGGCGTCGTCGAACTCGACGAACCGGTCCCGCCAGTCCGGCCCGAGCTGCTCGGCGAGCACCTTGTGCACGCTCGCCACCGGCAACGGCGGGGCTGCCTCCTGGAGCTTGGTCAACGCCTGCCGGTAGGGCGCGGCGATCTCGTCCGGCAACGCCGCCTCGAACACCGACAGCGCCTGGCCGAACTTCATCGCCCCGCCCTTGAGCTGCCCGAGGACGCTGAACAACTGCTCGGCGGTGCGTTGCTGGATCTCGGCGGAGATGACGTCGGAGGCGATGCCGGTGACGCGCTTGCCCATCCCGAGGACGGTCCGACCGGCGAAGCCGAGCGGCAGAGCGGCGAGCTTGGCGGTCCGGGACACGGCGCGGCGCGGGATGTCGGTCACCTGGCCATTGTTACCGACTTCGTGGCCCCGCTGCTGCGCTGAAGCCGGGCTGGGTGGACCCGTACCCCGTTCCGTGCTCCCGCGACCTCCGTCCGTCGCCACCGCGGGCGTCCGTTCGCTGCCTCGTCCGCTGCCCCGGAAGGGGGCCGGCGGTGGCTGCGGCCGGGTCGGGTGCTGCCCCGCGTCAGCGGCCTGAGCAGGAGCAGTCGGGGTGCGGAGCCCAGGCCCGACGGCGTAACCGGCCGCCCGGCCCGACCTCCACCGTGCAACCCACCGTCTCCGGGGTGCCGCCGTCGAGCTGGGCCAGCACCTCGGCGACCGCGTAACCGGCGGCGGTGAGCAGGGTGGCGGTGCCGCAGGAGTGGTCGACCGGGCCGGTGGCGAGCTGGGCGGCCAGGCCGGGCCAGCCGGGGTCACGATCGGTGCGGTGCAGCTCCAGGCAGTGCAGGCAGGGGCCCACCGGCGGCCGGACCAGGGGGCCGACCACCGGCATCCCCTCCCGCAGGGTGAGCAGCAGGTGGGGTTGGCGACGCCGGGCGAACCCGGTGGCGAGCAGGTCCGCCGGGCGGTCCGTACCGAGCTGCACCACCAACTCGACCCGGTGGCGGCCGGCCGGGCGGGTGCGGGTGCCCGGGGCGGCGCGGTCGATGGCCGCCCGGACCGCGTCAGCCAGCGGCCGCCCGACGTCGGCGGCGGCCAGCCCGGTGCCCACCAGGTCACCCGGCCGCACCGGACCGGTCAGCCCGACCGCCACCTGCCCGACGCCGGCCTGCGCCAGGGCCACGGCGACCGGCGCGCCGAGCCGACCCGACCCGGCCACCACCACCCGGGCGACACGGCGGCGACGTAGCACCTGGGCCGGGGTGCCGGGCAGGGTGGGCGTGGCCAGGGCGAGCGCCCCGGCCTCCGCGGCCAGCCGGGTCCGGTCGGGGCCGGTCAGGTCACGGGGGAGCAGGGTGTGCGCCGGTACGACCAGCCCGGCGGCGTGCAGGGTGTCGATCAACCCCCGGGCCTGGCCCGGGTCGACCCGGGCACTCGCCGCGTCCGCCAGCACGTCGCGTTCACTGCGGGTGCCGTCGAGCAGGTCAAGCAGCCGGGTGACCCGCGAGTCGGCCACCTCCAGCAGGACGGCCCGGCCGGGCGTCAGCCCCAGTTGCAGGGTGTGCCGGTCCCGCCAGAGCCGGGTCAGGCCCGGCAGCAGGGCGGGACGCAGGAGTGCCGTACGGGAGGGCGGGCGGTGCGGCAGTGGCCGGCGGGGCGGCGCTGGCTGGCAGGGCGGCGCTGGCTGGCAGGGTGCGGCGTGGGGCGGGCTCATGACGACGAATCGTGACCGAGTCCCTGCGGTGCGTCGATCGTTGTCCACAGGTGTGCAGCGCCAGATCCAGCGTTGTCCACAGGATTCGGCGAGTTATCCACAGGTCACCGGGAGTCATGTCGGGCAGCCGACAGATCTGCCGCGACCGGGTGGTGGACGACGGGACGCCGCCACGGGCGGGCCGGATGTGATGCTGTGGACGGTCCGGGTCGGAGTCGCGGGAGGGGCGGCCCGATGGGCCGCCCCTCCCGCGTCGTACCCGGACCGGTCAGACCTTGGCCTTGCCCAGGATGCGGTTCACTGTTGTGCCGCACACCGGACACTTGCCCTTGGCCATGTTCATCCCGGTCTTCGAAACCTCGACGTGCCCCTCGAAGTCCCGCTTCTCCTTGCACTTCACGCAGTAACCGTTGTAGGTCTGGGCCTGGTCGGCCACGGTAGCCTCCTCGTCTCGTCCGCCGGACACGTCGGCCCGGCGGTGCTCCCGGCGGCGGGCCGTGGGGGGCGCCGGCGCCGGGTCCTTCTCCGCGGCCACCCACGTGACCGCCGGTTGGCGGACCCTACCCAGGTCTGGGCGGTTCCATGTCAGCGGTGCATCGACACTGTGAGCAAGTCGACGTCGAGAGTGTGCATCCCGAAATAGGCGGGATAAGTGAGTTTGCCGGGGACACGCCGTGTGGAGCCCTCTGGGAGGTCCCCCGGACGGGGGTGCGGCGGCGCGGTCGAGGCCGATCACCTACGGTGGAGATCGCGCCCGGAGGTGGCCGCCGACGTCGCCACGAAGGGTGACGGGGGTTCAGGCTCATGGTCACCACCAGTTTTTTTCGGACTCCTTACTACTAACCACCATTTTCCGGGCGCGTGTCGGGGTGTTGACCCTTGCGGACCCCTGGTCAGTACGCATTAGCTTTCCATCGTGGCAGGAAACCACGGCTGCGCGGCCCACTGATGGCGGCGGCGCGGAAGCCAGTCGTCGAGGTACGGCGCAGTCAGCGCCGGCGACGCACGGTGTCCGCCTACCGGGACGGCGAGCGGGTCGTGGTGCTCATCCCGGACCAGTTCTCCCGGGCCGAGGAGAGCGAGTGGGTCGACCGGATGCTCGCCCGGCTCGCCGCCCGGGAGGGTCGGCTGGCCCGCAACGACACCGAACTGCTCGACCGGGCCCTACGCCTGATCAACCTGTACCTGGCCGACCAGGGTGGCGACGCCCTGCCGGCCAGCGTCCGCTGGGTCACCAACCAGAACGGCCGGTGGGGTTCCTGCACCCCCGCCGACCGGACCATCCGGATCTCGCACCGGCTCCAGGAGATGCCCGACTGGGTGCTCGACTACGTGCTGCTGCACGAGTTGGCGCACCTCATCGTGCCGAGCCACAACGCCCGCTTCTGGGCACTGGTCGGCCGGTACGCCAAGACCGAACGGGCCCGCGGCTACCTGGAGGGGGTCGCCGCCGCCTCCGCCGTGCCGATCGCCGGCTGACCGCCCCACCCGTCGGCCGCCCTGCCGGGGGTGATCAACTCATCTGCGCGCAGGTAGCGGTGTCTGGGCGGCGTCGACGGCGCTACTTCGGCCCACAGGAGTCGATCATCCGTACCCCGCCCACTAGGGTCGGGGAATGGTCCGACGGGTGGTGGTGGCGTTGCTCGGTCCGGTGGCCTGGTCGCCGCCCGGGGTGGAACCGACGCGCTGGCGCACCGCCCTGGCCGAGGACGTGGTGGACCTGTTCGCCACCCTCGCCGAGGTGGAGTCCGCGCTCGCGGTGACCCCGGCCGACCGCTGGCTGGCCGACGCGGTGCGCTGGCCCGACACCCCCGTGTACGAGGTGCCCGAGCCGACCGTCACCGCCGTACTGGCCGCCCTCGACGGGTACGACCAGGCCGCCGTGGTCGCCGCCGACGCCCCCGACCTGCCGGGGCTCGTCCTGGGCAAGCTGCTGCGACCACTGACCAGCCGGCCCGTCGCCGTCGCCCCCGTCGAGGGCGGCCCGGGGCTGCTCGGGGTGGCGTCCCGGCTGCCCGTACCCGGTTGGCTGCCGGCGCTGGACCTGGACGTCGCCGGGCCGGCGGACCTGCGGCGCGCGGCCCCCGCCCCGGCCGACGTGGCGGTCACCCCCGGCTGGCACCGGCTGCGCGGCCCGGCCGACCTGGCCGCCCTGGACCCGGCCGTCGAGGGCTGGGAGGCGACCCGCGCCCTGCTGACCGGCTACCGGGCCTGACCGGCCATCGGGCCTGACCGGCTACGGCATCAGGCCGACCAACGGCGACCGGCCGGGCCCGCCTGGGTCGCGGGCGGTCCGGCCGGTGGCACGGCTCGTCGGGGCCGGTCAGGGCCGGTCGGTGTCGCCGTCGGTGTCGTCGGGGCGGGGACGGCTGCCCGGCGCCTGCTCCTCGGGGCCGCCCGGGGCGGTGAAGTCGAAGGTGGCCAGCTCGTCGTCGAGATCCGTCGAGGTGGTCGCGAACGCCACCGGGTCGGCGAAGTCGGCGTCCGAGGGGAGCAGGTCGGGGTGGCCCCAGACCGCGTCCCGCCCGGCGATGCCCCGGTGCTCGGTCAACGCCGCCCACAGCGCCGACGCCTCCCGCAGCCGGCGCGGGCGCAGCTCCAGGCCGACCAGCGCGGCGAAGGTCTGCTCGGCCGGCCCACCGGCCGCCCGGCGACGACGGAACGCCTCACCGAGGCGGACCACGTTGGGCAGCCGGTCGGCCGCCGCGCTGTCCACCACGTGGCAGACCCAGCCCTCCACCAGCGCGAGCACCGTCTCCAGCCGGGCCAGCGACGCCTTCTGCGCGGGGGTGTCCTCCGGGGTGAAGATCCCTTCCAGGGCGATCGCCTGCATCGACTCCGGGTCGGTCGGGTCGACCCGGCCCATCGCCTCCTCGATCGCCTCCCGGTTGACCCGGATGCCGGACGCGTAGTTCTCGACCGCGGTCAGCACGTGCCCGCGCAGCCACGGGACGTGCTCGAAGAGCCGCTGGTGGGCCGCCTCGCGTAGGGCGACGTAGAGGCGTACCTCGTCCTCCGGCAGCTCCAGGCCCTCGCCGTACACCCGGATGTTGGCCGGGATCAGCGCGGCGGTGCCGGCCGGGCCGAGCGGCAGGCCGATGTCACCGGCGGAGAGCACCTCGGCGGCGAGCTGCCCGAGGGCCTGCCCGAGCTGACCGCCGAAGAGCGCCCCGCCGAGGGTGGCGACCATCGACTGCATCGGGCCGAGCTGGGCGCGCGCCTCCGGCGGGACCAGGTCGCCCATCGCGCCGACCATCCGGCTGGCCACCGGGTCGCAGAGCTTGCGCCAGACGTCGAGCGTCTTGTAGATCCACTCGTTGCGGTTCCAGGCCAGGGAGACGCGGATGCCCGTCGGCCAGGCGGACTCCGGCTCCAGCCAGAGGTCGGCCAGGCGCAGCGCCTCCTCCACCGCGTGCCGTTCGTAGGGGGAGGCCATCGGGTCACCCGTGGCCGCGAGCTGGCTGGCGGCCACCTGGCGGGCCAGGTCCCAGTTGACCGGCCCGCTGCCCGGCGCGGAGAGCAGGTGCTGCAACTGTGACATGAACTGCTGCATCTGCGCGGGATCGTTGGGGTCTGGTGGTTGCCCACCCGGGAGCGCGAAACCGAACGGAATATCAGGCACGACGTCTACGGTACGCGCGCCGCGCCCCTGGTAGCCGCCGTCGGCGTTGCGCTGAGGGCGAAGTCCGCCGCAGCCCGCCGGACCCGCCGCCACCGGTCGGTACGCTCTGCCGCATGAGACGTCGTGGCGTGACCGTCCTCCTCGGTGCTCTGCTCACCACCCTGCTGAGCATCGGCGTGCTCGGCGCGCCCATTCCGTACGTGGTGCTCGGCCCCGGGCCGACGGTGAACACCCTCGGCACCAACGACGGTCGGGAGGTCATCCAGGTCAGCGGCCGGGAGACCTCCACCTCCGCCGGTCAGCTCCGGATGACCACGGTCGGCGTGCAGCCGACGGTGAAGCTGCGCGCCGCGATCGCCGGCTGGCTGTCGAAGGACGAGGCGGTGGTCCCCCGGGAACTGGTCTACCCGCCGGGCGAGTCGCAGGAGGAGGTCGAGAAGCGCAACGCCGAGGACTTCCAGAACTCGCAGAGCAGCGCTGAGACCGCGGCTCTGGTCAAGCTCGGCTACCCGGTCGAGGTGGTGGCGAAGGAGGTCGCCGCGGACGGTCCGGCGGCCGGTGCGCTCAAGGCCGGCGACGTGGTCACCACCGTCGACGGTGTGAAGGTCACCTCGGCGTCCCGGCTGGTCGAGCTGGTCCGGGGCAAGCCCGCCGGCACCGCGCTGACCATCGGGTACGTCCGCGACGGCGCAGCCGGCACCGCGACCGTGACCAGCCGGGAGTCCGACGGCCGCCCGCGCATCGGCGTGGTCCCCGACCAGCGGCAGCCGCACCCGTTCACCCTGAAGATCGACCTGAAGGACATCGGCGGTCCGAGCGCCGGGCTGATGTTCGCCCTCGGCATCATCGACAAGCTCAAGCCGGAGGACCTGACCGGCGGGAAGATCATCGCCGGCACCGGTACGATCGACGACGAGGGGCGGGTCGGTCCGATCGGCGGCATCGCCCAGAAGCTGGTCGGGGCGAAGAAGGCCGGGGCCAAGGTGTTCCTGGTCCCCGCCGACAACTGCGCCGAGGCGGTCCGCAACCCGCAGCCCGGTCTGCCCATGCTGAAGGTCGGCTCGCTGGACGAGGCATTGACCGCGTTGGACACGTTGCGTGCCGGTGGGGAACCGACCCGCTGCTGAGGGCGGGGCCACGCCGGGACACCGGCGGCGACCCGGGCACGACCTGACCCGACACGTTCAGGAACACCCCGTACTCTGGGTGCCTGTCCGGAGCCGATCACATCGAGCGTGCGGAGCCAAACAGTGGCCATGCGTAGCAGCCCCCTGCCGAGGATGAGTCGGCGCGGACGCGTCACCATCGGGGTCCTGGTCGGGGTGTTCCTCCTGTTCACCCTGCTGGGCTGGGGGGTGCAGGCGTGGACCGACTGGCTGTGGTTCGACGAGGTCCGCTACACCCAGGTGTTCACCGGTGTGCTGCTCACCCGGCTGCTGCTCTTCCTCGCCGTCGGGCTCGGCCTGGCCGCGTTCGTGGGTGGGAACCTCTGGCTGGCGTACCGGCTGCGGCCGAAGCTGCGCCCGCACTCGCTGGAGCAGGCCACCCTGGAGCGGTACCGGATGCTGCTCACCCCGCGCATCGGCACCTGGATCAGCCTCACCGCCGTGGTGCTCGGCCTGTTCGCCGGGCTCTCCGCCCAGGGCCGGTGGAGCCAGTGGCTGCTGTTCCGCAACGGCGGCGACTTCGGCGTCAAGGACCCGGAGTTCGGCATCGACGTCGGCTTCTACGTCTTCCAGTTGCCGTTCTGGCGCTACCTGCTCGGGGTCGGCTTCACCGCCGTGGTGCTGGCCCTGATCGGCGCGCTGGCCGTGCACTACATCTTCGGCGGGGTGCGCCTGCAGGGCGTCGGTGACCGGATGACAGGCGCCGCGCGGGCCCACCTGAGCACGCTCGTCGCGGTCTTCGTCCTGCTCAAGGCCGTGGCGTACGTGCTGGACCGGCGGGCCATGCTGCTGGAGTACAACGAAGGCGCCAAGCTGTACGGCGCGGGCTACGCCGACGTCAACGCGCTGCTGCCGGCCAAGGAGATCCTGGCGTACATCTCGGTGGTGGTGGCCATCGCCATCATCGTGTTCTCCAACGCGGTGATGCGGAACCTGGTCTGGCCGGGCATCTCGCTGGCCCTGCTCGGCGTCTCCGCCGTCGCGATCGGCGGCATCTACCCCTGGGCGGTGCAGACCTTCGAGGTCAAGCCGAGCGCCCGGGACAAGGAGGCCCCGTACATCAAGCGCAGCATCGACGCCACCCGGGCCGCGTTCGGCATATCCGATGTGCAGACCGAGGGGTACGCGGCGAGCAACCTGGTGCCCCCGGCCAGCCTGGCCACCGACACCTCGGTGGTGCCGAACGTCCGGCTGCTCGACCCGCAGCTCGTCTCCGAGACGTACACCCAGCTCCAGCAGGTCCGGGGGTTCTACGACTTCGGCCCCAAGCTGGACATCGACCGCTACTCGGTGGAGAACAAGACCTCCGACTACGTGGTCGGGGTCCGGGAGATCAACTACGGCGAGCTGACCGACCAGCAGAACAACTGGATCAACCGGCACACCGTCTACACCCACGGCTACGGCCTGGTCGCGGCCCCGGCCAACCAGGTGGTCTGCGGTGGGCAGCCGTACTTCGTCTCCGGCTTCCTCGGCGAGAAGGCGCAGGAGGCGTGCTCCTCGCAGGCCGAGCAGATCCCGGCCAGCCAGCCGCGCATCTACTACGGCGAGCGGATGCAGCCCGACGACTACGCCATCGTCGGCCAGACCGGCCCGGACAAGGACGTCGAGTTCGACCGGCCCACCCCTACCACCGGTGGCGAGCAGTACTACACCTACACCGGTGAGGGTGGCGTCGAGATCGGCTCGTTCACCCGGCGGCTGCTCTACTCGATCAAGGAGCAGGAGACGAACTTCTTGCTCTCCGAGGCGGTCAACGACAACTCCAAGCTGCTGTACGTGCGTAACCCCCGGGACCGGGTGGAGAAGGTCGCGCCGTTCCTCACCCTCGACGGTGACCCGTACCCGGCGGTGGTGGGCGGCAAGATCCAGTGGATCATCGACGGTTACACCACGGCCGCGACCTACCCGTACGCCGAGCGGATCAACCTCCAGCAGGAGACCACCGACGAGTTGACCAACCGGGGCACGTTCCAGCTCGCCCGGGAGAACGTCAACTACATGCGCAACTCGGTGAAGGCCACCGTCGACGCGTACGACGGCACCGTCCGGCTCTACGAGTTCGACGACGGCGACCCGGTGCTCAAGGCATGGAACAAGGCGTTCGGCGGTGACCTGGTGCTGCCCAAGAGCGCCATCCCGGCCGACCTGGCCGCCCACTTCCGCTACCCGGCCGACATGTTCAAGGTGCAGCGCAACCTGCTCACCAAGTTCCACGTCACCAACCCCGGCGACTTCTACTCCGGCCAGGACTTCTGGCAGGTGCCGAACGTGCCGGACGCGCCGGACAGTGGGCAGAAGCAGCCGCCGTACTACCTGTTCACCCAGTTCCCCAACCAGGACGCCCCCCGGTTCCAGCTCACCTCGGCGGTCACCCCGAACGGCAGGCAGAACCTCGCCGCGCTGATCTCCGGCTCGTACGTTGACGGGCAGCCGAAGCTGGAGGTGCTGGAACTGCCCGATCAGACCCGGATCTCCGGCCCGGTGCAGGTGCACCAGCAGATGACCAACAACGCGACCATCCGGACCGAGCTGAACCTGCTCTCCTCCAACCAGGCGCAGGTGCAGTACGGCAACCTGCTGTCGCTGCCGTTCGGCAACGGGATGCTCTACGTCGAGCCGGTCTACGTCAAGAGCAACCAGCAGGACGCGTACCCGCTGTTGCAGAAGGTGCTCCTGTCGTACGGCGACGGCGGCTCGTACGTGGTGCTGGCCAACAACGTCAGCGACGGCATCAAGCAGCTCGTCGAGCAGGGTAAACGGGCCGGGCAGGGGACCACCCCGCCACCGGGTGGCGAGACGCCGCCGCCCTCGGGTGGCACCCCGCCGTCCCCCTCGCCGACGGCCTCGCCCGGGGCGAGCAGCCCACCTCCCGCCGCCGACCTGGCCGCCGCCACACAACGGGTCCAGGCGGCGATCGCCGAGGTCAAGGCCGCGCAGGCGTCCGGCGACTTCGAGCGGTACGGCCGCGCGTTGAAGGCGCTGGACGAGGCGATCACCGCCTTCCAGCAGGCCCAGCAGGGCAATCCGGCGGGCACGTCCAGCGGTAACCCGCCCGCCACACCGACGCCGTCCGGCGGCGGCTGACCGGCCCGCTCCCGTGTCGACGGGGCCCACGATCCACCACAGGGATCGTGGGCCCCGTCGCTTTTCCGACCGGTCGTCCCGCAACCTGACGATGCCGCTGACCGTCTCCAGTGCAGGTGGCCGGGACGGGGGGACGTGGTGCGGGCATGAGGGACGAGCGGAGTTTCGACGAGTTCTACCGGAGCACCTCGGCGCGGACCCTGCGCTACGGTCACGCCGTGGCGGGCGACCACGGCGAGGCCCAGGACCTCGTCCAGGAGGCGTACGCCCGCGCCTGGCGGCAGTGGGGCCGGCTGGCGCAGCACCCCGCGCCGGAGGCGTGGCTGCGGCTGGTGGTCAGCCGGCTGGCCGCCGACCGGTTCCGCCGGTTACGCAGCTGGCGGACGGCGATCAGCCGTACCGGGCCACCGGAGGACGTCCGGCCACCAGGTGAGGACACCGTGCTCCTGGTGGCCGCGCTGCGGCAGCTCCCCGCCAACCAGCGTCAGGCGCTGGCCCTGCACTACCTGTTCGACATGCCGGTGGACGAGATCGCCCGGGAGGCCCGGGTGCCCAGCGGCACCGTGAAGTCGTGGCTGTCCCGGGGGCGGTCCCGGCTGGCCGAGCTGCTCCCCGGCGTCTCGGCGAAGGAGTTGGAGGTCAACGATGTCGCGTGAGCTGCACCGTTTCTACCGGTCGTTGGCGCAGGACACCGACCCCGGCGGCCTGGTCCCGCCCGACCTGGTCCGTCGGTACGCCGACCGCCGGGCCCGGCTGCGGGCGACGGCCGGGGTGCTGGTCGTGGCGGCCCTGGTGGGCGGGACGGCAGCCGGCACCCGGTTCGTGCTCACCGCCGCGCCCGGCACGCCCGCCGGGCCGCCGGCCTCCCCACCCACCACCGCCGTCTCGGTGCCCGCCCCGGCGGTGTCGCCGGCGGCGACGGTGACCTCCGTCCCGGCCGCGTCCGCGCTCACCGGTTCGGCCGGCCGGTCGCCGGCCGGCCCGGCCAGCCCGGCCGTCACGTCGCCGTCCGGCCGGCCGCCGACCGCGATCCCCGACGCGGCGTTCTTCACCCTCGCCGCGGCCAACGAGACCGGGGTGCGGCCGACGTTCACTCCCGGCCCGCCGCTGCCGCAGCTGTGCGGCGCGCACCCCGGCGACTCCGGTGTCGTCCAGCGCCGGGGCCGCGTCCTGGCCTTCCGGTACGCCGACACCCCGAAGGGGTACGTCCCGGACGGCAGCTACCGGCACACCATCACCGTCTACCGGGCCGGTCGTGCCGGGGACGCGCTCGGTGAGCTGCGGGCGGCGGTGCGGGACTGCCCGGTCCAGCAGTCGTCCGACACCCCGGGGGTGACGTCCCGGTACCGGCTGCTCGGCGGGGGCGGCTACGGCGACGAGTCGGTGCTGTTCGAGCTGCGCCGGTCGTACTCCGAAGGGGCGGGTGACCCGGCCGGCGGGGACGAGACCCGGCTGGTCCGGGCGATCCGGCTCGGGGACGTGGTGACCGTGCTCTGGGAGCAGGGCTGGGAGGGCACGTCCAGTGACCGGTCGCAGGTGGACGCCGACAGCCGGCGGGCGGTGGACGCGCTGCGGGAGTGGTTGGACTGACTGCCGGGGTGCCGTTTTGCGGGCCCGGGGGTCGGTAGGCTACGGTTGACCAGCCGACGCGGGGTGGAGCAGCTCGGTAGCTCGCTGGGCTCATAACCCAGAGGTCGCAGGTTCAAATCCTGTCCCCGCTACTGTTTTCGACAGGCCCCGGAGTTCGTCTCCGGGGCCTGTCGCCGTTTCCGCCCCGGGCGGCGGTGCTCCCCGGCGGGCGGCCCTGAGCTGGGTGGACGGCGGATCGGGGGGCCGGCCGATCTCCGTCGGGCGGATGGGGTAGGCTTAACGGGCCGACGCGGGGTGGAGCAGCTCGGTAGCTCGCTGGGCTCATAACCCAGAGGTCGCAGGTTCAAATCCTGTCCCCGCTACTGTTTTCGACAGGCCCCGGAGTTCGTCTCCGGGGCCTGTCGCTGTTTCCGGTGTTCCGTCCGGAATCGCTGCGGGCTTCGGGGTGCCGGACTTGCCGCCCTCGGTCAGGATGAGGGCATGTCTACTGAGATCAAGACGTCAACTCCGATCACATGGTGGGGCCGGCTCAGCGCGGTCCTCGGCGCGGTCGTGCTCTCGGTCTTCGTGCCGGTGGCCGCCTGGGCGTCCACCGGCACCGGCGAGTTGGTGGTGGAGGCGGCCCGGCGACGGTCCAGGGCCGGCGGCTTCGGCGTCCTCGGGCTGCTCTGCTGCCTGGTGGTCGTCGGCGGCATCGTCCTGCTGGTGGTGCTGCTGACCCGCAACCGGCGCAACCGTCCGCCCCGCTGACCCGCGACCGGCGTCACCGCCCGTCCCGCCGACCCGTCACCGGGCCAGGGCCGCCTGGGCCCGGGCCATGAACTGGGTCGTCGCCGCCCGCGCCCCGGAGCGTCCCGTGCGGATGCTCCGGGCCGCCTCGGTGAGCAGGGCACGCACCTCGCCGTGCCCCCGCGGCGGCGGGGCGGGCGCCGGGCCGACCTGCTGGTGCAGCGCCTCACCGAGGGCGGCGACCTGTTCGGCAAGCGGATCGTCGAGGGTCTGCACCACCGCCTGGCGTACGGTCAGGCTGGCCGGCAGGCCCCGCTCGGTGCCGAGCAGCCGACCCACCTCCACGCTGCCGGTGAGGAAGTCGACCACGTCGGCCACCACCTGCGGGTGCCGGGTGCCCCGGAACCCGGCCCAGTACATCGACGCCCGGTCCCACTGGGCGGCCCGGGGGCCGGGAAAGCCGACCAGGGCCAGTTCGTCCCTGCTGTAGCGCTGCAGCTCGGGAAACTGGTGTGACCAGGCGAACGAGGCGGCGGTGTGTCCGCTGACGACCAGTTGCCGGGCCGGCTCGCCCCCGTCGGCGCGGTCCACCAGGGCGGCGGCCGGGGTGGCCCGTTGGCTGCGGGCCCGCTCCCAGAACTCGAACCAGTCCAGCAGCGCGGCCGGGCCGAAACCCAACTGGCGGCCCTGGTAGAACCGGGTGCCCAGCCCGCGTAGCCAGAGCCACAGCGCCCGGTGGTCGCCCGACGGGTCCATCGAGCCGGCGACCCGGCCCCGGCTGGCCCGGGTCACCCGGGCGGCCCAGCTCAGATAGTCGGCCCAGGTCATCGAGGTGGTCGGTTCGGCGACCCCGAGCCGGCGCAGCAGGTCGCGGTTGAACACCACGGCGGCGTGGGTCTGCGCGGCCGCGACGCCGTACACCCGGTCGTCGATCTCTCCGTAGTCGATCAGGCCCGGCGGGAGGGTGTTCAGGTTGATCCGGCCGTCGTCGACGTAGCCGCCCAGGTCGAGCAGGATGCCGCGCTGGGCGTAGTCGCCGAGCATCGAGTCGTCGATCTGGAACAGGTCGGGCACGTTGCCGCCGCCGGCCTGGGTGGCGAGCCGCTCGTAGTAGCCGCCCTGCCCCTGCCAGGTCACCCGGAAGGTGACCCGCGGGTTGCGGGCCGAGTACAGCCGCAGGGCCCGTTCGGTGGCCTCGGCCCGCCGGGTGCCGCCGTACCAGAAGACCGACAGCTCCACCGGGCCGTCCGGCGTCGGCGACTCCGCCTCGACGCCGCACCCGCTCAGCCCACCCGCAGCCAGCACCGGCACACCGAGCAGCGCGCCGAGCAGCCGCCGCCGGGCCGGGTCGACGCCGGGCCGGACCAGCGGGGGACGCACAGCGGACACGGGGTGCTCCTGGGGACGGGCGGGCCGGTAGCCGGACCATTCACGCAGGTGGCGCGGCCGGGTGTCAACGCCCACCCGGCCCGCCGCCCGCCGGCCGCCCGGGTGGGCGACCCGGCCGGCGTCGTCCCCGTGGTGTACTAGGGCACGTGGAACTTCTGCACTCGGGCAAGGTCCGGGACGTCTACGCGGACGGCGACGACCTGATCCTGGTCGCCTCCGACCGGATCTCCGTCTACGACGTGGTGCTGCCCACCCCGATCCCCGACAAGGGGCGGCTGCTCACCGCCCTGTCGCTCTGGTGGTTCGAGCAACTCGCCGACCTGGTGCCGCACCACGTCGTCTCCACCACCGACGTGCCGGCCGAGTTCGCCGGCCGGGCGATCCGCTGCCGCCGGCTGGACATGGTGCCCGTCGAGTGCGTCGCCCGGGGCTACCTGACCGGCGGTGGCCTCAAGGAGTACGAGCGCACCGGCGCGGTCTCCGGCGTGCCGCTGCCGCGTGGCCTGGTCGAGGCGTCGATCCTGCCGGAGCCGATCTTCACCCCGTCGACCAAGGCGCCGGCCGGGGAGCACGACGAGCCGATCACCTTCGCCGACGTGGTGGACAAGGTGGGTGCGGAAACCGCCGAGCGGCTGCGGCAGATCACCCTGGACGTCTACCGGCGGGGCGCGGAACTCGCCGCCGACCGGGGCATCCTGGTCGCCGACACCAAGATCGAACTGGGCTGGGCGGCGGACGGCACCCTGGTCCTCGGCGACGAGGTGCTCACCTCCGACTCGTCCCGCTACTGGCCGGCCGAGTCGTACCAGCCGGGCCGGACCCAGTTCTCCTACGACAAGCAGTACGTGCGGGACTGGGCGACCAGCAGTGGCTGGGACAAGCGGTCCCCCGCGCCCGAGGTCCCCGCCGACGTGGTCGAGGCGACCCGGGCCCGTTACGTCGACGTCTACGAACGGTTGACCGGCGAACGCTGGTCCTGACCTGGCGCGTTCCGGCCGGCCCGTGGCGGGCCGGCCGGAACGCGGTCAGTTGCCGCCCAGCGCGGTCTTCGGCTCGGCCCGGTAGGAGCGGTCCTCGGCCTGCTTGCCGAGCACACCACCACCCGGCGTCTCCACACTGAACGCCTGCTCGTCGGTGACGATCCCCGGACCGTCGCGGTGCTCGTCCCGGTCGTCCCGCTTCGCGGCGGTGGTCCGCCGGGGAGCCAGTTCCGGCGGCACCGGCTGCCCGCCGCGCGCCCGCCGGGGTGCCGGCCCGGCCACCGGCCGGCCCCGCAACGCGCCCGGCACCTCCTCCAACCGGGACACCCGCCCCCCTGACAGTGGTGCGGCCGGCGCGTCCAGCACCGGTGCGGTCGCCTCCGACCGGCCGTCACCCCACCACTCGCCGCCCGGCGTCACCGGTTGCGCCGCACCGGCCCGGTCACGGCGCTTCGACCGGGGCGTCCCGGTCACCTCGGCACCCCGGGCCGGGCTGCCCAGCACGGGCGGGGCGGTCCCCGGCCGGGTCGGCGTGGAGGCGTCGCCGGCCTGCCCACCGGCGGCGCGACCGGCACCGCCGGACGTGCGTCGCTCCGGCGGACGCCGGTTCTGCAACACCGGCGCGGTGGTCTCCCCGGCCGGCCGGCCGAACAGGTCCTCGTCGCCGGCACCCGGGCGGGCGTTGCCCCGCCGGGTCGGATCCGCCTGCTGCCCGCTGCCCGGCCGGCCGGAGGCCGGGGAGTGCGGGGAACCGGTCGCCGGGGTGCCCCGGGCACCGGTCGGCGGGGCCGCCGTCGACCCGGCACCGGGACCACGCAGCCCGTTCGGCGGCGCGGCCCGACCGCCGGTCGGTGGCGGGGTGGCGTTCGCGCCGGGGGACCGCAACGACGCCTGGGGTGGTTCGCTGACCGCCGGTGCGCCGGCACCGCCGCGCAGCACCCCGCTGCGCAGCCCGGCACGCTCACCGGCGAGCCCGTCGAGGCCCGGCGGCCGGGCGAGCCCGGCCCGGCCCGCGCCGGTGGCATTGGCGGTCACGCCGCGCGGCCCGGGTGCCCCGGTGGACAGGCCGGGTGGCGGCGCGACCAGCGGCGGCGGCACCACCGGCGGCGGCACCACCGGCGGCGGTGCCACGGCGGGACCCGCCCGCTCGTCGGTGCCGGGCGTCGGTGCCGGCGCACCGGCCTCCGGTGGCGGCCGCAGGGTGTCCAGCACCTGCCGGGCCAACCGGTCCGGATCATCCGGACGGGGCACCGGCCGCACCGACGCCGGCGGCGGGGTCGCGCCGACTCCCGGCGGGCGGGCACCGGGCGGCCCCACCGGCGGCGGGGCGCCGACCGGCCCGCGCCACGGCGGGTGACCGACCGGGTTGAGCACCGCGTCCATCGGGAAGAACGGCGGACCGTGCCCGCCACTGACCTTGCTCAACGTGTCGAAGTAGTCGTCGGCGGTGCGTCGGGCCAACTCCTGCGCCCGGCGGTTGTACTCCTCCTGCTTCTCCCGCACCGCCTCGGCCTCGGCCGCCTGGATGCCCTTCTCGCCGTCGTACAGGCCCAGGGTGAAGCCCTGCTTGAAGCCCTCGGAGAACTGCGTCCAGCCGTCGGAGTTCTTCGCGTCGTCGATGGCCTCCCGGTATTCCGTCCAGAGCCGGTCCATCTCCGCCCGGGAGTCGCGGGCGATGCCGACCATCGCCCGCAGCGCGGTCACGTTGTGCTGGGCCGCGTCCATCCACTCGTCGAGGTACGCCAGCGTCTTGCCCGGCCCCGCCTTGAGGAACGCGTCGCGGGCCTGCGGTGACTTCCAGTGCTCGTCGTGCAGGGTCTGACTGGCGGACAGCAACTGCTGGTGGATGCTCTGCAACAGGTTGTAGGCGTTCTGCCACTGGTCGGCCAGCGCCGAGATGTCCTCCGGGTGCTGCCCCAGCACCTGCTGGCGGACCGTCTCGATGGTGGCCCCGCCCTCGCCGCCCGGGGCCGGGGTGAACTTCAGGTCCGGGTTCTCCGGCGGCATGACGTACCGGGTGCCCTCGCCGCGCGGGCCACCGTGCGCGTACGTCGCCTGGGCGCCCCAGTAGTCGGCCATCGTGTCCTCCCCGGGCTCAGATGCCGTAGTCGTGCTGCTTGATCTCGTCCAGCGCCGCCTTGGCGGGGGAGTCGGTCAGCTCGGCCGGGTCCACGCCCTCGGTGTCCTGGCCGATGTGCAGCTCCTGGGTGACCGTGCCCTTACCGTCGGTCGTGGTGATCGTGTGCGTCCCGTCGGCATGCTGCGCGTCGACCCGGGTGGCGGTCGGCTTGTCCGCGGCGTCGAGCTGCTCGCTGGTCACCGTACGACCGCCGTCGACGCCGTACGACGTGGTCTCCCGACTGCCGCCGGTGCGCCGGCCCTCGGCGTCGGTGTTGGTGGTGGTGACCACCGTCGCGTTGCCGGTGACGACCGTGGTCGTCCGGCTGGTGCTGCTGTCGAGCACCTTGCCGGTGGCGTCGGTCGTGGTGGTGACCGTCACGGTGCCGGTGCCGCCGGGCAGTGGGCGCTGGACCACGGTCCGGACCACGCCGCCGGGGCCGAGCGCGGTGTAGGTGATGCTGCCGTCCGGGTTGACCTGCGGCTTGCCCTGGTCGACGAACTGCTCCGGGGTCGGGGCGGTCGTGGTCTGCCCGCTCGACACCGTTTCCAGGTACTGGTCCCACCAGGTCTTGCCGGAGACGAACGGCGGCAGCCCGGCGGGACGTGGCGCGTCGGCCTCCCCGAAGGCGAACCGGACCGCGTCCAGTGAGGCCGCCGACCAGCCGTCGGTGTTGGCGTAGGCGTCCGCCACCGTCTGCGCGGCCATGCCGATGTTGGTCAGCGCCGCGCCCAGGTAGGTCAGGTACTGCTGGAACTCGGCGTAGTTCAGGGTGAGCTGGGTGCGGACGTAGACGCCCTCGGGCAGCGCGGCACCCTCCCAGGCGCGGTGCGGCAACTGGCCGAGCTGGCTCAACCGGCCACCGTGGCTCTGCAGGTTCTCCTGGATGACGACCATGTTCCTGCCGTAGTCGACCAGCCCGTCCGGATCGACGTCGACGGGCTTCTGGTCGGCCAGCCAGTCGGTCCGGGTGTTCTGGTCGGTCTCGTGCTGGTACGGGTTGCCGCCCGTGCCGCCGTCGTCCTCCGCCACCGAACCTCCCCTGGTGCGGCGGGCCCCCGCCCGAGTGTCACCGGAAATCGCCCCGAGCGTAACCGCTGCCGACCACCGCCGGGACCCGGTACCACCGCTGTCGCCACCCCGACCAGCCACTTCGGACGAAGTGAGGTGGCCCGATTCGTTACGGGGCGCTACCGTCAGGGTCGGCCACGACGGCCACCACCATCAAGGGGACGCTTCCCTGACCGGGGGGCGCAAGCAGAGGAGCGGGTGAGTCCACCTTGACCGACACTCCGGGACTGGGTCAGGTTCACGCCACCCAGGATCAGTTGAACGCGATGGCGAAACGGTGCAACGAGACCGGTGAGGGCCTCGCACTGGGCATGGCGCGACTCGTCGAACGGGTGCAGGCGCTGGGCGGCAGCGGCATGCGCGGCTCGGCCAACAATGCGCTTCAGGACGTCTCCGTGCAGCTCAACGACGGCCTGAAGAAGATCATCTCGGCGCTCGACGAGCTGTCCGGCAAGATGACCAGCGCCGCCACGCAGTACGGCATGAACGACGAGGACGCCGCGACCGAGATCCGCCAGGCCGCCGCCGAGACCGGCGACGCCAGCGTGATGAGCATCCTGCGCGGCTGACGCCGCCGGCATCCACGCGGCCGTCGACCCTCACCGGGCGACCCGTGCCGCCGTGACCAGCGAAAGGTGACCTTCCAGTGAGCAGTCCCATCACCTACAACTTCGCCCAGATCTCCGACGTGGCCACCGCCATCGGCACCTACCAGGGCCAGATGGACGGCAGCCTCCAGGACCTCTACACCCAGTTCACCCAGCTCTTCGCGCAGGACTGGCAGGGCCCGGCCGGGCAGGCGTGCGACGAGGCCCGGCAGAAGTGGAACCAGGGCGCCACCGAGATCAAGGAGGCGCTGACCCGGGTCGGCGTGAAGCTCGGCGCGTCCGCCGAGCGGATGCAGCAGGTCGACCAGCAGATCGCCGCCGGCATGTGACCGTCCGGTCCGCCGCCCTCCCGCCCGGGAGGGCGGCGGACCGGCGGGGCGGCCGGGGCCGGGGCGGCCCGGTTAGGCTGCCCGTCGGAAGGGACCTCGGGGGAGGGACGATGGAGGAACGACCGAACTTCGGCGCGTTGACCGCCATGATCGGTGACCTCAAGAAGGCCTGGTCCGGAATGGACGAAGTGCAGCGCCGGATGCTCCGGGTGACCGGCACGGCCTGGTCGGACGACCGCACCGTCAAGGCGGTCGTCGGCCCCCGGGGGCACCTGCTGGAGTTGGACATCGACCCCCGGGTGTTCCGTAACCCCAACTCCAGGGCGCTGGCCGCCACCATCGTGGCGACCGTTCGCCTCGCCGTGGAGGACGCCGCCGAGCAGTCCCGCGAGATCCTCGACGGCAGCCTCGCCCCCGACCTGCGCCGGATGGCCCCCGGCGGTGCGCAGTTGGAGAAGCTGCTGCACAGTCACGACGCCGACGTGCGCCTGAAGGGGGACGACGATGAGTAGCTTCGTCGAGATCAAGACGAGCGTCGCCGACATCCTCGGCATCGCCAACCGGCTCCGGATCAACGGCCAGTCGATGCGAACCGCGATGGACGGCAGGCTCGGCGCGATCACCACGCTGGAGGCCGCCCCTGGCACGCTGCCGCGCGACGAGTTCACCGACGAGTTCCTCAAGACGTACCACAAGTCGGTCGAGGTCCCCGGCGGTGGCGGGCAGCAGATGAACGAGGCCGTCAAGGCCACCGTGCCCAAGCTCGGCGAGGCGATGGACAAGCTCGGCGCGTACGTGGCCGACGCCATGTGGAGCTACACCGGCACCGACGACGACAACGCCACCGACATCGACCGGGCCGGTGGCCGGCACTGACCCGGGCCGGCAACCCCACGGTGCCGGGGAGGACCCCGCGTGAGCGAGAGTGACCACGCCCTCGCCGAGATCCTGGAGTGGTTCTCCGACCTCGAAGCCGCCATCCCGGGCGTCCGCTCCACCGTCGGTGAGATCCTCATCGGCAAGATCCCCGAGTCGGACATCGACGCCGTCTACGAGCTTTCCGACGCCTGGGGTGCCGCGACCCAGGAACTCGCCGCCTTCTACGAGGAGGCGGTGCACGCCGCCGACGGCATCCTGACCAACTGGAGCGGCGACGGGGCCGCCGAGGTGTTCACCCGGGAATGGCTCGCCTATCTCGAATCGCTCGCCGGCACGGTCGACACCCTCGCCTCCATGGAGGAGGCGGTGCAGAGCTTCGGGCTCCAGATCGAGCTGATGAAGTTCATGGCCCTGCTCGGCCTGATCATGCTCGCCGTCTCGCTGTTCATGCTGGTCGCCGCCGCCATCCCGTCACTCGGCCTGTCCACCGCCGGCATCCCGGGGGCGTTCGCCGCCTGCCGGGCCGCGATCGGGGCCGCCGCCACCAACGCGGTACGGGCCATCGGCAGCATCTCCGTGCGCGCCGCCCTCGCCGAGGTGACCGCGCTGCTGACCCGTACGCTGCCGACCCTGGTGCGGACCCAGTTGCCGAACCTGGTCCGTACCCAGGTCCCCCGGCTGGTCACCACCCAGTTACCGCGGTTCGCGCGGACCCAGGTCCCCGCCTTCGTCCGGCAGACCCTGCCGACGGTGATCCGGCAGGGCGCCGGCACCCTCGCCCGCAACACCCTGCCGCGCAACGTCATCGCCCGGTCGGTCGCCGACCGGATGGCCGGTCAGTGGCTGCGCGGCGTCACCAACCGGGAACTGCTGCGCCAACTCGGCCGGGAGGCCGGGCTGGAGTCCCGCCGGCTGGCCGGACGCAGCCTGCTCGCCGCCCGCAACCAGCTCGCCCGGGAGATCGAGGAACAGCTGCTGCGCAAGTTCGGCGCCCGGGTCGGCACCGACCTCGCCACCCGCGGCGGGGTACGGCTGGCCGGCACCGAGGCGTTCGAGCAGCTCAGTCGGGCCACCCTCAGCCAGTACGCGACCCGCGAGATCGCCACCACCACCTTCGGCCGGGAGCTGACGAAGTACCTGGGCCAGCGGGTGGCGTTCGGGGCGGCGTTCATGGGCGGCGGCAACCTGCTGGGCCAGATGTACCAGATCGCCGGTGGCGAACGGTCCAGCCTCGACCTCGGCCAGCTCGGCGTCTCCACCGTCCAGGGTGGGCTGTTCGGGGCGTCGATGTTCGGCGGCATCCCCGGCCACGTCATCGGCGGCGGGGTCACCGGTGCCCTGGTGACCGGCGCGACCGACGCCGCGCAGGGGAAGTTCGACCTGCAGAACATGCTGCACGGCGGCGCGGAGGGGGCCAAGGCCGGCGTCATCTTCGGCGCGCAGAACAAACTGGACACCGTGCGGGTCGGCGGGATGAACCTGCGGATCGGGCGCGACGTGATGGTGCTCCCCGAGGGGATGGCCGCCGTCGACCGGGCCGCCGGCCTGCGGGTCACCTACAGCGAGCGGGGTGCGGTCTGGGCCCACGTCGACGGCGACGGCCACCGGCTCGACGGCGGGGCGATCGCCGCCGACGGCACCGTGCTCGCCCGCGACGGCGTCCGGTCGCCCGACCCGACGGTGGTCGACGGCGACGGTCCCCCACCCGGCGGCCCGCGCGGTCCGCACCCGCCGCGACCCGAGCTGCCCCCGGCCGACCTGCCGCAACGCACCGACCTGGTGGGCGGTACCGGCGACGGCGGCGGCCCGCGCCACCCCGCACCGGTGCGTACCCCGGAGGCGGGGACCCGCCTGGCCGACCCGGCCCGCCCGTCCCTCGACCCGGCCCGCCCGCCTGCCGACCCGGTGCGGCCCGGGGGCGAGCGGACGCCGGGGGAGTGGTCCCGCCCGGGTGGCGACCGGGTGGTGGGGGAGTCGACCCCGCCGACCGGCGAGCGGACGGCCGGTGAACCGGCGACCCGGCCGACGCCGGCCGACACCGCACCGGTGCGCGGTCCCGTCGACGGCGCTCCCATCCGCCCCGACGGCCCACCGCCCGGCCGGGACGCCGACCCGGTCCGCGCCGACGCCGACCCGGGACGCCGCGACGTCGATCCCGTCCGCCGCGACGTCGATCCCGTCCGCCGGGACGCCGGGCCGGGACGTCACGAGGTCGGGCCGGCCGGGCGCGAGGGCGAGTCCGTCGGGCGCGATCCCGGCCCGGGACACCGGGACGTGGAGCCGGTCGGGCGGGACGCCGAGCCGGCACGCCGGGACCCTGACGACGCGCCACCCCCGTTGCCGGCCGACCGCCCCGAACCACCGGCGACCACCATCCGGGACCATCCGGCGGCCACCGGTACCGACCGGACCGGGCCGGCCACCGACCCGGCCGGGATGAACAGGACAGATCCCCGCCCGGAGCACCCCCGGCCCGAGGACCGCCCGGTCACCGACCGGCCCCCGCAGGACCGGCCCCCCGAGGACCATCGGGCGGAGCACCGGGAGGCCGGGGACCGGGACGCGCAGAGCGGGGCCTCGATCCGTCCCCGCGACCAACTCCGGGCGATGGAATGGGCGGACCGGGCCTACGACCGGTTCCGCGCCGACCCGGGTGACGTCGCGGACATCGCGGCGAACCTCGCCACCGTCGCCCGCCCCGGCGGCACGACAGGGTTCACCCACGCCGAGATCGCCCGGGTGAAACAGCACCTCATGGTCGACGAGCATGTGCTGCGGGACTACCCGGACGGCTGGGTCCGTCGACGCTTCGACGCCGACGAGGACATCGCGGAGGCGTGGATCAGGCTGCGGGAGGGCCGCCCGCTCGAACCCGACCTGGTCCTGCTGGAGCACGAGCTGGCCGAGTCGGGCTACCTGCTGCTGCACCCGGAGGCCACCTACCCGGATGCCCACGCCTACGCCCAGAGCCTGTTCAATTGGGAGCGGGTCGCGCCCGGCCGGACCGGAGAGGACCTGGACAACTCGTGGCCGAGGAGAACCGGTGATGGCGATTCTGGTGGACTTCGAAATGGTCCGGGAGGACAGTCGGGAGGTCGAGTACAGCTTCGGCTACCCGGAGAAGGACCGTCGGCTGGTCATCCAGAAGGCGTCCCGGGAGGGGCAGGTGCTGGACGGGCCGGAGGACATGCAGTACAGGAAGGCGTACGGCAAGATCCTGCGGATGCAGGCCGAGGCCGCGAGCTGGCCGCCGGGGGGCAGCCACGCGGCGTAGCGCAGGGCCACGTCCCGGCCGAGCTGGTGCCGGCCGGGACGCACCCGGCCGGGCCCGCGGTGCCGCTGCCCGAGGCGGTGCGGTCGACGTTCGACGGGCACGTGGGGGAGCTGCTGGCCGGCCGGGACGCCGGGCCGGTGGACCAGCCGCACCGGGCGAGCTGGGACGGGTCGTCCCGCCTGCTCACCGTCGAGTACCCGGACGGGCTGCGCGTCGGGGTGGTGCTCCAGGTCAACTCGGCGCTGCCACCCGGGCAGCCGGTGGTGCTACGGCCGGGAATGACGGTCGAGCACGGGCAGTGGGTGCAGCGGGAGCCGGCCGGGGTCGTGTTGCCGGAGCACCTGCCGGCCGACCCGGCCGCGCGGACCGCCTTCGTCGACCGGCAGCTCGGCGACGCCTGGCGCACCCTGCACCGCGAGATCCACCAGGTGCTCGACCGTCCGGTCGGGCCCGGCCGGGCCGGGGTGCCGACGGACGGCGTACCGGAGGGGGGTCGGGCCGGGGCGACGCCGCCGGACGGGCCGGCGCGACCCGGACCGGCGCGGACGTCACCGGAGCCGGCGCTGGCGGCGCTGGAGGCACCGGCGCGGCCGGACCCGCCGGTGCTGGACGCCGACGCGGTCGGTTTCCGGGACGCCACCGCCCCCGCGCCGGTACCGCCCCGGCCGCTGACCCCGGACACCGTGCGCGGCCTGCTCGCCGACGACCCGGCCACCCCCGCAAAGCTGCGGGACTGGGCCCGGGAACACCTCGCGGTACGCCGGGAGGACGGCTCCTACCAGCCGCGTAGCCAGGCCGAGATCGACGCCGTGGTGGCCCGGCTGCGGGCGGAGGCGACCGCACTGGTCGCGCAGCGGACCCCGGCCGACCCGAACGCCGCACCCCCCGCCACCGTGCCGGATGCCGCCGTGCCGTCGGACGGGTCGCCACGGGTCGGCGACGAGCTGCCGATCAGTCAGGAACTCGCGCCGAGCGGCAACTTCCCGGCCCACCGCACCCGGACCGGCGCGGAGCTGCCCGGGCAGGTGCACGAGCTGGTGGGCAGGGCGAAGGAGAACCTGCTCGCCCGGTACCCGGAGGCGGCGGTCGCCGGCCGGCTCGCCGACCTCGACGCGGTGGCCGGGCAGGCCGACCGGTTGCAGGCGGCCGCCGACCGGGCCCGCGCCGGCGGCCCGCTCGGTGACGTCGTGCGGGAGGTACGCGCACTGAGTCGGGCGGTCGACGGGTACGCCGACCGCTACCGCGACTGGCGGGACTTCTCCCGGGGCGGGGAACACGCCGACCCGGGCTGGCGGGACCTGGACGGGGTGGACCCGCTCAACTCCGTCGAGATGGCGCACCGGGTGGTCAGCGTGGACCCGGTCACCCACCGGTTCCACGTCATCGACCAGGCGATCGCGGTGGCGAAGATCGGCGACGTGCTCGGGCCGGCGTTCGAGCGGCACGCGGCCGACACCTTCGAACGCGTCATCCCGAAGGACCCCGACTCCGCCCGCGCCCTGGTGCCGGCCGAGGCGTACACGCCCGCCCTCGAACAGTGGATCGCGCAGGGTGCGCGTGGCGGTTTCGACTCCCGGCACGGGCTGACCTTCGTCGCTGCGGAGGACGGCGGGCAGCCGCGACCGATCAGTGCCCTCGCCGCGACCGTGCTGCACGAGGGCATGCACCGCCTCCAACCGAACCCGGACCACATCGGGTCGCACCTGCTCGAAGCGGTGGCCGAGGGCCGGCTTCCGCGTACCGCGCGGGACGAAGTCCTGGTCAGCCTCCGCTTCGAGGGTGAGTTCCAGGCGTTCACCGTGCAGCAGCAGTTCCTGCGGGGGCTCGCCGGATTCCGTTCGGCCGACCATTCCGCAGACCCGCGCCTGCCGCGCTCCGACGGCTACCGGTCGCTGGCCGACCTCACCCCCCGGCAGCTCCAGGAGTACGTAACCAGCCGCTACGTCGCGCCCACCAGCCGCTCGGCACTCTCCCCGGACATGCTCCGGCGGCTCGCCGAGCTGCCGCCGGAGAGCTTCGTGGAACGGGCGCGGCAGGCGATCGAGGAGGCCACCCACCCTCTGGCGGAGCAGCGGCGACAGGGAACCCTCCACGGCCCGATGAGCCGTGATGTCGCCGAACGGTTCGGCCTCGACCTGGACGCCCTGGGCAGGGAACAGGCGGCGCGGGTGGAACCGCCCCTGCGTGACCGGGGTGGCTCTGCCCCGACCGTTCACCAGGACCCCGCCGCACCCCCGCCGCTCGCGGAGTGGGGTCCCGGGGGCCCGGCGGACCGTCCCGGGTTCCACCCGTCCGGCCCGGCCCCCGAACGGCCCCGGGGTGGGCTGCGGCGCATCGTCGACCGGGTCGCCGGTGTGTTCCGGTCGACGGAGGAACCTCCGCCGGCCCCGGAGGGGCAGGGCCGAACCCGGGGCGACGATGCGCAGAGGCCTCCCGTCGGGTGGCCGGAGCCAGCCGAACGCCCGGCTCCCGGTGAGCCGCAGCCCTGGGCGTCCGACGGACCCCGTTCGCCAGGGGAGGCGACGGGGGAGGCCCTGTCCGCCCGGGGTGGGCTGCGCCCGCCCGGCCCGGCGGTGGATGCCGCCACTCTGCTACGCGCCGAGGAACGACGGTACGCGCTGGAGGAGCTGCGTGCCGCGACGAACCCGATCGACCAGGCACGGCTCCGTGCGGAGCTGGACCGGTTCGACGCCGACCTCGCCCGGCGCGGGTATCCCGTCCACCAGTTGGAACCGGTCCCCGAGGCTCCCCAGCCGCAGGACTCTCCGCACGTCGACGGACGCGACCACTCCCGTCACGACGAGCTCTGGACCGACCGCCGGTGGCGGCAGGAGGACCGCCGACCGTCGCTGGACGAACTGCTCCCCTCCTCCGACGAGGAGGTGGCGGCCTGGTCGGACGTCGTCCGCGCGGAGGTCGCCGCCCAGTTGGACGGGCGTGAGTTCGCCGGCCTGCGGATTCGCGTCGACCTGGCCGACGAGTACAGCGTCGGTGTGCACCGGGACCAGGTGATCGTCCGGGCCGACATCGTCGATCCGGAACGTGGCAGCGTCGGGCGGGTCGTGCGGGTGTTCCAGCGCGACCACGACGGCAGTCTCTTCGTGGAGCACACCTCGCTGCGGCTCGCGGAGAGCGTGCAGGGTCGGGGCTTCGCCCGGGAGTGGAACGCCTACCTGGAGGACTGGTACCGGGAGTCGGGCGTGCAGCGGATCGAGGTGCACGCCGCCGCCACCGTCGGCGGGTACGCGTGGGCGCGCGACGGCTACGACTGGGCGCCGGACACCGGGCACCGGGCGAACGCCGTGCTGGACCGGCTCCGGGGCGAACTGCGCGAGGTGGACGTCGACATCGCGCTGGCCGGCCGGGCCACCGACGGCCCCGTGGACCCCGACCGGCTCCGGGCCCGCTACGGCACCACCGATCCGCAGCGGGTGCTCGCCGAGGCGTACCGGCAGCGGGAGGCGGGACGGGAGATCCTGGACCGGGCGGCCCGGCACCCGTTCGGCACCCGTGGCTTCCCGACCCCGTTCGAGATCAGCCAGGCCGGCTGGGGGGAACACCACCAGGGGCGGGACGCCGCGTGGATCGGCAAGCGGGCGTTGCTCGGCGCGGACTGGAAGGGCGTCAAGCCGGTCAGTGACACCGGCCCGCTGCACCCCCGCTCGGCGTACACCGTCGGGCTGCCCCGGGTGCCCGACCCGTCGGCGATCCACGGCCTGCTCAGTGGCGGCCATCCGCCGGTCACCGCCGCCCGCGTCCCCGACGCGCAGTTCCACGGGTACGGCCGGGAAACCCCCGAGCCGGAGCTGGTACGGCAGCTCGGCGACGACGCCCTGCGGCAGACCGTGGGCCGGTTGCCGCCCGACAGCCCGCTGCGGGGCGTACGGCTGGAGTTGACCGCCGTGCCGGCGGACGTGCTGCCCGACGGCGCGGTGGCCCGGTCGGTGCCGGTCGACGCGGACGGGCGGGACCTGCCGCACGGCACCGTCCCGCCGGACGGGGGCGGTTGGCGGATCGAGCTGTCCGACCGAGCGGCCGACGTCACCGTGGCACGGGCCGTCGCCCACGAGGCCGCCGAGCTGACCGCGATCAGCGAGCGGGCGGCCGGTGGGCTGGACCCGTTCGCCCCGGACGCGTTGACCCCCGGGGCGCTGGCCGACGGCGTCGGCCTGAGCCCGCACGACCTGGGCCGGCTGGCCGAGGCGGAGGTGCTGGCCGACCTGCTGCACGACCCGGCCCAGGCGGCGTACGCCCGCACCGAACTGCGGGCACTGCGCGACCATCTCGGGCTGCACCCGGACGATCCGGGCCTGGCGACCCGGCTGCGGTTGCTCGACGGGCGGCTCAGCGACGCCGGCCGGGAGGCGCTCGTCGGTGCCGACCCGCCGGCCCGGACTCCGACGCTGCGGATGCTCGGCTTCGCCGAGGGGGTCGCCCCCGGCGGGACGGTGCACCGGGTGGCCGAGGCCCTCGGTGGGCGCGGCGACGAGCTGAGGATCCGGGTGCCGGGGGCGCAGCCGTCCACGCCGGCCCCCGGGGTGCGGGTGTTCGGCGCCGATCCCGTCCCGGGCGTCACCGGGTCGCTGAGCCCGCTGCTGCGCCCCGACGGGCTGCCCGGCGACGTGGACGTGCTGGTCGGCCACGGGCAGACGGCGGGCATCGCGGACGTGCGGCGGGACGCCTACCCGGACGCCGCGGTGGTGCAGCTTCTCGACCGGGTGCCGACCGACCCGGAACACCTGCGGGTGCTGTCCCGGGCGGACCTGGTGGTGGCCGTCGGCCCGGACGTGGCGGACGGGCTGCGGCAGGGGCTGACCGGGCTGGGCGGGCGGATGCCGGAGATCCGCGAGGTGACGCCGGGGTTCGTGCCCCGCCCGGTGCCGCCCGTCGGTGACGGCACCGGCGCAGGCCCCAGGCTCCTGGTGTACGACGGCGACTCGGCCGCCCACCGGCAGGCCGCCCGGGTGGTCGCCGAGTTGCGCTCCCGGGGTCTGGACGGTGCCCGGCTGGTGGTGACCAGCGTGGAGTCCGACCCCGGCGTGCGGCAGGTGCTCAGCCGGGAGTTGAGCACGCTCGCCGGCACGTTCGTGGAGGTCCGTGCGCTGCCGACGGAGGCGGAAGCGGTCACCGCGACGTTCCACGCGGCGGACGTCGTGCTGGCGTCGTCCCGGAGCGACGGCTACGGGCCCGGGTTCGTCCTCGCCGCCGAGCACGGCGTCCCCGTCCTGGTCGACGGCGCGACCGGTGCCGGCCGGCTGCTCGCCGACCCCGACCGGGTCCCGCCCGGCCTGGGGCGCGACTCGGTGGTGGGCGAACCCATGGCCGTCCCCACCGCCTGGGCCGACCGCGTCCAGGGGCTGACCGATCAGGCCGTCGCCGGCCGCGAGCGTGCGCTGGAGCTGCGGGATCACCTCACCGGACGGTTCGGGCCCGAGGTGACCGCGCAGGTCGTGCACGACGGTCTGGCGGCGGCCGGGGTGCGGGGCGGCCGGGTCGCCGACGGCGACTGGAACGGTGAACTCTCCCCGTACGAGGTGGTCCGCCGGAACCCGGCCCCGGCCGGGGAAGCCGCCGGGCGGCTGCGGGTGATGACCACCTGCACCGAATGGCACTCGAAGCTCGGCGGGGTGCCGACGGCCAACCGGGAGCTGACCGAGGCGTTCGCGGCGGCCGGGGCGCAGGTGCACGCGCGGGTGTCCGCGGTCGACCCGGACCGGCCGGACCTGGTCCGGGAACGCGTCGCCGACAACCTGGAGGTGACCGGCGTACGACCGGTGTGGGGGGTGCTGGACGCCAAGGGCCTGCCCGACACGCGGGCGCTGCTGATGCTCTTCGAGAACCTGCCGCCCGAGGTGGACGTCGTGGTCGGTCACTCGCGGTTCAGCGGTGGCGCGGCCCGGCTGCTGGTGGAGCAGCTCTACCCCGGGGCCCGCTACGTCCACGTGCTGCACACCGCGCCGGAGGTGCTGGACGGCCTGCGGGGCAACCCCGCTGAGGGGCTGGGACACGCCGAGACGGAACGTCGTCTGATGGCCGGTGCCGACCTGGTGACCGGGGTGGGTCCGCTGCTCGGTCAGGAGGCGGCCCGGCTGGCCGGCGAGGGGACGGCCCACCCGCCCCGGACCCACGAGATCATCTCGGACATGCCCCGCCTGCCGGGCGAGCCGGCCGCCCGGCCGGCCGACAGGGTGGGCTTCGACCTGGTCGTCCAGGGCCGCGCCACCGACCCGATCAAGGGCATCGACTTCGCCGCCAAGCTGGTACGCCACCTGCGTGCCGAGGGGGTCGACGTCCGGCTCACCGTGCGCGGCGCGCCCCCCGCCGATGTCGCGGCGCAGACCGAACGCCTCGCCCACCTGGCCGGGACCGAGGTCCGGGTGCTGCCGTTCGTGAAGCCGGGCAGCCCGGAGCTGATGACCGACCTGTACACCGCCGACCTGGTGCTGATGCCGTCGATCCACGAGGGCTTCGGGCTGGTGGCCAGCGAGGCCGCCCGGGCGGGGGTGCCCGTGCTGGTCGGCGAGGGCACCGGCGCGGGACTGTTCTTCGGGGACCCGAGGTACGTGCCGGCCGCCCTGGGCGAGCCGGCCACGGTACGGGACGGGGTCACCGTCGCCGCGTGGCGACGCGGACTGGCGGCGATCACCCGCCCGGACGGCACGGTCGACCCGGCGGACCAGCGGGCGCTGCTGGATCGGGTGGCCGACGAGCGGGTCCCGGTCTGGGCCGAGCACGTCAAGCGGCTCCTGAACGACCTGTCGGCCCAACGTGAGCGGGCGCTCGACCTGCGCCGCCACCTCGACGCCGGGTATCCGCCGGGCAACGCGGCCCGGGAGTTGCTGGCGGTGCTGGCACGGCAGCCGGACGCCGTCTCCCGTGCCGACGCCGCGTCCCGCGTCGACGCCTCCCGCCCCGACGCCGCCAAGGGCGGGCGAGAGCACGACGGCGGCACCGGCACGGCGACGCCCGGCCGGCCGTCTCCCGACGTCGACCGTGCCGGGTCGGGCGGCTAGCGTGGGGACGGAACCGACCGGCCGACCGTGCGGGTGCCGACGAGGAGGGGCGCAGCCTGATGACCGACGCTGATCCGGACCGGGACGCCGCCGCGCACCTGCTCTGCCAGTACGACTACGGGCAGGCCGGCGACGGGCGCGGCGTACGGCGGCCCATCGGGCTGGCCGAGGCGGCCGACCTGTGGCGACGGACCCTGGAGTCCGGCCGGGCGGCCGAGTCGACGGTGGACGGGCCCCGGGCGGGCGACGACGTGATCGCCTTCTCGACCGCGCGGGCCCACGTCGTGGCGGCCCTGCTGGAGGAGTTCGCGGCCCGGGTCGAGCCCGGCCGGTCCACGCCGGCGGTGCGGGCCGACGACTCGCTGGCGGAACTGGCGACGCGGCTCGCCCGGCACCTTGAGTCGGGCACCGGTTACTGAGGGGACGTGGCGATGAGCGACGACGACCTGACCGTCCCGGTCCCACCGGCCGACCCCGCCCGGGACCTGCTGGTCTGGCCCGACTACGAGCGGGACGCCAGCGGTCGTACGACGGTGCGCCGGGTCGGGCTCGACGAGAAGGCCGCCCAGTGGCGGGCGACGGTCGACGCGGGACGCGTGACCGAGGAGCGGCTCGGCCCGGCCGCTCCCGGACTGGTGTCGATGTCGAGCGCCCGTGGCCTGGTCGTCGCGGCGATGCTGCGGGAACTGGCGGCCCGGGTCCGGCCCGGGTTCGCCTGTGGCCCGGTCCGCTCCGACGGCTCACTCAGCGCACTGGCCCGCGAGCTGGCCGACGACCTGCGTCGCCGCACCGACCGATGACCCCGGCCGGTGGAGAACCCGACCGGCGGCAGCCGGAAGGCGCCTCGACGGGTTCCTGTTCGGTTGGGAACCCGCACGACGAGGGCGGCGTGGTGCTGCTGCCGGCGCTGCGTACCCGGGACGAGGCCGATATCTATCTCGACCTGCACCCCTGCCCGCGCTGCGGCTCGATGGAAACCACCTGGCGGGACGGGCCCGTGACGGTGCGGTCGCGGCGGGCTCACCGGTACGCCGGCCGCTGCGCCGACTGCGACGAGAACCGGGAGCTCCTGTTCGAGGTTTCCGAGGACGGCGACGGACCGGCTCCGCCGGGGCCCCGTCCGAGGACCCGGTTCGGTGGGGATGGACCCTCCCTGCTGCTCGACCCCGGCGAGTGGATGCTCGTCGCCGACTGGTGTGTCGAGGCATGGTCGTCGTCGGATGCCCGGGGCGACGACACGGGGGCGGCAGACTCATTGTGGACCGCGGTGGCCGCGATCGAGGAGGTGCGCAAGTTCCTCCCGGCCGACGGGGAGGCCGTACCCGAGTCGGCGTTCTGGTCGGTGCGGGGCCGTACGGTCTATCACCGGGAACCCGGCCGGTTCCGGCGTCGCCGGTTGCAGGTCCTGCTGGACCTCTACCTCAACCGGGTGCCCTGGGTGCCGTCGTGACCGGCGTGCCCGCCACCGGGCGCACCGGCCCGCCGATCGACCCCAGCCAGGTACGGAGGAGTGGATGGACACCCGACGGGTGATCGACATGCTCGAACGTGCCGTCTTCACCGGCGACGAACGGGTGAGGCGTACGTTCGGTGGGCCGGCCCTGCTGGGGCTGGAGACGGCCCAGATGGGCTACGAAGCGCGGCCGGCGGACTGGGCGGTGGCGCGGGAGAGCTGGGTCGACGAGGTGATCGAGGTGGTCGGCACGAACGGTGCCGTGACCACCACCTTCGGCCTGCTGTTCCCCCGTGCCGGCGAGGGTGTGGTGTTGAACTCGCCGGCCACGATGGCGGCGCTGGGCCGGCGGGTGGGGGTGGACCTCGATCCGGTGGCGTACGCCGAACTGCTCGCCATCCTCCACTCCGGCGCGACGCCCGACGGCGGATTCGGGTACGCGTTCTCCGCGACCCCCGCGTTTCCGCCGGGATGGTTGGTCCGCGACCCGGACCACTTCCGCACCGTCTTCCCGGTGCCGTCGGCACCCCCGGTCGGGCCCCCGACGTTCTCAGGGCGGGCCGACGGAAGCTGGACGCTGCACTTCTGGTCGCACGACTACCACCTGTTGGAGGCACTGGCGGCAGCGGTTGACGTCCACGAGTGGGAGGTGACCGGTGATCCGGCCGGACCGGCGTCCTGGTCGCGCCGGACGGTAGGCACCCGACTGCCGCTCGCCTGAACGACGACGGCTGCGGTGACGCCGGCAGGGCGCGGTGAACCCGGCAGGGTGCCGCGGGCCGACGCCTGGCGGGTCGGGTGGCAGAATGACGTGCGCCCCGGTCCGTCGGTCCGGGCGGGCGGCATCCGGAGGTGACCCGAAGGCGATGACCGACGACCCGCAGCGACAGCGCAGGCTGCGCGAGCTGGCCGACCTGCACGCCCGGTGGCAGGCCACGCACCAGGTGGACGACGCCGACTTCACCCCCGAGGGCGCTGACTCGGCGCAGCGCCGGTCGCCGTCGGCGCAGGCGCAGCGCGAGTACATGCGCCGGGCCCGGGAGATCATGGGCCTCGACCCGGACACCGGCCACTACCGGGACACCGAGTGACCCTGCTGCCCGCCGCCCGGACCCGGGACGAGGTCGACCTCTACCTGGAGTTGCACCCGTGCACCCGGTGCGGGTCGATGGAGGCCGCCTGGACCGCGACGGCGACGACACGGGACTCCCGTCCGGCGTACCGGTACGCCGGACGGTGCGCCGAATGCCACGGGCAGCGCGAGTTCCTCTTCGCCCTGCCCGAGGGGCGGACGGCACCCGCCGATGCCGGTCCGCACCCCCGCAGCAGGTTCGGCGGCCCGCAGCCGTCCGCCCTGCTCGACCCCGGTGAGTGGCTGCTCGTCGCCGACTGGTGCGGCCAGGCGGCGGAGGTGGCCGAGCGGCAGGGCGACGACGCCGAGGCGGCGGACCTGCGGTGGACCGCCGTGGCCGCCCTGGAGGAGGTCGGTAAGTTCCTGCCCGTGTCCGGCGACGCGGTGCCGGAGGCGGCGTTCTGGTCGACCCGGGGGCGGACGGTCTACCAGCGGGAGCCGGGGCGGTTCCGGCGTCGCCGGATCGAGGTCGTGCGGGACTTCCACCTCGACCACATGCCGTGGAGCCCGGCGTGACGCCGCTGGTAGCGCGCTCCACCCACGAGGCCCACCTCTACATGGACCTGCAACCGTGCGGCTGCGGGCAGGGGGGCTTCCCGCGCGCCTCCACCGTGCTCACCCTGCCCGACGGCGACCTGGCCCGCCGCTACACCGGCGCGTGCCAGGGGTGCGGCACCCCCCGCGATTTCCTGTTCCGGCTGCCCGCCGTGCCCGTCGGGGTGCAGGAGGGCTTCCGGTACGGCGGCCCGGAACCGTCCCGGCTGATCGACGCCGGGGAGTGGCTGTGGGTGGCGGAAAACCACGCCCGGGGGGTGCCGGCCGGGGCGGAAACCCTGCCGGAGGTGGACCGTCGGCGGTGCCGGTCCCGGCTGGCCGCCGCCGTCGCCGCGCTCGACGAGGTGGTGAAGTTCGTGCCGCTCGGCGGGGCCCGGGTGCCGTTCACGGCGGTCTGGACGGCGCTGGGCCGCACCGTCTACCAGCGGGAACCGGGACGGTTCCGGACCGGCCGGCTGGCCGCGGTGCGGTCGGCGTACGTGGGGGCGCTGCGCCGCCTGGGCTGAGCCGTCGTCGGCGGCGCGGTCAGCCGGCGGTGCCGCCCGACGGCCGCGCGGGGGTGGGGGTCCCGCCGGCCGGTGGGCCGGCCGACAGGTTCGCCTCGCACGTGGGGGAGATGCTGCTCTGGTCCTGCACGAGCCGGTCGCCGAGCAGGATCGTGCAGTGCAGCGTCGGGATCCCGGCGGCGTACGCCAACCGCTCGTCGACCCCCGGCCGGGCCTGCGGCGTCGCCGACACCCACACCCGTTCGACGTCCGGATAACGCAGCGTCACCGCGTGGGACCAGGCCCAGGTCAGGCTGGTGGCGGACTGTGTCTTCAACCTGCTGTGCCCCCAGGTGACCGCCATCCCGAACAGCCCGCCCCCGCCGCCGACCACCTCGACGGTGAGCGTGACCACGTGCTCCACCGGGGCCGGTGCCGGGGCGGGCGACGGGCCGGCGGAACAACCGGCCACAGTGGCGGCCAGGGCGACGACCGCGACGACACGTCGCATGGAACCTCCTGCGGAACATTGGCGGACGGCGACCGGCCCGTAGCCTAGCGTGCGCCCGGCGCGGGTCCCGCCCGCCGGTGGGACATCGCTAGGCTCAGGTCGGCACCGGGCAGGGAGGGAGACCCGTCGTGGACGAGTCGTGGCAGCCGGCCAACGACACCGAACGGGCGTTGCTGCGCGCGGCGCGCGATGACGACCGCACCGGATTCTTCCGCATCCTCACCCGGGCCGAGCTGTTCCTGCCGCAGGTGCGCGACGACGACCCGGCCGACGGCGGGCAGCGGTTCGTCACGATGGACCTTTTCGGAGCGCCGTTCCTGCCCGTCTTCACCTCGCTGGAGGCGATGGCGCCGCAGGTCGCCGGGGTCGCCGACGCGTACACCGTGACCGGTTACGACGAGCTGTGCGAGCGGTGGCCGGTGGCCGGCTGGCGGCTGGCGGTCAACCCGGGCACCCCGCTGGACGCGTACCTGCCGGTGGAGGCGGTCCGGGCGGCGGCGGACGGGGAGCTGACCGTGCCCGCCGGTGCGGAACTGCTCACCGAGCTGGCCGAGGCGGCGGCCGACGACGAGATCGCCGCCGCGACGGCCGACGGGCCGGACGACCCGGCCACCACGCCCGTCCCGCCGGCCCCCGCCCCAGGGCCGGCGGACGAGCCGGACACCGCGGCGCTGTTGCGGGACGCGGCCGAGCGGGGCGACTCCGCCGGCTACCTGGACGCGCTGCTCGATGCGCTGGTGGTGCTCCCCACCGCCGCCCCCGTGCCGGACCCGGCCCGGCTGGTCGACGTGGACTTCCCGTGGCGGGCGGTCGGCGCGGGCGAGACACCGGTGGTCGAGGTGTTCACCACTGCGGAGCGGTTCGCGCGGGCCTACCCGGACGGTACGCCGAGCCTGCGGGCCACGATGGCCGCCCTGCTCACCGTCTGGCCGCCGGGGCACGCCCTGGCCGTCGACCCGGACTCCCCGGCCGGCGTCACCGTCCCCGCCGACCAGGTCCCGTTCCTCCTGCTCTGGCCCACCCCCGACGGGTGGGGCCGGTGAGCGGGGCCGGGCCGATCCCCGCAGCCCGGTACGCCTTCGGGGTGGCCCACCCGGTCGCGCCGATGCTACGGGTCCGCTACCGGCAGGGCGTGCCGGTCGACCCGTACGGCTTTCCCGACTGGACGCCGTACGCGCGGGCGGTGGTGGAGCTGCCACCGCTGCCGCCGGGCATCGGGATCGACGAGGCCCGGGTGCTGGACGTGCTCACCGCCAACCTGGCGGTGCCCGACCCGGCCGATCCGCAGGCGTCGGGGCGTACCCCGGCGGGGTGGGTCTGGGCGCACCTGGCGCGCAGCCGGCGGGTCGCGCTGGTGCCTGCGGAACTGCACGCGGCACTGCGGCACCTGGGCGGGGTGAGCACCGGCGACGCCGACCCCCGGCGGCGCGGCCTGCCGGTGGACACGGCCACCCCGCCGCCGCTGCGGTTCGCGCAACGGCTCACCACGCAGGCGGTGGCCCGCGTCGAGCAGCGGCTCGGTTTCCCCCTGCCGGCCGGCTACCGGGACTTCCTGGCCCGCACCAACGGCGGCTGGCCGGACTGGCCCGCCGTGCACCCCCGGTTCGGGTTCGTCGTCGACCAGCCGCTGTTCGGCGTGGTCCGGCCCGACTGGATGCAGGACCTGTGCCACGCGAACGCCTGGTTCACCGACCGGTTCACCGCCGACTTCCTGGCCGTCGGGCACGTGCAGGGCGGCCTGCTCGCCGTCCGGGTCGCCGGTGGCGACGAGGGGTCGGTCTGGTACTGGGACGACGACGACCCCCGGGCCCGCGACGACGACACCGCCGCCGACGTGGCCGACCGGCTGCTGCACCGCTGCGCCGACAGCTTCGGCGTCTTCTGGCACGCCCTGCGCGCGGTGCCCGGGTCACTGCGTGAGCTGGCCGTCGACGCGGTGGCCGGGGGCCGGGTCGGCCGGGTCGACGACGGGCGCACCGGGTCGGCGCTGCCGCCCGCCCGCCGGCAACCGGCGGCGTGAGGCCGGGACGGAGGAACACATGACGGGGTACCCGCCGGTCCGGCCACAGCCGGACGACCAGGTCGGTGCGGGCGGTCGCCCGGACCGCGCCGGCCCTGCCGCAGCGTCACCGACGGCCGGTGACACGACCGGGCCGGCCCGGGAGCGGACCACGGCCGGTGGACCGGCCCGCGCGGGGCGGCGTCCGGTGGCGGGTGCGCTCGCCGTCGGGCTGGTCGCCGCCGCCCTGGTCGGCCCGGTGCGGCCCGCCACGGCGGCACCCGACTGCGCGCCGGCCGGCGAACAGGTCGGCACGCCGTCCTGGGCGCAGCAGGTGCTCGCCCCGGAACAGGTGTGGCCGTTCAGCCAGGGGGCCGGGGTGACCGTCGCGGTGCTCGGCTCCGGAGTGGACGCCGACCACCCGCAGTTGCGGGGGCGGGTCGGCAGCGGCTTCGACGCGGTCCGGGGCAGCGGCCCGGCCGACACCGACTGCACCGGGCAGGGCACCCGGGTGGCCGGGCTCATCGTCGCCCGGCAGGCCGGCGGCTCGCCGTTCGCGGGCCTCGCGCCGAGCGCCCGGGTGCTGCCGGTACGGGTGGTCGACGACCGGGCGTCCGGTGCCGCCCCGCTCGACCCGGCGGTGCTCGCCCGGGGCGTCGACTGGGCCGTCGACCGGGGCGCCCGGGTGGTCGCGGTGACCGTGGCCACCGACCGGGACGCCGCGACCCTGCGGAACTCGGTGCGCCGGGCCGTCGACCGGGGCGTCCTTGTGGTGGCCGCCAGCGGTGACCGGGGCTCCGACGGCAACCCGGTGTCCTATCCGGCCGGCTACCCGGAGGTGCTCGCCGTCGGGGCGATCGGCCCGGACGGGCGGCGCTGGCCGAAGTCGCAGTACGGGCCGTACCTGGACCTGGTCGCGCCGGGCGTGGCGGTGACCACCACCCAGCGCGGTGAAGGACTGGTCGAGGCCGCCGACGGCACCGCGCTGGCCTGCGGGTTCGTGGCCGGCGCGGGGGCGCTGACGCTCGCCAAGCGGTCCGGTACGCCGCGCAGCGAACTGGTCAGGCTGTTGACCGTGACGGCGGTCCCCGGTGCCGACCGCACCGAGTACGGCCACGGCACCGTCAACCCGTACGGGGCGGTCAACGACCAGTTGCTGCCGCAGGCCCGACCGGCCCCACTGCCCCGGTTCCGGCCCGCCGACGACCGGCCCGACCCGGCGGTACGGGAGAGCCGCCGGATCGCCCTGGCCGGCACGGCCCTCGCCCTCGCCACCGTCCTGGTGGTGTGCGCCGTCGCGCTGACCCTGCCCCGGGTGCGGCGTCGCCGGTGGCGGGCGGCCGTCGCGCCGGCACCCGCCCGGTCGACGCCGCCGACCGATCCCGGCCCACCGGTGCAGCTCTTCGACGATCCGACGCCCGGTCGCTGACCCGGCACCGCAGGTGGGCCGGTCAGCCGCCGGTGGTGATCGACGCGGGGCGGACCGCGGCCAGGGGGTCCAGGACGGGACCGGTCGGGATTAGCATGGTCAGGCTCGGCGGCACCGTCAGCGCCCCCTGGGCCGGGTAGCCGAGCAGGCGCAACGCCTCGGCGGACGGCACCGGATACCGGATGCCCAGGTCGGTGACGATGCTGTACGCGCCGGGGCTGCCGGGTAGTCGCAGCACGGTGACCCGGCCGGCGGGGGCGGCGATCCGGTCGGCCAGCGGGATGCCGTCGGGGGAGACGGAACCGGTAGGCGCGGCCCGGTCCGCGTCGGACAGGGTGCCGCCCACGGTCAACTCCGGCGGGGTTCCGGCGTCGGCGGTGGCGGCGCAGATCTGCTGCCCCGGCTCGGGGCCGAGCAGCTTCGGCGGGGTGGCGGGCGGCTGGCCCCGGTCCGGCGGGCGGGGGACCTGCTGGCTCTTCGGCAGCGAGGTGACGTCGGAGACGGCGACCGGGACGGGTTGCCGCCCCGACTGACCGGCCTGGATGGCCTGCTGCACCGGGGTGATCGGGGCGACCCCGTCGGCGAGCACCAGGTAGTGCTGCGGGCCGGAGGCGGTCTGGGTGACCAGCACGTCGCCGTTGCGTCGCCCGGACACCTCCCGGGAGGTCTTCCCCCGGTCGGCGACGGGCAGGGCGGCGAGGTCCACCCCGGCGGGCAGCGCGTTCAACCAGGCGGTGCCGACGGGGGTCGGGGTGACCGCCCCGAACAGGGCGGGCACGACCACCCGGGAGCCCTGCACCAGGTGCCGGCGGCCGTGCCAGACCAGGTAGTTCATGCCCAGCGTGGCGTCCTTGACGAGCAGCCCGTCGTCGCCGACGCCCCGCCCGCCGGCCGGCCGGGCGGCCAGCGCCAGGGTCACCGTGTCGGTGGTGCGGCCGGCGTCGTCGGTCGTCGGGGTGGAGCAGACCGTCCACGGCAGACCGGCCCGCCGGTTCGCGGCCGGCAGCGAGGCGGGGGCGTTCGGGATGCCCATCGTCACCCCGCGTGGCACCGTGCCGAGGGTGCTGGCGGAGACGCGTACCACCGGGGTGCCGGGGCGGCCGGCCGCCAGCAGCGCGGAGGCGTAGTTGAGCGTCGGGTGCAGCCGCCCGTCCAGGTAGATGTAGGTCGCGCCGCTCTCCTTCTCGATCACCACCGCGCCGGGCTGCCGCCAACTGTTCCCACCGACCTTGGTGAGCAGCCCGTAGATGCCCACCCCGGCGGCGACCAGGACGGCGACCATCAGCCCACCGAAGAGCGCGCCGATGCCCCGACGCAGCGGCGACTGCTGCGGGTCGGTCTCGCGCATCACGAACGCGGACATCACCCGCTGGGTCATGAACTGGTACGACTGGAGCTGGTCCCGCCGCGTCGTCATCGTCGTCTCACCCGCCGATCGAGGCGAACATCCCCCGGATCGCCCCGAACAGGCCGATGACCGCGCAGGCCAGCGGGATCAACGCCATGATGGCGATCACGTCGGCGATGTCGGCGGCCCGACCCAGGTAGGGCGACGGCCGGCGTCGACTGTAGACCAGCCCGGCGACGAGCGTCAGCGCCGCCGCGGCGACCACACCGAGCCAGACGAGCACCCGGCCACCACCCGGCGCGATGCCCAGCAGCGTGGCGGCGGCCAGCGACGACAGCCCCAGCAGGCCACTGACCAGCAGCGGCACCCGCTGCGCGGCGGTGGGGAAGAGCCGCCCCCGCAGCAGCAGCGCGCCGGCGCCGCAGAGCGCCAGCAGCGCGCCGGCCGGGGTACGGTCCCCGGCCAGCAGGAACGCGATGGCCAGCGCGCCGCAGACCGAGGCGGACAGCAGCATCCCGGTGAGCAGTTCGGTGGCCCGTGCCACGGTCACGAAGACCTTCGCCCGCTCGGGCACCGGCCGGTCGGTCAGGATCTCCTCCGGCCGGTCGGGCAGCTCCGGCACCGGCAGCCTGCCCAACCAGCCGGCGATCAGCGGATAACCGGGCAGCAGACCGATCACCGTGGTCAGCGTCGCCGCCGCCGAACCGGCGGGGGAGACCCCGCCGTAGCAGAGCAGCGCGGCCAGCACGCCGGTGAGCCCGGCCGCCACCCCGGCCATGAACAGCCGCTGCACCCCGCCCACCGCGGCGTAGCCGACGATGCCGAAGACCAGCAGCGCGGCGGAGCCGAGCAGCAGGCTCGGTGCCCCCAGATCGACCAGCCGGGCGTCGTCCGGCGCGCCGAGCAGCGCCCCGCCGAGCAGCGCGTAGGGCAGGCCGGCGGCGGCCACCACGGCCCCGGCGGTGGCGTCGGGCACCGCCCGCGACAGCACCGGGCCGACGACCGCCAGCAGCGCCGCGACCCCCAGCGCCAGCAGCCCCGGGGTACGCCACGGCGCGCCGACCGCGAGCAGCGCGACCAGTCCGAACCCGAGCAGGGCGGCGGTGACCGCCAGCCCGGCCCGCCGGGTGGCGTCGTCGCTCCACGATCGACCGGTGCGCCGCGCGCCGCTGGCGATCACCTCGACCACGTCGTCGTACGCCAGCTCGGGCCACTCGTCGCGGCCGGGCGTGAGGTGCAGCAGCTCGCCGTCGCGGACGCCCTGCACGGCGAGGTTGCGGGTGGCCTCCAGCAGGGTGCCGGTGGCCCGGCGCAGCACCCACCCGCCCTGCTGTTCGCCGACGTCGCCGAGGCCCTCCCCGGCGTGCCGGAGCAGGTGCGGCAGGAGTTCCCCGACGAGCATGCCGTTGGGCAACGCCACGTCCATCCGCCGCTGCGGGGCGGCGATGGTCACCCTGGCCAGACTGAGACCGCCCGGGGCCGTCACGCTGGTCACCTCCCCGTGTGCCACGCGTTCGCGCGGCGTCTGCTGGGCCCGCCGCGGCGGTCAAAGTAGCACGGTCGCGCCGTCCGTCGGGTGGCCGTCCGGGCGCGGACGGCGGTCCCTGCCAGGGGCGACCGGTCGATAGAGTGGCCGCCGGAGACCTACGTGGTGGGAGGTACGGGGGAGATGTCGTCGTTGGTGGTCGTCAAGCGTCCACCCCGCCGGCCGGCGCCCCCGCTGCCGACCGGTGAGGTGCTCCTCGACCCGCCGCCCGAGGTGCCGGCGGCCGGTGGCCGGGGCTGGACCCGGATGCTGATGATCCTGCCGATGGCGGCGGGTGCCGCGGCGATGGGCCTGATGATGGGCATGCAGCGCGGCGGAGTGATGACCTATGTGGTCGGTGGGATGTACGGGGTCTCCATCCTCGGCATGATCGCCGTGATGGCGGTCAACCAGACGGGGCCCGGCAAACGCGAGATGATCGAGGCCCGCCGCCAGTACATGCGCCGCCTCGCCCAGCTGCGCGCCCAGGTCCGCGCGACCGTACGCCAGCAGCGGGAGGCCATCCACTACCGGCACCCCGACCCGGACTCGCTCTGGTCCACCGTGACCAGTGGCCGGCTGTGGGAGCGTCGCCGGGGTGACGCCGACTTCAGCGTGGTCCGCATCGGGCTCGGCCCGCAGGAGGTCGCCACCCCGCTGATCCCACCGCAGACCCGCCCGGTGGACGAGTTGGAGCCGCTGTGCGCGGTGGCGCTGCGCCGGTTCGTCGCCACCTACTCGGTGGTGCCCGACCTGCCGGTGGCGATCGCCCTGCGCGATTTCTCCCACGTCTACCTGCGCGGTGCCGACGACGCCGCACGGGGGCTGGTCCGCGCGGTGGTCGCCCAGCTGACCACCTTCCACGCCCCCGACGACCTGCTGGTCGCGCTCTGCGTCGACCCGGACCGGCGGGCCGGATGGGAGTGGGCCAAGTGGCTGCCGCACGCCCAGCACCCGACGAAGCTCGACGCGGTAGGTCCGATCCGGCTGTTCGCCCCGACCGTGGTGGCGTTGGAGGCGATGCTCGTCGACGTGCTGGCCAACCGGCCCCGCTTCGACCCGACGGCGACGGCGGCGGTCGCGCCCTACGTGCTGGTGGTGGTCGACGGCGGGCAGGTCGCCGGCTCCGACCACCTGATGACCGAGGGTGGGGTCGCCGGGGTGACCCTGCTGGACCTCACCGGTGTCCCGCCGCGCCTGCTCGACGAGACCTCCGTGGTGCTCGACGTCGCCGACGACGGCACCGTCTCGGGCACCACGATGGACGGCACCACCCGGGTCGGCCGGGCCGACACGCTCGACCCGGCCCGGGCCGAGGTGCAGGCCCGGGAGCTGTCGCCGCTGCGGCTCTCCGCCGCCTCGTACGCCGACCAGCCGGCTGTCGCCACCGACCTGGGCCTGGCCGACCTGCTCGGCCTCGGCGACCCCTACGAGCTGGACCTGGCCGACGCCTGGGGGAGCCGCCCCAACCGCAGCCGGCTGCGGGTGCCGATCGGGGTCAACGAGAACGGCCGGCCGATCGAGCTGGATCTCAAGGAGTCCGCGCAGGAGGGGATGGGCCCGCACGGGCTGCTCGTCGGCGCGACCGGCTCCGGCAAGAGCGAGCTGCTGCGTACGCTGGTGCTGGCGCTGACCGTCACGCACAGTCCGGAGATCCTCAACCTGGTGCTCGTCGACTTCAAGGGTGGCGCGACGTTCGCCGCGCTGGACCGGCTGCCGCACACCAGCGCCGTGATCACCAACCTGGCCGACGAGCTGTTCCTGGTCGACCGGATGCTCGGTGCGATCCAGGGCGAGATCACCCGCCGGCAGGAGCTGCTGCGCCGGGCCGGCAACTACGCCTCGCAGCGCGACTACGAGCGGGCCCGCGCGGCCGGGGTGCCGCTCGCCCCACTGCCCAGCCTGCTGATCGTGGTGGACGAGTTCAGCGAGCTGCTCAGCGCCCGACCGGACTTCATCGACATGTTCGTGCAGATCGGCCGGGTGGGCCGGTCGCTGGGCATGCACCTGCTGCTGGCCTCGCAGCGGCTGGAGGAGGGTCGGCTGCGCGGCCTGGAGACGCACCTGTCGTACCGGCTGGGCCTGCGCACGTTCTCCTCGATGGAGTCCCGCGCGGTGCTCGGCGTGGCCGACGCCTACGAGCTGCCCCGCTCGCCGGGGCACGGCTACCTCAAGGCCGGCACCGAGGGGCTGATCCGGTTCAAGGCCGCGTACGTCTCGGGGGCGGTCCGGCAGCACGGCGGGGTGCCCACCGTCGGCGGCCGGCTGATCGACCCGGTCCGCGACTACACCACCGACTACGTCCCGCTCGCCACCGACGACGAGCCGGACGAGCCGACCCGGCCCCCGGTCGACGAGCACGTCGGGGAGAGCCTGCTCGACGTGCTGGTGGCCCGGATGGAGGGGCGCGGGCCGGCCGCCCACCAGGTCTGGTTGCCGCCGCTGGAGGAGCCGCCCACCCTCGACGCGCTGCTGCCACCGGTGGTGGTGTCCCCGGTGCGGGGCCTGACGGTCGCCGCCGAGGACCGGCACGGCGCGTTGCACGGTGTGGCGGGCATCGTCGACAAGCCGCTGGAGCAGCGCCGCGACCCGCTCTGGCTGGACCTGGCCGGGGCGGCCGGCAACGTGATGGTGGTGGGCGCACCGCAGACCGGCAAGAGCAACCTGCTGCGTACCCTGGTCACCAGCCTGGCTCTGGGTAACACGCCGCGCGAGGCGCAGTTCTACTGCCTCGACTTCGGCGGCGGCACGCTGGCCGCGCTGGCCGGCCTGCCGCACGTCGGCGGGGTGGCCAGCCGGCGCGAGGTCGACAAGGTCCGCCGGACCATCGCCGAGCTGCACGGGCTGATGCAGGCCCGGGACGCGCTGTTCACCACGCACGCGGTGGAGGGCGCGGCGGCCTACCGGCGGGCCCGCCGCGAGGGCCGGTTCGCCGAGGACCCGTTCGGCGACGTGTTCCTCGTGGTGGACGGCTGGGCGGCGCTGCGCGCCGAGTTCGAGGACCTGGAGCCCCTGGTCACCGAGCTGGCGAACCGGGGTCTCGGCTACGGCATCCACATCCTGGCCGCCACCAACCGGTGGATGGACGTCCGCCCGGCGGTGCGGGACATGTTCGGCGCGAAGGTCGAGCTGCGCCTCGGCGAGCCCGCCGACTCGGTGATCAACCGGCGGGCCGCGGTGAACGTGCCGGAGCAGCACGGCCACGGGCTGACCCCCGACGGCCTGCACTTCCTCGCCGGCCTGCCCCGCCTCGACGGCCGGCCGGTGGTCGACGACCTGCCGGACGCGCTGGCCGACCTGGTCAAGCGGGTGCAGCAGCACTGGACGTCGGCGGGTGCCCCGGCCGTCCGGCTGCTCCCCGCCGAGCTGCCCTTCGAGGCGCTGCCCGCCGCGCAGGGTGGCGTGATCCCGATCGGCATCGCCGAGACCGACCTCCAGCCGGTACGCCTCGACTTCACCGCCGAACCGCACCTGCTGCTCTTCGGGGACGTCGAGTGCGGCAAGAGCACGTTCCTGCGCGGGCTGGCCCGCAGCATCGTCGAGGGCAACGACCCGGCGGCGGCCCGGATCATCCTGGTCGACTTCCGGCGCAGCCTGCTCGGCGCGGTGGAGTCCGAGCACCTGATCGGCTACGGCACCTCCCCGCAGGTCACCGCCGACCTGGTCAAGCAGGTGGCCACGGTGATGGGGGAGCGGTTGCCGGGGCGGGACGTCACCGCCGAGCAGCTACGCGACCGCAGCTGGTGGAAGGGCCCGGAGCTCTACCTGCTGGTCGACGACTACGACCTGGTGGCCGGGGCGGCGCTCAACCCGCTCGCGCCGCTGCTGGAGTACCTGCCGCAGGCCCGCGACATCGGCCTGCACCTGGTGCTGACCCGGCGGATCGGCGGTGCCGGGCGGGCCATGTTCGACCCGGTGATCGGGCGGATCAGGGAACTCGCCTCCCCGGGCATCATGATGTCCGGTCCGCGGGAGGAGGGCGCGCTGTTCGGCACCGTCAAGCCGCAGCGGCTGCCGCCCGGCCGGGGCTGGCTGTTCACCCGCCGGCACGGCGCCCAACTCGTCCAGCTCCCCCTGGTGCCCCCGGTCGGCTGACGTCACCGGCCGGGGCGGGCCGAATGCCATGATCGACCCCAATGGGGCCGAGCTTGCGGTGTCGGCCCGCTCCGATACCGCTGCCCCGCCACAATGGCGACTGGCCCAGAGCCGGGCGGTGGCCGGCGTCGACGACGGCGCTGCCCGTCAGCGACGCGGCGCGCCCAGCAGGTGCTGCTCGACCGGGGTCTGACTGATCCACAGGTGCCGGTCCGCGCCGCCACCGACCAGGGTGAGCATGTCGTCGGCCATCACCTGGAGGAACCGGCCGCTGTCCGGCGGCAGCCGCAGCGCCTGCTGCGCCGTGACGGACTCGTCGGCGGAGAGCCGTTGCAGCACGCAGAGGTCGCTGTCCCGCAGGGCGGACGCGGTGCCCGGATCGAGCCGCCGCACCACGGTCAGCTCGGCCTGCCACGAGCCCGGGGCCGCCGCCCCGGACGCGGCCGGGCGGGTCGCACCGGACGGCAGGTCGCGCACGATCAGGGTGGGCTGCTGCGGGGTACCGTCGGTGGGCACCGGCCGGTCGTCGGCGCGTACCTCGACCCGGCCGAGCGCCGCCGGGCCGAACCCGGCCCAGGTGGTCGGTTCGGTGGTGAGCACGACGACCCGGGCACCCAGGGCCAGCGCCCGGAAGGCGACGAGCTGACCCGCCCACACCCCGCCGACCAGGGTGACCCGGGTCGGTTCCGGGCGGAACAGGCGGATGGTGACCGCCGCCCGGCGGCGGTCCGCGCCGAGCACCAGACCGGCCGGGAGCGGGCTCGGGCTGAGCCGGGCGAGAGCTGCCGGGGAGACCGCGTGGGTGCCGATCCGCAGCCGGGGCAGCCGCCCGGACGGCCCGCCCCGACCGGGTGCGTCCCCGACCTCGGAACGGCTGGCCGGCGGTGGGCCGCCGGGAGCGGACGGGTGGCTCTGCGGGGCGGCCAGCGGACTGGCCAGGGCCCGGGTCAGCGGGTCGGCGGTGGCCAGCGCGGTCGCGGCGGCGGTACCGGCCGCGTCGGCCCCGGCCTCCGCGTCGACCCGGACGCGGGGCGCACCCAGCACCGGCGCGTCCGCTCCGACCGGCGGCGCGGTGACCGGTGGTGCGGGCACCGGCGGTGGTACGGCGGCCGGGGCGACCGCCCCACCCGGGTACGCCCCGGCCACCGCCGGCCCCTGCGGATACGGTCCTCCGGACGGGTACGGCTCACCGGCCGGCACCTGCGGGTACGGCCCGGCGGACGGGTCCCGGTGCGGCCCGGCCGGCTGGTCGGTGGAGGTGCCGAAGGTGGCCGGCACCGCCGTACGCCGGTCGTCTCCAGGGCCGGTCATCCCGCGCCACCTCCCGTCGGTGCCGACGCGTACACCGCCGGACCGTGTTCGCCGTCGAGCGGGAAGAGTTCCCCGCCGGCCTGCCGTACCCCGTCGACCGCCGGCCCGCACAACTGCGGCAGCAGCTCCGCTGGCCCGGTCACCCGGACCAGGCCGCGCAGGTCGAAATCTTCACCCGGACCGTTCGTGGCCACCGTCAACGACACCGTCACCAGCGACGCCGGCAGGGTCTCCAGCCAGCCCAGCATGGCCGCCGCCCGGTCGACCGGCGGCCAGCGGCGGATCCAGAACGAGCGGTGCGCGAGCGGCCCGCAGTGCCACGCCGACCACTCCTCGCGGACCCCGGCCGTGCCGGCCGGGACGCCGGGGGTGAAGCCGCAGGACCGGCCGACGGCGGCGAGCAGGCCGTGCGCGTCCAGCAGCCGGTGCCCGACCCCGCTGCGCCGCAGCGACCTGCCGGTCTGGCGGGCGAGCGCGGCCACCACCGAGGGGGCGATGCCCAGGTCGACCGCGTAGTCGCCGACCGCCTCGGCCAGCGCACGGGCGTCCAGCCGGACCGCCACCCAGGTCGACCGTACGGCCGGGACCGGGGTGCCGCCGAGACCGGTCAGCAACTGCCGGTAGGACTCCCGGGCCGGGGCGGTCGGGTCGTCGGTCGGACCGCCGGCCGGCACGGTGCTGGTCACCACCTGGAGCACGGTGCCCGGCTGGCCGGATTCGGCGAGCGCGGTGGCCAGCACGTCAAGCGGCAGGCCGGCCGGCGCGTCACCGGTCGGCCCGGAGCCGTCGACGGCGGCCACCGCGAACCAGCCGGCGTCGTCGCGGGCCACCCCGATCCGGGTGCCGTCGGCCAACGTCACGGTGCCCACCGACAGGCCGGGGGCGAGTCGTTGCAGGGCGTCCAACCCCGGGTCGGCGGCGACCGGGACCGTCGCGGCGGCCCGTCGCCGCTGGTGCCGGGCCAGCACCCGCTTCTCCAGCCACCAGCGGCCCCGCGAGCGCAGGAACACCACCGTCAGCAGGAGTACGCCGCACAGCGCGGCGACGACCAGCACCGGCATCCCGAACAGTCCACTGGCGAGGACGCCGAGCAGCACCGCCTCCAGCAGGAGCAGTTGCAGCACGTGCAACTCGCCGATCCGGCCGGGCCGGCGGCGGGGGGCCAGGTGTACGCGGGCGTCGGGGCCGTCGGGCCGGAGTGCGGCACCTGCCGGCCGTGGTGCTCCGGTCATCTCCGGCTGCCCCCCAGACGCCTCGACCCGTTCGGCCCGCCCACGGTGGGCCGTCCTCATCATAGGAACCCGACGCAGCGCCCCGGGGCCCGTGGGTGGGCGGCCCGGGTCAGTCGACCCGGAAGCCGGTCCGGGGGTCGGCCGCCGCCCCGGACCGGTACGCGGCGAGCGCCGGCTTGTCCGAGTCGATCACCCAGTCGCCGGAGCCCTTCTGGTTGAAGTAGACGAAACCCAGCAGGTCGGGGCGTTTGCGCAGGGCGGTGAAGAGTTCGTCGACGGCCCGACGACGCATCGCGCCCGGCTCGGACCCGGTCTCCACGATCAGCAGCGGTCGGGCGGTGAACTTCCGCACCTGGGTGATGGTGGGGCCGAACAGGTCGTCGAAGGTCTGCTCGCCGCGCCTGGTGAAGTACCCGTCGATGCCGACCCAGTCCACGTACGCGTCGCCGGGGTAGAGCGGGGCGAGCTTCACCGACGGGACCGGGTTGACCACGTTCGGGGTCCAGGTCCAGATCACGTTCGTGGCGTCGGCGCGGGCGAAGACGGCGTGGATGTGCCGCCAGGCGGCGACGAACTCCCTGGCGGTGTTGTCGTGCGCGCCCCAGGAGTACCAGTGGCCGTTCATCTCGTGCGCGATGGTGAGCGCGACCGGCAGGTTGAGCCGGCGTACCGCGACGGCGAACTCCACCAGGTACGGGTCGTGCCGCCCGGCGGCGATGTCCTTCAGCTTCGCCTTGAACGGTTCCCAGCGGACGATCGGCAGTGCGCCGTACCGGTGGACCCGGCGGACCTCGGCGGCGGCGAACTCGTCGTCGAAGCTCTCGTAGATGGTGATGATGTTGGGTTTGCTGCCGACCAGGTCGGCGAACCGGTCGACCCGGCTCATGTCCTGCGGCGCGCCGCTGAGCGCCACCCCCAGGTAGCGGCCCTGCGGCTGGACCAGCGGGCGGACGTCGTACGCCGGGGGCGGGCCGGTGGGGGTGGGCGACGCGCTGGGTTCGGTGGCGAACCGGGCCGGCCGGCTGGCCGGACTGGGCGCGAGCGCGGCGTAGCCGAACACCCCGATCACGAACATCGTGACGATGGTGAACAGTTGCCGGGAGGTCACCGGGAACGCTCCGGCCGGATGTCCCGCGCCGGCTTCACCAGCAGCGCCTGCAACGCGACGGCCAGGTAGAACGCGCCACCGAGGAAGGCCGGCGCGAAGGTCCACAGGTCGTCGGTGATCATCCGGTGGGCCGCCAGGCCGGTCCACAGTGCTCCGCTGCCCGCCGTGCAGACGGCCATTCCCCACCACAGTCGACCCGTCCTGTTCTTCCGTCCCGTGCCGCCGGTGGGCTGCCAGCCCATGCTCTGCCCGCGCAGCAGGTCCCAGATGGCGAAGGCGTGCGACCAGCCGTAGATCATCTTCACGGTCCACGCCTCCACCCGGTACGCGCACCGGTGCCACAGCGGGAACACCACCAGGTTGTAGACCAGGCTCGGCACGATCCACAGGTAGTTCGCCGGGGCCACCGACTGCGGAAACCAGGCCAGCAGCACGATCGGCACCAGCGGCCCGACGAAGGTGAACAGCGCCGTGTGCAGGTAATAGCAGAAGCCGGAGAGGTACGACAGCCGGGTGCGCAGCCGCATCCGGGTGTTCCAGAACTTCGTCGACCCGAGCAGGCTCATCGAACCGGCGCACCAGCGGTACTGCTGGGTGAAGAACGAGTTGACGTCGGCCGGGCACAGGCCGGTGGCCAACGGCACCGGAAGGTAGCGCAACCGCCAGCCGCGCCGCCGCATGTCGAACCCGGTGTGCACGTCCTCCGAGTGCTCGATCAGCGTGGAACCGCCGATCGCGTCGAGCGCCTCCCGGCGGTAGAGCGCGCAACTGCCGACGCAGATCGCCGCCTCGTGGTGCTGCCGGGACACCTGCACCATCCGGTAGAACAGCTCCTGCACCGCCCCGGCCCCGCGCTCCAGCCACCCCTGGCCGGAGTGCACCCGGAAGTACTGCGGGGACTGCACGATCCCGAGATCCGGCTCGGCGGCCAGGTAGGGCACCATCTCGTCGAGCATGTCGTGCCGGGGGGTGAAGTCGGCGTCCAGCACGAGGATGTGCTCGCCCAGCGTGCGCTGGTACGCGTACCGCATGTTGCCGGCCTTCTTGTACCAGCCCCGGTTGGGGCGGCGCTGGTAGACGAAGCCGAAGGCGAGCGCCATCGCCTCCCGCTCGTCGGTGGCCGAGTCGTCGAGCACGTAGACGTGCACCCGGCCCGGGTAGTGGTCGACCATCCGGCTGACGTGCTCCCAGGTGTTGCGCAGCACCTCGGTCGCCTCGCCGCAGACCGGCAGGAACACGTCCACCGACGGGTGCACCGGCGGGCGGAAGTCGCGGACCAGCCGGCGGTGCCGCTCCAGGTCGAACCCGGGCGTGCCGATGTTCACCGTCGCCGAGATCAGGTAGTAGAGGACGGTGAAGCCGAACAGCGGCAGCAGCGCCGGCAGCCAGGGTGCCATCCGGACGAAGAGCAGCTGGCTGGTGAGCAGCCCGGTGAAGCTGACGAACGAGGCGATCATCAGCACCGGCAGCCGGCGGTGCCGGTAGGCGGCCTTCTCGTCGTCGTCCGGCGGCAGCGGCAGGGACGGGTCGACGCCCGCCGGTCGCCCCAGCGCCGTCGGTGCCACCGCCTCCCGCGCCGACGACCCCACCGGGGCCGGAGCGGCTGTGGTCGGTGCGGCAGGGGCCGGCACCGCCGCCGGCCCGCGCGGGGTCGGCACCGCCGCCGGACCCCGACGGGTCGGCACCGTCACCGGGTCCTGCGCAGCGGGGGCCGGCAGCGGAGCACGCGCGGCGGGAACCACCGCCGGGCGACCCCCTGCGGTCCGCCCCGGCCACGACGGCGGCACCGGACGGTGGAACTCCGTCGTCTCGTCGGTGCGGCCCCCGCCGGCCCGGGTGCTCACCTGCCCACCTCCGGCTTGCGTACCAGCAGGGCGATGCTGAAGCCCCGGACCCGCCAGGTGCGGTCGACGACGTACGGCTTGAGCGCGGCCTCCTTCGCCGGCCCGATCCGCTGCACCGGATCGTCGAGGGCCCCCTTGCGGACGACCCACACCCGCTCCGGGCGACCCAGACACACCGGTACGTCCCGGTCGGCGCACTCGCGCGCACCCAGGGTGCCCTGCCGGCGGGCCGGTACGGTCATCAGCACGTCCCGGGGCCGCCAGCTCTCGTCGACGTACCGGTTCACCGCGTCCCGGCTGGTGCGCTGGTCACCGGCGTCGAACGGGCCGTACACCAGGGTGTCGCCGGGGCGCGCGTGCGCCCGCAGCACGGCGGCGATGTCCTTGGTGCCCTGGCTGTGGCCGGTGACGCCCCGGATCTCGACCTGCACCGGGATGCCGAGCAGGCCGACCGCCAGCATCGCGGCGGTGCCCCGCAGCAGCGAACTGCGCCGCAACGCCAACGAGGCGACGAGCGCCCAGGCGGGCACCGTGAACAGCAGGTAGCGCGGCAGCCAGAGCGGGGTGAGCTGGGCGGCGAGCAGCAGGCCGACGGTGGGCAGCACCAGCCAGGCGGTGGCCACCGCCGACCGCTGGCGCATCGACATGCCGAGGAAGGCCAGGGCGAGCACCGCGCCGGCGAGCAGCGGCCCGCCGAACAGCGCCTCCGGCGTGTCGACCAGCCGGTCCAGGGTGACCGGGGGAATCCAGTTGATCTGCGTACCGGTCTGCTGCCGGCCCAGCCACAGGACGGGCAGCACGGGCAGCGTGCCGGCGACGGCCGCGCCGAGCCAGCCGACGAAGCCGCGCCGGCGCTGCGCCCCCCGCCAGGCCACCAGCGCGTGCGCGAGGAGCAGCAGCAGGCCCACCAGGTGCATCAGCCCCAGCAACGCCACCACGGCGGAGTACCCCGCGTAGCGCAGGAACCGGGGCCGTTCCAGCAGCCGGACCAGCAGCAGGGTGGCAAGCGCCGCGGCGCACACCGCGAACGCGTACGGCCGGGCCTCCTGCGCGTACCGGGAGGTGGTCGGCAGCACCGCGAACAGCAGGCCGGCGACCAGCCCGACCCGCAGCCCGCCGATCCGCAGGCCGATCGCGGCGACCAGGCCGGCGGCCGCCGCCATGGCCAGCAGCGACGGCATCCGCAACGCGACGTCGGAGCTGCCGGCCAGCGCCACCCAGCCGCGCATCAGCAGGTAGTACGGGCCGATGGAGGCGTCGACATTGCGCAGCACCGCCACGAAGTCGTCGAATCCGACGGTGACCATGCCCCAGGTGGCCAGCTCGTCCTCCCACAGGCCGGGCCGGTTCAGCCCGACCCCGCCGAGGACGGCGACCACGGCCATCGGCAGCAGCCGGGCCAGGTGCCGCAGCCAGGGTGCGTCCAGCGGTTCCGGCGGGGCCGGCTGGTCGGCCTCGGTGGGCCGCCACGGGGCGGCCGGCTCGGGTGGGGCGTCCCGGACCCGGACGATCAGGGCGGTCGGCGCGTCGCTGCGGGCAGCGGTGCCCCCGGTGGGCGACATCCCGCTCACCGGGTGGCGGCGAGCAGGTCGTCCAGGACGAGGGTACGCAGGTCGTCCCGGCTCGGCATCCGGCCCAGCGCGCGCAGCCGCCCGGACTGCGCCTTGCGCATCCCCTCCAGCAGCTTGCGGGCCTCCCGGGCGTTGCCGAAGTTCTGGTCCCGTTCGATCTGGCCGAACCATTCGAGCAGCCCGTCGGCCAACCCGTCGGCGAGCAGGTACTCGTCGTTGCGGGCGATCCGGCCGACGATGTCGACCAACTGGACCGGGCTGTAGTTCTCGAACTCCAGCGTCTTGGCGAACCGGGACGCCAGGCCCGAGTTGGCGTCCAGGAAGGCGGCCATCTCGGTGGTGTAACCGGCGACGATCACCGCGACCTGGTCGCGGTGGTCCTCCATCAGCTTGACCAGGGTGTCGATCGCCTCCTGGCCGAAGTCGCCGCCGGCGCCCCCGGCCCGGGACAGGGTGTACGCCTCGTCGATGAACAGCACCCCGCCCAGCGCCTCGGTGAACACCGACGAGGTCTTCTCGGCGGTGTGCCCGATGTACTGGCCGACCAGGTCCCGCCGGGAAACCTCCCGGAACTGGCCGTTGGGCAGCACCCCGAGGGCCTTGAGCAACTGCCCGTAGATCCGGGCCACCGTCGTCTTGCCGGTGCCCGGTGCGCCCGTGAAGATGAGGTGGTGGCTGACCGCGCCCACCGCCAGCCCGGCGTTGCGCCGCCACTCGTTGACCTGGATCTCGTCGATCAGCGAGCGCACCTCGGCCTTCACCCCGGCCAGCCCGATCATCGAGTCGAGTTCGGCGAGGAGTTCCTCGACCTTCTGCTCGTCCTGACCGACGGTGCCGCCGCCCGCGCTCACCCCGGCCATCGGCCGCCCGCCCGCCTCCGCCGCCCGGAACACGGTGCCGGCGCCCTCCGCGATCCGGACGCCCGGGGCGGCGGTCTGCTCCGTACGGCAGCCCTCGACCGTTCCGCCGCAGCCCCGGTCGACGTCGATGCCGACGCCCCGGGTGTCGTGCACCCAGCAGTCCACGATGGTGGGGCTGCTCTGCAACGCGACCACGATGCCGGCGTCGCCGGTGCCGGAGATGTCGCAGCGTTCGATGGTGGGGCGGGCCGCCTGGTAGACGTACACACCCCGGAAGCCGGCGGCGGCGACTGTGCAGTTGCGGATGGTCGGGTCGGCCCCGAGCCGCACGATGATCCCGTCGTCGGTGACGTCGCGGATCTCGCACCGCTCGACCGCGCCGCCCGCGTCCGAGACGACCAACCCGTGCTGGCCGCCGGTGACGGTGACCTCGACGGCCTCGATCCGGGCCCCGTCGCGTACCGACACGGCTGCGGCGAACCCGGCGCTGGCCTGGCACTTCTCCATGCGCAGCCGACCGCCGACCGCCTCCACCGCCGGATAGTCGCCGCCCTGCACGACCAGCCCCTGCAACAGCACCTCGCCGCCGGTGCAGGCCACCGTCGGCCGTCCGGCGGCCCGACCGTCCACGATGACCGAGCCCGGCTCGCCGGCGGCCACCAGCCGGACCCGCCGGCCGTCGAGGCGCAGCGACTCGGGGTAGACGCCGGGGGCGATCGAGACGACCGTGTCGTCCGGTGCGATCTCCAACGCGTCCGTGATGGTCGGACAGGCCCCGGCTCGGTCAGGGGAGACAGTCAGCATGCGCACATGGCCCCGCTCGGTCGTGGAAGGACGGACCGGTTCGTCGTCGACGTCCGGTCGAAGGGTACCGGTCGCGCAGGGGTGGCCTCGCCCCCGTGTCAGATGGTGAAGGTGGCCTCCCGCACCGAGGCGGCCACCTTGCGCACCTCGTCCGCGCGGTCCAGCGGCGCGGTCATCCGCAGCACCAGTTGCCTGTCGATCGCGTCCTCCGGCACGCTGCGCCAGTAGGAGAGGTAGACCAGCCCGTAACGCGACGCGCCGTCCACCCGGGCGGTCTCCGCCCAGGTGGTGAAATCGCCGCTGCGGATCCACTGCAACCCCCATGCCTCCTCCTGCCGGCGCAGCGCGGTGCGGCGCTCGTCGGTGCAGAGCCGGGGGCACTGCCGGACGATCAGGTCGCCACCGATGATCGACCCGTCGGTGGCCGGGACGCCGCACCGGTAGTGCGCCGAGCCGCTGGTGCGGCCGGCCTCGGTGCAGCTCCAACCGGTGGGCACCCGGAAACTGAAGTCGACCCCGGCCAGGCCGGTGATCTCCCGGGTGGGCTCGGTGCCGGCGAAGGTGGGCGCACCGGCGGGCCAGCCGCCGCCGACCGGTGGCTCCACCCCCGGCCGGCGCGGCGGCGTGCCCGGCAGCCCCAGGTCGACGCTCGGGGTCGCGGAGGCCGACGCGGTGACGGTGGCCGGCCCGTCGGCCGACCGGCCGGCGACGAGGTAGCCGCCCGCCGCCCCGAGGGCCGCCGCGAGCAGGGCCACCAGCACCGACCACAGTACGGCCCGACCCCGCCCGCGCGCCGGACCCGCGACCGGCGGGAACGGTGCCGGCGGGTACGGCGCGAGGGTCGTCGGCGGGTACGGCGGTCCCGCCCGCTGCGGCACCACCGGCGCGGGCTGCGCCTGCTGCGGCCCGGCCTGCTGCCGGGCTGCCTGCTGCTGGCTGACCTGGTACAGGGCTGTCTGCTGCGGGCCGGAATGCTGCGGGCCGGAATGCTGCGGGCCGGAATGCTGCGGGGTCGCCCGGTGTGGGCTGACCTGCGGCAGGGTGGCCTGCGGAACAGTGGCCCGGTGCGGGGCCGCCGGGTGGGGCAAGGTGGTCGTGCCGGGCGGGTCGGTCGTGCCCGGCGGGGTGGTCGTGCGGGGTGCGGCAGCCGGCGGCACCGTGCTGCCCGTGGCCGGCGCGACAGCCCCGGTCGCCGCTCCGTGACCGATCGCCGCTCCGTGACCGGTCGACGCAACAGGCCCGGTCGCCGGTCCGTGGCCCGCCGACGCTCCGGGGCCCGCCGACGAACCGGGGCCCGCCGACGAACCGTGGCCCGGGGACGCACCGCCGCCCGGCGAGGAACCGTGGCCCGGCGAGGAGGCGGACCCGGTGGATGCGGCGGCGCCGGCCGACGGGGCGGGCACCGGCGGCGATGGGATCCGCCCCGGCCGGGCCGTGCCTGCCGGCCCGGCGGTTCGCTGTCCGTCCGGTGCCGGTGCTGGTGCCCCGCCGGCCCCGGCGTCGGCCGGTGCTGCGGCGACCGGTGTCGCGGGGGCTGGTGCCCCGGAGGCCGGTGTTGCGGCGGCCGGTGTTCCAGCGGCCGGCCGGTGCGCCGGGTCGGACCCGCCGGACGGCCCGACGCCGGGGCCACCGGTGGGCGGCTCCCCGGCCGGGACGAGGCGCTGCCCCAGCGCGAGAAAGACGTGCGCGGCCCCGGCACCCTGCTCGGCGGCGCAGGCCACCCAGGGCACCGGGCCGGTGTGGTTGGCCCCGGTGATCGGCAGGCCGTCGGACCGGGCCAGCGTGTTGGCCGCCGCGGCGAACGCCTCCCGCCAGCCGCCCTCGGCGGCGGCCGGCGCGAGCACGGCCACGGTGAACGGCCGCTCGGCGGCGTCCCGTGCGGCCCAGACCTCGCCCAGCTCACACGAGCTGAGCCTGCGGTGCAGCGCGTACGGACCGACTGTCTGCATGTGGCATCCCCCCGACCGATCGTATCGGTCCGGCCCGACGTGGACCGGTCGACGGACGGGCCGCCACCGGAGTCAGTCGACCCAGTCGAGTGTGCGCGCGACCGCCTTGCGCCACCGGCCCAGTTCCCGCTCCCGGTGCGCCGGGTCCATCCGGGACTCCCACTGCGCGTCGGAGCGCCACTGGGCGCGCAGGGTGGCCAGGTCGGGCCAGAAGCCGACCGCCAGGCCGGCAGCGTACGCCGCGCCGAGGCAGGTGGTCTCGGTGATCCGGGAGCGGACCACCGGCACCGCCAGCACGTCGGCGAGGAACTGCATCAGCAGCCCGTTGGCGGTCATTCCACCGTCGACGCGTAGCCGGCGCAGCGCCACGTCGGAGTCGGCGTTCATCGCGTCGACCACCTCGCGGGTCTGCCAGGCCGACGCCTCCAGCGCCGCCCGCGCCAGGTGCCCCTTGGTGATGTAGCCGGTCAGCCCGGCGATCACCCCCCGGGCGTCGCTACGCCAGTGCGGCGCGAACAGCCCGGAGAAGGCGGGCACCACGTAACAGCCCCCGTTGTCGTCCACGGTGGCGGCCAGCTCCTCGACCTCGGCTGCCGAGGAGATCAGTCCGAGGTTGTCCCGCAGCCACTGCACCAGCGAACCGGTCACCGCGATCGCCCCCTCCAGGGCGTACGCGGCCGGCTGGCCGTCGATCCGGTAGGCCACCGTGGTCAGCAGGCCGTGGCGGGACGGCACCGGGCTGGCCCCGGTGTTGAGCAGCAGGAAACTGCCGGTGCCGTAGGTGCACTTGGCCTCGCCCGGCTGGAAACAGGTCTGCCCGAACAGGGCGGCCTGCTGGTCGCCGAGCGCACTGGCCACCGGTACCCCGTCGAGCACCCCGTGGGCCGTTCCGTAGACCTCTGCCGAGCTGCGGATCTGCGGCAGCATCGCGGCCGGGACGCGCAGCGCGTCGAGCAGCTCCGGGTCCCAGTCGAGGGTCTCCAGGCCCATCAGCATGGTCCGGCTGGCGTTGGTGACGTCGGTGACGTGCCGTCCGGTCAGCTTCCAGATCAGCCAGCTGTCCATCGTGCCGAACAGCACCTCGCCCCGTTCGGCGCGTTCCCGCAGCCCGTCGACGTTGTCCAGCAGCCAGCGCAGCTTCGGGCCGGCGAAGTAGGTGGCCAGGGTGAGCCCGGTGCGGGCGCGCAGCTTCTCCTCGCCGTACGAGTCGGCCAGCTCGCGCAGCAGCGGGCCGGTACGGGTGTCCTGCCAGACCACGGCGTTGGCGACCGGCCGGCCGGTCGCCCGGTCCCAGACCACGGTGGTCTCCCGCTGGTTGGTGATGCCGACGGCGGCCAACCCGTCCGGGCCGGTGCCGGCGTCGGCCAGCGCGTCGCGGACCACCCGTTCGACGTTGGCCCAGATCTCCTCGGCGTCGTGCTCGACCCAACCGGGCCGGGGGAAGATCTGCCGGTGCTCGCGTTGCGCGACGGCGACGATCCCACCGGCCCGGTCGAAGACGATGCACCGCGACGAGGTGGTGCCCTGGTCGATGGCGGCGACGTACTCTCCGGTCATTTCGGCACCGTACCGGCCGGGCGCGCTCCGGAGAACCGCGGCGGCTCCGTACGATCTCCAGACGTGCGTGACATCGCCGTGTTCAGTGGAACCGCCCACCCCGAACTCGCCGCCGAGATCTGTTCCCACCTGGGGGTGCCGCTGCACCCGGTGCGGGTGTCCCGGTTCGCCAACGACTGCCTGGAGGTGCAGTTGCAGGCGAACTGCCGGGAGCGGGACGTGTTCCTGATCCAGCCGCTGGTGCCGCCGGTGCAGGAGAACCTGGTCGAGCTGCTGCTCATGATCGACGCCGCCCGGGGTGCGTCGGCCGGCCGGATCACCGTGGTGCTGCCGCACTACGCGTACGCCCGGTCGGACAAGAAGGACGCGCCACGCATCTCCATCGGCGGCCGGCTGGTGGCCGACCTGCTCACCTCGGCCGGCGCGCACCGGGTGCTGGCGATGACCCTGCACTCACCGCAGGTGCACGGCTTCTTCAGTGTCCCGGTCGACCACCTGCACGCGCTGCGGGAACTGGCCGCCCACTTCCGGGGACGCGACCTGGGCGACACGGTGGTGGTCTCGCCGGACCTGGGCAACGCCAAGGAGGCGGCGGCGTTCGCCCGGATGCTCGGCACCCCGGTCGCGGCCGGGGCGAAGCAGCGGTTCAGCGACGACCGGGTCACCATCAGCACGGTGATCGGTGAGGTGGCCGACCGGGACGTGATCGTGCTGGACGACGAGATCGCCAAGGGCAGCACGGTGGTCGAGCTGATCGGCCACCTGCACCAGCGCAACGTCCGGTCGATCCGGCTGGCCTGCACCCACGGCCTGTTCTCCGACGGCGCGCTGACCCGGCTGGCCGCCGTCGAGGGGGTACGCGAGATCGTCTGCACCAACACCGTGCCGATCCCCGCGGACAAGCGGGTGCCGGAGCTGACGGTGCTCTCGGTGGCTCCGGCACTGGCCGAGGCGATGCGCCGCATCCACAACGGCGAGTCGGTCAGCGCCCTGTTCGGGTGACCGTCACCGGTAGGCCGGGTGGGCCGGCAGTCAGCCGAAGAGGGCGCTGATCCGCACGGTGGTGCCGGCCGCGCCGCTCTCGACCTCCATCGCGTCGCTGAGCTCCCGGGCCAGCCAGAGCCCCCAGCCGCCGGCGGTGTCCGGGGCGGGCCGGCTGCGGTCGTCGAGCCGCTGCTCGCTGATGCCGCTGCCGTGGTCGGAGACCTCGCAGACCAGCTCGCCGGTGCGTCGCCAGAGCCGCAACCAGCCCCGTCCGCCACCGTGCCGCACGGCGTTGGTGATCAACTCGTTGACCGCCAGCACGAAGTCGTCGAGCCGCTGCCCGGCCAGGCCGGCCGCGTGCGCGCAGGAGTTGACCGAGTGTCTCAGCTCGGTCACCTGTGCCTGGTCGAACGCCTCGGCGATGAGAAGGGAAGGTTCGATGGGCACCACCGTACGCGGTGTGGGAAGCTCTGCGTTCGTCATGGGCCCTGTCCCGACAGCGATCTCGGAGTTTTTCACGCTATTTCTACCGTACGCCAGGGTTCCCGGGCCCGCACCGACCGGCCCGGCCGGCTGACCTGGGACTGTGGCATCGTGGCGGCCATGCCGTCGTCCCCGCCGGGAGGTTTCGCCGACCCGCTGTGGCGTTCCGTCGCGGTCTTCCGGTTCGCCTCCCTGGCGTACGTCGGCCTGCTGGTCCTGCGCGACGCCGGCCGGTACGCCCACCCGGTCGCCGCGGGCGGCGTACTGCTGGTGATGCTGGCCTGGTCCGGGGTGACGGCGGTCGGGTACGCCCGCCCGGCCAACCGGCGCTGGCCGCTGCTCCTGGCCGACCTCGGCGTGGTCCTGGCGATCCTGGCGGTCACGCCGTGGGTGGTGGGACGCCCGGCGCTGGCCGCCGGGGTGCCCGCCCTCGCCGTGGCGTGGCTGGCCGGGCCGGTGCTGGCCTGGGCGGTCTCCGGTGGGCGGCGGCGCGGCACGGTGGCCGCGCTGCTGGTCGGCGGCACGGATCTGATCACCCGGGGCCGGATCGGCCCGTCCTCGCTGACCGGGGCGATCCTGCTGTTGCTCGCCGGGGCGGTGGTGGGGCACGTGGCCCGGCTGGCGGTGAGCACCGAGGAGCGGTTGCAGCGCGCGGTGGAGCTGGAGGCGGCGACCCGGGAACGGGAACGGCTGGCCCGGGACATCCACGACTCGGTGCTCCAGGTGCTGTCCCTGGTCCAGCGGCGCGGCGCACACCTCGACGGGGAGGCCGGCGAGTTGGCCCGGCTCGCCGGTCAGCAGGAGGTGGCGCTACGCGCGTTGATCTCCGGGGCCCCGCCGACGTCCCCCGCCGACCCGGGCGGCGAGGTCGACCTGCGGTCCCTGCTGTCCGGGTACGCCTCGGCGACGGTGCAGGTCTCCGCGCCGGCGACGCCGGTGCCGCTGCCCGCGTCGGTGGCCCGGGAGGTGGCCGCCGCGACGGCGGCGGCCCTGGACAACGTGCGGCGGCACGCCGACGGGCGGGGCTGGGTGCTCGTCGAGGACGAGGGCGACACGGTGACCGTGTCGGTGCGCGACGCCGGGCCGGGCATTCCGGAGGGTCGGCTGGTCGAGGCGGCCCGGCAGGGCCGACTGGGCGTGGCGCAGGCCATCCGGGGACGGATGACCGACCTCGGCGGCGAGGTGCGGATCATCTCGACGCCGGGGGAGGGCACCGAGATCGAACTGATGGTGCCGAGGAGGAGCCGATGACCGGGGTACGGGTGATGGTGGTCGACGACCACCCGATGTGGCGGGAGGGGGTGGCCCGGGACCTCACCGAGGCCGGGCACCTGGTGGTGGCGACCAGCGGGGAGGGCCGCCAGGCGGTCCGGGTGGCCGCCGCCGCCCGACCCGACGTGGTGGTGCTCGACCTGCAACTGCCGGACATCTCCGGGGTGGAGGTGATCCAGGGACTGCGGGCCGCGTTGCCCCGGGTCCGGGTGCTGATGCTGTCGGCCAGCGGCGAGCAGCAGGGGGTGCTGGACGCGGTGAAGGCCGGGGCCACCGGCTACCTGCTGAAGTCGGCGGCCCCGGCGGAGTTCCTGGACGCGGTGCGCCGCACGGCCGCCGGTGAGCCGGTGTTCACCCCGGGCCTGGCCGGGCTGGTGCTGGGCGAGTACCGGCGGCTGGCCGCGGACCCGCCTGCCGGTGGGTCCGGCGACGACGGCGCGGCACCCCGGCTCACCGAACGGGAGACCGAGGTGCTGCGGCTGGTGGCGAAGGGGCTGTCCTACAAGCAGATCGCCGGGCGGCTCGGGCTGTCGCACCGTACCGTGCAGAACCACGTGCAGAACACGCTCGGCAAGCTCCAGCTGCACAACCGGGTGGAGCTGACCCGCTACGCGATCGAACGCGGCCTGGACGACTGAGGACCCCGTCTGGACGACCGGGCACACGGCCCGGACGACCGGGGGTCAGTGCGCCTCGGGCGGCCGGGTCTCGTGGATGGCGAGTTCCTCGGCGCTCGCGCCGCCGCCGGCCGCGCCCGCGTCGTAGGCGATGCTGTCGGTCTCCTGGTCGGTGCGGGCCCCCTCGTCCGGCTCGACGAGCCGACCCACCTGCGCGTCGGCGACCGTGCCGAGCTGACCGTGGTCGTAGAGCGAGACCGGGGAGTTCGGGTCCGAGGTGGGGCCCGGGTCGAGCACGTCGGCGTCGAGCTGGGCCTGCGCGGCGGCCTCCTCGTTCTCCGCCTCGGCGGCGATGTCCGGGTCGACCGGCCCGGCCAGCGGGTCGTCGGCCCGCCGCTCGTACTGCTCGCGGTCGAGCTTGTACTCCAGCGACTCGCCGTCGAGCTGCTCGTCGGCGGTGGTGCCGAAGTGGTCGACGGCCACCGGGGTACGGTCGCCGGGCAGCTGGGCCGGGTCGGGGCCGTCGGCCTCCCGGCCGGTCAGCACGTCGTCGTGGGCGGTCGAGTCGTCGTCGGCGGTGTCGGGCAGGCCGAGCGCCTCGGGGTCGGACACGGGGGTCGGGAACTCGTCGTCGCGCATGGCTGAGCACTACCCACTGGCACGGCCCGGGTAACCGGGTCCCGCTCCCTGGATCGGGACGAAAGGGCAGCAATCAGTCGTGGTGCCAGTGTGACTCGTCCTCGGTGTGCAGCACGCACCAGATCACCTTGCCGTCCGGGAGCGGGGTGCTGCCCCAGCGCCGGGCCACCGTGTCGATCAACAGCAGCCCCCGGCCACCGGCCGAGGTCAGCGGGGCCGGGCCCCCGTAGCGGGGCTGCCGCCGGGAATGGTCCCGCACCGCCAGGTGCACCGTGTCGCCCTGCGCGGCCAACCGCAGCGTCATCGGGGTCGACGCGTGCGCCACCACGTTGTTGACCATCTCGGTGACCGCGATGCAGGCCGGCTCGGCCAGCTCCGGCACACCCCACCGGGCGCAGCGGTCGGTCACCAGTTCCCGCGCCCGCCGGGCCGCCCCGACCGCCGGCGTCAGCTCCTCGGTCAGCACCGCCGCCATCGGCGTACGGGCCAGGGCCGCCGTCGCCCCGGCCACGGTCGGGTGGACCTCCAGTTCCGTCGCGTCCCCGTCGGCGACCGTCCCGCTCGGGTCGACCACCAGCAGGTCGGCGGCGGGCCAGTCACGTACCACCCGGCGTACCCCGGCCAGCAGTTGCCCGGCGGTCGCCCCGTCGGCGCGCAGCCCGGCCAGGTCGACCACGATCGGACCGGGCCGGTCGACGAGCCGGACGAGCAGCGCGTCGCGTACCCGGTCGACGTCGGCCGGCTCCAGCGTCCCGGCGAGCCGGACCAGCGCGGAGGAGTCGTCGGCCGTCACCTGGCATCCCGCCCGGGGGTGCCGGACGGTTCCCGGGGTCGGCAGGTCGGCGCGGCTCATCGCGGTCGTGTCCGGTCGGTGCGGTCGGGTCGGGTCGTCTCCCCGGCGAGGCCGGGCCGGGTGGGGCGCGGCCTCGGGGCGGCGTCGCACCCGCCGGTGACGCCGGCGACCACCACGGCGGTGACGGCGGGGGTACGGGTCATCGGCATTTCCGCTCGGTACCCCCGGACGGACCCGGTCATGCCGCCGCGCGGCCACTGATCAGCGGTACCGCTCCGGTCAGCCGCGGCTCACCCCGGGCCAGGCCGGCACCGGCCCCGGTCGGTGTGGGGTGCCCCACAGTCGGCCCACCGACCCGCTGACCGCTTCCGATCTGCGAGGTTTCGGCTCGTGGGGCCCCGGTTAATGGGACGCTCTGACCGGAGACCATCCCTCGCAGATCGCATGGAGGTGCACCATGCGCGTCGGCCTCGTCTGCGCGCACGCCGGGTCGTCCCGGCACGCGGAAGGACCACCCGTCGGCACCCACGAGCACGTCGCTCGGGTCGCCGGCGAGCTGGCCGGGCGCGGCCACGACGTGCGGGTGTACGAGCGCCACGACGACCCGTCCCTGCCGGCGAGCGTCGAGATCGACGGATACCGGGTGGAACGGGTGCCCGTCGGCCCGGCCCGGCCCACCGTCACCGGCGACCTGGTCCCGTACGTGCCGGAGTTCGGTCGCTGGTTGGCCGACCGGTGGGCGGGGGAGTGGACGCCGGAGGTGGTGCACGGGCACTACTGGATCGGCGGCCTGGCCGCCGCGCACGCGGTCCGGGAGACGGACATCCCGGTGGTGCAGACCTTCCACTCGCTCGGCGTCGAGCAGCGCCGCCACCTCGGCCGCGAGTACGACGGCCCCGGCGAGCGCATCCCGCTGGAGCGCGCGCTCACCCGGGCGGTGGACGTCGCCGTCGCCCAGTGCACCGACGAGGTCGACGAGCTGACCCGGATGGGGCTGCAACGCTCCTCGGTGGCGATGGTGCCGACCGGGGTGGACGTCGAACGGTTCCACCCCGACGGGGAGGCCGCCCCCCGCGACCAGCGGGCCCGCATCCTGTCCGTCGGCGGGCTGTCCCCGGGCCACGGCCAGGACGACCTGATCCGGGCGATGCGGCTGGTCGGCGACGCGGAGCTGGTGATCGCCGGTGGGCCGCCGGCCGACCAGCTGGCCACCCACGCCGAGGCCCGGCGGCTGCGCGAGCTGGCTGAGCGGGCCGGCGTCGCCGACCAGGTCACCCTGGTCGGCGCGGTGCCGCACGACCAGCTCGCCACCTGGTACCGCTCGGCCGACGTGGTCGCCTGCACCCCGCACTACTCCGCCGCCGGCCGGGTGTCGCTGGAGGCGATGGCCTGCGGGGTGCCGGTGGTCGGCTACGCCGTGGGCGGCATCGCCGACGCGGTGGTCGACGAGGTCACCGGCCGGCTGGTGCCCCCCGGCGACGTCCGTACGCTGGGCATGACGCTGCGCCGGCTGCTCGCCGACAACGCGGGCCGGTTCGCCTACGGGCACGCCGCGGTGGACCGGGTGCGGTGCAGCTACACCTGGGAACGGACGGCCGGCGCGCTGGAGCGGCTCTACGAGCGGGTGGTGGGCCGGCGTACCCCGGTCGAGGTGCCCGACACGGTGCCGGTCGACGTCGAGGCCGACCCGGACGCCACCGTGGCGGTGCAGGTCGAGACGCCGGTCACGGGGACGACCTCCACGACCACCGGCCCGGTCGGCGTCTGACCGCGCCCGACGCCCGCGCCGGCCGGTCCGGTCAGGCGCGGGGGGCGGCGCCCACCATGGCGCGTTCCGGGGTGCGGGTCACCGCGTGGTGGTGCTGCGGTGCGGCATACCGGGTGAGCCCGATGACCGAGGCGAGAGTGATCAGGAAGCCGACGGCGGCCAGCCACTCCCGGCCCGGCCAGATCTTGTCGTTGAGCAGCAGCAGACCGACGATGGCGGCGGGCACCGCCCCGGCGGCGTCCATCGCGGCGACGGCCGCCGTCGTGGAGCCCCGCTGCATCGCCAGGCCGAGCAGCAGTTGACCCACCAGCGAATGGGCGATCAGCAGGTAGAGCAGCGGGTCGCGGACGAACGCCTCGGCCGACGGGGCGGAGGCCAGCGGCCGGGCGGCCACCGCGGCGGCGGAGAACGCCAGCCCGGCCAGGGAGCCGAGCGCCACCGAGCCGGGCGCCCCGTGCAGGCGTACCGCGAAGAAACCGAGCAGTCCGATCCCGCCGAGCGCCAGCGCCAGGGCGACCAGGCCGGCGGTGCCGAGCCCCTTGGAGGGGGCCGGCTGGGCGGAGAGCACCAGCGCGGTGATCCCGGCGAAGAGCAGCACCAGCAGCGCCACCTCGGCGGCGGGCAGCCGCCACTTGAGCACCACCACCCCCAGCAGGGCGGTCACCCCCAGCCCCGCCGCCACGCTCGCCTGCACCAGGAACAACGGCAGGTCGCGGCGGGCCAGGAAGGCCAGTACGAAGCCGGTCACCTGGCAGAGCAGCCCGATCAGGTACGTCCGGTGCCCGGCCAGCCGCAGCAGCAGCCCCGGGTCGAAGGTGTGGTGCACGGTCGTCCGGGCGGCGGCCACCGACTGGAGCATGTTGGCGAAGCCGTACGCGACGATCATCGCCGCGAGGAAGCACCAACCGGAGGACACCACCAGGCGAGAATAGAGGGCCGTCGCGTTCAGCGCGCGGTTGGCCGACCCAGCCGGGACAGCACGTCGGTGTGCAGCGGCCCGTTGGTGGCGATCGCGCTGATCTCGCCGGATGCCGTCCCACCAGGGGCGGGAGTGCCTTCCAGGGTGGTCATGGTGCCCCCGGCGGCGATCACGATCGGCACCAGCGCGGCGACGTCCCACAGCGACAGTTCCGGCTCCACCATCACGTCCAGTGCCCCCTCGGCCAGCAGCATGTAGCCGTAGAAGTCGCCGTAGGCGCGGCTGCGCCAGGTGTCGCGCATCAACTGGAGCACCGCGTCCAGCCGGCCGGCCGCCTCCCACCCGGTCAGCGACGAGTAGCAGACGCTGGCGTCGGCGAGGTCGCGTACCCCGGAGACCCGGATCGGCTCGCCGGAGGCGGCGTCGCGCCCCGCGTACGCCCCCATGCCGTCGGCGCCCCACCAGCGCCGGCCGAGCGCCGGGGCGGACACCAGCCCGACCACCGGCCGGTCCCCCTCCAACAGGGCGATCAGGGTGGCCCACACCGGCACGCCCCGGACGAAGTTCTTGGTGCCGTCGATCGGGTCGATCACCCACCGCCGGTCGTGCGGGCCGGTGGCCGGCTGCTCGCCGTACTCCTCGCCGAGCAGTCCGTCGTCCGGCCGGTGGGTGGCCAGCAGCGTGCGGATCTCCCGTTCGACCGAGGTGTCCGCGTCGGAGACGGGAGTCAGGTCCGGCTTCGCCGTCACCCGCAGGTCGAGCGCCCGGAACCGGGCCATCGAGATGGCGTCGGCGGCATCCGCCAGCCGGTGAGCAAGTTCGATATCCCCCGCATACCCCGTCACCCCGAAACCCTAACCCCCACCCACCCCCACCCCCACCCCACCCACCCGACCCACCCGCTTCCCGCGCACGCGATCAAGAGGTTTGCGTCATGGCAGAGCCCGAGATTGACGTAAACCTCTTGATCATTTGACGCAAACCTCTTGATCACCGGGCGGCGGGGCGGGGCGGTGAGACCGGGGCTGGGCGGTGACCCGGGGCGGGGCGGTGAGACCCGGGCCGGGGCGGCGGGCGCGGGGCCGGACGGGAGGGGGAGGGGTGGGGCGAGGGAGGGGGAGAGCGTGGTCAGGAGCCGGCGAGGGGGTCGCCGGGGTTGCGTTCCGCCTCGCGGGGGTCGCCCTCGCCGGCCCGGGAGGCCAGCAGCCGACGGTACGAGGCCAGCCGGCGCGGGTCGGCCTTGCCGGCGGCCACCCAGGCGTCCAGCGCGCAGTCCGCCTCGTCCGGGGTGTGCGGGCAGTTGGGTGGGCAGTCCACCGTCCCCTCGACCAGGTCGGGGAAGCCGTGCAGCAGGCTATCGGCCGAGACGTGGGCCAGCCCGAAGCTGCGGATGCCCGGGGTGTCGACGATCCAGCCCGGGTCACCGTCGCCGTCGGGGGTACGCGGCAGCCGCAGCGCCACCGCGCTGGTGGAGGTGTGCCGGCCCCGGCCGATGGCGCTGACCACGCCGACCGCCCGCAGCGCGTCCGGCACCAGCCGGTTGACCAGCGTGGACTTGCCCACCCCGGAGTGTCCGACCAGCACCGACACCCGACCGGCGAGCAGGGCCCGCAGCGCGTCCAGGTCGGAGTCGGGTCGGATGAGCACGTACGGCAGTTCCAGCTCGGTGTAGTAGCCGACCACCTGCTCCGGGCCGGCCAGGTCGGCCTTGGTGAGGCAGAGCAGCGGCTCGATGTCGGCGTCGTACGCGGCGACGAGGCAACGGTCGATGAAGCCGGTCCGGGGCGGCGGGTCGGCCAACGCGCTGACGATCACCAGTTGGTCGGCGTTGGCGACCACCACCCGTTCCAGCCGCCCTTCGGCGGTGTTCTCGTCGTCGTCGGCGGTGCGCCGCAGCACCGAGCGCCGTTCGGCGATCCGGACGATCCGGGCCAGCGCCCCGTCCGCGCCGGAGACGTCGCCGACCAGGCTCACCCGGTCGCCGACCACCACCGACTTGCGGCCCAGTTCGCGGGCGCGCATGGCGGTGATCGCGGCACCGTCGGGGGCCTCGGGGAGCACGCAGGTGTACCGCCCCCGGTCGACGGCGATGACGAACCCGTCGACCGCGTCGTCGTGCCGGGGGCGGGTCCGGGTACGCGGACGTGAGGACCGGCCGGGCCGTACCCGTACGTCGTCCTCGTCGTACTCCCGTCGCTTGGTCGCCAGGACCCGCCCCCTCCGCCGTCAGCTCTTGCCGGTCACCATCGCCGACCATAGTGCCGGGAACTCCGGCATGGTCTTCGAGGTGCACGACACGTCGTCCACCTCGATGCCTCCGACGGCGAGCCCGGCCACCGCGGCGGCGTGCGCCATCCGGTGGTCGGCGTAGGTGCGGAAGGCGCCCCCGCGCAGCGGCCGGGGCCGGATCTCCAGCCCGTCGGCGGTCTCGGTCAGGTCGGCACCGAGCCCGGTGAACTCCCGGGCCAGTGCGGCGATCCGGTCGGTCTCGTGCCCCCGGATGTGCCCGATGCCGGTGAACGTCGACGGCGAGTCGGCCAGCATGGCGAGCGCGGTCAGCGCCGGGGTCAACTCGCTGACGTCGGACAGGTCGGCGGTCAGGCCGTGCACGACGCCGGTGCCGCGCACGGTCAGCCCGTCGGTGGTCAGGGTGACCTCGCCACCCATCCGGTCCAGCAGCGAGCGGAGCTGCTCGACCGGCTGGACGCTGTTGTGCGGCCACCCCTGCAACGTCACCTCGCCGCCGGTGACCAGCGCGGCGGCGAAGAACGGGACCGCGCCGGAGAGGTCCGGTTCGATCTCCCAGCTCCGGCCGGTGAGCGGCCCCGGCTCGACCGCCCAGACGTCGTCGACGGTGTCGTCGACGGCCGCCCCGGCGGCCCGCAGCATCTGCACGGTCATCCGCAGGTGCGGCGCGGAGGGCACGGGCGGGCCCTGGTGCCGGACCACCACCCCCCGGTCGAAGCGTGCCCCGGCGAGCAGCAGGCCGGAGACGAGCTGGCTGGAGGCGGAGGCGTCGATCACCACCTCGCCGCCGGTGACCCGGCCGACGCCCTGCACCACCAGGGGCAGGCTGCCGGTCTGCGGCGCGTCGATCCGGACGCCGAGCGAGCGCAGCGCGCCGATCAGCGGACCGAGCGGCCGGACCCGGGCCTGCGGGTCACCGTCGAAGGTGACCCGCCCGTCGGTGAGCCCGGCGACCGGCGGGACGAACCGCATCACCGTGCCGGCGAGCCCGACGTCGACGTGGGCCGGGCCGACCAGCCGGTGCGGCCGGACCAGCCAGCTGTCGTCGTCGGAGACCGAGACGTGGGCACCCATCGCCCGCAGCCCGCCCGCCATGAGTTCGGTGTCGCGGGCGCGCAGCGGCCCGTGCAGTGTCGACGGGCCGCCGGCCAGTGCGCTGAGCACCAGGGCCCGTGCGGTCATCGACTTGGAGCCGGGTAGGCGCAGGGCGGCGGTGACCGGGGCGGTGGCGGTCGGTGCGGCCCAGGGCTGTTGCGGACGGGTGGCGGTCAGGTTTCCCACGGTCACATTCTGCCAACCCGACGGCGGTTTTCGAGACTGCCCTCGGGCCGACTCCCGGTGGGCGGGACAGCCGATGGCGGCGCGGGGGGTTAGCGTTGGCGTCATGTGCGGCAGGTATGCGACGACCCGCAGTTCCGGGGACCTGAGCGCCGTCTTCGAGTCGTACGACGACACCGACGGCGGGGTCCGGCCGGACCACAACGTCGCGCCGACCGACCGGGTGCCGGTGGTGCGGGTCGATCCGGAGCGGGGGCGGGCGCTCTCGGTGGGCCGCTGGGGGCTGGTGCCGCACTGGGCGAAGTCGGCCGCCGGGGCGGCCCGCATGATCAACGCGCGGGCCGAGACGGTCGCCACCAGCCGCGCGTACGCCCTGCCGTTCGCCCGCCGCCGCTGCCTCGTCCCGGCCGACGGCTGGTACGAGTGGGTGCGCCGGGCCGGCGGTGGCAAGCAGCCCTACTTCATGACGCCGCGGGACGGCTCGGTGCTGGCGTTGGCGGGGATCTGGTCCCGCTGGCAGGAGTCGCTCACGTTCAGCGTGCTCACCACGGCGGCGGTGGGCGAGCTGGCCGAGGTGCACGACCGGATGCCGTTGCTGCTGCCGCCCGACCGGTGGGCGGACTGGCTGGCCCCGGCCGACGACCCGGCGGCGTTGCTGGTCCCGCCGTCGGTGGACTGGCTGGCCGGGCTGGAGATCCGCCCGGTCGGTACGGCGGTGGGCGACGTGCGCAACGACGGCCCGGAGTTGACCGCCCGGGTGTCGCCGGACCGGGAACGCTCCCACGGGGAGAGCGCACTGTTCTGATCGCGATAGGTCACATTGGCGCGTACCAATTGCCAGAATTCCGGGTGAAACGTCGCTCGGATTTTTTGCCATCTTTCCGGCACACCCCTTGTCCCCGTAGCCGACGGTGCGATACAACACAGCGCTGGCACTGGGAGCGTCCTCGCGCAGTGCGAACGACGCCCGTCGATCTTGCCGGTCCCACGGGGGAGGTGGGTGTGATGACCCGGGCACGTATGCCCCGACCGCACGAGGTGGCCGCCGCACGACGAGATCCGCGACTGCTCCGCGCGTTGCGGGACCGCCGTTCCGATGATGCCTGGCGAACCAGAGGCACCTGCCAGAGCGTGGATCCGGAGACGTTCTTTCCGGCGCCCAACGAACCGGCCGACGCGGCGGTCGCGCTCTGCCGCGGCTGCGACGTGCAGGGTTCCTGCCTGGCCTGGGCGCTGGAGGTGGGCGACACCCACGGCGTGTGGGGCGGCACCACGCCCCGCGAGCGCCGGGCCATGCTGGTGGCCTGGCGGGGCGAGGTCGGCTCCGAGTCCGGCGCGGCCGGCGACGCCGGTCCACCGGTGCGCGACCAGTTGCTCACCCTGGTGCCGTTGAGCTGATCATTCCGCCGGCCACGGCGCAGAATGGCCGGATGTCCCGCTCCGCACAGCTCGACACCCCGCGCGGCCCGGCCCGGGTCGACACCGACCGTCCGGCCGGCCCGCCGACGTCCCTGCTCGTGCTCGGCCACGGGGCCGGCGGCGCGGTGGACGCGCCGGACCTGCTCGCCGTCCGCGACGTCGCCCGCGACGCCGGGGTGCTGGTGGCCCGGGTGACCCAGCCCTACCGGGTGGCCGGCCGTCGGGCACCGGCCCCGGCGGGTCACCTGGACGAGGCGTGGACGGCGGTGCTGGCCGTGCTGCGCCGCCGGCATTCCGGCCTGCCGCTGGTGGTCGGTGGCCGGTCCAGCGGCGCCCGGGTGGCCTGCCGGACGGCCGGCGCGGTGGGGGCGGTCGGGATCGTCGCCCTGGCCTTCCCGCTGCACCCGCCCGGCCGCCCGGAGCGCTCCCGGGCCGACGAGCTGGCAACCGGCCTGCCCACGCTGGTGGTCAACGGCGACCGGGACCCGTTCGGGCTGCCCGTCGCCGCCGGCGCGGTGCAGGTGGTGGTGCGCCGTGGCGAACGTCACGACCTGCGCCGGGACCCGGCCGGGGTGGCCGCCGCGGTGCTCGCCTGGCTGCGTACGCACCGGTGGGCCCGCTGACCGCGCCCACCGCCCCGCGCCCCGGGGCCGGTTCGCCGTGCTGACCACCCGTTTCCGCCCCGGCGGACCCCTCGTTGCATCCGGTGGTGCCGACCTTCCGGTTCGGGTGGTCGGGACCGTCCCTCCCAGGCCCTTCCTGGTCCCAGTCCTCCGGTAGCCGACCGGGCGGGCCGGGACCAGGAGCGGGGGCCGGCGGAATGTGCGGCCGGCGGTCGGGTGTTACGACTCCCGGACGAGGAATCTGGCGAGGGGGGTGACCGGTGCCGACCGAGACACGGAGCCGGGAGCGGGACGATCGGGACGCGCGGCAGCTCAGACGGCTGCTCGACGGCCCGGACTGGCCGGCGGTGGGGACCGGCCCCCGGGTGGTGAGCACGGGCACACCCGGCAGAACGGAAGCTGCGGACCGGTCCGTCCGCGTATCCTCGGCGGGACAGCATCCGACGCGAGGGGATGTGCGGTTGACCACCGAGAAGACGGACGAGCGCAGGGCCCGCTTCGAGCGGGACGCGATGCCCTTCGTCGATCAGCTCTACGCCGCCGGGCTACGGATGACGCGTAACCCGGCCGACGCCGAGGATCTGGTCCAGGAGACGTACCTGAAGGCGTACGCGGCCTTCCACCAGTTCGAGCAGGGCACCAACCTGAAGGCCTGGCTCTACCGGATCCTGACCAACACCTACATCAACTCCTACCGCAAGCGGCAGCGCCAGCCGATCCAGGCGCCCACCGAGGAGATCACCGACTGGCAGCTCGCCGAGGCCGAGTCGCACACCTCCAGCGGGTTGCGGTCGGCCGAGACCGAGGCGCTGGACCGGCTGCCGGACACCGACGTCAAGGAGGCCCTCCAGCAGCTGCCGGAGGAGTTCCGCCTGGCCGTCTACCTGACCGATGTCGAGGGCTTCTCGTACAAGGAGGTCGCCGACATCATGGGTACGCCGATCGGCACCGTGATGTCCCGGTTGCACCGCGGGCGTCGTAACCTGCGCAAGCTGCTGGAGCGGTACGCCGCGGAGCGCGGCTTCAGCGCCGCGCAGCCCGCGAAGGGTTCGACCACCGCCACTGCCGGTCGGGAGGTGTGACGTGAGCTGTGGAGAGCCGCACGAGACGGACTGCCGGGAAGTGCTCGCGGAGGTCTACCTCTACCTCGACCTGGAGTGCGCCGAGGAGCGCCGTTCGCTGATCCGCCACCACCTGGACGAGTGCAGTCCCTGCCTGCGTGAGTACGGCATCGAGCAGGAGGTGCGGGCGCTGGTGGCCCGGTGCTGCGGCAACGAGACCGCCCCCGACGAGCTGCGCGACCGGCTGCGGGTACGCCTCACCGAGCTGGTGGTCTTCGAGGCCAGCGAGTCCCGCGAACTCGCCGAGTGACGCCCGCACGGCGCACCCGCCGTGGACAGGACGAACGACGGTGGCCCGGGTCGACTCGACCCGGGCCACCGGTGCGTCCGGCGCGGGGCCGGACCTGACGTCTCGGCGGTGGCCCGCCGGAACGGCTCAGGAGTTGGGGCGCTTGCCGTGGTTCGCGCCGCTCTTCTTGCGGGCCTTCTTCTTCCGGGCCTTCTTCGCCATGCTGACCTCCTCGTGATGGGTCCGACCCTGCTGCGGTCGACCCGCGACTGCGTGCACGCCGCCGGCCTCCCGGCGTCGGGTCCGACCTGATGATGCTAGTGCGGGCGGCGGGCACCGTCGTGCGCCGGGGCGGCAGCGGTACGCCGGGGTGCGCGTGGCGCTCTCCCGCCCACGCGGGGTCGGTCCGTGATTGGATACCGACGCAGACACACCCGGTGGAGAGGGAGGGCCGTGATGGCCGAGGAGATCCGCGCCGAGATGGTGGCCAACGTGTGGAAGGTCGTCGCGTCGAGAGGGGACACCGTCTCCGAGGGGGACACGCTGGTGATCCTGGAGTCGATGAAGATGGAGATCCCGGTCGTGGCCGAGTCCGACGGGGTGGTCGAGCAGCTCGCGGTCAACGAGGGCGACGTGGTGCAGGACGGTGACCTGATCGCGGTGATCGGTTGAGCCCCGGCGACCGGTCGGCCGGGCTGCTGGTCCGGCGGGCCGTACCGGCCGAGTTCCCGGCGGTGGCCCGGCTGACCGTCGCCGCCTACGAGGCCGACGGTCAGCTCAAGGGCGAGAACGGCTACGGCGTGGTGCTGGCCGACGTGGCCGGTCGGGCGGAGCACGGCGAGATCCTGGTCGCCGTCGACGGGGCGACCGGCACGGTTCTCGGCTCGGTCACCTACGTGCTGCCCGGCAGCCCGTACGCGGAGCTGTCCGGGCCGGGCGAGGCGGAGTTCCGGATGCTGGCGGTGGACCCGGCCGCCCAGGGGCGGGGCGTGGGGGTGGCGCTGGTGCGGGCCTGCCTGTCCCGGGCGGTGGAGCAGGGTTGCTCGGCGATGGTCATCTGTGTCCGCAGCGGGCTCGCCGACGCCGCCCACCGGCTGTACGCGCGGCTCGGTTTCGTGCGTACCCCGCAGCGGGACTGGTCGCCGCTGCCCGGTGTCGACCTGCTCGCCCTGCGGCTGGCGCTGCCCACCGGCCCGGACCGGACCGCCGTCGGCTGAACGCCGTCAGCGGTCCGCCGGGCCGTCCTCCTCGATGCCGGCCAGCAGTTCGTCGGCGACCTCAAGGGCGATCTTCTTGCGTTCGTCGTCGGTGATGTCCGGGGTGCGGACGGCGAACCAGCTGCTGTGCACGGCGAACAGCACCAGTGTCGCCCGGAGCTGGGCCCGGGGGGAGTCGTCGCCGAGGCAGATCGCGTCGGCGAGCCGGTACATCCGCTCACGCATCTGCTGTCCGGCGGCGAGGCTCTTGAGCACGGTCTGGTTCTGTTCGAAGAAGCGCATCACCAGGGACTGCCCGGGGGCGAACATCGTGTCGGCGTACTGGCTGACCAGTTCCCGCCGGGTGGCCCGGCTGGCCGGTTGGTCGCGGGCCCAGTCGATCAGCTCGTCCATCCGGTGCAACCGGTCCTCGACGAAGCTGTTGACGATCTCGTCCTTGCTCTTGAAGTGGTAGTAGAGCGCGGCCTTGGTGACGCCGAGCCGCTCGGCGATCTCCCGCAGCGAGGTCTTCTCGTACCCCTGCTCGGTGAAGAGCTCCAGGGCGACGGCCTGGATGCGCCCACGCGTGCCGCCTGTGCTCTGAGTCACCTGTACCTACCACCCAACTCGCTTGACGGGGTCCCGCTGTCCAACTTACCGTGCGGCTAGTAAGGTGACTAGCCGGGCGGCAAGTAAGTGCGACAGATCTCCGGGGGAGCTTACCCATGACTCAGGAAACCCAGGCGAGGGCGAAACCCAACATCCGGGTGGTGCTGTTCGGCCTCATGATCGCGATGATGCTCGCGATGCTCGACAACATGATCGTCAGCACCGCGCTGCCGCGGATCGTCAGCGAGTTCGGCGGCGTCAACCACTTCACCTGGGTGGTCACCGCATACGTGCTGGGCACCACGGTCTCCACCCCGATCTGGGGCAAGCTCGGCGACCTCTACGGCCGCAAGGCGGTCTTCCTGACCTCGGTGGTCATCTTCCTGATCGGGTCGGCGCTGTGCGGCATGTCCGGCTCGGAGCTGCTCGGCGGCACCGGCAACGGGATGGTCGAGCTGATCGCCTTCCGGGCCGTGCAGGGGCTCGGCGCCGGCGGTCTGATGGTCGGCGTGATGGCGATCATCGGTGACCTGGTGCCGCCGCGGGAGCGGGGCCGTTACCAGGGCATGATCGCCGCCATCATGGCGGTCGCCATGGTCGCCGGCCCGCTGGTCGGCGGGTTCATCACCGACAACCTCTCCTGGCGCTGGGCGTTCTACGTCAACCTGCCGCTCGGCGGCCTCGCGCTGCTGATCCTGGCCACCAGCATGCATCTGCCGAAGTACCGCACCGAGCACCGGATCGACTGGCTGGGCGCGGGCCTGCTCTCCGTCGGCATCACCGCGATTGTCCTGATCACCACCTGGGGCGGCAACGAGTACGACTGGGCGTCCGCGCAGATCTTCGGCCTCGCCGCGCTGGCCCTGGTCAGCCTGGTGGCCTTCGGCGTCGTCGAACGGCGGGTCGTCGAGCCGATCCTGCCGCTCGGCCTCTTCGCCAACCGCAACTTCGCGCTGATCTCGGTGATCGGCTTCCTGCTCGGCTTCGCCATGTTCGGCGCGATGAACTTCCTGCCGCTCTACCAGCAGACCGTGCAGGGCGCCTCGGCCACCAACAGCGGCCTGCTCCTGCTCCCGCTGATGTTCGGCATGCTGGTGGTGTCGCTGGTGGTCGGCCGGACCATCACCAGGACGGGTCGTTACCGGATGTTCCCGATCGTCGGCGGCGTGGTGATGGCCGTCGGCATGGCGCTGCTGTCCCTGCTGGAGGTCGACACCGGCAAGCTCGAGTCGTCGCTCTACATGCTGGTCCTCGGCGCCGGCATGGGCTTCCTGATGCAGACCTCGATGCTGATCGCGCAGAACAGCGTGGAGCAGAAGGACCTCGGCGCGGCCAGCGGCGCGGCCACCTTCTTCCGCTCCATCGGTGGTTCGTTCGGCATCTCGCTGTTCGGGGCGATCTTCGCCAACCGGCTCGCCGACTCGCCGGCCGGCAGCGCCTTCGAAGGTGGCACCGGCGAAGGTCGGGGGATGGACCTGACGAAGCTCAAGGAACTGCCGGCGCAGGCGCGTGAGGTGGTGCTCGGCGGGCTCTCCGACGCCATCTCGCACGTGTTCTTCTGGGCGATGATCATCACGATCGCGGTGCCGGTGCTCGCCTGGTTCATCCGGGAGATCCCGCTGCGCACGGCGAACGCCGCCCCGCCGCCGGACGCCAGCGGCGAGGAGCAGGCCGAGGTCGCCCTCGGCAAGGCCCCGGTCTCCTGACCCGGTCCCGACCGTAGCGGCCGGTCCGTCCCCATCAGGGGTACGGGCCGGCCGTGTCCGTCGTTCCCGTGCCCGTGCCCGCTGATCGACTCGCTTGGGCCGATGTTGCGGCATCAGCTCGCTCGGATACCGCTACCTCGGCCCCGATGAGTTGATCAAGACGGGCGAGAGCCGGGACGGCGGCGGACCAGGGCGGTGAGGCGACGCCAGGCACGGGTCAGGCGGCCGCCCCGGCGGGTCCCGGCCGGGGTGGCGAGCAGCCGGTGGGCCAGCGCGGTGGTGGCCGGGTCGACGGCGGGGGTGGCCAGCGCCAGGTGGGCCAGGGAGATGGCGATCGGCACCGGTCGGCCCTGCGCGACGGCCGCCACGTCGGCGAGCCGTTCGGCCACCAGCCCGGCCACGTCGGGGCGTACCGGCGGGTCGATCCAGGCGGCGGTGACCAGGGCGAACAGCGCCGCTTCGGTGGTCCAGTCCTCCACGCCCCAGATCAGCTCCACCAGCACCCGGCGGCGGGTCGAGGTCGCCCACGGCTCGTCGGTGCGGTGGTGCAGCAGGCCGAGACAGGCCCAGACCTGCACGCACCGGACCCACAGCGACGGGTCCTGCCCGCTGAGCACCCGGCCCAGCGCGGTCGGCGGCGCGTCGGGCGGGTGCACCAGCAGGCCCAGCAGGTCGGCCAGGTCCAGGGTGGCCAGCGCGACCGCCGCGTCGTACGCGGCCGGTGGGTGCGGCCAGGCGGGGTGGGCCAGGTGGCGTACCCGCTCGGCGGCCGCCGGGGACGGGGCGGGCAGGGCCGGCGCGGCGGTGGTGCCCTCGTAGCGCCAGAGCCGGTAGCCGGTGTCCCGGCGGGGCTCGCGCGGGTCCGGCTCGGCCACCCCGGTCACCTCGACGTGCAGGCCGGGCACGGCGGCGGTGACCGTACGCATCGCGCTCGGCGGTTCCGGGGTCGTCAGGCGTACCGCCGCGTCGGGTAAGCCGTCGGCGGCGAGCGCGCGGCGCAGCACGTCGACCATCGCGCCGGTCGCCGGGGTGACCTGCCCCAGCCAGGGGCGTCCCCGGCAGGACTCGGCGAGGTCGGTGTGCTCGTGGCTGTCGTCCGGGTGGTCCCGGGTGAAGTCGGCGAGGTCGACCAGGTGCGTCACGTCGCCGTCGCGCAGGAACCGCAGCCGGTGCGCGGTGTGCACCGCGCAGTCGAAGGTCGGGTCGCGGGCCAGCGCCCGGTCGATCCAGCCGAGGGCGTCGTCGAGCCGGCCGTGGTCGGCCAGGGTGCCGGCGATGTCGGCGTAGACGGCGAGGTCGTCGGGGTCGTGCCCGACGGCCCGTTCCAGCGCGGCCAGGGCGTCGCGGGTCCGCCCGGCGCTGCGGTAGGCGTACCCGAGCCAGACCTCGCCGAGTTTGGACGGTGCCTCGCGTACCCCCCGGCTGGCCCAGGTGACCGCGAGGGTGACCTCGCCGAGCCGTCGGGCCAGCGCGGACGCCGCGCCGAGCAGCAGGGCGTGCCGGGGGTGCGCGGTGACCGCGTGCCGGGCCAGGGTGAGGTACGGCGTCAGGGGTGCCCGCCCGGCGCGGGGGACCGGGTCGGGCACGGCGGCGCAGACCTGCATGAGGATCCGGGCGCAGCGATCCGGGTCGAGCCGCCCGGCCAGCTCGGGGGCGGTGACCCAGGGCACCCCGGCCCAGTCGACGCCGGGGGAGTGGCCGGTGGCGGCGACCAGCAGGTCGAGCCCTTCGGCCGGGCGGCCGGCGGCGGCGAGCAGGTGGGCGCGGGCGACCACGGCCCCGACGTGTGCCCGCTGGCCGAGCGGGAAGAGGTCGAGGTCACCACCCGAGGCGGCGGCGATCCGGGTGAGCGTCTCGTGCGTGTCGGGCAGGGTCGGTGCCAGCACCAGCGCGGCGGCGAGGTGGTCGGCGGCGTGGGCCAGGTCGCCCTCGTCGAGCGCGAGCCGGGCGAGGGCGAGTTCCTCGGCCGCGGTCAGCGCGGGTGGCTCCTCCGACACGTCGGCCTCTCGCTAGCAGGGGGTTGCCAGGGCTGGGCAAGCGTAGGGGATACCGGCAACCGGTGCCGATCTTCTGCGCGTTAGTGCGCGATGGATTGTTGATCAGGACGCAATCGTGCAAGACTGAACATGAAACGCGCGGCAATCGCGCAGTGAAGGGAGTCTCCGTGACGCAGCCAGGGGCCGGGATGGCCGCCGACATCGCCGAGCAGCCGGCCGGTTACGCGCGGCTGCTCTCCACCGGGCACGCCGCGGCGATCGCCCGGGTCGCGGCGGTCGTCGCGCAACGCCGCCCCCGGCACGTGGTCTTCACCGCCCGCGGCACCTCCGACCACGCGGCCCTCTACGGGGCGTACCTGACCGAGATCCGGCTCGGGCTGCCCGCCGGGCTCGCCTCGCCCAGCGCGGTCACCGTCTACGGGGCCCGCCCCGACCTCTCCGACGCGCTCGTCGTCGGGGTCAGCCAGAGCGGCGGCTCACCCGACCTGACCGAGGTGCTGCGCACCGCCCGCGAGGCCGGCGCGCTCACCCTGGCGGTCACCAACGACCCCGACTCGCCGCTGGCCCGGACCGCCGAGCTGGGCGTCGACATCGCCGCCGGGCACGAGCGGGCCGTCGCCGCCACCAAGACGTACACCGCCGAGCTGCTCGCCCTGCTGCTGCTGGTGGAGGGCATCCGGGCCGGTGACGGCACGCTGCCCGCCGACCAGCGGGCCGAGATGGAGCGCCTCCCCGAGCTGGCCGAGCGCACCCTCGCCGACCCCACCCCCGCCCAGCTCGCCCCGCGCTACCGGTTCGCCGGTCAGCTCGTCACCACCGGCCGGGGGTACGCGTACCCGACCGCCCGGGAGGCGGCGCTGAAGCTGATGGAGACGTCCTACCTGCCGGCGCTGGCCTTCTCCGGGGCCGACCTGCTGCACGGCCCGCTGGCGATGACCGACCCCGACGTGCCGGTGCTGGCCGTGGTCGGCTCCGGCCCCGGCGGCCGGTCCATGGGCGAGGTGCTGCCCCGCCTCGGCGAGCGCCGCGCCGACGTGGTGGTGGTCGGCTCGGCCGAGGTCGAGGGAGTCACCCGGCTGGCCGTGCCCGAGGTCGACGAGCGGTACGCCCCGCTGCTGGACATCCTGCCGTTGCAGCGCCTCGCGCTCGCCCTGGCGCTGGCCCGGGGCGAGGACCCGGACGCCCCGCGCGGGCTGAAGAAGGTCACCGCGACGATGTGACCCGGGCCGGCCAGCGGGACGGCGTCCGGGTGGGCGTGGCACGCTGTGTCTCGTGTCCACGCTGCGCGACCTCGCCGAGGAGCACACCCAGCTCCGCCCGGCCGACATCGACCACCTGCACCGGATCGCCGGCGACTGGCAGCTGCTGTCCGACCTGTCCTTCGCCGACCTGCTGCTGTGGGTGCCGGTGGACGCCGACGGCACGTTCCTCTGCGTCGCCCAGGTCCGCCCGACGACCGCCCCGACCGCCTACCTGGACGACCAGGTGGGGCGGATCGTGGGTGGGCCGGAGGTGGCGCACCTGGAGGTCGCCTACCGGCAGGGCCGGATCTGGCGGGAGGGCGACCCGGTCTGGTACGGCGACGTGCCGGCCCGGCACGAGGCGATCCCGGTGCGGCTGCGGACCGCCGAGGGGGAGGCCGGCGAGGTGATCGCGGTGGTCGGCCGGGACACCAACCTGTCCACCGCCCGTACCCCCAGCCAGTTGGAGCTGAACTACCTCACCACCGCCGACGACCTGGCCCAGATGATCGCCGACGGCACCTTCCCGCCGCCCCGGCACCCGGGCGAGACCACCTCCGCGCCCCGGGTCGGCGACGGGCTGGTCCGGCTCGACGCGGGCGGCAAGGTCACCTACGCCAGCCCGAACGCGCAGTCGGCGTACCGCCGGTTGGGTTACGCCTCCCACCTGGTGGGCGAAGACCTGGCCAAGCTGCACCGCCGGCTGGCCAGCGACCCGCTCGACGGCACCGAGGCGGCCAACGGCATCCTCGCCGCGCTGCGCGGTGAGGGCCCGCCGCGCCGGGAGATCGACGCGCGGGGGGCGACGATGCTCACCCGGGCCCTGCCGCTGATGCCCGCCGGGGTGCCGATCGGCGCGCTGGTCCTGGTCCGCGACATCACCGAGGTACGCCGCCGCGACCGGGCCCTGATCACCAAGGACGCCACCATCCGGGAGATCCACCACCGGGTGAAGAACAACCTGCAGACCGTCGCCGCGCTGCTGCGCCTGCAGGCCCGCCGGGTGTCGATGCCGGAGGCCCGGGTCGCCCTGGAGGAATCGGTACGCCGGGTCGCCTCCATCGCCCTGGTGCACGAGACGCTCTCCATGTCCAGCGACGAGGCGGTCGAGTTCGACGGGATCGTCGACCGGGTGGCGAGCGCGGCGACCGAGGTGGCCGCGACCGAGGTGAGCGTCGGGATGCGCCGTACCGGCAGCTTCGGGGTGCTGCCCGCCGAGATCGCCACCTCGCTGGTGATGGTGCTCAACGAGTTGCTGCTCAACGCCGTCGAGCACGGCTTCCCGCCGGCCGAGGACGGCGACGAGCCGGTGGAGCCGGCGACCCGGCCCGAGGTGGTCGTCACGGCGCACCGGCAGCGCAAGCAGCTGCACGTCTCGGTGACCGACAACGGACGCGGGCTGCCGGCCGAGTTCGACGCCGACCGGGGCGGGCGGCTCGGGTTGCAGATCGTCCGGGCTCTGGTGACCGGGGAGTTGCGGGGCAGCATCGAGCTGCGTCCCGGCCCGACCGGTGGCACCGAGGCGGTGCTGGTGCTCCCGCTGGCGAAGGGCTGACGACGGTCGACGTCGGACGGGTGTCCGGCCGGTGACGCCGGGATGAATGTGAGTAGGGCGACGCTCGATCTGTGGCCTGGTGGGGCTTTCGATCGATTCGCGGGCATTGACACCTTGCGGTCGACTGAATAGTTTTCAAGCTTCACCATCAAGCAGACACGGCCAGTTCACCGTGCCCGGCTTTCCTGGACGCGTCCGGCGACATCCCGCTCGCACTGTCGGGGAGGCCGTGCGGCCCGGCGAGCGGGGGAGACGAAAGCGATGACCTCACCGCCTGCGGTCGATCCGGCCGCGGTGCTGTCGCCGACCGCCGAGTTCCGGGTGCCGCGGCAGGTGTCGAAGTGGACCCCGCGCAGGACCGACGACGCACCGCACCGGCCCGCGTACGCCCCGGTGCCGTTGCCGCCGACGGACGCCGAGATGGTCTCCTACCGCAAGCGGCGACTGGCCGCCCTGATGGTGCCGTCGCTGGTCAGCTTCGGCTGCCTGATCACCAGCCAACTGCTCTTCGTCCGGCTCGCGCCGTGGCTGTGGCTGCTCGCCCCGCTGCTGTTCTTCACCGTCGCCTACTACCTGATCTCGCTGGCCGTCAACCTGTTCACCCCGGGTTTCGACCTGGCCCGGCACCAGGAACTGGTGCGCACCTGGCGGCCGACCCGCTACCCGAGCGTCGACGTCTTCCTGCCGGTCTGCGGCGAACCCGCGCACGTGCTGCGCAACACCTGGGAGCACGTGCGGGCGATGGGCCGCCACTACCGGGGCGAGGTCACCGTCTACGTGCTCGACGACTCGCCCAACGAGGCGATGGAACGGATGGCGCTCGCCTTCGGCTTCGTCTACCAGCGGCGGCCCAACCGGGGCTGGTTCAAGAAGGCCGGCAACATGCGGTACGCCTTCGAACGCACGATGAGCGACTTCATCCTGGTCCTCGACGCCGACTTCGTCCCGCGTAAGGACATGCTCGACCAGATGCTGCCCTGGTTCGACGCCGAGCCGAAGGCGGGCATCGTGCAGTCGCCGCAGTACTTCCGGGTGCACCTGGGGCAGACCTGGGTGGAGCGCGGGGCCGGGGCGGTGCAGGAGCTGTTCTACCGGTCGGTGCAGGTGTCCCGGCAGGCCCACGACTCGGCGATCTGCGTGGGCAGCTGCGCCGTCTACCGGCGTGACGCGCTGTTCTCCATCGGCGGGTCCACCCTCATCGAGCACTCCGAGGACGTACACACTGGCTTCGACCTGCGGATGAAGGGGTGGAACCTGCGCTACATCCCGGTCGTGCTGGCCGCCGGGCTCTGCCCGTCGGACGTGGACTCGTTCTTCACCCAGCAGTACCGCTGGTGCGCCGGGTCGATGAGCCTGCTCGGGTCGCGGAAGTTCTGGTCGACGAAGCTGCGGCTGCGGGCCCGGCTCAGCTACATCTCCGGCTTCTGCTACTACCTGCACACGGGGCTGTTCACCTTCGTCGCACCGGTCATTCCGGTGCTGATGCTGACCGTGTTCGCACACCAGATCGCGATCGCCAACTACCTGCTGATCCTGCCCAGCGTGGTCTACAACCTGGTCATCTTCCCGCTCTGGCACCGCAACCGGTACGGCCTGGAAAGTTGGACGGTCAAGATGATCTACGGTTGGGCGCACGCCTTCGCCATCATCGACATCGTCCGGGGCCGGCGGATGGGCTGGCAGCCCACCGGCGGCACCGCCAAGAAGAGCAAGACCCGGCGGCTGTGGACCGGCATGAAGGTGTGGACCGCCGGCACCGGCCTGCTCTGGGCCGGCGTCGCCGGCTGGCGGATGCTCGTCGAACCCGAACCGTGGATCTTCGTGCCGGCCCTGCTCAGTGCGGTCTTCTACCTGGCCGTCGTCGGGCAGGCGCTACTGGTCGACCCGGAACGCGACGTCGAGGTCGTCCGGTGAGGACGAAGTACCTGGTCACCTTCCTGCTGGTGGTCACGCTGGCGTTCACCGAGTTCGCCGTGCTGCGCCGGGTCGACATCAAGGTCGCCGGGTCCGCCGCCGGGCCGGGCGCCGCCGCCACCGACGAACAGATCCCGGCGTACGACGTCACCGCGCTGAAATCGCCGAAGGGCAAGTACCTCGGCGTCACCGTGACCGGCGGCGCCGAGATGGCGCGGGTCCGTGCGTTCGCCGGGGAGACCGGCAAGACCCCCAACCTGGTGGCGATCTTCGAGAGCTTCGACGACAGGTTCGCCGCCAGCGAGGTCCGCGAGCTGCACAACTACGGCGCGCTGGCGGTGATCCGCTGGGAGCCGTACGACGTGCCCCTGCGGGACATCGCCGCCGGCAGGCACGACGCGTACGTCAAGGAGTTCGCCACCGCCGTACGCACCCTGAACCTGCCGATCGCCCTCACCTTCGCCCACGAGATGAACGGGCACTGGTACTCCTGGGGGACGAAGCAGACCAGGGCCACCGAGTACGTCGCCGCCTGGCGGCACCTGCACGACATCTTCACCCAGCAGGGCGCCACCAACGTGATCTGGACGTGGACCCCGAACGTCGTCAACTACCTGCGCAAGGTCAGCATCAGGGCGCTCTACCCCGGGGACGCCTACGTCGACTGGGTCGGCATGGACGGCTACTATACCAACCGGGGCCCCAAGACGTTCCAGGACCTCTTCGTTCCCACCATCACCCAGATCCGCACCTTCACCAGGCGTCCGCTGCTGATCGTGGAGACCGGGGCCGAACCGAGCAGCCGGCGGCCGGCCCAGATCACCGACCTGCTCACCAACGTGGCCAAGCGCAGGGACTTCCTCGGGGTGGCGTACTTCAACATCAACGGCTCCGGGAAGTGGAACATCGACCGGGACGACGCCGCGCTGCGCGCGTTCCGCCGGGCCGCCGCCAAGGACACCTTCGGCTTCGACATCAGGACCGCGAAGTGACCGCGCCGACGGTGCAGTGGACCGGGCAGGCCGACCCGGCGGAGGTCACCGGCACCGCCGTACCCCGGCGGGCGGTGGCCCGGGGCGGCGGCTGGTGGGCGCTGCTGCCGACCGTCGTCGCGCTCGGCCTCGGCTGGTGGCGGCTGGACGCCCGGGACCTGTGGAACGACGAGCTGGTCACCTGGCACGTCACGTCGCTGTCGGTCGAGCAGTTCCGGATGCTGGTCGGCAACATCGACCTCGTGCACGCCGGCTACTACGTGATCATGTCGGTGCTGACCACGCTGACCGGGGACTCGACGACCGCGCTGCGGCTGCCGTCGGTGCTCGCGGTCGGGCTCACCGCCGGGCTGGTCACCCTGATCGGGCGGCGACTCTTCGACACCCCGGTCGGGGTGCTGGCCGGCCTGGTCCTCGCCCTGCTGCCCACCGTCTCCCGCTACGCCCAGGAGGCCCGCTCGTACGCCCTGGTCACCCTGGCGGCGGTGGCGGCCACCTGGCTCTTCCTGCGCGCGGTGGACCGGCCGACCCGGGGCCGCTGGTGGGCGTACGGCGTGCTGCTGGTGCTGGTCGGCTGGCTGCACTTCGTCGCGTTGCTGGTGGTCGTCGCGCACCTGTTCCACCTGTGGCGGTCGGTCCCCGGCGAGGAGCCCCGGTGGCGCTGGGCGGCGTCCACCGGCATCGCCGGGCTGTTCGTCCTGCCGGTGCTGATCCTCGGCAGCCGGCAGTCCGGGCAGATCTCCTGGGTGGAGAACGACGGCGACGCGGTGCTCCGTTTCCTGGCGAACCTGACCGGCACCACGGCCACGTTGGTGCTGGTCGCGGCGCTCGCCGTCCTCGCGGTGGCGGTCGCCGGCCCACGCTGGCGGGCCACGGTGCTGATGCTGCTGATCTGGGCCGTGCTGCCCCCGGTCGCCGGTTACCTGACGTTCAGCGTGGTGCACCTGTTCCTGGCCCGGTACTTCCTGTTCACCGTCCCGGCGTGGGCGCTGCTCGCCGCCTTCGCGGTCTGCCGCACGGCGCGGCTGGCGACCCGGGAGCGGTTGCCGGCGGCCTGGCTGGCCGGGGCGCTGGTGCTGCTGCCGGTGCTGGCCTGGCAGACCCTGCCGGCGCAGGAGCGGGTGCGCTCCAACGAGGCCGACGGGCAGCCCCGCTACCTCGACGCGGTCCGTTACCTGGGCAGGCAGGTCAAGCCGGGCGACGGGGTCGCGTACAACGACGGCTTCGGTGGCTCCAGCGACGTGGCCCGCAAGGCCACCGACTACGGCCTGCGCGACCAGGCACACCCCCGGGACGTCTTCGTGGCCGTCCCGGCCCGGCAGACCGGTTGGCTGACCGCCCGCGAGTGCCGGGAGCCGCTGCCCTGCCTCGGGGACACCCGACGGATCTGGCTGGTGGAGACCGGCCACCTCAACGACCCGCTGGCCGGGTTGCCGCCGGCCCGGGAGGCGCTGCTGCGGCAGCGCTTCCTGATCCGGCACGTCGAACGCTTCGACCGGGTGCGGGTCGTCCTGCTGGAACGCAAACCGGCCTGACCCCGGCGGGCGCGGTCAACGTCGCCGCGCGAGCAGCGCCACCGTCACCCCCGGCCGTGGGTGGACCTGCTCGACGGTGAACCCGGCCCGCAGCGCGTCGCCCTTGTCGCCCGGGACCGTGGTGAGCGGGTCGTCGTGCCGCCCGGCGATCACCAGCCAGACCCGGTCCGCGCCGGCCAGGCAGCCGGCGGGCCGGTCGCACTCGCGGACCCACAGGTCGGCCCGGTCCCGCCGCCCCTCGCCGACCAGCACGTCCCGGGGCCGGGGCCCGGCGGCGGCCCGCTCACCGGCGGTCCGGGGCAGGTGGTAGTCGATGCCGAGGTCGAGGAAGAGCCATCCGTCACGGGGCGCGTAGACCACCGCGTCGCCGGGCCGCTGGCCGGCGGCGATCACCGCCGCCGCCCCCCGGTAGTCGACGGTCGCGCTGCGCGGCCAGCCGTGGCTGTGCCGTACCGCCGCCTGGTCGGGCAGCCCGAGCAGCGCGGCGAGCGCCACCACCGCCAACCCCGCTCCCGCCGGGCGGGTCAGCTCCCGGGCCGCCGGTGGTGCGGGGCCGGCCAGGGCGGCACCGGCGAGCAGGCAGGCGAAGGGGACCGTGAAGAACAGGTAGCGCGGCACCCAGAGCGGCACGACCAGCCCGGCGACGAAGACCAGGAGCACCGGCAGCAGTACGCACAGGCCGGGCAGCAGGCCCCGGCGCCCCGAGCGGGTCGCCCCGAGCGCGGCGAGCCCGACGAGCACGCCACCCACCACGCCACTGTGCGCCAGCGCGCCCGGTAGGGCCGCCAGGTCCGCCAGCCGGGCCGCGGCGACCCAGTCGAGCTGGTGGGACCGTTGCCGCTGCGCCGTGACCAGCAGCGGGGTCAGCACCACCAGGGCGGCCGACACGGCCAGCACCCACCCCCGCAGCCGCCGTCCCCACGACTCGCGGGTGACGCCGCTGCTGGGCGGGCCCCAGGCCGCGAAGGTCAGCACCGCCACGGCGTGCGCGGCGAGCAGACCCAGGGCGAGCAGGTGGGCCAGGCCGAGTCCGGCGACGGCCGCCGCGTAGCCGGCCCAGCGCAGCCGGCCGGGACGGTCCAGGGCGCGGACCAGCAGCACGGTGGCCAGCACGGAGAGCAGCGTCACCAGCGCGTACGGCCGGGCCTCCTGCGCGTACCGGGAGGTGCCCGGGAGGACCGCGAACAGCAGGCCGGCGAGCAGGCCGGCAGGTGCCCCGAACAACCGTCGTCCGAGTGCGCCCGTGAGGCCCGCCGCCCCCGCCATCGCCAGCACCGAGGGCAGCCGCAACGCCGTCACGGAGTCGCCGAACGCCCCGGTCCAGGCGTGCACCACCAGGTAGTAGGCCCCCGTCGCCGCGTCGACGGTACGGGTGAGCCGGAGGAGGTCCCCGACCGGTCGGGTGGCCGCGCTCCAGGTGGCCAGCTCGTCCCGCCAGGGTTGGGCGCTGCTGATCCCCGAGCAGCCCACGACCAGGGTGAGAAGCAGCGGAACGGCCCACACCGCCACCCCCGCCGGTCCAGCGGGCGGGGCCGCCGGTGAGGTCGTGCAGGAACGCGAGTGCGCATGCTCCTGCCCACCCGAATGCCCTTTTCCGGACATTGTGCCCACGAATCGAGGGTCCCACACCCGACCCGGCGGCACCGTCGGAGCCGGAGGCGACCAGGCCGTCCGCGGGCAACGAGGTGTGGTCCGCGTCCTTTCGAGCTGATGTCGAAGACGATTCACCCTGGTCCTGGGCGGGCCGCCCGTGCCGGGGCCCCGGCGGCCGGTCACCCTGGGCCTGGGTGGGCCGACCACCCGGCGACCCCGGCTTCCGGTCGTCCCGGTCCTCCGGCAGGCATCGACTTCGCGGCGATGCCTGTGCGCTCCCCGGGCATCACCCCGGGTCGGCTCCCGGCCGACGGGCTGCCGGCCGCCGACGGGCCGGTCGCCCTTGATCGACTCATGTGGGCCGATGTTGTGGTGTCTGTTCGGCCGGATACCCCTTCTTGCGCCCATCGGCGGCCGTCCCGCCCATCGGCGGCCGTCCCGCCTGTCGGGGGCCGTCCCGGCCGGCGCGCGACCCCGGTGACGGTGGGGATGCGGCCCGTGATGTGGGATGCGGCACGCGGTCCTTGGCCGGTTTCCGCAGGGTGTGGGAACATGGCTGCATGACCGCCGCTGTCGTCCGCCGCTTCGTGGCACGTCGCCACGTCGATTACGGCCGCGTGCGCAGCGCGATCTGTCCGGCCCACTGACGACGCCCGACCCATCCGTCTCGGGCGCGTACTCTGCGCCGGCCGTTCCGACACCGTTGTCCTCGGCCCTTCCCGGGCCGGCCGCCGCCGCGTCCGCGCTCCCCCGAGGCACCGCAGAGACAACGGAGGACGCCGCGATGGCGGTCAGCAGCACCCCGGCCCGTCCCGGGACCCCGACGGCCACCACCGTCCCCGCCACCCGTGCCCCCCGCCGTGCCCGTGGCGAGGGACAGTGGGCCCTCGGCCACCGCGAGCCGCTCAACCCCAACGAGCGGATCAAGAAGGACGACGACCCGCTGAACGTCCGGGCGCGGATCGAGAACATCTACGCCCACCGCGGGTTCGCCTCGATCGACCCGCAGGACCTGCGCGGCCGGTTCCGCTGGTGGGGCCTGTACACCCAGCGTAAGGCCGGCATCGACGGCGGGCGCACCGCCGTGCTGGAGCCGCACGAGCTGGAGGACGAGTTCTTCATGCTCCGGGTCCGGGTCGACGGTGGTCAGCTCTCCCTGGCCCAGCTCCGGGTGATCGCCGACATCTCCCGGGAGTTCGCCCGGGACACCGCCGACATCACCGACCGGCAGAACATCCAGTACCACTGGATCCGGGTCGAGGACATGCCGGAGATCTGGCGTCGGCTGGAGTCGGTCGGCCTGCAGACCACCGAGGCGTGCGGCGACTGCCCCCGGATCGTGCTGGGCAGCCCGGTCGCCGGGGTGGCCGAGGACGAGGTGCTCGACCCGACCCCCGCGCTCGACGAGATCGTCCGCCGCTACGTGGGCGACAAGGCGTTCTCGAACCTGCCCCGCAAGTTCAAGACCACGATCTCGTGGCTGGTCGACACCCCGTACGAGGCGAACGACATCGCCTTCCTCGGGGTCGAGCACCCGGAGCACGGCCCCGGCTTCGACGTCTGGGTCGGCGGCGGTCTGTCCACCAACCCGATGCTGGCCAAGCGGCTCGGCGTCTGGGTGCCGCTGGCCGAGGTGCCGGACGTCTGGGCGGGCGTGGTCGGCATCTTCCGCGACTACGGCTACCGCCGGCTGCGCAACCGCGCCCGGCTGAAGTTCCTGGTGGCCGACTGGGGCGTGGAGAAGTTCCGCGAGGTGCTGGAGAAGGAGTACCTGGGGCGTACCCTGCTCGACGGTCCGGCCCCGCAGCTGCCCGACAAGCCGGTCGACCACATCGGCGTGCACCGGCAGCGCGACGGGCGTAACTACGTCGGGGCCGCCCCGGTGGTCGGGCGGGTCTCCGGTGGGCAGCTGGCCAAGCTCGCCGACGTGGTCGAGGCGCACGGCAGCGACCGGGTGCGGCTCACGCCGTACCAGAAGCTGCTGGTGCTGGACGTGCCGCCGGCGCGGACCGAGTCCCTGGTCGACGAGCTGCGCGGGATCGGCCTGGAGGCCCGGCCGTCGGCCTGGCGGCGCGGCACCATGGCCTGCACCGGCATCGAGTTCTGCAAGCTGGCCATCGTCGAGACCAAGGCGCGTGGCGAGGAACTGGTGGCCCGGCTGGAGGAGCGGCTGCGCGACTTCGACGCGGACATCTCCATCCACCTCAACGGCTGCCCGAACGCCTGCGCCCGCACCCAGGTCGCCGACATCGGCCTCAAGGGCCAGTTGGTGGTCGGCCCGGACGGCCGCCAGGTGGAGGGCTTCCAGGTGCACCTCGGCGGCGGGCTGGGCATGGCCCAGGGCCAGACCGCCGGGTTCGGCCGCAAGCTGCGCGGCCTGAAGACCACCGCCGACGAGCTTCCCGAGTACGTGGAACGACTGGCCCGCCGCTACCTGGCCGGCCGGACCGAGGGCGAGACGTTCGCCAACTGGGTGATCAGGGTCGACGAGGAGGAACTCCGATGAGTGAAACCCGATCCGCGCCGCTGCACTGCCCGTACTGCGGCGAAGAGGACCTGCGGCCGAACGAGGCCGGCCACGGCGCCTGGGAGTGCCACGCCTGCGCCCGGGTCTTCACCGTCAAGTTCAACGGCCTGCTGAGCCGGGCGGTGACCCGGTGACCGGGCTGCTGTCGGCCACCGGCCTGGGCCTGGTCGGCCCGGGCGGCCCCAGGACGGCCGACCCGGCCCGCCGTGACCCGGCCGAGCTGCGGGCGCTGGCCGAGCGGGCCGGCCGCGAGCTGGAGGGCGCCCCGGCGCTGGAGATCGCCCGCTGGGCGGCCGACACCTTCGGCGACCGGTTCTGTGTGACCAGCTCGATGGCCGACGCCGTGCTGGCCCACCTGGTGTCCCGGGTCGCCCCCGGGGTGGACGTGATCTTCCTGGACACCGGGCTGCACTTCCCGGAGACGCTACGGGTCCGCGACGAGGTGGCCCGCCGGCTGCCGGTGAACGTGCGCTCGATCCGGCCCCGGCAGACCGTCGGCCAGCAGGACGGCGAGTACGGCCCCCGGCTGTTCAACCGCTCCCCGGACGACTGCTGCCAGCTGCGCAAGGTCGAGCCGTTGGAGCGGGCCCTGTCCGGGTACGACGCCTGGGCCGCCGGGCTGCGTCGGGACGAGTCGCCGACCCGGGCGAACACCCCGGTGGTGACGTTCGACCCCCGGCGCGGCAAGGTGAAGGTGAACCCGATCGCCGCCTGGTCCCAGGCCGACGTGGACTCCTACATCTCCCGCTACGACATCCCGGTCAACGAGCTGCTCAGCCGGGGCTACGGCTCGGTCGGCTGCTGGCCGTGCACCCGCCGGACCAGGGCGGGGGAGGACCCCCGGGCCGGCCGTTGGGCCATGTTCGAGAAGACCGAGTGCGGTCTGCACGTCTGACCGGGCCGGAACACGCCCCGACGGCCGGCGCTTCGGCTCGGGCCGGCGCGGGTGTGCCGGTGGTGCTGGTGGCGCACGGCAGCCGGGACCCCCGGGCGGCGGCGGCGACCCGGGCACTGGCCCGTGCCGTCGAGACCGCCCGTCCCGGTACGCCGGTGCTGCCCAGTTGGCTCGACCACACCGAGCCGGAGCCGACGGAGGTGCTGCGGGGCCTGGCGGCCGACGGGCACCGTACGGCGGTCGTGGTGCCCCTGCTGCTCACCGCCGCCTACCACCGACGGGTGGACGTCCCGGCGGCGGTGGCGGCGGCCCGGGAGGCCGCTCCCGGGCTGACGGTACGGGTGACCGACGTGCTCGGGCCGGCCGACGGGACGGTGGACGCCGGATTGCTGGCCGGGCTGGGCCACCGGCTGGCGCAGGCGTGGCCGGGGCCGGTGGACGCGTTGGTGCTGGCGGCGGCGGGCACCCGGGACGCGCGGGCCCGGGGGTCGGTGGGGCGGGTCGCCGCCGCCCTCTCCGCCGGGTACGGGGTGCCCTGCACGGTGGCGTACGCCTCGGCGGCCCCGCCGATGGCCGATGTGGCGGTGACCCGGCTACGGGCGGCCGGTGCGCGCCGGGTGGCGGTGGTGGCGTACTTCCTCGCGCCGGGGCTGTTCCACGACGCGGTGGTGGTGGCGGCGGAGCGGGCCGGGGCGGTGGCCGTCAGCGCCCCGCTGAACGACTCCCCGGATCTGGTGGATCTGGTGCTGCGCCGCGTCGACACGTCGGGTGACGGGTGACCGGAGTCACTCACGTGTTCATTACCGTCGGTAATTGTCTCGCGACAATGCATTGACGAATTCTGATCACGGGGGTGCGGGCAGCAGAACGCCCCGGCGGGCGGACCCGGCCGGGGCGAACAGCGTGTGTGATCGGTTTTTTCAGGCGGAGTGAGCGCGCAGCACCCGGAGACCGCCACGGCGCTTGACCGCGCGGCGCTCCTCCTCGCTCATCCCGCCCCAGACGCCGGCGTCCTGACCGGACTCCAGTGCCCACTGGAGGCACTGATCGGTCACGGAGCAGCGCCGGCAGACGGCCTTGGCCTGCTCGACCTGCAGGACAGCAGGGCCGGACGTCCCGATCGGGAAGAACAGCTCCGGGTCCTCGTCGCGGCAGACGGCATTGTGACGCCAGTCCATGGCGGCAACACTCCTCATTCTGGATGGATGGCAGTAACGCTGGTGCTTTTCTTATATCCGTCCGCAGTGCCGGTCGTCACGGTTCGCATACGACTATTCGGCAATGCGTGAGCAGACTCGTTTTCGGCGCCTGGGCCTGCTGGAACTGCTCAACCGGCCGAGCATATCCAGGCAATGTCCCGGTAACTCAAGTTCGCTTGTGAATACTTTCACGAACGAACGCGATGTCAAGGGGTGACGCTCGGAAAAACTCCGCTCGGTGAGCAAGCTCACGACCTTTTTGTCCGGTTTTCAGGCTTCCCTGTCACCCGGCGTACCACAGTCGAGGATCAATATAGTACAGTCCGCGTGACATTGCTGACATTTCCGACACTCCTCCTCGGTGTGGCGGCCACCGCGCCGCGCGGTGTCCCGACCGCTCGACCTAGGGCGTTACCCGAGACCTAGCAGATTACTCTCAGTGCGCCGGAAACGGAGGTGAATCTGACTTTGTGTCGCTCGCCGAGGTAGTCCCCGTCCAGCTGGAAGGCCTGCGGGCGGGCCGAGACCAGCGTGAACTCCTCCAGATCGTGCAACCGGAGCACCTGCTTGCCACGCGGGTCGGGGTGTCGGGAGAGGAACTGTGTCACCGTGCGTGTCGTGCTGGCGACGCGGAGCTGACGGAGCGCCATCACGTCCAGCCCGAGATCGAACGACGCCGCCGGGTTCGGGTTGACCTCCCGGTCGCCGAGGTACGTCCACGGCGCGGTGTTCTGGATGATCACGGTCGCCAGCTCGGCCTCGGCCGGCTCGCCCGGCCGCTCCAGGCTGATCGCCGGATGCCGCCGGTCGGCACCGAGGAAGTAGTGACTCAGGGTGGAACGGAAGTAGAGCGCGGGGGAGGAGACCCGCCCCCGCCGCCGGGCCTGCTCCACCCGATGGATCACCGCCGCGTCCAGGCCGAAGCCGGCGCAGAAGGTGAAGTAGCGGTCGTCGGCCCGGCCCAGCCCGATCGTGCGGGACCGGCCCAGCCGCAACGCCTCCAGGATCATGCTGGTGCCGTCCGCCCACTCCCTGGGCAGCCCGAGAGCGCGGGCGAAGACGTTCGTCGAGCCGCCCGGCACGGTGGCCAGCGCCGGCAGCCGCTCCGCCGGGGAGCCGCCGGTGCGGATCGTCGGGGGATCGGCGGTCATCAGGCCGTTGACCACCTCGTTGACCGTGCCGTCACCACCCAGGGTGACCACCAGGTCGACGCCTTCCTGGGCGGCCTCCCGGGCCAGGTCGGTGGCGTGGCCCCGGCGTCGGGTGTACCGCACCGACAGGTCTACTTGGCTGCGCAGTGCCCGGACCAGCACGTCCCGGCTGCGTTCGCTGGTGGTGGTGGCCTTCGGATTGACCACCAGGACGGCCCGCATGGCCGGCACTTTACGTGATGGGGCAGGGGTATCGTGGCCCGCGTGACGATCGACTCCGCGCCGGTTCCCGACACCCTGCGCTGGGCGGTACGCCTGCTGCGGGCCGAGGCCGTCGCCCTGGCGCTGGTCGCCGGCTGGCTGGTCTGGGCCGACCTCACCGCCACCAAGACCGACCTGGTCTCGGCACTCTTCGTGACCGGCTTCGCCATCGCCGGTGCGGTTGCGCTCTGGGCGTTGGGCGGGGCGCTGGCCCGCCGCCGCGCCGGTGCCCGCGCCCCGGCGATGGTGCTGGAGCTGATGCTGGTGCCGGTCGGCTGGTTCATGATCACCGGCGGGCTGGGTTGGCTCGGCGTACCCCTGATCGTGCTCGGGGTGGGCGTCTGCGCGCTGCTGGTCAGCCCGCCGACCACCCGGGCCCTGGGTTTCGGCTGACCCACGCCGCCGCCGCGGCGCGAAGCCGGCGGCGGGCGGTCAGTAGCCGGCGGAGCGGCGGGTGAGCAGCGAGATGGTGGCCCGGCCCGGGGTGGACTCGGCCGCCGCCGCCGTGGTCAGCGCGGTGAGCACCTTCCAGGCGAACGAGGACTCCCCCGGCAGGGCCGCGCCACGCACGGTCGGCACCGTCACCTCGACGGTCAGTGCGTCCTCGGTGACCGCGAACCGGCACTCCAACTCGGCGTCGCGGGTGGCGATGGCGAGCAGCATCGCGCACGCCTCGTCGACCGCGATCCGCAGATCCTCGATCTCGTCGAGCGCGAACTGGAGGCGGGCCGCGAGCCCCGCCGTGGCGGTGCGCAGCACGCCCAGGTAGCCGCCGTCGGCGGGCACGGTGAGGTGCACGACGTCGTCGTCGGTCGCTGGCTGGCCGGTCAGTTGAGTCACGCCTCATCCCCCCGGTCCGGGACTCTACCCGGCCGGTCGGACAGACGCGTGGCCGACGTCACCCCTTCGGCGGCGAGGCCGTGCAGGGCCGCCCCGTCGAGCCGGTAGGGCACCCACTCGGTCATCGGCTCGGCCCCGATCGAGGCGTAGAACCGGGCGGCCGGGTTCCAGTCGAGCATCCACCACTCCAGCCGCCGGTAGCCGCGCTCCACACAGATCCCGGCGAGGGTGGCCAGCAGCGCCCGGCCGGCCCCGGTACCCCGCCACGCCGGGCGGACGTACAGGTCCTCCAGGTAGATGCCGTGCACGCCGGCCCAGGTGGAGAAGTTGAGGAACCACAGCGCGAAGCCGACCGGCTGGTCGTCGTCGTCCACCGCGACGTGCCCGAACAGCGCCGGGGCCGGCCCGAACAGGGCGGTGTCGAGCTGGGCCGGGGTCAGCCCGCAGCGGTCGGCGGCCTGCTCGTAGTCGGCCAGCTCGTGCACCATCGCGACGATGGCCGGCACGTCCCCGGGACGCGCCGGCCGGATCGTCGGTGCCGTGGTGGGCAGGCTCACGCCTGCTTGGTCTCCCAGAAGATCTTGGAGATCTCGTCGATCTTCTGGAGCAGCTCGTCGGCCTTGGCCGGGTCGGTCGCACCCTTGGCGCCGGCCGCGCCGGCCGCCTTGGTGGCCTCGTTGAACAGCTGGTGCAGGTGCGGGTACTTCTCGAAGTGCGGCGGCTTGAAGTAGTCGGTCCAGAGCACCCACAGGTGGTGCTTGACCAGGTCGGCGCGCTGCTCCTTGATCAGGATCGCCCGGGTGCGGAACTCGGGGTCCGTGTTCGCCTGGTACTTCTCGCAGATCATTTTGACCGACTCGGCCTCGATCCGGGCCTGCGCCGGGTCGTAGACGCCGCAGGGCAGGTCACAGTGTGCGCTGGCGGTCACACGGGGCGAAAGGATGCGGGGAAGTCGCATCAGGCTCCTCCATGGGATGTTTGCGATGATCCGAGCCGACATTACTCCTGAGGACGTCCCCGGCAGGGACGGAGGGGAAACCTCGTGACGGTCGGCGGCTCCGGTCCCACCCTTCGGTCGCGCGCCCCGTTCACCGCCGTCGGCGTGACCGGGCCGTCCATGTCACCCACCCTGCGCCACGGCGACGCGCTGCTGGTCCGCCGGGGTGGCCGGCCCGTCCGCCCCGGCGACGTGGTGGTGGCCGTGTTCCGCAGCCGCCCGGACCTGTTGGTGGTCAAGCGCGCCGTGCGCCCGCAGGACGGCGGGTGGTGGCTGCACGGTGACAACGCGCTGGTCACCGACGACTCCCGGGCGTACGGGGTGGCCGACGTGCTGGGCCGGGTGGTCCTGCGCTACTGGCCCCGCCCCGGTCGGCCGGCCGCCGCACCGATATGACCCTCCTCACAACCCGCTACCGGTGGCCTGACTATGCTCGGGAGGTGCCCGGGTGACCCCCGTACCGCGTGTCGCCGCTCCGCCTCACCTCGCGCCCTCGCGCCGGCCGCTCCGTCTGCTCGACAGATCCTGGAGTCACCATGTCTGCGTCCACCGTGGATCCCGCTGATCCCGTCTTCCGACTGCACCTCGGCGGCAAGCTCGCCGTCGCCTCGACCGTCCCGCTGACCAGCCGCGAGGACCTCTCGCTCGCGTACACCCCGGGGGTGGCCCGGGTGTGCGAGGCGATCGCCGCCGACCCCGCCCTCGTCGACGACTACACCTGGGTGTCGCACACCGTCGCCGTCGTCACCGACGGCTCCGCAGTGCTCGGCCTCGGCAACATCGGCCCCCGCGCGGCGCTGCCGGTGATGGAGGGCAAGGCGGTGCTGTTCAAGCAGTTCGCCGGCGTCGACGCGGTGCCGGTCTGTCTGGACACCCAGGACGTCGACGAGATCGTGGCGACGGTCCGGGCCCTCGCCCCCTCGTTCGGCGGGATCAACCTGGAGGACATCAGCGCCCCGCGCTGCTTCGAGGTGGAACGGCGGCTCGACGAGGCGCTGCCCATCCCGGTCTTCCACGACGACCAGCACGGCACCGCGATCGTGGTGCTGGCCGCGCTGCGCAACGCGGCCAGCCTGCTCAACCGCAAGCTCGGCGACCTGCGGGTGACGGTCAGCGGGGCCGGCGCGGCCGGGGTCGCGGTCACCCACATGCTCGTCGCCGGGGGAGTGGACCCCGAACAGGTGGTGGTCTGCGACTCCCGGGGCGTGATCGGCCGGCACCGCGACGACCTGACCGAGACCAAGGCGCACCTCGCCGCGACCACCAACGCGCAGGGCCGGCGCGGTGACGTCACCGAGGCGCTGCGCGGCGCGGACGTGCTGATCGGCGTCTCCGGCGGGCTGATCCCCGAGGCGGCGGTCGCCGGGATGGCCCCGGGCGGCATCGTCTTCGCGCTGGCCAACCCCACCCCCGAGGTGGACCCGGAGGTCGCCGCCCGGCACGCGGCGGTGGTCGCCACCGGACGCAGCGACTACCCCAACCAGATCAACAACGTGCTCGCCTTCCCCGGGGTGTTCCGGGGCGCGCTGGACGCCCGGGCCACCCGGATCACCGACGGGATGAAGGTGGCCGCCGCCGACGCGATCGCCGGGGTGGTCGACGGGTCGCTCAGCGCCGACGCCATCGTGCCGTCCCCGCTCGACCCCCGGGTCGCCCCGGCGGTGGCGGCGGCGGTGGCCCAGGCGGCCCGCCACGACGGCGTCGCCCGCGCCTGAGCGACAGGCGACGGGCGCACGACGCGCCCTGCGAGCAGGTGCGAAGGGTCCGGGCCGGCCGGCCCGGACCCTTCGTGAACGATCGTTCCGCTGTTACGGTGCGGATCATGCGTGCCGCCTATGCCTCCCGGTTCGACGCCGACAACCCGCTCGCCGCGCTCACCGTCGGCGACCGTCCCGAGCCCGCCCACCTCGACGACGACTGGGTGACGGTGCAGGTGCGGGCCAGCTCGCTCAACCACCACGACCTGTGGTCGCTGCGCGGGGTGGGGCTCGCCGACGGTCAACTGCCGATGATCCTCGGCTGCGACGCGGTCGGCACCGACCCGGACGGCAACGAGGTGGTGATCTACCCGGTGCTGCCCACCCCCGGCGACCCGCGGGGCGTCTCGATCCTCTCCGAGCACTACCAGGGCACGCTGGCCGAGCGGGTGGCCGTACCCCGGATGAACCTGCTGCCGCTGCCCGCCGGCCTGTCGGCGACCGACGCGGCCTGCCTGCCGACCGCCTGGCTCACCGCCTGGCGGATGCTCACCACCCGGGGCCGGATCGCCGACGGCGAGGCGGTGCTGGTGCAGGGGGCCGGCGGCGGGGTCGCCACCGCCGCCGTCGCGCTCGGCCTGGCGCTGGGCAAGCGGGTGTACGCCACCAGCGGCGACGCCGCCAAGCGGGACCGCGTCGCCGCGCTGGGTGCGACCGCCCTGGAACCCGGCGCCCGGCTGCCGGAGCGGGTCGACGTGGTGATCGAGACGGTCGGTGCCGCCACCTTCGACCACTCGTTGAAGTCGGCCGCCCCGATGGCCCGGATCGTGGTCGCCGGGGCGACCTCAGGTCACCTGCCGCCGGTGAACCTGCGCCGGGTCTTCGCCATGCAGCTGGAGATCCTCGGCACCTCGATGGGCACCCCGGACGAGCTGACCGAACTGCTCGCCTTCTGCGCCGAGCACGAGGTACGCCCGGTGGTCGACAGTGTGGTCCCGTTCAGCCGGGTGGCCGACGCCTTCGCCCGGCTGCACTCCGGTGCGGTCTTCGGCAAGGTCGTGGTCGACCACACCGCCTGACCCGTGCTCAGAGGCGGTCGTCGAGGGTGGCGATGTCGCCCCGGGTGGCCGAGGCGGGCAGCCGGTCCCGGGCGGCCGCGTCGCCGTAGAGCGTCCAGCGGAGGAACTCGACGATGGTGTCGGAGACCACCCGCAGGGCCGTGTCGTCACCGAGCAGGATCCGGCCGTGGTCGCCCCTGGTCAGGCTGAGCATCGCCTTGGGCCACGGCACCGCGTCGTAGACGGCCTTGCCAGCGGCGTAGTCGACCACCTCGTCGGCCCGGCCGTGCACGAAGAGCTGCGGGGCGGCGGCCCCGGCGAAGGCCGTACCCACGCCCAGCCCCGTCCCGGCGAGGACCACCCCGGCGCGCAGCCGCTCGTCCCGGCCGGTGGTGAACAGGCCGATGGTGGTCACCCCGCCGGCCGAGTGCCCGGCCGCGGCCACCCGGTCGGTGGCCAGCCGGCCGCGCAGCGGGTCACCGGCCTTCGCGTCCAGCGCCAGCACCTTGTCCAGCACGTACGACACGTCGGCGGGCTGGTTGAGCACGTCCAGGACGCTGCCGTCGGTGCCCTTGCCGGTGTGCGGGAACATCGGCGCGGCCACCACGAAACCGGCCGCCGTCCAGCGGGTGGTCAACGCCCGGTAGTCGGTCGGCCGGCCGTCGAGGCCGTGGCTGAACGCCACCACCGGGAACCGTCCGGCCGCCACCGGGGCGTCGCGCTGCGCCGTCCCACCGGCGGTGCCCCGGGCCGGATACCAGAGCGTCACCGGCAGCGGGCGGTCGCCGCCCCGGTTGAGCGTGAGCTGCCGTACGCCGACCGCGAACGCCCGCGTCGGCGCGGTCCCGGCGGGAACGCTCGACGCCTGCGGTGCGGCCTGCGGCGCGGTCGCCTCCGGCGTCGGCGACGGGGCGGCGGGGGGCGCGGACGGCGACGCCGAGCAGCCGACCGGGCCGGCGGCGAGCAGCACGGCGGTCAGCAGGACCGGGATACGACGACGGGACATGAGAACGATTGTGCCTGCCCGTCGTGGCTGCCCGGCGGGCTACGGTCCGGCGTCGGCCAACCGGTCGTCGAGGGTGGTGACGCCGGGGCGGGTGGCGTCGGAGCGCAGCCGCCGGCCGGCGTCCCGGTCGTCGTAGAGGGTCCACCGCAGGAAATCGGTCACGGTGGCGATCACCTGCTCGAAGCCCGGCCGGCCCGGGATGAGGTATTCGCCGTGCCCCTGCCCGAGCACGCTGAGGAACGCCTTCGGGCCGCCCGCCCGCCGGTAGCCCGCCCGGCCGACGGCCAGCGGCACCACCGGGTCGGCGGTGCCGTGCACGAACAGCAGCGGGGCACCCGGCCCGGCGAACGCGCCGGCCAGTCCACCCCCGGCGATGATCACGCCGGAGCGCAGCCGGGCCGGGTGGCCGGAGGTGAACATGCCGGCCGTGGTGAAACCACCCGCCGAGTGCCCGGTCGCCGCGAACCGGCCCACGTCCAGGTGCCCGGCGAGCGGGTCACCGGCGCGGGCGTCCAACCGGACCAGGTGCCGGATCACCCGCCAGCCGTCGGCGGGCTGGTTACGGACGTCGGCGCGGTCGAACCGGGCCGCCCGCCGGTTGGTGTACGGGTAGGTCGGCGCGGCCACCACGAAACCGGCGGCGGCCCACCTGACGGCCAACGCGGCGTGCAGCGCGGGGAGGCTGTGCAGGCCGTGGCTGTGCACCACCACCGGGAACCGGCCCGGGGCGACCCGGCCACCCACGCCCGGGTACCAGAGCGTCACCGGCAGCGGGCGCGGCCCGGCCGGGTCGACGGTGAACGTACGTACCGCGACCGGCAGGGCGTGGTCCGGGGCGTGCCGGGCCGGCGGCGGTGGCGGTGGGTCGGTGGCGGCGGTGGCCGGGCCGCAGCCGGCGAGCAGCGCGGCCAGCACCACGGCGCACAGCCGCCTCACCCCCATGCCTGCACGGTAGGTGGTCGGCGGGCCGGTCCGGCCCGGCCGTCCGGACGACGGTGGTCACCGCCCCGGTCGGTCCGGCTCCGCCACCCGGTCCGCCCCGGCCAGCACCGTGCGGGTCTGCCGGGCGATCTCCCGCTCCTCGTCGGTGCCGACCACGCAGACGCTGACCGGCGCGCCGGCCGGTGAGATCACCCGGTCGCCGGTGCCGGCATTGCGGTCCGGGTCGACGGCGATGCCGAGCCGGTCCAGCCCGGCCAGGGCGGCGGCGCGCACCTCGGGGGAGCGCTCGCCCACCCCGGCGGTGAAGGTGATCGCGTCCGCCCCGCCCAGCAGCGCGTGGTAGGCCCCGACGTAGCCGGTGATCCGCCGGCAGTAGACGTCGAAGGCGAGCACGGCGGCGGGATCCCCGGCGGCCCGCCGGGACTGCACCTCCCGCATGTCGTTGACCCCGGTGAGGCCGAGCAGCCCGCTGCGGTGGTTGAGCAGGTCGTCGATCTCGTCGACGCCCATTCCGCCCTCGCGGCGCAGGTGGAAGATGACCGTCGGGTCGAGGTCCCCGCTGCGGGTGCCCATCACCAGCCCCTCCAGCGGCGACATGCCCATCGAGGTGGCCACGCTGCGTCCGCCGTCCACCGCGCAGGCGCTCGCCCCGTTGCCCAGGTGCAGGCTGATGGTGCGCAGCCGGTCGTACGGCCGGTCGAGCAGCTCGGCGGTGCGCCGCGACACGTACGCGTGCGAGGTGCCGTGGAAGCCGTACCGGCGGATGTCGTGCCGGCGGGCGGTCTCCAGGTCGATGGCGTACGTGGCGGCGGACTCGGGCAGGGTGTGGTGGAAGGCGGTGTCGAAGACCGCCGCTTGGGCGACGTCCGGCAGCAGTTCCCGGGTGGCCGCGATGCCGGCCAGGTTGGCCGGGTTGTGCAGCGGGGCCAGCGGCACCAGTTCCCCGATCGCGGCGACGACGGCGTCGTCGATCCGCACCGGCGCGCTGAACCGTCGGCCGCCGTGCACCACCCGGTGTCCCACCGCGGTCAGCCCGGTCAGGTCGAGCCGGCCGAGGATCTCCCGGACGGCGGTGGCGTGGTCGGGCGGACCGCCGCCCGGCTCACCGACCCGCTCCACGGTGCCCGAGTCGACCGTCGACCCCCCGGCGTAGAGCCGGTACTTCACCGACGACGATCCGCAGTTGAGTACCAGCACCCGGTCGGTCACGACCCCTCCTCCGACGATCCGGCCGCCTGGATGGCGGTGATCGCCACCGTGTTGACGATGTCGGCGACCTTCGCGCCCCGGGACAGGTCGTTGACCGGCCGGCGCAGGCCCTGCATCACCGGGCCGACGGCCACCGCCCCCGCCGACCGCTGCACCGCCTTGTACGTGTTGTTGCCGGTGTTGAGGTCCGGGAAGATGAACACGGTGGCCCGGCCGGCGACCGTGCTGCTCGGCAGTTTCGTCGCCGCGACCTGCGGGTCGACCGCCGCGTCGTACTGGATCGGCCCCTCGACCAGCAGGTCGGGCCGGCGTTCGCGGACCAGCCTGGTGGCGGTGGCGACCTTCTCCACGTCGACCCCCGCGCCGGAGTCCCCGGTCGAGTAGGACAGCATCGCCACCCGGGGTTCGATGCCGAACCGGGCCGCCGTGTCGGCCGAGGAGATGGCGATGTCGGCGAGCTGGGCGGCGTCCGGGTCGGGGTTGACCGCGCAGTCGCCGTAGACCAGCACCCGGTCGGCGAGCAGCATGAAGAACACGCTGGAGGCCACCGAGACGCCCGGCACGGTACGGATGAATTCGAAGGCGGGGCGGATGGTGGCGGCCGTGGTGTGGGTGGCCCCGGAGACCATCCCGTCGGCGTGCCCGGTGGCCACCATCATGGTGCCGAAGTAGTTGGGTTGGGCCATGATGTCGTACGCCAGCTCGACGGTGATGCCCCGGTGGGCGCGCAACTGCGCGTACCGGGTGGCGAACTCGTCCCGCCAGGCGCTGCCGGCCGGGTCGACCACCTGCGCGCCGGTCAGGTCGATACCCAGCTCGCGGGTGCGGCGGGCCACCTCGTCGGGGCGGCCGAGCAGGGTCAGGTCGGCCACCCCCCGGCGGAGCAGGATCTCGGTGGCCCGCAGGATGCGCTCGTCGGTGCCCTCGGGCAGCACCAGCCGGCGGCGGTCGGCGCGGGCCCGGTCGATCAGGTCGTACTCGAACATCAGCGGGGTGACCCGTTCGGAGCGGCTGACCCGCAGCCGGCGGGCCAGGTCGACGGTGTCGACGTGGCCCTCGAACGCGCCGAGCGCGGCCTCCACCTTGCGCGGGTTGGCCGGGCCGGGCCGGCCCTCGATGTGGCTGGACGCCTCGACCGTGTCGTAGCTGTCGCTGGTCACCGAGAGCACGGCGAAGCCGGTGTTGAGCCGCTCGACCAGGCGCATCGCCCGGGGGTCGGGCTGTTCGCCGAGGGTGAGCACCACGCCGGCCAGCGAGACCTGCCCGGCCACGTGCGCGGTGGCCGCCGCGACCAGCAGGTCGGCCCGGTCGCCCGGAGTGATCACCAGGGCCCCCTCGGTGAGGTGGTCGAGCAGGATCGGCACGTGCGCCGCGCCGACCACGTAGTCGAGCACGTCCCGGCCGAGGGCGGCGTCGTCCCCGGCCAGCAGGGTGGCGTCGAGCGCCGCCGCCACCTCGGCCACCGTCGGCGCGGACACGCTCGGCACCTCCGGGATGGCGTACGCGGGGACGGGCAGCTCCGGCAGGGTCAGTGCCCCGGTCACCCGGTTGGCGATCACCGCCAGCACCGTCGCGCCCAGGTCGGCCAGATCGTGGTACGCGCCGCGCGCCGCCGCCGTGACCGCGTCCGGCTGCTGCCCGAAGCCGTCGACCACGGGCACCACGACGCTGCCGAACTCGGTGGCCAGCCGGGCGTTGAAGGCCAGCTCCCGGGGGCCGGCGGTGTCCCCGCCGTCGGTGAAGTCGCTGCCCACCACGATCACCGCCGGGCAGCGCCGTTCCACCGCCCGGTACCGCTCGACGATCCGGGAGATCAGCTCCTCCCGCCGGCCGTCGGCGACCAGGGCCGCCGCCTCGGTGTACGTGGTGCCGGTCAGGTCGGCCTGGGGCAGGTCGATCCGGTAGCGGTCGTGCAGCAGGGTGAGGATCGGGTCGTCGCCGGTGTCGGAGACCAGCGGTCGGAACACGCCGATCCGTTCGACCTGCCGGGAGAGGAGTTCCGCGAGGCCGAGGGCGATGGTCGACTTACCCCCGCCGGACCCCACGCTGGTCAGGTAGACGCTGCGGGCCACGGCACCACCCTAGGAGATCACGTCGGGTCCCGCCCGGGACCTTCGTCCTGAATCGTCACCCGCAGGTGCGACCCGAGTCTCATTCGTGGGACGAGCTGGAAGCTGAGTGATCCTCGTGCCTAAACTCGCATCCCATGACTGCCGACCGCCTGAGCAGGAAAAATGCGCCATCCAAAGGATCGAAGCCGGTGGGCGCGCTCGGTGTTCGGTCGGCTGCTGATCCACATTGTATCGATGACGTGACGGTGGTCGATGGCCCGACCGTGGTGCTCGACCGCACCGCCGGCCCGACCGACGGCCCCACCGCGTTGATCGCCGCCGTACCCCGGCCGGTCCCCGTCTTCGTCGACCCCAGCGGTCGCCGCCACTCCCGGCTGCGATGGCTCGCGTACGCCCTGGGGCTGGTGGTCCTGATCTACTCCGGGCTGGTCGGGATCAGCTTCGCCGGGGGCATCGCCCCGCACGCGGTGCTCCCCTTCGTGGACGAGGTCGCGCAGCCGGAGCGGTCGGAACCGCCGGCCCGGACGGCCACCACCCCGGCGGCCCCCGCCACGACCACCGGCGCCGGGGCACCGACCGTCACCCCGCGGGCGCCCCGGGGGAGCGGGCCGGCCGTCGCCCCGGTCACCCCGTCCGCCACCCGGGGCACCGCCAGCCCCTCACCGTCGGCGAGCGCCAGCCGGTCACCGGGCCGCAGCCCGGCCACCTCTACGGCATCGCCCCGGCCGACCCGGCCGACACCGGAGGCCACGACGCCGAACCCGCCGACGCCCACCGACGAGCCACCCACCCTGCCCGACCCGCTACCCGGCGGTGCCGACGGCGTCCGCGTCGATGGTTGAGCCGGCCGGCCCGACCACCCGTCGTCGCGCCCCCGGCCCCGCCCGGCGGCGTCGGCCGGTGCCGCCGCCGAGCGGAATCCTGCTGGGCACGGTCCTCGCGCTGCTGGCCGGTGTGCTGCTGGTCGGCGCGTACGCCAACGCCTCCTTCGCCCCGGACCGCCGGGACAGCGCCGCCGGGCAGCGGGAGGTGCCCACCTCGGTGGTGACCGGCGGGCCGATCATCAGCGCCAGCAGCGAGCTGGTCCGCTCCTACCGGCTGCCGCCGCGCACCATCGCGCTGACCTTCGACGACGGCCCGGACCCGGTCTGGACCCGCGAGGTGCTCAAGGTCCTGAACGCCCACCAGGTCAAGGGCACGTTCTTCGTGCTCGGCTCGCAGGTCGCCCGGCACCCCGAGGTGGCCCGTGAGCTGACCGACGGCGGACACCAGCTCGGCGTGCACACCTTCACCCACCCCGACCTCGCCGAACTGCCGGCGTGGCGGCAACGCCTGGAGTACGCCCAGACCCAGCTCGCCGTGGCCGGGGCCACCGGGATGCGGACCTCGCTGGTGCGCTTCCCGTACTCGTCGCACCCGGGCGCGATCGACAACCGGGACTGGCCGGTCGTCACCGCCGCCGGTGACCTGGGCTACCTGACCTTCCTCAACGACACCGACAGCCAGGACTGGTCGCTGCCCGGAGTGGACCGGATCGTGGCGAACGCCGCCCCCGACGGGGACTCCGGTGCGGTCACCCTCTGGCACGACGCCGGCGGAGACCGGTCGCAGACCGTCGCCGCCCTCGACCGGTTCATCCCGATGATGAAGGAACGGGGGTACCGGTTCGTCACCGCGACCGAGGGGCTGAACCTCGCCTTCGCCGCCGCCGGGGTCGACCACCGGATGGACGCCGCCACCCCCGCCGGCACCGGGGAACGGTGGCGCGGCCGGACGCTGATCTGGGCGGTGCAGGGCGCCGACCGCATGCTGACCGTGTTCGGTGTGCTCTTCGTCGTCGTCGGCGTGCTCACCGTGGGCCGTACCCTCGTGCTGTTCGTGCTGGCCGGGCGGCACGCCCGTCGGCGGCGGGCCAGGGACTGGAGTTGGGGGCCGCCGGTCACCGCGCCGGTCTCGGTGATCGTCCCGGCGTACAACGAGAAGGAGGGGATCGCCGCGGCGGTCCGCTCGCTGGCCGGCGGCGACCATCCGGGCGGGATCGAGGTGATCGTCGTCGACGACGGCTCCACCGACGGCACCGCCGACATCGTCGACGCGCTCGGCCTGCCCAACGTCCGGGTGGTCCGCAAGCCCAACGGCGGCAAGCCCAGCGCCCTGAACACCGGCCTGGCGCTGGCCCGGCACGACCTGATCGTGATGGTCGACGGGGACACCGTCTTCGAGCCCGACGCGGTCCGCCGGCTGGTGCAGCCCTTCGCCGACCCGCAGGTCGGCGCGGTGGCCGGCAACGTCAAGGTCGGCAACCGGCGCAGCCTGATCGCCAAGTGGCAGCACATCGAGTACGTCATCGGGTTCAACCTCGACCGGCGGCTCTACGAGACGCTGCGCTGCATGTCCACCGTGCCGGGCGCGATCGGCGGGTTCCGGCGGGAGGCGCTGCGCTACGCCGGAGGGATGACCGACGACACCCTCGCCGAGGACACCGACATCACCATCGCCCTGGGCCGGGCCGGCTGGAAGGTGGTCTACGAGGAGACCGCCCGCGCCTGGACGGAGGCCCCGGCGACCATGGGACAGCTCTGGAAGCAGCGCTACCGGTGGAGCTACGGCACCATGCAGGCGATGTGGAAGCACCGGCGCTCGGTGCTCGACCGGGGCGCGTCCGGCCGGTTCACCAGGCGCTGCCTGTTCTTCCTCAGCCTCTTCGGGGTGCTGCTGCCGCTGCTCGCGCCGGTGATCGACCTGCTGGCCCTGTACGGCCTGTTCTTCCTCGACCGCCGGGCCACGGCGGTGGCCTGGCTGGTCATGCTCGGCGTGCAGACCCTCACCGCCGTGGTGGCGTTCCGGCTGGACCGGGAGAAGCTCGGCGTGCTGTGGGTGCTGCCCCTGCAACAGTTCGTCTACCGGCAGCTGATGTACCTGGTGATGGTGCAGGCGGTGGTCACCGCGCTGACCGGCGGACGGCTGGGCTGGCAGAAGCTGCGGCGTACCGGCCTGGAACCGGCGGTACGCAACGGCTGACCGCCCCCGCGCCGGTGCGGGGGCGGTGCCGGATCAGTCCTCGTCGAGGTCGTCGAGCCGGGCCAGCCAGGTGGCGAACCGCTCGACCGGCGTCTCGAACTCCGGGTTGAGGTCGACGAAGTCGCGCAGCCGCTCGCCCAACCACTCCAGGGTCACCTGCTCGTCGCCCCGCCGCTGCACCAGTTCCTCGATCCCACGATCGGTGAAGTACACCGTGTTCCTCGTTCCTCGCTGACGGGCCCGGCCCGCGCCCTGGACAGGGGCGGGCCGGGTGGGTGGATGGGGATCGGATCAGGGGCGGGGCAGCGCGGCGTCGATCAGCGCGGTCTGCTCCACCTCGTGCATCTTGGCCGAGCCGACCGCCGGGGCGGCGGCGGCGGGCCGGGAGATGCGGCGCAGCCGGACGTCGGCCAGGTGCTCCAGCAGGTTGAGCGCGACGAAGCTCCACGCCCCCTGGTTGGCCGGCTCCTCCTGCACCCAGGCGAAGTCCTCCGCGTTCGGGTACGCCGCCAGCGCGTCCCGGATCTCCTGCACCGGCATCGGGTAGAGCTGCTCGAGCCGGATGATCGCGGTGTCGGTGACCCCCCGCTCCTGCCGGGCCTGGAAGAGGTCGTAGTAGACCTTGCCCGAGCAGAGCAGCACCCGCTTGACCTGCTCCGGGGCGGGCCCGGTCGGGTCGGCCAGCACCGGTGCGAAGGTGCCGGTGGTGAAGTCCTCCACCGGGCTGACGCAGAGCTTGTGCCGCAGCAGCGACTTCGGCGTGAACACCACCAGCGGCTTGCGCTTGGGCGACAGGGCCTGGCGGCGCAGCAGGTGGAAGTAGTTCGCCGGGGTGGTCGGGATGGCCACCCGCATGTTGTCCTCGGCGCAGAGCTGGAGGAACCGCTCCGGGCGGCCGGAGGTGTGGTCCGGGCCCTGGCCCTCGTGGCCGTGCGGCAGCAGCAGGGTGACCGCGGAACGCTGGCCCCACTTCACCTCGCCGGAGGAGATGAACTCGTCGATCACCGACTGGGCGCCGTTGACGAAGTCACCGAACTGCGCCTCCCAGCAGACCAGCGCGTTGACGTTCTCCACCGAGTAGCCGTACTCGAAGCCCATCGCGGCGTACTCGCTCAGCAGCGAGTCGTGCACGAAGAACCGGGACCGCTCGCCGTCGGCGGTGAGCGACTTCAGCGGCAGGTAGTCCTCGCCGGTCCTGGCGTCGACGATCGAGGCGTGCCGCTGGACGAAGGTGCCCCGGCGGGAGTCCTGCCCGGCGAGCCGGACGGTGATCCCATCGTGCAGCAGCGAGCCGAAGGCGATGATCTCGCCGTACCCCCAGTCGATGTTGCCCTCGGCGGACATCCTGGCCCGCCGGTCGAGCAACTGCTGGATGCGCTTGTGCGGGGTGAAGCCCTCGGGCAGGTTGACGTGCGCCTCGCCGATGGCCTTGACCACGGCGGTGGAGGTGGCGGTCTGCACCTGCGGCTCCGGCTCCTCGGCGCGGCTGGGCCGGCTGACCTGGCGCGGGGTGGTGGCGGCGTCCCGGGTGGCCTTGAAAACCCGCTCCAGCTGTGCCTGGTAGTCGCGCAGCAGTTCCTCGGCGTCCTCGACGGTGATGTCGCCCCGGCCGATCAGCTCCTCGGTGTAGAGCTTGCGGACCGACCGCTTCGAGTCGATGATCTTGTACATCTGGGGGTTGGACATCGACGGGTCGTCGCCCTCGTTGTGGCCGCGCCGCCGGTAGCAGACCATGTCGATCACGACGTCCTTGTTGAACGCCTGGCGGTACTCGAAGGCCAGCCGGGCCACCCGGACCACGGTCTCCGGGTCGTCGCCGTTGACGTGGAAGATCGGCGCCTGGATCATCCGGGCCACGTCGGTGCTGTAGAGGCTGGACCGGCTGTACTCCGGGGCGGTGGTGAACCCGACCTGGTTGTTGACCACCACGTGCACGGTGCCGCCGGTGCGGTAACCACGCAGCTGGGACAGGTTGAGCGTCTCGGCGACGACCCCCTGCCCGGCGAACGCGGCGTCACCGTGCACCGCCAGCGGCAGCACGGTGTAACCCTCCAGCTTGAGGTCGATGCGGTCCTGCTTGGCCCGGACGATGCCCTCCAGCACCGGGTCGACGGCCTCCAGGTGCGACGGGTTCGCCACCACCGACACCTTGACCGAGTGGTCGCCGTCCGGGGTGGTGAACTTGCCGTTCTGGCCCAGGTGGTACTTCACGTCGCCGGAGCCCTGGGTGGAGCGCGGGTCGAGGTGCCCCTCGAACTCCGAGAAGATCTTCTCGTACGGCTTGCCGACGATGTTGGCCAGCACGTTGAGCCGGCCCCGGTGCGCCATGCCGATGACGACCTCGTCCAGCCCGTCCTCGGCGGACGCCTCCAGCACCTCGCCGAGCAGCGGGATCAGCGACTCGCCGCCCTCCAGCGAGAACCGCTTCTGGCCGACGTACTTGGTCTGCAGGAAGGTCTCGAACGCCTCGGCGGCGTTGAGCCGGTTGAGCACGTGCTTCTGCTCGTCGGCGGCCGGCTTCTCGTAGCGCCGCTCGATCCGCTCCTGGATCCAGCGGCGCTCCTCCGGGTCCTGGATGTGCATGTACTCGATGCCGAGCCGACGGCAGTACGAGTCGCGCAGCACGCCGAGGATCTCGCGCAGTTTCATCCGCTGCTTGCCGGCGAAGCCGTTGACCGGGAAGGTGCGGTCGAGGTCCCACAGGGTCAGCCCGTGCTGGAGGACGTCCAGGTCGGGGTGCTTGCGGATGGTGAACTCCAGCGGGTCGGTGTCGGCCATCAGGTGGCCCCGGACCCGGTAGGCGTGGATCAGCTCGTGCACCCGCGCGGTCTTGTTGATCTGGCCCTCGGAGTCGACGGCCACGTCCCGCATCCAGCGCACCGGCTCGTACGGGATGCGCAGCGAGGTGAAGACCTCGTCGTAGAAGCCGTGCTCGCCGAGCAGCAGCTCGTGCATGACCTTGAGGAACTCGCCGGACTGCGCGCCCTGGATGATCCGGTGGTCGTACGTGCTGGTCAGCGTGATGATCTTGCTGACCGCCAGTTCGGCCAGGGTCGCCTCGCTCATCCCCTGGTACGGCGCGGGGTACTCCATCGCGCCGACCCCGATGATCGCGCTCTGCCCCTGCATCAGCCGGGGGATCGAGTGCACCGTGCCGATGCCGCCCGGGTTGGTCAACGAGATCGTCGTGCCCGAGTGGTCCTCCATGGTCAGCTCGTTGCGGCGGGCGCGCCGGACCACGTCCTCGTACGCCTGCCAGAACTGCCGGAAGTCCATCTGCTCGCAGCCCTTGATGGACGGCACCACCAGGTTGCGGGAGCCGTCGGGCTTGGTCAGGTCGATGGCGATGCCCAGGTTCACGTGCTCCGGGCGGACCATCGCCGGCTTGCCGTCCACCTCGGCGTACGAGTTGTTCAGCTCCGGGTGCGCGACCACGGCCCGGACCAGCGCGTACCCGATCAGGTGGGTGAAGCTGACCTTGCCGCCGCGGCCCCGGGCGAGGTGGTTGTTGATCACGATGCGGTTGTCGACCAGCAGCTTGGCCGGGACCGCGCGCACGCTGGTGGCGGTCGGCACGGACAGCGAGGCGTCCATGTTCTGCACGATCCGGGCGGCCACCCCGCGCAGCGGTGTGGTGCCGGCCGCGCTGGCCGTCGGCGCCTTCGCCGCCGGCTTGGCCGGGGCGGCCTTCTCCGTGGCCGCCGGCTTCGCGGCGGGCCCGGGGACGGTCTTCGTGGTGGCCGGCTTCGTGGTGGCCGGCTTCGGGGCGGCGGCCGGCGTGGCGGTGGCGGTCGACCTGGTGGCGGCCGGCCTGGTGCTGGCGGCCGGCTTGGCGTCGGTCGTCGCCGCCTTCGCGGCGGGCCCGGTCGCGACGGTGGCGACCGGCTCCTGCTGCGCGGCGGGCTCCGGCGTCGCCGCCCCGGCGTCAGCCGGGCGCGGGGTCGCCGCGCCCGGCCCGGGTCGGTAGTCGGCGAAGAAGTCGTGCCAGGCCGAGTCGACGCTCGACGGGTCGGCGAGGTAGCGCTGATACATCTCCTCGACGATCCACTCGTTCGGGCCGAAACCCGCCAGTGGGTTCTCCTGCGAAGTCTGCTGGGTCGACACGGCCGGTAATCGCCTCTTTCACGCGGGTCTGTGTGTCACGCGGTGTCCGCCGTCGTCCGAACGTACATGTGGACGGGCGACGGCTCCCAGGCTACGCCGCACGAACACCATAGGCATTTCCGCCTCCAAGGGGTGTGCGGTTTCACAGAAGAAGCCGAAAGTCAATCATCTCTTCGTGTTCCGATGACTCCTTTCCGCAGTTGCGCTGAGTGGCGCGGCACGTGGCGGGGCCGCCCGGAAAGGCGCCGGCCCGGCGCGACTGGTCGTCGCGCCGGGCCGGCCGGGGAACGGGTCGGTCAGGAGATGTCCCGCCGCCGCATGGTGAGCGTGCCGATCGCGCCGGCCACCACCGCGTACCCGATGAGGACCACCGCACCCGCCCAGCGCGGCGGGTTGCCCGGGATCTCGGTGCCGCTGACCATCAGCGACGACGCCAGCGACGGCACCAGCACCTGGAGGTCGTTGATCCAGTCGCCCCAGCGGGCGGCCAGGATGCTGATCGCGATGGCCGCGCCGACCGCGCCACCCAGGTAGAGCAGGATGCCGGTCACCGTGGCGCCGATCTGGCTGCGGATCAGCACCCCGATCCCGACGCCGAGCACCGACCAGAGCAGGTACGCCAGGCCGTTGAGCGCGGTGGCCCGCCAGACCGCGCCGCTGCCGAGCTGCGAGCCCAGGTCGACGCTGTTCATCACCAGTGCCCCGAAGGCCAGGTTGAACACGGTGGTGACCAGCCAGAACAGCACGGCCAGGATGGCCGCGGCGGCCAGCTTGGCCAGCATCACCGCCGTCCGGTGCGGCACGGTGAGGAAGGTGGTGGTGACCGTCTGGTGGAAGAACTCGCTGGTCACCACGATGATGCCGAGCAGCATCACGATCATCAGGCCGAAGAACTGCCCGTTGGTGTAGACGTTGGCGGCGAGGCTGTCCACCGACTGCGCGGCCTGGATCTGGTCGGCCTGGTCGGCCGGCACATCGCCGAAGTTGTTGCTGGCCAGCGCGTCGGTCTGCAACCAGTTGATCAGGGCGGTGAGCGCCCACAGCGGCACCGTGATCAGCCCGAAGATCCACCAGGTGCTGGTGGTGCGGATCTTCAACAGCTCGGATCGGACGAGGTTCATCGGATGCCCGCCTTCCCGGCCGTCAGCTCCAGGAACACCCGCTCCAGGTCGGGTCGTTCCGGGGTCAGTTCGTGCAACTCGACCTTGGCGGCCAGCGCGGCCCGGCCGATCGCCGGCGCGTCCACCCCGCTGACCAGCAGCACACCGTGCTCACCGGTCTCCACCGTCGCCGACTGCTCACGCAGCGCCACGGTCAACTCCTCGGCCTGCGGGGTGCGCACCCGAACCCGGCCGCCCTGCGACATCGAGCCGAGCACCTGCTCCACCGGACCCTGCCGGATCAGCTTGCCGGCCGCGATGATCACCACGTCGTCGGCGAGGAGCTGCATCTCGGACAGCAGGTGGCTGGAGACCAGCACGGTCCGCCCCTCGTGGGCCAGCCCCTTGAGGAAGCCACGCATCCAGCGGATGCCCTCCGGGTCGAGACCGTTGGCCGGCTCGTCGAGGATCAGCACCTGGGGGTTGCCGAGCATCGCGGCGGCGATGCCGAGCCGCTGCTTCATGCCCAGCGAGTAGCCCTTGAACTTGCGCTTCGCCGCCGGGGTGAGCCCGACCAGGGCCAGCGCCTCGTCGGCCCGGCTCTTCGGCAGGCCGGCCGCCGCGCAGATCACCCGCAGGTGGTTGATGCCGGTACGGCCCTTGTGCGCGCTGGACGCCTCCAGCACCGCGCCCACGTGCCGCAGCGGGTCGGTCAGGTCGGCGTACCGCCGGCCGCCGATGGTCGCCGTGCCGCCGGTCGGGGTGACCAGGTTCAGCAGCATCCGCAGGGTGGTCGTCTTGCCCGCCCCGTTCGGGCCGAGGAAGCCGGTCACCCGACCGGGCTCGACCGTGAAGGACAGGTTGTCGACCGCCCGGACGTTCTTGTACTGCTTGGTCAAACCGGACACGACGATCTGGCCGGTGCTGGGGCTCCACTGCCCGTCGGACATCGTTCTCCTCCCGTGCGGCGGCGCACGGGGCACCGCGTTCTGCGACGCCGTTGCGGAATGCGCCGCTGCCAGCCTCGCTGGTCAGGTCAAGCTACGCCATCAGCCCCGGTCGGTAGGCCCTGCTCCGACTCAGGCAGGAGCGGGTCGTCCTCAGGGACGAGGCCCGGCAGGCAGCGCGACCCAGGTGGCGCGCGCCCGACCCAGCAGCCCACCGGCACCGTCGTAGAGGCTGGTACGTACCACCGCCAGGCGTCCCTCGACGGTGTCCACCGCCCCGGTGACCACGTACTCCCCGCCCGGCGTGGGCAGCGCGTCCACCGTCACGGCGAGCCGACCCAGCACGTAGGGCCGGCCCGGGGCGATCACCGCCCAGCCCCCGGGACAGTCCAGCGCCGCCCACACCGTCGGCGCGCTCACCCGCCCGGGTGCCCGCCACGGCGCGGCGGTCCGGCCGTCGGGCAGCCGCCCCGGGTAGATCCGCAGGCCGTCCGGGTGCTCCGGGCCGCAGACGTAGCAGCCGGGAAAGGGGTGGTCCACCAGTCCCGGGTACGTCGCCGAGGCGGCCCGCGCGGTCGCCGGGTCCACCGGGGGGACCGGGGCGGGCGGATCACCGGCCGGGCGTACCTCGGCGACCAGGTGCCCCCCGGGGTCGCGTACGTCGCCGTCGGTGAGGGTGAGCGGGGTGTCCAGCGGCGGCGGGCGACGCAACGTCACCTCGACCGGCCCGTCCGCGCCGTACGCCCCGGCGAAGATCCCCGCGCTCCAGCCGCCGTTGCCGGTGCCGGGTGGCCCCTGGTACCGCGCCTCGATGATCATCGATCCTCCACCGTGTCGTCGGCCCGGCCGGCCGGGCCCCCGCAGCAGCCTCGCACGCGCCGGCCACGCCCCCCGACCGCCCCACCGGCCCCACCCTGGTCAGGCCCGGGAGCGGTCCCGCCGACCGGCGTTCACCGGATCGACACCCGTGCCCGGGGGGCCGGCAACCCGGGGCACCTACACAGGTCCCATGGCTGTTCTGCATGCCGCTGGCGCACCCCTGACGACCAGTGGATACACCCTGCTGATCGCCGACGACCCGACCCAGGTCGCGGCCGCGCAACGCCTGCGCCACGAGGTGTTCGCCACCGAACTCGGCGCGACCCTGCGCCCGGGCGCCGCCGGGCTGGACACCGACGACCTCGACGTCCACTGCGACCACCTGATCGTCCGCGAGGAGCGCACCGGCGCGGTGGTCGGCACCTACCGGCTGCTGCCCCCCGGCCGCACCGACCGCCGGTACGCCGCCGGCGAGTTCGACCTGACCCCGCTCGAACCGCTGCGCGACCTGCTGGTCGAGACCGGCCGCTCCTGCGTCCACCCGGACCACCGCTCCGGCGCGGTGCTCAACCTGATGTGGGCGGGACTGACCCGCTACCTGCACCTGCGCGGGGTGAACTGGCTGGGCGGCTGCGCCTCGGTGCCGGTCGACGACGGCGGCCGGGCCGCCGCCGAGACGTGGGCACTGGGCCGGACGGGGCACCTCGCGCCCCCGCTGATGCGGGTCCGTCCGCTGCGGCCGTGGTTCGCCGAGCCGGGTGCGGCGGCACCGGCCTCGGCCACCGCGGACCCCGCCGGGCGGGCGCTGATCCCTCCGCTGGTCCGCGGCTACCTGCGGCTCGGCGCGTGGATCGCCGGGGAACCGGCGTACGACCCGGACTTCCGCTGTGCCGACTTCTACCTGCTGTTCTCGTTGGACCGGATGAACCCGCGCTACCGGCGGCACTTCCTCGGCGGGGTGACCCGGTGAGCGCCGAGTTGTGGCGCCCGACCGCCGGCTGCGGGCCGGACTGCCTGCCGGGGGAGGGCCGGGCCGGGGTGTCGCCGGCCCGGCAGGTGGCGCGGTTGGTGGGCGTACTCGGGATGCTGCTGGCCGGGGCCGGCCTGGCCGTGCTGCTGCCGGTGCTGCCGGCTGCGGAGCGGGCGGCGGTCCTGCGGGCCTGGGCCCGGCGGACCGTCCGGGTGCTCGGTGTACGGCTGGTGGTGCGCGGGCGGCTGCCCCGGCGGCGGGCGCTGCTGGTCGCCAACCACGTCTCCTGGCTGGACGTCTTCGCGGTGCTGGCGGTCGCACCGGCCCGGCTGCTGGCCAAGCGGGAGGTGCGGGACTGGCCGGTGCTGGGGCTGCTGGCCCGCGCCGGTGGCACGGTCTTCGTCGACCGGTCCCGGCCCCGGGACCTGCCGCGCACGGTGGCCCGGGTCGCGGCGACCCTGCGCGCCGGTCACCCGGTCGCGGTCTTCCCGGAGGGTACGACCTGGTGCGGTGTCGTCCCCTGGGCCGACTGCCGGCCGCGCCGGGGCTTCCGGCCGGCGGCCTTCCAGGCGGCGGTCGACGCCGGTGCCCCCGTGGTGCCGCTTCGGATCAGCTACCGCTGCGCTGCCACCGGGGCGACGACCACCACCGCGGCCTTCCTCGGCGACGACACGCTGTGGCGCTCGGTGCGCCGGGTGCTGGCCGCCCGGGACCTGGTGGTCGACGTCGCGGTGACCGCCGCCCTGCACCCGGTCCCCGGGGCGGACCGCCGGGTGCTGGCCCGCGCCGCCGAGTCGGCCGTGCACCTGCTGCCGCCGCGTCCGGTCGTCAGCCGTCCCACCCTGGCCGTCGTCGGCCCGGTGTCTCCGCCCGGCCCGGTGTCTCCGCCCGGTGCGGTGTCCCCGCCGGCTACCGGGACGGGCCTCGGCCTGGCCGCCTGACCCGCAGGCCAGAATCGCGCCCCTCCCGCGATCGCCCCGGCGGGTTCCACGTGATCGACTCATGTGGGCCGATGTTGCGGTGATCGGTGGCCGGGATACGCCTGGATCGGCCCAGACGAGTGGATCTTGCCGACTGGGGCGGGTCGGTCGGGCGGGTGAGTCGGGCCGGCCGTGCGGTGCGGCGGGCGGTGAACGGGCGGGTGACTCGCGACAGTCTTGTTCTATCGCGATGTATCGCGTTATGCTTTCTCCGTGCAGTGGCGCGGCCATCGGCCGTGACCCCCGGAGGGAGACGTCATGACCAACTGGAAGGTCGACAGACCACAACGGATCACCATCGACGAGCCGGTCACCCGGCTCGACGTGCGTCTGGTCGCCGGGCGGCTCAACGTGGTCGGCACCGACGGGCCGGCGCGGGTCGACGTCACCCGGGTCAGCAGCCGGCCGGTCATCGTCGAGCACCGGGACGGCGTGCTCCGGGTCGGACACGAGCACCCACCCCGCCGGCCCGGTTTCCTCTGGTGGCTCGGTCAGCTCGGTCGCCGCTACCGCGCCGAGGTGTCCATCGCCGTACCGGCCGACACGCTCGCCGACCTGCACCTGGTCGACGGCGCGCTGGTCGCCTCCGGGCTGGTCAACGACACCACGGTCAACGTCACCTCCGGGCAGGTCACCCTGATGGGGCTGGCCGGGCGCACCGACGCGCGGATCGTCTCCGGCCCGGTCGAGGCGCTCGGGGTCACCGGTGACCTCACCCTGGACACGGTTTCCGGCGAGGTGACCCTCGGCGAGAGCGCGGCCGGCCGGGTGCACGCCAACACCATCTCCGGGGCGATCACCTGCGACCTGGACAATCCCCGGCGCAGCGAGATCCGGCTCACCACCGTCTCCGGCCCGATCACCGTCCGGGTCCGCGAGGACAGCGACCTCGACGTCCACCTGCACACCACCTCCGGCCGGATCACCAGCGGTTTCCCCCAGGTCGACGGCGTGGGCGGCATCGGCCCGGTCAAGGACAGTCACGGGGTGCTCGGCGCGGGCGAGGGTAAGCTCTGGGCGTCCGCGACGTCCGGCAGCATCGCGCTGCTCGCCCGGCCGGTGGACGACGACCAGGAGGAGCAGCCGTGACCGCCGTGTTCAGCCACGGGCGGCTCCGGCTCTACCTGCTCCGGCTGCTCGACGACGGTCCCAAGCACGGCTACGAGCTGATCCGGCTGCTGGAGGAGCGTTTCCTCGGCCTGTACGCCCCGAGCGCCGGCACCATCTATCCCCGGCTGCAACGGCTGGAGTCCGACGGCCTGGTCACCCACACCGCCGCCGGTGGCCGCAAGGTCTACGAGATCACCGATGGCGGCCGGGCCGAGCTGCGCCAGCGCGCCGACGAGCTGACCACCCTGGAGTCCGACATCTCCGCCTCGGTGGAGGATCTGTCCGCCCTGGCCGGCGAGATCCGGACCGAGGTGCGCGGCTCGGTGCGCGACCTCAAGCGGGAACTGCGCGAGGCCACCCGGCAGACCCGGCAGGCCCGCTGGGAGCGGCCGGCACCCGGCCCGACGCCCCGCCCGGCGGCCCCCGCCCCGGGCGATTCCCCCCTGCTGACCGAGTTCGACAGGCGACTCGCCGAGTTCACCGTCGAGGTCGGCGCGTTGGTCCGGGCCGGGCGGCTCAGCGACACCCAGTTGCGGACCGCGATCCGGGTGCTCGACGGTGCGTTGGACGGGCTGCGCCGGCTGCTGCGGTGACCGCCCGTCCGCAGGGTGCGGCCCGGAACCGGGCATGGTGGCGGTCGAGGAGCCGGTGTCGGCACGGCTTCACAGGTTTTTTGCAGGAAGCGTCCAGCGCCGACGCAGCGACGTCACGGATGATGGCCAGCATGGCCGCTACCCAGACCGAGGCGCGACTGCTCGTCGTCGAGGACGACCCCAACATCCTCGAACTGCTCTCCGCCAGTCTCCGCTTCGCGGGGTTCGACGTGGCGACCGCCACCAGTGGCAGCGCGGCCCTGCACGCGGCCAAGGACCACCGTCCCGACCTGGTGGTGCTCGACGTGATGCTGCCCGACCTGGACGGCTTCGAGGTCATCCGGATGCTCCGCGAGGGCGGCACGCGTACCCCGGTGGTGTTCCTGACCGCCCGGGACGCCACCGACGACAAGATCCGTGGGCTCACCCTGGGCGGCGACGACTACGTCACCAAGCCGTTCAGCCTGGAGGAGCTGACCGCCCGGATCCGGGCGGTGCTGCGGCGTACGGCCACCGGCGAGCACGCCCCCTCCCGGCTCACCTTCGCCGACCTGGAGCTGGACGAGGAGACCCACGAGGTGCACCGGACCGGCCAGCGGGTCCAGCTCTCGCCGACCGAGTTCAAGCTGCTGCGCTACCTGATGCTCAACGCCAACCGGGTGCTGTCCAAGGCGCAGATCCTCGACCACGTGTGGAACTACGACTTCCGGGGTGACGACAACATCGTCGAGTCGTACATCTCGTACCTGCGTCGCAAGGTCGACAACACCCAGCCCCGCCTGATCCACACCCTGCGCGGCGTGGGCTACGTCCTGCGCAAGCCGGCGGCGTGAACCCGCTCGACGAGGCGAAGGGGCGGCTCCGGAGCATCCCGCTGCGGGTCAAGCTGGTCGCGGCGGTCCTCACCCTCGTCGCCGTCGCCCTGGTGGTGATCAGTTCACTGACCACGTACTTCCTGCGTGAGTACCTGATCGGGCAGGTCGACGGCGAGTTGCAGTCGGCAAGCGTCCAGGTCGGTCGGCAGCTGCCCAACCTGGAGGCCGGGCGGGTCAGGGCCACCCTGCCCACCGACTACGTCGTGGCGCTCGGCGACTCCGCCGGCTCCCGGTTCATCGGTTACGACCCGGCCCTCGAACCGGACGACCTGCCACCGATCCCCGCCGACGTGGCCGGATTCCAGACCTCCGAGGGTGCCCCGTTCACGGTCCGGTCGCAGGACGGCCGAGAACGGTGGCGGATGCTCTACCAGGAACTACCCGACGGGCGGGTGCTCGCCCTCGGGCAGCACCTCACCGACGTCGACCTGGCGGTCAAGCGGCTGATCTGGATAGACATGCTGGTCGGCGGGGCGGTGCTGATCCTGCTCGCCTCGATCGGCGCGGCCATCGTGCGGACCAGCCTGAAACCGCTGGTGGAGATCGAACGGACGGCCGCCGCGATCGCCGGCGGTGACCTGACCCGCCGGGTGCCCGACCCCGAGGAGGGGCAGGAGTGCGCCACCTCCGAGTTGGGCCGGCTCTCCCGGGCGTTGAACGCGATGCTGGCCCAGATCGAGACCGCCTTCACCGCCCGCGCCGCCTCGGAGATGGCGGCCCGTACGGCCGAGGCCGGCGCCCGGGACGCGGCGCACGCCGCGCTGGCGTCGGAGGCCCGCGCCCGGCGGTCGGAGGAGCGGATGCGGCAGTTCGTCGCGGACGCCTCGCACGAACTGCGGACCCCGCTGACGACCATCCGGGGCTTCGCCGAGCTGTACCGGCAGGGGGCGGCCCGCGCCCCCGAGCAGACCGCCGACCTGCTGCGCCGCATCGAGGACGAGGCGGCCCGGATGGGGCTGCTGGTGGAGGACCTGCTGCTGCTCGCCCGGCTGGACCGGGAGCGTCCGCTGTCGCTGGCCCCGGTGGAGTTGCCGGTGCTCGCCTCCGACGCGGTCGAGGCGGCCCGGGTGGTCGCCCCCGAACGGCACATCGAGCTGGAGATCGCCCCGAACTCGGGCCCGCTGGTGGTGCACGCCGACGACGCCCGGCTGCGGCAGGTGATCGGCAACCTGATGACCAACGCGTTGACGCACACCCCGCCGGAGGCGTCGGTGACCCTGCGGTTGCGTTCCGAGGACGGGAACACCGCAGTGGTGGAGGTGGCCGACACCGGTCCGGGGCTCGCCCCGGAGCAGGCCGAACGGGTCTTCGAGCGGTTCTACCGCGCCGACGCGGCCCGGACCCGCCGGGCCAGCGGGATCACCAGTACCGGACTGGGCCTGGCCATCGTCGCGGCGCTGGTCAGCGCCCACCAGGGCACCGTCGAGGTGGACGAGACACCGGGTGGCGGCGCGACGTTCCGGGTCCGGCTGCCTCTGCTGCCCGGGGCGGACGGCGACCCGGAGTGACGCCCCGCCGGCCCCGCTGTGACTTTCAGAAAACTTCCAGGCGGGTTCCAGGTGGGTGACAGTGCCACGGGGAAAACTAGGGGCATGACCGAGTTCGAGACCGACCCGCAGCGTCGGCCGGCTGCCCCCGACGCCGAGCCGTCGCACCCCTCCGCCGAGCCGTCCCGCGCCACGCGCGGCGAGTCCGACACCCCCAACACCCCCGGTCAGGCCGCCGGCACCGCGGGGGAGCCGGCCGGCACGGCCAACCCCGGACCGGGGTACGCGCCGCCCGCGTCGCCGTACGCGCCGCCCGCCGCCACGCCGTACCCGCAGTCGTCGTACCCGTCCGGTGGCGGCGACCAGCAGTACCGGCCCGGCTATCCCGCGTCCACCGGTTACCCGGGCCACTCCCCGGCGGGGCAGCAGTACCCGTCGGCGGGTTACCAGCCCGGCCAGCAGCAGTCCGGGTGGGCCGGTGGCTACCCCGGCCAGCACCGTCCCGGCCAGCCGGGCGCGGGCACCCCGTCCGGCTACCCCGGTCAGCCGGGCGTCGGTTACGGCCAGCCCGGGGTGGGCCAGCCGTCCGCCGGCTACCCGGGGCAGGGTGGGCCGCAGCACCCCGGCCAGCCGACCCCGCCGTGGGCGCCGGCCCCGGCACCGCAGGCCGGCAAGGTGGCCAAGTTCGTCGGCGCCGGGGTGGCGGTCTTCGCCCTGATGCTCGGCTCCGGCGTGGCCGGTGGCGCGCTCGCCCTGGCGGTCGACGGCGACCGGGGCGGGATCACCCGCAACTACTCGGCCGCGCCCGTGATCAACAGCGCCGATCTGCCGAAGATCGCCGCCTCGGTACAGGACAGCGTGGTCTCGATCATGACCGACAGTGGTGAGGGGTCGGGCGTGATCCTCAGCTCCGACGGCTTCGTGCTGACCAACAACCACGTGGTCGCCTCCGCCTCCGGCAACGCCGTCCGGGTGGTCTTCGCCAACGGCAAGACCGCCCCTGCCAAGATCGTCGGCACCGACCCGAAGACCGACCTCGCGGTGGTCCAGACCAGCGGCATCGACAACCTCAAGGCGGCGAAGTTCGGCGACAGCGACGCGATGCAGGTGGGCGACCAGGTGCTCGCCCTGGGCAGCCCGCTCGGCCTGCAGGGTTCGGTGACCGCCGGCATCCTCAGCGCCCGCGACCGCACCATCCAGGCCGGCAGCGGCGACGGCCCGCAGCAGTCTCCGCAGGGCGGTGCCAGCTCGATCTCCGGCCTGCTCCAGACCGACGCCCCGATCAACCCGGGCAACTCCGGTGGCGCGCTGGTCAACACCCGGGGCGAGGTGATCGGCATCAACACCGCCATCGCCACCGCCGGCCAGGGCAGCACCGGCAACATCGGGGTCGGCTTCGCCATCCCGAGCAACAAGGCCAAGGACGTCGCCGAGAAGCTCCAGCGCGGCGAGAAGATCAGCCACCCGTCCCTGGGGGTCAGCGTCAACGCGGCCGAGGACGGCGGGGCGCTGGTCGCCTCCGTCGCCGGCGGCAGCGCCGCCGAGAAGGCCGGCATCCAGCGCGGCGACGTGATCACCAAGTTCGGGGACAAGGTGATCAACGACTCCAACGATCTGGTCGGCGCGGTGCAGGCCGGCAAGGTCGGCGACCGGGTCCAGGTGACCTACAAGCGAAATGGTGCCGAGTCGACCGCAACCGTGACGCTCGCCGAGACGTCCTAACCACAGACCTGCCTCCTCCGGGCGGCGGGCGGCGGAGCCAAGGGGGTTGGCTCCACCGCCCGCCGCCGCACGCGCCCCGGACGGGCCCCACCCGGCCGGGGCGCGTTTGCCTGTCCCACCAGGGGGAAATCGCCGCCGATCCCACCGGACACACCTGCCGGACCGGGACAACGGGGAGGATTCGTGGCAGTGACCCACCGTCCGTCGGAACATCCGCCGTCCGGGCCGCCACTGCGGGTCGCGATGCTCGTGCCCCCCTGGCTGTCGGTGCCACCACCGGGGTACGGCGGGCTGGAGCAGGTGGTGCACGGGCTGGTGGACGCGCTGGTCGGGCACGGGCACCGGGTGACCCTGTTCGGGGCCGGCCGGCAGCACGGCACCACCGCCGACTTCGTCTCCACGGTCGACGAGTTGCAGTACCACCGGCTGGGCGAGTCGCTGCCGGAACTGGCCCACCTGGCCCGGATCAACCGGCTGGTCTCCGCCGCCGACTTCGACGTGATCCACGACCACACCACGATCGGGCCGCTGGTGGCCGCCCGCCGTGCGGTGCCCACCGTGGCCACCGTGCACGGCAACCCGGTCGGCGAGTACGGGGCGGTGCTCGGCGACACCGACCACGGGGTGGGCCTGGTGGCCATCTCGCACGCCCAGCGCCGGTCCAACCCCACCCTGCCCTGGGTGGGTACGGTGCACAACGCGCTCGACAGCCGGGACGTACCGGCCAAGCGGGAACCCGGCCGGGGCCCGGTGCTCTGGCTGGCCCGGTTCAGCCCGGACAAGGGCCCCGACACGGCGATCCGGGCCTGCCGCGCGGCCGGTCTCCCGCTCACCCTGGCCGGCAAGTGCAACGAGCCCGCCGAGCGCCGGTACTTCGCCGAGGTCGTCCAGCCGATGCTGGGCCACGACGTCGACGTGGTGATGAACGCCGACCGGGAGGCGACCCTGCGGCTGCTCGTCGACGCCCGCTGCCTGATCATGCCGATCCAGTGGGAGGAACCGTTCGGCATGGTGATGGTGGAGGCCATGGCGACCGGCACGCCGGTGGTGGCGCTGCGCCGGGGCGCGGTGCCCGAGGTGGTGGTCGACGGCGTGACCGGGATGGTCCGCGACGACGCCCGGGAGCTGCCGGCTGCCCTGCGCGAGGTCGTCCGGCTCGACCCGGCGGCCTGCACCGCGCATGTGGCCGAGCACTTCTCCACCGAACGGATGGCCCACGGCTACGAGGCGGTCTACCGGGCCGTCGCGTTCGGCACGGCCCCACCGCTGCGCCGGCCCGTCGGGCTGCGTACCCGCTGACGGGTGCGCAGCGGGCACTCAGACGGTGGTCGCGGCCAGGTCCCGGACGGCGGCGTCGAGCTGCCGGCCGTACGCCGGGGTGATGCCCCCCTCGTCGATACGGCGGGTGACCTTCTCGCGCAGCGCGGTCACCTGTGCGGGCACGTCGGAGCGGCCCTCGGCGGCGGACCGGGTCAGGTTGGCCAGCACGTTGCGCAGGTCCAGGCCGACGTCCTCGCGGACCTCGCCGGTGCGGACCCCGTCGTCGATCAGCCGGCGCATCCGGTCGGCGGCCTCGGTCAGCCCGCCGCCGCCCTGCCCCCCGCCCGGGGTGGTGGCCGGCGGGCGCGACGGTGCGGGCGCGGTGGTGGCCCGTCGGGGGGCCGGCGGCGCGGTGGGGTCCGCCGCCGGCTGGGTGCGTGACGGCGACGGTTCGGTCACCGGGGTCTCGCTGCTCCCGGCGACCGGCGGGGTGTGGGTGCCGGGTTCCAGCAGCGGGGCGAGCAGGAGGACCGCCGCCGCGGTCAGCACCACCAGCACCCCCACCGCCACCAGCGGGCGGCGCGACGGCGGCAGCAGCTCCGGTTCGGGGCCGCCACCATCCGGTCCGCCGTCGCCGCCGTGCCGGGCACCCGGGGTGCCGGTGTCCGCCGTCGCCGCAGTCCCGACCCGGCCGCCGACCCCGGCCCGGCCGGCCGCCGCGGCACCGTCACCGTGGCCCGTGGTGCCGGCCGCCGATCCGCCGCCGGCCGCCGCAGCGACGCCCGCTGCCGCAGCGGCGCCGGCTGCCGGGCCGATGACGGCCGGGCCGGCCCCGGCCACCGGCGCGGTGGGCCGGTCTCCCGGGGCGTCGGCACCGGGGACGGCGGGCAGGGTGACCGTCGGGGAGAGCATCGTGGCCGCCTGCGGATCACCCGGCAGCAACTGGTCGCGCAGGGCGGTGGCGACCTGGTGCGCGGTCGGCCGTTCGTGCGGGTCCCGGGCCAGGCAGCGCAGGCAGATGTCGACCACCACCGGGGGCAGCCCCGGTACGCCGTCCAGCGACGGCGGTCGCTCGTCGGCGATCGCCGTGGCGAGCTGCTCCCAGGTTTCCGCCGGGTACGGCGGCTGGCCGGTAAGCGTCTCGTAGAGCAGCACGCCGAGGGAGTAGACGTCGGTCGACGGCTGGGCCGGCGCACCGTCCAACCGCTCCGGCGCGACGTACGCCGGGGTGCCGAAGGTGCCGCCGTCCTCGTCGTCGTCGGGGGTGCCGGCCTGGGTGGCGATGCCGAAGTCGAGCACCTTCGCGCCGACCCGGGTCATCATCACGTTCGCCGGGGTGATGTCCCGGTGCACGATGCCGAGCCGGTGCGCCGCCGCCAGCGCCTCGGCCACCTGGGCACCCACCTCGACCGCCTCCGGCCAGGGCAACGGCCCCTCGCTCAGCCGGTGCTCCAGTTCCTCTCCGGTGAGCAGCTCCATCACCACGAACGAGGTGATCTCGCCGTCCGGGGCGAGCGCCTCGCCGTAGTCGTGCACCGCGGTCACGTGCGGGTGGACCAGTTGGGCGGCCGAGCGTGCCTCCTCGCGCACCATGTCGCGGAACCGGGCGTCGGCGGCCAGCGACGGCGCGAGCACCTTGACCGCGACGACCCGGTCGAGCACCTCGTCGCGGGCCCGCCAGATCACCGACATCCCGCCGGCCCCGATCCTGTCGAGGAGCCGGTACCTGCGGGCCAGCAACCTACCGGCGTTCAGGGCTGCCATCAGTGTTCGCACCTGCCTGGGGTTCGGGGTGGTGTCAGGTTGCGCGAATGTGTCCCCCCTGTCAACGGTTGTCCACTTGCCCGATGACCCTCCGCAGTGGCGGTTTCGCCCACCGCCACCGTTGCCGGGCGCGTGCGGCGGTGACCAGCGGCTGCACCACGGTCACGGGCGGTGGCGTGCCAGGATGAACGGCATGAGTGGCGGTCCGGTGGCGTTCGTGCTCGGCGGCGGGGGAGTGCTCGGCGCGGTCGAGGTGGGAATGCTGCGTGCCCTGTTCCGGGCCCGGATCCGCCCCGACGTCGTGCTCGGCACCTCGATCGGCGCGGTCAACGGCGCGCTGGTCGCCGCCGACCCGTCCGAGGCGGTCACCGACCGGTTGGTCCGGCTGTGGGCGTCCCCGGAGGCCAGCGAGGTGTACGGCGACTCGGTGGCCCGGCAACTGCGCCGCTTCGCCGCCCGAACCCACCTGCATTCGCCCCGGCCGCTGCGCAAGCTGCTGGAGGGGGAGTTGGGCGCGGACACCACCTTCGCCGACCTGAAGGTGCCGTTCCGCTGCTGCGCGGCCAACATCGAGCGGGCCGCCGAACACTGGTTCCATACCGGACCGCTGGTGCCGGCGGTGCTCGCCTCGGCCTCCGTACCGGGGCTGCTGCCACCGGCGCAGATCGACGGCCAGCACTACATCGACGGCGGGATCGTCAACTCGATCCCGATCGGCGAGGCGGTCGCCGTCGGCGCGAGGCAGATCTTCGTCCTCCAGGTGGGGCGGATCGAACGGGAACTGACGCCGCCCCGCCGGCCGTGGGAGATCGCCCAGGTCGCGTTCGAGATCGCCCGCCGGCACCGGTTCGCCCGGGAGATGGCCGCCCTGCCCGACGGGGTACGGGTGCACGTCCTGCCGACCGGCGGGCTGGAGCCGCGCGACGACAGCCCGTGGGCGTACCGGGACATGGCGGCGGTCGGGCGGCGGATCAGCCGCGCCTACACCGCGTCACGGCACTACCTGGCCAGCCTGGACCGCTGATGCCGCTGCCCCCTCGGTGGGTACGCCGGCTGCTGGTCGCGCCCGGGGTGATCCTGCTCGCGGTCACGGTGCTGACCACGGTGCCGGTCTGGGCGCTGCTCGCGCTGGCCGCGTCGCCGTTCGTGCCGGGCCGGTTGCGCCCGCTACGGCTGCTCTGGATCGGCTGCGTCTACCTGGTCTGGGACGCCGCCGCGCTGGTCGCCCTCTTCGTGCTCTGGCTGGCCTGCGGGTTCGGCAGGTGGAAACGTACGCCGGCCTTCCAGCGGGCGCACTACGTGCTCGCCGGCTGGTTCCTGCGGGTGCTGTTCTGGCAGGCCCGGTGGACGCTGCGGTTGAGCATCGACGTGGTCGGCACCGACCCGGACACGGCCCTGCCCGGCCGACCGGAACTGGTGCTGTGCCGGCACGCCGGCCCGGGTGACTCGTTCATCCTGATCCACTCCCTGGTCAACTGGTTCCAGCGGGAGCCCCGGATCGTGCTCAAGGAGGCGCTCCAGTGGGACCCGGCGATCGACGTGCTGCTCAACCGCCTGCCCAACCGCTTCATCGCCGCCGGTGACGGAAAGGGGTCGGCGGTCCGGCAGATCGCTCACCTGGCCACCGGACTGGACGACGACGACGCCTTCGTGATCTTCCCGGAGGGCGGCAACTTCACCCCCGGCCGGCGGCTGCGGGCCATCGCCAAGCTGCGTGCGCTCGGCCTGGAACGGATGGCGGCCCGCGCCGAGCGGATGCAGCACGTGCTCGCCCCGCAGCCCGGCGGGGTCCTCGCCGCCCTGGACGCCGCCCCGGAGGCCGGCGTGATCTTCGCGGCGCACACCGGCCTGGACCGGATGCTCACCGTCGCCGACGTGTGGCGCGAACTGCCGATGGACAAACGGATCGTGATGCGGTTCTGGTCCGTGCCGCCCGAGGACGTCCCGACCGGCCGGCAGGAGCGGATCGACTGGCTCTTCGACTGGTGGGACCGGATCGACAGGTGGATCGCCGACAACCGGGACGGCGTGACGGCACGGTGAACGCACCGTCACGGTCGACCGGTTCGCCGCCATTCCCACGTAAGGTGCGCAGGTGGACCAGATCTGCGTGGTGACGACGGTGGTGGACTCGCGCTCCGTCGCGGACCTGATGGCGGCCGCCGCGGTGGCCGGGCGACTGGCCGCCTGCGCCCAGGTCGGCGGCCAGGTCGACAGCACGTACTGGTGGCGGGCCGGGGTGGAGACCAGCACCGAGTGGTCGGTGCAGTTCAAGACCGCCCCCGACCGGGCCACGGCGCTGGTCGCCCAGATCCGGTCCAACCATCCGTACGAGGTGCCCGAGATCCTGGTCACGTACGCCGAGAGCGGCGACCCGGCATACGCCACCTGGGTACACGAGAACACCCGTACCTAGGTACGGGCACTCTGGCCTCCGGTTGCGGCCCACCGGCAGGATGGCCGGGTGCAGAACACCGGTTACCCCTGCCCCCGCTGCGGAGCACCCGCCGAGCTGACCCGTGGGTGCGCCGGCTGCGGGCTCGGGCCGTACCCGCCCGCCGCCGAGGTGGTCCGGTTGGACCGGGAGATCGTCGCCCTCGGCCGGGAGGTCGAGCGGGCCCGGCAGGTGTACCAGGGGCTCGGTGGCCGACTGCTCGCGGCGCAGCGCCGGCGGGCGGAGCTGGCGGCCGACATCCGCCGGGAGATCCCCGCCCCGGTCCCGGTCGGCGCGGCGGTCCGCCCGCCCGCGCCGGCCGCACCTCCCGCCACGCCGGCCGGCCCCCCGGTCGCCACGCCGGCCGGTCCGGTCGCGCCGCCGGTGCGCCCGGGGAGGCCGATGTCGCCGGGCGCGTTCGCCGGGCCCGTGCCACCGACCGGGCCGGTGCCCCCGCAGGACACCACGGGTCGCCCGGAGACGTCCACCCGGACGATCCAGTGGCTGCTGTTCGTCCTCGGCGGCCTGCTGCTGGGCACGGCGGCCGTGGTCTTCACCGCCGTCGCCTGGGCCACCGTCGGGGTGGCCGGCCGGGCGCTCATCCTGGCCGCGTTCACCGCGCTCGCCCTGACGGTGCCGCTGGTGGCGAAGTGGCGTGGGCTGCGCGGCACCGCCGAGACGTTCGCCGCCGTCGGTCTGCTGCTGGTGGTCCTCGACGGGTACGCCGCCTGGTCGGTGAACCTGCTCGGCACCGCCTACTGGCCGGGCACCCGCTACGCCGCCGTGGTCGCCGGGGTCAGCGCGGCCGTCGCCGCCGGGTACGCCCTGCTCAGCCGGCTCACCGTGCCGTGGTTCGCGGCGCTGTTCCTGGTCCAGCCGGTGCTGCCGCTCGCGGTCGCGCAGTCGCGTCCGGGGGCCACCGGCTGGACGCTGACCTTCCTCGGGGTGGCGCTGCTCGACCTCGCGGTGGTGGTCGTGCTGCGCCGCCGCTCCCCGGCTCCGGCCGGGTCCGGTCCCGCCGCTGCGGTGCCGGCCGCAGCGGTGCCACCCGCGGTGGCCACGGCCGTCGCGGGTCCGGGGGGAGAGGTGGTGGTGCCCGCCGGGGGGTCGGGCACCACCACCGCCCCGGCGGCCGGGGGTCCGGCGGCCGGCGGGGGGCCGGTCGCCGGGCCGTCCGGTTCCGTGCTCGCCGGCCGGGTGCTCGGTTGGCTCGGCTTCGGCGCCGCGCTGACCGTCGCCGCGAGCTGCGCCCTGGTGCCGCTGGCGCTGGGCGGCGCCGGCGGTCAGCCGCTGCTCGCCGGCCTGCCGTTGCTCCTCGTCGGCCTGGTCCTGACCGGTGCGGCCCGGGTCGCCGCAGCGACGGTGTTCCGGCAGATCGCCGCCGGTCTGCTGGTGCCGCTGCTGGCCGTGGCGGTGCTGCGGCCGGTGGCGGAACTGCGGGCCGGGTTCCTGCTGCTCGCCGTCGGACTGGTCGCCGCCGCGCTGGGAGGTGCCGTCCGGCTGCTGCCGCAGCGGCACCGTACCGGCCCCCGGGTCGGCGCGCTGCTGGTCGCGGGCGGTGCCGCCCAGGTCGTCGTGCTCGCCACCGGGGCCGTGGCCGCGCTCGCGGTGGACCGGTCACTGCCCGCCTGGCAGGGTGCCGCCGCCGGACCCGACCTCGCCTGGGGCTGGCAGCTGCCGCTCGTCGTCCTGCTCACCGCAAGTGCCGGTCTCCTGCTGCTGCCGCGAGCGGCCCGCCCGGTGACCGTACTGCTGGCGGTGGTGCTCACGGCTGCGGCGCTGCCGGCGGTGACGGTCACCCCGTGGCCGGCCACCCTCGCCGTCGACCTGGTCGTCGGCGCGGCGCTGCTGCCGGTCGCGGTGCTGCGCGGCCGGCGCGCCCCGACCGTGCTGGTCGGCGCGGCGGGGTCCGCGGTGCTGCTCGGCCACGGCCTGCTGGTGGCCTCGGCCGCCCCGGCCGGGATGCTGGTGGCGCTCGGGGTGGTGCTGGCCGCCGGGCTGGCGGTGGCACTGCCCGGCCGCCCGACGGGCGCCGTCGCGGGCCGGGTCGCCGCGGTCGCGCTGACGGTCGCGCTGCTCACCGTGCCGGCCGCCGCGGCGGTCGCGTCGCGGGCCGTCGGGGCACCGGCCTGGTGGCAGCTGCGGGCCGGGTTCGTCGCCGCCGTGCTGCTGCTGGTCCCGCTGCTCGCGCTGCGTCGTCGCCGCCCCGACCTCGACGGGTACGCCGGCACCGCGCTCGCCCTGGCGCTCGCCGCCGTGGTCGCGCCGAGCGTCGTACCCGGTGGGGAGCCGTTCGCGCTCTACGCGGCGCTGGCGGTCGTCGTGCTGGTAGCGGCCGACCGGCGTACCACGCCGGTGACCCCGGGCCGGGTGGTCGGTGCGGTGCTGGCCGGCCTGGCGCTGGCCGCCGCCGTGCCGGTGACCCTGGCCGCGCTCGCCGCCCCCTACGGTGGGCCGGTGCGGCCCTGGTCGGGAGTGCCGACCGGGGACGGGTCGCCCGGTGCCCCCACGGTCGGGGCGGCGCTGCTGGTCCTGGCCGGCACGGCCGCGCTGGTCGTCCACCGGCACACCGGCGAGCGGTCCGGGGCGGCCGTCGCAGCGCTGCCGTTCGGGGCGGCGGCGCTGCCCGTGCTGCTGGTCGGCGTGGCCGCCCCCTGGCCGGTGGTGCCGGCGGCGGTGCTGCTCGTCGGGGTCGCCGCCCTGCTCACCGCCACGCTCACCGGCCCGGCCCGGCCCGCCGCCCCGGGCGCGACCGTCCCCCACGGGGCTGCGCCGGGCGTTCCCGGAGCCGCCGCGCCCGTCCCGGCCCGCTCGCGTGGCCGGGCGCTGCTGGTGCCGGTGACCACCCCGGTCGGTCTGCTGTGGACGGTGGCCGGTCTGGTCGGACTGCTCGCCACCCGGGCCGGCACGCTGGCCGGTCTCGCCCTGCTGGTGGTCGCGGCGGCGGTGGTCGGCGCGATCGGCCGGCGGGCCGAGGTACGGCTGCTCGGCTTCCTGACCGCCGTCGCGGCGGCCACCGGGTTCGCGCTCACCGCGCCGCTGGCCGCGGACCTGCCGCTGCGCACCGCAGGTTTCCCGGTGCTCGGGGTGGCGGCGGCGGTGCTCCTCGGCGCACCGGCGCTGGCCCGGCGCGGCTCGTTCACCGTACGGGCGCTGGAGGTTGCCGCACAGGCGGTGGCCGTGCTCGCCCTGCTGCTCACCGTCGGCGCGATCCGGTACGCGGCGGTGATCTGCGTGCTCTGGGGAGCCGCCGCAGCGCTGCGGGTGCTGTACCCGGGCCAGTCGGCCGGCCGGCGGTGGGCCTTCGGGGCGGTGGCCGGTGGCAGTGAACTGCTCGGGGCGTGGCTGCTGCTGATCAGCGGCGAGGTGGTGCTGCTGGAGGCGTACACCCTGCCGGCGGCCGGGCTGACCCTGGTGGCCGGCCTGCTCGCGCTGCGGGCCCGACCCGGGTTGACCAGCTGGCTCGCCCTCGGCCCGGGGCTCGCCGCCGGGCTGCTGCCCAGCCTGGTGTCGGTGCTGGTGGCCGCCGACCCGCAGCCGTGGCGGCGGCTGCTGCTGGGCGCTGCCGCCCTGGCCGTGGTGCTGGTCGGGGCGGTACGGCGCTGGCAGGCGCCGGTGGTGCTCGGTGGGGGTGCCCTCGTCCTGCTCGCGGTGCACGAGCTGGTCCGGGGGTGGGACCTGCTGCCGCGCTGGATCTACCTGGCCGTCGGCGGGCTGGCGTTGATCACCCTCGCCGCCACCTACGAGCGGCGTCGGCGCGACGTGGCCCGGCTGCGCGCGGCGGTGGGCCGGATGGGCTGATCCGGGCACCGGTAGGGTCGTGCCAGGGCAGCGCCTGTTCACCCCGGCGGGCAGGTGCCGGCCGGGCCGGCGGTGGCGGTCCGGCCGATCGACGACATCCTCCGGAGCGCGCGATGAGATTCGAGATCAGCAAGGTGCTGGACGCCATCGAGGGGCGGGTCTGCACCGACCCGTCCCTGGCCCGAGCGGTACTCGACCTGGCCGAGGTGATCCGCTACCAGGATCTCGACGGTGGCCGCCCGGCCAGCCTGCTGCGGCTCGGCATGGTGATCGACGCGCTCGCCCGCGAGCTGGCCGAGGACAGCGTCCCGGTCTACGCGATCGTGCACCGGGCGTTACTCTCCGACGCGGACCTCACCTCCAACGAGCGGATGGTGGTCCGCCGCTGGGCCGACGACGGCCTCGTCGAGGTGCTCGACAACCCGGGCGACCGGATGCTGGAGGTGGCCGACCTGCTCGGTCTGCCGGTGGTCAGCCGGGTCCGGTTCGACGGCCTGCGTGGCCGGTTCCCGTGGCTGGTGGAGCAGCCGGGGCGGGTCGTCGCCCCGGTGCCCGGCGCGGGCGGCCCGGCCTTCGTCGCGCACGTCGGCGGCGGGCACATCCCGGTCGAGGGCGACCGTTCCCCGGTCGGCGGGCAGTTGCTGGCCCGTACGTGGCGCTGCCCGGAGCCGGGCTGCGCGCTGTTCGGCGGCGGCGGGGGCGGTGGGGCGTTCGCCGACCTGGCCCGGGTGGACCGGGCCCCGGCCGGTCAGCCGCCGCCCGCCCTGCGCAACGGCGTGCCGACCTGTCCCCGGCACGGTGCCCGGCTGTCCGACGCCGGGCCGCGCCCGCGCAGCGAGGTGCTGGCGATCCGGATCGGTGGCCTGATCCGCCGCCGGTTCGTGCTCACCGAGGACGAACCGGTGACGGTCGGTCGGGCCCCCGAGGAGACCGGGGGCGTGATGCTCGGGCAGTGGCTCAACGACGAGGCGCGGCGTTGGATCAGCCGGGCGCACGTCCGGTTCGAGCTGCGCGTCGGCGAGGTCATCGTCACCGACGTCAGCACCAACGGCTCCGGCATCCGGCCGAACGGGTCGATGGCCGAGGCCGACCGCGTCCCGCTGACCCCGAAGCAGTCCCGGGTGCTGGGCGGTGCGGACATGGTCGAGCTGTACCCCGGGGTGCAGGTCGGCAGGGCCCGGGAGCTGCCCACCGGTGCGGCGTTCACCCCGACGTCGGTGATGGCCGAGGCGCCGACCATGGCGATGCGGCTGCCACGCAACTGACCCGGCGGCGGGGGCCGGCGTCGGGACCGGACGCCCGCCCCCGCCGCGGAGGGTCAGCCGGCCAGTACGGCGGCGAGCTGCGCCACCGCGTGGTCGATCTCGTCGGAGGTGATCACTAGCGGCGGGGCCAGCCGGATGGTCGAGCCGTGGGTGTCCTTGGCCAGTACGCCCCGGTCCATCAGCCGTTCGCACGCCTGCCGGCCGGTCATCAGCGCCGGGTCGATGTCCACCCCGGCCCACAGCCCGCGCACCCGTACCGCCACCAGCCCGCTGCCGAGCAGACCCTCCAGTCCGGCACGCAGCCGATCGCCCAGCTCGGCGGAGCGGCGCTGGAACTCCCCGGTGGCCAGCAGCCGGACCACCCCGGTGCCGACCGCGCAGGCGAGCGGGTTGCCACCGAACGTGGAGCCGTGCTGGCCCGGCCGGAGCACACCGAGCACGTCGGCGTCCGCGGCGACAGCGGAGACCGGCACGATGCCGCCGCCGAGCGCCTTGCCCAGCAGGTACATGTCCGGTACGACGCCCTCGTGGTCGCAGGCGAAGGTGCGCCCGGTCCGGCCGAGGCCCGACTGGATCTCGTCGGCGATGAACAGCACGTTGCGGTCGGTGCAGGCCCGGCGTACGCCCGGCAGGTAACCCTCCGGCGGCAGCACCACGCCCTGCTCGCCCTGGATCGGCTCCAGCAGCACGGCGACAGTGTTCTCGTCGATCGCCGCCTCCAGTGCCGCCAGGTCGCCGTAGGGCACCACGGTGAACCCGGGCGTGTACGGCCCGAAGTCGGCGCGGGCGTCGGCGTCGGTGGAGAAGCTGACGATGGTGGTCGTCCGGCCATGGAAGTTGCCGTCGGCGACGACGATGTTCGCCTGCCCGGGGGTGACCTTCTTGACCTGGTAGCCCCACTTGCGGGCCACCTTGATGCCGGTCTCCACCGCCTCCGCGCCGGTGTTCATCGGCAGCACCAGGTCCTTGCCGCAGAGCGCGGCCAACTCCCGGCAGAAGTCGGCGAACTGGTCGTGGATGAACGCCCGGCTGGTCAGGGTGAGCCGGTCGAGCTGCTCGTGGGCGGCCCGGATCAGGGCCGGGTGCCGGTGGCCGAAGTTCAGCGCCGAGTAGCCGGCCAGACAGTCCAGGTAGCGCCGACCGTCCACGTCGGTGAGCCAGGCCCCCTCGGCGGAGGCGACCACCACCGGCAGCGGGTGGTAGTTGTGCGCGGTGTACCGCTCCGCGTCCCGGACGGCGGACGGGGTCCGCAGCATGTCCTCGATCACTGGCTCGCCTTTCCCTGACGGAGTCGCAACGTGCAGCACTTCGGTCCGCCGCCGGCCTTGCGCAGCTCGGACAGGTCGACACCGATGGTCTGGTAGCCCCGGCCGCGCAGCTGCGCGGCCAGCCCGGTGGCCTGCGCGGGCAGCACCACGTGCCGGCCGTCGCCCACCGCGTTGAGGCCGAGCACCTCCGCGTCGGCCATGCTGGCCCGGACCGCGTCCGGGAACAGCCGGCGCAGCACCGCCCGGCTGCCGGGGGAGAACGCCTCCGGCAGGTACGCCACGGTCCGCTCGTCGAGCACGGTCAGCGCGGTGTCCAGGTGGTAGAAGCGCGGGTCGACCAGTTGCAGGGTGACGACCGGGTAGCCGAAGACCTCCTGCAACTGGGCGTGCGAGGCGTGCGCGGTGCGGAACCCGGTGCCGGCGAGCAGGTGGTCGCCGACCAGCAGCACGTCCCCCTCGCCCTCGTTGACGTGCTTCGGGTCGTACACCTCGAAGCCGGCGGCTTCGAACCAGGCCCGGTAGGCGGGGGCCTCGTCGGCGCGCTGCGGGTCGCGGAACTGCACCGCCATCGCCCGGTCGCCGATGACCGTGCCACCGTTGGCGGCGAAGACCATGTCCGGCAGGCCGGGGACCGGGTCGATCAGTTCGACGGTGTGGCCGAGGTCGAGGTACGTGCGGCGGAGCTGCTCCCACTGCCGGACCGCCAGGGCGGCGTCGACCGGCGCGGTCGGGTCCATCCACGGGTTGATGGCGTAGTCGACGGCGAAGTACGTCGGCCGGCACATCAGGAAGCGCTGGCTGGTGGCGTCCATCGTCATTGTCCTGCTCCCGGGGTCGGGCGCGCCCGGCCTCCGTGGCCCACGGGCTGGCGCCGTGGCTCAACGGTATGCGGCCCGACCGTACGACAACCACCGCCGAACCGTGCGTCCGGCGGTGGTTCGTTGCGTGTGATCCGACCGTGGCGGCGATCCGTTGCGTGGTGGCGGACGGCGAAGGGGCCGCCACCCCGGCGGGAGGTGACGGCCCCTGTGCGCTTCGGTGGCGGCGAACCGCTGCCCCCGAGGTGGGGTGCCCGGCTGGTGAACCACCAGAGCTGCTCGGGCGGTGCCGGCGAGCCGGCTGGTCCAACGTCGCCGGCGAACCGCCGGCGGGGTCAAATGTGCCCTCAGAACCGGTCCACAAACTGTGAGTCAAGCCACTCCCGGAACCGGGCCACCCAGTCGCCGTCGGTGGTCGGCCAGTCGAACTGGCCGGTGAAGGCGAGCACGCCCAGCACCACCGCGGCCAGGCCGACCAGGACGCCGAGCAACGCGTCAGTGGTGCCGGCCACGTGCCGACGCCGGGTCGCGACCAGGCCCAGCACCGCGAAGACCGCGCCGAGCGCGCCGAGGGCGATGCCGTACCCGGCCAGCGTGCCGGTGAGCACGAACGCCGCGCCCACCACCGAGACGATCAGACCCAGGGTGGCGAGCAGACTCGTCCTCGGCTTCGGTCCGGCCACCACCGGCGGCTGCGGGTCGGCCCGGTCGGTGTCCACCCGGTCGGCGGGGCGGGTGTCGGCGGGCGGGGTCGGCGGAACGGGTGTCCGGTCCCGGTCGACCGGCCGGTCCGGCACCGGACGCGGCGCGGGGTCGGTGACCCGGATCGGGTCGGTCGGCGTCCGCGGCTCGTCGTCCACGGTGGTCGACCGGGCGGCGGCGGCGCTGCGCGTGCCGTCCACGGCGCTGCGGGCGGTCGCCGCCCGCGCCAGCGCGCCGCGCTCCGCGGCCCGCTGCTCCGCATCGCCGTCGGTGGCAGCCCGGCTCTCGGCGGTGCGCCGCGGCACGTCGGCATCGCGCTTGCCGTCGGCGGTCGGCGACCCGCTGCGGTACGTCGTCCGGTCGCCGTCCCGGTCCGTCACCACCGGCTGGCCGTCACGCGCGTCGACCACCCCGTCGCCGTTGCTGTCCTGGGTCGCCGTCCGGCGACGCAGGAGGGAAGAAACATTCACCACCACACCTCCTCGTCGATGCGTGCAGCCCTCGGAAGGGTCGGTGGCCGCCACGCGGGAACATCCCGGATGTACCCCGTCCGTCGATCGACCACACTCCGGCCGACCCGGACGGCACCGCCGCCGGTGGGGTCGGGACGCCTGACTACCCTTGGTACCCGTGCCAGAGGGACACACCATCCACCGCCTCGCGACCCGGCACGCCGAGTTGTTCGCCGGCGACAAGGTCACCGCCGGCAGCCCGCAGGGCCGCTTCACCGAGGGCGCCGCCCTGATCTCCGGCACCGTCCTGCACGGCACCGAGGCGTACGGCAAGCACCTGCTGCACCACTACGCCGACGAGCGCACCCTGCACGTCCACCTGGGCCTGTACGGCAGGTTCACCGACGGGGACGGCGAGCCGCCCGTACCGGTGGGGCAGGTCCGGCTGCGGCTGGCCAGCGACCGGCACTGGCTGGAACTGCGCGGACCCACCGCCTGCGAACTGCTCACCCCGCCCGAGGTGGCGGCGTTGCGCGACCGGCTCGGCCCGGACCCGCTGCGCGCCGACGCCGACCCCGACCGCGCGTACGCCCGGATCGGGCGCAGCCCCACCCCGCTCGCCGCGCTGCTGCTCGACCAGTCGGTGGTGGCCGGCACCGGGCTGATCTTCGTGACCGAGGTGCTGTTCCGGGCCGGCCTGCGGCCGACGCTGCCCGGCCGGCAGCTCACCCCGGCGGGTTGGACGGCGCTCTGGGCCGACCTGGTGGCGCTGATGACCCTGGCGGTGGCGCGCGGCCGGATCGACACCGTCCGCGACGCCCACCTGCCCGAGGTTACGGGCCGCCCCGCCCGGGTCGACCGGCACGGTGGCGAGGTGTACGTCTACCGCCGCGCCGGTGCGCCCTGCCACGTCTGCGGCAGCCCGGTCAGCCGGGGTGAGCTGGCCGGCCGCAACCTCTACTGGTGCCCCACCTGCCAACGCTGACCCCGGCCGGGGCGGCTACGGGCCGTCGACGAGCCACCGGGCCACCTCGACCTGGTTGGTGAAGACCGTGTCGCCGTCCAGGCTCCAGGCCAGGCAGTGCGCGATCGTCCAGCCGACCACCCGGTCCCGGTCGAGGCCGAGCGCCCCGGTGATGCGGTCCAGCCGACGCCGTACGGCCTGCGGGGAGTGCCCCAGCTCGACCCCGCGCACGATCGGCACCACCGCGAACTCCCGCTCGCCCAGCAGCGGCTTCGGGTCGATCACCAGCCACGGTTCCCGGGTGGCCCGCAGCACGTTGCCGGCGTGCAGGTCCTGGTTGACCAGCACCTGCTCGCCCTGGGTGTCGACCAGCCGGTCGAGCTGCTCCAGCGCCGCGTCGACCAGCCGCCGCCCGTACGGCCGGCCGGCCCGGTCCCACTGCTCGGGCAGTCGGTGCCGCCAGCCCACGGCCTCCTCGGCGAGCGGGATGAACGGCCCGGCCGGCCGCCGCCACAGCCGGGGCAGCAGGCCGGCCACCACGTCCACCGCCTCGTCGGCGGGCACCTCGTGCAGCGGCGAGCCGGGCCGGCACCGCTCCACCAGCAACGCCCGCCGCTGCGGGTCGTGGGCGAGCAGCCGGACCGCCGCCTCGCCGTCCCAGTGCGCCAACGCGTCGGCCTCGTGCCGGCTGTCCGGGGCCGGGTACTGCAACTTCAGCACCGCCGGGGTGCCGTCGGGCAGGTCGGCGGGCATCGCCAGCGAGGCGAACGCGTACGGGAAGGGCGGCCCGAGCCGCAGCGACCACTGCTGCGCGCACTCGTCCCGCCACCGGGCCAGGGTGGCCAGCCACTCCCGCCCCTCCGGCGTCCGCCGCACCCACGACAACCCGGCCGGAATCTCCACCCGCCCATTGTGGCGACCGTGGAGAGTTGTTGCTGCCCTGGCGACAACAACTCTCCACACAGAACGCGACGACCGGATGCGCCGGAGCCGGTCAGGGGTGCCAGCCGGCGGCGGTGAGCGCGGCGCGGAGTTGGGCCGCCACCTCGTCGGGGCGGTGCCGGACGTCGAACGCGGTGAACCGCAGGATCCGGTCCCCGGAGATCCACACCCCGTTCTGCCGGCGCAGGTCCGCCGCCCAGTGCCGGACGTCCATGTGGTGTGCCCCGTCGACCTCGACGTGTAGCCCCCACCGCCGCCAGTAGGCGTCCAGGTAGCGGGTCCGCCCGTCCGCGTCGCGCCGGCGTTCCTGCAACTCCGGCCGGGGCAGCCCGTACCGGCGACAGAGCCGGACCAGGTCGATCTCGGACAGCGCCTCCGCCCCGCCGGCCAGGTCGCCGATGGTCTGCCGGATCAGGGTCGACCGACGCAGGCGCGGCAACCGGCGGGCCACCGCGTCGAGTTCCCCGGGGGTGACCCGCCGCTGCTGGCAGCCGGCCGCCAGCACCGCCTGCGCGTCGTCGTCGCTGCGCATCCACTGTGCGGCGTCGAGCAGCGAGCGGGCCATCGTGGTGCGGTCCGGCCGCCCCCGCTGCCGGTCGCCGTCGAGGTGCCGGGTCCGTCGTACCCGCACCGCAGGCATGCCGAGGGGTAGCCGGCGCAGCAGGTCGGGGGCCTGACGTTGGTACGGGATCAGCACGTCCACCGCCTCGTGCCGCCACCGGCCGCGCAGCCCGCCCGCCTGCGCCGCGGCGAGACCGGCCAGGACGGCGTCGGCACCGGCGGCCAGCACCGCCACCCAGCGTGCCTGGTCGACGGTCACCGGGCCGCCGCCGACCCGCAGGATGCCCCGGCACACCCGCTCCCACCGGCCGGTGGCCAGCAGGTGGCGGACCCGGGAAGGGGTGAGTTCGGTGGTGGCCTGCGCCCAGCTCACCACCCCGGCCTGCGTGAAGAGCAGCCAGTCGAGGGCGGCATCGTCGTCGCCGGGCATCCGCATCCGACGAGCAGACCATGCTTTGTGGAGAGTTGTTGTCGCCCCAGCGACAACAACTCTCCACAATGTTCCGCCGGGACGGGGGACGTCAGCGGCCGAGGGCGTCGACGGCCTTGCGGGCGGCGATCAGCACCGGGTCCCAGACCGGCGCGTACGGCGGGGCGTAGCCGAGGTCGAGGGCGGTCATCTCGTCCACCGTCATCTCGTTCCACAGCGCCACGGCCAGCGCGTCGATCCGCTTCGCAGCCTCGGAACGGCCGACGATCTGCGCGCCGAGCAGCCGACCGGTGGGCCGCTCGGCGATCAGCTTGACCGTCATCGACTGGGCGCCCGGGTAGTAGCCGGCCCGGTTCGTCGACTCGGCGATCACCGAGACGAACTCGAACCCGGCCGCCGTGGCGTCCCGCTCCCGCAGCCCGGTACGCCCCACCTCCAGGTCGCACACCTTCGTCACGGCGGTGCCGATCACCCCGGGGAAGGTGGCGTATCCACCGCCGATGTTGATCCCGGCGACCCGGCCCTGCTTGTTGGCGTGGGTGCCGAGCGGGATGTGCACCGACATGCCGGTGACCCGGTGCAGGGTCTCCACGCAGTCGCCGGCCGCCCAGACACCGGGCACCCCGGGCACCCGCATCCGCCGGTCGACGCGGACCCCGCCGGACGCGCCCAGCGGGAGGCCTGCGGCGGCGGCGAGCGCGGTGTTGGGGCGTACCCCCAGGCCGAGGACCACGACGTCGGCCGGTACCGGGCCGGCGGAGGTGACCACCGCGGACACCCGCCCGTCGCGCTGCTCGACCCCGCTGACCGTGACACCGGTACGGATCTCGACGCCCAGCCCGCGCATCGCCTCGGCGACCAGGCCGGCCATGTCCTCGTCGACGGTGGCCATCGGCTGCTCGGCCCGCTCGACCAGGGTGACGGCGAGCCCGCGTTGGATCAGCGCCTCGGCCATCTCCACCCCGATGTAGCCGCCACCGACCACCACCGCCCGGGTCGGCGTCGGGTCGGCGTCCAGCCAGGCCCGCAGCGCCGCCGCGTCGTCCAGGGTCTGGATGCCGAAGATGCCCTCGACGTCGCCGTCGGCCCAGTCGGGCTGGTTGGGCACCGAGCCGGTGGCGTACACCAGGGTGTCGAAGCGTTCGCGGACCTCGCCGCCGTCGTCGAGCCGGCGGGCGGTGACCTCGCGGCGGTCGAGGTCGATGCCGGTGACCTCGGTGCGCAGCCGTACGTCGATGGCGAAGTCGTCCCGGAAGGTGGCCGGGTCACGGGCGATCAACGCGTCTCGCTCCTGCACCAGCCCGCTGATCCAGTACGGGATGCCGCACGCCGAGTACGACGTGAAGTGTCCCCGCTCGAACGCCACGATCTCCAGGTCGTCGACGCCCCGGCGGCGACGGGCCTGGGACGCCGCCGCCATGCCGGCGGCGTCCCCACCGACCACGACCAGCCGCTCCGTCACGACGCCCAGTCTTCCACGCGCGGGTCGCCCCCGGGCCGGTCAGCGGCACGCCGGCCGGCGGCGGCCCGGCGGGTGGCCCGCCGGCCGTCGACCGGCCGGTCGCCGTCGGGCCTGCGGCCGGTGCCGGGCCGGTCAGCCACGGGTCTGCCGGGCGACCTCGGCGACCACGTCCTCCAGCCGGCCCGAGCGGGCGAACACGGCCCGCTGCCGGGCCGCCCCGGTGCCGTGCCGGCGCAGCGTGGCCAGCAGTCCGGTCACCTCGGCCAGGTCGTCGTGCGCCGCGAGCGCCGGGCGGACCCGTTCGACCAGCCGGTCGACCAGTTCCCAGGCCGGGCGCAGTTCGCCGTTGGACAGGTCGACGCCGTCGCCCTCCAACCCGTCGTGGGCGGCCCGCCAGTGCGCGGCCACCAGCAGGTGGTGGTCGGTGTTCACCGGTGGGCGGCCCGCCGCCACGTCGTCCATGGCGGTGGCGACCAGCGCCCGCACCAGCCCCGCCACCAGCACCGCGTCGTCCACCGAGGGGCAGACGTCGCCGATGCGGACCTCCACCGTCGGGTACTTCGCCGACAGCCGGGCGTACCAGTAGAGCATCCCCTCGTCGAGCATCACCCCGCTGGCGATCAACTGCCTGATCAGCCGCTCGTAGTGTTCGTACGACTCCAGGTAGGGGGTCGGCGCGACCGACGGCCAGCGTTCCCACTCGACGGACCGCCAACTCGCGTAGCCGGTGTCGACGCCCTCGGAGAAGGGCGAGTTGGTGGTCATCGCGTGCAGCACCGGCAGCCACGGCCGGATGTGGTTGAGCACCTGCACCCCGGTGTCCGGGTCGGGGACGCCCACGTGCACGTGCATGCCGTTGTTACCGGGGCCGGGCACCAGCAGCCGGAACCGGGCGATCATCCGGTCGAAGCGGGGCTTGTCCACCACCGGCGGCACCGGTCCGGCCACCGGGCCGGTGCCGATGGCCAGCACCCGGACGCCGGCCCGCTCGGCGGCGTCGGCCAATGCGCCGCGCAGCACGCCCAGCGAGTGCCGGATCGAGCCCAGGTCCAACCCGGGCGGGCTGCCGATCTCGATCTGGCTGGTCTGGAACTCCCGCTCCACCTGCCCGCGCAGCTCGGCCGGCACCTGCTCCATGACCAGGTCGACGGCGGGCACCGCGGCACCGGTGTGCGGATCGACCAGGAGGAACTCCTCCTCCACGCCCACCGTGAGCCGGTCGGGCCCGGTCCGCTCCGGAGCCGCCGCCCCGGCCGCCACCCCACTGGTCATCGCCATCACCGTCCGTCCGGTCCCGCCGCGGCGGGTCCGCCGCGCTGCTGCCCGCCCATTACCCGCGGTGTCCGGCGGAGAAAACGCGACACGGCGCGTCGTCGCGCCGGATGCTTACCATGACCCGGTCCCGCCGACCGGTGCCGTGCCGCACCCCCGCCCCGACCTGGAGCGGGCCGGGGCCCGAACGTGAGGGAGGCCAGGTGACCCCGACGACGGTGCCCCGATCGGCGCCCCCGACCCCGGCGCGGCGGCCCGGCCACCCGCCCCGGCCGGCCGGGCGGGACTGGCGGCGGCAGGTGCCCCGGACGTTCGCGGCGCTGCTGTGGTTCATCGCCGCGATCTGCGCGCTGGCGGCGGTCAGCAGCGCGGCCAACGCCGAGTTCCAGCCGATCCGGACCACGATCGACACGCTGCTGGTGCCGGCCCCGGCCAACCTGGCGTACGCGGTGTTCCTCGGCACCCTGGCCGCGGCGGTGCTGCGCCGCAAGCGGCTGGCGTACTGGGTGCTGGTCGTCTACTTCATCCTCAGCCTGGTCGTCGGCGTGCTGACCGGCCTGCTGCTGGTGACCGTCGGCGCGGACCAGCTCACCGACGACGCCGGCCGACGGCTGTTCAGCCTGGTCGAGACCGTCGGCGTCTGGGTGGGCATCGGCTTCGCCGCCGTCGCGCTGGCGCTGCTGCGGGCCGCCCGGCGGGAGTTCTACGCCCGGGTGCGCAGCGGCAGCACCCGGCGTGCCCTCGGGGTGTTCTTCGGCCTCGCCGCGGCGGCCGTCGGGCTGGGCTACCTGCTGCTCACCGCCGTGCCCGGCAGCCTGCGCAGCTGGCTGGACCGGGTCGGGTACGCCATCGAGAAGGTCTTCGGCGGCGCGATCACCCTGGACGTCACCCGGCAGGGGCAGGCCCCCGGCTGGGTCAACCTGCTGCTCGGCGGGATGGGCGCGGTCGCCTTCCTGGCCGGCCTGTTCACCCTGCTGCGCTCCCAGCGCGCCGCCGCCGTGCTGCACCCCGACGAGGAGCAGCGGATCCGGGAACTGCTGGCCCGCTACGGCGACCGGGACTCGCTCGGCTACTTCGCCACCCGGCGGGACAAGGCAGCGATCTTCTCGGCCAGCGGGAAGGCGGCGCTGACCTACCGGGTGGTCAACGGGGTGAGCCTGGCCAGCGGCGACCCGGTCGGCGACCCGGAGGCGTGGGGCCCGGCGATCACCGCGTGGCTGGACCAGGCCCGGGAGTACGCCTGGACCCCGGCGGTGATGGGGGCCAGCGAGGCCGGCGCGCGCGCCTACCACCGGCACGGGCTGAAGGTGCTGCAACTGGGTGACGAGGCGATCCTGCTGGCCCGGGAGTTCGACCTGGGCGGGCGGGACATGCGCCCGGTCCGGCAGGCGGTGCACCGGGTGGAGCGGGCCGGCTACACCGCCGCCGTACGCCGGCACGCCGACATCCCACCGGCCGAGCTGGCCGACCTCGCCGCCCTGGCCACCCGCTGGCGGGACACCGAGCACGAACGTGGCTTCTCGATGGCGCTGGGCCGCCTCGGCGACCCGGCCGACGGTGACTGTGTGCTGGTCGAGGCCCGGGACGGCGACGGCCGGGTACGGGCGCTGCTGTCGTTGAGCCCGTGGGGCGGCAGCGGGCTGTCGCTGGACCTGATGCGTCGGGACCGTACCGCCGAGAACGGGGTCACCGAGTTCATGGTGGCCGCGCTGCTCGGCGGAGCCGCCCGGCTGGGCGTCGAGCGGGTGTCGCTGAACTTCGCCGTGTTCCGGTCGGTGTTCGAGCAGGGCGCCCGGATCGGCGCCGGCCCGGTGATCCGGCTGTGGCGGCGTACGCTGCTGTTCTTCTCCCGCTGGTGGCAGTTGGAGTCGCTGTACCTGTCCAACGCCAAGTACCAGCCGCACTGGATGCCCCGCTACCTGTGCTTCGGCGAGCGGCGGGAACTGGCCCGGGTCGGGTTGGCCGCCGCCGTCGCGGAGGGCTTCGTCGCGTTGCCCGGCGGCCGGCCGTCGCCGCTGCACGGGGCACCGCCGGCCGGTGGGGCGGTGGGGTTCGTGCCGCCGGACGCGGCGACCGTGCACGCGGTCAGCCCGGAGCCGGCGCACGGGCAGCAGCCCGAGCAGGTGCGGGTCCGGCGGGTGAAGCTGGACCGGCTGCGGGCGCAGGGCGTCGATCCGTACCCGGTGGGGTGGCCGCGTACCGACGGGTGCGCGGCGGTGCGGGCCCGGCACGCCGGGCTGGCCCCGGACACCGGCACCGGGGAGACCGTCTCGGTGGCCGGGCGGGTGCTGCTGGTCCGCGACCACGGCCGGATCTGCTTCGTCACCATCCGCGACGGCAGTGGCGACCTGCAACTGGTGCTGGAGAAGGAGCTGGACCGGTGGCGGGCCAGCGTCGACATCGGCGACCACGTCGGCGCGACTGGCGAGGTGTACGCCACCCGGCGCGGCGAGGTGTCCGTCCGGGTGGCCGACTGGCGGCTCACCGCCAAGTGCCTGCGTCCACTGCCCGACAAGCACCACGGCCTGGCCGACCCGGAGGCACGGGTCCGCCGCCGCTACCTGGACCTGGCGACCAGCACCGAGGCGCGGGACCTGCTGCGGGCGCGCAGCGCCACCCTCACCAGCCTGCGCCGGACCCTGGTGGACCGGGACTTCCTGGAGGTGGAGACGCCGATCCTGCAACGGGTGCACGGCGGTGCCAACGCCCGCCCGTTCGTCACCCACAGCAACGCCTACGACCTGCGGTTGACCCTGCGGATCGCCCCCGAGCTGTATCTCAAGCGGCTCGCCGTGGGCGGCGTGGAGCGGGTGTACGAGCTGGGCCGGGTGTTCCGCAACGAGGGCGTCGACTTCAGCCACAACCCGGAGTTCACCGTGCTGGAGGCGTACCAGGCGTACGCCGACTACCACGACATGCGGGAGCTGGCCCGGGAGTTGATCGTCGCGGCGGCGGTGGCGGTGCACGGGGCTGCCCTGGCCCGCCGGCCGGGCACCGGTGAGCTGGTGGACATCGGCGGGCCGTGGCCGGTGCACACGGTGCACGGGGCGGTCTCCGCCGCGCTCGGCGAGGAGGTGACCGTCGACACCGACGTCGCCACCCTGCGCCGCCTCGCCGACGCCGCCCGGGTGCCGTACGACCCGGGGTGGGAACGCGCCGAGCTGCTGCTGGAGCTGTACGAGCGACTGGTCGAGGCGCGTACCGACGTGCCCACCTTCTACCTGGACTTCCCCACCGACGTCTCCCCGTTGACCCGGCAGCACCGGTCCGATCCCCGGTTGGCCGAGCGGTGGGACCTGGTGGCGTTCGGGATGGAGCTGGGTACCGCGTACTCGGAGCTGGTCGACCCGACCGAGCAGCGGCGGCGGTTGACCGCCCAGTCGCTGAAGGCGGCCGGGGGTGACCCGGAGGCGATGGAGCTGGACGAGGACTTCCTCACCGCGCTGGAGTACGCGATGCCGCCGACCGGTGGCCTGGGGCTGGGCGTGGACCGGTTGGTGATGCTGCTGACCGGCCGGTCCATCCGGGAGACGCTGCCCTTCCCGATGGTCCGCGAGTCGTCGTGACCCGCCCGCACCGTGATCCGGACCCGGCGGCCCGTGGGGGCGGCGGACACCGGGCCGCCCGGACCGGGGCGGCGGTGGCGTTGGTGGCGGCGGCGGTCTGTTACGCCTCCTGGCTGCTCGCCCCGGTGCTCAACCCGGGGCTGCGGCCGGTGCGGAGTTACCTGAGCGAGCTGGCCGCCCGGGACCAGCCGTACCACCTGGTCTTCCAGCTCGGCGACGTGACGACCGGGCTCTGCGCGACGGCGGCCGGGCTGCTGCTGGCCCGGGTGGCCCGGGACGTACCCCGGCCGGCCTGGTGGGGGCTGCTGGTGTTCGGCGTGGCCACCGCCGTCGACGGCGGGTACACCTCGATGGACTGTGCCCCGTCGATCGATGACCGCTGCGCCCGGCTGGAGGAGCTGGGGGAGCTGTCCTGGCGGCACCAGGCGCACACGGTCACCTCGTCGGTGGCGGTGGCCGGCGCACTGCTCAGCGCGGTGGCGGTCCTCGCCGTGCTGCGCGGTCCGGCCCGCCGCCGGTTGGGGCTTTCGGTGGCGGTGGTGCTGGCGGTCGGCACGGTCGGCACGCTGGTCGCCACCCTGCACCCCGAGTGGGGGCTGGGCCTGTGGCAGCGGGTCCAGCTCACCGGCCTGTCCGGCTGGCTGCTGCTCACCGCCGCCGTCGCCCGGTGGGGCCCCGGCCCGGAGCGCTCCCGGTGACCGGCCCGCCCACCGGCGACCCGGCGGCGCGGGCCGGCGGACCGGGGGCGCTGCTCTGCCCGGGGCTGGGGGAGGGGGCGGCGACCTGGGACCGGCTGGTGCCGCCGCTGACCGCCGCCGGGTACCGGGTGCGGCGGCTGGACCGGCCGGACGACACCCGGGTGCCCACCCTGACCGCCGAACTGGCCCGCCTCGACGCGGCGGTGACCGGGCTGGACCGGCCGGTGCTGGTGGCGCACTCGGCGGCGGCGTTGCCCGCCGAGGCGTACGCCAGGCGGTATCCGGGGCGGCTCGCCGGGCTGGTGCTGGTGGACCCGAGCCTGGTGGACCCGGACGGGGCGGCCCGGTGGCGGTGGTGGTCGGCGTGGACGGCCGGCGCGGTGGCGGCCGGGGCACCGGTGCTGGCCGGGGCGCTCGACCGGTCCGGTGCGGCCCGCCGGTACGGCCCGGGGGCGTGGCGTCGGGCGGTCCGCCGGATGAGCGTCCGCCCGCCCGACCCGGCCGCTGCGGCGGCGTACGGCCACGGATCGGTGCTGGTCGGGGCGTTGGTGCAGTGGCTGGCGCACCCGGCGGTGGCGGCGGAACTGGTGGCGTTGCGCGCGGTGACGGCGACGCCGACGCTGCCGGTGCGGGTGCTGACCGCGCTCGGCGACGTGCCGACCCCGGCGGGTCGGGCGGCGTGGCGGGCGGGACACGCCGCGCTGGCGGCGAGCTTCCCCGCCGGCCGGCAGGAGGTGTTCCGGGACGCCCGGCACCTGCTGCACGTGGACCGGCCGGAGGCGGTGGCTGACGTTGTCGCGGCGGTCGGACGTGACAGCGGGTCCTAGGCTGGCGGTCGTGTCGGGGCTGCGGGTGGTGACGGGTCTGTGGGCGTACGCGCTCGTCGGGCTGACCCTGCTCGCGGACCGGCCGGGTGACCTGCTGGCCGGTGCGGCGGTGGCGGCCGCGTTGCTGCTCGTCGTCCTGCTGGCGGCCCGGCCCCGGCCGGCGTCCGGCCCCGGCACCGGGCGGCGGCGGGCGGTCGGGTTACGCGACCGGGCCCGGCGTCGACGCGTACCCCGGCAGGTTGATCCGGACGCGGCGGGCCGTCCCCGCCCCCGGGCACCCGGGGGTCCCCTCCCGGTCGGCTGGTCCCCGGTCGCGGGCTGATCCCGCGCGCCGCCGACCCCGACCGGTTCCGTCGTCATCCGTCCCACGGTGGACCGCCGACCGCCCTGACCGGCGGCCGGTCGCCGTCCCGTGCGGACCTCCGGAATCGGACCGAGGGGTTCCCCCATGCTCGCCTTCTCACCTGTGCACGACGCGGCCGCCGCCGCGGGTTCCGCCGTCGGCTGGCTCGCCGGACTGCTGACGCCGCTGGCCGGCGGGGCCGCCACCGCCGCCGCCATCGTTGTTTTCACCATCGCCGTCAGGCTGTTGATCTCACCGCTCACCGTCGCCCAGGTCCGTGCGGAGCGGCGTCGCGCGGCGCTCGCCCCGCAGTTGCGCCAGCTCCGGCAGCGGTACGCGGACGACCCGGCGACGTTGCAGTCGGAGATGTTCGCGCTCTACCGCGCCGCCGGGGCATCGCCGGTGGCGGGGTGCCTGCCGGCGCTGCTCCAGGCGCCGTTCTTCCTGGTCATGTACCGCCTTTTCGGCACCGGTGACGGTGCCGGCGGGCTGCTCGACGCCCGGCTGGCCGGGGTGCCGCTGGGCTGGCACCTGGGCGACGGGCTGACCCTGTCGGTGCTGCTGGTGTTCGGGGTGCTGCTGGCGGCCCTGGCCGGCCTGGCCACGGTGCTGTCCCGGCGGGCGCGGCGGACGGCGGCGCAGGCTGGCGCACCCGCCGACCAGCCGGGGGCGGCGCTGCTGGCCCGGATGCTGCCGCTGCTGCCGTACGGCACGGTGCTGCTGGCGTTGGTGGTGCCGCTGGCGGCGGTGCTCTACCTGGTCACCACCACCGCGTGGACGGTGGCGGAGCACGTGCTGCTGCGTCGGCCGCAACCGGTGCCGGCCGAAGCCATCGACGAGCGTTGACAAGTGGTGGGACGGGAGCGTAGAAAACCGCTCAGAGAGCGCTCTCTTGCTCCCGTCCCCCAGAGAGGCACCCCGATGAACGCTGTCCCGGCGGCTCCGGTCGCCCCCATCGCCCCGCGCCGGTCCCGCCGCCGGCTCGCCCTGGCGGTCACGCTCGCCGCCGCCACCGCGCTGACCGGCGTCTCGGTCGCCGCGCAGGCCGCCGTCCCGACGCCGCCGTCGGGATGGAGCCTGGTGTGGAGCGACGACTTCACCGGCGCGGCCGGCACCCTGCCGTCCTCGGCCAACTGGATCGTGGACACCGGCACCAGCTACCCGGGTGGCCCGGCCAACTGGGGCACCGGCGAGATCCAGACGTACACCGGCAGCACCGCCAACCTGGCCCACGACGGGTCCGGCAACCTGCGGATCACCCCGCTGCGCGACTCCGGCGGCCGGTGGACCTCGGCCCGGATCGAGACCGTGCGCACCGACTTCAAGCCCCCGTCGGGCGGGGTGCTGGCGATCGAGGGGCGGATCCAGATGCCCAACGTCACCGGCGCGCAGGCGGCCGGCTACTGGCCGGCGTTCTGGGCGCTCGGCGCGCCCTACCGGGGCAACTACCAGAACTGGCCGGGCATCGGCGAGATCGACGTGATGGAGAACGTCAACGGGCTCAACCAGGTCTGGGGCGCGCTGCACTGCGGGGTCGCCCCCGGTGGCCCGTGCAACGAGTTCAGTGGGCTGGGCGCGACCCGGGTCTGCCCCGGCAGCGCCTGCCAGGCCGCCTTCCACACCTACCGCACCGAGTGGGACACCTCGGTCAGCCCGCAGCAACTGCGCTGGTACGTCGACGGCCAGTTGTTCCACACCGTCACCCAGACCCAGGTCGGTGCCACCTACTGGGCGCAGATGACGGGCCACGGGGGCTACTTCCTGCTGCTCAACGTGGCGATGGGCGGATCCTTCCCGGACGGGGTGGCCGGCGCCGTCACGCCGACCGGCTCGACCGTCTCCGGCCGGCCGATGCTCGTGGACTACGTGGCGGTCTACCGCCGGGGCGGCGGCTCCACCCCGACGCCGACCCCCACCACGCCGGCCCCGACCACGCCACCGCCGTCGGGCACCGTGGACGCCTACTCGACGATCCAGGCCGAGGCGTTCTCCGGGCAGAACGGGGTGGCCGTCGAGACCTGCGCCGAGGGCGGGCAGAACATCGCCGCCCTGCGCAACGGTGACTGGGCCCGCTACGACAACGTGGACTTCGGCGGCAGCGGCCCGCGCGACTTCCTGGCCCGGGTGGCCTCCGGCGCGGCGGGCGGGGTGAGCGGCCTGGTCGAGGTGCGGGTGGACAGTCCGACCGCCACCCCGATCGGCAGCTTCGCCGTCGCCAACACCGGCGGCTGGCAGAGCTGGCGGTCGGTGCCGGGCAACGTTTCGGCGGTGACCGGGCGGCACACCGTCTACCTCACCTTCAGCAGCGGTCAGCCGTCCGACTTCGTCAACGTCAACTGGTTCACCTTCCGCCGCTGACCGGGCCGCGAGGGGGTCCGCGCCACACCGGCGCGGACCCCCTCGTCGGTGGGCTCTGGACATTAACAGTTAAGAGTCTTAATAATAGGCGCGGACGTGGACGACCGTGGATGTCGTCCCGGCGGTCCCACCCCCGGACCGCGTCCACCGGCCCGCGCACCCGGACCGGTCGCACCCCCGACGCCCCCACCCCCGGTCCACTGGAGGCCACCCGTGAGACTCCGCTCCCCCCGCGCGGCCACCCTCGCCGTCGCACTCGCCGCCGCCCTGGTCACCGGCACGCTCGTGGCCCCACCGGCCGCGTCCGCCGCCACCGCCGCCTTCGTCCGTACCGCCAGCTGGGGCAGCGGGTACGAGGCGAAGTTCACCGTCAGCAACGACACCTCGACCGCGATCAGCTCGTGGACCGTCGTGTTCGACCTGCCCTCGGGCAGCACCGTCGGCTCGTTCTGGGACGCCCGGCTGAGCAGCTCCGGCCAGCGCGTCACCGCCCTCAACCAGAGCTGGAACGGCAGCCTCGCCCCCGGTGCCAGCACCACCTTCGGCTTCGTCGTCGCCGGCACCGGCGACCCGACGAACTGCACCGTCAACGGCGGGTCGTGCACCGGCGGCGGCCCCGGCAACCCGACCGGCCCGGCCACCCCGGGCGGGCTGCGGGTCACCGGCACCACCGCGTCATCGGCCACGCTGGCCTGGAACGCCGTCTCCGGCACGGTCACCGGCTACCGGATCTACGAGGGCGGCACGGTGAAGGCCACCGTCACCGGCACCTCGACCACCGTCTCCGGGCTGGCCGCCTGCTCCACCCACAGCTGGACCGTCACGGCGTACAACGCGGCCGGCGAGTCGGCGAAGTCGGCAGCGGTGTCGGCCACCACCACCGGCTGCACCGGCGGCAACGGCACCATGGCCGCCGCCCCCTACCTCTACCCGGGCTGGGGCGACCCGCCCGCGCCGGCGACGGTGATGGGGGCGACAGGGGTGAAGTGGTTCACCATCGCGTTCGTGCTCTCCGGCGGTGGCTGCACCCCGGCCTGGGACGGCTCCGGCCCGCTCACCGGCGGCGCGCACGCCAACACCATCGCCGCGATTCGGGCGGCCGGCGGCGACGTCATCCCGTCGTTCGGCGGCTGGAGCGGCAACAAGCTCGGCCCGAACTGCGCGTCCGCCAGCGCCCTCGCCGGGGCGTACCAGCAGGTGATCAACGCGTACGGCCTGAAGGCGATCGACATCGACATCGAGAACAGCGACGAGTTCGAGAACGAGGTGGTGCAGGACCGCATCCTCGGCGCGCTGAAGATCGTCAAGCAGAACAACCCGGGGATCAGGACGATCGTCACCTTCGGCACCTCGACCACCGGGCCGTCGTACTACGGCACCCGGCTGATCAGGCAGGCCGCCGCGCTCGGGGCGAACATCGACACGTTCACCATCATGCCGTTCGACTTCGGCGGTGGTGCGGACATGTACCAGAACACCGTCAACGCCGCCGAGGGGCTGAAGACCACCCTCAGGTCCGCGTTCGGCTGGTCCGACGCCACCGCGTACGCGCACATGGGCATCAGCGGCATGAACGGCCTGTCCGACCAGCGGGAGCTGACCTCGCCGGCCACCTGGACGCAGATCCGGGACTGGGCCAGGGCGCGGGGGCTGTCCCGGTTCACCTTCTGGTCGGTCAACCGGGACCGCGCCTGCCCGGACGGGGGAGTGGTCGCCAACTGCTCCGGCATCGCCCAGAACCTCTGGGAGTTCACCTCGATCACCGCGAGGTTCTGAACACCACCGCCCGGTGGGGCCGGCCCGTCCGGCTCCACCCGGCGGGGCGGTCGGCGTGGGTACGGTGGCCCCGTCAGCGGTCGGTGGTCACCGACTGCCGCTCACCCCGGTCGTTCCGGTCGCGCCGGGCGCGGATCTTCTTGCCCACCCAGCTCACGATCATGATGGCGAAGACCGCGAAGATGGCGTAGTTGAACCAGTCGCTGTACTTCTCCACGTCCTGCCAGCGCGAGCCCAGCGTGTAGCCGAGGCCGACGACCAGCGCGTTCCACACCCCGCTGCCCAGCGTGGTGAGCAGCACGAACTCGCCCATCGGCATCCGGTTCGCGCCGGCCGGGACGGAGACCAGGCTGCGCACCACCGGCACCAGCCGGCCGATCAGCACCGCCCACCGGCCGTGCCGCTCGAACCAGCGGTCGGCCTTTTCCAGATCGTCCCGGTCGACCAGCGGGATGCGGTCCAGCCAGTGCTTGAGCCGTTCCTCGCCGATCGCCGCGCCGAGCCAGTAGAGCACCAGCGCGCCGACCAGCGAACCGACAGTCGCGGCGACGACGATCAGCACCAGGTTGAACCGGCCCTCGGCGGCGAGGTAGCCGGCCATCGCCAGCACGATCTCACTCGGGATCGGCGGGATGATGCTCTCCAGCGCCACCAGGAAGGCGACGCCGACCGCGCCGAGGGAGTCGATGACGCCCGCCACCCATCCGGTCAGCCCGGTGAACTGGTTCGGGTCGACGTTCTCGGCGAGAGCCATGGGCGTCCTTCCAGCGGGCCGGCGGGATCGGACAGTGGTACCCAGCCGGCCACCACTTACACCCCGCGGTGAGTGGGGCCACCCCGCCCGCGCCCGGCCGGGCGCTGCGACCTGCGCCGTCGTGCCGACCGGTAGGCCCCGTCGGCTGAGCCGGGGATCAGTCCGAGGGGTGTAGTCCCCGGTCCGCCGGCCCCTGCCGCCAGCCGGTGAACCGGACGGTCAGCCCGCCCCGGGTCGGCGAGCAGCAGAACGGCCCGGCCAGCGTCACCGCGTCCGGGGCGAGCGGGGCGAGCCGCACCAGCCGCCACGGCTCGTCGGCGACCCGGGCCCGGACCGTCAGCGCGTCGCCGTCACGGCTGGCCCGTACGGTCACCTCCCGGCCCTGCCAGTCCGGCACCGGGGCCACCGACCAGTCGGAGAATTCCCGGGTAACCACCGCGCCGACCTGCGGCAGGCCGTCGCTGACCTCCACCCCCGCCTTGATCCAGTTCTGCTCGTCCACCCGGACCAGCACCCCGGCCTGGTCGAACTGGGCGGTGTAGTCGAGCAGGAAGTCCACCTCGACCGCGCCGCCGGCCGGCAGCGGGGCGAGCAGCGCCGGCCCGTCGTCGTGGACGAAGCCGTAGCTGGTGTGCCGCCACAGGTCGCTGTTGGCGGCCGGTTCCACCAGCAGCGCGCCGTCGTCGGCCCGGTCCACCCGCACCGGTGGACGCAGCCACCGGCCCCCGTCCCAGTCGACCGTGCGGGAGCCGTCCGTCGGATGCGCAGCCATGCCCGGACCGTACCCCGCACCGGCCCGTCCCGGGTCGGTGCGGCGGTCGCCGGCGGACGGTGGAACGGGACTCGCGTTTGCGGCGTCGGCGCACCGGAGACATTAGGCCGGCATGGGTGACAGGTGGTATTCCGAGGCCGTCGTCTACTGCCTCGACGTCGACACGTACGCGGACTCCGACGGCGACGGGGTCGGTGACTTCCGGGGCCTGATCGGCCGGCTCGACTACCTGGCGCGGCTGGGGGTGACCTGCCTCTGGCTCAACCCGATCCATCCCTCGCCCAACCAGGACGACGGATACGACGCGACCGACTTCTACAACGTCGACCCGCGCCTGGGGACCCTCGGTGACTTCGCCGAGCTGCTGCACCAGGCACAGAACCGGGGCATCCGGGTCATCATCGACCTGGTGGTCAACCACACCTCCGACCAGCACCCGTGGTTCCAGTCCGCCCGGTCCTCGCCGGACTCGCCGTACCGTGACTGGTACGTCTGGGCCGACCACGAGCCGGCGGACCGGCACCAGGGCATGGTGTTCCCGGGCGAGCAGCACGAGACGTGGAGCTACGACCGCACCGCCAAGGCGTGGTACTACCACCGCTTCTACAAGTTCCAGCCGGACCTCAACATCGAGAACCCGAAGGTCCGCGAGGAGATCAAGAAGATCACCTCGTTCTGGCTCCAGCTCGGCGTCTCCGGCTTCCGGATGGACGCCGTGCCGTTCATCATCGAGCGGACCGAGCCGGGCAACCCGGACGCGGCCAAGGACTTCGACTTCCTCACCGACCTGCGTCAGCACGTGCAGTGGCGGCGCGGCGACGCGGTGCTGCTGGCCGAGGCGAACGTCGAACCCGACCAGCTCCCGGTCTACTTCGGCGACGGCAGCGGCTCGGGCAACCGCATCCACATGCTCTTCGACTTCATGCTCAACGGCCGGCTCATGCTGGCCCTCGCCCGGGAGGACCCGGAGGCGATCATCGACGCGCTGCGCGACACCCCGAAGCTGCCCACCGGCGGCCAGTGGGCGACCTTCCTGCGCAACCACGACGAGATCGACCTGTCCCGGCTCACCGCCGACCAGCGCAACGACGTGCTGGCGAAGTTCGGGCCGGACGAGAACATGCAGCTCTACGGCCGGGGCATCCGGCGGCGGCTCGCCCCGATGCTCGGCAACGACCGCCGGCACATCGAGCTGGCGTACGCGCTGCAGTTCTCGTTGCGCGGCACGCCGGTGCTGCGCTACGGCGAGGAGATCGGGATGGGGGAGAACCTCGCGCTGGACGGGCGGGACGCGATCCGTACCCCGATGCAGTGGTCGTACAAGGAGAACGGCGGTTTCTCCACGGCGGACCCGGAGAAGCTGATCCGTCCGGTGATCGACAAGGGTGACTTCGGCTACCAGAAGGTCAACGTCACCGCCCAGCGGGGCGACTCCACGTCGCTGCTGGCCTGGTTCGAGCGGATGATCCGCACCCTGCGGGAGGCCCCGGAGATCGGCTCCGGCTCGACCACGCACATCGACGTGCCGATGCCGGCCGGGGTGCTCGCGCACCGCGCCGACGGCCCGACCGGCACCATGGTCTTCCTGCACAACCTCGGCACCGAGGACGTGGAGGTGGACCTGAGCACCCTGGCCCCCGAGGCGGACCTGCCGATAGACGTCCTCACCGACCGGGGTTACGGCGACGTGGGCAAGCTGGACAGCCTGAAGCTGGGCGGGCACGGCTACCGCTGGATCCGGCTCTGCCGCTCCACCACCTACTGACCGGCGCGTCCGCCGACGTCCCCGCCCGGCCGGGACGTCGGCGGACGTCGGGGCGGGTAGGCTCTTCCGGTCGAGCCAGAAGTTACCGGGAGGTAGTCATGTCGGAGCAGCCCCGCGTCGCCATCGTCACCGGAGCCGCACGCGGTATCGGCGCGGCCACCGCCCGACGGCTGGCCGCCGACGGCATGGCCGTCGCCGTGGTCGACATCGACGAGGCGGCGACCGGGCCGACCGTGGAGGCGATCACCGCCGCCGGTGGCCGGGCCCTCGGCGTCGGCGCGGACGTCGCCGACCGGGAGCAGGTCGAGGCCGCCGTCGAGCGGGTCGCCACCGAACTGGGCGCGCCGACCGTGCTGGTCAACAACGCCGGGGTGCTGCGGGACAATCTGCTGTTCAAGATGACCGACGCCGACTGGGACACCGTGCTGGGGGTGCACCTGCGCGGCGCGTTCCTGTTCAGCCAGGCCGCCCAGCGGCACATGGTCGAGCAGAAGTACGGCCGGATCGTCAACCTGTCCAGCACCTCCGCGCTGGGCAACCGGGGCCAGGCCAACTACGCGGCGGCCAAGGCCGGCCTCCAGGGCTTCACCAAGACCCTCGCCATCGAACTGGGGCCGTTCGGGGTGACGGTCAACGCGGTCGCCCCCGGCTTCATCGTCACCGACATGACCGCCGCCACCGCCGCCCGGATGAAGGTCGACTTCGACGACCTCCAGAAGCACGCCGCCGCCGAGATCCCGGTCCGCCGTCCGGGTCGGCCGGAGGACGTCGCGCACACCATCTCGTTCCTGGTCAGCGAGGGCGCGTCCTTCGTCTCCGGCCAGGTCATCTACGTCGCGGGCGGCCCGAAGGACTGACCGAGGCCGGGGCACCCGCGCCGGGAGCCGGCACTGTCAGGCGTCGGCGGCGGTGCGGGTGCGCCACAGCCAGAGCAGCCCCAGTACGGGCAGCACCAACGGGATGTAGCCGTACCCGCTGCCGAAGCCGGACCAGACCGTCTCGTCGGGGAACAGTTCGGGGTCGACCAGGCTGAGCACGCCGACGCCGACCACCCCGACCAGCTCCGCCGAGCAGCAGGCCAGCGCGACCCGGCGGCCGGCGTGCCCGGCGCGGGCCAGCCCGACCGCCGCCACGATGTAGATCAGCGCGGCGACCGCCGAGAGCAGGTACGCCACCGGCGCCTCGTCGAACTTCGTGGCGATCTGGAGCCCGGCCCGGGACGTGGCGGCGATGGCGAACAGGAGGTAGACGGCGATCAGTAGCCGTCCCGGCCCCGCGTTGGTGGCGCGCCGCGGCGTCCGGGTGTCAGCCACCGACGACCTCCCAGGTCTGCTGCAGCCGGACCACGACCACCGGCAGCACCAGGCAGACCGCGCAGACGATCGCCGAACCCCACCGGGTCGGTTCCATCCGGGCCAGCACCCAGGCCAGCGGGGGCAGGCAGACCAGCGTCACCAGGTAGCCGAAGAACGCGCCCGGCTCGCCCGGCCGCTCACCCCCGACGACGGCGACCAGGGCCGACACGGTCAGCGCGAGCAGCGCCACCTCCAGCAGGCCCAGCCCGACCGACTGCACCAGGTCCGGTGGCCGGTGCCGGACCGCCGCCACCACAGCCCACAGCGCGAGTACGAGCGACAGCCCGATCGTCACGGTGGCGAGTACCCCGTCCACCGGCGAACCGGCCGACGCCGCGCCGGTCATCGCCGCCATCCGATAGGTGTCTCGGTCACCGGCACAGCCTACTAACCGGCGTAGTAATCACCGTCGTCCCGGTCCCGGTCCCGGTCCCGGGTCGGCGGCCCGGGTCTGCGGACGGCGGCCCGGCGGTGCGGGTCGGCTGCGGAAACAGGGGTGGGTGACTAGCGTGGATCACGGCCGCGACGGGCGTGGCCGACGACGAGACCGGGGGTACCCCGTGCTGCGGTTCGGCCTGTTCGGCACCGGCCACTGGGCGGCGCGCACCTACGGCGCCGGGTTGGACGCCCATCCCCGCGCCGAACTGGTGGGGGTCTGGGGACGCAACCCCGACCGGGCCGCCGCGCTGGCCACCCGGCACGGCGTCCCGGCGTTCGCCGACGTCGACGCGCTGCTCGACGCCTGCGACGCGGTGGCCGTGGCGCTGCCCCCGGACGTGCAGGCCGGGATCGCCGTCCGGGCCGCCACCGCCGGCCGGCACCTGCTGCTGGACAAGCCCCTCGCGCTGAGCCTCGACGAGGCCGACCGGGTGGTCGCAGCGGTGCGGGCCGCCGGGGTGGCCTCGGTGGTCTTCTTCACCCAGCGGTTCCACCCGAACGTCGACGGCTTCCTCACCGCCACCGCTGCGGCCGGCGGTTGGCAGCACGCCCGCGCCACCCTGTTCGCCTCGATCTACCAGCCCGGCAGCCCGTACGCCGGTTCCCGGTGGCGGCGGGAGCAGGGCGCGCTGTGGGACATCGGCCCGCACGCCCTGTCGATCGTCGTGCCGGTGCTCGGCCGGGTCATCCGGGTCGCCGCGCTGGACGGTCCCGGTGGGATGGTGCACCTGCTGCTCACCCACGACGGCGGTGCGACAAGTGCGCTGTCGCTGACCCTGGACGCGCCGCCGACGGCGCTTGCCCGCGACTTCGTCTTCTACGGTGAGAACGGCGTCGAGACCGTACCGCCGGGCGACGGCAACGCGCTGACCGCGTTCGGTACGGCCGTCGACCAACTGCTGGGGCAGGTCGACTCGGGTGAGCGGGACCACCGGTGTGACGTCCGGTTCGGCCGGGAGGTGGTGGCGGTCCTGGCAGCGGCGGAGAGCGCCCGCGCCGAGGCCCGCACCGTCGACCTCCAGCCCTGACCCCTGACCCCTGCCGCCCCCGGTCAGGCCGGTCGGTGGTCAGGTGGGGCGTTGGCCGGCGTGTCGGTGACGGGTTCACGTGCTGCCCCGGACGTCATTCCTGAGAGTCATAAATATGCCCCTGCGTCATGACGGTGGGCGGGCAGGGGGTGTGCTGTCGAGGTGACCGTGGGTCACCGGTTGCCGACCTCGGTGATCGCCCGCCGACGGAAAAACGCGGTGCGCACCGTGGGGTGTGCGCTAGCGTGGCCGCCATGTGCATGCACGCCCTGATCACCGTGGCCGTCACGTCGGCCGCGCGGGGCCCCCTCCTGGTGGCCCGCCCGCGAGTCCGGCGTCCGGCCCTGGCCGGCCGGGACGCCCACCGCGCCTGACCCGAGCACCACCCCGCGTCCCCGCCGATCTGTCCAGGGCCGTCCGAGTCCCGATCCACTCGGACAGGCCCGGCATCGTGCTGCGCCTGTCCGTACCGTCGCCGAGCGGCGACAGACAGGACGAGCCCCGTGGCGCCCCGCCCCGACCGCACCACCGCACGCGACCGGTCCCGTCGCGTACTGTCCCAGAACTTCCTCGCCGACCCGGCCACCGTCGACCGGATGGTGCGCGCGGCCCGTACCGGCCCGGACGACCTGCTGCTGGAGGTGGGCGCCGGCCGTGGCCAGCTGACCCGGCCACTGGCGCAGCGGTGCGGCCGGCTGATCGCCTACGAGGTCGACCCGGCCGTCGTCCCCGCCCTGGCGGCGGTGTGCGCGACGCTGCCGCACGTGCGGCACCGGCAGGCCGACTTCCTGACCGCCGCGCCGCCCGACGAACCGTTCGCCGTCGTCGGCAACGTTCCCTGGTCACTGACCGCGGCGGTGGTCCGCTGGTGCCTCGCCGCGCCCCGGTTGCGCGCGGCCACCCTGCTCACCCAGTGGGAGTACGCCCGCAAGCGGACCGGAGACCTCGGTCGGTGGAGCCGGCTGACCGTGCTGACCTGGCCGGAGTACCACTGGCGGCTGTCCGGCCGGGTGGCCCGCACCGCGTTCCGCCCGGTGCCCGCCGTCGACGGGGGCATCCTGCGCATCGAACGTCGGCCGGCGGCGCTGCTGGACCCGGCCGGGCTGCCCGCGTACCGGAAGATGGTGGAGCTGGGGTTCGGCGGGGCGGGCGGGTCGCTCGCGGCCTCGCTGCGCACGGCCCATCCGGGCCGGCGGGTCGACGGCGCGCTGCGGGCGGCGCGGCTGGACCCGGCGACCCCGGTCGGCCTGGTCTGGCCGGAGCAGTGGCTGGTGCTGTTCCGGTTGCTGCACGCTCCCACGGGTCGCGCCGGTGGCCGGCGGTGGTGACCGGTCGGTGGGGTGCGGCGGGTTGCTCAGGCGAGGGTGCCGAGGGCCTCGTTCAGCTCGGCCGGGTCGTCGAACTGCCCGGCGGGCAGCGCCCGCAGCATCTGGAGCAGTTCGGTGCTGGCACCGTTCTCCTGACCCCAGCGGACCAGGTCCTCGCGGGAGACGGGGTAGTCGAGCCCGGCCAGGTACTCCTGCAACTGCATGGCGGTGACGGTCATGCCGCCGGCTACCCGTTCCACCCGACGCCACACCGCCCACCGCGCACCGGACGGCGGTTTGTCGGCCGACCCTGCCGGGTAGCCCCGCCCATGCTGGTACAGCGGCTCGGTACGCCGAGCGACTTCGACCCGCTGCTGGAGCGCGCCCGGGACGCCCGGGTGGTGATGATCGGCGAGGCGACGCACGGCAGTCACGACTACTACCGCCTGCGTGAGCAGCTCACCCGACGGCTCATCGCCGAGCAGGGGTTCGACTTCGTGGCGGTGGAGGGCGACTGGCCGGACTGCGACCGGGTGCACCGGTCGGTGGTGGGCGCGCCCGGCGGCGCGCCGGACCCGCGTACCGCGCTGGGTCGGTTCACCCGTTGGCCCACCTGGATGTGGGCCAACGCCGAGGTGGACCGGTTCTGCCGCTGGCTGCGGGCGTGGAACCTGGAGCGCCCAGAGCGGGAGCGGGCCGGTTTCCACGGGCTCGACGTCTACAGCCTGTGGGAGTCCATGCAGGCCATCTTCGACTACCTGGGCGAGGAGGACCCGAAGTCGATGGAGGCGGCGCAGGACGCGTACCGGTGCTTCGAGCCGTACGGGCGGCGGGTCGAGGAGTACGGTGCGGCCAGCCGGTTCGTCTCGGCCCGCTGCGAGGAGGAGGTGATCCGGCTGTTGGCGCGTACCCGGGCACACGTCGCCTCGGACGGCCCGGACGCCTTCGCGGCCTGGCAGAACGCGGAGGTGGTGGCCGGCGCGGAGCGGTACTACCGGGCGATGGTGCACGGCGGGCCGGATTCCTGGAACGTGCGTGACATCCACATGGCCGACACCCTGGACCGGCTGCTCACCCGGTACGGCCCGGGATCACGCGGGATCGTCTGGGCGCACAACACCCACATCGGGGACGCCCGCGCCACCGAGATGGCCGGCGACGGGATGGTCAACATCGGCCAGCTCGCCCGGGAACGCCTCGGCCGGGACGCGGTGACGCTGATCGGCTTCGGCGGCTACCGGGGCACCGTGGTCGCCGCCCCGCACTGGGGTTCACCGGCCGAGGTGATGACGGTGCCGCCGGCCCGGGAGGGCTCGGTGGAGTGGCGGCTGCACGAGTTGCTGCCGGAGCGGGCGGTGCTCGTCTTCGGCGGCCCCGACCAGCCCGACTGGGTCACCGGCACCGTCGAGCACCGGGCGATCGGGGTGGTCTACGACCCGACCTTCGAACGCTGGGGCAACTACGTGCCGAGCCGGCTGGCCGACCGCTACGACGCCTTCGTCTGGTGCGACCAGTCCACCGCCCTGCACCCGCTCCCCACCCGACCACGGGTAGGCGAGCTGGAAACCTACCCCGCCGGGGTCTGACCCGCCCCCCCTGCGTGGATCATGGAGTTGTGGTGCCCGTTCCGGGGTTTTTGCCCCGCCTGTCCGGCACCACAACTCCACGGTCGGCAGGGTCAGACGTTGACCGGGTGTTTGTCGAGGTGGGCGCGGAGACCTTCGCCCTCGATGTCGACGTTGGGCAGGGCCCGGTCGAGCCAGCGGGGGAGCCACCACGCCCTGGCGTTCAGCAGGGACATCACGGCGGGGACGATGGTCATCCGGACCACGAAGGCGTCGATGGCGACCCCGACGGCGAGCGCGAAGCCCATCGACTTGATCACCGGGTCGTCGAGGAAGACGAAGCCGCCGAAGACCGACATCATGATCAGCGCGGCGGCGGTGACCACCCGTGCCCCGTGCCCCATCCCGTTGATGGTGGCCTGCCGGGCCGTGTCGCCGTGCACGAAGTCCTCCCGCATCCGGGAGACCAGGAAGACCTCGTAGTCCATGGCCAGGCCGAACAGGATGCCGATCAGCAGGATCGGCAGGAAGCTGATCAGCGGGGCCGGGCTGTCCAGGCCGACCAGGTCGGCGAGGTGGCCCTGCTGGAACACCGCGACGGTGATGCCGAAGGTGGCGGCCACCGTGAGCAGGAAGCCCAGCGCCGCCTTCACCGGCACCAGGATCGACCGGAAGACCAGCATCAGCAGCAGGATCGACAGTCCCACCACGAGCAGCAGGTAGACCGGCATCGCGTCGGACAGCTTCTCGGACACGTCGATGCCGATCGCGGTGACGCCGGTCAGCAGCACCTCGGCGTTACCGATCGAGCCCACCCGGTCCCGGATGTCGTGCACCAGCGTCTCGGTGGCCGCGTCGGTCGGCCCGCTCTTCGGGATGACCCCGATCAGCGCCGTCCGCCCGGACGGGTCGAGCTGCGGCGGGGCCACCGCCAACACCCCGTCGGTGCGCTGGACCAGCGCGGCGACCTGGGGCACGGCGGCGGCGGTGTCCTGCGGGGAGTCCGAGGTCACCACCACGGCGAGCCGGCCGGTGAAGCCCGGACCGAAGCCCTCCCGGATCAGGTCGGCGCTGGTACGGGCCGGGCTGCCCACCGGGGCGGTGCTGGCGTCCGGCAGGGCGATCCGCATGTCCTGGGCGGGCAGGGCGAGCAGCCCGAGACCGAGCAGGCCGACCAGGATCACCGGGATGCGCAGCCGGGTCACCCACCGCGCCCAGCGGAACCCGAAGCCGGAGCGGTCCTCGGCGGCCGGCACGGCGTCGACGGCGTCGGTGGCCTCGGCCGCCGGGGTGACATTGCGCAGCTTACGGGGCAGCACCCGGCGACCGGCGAAGCCGAGCAGCGCCGGGGCGAGGGTGATCGCCACCAGCACCGCCACGCTGACCGTGCCGGCGGCGGCCAGACCCATCACGGTGAGGAACGGGATGCCCACCACGGCGAGGCCGGCGAGCGCGATGACCACGGTGGCGCCGGCGAAGAGCACGGCGGAACCGGCGGTGCCGACGGCCCGGCCGACCGCCTCCTCCGGGGTGAGCCCTTCGAGCAGGTGCTGCCGGTGCCGCGAGGTGATGAACAGCGAGTAGTCGATGCCGACCGCCAGGCCGAGCATCAGGGCGAGGATGGGCGCGGTGCTGGTCAGTTCGACCACGCTGCTCAGCGCGAACAGGCCGGCCATGCCGACCCCGACGCCGATCAGCGCGTTCAGCATGGTCATCCCGGCCGCGACCAGCGAGCCGAACGTGATGATCAGGACGATCGCGGCGACGAGGACGCCGAGCGCCTCGGTCGAGCCGACCTCCGGCTCGGAGTTGAGCACCTCACCGCCGGGGGCGATCTGCCACCCCTGGGCCTCGGCCTGCGCGCCGACCTTCTCGTACGCCGCCCGCTGGTCGTCGGTGACGTCGTCCGCACCGGTGGCGAACTGCACCTGGATCAGCGCGTAGCGGCCGTTGGGGGTGATCGCCTGGGACTGGTACGGGTCGACCGCGCCGATGACGCCGGGCAGGGCGGCCGCCTCCTGGACGACCCCCTTCACCACGGCCTGCCCGTCGGGGGTGGTCAACTGGCCGTCGGCGGGTGCCTTCACCGCGATCGTGCCGGTGGCGCCGCTGGCTGCCGGGAACCGCTCGGCGAGCAGGTCCAACGCCTGCTGCGACTCGGTGCCTGGCATGGTGAAGTTGCTGGCGGTCGGGCCCTTCAGGGTGGCGGCGGCGATGCCGAGGCCGACGAGTACGACGAGCCAGAGGGCGACGACGAGTCGCCGGCGGCGCAACGATGCCCGGCCTAGCCGGTACAGCAGGGTCGCCATCAGATCCTTGTCCTCAATCCTGGTGTTGGTGGTCGAGAGGTGGCCGTGGTGGCGGCGGTGCGGAGGTGACGAGCACCCGCTGGGCGACGGCCAGCAGGGCGGGACGCAGTTCCTCGTCGGAGATGTCGGCGAACGCGCCGCACCCCTCGGCGATGCCGGCGAGCAGCACCAGCGCGGCGACCCGCGCGTCCTGTCCGCCGTCGGGGCCGGTCATCGCCTCGATCAGCCGCTCGGAGATCCGCTGGATGTGGGCGAAGGCCGGTTGGGCGAGCAGTTCCGGGAACTCCCCGCGCAGCAGCGCGATCTCCCCCCGGAACCGCACCGCGAGGTCGACGAAGCCCTCCGCCGCCACGCGCTGCGCCGCCGTGCCGGTCAGCGCCGAGATCCGCTCGTCCAGCTCGCACAGGACCGCGATCGGTCCTGCCATCAGCTCGGCGAGCAGGGCTTCCTTGTTGGCGAAGTGGTAGAGCACCGCCGCCTTGGAGCAGCCCACCTCGCGGGCGATGTCCTGCAACGAGGTGCCCTTGTAGCCGGTCACCGCGAACCGCCGGGCCGCAGCGGCGAGGATCTCGCCGTGCGTGCGGGGGGTACGTCGGATCATGCGTTCCAGCATGCCTGACCGATCGGTCAGACACTGACCGATCGGTCAGAGGAAGTCGGTGGCATTCGCCACAGCGCGGTGTCGCTCACCCCCGGCCGTGTTCCCGGTCGTACGCCGCCCGCGCCTCGCTGATCGCCGTCCGGTGCCGGTCCGCCCAGGCGGTCAGCGCCCGCAACGGCTCGTACAGCTCCAACGCCATCGGGGTGGCCCGGTACTCGACCCTCGGCGGCACACCCGGGTGCACCCGGCGGTGCAACAGGCCGTCCCGTTCGAGGTTACGCAGGGTCAACGTGAGCATCCGGCGGCTGATCCCCTCGACCTGCCGGGTCAGCTCCGAGAAGCGGACCGGGCCGGGGGAGGCGGCCAGCAGGATGCCGATCGCCCACTTACCGCCCACCCGGTCGAGCGCCTCCCGCAGGGTGCAGTCGCCGTGCTGGTCCGGGCCGGCGTGGCTCTCGCCGTCCTGCTGACCGCCGGTGCGGCCGTCGCTGTGCTCCCGGGACACGGGGGTCTCCTTCCGCCGGTGCCATGGTCACAGACGGACACCCCGACACGGGACCGGCGGTCGACCCGTGTCGGGGTTGCGCCGGGCCGGCACGGCCGGGAGGGTGGGCGGATGGGTGGGGCGGAGGAGACGCGGGACGGGGTCGGCCTGACCAACCTGGGCCAGCCGCTGCTCGTCGGGAGCGACCTGACCAAGCGGGACCTGGTCGACTACCTCGACGCCGTACACGGGCGCATCCTGCCCGGCCTGCGCGACCGGCCGCTGTCGGTGGTCCGGCTGCTGCGCGGGCAGGAGCCGTTCATGCAGAAGAACCTGCCGAAATACACTCCCGACTGGGTACGTCGCACCGCGATCTGGGCCGAGACCTCGCACCGCCAGGTGTCGTACGCGCTCTGCGACGACCGGCGCACCCTGCTGTGGTTCGCCAACCAGCGGGCGATCGAGTACCACCCGGCGCTGGTCACCGCGACCCGCCCCGAACAGCCCACCCACCTCGTGCTCGATCTCGACCCGCCCGAGGGGGACGCCTTCCCGACGGTGGCCCGGGTCGCCGGGGCGGTCCGCCGGGCGCTTGCCGACGTCGGGCTGGCCGGCGCGGTGAAGACCAGCGGCGCCAAGGGGCTGCACGTCTTCGTGCCGGTGCATCCGGACACCACCGGCGAGGAGGTGGCCGCCGCGACCCGGGCGCTCGCCGTACACACCGAGCGTCTCGACCCGCAGGCGGCGACGACCGCCTTCATCCGGGAGGACCGGGGCGGCCGGGTCTTCGTCGACCCCACCCGGGCCGGCGGCGCGACGGTGGTCGCCGCGTACAGCCCCCGGATGCGTCCCGGGCTGCCGGTCTCCTTCCCGGTGGCCTGGGACGACCTCGGCCGGGTCACCCCCGGCGACTTCACCGTGCGGACGGTCCCGGCGATGCTCGGCGACCGGGACCCGTGGGCCGGGGCGATGCCCGCGCCGCAGCGCCTGCCGGCCGACCTGGTGGCCGAGGGGCGGACCATTCCGGTGCCCCGGGTGCAGGCCATGCACGAGGGAAAACGCCGCGCCCGAGCCCGCCGCGAAACCCCCTGACCCACCGACTGCCCGGCCCGACGGTGACCGACTCCCGTGGGCCGGCCCGGTCCGGCGGCGATCGACTCCCGTGGGCCGGTGTAGCGGCATCGCCGAGCCGTGACAGCGCCACGGGGGCGACATTGAGTCGATCATCGCGGTGGCACAGATGCCCGCCACGGCCGGTGGCGGCCGGACATGGCCGGACACACGACGAAGGCCGCTGATCGGGTTTCCCCTGGTCAGCGGCCTTCTTGTGCTGGTCGCGGCTTCCTTAGCAAGTGTGCCCCCGGCAGGATTCGAACCTGCGCCCCCGCCTCCGGAGGGCGGTGCTCTATCCCCTGAGCTACGGGGGCTCAGCGACCTGAGAAGAGTAGCAAACCCCCTTCCGGATCACCGAATCGCCACCCGGCCCCTCTGGGTTCTCCCCCTCGACCTGCGTGATCGTGACGTCGGGGCCGGCTGGTCAGGCGGCGGCCAGGGTGCGCCCGCAGCTCGGCAGCGGGTGCAGGACGATGCGCCGGGGCAGGCGGCGGGGCCACTCGTTGCGGGGCCAGGAACCGTCCACGATCAGGTGCACCGGGTGCTGGTCGGCGCCGCTGAGCCGCAGCACGAAGTCGCGGGGCAGCGGCGGGTCCACGCTCGGCGTGGTGACCATGAACCGGACCCGGCCCCGGGACGACACCGCCGAGATCACCTCGGCGGCGGGCATGGTGCCGCGCAGGCGTACCCGACCGATCCAGTAGACCTCCGCGTCGTGTTCCTGGGCGGCCCGGGTGATGGCCGGGTACTCGCCGCGTACCCAGCGTTCGACCGCGCCGACGCAGAGCCCGCAGGCCCGCTCGCGCGGTTCCCGGGGGCCCAGCCCCCAGGCCCGCAGGTACGCCCCGACCGTGCCGGTGTCCATGGTGAGGTCGAAGCGGCGCTGGATCAGCGCGGCGAGGCTCTGGCGCGTCCAGAGTTCCTCGTCCAGCCCGAACTCGTCGGGGTGGACGCCACGCAGTACGTCGATCAGTTCGAGTTCCTGTTGCCGGCTGAGCGCTCCCGACTCGCCCTGCCGGTGTCCGCGACGGGCGGCTGCGACCGCCCCGTCACCGCCGATGGTGTGGCGTCGGCACCAGCTGGTGACCGAGCGCCGCGCGTCTCTGAGTGCAACCCCCACGTCCTACGCAACGAGCACTAATCGCTACTGGTCACGATATGTGGGTAGAAACCTCTCGTAGGGCCTCAAAGGTGCGCAGCGCGCTAAAGATGCAAATCACCCATAACCCCACATCGGTGTCGGTGGAGGCGCGGAGGCCCGCGTCCGCCGGAGCGGTACGCGGGCCTCCGGGGAGATCGGGCGGGTCAGCCGCCCAGCCGCTTCAACGCGTTCTGCAGGTTGGTCAGGTCGGTCTGCTGGGTGTTCTTCATGGTCTGCGCGACCTTGAGGACGTCGTCGTCGCCACCGGCGTCGAGGATGCCCTGGATCATGTGGATGCCGCCGAGGTGATGCTTGATCATCATCTGGAGGAAGAGGACGTCCAACTCGCGCCCCTGCGCGGCGCGCAGCCTGGCCATCTCCTCCGGCGTCGCCATGCCCGGCATCAGCCCGTTCTCGACCCTGGCCCCGTCGGGCATCCAGGCCATCCGGGGCTCGCTGCCGGTCGGGTCGAGCCCCCACGACCGCAGCCAGGTCTGCATGGTGCCGATCTCGCCCTGCTGCCCGGTGGCGATGTCGCCGCCGATCTGCCGCACCTCGGGGTCGGTGCCCCGGTCGAAGGCGATCAGCCCCATCTCGACCGCCTGGGCGTGGTGGGTGCTCATGTCCCGGGCGAAGCCGGCCTCCGCCGAGCTGTCGCCCGGCCGGGTCAACGTCGGGGTGAGCAGTCCGCCGGCGTACCCGAGCAGGAGGCCGACCACGACGGCGGCGGCCAACGCGAGCACGCCGTAACGGCCGGTGGGCCGCCGGTCACCTGCGGGGGTGACCGGGGGCCCGGCGGGCGGCGTGTCGGTCGTCGCGGGAGCGGTCATCGCCACGTCCTCACTGGGTGGGCTGCTGCTGCTGCGGGAGGTTGTCGCGCGGGGCGGTGCCGGTGGCCGTGATGCCCTGACCGCAGTTGGCGTTCGGGCCCTCGACCGAGGCGTTCACCCGCAGGGTCTTGATGAACTCGTCGATCCGGCTGTCGTCGGCGTTGTCGACCTTGAGCTGGTAGCCCCACGCCTGGAGCGAGATCGGCTTGTCCAGCCCCTCGAACGGGCTGAGCATGGCCTTCTCGACGCCCTGCACCTTGCTGCGGAGCTTGCTGACCTGGTCGGCCGGCAGGTCGGGGCGGTAGGTGATCCACACCGTGCCGTGCTCCAGGCTGTGCACCGCGTGCTCGTTGGCGATCGGGGCGTCGTAGACGTCACCCATGCAGTTCTGCCAGGCCGGGTTGTGCGGGCCGGCCACCGGCGGGAGCACGTCGTACTTGATCGCGCCCTGCTGGTGCTGGCCGCCCTGGACGAGCTTGGGGTCCTTCTCCCGGAAGTCGACGATGCCGTCGATGTCGGCGGCCCGCTGCTCCCACGACTTCGAACCCTGGAAGGCCGCGTACGCGCCGTAACCGATGATCGAGACGGCGAGCACGCCCACGGCGACGAACAGGGCGATCGGGCCCCAGGACCGGCCCTGGCTCACCTTCACCGGCGTGATCGGCTTGCGGGGGCCCTTGCCGCCCGAACTCTGCCGGGGCGCGCCCGCGGACTTGCCGCCCCCGGGCTTGGCGTCGGCCGCGGGCCGGCCCGCCGCCGGCTTCTTACCGGTGCTGACCACGGTCGGACGGCGCTGCGGGCCGCCCGGGGTGCTGATGCTCATCGTGCCTCGTCAGGTCGGTCGGTCAGGGGATCTGGCGGGCCGGGTGACGCTCAGGGTCGCCGCCGAGTGCCCGAGTCTACCCCCGATAACATGGTTCGGTGACTCCCGCAGAACTGGCCGAGGTCGTCCTCTCCGCAGCCCACGCCGTTTTCACCGAGCGTGGGCTCGACCCCGCCGCGCTCCCGGCGCACACGGCGGTGGAGCGACCGCGCAATCCCGACCACGGCGACTACGCCTCGACGCTGGCGCTGCAGCTCAGCAAGAAGGTGGGCGTCCCGCCCCGGGAGTTGGCCGCCGCGCTGGCCGACCAGCTCGGCCGGGCGGCCGGGATCAAGTCGGTGGAGATCGCCGGCCCGGGGTTCCTCAACATCCGGCTCGACGCGGCCGCCGCCGGTCAGCTCGCCCGGGTGATCGTCGAGGCCGGCGAGGAGTACGGCCGCAGCGACCGGCTCGCCGGCCAGCGGATCAACCTGGAGTTCGTCTCGGCGAACCCGACCGGCCCGGTGCACATCGGCGGGGTCCGCTGGGCGGCCGTGGGTGACGCGCTCAGCCGGCTGCTGCGGGCCACCGGCGCCGACGTCGGCACCGAGTACTACTTCAACGACGCCGGGTCGCAGATCGACCGGTTCGCCCGGTCGCTGCTGTGCGCCGCGAAGGGCGAGCCGGCCCCCGAGGACGGCTACGGCGGGGCGTACATCGCCGAGATCGCCGAGCAGGTCCGGGCGGTCCGGCCGGACGTGCTCGACCTGCCCGACGCGCAGGCCCAGGAGGTGTTCCGGGTCGAGGGCGTCACGCTGATGTTCGCCGAGATCAGGTCCTCGCTGCGCGGCTTCGGGGTGGAGTTCGACACCTACTTCAACGAGAAGGACCTGCACGACCGGGGCGAGTTGGACCTCGCCCTGGACCGGCTGCGCGCGCAGGGCCACCTGTACGAGGCCGACGGGGCGACCTGGCTGCGCACCACCGACTTCGGTGACGACAAGGACCGGGTGCTGCGCAAGTCCAACGGCGAGTGGACGTACTTCGCCGCCGACTGCGCCTACTACCTGGACAAGCGGGAGCGCGGCTTCGAGCGGGTCGTGATCATGCTGGGTGCGGACCACCACGGCTACATCGGGCGGATGAAGGCGATGTCCGCCTGTTTCGGCGACGACCCGGCGGTCAACCTGGAGATCCTCATCGGCCAGCTGGTCAACCTGGTCCGCGACGGCGTGCCGCTGCGGATGAGCAAGCGGGCCGGCACCGTGGTCACCCTGGAGGACCTGGTCGACGCGATCGGGGTGGACGCCGCCCGCTACGCGCTGGCCCGCTACTCCAGCGACTCCCCGATCGACATCGACGTCGAGCTGTGGACCCGGGCCACCCGCGACAACCCGGTCTACTACGTGCAGTACGTCGCCGCCCGGACGGCGAGCGTCGGCCGCAACGCCGCCGAGGTCGGCCTGAGCCGGGGTGACGGGGCCGGGTTCCACCCCGAGCTGCTCGACCACGACAAGGAGAACGAGCTGCTCAAGGCGCTCGCCGAGTTCCCCGCCGTGGTCGCCGCCGCCGCCGAGCTGCGCGAGCCGCACCGGGTCGCCCGCTACCTGGAGGATCTCGCCGGGGCGTACCACCGGTTCTACGACAACTGCCGGGTCCTACCGCGCGGCGACGAGGAGGTCACCGACCTGCACCGGGCCCGGCTCTGGCTCAACGACGCCACCCGCACGGTGATCGCCAACGGGCTGCGCCTGCTCGGCGTCTCCGCCCCGGAGAGGATGTAGCCCTGATGCGTGCCCACGAAGCCGGTGCCCTGCACGGCGACATCGGCCACCGGGGGCCGGCCTGGCTGCGCCCGCCGGCCGACGTCAACGCCCTGGTGCCGCAGCTCTGGCCGCGCCGGGTCGAACGCGGCGCCCACGGCGCGCTGACCGTCGCCGGTCTCGACGTCCGCGAGCTGGCCGCCGGGTACGGCACCCCGGCGTACGTCCTCGACGAGGACGACCTGCGCTCGCGCGCCCGGGACTTCCGGGACGCCTTCCCCGACGTGGACGTCTACTACGCCGGCAAGGCGTTCCTCTGCCGGGCGGTGGTCCGCATGATCGCCGAGGAGGGCCTGCACCTGGACGTCTGCTCCGGCGGCGAGCTGGCCACCGCGCTGTCGGCCGGGATGCCGGCGGAACGGATCGGCTTCCACGGCAACAACAAGTCAGTCGCCGAGCTGACCCGGGCGCTGGACGTCGGGGTGGGGCGGATCATCCTCGACTCGTTCACCGAGATCGACCGGCTCACCGCGCTGGCCCGCGAGCGTGGGGTCCGCCCCGGCGTGCTGATCCGGGTCACCGTCGGGGTGGAGGCGCACACCCACGAGTTCATCGCCACCGCCCACGAGGACCAGAAGTTCGGTTTCTCGCTGGCCGGCGGGGCCGCCGCCGCCGCGGCCTTCCGGGTCATCGACGAGGGCGTGCTGGACCTGCGCGGGCTGCACTCGCACATCGGTTCGCAGATCTTCGACACCAGCGGCTTCGAGGTCTCCGCCCGCCGGGTGCTCGCCCTGCAGGCGCAGATCCGCGACGCCCGGGGGGTGGAGCTGCCCGAGCTGGACCTGGGCGGCGGCTTCGGCATCGCGTACACCACCCAGGACGACCCGGCGACCCCGGCGGAGCTGGCCAAGCGGCTCCGCAAGATCGTCGACTCGGAGTGCGCGGCGGAGAACCTGGCCGTCCCGCACCTGTCGATCGAGCCGGGCCGGGCCATCGTCGGCCCCGCCGTGTTCACCCTCTACGAGGTCGGCACCGTCAAGGACGTCGACGGGCTGCGCACGTACGTCAGCGTGGACGGCGGGATGAGCGACAACATCCGGACCGCCCTCTACGACGCCTCGTACTCGGCGACGCTGGCGGGCCGGGCGTCGACCGCCGAGCCACTGCTGGCCCGCGTGGTGGGAAAGCACTGTGAGTCCGGGGACATCGTGGTGAAGGATGAATTCCTGCCCGCCGACGTGCAGCCCGGAGATCTTGTCGCGGTCCCCGGCACGGGGGCGTACTGCCGGAGCATGGCCAGCAACTACAACCATGTGCCCCGCCCCCCGGTGGTAGCGGTGCGTGACGGCCGAGCCCGGCTGATCGTACGGCGGGAGACCGAAGAAGACCTGCTCGCTTTGGATGTGGGATGACGTCACCTGTGCGCTTGGCCCTGCTCGGCTGCGGAACGGTCGGTAGCGAGGTGGTCCGGCTGCTGCATGAGCAGGCCGCCGACCTGGCCGCCCGGATCGGCGCTCCGCTGGAGATCGCCGGTATCGCCGTGCGCCGTCTCGGCCGGGACCGGGGTGACCTGCCCGTCGACCCGGCGCTGTTCACCACCGACCCGCTCGGCCTGATCAAACGCGACGACGTCGATGTCGTCGTCGAGGTGGTCGGGGGCATCGAGCCGGCGCGGAGCTGGCTGGTGGAGGCGCTGCGCGCCGGCAAGAGCGTGGTCACCGCCAACAAGGCGCTGCTCGCCGAGGACGGCGCGGCCCTGCACGACGCGGCGGCCGAGGGCGGGGCCGACCTCTACTACGAGGCGTCCGTCGCCGGGGCGATCCCGCTGCTGCGTCCGCTGCGCGAGTCGCTGCACGGCGACCGGATCAACCGGGTGACCGGCATCGTCAACGGCACCACCAACTTCATCCTCTCCGCGATGGACGCCACCGGTGCCGGCTTCGCCGAGGCGCTGGACGAGGCGACCGAGTTGGGGTATGCCGAGGCCGACCCGACCGCCGACGTGGAGGGCTTCGACGCCGCCGCGAAGGCCGCGATCCTGGCCTCGCTCGCCTTCCACACCCGGGTCACCGCCGCCGACGTGCACCGCGAGGGCATCACCGAGGTCACCGTCGCCGACATGGCCAGCGCCAAGGCGATGGGCTGCACCATCAAGCTGCTCTGCATCGCCGCCCGGGGCACCGACGCCGCCGGCCGGGAGACGGTCAGTGTCCGGGTGCATCCCGCGATGATCCCGCTGACCCACCCGCTGGCCAGCGTCGGCGACGCGTTCAACGCGGTCTTCGTCGAGGCCGAGGCGGCCGGGCAGCTGATGTTCTACGGCCGGGGGGCCGGTGGCGCGCCGACGGCCAGCGCGGTCCTCGGCGACGTGGTCGCGGTGTCCCGCAACCGGCTCGCCGGTGCCCACGCGGCCAGCGAGTCCGCCTACGCCGACCTGGCGGTGAGGCCGATGGGCGAGGCGCTGACCCGCTACCACATCAGCCTCGACGTGGTCGACCGTCCGGGTGTGCTCCAGGCGGTGGCCGGGGTGTTCGCCCGGCACGACGTGTCCATCGCCACCGTCCGGCAGGGGCCGGCCGGCGGCGGTCCGGCCGGTCGTGGCGAGGACGCCGACCTGGTCATCGTCACCCACGTCGCCCCGGACGCCGCGCTCGCCGCGACGGTACGGGAGCTGCGCGGCCTGGACATCGTCCGGTCCGTGGCGAGCGTGCTGCGGGTCGAGGGCGGGGCATGACCGGGCGTCTCGCCTGATGGTTATCGACGGGTGTGCCGGGGCCCGGTCGACGAGGCTGGTCCAGGCTGGCAGGGGCCCCGGCACGGCCGGGGCGGCAGAGGCGAGGAGAGCGACATGTGGCGGGGCCTGATCGAGACGTACCGGGACCGGCTGCCGGTCACCGACGCCACGCCCGTGGTCACCCTGCACGAGGGGAACACCCCGCTGCTGCCCGCGCCGGCGCTCTCTGCCCGGCTCGGCGCGGACGTCTACCTCAAGGTCGAGGGGGCCAACCCGACCGGCTCGTTCAAGGACCGCGGGATGACCGTCGCCGTGTCCAAGGCCGTCGAGGCGGGCGACAAGGCGATCATCTGCGCCTCCACCGGCAACACCAGCGCCTCCGCCGCCGCGTACGCGGCCCGCGCCGGGATCACCTGCGCCGTGCTGGTGCCGCAGGGCAAGATCGCGCTCGGCAAGCTGGCCCAGGCACTGGTGCACGGGGCCAAGCTGCTCCAGGTGCAGGGCAACTTCGACGACTGCCTGGCGCTGGCCTCCAAGCTCGCCCAGGACTTCCCGGTGGCCCTGGTCAACTCGGTCAACCCGGACCGGCTGCACGGCCAGAAGACGGCCGCCTTCGAGATCGTCGAGGCGCTCGGTGACGCCCCCGACATCCACTGCCTGCCGGTCGGCAACGCCGGCAACATCTCCGCCTACTGGATGGGCTACTCGGAGGACCTGCGCGCCGGCAACGCCACCCGCGCCCCCAGGATGTACGGCTTCCAGGCCGCCGGTGCGGCCCCGATCGTCAGCGGCCAGGTGGTGCCGGAGCCGTCGACGATCGCCACCGCCATCCGGATCGGCAACCCGGCGAGCTGGACCAAGGCCCTCGACGCCCGGGACGCCTCGCAGGGGCTGATCGCCGCGGTGACCGACCGGGAGATCCTGGCGGCGTACCGGTTGCTCGCCCGCGAGGTGGGGGTCTTCGTCGAGCTGGGCAGCGCGGCCAGCGTGGCGGGTCTGCTCCAGCAGGGGGCCGAGGGTCGGGTGCCGGCCGGGGCGACGGTGGTCTGCACGGTCACCGGCCACGGCCTGAAGGACCCGGAGTGGGCGATCTCCACCGCGCCCGCCCCGATCACCATCGCCAACGACGCCCTGACCGCCGCTCGCTCGCTCGATCTGGCCTGATCCGATCCCGCCGCGGGCGGCGGTGCCGGCCACCGTGCCGTCCCCCGTCGCCCCGGCCGGCGGTGACCACCCCGTTACGGGTAGGGAATACCGGGTCGGGCAGACTTTCTCCACGCCCATCCCCTCTCCCAGGAGTGAGCCACGCCGATGTCGCTGCTCGCCAGATCCAGCCTCGCCAACCGGGGGCTCGTCGCCCTGATCGCGGTGGTGACCGCGGCGTTCGGGGCGTTCACCGTCCCCTCGCTCAAGCAGCAGTTGCTGCCCTCGCTGGAGTTCCCCGGCGCGTTCGTCGTCGCGGTCTACCCGGGCGCCTCGCCGGAGATCGTCGAGGCGCAGGTGACCGAGCCGATCGAGAACAGCCTCCAGAGCATTCCCGGACTGGAGAAGGTCACCTCCACCTCGCGGGAGGGGTCGGCGACGATCGCCGTGGAGTTCGTCTTCGGCACCGACGTCGACGACGTGGCCAACAAGATGCAGACCGCGCTGAGCCGGGTCGACGCGCAACTGCCCGACGACGTGGACCCGCAGGTCATCACCGGCAGCACCGACGACCTGCCGGCCGTGGTGCTGGCCGCCACCGGCGGCGGTGACGAGCAGGCGCTCGCCGCCAAGCTGCGCGACACGGTGGTCCCCGAACTGGAGGGGATCGACGGGGTCCGCACGGTCGCCGTCACCGGCACCCGCGAGCAGGTCGTGACGATCACGCCGGACCCGGCGAAGTTCGCCGCCGCCAAGCTGACCCCGACCGCGATCGCCACCGCGTTGAAGTCCAACGGCATCGCCGTCCCGGCCGGTGCGGTCGTTGACGGCACCACCGCGCTGCCGGTGCAGGTGGGTGCCCCGGTCACCACCCTCGACCAGTTGCGGGGCATCGCCCTCACCCCGACCGCCCCGAAGGCCGTCCCGGTCCGGCTCGGTGACGTGGCGACCGTCGAGCAGCAGCTCGCCCCAGCCACCGCGATCACCCGCACCAACGGCAAGGAGAGCATCGGGGTCCAGGTCACGGCCGCGCAGGACGGCAACGCCGTACGGATCTCGCACGACATCCGGGACCGGCTGGACGACCTGCGGTCCGCCTCGGGCGCCGAGCTGACCATCGTGTTCGACCAGGCCCCGTTCGTGGAGAAGTCGATCGAGAGCCTGACCACCGAGGGGCTGCTCGGCCTGCTGATGGCGGTCGTGGTGATCCTGGTGTTCCTGCTGTCGGTCCGGTCCACCCTGGTCACCGCAGTCTCCATCCCGCTGTCGGTGGTGGTGGCGCTGCTCGCCCTCTGGGCCGGCGACTACTCGCTCAACCTGCTCACCCTGGGCGCGCTCACCATCGCGGTCGGGCGGGTGGTCGACGACTCGATCGTGGTGTTGGAGAACATCAAACGCCATCTGGAGTACGGCGAACCGAAGCGGGACGCGATCGTCACCGCCGTCCGCGAGGTGGCCGGGGCGGTGACCGCGTCGACGCTCACCACGGTCGCGGTGTTCGCGCCGATCGCACTGGTGGGCGGGTTCGTCGGGCAGCTCTTCGCGCCGTTCGCGATCACCGTCACGGTGGCCCTGCTCGCCTCGCTGCTGGTGTCGCTGACGGTGATCCCGGTGCTGGCGTACTGGTTCCTCAAGCCGCCGCGTGACGGGGCGGACGAGGCGGTGCGCCGGGCCGCCGAGGCCAAGGAACTGCGCAGCCCGTTGCAGCGGGCGTACCTGCCGGCGATCGGGTTCGCCACCCGGACCCGCCGGACCCGGTGGATCACCGTGGCGGTGGGCATCCTGCTGCTGTTCGGCACCTTCGGGCTGGCCCAGAAGCTGGAGACCAACTTCCTCGACGACTCCGGCCAGGACACCCTGAACATCAGCCAGAAACTGCCGGCCGGGTCCGGGCTGGCCGCCACCGACGAGGCCGCCCGCCTGGTCGAGGGGGTGCTGGCGCGCACCGACGGGGTCGAGACCTACCAGGTGAGCGCGGGCGGCAACGACCAGCCGTGGCTGGGCGGCGGGGGCAACAACACCGCCCAGTGGTCGGTGGCGCTCGGCGGGGACACCGACGCCAAGGAGATGAAGGAGGTCCTGCGCCGGGAGTTCGACCGGCTCGGGTCCGGGGCCGGCGAGTTGAGCTTCGGCAACGGGCAGGGCGGCACCTCGGGCAGCCAGTTGGAGGTGGTCGTCCAGGCCGCCGACACCGACACCCTGAACCGGGCCGCCGACCAGGTCCGGGCCGCGATGGCCGGCACCCCGGGCGTCGAGGACGTGGCCACCAGCCTGGCCGACCGGGTGCCCCGGGTCGACGTGACCGTCGACCGGCTGGCGGCGGCCCGGGTGGGGCTCAGCGAGGCGGCGGTCGGGCAGTTGGTGTCGCAGGCGTACCGGGGCAGCCCGCTGGGTCGGGTCACCCTCGACGGTGGGCAGCAGGACGTGGTGCTGCGGACGACGGCGGCCCCACCGCTGACCGAGGAGCAGTTGCGTGCGCTGCCGGTGGGCCCGGTGAAGCTGGACGACATCGCCGACGTCACCCGCGGCGAGGGGCCGCAGCAGATCACCCGGATCGACGGTGAGCGCAGCGTCTCGGTGACCGGCACGGCCACCGGCTCCAACCTCGGCGCGACCACGACCGAGCTGAAGAAGCGGCTGGACGACGTGGACGTGCCGGGGGCGACGATCGCGGTGGGTGGCGCGAGCGCCCAGCAGGAGGACGCCTTCGGCGATCTGGGCCTGGCCGTGCTGGCGGCGATCGCGATCGTCTTCCTGATCATGGTGGCCACGTTCCGGAGCATCACCCAGGCGCTGATCCTGCTGATCTCCATCCCGTTCGCGGCGACCGGCGCGATCGGCCTGCTGCTGGTCACCGGGACCCCGCTGGGCGTGCCCGCGCTGATCGGCGTGCTCATGCTCGTCGGCATCGTGGTGACCAACGCGATCGTGCTGCTGGATCTGATCAACCAGTACCGGGCGCAGGGGATGGGCATCACCGAGGCGGTGGTCGAGGGCGGCCGGCGTCGGCTGCGGCCGATCCTGATGACGGCGGTGGCGACGATCTTCGCGCTGCTGCCGATGGCCTTCGGGCTGACCGGCGAGGGCGGCTTCATCTCCCAGCCGCTCGCGGTGGTGGTGATCGGTGGCCTGCTCAGCTCGACCCTGCTCACCCTGGTCCTGGTGCCGACCCTCTACACGATGGTGGAACGCACCAAGGAGTCGCTGCGCGAGCGGCGGGCCGGCCGGCGGGGACGGACCTCCGACGCGGACACCGCCACCGCGTCGCCCACCGAGCCGGACGCCGAGGTGCCCGCGACGGTGGGTGCCCCGGTGGCCGGGGCGTCGGACGAACCACCGGCCCGTCCGGCTCCGTCGGCCGCGCTGGTGGACGGCACCGACCAGTTCGAGGTGCTGCGGCTGCCCAAGAGCCGCCGGTCGCCGCTGCCGCCGAGCGAGTAGGCCCTCCCGGTCGCGTACGCAGCGGCCACCCCGACCCGCCGCGACCGGGTCGGGGCAGGGCCGCCGTCGCGCCACGACGCGCCCCCGGTCCGGGGTCACCGGGCCGGGGGCGCATCGCGTCGCACCCGGGACAGCGGGCCGACCACCGGGTACGGTCACCCCGTGGTCCTCTACCGTCGGTCATCGTCGACCGACCCTGGGTGATGGGCGTCGACCGGGCAGACCCGGCCGAACCGGGTGGCGGGCGGTGGGACCGGCGGCGGGTGCTCGGTGGTGGGGCACTGCTGGCCGGCGGCGTCGCGCTGGGGGCCGCCGGCATGTCCCAGGGGGCCTCGCTGGCCGACCGGCACCTGCCGTTGTCCGGCGGCCCGGCCAGCGCCACCGTCGGCAACCGGCGGCAGGACGTCGGCTCCGGCGGGCTCCAGGTGGTGTGGCACGCCCCGACCACGCGACCGCTGGTGGCGCTGACCTTCGACGACGGTCCGCTGCCGCGGTGGACGCCGAGCGTACTGGACACCCTGGACACCCACGCGGTGCCGGCGACCTTCTTCCTGGTCGGGGAGCGGGTGCGCCGGCACGCCGGGCTGCTCCGGGGGCGGCTGGCCCGGCACGAGGTGGGCAACCACAGTTGGCGGCACCGGGACCTGGCCCGGCTGGCCGCCGCCGACGTGCACGACGACCTGCGCCGGTCGCACGAGGCCATCGCCGAGGTCACCGGGACGCCGCCCCGGCTGCTCCGGCCCCCGTACGGGCACCTGGGCGGCGGGGTGCTGCACGCCGCCGTACGCCTCGACTACCGGGTCGTGCTCTGGTCGTTGCAGATGGTGGAGGGGGAGTACCCGGACGACCCGGCGGGGCACGCCCGGCGGATCGTGTCCGACGTCGTGCCGGGCACCATCCTGCTCGCCCACGACGCGGGCCCGGAGAACCGTCAGGTGGCGTTGCGCGGCCTGGACTCGATGATCACCGGCCTGCGGGCCCGGGGGTACACCTTCGTCACGGTCTCCGAGCTGCTGGCCCACCCGACCGGCTCCCGAACCGGGGGGTAGGGTCCGGGCACGTGTCCTCTCCGCTCTCCGTTCTCGCCCGCAACCGGGACTTCCGCAATCTCTTCCTCGCCGAGCTGGTGGTCTTCGGCGCCGACTGGTTCGTCATGGTGCCGCTGCTGGTGCTGCTGCCGGAGCTGACCGGCAGCGGGGTGTGGGGCGCCCTGGTGCTGGCGCTGGACACCGGGGTGCTGGCGCTGCTGCTGCCGTACACCGGGACCATCGCCGACCGGTTCGACCGCCGGAAGGTCATGATGGCCGCGAACGGCGTGACTCTGCTCGGGGTGCTGCTGCTGCTCGGCGTCCGCGACGCCGGTACGGCCTGGCTGGCCATGGTGGCGATCACGGCGGTGGCGGTCGGCAAGGCGTTCTACTCGCCGGCCGCGCAGGCCGCCCTGCCCAACGTGCTCGATCCGGCCGACCTGGCCGTCGGCAACGCCGTTGCCGGCTCCGCCTGGGGGACGATGACCGTGGTCGGGGCGTCCCTCGGTGGCGTGCTGACGGCGGCCGTCGGACCGTACGCCTGCTTCTGGGTGGGGGTGGTCGGCCTGGTGGCGGCGGCGGGCCTGGCGGCGCTGATCCGCCGGCCGTTGCAGGCGGCCCGGGAGGCCGACCGGTCGACGCCGCGCACCTGGACGGCGATCCGCGAGGCGCTGGGCCACATCCGGCACCGGCCCCGGGTGCTGGCGCTGGTGACGGTGAAGTCGGCGGTGGGGTTGGGCAACGGCGTGCTCACCGTCTTCCCCCTGTTGGCCGCCGTGTACGGGGCGGGGCCGGTCGGCACCGGCCTGCTGTTCGCCGCGCGCGGGGCGGGGGCGCTGGTGGGGCCGATCCTGATGAGCCGGGTGCTGACCAACCGGGCCTGGCTGCTGCCCGGCCTGGCCCTGTCGATGTCGCTGTACGGGCTGGCCTACCTGGGCGCGGCGGTGGCGAGCTGGTTCCCGCTGGTGCTGCTGCTGGTCTTCGTGGCGCACTTCGGCGGCGGCAGCAACTGGGTGCTGTCGAACTACGCCCTCCAGGGCGAGGTGCCCGACCGGCTGCGTGGCCGAGTGTTCGCCACCGACATGATGCTGGCGACCCTGGCCATCTCGGTCAGTCAGCTGGTGGTGGCCGGTGTGGTCGACCTGGTCGACGAGCGGGTGGTGCTGGCTGGCTGCGGCCTGGTCACCGTCGTGTACGCGGTGGGCTGGCGGATCGCCACCCGCCGGCTCTCGCTCACCGACCCGGCCACCGGGGGCGACCCGCTGGCCGCCCGCTGACGACGGCGGGCAGGGCGGTTCAGTCGGGGCGGTCGCCCTGCGGCGGAGCGGCCGGTGGGGGGCCGGCCTGCGGCGGGGCGGCCGGCGGGTGCTCGCTCCCGCCCCACGCGCCCCGCCCCGGGTGCTCGGCGGCCTGACCGGCGGCGTAGCCGGGTGGCGGGCCACCGGGGTATCCGGTCGGGGGGCCACCGGTCGGCGGCGTCCAGGTGCCCCACGGCTGACCCGGCACGGGGGACGCGGCGCGGCGGCCGACGAAGACGGCGGCGACGACGAGGCCCAGACCGACCGGGTAGCCGATCCAGCCGACGATGCTGACGGCGAGGTTCAACGTCTGGTACTGGCGTATCCCGCCGGAGCGGATCAGCTCCGGCAGGGCCGCCACCCAGGCGGTGGTGAGCAGCTCCAGCAGCAGCAGGACGACGGCCCCGACGAGCAGGAACGAGCGGGACCGGCCGGGCAGCCGGCGGCCGGCGGTGGCGCCGAGCACCAGGATGGTCAGCAGGGTCAGCAGGATGGGCAGGTGCCCCAGCACCTGGGTGAGCCGGTAACCGAGCATTGCCACGTCGCCTCCCGACCGGTCGATGGATCGGCGTCAGGCTAGCCGAGCTGATCCAGTTCCACCGTCCGGGCGAGGCGGTGCACCGTCGGTCCCGGGCCCTAGCATGATCCTGTGCCGACGACTTTCACCTCCGGGCCGGTGCGGGTGCGGGTGCCCGCCACCAGCGCCAACCTGGGCCCCGGATTCGACGCCCTCGGGCTCGCCCTCGCCCTGCACGACGACGTGGCCGCCGAGGTGACCCAGGGCGGCGTCCGGGTGACGGTGACCGGCGAGGGCGCCGGCGACCTGCCGCCGGACGACCGGCACCTGGTGGTCGTCGCGATGCGGGCCGCCTTCGACCTGCTCGGCGCGCAGCCGCCGGGGCTGGCCCTGGAGTGCGTGAACCGGATTCCGCAGGCCCGGGGGCTGGGTTCCTCCTCGGCGGCGATCGTGGCCGGGGTGCTGCTGGCCCGGGGGCTGGTCACCGACGGCGCGCAGCGGCTCGACGACGACGCGGTGCTGCGGCTGGCCGCCGAGATCGAGGGCCACCCCGACAACGTCGCGCCGTGCCTGCTCGGCGGGTTCACCGTCGCCTGGACGGAGCCGACCGGCGGTCGGGCGGTCTCGCTGCCGGTCGCGGCCGGGGTCTCGCCCACCGTCTTCGTGCCGGCCGAACGGGGACTGACGGCCACCGCGCGGGCGGCGTTGCCGGCGACGGTGCCGCACGGGGACGCGGCGTTGAACGCGGGCCGGTCGGCGTTGCTGGTGCACGCGTTGACCGCCGCCCCGCAGCTGCTGCTGCCGGCGACGGTCGACCGGCTGCACCAGGACTACCGCGCGGCGGGGATGCCGTCGACCGCCGCGCTGGTCAGCGAGTTGCGTGCGGCCGGTGTGGCGGCCGTGGTCAGTGGGGCGGGGCCGACGGTGCTGGCGTTCACCGCGCCGCCCGACGGGTTCGACCCGGGAACAGAATGGGAAGTCTGGCGGTTGCCGGTAGAGGCGCGCGGAGCGACGCTCGCACAGGGTAGACTTGGACACGCCGAGCGGGACCCTGTTGCCGCAGGTCGGAAGAGTTGATTACGCTCTAGACTCAGCACAGCCGCGAAGCACGCGATCTCTCTGCGGGTCGGCGCACCCCGAAGCTCTCGGCGGTCAGCCCGTCACCCCTGCCAAGGCCCACGCCGCACCGCAGTTTCCGCAGGTCGCCGCAGACGGCGAGACCTGCTCACCGACGTTGGTGAGTTGGGAAACCGCCCGGCTGCTGTGCCACAGACTCCCGCGACGCGTCATGCGAGGCGGGTGCACCGAGGCCGCCCGGCCACCTTGCTTGTCGATCCCGGGCAGTCCCGGCCTATCGAGGGAAGGAATCCATTGAGCGACACCACCGACGTGACGTCGGATGTTTCCAACGTCGCTGGCGATGCCACCACCGCCGCCCCCGCCCGCCGTCGGCGCAGCGGTACCGGTCTGTCGGCGATGCTGCTGCCGGAGCTGCAGAGCCTGGCCGCGTCGCTCGGCATCTCCGGGACCGCTCGCATGCGCAAGGGCGAGCTGATCAGCGCGATCTCCGAGCGGCAGCAGGGCGGCGCCGCGACCGGCACCCCTCGACCGCGGGCCGAGGTGGCGGCTGCGGCCGCTCCCGTCCGGGAGGAGGTTCACGCCGAGGTGACCCCGGAGCGTGCCGCCGAGTCGGCACCGACCACCCCTGCCGCCACCACCGAGCCCGAGACCCGGACCCGGACCCGGCGCAGCCGGGCCAGCACCGCCGAGGCGCGGCCGGCCGTCGAGGCACGGGCCGTCGAGCCCCGCACCGAGGAGCCGCCGGCCGAGGCCGTCGAGCGTCCCGAGCGGGCCGAGGGTCGTACCGGCCGGGACCGCGGCGAGCGGGCCGGCAACGAGCGGACCGGCGGTGACCGGGCCGAGCGGGCCGGTAACGACCGGGCCGAGCGGACGGACAACGACCGGGCCGGCCGCAACGACCGGGCCGAGCGGGCGGGCAACGACCGGACCGAGCGGGCCGACCGGGGCGGTAACGACCGGGCGGAGCGGGCCGACCGCAACGACCGGGGCGACCGCAACGACCGGGGCGAGCGGGCCGACCGCAACGACCGGGGTGGCGACCGCGGTCAGCGCGACAACCGCGACAACCGGGACGACTCCGACGATGACGAGGGCGGCGGCCGGCGGGGCCGGCGCAGCCGGTTCCGGGACCGTCGGCGGGGCCGGGGCGACCGGGCCGAGGGCGGCAACGACACCGGCGGTGGCCGGGAGCCGCAGGTCGGCGAGGACGAGGTGCTGGTCCCGGTGGCCGGCATCATCGACGTGCTCGACAACTACGCCTTCGTGCGGACCACCGGCTACCTGGCCGGCCCGAACGACGTCTACGTCTCCATGTCGCAGATCAAGAAGTACGGCCTGCGCCGGGGCGACGCGATCACCGGCGCGGTCCGGGCCGCCCGGGACAGTGGCGGTGGCGACCAGCGGCGGGACAAGTACAACCCGCTGGTGCGGCTGGACACCATCAACGGCATGGAGCCGGACGAGGCCCGTCGTCGTCCCGAGTTCTACAAGCTCACCCCGCTGTACCCGCAGGAGCGGTTGCGGCTGGAGACCGAGCCGCACATCCTGACCACCCGGGTGATCGACCTGGTGATGCCGTTGGGTAAGGGGCAGCGGGCACTGATCGTGTCGCCGCCCAAGGCCGGTAAGACCATGGTGCTCCAGGCGATCGCGAACGCGATCACGCACAACAACCCGGAGTGCCACCTGATGGTGGTGCTGGTCGACGAGCGGCCCGAAGAGGTCACCGACATGCAGCGGTCGGTCAAGGGCGAGGTCATCGCGGCCACGTTCGACCGTCCGCCGCAGGACCACACCACGGTCGCCGAGCTGGCGATCGAGCGGGCCAAGCGCCTGGTCGAGCTGGGGCACGACGTGGTCGTGCTGCTCGACTCGGTGACCCGGCTCGGCCGGTCGTACAACCTCGCGGCGCCGGCCTCCGGCCGGATCATGTCCGGTGGTATCGACTCGACGGCGCTCTACCCGCCGAAGCGGTTCCTGGGTGCGGCCCGCAACATCGAGAACGGTGGCTCGCTGACCATCCTCGCCACCGCGCTGGTGGAGACCGGCTCGATGGCGGACACGGTCATCTTCGAGGAGTTCAAGGGCACCGGCAACGCGGAGCTGAAGCTCGACCGGAAGATCGCCGACAAGCGCACCTTCCCGGCCGTGGACGTCAGCGCCTCGGGCACCCGCAAGGAGGAGATCCTGCTCGCGCCGGAGGAGCTGGCCATCATCCACAAGCTCCGCAAGGTGCTGCACTCGCTGGACTCGCAGGCGGCGCTGGACCTGCTGCTCGACCGGCTCAAGCAGTCCCGCACCAACATCGAGTTCCTGATGCAGATCGCCAAGTCGACACCGGGGGAGTGACCCGCTCCGGGTGAGACCGGCACGAAGGGCACGGCCGCAGCGGCCGTGCCCTTCGTCGTACCCGGGAATTGCGGTTGTGGACTTTTCTTTCGACGGGCCTGGCAGCTCTTGAAAATTCTGTGCGTGGCCGGGTTGACTGGAGGTGGGTGGTTCCCGGCCGAGCGGGCCGGGGTCCAGCCACCGACGGGCGGTGGAGGAAACCTGGGGAGGCGTCCGCCGTCCGCCGGCCCGGTCGGGTGGGCTTTTTGAACCTGGGGGAGGAGCCCACCCGGTCCGGCGGCCGGGCGAGGAATGCGGGGCCGCAGCGGCGGGAATGCGGGTGGCGGGCGGGGCGTTACCACTGCCGGACCGATCGTGCGGCCCGCCCGTCGGGTCGGCTCACGCCCATGGCACACTGGTCAATCGGCCACCGGTTCCGGTTCACGCCCGAGTCCGTCGCGCACCAGGCGGCGGGGGATCAGCGGCGACCCGGCGACCATCTGACGAAAGGACCGAGGCGACATGAAGCCCAACATCCACCCGGAGTACACGACGACCGAGGTCAAGTGCTCCTGCGGCAACTCCTTCACGACCCGCAGCACCGCCAAGGGCGGCTCGATCAGCGTCGAGACCTGCAGCGCCTGCCACCCGTTCTACACCGGCAAGCAGCGCGTCCTCGACACCGCGGGCCGGGTCGCCAAGTTCCAGCAGAAGTACGCCAAGGTCCAGGCGAAGAAGGCCAAGTAGCTCCACCGACGACGCCCGTGTCCGGCCCCGTGCCGGACGCGGGCGTCGTCCGTTGCGCCCCCCGGTGACCTCCGTGTCCCGTTCCACCGCCGCCGGACCCGTCGAAGGAGCATCCCCCGCATGAGCAGCGAGCGCCTGGCCGCCCTCCTCGACGAGTACGCCGAGCTGGAGAAGCGGCTGGCCGACCCGGCCATCCACGCCGACCAGAACACCGCCCGCCGGGTCGGTCGCCGCTACGCCGAACTGGTGCCGCTGCACAAGGCCGCCGGTGAGCTGGAGCAGGCCCGCGCCGATCTGGTCGCGGCCCGGGAACTGGCCGCCGAGGACCCGGCGTTCGGCGAGGAGGCCGACTCGATCGCGGCGACCCTGCCGGCGCTGGAGGAGCGGCTGGCCGAGCTGCTGATCCCCCGCGACCCGCACGACGCCAAGGACGTGATCATCGAGATCAAGGCCGGTGAGGGCGGCGAGGAGTCCGCGCTGTTCGCCGGGGACCTGCTGCGGATGTACACCAGGTACGCCGAGCGGCACGGTTGGCTGACCGAGGTGATCGACGCGCAGGACTCCGACCTCGGCGGGGTCAAGGACGTCTCGCTGGCCATCAAGACCAGGGGGGCCCCGGACGGCGGCAACGGCGTCTGGTCCCGGTTGAAGTGGGAGGGCGGGGTGCACCGGGTGCAGCGGGTCCCGGTCACCGAGTCGCAGGGCCGCATCCACACCAGCGCGGCCGGTGTCCTGGTGCTTCCCGAGGCCGAGGACGTCGACGTCACCATCGACCCGAACGAGCTGCGGATCGACGTGTTCCGCTCGTCGGGGCCGGGCGGCCAGTCGGTGAACACCACCGACTCGGCGGTGCGCATCACCCACCTGCCCACCGGTGTGGTGGTCTCCTGCCAGAACGAGAAGTCCCAGTTGCAGAACCGGGAGCAGGCGATGCGCATCCTGCGGGCCCGGCTGCTGGCGGTCGCCCAGGAGCAGGCCGACGCCGCCGCCTCGGACGCCCGCAAGGCGCAGGTGCGCACCGTGGACCGTTCGGAGCGCATCCGCACCTACAACTTCCCGCAGAACCGGATCACCGACCACCGGATCGGCTACACCGCGTACAACCTCGACCTGGCGCTCGCCGGGGAGCTGGACGGCGTCCTGGACGCCCTCGCCGAGGCGGACCGGGCCGCCCGGCTCGCCGGCGACACCGAGCTGACCCGCCGCTGACCCGGTCCCCGGGGTCGGGTCGGCGCACGGTGGCCCGCTGCGGCCCGCCACAGCGCGCCTGACGGCGTCGTGGTGGGCCGGTGGGAAACCCCAGGGGTACTGGTCAGGAGGCGCGGGAGCGGGCCTTGGCGCGCAGCATCTCCCGGTCGGCGATCTCGAACGCGATCCCGAGGGCGTCGCGCAGCGCGGTGCCGCTGCCGTTGCCGGCGACCTCGGCGAAACCGATGCTCACCCCCACCGGGGTGCCGGGCACCAGCGACTCCCAGTCCTCGGTGCGCACCGCCGCGTCGATCCGGCGGGCCACCTCGGCCGCCTCGGCCATGCCGGCGCCGGAGAGCACCACCACGAACTCGTCGCCGCCGTAGCGGGCCACGAAGTCGCCCCGCCGCATCACCCGGTTGATCACCCCGGCGATGCGTTGCAGCACCAGGTCGCCGGAGTGGTGGCCGTGGTGGGTGTTGACCGCCTTGAAACCGTCGAGGTCGCAGACCCCGATCACCACCCGCTCGCCCCGGGACACCACCGAGCCGATGTAGCGCTCCAGCCGCCGCCGGTTGGGTAGCCCGGTCAACGGGTCGGTGAGCGCCTCACCCTCGTAGCGGGCGGCCTCCCGGCGCATCTCCTCGTGGTCGATTCGGGCCGCGATGCCGTCGATGTAGACGTCGCGCAGCCGGTCGTTGCGCTGGGCGGCCAGCCGGAACGCCATCCGGTCGGCGCGGTGTGCGGCGGCGTGGTCGCCGGCCCGGGAGAACGCGATGCTGCGCAGCCGGGACAGTTCCGCCGCGCCGAGCGTCTCGGCCGACACCCGGGCCGAGTCCAGGCGGGTGATCGCCTCGATCGGACGGCCGTCGGCGACCGCCAGGCAGACGTGGCCGAGCTGGCGCATGTCCCGGGCGCGGGCGCTGTCCCCACCGTGGTCGAGCAGCCGGGCCGGCTCCGGGCCGACCGGGGTCGCGTCGCCGAGCGCCGCCCGGCGGACCGCCGCGTAGCCGTACGCGGCGAGGCTGCTCGGCCGCAGCCGGTCGGCCCGCCCGTCGTCGACGAACCGGGCCAGGTCGGCCGCGATGTCGCGGAGCACCCGCAGGCAGCCGTCGCTGTCGCCGTTGTGGTCCAGCGCGACGGCGTTGCGCAGCCGGATGCCGGGGGCGGCGAAGGTCTCCTCGGGGATGCCGGCGGCGGCGCCGTGCTGGCGGGCCCGCTCGATCGCGCCCAGCGCGTAGCCGTGGAAGCTGAGGTAGGAGTAGGCCATCGCCAGGTCGTGCCAGCCCCAGGCGGTGTCCCGGTCGCGGTCCTCCGCCGCGCCCAGCGCCCGCGCCGCCCGGACCAGGTGGGTGACGCAGCGGTCCAGCGCGCCCTGGTGGTGCGCGGCGAGCGCGGCCAGCGCGTTGAGGTGCCCGTGCAGGTAGGGCTCGGGCAGGTCGCGTACCGCCCCGGAGGCCTCCTCGATGGCCCGGGTGAACTCGGCCGTCCGGCCCAGGTTGATCAACGCGCAGAGCCGCTGCACCAGCGCGTCCGCCCGGGTGTACGGGTCGGCGGTGGTGCGCAGCACCCGGTCGAGGACGCCCACCGCCTCGGCCGAGCGGCTCGACTCCTGGAGGCTGCGGGCATGCGTCAGGGCGTCAACCTGGTCATCGACCCGGTCGAGCCACCCCACCTGGCGAACCTCCCGTCGGTGTGCGCCCGGCCGCACCCACTCGTGGCGGGACCGACGACGCCTCATGATTATGGCGTGACCTCACTGCCACGCCACCCGTCCGAAGGGACAGAACACGAGCGGACCTCGCCCGTGGTGGCCCGCGCCACCCGTACCCTCGCCGCCGCCGGGGTGGCCTCGGCCCGGTCCGAGGCGGAGCAGCTCGCCGCGTACGTGCTGGACGTGCCCCGGGGCCGGCTCGCCCTGACCGACGGCTTCACCCCCGCCCAGCGGGCCCGGTACGACGCGCTGGTGGCGAGGCGGGCCGACCGGGAGCCGTTGCAGCACCTGACCGGCCGGGCCGGCTTCCGGCACCTGGAGCTGGCGGTCGGGCCGGGGGTCTTCGTGCCCCGCCCGGAGACGGAGCTGCTGGCCGGCTGGGGCGTCGACCGGGCGCTGACCCGGCCGGACCCGGTGGTGGTCGACCTGTGCAGCGGTTCCGGGGCGATCGCGCTGGCGGTGGCGCAGGAGGTGCCGGCGGCCCGGGTGGTGGCGGTGGAACGGTCCCCGGCCGCGTTGACCTGGCTGCGCCGCAACGCCGCCGGGCGGGCCGCCGCCGGGGACCGGCCGGTCGAGGTGGTGGCCGCCGACGTCACCGACCCGGGGCTGCTGGCCGACCTGGTCGGCGCGGTGGACGTGCTGCTGTGCAACCCGCCGTACGTGCCACGGTCGGTGCCGGTCCCGCCGGAGGTGGCCGGGCACGACCCCGACGAGGCGGTGTTCGGCGGGGCGGACGGGCTGGCGGTGCTGCGGCCGGTGCTGCGCCGGGCGGCCGAGCTGCTGCGACCCGACGGCGAGCTGGGTGTCGAGCACGACGACACGCACGGCGCGGCGGTGCCGGCGCTGCTGGCCGCCGACGGCCGGTACACGGCGGTGCGGGCGCACCGGGACCTGGCCGGCCGGCCCCGGTTCGCCACCGCGTCCCGCCGGTCGGACGGCCCGCACGCCGTCCGGGCGTCGGCGTGGCAGACTGGCTCCTCGTGATGCTCTACGACTGTCGGTCACCCGCCGACCGGGACCGCGGCATCGCCGCGGCGATCGAGGCGGTCAAGAACGGCGAGCTGGTCGTTCTCCCCACCGACACGGTCTACGGGATCGGCGCGGACGCGTTCACCCCGTACGCGGTCAAGGCCCTCTCCGACGCCCGGGGCGGCAGCCAGGCGGCGCCGCCGGTGCTGATCGGTTCCCGGCACACCCTCGACGGCCTGGTCTTCTCGTTGCCCCGCGCGGCCCGTGACCTGGTCGAGGCGTTCTGGCCCGGTGCGTTGACCATCGTGGTGGAGCACTCGCCGAGCCTCGCCTGGGATCTGGGCGGCGACGCCGACGGCACGGTGGCGGTCCGGATGCCGCTGCACCCGGTGGCGCTGGAGGTGCTGCGGGAGACCGGCCCGATGGCGGTGGCCGCGGCCAACAAGGTGGGCCAGCCGCCGGCGTTGACCGCGGAGGAGGCCCGCGACCAGCTCAGCTACTCGGTGCGGGTCTACCTGGAGGCCGGGGCCTGCCCCGACCCGGTGCCGAGCACCATCGTCGACCTGACCGGGGAGACGCCCCGGCTGCTGCGGGCCGGCGCGATCACCCTCGACCAGCTCCGCGACGTCGCGCCGGACATCCTCGACGAGCGGGGAGCCTGAGTGCCGCCGTTCACCGTCCTGCACGTCTGCATGGGCAACATCTGCCGGTCCCCGATGGCCGAACGGCTGCTGGTGCTCGCCGTCCGCGAGCGACTGGAGCGGCTCGGCGTCGACCCGGCCGACGCGGACGCCCTGCTGCACAGCCACAGTGCCGGCACCGGCGGGTGGCACGCGGGGGAGGAGATGAACCCGCCGGCCGCCCGGCAGGTGCTGGGGCGCGGTGGTGACGTCGAGGGGTTCGCCGCCCGCAAGCTGCGCTCCGACCTGATCGACGCCGCCGACCTGGTCCTCACCGCCACCGCCGACCAGCAGGAGTACGTGGTGGCGCTGCGCCCGGACGCGGCGTCGCGCACCTTCGTGCTGGGCGAGTTCGGCAGGTTGCTCGGCGCGCTGGACACCGCCGCCCTGCCGCCGGCCGACGCCACCCCGGACGCCGTGTACGCCCGGGGGGTGGCCCTGGTGGCGGCGGTCGACGCGGCCCGGCAGGGGGCGACCGCGCTGCACTCCGACGACCTGGACGACCCGTGGGGCCGGGGCGACCAGTGCTTCAGCCGGGTGGCCGACGAGATCGAGGAGACGGTGCACCCGCTCACCTCGGCCCTGCTGCCGTGACCGCCGCCGGCCGGGCGGCGGCCCCGTCGGGGTGAGCGGAGACCCGTCCGGGTGACCGGGGCGGCGTGTCCCGTCCCGCGCGCCGTGTCCGTCCCGCGAAGTTCCTCCGGTTTCGGGGAAAGATGAGAGTTCAGGTGGTTTTGCGGGTCATGCTGAACGGGTCCTGACGACTCCTGCGGGGAGTACTGATGATCCGGGCCCTCCACAAGGCGTTCACCGTGCTGCTCGCCGGCGTCCTCGCCGGCCTGGTGCTGGCCGCGGCGGCCCTGCCGCTCGCCCTGGTGTTCGGCCTCGGCTTCGGCGGCATCGCCTCGTCCTACGCCGAGCTGCCCAACACCCTGCGCACCCCACCCACCGCCCAGCGGTCCACCCTGTACGCCGCCGACGGCGTCACCCTGGTCACGTCCTTCTACACCGAGGACCGGGTGGACGTGCCGCTGGACAAGGTGGCCCCGGTGATGCGCCAGGCCATCGTGGCCGCCGAGGACGCCCGGTTCTACCAGCACCGGGGCGTCGACCTGCGGGGCGTGGTGCGGGCGTTCACCGTCAACCAGCGCGACGGCCGGGCCCGGCAGGGCGCGTCCACGCTGACCATGCAGTACGTCCGCAACGTGCTCAGCAACGACCCCAGGCTGACCAGGGAACAGCGCAAGAAGGCCACCGAGATCAGCACCGCCCGCAAGCTCCAGGAGATGCGGTACGCCCTGGCCCTGGAGCGCGAGCTGACCAAGGACGAGATCCTCACCCGCTACCTGAACATCGCCTACTTCGGCGCCGGGGCGTACGGGATCGCCGCCGCGACCAAGCGCTACTTCTCCACCACCCCGGCCCGGCTGACCCTGGCGCAGGCGTCGCTGCTGGCCGGGCTGGTCCGCTCCCCGGACACCGACGACCCGATCAACGGCGACGCCGACGCGGCGCTGACCCGCCGTTCGTACGTGCTGGACCGGATGGTGGCGCTGGCCCAGATCGGCCCGGTCGACGCGGCGCAGGCCCGCGAGGAACCGCTCGATCTGCGGCCCAGCCGGACGCCCAACGACTGCACCGCCGTGCCCGAGCAGCGCAACGACTGGGGCTTCTTCTGCGACTGGTTCACCCAGTGGTGGAGCGACCAGCCCGCCTTCGGCGCGACCGCCGCCGAACGGCAGGACACCCTGCGCCGGGGCGGCTTCCGGATCGTCTCCTCGCTCGATCCGGCGGTGCAGCGGGCCGCCGTCCGCCAGGTGACCGGCATCTACGACGTGGACGACAGGCGGGCGGCACCGGTGGCGGTGGTCCAGCCCGGCACCGGGCGGGTGCTGGCCCTGGCGGTGAACCGGAACTACAGCGTCGCACCCAACCCGGCCGGGCAGCGGAACTACCCGAACACGGTCAACCAGCTCGTCGCCGGTGGCAACGGCATCGAGGGCTACCAGGCCGGCTCGACGTTCAAACTGTTCACCCTGCTGGCCGCCCTGGAGTCCGGGCTGCCGCTGGAGACCGCCTTCGTCGCGCCGAGCCGGATCGTGACCCGGTTCCCGACCGACGATCCCCGGTCGAGCTGCGGCGGCCGGTGGTGCCCGGTCAACGCCACCCCCGAGTGGATGGACGGCTACCGCACCATGTGGACCGCGTTCGGCCGCTCGGTGAACACCTACTTCGCCTGGCTCACCGAGAAGGTCGGCGCGGACCGGGTGGTCGAGATGGCCGAGCGGCTGGGCATCCGGTTCCGCGCCCCCGACGACGCCGAGCTGGCCCGGTCCGGGGCGCGCGACTGGGGGGCGTTCACCCTCGGGGTCTCCTCCACCACCCCGCTCGACCTGGCCAACGCGTACGCCACGGTGGCCGCCGAGGGGACCTGGTGCGCGCCGTCGCCGGTCGTGTCGATCACCGACAGCGCCGGTAACGAGGTGGCCGCCGGCCGGCCCGACTGCCGGCAGGTGATCGACACCGAGGTGGCCCGGGCCGCCGCCGACGCGGCCCGCTGCCCGGTCGGCGACCAGTCGATGTACCGCCGCTGCGACGGTGGCACGGCCGAGCAGCTCCGCCCGGGGCTGGGCCGCCCGGTGGCCGGCAAGACCGGCAGTTCGGAACGGAACGAGACCGAGTCGGTGGTGGCGTTCACCCCACAGCTCGCGGTCGCCCAGATCGCCGCCAACCCCGACGATCCACGGGACGCCGTCGGGGCCGCCGTCCAGTCCCGGATGGTCGAGGCGGTGGGTCGCATCCTCGCCGCCGCTCTGGCCGACAGCCCGGTCCGCGACTTCGTCCCACCCAACGAGTCGATCACCTACCGCCTCGCCCCCACCCCCCGCGACGGCAACTGACCCGCGCCGCGCCCCGCCCCCGCCCACCCGGGGCGGGGGAGATCAGGGGGTGGGGGCGTGGTTGGCGATGTTGCGGGCCATGCCGCCGAAGATGATCGTGTGGAACGGGGCGACCGAGAGCCAGTAGAGGTGGCCGGGTAGGCCGCGGGGCAGGAAGACGGCGCGTTGCACGTACCGGCTGCGGCCCTCGCCGGCCGGCTCGGCGCGCAGCTCCAGCCAGGCCCGGCCGGGCAGCCGCATCTCGGCGCGCAGCCGCAGCAACTCCCCGGGCACGATCTCCTCCACCCGCCAGAAGTCCAGCGCCTCGCCGACCTGGAGGCGGTGCGGATCGCGCCGGCCCCGGCGCAGCCCCACCCCGCCGACCAGCCGGTCCAGCCAGCCGCGCACCGACCAGGCGAGCGGGAACGAGTACCAGCCGTGCTCGCCGCCGACGCCCTCGATGACCCGCCAGAGCGCGGCCTGCGGCGCGGCCACCTCCTGCTCCCGGACGTCGGTGTAGGCGGTCCCGCCGGACCAGTCCGGGTCCGACGGCAGGGGCTCGGCCGGGGCGTCCGGGCCGCTCGCGTTCGACCACCGGGTCTCCACCTGGGCGTCGCGCACCTTGGTCAGGGCCAGCGCCACGGCGTCGTCGAAGCCGGTCAGCCCGCCCGGTGGGTCGGGCAGCCACCTGGCGATGTCGTGCTCGTGCGCGACCGCCTCGTGGATCAGGCTCTCCACCAGCGGCCGGGCGATGGCGTTCGGCACCGGGGTGATCAGCCCCACCCAGTGCGAGGACAGCGCCGGGGTCAGCGGGCGGACCGGCACGATGATCCGGCGGCGCAGCCCGGCGACCCGCGCGTAGCGCTGCATCATCTCCCGGAAGGTGAGCACGTCCGGGCCGCCGATGTCGAAGGCCCGGTCCACCTCGGGCGGCAGGGTGGCGCAGCCGACCAGGTAGCGCAGCACGTCCCGGACGGCGATCGGCTGGATCCGGTTGCGGACCCAGCGGGGGGTGACCATGGCCGGCAGCCGCTCGGTGAGGTAGCGCAGCATCTCGAACGAGGCCGACCCGGAACCGATGATCACGGCGGCCCGCAGCACCACCGTGGGCACCTCGCCGGCGAGCAGGATCCGGGCCACCTCGGCCCGGGACCGCAGGTGCGGCGAGGTCGAGCCGCCGGCCGCCGGCTCCGGCCCGCCCAGGTAGACGATCCGGCGTACGCCGGCCGCGGCGGCGGCCTCGGCGAAGTTGGTGGCGGCCTCCCGGTCGGCCGCCTCGAAGTCGGCCCGCCCGAGCGAGTGCACCAGGTAGTACGCGACGTCGACGTCGGCGAAGGCGGCCGGGAGCGTCTCCGGCCGACGCAGGTCCCCCTCGGCGATCTCGGCCTGCGCCGCCCAGGGCACGTCGCGCAGCCGACCGGCCTTGCGGGCCAGGCAGCGCACCTGGTGCCCCTCGGCCAGCAGGCGGGGCGCGAGCCGTCCGCCGATGTATCCGGTCGCGCCGGTGACGAGGCATCTCACGGACACCAGTGTGCGGCTCCGTACACTCTTTCGCTGTGGAGAACGTGAAGCGCACCTGGTGGGGGCCGGACCGGGGGCGGCCCGTCGTGGCCGCGCCGCACCGCGGCGGCCCGGACGACCCGCGTGGCTGAGCCCGGGGCGCGCGGGCCGGCGGTGGCCGACGACCAGGGGTGGCGGCTGCGCCACCTGCCGGTACTGCTGGCCGCCTCGGCGGTGCTGGGGGTGGTCGCCGCGCTGGTCGGTGCGGTGACCGGGGGTGGCGTGGCGGCTCTCGGCGCGGCGGCCGGGGTGGCGGTGACCGTGGTCAGCTACAGCCTGACCACGGTGGTGCTGGCCCGGGCCGACGCGGTCAACCCGCAGCTGGTGCTGCCGCTCGGGTTGGGCCTCTACATCGCCAAGTTCACCCTGCTGGGGGTGGTCATGGTGGCGGTGGCATCGACCGGCTGGGGTGGCCTGGTTCCACTCTGTGTCGGCATCGCCGCCGGAGTCGTGGTCTGGACCGGGGTGCACATCTGGTGGCTGACCAGGGTGTATTCCCGTCGACCCGGCTCCTGACTGTCCCACATGGTGGGCGGGCGGGCGACTGTCCGCATCCGGTCGTTCTCTCCCTTGCGGAAGGGGAGTAGCGTGCCCCCAGACGATGGAGCCCGCCCGATGCCCACACAACGACGGTTGTGCGGGGGGTGAGGCACAGCCTCGTCTCCCCGGCTGATATCGTTCGCCCCGTCATGGCTGGTGACCAGAACCCCCGACCCACCGGTGGCCCGGACGACGTTCCGACCGGCGCCGGTCAGGGTTGGACCGCGCTCTCGTACCTCATCGGGGGCATGCTCGTCTGGGGTTTCATCGGCTGGCTGGTCGACCAGTGGCTCGACTCCGGCGGCATCGCCACCGGGATCGGTGTCGTGCTCGGCATGGCCGGGGGGATCATCCTGGTCGTCCGCCGGCTCGGCACGCCTACTTAGGAAGGGACGCGGTGTTCGGACAGGCGAACGTCCTGGCAGCGGGCCAGGCGGCATTCCCACCCAGTGTGGAGGACTTCTACCTGCCCAGCATCCTGCCCTGGGGTGCGCACGACTCGTACTGGTTCACCAAGATCACGGCGATGGTGTGGGTGGCCGTCGGCATCCTGATCATCTTCTTCCTGGCGACCTACCGGAAGCCGCAGCTGGTCCCGACCAAGAAGCAGTGGCTCGCCGAGTCGATCTACGGCTTCGTGCGGAACAACATCGCGGTCGACATGATCGGGCACCGGGGGGTGCGGTTCGCGCCGTACTTCACCACGCTGTTCTGCTTCGTGTTGCTGACCAACTTCTTCGCGATCGTGCCGTTCTTCCAGATCTCGCCGAACTCGCACATCGCCTTCCCGGCGATCCTCGCCGTGATCAGCTACCTGATGTTCAACTACGTCGGCATCCGGCACCACGGCTTCGTGAAGTACTTCAAGAACTCCCTGATCCCGCCGGCGCCCTGGTACATCCTGCCGCTGCTGATCCCGATCGAGTTCTTCTCGACCTTCCTCGTGCGGCCGTTCTCGCTGGCCGTCCGTCTGTTCGCCAACATGTTCGCCGGGCACATGCTGCTGCTGGTCTTCACCCTCGGCGGCTTCGCGATGCTCAGCGCCAACGCCTGGCTCGCGCCGGTCTCGGTGCTGTCCTGGGTGATGACCATCGCGCTCACCTTCCTCGAATTCCTGGTCATCTGCCTGCAGGCCTACGTCTTCACCGTCCTCACCGCAAGCTACGTGCAGGGCGCGCTCGCCGACGAGCACTGATCCAACCGGGCGGGGGCTCGAAAGCGAGCACTGGTCCACGGGCGGGGGCTCGCGAGCGAGCACTGGTCCACCGCATCAACCCGTTGTCGTCCCGCGTGAGAGTCACGCGAGATACCCAGGAGGAACCACACCCATGGACGCTAGCGTTCTCGCCGAGGTCACCGGCAGCACCGCCGCCATCGGCTACGGCCTCGCCGCCATCGGCCCGGGCATCGGCGTCGGCCTGGTCTTCGCCGCCTACATCCAGTCGACCGCCCGCCAGCCGGAGTCGTCCCGGATGACCCTGCCGTACGTCTGGATCGGCTTCGCCGTCATCGAGGCGCTCGCGCTGCTGGGCATCGCCTTCGGCTTCATCTGGGCCGGCTGACCCAGTCCCCGCAGACCAGGAGGTCATCCATGTACTTCCTCGCCGCTGAGGGTGGTGAGTCGACCCACAACCCGATCATCCCGCTCTGGCAGGAGATCGTGGTCGGCAGCGTCGCCTTCGCCGTGCTCTGCTTCGTGCTGATGAAGTTCGTCTTCCCCCGCATGGAACAGACGTTCCAGGCCCGGGTCGACGCGATCGAGGGCGGGATCAAGCGCGCCGAGGCCGCCCAGGCCGAGGCCAACCAGCTCCTCGAGCAGTACCGCGCGCAGCTCGCCGAGGCGCGTACCGACGCCGCCAAGATCCGGGACGACGCCCGGGCCGACGCGGAGGGCATCCGGCAGGACATCCTCGGCAAGGCGCGGGAGGAGTCCGACCGGATCATCGCGGCCGGCAAGGAGCAGCTCGCCGCCGAGCGGGCCACCATCGTGCGTGAGCTGCGGGCCGAGGTCGGCACCATCGCGGTGGACCTGGCCAGCAAGATCGTCGGTGAGTCGTTGGCCGACGAGGCCCGCCGCAAGGGCACCGTCGACCGGTTCCTGAGCAACCTCGAGAGCACGGGGGCCCGCTGATGCAGGCCGCCAGCCGGGAGTCGTACGCGGTCGCGGCCGAGCGCCTCGACGCGTACGTCCGCGGGGCGGAGCCGTCGGCGGTGGCGACCACCGCCGACGACATCCTCTCCGTCGCCGCCCTGTTGCGGGGCGAGCCGCGGCTGCGCCGGGCGCTGTCCGACCCGGCCCGCAGCGGTGACGACCGTGCCGCGCTGCTCACCGGCATCCTGTCCGGCAAGATCGGCGCGGATGCGCTCGACCTGCTGTCCGGTCTGGTCGGCGGCCGCTGGTCGACGCCGTCGGAGCTGCTCGACGGCACCGAGCGGCTCGGGGTGGAGGCGCTGCTGGCCAGCGCCGACGCTGCGGGCGACCTCGGTGAGGTCGAGGACGAGCTGTTCCGCTTCGGTCAGGTGGTCGCCGGCCAGTCCGCGCTCTCCGCGGCGCTGGCCGACCCGATCGCCCCGGCCGGGCAGCGGGCCGCACTGGCCCGGGAACTGCTCGCCGGCAAGGCCCGGCCGGTCACCGTCCGCCTCGTCGAGGTGGCTCTCGGCGGGTTCGGGGGACGCTCCTTCACCGGGGCGCTCACCCGGCTGGTCGAGCTGGCCGCCGACCGGCGGGACCGTCAGGTCGCGTACGTGACCGTGGCGGCTCCGTTGAGTGAGTCCGACGAGCGACGGCTCGGTGCCCGTCTCTCCGCGATGTACGGTCGAGAGGTTTCCGTCAAGCAGACGGTCGACCCGGAGGTGCTCGGTGGGGTGAGCGTGCGGGTCGGTTCCGACCTGTACGACGGCACCGTCCTGCGCCGCCTCAACGAGACCCGCAACGCGCTCGTGCAGCGCTGACCAGCGGCCTCGCCGCCCTTTGATCGACGCCATTCGGACCGGTCGGTACTAGGTATCCCGGGCCCCTGATACTTAAGGAAGCAGAGGATGGCCGAGCTGACCATCTCGACGGAGGAGATCCGCGGCGCCCTGGAGCGCTACGTCTCCTCCTACTCGACCGACGTCTCCCGCGAGGAGGTCGGCACCGTCGCCGACACCGGTGACGGCATCGCCCACGTCGAGGGCCTGCCCTCGACCATGACCAACGAACTCCTGGAGTTCGAGGACGGCACGCTCGGCGTGGCGTTGAACCTCGACGTGCGGGAGATCGGTGTCGTCGTTCTCGGTGACTCCGCCAAGCTGGAGGAGGGGCAGCGCGTCAAGCGCACCGGCCGGGTGCTCTCCGTACCGGTCGGCGACGCCTTCCTCGGCCGCGTGGTCAACGCGCTCGGCCAGCCGATCGACGGCCTCGGCGACATCGCCGACGAGGGCTACCGCGAGCTGGAGCTCCAGGCCCCCAACGTGATGTCCCGGCAGTCGGTCGACGAGCCGCTGCAGACCGGTATCAAGGCGATCGACGCGATGACCCCGATCGGTCGGGGCCAGCGGCAGCTGATCATCGGCGACCGGAAGACCGGCAAGACCACCGTCGCGCTGGACACCATCCTCAACCAGCGGGACAACTGGCGCTCCGGCGACCCGAAGAAGCAGGTCCGCTGCATCTACGTCGCCATCGGCCAGAAGGCCTCCACGATCGCCTCGATCAAGGGCATCCTGGAGGACGCGGGCGCGCTGGAGTACACCACCATCGTGGCCTCCCCGGCGTCCGACCCGGCCGGCTTCAAGTACCTCGCCCCGTACACCGGCTCCTCCATCGGGCAGCACTGGATGTACGGCGGCAAGCACGTCCTGATCGTCTTCGACGACCTGAGCAAGCAGGCCGAGGCGTACCGGGCCGTGTCGCTGCTGCTGCGTCGCCCGCCGGGCCGTGAGGCGTACCCGGGTGACGTCTTCTACCTGCACTCCCGCCTGCTGGAGCGTTGCGCGAAGCTCTCCGACGAGCTGGGTGGCGGCTCGATGACCGGCCTGCCGATCATCGAGACGAAGGCCAACGACATCTCGGCCTTCATCCCGACCAACGTCATCTCCATCACCGACGGCCAGATCTTCCTGGAGTCCGACCTGTTCAACCAGGGCGTCCGGCCGGCCATCAACGTGGGCACCTCGGTCTCCCGGGTCGGTGGCGCCGCGCAGATGAAGCCGATGAAGAAGGTCTCCGGCTCGCTGCGGCTCAACCTGGCCCAGTTCCGTGAGCTGGAGGCCTTCGCCGCCTTCGCCTCCGACCTGGACAAGGCCTCGCAGGCCCAGCTGAACCGGGGTTCCCGGCTGGTCGAGCTGCTCAAGCAGCCGAACTACTCGCCGTACCCGGTGCAGGAGCAGGTCGTCTCGGTCTGGGCCGGCGTCGAGGGCAAGCTGGACGACGTCCCGGTCGGCGAGATCCGTCGCTTCGAGTCCGAGTTCCTCCAGTACCTGCGGCACAAGCACGAGGGTGTGCTGGCCTCGATCGCGGACGGCAAGTGGGGCGACGACATCGCCGCCTCGCTCGACTCGGCCATCGGCGAGTTCAAGCAGGTCTTCCTCGGCCAGGCCGACGAGCGCCGGGTCAACGACGCGCCGGCCAAGCCGCTGGAGGGCGAGTCCGACCGGGAGACGGTCACCCGCTACGCCGACGACGCCGAGAAGCAGTAGGGCTGACTCATGGCGGCCCAGGTACGCGTTCTTCGCCAGCGGATCCGTTCGGCGAAGGGGATGAAGAAGATCACCAAGGCGATGGAGCTCGTGGCGACGAGCCGCATCGCCAAGGCCCAGGCCCGGGTGACGGCGTCCCTGCCGTACGCCCAGGCGATCACCGGCGTGCTCACCGCGCTGGCCTCGAACGCCCGGATCGACCACCCGCTGCTCACCCCGCGCGAGCGGGTGCGGCGGGCGGGCGTCCTGCTGGTCACCTCCGACCGGGGTCTGGCCGGCGGGTACAGCTCCAACGCGATCAGGACCGCCGAGTCGCTGATCGCCCGGCTCACCGCCGACGGCAAGGAGCCGGTGCTCTACGTCATCGGACGCAAGGGCCTGACGTTCTACCGGTTCCGCAACCGGCAGATCGCGGCGAACTGGACCGGCTTCTCGGAGCAGCCCACCTTCGCCGACGCCCGTGAGGTCGGCGAGACGCTGATCGCGGCGTTCACCGCCGGTGCCGACGACACCGACGGCGACGCCGGGCCGGACGGCGTGCTCGGCATCGACGAGTTGCACATCGTCTACACCGAGTTCCACAGCCTGATGACCCAGAACCCGGTCACGAAGATCATCGGTCCGATGCAGGTCGAGGACCGGCCGCGCTCCGAGGGACTGCTGCCGGCGTACGAGTTCGAGCCGGAGGCGGAGTCGCTGCTCGACGCGCTGTTGCCGAAATACATCAACACGCGGATCTACGCGGCGTTGCTGGAGTCGGCGGCGAGCGAGTCGGCGGCCCGGCGGCGGGCGATGAAGAGCGCCACCGACAACGCCGAAGAGATGATCGAGAAGTACACGCGTGAGATGAACTCGGCCCGCCAGGCCGGGATCACCCAGGAGATCAGTGAGATCGTCGGCGGCGCGAACGCGCTGGCCGCGTCGGGAAGTGAAGTGTGATGACTGTATCCGCAGTTGCCGGGGGACCGGCAGAGACCAGTACGGCCACCGGTCGCGTGGTTCGGGTCATCGGCCCGGTCGTCGACGCCGAGTTCCCGCGCGACGCCATGCCGACCCTGTTCAACGCCCTGCACGTGGAGGTGAACCTCTCCGGCGGCGCGAAGACGCTCACCCTGGAGGTCGCCCAGCACCTGGGTGACAACCTGGTCCGGGCCATCTCGATGCAGCCGACCGACGGTCTGGTCCGCGGCGCCGAGGTGACCGACTCCGGCTCGCCGATCACCGTCCCGGTGGGCGACGCGGTCAAGGGCCACGTCTTCAACGCCATCGGCGAGTGCCTCAACCTCACCGAGGGCGAGACGCTCGACGCGGACGACCGGTGGGGCATCCACCGCAAGGCCCCGGCCTTCGCGGACCTGGAGCCGAAGACCGAGATGCTGGAGACCGGCATCAAGGTCATCGACCTGCTCGCCCCGTACGTCAAGGGCGGCAAGATCGGCCTGTTCGGCGGCGCGGGCGTGGGCAAGACGGTGCTCATCCAGGAGATGATCACCCGGGTGGCCCGGAACTTCGGTGGTACGTCGGTCTTCGCCGGCGTGGGTGAGCGCACCCGTGAGGGCAACGACCTCATCGCCGAGATGACCGAGTCCGGCGTCATCGACAAGACCGCGCTGGTCTACGGCCAGATGGACGAGCCGCCGGGCACCCGGCTGCGGGTGGCGCTGTCGGCGCTGACCATGGCCGAGTACTTCCGGGACGTCAAGAAGCAGGAGGTGCTGCTCTTCATCGACAACATCTTCCGCTTCACCCAGGCCGGTTCCGAGGTCTCCACCCTGCTCGGCCGGATGCCGAGCGCGGTGGGTTACCAGCCGACCCTGGCCGACGAGATGGGCGAACTCCAGGAGCGGATCACCTCCGTCCGGGGCCAGGCCATCACCTCGCTCCAGGCGATCTACGTGCCCGCCGACGACTACACCGACCCGGCGCCGGCGACCACCTTCGCCCACCTGGACGCGACCACCAACCTGGAGCGGTCGATCTCCGACAAGGGCATCTACCCGGCCGTGGACCCGCTGGCGTCCTCGTCCCGGATCCTCGCCCCGGAGTTCGTCGGCGAGGCGCACTTCGCGGTGGCGACCGAGGTCAAGCGCATCCTCCAGCGCTACAAGGACCTCCAGGACATCATCGCCATCCTCGGTATCGAGGAGCTCTCGGAGGAGGACAAGCTCACCGTCGGCCGGGCCCGCCGGATCGAGCGCTTCCTCTCCCAGAACACCTACGCCGCCGAGCAGTTCACCGGCGTGCCGGGCTCGACGGTCCCGATCGAGGAGACCATCGACGCGTTCCGGAAGATCAGCGAGGGGGAGTACGACCACTTCCCCGAGCAGGCCTTCTTCATGTGCGGCGGTCTGGAGGACCTGGAGCGCAAGGCGAAGGAGCTGATGTCGGAGGGCTGATCCTCCCGACAGCTGAGCCCCCGGACAGTCGTTCGGCGAAGGCCACCCCGGTCGACCGGGGTGGCCTTCGGCCTTTCCTGCCTGGTGGGGGCCGGTGTCCGGTTGCCGGGCGAGCGGTCGCCACGGGAGCGCGGTACCGTTTCGAGAACGACTCTCGGATCCGGGGGTCGGTGTGGTGCAACTTTTCGACCGGGTACGCCCGTCTCCTCTTCGTGGGCGTGACGAATCCTCGTGACGAGTCCCCGTGCGCGACGAATGGAGCTGCTGGTGGGCAAGGCCGGCAAGGGCGACAGGGACGGCGGGATCGGTAGGGCTGGTAAGACCGGCAAGGTCGGCAGGGCCGGGAAGCGGTCGATCTGGTCCGGCGTGCCCCGCTGGGCACGCGCGTGCACCATCTTCGGGGTCGTGCTGCTGATGCTCAGCGGCGCGGTCCTGGTGGGCTACGAGACGCTGCTGTCGCGCTACGAGGGTTCGGTGGGCAAGGCCGACCTGTTCGGCGACAAGGCGGCCGGGGCGCAGGAGCGCAAGAGCAACGTCAAGGGCCCGCTGAACATCCTGCTGGTGGGCATCGACCCGCGGGACGCGAAAACCCCGCCGCTGGCCGACTCGATCATGGTGCTGCACGTGCCCGAGTCGTTGGACCGGGCGTACATCTTCTCGATTCCGCGTGATCTCTACGTCGACATCCCCAAGTTCGACAAGGCCGGCTACCGGGGCGGCTCCGGCAAGATCAACGGTGCGATGTCGCACGGCAGCATCGTCGAGGGCAAGAACCCCAGCGCGGCGCAGGGCTTCGAACTGCTCGCCAAGACCGTGCAGAAGGCGACCGGGATCACCCGGTTCGACGCCGGGGCGATCATCAACTTCACCGGTTTCCAGAAGATCGTCGACGCGATGGGCGGCGTCGACATGTACATCGAGCGCGAGGTCCGCTCCGAGCACCGTGAGCCGAACGGCAAGCACCGCAAGGGCAACCCGTACGGCGAGGGGTACATCGGCCCGCAGGCGGTCTACAAGAAGGGCAACCAGCACCTCAGCGGCTGGCAGGCGCTGGACTACGTCCGGCAGCGCTACCCGAGGAACGGCGTCCCGGACGCCGACTACGGCCGGCAGCGGCACCAGCAGCAGTTCATCAAGGCGATGGTCAGCCAGGCGTTCAGCGCCGACGTGGTGACCAACCCGATCAAGCTGGACCGGGTGATCCGGGCCGCCGGCCAGTCGCTGACCTTCAACGGCCGGGGCAACAGCGTGGTCGACTTCGCCATCGCGCTCAAGGGCATCCGCTCGGAGAACGTCGAGCTGATCAAGCTGCCCGGGGAGGGGATCGGCACCGGCAACGGCTACCGCGGGGAACGGTTGCTGCCCGCCGCCGACGATTTCTTCGCCGCCCTCAAGAACGAGCAGTTGGACGCCTTCCTGCTGGAGCACCCGGAGTTCCGCAACAAGGTCAAGTGACCCCGCGGGGTGCCGACACCGCCGCCCGGCCAGCCGACACGCCGGACGGTGGTGCAGGTCTCGGCACCCGCGTTGGGTCGGCGACGGCGGTCCGACTAGACTTTCGACAATCCGTCGCCGCAGCAAGGAGACAGCGTGGCACAGCAGCTTCACGTCGACCTCGTAGCCGTCGAGGAGAAGGTCTGGTCCGGCGAGGCCGAGATGGTCGTCGCCCGTACGACCGAAGGTGAGCTGGGTGTGCTGCCGGGGCACGCGCCGCTGCTCGGCCAGCTCGCCGAGCCCAGCCAGGTCCGGATCAAGCAGGCCGGCGGCCAGCAGGTCGCCTACGACATCACCGGCGGGTTCCTGTCGGTCGGTGCCGAGAGCGTCACGGTGCTCGCCGAGAGCGCCACCCCGGCCACTCCGGCCCGCTGAGCCCACCCGCCGATGGAGATCGTCGAAGGGATCGGAATCGGCATCGCGGTGATCCTCGCCGCGCTCCTGATCCTCTTCGTCCGGCGGGCCCTGGTCACCCGTAGCGGCGGCATCATCCGGCTGAGCGTGCGGGTCACCACCGTGCTGGACGGCCGGGGCTGGTCACCGGGCTTCGCGCGGTTCGTCGGCGACCAGCTCCGCTGGTACCGGATGTTCAGCTTCGCCCTGCGGCCCAAGCGGGTGCTCTCCCGCAAGGAGCTGGTGGTGGAGCGGCGGCGGCTGCCCGAGGGCCAGGAACGGCTCTCCATGCCGTCCGACTGGGTGATCCTCCGCTGTACCAGTCAACACGCGCCGGTCGAGATCGCCATGGCCCGCTCCACGGTGACCGGTTTCTCCTCCTGGCTCGAGGCCGCCCCGCCCGGGGCGGCCTCGCCGCGTATGGCCTCCCAGGACTGGCCCGCCGCCTGACCCGGTGCCGGCCCGGTCGCGGTCACGGTGTCGCGACGGCGGCCACCAGCTCGACCTCGTAGCCCTGCCGGTCGGTGAGGTAGGCGGCGTAGCTGTCCGGGCCACCAGCGTGCGGGTGACGGTCGGCGAACAGCAGCTCCCAGCCATGGGCCCCGGCGGCGGCCACCAGCCGGTCCACCGCCTGCGGCGGACCGGCATGGAAGGCCAGGTGGTTGAGGCCCGGGGCGAGCCGGTCGTGGACCCGTCCGGTCAGGGCCGGGGACTGCTCGACGACCAGGTACGTCGGGCCGTGCCGCCAGGAGCAGCCGGCCGGCCAGTCCTGGTACGGCGTCCAGCCCAGTTCACCGAGCAGCCAGCCCCAGCTCCGCTTCGCGGCGGCCAGGTCGGGCACCCAGACCTCGACGTGGTGCAGCCCACCCGTGCTCAGCGCTTGCCGCCCGGCACCCATAGCACATCGCCGCCCGGATTGGCCGTTCTTGACAGGATGAACAGCAGGTCGGAGAGGCGGTTGAGATACTTTGCCGGAAGGGAGCTGGTGCGATCCGGATCGTGGGCGACCAGGGCCCAGGCCGCCCGTTCGGCGCGCCGGGCGATCGTCCGAGCCACGTGCAGCAGCGCCGCGCCAGCGGTGCCGCCGGGGAGGATGAAGGAGTCGAGCTTGCCCAGTCGCCCGTTGTACTCGTCGCACCACCCTTCGAGGCGTTCGACGTACTCCTCGGTGACCCGCAGCGGTGGGTACGCCGGGTCCGGCTCGACGGGGGTGGCCAGGTCGGCGCCGACGTCGAACATGTCGTTCTGGATCGACTCCAGCACGGCCCGCAGCTCGTCGTCGAGCTGCCCCAGGGCGAGCGCCACGCCGAGCGCGGCGTTGCACTCGTCGACATCCGCGTACGCGGCGATCCGGGGATCGGTCTTCGGCACCTGCTCGTTGTTGCTCAGCCTGGTCATGCCGGCGTCGCCGGCCTTGGTGTAGATGCGCGTGAGGTGGACGGCCATGACGCACAGCCTACGGATACCGGACCTGACGATTCCGGCACGGCCCGCTGCGGCCGGTTGGCCGGTGGAGGCGGGGCCGGGTGACCCTGCCGTCGACGAGGTCGACGTCATCCGGGTCGGCGGCGACGCCCGGCTGGCCGGCACGGTGCACGTCGTCGGGGCGAAGAACTCGGCGCTCAAGCTGATGGCGGCGGCGCTGCTGGCCCCGGGCCGTACGGTGATCACGAACGTGCCCCGGATCACCGACATCGCCATCATGGGCGAGGTGCTGCGCCGGCTCGGCTGCGGGGTGCACTTCGCGGCGGACGACCCGGTGGACCCGATGGTCGCCTACGGCGGGCAGGCCCGCTCCCGGTCGGTCGTCATCGACGTGCCCGAGCAACCCGGCGCGGACGCCGACTACGACCTGGTGCGTCGGCTGCGGGCGTCGATCTGCGTGTTGGGCCCGCTCCTGGCCCGCCGGGGGTACGTGCGGGTGGCCCACCCGGGCGGGGACGCGATCGGCTCCCGGGGCCTGGACATGCACATCGCCGGGCTGGCCCGGATGGGCGCGGAGGTCTCCGGTGAGCACGGCTTCGTCATCGCCGCCGCCCCGGACGGGCTGCGGGGGGCCGAGATCGTGCTGGACTTCCCCAGCGTGGGCGCCACCGAGAACCTGGTGATGGCGGCGGTGCTGGCCCGGGGCGTGACGACGATCGACAACGCGGCCCGGGAACCGGAGATCGTCGACCTCTGCACGATGCTCAACCGGATGGGTGCCCGGATCTCCGGCTGCGGCAGCTCCACCCTGCGGATCGCCGGGGTGCCCGCGCTGCGCCCGGTGCGGCACGCCACGGTGGGGGACCGGATCGTCGCCGGGACGTGGGCGTTCGGCGCGGCGATGACCCGGGGGGACGTGACGGTCACCGGGATCGATCCGGCCTACCTGGAGGTCGCGCTGGACAAGCTGGTGTCGGCCGGTGCGTTGGTGGAGACCCGGGGGGACGCCTTCCGGGTCCGCGCCGACGACCGGCCCGCCGCCGTGGACGTGGTGACGCTGCCGTACCCGGGGTTCGCCACCGACCTGCTGCCGATGGCGATCGGCCTGGCGGCGGTCAGCGAGGGGGCGTCACTGATCACCGAGAACATCTTCGACGGCCGGTTCATGTTCGCCAACGAGATGGTGCGTCTCGGCGCCGACATCAAGACCGACGGTCACCACGCCGTGGTCCGGGGCCGGGACCGGCTCTCCGGCGCCCCGGTCCGGGCCACCGACATCAGGGCCGGCGCCGGGCTGATCATCGCGGGGCTCTGCGCGGACGGCGTCACCGAGGTCTCCCACGTGCACCATGTGGACCGGGGCTACCCGGACTTCGTGGCCGACCTGCGGGCGCTCGGCGTGGAGGTGGAACGGGGCACCGCCGCCCAGACCCCCGAGCTGACCATCTGACCCGCCCGCCGCCTCCCGTCGCTGGTCCGACCGCCCGGGGCTTAGCGGTCGTTCAGGCTCGCCGACTAGGGTGCTGGCAGACACTCAAACGCAGGCGAGGGAGAAGCAGATGGCGGGTCGACTCGCGGTCGTCGGGGCCGGGCTGATGGGTTCCGGCATCGCCCAGGTGGCGGCGCAGGCGGGCTGGCAGGTGACGTTGCGCGACATCGACGACGCGGCCACGGGGCGCGGTGTGGACGGCATCCGGAAGTCGCTGACGAAGTTCGCCGAGAAGGGCAGGATCGAGGCGTCCGACGTCGAGGCCACCCTGGGTCGGATCACGCCGACCACCGAGCTGGAGGCCGCTGCCGACGCGGACATCGTGGTCGAGGCGGTCTTTGAGAAGATCGAGATCAAGCACGAGGTGTTCCGCGCGCTGGACAAGATCTGCAAGGCGGACGCGGTGCTGGCGACCAACACGTCGGCCATCCCGGTGACCCAGATCGCCACCGCCACGCAGCGCCCGGAGTCGGTCGTGGGCACCCACTTCTTCTCCCCGGTGCCGATGATGAAGCTGTGCGAGCTGGTGCGCGGCTACAAGACCAGCGACGCGACCCTGGCCACCGCGAAGGCGTTCGCCGAGGAGATCGGCAAGACCGTGGTGGTGGTCAACCGGGACATCGCCGGTTTCGTCACCACCCGGCTGATCTGCGCGCTGGCCATGGAAGCGGTCAAGCTGGTCGAGTCGGGGGTGATGTCGGCCGAGGACCTGGACACCGCCTGCAAGCTCGGCTTCGGCCACGCCATGGGCCCGCTGGCCACGGTCGACCTGACCGGCGTGGACGTCCTGCTGAACGCCACGAGGAACATCTACATCGACACGGCCGACGAGAAGTTCTTCCCGCCGGAGCTGCTCCAGCGGATGGCTACCGCCGGTGACCTGGGCCGCAAGACCGGCCAGGGCTTCTACTCCTACTGAGCCCGGTGCCGGCCAGGCCGGATCGCCAGCTCGCCGATATTGCGGTATCCCGCCAAGCGGACACCGCAATATCGGCGCAACTGAGTCGATCAAGGCCCGCCCCGGCCCGGCCGGGGGCTCAGGCGGGATGGCGGCGGGTGGCCGTGGGGGCGTGGCGGGTCAGCCGTCGCGCTTGGTGGTCCAGCGGAAGGTGGTCAGGCAGAGCGCCAGGCCGATCAGGCACCACAGGGCGAGGACCAGGGCGACCCGGCCCAGCTCGAAGGAGCCGCCGGGTTCCTGCGCGCCGAAACTCTCCGGCAGGAACACCGCGCGCAGGCCCTGGCACATCCACTTGAGCGGGAAGAACGCCGCCACCTGCTGCATCCAGGTGGGCAGGTCGGTGAAGACGAAGAACACCCCGGAGATGAACTGGAGCACCAGGGAGACCGGGGTGACCACGGCGGAGCCGCTGCGCGCGGTGCGGGCCAGTGACGAGATGGCGATCCCGCACAGGGTGCAGGCGGTCACCCCGAGCACGGCGACCCAGCCGAAGGTGAACCACTTCCCGGCGGTGGCCGGCAGGTCGAGGTCGAACAGCGCCACGGCGACCGCCAGCAGCAGCGCGGTCTCGGCGACACCGATCACCACCACCATGATCACCTTGCCGGCGAACCAGACCCACTTCGGCATCGGGGTGCCCCGGTAGCGCTTGAGCACGCCCCGGTCCCGCTCGATCGGGATCCAGATGCCGAGGTTCTGGAAGCTCACCGTCATCAGCCCGGTCGCGATCATGCCGGTGATGAAGTACTGGGTGAACTTCACCCCGCCGCCGATCGTCCCGTCGAAGATCGATGCGAAGATCAGGATCATGATGATCGGGAAGCCCATCGTGAACACGACGGATTCCCGGCTGCGCAGGAACTGGGTGATCTCCAGCCGGCCCTGACGCAGGGCGAGCGCGCCCGGCCCGACCCGTCGGCGGCCGGTGGTGGCGGACGGGGTCGCCGGCTTCGTGGTGGTGGTCATCAGTGTCCGATCATGCTCAGGTAGACGTCTTCCAGGGTCGGCCGGGTCACCGTGAGACCGGGCACCTCACCGCCGAAGCGCGCGGCCAACTCCGCCACCAGCGCCGTCGGCGTCGCGCTCTGCTCGGTGTGCGGCGTCCCGTCCGGGGTACGCCAGGAGACCGTCGCCAGGGCGTCCTGGCGGTTGCCGAGCAGGTCCGGCGGGGCCACCTCGATCACCCGGCCGGCGGCGATCACCCCGACCCGGTCGGCGAGCGACTCGGCCTCGTCCAGGTAGTGGGTGGTGAGCACGATGGTGGTGCCGGCGGCGGCGAGGTCGCGGATCAGCTCCCAGAACTCGCGCCGCGCCTCCGGGTCGAAACCGGTGGTGGGCTCGTCGAGGAAGAGCAGCTCGGGGCGGCCGATGATGCCCAGCGCCACGTCGAGCCGGCGCTTCTGCCCGCCGGAGAGGGTGTGCGTACGGGCGTTGGCCTTGGCGCCCAGCCCGACCCGCTCGACGACCCTGTCCGGGTCGTCCGCCTCGGGATAGAACCCGGAGAAGTGCCGGACCACCTCGGCGACGGTCAGCTCGTCGAACTCGCCGGTGCCCTGGAGCACGATGCCGACCCGGGACCGCCAGTCGGCCACCTGACCCCGGGAGGTGCGCGGTGCGCCCGTCCGTGGGCCGCGCGGGCGGGAGCCGAGGACGAGACCGGGGTCGGTGCCGAGCACGCTCACCTGGCCGGCGTCGCGCTGCCGGTAGCCCTCCAGGATCTCCACCGTGGTCGTCTTGCCCGCGCCGTTCGGTCCGAGCAGGGCGAACACCTCGCCCCGGCGGACGTCGAGGTCCACCCCCGCCACCGCGACGTTGTCGCCGTACGCCTTGCGCAGTCCCCGTACGGAGATCGCGAGCTCGTCATCCATGCCGTCCAGTGTGCGACCAGGCCGTGGGGCGCGGCGGTCCGGGGTGTGCCGGTGTCGGCCGGGCCGCGTCGAGGCGGCCTGCTCGTCCCCGACGGCGGCCTTGTGAGGTGCTGCACAGCCGGGGACGGCCGGGCTGCGCCGAGCCTGTCCGGCGTGTCCGTGCCTGTCCGGGCGTGTCCGGCGTGGCCAGGTAGATCCGGCGTGGCCGGCCGGTGCCCGGCGTGGCCGCGCATGTCCGACGGGGCCGGGGCGTCTCGGCCCCGGCCCCGTGGTGGTCGGTCGGTCAGCGGCTCTGGTAGGTCATGCAGTCGGCCAGGTCGTTGTCGGGGCCGACGGTGATCGCCGGGGCGCGGCACTCCAGTTCGGCGTTGTGCCGGCAGTCGGCCCGGCTGCACGCGCCGACCTGGGCGATGAGCCGGTCGAGGCCACCGCGTACCGGCAGTTCCACGAAGGTGTGGCAGTGCGCGTGGTCGGTGCTGCCGATGGTGATGGCGAAGGCGTGGCAGTCGTTGGTGTGGTTGTAGGCGCAGGACGAGGCCGCGCACTCCTGAACCCGGGGCATTTCCATCGCTGCGGTCATGACAACCTCACTTTCGGTAGATATGCCACAAATCATAGGTGTCGGTCGGGTGGGCGCGGGCCGTTCCGCCGCTGATCACCCCGTAGGAAGCCCGCCGTCACGGGTGACCGCGCCCGAACGCCCCCACCCCCACCCCCACCCCCACCCACCCCCACCCCCACCCACCCCCGCCCTCGGCCCCACCCCCACCCTTCCGCCTCGGTGATCAAGAGGTTTGCGGCATCGGAGAGCGCTCTCGACGACGCAAACCTCTTGATCAACGAGGCGGGCCGAGGTCGGCCGAGGCGGGCTGGGACGCACCGAGGCGGGCTGGGGCGCATCGAGGCGGGCTGGGGCGCATCGAGGCGGGCTGGGGCGGGGCGAGTGGGTCGGGGCGGCACCGGTGTCCGGGATGGGGTCGACCGGGCGGGGCGTCCCGTGACCGGCGGCACCCCGACGGCGGAATCCCGGCCGGCCCGCAGTCGTTACACCCTCTGAACGACCGCAGCAGCACCCCCGCCCGGCCAGCCCGGAGACGGGCGGCGCCCCGGAATGACGCGGGGCCCCCGGTCGTTACATCTGGTTCCGGCGCGAGCGGCAGGGCCCGCCGGAGACCGATCGACTTCCCCTCATGAGCGCCTCGTCGTGGTGCTTACGCCCCCACCGCCGGCTCCGCCGGTGGCCCCGGTCCCCCGACCGGTCGGGTGGCCGACCCCCTCGAAGGAGCATCCCCCATGAAGACCACCATTCTGCGTAAGAGTGTTCTCGGTATCGCCGGTCTGGCCGTCGCCGGTGGTCTGGCCGCCGGCCCGCTGAACCACGGCACCGCCGGGTCGACCCCCACCGACCACACCGTGGCCGTGGTGCAGGCCGACAAGCCCGCCGTGGACAAGGCCAAGCTGATCCCGCACGGTGTGCAGGGCGAGCAGTCCCGCATCGACCTCGACGACGAGCAGACCGGCAACGTCATGGCGATCATCGCCGCGACGAAGAAGGCCGGCATGGACGAACGGGCCGCGGTCGTGTCGATCGCCACCGCCCTACAGGAGTCGAAGCTGGAGAACCTCGGCCACCTCGGCGACCGCAACGACCACGACTCGCAGGGCCTGTTCCAGCAGCGTCCGTCGAGTGGCTGGGGCACGGTGGAGCAGATCACCGACCCCGAGTACGCCACCCTCGCCTTCCTCAAGGGCCTCAAGCAGGTCGACGGCTGGCAGGACATGCCCCTGACCAAGGCCGCCCAGACCGTCCAGGTATCGGCCTACCCCGACCACTACGCCCAGTGGGAACAGCAGGCCGCCGACCTCGTCGCCGAGCACTGGAACAGCTGACCCGCGTACGACACGATGGCCGGCACCCCGCCCGGGGTGCCGGCCATCGGCGTGTGCTGCGGCGGGTCAGACCCGGTAGCCGGCGGCGCGGGCCGCCTCGCGGTCCCGGCGGCGCTCCCGGCGTCGGCGCAGGAACCAGACCACGAACGCCACCATGCCTAGCAGGAACGCCAGCACCAGCACCGGCAGGATGATCGCCACCAGGGACATCAGCACGCTCGTCGCGTCCTCGGCGGTGCTGGCCACCGGTGCGCCGAAACCCGCGGTGGTCGCGTTGACCACCGGTCGGGCCGCCGCCTTGAACAGGTGCACCCCGAGCGCGATGGCGACACCGGCGGCCACCGGCACCCACTGGTGGGACGAGAAGAACCCGCCCGGGTCGCTCACCGTCACCGTCTCCGAGCCCGACCCGGCGCCGAACGCGAGGCCACCGGCGGTGGGACGGACCACCGTCTGCACGACGTCGTTGACGTGGTCGACCACGGGCACCTTGTCGGCGACGACCTCGACCGCGAGCAGCGCCGCGAGGATCGCCAGCACCCAGCCGTTGGCCAGCCACTGCCAGCCGCTGGGCAGGTCGATCAGGCTGGTGTAGCGGGCGAGCAGGCCCATGGTGAGCAGGGGGATGTAGGCGTTCAGGCCCGCCGAGGCGGCGAGCCCGGTACCGGTGAGGACTTCGAACACCATCTCAGCATCGCACCGGCGCGCCAGTGCCGCGCGACGGTGACCGGCCGGTCCTCCGCTACCCTCGTCGGGTGCGTCTGGTGATTGCGAAGTGCTCGGTGGACTACGTCGGACGGCTCTCGGCGCACCTGCCGCCGGCCACCCGCCTGCTCATGGTGAAGGCGGACGGGTCGGTGTCGATCCACGCCGACGACCGCGCGTACAAGCCGTTGAACTGGATGAGCCCGCCCTGTCGGCTGGAGGAGGCCCCGGGCGTGTGGCGGGTGGTCAACAAGGCCGGCGAGGAGCTGCGGATCACCCTGGAGGAGGTCTTCCAGGACACCTCGTACGAGCTGGGTGTCGACCCGGGGCTGCGCAAGGACGGCGTCGAGGCGCATCTGCAGGAGCTGCTCGCCGCCAACCCGGAGACGCTGGGGGAGGGCTTCACCCTGGTCCGGCGGGAGTACATGACCGCGATCGGCCCGGTCGACCTGCTCTGCCGGGACGCCAACGCCGGCGCGGTCGCCGTCGAGGTGAAACGGCGCGGCGAGATCGACGGCGTCGAGCAGCTCACCCGCTACCTCGAACTGATGAACCGGGACCCGTTGCTCGCCCCGGTGACCGGCGTCTTCGCCGCCCAGGAGATCAAGCCGCAGGCCCGGGTCCTCGCCACGGACCGGGGCATCCGCTGTGTGGTGGTCGACTACGACCGGCTGCGCGGCATCGTGCGCGACGAGCTGACCCTGTTCTGACCGCCGGTCGGCCGGCCGTCCAGCGGGCGGGGTCAGCGCCTGCCGTACAGGGCCTTGGCGACCTTGACGATCCGGGCCACGTCGGTCGGGGTCCGCTCGAAGGTCATCGCGGGCAGCAGTGACCGGGCCCGCCGCCGGGTGATCGACTTGGCCCGGCCGAACTCGCGCAGCCCGTCCTCGCCGTGGATGCGGCCGAAGCCTGAGTCGCCCACCCCGCCGAACGGCAGCGTGGACATCCCGGCGAAGGCGAGCGCCGAGTTGACCGACGCCATCCCCGAGCGCAGCCGGCGGGCGATCGCCACCGCGTCGCGCCGGCCGAACACCGAACCCCCCAGGCCGTACGGCAGGGCGTTGGCCCGGCGTACGGCCTCGTCGGCGTCGGCGACCCGGGTGATGGTCACGGTCGGGCCGAAGGTCTCCTCGCGGATCGCCGACGCCGAGTCGGGGACGTCCACCAGCACGGTCGGGTGCACGTACGGCGGCTGCACGGCGGCGGGACCGCCCAGCACCGCACGCCCACCGGCGGCGATGGCCTCGTCGATGTGCCGGCGGATCACGTCGAGCTGGCTCGGCATGGTGATCGGGCCGAGATCGGCCCCATCCGCGCCGACGGTCAGCCGTTCGGCGCGGGCGACCACCTTGCCGACGAACGCGTCGTGCACGGCCGCCACCGCGTAGACCCGTTCGATGCCGATGCAGGTCTGCCCGGCGTTGGTCAGCGCGCCCCAGACACACGCCTCGGCGGCGGCGTCCAGGTCGGCGTCGGCGTCCACGATCATCGCGTCCTTGCCGCCGGCCTCCAGCAGCACCGGGGTCAGCGACTCGGCGCAGGCGGCCATCACCCGACGGGCGGTCGCGGTGGAACCGGTGAAGGCCACCTTGTCGACGCCCGAACGGCACAGCGCCGCGCCGACGTCGCCCAGGCCGTGCACCGCCGTGAACACCGGCTGTTCCGGCACCACCTCGGCGAACGTGTCGACCAGCCACTGCCCGACGACCGGGGTGTACTCGCTGGGCTTGAGGACGACCGCGTTGCCGGCGGCCAGCGCGTAGGCGGCGGAACCGACCGGGGTGAAGACCGGGTAGTTCCACGGGCCGATCACCCCGACCACGCCGTGCGGCTGGTATTCGAGGTGACCTGCGAACTCGGCGAGGATCAGCCGGGAGCGGACCCGGCGCGGCCCCAGCACCCGGCGGGCGTTTCGGGCCGCCCAGTCGATGTGTTCGATGGCGGTGAGCACCTCGACGACGGCGTCCCCGACCGGCTTGCCGCCCTCGACGTGGATCAGCTCGGCCAACTCCTCGATCCGCTGGGCGAGCAGGGCCCGCCAGCGCAGCAGGCGGGTGCGGCGGCCGGTGAAGCCGAGCCCGGCCCACCACTGCCCGGCCGTGCGGGCGCGGGCGACCGCGCGGTCCACCTCCCCGGCGGTGGCGACCGGCACGCTGCCGGCCTCGTCACCGGTGGCCGGGCTCGTCGAGACCAGCCGACCGTCGGAGATGACCGGGGCACCCGGGACCTGCACAGCCGTCATGACGGAAGTCTAGACCCGGAAGCTACCCGCTGGTAGTTGTGAACACGGCTCAGCTATCGCTCCGTCGCCGCCTGTTCGGTGGACACCGGATGTCCGCCAGGGGTCGTGGAGATGACCGGGCGGGTGGTGAGCTGGTCACGCGGAGCTGGCAGGCTGACCGCGGGGCGACGCTGGGTGGGGAGCTGACTGTCCATGCAGGATCATCCGGAACTGATGCCACTGCTGACGGTGGCCGCTGGCCCGATGCGCGGGGCGAGCTTCCGCGTCCGTCCCCGGCCGCAGGTGATCGGCCGGGCGCCGACCGCCGACATCGCGGTCGCCGACGCGCACCTGAGCCGGCGGCACGCCGAGGTGCGGCTGACCGACGACGGGGTGGTCCTGGTCGACCTGGGGTCGACCAACGGGACCTGGCTCAACGACCGGCGGATCACCGACGCCGAACCGCTCACCGACGGCGACGTGATCCGGCTCGGCCGTACCGAACTGCGCTACTTCGACCCCGGACTGGCCACCACCGACCCGGTCGGCCTGCGTTTCGCCGGGGGATCCGTCAGCCGTCGGGACCACCGGCCCACGCTGCCGCTGCCGCCGCGCCCTTCCGGCCCCACCGACGCCCTGCCGGCCGCCCCGGTCCCCGCGCCCAGCGCCGTCGACGCCTGAGCCGGACGGGGACCGACCTCCCCCGCCCCCGTCCCGACGGATAGCCTTAGCGTTCGTTCAAGTAGGCAGCGGCGGAATCAACCAGGGAGGCCGGTCGTGGCGCGGGAGTTCACCAGGGTGGGCGTGGTGGGTCTGGGCACCATGGGTGCCGGCATCGTCGAGGTGTTCGCCCGCAACGGTGTCGACGTCGTCGCGGTGGAGATCTCCGCGGACGCCCTGGCCCGGGGCCGGGCCACCCTCACCCGGTCGACCGACCGGGCGGTGGCGCGGGGCAAGCTGGCCGGGGCCGACCGGGACGCCCTGCACGCCCGGGTCGACTTCCAGATCGGGCTGGACGCGCTGCACGCGGTGGACCTGGTGGTCGAGGCGGTCCCCGAGCGTCTCGACCTCAAGCGGCGGATCTTCGCCGAGCTGGACCGGATCTGCCGGCCCGACACCATCCTCGCCACCAACACCTCCTCGCTGGGCGTCACCGACATCGCCGTCGCCACCGGTCGCCCCCAGCAGGTCGTCGGCCTGCACTTCTTCAACCCCGCGCCGGTGATGAAACTGGTCGAGGTCGTCCGCACCGTGGTCACCGCCGCCGACGTGGTCGCCGACGTCGAGGCGCTCTGCGCCCGGCTCGGCAAGGTCGGCGTGACGATCGGTGACCGGGCCGGATTCATCGCCAACGCCCTGCTGTTCGGCTACCTCAACCAGGCGGTGAACCTGTTCGAGGCCCGCTACGTGACCCGCGAGGACCTCGACGCGGCGATGACGCTGGGCTGCGGCCTGCCGCTGGGCCCGCTCGCCCTGCTGGACCTGATCGGCCTCGACACGGCGTACGAGATCCTGAACACCATGTACCGGCACGGCGGGCGCAACCGCCGGCACGCCCCGGCACCGCTGATCCGGCAGATGGTCACGGCGGGGCTGCTCGGCCGCAAGACCGGGCGCGGCTTCTACACCTACGACAAGCCGGGCTCGGCGAAGGTCGTACCCGACGGGTCGACCCCGACCGCCGTCGACGACGCGCCGGGTACCACGGCCGTGACCAGGGTCGGTGTCGTCGGCTCGGGGGCGACGGCAGCCGATCTCGCCGCGGTGTTCGCCGCCGCCGGCTTCCCGGTGGTCGCCGTCGGCGCGGACGGGCCCGCCGGGACCGCCGAAGCGGTCCGGGCCGCGCTCGATGAGGGCCCCACCCGGGACGATCCCGACCCGGCCGGCCCCGACGCCGCGCTGGCCCGGATCACCTGGGCGGACGCGCCGGAGCAACTCGCCGACGTCGACCTGGTGGTCGAGGCGACAGCGGGGGAACTGGACGCCACGCAGGCGCTGTTCGCCCGCCTCGACGAGGTCTGCAAGCCGGGCGTGCTGCTCGCCACCACCACCGCCACGCTGCCGGTGATCGAGCTGGCGATGGCGACCCGCCGTCCCGCCGACGTGCTCGGCCTGCACTTCTGCACCCCGGTGCGGGAGCGCCCGCTGGTCGAGGTGGTGACCACCGTCCGGACCTCGACGGAGGCCACCGGCACCGCCCGCGCGGTCTGCGCCGCCCTCGGCCGGACCACGCTGGTCTGCGCCGACCGGGCCGGGTTCGTGGTCGACGCGCTGCTCTTCCCGTACCTCAACGACGCGGTGCAGATGCTGGAGGCCGGTTACGCCGGTGTCGACGACATCGACCACGCCATGACGCTCGGCTGCGGCTACCCGACGGGCCCGTTCGCGCTGCTCGACGCGATCGGCCCCGACGTGGCGCTGACCGTGCAGCGGGCGCTGTACCGCCAGTCGCGCGAACCGGGCCTGGCCCCCGCGCCGCTGCTGCACCACCTGGTCACCGCCGGCCGGGGGTTCCGCGACCACGACCGGGACTGACCAAACTGCGGCGACCGACCTCACCCCGCCGGAACGCGGACCTGACCGTAACCTTGGCGAGGTGAGCCCCCGTCGCAACCGTCCCCGCCGCGAGGACACCGGCCAGTTGGACGCCGAACGGGCCCGGCACGGCGTGGAGTCGGTGCAGCAGTGGCGCGACGGCGAGTGGCAGGTACGCGGGATCAGCGGCGGGGCGTCGGTCAAGACGTACCGCTGCCCCGGATGTGACCAGGAGATCCGACCCGGGGTGGCGCATCTGGTGGCCTGGCCGGCCGACGGCGCGGGTGACCTCACCGACCGGCGGCACTGGCACAACGGCTGCTGGCGGGCCCGGGACCGGCGGGGACCGAACCTGCTGCGCGGCCGGGGCGCCCCCCGCTACGGCTGACCCGGTTTCCGGCCGGGTGGGCGATCCGGATCACCCCGGTTGCGCCCCGGGCGAGCGACCGCGGCGGGTTCGGGTCAGACTGGGGTGGTGAGCACACCGATCCGCGCGTCATCGATCCTGCCCGGCCACCGGGAGGACATCGAGCTGCACACCGCCGACGGCCTGCGCCTCGTCGGCGAGCTGGCCCGCCCGGTCGACCGGACGCCCGCGGGCACCCTGGTCTGCCTGCACCCGCTGCCCACCCACGGCGGGATGATGGACAGCCACGTCTTCCGCAAGGCGGCCTGGCGGCTGCCCGCCCTGGCCGACCTGGCGGTGCTCCGGTTCAACACCCGGGGCACCGCCAGCGTGCGGGGCACCAGCGAGGGCGCGTTCGACAACGCGGTGGGCGAACGGTTCGACGTCGCCGCCGCCATCGAGTACGCCGAGTTCCACGAACTGCCGAACATCTGGCTGGTGGGCTGGTCGTTCGGCACCGACCTGACCCTGAAGTACGGCTGCGACCCGGCGGTGGCCGGGGCGATCCTGCTCTCCCCGCCGTTGCGTTTCTCGCAGCCCGACGACCTGGCCGTGTGGGCGGAGTCGGGCCGGCCGCTGACCGCCCTGGTGCCCGAGTTCGACGACTACCTGCGCCCCGACGAGGCCCGGCGGCGCTTCGCGGCGGTGCCGCAGGCCGAGGTGGTCGGCGTGCCCGGGGCCAAGCACCTCTGGGTGGGCGACGCCGAGCGGGTGCTCGACGAGATCGTCAGGCGGGTGAACCCGGCGGTGCCGCTGCCGCTGCCGACGAGCTGGGACGGCCCGATGGAGACCGGCGACGTCAGCGCGTACACCGACCGGACGGTGGCCGCCTTCGCCGACACCCCGGTACCCGGGCCCGCCGCCGGCTGACCGTCATCGAGGCGCGGAGGGTGAGGGGATCGTCGCGCACGGCACGTCGCCACTCACCCAGACGCACCAGCCCGGCGAGATCGGCAGATAGGTCTTCACCCTGCCGTGGTCCTTCGATCCTCCGTGGCAGGGCTGCGTGGTGCGCAGCCGACCGGACGTGACCTGCATCTTCACCCCGTAGACTCCGTGCGCCGTCTTGCCCGCGGCCAGCTCCAGCGTGAAGGTGTTGCCGACGGCGGCGGTGACCGACTCGGTGACCGACCGGTCCACCCCCGCCTGCACACCGGCCAGGACCACCGGGGAGACGACCCGCGCGTCGACCTTCAGTTCCGCACTCCACTCGATCGACACCTCACTCGACGAGGACGACACGAAGCTCACGGTCACCGGCCCGCTGGTGGTGTTCTCACTCTGTTGCCGGCCCACCACCCGCCAGGCTTCCCCCTCGTCGACCAGGTCGTCGTAGCTGGCGGTCTGCTCACAGCTGACCGGCGGATCGACATTCTCGGTTTCTCGGCAGGTGTCGTGACGGCGGCACAGGTAGGTGCTGTTGCGCACCGAGGAGTAACTGTAGTAGTCGCCTTTCGTGTTCGAGCACAAGTCCTTTTTCACATCGATCTCGCAGGCAACCGCGGTGTTCCCGCTGACGAAATAGAAGCAGCTGACATTGTTGTAGTGGGTGCAGGCCAGGCCGGTAGGTGTGGCGGACGGGCCGGTGCAGCCGCTGACCACAACCGCCACCAGTGCTGCCAGTACGGCGACAGTGAACATCTTCCGCCTGGGCGTGTCCACCCGGCCCCGCTGTGTCGTCAGTTCAGTTCGATGCACGAGTTCACCTTGATCTGGCTGGCCGTCGGTTTCACCTGGGTGAGGTAGTCCGGGTGGGCGCTGGCATAGTCGGGGAGGTTGTCTCGGAACATGGAGGCCCAGGGGCCGCCCGCACCGACGATCTTCACAAGTTCGTCGCGCGCTTTTTCGCAGCGCGCCTGGTCGTCCTTGCGGAAGGCGATCCCGTACATAATCTCCGGACCGATCACCAGGTCTGGCACGACGGTCAGTTCCGAGTTCTTCGGTGCGTATCCGTAGAGGATCGCCTGATCCGTCGAGAAGGCGTCGTATTTGCGGTCCTTGAGTTTTCGGAGGCACTCCGAATATGAGGTGAGGGCAGTGGCGTGGGCGCCTGACACATTTTTCTCGAAGAGCTTCTCGGACAGTGAGCCGCCACCGACGACGCATACGTTCTTGCCGGCCAGGTCCCGCAAGCTGGAGATGGATTTCTGATCCTTGCGCACCATCACGCCCTGCCGCGTGACGAGATAGGGGCCGGCCAGCTTGAAGCGGAGGCTGCGTTCGTGGTTCATCGTGTATGTCGCCGCGAAGAACGCTACCGCGCCCTGCTCCAACGTCGATTCACGGGTGTCCGAGGATACCGGCAGGAAGAACGGATCGTTGACCTGGAAGATCCGAGTTGCCAACTCCCTGGACATGTCGACGTCCAGGCCGCTGTAGCCGTAGGTGGCGACATCCAGATAGCCGGTGCCCTCCTGGTCGACCTTCACGCCGATGATCAACGGCCCGCCTCCCTGCTGGGCGGGTGTGCTGGTTGTCGCCCACGGCGTCGGCGCAGGATATTGCGAAGGCTGCGGATCGGGCCGGCCGGACTGCACGCACGAGGCGAGGGCGATTACGGTGCAGAACGACGCGCCCAGTCGAACGACTGTCGAGTATTTTCCCATGCAGATCTGTCTCTATTCAAGCGTGGCGGATTCGATGCTGATGTCTTCCGAGCATTTCCTGACCGACTCTGGTGTTGTGTACGACACGGAAAGCTGCATGTCCTTGGGTGACTTCAGCAGGTCGAAGGTGAACCGGTGGAGGAGCCCGTCCTTCTTGGGTGGCTCGTGCATGGTTCCTGCGTCGAGCGAGGCGACGAGCGCGATCTGGTTCTCGCAGAACTCACTCGTGCTCGCGCTCGGGTCGCGATCTTTCGCCCGGATCTTGACGGTCAGGCGGTCAGCGCCGGGCAGGCCATTGAGATTGAAAATAACGGTTTCGCCGGGAAGTACGCCCTCGTGCCGCGTGACGTCGAAGTACTGACGCGCCGAGGTCCGGTAGCCGGTCTGCGTCGCCGCCGACAGGAGTACCACGAGGACGATGACGAGCACGATCACCCGCCCCTGGATTCTGGCGAACCAGTCCCCTCTCAGCGACTCGGGAAGCACCGCAATTATTGCCACCGTCAGCAGGACGGCCGGCTGCCATGTACGCCAGAGATCCTCGGTGGAGTGGATCCGGGTGAAGAGCAGGTACAGGGAGGCGGCGACCGCAATGAGGAGAACGGCCGGAAAAAGAACGCCCCGCCAGATTCTTCCGAGCGGGTTTCCGTCGGTTTCCGGGCGTGCGGTCATTGCGCTTTTCCCTGTCTGGCAGGCCGACCATCCGATCGGCCGCATGCGTTGCGCTGGACAACGTCAGCCCCCAAATATGGCCGCACGGGACCTTGCCAACTGGATTATCCGATTTCCGGGTTGGGCTGTACACAACGGCGTTCGAATTGTCGCTTATCCGACATCGGCAATGATCGCCGCCTGTCGATATCATCCGTCGCCCGATTGGCCCAGATTCCTGTGATGGCTGTTGATTCGCCCAACGAAATTGCCCGCGACCTGGTGCGGTGTCCCGGTCGGTCGCTGTCTTCATGCGGCCGGATTGACTGTCGACCCCGTCGACCCGCACAGTTTTCCCCACCGGCGTCCGGACGTGAACCTGGCAGGTTCCCCGGACGAAGTGACGCCCTGTCGTCAGAGCGCGCAGGGCGGGGTCGCGCCAGCCGTCCGGTGTCGGCTCAGCGGCGGTCCTGGCGGGGGAGTACCACCTCGCGCAGGATGAGCTGGAAGGCGGCGACCACCGGGATGGCGATCAGCGCGCCGACCACCCCCATCAGCGCCACCCCGAGCAGGGCGGCGAGCAGCGCGGCCACCTCGTTGACCTCCACCGACCGCCGCATGATCTTCGGGTAGATGAGGTAGTTCTCCACCTGCTGGTAGAGCACGAAGAAGACCGCGCAGGCGATGCCGATCGGCAGCGCGGTGGCGAAGCCGACCAGACTGACGACCACCGCGCCGAGGGTGGCCCCGATCTGCGGGATCAGGTCGGTCACCGCCACCACCACGGCCAGCGCGAACGGGTAGGGCAGCCCGACGACCAGGGCGAAGACGAAGCTGGTCGCGCCGGCCAGCACCGCGATGCTCAACGCCCCCACCATGTACGCCCCGACCTTGGTGAGGATCTCGTCCCCGATCAGGCTCACCCGCTGCCGGCGCGACCTGGGCACCAACGCGTACCCGAGGTCACGCAGCCGGTCGAAGTAGGCCAGGAAGTAGATCGTCAGCACCAGCACGGTGAGCACCCGGAAGATGGTGCCGAAGATGATCTGGGCGCCGCCGAGGACCCCGCCGAGCGCCCGGCCGACGGTGTCCGCGTTCGCCAGCTCCTGCACCCGCCGCATCACGTCGTACCGGACCACCAGGTCGTTGACCGTGCGGTTGCGGCGCAGCTCCTCGACGTAACTGGGGAGCTGCTCGATGAACTGCCCGGTCTGCGTCACCACCGGCGGCACCAGCGCCACCAGGCCGGCGACGATCAGCAGCACCAGGGTCAGCGCCACCACCGTCACCGCCAGCCCGTGCGGCAACCCCCACCGGCGCAGCCGGACCACCGCCGGGTTGAGCCCCACCGCCAGGAAGAGCGCGATCACCACCAGGACCAGGATGCCGCCGGCGTTGCGGATGCCCAGGAACACGGTGTACGCCAGCAGCACGCCGAGCGCCCCGGTGAAACCGACCAGGAAACTGCTGCGGCGCAGTGGCCGCCCGGGTCGACCGAACCGCCCCGATCCGGAGGCGACCGACCCGGTGGCGTCGTCCCCGGGTGCGTCCCGCCCCGGCCCGCCCCGCGTCGCCGCATCCTGGGCTGGCACGTTCTGCTCCGAAGCGTCGGGTGCCGGTTCGTCCCGTGCCGTGGCGCGGGCGGTGGGGGCGTCGGTGTCCGTCGCTACGGCTTCAGGGGCGCTGTCCCGGGTCGCGTCGTCGCGTGCCGGGCCGTGCTGTGCCACCGGACCTCCCCAGTTCCGCCCCCGCGTGGCACACCGGGGCGGATCAGCCGACCCACCGGCGGCCACCTACCGTACGGGCTCCTGCCCGCAGGGTAGTGGTGCGGATGCCCGGTCTGCCACCCCGGGGTCGCCCCGCCGTGGTCACTCGGACTCGACGGTCACCGTGCTCGGCTTGGCGCTGCGCTCGTCCGTGGTCGGCTTGCTGGGCCGCTTGCCGTTCTCCCCGGTACTGGTGATCTTCGTCGGGGTGGCACCCCGGCCGGCGGTGCCCGGAACCGCGGCGACTGTCGGTTCACCGTCCACTCCGGCGCTTGCCGTTCCACCGTCCACCGTGGTCACCGGCTCGGCCTTCGGCTTCGCGGCACCGTCCGTACCGCCGGTCGGCTTCGCGCCGTTGGTGCCCGGACCGCCGGCCGGCCTGGTGACGGCCACGACCGAGTCCGCACCGGCGACGACCGGCTTCTTCCCGGCGTCGCCGTCGGCGGAGGGTTCTGCGCTGTCGACCGGGCCGGAGCCCACCGGCTGCGGTGCCGGGATGTCGGTGGTGCGCGTCGGCTTCGGTTTCCTGCCGTTGGCGAGCGGACCCGACGCCGGACGGTCGCCGTCCGGGGACGGCACCACCGCGTCGCTGCCCACCGGCGTCGCGGCGCGGGTCCGCAGGGCGGTGGTCTCCCTCAGCAGATCGTCGTGCTCCTGCCGCGCCTGCCAGGTCTCCTGACGCAGGTCGGCGAGCTGCTGCTGGGCCTGGGCGATCTCCAGCATCACCCGGGCGAGCTGCTGCCGGCCGGCCGCCGCCTCCTGCTGGGTCGCGGCGAGATGCTGCTGGGTGGTCGCCAGGTGCTGCTGGGTCGTGGCCGCGTACTCGTCGAACTGCCGGCGGGAGGCGGCGACGTGCTCGTCGGCCTGGCGACGCTTCTCGGCGGTCTCCCGCTCGACCCGGTCGAGCAGTTCGGTGGTCTCCTGCTCCACCCGCCGACGCAGTTCGGTGGTCTCCTGTTCGGCCGTGCGACGCAGTGTCGCCGCGTCCGCCTCGGCGGCCCGGCGGATCTCGGCCGCACCCTGCTCGATCTCGTCCCGCCGGGCGGCCCACTCCCGCTCCAGCTCGGCCTGCCGCGTGCCGTGCTGCTGTTCCAGCTCGTCGTGCCGGGCCCGGTGCTTGCGGTCCAGTTCGTCGCGGCGCTTGGCGAACTCCTGCTCGGCGGCGGCCCGGCGCTGGGCCAGCTCCCGGTCGGCGGCCTCCCGCCGGCCGTTGACCTCCTGCTCCACCCCCGCGCGCCAGGCACCCAGCTCCTGCTGCGTCTGGGCGCGGGACTGCTGCACGTACGCCTCGGTCTCGGTGCGCATCCGCTGCACGTACGCCTCGGACTCGGCCCGGCTGCGCTGGGCCGCCTCGGTCGCCTCGGTGGTCAGCCGCTGCGCCTCCTGCCGGGCCCGCTCCCGGGTCGCCTTGGCCGCGCCGTCGGCGTCGTCGGTGACCTGCTTGGCCTGCTGGAGCGCCTTGGCGTGGGTGGCGCGGCTGGTCTCCGTCGCCGTATCGACGAGCCGCCGGGCCTCCTGCTGCGCCTTGAGGTGCACCTCCTTGGCGGCCTCGCGCAGGTCGGTGGCCTCCTTCTGGGCCTTGGCCAGCGCCGCCTTCGCCGTCTCGCGGAGCTTGGTGGCCTCCTGCTGGGCCCGGGCGTGGATCTCCTTGGCGGTGTCGCGGAGCTTGGTGGCCTCCTGCTGGGCCCGGTTCAGGGCCTCCTGGGCGGCGGTCCGCAACCGGTTGGACTCGTCCTCGGCGGTGGCGCGCAGCAGGGTCGCCTCGTCCTTGGCGGTGCTGCGCAGCCGCGCGGCCTCCTGCTTGGCGGTACGCACGGCGGCGTCCGCCTCGGCCTTGCGGGCCGTGGTGTGCCGCTCCTCCTCGGCACGCCGGGCGGCGAGCGCGATCTCGAAGTCCTTCAGCGCCCGGGCGGCCTGCTCGCGGGCCTCGTCGATGATGTGCTCGGCGGCGGCCCGACGGGCCTCGATCTCCTCGTTGGCGGCGACCAGGATGGCGTCCGCCTGCTCCTCGGCGAGGGCGAGGATCTGCTCGACCCGGGGGCCGAGATGCTTGAAGGAGGCCCGGTCCACCACCCCGACCTGCTTGCGCACCTGGGCGAGATCCCGCTGCAGGTGCTCGACCTGACCGGCCAACTTGTGGATCTGGGTGTACGCCTGCTCCCGCTCACCCGTCAGCGTGGCGATCTCGTGCTCCGCACGAGCGACGTACCGGTCGACCTGTCGTTTGTCATATCCCCGCAGAGCGGACTCGAAGCTGGGCTCCGTCGTCACATCCCCGCCGAGTGCGAACAGTTCCTCGCCGTGCGACATGCCCCCATCCTCACACGCATCCGGCCCTCCGGGGGCGATACGGACGCCGCTGTGGGGAGCTGTTTCAGTGCTGTCCCGCGACAGGGTGTCACAGGGCGGGAACGGGCGCGGCGCGGGGGTGCACCGGTCATCCGGTGTCCCTCCGCGCCGCGACTCATGCCCCGTCGATGCGTTCGGTCAGCTGGCGGTCTCCGCGGTCGCCCGGGACTCGGCGTCGGCCTTGGCCGGCTCCGCCTTGGCCGGCGCGGCGGCCGGCTGCTGGGCCGGCACGCCCGGCACGATCCCGGCCAGGCCGGAGAGCATCTGGCCGAGCTGCGAGGTGACCGCGTCCTTCTGGCGGGTGAGGTCCTCGACCTCGCGGCGGGCCGCCTGGGTGGTCAGGTCGGCTTCGGTGCGCGCCTCGGTGAGCAGCCGCTTCGCCTCGGCCTTGGCCTCGTTGAGGGTCTTCTCGGCCAGCGCCTTGGCTTTGTCGACGGTGTCGTTGGCGGTGCGCTCGGACTCGACCCGGCGGGCCTCGGCGCGCTGCTCGATCTCCTTGGCCCGCTCCTGGGCGGCCCGCGCCCGCTGCTCGGCCTCGCCGACCAGCTTCTGGGTCTGCGCCACCTGGGCGGCGTGCCGCTCCGACTCCTCGCGCTCGGCCTTCTCCCGCCGCTCGGCGAGCTGGAGCTCCAGCGCCTGGAGGTCCTTGTCCCGCTTGTCGCGGGCGTCGGTGAGCAGCTTGGTCGCCTCGGCGCGCTTCTCCTCGGCCTCCCGCGCGGCCTTCGCCCGCTGCTGGGTGATCTCCCGCTCGGCGGTGGCGCGCAGGGTGGCGACCTCCCGTTCGACGGTGGACTTCAGCTCGGCCACCTCGTGCGCGGTGACCGTACGCAGCTGCTTGGTCTCCCGGTCGGCGTCGGCACGCAGCGTGTCGGCCTCTCTACGGGCCTGCACCCGGGCCTCGGCGGCCTCCCGCTCGGCAGCGGTGCGGACGGTGCCGGCCTCCCGCTCGGCGGTGGCCTTCATCGCGGCGGCCTCGGCGCGCGCCTTGTCGGTGATCTCCCGCGCCTCCAGCCGGGCTGCGGAGAGGATCCCTTCCGACTCGCGCTTGGCCTCGTTGCGGTGGTCGTTGGCCTGCTCCTCGGCCAGCCGCAGGATCTGCTCGACCCGGGTGCCGAGACCCGAGAGGGTCGGCCGGCTGTTCTCCTCGAGCTGCTTGTTGGTGTCGGTGAGCTTCTGCTCGAGCGCGGCCTGCCGCTGCTCGGCCTGACGGAGCCGACGCTGGGCGTCGTTCATCCGCTGCTCGGCCTCGGCGCGGGCCTGCTCCGACTGGGTCAGCGCGGCCGTCATCCGGCCGAGGAAGTCGTCGACCTGGTGGGTGTTGTATCCACGCAGGCCCACCGTGAAGTCGGGCTGCGAGTTCGCGTTATCGAAGAACGCGAGAGGGGAGGACTGCTGCTGGGGCATTGGGACATACTTGCAGACCCCCCGGGGTCGTTCGCAAGAGCGGTGCCGAGCTTTCGTGTCCTCTTTACATGGTCCACCGGGTCGTACCGGCGGCCGGCACCAAACGGCGATCTTGGCAGGTCCGGGCGGCCCCGACACCGCCACCGCCCGCTATCCCGGCAGTGCCCGACCGCTTTCCCCCGCCACCCCGGAATGGCATCCCCGCACAATGCCCGCCCCGCTCTGCCCCGCCCCGGTCTGCCCCGCCCCGCTCTGTCCCGCCCCGGTGATCAAGAGGTTTGCGTCAGGTCGGGAGATCGAGATGACGCAAACCTCTTGATCAACACGGAAGGGTGGGGTTGGGACGCGGAGAGGGGAGGGTGTCAGTGGGGGGTGTCGGCGGGTTGGACGAGCTCGATGAGGACCCCGCCGGCGGCCTTGGGGTGGACGAAGTTGACCCGCGAGTTGGCGGTGCCGCGCTTCGGGGTGTCGTAGAGCAGCCGTACGCCCCGGTCACGCAGGGTCGCGCAGGCCGCGTCGATGTCGGCGACCGTGTACGCCACCTGCTGCACCCCGGGGCCGTTGCGGTCGAGGAACTTGGCGATGGTCGACTCCGGTGACAACGGGGCGAGCAACTGCACGCAGCCGCCCTCGGCGGTCGGGCCGACGGCCATCATCGCCTCGCGTACGCCCTGTTCGGTGTTGGTCTCCTCGTGTATGCAGCGCATCCCGAAGGTGCGCTGATAGAAGTCGATCGCGGCGTCCAGGTCGGCGACCGCGACCCCGACATGATCGATACGGCGCAGCCCGATGTCTGTGACGTAGTCGGCAGCGGGCTCGACGGGGGAGTTCTCAGCCATGCCGCTAGTCTGGCCGAACAGCCGTTAAGGCGTACAGCTCGGTACCCCCCTCGGAGGCAGACAGTGGCATCGGTCATCGTCAGCGGCGCGCGGACCCCGATGGGCCGGCTGCTGGGCAACCTGAAGGACCTGCCGGCGACGAAGCTCGGCGGCATCGCGATCAAGGCGGCGCTGGAGCGCGCCGGGGTCGCCCCGGACCAGGTGCAGTACGTGATCATGGGCCAGGTGCTCCAGGCCGGCGCCGGGCAGATCCCGGCCCGGCAGGCGGCGGTGGAGGCCGGCGTCCCGATGTCGGTGCCGGCGCTGACCATCAACAAGGTGTGCCTCTCCGGCCTGGACGCGATCGCCCTGGCCGACCAGCTCATCCGGGCCGGCGAGTTCGACATCGTGGTGGCCGGTGGCATGGAGTCGATGACCAACGCCCCGCACCTGCTGCTCGGCCAGCGCGCCGGCTACAAGTACGGCGACGTGACGGTCAAGGACCACATGGCCCACGACGGGCTCAGCGACGCCTGGGACTGCTGCTCGATGGGCGAGTCCACCGAGCGGCTCGGCGTACGGCACGGCATCACCCGCGAGGAGCAGGACGCGTTCGCGGCGGCCAGCCACCAGCGGGCCGCCGCCGCCCAGAAGAACGGCCACTTCGCCGACGAGATCACCCCGGTGGTCATCCCGCAGCGCAAGGGCGACCCGCTGGTGATCAGCGAGGACGAGGGCATCCGGCCGGACACCACCGCCGAGTCGCTGGCCAAGCTGCGTCCCGCGTTCACCAGGGACGGCACGATCACCGCCGGCTCCTCGTCGCCGATCTCGGACGGCGCGGCGGCCGTGGTCGTGATGAGCAAGGCCAAGGCGAACGAGCTGGGCCTGGCCTGGCTGGCCGAGGTCGGCGCGCACGGCAACGTGGCGGGCCCGGACAACTCCCTGCACTCGCAGCCGTCCAACGCCATCCAGCACGCCCTGAAGAAGGGCGGCCTGAGCATCGACGACCTCGACCTCATCGAGATCAACGAGGCGTTCGCCCAGGTCGGCATCCAGTCCGCGCGGGACCTCGGGGTCAGCGCCGACAAGATCAACGTCAACGGCGGGGCCATCGCGCTCGGCCACCCGATCGGCATGTCCGGTGCCCGGCTGGTGCTCACCCTCGCGCTGGAGCTGAAGCGGCGCGGCGGCGGCACCGGCGCGGCGGCGCTCTGCGGCGGTGGCGGCCAGGGCGACGCCCTGATCATCCACGTACCGGCCGACGCCGGGAACTGACCGGCTGCCGGGCCGGGTGGCGCCCAGCGTGGACGCGGGCGCGGGTCGATGCGGCGAAGACGGCGGTCGGGGGCGGAACGTCCCAGCTCACGGTCGTCGGGCGAGGGCGGGCGTGTGAGTACGAGGAGTGAGTGGGGTTGGCGAGCACCGCAGTCGTGGGCGATGGTGACCCGGTGAGTGTCGAGAGCGTCCCCACCCCCGCCGCCGTCCCGGTTCGTCGCAGTCGGGACGTACCGATGCTGGTGCGCCGCGCGCGCGAGGGTGACCCCCGGGCGGTGGCCCGGCTGATCACGCTGGTGGAGTCCGGTGACGAGGTGCTGCCGCAGGTGGCGGCGGCGCTCGCGCCGTACGCCGGGCAGGCCCAGGTGGTCGGGCTGACCGGCTCCCCGGGGGTGGGCAAGTCGACCACCACCAACGAGCTGGTGCGGGCGCTGCGGGCGGGCGGGCACCGGGTCGGGGTGCTGGCCATCGACCCGTCCAGCCCGTTCACCGGTGGGGCGATCCTCGGCGACCGGGTGCGGATGCAGGACCACGCCACCGACCCGGGCGTCTACATCCGGTCGATGTCCAGCCGGGGTCACCTCGGCGGGCTCTCCGCGGCCACCCCGCAGGCGGTCCGGGTGCTGGAGGGCGCCGGCTGCGACGTGGTGCTGGTGGAGACCGTCGGGGTCGGCCAGGCCGAGGTGGAGGTGGCCTCGCTCGCCGACACCACGCTGGTGCTGCTCGCCCCGGGCATGGGCGACGCGATCCAGGCGGTCAAGGCCGGCATCCTGGAGATCGCCGACGTCTTCGTGGTCAACAAGGCCGACCGGGACGGCGCGGACAACACCGTCCGCGACATCCAGGGCATGATCGCGCTGGGCGAGCGCGGGCCGGGGCAGTGGCGGCCGCAGGTGGTCCGGTCGATCGCCGCGCGCGGCGAGGGGATCGACGACATCGCCGCCGCGATCGACAAGCACCGGGCCTGGCTGGAGCAGCACGACGAGCTGCGCCGCCGCCGGGAGAAGCGGGCCGCCGCCGAGATCGAGGCGATCGCGCTCGGCACCCTGCGGGCCCGGATCGGTTCCCTGCGCGACGGTACGGAGTTGCCGGCGCTCGCCGCGAAGGTGGCCGAGGGGGCACTGGACCCGTACGCGGCGGCGGACGAACTCCTCGCCCAGATCGGCACCTGAGCCGTCCAGTAGCCGCAGGGCGTTTACGGTGGTGGCTCGGTGTCGCTTGCCGGGTAGAGTCCTCTTCGGATCAGGCGGGATGCATCCATTGGTCCGTCTGTCGCGGTCTGGGAAGGAAGGCTGGACATGAGTGCAGGTCTCGATACTCGGCCGAAGGCTACGACTCTCGATCTGGAGGAGCTGACCCAGCTCGCCTGGACCGGACGTATTCGGGTACCGCATTTTCAGCGCCCGCTTCGTTGGCAAAGGTCCGACGTCATGCGGCTCTTCGAGAGCATCGTGCTCGGATATCCGGTAGGCTCTTTCCTGCTTTGGCGGCGGCCTGCTGCTGCGGAGACGCTTCAGTTGGGTGCGTTACGGATCGCAGCGCCGGAGACCGGTGATGCACTCTGGGTGGTAGACGGCCAGCAGCGCATCATCAGTTTGGCGAATGCACTGCATCCAGACGGAATGGCTGATCCCCGCTTTGCGCTCGCCTACGATCTTCGCAACGAGCAATTTGTGCCGTTGCCGCAGGTCGAGGAGCCCGCGATCGTGCCCCTGCCCGTGCTCTTCGACCTGACCCGGGTGCTTAGGTGGTTCACCAGCCACCCGGAGGCTGCCCAGTTCGTGGAGCAGGCCAACGAGGTTACTCGCACCCTGCGTCAGTTTAGAATTCCGGCTTACGAGGTGGTGCAGGACGATCCGCGAGTGCTGCAAGACATTTTCGACCGGATGAACAACTTCGGTAAGAGGTTGAGTCGTGCCGAGATCTTCTCCGGACTCTTTCCAGGAGAGGAGGCGGCCAAGGATACGACCTCCACGCTCGACCGGATCGCTCAGAACATCGACGACGAACTCGGCTTCGGGTTGATCGACAACGATACGGTGCTACAGGCGGTGCTGGCTCGTCGCGGTCCCGACGTCAAGCGTGAGATCCGCAACGAATTCGGGGCTGAGCAGAAGATCAGCCCATCGCATCGGGCACACCAGCCTAACCGGGCCACCATCGACTTCCCCGATGAGGACCGGGATACGGCCTACGCGCTCGGTGAGGAAGCCATGCGGCGGGCGGTGGCGTTCTTGCAGAACGAAGCCGGTGTCCCGCATTTCAGCATGCTTCCTTATAGCTATCTCATCGTTGTGCTGACGCGATTCTTCGCTCACCATCCGGACCCTGGTCAGCGTGTTTGTCTGCTGTTAAAGAGGTGGTTCTGGCGGGCTGCGCTCGTGGGACCGGGAGTTTTTCGGGGAAGCACGACCGGAGCTATACGATTCCTGAACTATGCGGTGCAGCCGGATAACTTGAATGCAACGATCGCGGAATTGCATCGCTGGGTCGAGCATCCCAACGCACCGCTTCCGAACCTCCAGCGGTTTCGCAGCAACGAAGCGGCCACGAAGATCATCCTGTGCTCTTGGTGGAGCCTCGCGCCGAGGTCTCTGAGCACGGCTGATCCATTCGTGCGTGAAGACCTCTCGCTCTGCCTCCAGGATCGGCCAACGGCGCTGGACGCCACGCGTTACGTGGTGTCTCGCTACTCAGTTCCACCGCCTTTCCGGCTATGGGCTGCCGACCGTGTCCTTCTGCCTACGGTGGAGGGTGAGGTGGGTGTGGTGGACACACTGCTCACCCGCCAGCCCGCTGGATTATCTGAGATTTTGTGGCGAGATGTCCTGGCCTCGCACTGTCTCGATGCTGAGATCATTAGTATGATCCGGCGAGGAGATGTGCAAGCATTTCTCCTAGCTCGTCAGGAGAAATTAGGCAAGCAGCTCGCCGACTTCCTGGCGCGTAGTTGTGAGTGGAGCTTCGAAAACACGCCACCGCTGGCGGATCTTGTCGTCGAAGACGAGGAGTTGACTGAGGAGAAGGAGTCGAATGCCCTCTTCTGACTCCTGGTTCGGCGTCTGGTTGGGCGATCAACGGGCTGGAACCCTGCGACAGGTTGGTGACAGGACCTGGTTCAGTCTTGATAGAAGTTATCGGGAAAACCCTGAGCGGCCAGTGCTCGGACTGGTTTTCGAGGATCGGCCGACTGCGGTCCATGCGGCGGCTGTGCGCCTCCCGCCCTGGTTCTCCAATCTTCTGCCAGAAGGCAGGCTGCGTGCCTGGATAGCTGACGAGCGTGGCGTCAACGGCCAACGAGAAATGGAACTGTTGACCCAGGTGGGGCACGATCTGCCAGGTGCGGTGCGGGTGCTTCCCGAGGGCGAAGAGCCTGACGATGCCGTGGTGTCCGTCGGCGACGAGGTCTACCCGCATGACGATGGTGGCAGCTTCTACGAGCCTGGCCTGAGATTCTCGTTGGCCGGCGTTGCCATGAAGTTCTCCATGCTGAGGGTTCAGGACAGGCTGACGCTACCGGCGAGTGGAATGGGTGGCGACTGGATTGTAAAGCTGCCGGATAGTCGGTTTCGGGATGTGCCGCGCAACGAATATGCCATGATGTCACTCGCACGGGCTGTCGGCATCGAGGTTCCGGAGATCGAACTGGTCCACCGTTCGGTGATTGACGAACGCCTTCCACTGTCGGTCTGGCCGGCAGGTGAAGAATATGCCTACGCGATCAAGCGTTTCGACCGGGGCGTCGATCGGAAGCTTGTGCACATAGAAGACCTGGCGCAGGTGCGAAATATTTATCCCGATCGTAAGTATCTTGGGAACTTCGAAACGGTCGCCAGTTTGGTATATCGCCGTCGGGACGTCGACTCGCTGAGGGAGTTTGTAAGGCGGCTGGCATTCTCCGTGTTGATATCGAACGGCGATGCTCATCTGAAGAACTGGACGTTGATCTATCTGGACCCCCGCGTCCCCACTCTTGCTCCGGCATACGACATGGTTTCCACTGGGCACTATGAACTGGATGACCGACCCGAGGACCTAGGGCTCAAGTTTGGCGGTTCCCGAGAATTTCACAAGGTGTCTCTCGGCACGTTCCTTCGCCTCGAACAGAGGCTGGGCGCAACCGGTGCGGGCCTTGTCGACTGCGTAGTGGAAACAGTCGAGAGGACACTCCGAGAGTGGCCAAATCGTGCTGATGTTCTCCAGGGAAACCAAGGCTTGCAGGATGCAGTCGACCGGAGCATCCGGGCTCGCAGTAAAACCTTGTTGAATGGCCCGGGTCGGGTTGGGGCTAACCGTAAATGAACGGAGTGTGACCGCAACCATGGACCACGAGGCGACGCAGGAGTTGTCGGTGACGCCGGACGCGGTGGCGGGCGGGACCACCCAGGTCTCCGACGAGGTGGTGGAGAAGATCGCGGTGGCCGCCGCGAAGTCCGTGCCCGGGGTGGCCGAACTGGGCGGTGACGTGGCCCGGTTCTTCAACGCAGTCCTCGACCGGGTCGGGCTGGACCGGGTGGGCGACGCGCGGCGGGGCTGCTCGGCGCACGTCACCAACGGCGCGGCCGTGGTCAACCTGGTGCTGGTGATCTCCAGCGGCCACCCGGTGCCCCAGGTCACCGCCGCGGTGCGGGCCGCCGTGACGGCGGCCGTCGAGTCGTACGGCCTGCGCGCCGACGAGATCAACATCCGGGTCGACGACGTCGCCATGGACACCCCCGACACCCCGGTCGCCTGACCCCACCCGTCCCGGTGCCCGCGCCTTTGCCGGGTGATCAGGTGGCGTGCGTCAATGTCTGGGCTGCTGGGTGACACAGCCTCCCGCCCGCTGCCCGGGGTGTGAAGGTGCGGTTAGGTCGGTGCCTGCTGGCGACGCAACTCTCAGGCCCGCTGCCGGGGGTTGTGGTGTGGTGAAGTCGGTATGCCTGTGCGGCATGGATATGACTGGTAGGCATGCCGGCTTGGGCGATAAGTGCTCCGGCATTCCGCTCGCCCGGCGATCCTGGATGGGCCCGCGCGGCCCCGGCGATCCTGAGCCTGCCGGGACCGGGGTTCCCGGCCGGCTCGGTTCGGCGGCTCAGTCGTGTTTCGGTCGGATCAGTTCGACCTCGTCGCCCGGTAGCAGTTCCACGTCGCCCTGCGGGCCGTAAATTTCGAGGATCGGTACGCCCTCGTCGAGCTGCATGCTGCGCCGCTCCGCACCACTCGGCATCCGCGCGATCACCCTCGCGCCTCCCGGCAACTCCACCCTCCTGCGCTGTGGTAGATCGCGAACCCGTGTTCCGAAGGGTCGGCTGGTGGTGACCAGTCCCTCCGATCGCAGCAGCGCGATGGCCATCCGGACGGCGTCACGGCCGATCCCGTGCTCCTGGCTCAACCGGGTCTCGCTGCCGACGCTCGACCCAGCCGGCAGGTCACCGGATTCGATCTGCCCCCGAAGTAGCTCGGCGAGCTGCACGTAGACCGGCGTGTGTGAGCGCGGATCGATGGTCATCCCGCAAGCCTTATGCCCCCGTTGCTGTCTTCGAACAAGGCTTCATTGCAATGATGGATTGTGGCCATGTTGAATCGTTGCTATTGTCTCCTATGGCAATGCGTCCTCGTGGGGTTACGAAGGGTGCTCACTCTTTCGGGTTCGCTGGCCGGTCGAGCTGCCCCGCCGCCGTACCGCCGATCAGGGCTGCGGTCGCGGGGTGGGGTGGGTCCGCCCGTGGGCGGCGGGCGGGTGGACCCACCCCTTCCAACCCCACCGACACCGAATCCCCGCGACAGAGAGGCAGGTCGTCATGCGTCTGACCCTCCGGTTACTCGGTCGACCCGGGTGGACCCGGCACCCCCGCCGGCCGCGCTGCTACCGCTCGGCTGCCTACCGCCCGCTGCGGCCGTGGCAGGTGCGGGAGCAGCGGTTCCGCTGGACCCGATTCGGTCGGCGTGGGCTCGACCCGGCGGAGGTGCAGGAGTTCCTCGACCGGGTCGCCGCCGACCTGGCCGACGCCTACCAGGCGCTCGGCGACAGCCGGCACGAGGCCGCCCGGGTCCGGGACGCGCTGCGCCGCTGGCAGTCCGCGCAGTTCCGGCAGCGGGTGAACGAGGGGTGGTACCGGTGACCGCCGGCCGGGAGCGGTTCGTCGTCCACCTGCCCGTGGTCGCCGTGGACCTGCCCGGTGCCGTCCGGCTGGCCCGGGTGCTGGCCCGCTGGGCGGGGGTGCTCGCCCAGGCCGACCCCGGCGAGACCACCGTGTCGGCCGAGGACGAGCAGGGCGTACGCCATCGGGTCTTCTGTGACCTGCGGCTGGACGCCGGCCGGCGCTGCCTGCTGCGCGCCGACCACGACGGCCCCTGCTCCCGCCGACCGGCTACCGTCCGGTACGACTTCCCTTAGCGATCGTTCAGGTTTTCGTTCTACACTCGGGGTTCGGTCGAGGACTCGAGGAGGAGCCCCGCGGATGAACGCCGACGAGATCGCCGCCGGACGGGCACGCTGGCAGGCCCGGTACGACGCCGCGCGCAAGCGGGACGCGGACTTCACCACCCTGTCCGGCGCCACCGTGCAACCCGTGTACGGCCCTCCCGAGGGCACCGCGTACCCGGGGTTCGAACGGATCGGCTGGCCGGGCGAGTTCCCGTACACCCGGGGGTTGCACCCCACCGGTTACCGGGGTCGGGCCTGGACGATCCGGCAGTTCGCCGGCTTCGGCAACGCCCAGCAGACCAACGAGCGGTACAAGATGATCCTCGGCGCGGGCGGCGGCGGGCTCTCCGTCGCGTTCGACATGCCGACGCTGATGGGGCGCGACTCCGACGACCCGCAGGCGCTGGGCGAGGTCGGGCACTGTGGGGTCGCGGTGGACTCCGCCGCCGACATGGAGGTGCTCTTCGACGGCATCGACCTGGCCGGCGTCACCACCTCGATGACCATCTCCGGCCCGGCGGTGCCGGTGTTCTGCATGTACCTGGTCGCCGCCGAGCGGCAGGGCGTCGACCTGTCCCGGCTCGACGGCACCTTGCAGACCGACATCTTCAAGGAGTACATCGCGCAGAAGGAGTGGCTGTTCGACCCCGAGCCGCACCTGCGCCTGATCGGCGACCTGATGGAGTACTGCGCCGCCGAGATCCCCCGCTACAAGCCGCTGTCGGTCTCCGGCTACCACATCCGCGAGGCCGGCTCCACCGCCGCGCAGGAGTTGGCGTACACCCTGGCCGACGGGTTCGGCTACGTCGAACTGGGGCTCTCACGCGGCCTGGACGTCAACGTCTTCGCCCCGGGGCTGAGCTTCTTCTTCGACGCGCACCTGGACTTCTTCGAGGAGATCGCCAAGTTCCGTGCCGCCCGCCGGATCTGGGCCCGCTGGCTGCGCGACGTCTACGGCGCGACCAGCGAGAAGGCCCTCTGGCTGCGGTTCCACACCCAGACCGCCGGGGTGTCGCTGACCGCGCAACAGCCGGTCAACAACGTGGTACGCACCGCAGTGGAGGCGCTCGCCGCCGTGCTCGGCGGCACCAACTCGCTGCACACCAACGCCCTGGACGAGACCCTCGCCCTGCCCACCGACGAATCCGCCGAGATCGCCCTGCGCACCCAGCAGGTGCTGATGGAGGAGATCGGGGTGACCAACGTGGCCGACCCGCTCGGCGGCTCCTGGTACGTCGAGGCGCTCACCGACGCCATCGAGGCTGAGGCGGAGGAGATCTTCGCCCGGATCCGGCAGCTCGGCGGCGACGGCCCGCACCGGATCGGCCCGATGACCTCCGGCATCCTGCGCGGCATCGAGGACGGCTGGTTCACCGGCCACATCGCCGAGTCGGCCTTCGCCTACCAGCAGGCCCTGGAAAAGGGCGACAAGAAGATCGTCGGGGTCAACTGCCACACCGGCACGGTCGCCAAGGAGTTGGAGATCCTGCGCATCTCGCACGAGGTGGAGCTGGAACAGCGCCGGGTGCTCGCCGAACGCAAGGCCGCCCGCGACGACGCGGCGGTGACGGCGGCGGTGCAGCGCATGATCGAGGTCAGCCGCACCGGCGGCAACATGATCCCGCCCATGCTCGACGCCGTCCGGGCCGAAGCCACCCTGGGCGAGATCTGCGACGCCCTACGCACGGAATGGGGCACCTACCGCGAACCCGCCCGCTTCTGATGATCCGCACCGGCCGACCGGGCAAAGAGTGGGAGGTGAGAGTGGCAACTGTGGGCGTTGTGGCTGAGCCGGGGACGGTGGGGATCGTGCGAGACTAGGTAACCATGAGCGACCCACGGATCACCTCGTCGATCTTCACCCGCGGCGCGGTCGACCTCAGCGCGCTGCGCGGCACCGCCCCGGCCAGTTCCCGTCCCGCCACACCGAGCCAGACCGGCGCACCGGGCGGTCCCGCCACAGGTGGCGGTGCCGCCGTGCTCGACGTGACCGAGGCGAACATCCAGTCCGGAGTGCTCGAACGGTCGATGACCACACCCGTGGTGGTCTTCTTCGGCGCGGCCGGCTATCCGGACAGCGACCAGTTCGCCCCGGTGCTGGAGCGGCTGGCGGCCGAGGGTGCCGGCCAGTGGGTCCTGGCCCGGGTCGACGTCCAGGAGAATCCGCGGATCGCGCAGATGTTCCAGATCCAGGCGATCCCCACCGTCTACGCGGTGGTCGGCGGGCGGCCGATCGACGCCTTCCCCGGGGTGATCCCCGAGCCGCAGTTGCGCCAGTGGCTCGCCGCCGTGCTCAAGGCCGGTGGCGTCACCGTCGCCGAACCGGAGGACCCGCGCCTCGACGAGGCCGACGACGCGTTGATGAGCGGCGACCTCGACGCCGCCGAGCAGGCGTACCGCAAGATCCTCGCCGAATCCCCGGCGGACGCCGCCGCCGAGGCCGGCCTGGCCCAGGTCGGGGTGGCCCGGCGGGTCGCCGGCGCCGACCCGCAGGCCGCCCTCGCCGCCGCGCAGGCCAACCCCGACGACGTCGAGGCCCAGCTCCTCGCCGCCGACATCGAGGTGCTCAGCGGAATGGCCGAGCAGGCGTACGAACGACTGGTCGGGCTGGTCCGGCGGACCGCCGGTGACGACCGGGACCGGGCCCGCCAACACCTCGTCTCGCTGTTCAGCATCGCAGGCCCGGACGACCCCGCCGTGGCCTCCGCCCGCCGCGCCCTGGCCAGCGCCCTGTTCTGATCCCCTGACACCCCGCGCGGGCCGGCCACCCGGCCGGCCCGCCGACCATCGAGGACGGGAGCCCGTGATGCGCCGAATCGCCGTCCTCGACGCGCCGACCAACCTGGGTCTGCGCCCACCCACCTCCACCTCCGTTCCCGGCTGCGGCAAGGCCCCCGGGGCACTGCGCGACCACGATCTGCTCGCCCGGCTCGGGGCGCGCGACGCCGGTTGCCTCACCGCCCCCCGCTACGACCCGGGCGACTGGCGGCCCGGTGACGGGGTCTGCCACGCCCGGGAGATCTCCGGCTACTCGACGGCGCTGGCCGACCGGATCGGCGCGATCATCGACCGGGGTGAGTTCCCGCTGGTCCTCGGCGGGGACTGCTCGGTGCTGCTCGGCTCGGCGCTGGCCATGCACCGGCTCGGCGAGGCGGTCGGCGGGCGGATCGGGCTGGTCTTCGTCGACGGCCACTCCGACTTCCGGCACCCCGGCAACGCCTCCTACGTCGGCGCGGCGGCCGGCGAGGACCTGGCCCTGGTGACCGGGCGCGGGCAGGCCGACCTGGCCGCCATCGAGGGGCGTCGACCGTACTTCCGGGACATCGACGTGGTGGTGCTCGGCATCCGGGCACAGGACGAATACCGGCTCGACCTCCAGGCCGCCGGGATCATCACCCGACCGGTGCCGGCCCTGCGCGCCGAGGGGGCCGCCCGCAGCGCGCAGTGGGCGCACGAGCAACTGGCCGACTGCGCCGGCTACTGGGTGCACATCGACGTGGACGTGCTCGACCCGGCGGTGATGCCGGCCGTGGACGCCCCCGACCCGGGCGGGATCGCCTTCGCCGAGCTGGAGATCCTGCTCGCCGGGCTGGTGGACACCCCGCACTGCCTCGGCGTCGAGCTGACCGTCTTCGACCCCGACTACGACCCGGACGGCGCGTACGCCGCCGAGATCGTCAACACGGTCGTCGCCGGGCTGGCCCCGGTGGTCGCCCCGGACGCCGTCGCGCCCCGACTGCTGCCACCCCAGCCGCAATCCACCGACTCCGGATCGTCCACGTCAGGGCGGTCCGTCCCCGGGCCGGCTGACGCACCCGGCCGCGCCGAAGAGCCGGTCTCCTGAGCACGATCCCCTCAACGGCGTCACATGATCAACTCAGTTGGGCCGATGTTGCGCTATCCGCTCGCCGGGATACCGCAACATCGGCCCAACTGAGCACCTGGACCGGGCGTGGGGCGGGGCGGCGTCAGCGGAGGGCGCGGAGGAAGCGTTCGGCGATCGGGACGGCGCTGGCCGTACTCGATCCGCCCTGCTCGACGAAGACGGCGAACGCGACGTCGCCCCGCCACCCGACGAACCAGGCGTGGGTGTGCGCCGGGTCGTCGTCGTACTCGGCGGTGCCGGTCTTGCCGTACACCGGTCCACCCGGCACGTCGGCCAGCGCCCTGGCGGTGCCGGCGGTGACCACCTCGCGCATCATCGTCCTCAGCGCCGCCACCGACTCGGCCCGCAGTGGCGGGCCGGCCGCGGCGGGCGCGGCGGGGGCCGGGTCGAGCACCAGTTTCGGCTGCTCGAAGCGGCCCCGGGCGACGGCGGCGGTCACCCCCGCCATGGCCAGCGGGCTGACCACGGTGGTGCCCTGACCGATCGCGGCGGCGGCCTGCTCGGTCGGCCCGCCGCCGGTGGAGACCTTGCCGGTGAAGACGTCCGCGCCGAGGTCCCACGAGCCCTCCAACCCGAGGGTACGACCGGTGGCGGCCAGCCCGTCCGGGCCGAGCTGCGGGGCCAGCGCCACGAACGCGGTGTTGCAGGACTTCGCGAAGTCGGTACGGAACGGCACCTTGCCCAGCACGAAGTCGTCGGAGTTCTTGAACGGGCGGCCGTCCACCACGCGGGTCTTCGGGCAGTCGACGGTGGTCTGCGGGGTCACCGCGCCCTTGTCCAGCAGGGCCAGGGCGCTGACCGTCTTGAACGTGGAGCCCGGCGGCACCTGGGCGGTGAAGGCCAGGTTCTCCCCGGCCGCTCCGGGGCCGTTGGCGGCGGCGAGCACCGCGCCGTCACTGACCCGTACCGCCACCAGGGCGGAGCGTCGCTTCTCACCCCGCAACGCGCCGTCGGCGGCGTTCTGGGTGGCCACGTCGAGGCCGGTGCGGACCGGCTGGCCGGGGCCAGGCTCCTGCCGGAACGCCTCGGTGACGACGGTGCTGCCGCCCTCGGGGGTGGGCCGGCGGATCTCCACGGTGGTGCCGGGGGCGCCGCGCAGCCGCTCGTCGTAACGGCCCTGGAGACCGCCGTGGCCGACCAGGTCGCCCTTGGCGTACCGGTCGGGGTGGGCGGCGAGGTCGTCGGCCTGCGCCGGGTCGACCGTGCCGAGCAGGGCACGGGCGAACTCCCGGGTCGGTGCCAGGTCGAGCTTCTCGGCCCGGAACTTCGTCCCCGGCAGGTCGTAGATCCGGGAACGGATCTGCCGGTACGCCTCGTCCCGCAACGTCACCACCTCGACGAACGCGTCCGGGTCGGCGTCGCGGAGCCGCTGCGGCAGGTCGGCGAGGTCGACCGGGGGGCTGATCGGCGGTCGGACCGCCCGGAACGCCGCGTCGAGCCGCCCCACCAGTGCCGCGACGTCCGGGATCTCGCCGGGTTGCAGTCCGATCCGGACCACCGGCCGGGGTGTCACGATCGGTTGTCCCGCGCCGTCGAGCAGCCCGGCCCGGGGCGCGGCGGTCCGCCGCAGCGTCAACCGGTCGCCCTTGGCCAGCTGCTCGTGCAGCACCTGCGGTTCCCAGATCACCTGCCACCTGTCGTCGCCGGAGTTCTGCCGCAACCGCAGCGGCCGCTGGTAGGCCCAGGCAGCCCCGCCCGGCAGCGTCCACCGGATGTCGACGGTGGTGGTGGCGAGGTTCTTGGTGACCTCGGCCTCCCCGACCCGCCGCAGGGCGGGCGGGGTGGCGGCGAGGTCGCCGGAGAGGGCCTTGATCTCCTCGACGACGGTGCCGGCGGGCACTCGCGCCCCGGTCGGCTCGACGAAGCCCACGGAGTCCAGATTGCCGGAGCGCCAGCCGGCGAGGAACGCGTCCACGCTGCCCGTCAGCCCGTCGTCGCCGGAGCAGCCGACGAGGGCGCCGGCCGCCAGCACGGTGGCGGCCAGGGCCGCGAGCCCTCGTCGCAGGGGCGTGCCGGGGCGGCGGTGGGGGTACGACAGGGGCATGGAGCTGCACCTTCCGGACGGCGGGCTGCCCTGCACGCTAGTACGCCGTCGCCGTCCGTACCGCCCCGCGCGGTCACCGGGGCCGTCCGGCCGGGCCGTACGCCGGCCCGCCCCGGGCCCCGGCGGGCCGGACGAAGTGGTGGACCCGAAGGTGTGATGAACATCCCGAGGCGGGGTACTCGGCACCCGGCCGATCGGGCATCTGCCACGGATGCCAGGCCAGAGTCCCGAACCGGGACGTCCCACCCCTGGTCCACCGACCGAGGCACGAAGCGGTAGGGCCTATGGTGGGGCGGCAGAGTGACCCACAACGCGGTGGGTCGTCGAGGGGAGTGGCACCGATGGACCGGCGTCCGGCGATCAAACCGGTACCCGACCTCCGGCAGAGCGACACCGGCCGGGACGACAGCTTCGATTCGGCGACCGACGGGGACAGCCCGCCGATCGACGGGGACGGCTACGGCCGACTCGACACCGGCGTGACCGGGATGACCGGTTCGAGCATCGACACCCTCTACGACCTGGGCCTTCCGGTGGAGGCGCTCGGCGAGGACGTGGAGGACGCCGAACTCGACGAGCCGGTGCCCAACGCGGAACGCCTGGTGGCGCAGGCGGTGGCGCTGGCCGGTGACGACCACGACGCGGCGACCCTGGTGGGCCGGTTCTGGCGGTTCGCGCCGGACGAGGAGCTGATCGGGTTCACCGCCGAGGAGATGCTCGACGCGGCGCGTGCCCACCGGGACCTGGCCCAGCAGCGGGTGCCGGGCGAGCTGAAGCTGCGCATCCTGCCCCCCGACGCCGACCAGCACCACACCGTCGTCGAGATCGTCACCGACGACATGCCGTTCCTGGTCGACTCGGTGACCGCCCTGCTCAACGCCCACCACCTCGACGTGCACCTGCTGGTGCACCCGCTGGTGGTGGTCCGGCGGGAGCCGCTGGGCCGGCTGACCGAGGTCTCCGCCGACGTGGAGCCGGACGACGCGATCGCCGGTGACCTGGTGGAGAGCTGGATGCGGATCGAGATCGATCCGGTCCGCGACGCCGACCAGCGGGACCAGTTGCGCCGCGAGTTGCAGCGGGTGCTCACCGACGTACGGGAGGCCGTCGAGGACTGGCCGAAGATGCGCCAGCGGGCGCTGGCGCTCGCCGACGAGCTGGCCTCGGCCCGGACGGCGGACGACCGCCCGCCGGTGCCGGAGAAGGACATCACCGACTCGGTGGAGCTGCTGCGCTGGCTCGCCCACGACCACTTCACCTTCCTCGGCTACCGGGAGTACCGGCTGGTCGACTCCGGTGGGCAGGGCGGCCCGGCGTTGGAGGCGGTGCTCGGCACCGGGCTGGGCATCCTGCGGTCGGACTCGCCGGAGGCGCGGGCGCTGTCGTCGATGACGCCCGAGGCGCACGAGAAGGTGATGGAGAAGCGGCTGCTGATCATCACCAAGGCCAACTCGCGGGCCACCGTGCACCGCTCGGCCTACCTGGACTACATCGGCTTCAAGATCTTCGACTCGGCCGGTGCGGTGGTCGGCGAACGGCGGTTCCTCGGCCTGTTCTCCACCGCGGCGTACCGGACCAGCGTGCGGGAGCTGCCGGTGGTGCGCCGCAAGGTGGCCGAGGTGCTGGACCGCTCCGGGCTGAGCCAGCGCAGCCACTCCGGCAAGGACCTGCTCCAGATCCTGGAGACCTACCCGCGCGACGAGCTGTTCCAGATCAAGACCGACGACCTGTACCACGCGGTGGTCGGCGTGCTGCGGATGGCCGGCCGCCGGCAGCTGCGGGTGTTCCTGCGCCGCGACGCGTACGGGCGGTTCATCTCCTGCCTGATCTACCTGCCCCGGGACCGGTTCACCACCCAGAACCGGCTGCGCATGCAGGACATCCTGCTGCGGGAGCTGAACGGGGTCGGGGTGGACTACACCACCCGGGTCACCGAGTCGATGCTGGCCCGGGTGCACTTCATCGTCCGCACCGACCCGAACAACCCGCCCGGTGACATCGACGCCGACCTGCTCGCCGAGGAGTTGGCCGACGCCACCCGGCTCTGGGACGACGACTACCGGCTGGTGCTCGAACGCAAGCTCGGCGACGAGCAGTCCAAGCGCCTGTTCACCAGGTACGCCGACGCGTTCCCGGAGGGCTACAAGGACACCCACACGCCGTACGAGGCGATGAAGGACCTCGCCAAGCTGGAACTGCTGGAGGAACCCGGCCAGCTGGAGATGCACCTGTTCCGCAAGCAGTGGGCGCCCCGGGCCGGGCAGCGGGCCGACGAGGCGATGGACGTGCGGTTCAAGGTCTACCGCTACGGCGAGCCGATGATGCTCTCCGCCGTGCTGCCGGTGCTGCACTCGCTGGGCGTCCGGGTGGTCGACGAGCACCCGTACGAGGTGGACCGGATCGACGGCCGGGTCTTCCTGTACGACTTCGGGCTGCGCCTGCCCGAGGGGCACCAGGAGCTGGCCGAGGTGCGTCCGCACGTGGAGAACGCCTTCGCCGCCGCCTGGCGGGGCGAGGCCGAGGTGGACGGCTTCAACGAGCTGGTCCTGCGGGGCGGCCTCACCTGGCGGCAGGTGGTGGTGCTGCGGGCGTACGCGAAGTACCTGCGGCAGACCGGGGCGGTCTTCTCCCAGGAGTACATGGAGCAGACCTTCATCGCGTACCCGCGGATCGCGGCGCTGCTGGTGGAACTGTTCGAGGTGCGGTTCGCGCCGGACGGGCGCGCGGCGGAGCAGCGCCGGGAACGCAGCGGCGAGCTGGTCGACGCGATCGGGGTCGCCCTGGACGACGTGGCCAGCCTCGACCAGGACCGCATCCTGCGCGCCTACCTGACGCTGATCCAGGCCACCCTGCGGACCAGCTTCTACCAGAAGCGCGCCGACGGGCGACCCAAGCCGTACGTGGCGTTCAAGCTGGACCCGCAGGCCATCCCGGACCTGCCGGCGCCCCGGCCCAGGTTCGAGATCTTCGTGTACTCGCCCCGGTTCGAGGGCGTGCACCTGCGCTACGGGCCGGTGGCCCGGGGCGGGCTGCGCTGGTCCGACCGGCGGGAGGACTTCCGGACCGAGGTGCTCGGCCTGGTCAAGGCGCAGATGGTGAAGAACGCGGTGATCGTGCCGGTCGGCGCCAAGGGCGGCTTCGTGCTCAAGCAGAAGCCGGGGGACCGGGACGAGGCCGTCGCCTGCTACCAGGAGTTCGTCGGCGCGATGCTCGACGTCACCGACAACATCGTCTCCGGTGAGATCGTGCCGCCGGTGGACGTGGTGCGGCACGACCCCGACGACCCGTATCTGGTGGTGGCGGCGGACAAGGGCACCGCGACGTTCTCCGACATCGCCAACCAGATCTCGGCGGCGCACGGCTTCTGGCTGGGCGACGCGTTCGCCTCCGGCGGTTCCGCCGGCTACGACCACAAGAAGATGGGCATCACCGCCCGGGGCGCCTGGGAGTCGGTCAAGCGGCACTTCCGCGAGTTGGGCCACGACACCCAGACCCAGGACTTCACGGTGGTCGGCGTCGGCGACATGTCCGGTGACGTGTTCGGCAACGGGATGCTGCTGTCGGAGCACATCCGGCTGGTGGCCGCGTTCGACCACCGGCACATCTTCCTCGACCCGGATCCGGACGCCGCCACCTCGTTCCGGGAACGTCAGCGGCTGTTCGAGCTGCCCCGGTCGTCCTGGGAGGACTACGACCCGGAGTTGATTTCCGAAGGCGGCGGGATCTTCCCGCGCGGGGCCAAGTCGATCCCGGTCACCCCGCAGGTGCGGGCGGCCATCGGCCTGGCCGACGACGTCACCCAGCTCAGCCCGGCCGAGCTGATGAAGGCGATCCTCACCGCGCCGGTGGACCTGTTCTGGAACGGCGGCATCGGCACCTACGTGAAGGCGTCCAGCCAGACCAACGCCGAGGTGGGCGACAAGTCCAACGACGCGATCCGGGTGGACGGCAAGAACCTGCGCTGCCGGGTCGTCGGCGAGGGCGGCAACCTGGGTTGCACCCAGCTCGGCCGGATCGAGTACGCGGCTACCGGCGGCCGGATCTACACCGACTTCATCGACAACGCGGCCGGGGTGGACTGCTCCGACCACGAGGTGAACATCAAGATCCTGCTCAACACCGCGGTCGCCGACGGCGCGCTGGACGTGCCCGCCCGCGACGAACTGCTCGCCCAGATGACCGACGAGGTCGCCGAACTGGTGCTGCGGGACAACTACGACCAGGCGCGGGCGATCAACAACTCGCAGGCCCAGGCCGCCTCGCTGCTGCCGGTGCACCGCCGGATGATCAGCGAGCTGGAGCGGGCCGGCCAGCTCGACCGGGCGCTGGAGGCGCTGCCCCCGGACGAGGAACTGGCGGTACGCACCGAGTCCGGGCTCACCGCGCCGGAGTTCGCGGTGCTCCTCGCGTACGTCAAGATCGTGCTGGAGCGGGAGATCCTGGCCGAGGGCCTCGCGGACGAGGAGTGGACGACCGACGTCCTGGTCAACTACTTCCCGACGCCGATGCGCGAGCGGTTCGCCGACCGGATGGCCCAGCACCGGCTGCGCCGGGACATCGTCACCACGGTCCTGGTCAACGAGGCGATCAACCGGGGCGGCATCTCGTTCGTCTTCCGGGTCGTCGAGGAGACCGCCGCGTCGGCGGCCGACGTGATCCGGGCGTACGTGGTGGTCCGGGAGGTCTTCGGGCTGCGCGAGCTGTGGGACGCGGTCGAGGCGCTGGACAACCAGGTCCCGCCGGATTTGCAGACCAGCGTCTACCTGGACACCCGCCGGCTGCTCGACCGGGCCGTGCGGTGGCTGGTGACCAACCGGCGGTCGCCGATCGACGTGCCGGCCGAGATCGAGCGGCTCCGCGACGGGGTGGCCCGGCTGCTGCCCGACCTTCAGGACCGGTTCCACGGCAGCGAGCGGGAGTCGTTGCAGGCGCACATCGACGCGATGACCGCCCGGGGGCTGCCGGCCGAGCTGGCCGGACGGGCGACCCGGCTGATGTACAGCTTCGGTCTGCTGGACGTGGTGGAGACGGCGCGGACCAGTGGCCGCGACGTCGGCGAGGTGGCCTCGGTCTACTTCGTGCTCTCCGACCGGTTCCGGGTGGACTCGCTGCTGTCGAAGATCTCCCTGCTGCCGCGCGAGGACCGCTGGCAGACGCTGGCCCGGATGGCGCTGCGCTACGACCTGTACGCCGCGCTGGCCGCGCTGACCGGGGAGGTGCTCGACTCCACCCCGGGTGACCTGCCGCCGCAGGAACGGGTGCTCCAGTGGGAGCAGTCGAACGCCACCTCGATCCACCGGGCGCACCGGGCGATGGGGGAGTTCGACGAGTCGCGGGCGGATCTCGCCTCGCTCTCGGTGCTGCTGCGGCAGATCCGCACCCTGGTGCGGACGTCCGCCGCCGCCTGACCGTACGCCGACCGCGCCCGGGGCGGGACTTCCGCCACGGGCGCGGTCGTGCGGTGACCGGGCCGGATCAGGACGTCAGCGTGGCGAAGACGACCACGTTGTCCTGGTAGCTGCCGGTGGCCTGGTCGAACTGACCGCCGCAGGTCACCACCCGTAGTCCGGGACGGTCGTTCGGGCCGTACACCAGGTCGGTGGGGAACTGCGCCTTCGGGTACGACCGCACCTCGTCGACGGTGAACGTGGCGGTGCTGCCGTCGGCCCGCGCCACCGCGACGGTGTCACCCGGCAGGAGCGCACCGAGCTGGAAGAAGACCGCCGGCCCGAGCTGCGCCGAGTCGACGTGCCCGACGATCACCGCGTTGCCGGTCTCGCCGGGGCTGACGCCCGGCTCGTACCAGCCGGCCCGCTGGGCCTGGTCCAGCGGGGGCACCTGGACCGTGCCGTCCGGGTTGGTGCCCAGCGGCATGATCTCCGCGTCGACCCCGATCCTGGGGATCGCGATCGTGGTGGGGGCGGAGCGGGGCAGCGGGGCGGGGCCCGGCGGCACGCTCGCGTCGGCGGGAACCTGCGCGTCCGGGTCGTCGACCGGCCCGGTGTCTACGGCCGGGGTGTCCGCGGGGACGGTGTGCGGCGCGGCCTGGGCCGCCGGCTGCGGCGGACGGGGCGGGGGAGTGGTCCGGATCGACGCGCCGATCATGCCGGAGCCGGCCATGGCGAGGAGGACGACGACGGCCGCGCCGGCGGCGCGCCACGGTCTCCCGTGACGGCCGCCGGCCCGTGTCGCCGTCGGGTCAGCCGAGCTCATCGGCCCGACGCCGGCGCATCAGCACGATGCCGCCGAGGGCGGCCGCGCCGATCATGCCGGCCCCGCCGGCGACCATGCCCCGGTCGGCGCCGGTGGTGGTCATCCCACCGTCACCGCCGTCGACGTGCCCCCTCGGCAGGACGATCAGGTCGCCCTCACCGCACGAGCCGTTCAGCTCGTACCGGCCCGGACGGGCGTCCCGGGAGACCTCGGCCTCGCCGTAGTAGACGAAGTCCTTCTGGTGCTCCCAGCCCCCCTCGTCCTTGCCGTAGCCGTACTCGTCGTCCTTGCCGTAGCCCTCGTGGCCCTGCCAGTCGCCCTCGTCGGACTCCTCGTCCCAGCCGGGCTTGCCGTGCTCGTCGGACTCCTCGTCCCAGCCGGGCTTGCCGTGCTCGTCGGACTCCTCGCCGGCCCCCGGCTTGCCGTGCTCGTCGCCCTTGCCTTCCTCGGGCTTGCCGTGGCCTTCGCCCTTGCCCTCTTCGGGCTTGCCGTGGCCTTCGCCCTTGCCTTCCTCGGGCTTGCCGTGGCCTTCGCCCTTGCCCTCTTCGGGCTTGCCGTGATCTTCGCCCTTGCCCTCTTCGGGCTTGCCGCCGTGGTCCGGGCCCTGGTCGGCGGCCATGAAGCCACCGCCCCGGCCGCCCGCCGGCGGCTGACCGCCGTCCGCCGGGGGCTGTCCACCCTCGGCCGGGGGCTGCGGCTTGGGGCCGTTGTCGTCGGGGGCCTGGCCGTCGGGACCCTTGCCGTGGTCCTCGCCCTTGCCCTCCTCGCCCTTGCCGTGCTCGTCGCCCCTGCCCTCGTCGTCCTTCCAGCCGCCGTGTTCCTCGCCGCGGCCCTCGGCGGGCTTGAGTTTGACCTTGCCGGTGACCTTGGACCAGACGAAGGCGTGTTCCTGCGCCTCCGGGCAGATCTCGATGAGCTTGACCTTGTCGCCGGGCTTGACGACATGCGGCTTGGCGATGACCTTGCCGTCCCGGCTCTCGCCGTCGTGGTGACCGTCCGCGAACGCGATCCCCGGCGTGAACACCAGAAGGGACGCGCCACCGAGAGCGGCACCCGCGACAACCTTCCCGAGCATCTTGTTAGCCATGACCTGCGTCACTCCATCCCCTGTTGTCCTGAGCCCGACGACAGTCGAGCTATGACCGACGTTAGACGGTTTCATGACTTATTCGGGGAAAGATTCGTGTTTTCGGCTTTACCGATGATGCGACCCTTAAGCCCCGTGAGCCGCTTGTGTAGGCGTTACCGCCCGGCTGCGCGGTCGGGGCGCTCCCGGCCGAGCTGGGCGGAGATAGGCTCGTAGTGGCCCGGATGCCGGACCGGGCGTTGCGGCCAGGTTGCCGCAAAGTATCGAGCCATTGCCATGGAAGCGCTCCCATGCAAGAATCGCTGCACGCGGTTCGGGGAGCCACACCGCGCACGGCAGAGGTCGAGGGCAACCGGTGCACCGGACGACATCGCCGCCGACCGGTCCGTGCGGGCCGGTGAAGCTCACCACCACCATGCCCGTCCTCAGGGTCGGGCACCCCCCGAGATGTCCCGTTGGCGCCGGGCTCGTCCGTACCCCAGGACGCTCACGCGCCACTTGCCGGTCCCCTCGTGGTGCCGGTCTCGCCCAAGGAGTGCAAAAGGCATGAATCTGTGGAGAAGTCTGTCCGCCCGACGCCGGGCGTTCGCCCTCACCGGGGCGAGCGTGCTGGTCGCGGGCGGGCTGGTGACCCTCCCGGTCACCGCGGCGCAGGCCGCCACCCAGTGCAGCATCGACTACACCACCAACGACTGGTCCGGTGGCTTCACCGCGAACGTCACCATCCGCAACGTGGGTGACCCGATCAGCAACTGGACCCTCGGCTTCACCTTCCCCAACAGCAGCCAGCGGGTGACCCAGGGCTGGTCGGCCAAGTGGTCGCAGAGCGGCCAGAACGTGACCGCCACCAACGAGTCCTACAACGGCTCGCTGGGTCGCGGCGGCAGCACCACCCTCGGCTTCAACGGCTCGTGGAGCGGCAGCAACCCCAAGCCGACCTCGTTCACGCTGAACGGGGTGGTCTGCAACGGCGGCACCACGCCCACCACCCCGCCGCCCACCACCACGCCTCCGCCCACCACGCCTCCGCCGACCACGCCTCCGCCGACCACCCCGCCGCCCACGACGCCCCCGCCCACCACGCCCCCGCCGGGGCAGAAGGTGGACAACCCCTACGCCGGAGTCAAGGGCTACGTGAACCCGGAGTGGAAGGCCAAGGCGGACGCCGAGGCCGGTGGCAGCCGGGTCTCCAACAACCCGACCGCCGTGTGGCTGGACCGGATCGCCGCGATCAACGGCACCACCGACAGCAGCTCCAACGGCGCGATGGGTGTCAAGGACCACCTGGACGCCGCCCTCGCCCAGGGTGCCGGCTACATCCAGTTCGTGATCTACAACCTGCCCGGCCGGGACTGCTCGGCGCTCGCCTCCAACGGTGAGCTGGCCGCCGACGAACTGCCGCGCTACAAGGCGGAGTACATCGACCCGATCGCCGCGATCCAGAGCCAGGCCAAGTACGCCAGCCTGCGGATCATCAACATCATCGAGATCGACTCGCTGCCGAACCTGATCACCAACACCTCCGGCAACGCCGGTGGCACGGTGCAGTGTGACGTGGTGAAGGCCAACGGCGCGTACGTCAACGGTGTCGGCTACGCCCTGTCCAAGCTGGGCTCGATCGGCAACGTCTACAACTACATCGACGCCGGTCACCACGGCTGGCTGGGCTGGGACACCAACTTCGGCCCGACCGCCGACATCCTGAAGACCGCGGCCACCGCGTCCGGCAGCAACGTGAACTACGTGCACGGCTTCATCACCAACACGGCGAACTACTCCGCCCTGAAGGAGCCGTACGTCAAGATCACTGACACGGTGAACGGCCAGACCGTCCGCCAGGCCAAGTGGATCGACTGGAACCAGTACGTCGACGAGCTGTCGTTCGCCCAGGCGTTCCGGCAGAAGCTGGTCTCGGTCGGCTTCAACAGCAACATCGGCATGCTGATCGACACCTCCCGTAACGGCTGGGGCGGCACCGCCCGGCCCACCGGCCCGGGCGCGACGACCAGCGTCGACACCTACGTCAACGGTGGTCGCATCGACCGTCGTCTGCACGCCGGCAACTGGTGCAACCAGGCCGGTGCGGGTCTCGGCGAGCGGCCGAAGGCCAACCCCGAGCCGGGCATCGACGCCTACGTCTGGGTGAAGCCCCCGGGTGAGTCCGACGGCTCCAGCTCCCTCATCCCGAACAACGAGGGCAAGGGCTTCGACCGGATGTGCGACCCGACCTACACCGGTAACGCCCGCAACGGCAACAGCATGAGCGGCGCGCTGCCCAACGCTCCGATCTCCGGCGCCTGGTTCTCCGCCCAGTTCCAGGAGCTCATGAAGAACGCCTACCCGGCGCTCTGACGAACCAGCCCGTCGCGGCTGGAGTGAGGCACTGACGCGGCGGGCGCACCCGGGCCCCCGGTCCGACCGAGAGGTCGGGCCGGGGGCCCACCCGTGTGCCGGGCCGCTGTCGCGCCGGCCTCAGGGGACGGTACGTTCCACCGCCGCCCGGCCCATCTCGGCCAGGTCGCGCCGGGCCCGTTCCAGGTTCGCCGGGGTCAGGTCCTGCCCACGCGCCATGACCAGGTCCTCCGGCTCCCAGGGCTGCTCCGCCCCGGTGCGGATGTTGTCCCCACCGGCCCCGGTGCCGGTACCGGTGGCCCCGGTGCCGGCGGCGTACGGGTCGCCGATCAGCTCATCGGTCGCACCACCGGGCTGGTCACCCGGCGCGACGAACGACGGATCGCCCGGACCGGCGCCGCCCTGGGCCAACTGCGGCACGGTGGAGTCGTCGTCCACCGCGGCGGCCACCTCCGGGCGCTCCTCCAACGGTCGGTTCGGGTCATGGTCGGTCATGGTGCCGCCCTCCTGTCCCAGACGCTTCCCGCGTCCCGGGTACCCCCTCCGGGCGACCCCATGCCGGGCGGATCAGACCTCCCGGGCCTCCTCGGTGGTGGGCGGCACCACCGGGCGCAGCCACTGCCAGGCCAGCATGAACAGCCCGAAGGCCAGCATCGCCAGCCCGGCCCAGAGGTTGATCCGGACGCCCTGCGCCTTGTCGATCTCGGCAGCCGAGTCGAAGAGGCCGACCAGGCCGACGATCACGCCGTACACCACGAAGAGGCCACCGATGACCCGGCGGATGTCGAACAGCCGGGCGGCGGCGGACCGCTTGCGTTCGTTCTCGGTCTCGGCGACCTGCGGGTCGTTCGCGCGTTCGCTGTGCTGGTCCACGCCTGCGCCTCCCTCTCGTGACGGACCGGGCTCAGAAGACCGGGATGACTCAGAAGACCGGGATGTAGAAGAGCACGGCCAGCACCAGCGCGATCGCGCCGAGCAGCACCGGCGACCGCCACCAGACCTGGTCACCGGCGAGCACGTCGCCCTTCAGGTCGATCCCACCCATCCCGTAGACCAGACCCTGCAACTCCTCGGCCCGCTTGGGGCGGGTCAGCGGGGTGACCACCGCCGCCACCACGGCGACCGTGACGAAGGCGATGCCCGCGCCCCAGAAGCTCTCCTCCAGGTCGGAGTTGAAGTGCACCACGCCGGCCTTGTAGAGCAGGTAGGTCGCCAACGCGGCCAGGGTGCCCGCCAGCAGCGACCAGAAACCGGCAAGCGCGCTCATCCGCCGCCAGAACATGCCGATGATGAAGGTGGCGAACAGCGGGGCGTTGAACAGGGAGAACAGCGCCTGGATGTAGTTCATGATGTTGCTGAACCCGGCGGCGATGAACGCGGTGCCGATGCCCACCACGACCCCGCCCACGGTGGCGATCCGCCCGATCCGGATGTAGTACTCGTCGGACCGTTCCTTGCGGACGTACGCCTGCCAGATGTCGTAGGTGAAGACGGTGTTGAAGCCGCTGACGTTGGCCGCCATGCCGGCCATGAACGAGGCGACCAGGCCGGTGACCGCGATCCCGAGCACCCCGTTGGGCAGCAGGTCGCGCATCAGCAACGGAATCGCGTTGTTGTAGACCAGGTCACCGGACTCGGCCCCCAGCCCCTTGACGGTGACCAGCGCGATCAGACCCGGGATCACGGTCACCACCGGGATGACCAGCTTCGGGTACGCGGCGATGATCGGCGTACGCCGGGCGGCGCTCATGTTCTTGGCCGACAGGGCCCGCTGCACCTCGGCGAAGTTGGTGGTCCAGTAGCCGAAGGAGAGCACGAAACCGAGCCCGAACACGATGCCCAGCCAGTGCGCGCCGAGCGGGTTCGCGGTGCTGCCGGTGCCCTCCCAGGCGTGCAGCCCGGCCTCACCCAGCTTCGAGTCGCGTACCGAGTCCATCAGGCCGGACCAGCCGCCCACCTTCACCAGGCCGATGACGGTGATCGGCACCAGCCCGGCGATGATGACGAAGAACTGGAGCACCTCGTTGTAGATCGCGCCGGAGAGCCCGCCGACGGTGATGTACGCCAGCACGATCACCGCGCCGACGATGATCGCCAGCCAGAGCGGCCAGCCGAGCAGCGCCTGCATGATCAGCGCCAGCGCGTACAGGTTGACCCCGGCGATCAGCACCTGGGCGACCGCGAAGCTGATCGCGTTCAGCAGGTGGGTCGGGCGGTTGAACCGCAGCCGCAGGTACTCCGGGACGCTGCGCACCCGGGAGCCGTAGTAGAACGGCATCATCACGATGCCCAGGAAGATCATCGCCGGTACGGCGCCGATCCAGTAGTAGTGGACGGTCATGATGCCGTACTGCGCGCCGTTGGCGGCCATTCCGATGATCTCCAGGGCGCCCAGGTTGGCCGACACGAAGGCCAGGCCGGTCACCCAGGCGGGCAGCGAGCGCCCGGAGAGGAAGAAGTCGACGCTGGTGCGGATCGCCCGGCGGGCGGCGAAACCGACCCCGAGCACGGTGACGAAGTAGAGCGCGAGGATTCCGTAATCCAGCACGTTCATGTTCAGTCTGAGCCCGGCACCGTCCATCGTCCGCCACCCTTCGATGCGCCGTCCACGCTCGCCGGGCGCGCTATTACCCCTCCTGCGGGCTTTCATGCCCGGCGTCCGGGTCGATTCGGCGGGCGGACCGGCGACGCCCCGGCCGGGAGTGTCCCGGTCGGGGCGTCGACGAGGTGGAGCACCGGCGGTGGGTCATCCGGTGCGGTGCCGGCGGGCCGCCCGCGCGCCGGTTCAGCGCCGGCTCGGCGGCGGTTCAGCGGCCCAGCACGCGGTCCAGGAAGTCGCGGTACCGCCGGACGGCCACCCGGAGCTGCTCGGTGTCGGCCTCGTCGGCGCCCTGCCAGCCGCCCAGCTTCTCCTTCTGCGCGGCGAGCGCCTCGGCGAGGGCCGCGATCGCCTCCTCGACGAGCGACTGCGCCTCGCCGGCCGCGCCCCGGGGGTCGTCGACGAACCGGAGCTGCACGTCGCGCCACCGGTCCCGGAAGCCCTGCGCGGCGTCCGCCTCGAACAGGGTCGCGGCGTCGCTGGGCACGTTCGCGCCCGTCGACCGGTCGGCGTCGGCACCGGCCGCCGCACCGGCGGCACCGGCCGCGACGACGCCGGCCGCCGTCGACCCGACGCCGCCGGGCGTCGCGTCCGGGTCGACCGTCGCCGGGGTGGCGCTGCCGTAGCCGGCGGCGTCGGTCACCGGGGCCGGCCGGTCGGTGTCCGGGTCCGGATCGGTGTCGTTGACGGCACCGGCGTCGATGTCGTCGGTGCCGGTGCGGTCGTCGGCGGTGCGGTCGGCCGACCAGCGGTCCCGGTCGTGGATCCGGTCCGCCCCGGTCGGGTCGGCCCGCTCGTCGTCGAACGGTCCGGTCCGCCCCGGCGTCCCGTCACCGGGCACGGCGAGGTCCTCGTCCCGGGCGTCCCGCTCGTCCTGCGGCCGTCCACCGGCCAGCGCCGACGCGGCCACCGCGTCGCCCACGCTGGTCGCCCCGAAGGCGGTGGGCAGCGGCGCGGGCTCGTGGAACTCCGGCCGCCGGTCCCCGTCCGGGCCGGTGCCGGCCGCCGTCTCCGGGTCGGTCGCCAGGTCGGCGTCGTCGCGGGGGTGCGGGTGGGTGAGGGGAGACCCGTCGTCGGCCCGCGGGCCGTGGTAGCCGTCGTGGTTGTCGAAGCCGTCCCGGTCGTCGATGCCGTCGCCGTCGTGGTCGAAGCCGTCCCGGTCGTCGACGCCGTCGCGGTCCCGGTGGTCGTGGGCCGTGGCGTGCCGGCCGACGGGCTCGGCGTCCACCGCGTCCGGCGGCGGCACCGCCACCGGGGTGGACCGGACGACCTCGGGGTGGTCGGTGGTCGACTGCTGCTCGTCCTGGCGCATGGTGGTGTTCTCCTCAGCGGGTGGTGGCGTCCTGCGGGCTGTCCGGGTGCTGCTGCTCCGGGAGGCGGTGCCCGACCGGCTCCTCGCCGAGCAGGTCGGCGACGAGGGTGCGGTAGTGGACGACGGCCTGCCGGAGATCCTCGGTGCCGGCCTCGCCACGCTCGTTGCGCAGCCGGATCTCGTGCGCCTCCCGGTAGTGGGTCAGGGTGCGGGCGTGCTCCACCGACAGGTGCGCGGCCTGCTCGGCGAACTCCCCGGTCGGGTAGCCCCGGTCGGCGATCAGGCGGCTGACCAGCTCGTCGGCGTCACCGACGGCCTCGGCCGGCGCGTCGACGAAGCGGACCTGGAGTTCCTCCCAGGCGGCGGCGTACCGGGCGCGGTCGGCCGGGCTGAGCGGGGTGAGCGTCAACTCCGCGTGGCGGCGCTCCCGCTCGCGCAGTTCCCGCTCGGCGGCGCTGCGGCTGTCCTGCTCCGCGACCACCCGGTCGTACTCGGGGCCGAACCGGGACCTCAGGGCGCGTCGGCGGCTGGCCACCACGGCCACGGCGACCAGCGCCGCCACCACCAGTACGGCGAGAACCAGTAGGACTATCTGCGTGGGCGACATGGCTCCTCCTTCGCCCTGCGGTATTCCCTCCCCGCACTGATCACCAATCCCGATCCGGCGAATTTCCTCCGCACATGCCGATCCCGACCGGGACGAAGCGGCCACGGCGTGCGTCCGGGCCCGATCGGGGAGAAATCCGATCACATTTTTCCATCGGTCCCGCCGGCCGGCGGGGAGTCGGCGCGGGCGCCAGCCGGCCGGAGCCGATGCCTGATCAACCCGGTTACGGCCTGGTCGGATGCCGGTCGGCCGGCGCGGCCCGGCGGGTGGCGGGGCGGCGACGCAGCGGTGACGCCGCAGGACGCACGGTAGTGCTGAGCGTCAGGATTACGTATCCTGCCCAAGGTGCCGCGCCGGTGCCCGGCATCGATGCCGGAACCGCCCGGTCGGTGCCGGCGCCACCGCCGACACTCCCGCCCGGGCGAGGAATCATGGACACCCGCGACTGGCCGATCCGCGCCAAGCTGACCGCCCTGGTCGTCACCCCGGTGGCCGCCCTCCTGGCGCTCTGGATCTTCGCCACGACGTTGACCTTCGGACCGGCGCTCGACCTGCTCGCCGCCCGCACCCTGCTCGCGGACTTCGGCCGTCCCGGCGAACGGGTGGTGGCCGAACTGCAACGGGAGCGGCGGGCCTCGGTGATCCAACTGGCCGGCACCGGCACCCTGCCCGCCCTCGCCGACCAGCGGCGACGCACCGACGAGGCGATCGTCGAGCTGCGCCGCAGGATGGACGGCGACGCGTTGCGGGACGCCGCCGGTGACCTGCTCGACGCCCGGCTCGACGCGCTCGGCGCCGCCCTGGAGGCGTTGCCTGCCGGGCGGGGGTTCATCGACCGCCGGCAGGTCGACCGGGCCGGCGCCATCGGCCTGTACAGCGGCATGATCTCCTCGGCCTTCCAGGCGTTCGCCGCGACGGCGGCGCTGCCCGACGCCGAGTTGAACCGGCAGGCGCTCGCCCTGACCGCGATCGGCCGCTCCCGCGAGCTGCTCGGCCAGACCGACGCGATGCTCGCCGGGGCTTTCGTCGCCGGCCGGTTCACCGAGGGCGAGCACCTGCGGCTGGTGCAGACCATCGCCAACGAACGGTTCCTCGCCGAGTCGGCGGTGGCCGACCTGCCGGCCGCCGACCGGGCCGCCTACCAGCGGCTGGTGGAGGGGGAGGTGTTCGTCCGGCTCCGCACCATGCAGGAGCAGCTGCTCAGCGCCGGACCGTCCGGCCTCCCGCCGATCGACCCGCGTACCTGGCAGGCCAGCCAGGAGGCCGTCCAGCAGGAGCTGCGCGACTTCGAACTCAGCCAGGCCGACGGGTTGGCCGAACGGTCCGTGCCGGTCGCCGTCACGATCCTGCTGCGCCTCGGCGTCGCCGGGGTGCTGGGCCTCGTCGCCATCGGGGTGTCGCTGCTGGTCGCCTTCCGGGTCGGCCGGACGCTGGCCCGCCGGTTGTCCGCCGTGCGCAACGCGGCGCTGGAACTGGCCGGGCACCGGTTGCCCGACGTGGTGGCCCGGCTGCGCCGGGGCGAGCAGGTCGACGTGGCCCGGGAGGCCCCGCCGCTGTCCTACGGTGCCGACGAGATCGGCGACGTCGGCCGGGCGTTCACCGAGGTCAGCCGGGTGGCGGTGCGGTCGGCGATCGACGAGGTGACGCTGCGTCGGGGGTTGAACGAGGTCTTCCTCAACCTCGCCCGGCGCAGCCAGGGCCTGGTGCACCGGCAGCTCGCGGTGCTCGACCGGATGGAGCGCCGCGCCGAGGACCCGGACGAGCTGGCCGAGCTGTTCCGCGTCGACCACCTGGCGACCCGGCTGCGTCGGCACGCCGAGGACCTGGTCATCCTGGCCGGGGCGGCGCCGGGCCGGGGTTGGCGGCAGCCGGTCGCCCTGCTGGACGTGCTGCGCGGCGCGATCTCCGAGGTCGAGGCGTACGACCGGGTGGACATCGGTCGGGTCGAGCCGGCCGGGTTGCTCGGCCGGGCCGTCGCCGACGTCATCCACCTGCTCGCCGAGCTGATCGAGAACGCGACCGCCTTCTCCCCGCCCGAGCGTCGGGTCGAGGTCACCGGAGCACCGGTCGTCGACGGCTACCTCGTCGAGATCACCGACCACGGGCTCGGGATGACGCCGCAGGCGGTCGAGGACGCCAACAGGCGGCTGGCCACCCCGCCCGAGTTCGACCCGGCTGACAGCGCCCGGCTCGGCCTGTTCGTGGTCTCCCGGCTGGCCGCCCGGCACGGCGTCCGGGTCACCCTGCGGGCCGGGACGCCGGTCGGGCTCACCGCGCTGGTGAGCATCCCGGCCGACCTGGTCACCGAGGAGCCACCGATCGCCCCGCCGACCCGGGACCGCCCGGCGGCGTCGGTGACCCGGCTGACCACCCTGCCCCGACCGCGGACCACCCGGACCAGCCGGGAGCGGCCGGACCAGACGGTGCTGCCGTTCGCGCCGGCCCGTACCTCGTCCGTGGAGGCCGCCGCCGACGGCGACGGTCTGCCCCGCCGGGTCCGTCGCCGGGGCCCGGTGGCCCGCCCCCCGCGCCCGCCGGCCGGCCCCGACCCGACCACCACCCGCTCTCCCGAGGAGGTGCGGCGGCAGATGTCGGCCCTGCAGGCCGGCACCGCCCGGGGGCGGCTGGACAGCAGCGGCGTGCACCCGGTCCCGCCGGCCGGGCCCGCTCCGACCGCGGGCGGCGACCCGGGGCGGTCCGACGCCGGGGCATCCCCGTCGTCGGCCGGGCCGGGGGCGACGCCCGATTCGACCGCGACTGAGAGGGACGCCTAGTGGTGCACACGACACGGCAGAACGCCGATCTCGGCTGGTTGCTCGACGAACTGGTGGAGCGGGTGCCGGCGGCCCAGCAGGCCGTGGTCCTCTCCGCCGACGGCCTGCTGCTCGGTGCCTCCGCCGGGCTGGAGCGGTCCGACGCCGAACACCTCTGCGCGCTGGCCTCGGGCTTCTCCAGCCTGGCCAAGGGGGCCAGCCGACAGTTGGCCGCCGGTGGCGTCCGGCAGACGGTGGTGGAGATGGAGGAGGCGTACCTCTTCGTCACCGCGGCCGGGCAGGGTGCCTGCCTGGCGGTGGCCTGCGCGGCGGACGCCGACATCGGCCTGGTGGCCTACGAGATGGCGATGCTGGTCGTCCGGGTCGGCGAGAACCTGACCGCGCCGGCCAGGGCGGCGGCGGGGATCGCCGATGCGGGCTGAGCAGCCGGGTCACCAGCACGAGTGGCTGGACGGCGCGGCCGGTCCGGTGGTGCGCCCGTACACCCTCACCGGTGGCCGGGTACGGCCCGCCGTCGGTGGCTTCGACCTGGTGGCGTACGTGCTGGCCGCCGCGGGCGTCGACCCGTACGGCCAGCCGGGGCTGCAACCCGAGCACCGTCGGCTGGTGGAGTACGCCCGGCAGCCGGTGGCGGTGGTGGATCTCGCCGCCGACCTGGATCTCGCCCTCGGGGTGGTCCAGGTGCTCCTCGGTGACCTGCTCGCCCGTGGGCTGGTCACCGTGCACGAACCGCCGGCCGCCGCCGGCCTTCCCGACGACGACATCCTCAAGGCGGTGGTCAGTGGACTACGTGCGCTCTGATCGCGACTCCTCAGCGGGCCGGCTGCCGCTGGCTCTCAAGATCCTCATTGCCGGTGGCTTCGGCGCCGGCAAGACGACGCTGGTGAGCGCGCTCAGCGAGGTCCGGCCGTTGCAGACCGAGGAGGTGCTGACCGACGCCGGTATCGGCACCGACGACCTGTCCGGGGTGGAGGGCAAGTCGACCACCACCGTGGCGATGGACTTCGGCCGGATCACCATCACCGACGATCTCCAGGTCTACCTGTTCGGCACCCCCGGGCAGGACCGGTTCTGGTTCCTCTGGGACGAGTTGGCCTTCGGCGCGCTCGGCGCGGTGGTGCTGGCCGACACCCGCCGGCTGGCCGACTGTTTCCCGTCGATCGACTACTTCGAGCAGCGCGGCATCCCGTTCGTGGTGGGGGTCAACTGTTTCGAGGACACCCGCCGGTTCGGCGTCGACGCGGTGCGGCAGGCGTTGGACATCGAACCGGAGGTGCCGGTGATGCTCTGCGACGCCCGGGACCGGCAGTCCGGCAAGCTGGTGTTGATCTCGCTGGTCGAGCACGTGGCCCGGCAGCGCGGCGAACCGGTCCCGGTGGGCTGACCGGCCCCGGGCCCCTGCCGGGGTGGAAACCCCGGAAACCGGGGTTGCCGGCGGGTGAACGGGGGAAGCCTGGGAGCGACGGCGGGATTCGGCGGAGGGGTGGTCCGGTGACGGGGACGATCGTCCACATCGGCGGTTACACGGCGGAGACGGGTGGGCGCGGGGAGGGCATCGTCGCCGCCCGGCGGGACCCGGAGTCGGGGAAGCTGACCCCGCTCGGCACGGTCGCGGTGACCCCGGCGCCGTCCTTCCTCGTCCGGCACCCGTCCCTGCCGGTGCTCTACGCGGTCAACGAGCTGCCCGAGGGGCAGGTGAGCGCGTTCGCGGTCGGTCCCGACGGCGGGCTGACCCCGCTGGGGGTCCGGTCCACCGGCGGTGCCGAGCCGGCGCACCTGGCGGTCGCCCCGGACGGCGGGCACCTCTTCGTCGCCAACTACGGCGGGGGCAGCGTCGCCGTCCTGCCGCTGGACGGGCAGGGGGTGCCCGGGGACCGCACCGACCTGGTGGTCCACCAGGGGCACGGTCCGGACCCGCAGCGGCAGGAGCAGGCGCACTGCCACATGGTGTCGCCCGATCCCGGTACCGGTCCGCTGCTCGTCGTCGACCTGGGCACCGACTCGGTCTACCGGTACGACCTGGACGCCGCCACCGGCCGGTTGACCCCGCGCGCGCCCCGGGTGCACACGGTCGCGGGCACCGGCCCCCGGCACCTGGCCCGGCATCCCGACGGGCGGCGCTGCTGGCTCTCCGGTGAGCTGGATGCGACGGTGACCGCCTACGAGCTGACCGTCGACGGTGCGCTGCACCAGCTCGGCCGGGTGGACGCCAGCGGCCGGTCCGGTCACGTCCAGCCGTCGGAGATCACGGTCGGTCCGGACGGCCGGTTCCTCTACCTGGGCAACCGGGGGGTCGGCACGGTGGCGGTCTTCGCCCTCGACGGGGAGCTGCCCCGGCTGGTCGACGAGGTCGACACCGGCGGGGAGTGGCCCCGGCACTTCGCGTTCTCCGGCCGGCACCTGTACGTCGCCGACGAGCGGGCGGACATGGTCCGGGTGTTTCGGGTCGACCCGGAGTCGGGCGTGCCGTCGCCGGTGGGCGAGCCGGTGCCCACCGGGAGTCCGACCTGCGTACTGCCCTGACGTCCGGCCGTCCGGGGTGGACCGGTGCCACGTCACGAGACGATATAGTTACTCACGGTGTCGAAATAGTGATCAACTGTTTCTCCTGCGTAACTTTCGTCCGAACGGTCATGGCAGAAAGCGAACGAGATACGCAAGATGGTCAGCGTGTCTGGCCGCCATCGCATGCGTTCAAGTATCCGTGGAGCGGGCGCCGCCGCGGCGGCGACCGCACTCGTCGTCGTGGTCGGCGGCTCATGGGTCGGTTACCAGCAGTTGGCCGGACCGTCCTGCTCGGGGGAGATCCAGCTCGCCGTGGCCGCCGCGCCCGAGGTCGCGCCGGCCGTCGAGGGGGCCGCGGCCCAGTGGACGACGGACGGGGCCGCGGTCGGTGGCACCTGCATCAAGGTGAACGTCACCGCCTCCGAACCGGTGGAGGTGGCCGCTGCGGTGGCCAGCAAGCACGGGGCCAGCCTCGCCGGGGTGGGGCAGGCCAGCGGCACCGCGGTCACCCCCGACGTGTGGATTCCGGACTCGTCGACGTGGCTGCTGCGCCTCAAGAGCGGCGGCGCCACCGCGTTCGCCCCCGGCAACGGCGCCTCGATCGCCCGCAGCCCCGTCGTGGTGGCCATGCCGCAGCCGGTGGCCAGCACCAAGTTCGGCTGGCCGGAGAAGAAGCTCACCTGGAACGACATGCTGCGGGCCGTACGCAGCGACAAGCCGCTGCGGGCCGGCATCGTCGAGCCGACCCAGGACGCCGCCGGGCTCTCCGGCCTGCTCTCCCTGACCGCCGCGGCCAGCGGCGGGGGCGGCGACGCCCAGCAGGCGACCACGGCCGCCCTGCGGGCGCTGGCCACCGGCCGCTCGGCGCTGCGGCAGGATCTGCTGGCCCGGTTCCCGCGCTCCAACGACCCGACCTCCATCGCCAGCGCGCTCGGTGCCGCCGCGCTGTCGGAGGAGGACGTCATCGCCTACAACAACACCAAGCCGCCGATCCCGCTGGCCGCGCTCTACCTGGAGCCGTCCCCGATGCCGCTGGACTACCCGTACGCGGTGCTGCCCGGGATCGACCAGGCCAAGGCGTCGGCGGCGAAGGTGCTCTTCGAACTGCTCACCACGCAGAGCTTCAAGAACCGGCTGGCCGTGCAGTCGCTGCGGGCCCCGGACGGCAACTGGGGCGAGGGCTTCCAGGCGCCGCAGGGCGCGCCGAGTCCGGCCGGCGGTGGTACGGCCGTGCCCCCGTCCGGCGGGACCGCCGCCGGTGGCCTGGACCCGGTGGCCATAGACCGTGCGGTCTCCGGCTGGTCGATCGCCACCCAGTCCGGGCGGATGCTCTGCGTCATCGACGTCTCCGGCTCGATGAAGGCCCCCGTCCCGTCGGCCAACAACGCCAGCCGGGAACAGGTGACGGTGGCGGCGGCCAGCCGGGGCCTGAACCTGTTCGACGACTCCTGGTCGATCGGGTTGTGGACCTTCTCCACCGAGTTGGTCGGTTCGCGGGACTGGCGGGAGATCGAGCCGATCAACCCGCTGTCCGGCAACCGGGGCAAGCTGGAGCAGGGGCTCGCCGGTATCCGTCCGTCCAGCGGCGACACCGGCCTGTACGACACGATGCTGGCGGCGTACAAGAACGTCCAGGACGGTTGGGAGCCCGGCCGGGTCAATTCGGTGGTGCTGTTCACCGACGGCAAGAACGAGGACAAGAACGGCATTTCGCAGAGCGCGCTGATCAGCCGGCTCAAGCAGCTCAACGACCCGGAGCGTCCGGTGCAGGTGGTCATCATCGGCATCGGTAGCGAGGTCTCCAAGGCCGAACTCCAGTCGATCACCAACGTCACCGGTGGCGGCGCCTTCGTCACCGAGGACCCGTCCAAGATCGGTGACATCTTCCTGAAGGCCATCGCGTTGCGCCCGAACGCACCGCGCTGATCGATCGCACAGTGCACATGGGTCACTGCATTCGGTGAGAATCGGTTGCGGTGGTGGGATTTCTCCGTCTCGGCGGCGAAAGAAAACTGACAGTAATGCGTCCGAAGCAATAGGTGAGCATCATTGTGGGGCAGGATGTCGGGAGCGCTCCGGCCGGACACCCCCTCCAGAGGTGAGCACCAGGCTCGGAGCCGACCAGTGTGATGTGGGGGAGGTTGGGTGACCTCGGCGACGCTGTCCACGCCCGTCCGTACCCCGCCGTCGGCGCCCGGTGGCCGATCGGCGGGTACTCGATCCCGGACCAACCAGCGGGGCTACGTCCGGACGCTCGTGGTGCTGGACACCGCCGTGCTGTCGCTGGCGGTCCTCGCCGGCTACGCCACCCGCTTCGGTGATGCGGTGCCGCGCGGCTCGGAGATTCCGTACGTGCTGGTCGCGCCGGCCCTGGTGCTGGTCTGGCTGGTCTCGCTCAAGGCGCTGCGCTGCTACGACGACCGGGTGCTCGGCTACGGGGCGGACGAGTACCGGCGGGTCAGCGGGGCGAGCCTGCGACTGGCCGGTGGGGTCGCGATCGCCGGCTACATCTTCGACGCCGGGGTCTCCCGGGGCTTCCTCGGCATCTCCTTCGCCGTGGGCACCGTCGGGCTGGTGGCCACCCGGTTCGCCGCCCGCAAGGCACTGCACCGGGCCCGCTGCCGGGGCGACGGCTGGTCCCGCCGGGTTCTCGTCGTCGGGGACACCGCACACGTGCTGGAACTGGTGCACACCCTGCGCCGGGAGCCGTACGCCGGCTACCACGTGGTCGGCGCGTGCATCCCCGACGCGCTGCTCGCCCCGGTGCCGCAGCGGCTCAGCGACGTGCCGGTGGTGGGTTCCCTGCGGGGCATCCCCGAGGCCGCCGCCGCGATCGGCGCGGACACCGTCGCGGTCACCGCGTCCGGCGAGCTGACCGCGACCCGGTTGCGCCGGTTGGGCTGGCAGCTGGAGGGCACCGGGATCGACCTGGTCGTCGCGCCCGCCCTCACCGACGTCGCCGGCCCGCGCATCCACACCCGCCCGGTGGCCGGCCTGCCGCTGATCCACGTCGAGGCACCGGAGTTCCGGGGAGCCCGCAAGCTGGTCAAGGAGTTCGTCGACCGGTCCGCCGCCGCGGTGGCGCTGGCGCTGCTGCTGCCCCTGGTGGCGCTGATCGCGCTGGCCGTCCGGCTGGACAGCCGGGGGCCGGTGCTGTTCCGGCAGACCCGGGTCGGGCAGGGCGGCCGGGAGTTCGGGGTGCTGAAGTTCCGCACCATGGTGGTCAACGCCGACGCGCTGCTGGCCGAGCTGGTCGCCCGCAACGAGACCAACGGGCTGATGTTCAAGATGCGCGACGACCCGCGGGTCACCCGGATCGGGCGGCTGCTGCGCAAGTGGTCGCTCGACGAACTACCCCAGCTGGTCAACGTGCTGCTCGGCCAGATGAGCCTGGTCGGCCCCCGCCCGCCGTTGCCGTCCGAGGTGGCCCGCTACGACGGTGACGTGGCCCGCCGGCTGCTGGTCAAGCCGGGCATGACCGGCCTCTGGCAGGTCAGCGGCCGGTCCGACCTGAGCTGGGAGGACGGCATCCGGCTGGACCTCTACTACGTGGAGAACTGGTCGCTCGCCGCCGACCTGACCATCCTGTGGAAGACCTTCGGCGCGGTGCTGCGCGGGCGCGGAGCGTACTGACCGGCGGGCCCGGTGCCGCACGCGCCGGGCCCGCCGGTCTCACTCCTGTGGGCCGGTCCAGTCCAGGCAGACCACCACCGCATCGTCGACCAGGTCACCGGCGACGAAGGCACGCAGGTCACCGATGAGCGAGCGGACCGCGTCCAGCGGCGTCATCGGTCCGGTCCGCCGCAGGAAGCGGTCCAGCGCCGTCTCGCCGTACCTGACGTGCTGCCCGGTGGCGTCGATCACACCGTCGCTGAGCACGAACAGCCGGTCGCCACGGCGCAGCTCGAAGCTCTGGTGCCGGTAGTCGGTGCCCTCGAACATGCCCAGCGGGAACTGCTTGTCGAGCACCTGCTCGCTGACCTCCCCGTCGCGCAGCAGCACCAGCCGGGGCGACCCGGCGTCCACCGCCGTCAGCACCCCGGAGGCCAGGTCCAGCTCCATCACCAGGGCGGACAGGTGCTGCTCGCCCCGGTGCAGGGCGTAGACCGCCTGGTCGGCGAGGGCGACCTGATCGGCGAGGGCCAGCCCGCCCCGGCGCGCGTTGCGCAGCGCGTGGGTGGCCAGCGCGGTGAGCATCGAGGCGGCCACCCCCTCACCGGTGCCGTTGATGGCCGACAGCCACAGCCGGCTGCCGTCGTCGGACCAGTCGAAACTGTCCCCGCGCACCGCGTACGCCGGTTCGAGCTGGCCGGCGAGGCGGAACGACGGCCGGTCCCGGCTGCGTCCCGGCAGCAGTTCCCACTGCATCTCGGCGGCGAGGGTGAGCCGGCGGGCCCGGCGGGAGGACCGGTAGACGTCGGTGCCGGCGGTGACCGCTGCCAACTCGTGCCCCAGGGCGGTGGCGATGCGGGTCAGCTCCCCGACCGCCGTCCGGTCGTCGGGCACCGGGGTCAACCGCAGCACCCCGCGCCGTTCACCCCGCATGCCGACAGGGAACCAGCCGACCCCGTCGGCGAGCACCGGCTGCTGGTGGTCGTAGCAGCGCCAGGCCGGGTGGCCGGGCCCGGTCAGCGGGTCGCCGTCACCCAGCGGCAGCAGCACCGACAGCCGGTAGTCGACCTGGAACAGCTCCACGTCGGTGATCCGGTAGGACCGCCCCAGCTCGTCGGCGAGCCGTGCCAGCAGCAGGTCCGCGGGTGACTCGGTCAGCACCCGCCGGGCCCGGCACTCGGGTCCGCTGGTCATGCACGCCTCCTGACAGGGCAGATCCCCTGGTACGGGGGGTAGTCTCGGCCCCACCATGGCCGAAGAAAGTGGTCCTGACGGACCAGACGTGAGTATGGCCGCCGAGCTGGACGCCGCGACAGGGGCCCTGCTCTCCGTGTGGGAGGCGGCCCGGGAGAGCACGACCAGCCGGCTGTCCAGCGCGCAGTTGCGTGCCGTCATGGTGGTCGAACGGCACGACGGGATCAACCTGCGCCGGCTCGCCACCCTGCTCAACATGCTGCTCTCCTCGGCGAGTCGGCTCTGCGACCGGCTGGTCGCCGCCGGCATGCTGGAGCGGGAGCCGGGCCGGTCGGACCGGCGGGAGATCGCCCTGCACCTGACCCCGGAGGCGACCCGCCTCCTGGCCGAGCTGCGCCGGGACCGCCGGCAGCGGCTCGCCGCCGTGCTGGCCGGGATGAGCGGCGAGGGCCGGGGGGCGTTGCTGCGGGGGCTGGTGGAGTTCGACCGGGTGGCACGGGCCCTGGAGGGGGAGGGCGGTCCGGTGGTCGAGTTACCGTCCGCGCCGCCCGCGCCGAGGGCCCGCCCAGGCGACGGCACCCCGGCGGCCCGTTCGGCCTGATCCGGCGGTCACGGGGTGGTGGTCAACAGGGTGCGGGCCCGACGCAGGTAGTCCCCGGCACGAGGGTGCTCGGTCAGCGCGGTGGCGCACACCCGGAGCATGCTGTCCAGCAGTGGGGAGCCGTCCCGGGCGTCGGGGACCTCCGTCTGCCAGCGGACGAACCCGACCAGCAGCCCCGGGTCACCGACCCGGATCGCCGCGGCCAACGCGTCGACAAACTGGCCGACCGCGCCGGCGACGTCTTCCACCCGGTCGGGCGTCGGAGCCACCTCGCGGAGCACGAGTTGCACGAGGTCGCGGCGGCGGCGCAGCACCGCGACGTACTCGTCGGTGCCGGCCGCCGGCCCGGAACCGGCGAGCGGTGCCGGGCACAGCGGGCCGGCCAGCAGCCGGGCGGCGTCCCGGGCGGTCGCCCCCCAGGCGGCGGCACCGACGGCAGCGGCCCAGCGGCCGTCCGGGCCGAAACCCGGGCCACCGGCCACCACCGGCACCCCGGCCGCCCGGCACGCCTCGATCATCCGCCCGGCCCGGATCAACCGGCTCGGCTGCACGCAGCTCAGCAGCACCGCGTCCGGGCCGGTCTGGTGCAGGTAGGAGACCAGGTGCCGGACCGGCACGCTGGCGCCGAGGAAGGTCACCCGCCAGCCGGCGGCGCGGACCACCTCGACGACGATCCGGGCGGCCAACGCGTGCCACTCGCCCTCGACGCAGGCCATCACCACGTGCCCCCGGTCGCCCGTGGAGCCGCTGCGGGCGGCGACCGCCTCGACCACCTGCTCGCTGACGTGGGTGGCGGCGTGCTCCCGGGCGACGCTCCACCGGCCGGTCAGCCAGCGCAGCCCCACCTCGCGCTGGGTCACGGCGACCAGGTCCACCAGGACGTCGGCCACCGACGAGCCGGCGTCCAGCAACCCGGTCGCGATCCGGGTGGCGGCTGGCAGGTCGGCCCGGTCCAGACAGTCGAGGTACGCCGCGACGATCTCCGGGCCCACCACGGCCGGCGGGCCCGGAGCCGCAGCGGCCGGCCCGTCCGGTCGGTTCACGCCGGGTCCGCCGCGCGGACGGCCAGCATCGCGATGTCGTCGTGGCTCTCCCCGTCCAGCCACTCGTCGACGAGTTGGAGCAGCCAGTCGATCACGGCGGCGGGCGGCAGGCCGGCCACCGCGGCGAGCGCCTGCCGCAGCCGCTGCTCACCGAACATCTCGACGGCCGCCGCGCCGCCGCGTGCCTCGGTCACCCCGTCGGTGTACGCCAGCAGCAGCTCACCCGGGGCGAGGTGCACCTCAACCTCGACGAAGGTCGCCGAGGCGAACGCACCGATCGGCATCCCGCCCACCCGGGCCTCGACGATGCTGCCGTCGGCGCGTACCACCAGTGGGGACGGGTGCCCGCCGCCGGCGATGCGGACCCGCAGGCCGCCGTCGGCCTCCGGTTCGGTGGTGCCCAGCAGCAGGGTGGTGAACTGGCTGCGCCGGGCGGCATCGGGGGAGTCGAACAGCGCCCGGTTGAGCAGGGTGACGAGTTCCCGGGGACGCTGCTCGACCAGCCGCAGGGTCTGCAACGACTGACGTACCCGGCCGGTGAGCACGGCCGCGCCGACCCCCTTGCCGCAGACGTCGCCGAGGGCGAACAGGGCCCCGGTGGCGGTGCGGAAGACCTCGTAGAAGTCGCCGCCGATGCGCAGGGTGTCCCCGGCGGAGCGGTAACCGCCGGCCAGGGTGACGCCGGGCACCTGGGGCAGTTCCGGGGGGAGCAGGCTGTGCTGGAGCACCCGGGCCAGGTGGGCCTGCTCGCCGTAGAGTTCGGCGGCGGCGACCGCGGAGCCGGCGCGGGCGGCGAACTCCCGGGCCAGCTCGATGTCGCGCTGGTCGAATCCGGGCCGGCCGATCCGGCGGACCAGGACCAGCGCGCCGGCCGGCCCGCCGGCGCTGGGCATCGGGCTGATCAGCACGGTGCCGGGGCGGCCGAAGTCCGGCGGCAGCACGGCGCCCAGGTCGGCCAGTTCGGCGTCGAGCCAGGGGCTGGGGTCGGTGGTCGCGCCGCTGAGCGCCTCGACGAGCCCGGGGACGGCGCCGGTCAGCTCCGGGTCGGCTACCCCGCCGACCGGGGCGGGGTCGCCGTCGGCGTACCGCAGCCAGTGCGGGACGTCCTCGCCGGGCTGCGGCGGCCGGTGCACGACCAGTGCCGCGTCGGCCAGGTAGGGCACGGGCAGGGTGACGGTGCTGCGCAGGGTCTGCTCGCGGTGCAACGAGAGCCCGAGCCGGCTGCCGGCCCGGGCCAGGAACGCGGTGCGGGACCGCTCGGCGAGCAACGCGTCGGTGCGGGCGTGTTCGTCGGTGACGTCGCGCACGTACCAGGCGCAGCCCCCGCCGGCCAGGGGGCGGCAGACCCCACGCAGCCGGCGTCCCCGGTGCTCGGCGTCGAACGTCGCGGCGTCCCCGGTGACCGCCCGGGCCAGCGCCGGCACGGTGCCCGAGGTCAGGTCGGTGCCGGGGGCCAGCTCGGGCAGGAGCTGCCCGGCCATCGCGTTGACCAGGGTGACCCGCCCGGCCCGGTCGGTGGTGACCACCGCCTCGGCGAGCCCGTCGAGCAGTTCCCGGGCGAGCTGCGGGTCGGCCGGCAGCGGGCCGTCCGGCGACGGGTGGGCCGGCGCGCGGGACACCTGTCCGCCTCCGCTCACCGGGCCGGCGTGCCCGTCCCGGTGGGTCTTCGTCACCGCCGGTCGCCGGGCGCGTCGGTCTGTCGACCTCTGCGCATGCTGGGAGTGCTCTCCTCGGTAGGGGATCGTTGCCTGAGGGAAAGCGTACCGAGGTGGGCCGACGATCGGCCAGCGAGGAAGCCGGGTCAGCCCGGGCGGGAGAGCCAGCCGGACGGTCGGGCGATGATCCGCCGGACCACCGCGCCGGCCCCGCCGACGGCGGCGGACTCGGCCCCGAGCGCCGCCGGGCGGACCGTCACCGGGGACCATCCGCTGGTGAGCACCCGGGCGTCGAGTTCGGCCAGCACCGGCGGGCACAGCCACTGCGCCAGGGTCGCGTATCCGCCGCCGAGCACGACGGTGTCCAGGTCGAGCAGGTTCACCACCCCGGAGACGGCCACCCCGAGCGCGGTGCCGGCGGCGTGCAGCGCGTCGAGCGCGGCCGGGTCGCCGGAGCCGGCCAGGTCGGCCAGCCGGCGGGCGGCGGTGTCGGCCGGCAGGTCCACCCCGGCCAGCCCCGCCGCGGCCAGCACGGCCTCCTGCCCGGCGTACGTCTCCAGGCAGCCGCGCGCCCCGCAGCGGCAGGTGGGGCCGCCCGGATCGACGGGCACGTGACCGAGTTCGCCGCTCCACCCCCGGGAGCCCCGGAACAGCGCCCCGTCGAGCACGATCCCCGCGCCGATGCCGATCTCGCCGGAGACGTGCAGGAAGCTCTGCGGGCCGCCGGGGCGGGCGTGCAGCTCGCCCAGCGCGGCGAGGTTCGCCTCGTTCTCCACCACCAGCGGCGGCACCCCGTCGACCGGGTCGGTGAGGGCGGGGTGGTCGGCGAGCAGGGCCGGCACGTCGACGTCCCGCCAGCCGAGGTTGGGGGCGAGCCGGACCAGGCCGCGCGCGTCGACCAGCCCCGGTACGGCCAGGGCGGCCCCGGCCAGGCCGAGCCCGGCGGCGTCGGCGGCGGTACGCGCCCGGCGGGCCAGGGCGACCAGGTCGGTGAGCGCGTCGGCGGGGGAGAGCGGGCGCAGGTCGACCCGGCGTACCTCGTGGTGCCGGACGGCGCCGGTGAGGTCGACCACGCAGGCGGCGAGGTAGTCGACGTTGACCTCCAGGCCGAGCCCCGCCGGCCCGGTGTCGCCGAGCAGCAGTCCCCGGGCGGGTCGGCCGGCGCCGGTGCGGGGCGCGGGGTCGGCCTCGGTGACCAGCCGGCCGGCGATCAGGTCGTCGACGACGGCCGACACGGTGGCCCGGGTCAGGCCGGTGTCGGCGGCGATCTCGGCCCGCGACGGCGGCCGGTCGGTCGTGGCGATCCGCCGCAGCACCACGGCGAGGTTGAGTTCGCGCAGGCTTCCCTGGCGGACCGCGCCGGCGGTCCGGGTGTCGGTCACCCCTTGACAGTGCCACAGCACGGCCATTTAATTCAACCACTGAACAAATTGCGGGTGACCCACCCACCGCCACCATCATCATCCCCACCGGAGGTCTGCCATGGCACCCCGTCCCACCCCCGCCGACAAGTTCTCCTTCGGGCTCTGGACGGTGGGCTGGCAGGCCCGTGACCCGTTCGGTGACGCCACCCGCCCCGAGCTGGACGCCGTCGAGGCCGTGCACCGGCTCGCCGAGCTGGGCGCGTACGGGATCACGTTCCACGACGACGACCTGATCCCGTTCGGTGCCGACAACGCCGCCCGGGAGGCCCAGCTCGCCCGGTTCCGCAAGGCCCTCGACGAGACCGGTCTGGTCGTGCCGATGGTGACCACCAACCTCTTCACCCACCCGGTGTTCAAGGACGGCGGCTTCACCAGCAACGACCGCGACGTGCGCCGCTACGCGCTGCGCAAGGTGCTGCGCAACGTCGACCTCGCCGCCGACCTGGGCGCCAAGACCTTCGTCATGTGGGGTGGCCGGGAGGGCTCCGAGTACGACGTCGCCAAGGACATCCGGGCGGCGCTGGACCGCTACCGTGAGGCCGTCGACGTGCTCTGCCAGTACGTCGTCGACCAGGGCTACGACCTGCGGTTCGCCATCGAGCCCAAGCCGAACGAGCCGCGCGGCGACATCCTGCTCCCCACCGTCGGGCACGCGCTGGCGTTCATCTCCCAGCTGGAGCGTCCCGAGATGGTCGGCCTCAACCCCGAGGTCGGGCACGAGCAGATGGCCGGCCTCAACTACGCCCACGGCATCGCCCAGGCGCTCTGGCAGGGCAAGCTGTTCCACCTCGACCTCAACGGCCAGCGCGGTATCAAGTACGACCAGGACCTGGTCTTCGGCCACGGCGACCTGATGAACGCGTTCGCCCTGGTCGACCTGCTGGAGAACGGCGGCCCCAACGGTGGCCCGGCGTACGACGGCCCGCGCCACTTCGACTACAAGCCCTCCCGCACCGAGGACATCGCCGGGGTGTGGGCGTCGGCCGAGGCCAACATGGCGACCTACCTGCTGCTCAAGGAGCGCGCGGCGGCGTTCCGGGCCGACCCGGAGGTGGTCGAGGCACTCGCCGCCAGCAAGGTCGGCGAGCTGGCCAGCCCGACGCTGGGCGACGGCGAGGGTTACGCCGGGCTGCTCGCCGACCGGTCCGCGTTCGAGGAGTTCGACGTGGACGCGACCGCCGCGAAGGGCTTCGCCTTCGTGCGGCTCAACCAGCTCGCCGTCGAGCACCTGCTCGGCGCGCGCTGAGGCGGCCCGGCATGCCGCTCGTCGCCGGGGTGGACTCGTCCACCCAGTCCTGCAAGGTGGTCGTCCGGGACGCGGAGACCGGCGCGCTGGTCCGTGAGGGCCGCGCGCCGCACCCGGACGGCACCGAGGTCGACCCACGGGCCTGGTGGGATGCCCTGCTGGCCGCCGTCGAGGCGGCCGGCGGGCTGGCCGACGTGGCGGCCGTGTCGGTCGCCGGTCAGCAGCACGGCATGGTCTGCCTCGACGAGGCGGGCGAGGTCGTCCGGCCGGCGCTGCTGTGGAACGACACCCGGTCCGCCGACGCGGCCCGGGACCTGATCGCCGAGGCCGGCGGCGGGGAGACCGGCCGCCGCTTCTGGGCCGACGCGGTGGGGCTGGTCCCGGTGGCCAGCTTCACCGCCACCAAGCTGCGCTGGCTGGCCCGGCACGAGCCGGAGCACGCCGCCCGGGTCGCCGCCGTCTGCCTGCCGCACGACTGGCTGACCTGGCGGTTGGCGGGCGCCCCCGGCCTGGCGGCGCTGCGCACCGACCGGGGTGACGCCAGCGGCACCGGCTACTGGTCGCCGGTGACCGGGCAGTACCGCCCCGACCTGCTGGAGAAGGCGTTCGGTCGGGTCGTCGAGGTGCCCACGGTGCTCGGCCCGGCCGCGCAGGCCGGCGTGCTCGACCCGGCCGTGCTCGGCGACGGCCGGGCGGTGCCGGGCGGGGACGTCCTGCTCGGCCCCGGCACCGGGGACAATGCCGCCGCCGCGCTGGGGGTCGGTGCCGGTCCGGGCGACGTGGTCGTCTCGATCGGCACCTCGGGCACGGTCTTCGCGGTGGCGGACACGCCGGCCGCCGATGCCGGTGGCGCGGTGGCCGGGTTCGCCGACGCGACCGGCCGGTTCCTGCCGCTGGTCTGCACGCTCAACGCGGCCCGGGTGCTCGACTCGGCGGCGACGCTGCTCGGTGTCGACCTCGACACCCTGTCCGAGCTGGCGTTGAGCGCCCCGCCGGGGGCCGACGGCCTGGTCATGGTGCCCTACCTGGAGGGGGAGCGGACCCCGGACCGCCCCACCGCCACGGGCTCGGTGCACGGCCTCACCCTGCGTACCGCCACCCCGGCGCACCTGGCCCGGGCGGCGGTGGAGGGGATGCTCTGCGCGCTGGCCGACGGCCTCGACGCGCTGGTCGCCCAGGGGGCGACGGTCGAGCGGGTGATCCTGGTCGGCGGCGGGGCCCGCTCGGCGGCGGTCCGCCGGATCGCGCCGCAGGTCTTCGGCCGTCCCGTGGTGGTGCCCCCGCCCGGGGAGTACGTCGCCGACGGCGCGGCCCGCCAGGCCGCCTGGGTAGCCCTGGGTGGCGCGACGCCACCGGACTGGGCACCGAAGGACACCGAGGAGTACGCGGCGGAGCCCGTCCCCGCCATCCGCCAGCGGTACGCCGAGGCCCGCGACCACACCCTCGACCGGGTGGCCGTGCCCGGGGAGTGACCCACCCGACCGACGACGTCGGCCGGTGACCGGCGCACGGGGGCCGGTCACCGGCCGACGACCGGTTCCGCCCCGGGTGGGCCGGTCCGGTGGGGGTGCCCGTCGGGCCGGGCGGCGTACCTGGTTGGCTGCCGGACATGACCGGCAGCAGGACCTCCCGGCGCGGGAACGCGGCGCACCGCCTCTACAGCGTCGTGGTGTTCGTGTTGCTCGCCTCCCTGGACAACGTGGCGATCGGCCTGGTGCCCCCGCTGTACGGGCCGATCTCCGGGGCGCTGGGTGTGCCGCAGCGGATGCTCGGCCTGGTCACGGCGGTGAGCTTCCTGGTCAGCGCGGTCGCGGCGGTGGCCTGGGCGTACGTCGGCGACCGGACCAACCGCAAGCCGCTGCTGATGGTCGGCACGCTGGTCTGGGCGGCCGGCACCGGTGGCAGCGCGTTCGCCACCGGCCTCCCGACGTTCCTCGCCGCGCAGCTGGTGGCCGCGGTCGGGTTGGGCGCGGTCGGCTCGGTCGGGTTCTCCGTGGTCACCGACCTGATCTCCCCGCGCCGCCGGGGGCTGGTGATGAGCTTCTGGGGGCTGTCCCAGGGGGTCGGCACCCTGGCCGGCACGCTCACCGGCGGCCTGCTCGGCGCGACCGACTGGCGACGCCCGTTCCTGCTGCTCACCGTGGTCGGCCTGGCCGCCACGGTGGCCTACCTGCTGACCTACGACATCCGGCGTGGGCAGAGCGAACCGGAGCTGGCTGCGGCGATCGAGGCCGGCGTCGAGTACGACTACCGGATCACCCGCTCCGACCTGCCGCGCATCCTGGGCCGGCGGACCAACCGGTGGCTGATCCTGCAGGGTCTCACCGCGCAGGCGGCGTTCGGGTCGCTGGTGTGGCTGCCGGTGCTGTTCGCCGAGCGGGCGCAGGAACAGGGCTACTCGACGGCGACGGCGGTCGTGGTGGGCAGCGTCTTCGCCACCCTGTTCCAGCTCGGTGGGGTGTTCTCCATCGTCGGCGGGCTGGCCGGGGACGCGCTGCAACGGCGTACCCCCCGGGGCAGGGCGCTGGTCGCGGCGGTCGGCGTGCTCGCGGCGCTGCCGTTCTACCTGGTGTTGTTCTTCGTGCCGATCCGGATCGACGTGCCCGACGGCGGCGGCACCGGCGCGGTGGTGGGTGCCGTGCTGGCCAGCGTGGTGACCGAGCCGACGGTCGGGCTGAGCCTGCTCACCGCCGTCGTCGCGCTGGCGTTGACCTCGGCCAACTCGCCGAACTGGTTCGCCCTGATCGCCGACGTCAACCCGCCGGAGCACCGGGGCACCGTCTACAGCCTGGGCAACCTGGTCAACGGGGTCGGCCGGGCCGCCGGCAACGGGTTGGTCGGCGCGGCCTTCCACGCACTGCGGGCGGCCTTTCCGCCGCCGCTCAACTACGCCGTCGGGCTGGCCGCGTTCCAGCTCTTCTTCATCCCCACCGGGCTGATGTACTGGCTGGCCTCCCGCACGTCGCCAGGCGACATCGCCGCCGTGGGTGACCTGCTGCACGACCGCGCCGACCGCCACTGACCTGCCCGCCGGGCGCGGACCGGGCGGCGGCGGGGCGACGCCCGGCCGTGCCCGGGGTCGCCGGGGTGCCCGGGTGGTCGGGGTGCCGGGGTCGCCGGGGTCGCCGGGGTGGCGGTGGCCCGGTGGCTCCCGCGTGGTCGTGCCCGGTCGTGCTGCTCGCGTGTGGGTCGTGCCGCCCCCGGCGTGGTCGGGGACGGGTCGCGCCGCTCCCACGCGGTCGGGAACGGGTCGCGCCACTCCCACGCGGTCGGGGACGGGTCGCGCCACTCCCGCGCGGTCGGGCCGGGCCAGGTACACCCCGTCGGGTCCTTTCGAGCTGATGACGTCAACGGATCACCAGCCAACCCGAACGCGTCGCCGTTCGGCCGTCCCGCTGTTTGCCGGCCCTGCGTCCCGGCTGGGACGGTGCCGGTGCGGGCGGGGGCGGGACGTTTCCGGCGGATCGGTGGGGGCGAGTCTTCCGGCCACTGAACCGCTGCCGTCACGTCGGTGGGGGGCGCATCCTGCGGGCCGGTGAGTCGCTGACGTCATCAGCTCGAAAGGACGCGACCGGGTGTACCGGGGGCCGGTCCCGTCCCTCACCACCGGGTGCCACCGGGAGCCGGAGCGCCGGCATCGTCGGGCGCTGCGCCAGCCGGGTGTAGGCACCGCCGGGCGCTGCACCCGGCGTGGGTGCAGCGCCCGACGTGGGTGTAGCGCCCGACGTGGGTGTAGCGCCCGACGTGGGTGTAGCGCCCGACGGTGCCGGGACGGGTCAGGAGTGCCGGACCCAGACCGTCACGTCGGTGGGGACGCGGCCGTCGGCGTCCAACGGCGCGCTGCTGTGCAGCAGATCCCCGTCCGGCGGTGGCACCGCGGCCGTGCCGAAGTTGGTCAGCACGGTCAGCCCGCCGTTGCGGAAGCTCAGCACCTCGTCGCCGGAGGAGAGCCACTCCAGCGTCCCCCGGCCCAGGGCGTGCTCGCGGCGCAGCCGCAACGCGGTCCGGTACGTCTCGTACGTCGAGCCGGGCACCCCCCGCTGCCGGTCCAGGGCGTACTCGGCCCACAGCGGCGGTTGCGGCAGCCAACTGGCGTCGGCCGGGCCGAAGCCGTACGACGGGGCGTCGGCCTCCCACGGGATCGGCACCCGGCAGCCGTCCCGACCGCGCTGGGTGTGGCCGCTGCGCTCCCAGGTCGGATCCTGCCGGGACTCGTCGGGCAGCGTGGTGTGCTCCGGCAGCCCCAACTCCTCGCCCTGGTAGAGGTAGGCCGAGCCGGGCAGGGCCAGCATCAGCAGGGTGGCCGCCCGGCCCCGGCGCAGGCCCAGCGCGGCGTCCGGCTGGGGGTCGCCGATGCCGATGCCGTTGGGCCGGCCACCCTTGGCGGACAGCCCCAGCCGGGAGGCGTGCCGGATGACGTCGTGGTTGGACAGCACCCAGGTGGTGGGGGCCCCGACCGCGTCGGTGGCCTCCAGCGAACGGGTGATCACCGCGTACTGGGCGGGAGCCGTCCAGGCGGCGAGCAGGTACTCGAAGTTGAACGCCTGGTGCATCTCGTCGGGGCGGACGTAGCGGGCGATCCGTTCGGCCGGCTCCACCCACGCCTCGGCGACGAGGATCCGGTCGCCGTCGTAGGAGTCCAGCACCCGCCGCCACTCGCGGTAGACCTCGTGGACGCCGTCCTGGTCCCACATCGGCGGACGCGGCTTGTCCGCCTCGTTGCCGGAGAGGATCTCCTGCGGCTCCTCCCAGTTGGCCAGGTCGGCCTGCTTGATCAGGCCGTGCGCCACGTCCACCCGGAAGCCGTCGACGCCCCGGTCCAGCCAGAACCGGAGCACGTCGAGGAACTCGGCGCGGATCTCCGGGTTGTCCCAGTTGAGGTCCGGCTGGGCGGTGTCGAACAGGTGCAGGTACCACTGGCCGGGCCGGCCGTCGGGCTCGACGAGCCGGGTCCAGGCGGGGCCGCCGAAGACGCTCTGCCAGTCGTTGGGCGGCTCGGCACCGTCCGGGCCGAGGCCGTCGCGGAAGATGTACCGGGCCCGTTCGGGGCTGCCGGGAGCGGCGGCGACGGCGGCCCGGAACCACCGGTGCGCCGACGAGGTGTGGTTGGGGACCAGGTCGACGATGACCTTGAGACCCTTCGCGCGGGCTTCGGCGATCAACCTGTCGGCGTCGGCCAGGCTGCCGAACAGCGGGTCGACGTCGCGGTAGTCGGCGACGTCGTAGCCCGCGTCGGCCTGCGGCGACGGGTAGAACGGCGACAGCCAGACGGCGTCGACCCCCAGCTCGGCCAGGTGCCCGAGCCGGGCGGTGATGCCGGGCAGGTCACCGATGCCGTCACCGTCGGAGTCGGCGAAGGAACGCGGATAGATCTGGTAGATGACAGCCTCGGTCCACCATCCGGGTGCCACGCCCACGGACTGTTCCTGCTGCCTCGCGTCGGTGTTCAGAGCCTTCTCCCTGTGTCGAGCCGGTCGGGCCGTGCGGTCGAATCCGTTCAGTTTGCCCGGGGCGGGCCGGTCGATTCCCGTACCACCAGGCGAGTGGGGAGGATCACCGGTGGGGCCGGCGCGGGGCCGTGCGCACCGGGCCCGCGTGGGGCCGGCACCCGGTCGGCCGCCGGCTCGACGGTGCCGGCGCCCAGCGGGTCGAGCAGCAGCCGGGCGGCGAGCCGGCCCTGCTCGGCGGCGGGTTGGGCGATGGTGCTCAACCCGAGCACGGCGGACAGGTCGTGGTCGTCCACGCCGATCACGCTGACGTCCTGCGGGACGCGCAGCCCGGCGTCGCGCAGCGCGGTCATCGCGCCCATCGCGATCTCGTCGCAGGCGGCGAAGATCGCCGTCGGTGGTTCGCCCCGGGCCAGCAGTTCGACGGTGGCCCGGTTGCCGCCGTCGATGGTGAACTGCGACTCCATGTCCAGGCGGGGGTCGGGGCGTAGCCCGGCGCGGCGCAGCGCCTCCCGGTAGCCCCGGCGACGGTCGGTGTGGGTGGTGAAGGCCAGCTCGTCGTCGGGGTCGCCGGAGATGTGGGCGATCCGCCGGTGGCCCAGGTCGAGCAGGTGCCGGGTGGCCGTCCGCGCCGCGGCCACGTCGTCGATCCGCACGCAGGGCCAGCCGGGGACGGTGCTGCCGGAGCTGATCGTGATGCCGGGCAGGTCCAGCTCGGCCAGGGCGGTCAGGTCGGCCGGGCGCAGCGGGGTGGCGACCAGCATGATCGCGTCCACCCGCTTGTGCAGGTTGGCGGTGCGCAGCACCCGCTGCCGTACCTGCTCGCGCCCGCCGAGGTTGTAGAGCAGCAGGTCGTAGCCGGACTGGTGGAGGAAGTCCTCGACCGCCTCGACGACGGTGCCGAAGAACCACCTGGTGATCCGGGGCACCACCACGGCGACCGTGCCGGTGCGGCCACCGGCCAGCCGGGAGGCGCTCGGCGAGACCGCGTACTGGAGCTGTTCGGCGGCGGCGAGCACCCGGCGGCGGGTCGCGGCCGACACCGTCGGCAGGCCGCGCAACGCCCGGGAGACCGTGGCCGTGGAGACCCCGGCCAGCCGGGCCACGTCGTCGATTCTCGTCACGCTGTCGTTCCCCCGCTCCGCGCCCGTCCCCGTCGCCGCCCGGCAGCACCGGGCGGCGACGGACGGCCGTCAACCCTTGACGCTCCCGGCGAGCAGGCCGCGCACGAAGAAGCGCTGCAACGACAGGAACACCACCAGCGGTACGACGATCGAGACGAACGCGCCGGCTGTGAGCCGCTGCCACTCGTTGCCCCGGGTGCCGGCCATCTCGGCCAGGCGCACGGTGAGCGGGGCGGTCTCGTTGCCGCCACCGGCGAAGATCAGCGCGACCAGCAGGTCGTTCCAGACCCAGAGGAACTGGAAGATGCCGAACGCCGCCAGCGCCGGGGTGATCAGCGGCAGCACGATGGTGCGGAAGATCTTGGGGTGGGTGGCCCCGTCGACCCGGGCCGCCTCCATCAGGTCCCGGGGGAGCTGGGAGATGAAGTTGTGCAGCAGGAACACCGCGAAGGGCAGGGCGAAGCAGGTGTGGGCGAACCACACCTGGGCGAACTTCTGCTCGTCCACCAGGTTCCAGGCCGGCATCAGCTGGACGCCGGCGAGGGTGACCCCGGTGGAGAAGAACTTCAGCAGCGGCACCAGGGCCATCTGCAACGGCACGATCTGCATCGCGAAGATCGCGATGTAGAGCCAGTCCCGTCCCCGGAAGTTGATCCAGGCCAACGCGTACGCGGCGAGTGAGGCGAACGCCAGCGGGAAGAGCACCGACGGGATGGTGATGGCCAGCGAGTTGATGAAGTAGCTGGCGAGTTGACCCGACGACGAGGAGGAGCCGAACAGGACGTCCTGGTAGTTCTCCAGGGTGAACTGCGGGTCGGTGAAGAAGGTCCACCACCCGGTGGACTTGATCTCGGCCTCGGGCCGGAACGAGGAGACGAACAGGCCGAACGTCGGGATCGTCCAGAGCAGCGCGATGACGATCGAGACCAGGGTGGCCGTACGGCTGTTGAGCCGGCTACGGACCCGGCCGGCGGCGCTTGTCGGCTTCCCGGTGGCCTGGGCCCCGGCTCCGACGGTGGGCGTGGCGGTGGTCATCTCAGCCCTCCCGCTGTTGACGCAGGTTGCGGATCTGGTAGATCACGATCGGGACCACCAGGATGAAGAGGAAGACCGCCAGGGCGGAGCCCTGCCCGTTCTCGCCGTACCGGAACGCCTGGTTGTACATCTCGTTGGCGATCACGCTGGTGTCGTAGTTGCCGTTGGTGGCGGTCCGGACGATGTCGAAGACCTTCAGCGTGGCGATCGACAGGGTCACCACGACCACGATCAGCGCGGGCCGGATGCTCGGCATGGTGATCTGCCAGAACATCTGCCACGGGCTGACCCCGTCGAGGCGGGCCGCCTCGACGATGTCCGCCGGGATCGCCTTGATCGCTGCGGAGAGCACGACCATGGCGAAACCGGCCTGGATCCACACCATGATCACGATGAGCAGGAAGGTGTTCAGCGGTGAGTCGAGCAGCCACTGCCGTGGTTCGCCGCCGAGGCTGACCACGATCTGGTTGAGCAGGCCGATCTGGTCCTGCTCCTCGCTGCGGTAGGCGTAGACGAACTTCCAGATGATGCTGGCCCCGACGAACGAGATCGCCATCGGCAGGAAGATCAGTGACTTGGCGATGGACTCGAACCGGGCCTTGTCCACCATCACGGCGTAGAGCAGGCCGAACGTGGTGGCGACCAGCGGCACCAGCAGCACCCAGATCAGGGTGTTGAGCAGTACCCGGACGATCGAGTCCTCGGAGAACATCCAACCGTAGTTGCGCAGCCCCACCCAGTTGTCGCTGCCGGCGTCCATGAAGGAGAGCAGCACGGTGCGCAGCGCCGGCACCACCAGCCCGACGGAGAGCAGCAGCAGCGTCGGCAGCAGGAAGAAGAGCGCGAACAGGCCCTCCCTCGGCTTGCGTCGGCGGGGCAGGGGACCACCACCGGTCGAGGCGGCGACCAGCTGCGCCTCCCGACGGCGGGCGAACCAGGCCGGCACCACGTCGAGGAGCAGGAGCAGACCGCCCACCACCGCGACGAAAGCGATCAGCCCGTACATCAGCATGAGGAACTTCGGCTGTTCCTCAGCGAAGTCGAACTCCATCGACCCTCCCTCTCAAGGGTTCGTATCCGACGGGTGGCCCGGTCCGCACCGTGCGGACCGGGCCACCCGTCTCAGATCACTTCCAGCTGGTCTCGATGCCGTTCAGCACCGTGGTGGTGTCCTTGCCGTTGATCCAGTCGACCATGCCCTTCCAGAAGGTGCCGTTGCCGACCGCGGCCGGCATCAGGTCGGAGCCGTCGAAGCGGAAGACGGTCTTCGGGTCCTGGAGGATGCCCACGGAGAGCTTGTCCACCGGGTTCGGGACGTTGGCCAGGTCGAGCTTCTTGTTCGCCGACACCCAGTCACCGATCTTGGCGCGGCTGTTGGCGTACTCGCCGGAGGCGAGGTAGGTCTGCACCGCCTGGACCTCGGGACGGTCGGTGAAGGCCGCGACGAACTCGCCGCCACCCAGCACCGGCTTGCCCTTGGCCGCGTCGATCGACGGGAAGTAGAACGCGAAGACGTCGCCGTCCTCGGCCACCTTGGTGCCCTCGGGCCACTGGTTGGCGTAGAAGGACGCCTGCCGGTGCAGGGCGCACTTGCCGGTGGTGATCGGCACGCCGGCCTCCTGGAAGGAGGTGGTGGCGATGCTCTTCACGCCGCCGAAGCCGCCGTTGACGTACTTGTCGTTCTTGAGGATGGTGCCGGCCCGGTTGAGGGCGTCGGCGACCTGCGGGCTGTTGAACGGGATGCCGTGGGTGGTCCACTGGTCGTAGACCTCGGGCCCGGCCGTACGCAGCAGCACGTCCTCGATCCAGTCGGTGGCCGGCCAGCCGGTGGCGTCACCGGACTCGATGCCGGCGCACCACGGCTTGGTGCCGCTGGCCGCGATCGTGTCGGAGAGCTTGATCAGCTCGTCCCAGGTGGTGGGGACCGCCCAGCCCTTCTCCTTGAAGGTCTTCGGCGAGTACCAGACGAACGACTTGACGTTCGAGCCCAGCGGGGCGCCGTAGAACTGGCCGTTGATGGTGGTGTACTTCAGCCAGTCGGGGGAGAAGTTCGCCTCGGCCTCGGTCTTGGTGGCGGCGGCGACGGGCTTGAGGTTGCCGCCGTCGACGAACCGCTTGACCAGACCCGGCTGCGGGATGAAGGCCAGGTCGGGCGCGTTGCCGCCCTGCACCCGGACGGGGAGCTGGGCCTCGAACTCGCCGGAGCCCTCGTGGTCGATCTCGATGCCGGTGCAGTCCTCGAACTGCTTCCAGGACTGGGCCAGCCGGTCGGCCTCGATGTCCCGGATCGACGAGTAGATCGTGACCTTCTTGCCGTCGTTGTCACCGTACTTCTCGTATGCGGCGCATTCGGCCGAACCCGCGTTGCTGCTCTTCTTGTCGTTGCCGGTGCCACAGGCGGTGGCGCCGAGCGCCAGCCCCAGCACGCCGGCGATCGCGAGAGCCTGGCGTGATCTGGCAAACGCCATGCCGTTCTCCTTCCTTGCCGGCGCGCCCACAGGTGGGGGAACCCGACGCCGGTCCGATGAGTCGTCCTCACATGTAAGCGCTTGCATCCCCATCGGTCCACCCCCTGGCGGACACGGCCCGGTAACAATCCCGAAATCCGCTACCGCAGGTGGATGCGCTCCCACCTGTGCTCACCGGGTAGGGGTCGACAGGGGTCGGCGCGGGTTGGCATCGATGGCGATATCTGCCACCCTCAACGCAGGACATTGAAGGATCTCGACATCGGAGGTGTGCGGTGCGCAGACGGTGGAGCCTGCTGGCGGCGGCCCTGCTGGTTACCGGGACCCTGGTCCCGGCCGGTCCGGCCTGGGCCGCGCCCACGTTCAAGGTGCCCTTCCCCTGCAACCAGTCCTGGTCCGGCCAGACCCGGTCGGACCACAGCCCGGCGAACGCGATCGACTTCAACCGCACCGACGACCTCGGCGACCCGGTGGTCGCCAGCGCCCCGGGGACCGTCGACCGGGTCACCGACCTCGGCGGCACGAGCTACGGCAAGTACGTCCGGATCGACCACGGCGGCGGCTACACGACCTACTACGCCCACCTCAACGGCTTCAACGTCTCGGTCGGCCAGCAGGTCGGCTACGGCAAGGTGATCGGCTGGGTCGGCAGCACCGGCGGCTCCACCGGCCCGCACCTGCACTACGAGCAGCGCCTCAACGGCGACGACATCAAGGTCAAGTTCAACGGCACGCTCGCCCTGTACTGGGGCACTAAGACGTACACCAGCGGGAACGGTTGCTCCAGCGGCACCGGGTCGGGCACGGTCGACACCGCCGGCTCGCCACTGACCGTGCGCTCCGGGCCGGGCACCGGCTACGCGTCGGTCGGCACGGTCGCCGACGGCACCAAGGTCACCATCGGCTGCCAGACCAGCGGCACCACGGTCACCGGCACCTACGGCACCAGCGCGATCTGGGACCGGATCGGCTCCGGCCGGTTCATCGCCGACGCCTACGTCTACACCGGCCACGACGGCTACATCCCCAACGTGCCCCGCTGCTGAGCCCGCCGGGCACCGGGCCGCCGGGCCCGGTGCCCGGTCAGCCGTTGAGCTGCCAGATCGCGAAGTTGAGCGCGGCGGCGAAGGTGACCCAGGCCCAGTAGGGCAGCAGCAGGGCCGCCGCCGGCCGGGAGACCCGCCGGAAGGCGGCCACCGTCACCGCGATCGCCAGCCACATCAGCACGATCTCGGCGAAGGCCAGGCCGTAGCGTCCCGCGCCGAAGAACAGCGGGGTCCAGATCGCGTTGAGCACCAGCTGGACCGTCCACGCCCACAGCGCCGGGCCGAAGCCGACCCGCCGCCAGACCAGCCAGCCGGCGACCGCGATCAGCGCGTACAATACGGTCCAGACCGGGCCGAACAGCCAACCCGGCGGGGCCCACGCCGGCTGCTGGAGCGAGGCGTACTCGTCGCGGGTGCCGGACACCCCCAACCCGCCGATCGCGGCGGCGGCCGCGACGGCCGCGCCGAAGCCGAGCAGCACCCACCAGGTCCGCGCCGTGCCGGTCCGCCGGTCGCTCCGGGTTATCTCCATGGTCGAGATATTTCCCGGGTACGCCCTCCCAAACCCCCGTTTGTGGCCCCCGGACAGCACGGCGCCGGGGTCGTCGGTGCCGGACGCTCCTGTCTGGGAGGACGGAGCTTCCGGGGGCGACGACCCCGGCGGGTCTTGTGCGGGTACCGGCGTCAATTGAAGATGCTGACACCACCCGGGCCGACCAACAGGCCGACGACGATGAGGACGATGCCCCACAGGATCTGCCGGCGGAACAGCGCGAGGATGCCGGCGACCACGAGTACGACTGCGAGAATCCAGAGAATCAGCTCCATGGCTGCTGAATACCCGGCGTCCCGATTCCGAAAACCTGGTTCTCAGTCGATCTGATCACCGCCCAGATGGAAGACGCTGTACGCCTGTTTGATCACCGGATGGGCGACGTTGCGTACGCGTACCCCGCCCGGGGTGACACCGCGCTCGCTGCCCGCGTGCGCGTGCCCGTGCAGGGCGAGCGCGGTCGGCGCCGAGTCGATCGCCTGACCGAGCTGGTACGACCCGAGGAACGGATAGATCTCCAGCGGCTCGCCGGCCAGGGTGTCCGGCACCGGGGCGTAGTGGGTCAGCGCGACGAGCAGGTCGCAGTCCAGCCCGCGCAGCGCCTCGCCCAACGCCGCCGCGCTCTCGTTGCTGGTCCGGACGAAGGACTTCATCTCCGGCTCGCCGAAGTCGCTGGCGCACCGCCCGGCGAACCCGCCGCCGAAGCCCTTGACGCCGGCCACCCCGAGCCGGCCGCCGGGGCACTCCAGCACCGTGCCGGTTCCCTCCAGCACGGTGATCCCGGCATCCTGGAGCACCTTGACCACCTGCGGCACCTGGTCGCACTGGTGGTCGTGGTTGCCCAGCACGGTGACCACCGGCACCCCGAGGCCGCCGAACTCCTCGGCGACGCAGCGTGCCTCGGCCTCGGTGCCGTGCCGGGTCAGGTCGCCGGCGAGCAGCAGCACGTCGGCGCAGTCGGGCAACTCCTCCAGGGCCGGGCGGAACCGACCCAGCACGTCGGCGTCCAGGTGCACGTCGCCGACCGCGGCGATCCGGATCATCGGGTCCTCCTCACGGCAACTCCTCGACCTGCACCGGCGCCTGGGTGCGGATCACCCCGATGTCGCTGGTGATCGCCTCGTCGGGGAACCGCTCGGCCACCCGGCGCAGGATCTCCGCCCGGCGCTGCGGGCTCTCCACCTCGCCGGTAAGGACCAGCCCTGTCTCCCGGTGGACCACGGTGATGCCCTGCTCGGCGACGTCCGGGTCCTCGGTCAGCAGCCGTTGGATCTCCGCCTCCACGTAGGCGTCCGGCGGGCCGGCGCTGTGCTCTGTCACGGGGTCTCCCTTCCCTCGGGGATGCGGGCGTACGGCACCGGCGTGCCCCCGTACGGGACGACGTCGAGCCGGTCCAGCAGCATCAGGAACGCCTCGGCGTACGGCGAGTGCTGGGTCTCCCTGCGTACCCGCTCCCAGTCGATCTGTTCGCGCAACGAACGGGCCAGTGGCAGCCCCCTCGCGAAGTCGCAGTAGTGCTGGGAGAAGCTGAGCAGCTTGTGCACCATCAGCCGGGTCGCCGAGAGCACCGGCATGCGGATGGCGTCCACCGGCCGGACCACCGTGTCGGCGAGGGTCTCGTGGGTCACCGGGGTCTCCACCGGTCGGTGGATCAGGTCCACCATCCGCCCGTCGTCGTAGACCTTGACCAGCCAGTCCTCCGGCGGGCGCTCGGCGGTGAAGCCCTCGTCGGTCAACGCCTGCAGGGCCCGTTCGACGTCCGCCTCCTGGAGCAGGAAGTCCACGTCGTGCTCGCTGGAGTGCCCGCCGTGGGCGTAGACGGCGAAGCTGCCGCCGAGGGCGAAGGGGATCTCGTTCTGCTTGAGCACGGCGGCGACCCGCTTGAGGGTGTGCAGGAGGCTGACGTCCCCGCGCTCGGCCATCTGGTCTCTCCCGTCGTGGATGGTCGGTGGGAAATGACGTTGCGTACCCGGCCGTCCGCCCGCCCACACCTGCCCGGTGTGCCCGTCCCGGTCGTCTCGTCCCGTCCGGGCATCGACCGGACAGGGGGATGCGCCGGTCGGATATCCTGTGCAGGGTGGCCAGATCGCGGCGCGCTACCGACGGTGGGACCCGACTGCGGCGCGTCGCACTGATCGGCATCGACGGTTCCGGCAAGACCACCCAGGCGCACCGGCTCGCCGCCGCGCTCACCTCGGCCGGGCGACCCGCCACCTACCACCGCAACGCGGGCGGCCGGCGCTGGCTGGGCCGGCTCGCCCACCGGTTCGGTCGCAGCGATGCACAACTGCTGGTGGGCCGGGACGGCGTGCTCGCGGTGGAGTCCGTGCTGCGCTGGCTGGCGATCGCCGCCGCGCTGCTCAGTTGCCTGGTGACCGGCCGTACCGCCGTGATGGACCGCTACTCCGCCTGCCAGTACGCCAGCATCCGGGCGCACGGTGGGCAGCGGTGGGAGCGGCTGGCCCGGGCCGGCTACCGGGTCTTCCCCGCACCCCAGGTCACCTTCCTGCTCGCCGTCGACCCGGCCGAGGCGTACCGGCGGATCGAGCGGCGGGGCGAGGACCACGAGACGATGGGTTGGCTGACCGCCGCCGACGCGGCCTACCGGTCGCTGCCCGAGTACCCGGGTTTCGTGGTGGTCGATGCCGGCGGCGGGCCCGACGAGGTGTCCCGGCGGATCCGCGCGCACCTGGCGCGCTGGTTGCCGCCGGAGGAGGCCGGGCCGGTCGTCGATGATCCGCCGGACGACACCGGGCCGTCCGCGCCGCAGGCGGTCGGCGGGCCCCGGGAGCCGGTCGCCGCGCAGACCCGCCCGTAGACCGAGCCGATTCCACCGGACCGGCCGAGGCGCGTCAGGCTGCGCAAATGGGAGTCTGGACCGGCACGCCCCCGGACCGGGGGACAGTTCCTGTCGGATACGCGCGGTCGTGGTTGACGCTCGCGGCTCATGAAAGTAAGTTTCATCCGTGGCGAAAAGTCCGAAGATTTCCGCGAGTCACGAGCCGGGTGGACTGATCGTCCACATCAGTGGCCTGCTCCCGTCGCTGTCCCCCGCCGAGCAGCGGGTCGCCCGACTGGTCGTCGCCGACCCGGCCGATGCCGCCCGACGGACCATCACCGACCTCGCCACCGCCGCCGAGACCTCCGAGGCCACCGTCATCCGGTTCTGCCGGTCCGTCGGCATGGACGGCTACCCGCAGTTGCGGATCCGGCTCGCCGCCGAGGCCGCGCGTCGGATCGAGCCGCCGGACGCCCGGGTGGTCGGCGGGGACATCCCGCCCGGCGCCGATCTGGCCCAGATCATCGCCACGATCTCCTTCAACGACGCGCGGGCCGTCGAGGAGACCGCCGAGCAGCTCGACCCGGCCGTCTGCGAGCAGGTCGTCGAGGCGATCGTCAGCGCCGGCCGGATCGAGGTCTACGGTGCGGGCGCGAGCGGGTTCGTCGCCTCGGACTTCCAGCAGAAGCTGCACCGCATCGGTCGGGTCGCGTTCTCCTTCCCCGACGTGCACACCGCGCTGACCTCCGCCGCCCTGCTCGGCCGGGGTGACGTGGCGATCGGCATCTCGCACAGCGGCACCACCTCCGACGTGATCGAGGTGCTCGAACAGGCCCGCTCCCGGGGGGCGGTCACCGTCGCGCTGACCAACTTCCCCCGCTCACCGATCACCGAACGGGCCGACTTCGTCCTCACCACCGCCGCCCGCGAGACGACCTACCGGTCCGGGGCGATGGCCAGCCGGCTCGCCCAGCTCACCGTGGTGGACTGCCTCTTCGTCGGGGTGGCCGCCCGGAACCGGACCCGGACCCGGCGGGCGCTGGAGGTCACCGCAGAGGCGGTGCGAACACGCCGGGTCGGCGGCGGTCGGAGGCGTTCGTGACCGCCGGTCGGGTCGGGCCGGACGACGTGGTGGGGCAGCGGGGCGGCGAGGGCGTGGTCGACCTGCGGCCGGTGGTCCGCGTCGGTGCCCCGACCGAACGGCGCAACCCGCACAGCACCGACCTCGACCTGATGTCGACCCGGGACGTGCTCACCGTGATCAACGACGCCGACCGGCGGGTGCCGGCGGCGGTGGCCGCCGTCCTGGACGAGATCGCGGTGACCGTCGACCTCGCGGTGACGGCGCTGCGCGGCGGGCACCGGGTGCACTACTTCGGGGCCGGCACCTCCGGCCGCCTCGGGGTGATCGACGCCGCCGAGCTGGCCCCCACCTTCAACTCCCCGCGCGGCTGGTTCTGCGCCCACCTGGCCGGCGGGCCGGACGCGATGTGGCAGGCCGTGGAGGACGCCGAGGACGACCTGGCCGGCGGGGCCGGCGAGGCCGCCGGGTGCGTCAGCGCCGGGGACCTGGTGGTGGGACTGGCGGCGAGCGGACGCACCCCGTACGTGCTGGGCGCACTCGACGCGGCCCGGCAGCGGGGGGCCGCGACCGTGCTGCTGTGCGCCAATCCCGAGGTCCGGGCGGCGGCCGGGGTCGACGTGGTCATCGGGGTCGACACCGGCCCCGAGGTGGTGACCGGTTCGACCCGGATGAAGGCGGGCACCGCGCAGAAGCTGGTGCTGAACACCTTCTCCACGGCGGTGATGGTGCGGCTGGGCCGGGTCTACTCCAACCTCATGATCGATATGGTGGCCACCAACGCCAAGCTGCGGGGCCGGATGATCTCCATCCTGATCGAGGCGACCGGCTGCTCCGAGGAGGTCTCCCGGCGGGCCCTGCACGAGGCCGACGGCGACCTGAAGACGGCCCTGGTCTCGCTGCTGTCCGGGGCCGGGATCGACGCGGCCCGCGCCGCGCTGGCCCGGACCGCGCACCAGGTCCGGGGTGCCATCGCCCTGCTCGCCTCCTGAGCGCCGCCGGCTGCCACTGCCGGGGTGCGCCGGGGTGTCACCCTGCGGGGGTGACACAGAACACCGTGTCGCCGGGACGTCGGCCACGCCACGGATTGTTGTTCCGGGCGTGGGGTAATCCAGGACCGCCGGGTGAACCGACCGGTCCACCGGCCCGTATCTGGCAGTGACTCCGGTCGCAGCCGGGCGGTGACGAGGGTCGCGGTTTACCGGGGCGCCGCAATGACGCGGGGCCCGGCGTACGGCCGCCGACACCCGTGCCGACCAGCGGCGATCGCGCAGCCGGCAGCCGGCCCCACGGGGCCGCTGACAGCAAACGTGGACCGGGCTTTCAGCTGGTACTCAGGCATTCGTGACACTTTCGACTCACGACATGGAATCCCCGACCCGTCTCGACTGTTGTGCAGGTGTCAGCACCGGCGGGCAGCAGGGGCGTTGCACGGGGGAGGGCTGATGGACGTGGGGATGGCAAGGAACCGGGCAACCGGCGCGAGCGAGGGGACCGTGGACACCGTGGACAAGAACATCGGCATGCGAACCGACGAGGTCGCCGAGGAGCGTGACCTGGTCGGCGTCTACCTTCACGAGATCTCCCGGACGCCACTGCTGGACGCCGCCAAGGAGGTCGACCTCTCCAAGGCGATCGAGGCCGGCCTCTACGCCGAGCACCTGCTCGGCGAGGACCGCGTCCCCGCCGGGGTCGACCGGGACGACCTGGAGCGGCTGGTCGTCGAGGGGGAGCGGGCGAAGGACCTCTTCATCCGGGCCAACCTGCGGCTGGTCGTGTCGATCGCCCGCCGGTACGTGCGCTCCGGGATGCCCATGCTGGACCTGATCCAGGAGGGCAACACCGGTCTGGTGCGTGCGGTCGAGAAGTTCGACTACGAGCGGGGCTACAAGTTCTCCACCTACGCCACCTGGTGGATCCGGCAGGCGATCAGCCGGGCCATCGCGCAGCAGGAACGCACCGTCCGGCTGCCCGTGCACCTGGTCGAGGACGTCAACCGGATGCGTAACGTGGCCCGGCAGCTCACCCGTGAGCTGGGTGGCGACCCGGAGCCGGAGCAGATCGCGGCCGCCCTCGGTGTCACCGTCGAGCGGGTCAACGAGCTGGTCCGCTGGTCGCAGGACACGGTGTCGCTGGACACCCCGGTCGGCGACGACGGCGACACCAACCTCGGTGACCTGGTCGCCGACAGCGACGCCCCGTCCCCGGAGGACATCGTCCTCACCGGGTTGGAGCGGCAGCGCATCGAGGGCCTGCTCAACCACCTCGACGACCGGTCCGCCGGCATCATGCGGGCCCGGTACGGCCTGGAGGACGGGCGGGAGCACTCGCTGACCGAGGTCGCGTCCCGGTTCTCGCTGTCCCGGGAGCGCATCCGCCAGCTGGAGATCCAGGCGCTCGGCCGGCTGCGTGAGCTGGCCCGCGCGGAGGGCCTCCAGGCGGCCTGAGCTGGTAGTAATGACGGCGAACGGCCGGCGTCCGATAGGGGGACGCCGGCCGTTCGCCGTTGCCGTGCCGGTCAGCGGACCCGGCCGTAGCCGGCGATGCTCATCATGTTCATCTTCCGCTTGAGCACGTTGCGCCCGGCACTCGGCGCGTCGATCACCTGACCGCTGCCGACGTAGAGCGCGACGTGCCCCAGCCCCGAGTAGAAGACCAGGTCACCGGGGCGCAGCTCGCTACGGCTGACCCGGGAGGTGGCGTTCCACTGCATCGCCGCGTTGTGCGGCAGCCGCTTGCCGGCGGCACGCCAGGCGGCGAGCGTCAGGCCGGAGCAGTCGTACCCGCCGGGCCCCTCGGCCCCCCAGACGTACGGCTTGCCGATCGCGCCGTAGGCGTACCGGACGGCAGCCCCGGCGCCGCCGGAGACGGCCGGCGTGTCGGAGGTGTCGGGTGGCGCGGCGCTCTTCGGCTTCTTCACCGGCGCCTCGGTCGCCCGACCGTACGCCGCCCGCCGCATCTCGTAGAGCTCCGCCAGATCCTGCTCGATCCGCTTCTTGGTCCTGGTGAGCGCCTTCGACTGGGCGGCCTGCCTGGCGAGCGTCGCGTCCAGCTTGGCCTTCTGGTCGAGCAGCGCCCGCTGGTCGGCGGTGTACCCGTCGATCTGCTGTTGCCGGTGCCGGGTGAGCTGGTCGAGGGTGCCGAGCCGGTCGACAAGCGAGCCGCCGGCCGGGTCGAGGATCGCCTCGGCCGTCCGCAACCCACCGGTCTTGTACGCGGTGGCCGCGATCTCGCCCACCGCCGCCCGGCTCTGGGCGGCCTGGACCTCCAGCGGGCCGATCCGCGCTTGCAGTCCGGCCGCGGTGGCCTGGTTCGTCTTTATCTCCTCGTTGAGCTTGTTGTACGACTCGACGATCCGTTCCAGCTCGGCCGAGGACCGCTCGATCCGGGCGGTGAGGTCGGCGACCGAGGGCTCGGCCCGGACCGGGGCCGACGGGGCGGTCAACGCGGCCGACAGGCCGGCGACCACCAGGGTGCGCAGCAGCATCCGTAAGGACGACAAGAGCGGAAGACTCCTCTCCCACCGGTCACCGGAGGATGCTGAGCCCCCGGCGACACCGGCCCGGGCCCGTCCGGGTGGACGGCCGTGTACCGAGCCGGCCCGATCAACCTAACCTGTGGCGGGAGTGACGCGCAGACAAAGCAGCGGCGAATGTTGGGCGAGCGCTCCGGCGGGTCGTTGTGGCAGGTGACACCGCTGATCCGGGGTGGACGGCCGGCGACCGGGTTCTGCGAGGTAGGCGAGGAAGGTCTGATTCGTCGTTCCAGACGGATACCGGCGTGGAACGCGCGCTAATAGTCGGATAAAACCGGAATGGTGGTCAGATGCCGGCGACGTAGGGACGTCGCGCTCGCCGGATGTGTCGGAAATCGGAGAGCGGCCGGGGTGGGCCGGCACCAGAATGGAGCCCCGGCCGGGAATCCCGCCGTACGCAGGTGGCGTGGTGGTGGGCGACCGGCTCCGTCGGCCCCCGGGAGGACGCCGTGCAGGCAGACCGCGCCAGCACCCGACCGCCACACTGGTCCCGACCGACCACCCTGCTCTACGCCCGGCCCGGCATCGTGGTGACCACCGTGCGGTTCACCGCCGGGCGCAGCAGCTACGCCGTCGCCGACCTCACCCACCTGCGGACCGGCCGCGGGCCGCACGACCGGCTCGCCGTCCGGGTCGTCACCTGCGCCGCCGTCGGGGCGGGCACCGTCGGCGTCCTGCTCGGCTTCACCGGCGGGCTGGAACGACTCACCGCCGGGGCGTACCTGGCGCTGGGCGTGGTGTGCCTACTGCCCGTGCTGCTGGTGCTGCTCGGCGACCGCTGGCGGCCCCCGGCGTACGAGCTGTACGGCCACTGCCACGGCACGGAGCTGCTGCTGTTCAGCAGCGACGACCGGGAGCAGTTCGAGCAGGTGGTCGACGCCCTGCACCGGGCCCGGGAGCAGCACCGCTACCCCGACGCGGACGACGCGTCACCCACCGCCACCTACTGGCGACCGGCCCGCTGAGGCCGCAGCCCGCGCCGCCCCCGGATGCGGCCGGGCCGGACACCCGGCCCCAGCGCGGCCCGGTCGGCGGCCGGTTCCGGCTCAGCGACCCACCGGCTCCGGCGTACGGGTCGGCGCGGTGGCGGCCAGTTCGCGGGTCACCTTGCGCTCCGCGACGAACGACACGAAGGGCACCGTACCGGCGAGCATCACCAGCAGCATCCGCTTGAGCGGCCAGTCCAGCCGCCGGCCCAGGTCGAAGGTGGCGGCCAGGTAGAGCAGGTAGAGCCAGCCGTGCGCGGTGCCGACGACGGCCACCACGATCGGCTCGTCGAACACGTACTTCAGTGGCATGCCGATCAGCACCAGCACGGCCAGCGCCACGCCCACGATCCAGGCGATCACGCGGTACCGGGTAAGGGCTCCGCCCACCGTCGTCCGTCCTTCCGACCGGCCTCAGCCGGGATAGTCGCCGGGCCTCGCGCCCGGGTTGTCGTTCAACCAGGTCAGGTAGCGGTTGTACGCGGCCAGGTCGGCGTCGTCCGCGCCGTCGACCTGGGTCGCCGGCACCCGGGCGACCCGCACCGGACGCCGTACCACCGGGGTGCCCGGATCGGGGGCGGCCGGCCCGGTCGGTGCCGCCCCGGCCGGCGGGGGAACGGCGTCGGGGGCGCGCAGCGCGTGCCGGACCTCCCGCCACCAGACGAAGACCACGAAACCGGCGAAGATCGGCCACTCCACCGCGTACGCCCAGCTCAGCGTGTTACCGGAAGCGGCCCGGCTGATCTGCCACCAACCCAGTGCCAGGAATCCCGTGACCAGGACGACCAGGGCCACGTGGCGGACGATCCACGCCGGTGTCCAGAGCCGCTTCATGCCGTCGAGGGTACCGGCAGGACCCGGCGTCTCCGACGCGACGTCGTAGTCGCCGCGCCGCCGGGGTCCGCCGCCGCCGCGCCGCTGGTTTGGTGCCAGCCCGACGGGGCAACCGTCTAGACAGCCAGACCAGTCGAACCCGAGGGGGCGACATGACCGAATCAGTACACCGCTCCGACGACTCCAGCACCGAACAGCGGCTGCCGCAATGGGATGGTGACCACGCCCACCGCGCCGCCACCGTGGTCACCGAGACCGACGGCGAGCTGCTCGGGGTGGACCCGGCGGACCTCGCCGACGACGACCTGATCCGCGAGTTGCGCAGCCTGCACCGCACCCGGCTCGACACGCTGCGGCACGCCGCCGACTCGGCGCTCGCCAACCACCTGCGCCGTACCGCGGAGCTGGAGACCGAGTACCTGGCCCGGCACCCCGGCCGCGAGGTGGATCCGCACCGCCTCCGGGACGCCTGATGGGCACCCGCGCCGAGCGCGGCATGTCCGCGCCGCCGGAGGTGGTGTTCAGCACCGCCACCGACCCCGAGCGGATCGACGCCTGGCTGCCCGGGGCGCTGCGGACCGACGGCCCGACCCCGAGCAGCCGCTCCGACGACGAACTGCGCGCCCGCTGGGACGGCCCGGACGGCGCGGCCGAGCTGCGGGTCGCCCCGGCCGACGCCGGTGGGGCCCGGGTCCGGCTGGACCTGCCCGCCGGCGCGGACGCCGGACTGGCCGACGAATCGCTGGCCAACCTGGAACGTGAGGTCGCCGAGAACCTGACCGCGGGTTGACCCCACCCGCCCACCCCGACGCGCCGTACCCGACGGTGCGGCCCACGAACGAGGAGACCCGGTGACCGACGGTGGTCTGAAGCAGAAGGTGGCGCGGTTGCGCCAGGCGTACGCGCCGCACGAGCACCGGCCGCTGGGCGGCTACCTGGCCGCGATGGGCACCTACGCCGGGGTGACGGCCTCCATCGCGGCGCTGGTGAAGGCCACCGGCCGGCCGGTGCCCGAACGCCCTGCCCCGGCCGACGTGGTGCTGCTCGCCGTCGCCACCCACAAGCTGAGCCGGCTGCTGTCCAAGGACGCGGTGACCAGCCCGCTGCGGGCCCCGTTCACCCGCTACGACCGGCCGATCGGCAGCGGCGAGGTGATGGAACAGGTCCGCGACCAGGGCAGCTCCACCCGGCACGCGATCGGTGAGCTGCTCAGCTGCCCGTTCTGCCTGGCCGTCTGGGTGGCCACCGGGCTCACCGGCGGCCTGGTGCTGGCCCCCCGGCTGACCCGGCTGGTGGCGACCGCGCTGACCGCCGTCGCCGCGTCCGACTTCCTCCAGATGGGGTACGCGGTGGCGCAGCAGGCCGCCGAGGGCGGGCGGCACGACGAGCGGTGACCACGCGGAAGGGGCCGGCGGATCGTGTCCGCCGGCCCCTTTCCGTCATCCGTCGCCGCCCGCTCAGGTGGGGGTGGTGCCGTGGTCCTCGCCGGCCCAGCCGCGCGACGCCTCCGGTTCCCGCTCGTCGGCGTCCGCGCCGGTGATCACGTCGCGGTCGACCGCGGTCCGGTCGTGCTCGTTGGCGAAGTCCGGTTCGGGCAGGGTGTCCCGCCCCTCGGGGGGTTGGCCGAGGGCGGGCATCCGCTCGTGGTGTTCGGTCTGGTCGGACATCTCGATCTCCTCTCGCCGGCGTCGCCGGTCAGCCCACCGACCCGCCCAGCAGGTCGGCCACCTCGTCCACCGCGTACTCCCCCTCGGGGAGGGCGGCGACCCGGGTGAGCAGCTCCGCCGGCAGGTCCGCGCTGACCGCCGAGCGGTAGATGTCGGCCTGGCTGAGCCGTTCCTGGCCGTGGTAGATCTCGTCCAGCAGCTCGTCGAGCTGCCGGAGGTCCGGCTGGGCGGTCCCGGGCAGGTCGTCGGGCACGGCGGCGTCGTCGGTCACCCCGCCCTGCTACCCGGGGTCGAAACGGTCAAACCCGTCAGGCCGGGGTGGGCAGGGTGGCCCGGCGGGCCCGCACCGCGACGGCGAGCCGCTCCAGCACCTCGGCCGTGGTGTCCCAGCCGATGCAGGCGTCGGTGACCGACCGGCCGTAGGTCAGCTCGCGGGTCGGGTCCAGGTCCTGGCGGCCCTCCAGCAGGAAACTCTCCAGCATGATGCCGACGATGCCGCGCTGCCCGGCGGCGAGTTGGGCGGCCACGTCGTCGGCCACCTTCGGCTGGTTGCGGTGGTCCTTGCCGCTGTTGGCGTGGCTGGCGTCGACGACCAGCCGCTCCGGCAGCCCGGCCGCCCGCAGCAGGTCCAACGCCCCGGCCACCGATTCGGCGTCGTAGTTGGGTCGGCCCCCGCCGCCGCGCAGCACCAGGTGCCCGTCGGCGTTGCCCCGGGTGTGCATGATCGCCGGGGTGCCCGAAACGTCGATGCCGGGGAAGACGTGCGGCACCCCGGCGGCCCGGATCGCGTCCACGGCGGTGCCGATGCTGCCGTCGGGGCGGTTCTTCATGCCGATCGGCATGGACAGGCCGGAGGCGAGCTGCCGGTGCACCTGGCTCTCCACCGTCCGGGCCCCGATCGCGCCCCAGGCCACCGTGTCGGCGATGTACTGCGGGGTGATCGGGTCGAGGAACTCGCAGCCCACCGGGAGCCCCAGCCGGACCACGTCGCGCAGCAGCGCCCGCGCGGTACGCAGGCCGGTGTTCACGTCACCGGAGCCGTCGAGCGCCGGATCGTTGATCAGGCCCTTCCAGCCGACCGTGGAGCGCGGCTTCTCGAAGTAGACCCGCATCACCACCAACAGGTCCTCGGCGTGCCGGTCGGCGGCCTCGCGCAGCAGGTGCGCGTACTCCAGCGCCGCCGCCGGGTCGTGCACCGAGCACGGGCCGACCACCACCAGCAGCCGGTCGTCGGCGCGGTCGAGCACCCGGCCGACGTCGCGCCGGCCGGCCAGCACGGCTGAGGCCAGCGGCGGGTCCAGGGGCAGCTCGTGCAGGAGCAGGGCGGGGGTGGTCAGCGGCACGACACGGTCGATCCGTTGGTCGATGACCGCGCCGTTGTCCGGGGTCGGCCCGTTGTCCGGGGTCGTCACGGTGGGATTCCTTCCGCCGACCGTGCCCGGGGCCGGTGCCCGGGTCGAGCCGGCTGCTCGTAAACAGAAGGGCAGGTAGCTCGAAGGCTCCTGCCCGGCCGGCTCGAAACGCGGTGACGTCAGCTCATGGTGAGGTCACCGGCTCCGCAGCCGGCTGCCTAAACCATGGATACGTACGCGTCACGCCGACAAGCGTACCCGAGGCGGAGGCAAGGACTCATCCACCCGTCGGCTGACCCTCGCCTGACGTTCACCTCCGTCACTGCCACCGTCGGTAACTTCGGCGGCACCGCTCGCATCCCCCGGAGGTTCCCCATGGACCGTCGTACCGTCCTGCGCGCCACCGTCGCCGGTGGGGCCGCCGCCTTCGCCGGCAGCCTCTGGTCCGGCGCGGCGTCGGCCGCACCGGCCCAGCCGGGCACCGGTCCCTACGGGCCGCCCGGCACCGCCGACGGCAACGGCATCCAGCTCCCCGCCGGCTTCACCAGCCGGGTGATCGCCCGCTCCCGGCAGGTGGTGCCGGGCACCTCGTACACCTGGCATCCCGCGCCCGACGGCGGGGCCTGCTTCGCCGCCGGCACCGGCTGGATCTACGTCTCCAACTCGGAGGTCACCCCCAGCGGCGGCGCGTCGGCGGTGCGGTTCGCCGCCGACGGCACGGTCATTTCGGCGTACCGCATCCTGTCCGGGACCAACCAGAACTGCGCCGGTGGCGCGACGCCGTGGGGCACCTGGTTGTCCTGCGAGGAGATCAGCCGGGGCTTCGTCTACGAGACCTATCCGCAGGGCGGCACCGCCGCGGTACAGCGCCCGGCGCTGGGCCGGTTCAAGCACGAGGCGGCGGCGGCCGACCCGGTCCGTCAGGTGGTCTACCTGACCGAGGACGAGAGCGACGGCTGCTTCTACCGCTTCCGCCCCACCGTCTGGGGCGACCTGTCGGCCGGCACCCTGGAGGTGCTGGTCGCCGGCACCGCCACCAGCGGCGCGGTGAGCTGGGCCCGGGTGCCCGACCCGGACGGCTCGCCGACGGCGACCCGCAACCAGGTCGCCGGGGCGAAGCGGTTCACCGGCGGCGAGGGTTGCTGGTACGCCGACGGCACCTGTTGGTTCACCACCAAGGGCGACAACCGGGTCTGGGCGTACGACGCGGTCGGCCAGCGCATCGACCTGGCGTACGACGACTCGCTGGTGACCGGCGGCACCGCCCCGCTGACCGGGGTGGACAACATCACCGGCACCCGCTCCGGTGACCTCTACGTCGCCGAGGACGGCGGCAACATGGAGATCAACCTGATCACCCCGACCGGGGTGGTGACGCCGTTCCTGCGGATCACCGGGCAGTCCTCGTCGGAGATCACCGGCCCGGCGTTCTCCCCGGACGGCAGCCGGCTCTACTTCTCCTCCCAGCGCGGCACGGCCGGGATCTCCGCCGGCGGGATCACCTACGAGGTGCGCGGCCCGTTCCGCTGACCGGCGGGTCGGCGTGGCGGGCGGGCCGACGGGGTAACAGGGTGCCCATGACCCACGAGCAGAGCGATCAGGACCGGGTGGAGTCCCGGGCCCACCTGCTGCCCGAGGAGGCAGCGGTCGGCAGCGACGACCCGCAGGCCCAGGCCGAGGCGATCCTCGCCGAGTCGGACCTCCGCGAGGCCGACCAGGGGGCCGCCCCCGACACGGTGCTGGAGCACCGGACCTCCGAAGAGACCGTCCCCCCGGTCGAACCCCCCGACTGACCCGTCCCGACCGCTGACCCGCAGGCCCCGGTGGCGACACGTCGCCACCGGGGCGTGGAGATCGGATAGCGTCGGGTCATGCCCGACAGCGGTTACCCCTGGCCCATCGAGACGACCCGACTGGACAACGGCCTGCGCGTGGTGGTGAGCGAGGACCGCACCGCCCCGGCGGTCGCGGTCAACCTCTGGTACGACGTGGGCTCCCGGCACGAGCCGACGGGACAGACCGGCTTCGCCCACCTCTTCGAGCACCTGATGTTCGAGGGCTCGGTCAACGTCGCCAAGACCGAACACATGAAACTGATCCAGGGTGCCGGTGGCTCGCTCAACGCCACCACCAACCCGGACCGGACCAACTACTTCGAGACCGTCCCGGCCGAACACCTGGAACTGGCCCTGTGGCTGGAGGCCGACCGGATGGGCGGGCTGGTCCCCGCGCTCACCCAGGAGACGCTGGACAACCAGCGGGACGTGGTCAAGAACGAGCGGCGGCAACGCTACGAGAACGTCCCGTACGGCGACGCCTGGCTGCGGCTGCTCCCGCTGCTCTACCCGCCGGGGCACCCGTACCACCACGCGACGATCGGGTCGATGGCCGACCTGAACGCCGCCGACCTGGCCACCTTCCAGGCGTTCCACCAGACCTACTACGCGCCCGACAACGCCGTGCTGACCGTGGTCGGCGACGCCACCGCCGCCGAGGTGTTCACGCTGGCGCAGCGGTACTTCGGGGCGATCCCGGCCCGCGGTGACATCCCCGCCGCACCGGACGGGCACACCGTCGCCGGCACCGGCCGACCCGTCGTCGAGACGGTCACCGCCGACGTGCCGGCCGCCCGGGTCTACGTCGCGCACCGCACCCACCCGTTCGGCAGTCCCGGCTACGACGTGGCCACGGTGGCCGCCACCGTGCTCGGCAGCGGCCGGGGCAGCCGGCTCTACCAGCGCCTCGCCGACGGCGAACGGCTCGCCCAGCCCGACCTGGTCGGGGCGTACGGGGTGGACCTGGCGCACGCCCCGGCGCCGGTGATCGCCACCGCCACCGCCCGCCCCGGGGTGAGCGCGCAACAGCTCGCCGCCGGGGTCGCCGAGGTGGTCGACGAACTCGCCACCGTGCCGGTCACCGCCGCCGAACTGGACCGGGCCAAGGCGCTGCTCAGCACCGCCTGGTGGCGGCAGATGTCCACCGTGGACGGCCGGGCCGACGCGCTCGGCCGGTACGCCACCCAGTTCGGCGACCCGGCGAGGACCGCCGACCGGCTGCCCGGCTGGCTGTCGGTGACCGCCGGGCAGATCGCCGAGTTGGCCGCCGACGTGCTCACCCCGGCCGACCGGGTGACCCTGACCTACCTGCCGGAGGAGACCCGATGACGCTGATCACCACCCGGCCGGGTCCGGGCACCGCCCGCCCGTACCGGTTCCCGACCGTGGTCCGGCGGGACGTCGCCGGTGGCCGGGTGGTCGCCGCGCACCTGCCCGGCCAGAACCTCGCCGTCGCGCTGCTGCTGCTCGACGCGGGCGCCGGCCGGGAACCGGTCGGCAAGGAGGGCCTCGGCGCGGTGCTGGCCAAGGCGCTGGAGGAGGGCACCGCGCAGCGGGACGCCACCGGGTACGCGCTCGCCGTCGAGGGCCTCGGCACCGAACTGGTCACCGGGCTGGACTGGGACAGCTTCCAGGTCAGCGTCCAGGTGCCGGTGGACCGGCTCGGCGCGGCGGTCGAGCTGCTCGCCGAGGCGGTGCGGACGCCCCGGCTCGACCCCGACGACGTGCGCCGGGTCCGCGACGACGAGGCGACCGCGCTGCGGATGGACTGGGCCAACCCCGGCCCCCGCGCCGACGCGGTGCTGCGCGCCGACCTGTTCGGCGCGGACAACCGGTGGGGCCGTCCGCTCTACGGCGACCCCGCCTCGGTGGCCGCGCTGGACGTGGAGGACGTCACGGTCTTCCACTCCGAGTGGTTCCTGCGCCCCGGCACCCTGATCGTCGCCGGTGACCTGGACCGCCTCGACCTCGACGCGCTGGGCGCGGCGGCGTTCGCCGGCACCGGCGGCGGCCCCGCCGAACAGGGCGGCCCGATCGAGGTGCCGCTGCCCGCCGGGCGGCGGATCATCCTGGTGGACCGGCCCGGGTCGGTGCAGTCCACGCTGCGGCTGGGCCACCCGGCGCCGCACCGCGCCCACCCCGACCACGTGCCTATGACGCTCGCCGGCACCGTGCTGGGCGGGGCGTTCACCTCCCGGCTCAACCACCTGATCCGCGAGGTACGCGGCTACACCTACGGGATCCGGGGCGACTTCGCCTCGTCCCGCCGGTTCGGCCGGTTCGCGGTCAGCTCCGGGGTGCAGACGGCGGTGACCGCGCCGGCCCTGGTCGAGGCGGTCGGCGAGATCAGCCGTACCCGGGCCGGCGGGGTGACCGAGGACGAGCTGGCGGTGGCCCGGTCCTGGCGGGCCGGGCAGCTCTCGGTCGAGTTGCAGAGCCCCCGGGCGATCGCCTCGGCGTTGACCACCCTGGTCGTGCACGACCTGCCCGACGACTACCACGCCCGGTTGCGGGAGGCGCTGCTGGCCGCCGACGTCGAGCAGGTCTCCGCGGCCGCCGCCACCCACCTGCATCCGGAGGCGTTGACCCTGGTCATCGAGGGCGACGCGGCGGCGATCCGGGACGAACTGGTCGCCTCCGGGCTCGGCGAGGTGACCGACCACGTCGGCTGACCGGCGTCGGCGCGACCGGGGCGGTGTGATTCCGGTCGCGCCGCCCCGTCAGCGCCGGGTCGGACCGGCGGCGCGGATGCTGCGGCCGGACGGCCCGGCCACGGCCGATCTTCCGGGGCGTCGGGGCGTACCGTCGGGTGGTTTCCGGTACGGCGACCGGCACGGGCGGTGACCGGACGGGCGGGCCGCGACCCGGGCGGTGGGAAAGGCTTCCCGGTCCGGGCCTGCGGCTGGGTAGCCTCGCGGGCATGAGGATCGGCATTGTGGGAGCCACCGGCCAGGTCGGTGGGGTCATGCGGCAGGTGCTGGCGGAACGCGGGTTCCCGGCGGAGCAGGTGCGGTTGTTCGCCTCGGCCCGGTCGGCCGGGCGTGCCCTGCCCTGGCGGGACGGCGAGGTCACCGTGGAGGACGCGGCCACGGCCGACTACTCCGGGCTGGACATCGTGCTGTTCTCCGCCGGCAAGGGCACCGCGAAGGAGCTGGCCCCCCGGGTCGCCGCGACCGGCGCGGTGGTGATCGACAACTCGTCCGCGTTCCGGACCGACCCGCAGGTGCCGCTGGTCGTCGCCGAGGTCAACCCGCACGCCCTGGCCGACCGGCCGAAGGGCATCGTCGCCAACCCGAACTGCACCACGATGGCCGCGATGCCGGTGCTGCGCCCGCTGCACGACGAGGCCGGCCTGGTCAGCCTGGTCGTCGCCACCTACCAGGCGGTCTCCGGGGCCGGCCTGGCCGGTGTCGCCGAGCTGGACGAGCAGGTCCGCAAGGTCGTCGAGGGGGCCACCGCGCTGACCCACGACGGGTCGGCCGTCGAGTTCCCCGCGCCGCGCTCGTTCGCCCGGCCGATCGCCTTCAACGTGCTCCCGCTGGCCGGTTCGATCGTCGACGACGGCTCGTTCGAGACCGACGAGGAGCAGAAGCTGCGCAACGAGAGCCGCAGGATCCTGGAGATCCCCGAGCTGAAGGTCTCCGGCACCTGCGTCCGGGTGCCCGTGTTCACCGGCCACTCGTTGCAGATCAATGCCCGGTTCGCCAGGCCGATCACCCCGCAGCGGGCCCGGGAACTGCTCGACGGCGCGCCGGGGGTGGCGCTGTCGGACGTCCCGACGCCGTTGCAGGCGGCCGGTCAGGACCCGACGTACGTGGGCCGGCTGCGCGCCGACGAGACCGTCGAGCACGGCCTCGCGCTGTTCTGCTCCAACGACAACCTGCGCAAGGGCGCGGCACTGAACGCGGTGCAGCTCGCCGAGCTGGTCGCCGCCGAACTGCGCTGAGCAGCGTGTTACCTGCTCGGGGCCGGCGGGTAGACCGCCGTGCCGACACCGAGAGGGGAGCACCATGACAACGGTCGGAGAGTTCATGACGACCCGGTTGGTGACGATGGACGGCAACGACACCCTCGCCGCCGCCGCGCAGGAGATGCGGGACAGCGCGATCGGCGACGTGGTGGTGACCAGCGGCGACGACGTCGTCGGAATCGTGACGGACCGGGACATCACCGTCCGGGGCGTCGCCGAGGACCTCGACCCGAACCGCACCCGGCTCCAGGAGATCACCAGCCGGGACGTGATCACGGTCAGCCAGTACGACGACGCGGTCGCCGCCGCCGACCTGATGCGCACCTACGCCGTACGCCGGCTGCCGGTGGTCGACGACGGTCGGCTGGTAGGCCTGGTGTCGATGGGTGACCTCGCGGTGGAGCGGGAACCCCAGTCGGTGCTCGCCGACATCAGCGCCGACGAACCCAACAACTGACGTCCGCCCCACCGACGCCGGCCCCCGGAACTCATCCGGGGGCCGGCGTCGTCGTGCGCGCCGGTCGGGCTCACCCGATCCGGGCGAGGTTGACGCCGGGCGGGGCGGGGACCCCGTGCGGGTACCGGCAGGTCGATGCCGGGCACCGGCAGGTCGAGGCGACGACGGGGGAGAGGGCCCGATGGTGGACGCGACCACGAGGTTCTTCGAGAGCCTGAACCGGCGGGATCACGAGCCGCTGCTGGACAAGGCGGCCGGGACACTGCGTTTCGATCTGCACGAGGGGGCGCAGACCACCCACTGGCTGCTGCGGGTGGACCGGGGGAAGCTCACGGTCAACCAGGAGGACCGGGAGGCCGACACGGTCATCGGCACCACGCCGGCGCTGTTCGAGGAGATGGCCGCGGGGCGGGAGAACGGCCTGGCGGCGTTGCTGCGCGGCGACATGACGGTCACCGGTGACGCCCGGTTGGTGGTGCAGATCGAACGGATCTTCCCGGGTTCCCCGGACGCACAGGGGCCGCGCCGGCTCCAGCATCGGGAGGTGCGGTGATGGGACAGACCAACACGATCCGGATCCTGGACGGCAACACGTTCGTCGTCTCCGAGGAGACCGGTGACATCGAGGCCACGCCGACCGAGCCGACCGGGCTGTTCTCCCTGGACATGCGGTTCCTGTCCCGCTGGGTGCTGACCGTCAACGGGGAACGGCTCAACGCGCTGTCCTACGACGACCTCCAGTACTTCGAGGCGCGGTTCTTCCTGGTGCCCGGGATGGCCACCCACTACGTCGACGCCAAGCTGTCGATCATCCGGGAGCGCGCGGTCGGCGGCAGCTTCCGCGAGAAACTGACCATCCTCAACCACGACGAGAAGGCGGTCGACCTGGAGATCCGGATGGACGCCGGGGCCGACTTCGCCGACCTCTTCCAGGTCAAGGACGAGATCCTCAACAAGAAGGGCGAGTTGTACGCCGAGGCCGGGTCCGACCGGCTGCGGCTGGGCTACCGGCGGGGCAACTTCGTACGGGAGACGGTCATCTCGTCGTCCCGACCGGCCCGCTACGACCGCAACGGGTTCGCCTACTCGGTGCACCTGGAGCCCAACGAGCAGTGGACCGCCGATATCGACGTGCAGACCTTCGCGATCGGCCCCGGCGGGCGTGACCTGCGGCTCGGGGTGACCGCGCACGGCCACGAACGGCTCGCCCTCCAGCAGGATCTGGAAGAGTGGATCGCCAAGGCCCCGAAGGTCAACAGCGAGCACGACCGGGTGGCCGCCACCTACCGGCGCAGCCTGATCGACCTGGCGGCGCTGCGGTTCGCGCCGCTGTCACTCGGCGGCCAGACCCTGCCCGCCGCCGGCCTGCCCTGGTTCATGACCATGTTCGGCCGGGACAGCATCCTGACCTGCCTGCAGGTGCTGCCGTTCGCCCCGGAACTGTCCAAGACCACGCTGCGCATCCTGGCGTCGCTACAGGGCAGCCGGTTCGACGACTTCCGCGACGAGGACCCGGGCCGCATCCTGCACGAGATGCGCTACGGCGAGACGGCCGCGTTCGAGGAGCAGCCGCACTCGCCGTACTACGGTTCGGTGGACGCCACCCCGCTGTTCGTCGTCCTGCTCGACGAGTACGAGCGGTGGAGTGGTGACGTCGCCCTGGTCAAGGAGCTGGAACGGGAGTGCCGGGCCGCGCTGAAGTGGATCGACGACTACGCCGACCTCGCCGGCAACGGCTACATCTGGTACGAGCGGCGTAACACCGAGACCGGCCTGGAGAACCAGTGCTGGAAGGACTCCTGGGACTCCATCTCGTACGCCGACGGCAGCCTGCCGCCGTTCCCCCGGGCCACCTGCGAGGTGCAGGGGTACGCGTACGACGCCAAGCTGCGGGCGGCCCGGATGGCGCGGGAGTTCTGGGGCGACCCGGCGTTCGCCGACCGGCTGGAACAGGAGGCCGCGGCGCTCAAGGAGCGCTTCAACCGGGACTGGTGGGTGGCCGACGGGGAGTTCTACGCCCTGGCCCTGGACCCGGACGGCCGGCAGTGCGACGTGCTCAGTTCCAACATCGGGCACCTGCTGTGGAGCGGGATCGTCGACCACGACCGGGCCGAGAAGATCGCCCGGCACATGGTCGGGCCCCGGCTGTTCACCGGCTGGGGCGTGCGCACCCTCGCCGAGGGTGAGGTGCGGTACAACCCGATCGGCTACCACAACGGCACGATCTGGCCGTTCGACAATTCGTTCATCGCCTGGGGGCTGCGCCGGTACGGCTTCGCCGAGGAGGCCGCCACGATCGCCAGCGGCATCCTCGACGCGGCGACGTACTTCGACGGGCGGCTGCCGGAGGCGTTCGGCGGCTATCCCCGGGAGCAGACCAAGTTCCCGGTCGAGTACCCGACGGCGTGCAGCCCGCAGGCCTGGTCGACGGGGGCGCCGCTGCTGCTGCTGCGCACCATGCTCGGCCTGGAGCCGCACGAGGGGCACCTGGCGGTGGAGCCGGTGCTGCCGGTCGGGATGGGACGCATCGAGGTGTTGGACATCCCGGGCCGCTGGGGACGGGTGGACGCCTTCGCCCGCGGCCGCCTCGATCTGCACCAACTGGCCGACTGACGGTGCGGGGTAAAGTACGCGGATGCCGGAACTCGTGTACCCGCCCGTGATCGCCACCGCCAAGACGCTGTTCCGGGTCCTCGACCTGCGCCTGACCGTCGACGGTGACCACCACGTCCCGCGTACCGGCGGGGCGGTGCTGGCCAGCAACCACGTCAGCTACCTCGATTTCATCTTCTGCGGGTACGGCGCGCACCCGTCCCGGCGGCTGGTGCGGTTCATGGCCAAGCACGACGTCTTCGCGCACAAGGTGTCCGGGCCGCTGATGCGCGGCATGAAGCACATCCCGGTGAACCGCGCGGCGGGGGTCGGCTCGTACAACACGGCGGTGGAGGCGCTGCGGCGCGGCGAGGTGGTGGGCGTCTTCCCCGAGGCGACGATCAGCCGATCGTTCACGGTGAAGGAGCTGAAGAGCGGGGCGGCCCGGATGGCGCAGGCGGCTGAGGTGCCGCTGGTGCCGGTGGCACTGTGGGGGACGCAGCGGCTCTGGACGAAGGGCCGGCCGAAGACGCTGACCCGGCGGCACACCCCGATCACCATCCTGCTGGGCGAGCCGATGGACCCGGCGGCGTACCCGGACGCCAACACGATGACGGCGGAGCTGAAGACCCGGCTGACCGCGCTGGTCGACCGGGCCCAGCAGGAGTACCCCGACAAGCCGGCCGGCCCGGACGACTCCTGGTGGCAGCCGGCGCACCTGGGCGGCACCGCGCCCACCCCGCAGGAGGCCGCCGAACTGGACCGCCGCCCCCGCCGCTCGACGGCGTCCTGACCGTCGGTCCCCTTCCCCGCCCGGCCGTCCCGCCTTTCCTGCCCGGCCGTCCCGCCTTTCCTGCCCGGCCGTCCCGCCTTTCCTGCCCGGCCGTCCCGCCTTTCCTGCCCGGCCGTCCCGCCTTTCCTGCCCGGCCGCCCTGGCGCCCGGCCGCCCTTCGAACTGTGGTCCTGGCTCCCTCGGCTGGGCGCTGACCGTCGTCCTGGCTGCCCTTCCGGCCGTCCGTCCGGTGGGCCTCGTGACCACCGTCTCCTGTCGCTGTCGCTGTCGCTGTCGCTGGCGCGGGGGCGGGGGCGGGGGCGGTGCGGACATTTCGGGTGGACGGAGGTCGGAGGGCCGGGGGAGAGGGTAGTGGGTTCGCGTCCTTTCGAGCTGATGACGTCAGCGAGTCAGACGCATCCGGTCCGATAGGCCGACCGATAGGCCGACCGATCGGCGTGGCCGGCTGGTCCCGACCCGGCCGGGTCGGAGGGCTCTCGGCCGGCTCTCAGGGCTCGGCCGGGTTGCCCGGGGGGCGACCATCGTCGGCGATTCGTGAACGTCATCAGGTCTAAAGGACGCTGAGAGGTATACCTACCGGCCGTCCCATCCCGGCCGGGCAGGTGGGCCGGACCAGGGCCCAGACCGGGCCGAGACCCAGACCGGGCCGAGACCCAGACCGGGCCGAGACCCAGACCGGGCCGAGACCCAGACCGGGCCCAGACCGGGCCACGCCTGAACAGACCATGCCGAGGCCAGGGCACACCGGGTCAGATCAGCCGGGGTCGGTCGGGGTGGGTCAGCTGCCGACCGCGTCCTGGCCGGCGGGCTCGGGAACCCGGTAGTAGTCGTCGCGGGAGAGGAACTCCACCGGCAGCGACCCCGGCAGGGTCACCCGCGCCTCACCGGTCAACGGCGGGGCGGTCGCCCGGCGGATGAGCACGTCCCGCTCCGGAGGTGCCAGCTCGACCAGTTCGGGGTGGGTGACCCGGAAGCAGGCCACCGTCCGGCGGATCAGCCGGGCCAGCTCGGTCACCGGGCCCACCGCGCCGCCCAGCGCCAGGGCCGGCTGCTGGATCGTCCGCAGCGCGTCGCAGACCACCAGCAGTTCCGCCTCGGCGGTGCCCTGTGCCGTGGGCCGGCCGGTGGTACGCAGCTCCAACCGGGACGGCCACTGCCAGCGGACCTGCCCGCTGACCAGGCGCGGCAGCCGGACGTTGCGCCGGTGCCGGACCCCCGTCGCGTCGATCTTCCCGGCGACCAGGGCCAGGTCACCGGCGAGGCAGACGTAGGCGAGTCGCCGGTCGGTGACGGTGATCGAGGCGGGGCCGGGCAGCACCCAGTGCCGCCGTGCCCCGGTCGGGCTGATCAGGCAACCGGCCACCGACGTCGGATACCGGCCGAGCACCCGTTCGCCGGGCTCCGGGACGAGTTCGTAACGCCTGTCGAGCACGGGAGCGGAATCGTTCTCCGGCGCATCGAACCGGTGCGGTGCGATGAAGAACGGGGACATGTTCTCGCGCATCGTCACGACCTCCCCCGCGCAGTGGTCTCGTGGCGTCCAGCCTCGCCGAGCCGTGACGGGCTGTCATGACACCCGTTAGGGGGTCGGCCGGTCGTACGACGCCTGCGACCGGTAGATGCCGATCTCCTCCGGCCGGATGAGACCGTCCTCGATCGCCCGGGCCAGTAACGCCGCCTTCGTGGCGGCCGGCCTACCCGCCCGGGTGTACTTGATCCGGGCCCGGTCCACATATTGTTTGACGGTGTGCTCGCTGATCTGCATCCGGCGGGCCACCGACGCCTTCGACATCGACTGGAACCACAGCAGCAGCGCTTCCCGCTCCTTGTCCGACAGGGCCGGACGGTCGGGGCGCGGATCGCCCACCATGGCCCCGGCCAGGGCCGGCGGCACGTACGGGCGGTCGCTGGCGGCGGCCAGCACCGTGGCCACGCAGTGTTCCCGCCCCTCGTGCTTGGCCAGGAACGCGGTCGCCCCCGCATCGAGCGCGGTGAGCATGGTCGCCGGGTCGGTGTGCTCGGAGTAGACCACCACCCGCCGGCCGTCGGCGCTCAGCTCGGCCAGCTTGTCCAGCACCATCCGCCCGCGCAGCCGCAGATCCAGCAGGATCACGTCGGCCTCCGGGGCGGCCCGCAGCACCAGATCCGGGTCGTCGCCGGTGGCGAGCACCCGCAGCCGGGGCTCGGTGGACAGCCAGGCCCGCACTCCGTCGATCACCACCGGATGGTCGTCGACGATCGACACACCGACCGGGCGCTCCCCACTCATGGCCTGCGCCATCGGGTCTGCGTCCACCTGATCTCCCCGTCCCGCTCATGTACGTGTTCCACCCGGTCGTCGTCGCCGGCCCGGTTGGTGGGCGGATCGGCCGCCTCCGGGCCCGGCCCGTCCGGGGTGACCAGACTTACCGCCACCTCGTCGGGGCCGGCCACCACCGTCAGCCGGGCCCAACCGGTGGCATCGGCCAGGGCGGCGGCCAGCGGGTCGGCCAGCCGTCGACGGACCTCCACGGGCAGGGGCGGCGGCGTACCGATGGCGACCAGCTCGATCGGCAGCCCGTTGCGTTCGGCCAGGTCGGCGGCGGCCCGCAACTCGTGCAACAACGGGTCCGGCACGTCGTCGGACTCGGCGATCAGGCGACGCAGCCGGGCCGCGGCGAGCACGCACCGCCGTTGCACGAACGGGTCGCCCGGGTCGGCGCGACCGTCGGCCAGTTCCGCCAACACCTGCTCGGCGGCACCGCCGACCAGCGCCAGCCGGGCCCGCCGGTCCGCCCAGGCCCGTTCGGCGGCGTCCCGTTCGGCGCGGACGGCGAGGGTCGCCGTGGCGGTGTCGGCGCGTTCCCGGGCGAGGGTGGCGATCACCGCCGCACCGGTGAAGACCGCCACCGGCAGCGACGAGGTGCCGTAGACGTACATCGCGTAGCGGGTCAGGTCGGCGGGGGCGGTGGCCCCGTGACCGACCAGCGCGGCGAGCGCGATCACCGCGTGCCCGGCCAACAGGACGATCATCCAACGGAGCCGGCGACCCCACAGCACCACCACGAAGAACCAGGCCAGCCCCGTCCACGCCCAGTTCGCGGCGGCGAAGAGCTGCTCCCGTCCGGCCGCCGCGAAGACCGCCGCGTCGACCCCCAGCAGGGCCGCCGCCAGTGGCAGCGCCGGTGGCGACGAACCGTGCAGCAGCCGGTGCGCGGCGTACCCGCCGAGGGCGCAGGCGGCCAGCCAGCCGGCCGCGACCACCGTGGGGGCGGCCAGCGTCGACCAGGCACCGAGCACCGCCGGCAGTCCGATCGCGAGGTGCCACACCAGGGCGATGGCCACCGCCGCGATCCGGGCCCCCCGGTCCGAGGCCCGGCCCACGTCCACCGCCGGGCCGTAGGCCACCGCCGGGTCCGCCGTCCGCTGCGCCGGCCGGGGTACGCGGACCGACGCGGTCGCGCCGGCACCGGTCGCGTCGAGGTCAGTCGACATGCGGCCACTCCAGCCTGATCCGGGTGCCCACGCCAGGGGCGGAAGTCACCACCGCCCGGCCACCGATCTCGGCCATCCGGCCCCGGATCGACTCGCGTACCCCGTACCGGTGCAGCGGGATCGTGGCCGGGTCGAAACCGGGGCCGTCGTCGACCACCTCGACCACGATGCCGCCGTGGTCGCGGCCGAGTCGCACGGTCACGGCGGCGTCCGGCGCGTGCCGGGCCACGTTGGCCAGCGCGGCGGCGGTGGCGTCGACCAGGGCGGCGGTCACCCCCGCCGGTGCCGCGCAGGGCGGCAGCGTGGCGGTCAGCCGCAACTGCGGGTGGGTGGCGAGCAGCGCGCGCAGGCCGGCGTCGACGTCGACCGGGCCGGTGTCGGCCGGCTCGCCCGCCGGGGCGGACCGGGCGTGCGCGAGGCGGACCAGGGTACGCAGGTCGGCGGCGGCCCGGTCCCGCAACGCCGCCGAGCCGGCCGGCAGGGCACCCAGCCCGACCATGGTGAGGGTGGCCAGGACGGTGTCGTGCAGGTCCCGGTTCTGCCGCCGTTCCACCTCGCGGGCCGTGCGGGCCAGCACCGCGTCCCGGCGCAGGCGCTGGAAGTCGGCGAAGGAGGTGTCGGCCCGGCCGATCCAGCGGCGCATCACCGCCGCCATCATCGCCGCGCAGGCCGTCTGCATGAGCAGGGTGGCCGCGTGCGCGCCGGCCTCGACGGTGTTGCCGGCGGCCGAGGTGCCGACCGCGTAGCCGGCGGTGACCAGCAGGCCCGCCGGCACCGACCAGCGGGCCGGCGCGGTGGCCTGTGCGTTGATCACGGTGGTGCTGGCCAGCACGGCGAGCCAACTACCCTCGCCGGGCAGCACCTCCGGGGCGACCAGCACCGGGGCCAGCAGGCTCGCCGCGACGGTGACCGTGACGTCCCCGGCGACGAGCCCCGGGCCGATGCCGACCCGCAGGGCGCGCGCCGTGTACCACAGCGACCAGCCGGTGAGTGCGGCCACGGCGGCCAGCAGCAGCGGCTCCCGCACCGGTGGGGTACGCACCGCGAGCGCGGTCACCGCACCGAACAGCCCGCAGGTCAGCCGCAGCAGCGCCGGCAGGGTGGTGAAGATGAGCTGGAGCGCGCCACCGGCCGGCCGCTCCAGTAACGACGGTGACGAGGTCGGAGCGGGTAGGGCCGACATCGGGGGGAGTGCGTCCTTCGGGCGGTGACCCGTCCGGGTCTGCTCGGCGGTGCATCGAAGCCGGAGAATAGCATGAGCTGCCCTAACTGTTCACCTTTGGTGTGCGGCGTGTCGCGTTGCGTTCGGTGAACGTGTAGGGCACGGTCCGGCGTCGGTCAGCGGCGGAGCCACTCCAGGGCGGCAGGTGCGCCGCCGAGCACCGAGATGTGCCCGTCGTCGGCGGTGATCCGCAGCTCGGCGGCCGGGCAGACCCCGGCCAGCCAACGGCTGTGGGAGGCAGGCACCACCCGGTCCCGCCCGCCGTGCAGCAGCAGCACCGGGACGGTCACCCGGGCCGGGTCGAAGCCCCACGGGGTGACGTAGGCGAGGTCGTCGTCGACCAGGCCGTCCGGGCCGCCCCGCACCGCCGGACCCACCACCTCGTCGAGCCAGGCCCACGGCCCGGCCAGGGTGGCCAGGTCGGCCGGGGTGAACTCCGGGTCGTAGTCGGTGTCGGACGCGGCGTGCCGCTCCTTGGCCGCCCGGCCCTGCGTGGCGGCCCGCAGCGACGCCTGCCCGGACGGCGTCATCCCGGCGAACCAGTCGAGGCCCGCCGCGCCGTAGGGGGCGAGCCCGGCGACGGCGAGGACGGCTACCACCCGGTCGGGGTGCAACGCGCCGCTGGCCAGCGCGTGCGGCGCGCCGCCGGAGTGGCCCACCGTGGCGTACCGGTCCAGGCCCAGCGCGTCGGCGACCCGGGCGACGTCACCGGCGGCCGAGGCCACGTCCCGCCCGGGGCGTCGGGTCGAACCGCCGTACCCGGGCCGGTCGTAGGACACCCAGCGCAGGCCGAGCCGGTCGGCCGTGGCGAACAGCGGGGCCGGCGGGGCACCGATGTTGGGGGTGCCGTGGTGCCAGACCACCGGCAACCGGCCGGTGCCGTCGTCGCCGGTGTCGTAGACGTGCAGGGTGCCGCCGTCCGGCAGCGGCACGTCGCGCTCGCTCGGTACGGCCGGGCGGCTCACTGGCCGACCCAGCCCGCCGGGTTGCTGAACGACTCGCGGGAGATGCCGGAGCCGGTGCGGGGCCAGTCGCCGAACCGCTTGTCGTGCAGGTGGGCGAAGAAGTAGCAGATGCCCTGGAGGTGGGCGTCGGGCACCGCCCGGGTCGGGTCGGCCCGGACCGCGGCGTAGAACTCCCGACCCAGCGCCACCACGTGACCCCGGGCGTAGAGGAAACCGTCGTCGGAGCCGTCGACCACCGCGTGCACGTCGGCGCGGTCGATGTCGTACAGCTTGCGTTCGACGACCCGGTCGAGGGCGGTCAGTTCGGGGCTGGACAGGTCGGCGCAGAGCTGGCCCAACTGGTCGAGGAAAGCGTCCCGCCAGCCGTCGAACGCGAACGCGTCGTCGTCGGAGGCGGACCGGTCGCGGGTGAGCAGCGCCCGGCGCAGCGCGGCCGGCTCGGGGCCGAGCCGCTCCCAGGCGGCCTCCACCAGGGCCCAGAACCGGGCCTCCTCCTCGGCTGTGGGCAGGCGGTTCGCGGTTTCGGTGTCGCTCATGGCAGCACCGTAGCGGGACGCCCCGACGTTCTCCGAGCGACGCCGTGCCGCCGACGTGGGACATCGGGGCCGCCCACCCGGGCGGGCGGCCCCGACGGGGTTCAACGGGGCCGGCGGGGTACCGCGCGGACGAAGGTGGACCAGGCGGCCGGGGCGAACCGTAACGCCGGGCCGGACTGGTCCTTGCTGTCCCGTACGCCGATCAGGCCGGGCAGGTTGTCGGCCACCTCGACGCAGTCGCCGCCGCTCCCGCCGCTGCGGGTGCTCTTGCGCCAGACGGCCCCGGCCAGGTCAGTCATGCCCACTCCTCGATGATCGCAGTGATCAGCTTCTCGGTTGCCGCCTCGTCCGCCGCGAGCGTCTCCAGGTCGGCCCAGACGCGGTCGTAGGCGGCGACCTCCGCCGGCTTGTCCAGATAGAGCGCGCCGGTGATGTTCTCCAGGTAGACGGTAGTCGGCTCCGTCGATGCCCGCCCGAACGCCTGGGGGAAGTCCAACAGGACGAAGGTGCCCGTCTCGCTGGCCAGCGGCGGGCCGGCGGTGAACGGCAGGACGCGCAGGCTCACGTTGGGCAGGGTGGCCAGGTCGAGCAGGTGCCGCAGCTGCCCGGCCATCGCCCGCCGGTCGGGCAGGGTGCGCCGCAGCACCGCCTCGCTCAGCACCACCCTGAGGGTGGGCGCGCTGGGCAGCCGGCGGGTCAGGACGTGCTGGCGCTGCATGCGGACCTCGACGAGCTTTTCGCGCTCCGCCGGGCTCATGGTGGGATTCTTGCGGAGAAACAATTCCGCCGCGTACTCGCGGGTCTGGAGCAGGCCCGGGATCAGTTCCGAATCGTATCGGCGCATGAGAGTGGCCGACGATTCCAGGCCGACGTAGAGCGAGAACCAGGACGGGACCACGTCGCCGTAGGAATGCCACCAGCCCTTGGCGCGGGTCTCCCGGGCGAGCCCGGTGACGATGGACGTCATCTCCTCGGGCACCCGGTACATCGCGCACATGGCGCGGGCGTCCACCACCCGCACCGGCACCAGGCCCTTCTCGATGCGCCACACCTTCTGCCGGGAGCAGTCCAGCCCCTCGGCCGCGCGGTCCAGCGAGACGGAGGCGTCCTCGCGGAGCTGGGTGAGCAGCCGGCCGAGCTGCCGCCGGGGGACGGTGGAACCGCTTGTTTCCTCCGTCATGCAACATCACCGCACCCCTGGTGCAACGACAATTGTTTCCCCTGCGCCATTTCTGTCCTCCGTCCCTCGTGCGTCAATTCGACCCGAGATTAGGGGGGAGGGGAGTTGTTGCGCAAGGTGTCGGTCGTGTCGCAGGGTGTGAATCGCCGGACGGTGATCCGGGGCGTCAGAAATGGCGTCGACAATAGCCCGCTGTCCCGCTCGTAGCGAATAGCGCGCGGGCGGGGCGGCGCTATTTCCGGAAAGGACATCCGATGTGGGTCAGCGACGAGCGCCACGCCCGGCCCGGGGTGGCGTCGTGACCGCCCGCCGCGAGGTGCCGCTGCTGGTCCGGCTGGCCTGGGACTGCCTGGACCGGCACCGGCGCGGGCGGTGCCCGAGGTGCGCCGAGGCCGGGTTCTGCCCGGTGGTGGAGGCCGCCCGGCACCGGATCAGGCAGTGGCGCAGGTTCCGGCACGTCTGGGGGTGGCGGTGAGCGCGTCGCCGCCGAAGGCGGGCGACCTGGTGGAGGTGGGTCGGGCGGCCAGCGTGCAGTTCGTCAGGCCGATCCGGTGCCGGGTGATCCGGGTGCTCGACTGGATCACCTACGACGGGTGGTGCTGGCTCGACGTCTACCAGCTCGACGCGAGGGGAGACGCGGTGGCCCGGCGCTCGATCTTCGTACGGCCGGCGGGGTTGGTGACGGTGCGGCCCGCGCCGGTGCCGCGTGCACCGGGCCGGGCGGGGGTGACGCCGAACATGCGGCGGGTGCCCCGGCCGGTCGGGGTGCCGCCGGCGGTCGGTGGGCGGGGTGCGGCCGGTGCGTCGCCCGCCCGCCGACCGGCTGGCGGTGAGCGGGGTGCGTCGCCGGAGCGCCGGCCGGCGGACGGACGGGGTGTGGCGGGTGGAGGGTGACGGGAGTCAGGGGGTCGTCGTGGCGGCGAAGTAGGGCTCGGCCGCCTCCAGCCGGGGGACCGGGATGCCCCGACTGCGGGCCTCGGCCAGGGTGTCGCGGCAGACCGCGCGCAGCTCCTCGGGGTTGGCGTGCGCCCGCATCACCCGTCGCATCGGCGGGAAGCGGTTGAGCAGCAGGGACATCGCCGGTGCCGCCAGCCAGACGGGTGCGGTGAAGGGCAGCAGCTCGGCGCGGTGCCGCCGCAGGTCGACCCCCCGTGCCTCGACCAGCGGCAGCAGCTCGCGGGTGGCGAGGATCGCCTCGCGGACGTCGCGGGTGGTCATGGCGGACAGTGCGCCCCGTCGCAGGCTCTGGGTGTGCAGGCCGGCGTTCTGGGCGAAGTGGACCGACAGCCAGCCACGGAAGTCGGCGTTCTCCCGGACCCGGAACCCGGCCGCCCGGAACACCTGGCGCACGGTCCGCTCGCGCCCGGTCGGCGGCCGGTCGAGCGTGCCGAGGAAGACCACGGGCAGCAGGGACGCGCGCAGCACGCCGTCGTCGCCGAAACCGCCGCCGGCCCCGGGGAAGCCCCAGGCCACCTGGTCGGCGGGCAGGTGCGCGGTCGCGGTCAGCGGCTCCACCCACAGGTTGTTGAAGACGAGCACCGTGGCCGCGCCCACCCGGGGCCCGAGGAAGGCCGCCGCCTCGGCGAAGTTGTAGTGCTGCACGCTCAGCACGATCAGGTCGAAGTCGTGGTCGGGCTCCAGCGATTCGCGGTAGCGCACCGGCCACGTCCCGGCGACCCGCCGGCCCCACGGCCGCCGCCGGGCGTCGAGCAGGTCGAGGTCGATCGCCTCCCCGTACGCCGCCGCCCGCCCCGGGCGGACGTAGAACTCCACCTGGTGCCCGGCCCGTTCCAGGGCCCACCCGTACGTCGCGCTGATCACGCCACGGCCGAACATCAGGATCTTCACGCGCACCCCGGGAGCTACAATTGGAGGCCATCTCCACTTCCAAAATATGGAGACAGTCTCCACTTGTCAACGCGAGGCCCCCACATGACCGACCCCAAGCCGCTGCGCGCCGACGCCCGCCGCAACCGCGACGCCCTGCTCGCCAAGGCCCGCGAACTGTTCGCCGAGGGTCGCTACGACCTGCGCTTCGACGACTTCGCCACGCTGGCCGGCGTCGGCACCGGCACGCTCTACCGGCACTTCCCCACCCGGGAAGCCCTGGCCGAGGCGGTCTACCGGGAAGAACTCGCCGCGATGTGCGACCGGGCCCGCGCGGCGCAGGCCACCCTGCCCGCCGACGAGGCGTTGGAGTCCTTCCTGCGGGGATTCGTGGCCCACCTGCACGACCACGAGGGGCTCGCCCGGACCCTGTCCACGCTGATGGCCGCCCGCTCCGGCGCGCTGGCGGAAGGTGCCGAGGCCCTCGGCCGGGCCGTCACCGACCTGCTGGCCGCCGCCGTTCGGGCCGGGAAGATCCGCGACGACGTGGGAGCCGGCGCGGTCATGATGGCCCTCCAGGGCATCTGCGCGGCGTACGGCCACCCGGCCTACCGGCCCGACGCCGACGGGGTGATCACCCTCGTCCTCGCCGGCCTGCGCCGACCGGCACGATGAGCGCGACCCGCGCCCCCACCGCAGGTGGCGGGGGAACACGGGCCGCGCAGGAGGCCGGGGCGGGGTACGGACCGCTCGTGGCCGCCCGTACCCGGCCGGTGGCTCAGGTGTCGTAGCGGCAGGTGCCGCCGGTGTTCGCCGTACAGTCGTTGAGCTGGAGGCTGTCCAGGTTGATGGCCTGGTTGCCGGTGGTGGACTGCGGCGGCACGTTCACGGTGATCCGCACGCTGGCCGCGTTCGCCGGGGCGGTGGCGGTCGTCCGGTACTCCAGCCAGTTGCTGGCGAGCGTGTCGGTCGCTCCGGTGCTGGTCGACAGCAGGGTGCCACCCGAGTTGTACCAGGCGAGCTGGAGTTGGGTGTTCACCGCCGTGCCGCTGCGCAACCGGGTGAACAGCTTGTACGTCCGGCCGGCGGTGACCGTTGCCCGGTTCGTCAACGAGATCGACGACGTGTTGGACGGCCCGGTGTAGGTGTTGAGCTGGACCGACCGACGACCGTCGAAGTAGGTGCAGGAGTTCGTCGAGATGCCGCAGGCGGGCGTCACCTGGTGCCAGCCGCCCGACGTGGTGAACGTCGACGTGCTGCTGCTCGGGGTGGCCGCCTCGACCGTCCGCTGCTCGGCGGTGAGCAGGTCGTTGTTCGCGCCCACGTCGCAGCAGACCGGGGCGGTCAGCATCGGGTGGTTCGCCACGTTCACCTTCGCCGTCGACGGGCTCGGGTCGATGTAGAAGCTGGCCGACAGCTCACTCGGGTCGTAGTAGCTGCGGAACCCCGGGTCGGTGTTCCAGTTGTCCCACCAGCCGTACATGATGTCGGGGACGTAGGAGGCCCCCGTCTCGGCCATCCAGGCGTGCCCCGCGCCGAGCACGTGCAGCAACTCGTGCCCGGCCACACCGGTCGTCCACGACTCGGTCACCGCCGAGCAGTGCACGCCGCTGGAGTTGCCGCCGGACGGGCACTGGTAGGCGTCCGAGTTCGACGCGAAATCGGTGAACACCAGGTAGATCCGGTTGCTGTCCTGGTATCCGGCGGAGATCAGGTCACTGCGGACCGTGCTGGCGGGGGTGTTCGGGTTCGCCCCGGCGTCGATCTTCTCCGGCACGACCAGGGCGCGGGCGTAGCCGGCGTACGTGCTGGTGTCGTAACCCGTACGGCAGCTGAAGTTGTAGTGCTGGTCGTAGTTGGTCGACTCGTCGAGCGCCCAGTCGATCCGGTCCACCACCTTGGCGATGTACTCGACGTTGGCCTCGTAGTTGTTGCCGACACCGTCGTGCCAGGCGTAGATCACCTGGACGGCGGGGGTCGCGCCGGTCGGTGCGGCCGGATTGGCGACGGTGGACTGGCAGCCGCGCTTGGGCACCGTGGGCATGCTCGGCTGCGCGTACGGCTGGGCCGGCTCGGTGCCTGGCCCCCAGGCCAGGGCGGCGGTCGGGGCGGAGAGCACCGCGAGGGCGGTGGCCAGGGCGGCGGCGACGGCGGCGAGGGTGCGCGGCCGTCGGGTCCGGAACGGGGACCGGGGCAAGGATGCTCCTCGGTTGGTGGTGGACACCGTCGGTTGACGGTGCGTGTCCATCCAAACGAGCTGCGTGACATGGATCAATGTTGATGGATGGTGAAGAAGGTCATTCCCAGGTCATGGATATGCGCTTGCCCACTGGCAAGTAACCTGTCGTGACCGATACATCACGATTGGTGGCGCGGGCTGGCGGGTGCTTGTCGAGCAGGCCGGACCCCCGCCGTGGTCATCGCCTCCAGAACAGCAGGTGGGTGACCCCACTGGAACTCGGCACCGACTCGAGGTGGAAGCGGTCCAGCAGATCCGTAGGGCTGTCCCACAGCCGTTCGCCCCGGCCGAGGTCGACGGGCGCGACGGCGATGTGCATCGTGTCGACCAGGTCGGCCTCGATGAACTCACGGATGGTGGCGACTCCGCCGCCGAGGCGTACGTCCCGACCGGCGGCGGCCTGCCTCGCGCGCTCCAGCGCCTCGGCCGGGCTGGCGTCGAGGAAATGGAACGTGGTGTCGGCCAGGGTGAACGACGGGCGTTCGTAGTGGGTGAGGACGAAGACCGGCGTGTGGAACGGGGGGTTGTCCCCCCACCAGCCCTGCCACTCGTGGTCCTGCCACGGGCCGCGCTGGGGGCCGAACTTGTTGCGGCCCATGATCTCCGCGCCGATGTTGTGGTCGTAGTCGCGGGTCAGGTAGTCGTCCAGCCCGCGGGTGCCGCCGGGTTCGGTGCGGTACATGAAGCTGGCGGTGGCGGTGCGCCAGGAGAACAGGGGAGCGGGGTCGGCGTGGCCGAAGGGTCGCTCCAGGCTCTGCCCCTCGCCGGTGCCGAACCCGTCACGCGACATGCAGAAGCTCTGCACCCTCAACAGTTGTGGCACGAATCCTCCTCGACGGCCGATGGGCCGCTTCTGATAGCAACTTGCAACCGGTGGCACCGTACTACACTGATGGCATGTCGCAACCAGTAGGGACGGGTCGACTGCCCGTACCTGAGGGAAAATCGGGGTGCCCGATCAACCTGACGGTCGAGTTGCTGGGCGACCGGTGGAGCCTGGTAGTGCTGCGGGACGTCATGTTCGGCGGATACCGGCACTTCCGCGAACTCCTCACGAACTCGGTCGAGGGCATCGCGTCGAACATCCTCGCCAGCCGCCTGTCGAAGCTCGTGAACTCGGGCCTGCTCAGCCGCCACGACGACCCGACTCACCGACAGAAGATCGACTATCGCCTGACCGAGGCGGCGATCGAACTCGTCCCGGTCATGGCACAACTGGGCGCCTGGGGCTCCCGGTGGCTCCCGACCTCACCCGAGCTGTCGATCCGCGCCCAACTCCTCGCCGACGGCGGCCCCGAGATGTGGCAGAGATTCATGGACGAACTTCGCGCCATACACCTCGAAGGCCAGCCACAACGCGCCGACGGCGTCCTCGCCGAACTCACCCTGGCCTACGAACGCGCTGCGGCTGCCGCTGACCGGCACCGGTGCTCGTCCAGTTCCCAGTAGGGCGAAGTACCTGTGCGCCCGGCAGGATTCGAACCTGCGGCCTTGGGATTAGAAGTGGTAACTACTTCATCGGCCCTGGTTTCAGCAGGCGCTCTAGCTGCAAGAGCTTCTTCCCTGTTGCGCCTGACTTTCCGTGGTGACCTACATTTCGCACCACGACTAGCTCCACGGTTGATCGAGCTGACGGAGGTGGACGCCTTCGAGGTGTAGTGACACTCTGTGAGTCGCCACCACGTAAGGCAGGCTGCCTGCCAAAGTGTCTGTGATGTCGCACGTATATGCGAGGTGTCTCAGACCTTTTTTACGCGTCCTTCCCGGCTTCGGGAAGGACGAGTCTCCGCCGTTCGCGGTCAGTGGTTGCGTAGCCACCTTGTCTGCCATGGGTCTGGGTGAGCCAAGCAGGCCGCGGCCCGCCCGACCTGCGAACGTCCGAACGGACGTCAAGGTCCGCTTGGCGTGGCGGGACCAGCGGTGGCCACTCTCCGGTGGGCAGGCCGACGGCACGGGGATGGTTATCGGCCTAATCTATGCCGAGTTCGCGCAAGGTTTCATCGATTACCTTGTCCACATTCAAGGCGCGGCGGCGTGCGAGATCATGAAGTTCTTCAAGAGTCTTGTTCCAGGGTGAGGGATTGTAAGTGTCATCACCGCGAGGCTCGAATCCACATTGCAGGAGTTCGACAACCTCGCCCTCGCTGTTCAGTAGGGTCAATGTTCCATTCCAGTCGCCGTCGCTGTCGAACTTCCCCTCAATCCAAACCGACGAGCTGCGGCCGGAGTGAGAGAAGCGATTGCCCCGATCGGTCGTTGACCACTCCACTTTTGCTTCCCGCGTCCTCGTTAGAAGCACTTCTGCCAGAGTGATCATGCGGCGTTCGATATAGCTAAGCTCGGTCGTCATGACGCCACACCTTCATCCTGCACCTGTGTCGAATTCTCCCCTAGCCATATGTGCAAATTGTCGCACACGTCCCTTATTGCCACTCGCGCCTTTGTGCATGCTTTTGCCAAAGGTGTAGTGCTGTTCTTGGTGAAGAGGGATGTGTCTGCGCTCGCCGCAAGACTAATGCTCTGAGCCAGTTTCACCAGAAGGTCGCCCCTGTCCGGATCTGCTTTCATGAGTAATCCCTGAACATGGCCTGCGTGAATTCGCCAATTATCAAGAAATCGCCGGGCAAGTGGTGCACTCTGGGCTTCGATGGCGGCGTCCAACTCTGAGGCAATCCATCTCAGTTGCGGTATGAGGACCATTAGCTGATTTGTTCTCAGTTGGCTCTGAGTTCGCCTGACTGCCTCTTGGGCGGCCTTCGCTGCCGTTGTTGCCTCGGCTGCTTGACGCCAAGTCAACCGCAGTCCCCACAAGGTTAGCGGTACGCCCGCCACTGTAAGGAACAGTCCAACCCACTCGAACCACTCCAAATGGTACCAAGCGTGCGTCTCGGCCAGAGCAAATGACACCTGGGAATGATAAAGCTTGCGGCTCAGCGACGCGGGCAAGGGGTGACCCTCGACGAGGGTATCTGGGGTAAGGTGGGACAAGATACCTAAATCCTCATCAACGGTGCGAGGCTATATAATTCGATGCCAAGTTGCCGCCTCATGCCTGCCACGAGCCGACGGCAGCTTGATGGCCCCACGAGCAGCTCTACGCGAGCCGATCGGGTGGGAGAAGTGCCTGTGTGCCCGGTATGAGTGGAACCTGCTCCGCGCTCTCGTTGGTCGGCTAGGTGGGAAAGGCCCTTGTCTCGGCGGCTGGCCCGCGGCCGACCCTACCGCTGCCTCCCTCCTTGTAGGCGCATGCGGCAGCCGGATGGGTTTCAGGCTTCGTGTTGGGAACGCACTATCTGTGCCGCCCCAGCGTGGGCAGGCCGCCGCTAACTGTGCGGACAGACGAGCCCCGCTGCCGGACTCGATCGTGCCGGTCTGAATCCGCGAGGGTGGTGGCGCCCGAGCGTCGTTGAACCGGCGCTCGTAACTCGCGACGTCGCTGATCCATGCTCATGCGCTCCTTCACCTCCTCGCGCAGGCGAGCGCACTCATCGCATTGTTTTGTGCGTCGCTTCAACTTGTTCTTGACCCGCCAGGCAGTGCTGACGTCTGCGCCGCACAAAGCGAGGGAGGCGGACTGTGTTGGCACCAAGGTGCGGTGCGCGATCATCCCGCGACGTCCGACGTCCTTGGAGGGCACCACGGCCCAGCCTGATCGAAGCGATTCCATGGAGCGACTCTATGTGCCCGCAACGTAGCTTGTGGTAAGACTTCCGGTCACTTTTGAGGCTGCGACCGGAGGTGTTGTGGCGTGCCGTTGGTCCGACGTGAAGGTGCTAAAGGGGGGCGTCGGATGCCCCGTGAGGGCAGCATGGTGGCGGAGAGACGCGACCTAAACGGTGCCTCGAAATATGTGGCCCCTGTGCCACGCGAAGTAGGGCTCTCGTTCGGGGGACCACCAGTCGGTTGTCCTCTGGGTCAATACAGTGCCGCAGTGCGCTGCGACCGCGGGGGTAAGCGCTACCTGTGGGCTGATGTCGATGGCGCCTCCTGGCTGTACCGTGATGAAACCGTGTTCGTAAAGGCTGTCGCATCCGAGGACGCAGGCGAACATTGCTACGTTGTCGTAGTCGAGCTTCTCGGCCTCTGTGCACTCGGAGCGCTTCTTGATGTGGGCGGCGACGAGGAACTGTGGTGGTAGTTCACGACCGCAGAGCGCGCACGCCGTTCCGCCGATGTCACGGAGGCGTCGCTTGAGCTGGGCCTGCTCCCGGCGGTATGCGGCGAGGCGGCGGCCGTCGGGATCGCCTGGGAAGTCCTTGATCGCCTTTCGCAACTCGTCCGGGCTGGCTGGGAGGCTATCGGGACCGCTGGCCGCCGTGGCCGACGATCCTGCGGCGAGATCGACCGCCAGCCGAGCCGAGCTAGAGGAGTCGTAGCCGGGGACGCTGAGACGGAGCCGAATCCGCTTGGTGCTGTTGCCGGGGCGTTGGGCGGTGGGCGCTTGCCCGATCGTGGTTTGAGCGTTGGTCAGCCTTCGTCGGAGCCTGTGAGGGTCGGGAACATCGACCAGACGAACAGGCTCGCTGATCAGGCTACGGCTCGACTCGGGAAGTAGTTGGGTGCGCTGCGAGTCGACGATTGCTGTCTCGATGACAGCTCGGTGGTCCTTGAGACGCTGCAAGATCAGTTCTAGCGCGGCCCGATAGTCAGTGTTTCGGGCCGCTCTACCCGTGGCGCGGCCGCTCATGCTTTCGAGGATCACGGCGAGGTGATTGCCATCGGGCTCTACGGAGAACTCAGCATCGAGTACCTGGCCACGGTCGTCGGTCATTCGCACAAGGGGCACTGTGGCACAGGCGTGCGACGAGCTGCTCCGGTTACCTCTGGTCGGGGAGGGGCTGAACCATCTCCGCATCTCCGCATCTCCGCAAACATGGCTGTGAGCTGGGCGAATGCTTGCGGAGATGCGGAGTGTTGTTGACCGGCCATCTCCGCAATCGGGATTCATCTCCGCACGAGGTTGCGGAGATGCGGAGATCGAGGATCTCTGATCCTCTGATCTCCGCAGCCTGTTTCCGCAGGTGGTGGCGGGTTGGTGCGGCGTTGCGGAGATGCGGAGATGGTTCAGCGGGTTTTCATCCCTCGTGTCGTTCGACCCGGAAGACGGAGCGGTCTCCGCGGTCGTTCTTGCCGGCTCGGATGACGTGCTCGCCCCGCCATCGTCCGGCTTGGCCGGTGAGAAGCCGGCCGAGTTGCAGCGGGTTGGGTAGGCGACCGTTGTGGGTGGTGATGAATTGGCCGTCCCACGGGTCGTGGGCGTCGGTGCCGAGGTGCATGGGTTCGGCGTCTTGGCGGAGTTCGGCGGCGGTCATGGGCCTGCCGCCGTGGCGGTCGTGCCAGCAGGTGAGAAACGCGCGCCAGCGCGTTTCGTCTTCATCGATCTCGCGGATGTCGGCGGCGTTGGTGAGGAACCCGTCGATGCCGTGGTGGTGGAGGAACCCACCAAGGGCTTGCGCCCAGGGGGTGAACTGCCGCATCGACAACCCGCCCACGCGCGGTGCTCCTCGGCGGGTCCAGTCGAGAACAAGCACCAGGAGGTGCCACAGGACGGCGAGTTGGTTGGCGGGGTCGGTGATCCATTGGTCGAGGTGGGGGATGCCGAACCCGCGTTGGTCGCGTAGTTCGGGGCGGGGCATGTTCGGGTCAAGGTGCACCCGCACGGTGCGGCTCGCCATGTCGCCGCCGACCTGGAGGTTGTTGCCGGTGGCCATCCAGAGCCGGTCGTTGACGGTGGCGACGTTGCGCGACGCGCCGAGCTGCCGGTCGGACCAGACACCGGAGGTGACGAGTTGGGCGAGCACCGGGGAGTCGATGACGGTTCCCTCGGCGAGGTTATCCCAGATCACCACCCCGATTTGCTCGGCCAGGACGGCGGTGATGGACTTGCGGAGTTCTTCATCGGAGTATGCCCAGGTCATGATGCGTTGGCCGTAGAGCATTCCGGGGCCGGCGGTGAGGATCGTCTTACCGCTCGACGGCATGGTCGCGTCGATAAGCGCGAACGGGGTAAGGGAGCGGGTGAAGTGCCGCAGGATCGGCGTCGCCAGCAGCGCGACGTAGTTGGCGCGGTCGGCGGCGGACGCCCAAGGAAAATCGCGCAGGAACCGGCCGAGCAGGAACGTACGTGCCTCGTCCACCTGTTCCAGGGTCGGCCGGTCGGGCACGGGCGGTAGGGCGACTTTGGAGGCGAGGTAGAGGCCGGTGGCGGGGTCGTAGCCGGGCTGCTGCAACAGGGTGCCGTCGCGACGCAGCACGGGGGCGCCGATGATTCCGCGCAGTGGTGGCACGCCGGGCCAAGTCTTGCCGGCCAGGACGGAGGAGAGGATGTCGCGGGGCGGGGTCACTTCGTCTTCGAACATCTCGGGGTTGCCGGTGTCACTCTTGCGGGTCTTGACCCGGTAGACGTAGGCGTGCTCGGCGAGGAGTCCGGCCAGGGCGGCGGGGTTGAGCATGCTTGCCGACACCGGGAGGGGGGAGTCTTCGTCAGCGGCGGTGGCCAGGCCGCCGGAGACGGCTTCCATGTGCACCAGCGACCCGGCCGCCACGTAGGTGTCGGGTAACAGGCCATCAACGAGCGCGGCTTTGAGCACGCGGATGGTTTCGGGGCCGGAGCCGATCTGTAGGCGGGTATTCATGCGGCAGCCCTTCCCGTGTTGGCCAGGTGGCGGGGGTTGCGCGCTCCGGCGCGCAGGCCGGAGGCGATCGTGCGGGCGACCTCACCGGCCGGTAGACCGAGCGACAGCGCAGCCGGCTCTAGCACGGCGGTCACGTCGTCGTCGGTGAGCGCGCCCCCGGCGGCGAGTTGGCCGAGGGCGATGGCAGAGGCGAACAAGGCGTGGTTGCGTTGCCCGTCGGGGGCGGCGGTCAGGTGCGCGACCTGGCTGCGGATCGCGGCGGCCAGGTAGGGACCGCGTCGGTTGGCCGGCAGCGCCAAGGCCACCGATCGGTGAGCGGGTCGCTCGGCGGGGGCGAGGAGCCCGGCGAGCCATTCGGGCAGCGGGGCGGGGTCGGTGTCAAAGTCGACGGTGTAGGGGCGGCCAGCGGCGGTGGAGCCGGCGGCGACTACATAGCCGCCGTGGGCGCGGGTGTCGACTTTCCATCCGAGGCCACCCCGGTCGCCGATCGTGTTGCGCAACTCGGGGCCGCTGGGCGGGTGGCGGTAGTAGAGGTGGCTTCCGCCCCGGCCGGTGGTCACGGTGTACGTCGCGTCGATGGTGCCGCCGTGGCGGTCGGCGAGGGTGGTGAGCACACCCAGGCCGTCACGCGTACCGGCCCATGCGGGGGGTGGGGTGTCGTCGGCGTTCTTCGGCACGTCGAGGTCGACCACCAGCAGTCCAGAGGGGCCGCAGGCGATACCGACGCCGTAGGGACGGGCGGACCACGCCCGGCGGATGCGGTCCGGGTCGCAGGTGGCGCGGGGTTCCCACCCGAGGTGCCGGCCAGCGGTGGCGCAGCGCGGGTCGCGTGCGGTGCAGTGCTCAGCGGTGTGGTCGGGGAAGGCGGGTCGCTTGTCGTCGGGGCGCAGCGGGAAGACGTGCCATCCGCGTGCGGCGTGGCGGAGGGCGGCGGCCAACAGGTCAGGGTCGGGCACGAGGTGACTTCCTTCCAAGGAACGAGTGGGGGCGGGTTGCCGGCAGAACATCGGCGTCGAGTCGGGTTCGGGTTGGCCGGTGATCGAGGCCGGGGTGTGCGCAGGGCAGCGCGGGCCTTGCAGATACGGGCGCACATCCCCGGCTTGGCCGCAGTGGCGGGCCGCGGTGCCGATCCAGTACCGGCAGGTTGGCGGCGCCATTAGCTGTGCGGGTAGCGGACGCTGATCAGGCGACCGATGTGTTCGGCGGCTGCGGGGACGACTGCGTTGCCGAGGGCTCGACGTCGGTCCACCCCGGAGGGAACCCCATAAGCCACTCGACCCACTCGGGGTTCGGTGGGCCACCCAGTGCGTCGCCGAGGTCCACCGAGGTGTGTGAGGTCGTCATCCGGCGCTGCAGGGCCTTCTCGCTGAGTCCGCCCCGGGCACCGTCCTTCGCCTTTGGTGTGGGCCAGGACGAACAGGCGCTTACGTGGGTGTGGCGCGCCCATCTCGCAAGCTGAGATGTAGCCGGCGCGGGCTCTGTATCCGAGCCGATCGAGGTCGCGGAGAACATCGGTAAGGCCTCGTGTTCGCAGACCGGGCACGTTCTCGCCGACGACCCAGGTAGGGCGGACTGCGGCGATGACTTCGGCCATCTCGGGCCAGAGCCATCGCGCGTCTTTCTGCGCCAGTTTGCGGCCCGCGTCGCTGACCGGCTGACAGGGAAATCCGCCAGCGACCACATGAACAGCGGGGCGGGGACGGGATCGCCACCACCTGGTAGCGGTACGGACGTCGTCATGGCGGGGCACCTCCGGCCAGTGGCGAGCCAACACGGAACGGCAGAACGGGTCGATCTCCACCTGACCTACGACTCGCATCCCGGCCCGTTCTAGGCCGAGGTCGAGGCCGCCGATGCCAGCGAACAGCGACAGCACATTGAGTCCAGTCATGGCGTTGCCCGCCTCGAACGGGGCTTGGCCGCGATGGCGGCGCGGGCGATGGTGTGTCTCAGGTCGTCGAGCAGTCCGACCAATTGGCGGCGGGCGGCAAGCTCCGTCGGGGCGAGTGCGATGCGGACGCGCACTTCGGCGTGCTCTCGCCCTGCGGCGGTCCGCACGCGCACGAGGACGGCGCGGGCGCGACCGGGCAGGTCGACCAGGATCTCTGCCGATCGGTGTTCGCCGAGGTTGCAGCGGTGGCCACGGGCGCACCATCCCGTGTGACCAGGGCGGATCACGGGGTCACCTCGTTGGCGATGCGGAGTAGTTCGTCGGCGTGGCAGGGCTGGTCGAGTGGGCACCAGCAGGCCAGGGTTTTGCCGGCCAGTTCGGCGCGAACAGCGGCGGCGTACTCGGGGTGCTCGGCGACCCATCGCCGGAACAGGGCGACCGCGCCGGCCCGGCTGGCGCGGGTGTTGTCGGTGCCGAAGCGGTTGCCCCAGCGGGAGGGGCGGCCGACGTAGACGGCACCGGTGGGCATGCGCCATCCGGCGGTGCGGCGGCGCTGGATACGGCGGGCGGTCACTGGTTGCCTGCCCGGTACTCGGTGCGGATGTGGTCGATGAGTCGGCGGCCGGTGCGGACGCGGATGCCGGTGCCGTCGCAGCGGGGGCAGTCGCGTCGGGTGCCGATGGTGGTGCGGTGGGAGCGCCGTCCGTGGCAGCGGCGGCAGCGTCCCCATGGGGACACGGCACACACGGCCAGGTATGACGCTGCGTATACGAGGGCGGCAAGGCTAGCGAGCAGGGCGATGGGGACCACGAAATGCCTCCACAGGCCGGATCAGGGGCGCAGAGGGCCGTCGCCGCTAGTTGTTAGGGCGCTGGCCAGGTTTGGGGTGGGCTGCTAGCGGGGGTGCTAGGTCTAGCGGGGTGTGCCGCTAGACCTAGCACCCGATCGCTGTCCGGGTTAGGCGGCTTTGTCGCCTCGCCGCTTGCGACGCTCCGCAGCCGCATCGGCGATGTCGGTCCGGTCGATGCCGCGTCGGTTCGCGCCCTTGCCGGTGGCCGGGTCGGTGCCCCACACCTGCCCGGTGGTGATCCCGTAGGGCTTGAGGGCGGCGGTCAACTGGTCGCGGGTGAGGTCGCCGTAGGCGTCGGGGTTGAGGTCGGCGAGGCGTTCGGTCAGCGTCTCGGCCCATACCTTCGGCTCCGTCGCGGGAACGACGGTGAGGATGTCGTCCAACAGCGTGTCCCGCCGTGCCGCCGGGGTAGCCGGGGTCTGCCCGATCGCGTGGCCGGTGAGCGTCCCGGCGGCTTCCCGCAGGGTGCGTGCCCGGTCGGTGATCTTCTCGGCGGTGGGGCCGTCGACGTAGAAGGTGCGGACGATCTGGGCGTCGTCTGCTGCGCCGACGAGGTAGCCGACGCCCTTGTCTTTCTTGGCGAACATGGTCGCCCGGATGCCGTTCTTGTACGCCGACGTGCCCAGGATCATGTCGTTCTCGATCTGGCCCATGACCCGCAGGCAGAACCGGGTACCCGCGTTCGCGGACACCCCGGTCGGCAGGCTCTTGGCGTCCGGCCGCTGGGTGGCGACGACGAGGATGACGCCCAGGGCGCGACCGAGCTTGATGATCTTCTCGGCCAGTTCGCCGGCTTCCTTGCCGAACTCCGGGTGGGAGAACAGTTCCTGCACTTCGTCGAGGGCGACCACGAGCCAGTGAAGGCCGAGCTTGCGCCGTCGGGCCAGTTCGGGGGTGACCTTGTTGTCCGGGCACACCGCTTTGGGTAGGCCCTTGATGACGGCGGCGCGGCGCTGGCATTCCTTGCGCAGCTCCCGCAACGCCAACAAGCCCTCTTCGGCGGTGTCGTCGTCCTGCCCCGACGCGTACCGGGCGGACACCTTCTCCAAGGGGTCGAGGCCGCCGGTGCCCTTGAAGTCGAAGCACCACAGTTCCGCGTACGGGTCCAGCGCGGCGGCCAGCAGGGGTACCTGGGTGGCGGCGGTCTTGCCGTAACCCGGGATCGACCCGATCAGTAGGTTGGTGTAGGGCAGCTCGAAGGAGATGACCCGCCCGCGTGGGTCGGTGCCGAACGGCACCGGCCTGCCCAGGTCGAACCCGCCGGACGCCTTGAGCAGCGGCCAGGGCTTCGGCGGGGTCGCGGCCATGTCCTGATCCCCGACCCAGAGCAGCAGCCGGCCCGGGTGCACCTCCGGTTGTCCTTCCGGCCAGACGCAGCCGAGGGGGCGGGTGAGGCCGGCGGCGAGCCGGTCACGCCGCTCGATCACATCTCCGGCGGTGACGCCGGGCGGTAGGTCGATGTCGGCTCGCCAGCCGGGGCCGTCGCGGGTGATCGGGGCGGTGAACGCGATGGCCCGGTGGCCTTGCTTGGCGATGGCCTGGGTGATGCCGGCGATGCCGAGCACGGCCAGGGCGCGCACGACCACGTCGGAGGTGAGCCGGGCGACGCGGGGGATGACCACGGCGGTGTCGAGCAGCGGCTTGTCGGCCGGCTGACCCAGCAACCCGCACAGGGTGACCAGCATGGCCAGTACCGCCCACCGGGCCCACAACGGGGCCAGGGCGACGGCGACGCCACCGGCCAGGGTGACGGCGAGGGTGAAGGTGGCGATGATGCCGCGCCAGCGGACGCGCCGGTCACGTTGCTTGGACAGCTTGAGGTACAGCTCGCCGTCGCGGGTCTGCGAGGTCGACTGCCGCAGGTGCTCGCCTTCCCAGTCGAACAACCACCGGGTACCCCTGGACACCAACCGGGCCGCGCCGGCCGGGGCGCGCAGGGCGAGTTTCCCGACGTACTTCGGCAACCGGAGGGCGTGGTAGCCGGTGGTGTGCAGCAGATGCCCCACCGCCCACCGCATCACGTCGGCCAGCTCGGCGCGGGAGCGCAGCCAGGCGGGGAGGATCGGGCGACGCTGCCCGGCGCGGGCGGCGTCGAGGGTGAACCGCGGGGACCGCTGGACGTCTGGGGAGTCGACCAGCACCGGCCCGCCGTCGTCGGGGTCGGGGGTGGTGGTGCGGGCGGTGCGGGCGGCGTCGAGGTCGACCACGTTGGTGTCGGGGGTGTTGTCGGTCAGGTCGCGTTCGGCGGCTCGCCAGTCGAATCGGTCGTCATCGTGGGGGGACGTCATGGTGGGTGTTCCTCCGTGTGAGGTTGTGGCAGTGGTGAGGGCCGGCGGCGCGGCGCGGGTTGGTAGCCAGGTGGCCGCGCCGCCGGGCGGGCAGGTCAGTTCTTGACGGAGATGCGGTTGCCGCAGTCGCCGCAGGTGGCCTGGGTGCGCTGGTTGGTGGCGGTGATGTCGCGCCAGTTGGTCTCGTTGCCGCAGGCCGGGCACCACAACTGTCTGCCGCCGCTGGTGATGCGTCCGGCGCTGCCGATCGAGATGCTTGCCATCAGTGGGTCTCCTTCCGGCTGAGGGTGATCAGGCGGCGAACAGGGCGGCGATGAACAGCCAGGCGATGTGCCAGGACTGATCGAGGGCGTAGGCCCCGGTGCCCAGTGACGGGTTGTCGTCCCGGCCGGGCCGGGGAGCCCCCAGGGCGTAGAAGCGGGCCGAGCCGAGAGCGGCGGCGATGCGCTGCAAGGGGGTACGTCGGTCGGCGATGTAGTGGGTGACCGCCGAGATGGTCAGCCCGACCGCCACACCGGCCGGGTCGAGGCGTAGGCCGGTGCCGGCGATCAGGAACACCAGGGCCAGGCCGGCGGTGAGGGTGTAGGTGGTGACGTGGGTGGCGCAGGCGATGCGGCCTGCCCAGCCGGGGCGGCCCTTGCAGTCGGCCTGGTGCTGGGTCTGCACCCAGTGGTCGGCGACCTGGTGGGCGACGTAGAGGGCGACGAACACGGCCGCGAACGTGGCAGCGCGGGTGCCGGTGGGATCTGCGAACATGGGTGGTCTCTCCCGAGGTCGATTGGCTGAGGGGTCGAGGGCCGGCGGCGCGGCGCAGGTTGGTAGCCAGGTGGCCGCGCCGCCGGGCGAAATCAGTCGTGCGTACGCACCAGGTGCGCCAGTGCCGCGCCCATGCCGAGGACGGCGACCGGGAGGCAGGCCACGGCGGTGGTGATCCACCACGGGGCCGACGTCACGCCGGCCGCTTCGAGCAGGTGGTAGGCGACCTGGCCGAGTGCGCCGACGGCGAGGGAGCCGAGGGCAGACCACTTGGCGAACCGGCGGGCCGGCTCGGGCACCCGCCCGGACAGCCAGATGTAGAGGGCGTACGCGCCGTAGGTCTCCACCCCGATCGGGAGGGTGATCGCGGAGTTGATGGAGAACCCGTCGGCGATGCCGGGCAACGGGTGCACCACCCCGAACCCGGTGAGTCCGCCGAGTCCGACCCACCCGGACCAGATCGCGACGAACGCGGGCAGAGCGAGCAGGATCACCGGCCACGCGACGGCGCGGCGGGTCGGACGGATCGTGATGTTGGTGCCCGGGTCTGCGACGGGTGCAGGCTGCGCGGTAACCGGCGGCGGGGTGTCGTCGGCGGCCGGCGGCGGGTCCGCCACCGGGGCGGGGCCGACCGGATCGGGCTCGGTGGGTTCGGCCGGGTCCGTCGTCGGGCCGGCGGGATAGGCGTCCGTCGGCGGCGCGGACACCGGGGGCCGGGTCAACTCGGCGAGGATCGCGTCAGCCTTCGGCCCGCCCACCCGCAACTCCTTCTTGATGCGATTGCGGGACGGGATCGTGCCGAGTTGGGCGGCCAGGTCCCGCGCAGCGGGAACCAGTTCCTCCACCGGCTTCGGGAAAGCGGACAAGGTCGGGGCAGTCACGGGGGTGTCCTCCTTGGTCAGTGGTCGAGGGCAGCGGTGAGCAGGCCACGGTGAGCAGGGAACACGTCCCCGCCGTGGTGATGGCGCAGGTGCTCGGCGAGGTGTTGGTAGGAGCGGGCGGGGAGCCAGGTGGCCTGGCGGGCGTCGTCGCGGCCGGTCACCTCGGGCAGAGCGGTCCATCCGTGTCCGAGGTCGATACGGACCGGGACGGTCACCATCCACGCCTCATCCGACGCGCGCGGGTCCGGCACGTACCGGGCCGGCAGAGTCTTGACCCACGGGTCGGTGGGGTCGGGGGTCAGCCCGGTTTCTTCGGCCAGCTCGCGGAACGCGGCGGCGGTGGGGTTTTCTCCGGGGTCGACGTGTCCGCCGGGCAGTGCCCATCCGTGTCCGTCGCCGCGTTCGATGAGCAGTAGCCACCGCTGCCCGTGAACGTCGGTGGCGGTGACGATGGCGTCGGCGGCCAGGGCCTCACCCCAGTGACCGAGTTCGTTACGGCCGTACCGGATGCCGGTCGGCGCGTACGGGTTGACCGGGCGGCCGTCCACGAGGGGGAACGGGAGGGCGGCGGCGGCTCGCCGGGTCGTCCAGTCGATGCGGGTCGGGTCCATCTCCGGATCGGCCCACGACGCCCCGGCGGTGATGCCGGCCAGGACGGACGGGTGGGTGAAGGTGCGTGCGGCCATCAGGCCACCGCCGGCAGGAACTCGGCCGGGGTGTCGGTGGTCGGCTCGCAGCAGTGCAGCCGTACCCGGACGCCGCGCCAGTGGCCGTGCACGTTGGTCAGTACCTTCGGCACGTCGTCACGCTGGTAGGGCTGGCTGTGCCACTGCTCGACCGGCAGGCGCATGTACCGCGCCCACCGGCGCAAGTCGACGTGGGTCGGGAAGTCCAGTTCCAGCCCGAACGAGTCCGATACCTCTACCTTGGCCGGTAGCGGCAGCGCGTTGCGGGCCATCGCGTCAGCGACGGTGAACAGGACAACGGGAAGGCTCGGCGGGTTCTTCACCGTGGGCCCCCCTACGCGGCCTGGCTCGACGCGGCACGCGCGGCCAGCAGCGCGCGGGCCTCCCGCAGCACCCGCTTACGCGCACGCCGTACCCGCTGCCAGTCCAAGTCGGACGGGGACGGGTCGGCGCACAGGATCGTGATCTGCGCGTCGAGAAACAGCACCTCGGCCTCGATCAGCGGCAACTCCTGCTCGATCTCGGCCAGCTCGGCGGCGCTCGGCCCGAACTCGGGGGAGTGGTTCGACTCAGTCACTTCGTGTCCCTTCTGACTGATCCGGCGCTCTTAGATGTGCGCCTCTGTTGCGCAACAAGGTAGCGATACGCGGGTCTGTTGCGCAAGGGGGTAGCGGTATGTTGGTCCGATGAGTGATGCGCGAGACGAGCTGTCAGCAGCTACGAGGCGGTACCGGCGTACCGAAGCTGCTCATGAAGCGGCACGCGAAGCGGTGGTTGCGGCGGTGGTTGCGGCGCTCCGTGACGGCGTCGGCCCGGCTGAGGTTGAGCGGCTGTCGCCGTTCAGCGGTGCCTACGTTCGGAAGCTTGCTCGGGAGCACAGCGTCCCGCCTGCTCCTCCGGGGCCGAAGCGGGCGGCCCGATAGCGGTCACCCGGCGGGCCGCAGCGTGTGGTTGCTGGCGTCCACCAGGCCGTACGTCAGCGCGGACGCCTCCATGTCGTCGATGGCGCGTGCCGGGATCACGAAGCGTCCCCGGACCTTGATCGCGGGGAACTGGCCGGCGTGAATCGCCCGGTAGAGGGTTACCTCCGACATGCCGAGGATTGCTGCGGTGTCCGCGACGGACCGGAACCGGGGGCGATCGTTCTTGGCGGCGAGGGGTTCAGCCACGGGAGTCTCCTCAGTAGTCTGTGGTCGGTGTTCCGTTCGGCTTGCTGAGGCCAAGTGAAGTCGAAAAGGAGGGGAACGCCCATGCAAACCCAGTGCAACGCGCGGCAATCCGATGCAATCCGCAAGCTCGGGAGACCACGGTGGCGACGGTAGACCGGTGGACAGGAAATCTTGCCTGCTCGCTGCAAGCTGCCGCCGGAATGACGAACGAGCGGTTCGCGGGGTGGCTCGGGATCGCAACAAGGACTGTCGCGTACTGGCATAGTCGACCCGAAACCGTTCCTGGGAATGCCAATCAAGACGTGCTGAATGCCGCCTTGGATCGTGTATCGGATTCGGTTCGTTCCCGGTTCCTCGAAACGCTCAGCGGAGTGCGTCGGGAGGGAAATGCAGGTGGCGGTGGCAGCGTTGTTGCTGTTGTGAGTGATGCTGCCGAATCGGTCGCCAATGATTCCCTGCTGATGAGCCTTGCACTGCCGAACGACTCTATCGACTCCTTGCAGGAAGACGTGACGTTGCTCGCCCGATCGGGAGGCATGGCAGCCTTCGACGTGTTCAGCAGCGCTCGCCGGTTGCGGGACGAGGCAAGGGCTTTGGTCGAGCGCACCCGTCGACCTGTCGAGTTGGCCGACCTCTACGTGGTCATCGGCCAGAGTGCTGCCCTGATGGCCTCCACCGCCTTTGACCTTGGGCACTGGAACGAGTCGGCGGCCCTGGCCAGGGCATCAACGCAGTACGCCGACCTGGCCGGGCACGCGTCGTTGAAGGCATGGACCTACGGCCTGCAAATGACCCTCGCCAACTGGCGCAATGAGCCTGATTCCGCCCTGACTTACTTCGCTCGCGCCATGCGGACGGCACCGGAAGGCGAGCCGAGACTGAGGCTCCGCTATGTCGCTGCCCGCTCTCACGCCCTGCTCGCGGACTCCGATTCAGTCGCGGCTGTCCTGGAAGCGGCCCAGCGAGACAGGGACGCGGCAGCGGACCGACCCGACGAACTTGCCACCGTTACCGGCGGGGAGTTCGCATTCGGCGACGCGCGGGCGGCGGCATGCGCGGCGGCGGCATGGCTCGACCTCCGCAACGGCGAGCAGGCCGCGAGGTACGCCCGAGAGGCGTTGCAGGTGTACGAGGCGTTGCCGTCGCCCAGGCGGCCGTACTCGCAGATCAACGGAACGCAGATCGACGTTGCCGCTGCGCACCTCCACATGCGAGACAAGGACGGTGCGGCCGACGCGCTGCGTACCGTCCTGGACCTGCCGCCGCAGAAGCGCAATGTCTCGCTGACCGGTCGGCTGTCGCGGATCGAGCACATGCTGAGCCAGTCGCCGTGGGACCGCGACGCCGACGCGCGCCAGCTCGCCGAGCGCATCGCGGCGTGGCTGTCGGAGACCTCAGCCCGCCCGCTCACCTGACCGGTGCCAGGCGGCCAACACCTGCGCTTCCTTCTCCGGGCTGATGCCGATCTCGGCGGCCCGATCGTGGTTGCTGACCTCGCCGCTCTCCACCATCCACCGCCAGGTATCGCGGACGGTCAGGGAGAGCGGCCGGCAGCGTAGGCCGGCTGTCTGCGCCTTGGCGGTGTCGACGCGCCAGACGCCGTCGAACGTGCGCCAGAGCGGCAGCTCGGACCACTGCCGGACGCCTTGGCTGAGCAACACCTCATCGGGCACCCAGTCGAAGGAGGCGTCCGCCTGGGTCGTGTGGGCGCAGTCCGCCAGTAGCCCCCCGAAGGTGGCACCGTCCTGCGGTGCGCAGACGTTGAACGCGCCCGAGAAACCTTCGGTGATTGTGTGGAGTGCGAACGCGGCCAGGTCGCGCACGTCGACCGGCTGAATGGTGCGGTCGGGGGAGCCGGGGGCGAGAACGTTCCCACCGGCAGCCACGCGGCGCAGCCACCACGGCAGGCGGCCGACATACTCACGCGGGCCGAGTACGACACCGGGGCGCAGGATCGTGGTCCGGTCCGCTCCGAACGCGGTGACGGCTGCTGCCTCGCAGCCGGCTTTCTGGTAGCCGTACCGGGTCGGCCCGTCCTCGGTGTCGGTGCCGTAGTCGGGGCCGGCGTCGGGCGGGCAGTAGAGCAGTTCGGACTGCTCGCTGAGGGGCTTCAGCGGCCAGTCTCGGTAGACGCTGAGCGTGGAGATGAAGACGTAGCGACTGGCGACGGGAGCGAGCGCTTGGGCCACGTCGAGGGTGTTCCTCGGTACGTATCCCGAGGTGTCGACCACGGCATCCCAAGTGCCGACAGCGGCCAGGGCGGCGACGTCCTCTGGTCGGGTTCGGTCGCCCCGAATGGGTCGTACGGCCTCTAGGAAGGGGTCGGAGGTGCCTCGGTTGAACGTGGTGACCTCCCAGCCAGCATCGATGGCAGCCATGACGATCGCATGGCCTACGAACCAGGTTCCGCCGAGCACCAGCAAACGCATGGGCCCATCATGCCGAGTCGGAGTGGGGCCTGAGCGGCAGAGGACGTCGACAGTTAGTCTACAAGTGCTCATAAATACGGATAAAATGACTTAAAGCGGCGCTCGCCCGCCTGCTCTCCTCAGAGACCAGTGGGGGTCGATCATGTCGCCCGATAAGAAGGCCCGCAATGCCCCAGGCCGGCCGGAATCACCCACAGTTTTGCCTCCTGGGTGGTGCGAGTACTGTGCTTTCGTGGCAATCAGGCGGGTGCGGTCCGAAGTTGATCGCAGGCAATTCGGTCATGTTCGTGTCTGGCGCGAAGACTTGGCTGCCATAGTCAGTACCGTTTCCGAAGTGGCGACAGACATTAAGCTCGCCACTGGCGACTTCATGTTCGACTCCGTAGAAGACCTCGCGGAGGTGAAGTCAGGTAAGGTTGATGTCTTTGTGTTGACTGCCGCAGCCGGCAATATCAAGTTGAAGCTGGGTCTGAAGGTGGCCAATCTCGCAATAACCGATCCTGATCTGAGAACTCGCGGGATGGCAACCGAGATCGAGAGAATTCTTCGAATGAGAAAGCGCCGAATTCGCCACTTGCTGCCCTATGTGGTCTTCGTGGGGTTGGGAATTTTGTCGGGCTGCGCTGCGATTTTGGGGGGAATCCATCCGACGATATTCTTCGATGAGGAAAAGAGTGTCAGCGCACTTGGTTCTTCGGTTTTTGGGGGATTGTTGGGCGTAGGCTTTTCTCTAATGGTGGGATTGGGTATGTCTTCCATGCCGAAAAACTCCGCGATTGTCCATACTCAAACCCATGAGCAGGCACCCCCATGGGGAAAGCGTAACAAGGATGCCTTGGTGACTAACGCAATCGTCAGCCTGGTGTTCCTCGTCATTGGCGTCCTCGTTGGCTACCTCTTGCCGAAGTAAGTGGCGCTTAGCTTTCAAGTCGTATCTGGTCCTTAGGAGGTCGACGGCGCGGCGGGGCGTGTGAAAAGTCGAGAGGTGTTTCCTGTCGCTAGGTCGCAGGGTATATAGGATGAGGGCACCGCTTGATCTTTAAATGCTGGAGTCGCCGTTATAGATGAGGGCCCGAGACGGTCGCCCGACGACCTTGGGTGACGTTTACCAAGCCCTCCTCCGTTAGCAGCGCCATGGCTCGATGGGCAGTTCCGACCGAAACGCCATGCGCCGAAGCCATCTCGGAAACTGCCGGGAGTTGGTCGCCGGCCCGCAGCCGACCGGCGGTGATCTGCTCGCGCAGCTCGGCGGCAATCCTCTGATACGGACTGTTCGCCACCGTGCGCTGCGTGGGCGCGACCGGGCGCGGTGGCATCCGAGCGGCCAGCGTCCCGGCCGCACGTTGGTCCGATTCCGATAGCCAGGCTGCGTAGACCCTGAGCGTGGTTGTCCCGCCGCCGCCATGACCAAGCCGGCCGGCGACGGTCCGCACGTCAACGCCCGCGTTGATCAGCTCAGTTGCCGAGTAGTGGCGCAGGGCATGAATGTGGCTGGTGATGCCGAGTCGGGCGGCGAGCCGCCCGTACCGCTGGGTGATGGTGTCGGGCCGGTAGCCACGGCTGTTGTCCGGCTCGGGGGAGAAGACGTAGTCGGCGGGATCGGCGTCCGCGTCGAGCTGGGCCAGGCGCTCGACATACCGGCCCCGCAGCTCGCGCAGCACCTCGATCGTTTCCGGGTCGAGCGCTACCCGCCGCTGCTGATGCGTCTTGGTGTCCTTCTCTTGCAGCGCGCCGTGTTCGTCCAGGTAGGCGCTGCGCCGCAGCGTCAGCACACCGGCAGCGAGGTCGAGATGCTGCCAGCGCAACGCGCACAGCTCGCCCCGCCGGGCACCCGTCGTCATGGCGAGCCACACCAGCGCGCCCCAGTCCGGATCGCGCCACGACTCGTTGATGATGCGCGCGGCATCGGCCGGGTTCGGCGGCTGCGGGTCGGGGTGCGGCGGTGCGGGTGGTTCGGCCTGCCCGGCGGGGTTGACGGCGATCCAACGCCACCGGACGGCGCGACTGAGGGCACCACTGAGAATCCAGTGGATCTGGCGCACTGACGACGCGCTGAGCGGCTTGCAGACGTGCGGTCGGCACTTCGCCGTGCAGGTGTGCTCGCCGTCGATGCGGTGCTTTACATACGCCTTGCCGCCGCACCAGTCGCGGCAGCGGCGCAGGCTCGCGTAGAACGACTCCAACGTCTCGGCGTCGAGTCGGCCAACGGGCAACTTGCCGAGCACCGGCCGTACGTGCTTGTTGAGCTTGTTGACGTACCCCATGCGGGTGGTGGCCTCGATGTCGGCCACCTCTAGCCACCGGTCTAGGAGTTGGTCGAGCGTGGCGCGGGTGCGCGGGTTGCGTCGCTCGTCCACCTGGGCCAGCAACCGGGTACGCGCCTTCTCGGCTTCCTTGGCTGCGGTGCGGCCGGCGGGGATGACCTCGGTCAGGTAGTGCCGTTTGCCGCTGATCGGGTCGACGCCCGCATAGACCTTCACGCGCAGTGACCCGCTGGGGAGGGTTTCGATCTCGCCGCGCTGGCGCTTGCTGCGTCCGTTCGAGGCTGCCACGGGGCCACCGTAGCGCGCTCGCACCACGAATAGCCCCACGCGAGCTGGTGAGAGGAGGAAAGTACCTGTGCGCCCGGCAGGATTCGAACCTGCGGCCTTGGGATTAGAAGTCCCCTGCTCTATCCGCTGAGCTACGGGCGCGCGGCGTACGTGTCGCGCCAAGAGGGTACCGCCGACCCCCCGTCGTACGGCGGAACGGGTCGCATCCGGACACGCGTGATCAGCGTCCCACGGCACCCCCGATCCGGGCACCCCTCTTCCGGCCGGCGCGGCGGGCCGTACCCTCGGGTCCGTGCTGCTGGAACCCGACGCCGAAGACGAGGTCGCCTACGAGCTGTGCCAGCTCCTGGGCCGGGCCATCCTGCCGGTCGACACGGCCGGTGACCCGGGCACCGCCTTCTTCCTCGGCCATCCGGCCGGCGAGTTCCTGCTCACCGCGGACGTGGTCGCCGGGCGGGCGCAGCGGCTCGGCCTGCGGCCCAGTATCACCGAGCCGGCCGGCGTGGCCGACGTATCGCTGCCGCTGGCGGATCTTCCGGCCGGCTGGAGCCGGGACGCTCGGCTCGGCGTGGCGGCCCTGCCCACCGGTGAGCTGCACGGGTACGCCGCCGGGCGGGGCTGGCGGTGGCGGGTGCAGCCGGTGCCCGCCGCTGTCGCCGTGACGGCGGACGATCTCGACGCGTTGGGTGCCGGGCCGGTCACCGCGATCGTGCTGGCCCTCGGCGTCGGCGACGACGGCAGCCGACCGTTGGAGGTCGCCGTCGAGCGGGCCGTCCGCGACGGCGATCGGCTGCGGATCACCGCCGCGCTCCCCGCCGGCTACGTCGGCGCTCCCGTCTTCGGGGTACGGCCCGACGCCGCCGGGGAGATCGGCCTGCGCTGCCTCGGCGTGCTCCTGCCCGCCGACGACGCGCCCAGCGACGAAGTGTCCAGCGACGACGCGCCCAGCGACGACGCGTCCGGAGGCGGACACCCGGTGGCGACCCTCGACCGCGTGCTCGCCGCCCTGCCCGCCTCCTGACCGTCCCTCCCTCTGGACGGTTACCGCTACATCGGCTCAGATGGGTCGAGCCCGGAGCCGAATGCCGCTATGTCGGCTCAGGTGAGTCGATCATGGGGAGTGGGCGGGGCTGGGGCACGGTCCCGGCCGTCGGAGCGGAGGAGGCGGGAGGGGCCGGAGTGGAGGAGGCGGAAGGGGGCGGCCCGGACGAGGCGGGCGGGGTCGGGCCGGCACCGAGGAACGCGTCGGCCCACCGGCCCACCTCGGTGAAGACCCGTTCGCGTACGGCGGGGCCGGAGAGGACCAGGTCGTGCTTGCCGCCGTCGAAGCGGGCCACGGTCACGTGCCGGCCGAGCCGGGGCGCCCAGCGGACCATGTGCTCCACGTCCAGCACCGCGTCGGCCAGGGCCGCCGAGTCGTGCCAGCGGGTGCCCCGGAAACTCCGGGTCGAGCAGGCCACCAGCACGGGGACGGGAATGTCCAGCCCGGCGCGGAGTTGCCGCTGGGCGCTACGGATCGCGGCCAGCCAGCCGGCCCGGACGGGGAACCCGGCGAGCGGCTTCCAGGCCAGGTCGTACGTCCACTCGCCGCGATGGTCGGCGTGCAGGCTCTCGCCGTACACGGTGCCCAGGCCGAAGGGGAGGATGCGATGCGGCGCGCGACGGCCCAGCCGGGAGACGGCGGCCGCGAGGGGTCGACGGACCAGCCAGGGGGCGTTGAGGTCGAAGAAGGGGCTGTTCAGGACGAGCCCGTCGACCGCTGCGGCGTCCCGGCGGGCGTGTGCCCAGAGCGAGATGATCAGGCCACCGGTGGAGTGGCCCATGGCGAGCAGCGTGTCGTGCCCGGCCTCGTCCCGGATGATCTTCGCGGCGGCGTCCAGTTCGGGGAAGTAGTCGCTGAGGTCGCGGCAGAAGTTCGGGGTCTGGTGGGGTAGCAGGCTGCGGCCGTACTTGCGCAGGTCGAGGGCGTAGAAGTCCCAGCGGCGCTCGGCGTAGAAGTCGGCCAGGTGGGTCTGGAAGAAGTAGTCGACGAAGCCGTGCACGTAGAGCACCGCCCGGCCGGTCGGGCGCTCGGCGCGCCGCCGGACCAGCGTCGCGACCACCGGACCCTCGTCGTCGGTGCCCAGGTCGATCGTCTGCCGCTCGTACGGCGGCCCCAGCACGTCCTGTTCCACGACCGCGACGCTACGCCCGCAGGCTACCCGGCGGTAGCCCCCTGGGTCGGCCGGTCGTGGTGGACGGCGTCGGCGCGGGCCGCGCGGTGCCGGCGCCGGGCCGTTCCCCTCCGGAGGGGAACGGCCCGGTGGTCGGTCAGACGGCTTCGGCGTCCACCCGGCCGGCGGAGTCGTCGGCGTCGAGATCCGGCGCGGGGGTGGGCTGGGCCATCTCCCGGATGTGCTTGTTGTGCCGGGGCTCCTGCTTGGTCTTGGCGTCGTTGAGCTTGCGGCGCAGGTCGTCCCGGGCGTCGTTGAGGGCGGCCCGCAGGTCCTCCTCGCTCGACGTGGTGACGATCTTCTGCCGGCCGGCGATCCAGCACTCCAGGGTGACCTTCTGCCCACGCGCTTCCCGGTCCTTGACCGACACCTCCAGCTCGGTGGCGTCGGCGTGGAAGGCGGCCAGCCGGGCGTCCAGGGTGCCGAACTGCTCGACGATCCAGTTGCGGTCGCCCTGGGAGAAGCCCGCGCCCATCCGCAGGCACTCGGCCACGGTCGCCGGGTTCGCCACCGCGCTCATCGCCGCACCTCCCGCTCGGTGCGGACGGAGCCGGTCGTACGCAACGGGGTCCGAATCATCAGCGTTGCCTTTCTCGTCGGACGTCGTGCCTGGTGGTGCCTGGGTGATCAACTCTTTACCCAGCCGGGGTCGACCTCACTCCGGGTGACGCCACGTTCGGCGGTGTCGTCATGACCCGAGGGGTGGGGTCGGCCCTGCCACCTGATCTTCGCGCCGGCCGGTCGGGCCACCCAGGGCCTGATGGCCTAGCACACCGGGACCTTGATCAGGTGGTCGTCCACAGGCGCTCCGGTTGTCCACAGGACGGGGGTCGGGGCCTCGCCCCGCCGTGCCGTACCGGCCAGGCTCGGTCCCGAGTCGACTCGCCACCGCATCCACAGGCCCCTGGGAGGGGACGATGTTCGATACCTACGTCACGATCGTCGGCAACGTGCTGACCGCGCCGGAATGGCGTCGTACGGCACAGAGCAACACCCTGGTCGCCAACTTCAAGGTGGCCTCGACCGCCCGCCGCCTCAACCGGGACAGCGGCCGGTGGGTGGACGGCAACAGTCTGCGCGTCCGGGTCAACTGCTGGCGCAAGCTGGCCGAGGGGGTGGCCGCCTCGGTCATGGTCGGCGATCCGGTCGTGGTCGCGGGACGGCTCTACACCCGCGACTGGACCGACGACGCCGGCAACCACCGGGTGCTCTACGAGTTGGAGGCGGTCGCGGTCGGGCACGACCTGTCCCGGGGCCGGTCCCGCTTCCTGCGCAACCGGCCGAGCATGGCCACCAGCACGGTGGAGGACGCGGCGGCGGCCCAGCGGGTGCACGGCGAGCCGACCGAGCCGGTGCCGGCCGACCAGGTCCCCGCCGTGCCCGACGACCGCCCGCTCGACGACGACTTCGACCTGTCCGGCTTCGGTCTCCCGCGCGCCGGCCACGAGCTGTCCGGCAGCGGGTACGTCCCGCCGGCCGACCCGTTCGACGACGAACCCGACGAGGAGCCGGTCCCACTGCCCGACGCCGAACCGGCGATGCCGTCGGGCGGCGGGGGCCGGCCGGGCGGTGAGGGCGGTCCGGGTGGTGGGGACCGGCCGGAGGGGGAGAACGATCCCGGTGACGGGGGGTCGGCCGGTGCGGAGGGCACTGTCGTGCCGACCCCGGGCGAGGTGGCGCTCGGTCCGGCGGGCCGGGCCCGGCGTGGCCGGGGGCGGGTACCGGTGCCGGCCTGAGATCGCCCCACGGGTGCCCGCACCGGGTGGGGGCGCGCTCCGGAACCCGTGCCGGGGAAGGGACACGGGAGCCGGTTCGTACGGACGGGGGCGGGGTGGCGACGGCGACGTGGTCACCCCGCCGTACGACTAGGCTGGCCGGCCGGAGGTGGTGACGGGTGGGGCGACGCACAGCGACGGCGGACACGGTCGGGCTGCTGGCCGGGTATGCGCTGGACAGCCTGCTCGGCGATCCTCGGCGTTGGCATCCGGTGGCCGGCTTCGGCCGGGCCGCCGGTGCCCTGGAACGGCGGGTCTACCGCGCCGACCGCCGGGCGGGAGCGTTGTTCACCGCCGTCGCGGTGGGCGGGCCGGTGCTGCTCGGGGCAGCGGTCAGCCGGGTCACCCGGCGACACCCGGTGGCCCGCGCCCTGGCCGTGGCCGCCGGCACCTGGACGGTGCTCGGCGGACGGACCCTGCGTCACGAGGCGACGGTGATGGGCACGGCCCTGCGCGCCGGTGACCTGCCGGCCGCCCGGCACCGGCTCGGGCACCTCTGCGGCCGGGACCCGTCCCGGCTCGACGAGGGCGAGCTGGCCCGCGCCACCGTCGAGTCGGTGGCCGAGAACACCTCCGACGCCGTCGTCGCGCCGCTGGTCTGGGGCGCCCTCGCCGGGCTGCCCGGCCTGCTCGGCTACCGGGCGGCCAACACCCTCGACGCGATGGTGGGGCACCGCTCACCGCGCTACGCCCGGTTCGGCACCCCGGCCGCCCGGCTCGACGACCTGCTCAACCTGGTGCCGGCCCGACTGACCGGGCTGCTCACCGTGGCCGCCGCGCCCACCGTGCACGGCGACCGGGAGCGGGCCTGGCAGGTCTGGCGTCGGGACCGCAACGACCACCCCAGCCCCAACGCCGGGCAGTGCGAGGCGGCCATGGCCGGCGCGCTGGGCGTCCGGCTCGGCGGCCGCAACGTCTACTTCGGGCGGTCCGAGGTGCGGCCGTTCCTCGGCGACGGCCCACGCCCCGAGGCGCGGCACCTCAAGCGGGCCGCCCGGCTCTCCGGCACGGTCGGCCTGGCCGCCCTCGCGCTGGCTGCCGCCTGGCCGACGACCGGGGGCCGGCTGGTCGCCGCCGCCGGTTCCGCGCTGTGGGGCGGGGGGCGGGGTCGGTGAGCGGCGGGCTGCTCGTCGCGGGCACCACCTCCGACGCGGGCAAGAGCGTGCTCACCGCCGGCATCTGCCGGTGGCTGCACCGGGCCGGCGTCGCCGTGGCCCCGTTCAAGGCGCAGAACATGTCCAACAACTCCGCCGTCGTGGTCGGCCCGGACGGGCGGGGCGGCGAGATCGGGCGGGCCCAGGCGATGCAGGCCGCCGCCTGCGGTCTCGTCCCCGACCTGCGGTTCAACCCGGTGCTGCTCAAGCCCGGCAGCGACCTGGCCAGTCAGGTGGTGCTGCTCGGCGAGGCCGTCGACACGGTCACCGCCGGCAACTTCCGCACCCTGCGTCCGAAGCTCGCCGAGACGGCGTACGCGGCCCTGGCCGAGCTGCGGACGACCTACGACGTGGTGATCTGCGAGGGCGCGGGCAGCCCCGCCGAGATCAACCTGCGGGCCGGCGACTACGTCAACATGGGGCTCGCCCGGCACGCCGGTCTCCCCACGATCGTGGTCGGCGACATCGACCGGGGTGGCGTGTTCGCCTCGATGTTCGGCACGGTGGCCCTGCTCGACCCCGCCGACCAGGCGCTGATCGCCGGCTTCGTGATCAACAAGTTCCGGGGTGACCTCGGGCTGCTCCGCCCCGGGCTCGACATGCTGCACCGGGTGACCGGCCGGCCCACCTACGGGGTGCTGCCCTGGCACCTCGACCTGTGGCTCGACGCCGAGGACTCGCTCGCCTACGGCCGGGTGCTCGGCCGGCCCGCCGCCCCGCACGGCACCGACTGGCTCGACGTGGCCGTGGTCCGGCTGCCCCGGATCAGCAACGCCACCGACGTGGAGGCCCTCGCCACCGAACCGGGCGTGCGGGTCCGGCTCACCGTCGAGCCCGCCGAACTGGCCGCCGCCGACCTGGTCGTCCTGCCCGGCTCCAAGTCGACCGTCGCCGACCTGGCCTGGCTGCGGGAGACCGGGCTCGCCGAGGCCGTCACCGCGCACGCCGCCGCCGGCCGGCCGCTGCTGGGCATCTGCGGCGGCTTCCAGATGCTGGCCACCGCCATCCACGATGAGGTGGAGAGCCGCCGGGGCAGCGTCCCAGGCCTGGGCCTGCTCCCCATCGAGATCACCTTCGACCCGGTCAAGACCGTCCGCCCCGCCGTCGGCACCGCCGCCCCCGCCGTCCCGGTACGCGGCTACGAGATCCACCACGGGTACGTCTCCACCGCCGACGCGGACCTGCCGCCGCTGCTGCACCACGCCGACGGCCGGCCCGAGGGCGCGCGGCTCGGCGCGGTGCACGGCACCCACTGGCACGGCGCGTTCGAGTCCGACGAGTTCCGCCGCCGGTTCCTGACCGAGGTGGCCCGGTCGGCCGGTCGGCACGGCTTCACCGTCGCGCCGGGCACCAGTTTCGCCGCCGCCCGCGAACGCTCCCTCGACCTGCTCGGCGACCTGGTCGAGGAGCACCTCGACACCGCCGCGCTGTGGCGGCTCATCGAGAGCGGCGCTCCCACCGACCTGCCGTTCATCCCACCCGGCGCCCCACCGACGACCTGACCATCCGGTCCGCGTCGGCGGGGCACCCGGTCCGCGCCAGCGCCGGCCGGAAACCGGTCCGCGCCCGCACCGGGCCGGGCCGGCCACGCTGAGCGCGCCCGCCGTCCGCGTCGGGTCGGGCCGTCCGTCGCGCCGGTCGTCAGCGGCGCACGTCGGCGGGCTGGTCGGACAGCGGCAACCCGGCCTCCAGCCACGCCTGCACGCCGCCGGTCATGTCGGTGGCGTTGCGCAGGCCCAACGCCTGCAGGCTCGCCGCCGCCAGACTGGAGCTGAAACCGTGCCGGCAGGCCACCACGATCTCTCGGTCGTAGCCGGTCGCCTCGGGGATGCGCCACTCGCTGGCCGGGTCCAGCCGCCACTCCAGCACCGTCCGGTCGATGACGATCGCGCCGGGCAACTCCCCCTGCTCCCGGCGTTGCCACCCGGTACGCGTGTCGACCAGCAGCGCACCCGCCCGTACCGCCTCGACCGTCTGCTGAGGACTCAACCGGCGCAGCCCGGCCCGGGCCTGTTCCAGCAGGGCGTCCACGCCGGGACTCATCACGTCATTGAGCACGTCCAGATCATGCCCCCGCACCCACCGTGTCGCCCGACGAACCTCACTCCCGACGGCGGAACCAGGCTCACGGGGGACACCCACTAGCGTCACCGGTGTGACGGTGGCCCTGGTCGAGGCGTACGCGACGCTGGCCCGCCGGGTGCTCGCCGGACCGGCGCGGTTGGGGCGTACCCGACTGGTGGCCGTCGACGGACCCAGCGGCGCGGGCAAGAGCGTCTTCACCGCGCGCCTCGCGGACGCCCTGGCCGACCTGCCCGGCGGTGGGCGGCCACCGGTGGTGCACACCGACGACCTGCTCGACGGCTGGGACGACCAGTTCACCTTCTGGACCCGGCTGGAGGAACGGGTGCTCACCCCGCTGCGGGACGGGCGACCGGGCTCCTACCGGCGGTACAGCTGGGTGCGCCGGGCGTTCCTGCCCCGCGACGTGCCGGTGCCGGTCGCGCCGGTGCTGCTGCTGGAGGGGGTGAGCGCCGCGCGGGCGGCGATCCGTCCGGAGCTGACGCTGTCGGTGCAGGTCACCGCGCCGGGTCCGGTGCGGCTGCGGCGCGCGCTGGACCGCGACGGCGCGCACCTGCTGGCGGAACTGCGGCGCTGGCACGCGGGGGAGGAGGCCCACTTCGCCGTCGACCGGACCGCCGACGCGGTCGACCTGCTGGTCGACGGCGCACCGACCCTGCCGCACGACCGGGACCACTACTACGTCCGTCGTCCGGCACCCGCCGGTGCTCCCGGGCCGGCGGCCGCGGTCGGTCGCCGGTCCGGCCCGACCGCGGGTTCCGGCTCGCCGGGTGGCCCGCGGTAATGCCGGCATACGATGCCGGTCATGACCTCACCGATCATGTCCGAGTCCGAGGTACGGGCCGCCGTCGAGCGGGAACTGCCCGGGGTCCGTGCCGACCTGGAACGTCTCGTCCGCATCCCCGGCATCGCGTTCGAGGGGTTCGACCACTCGCACGTCGAGCGCTCCGCCGAGGCGGTCGCCGAGCTGCTGCGCGGCTGCGGTCTCGACGTGCGGATCGTGCGGTCGGGCGGTCAGCCCGCCGTGATCGGAACGAGGGCCGCACCGCCCGGCGCCCCCACCGTGCTCATGTACGCCCACCACGACGTGCAGCCCGTCGGCGACCTGTCGCTGTGGGAGTCCGAGCCGTTCGAGCCGGTCGAGCGGGACGGCCGCCTCTACGGGCGCGGCGCGGCCGACGACAAGGCCGGCATCATGGCGCACGTCGCCGCCCTGCGCGCCTTCGGCGACCGGCTCCCGGTCGGCGTGGTGCTGTTCATCGAGGGCGAGGAGGAGTACGGCTCCGACTCGCTGGAGCGGCTGCTCACCGAGCACCGCGACGAGATCGCCTCGGACGTCATCGTGATCGCCGACTCCACCAACTGGGACGTGGGCGTGCCGGCCCTGACCACCTCGCTGCGCGGCGTGGTCAACCTGTTCGTCGAGCTGCGCACCCTGGACCACGCGGTGCACAGCGGCATGTTCGGCGGGGCCGTGCCGGACGCGTTGACCGCGCTGGTCCGCCTGCTGGCGACCCTGCACGACGACGCCGGGGACGTGGCCGTCGAGGGCCTGACCGGCCGGGCGGGGGCCGCCGTCGACTACCCGGAGGACCGGTTCCGGGCCGAGGCCGGACTGGTCGAGGGGGTGTCGTTGATCGGCACCGGCCGGATCACCGAGCGGCTCTGGACCCGACCGGCGGTGGCGGTGCTCGGCATCGACGCCCCGGCCACCGGCGAGGCGCCCAACGCGCTGGTCCCGGCCGCGAAGGCCAAGCTGAGCGTACGGCTGGCGCCGGGCGACGACCCCAAGCGGGCGTACGACGCGGTCCGTACCCACCTGGAGCGGCACGCGCCGTGGGGTGCCCGGGTGACGGTGACCCTGGAGCACGACGGCGACCCGTGTGTCATCGACGCGTCGGGGCCGATGTTCGACGCCGCCCGCGCCGCCTTCCGGGCCGCCTGGGACGGCACCGAGCCGGTGGACATCGGCGTCGGGGGTTCGATCCCGTTCATCGCCACCTTCCAGGAGATGTTCCCGCAGGCGGCGATCCTGGTGACCGGGGTGGAGGACCCGCACGCGCGGGCGCACGGCCCCAACGAGAGCCTGCACCTCGGTGAGTTCGCCCGGGTCTGCCTGGCCGAGGCGTTGCTGCTGGCGAACGTGGCCACGCAGGGGCGACAGGCCGGTTAGGTCGCGGAACCATAACGGCGGCGTCGATGTCGCGGTTTGCGGCGTGTCGGACGGGTTCCTGGTATAGCCTTTCGAACATGCGTACGAACGACGTGATGACGCGGCTGGAAGCCGCCGTGAGCGCTCTGGGGGACGTCGACGTCTCCGCGTGGCCCGAGGACACGCTCAAGGAACAGCTCGGCGAGCTCTCGGCCGTGCTGGTCGCCCTGGACGGCGTGCTGTCCCGGGTCGCCGACGGCGTCCGCGCCCGTGGGCTGCGCATCGAGGAACCCGTCTCGGTCTGAGCCGTGGCACCGGGGGTCCACACCCGGTGCCACTGGGGAGGACGGCCGGATCGGGACGGCCCGGGTACGGCAATACCCGGGCGATGTCGGGGGTGGCTGGCAGGATGAGGTGCGTGCGGTTCCTCGACCTGGCAGCCACCTCCGCGGCCGTCGCGGCCACCACCGGCCGGCGGGCCAAGGTGGAGCTGCTGGCCGAGGCGCTGCGGGCGCTCGACCTGTCCGAGGTGTCGGTCGGCTCCGGCTACCTCGCCGGTGAGCTGCGCCAGCGGCAGACCGGCGTGGGCTGGGCCAGTCTGCGTGACCTGCCGCCTCCGGCCGCCGAGCCGACCCTGACCGTGACCGCCGTCGACGCGGCGATCGACGAGATCGCCGCCGTGCACGGGCCGGGCTCCCAGGCCCGTCGCCGGCACCTGCTCGCCGCCCTCCTCGGTGCCGCCACTGCCGACGAGCAGCGGCTACTGGTCGCACTCTTCCGTGGCGAGCTGCGTCAGGGCGCCCAGGCGGGACTGCTCGCCGACGCCGTCGCCAGGGCCGCCGAGGTCCCCGTGACGGCGGTCCGCCGCGCTCTGCTGCTCGCCGGTGACCTGCGGGCCGTCGCACTGGCCGCCCGCACCGGCGGGGCCGCCGCGCTGGCCGGGTTCGGGCTCCAGGTGGGTCGCCCGCTCGCGCCGATGCTGGCCCAGAGCGCCCCCTCGGTCGACGCCGCGCTCCAGGCCACCGGGGTGCCGGCCGTGGTCGACGTCAAACTCGACGGCATCCGCATCCAGGTGCACCGCTGCGGCGACGACGTCGCGGTCTTCACCCGAAGCCTCGACGAGATCACCGCCCGGCTGCCCGGGGTGGTCGCCGCCGTACGTGCCCTGCCGGTTCGTGACGTGGTGCTCGACGGCGAGGCGATCGGGCTGGACACCGCCGGTCGTCCGCTGCCGTTCCCGCAGACCTCCAGCCGGGCGGCCCGGCGGGCCACCGGCACCGGGGTCACCTCCGCCAGCGGCGCGGCCGACGTGGCCCCGCTGGCCGAGGCGACCGCGCTCACCCCGTACTTCTTCGACCTGCTGCACCTCGACGGCGACGACCTGATCGAGCTGCCGGGCCGGCAGCGGTGGGCCCGGCTCGCCGACGTGGTCGACGGGTCGTTGCTGGTCGGCCGGGCCGAGGTGGCCGACGCCGAGCAGGCCGGTGCGGTGTTCGCCGCCGCCATCGACGCCGGCCAGGAGGGGGTGGTGATCAAGTCGCCGGACGCGCCCTACGACGCCGGTCGACGGGGCACCGCCTGGGTCAAGGTCAAGCCCCGGCACACCCTCGACCTGGTCGTGCTGGCGGTCGAGTGGGGCAGCGGCCGGCGGGAGGGGTGGCTGTCCAACCTCCACCTCGGTGCCCGGGACCCGCACACCGGCGGGTTCGTCATGCTCGGCAAGACCTTCAAGGGCCTCACCGACGACCTGCTGCGCTGGCAGACCGAACGCTTCCTCGGGCTGGCCGTGGAGCGCGGCGACTGGGTGGTGCGGGTCCGCCCCGAGCAGGTGGTCGAGATCGCCTTCGACGGGGTGCTCGCCAGCACCCGCTACCCGGGCGGGGTGGCGCTCCGGTTCGCCCGGGTGCTGCGCTACCGCGACGACAAGTCGGCCGCCGAGGCCGACACCATCGACACGGTCCGGGCGCTGCACGCCGGGCGACCCACCGACTGAGCCGCCCCGGCGGGACGGCCGGTCAGACCGTGGACAGCGAACGGGCGTAGTTGACCTGGTTGTTGATCTGCTGCACCTGCCCCTGGTCGACCACCGGGATGCGGGCCACGTACTGGTGGCCGCCGCTGGTCACCGTGACCTGCACCATGCCGTGGTACCGGGTCTCCTTGATCAGCAGGAAGAGCAGGCTGAAGATGGTGAGGCAGAAGAAGCCGAGGATGGCGCAGACGATCGCCCAACTGGCGATCTTCTCCTCCCGCTGCCAGTGGTCGGTGACGTACCAGGTGGCACCGGCCAGGGGCAGCACCCCCGTCGGGGTATGGATGGCGGGCGGACTCACCATGATCTCGCCGATCTGCACCGCCGCCGGCTGCTGACCACCCGCCACCCCCGGAGGCGGCGGGGTGAACTGCGGCGGGTACGGCCCCGGCTGACCCACCGGCGCGGCGTACGGGTCGACCCCGGTCGGTGCCGGGAACCCCGTCGGCGGCGTCGAGAACTGCGCGGGTGGTGCGGAGAACTGCGCGGGTGGTGCGGAGAACTGCGCGGGTGGTGCGGAGAACTGTGCCGGTGGTCCCGGGTACGGCTCGGCCGCCGACGGGGTGGAGGGGTCGACCGGCACCGCCGGGGGAGGCGTGGTCGGGAACGGGGCCGTGGGGGGCGTCTGCTGCGCCGGGGCCGGGGGGAACGCCGCCGGGGTCGCCGGGAACGCCGCCGGGGACGCGGGGAACGCCGTCGGCGCCGGTGGCACGTCCGGCGACGGGGCCCAGGGATCGTAGGCGGGACTCGCCTGCGTGGGCGGACCGGAGGGGGTGGGCGGACCGGACGGGTACGACGGGGCGGGGTCGGAGGTCACCGCGACACCTCACGCGCGTTGGACATCCTGCGGACCATACAGCGTCGGTCGTCGGCCCGCGTCCCGGCGTGGTTCCGAGCCGGGGTCACGGCGGCCCGCCGAGGGCCCGGTGCGGTCACCGCCAGCCGGTCGCCCGGGCGGGCGGGTGACTCTCGTGGGTCCTGTCGAGGTGACGACGAGAACGAGTCACGACCGCCCGGGAGCGGCCGCCCGGGAGCGGTGGCCCGAATCGCGCGGCTGCGGCACCCGACCGGTTGATGTCGTGACGTCATCAGCTCGAAAGGACGCGCACCCATGGTGGGACGCCGCCCGGCTGGTGCCGGGTCGGCCGGCGGCGGGGGCGGCGCGCGTCGGCCGGGAGTCGCATCGTCTGTCCGGCGGGCACCCGACCGGGTCCGCACCGCCCGACCGGCCGGCAGGGGCACCGGGCGGTGCGGGAGCGACCGGTCAGCCGGCCCCGGGCAGTCCGGCGGGACCGGGCAGTCAGTCAGGACCGGGCAGTCCGGCGGGACCGGGCGGCGTGGACGGGCAGCTGGGCGGTCAGCCGGAGGCTGCCGGTTCGGCGGCCCGGTCCACGGGAGGCTTCGGCCCGTCCAGGCCGGCGGCCCGTCGGGCCTCCCTTCGGGCCACCCAGCCGTAGCCGAAGAGCGTCATCGCGGCGAACAACCACCACTGGACGACGTAGCCGAAGTTCTGCCAGTTGTTCGTGTGCCCGATCGGCACCGTCCGGAATGCCGGGTCGTTCGCCGGGGTCTGCTCGTCGAGCAGCAGGTACGCCCCGTGCAGCGGGTACGGCAGTTCCCGGGCCAGCTTGCCCACGGTCACCCGACGGGTCTCCAACCGGCCGTCGCGGCGGTCCACACCGTTGCCGCCGCTCTCGGTGGGGTGCACCCGGCCGACGACGGTCACCTGACCGGTCGGCAGCGCCGGCACCTCGGGCATGGCCAGCGCGCCGCCGGGCGCCGGGGGGACCCAGCCCCGGTCGACCAGCACGGCCGTGCCGTCGTCGAGCACCAGCGGGACGAGCACCTCGAAACCGACCCGGCTCTCGACCGTCCGGCCCCGGACCAGGATGACGTTCGTGGCGTCGTACCGGCCGGTGGCGGTGACCCGGCTCCACTCGGCCTGCGGGGCGGGGGCCGCGCCGACGGTGCCCGCGCCGCCGGTGGGGGCCGGCAGCGTCGACCGCAGCGGCGCGGGGGTGCCGGCGGTACCGGCATCGATCCGCTCGTTGACGGCGGTTCGTTCCCGGTAACGGTCCAGCTGCCAGTTGCCGAGCAGCACCATGACGGCGGCGGCGACCAGGGTCAGCGCCAGGATGCCCAGCCAGCGTGGGGTCAGCAGGAACCGGTACACAGCACGAGGCTACCCGTATGACCGACGCCACCCTGCGCGACGGCCCGGCACCGGCCCGTAGGGCGTCGGATCGGCTGTCTCCACCTGTCGCCGGGGGCGGGTATGGTCACGCCTGCGGATCGCCGCCGGTGCCTCCCGGCCGTCCGCGAGCCACCGCCCGTCGCCACCGAGGAGTCGATGATGACCGCCGTGCCGCGCCTCGTGTTCAGCGCGCCGTCCTCCGGTCACGGCACCAACGCGCTGTCCGTCGGTCTGCTCGCCGCGCTCGCCGACCGGGGGCTCGACGTCGCCGGTTTCAAGGTCGGCCCGGACCACGTCGACGCCGCCTACCTCGGCCTGGCCGCCGGCCGCCCCGGCCGTACCCTCGACCCCCGGCTGATCGGCGGCGACCGGCTCGGGCCCCTCTTCGCGTACGGCGCGCAGGGTGCCGCGTTGGCCCTGGTCCAGGGCACCATGGGGCTGTACGACTCGGTCGCGGGCCGCCCCGAGGCGGAATCCACGGCCGCCGTGGCGACCGCGCTGCGCAGCCCCGTCGTGCTGGTGATCGACGTGGCGGCGATGGGTCAGTCGGTGGCCGCCCTGGTGCACGGCTTCCGTTCGTACGACGAGCAGCTCTGGTTGGGTGGGGTGATCCTCACCCAGGTCGCCTCCGGCCGGCACGAGGCGATGCTCCGGGAGGCCCTCGACGACGTTGGGATGCCCGTCTACGGCGCGCTGCGCCGGCACGAACTCCCTCCGGTGCTGCCCGCCCGACGGCACGGCGTGGCGCCGGTCCTCGGCCGCGACGCCGAGGCGTCCCGGGCGGTACGCCGGCTCGGCGAGGCGGTCGCCGGGACGGTCGACCTGGAACGTCTGCTCGGGTTGGCCCGTTCCGCCCCGGCGCTGTCCGTCCCGGCCTGGTCGCCGGTGTCCGACTCCCCGGTGGCGGACGCGCCGGTGGTGGCGCTCGCCGGTGGGCCCGGCGGCAGTTACAGCCACCCGGAGACAGCCGAGCTGCTGCGGGCTGCCGGGGCCCAGGTGGTCACCGTCGATCCGCTGCGCGACGAGGCGCTGCCCGCCGGCACCCGCGCGCTGGTCGTCGGGGGAGCGCTGCCCGAGTCGTACGCGCGGGACCTGTCGGCCAACCGGCGGCTGTGCATCGCGGTGGCCGAGCTGGCCCGCACCGGCCGTCCGGTGATCGCCGAGGGCACCGGCCTGCTGTGGCTGGCCCGGGAGCTGGACGGGCTGCCGATGTGCGGGGTGCTGGACGCGATCGGCGTGAGCCGGGACGGCCTGGTGGTCGGCTACCGGGAGGCGACCGCACTGTCCGACAGCACGGTCGCCCGTACCGGTGCGACGGTGGTGGGCTACAAGCAGCACGGGGCGGTGCTCACCCCCCGGGCCGGGCAGCGGGCCGCCTGGGGTTGGGAGGGCGGCACGCCCGAGGGCTTCGTCTGGCGGGGTGTGCACGCCTCCCAGCTCGGCCTGCACTGGGCGGCGTACCCCGAGATCGCGACCCGGTTGGTGACGGCGGCGGCGCTGCCCTCGCCGGTCGAGGGCGTCGCCGCGCCGGCCTGACCGGCCCCGGTGACCGGCCCGGCGCCCCACCGGCCCCGTCTCAGCCGACGATGGCGTCCGACGGTGGGATGAACTGGCGGGTCGGTGTTCCCTTGAGGCCGTCGCGCAGGGTCTGGGCGACCGCGTTGACCGGCACCTGGGACTGCCCGTCACCGACGGCGTTGAACGGGTTGTCCGGGTCGGCGATGAAGCTCGCCGCCGCCAGTTCCGGGGTGTAGCCGACGAACCAGGCCGACCGGGTGCTGTCCGTGGTACCGGTCTTGCCGGCGACCGGGCGGCCCACCGTGCGGCGCACGCTGTCCGCCGTCGACCAGCCGCCGCAGCTTCCCTTGGCCGGGGTGTCGCCGGTGGGGCAGCGGGCGGCGTCGGTGGCGGCGCGGGCCGCGTCGGCGTTGACCACCTGCCGGCAGCGGGGCTTGGCGACCTCCCGTTCGATGCCACCGGCGGTCTTGTACGTGGCCGGGGTCCCGTCCCGGTTGGTGATCGAGTTGACCGGCATCGCCTCGCAGTACCGCCCGTCGGCGGCGATCGCGGCGTACGCGTTGGCCATCTCCAGCGGGGTGGCGTCGGAGACGCCCAGGGTGAACGCGCCCCACTTCTTCGCCTTCGCGGGTGACGCCTGCTCCTTGTCGACGTCGGTACGCCAGCGCAGGCCCAACTGCTCCGCGAGGTGCACCCCCCGGTCCGCGCCGATCTTCTCCTCCAACTGGACGAAGTAGGTGTTCACCGACTTGCCGAACCCGGACCACATGGTCTGCCGGCCGGTCATCGCCCCGCTGGCGTTGGACGGGGCCCACCCGTCGTAGACGGCGGACCTGTACCGGTACGGCGAGTCGAACGCGGTGGACAGCGGCATCCCGGCGTCCAGGGCGGCCAGCATCGGGAACATCTTGAACGTCGAGCCCGCCTGGTAACCCGGGAGGGTGCCGCCGCCGAGCAGCGGGGCGACCGTGTTCGGGTAGTTCGCCTTGGTCTTCGGATCGGCCTCGGGGTTCGAGCTGGGGCCGTTCTCGCCGACGTCGAGGGAGTAGGTGCGGTTCACCGCCATCGCCTTGATCCGTCCGGTGCCCGGTTCGGCGACCACGATCCCGTTGGCGAAGGGACTGTCGACCCGGTCCTTCGCGCCGACGTTCTTCTCGGCGGCGGCCTGGACCTTCGGGTCGAGGCTCAGCACGATCCGGTAGCCGCCCCGGCGCAGCTTGTCCATCCGTTCCAGCCGGTTCTCCCCGAACGCGGGCTGCGCGCTCCACCAGTTCTTCACGTAGTCGCAGGCGAAGCCCCAGGCGTTGTACGCGCTGGAGATCGCGGCGCAGTCGTTGGCGGGGGTGGTGGGCCGGGTCCGGATCGGTTCGCTCTTGGCCACCGCCGCGGCGTCCGGGGACAGGTAGCCGAGCTGGGTCATCTTGTCGAGCACGTAGTTGCGCCGGCCGGTGGCCTCCTTCTGGTCCGAGCTGAGCGGGTCGTACTCGGAGGGGGACTTGACCAGGCCGGCGAGGGTGGCCGCCTCGACCGGGGTGAGGGTGGCCGGGGTCTTGGAGAAGAAGATCTGCGATGCGGCGTAGATGCCGTACGCCCGGTGGCCGAAGTACGCCGAGTTGAGGTAGCGCTCCAGGATCTGGTCCTTGGTCAGCTCCTTCTCGATGTCCAGCGCCATCCGCATCTCCTTGACCTTGCGCAGGCTGGTCTGCTGGATCGCCTCCTGGACCTCCTGCGGCGTCTGCGCGCTGTCCCGCAGCGCCATCCGGACGTACTGCATGGTCAGGGTGGAGGCGCCCTGGGAGACGCCGCTGGAGCGGGTGTTGGCCACGAAGGCGCGGGCGACGCCCTTCGGGTCGACGCCCCGGTGCTGGTAGAAGCGGTTGTCTTCGGCGGCGACGATGGCCTGCTGGATGTTCGGCGACATGTCCGACAACTTGGTGTACTGCCGGTACTCCTCGTAGAACATCGTCAGGATCGTCTTGCCGTCTGGCGCGTAGAGGTAGGACGTCTCGGCGGGCATGGCGGTGCGCAGGATGTTCGTCTTGTGCTCCACGGCGTGCGCGGTGGCCTTGGCGCCCAGGCCGGTCACGGCGGCCAGTGGGTACGCCACGGCGGCGAGCACGATGCCGGCGATCAGCCCGGCACGGAGTAGCGGAACGGAACGACCGGCGGCAGCAGCAAGGGGTCGATTGCTCACGTGGTCAAGTTATGACATTTCCGATTCGTCCATGAGAAGAATTCATGAACGCCCGGGCGTTCGCCGACCGGGACCGACGGCCGTGGGTGAAGCGTCCGGTGTGCCGTGATGTGGACCACCCCGGGATCGGCTGTCCCCTGCGCCGGCTTCCCGGCAGGATCGCGGACATGCATGGGCAACTGACCGGCGTCGAGCCGTCGACCGGCCCGGGAGCCGCCGCCGGGCCGGCGACCGCACCCGGGGCGACCGTCGACGCCGAACCGGATCTCGCCCACCACGGGGACGCCGAGGCCACCCCCGGCCTGGTCGACCTGGCCGTCAACGTCCGTCGCGACCCGATGCCGGACTGGCTGGCCGACCCGCTCACCGCCGCCCTCGCCGACCTGGCGGGCTACCCCGACCCCCGGCCGGCCCGCGCCGCCGTCGCCGCCCGGCACGGCCGCCCGGAGGCGGAGGTGCTGCTCACCGCCGGTGCCGCCGAGGGCTTCGTGCTGCTCGCCCGCGCCCTGGTCGGGGTACGCCGCCCGGTGGTGGTGCACCCGCAGTTCACCGAACCGGAGGCCGCGCTGCGGGCCGCCGGCCACCGGGTCGAACGGCTCCTGCTCGATCCGGACGACGACTTCCGGCTCGACCCCGCGCGGGTGCCGGCCGACGCCGACCTGGTCATGATCGGCAACCCGACCAACCCGACCTCGGTGCTGCACCCCGCCGCCGACCTGGCCGCCCTGGCCCGGCCCGGCCGGGTGCTCGTCGTCGACGAGGCGTTCGCCGACACCACACGCATCGACGGCGTCGACGGCGAACCCGAGTCGCTCGCCGCCCGCCGGGACCTGCCCGGCCTGGTGGTGGTGCGCAGCCTCACCAAGACCTGGGGACTGGCCGGGCTGCGGATCGGCTACCTGCTCGGCGAGGCAGCCCTGCTGGAGCGGCTGGCCGCCGCCCAACCGCTGTGGGCCGTGTCCACCCCGGCGCTGGCCGCCGCCACCGCCGTCGCGTCACCGACCGGCGTCGCCGCCGAACGCGCCATCGCCGCCCGGCTCGCCGGCGACCGCGACCACCTGGTGCGCCGCCTGTCGGCCCTGCCCGGGGTACGCGTCGCGGGCCGCCCGGCCAGCGCCTTCGTCCTGGTCCACTGGCCCGGCGCCGACCGGGTACGCCGGACGTTGCGCGACCGGGGCTGGGCCGTACGACGTGGCGACACCTTCCCCGGGCTCGGGCCGGACTGGCTGCGGATCGCCGTCCGCGACCCGGCCACCACGGACGCGTTCATCGAGGTACTGGCGGAGATCCTGGAGGCATGATGCTGGAGACGACGATCGCGGAGATCGGCCCGCCCGATCCGGTGGCGATGACGGCCGCCCGGGACCTCCAGGCCCGGCTGACCAAGCCGGCCGGCTCGCTCGGCGCGCTGGAGGAGCTGTCCGTACGCCTGGCCGGCCTGGCCGGGGTCTGCCCGCCGCCGCTGCCCGAACCGGCGGCGGTGGCGATCTTCGCCGGTGACCACGGCGTGCACGCCCAGCGGGTCACCCCGTGGCCGCAGGAGGTCACCGCCCAGATGATCGGGAACTTCCTGGCCGGCGGGGCGGTGGTCAACGCGTTCGCCCGGCAGGCCGGCGCCTCGGTCACCGTGGTCGACATCGGCGTGGCCACGCCGCTGCCGTTCCCGCCCGCCGAGGCTGTGTCCGCCGACGCCCTGCCCGCCGAGGCCGTGTCCGCCGACGCCACGTCCGGCGACGCCGTGTCCAGCGACGCCGTGCCCACGCCGACCGGCACCAGCCCGGCACCGCCGCGCCTGCTCGACGCGAACGTGCGGCGCGGCACCCGGGACATGACGGTCACCGCCGCACTCACCCGGGACGAGGCGCGGGCGGCGGTCGAGACCGGCATCCGGGTCGTCGGCGAGCTGATCGACGCCGGGGCGGGCGTGCTGCTCACCGGCGACATGGGGATCGCCAACACCACGCCGGCCGCCGCGCTGGTCGCCGCGTTCACCGGGGTCGATGCGGAGGCGGCGACCGGCCGGGGCACCGGGGTGGACGACGGGACGTACCGGCACAAGGTCGACGTGGTGCGCACGGCGCTTCAGCGGCACCGGCCCGACCCGGCCGATCCGGTGGGGGTGCTGGCCGCCGTCGGGGGCCTGGAGCACGCGGCGCTGGCCGGCCTGATCCTCGGCGCGGCGGCCCGCCGGGTGCCGGTGCTGCTCGACGGGGTGATCGCGGTCAGCGCCGCGCTGGCCGCCGCCGCCCTCGCCCCCGACGCGGTCGGTGCGATGGTCGCCGGGCACCGCTCCGCCGAGCCGGGCGCCACCGTGGCGCTGCGGCACCTCGGCCTCGACCCGCTCGTCGACCTCGGCCTGCGCCTCGGCGAGGGCACCGGGGCGCTGCTGGCCCTGCCGGTGGTCGTCGGCGCGGTCCGGGTGCTGCACGAGGTGGCCACCTTCGACGCGGCGGGGGTCTCCGAGAAGTGAGCACCAGCCCCTACCCTCTCGGACTGCGGCTCGCCGGGCGGCGGGTGGTCGTGGTGGGCGGCGGTGCCGTGGCCAGCCGCCGGGTGCCCGCCCTGCTGGACGCCGGGGCCGACGTGCTGCTCGTCGCCCCCGAGGTCACTCCCGCGCTACAGGCGCACGTCGACGCCGGGCGGCTGCACTGGCGACCCCGCCGGTTCACCCCCGACGACCTCGACGGGGCGTGGCTGGTCCAGGTCGCGGTGGACGATCCGCTCGCCGCCGCCTCGGTCAGCGCCGTCGCCGCCGAACGGCGGATCTTCTGCGTCCGGGCCGACGACCGGACGGCGGCCACCGCGTGGACCCCGGCGGTGACCCGGCACGGGCCGGTGACCGTGGCCGTGCTGGGTGGGGGGGACCCGCACCGGGCGATGGGTGTCCGGGATGCCGTCCGGGAGCTGCTCGCCGCCCGGACGGGCCCCCTCGTCGACCCCGGGGAAGTCGACTCAGGCGAAGTCGACCCGGGCGAACCGGTGGCGGACGCGCCCCTCGCCGGCCCGCCGGAGCCGATGCCGGCCGGGTCCGGCGACGCCGCGACCCGACCGGGTGGCCCGGTCGGCCGGGTGTCGCTGGTCGGCGCGGGACCGGGCGACCCGGAGCTGATCACCGTCAAGGGGTGGCGGCTGCTCACCGAGGCGGAGGTGGTGGTCGCCGACCGGCTGGTGCCCGGGTTGCTCCTGGACGAGTTGCGCCCCGACGTCGAGCTGGTCGACGCCGCGAAGATCCCCTACGGGCCGTCCCGCGCCCAGGAGGAGATCAACCGGATCCTGGTCGACCGGGCGCTCGCCGGCAAGGTCGTGGTACGCCTCAAGGGTGGCGACCCGTACGTCTTCGGGCGTGGCGGGGAGGAGTTGCTGGCCTGCGCGGCGGCCGGCGTACCGGTGACCGTGGTGCCCGGGGTGACCAGCGCCGTGGCCGTGCCGGCGGCGGCCGGTGTCCCGGTCACCCACCGGGCGGTGGCGCACGAGTTCACGGTGGTCTCCGGGCACGTCGCCCCGGACTCGCCGGTCTCCCTGGTGCGCTGGGAGGCCCTCGCCGGCCTGCGGGGCACCCTGGTGGTGCTGATGGGGCTCAAGAACCTGGCCGCCATCGCCGACACCCTGACCCGGCACGGCCGGGACGCGGCCACCCCGGTCGCGGTGATCCAGGAGGGCACCACGGGCGGTCAGCGCAGCCTGCGGTCGACGCTCGGCGCGGTGGCGGCCGACGTGGTCGCGGCGGGGCTGCGCCCTCCGGCCATCGTGGTGATCGGCGACGTGGTCGACGCCCTGACGCCCTGACCTGTCGGGCCGGCCGGCCGGACCCGCGTCTTGATCCACCCCTTGTGGGCCGATGTAGCGGCATCCGGGACACGGGATGCCGCTACATCGGCCCAACTGGGGTCGATCTTGCGAGGGATGCCGCCACCTCGGCCCGGGCGGGTCGAGGTGGCGGCGGGTGTGGCTGGCGCTACTGCTTGAGCATGTTGTCCAGCAGCAGGGCGCAGCGGATCAGGCCGAGGTGGCTGTACGCCTGCGGGTGGTTGCCCAGCCCGCGCTCGGCCAGCGGGTCGTACTGCTCGGGGAGCAGCCCGGTCGGGCCGGCCGTGTCGACCATCTGGGCGAACAGCTCCTCGGCGTCGGTACGCCGACCGGTGCGCAGGTACGCCTCGATCAGCCACGCCGTGCAGATGTGGAAGCCACCCTCCCGGCCCGGCAGCCCGTCGTCCCAGTGGTAGCGGTAGACGACCGGGCCGCTGCGCAGATCAGCCTCGATCTTGAGCACGGTGGAGAGGAAGCGCGGGTCGTCGCCCGGGAGCAGGCCGGACAGCCCGATCCAGAGCGAGGAGGCGTCCATGTCCTCGTCGCCGTACGCGACGCTGTACGCCTCGACCTCCTCGTGCCAGCCGTTCTCCAGCACGTTGGCGCCGATCCGGTCGCGCAGCTCGACCCACTCCGGCCGGTCCTCGCCACCGTGCTGGCGCACCACGTGCAGGGCCCGGTCGACGGTCATCCAGCACATCACCTTGGAGAAGATGTGGTGCCGGGGCGGGAGGCGGGCCTCCCAGATGCCGTGGTCGGGCTCGTGCCAGCGGCGGCGGACCGCCTCGACCATGTTGTCCAGCACCCGCCACTCGTCGTCGCGGACCGAACCCCGGGCGTCGGCGACGGCCGCGATCAGGTCGGCGATCGGGCCGAAGACGTCCAGTTGGAGCTGGTGGTTGGCGAGGTTACCGACCCGGACCGGCCGGGAGCCGGCGTATCCGGGCAGGGTGTCGATGACCGCCTCGGCACCCAGCTCGTAGCCGTCGACCGTGTAGAGCGGGTGCAGCCGCTCGGGGTGCCCGCCGGTGCGCTCGATGCAGCCGTCCACCCAGCGCAGCAGCGCCTCGGCCTCCTCGATCGAGCCGAGGTCGACCAGGGCCCGCGCGGTCATCGCCGCGTCCCGCAGCCAGCAGTACCGGTAGTCCCAGTTGCGGACGCCGCCCAGCTCCTCCGGCAGCGAGGTGGTCGCCGCCGCCAGGATCGAGCCGGTCGCCTCGTGGCAGAGCCCACGCAGGGTGAGCGCGCTGCGGGCGACCAGGTCCCGGGCGGTGGCGGGCAGCCGCAGCGAGGCCACCCAGTCCTTCCAGGGCTGCTCGGCCCTGGCCTGCCGCTCGTGGATGCCGACCGAGTGGTGCTCCAGGCTGTGCGTGCCGAAGCGCAACTCCAGCACCACCTGGCCGCCGGTGGCGGACAGGTCGACCACGGCGTGCGCGGTCTCGTACCCGCCGTCGTTGCGGACCTGCCAGCTGACCCCGGGGGAGTAGAGCGCGACGGGCTCGTTGGAGCCGAGCACCAGCAGGCCGTCGTCCATCGGCTGGAGCTGGGTGGCGACCTGCCCGAACTCGGGGCGCGGGGCGAACTCGACCCGGGCCCGCCCGGAGCCGGTGAGCACCCGGACCAGGGTGGAGTCACCGGTGACGACGGCCGGGCCGTCCGGGGTGGTCTCCCGGGCCGGCAGGTCCAGCCAGTCGGTGACGGTGAGCCCCGACCAGCGGGTCTCCACGGTCATCGTGCCGTTGCGGTAGCGCTGGCCCAGCGGGATGCCGCCGCGCTCCGGCCCGACCGTGAAGTGCCCGGCCGGGCTGCCGCCGACCAGGTCGGCGAAGATCGCCGCCGAGTCGGGCTTGGGGTGGCAGAGCCAGCTCACCTTGGCCTCGGGCGTGAGCAGCGCGACGGTACGGCCGTTGGCCAGCATCGAGTGCCGTTCGATCGGCACCGCCCGCTCGCCGAACAGCCAGTGCCGGCGGGTCTCCAGCAGCAGGCCGAGCGCGCGGGCCGCCTCGACCGGCTCGGCCACCCGGTAGTGCGCCTGGGTGTCCCCGGGGCCGATCTTGATGCCCAGGTCGGGGCCGCGCAGGGTGCCGAAGGCGTTCTCGTCGGTGACGTCGTCGCCGATGAACAGCACCGCGCTGGCCGAGAGCTGGGTGCGGAGCTGGTCGACCGCGGTGCCCTTGTGGGTGGCGACCACCGACAGCTCGATGACCTCCTTGCCCTGGGTGACGGTGACGTCGTCCCAGGTCGCGGGGCCGTTGCGGACGGCCTCGACGGCGGCGGCGGCGACCTGCGGGTCGACCCCGCGGGTGTGCACCGCGACGCTGGCCGGCTTGCGTTCCAGCCGTACCCCCGGGTGGGCCTGGGCGATCTCGCGCAGCGCGTCGCGCAGCCGGGTGCGCACGGCGACCAGCTCGGGGGAGAGCCGCTCGACGAAGCCGATGTCGAACTCGGAGCCGTGGCTGCCGACGAGGTGGATCTCGTTGGGCAGCCGGGACAGCGCGGCCAGGTCGCGCAGCGCCCGTCCGGAGACCACCGCGACGGTGGTCTGCGGCAGCGAGGCCAGCGCCCGGACGGCGGCGACCGACTCGGGCAGCGGCACGGCCTTGCTCGGGTCCTCCACGATCGGCGCGAGGGTGCCGTCGTAGTCGCAGGCGACCAGGAGCTGTGGTACGCGGGCGATGCGTCCGATCGCGGCGAGCAGTTCCGGGTCCATCGTCCCGGCGGCGGGGGTGATGATCTCGGCGGTGGGGGCGTTCACTCGGCCTCCGTCCCCGGTGCGCCCAACTCGGTCAGAAAGGACTTCGCCCAGTGCCCCACATCGTGGGTGCGCAGATGACGTTGCATGATCCGCATGCGTCGACGGGCCTCCGGCTTCTCTACGTGTACAGCCCGCAGGAGGGCGTCCTTGACGGCGTCGGGGTCGTGCGGATTGCACAGGAACGCCTGGCGCAGCTCGGTGGCGGCGCCGGCGAACTCACTGAGCACGAGCGCACCGCCCTGGTCGGCGCGCGATGCGACGTACTCCTTGGCCACCAGGTTCATTCCGTCTCGCAGCGGGGTCACCATCATCACGTCGGCCGCGACGTACATCGCGGCCAGTTCGCTGCGACTGTACGACTGATGCAGATAATGCACCGCCGGCACGCCGACCCTGCCGAATTCGCCGTTAATCCGACCAACCTCGCGTTCCACCTTGACCCGAAGTGCCTGGTAGTGCTCCACGCGCTCCCGACTGGGCGTGGCCACCTGCACCATAACCGCGTCCGGAACTGTCAACTTTCCGTCAGCAAGGAGTTCCCGGAAGGCCTTGAGTCGAAGTTCGATGCCCTTCGTGTAGTCCAGCCGGTCGACGCCCAGGATGATCGTCTTCGGGTTGCCCAGCTCCTCGCGGATCTGCTTGGCGCGGGCCTGGATCGCCGGGTCCTCGGCCAGCCGTTCCATCTCCCTGGTCTCGATCGAGATCGGGAACGCGCCGGCCTTCACCTGCCGCCCGTCGACCTGGATCATCTGGCCCTCGTAGCGCAGCCCGAGCAGGTGCCGGGCCAGCCGGACGAAGTTCTGCGCCGCCAGTCGCTGCTGGAAGCCGACCAGGTCGCTGCCGAGCAGACCGCGCAGGATCTCGGTGCGGAACGGCATCTGCATGAACAGCTCGATCGGCGGGAACGGGATGTGCAGGAAGAAGCCGATCTTCAGATCCGGCCGCAGCTCGCGCAGCATCGCCGGGACGAGCTGGAGCTGGTAGTCCTGCACCCAGACCGTCGCGCCCTCGGCCGCGACGTCCGCCGCCGCCTCCGCGAACCGGGCGTTGACCAGCCGGTACGCCTCCCGCCAGCGGCGCTTGTAGGCGGGGGTCTCGACCGCGTCGTGGTAGAGCGGCCAGATGGTCGCGTTGGACTGGCCCTCGTAGTAACGTTCCAACTCCTCGGCGCTCAACGGCACCGGGTGCAGGCGGATGCCCTCCAGGTCGAACGGCTCCGGGGCGGCGCCGGTGCCACCGGCCCAACCGACCCAGGTGCCCCGGTGCTCGGCGAGTACGGGGTGCAGCGCGGTGACCAGCCCACCGGGGCTGCGCCGCCACTGTCGTCCCTCGGGTGTGCTCACCTCGTCGACCGGCAGTCGGTTGGCCACAACGACAAAGGAGCTACGGACGGTCACGATCGGCCACCTCCGGGTGCTGACGGGTCCACCGCGATGAGCGTACTGAGCGTAGCTGCGGCGTCTGGGACCCCGTGCCGGACTTACCTACCCGTCCCACGGCCGCTGAACCCGTACCGTGATCTTGTCAACATCACCAGCTCAGCGGTGGCGGACCCGGCGCGGACCGGACCGGGCGGGGTGATGTGGGCGCGGCCGGCCGTACCTGTCAGGATTGACGACGGCGTGCGCGTGGCCGGCTCCCGGCCGGCGGCGGGTGGAGGTCGGAGCCCGCGCCGACGCACCCGTGAGCCCGCGACAGCAACCGACGCGCGACAGTAACCGACGGAGGTACCCCGCACCGTGGCCCAGTTCATCTACGTCCTGGAAAAGGCGCGCAAGGCGCACGGCGACAAGGTCGTGCTCGACAACGTGACGCTGAACTTCCTGCCGGGGGCCAAGATCGGTGTGGTCGGCCCGAACGGCGCCGGTAAGTCCAGCCTCCTCAAGATCATGGCAGGGCTGGACAAGCCGAGCAACGGCGAGGCCCGGCTGATGCCCGGCTACACCGTCGGGATGCTCGCCCAGGAGCCCCCGCTCAACGACAGCAAGACCGTGCTCGGCAACGTCGAGGAGGCGGTCGCCGAGACCAAGGCCAAGCTGGACCGGTTCAACGCCATCGCCGAACAGATGGCCACCGACTACTCCGACGAGCTGATGGAGGAGATGGGCCGGCTCCAGGAGGAGCTGGACCACCTCGACGCCTGGGACATCGACTCCAAGCTCGAACTGGCCATGGACGCGCTGCGCTGCCCGCCGCCGGACGCCGACGTCACCCAGCTCTCCGGTGGGGAGCGCCGCCGGGTCGCCCTGTGCAAGCTGCTGCTGGAGGCGCCCGACCTGCTGCTGCTCGACGAGCCCACCAACCACCTCGACGCGGAGAGCGTGTCCTGGCTGGAGCAGCACCTGGCCAAGTACGCGGGCACCGTCATGGCGATCACCCACGACCGGTACTTCCTCGACAACGTGGCCAACTGGATCCTGGAGCTGGACCGCGGCCGGACGTACCCGTACGAGGGCAACTACTCCACCTACCTGGAGAAGAAGGCCGCCCGGCTGGCCGTCGAGGGCCGCCGCGACGCCAAGATGAAGAAGCGGCTCACCGAGGAACTGGAGTGGGTCCGCTCCAACGCCAAGGCCCGCCAGACCAAGTCCAAGGCCCGGCTGGACCGCTACGACGAGATGGCCGCCGAGGCGGAGAAGACCCGCAAGCTGGACTTCGAGGAGATCCAGATCCCGCCGGGTCCGCGCCTGGGCAACACCGTCATCGAGGCCAACCACCTCAGCAAGGGCTTCGGCGACCGGCTGCTCATCGACGACCTGTCGTTCTCGCTGCCGCGCAACGGCATCGTCGGCATCATCGGCCCGAACGGCGTCGGCAAGACCACCCTGTTCAAGACCATCGTCGGGCTGGAGAAGCCGACCGACGGCTCCGTCCGGGTCGGCGAGACGGTCTCCCTGTCCTACGTCGACCAGAACCGGGAGGGCCTCAACGGCGACAAGACGGTCTGGGAGGTCGTCTCCGACGGGCTGGACCACCTCATGGTCGGCAAGGTCGAGATGCCGTCGCGGGCGTACATCGCCGCGTTCGGCTTCAAGGGGCCGGACCAGCAGAAGCCGACCAAGGTGCTCTCCGGTGGCGAGCGCAACCGGCTCAACCTGGCGCTGACCCTCAAGATCGGCGGCAACGTGATCCTGCTCGACGAACCGACGAACGACCTGGACGTCGAGACGCTGTCCAGCCTGGAGAACGCGCTGCTGGAGTTCCCCGGCTGCGCCGTGGTCATCTCCCACGACCGGATGTTCCTCGACCGGGTCGCCACCCACATCCTGGCCTGGGAGGGCGACGAGGAGAACCCGGCGAAGTGGTTCTGGTTCGAGGGCAACTTCGAAGCGTACGAGAAGAACAAGATCGACCGGCTCGGGGCGGAGGCGGCCCGGCCGCACCGGGTGACCTACCGCAAGCTGACCCGCGACTGAGCATGGCGGACCGCTTCGTCTACCACTGCACCCTGCGCTGGTCCGACCTGGACGCGTACGGCCACGTCAACAACTCGCGCTTCCTCACCCTGTACGAGGAGGCGCGGGTGGCGTTGATGTTCGCCGGTGGCAAGGCGTGGGGGGTCGGCTCGTTCGCCGACGGGGTCGTCATCCGCCGGCACGAGGTCGACTACCTGCGCCCGGTCGACTACGCGCTCGGCCGGGCCACCGCCCAGGCCGCGCCGACCGTCCGGATCGAACTGTGGGTGGAGCGCATCCGGGCCGCCTCGTTCACCGTCGCCTACGAGCTGTACGACGGTGACGTGCTGGCCAGCACCGCCCGCTCGGTGCTGGTCCCGTTCGACCTGGTGGAGAAGCGGCCCCGGCGGATCAGCGACGACGAACGGGCCTTCCTGGAGTCGTGGGCCCCGACCGACGGGGCGGCGTGAACGGCGGCGCCACCGTCCGGCCGGAGCACGGGTTGGTCGGGGCGGACGACGCGGGGGCCTTCCTGGCCCGGCTGGTCCGCCTCGACCCGGCCACGGTGGTCCGGCTGCGCCCGCTGCCCGGCGTCGGCCGTACCGCGCTCTGGGCCCGGTTGCCGTGGGACGTGCTGGTGGTCCGGACGGTGGCCGGGAGCGCCCCGGCGGACGTCACCGTGGACGCGGCCGAGTTGCTGGCCCGGTTGGCCGACGCCGACACCGCGCTGCCGCCCGGCCGCGACGAGCGGTGGCGGTGGCCGCTGCCCCCGGTGGTGAGCCGCCCAGTCGAGGTGCTGCCCGCCGCCGAGCTGCGGCGCATCGCCGAGGCCGCGGCGGGCACCCTGCGCACCGCCGCCACCGAGGGGGTACGCGGGCGCGCGGTGGGGCAGCGGATGCTGCGGGAGGCGCTGCTCGACCACGTGGCGGTGACCGTCACTCCCGACGCCGACCCGGCCGACCCGGTGGAGATCACCCAACGGCTGGTGCAGGGGCTGGTCCGGATGGGGTTCCTCGGCCCGGCCGAGATCACCGCGGCGGGGGAGGTCCAGGTCCGGGTGGCCGGCCGGTGGGTCGGTCTGGTGGGACCATACGGAGCCGCCTGGTCGCGGAAAGTTTCCGATCTCGCAATTCGTCCGGCGCGGGATCAGCCGAAAGTATGACCCCGGCTCATTCTTCCGGGCTGGGGCTGCCGTTGGGGGGGTGTCTCAACCCGGCTGTCCGGGTACCGTCCATCCTCGGATCCAACGCACCGTAGGCGATTGGATCCGCTGGGGAGTGAGGTGCGCGAGCGATGCCGTGGTGGTCATGGCGCCCTGGTCCCGCCGCTGGCGGCGAACCGGAAACTCGAAGCGGAGTCTCGGTGGACAGCATCCGGGTGGGGCCACCGTCGCCCCGGCAGCCGGCGGAGGACTGCCCCGGCACCGATCGGCCCGTCGTGACCGACCGGCCGGCCTCCGTGGCACCTGTCACCCTGGCCCGGGTGTGCGACGCGCTCGACCTGCTCGACGTGCGCTACCTGGCCGACGGTGACGGCAACCTGCTGGCCATGTGGGAACGGCACGCGGTGCTGGTGACCCTCGAAGGCCCCGAGGACGAGATCCTGGTGATGCGGGCCCGCCCGCACGCCACCGTCCCACCGGACTGGGCCGACCGGGCCTACCGGGTGGTCAACGAGTGGAACCACACCCGACGGTTCTGCAAGGCGTACATCGGCGACCCGACCGAGCGCGGCCAGCTGCCCATCTACGCCGAGTTGCAGGTGCCGCTCGGTGCCGGGGCGCACGACGCGCTGCTGGTGGAGATGCTCGACTGCGGCGCGGCCGTGGCGACCACCTTCGTCGACTGGCTGCACGACGAGGGTGCCCTGCTCTGAGCCGACCGGCGCCCCGCCGACGCCGTCGCGGCGGCCGGGTCAGCCGGCGGCCGGGTCCTCCATCACGTTGACCATGAAGTAGGCCGACCGCTCCAGGTAGTCCCAGAGGGTGGCCGCGAGCTCCGGCGGCAGGTCCAGGTCGTCCACCGCCCGGCGCATGTGGCGCAGCCAGGCGTCCCGCTCGGCCGCGCCGATCCGGAACGGCGCGTGCCGCATCCGCAGCCGGGGATGCCCCCGCTGGGCCGAATAGGTGTTCGGGCCGCCCCAGTACTGCATCAGGAACAGCGTCATCCGCTCGGTGGCCGGCCCGAGGTCGTCCTCCGGGTACATCGGGCGCAGCAGCGGATCGTCGGCGATGCCGGCGTAGAACCGGTCGACCAGCCGCCGGAAGGTGGGCTCACCACCGACCGCGTCGAAGAAGGTCGTCGACGGAACGGGCCGGAGGTCGCCTGCGGAATCCACCGTTCCATCCTGCCAGGTACGGCGACGCCACGACCGCCGCCCACCGGCCGATCACATCACAGCGTGCCGCCGAGGGGTCCGCTGTCCGGGCCGGGGCGACGCCGAACCGGGCCGGTCGCCAGGCGGTGACCCGGTGCCGGCGTTGGCCAGGTCGGCGGCCTTCACCGCGGCGTCGACGGTGGCCCGGTCCGGCCAGCGCAGCGCGGTGACCAGCATCAGCAGCACCCCCGCGGCGCTCCACACCCCGACCACCACCGGCACCGAGAAACGGTCGGCGAGCATGCCGGTGACCAGCACGGCACCGCCCTGGATCACCTGGATGCCGGTGGCCATCACGCCGAAGGCGCGGGCCCGGTAGCCGTTGGGCAGGGCCCGCACGAACAGACCGTTCGCCGTCGGGATCAGGCCGGCGACCGCGAAGCCGCAGGCCGCCGCGAGCAGGGCGACCACCACGGGGGGCGGGTTCAGCAGCGCCGGCACCAGGGCCAGCGGGGCGAGCACCGCCAGCGGTCGCATCAGGGTGAGCCGGCCGGCGGGCGACACCAGCCGGCCGACCAGCAGGCCGCCGACGATGTACCCGACCGGGTTGGCCGCCATGATGACGGCCTGGGCGGCACCCGAGTCCAGGCCGTTGCCGGAGCGTTCACCGGCCCACGCGGCGGCCAGTCCCTCCGGGACGATCGAGAAGAGCATGGCGCTGAACACCAGCAGGCTGATCGCCCGCAGCACGGGGGTGCCGAAGACGATCCGGAAGCCCTCGCCGGTCTCCCGCAGCAGGTGGGTCCGGTGCGCCGCGCTCAGCGTCGGCTCCCGGTCGTGCACGCCCAGCTGGACGAGCAGCGCGGACAGCCCGAAGGTGGCCGCGTTGAGCAGCAGCGCCGCCGTCGGGCTGACCGCGGCGACCGCCGCACCGGCCAGGTAGCCGACCACCTGCGCGGCCTGGCTGGCGCTGGCGTTGAGCGACAGCCCGAGCACCAGCCGGTCGCCGGTGAGGATCGCCGGCAGCAACGCCGAGCGGGCCGCCTGGCTCGGCGGGTTGGCCAGGGTGGCGGCGAAGAGCAACGCGAGGATCGCCCAGACCGGCAGGCCGGGCAGCACGATCAGGACGGTCAGCAGCATCCGGATGACGTCGCAGGTCACCATCACCCGCCGGTGCCGGTACCGCTCGGCGAGCGCGGCGAGCAGCGGACCGCCGACCAGCCACGGCAGGTAGCTGACCGCGAACGCCGCAGCGGACAGGGCGACGGAGCGGCTCTCCTGGTAGACCAGCACGGTGACGGCGGCCTTGGCGACGTAGTCGCCGACCCAGGACAGGACGCTGGCGGCGAAGACCGCCCGGAACTCCCCCTGCCCGAACACCTCGCGGAAGGTGGCCGGCCGGTCCGGGGCGGGTCGCTGGTCGGACACCGTCGCCTCCATCGTGCCCCGGCACCGGCCACTTGTGATGGCCCGGCGGGGCCCCGTCGTCAGATTCGCGGATCAGCGATGACGTGATCACGCTCCCGGGAACGCGTGCACCGGATTCTGCCCGATCGTCTGACAACTGACTAGGGCGAACGGATTGATCGTCGCATCCCCGACTGAACGAACGGACGATACCCGAGGGGCCGCCCGGCGCGCGAGCCCCGACCATCGGGCCGCATCGGACGGGTGGTGAGCTGCGGTTTCAGCTACCCCCGGCCCGCCCGGCGTCCGTGCCGCCGGTGCCCGCCGGGTTCCCCGGGGCCGCCGGATCTTTCGTGCCCGTCGGGGCGGCCGGACCCGTCGTAGCTGCCGGACCGGGGGCGGCGGAGGTGCCGGCGGTCGGGCCCGACAGGGCGGAGGCGGCGGGGACGCCGGCAGCCGGTGCGGCGGTGCCGGTGGTCGTGCCGACCGGAGGCAGCCCCGGATAGAGCCGGGCCGCCGCGATCCGCGCGGTGATGCCCGAGTTCTCCAACGCCTCGGCGAGCCGGCGGCGCAGCTCCCGGCCGACCGCGAACTGGCCGTCGGCCGTGGTCTTGACCACCGTCCGGATCACCGCGCCGTCGACGGTCATCTGCTCCACCCCGAGCACCTCGGGCGGCTCGACGATGTCGGAGGACAGCTCCGGGTCCACCGCCACCGAGGCGGCGGCCGTCCGCAGCACCGCGTTGGCCTCCTCGGTGCCGGCGAACCCGATCGGCAGGTCCACCACGACCAGGGCCCAGCCCTGGCTCTTGTTGCCCACCCGGATGATCTCGCCGTTGCGGATGTACCAGAGCACCCCGCGACCGTCGCGGACCGTGGTGACCCGCAGCCCCACCGACTCGACCACCCCGGTCGCCTCGCCCAGGTCGACCGTGTCGCCGACGCCGTACTGGTCCTCGATCAGCATGAACAGCCCGGCGATCAGGTCCTTCACCAGACTCTGCGCGCCGAAGCCGAGCGCCACCCCGGCGATGCCGGCGCTGGCCAGCAGCGGGGCCAGGTCGAAGCTGAACTCGCGCAGGATCATCAGCAGCGCGATGCCGAAGACGAACGCGGTGACCATGCTGCGCAGCACCGAGCCGATCGCCTCGGCGCGCTGGCGACGCCGCTCGGGGACGAACTCGGTCGGGTCGGGCGTGGCGGTGGGCACCCGCTCACGCAGCGGACGCAGCAGGGTGGGCACCGCCCCGTCGGTGGTGGTACGGACCAGCCGGTTGATCGTCCGGTGCAGCGCCCAGCGGGCCACGAACGCCAGCAGCAGGATCAGCACCACCCGCAGCGGCTTGAGCAGGATCCAGTAGCTGCCCTCGGCGAACCAGGCCGACCCGGTGACCCGGTACAGGTACTCGCAGGAGGTGCTGCCCAGACAGTCGGCACCCGAGCCGCCCCCGGCACCCGGGCTGCCGCTCGGGGCCGGGCTCGGTGCGGCGGACAGGACGACGGTCGACAGGCTGAGGGCACTCACCCTGTCTTAGTACCGCAGCGGGTACGGCGGCCGGCGGCCGGCCCACCGGGGAGTTGCGGCCCATGATCGTACGGCGCCGAACCGGACATCTTCCTACATCGTGCGTGGGGTTCCGCGGGTACCCCGGATTAGTACGTGCATTACGGGGTCCGATCAGGGACGATTGGCGTCAACGGACGACGGTGATCCCGCCGGAGTCGGTCGTGGCCCTCGGCTGCCCGGGGGTCGGCCGGCGCTGCCAGCGGTGGGAGCGGCTGGACCGGGAGGGTGAGCACGATGCCTGACATACGACCCACGGTGGGCTCCGGCGCGCTGGTCCTCAACGCCACCTACGAGCCGCTGTGTGTCGTGTCCGTGCGTCGCGCCGCGATCCTGGTGCTCTCCGCCAAGGCCGTCTGCGTCGCCGACGGCGACGGCATCCTGCACAGCGCCCACGACGCGCTCCCCGTCCCCTCGGTGGTGCGGCTGACCCGGTTCGTCCGCGTGCCCTACCGCACCCACGTCGGGCTCTCCCGTCGGGCGATCTTCGCCCGCGACGGCAACCGCTGCGCCTACTGCCGGGGTCCGGCCGAGACCATCGACCACGTCTTCCCGCGCAGCCGTGGCGGCCGGCACGCCTGGGAGAACGTGGTCGCGGCGTGTGCCAGGTGCAACCACACCAAGGGCGACAAGACCCCGGCCGAGTTGGGTTGGCGGCTGCACTGCCTGCCGGCGGCCCCGAAGGGCACCGCCTGGCGGGTGCTCGGCCACCGCGCGCCCGACCCGCGCTGGGCGGACTGGCTCGACCTGCGGGAGCCGCTACGCGAGGCCGAGGCCGCCTGACCGCTACGCGAGGCCGAGGCCGCCTGACTGCCGCGTGAAGTCGAGGCCGCCTGACTCCCTCGTCGCCGTCGGGTCCGCCCCGGCCGGAACGACCGGACGGCTCAGCGGGCCCGGACCAGGGTGGCGTACACCACGACGTTGTCGGCGTAGCCGGTCCCGCCGCCGACCCAGCGCCCGCCGCAGGTGATCAGCCGCAGGTTGGGGCGGCTGAAGTCGCCGAAGATCTCGTCGACCGGCAACCGTTCCTTGCCGTACCGCTGCACCTGGTCGACCTCGAAGACGGCCACCCGGTGATCGGCGCGGGTCACCTCGATCTCGTCGCCGTCGCGCAGTTCCCGCAGCCCGTGGAAGACCGCCGGGCCGGTGGTGGTGTCCACGTGCCCGACGATCACCGCCGGGCCGTACTGGCCGGGGGTGGGGCCCTGGTCGTACCAGCCGGCCTCCTGGGCGCGGGCGGCGGCCGGGACGTCGATGCTGCCGTCCGGGGCGATGCCGACCTGGTGCACCGGGGCCCGCACGTCGATCCGGGAGATGGCGATCTGGGTCGGCGGACTGCCCGGCAGCACCGGGAACCGCTTCGGCGGCGGGCGCAGGCCGGCGACGAACCGGTCCGGCAGGACGCTGAGCCCGGTGATCCGCTCCACCCCGAGCATCGCCACGATCAGCAGCATCACCGCGGCGATCACCAGCACCGGCAGGCCCGGCCCGGACCCGGCGAACCGGCCGCCGAACGCCGGCACCCGGGGCGCCGGGCGTACCGGACGGGCCTGGGTGACCGGGTCGGCGGTGGTAACGCTGGCGGAGAACGCCTGGCCGGCGACCCGGCGGAAACGCCAGGCGGCGCGGCGGGTGCGGGCGGCGACCCGGCGGGCGGCGCGCCGGCTGCCGGCGGCGACCCGGACCGTACGCCGGGCCGCCGCCCGCAACCGGTGGCCGGCCGGCCGGGAACGGGTGCGGGCCATGACGACAGGTGGTCAGGCACCGGGCCGGGTCCGTCGGCGGTTGCCGCCGAAGACGCCGAGCCCGGCCGCCACGGCCACCACGGCCAGGCCGCCGACCAGCAGCAGCGAACCGCTGCCCCGGTCACCCGCCGTTCCGCCGCCGCCGGTCGCCGGGCCCTTGCTCGGCTGGGCCATGTTCAGCACGGTCAGCATGGTCGAGGCGGTGTTGCCGTTGGCGCACTTCAGGTCTACCGGATAGTCCCCGGGCTGCTTGTTGCCCGGGACGGTGACCGCGCCGTTGAGGAAGCCGTTGTCGGGCCGCAGCACCACCCGCCCGAAGGCGTCCGAGTGCACGGTGGCCTGCTGGTTGTTGGCGTTGTCGCAACTCGCCCGGACGGTGACCCGGGTGCCGGCCTGCGCGGTGTTCGGCGTGACCTCGACGAAGGTGTTCTCCCCGGCGTGCGCCGGGGTGGCCGCGGCCAGGACGAACACCCCGACCAGGGTGAGCATCGCCAGTACGGCGTGGACGGCACGACGGTGCAGAGTGAGCCCCCGCATGATTCCCCCCTCCCGGCGACGGTTCGCCGGAATCCTGCGACGGGTGTGCGGGGCTGCATTCCCGCTGGCCCGGGGGCAAACCCGGACTCGGGCCCGCCCGGGGTCAGGCGGGCGGCAGCGGGGTGACCGGATGCCACTGCAACGGGCTGGAGAGCACCATCGTGCTGGACGGCTGCCCGTACGGGGCCAGTCGGTCGATCACCGCCTCGAACTGCCCGATCGACCCGGCGGCGACCTTGAGCATGCTGCACGCGTCCCCGGTGATCCGGTGGATCTCCTGGATCTCGGGCCAGTCGACGACGTCCGGGTCGTGCAGGATGCACCGGGGGCCGTAACAGGACATCCGGATCAGCGCCACCATCGGACGACCGGCGCGGGCCAGGTCGACGTGCGCGTGGTAGCCGGTGATCACCCCGGACTCCTCCAGCCGGCGGACCCGTTCGGCGACCGCCGGCGGGGACAGGTGCACCCGCCGGGACAGCTCGCTGTACGACAGCCGTGCGTCGGCCTGCAACTCACGCAGCAGGGCCCAGTCCATCTCGTCCACGTAACGACCTTATCTGCGGCAGGTCGAACCGCCGAAGTGCCTTTCATTCGTGAAGTGAGACCGGCTCAGGTCCATTGAAGCGGCATTCCACCACGGGTACCTGACGGGAGATCATGTTCGGACAGCCGAACCGGAGGAGGCGAGACGGTGGAACAGACGGACCTGCGGGCGCACGCCCCGAACCCGGTGGTGCGCCCGTCCACCCCGCAGCAGCGTCGGGCCCGCGCCGCCCGCAACGGCGGTGAGCCCACCCTGGAGTTCGCCGACCGGACGCCCTACGACGCGTACGTGCACGCCAGCACCCTGCACACCCTCCAACAGCCACTGAGCAGCGACCCGGGCGAGATGTCCTTCCTGATGGTCAGCCAGATCATGGAGCTGTACTTCGGGCTGACCTGCCACGAGCTGCGCCAGGCCCAGCGTGACCTGCGGGCCGACCGGGTGTGGGCGGCGCTCGCCCCGCTGCGCCGGGCCGCCCTGCACCTGGAGGGGCTCAACGCCGCCTGGCGCGGGCTGCGCTGGATGACCCCGGCCGACTTCAACCGGTTCCGCAACCTGCTCGGCGAGGGTTCCGGCTTCCAGTCCGCGATGTACCGCCAGTTGGAGTTCCTGCTCGGGCTGCGAGACCCGGCGCTGATCCGCCCCTTCCGCCGCCAACCCGAGGTGTACGACGACCTGCGCGCCGCGCTGGCCACGCCGAGCCTCTGGGACGACGTGGTCGCCCTGCTCGGCCGGCACGGGCACGAACTGCCCGCCGAACTGCGGGACCGGGACGTCGCCGTCGAGCACCTGCCGCACCCCCGGGTCGAGGCGGCCTGGGTGGCGGTCTACGACGACGACGGCCCGGACAACCACCTGCGGCAGCTCGGCGACGCGCTGGCCGACGTGGCCGAGCAGTTCGGCGACTGGCGGTGGAACCACGTCAAGGCCGTGCAGCGCACCATGGGCGCGAAGGTGGGCAGCGGCGGCTCGGCCGGGCTGGCCTGGTTGCAGCGCAGCATGTCCCGGGTGGTCTTCCCCGAACTGTGGTCGGCCCGCACCGCGATGTGACCCGCCGATCACCGACAGTTCTTATATAAGATCCGCTCTGCGGTATATCATCTGCCGATGAGAACTGTCATCGATCTCGACGACGAACTGCTCGAACGGGCCCGCCTCGAACTCGGCACCAAGAGCAAGAAGGACACCATCCACGCTGCGCTCCGGCTGGTGGCGGAGCGCAGCGAGCGGCTGGAGGCCGTCCGTGAACTCCTCGCGATCGACCGCGACTGGACGGGTCTGCTCGAAGACGACAAGACACCCCGGGGCGCCCGGGACGCGGCGTGACCACACCGGTCGGGCTGTACCTGATCGACACGTCCGCCTGGGGACGCCTGCGCCAGCCGCCCGTCGGCAAGCGCATCGCGGCACTCCTGGTGGAGCGGCTGGCGGCGACCTGTCTGCCGCTCGACCTCGAAGACGGACGGAGCGCCCGCGATTTCCGGGACGCGATGGTGATGCGGGCCCGCCGGACGGAACTGATGATCGATCTGCCGATCACTCCGGCGGTCGCCACCCGGGCACGTGATCTGCAACTGGCGTTGACCGCCCGTGGGCACCACCGGGCGGCCAGCCCGGTGGACGTCGTGGTGGCGGCTGCCGCCGCCGAGTACTCCGCCACCGTGCTCCACTACGACCGTGACTTCGACCTGCTCGCCGAGGTCGGCGGTCCGCGCTCGGAGTGGGTGGCGCCCCCGGGCACGCTGTCCTGATCCGCCGTACCCACGGGTGGCCGGCCCCGCCGCCGGGCGGGGCGACGGGACCGGCCGGTACGCGGTCAGGAGTGCGGGCAGGTGTCCCGGTACTCCTGGATCGCGCTGCCCCGGGGAGCCGGGCAGAGGAACTGCTCGTAGCGGGTGTCGTCGTCGACGAACCGCTTCAGCCAGGAGATGCTGTACTTCGCGACGGTGACGTTCGGCGAGGTCGGCGCGGAGTGACCGGCCGCGTTCAACTCCAGGTACGCCTTGTCCAGGCTCGCCGGCAGGCTGGTGTAGAACGGCTCCGAGTGCGACGCCACCGGGGCGGTCGAGTCGTTCTCCGCACCGATCACGAGCGTCGGTACCCGTACCGACGACCAGTTCTTGACGGTGTGCCAGCCGGTCAGCGGAATGGCGGCCTGCAACGCGGGCCGGGTGTTCGCCGCCGACAGGCTGCCGCCGCCGCCCATCGAGTGCCCCATCACCGCGAGCCGGGTGCGGTCGATGCGGGTCCGCACCGCGCTGCTGCCGGTCAGGTAGTCCAGGGCGGCCAGCAGTTGGGTGCCCCGGGAGGCCGGCTGGTCGTACACGGAGAGGGTGTCGATGGTGATCACCACGAAGCCCTGCGAGGCCAGCCGGGGGCCGAGCCAGGCGACGCTGGACTGGCTGGCGGTGTAGCCGGGGGAGATCGCCACCGCGCCGAAGGTCCCCTCGGCGGTGCTGGTCGGGTAGTAGATCGTGCCACCCCGGAACCCGCTCACGGCGGACGCCGCGACGGTGCTCTGGGCGATGGCGAACGGGCCCCGGGTGGCCTCGATGCTGGCCGTCGTCGGGGCGGGACCCCGCTCGTACGGGTTGGCGGCGACCGCCACCGTCCGGCCGTCGACGGGCGCGGCGGTCGCCGCTGGTGCGGCGAGCGCGCTGCCGCCGACCAGGGCCAGCGCGAGCAACGGACGGGTGACCAGCCGGGGCCAGGGCCGGCGGGACCGGGTGGGGTGGGGGTGGAGGGCGGGCACGGGTTGCACGGGGGCTCCCTGCGGGTGGGTGGACCGGAATCGATCGAGAACGTCCGATCGGTACGGGTCATCCTCCGGGTCCCGGCACCGAGACCGGCAATCCCGGCCGGGTCATGTCAGCGGAATATGGGGCGGACGCCACACCTGCGCCGGTCGTGTCGTCCCGGCGCGATCGGGTGCCGAACCGGCAGGATGGGGCCGGGTGACCCGACTCGTCGCCACCGTGGGGCCGCTGGAAGACTGGAGTGACAGGTGGGATCGGCACCCCGCAGGCTCGCGGGGCGTCGGCTCCGCTAACGTGAATGGCAGCGGAGTCGGGAGCCGGTGTCACGATCGTCCACCCGACCCGGAAGCTCTGGTCTCTCTTACCGCCTGGGGGCGTTGGGATTGTCTGTCACTGACACGTTGCTGATCTTCGTCGGCATCCCGGCGGCGGTGGTGCTGGTGATCGTCGGGCTGGTCTTCGCCGCCAACCACGGCAGCGGCGGCGGCGCCAAGCGCTACCGGCCGGGCCGACGCTTCGACTTCACGCCGGTCTGGTTCCTGGGCCGCCCGGAGCAGTTGGCCGACTCGGCCGGCACCGCCCTGGCCGCCGGTGCCCAGGCACCGGCGCTGACCAGCCACAAGCAGCAGCAGGCCGGCATCGAGGCGCCGGCCGGTGGAACCGGAGGCGCAAGTGACCGTTGGTGAGCAGGTCGACCAGGCCGGTACGGGCACCCCGCCCGAGGTGCTGGACGGGCCGTTCTCGACCCGGCAACTGCTGCGCATCGACGAGGCGCTGCGCCTGGCCGACCAGGGCAGCGGCCTGGTCTTCTCGGTCTACGTCGGCGGCCTCGACGAGCCGGTCCGGGAGCACGCCGAGCGGCTGCACCGCCAGCTCGCCGAGCCGGACAGGTCGGTGCTGATCGCCGTGTCGCCCAACCAGCGCCAGCTGGAGGTCGTCACCGGCCGGTACGCCCGCAAGCGCATCCCCGACACGTACGTCAAGCTGGCCGCGCTGTCCATGGTGGCGTCCTTCGGCGGCGGTGACCTGGCCGGCGGCATCATCCAGGGCCTCGACCAGCTCGCCAGCCACGCCGGCCGGGCCTGAGCCCCACCCGCACGTTCCCGAACAGCCCGGAGCCCGGCCCGCACCACGCGGACCGGGCTCCGTCGCCTCCACCGGTTCCCGTCCCCGGATCTTGCACAGACGCTGCTGGCGCCGGCCGTTATCCGGAATCACGGCCCGGGGCCGGCGTGGGCTCGCACCCGCGCCGGCCCCGGGCCGTACCACCTCTGCTGTCAGTTGCTGCGGGCGTCCCGCTCGCGGGCCTTCAGCGCCCGGACCACCCCGTCGCGTCCCTCGGCCACCAGCCGGCGCAGCGGCGCCGGGTGGCCGTCGCCGGCCAGCCACGCGTCGGTCGCCGCCACGGTCTCCTCCTCGACCAGGTACGCCGGGTACGCCAGCTGCACGAACTCCTGCGCCGGCTCGCTGTCACGCTGCGCCCACACCTGCGCCACCGTGGCGAAGTACCGCTCCCGGTACGGCGCGGTCAGCGCGACCTGCGTCGGGTGGGTCAGGCCCTGCAACAACGCCCGGTTACGCCAGTTCGGCAGCGCGTCCGGGCCGGTCAGCAGCGACCACACCGTCTCCTTGTTCTCCGCCGTCGGCACCAGCGCGTGCGCGTAGGCGGCCTCCCGCTCCCCGGAGGCCGTCCGGTCGCCGGCCAGTTCCGCCTCGATCTCGGCGGTGCCGGCCGCCCCCTTGGCCACCAGCGACTGCAGCACCGTCCACCGCAGTTCGGTGTCGATGGTCAGGCCCGCCGGCACGTCGGTGCCGGCCAGCCACCCGCGCAGCGTCGCCAGGTCCTCGTCGGCGCGGGCCGCCGAGGCGTACGCGCGGGCCCAGGCGAGCTGGAAGCCGCTGCCCGGCTCGGCCGCCGCCAGCGTGTCCCGGGCGGTGCGGGACAGTTCGGCCCAGCCGGTCGGCGCCCACGCCGGGTCGGCGTAGAAGATCAGCGCGGTGCTGGCCTGCCGCAGGGTGGCGGTGACCAGGTTGATGTCGGTCTCGGCGGGTAGCCCGGCCAGCACCAGCGCGACGTAGTCGCGGGTGGACAGTTCCGCGTCGCGGACCATGTCCCAGGCGGCCGTCCAGCACAGCGCGCGGGCCAGCGACGAGTCGAAGCCGGCGATGTGCTGCACCACGGTCGCCATGGACCGCTCGTCGAGCCGCAGCTTGGTGTAGGTCAGGTCGTCGTCGTTGAGCAGCAGCACGTCGGCGGCCGGCCGTCCGTGCAGCACCGACAGTTCGGTCACCTCGCCGGTGACGTCCACCTCGACGCGTTCGCGGCGGACCAGCCGGCCGTCGGTCAGGTCGTACAGGCCGACGCCGATGCGGTGGGTACGCAGCGTCGGGTGTCCGGCCGGGGCCTCCTGCCGGACCAGCACCCGCTCGTAGCCGCCGTCGGCACCGATGGCCACCTCGGGGCGCAGGGTGTTGACCTGGGCGGTCTCCAGCCACTGGGCGGCGAACTTGCGCAGCTCCCGGCCGGAGGCCGTCTCCAGCTCCGACAGCAGGTCATCGAAGGTGGCGTTGCCCCACGCGTGCTTGGCGAAGTACGCCCGCAGCCCGGCCAGGAACGGCTCCTCACCGACATACGCCACGAGCTGCTTGAGCACGCTGGCGCCCTTGGCGTACGTGATGCCGTCGAAGTTGACCTCGACCGCCTCCAGGTCCGGCATCTCGCAGTAGACCGGGTGGGTGGAGGAGAGCTGGTCCTGCCGGTAGCCCCAGTTCTTGCGGATCGACAGGAAGGTCGTCCACGCCTCGGAGAACCGGGTGGCGTGGGTGTTGCACCAGTGGCTCGCCCACTCGGCGAACGACTCGTTGAGCCACAGGTCGTTCCACCAGCGCATGGTGACCAGGTCGCCGAACCACATGTGGGCCAACTCGTGCAGGATCGTGTTGGCCCGCTGCTCGTACTCGAAGTCGGTGACCTGAGAGCGGAACAGGTAGTGCGACTCGGCGTGGGTGACGCAGCCGAAGTTCTCCATCGCGCCGGCGTTGAAGTCGGGCACCCACAGCTGGTCGTACTTCGGCAGCGGGTACCGCACCCCGAACTGCTCGTGGAAGAAGTCGAAGCCCTGCTTGGTGATCAGGAACAGGTCGTCGGCGTCCAGGTGGGGGGCCATCGAGGCCCGGCAGAAGACGCCCAGGTCGATGCCGTCGTGACTGTCCCGCACCTCGTGGTACGGCCCGGCGCACAGCGCGGTGATGTAGGTGCTCATCCGCGCCGAGGTGGTGAAGTGGACGGTCTTGAGCCCCTCGCCGGCCGGTTCCTCCCGCTCGATGGGCATGTTGGACACCACCCGCCAGTGCGCGGGGACGGTCGCGTGCCAGGTGTAGACACTCTTCAGGTCGGGCTGGTCGAAGCAGGCGAAGACCTTCTGCGCGTCGGCCGTCTCGAACTGGCTGTAGAGGTACGTCTCACCGTCGACCGGGTCGACGGTGCGGTGCAGGCCCTGACCGCTGTTGGAGTAGCCGAAGTCGGCGTCCACCACGAGCACGTTCTCGGCGGCCAGCCCGGTCAGCGCCAGGCCCTTCTCGGCCGACCAGCCGGCGAGGTCCACCGGCTCGCCGTTGAGCGTGGCCGCGCGCACCGACTCGGCGGCCGTCTCGATGAAGGTGCCGGCACCGGGTTCGGCACAGCGGAACCTGACCTCGGTCACCGACCGGAACGTGCGGCCCTCGGCCTGCACCGCGGTTGACAGGTCGAGGTTGATGTCGTACCCGGTGACCTCCAGCAGGCGGGCCCGCTCGGTGGCCTCGACCTGGGTCAGGTTGCGCACTCCTGGCACTTTCGTCTCCATCCCACTCTCGCCGCCTTCCGGCTGCGCCAGCCCCTGCCGGCCGCTCGTGGCGGCGACCCGAGCCGAGTCTTCCATGCACCGACCCTGCGGTGGTCGACGTCACGCTCTCATTCCGCTACCGATCGATGCCGTGGGGGGTGAGGATCGAGGGAAACCGCGCCGGGTCCGCCGGCGTGCCTGACGTCACGAAGGGACTCCACCGTGACCGAACGTGTCGCCGTCGACATGTGGTTCGACCCGCTGTGCCCGTGGGCCTGGATCACCTCCCGTTGGCTCCTGGAGGTCGAGCAGGTCCGGGATGTGGACATCAGTTACCACGTGATGAGCCTCTCCGTCCTCAACGAGGGCCGGGAGCTGCCCGAGCAGTACCAGGAGATGATGAAGCTGGGCTGGGGGCCGGTACGGGTCTGCATCGCCGTGGAGCAGGCGCACGGCGGTGCGACGCTGGCGAAGCTCTACACCGCCATGGGCACCCGCATCCACCTGGGCAAGGAGCCGCTGGGTCGGGAGATGATCACCGCGGCGCTGGCCGACGTCGGGCTGGACCCGTCGTTCGCCGACGCCGCCGACTCCACCGAGTACGACGAGGCGCTGCGGGCCAGCCACGAGGCCGGGATGCGCCCGGTCGGCACCGACGTCGGCACCCCCGTGGTGCACGCCCCCGGTCCGGACGGCGAGAAGATCGCGTTCTTCGGCCCGGTGATCACCCCGTCGCCCAAGGGTGAGGCCGCCGGCCGGCTCTGGGACGGCGTCCTGCTGGTCGCCGGCACCCCCGGCTTCTACGAGCTGAAGCGGTCCCGCGAGCTGGGCCCGATCTTCGACTGAGTGTCACCCCGGCGGGGCCCGGCCCGGTCGGGCCCCGCCGGGGACGGTTCATCTGGTGGACCCGGCGCGGGGTCGGCGTCGCGCGGGCCGTCGTCGCCGGTAGCGTCAACCCCCATGACGGTCGTGCATCCGATCGCCCGGGCCTGGATCACCACTGGCGGCACCGGCGCGCAGAACTACGACGAGTTCGCCGACGACGCGGAGATCACCGCGATCATCGAGGCGAACCCGCACAGTGCCCTCGGCATCGAGATGCCCCACCGGGCGCCGGAGAGCCTCGGGAAGTCCTTCTCCGACGCGCTCGGCGACGCGGTGGCCCGGCTCACCGAGGCCAAGGCCGACGGCAGCTACACCCCCGCCGAGCAGGTGGTGGTCCTCTACCGGATCAGCGCGCCGGGGGAGGAGCCGGCGTACGGGCTGTTCGCCATGGTCGACACCGACCAGATCTCCACCAGCGCCGACGAGCCCGGCCTGGTCATCCGCAACGAGGACGTCTTCATCGCCAAGGTGCGGGAGCGGGTCGCCCTGGCCGAGGCGCTGGGTCACCTGCTCTCGCCCGTCCTGCTGCTCCAGACCGGGCGGGGTGACGAGCTGCACGCCGCGCTCGCCACGGCGACCGACGCGGCGGGCGCGCCGGCCGCCACCGACACCGACCAGGCCGGCCGCACGCACGCCATCTGGCTGCTCGGCCCCGGCCCCGAGCAGGACGCGCTGACCGCGCTGGCCGGCGGCGGCGAGCTGGTGGTGGCCGACGGCAACCACCGCAGCCTGGCCGCACAGACCGGTGGCTTCCCGCGCTTCCTCGCGGTGGTCACCACCCCGGCGTCGGTCGCCATCCAGCCCTACAACCGGCTGGTCAGCGAGCTGCCCTGCACCCCCGACGAGCTGCTCGACCGGCTGCGCGCCGCCGGCGCGCGGATCAACCCCCTCGACGGCCCGGTCGAGGTCCCGGCGGCCGGCGGCACCGTGCACCTGCGGCTCGCCGGCCAGGGGTACGCGGTGACCCTGCCGCACGACGCGGCCGCCGCCCGGCTGGAGAACCTCGACCACGCCCTGGTGGAACGGCTGCTGCTGCGCGACGCGCTCGGCCTCGACCCGGGCGACAAGCGGATCACCTACGTCGGCGGCGACTACCCGGCGAGCTGGCTCACCGGCGAGGTCGACGCCGGCCGGGCCGAGCTCGCCGTCCTGATCGCCCCGGTGACCGTGGACGACTTCGTCGCGGTGAACCTGGCCCGGGAGAAGATGCCCCGCAAGAGCACCTGGTTCACCCCGAAGGCACGCGGCGGCCTGGTCGTCGCCGAGCTGCCCCGCTGAATCCTGTGACGAATCCGCCCCGGCACGCCGCCCCCACGGCGGGCCGGGGCGCGGCCCTGACACACTGCCCGGTATGCGCGTCTACCTGGGATCCGATCACGCCGGTTTCGAGTTGAAGGTGCACCTGGCCAATCACCTGGCCAAGCAGGGCTACGAGCTGGTCGACGTGGGCCCGCACGCCTTCGACCCCGACGACGACTACCCGACCTTCTGCCTGCACACCGGCGACCGGGTGGTGGCCGACCCGGGCAGCCTGGGCGTGGTCATCGGCGGCTCCGGCAACGGCGAGCAGATCGCCGCCAACAAGGTCGCCGGCGTCCGGGCGGCACTGGCCTGGAGCATCGAGACCGCCCAGCTCGGCCGGCAGCACAACGACGCCAACGTGGTGGCCGTCGGTGCCCGCCAGCACACCCTCGACGAGGCCGCCGCCATCGTCGAGGCGTTCCTCACCACCCCGTTCTCGGGTAACGAGCGGCACGCCCGCCGGATCGCCCAGGTGGCCGAGTACGAGCGCACCCGCGAGCTGCCCGAGCTGCCCGCCCCCGCCGACCTGTCCTGACCGCCGCCCGCCCCGGGCTGCTGCCGGCGATCCGTCGACCGGGCCGGTCACCGGCCGGCCCGGTCACCGACCCGAGCGGGGCAGGTCCTCCCGGGGCACCCAGTTCCGCCGGATGATCACCAGGCGTTCCTCGGCCTCGGCCAGGTCCTGCTCGGTGGGGCGGGCCGCGTCCCGGGCCCGTAGCGCGGCCAGCACGCTGACCTGCGACGAGCCGGAGCCGACCAGTCCGCGTAGCCCCCGCTCGCCGTCCTCGCCGCCCGGGGCCCGGCGGGCCCGTGGCGGTGGGGTCCCGTCGTGCACCTCGGCCGTGGCCGCCGTCGGCGGCTCACCGCCGCCGGCCGTGGGCTCCGGCTGGTGCCGTAGCCGGCGTCGCCGCCGCTCCGCATCCACCATGTCCCGACCGTACCGTCCGGTGGCCCCCGCCGGGCCGGGCCGGGCGCGGCAGTTTGCCCGCTCGCTACCCTCGAAGACGGTGGACCGGTCGACGGCCGGCACCGGTCATGGGGAGGAAACAAGATGGCAGACCAGACACAGCCGTGGGCCGAGCGGACCGTCGAGGTGCCACCCCAGCCCGGTGTCGGGGTGCCCCCGCAGCGGGAACCGTTCCGCCGGGGCGTCGCCTCGGTGGGGCAGCCCCGGGCTCCGCGCACCGAGCCGTTCCCGGTGGTCGAGCACGACCAGTCCGGCTGGTCCGAGCCCGCCGCGCCGCGCCGGCCGATGAGCTGGCACGTGGAGCAGTTGCGCCGGGGCGGCGAGTGGAGCGCGGCCGGTGCCCTCTTCGCCTTCGTCTGCTGGGGCATCTGGGCCATCTCCGGCCGGGGCGACCTGGGTGCTCCGCTGCTGACCTTCCTGCTCAGCCTGCTGGTGGCGGCCGGCCTGTTCGCGTTGTCCCGGCTGCTCGGCCGGGTGATCCTGGAACGCCAGCTCGGCCGGGTACGCCGCAGCGCCCGGGGCGCGCACCTGGTGACCGGGATCTTCCTGGCCGGGGTGGGCATCGCCTACCTGCAGCAGACCCAGTGGGTGATGGACGCCTGGAACTTCGTCACCGGCAACTGAGCCACCCCGACGTCGGTACGGCGGGCGGGCCGGGTGGTGACCCGGTCCGCCCGCCTCCGGTCGCGGGTTTGTCCGCGACACCGGTCGACACTCCTCCAGGCCGGGCGCTGGCATACCCCGCCGCTCCGGCTTCATCCCCGCCCGGCCGGGTGATCCCGCGCGCCGCACCGCTGTGCCGCGATCGTATGACCCCAACAGGATGTTGATGCACGTCAATTGACCGATCTAGGCTCCCGCCATCGAACCGGCGCCCCCACCAGGCGCGCCGCCGAGGGTTGGAGGCCCTGTGAACCGTTGGCGCAGTCTCATCGGCCGGATGGCCGCCACGATGGTGGCGATCACCGCCGGGTCGCTCGTCCTGACCGCCCCGGCCACCGCCGCGCCCACCCCCGACGCGGCCCCGTCGGTCGTCGGCGGTACCCGGGCCGCGCAGGGCGAGTTCCCGTTCATGGTCCGGCTCTCCATGGGCTGCGGCGGCGCGCTCTACAGCCCCCGGCTGGTGCTCACCGCCGCCCACTGCGTGAACCGCACCGGCACGAACACCAGCATCACCGCGACCCTCGGCGCGGTCGACCTCCAGTCGAGCAGCCGCATCCAGGTCAAGTCCAACTACGTCTACCGGGCCCCCGGCTACAACGGCAGCGGCAAGGACTGGGCGCTCATCCGGCTCGCCACCCCGGTCACCTCGCAGGCCACCCTGCCCATCGCCACCACCACCGCGTACGACAGCGGCACCTTCACCGTCGCCGGCTGGGGTGCCGCCCGGGAGGGTGGAGCGCAGCAGCGGTACCTGCTCAAGGCCACCGTGCCGTTCGTCAGCGACGCCAGCTGCTCGTCCTCCTACCCCGGCGAGCTGATCCCCGCCGAGGAGATCTGCGCCGGCTACGCCAGCGGCGGCACCGACACCTGCCAGGGTGACTCCGGCGGCCCGATGTTCCGCCGCGACGCCGCCAACGCCTGGATCCAGGTCGGCATCGTCAGCTGGGGTGACGGCTGCGCCCGGCCCAACGCCCCCGGTGTCTACACCCAGGTCAGCACGTTCGCCGCGTCGATCGCCTCGGCCGCGGCCAGCCTCGGCGGCTGACCAACCGACCGCCCCCCGGGCCGCTGCGCCACCGACCGCCCCCGTGGCAGCCGGTGGCGCAGTGGTGTCCGGCCGCCCAGCCCGGCCGCTCAGCCGTCCCCGGCGAACCGGTACACCACGAAGTCCCGCTCCGCCCCGCAGACGATCACCGACGTGTTCCACGCACACGACTCGCTGCGGACGCCCTGGAGCTGGCCCATCTCGGTCAGCCCGCCGGACTTCGACACCCCGGCCAGGCTCCGGTCGTCCTCGACGCTGCTCGGCGTCTCGGCGAAGACCAGCAGGTTACCGGCGTCGACCCGGGCCGCCGTGCCCTTGCGGTCGGTCAGCACCGCCTTCCCGGCCGGGTCGAACAGGCTCACCGCGGTCTTCGGCAGCTCCCGCCGTACGAGCAGGTGCTCGCCGACCGGCACCAGGCCCTGCCCGCCGGGCGCCCGCCAGCGGCGAGCGCCCTTGCCCTCGGTGGCGGCGACCACCTCCGTGCGGTCGGCGTCGCCCTCCGGCACCTCCAACAGGCAGGCCCGGTGCTCGCCGCAGGCCACCAGCGCGGTGACCCGGCGCTGCTCACCGGCGCTGTAGAGCACCGTCGGCTCGGCGAAGCTGCCCAGGTCGTAACCGAGCAGCTTGTATCCCCGGTCCTCCGCCACCACGTACAACCGGTCGCCGTACGCGACCATCCAGTCGCTGACGTCGGCGACCCCGTCGCGGCGGCGCACCACCTCGCCGCTGTCCATGTCGAGTACCCGCACCGACCGGTCGGCACCCACCTGCACCAGCCGGTCGGCGTCACCGAGCCAGGGAGTGCCGGACGCGCCGTCGAAACCGGTGGGACCGACCACGCTCTGCGCGGTGCCCACCCGCAGCACCGCGCTGCGGGTGTCGCCGTACTCGCTGCGGGGGTTGTCCAGGGTCCACTCCTGCCGCCCGTCGCGCAGCCGCAACCCGACCAGCCGGCTGCCGGCGCGGTCCACCCAGACCAGCCGCTCCGGGGTGACGTGCACCGCATCGTCGCCCTGCACCGGCAACCGCCACCGTTCCCTGCCGTCGCCGGCGTCGAGCACCACCACGTCGCGGGGGGTGCTGTCGCCGGCCGCGTCCGCGACGACCAGCACCGCCCCCGGCACGGCCCGGAGCCCCTTCCACCGCTCGCTACCCGCCGCGACCGTGTTCCGCCATTTCTGCTTCCCGGTACCGGCGTCGACCGCCACCACGGTCAGCCGGTCGTCGGAAAGCTCGTAGGCCAGGTAGGCGCGGTCACCGAGCACGGCGGTGAACATCGCCGTCGGCCGGTCCCCACCGGCGGCGGGCCGGGCCACCTCGGTGAGGGTGTGGAACTCCAACGCCGGGTAGCGGTCCCGGGTGAACCAGAGCGCCGCCGCGCCGAGCACGCCGAGCAGCGCCAGCCCCGCACCGAGCCCGATCCACAGCCGGCGACGCCCGCGCCGCACCGGCATCGCGGGGCCGGCACCGGTGCCCGGTGGTGGCAGCACCCCCGGTGGTACGCCTGGCCAGCCCGCCGGATACCCGCCCTGGACCGGTACGCCGCCCGGCACGGGCCCACCCGGCGGCAGCCCACCCGGCGGCAGCCCACCCGGCGGCAGCCCACCCGGGGGCGGCACCGCCGGCGCGCCCGATCCGGCCACCGGTGTCCCACCGAACGGCGTGCCCGCCCCGGTCACCGGCGTCACGCCGGGTCCCGCCGGCCCGGTGGCGGCTGGTCCGGTCAGGGGGGTGTGGCCCGTTCCGGCGGCCCGCGCTGCGCCCCCCGGCAGGGTGGCGGCCGTGCCTGCACCGGACCCGACCGGGGTGGACGCGGCGTCGGATGCCCCCGGCGCGCCGTCATACGTCGCAGCGGCCGACGCCTGCGCCGGGGCGGGCGGGGTCCGTACCGCAGCGGCCGGCGGCTGCGCCGGGGCGGCCCCGGCCGCGTCGGCCGACCCGGGACGCCGGCCCGGCCGGGGCAGCGGCAGGTCGGTGAGCGCCCCCTCGGCCACCGGCAGTTCGGGCTGCTCCAGCACGGTCGGCGCGACACCCAACTCGGCGTGCAGCAGCCGGGCCACCAGCGGCACCCGGGACGAGCCGCCGACGAGGAACAACCCGGCCAGCCGGTCCGGGGTGAGGCCCGCCTCGGCGACCACCTCCCGGGTCCGGGCGACCGCCCGGATCAGCAGGGGAGTGGCGAGCTGCTCCAGCTCGGCCCGGCTGAGCGGGACGGCGGTCTCCAGGCCGGGAACCGCGACCGGGGCCACGGCGACCCGGGACAGCATCTCCTTCGCCCCGCGCACGTTGTCCCAGAGCTGCTGCCGGTCCCGCCACTGCCCGGTCGTCTCCGGTCGGGTCAGCCGGGCCCAGAGCGCCGCCTGCCCGTCACCGACCAGCTCACCGACCCGGGCGAGCAGGGCCGCGTCGAGGTCCAACCCGCCGAGATCGGCCATCCCACCGGTGGCGATCACCGTGAAACCCGAGTCGCCCCACGGGTCCGCGCCCTCGTTACGGACGACCGCCACGTCCAGGGTGCCGCCGCCGAAGTCGAACACCGCCACCGACTCGCCCACCGGCACCGGCCGCCGCAGCACCTCCGTGTAGTAGCGGGCCGCCGCCACCGGTTCCCGCAGCAGCCGGGTGCCCACCGGCACCGGACCGGACATGGTGTGCTCGGCGGCCGACGGCCAACCGGCCAGCGCCAACGCGTCGTGCAGCACCTGCCGCCGGGGGGCCTCCCAGGCGGCGGGACAGGTGAGCACCGCCGGGGGCAGGAACCCCACCGTCGCCACCGCCTGCTCGGCGACCGCCCACAGGGTCGCGGCGAGCAACTCCGCCGGGGCGTACGACCGGTCGCCGAGGAGGACCGTCGGCTCTTCCACCCGGCGTTTCGGGTTCGGCTCGTACCGGGTCGGGTCCGCCTGGGCCAGCCGCTGGGCGTCCCGGCCGACGTGCAACCGGCCCTCGGTGTCGGCGTAGACCCCGGAGGGGAGGATCGGCTGCCCGTCGAACAGCAGCGGTCGGGTCCGCCCGTCCGGCCAGCGCAGCACGGCCACCGTGTTGGACGTGCCCAGGTCGACGCCGAGGGCGTATCCGTCCTGCTGGCCTGCCATCCGTCGCTACCTCCACCGGACGAGGGGATGCCCGGTCCCGCATGGTACGCAGCCCCCGCCGCCCCCGGCCGGTCCGGCCGCTCGGCCCGGACCCGACGCGGCCCCTCGGCCAGACCCCGGTCCGGTGGCCGTCAGCCCCGGCGGCCCGGCTCGGGTGGGGGGATCCGGTCGGCGTACGCGCCGGGCGGCCCCGCGTAGCGCCTGCCGTCCCGGTACGGCGATGCGTTGGCGGTGCACCCGTGCAGGCCCAGCGTCTGCTGCTGCATCACCGGGGCCGGCCGACCCCGCCCCGGGCACCGCTCGTGGCCGTGGCCGAGCCGGTGCCCGACCTCGTGGTTGACCACATACCGCCGGTAGACGGCCAGCTCCGCGCCGTACCCCGGTGCCCCCTTCACCCAGCGCGCCACGTTGATCACCACCCGGTTGCCGTTGCGGCACGAGGTGTAGCCGTCCGCCGCGTCCCCGCACAGCTCGTCGCGGGTGCCCGGGGTGGCCAGGTGGACGGTGAAGTCGGCCGGCCCGCCGGGGCCGACCCGCCACAGCCGCAGCGTCCCGCCCGTGGTCCACCCCTGCGGGGCGGTCAACGTCGCGCTGACCTCGGCGGCGAACTCCGCCACCGGCAACCCCCGGATGTCACGCTCCACCGCCACCCGGTACCGCAGCAACCGGCCGGTGCCCCGGGGTGCCGCCGGTTCGCCGGCCGCGACCTGCCAGCGGTTGGTCCCGTCCGCCGGGTAGCCGACCGGGGCGGGCCCGGACCGGGCGGGTGTCACGGCGGCCGTTCCGACCGGCCGGGCGGACCCGTCGGCCCGGCCGGACCCCGCCGGGGCGGGTGTCGCCGTCGGACCGGCCGGAGAGGACGGTGCCGCCGCAGGCCGCCCCGCCGCCGGCATCCCGCAGCCGGTCAGCCAGGCCGCCATCAGCAGCGCCGCCACCGGCCGTCCGCACCGGGGGCTACCCTTCGTCGCCATGGTGCCTCCTCCGCCCGCCGCCGGGCGGCGTCGGGCAGCGGGAAGGACGGGCGGCCCGCCGGAACAGTTGATCCCGTCGGGACTCAACCTTTCGGTGCCCCCGCCCGTCCTGTCCGGCGTGGCAAACGGGAAGAGCGGGCATGGCCCGGGGTGACGCCGAGTTCGTCGAGTTCGCCCGGTCCGCCTCCGGGCGGCTCCGACACGCCGCGTTCCTGATGACCGGCAACCACCACCAGGCCGAGGACGCCGCGCAGACCGCCCTGGTCCGCACGTACGCGTCCTGGTCCCGGATCCGCGACGAGGACGCCTACGGGTACGCCCGCACGGTGCTGGTCAACCACCTCGTCGACGGGTGGCGGCGGCCGATCCGGGAGTACCCCACCGACGACCTGCCCGAGCAGCGGCGCGGCGACGTCGCCGACGACGTGGCCACCCGCCGCTGGCTGCTCGACATCCTCGGCGCGCTCAGTGCCCGCGAGCGGGCCATCGTGGTGCTCCGCCACTACTTCGACCTTCCGGAGGCACAGGTGGCCCGCGAACTGGGCGTATCGCTCGGCACGGTGAAGAGCACCGGTTCCCGCGCGTTGCAGAAGCTACGCGCCACCGGGACCCCGGCGACCCAGGGGACCGGACGATGACCGAGTTGGAGCAGCTCCGCCGGGCGATGCGGGCGACCGAACGGCCGTACCCCGAGGATCTCGATCTCACCGTGATCATGCGGGACGGCCGGCGGCTGCGCCGACGCCGCCGGCTCGTCGGCGTGGGCGCGACGGCGCTGGTCACCGTGCTGGTGGCCGGCGGCGTCGGGCTCGGCGTGCGGTGGGCCCGGCCGCCGGCGGCGGACCGCCCACCCGCCCGCGCGGCCACCGTGCCCGGCGCGACGCCCCCGGCGGCGACGTCGCCGCCGACACCCGGCCCCACCCGGTGGAGGCCCCCCCGGGAGCCGATCGGCGAGGTGGTCGACACCGGCATCTGGTACGGCCCCGACCAGCGGGTCTACTACCTGGTGGCGGTCGACGTGCCCGAGGCGCCCAGGGTGCGGGTCGGGTTGATGGCCGGCCGCCGCACCCCCGCCGGTGAGTTGACCGACGACATCGTCCTCAACGACGTGCAGGGCAGCGACCGGCGACCGGGCTTCCACGAGATCGGGTACGACGACACGACCCCCTCGGACGCCCGCCCGCCGGTGCCGACCTTCGGCTACTTCGTCGGGCCGGCGACCCGGATCGTCGGCACCGTCGGGGGCCGGCAGGTCGACGCCCGCCTGGTCCGCTGGAGCACCGACCCGGAACTGGTGGTCTTCTGGTTCGATCCGGTCGACCTCGCCCCCGGCGTACGACTCGACGGCATCGTCGCCCGCGACCGCTCCGGCCGCCTGCTCTGAGCCCCGTCGCCCCATCAGGCGCTGCTTGTATCGTGCCGGGCGTGACGCGCTCCGACTGGTCGGACATCCGTGGACGGCTCGCCCGGCTGGCCGCGACGCCCGGCTCCGATGCCGTGTTCGGTGCCGGCGACCACGGGTGGGAGCTCGAACCACCCCTGACCGCCGCCGAGGTGACCGAGGTGCAGGAGCAGCTGCGGGTGGAGTTGCCCGCCGAGTACCTGTCGTTCCTGCGGGAGGCGGGTCGGGGCGGCGCGGGACCGGCCTACGGGCTGTTCCCGATGCGTCGGCGCGACGGACGCTGGCAGTGGGAGGGCGACGGTGCCGACCTCACCACGCTGGCGGCGCTCGGGCGTCCCTTCGCCCACGTCGAGGCGTTCAACCCGGCCGACGGCCTACCCCCCGAACCCGAGGAGGGCGACTACGACTCGGAGGAGGCGTTCACCGCCGCCCAGGACGCCCACTGGGAGCGGTACGAGAAGGTCGTCTACACGTCGGAGAACTCGGTCGGCCTGCTGTACCTGTGCCATCTCGGCTGCGCGCTGCGGGAGGCGCTCGTCGTCAGTGGTCCCGCCCGGGGACAGATGTGGGCGGACGACATCGCCGAGGGTGGTGGGTTCCGGCCGCTGTACGACGACGACGGGACGCCGCTCGGCTTCGCCCGCTGGTACCGCCGCTGGCTGGAGGCGGCCGAGCGCCAGGCCGCACCCGGCTAGCCGTCCCGGTCGACGGTGAACGGGCTGAACCCCGGGGGCAGTTCGCTGACCTGAAGGTCGGAGAAGACCAGGGTGAGCACGTGGGCGTTGGTTTCGATCACCACCTCGTGGAAGTCGAGCCCGGTCGCCTCGGCCCAGCTCCGCGCGGTGGCCGAGTCCGCCACGACGCGGGCGCCCGGGTAGAGCGCGTGCCACTTCACCCCCCAGACGTAACCGTCCAGGTCGATGCCGGTCCGGTGGTCGATCAGACGATCGTCCAGGGAGGCCCGCCAGGTGACCGGCGGGACCGATGTCCGGCAGCGGGCCTCGACGCAGTACCGGAACAGGTAGCGCAGGGTCGTCGGCGCGATCCCGGTACGGGGGTCGGCGGTCAGGTGGACGATGACCTCGTAGTCCCGCATGTAGTCGGTGAACGCGTGGTACACCAGCGCGTGGTCGAACACGTCGTCGAGGGCACGGCCGAGCGTCGCAGGGTCCACGGCCCAGTTCTACACCCCGGTCGACCCGCCGCCGCTCCGGTCTGACCGGCTGATCAGTCCGGTCTGCCCCGGACGGCTCAGGACGCGCGGCCCGGGTCGCTGGGCGGGTGCTCCTCGGGCCGGGGTGGCCGGACGTGCCGCAGGTCCTTCGGATCGGCCGCGCCGTGGGCAGCGAAGTTGCGGCGGGCGTCGAGCAGGCTCAGGCCCCGGTTCGGCCCGCCGCGCACCCGGCCGGCGTCGTGTTCGTCCTGACCGTCGTCCTCCCAGAAGCAGACGTCGCAGATCTCGTAGCCGCCCCGCTCACCGAGGGTCAGAAAGCCACAGCAGGGGCACGGGTACGGTCCGTCCTCCGGTCCCCGGTGCACGGAGACGAACCGCCCCGCGTCGTCGCTCATCACGACGTCGAGCCTGCCATGCCCCGACAGCGAGCGCCCGCCGGAAGCCGCCACGCCGTGGCGGCCACGAGCACCAGTACCCGGTACGGGGTAGGCGGGAGCGGAATCGAGCCGTGACCTGGCTCGGGGAGGTGTGGAGCGGGCGACGGGAATCGAACCCGCACCGTCAGTTTGGAAGATCGTTCTCGGTGGTCATGATCCGTCCGGATCGCCTGGTCAGCGGCCGGGTCGTCGTGCCCGATCATGACCGCTGGGGACCGTCTGGGACACCGGTTACTGGCACGTGGCTGGCACGGCTGCGCGGTGGGCGCGCGGCTGTCCGGCGGCGTACGGCTCACCGCCCCCGGCCTCTCGGGCCGGGGGCGGCTTGCCGTCTCGCCGGTTCTCCGCGCGCCTGGACCCCGGTACCCGGTGGCAAGCCGCGAAGCGGCGCGGCAGCGATCGCCCCGACCTCGACGGCGGTTGACCACCCCGCGATCGTCAAGGCCCTGTCGCTCTGCCGTTCGGACGCCGGCGGATCAGCCTGGCACTGGCTACCCCTGCAAGTCGGGCAGCACCTGCCTTGGAAGACGTCTGTCTTGGTAGCGTGCCGGCCGTGTCAGACGAGCGTGTGCGGATCTACCGGTTCGAGCCCTACGCCGACCACCTGGCCGTCGTGCTCTCGGACGCAGAGGCGACCGAGGGCGTGTTCGACGGGGACACCTGGGATAAGGCGGAAGAGGCGTGGCGGATTGCCGTGGAGCGTCACTGCGTCGTGATCGGCACAGCCCGGTATGACTACGTGCCGGTGCGGTTGGACATCTGGCCTGGCCTTCCGGTCTTCGATCCACTCGACGCCTACGACCATGTTGCGGACTGCGACGTCCAGTTGCCGTCGGGGAAGTTGGCGGTCACGGGTGCCACGCAGCTTCCGGAGGAGGTGGAACCAGTCCCTGTTCCGGCAGGGCGATACCGGGTCCGTGTGGGGTATCTCCCGACAGAGCAGCGGCCGTCAGAGTTCTCTGAGACTGACCCGGGCGATCATCTGGAGTACCGCGTCACCCTGTGGCCAACTGCCGAGGAACACGGCGTGCAAATCGTCAAGCAGGGTGCATGGTCGTGGGCCTACTGAGCGACTGAACGTAGCAGGCCGGGGCGCCGGCCGATGCCGGCCGGAGGCCGCCAGCAGGCCGAGCGCGACCGGCCGTGCCGCGCTTGCGCGGCGCCTTGATCCTGAAGAGAGTGATTCGGCAGTGGTGGGTTAAAGTCGGATGTCCCATCACTGGGCATGCTTTACAGCTCCGTCACCCAGTTAGTGACCCGGCGCACCTGCTCTTTCCATCCGTGGACGCTCGTCCGTACCCGTCCGCTAGCGCCCGACTGATCGTCGCTCAGATAGCTACCGGCGGAGATTCCTCCGAGGCTGGTCCTGTGGATTCGCCCTCCAAGATGGCTCGCGTGCGGAAGTCGCACTCCAAAGTGCGTTGAACCTCGTGAGCGATCTGGCGCATCCACGCTTTCACGAATGCTCGCCGAGGAATCGACATCTTCCGGTCATTTACCACCAGTCCGATGACTCCGTCGTGATCCACCAAGGCTCGATAGTGATCCGGCATCTGGGGGTCCACATGCGAACCGCCATCCTTGTTCGCCATCTGGAGCACCACGTTCCGTCGGCTGTAGGTGAAAGCGCTACGCCCACCGCGGAGAGGTGACTCGTTGGTCAGGAATCGGGTGACCCACCACTCCTCGAAGTTTTGAGGCGGGTGGATCCGATCGGGGCCGAGGTCGTCCAGCACTGGGGTCGGGGTGGCAGTGTCGGCGTCAAAATCAATCCGAATCGTACATAGCCCTGGGTTGATGGCGAAGGAACCCGGGGGAAGGTCCGGCATTTGAGGGGCTGTGTCCACGAATCTCAGTCTCTGCGGCAGCAGCCCGAGCTGGTGCAGCAGGGAATGGCTGTTCGCCGTCTGGTGGCAGAGCACGCGAACCGTCGTTGCGAGCCGAAACGCCTCGTCTGTGGCACCCTCGTCATACGCTGCGGCGGACCGCTTGATGTAGGCCACCTGGCGGCGCAGGTGCTCCTCTAGGTCGGCGAGGGCAAGTACATGCTGCCCACTCATGTTGAACGCTCCTCTCGGGGCCATTCCGATTCAATACCAGCGGTAAGAAAAAGATGAAGAGGTAGGGCTGTCACGGAGAGGTTGCCACTTCCCTGCCACCGGTTCACTTGGCCCCCAGGCAATCCACACGGGACACTGACCTGCGGCCCTGAAGCTGCTGAGCTGCTCGGACGGTCCCACAGCCTCCGTGACAGTCCGCCGTCTTTCGTCCCGATCGCGTCACCCAAGTAGTCACGCAGGCACTTGCCGCCCAGAGTTAACTGTGATGCTGGCGGCCAGCTTCGCCTGTGGGAGGTCAAGCCTTGCCGCGGCCAGGGAGAAAACGCTTGAGGACAGGCGGCTTGGGCGTCTGCCACTCGTTCGGTGCCGTCCGCCCAGGAACGCCTAGCTCGGCGCGTACGGCGTCAGAGAATACCACGATTGATTTACTCATCGCCTTCTCGTAATCCTCAATCACCTCCTCAAGGAAAGCGAAGGCTTCTTGGGGTCGATCTTCCGTTAGCTTTGTAAACTCTGTGCGCTCACTTTCGTCAAGTGCGTTCATGTGGGCCGAAAACTCCTTTAAAACATCAAGCAGGCAAGTAAAGCAAGATGCCCAAACGTCGGAGGCGGCATCGTGCACTTCTCTGGTCGAGATGAGTCGCGTCTTGTTTGTCAGATCGTACAGGGGCTTGGTGTGTTCAAGCCCTAAATCGACCTTGGAAAGGCCGAACTTAGTGAAATCGTCGAGATCTTTCCGATATTCCTCGAAGGAGCTCATGATCTCTAAGTAGAGTTTGAGTCGTTCATCGTGCCAGCGATGCAAGTCCTCGCGTCTTGCTTTCCACCGCTCGTTCCGAGTTATCGTGACCTGGCCAAGCAGGACACCGGCGAGGGCCATAGCACCGGATAGCGCCGGCACCGCCCACCAAGAAGACGTCATCACGCCCCACACTCGAAGGCCAAGCAATTCCCATGCTATTCAAACAGACCCTGATGCTGACACATCAAAGCAACTAACGCCATCCGTCTGCCGTCGGCCCGCCCTCCTGAGGAGCGGGCCGCCGCCCGGCCCGCCATGTCAAGCGAACCTTGACGTACGGTCGGACGCTGGCGGGTCGGACGACGGTCTGCTCGGCTTGCCCAGGTCGTCGGCTGGCGGGAGGGCTCGCGCAACCACCCACGGACCGCAACCCGCCGACGGAGTTTCCTCAGTCTCGGAGCCCGAGCGCCCCCGTCGGAAGCGCAATAACCGCAACCCCGCGACCGCTGCCAGCTCGCCGACGCGGCCGGCGTGCGCTTCCCTACGCCGCGCGGGCTCGTGGCCGCGCGGCCCGGCCGGCTGCCGGCCCACCACACCACGGCAACGGCCTGTCGTTCTGGGCGGGGGCGCCCCTTGGGCTTCCCGCTTCCGCGCCACCGCCGGGCGTGTTGCGTGGCCGGAGTCGGAGCGCCAGCGGAGCGACGGACGCGCGTCCTGGTGGCGGCGCGTGCGGCCCGTTCAGGGCCGCCTTGAAGACGTACGGAAGGTCTACGCCATCTCCCTTACCAGCCCATGGGGGCGGGGGCAGCATGATCTATCCGGCCTGGTGGTTAGGCTCTGTCTCATGAGGCGGGCAGATCCGGATTGGGCCTACGCGGATGGCACGGCGATCGAGCTGGTGCTAGGAGACTTCATCGAGGCGGTGCAGGCGGGGAACTCGGTACCCCTGATGAAGGACGGTGAGGTCGTGGCTGTCGTGGTGTCACCTGAGGTGGCGGAGGCTGGTCGGCGAGCGCTGGGCCAGTAGCTCGGCTCCTCTACACGAGTCGGCTCGTATACCCGGCGTCGACCAGGCGGCTGTAGGCGGCGCGGACGTCGTCGGGGACGTGCTGGGGGATGGCGAAGCCGAGTTCGGCGTACTTGTCGATGCGTTGGGTGTCGCCGACGAGCATGTCCATGACCTTCTTGGTGTCGCCGATGCTGGTCACGTAGTCGTCGAGTGAGAGCGGGTGCGACGCGCAGATCACGTCGACCTCGGGCCAGAGCTTCTTGCAGGTGGCGTACGCGCGGCGTTGTTGGTAAGGGCGAGACATCAGGATCACCGATCGGGCCTGGATCTGGTGGTCGGCGAGGAGCGCGCGGGTGTGCTCGATGTTCTGGCCGGTGTTCTTGGCCTGCGTGTCGATGAGGATCGCGTCGGCCGGCACGCCGTGGGCTATGGCGTACTCGCGGTAGTGAACGGCTTCGCCTCGGGGAAAGGTGCCGATGGTGGTCGGGGCGTTGGCACCGGTAAAGACCAGCGTCGGATACATCCCTCGGTGGTAGAGGTCGGTGGCGATCTTGGCGACTCCGAGGTCGTGGCTGCCGAGTCCGATGCCCACGTCGACCGGCCGGATCTCGTGGTGCATGTGGTGGTAGTTCCACAGGCGTTCGACGTCCGCGCGGTGTTCGGCGGGGATAGTCAAGGGAGTCGTGGGCATCAGTTCGATCTCTCAGTCGGGGATCTTGAAGGTGTACGACCAGGTGAAGCGGGATGCGGCGTGGACCCCTCGGGCGAACTCGACCGGTCGGCCGTCGTGGGTGAACGTCGTGCGGTGCAGAACCATGACGGGTTCGCCGGCTGGAAGCTGGAGGAGTTGGGTCTCCTCGGGAGTGGGCATCCGTGCCCGTACGGTTTCGGTAATCGTGTCCGGTTCCAGTCCTCGGCCGGTGAGGATGGCGAAGCCTCCACCTCGTCCGGCTGGCCCGGGTGTCGGGTCGACCAGCGAGGTTCCTTCCACGTCTTCCGGCCGGTAGTAGCTGGTCAGGGTATGGGTGGGCACGTCGGCTTCCTTGACCAGGCGGGCGCGTTCGTAGACGGGTGCTCCGGGCTTGAGTCCGAGCGCTTCGGCGGTCTCGGCGTCGGCCTTCGTCAGGCGTACCTCGTTGGTCTGGTCGCCTGGTGCCCAGGTGCGGCCGGTGGCCTCGCGGTCGGCGGCGAACGCGACGAGCCCTGACTTCCATTTGCTCTTGGCATAACGGTCGATGCCGAGCCGCTTCATCGCCACCCGTGGCCGCACGACGGTGCCGCGTCTGCGGACGGGCGTGACGAGTCCTTCGGCTTCGAGCAGTCGTACCGCCTGCCGGACGGTGTTGATGTTGACGCCGTGCTCGGCGGCGATCTCGTCCTGCTTCGGCAGGGTGCTGCCTTCGGTGTAGTCGCCGCGTTGGATGGCTTCGCGCAGGAGCGTCGCCAGATCCCGGTACCCGATGCCCACTCGCTCCTCCTGGCCGTGCGCTGCGTAGAGCTATCTCTACCAGCAAGTGTGTCCCACTGGCGAACATTAGAGCTAGTTCTATTGACAACGCGGTCGACGATCCGGTCACATAGAACTAGTTCTAATGCCGGTTGGTGGGAGATCATGATGCGCGGTGCGGTGGAAACTTCTAACTCGTCCGGATCATCCCTGATCCGTACTCCCGGCACCCCGCACCACGTCGCCCCCGGCGTCGTCCAGGTGGGCGGGGCCTGCTCGTCCTGCGGTGGTAGGGCATGGAAGTTCGTCCGCCAGTGGGCGGACCTGCGCGCCATCGGGCAGGGGGCTGCCACCGTTCGGCGGCTGGTACGCCGTCCATGCCTGGACTGTTCGGGTTCCGGTCGTATGGCGTCGTGCTGAGGCTGGCCCGGGGTGGGTGATGGTGTGGGGCGGCGACCCGAACGCCGTGCCGTGAATGGCCCGCCTACCCCGGTGCCTCGCACCCTGTCACCGCATCGTCCGGGTGTGCCCGCGCCGGGTGACCTGGTGTTGATCGACCGTCGGGCGTCGGTGCAGTTCATCGGCGAACGGGCGTTGTGGTTGCGGGTGACGTCGGTGGACGACAGACCCACGTATGACGGGTGGGTGTGGCTCACCGGCTACTCGATCAACCGGGTCACCGGCGAGGCGTTGGCACGTCGTGAGGTGTTTGTGCGGATTGCCGGCCTTCAACTTCTGCCACGAACGACAGCGAGCACGCCGCCGCGCAGGAACGCGGGGCCGGTAAGGGGGGGGGACACGGTGTTTGATGTTCGGGTTCGGCTCGGTGCGGTGTTGGAGATCAGTGCGGCGGAGCGGTTGATGCCGTCGGACGGGCCGGTCACGTTGTGGGTGACCGGGGTCCGGCTGGTGGCGCACCGCCCTCCCCATGACGAGTGGATCTGGGTGGAGGGGCTCAGGCTTGGCCGGACCGGTCGGCGGGGTCCACAGGCGCAGATCCTGATCCGCGCGAGCAAGCTCCTGCCGGAGGACGCGCCCCGGTGAGCACCTACCTGTCCGGCGCGGCGCGTGATCGGCTTCGGGAGGCTCAGGCGCAGCTCGACCGGCACACGCCGTCGAGCGGGGATGGCCGTTGCGGGGGCTGCGGCGAGGAGGGTCCGTGTCCGCCGCGTCGGGCGGCGTTGCGGGTGTTCGGCCAGTACGGCTGCCTGCCGCGTCGGTGGCCGGGCGCGTCTCGGCCGGAGGCGGTGGGAGCGTCGTCGTCGTGGTCGGGGTGGTTGGCCGCTGCGGTGGAGGGTGTGACGCCGAACGGCTGAGGCGACTTGTTCTGTCATGCAAACAACTCATAAGCTGCTGTGATTCATGCAGTATTCACAGGTGGGGTGGCCCGCGATGGCGTACGAGATTCCGACGCCGAAGTACCTGCGCGTGTTGAACACGCTGCGGAAGCGCATCGAGGACGGCGACTACGTCCCCGGTGCGGCGCTGCCGTCGGAGAACCAGCTCTCCACGGAGTTCGGGGTGTCCCGTCCGACAGTGCTCAAGGCGCTCGGCATCCTCAAGCAGGATGGCTGGATCGAGTCGCAGCAGGGCAAGGGCAGCTTCGTGCGCGGTCGTCCCGCCTCCGGCCGTACCTCCCCGGACTACGCCCGGGACGCCGTCGAGCTGGACGAGACGGGAGAAACGGAGATCCTGCACGTCGGCCCGGTCCTGGCCTCGCCGCGTATCGCGGCGGAGTTGCAGATCCCCGACGGCACACCGGTCTACGAGCGGCGTCGTCGGACCGTGTCCGAGGCGGGACCGGTGGACCTGGTGTCCACCTTCGTGCCGGTGGACATCGCGGTGGGTACGGACATCACCAAGCCGGACCCGATCCCGGGCGGCCTGCTCGACCTCATCGCCCGACACAAGGGCCTCCGCGCCGACTACGCCACCGAACGCATGACCGCCCGCCGGGTCAACGAAGCCGAAGCGGCGGCCCTGGACGTCCCGGCCGACGAGTCGGTGATGAGCGTCGTCATCACCGTCCACCAGGCGTCCGGCGACCCGATCATGGCATCAGTGCTGGTCATGCCCGGCAGCCGCCACGAGATCGAGGACACCTACGCACTTTCCTGACCTGGTCAGGACCACACATCACCGTAGAAGTCCTCATCATCGTCGGCCGGCGGCAGCGGGGTCCGCCACCACAGCTCGATGAGGAACTCCTGCGTGTCGGCCTGCCTGCGGTGAACGCGGACGCCGTAGACGCCGGCTCCCTGCGGAGGAGTGACCTCCATTGCCGCTCCGGAGGTGATCACCTCAACGATTAGCTCTCCGGTCGGGCAGTGCAGCTCAAGCTGTCGAGATCCGTCCCATAGGCCGCTGTCCGGCGCGGGCTCACTGGCCCACGTCCGGAGTTCAAGGCCCACCTTCAATGCGTTCGAGAGAACTCGAACACAGATCCCGTACGTGGACGCGCCGGCTACCTTGTCCTCCGCGTCTCGGTATGACTCGCCCTCGTCGCCGGCATCACACCACACGTCCCGCAGGACGAAGTGGCCATAGTGGGGACTGAAGGTGGTGCGGCGCACCATGAGCGGCTTCATGGGACCAGAGATTGGCACCACCGTCCGACACTCCCGGATACCCGCCAGTCGTGCAGTTCGAGGGCCTGAACCTCGCCCGTACGCGACTACGCAGCGTTGTAAACCGGGTGGATCGTCGGATGACTGCCGGATCGCCAAGCAGGCGAAGCGGGCGGCGGCCACGGCCAGGCCGAGCAAGGGCAAGGGAGCGACGTCCAAGGTCAAGGCGAGCGATGCCCCGCCCAAGGCGTTCAAGGGCAAGCCGGCGAAGCGGAACGTGGCTGAAGCGAAGCGGGCGGCCCGTAAGGCGGCCAAGGGCACGAAGGCGGCCCGTCCGGCACGCGGACCCGCCTCGGGCGGCACGGCCGGCGCTACTGGCACGCCAATGGCACGCAAGATCAAAGACAGCTAGTACGAGAACGGCCCAGGCTCGGCGAGTATGCCGCTGACCTGGGCCGGAAGGTGTGGAGCGGGCGACGGGAATCGAACCCGCACCGTCAGTTTGGAAGACTGAAGCTCTGCCATTGAGCTACGCCCGCGTACGCCCGGCAACCGGGACGCGCCGCAAGCCTACTCCCACCCTCGTACCCCGGCATTCCCTCCCCCCGGCCCCCGTCTTCCCGGTGATCAAGAGGTTTGCGTCACCCTCGACGCCTTCCCCTGACGCAAACCTCTTGATCATCGAGGCCACGCCGGGGGCGGCATCGAGGCCACGCCGGGGGCGGCACCGGGGCCATGCCGAGCGCGAGCCGGGCGCGGGTGGGGGACAGGCCGGTGGGGACGCCCCGGCATCCCCGGCGGGGCGCGACGGCATACACTTCTTTCGCCACGGGGTGTGGCGCAGCTTGGTAGCGCACTCGCTTTGGGAGCGAGGGGCCGTGGGTTCAAATCCCGCCACCCCGACTGCGTGCGCATCCCGGGATCACCCCCGGGAGGCGACGCCGATCCGTGCGGTTCGCCGGGCGCTGCCGGAGCAGCGTCCCGGCTCGCCTACACTCGATGCGCGCAATCACGCCCAGACCCAGACCCACCACTGAGATCCGTCAAGGAGTACGCCTGTGAAGAGCACCGTCGAGACTCTGAGCCCGACGCGCGTGCGGCTCGCCATCGAGGTGCCGTTCGTCGAGCTCGAGCCGAGCCTCAAGAAGGCGTACCGGGAGATCGGCCAGCAGGTCCAGGTTCCCGGCTTCCGTCGGGGCAAGATCCCGGCCGCCGTGATCGACCAGCGGGTGGGCCGGGGCACCGTGCTCAACGAGGCGGTGCAGGAGGCCATCCCGCAGAACATCCTCGCCGCGGTGCGTGAGCACGACCTCAAGACGCTCGGCCGTCCCGAGGTCGAGATCACCGAGTTCAACGACGGTGACTCGCTCAACTTCACCGCCGAGGTCGACGTCCGGCCCGAGCTGACCCTGCCGGACCCGGCCACCGTCGAGGTGACCGTCGACGAGCTGCAGATCGACGAGAGCGAGATCGACGAGCAGGTCAAGAACCTGCGGGAGCGGTTCGCCACGCTCAAGACCGTCGAGCGGGCCGCCGCCGAGGGTGACTACGTGCAGATCGACCTGAACGCGACGGTCGACGGCGAGGACGTGCCGGGCGGCTCGGCGAGCAACATCTCGCACGAGGTCGGCAGCAAGCAGCTCCTGCCGGGTCTGGACGAGGCCCTGGTCGGTCTCGCCGCCGGCGACGAAACGACCTTCACCACGCAGCTCGTTGGCGGCGACTTCGCCGGCCGGGACGCCGAGGTGGCGGTGACCGTCCGCACGGTCAAGGAGAAGGAGCTGCCGGAGCTGGACGACGACTTCGCCCAGATGGCCAGCGAGTTCGACACCATCGAGGAGCTGCGCGCCGACCTGCGGGAGAAGGTCACCCGGGGCAAGCGGGTCGAGCAGATCTACGCCGCCCGGGACAAGGCCCTGGAGCAGTTGGTCGCCGCCGCCGAGGTGCCGGCGCCGGAGGGTGTCGTCCGCGAGGAGGTCGAGAGCCGCAAGCAGGCGATGGTCGACCAGCTGGAGCGGATCGGCGCCTCGATGGAGGAGTACCTCGCCGCCGAGGAGAAGACCGAGGAGCAGATCGACGCCGAGCTGACCGAGGCGGCGACCGAGGGCGTCAAGATCCAGCTGCTGCTGGACACCCTGGCCGACGCCGAGGACACCCAGGTCTCCGACGACGAGTTCGGCCACGAGATCGTCCACCGGGCGCAGCGCGCGGGGATGGCCCCGCAGCAGTACTACGACCAGCTGGTCCGCTCCGGTGCCGCCGCCGCCGTCTTCGGTGACGTGCGGCGCGGCAAGGCGCTCGCCTCCGTGATGGAGAAGATCAAGATCAAGGACTCGGCCGGCAACGAGGTCACCCTCGACGCCCTGCGGGCCGAGAGCGAGCAGGCGCACGACCACGACCACGAGCACTGATCCGACCCGGTAGGCCGCCGTGCGCCCGTTGCGGCGCGCGGCGGCCGAACCCCTTTTCCGGGTACGTCCCGAGCCTGCTGCGCTGAGAGCGAACAGTGCCGCGAGCGGGAGTCGATCACCCGGTGGAGCGGTTAATGTCGGGTACGACGGTACGGAGAGCGAAGGGCTGCCATGACCGACATGCACATCCCAGCGAAGCCGCTCCGGGCGATCGAAGCCCGAGGTGGCGACACCATTGGCAACCTCGACGACTCGGTCTACAACCGGTTGCTCAAGGAGCGCATCATCTTCCTCGGCAGCGAGGTGAACGACCAGGTCGCCAACCGCATCTGCGCCCAGCTGCTGCTGCTCGCGGCGGAGGACCCGGACCGCGACATCTTCCTGTGGATCAACTCGCCGGGTGGCTCGGTCTACTCCGGCATGGCGATCTACGACACCATGCAGTACATCGACAACGACGTGTCGACCGTGGCGATGGGCATGGCCGCCTCGATGGGTCAGCTGCTGCTCTGCGCGGGCACCAAGGGCAAGCGGTACGCCCTGCCGCACGCGCGGATCATGATGCACCAGCCGTCCGGTGGTCTCGGCGGCACCGCGTCGGACATCGCGATCCAGGCCGAGCAGATGCTCTACACCAAGCGGATGTTCCAGGAGCGGGTCGCCCACCACACGGGGCAGAGCCAGGCGCAGATCGAGGCCGACTCGGACCGCGACCGCTGGTTCACCGCCCAGGAGGCCATGGACTACGGCTTCATCGACAAGGTGATCATCGGAGCCACCCAGGTTCCGGATGGCGCCGGGACCCTGAGCTGAGGAGCTGACGATGACCGATCTGAGCCTGCCGCCCCAGTTCGCGGCCGTGCACAACCGTTACGTCCTGCCGTCGTTCGTCGAGCGCACCTCGTACGGGGTCAAGGAGTCCAACCCGTACAACAAGCTCTTCGAGGACCGGATCATCTTCCTCGGCGTCCAGGTCGACGACGCGTCGGCCAACGACGTGATGGCGCAGTTGCTGACGCTCGAGGGCACCGACCCGGACCGCGACATCATCATGTACATCAACTCCCCAGGTGGTTCGTTCACCGCCATGACGGCGATCTACGACACCATGCAGTACGTCCGGCCGGACATCTCCACCGTCTGCCTGGGCCAGGCGGCCAGCGCGGCGGCGGTGCTGCTGTCGGCGGGCACCCCGGGCAAGCGGATGGCGCTGCCGAACTCGCGGATCATCATCCACCAGCCGGCCACCGAGGGCGGCTACGGGCAGGGCTCGGACATCGAGATCCAGGCCCGGGAGATCCTGCGGATGCGCACCCAGCTGGAGGACATGCTCTCCCGGCACTGCAACCGGCCGATCGAGCAGGTCCGCAAGGACATCGACCGTGACAAAATCATGACGGCCGAGGAGTCCAAGGAGTACGGGCTGGTCGACACGATCCTGACCAGCCGCAAGAAGGGCCTGCTGGCCGCCAACTCGGCGCGCTGAGCACCATCGTTCGGAGGTCGGTCGGGGCGGGCAGTTCCCGGCCGACCTCTGACACACCCGTTTTGGGGGTCGGAGAAACCCTCGCCAGCGGGTAACGTCGGGGCCGTACGGCGTGGCCGGGTCGGACCGGCGGAACGGATTTCACCACGGACGGGCGCTCCGGCGCCCGCGGTTCAGGGCCGGTCTCCGGTCGACGAGTGCAGGGAGAACGTAGGTGGCACGGATCGGTGACGGCGGCGACCTACTGAAGTGCTCGTTCTGCGGCAAGTCGCAGAAGCAGGTCAAGAAGCTCATCGCGGGTCCAGGGGTCTACATCTGCGACGAGTGCATCGACCTCTGCAACGAGATCATCGAGGAGGAGCTGGCCGAGTCCGGCGAGGTGAAGTGGGAAGAGCTTCCCAAGCCGATGGAGATCTGCCAGTTCCTCGACAACTACGTCGTCGGTCAGGACCAGGCCAAGAAGGCGCTCGCGGTGGCGGTCTACAACCACTACAAGCGCATCCAGGCCGAGGCGGCCAACGCCCCCGGCTCCGGTAGTGACGCCGTCGAGCTGGCCAAGTCCAACATCCTGCTGCTCGGCCCGACCGGCTGCGGCAAGACGCACCTCGCGCAGACCCTGGCCCGGATGCTCAACGTGCCCTTCGCGATCGCGGACGCCACCGCGCTGACCGAGGCGGGCTACGTCGGCGAGGACGTGGAGAACATCCTCCTCAAGCTGATCCAGGCCGCCGACTACGACATCAAGCGCGCCGAGACGGGCATCATCTACATCGACGAGGTCGACAAGATCGCCCGTAAGTCGGAGAACCCGTCGATCACCCGGGACGTCTCCGGCGAGGGGGTGCAGCAGGCCCTGCTCAAGATGCTGGAGGGCACGGTGTCGAACGTG
>NZ_CP186060.1:1202500-3017500 GCF_049315245.1 Micromonospora sp. WMMD708
TCTGCCGTGAATCTGCCAGGACCACCTGGTAAGCCTAAATACTTCCTGGTGACCGATAGCGGACGAGTACCGTGAGGGAATGGTGAAAAGTACCCCGGGAGGGGAGTGAAATAGTACCTGAAACCGTTCGCCTACAATCCGTCGGAGCCTTGCGGGGTGACGGCGTGCCTTTTGAAGAATGAGCCTGCGAGTTAGTGGCATGTGGCGAGGTTAACCCGTGTGGGGGAGCCGTAGCGAAAGCGAGTCTGAAGAGGGCGTTTGAGTCGCATGTTCTAGACCCGAAGCGGAGTGATCTAGCCATGGGCAGGCTGAAGCGCGGGTAAGACCGCGTGGAGGGCCGAACCCACCAACGTTGAAAAGTTGGGGGATGATCTGTGGTTAGGGGTGAAAGGCCAATCAAACTCCGTGATAGCTGGTTCTCCCCGAAATGCATTTAGGTGCAGCGTCGTGTGTTTCTTGCCGGAGGTAGAGCACTGGATGGTCTAGGGGGCCTACAAGCTTACCGAAATCAGCCAAACTCCGAATGCCGGTAAGTGAGAGCGCGGCAGTGAGACTGCGGGGGATAAGCTTCGTAGTCGAGAGGGAAACAGCCCAGATCACCAGCTAAGGCCCCTAAGCGTGTGCTAAGTGGAAAAGGATGTGGGGTCGCATAGACAACCAGGAGGTTGGCTTAGAAGCAGCCACCCTTTAAAGAGTGCGTAATAGCTCACTGGTCAAGTGGTTCCGCGCCGACAATGTAGCGGGGCTCAAGCACACCGCCGAAGCTGTGGCATTCACATTTTAACTTCGCGTGCCCTTGATGGTGCGTGCAGGTGTGTGGATGGGTAGGGGAGCGTCGTGCCGGGGGTGAAGCAGCGGGGTGACCTAGTTGTGGACGCGGCACGAGTGAGAATGCAGGCATGAGTAGCGAAAGAAGGGTGAGAAACCCTTCCGCCGGATGACCAAGGGTTCCAGGGCCAGGCTAATCCGCCCTGGGTGAGTCGGGACCTAAGGCGAGGCCGAGAGGCGTAGTCGATGGACAACGGGTTGATATTCCCGTACCCGCGAAGGAGCGCCCGTGATGAACCTCGTTGTGCTAACCACCCGAGCTGGCTGATGTCTTCGGACGGATGTTGGGGAGCGTGGGAACCTGGCGGGTAGTAGTCAAGCGATGGGGTGACGCAGGAAGGTAGCTGATCCCGGCCGGTGGTTGTGCCGGGGTAAGCGTGTAGGCCGTGCCGTAGGCAAATCCGCGGTACACAGGGCTGAGACGTGATGCCGAGCCGATTCAGGTGAAGTCAGTGATCCTATGCTGCCGAGAAAAGCCTCTAGCGAGTTTCGAGCGGCCCGTACCCCAAACCGACACAGGTGGTCAGGTAGAGAATACCGAGGCGATCGGGCGAACTGTGGTTAAGGAACTCGGCAAATTGCCCCCGTAACTTAGGGAGAAGGGGGGCCGGAGACGTGAAGCCCCGTGCGGGTGGAGCGTTGTATGGCCGCAGAGAGCAGGGGGAAGCGACTGTTTACTAAAAACACAGGTCCATGCGAAGAAGTAATTCGATGTATATGGACTGACGCCTGCCCGGTGCTGGAACGTTAAGGGGACCTGTTAGCTCTTCGGGGCGAAGCGGAGAACTTAAGCGCCAGTAAACGGCGGTGGTAACTATAACCATCCTAAGGTAGCGAAATTCCTTGTCGGGTAAGTTCCGACCTGCACGAATGGCGTAACGACTTCCCCACTGTCTCAACCACAGGCCCGGCGAAATTGCAGTACGAGTAAAGATGCTCGTTACGCGCGGCAGGACGGAAAGACCCCGGGACCTTTACTATAGCTTGACATTGGTATCTGAATGGACTTGTGTAGGATAGGTGGGAGCCGGTGAAACCTGTACGCCAGTATGGGTGGAGGCAATCTTGAAATACCACTCTGGTTGATTTGGGTATCTAACTTCGGACCGTTATCCGGTTCAGGGACAGTGTCTGGTGGGTAGTTTAACTGGGGCGGTTGCCTCCTAAAGGGTAACGGAGGCGCCCAAAGGTTCCCTCAGCCTGGTTGGCAATCAGGTGTTGAGTGCAAGTGCACAAGGGAGCTTGACTGTGAGACTGACAGGTCGAGCAGGGACGAAAGTCGGGACTAGTGATCCGGCACTTGCGTGTGGAAGCGGTGTCGCTCAACGGATAAAAGGTACCCCGGGGATAACAGGCTGATCTTCCCCAAGAGTCCATATCGACGGGATGGTTTGGCACCTCGATGTCGGCTCGTCGCATCCTGGGGCTGTAGCAGGTCCCAAGGGTTGGGCTGTTCGCCCATTAAAGCGGTACGCGAGCTGGGTTTAGAACGTCGTGAGACAGTTCGGTCCCTATCCGCCGTGCGCGTAGGATACTTGAGAAGGGCTGTCCCTAGTACGAGAGGACCGGGACGGACGAACCTCTGGTGTGCCAGTTGTCCCGCCAGGGGCACGGCTGGTTAGCTACGTTCGGAAGGGATAACCGCTGAAAGCATCTAAGCGGGAAGCCTGCTTCAAGATGAGGTATCCCACCCCACTTTGTGGGGGTAAGGCCCCCAGCTAGACGACTGGGTTGATAGGCCGGAAATGTAAGCTCGGTAACGGGTTGAGTTGACCGGTACTAATAGGCCGAGGACTTGATAACAAGGCTGCTACGCGTCCACTGTGTAACTCTGAACAAACATCGAACAACCCCCCGGTGTGAGCCTGGGTGTGTGTGTTGTTTGATATGTTCATAGTGTTACGGCGGTCATGGCGGAGGGGAAACGCCCGGCAACATTCCGAACCCGGAAGCTAAGCCCTCCAGCGCCGATGGTACTGCACTCGGGAGGGTGTGGGAGAGTAGGACACCGCCGGACAACCTTTCAGTTGAGGCCAACCCCATCGGGGTTGGCCTCAACTGCATTCCACACCGTTTCTTCCCGGAACCCGGTCCCCGTCACCACCCAGAACACACCCCCCCCGGGGGGTGTTCGCCCGACCCCACGGCCCACCAGAGGCCTCCGAAGGTCGGGGCTGGTGGGCGGGAGAAGCGGTGATCCCGGCACGGAACACCCCTACATCCCCGAAGTCGGGGTAATCGACGGCGTCGCGGCAACCGCCACCTTCCCCGGCGACATCGAAGCGACCCGGTCCCGCCCGTGTCGGGGGAGGGCAGCCCGCTTCGACGGACACGAGTCGCTCGGGTGGCGACGTTGCGGTGATGCTCTGCCGGGAAGGCGCAACGTCGCCGACATGGCACGGTCAGCCCCGCACTGGGGACCGGCGGCGGTCAGTCCCGGGTCTGAATGCCTTCGCGGAGCTGGCGGAAGAGGCCGGCCGAGTCGTCGACGGAACGGTTGGCGAACATGCCCATCGCCACGCTGCCGTGGTCGGCCCATCCGCAGATCGCGAAGTCGCCGCCGTCGCCGCTGGTCCGGCCACACTTCATCACGCCGCCGTACTTCCCGGCAGGCACCGTACGCACGTCGGTCACCCGGCCGGTCTCGTCGGCCATCAACCGGAACAGGCTGTCCAGGTCACGTTCCGGCTGCCAGAGCAACGTGGTCCCACCGAAGAACAGCACCGTCCGCTTCTCGTCGGCGGGGTCGCGGTAGACCGTACCGATGCTGCGGTCCAGGTCGATGTCGGCGGCGAATCCGGCGCGCAGGTAGTCGGCGGTGCTGCGGGCCCGGTCGGAGTCGTCGCGGTTGAGACCGGCGAGGTGGCCGGGCGGGTCCAGCCGGACGTCCTTCTGCTGGGCGATGCGCCAGCCTGCGGTACCGAGCGCGGCGGCGCCGACCAGGCCGACCACGAGCGCGACGGTCAGGGCGATCCGTCGGCGTCGGGACACCGGGCCCCGCCCCTGCGGGCTCCGCTCCGGGTCGTGGGTGCTCAACCGGATCGGCTCGTCGGTCAGCTCGACCGGTTCGGGACCCTCGATGAGCTGACGCTCGGTGAGATGTGCGTCGGACATGTTCGCCACCGTACGCGAATGACCGGTGGCGCACGTCGGGTCCGCCGAAGCGCTCCGTAGACTTTCACAGGTGACCGAGAGACTGGATGCCCGACGCCCCGACGCCCCGACCCTTGCCGGCCAGTACCAGCCCGGCGAGGTAGAGCAGCGACGGTACGAGCAGTGGGTAGCCGCCGGCCACTTCCGGGCGTCGGCGCAGAGTGACAAGCCCCCGTTCACCATCGTGATCCCCCCGCCGAACGTGACCGGCGTGCTGCACATGGGCCATGCCCTGGACCACACCGTCCAGGACTCGCTGGTGCGCCGCAAGCGGATGCAGGGGTACGAGGCGCTCTGGCTGCCCGGCACGGACCACGCCGGCATCGCCACCCAGAACGTCGTGGAGCGGCAACTCGCGGGTGAGGGGCTGTCCCGGCACGACCTCGGTCGGGACAAGTTCGTCGAGCGGGTCTGGCAGTGGAAGGCCGAGTCCGGCGGGGCGATCCTCGGCCAGATGCGCCGGCTCGGCGACTCGGTCGACTGGGACCGGGAACGCTTCACCATGGACGAGGGCCTGTCCCGGGCCGTGCAGACCATGTTCAAGAAGCTCTACGACGAGGGTCTGATCTACCGGGCCAACCGGATCATCAACTGGTGCCCGCGCTGCCTGACCGCCCTGTCGGACATCGAGGTGGAGCACACCGACGACGAGGGTGAGCTGGTCTCGATCCGGTACAGCGACGACGTGGTGGTCGCCACCACCCGGGCCGAGACCATGCTCGGGGACACCGCCGTGGCCGTGCACCCCGACGACGAGCGTTACCGGCACCTGGTCGGCACCGAGGTCGAGGTGCCGTTGACCGGTCGGCGGATCCCGATCGTCGCCGACGAGCACGTCGACCCGGCGTTCGGCACCGGCATGGTCAAGGTCACCCCGGCACACGACCCCAACGACTTCGAGATCGGCCAGCGGCACGACCTGCCCGCCCTGACGATCATGGACGAGCGGGGCGTCATCACCGCCCCCGGCCCGTTCGAGGGCCTGGACCGGTACGAGGCCCGCCCGGCGATCGTGGCGGCGCTGCGTGAGCAGGGTCGGATCGTGGCCGAGAAGCGGCCCTACGTGCATGCGGTGGGGCACTGCTCGCGGTGTCGTACCACGGTCGAGCCCCGGCTGTCGTTGCAGTGGTTCGTCAACACCACCCCGCTGGCGAAGGCGGCCGGCGACGCGGTGCGCGACGGCCGGGTGAAGATCGAGCCGGCCGAGCTGGCCAAGCGCTACTTCGCCTGGGTCGACAACATGCACGACTGGTGCATCTCCCGGCAGCTGTGGTGGGGGCACCGCATCCCGGTCTGGTACGGCCCGGCGGGCGAGATCGTCTGCGTCGGCCCGGACGAGACGCCCCCCACCGGCGAGGGCTGGGTCCAGGACGAGGACGTCCTGGACACCTGGTTCTCCAGCGGCCTGTGGCCGTTTTCCACCCTCGGCTGGCCGGAGCGCACCCCGGACCTGGCCAAGTTCTACCCGACCAGCGTGCTGGTCACCGGCTACGACATCCTCTTCTTCTGGGTCGCCCGGATGATGATGTTCGGCCTGTACGCGATGGACGGCCGGCAGCCGTTCGACACGGTCGCCCTGCACGGCATGGTCCGCGACCAGTACGGCAAGAAGATGTCGAAGTCGTTCGGCAACGTGGTCGACCCGCTGGACTGGGTCGACCGGTACGGGGCCGACGCGACCCGGTTCACCCTGGCCCGGGGCGCGAACCCGGGCGGGGACGTGCCGGTCAGCGAGGAGTGGTGCCAGGGCTCCCGCAACTTCTGCAACAAGCTGTGGAACGCCACCCGGTTCGCGCTGCTCAACGGCGCGCACACCGGGGGCCCGCTGCCGGCCGCCGACCAGCTCTCGACCGTCGACAGGTGGATCCTGTCCCGGCTGGCGCACGTCACCGCCGAGGTGGACGAGCAGTTCGAGGCGTACGAGTTCGCGAAGGTGTGCGACCTGCTCTACCACTTCGCCTGGGACGACGTCTGCGACTGGTACGTGGAGCTGGCCAAGCCGGTGCTCGCCGCCGGTGGGCCGGCCGCCGACGCCACCCGCCGGGTGCTCGGGCACGTGCTGGACCAACTGCTACGGCTGCTGCACCCGGTGATCCCGTTCGTCACCGAGGAGCTGTGGACGGCGCTGACCGGGGGCGAGACGGTGATGACGGCGGCCTGGCCGGTCGCCGACCGTACGCTGGTGGACGACGCCGCGGAGCGCGAGGTCGGCACCGTCCAGCGGGTGGTGACCGAGATCCGGCGGTTCCGCTCCGACCAGGGGCTGCGGCCGACCCAGCGGGTGGCCGCCCGCCTCGACGGGCTGGCCGGGGTCCAGATCGCGGCGCACGAGCCGTTGATCCGTTCGCTGGCCCGGCTGGACGCCCCGGCCGACGACTTCCAGGCCAGTGCCACCCTCGCCATGCCCGGCGAGGTCAGCGTCGCGCTGGACACCCGGGGGTCGATCGACGTGGCCGCCGAGCGGGCCCGGCTCACCAAGGACCGGGCGGCCGCCGAGAAGGAGGTCGCGCAGGCCCGCGCGAAGCTCGACAACCCGGCGTTCGTCGGGAAGGCGCCCGAGCCGGTGGTCGCCAAGATCCGTGACCGGCTGGCGGTCGCCGAGGCCGATCTGGTCCGCATCGACGCCGCTCTGGAGGCGCTTCCGTCGTGACCGACCGTACCGATAAGCCCGACCGGACCGGCGTGGGGCGCGATGAGTTCGCCGCCGTCGACGCGGAGTTGACGGCGCGCGGGTTCACCCGCATGCACTTCTCGCTGGACCGCATCGAGTCGCTGCTCGACCTGCTGGGGAGCCCGCAGCGGGCGTACCCGTCGATCCACCTGACCGGGACGAACGGCAAGACGTCCACGGCCCGGATGATCGATTCGCTGTTGCGGGCCTTCGGCCTGCACACCGGCCGCTACACCAGCCCGCACCTGGAGACCGTCCGGGAGCGGATCAGCCTGGACGGGGAGCCGGTCGACGAGGCCCGCTTCGTCGCTACGTACCGCGAGGTGAAGCCGCTGGCCGACCTGGTCGACCAGCGGTCCGCCGAGCCGCTCACCTACTTCGACCTGACCACCGCGCTGGCGTTCGCCACGTTCGCCGACGCGCCTGTCGACGTGGCCGTGGTGGAGGTGGGCCTGGGCGGTGCCGAGGACGCCACCAACGTGCTCCAGGCCGGGGTGGCCGTGCTCACCCCGATCGGGCTGGACCACACCGAGTGGCTCGGCGACACCCTGGAGGACATCGCCCTGCACAAGGCCGGCATCATCCACTCCGGCGCGACGGTCATCGCCGCCGCGCAGGAGGAGGAGGCGGCCCGGCCGATCCTGGAACGGTGCGCCGAGGTCGGTGCCACGGTCGCCCGGGAGGGCGCGGAGTTCGGGGTGCTGCGCCGGGCGGTCGCCGTCGGCGGCCAGGTGCTGACCCTCCAGGGGCTCGGCGGGGTGTACGACGAGGTGTTCCTCCCGCTGCACGGCGCGCACCAGGCGCAGAACGCGGCGGTGGCGCTGGCCGCCGTCGAGGCGTTCCTCGGGGCCGGGGCGAAGCGGCAGCTCGACGTCGAGGCCGTCCGGGAGGGTTTCGCCGCGACCAGCTCCCCGGGCCGGCTGGAGAAGGTGCGCAACGCCCCGACGGTGCTGCTGGACGGGGCGCACAACCCGCACGGGATGGCCGCCACGGTCACCGCGCTCCAGGAGGAGTTCGCGTTCAGCAAGCTGGTCGGGGTGCTCGCCGTACTCGGCGACAAGGACGCCGCCGGGCTGCTGGAGCTGCTGGAACCGGTGCTCGACTCGCTCGTCGTCACCCGTAACTCCTCGCCCCGGGCGATGCCCGCCGACGAGTTGGCCGAACTGGCCCGGGAGGTCTTCGGACCGGACCGGGTGCAGGTGGCCGCCGCGATGCCGGACGCCATCGAGGCGGCCGTCGCCGAGGCCGAGTACGACGTGCCCGGTGAGTTGGCCGGGGTGGGGGTGCTGGTCACCGGCTCGGTGGTGACGGTGGCCGACGCCCGACGGCTGCTGAAGCGATGACCGGCCCGACCCCGGACCGGCCGGACGCAGACCACCGCCCTGCCGACCACCCGGAGCCGGCTGCGGGCAGTGGCCCGGCCGGGCGGCGTTCGGGGCTGCGCAATCCCGAGGCGGCCGTCCGGGGGCTCGGGGCCGGGACGCTCGGCCTGGAGGCGCTGGTGCTGCTGCTGGCGATCCAGCCGATCCGGCTGGTCGGTGGGCACTTCGGCGGGGCGGCGATCGCGGCCATCGTGGCGCTGGCCGTGGCGGCGGTGCTGCTGGCCGGCCTGATGCGCCGCCCGTGGGCCTGGTCGGCGGGCACCGTGTTGCAGGGGTTGCTGCTGCTCGCCGGCCTGCTGCACTGGTCGCTGTTCGGACTCGGGGTGATCTTCGCCCTGGTCTGGGCGTACGCGTTGCACGTGCGGCGGGTCATCCTCGGCTGAGCCGGGTCACGCCTCGGCGCGTTCCCGCCACTGGGTCAGCGCGATGCCGTGCCCGTCCGGGTCCCGGAAGGCGGCGGCCCACACCTCCAGTCTGGTGCCCCGGTTGACCACCCGGGGTGCGTAGGTGAACCGGACGCCGGTGTCCTTGAGCCGCCGGTACGCCGCCTCGATGTCGTCGACCTCCAGGTTGACGTGGACCAACCGCCGGCTGATCGGGGCGGCCCCGGTCACCTCGCGCAGCACCAGCCGGGTCTGCCCGGAGGCGAGCACCGCGTTGCCGACGCCCCGGTCGAACTCCTCGAAGCCGAGGTCCCGGTAGAAGTCCAGCGAGCGGGACAGGTCGGTGACCAGCAGGGTCAGCCCGACGCCGCTGATCGGGCCGGCCGCATCGTCGCCCCCGGCGGTCGCGGCGCCCGGGTCGTACCCGAAGATCGCCTCGTCCAGGTCGGGGTCGAGCCGGCCGTCACCGGTGGTGGGCGCGTCAAGCGGGACGTCGACCGGGTCGAGGATCGGCGCGTCGAACCGCTCCTCGGCGGGCGACCGGGGGGCCGGCGCGGCCGTGGATGCAGCGGCGGCCGGGCCGGCGGCACCGGTGTGGGCGGTGCCGGCGGGGCTGGTGGCGGCGGTGGACGCGGCGGCGGCCGAAGCGGGGGCGGCCGAAGCGGGGGCGGTGGCGCGGCGGGGGAGTTGGCCGGTCGCCGGCTGCTCGACCAGGGTGCCTTCCAGCACCACCGGGCCGCCCGGCCGCTGGTGCATCACCACCGGCTCCCGCTCGTCGGTCAGCACCTCCACGTCGTCGCGCAGCGGCTCGGCCCGGACCGGGTCCGGGTGCGGCGGCTCCGCGCGCAGCGGGTCGGGCCGGGTCGGGTCGGCGGGCGGCGGGTCACGCAGGTCGTCCCGGAACTCGTCGTGGAAGTCGTCGTCGGCCGTGCGGCCCGCCCACGGCGGGGCCTCCTGCTGGATCAGCATGTCGTCGAGCGGCTCGGCGTCGGCGTACTCCGGGGGCAGGTCGGTCACGCCCGCGGCGGCCTCGGTGTGGGTCGGTACCTCGTCCCACAGGACGCGGACGTGCCGCTGGTCGTCCAGGGCCACCCGGATCGGCAGGGTCTGCCCCAGCGACGGCCACTTCGCCACCGGCACCCGGGGCTCGATGATCTTCTTGGACCGGGGCGGCAGGCCCGGCGCGTCGATCACCAACTGGAGCTCGCACCGGCCGAAGGAGTACTGGGTGGGGGGTTCGGAAGCGCTGTGCACGTGCCCGACGCCGACCACCCAGGTGCGTCCGCCGCCGCGTACGGTGCCCAGGGCGACGGCGAGCACGACCAGGGCCACGCCCAGCGCGACGATGGCCCAGCTGGTCATGCCCAGCCCGAACAGGACGACGAAGACCGCCACGGTGCCGAGCACCGCGGCGATCAGCTTGCGTACCGGCGCGATGGTGCGGTTCCCGCCATTCGCCACAGTGGACCTCCCAGGGGTCAGAGCCAGGCTAGGCCGCGCGGCGACCGAGGGAAAGAGCAGCCGCCGCGCCGGTGCCGGTACCGGGTCGCTAGGCTGACCGTACCCAGCCGAACCGCCTTGTGCGCACAGGAGGAACCCAGCGTGTCCAGCAGCAGCCCGGATGAGCGCACCCTCGTACTGATCAAGCCCGACGCGGTGCGCCGTGGCCTGGTCGGCGAGATCATCTCCCGCTTCGAGCGCAAGGGCCTGCGGATCGACGCGTTGGAGATCCGGACGCTGGACGGCGGGTTCGCCGACCAGCACTACGCCGAGCACGTGGACAAGCCGTTCTACCCGCCGCTGAAGACGTTCATGACCAGCGGGCCGCTGGTGTCGCTGGTGCTCTCCGGTGACCAGGTGATCGAGGTGGTCCGGGCGATGATCGGCAGCACCGACGGGCGTAAGGCCGCCGCCGGCACGATCCGGGGTGACCTGTCGCTGTCCAACCGGGAGAACCTGGTGCACGCCTCGGACTCCACCGACAGCGCCAAGCGCGAGATCGCGCTCTGGTTCCCGGCCCTGGGCTGACCCGGGTCACCCCGGCCGCCCAGGGACGCGTCAGGGGACCGGCCGGTCGCGGAACGGGCGACCCCGGCCGAGCGCGTCGGCGTACCCCCAGCGGCCCCTGATGTCGAGCAGCTCGATCTGGCCCAGCTCCTCCGGGACGGCGGCGTCGACGGCGAGGTGGTCCTCGTACGGTTCCAGCCCGAGCAGCGCGCGCAGCAGCATCAGGGGCGCTCCGGCCGACGGCGCGTACGGGCTGTCGGTGAACCCGTGCGGGACGGGGACGTGGGTGGTGGCCCGGTCGTAGCCGGTGAGGTACGCCGGCAGCCGGCCCTGGAAGTGCCGGGCGGCGTCGAGCAGCCCGGTGGCGACCCGGGCGGCCTGCGCCCGGAACCCGGCCCGGCGCAGCCCCCAGGCGATCAGCGAGTTCTCCCAGGGCCAGACGGCGCCGGTGTGGTGGCCCAGCGGGTTGTAGTCGGCCGCCGTGCTGGCCAGGGTGCGGATGCCCCAGCCGGAGTACATCGCCGGGGACATCAGGTGCGCCACCAGCTGCTCGGCGCGGTGCGGGGCGACGATGCCGGTGCACAGCAGCTGCCCCATGTTGGACGTGAGGGAGTCCAGCGGGACGCCGTCGAGCTGCACGGCCACCGCGTAGTGGCCCCGGTCGGGCAGCCAGAAGTCCCGGTCGAACCGTTCCCGCAGCCGGGCGGCGTCGCGTTCGAGCCGGTCGGCCCAGCCGGGGTCGTCCCAGAACCGGCGGGCCATCCGGGCGGCCCGGCGGCGGGCCTCGAAGGCGTACCCCTGGATCTCGCAGATGGCCAGCGGGTAGGTGGGCGGGTGGCCGTCGGCGAAGCAGATCGCGTCGGCGGAGTTGCGCCAGCTCTCGTTCTGCGGCCCGGTGCGGGTCGGGCGTCGGGTGGACCAGACGTAGCCGGTGCCGTCCCGGTCCGCGTCGTGGTCGAGCCAGCCGATGGCGGCCCGGACCTCGAACTCGAACCGGCGTACCAGTTCCGCGTCGCCGGTCCAGCGTTCGTACTCGTCGAGCAGGATGACGAAGGCGGCGGTGGTGTCGGCGGCGCTGAAGCTGGCCGACTCCGGGGTGTCGTTGAACGCGCCGGAGTCGCCGTACCGGCTCTCCTGGAGGATCTTGCCGGGTTGCTCGCCGCGGAACGGGTCGTGCCGGACGCCCTGGCTCAGCGCCAGGATGCGCAGCGTGTTGACCGCCCGTTCGGGCATGAACGGCAGCGCCTGGAAGCTGCTGACCAGGCTCTCCCGGCCGAGCAGCGCCATCGACCAGGGCAGCCCGGTGGCGGGCAGCGCGGTCGGGAAGTTCAGCCCGGGGTAGTGCAGCGCGGCCAGGTCCCGCACGCCGTACTCGTACGCCCGCTGGAGCGCCTTGTGGTCGGCGCGCAGCCGGGGCACCCCGGCGGTGCGTTCGGTGATGTCCCGGCCCCGCTGGTGCTGGCTGCGCCCCACCGAACTGGTGAGCCGTTCCCGCAGGTCACGGCGGTGCAGGTCGCGCAGGAGGGCGAGCACCCGCAGCCGGGTGGACCAGGTGCCGTGGGGGTCGACGGTGAACGTCCAGGTCAGACCGTGCTCGTCGATCCTGGCCGGCGTGCTGGAGGTGATCACGGTCTCCCGGTGCAGGCCGGCCCGCTTGTAGTGCAGCCGTAGCGCGTCGTCGGCGATGGTGACGGTCACCGGCCGGGCCCGGCGGAAGCCGTCGCGGACCTCCAGCACCTCGGCGAAGTCCGCACCCACGTCGAGCCGGACGACGTAGCGCACCGGTTCCGGCGCGTAGTTGAACAGGGTGATCTCCTCCTCGTACTCCGGACCGACCCAGCGGTGCCGCAGCACGGAGGTGGTGGCGTTGACGTAGTGGGTGGGTTCGCCGGGGACCAGCCCGAACTTCGCCTCGTAGGTGGCGACGTCGTCGACGGAGAGCACCGAGAGGGACTCGGTGTCGATGGTCAGCGCCCAGGTGGACAGGAACCGGGTGTCGAAGGAGAAGAGCCCGAGCGGGGAGGTCGGCGTGGCCCGCACGTCCCCGTTCTTCCCGCTGATCATGAACATGTTGCCGGCGAAGACGCTGGTGACCTCGTGCAGCCCGATGACACCGGAGGCGGTGTGGGGGACCAGTTCGGCGGCGGGTTCGGTGCCCACGCTGTCGGCGGCGACCGGGAGCAGCCGCCGGAAGGTGAACAGCAGCGCCAGGTCGCCGGCGACCGAGGCGTCGCCGCGCAGCAGCATCGACACCATGTTGTCCCGGCCGGCAAGCAGCCGGACGAACGCCTCGGGTCGGACCTCGACCGTGCAGTCGGGGTGTTCGCCGGTGCGCGCGACCCGGATCTGTGCGCCGTCGAGCCGGACGAACCAGGTGGCGGTCTCGCCGCCCTCGGCGACGATGTCGAAGCGGAGCAGTCCGCTGGGGGCGACGGGCAACCGGCCCCGGCCGTCGGCGGCCAGGGCGGCGAAGAACTCGTCGATCCGCCCGTCCACGGCCCGCTCCCGTCCCACCGCTGCGCCACCCGAAAAGGTCCAGGTGTGCCAAAAGGAACAATACGCCGTGCCCTGTCCGACCGGGCGCGCTTAAGTGGAAGGACGCCACTACCTGCGAAAACACCGGGGAGGGTTCGACGATGGACGGGCAGACTGCCGCCGGGATGCGGTACTGGACGTACGGGCACGGCAGGCGGAGCACCTTCCTGCTGGTGCACGGCTGGTGCTGCGACCACGACTTCATGGCACCCCTGGCCCGGCACCTGGCCACCCGCCAGGACCGGGTGATCGCCGTCGACATGCCGGGCCACGGGGCCAGCCCGCCCCCGGCCGACGGCTACGCGGTCACCGCGATGGCCGGTCACCTGCGGGCCTTCGCCGACGCACTCGACCTGCGCCGGGTCTTCGTGATCGGGCACAGCCTGGGCGGGGTCTGGTCGCTTCAGGCCGCCGCCGGGGACCGGGACCGGTTCACCGCGCTGGGGCTGCTCGACTCCGCGGTGGCCGGGGCACCCGGTTCCGCCGCCGCGATCGCCCAGGTGGCGGCGTCGCTGCGGGAGGACACCTCGGGCGCGGTGCGGGAGTCGATCGTCCGGGCGTACTTCCCGCCGTACTCCGACCCGCGCCTGGTGGAGCGGGTGGTGGCGGCCACCGCCCGCCCGTCGACCGAGGTGGCGTACGCGCCGATCGCCGGGCTGGCCGACTGGATCGCCGCCGAGCAGGACGTGGCCGCCCTGCGCCGCTGGGACCGCCCGCTGCTCTTCGTGGGCAGCAACGCCCCGTTCGCCGACTACGCCCGGCTGGCCGAACTCGCCCCGCAGGCGTTCATCGGGCAGACCGTGGGTTCCGGGCACTTCGTGCAGCTCCAGGTGCCGGCGCAGGTCGACGCGATGGTCGACCGCTACCTGGAGGTCACCGACTGAGCCGGGCCGCCACTCACAGGGTGTCCAGCGTGGCGCGGCGACGGGACTCCGCCTCGAAGACCGTCAGCAGCCCGGCCGCCAGCACGGCGTAGCCGACCCCGACGGCCAGTTCGAGGCCGATCGCCGGCAGGACGTCGCCCAGCGGGGCGCCGCCGGCCAGTCGCCGGGCCGCGTCGGCGGCGTGGGTGATCGGCAGCACCGCGCCCACCGCGCGGATGCCCGCCGGCAGGCTGTCGGCCGGCACGTTCACCCCGGTGAACAACAGCAGCAGCGCCACCGCCACGTTCGAGATCAGGAAGACGTCCCGGAAGCGCAACCCCAGCGCTCCCAGGGTCAGCCCGAAGAAACCGCAGGCCAGCGAGGCCGAGGCCAGCGCCAGCAGCAGGCCGGGCAGGGCGGTGGCCGGGATCCGCAGGCCGAGCAGGAGCGCGGCCACGGTGAGCGTGCTCGCCGCGATCAGCAGGCCGTTGCCGGCGTACGGCAGCACCCGGCCGAGGAAGATGGCGGTGCGGCTGCGCGGGGAGAGCAGCACGTGCCCCAGGGTGCCGAAACGCCGCTCGTTGGCCACCGCCATGGTGCCGCCGTAGACGCAGGCCAGCGCGGCGGTGAGCACCGCGTTGCCGACGATGTAGAACCGGTCGTCGGCGACCCCGAACTCCCGCCCCAGGTAGGCGAAGAAGAAGAGCTGGAACAGCGGGCCCACCAGCAGGGTGCCCACGAAGATCGACGGGGTGGTCCAGTTGAACAGGGCCCGGTAGGCGATGACCCCGCCCACCCCGACCAGCCGCAGCAGCGCGCCCACCGGTGCCTCCTCAGGCCAGGGCCAGGGTCGCGGTGACCCGGGCCCGGTGCTCGACGTACGTCATCAGGGCCCAGCCGGCGGCCAGGCAGGCCAGGCTGATCGCCAGGCAGACGGCCAGCGCCGGCCAGACCGGCCCGCCGGACGCGGCCTCGTGCACCGCGCGGGCACCCCAGGTGGTCGGCAGCACCGCGGCGACCGGACCGGTCCAGCCGGGCAGCGCGGTGACCGGCACGAGCATCCCGGAGACCAGCCAGATCGGGTACTCCAGCATGTTGGCCAGCGCGTTGGCGTGCCGCAGCAGCACGAAGCCGGACGCCAGCAGCAGCCCGAACATGCCCAGCCCGGCGATGCAGCCGGCGACGGCCACCGGGAAGGCCACCGGGTGGGCGAAGTCGAGCGGGATGCCGTACAGCAGCCGGCCCCAGGCCAGCGTGGCGAGCATCGCGTAGGTGCCGGTGATGCCGGTGGCCAGGGTGACCGGCAGCAGCACCAGCGCGGGCGACCGGGGCGCCAACATGATCATCTCCAGGGTGCCCTGCCAGCGCTGGTTCTGGATCGCCCCGCCGGAGCCGAACAGCACCGTCGACCAGACCCCCATCAGGCCCGCGCCGACCGCCGCCTCCAGCAGCCGGTCCGGCTCACCGCCGGCCCGGAACAGGTAGACCGCCAGGGTCGCCTGCACCACCGGGACGAACAACGCGATGGCGATCTCGAACGGGGACCGGCTGAGCTGCTTGACGTGCAGCAGCGCGCCGACCGCGATCATCCGCAGGGTGCTCACGCCGGCACCGGCCCGGCCACCGGCGTCGGCTCCGCCGCCCGGTTGACGATCGCCACGTACGCGTCCTCCAGGGTGGGCTGCCGGGCGGTCACCCGGCCCAGCCGTACCCCGCCCAGCTCCCGCAGCACGTCGGCCTGCACGTCCACCCCCGCGTCGGACTGCACCCCGAGGACCTGCGCCGCCCCGTGCACCGCCAGGCTCACCTCGCGGACGCCAGGCCGGGCCCGGATGGCGGCCAGCTGCCCGTCGGTCACCCCGTACGCCTCCACCTCCAGCACCCGCCGGCCGTCGGCGTGGTGACGCAGCTCGGCGGGGGTGCCCAGGGCCTGGATCCGGCCGCCCGCGATCACCGCGATCCGACCGCACAACTCGTCGGCCTCGGCCATGTAGTGCGTGGTCAGTAGCACGGTGGTGCCGGTGGCGGCGAGGTCGGCGACGGTCTGCCGCAGCTCCCGGGCGGCCACCGGGTCGACCCCGATCGACGGCTCGTCGAGGAACAGCACCCGGGGCCGGTGCAGCAGCCCCCGGGCGATGTGCAGCCGCTGGCGCATCCCCCGCGAGTAGCCCTCGACCCGGTCGTCCTCCCGGCCGGTCAACCGGACCAGCTCGAACAGTTCGGCGATCCGGCGCTTCTGCTCCCGGCCCGGCACGCCGTACAGCTCGGCGAAGTAGCGCAGGTTGTCCCTTGCGGAGAGCCGGTCGTAGAGGCCCCGGTCGCCGCCGAAGACGTACCCGATGCGTCGGCGCACCTCCCGGGTCTGCCGGACCACGTCGAAGCCGCAGATCCTCGCCGCGCCCGCCGTCGGGACCAGCAGGGTGTTGAGCAGCTTGATGGTGGTGGTCTTGCCGGCGCCGTTCGGGCCGAGCAGGCCGAACAGCTCACCGTGGCCCACCGCGAGGTCGACCCCGGCGACGGCGTGCACCTCCCGGCGCTGCGGTCGTAGCCAGCCGGTCCGGCTGCGGTAGCTGCGGTGCAGCCCCACCGCCTCGATCGCGTGCTCACCCATGGCCGCGAATCTATGGGTCGGCCCGGCCGCCCGCACCCCCGTTACTCGGCGGCGGTGACCCGGACAGGTCGAGTATCCTTGCCGGTACAGGCGACGACCCGGCCATCACCGGTGAGCCTCCGGAAGAAAGGGCCCGCAGGGCCCGACTAGAACCGGACGGGGCGGCCCGTCACAGCCGGCCAACGAGCGGGCGGTCGATCCTGACCGTCAAGCGGGGTGGTACCGCGGGCCCGGCCCGGGGCGTCGACCACGGCGCACCGGCGCAGGCTCGTCCTCGCAGACCACGAGACCAGTGAGCTGCCAGAGGAGACCGACCCCCGATGGGCTATCCGCTGCACGACCCGACCGCCGCCGGCGTCCCGGCGAGCCCGGACCTGCCCGACGTCGAGCGCCGCGTCCTGGAGCACTGGCGCACCGACCAGACCTTCGAGGCGTCCGTGACGGCCCGCCCGGCCGGCGACGACGGCAAGAACGAGTACGTCTTCTACGACGGCCCGCCGTTCGCCAACGGCCTGCCGCACTACGGCCACCTGTTCACCGGGTACGTCAAGGACGTGGTGCCGCGCTACCAGACCATGCGCGGCCGGCACGTCGAGCGGCGCTTCGGCTGGGACTGTCACGGCCTGCCCGCCGAGGTGGTGGCCGAGAAGCAGCTCGGCATCACCAGCAAGGCGGAGATCCTCGACCTGGGGGTGGCCCGGTTCAACGAGGCGTGCCGGTCCTCGGTGCTGGAGTTCACCCAGGACTGGGAGCGGTACGTCACCCGGCAGGCCCGCTGGGTCGACTTCGCCAACGACTACAAGACCCTCGACCTGGACTACATGGAAAGCGTCATGTGGGCCTTCAGGACCCTGCACGACAAGGGCCTGGTCTACGAGGGCTTCCGGGTGCTGGCGTACTGCTGGCGGTGCGAGACGCCGCTGTCGAACACCGAGACCCGGATGGACGACGTCTACCGCGACCGGCACGACCCGACGCTTACCGTGTGGTTCGAGCTGACCCCGGACGAGCGGGCCCCGGAGCTGGTCCGGGGGCCGGTCAGGCTGGGCGTCTGGACCACCACCCCGTGGACCCTGCCGTCCAACCTCGCGCTCGCCGTCGGCCCGGACATCAGGTACGCGGTGCTGGAGCGCGACGGCCAGCGGTACGTGGTCGGGGAGTCCCGGCTCGGGGCGTACGCCAAGGAGTTGGAGGGGTACGAGCAGGTCGGCTGGGTGACCGGAAAGGCCCTGGTCGGACGCCGTTACACCCCGCTCTACGACTTCCTCGTCGAGCAGGCCGGCCCGAACGCCTACCAGGTGCTCGGCGCGGAGTTCGTCACCACCGAGGACGGCACCGGGATCGTGCACCTCGCCCCGGCGTTCGGCGAGGACGACCAGAACGTCTGCAACGCCGCCGGCATCCCCACCGTCGTCACCGTCGACGACCACACCCGGTTCACCGCGCTGGTCCCGCCATACCAGGGCGAGCAGGTCTTCGACGTCAACAAGCCGGTGATCCGGGAGCTCAAGGAGCGGGGGGTGGTGCTGCGGCAGGACACCTACACCCACTCGTACCCGCACTGCTGGCGCTGCGACACCCCGCTGGTCTACAAGGCGGTGTCGTCGTGGTTCGTCGCGGTGACGCAGTTCCGGGACCGGATGGTCGAGCTGAACCAGCAGATCAACTGGACGCCGGGTCACATCAAGGACGGCTCGTTCGGCAAGTGGCTGGCCAACGCCCGCGACTGGTCGATCAGCCGCAACCGGTTCTGGGGCTCGCCGATCCCGGTGTGGAAGTCCGACGACCCGACCTACCCCCGGGTCGACGTCTACGGTTCGCTGGCCGACATCGAGCGGGACTTCGGCGTACGCCTGACCGACCTGCACCGGCCGGCGGTGGACGACCTGACCCGCCCCAACCCGGACGACCCGACGGGCCGCTCGACGATGCGCCGGGTTCCGGAGGTGCTGGACTGCTGGTTCGAGTCCGGGTCGATGCCGTTCGCCCAGGTGCACTACCCGTTCGAGAACGCGGACTGGTTCGAGCACCACTACCCGGGTGACTTCATCGTCGAGTACATCGGGCAGACCCGGGGCTGGTTCTACACCATGCACGTGCTGGCCACCGCGCTGTTCGACAGGCCGGCGTTCCGCAACTGCCTCAGCCACGGCATCCTGCTCGGCTCCGACGGGCGCAAGATGTCCAAGAGCCTGCGCAACTACCCGGACGTCTACCACGTCTTCGACGCGTACGGCTCGGACGCGATGCGCTGGATGCTGATGTCCTCGCCGGTGCTGCGCGGCGGCGACATGGCGGTCACCGAACCGGCGATCCGCGACGCCGTCCGGCAGGTGCTGCTGCCGCTGTGGAACGTCTGGTACTTCTTCTCGCTCTACGCCAACGCCGACGGGCACACCGCCCGGCGGCGGGTGGACAGCACGCACCTGCTCGACCGGTACGTGCTGGCCAAGACCCGGGAACTGGTGGAGACCGTCGGCGCGCAGATGGACGCGTACGACATCTCCGGGGCGTGCGGCACCGTCCGGTCCTACCTGGACGCGCTGACCAACTGGTACGTGCGTCGCTCCCGGGACCGGTTCTGGTCGGGTGACGCCGACGCGTTCGACACGCTGTGGACCGTGCTGGAGACGCTCTGCCGGGTGGTGGCGCCGCTGGCCCCACTGACCGCCGAGGAGATCTGGCGTGGGCTGACCGGTGGGCGGTCGGTGCACCTGACCGACTGGCCGTCGGCGCAGGACCTGCCCGCCGACCACGACCTGGTCGCGGCGATGGACGCCACCCGGGACGTCTGCTCGGCGGCGCTGTCGCTGCGCAAGGCCAAGGGGCTGCGGGTCCGGCTGCCGCTGCCGAAGCTGACCGTGGCCTCCCCGGTCGCCGACCAGCTCCGGCCGTTCGCCGACCTGGTCGCCGACGAGGTCAACGTCAAGGAGGTGGCGTTCTCGGCGGAGGTCGCCAGCTACTGCCAGCAGGTGCTGACGGTGGTGCCCCGGGCGCTCGGCCCCCGGGTCGGCAAGCAGGTGCAGCAGGTGATCAGGGCGGTCAAGGCGGGGGAGTGGGAGCTGCGCGACGGCGCCCCCGTCGCCGCCGGGGTCACCCTCGCCGAGGGCGAGTACGAGCTGCGGCTGGTCGCCGCCGACGCCGAGCACTCCGCACCGCTACCCGGTGGTGAGGGCGTGGTGGTGCTCGACACCGAGGTGACCCCGGAACTGGCCGCCGAAGGGCTGGCCCGGGACGTGGTCCGGGTGGTGCAGCAGGCCCGCCGGGACGCCGACCTGGACATCTCCGACCGGATCGTGGTGTCGGTGGCGGCCTCCGAGCAGGTCCGGGCGGCGGTGTCGGCGTACACCGGGTTCGTGGCCCGGGAGGTGCTCGCCGACACGGTGGACTTCGCCGACGGCCTCGACGGCTTCACCGGTGAGGTCGGCGACGGCGAACGGGTGACGGTCACCGTCCGCAAGGTGTGAGGTCGTAGCGGGGTCCCGGCCCGTCGGGTCGGGACCCCGCGACCACCCGCGCCATCCAGCAGGCGGACGCACGTGCACCCGTTGGGTCGTACGGGCGTCCGTCCGCTACCGTGACACCGCCTGTTTCACCGTACGACCGCCGGAGGACCCGTGCCGCTGCTCTACACCATCGGCAAGCTCACCGTGGGACCCGCGATGCGGCTGGCGTTCCGTCCGGTCGTGGAGGGGCTGGAGCACATTCCGGCGAGCGGCGGCGCGATCTTCGCGGGCAACCACCTCTCCGTCGCCGACGAGCTGCTGCTCGGCACCGTCGTTCCCCGGCACCTCGCCTTCTGGGCCAAGTCGGAGTACTTCACCGGCACCGGCCCGAAGGGTGCGCTGTCCAAGTTCGTGCTCACCGGCCTGGGTGCCATCCCGGTCGAGCGGGCCGGTGGCCGGGCCGCACTGTCCGCGTTCGACGCGGCCATCCCCGCGCTGCGCGGCGGTGACCTGGTCGCCGTCTATCCCGAGGGGACCCGGTCGCCCGACGGCCGGCTCTACCGGGGACGGACCGGCACCGCCCGGCTGGCGGTGGCGGCCGGGGTGCCGGTGATCCCGGTCGGGGTGCTCGGCACCGACAAGGTCCAGCCGATCGGCACCCGCATTCCCCGCCCCGGCAAGGCGAAGATCATCATCCGGTTCGGCAAGCCGCTGGACTTCACCGGCCGCTCCGACGACCGCACCTCGCTGCGGGAGATGACCGACGAGCTGATGGCCGAGATCCAGAAGCTCACCGGCCAGGAGTACGTCCCCCGGTACGCCCCCCGCCGCGCCGAACCCACCTCGGGCGGTACGCCCACCGCCGGCAGCGCACCGGCCTGACCGCCGCGCCCGCGCCGACCGGCGCGGGCGCGCGTGACCGGCACCGCCCGACCCGCCCGGCCGCTCGGGCACCGGCGGCGTGACCGTGGGACAGGCCCGGCCGCCCCCCCGCGGTTGGGCCGGGCGGCGGCCGGCTCAGCCCTGCTTCGGAGTGACGATCTGGGCGCGCATGGTGGCGAGCAGTCGGGCGCTGTCGTCCACCGAGAGCCGGGTGAACACACCCGTGGTGCTGCTGCCGTGGTCCACCGAGGTGCAGACCACCACGTCGGTGCCGTCGGACGAGCCGGTGGCGCAGCGTTCGTACCGGCCCCGGACGCCGCTGTCGACGGGTTGGGGGGTACCCAGCTTGAAGGTGTCGGTCAGCCGCACCATCGCGTCGTCCGCGTCGGACTCCGGCCGGAGCCGGAAGCCGGTGTCCCCGAAGACGGTCACCCGTTTGCCGTCGGAGGTGCTGTATACCCCGGCGTAGACGTCCTCGGCGAGCAGGTTCGCCTTGCGTACCTCGGTCTTGAGCCTGTCGACCTCCCTGCCGGAGTCCGACCGCAGGGTCAGGTCGGCCACCTGGGTGGGCAGGGCGGCGTCGGCCGGGTACTGCTGCCAGGCCGGCCTGCCGAACCAGGCGGGGCAGCCGCAGCAGCAGGCCAGGCTGAGCAGCAGCACCCAGGGCCAGCGTCGCCGCTTGCGGCGGACGTACCCCTTGGGCGGCCGGTTCGGCGGTGGCTGTGGCGGCGGGGCGGGCGGCTGCGGGCGGACCCGCCGCTGCTTCGGCGGGCGGGGCGACGCGGGCGGTGGCGGCGGCGGTGACACCGGACGGGCCGGTGGTGGCGACACCGGGCGGGCCGGCGGCAGGGGCGCCGGCCGCGCGGCGGGCACCGGCGTGACCGGGTACGGCCGGGTCGGCGAGGGCGTGACCGGACCGGCCGGTGCCGGCGACGGGTACGACGCCGCCGGGTTGTGCCGGCCGGGCGGCGTCGGCGTGTGCTGGTGCGGCGGGGTGGGGGTGTGCTGGTCGGGTGGGACCGCCGCGGTGGCGGGTGGCTGGTCGACGGCTGCCGGGTAGGGGCGGGTCGGCGGTGGCGCGTACGGCAGCGGCGCCGGCTCCGGATGGTGCACGTCCCAGCCACCCGTGTCGACACCCGCCCACGGGTCGACCGGGGTGCGGTGTTCGGGCAGCTCCGGCGGGGGTGGCGGGGGTGGCGGAAGCGGCACGAACTGGACCGACTCACCCCACGCGGGGCGACGCGGTGGCGGTGGGGGCACGGCGGCGGAACCGCTCCACCGGGGTACCGCCGGCTCCTCCAGCGTCGGGTCGGGACGCTGCCCGCCCGGGTGCTGCTCCACCCGGGTGGCGTCCGGCCGCTGCGGTGCGCCTGGCGGGGGGATCCGGCCCGGAACGGCGGCCGACCCCCGGGCCGGGGTGACCGGGCCGGGTGCGACCCCCCGCGCCGGCCCCGCCGACTCCACCGGGTCGGCGGGCGCGGCCGGCGGCACGGGCGCGGCCGGGCTGACCTGCCCCGCTGTGCTGGCCGGCTCCGGTGGGCTGGCCGGCTCCGGCAGACCGGATCGAGCGGTAGGGCCGGTGAGTGCTGGCGGGTCGCCCTGCGTCGCCGGGTCGTCCTGCGCGGTGGGGTCGTCGTCGGTGACCGGGTCGTCCTGCGCGGTCGGGTCGTCCTGCGGGACCGGGTCGTGCCGGTCGGGCGGGGCCTCCGATGCGGTCGGGGTGCGCTCCCCGGCCTGCTCGGCCGGGTCGATCTGCTGAGCCGAGGCGGTGGCGTCAGCAGCCGGACCGGCGGGGTCGGCCGGCGGAACCGGAGCGGGCTCGGTGGCCGGCGTCGCCGGGTCGACGGGGCCGCTGGGCGGCGGTACGGGGAGGCCGGCCGGACCGGTGTCGACCACCGGATCCTGCTGCCGACCCGGGACGGGGTCGTCCCCGTCGGCCGGCCGGTCTGCTCCCGGCTGCGGCTCCGGCATCGCGGCAATCTCCTCTCGCACCGGTTGCGAGGTTAGTACCGGGCCGCCACCTCGACCAATCGGCCGCCCCCCGGCCCCCGCCGACCGGGAAGCCTCGCACAGCCGACGCGGGGCCCGCCGGTGCGGTCCCCACCGCCCGGCCGACCGGCGACGGTGGGCAGGGGTGACGGGAGCGGGCAGGCCGGCGGTGCGGCGAGCCGTCCGCCGGTGGACGCGTACCCTTGGGCTCCATGAGCGCTCCGTCCACGACCCCGCGCCCCGCCGCGGCCCCGACCGACGACGCTGCCGTCGCGCCGCCGCACCACGACGCCACGTTGTCGGTGTGGCCCCGGCTGGAGGCGTTGCTGCCCCAGGTGACCAAGCCCATCCAGTACGTCGGTGGCGAGCTGGGCGCGGTGGTCAAGGACTGGGACGCGGCGACCGTACGGTGGGCGCTGATGTACCCCGACGCGTACGAGGTGGGCCTGCCCAACCAGGGCGTGCAGATCCTCTACGAGGTGCTCAACGAGCTGCCCGACGTGCTGGCCGAGCGGACGTACGCGGTCTGGCCGGACCTGGAGCGGCTGATGCGCGAGCACGGCGTGCCGCAGTTCACCGTCGACGCGCACCGCTCGGTGCGCCGGTTCGACGTGTTCGGGGTCTCCTTCTCCACCGAGCTGGGCTACACCAACCTGCTCACCGCGATCGACCTGGCCGGCATCCCGATGCTGGCGGCCGACCGCACCGACGCCGACCCGGTGATCGTGGCCGGTGGGCACGCCGCGTTCAACCCGGAGCCGATCGCCGACTTCATCGACGCCGCGGTGCTCGGCGACGGTGAGGAGGCGGTCCTGGAGATCACCACGATCGTCCGGGAGTGGAAGGCGGAGGGCTCCCCGGGCGGCCGGGACGAACTGCTGCTGCGGCTGGCCCGCACCGAGAGCGTCTACGTGCCGCGCTTCTACGACGTGGACTACCTGCCCGACGGCCGGATCCAGCGGGTCGTGCCGAACCGCCCGGACGTGCCGTTCCGGGTGCACAAGCGCACGACGATGGACCTGGACGCCTGGCCGTACCCGAAGAAGCCGCTGGTGCCGCTGGCCGAGACGGTGCACGAGCGGTACGCGGTGGAGATCTTCCGGGGCTGCACCCGGGGCTGCCGGTTCTGCCAGGCCGGCATGATCACCCGCCCGGTGCGGGAGCGGTCGATCACCACGGTGGGGCAGATGGTGCAGCAGGGGCTGGAGTTCTCCGGCTTCCACGAGGTGGGGCTGCTGTCGCTGTCGTCGGCCGACCACTCCGAGATCGGCGACATGTGCTCCGGCCTGGCCGAGCAGTACGCCGGCACCAACGTGTCGCTGTCGCTGCCGTCGACCCGGGTGGACGCGTTCAACATCGACCTGGCGCAGGAGTTGTCCCGCAACGGCCGGCGCACCGGGCTGACCTTCGCCCCGGAGGGCGGGTCGGAGCGGATCCGCAAGGTCATCAACAAGATGGTGTCGAAGGACGACCTGATCCGTACGGTGGTCACCGCGTACACCAACGGCTGGCGGCAGGTGAAGCTGTACTTCATGTGCGGCCTGCCCACCGAGACCGACGCCGACGTCCTGGAGATCGCCGACATGGCGCACGAGGTGATCCGGGCCGGGCGGGCGGCCACCGGCTCCAAGGACATCCGCTGCACCGTCTCGATCGGCGGGTTCGTGCCGAAGCCGCACACCCCGTTCCAGTGGGCGTCGATGGAGCGGCCCGAGGTCATCGACGGCCGGCTCAAGCTGCTCAAGCAGGCCATCAACAGCGACCGCTCGCTGGGCCGGGCGATCGGTTTCCGCTACCACGACGGGGAGCCGTCGCTGATCGAGGGCCTGCTGTCCCGGGGTGACCGTCGGGTGGGCGCGGTGATCCACGAGGTGTGGCGCAACGGTGGCCGGTTCGACGGCTGGAGCGAGCACTTCTCGTACCAGCGCTGGGTGGACGCCGCCGCGGCGGTGCTGCCGGGCTTCGGTGTCGACCTGGACTGGTACACCACCCGCGAGCGCGACGAGCTGGAGGTGCTCCCCTGGGACCACCTCGACTCGGGCCTGGACAAGGACTGGCTCTGGCAGGACTGGCAGGACGCGCTGGGCGAGTACGAGCAGGACGACTGCCGGTGGACGCCGTGCTTCGACTGCGGTGTCTGCCCGTCGATGGACACCGAGATCCAGATCGGCCCGACCGGCCGTAAGCTCCTGCCGCTCACCCCGGTGACCGCGTTGAAGGTGCCCACCGGCGCCCAGCAGTGACCGTCGACGGGACGGGCCCGGCGCGCCACGGCGGGCCGGCCGTCCCGTTGCGGCGGGTGTGCGGCTATCGTCACCGGCAGCCCGCGCCACGGGTCCGGTGACCAGACCGAGGAGTACGACGATCAGCAGGAAACCACAGCCGGAGGGCGGGCAGGCGCCGGTCGTCCAGCGTGTCCGCATCCGGTACGCCAAGCGCGGGCCGTTGCGGTTCACCTCCCACCGGGACTTCGCCCGCGCCTTCGAGCGCGCCCTGCGCCGGGCCGCCGTGCCGGTGGCCTTCTCCCAGGGCTTCACCCCGCACCCGAAGATCTCCTACGCCAGCGCCGCCCCCACCGGCGTGGCCAGCGAGGCGGAGTACCTGGAGGTCGGCCTCCAGGCGGAGGTGGACCCGGAGCAGCTACGGGTGGCCCTCGACGCGGCGCTCTCGCCCGGCCTCGACGTGCTGGACGTGGTGGTCGCGACCGGGGGCAGCCTGGCGGAGCGGATCGAGGCGTCGTACTGGCGCATCGAGCTGCCCGGGGTCGGGCACGCGGTGGCGCAGCGGGCGGTTGCCGCCTTCGTGGCCGCCGACGAGGTGCAGGTCGAGCGGATGACCAAGCAGGGCCGACGGACGTTCGACGCGCGGAACGCAGTGGAGCGTATCGATGTGCTGCCCCCGGTGCAGACGCCTTCCGGGGCAGCGGAGCCGTCATGTGCGATACTCGAACTGGTCGTACGGCAGGTCACCCCGTCCGTACGACCCGATGACGTCCTTTCCGGCCTCCGCGTGGTGGCCGCCCTGGAGCCGCCGGTCTCCCCGAGGGTGATCCGGCTGGCGCAGGGCGTGTTGACCGCGCAGGGCGCGATCGTGGATCCGTTGGACGCGGACCGCGACGGGGCAGCCATCGGAGAACGCTGACCGTCGGTCGGCGTTCTGGCAGGCAGACTTCGGCGGTCGCGCACGTCGCGCGCCCGGCGGAAACACTTTTGCGGCGATCCTGCGTGGCAGCGCTCACCCGCGCCCGGGGCCGCCAGAACTGGAGAACGTCCATGCTCGAGAACGAGCCCGAGGGCGGCGAACGGACCGGTTCCCAGCCGGCCGGCGACACCGCCGACAGCACCATCGACGCCGGCGCGGGAGCCGCCGCGACACCACCGGAGGGCGCTGCGGCGTCCACGGAGGGTGTGGCGGCACCGACCAGGCGGCGGGCCACCAGGCGGCGGGCCGCGCCGCTGAGCCAGCCGGAGCTGACCGGGGGAGCGCCCGCCGAGGCGTCCGGCACCGCCCCGTCGGCCACCGACGAGTCACAGCAGGCCGAGGTGATCGTCCCGGTCGCCGGTGAGCTGGACTCCGCGCCGAAGACCACCCGCCGCCGGCGCAAGGCCACCCCGGCCAAGGCCGCCGAGGAACCGGTGGTCGTCGCCGGGGTCGAGGAGGGCAGCGCGGAACTCGTCCCGCCGGTGAAGGTGACCCGCACCCGGCGCAAGAAGGCCGTCGCCCCGGCGGCGACCGAGCCGCCCGCCGAGGCCCCGGCGGCGACCGAGCCGGCCGCCGAGGCCCCGACGCTGCCGCCGGCCGCTGAGGTGGGGTCCGGCCAGGCGTCGGTGGGTGCGGTTTCCGCAGCCCAGGGCGATGCCGCCGAGGAGGAGCCCGCCGTGGAGGCGGCTGCCCCGGCCGAGCCGACCGTCGCCGAGGAACCTGCGGCCGACCAGGCCGTCGTCGCGGAGCCCGTGGCGCAGGCGCCCGGGACCGACCTGCCGGCCCCCGGGTCGACCTCGCCGGCCGCCGGCAACCGGACCGGGGAGGTGTCGCCCGGCGTCGCCGTGCCGGCCGGCGACGAGCCGGCGGAGCCGGCCGAGCCGCAGCCGCGTACCCGTCGGCGGCGGGCCGCGATCGCCGCGCCGACGGTCCTGTTCATGGCCCCACAGCCGGAGGAGCCACCCACCTTCCGGGTGGTCGAGCCCGGCCCGGTCGCCGAGGAGCCCGTCGAGGAACCGGTCGAGACCGGGCGGCGGCGTCGCCGTGGCCGCCGTGAGGCCGAACCGGTCGAGGTCGTCGAGGTCGTCGAGGAGGAGCCGACCGCCGAGGTCGGGGACACCGGCGAGGACGAGAGCGACGAGGAGGACGACGACGAGTCGGCCGCCGCGCGCCGTCGTCGCCGCCGGGGTCGCCGGGGCCGGGGCCGGGGCAAGGGCGGCGCGGACGAGGCCGACGAGGACGAGACCGAGGAACCGGCTCAGGCCGAGGCCGAGGGTGAGGGCGACGACGCCGAGGACGAGGGCGACGGGGACGGGCTGACCCGTCGTCGTCGACGGCGTCGGCGTCGGGGTGCCGGTGACGTCGAGGGCGGCGCCGACGACGGCGTGCCCACGGTGGTCAAGATCCGGGAGCCCCGCAAGGCCGTCGACGAGGTGCAGGGCGTCTCCGGTTCGACCCGGTTGGAGGCCAAGCGCCAGCGCCGCCGGGACGGCCGGGAGCAGCGCCGGACCCGCCCGCCGATCCTGAGCGAGTCGGAGTTCCTGGCCCGCCGGGAGGCGGTCGACCGGGTGATGGCGGTGCGCCAGCGGGGCGACCGTACCCAGATCGCGGTCCTGGAGGACGGCGTGCTGGTCGAGCACTACGTCACCCGTAACTCGTCGGGCACCATGGCCGGCAACGTCTACCTGGGCAAGGTGCAGAACGTCCTGCCCAGCATGGAGGCGGCCTTCGTCGACGTCGGGCGGGGACGCAACGCCGTCCTGTACGCCGGTGAGGTCAACTGGGACAGCACCGGCCTGGAGGGGCGCTCCCGCTCGATCGAGCAGGCGCTGCGCTCTGGCGACTCGGTGCTGGTCCAGGTCACCAAGGACCCGATCGGTCACAAGGGTGCCCGGCTGACCAGCCATGTCGCGCTCTCCGGCCGGCACCTGGTCTACGTGCCCAACGGCAACGCCTCCGGGATCAGCCGCAAGCTGCCCGACACCGAGCGCAAGCGGCTGCGGGACGTGCTCAAGAAGCTGGTCCCCGACGGTGCGGGCGTGATCGTGCGGACCGCCGCCGAGGGGGCCAGCGAGGACGAACTGGCCCGGGACGTCAAGCGCCTCCAGGCCCAGTGGGAGGACATCCAGGCCAAGGCGACCGCAGGCGGCGCCCCGGTGCTGCTCTACGAGGAGCCCGACCTGGTGATCCGGGTGGTCCGGGACCTGTTCAACGAGGACTTCCGCGAGCTGGTCATCGAGGGCGAGCAGTCGTACGGCATGGTCGAGTCGTACCTGTCGCACGTCTCACCGGACCTGGTCGACCGGGTGCGCCGGTACGTCGGCACCGCTGACGTGTTCGCCGAGTACCGCATCGACGAGCAGATCATCAAGGGGTTGGACCGGAAGGTCTTCCTGCCCTCGGGCGGCTCGCTGGTGATCGACCGCACCGAGGCGATGACCGTCATCGACGTCAACACCGGCAAGTACACCGGCTCCGGGGGCAACCTGGAGGAGACGGTCACCCGCAACAACCTGGAGGCGGCCGAGGAGATCGTCCGTCAGCTGCGGCTGCGCGACATCGGCGGCATCGTGGTGATCGACTTCATCGACATGGTGCTGGAGTCCAACCGGGAGCTGGTGCTGCGCCGGCTCACCGAGTGCCTGGGCCGGGACCGCACCAAGCACCAGGTGACCGAGATCACCTCGCTCGGCCTGGTGCAGATGACCCGTAAGCGGATCGGGGCCGGTCTGCTGGAGGCGTTCAGCGAGCCCTGCGAGTGCTGCAAGGGCCGGGGCCTGGTGATCCACACCGAGCCGGTGCCGGAGAAGCCGCGTACCGGTGGCGGCGCGGGGGAACGGGTCAAGGCCGTCGCCTCGGCGGTGACCACCCCGGCGGCCGAGGCGCCGGCCACCGCCACCCCCTCCGCGCGGCGGCGCGCCCGCAAGGCGGCGACGGTGGAGCGGGCCGTGGTGGAGACCACCGAGACCCCGGAGGTCGAGGTCGCCGCCCCGGCGGCCGACAACGGCTACCACGACACCATGGGCTACGACCTGTCCCGGTACGAGACGCAGACCCCGGCGGCCCCGGCCGCGGCCGACGCCCAGACCGGCGAGTCGGCCCGGCTCGCCGGGGCGGACGACCCGGACGCGCTCGGTGACTCCGACGGCGACGACGACGGGGAGGCCGGCACGGGCCGGCGGCGCTCCCGCCGGGGCGGCACCCGTCGCCGTACCCGGCCCTGACCGGTTGAGCCGTACCCGGCCGTGACCCGTTGAGCCGTACCCGACGGCAGTGGACCCCTTCCCCGGCGTACCGCCGGTGGGAGGGGTCCTGCCGTGCCGTGGGTGCGGCGATACCATCGGTCACCCCCGGCTAGGAGAAGACCATGCGCCGCCTGCCCGCCGCCCTCGTGGTGACCGTCGTCCTGCTGGCCGGCGTCGGCTGTTCCGGTGACCGGGCCGACGCGCCCACTGCCTCCGGCCGGCCGTCCGGTGCCGCCACCCCCGCCTCCGTGGTCCCGTCGGCCGCGGTGAGCGGCTCCCCGGCCGGCGGCAACGGGCCGCAGGTCTGTGCCGACGCCGAGGCGGCGTCGACCAGGGCGGTACGCACCTACGTCGAGGAACTGGGCAAGATGATCGCGGCGGTCGGCGCGAACGACAGCGCGGCGGCGGACACCGCCCGCAAGCGGGCGGAGACGGCGCTGACCACCTGGCGGACGGCGCTGCGGCAGCAGTCCGGCCGGGCCACCGATCCGCAGTTGAAGACCCTGCTCACCGATCTGGCCACCGAGATCGGCCGGCTCGGCACCGACGTCGACTCGATCGACGAGACCGAGCTGGACCGGCTCCAGCAGCGGCTGGACCAGCTCTGCGCCCGCTGACCGCGCGCCCGGCCGGCGGGGGGTCGGTTTGGGCGGCGGGCGGGTGATGGCGTACTCTTTCCTGCGGCGCACTTTGGTGTGCCGAGTTCCCGCGTGCCCGCGCTGCCGGTGTCACAGCTACCCGGCGAGTTGCCATGGGAACGACCGCCAGCAGCCTCAACGACAGGGAGTCCGCCTCCGATGTACGCGATCGTCAAGACCGGCGGCAAGCAGTACAAGGTCGCCGAGGGCGACGTGATCGAGGTCGAGAAGCTCACCGGTGCCCCCGGTGACGCGGTGAAGCTCACCGCGGTGCTCCTCGTCGACGGTGACGACCTGGTGACCGACGCGGCGAAGCTTGCCAAGGTCGCGGTGTCCGGCGAGATCGCCGCGCACACCAAGGGCCCGAAGATCCGGATCCACAAGTTCAAGAACAAGACCGGCTACCACAAGCGCCAGGGTCACCGCCAGCCGCTGACCCAGGTCAAGGTGACCGGCATCTCCAGCGGGAAGTAGGTCGTCGGACAATGGCTCACAAAAAGGGTGCGTCCAGCTCGCGTAACGGTCGTGACTCCGCGGCCCAGCGGCTCGGCGTGAAGCGCTTCGGTGGTCAGGTGGTCAGCGCGGGTGAGATCCTCATCCGTCAGCGTGGCACCAAGTTCCACCCCGGTGACCTGGTCGGCCGCGGTGGCGACGACACGCTCTTCGCGCTGGCCGCCGGCTCGGTCCTGTTCGGCACCAAGCGGGGTCGCAAGACCGTCAGCATCGTGCCGCAGTAACACGCAGGCGAAGCGGGCCGCGGACCTGGGGGTCCCGGCCCGCTTCGCCGTTTCAGGTGGGGGATGCTCCCACCGCCGGGTGCCCGCCGCCGTCGCGGCGGGGGCCCGGGGGGTGCTTTTCAGGTGCGGGGGCCGACCCCGCTGGAAGGATTGGCGTCGTGACGACGTTCGTTGACCGGGTCGTCCTGCACATGCAGGCCGGCGACGGCGGGCACGGCTGTGTCTCCATCCACCGGGAGAAGTTCAAGCCCTTCGGTGGCCCGGACGGGGGTAACGGCGGGCACGGCGGCAGCGTGTCGCTGGTGGTCGACCCGCAGGTCACCACCCTGCTCGACTTCCACTTCCGCCCGCACCTCAAGGCCGAGAACGGCAAGGGCGGCGCCGGCTCGAACCGGGACGGCGCCAACGGCCGGGACCTGCTCATCAAGGTGCCCAACGGCACTGTCGTGCAGGCCCTCGACGGCACCGTGCTGGCCGACCTGGTCGGCGCGGGCACCACCTTCGAGGCGGCCCGGGGCGGGCGCGGTGGCCGGGGCAACGCCTCGCTGGCCAACGCGCGGCGCAAGGCCCCCGGCTTCGCCGAGCTGGGCGAGCCCGGCGACCGGCTCGACGTGGTGCTGGAACTCAAGAGCGTCGCCGACGTCGGCCTGGTGGGCTTCCCGTCGGCGGGCAAGTCGTCGCTGATCTCGGTGATCTCCGCCGCCAAGCCGAAGATCGCCGACTACCCGTTCACCACCCTGGTGCCCAACCTGGGCGTGGTCCGGGTGGACAACCACACCTTCACCGTCGCCGACGTGCCGGGGCTGATCCCCGGGGCGGCCACCGGCAAGGGGCTGGGCCTGGAGTTCCTGCGCCACGTCGAGCGGTGCGCCGTGCTCGTGCACGTGGTCGACACGGCGACCCTGGAACCGGGGCGTGACCCGCTGGCCGACATCGACACCATCGAGGCGGAGCTGGCCGAGTACGGCGGGCTGGCCGACCGGCCCCGACTCGTGGCGCTCAACAAGGTGGACGTGCCGGACGGGCAGGACCTCGCCGACATCGTCCGCCCCGACCTGCAGGCGCGCGGGTTCCGGGTGTTCGACGTCTCCGCGGCGACCCGGGAGGGGCTCAAGGAGCTCACGTACGCGATGGCGGAGCTGGTGGACCAGGCCCGCCGTGCCGCCCCGCCGGCCGAGCCGACCCGGATCGTGATCCGGCCGAAGGCCGTCGACGACGCCGGGTTCACCATCGAGGCGCAGGCCGACGGCTCGTTCACCGTGCGGGGCGTCCGACCGGAACGCTGGGTCCGGCAGACGAACTTCGACAACGACGAGGCGGTCGGATTCCTCGCCGACCGGCTGGCCCGGCTGGGTGTGGAGGAGAAGCTGGCCAAGGCCGGCGCCAACCCCGGTGACCTGGTCCGCATCGGTGAGCGGGAGTTCGACTGGCAGCCGACCCTGTACGCGGGTGTCGACTTCATCCCCGGCAACCGGGGCACCGACGTCCGGCTGGAGGAGAAGTCGACGCGTCCCGCGGCGGCGGAGCGGTTGGCCGCCCGCAAGGCGCGTCGGCAGCGCCCGGAGGACGAACTGGACCCGGCCCCGGAGCCGGCGGACGACGACGGGGACGACGAGGAATAGCCCGGTACCGGTCGGGTCCGGGTCGTTTCCTGGAAACCTTCGTGAAACGGACCCGTCCTACGGTTGGCCGATGCTGATCGAGTCCCGTCCCGCCACCGACCCGGAGGTCGACGCGCTGGTCGCCGCCCAGCAGCGGGAGCTGCGCGAGGCCGACGGCGGGCTGGACGGGCAGGCCACCGTGGTGCACGACGACGTCCGCTACCTGGTGGTGGTCGACGGCGGCCGGGTGGTCGCCTGCGGTGGCCTGCAGTCCCTGGACGCGGACACCGGCGAGCTGAAGCGGATGTACGTCCGGCCGGCGTACCGGGGGCGGGGGATCGCCCGGCAGTTGCTCTGCGCGCTGGAGGAGCTGGCGTTCCAGCAGGGCCACTCGGTGCTCTGCCTGGAGACGGGCAGTTACCTGCCGGCCGCGATCGGCCTCTACACCTCCTGCGGCTACCAGCCGATCCCGGTCTACGGCGAGTACGTCCACAACCCGTACAGCGTGTGTTTCGCCAAGCGGCTGCCGGTGGCTGCCTGACCGGGCCGCGGGTCAGCCCCGGTCTACGGGGACGTCCAGCCGGCCGCCGGTGCCGGCGTCGTTGGACAGCAGCAGGCCGACGGCGAGCATGCCGAGGCCGAGTCCCAGGTGCAGCCAGCTGTCCGCGCCGTTGACCGGGACGACGTTGGCCGCGGCGTCCCGGGAGACGGCGAAGCCGTACAGCCAGAGCGCCAGGTAGACCGCCCCGCCGACGGTGAGGTAGAGCCGGGCGCCACCGAGCCGGCGGGCCAGCACCAGGCCGACCAGCCCGAAGACCAGGTGCAGCAGGTTGTGCAGGACGGGCACCTGGAACACCCCGAGCAGCTTCGCCCCGGAGTGGTGCCCGGCGAAGGCCAGCTCGTCGTAGCCGGTGGTGACGCCGGGAACGAAGCCGAGGACGCCGAGCAGCAGGAAGACGACCGCGACGGCGGCAGCGACCGTCTGGACCCGGGGCTTCGGGGCGGCCGGGGCGGGCCGTCGTACGGCGTGGGCCATCGCTGTCACCTCCACGGAAACCAACTGCGCGGCACAGTCGGACGACCCTCACATTCTGGGCCGGCCGGCGACCCCCGGCGGGGAAAACGCGAATTGTGCGGTGATCCCGGCCGCCAGGTGCCCGACCGACCGGATCCGCGCCAGCCCACAACCGGCCGCGACGAGCGTCGGGGTCGTGGATCGTCCGGTCAGCGGCCCCGGGCGGCCGGGTCGGCCCGGACCCACCGGGTCAGCTCGCCCGGCTGGACCGGGGCCATCCGGCGTCGTAGCGTCCGCACCGAGTGGGCCGGGCGGCGTATCCGCCGGCCGGCGTGGCGCACCCCACCACGGCCCACCCGACGGGCCACCGCGAGCCACCCGCAGAGGCCGCGTTCGAGCAGCCAGAGCGGCGCGGCCAGGGCGCTGCCCGGAGGGAACACCGCCGTTCCGCCGGCCCGCCGCCGGCCGATCTCCGCCAGCGCCACCACACCGGCCGCCCCGCCGGCCAGCAGCCCCGGCCGGCGGGTCACCGACCCGGCCACCACCGCCGGCAGCACCGCCAGCGCCACCAGCGACCGCACCGGTCGGGCCAGGTCGTCGTACGCCTGACGGACCCGCTGGCCCCGGAAGTGCGCCGCGGTCGGCGGCAACCGACGCACGTACAGCCAGGCGGGGCTGGCCTCGGTGCCGCCGTACGCGCGCACCGTGCGGACCAGTTCCAGGTTGCCGAAGAGCACGTCCGGGTCGTAGCCGCCCATCGCCCGGAAGGTGCTGCGCCGCACCGCCAGGGTGCCCGGCCGGTCGACGCCGAACGCCCGGTTGAGCAGGGTCCGTCCGGTGTCCCACCAGGCGTGCCAGGGCAGCGGGTCGAAGTAGTTCTGCGGGCGGACCAGGTCGACGGTGTCCAGCAGCCGGTGCACCACCCGCAGCTCCGCCTCGGCGTACCGGACGTCGTCGTCGGCGATCACCACGTGCTCGTGCCGGGCCGCCGCCACCCCGGTCAACACCCCGCATGCCCTGCCGTTGAGCCCCTGCACCGCCGGATCGGGGGGCAGGTGCCGCAGCAGGCCGTGCCATCGGGCGGCGTGCCGGGCGAACACCGGCGACGGTGAGCCGTCGACCACTGTCACGTCGACCAGCCGGCACAGGGTACGCAGGTAGCCGGTCAGCTCGTCCAGGCCGTCGTCGTCGGTGCGGTGCAGCGGCAGGACGTACTCGACGGGGAGCCGGGGTGGGCGTGGCGGGCCGCCCGACGCGACGGCCGGGCGGGACCCGACCGGGGCCGGACGGGCCGACCCGGCGGGGGCGCTCACCCGCGAGCCCCGTGCCGCCGGGCGGCCAGCCTGCTGCGGACGTCGGCGAGCACCAGGCCGCTGGGCGGCAGGGTCGGTACCTTGGACAGGTCCAGGGCCAGGTCCTGCGGCGGGAGCCGGTAGTCCATCGCCCCGGTCAGCAGGCCGACCGCCTGCTTCATCAGCTCGATGGTGATCCACTCCCCGGCGCAGCGGTGGCCGCCCAGGTGGCTGCCCCCGCCCTGCGGCACGAAACCGTACGGGTCGTCCCGCCAGCCGGCGAACCGCTCCGGGCGGAACCGCTCCGGCTCGGACCAGATCCCGGGGTGGTGGTTGGTGCCGTACAGGTCGAGCAGCACCCGTCGGTCGGCCGGAAAATGGTGCCCCCGCCATTCGAAGGGGTGCCGCACCCGGGCGAAGGCGACCGGGAAGAACGGGTAGTAGCGGCGGACCTCCTGGACGAACCACTCGGTGGGCTCGTCGCCGGCGCGCACCCGGTCCAGCCAGTCCGGGTGGTCGTGCAGGGCCAGGGCGGCGAACAGGACGTACCGGTCGACGGCGACGGTGGGACGCAGCACGTTGAGCAGTTCCACGGCGGCGACCCGGCGGGGGAGCAGCCGCCCCTCGGCGTCGCGGTGCTCGGCGATCACCGCGAGCGCGCTGCCCTCGGGCGCGGCCACGGTGCCGACCCGTACCCGTTCCACCAGGTCGGCGATCCAGCGTTCGGCCCGTAGGCGGCCGATCAACCCGCGCCAGTGCCGGGGGCCGAGCGCGGCCGGTCCGTCGATCATGGCCTGCATCTGGGCGTTGCGCCGGCCGACCTCGCTCTCCGGCAGCGGTACGCCCGCCCAGGCGCAGACCGCCCGCAGCAGCATCGGCCCCACCTCGTGGCGGAGCACCACGCGACCGCCGTCACCCCAGGCCGCCAGCCGGATCCGCCACTCGTCGGCGAAGAGCCGGCCGATCCGCTCGACCGCCGAGGGCGTCATGATCGACATGAACATGGCCTTGCGGTCGGCGTGGGCCGGACCGTCCAACCCCTGCACCCCACCCTGCCCGGTCAGCGTCCGCTGGCCCCGCTTGGGTGCCGCACCGGCGCGCCGGAACCGCTCCGGGTCGTAGAACAGTTCCGCCGCGGCCCGCCCACGCAGGAAGATCGTCGGCTCCAGGAGAAGCCGGGCGGTGAAGATGTCCGTGTCGTAGCGCTCACACCTGTTGCTGATGAACCGGTAGCCCTCCCGAAAGAACGCCAGCGTGCTCTCCGGGCTGCGGTCGGCCGGTGTGGTGGCCATCGGGCTCTCCTGACGCGGTGACGGTGGGGCGGACCCGGCTGGTCGGCCGCGGGTCGTCTACCCGGGTTCGGGGCCCTGAATCCCGTCGTGCCGCCGGACGGTGACCGGGTGCCCGCTGGCCCCTCCCGGGCCGCCGTGAACCTGGTTGGCTCGACACCGGCCACCACGGGCGGCCGTGGGGCGTCGACGACGGGGAGGACCGGATGCGGGAGAACACGCCGCCGTACTGGCGTCAGCGACAGGCGGTAGACATGCTCGGCCGGGCCGGCGGGGAGCACCCACCGGGTCGGCCGCTGCTCGCCAGGCCGCGCCGGCCGTCCCGGCGGTTCACCGTGCACCTCGGGTTCACCGCCGACGGGCCGGAGCATGCCCGGGAGTTGGCGGTGGCGTACGCGGAGGCGCTGAGCCTGCTACGCCCGGAGCTGGTGCTGGCCTCGGCCGCGCTGTCCCCGGCCGATGCCTGGCGGGACGCGGAACGGCTGTTCTGTTCCGCCGTCGGCCCGGACGGCGACCGCTGCGCCGACGTCGCCGGCCACCCCGGATTCCACCACGCCCCAGGCCCGGGCGGGCTGGGCTGGGGCGAGGGGGACGGGTGAGCCGTCGTCCGGGCACCGCCGCGCCGGCCCGCGTCGGCGCGGGGCGACGGTCGCCGGACGGGCCGGTGCCCCCGGGCGCGGGGCGGGTCGCCGCGTACCGCCCGGGGGCCGCCGTCCGGCAGTCAGTCCAGGTCGAACTCGCCGTCCTGGGCACCGGCGACGAACGCGTCCCACTCGGCCTGGGTGAACACCAGCACCGGGCCGTCCGGCTCGGCCGAGTTGCGCATCCCGATCAGGTCGTCCACGAAGGCCACCTCGACCGCGCTGTCGGAGGTGTCGCCCTCGGCTCGCTGCCAGACCGCCCGGGACAGGTCGAAGTCGCCCTTGGGGTGCTGACCCATTGTTGATCCTCCATTGCCGCGCGTACCGGGGAGCCCGGCCGGCTCCCCGTCGGGCAGGATAAGCGGATGCCGAGCCTGACCCGTGTAGAGGCGACCGCGCGTCGCGCACTGATCGATGTCGAGTCCTATCAGGTGGACCTCGATCTCACCGGTGGCGACGAGCGGTTCCGCTCGACGACCATCATCCGGTTCCGTGCCGCCACCCCCGATGCCGAGACGTTCGTCGAGGTCAAGCCCGCTGTGCTTGAGGCGGTCCGGCTCAACGACCGGGAGCTGGACCCGGCGGCCCTCGCCGACGGCCGGTTCCCGCTCACCGGGCTGGCGGCGGAGAACACCCTCACGGTCACCGCCGAGATGGCCTACACCAACACCGGCGAGGGGATGCACCGCTTCGTCGACCCGGCCGACGGCGCGACGTACCTCTACGCGATGTCCTTCCTGGACGAGGCGCCACGCATCTTCGCCGCCTTCGACCAGCCTGACCTCAAGGCCCCGGTGACCCTCACGGTGACCGCTCCGCCGCAGTGGACGGTCGCGGCCAACGGCCCGCTCGCCGCCAACCCGGCTCCGGGACGCTGGGAGTTCGCCCCCACCGCACCCCTGGCCAGCTACTTCGTCACGCTGATCGCCGGCCCCTGGCACGTCCGGCGCGACCGCCACGGTGACATCCCGCTGGGCGTCTACTGCCGGCAGTCGTTGGCCGCGCACCTCGACGCCGACCTCGACGAGATCCTCACCGTCACCAAGCAGTGCCTGGACCGGTTCCACCAGCTCTTCGCCGAGCCGTACCCGTTCGTCAAGTACGACCAGGCGTTCGTGCCGGAGTTCAACGCCGGGGCGATGGAGAACCCGGGCCTGGTCACCATCCGCGACGACGACGTGTTCCGCTCGGCGGTCACCGACAGCGAGCGGGAGCAGCGGGCCACCACCATCGCCCACGAGATGGCCCACATGTGGTTCGGTGACCTGGTCACCATGCGCTGGTGGGACGACCTGTGGCTCAACGAGTCCTTCGCCGAGTACCTGGGCACCCGGGTCACCGCCGAGGTGACCCGGTTCGACCGGGCCTGGACGACCTTCGCGATCCGCCGCAAGGCCTGGGGGTACGCCGCAGACCAGCGCCCGTCCACCCATCCGGTCGCCCCGCAGGAGGTCGCCGACGCCGCCCAGGCCCTGCTCAACTTCGACGGCATCTCGTACGCCAAGGGCGCCAGCGTGCTCCGCCAGCTCGTCGCCTGGCTCGGCGACGACGCCTTCCTGGCCGGGCTCAACCAGCACTTCGCCGCCCACCGGTTCGGCAACGCCACCCTGGCCGACCTGCTGGCCAGCCTCAGCGCCGCCAGCGGGCGGGACCTCACCGACTGGGCCGACCGCTGGCTGCGGCAACCGCAGGTCAACACGCTGCGGACGGAGACCTCGGTGGACGCCGACGGCCGGTGGTCCGCGGTGGCGGTGGTGCAGACCGCGCCGCCGGAGCACCCGGTGCTGCGCCCGCACCGCATCGCGGTCGGCCGGTACGCCGCCGACGGCACGGTGGACCGGGTCGAGGTCGATCTCGATCCGGCCGCCGACGGCGGGCGCACCGCGCTTCCCGCGCTGACCGGGCGGGCCGCCGGGCTGCTCCTGCCCAACGACGGTGACCTCACCTTCGCCAAGATCCGGCTCGATCCGGCGTCGGTGGACGCGGTCGGCACGGTGCTGCCCACGCTCACCGACCCGCTGGCCCGCGCCCTGCTCTGGGAGGAGACGCTGGACGCCGCCACCGACGGCGAACGACCGGTGTCGGCGGTGGTGGCGCTGCTGACGGCGGCCCTGCCCAACGAGACCGAGGTGGCCGTCGCGGAGAGCGTGCTCGCCCGCAGCCGCAACCTGGTCGACCGCTACCTCGACCCGCTCGCCCGGGACGCCGCGCTGCTGCGGACGGCCGACGCCTGCGCCACGCTGCTCGCCACCGCCCCGGCCGGCGGGTCGCTGCAACTGGCCGCCGTGCGGGGGCTGCTCTCCGCCACCGCCGACGCCGACCTGCTCGCCGGGTGGCTGGTCGGCCGGGGCGTGCCCGACGGGCTGGCCGTCGACGCCGAGCTGCGCTGGGCACTGCTGCACCGGCTGGTGGTGCTGGGCGCGGCCGGCGAGACCGAGATCGCGGCCGAGGCGGCGACCGACCGCAGCGCCACCGGCGCGGAACGGGCGGCCCGGTGCCGGGCGGCCCTGCCGGAGGTGGCCGCGAAGGAGGCCGCCTGGGAGATCGTCACCCGCGACACCACCCGCTCCAACCGGCTCGTCGAGGCGGCGGCCGAGGGGTTCTGGCAGCCGGACCAGGCCGAGCTGACCGGCACGTACGTCGACCGGTACTTCACCGAGATGCCGGCCGCGGCGCGGCGGCGTACCCCGTGGGTGGCCGAACGGGTCGCCCGGCTGGCCTTCCCCCGCTACGCCGTGGCGCAGCCCACGCTGGATTCGGCCGCGGCCCTGCTCAGCCGGGACGACCTGACCCCCGGGTTGCGCCGCAGCGTCGTCGACGCCGCCGACGACCTGCGCCGGGCCCTGGTCGCCCGCACGGCGGTCGCGGCGGCCGCCGCCTGACGATCGGTCCGCGCCGGGCCCCGGCGGGCCCGGCGCGCGGCGGCCTACGATCATGGGGTGGAGGACGACATCCGACGGATCGGCATCATGGGTGGCACCTTCGACCCGATCCATCACGGTCACCTGGTGGCGGCCAGCGAGGTGGCCGACCGGTTCGGCCTGGACGAGGTGGTCTTCGTGCCGACGGGGCAGCCGTGGCAGAAGGCGGACACCCCGGTCAGCCCGGCCGAGGACCGCTACCTGATGACGGTGATCGCCACCGCCTCCAACCCCCGGTTCCAGGTCAGCCGGGTCGACATCGACCGCGGTGGCCCCACCTACACCGTCGACACGCTGCGGGACCTGCACCACGAGTACGGCCCGAAGGCGCAACTGCACTTCATCACCGGTGCCGACGCGCTGGAGCGGATCCTGTCCTGGAAGGAGCTGGACGAGATCTTCGCGCTGGCCCACTTCATCGGGGTGACCCGGCCCGGCTTCGAGCTGACCGACAAGCACCTGCCGGCCGACACCGTCAGCCTGGTGCAGGTGCCCGCGATGGCGATCTCCTCGACCGACTGCCGGGAGCGGGTCGGCCGGGGGGAACCGGTCTGGTACCTGGTGCCCGACGGTGTGGTGCAGTACATCGCGAAACGGCGGCTCTACCAGCGGTGATTACGCCCGGTTACTCCCACTTCGTCCCGGTAAGCGGCCAGAACTGACAAGTCGTCTCCGCGCCGGGTGTGAGACGCTTGACGGGTCGCACTGTTGATCGAAGGAGAACGGTGACAGTTTCCGAACGCGCTCACGAGCTGGCGATGGCCGCCGCCCAGGCCGCGGCCGACAAGAAGGCGCAGGACATCGTCATCATCGACGTGGGCGACCAGCTCGCCATCACCGACGCGTTCCTGGTGGCCTCGGCGCCCAACGAGCGTCAGGTGATGGCCATCGTCGACGCCGTCGAGGAGCGTCTGCTGGAGCTGCCCGAGAAGGCCAAGCCGGTTCGCCGCGAGGGTGAGCGGGGTGGCCGCTGGGTGCTGCTCGACTACGTCGACATCGTGGTCCACGTCCAGCACACCGAGGAACGCGAGTTCTACGCCCTCGACCGGCTCTGGAAGGACTGCCCCCAGCTCCCGTTCGTCGACCGCGACCTGGTCGAGGCCGACGCCGCGGGTGCCGCCGCCGAATGACCCGCCTGATCATCTGGCGGCACGGCAACACCGACTGGAACGCCGCCGGTCGGGTGCAGGGGCAGATCGACGTACCCCTCAACGACCTCGGCCGGCAGCAGGCCGCCGCCGCCGCCCCGCTGCTCGCGGCGCTGCGCCCGGCCGTCGTCGTCGCCTCCGACCTGTGCCGCGCCGCCGACACCGCCGCCGCGCTCACCCGGCTCACCGGCCAGCCGGTACGCCCTGACGCCCGGCTGCGGGAACGGCACTTCGGCCAGTGGCAGGGTATCGCCCTCACCGACGCCGCCGCCCGGTTCCCCACCGAGCACGCCCGGTGGCGGGCCGGCGACCCGGACCCGGGAGCGGGCATCGAACCTCTCGACGACCTCGGCAAGCGGGTCGGCGAGGCGTTGCTCGCCGCCGTCGAACTGGCCGACGGGGGCACCGTCGTGGTCGCCACCCACGGTGGCGCGGCCCGGCAGGGCGTCGGTCAGCTCCTCGGCTGGGACCACACCGTGCTGCGCAGCATCGGCTCGCTGGCCAACTGCCACTGGACCGAACTACGCCACAACGACCTGCGGGGCTGGCACCTGCGCGCGCACAACGTCGGCCCGATCACCCCGCCGACACCGGCCGAGCCGGTCTGAACCGACCGGTCCGCACCGCCCCGGGCCGACCGGTCCGGGCGGGCGGTCCCGGTATCGGCTAGCGTGCCGGGCATGTCCGTCGCGGTCGTCACCGACTCCACCGCCTACCTTCCACCCGGGCCGGTGCGGGCGCACCGGTTGACCGTGGTGCCGCTGACCGTCGTGCTCAACGGCGCGGAAGGGTTGGAGGGGGTGGAGACCCTCCCCGCCGACGCCACCCGGGCCCTCGGTGGCCGGCGGGTCTCGGTGAGCACGTCCCGGCCGTCCCCGGAGCAGTTCGTCGCCACGTACCGGCGGCTGCTGGCCGACGGCGCGGACGGCGTGCTGTCGGTGCACCTGTCGGCCGACCTGTCCGGCACGGTCGACGCGGCCCGGCTCGCCGCCGCCGAGGTCGGCGACCGCGTCGAGGTGGTCGACAGCCGGTCCACCGGCATGGGGCTGGGCTTCCCGGCGCTGGCCGCCGCCACCGCCGCCGGGGCGGGCGTCGACCTACCCGGGGTACGCGCGGCGGCGCTGGCCGCCGTCGACCGGACCACCATCTTCTTCTACGTCGACACGCTGGAGTTCCTGCGCCGGGGCGGCCGGATCAACGCGGCGGAGGCGCTGCTCGGCACCGCCCTGTCGGTCAAGCCGATCATGCACATGCCGGACGGCGCGATCGTGGTACGCGACAAGGTGCGAACCGCCAGCCGGGGGGTGGCCCGCCTGATCGACCTGGCGGTCGAGGCCGCCGCCGACGCCGAGGTGGACCTCGGGGTGCACCACCTCGCCGCCCCGCACCGGGCCGAGCACCTCGTCGAGGCGCTCACCGCCCGCCTCGGTGACCGCCTGCACGACACGTACGTCTCCGAGGTCGGCGCGGTGGTCGCCGCCCACGCCGGGCCGGGCCTGGCCGGCGTCGTGATCCACCGCCGGCAGGCCTGAACCGGTCGGCCGCAGTGCCCGCCGGTCGGGCTCGGCATAGCAGATCCGGCCATGATCAGGCGGTTGTCCACAGCCACCGTCGTCGTCCACAACCGGCCTCCGCCGGACTGAACGGGTGCCGTCCACCGGCCTAACCTCGCGCCGTGTCGGAGGACGAGGAAAGCAGGGTGCGGGGCCGGCTGTACCGGCTGACCGCCGGGGTGTCGGCGGTGGCACGGACGGCGGACCCGCCGCAGCCGCCAGCCCGCCCGTACGGGCCGGTGCCGTTGCGCGTACCACCTGCGGCGGGTGGGGCGTCATCGCCGGGGGCGGGCACGGCCGGGACGTCGGCCCGCCGCCGTCCCCGGCCGGCCGTCGACGCCGGAGCCCGCGACGCCGGCTCCCTCGACCTCGGCGACTACCTCGACGGTGCTCCACCCGGTCCCGGGCCGCATGACGACGGCCCTTCCGACGCCGCTCCACGTCGACCTGACGATGGCTATCCCGACGCCGGTCCACGTCGCCACGACGACGGTCCTCCCGACGCCGGTGCACGTCGTCGTGCGGGGGACGATCCGGCCGTGTTCCGCCCCGGGGACCCGGACCACCGGCATCCCGCCGACGGTGACGACCCGGCCCCGCCCGCCCGGTTGCCCGGCCCCGGTGTCTTCGATCCCGGCCGGCGTGGGGTCCGGGCGCTGGCGGTCGTGGCGGTGGCCGTGGTGCTCGGCGCGGGATTCTGGGCCTGGCGGTCCCGCCCGCAGCCGGAACCGGTGCGCCCGGCGACGACCCTGGCCGAGCCGGAGTCCCCGGGCGGGCCCACGTCCGGGGACTCCGGCCCGGCCGTCGCGCCGACCGGCGAACTGGTGGTGGCGGTGGCCGGGCGGGTCCGCCGCCCCGGTCTGGTCCGGGTGCCGGCCGGGGCACGGGTCGCCGACGCGGTCGAGGCGGCCGGCGGGGCCCTGCCCGGCACCGACGTGGCACTGCTCAACCCGGCCCGGAAGGTGGCCGACGGGGAGCTGATCCTGGTCGGTGTCACCGCCCCACCCGGCGCGGCGGGCTCCGGTGCGGCCCCGGCCGGGCCGGCGGCGGCACCCGGCGGGGCGACGCCGGGTGGCCGGGTCAACCTCAACACCGCCACGGTGGCCCAGCTCGACGCGTTGCCCGGGGTCGGCCCGGTGCTCGCCCAACGCATCCTCACCCACCGCGACCAGCACGGCGGCTTCCGCAGCGTGGGCGACCTGCGCCAGGTCGACGGCATCGGCGACGCCCGGTACGAACAGCTCAAGGACCTGGTGACGGTGTGACCGCCGACCGGGCACCCGACCTACGGCTGGCCGGGCTGGCGGTGGCGGCCTGGTTGGCGGCGCTGGCCTGCCTGCATCTCACCACCCGCACGGCGGTCCTGCTCGCCGCGACCGCCGCCGTTCTCGCCGCCCTGCTCACCGCGCACCTGCTCGCGGTACTGGGCACCCCGGCCGCCCCGGTCCGCCGGTACGGTTGGATCGCCGTCGCGTTGCTGCTCGGCGTGGTCTGCGGCGGCACCGCCACCGCGGCCCGGCTGCACGTGCGGGACGCCGCACCGCTGCGCCCGCTGGTCGACGACCGGGCCCGGGTCACCGTCGACCTGGTGCTCCGCGACGATCCCCGGCCGGTACGCGGGGCCCCCGGCCGCCCGGCGACCCTGCTCGTCACCGCGCAGTCGAGCAGCCTCACCGACCCGCAGGGCCACCGCCTGCGGGTTCCGGTACGGCTGCTCGTGCTCGCCACCGACCCGGCCTGGCGGGGTCTGCTGCCCGGGCAGCGGCTGACCGTCGAGGGCAGGCTCGCCGCGCCCCGGGGCGGTGACCTGACCGCCGCCGTGCTGACCGTGTCCGGTCCACCGGTCCGGGACGGGCCGCCGCCGTGGTTCCAGCGCGCCGCCGGCACCCTGCGGGCCGGCCTGCACCGGGCCTGCGCGTCGCTCCCGCCCGAGCAGGGTGGCCTGCTGCCCGGCCTGGTCGTCGGGGACACCAGCCGGTTGCCGGCCACGGTGGAGGAGGACTTCCGGGCGACCGGGATGACCCACCTCAACGCGGTGTCCGGGTCCAACGTGGCGATCGTGGTCGGCGCGGTGCTGCTGGTGGCACGGTGGGCCCGCGCGGGCCCCCGGCTGGCGACGGTCCTCTGCGGGCTCGCCCTGATCGGCTTCGTCGTCCTGGTGCGTCCCTCGCCCAGCGTGGTACGGGCGGCCACCATGGGGGCGATCGGGCTGGCCGCGTTGGCGGTCGGGCGGCCCCGGGCCACACTGCCGGCGTTGGCCGCGGCGGTGACCGTGCTGGTGCTGGTCGATCCGGAGCTGGCCGGGGACGCCGGCTTCGCGCTGTCGGTCCTGGCGACCGGTGGCCTGCTGCTGCTCGCCCCGGGCTGGCGCGACGGGCTGCGGCGTCGGGGCGTACCGGCGGGGTTGGCGGAGGCGCTCGCCGTCCCGGCGGCGGCCCAGCTCGCCTGCGGGCCGGTGGTGGCCGGCATCTCCGGCACGGTGAGCCTGGTGGCGGTGCCGGCCAACCTGCTCGTGGTGCCGGCGATCGCCCCGGCCACGGTGCTGGGGGTGACGGCGGCGGTCGTCTCGCCGGTGTGGCCGGCCGGGGCGGAGTTCGCCGCCTGGCTGGCGAGCTGGCCGGCCTGGTGGCTGGTCACCGTGGCCCGGGTGGGGGCCCGGCTGCCCGCCGGCACCCTGCCCTGGCCGGGTGGGCTGCCGGGCGCGTTGCTGCTGGCCGGGCTGACCCTGGGGCTGCTGCTGGCCGTCCGCCGGCCGCTGGTGCGTCGACTGGTGGCGGTCGGCGCGGCGGCGGTGGTGCTGGGCACCCTGCCGGTCCGGCTGCTGGCGAGCGGGTGGCCGCCGGACGGTTGGGTGGTGGTGGCGTGCGCGGTCGGGCAGGGGGACGCCGTCGTGCTGCCGGTGGCGGACGGCCGGGCGGTGGTGGTGGACGCCGGTCCGGAACCGTCGGCGGTGGACGGCTGCCTGCGGCGGCTCGGGGTACGCGAGGTCTCCCTGCTGGTGGTGAGTCACTTCCACGCCGACCATGTCGGAGGCGTGGCCGGGCTGACCCGGGGGCGGCGGGTGGCCATGGTGCTCATCCCGACCCTGGCCGAGCCGGTGACGGGGCGGGAACTCGTGACGGCCGCCGTCGGGCCGGCGCGCCAGGTGGTGCCGGCGGCCGGTTGGTCGTACCGGGCGGGAGGGGTGGAGGTGGTCGCACTCGGGCCGCCCTACCCGCTGCGGGGCACCCGGTCCGACCCGAACAACAACTCGCTGGTGCTCCGGGCCACGGTGGCCGGCGTACGCGTCGTGCTGCCCGGGGACGCGGAGACCGAGGAGCAGCGGGCACTGCTGGACCGGGTGCCACCGCACGCGTTGCGGGCCGAGGTGCTCAAGGTGGCCCACCACGGCAGCGCGTACCAGGACCCGGCCTTCCTCGACGCGGTCCGGCCGGCGGTGGCGCTGGTGCCGGTGGGGGCCGACAACGACTACGGGCATCCGAGCCCGGTGATCCTCGACCGGCTCGCCCGCTCCGGTGTGCGGGTGCTGCGGACCGACACCGACGGGGACGTGGCGGTGGTGGTGCGTTCGGGCCGGCTCGCGGTGGTCAACCGGGGCCTGCCGCCGGGCCGCCGATGATCCGCCGGACCGGTGGGCCGGGTGGACAGGCGTCCCAGCGATCTGCCGGCCCGGCGTGCGAGGGGAACAGGAGTGAGAGAAATTCCGGACTGGATGGGATATTGCGTGCACTAGCCGGCAATCGAGGTAAATGTCTATATTTGCGCTGAATGCGGGGTGGGCCGTCGCAGCCGTCGATGAGCAGGCGCGATCCTCCGTCGAGCCGTGCCAAGATGAGCGACGTGACCGGCGTCGACCTTGCTCCTATTCTGCTCGTCCTCGGCGACGAGGAGCTGCTCGCCACGCGCGCGGTGAGCGAAGCCGTGGCGAAAGCCCGCAGCGTCGACCCGCAGGTCGACGTCCGGGAGTACCAGGCCGGGGCGTTGGCCGTCGGTGAGATCGCCGAGATGCTCAGCCCCTCGTTGTTCGGTGGGCGACGGGTGCTGGTGCTCCGCTCCGCTCAGGACGCCCGCAAGGACCTGGTCACCGCGCTGCTCGACTACGCCCGCAATCCCGACCCGGACGTCCAGCTGGTGGCCCTGCACCTGGGTGGCGGCAAGGGCAAGGCGTTCGCCGACGGGCTGCGGGCCGCCGGCGCGACGGTCGTCCCGGCCGCGAAGCTCAAGGGACACCGCGAGCGGGTCGCGTTCGTCCGCGACGAGATCCGTCGGGGCGGTGGCAGGTGCACCGACGACGCGGCCGAGGCGCTGATCGCCGCCGTCGGCACCGACCTGCGGGAGCTGGCCGCCGCCTGCTCCCAGCTGATCGCCGACACCGACGGGCGGATCGGCGCGGACACGGTGGCCCGCTACTACCGGGGTCGGGTCGAGGTGAGCGGCTTCACCGTCGCCGACGCCACCATGATCGGCGACGTGCCGGCCGCCCTGGAGGCGTTGCGCTGGGCCCTGCACGTCGGGGTCGATCCGGTCCCGATCGCCGACGCCCTCGCCGACGGGGTCCGCACGGTGGCCCGGGTCGCCGCCGCCGGCCGGGGCGACCCCTACCAGCTGGCGAGCACCCTCGGCATGCCGGCCTGGAAGATCAAGAATGCCCAGCAGCGGGCCCGGGGCTGGACCCCGGAGGGCCTGGTCGAGGCGATGCGGGCGGCGGCCGAGTGCAACGCGGCGGTCAAGGGCGGCGCCGATGACCGGGGGTACGCCCTGGAGAAGGCGGTCTTCTCGGTCGCCGCCGCCCGGCGGGGCAACGCCCGGTGACCGGCCCCTCCCGCCCGGTGGTAGGGCACGGTGGGCGGGTGACCGGCCCTCCCCGCCCGCTGGCGGGGCGCGGCGGACCGGGATGGTCGGTCGTACCGGCGGACGACCGCCGCTACCGGCCGCTCTATGCCCGGCTCCTCGGCCTGCGCATCATCAACCCCGGTGGGGTGCTCTGTTTCCTCTTCTTCGAGGGGGCGGTGGCGTTCGCGGTGCTCCTCGCCCTGGCCGAGTTGGTGAGCTGGTGGGCGGTGGCGGTGCTGCCGGTGGCGGTGGCGATCATGGTCAAACTCAATGACGAGGTCGCCGGGCGGGTGGTCCACTCGGCGGCACTGGTGCCGGAGCAGGAACGCGACCGGTTCCGGCGGGAACTCGAACCAGTCGTCGGTCGGGCCCCGGTGCAGTACCCGCTGCCCGGCACGGTGGTCGTCGATGCGCCCGCACCGGGGGAGCCGACCGGGCGGCCGCCGCGCTCCCGGCGCCATCCCGGCTAGCCCGACCACGAATCATCGTGCGACCAGGGGAAAGGCCGTCGTCGCCGCACCCCGCCGCCCGGGCTGTGCAGCGCACCCCGCCCGGGACACCGGGACGCACCCCCGCCCGGGCTACGCGGTGCTCCGCCGGTGGAGACACACGGCCGAGAGCCCCGGGGTGGTGCCCCGGGGCTCTCGGTCAGGTGTGGGTTACTCGGTCAGGCCGAGAACGAGTCGACGCGCTTCGCGATGGCCGACTTCCGGTTGGCCGCCTGGTTGGCGTGGATGACGCCCTTGCTGGCGGCCTTGTCGAGCTTACGGGCGGCGTCACGCATCAGGGTGGTGGCCTTCTCGGTGTCACCAGCCTCCGCAGCCTCGTGGAACTTCCGGATGGCGGTCTTCAGCGACGACTTGACCGACTTGTTACGCAGCCGGCGCTTCTCGTTCTGCCGGTTGCGCTTGATCTGGGACTTGATGTTCGCCACGCGACAGCCTCGTCTTGATAGCTCGGTTTGGTCTGCAATCCGCGTGCGACGAGCATGCGTCATCGCCACGCGAAAAGCCAGGCTACCAGGTCGGCCGGGACGAGCCAAAACGCCCCGCCCCGAGCACACCGGGCCGGCCCGCCGCGGGTGGACGACCTGGCCGGGCCGGTCGGTGTCAGTACCAGCCCTGCCGGGCGGCGAGCCAGCGGAGCGCCTGCTCCCCGCTGAACCGCCGGTGCGCCCCGAGCAGCGCGGACGTGCCCGAGGGGTTCTCCCCGGCCGTCCCGGCGTCCGGCTCGGCCGCCCCCACGTCCGACGCGGGGGCGGCCGTCGCCGGTGGGCCGGTGGCGGTGAGGTAGTAGCCGGCGAGCGCGGCCAGGGTCACGTCCAAGGCGTCGGGCGGGGCGTCGACCGCTGCCGGGTGCGCGGCGAAGACCTCGTCCAGCCCGGCCCCGTCGGCGTACCCGGTGATCAACAGGCCGGCCAGATCGAACCAGGCGGGGCCGTGGCACAGCCAGTTCCAGTCGCAGAACCAGGCCCGGCCGGCGGGGTCCAGCAGCACGTTGTCCACCCGCAGGTCGCCGTGGGCCAGGCCGGGCGCCGCCGCCGCGTACCCGGGCAGGCGGGACTCCAGGGCGACGAGTTCGGGCAGCCGGTCGCGGGCCGGCGGGATCAGCGCGGGCACCGGCTCCCGCCCGGCGGCCACCTCCTCCCACCACAGGATGTCGGAGCGGGCCAGGTCGGCCAGCCGGGGCAGGCCGAGCGCGGTCAGGCCGGCGGGTGGGTCGGCCAGCGCGGCGGCGACCCCGGTGTACCCGGTGAGCACGGCGTCCAGCTCGGCCGGGTCCCAGGGCAGGCGGGGGGTCCGCCCGTCGACGGCGTCCAGGCCGACCGCGTACCAGCCGGCCGCGTCGAGCGCCCAGTGTGGGCGGGGCACCGGCAGGCCGGCCGGCAACCGGGCGAGGACGGCCAGCTCCCGGGCGTACCAGTCGGCGAGGTGACGCTGGCGGGCCAGGTCGGCGGCCTTGACGAAGACCCGCGCGCCGGTGGCCGTGGTGAGCACGGCGGCGAAGCCGCCGGTGAAGCCCGCGGTCGCGGTCCGGGCCGCGACCACCGGTGCGCCGAGCCGGCCGCTGACCGCCTCGCGCAGGCCGTCGGGCAGGTCCCGCCAGTCGGGTCGTACGGCGGTCTCGTGGTACGGCGGGGGCGTCGCGGACACCCCACCATCGTGCCCGGCACGGTGACCGGCCGCGCGCCGGGTGGGGCCGGGGGCCGGCGCGGGTCTGGGAGACTCCCAGACCATGAGGACCGACGACTTCTGGCAGTTGATCGACCAGGCCCGCACCGGGGCCGGGGGAGAGGCCGACGCGGTCGCCGCGCGGGCGGTCGCGCTGCTCGCCGGGCGCACCCCGGAGGACATCGTCGGGTACGCGCACCACCAGCAGCGGGTGCTGGCCGCCTCGTACCGGGTCGACCTGTGGGGTGCGGCGTACCTGATCAACGGAGGTGCCTCCGACGACGGGTTCGAGTATTTCCGGGGCTGGCTGATGACCCAGGGCCGGGCGGTCTTCGCCGCCGCGGTGGCCGACCCGGACTCGCTGGCGGGGCTGCCCCGGGTGCGCTCGGCGGCGCTCAGCGGCGAGGAGTTCGAGTGCGAGGACATGCTGGCGGTGCCGTGGGACGCGTACCGCAGGGCGACCGCGGCTGAGCTGCCGGCGCAGCGGGACCCGGTGCGGATGCCGGACCTGAACGACTTCTGGGACTTCGACGACGAGGCGGAGGCCCGCCGCCGGCTGCCGAAGCTCGCTGCCCTCTTCGTCGAGCCGCCCGAGGAGTGAGCCCGGGGGTGGGCGACCGGTGGGCCGCCCGCCGGGTACCCCAGGAGTGATCGGACCGGGTTCGGAGCGACGTGGGAGCATAGAGGGGGCCGGCGGCGTGTCGGCCCGCTCACGTCAGCCGACCAGAACGGACCGCTGTGCCACCGACGCTCGATCCCGGCGCGAACGCTCCTGGTGCCACCGACCCGGCGCGCATCCGGAACTTCTGCATCATCGCCCACATCGACCACGGGAAGTCGACTCTGGCCGACCGGATGTTGCAGCTCACCGGCGTGGTCGATCCCCGGCAGATGCGCGCGCAGTACCTCGACCGGATGGACATCGAACGCGAGCGCGGCATCACCATCAAGAGTCAGGCCGTCCGGATGCCGTGGACCATCCGCGAGGGTGAGCGGGCCGGTGAGCAGGCCGTCCTGAACATGATCGACACCCCGGGCCACGTGGACTTCACCTACGAGGTGTCCCGGTCGCTGGCTGCCTGCGAGGGGGCGCTGCTACTGGTCGACGCCGCCCAGGGCATCGAGGCGCAGACGCTGGCGAACCTCTACCTGGCGCTGGAGAACGATCTCAAGATCATTCCGGTGCTCAACAAGATCGATCTGCCGGCCGCCCAGCCCGAGAAGTACGCCGAGGAGCTGGCCCATCTGATCGGCGGCGACCCGGCCGACTGCATCCGGGTCTCCGGCAAGACCGGCGACGGGGTACCTTACCTGCTCGACGAGATCGTCAGGCAGTTCGTCCCGCCGGTCGGCGACGCCGACGCGCCCGCCCGCGCGATGATCTTCGACTCGGTGTACGACGTCTACCGGGGCGTGGTCACCTACGTCCGGGTCATCGACGGCCGGATCAGCGCCCGGGACCGGATCAAGATGATGTCCACCGCCGCCGTGCACGAGCTGCTGGAGATCGGCGTCATCTCACCCGAGATGGTCAAGGCCGACGCGCTCGGCGTCGGCGAGGTGGGCTACCTGATCACCGGGGTGAAGGACGTCCGCCAGTCCCGGGTCGGTGACACCGTCACCATCAACGCCCGGCCGGCCACCGAGGCGCTCGGCGGCTACAAGGACCCGAAGCCGATGGTCTACTCCGGCCTCTACCCGATCGACGGCTCGGACTACCCCAACCTGCGCGAGGCGCTGGACAAGCTCAAGCTCAACGACGCCGCGCTCGACTACGAGCCGGAGACGTCGGGCGCGCTCGGCTTCGGCTTCCGCTGCGGCTTCCTCGGCCTGCTGCACCTGGAGATCATCCGGGAGCGGCTGGAGCGGGAGTACAACCTCGACCTGATCTCCACCGCGCCGAACGTGGTCTACCGGGCCATCACCGACGACGGCCAGGAGATCGTGGTGACCAACCCGAGCGAGTACCCCACCGGCAAGATCGCCGAGGTGTACGAGCCGGTGGTGCGGGCGACCGTGCTCACCCCGAACGACTACGTGGGCGCGGTGATGGAGCTGTGCCAGGGGCGGCGGGGCAGCCTGCTCGGCATGGACTACCTCTCCGCCGACCGGGTGGAACTGCGCTACACCCTCCCCCTCGCCGAGATCATCTTCGACTTCTTCGACCAGCTCAAGAGCCGTACCAAGGGGTACGCCTCGCTGGACTACGAGCCCTCCGGCGAGCAGGCGTCCGACCTGGTCAAGGTGGACATCCTGCTACACGGCGAGCCGGTGGACGCGTTCAGCGCGATCGTGCACAAGGACAAGGCGTACAACTACGGCACGACGATCGCGGCGAAGCTGCGCAACCTGATCCCGCGCCAGCAGTTCGAGGTGCCGATCCAGGCGGCCATCGGCAGCCGGGTGATCGCCCGGGAGACCATCCGCGCCATCCGCAAGGACGTCCTCGCGAAGTGCTACGGCGGTGACATCAGCCGCAAGCGCAAGCTGCTGGAGAAGCAGAAGGAGGGCAAGAAGCGGATGAAGATGGTGGGCCGGGTCGAGGTCCCCCAGGAGGCCTTCATCGCCGCGCTCTCCTCGGACTCCGCCGACGCCAAGCCGGCCGGCAAGAAGTAGCCGTCCGCAGCGGGCGTGGAGGGCCGGCCCGGTCGGGCCGGCCGCGCTCCGTACGGCACGGCCGGTCCCGGTACCCCACGACGGCCGGCGGCCCCGGTGTTCCGACCGGGCCGCCGGCCGTCGGCATGCGCGCCCCCGGTGCCGTACGGAAGATTTTCTTCCGCTCCCCGTGTCGCTGCGGACGGCCGCCGCGAGTGTCCTGAGCTGCGCGGACATCGACGGCCGGCGAATCGACGCAACGGCATCGGATCGATGTGCGGCGACCTGTGTGGTGGTGAGTCGGTTTGGTTTTCCGGCGGGTCGGGAACCTAGCTGTCACGACAGGAACCACACATACCGTGTGACTCAATCTTCAGGAGGAGGGCGACCGTGGAGTTCACCGTCTGGGGCATCATCACCGCGCTCGTTGTTGGTCTCATCGTCGGCGCTCTGGGCCGTCTGGTCGTGCCGGGCCGCCAGAACATGCCGATCTGGCTGCACATGCTGATCGGCGTGGGCGCCGCGCTGCTGGGCACCGTGCTGGCCCGCGCGATGGGCATCGCCACGCAGACCGCCGGCATCGACTGGACGGAGCTGCTGGTGCAGGTCGTCCTCGCCGCCATCGCCGTGGCCCTGGTGGCCGGTGTGGGTCGCCGCCGCAGCGTCACCCACCGGTAAGTCAAGCGGCACCGCCGAGCGGGCGCCCGACCCCCCACGGGGTCGGGCGCCCGCTCGCGTGTGCGGGTCGGAGCCGTCACCGGTGGCGGGCGTTCTAGACCTGATCGTTACCGGAGTCGGTTTGGAGATTCTCCACTTCGGGAATCTACCGATCACCACAGCAACAAACACTCACCAACGACATATCTACTGAAGGAGGACGGCCGTGGAGTTCACCGTCTGGGGCATCATCACCGCGCTCGTCGTCGGTCTCATCGTCGGCGCTCTGGGTCGCCTGGTCGTGCCGGGCCGCCAGAACATGCCGATCTGGCTGCACATGCTGATCGGTGTCGGCGCGGCCCTGCTGGGCACCGTGCTGGCCCGGGCGATGGGCATCGCCACGCAGACCGCCGGCATCGACTGGGCCGAGCTGCTGGTGCAGGTCGTCCTCGCCGCCATCGCCGTGGCCCTGGTGGCCGGCGTGGGCCGGCGTCGGGGTGTCACCCACCGGTGACCCCACCCGCCGGTCGGTGACCGACCGGCACGGACAACCTCAGCGGATGCCCGCCCCCGGTTCGGGGGCGGGCATCCGCTCGTCCGGATGGCGACCGTCGATCCCGTCGGGTCGTCGCGGGGCCTGCCTGAGGGGTCCCCGCCTGCGATACGGTCGCCTCGCCGAACGCCCCGCCGTGCGCCGCCGCACCGTCGACGGTCCGCCCGCGCGGGGCGGCACGCACCCCCTGTCGTAAAGGAAATTTTCCTACTAGGGTGCGGCTGAGAAGGTTAGTGCCGGACGGCGCGAGGGAGATGTGGCGTGAACAGGTGGAAGCGGCTGGCCCCGGTCACCGCCGTCGTGGCCTCGGCTGCGATGGTGCTCGCCGGTTGCGGCGGTTCCGGCGACGACGAAGCTGCCGACGACAGCAAGCTGACGGTCTGGATGATGGGCGAGGGGAGCGACGCCCAGACGGCGTTCCTCGACGGCGTCGAGACCGAGTTCCGGCAGCGGCACCCCGACACTGACGTGGTGGTCCAGTACATACCCTGGCTGGAGGCGCCGAAGAAGTTCCAGGCGGCGCTCGCCGGCGGCGAGGGTCCGGACGTCACCGAGCTGGGCAACACCGAGACCCAGGGCTGGGCGGCCCAGGAGGCGCTCGCCGACATCTCCGGCCGCTTCGGCGGCTGGGCCGACGGCAAGGACGTCCTGCCCGACCTGGTGCGCAACGCCCAACTCGACGGCAAGCAGTACGGCGTCCCCTGGTACGCCGGGGTCCGCGCCGTCTACTACCGCACCGACTGGTTCGCCGAGGCCGGCGTGCAGCCGCCGAAGACCTGGGACGAGCTGGTCTCGGTCGCCAAGGCGGTGCAGGCCAGGAAGCCCGGCAGCTACGGCATCGCCCTGCCGGGCAACTCCGAGCTGCCGTTCTACTCCTTCCTCTGGGGTGCCGGCGGCGAGATCGCCACCGACCAGGGCGGCACCTGGAAGTCCGGTTACACCAGCCCGCAGGCCCAGCGGGCGGTGAAGTTCTGGACCGACCTGGTGACCGTGCACAAGGTCGCCCCGCCCGCCGCCGCCGGCTGGAACGAGATCGACGCCCGTACCCAGTTCGCCACGGGTAAGGCGGCGATGGCCTTCGCCGGCAGTTGGCAGGCCGGCGCGATCAAGAAGGACAACCCCGACATCGAGAAGGTCTGGGGGACCTTCCCGATCCCCGGCCCGGACGGCGGCCCGGCCCCCGCCTTCGCCGGTGGCTCGGACATCGCCCTCTGGCAGGACAGCAAGCGGCAGGACCTGGCCTGGGACTACCTGACCGTGCTCCTGAGCAAGAAGAACGCGAAGACCTTCGCCGGCAGCCTCGGCTTCTTCCCGGTCTACTCCGACCTGGTGCAGGGTGGCGACTACGCCGACGACAAGCTGATGGCGGCGTTCGCCAGCACCATGCAGCGCACCCGGGTCACCCCGCTGACCCCGAAGTGGGTGGAGGTCAGCCGGACCAAGACGGTCACCCAGGCGATGAACAGCTCGGTCATCAAGGGCCAGAAGTCGGTGCAGCAGGCCACCGCCGACGCCGCCGCCGAGATGGAAAGCATCCTCAACGCCAAGTGAGCACCCTGACCGAGCACACCCCGACGGCCGCCGCCCGGGAGACCCCCACCCGGCGGCGGCCCCGGGTGGACCGCCTGCCGTACCTGCTCCTGCTGCCCTGCCTGGTCGTGATCGGGGTGCTGCTGCTCTGGCCGCTGGGCCAGGTGGTGGCGATGTCGTTCTTCCGGCTCAACAGCGTCCGGCAGCTGCGCGGGGACCGGGAGTGGCCGTTCGTCGGGCTGGCCAACTACACCCAGATCCTCGGCGACTCGTTCTTCCGTACGGTGCTGCGCAACACCGTGCTCTTCGCGGCGGCGAACGTGCTGCTGACGATGGTGCTGGGCACCCTGGTCGGGTTGCTGCTGCACCGGCTCGGCCGGAAGATGGCCACCTTCGTGGCCAGTTGCGTGATGCTGGCCTGGGCCACCCCGGCGCTGACCGGCACGATCGTCTGGAAGTGGATCTTCGATGACACCTCCGGGCTGGTCACCTGGGCGTTCAACGCCCTGCCGGACGGACTGTCGCAGGCGCTCTTCGGCCGCACCGACTGGTCGGGTTACGGCTGGTTCAACTCGCCGCTGCTGTTCTTCGCGATCCTGACCCTGGTGGTGGTCTGGCACTCGTTCCCGTTCATCGCGGTCAGCGTGCTCGCCGGGCTCAAGAGCGTGCCGAGCGAGCTGCACGAGGCGGCCCGGGTCGACGGGGCCGGCCCGTGGACGGTGTTCTGGAAGATCACCTTCCCGCTGCTGCGGCCGGTCTTCGGGATCCTGGTGGTGCTCTCCACCATCTGGGACTTCAAGGTCTTCACCCAGCAGTTCGTGCTGGCCGGCGGCACCCAGGACCGACCGACGTTCATGCTGTCGATCTACTCGTACGCCGAGGCGTTCTCCCCGCCGCCCAAGTACGGCGTGGGCTCGGCCATCGCGGTCATCCTCACGCTGATCCTGCTGGTGGTGACCGGCCTGTACGTCCGGATGGTGCTCAGGCAGGAGGACGCGTCGTGAAGAAGGTCGCCCTCAACGGCGCGGGCCTGCTGGTGGCGCTCTTCGCCGCCTTCCCGGTCTACTGGATGATCGCCACCTCGCTGAAGCCGAACCGGGAGATCTTCTCGGCCACGCCCCGGCCGGTCCCGGCCCACCCCACCCTGGAGCACTACCGGGAGATCCTCACCGGCAACCTGATCCCGGGCGTGACCTTCGGCGACTTCCTGCTCAACAGCGTGCTCGTGGCCGTCAGCACGGTCGTGCTCAGCGGACTGGTGGCGCTGCTGGCCGCGACGGCGGTGGCCCGGTTCCGGTTCCGGCTGCGGACCACCTTCCTGATCATGCTGCTGGTGGTGCAGATGATCCCGCTGGAGGCGCTGGTCATCCCGCTGTTCCTGATGATCCAGCGGCTCGGCCTATACAACACCCTGCCCAGCCTCATCCTCACCTACCTGGGCTTCTCGCTGCCGTTCGCGGTGTGGATGCTGCGCGGCTTCGTCGCGGCCGTGCCCAGGGAACTGGAGGAGGCCGCCGCCATCGACGGCGCCAGCCGCGCCCAGACCTTCCGCAGGGTGCTCTTTCCGCTGGTCGCGCCCGGCCTGGTGGCCACCAGCATCTTCTCCTTCATCACCGCCTGGAACGAGCTGATCTTCGCGTTGACCTTCGTCAACGACCAGAGCCGCTACACCCTGCCGGTGGCGATGACCTTCTTCTTCGGCCGCGACGACACCGCCTGGGGGTCGGTGATGGCCGCCTCCACGCTGTTCACCCTGCCCGTGATCGTCTTCTTCCTGCTGGTGCAGCGCCGGATGGTCTCCGGTCTGGTGGCGGGCGCCGTCAAGGGCTGAGCCGGGACGGCGACCACCCGTGCCCGGCCGTACCCTGGGGCCATGACGGGCAGGGTGGCGGCGGTGAACCTCGGCGTGGTGACGCAGGCGCAGTGGGCGGGTGACGCGAGCGGGCGCAGCGGCATCGACAAGCGGCCGGTCGACGGCCCGGTGCTGCTGCGCACCGACGGGGTGGCCGGCGACTTCATCGGCGAGCGGCCCCAACACGGCGGCCCCGACCAGGCGGTCTACGCCTACGCGCAGGAGGACGCCGGCTGGTGGTCGGCCGAACTGGGCCGCGACATCAGCCCCGGCGGGTTCGGCGAGAACCTGACCACCTGGGCGGTGGACGTGACCGGCGCGGTGATCGGCGAACGCTGGGCGGTCGGCTCGGCGCTGCTCCAGGTCACCAAGCCGCGCACCCCGTGCACGACCTTCGCCGGCTTCTGGGGGGTGCCCGACCTGATCAAACGGTTCACCGTCCGGGCCGCCCCCGGGGCCTACCTGCGGGTGCTGCGCGACGGCGAGGTGAGCGCGGGCGACCCGGTGGAGGTGGTGGACCGGCCGGCGCACGGCGTCACCATCGGCGAGGTGTTCCGGGCCACCAGCCTGGAGCCGGAGCTGCTGCCCCGGCTGCTCGACGTCCCCGAGCTGCCCGCCTCGACCAGGGAGAAGGTGCTCCGCCGGTTGAACGTCGCCGGCTGACCGGCCTCTCCGGCCGGCCGGGCGGACTGCCCGCCGGCCGTCAGGCGGGGTCGGCGAAGACCTCGGCCAGCACCCGGGGCCCGGTCGCCCGACCGTCGGCGACCTTCGCCCACCGGCCGTTGTCGGCATTCCACTCCAGCCCGTCGAAGCGCACCCGCTTCACCCCGTGGTCGGGGGCGTGCGAGACCAGCCAGTGCGCGTACCGCCAGCCGTCCCGGGCGTCCGAGGCGGGCACCGTCACGTCGGTCAGCTCGGCCACCGCACCGGCGTCGGGCAACCCCCAGTCGAGGGTCAGGCCGCGGGTCAGCTCGGCCGCCGCGGCCTGCCCGCGCATCACCGGGGTACGCCCCACCGTGCAGGCCACCGCGCCGGTCGCCTCGCCGAGCAGGGCCCGCGCCAGCACCTGGGACTCGTCGGCCCACTTCTGGTACGCCTTCGGGTACGCCGACCGCTGCACCGCCTGGGCCGCGTCGGTGACCTCCATCCGCTCCCAGCCGCGTACCTTCTTCAGCGCCTTGTAGAACCGGTTCGCCGCGTACCGCTGGTCGCGGATCTGCTCCGGGGTGCCCCAACCCTGGCTGGGGCGCTGCTGGAACAGGCCGAGCGAGTCGCGGTCGCCGTGGGCGAGGTTGCGCAGCCCCGACTCCTGGTACGCGGTGGCCAGGGCGACCACCACGGCCTGCTCGGGCATCTGCCGCTGCATGCCGATCGCGGCGATGGTGGCCGCGTTGGCCATCTGGTCGGCGTCGAGCTTCACGGTGCCGTCGGCCTGCACGGTGCAGCTACGGCCGGCGACGGGAAGCCGGAACTCCCCGTCGAGTTGACGGACTCCCCAGCCCCCGACGATGGCGAACAACGCCACCACGACCCCGGCTGCCACGAATGTCCGCGTCCGCACCCGCACCTCCCGTTTCAATGTTCGCCAAGCGTACGTCGCCAACCGGCGGCCCCGGGTCGGTCGACCGGTTCACGTTCCCGCAGTAAATAGGAGCAAACCAGGTCAATCCCGGGGCACCCAGGCCGCGTCCCGCTTCTCCCGGAAGGCGGCCACGCCCTCGCGGCCCTCGGCCGAGAGGAAGTAGCCGGTGGACCGGGTGGACAGGTCGGCGATCTCCGCGCGCAGGTCCGTGGCGGCCGGGCGGCGCAGCAGCTCCTTCGTCCCGGCCAGCGCCCCCGGTGCCCCCCGGACCAGCGACGCGCAGTACCGGGCCACCGCCGCGTCCAGCTCGCCGGCCGGCACGGCGGCGGTCACCAGCCCCACCTCGGCGGCCCGGAGGCCGTCGAAGGTGTCGCCGGTCAGGTACAGCTCGGCGGCGGCCCGGGGGTGCAGCCGGGGCAGCACGGTCGCCGAGATCACCGCCGGGATCACCCCGATCCGTACCTCGGTGAAGGCGAACGTCGCCTCGGACGCGCAGACCGCCAGGTCGGCCGCCGCGATCAGGCCCAACCCGCCGGCCCGCGCCGGCCCGGCCACCCGCGCCAGCACCGGCTTCGGGCACTCCCGTACCGCCACCAGCACGTCGCCGAGCATCCCGGCCGGCACCGACCCGCTGGCGTACGCCGCCGCCGTCTCCTTCAGGTCGGCCCCGGAGCAGAACACCGGGCCGGTGTGGTCCAGCACGACCACCCGGACCGCGTCGTCGGCGACCGCTGCGGCGATCCCGGCCAGCAGCTCGGTCATCAGCGGGGTGGACAGCGCGTTGCGGTTGTGCGGGCTGTCCAGGGTGAGGGTGGTCACCCCACGGGCCGTGGCGACCCGCACGAGTCGGTCGGGAGAGGTCATGCCGGGCACACTAGTGGCCATGCCCGGCCTCCTTCCAGATGGTGAGACCGTTCCCGTCGACGGTGCGCTGCCCGGCACCGCCCTGCGCGGGGTCGGCTCGCGCGGGTTCGGCGTCTACCTGCACGTGCCGTTCTGCGCCAGCCGCTGCGGCTACTGCGACTTCAACACCTACACCGCCGCCGAGCTGGGCGGGGGCGTCGGCCGGGAGTCGTACGCCGACACCGTGCTGGCCGAGTTGACGCTCGCCGCCCGGGTGCTCGGCGACGCGCCACCGCCCCGGGTCGACACGGTCTTCGTCGGCGGCGGCACCCCGACCCTGCTGCCCGCCGACGACCTGGCCCGGCTGCTCGACGGCATCGACCGCACCTGGGGGCTGGCCGCCGACGCCGAGGTGACCACCGAGGCCAACCCCGAGTCGGTGACCCCCGCGTCGCTGAAGACCCTGCGCGCCGCCGGCTACACCCGGATCTCGCTGGGCATGCAGTCCGCCGCGCCCGGGGTGCTGGCGGTCCTCGACCGCACCCACCGCCCGGGACGCGCCGTCGAGGCCGCCCGGGAGGCCCGCGACGCCGGGTTCGACCACGTCAACCTCGACCTGATCTACGGCACCCCGGGGGAGCGCCCCGAGGACTTCGCCGCGTCGTTGGACCAGGTGGTCGCCGCCGGGGTCGACCACGTCAGCGCGTACGCCCTGATCGTGGAGGACGGCACCCGGCTGGCCGCGCGGATGCGGCGCGGCGAGCTGCCGTACCCCTCCGACGACGTGGCGGCGGACCGCTACCTGGCCGCCGAGGCCGCCCTCGACGCGGCCGGTTTCTCCTGGTACGAGGTCTCCAACTGGGCCCGCGGCGGGGCGGCCCGGTGCCGGCACAACCTGCTCTACTGGACCGGCGGCGACTGGTGGGGCCTCGGCCCGGGGGCGCACAGCCACGTCGGCGGGGTGCGCTGGTGGAACGTCAAGCACCCCACGACGTACGCGCAGCGGCTCGCCGCCGGGCACTCACCCGGCCTGGCCCGGGAGATCCTCACCCCGGCCGAGGCGCACACGGAGGACGTGATGCTGCGCCTGCGGCTCGCCTCCGGGCTGCCGCTGGACATGCTGGACGACGCGGGCCGGGCCGCCGCCGCCCGCGCGCTCGCCGACGGGCTGCTGGACCCGGTGGCCTATCCGCAGGGACGGGCGGTGCTCACCCTGCGGGGCCGGCTGCTGGCCGACGCGGTGGTCCGCGACCTGCTGCCCTGAGCGCGGTTCCGCCGGCCCGTCGCGCAGCGGGGTGCGCCGGGGCCGGCGGTGGTGCCCGACCGGCCGGGGGAGCGGCCGGTCGGGGCTCACTTGATGAAGCTGGTGGACATCGGGTAGCGGTAGGCCTGACCCTCGTTGGCCTTCATGCCGGCGATGATCCCGAACAGGATCTGGATCACCACGACCGCGATGCTGGGCAGGAAGAGCAGGCACCAGCTCACGAAGAGCAGCACGAACGCGATGATCGACCAGAGGATCTGGAAGTTCAGCGCGGCCAGGGCCTGCGCCCGGACAGCCGGCGACTGCTGTCCGCGCACCAGGTAGGCGATCAGCGGGGCGACGAAGCCGAGCGGGCCGAAGCTGATCAGCGCGCCGGCGGCCCCGCCGAAGTGCGCGACCAGCGCCCAGGTCTTGTCCTCGCTGTTGGCGTAGCCGCCGCTCGGCGCGCCGTAGGCGCCGCCGGTCGGATATCCGCCACCGGGCGGAGGGTAGCCACCCGGCGGGGGGTAACCGCCTGCGGGCGGCTGGTCACCGGTGGGCGGCGGATACCCGCCGGGCGGGGGATACCCGCCTGCGCCCGGCGCGCCGGACAGTGGTGCGGTGGGCGGATCGTATGGCGAGCCCTGGGGCGCGGTCGGGTCCGGCGGGTAACCGTCGCCCGCGCCGGGAGGGCGAGGTGGTTCAGTCATGCCCGCCACGGTAGGGGCTGCCGGCAAGGGTGCACCAGAGCGACACTGGTGAGGTTGGCCTCGACCCTGCGTCAGCGCCCCCGCCGTCATGGTCCGTCTCGATCATATCGGCGGCGGTACTGCCGACGTAGACTGGCACTCGCTACAGTCGAGTGCCAGAGCGCTCGCCCGGGTGCGGCGGCGCCCGCAACGACGTGCGTCAGGAGGTGGGAGATGGGTCTCGACGACCGTAAACTCGCCGTGCTGCGGGCGATCGTCGAGGACTACGTCGCCACGCAGGAGCCCGTCGGCAGCAAGACGCTCGTCGAGCGGCACCAGCTCGGGGTCTCCCCGGCGACCGTCCGCAACGACATGGCGGTGCTGGAGGAGGAGGGCTACATCCGGCAGCCGCACACCAGCGCCGGCCGGGTCCCCACCGACCGGGGCTACCGCCTCTTCGTCGACCGGCTCTCCCGGGTCAAGCCGCTCAGCCCGGCCGAACGCCGGGCCATCGAGCGCTTCCTGGTCGGCGCGGTCGACCTCGACGACGTGGTGCACCGCACCGTACGCCTGCTGGCGCAGCTCACCCGGCAGGTCGCCGTGGTGCAGTACCCGTCGCTGGCCCGCTCGTCGGTACGCCACCTGGAACTGGTGCCGATCTCCACCACCCGGCTGATGCTGGTCATGATCGCCGACACCGGGCGGGTCGAGCAGCGGCTGGTCGAGCTGGCCGCGCCGGTCCCCGCCGACGACGTCCTCGACCTGCGCCGGCTGGTCAACGAGAAACTGGTCGGGAGTCGGTTGTCCGACACTCCGCCGCTGGTGCAGGCGCTGGTCGACGAGAGCGCGCCGCACCTGCGCGGTGCGATGACCACCCTGTCCACCGTGCTGTTGGAAACCCTGGTGGAGCGCACCGAGGAGCGGCTCGCGCTGGCCGGCACCGCCAACCTCACCCGGGGTGGCCTGCTCGACTTCCAGGGCTCGCTGCGACCCATCCTGGAGGCGCTCGAAGAGGAGGTCGTGCTGCTCAAGCTGATCGGCGAGGCGGAGCCGAGCACCACCCGGGTGCTGATCGGCGACGAGAACGAGGTCGACAATCTCCGCGCCGCCTCGGTGGTCAGCACCGGGTACGGCCCGGGCAGCACCATCGTCGGCGGACTGGGCGTGCTCGGCCCGACCCGGATGGACTACCCCGGCACCATCGCCACGGTGCGGGCCGTGGCACGCTACGTGGGCGAGCTGCTGGCCCAGAACTGACCAGTCAGGGCCGGCGGCCGGCTCCGGCCGCCGACCGGCGCAAACGCGAGACGAACATGAGGACACGGAACGCAGTGGCCAGGGACTACTACGGCATTCTCGGCGTGAGCCGGGAAGCCTCCGACGACGAGATCAAGCGCGCCTACCGCAAGCTGGCGCGGCAGTTCCACCCGGACGTCAATCCGGACCCGGAGGCACAGGAGAAGTTCAAGGACATCAACGCCGCGTACGAGGTCCTCTCGGACGACCGGAAGCGGCAGATCGTCGACCTGGGCGGCGACCCGCTCGCCCCGGGCGGCGGGGGCGCCGGTGGCCCGGGTGGCCCCGGCGGGGCCGGTCCGTTCGTCGGCTTCCAGGACATCATGGACGCCTTCTTCGGCGGCGCGGCCGGTGGCACCCGTGGCCCGCGGCCGCGGACCCGGCCCGGGGCCGACGCGATCCTGCGGCTGGAACTAGACCTGCACGAGACCGCCTTCGGCGTCGAGGCCCCGATCACGGTCGACACCGCCGTGCTCTGCACCACCTGCTCCGGGGCGGGCACCGCGGCTGGCACCCACCTGGCGACCTGCGAGGCGTGCGGCGGCCGGGGCGAGGTGCAGTCGGTGCAGCGCACCTTCCTCGGCCAGGTCGTCTCGGCCCGGCCGTGCACCGTCTGCCAGGGCTACGGCACCACCATCCCGCACCCCTGCCCGACCTGCGCCGGCGACGGCCGGGTGCGGACCCGCCGCTCGCTGACCGTCAAGATCCCGGCGGGGGTCGAGGACGGCATGCGTATCCGGCTCGCCCAGCAGGGCGAGGTCGGCCCGGGTGGCGGCACCGCCGGTGACCTCTACGTCGAGATCCACGAGCGGCCGCACGACGTCTACTCCCGCAAGGGCGACGACCTGCACTGCCGGGTCACCGTGCCGATGACCGCCGCCGCGCTGGGCACCCGGCTCACCATCAAGACGCTGGACAGCGACGAGAACGTCGACGTCAAGGCCGGCACCCAGCCGGGCAGCACGCTGCGGTTGCGTGCCCGGGGCGTACCGCACCTGCGCGGCACCGGTCGGGGCGACCTCTACGTCCACCTCGACGTGCGTACCCCCACCAAGCTCGACGCCGACCAGGAGAAGATGCTGCGGGACTTCGCCAAGACCCGGGGTGAGGAGGTCGCCGAGCTGAGCAAGCAGGGCGGCTTCTTCTCCCGGATGCGCGACGCCTTCAACGGCCACGCCTGACCGGTCGGGCCGCCCCGACCGGTCTCGTGCCGGGTCGGTCTCGTGCCGGGTCGGTCTTGTGCCGGTCGGGCCGGCGTCCCGGGTGGCTCCCCGGCCGGCCCGGCCGGTTAGCCTGATCGGCGTGTCCGCGCCGCTGTTCCTGGTCGAGTCGCTGCCCCCTGCCGACCATTTCACCCTGGACGGTCCCGAGGGGCACCACGCCGCCACCGTGCAACGGCTGCGCGTCGGCGAGGAACTGCTGCTCGCCGACGGGCGGGGCGGCACCGCCACCGCCGTGGTCACCGCCGTCGGCCGGGGTGCCCTCGACCTCACCGTCACCTCCCGGGGGTACGTCGACGCGGACGTCCCCCGGCTGGTCGTGGTACAGGGCATCGCCAAGGGTGACCGGGGTGAGCTGGCCGTACAGGCGATGACCGAGGTCGGGGTGGACGAGATCGTGCCCTGGGCGGCGTCCCGCTCGGTGGCGCAGTGGCGCGGTGACCGGGGCGTACGGGCCCGGGAGAAGTGGGTGGCGACGGCGCGGGAGGCGGCCAAACAGGCCCGCCGGGCGTGGCTGCCGGTGGTGGCCGGCGCGCCGGACGAGTCCACCACCTCGGTGGCCCGCCGGATCGCCGGGGCGGGCACGGCGTTCGTCCTGCACGAGGAGGCCGACGACCGGCTCACCACTGTCGACCTGCCGACCACCGGCGAGATCGTCCTGGTTGTCGGGCCCGAGGGCGGGATCGCCCCGACCGAGCTGACCACCTTCACCGACGCGGGCGCCCGCGCGGTACGCCTGGGCCCCTCGGTCCTACGCACCTCCACCGCCGGCCCGGCCGCCCTGGCCGTCCTCGCCACCCGCCTCTCCCGCTGGTAACCCACCCCACCCCGATCTGCCCGCTCCCGGCCCACCCCGCCCCCTGCCCCGCCCCGCCCCTGCCCCGCCCCCGCCCCGGTGATCAAGAGCTTTGCGTCATCCCCAGCCCGATCCCCGCCCCAAACTTCTTGGTCACCGCTCCTCCGGTGCCCCTCCCCGCGGTGCCCCCGGTGATCAAGAAGTTTGCGTCGTCTCCCAGCCCCATTCCCGCCCCAAACCTCTTGATCACCGCCCCTCAATGCCGTCGCTTACCAAGTCCCCCGGCGGCGTGGCCGGTGATCAAGAGGTTGGCGTCATCGTCGGGGCTGGAATTGACGTAAAGCTCTTGATCACCGGGGGCAGTCGGGGGAGAAGGCGAGGGGCAGGGCGGGAGAGAGCGGGGAGGGGCGGGCGGGGGAGTGGGGGAGGGGTGGTCCTTAGAGTGGGGGGATGGGAGCCGACTGTCTGTTCTGCCGCATCGTCGCCGGGGAGATTCCGGCCACCATCGTCAAGGAGACCGCTACCACCCTGGCCTTCCGTGACATCGGTCCGAAGGCGCCGGTGCACGTGCTGATCATCCCCAAGGAGCACTACGCCGACGTGGCGACGCTCGGCCAGGGTGACCCCGCGCTGGCCGGCGAGGTGCTGGCCACGGCGGCGGCGGTGGCCGAGGACGAGGGGCTGACCGGTGACGGCTTCCGGCTGATGTTCAACACCGGTCCGTACGGTGGCCAGGAGGTCTTCCACGTGCACGCCCACCTGCTCGGCGGCGCACCCCTGGGCCCGATGCTGGCGCGGGACCTGGCGTGACGTCGACGGTCGATCCGCAACCCGAGCCGGCCGGCGACAGGGCATCCGCCAGGCGTCGGCTGGAACGGATGGTCCGCGCGACCCAGGCACAGGCACGGGTGCCCGCCCTGGCGGTGGCGCTGCACCGGGCCGACAGTCCGCTCTGGAGTTTCCAGGTCGGTGGCACCGGCAACGACACCGTCCTCGGCCCGGCGAGCCGGTTCCGGATCGGCTCGGTCACCAAGACCTTCACCGCCGTGCTGGTGTTGCAGTGCCGCGACGACGGGCTGCTCGACCTGGACGACCCGTTGGGCCGGCACCTCGACCTGCCCGCACACGGCGACCTGACCGTACGCCGGCTGCTGTCGCACACCGCCGGGCTGCAACGCGAGCCGTACGGCGACGTGTGGGACACGCTGCGCGCGCCGCAGGTGGACGAACTCGTGGCCGACCTGGTCCGGGCCGAGCGGGTGCTGCCCAACGGCCGCCGTTACCACTACTCCAACCTGGGCATGGCGCTGCTCGGCCGGCTGGTCGGCGGGTTGCGCGGCGGCACCTGGGCCGAGGTGCTCGCCGACCGGGTGCTCACCCCGCTGGCGCTGGCGGACACCTCGGTCGACCCGGGGCCGCAGGCGGTGACCGGGTTCCTGGTCGACGCGTACTCCGACGAGGTGCATCCGGAGCCGCCGACCGACTTCGGGGCGGTCGGGCCGGCCGGACAGCTGTGGAGCACCGCGACGGACATGGCCCGGTGGGCGGCGTTCCTGGCCGATCCGGCCGCGCTGGACCCGACCGGTGCGGTGCTCGCCGCGACGACGCTGGACGAGATGCGCTGGCCGGTGACCACCACCGACGAGACGGTCTGGAAGGCCGGCTTCGGGCTCGGTCTGATCCTGGTCCCGTTCGCGGACCGGGTGGTGCACGTGGGGCACGACGGCGCGATGCCGGGGTTCCTGGCCGGGGTCTACGGCCGGCGCGGCGGGGACGGCACGGCGGGCGCGATGGGCTGCGCGGTGCTCGCCTCCAGCGGTACCGCCGCCGAGGTGCTGGAGCTGCCGCACCGGCTGCTCGCCGCCTCGGCCGGGAACGACCCGGCGGAGGTCGTGCCGTGGCGGCCGGGCCCGGGGGCGCCCGGCCCGCTGCGCGGGGTGCTGGGCCGCTGGTGGGGCGAGGGGTTCGAGTACGTCTTCTCCTGGCACGACGGGGCGTTGCGGGCCCGGGGCGCGGACGATCCGGCGGGGCGGCCCCCGGCGGTGTTCGCGCCGACGTCGCAGTCGCCGGACGTGTTCCGGACGGTCTCCGGGCGGGAGGCCGGGGAGTTGCTGCGGCTCACCCGCGACGGCGACGGGACGGTGGTCGCGATGCACTGGGCCACCTACCGCTTCACCCGCCGCCAGGAGACCTTCGACCGGTACGACTTCCGGGCCTGACCGGGCGGGCCCCGGCCCGAGACCGGCCGCCGACCCGGGTCCGGCAGGTGGGTACGACCGCCCGGTCCCGTCGGCCGGGCGAAAGTGACGCGGTGCCGCCGGGACCGAGCGGATACGATGGGGGTATCGTCCGCACGCCGCGCCAGCAGGGCACGGCGCGAGATGGAAGCAGGTGGCGCAGGGCCCCACGGCCCGATCTATGACCGGCACCCCACCTCCCGGCCCGCCCCGGGTGCAGACCAGGATCACGGTTCCCGATGCCAAGATCATGGTAAACCTGCTCGGCGCGGGCGACGAGATCCTGCGACTCGTCGAACGTTCGGTCACCAGCGACGTGCACGTTCGCGGCAACGAGATCACCATCACCGGCGCGCCCGCGGACAACGCTCTCGCCGAGCGCCTCTTCAGCGAGCTGCTCGAACTGATCGAGAAAGGCGAGACCCTGACCACTGACGCTGTCCGGCGTACCGTCGGCATGCTCGAACAGGGCGGCACCGAGCGACCCGCCGAGGTGCTCACCCTCAACATCCTCTCCCGGCGCGGGCGCACCATCCGTCCCAAGACGCTGGGCCAGAAGACGTACGTCGACTCGATCGACGCGAACACGATCGTGTTCGGCATCGGCCCGGCCGGCACCGGCAAGACCTACCTGGCGATGGCGAAGGCCGTCCAGGCGCTCCAGGCCAAGCAGGTCAACCGGATCATCCTGACCCGTCCGGCGGTCGAGGCGGGCGAGCGGCTGGGCTTCCTGCCGGGCACCCTGAACGAGAAGATCGACCCGTACCTGCGCCCGCTCTACGACGCGCTGCACGACATGCTCGACCCGGAGTCCATCCCGAAGCTGATGGCCGCCGGCACCATCGAGGTGGCGCCGCTGGCGTACATGCGGGGTAGGACGTTGAATGACGCGTTCATCATCCTGGACGAGGCGCAGAACACCACGCCCGAGCAGATGAAGATGTTCCTCACCCGACTGGGCTTCGGTTCCAAGATCGTGGTGACCGGTGACGTCACCCAGGTGGACCTTCCCGGCGGGACGGCCAGCGGGCTGCGGGTGGTCCGGGAGATCCTGGGCCATGTCGAGGACGTGCACTTCGCGCAGCTCTCCAGCGCGGATGTGGTCCGGCACCGGCTGGTCGGTGAGATCGTCGACGCGTACGCCCGCTGGGACGAGCGGGAGAACCAGCAGGCGCAGGGCGTGCACGCCGTGCCGGGGCGGACCGCCCAGGGCGGCCGGGCCGGCCGACGCCGCTAACCGACGGGCCGGCCGGCGCCCCAACCAACCAGAGGAAGACAGTTGTCCATCGAGATCGCCAACGAGTCCGGTGCCGAGGTAGACACCGACGCGGTGCTCGCCGTGGCCCGGCACGCCCTCGACGAGATGGGGGTCAACCCGCTCGCCGAGCTGTCCGTGCTGCTTGTCGACATCGGCTACATGACCGAGCTGAACCATCGCTGGATGGGCGGCGACGGCCCCACCGACGTGCTCGCCTTCCCCATGGACGAGGGCAGCGTCGACCACGGCCCGGGGGAGAGCGCCCCGGCCGGCGGTGAACCGGCCCTGCTCGGCGACATCGTGCTCTGCCCGGAGGTGGCGGCCAAGCAGGCGGCCACCGCCGGGCACAGCGCCGCCGACGAGCTGCACCTGCTCACCGTGCACGGGGTGCTGCACCTGCTCGGCTACGACCACGCCGAGCCGGAGGAGGAGCGGGAGATGTTCGCCCTCCAGGCCCGGCTGCTGGCCAGCTGGCGGTCGACCCGGTCCCGGTGATGGACATAGTCGCGGCCGGTCCGACCGCCGGCCTTCCCGATCTTCAGCTGATCTTCTTCGCGGCCGGGCTGGTGGTGCTCGCCGGCCTGATCGCGATGACCGAGGCCGCGTTGGCTGCGGTATCCCCGGCCCGTGCCGCGGAGCTGGCCCGCGACGGGGCGCGCGGCGCGCGTACCCTCCAGGCCGTCGCCGGTGACGTGGTCCGCCACCTCAACCTGCTGCTGCTGCTGCGGCTGCTCGCCGAGCTGACCGCCACCACCCTGGTCGCCCTGGTGGCGGTGGACAGCTTCGGCGCGGGCTGGCGGGCGGCACTGGTGACGGCCGGGGCGATGACCGTGGTCAGTTTCGTGGTGGTGGGGGTGGCCCCGCGCACCCTGGGCCGGCAGCACGCGTACGCGGTGGGCCGGGCGGTGGCGCCGCTGGTGCGGTGGCTGGGCCGGGCGCTGAACCCGCTGGCCTCGCTGCTGATCCTGATCGGCAACGCGGTCACCCCGGGACGCGGTTTCCGGGAGGGGCCGTTCGCCACCCAGGTCGAGCTGCGGGAGCTGGTCGACCTGGCCGAGCAGCGGGGGGTGGTGGAGCACGGCGAACGCCAGATGATCCACTCGGTCTTCGCGCTCGGCGACACCATCGCCCGGGAGGTGATGGTGCCGCGCACCGAGATGGTGTGGATCGAGGAGGGCAAGACCCTCTCCCAGGCGCTGGCGCTGTTCCTGCGCTCCGGGTTCTCCCGCATCCCGGTGATCGGCGAGAGCGTCGACGACGTGCTCGGCGTGCTCTACCTCAAGGACCTCATCCGGCGTACCCGGGGCGGCGACCTGCGGGCCCACCAGACGCCGGTGGCCGAGCTGATGCGGCCGGCGACGTTCGTGCCGGAGTCCAAGCCGGTAGACGACCTGCTGTCGGAGATGCAGGCCGCCCGCAACCACCTGGTCATCGTCGTCGACGAGTACGGCGGCACCGGCGGCCTGGTCACCATCGAGGACATCCTGGAGGAGATCGTCGGCGAGATCACCGACGAGTACGATGTCGAGCGCCCGCCGGTGGAGCACCTGGCCGACGGCGCGGTGCGGGTCACCGCCCGGCTGCCGGTGGAGAACCTGGGCGAGCTGTTCGACACCGAACTGCCCACCGACGAGGTGGAGACGGTCGGTGGCCTGTTGGCGCAGGCCTTGGGGCGGGTGCCGATCCCGGGTGCCGACGCCGAGGTGGCCGGCCTCAAACTGGTCGCCGAGGGCACCACCGGCCGACGTAACCGGATAGACAGCGTGCTGGTCAGCCGGGTGCCGTCGGACGGACCCGATTCCCCTGACAGTCAGCACAGCACCGAGGAGAGGCAACCCGCCGATGCCTGAGACACCCGTCGAGCCGGCCGCCCGGCCCACCCCGTCCGATCCGGCCGAGTTGAGTGCCGAGGACGGCAAGCTGGTCGTGCTGGCCCGTGGTGCCCGTGCCCGGGTGTCCGCCGTGGAGGGCGCGGCGGTCCGCGACCAGGACGGCCGGACGTACGCGGCGGCGAGTGTCACGCTGCCCTCGTTGACGGTCACGGCGTTGCAGCTCGCGGTCGCGTCGGCGGCGGCGGCCGGGGCGAGCCGGCTGGAGGCGGCGGTGGTGGTGACCGAGGCGTCGACGTTGGACGGGGCGGGTCACGCCGCGGTACGGGACCTGTCCGCCGACGCGCCGATCCACGTGGCCGCGCCGGACGGGACGGTCCTCGGCACGGTGATCGAGTGACCGGCGTGGAGCAGCGGCCGTACCGTGCGGGTTTCGGGTGTTTCGTCGGGCGGCCGAACGCCGGCAAGTCGACCCTGACCAACGCGATCGTCGGCACCAAGATCGCGATCACCTCCAACAAGCCGCAGACCACCAGGCACGTCATCCGGGCCGTGCTGCACCGGCCGGATTCGCAGCTGGTGCTGGTGGACACGCCGGGCCTGCACCGGCCGCGGACCCTGCTCGGCGAGCGCCTCAACGACCTGGTGCGCACCACCTGGACGGAGGTCGACGTGATCGGCCTCTGCATTCCGGCCGACGAGCCGGTGGGCCGGGGTGACCGGTTCATCAGCGGCGAGCTGAGCGAGTTGAAGGCCACCGTCATCGCCGTGGTCACCAAGACCGACCTGGTCGACAAGCGGCGGCTGGCCGAGCAGTTGCTCGCGGTCAGCGAGCTGGGTGACTTCGCCGCCGTGGTGCCGGTCAGCGCGGTCTCCGGACACCAGGTGGACATCCTGGTCGACGTTATGACAGGTCACCTGCCGCCGTCGCCGCAGCTCTACCCGGACGACATGCTCACCGACGAGCCGGAGCAGGTGCTGGTCGCCGAGCTGATCCGGGAGGCGGCGCTGGAGGGGGTCCGCGACGAGTTGCCGCACTCGATCGCCGTGGTGGTGGAGGAGATGATCCCCGAGGGTCAGCTCATGAAGATCTACGCCGACGTCTACGTCGAGCGGCCCAGCCAGAAGGCGATCGTGCTCGGCCACCGGGCCAGCCGGCTCAAGGAGGTCGGCACCACCGCCCGTAGGCAGATCGAGGAACTGCTCGGCACCCGGGTCTACCTGGATCTGCACGTCCGGGTCGCCAAGGAGTGGCAGCGCGATCCGAAGCAGTTGCGCAAGCTGGGTTTCTGATCCCGTACGCCGGGTGGAATTCGGACACTGATATGGGAAGTTTCACGTCAGGCACCGATTAGCAGCGGTTTCACAGGTCGGGTGCGCAGGGTAGGGGACGTCCATCCCGCCCCCCACATAGATGCAGCCTGATGCGTAACCGATATCTGGATCTGCTCCGGTTCCTGGCCGTCGTCCGGGTCGTGGTCTACCACGTCACCGGGCTGGCCTCGCTGACGCTGGTCTTCCCGGCCATGTCGGTCATGTTCGCCCTGGCCGGGTCGCTGATGGCGGCGTCACTGGACCGGTCCGGCGTGCCCGCCGTCGGGCGTCGACTGCGTCGGCTGCTGCCCTCGCTGTGGGTGGTGGCGGTGGTCTTCGTCCCGGCGATGCTGCTCAACGGGCTGGCGTTCACCCCCCGGGTGGTGCTCTGGCTGTTCCCCGTCACCGACCCACCGGCCAACTACTGGGGTGCGCTCGCGCTCAGCCCGATCTGGTACCTGCGGGACTACCTGTGGTTCGTGCTCGCCTCCCCGGTGGCGCTGTGGCTGTTCCGTCGGGCCCCGCTGCCCACCCTGGCCGCCCCCTACCTGCTGTTGATCGCGGTCGAGGCGGGCCTGCTGACCACCACCTCGGCGGTGCTGCGCGACTTCGGCCTGTACTTCGGCGCCTGGCTGCTCGGCTTCGCCCACCACGACGGGCTGCTGCGCCGGCTGGCCGGCCGGGTGCTGGTGCCCATGGCGTTGCTGCTGGCCGGGGCCGGCGCCGGCTGGATCCTCGCCCACCCCGGGCCACGCGGCTACGACCTCAACGACATCCCGCTGGGCAACGCCCTGTGGTCGGCGGCGTTCATCCTGGTCGTCATCGGCCGGGCCCCGACCACGGCCGCCTGGGTGGACCGCAACCGGATCGTCGGCCGGCTGGTGACGATCGTGAACCGGCGCGCGTTGACCATCTACCTGTGGCACATGCCCTTCGTGGTGGCGCTCACCCCGCTGGTCGGGCTGGTCGGCTGGTCGACCCGCGACCCGTGGGGGCTGGCGATCCGGGTGGTGCTGGTCTTCCTCCTGGTCGGCGTGGTGACCCTGCTGGTCGGCTGGGTCGAGGACGTGGCGGCCCGCCGCCGCCCCGAGCTGGTCCCCGGCCGGCGGCCGGCCCGACCGGTGCCGGCGACGCCCGTCGTCCCGGCCCCCCGGGCGGCCGGGGCCGACACCGCCGGGACCAGGGCCCGGTGAGGTACGCCGGGACGCCTCACCGCTGCACGACCGTCACGTTCCCGCTGCCGGCCTCGAGGTCGAGCACCAGCGACGCCGTCGGATCGTTGGTCACCCCGATCTCGGCCTCCCCCGAGTCGACGTTCGACTTCACCCGGTAGCGACCCGCCGGCACCGTCAGCTCGACGTCCCCGCTGCCGGCGTGGGCCCGCGCCGAGGCCGCGGTGCTCAGCAGGAGCGTGATGTTGCCGGAGTCGGTCTCGGCGAAGACGTCGCCACCGAGCCGGGTGCCGGTGACGTCACCGGAGGACGCCCGCAGGTCGACCGGTCCGGTGACGTTGAGCACCTCGATGTTGCCCGAGCGGGTCTCGGCCCGCACCGGGCCGCTGGCGTCGGCGATCCGCAGGTTGCCCGAGCCCAGGGAGAAGTCGACCGAGCCGATCTTGGCCAGCTCGACGTCGCCGGAGCCGGTCTCGCCCTGCACCCGCACTCCGGGCGGGGCGGTCACCTCGTACGACACCGAGCAGCGGGGGCCGCAGCCGGTGTCCAGCACCAGTTCGTCGCCGGTGATCTGGTACGTGGTGTCGGGCTGGTCACCCTGGTAGCGGAGCACCCGCTTGACGCGTACCCCGGTGGCCGGGCCGGTGGCCCGCACCACGACGTCCCCGGAACCGGGCCGGACGGTGATCCGGGCGATCTTCGCCGCCTCGGTGGTGTCGAAGTCCAGCCGCCGGAACGCGAGTGTGTCGCACCCGGTGGCGAGGATGAGGGCGGCGGTCGCGCCGAGGGCGACCGCGCTGCGGGGAAGTGCCATGACCAGCAACCTACGACCGCCGCACCCCGGCGCACATCCGGGGCGCAGCGCCCACCCACCCCGATCCGACCCTGATTTCCCACCCCGAGAGAGAATGACCCGATGGCCGGGTACCGCCGACAGCTCTACCGCGACGACGCGGTGGTGCTGCGTGTGCAGAAGCTGGGCGAGTCCGACCGGATCATCACGCTGCTGACCCGCCGGCACGGCCGGCTGCGCGCGGTGGCCCGGGGGGTACGCCGCACCACCAGCAAGTTCGGTGCCCGGCTGGAACCGTTCGGGCACGTCGACCTCCAGCTCGCCGGGGACCCGAAGGGCAACACCGGCAGTTCGCTGCACAGCGTCAGCCAGGTCGAGGGCATCGACCTGTACGGCCGGCGCTTCCTCGGGGACTACCCCCGGTACACGGCGGCGAGCGCGATCGCGGAGACGGCCGAACGTCTCACCCCCGTCGAGCGGGAACCGTCGCTGCGGCTCTTCCAGCTCACCCTCGGCGCGCTCAAGGCGCTGTCCCTGGGCGAGCATGCCACCACGCTGGTGCTCGACGCCTACCTGCTGCGCGGGATGAGCCTCGCCGGGTGGGCGCCGGCCCTGACCGCCTGCGCGGTCTGCGGCACCCCGGGGCGGCACCGGGCGTTCTCCGTACCGGCGGGCGGGGCGGTCTGCCCGGACTGCCGGCCGCCCGGCGCGGCCCACCCCGCGCCGGCCACCATCGACCTGATGACCGCCCTCACCAGCGGCGACTGGCAGGTCGCCGACGCCACCGCCACCGGGGTACGCCGGGAGTGCAGCGGCCTGGTCGCGGCGCACCTGCAGTGGCACCTGGAACGCGCGCTACGCTCGCTGCCGCTGGTCGACCGGGGTGGCCCGCCGACCGGTGTGCCGGACACCGGCCCGGTGGGCGGCGGGCCGGCCGGGGACGCCGGTGGTGCGCCGGGTGGTCGGGTGCTGCCGCCCCGGGTGGGTGTGGAGGGTGTGGACAGGGAGATGACCGAGTGATCCGATCGTTGAGGTCCGGCCGGCGGGAGCCGGTGCCGCCGACCCCGCACCCGTCGGGGGCCCGTCCACCGGCGCTGCCCGCCGAGGCGCTGCCGAAGCACGTCGCGGTGGTGATGGACGGCAACGGCCGCTGGGCCAAGGAGCGCGGCCTGCCCCGCACCAAGGGTCACGAGCAGGGCGAGTTCAGCCTCTTCGACACCGTCGAGGGGGCGATCGAGCTGGGCGTGCCCTACCTGTCGGCGTACGCCTTCTCCACCGAGAACTGGCGGCGTTCACCGGACGAGGTCCGTTTCCTGATGGGCTTCAACCGGGACGTCATCCGCCGCCGCCGCGACCAGCTCGTCGACCTGGGCGTACGGGTGGTGTGGTCGGGGCGGGCGGGCCGGCTGTGGAAGAGCGTCATCGCCGAGTTGCAGACCGCCGAGGAGATGTCCCGGGGCAACTCGACGCTGACCCTGCAGTTCTGCGTCAACTACGGCGGCCAGGCCGAGATCGCCGACGCCGCCGCCGCGATCGCCCGGGAGGTGGCCGCCGGTCGGCTCGACCCGGACAGGATCACCGAGAAGACCGTGGCGAAGTACCTCTACCACCCGGAGGTCCCCGAGGTCGATCTCTTCCTGCGCCCCTCCGGCGAGGAACGGATCTCCAACTTCATGCTCTGGCAGTCGGCGTACGCGGAGCTGGTGTTCCTGGACACCCTCTGGCCGGACTTCGACCGCCGCCACCTGTGGTACGCGTGCGAGCTGTACGCCCAGCGGGACCGCCGGTTCGGCGGCGCGCTGCCCAACCCGGTCGCCCCGCCGCGCTGACCGGCCACGGTTGGTGATCTCACCGTCGGGGTATCCCCTGGTGAGCAGCCAATCGCGGAGGGGTGAGCACTCATGATTCAGAAGCGGATCGCACAGTGGGCGGTCATGGCGGTCGCCGTGCCGCTGGCCGCGGCGGGCGCCCGCCGGCTGAGCCACACCCTGGAGGCCCGTCGCGGCCCCAGCAGGGTGAGCCGGATGCTGACCCGGGGCGCCGACGTGCTGCGCCCGCAGAAGGCCCGCCGTCGCCGGTTCTGGTGACGGCCGGCCGTCCGGACGGCACCGACCGGCCGCCCGCAGGTGCGCCGGTCGGGCCGGCGTCCCGCTGACCGTCCCGGCAACCGGCCCGGCGGAAGCTCCGGCCCCGCCGGCCACCGGTCAGCCGGACCGCCGTGGACCGGTATCCGGGCCCATGTCGTGAGAACGCCCCGCCGAACCGGTTCGTCGTGTCCTCACGGCCCCGGGCGGACACGCCGCCCCGGGGCCGGTGCGGTGCGGACACCGCACCGGCGTCGGGCGGGTGCGGTCAGCCGGCCACTTCGGAGCGGTCGGCGGTCGCCCACAGGGTGTGGAACGCGCCCTCCCGGTCGATCCGGTGGTAGGTGTGCGCGCCGAAGTTGTCCCGCAGGCCCTGGATCAGGGCCGCCGGCAGCCGCTCCGCGCGCAGCGCGTCGAAGTAGGCGAGCGACGAGGAGAAGGCCGGGGTGGGCACGCCGGCCCGCGCCGCGTCCGCCACCACCCGACGCCAACTCGGCACGCCGTCGCTCACCGCGTCGGCGAAGTACGGGGCGACCAGCAGCGTCGGCAGCTCCGGCTGCGAGTCGTAGGCCTCGCGGATGCGGTCGAGGAAGCGCGCCCGGATGATGCAGCCACCCCGCCAGATGGTGGCGGTGCCGCCCAGGTCGATGTCCCAGTGGTACTCGCGGCTGCCGGCCCGGATCTGGTCGAAGCCCTGCGCGTACGCGACGATCTTGCTGGCCAGCAGTGCCCGACGGACGTCCTCGACGAACGCGTCCCGGTCCTCGACCTGCCACTTCTCGCCCGCGTCGCCGAAGGTGCGGCGGGCCGCCTCGCGCTGGCCGGCGTGCCCGGACAGCGACCGGGCGAAGGTCGCCTCGGCGATGCCGGTGATCGGGATGCCCAGGTCGAGGGCGATCTGCACCGTCCAGCGGCCGGTGCCCTTCTGCTCGGCCTGGTCGAGCACCACGTCGACGAACGCCTTGCCGGTGGCGGCGTCGGTGTGCGCCAGCACGTCGGCGGTGATCTCGATGAGGAACGACTCCAACTCGCCGGTGTTCCACTCCCGGAAGATCTCCGCGATCTCCGCCGGGGTCGCCCCCAGCCCGGCCCGCAGCAGGTCGTACGCCTCGGCGATGAGCTGCATGTCGGCGTACTCGATGCCGTTGTGGACCATCTTGACGAAGTGGCCGGCGCCGTCGGGGCCGACGTGCTGGCAGCACGCGACGCCGTCCACCTGCGCGGCGATCTTCTCGAACATCGGCCCGAGCTTCTGGTAGGACTCCGCCGAGCCGCCCGGCATGATGCTCGGCCCGAGCAGCGCGCCCTCCTCGCCACCGGAGACGCCGGTGCCGACGAAGTGCAGCCCGTGCTCGCGCAGCGTCTCCTCCCGGCGGCGGGTGTCGGCGAAGTGGGCGTTGCCGGCGTCGACGACGATGTCGCCCTCCTCCAGCAGCGGCACCAGCTCGTCGATGACGGCGTCGGTGGGGGCACCCGCCTTGACCATGACGATCACCGCGCGGGGCCGCTCCAGCGAGCCGACGAAGTCGGCCAGCGACTCCGACGGCACGAAGGTGCCCTCGTCGCCGTGCTCGGCGACCAGGCTGCGGGTGCGCTCCGGGGAACGGTTGTGCACCGCCACGGTGAACCCGTTGCGGGCCAGGTTCCGGGCCAGGTTGCGACCCATCACCGCCAGCCCGGTCACGCCGATCTGCGCCGTCGCCTGTTGCGTCATGTCGTACCCGCCACCTCTCACGTCACCTGTGTGCTGCGACCGTATCGCGCGCCCGCGAGGGCCGGCTGGTCGCCGTCCACCCAGTGTCACAGGGTGGTCTCGTGTGCCCGACGGGGGCCGCCGCCGTCGGCCGTGACCGTCGTCGGGGAAAAGCGGGTGCGTCGGGTGCGGGGGTCGGCTAGCGTGACGGCATGCGCATCTGACGCCCTTCTCTCCAGAGCCGACCCGCCGCCGAGGCCGCGGGTCCGCGTGCTCGGGCGTCCGCGTCTCCCACTTCTCCCCGCAGGGGATGACCCGTGGCCGGCCGTCCGGAGCAGATCCCGTCCGTCGACCGCCCGCCCTCCGCCCGTGTGGCAGGGCGGCCCTCCGCACCTCGTCAGGAGGCAGCGTATGCCCGCCAAGCGCAGTCCGAAGAAGTCCCGTCGTTCCGTACCGTCCCCGGTGGAGGTGGACGCGTCGGCGCTCGCGGCACTGACCGTGACGCCCGCGCGCCCGGTTCCCCTCGCCGTCGCGTCGTCCCACCCGGACGCCGCCGCCCGGCCGACGCCGCCCCCACCGCCGTCGCGGTCGGGCCGGTCGGTCCGGGCCGGCTCCACCACCGCCCAGGGCCAGAACCGCCGGTACGCCTTCCGCCGCAGCTGACCCGCCTCGGTCGGGGCCCGTCCGGGCCGGCGGCCCGTTACCCAGTGAGCCGAAACAGCGGTGTCCGAGCGTTCGGATACCGCTGTTTCGGCTCCATTGCATCGGCGGCCTGCCGTTCGGCGGGCCGTGCGGGCGGATCAGCCGATCAGGGGGCGGAAGGTGCCCAGGGCGACGCTGACCGCGAGGGCGCCGCCGGCCAGGACGGCTGCTCCGGCGACGAGCAGCCAGTCGGCCGGGCGGAACACCTGGCGGCGGGCCACCGTACGCGGGGTGCCGGCGTCGAAGCCGCGGGCGTCCATCGCGACCGCCAGCCGGGTGCCGCGCCGGATCGCCCCCACCAGCAGGGCGAACGCCGTGGCGGCGAAGAGCCGCAGCCGGGCCGCCGGGTTACGGCCGGCGTCCACCCCCCGGGCCCGGCGCGCCATGGTCAACATCTGCCACTCCTGACCGAGCAGTGGCACCAGCCGGAACGCGGCCAGTGCGCCGATGGCGAAGCGGGCCGGGGCCTTCGCGTTCTGCACCAGCGCGTCGGCCAGGTCGGTCGGGTCGGTGGTGGCGAAGACGATCACCCCGGGCAGGGCGACCGCGAGCATCCGCAACACCAGTCCCAGTGCGGTGACCAGGACTCCCGAGGTGACCAGCAGCGGTCCGGCCGCCCAGAGCACCCGGCCGGAACGGTCGGCGGCGAACAGCACCAGGGTGACCAGGATGCCGACGGCACCGGCGAGCAGCGGCCACGCCCGCCGGGCCAGTACCCGGTAGCGGATGCCGAACAGTGGCAGCAGCGCCAGTTCGATGGCGATCGCCACCGCCGGCGCGACCGGGTCGAGGCTGGCCACCAGCAGGAACGAGAAGACCAGCCCGGCCGCGAGCTTCGCCACCGGGTTACGCCGGGCCAGCGGCGCACCGGGCGTCGCGACGGGTTCCAGCCCGATCATGCCCACCCCCACGCGAGGGCGTCCGGGGCGGTGTGGGGGAGCGGGGCGGGGGCGGTCACGGCTGCTCCCGGGCGGCGCGCAGGGTGACCGTCCGGTCGGCGAGCGCGGCGACGAAGTCCCCGTCGTGGGTGACGGTGACCACGCCGTGTCCGGCGTCGCGCAGGTCGGCGAAGAGGTCGACCAGCTCACCCCAGGTGCGGCGGTCCTGGCCGAAGGTGGGTTCGTCGCAGATCAGCAGCCGGGGCGCGGTGGCCAGGGCGGTCGCGACGCTGAGCCGCCGGGCCTCCCCACCCGAGAGGGTGTACGGGTTGGCCCCGGCGAGGCGGGTCAGCCGCAGCCGCTCCAGCAGAGCGTCCACGGTGGCCCGGACGGCCGGTTCGGGGCGACCCGTGCGGCGCGGACCGAGGGCCAGTTCGTCGTGGACGGTGCGGGTGACGAACTGGTGCTCCGGGTCCTGGAAGACCGAACCGATCCGGCCGGCCAGGGCGGGTGCCCGCCACCGGTGCGGGGGCGTACGGGTGTCCCCGTCGGCCAGTGCGGCGGTGGCGGTCAGCCGGCCGGCCCCGGGGCGGAGCAGCCCGCCGAGCAGCAGCGCGAGGGTGGACTTGCCGGCCCCGTTCGGGCCGACGACGGCGAGCGCCTCGCCGGCGCGTACGGCCAGGTCGGTGGGGGCCAGCCGGGGCGGCAGGCCGAGCCGGTCGGCGGTGAGCAACGACCCGCCGGGCGGTCCGGCGGCCGGCCGGGTCACGGTGGGGTGGCCGGGCACCCACACCCCCTCGGCGGCGAGCGCGGCACCGTGCGCGGCGAAGACCGTCTCCGGTGTCCCGTCGGCCCGCACCCCGCCGCCGGGGGTGAGCACCACCACCCGGTCGACCAGGGGCAGGGCGTCGGCGACCCGGTGTTCGACCAGGACCAGGGTGGTGTCGGGGTCCAACGCGCCGGCCACCGCCGTGCGGACCAGGTCCGCGCCGGCCGGGTCGAGGTTGGCCGTCGGCTCGTCGAGCAGCAGCAGCCCCGGCCGCAGCGCCAGCACGCCGGCCAGGGCGAGCCGCTGCTGCTCGCCGCCGGACAGCGCCGCGGTGGGCCGGTCCCGGTGGTACGGGAAACCGACCCGACGCAGCGCCTCGTCCACCCGGGGCCAGATCTCGTCGCCGGGTACCCCCCGGTTCTCCAGGCCGAACGCGACGTCGTCGCCGCAGCGGGCCATCACGAGCTGGGACTGCGGGTCCTGGAAGACGGTGCCGACCCGCTCGCGGGCCTTGGCCGGGTCGAGGCCGTCGATCTCGACGGTGCCCTCCTGCTCGCCGGAGTCCGCCGGCAGCAGCCCGGCCAGCGCGGCGAGCAGGGTGCTCTTGCCGGCCCCGGACGGCCCCAGCAGCAGCACCCGTTCCCCGTGGTCGATGCGCAGGTCGACCCCGCGTACCGCCCAGGCCCGCCGCCCGGCGTGCCGCCAGCCGAAGCCGCCCAGCCTCACCCCGGCCACGCCGCCGACCCTTCCGCGCCCGCCACGGCAGCCTCAGACGAGCGTGCGGTCGCGGGCGGCGGGGAACCGGTCGAGCACCCCGGTCTCGGCGAGCGCCCGGGTCAGGTACCAGCCGCCGACGCCGGCGACGACGGCGGCGCTGAGCACGGTCAGCGCCGCGTACGGCAGACGGTAGCTGACCAGTGCGTACTCGGAGTTCCAGACGAAGAAGTCGAACAGGGCGGCGCTCAGCCCGGTCAGCGCCCCGGCGAGCACCGCCACCGGCAGCCGGTACGCCCGGTAGCGGAACGCGGCGAAGGCCAGTTCCGCGCCGAGACCCTGGATCAGGCCCTGGACGATGGTGATGCCGCCCCACTCCGCACCGAGCAGCGCGGAGACGGTGGCGGCGACGGCCTCGCAGAACAGGGCCGCCCCCGGCTTGCGGATCACCAGGCCGCCGAGCACGGCCGGGACGAGCCACACCCCGTACATCACGGCCTGGCTGGCCGGTGCGGCGGCGAAGACCGGATCGGCGGCCTTCCAGACCAGGCCCCAGGCCCAGAAGATGACCCCGAAGGCCACGGCGATCACGGCGGCGACCACGATGTCGATCGTGCGCCACCGGTTGGTGGTGGTGTGCTGCATGTCGGTGCTCCCAGTCCAGCGATCGAACCAGGAGAAGACGCACGCCGCGCCCGGCGGTAGCCGGACGGCGGCGCGGCTGGAGGTCGACCGAACTCCCTGCGCTGGCATTACCCAGATCAGGTTCGAGGGTCTGCGGGCGGTGCCCGCACTCTCAGCGCTGTGCGCTCCCCTGTCGGATGTGAAGTTGTCTCGGCAGACGCTAGCACCGACCTGCGGCAACGGCCCAGCAGGTCATGGTTCCCGGCATTGCACGCCCGGGAGGGGGTCCGGGTCACTGGGTAGTCTGACGATCATGCGGGTAGCGGCGCGGGGACTGACGTTCGACGTACGGGCCGGTGGCCCCGAGGGCGGCGACGTGGTGCTGCTGCTGCACGGCTTCCCCCAGCACGGTGGGGAGTGGGACGCGGTGACGCCCGCCCTGCACGCCGCCGGGCTGCGCACGTACGCACCCGACCAGCGGGGTTACTCGCCCGGGGCCCGTCCCGCCGAGGTGGCTGCCTACCGGCTGCCGGAGCTGGTCGCCGACGCGGTGGCGGTGCTGGACGCGTTGGGCGTCGACACCGCGCACGTGGTGGGGCACGACTGGGGCGCGGTCGTCGCCTGGGCGCTGGCCGCGGGGCATCCGCAGCGGGTGCGTACCCTCACCGCGGTCTCGGTGCCGCACCCGGCCGCCTTCGGGTACGCGCTGGCCACCGACCGCCGGCAGCGGGCGCGCTCGGCGTACATGGCGTTGTTCCGCCGGGCGGGCCTGGCGGAGCGGGTGCTGCTGGCCGGGCGGGGGGTGGTGCTGCGCCGGCTGCTGTCCGGCGTCGGCGACCCGGCCCGGGTGGCCGGGTACGCCGGGCCGCTGCGGACGCCCGGCGCGTTGACCGGGGCTCTGAACTGGTACCGGGCGATGTCGGGGCGGGACATGAAGGCGGTCGGTCCGGTGGGTGTGCCGACCAGCTACGTGTGGAGTGACCGGGACGTGGCGATCGGGCGGGCCGCCGCGCAGGCGTGCGTCCGGCACGTGTCGGGGGACTACCGGTTCGTGGTGCTCTCCGGGGTGACCCACTGGATTCCCGACGAGGCGCCGGGCCCGTTGGCCGAGGTGATCCTGGCCCGCGTGCACGGCTCGGCCTGAGGATCCGCCCACGCGGGCCGATCGGGGTTCGTGAATCGGTTTCGGGCGATCGCGGATCGGGCACAGGCGTTGCTGCCGACGGGGGGTGCCCCCCGTCGGTCGTACCGTCTGAACCGGAGGTAGCGCGTGTCGAAGGAATCCGAGAAGCAGCGATGGCAACGCAACTTCGCCGATCTGCTCCAGGAACTGCGGGTCGCCCAGACCGGCGTGCAGATCCTCTTCGCCTTCCTGCTGACCCTGCCGTTCAGTAACGGGTTCACCCGGACCAGCGAGTTCCAGCGGGACGTCTACATCCTCGCCCTGCTGTCCGCCGCCGCGGCCACCGCGATGATCATCTCGCCGGTCGCCTTCCACCGGGCGCTGTTCCGCCAGGGCCGCAAGCCGGAACTGGTCCGCTTCGCGCACCGGATGGCCTCCGGCGGGCTGGCCTTCATGCTGGTCGCGATGGTGAGCGCGGTCCTGCTGATCGCCGACTTCGTGCTCGACACCGGCATCGCCGTGGTGCTCACCGTGATCACCGGCCTGTGGTTCCTGACCTTCTGGGTGATCCTGCCGTTCGCCCGGCGCAACTGGGGCGAGGACGACATCGACGACGACGATGACGACCCGGTGGTGCTCAACGGCGACTGATCCCGCCGCGGGTGGTGGTGGATGCGGTGGGCCGGGGGCCCGTCCTGGCCGACGGCGGCCGGGGCGGGCCCCCGGCCCGTCCACCGGCCGGTGGGTCAGCGGGCGATGGCCCAGGCCAGCACGGCCGCCAGGATGAGCCCGTTGAGCAGCGCCAGCACCAGGTACGCCTGCGGCGGGATCCTGCGGCCGCGCCGGACGAAGCTGACCAGCACAGCGGCGTACGCCAGCAGCAGCACGGCGATCACGATCAGGAAGTAGAGCACCGCACCACCCTAGACGAGCCGGTGGTGGTGCCCGACGACCGAGCTCGACCGGCCACGGCCGGGTGCGGCGTCGCCCGGTGCGCCGGTCCGACCGGGCGGAGGTGGGAGAGCGTATTGATATCGAGTAACATCGATTTCTGCCTCCTCCCGTCCCGGGTGCGGCCATCGTCGCGGGGCTCGGGCGGCCGTCCAGATGGGGGCGGGCGACGCCGGCCCGGCACCGGCGACTAGGAGCACACCATGAGAGCAGCGCGACGACGGATCGCCGGACTCGGCGCGATCACCCTGGCGGTCCTCGCGGGCGGCGTGGCGGTCGCGGCGGGCAACGCCACCGCGGCGGCCACCGGCTGCCGGGTCGACTACAAGGTCACCAGCGAGTGGCAGGGCGGCTTCGGCGCGGACGTCACCATCACCAACCTCGGTGACCCGGTCACCGGCTGGACGCTCACCTGGGCGTTCGCCAGCGGGCAGCGGGTCAGCCAGGCGTGGAACGCCACCGTCACCCAGACCGGGACGGCGGTCAGCGCGAAGGACGTCGGCTACAACGCCGCCATCGGGACCGGGGCCGGCGTCAGCTTCGGCTTCAACGGCGCGTGGACCACCGCGAACCCGGTGCCCACCGGGTTCGCGCTCAACGGGGTCTCCTGCACCGGCGCGACCCCGACCGTCACCCCCTGCCCGCCGCCGCCCACCCCGACCCCGACGCCCACCCTCACCCCCACGCCGCCCCCGACCCGGACGCCGACCCCCACCCCGACGCCCTCGACGCAGCCGCCGGTCACCGTGTGGCTGGCGGGGGACTCCACGGTCGCCAACCCGTCGTCCAGCGGGGCCTGCCCGGTGGGCTGGGGCAACCAGTTCGGCCAGTACCTCAACGCCAACGCCACCGTGGTCAACAGCGCGGTCGGCGGACGCAGCATCCAGACCTGGCTGTACGACCCGAACGTCACCACCACGATGAACGCGGCCGGCGAGTGCGTCATCAACCCGCAGACCTACTCGACCCGCTGGCAGGCGATGCTGAACGCCAACGGCGGGATGAAGGCCGGCGACTACCTGTTCATCCAGTTCGGCATCAACGACGGCAGCGCCACCTGCAACCGGCACGTCGGCTCGGCCCGCTACAAGGAACTGCTCGGCGTGATGGCCCGCGCGGCCCAGCAGCGTGGCGCGTACCCGGTCTTCCTCACCCCGGCCGCCGCGATCACCTGCTCGGGCGGCACCGCCGTGGGCAACCGGGGCTTCCTCACCGAGACCTTCGACGCGGGGCGGGCCAACAACGTCCCCGTCATCGACCTGCACAAGCTGAGCTACACGCTCTACAACACGCTCAAGCTCTGCCCGAACAACGGCGACTACAACTCGGGCGCGGTGGGCGCGTTCTTCTGCGCCGACCACACCCACTTCGAGACGGCCGGGGCCCGGCAGATCGCCGGTGTGGTGGCCACCGCCCTGCGTAACCAGCAGCTCGGCCTCGCGGCCTACCTGCGCTGACGGTGTGCGGTCGGGCGGCCCCGGTCCGGGGCCGCCCGACCGCGGTCAGGACAGCGTGCAGGCGGTGCCGTTGAGGGTGAAGCCGGCGGGCCGGTTGTTCGCACCGGTGACGTCGGCCAGGAAGCCGAAGCTGGTCGTCGCGCCGGGGGCGATCGTGCCGTTCCAGCCGGCGTTGGTCGCCCGGACGGTGCCGCCGCTCTGCGTGTAGCCCGCGTTCCAGGCCTGGCTGATCCGCTGGCCGTCGGCGAAGCTCCACTGCAGCGTCCAGCCGTCGACGGGGGCGGTGCCGGTGTTGCGGATCGTCACCTCACCCTGGAAGCCACCCTGCCACTGCCCGGTGACCGCGTACCCGACGGCGCACCCGGTCGCGCCGGCCGGCGGCGTGGTCACCGGCGGCGCGGTGGTGGCCGGCGGCGTGGTCGGGGGTGCGGTGGTCGGGGGTGCGGTGGTGGGCGGTGCCGTGGTGGGGGTGGGCGTCGGCGTGGTGGACAGCTTCGCCGCGACGACCGGGGCGAGCCGGGCCGCGATCGCCCGGTGCCCGGCGTCGTTCGGGTGCACCGAGTCGCTCAACCCGTCGGCCGGCAGCCAGCCGGTGGTGTCCACGTAGAACACGTTGCGGTCGCCGCCGCCGGTGACCGTGCTGACGGCGGCGGCGGTCTCCGCGGCGTACCGGCCGCTGAAGGTGCGCAGCGCGAAGATCGCCGCGCGCGGGTACCTACCCCGCACGGTACGGATGAACGTGGCGTACTGGTTCTGGAAGTCCGCGCCACCCACCCCGTGACTGCGGTCGTTGGTGCCCAGGTTGATCACCACGGCGTCGGCCTGGTAGCGGCTGAAGTCCCAGGCCGGACTGTTCGCCGCGTACCCGGTGCGGAGGAACTGGCTGGCGACGCTGACGCAGCCGTCGGCGGTGGCGACCAGGCAGCCTCCGCCGTAGCCGAGCTGGGTGTGTTCGGTGCCGAGCTGCTCGCCGGTCAGCCAGCCGTACGCGGTCAGCGCCGTGCGGGACGAGGTGGTGCCGAGGGTGATGGAGTCGCCGACGAACTCGATCAGCCGGGGCCGCACCACCGCCGGCAGGGTCCGCGCGCCCGGGTCGAGGGTGAGCCCCTGGAACACCGCGTCCCCGGTGTACGAGCCGGCGACCACCCGGTACGACACCACCAGCGTGTGGTTGCCGGCGCGCAGCGGGGTCGGGGTGAGGTCGACCGTGCCGCTGACGTTGGTCAGGTAGCGGAAGTCGGCCCCGTCGATGCTGTAGTAGAGGTCGATGGTCCGGCGTTGCCGCAGCTTGACCGTGGTGCCGGTGAACCCGGTCTTCAGATAGGCGCCCGCCCAGTTCGGCACGTACGCGCTGCTGTTGCTGCGGTCCCAGCGGCCGACGAAGGCGATGTTCGCGTCGGTGGGGGAGCCGTCACCGGTGGCGGCTCGGGCCGGGGGCAGGCCGACGAGCGTGGCGGCCAGCACCGCCACCACCCCGGCTGCCCCGGCCGCGATGATCGACCTGATACGGGACACGGGCATGGGACGCCCCCTCTCCAGGCCGTGCGTGCCGACGGCCACCAGGCGTAAGACATTCACCATCATCTAAGCCTGCGGGCCGGGGGGACACAACAGGGGACGGTGCCTAGCGGCCACCGCGCAGGCCGAGTCGGCGCAGCTCCAGGGCGGCGAGCGCGTCGACGGTGGCGTCGTCGCCGCGCCGCCACGCCTGCGCCACGTCCGGGTCGATCCGGGTCAGCCGGCGCAGCGGCTGACTGGTCAGCGCGCGCAGCGCCAGCAGGTCCCGGCCGGCCGGCCCGGCAGCGAGGGCCTTCGCCGACGCGGCCCGGCGCATCCACCGCAGCCGCAGCGGCAGCCAACCGAACAGCACCAGCCCGAGCGGGAAGACCAGCACCGCGATGCTCAACGCCAACGCGAGCTGACCCACCAGGTCCTGCTGGTCGCGGCCGGCCTCGGCCACCGCACGGGCGGCGTCGGCGGCCTTGGTGAACGGGCCGGTCAGCTCGTCGCCGACCAGCGGCACCCGGCCCACCTTGCCGCCGGCCTCGGCCAGGTTGTCGGCGAGGCCGCCGCCGGCCCCCTCCAGCTTCCGCCCCGGTACGGCGAGCTTCTCCACCAGGTCGTACAGCCACATCGCGAAGCGGATCGCCGCGTAGACCCAGGCGACGACGAGGAGATCGGTGAGGAACTGACGGAGGGCGACCGGAAAACGGTCAGCGTAGATCTTCACGGCCGACAGCGTGCCACGACGCGGGCCGCCCGGCACCCCCCGCGCGCCCGGTCGCCTGCTCGCCGGGGGACGACGGCCCCTCCCCGGCATGGCTGACCGCGTCGGCGACGATGTGTGCGACGTGCTCGTCGACCAGGGCGTAGGCGATCTCCCGGCCGCGCCGGGAACCCCGCACCACCCCCGCGCCGCGCAGCACCCGCAGGTGCTGGGAGACCAGCGGCTGGGGTGCGCCGAGCTGCTCGACCAGCTCGTGCACGCACCGCTCACCCTGGGCCAGCTCGCTCACGATCGCCAGCCGGATCGGCGCGGACAGCGCCCGGAGCAGCTCGCCCGCGCCCTCGAAGGCGTCGTAGCCGTGGGTGCCGGTCACCCCGTAACGGTAACCAACACCGGTGACGGTACGCCGGTCGGCGTCACCGGAGCACCACCTCGTGCGGCTCCGGCGCGCTGACCACGGCGGGGGTGACCCGGCGCCGCAGCACCCGCCGGGCTGCCGCGGCAAGCGCCACCACGAGGAACGACGCGATCGCCAGCAGCACCACCGAGGCACCGGGGGCGGTGTCGGCGGTGGCCGCCACCCACACCCCCGCCCCGGCGGCGAACAGGCCGAGCGCCATGGCCGCCGTCATGGTGCTGCGGAAGCCCCGGGTCACCTGCTGCGCGGTGGCCACCGGCACCACCATCAGCGCGCTGATCAGCAGGACGCCGACGGCCCGCATGGCGATGGTGACGGTGACCGCGGTGGCGACCGCCAGCAGCATGTTCAACGCCCGCACGGGCAGCCCGGCGACCCGGGCGTACTCCTCGTCGTGGCAGACCGCGAACAGCGCCGGGCGCAGCGCCAGCATGAGCACCGCGATGCTCGCGCCGAGCACCGCGATGGTGGCCAGGTCGGCGGGGGAGGTGGTGGTGAGCGAGCCGAACAGGTAGGCGTTGAGGTTGGCGCTGCTGGCGTCGGAGAGGCCGACCAGCATCACCCCACCGGCGATGCCGCCGTAGAACAGCAGCGCCAGCGCCAGGTCGCCGGAGGTCCGGCCCCGGGCCCGGACCAGCTCGATGGTGACCGCGCCGAGGATCGCGGCGACCACCGCCACCAGCACCGGGGACCGGTTGAGCAGCAGGCCCGCCCCGACGCCGGTGAGCGCGACGTGGCCGATGCCGTCACCGATCAGGGCCAGCCGCCGCTGCACCAGGTAGATGCCGAGGGCGGGGGCGGCCAGCCCGATCACCAGGGCGCCGACCAGCGCCCGCTGCATGAAGTCGTACTGGAAGAGGTCCATCGTTCAGCTGCTCCACAGCCCGGCGGGCTCCTCGGGACCGTGCGGGTGCACGTGGTCGTGGTCGGGCTCGGCGTGGTGGCCGGCCGGTTCGGGCACCGGGCCGTCGTGGCAGACGCCGCCCTGGTGCACCACCACCGCCCGGCTGATCAGCGGGCGCAGCGGACCCAGCTCGTGGGCGACCAGCAGCACGGTGCCCCCGGTGCCGAGGAAGTCGTGCAGCGCACCGGCGAACGCCTCCTGGCTGGCCGCGTCGACCCCGGCGGTCGGCTCGTCGAGCACCAGCAGCTCCGGCCCGCCGGCCAGGGCGCGGGCGATCAGGGTGCGCTGCTGCTGGCCGCCGGAGAGGGTGGCCACCGGGTCGCCGGCCCGGTCGGCGAGGCCCACCGCGCGCAGCGCCGCGTCCACCGCGGCCCGGTCGGCCCGGCCCGGCGGGCGCAGCACGCCCCGGCGGGCCAGCCGTCCCGAGGCCACCACCTCACGGACGGTGGCGGGTACGCCGCTGCCGGCCCCGAGCCGCTGCGGGACGTACCCGATCCGGTGCCACTGCCGGAACCGGCGCTGCGGGACGCCGAACAGCTCGACCGTGCCGGTGCCCAGTGGGACCAGCCCGAGCACCGCCCGGATCAGGGTGGACTTGCCGGAGCCGTTGGCCCCGAGCACGGCCACCACCTCGCCGGCGGTGACGGTCAGCGAGACGTCCCGCAGCACCGGGCGGCCGTCGTAGCCGGCGGTGGCGTGCGCGACCTGGATGACGGGAGCGGTCACGAGCACCCCAGGGCGGTACGGATCGTGGTCAGGTTGGTGCGCATCACCGAAAGGTAGTCCCCACCCCCGTCAGCGGAGAGCCCTTCGATCGGGTCGAGCACCGCGGTCTTCGCGCCGACCTCGGCGGCGATGGTCTCGGCGACCTTCGGGCTGACCAGCGTCTCGAAGAAGATCGTGGTGGCGCGGTGCTCGCGGGCCTCGCGGGCGACCTCGGCCAGCCGCTGCGGGGCGGGCTCGGTGTCCGGGGTGAGCCCGGTGAGGCCGATCTGCTCCAGTTGGTAGCGCTCGGCGAGGTAGCCGAAGGCGGCGTGGCTGACCACGATCTCCCGGCGCTGGCAGGTCTTCAGGCCGGCGGCGTACTCGGTGTCGAGTTTCTCCAGCTCGCCGCGCAGCGTCCGGGCCCGGGTCGTGTAGTCGGCGGCCCGGTCCGGGTCGACGGTGCCGAGCCGCTCGGCCAGCCTGTCGGCGACGGTGGCCAGCCGGGTCGGGTCGAGCCAGAGGTGCGGGTCCTTGCCGCCGCTCTCCTCCTCGTGACCGTCCTCACCCTCGTGCTCGTGTCCGCCGGCTGTCGCGTCGCGCAGCGGTGCGACGGTCGTCACGTCGAGGGCCCGGTCAGCGGCGTTCTGCGCGACGGCCTCGTCCACCGCCGGCTGGAAGCCCTTGAGGTAGAAGACCAGCTCGGCCTCGCTGACCTGGCCGACCTGGCGCGGGTTGAGTTCCAGGTCGTGCGGCTCCGCGCCCGGCTTGGCGAGGTTGGTGACGGTGACGGCGTCCCCGCCGACGCGCTCGGCGACGAACTGGAGGGGGTAGAAGGCGGCGACCACGTCCACCCGGTCCGGGTCGGCCCCGGCGCCCCCGGTCGAGCAGGCGGTGAGACCGGTCAGGGCGAGCAGGGCGGTGGCGGCGGTCAGGGCGCGCAAGCGGGTGCGGGTGGTCATGTCGGCAACTGTCCGTGAAAACGAGAATGATTGTCAAAAACGCATGGGTGCATGTCAGAAGAGTTTGACCAGGGCCACCGCCACCAGCAGCGTCAGCATCACCAGCCGGATCAGCCGGGTCTGCGGCGCCTGCACCGGCCAGGTGACCGTCAGCAGCCAGCCCAGCCCGGCGGCCAGCGCCAGCAGGAGCAGCCCACCGACCGGGCCGGGTGCGAAGAGCGCCACCAGCACCAGCGCCAGGGTGGCGAGGAACACCGACGTCGGGTTCGCCCGGGCCAGCAGGGGACGCTGCGTAGGCTGCATCCCACAGACTCTACGAGGAGGAACCCGGTGCTGGTCACCAACCGGTTCGTGGTCGCCGTCGAGGCGGCGGACGACTTCACCGCCCGGGCGCACGCCGCGCTGGCCGCGCTCGCCGCCCGCCCCGGCTACCGGCGCGGTGAGCTGCTGCGCGCTCTCGACGACCCCCGGCACTGGTGCCTGCTCACCGAGTGGGAGTCGGTCGGGACGTACCGGCGGGCGCTGGGGGGGTTCGACGTCAAGATCACCGCCGTGCCGCTGCTCGCCGAGTCGGTCGACGAACCCTCGGCGTACGAGACGCTGGCCGGCGCGGCCCCCGACGGCGAGGTGGTCGTGGTCGACAGCGACCGGGCCGCGAGTCCGCACCGCTGAACCTGATCCGGCTGCGTGTCCGCAGCAGCGGGTCCGATCGGGCCGCGCGTCCGCCCCGCTGAGCCGAACCGGGCCGCGTGTCCGCAGCGTCGGGCCCGGGGGCACTACCCTGCTCCTATGACCGCTCCCGGCCCGGCAGCCCCACCGCCGTACCCCGCGACACCCGGCCCGGACGGCGCACCGCCGCCCACCGCCCCGGGTGGCCCGGGAACCCCCACCCCGCCGGGCGCGCCCACCCCGCCGTCGGACCCGGGGGTCCCCCCGCCGCCCCCGGGGCCCGGGGTCGCCCCGCCGTTCGCCGCCCCGCCCACCGAGGGCAGCCGCAAGCGACTCTGGCTGGGCCTCGGCGTCGGCGCGCTGGCCCTGCTGATCTGCTGCGGCGGCGGTGGCGCGGCAGCCGTCGGGCTGGTGGTCAGCAACGTGCAGGCCATCGAGGAACAGGGCCAGGCGGTCACCGAGGACTACTACCGCGCCCTGGTCGCCAAGGAGTACGGCAAGGCCTACGACACACTCTGCGAGGACGCACGGCGGCGGGAGTCGCGGGGCGAGTTCACCCGCCGGGTCGCCGAGGAGCCGGCGGTCGCCAGCTACCGGGTGGGTGACGTCGACCCGCAGACCCTGACCGTGCCGGTCGACGTGACCTTCAGCGGCGGCGGGCGCGACACCCAGCAGGTCACCCTCGCCGCCGACCAGCAGAGCGGCGGCATGGAGGTCTGCGGGGTGAGCTGAGCCGTCCCCGGTATTCTGCTGGGCCCGGGGCGCTGCTGGTCGTACCGTTGTCCCGGGCCGTCCGGTCCCACCCGTCTTCATGGCCACGCCGACCGCCAGCCGGCGTAGGAGGAAACATGCCAGCCGACCGTATCGACGCCGTCGTCAGCCTCGCCAAGCGCCGAGGCTTCGTCTTCCCCTCCAGCGAGATCTACGGAGGCACCCGGTCGGCGTGGGACTACGGTCCGCTCGGCGTGGAGTTGAAGGAGAACGTCCGCCGGCAGTGGTGGAAGGCGATGGTCCAGCAGCGCGACGACGTCGTCGGCCTCGACTCGGCGGTCATCCTCGCCCGCAAGGTCTGGGAGGCCAGCGGCCACCTCGCCGAGTTCGTCGATCCGCTGACCGAGTGCCAGTCCTGCCACAAGCGGTTCCGCGCCGACCATCTGGAGGAGGCGTACGCCGAGAAGCACGGCAAGCCGCTGACCTCGTTGCAGGAGCTGAACTGCCCCAACTGCGGCAACAAGGGCACCTTCACCGAGCCGAAGATGTTCAACGGCCTGATGAAGACCTACCTCGGCCCGGTGGAGAGCGACGAGGGCCTGCACTACCTGCGCCCGGAGACCGCCCAGGGCATCTTCGTCAACTACAACAACGTGGCGACCGCCGCCCGCAAGAAGCCGCCGTTCGGCATCGCGCAGACCGGCAAGTCGTTCCGCAACGAGATCACCCCGGGCAACTTCATCTTCCGCACCCGCGAGTTCGAGCAGATGGAGATGGAGTTCTTCGTCGAGCCCGGCTCCGACGAGCAGTGGCACGAGTACTGGCTCCAGGAGCGCTGGAACTGGTACCTCGACCTCGGCCTGTCCGAGGAGAACCTGCGCTTCTACGAGCACCCCAAGGAGAAGCTCTCCCACTACTCGAAGCGCACCGTCGACATCGAGTACCGGTTCCGGTTCGGCGGCACCGAGTTCGCCGAGCTGGAGGGCGTGGCCAACCGCACCGACTTCGACCTGTCGACGCACAGCAAGCACTCCGGCGTGGACCTGTCGTACTTCGACCAGACCCGCAACGAGCGCTGGGTGCCGTACGTCATCGAGCCGGCCGCCGGTCTCACCCGCGCGGTGCTGGCGTTCCTGCTGGAGGCGTACGACGAGGACGAGGCCCCGAACACCAAGGGCGGCGTCGACAAGCGCACCGTGATGCGGTTCGACCCCCGGCTGGCCCCGGTCAAGGTGGCGGTGCTGCCGCTGTCGCGCAACGAGGCGCTCTCGCCGAAGGCCAAGGGGCTTGCGGCCCAGCTCCGCAAGCGCTGGGTGGTCGAGTTCGACGACTCGCAGGCGATCGGCCGCCGCTACCGCCGGCAGGACGAGATCGGCACCCCGTTCTGCGTCACCGTCGACTTCGACACCCTCGACGACGACGCGGTGACCGTGCGGAACCGGGACACCATGGCCCAGGAGCGGGTCGCCCTGGACCAGGTCGAGCGCTACCTGATCGAGCGCCTGCCCGGCTGCTGACCGGCGGGCACCGCCGGACCGGCCCCGCTCCCGACCGGGGGCGGGGCCGGTCCGTTCTCCGGTACGGGTGCAGAGCGCTGCCGTCCGGTCCTTGAGCCGGAGGGTGGGTCGTGCCAGCATTCCCCGTGCTGAATGTCGACACGGGGGTGGGAATGACGCACGAGCCGCAACCCGACCATGATCATGTTCCGGAGCGCCGCCGCCTGCTGCGCCGGGCCGCCGCGGTCGCCGCGACCACGGCCGGCGCGGGTGTCGCCGCCACCGTCGGCCTGCCCGGCACCGCCCGCGCCGCCCCGGGCGACCACCTCACCATGGGTACGACCAACGACGCCGGGCCGGCGACCACCACGCTCAGCCTCGGCTACGCCGGGCTCACCCTGAGGAACACCGCGGGTGCGCCGCTGCGACTGGTGCCCGGCGAGCAGGTCTACCCGCAGGTGCTGGACGCGCCGACCGGCACCATCGCGGTTGACCCGCTCGGCGACGTGTTCGTACAGGTCGGCTGGCCCGGCGACGAGGTCAACAGTTGGCTGTGGACGAGCGAGTGGGCGACCACCTCGGTCCCGGTGCGGCCGACCCGGGTGCTGGACAGCCGGGACCCGGACCTGCGCCGCACCATCGTCGCGGGCGCCTCGACGCTCGACCCGACGGGCCGGCTCACCCCCGGTAACCCCATCGTGTTGAGCCTGGACCACCTGGTCCGCGACGGCTACGCCCTCAAGGGCAACGTGACAGTGGTCGGTATGACCGGTCCGGGCTTCCTGACGGCCTGGGGCAGCGGCGCCCGGCCGACCGTGTCGACGGTGAACTGGTCGGCCGGCGGTCAGATCCTGTCGAATTTCCTCTTCGCCGAGCTGGGCACCCTCGGCGGATACCGCAGCGTGCTGACGGTGCAGGTCTCCGCGCCGACCCACGTGATCGTCGATCTGACCAGCCTGCTGGTCGGCCACCCGAGCCAGGTCGTCACGGTCGGCGGCGGTGCTGACCCCGGGCGCGCCGCCGACCCGGCCGAGCCCCCGGTGGACCCGGCCCCGGCGGCGGCCGCCCCCGGTGAGCCGGTCGTCCTCGGTCAGCGGAACAGTCCCGGCGTCACCACCGTGACCAGCGCCGCCCCGGACGGGGCCGCCACCCTGGCGCTGCGGAACCCGAGCGGGGCGACACTGGAGCTGACCCACAGCGACCTGCACATGGCGAGCGATCTCGCCGTGGGCACCCTCGGTGTCGACGCGGTCGCGCTGACCGTAGGCAACGGCACCTCCGTGGGACCGGTCTCGGACATGGCGTTCAGCACGTCGAACGCGACCATGCTGGTGCCTGTCGCACCGACCCGGCTCCTCGACACCCGCAGCGCCGCCGGCCGGGCCCGGCTGCTCGAGGGTGCCGGCCGGATCGACGCCCGGGGTCGGGTGCTGGCCGAGACACTGCTGATCGTGCACCTGCGTGACATCGTCGAGTACGGCGACGGGATGTTGGGCAACATCACCGTGGCCGACACCACCCAGGGCGGCTTCGCCACGGTGTGGGGCACCGGCAGCCTGCCCACCGCCTCCACCATCAACTGGTGGACCGCCGGCCAACTGCTCTCCAACGGCGTGATCACGCAGCTCGGCGGTTACGAGACGGTCAGCGGCGACCACTACCCGGACGTGGTCGGCATCTACCTGCAGAAAAGCGCGGCGGCGGTGATCCTGGACGCGACCGGCCTGCTGGTGCGCCACCCGGATTCCGCAGTCGTCGACACCCCGACGTCGAGCCGTACCGCCGCCGGCTCCGCCGGCCGTCGGGCCCGGGCGCGGGCGATCAGGCGGGCCGCCGAGCGCGGCGACCGGGCGGTGCGGGCCGATGCGTGACCACGGAACCGGGAAGAGGGACATGAACACCGACGAGACCCCGTCCACCACCCGCCGTACGGTCATCCGGGCCGGGGTGGCCGTCGGCGTCGGTGTCGGCGCGACGGCGCTGGCCGGCACGCCGGCCGACGCCGCGCCCGGTGCACCGGTGATCGGCGGCCAGCTCAACGACGCGGGCGGGGCCGAGACGGTGCTGGTCGGTGGCTCGTCGGCGAACCCGACGCTGGCGCTGGCCGGTACCGACCCGATGCTGCGGCTGTTCCCGACGCCGGACGACGCCATCCCGGCGGAGCTGCCGACCGGTTCGCTCGCCGTCACCCCCACCGCCGAGCTGGTGGTCGGCGGTCGGGACGGTCGTCGGGCGTACGTCAACACGTCGCGCTGGGCCAACCGCATCGTCGCCGTCCCGCCGGTGCGGCTGCTGGACACCCGGGCGCTGGCCAGCTACTCCGCCAACGTCCTCGCCGGTGCCGACGGGGTGGTGTCGGGCCGGCTGCAGGCGGGCCGGACGCTGTACCTGACCGTGGGTGTCGTGCCGGCGTCCCGCTACGGGCCGGTCGGTGCCTACCTCAACATCACGGTGGCGAACACGGTCTCCGGCGGAGTGCTCACCGCCTTTGCGGCCGGGGCCGCCAGGCCGGACACCTCCTCGGTGAACTGGTGGGGGCCGAACCAGATCCTGTCCAACCTGGTGGAGGTGCCGTTGGGTTCCTACGAGCGCGACGCGGCCGATCCCGACACCGCCGCGTTCGCCCTGCACGTACGCGCGGCCGCCACGGTGGTGGTGGACGTCTCGGCCCTGATCCTGACCCGTCGTTAGGGTCAGGGCCACCGGCCGTGGGCGGTTCGCCGCCGGCATGGGATTCTTGGGTACGTGACCAGTCCCGCCCCCGTCCTGCGCCCGCTCACCATCGGCCCCCACCAGGTGTGGCCGCCGGTGGTGCTCGCGCCGATGGCCGGCATCACCAACGTCGGCTTCCGGCAGCTCTGCCGGGAGCAGGGTGGCGGCATCTACGTCTGCGAGATGATCACCACGGTCGCGCTGGTGCAGCGGAACCCGAAGACCCTGCGCATGATCGCCTTCGGTGCCGACGAGCGGCCGCGCAGCCTCCAGCTCTACGGCACCGACCCGGAGACCACCGCCCAGGCGGTGCGGATCGTGGTGGAACGGGACCTGGCCGACCACATCGACCTGAACTTCGGCTGCCCGGTGCCCAAGGTGACCCGGCGGGGCGGCGGGTCGGCCCTGCCCTGGCGGCGGCGGCTGTTCGCCCGGCTGGTGCGGGCCGCGGTGGACGCCGCGTCACCGGCCGGGGTGCCGGTCACCGTCAAGATGCGCAAGGGCATCGACGACGACCACCTGACGTACGTCGAGGCGGGGCTGGCCGCCCAGGACGCCGGGGTGGCCGCGGTGGCCCTGCACGGGCGTACGGCCGCGCAGCGGTACTCCGGCACCGCCGACTGGGACGCCATCGCCACCCTCAAGCAGGCGCTCGACGTGCCGGTGCTCGGCAACGGCGACATCTGGGAGGCCGACGACGCGCTGCGGATGGTGGCCCACACCGGGGTGGACGGGGTGGTGGTCGGTCGTGGCTGCCTGGGGCGGCCGTGGCTCTTCGCCGACCTGCAGGCCGCGTTCGAGGGCCGGCCGGAGCGTCGGCTGCCGACCCTCGGCGAGGTGGCGGTGACCATGCGGCGGCACGCCGAACTGCTGGTGGACCAGTTCACCGCCGGCTCGCGTACCCCGGCCCGGGGCGAGCGGGACGGCTGCACCGACTTCCGCAAGCACGTCGCCTGGTATCTGAAGGGCTTCCCGGTCGGCAGCGGACTGCGCCGGGAACTCGCCATGATCGAGAGCCTGGCCCAGCTCGACGACCTGCTCGGCAAGCTCGACGCGGGCGAACCGTTCCCGGTGGCCGCCCTCGGTCAGCCGCGCGGCCGGACGAACTCGCCCGGCAAGGTCTTCCTGCCGGAGGGCTGGCTGGACAGCCGGGACGACGACACCGTCCCCGAGGGTGCCGAGCTGGACGACTCGGGCGGCTGAGGCGCCGACCGCCCCGGCCGGCGGTGCAGACGGCGACAGGGCCGACCCCCTCGGGGGTCGGCCCTGCGCGTGACCGGTGGGACGGGTCAGGAGGCGTAGCCGCGGCTGGCGATCCAGTGGGCCAGCTCACCGACGTCCATCCGGTAGGAGGCGGTGTCCGGGTCGGCGGAGTCCGCGATCGTGACGACCCGCCCGCCGTCGCGGTAGCCGACGACGCTGATGTAGTGCCCACCCTCGAAGGAGTGGGTGTTGCCGTCGGTGTCGGTGGCGGTGCCGGCGATGTTGGCGACCACGGCGCGGCCGTCGTCCACCGCCCGGACGATGTCCGCGCGCAGCTTGTCGATCCGCTTGCCGTCGACCTTGCCGGCCGGGATCTCGGTGCTGCGGTACGCGTCCTTGCGGCCGGTCTCCTTGTTCAGGACCGGGGTGATGTCGTTGATGCTGTCGGTGCCGTCCTCGGTGGTGCCCATCTCCCGCGCCATGGCGTCCACGTCGATGTTCTTGCCCTGCACGCTCAGCGCGTTGCGGGCGGCGGCCGGGCCGCAGTAGTAGAAGTTGGGCTGCGCGGCGTAGTCGACCTTCAGTTCGCGCTCGCCGGCCGGCTTGCGGTCGGTCTGCACGACGGCGGCGGGCCGGCTGGTCTCGGCGGCCTGTGCGGCCAGCGCGGGGCCGGCGATGCCACCGGCGGTGACGGCCAGGCCGGCGGCGGTCAGCACGGTCCTACGCAGGATGTCGGTACGCATGATGGGGTGCTCCTCTGCATCGCGGGGGTGCCACGGCGCGTCCCGCAGGGGGTGCGGTGACGCGGTGGTGCCGTATCGGCAGGTGAAGAGGAAGTCGTGACCCCGGCCGGGTGACGTGCGTTCCGGCAATTCCGCCCTGCTGGGCGGGGCCGGGCCGGCGACTGGCCGGGGCGATCGCGGATACCAGGTGTAACGACCCCGGCGGGCCGACGATTCCGCCCGGCGGGTGGCCCCCGTCACCCGCCGCCGGGCCGATCCGTCAGCGCCTCGTCGCCACCGACGACACCCGTCGGCAAACCCACCGTCCGGTCACTGAAAGTCATAATCCGCCCACCGACCCACACACCCCTCCGCACGCTTTGCTCTGCTGCCCTCCCCGCGACAGTCACCCTTTGTGCCTGGCGCGTATGTAGCAGCAGAGCAAAGCGTGCGAGAGAGGTATGTGGTGGTTGCTGGCGGGGGATGAAAATGCGCAGCTCAGGGTGGGTTGGTGGTGGAGGAGGTGCCGGGGCCTGCCGATCATCGCCGGAGACGGTCACTCTGCGTGATGCGGGTGGCTCTCCCGGGGCAGATGTGACTGACTGTGATCGGAGAGGTGATGGGCGGAGGTCCGCCGGGTCGGGGCGCCCGCTGTGCGGGGAGGCCGGGAGGTCGAACGGCGGGTCCGGGGCGACGGTGGTCACCGCACGTCGGGTGTGGTGGCGGTGTCTCGGGCCGGTGAGGGCTGCCCGGGGGCGGGATTCCGGTGCGTTTCCGCGGCGTCGGGAAGGTGCCGCCCGGCCGGTGCGGCGGGCCAGGGGATCTCCGGGGACGGGTGGAAGGCGATGCCGGCAGCGTGCCAGCGCGGGCCGTGGCCGGCCAGCCGTTTCCGCAGGCCGGCCCAGCTCCGGGCGGCCGGCGTGGACCAGGCCACCTCGGCGAGGGCGGGCAGGCGCGGGAAGACCATGAACTCGATCTCGGCCAGCGAGGTCACCGACTCCGTCCAGAGCGGGGCCTCCACGCCCAGCACCGACTCGGCGGGGACGCCGGTCAGGTGGGTCGCCGGATCCCAGTGGTACGCCCGGTGCACGTCGATCAGGCCGGCCCAGTCGTGCCCGATGGGGGTGTCCGGGGCGTACTTCATGTCCAGGTAGGCGTGGTTGCCGGGGGAGAGGATCACCCGGGCGCCCCGGCGTACCGCCTCGGCCACCGTGGGGTCGTCGCCGTCGGTGCCCCACCACTGGAGCACCCGGCCGTCGACGTGCCCGGCGGGGGCGATCTGGTGCCATCCGACCACGGTGCGGCCCAGCCCGGCGACGATCCGCTGGGTCCGCTCCACGAAACCGGTGTACGCCGACCCCTTGACCTTGTACGCCTCGTCCCCGCCGATGTGCAGCCACGGCCCGGGGGTCAGCGCGGCCACCTCGCCGAGCACGTCGGCGACGAAGTCGTACGTGCGCTCGTCGGTGGGGTCGACGTAGCTGAAGCCGACCTCGGTGCCGGTGTACGGCGGCGGCGCGACCTTGTCCGGGGCCAGCCCGGGGTACGCGACCAGGGCCGCGTTGGTGTGGCCGGGCAGGTCGACCTCGGGGACGACGGTGACGTGCCGCCGGGCGGCGTAGGCGACGATGCGCCGGTAGTCGGCGGCGGTGTACCAGCCGCCGGGGCCGCCGCCGACCGCGGTGCGCCCGCCGACGGTCGCCAGCCGGGGCCAGGAGTCGACGGCGATCCGCCAGCCCTGGTCGTCGGTGAGGTGCAGATGCAGGTGGTTGAGCTTGTACCGGGCCAGGTGGTCGATCACCCGGCAGACGTCCTCGACGCCGAAGAAGTGCCGGGCCACGTCGAGCATCATCCCCCGGTAGGGGAAGCGGGGCCGGTCGACGATCGTGCCGCCCGGCACCACCCAGTGCTGCGCCACCGGGGTCCGGCTCTCCACGGCCACCGGCAGCAGTTGCCGCAGCGTCTGCACGCCGTGGAACAGGCCGGTGGCGGTGCCGGCGGTGATCCTTACCGCGTCGGGGTCGACGTCGAGCCGGTAGCCCTCGGCGTCGTCGGACACCGTCGCCGCCGGGCCGCGTGGTGCGGCGGTGGAGAGGGTGAGCTGGAGCGGGCCCGGGGTGGGCGGCAGGTCGGCGACCGGGAGCGGGTAGCCGGTGGCGGGGCGGAGCAGTTCGGCGAGGTGGTTGGCGACCTCCCTGGCGGCCGGGTCGGCGCTGACCCGTACCGCCGCGTCGGCGGCCAGGACGAAGTCGGCGGCCGGTCGCGGCCGGACCGACGCGGGCGCCGGCACCACGTCACCCAGGCCGACGGCCGGCCGGGTGAGCCGTCGCCCGGCGGCCTGCGCGGCGCTGCGCGCCAGCGTGCCCGCGGTCGGCGTGACCGAGGGCGGCGTGACCGTGGGCGGGGCGGCCGGGGCCGGGTCGGTCGGGGTCGGACCGGCGTCGGGGCGCGACTGCTGCCCGGGGACGGGGGCGACGCCGGTACGTGGGGTGCGCGACACGGGGCGGCTCCGAGGGGTGTATTCGCGAGGGATATGGCAAAGGTCAGGTTTGGCGTGACGGGTGACGTCAAGGGTACGAGGAGGAACCGAAATTGCGTGATCGTGCTCGTGGAAGCGTTCCCAGAAACCGGCGTGAACGCGGATAGTCGTGACGGCTGTGCCTATTGTCACCGAACGGTCCCAGGCTGCCCGATGTTCGCTTAACCTTCGCCCACCGAACGCTGACCAGGCCGGATAGCCGGTGGTCGGCCCCGGGGTAAGTCAGAACTGAACCTTCGTTAAGTGTCAATTCCGGCGCGCGTGGGAGGCTTCTGGTGACAACGCACGAGACGGACAAGTACGTCTACGACTTCGCCGAGGGCAACAAGGATCTCAAGGACCTGCTCGGTGGAAAGGGTGCCAATCTCGCCGAGATGACCAATCTCGGCCTGCCGGTGCCCCCGGGCTTCACCATCACCACCGGGGCGTGCCGGGCGTACCTGGCGACCGGACGGGAGCCGGACGGGCTGGCCGGTCAGATCGAGGCCCACCTGGAGGCGCTGGAACGCGCGATGGGCCGACGCCTCGGCGATCCGCAGGACCCGCTGCTGGTCTCGGTACGCTCCGGCGCCCGGTTCTCGATGCCCGGCATGATGGAGACCGTCCTGAATGTCGGCCTCAACGACCGCAGCGTCGTCGGACTCGCCCGCCAGGCGGGCGGCAGCGCGGACCCGACCGCCCCCGGCGGCAACGACAGGTTCGCCTGGGACTCCTACCGCCGGCTGATCCAGATGTTCGGCAAGACCGTCTGCGAGGTGCCGGGCGAGGAGTTCGAACACGCCCTCGACGAGGCCAAACGTGCCAAGGGCACCCACGACGACCTCGACCTCGACGCCGACGACCTGCGCGGGCTGGTGGAGACGTACAAGAAGATCTTCGCCAAGCACACCGGGCGGGAGTTCCCGCAGGAGCCGCGCGAACAGCTCGACCTGGCCATCCGGGCGGTCTTCGAGTCGTGGAACGCCGAGCGGGCGATCCTCTACCGCCGCCAGGAGCGCATCCCCGCCGACCTGGGCACCGCCGTCAACGTGGTGGCGATGGTCTTCGGCAACCTCGGCCCCGACTCGGGCACCGGGGTCGCCTTCACCCGCGACCCGGGCAGCGGCGCGCAGGGCATCTACGGCGACTACCTGGCCAACGCCCAGGGCGAGGACGTCGTCGCCGGCATCCGCAACACCGTGCCGTTGCAGGACCTGGAACGGCTCGACAAGACCTCCTACGACCAGCTGCTCGACATCATGGCCCGGCTGGAGGGGCACTACCAGGACCTCTGCGACATCGAGTTCACCATCGAGCGGGGCAAGCTCTGGATGCTCCAGACCCGGGTGGGCAAACGCACCGCCGCCGCCGCGTTCGTCATCGCCGGTCAGCTCGTCGACGAGGGCCTGATCGACCTCGACGAGGCGCTGCACCGGGTCAACGGCGCGCAGCTCGCCCAGCTCATGTTCCCCCGCTTCCAGCTCGACCACGAGTTCGAGGCGGTCGCCCGGGGCATCGGGGCGTCCCCGGGGGCCGCCTCCGGCGCGGTGGTCTTCACCTCCGCCCGCGCGGTCGAGCTGGCCGCCGAGGGGAAGTCGGTGATCCTGGTCCGCCGGGAGACCAATCCCGACGACCTCAACGGCATGATCGCCGCCCAGGGCATCCTCACCTCGCGCGGTGGCAAGACCAGCCACGCCGCCGTGGTGGCCCGGGGAATGGGCAAGACCTGCGTCTCCGGTGCCGACGCGATCGAGGTCGACGTGCCGGCCAAGCGCTTCACCGTCGGCGGGCACACCGTCTCCGAGGGTGACGTCGTCTCCATCGACGGCACCACCGGCAAGGTCTACCTGGGTGAGGTGCCGGTCACGCCGTCGGAGGTGGTGCAGTACTTCGAGGGCACCCTGGACCCGGAACGGACCGACGACGCGCTGGTCCGGGCCGTACACCGGATCATGACGCACGCCGACGCGCGGCGGCGGCTGGCCGTGCGGACGAACGCCGACACCGGGGCGGACGCGGCCCGCGCCCGGCGCTTCGGCGCCGAGGGCATCGGCCTGTGCCGCACCGAGCACATGTTCCTCGGCGACCGGCGGGAGCTGGTCGAACGCCTGATCCTCGCCGCCACCGACGCCGAGCGCACCGACGCGCTCGCCGCTCTGCTGCCCCTGCAGCGCCAGGACTTCGTGGAGATCTTCCGCGAGATGGCCGGCCTGCCCGTCACCGTCCGGCTGATCGACCCGCCGCTGCACGAGTTCCTGCCCCCGCTGGAGCAGCTCGCGGTCAACGTCGCCGTCGCCCAGGAGCGCGGCGAGGACGTCGCCAAGGAGGAGGCGCTGCTCGCCGCCGTCCGCCGGATGCACGAGGAGAACCCGATGCTCGGCCTGCGCGGCGTACGCCTCGGCCTGGTCATCCCCGGCCTGTTCGCGATGCAGGTCCGGGCGATCGCCGAGGCCGCCGTCGCGGTCACCCGCGACGGCGGCACGGCCTGCCCGGAGATCATGGTCCCGCTGGTCGGCGCGGTCCAGGAGTTGGAGACGGTACGTGCCGAAGCCGAGAAGATCATCGCCGAGGTGGTCGGGGACAGCGGGGTCGAGGTGCTGATCGGCACCATGATCGAGGTTCCCCGGGCGGCGCTGACCGCCGGCCAGATCGCCGAGGCGGCGCAGTTCTTCTCCTTCGGCACCAACGACCTCACCCAGATGGGCTGGGGCTTCTCCCGCGACGACGTCGAGGGCGCGTTCTTCTGGCGCTACCTGGAACTGGGCATCTTCGGCATCTCCCCGTTCGAGTCGATCGACCGCGACGGGGTCGGCCGGCTGATCCGGATCGCCGCCGAGGAGGGCCGGGCCGCCCGCCCCGGGCTGAAACTCGGCGTCTGCGGCGAACACGGCGGTGACCCCGACTCGGTGCACTTCTTCCACGAGGTCGGGCTGGACTACGTCTCCTGCTCGCCGTTCCGGGTGCCGGTCGCCCGGCTGGAGGCCGGCCGGGCCGCCATCGAGACCACCGGCTCCGACAGCCGCTGACCGCCCGCGACGCCCACCGGCCCGCCGCCGGTGGGCGTCGCGCGGCGTAACCTGGGCTCCCGCGACCATGGGTACGACGTGAAGGGGAGGCCGGATGGTGGAACCGCCCGCCGGACCACCCACCGTCGACGGTGACCCGGCCGACGCGCAACGGTGGGTCGAGGAGACGCCCAAGGACACCGGCCACGGCCGGTCCCCGTACGAGCGGGACCGGGCCCGGGTGCTGCACTCGGCGGCGTTCCGCCGGCTCGCCGCGAAGACCCAGGTGCACGTCGCCGGCACCGACGACTTCCTGCGTACCCGGCTGACCCACTCGCTTGAGGTCGCCCAGATCGCCCGGGAGATGGGGGCCAGGCTGGGCTGCGACCCGGATCTGGTGGACACCGCCGGGCTGGCCCACGACCTCGGACACCCGCCGTTCGGGCACAACGGCGAGGACACCCTCGACGGACTCGCCGCGTCCTGCGGCGGCTTCGAGGGCAACGCGCAGACCCTGCGGGTGCTCACCCGGCTGGAGGCGAAGGTGCTCGCCCCGGACGGCAGCCCGGCCGGGCTCAACCTCACCCGGGCCGCGCTCGACGCGGTGAGCAAGTACCCCTGGCCCCGCCGACCCGGCCTGCGCAAGTTCGGCGTGTACGGCGACGACCGCCCGGTCTTCGACTGGCTGCGCGCCGGCAGCCCGCAGGGGGAGCGGCGCTGCCTGGAGGCGCAGGTGATGGACTGGGCCGACGACGTGGCCTACTCGGTGCACGACGTCGAGGACGGCATCCACGGCGGCTACGTCTCGCTGCGCCCACTCCTGCACGACCCGGACGAACGCGCCGCACTCTGCGTCGACGTGGCCGCCGTCTACTCCGGGGAGTCCCCGGACGACCTCGGCGGGGTGCTCGTCGAGTTGCTCGCCGACCCGGTGCTCACCCCGCTGGCCGGGTACGACGGCAGCCACCGGGCGCAGGTCGCCCTGAAGGCCACCACCAGCGTGCTCACCGGCCGGTTCGTGGCGACCGTGGTCGGGGCGACCCGGGACCGCTTCGGCCCCGGCCCACACCGCCGCTACGCCGCCGACCTGGTCGTGCCGCGCCGGATCAGGGCGCAGTGTGCCCTGCTCAAGGGCATCGCCTGGCGGTACGTGATGTGCCGTCCGGACGCCCGCACCCGTTACGACCGGCAGCGGGAGGTGCTCACCGAACTGGTCACCGTGCTCGCCGACCGAGCCCCGGACGCCCTCGACCCGGTCTTCGCCCCGCTGTGGCGGCAGGCCGGAGACGACCCCGCCCGGCTGCGCGTGATCATCGACCAGGTCGCCTCCCTCACCGACCCCGCCGCCCTGACCTGGCACACCCACCTCACCTGAAGCCAGGCCCCACCCCCCTCCGCCCCCGTCCCTCGCTCCCGCCCCGTCCCTGGCTCCCGCCCCGTCCCTGGCTCCCGCCCCGTCCCTGGCTCCCGCCCCGTCCCTCGCTCCGGTGATCAAGAGGTTTGCGTCAGTTGATCAAGAGGTTTGCGTCAAAGTTGATCTCTGGATTGACGCGAACCTCTTGATCGCCGGGGAGGGTGACGCAAACCTCTTGATCACCGCGGAGCGGAGGGGCGGGAGTGGGAGCGGGGGTGGGGGAGGGAGGGGGTTGGGGAGTTAGGGTAGCCTTAGTTTTATGGCGGAGCGCTCCAAGATGGTTACTGCGGCGCGGGTGGTGCGGACCGGACGGCCCACCCCGCACCTCGTCCGGCTCGTCCTCGGTGGGGAGGAGCTGACCGGCCTGCCGGTGGGGGAGTTCACCGACCACTACGTCAAGCTGGTCTTCCCGCCCGACGGGGTGGACCTGCCGAGGCCGCTGGACCTGACGGCGATCAAGCGGGAGCTGCCCCGGGAGCAGTGGCCCCGGCTGCGCGCGTACACCGTGCGGGCCTGGGACGCGGCGGCCGGCGAGCTGACCATCGACGTGGTGCACCACGGCGACGAGGGGTTGGCCGGCCCGTGGGCGGCCCGGCTGCGGCCCGGCGACGAGGTGCTGTTCACCGGCCCCGGCGGGGCGTACGCGCCGGACCCGACGGCGGACTGGCACCTGCTGGTGGGCGACGAGAGCGCCCTGCCGGCGATCGGTGCCGCGCTGGAGCGGCTGCCCGAGGGCGCCCCGGCGGTCGTCCTGGTCGAGATCGCCGACCCGGCCGACGAGCAGGTGTTGCCCAGCCCCGGCGCGGTGGCGTTGACCTGGCTGCACCGGGGCGACCGGCCGGTCGGCGCGGCGCTGGTCGAGGCGGTGCGGGCGCTGGAGTTCCCACCCGGCCGGGTGCACGCCTTCGTGCACGGCGAGGCCACCTTCGTCAAGGAGTTGCGGCGGCTGCTGCGGGTCGAGCGGTCGGTGCCCCGGGAGGCGCTGTCGATCTCCGGCTACTGGCGGCAGGGCATGGACGACGAGGGTTGGCGCTCCACCAAGCCGGACTGGAACCGGCAGGTCGAGGCCGAGGAGGCCGCCGCCGTCGGCTGAGCGGGGTGACCCGGATCCGTCGTCGCCGCGTGCGGCACGTAACGACGACACCCGGGGCGTGCGGCTAACGACCTCGGCCCTCCACGGGACGTGGAAATGGACGGAAACCGCCTGCTGCCGGGGTCGCCGGCCGGGACGATGTGACCATGGCTGAGCGGGCGGGGGACATCGGTTCGCGGGCGGGTGGCAGGCCCGACCCGGTGGTGCTCGCCCTGGGCGTCGGCGGGATGCTGGCGGTCGTGCTCTGGGGGGTGTCCGCGCGCGGTTCGCTGGCCAGCTTCGGCGAGTCCGGGCTGGCCTGGGTGATCGGCACCTTCGGCTGGTTCTTCGTCGTCGCGGCGGACGCCTTCCTGGTGCTCGCGGTGGTCGTCGCCGCTTCCCGGTACGGACGGATCCGGCTGGGCGCCGACGACGAGCAGCCGGAATTCAGCACGCTGGCCTGGGTCGCCATGATGTTCAGCGCGGGGATGGGCATCGGTCTGGTCTTCTTCGCGGTGGCCGAACCCATCCAGCACTACGCCACGCCGCCGCCGGCCACCGGCTTCGGGGCACAGACCCCGGCCGCCGGGGCGGCGGCCATGCAGTACACGCTCTTCCACTGGACGCTGCACCCGTGGGGCATCTACGCCGTCACCGCGCTGGCGCTGGCGTACTCGACCTTCCGGCGGGGGCGGGACAACCGGATCTCGGCCGCGTTCCGCCCGCTGCTCGGCGCGCGGGCCGACGGGGCGGCCGGTCGGGCCGTCGACCTGCTCGCCGTCTTCGCCACGGTCTTCGGTTCGGCCACCAGCCTCGGGCTCGGCGCGCTCCAGGTGGCCGCCGGTCTGGACCTGGTGGCCGGCGTACCGGACACCCGGGCGGTGGAGCTGACCGTGATCGGCGCGCTCACCCTTGCCTTCGTCGTCTCGGCCTTCTCCGGCCTGCACCGGGGGGTCAAGTGGCTGTCCACCACCAACGTCCTGCTGGCCGTCCTGCTGATGGTCTTCGTGTTCGTGGTGGGGCCGACGATCTACACGCTGGAGGTGCTGCCCGCGTCGGTCGGTGACTACCTCAGCAGCCTGGTGTTCATGTCCACCCGTACCGGGGCGTTCTCCGACCCGGCGTGGCTCGGGTCCTGGACGATCTTCTACTGGGCCTGGTGGATCTCCTGGGCACCGTTCGTCGGCACCTTCATCGCGCGCATCTCGCGCGGGCGGACCGTACGTCAGTTCCTGGTCGGGGTCCTGCTGGTGCCCAGCGGGGCCAGCGCGATCTGGTTCGCGATCATGGGCGGCAGCGCCCTGCGTACCCAGGCCAGCGGCACCCGCGACCTGGTGGCGGACGTCGGGGCGGGCAGTGAGCAGGCGCTGTTCGGGCTGCTGGACGCGCTCCCGCTGGGGACGGTCACCAGCGTGCTGGCCATGGTGCTCATCGCGCTCTACTTCGTGACCAGCGCCGACTCGGCGTCGCTGGTGCTGGGGTCGCTCAGCTCGGGCGGCGCGCTGCGCCCGCACCGCGTACTCGTGGTGCTCTGGGGGGTGCTGATCGGGGCGGTCGCCGCCGCGTTGCTGCTCGCCGGGGGCCTGGCCGCCCTGCAACAGGCGACCATCATGGTGGCGCTGCCGTTCGTGGTGGTGATGCTCGGACTCGCCGTGGCGCTGCTGCGCGACATGGCCCGGGACCCGGAGGTCGACCCGCACCCGGACCGGGGCCGCCGGTCCGGCCTGGCCGCCGCCGTGCGGGCCGCCCGGTCGTACGACGAGGAGGACGCACCACCGGTCACCCGCTGGCTGCACCGTCCTTCCCGCTGAGCCGGGCGTTCGCCACCCCCCGTCCCCCGCCCGACGGATCGTCGGCCCGGCAGGGCAGGATGGAGGGCCGAGGGGGGTGGCACCGCATGGCTGGGCGGATCAGGGACGAGGACATCGCGTTGGTCCGCGAGCGCACCTCCATCGCCGAGGTGATCTCGGACACGGTGACCCTCAAGTCGGCCGGCGGCGGCAACCTCAAGGGCCTGTGCCCGTTCCACGACGAGAAGAGCCCGTCGTTCAACGTCTCGCCGGCCCGCAACGTCTTCTACTGCTTCGGGTGCGGCGTCGGCGGCGACGCGATCAAGTTCCTGATGGACGCCGAGCATCTCACCTTCGTCGAGTCCGTCGAGCGGCTCGCCGACCGCGCCGGCATCCAGCTCCGTTACGTCGAGAACGACCAGTCCACCCCCCGGGCCCGCCCGCAGCAGGGGCAGAAGCAGCGGCTGGTGGCCGCGCACGCCGCCGCCATGGAGTTCTACCAGGCGCAGCTCACCACGGCCGGCGCGCGTCCGGCCCGGGAGTTCCTGGCCCGGCGCGGTTTCGACCGGGCTGCCGCCCAGCGGTACGGCTGCGGCTTCGCCCCGGACGCCTGGGACCTGCTCACCAAGCACCTGCGCCAGCAGGGGTTCAGCCACGACGAGCTGGTCACCGGCGGGTTGTCCCGGCCGTCGCGCTCGGGCACCCTGATCGACCGGTTCCGCCGCCGGCTGATGTGGCCGATCCGGGACATCGCCGGTGACGTGATCGGCTTCGGCGCCCGCAAGCTCTTCGACGAGGACGACGGCCCGAAGTACCTGAACACCCCCGAGACGCCGATCTACAAGAAGTCGCACGTCCTCTACGGCATCGACCTGGCCAAACGGGAGATCGCCAAGCAGGGCCGGGTGGTCGTGGTCGAGGGCTACACCGACGTGATGGCCTGCCACCTGGCCGGGGTGCCGACCGCCGTGGCGACCTGCGGCACGGCCTTCGGCGCCGACCACATCGGCGTGCTGCGCAGGCTGCTGCTCGACACCGACGCGGTGGCCGGTGAGGTGATCTTCACGTTCGACGGGGACGCCGCCGGGCAGAAGGCCGCACTGCGCGCCTTCGAGGACGACCAGCGCTTCGTCGGGCGTACCTTCATCGCGGTCAGCCCGGACAACATGGACCCGTGCGACCTGCGGTTGGCAAAGGGCGACCTGGCGATCCGCGACCTGGTGGCCCGCCGCGAGCCGCTCGTCGACTTCGCCCTGCGGCACGTCATCAACCGCTACGACCTGGACACGGTCGACGGCCGGGTGGAGGCGATGCGCCGGGCCGCGCCCCTGGTTGCCAAGATCAAGGACCTGGAGAAGCGCCCCGAGTACGTCCGCAAGCTCGCCGGTGACCTCGGCATGGAGATCGAGCCGGTGCAGCGGGCGGTGCTGGCCGCCGCCCACGCTCCCGGCGAGCGGGAGGCCGCCGCCCCGCCCCGGGGTCGGACCCGTCCGGCCGTGCCCGCCGTGGACAGTCCGGAGTCGATGGTCGAGCGGGAGGCGTTGAAGCTCGCCCTCCAGGAGCCGGTCCTCGCCGGCCCGATGTTCGACGCCGTCGAGGCCGCCGAGTACCGGCACCCGGTGCACGTCGCGGTGCGTACCGCGATCGCGGCGGCCGGCGGGGTGGCCGTCGCGACCGGCGGCGCGGTGTGGATCGAGGCGGTCCGGGACGCCTGCGCCGACCTGGCGGCCCAGGCGCTGGTCGGCGAGCTGGCCGTGGAACCGCTGCGGCTCGACGGCGAGCCCGACCCGAGGTACGTCTCGATCACCATGGCGCGGTTGCAGTGGGGCTCGGTGACCGCCCGGATCAGGGACCTCAAGTCCAAGATCCAGCGGATCAACCCGGTCACCCAGAAGGACGAGTACTTCGCCCTGTTCGGGGAACTGCTCTCGCTGGAACAGCACGCGCGGGCCCTGCGCGAACAGGCCGCGGGAGGACTCTGATGGGACTGTTCGGCCGCAAGCGCAAGCCGCCGTCCGCCGTCCGCCCGCCCCTGGCCGCCGGTGAACGCGTCCTGGCCTGGGCCGCCCCCGGCAACGGCGCGCCGCCCGCTGAGGGCGTGTCTGCCGCTGACGTGGGGTCCGTCGCTGACGGCACGTCGGTCGTCGCCGGGGCGTCGGCTGTCGGCGGGGCGTCGGCCGGTGGCGATGCTGCCGGTGGCGGGGTGCTGGTGGCCACCAACCTCGGGCTCTGGCTGCCGGGCCGCAGGGAGCGGTTGGGCTGGCACGACATCCTCAAAGCCGTCTGGTCCGGGCGGGAACTGACGGTCACCCCGGCCGCGACGGCTGCCGAGCGGGACGGCTACCTGGTGGTCGCCGACGGTCCCGCCGAGACCTACCTGCTGCTCGATCCGGGTGACCTGCCGCACCAGGTGCGGGCCCGGGTGACCCGCTCGGTGGCGTACACCCAGCAGCACCCGGTGCCCGGCGGCTCGGGGCGGATCGCGGCCCGGCGGGTGGCCGGGGCGGACGGTCTGACCTGGACGGTCCGCTACGACCCCGGCACCCCGGTCGACGCCGACGAGGTACGTGCCGAGACCGACCAGCTCGTCGCCGCCGCCCGCGCGGCGACGGCCCCCGCCGACCTCTGAGGATCGTCGGGCGGGGGGATCGATCGCAACATCGGCGATACAGCGGTATCGCCGCGACCTAATGCCGCTGCATCGACCCAACTGAGTCGATCATGACCTGACGCGGCGGGATCGTGGAAGCTCCCCGCGAACCGTGCGTCGCCGGTCGGCGGGCGAGCTGTGCCGGGATGGTCGGGTCAGCGGGACCGTGCCCAGGTGACGATGCGGTCGGTGAGGCCGGGTGGCGCGACGCCGTCGTGCAGGCTGGCGAGGTCGTCCATGGCTTCACCCAACAGCAGGCCCAGGTAGACCAGCAGGGCGGTGCGATCCTCGCGGTACTCGCCGAGCAGCGCCAGCCGGGCCGGCGAGCACGGCCAGGCCGCCCCGCACACCCGGCAACGCCAGGAGGGGCGGGCGGCCACGTGGGGGCGGTACCGGGGCATCAGCGCCGCCCCGGCCGCACCGGGCGGACGCTCCCACCCGGCCCGGCCCCGACCCGGTCGGAGTACACGCCGCCCGACCTGCCCCGGCCGGGATCACCGTAGGCCGGGCGGCCGCGCCCCGGCCCGTCGTGGCCCGGCTCGGGCCGATCCGGTCGACCGGAACGGGGGCCGGGGTGCCCCGAGAATCCGCAGCGCGATCCGAGAACCTGACGCATGGTCGAGCCTCCGTCGATGGTGGAGGGGAGCGTCCGCCGACGACACGGACGGACGCTCCCGGCCTGGTTCCGCCCACCGTCCGATCCCGGGAGCGGTCCCGCTGGGTGACAGTCTGTTGATGACCCGGCTACGGTGGGAGGTCCGCCGTGCCGACGACGCAGGCGTGGACCGGTCGAGCCCGAGCGGTACGACAATGTACGGAGGCTGTCTGGTGGAACGCTCGTCGATGCTGGACCACTTCGCGGAGGAACTTCGGCTCACCCGGGCCGCCCACGGCATGTCCCAGGCGGCGCTGGCCGAGGCGCTGAGCTATTCGGGTGCCCTGGTCGCCAAGGTGGAGACCTGCGAACGCCGGCCGAGCCTGGACTTCGCCCGCCGCTGCGACACGGTGTTCACCACCGACGGCCGCTTCGAACGAATCCAACGCCGGATCAGCCGGGAAACCGTGGTGCCGTGGTTTCGTGACTGGGCCGGCATCGAGCAGGAAGCGACGGCGCTGCGGACGTTCGAACCGCTCTGTGTGCCGGGCCTGTTGCAGACCGAGGCTTATGCCCATGCACTGCTGTCCGGTGGCGGATTGTTCGCACCTGACGAGATCGAACAGCAGGTGACGACCCGCCTCGATCGCCAAACGATACTCATCCGGGACCGGCCGCCACTGCTCACCGCCGTCATCGATGAGTGCGTGCTGCGCCGCCAGATCGGTGGGCCGGAGGTGATGCGCGAGCAATTGCTGCACCTGGTGAAGGTTGGCTCGACATTGCCGCGAGTCCGGATACAGGTGGTGCCAATGACCGTCGGGGCATACGTCGGGCTCGGTGGACCTTTCGTGCTTGCCTCTTCACCGCACTCGGAGGACCTTGTCTACCTCGCCGGACAGCGCCACGGGCAGGTTATCGACCGAGCCGACTACGTGCGGCAGATGGTCGAGGTGTGGGAATCGATCCGTGGTGAGGCACTATCGCAACAGCAATCCCTCGAACTGATGGCGGAAGTGGCGGAGACATGGACCTGAGCGACGCCCGGTGGCGCAAGAGCACCCGTAGCGGCCCCGATGGAGGCAATTGCGTCGAGGTGGCCGACAACCTGTCCGGCGTGGTGGCCGTGCGTGATTCCAAGGACCCGGAGGGGCCGGTGCTCGCCTTTGGCCCCGACACGTGGCGGGAGTTCGTGGCGGGACTCGTGAGACACCATTGCAGCAGCAGTGGCTTGAGCTGATGGCGGAAGTGGCGGAGACATGGACCTGAGCGACGTCCGGTGGCGCAAGAGCACCCGTAGTAACGGTCAGGGAGGAAACTGCGTCGAGGTGGCGGAGAACCTTTCCGGCGTGGTGATGGTGCGGGATTCCAAGGACCCGGGCGGGCCGGTGCTGGCCTTTGACCCGTATGCCTGGCGGGCATTCGTCGCCGCAACGGCAAGAAAGGCTTAACGGGCCTGCGGGGACCGGCGGCCCGATCCCGGGGCGTTGCCCGCACGCCCGGCGGCGGGGGAGTGCCCGTCGTCACCTCTGCCGCTGCCCGGTGGTTAGGCGGCGGCTGCTGCGGGGCATGTCGGAGGGCGACATCCGCAGATCCCCGAGGAGGGGCGATGGCCTCCGACGAGACCCACGCCGACCGCGACGACGCGGCCACCGTGACCGCAGCCCGGCACGACCGGGGCCGGTCGGGTGACCGGCGGTCCGGTGACCGCCCGTCGGGTGAGCCCGGGTCCGGTGACCGGCTGCGGGGCGGCCGGCGGGAGGCCGACGCGCGTACCCGGCCGGTGGGTCCCGGCGACGGCCCGGACAGCCCCACCGACCTGCACCGGGCGGACTGGAGGGCGGCGCTCAAGCGCACCGGGCGGGAGTTCCAGGAGGACAGCCTGACCGACTGGGCCGCCGCGCTGACCTACTACGGGGTGCTGTCGATCTTCCCCGGGATGCTGGTGCTGATCTCGATTCTCGGTCTGCTCGGGGAGCGCGCCACCAGCGGGGTCCGGGACACGGTCGGGCAGGTGGTGCCGGAGGAGAACATCCGCACCATCATCGAGACCGCGATCGACCAGGCCGGCCAGTCGGGTGGGCTGGCCAGCGTCGCCGCGGTCATCGGTCTGGTCGCCGCGTTCTGGTCGGCCTCCGGCTACGTGGGCGCGTTCATGCGCGCCTCGAACAGCATCTACGACGTGCCGGAGGGGCGGCCGGTGTGGAAGACGCTGCCCATCCGGCTCGGGGTGACCGCCCTGGTGGGGGTGCTGCTGCTCGCCGCCGCGGTGATCGTGGTCTTCACCGGCGGCTTGGCCGAGCAGGCCGGCAACGCGATCGGGCTCGGCTCGACGGCGTTGACGGTGTGGAACATCGCCAAGTGGCCGGTGCTGCTGGTGCTGGTCAGCCTGATGTTCGCCATCCTCTACTGGGCGTCGCCGAACGCCCGGCACGGCGGGTTCCGCTGGGTCAGCCCGGGTGGCGTGCTGGCGGTGCTGCTCTGGCTGCTGGTCTCGGGCCTGTTCGCCCTGTACGTCAGCAACTTCGGGTCCTACAACAAGACCTACGGGGCGCTGGCCGGCGTGATCATCTTCCTGGTCTGGCTCTGGCTGAGCAACATCGCGATCCTGCTCGGTGCCGAGTTCGACGCCGAGTTGGAGCGGGGCCGGGCCATCTCCGCCGGCCACGACCCGGACGAGGAGCCGTACGTCGAGTTGCGCGACGACCGCAAGCTGCGCAAGAAGCGCAACGCCGCCCCCGGCCGCTGACCCGCGTCACCCCGGGCCGCCCTCGGACCAACGACCCCGTCCCGCCGCGTCGACCGCGGTGGGGCGGGGTCTTGTCATGTCCGGGGTGATCGGGTAGTGCTTCGCCCGCGCGTTCCGGGCCTGCCCGGCGGCGCTCACCGGGTCCCGGTAGCAGGTCGTTGCGGAGATTTCTCGGTCTGTCAACCTTTTCTTGATCCACTAGTAGCTTTTGTTCGTTCGGACAAAAGTTGCCGGAGGAACGACCGAAGCTATGGACACGTGCCACGGAAGTCTCCTACTGTGTCGACCACAACACAACGGCGTGACGTCAATGTGAACCCTGAGGCGGAGGTGAGTCCCGTGCGGACGGCAGATCCCCTGCACGTGCAGCTGTTACGGCTGCTCCGTGACGAGGGGCCAGCGTCCCGGGCCGAGCTGGGCGACCGGTTGCAGATGCCCCGGCCCCGGCTCCTCGCCGAGTTGGAACGGCTGGTCGGGCTGGGCCTGGTGGCCGAGGCCGGGCTGGCCGCCTCCCGGGGTGGCCGCCGGTCCACCCTGGTGGAGCTGAACCCGGACCTGCGGTTCGCCGGCATCGACATGGGCGCCAGTTCGATCGACGTCGAGGTGGTCAACGGGCGGCTCGAACCGGTCGCCGCGTACGCCGAGCCGGCCGACATCCGCTCCGGCCCGAAGGCCATCCTGCACCGGGTCAACGACCTGCTGCACAAGGCCCGGGTGGACGGGGCGTACGAGCGGCTCAACGGCGTCGGGATCGGCGTGCCCGGCCCGGTCAGCTTCCGCGACGGAGTGCCGGTCTCGCCGCCGATCATGCCGGGCTGGGACCGCTACCCGGTACGCGAGCTGATCAGCCGCGAGCACGGCTGCCCGGCCGTGGTCGACAACGACGTGAACATCATGGCGATCGGCGAGCGGCACGGCGGGGTGGCCCACTCGGTCGACGACTTCCTCTTCGTCAAGATCGGCACCGGAATAGGGTGTGGGATCTACCTCAGCGGCGAGGTCTACCGGGGCACCGACGGCTGCGCCGGCGACATCGGCCACATCCAGGCCGAGGCCGGCGGCCCCGCCTGCACCTGCGGAAACGCCGGTTGCCTGGAGGCCGTGTTCAGCGGGGCGGCGCTGGCCCGGGAAGCCTCCATCGCGGCGCGCACCGGCACCTCCCCGGCGCTGGCCGAGCGGCTCGCCGCCCGGGGTGCGGTCTCCGCCCGCGACGTCGCCGAGGCGGCGGTCGAGGGCGACGTCACCTGCATCCAGCTCATCCGCGACGGGGGCCGCCGGGTCGGGCAGGTGCTGGCCGGGCTGGTCAGCTTCACCAACCCGTCGATGATCGTCATCGGTGGCGGGCTGGCCCACCTCGGGCACATCCTGCTCGCCGAGATCCGCAGCGTGGTCTACCGCCGTTCGCTGCCGCTGGCCACCGGCAACCTGCCGGTCGTCCTGTCCGAGCTGGGACCGCGCGCCGGAGTGGCCGGCGCGGCCGTCCTCGCCAGCGACGTCGCCTTCGGGGAGGCATCATGAGCAAGCAACCGACCTCCCCCACCGGGGACAAGGCCGCCGCCGGGGACAAGGCCCCGCTGGTCGAGGCGCCCGCCGACACCGTCGCCGGTGAGGTGGTGCTCCGGCTGACCGACGTGGTCAAGACGTTCCCCGGCGTCCGCGCCCTCGACGGGGTGCAGCTGGAGGTGCGGGCCGGCGAGGTGCACTGCCTGCTCGGGCAGAACGGCGCCGGCAAGTCCACCCTGATCAAGGTGCTCGCCGGGGTGCACCGGCCCGACTCCGGCCAGGTGGAATGGCGCGGCGAACCGGCACACTTCGCCAACCCGCAGGCCGCCATGCGCGCCGGCATCGCCACCATCTACCAGGAACTCGACCTGGTCGAGGACCTGTCGGTCGCCGAGAACGCCTTCCTCGGGCACGAGCCGAAGGTCGCCGGGTTCGTCAGGCGTGGGCTGATGGCCCGGCGTACCCGGGAGATCCTCACCCGGCTCGGCCACGGCGAGATCCCACCCGGCCGGATGGTGCGCGCGCTGCCGGCCGCCGGCAAGCAGGTGGTCAGCATGGCCCGGGCGCTGTCCCACGAGGCCCGGCTGATCATCATGGACGAGCCGAGCGCGGTGCTGGCGCACGACGAGGTGGACAACCTGTTCCGGATCATCCGGGAACTCACCGCCCAGGGCATCGCGGTCATCTACATCTCGCACCGGATGGAGGAGATCCGCGAGATCGGCGACCGGGTCACCGTACTCAAGGACGGCCGGACCACCGCGGCGAACCTGCCGGCCCGCGACACCCCCACCCGCGACCTGGTCGCCCGGATGACCGGCCGGACCATCGAGTACGTCTTCCCGGACCGCCCGACCGCGCCGGCCACCGGCGAGGAACTGTTGCGGGTCGACGGGCTGAGCCGCACCGGCGAGTTCGCCGACGTCTCGCTCAGCGTCCGCCCCGGCGAGATCGTCGGCATCGCCGGGCTGGTCGGCTCCGGCCGCTCGGAACTGCTGGAGACGATCTACGGCGCCCGGCGCGCCGAGTCCGGCACCATCCGGATGGGCGGCCGGACCCTGCGTCCGGGCAGCGTCGGCGCGGCGGTCCGGGCCGGCATGGGCATGGCCCCCGAGGAACGCAAGAGCCAGGCGTTGCTGCTCGGCGAGCCGATCCACCGCAACGTCACCCTGGCGACCTTCACCCGGTACGCCCGCCTCGGCTTCACCAACGCCGGGCGGGAGCGGGCCGAGGCGGAACGGATCGCCGACGACCTCCAGCTCCGGCCCAACGACGTGCGCCGGGCGGTACGCACCCTCTCCGGCGGCAACCAGCAGAAGGTGGTGGTCGGGCGCTGGCTGCTCGGCGACACGCGGTTGCTGCTGCTCGACGAGCCGACCCGGGGGGTGGACGTGGGGGCCCGTGCCGAGCTGTACCGGGTGATCCGCGGCCTGGCCGCCCAGGGGGTCGGCGTGCTGCTGGTCTCCAGCGAGGTGCCCGAGGTGCTCGGCCTGGCCGATCGGGTGCTGGTGATGCGGGAGGGCCGGATGGTGCGCGAGGCGCCCGCCGGCGAACTGGACGAGAACACCGTGCTCGACCTCGTCATGGCGGGGTCTCTGATGGAAGGCGCGCCGGCATGAGCGAGCGCAGTGGACATAACGAGGTGACGGCATGAGTGAGTCGACCGGGACCGCGACGCCGGACCGCCCGGCGGACCTGCCGGCGCAGTCTCCGCCGGTGGACCCGGCGGTGACGGCGTCGCTCAAGGAGAAGCCGAGGACGGGCGGGTTGTCCTTCTGGAGCGGCGACGGGGGCGAGGGCGCGAAGCGTAACCTCGGCCTGATCGGCGTACTGGTGGTGCTGGTCGTGATCGGCGCCGCGACCCGCTGGGATCTCTACTCCAACCCGGACTGGGTGTGGGGCAACACGCTGACCATCCTCAAGCTCGCCTCGGTGGTCGGGGTGGTCACCGTCGGGATGACCTTCGTGATCATCGGCGGCGGCATCGACCTGTCGGTCGGCGCGATCGTCGCCCTCGCCGGGGTGTGGGCGACCACGGTCGCCACCCAGAGCTACGGCGCGGGCGGCATGATCTTCACGGCGGTCGTGGTCGGTGTCGCGGTCGGCCTGGTCAACGGGATTCTCATCTCGTACGGGCGGCTGGTGGCGTTCATCGCCACGCTGGCCATGATGGTCGCCGCCCGGGGTCTGGCCGCCCAGATCTCCGGCAAGCAGACCCAGGTGTCGAACAACTCCTTCATCAACGGCATCGCCAGCACCGACCTGCTCGGCATCCCGCTGCTGGTCTACATCCTCGCCGCCGTGGTCGCCGCCGGGTGGGTGCTGCTCAACCGCACCACCTTCGGCCGGCGTACGGTCGCCGTCGGCGGCAACCCGGAGGCGGCCCGGCTCGCCGGGATCAACGTCCGGCGGCACACCCTGCTGCTCTACGCGCTGTCCGGGCTGTGCTGCGGCATCGCCGCGATCATGCTGACCGCGCAGGCCAACTCCGCCCAGGCGGCCATGGCCAACCTCTACGAGCTGGACGCGATCGCCGCGGCCATCATCGGCGGCACGCTGCTCAGCGGTGGCCGGGGCACCATCGTCGGGTCCCTGCTCGGGGTGCTGATCTTCTCCACCATCACCAACCTCTTCGCCATCAACGGCCTGTCCACCGAGGCCCAGAACATGGTCAAGGGCGGCATCATCGTCGGCGCCGTCCTGATCCAGCAGGTGCAGTTCCGCAGCATCACCCAGTTCCTCAGCCGCAACAAGCTGACCACCCCCGCCTGACCCGGACGCGTCGCCCCACCGGGCGCGTCCCGACCCTCCGCACCATCGCATTCCGGCGGCCACCGACGGTGGCCGGGATCAGCACAACCTTTTTCACCCCCACCATCCGTCATTTCCTGGAGGTCGTCATGACCCAGCCCCGTGACCTGTCCCGTCGCCGGTTGCTCTTCGGCGGCGCGGCGGTCGGCGCCGGTGTGCTCCTCGCCGGTTGCACCAGCAACGAGTCCACACCGACCGCGGCGCAGACCAAGGCGGCCGACAACGCCGACGGCGGCAACGCCGCCCCCGGCAAGAAGGTCACCATCGGCTTCTCCGCCCCCGCCGCCGACCACGGCTGGATCGCCGCCATCACCAACAACGCCAAGGCGCAGGCCGGCGCGTACTCGGACGTGGACTTCAAGACCGTCGAGGCCGGCGCGGACGCGGCGGCCCAGCGGGCGGCGCTGTCCACCCTGGTCGCGCAGAAGCCGGACGTCATCGTGGTGCTGCCGCACGACGGCAAGGAGCTCAACGCCTTCGGCCTGGAGTCGATGAAGGCCGGCATCCCGGTGGTGAACCTGGACCGGGCCTTCCCCGACGCGCTGGCCTACCGGCTGCAGATCATGGGCGACAACTACGGCATGGGCGTGGCCGCCGCGAACTTCATCGTGGAGCAGCTCAAGGCCAAGGGCGTCAGCAACCCGATCATCGGTGAGATCCCCGGCATCGACTCGCTGGAGCTGACCCAGCAGCGGTCCAAGGGCTTCGCCGACACCCTGGCCACGGCCGGGTTCAAGGTGGCCAACCGGCGGCCGGCGGAGTTCACCGCCGACTCCGGCCAGCAGGCGGCCACCGGCCTGTTCCAGGCCCTGCCGAAGATCGACGCGGTCTGGAACCACGACGACGACCAGGGCATCGGTGTCCTGGCCGCGGTCAACCAGGCCAACCGCAAGGAGTTCTTCATGGTCGGTGGCGCCGGCTCGAAGAAGGCCATGGAGGACATCCAGGCCGACAACACGGTGCTCAAGGCGACCGTGACCTACAGCCCGTCGATGGCCTCCTCGGCCATCTCCCTGGCCCGCCTCATCGCCCAGGGCAAGGGCATGTCCGACCTGGTGGAACTCCAGGTGCCCAAGGAGATCGTGCTCGCCTCGGAGACGATCACCAAGGAGAACGCGAGCAACTACCTCAAGCTCGGGTTCTGATACACGGGGGGAGACCCACCTTGTCCACTCACGACAGCGAACTCCGGATCGGCATGATCGGGTACTCGTTCATGGGCGCCGCGCACTCACAGGCGTGGCGCACCGTGAACCGGGTGTACGACCTGCCCGCCCGGGTTCGGATGGCGAAGATCTGCGGCCGGGACGCCGCGAAGGTCGCCGAGGCAGCCGACCGGCTGGGCTGGGACGCGCACACCACCGACTGGCGTGCCCTGGTCACCTCGGACGACATCGACGTGGTCGACATCTGCACACCAGGTGACAGCCACGCCGAGATCGCCCTCGCCGCGCTCGCCGCCGGCAAGCACGTGATCTGCGAGAAACCGCTGGCCAACACGGTGGACGAGGCGCGGGCGATGACCGCCGCCGCGGCCACCGCGGCAGCCGCCGGGGTCCGGTCCATGTGCGGGTTCAACTACCGCCGGGTACCCGCCGTCGCCCTGATGCGACAGCTCGTCGCCGAAGGGCGGCTGGGGACGATCCGGCACGTCCGCGCGACGTACCTGCAGGACTGGATCGTCGATCCGCAGTTCCCCCTGGTCTGGAGGCTGGAGAAGGACAAGGCGGGCTCCGGTGCCCTCGGCGACATCGGCGCGCACATCATCGACCTGACCCAGTACGTGACCGGGCAACGGATCACCGGGGTCAGCGCCGTGACCGAGACGTTCGTCAAGGAGCGTCCGCTGCCGGGCGCGTCCAGCGGCCTGGCCGCCGAGGTCGACGGCACCGCGACGGCGACCGGCACGGTCACCGTCGACGACGCGGCGATCTTCCTGGCCCGGCTGGACGACGGGGCGCTGGCCACGTACGAGGCGACCCGGTTCGCCACCGGCCGCAAGAACGCCCTGCGGGTGGAGATCAACGGTTCGCTCGGTTCGGTGGTGTTCGACCTGGAACGCCTCAACGAACTGGAGTTCTACGACGCCACCCGGCCGACGGCCGAGCAGGGGTTCGCCCGCATCCTGGTCACCGAGGCCGAGCACCCGTACATGGCGGCCTGGTGGCCGCCGGGTCACATCATCGGCTACGAGCACTCCTTCACGCACGAGATGCGCGACTTCGTCGAGGCGGTCGCCACCGGCGTCGACCCGACCCCGTCGTTCGCCGACGCGTTGCAGGTCCAGCTCGTGCTGGACGCGGTGACCCGGTCGGCGGAATCCGGTTCCCAGTGGACCGACGTCGAGCCGGCCCTGGCCGCGCTCGCCGTCTGACCAGCCACCTCCGCCGCCGACCGGCGAGGGACCGGCCGCGGTTGCGCCCCGCGGCCGGGCCGGGGTCGGTGTCGGAGGGCGTGCGCCGGGCCGTCGGCCCGGGGCGCGCGCACGTCGGCCGTCCGGTGCGGCCGGACCGGGATTCCCCGGTCGCACCGGAGGGCCACCTGTTAGAACATAGATGAGCGTGATTCGATTACCGGATCACCAACCACAGTCGTCCGGCCGGAGGCGCGCCGCCGCCGTCGGCCGGATGCGGGGAGGCAGGGCCGAGACGCCGAACCGGCCCTGCCTGCCAGCCCCGTCCGCACGCCGTACGGGAACCGGATGTGGTGACGATGCCGCCGACGTCGTCGCCGCGCCCGGTGCCATCCCGCACGACGGGCGGGCGGGGCAACCCCGCGCCCCGCCGTACCACTCGACCGACGCGACGTTTCCACCCGACGGAAGGAGCACCATGAGAACGGGTGTCTGGCTGGTGGGAGCGCGCGGTTCCGTCGCGACCACCGCCATCGTCGGGGGCCTCGCCCTGCGGGCCGGTCTCACCGGCCCCACCGGCTGCGTCACCGAACTTCCCGACCTGCGCGGGCCCGCCCTGCCCCCCTTCGCCGACCTGGTCTTCGGCGGTCACGACGTGGCCACCACCCCGCTGACCAAGCGGGCCGAGGCGCTCGCCGCCGCCGGGGTGCTGCCCGGCCGGCTGGCCACCGCGCTCGCCGCCGACCTGGCCGCCGTCGAGGACGACCTGCGGCCCGCACCCACCGGCGGCAGCCAGGCCGACCGGGCCGCCGCCGTCGCCGCCGAGCTGACCGCGTTCCGCGACCGGCACCGGCTGGACCGGGTGGTGGTGGTCAACGTCTCCGCCACCGAACCCGCCCCCGCCACGCACCCCGGCCACGCCGACCCGGACGCCCTGCGGGACGCCCTCGCCGGCCCCGACGAGGTACTGCCGCCCAGCTCGCTCTACGCGTACGCGGCCGTCGAGGCGGGCTGCCCGTACGTCGACTTCACCCCGTCCACCGGGCTGCGCCTGCCGGCGCTCGCGGCGCTGGCCGCCCAGCGCGGCCTGCCGTACGCCGGGCACGACGGCAAGACCGGGGAGACCCTGGTCAAGTCGGTGCTCGCCCCGATGTTCGCGATGCGGAACCTCGCGGTGCGCTCCTGGTCCGGGGTCAACCTGCTCGGCGGCGGCGACGGGGCGACCCTGGCCGAGCCGGGCGCCAACGCCGCCAAGGTGGACAGCAAGCAGCGGGTCCTCGGCGAGACCCTCGGCTACGTGCCGCAGGGTGGCACCCGGATCGACTACGTCGAGGACCTCGGCGACTTCAAGACCGCCTGGGATCTGATCACCTTCGCCGGTTTCCTCGGCACCGGGATGCGGATGGAGTTCACCTGGCACGGCTGCGACTCCGCGCTGGCCGCCCCGCTGGTGCTCGACCTGGCCCGGCTCACCGCCGCCGCGCACGCCGCCGGCCGGGTCGGCCCCCTGCCCGAGCTGGCGTTCTTCTTCAAGGACCCGATCGACTCGCCCACCCACTCGCTGAGCGAGCAGTGGCAGCGGCTCGTCGACTTCACCCGGGAGCTGCACGCCGGCGGTGCCGGGTGACCAGCCTGGCCGACCTGGCCGAGCTGGTCCGGGCGCCGGCCGCGCTGTCCGTACCGGGGGACCTGGTGGCCGGGGCGGCGGCGGCCGGGGTGCTCGGCCCGCGTACCGCCGGGCTGGCCGGCGCGTCGGTGCTGCTCTACTGGGCCGGGATGGCCGCCAACGACTGGGCCGACCGGGAGCTGGACGCCGAGGAACGCCCGGAACGGCCCATCCCGAGCGGCCGGATCACCCCGGCCGCCGCCGCCGGGGTCGCCGCCGGGCTCACCGCCGCCGGCCTGGGCCTGGCCGCCGCCGTGGGTGGTCGCCGGGCCGCCGCCGTCGCGCTCCCGCTCGCCGCCACCATCTGGGGGTACGACCTCGCGGCGAAGCACACCGCCGCCGGTCCCGCCGTGATGGCCGCCTGCCGGGGGCTGGACGTGCTGCTCGGCGCGTCACCCGGGCGGCCGGTGCGGGCGTTGCCGGCGGCGCTCACCGTCGCCGCGCACACCTGGACGGTCACCGCCCTGTCCCGGCGCGAGGTCACCGGCACCGACGCGGCGCTGCCCCGGCGTACCCTCGCCGGCACCGCCCTGATCGCGCTGGCCGCCACCACCCTGCCCCGGCGCACCGCCGCGTCCCCGCGCCCCGGGGCGACCGCACCGTCCCCGCGTCCCCTGGCCGCCGCACCGTCCCCGCGTCCCCTGGCCGGGATGGTCGCCGCCGCGCTGCCGGTCGGTCTGGCCGGCTGGTACGTCGCCCGGTACGGCGGCGCGCAGGCCCGGGTCGCCGCCGAGCCCACCGCCGGCCGGGTCCGGGCCGCCGTCGGAGCCGGCATCACCGGACTGCCCTCGTTGCAGGGTGCGCTCACCGCGCGGGCCGGCGCCGGGCTGGTCGGCGCGCTGGTCGCGCTCGCCGCGCCGCTGGGCGGCCGGTTGGCCCGGAAGCTCTCCCCGACATGACCACCCCACCGCCCACCACCCCCGCCGACCCGCCCGCCGTGGACCGGCTGCGGTTCGGCTACGGCACCAACGGGTTCGCCAACCACCGGCTCGACGACGCCCTGACGGTGCTGGCCGACCTCGGCTACGAGGGGGTCGCGCTGACCCTCGACCACGACCACCTCGACCCGTACGCGCCGGGGCTGGCCCGTCGGGTCGACGCGGTGGCGCACCGGCTGGCCGCGCTGGGCCTCGGCGTGGTGGTCGAGACCGGCGCCCGCTACCTGCTCGACCCGTGGCGCAAGCACGCCCCGACGCTGCTGCACGACGACCCGGCCGGCCGGATCGACTTCCTGCAACGGGCGGTGCGGGTCGGCGCGGACCTCGGCGCGGAGGCGGTCTCGTTCTGGGCCGGGGTCCGGCCCGGTCACGTCCCCGAGCAGGTGGCCCGGGACCGGCTGGTCGCCGGCTGCGCCACGGTGGTGGCCGCCGCCGACCGGGCCGGGGTGACCCTGGGCTTCGAACCGGAGCCGGGGATGCTGGTCGAGGACATCGCCGGCTGGCGGTGGCTGCACCGGGCCCTCGGCGGGCCGGCGTGCTTCGGCATCACCCTCGACATCGGACACTGCCGCTGCCTGGAGTCGGCGACCGTGCCGGACTGCGTCCGCCAGGTGGCCGACCACCTGGTCAACGTGCAGATCGACGACATGCGCCGGGGCGTGCACGAACACCTGGAGTTCGGCACCGGCGAGATCGACTTCCCGCCGGTGCTGCGGGCCCTGGCCGACGGCGGCTACCGGGGGCTCGTCGCCGTGGAGCTGCCCCGGCATTCGCACGCCGCGCCCACCGTGGCCGCCCGGTCGCTGGACTTCCTGCGTACCGCCGCCCGGCAGGCCGGTCTCGCGGTGGGCGTGCCACCCGTGCCCGCCGGCACCGCCGGGGCGGACTGACCACCGCCGACCGTACGCACCTGGGGAGGGGAGACGGATGACACCGGATCGACTGCGGGCCGCGCTGGAGGGCGCACCCGATCCCGACTGGCTGGACACCGCGCTGCGGCACGTCGCGGCCGAGCCCGACACGGTCGCGCGGTACTTCCCGGCCGCCGCCCGCCGGTGCGGCCGGCACGAGCTGCCCGGCGCACCCGGCTGGAGCGCCGACGAGGCGGCCCGCGCGCTGCTGCTGGCCGCCCTGCCCGCCGACCGGGCCGCCGGGCAGGTCGAGCAGGTCTACCGGTACGGCGACGCCGCCGAGAAGCGGGCCGTGCTCAAGGCCCTGCCGCTGCTGCCGGTCGGCGACGCCGGGGTGCCGCTGCTGCACGACGCGATCCGCACCAACGACACCCGGCTGGTCGCCGCCGCACTCGGCCCGTACGCCCGGCACCTGGCCGCCGACGCCTGGCGGCAGGCGGTGCTCAAGTGCGTCTTCATCGGGGTGCCGCTGGCCGTCGTCGCCGACCTGGACGACCGCGCCGACGGGGAACTGGCCACCATGCTCGCCGCGCTCGCCGCGGAACGGCACGCCGCCGGTCGGCAGCTCCCCGCCGACGCCACCGCACTGCTCGACCGGCTCACCATCAGGGAGGCGTGAATGCGCATCTTCGACCCCCACATCCACATGACGTCGCGGACCACCGACGACTACGAGCGGATGGCCGCCGCCGGGGTCCGCGCCGTGGTCGAGCCGGCCTTCTGGCTGGGGCAGCCGCGCACCAGCGCCGCCTCCTTCGCCGACTACTTCGACTCGCTGATCGGCTGGGAACCGTTCCGGGCCGGCCAGTTCGGCGTCCGGCACCACGCCACCGTGGCGCTGAACCCGAAGGAGGCCAACGACCCCCGCTGCCGGCCGGTGCTCGACCTGCTGCCCCGCTACCTGGAGAAGGACGCCGTGGTCGCGGTCGGCGAGATCGGCTACGACGACATGACCCCGGCCGAGGACGAGGCGTTCGCCACCCAGCTCGCGCTGGCCGTCGACCACGACCTGCCGGCCCTGGTGCACACCCCGCACCGGGACAAGGCGCGCGGTGTCGAACGCAGCCTGGCGGTGGTCGCCGAGAGCGGCATCGCGCCGGGCCGGGTGGCGCTGGACCACCTCAACGAGGTGACCGTGAAGCTGGCCCGGGACAGCGGCTGCTGGCTGGGTTTCTCCATCTACCCCGACACCAAGATGTCGCCGCCGCGGATGGTGGAGCTGCTGCGGACGTACGGCACCGAGCGGATGCTGGTCAACTCGGCCGCCGACTGGGGCCGCTCCGACCCGCTGCTCACCCGGGCCACCGGGGAGGCGATGCTGGCCGCCGGGTTCACCGACGACGACGTCGACCGGGTGCTCTGGCGCAACCCGGTGGAGTTCTACGGGCAGTCCGGCCGGCTCGACCTGACCGACCTGGACACCCCGACCAGCGGCACCTTCGAGGGCAACTCCATCCTGCGTGGCGGCGACTGATGCGGCTACGGCACACCGACGGCAGCACCGTCCACCTCGGCTACTGCACCAACGTGCACCCGGCCGAGGACGCCGCCGGCATCCTCGCCCAACTCGACACGTACGCCCTGCCGGTGCGGGAGGCGCTCGGCGTCGACCTGCTCGGCCTGGGGTTGTGGTTGGCCGCCCCGGTCGCCGCCGAGCTGGCCGCCGACCCGGCCGCCCGCCGCCGGCTGCGCGCCGAGCTGACCCACCGGGGCCTGGAGGTGGTCACCCTCAACGGCTTCCCGTACGCGGCCTTCCAGGCACCGGTCGTCAAGGGCGCGGTGTACCACCCGGACTGGACCACCGGGCAGCGGCTGCGCTACACCCTCGACCTGGCCCGGGTGCTGGCCGACCTGCTCCCCGACGACGCGGCCCGGGGCTCCATCTCCACCCTGCCGCTGGCCTGGCGGCAACCCTGGGACGCGACCCACGCCGGGGCCGCCCGCCGCCGGCTCGACGCGCTCGCCGCCGGCCTGGCCGAGGTGGAACGCGACACCGGCCGGGTGGTGCGGGTGGCCTTCGAACCCGAACCGGGCTGCGTGGTGGAGAGCAGCGGGCAGGCCGCCACGCTCCTGGCCGACCTGGATCCGGAGCGGCTCGGGATCTGTCTCGACCTGGCCCACCTCGCCTGCGCCTGGGAGGAACCGGTCGCGGCGCTGGGCCGGCTGCGCGCCGCCGGCCTGCCGGTGGTCAAGGTGCAGGTCTCCGCCGCGCTGGAGTCGACCGACCCGGTCGCCGACGCCGAGGCGCTCGGCCGCTGGGTGGAGCCGAGGTTCCTGCACCAGACCCGGTCGGCCGGCTGCGCCCACGCCGCCGACCCGGCCGACCCGGCGTACGCGGCCGACGACCTGGACGCGGCGCTGGCCGCGCGGCTGCCCGGGGCCTGGCGGGTGCACTACCACGTGCCGCTGCACGCCCCGCCCGAACCGCCGCTGACCTCCACCGTGCCGGTGCTGCGCGCCGCGTTGGCCGCGCTGCTCGCCGGCCCCACCGCCGGCTGCGACCACCTGGACGTCGAGACGTACACGTGGGGGGTGCTGCCGGCGGCGCGGCGACCGCGCACCGACGCGGAGCTGGCTGCGGGCATCGCCGCCGAACTGGCCTTCGCCCGCGACGAACTGGTCACCCTCGGCCTCACCCCGGCCGGGCGAGCCGTCCCGACGACCCTGGGAGTACGACGATGAGCGAGCGTCACCGACCCGGCACGACGAGGTGCCACCGCCGCGCCGGACGCAGCGGGGTGTCGGCATGAGCCGCCGGCTGGTGGTGCTGGACGTGGTCGGCCTGACCCCCCGGCTGCTGGCCCACATGCCCCGGCTGCGCGCCGTCGCCGAGCAGGGGTTCTCGGCCGGGCTGGGCACCGTGCTGCCGGCGGTCACCTGCTCGGCGCAGGCCACCCTGCTGACCGGTGAGCAGCCGTCCGGGCACGGCATCGTCGGCAACGGCTGGTACTTCCGCGACCTGGGTGAGGTGCTGCTGTGGCGGCAGCACCACGCGCTGGTCGGCGGGGAGAAGGTGTGGCAGGCGGCCCGCCGGGTCGAGCCCGGCTACACGGTGGCCAACGTCTGCTGGTGGTACGCGATGGGCGCGGACGTCGACTGGACCGTCACGCCCCGACCCATCTACTACGCCGACGGGCGCAAGGAACCGGACTGCTGGACCGACCCGCCGGAGCTGCACGACACGCTCACCGACGCGCTGGGCACCTTCCCGCTGTTCACCTACTGGGGGCCGGGGGCCGGGCTGCCGTCGTCCCGGTGGATCTGCCGGGCGGCCGAGCGCATCCTCGCCGACCATGCCCCCGACCTGACCCTGGTCTACGTCCCGCACCTGGACTACGACCTGCAACGCTTCGGCCCGTCCTCGCCCCGGGCCGCCGCCGCGGCGGCGGAGCTGGACGCGGTGCTCGCCCCGCTGCTGGACGCCGCGCGGGCCGCCGACGCGACGGTGGTGGCGCTGTCCGAGTACGGCATCACCGACGTCTCCCGCCCGGTGGACGTCAACCGGCTGCTGCGCGCCGAGGGGCTGCTGCGGGTCTACACCCAGGACGGCATGGAGTACCTGGACCCGTGGACGTCGCGGGCGTTCGCCGTGGCCGACCACCAGGTCGCCCACGTCTACGTGAAGGACCCGGCGGACGTGGCGGCGGTGGCGAAGCTCTGCGCCGGGCTGTCCGGGGTGGCCGAGGTGCTCGACGCCGAGGGCAAGGCGGCGGCCGGGCTGGACCACGAGCGGGCCGGTGAGCTGGTGCTGGTGGCCGAGCCGGACTCCTGGTTCACCTACTACTACTGGCTCGACGACGCCCGCGCCCCGGACTTCGCCCGCAACGTGGAGATCCACCGCAAGCCCGGGTACGACCCGGCGGAGCTGTTCTTCGACCCGGCCGCGCCGGGTGCGGCGAAGCGGCGGGCGGGGGTGGCGCTGGCCCGCAAGAAGCTCGGCATGCGTTACCTGATGAGCGTGGTGGGTCTGGACGCGGGGGCGCGGGCGGTGCGCGGTTCGCACGGCCGGTTGCCGGCCGACCCGGCGGACGGGCCGGTGCTGCTCTGCTCCGACCCGTCGCCGGCCCGGGACACCTTCGCCGCGACCGAGGTCAAGGCGTTGCTGCTGGAGCTGGCCGGGCTGGGTGCCGGTGCCGACGGGGCGGCCTCGGCCCCGACCGGCCCGCCGGGCGCGGAGGAGCGGCGGTGACGCTCACCGCCGCCCCGACCGATGCCAGTGAGCTGCGTACCCGTTTCGATGCCGAGCTGGTGGCGTTCCTCGACCGGCAGGGCCCGGACTGGCCGGACGGTGCCCCGCGCGGCATCTTCTCCGCCCTGCACCGGTTCGTGCTGGCCGGCGGGAAGCGGCTGCGGCCGCTGTTCTGCTACTGGGGTTGGCGGGGGGCCGGGGGAGTGGACGACCGCCCGATCGTGGTGGCGGCGGCGGCGTTGGAGCTGTTCCACGCGTTCGCGCTGATCCACGACGACATCCTCGACGGCAGCGACCACCGCCGGGGCGCGCCGTCGGTGCACCGGGTGTTCGCCGAGCTGCACACCCGCTCGGCGTGGCGGGGCGACCCGGAGACGTACGGCCGCAACACCGCGCTGCTCTGCGGGGACCTCTGCGCGGCCTGGTCGGACCAGATGTTCCACGAGTGCGGGATGACCTCCGCGCAGATCTGGCAGGGGTACCGGGTCTTCGCCCGGATGCGCACCGAGGTGATCGCGGGGGAGTACCTGGATCTGGTGTCCGGGGTCGGGGACGGCTCGGTGGCCAGCGCGCTGACGGTGATCCGGATGAAGGCGGCCCGGTACACGGTGACCCGGCCGTTGCAGATCGGTGCGGCGTTGGCCGGGGCCCCGGCGGAGCTGATCGCCGCGCTCGTCGACTTCGGCGATCCGTTGGGTGACGCGTTCCAGCTCCGCGACGACGTGCTGGGGGTCTTCGGTGACCCGGCGGTGACCGGGAAGTCGATCCTGGACGACCTGCGGGAGGGCAAGCCGACGGTGATGATGGCGATGGCCCGCGACGCCGCCGACCGGGCCCAGGCCGCCCGGCTGCGGGACCTGTTCGGCAATCCCGAGCTGGATGCGGCGGGCGCCGCCGAGCTGCGGACGATCATCGAGGCGACGGGGGCGCGGGAGAAGATCGAGCGGTTGATCCGGGTCCGGGCCGACGCCGCCCGGGTGGCGCTCGCCCAGGTGCCGCTGGCGGAGCCGGCCCGTAGTGCGCTGGCCGACCTGGCCGACCAGGCCGTGCACCGGCAGCACTGAGCCGTCGCCGCCCCGGCCGGCTGCGGCGGCCGCGGCGCGTGGTCCGGGGTGATGTGTCGCCCGGGAGTAATCCGGTATTTCATCAGATGAATGTTGCCCGCCTCCCGGCGGGCCGTTCCGGTGTCGCCCGCCGCCGTGGGGCGCGGAGCCGGGGAGGGTGGCCGGGGCGCGGGCTTCATCTGATGAAAACCCACAACGGTGGGCAGAGGGTATGGACATTGATATAGGTCACCATTAATGTTTGTGGCATCACGGGCATGTTTCGTCAAGGTGAACCGGCGGCGCGGTAACCCCTCGGCGAGCGACCTTCCGCCGGGTGCTTCGCGCCCCGGCCGAGGGTTCTGACCGGTCGACCGGGACGTCCCCGGCCGTCCGGCCTGTCCTGCCACACCCCACCACCCCACCACCCCGGCATCCGGCGCGGCGGCACGCGTCCCGCCCTGGCCGTGATCCGTCAGGAAGGGACAGCCCTCCAATGTCCACAAAGGACTCAAACGGCCACCGTCGCCGACGGTGGCTACCCTCCGCCGCCGCGCTGCTGCTGGCCGTCACCGCCGGCGCGGTCGCCGCCACCACCGGCCCGACCGCCCCGGCCGCGGCCCACACCATCAACGCCAGCGACTTCCAGCAGGTCGAGCTGGCCCGGGGCGTCAACGAGATGGGCGAGCCCATGTCGTTGGCCGTGCTGCCGGACCGGTCCGTGCTGCACACCGCCCGCAACGGCACGGTGCGACGCACCGACGCCGCCGGCACCACCCGGACCATCGGCACGATCCCCGTCTACACCCACGACGAGGACGGGATGCAGAGCCTCGGGGTCGACCCGAACTTCGCCACCAACCGGTTCATCTACCTCTACTACGCACCGCCGCTGTCCACCCCCGGTGGCGACGCGCCCGCCACCGGCAGCAACTGGTCGGCCTGGCAGGGCGTGAACCGGCTGTCCCGGTTCACCCTGAACGCCGACTTCACCATCAACATGTCCAGCAAGGTCGACATCCTCGACATCGGCACCGACCGGGGCATCTGCTGCCACGTCGGCAGCGACATGGACTTCGACGCCGCCGGCAACCTCTACCTGTCCACCGGCGACGACAGCAACCCGTTCGACTCCGCCGGCTACTCGCCGCTGGACGAGCGCACCAACCGCAACCCGGCGTACGACTCCCAGCGCAGCGCCGGCAACACCAACGACCTGCGGGGCAAGCTCCTGCGGATCAAGGTGAACGCCGACGGGACGTACTCGATCCCGAGCGGGAACCTGTTCCCCCCGGGCACCGCGAAGACCCGCCCCGAGATCTACGCGATGGGTTTCCGCAACCCGTTCCGGATCAGCGTCGACAAGGCCACCGGCGTCGTCTACGTCGGCGACTACGGGCCGGACGCCGGCAGCACCAACGCCAACCGGGGCCCCTCCGGCCAGGTCGAGTTCAACCGGGTCACCGGCCCCGGCAACTACGGCTGGCCGTACTGCACCGGCACCAACACCACGTCCGAGACGTACAACGAGTGGAACTTCGCCACCAACTCGACAGGCCCGAAGTTCAACTGCACCGGCGGGCCGACCAACAACTCGTTCCGCAACACCGGTCTGACCACCCTCCCGCCGGCCAAGCCCTCCTGGATCAAGTACGGCGGCGACTCCGGCAGCCCGCCCGCGTTCGGTGGCGGCTCCGAGTCGCCGGCCGCCGGCCCGGTCTACCGGTACGACCCGAACAACCCCTCGGCGACGAAGTTCCCGCAGAGCTTCGACGGGCTGTTCTTCGCCACCGAGTTCGGCCGGGGCTGGGTCAAGCCGATCCACGTCAACGCCGACGGGTCGCCCGGCACCATCGACAGCTTCCCCTGGGTGGGCAAGCAGGTGATGGACTCCGCGTTCGGCCCCGACGGGGCGTACTACCTGCTCGACTACGGCACCGGCTACTACAACGGTGACGCCAACTCCGCCCTGTACCGCTTCGACTACGTCGGCGTCGGCAACCGGGCGCCGGCCGCCCGGGCGAGTGCCGACCGGACCTCCGGACCCGCGCCGTTGACCGTGAACTTCTCCTCGGCCGGCTCCGCCGACCCCGAGGGCGGCGCGCTGACCTACTCGTGGGCGTTCGGCGACGGCACCACCTCCACGGCGGCCAACCCGACGAAGACGTACACCACGGACGGCTCGTACACCGCGACGCTCACCGTGCGGGACCCGCAGGGGGCGACCGGCACGAACAGCGTGACGGTCAACGTCGGCAACACCGCCCCGACGGTCACCATCACCGGCCCGGTCGACGGCTCGCTGTTCGCCTTCGGTGACACGGTGCCGTTCAGCATCACCGTCACCGACCCCGAGGACGGCACGGTCGACTGCACCAAGGTCAGGATGACCTACGTGCTCGGCCACGACCAGCACGGCCACCAGATCTCCTCGGTCAACGGCTGCTCCGGCACGATCACCATCCCGGTCGACGGCGAGCACGACGACGCGGCGAACATCTTCGCCATCTTCGACGCCGAGTACACCGACGCCGGTGGGCTCACCACGCACACCCAGCACACCCTCCAGCCCCGGCACCGGCAGGCCGAGCACTTCAAGACCTCGTCCGGCGTCGCCACCTTCGACAAGACCCCCGCCGAGGGCGGCAAGACCGTCGGCAACATCGAGAACGGGGACTGGATCGGGTTCTCCCCGTACCAGCTCGGCACCGTCACCTCGTTCACCGCCCGGGTCTCCTCGGCCGGTGCCGGCGGCACCCTCCAGATCCGCGCCGGCTCGGCCACCGGCACCGTGCTCGGGCAGGCCACCGTGCCGGTCACCGGCGGCTGGGACACCTTCACCACGGTCACCGGCACGGTGTCCGGCGCGCCCACCGGCACCACCACGCTCTACCTGACCTTCGCCGGTGGCAGCGGGCTGCTCTACGACCTGGACGCGTTCACCCTGAACACCGGCACCGTCCCACCGCCGACCAACGGCACCGGGCCGATCAAGGGCCTGGGCGGCAAGTGCCTGGACGTGCGTAACGCGGCCACCGCCGACGGCACCCAGGTGCAGATCTACACCTGCAACGGTGGGGCGGGGCAGACCTGGACGGTCACCCCGAACGGCCCGATCAAGGCGCTGGGCAAGTGCCTGGACGTCAACGGCGGCGGCACCGCCAACGGCACCAAGATCCAGCTCTGGACCTGCACCGGTGGCAGCCCGCAGGTCTGGTCGGCGCAGACCGACGGGACGCTGCGCAACCCCGCCTCGGGCAAGTGCCTTGACGTCTCCGGCAACAACTCGGCCGACGGCACCGTGGTCCTCCTGTGGACCTGTAGCTCGTCCGCGGCCAACCAGAAGTGGACCCTGCCCTGACCTGACGGGCGCGGGACCGGCGACGTCCGGTCCCGCGCCCCCGGCGTACTGGAGCACGACATGAGACTTCTCCGACCGATTCTCGGCGCGGCCACCGCCGTCCTCGCCGCCCTCGCCTGCACCGCCCCGGCCACCTCGGCGTCCGCCGCCGACGCCGCCTACGACGTACTGGTCTTCTCCAAGACCGCCGGATTCCGGCACGACTCCATCGCGGTCGGCACCCAGGCCATCCGCGACCTGGGGGCGGCGAACAACTTCACCGTCACCGCCACCGAGGACGGCGGCCAGTTCACCACCGCCAACCTCGCCCGGTTCGAGGCGGTGGTCTTCCTCAACACCACGGGTGACGTGCTCAACGCCAGCCAGCAGAGCGCCTTCGAGTCCTACATCGCCGCCGGTGGCGGGTACGTCGGCGTGCACTCCGCCGCCGACACCGAGTACGACTGGCCGTTCTACGGCAACCTGGTCGGGGCGTGGTTCGCCTCCCACCCGGCCATCCAGCAGGCCACCGTACGGGTGGAGGACCGCGCGCACGCGGCCACCGCCCACCTCGGCCCGACCTGGCAGCGCACCGACGAGTGGTACAACTACCGCACCAACGCCCGCTCCACCGCGCACGTGCTGGCCAACCTCGACGAGTCGTCGTACTCGGGGGGTGGGATGGGGGCCGACCACCCGCACGTGTGGTGCAAGACGTACAACGGCGGCCGGTCGTTCTACACCGGCGGCGGGCACAACCAGTCGGCGTACTCCGAGCCCGCCTTCCGGGCCCACCTGCTCGGCGGCATCCGGTACGCGGCCGGCCGGACGAAGGCCGACTGCCGGCCGGAGACCGGCTACACCGCGCTCTACAACGGCTCCACCAACGGCTGGTCGCAGGCCGGTCCGGGGAGCTTCACCAACTCCAACGCCACCCTCAGCTCGGTCGGCGGGCTGGGGATGCTCTGGTACAGCGCGAAGCAGTTCACCAACTACTCGCTGAAGCTGGACTGGAAGGTCGACGGGGACGACAACTCCGGCGTCCTGATCGGCTTCCCGCCGTCGAGCGACCCGAACTCGGCGATGGACAACGGCTACGAGGTGCAGATCGACGCCACCGACACCGTCGACCGGACCACCGGCTCGGTCTACTCCTTCCAGGCCGCCGACCAGGCCGCCCGGGACGCGGCGCTGAACCCGCCGGGGGAGTGGAACACCTACGAGCTGCTGGTCGAGGGGGAACGGTTGCAGGTCTTCCTCAACGGGACGAAGATCAACGACTTCACCAACACCAACCCGGTCCGTTCGCTCGCCGGCCACATCGGCATCCAGAACCACGGCACCGGTGACGACGCCTCGTTCCGCAACATCCGGATCAAGGAGCTGGGTGGCACTCCGCCGCCGACCAACGGCACCGGCCCGATCAGGGGTCTGGCCGGCAAGTGCCTGGACGTGCGCAACGGCGCCACCGCCGACGGCACCCAGATCCAGATCTTCACCTGCAACGGCAGCGCCCGCCAGACCTGGACGGTCACCCCGAACGGTCCGATCAAGGCGCTGGGCAAGTGCCTGGACGTCTCGGGTGGCGGCACCGCCAACGGCACCAAGATCCAGCTCTGGACCTGCACCGGTGGCAGCCCGCAGGTCTGGTCGGCGCAGACCGACGGCACCCTGCGCAACCCCGCGTCGGGCAAGTGCCTGGACGTCTCCGGCAACAACTCGGCCGACGGCACCGTGGTCCTGCTCTGGACGTGCAGCTCCTCGGCCCCCAACCAGAAGTGGACCCTCCCCCAGTAACCCACCTCCCGCCCCGGCCGCCGGCCGGCCGGGCTGAGCATCGGTGATCAAGAGGTTTGCGTCACGACCGGGCGACCTGCGTGACGCAAACCTCTTGATCGTTGTGGACGGGCGGGCGGGCTGACGGGGAGTGGGCGGGCGGGGCAGTGGCGGGCGGGTGGGGGAGAGGGGTTTCGTGGGGGGTGGGGTGGGCCTAGAGTGGTGGGCGGCGACCCGTGGGTGGCCGGTGACCCGACGGGAGGCGCAACCCGTTGGGCCCAGGTGCGTGTGCACCCACCGGTGACCCGGCACGGCCGTCGACGTACCGGCCCGGCCCGGTCACCCTCGCCCCGGTCAGCTCAGGAATCCCCACCACAACAGGGGAGACAGACGATGGCGCGACCGATCACGCTCTTCACCGGCCAGTGGGCCGACCTGCCGTTCGACGAGGTCTGTCGACTCGCCTCCGAATGGGGCTACGACGGGCTGGAGATCGCCTGCTGGGGCGACCACTTCGAGGTCGACAAGGCGCTCGCCGACGACTCGTACGTCGAGCGCAAGAAGGAGACGCTGGCCAAGCACAACCTGAAGGTCTTCACGATCTCCAACCACCTGGTGGGCCAGGCCGTCTGCGACCACCCGATCGACGAGCGGCACCGGGACATCCTGCCCGCCCGGATCTGGGGCGACGGCGAAGCCGAGGGGGTACGCCGACGGGCCGCCGAGGAGATCAAGGACACCGCCCGTGCGGCGGCGAAGCTCGGCGTGGACACGGTGGTCGGCTTCACCGGGTCGTCGATCTGGCACACGCTGGCGATGTTCCCGCCGGTCCCGCCGGCGATGATCGAGCGCGGCTACCAGGACTTCGCCGACCGGTGGAACCCGATCCTCGACGTCTTCGACGAGGTGGGGGTGCGGTTCGCCCACGAGGTGCACCCCAGTGAGATCGCGTACGACTACTACACCACCAAGCGGACGCTGGAGGCGATCGACCACCGGCCCGCGTTCGGGCTCAACTGGGACCCGTCGCACTTCGTGTGGCAGGAGCTGGACCCGGTGAACTTCATCTTCGACTTCGCCGACCGGATCTACCACGTCGACTGCAAGGACGCGAAGGTGCGCACCGGGGACGGTCGGCGTGGCCGGCTCGCCTCCCACCTGCCCTGGGCCGACCTGCGGCGCGGCTGGGACTTCGTCTCCACCGGCCACGGTGACGTGCCCTGGGAGGACTGCTTCCGGGCGTTGAACGCCATCGGGTACACCGGCCCGATCTCGGTGGAGTGGGAGGACGCCGGAATGGACCGGCTGGTCGGCGCGCCGGAGGCGCTGGAGTTCGTCCGCCGGCTGGCGTTCGACGCCCCGACGGCGGCGTTCGACGCGGCGTTCAGCAGCGGCAAGGACTGAGACACCCGTCGGGCCGGTCGCCACGTGGCGACCGGCCCGACGACGTACGGACGATCAGAGGGTGCTGCCGTTGGTGCCGGTGCCCGGCGCCTTGGGCTTCGGGGTGGTGGTGGTCGAGCTGGTCGGGCTGACGCCCGCCTTGGCGCCGACGGTGGCCGGGGTGCCGGCGAAGGCGTCGTCGGCCGGGGTCAACTCCGGCTTGCCGGTGTTGCCGGTGTGCAGCTTCTCGCCGAGCCTGGACTGGCCGAGCTTGTCCTTGCCCTCGCTGTACAGGCGGGTGGCCTGGGCCTGGGCGACCCCGGCGGCCTCCTGGACGGTCGGGTGGTCGAGCACCTTGCGGCCCCGCACGACCAGCTCCTCGTACTTCTCCCGGCCGGCACGGGCGCCCAGGACGAAGCCCGCAGCCAGCCCGCCAAGAAACATGATCTTTCCGCGCATGGCGGCTCCTTCCGTACCTGACGCTCCCGTCGCTCCCGCCGGTGGTGCCCGGTCGGGACCGACCATCGTCGCGCCCCACAGTTTTCTCGGTCGACAGCTAACTACCCATCCTGCTCCGCAGTCATACCTGGTTGTGCCGGGATGACGAATTGTCCGCATTGTCAGCGTAGATCGTTCCGGGTGGTGGCGCGGTGGTCGAATGCGGTAACCCCCTGGACCGAACCCCCCCGAAGTCCTGTACTCTTGTGCCGTCGCCGAGCGCCGGAGAGATCCGGTACGACGCGGCGAAGCAGTCCCCCGTAGCTCAATTGGCAGAGCAGCCGGCTGTTAACCGGCAGGTTTTTGGTTCGAGTCCAAACGGGGGAGCCCAGTATTCCACGTCCGCCCGTCGGCCCCCGCCGACGGGCTTTTCCGTATCCCGGCCCCGCTGTCGATGCCCCGCGCCGCCGTGAAGAGGGCCCGATGGGTGGTTTCCGCCCCGGACGACGTACCCGGGCGGCAGGATGGCGGATGTCGACCTGGACTCCCGCCGCGTCGACCGCCGCGTCGACTAAAGGGGTGGACCGGGATGGCCGGTGGACGGGGCCGGGGCACGGCCACGCTGATCGCCGTGGCTGTCGTCCTGGCCTGGCTGGTCGTCGGCGGCGTCGCCGGCCCGTACGCCGGCAAGTTGAGCGACGTCGCCACCAACGACAACGCCGCCTTCCTGCCCGCCGACGCCGAGGCGACCCGGGCCCAGGACCTCGCCGCCGGCTTCGTCGCCCGACCGACCACCCCCGCCCTGGTGGTGTACGCGCGCAGCACCGGCATCACCGGTGCCGACAAGCAACGGGCGGTCGCCGACAGCACCCGGTTCGCCCGGGTCGCCGGGGTGGTCGGGCCGCTGCCCCCACCGGTCCCCAGCCAGGACGGGCAGGCCCTGCAGGTGGTGGTGCCGATCGACGACGCCGAGGGCGAACAGATCGGCCGGGTGGTCGACGAGCTACGGAGCATCGCCGGGGGCGACCGGGACGGGCTCACCGTGGACGTCGCCGGCCCGGCCGGCCTGCTCGCCGACCTGATCGAGGTCTTCTCGGCCATCGACGGGCCCCTGCTGCTGGTCACCCTGGTCGTGGTGCTGATCATCCTGCTGGTCGTCTACCGCAGCCCGGTGCTGTGGATCTTCCCGCTGCTGGCGGCGGGGATGTCGTACGCGCTGGCGTCGGTCTTCGTCCACCAACTCGCGAAGCACGACGTGATCAAGCTGAACGGGCAGGCGCAGGGCATCCTCACCGTGCTCGTCTTCGGCGCCGGCACCGACTACGCGCTGCTGCTGATCGCCCGCTACCGGGAGGAACTGCACCGGCACGAGCGACCCTGGGACGCGATGCGTACCGCCTGGCGGGGTGCCGCCCCGGCCATCGCCGCCTCCGGGGCCACCGTCATCGTGAGCCTGCTCTGCCTGCTGCTGTCCAGTCTCAACTCCAACCGGGCGCTCGGCCCGGTGGCCGCCATCGGCATCGCCGCCACCCTGCTGGTGATGCTGACGTTCCTGCCCGCGCTGCTGGTGCTCGGCGGCCGGTGGGCGTTCTGGCCGCGTACCCCCGGGGTGGACCGGGCCGACCCGCAGGCCGAACACGGGGTGTGGGCCCGCATCGCCCGCTTCGTCGCCCGCCGGGCCCGGGTGGTGTGGCTGACCACCGCCGTGGTGCTGGCGCTGCTCACCCTCGGCCTCACCCAGCTCGGGGCCACCACCCTCGGCCAGTCCGAACTGTTCGCCGACCGCACCGACTCCGTCGCCGGGCAGGAGGTGATCGCCCGGCACTACCCGGGCGGCACCGGCAGCCCGGCGACCATCTTCACCCGGCAGCAGGCCGCCGGGCAGGTCGCCCAGGTCGCGCAGGGCGTGCCCGGGGTGGCCGCCGTACGCCCGGTGACCCGGCGGGACCAGAGCGGCCCGCCCGACCCGGACGCCCCACCCCTGGTGGTCGACGGACGGGTGGAGCTGGAGGCGACCCTGACCGACCCGCCGGACAGCGACGCCGCCGCCCGGACCATCCGCAACCTGCGCGAGGCGGTGCACCGGGTGCCGGCCGCCGACGCCGTGGTCGGCGGGTTCACCGCCATCGACGTGGACACCTCCGACGCGTCCACCCGGGACCGCAACGTCATCATCCCCGTCGTCCTCGTGGTGATCACGGTGATCCTGGCGCTGCTGCTGCGCTCGCTGCTCGCGCCGGTGCTGCTGATCGCGACGGTGGTGCTGTCCTTCCTGGCCACCCTCGGGCTCTGCGCGTTGATCTTCACGTACCTGCTGGACTTCCCCGGCGTGGACGCGTCGTTCCCGCTGTTCGCCTTCGTCTTCCTGGTCGCGCTGGGCATCGACTACAACATCTTCCTGATGAGCCGGGTCCGCGAGGAGTCCGCCCGCCGGGGCACCCGGGCCGGGGTGCTGGCCGGGCTCACCGTCACCGGCGGGGTGATCACCTCGGCCGGTATCGTGCTCGCCGCCACCTTCTCGGCGCTGGCCGTGCTCCCGTTGGTGGTGCTTGTCGAGTTGGGTGTGGCGGTCGCCGTCGGGGTACTGCTGGACACCATCGTGGTCCGCTCGCTGCTGGTGCCCGCCCTGTCGTACGACATCGGGCCCACGGTGTGGTGGCCGAGCCGACTGTCCCGGTCGGCGCGCGACGACGCGGAGGTGGCACATGGTCGCTGAGACGGACGTGGTTATCGTCGGCGGTGGACTCGCCGGGCTGGCGGTCGCCCGCCGGCTGCACCGGGCCGGGGTGCCCTGGCGGCTGCTGGAGGCCGGCGACCGGATCGGCGGCCGGGTCGCCACCGACACCGTCGACGGCTACCTGCTCGACCGGGGCTTCCAGGTGCTCAACACCGCCTACCCGAGGCTCGGCACCCTGCTCGACCTGGGCACCCTCGACCTGGGCTGGTTCACCTCCGGGGTGCTGGTCCGCCGCGGCGACCGGCTCGACCGGCTGGTCCATCCGGTACGCGAACCCGGCGGCACACCCGCCACCGTGCTCGCCGGCGTCGGCTCGCTGGCCGACCGGCTACGCTTCGCCGCCCTCGCCACCGGCTGCGCCACCCTCCCGGCACACCGGTTGCTGACCGCACCGGAGACCACCAGCGAGACCGCCCTGCGCCGGGCCGGGCTGTCCGACACCATCATCGAGGAGCTGATCCGGCCGTTCCTGTCCGGCGTGCTCATCGACCGGGAGCTGGAGACCTCCAGCCACGTGCTGGCGATGATCCTGCGGTCCTTCGTCCGGGGCCGGATCGGCCTGCCCGCCCGGGGGATGGCCGCACTGCCGCAGGCCGTCGCCGCCCCGCTGCCCGCCGACCTGATCACCTGCGACACCCCGGTCACCTCGGTCGCCCCCGGCCGGGTCCGCACCCCGGCCGGTGAGATCGCCTGCCGCGCCGTCGTGGTCGCCGCCGACCCGACGGCGGCGACCACGCTGCTGCCCGCCCTGCCCCGGGTACGCACCCACAGCTACACCACCTACTACCACAGCGCCCCCGAGCCGCCGCTCGACGAACCGATCCTGCTCGTCGACGGCGACCGGCGGGAACTCGTCGCCAACACGGTGGTGGTCAGCCGGGCCGCACCGTCGTACGCCCCGCCCGGCCGGCACCTCGTGGCGACCTCCGTGGTCGGCCCCACCGCACCGCCCGAGCCGACGATCCGCGCCGAACTGGACCGGCTCTACGGATGCTCCACAGCGGACTGGGACCACCTGACGACGGTGTCGGTCCCCGAGGCGCTGCCGGCCGCGCCACCCCCGCAGGGGCGGCTGCGCAAGCCGGTGGCGCTCGGCGGAGGGATCTTCGTGGCCGGCGACCACCGGGACAGTCCATCCATCCAGGGGGCGCTGGCCAGCGGCTGGCGTACGGCCGGCGCGGTGCTCGCGCAACTGCGCGCGGCGGGCTGATTCGGGTGCCACCGCAGCCGCTGCTGACTGTTATCCTCGCGTAGCCCATCGTGCCGAGCGGTGCCGACGGGTGGCGCCGCTGCGGCGGTGGCCGGTGGTTCGTCGGGCGGGTTACGATCCGGCGCGGTACGGGGGCGGTAGCTCAGCCGGTTAGAGCAGGGGACTCATAATCCCTCGGTCGCGGGTTCGAACCCCGCCCGCCCCACCAGCGCAAACACTGCTCAGTCGATCTTTCCGTGGTGCTGCTCGCGGCGACAGTGAATCTGCGGCCCGTCCCCGTGGGGACAAGGTTCGAAGGCGGTTCGCGGCCCGGATGGGCTGGCGGCGCAACCCAGGGACGCTCCTCACCGTCGATCAGCCGCCGTCATCAATCCCTCTATGCCGATCCGTCGATCCCGTGAGAACCTGAATCATCGTGTGATCACACGACTACCTACGGCTATCCATGCTGGAGGCGCGCGTGGCGCAGATGTCACTCTTCGGTCCCGGCGAGGCTGGACCCGACCCGAAGCCGGTCGACGACCGCACCGTTCGGCTACAGCTGCTCATCACTGTGAAGGCGGCACCGAACCCGTCAGAGAAGTACGGAGAGACCGTCTGCGTGGCGGGGCTGCGAACGGACGTGTTGCAGCCGACGTGGATTCGCCTCTACCCGATCAACTTCCGGTATCTGGACAGCGACGAGGCGTTCAGGAAGTACGACATCATCTCCGTCGACGCCAAGCCGGCACGGCAGGATCAGCGGCGCGAAAGTTGGAAGCCGATCATGGAGCGGATATCCAGGGAGCGCCATCTCGACGGCTGGCGGTCTCGACAGCCGTTGCTTGATCCGGCTGTCGAGGATTCGATGTGTCGTCTCAACCGTGCTGCTCAGGAGCGCGCTGACGCGCAATCGCTGGCCCTCGTGCGCCCCAGGGAAGTTCGCGGACTCAGGGTCACGCCGCACCCCGGTTGGGACGAGGACGAGCAACGCAAGATCGAGGCGTACGCGAGTCAGCCGGACCTGTTCAGCGGCCGGAGCAGATCCCCGCTACAGGCACCCCGCTTCAAGGCGGCGTACCACTACCGCTGCTACGAGCCCGGGTGCAAGGGGCACAGGCAGCACGTCATCGACTGGGAGTTGGTAGCGCTACAACGCCGGCTCTCCGGCTACTCGGACGCCGCGCTGCAGGAAGCTCTGGAGGCCAAGTTTCTGGGAGAGATGTGCGCGCCGAACCGTGCCGTCGCCTTCTACGTCGGCAACCAGGCCAAGCGCGCACACGTCTTCAGCGTGCTGGGCGTGTACTGGCCGAAACGATAGGCATCCGGTCTTCGAGTGCGCGCATCACGACCTGGCGGTGACACCGGCTCTCATCCGCCTCGAAACAGAGCAGCGCCACCAGCTCACGTTGTGCCGTCTCGGCGAGCGCGTCGAGCGCCGCCAGCGACTCGGCGTGGTGTAGCCGAGAGGCGTACACCGCCCGTGCGGCTCGCAACTCTTCGGGGTTGCCACCGAACCCGGGGCGGTTCTCCTTCGGGTTGCCAAGCTCCCGGCGATGCTCGTAAACGATGCCCTGTGCCGCGAGCGCCTGGCTGAGGGCCGACTTGCTGAATCCACGCTTGCGGGAGATCGGCGTCATCCGGACATCGACCAGGCGCGTGACGCCCATGTCGGCGAGGCCGGTCACGAACTCATCGATGGAGTGGCCCTCGTAACCGACACCCAGGATGCCGATCCGGTGACTCACGGTTGAGGTGACGCTCATCGGGACACCCTTTCACGACTCGTCCGCCAAGACCATCCGGACGACCGAGAAGTGTGCCGCCCTGACCACGATCGCTGCCGTCACGCTGCTTCCCCTCGACCCGGCAGCCGGGGCGAAGTGCACGCCGGGGCCGACGACTCGGCGACCACCACGGCGACCGCATCGGCTGTCGGCCCCGGCCGGTGGCATCATCTCGTTGCGGTTCTCGATGCCCGACAACGGCAGGTGCGGCTGTACGTCGACGGGGTGTCGCCGGGCGGTAGGCTGCACCCCGCCTGGCAGCCCGGACAGGCGACGGTTCGCTGCTGGTCGGCCGCTCCCCAACCCCCGGGCTGAGGAGCGGTCGGCTGCCAACCCACCGGGGCGGATCCCCGGCCGGCGGGCGCAGGGCCGTAGAAGGACAGTCAGTCCTGGCCGCCGCGGTACTCGTACAGGCCGTCGATCATCCTGCGCTTGAGCGCCGGCACCCGGTCGACCACGCGCAGGTAGCCGCGCATGCCGGCCAGCGCGACGCGACCCAGCACCGGCTTGTGGACCAGGGCGTCGGCGGTCATCTGCTCCCGGGAGTCCCGGACGGCCTGGAAGCCGTACTCGATCATCCTGGTCTCGTAGTCGTGGACGGCCTCGACCAGCCCTTTGCGCCCGTCGCGGACGAGGGTCAGTTCGTCGGTCAGTAGCTGTGCGTCGCGTAGCGCGGTGTTGGCGCCGACGCCGCGGCCCGGCGTCATGGTGTGGATGGCGTCGCCGAGCAGGGTGACGTTCGTGCTGGGCCAGGCCGGGATCGGCACCGAGGTACGGATGGTGATGGCGAACGCGGTGCTCGGGTCGCCGAGGGTGAACAGCTCACGAAGCCGGGGACTCCACGTCGGGGTCGTCCGCAGGACCAGGCGGATGAGGTCGTCGCCGCCGTACGTCATGATGTCGGCCGGGAACTTGTCGGCCGCCGCCGCGATGCCCCAGTTGAGGTAGTCGCGGGTGTTGTCGAACAGCAGTCCGGGCCAGCGCGCCAGCAGTTCGTCGTCGTTCCTCGGCCGGCCCTGCCGGTCCCAGGGGAACTCCATCCAGTGCAGGATGCAGGATTTGCCGCCGGGTGCGAGGACCATGCCGATGCCGGGGAAGAACCGCGTCGGCAGCAGCGCCGTGGTCCGGGGTGTCATCGGCACCTTGGCGGTGATCGCGATGATGCCGGTGTCCTCGGTGCGGGCGTGCGGGAGGTACTGCCGGCGTACCGCCGAGTTGACGCCGTCCGCCGCCACCAGCAGGTCGCCGGTGGCGGTGGTCCCGTCGGCGAAGTGGGCGGTGACGCGACCGTCGGTCCGGTGCTCGTAGCGGACGAAGGTCCTGTCGAAGTGGATGACGTCCTGCATGCCGGTGAAGAGCACCTGGCGCAGGGTCATCCGGCTCACCGACCGCTCGCTGTCGACGTCGTCGGTGGCCGGGCGCAGGGGCAGCGCGAGCGTCGGCCGGAGCTGCTCGTCGAAGAACACGAAGTGTTCCGGCGCGCGGGCGCAGGTCGCCATGAACGTGCGGTAGAGCTGGTCGGGCAGGCACGCCTTGAGTGCCCGGCTGCCGTGCGGGTCGATGCCGACCCGGTAGCCGTGCAGGCCGTCGCTGCGGGTGCGGTCCCGCTCGTAGACGGCGACGTTGATGCCGGCTTGCCGTAGGCCGTGTGCCAGGCACATCCCGCCGGTCCCGGCACCGATCACGAGTACGTCCATGTCCCCACTCCTCTAGAAACTCTGATTACTAGATTTTCTAGATACTGTACGACGGTTGGCTAGAATTTCCCACCATGGGTCTGGCGGAGCAGCTCGGTGAGGCGATGCAGGCGTACCAGCGTGCGGTCGACGCACTCGACCAGCGCGCCGCCGACCTGCTCGGCCTGAACCGCACGGACATGCGCTGCCTCGAACTGCTGTACGCGCCGGAACCGCCGAGCCCCGGCGAGCTGGCAGCCGCGGCCGGGATGACGACCGGGGGCGTCACCACCGCGATCGACCGGCTGGAACGCGCCGGGTACGCGACCCGGGAACGCGACACCGCCGACCGCCGCCGGGTGACCGTCCGCCCCACCGAGGCGGCCAACCGGAAGATCGCCGCGATCTACGGGCCGATCGTGACCGACGGGCAGGCATTCCTGCGGCGGTACGACGACGAGACGCTGGCGCACATCCTCGAATTCATCACGCACGCCACGCGGAGCTGTCACGAGCACGCCGAGCGGCTGGGCCGGTAGCCGGCCTCGCCGGGGCGCGCGGCGTCGCGGACGGGGGCTCTGCGGGGGCGACAGCAAAGGCAGGGGGTCCGAGCCTCCCTGCCACTTCTAACGTATATCGCACCCCGGGCCTTGCCGCAAGACCCCGGTGCCGGTGCAGAATCTCCAGTCGACGCCAGAACCTGGCGAAATCCGAGCTTCGCGAAGCATGCGCTGGTTTCGACGCATCAGGCGACGCGAGCAGTCGAACGGGGAATCCATGATCGACGTGACCATCGTGGGCGGTGGGCCGACCGGCCTGATGCTGGCCACCGAGCTACGGCTGCACGACGTGCGGGTGGTGGTGCTGGAGCGCGACGCCGAGCCGACCAGCGTGGTGCGCTCGCTCGGCATGCACGTGCGCAGCATCGAACTGCTGGACCAGCGGGGCCTGCTGGAGCGGTTCCTCGCGCACGGTAGACAGTTCCGGATCGGCGGCTACTTCGCCGGGATCGCCAAGGACTGGCCGTCGGGGATGGACACCGCGCACGACTACATCCTCGGCATCCCGCAGCCGGTCACCGAGCGGCTGCTGGCCGAGCACGCCACCGCGGTCGGCGTCGAGATCCGGCGGGGTACGGAACTGGTCGGGCTGAGCCAGGACGAGGACGCGGTGACCGCCGAGCTGGCCGACGGCACCCGCCTGCGTACCCGCTATCTCGTCGGCTGCGACGGCGGCCGCAGCACGGTGCGCAAGCTGCTGGGTGTCGGGTTCCCCGGTGAGCCCACCAGGAACGAGACGCTGCTGGGCGTGATGGAGCTGACCGCGCCGACCGACGAGGTCGTCGCGGTGATGACCCGGGTACGTCGGACGCAGCTACGGTTCGGGGTCGGCCCGGTCGGGGACGGCGAGGGGTTGTACCGCGTCGTCGTACCGGCCGCCGGGGTGAGTGAGGACCGGGCGGTCCCACCGACCATCGAGGACTTCCGGCAGCAGCTGCGGGCGACCGCCGGCACGGACTTCGGGGTGCACTCGCCCCGCTGGCTGTCCCGCTTCGGCGACGCCACCCGGCTGGCCGAGCGGTACCGGGTGGGCCGGGTGCTGCTGGCCGGCGACGCGGCGCACGTACACCCGCCGCTGGGTGGACAGGGGCTCAACCTCGGTCTCCAGGACGCGTTCAACCTGGGCTGGAAGCTGGCCGCGCAGGTCGCCGGGTGGGCGCCGGCGGACCTGCTGGACACCTACCAGGTGGAGCGCCGGCCGGTGGCGGCGGACGTGCTGGACAACACCCGCGCGCAGACGGAGCTGATGTCGCTGGAAGCGGGTCCGCAGGCGGTGCGTCGGTTGCTGACCGAGCTGATGGACTTCGAGCAGGTGAACCGGTACCTGATCGAGAAGATCACCGCGGTCTCGGTCCGCTACGACCTCGGTGCCGACCACGACCTGGTCGGCCGGCGGCTGCGGGACGTGGAGCTGAAGCGGGGACGCCTCTACGGGCTGATGCACCGGGGCCGGGGGCTGCTGCTGGACCAGACCGGGGAACTGTCGGTGGCGGGCTGGACCGACCGGGTCGACCGCGTCGTCGACGTCAGCGGGGAACTGGAGGTGCCCGCGCTGCTGCTGCGGCCCGACGGGCACGTGGCCTGGGTCGGTGACGACCAGCGGGAGCTGCGCGACCGGCTGTCCCGGTGGTTCGGTGTCGCCACCGCGGCCCGGGAACCGTCCGGATTCAGCCGGTAGGGCCGGCGTCGGGGTGCGTCGTGCCGGGCCGGGTCGTGCCGTCGCCGCCCTGCTGGGCGGCCCGCAGGGCGGCGTGCATCTCCCAGGGCGCCTGGGGCAGCGCGCGGCCGGTTTCGAGCAGTGACTTCAGGTTGGCCATGACCGCGGGCCAGCCGGCGGAGACCGCGTCGAAGTCCTCGTCGGACGGCAGGTTCACGTGCGTGACGGTCAGCCGGACGATGTCCCGGTGCGGTTCGATGAGGAAGGTGACCGTGGAGGCGTCCGGACCGGCCTCGGCGTCGACGTCGCCGAAGGTCATGACCAGTCGGGTCGGCGGGGTCGCTTCGAGGACCGTGCCGCCGCCGTCGGCGATGCCCGAGCCGTCGGTGCGCCGGTGTTCCCACCGGGAGCCGGGTCGCCAGTCGGAGACGTTGTGGTGACCCCAGTAGGTGCCGGTCAGGTCGGCGTCGGTCAACGCCTCCCAGACCCGTTCCGGGGTGGCGTGGATGTAGGTCACGTACACGAAGGTGGGTCTGGTGACGGTCATCTGCGGCTCCTCTGCCTGTCGGCGGATCGCGTCGAGCACCCGTAGCCGGGGTTCCTCGAACGCGGCGATCCAACGCCGGGGCAACTCGTGGATGGGGACCGGGTTGAGGTAGTGCCACCTCTCCCGGCCGCGTCGGACGGCGGTGACCAGGTTGGCCTCCTGCAGCACGCCGAGGTGTTGCGTCACCGACTGCCGGGTGATGGCCAGTTGGGCACAGAGTTGGCCCAGGGTCTGACCGTCCTGGCGGCGGAGGCTGTCGAGCAACCGGCGACGTGTCGGGTCGGCGAGCGCCTTGAACACCTTGTCCATGTCACCGGCCATGACCAGCATTATGCAGTCATCTGACTGCCTAATGTCAAGCGTTGCGCCGCCGACGGCGAGGGAGCCGGACGTGGAAAGCTCCCCCGCCCGTCACCGGGCGGGGGAGCGGACCATCCGCCTACGGGCCACGCGGCCCGTAGGCGGATGGCGGTCGCACCCGGAGGTGGACCGGGTCGGTCAGGCGACCGTGCAGGCCGCGCCGTTGAGGGTGAACGAGGAGGGCTTGGCGGTGTTGCCGGTGTGGTTGGCCTGGAAGCCGATGTCGATCGAGCCGCCGGCCGGGATGGTGCCGTTGTAGCTGGCGTTACGGGCCGTCACCTGCCCCGACGAGGGGGAGTAGGTGGCGTTCCAGCCGGAGGTGATGCTCTGCCCGCCGGGCAGCGTGAACACCAGGGACCAGCCGGTCACGGCGCTGGAGCCGGTGTTGGTGATGGTGAGGTTCTCGGTCAGGCCGCTGTTCCAGGCGTTGACGCTGGCGGTGACCCGGCAGGCCCCGGAGCTGGGCGGCGGGGTGGTGGTGGGCGGCGGGGTGGTCGGCGGGGGCGTGGTCGGCGGGGGAGTGGTGGGCGGCGGGGTGGTCGGCGGGGGCGTGGTCGGCGGCGGGGTGGTGGGCGGCGGCGTGGTCGGGGTCGGGTTGGTCAGGCCGAAGAACTGGAGGGCGACGGCCGCCATCCCGCCGGAGGGCAGGCTGTGCCCCGCCCCCTGGACGCTGTACGCCTCGACGAGCACGTTGCCGCTGGCGTCGGCGTAGCGGCGGCGGTTCCAGTTGGCCTGGGGGGTGTCGGTGGAGGTGGGCGTCTGGCTGAGCCCGAACACGTTCGTCCACTGCTCGATGGTCTCCTGGAGCAGCGAGTATGGCACCAGGGTGTCGGCGGTGCCGTGCCACAGCTGCACCTTCGGCCGGGGGCCGGTGTACCCGGGGTACGCCTGCTGACGGACCGCGTCGCCCCACTGCTGCGGGGTGCGGTTCATGTTCCCGCCGGTGCACTGGCTGGCGCCGGGCGGGTAATCGGCCGCGTTGGCGAAGCAGTTGTAGGGCACCCCCATGAAGGCGGCCCCGGCGGCGAACACGTCGGGGTAGACCGCCAGCATGTGGTTGGTCATCATGCCGCCGGACGAGCTGCCGGTGGCGAACACCCGGCGGGGGTCGCCGCCGTACTGCCGCTGGGTGTAGTTGATCATCGAGACGATCGACACGGGGTCGCTACCGCCGCCCCGGCGCTTCGCGGCGTCCGACCAGGTGTCGAAGCAGTTGCCGAAGCCGGCCTGCTGGGTCGCCGACGGGTAGATCACGATGTAGCCGTACCGGTCGGCGAGCGAGGCGAACTCGCTGCTGGAGTAGAAGCCGGGGCCGGTGCCGCCGCAGCCGTGCATGGCCACCACGATCGCCGGGTTGGTCGGGCGGGTGTTCGGCACGTAGATGTGCATCCGCATCCGACCGGGGTTGTCGCCGAAGTTGGTCACCTCGACCAGCGACGCGGCGTACGCCGGCTGGAGCGTCGGGACCACCAGGGCGGCTGCCGCCACGGTGGCGACCAGCGGCGCCGCCAGGGCGAGCAGCAGTCTCCGTCTGATTCTCATGGGCGTGACTCCCTCACAGGTTGAGATCGGCCGCGCGACCGTGCGGCACGGGTACGCCCGGATGCCCGTGCCGTCCGCGCTGACCCACTACGTCCGGCATGCCCTGCCCCGGCCCTAGGGCATTGCATGGCACTTAGTGTTCTCCTAGGTCTCACAAGTGTCAATCGAATGCCCTCGATACACTTGACGGTCACCGGTTCCGCGCCCGGGTCCACCCCGGACCGCGTTCGGTAGGCGGGCACCGGTGCGCCGTCTACAGTCGGTGCCACCGCCGCCCAGCCGAGCCCGGAGCGTCCCCAGTGCCACACCCGTTCGACATCGAGGAGATCTTCCCCGACGACGGGGACCACCCGGTGCGGCTGCCGCGTCGGCAGGCCGGCAACTCGCCCCAGGGCGTCGCGGTGACCCTGCTGGCCGACTACACGCTGCGTACCCGGGCGTGGCTGCCGTCCGCCGCCATCGTCGCGCTGCTCGCCGAGTCCGACGTCAGCCTCGCCGGCGCGCGGACCGTGATCAGCCGGCTGGCCCGTCGGGGCGTCCTGGAGGGCAGCCGGCAGGGCCGGCGCAGCTCGTACCGGCTCAGCCGGTCCGCCGCCGTCAGCCTCTCCGTCGGCGGCAGTTGGGTGATGGCCGCGACCACCACCACCCAACCGTGGGACGAGTGCTGGACCCTCGTCGCGTTCTCCCTGCCCCAGGAGCGCAGCGCGCAACGACGTGCCCTGCGCGGCCAGCTCCGGTGGCTGGGCTACGCGCCCCTGTACGACGGACTGTGGATCTCGCCGCACGAACTGACCCCGAAGGCGCGTGCCCAGCTCACCCAGCTCCACCTCGGCGCGGTCACCGTGTTCCGGGGCCGCCGGGTCGACCTCGACGCGGTCGCCGGCCGTGACCCGCTCGACGCCTGGGACGTCGCGGCGGTCGCCGAACAGTACGAGAGCTTCCTGCGGCGCTGGCGACCCCTGCTGCCACGGATCGCCGCCGGCCGGGTCGACGGCGCCGAGGCGGTCCGGGCCCGCACGGAGGTGATGGACACCTTCCGGCGGTTCCCCACCCTCGATCCGCAGCTACCGCTGCGGCTGCTGCCCGCCGGCTGGCTGCGCGGCCCCGCCCGGGAGACCTTCGCCGCCGTGTACGACGGGCTCGCCGACACCGCCGAGCGGCACGTCCGGGCCGTCGTCGCCCGGTTCGCCGACGGTACGCAGGCCGACGTGCGGGCGCACACCACCGCCGACCTGCTGGCCGGGGTTTGTGCCACCGGAACCCGGCACGCCACCCCACCCGGCCTGGCGCAGCCGTCCCCCGCGCACTGACCCGTCAATCAGGCCGACTCAGAGCTTCAACCCCTCGACGGTGCCCAGGTCGTACCAGGTGAGGGAGAAGGGGCTGTCGCCGGACGGCACGACCGGGAAGACGCCCCAGCTCTCCAGGACCGCACCGGGCCGCAGGGTGAAATCCGTGCCGGGCCGCTGCGACGCGCAGTACGTGTCGACCGGGAAGACCTGCCGCCCGTCGTCAAGCGTCAGATGCGACGACCGGAGATCCGCCGTCCGGTCCGGGCAGCTGAGCACCCAGCCGCCGGGGGACCGGGTCGTGTAGCGCAGCTGCACCCGCACCGTACCCGCCGTCACCTCCAGACCCGTGACGGTCGCCGTGTTCTGCCCGTCGTCGTAGAGGAGGCGATCCATCCGCCGTGGGCCGGCCTCCGGCGGGGCCGAAGCGGCCGTGCCGGGCGCGGCGGTCGACGGGGCGGGACTGCCGGACGGCGATTGCGTTGCCCCGGAGGTGGTTGCCCCGGCCGGTGCCGCCGCGTCCGGACCCGGCCCGGTCGGCTCCGGCTTGTTGAGCGTGATCCAGACCACGGCGGCGGCACCCATCGCCACGATGAGGACGACGCCGACGACCAACCCGACCAGATGCTTGCGCAACATCGATGATCCTTACTGCCGGTGAACAGGCTCCTTCCACGCTAGATTCCGGTGGCAAGATCCGCAGGCTGGCGGGGTCGTCGAGCTCACCGACGGCGGGCCCGGTCCAGCACCTCCTCGGCGGTCAGCGGACTACGCGGATGGTGGCTGAGCGACAGCGGGGTGCGGATCTTCACCGGTGCGGCACCCTCGGCGGCGAGATAGAACTCGCCGGTGCCGAGCCGGGCGACGTCGACGATGTCGCCCCCCTTCGCCTTCGCCATCTCCCGGGCGGCCTCGATCTGGATCGGGCTGTTCAGCCGGCCATAGAGCTGGGTCGCCGCGTTGCCCGGGATCCGGTTGTGCAACCCCTTGGGCGCCTGGGTGGCGAAGACCAGGCCCAGGCCGTACTTGCGGGCCTGCGCCGCCAGCGCCAGCGTGCTCTGGGTGCACGGTGTCATCGCGCCGGACGGGGCGAACGTCTGTGCCTCGTCCATCACCAGCAGTCCGAGCAGCGGACGGTCGTTCGCCGGGTGTTTCCTGATCCAGGCGAACAGCGCCATCTGCAACTGGTTGACGAAGCCCTGCCGGGCCTCGTCGGACTGCAGCCCGACGAGGCTGACGACGGAGATCCGGGCCCGCGCGCCGGGGGCGGGGGTGAGCAGCAGCCCCGGGTCCACCGGGCTGCCCTCCCCGCCGAAGAGCGGGTCGTTGACCATCGCCGCGGCCAGCGACTGCGCGATCCCCACGCCGATCTTGTCGGCCCCGTCGATGTCCAGCAGCCCGTCCGGCAGGTCGGCCAGGGTGTCGATCAGGCCCTGCACCCGGCTGCCGCCCCGCCGGCCGTAGTGCTCGACGGCCTTGCGCAGCACGGCGAGACCCAGGTGGACCTTGTTGGTGCGACCGGTCAGCTGGGCGCGGGGCGCGAGCGACGCGACAGCCGCCTCCACGGCCTCGTGGAACTCGTCGGGATCGTCGCGCACACCGCGGAAGTCCGGCAGCGGCTGGAAGCTCAGCGGGCGACCCGACGACCGGCGTGGCGTCCACACCAGCACGTCGGTCCCGGCGAGGTAGTCCCGGGCCTTCCCGGCGTCCCCGGCGCGCCACTGCGGCGGCGGCTCCGGCCACCCGTCACCGAGCCGGGCCAGGTCGTTGTTGGGGTCGAGGACGATGGCGGAGACCCCGGCGAGGGCGCACTCCTCCAGGACACGGCGGATCAGCACGGTCTTGCCGGACCCCGAGCCGGCGAAGATGGTGGTGTGCTTGCGCAGGGCTTCGAGCGGGAGGGACACGGGTTCGTCGGTGCGGTGGTCGTACCCCACGGTCAGCCGCGGAACGGAGCCCACCGCGTCGACTGGCTGCGGGTCGACCCGTCCGGTGCGCTGCGGCCGTTCCGTCGGATCCGGCCCGCGTTCGCCGGGAGTGACGGGGAGCCAGTCGGCGACGGAGGCGAGGGCCTGCTGCAATACGGAGAGGTCCCGTGTCGGTTGGCGGGTGGTCAACCAGCCCTGGATGTCGGCGGGGGACTCCGCGAGCATGACCCGCAGCGCCCCGAGGATGCGGAGATCCTCGTGGTCCAGCGGCAGGATCGTCCCGCCGGCCTGAGTGAAGGCCGTGACCGCCTGCCGGGTCTTGGCCCCGCTCGACCAGGCCCCGTTGCGGAGCAGGAAGAGCTTGCGGCGGGCCACCCGGGCGTCGAGCCCCGCCACCGTGCACGCCTTACGGAGCCGGGCCAGCGCGGCGATGGCGTGGTGCTCCTCGCTGACCGCCCGGAAACACCAGTGGACCTGGTCCTCGGTGGCCTCGTCGAGGGTGAGCCGGAGCCGGGCGTGCAGCGGCGGCTGGGCGCTCGGGGGCGGGTCCACGCTGAAGGCTGCACCGCCCTCGCCGCGTTCCATGACCCACGCGGTGAGACCCGCCGCCAGCAGGGCGGGGACCAGACTGTCCTCACCGTCGCGGGTCAGCGGGCCGGACACGTCGGCCTCTTTCCTGAGCTGGGCGAACCTCGTGTCGAACGGTTCCAGGTCGGTGACCGCAGCGGGGTCCGGGTCGCGCGGCCGCGGCTGCGTCGGATCACCGAGCCGGGTCAGCTCCCGCACCTCGCCGCTGGTGACGCAGCCCCGGACGTGCCGGTCGATGTCGATCAGCAGTTCCCGGGGCGTCATCTGCTCGGCCTGCGCGAAGGCTTCGGGCCGCACCGGCCACGACGGATACGGGGGTACGAACCCGCGTTCGGCGAACCGGACGGCGAACCGCCGCTCGACGATCTGCCGGGCCAGGGCGGCGTCGTGGATGGTGGTGAGCCGGGGTGCCACCCGGAACCGGTCGCTCACCGTGTCCACCGTCCGGCTCCGGATGATCGTCCACGAGTTCGGCAGGCAGGCGACCAGGGTGAGGGTGCGGCGGGTGAGCTGGCGCAGCGACATCAGGCCGTCGGCTATCCGGGCGTGCACCGCGGCCTGCTCCGGGTCGTCCTGCGTGCCGGGTCGGGCGTGCAGGACGTCCCCGGCGGCCACGGACTGCGCGATGAGGGTGTCGATCTGGTCGACGGCGATCACGGACGGCCCGGTCAGGGCCAGCAGCCAGGAGATCTCCTGGACGATGCGCTGCGCGTCGCGCGGTGCCCGCCGCATGCCCCAGGCGCCGCGCTCGCCCGGCTCCCCCTCCTCGCCGGAGGTGAAGTAGTTCTCCGCGACGTCCCGGTGGGCGACGTCCTCCGAGGCGCTCAGCGCGAGCGCCCGCGCCGTCTCCCCGCAGACGCGGGCCACGTGCGGCGCGTGCCCGGCGAGCCCTTCGACGAACGCGTCCAGGGCCGCCCGGGTCAGTTCGGTGTCGCCCATCACCGCGCGGCGGGCCGAGCGGGGTGCCCCGACCAGCGAGGAGAGCCGGCGCAGCAGCAGCCGGAGCTGGCTTTCGCTGCCGGGCACCGGCCGGGACAGCCCGTCGAGCATGGCGGCGAGCACGCTGTCCCAGAAGCCGCGCGCGTCGAGCAGCCCGACCAGGAAGAAGTAGCCGTCCTGTTGCTGCACCTGTTGCCGGACCCAGCCCAGCAGGTGGGTCTTGCCCGAGCCGCGCTGCCCCTGCAGCACCAACCCGATCGGGCTGCTGTCGGCGCTGTTCCTGGCATCGGCCACCCCGTCGAGGACGTCGCGGACCACGGCGGTGTGCAGACCCTCCACGTGGAACGGCGAGGGCCGCCAGACGTCGTCGGGCACCGGCGCCCAGTCGAGCCTGAGTGCCGCCAGGGCGGCGTGCTCCGCCCCGGTCATCCCACCCCGATCGCCAGCAGGTGCTTGTCCTGGCCGCCGAGCCGCAGGGCCGCCGCCACGTCGGCCGGGGTGAGTGCCTTCTGGTTGGATTCCGGGACGATGTCCACGTCCGGCTCGCGCTCCAGCTCCCGCAGCGCCTCGTCGAGGTCGGCGGGGTCGACGTCGGCGAAGAAGGGCCGCAACCGGGTCAGGCTGACCCAGGCCCCCGGCTCGGCGGTCAACGCCGCGTACGCGTACCGGACGCGCACCCCGAGGGCACGCCGCAGGTCCGGTCGGGGCGTACCGGCGCGTACGTCGGTGAGCGCGAACATCTCGCCGAAGGTGCGGTAGTCGCTGCGGGCCATGACCCGGTCCCGCAGGTTCACCTGCAACGCCGTCAGCGCCCCGCCGAGGATCCGGCCCTGCGCCGACTGGAAGTTCAGGTCCTCCTGCACCCGCACCCAGCCCCGGTCGGCGAGCTGGTGCAGGAAGGTGTTGCCCTCGCGGCGGCTGTCCAGGTAGCCGAGGCGGTTGAGCTTGTCCCGGTACGACTTGCGGATGTCGACGCCGTAGCGCTTGCGCAACTCGGTGTTGGGCACCTCCCGGGCCTCGGCCATCAACACGACCAGGATCGCGCTCTCGGAGGGGGTGAGGTCATCGCCGGGCATGGAACGTTCCTTCCGCCATGTCGCGCCGCCGGGCCCGGATGACGGTGCCGATCTGGTGCACCACCGCGCCGACGTCGTGGTTGATTCGGGCATTGGTGAAGCGCAGGACGGCGTAACCGTCCATTTGCAGCCGCACGTCGCGCTGCCGGTCCGCCTCGAACCGGTCCGGCCGGCAGTGTTCCGGGCCGTCGATCTCGACGACACACCGTTCCGTGGGCCAGAGCAGGTCGAGGCAGACCGGGGGCGCGAGGGGATGCGACTGGTGGTAGCGGTTCCAGACCCGGCCCGCCGCCCAACCCTCGGCGGCCAGGGCGGCCTCCAGGGCCGCCTCGGTGCTGCTGCCGGGATGGGGACGCCCCAGCACCGTCGGTACCGTCGCCGGGGCCGGCGGGGGCGGCGTGACCGCCGCCGGGGTGAGCGCGACACTGACCACCCGGTCCTCGTGCCGTAACGGCGTCCCGGTCAGCCACACGGCGACCCGGCCGTGGTGACACAGCCACTCCGCGCCCGCCACGACGGCCCGTTCCCCGGCCGGGTCGAGTCCGGCCGGCACCTCGACCAGCAGGCTCACCCGGGGCCGGTCGAAGCCGTCCGCCACCACCCGGGTCAACCCCGGACAGCGGATCTCCGCAGGGAACGGGTCGGTCGGTGGACGCCGCCCGGTCACCGCCACGCCGGCGAGGTACACCAGGAACGGCGCGAAGTGCGCGGAGTCCCGCGCCCGCCGGCCGGCGGCGGCCCGGACGGCGGCCAGGCCGAACGGGTCGGCGCGGGGGACGTCCGCGGCCCCGGGGAGCCAGCCGGGCAGCAGCGCCACCGCCACCCGTTCGAGGTCGTCCAGGACGGCACGGACGAAGGAACCGGGGGTACGGGTAGGGCCGGGGCGCAGCACGACGGCGACCGGGCCGACCGTCTCCCCGGTGGTGGCCGCCGCGACCGTGTCGGTGGGTACGCCGACGAGCTGTACGACACGACCCGTCGGCAGCCCCGCGAGCTGCTGGACGAGACTCATGGCGGGTCACCGGCATGGACCGCGACCGCCGTTTCCCGGGGCAGGTCGGATCGGGCGGAACTCAGCGGTCTTCATCCTCCCGTGCGGCCATCGGACGAACCCGAACACCCTACGAAGCTGTTCGCCGCGAGCGCCAGCGCCGTACCCGGTCAGTCGTGCTTCGGACAGCCGGACGTACGGGCTACCGGGACCTGCCGGGTTTTCCGTCGGCGAGGGACTGCGCCCGGCGGCTCAGCGACTCGACGTGGGTGGTCAGCTCCCGTACCGCCGGCTCGTCGGCGTCGTCCAGGGTCGACAGCCGGTCGAGCAGGGCGGCGTGGTCGGCGGTCAACTGCCGGTAGCGTCGGACGAAGCTGCTGTCGTCGCCGTCGGGCCGGCTGCTCAGCAGGGCGTACTTCGGGTCGAGGTCGATGATCTGCTGGGCCAGGCCGGCGGTGGCGGCGCTGAGTACGCTGCGGCTGTCGGTGCGCTCGTCGCGGCGGACCCGCCGGGCCGCCGCCAGCCGCCCGGCCCGCCGGCCGCCGAGGTAGAGCAGCGACGCTCCGGCGATGACCCCGGTCACCGCCGCGGCGGCGAGCAGGAACCGGGGCAGCGACGGGCTGATCGTCCGCGCGCCGTCGGGCACGGTGCCGGCCTTGACCAGCCGGTCGTAGTTGACGGCGACGACCTTCACGGCCTCCAGCGGACGGTCGACGAACGTGTCGATGCCCCGACCGATGATCATTTCTGCGGCGGCGGCCTTGCCCAGGTTCTTCTTCTCGTAGCCGGGCACCAGGGCGCAGCCGTAGGTGTCGTAGTCGTCGCCGTCGCGGCTGAGCACCAGCACGACGGTCCCGTCGGCGGCCCGGTGCACCCGTTTGCAGGTGTCCCGCAGGTCGGCCCCGGGGGAGCGCAGGATCACCACCAGCCGGCGGTTGCCGATGATCCGTTCCGCCTCGGCCCGGTCCACGTCGAGCCCGGGGTCGGCGTAGAACGACGTGGTGCGCACGTGCCTGGCGATCGGGCCGTCCAGCGCCCCGCCGCTCCACACCGCCCAGCCGGCCAGCACCAGGCAGCCCAGCACGGCCAGGCCGAACGGGGTGCCGAGCAGGCCGGCGACGCGTCCGGGCCCCGGACGGGCGGTGGCGGTCCGCGGGGATCGGGAACGTGTCATGACAGCCTGCCCCGCAGGTAGTTGTCCGGTCGGTAACTGGCGATGCCGACCTGGCGCGCGGTGTCGTCCAGTTCGGCCGCCGCCTCGTCGAGCAGGGTGCGGACGTGCCGGGCGGGCAGCTTCTCCTCCCACGCCGACCGGGCGGCCTGGAGTTTGACGATGCCCCGGGTCAGCGCCGGGTTGCTGCGGGCGTCGGTCAGCAGGGACACCTCGACGGCCAGCGCGGTCAACCCGGCCAGCCGGGTCGGCGCGGTGTCCCGCCGGCTGCCCAACCCGCGGTCGGGTCGGCGCAGCGACCGGGCCGACAGCACCATGAACGCCGCCACGCAGCCCGCGAAGAGCCACGGCAGCGCCGGCAGCGCCACCCGTAGCGGGTCGGCCGGCCGGTACGGCAGGGGCCGCTCGAACAGGCCCGCGTAGCGGATGTCGGTGACCCGGTTGAGGTAGACGCCCAGCACATTGCGCTGCGGGTAGTCGGTGCGGCTGAGCAGGTTGGCGAACTGGCCGTAGAAGCTCGCCCCGGCCAGCTCCGCGAAGTCCGCCGCGCCGGGTCCGTGGTATTCGATCCAGAGCCCGTACATCACCACGATCGGCTGGTCGGGGAAGCGGGCACTCAGGGCGGGGCCGTACCGGGGCAGGGGTTCGCCGTAGCGCTGCACGGGCAGCGCTACGTACCAGGCACCGTCGGGGAAGGCGTTGCGGGCGGCGGTCTCGGGTACGTCGGTGAGGGTCGCGCCGGGCGCGATGTGCCGGCCGGTCGCCCGCAGGTCGGTCAGGACGGTGCCCAGCTCCGGCCCGCTCGGCTCGCGCCAGCGCAACTCGTCCCGGTCGGCCGGGGTGGTCTCCTTGCGCAGTGTGGTGATCAGGGCGATCAGCAGGTCGGTCACGTCCCCGGTGGCGAACTGCGCCCGCCAGGCGGGCAGCCGGTCGGAGCTGGCCTGGTAGAAGCCGCCGCTGACCTCGGTGCCGATCACCCGGATCGTGGCGTTCTCCACGTCCCGGACCCGCTCCCGTTCGTCTTTGTCCAGGCCGGGCGGGGCGACCAGGATCCGGGTGTCGCCGGCCACCTCCCGCACCCGCTGCTCGTTCCAGTACGCCACCGAGCCCGGCAGGCGGACCACCGGCGCGGCGGCCACCAGCGCGGTCATCTCGTCCACCGACGGCACGGTGGCCCGGTCGGAGGTGCCGGCGCTGTCCGTGTCGACCCCGGCCGTCGACGCCGGTGACCGGCCGTAGCTGACGTCGATGCCCTGCTGCCGCTGGGCGAGCAGGAAGACCACCAGGACGAGCACGGCGATCCCGAGCAGCGTCCAGCGCACCGGCTCGGCCAGGCGGCGGTACCTGTCGGCGGTCACCGGTGCTCCCGCCACAGCCGGTCGGCCTGCCGGGCGTGCTCGGCCGCCGCCCGCGCCGCGTCGACCCCGCCGCGCCGGCCCGCGAGCGACTCGGCGCGGGTCAGCAGCCGTTCCGCCTCGGGCACCCGGTCGCCGGTGGCGTCCCGGCTGACGGCCGCGCTGTCGATCGCCGCCCGTGCGGCCGACCAGGCGGTCCGTCGCTGCTCGGCGTGGGCCCGTCGGTGGGGCAGCAGGCTGGTCGCCACGCCTGCGGTCACCAGCAGCGCCGCGCCGGCCAGCCAGAACAGGGAGGGGTCTGCCATGGGCTCCAACCGTTCGCCGGGGTCCGGGGGACGGCCCCCGGGGGTGGTCCGACCGAGTCTCGCCGATCGGGTCAACCCGCGCCACACGGGGCCTGACCAGGGCGGTTGTCGCTGCGAAGGGTGGTGTGACGGTGATCGTGAGTACGGGTGCTCATCCGGTGGCCGGCCCCGCCGACGATGATCGGGGCGTGCAGATGACGCGTACCCGTACCCTCCTCGGTGGTGTGTTCCTCGCGGCCGCGACGATCGGCACCTGGGCGGTCTGGCTGGGGTGGGAGAGCGGCTGGTCGACGGACCCCCGCACCGGCGCGACCACCGGCCCGTACGCGGTGTGGCAGGTGGCCGGCGCGGTGCTCACCCTGGTCGTGGTCGCCGCCGTCGCCGGCTGGCTGCTGAGCCCGGTGCTCGTGGCGCCGGTGATGACGGTGGCGTTCACGGCCGCCTGGTCGGGGCACGCGGCGGCGACCGACGACTCCGGGCTGTGGGCGGTGGGGGCGGTGCTGGTGCTCCTCGGCACCGGCCTCGGCAGCACCCTGGTCAGCCTCGGCACCCACCTGCTCCGCCGACGCCGCACCCGGTGACCGCACCGCCGGCCCGGCTGGCGGATTGCCGACAGGACGCCCGGGGCTGGCAGGGGGCACTGTTGATGCAGGTGGATGGGGGTGTGGCCGGGGAGGCGCGGCGCACCCGCCCGGCCGGCCGGCGGTGACCGTGCCCGGTCGCCACCGCCCGGTCCGGACAACGACGTCACCATCTCCGGCCGGCGGGCGTCGCGCCCGTCGACCGGGACAGCAAGGAAGGAGGGGCCGGGATGGCCGCTCCCACCGTGACCGCCAGCCTCGACGCCTCGACCTACTCCCCGGGTGAGCCGATGACGCTCACCGTCGGCTACGCCGACCCGGACACCCGCCCGGTGACCGTCACCATCGTGCTGACCGACCCGGACGGCAACAGCAGCGCCCCGGTGCGGGTCACCGCGGTCATCGACCCGCTCGGCGTCGAGGTCGCCGACGACTCCGGCCGGGCCTGGACGGTGGTCTCGGACACCGGGACGACCGCCGTGTACCGGGCGGTGGCCTGATGCCCCGGGTCACCGTGACCGTTCGTGACCAGGGCGGACGCACCGCCAGCGCGGCGGCCGACTACGCCCTCGCGCCCCCGGTGTGGGGTGGCTACTACCTGGCCGGCAACGCCGACCCGACGGCGGACCTGGTGGGCGGGAACTTCCGTTCGCTGACCCAGTACCGCAGCCTCGCCGACGCCTACGTCTTCCCCGGCTACGGCATGTCCTGGCTGCCTGATCTCGCTCGGGCCGGGGTCGCGCCGAACATGGTGCTGGAGTTGAAGCACTACGGCGCCGGCAGCCCCGGCGCGCAGACGTTCACCGTCGACGGGGTGACCTGGACCGTTCCCGCGCCGGCGATGACCATCCAGCAGCGTCCGGGCACCACCTGGCCCCGGGCGTACGGGTACGGGCAGGTGCTCGCCGGTCAGTGCGACGGGCTGCTCGCCCGCGCCCTGTCGCAGTACCGGACGTTGGGGTTCCCGGTGAACCTGCAACTCGCCTCGGAGTTGGACACCGACCACGAGTTCGGCACCACCGAGTCGGGGGTGTCGTTCACCTGGGCCGAGTCGGACGCCCGCGCGGTGCAGGCGCTGACCTACGTGGTGAACTGGTTGCGGGCCCGGGGTCTGCCCGCCGGCACCACCTTCTCGGTCGGCTCGGGCGGCTTCGACCGGGCCGCCTTCCGGCGTACCCATCCGGAGGCGTTGATGTCCCGGGTGGATTTCCTCCAGTGGAACGTCTACGCGACCGACCCGGCCCACACCGCGCTGGGCCGGTTCCGCCGGACGAGGGACTGGGCGGTGGCCGACCTCGGGCCGGTGGCGCTCTCCCGACCGGTGATCATCGCCGAGTGGGGGGTGCAGGTGTCCGCCTTCCCCGACCAGGCGGCCTGGATCGCCACCGTGCCAGCGGCCCTGGCCCGGCTCAACGCGGAGCGGGGGCCCCGGATCGTGCGGGCGAACTACTTCAACTCCGGCTGGGGCACCCTGACCCCGAAGCAGGCGGGCCTGGCCGCCCTGCGCGCCGCGTACGCGACCAGGCCGTTCGGCTGACTGCCGGCCGGCGGGGCCGCCGGGTCAGCGTCGGCGGGTCCTGCGCGGGTGCCCGCCCGGCTCCCTATGCTCGGGGCATGGAACTGCGGATCTTCACCGAGCCCCAGCAGGGCGCCACCTACGACCAACTGCTCACGGTGGCCCGCGCCGCCGAGGACGCCGGCTACGGTGCGTTCTTCCGCTCCGACCACTACGTGGCGATGGGGTCGTCCACCGGCGAACCCGGCCCCACCGACGCGTGGACCACCCTGGCCGGGCTGGCCCGGGACACCACCCGGATCCGGCTCGGCACGCTGGTCACGGCGGCCACCTTCCGGCTGCCCGGTCCGCTGGCGATCACCGTCGCCCAGGTCGACCAGATGAGCGGCGGCCGGGTCGAGCTGGGCATCGGGGCCGGCTGGTTCGCCGAGGAGCACACCGCCTACGGCATCCCGTTCCCGTCGGTGGGGGAGCGCTTCGACCGGCTGGAGGAGCAGCTCGCCGTCATCACCGGCCTGTGGGAGACCCCGGCCGGCGGGCGCTTCGACCACGCCGGGAAGTTCTACCCGGTCAGCAACTCCCCGGCGCTGCCCAAGCCGGTGCAGCAGCCCCGCCCGCCGATCCTGCTCGGCGGCAAGGGCCCCAAACGCACCCCGCGACTGGCCGCCCGCTACGCCGACGAGTTCAACCTGCCCTTCGTCTCGGTCGAGGAGACGGTCGCCCAGTTCGGCCGGGTCCGCGAAGCCTGTGCCGAGGCGGGCCGCGACCCGGGCACCCTGCGCTGGTCCAACGCGCTGGTGCTCTGCTGCGGTCGGGACGACGCCGAGGTGGCCCGCCGGGCCGCCGTCATCGGTCGGGAGCCGGCCGAGCTGCGGCGCAACGGCGTCGCCGGCACCCCCGCCGAGGTGGTCGACACGATCGGCCGGTACGCCGAGGCCGGCAGCGAGCGGATCTACCTCCAGGTGCTCGACCTGGCCGACCTGGACCAGCTGGAACTGGTCGCCGCCGAGGTGATGCCCCAGCTGTGAGGCCGGCGGCCACCTACCGGGCGGCCGGGCGGTCAGCGGTGCCGGACGCCCGGCTCGCGCAGCACCGTGTCCAACCGGCCGTCCCGGTCGCTGTCCAGGTAGGTGATGTCCGGTACGCCGTCGCCGTCCAGGTCGAACTGGACCACGTCGGCGATCCCGTCCCCGTCCAGGTCGGTCACCACCTGCGTCGAACCGTCCAGGTGGTGGGTGACGATCGAGTGCGCCCCGCCCGGCGTCACGTGGGGCGTCGGCGCGGTCGTCGGTCCCGTCCGGTCCGGGTACGCCGACGGCGGGGCGCTCGCCGGCTCCAGGCCGACCCCGGTCGGGTCGATCTCCTCCTCGGACGGGTAGACGTCGCCGTGCAGGATCGGGTCGCGGTAGCTGCTCATCGCGCCATGGTTCCCCGTGGACGCCGCCGACAACCGTGCCGGATGATGCACCGGACCGCGCTCATCGACGGGGAGACGACGTGGAGCTGCACCGGGAACGGGGCCGGCAGGTGCTGCCGGCGGTGTGCGTACTGGCCGGGACGGTGCTGCTGGCCACCGGCGGCGGGCCGCTGCGGACGGCCACCGCGCTCGGCGGCGTCGCGCTGGGCGGGGTGGGGCTGGCCAACACCCTGCGACCGTTCCGGTTCGTCATCGACGCCGACGGGCTGACCGTCCGCCGACGGGGGCTGCGGCGTCGGCTGCGCTGGGCCGAGCTGGCCCTGGTCGTGCTGGACCGTCCGGCACCCGGCGGCGGCGGGGTGCGGCTGCTCGGCGTACCCGTCGAGGGTGTCGGGTTGCCGCCCGACGCCCGGGTCGACGGCCGGCCGGCGACCGAACTGCTCGACCTGGGCCAGGTGCGGGAGAACCCCGACGAGATCGCGACGGCCCTGGCCCGGTACGCCGGCCACCGGTTCCGCGACGACCGGGGAGCGGCGGTCCGTTCCGCCACCGACTTCGCCGTCGCACTGCGCGGGTACAGTTCCGACGTGGTCGACACACTGGTGGGACACGCCCGCGCGGCACTGGACTCGGACGACCCGGCGCGCCGCCGGGCGGCCCGCGACGAGCTGGCCGCCGCCAGGGCGCAGGGCCTGCCGGTCGGCCTGCGCGGCTACGACGTACGGCAGGTCGACGCGGCGTTGGACGACCTGTACGCGGCGCTGACCGAGGGCGGCGACGCGTGAGCGGGGCACCCTGGCACAACTGGGCCGGCAACGTGCACTACGCCGCCCGTGCCTTCCACCGGCCGACCACCCTCGACGAGCTGCGCCGGCTGGTCGCCGGCAGCGACCGGGTGCGGGCGGTCGGCAGCGGCCACTCGTTCAACCGGATCGGCGACACCACCGGCGACCTGGTCTCGCTGGCCGGGTTGCCGCCCACCGTCGAGGTCGACCGGGAGCGCGGCACCGTCACCGTCGCCGCCGGGCTGCGCTACGGGGACGTGGCGACCCGGCTGCACGAGCAGGGGCTGGCCCTGGCCAACCTCGCCTCGCTGCCGCACATCTCGGTGGCCGGCGCGGTAGCCACCGGCACCCACGGTTCCGGCGACGGCAACCGCAACCTGGCCGCCGCCGTGGCCGGTCTGGAACTGGTCACCGCCGACGGGGACGTGCTCACCGTGGACCGGTCCGCCGGTGACCGGTTCGCCGGCATGGTGGTGTCGCTCGGCGCGCTGGGCGTGGTCACCCGGGTCACCCTGAACGTGCTGCCCACCTTCACCGTCCGCCAGTACGTCCGCGAGGGCCTGCCCGTCGGCGCGCTGGACGCGGCGCTCGCCTCGGCGTACAGCGTCAGCGGGTTCACCACCTGGCGCTCGACGGACATCGACCAGGTCTGGCGCAAGCAGCTCGCCGACGCCCCGCCGCCGGAGCCGGACTGGCTCGGCACCACCCCGGCCGACCGGCCGGCGCACCCGGTGCCCGGGATGGACCCGGTGAGCTGCACCCCGCAGTTCGGCGAGCCCGGCCCGTGGCACGAGCGGCTGCCGCACTTCCGGCTCGGCTTCCTGCCGAGCAGCGGCGACGAACTCCAGTCCGAGTACCACCTGCCCCGGTCGGCCGGGGCCGGGGCGCTCGCCGCGCTGGCCGGGATGCGGGAGCGGATCGCGCCCGTGTTGCAGATCTGCGAGCTGCGTACCGTCGCCGCCGACGAGCTGTGGCTCAGCCCCAACCAGGGGCGCGACACGCTGGCCGTGCACTTCACCTGGGTCGACGACGCGGCGGCGGTGCAGCCGGTGCTGGCCGAGATCGAGTCCCGGCTCGCCCCGTTCGACCCCCGGCCGCACTGGGGGAAGGTCTTCACCCTCGCCCCGGCCGTCGTCGCCGCGACCTTCCCCCGGTACGCCGACTTCGCCGCCCTGCTCACCGAGCTGGACCCGGACGGGGTGTTCCGCACCGACCTGCTCGACCACTACTTCCCCCGCGCCTGACCACCCGACCGCAGCGGGCACCGGAAGTCGGGTCCGGCCGCTTCCGGCTGCCTGGCGTCGATCACGCAAGCGGAAGGAGATCAGGTGCTGGACCGGCTGAACGAGGCGCTGGCGTACGTGGAACGGCACCTCGACGCACCGATCGAGGTGGCCGACCTGGCGCGGATCACCCTCACTTCGGAGTACCACTTCCGGCGGATGTTCTCGGCGCTGGCCGGGATGCCGCTGTCGGAGTACGTCCGCAGGCGGCGGCTCACCGTCGCGGCGGCCGAGGTGCTGGCGGGCGAGCGGACGCTGCTCGACGTCGCGGTCCGCCACGGGTACGGCTCGACCGAGGCGTTCACCCGGGCGTTCCGGGCGATGCACGGCATCGGGCCGGGTGAGGCACGGCGCACGGGGGCCGTGCTGCACTCCCAGCAGCGGTTGTCCTTCCGGCTCGTGGTCGAAGGAAGCGGCAGCATGCGGTACCGGGTGGTGGAGAAACCGGCGTTCCGGCTGGTGGGCCGGCGGGCCCGGGTGCCACTGGTGCACGAGGGGATGAACCCCGCGATCGTGGCCTTCCTCAGGGGTATCCCGGCGGAGACGACGGCCCGGATCGCGGCGTTGTCCGACCAGGAGCCGGCGGGCATCGTCAACGTCAGCGACCTGCCCGGCGAGGACCGGTCCGAGGGCGTCGAGCTGGACTACTGGTACGGGGCGGTGACCGGCGCGGACGTGCCGGACGACCTGGAGGCGCTCGACGTGCCGGCGGGGACCTGGGCGGTCTTCGCGGCCTCCGGGGAGTTCCCGGCGGCCGTGCAGCACCTGTGGCGGGACGTGTTCACCCAGTGGTTCCCGTCGAACCCCTACCGCAGCCGGCCGGGCCCGGAGATCTCCCGGGTCCGTATCGCGGCAGGTGGCAGCCACGCCGACGCCGAACTGTGGATCCCGGTGGAGCGGGCCGGCACCGCCTGATCGACTCCTCGGCGGCGATGTTGCGGCATCAACGTGCCGTGGATGCCGCAACATCGCCGCAATTGCGGCACACGCGGCGCGCGGCCCCGCCGCCGGTCACCCGGCGGGGTGGGGGCGCAGGGTGCTGCGTTGGACGGCGCGGCTGATGTCGCTGGGGGAGACGATGCCGACGAGCTGGTCGCCCGTCACCACCAGGGCGCGGCCGTCGGAGCACTCGCCGAGCCGGGGGAGCAGATCGTTGAGCTGTTCCTCCGGCCGGGCCAGCACGAGGTCGTCGGCCCGGCAGGCGACCTCGGCCAGGGTGGTGGCGGCCCGCCGGTCGGGCGGGACGCCGCGTACCCGGTCCAGGGTGACCAGGCCGACGGGCCGGCCGTCCTCGGTCAACGGCAGCGCCGTGTGCCGGTAGGCGAACAGGTAGTGGTCGACGAAGTCGGCGACGGTCATCTCCGCCGACGCGGTCTGCGGCTGCGGGGTCATCACCTCACCGACCCGCACGCCGGTCAGCGCGCTGCCCAGCCGGGCCTGGCGCTCCTCCGTCCCGGCCGCGCCGATCAGGAACCAGCCGATCAACGCCAGCCAGAGCCCACCTACCCCGTACCCGGCCAGGAACTGCCAGATGCCCAGGCCGATCAGCAGCACGCCGAGCACCCAGCCGGCGCGGGCGGCCACCACCGAAGCCCGGGCCCTGTCGCCGGTGGCCTTCCACACGGCGGCGCGCAGCAGCCGGCCCCCGTCGAGCGGGGCGGCCGGCAGGACGTTGAACACCGCCAGCAGCACGTTGATCCCGGCCAGCCAGGACACCGAGCCGAGCAGCAGCCCCTCCTGCCCGGCCAGCGCCAGCAGCACCGCGATCGCCCCGAAGAACACCCCGAGGACCAGGCTGACCAGCGGGCCGACCCCGGAGATGCGCAGCTCCGCGCCCGGGTCGGCGGGCTCGCCACGCAGCTCGGCCACGCCGCCGAACAGCCACAGCGTGATCCCCTCCACCTGGAGGCCGTTGCGTTTCGCCACCACCGCGTGCGACACCTCGTGGGCCAACAGGCCGACGAAGAAGACCACCGCCGCCGCCAGCCCGGCCAGCAGGTACGCCCAGCCGGGCCGGTCGGGGTACGAGCGGGGGAACTGGTTGGCCGACAGCAACCACGCGATCAGCACGAAGATGACCAGGACGCTCCAGTTGACCCCGACGGGTACCCCCGCGATCCGGCCAAGCCGGAAACTCGCCCTCATGCCCCGCTCATACCCGGCGCCGCCGCGCCCATGCCGGGCCGTCGCGACGGGTCCCGGCGTCCGGGCCCGGTCAGGGTCAGGGGCGTCCGTCTGGTTGACCGGTCGGGAATACTGGACGGGGTGACGCTGATCGATGAGGGTGACGACCCGTACCGCTGGTTGGAGGAGCTGGACGCGGAGCCGGCCGCCGCCTGGGTCCGCGAGCGCAACGCGGCGACCGTCGCGGCGCTGACCGGCGACGACGCGTTCGTCGCGATGCAGGCCGAGATCCGGCAGGTGCTCGACGCCGACGACCGCATCCCGTACCCGGGCTGGCGCGGCGACGGGTACTACTACGACTACTGGCGGGACGCGGCGCACCCCCGGGGGCTGTGGCGGCGTACCACGCTGGCGGAGTACCGGCGGCCCGAGCCGGCCTGGGACGTGCTGCTCGACCTGGACGCGCTGGCCGCCGCCGAGGAGGAGAACTGGGTCTGGGACGGGGTGACGGTGCTGCGGCCCGGCCACCGCCGCTGCCTGGTCAGCCTGTCCCGGGGTGGCAAGGACGCGGTGGTGGTCCGCGAGTACGACCTCGACACCCGCGCCTTCGTGCCCGACGGGTTCACCCTCGCCGAGGCCAAGAGCGACGTCACCTGGATCGACGCCGACCGGATCTACGTCGGCACCGACCTCGGCCCCGGGTCGCTGACCGTTTCCGGCTATCCGAGGGTGATCCGCCGGTGGCGGCGGGGCACCCCGTTGAACGAGGCCGAGATCGTCTACGAGGGGCAGGCCGAGGACGTCTCCGCGTACGCCTCGCACGACCCGACACCCGGGTACGAACGGGACTTCGTCGGCCGTAGCCTGGACTTCTACCGCACCCGCAGTTTCCTGCTGACCCCCGACGGCGACAAGGTCCCGGTCCCGGTGCCCGAGGACGCCCAGTGGGACGTGCACCGGCAGTGGCTGGTGATCCGGTTGCGTACCCCGTGGGAGGTCGCCGGGGTCACCCATCCGGCGGGGGCGCTGCTGGCGACCAGGTTCGACGACTTCCTCGCCGGGGGCCGCGACCTCACCGTGCTGTTCGAGCCCGACGGGCGGACCGCGCTGAGCTACCACGTCTGGACCCGTAACCACCTGATCCTGGCCACCCTGGTCGACGTACGGCGGCGGTTGTCGGTGCTGACCCCCGACGGCGCGTCGGGCTGGCGGCGGACGCCGCTGGCCGGGGTGTCGGCCGACGACGACACCTGGATCGTGGACACCGACCCGGACCTCGGCGACGACTACCTGATCGCCTCCACCGGCTACCTGCGGCCGGCGACGCTGCGGCTGGGCCGTGTCGGCGGGCCGGTCGAGACCCTCAAGCGGGAGCCGGCGTTCTTCGACGCCACCGGGCTGACCGTGCGCCAGTTCTTCGCCACCTCCGCCGACGGCACCCGGGTGCCGTACTCGGTGGTCGGCGACCCGGCGGCGTCCGCCCGGCCCACCCTGCTCACCGGGTACGGCGGGTTCGAGATCTCGCTGACGCCGCACTACGACGGGGTGCTCGGCCGGGGCTGGCTGGCCCGGGGCGGCACCTACGTGGTGGCGAACATCCGGGGCGGCGGAGAGTACGGGCCGCGCTGGCACCGGGCGGCGCTGCGCGAGAACCGCCCCCGGGCGTACGAGGACTTCGCCGCCGTCGCCGCCGACCTGGTGACCCGGGGGATCACCACCCCGGGACAGCTCGGCATCGAGGGCGGCAGCAACGGGGGGCTGCTGATGGGGGCCATGCTGACCCGCTACCCGACGCTGGTCGGCGCGGTGGTGGCGAACGTGCCGCTGCTGGACATGCGCCGCTACCACCTGCTGCTCGCCGGGGCCTCCTGGACGGCCGAGTACGGCGACCCGGACGACCCGGCCGACTGGGCGTTCCTGCGGGGGTACTCGCCGTACCACAACGTGCGGCCCGGGGTGACGTACCCGCCGGTCCTGCTCGTCACCTCGACCCGCGACGACCGGGTGCACCCGGGGCACGCCCGGAAGATGGCCGCCCTGCTGGGCGCGCACGGCCAGGACGTGTCGTACTACGAGAACGTCGAGGGCGGGCACGGCGCGGCGAGCAACAACGAGCAGCGGGCGTTCCTGTCGGCGTTGACGTTACGTTTTCTGTGGCGGCGCCTGGGCGATCGGTGACGGTACGCCGGTCGGGGCGCATCCCGGCGTATCCCGGGAATGGTGGTTCCTGACATCGGCGGAAACGAGAATTCCACAGTGGATGTGAATATGTCGCCGAGGGAACTCGCTTTTTGTCAGTGAGGTGACTCGGCGCTGAATGTCCTTGAAGTCGGCGTACACGAATGACTACTATCTGTAGTTGTCGACTTCGGGGAGGGACCATGAAACTGCGCTTTCTCACCACATCCAGCAACTCCGGCTCGTGCCCGAGCCTGTACGAGACCGACAATGGCGACATCGTGGTGCAGGGCTACCGGTTGACCGACCCGGAGGCGCTCGCCCAGTTGCGCGACGTACTGCCCGACGAGACGTTCGTCGTGGTGCCCCGCCGACTGATGTCCTGGTTCGAGCAGAAGGACTGACATGGGGTCGCTCGTCACCGACCCCGCCGCTTTCCAACGCCTCTTCGCCGACTTCCACCACGCCGCCTTCAAGTTGGAGGTCCGCCGGTCGTACGGCGTGCCCGCCGAGGACGAGCCGTTCCAGGTCTTTCTCGCCGGGGGTGACCCGGGCGTCGACTGGCTGCGGCCGTGGCTCGACCTGATGCGGGCCGAGACGGCGAAGGGCAAGCGGGTGGAGCGGGTCCGGGTCGTCGACGAGCCACCGAGCGACTACCTGCGGTTCGAGATGTCGGTGACGCCCCACAACCTCGCGGCGGGCGAGGACATCCGCTACCTCGACCGCCGCCGGGCGACCGAGCTGACCCTGCCGCGGTACGACTTCTGGTTGTTCGACTCGCAACTCGTCGCGTTCCTGCACTTCACCGACGACGACCGGTTCGTGGGCTTCAGCACCACCGAGGACCCGGCGGAGGTGTTGAAGCACTGCCAGTGCCGTGACCGGGCCTGGACGAGGGCCACCCCGTTCCCGACGCCGCCCGGCACCGTCGCGGCAGCGGCCTGATCGGCACCGCGATGTCGCCGGGTCGGCACGGACTGTCGGACGTCAATGCGTCAGGCATCCTTCCGGCCCGCCGACAGGTGGGCGGCCGGTGTCATGGGTGACGACCGGCGCCGGGTGGAAAACGATTTCTCCGGCCGCAGCGGGGCGGTGGTCCAGGCCGGGCTCATTCAGGGCGACGTGAACCTGCGCACGATCACGGAAACGCCACTGCCGTCACCGCGGCAGTTGCCTCCCGCGACCAAGGGGTTCATCGACCGCGAGGTGCACATTCAGCAACTCGACTCGCTGCTCGACGAGGTCGAACTGATCACCGACAAGGCGCAACTGCCCGTCGTCACCATCTCCACCATCTCGGGCAGCGCCGGAGTGGGGAAGACGGCGCTGGCCGTGCACTGGGCGCACCGGGTGCGGCAACGCTTTCCCGACGGGGACCTCTACATCAACCTGCGTGGATACGATGCCGTTCCGCCACTGACCCCCCACGAGGCCCTCGACGGCTTCCTCCGGGCGATGGACGTGCCCGCCGACAAGGTGCCCCGGGACCTGCACGACCGCACCGCGCTCTACCGGTCGTTGACCACCGGCCGGCGGATGCTGATCCTGCTCGACAATGCCGCCACCGCCGAGCAGGTGCGGCCGCTGCTCCCCGCCGCACCGAGTTGCATGGTGATCATCACGAGTCGCAGCCGGCTCTCCGGGCTGACCGTGCGCGACGGTGCCATCCGGGCGGTGTTGGACGTGTTGTCGCGCCACGATGCGACCCGGCTGCTCAGGGTCACCATCGGTGCTGAGCGGGTCGACGGGCAACCCGAGGCGGTGGCCCGGCTGATCGCGCTCTGCTCGCACCTGCCACTCGCCCTGCGGATCGTCGCCGACCGCGCCCGGCTCGACGAGGAACGGCCGCTCGCGGAGCTGGTGGAGGAGCTGGCCGCCGAGGAGAGCCGCCTCGACGCCCTGGCCGTCGAGGACGACGACCTGTCGGCCGTACGGACGGTCTTCTCCTGGTCGTACCAGGCATTGGGGGCCGAGACGGCGCGGGTGTTCCGGCTGGTCGGCCTGCACCCCGGAGCCGACATCGCGGTCGACGCGGCGGCCCGGCTCACCGGGATCGCCCCCTCGGTCGCGCGCCGCCACCTCGATTCGCTTGTCGGACTGCACCTGCTCACCCGCAGCGGACCGCACCGGTTCCGCCTGCACGATCTGCTGAGGCTGTACGCGATGGAACGAGCGACCCTCGACGAGAGCCCGGGGGCCGTCCACGCCGCCCGGGAGCGACTGCTGCGGTGGTACCTGCACCACGCCTACGCGGCCTACCGGGCGATCCTTCCGCAGGGCCGGCCCCTGCCCGACGTCGACGTCCCACCCGACACGACGCTCGACGACGCCCTGAAGTGGTGCGAGCACGAACGGCTCAACCTGCTCGACGTGGTCCGCGCCGCGCCCGGGTGGGGCCACCACCGGCTCGGCTGGCAGATCGCGCTCGCCAGCATGGCCTTCTTCGAGCGCCGGTCCTACTGGCAGGCGTGGATCGACAGCCACCTCGCGGGCCTGGACTGCGCCCGTCACCTGGGTGACCGCCGTGCCGAAGGGTGGCTGCTGCTCAGCCTCGGCGACGCCTGGTGGGACCGGGGGGACCTCGCCGAGGCCGGGCGCTGCTACGCCGGCTCACTGGACGCGGCACGGGAGGTCGCCGACGCGTGGACCACCGGGTACGCCCTGCGCGGGTGCGGCCTCGTTGACGAGGACCGGGGTGACTTCGCCGAGGCGACCCGCTACGCCCGGGAGGCGCTGCGGACCTTCCGGCAGCTGGGCGAGGAACGCGGCATCGGCCTGGCCCTGATGAGCCTCGGCAACGCGCTACGCGGCGCGGGCCGCTACGCCGAGGCCCTCGTCTCGTATGACGACGCGACGACGGTGTTCGAGCGGCTGCGGAACCGGTGGAGTCAGGGGCTCGTCGCTCTCCACCGGGGGCAGACGCTGCTGCACGCCGGTGAGCCTGCCCCGGCCCTGGCGGCGGTGACCTCGGCCGCCGCGCTGTTCCGCGAACTCGGCGACCGTCGGCACGCGGCCCTGGCCCGCTCGTACGAGGGCGACGCCCACCTCCGGCTCGACCAGCCGCACGCCGCCCGCGAAGCCCTGGCCGACGCGCTGCTGACGCTGCTGGAACTCGACGATCCTCTCGCGGCGGACGTACGACGACGCCTGGCCGCCCTCGACCACCACGACGCCGCGCCGCAGCAGCAGGGGGAACAGGATGGATGACCCGATTCTCACGGCGGTCGCCGTGGCACTGTCGACCCGCGCCGTCGAGGGCCTCAGCGGCGCGGCGCGGGAAGCCCTCGCGTCGGTGATGCGTCTCGTCCGCCGGAAGGCGGCAGAGCACCGCGCGCTGCGGGCCGCGCTCGCCGCCGAGCCCGCGTCCGGCGGGGGCGACGACCGGGCCGTCGCGGTGCGAAGGGCACTGGCCGACGCCGCCGTCCATGATCCGGACTTCGACCAGGAGCTACGCCGCCGCTGGGCGAGCTTCCACCAGACGACCGTACGGGCGGACGCGGTGACCAACACGGTGTCGGGTCAGGTCACCGGCCCGGTGGTACAGGCGCGCGACATCTCCGGCGGGGTGCACGTGGGGTTGCCCACACAGCAGCACCGCCGGCGGTGACGGCGCGTCGTGACGTGATGGCCGATCGTCAGTATGCAGCGGCTATGCTGAGAGTATGACTCGCCGTATCACGATCAGTTTGCCCGACGACGTGGCCGCCTACGTCGAACGCACCCAGGGCAACACGTCCGGTTTCATCGCGGGAGTCCTCCGTCGGAAGATGCGGGCGGACGGCCTCCGGGCCCGCTGGGCGCAGCTCGGTTACGTCGTCACCGATGACGACGTCGAGTCCACGAGGAGTCGTCTGGCAGCTCTTACCCCGATCAGTGACGAGCAGCATGCCCGGAATCTCGATTGGCTTCGCCAGTTCGACGAGGACGGCAGCGCCGCCGCGTGAACGGCCTGGTCCTCGACACCTCTGCGCTGCTCGCTTACGCCTCGGGAACCAGTGTCGAGCCGGGTGCCATGATCACTCTCGCCGAGGAGGACCCGGAGCAGCAGCTGTGGGTGCCCGCGCTCTGCCTAGGTCAGGCGCAGCTCGAACTGGCGGGTACCGCCTCCGCCGCCCTGCTCGACCTGCTGCTCACCGAGGACCGTGACATTCAGGTGGCCGTCTACGACGCCGCCACGAGCCGGCGGGTGGCGCGGCTGGCGGCGCGCACACAGGTGTCGTTGGATGCCGCGCACGCCGTCACCACCGCTGTGCTCTACCGCTGCTATCTGGTCACCCGGGATCCGAAGGCCCTGACGCCGGCGCTGCCCCCGGGAATGGAGATCCTCGACATCAGCGAGACCTGGGACTGAGGTTCCCGGAAAAGTGCTCGCTGCGCCGGCCCGACCACGACAGCGAACGGGTGCCGGTGGTGACGGTGCGTGCCGGCCTGCCCGGCGGGTAGGCCGACACGGTCGAACGATCAGTCAGGCTTGCCTGCGCAGGCGCAGCCGGGCTGCCCGGTCTTTGTCAGCCCCGGGGCGGCTGCTGCTTGAGGCTCGCCAGGAAACGCGTCCATGCCCGGGGTGCGAAGGCGAGGGTGGGCCCGGACGGGTCCTTGCTGTCGCGCAGCCCGACGACGCCGGGAAGGTTGTCGGCGACCTCGACGCAGTCGCCGCCGTTGTTGCTGCGGGTGGACTTGCGCCAGATGGCACCGGTCAGGTCAGGCACGGATGTACTCCTCTGCGATCTGCTGGATCAGCAACTTGGACTGGGATTCGTTCAGCGCCCGGTCTGTCATGTCGGCCCAGATGCTGTTGTAGGCAGAGATCTCGTGTGGCTTGTCGAGATAGATGGCCCCGGTTGCAGCCTCAAGGTAGGTCACCGGTGGCTCCACCTCCTTGCCGCGTTCGTCGAGGGGAAAGTCCATGATCGAGAATGCGCCGGTCATCGCCCCGGCATGCAGTCCCGCAGAAAATTCCAGCACATGAACGGTAACGTTCGGTAGCTCCGTAGCCTTCAGGATCTGGTGTAGCTGCTCAACCATGATCGTGGGGCCGCCGACCGGACGCCGCAAAACTGCCTCGTTCATGATTACGCTGAGTTGCGGTGCGGCGAAGCGGGTGAGCAGCCCTTGTCGTTCCACTCGTAGTTGGATGGCGCGCTGCTGCTCGTCGTGGTCCTCGGCGTCGATCGAGCCTCCAGGCATCCGGAAAACCTGTTCCGCGTAGGCACGCGTCTGGAGCAGGCCGGGTACCAGCTCGGGCTGGTACTTGCGGATTCTGGATGCGGCGGCCTCCAGGCCGATGTAGAGCTGGAACCAGCGGGGTAGGCCGGAGCCGACGTAGTCGTGCCACCAGTTCTTGTTCTCCCGGGTGGCCGCCGTCATGGCCAGGAGTAACTCGCTGTCCTCGGTGGAGGCCCCGTAGAGGCCGAGCATCTGCTGCACGTCGGCCTGCCGGTAGCGGACGTGCTCGGCACCGTTCTCGATCCGGTGCAGGGTGGCCCGTGCCCGGTCCAACTGCTCGGCGGCCTGCTCCGCCCCGACCACGACGGCGAGTGCTCCCGGCGGCGCGCGTGGCGGTGAGGGTACGCCGCTGAGCCGGGGCGGCCCCGGCTCAGCGGCGGGACGGGCCGCCCGCCGTCGCCGGCGCCTGTGCCATCCGTAACGCCCAGTCCAGGGCGTAGTCGGCGACCGCCTCCCAGCCCGGCTCACCCACCGTGAAGTGTGAGCGGTCGGGGAACTCGTGGTACGCGGTGACCGCGCGGGACTTCTGGTAGAGCCCGGCGTTCGCCTTGACCAGCGACGGCGGGGCCACGTGGTCCTGGCCACCGGCGATCAGCAGCAGCGGCGGCCGGTCGTCGCGGCCGGTGTCGACGGCCGCGGCGGAGTGCGGGTCGAGGTTGGCGAACGCCCCCTCGAACAGTACGTGCCCGGCGGCGGGGACGGCGTAGCGTCGCCAGGCCCGGTCGGAGTCGTCCGGCTGGAGGGTGTTGCCGAAGGCGTACCGGAACTCGTCCGGGCTGATCTGCACCCCCCGGTGCCGGTTGACCGGGCTGCGCAGCACCGGGTACGACGCCCGCAGCGTGCTGATCGGCAGCCGGAGCACCCCCTTGACCGGCGCGGACGCGACCGCCACGACGGCCGCGCCGAGCCCCCGGTCGGCCAGCACCTGCGCGACCAGCCCGCCGAACGAGTGGCCGATCACGATCGGTGCGCCGGGCAGCTCGCGGATCACCGCCGCGTAGTGGTCGATGATCTGCCGCAGGGTGGTGCCGGCGATCGTCCCCGGGTCGGCGCGCAGCGCGGTCACCTCCCGGTCGAAGCCCGGCCAGGCGGGGGCGAGCACCCGGAACCCGCGTGCGGCGTACCGCTCGGCCCAGCCCTCCCAACTGCGTGGTGTCATCCACAGCCCGTGCACGAGCACCACCGTGTCGACCTGCCCGTTCGACGCGTTCCGCATGCGGTCCTCCCCGACCTCACCCACCCGACCCCGGCCGCATACCCACCATCGACCCCCCGATGCCCCGCCCCACCCACGGCCAGCCGAGAACCACCGTCACCCCTGTGGAGGTGCGTGGTGGTCAAGAGGTTTACGTCAGGATCCGGCCCGGCGGACGACGCAAATCTCTTGATCACCGGGCACAGCGGGTGCGGTGGCGCGGCGGCACAGCGGGTGCGGCGGGTGCGGCGGGGCGGGGTGGCCGGCTCAGGACGTGGTCAGGGCGTCGACGACGACGAGTTCGGTGCCGGGGCGCACCTCGTCGAGGAGGGTCCGCTGGGCGGTGCGGGTCAGCCGGATGCAGCCGTTGGTGACGTCCTCGCCGAGGGTGTCGTCGTCCTGCCAGCTGTGCAGGCCGATGTGCGCGCCCCGCAGCCCGGTGGGCACCGCCTCCGGGTCGTCGGGGACGGCGCCGAGGGCGAAGACGTCCACCCCGCCGTAGACCGGTTCGGGCGGCGGCGTGGTGCCGAGGATGAAGGTGCGGCCGAGGGGGGTCTCCTGGCCGGGCTGGCCGAGGCTGACCGACCAGGTGTGCACCGGTCGGCCGTGCCGGTACCAGGTGAGCTGGTGGGTGCGCCGCTGCACCACGATCTGGTCGCGCAGGACGACCGGACTCCAGCCCCCCTCGGGTAGCCAGGCCAGTCGACGGTTCGCCGAGGGCAGCAGGACCGCCGTCCAGCCGGTGCGCCGCTGCACCACCGGCATGGTCAGCTCCACCCCGCTGATGGTGGGGGCGAGCAGGGCGCGGGGGCGTCCGCCCGGTGCGTCGTACGCGGCGATGTTCCGGGTCGGGGTGACGCCCTCGGTCAACGGGGTGACGTCGAGCGGGTGCGGATCGGCCGGGAAACCGGCGGGGGCCGGGTCGTAGTCGATCACGGGCAGGCCGGGCGGGGCCGGCGCGGCGGGCGGCACGGTCTCGTCCTCGTGCGGGACGGCCACGGGCGGTGGTGGAGCCGCCGCCCGCCGGGTCGGGGCGGGTGCGTCCGAGCGCAGCGCCACCCCGACGAGCAGGGCCAGCACCAGCAGGGCCGCTACGCCGACGACGGCGACGAGCGGCCCCCGGCCCCACCGTTCGATCATCCGGTCAAAAGCCACGAAACCACTCTAAGGGGCAGGTAGCTCCACCCGGCGCGAATCGTCCCGACGGGCCCCCGATCCCCGGCCGCCCACGCGCCGGGACGCCGTACGCCGAGCCTTACACGCGTCCCGGACCGGGGTGGTTCGACGATCCGCCGAGAATTTTCGGCGGCGGCACTGATCCGTACGCGCCGGAGGTCCGTACTGGAGGTGGGAGCAGGGTCGGCCGGTGGTGGCGCCGCCGTTAGACGATCGAGGAGCAGATGGCCCGGGCACAGCAGAACGAGAAGGCGGCGACGGTCCGGACCTCCACCAGCAGCCGTGGTGTCCGGACAGTGTCGAAGGGCACGATGGCGCTGATGGTGGCGTCCGCGCTGGGGTTGCTCTGGGCCGGCGTCGAGATGACCGGCAACGGCGCGGCGATGTACGCGTACGGCTTCTTCTTCACCGAGTTCTTCGCCGGGGTGGTCGCCCTGGTGTCGCTCAGCCTCACCGTGATGATGGGCCTGCTCGCCACCGACCGGCTGGTCCTCATGATCCGGCACCGGGTGCTCCTGCAGTCCGCGCACCGGGCCACCGGCATCCTCGGCGTCGTCGGCCTGGTCTTCCACGTCATCACCAAGATCGCCATCGGTCGGGCCGGGCCCACCGACGCCGTGGTGCCGTTCATCGGTGGCAGCGGACTCTACGTCGGGCTCGGCACGGTGGCCGCCTTCCTCATGGTGAGCGTGCTGTGGACCGGCATCGTCCGGGTCCGCTTCGCCGGGGTCGGGCCCAAGTGGTTCTGGCGCAGCCTGCACTCCCTGGCGTACCTGTCCTGGCCGTTCGCCCTGTTCCACGGCCTCAACGCCGGTCGGGCCGCCAAGTCCTGGGTGGTGCTCAGCTACCTGGCCTGCGTCCTGCTGGTGGTGGTGGCGCTGATGGTGCGGCTGTCGGTCTACCTCGGCAAGCGCAGCCGCGAACAGCAGCAGGCCGCCGCGCTGAACAAGGCCATGACGGGCAAGGGCGTCGACGAGGGCAAGGGCCGGACGCTGCTCACCGGGCTCGGCCGCAGGAAGGAGGAGGAGAAGGAGAGCCGGAGCAGTTGGGCCGAGGCCGCCCTCGCCCCGTCCTGGAACGCGCCGACCGGCAGCGCCCGGCGTCGCGACCCCGAGCGGTTCACCGTCCCGGTCGTCCCCGAACCGGGCACCCTGCGCGAACCCGTCCGGGGTGGCCGGGGCCGTACCACCCAGGAGACCGCGCCGGCCCCCCGCCGCGAGCGCGACCTGGAACCGGCCGCGCGCCGCCGGACCGTCGAACGGGACGACCGCGACGAGCGGCCCCGCCGCCGCGACGAGGACGTCGCCCCGGTGTCCGGCGGTCGCCGGTCCCGTTACGAGGAGGACGTCGCCCCCGTCTCCGGTGGTCGCCGGTCCCGCTACGAGGAGGACGTGGCCCCCGTCTCCGGTGGCCGCCGGTCCCGCTACGACGAGGACGTCGCGCCGGTCTCCGGCAGCCGCCGTCGCGACCGCGACGAGGACGTCGCCCCCGTCTCCGGTGGTCGGCGTACCCGCTACGAGGAGGACGTGGCCCCGGTGTCGGGCGGTCGCCGCTCGCGGTACGAGGAGGACGCGGCCCCCGTCTCCGGCGGTCGGCGGTCCCGCTACGAGGAGGACATCGCCCCCGTCTCCACCGGTCGCCGGGCCCGGCGCGACGACGACGTGGCCGCCCGCTACTCGGCCCCGCCCCGGCGGCGCAGCGAGGAGCCGGAGGAGCCGTGGGACAGCCCGCGCCGCTGGGAGGACACCGGCCGGCCCGTCTCGGCCGAGCCGATCTCCGCCGCCCCGCGCAGCGGTTCCGGCCGGCACAGCGTCGAGGCGGACGTCCCGGAGGAGCCGGACTACTGGCGTCCGCCGGCCCGCTACGTCGCCGACGACATCCCCGTCGACGACACCCCGACCCTGGTCGACCTGGCCTCCCGGCGGGCCCGCAAGGCCACCGGCGACAGCCGCAGCCGGCGCAAGGGCAAGGCCAACGCGGACGCCGTCGACGGGGCGTACTGGGCCGGGCTGCGCGGTGAGGCCAAGTGATGCGCACGAAGGTCCCGCCGGTCGCCTGCATCGGCGAGCCCCGGCTCACCGCCGGCTTCGCCGAGTTCGGCCGGCTCGACCTGATGGCCCACGAGATGGAGCACGGGCCGATCGGCCCGATGGAACCGGCCAACCTGCTCCGGCTGGCCGAGGCCATCCAGCTCAAGGGCAAGGGCGGGGCGGGCTTCCCGTTCTACCGCAAGTTCAAGGCGGTACTGGAGTCCTGCGAACGGCAGGACCTGCCCGCCGTGGTGGTGGTCAACGCCACCGAGGGGGAGCCGGCGAGCTGGAAGGACAAGGTACTGCTCACCCGGGCCCCGCACCTCATCCTCGACGGCGCCGCCCTGGCCGCGTACGCGCTGGACGCCGAGGAGATCGTGCTCTGTGTCGCCGACGACCTGATCGGCCGGGACTCGCTCACCGACGCCCTCGCCGAACGCCGGATGCCGGTACCCACCACCATCGTCACCGTGCCGCACCGGTTCATCTCCGGCGAGGGCGGCGCGCTGGTCAACGGGATCAACGGACTGCCGCACATCCCGCCGGGCACCAAGAAACGGTCCAGCGACTCGGGCGTCCGCAACCTGCCCACCCTGCTGTCCAACGCCGAGACGTACGCCCAGGTGGCGATCGCCGCCCGGCTCGGCCCGTACGAGTACGCCGCGCTCGGCACCGACGACGAGCCCGGCACCGTGCTGCTCACCGTGACCGGCCAGGCCAAGCGCGCCGCCGTGGTGGAGTGCGCCGCCGGCACCCCGCTGCGGGACATCCTCGACCTGTGCGAGGTGCCGGAGGGGCCGGGCATCCTGATGGGCGGCTACCACGGCCGCTGGATCACCTGGGAGGCGGCGCAGCGGGCCGAGATCACCCGCAAGAGCCTCACCAGCGTCGGCGGCACCCTGGGCGCCGGCATCATCATCCCGCTCGGCCGGGACACCTGCCCGCTCGGCGAGGCCGCCCAGGTGGTCCGCTACCTCGCCGGGGAGTCCGCCGGCCAGTGCGGGCCGTGCAAGCGTGGCCTGCCCGACCTGGCCCGCGCCGTCGACCTGGCGGTCTCCGGCAGCGCGCCGGTGGAGGTGGTCCGGGCCGCGGCCGGTGACGTGAAGGGCCGGGGCGCGTGCAGCCACCCCGACGGCACCTCCCGCTTCGCCCTCTCCGCGATGGAGGTGTTCGCCGACGACCTGCGGCAGCACACCACCGGTGAGGGGTGCGGCAAGCGGGTAAAGGGCGTGATGGGGCTGCCCGGAGCGCCCGACGCCAACCCCCGCAAGCTCACCCTGGACTGGTCCCGCTGTGACGGGCACGGGCTGTGCGCCCACGTCGTACCGGACTTCATCCGGCTCGACGGCAACGGTTACCCCGCCTTCCCGTCCACCCCTGTGCCGACCTGGCTGAAGGAAGGTGCGATGAAGGCGGTCAAGGTCTGTCCCGAACTCGCGCTGCGGCTGGTCGAGGCCGAGTAGCACCACCGAGAGGAGCACCGGATGCGGTCGTCGTCGTCACCCAGCAACGGGCCGGAGGGTCGACCGGCCGCCCGGCTCGCCCTCGCCGCCACCCTGGCCGGCACCCTGCTGGCCGCCTCGGCCTGCGCCGTCGGGCCGACGGCGGCGCAGCCGGCCGCCGAGGTCGCCGTCCCGGTCGCCGTGCCGTCGTCCGCAGCGCCGTCGTCCGCCGCGCCCACCCCGACCGGGGCACCGGCCGTGGTGCCCGACGCGCTGCGTTTCACCGCCAGGACCCTCGACGGTACGGCGTTCTCCGCCGCCGCCCTGGCCGGCCGCCCGGTGGTGCTGTGGTTCTGGGCACCGTGGTGCGCCACCTGCGCCAGCCAGGCGTGGACGGTCGCCGAGATCGCCCCGAAGTACCGGGACACGGTGCCGATCGTCGGGGTCGCCGGCCTCGGCGAGCAGAAGGCGATGCGCAGCTTCGTCACCGAGTTCGAACTCGGCGGCACCACCCAGATCGACGACCGGGCCGGCGCGCTGTGGCGGCGCTTCGAGATCGTCGAACAGAGCACCTTCCTGATCATCGACCGGGAGGGGAAGGTCGTCCACCAGGGCTTCCTCGACGGCGAGGACCTCACCCGCCGGGTCGCCGCGCTGGCCGGCTGATGACCGGCCCGCTGCTGCTCGCGCTGACCGCCGGGATGCTCGGCGCGGTCAACCCGTGCGGTTTCGCGATGCTGCCGGCGTACCTGTCCCTGCTGGTCGCCGGGCCGGCGGACGGTCGCGGAACGGTCGGCCGGGCACTCACCGCGGCGGCCGGCCTGACCTTCGGGTACGTCGTGGTGTTCGGGGCCTTCGGGATGGCCGTCGCGCCGCTGGCCGACTGGCTGCGCCCCCGGCTGCCCTGGCTGACCGTGACCCTCGGGCTGGGCCTGCTGGCGCTGGGCTGCTGGCTGCTCGCCGGCCGCCGGCTGCCCACCCCGCGCCCGTCGGCCCGCGCCCCCCGGCTGACCCGTTCGCTGCCGTCCATGGCGCTGTTCGGCATGGCGTACGCCCTGGCGTCGCTGAGCTGCTCCATCGCCCCGTTCCTGGCGATCGTGGTGACCAGCCTCCAGGCCGGGTCGACCCTGCGCGGGCTGGCCCTGTTCGTCGCGTACGCGATCGGGATGGGCCTGGTGGTGACGGTGGCGGCGCTCGGCGTGGCGCTCCTGCGCGGCCGGGTGGTCCGTGGGCTGCGCGGCGTCGGCGCGTGGGTGCCCCGGCTCAGCGGTGTGGTGCTGCTCGTCGCCGGCAGCTACGTCGCCTGGTACGGCTGGTACGAGGTCCGCCTCGCCCAGGGTCGGCACGACGCCTTCGGTGACCCGGTGGTGGTCGGCGCGGCCCGGATGCAACGGATGCTGGTGACGGCGCTGGACACGGCCGGCCCGGCGGTGCTCGCCGGGCTGCTGGTCGTGCTGCTCGCGGTGGCGGCCCTGCGGCACCGTGGCCGAACCCGCACCGCAGACGCCGAACGGACGTGAGGACGGTGGGCGGCGGGTGCCCGCAGGACCCCGCCGCCTACCGGACGCCTCAGCGCAGCGGGGTGAGCCGGTCGGTGCCGAGCCGGTCGCGGAGCACCTCGGGCACCAGCACCGAACCGTCGGGCTGCTGGAACTGCTCCAGGATGGCCGGGAAGAGCCGGCTGGTGGCCAGCGCCGAACCGTTGAGCGTGTGCACGAACCGGGTCTGCTTGCCGCCCGGCTCGCGGTAGCGGATGGCGGCCCGACGGGCCTGGTAGTCACCGGCCCAGGAGACCGACGACACCTCCTTGTACTTGCCGGTGCTCGGCATCCACACCTCGATGTCGAGGGTCTTCCTCATCGAGGCGCTGGCGTCACCGGCGGACAACAGGCTGCGCTGGTAGTGCAGGCCCAGCTTCTCGACCAGGCTCTCCGCGTGGGCGAGCATCTCCTCCAGCGCCGCGTCGGCCTGCTCGGGCAACGTGAACTGGAAGATCTCCACCTTGTTGAACTGGTGCCCGCGTACGGTGCCGCGCTCGTCGGAGTGTGAACCGGCCGCCTCCCGCCGGTAGCAGGGGGTGTACGCGAACGCCTTGAGCGGCAGCTTGGAGGTCTCCAGGATCTCGTCCTGGTAGGCGCCGAGGATAGCCGTCTCCGAGGTGGGCAGCAGGAACTGCCCGCGCGGGGCGGACTCCCGGTCCAGGTGGTAGACGTCGTCGTAGAACTTGGGGAACTGCCCGGCGGCGAAACCGGCGGTGTCGAGCAGCAGGTGCGGCGGGAGCAGGAACTCGTAGCCGGCCCGCACGTGCTCGTCGATGAACCAGTTGATCAGCGCCCACTCCAGCCGGGCGCCCAGGCCGGTGTACATCCAGAAGCCCGAACCGCCGAGCTTGACGCCCCGCTCGTGGTCGACCAGGCCGAGTGCCCGGCTCAGCTCCACGTGGTCGCGGATCTTCTCGATGACCGGTGGCGCACCGAAGGTCTTCACCACCCGGTTGGCCTCCTTGCCGCCGGGCACCACGTCGTCGGCGGGTAGGTTGGGCAGCTCGCTCATCGTGCCGCGCAGCCGGGACTGCACCTCGTCGAGCTGGGACTCCAGCTCGGCGAGCTGCTTGCGCTCGACCTCCGGCGCGACGGACTCCGGCGTGGTGCCGGCCCGCTTCGCCTGCGCGTACGCCCGGGCCTCGGCCTTGCGGCGCTGCCGCTCGGCGTCGATCTCCGTGATCAGGGCGCGGCGTTCCTGGTCGAGTCGCTGGATGTCGTCCAGGACCCGGTTGACCTCGGCGGGATCCAGTCGCTTCGCGAGCGCGGTCGCCACCGCCTCGCGATCCTTCCGGATCAACTCCATGTCGAGCATGCTGCTGCGTACGCTCCGTCCAGGCGGTCAGGGTGGGACCCTCCGATGCTACCGTCGCGCCCGCCGTCCCCCGGCCCCGGTGCTGACGCCCGCCGCCCTGGGCCCCTCGGGCGGAGGTCCCGCACCGGTGCCACCCGCACCCGCCGCTGGCGACGGACACGCGCCTGCCTTGGCCATCCGGCCCTCTGCCTCGTGCCCGGTCCGGCCTGACGGCAGGCGACTCGACCGATCACCGAAGGTCACGGTGCTGGGTTGATCTCATAATTCACTCTCGGTGATCACTGTCGGTGCCGCTTTCGTGCCCGCCGCAGTCTGCTGACCCAAGCATCGCCGTTGATCAGGGATTTCTGTCTGAGGTGCCGGGACCCTCCACTACCCCCACTCGCACGCTTTGCTCTGCTGCTCCCGAAGCGACGGTTACCTGACGTGGTCGTCGCGTCCATGGCAGCAGAGCAAAGCGTGCGGAGGTGGCAGGGCAGGCCGCGGAGGTTGTCACCTTGCGTAATCGCTCGTCGGGTGGTGGCGTCCACCGGCGGCCCTGGCCAGCACTGGTCAGCCCCGGCCGGTGGGTGCGCGTGCGGGGCCGCAGGGCGGTGGCGCGAGGCGCGGGGTGCCCGCCCGGCGCGGGGGCGTCAGAGCCGGATCGGCATCAGGATCGAGAAGGTGTCCTCGTCGTCGGGGCGGCGCACGGCCAGCGGGGCGATCGGGCCGTCGAGTTCCAGCACCAGCTGCGGGCCACCGGCGGCGTCCAGCGCGTCGAGCAGGAAGTCCCCGTTCACCCCGACCAGCAGGTCGCCCGCGTCCGGCCCGGCCAGTTCGGCGGCGTCGACCAGGCGCAGCCCGTCGCGGTCGTCCACCCCCAGCACCGTCACCGGCAGCGCCACCCCCTCGTGCTCCCGGGTCACCGTGGGGGTGGCCGACCGTAGCGCGCTGCGCAGGCTCGCCACGTCGACCGGGACCCGCCGGGCCGACGTGTCCGCCGGCCGGTGCAGCAGCCGCCGGTAGTCGGTGAACTCGTACGGCAGCACCGCCGAGCGGGCCTCGACCCCGGCGACGGCGACCGTGACCTCCCCGTCGGCGACGGTCAGCCGCACCTGTTCGCCGGTGCCCAGCAGCGCCCGGAACTCGTCAACGGCCGCCGCCGGCAGCAGCGCCCGCACCGGCGGGCCGTCCACCCGGCCGTCGGCCCGGGCCAGCGCCATCCGGTACCGGTCGGTCGCCACCAGCCGGACACCGTCGGACTCCACGTCCAGCAGCACACCACCGAGCACCGGCAGGTCGGGGTCGGTGCCGACGGCGAACCGGACGGCGTCGACGGCGGCGGCCAGGGCGGCGGGGGACAGGGTGATTCGGGTGGTCATCCAAGACTCCTCGGGATCGATCAGGGCACGGACCCGGGAGAGTTCGCGGCGGGCGTCGGCGAGACCGTCCTCCAACCGGCGCAGGTGCGCGTCGAGCAGCAGCCCGACCCGCGCCGGATCGTCGCGCAGCCGCAACGCGGCGGTGATCCCGGCCAGCGGCATGCCGACCCGGCGCAGGCCGGCCACCAGCCGGGCCGGTGTCACCTGCCCGGCGGTGTACCAGCGGTACCCGTTCAGCGGGTCGACGAGCGTCGGGGTCAGCACCCCGCACCGGTCGTAGAACCGCAGCGCGCTGACCGTCAGGCCACTGGCCCGGGCCAGCTCGCCGATGCTCAGCAGCTCGCTCTCCACGCCCATGATGCTGTCGTCTCAACCAGGTCGAGGGTCAAGCCCGCACCGGCCGCCGCCGGCTACGGAAGCACCCGGAACGTGATCCCCGCCCGCACCAGCCGCTCCAGCAGCGCGTCCCCCATCGCCGCCACCGGGGTGAGCTGCCCGGACGTGGCGGGCAGCTCGTCGTACGCCAGGCAGAGGGCCGACTCGGCGAGCATCTTGGCGGTCTCGTCGTAGCCGGGATCGCCGCCGGCCACCTCGGTGCGGACGGTCCGGCCGCCGCCCTCACCGACGAACCGCACCCGGAACCACGACCGGGCCCGCTGCTCCGCGCTCGGCCCCTGCCCGGAGGCGACCCGGCCGAGCAGCCAGCGCCGGGTCGGCGGCAGCTTCACCAGCCCGACCAGTCCCACCATCCCCACCCCGGCCAGCAGGACCGTCGGCAGCCGCTTGACGGCGGCGAAGTGCCGGTAGCGGAAGTCCGGTCCGTACTCCGGACGGGCGGCGGCGGACCGGCGCACCACCTGCGGGTCGATGGTGGGCAGCGGCACCGCCCACATGCCGACCGCCGCCGACCGGCCCAGCTTCCCGGCCACCGCCCGGACCCGGCGTCCGTCCGGCCGGGGCTCGACCGCCCGCCGGGCCCGCGCCGCCCGCTGCGCCTGCGCGGTACGCGAGAACGCGGTGAGCGCCGAATGGTACGTCCCGGCGGAGAACCTGCCCCCGGCCCGGACGAACCCGTCGACGCTGACCGGCCCCTCCACCGCCAACTGCCGGACGGTGTACCAGACACCCAGGTCGTGCGGCACCGAGTCGAAACCGCAGGCGTGCACCAGCCGGGCCCCCGTGCGCACCGCCTCGGCGTGGTGCCGCACGTACATCAGGTCCACGAACTCCGGCTCGCCGGTGATGTCGAGATAGTCGGTGCCGGCGGCGGCACACGCGGCGACCAGCGGCTCCCCGTGGTGCACGTACGGCCCGACGGTGGTGGCGAGCACCCGGGTGCCCGCCACCACCGCACGCAGCGACCCGGCGTCGGTGACGTCGGCGGTCAGCAGCGGCAGGGTGGCCAGGGCCGGGTCGATGGTGGCGAGCCGGTCCCGTACGGCCGACAGCTTCGCCGGGTTGCGGCCGGCCAGCGCCCAGCGCAGCCCCGCCGGGGCGTGCCGGGCCAGGTACTCGGCGGTCAGCCCGCCGGTGAAGCCGGTCGCGCCGAACAGGACGAGGTCGTACGGGCGGTCGGGGCGCATCCGCCGAGTGTGCCACCCGGGCCCGACCCGCACACCGGCTGGGCGGGCCACCGGGCGGCTCAGCCGTGCGGGGTGAACACCACCCGGACGCAGCCGTCGGCGCGGTCCCGGAACAGTGCGTACCCGGTCGGGGCCTGGTCGAGGTCGAACCGGTGCGTCGCCAGGTGCTCGGTACGCAGCTCGTCGCGGGCCATCCGGTCCAGCAACATCGGAATCCACCGTTGGCCGTGCTGCCGGGCGCCGCGCAGGGTGAGCCCCTTGTGCATCACCGCGCCCAGCGGGAAGGAGTCCACGAAACCGGTGAAGGTGCCCGAGACGAAGACCGTGCCGCCCTTACGGCAGGCGTGCACCGCCTCCCGTAGCGCCAACGGGTCCTCGACCGGGCCGCCCCGGCCGGTGAACCGGTCGGCCAGCGACGGCGGACGGCCACCGCCGTCGGCCGCCCCGACCGCCTCCACGCACACGTCGGGACCCCGGCCCCCACTGCGTTCCCGCAGCTCGGCGGGGACGTCGGTGTGCTCGTAGTGCAGCGTCTCGGCACCGGTGTGGCGTTCGGCCATCCGCAGCCGCTCCGGGTGCCGGTCGATCACGATCACCCGGTCCGCGCCGAGTACCGTCGCCGCCTGCGCGGTGAGCTGACCCACCGCACCCGCCCCCCACACCGCGACCACGTCACCGGGGCGGACCGCACCCAGCTCGGCGCCCATCCACCCGGCGGGGGCGGCGTCCGAGGCGAACACCGCCCGGTCGTCGCTGACCGGGTCGGGCACGGTGAACGCCCCCACGTCGGCGTACGGCACCCGGACGTACTCGGCGTGGCTACCGGCGAACCCACCCGCGGTACGGGGATGGCCGTAGCAGCCGCCGGTGGGCTGCCCCCAGGCCGCCTCGGTGACCGTCGCGCCGGCCGCGCCGTTGTCGCAGCAGGAGTACAGCCCCTGCCGGCAGTACCAGCAGTTCCCGCACGCCACGGCGGCGCAGACCACCACCCGGTCGCCGACGCGGTGCCGGCGTACCGCCGGGCCGACCTCGGCCACCTCGCCCAGGAACTCGTGCCCGAGCACGTCACCGACGGCCAGGCCCGGCACCCGACCGGCGAGCAACGGCAGGTCGGTTCCGCAGGTGGCGCTGCGCCGTACCCGCACGATCATGTCGTGGGCGTTGCGCAGCTCCGGGTCGGGCACCTGGCGTACCACGAGCCGGTCGACGCCCTCCCAGCACAGCGCCCTCATCCGGGCACCACCGGCCGGTCGGGTGCGGGCCGCTCGCCGGCCGGCCGGTCGGCGCGCAGTACCTCACCGGTCTCGACGACCTGCCGCACCGCGCGCAACACCTGCCGCAGGTAGCCGTCGGGGTCGTCGCCGACCAGGTGGGCGGCCATCCCGGGCAGGGCGGCGAGCCCACCGAGCGGCCGGACGGCCAGTTCGGTGCCGCGTCCGCCGGGGGCCGGCCGCAGATCCAGCTCCACCGCACCGGCCAGCGGTCGCAGCGGCTCGGGCCACCGCCCGTCGGGCAGCAGTTCCGCCGCCGGGACGCCGACCGTCACCACCTGCCAACGCCCCGACCCGACCGCCGTCCGCCGGGGTACGCGTCCCGACCGCCCACGTCCGGTCCGGGTCAGCCGTCCCATCCGTACCACCCGCCTCTCCTGCCGGGGACCTGCCAGGGGCTCTCCGGCGCGCCCATCGTCGGCGCGTCCCGGGTGAACCGGGCTCGTCCCGAAGGGGTGAACCGGGCCGCGCCGGGTAACCGCCGCCGACCGGGGGAGGAACGCGCCGAGTGGGGGTGGGGTGCCAAATGCCGCAGCAGCCCGTACGGACGGTCGATCCGACACCCCACCCCGGCGACGCCGCGACCACCCCGGCGTCCGTCGAGCCGCCGCTGCTGGCCTCCCGGCTCACCCCGCCCGCCCCGCCCGAGCCGATGCTGCTGCGGCCCCGGCTGCTGGCCCGCCTCGACGACGGGGTCGCCGGCATCCTCACCGTGGTCCGCGCGCCCGCCGGCTGGGGCAAGACGACACTGCTCGCCGCCGGGGCGCAGGCCGCGACGTCGACCGGGAACCCGGTGGCCTGGATGCAGGTCGAGGCGGGCGACAGCGGACCGCGCCTGTGGGCGTACCTCACCCGGGCCCTGCACGGTGCGCTCCGGACCGAACCGGACGAGCCGCCACCCGCCCCCGCCGGTCGGTGGCGGCCCGCCGGGCTGGAGGCGCTGGCCGCCGCACTGGCCGCCCGGGAACATCCCGTCCGGCTGGTCCTCGACGACCTGCACCGGGTGACCGATGCGGAGGTACTCACCGGGCTGGAGTTCCTGCTCCGGCACGCCGACGGACGGTTGCGCCTCGTCGCCGCCGGTCGGACCGGCCTGCCACCGGCCCTGCACCGGCTGCGGTTGGCCGGGGAGCCGACCGAGATCGGCCCCGACGACCTGGCCTTCACCACCGACGAGGTGGCCGACCTGCTGGTGGCGCACGGGGTGCCGCTACCGGCGGCGGTGGTCGACCGGCTCCGGGAACGCACCGGCGGCTGGCCGGCGGGCCTGCGCTTCGCCGCGCTGGCCGCCCGGGGCCAGGCCGACCCGCAGCGCTGGCTACGACGGTTCGGCGGCGACCACCCGGACGTCGCCGCCTACCTGCGCGCCGAACTGCTCACCCCGTTGCCGGAGCCGGCCCGGGAGGTGCTGCGCCGTTGCGCCGTCGGCGAGGCGGTCCGCGCCGACCTGGCCGACGCGTTGACCGGACGTCCCGACGCCGGTCAGGTCCTGGCCGGCCTGGCCCGCGACGGTGGGTTCCTGCACCGCGACGACAGCGACCCACCCTGGTACCGGCCGCACCCCATGCTGGCCGACCTGCTGCGCGAGGAACTCGCCGGCCTCGACGGGCGGGAACGCGACGAACTGCACCGGCGGGCCGCCGACTGGTACGCCGACCACGACCGGCCGGCCGACGCGCTGCACCACGCCCTGACCGCCGGGCAGTGGGACCGCGCCACCGAACTGCTGCTGGCCCACTGGCCGGAACTGGTCCCGTACGAGCGCGAGCCGCCGCACCTGCCGCCGCCCCCGCCGCCGGCCGGGGCGGTACGCCGCGACCCGGAGCTGGCGCTGGCCGCGGGCACCGAGCGGGCGTACGCCGGGGACGTGGCGGCGGCGACGGCCCGGCTGCGGGACGCCGTACAGGCCGCCCACACGCTGCCGGTGCCGCACCGGGACCGGTTCCGGCGGCTCGCCGCGGCGTTGGAACTCACCCTGGCCCGGTTGTCCGGCGACCCCGCGACGGTACGCACGGCCGCCGCCCGCCTGCTCGCCACCGCTTCGGCGGTGCCTGCGGATTCGGCGCTGCCGGCCGGTGCCGACCTGGCAGCCGGCGATGGTGCGGTGACCGGCGATGATCCCCGGACGGGGAGGGACGACGCGGACGTCCGGGCGGTGGCCGGCACCGCGCTCGGCCTGGCCGAGCTGGCCGAGGGGGGACTGGGACGGGCCGGAGCGTGGTTCCGGGCCGCGCTGGCGGCGGCCCGGCGGGCCGGCCGCCCCCGGACCGAGCTGGTCGGCGCGAGCCGGGCAGCCCTGCTGCTCGCCCTCGCCGGTGAGCTGACGCCGGCCGAGGAGACCGCGCGGGCGGCCCTGGCCATGCCCTCCTGCCAGGGGTGGTCGGGGCGGGTCGACTGCGGCTACGCACACCTGGCGCTGGCGCTGGTGGCGGTGCACCGGGACCAGCCCGCCGAGGCGACCGCCGAGCTGGCGGCGGCCGGCGCGGTCACCGGTACGGCCGTGGCCGGGGCGGTGGCGGCGCTGTGCCGGGCCGCCCTGCTCCGGGACGCGGGTGAGCCGGCGGCGGCGATGGCGGCGGTGCTGAGCGCCCGCGACGAGCTGACCGCCGGCAGGTCGACGTCCCCCGACGACCCGGTACCGCCTGGCTTTGCGGATGCGCCCGATGGTGCGGATACGCCCGGTGGTGCGGACATGGACGATGGTGCCGGTGGTGCCGGAGCGGCCGGTGGTGCGGATACGCCCGGTGGTGCGGGGGCGGCCGGTGGTGCGGGGGCGGCCGGTGGTGCCGGGGAGTTGGCTGACCGGTTGCTGGCCCTGGAGGCCGACCTGCGCGGCGAGCAGGGTGACGTGGACACGGCCCGGCGGCTGCTCGGTGAGCGGGCCCTCGGGCCGGAGCCGGTGCCGGTGCTGGCGTTGGCGTTGGCCCGGGTGGAGTTGCGGGCCGGTGACCTGCGGGCCGCCCGGCACGCCCTGCCCGACTGGGACGCCCCGGGCGCGGCCGACTGGCCGTTGCCGGTACGGCTCGCCGCCGGGGTCCTGGACGCGCTGCTGACCCGACGGGCCGGTGACGAGCGTCGGGCCGGGCGGCTGCTGGAACGGGTGCTGGACCTGGCCGGGCGGCACGGCCACCGACGGGTGTTCACCCGGGCCGAACCGGAGGTCCGGGAACTGCTCGCGGCCCACCTGGACTCCGGTACGGCGTACTGGCCGCAGGTCAGCGACCTGGTGCGGGACGCCACGCCGCCGCCCGGCCAGGGTGCGTGCGGCACCCGGGGCGGGCCGGCCGGTCCCCGGCAGGGCGACCCGGAGCGCCCCCTGGACGAGCCGCTCACCGAGCGGGAGTTGACCATCCTGCGGTACCTGCAGAGCATCCTGTCGAACGTGGAGATCGCCAGCGAACTGTCCCTGTCGGTCAACACCGTCAAGACCCACGTCCGCAACATCTACCGCAAGCTCGACGCCACCCGCCGCCGCGAAGCCGTCCGCCGAGCCCGCGACCTCCACCTCCTCTGACACCCCCTGCCTCACCCACCCCACCCCACCCCACCCCACCCCACCCCACCCCGCTCTGCCCCACCCCGCTCTGCCCCACCCCACCCCACCCCACCCCGCTCTGCCCCACCCCGCTCTGCCCCACCCCGCTCTGCCCCACCCCGCTCTGCCCCGCTGCGGTGATCAAGAAGTTTGCGTCGAAGTCGATCTTCAAATTGACTCAAACCTCTTGATCAACTGACGCAAACCTCTTGATCACCGGGGCAGCGCCGGGCAGCACCGGGTGGGCAGCAGCGCAGGGCGGGGTGAGGTGGGGCCGCGCGGCCGGGCGGCCAGGGTCAGGTGGTGGCGGCGTCCACGGTGGCGAGGAGGGTGGCCAGGTCGAGTGGGCCGTCGTGGCGGTCATCGCCGACGAAGAGCGTCGGTGTGCCGTTGACGCCGCTGCGGATACCGCCGGTGAAGTCGTGCCGTACCCGGTCGGCGTGCACGTGCCGGTCGACCTCGGCGTCGATCTCGTCCGGCGGGATCCCCACCTGCGCCATGCCGAGCGACAGGTGCACCGGGTCCAGTTGGTCCTGGTGTTCGTAGAGCCAGTCGTGCATCTCCCAGAACCGGTCCCGGTGGGCGGCCGCCTCGGCCACCTCGGCGGCCCGTTCGGCGTACGGGTGCAGGTTGGTGATCGGAAAGTGCCGGTAGACCAGCCGGACGGTGTCCCGCCGCTGCCGCAGCACCTCGGTCAGGTTCGGGTACGCCGCCCCGCAGTACGGGCACTGGAAGTCGCCGTACTGCACGAGGGTGACCGGGGCGTCGAGCGGCCCACGGACATGGTCGGTATCGGTCACCGGCACCCGGAGCCGGGCGGTGACCTGCAACGGGCTGCTCATCGGGTCATCACCTGCCGTTCGGTGCCGAGCTGCTCCAACGCGTCGAGGATGCCGTCGGCGCCCGGGTTGACCTCGGCGGGGGACAGGTAGCTCCAGGCCACCGTCCCGGCCGGGTCGAGCACCACCAGGGCCCGGCCGGCCTGGCCCTGCGGCGTGTACGCCCCGTAGCCCCGGGCCACCTCGCCCTTGGGTTCGAAGTCGGACAGCAGCGGGAACCGGACGCCCCTGGCCTCGGCAAAGGCGCGGTGCGACCAGAGGCTGTCCACCGAGATGCCCAGCACCGTCGCGTCGTACCGCTCGAACTCCGGCATCGCGGCCTGGTAGAGCGCCATCTGGTCACCGCAGACCGGGGACCAGTCGGCGGGGTAGAAGGCGAGCACCACCGGCCGGCCGCGGAACTGCGCGGGTCCGGTCCGTCGCCCGTCCGGGGTGGCCGGCAGGGTGAATTCGGGGGCCGGTGTCCCGGGTCGGATCAGCCCGTCGGATCCAGTCATGCCGCCCACCGTCCCACCGGGTCGGGTGAGGGCGGCTCACCCGACCCGGGTGGTCCTGCCCCACCCACGCCACCACGTCCTGCCCCACCCCCGCCACCACGTCCTGCCCGCCGCGTCGTCAGATCGGATTCGGACCGTAGGAAGGGGAGGCGGTGGCGAAATTCGGGCGCTCGCGGTGTCGACAACCGGATCGGACTCGGGCAGTCTGACGGACGGCGAAGGACGGGGTGGAGAGATGGACGTCGATCAGGTGCGGATCTTCGGTCGCCGGCTGGCGGGCGTGTCGTGGCGGATTGCCCGGCACGAGTGGACCCTGGCGGCGCTCGCCGCGCTGCTGCTGGCCGTGGTGCTGACCTGGCCGACCCTGCGCGATCCGGCGAGCACCATCCCGCAGGACACCGGCGACCCGACGTTGCAGGCGTGGCAGGTGGCCTGGGGCGGGCACGCCCTGCTCACCAACCCGTTGCAGGTCTGGCACTCCAACACGTTCTATCCCGAGCCGTACACCTACGCCTACTCCGACACCCTGCTCGGGTACGCCCCGTTCGGCATGATCGGGGACGGTCCGGTGGCCGCCGTGATCCGCTACAACCTGCTCTACCTGCTGACCCACGCCCTCGCCCTGTTCGGGGCGTACGCGTTGGCCCGGCAGGTGGGGGCCGGGCGGGCCGGGTCGGCGGTGGCCGGGGTGGCCTTCGCGTACGCCCCGTGGAAGCTCGCCCAGGCAGGGCACCTGCACGTGCTCAGCATCGGCGGGATCGCCCTCGCGCTGGCCATGCTGGCCCGGGGGCACGGCTGGTCGCTGCGGCACGGCCACCGCCCCGACCGGGTCCGTCCGGGGTGGGTGGTCGCCGGGTGGGCGGTCGCCGCCTGGCAGGTCACCCTCGGCTTCGGCATCGGCCTGCCCTTCGCGTACGTGCTGGGTCTGCTCTGCCTCGGTGCGGTGGTCACGTACGGCGTGGTGTGGCTGCGGCGGCGGACCCGGCCGGTGGTGCCGCGCCGCCTGCTCCTGGCCGACCTGGCCGGCGGGATCGGGTTCGCCGGGGTGACCCTGGCGATGGCCGCGCCGTACTTCGAGGTGGTGGCCCGTAACCCGTCCGGCCGGCGGACGGTGGCCCAGATCGAGATGTTCTCCCCGCCGTGGCGGGGGTTCGTCACCGCGCCGCCGGAGTCCTGGCTGTGGGGGGAGCGGCACGAGGCCGCCCGCGCCACGCTCGGCTTCCCGGGCGAGATGACCCTGCTGCCCGGGGTGGTGCTGCTGTCGCTGGCGGTGGCGGGGCTGTTCTTCTCCGCGTGGCGGCTGCGGCACCGGCTGATGCTGGCCGGCGCGGCGCTGGTCAGCGTGGCGCTCGCGGCGGGCACCACGTTCGGTGGCGACGGCGACCCCGGCTACGTGACGCTGGTCGAGCACGCCCCGGGCTGGGACGGGGTGCGTACCCCGGGCCGGCTGGTGCTGTGGACGACCCTGCTGCTCGGCCTGCTCGCCGCCGGGGCGTTGACGGTGCGCGGGCCGGCGCCGGAGACCGCCCCCGGCGCGGATCCGGAGCGGGGGACCGACCCCGGCACGGAGCCGGCCGGGGATCAGTCGCCGGGGTCGGACGCGGAGCAGGGGACAGTGCCGGTGGGGGAGCAGCGACCGGGGCCGGCCGGGGACCAGCCGCCGGGGCCGGACACGGAACCCGGGTCGGAGCCGGCCGTGCCGGTGCTGCGACCGGCGGGAGCGCCCGTGCTGGTGGAGGCGTCCGCACCGGCGGAGGTGGCCGGACCACGGCCGGCGCTGCGGTCGGCGGCGTGGTCCGGGTCGGCGGCCGAGCAGGCGGCCCCCCGGGAGTCGGCCCCGGAGCGGCCCGCCCGGCAGTGGCGGCTGGCCCGGTTGGCGCTGCTGGTGCCGCTGCTGCTGGTGCTGCTGGAGGGGGTCAACCGCACCCCGCACGTGCCCGCGCCGGAGCAGCCGGCCGTGCTGCGCGGGCTGACCGGCCCGGCGCTGGTGCTACCCAGCGACGGCATCCGGGAACTGCACGTGATGCTCTGGTCGACCGACGGGTTCCCCAAGGTGGTCAACGGGCTCGCCTCGTTCACCCCGCAGTCCCAGGAGCGGATCAGGGCGGCGAGCATGACCTTCCCGGACGCCACCTCGGTGGCGTACCTGCGGCAGGTCGGGGTGCGCACGGTGGTGCTGCTGCCCGGCTGGGCGGCCGGCACGCCGTGGGCGGACGTGGCCGTCCGACCGGTGGACGGGTTGGGCATCAGTCGCGAGGTCGTCGGCGAGGACGTCATCTACCGGCTCTGATGGCCGAGTTAGTTGGGAGCGCTTCCTAATTCGGCGGCGTACCGGTTACTGTTGGGTTCTTCTTCGGCAGCGGGAGCCAAGCGTGCCGGCGGGGAGCCAGGGCAGCTCTTCGCACCCGTCGACGTCCCCACGGGCACGTCGCACCCTGACCCTGGCATCCCGAGAGGAACCGCAGATGCGGAGAAGTCTCGTCGGCGCGGTCACCACCGTGCTGGCCGCCGCGACGGCTGTCGTGGCCGTACAGTTCACCGTCGCACCGTCCACACCGGCCGCCGCGGCGGCGGCCGAGGCGTACAGCTGGAAGAACGTCCGGATCGACGGCGGTGGCTTCGTCCCCGGCATCATCTTCAACCAGACCGAGAAGAACCTGATCTACGCGCGCACCGACATCGGTGGCGCGTACCGCTGGGAGCAGGCCAGCCAGTCCTGGACGCCGCTGCTCGACTGGGTCGGCGCGGACAAGTGGGGCTACAACGGCGTGGTCAGCCTGGCCACCGACCCGGTGCAGACCAACCGGGTGTACGCGGCAGTCGGCATGTACACCAACGACTGGGACCCGAACAACGGCGCGATCCTGCGCTCGTCGGACAAGGGCGCCACCTGGCAGGCCACCGCGCTGCCGTTCAAGAACGGCGGCAACATGCCCGGCCGGGGCATGGGGGAGCGGCTCGCCGTCGACCCCAACAAGAACAGCATCCTCTACTACGGCGCCGAGGGCGGCAACGGCCTGTGGCGCAGCACCGACTACGGGGTCACCTGGGCCAAGGTGGCGAACTTCCCCAACGTCGGCAACTACCGGGCCGACCCCAACGACACCACCGGCTACCAGAGCCAGAACCAGGGTCTGACCTGGGTCACCTTCGACAAGAGCACCGGTACGGCGGGCACCGCCACGCAGACCATCTACGTCGGCGTGGCGGACAAGGCCAACCCGGTGTACCGCTCGACGAACGGTGGCACGAGCTGGGAGCGGATCGCCGGTCAGCCCACCGGTTACCTGGCCCACAAGGGCGTGGTGGACCCGGTCGGCGGCTTCCTCTACATCGCCACCAGCGACACCGGCGGCCCGTACGACGGCGGCAAGGGTGACGTGTGGAAGTTCAACCGGGCCACCGGCGCGTGGACGCAGATCAGCCCCATCCCGTCGTCCAGCACCGACGCCTACTTCGGCTACTCGGGGCTGACCATCGACCGGCAGAAGCCGAACACCCTGATGGTCGCCACCCAGATCTCCTGGTGGCCGGACGCGATCTTCTTCCGCAGCACCGACGGTGGCGCGACCTGGAGCCGGATCTGGGAGTTCGGCAGCTACCCGGAGCGCACCAAGAAGTTCACGATGGACATCAGCTCGGTGCCGTGGCTGACCTTCGGGGCCAACCCGGCCCCGCCGGAGGAGACCCCGAAGCTGGGCTGGATGAACGAGTCGGTGGAGATCGACCCGTTCGACTCGAACCGCTTCATGTACGGCACCGGCGCGACCATCTACGGCAGCACCGACCTCACCAAGTGGGACACCGGCGGCAAGCTCACCATCAAGCCGATGGTCAAGGGCCTGGAGGAGACCGCCGTGCAGGACCTGATCAGCCCGCCCACCGGGGCGCCGCTGATCAGCGGGCTCGGTGACATCGGCGGGTTCCGGCACACCGACCTCGACGCGGTGCCGCCGATGCTGTTCACACAGCCGGTCTTCACCACCACCACGAGCCTCGACTACGCCGAGGCGAACCCGGCGACGATGGTCCGGGCGGGCAACTTCACCGACGCCGACCGCCCCAACGACAGCCACGTCGCGTTCTCCACCGACGGCGGGGCGAACTGGTTCCAGGGCAGCGAGCCGGGCGGGATCAACAACGGCGGCACGGTCGCCGCCGCCGCCGACGGCAGCCAGTTCGTCTGGGCCCCGGGCGACGCCGGGCAGCAGGTGATCCGTTCGGTCGGCTTCGGCAACTCGTGGACCGCCGCCACCGGCATCCCGGCCAACGCCGTGGTCGAGTCCGACCGGGTCAACAAGAACAAGTTCTACGGCTTCAGCGCCGGCAGGTTCTACGTCAGCACCAACGGTGGGGCCAGCTTCACCGCGTCCGCCGCCACCGGCCTGCCGACCACCGGGAACGTCAAGTTCAAGGCGGTCCCGGGCAAGGAGGGCGACATCTGGTTGGCCGGTGAGGGCGGGCTGTGGCGCTCCACCGACTCCGGGGCCAGCTTCACCAAGCTGGCCGGGGTGTCGTCGGCGGTGAACGTCGGCTTCGGCAAGGCCGCCCCCGGGCAGACGTACCCGGCGGTGTTCACCTTCGGCACCGTCGACGGCAAGCACGGTGTCTACCGCTCCGACAACACCGGCGCGGCCTGGGTGCGGATCAACGACGACCAGCATCAGTACGGCAACGCGGGCGAGGCGCTGACCGGCGACCCCCGGGTCTACGGCCGGGTCTACCTGGGCACCAACGGCCGGGGCATCCTGGTCGCCGACCGGCTCGGCGGCACCCCCACCCCGACGCCGACCACCCCCGGCCCGACCACGCCGCCGCCGACGACGCCGCCCCCCACCACGCCTCCGCCGACCACCCCGCCTCCCACGACGCCCCCGCCCACCACGCCCCCGCCGACGACTCCGCCGCCCACCGGCGGGTGCGCGGCGACGTACAAGGTGACCGGATCGTGGCCCGGTGGCTTCCAGGGTGAGGTGACGGTCCGCAACGCCGGCACCAGCGCGATCGCCGGCTGGACGGTGAGCTGGACGTTCGGCAACGGTCAGACGGTCAACTCGCTCTGGGGCGGCACCTTCACCCAGACCGGGGCGAACGTCTCGGTGCGCGACGCCGGGTGGAACGGTGCGCTCGGCGCTGGCGCGAGCACCAGCATCGGCTTCACGGCCAACGTCACCGGCACCAACGCCGTCCCGGCGGTGACCTGCGCCAGCCGCTGACACCTATCAACTATCCGACACTGGCCGGCTCCCCCGATCCTGTCGGGGGAGCCGGCGCGTGTCCGGTCCGGGATCTGCCCGGTCCAGGGGTGGTCGACTCGGTCGGGGAATCGACTCAGTGCGGCGAAGTTGTGGCATCAACCCGGGTCTTTGCCGCAACATCGCCCCAATGGGGGTGGATCGAAGACGACGTGGGCCCCGGTCGACGCTGAGGAGCGTCGACCGGGGCCTGTGTGTGTCGTGGAACGTTTGCGTGCCGTGGAGCGGTCAGTCGTCCAGTCCGACGGGGGAGTTCGGCCGGTCCACGTCGACGAACTCGATGTCGTCGACGGCCCGGTCACCCCGGCTGCCGGCGGCCCGCGCGGCGGTGCCGGCGGCCCAGCCGATCGCCGCGCCGACCAGCGCCGCGCCGATCAGCAGGGTCCAGGGCAGGGCCGGACGCCGGCCGGCGAGCGCGTCGAAGGCGAGCGTCGCCCGACGGCGGGCCTCGTCGGCGGTCGAGCCGACCAGGTCACCGGCGTCGGCCAGCCCGGAGTCCCGGACGGACCGGGCGGCGTCCCGGACGCTGTCACCGGCGGAGTCCACCGCCGAGAGCAGATGGTGCCAGGCCTGGTCGGCGATCCGCTCGGGCTTGCTGCGGCGCTCCAGAAGGTTGCTGCCGATCATCGTCTTACCTCCTCGAATGCCGAAGTCTGCGGCCACTTCGGATGTCGTCTGCGTGCCGCGGGACGGTTCTCGCGCCGACCGGACACCCGGTCGGTGTCCGAGCAGTGCCCCGCCCGGCCGGGTCGCAAACCCGCTGCGTGCGGGTGACCGTCACCGCTCAGCGCACCGAGACCACCGAGGTGGCGCGGGCGAAATCGTCCCCGTCGTCGTCATCGTCGTCGTCCCCGCCGCCGAAGCCGCAGGCCAGGACGAGAGCGAGCAGCGCGCCGACCCCGGCCAGGCCGAGTAGTTTCCTGAGCATCGATCCGTCTCCTCGATCGTGGTGACCCATCTCTCGCCCACGGTAGGCACCCGGCACAAGCTGCACCGGGGGAGTCGGCGGGACGCGTCGGGGAGCCGGCGGGGCTCGCCCGGCGCACCGCGTCCGGGTGTCGGTGGACCGGGACCGCTACTCTGGGACGGTTGGAACGGCCGAGCTGGGCCGTTCGTCGGAAGAGAACAGGACCAGCAACGGTGCGGAGAGGGACGGTCCGGTCCGTCCGGATCCGCGAATTGCTCATCCCGAGGGGTGGCGACCGAGGCCATCGGAGGAATACTCTCGGTCGCGGCCCGCGTACTGATGAGGCGCCCGGGGACGGGCGAGTGGAGGTGCTCGCGTGAGCCTGTCGATCGTGAAGTCGGTCCTGCCGGCCGGTGTCATCGAGATCGCCCCCCGTGGTGAGATCGACGTCGACACCGCCTACGAGGTACGTGAGGCGATCGCCGAGGTGCTGGCCAAGGGCCGGCCCGCGCGGATCGAGCTGAACATGCGACTCGTCACCTTCATCGACTCCGTCGGGATCAGCGCCATGGTCGCCGGCTTCCAGACCGCCGAGGTCAGCGGCGTCAAGCTGATCGTCACCGAGCCGAGCCGGTTCGTGCACCGGCAGCTCTGGGTCACCGGCCTGCTCGGGCTCTTCGGCGCCCCGGAGCCGTACTTCGCCGGTGCCGCCACCCCCGAGGTCCTGCCCGGCGCCTGACCGGGCCACCGGTCGGCGTCAGGGCCACTGACCAGGGACGTTGCCAGTCCGTCTCCGGTACGGCACGATCGTGCGACCGACGATGGTCAGGAGGCCCGGTGGTCCGGCGGGAGAGCTTCAGCTACACGGTGCAGGCGCGCTGCTCACCGGCGGAGGCGATGGAGCTGCTGAGCGACCTGTCCCGGCAGGAGGAGCTGCATCCCCTGATCGTCCGGGTGCGCCGGCTGGCCGCCCGGCCGGGCGCCCTGGCCAGCTACGCGATCACCGACCGGCTGGAGCTGGGGCCGCTGCGGTTCCCCGTCACCTACCAGGCCGACGTGCTGCTCGCCGGCGACGACGAGATCGTGACGGTGGCCCGCCAGCAGCCCGGCACCACCGTACGCAACCACACCCGGCTGCGGATGGAGGGTGACCTGCTGCGGATCGACGTGGAGATCACCCTCGCCGCACCGGCGCCGTTGTTCGGCTACGCCTTCCGGCAGGCCCGCGCGGCCCACCTGGGGCTGGCCAGCCGCCTCGGTGCCGTTCTGGACTCCCGGGCCGGCGACCCGCCTCCGGTGGGCTGACCACCGCCGGCACCCCGGGCTGCCCGACCCGGTCGCGGCGCGGCGGCACCTGACCTGACCTGCCGTTGCGGCCGGCCGTGGTCCGGTGGCCCGCCCGGGCCGGACGGGCCACCGGGTCGGCTCAGATCATCGACAGGTGCACGTGGTTGGTGTGGTCGCTGGACGGGTCCCCGTTGCCCCCGCTGTACGCCTTCCACCCGCTGCTCGGCAGCCAGATCCGCTTGAACCAGATCACGTACAGCACACCGAGCCGGTCGGCGTTGCGGATGAAGTACGCGGCGAGGTTGTTGCCGTACGTCCGGTCGCCACCACTGGCCACCCCGCCGAAGCCGTTCCGCTGGGCGGCGAAGTCGCACGCCCGGCCCTTGGGGTGCTCGCCGGAGCCGCTGGGCCGGTAGCAGGAGACGTACCTGGTGAAACCGGCCGCCTTGGCCTGGTTCAGGGCGTTGAGCGTACGCGGGGTGATACAGCCGTTGGCCGGCGTCGGGTCGTTGACGCTGCACGACTCGGACGGCCAGGAGCCGTCGGAGTTGCGGGGCGCCCCCTTGGCGTTGCTGGTGGACGTGCCGTCCGAGCTGCCGGAGTCACGGGAGGTGGGGGCCGGCTTGTCGGCGGCGGCCACCGCCAACGCCCGTTCGGCCTGCTCCTTGCGCTTGCCCATGGTGGCGACCTGCTTGCGCTGTTCGGTGATCTCCCGGCTGACCGCGGCCCGGGTCCGGACGGCCTGGTCCCGGGTCTCGATCATCGTGCGCAGTTCCTGGTCCTCCCGGGTGGCGACCGTCTCCAGCGCGGCCGCGCGGTCCAGGAAACCGCTCGGGGTGTTGCTGTTGAGCAGGGCGGACATCGGCCCGAGCCGGCCGGTGCGGTAGGCCGCGCCGGCGATTTCGCCGACCTTGGCGGTCTGCGTGACCAGTTGCCCCTCGATGGTCTTGAGCTGCCCGTCGAGTTCCTGCTGGCGCTTGGTGGAGCGTTCCAGGGCGGCCTTGGCCTCCAGCCAGCCCTTGCTGGCCGCGTCGAGCTGGTCGCGCAGCGCCGGGGTGCCGCCCTCGTCGTCGTCGCCGGGGGCGGCGAGCCGGGTGGCGGGCGCGGCGGCGGCCGGGGTGAACGGCGCGGCCGACACGCCCAGGGCCAGCGCCGTGACGACTGCGGCCAGTAGCCGCGTGGTGGTGCGTACGTGCATGCGGATGTCCTTCCGTCAGCCGCCGACCGGGTTAGCTGACGGGTTCGGGACGGAAGATCCCTACCGCTTGCGCGGATGCACCCCAGGAACGTGGTTCCCCGGTTCGCCCGGGCGGGCGATTAGGCGGCGGCCTCTGCCTGGCGGAGACCGGGGCCGAGCCTACCGGTACGCGTGTGACGCCTGCCTACCTCGTGACTGAGGGTACGAGAGTGAATACCCTTAAAAGGGTCAAACAACGCAAATTTTCGCGATCTCTGTGCGTGCGTACCCGGCGGGGCTGACCTTCCGGCCCGGGGTGGGGTCACCAGTGGGCGGGGCCGCACGCGCCGGGGGTCGCTCCCGGCTCGACCTGGAGGGTGGCGTGCTCGATGTGGAAGTCCTCCCGCAGGGCACCCCGGGCGGCCGCCAGCACCGTGCCGACCTCGGCGTCACCGGCCAGGGTGAGGTGGGCCGAGGCGACGTCCATGCCGGAGGTGAGCGTCCAGACGTGCAGGTCGTGCACCTCGGCGACCCCGGGCACGGCGGTCAGCCGGTCGTGTACGGCGGTCACCGGCAGGTGCTCCGGGGCGGCCTGCACCAGGATGCGCACCGCCGCCCGGCCGAGCCGCCAGGTGCGGGGCAGGATGAACACGCCGATCGCCACGGCGACCAGCGGGTCGGCCCACCACCAGCCGGTGCCGGCGATCAGCAGCGCCGCCACGATCACCCCGACCGAGCCGAGCAGGTCGCCGAGCACCTCCAGGTACGCCCCGCGCAGGTTGATGCTCTCCCTGGCGCCCTCCCGCAGCAGGCCGAACGCGACGATGTTGGCGAGCAGGCCGAGCACCGCCACCACCAGCATCGGGCCGGCCAGCACCTCGGGTGGCTCGCCGAGCCGGCGGACCGCCTCGATCAGCACGTAGACCGCGACCCCGCTGAGCAGGACGGCGTTGGCCAGAGCGGCGAGCACCTCCAGCCGGTAGAGGCCGAAGGTGCGCTGCGGGTCCCGTGCGGCCCGCCGGGTGGCGGTGATGGCGGCCAGCGCCATCCCGATGCCGAGCACGTCGGTGAACATGTGCCCCGCGTCGGAGAGCAGGGCCAGCGAGCCGGTGCCGAAGGCGGCCGCCGCCTCGACCACCATGAGCACGGCGAGCAACCCGAAGGCCGCCCAGAGCCGGCCCCGGTGCCGGTGTGCGGCATTGCTCACCGTCGCGCTGTGGTCATGACCTGCGCCCACGTCCACACCCTCCGTCCCCGCTGCGGACCGGCTCCAATCTATGCTCACATCGCTATGTATGCAAGTGACGGTCGGACGTCCGGCCAGGTGGGCCCGGTGCCGGTCGGTCAGCCGGTCGGCTCGACGGTGGTCAGGCGCTGGGTCGCCCTGGACAACGCCACGTAGAGCGTCCGCACCCCGGAGCCCGGATCGGCCCGGATCTCGCCGGGGCAGACCAGCACCACCCCGTCGTACTCCATGCCCTTGGCCTGGAGGCTGGTCACCACCTGCAGGCGCGCCCCGCCCCGGTCGCCCAACCAGCCGGCGACCTCGTCCCGGCGGGGCACCGGGGTGATCACGCCGACCGTCCCCGCCACCTCGGCCAGCAGCGCGTCCACCGCGTCGGCCGTCGCCCGGGCCAACTCCGCCGCCGGCACGTGCAGCGCCACCGGGTCCACCCCGGTGGAGCGCACCGCACTCGGCAACTCCAGGTCCGGATAGAGCCGGCGGATCTCCGCCGCCGCCACCGCGAAGATCTCCGCCGAGTTGCGGTAGTTGGTGGACAGCGTGAACCGGTGCCGACGCCGCCGGCCCAGCGCCTGGTCCCGGGCCCGGTCCAGCTCCGCCTGGTCACCCGTCCAGGCGGTCTGCGCCGGATCACCCACCACCGTCCAGGAGGCGAGCCGGCCGCGCCGGCCGATCATCCGCCACTGCATCGGCGAGACGTCCTGCGACTCGTCGACCACCACGTGCGCGTAGTCCCGGTAGTCCTCGGGCCGCTCCCGGGCCGCAGCCCGCGCGGCACGCTGCCGCTCCCCGAAGGTGCTCAGCTCCCGGACGCCGCCGGCGAGCTGGAACGGGTCCCGGCGGGCCTTCCTCGGACGGACCGGCTGACCCAGCAGCGCGTCCAACTCGTCGAGCAGGGCGATGTCGGCCACCGTCAGCCCTTCGGTGTCCAGCGACCGGTACGCCTGCACCAGCAACCCGACCTCCGCCCGGGACAGGACGCCGGCCGCGTACCGGTGCAGCCGCTCCGGGCGGGCCAGCCAGCCCAGCACGTGCCGGGGATGCAGCCGGGGCCACCACGCCTTGCAGAACTCCCGGAACTCCGGCCGCTCGATGATCTCGTCCTCGAAGGCGGGCTGCTCGGGCAGGCCGGCGACCGCCAGCCGGCGGGCCTGCGCGTACAACGCGGCGAGCACCCCGTCGAAGCCGACCCGGCGGACCTCGTTGCGGCGGGCGCCCCGGTGCAGCGCCCGGTCCCGGATGCCGTCCAGCTCGCGCCCCTCCAGGCGCAGCAGCGTCCCCCGGTAGAGCAGCCGCAGCTCACGCGGGCCGTCCGGCACCGCGTCCCGGGCCGCCCGCTCCAGCACCCGACGCATCCGCAGCGAACCCTTCACCGCCGCCACCTCGGGCCCGTCCGTGCGGGTCGCCGACAGGCCGGGGAACAGTGAACCCAGCGAGTGCAGGGTGGCGGTCTCCTCACCCAGCGACGGCAGCACCGAGGCGATGTACTCCACGAAGACCGCCGACGGGCCGACCACCAGGATGCCGCCGCCGGCGTACCGGCGGCGGTCGGCATAGAGCAGGTACGCCGCCCGGTGCAGGGCCACCGCCGTCTTCCCGGTGCCCGGCCCGCCGGAGACGATCGTGACCCCCGAACCGGGGGACCGGATCGCGTCGTCCTGCTCCCGCTGGATGGTGGCGATGATGTCCCGCATCCCCCGGCCGGTCGCCCGGGACAGGGTCGCCAGCAGCGCGCCGTCTCCCACCACCGGCATGTCCGGCGGGGCGGCCTCCGGGTCGAGCAGGTCGTCCTCGATCCGGGTGACCTTCTCGTCCGACGAACTGATCGTGCGCCGCCGCACCACCCCCAGCGGCTCCGCCGGGGTGGCCCGGTAGAAGGCGGCGGCGGCCGGGGCCCGCCAGTCGACCACCAGCGTCTCGGCGTCCTCGCCCCGCACGCCGAGCCGGCCGACGTGCAGCACCTGCCGGTCGCGCAGGTCCAGCCGGCCGAAGACCAGCCCCTCGTGCTCGGCGTCGAGCAGGTGCCGGCGCTGGGCGGCGTGGAAGACCATCGCGTCGCGCTCCACCAGCGCGCCGAAGTTGCCGACCCCGGCCAGCCGGTAGCCGTCCCGCTCGGCACGGGCGGCCGACCGGCGCAGTTCGGCGAGCCGGGCGTACACCCGGTCGAGATGCCGTTGCTCGGCGGCGATCTCCTGCTCCAGGGTGGTCTGGTCGGTCAACGTACCGGCTCCTGTGCGACGGCGACGCCGGGCGCGGGTGCACGCCAGGCGGAATGAGGGTACGGGCAGCCGCCCACCCCCCGGCGGGCCGATACCCGTAGCGCGACCTCCACCACCGCCGCGAGGGGCGTCGGCGGGTCGGCTCAGCGTGGCGTCCGCCCGGCGGACGCCGGGTCGCCCGGGACGCCGACTGGTGCCCGGCCGGCCCGGGCCCCGGTGGGACGACGGGGTCCCGGTGCCGTGGCCCGGGCGGCGGACAGCACCCGGTCGAGCACCCCGGCGACGGCGGCGTTCACCTCGTCCGGGCGCTCCATCATCAGCATGTGCCCGGCACCGGGGCAGACGGTCAGCTCGGTGGCCGGCAGGGCCGCCGCGATCGACTCCGCGCACGGCGGCGGGGTCAGCCGGTCCCGGTCCCCGACCAGCGCCGCCGCCGGCAGGTGCGCCAACGCGGCGAGCGTCGCCAGCCGGTGCTGGGCGCCGATCGAGGCGCGGAAACCACCGATCGAGCGCAGCGACGCGCGGGCCACCGCCGAGGTGACCAGCCGGATGTCGGCACCGGAGCAGCGGTCGCCGAAGAGCATCCACCTGATGCTCGGGGCCAGGGCGCGCAGCAACGGACGGGGTGGCCGCCAGGAACCGCACCGGGCCAGCACCCCGGCCCCGGTGGTCTCGGCGAGCCGGATCAGCCGGGCGATCCGCGGCGACAGGCCGTACACCGTGTGGGTGTGCCCCTCGGCGGTGGTGGAGACGAAGACCAGCCCGGCCGTACGGGCGGCGAAGTGGGACGGATGCCGGTGCGCGTACTCCATCACGGTCATTCCGCCCATCGAGTGCCCGACCAGCAGCACCGGCCCGGCCGGGGCGACCTCGTCCAGCACCGCCGCGAGGTCGTCGCCGAGCTGGGCCAGGGTCGCCGTGCGCAGCGCCATGCAACTGGACCGGCCGTGCCCCCGGGCGTCGTAGGTGACCACCCGGACCCGGTCGCCGAAGCGGCTGCCCAGGTCGGCGAGCTGCCGGTGCCAGGCCCGGCCGTCGAGCGTCCAGCCGTGCAGCAGGACCACGGTCACCTCGGCCCCGACCGGGCCGGTCACCTCGACGTGCAGGCGTACCCCGTCGGGCAGCCGCAACTCCCGTTGATCCGGCATCGCCACCTCCCAGGCACCCGGGACACATTCACCGGCGTAACCCGGCGGTAACACCGGCTACCCGACATCAGACCACGCCAACCGTGTCGGTGAGAAGATTCCCGACCCGCCCGCACGAGGTCGGTCCGGCGGTCAGTCTGGAGCCATGCCGAGATCACCCACCGCGGCCGCCCGGCCCCCCGAGCGGCCGTCCGTCGCCGCCGGGCCGCCCCGGGCCGCGCGCACCCCCCGGGCGGCGTTGGCCGAGCTGCTCACCGGCAACCGGCGCTTCGTCAGCGGCCGGCCGGTGCACGGGCACGACGTGACCGCCGCCGCGGCCGTGGCCTCCGGCGACCAGCAGCCGTACGCGGTGCTGCTCGGCTGCATCGACTCACGGGTGCCACTGGAGGCGATCTTCGACCAGACCTTCGGGTCGATCTGCGTGATCCGGACCGGGGGACACGTGCTCGACCGGGCCGTGCGGGGCTCGATCGAGTACGTGGTGGCGCAGCTCGGGGTGACCCTGGTGATGGTGCTGGGGCACGAACGGTGCGGCGCGGTCGCCGCGACGGTGGACAGCGTGCGGACGGGCCGGCGTCCGGACGGTGACCTGGGCTACCTGGTCGAGCGGATCACTCCGGCGGTGACCGAGGCGGGGCCGCACGACCCGGCCGTGCACCTGCTGGCCGTACGCCGGCACGTGCGCCGTACGGTGCGGGCGCTACGCGCCGACGACATGCTGGCCGGTCCGGTCGCGGCGGGTGGGGTGGACGTCGTCGGCGCCCTGTACGACCTGGACACCGGCGAGGTCACCCTGCTCGACGACGGGACCTGACCCGGCGGGCGCAGACGCGGAACAGCCCGCCGGGGTGACCCCGGCGGGCTGTTCCGGTCGTGCTGGGGGGAGGGCTCAGCCCTCGAAGACGCCGGCCTCGACGAGACGCTTCTCGGTCTTGTCCCACCCGTGGTCGGGGTGGGTGGCGGCGAGGTTGCTGATCTCGGCGCGGATCTTGGCGGCGTGACCGGCGGTGGCCAGCGTCCGGATCTCCTCGACGAAGGCGTCCGAGTCGGTACGCAGGTGCGCGGTCTTGCCGTTGGTCAGGTTCCGCACGTAGGCGTGCTTGCCGCCGTTGAGCGGGATGAGGTACTTGAACTCGCCCAGCACGCTGAGGGCGCCACCCTGGCCAGCCTGGCCGGCCCGGACTGACGCGCGCGCGGTCTTCGAGGTGTTGCTCGCCACGGAGATGCTCCTTGCAAGACGTACGGGAGGACGGGGACCGTCCGGGGGCTGTAGCGGGTGACGCCCGGTGGTCGTCTGACGCTCGGTGGTCATCTGACGGCCGGGTGGGTCGTCGGCCCGCGAAGTGGTGCGACGGCACAGAACCGCCCAGAGAAATATACACGACCACGGTGCCTGGCAGCTCACCGTGCCCGTCGGAGTGCACAACCCCGGTCACCGGTCCGGGTATTTCCCGGCGGCGAATTTTCCGATTCCCTGGCGCACCATCCGTCACAGCAGTCATCATGTGTGGCAACAGCCACTCGGGTGTCGAGGTCGTAGGGGAAGACGCACCTCGCCCTCCGGGAGGTCACCGTGCCAACGCGTGGCGTCGTATACGTCCACTCGACCCCGCTCGCCGTGTGCTCGCACGTCGAGTGGGCGATCGCGCGCGTCCTTGCCGCGCCGGTCAACCTGCACTGGACGGCTCAGCCCGTCGATCCCGGCGCCCGCCGGGCCGAGTGCGGATGGACCGGTCGGCCGGGGACGGGTGCCGAGCTGGCTGCTGCCCTGAGGCAGTGGCCCATGATCCGTTTCGAGGTGACCGAGGAACCCAGCACCGGCGCGGACGGCGAACGTTTCATGCACGTGCCCGGCCGGGGCCTGTTCCGGGCCGCGGTGGGCGCGGCCGGCGACATCCAGCTCGGCGAGGACCGGCTGCGCAGCATCATGGCGTCGGTACGCCCCGAGGCCCTGGCACACGCCCTGGACAAGGCGATGGGCACCGCCTGGGACGCCGAGCTGGAGCCCTACCGCTACGCCGGGGACGGTGCGCCGGTGACCCTGCTGACCCGGGTCGGCTGACCGTCACCCGCCCGCTGTCCCGTTCCCATGCGGTCGCCCGACGCCACCGGTCCGTCTCCCCGGACGCCGGTCGGCGCGCTTCTCCGCGTGCCGGCACCTGTCGGCCTGGCTCCGCACGCCCCCGTGCCCGCCGGTCTCACCTCCCGGCACCCGTGCCGATGACAACCGGCTGACCGCGCCAACGACGATCTTCATGCCGGCTGCGCCGCCCGCAGCGATGTCGCCGCGGAGAGCACTATGCCTGTGGGTCATAAATATGACCCACAGGCATAGTGCTCTTCAGGAGGTCGTCCCCGCATCGAGCGGCCCAGTGACCGTGTCCGGTCTGGGAGGGACGTCCGCCGACCGAGCGGCCGGTCCGGGTGAATCCGCTCACCCGGACCGGCCGCGTTCCGCCCGGGACCCGCCGGGTAGCCGGACACCCGGTCGGGGACGGGCACGCCGCACCCGCTGCCTGACCTGGCCGGGTTGCCGCTGATCTCCGGCGCGGGTTGGATGGGCCGGGTGCCGATCTCCCCGCGACGTGCCGGCGTCGCCGTCACCGCCCTGACCGCGCTGCTCGCCTCCGGATGTGCGGGGGAGGGACAGGCTCCCGCGCCGGTCCGCCCCGAAGCCACCCCGACGGCCACCGCGACCGTCGCCGCGTCCGCCGCCGCCGACGACCCGGCCGGCCGGGCCGCCGCGCTGGCCGGCACGCTCGGCGACGAGGACCTGGTGGGCCAGGTGCTGATGCCGTACGCCTACGGCAGTTCGGCGACGACGGTGACCCCCGGTTCGGCCGCCGGCAACCAGGCCCTCGCCGGGGTCGACACCCCCGCCGAGATGATCGCGAAGTACCGGCTCGGCGGGCTGATCCTGGTCGGGTTCAGCGCCGACGACCCCACCTCGGGCAACCAGTCCACCACCAACGTCGACAGCCCGGCCCAGGTGAAGAAGCTGACCGCCGGGCTGCGCGAGGCCGCCGGGAAGCTGGCCGCCGGTCCGGCGCCGTTCCTGGTCGGCACCGACCAGGAGTACGGCGTGGTCACCCGGATCACCGACGGGGTGACCACGCTGCCCAGCGCGCTGGCCGCCGGTGCGGCCGACGACCCGGCCCGGACCGAGGCCGCCTGGAAGGCCGCCGGCACCGAGCTGGCCGCGATGGGGGTGAACCTGGACTTCGCCCCGGTCGCCGACGTCCTGGCCACCCGCAGCACGGTGATCGGCTCGCGGTCCTTCGGCGCGGACCCGAAACGGGCCGCCGCGCAGGTCGCGGGCGCGGTCCAGGGGTTGCAGAGCGCCGGGGTGGCGGCCAGCGTCAAGCACTTTCCCGGGCACGGGCTCAGCGCCGCCGACTCGCACCGGGAGGTCCCGGTGGTCGGCCAGCCCCGGGCCGAGCTGGACGCCACCGCCTTCCCGCCGTTCCGGGCCGGCATCGACGCCGGGGCGATGGCGGTGATGTCGGCCCACCTCGACGTCACCGCCGTGGACCCGGGCACCCCGGCCACCTTCTCCCGCAAGCTGCTCACCGACGTGCTGCGGGGCGAACTGGGCTTCCAGGGGGTGGTGATCACCGACGGGATGAACATGCCGCCGGCCAAGCGCTACCCGCCGGGCGAGGCGGCGGTGAAGGCCCTGCTCGCCGGCAACGACCTGATCCTGATGACCCCGAACGTCGGTCAGGCGTACGACGGGCTGCTGGCCGCGCTGCGCGACGGCTCGCTGCCCCGGGACCGGCTGGTGGCGGCGGTCACCCGGGTGTTGACCATGAAGTTCCGGCTCGCCGACCGGCCGACGCCGGCGATGTCCACGCTCGACAGCGCCCCGCACCGGGCCGCCGCCACCGCGCTGGCCGCCGCGGCGGTCACCCAGCTACGCGGCAAGTGCGGCGTGGCGGTGTCCGGCCCGGTCACCGTCACCACCTCCGACGGGCGGGAGAAGACCCGGGCGGCGCTGGCCGCGGCGTTGACCGACGCGGGCGTGCGGGTGGTTCCCAAGGGCGGCACCCGGGTGCACCTGGTCGGTTACGGCGACAGCCCGAAGGATCTCGCCGCCGACGCGGCGGTCACCGTGGCGATGGACACCCCGTACGTGCTGGAGAAGGCGACCTCGCCGACCCTGCTGGCGACCTATTCGTCCAGCCGGGCCTCGATGACGGCGCTCGCCGGGGTGCTGGCCGGCAAGGCCCGCCCGACCGGCCGTTCCCCGGTGCCGCTGACCGGGCTGCCCGCCACGAGCTGCCCGGGCTGACCCCGGACACCGACGTGGCCGGCCACCGACGGAAGTCGACGACCGGCCACGGATACCGCGGTGGTGGTTCAGTTCAGCGGGACCTGCTGGGCCACTGCCGCGCCACCGGACTCGAAGGCGGCCAGCAGCGACGTCGGGGTGCCCCCGCTGACCGGGACCGTCACGGTGACCCGGTCACCGGCGGCCAGTCGTACGGTGTGCTCGCCCCGGGCCGTGTCGCCGTCCCAGGCGTACAGGTAGGCGGTGCCGGCCCGGTCGGCACGCAGGGTGACCTGCACGCCGTCGGTGACCCGCTGGGCCGAGGTCAGCCGCAGCGCCGAGTTCTTCAGCCTCGGCACGGCGGCCGGGGCCACCCCGTCGACGGCCGACTGGGCGATGGTCTGCGGGCTGTGCACGCTGCGCGCCGAGGTGTCCGGGAACACCGGCGCGCTGGGCTGCCGGGCCGCCGGCTGGTAGCCGGGCAGGGTGGCCAGACCGTAGCGGTACGGGTCGGCCCGGACGCCGGTGAAGGTGGACCAGCCCAGCCGGGACTGCGAGCTGAGGTCCTGGGTGTCCGAGTCGTAGACCAGCACGTTGAAGCCCATCCGGGCCGGGTCCACCGCGTCGGGCAGCACCGCGAACGGGATCATCGTCTCGATGGTGTACCCGGTGTACGGGGAGCTGACCTTGCTGACCACGGTCATCCCGGGTGCGGTGGTCGCCCCCGGGCCCTGCCGGTTGTCGGCGTCGCGCTGCCAGCAGGGCGGGTCGCCGTTGGCCGGGTCGTCGGTGGTCGGGAAGATGCCGGCCTTGAACACGGTGGAGGTGTCCGTCGAGTTCCCCTTCGGGTCGACGATGATCTCCACGCTGTCGGTGCGGCGCTGCCGCTTGCAGTCCTGCGGCACCACCTTTTTGCCCAGCACGTCGTCGGTGACCTGGACGATCACCTTCAGCCCGTCGGCGGTCCAGGCGATCCGACCGGTCGCCGAGGCGTCCTGCGGGGTCGTGGCCTGGCCCTCCCAGATGCGGGAGAAGTCCAGCTCCGGGCCGGGGTACTCGCCGGGCGAGGCGACCCCGTCGACGGTGCCGTCACCGGCGCGCGGGACCTCGGTGGTGGGCACGATCTCCAGCGCGCCGGTCTCCACGGTGCTGCCGGCGGCGCTGGTGGTGGTGATGGTGATGCCGTAGTCCCCGTCGGTGCCGCCCTCGTTGGCGGTCGGCAGGGTGGCGTCGGTGTTGGTGACGGTGAAGGTGACCGCGCCGGTCGCGCCGGGGGCCAGCGCGGGATAGCTCTTGGTGACCGCGTCGGCGGTGAAGCCGGCCGGCAGGCCGAGGGTGACGGTGCCGTCGCGGCTGACCCGGCCGTGGTTGCGCAGGTCGATCCGGACCGACCGCTGCTTGCCGGAGCCGATGGTGAGCACCGGCTTGATGAGGGTGTCCAGCTGCGGGTATCCGCCCTCACCGGCCCAGGTGCGGAACGTGCCCACCTCGGGCAGCGGCTCCAGGGTGCCGCGTACGTCGGCGACCACCCGGACGGCCCGGTCGGTGCGCCCGACGCCCTGGCGGGTGGTCAGGGTGGCCCCGATGAGCTGCTGCTGGTTGGTGGCGGCGTCGGCCGGAACGGTGACGGTGAACTTCCGGGTCCGCTCCTTGCCCGACGGCACGTCGTTGGCGAGTACGCCGGAGCCCTTGGCCTTCCAGCCCGCCGGCAGCCGCAGGTCGATCCGGGGCTTGACCAGGGCGCGGTTGTGCGGGGCGCGCAGGTGCGCGGTGACCTCGACGGTCGCGCCGGGGGCCAGGTCGAACCGGTCGGTGGTGAGGTACAGCTCGGTGCCCTTGGGCAGGCCACCGGTCACCGGCGGCAGCACCGAGCCGCGCAGGATCGCCTCCGGGGAGGTGTCCGCCGGGTCGTACGGGACGCGGCTGTCGATCAGCGTGTAGAAGTCGCACCGGATCTTCGTCGGGTCGGTGGGGGCGGCGGCGGTGCCGGCCCAGCCCTGGGTGACGTACTCCCGACGTGCGTCGACCTCGATCTCGGCCCAGGTCTTCCCGCTGGCGCTGGGAGTGCCCTCCCAGACGCCGAAGACCTGGTCGGTCGGGACGGTCGGGGTGAAGCTGGTGGCGCACTGCGGGCCGGCGGCGGAGCTGCCGGTGCCGCCGCTGCGCAGGAACTTCGCGGCCCGGAACGGGGCGAGGCCCTCGTTGCTGAGCTGCTCGGGGAAGGCGTTCGGGTCGGCGGCGGCGGCGAACGCCTCGGCGGCGAACCGGGCGGCCTGCTGGTGGTTGCCGTGGTTGCCCGGGGTCGGCGACGGGTTCATCGTCATGATGATCTCGGGTCGGGTGGTCCGGATGACCCGGACGATCTGGCCCAGGGTGTCGTCGTGGCCCCAGATCTGCTCCGACAGCGGGGCGGACGCGGTGTACCAGAAGTCGACCCGGTCGAGGTTGTAGAGGTTCTCCACGCCGGCCTTGCCGATCGCGGTGCGTTCCTCGCGTTCCCGGATGATGCCCAGCGGCGGCCCCTCCTCCAGACCGACGGCGTTGCCGCCGCCCTCACCCCGGGTGATGGTGACGACGCCGGCCTTGGCGCCGTACTTCTCCTTCCACTGGCCGAGGGTGGCGAGGCTGCCGGCCTCGTCGTCGGGGTGGGCGCTGACGAAGAGCACGTCGAGGTCGACGGCCTTGGCGGGGCGCACGTCGGCCGGGGCGGCGACGGCGGTGGCGGGCGCCCCGGCCACGGCCAGGGCGAGTGCGGTGGGTAGCAGGAAACCCTTGATGCGCATGCGGATCCTTCCGGGACCACGGTGTCCGGGCAGCGACCGTCCTCGTCGGACGCGGGGCGTCCGACGAGCGGTCGTCGGTGGACGGTGAGGCGGCGGGAACGGGAACGGTGGGCGTCGTCGGACGCGGTGCACCGGGTACGGCAGCGGTACGGGTTCCGTACACACTGGAAGGCCTTCGCCCGGTGACGCTAGGGACCAGCGCAGTGACACGTCAATGCTTTGGAAGGTATTTCTTTCTTTGCAGAAGAAATAAAGAGGGCGATGTCCGGGATGTCCTGCGCCGCGCCGGAACGGTGCCCCGAACCCGCCCATCGCTTACCATTGCGGACGTTTTTGCTGCTCCGGTGGTTCATGGCAGGCCGGCCGAGACGGACTCGTTACTTGACTCTTTAATTCGTTCGCCGTAGGAAGGAAATGTGACAGACGTGGTGACGCCACCAACGAGCCCGGTGAGCCGGGAGCGGTCGAAGGAGATCAAGCGGCTTTCCGTGATCTCCACCGCCCGCCAGGTCCGGGTGCTCTCCCGGGCCGAGCTGACCGAGCTCACCGGCCTGAGCCCTGCCACGCTCACCCCGCTGGTGCGGGACCTGATCGCCGAGGGATACCTGATCGAACGCGGTCCGGGCACCTCCCGCGCCGGTCGGCCCCGGGCGATGCTGGAGTTCAACCCCCGCGCCGAACTGGTCGCCGCCGTCTCGCTGGAGCCGTCCCGGATCAGTTGCGAGATCGCCGACAGCGACGGCGCGGTGGTCGCCCACCGCACGGTCCGGCTGACCGGCGACATCGTCGACACCATCTGCCGGTCGGTGCCCGAACTGGCCGGCGACGGGCTGCCGGCGCTGCGCGGGGTGGCCATCGCCGCGCCCGGCGTCATCTCCGGCGGCGCGGTCCGGCTCGCCCCCTCGGTCGGCCTGATCGAGGGCCGTCCGATAGGGGAGTCGGTCCAGCGGACGCTCGGCGTACCCGTGGTGGTGGACAACGACGTCAACCTGATGGCGGCCGGCGAACACGCCGCCGGTGCCGGCACCGACGTCGCCGACCTGCTGCTGCTGCACGTCGCCGACGGCATCGGCGCGGGCCTGGTGCTCGACGGCCAGGTCCGGCGGGGGGCCCGGGGCGCGGCCGGCGAGGTCGGTTTCCTGCCGCTGGACCCGGCGGGCCGGGGACACGACGGGATCGGCCCGTTCGAGGCCCGCTGGTCGGAGAACGCGATCGCCGAACGGGTGGTCGCGCTGGCCCCCGGCCGCCGCCCCGACTCGCCGGTACGCGCGTTGGTCGAGCTGGCCGCCGACGACCCGCGCGCCGCCGGCTACCTCGACGAACTGCTGAACGCCTGGTCCCGGCTGATCGTCTCCTGCGTCTGCGTGATCGACCCGGGGCGGGTGCTGCTCAGCGGTGCCGCCGCCGACCTCGACGACGCCGCCGTCGGCCGGCTCCAGGACCTGGTCGCCGCCGCCGCACCGAGCACCACCGAGGTACGCCGGGCCGTGCTCGGCGACCGGGCGGTGCTGCACGGTGCGGTCAGTTACGCCCTCTCGGCCGCCGCCGCCGGGCTGCCCACCCTGTTACCGGCCCCCTGACCTGCCCTGCCTCAGTTCTTCCCAACCCCTCGGAGGTACCCCATGAGACGTCGACTTCTGCTCGCCGGAGCGCTCGCCACCGTCCTCGCCGCCGGCACCGCCTGCGGCGGCGGCTCGGACGACAGCGCCGCCGGTGAGACGGAGAAGCTGACGATCTACACCGCCCGCGACAAGAAGGTCTCCACCTTCGTCGTGGACAAGTTCACCGCCAAGTACCCCGAGTACAAGGGCAAGGTGGAGATCCTCAACCTGGGCGCCCAGGAGATCCTGGAGCGGGTCCGGGCCGAGAAGGCCAACCCGCAGGCCGACGTCTGGTGGGGCGGCACCCAGCAGGGGCTGGCCGCCGGTGCCGGTGAGGACCTGCTCGCCGCCTGGCAGCCCGCGTTCGCCGGCAAGATGGACGCCAAGTACAAGGACGCCGAGGGCCGCTGGTTCGGGGAGATCCTGCTGCCCGAGGTCATCATGTACAACAACAAGGCGCTCACCCCGGAGCAGGCCCCGAAGGACTGGGACGACCTGCTGAAGCCGGAGTGGAAGGACAAGATCGTCATCCGCGACGTGGCCGCCTCGGGCACCATGCGGTCGATCTACGCCGCGATGATCATGCGGCAGTCGCCGGACGGCAGCAACCCGCAGCCCGGCTACGACTGGCTCAAGAAGCTCGACGCCAACACCGGCGCGTACGCGGCCAACCCGGCCGACCTCTACCTCAAGCTCTCCCGCCAGCAGGGCACCCTGAGCGCCTGGAACCTGCAGGACATCCTGCTCCAGGCCAACCAGTCGAACATGCCGTTCGGCTACGTGATGCCGGCCTCCGGCGCCCCGGTGCTGGTCGACGGGCTGGCTGCGGTCAAGGGCGGCAACAGCGCCGGCGCGCAGAAGTTCATCGAGTTCCTCTTCGACGACACGCTCCGCGCCGACCTGGCCAAGGACTACTACCAGATCCCGGCCGTGGAGATCGCCCAGCAGCCGGAGTGGCTGGCCCAGCTCAACCTCAAGCCGCTCGACGTCAACTGGGACGTCATCGGCAAGAACGAGACCGAGTGGATCAACCACTGGAACAGCCAGATCAAGAACAAGGGCTGACCCGTACGGGTGCCGGGGGTCGTCCCGCCCCCGGCACCGCCCGTCCCGCCACCCCGCCCGGCCAGGTCCGGTACCGCATGAAGGAGAAGACATCATGATCGATGTCACGCTGGAGTCGGTGAGCAAGCGCTTCGCGCGTGCCGGCGACACCGCTGCCGTCGACGACGTCGACATCAGCATCGCCGCCGGGGAGTTCTTCACCCTGCTCGGGCCGAGCGGCTGCGGCAAGACCACCACCCTGCGGATGGTGGCCGGGTTCTACTTCCCCACCTCGGGGAAGATCCGGTTCGGCACGGAGGACGTCACCCACCGGCCACCGAACAAGCGCGACACCGGCATGGTGTTCCAGAACTACGCCCTCTTCCCGCACATGTCCGTCGCGCAGAACGTCGCGTACGGGCTGAAGATCCGCAAGGTGGGGCGGGCCGAGTCCGCCCGGCGGATCACCGAGGCGCTCGGTCAGGTCCACCTCGCCGGCTACGGCGACCGCCGGATCGACCAGCTCTCCGGCGGCCAGCAGCAGCGGGTGGCGCTGGCCCGCGCGCTGGTCATCCGGCCGCGTACCCTGCTGCTCGACGAGCCGCTGTCCAACCTCGACGCCAAGCTGCGCGAGGAGACCCGGGTGGAGATCCGGCGCATCCAGCAGGAGGCCGGCACCACCGCCATCTACGTCACCCACGACCAGTCCGAGGCGATGGCGATGTCCGACCGGATCGCCGTGATGGAGTCCGGCCGGGTCCGCCAGATCGGCGCCCCGCAGGAGATCTACCACCGGCCGGCGACCGCCTTCGTGGCCCGGTTCATCGGCCGCAGCAACGTGCTCAGCCTGCCGGTGGTCACCGCCGCGGCCGAGACGGTCACCGTGGGCCTGCCCGACGGCAGCGAGACCGCCGTCGCCGCCCCCGCCGACCACGGCCTGCGTGCCGGGGACACCGCCCTGGTCTCGGTACGCCCCGAGCACCTCGGGCTCACCTCGACGACCGAGACCGGCGCGCTGCCCGGCCGGGTGACCGAGGTGGAGTTCACCGGGATGGCCACCAACCTCGTGGTCGAGGTGGCCGGCGAGTCGGTGCAGGTCGCCGCGATCGACGTCCCGGACGGCGTCACCGTCGGCGACCAGGTCGGCCTGCGGCTCAACCGGAACCGCATGTGGGTGGTGCGCCCATGAGTACCATTCCTGCCACGCCGAGCCCGGCCACCGTGCCGCCGGTGACCCAGGACCCCACCCCGCCGCCGGCCGCCCGGCCCCGGCGCGGCCTCAACGCCAACTCGCCGTGGTTCCCGTACCTGCTGGTGTTCCCGCTGGTGCTGATCCTCTTCGGCTACGTGGTGCAGCCGATGTTCGCCACCTTCGCCGAGAGCGTCGGGGTGGACGGGGTGGCCAACTACACCGAGTTCGTCACCGGCACCGGGGTCGCCCGGTCGGCGCTGCTCACCTCGCTGGGGATCTCGGCGGCCAGCGTGCTGCTCTGCGGGATCGTCGGGGTGGCGATGGCCTTCCTGCTCAAGCGGTTCTCGTTTCCCGGCCGGCGGCTGATCGAGGCGATCATCCTGGTGCCGGCGGCGCTGCCGCCGCTGATCGGGGCGATCTCGTTCCAGCTGCTCTACAGCGAGACCGGCATCCTGCCGCGCGGTCTGCAACAGCTCTTCGGCACCGAGAACCCGGTGCTGCCGTTCACCGGCATCGCCGGGGTGCTGGTGGTGCACACCTTCACCATGTACCCGTTCTTCTACCTCGCCGCCTCGGCCGCCCTGGTGGGGATGGACCCGTCGGTGGAGGAGGCGGCCTACAACCTGGGCGCGGGCCGGGTCCGGGTGTGGCGCACCGTGCTGCTGCCGATGCTCACCCCGGCGTTGGTCTCGGCGTCGCTGCTGGTCTTCATGACGTCACTGGCGTCGTACACCGCGCCGTTGCTGTTCGGGGTGGACCGCACGATGACCATGCAGATCTACATCAACCGCACCAACGGCGACCTGCCGATGGCCTCGACCTACGCGTCGGTGCTGGCGGTGGCGTCGGTGCTGTTCCTGCTCGGGATGCGCTGGTACGAGGGACGGCGCAGCTACCGTTCCCAGTCCAAGGGCGTCGCCTCGCACCGTCGGGAGATCACCAACCCGTTCGGCAAGTGGCTGGCGTTGCTGGCCTCGGTACTGGCCACCATGGTGCTGCTCGCCCCGGTGGCGACGATCGCCCTGGTCGCCTTCTCCCGGGACGGCTCGTGGACCACCGAGGTGATCCCGTCGGAGTACACCACCGAGAACTTCGTGACGATCTTCTCGGACCCGGGGGCGTACCGGCCGATCCTCAACTCGTTGCAGATGAGCCTGCTCGCCACGGTCGGCTGTGTGGTGGTCGGGGTGCTGATCGCGTACGCGGTGCGCCGGCTCGACTTCCGGGGCCGGGGGCTGCTCGACGTGGCGGTCATGCTGGCCTGGGCGCTGCCCGGCACGGTGGTGGCGATCAACCTGATCTCGGCGTTCAGCACGGGCAACGCGTTCAGCTTCGGGCAGGTGCTGATCGGCACCTTCTGGATCATGCCGCTGGCGTACTTCGTGCGGTTCCTGCCGCTGGTGTTCCGGTCGAGTTCGGCGACGCTGGCCCAGATCGACCCGTCGCTGGAGGAGGCCGCCCGCAACCTCGGCGCGCCCTGGTGGCGGGCGTTCGGCACGGTCACCCTGCGGCTGATGCTGCCCGGTGTGCTGGCCGGCGCACTGCTCGCGTTCGTCAACGGGGTGGGTGAGTTCGTCGCCTCGGTGCTGATCTACACCTCGGAGACGGCACCCATCTCGGTCGAGATCAACAACCGGATGTACTCGTTCGAGGTCGGCACCGCCGCCGCGTACGGCATGCTCCAGGTGGTGTTGATCTTCGTGGTGATGGTGTTCTCCGGCCGCCTGCAGAACGGCGGCCGGGCCACCCGGGAGGCGGCGAAGTGGACGGCGTGACCTGGCCGGCCGGGGGCGGGCTGCTGCCCGCCACCCGGATTCCCGGCGGTGAGCTGGCCGCCGTCGCGGCGGCGGCCGACTACGCGGTGCTGCCCGTCGGCGCCGTCGAGTGGCACGGCCCGCACCTCCCGCTCGGCACCGACCTGATCCTCGCCGAGGGCTTCGCCGCCGAGGCCGGCGGCATTGCCGGCCCGGTCGCCGAGGCCGGCGGCGCAGGTGGCCCGGCCGCCGAGGCCGGCGGGGCTGCCGGCCCGGCCGCCGAGGCCGGCGGCGCTGCCGGGCCGCGCGGGGTGCTCTTCCCGGCGGTGCCGTACGCGGCCTGCCCGGGGCAGACCCGGCCCTGGCCGGGGACGGTGTCGATCCGGCCGGAGATCGCCGTCGGCTACCTCGCCGACGTGATCGAGGGGATCGTCGCCGCCGGTTTCCCCCGGCTGCTGATCGTCAACGGCCACGACGCCAACATGTCCACCGTGCGGGCCGCGATGGAGTGGGTCTCCGGCCGGCGTACCGCCAGCCTGCTGCTGGTCAACTGGTTCCAGCTGGTCACCCCGGCGGAGACCACCGACTTGTACGGGCCGCTGACCGCCCGGGGGCACGGGGGCGCGTACGAGACCTCCGGGGTGCTCGGGTTCGATCCCGGCGCGGTCCGGCTCGACGCCGTGACCGACCTGCCGCCGAAGCCGAAGCTGCCGGTGGGCCACCCGTACGTGCTGGTCGAGTCCCGGCCCGACCCCTGGCAGGGCTGGTCGGGGCACATCTCGCTGGCCTCCGAGGCGGCCGGCCGGCAGGTGCGGGCCACGGCCGGTGCGCGGCTGCGGGAGATCGTCGCCGCCTGGGTGGCCGCCCCACCGCCCGCCCCACCCACCGCCGACCCGCTGCCGACGCCCGACGGCCCGGCCCCGACGCCCGACGGCCCGACGGCCGGACCGGCCCCGACGGGGGCGGACGGGGCGACCGGGGGAGACCGATGAGCGTGGACCGGGGACTCGACATCGTCGACTTCCACCTGCACTTCCGGATCGGCACCGACGAGACGGTCCACGCCTGCGAGGACGCCGCCGGGATGCACCCCGGCGGGGAGCACGAGCGGGCCGTCCGGGCCGCCGGCTCCGCCCCGTACGCGAAGGCGTGGCGGCAGGCGTGGAGCTTCCCCGACCCGGAGCCGCCCGCGCCGCGCTGGCAGGACGAGGCCGACCGGTGGGCCGACGAGCTGCGGGCGGTGCGGGTACGCCGGGCGGTCTTCGTCACCGGCGGCGGCAACGACACCGTCGCCGACGTGGTCGACCGGCACCCGGACCTGCTGCTCGGCTTCGCCCACCACGACCCGTACGCGCCGGGGGCCGCCGCCGAGCTGGAGCGGGCGGTGACCGGACGGGGCCTGCGCGGGCTGAAGCTGTTCGCCCCGCTGCTGCGCGGCCCGCTGGACCACGCCGACCTGGACCCGCTCTGGTCCACCGCCCAGCGCCTCGGGGTGCCGGTGCTGATCCACATCGGCCACTACGGCAGCGCCGGTGGCCTGTCCTTCGGCCGGTACGGCGGCCCCGACGAACTGGCCCGGATGGCCCGCCGGTTCCCCGAACTGAACGTGGTGGTGCCGCACTTCGGCGTCCAGCACGTGCAGGACCTCCTCTTCGCCGCCTGGGGCTGCCCCAACATCCACGTCGACACGTCCGGCTCCAACCAGTGGGTGCGCTGGATGCCGTACAGGCTGACGCTGGAGGACCTGTTCCGCCGCTGCTACGAGACGATCGGCCCGCAGCGCATCGTGTACGGCAGCGACTCGTCGTGGTTCCCGCGCGGCTACGTCACCCGCTACCTCGACGACCAGCTGCGGGTCTGCCGCGAGCTGGGGATGCCCGACGACCACCTCCGCGCGATCTTCGCCGGTAACGCCGAACGGCTGCTGGGCCTGACCGACCGACCAGCCGAGAACCCGGGACCCGGCCCCCACGCCGCGTCCCGGCCCGGAAGGAAGTAAGGAACCGCCATGAGCGAGCTGACCACCTACCAGCGGCACCACCTGGCCCCGACCTACGAGCACCACGTCGGCCACCTGTACCCGGCGATGGTGCGCGCCAGCCAGGCACACGTGGTGATGCTGACCGAGCAGGGCCTCATCCCGGCTGAGCGGGGGGCCCGGCTGCTGCGCGGGCTGGCCACGCTGCGCGCCGACGGCAGCCCCGCCCCGGCGTTCGACGGCAGCTTCGAGGACACCTACTACCTGCTGGAGAAGACCCTCGCGCAGGCGTGCGGCCTGCCCGCGTCCGAACTGGACGTGCAGATGGCGCGCAGCCGCAACGACCTGGACGCCGGGGTGTTCCGGATGCTCCTGCGCGACCAGCTGCTCGACGTGCTGGACCGGGTGCTGAGCACCGGCGTGACCGCGCTGGACGCCGCCGACCGGTACGCCGACGTGGTGATCACCGGTTACACCCACCGCCGGCCGGCCCAGCCCACCACCATCGGGCACGCGCTGGCCGGTTACGCCGAGGCGCTGGCCGGTGAGGCCGCCGCGTACGCCGACGTGATCGACCAGCTCAACGTCTCGCCGCTGGGCTCCTGCGCATTCGCCGGCACCGACCTGGACATCGCCCCGGCCCGGGTGGCCGAGCTGCTCGGCTTCGACGGCCTGGTGACCAACTCCTACGAGGCGGTCGCCGGGGCCGACCACCTGGTCCGGGTGGGCACCCTCAACGCTCAGGCCCTGGCCACCGGCGCCCGGCTGGCCCGCACCCTGATGGACTGGCTGACCTGGCAGTGGGTGGCCACCCCCGGCGACTTCACCCAGGGCAGCAGCATCATGCCGCAGAAGCGCAACCCGGTGGTGCTGGAGCACCTGGTGTCGATGGCCGGCGCGAGCGCCGCCGACGCCGCGTCGGTGCTCAACAACGTCGGGGCGGCCTGGTGGGAGGACTCCAACAACGCCACCACCGACGTCCAGGTCCGGCTCTGGGACAGCAACGACCGGGCGCAACGGTTCTTCGCCCTGGTCGGCGGCTTCCTCGCCGAGCTGGAGCCGCTGCACCCGCCGACCCGGGAGGAGATCGTCGCGTCCGGGGCGACCACCACCGCGGCGGCCGACGCGTTGACCCGGCACGGGGTGCCGTTCCGGGCCGCCCACTCGGTCGTCGGCCGGCTGGTCAGCGCCGGCGCGCCGGACAGCTGGACCGCCGAGGGGGTCCGGACCGCCGCCGCCGGGTTGGCCGACGGGCTCACCGACGAGGCGGTGGCCGATCTGATCGCCGCCGCCGTCGACCCCGAGCTGGTGCTCGACCGGGCGCAGGTGGACGGGCCGGGTGCCGCCGCCGTCCGCACCCAGGTCGGCATCCTGCGGGGCGCGTTCGGCGGCGTCGCCGACCGGCTCGCCGCGACCCGGGACCGGCTGGCCCGCGCCGACGAGGCGCTGGACACGGTCGCCGCCGAGGTGGCCGGCCGGTGAGCGCGCCGATCCGACGACCGGGTTCCGGTCCGGCCCGGCTGCCCGGCGGGGCACCGTCGCGACCGCGGTCGACGGTGGTGACCGGGCGGTGGACCAGGTGAGCATGCGACTGGCCGGCCGGGCCGCCGCCGGCACCCGCACCGACGAACTGCTTCTGGGCATCGACTTCGGCGGAACGAAGATGGCCGTCGGGGTGGCCGACGGCACCGGCCGGTTGCTGGCCCACCGGCGGATCGCCACGCACGCCGAGCGGGGGGCCCCGCAGGCGCTGGACCGGGCGCTGGAGCTGGCGGCCGCGCTGGTCGCCGAGGTCGGCGGGCCGCTGGTGGCGGCCGGGGTGGCCTCGCCCGGGGTGGTCCGCCCCGACGGCATCGACCTGGCCCCGAACGTGCCCGGCTGGGAACGGTTGCGGCTGGCCGACGCCGTCTCCGAGGCCCTCGGGGTGACCCGGGTGGCGGTGGACAACGACCTGAACGCCGCCGCCCTGGCGGAGCTGCGGCTCGGTGCGCTGCGCGACGCCGACCCCGGCCTGGTGGTGGGGATCGGCACCGGCGTGGCGGCGGCGGTCACCGTCGGCGGCCGGGTCCTCGCCGGGCACCGGGGCGCGGCCGGCGAGATCGGGTACGCGGTGGCCGGCGGCCCGTGGCCCGGCACCATGCTGGAACTGGACTTCTCCGGCCGGGCGCTGGACCGGTTGGCTGACGAGCTGGGGGTGGCCGGGCACGCGGCCGGGCTGTCCGCCGCCGCCGAGCTGCCCGGTGCGGCCCGCGACGCGCTCACCGCCCGGGTCGACGAGCTGGCCCGGCACCTGGTCACCTGCTGCCTGCTGCTCGATCCGCAGCGGGTGGTGCTGGTGGGCGGGGTGGCCGGCAGCGCGCTGATCCGGGGACTGCTGGTCGACCGGCTGGCCGAGGTGCTCCCGCACCGTCCCGACGTGGTGCTGTCCCGGTTCGCCGACGACGCGGCGCTGCTGGGCGCGGTCACCCTCGCCCGGGAAGCGGTGCCGGCACCCCGCTGACCTGACGATCCGTGCGTCCGGGCCGTGAGGGGCGGACCGGTCGGACCGGGTGCCCGGCCCGCGAAGGGGGCGGGCCGGACACCCGGTGCGTCACTCCGGCAGGTTGGCGCTCGACTTCGCCAGTTGGTACGCCGGCAGCATCGCCTCGAACTCCTCGGTGTCCAGCCCGTCCAGGGTGATCATCAATTTGCCGTACAGGGTGGACACCAGGATCGCCCGGTTACGCTCGCCGTCCTCGGTCCAGGTGGCCTCGAAGGCGTCCAGCGGGCCGGCCTTGGTCCGCCGGTACTGCTGCTCCTTCGCGCCGTCGCCGAACGCGGCGAGATACTTGTCCACCGTGTCCTGCGGGTTCAGCGGCGTGGCCCCGGTGATCTGCCAGACCCGCAGGAAACCGATGTGCCCGGCGGGCTTCGCGTCGATCTCGCACAGCGGCACGGCCGGGCCGAGGGTGAAATCGGCCCCACCCTTCACCGCCTTGGCCTTCCACTTCGCCGGCACCGAGAAGGTCATCGACAGCGTGCAGGCGCTGCCCTTCGGGCCGACCGTGGTGGCGGCGGCGGCCGGGGCGACGTCGTCGTACCACGGTGGGCCGGCGGCGACCGGCGAGGCGGTGGGGCTGGTCGACGGCGCGGGCGTCGTCGCCCGCTCCGTGGTGTCACCGGCGCAGCCGGCGGTGAGGGTGAGGGTGAGCGCGGCCAGTGCGGTCGTACGTCGGATCATCGGTCCGTTTCCCCGTTGGAGTTCCCGCCGTCGGTTGCGGCGGCCGACGGATGCTAGCCGACGGGTGGCCGGCCCTGCTGACCGTTTGCGGCGACCAAGCCCATGATCTCTGCGGTTCCGCCCGCTGCTCGCAGTCCGACCATGCTGGACGCCGACGGCCCGGCACCCCGAGGGGGCCGGGCCGTCAGGCTGCTGGTGCCGTCAGGGGCGGGTGAAGACCAGGGCGACGTTGTGACCGCCGAAGCCGAACGAGTTGTTCAGCGCGGCGGGCACGTCCAGGTGGCGGACCTTGTTCGCGGCCACGTCCATGTCGAGACCGTCGTCCGGGTCGTCCAGGTTGATCGTCGGCGGGATGACGCCGTCGCGGATGGTCAGGATGGTGGCGATCGACTCCAACGCGCCGGCCGCGCCGAGCAGGTGCCCGGTCATCGACTTGGTGGCGGTCAGCACCGGGTGGTCGCCGAGCGCCCGGTGCAGCGCCTTGATCTCGGCGAGGTCACCCACCGGGGTCGAGGTGGCGTGCGCGTTGACGTGCACGATGTCGGCCTTGGCCACGTCGGCGTCGGCGATCGCCTTGGCGATGGCCCGGATCGCACCGGCCCCCTCGGGGTGCGGCTGCACGATGTCGTACCCGTCGGAGGTGATGCCGGCGCCGGCGAGCCGGGCGTAGACGTGCGCACCCCGGGCGGCGGCGTGGTCGGCCCGCTCCAGCACCAGGATGCCGGCGCCCTCGCCGAGGACGAAGCCGTCGCGGCCCTTGTCCCACGGGCGGGAGGCCTGCTCCGGCTCGTCGTTGCGGGTCGACATGGCCCGCATGGAGCTGAACCCGGCGATCGGCAGCGGGTGGATGACCGCCTCGGTGCCGCCGGCCACCACCACGTCGGCCCGCCCGGACCGGATCATGTCCAGGCCGAGTGCGATCGCCTCCGCGCCGGTGGCACAGGCGCTCGCCACCGAGTGCACCCCGGCCTGCGCGCCCAGCTCCAGCCCCACCCAGGCGGCGGGACCGTTGGGCATCAGCATCGGGATGGTGTGCGGGGAGACCCGGCGCGGGCCGGACGCCTCCAGGATGTCGTCCTGCGCGAGCAGGGTCAGGGCGCCGCCGATGCCGGAGCCGACGCTGGCACCCAGCCGCTCCGGGTCCAGCCCGGAGTCGGCGAGCCCCGAGTCCGCCCAGGCCTGCTGGGCCGCGATCAGCGCGATCGCCTCGGAACGGTCCAGCCGGCGTAGCTTGACCCGGTCCAGCACCTCGCTCGGTTCGACCGCGAGCTGGGCGGCGATCCGGACCGGGAGCTGGCCGGCCCACTCCTGGGTGAGCGGACCCACCCCGGAGTGGCCGGCGAGCATGGCGTCCCAGGTCGACGCGACGTCCCCGCCCAGCGGGGTGGTCGCGCCGAGCCCGGTGACGACGACGTCGACGTGACTCATCTCAGGACTGCGCCTCGATGAAGCTGACAGCGTCCCCGACGGTCTTCAGGTTCTGCACCTCGTTGTCCGGGATCTTGACGCCGAACTTCTCCTCGGCGGCGACCACGACCTCCACCATGGAGAGCGAGTCGACGTCGAGGTCGTCGGTGAAGGACTTCCCCTCGGCCACGTCGTCCGGGTTCACCCCGGCAACCTCTTCGAGGATCTCGGCGAGGCCGGAGGTGATCTCGTCACGGGTCATTACGGTGGGTTCCTCTCATCGGGGTTGGTTCTCCGCCGGATGGCGGCGCGCCGCGGTCGCCGACCGCGTCGGGTCTTCAGGGACAGCGGACGACCTGACCGGCGTAGGTCAGCCCGCCGCCGAAGCCGAACAGCAGCACCGGCGCGCCCGAGGGCACCTCCCGGCGCTCGACCAGCTTGGACAGGGCCAGCGGCACGCTCGCCGCCGAGGTGTTGCCGGATTCGACGATGTCCTTGGCGATGATCGCCTGCGGGATGTTCAGCCGCTTGGCGATGCCGTCGATGATCCGCGAGTTGGCCTGGTGCGGCACGAACGCGGCCAGCTCGGACGGGTCGACACCGGCCTTCTCGCACGCCTGCAGCGCCAGCGGGGCCAGCGCGGTGGTGGCCCAGCGGAACACCGACTGCCCCTCCTGCGCGATGTACGGCCGCCAGCCCTCGATGCGTACCGCGTCGCTCTTGTCCGGCGCGGAGCCCCACACCACCGGGCCGATCCCGGTCGGCTCGTCGCCGGTGGTGGCGGTGACCACCGCCGCGCCCGCGCCGTCGGCGAAGATGATGCAGGTCGAACGGTCGGTCCAGTCGGTGAAGTCGGAGAGCTTTTCGGCGCCGATGACCAGCGCGTTGCGGGACGCGCCGGCCCGGATGGCATGGTCGACGGTGCCCAGCGCGTACGCGAAGCCGGAGCAGGCGGTGTTCAGGTCGAACGCGCCCGGGGCGGTGATGCCCAGCTTGGCGGCGACCCGGCAGGCCACGTTCGGGCTGCGGTCGATCGAGGTGCAGGTGGCCACGACGACCAGGTCGATGTCGGCGGCGGTGAGGCCGGAGTTGGCCAGCGCCTTGTCGGCGGCGGCGGTGGCCATGTCGGCGACCGACTCGCCGTCGGCGATGCGCCGGCTGGCGATGCCGACCCGGTCCCTGATCCACTCGTCGTTGGTGTCGACGAACTGGGCGATGTCGTTGTTGGTCACCACCCGGGAGGGTTGGTAGTGCCCGAGGGCGACGATCCGACTGCCGCTCATGCCTGGCCTCCGATGCGGGCGATGGGTCGGCCCGGCGCGACCGGGTCGGCGGGGTGGGCGAGCCACTCGGTGAGCGGGCCGCTGTCGTGGGCGGTGACCTCGACCGTCCCCTGTCGGGTGGTCACCTCGCCGAGCACCTGGCCGGCGCTCAGTTCGGCGCCCTCGACGAGGCCCTCGGCGGGGGCGAAGGTGCCGACGGCGGGGGCGACGACCACCCGGGCGCGGGGGGTCGGGCGGTGACCGGGCGGGCCGCTGTGCCGGGCGATGAGGTCGCGGGCGGCGGGCAGGTCGGTGGGGGTGTTCAGGGTGACGATCTCCGGCACGCCGGTGGCCTTGAGTTCCCGCTTGACCAGCCCGGCGAGGGTGCCGGCCGGGGGGAGTTCGAGCACGCCGGTGACCCCCAGCTCGACGAGCGTCCGCATGCACAGGTCCCAGCGCACCGGGGCGGTGACCTGCCGGACCAGCCGGTGCACCAGCTCCCGGCCGTGTGCCACCGCGGCGCCGTCGAGGTCGGAGAGCAGGATCCGGGCCGGGGCGGCCGGGGTGATCCCGGCGGCGACGGCGGCCAGCGCCTGCTCGGCGGGGCCCATGTACGGGGTGTGGAACGCCCCGGCGACCTGGAGCCGGACGATCCGCGCCCTGGCCGGCGGCGCGGCGGCCAGGGCGTCCAGGGCGTCGAGCGTGCCGGCGGCGACCACCTGACCGCCGCCGTTGCGGTTGGCCGGGTGCAGTCCGTTGGCCTCCAGCGCGGCGAGCACCTCGTCCGGGTCGCCGCCGAGCACGGCGGCCATCCCGGTGGGGGTGAGGGCGCAGGCGGCGGCCATCTCCCGGCCGCGTAGCCCGGCGAAGGTGATCGCGGTCTCGGCGGAGAACACCCCGGCCAGCGCGGCGGCGGCCAGCTCGCCGACGCTGTGCCCGGCGACCAGGTTCACGTCGTGCAGGGGGAGCTGCTCGGCCGCGATCAGGGCCGAGGCCACCAGCAGGGGCTGGGTGCGGGCCGTGTCCCTGATCTCGTCGGCGTCGGCCTCGGTGCCGAGCCGGACCAGGTCGACCCCGGCGGGCACGGACCACCAGCGCAGCCGTGACTCGACGCCGGGCAGGGCGAGCCAGGGTGTCAGGAAGCCGGGCTTCTGGGAACCCTGGCCTGGAGAGAGGACGGCGAGCACGCCTATGACTCTTCCCGATACCCCGGGGTAAGCGCTGTGCGGGCTGACACCAAACCGCACTAGAACTCTTGGAGGGTTCCTACAAACATCGGCGATGATCGTCGCCTAGCGGCCCTGCTCACCGGTCACCCGGTGTCATTTCTGGCTCGGACCGGGCGCACCCGCCGGGACGATCGGGTCCAGCCGGCCGACCGTCAGCGCGACCTGGAGCGCGAACGCGTCACGGGGGGTCAGTGGGGAGAAACCGGTCACCTCGGCGATCCGACGCAGTCGGTAACGCACCGTGTTGGGGTGGACGAACAGGGCGCGGGCGGCACTCTCCAGCGTCCCGCCGGCGGCGAAGAAGGCGTCCAACGTCTCCAGCAGCTCCCCGCCCGCGCGGACCAGGGCGGCGTACACGTCGTGGCGCAGCCGGCGGCGGGCCTCGGCGTCACCGGCGAGGGCCCGCTCGGGCAGCAGGTCGGCCGCCGGCACCGGCCGGGGCGCGGTCGGCCAGGCCGGCGCCGCCCGGTAGCCGGCCAGCGCCGCCCGCGCCGAGTCCGTCGCCTCGTCCAGACTGGGTACGGCGGGACCGACCACCACCGGACCGTCGCCGAACCCGGGGAGCAGCTTCTCGGTGGCGGCCATCGGGTCGGCCGCGCCGCCGAGCACGATGACCAGCCGGTCGCCGTGCACGCCCCCGATCACCTCCACCCCGATCCGGCGGGCGTACCGGTAGACGGTGTGCAACACGGCGGACACCTCGCCGCCGGGGGAGCGGCCCACCGCCACCGCCACCGGTGGGGCGTCCGCCCAGCCCAGCGCGGCGGCCCGGCTGGCCAGCACGTCGGGGGAGTCCCCGCGTAGCAGGGCGTCGACCAGCAGCGCCTGCAACCGGGCGTCCCAGGAACCCCGGGACTCGGCGGCGCGGGCGTACACCCGGGCGGCGGCGAAGGCGATCTCGCGGGAGAACCGCAGCACCGCCTCGCGGAGTTGCTGCTCCTCACCGGGTGCGGCCAGGTGCGACACCTGCTCCTCGACCACGTCGATGGTCACCTTGATCAGCGCCACCGTCTGCTGGAGGCTGATCGACCGGGCCAGGGCCAGCGGCGCGGTGGCGAAGACCTCGTCGGACACCTCCTGGGTGCTGTCGGTGGTGCCACCGCCCGAACCCAGCCACTCGACCAGCGACCGGGCCCCGGCCTGCGCCACCAGCATCACCCAGGAGCGCTGCTCGGCCGGCAGCTCACGGAACCAGGGCAGGCTCTCGTCCATCCGGACCACGCTGGCCGTGGCCAGCGCTCCCGCCGCCCGTTCGATCCGGCGCAGGGTGGCCGTCAGTTCCCTCCCGTCCGGTTCGCTCACCGCTCCAGCGTGACATGCCCTGAGCAGGGGCTCGACGCCGGCACCCGACGGCCCGCCAGGGGCAGGCCGTCGGGTGCCGGGGGCAGGTCGGCGGGTGTGCCGGTCAGTTGGTGACGGTGACGTGCACCACCCAGCGCACCTGGGGGGACGGGCAGGGGGTCGGCGCGTGCCGGCAGAGGTTGTCGGTGATGGTGGAGACGTCGACCCGGCCGGGTGCGGTCGCCACGTACCGGGCGACGAGCGGCTGGCCGCTCGGGTAGCCGCCGGTCACCTCGGCCGGCACCACGACCCCGGCGGGGGAGAGCGTCGGGGGCACGTAGTTGCTGGCCAGGCTTACCACGAGCGTGTCACCCACGCGCAGCGTGAGGTCACGCTGGTTGTCGGGCGCGGAGACGACGACGGTCTGCCCGCCGTCGGTCGGCGGCAGCTCGATGACCGCGACCTGCACCCTCCACAGCACGGTCGGCAGGGCGCACGGCGGGGTGGCGTGCTGGCAGGCGTGGTCGGTACGGGTGGTCAGCTCGGCGGTGCCCGGGGCCACGGCCCGCAGCGTCGCCACGAGCGGTTGCCCGGTCGGGTAGCCGCCGCTTGTCGACACGGGGGTCAGCGCGTTGCCGGTGGTGGTGACCGGCAGGTAGTCGGCCGCCAGGGTCACGCCCAGCGTCTGTCCGACGTACAGGGTCACGGTGCGCTGGTTGTCGGCCTCGCGGACGGTGACGTCGGCCCCGGTCGGCGGGCTGGCGGTGGTCGGCGGGGCGGCGTCGTTGGTGCAGCTCGGCGTGGGTGCGGTGGTGGGGCCGGCGAGCTGGACGCCGAAGGTGGTCGACCCGCCCGGCGTCAGCACCCCGTTGTACGGCGCGTTGGTCGCGGTCACGGTGCCACCCGCCGCGCCGACCGAGGCGTTCCAGGACGACACGATCCGTTGGCCGTCGGTGAGCGGCCAGGTGACCGTCCACCGGGTGGCGGTCGCCGACGCGGTGTTTGCGACGGTGAAGGTGACGATCTGGCCGCCGCTCGCGCCGCTGCCCCAGCGGGAGTCGACCCGGACCGTGGCGGTGCACCCACCGGCCGGGGTGGCGGTGGCGGGTGCGCCACCGGCGACCGTGGTCATGCCGAGGGCGGCGACGGTGGTGGCGGCGAGGATGCCGCCGGCCGTCAGGACGGACCGCCTGGACGCGATCATGACGATTCCTCCGATCCCCGTCGGAGCTCCGGTCGGGGGCGGCGTCGGGCCGGCCGCCGGCCTGAAAGCCCATGGTTCCGCCTGCACCCTACGACCGCGCAGCAGTCGCGGTCAATATAGACATAAATCTATTTCACGGTGGTGGCGTGGGCAGCGCCAACTCCTGTGCCAGGATCGCCGCCTGCACCCGGCTGCGCAGCGCCAACTTCGCCAGCACCCGGCTCACGTGGGTCTTCGCGGTGCTCTCCGCCACCGCCAGCCGGTCGGCGATCTCCCGGTTGGACAGGCCCACCCCCAGGCAGGCCAGCACGTCACGCTCCCGGGGGGTCAGCGCGGCCACGGCGGCGCGGTCCGCCGCGTCGACGCCCGGCGCGGTCGCCGCGAACGCCGCGATCAGCCGCCGGGTCAACGTCGGGGCGATCACCCCCTCGCCCCGGGCCACCGTCCGCACCGCCGCCACCAGACCGGCCGCGTCGGTGTCCTTGAGCAGGAAACCGGCCGCCCCGGCACGCAGCGCGCCGAACACGTACTCGTCGAGGTCGAAGGTGGTCAGCACCAGCACGTCGGCGGTGCCGGCGGCGACGATCTCCCGGGTCGCCGACACCCCGTCCAGCCGGGGCATCCGGATGTCCAGCACCGCCACGTCGGGCCGCAGCTCCCGGCACAGCCGTACCGCCGTCTCCCCGTCGGCAGCCTCGCCCACCACCTCGATCTCCGGCGCACCGGCCAGGATCAGCACCAGACCGGCCCGGACCGCCGCCTGGTCGTCGGCCAGCACGACCCGGACCGGGGCGGTCACGTCCGCTCCCCGGTCGGCAGCGTCGCCCGCACCCGCCAGCAGCCGTCCCCGGGGCCGGCGGTGAACCCGCCGTCGAGCAGGGCCACCCGCTCCCGCATCCCGATCAGGCCCGCACCCCCGGCCGGCAGCGCCGCGCCGTCGGCCGGACCGCCGGAGCGGACCGGATTCTCCACCGTCACCGCCACCTCCGTCGGCAGGTACGCCACGGTCAGCTCCGCCGTGCCCGTGCCGTGGCGCAACGCGTTGGTCAACGACTCCTGCACGATCCGGTACGCCGCCAGGTCGACCCCCACCGGCAGCTCCCGGGGCGACCCCCGGACCGTCGTGCGGACCCGCAGGCCGGCGCCGGCCATCCGGGCCAGCAGCCGGTCCAGCTCGTCCAGCCGGACCCGGGTGGCCTCCTGCACCGGATCCACGGACGGCTCCCGCAGCAGCCCGACGAGCTGCCGCATCTCGGCCATGCCCTGCACGCTGCTCTCCCGGATCACCCGAAGTGCCGCGTCGACGCGGGGCCGGTCCAGCGCGGGGGCGGCGAGCAGGGCGGTGGCGTGCAGGGCCACCGCGCTGAGCTGGTTGGCCACCACGTCGTGCAGCTCCCGGGCCATCCGGGCCCGCTCGGCCAGCACCGCCTGCCGCCGGTCCAGCTCGACCAGCCGGGCGGTCTGCTCGGCGCGGGCCCGTTCGGTCGCCGCCTGGTCCCGGTACTGCCGCACGCTGATCCCGGTGACCACCGGCAGCACCCCGAGCAGCGCGAACGGCATCCCTACGGCGGCGCCCCGCCAGCCCCAGCAGAGCAGGCCCACCACCGTGCCACCGACGCTGAGCCCGACCGTGACCCGCAGCAGCCAGCGCCACCACCGGGGCGGGCCGTACACGCAGGTGTCGTACAACACCTGGGTGTAGCTCACCGTGCTGCCCACCGACACGCCGAGCGCGGCGTCGGCGAGCACCGCCACCGTGCCCACCGCCAGGCCGGTGCGGGTGGCCACCCGGCGCAGCCCGACCGCCACGCTCACCGCCAGCAGCGGCACCAGGAAGGACACCCGCGGCACGTCCGGCGCCCAGTCGAACTGGGGTTGCAGGCCGACGCCGTAGGCCGCCAGGCCGCCGACCAGGGACACTCCGGCCAGGACCAGGTCACGTCCCGGCCGGCCGGAGCCGACCCAGCCCGGCATCCGCATGGTCCCGATCCCACCACACCCCGGGCCGGTGCCCCTCCCACCTGCGGAGGAGGCCGCCCGGTCGGCCGTCCGCCGAAGGGGGTACGCGACGCCGCGGCTCCGCCGAAGGAGGGACCCGGAACTCGTCCCCGCCGGTGAGGTGACCCCCGGCCCACCCCGGCACGCTGGACCGGAACGGGGAGGTGGACATGCTGCTGGCGGTCATCGTCGGATGCGAGATCGGATTCTGGGTGCTGCTCGTGGCCGGGCTGGTCGCCCGGTACCCGCTGCGCCGGCCCCGGCTGGGGGCGGCGCTGCTGGTCTGCGTACCCCTGGTCGACCTGGTGCTGCTGGGCGCGGCGGCGATGGACCTGCGCCGGGGCGCCACCGCGGACGCCACCCACGGGCTGGCCGCCGTCTACCTCGGGTTCTCGGTGGCGTTCGGGCACTCCATGATCCGCTGGGCCGACCAGCGCTTCGCGCACCGTTTCGCGGGCGGCCCGCCGCCGGTGAAACCACCCCGGTACGGCTGGGCGCGGGCCCGCCACGAGTGGCGGGAGTGGGGTAAGGCACTGCTCGGCTGGGCGGTCGCCTGCGCCCTGCTGGCCGCCGCGATCGTCGTGGTCGGTGACGCCGAGCGCACCCGGGAGTTGGCGAACTGGATCCGCAACCTCACCGTCGGACTGCTGATCTGGCTGGTCGCGTTCCCGGTCTGGGAGACGATCTTCCCGCGTCGACCGAGGTCCTGACCCCGGGGGTACGCGCTGCACGGCGCGTCGGTGCCGGCCAGTACGGTGGCACTGCCGCGCCGGGGTGTCGTCCCGGCGGGGGACGCGAGTGTGAGGAGACCGGGATGGCGCACGGGGAGGCCGACCACGGCTGCGCCCAGGGCGAGCCCTGCCGGCCGGGCCACCACGACCAGCCCGGGGCGGCCCGACCGCACCGCCGGCTGGCGACGGAGCAGGTCTGTCGGGCGGCCGAACGGGCCGACGACGAGCTGGCGCTGCCCCGCCAACGCGGCGTCGAGGCAGTCGACGGCGCGGCCTCCCGACCGGCGGCGGTGGAACCCGGCCCGACCGGCCAGCCGGACCCGCCGACCCGGGCCTGCCGCAGCGACCTGGCCGGCTGGGCGGGCGCCCACCGGCACGGCCCGGTCCGCCCCGGACGGCGTCGGCAGCGTGTCCAACGCCCGCCACACCGGTGGTGCTGATCACCTGACGGCCCGCCGGCCGTTAGCGTGGGTCGGGTGCAGGCGATCGCGATCGACGGGTGGGGTACGGCCGACCGGCTGACCCTGCGGGAACTGCCCGACCCCCCGGTGGGGCCGGACACGGTGCTGGTGCGGGTCCGCGCCGCCGGGGTGAACCCGGTCGACGCGAAGATCCGCGAAGGGCTGCTGGCCGACGCGATCCCCGCGCACTTCCCCCTGGTGCCCGGTTGGGACGCGGCCGGGGTGGTGGTGGCGGCCGGACCGGCGGTGACCGGCTTCGCCGTCGGTGACGAGGTGATCGGGTACGTCCGCCGCGACCACCTCCAGTACGGCAGCTACGCCGAACTCGTCCCCGCCCCGCAACGCTGCCTGGCGATCCGGCCGTCCCGGGCGTCCTGGGTCGAGGCGGCCGGCCTGCCGCTGGCCGGGTTGACCGCCTACCAGGCGTTGCGGCGGGCCGGCACCGGCGCGGGCGACACCGTGCTGGTGCACGGGGCGTCGGGCGGGGTGGGGCACCTGGCGGTGCAGGTGGCGCGGGCGCTGGGGGCGACCCGGGTGATCGGTACGGCGGGACCGGCCAACCACGACTTCGTCCGGTCGTTGGGTGCCGAACCGGTCGCCCACGGCGACGGCCTGGCCGACCGGCTCCGTGTGCTCGCGCCCGACGGGGTGGACGTGGTGCTCGACCTGTTCGGCGGGGCGGCGCTGGACGTCTCGGCGGCGCTGCTGTCCCGGCCGTCCCGGTTGGTCTCCGTCGCCGATCCGGAGCACGTCACCCGGCTCGGCGGCAGCTACCTGTTCGTGCAGCCGTCCACGGCGGACCTGGGGCTGCTGGCCGCGCTGGTCGACGCGGGCCGGCTCACCGTCCACATCGAGCGGGTGCTCCCGCTGGCCCAGGCCGCGGACGCGCACCGGCTGGTCGAGGCCGGGCACGTCCGGGGCAAGGTGGTGCTGGCGGTGTGGTCGGCGGCGGGTACGGCGGCCGACCGGGCACCGGTCTGACCGGGTGCCGGTCGGCCCGGCACCGGGGCGCGGTGCCCCGGGCCGGACCGGCGGGGCGGAGGCCGGTGCCGGTGGCCGGCCAGTGGTCAGCGGGTGCGGCGGCGGACCAGCAGGGCGATGCCCGCCAGGCCGAGCGTGATCACCAACATCACGCCCACGTTGAGCAGCAGCAACCGCTGGAGTTCGGCGAGCGCGTCGTCGATGTCCCGACCCGGGTTGAGGGCGTCGTCGGCGAGGGCCCGCTCCTCGCCGCCACCCACGCCGCCGCTGACCGTGTCGAGTTGCCGCTCCAGCGGCACCCCGGCGGCGCGCAGCGTCTCGGACATGGTGAGCCGGCCGAGGAACCAGCCAGCCGTGGTCTTGCGCGCGTCGGGCTGCTTGGCCGGCCGGAAGGCCCGGGGGCCGCCCTTGGCCAACGGGTAGAGGTCGAACGTCTGCGTGGGGGCGTCCCCGGCGAGGACCACGATGGTGTACTTCGGACCGAGGTCGGCGGCCTTGGGGCCCTTGGCCTGACCGGTGCGGCCGAACCAACTGACCTGGTCGATGACCGCGACCACGAGGGTCGGGGCGGTGTCGCTGCGCAGGCGCAGCGGTTCGGTCAGTCCCACCCCGGTGATGTCCACCCCGGCGGGTGGCGTCTTCGGTGCGGCCCGGTGCGCCCCGGCCGCCTGCGCCGCCGGCCCGGTGCCGAGCACCACCGCCGCCGCCACGCCCACCGCGACCGCTGCCAGCAGCCGCCTCACCCTGTCGACCATCGCCGCCTCCTCGCCCCGTTCGATGGATGGCTGTGCTGCGGGTCACGCGCGGGTCGGTCGGTATCGGTGCGTGACCGGGCAGCGCCGGCCCCACCGCACAGACTTCCTGGAACATCGCTCGGATGCAGCTCTGGGAACAATATGTGGAACTATCTGCGATCCTGGAACGACCAATTTCTCAGCCGCGTGATCAGCGGGCGGATCGTACCTTTGCGGAGGGCTTCATGGGGGGCAGGGTCCCACGGCTGGTGCGGGCGGTGCCAGTGCTGGTCGGCGTGGCGCTCGGCGTGGCGTTGTTGCCGGCCTCGCCGGCGCTGGCACACAACTCGCTGACCGGGAGCAATCCGGCCGACGGGGCCAAGGTCGCCACCGCGCCGGCCGCGGTCGAGCTGCGTTTCCTTTCCAAACTCGATCCGGGCAGGACGAAGATCACAGTTACCGGGCCGGACAACATCCCGGCCGCCGGTGGCGAGCCGACCTTCTCCGGCAGCCGGGTCAGGGTGCCGTTCGCTCCGGGCGCGGCCGGTCTCTACATCGTCGACTATCAATTGCCGTCCAGTGACGGCCACCCCGTCAAGGGGGAGGTGCGGTTCACCCTCACCACCGGCACCGCCGCCGCGCCCCCGTCGGTCACCCCGTCGGCCAGCCCCACCCCGTCGCCCACGCCGACAAGCGCGGCACCCGAATCCCCGTCGACCACCCCGGTCGCCGCCGCCGGCACCGACGACGCCGGCCGGGGCTGGCTCTGGGCGGTGGCCGGTGGCCTGGTGCTGCTCGCCGCGCTCGCCGCCGGCCTGTTCCTGCGCCGCCGCTCCACCCGGACCTGACCGGACACCGACGCGGGGCCCGCCGGTGACCGGCGGGCCCCGCGTCGATGACGTGGTCGCTAGACCAGGCGGAGTCGGGCGGCGCGCAGCCGGGTCAGGGTGCGCTCCCGACCGAGCACCTCCAACGACTCGAACAGCGGCAGGCCGACCGTGCGGCCGGTGACCGCCACCCGGACCGGGGCCTGCGCCTTGCCCAGCTTGAGGCCCCGCTCCGCGCCGACCGCCTCCAGTGTCGACTTCAGCGACTCCGCGTCCCAGGACTCCAGCGCCGTGTAGCCGGCGACGGCCGCGTCGAGCAGGTCGGCGGCCCCCTCCTTCATCGCCTTGGCCCAGGCCGCCTCGTCGATCGACGGCTCGGCGAGGAAGAGGAAGTCGACGTTGGGCACGATCTCGCTGAGCACCGCGATCCGGGTCTGCGCCAGCGGCGCCACCGCGGCGAACGCGTCGGCGTCGAACTCCTCCGGCAGCCACGGCGGCGGTGCGATGGTGCCGGTGCCGGTCAGCCACGGCTGGCAGGCGGCCACGAACTCGTCGACCGGCAGCGCCCGGATGTACTCGCCGTTGAATGCGCGCAGCTTCTTCTCGTCGAAGAAGGCGGGGGAGGGGTTGACCTCGGTCAACCGGAACTCCTCCTCGATCACCGACCAGGGCACGATCTCCCGGTCGCCCGACGGCGCCCAGCCGAGCAGCATCAGGTAGTTGCGCATCGCGGCGGCGAGGTAACCCTCGTCCCGGTACGCCTCCAGGGCCACCTTGTCGCGGCGCTTGGAGAGCTTCTGCCGCTTCTCGTTGACCACCACCGGCACGTGCGCCCAGACCGGCGGCTTGACCCCCAGGGCGTCCCAGAGGAGCTGCTGCTTCGGGGTGTTCGGCAGGTGCTCCTCGGCCCTGATCACGTGGGTGATCCCCATCGTCATGTCGTCCACGACGTTGGCGAGCAGGAACACCGGGGAGCCGTCGCCGCGGGCGATGACGAAGTCCTCGATCAGCTTGTTCTCGAAGGTCGGCTCGCCCCGGATCAGGTCGACCACCACGGTCGCGCCCTCGTCGGGGGTGCGGAAGCGCAGCGCCCGCCCCTCGCCCGCTGGCAGGCCCCGGTCCCGGCAGAAGCCGTCGTAGCCCTGGTACTGCGAGCCGGTACGGGCCTGCACCGCCTCCCGGGTGCAGTCGCAGTAGTAGGCCCGGCCGGCGTCGTGCAGCCGCCCGGCGGCGGCCCGGTGCTCACCGGCGTACGCCGACTGGAAGTAGGGGCCCTCGTAGGTGTCGCGGGCGATACCGATCCAGTCCAGCGCGGACAGGATGCCCTCGGTCCACTCGGGCTTGTTACGGGCGGCGTCGGTGTCCTCGACGCGCAGCACGAACACCCCACCCTGCTGCTTGGCGAAGATCCAGTTCTGCAGCGCCGAGCGGGCACCGCCGACGTGGAACATACCGGTCGGGGAGGGGGCGAAGCGCACACGTACCGTCACGCCGTCCAGCCTACGGCCGGCCGCGACCGGGTTTCGCCAGGGGGCCGGGACGCCGCCGCCGGGCGTTGTCGACCCTTGAACGGCGACGGCGACGGCGGCGGCGGCGGCGACGGCGGCGGCGGCGGCGACCCGGACCGGACCGGACCGGCCGGGTCGCCGCCGGGGGTCAGCGCACTCCCCGGATCTTGAGGACCAGGGCGCTGCCGAGCAGGGTCACCACGGCGGTCACCGCGTACAGCGTGGGGTAGCCGCCCAGGTGGACCACGATCGGGGCGGACAGCGCCGGGCCGAGCACCTGGGGTGCCGAGTTCGCGATGTTGATCACGCCGAGGTCCTTGGCCCGGTCGGTGGCGCGCGGCAGCACCTCGGTGATCAGCGCCGCGTCGACCGACAGGTAGACGCCGTAGCCGGCACCGAGCAGCACGGCCGCGACCAGCGCCATCGGCCAGGTCGGCGCGACCGCCAGCAGCAGCGCGGCCACCGCCATCACCACCCCGGAGACGATCACGTAGACCTTGCGCCGGCCGGACCGGTCGGACAGCATCCCGGCGACCACGGCGGTGAGCATCATGCCGAGGGTGTAGAGCAGGATCAGCACCAGCAGGCCGCCCTCGGGGTCGGGGTAGCGCACCCCGTCGGTGAGGAAGTACAGCAGGTAGAGAGTGCCCAGGGCGTTGCCGATCTGCACCAGGAACCGGGTGATCCAGGCCCAGGCGAAGTCCGGGTGCCGACGTGGGTCGATCCACATCGAGGCGACCAGCGCGCGCAGCCGCAGCGGCGGGCGGTGCTGCCGGGGCAGCGGGTCGTCGGGGGTGAGGAACGCGAACGGCAGCGACAGCAGCAGCACCGCCAACGCCATCGCGGTGTAGCCGGGCACGGTGCCGCTGACCAGGGCGGTGACCAGCACCGCGCCGAGCACCAGGCCCAGCGCCTGCGGGATGCCCACCCAGCCGGAGACGCCACCGCGCTGGGCGACCGGCACCCGGTCGGGGATGCCGGCGGTGAGGCTGGCCAGCATCGCGTTGAAGCAGACCTGGGCGGCGACCCAGCCCAGCGCGACCCCGGCGATGGTCTGCTGCCGGGCCAGCAGCACCAGCGCGAGCGCGCCGAGCACCGCCCCACCGGCGGTCCAGACGTGCCGACGGCCGAACTCCCGTCCGCCGACGCGCAGGCAGGTACGGTCCGACAGCGCCCCGGCGAGCGGGTTGGCCAGCACCGCCGCGAGCGCGCCCAGCCCGGTGACGACGGCCAGCATCGCCTCCTTGTCGGCCGGGGCGATCCGCTCCACCTGCTGGGGCAGCAGCACCTGGATCGGGGTGAAGAAGGCCATCCACACGCCGAGGTTGGCCGCGAAGATCAACGCGATCCAGCTGCGCCGGACCGGGACGACCGGGTCGGCGAGCGCCGCCGGCAGCGAGGCCGGCGTCGGGTCGACGGTGGTCACCCCCGGCCGACCTGGGACCGGTACCAGGCGTACGAGGACTTGGGCGTGCGGGTGCCGGTGGCGAAGTCGACGTGCACCAGGCCGAAGCGCTTGGTGAAGCCCTCGGCCCACTCCCAGTTGTCCAGCAGCGACCAGACGAAGTACCCGGTCACGTCGACGCCCTCGTCGATGGCGGCCCGCAGGGCGCGCAGGTGCCCGTCGAGGTAGGCGATCCGGTCCGGGTCGGGCACCAGGCCGTCGGCGTCCGGGACGTCGTCGTAGGCGCAGCCGCCCTCGGTGATCTGGATCGGCGGCAGCGCGTCGCCGTACCTGTCGCGCAGGCCGACGAGCAGGGTACGCAGCCCGTCCGGGACCACCGGCCAGTCGAACGCGGTCAGCGGGTAGCCCTCCAGCGGGACCAGCTCGAACGGCAGCGGGGAGCCCTCCTCGGGGGCGCGTACCCCGGTCGGGTTGTAGTAGTTGACGCCGAGCACGTCCAGCGGCGCGGCGATCACCGTGAGGTCGCCGTCGCGGACCACGCCCGGGTCGAAACCGTCGGGGTAGCCCCGGCCCAGCAGCGGGTCGGTGAACAGGTGGTTGTGCAGGGCGTCGTACGCCGCCGCGGCGGCATGGTCGGCGTCGGTGTCACCGTGGCGGACGACGGGCGAGTAGTTGTTGGCGATGGCCACCGGGGAGCTGCTGCGGGCGCGCAGCGCGGCGACCGCGAGCCCGTGCCCGAGCAGTTGGTGGTGGGCGGCGGGGAAGGAGTCGAAGAGCAGCGTCTGGCCGGGGGCGTGTTCCCCGGTGCCGTGGCCGAGGCTCAGGTGGATGAACGGCTCGTTGAGGGTGATCCAGAGCTTCACCCGGTCGCCGAGTCGTTCGGCGGTCACGTCGGCGTACTCGGCGAAGTGGGCGGCGGTGTCCCGGTTCAGCCAGCCGCCGGCGTCCTGCAGCGGCTGCGGCAGGTCCCAGTGGTACAGGGTGGCGACCGGGTCGATGCCGGCGGCCAGCAGGTCGTCGACGAGCCGGTCGTAGAAGTCCAGGCCGGCGGCGTTGACCGGGCCGGTGCCGCCGGGGCGCACCCGGGGCCAGGCGATCGAGAACCGGTACGCCGACACCCCGAGCCCGGCCAGCAGGGCGACGTCCTCCCGGTGCCGGTGGTAGTGGTCGCAGGCCACGTCGCCGGTGCTGCCGTCGATGATCCGGCCGGGGGTGTGCGCGAAGGTGTCCCAGATGGACGGTCCCCGGCCGTCGGCGGTGGCGCCCCCCTCGATCTGGTACGCCGAGGTGGACACCCCCCAACGGAAACCGGCGGGGAAACCGGGGATCGGTGCGGTCGTCATCCACCCTCCCAGAACGCGAAACGTGTTCGCACTCTAGGGCGCGGAGTCCGTGAGCGCCATAGGTGCGGGGCAATGCGGGCGCAAGGGTTATCGGCGTGTCTTTTTCCAAACACGTCCCAGTAAGTCCGATTTAGCGCATAGAGTGCGGAATATCGCGGATGTCCTCAGTGGGGGAAGAACAGAATGATCCTCGTCGAACGCAGTGCGCACGTGACGGCGCCGGTGGAAGCGGTCTGGGAAGTCGTACAGCGGGCCGAACAGTTGCCCGCCTGGTTGGCCGGGGTCCGGGCCGCCGAGGTCCTCTCGGGGGAGGGCTTCGGCCGACGACAACTCGTCCAGGCCGGGCGCGGCTCGGCGCACGAGGCCGAGGTGATCGCCTACCAGGAACCCACCCTGATCGGCTGGCGGGAACGCGCCCGGGGCGCCGGGGCCCGCGCCGAGGCGCGCACCGAGATCTACGTGCAGCTCACCGCCGACGAGGAGGAGGGCGGCACCATCGTCCGGCTGATCGTGGTCCGCTGGCCGGCCGGCCCGGTCAAGGGCGCACTGCTGCGTCTCGGTCTGCGCCGGGTCGGTGCCGACCTGGAGGAGTCGCTGGCCCGGCTCACCGACCTGGCCGCCGTCGGCTGACCCGACCCGGCGACGCGAAAGGGCCCGGCGCACCGCGCCGGGCCCTGCGTCGTACCTCGGGGACTAGCTGTCCCCGCCGGTCTCGCCGACCGGGGCGGCGTTGACGTCGTCGATCGCGTACTTCTTGGCGGCCTCGGCCGGGACGCCGGCCGGCACCGTGCCGCGCATGGCGAGCTGCCGCAGCGTCGCCACCGCCACCGACTCGGCGTCGACGTGGAAGTGCCGCCGCAGCGCGTGCCGGGTGTCCGACATGCCGAAGCCGTCGGTGCCGAGCGAGGTGTAGTCGCCGGGTACCCAGCGGGCGATCAGGTCCGGTACCGCGCGCATCCAGTCGCTGACCGCGACCTTCGGCCCGTCGGCGTCGGCCAGCTTCTGCGCGATGTACGGCACCCGCTGCTCCGCGCCCGGGTTGAGCAGGTTGTGCTCCTCGCAGAGCACCGCGTCGCGGCGCAGCTCCGTCCAGGAGGTCACCGACCAGACGTCGGCGGCCACCCCCCAGTCCTGGGCGAGGAGCTGCTGCGCCTTGAGCGCCCACTGCATGCCGGTGCCGGAGGCCAGGATGTTCGCCTTCGGGCCGTCGACCTTGGGGGCCGGCGCGTAGCGGTAGATGCCCTTGAGCAGCCCGTCGACGTCCACGTCGGCCGGCTCCACCGGCTGGTGGATCGGCTCGTTGTAGATGGTGAGGTAGTAGAAGATGTTCTCCTGCTCCTCGCCGTACATCCGGTGCAGGCCGTTCTCCACGATGTGCGCCAGCTCGAAGGCGAACGCCGCGTCGTAGGCGACCACCGCCGGGTTGGTGGCGGCCAGCAGCAGCGAGTGGCCGTCCTCGTGCTGGAGGCCCTCACCGTTGAGCGTGGTCCGCCCGGCGGTCGCGCCGAGGACGAAGCCCCGGGCCATCTGGTCGGCCGCCGCCCAGAAGCCGTCACCGGTGCGCTGGAACCCGAACATCGAGTAGAAGATGTACATCGGGATCATCGGTTCGTCGTGGGTCGCGTACGACGTGCCGGCGGCGGTGAACGAGGCGACCGAACCGGCCTCGTTGATCCCCTCGTGCAGGATCTGCCCGGTCGTCGACTCCTTGTAGGACAGGAACAGGTCCCGGTCGACCGAGGTGTACCGCTGGCCGTGCGGCGAGTAGATCTTCGCGGTCGGGAAGATCGAGTCGAGGCCGAAGGTGCGCGCCTCGTCCGGGATGATCGGCACCCAGCGCTTGCCGAACTCCTTGTCCTTCATGATGTCCTTGAGCAGGCGGACGAAGGCCATCGTGGTGGCCACCTTCTGCTTGCCCGAGCCGCGCTTGACGTCGGCGAACCGCTCCGGCCCCGGGATCGCCAGCTTCTTGTGGCTGGTCCGCCGGGACGGCAGGTAACCGCCGAGCTGCTCGCGCCGCTCCCGCAGGTACGCCAGCTCGTCGGAGGACCCACCCGGGGTGTAGTACGGCGGCAGGTAGGGGTTGTCCTCCAGCGCCTTGTCCGGGATGTCCAGGTAGAGGCGGTCGCGGAACAGCTTGAGGTCGTCGAGCGTCAGCTTCTTCATCTGGTGCGTGGCGTTGCGGCCCTCGAAGTGCGAGCCCAGCGTCCAGCCCTTGATGGTCTTGGCCAGGATGACGGTCGGCTGCCCGGTGTGCTCGGTGGCCGCCTTGTAGGCCGCGTAGAGCTTGCGGTAGTCGTGCCCGCCCCGCTTGAGGTTCCAGATCTCGTCGTCCGACAGGTGCTCGACCATCTTGCGGGTCCGCTGGTCACGGCCGAAGAAGTGCTCCCGCACGTACGCCCCGGACTCCGCCTTGTAGGTCTGGTAGTCGCCGTCGGGGGTGGTGTTCATCAGGTTGACCAGCGCGCCGTCGGTGTCCGCGGCGAGCAGCGGGTCCCACTCCCGGCCCCAGACCACCTTGATCACGTTCCAGCCGGCGCCCCGGAAGAACGCCTCCAGCTCCTGCATCACCTTGCCGTTGCCCCGGACCGGACCGTCCAGCCGCTGGAGGTTGCAGTTGATCACGAAGGTGAGGTTGTCCAGCTCCTCGCGGGCGGCCACGCCGATCGCGCCGAGCGACTCGACCTCGTCCATCTCACCGTCGCCGAGGAACGCCCAGACGTGCTGCTGGGAGGTGTCCTTGATGCCCCGGTGGTGCAGGTAGCGGTTGAACCGGGCCTGGTAGATCGCGTTCAGCGGACCCAGACCCATCGAGACCGTGGGGAACTCCCAGAAGTCCGGCATCAGCCGCGGGTGCGGGTACGACGGCAGTCCGCCACCCGGGTGCGACAGCTCCTGCCGGAACCCGTCGAGCTGGTCCTCGCTGAGCCGGCCCTCCAGGAACGCCCGCGCGTACATGCCGGGGGAGGCGTGGCCCTGGTAGAAGATGTGGTCGCCGCCACCCGGGTGGTTCTTGCCCCGGAAGAAGTGGTTGAAGCCCACCTCGTAGAGGGAGGCGGAGCTGGCGAAGGTCGAGATGTGCCCGCCGACGCCGATCTCCGGCCGCTGCGCCCGGTGCACGAGCATCGCCGCGTTCCACCGGACGTACGCCCGGATCCGCCGCTCGATGTGCTCGTCGCCAGGGAACCAGGGTTCCTGCTCCGGGGCGATGGTGTTGATGTAGTCGGTGGTGGTCAGGGACGGAACCCCGACCTGCCGCTCGCGGGCCCGCTCCAGCAGGCTCAGCATGACGTACCGGGCGCGCTTGGTTCCGCGCTCGTCGATGACACCGTCGAGCGACTCGACCCATTCGCCGGTCTCTTCAGGGTCGATGTCCGGAAGCTGGCTCGGCAGACCAGCGGTGATCACCGGGCGCTTGCGTTCCGTAGCCACAGGCGTTCCCTCGGTTGTGTGTGGGATAGGTCTCTAGCGCCATCCTGCCCTCTGGTGGCACCCGTCGTCACCTCTTGCTCCCCCAGACGCGACGCTGAACACAGGTACCCGTCGGTAACTTTGCGTGGGCGCCCGCCCCGGCCGCCCGCCGGCCCGCCCCGGACGCGGCACCGCCCGGCGGCCCCGGCACCCCGAACCGGCCCTCCCACCCGGCCGGCGGTGGTGGCGCGACGGATGCGGCAGAATGCGCCGTATGCGCAGCGAGGTGATCACCGTCCGGACCGGTTCCCGTCCCACCGTCGCCGACATCACGGCCGAGGCGGAACGGTTCGTCGCCGGGCAGGGTGACGGCCTGCTGCACGTCTTCGTCCCGCACGCCACCGCCGGGGTGGCGGTCATCGAGACCGGCGCCGGCTCCGACGACGACCTGCTGCGGGCCCTCGACGACCTGCTGCCCACCGACGACCGTTGGCGGCACCGGCACGGCTCACCAGGCCACGGCCGCGACCACGTGCTGCCCGCCCTCGTCCCCCCGTACGCGACGCTGCCGGTGCTCGGCGGCCGGCTCCAGCTCGGCACCTGGCAGTCGGTCTGCCTGGTCGACCCCAACGGCGACAACCCGTCGCGACAGGTCCGCTTCTCCTTCCTCCCCGGCTGACCCGGGGCCGGACGCCCCGACCCGACCGCTCAGCGCAACCCGGTCTCCGTCTCGACCGTGTACCGGTCCCGGTCCACCGGCCGGGCGCGGCTGGTGGTCGGCGGCCGGTCGTACGTCTGGTGCAGGCCGGGCACCCGGTCCTCGACCACGAACGACGCCCGGGGGTACGCCGGTGCGCCCGCCCGGCTCACGTACGGCAGCACCATGAAGTCCGCGCTGAGCTGAGCCGGGGTGATCGTGGTCCGGACGAAACCGCGCAGGTCGTTCTGGAACCGCAGGTGCGGGTTGGTGCGCAGCCAGGGGTGCGAGCCGCTGGCCGAGTCGAAGCCGTCCCCGCCCGAGGTGACCGAGGAACAGACCAGCTCGGTGCCGACCGTCCGCGCCGCCGGGTCGAGGTAGTCCAGCTTCAGGTCGGCCGCCCAGTGCGCGTGCACGTCGCCGGTGAGCACCACCGGGTTGCGGACCCCGGCGGCCACCCAGCCCCGGGTGATCCGGTCCCGGGAGGCCAGGTAGCCGTCCCAGGCGTCCATGCTGGTCAGCCGGGTCGGCCCGGGGTCACGGTCGCGGGCGGCGAAGAACACCTGCTGGGCGAGCAGGTCCCAGCGGGTGTCGGAGCGGCGGAACCCGTCCAGCAGCCACTGCTCCTGCGCCGTCCCGGTGATGGTGCGGCCCGGGTCGGCCGCCGCCGGGCAGTCCCGGTAGCCGTCCCCGCACGCCTGGTCGTCGCGGAACTGCCGGGTGTCGAGCAGGTGGAAGGTGGCCAGCCGACCCCAGCGCAACCGCCGGTACAGCGCGATGTCCGGACCGTGCGGCACCGACGCCCGCCGCAACGGCATGTTCTCGTGGTACGCCTGGAAGGCGGCGGCCCGCCGGGCCAGGAAGTCCGGGTCCGGCTCCTCCGGCACCGCGCCGGCCCAGTTGTTCTCCACCTCGTGGTCGTCGAACACCACCGCCCAGGGGGCCACCGCGTGCGCCGCCTGCAGGTCCGGGTCGGTCTTGTACTGGGCGTGCCGCTGCCGGTAGTTGGCAAGCGTCCGGGTCTCCGGCCCCTCGTGCCCGCGCGGCCGGTCCGGGCCGTACTCCCGGGCGTACTCGTACTGGTAGTCGCCGAGGTGCAGGATCAGCTCCGGCGCGCTCTCGGCCAGCCGCCGGTACGCGGTGAAGTACCCCTGCTCGTAGTGGGAGCAGGAGACGAAACCCATCGCCAACGCGGCGGGCAGGGACGCCGGGTCGGGCGCGGTCCGGGTGCGCGCGGTGGGGGAGAGGTGTCCCTCGGCCCGGAACCGGTAGAAGTACTCCCGTCCCGGCAGCAGCCCGGTCAGCTCGACGTGCACGCTGTGCGCCGACTCGGGCCGGGCGGTCTGCGTACCCCGCTGGACGACGTGCCGGAACAGTTCGTCGGCGGCCACCTCCCACTGCACCTCGACCGTCCGGCCGGGCATCCCGCCCAGGCCGTCCCCGGCCAGCGGCTGCGGCGCCAGCCGGGTCCACAGCACCACCCCCTGATGGTCGGGGTCGCCGGAGGCCACCCCGAGGGTGAACGGCCAGACCAGCGGCCGGTGCCGGGCGGGGGTCGCCGGGCGGGCGGGACGGCCGTCGGCGGCGTCGGCGGGCGTGGACCGGCCGGCGGTCGCGCCCGCCGCGCCGAGCGCCGCGCCGGAGAGCAGGACGGTACGTCGGGACAGTGCCATGGGAGCCTCCGCGGGGTCCGGTGCGTTCCTGACCCCGGCAGCGTCGCGACCCACGGTGGCCGTCAGGTGACGCCCGGAGACCGCCGCCGCCTCCGGCAGCCGAACAGCACCCGGCGAACGGGTGCCCGGCAGCCGCCGCCGCGGGAACGGGGCGGGTCGGTGTCCTGCGGGGACCGTCCGCGGTGGGGTGTGGCGCACCGTCGTACCCCGGTCGGGTCGTGTCTGAGTGGGCGACCGTGGCCTCCGTCGGTAATGCTGATCGCGTGACCACCCCGCAAGATCTCGACGACCGGTTCCGGGAGACCCTGGGCGCGTTGCCCGAGCCCGAGCGGCGGCGTGACCCCGGGCTACCCGTCCGGCCCGGTGCCGCGCTGACCGGGCGGCAGCTGCTCGCCCTGTTCGACGCGCAGGTGACCAGCCGCCAGCTCGACCTGGCCGCGCGCTGGCTGCGTAGCTTCGACGAGGGCTTCTACACGATCGGCTCGGCCGGGCACGAGGCCAACGCGGCGGTGGCCGCCGCACTGCGCCCCACCGACCCGGCCCTGCTGCACTACCGCTCCGGCGCCTTCTACTGCCTGCGCGCCGCCCAGGCGGCCGGCGACCTCCCCGGCGGCGACGTCGGGGCCGGCGGGGAAATCACGGCGGCGACCGGATACCCGGACGCCGACGGGGACGACCACCGGCCGGTCGACGGCCCCGACGGCATCCGTGCACCGGATGACGCCCCCGACGCCGGGCACCCGGCGGTCGAGGACGTCCCCGTGCCCGCCGGAGCGCGCCACACCGGCCCGCCCACCGCAGGGCCGCACGCCGGCTCCCCGGCCGGTGCCCCGGACGCCGCGACCGCGCCGACCGGAACCCCGGGAACCGGCGGCCTGCCGGACGGAACCGTGGAGGCCGGGTCGGACGTCGGTGCCGGGTGGGGCGGGGAGACCGGCCCCGGCTCGCCGGCCCACGATGCGCACCCCGCGTCGGTGCGCCCGGCGGACGCGGTCGACGGCGTCGCCGTGCCACCGCCCCCGGCCGGACCGGTCGCCTACCGGGTGGGTTCCGACGGCACCGCCGAGCCGGTGCCCCGTCACCAGCCCACCGCCCCCGCCGGCACCTTCCCCGGTCCGGCCGTCACGTCGGCCGACTCCGCCGTCGCCGGTGAGCACGGCCCGGCGGGAGATCCGGCCGACGCCGACCTGGACGGGTGGCAGGAGGCGTACGCGGAGGCGGCCCGGGACGTGCTGCGGGGCATCGTCGCCTCGACCCGGGACCCCATCGCCGGGGGCCGGCACAAGGTTTTCGGCCGCGCCGACCTGGCCGTGGTGCCGACCACCTCCACCATCGCCTCGCACCTGCCCCGGGCGGTCGGGTTGGGGCTGGCCGTGGAGCGGCTGCGCCGGATGGACACCGCCGGCCGGCGCGACGACCCGGACGGGCCACCGCGCTCGCCGTGGCCCCGGGACGCCATCGTGGTCTGCTCGTTCGGCGACGCCTCGGTCAACCACGCCAGCGCCACCGCCGCGTTCAACACCGCCGGCTGGTACGACCACACCGGCCTGCGGATCCCGGTGCTCTTCGTCTGCGAGGACAACGGCCTGGGGATCAGCGTCCGCTCGCCTGCGGGTTGGGTGGAGCGCACCCTGCGGGCCCGGCCGGGGGTGCGGTACTTCACCGCCGACGGCACCGATCCGGTGGCCGTGCACGCGGTGACCGCCGAGGCCGCCGGCTGGGTGCGCCGGCACCGCCGCCCGGCGGTGCTGCACCTGCGTACCGTGCGGTTGCTCGGTCACGCCGGCGCCGACGCCGAGCAGGCGTACCGCAGTACCGCCGAGATCGCCGCCGACGAGGCACGCGACCCGGTGCTGGCCACCGCCCGGCTGCTCGTCGAGGCCGGGGTGGCCACCGGGGAGGAGTTGCTGGCCCGCTATGACGAGCGGGGCTGGCAGGTGCGGCGGACCGCCGAGGAGGTGCTCGACGAGCCGAAGCTGGCCGCCGTGGCCGAGGTGGTGGCCCCGCTGTCGCCCCGCCGGCCGGCGCGGGTCGCCGCCGCCGTGGCGCAGGCCGCCCAGCGGGCCGCCGGCCCGGATGCGGCCGGCCGGGCGGAGGCGTTCGGCGGCAAGCCGCCGGAGCTGGCCGGCCCGCTGACCCTCGCGCAGAGCATCAACGCGGCGCTCGCCGACGGGATGCTCAGCCACCCGCAGTTGGCCGTGTTCGGCGAGGACGTCGCCGCCAAGGGCGGCGTGTACGGGGTGACCAAGGGGCTGCGGGAGCGGTTCGGGGCGGCCCGGGTCTTCGACACCCTGCTGGACGAGACGTCGGTGCTGGGGCTGGGGCTGGGCGCGGGGCTGGCCGGGATGCTGCCGGTGCCGGAGATCCAGTACCTGGCGTACCTGCACAACGCCGAGGACCAGTTGCGGGGGGAGGCGGCCACCCTGCAGTTCTTCTCGCAGGGGGCGTTCCGCAACCCGATGGTGGTGCGGGTGCCGGGGCTGGCGTACCAGGAGGGGTTCGGGGGGCACTTCCACAACGACAACTCGGTGGCCGTACTGCGGGACGTGCCCGGTCTGGTGGTCGCGGTGCCGGCGCGGCCGGACGACGCCGGCCCGCTGCTGCGGACCTGCCTGGCCGCCGCGGTGGTGGACGGCACGGTCTCGGTCTTCCTGGAGCCGATCGCGCTTTACCACACCCGGGACCTGTACGAACCTGGTGACGGCGAGTGGTTGGGTGCCTACGCCGAGCCGTCCGCCTGGGCCGCCGGCCACGCGCCGATCGGTCGGGCCCGGGTGTACGGCGTCGGCTCCGCCGAGGACGTCACCATCGTCACGTTCGGTAACGGGGTGCGGATGTCGCTGCGGGCGGCGTCGACCCTGGCCGACGAGGGGATCGGCTGCCGGGTGGTGGACCTGCGGTGGCTGGCCCCGCTGCCGGTGGCGGACCTGATCCGGGAGGCGTCGGCGACCGGGCGGGTGCTGGTGGTCGACGAGACGCGGCGCTCCGGCGGGGTGGGCGAGGGGATTCTCGCGGCGCTGGTCGACGCCGGATACGTGGGGGCGGCGCGGCGGGTGGCGGCAGTTGACTCGTTTGTACCATTAGGTCCGGCTGCCCGTCAGGTCCTGGTCTCCGAGGATGCCATTACCCAGGGTGCCCGTACGCTGCTGGCACGGTAAATTCCGTTCCACCCGGTGCGCCACTTGCGCGACGGACCACAACTGTGTGGACTCTGCCTGACGGCGTCACCGCGACGCCGACGGGCAGGGACGAGATGAGGAGGCACGCGACAGTGAGCGCGACCGCTGGTCAGGCCGCCGACGGGGTACGTCTCCTGGCGGACCGGTTCGGGATCGAACCGGGCATGGTCGTCATGGAGATGGGGTACGACGAGGACGTCGACCAGGATCTCCGGGACGCCCTGACCGACCGCTGTGGAGAACTGGTCGACGAGGACACCGACGAGGTGGTCGACGCGGTGCTCGTCTGGTACCGCGACGGTGACGGCGACCTCTTCGAGCTCCTCGTCGACGCCCTCGGTCCGCTGGCCGACGCCGGAGTCGTGTGGCTGTTGACCCCGAAGGCCGGCCGGGACGGGCACGTCGAGCCGAGCGAGGTCGCCGAGTCGGCGCAGACCGCCGGGCTCCAGCAGACCTCGACCCTCAACGCCGGCAAGGACTGGAGCGGCGCCCGGCTGGTGCTGCGCCGCGGGTCCAAGGGCCGTAAGTAGGCCGTACCCAACTGAGCAATCCCGCACCCGGGGCGTCGCCCCCGGGTGTGGCAGGCTGGACCCACCTCAGACTCGACCCAAGGAGTTCGCATGCCGATCGAGGTTGGTGCCGAGGCACCCGACTTCCTGCTGAAGGACCAGAACAACCAGGAGGTACGGCTCTCGGACTACCGGGGCAACCGCACCGTGCTGCTGGTCTTCTACCCGCTCGCCTTCACCGGCATCTGCCAGGGTGAGCTGTGCGAGGTGCGGGACAACCTCAACGACTACGTCAACGACGACGTGCAGGTGCTCACCGTCAGCGTCGACTCGGTCTACGCCCACAAGATCTGGGCCGAGAAGGAGGGCTACCAGTTCCCGCTGCTGTCCGACTTCTGGCCGCACGGGGCGGTCGCCCAGGCGTACGGCGTCTTCAACGACCTGGCCGGCATCGCCAACCGGGGCACCTTCGTCATCGACAAGGCCGGCATCGTCCGGTTCGCCGAGATGAACATGCCGGGTGAGGCGCGCGACCAGCAGGGCTGGCGCAAGGCCCTGGCCGACACGGTCGCCGCCTGACCGGTCACCGGGCACACCGTTGCGACGGGCCGGCGGCCGGCAGGTAAGCTTGCCAGCCACCGGCCCGCTCGCACGGGCGTTCCGGGCGCGTAGCTCAGTGGGAGAGCACTCGCCTTACAAGCGAGGGGTCGCAGGTTCGAAACCTGCCGCGCCCACACTCCGACCAGCAACGACAACGGCCGTCGATCATCGGCGGCCGGATCGTTGAGCCGATGGGACGCCGCCGGCAGGTCTGCCGGAGGCGTCGCCGTGGCGGCTCCCGGCGGCCCGTGGTCCGGTCCCCGGGGAGCATCCCGACGCCGGTCGGAGGTGACATCGTGAGCTACGCGGACGTCAACGGGCTGCGGCTCTGGTACGAGGAACACGGCGACGGGCCGCCGCTGGTGCTGCTGCACGGCGGCTACGGCGCGACGGAGATGTTCGCCCCGATCCTGCCGGTGCTGGCCCGCCGCCGCCGGGTGATCGCAGTCGACCTCCAGGGCCACGGTCGCACCGCCGACGTGGCTCGTCCACTGCGCTACGAGTCGATGGCCGACGACGTCGCCGCGTTGCTGCGGCACCTCGACCTGCCCGGGGCGCAGCTGCTGGGGTACTCCCTCGGCGGCGGGGTGGCGCTGCGGACCGCCATCCAGCATCCGGACCTGGTACGCCGGCTGGTGCTGGTCTCCACCCCGTTCCGACGGCAGGGTTGGTATCCCGAGGTGCTGGCCGCCATGTCCAGCCAGGACGAGCGGGCCGGCGAGCGGATGCGCGGCACGCCCCCGCACCAGCTCTACACGCGGATCGCCCCCCGACCGCAGGACTGGCCGCTGCTGTGGGCCAAGACCGGTGACCTGCTCCGCCGCGAGTACGACTGGACGCCGCAGGTGGCGGCGTTGGCCGTACCGACCCTGCTGGTCTTCGCCGACGCGGACGCGATCCCGGTCGCCCACATGGCCGAGTTCTACGGGCTGCTCGGCGGCGGCCACCGGGACCCGGGCGGCGACGGCACCGCCCGTCCGACCTCCCGCCTCGCGGTCCTGCCCGGCCTCACCCATCAGGACGTCCCCACCACCCCCCTGTTACCCCAGCTGGCCCTCCCCTTCCTCACCCACCAACTCCACTGACCCTGCCCCGCCTCCCGCCCGCCCCGCCCCGCCGCCCCGCGTGATCAAGAGGTTCGCGTCACGGAATCCGCTGCCGGTGACGCGAACCTCTTGGTCAACCAGCGGTTCGCGGGTGGGTGAGGCGGTGGCGCAGCCAGGGCAGCAGAGCGTCGGCCTGGGCCTGCTGGAAGGCGCGGACGGTGGGAATGTTGGGCGGTGGCGGGCGGCGCGCGCTGTCGGTGAAGAAGCCGGCCAGCCCGGCGTAGAAGCCGGTCAGGGCGGCCGGGTCGGCCCCGGCGGTGAGGGGCAGCCGGCGCAGCAGCGCCTCGGTGTCGTGCCCCCCGTGCAGCCGTACGTTGACCAGCAGCAGCGCCGTGTCCAGCCAGGCGGGACCCCGGCAGGCCCACGGCCAGTCCACCACGGTGACCGTGCCGTCCGGACCGATCAGCAGATTGTCGGCCCGCACGTCCAGGTGGCACAGGGTGTCCCCGGTCAGCCCGGCCAGCCCCCGGTCGGCCGCCGCGCACAGCTCGTCCAGGTGCCCGGCGACCCACGGGTCGAGCCGGGGCGGCGGGTCGGCGGCGATCCGCCGCCAGCCGCCGAAATCGTGGGCCAACCGTTGGGCCGCGGTCGGCGTGCCCGGCACCGGGTTCGGCGTGAGCGTCCCGGCCAGGGCTTCCAACGTACGCAGCGTCGCGTCGAGTTCGGCGTCCCGCCATGGGGTGGACGGGTGCCGTCCGTCGACATCGGTCAGCACGAGCGCCACCCATTCGCCGTCGTCGTGGCAGCCGAGCAGCCGGGGCGTCGGCGCCGACGGGGGCAGGGCTGCGGTGTGCCGGGCCTCGGCGCGGTGCATCCGGGGAGTGTCCGGGTTCTGCGCCGGGCTGACCGCCTTGACGAACGCCCGTCGACCACCGGCGGTCCGCACCCGGTCGGCGGTGCCCGGGGAATACCCGCCGGGCTGGGAGACCGCCTCGACCACCCGGTCCGAGATGATCCGCTCCACCGCCCGCCGGACATGCCCCGGCAGTTCGTCCCACCCGATCCTGCCCGTGCCCGCGCGCACACCCGCCATCCCCCCACCCTGGCGAGCCCCCCGAACCCCAGGCAACCCGATTACCCCACCCACCCCAGACCACCCCGCCCCCAGCGCACCCCCCAGCCCCGCCCCGACCCAGCCCAGCCCCGCCCCGGTGATCAAGAGGTTGGCGTCAGCAAGACCCCGGCGGGGTGACGCGAACCTCTTGATCACCGGGGACAGCGGTGGGGCAGGGGCATGGGTGGGGTGGGAGGGGGAATGCGCGCCGGGACGGTCCTGGGGAGGAGTGACGGATGAGGGGTCCCACCGGATTGACCATCGGTGTGCTCGGCTCGTACGGCGGTCGCAACCTGGGGGACGAGGCGATCCTCACCGGTCTGCTGGCCGACCTGCGGGAGCAGGAGCCGAACGCGCGGATCATCGTGTTCTCCCGTAACCCGGCGCACACCGCGCTGGCCCATCCCGACGTCGAGGCGGTGCCCTGGGAAGGCGTCAGCCGGGTCGACTCGGCCGAGGTGCTCGGCCAGCTCGACCTGCTCATCCTCGGCGGCGGCGGCATCCTGTACGACAAGGAGGCCCGCCGCTACCTGCGGGTCGTCCGGGTCGCCCAGGAGCGCGGTCTGCCCCTGCTGACGTACGCGGTGGGGGTCGGCCCGCTCAACGACGGGGTGGACACCGGCATGGTCCGGGAGACGCTTGCCGGAGCGACCGAGGTGACCGTCCGTGACCAGGAGTCCCGGATGGTGCTGGAGGAGGCCGGGCTGCTCAACCCGATCACCGTCACCGCCGATCCGGCGTTCCTGCTGGAGCCGGAGGACTTCCCGGCGCGGCTGCTACGCGAGGAGGGGGTGCCCGCCGGCAAGCGCCTGGTCGGGCTGAGTGTCCGGGAGCCGGGGCGGGCGGCCGAACGGCTCGACGTCGACGGGTACCACCGGTTGCTCGCCCAGATCGGCGACTTCCTGGTGCAGCGGATCGACGCGCACGTGCTGTTCGTGCCGATGGAACGCGACGACATCCGGCACTCGCACGGGGTGCTGTCCCACATGATCGCCGCCGATCGGGGGCGCATCCTGCACGGCGACTACTCGCCCCGGCAGGTGCTCGGCCTGATGAAGCACTTCGACCTGGCGGTCGGCATGCGGCTGCACTTCCTGATCTTCGCGGCGATGGTCGGCACCCCGTTCCTGCCCCTGCCGTACGCGGGGAAGGTCTTCGACCTGGCCCAGCGGCTCGGAGTGCCGGCGCTGCGTGGCGTGGAACGCGAGGTGGAGGGCCCGCTGCTGGCGGAGGTCGACCGGCTCTGGGACGAACGGGATTCCCGCCGCGAGGCCACCGCCCGCCGGGTCGCCGAGGTGTGCGACCAGGCCCGGGGCACCTCCCAGGTAACCCGTGCGGTGCTGGACGGCCTGCGCTCGCGCACCCTGGCCCGGATGGCCGCCTGACCGGCGGCCTGACTCGGAGCCGGTGACTGCCGGGGCCGCCACACCACCGGCCCGAGGCCGGGGCTGCCACGGGCACCACCGGCCCCGGCCCGAAGGCGGGGGCCGGGCCGTCGCCACGACACCCGCCGGACCGGCCCGACCGCCACGGCACCGGCGGCCGGCATGCCGGGAGCCGGTACGACCGGAAGCGGTCGTACCGGCCGGGTCAGACGGCCGGGCCGCGCCAGCGGTAGCGCCACTGGTCGCCAGCGGACTCCAGCTCGTAGATCTGGGCATCGACCAGGCCCTGCGGGCCGAGGTGGTGGTGGGTCAGCGGGGGACGATCGTTGCTGTCCAGCTCGACGTCGACCGCCTCGCCGTCAGCCGGGCCGTCCGCCAGGGGAATCCGTACCGTCGCAGCCATGCGCCCATCCTGCCAAGCCAGCCGCCGGAGCGCAGGGTTTGCCGGCGACGTCGACGTCCACGGGCGACCCTGACTGCGTGCGCAAGGCACGAGGGCCCGACCGACGTCGAGTTCTGGTCGGGGGCCGGACCCTCGACCGACGGCGACACCGGCAGGGTCTGAGCGGCAGGGGCCGGCCCCGCCGCCTATCCTGACCCCCGGGCGTCGACGAGGGGGAACGAGTGCTGGTCGTCCACGGGGTGTGGCTGGTCGGGGCCGGTCTGGCGGTGTGGGCGGAGGATTCGACCCGGCCGACGCAGGTGCCGCGCCGCCCCGGTCGGGCTCCCCGCGAACGCCCCCACCCCTTCGCCGCCGACCCGGACATCCTGGCGGCGTTGCTCGGTGACCGCCCGGCCGGCACCGTGCCGCTCACCCTCCCCACCCGGGCGGGCGCGCCGCTGCACTCGCCGGAGCTGGTCCCGGCCACCGTCGCGGAACCGGCCCGTGGCCCGGTCACCCTCGCGGCCTGGCGCACCCCCGTCCTCCGGTACGCCCCGGACGACGCGTTCGAACTGCTGCGTACCCTCGACGGGCTCGACGCCGTGGTGGGGGCCGGCCTGCGGCACCTCGCCGAGCTGGCGGGTTTCGCGGTCGACCTGGTGGCCCGGGGCCGGCTGCTGCCCGGCGTGGCCGACCACCCGCCCGGGGGCGGGCCGGGGGACCGGAGGACGGAAGGGGGCGGGCCGGGGGCCCGGCGGGCAGGCGGCCGGTCGACGGGGAATGCGGCCGGGTGGGCGGTGTGGCGGCCCCTGCTCACCGGTGCGGACGCCGCCTGGGCCCGGTCGCTGGCCCTCGCCCTGCCCCCGACGGTCCGGGCCGCCGTCGACCCCGCGCCGTCCCCTGCCCGCCCGCGTCCCGGTGCCAGCCGGACGGCCCGTGAGCGGACCGGCACCGAGGGGGCGGCCGCGTCGGCGCGGCGCGGGGGAGACGCACCGCCCGCCGGTGCCACCGGCGTCAACGGGGTCGGCGGGCTGGTCGCGGACGTGCTGGACGTGCTCACCGATGCCGCCGCCCGCCGGGCGCTGACCGACGCCGACCTGCTCCGGGGCGGTCGCCGCGACGGGGTGACCGCCGGGTGGCTGGCGGCGTTGACCGGCCCGCAGCGGCGGTTCACCGCCGAACCGGATGCGCTGGCCATCCTCCGTGCCGAGCTGGACGCCTGGCAGCGCGACGCCGTCGGCGGCCCGGTCCGGGCGAGTTTCCGGCTGGTGGAGCCGGCCGACGACGAGATCGTCGACGCCCTGACCGTGGTGCCGGCCGACCCGTCGACCGTGATCGGGCAGGGGGGCCGGTGGCGCGTCGAGTTCGGTCTCCAGGCCGCCGACGAGCCGGGCCTGCACGTCGCCGCCGGTGACGTCTGGCGGCACCCGGAGCGGCTACCGGCGCTCGCCGGCCGCTGCGGCGACCCGCAGGAGACCCTGCTGGCCGAGCTGGGCCGGGCCGGGCGGCTCTGGCCGGAGCTGGACGGCGCGTTACGCACTCCCGCACCGGAGCAGTTGGAGCTGGACGTCGAGGGGGCGCACCGGTTCCTGCGCGAGGGCGCGCCGGTGCTGCACGCCGCCGGGTTCGGGGTGCTGCTGCCGTCCTGGTGGCGGCGTCCGGCGGCGCGGCTCGGCGCCCGGTTGCAGGCCCGCAGCCGGACCGCCCCGGGCACGGTCGCCGCGACCGGGGCGCTCGGGCTGGACGCGCTCGTCGACTACCGCTGGGAGGTGGCGCTCGGCGACGAGACGGTCGACGCCGACGAGTTGGCCGCCCTGGCCGCTTTGAAGACCCCGCTGGTGCGGCTGCGCGGCCGGTGGGTGGAGCTGGACCCGAAACGGTTGGCCGCCGGCCTGCGGCTGCTGCGCGACTCCGGCGAGCTGACCGTCGCCGACCTGCTGCGGATGGGGTTGGCCGGGGCGGAGACGCCGGACGCCCTGCCGGTGCTTGCGGTGAGCGCCGACGGCCCGCTCGGTGACCTGCTCGCCGGGCAGGCCGAACGGCGGCTCGTCCCGCTGGACCCGCCGCCGGCCTTCAAGGGCACCCTGCGGCCCTACCAGCGACGCGGCCTGGCCTGGCTGGTGTTCCTCCAGTCGCTCGGGCTCGGCGGGGTGCTCGCCGACGACATGGGGTTGGGCAAGACCGTGCAGTTGCTGGCCCTGCTCGCCGGGGACCCGCCGGACGCCGGGCCGACCCTGCTGGTCTGTCCGATGTCGCTGGTCGGCAACTGGCAGCGGGAGGCGGCCCGGTTCACCCCCGGGCTGCGGGTGCACGTGCACCACGGCGCGGACCGGGCCCGGGACGACACGTTCGACCAGGTCGTGCACGCGGCCGACCTGGTGCTCACCACGTACGCGGTGGCCGCGCGGGACGCGGTCGCGCTGGCGTCGGTCGGCTGGCACCGGGTGGTGGTCGACGAGGCCCAGGCGATCAAGAACGCGGCCACCCGGCAGGCCGAGGCGGTCCGGGCGCTGCCCGCCCGGCACCGGATCGCCGTCACCGGTACGCCTGTGGAGAACCGGCTGGCTGACCTCTGGTCGATCATGCAGTTCGCCAACCCCGGCCTGCTCGGCCCGGCCAGCAGCTTCCGGCAGTCGTACGCGGTGCCGATCGAGCGGCACGGCGACACCGAGGCGGCGGCCCGGCTGCGCCGGGTCACCGGCCCGTTCGTGCTGCGGCGGCTCAAGACCGACTCCTCGATCATCAGCGACCTGCCCGAGAAGCTGGAGATGGAGGTGGTCTGCAACCTCACCGCCGAGCAGGCGTCGCTCTACCGGGCGATCGTCGACGAGATGCTGGCGAGGATCGAGTCGAGCGACGGGATGGAACGCCGTGGCTTGGTGCTGGCCACGATGACCCGGCTCAAGCAGGTCTGCAACCACCCCGCCCAACTGCTGCACGACTCCTCGCCGCTGGCCGGCCGCTCCGGCAAGCTGCAACGACTGGAGGAGATCCTCGACGAGGTGCTCGCGGCCGGCGAGAAGGCCCTGCTGTTCACCCAGTACGCCGAGTTCGGCGCGCTGCTGCGCGGGCACCTGTCGGCGCGCTTCGGCCGGGAGGTGCTCTACCTGCACGGCGGCGTCGGCAAGGCCGACCGGGACGACCTGGTCACCCGGTTCCAGTCCCCGGACGGCCCGGCCCTGTTCGTGCTCTCCCTCAAGGCCGGCGGCACCGGGCTGACCCTGACCGCCGCCAACCACGTGGTGCACGTCGACAGATGGTGGAACCCGGCGGTGGAGGACCAGGCCACCGACCGGGCGTTCCGGATCGGCCAGCGGCGGCGGGTGCAGGTCCGCAAGTTCGTCTGCGCCGGCACCGTCGAGGAGAAGGTGGCCGCCATGATCGCCGACAAGCGCGGGCTGGCCGCGTCCGTGGTGGGCAGCGGCGAGCAGTGGATCACCGAGCTGTCCACCGGGCAACTGCGGGAGCTGTTCTCCCTGGAAGCAGGGGCGGTGGTCGAGTGAGCCCCCGGGACGCCGGGGCGGAGGGCCCGTTCGCCGGGTTCGGGCCGCCGCGCCGGGTCGACGGCGGGCTGAAGGCGCGCAGTACCCGGGGCGCGATCGGGGTCTCCTGGTGGTCCCGGCGCTTCCTGGAGGTGCTGGAGTCGTTCGCGTTGGGCACCCGGCTCACCCGGGGCCGGGCGTACGCGCGCCGTGGTCAGGTGCTCCGGCTCGACGTGTCACCCGGGCGGGTCGAGGCGAGCGTGCAGGGGTCCCGGCCCCGGCCCTACCCGGTGACCATCACCCTGCCGCCGTTTCCGGACGCGCTCTGGGGCCGGGTCGAACGGGAGCTGGCCGGGCAGGCGTTCTTCAGCGCCCGGCTGCTCGCCGGTGACCTGCCGGCCGAGCTGGAGGAACTGTTCGCCGCCGCGGGCGCGCCGCTGTTCCCCCGGTCGGTGGGGGAGCTGACCCAGCGCTGCGGCTGCCCCGACGTCGCGGTGCCGTGCAAGCACCTCGCGGCGACGTTCTACCTGCTCGCCGAGGCGTTCGACGCCGACCCGTTCCAGTTGCTGCACTGGCGGGGCCGCAGCCGCGACGCGTTACTGGGCCGGCTGCGCACCCTCCGCGCCGACGCTGTCGGGTCGGCCCACGACGACCGAACGCCGGCCGGCGGACCCTCCGCCGTCGGGCCGGTCACCGGGCCACCCTCCGCCGCCGGTCAGGTCGCCGGGCCGTCCGACCCGCCACCGGCCCACGTACCGTCGGTCGTGGACGGTGTGCGGGCCGCCGCAGGGGCGGCCCGGGTGCTCGCCGACCTGCCCGACGTGCCGCTCACCGGGGCGGTGGACCGGTTCTGGGTGTCGCCGGTACCGCTGCCGGACCGGCCGACCGTCCTGGCCACCGGCCCGGAGCTGCTGCTGCGGCAGCTCGGCTCACCCGCGGCGGTAATCGGCGGCCCCGGCCTGCTGGAACGCCTACGTCGGGCCTACCGGGCGTTCGACCCGGGCTGACCCGGCGCGCGGGTCATGATCGACACCAGTGGGGCGATGTCGGGGTGTCCCGTCGCTGCGGTGCCGCACCATCGCGCCCCTGGTGTCGATCATGGCCGTGCGGTCAGCGCCAGCGGTGCCGGAAGTGCCACATCAGGCCGGTGTTGGCCGCCAGGACGACGACGCACGCCGCGCCCGCCGTCCGTCCGGCCAGGACGGTCATCGCGGGCAGCGACGCCCACAGGATGACGGTCAGCAGCATCAGCCAGCGCCCGCGTCGGGCCCGGATCCGATGGTCGAGTCGCGCGAAGAACTTCGGGTCGCTCTCCCGGAGCTGCCGGGTGATCTGTTCGAACCTGCGCTGATCCTCTTTGCTGAGCATGGCGGTGCCTTCCCCTCAGGCTTCAGCGGTTCGGCGGCTTACCCGCTGCGGCGGCCGGTCACGCCCTGCTCCTGCTGCTACTTTCGGCCCCGGGCGCCGCCTGCGGGGCGGGGCCGGGAGCAACCGGGGACGGGCCGCCCGGAACCGGGCCGGGCGGGCGCGGAGCACCTCAGCACCGGCTTACCGGGGGCTTAAGTTTCGCTGTGCCGGTGAACGCCCCGCGCCGGGACACGTACCGCCAAAACGTCACGGCCGGGGCGCGGCCGGACACGTCCTCCCTGCTGGGGACGGTGCGGCCCGGCCGGGGCGGAACCACCCGTCCGGTGACGTCGCACAGCGGCACCTTAAGTGCCCCCGCCGACGGCCGTGACCTGCCTTGTCGGCAGCTCAGCCCTTGGCTACCTTCCCGTGGCAACTCCTCCGGCAGCCGCCGCCGCACCCTCCGCCCCGCCCCCGGTCGCAGCGGTACGGCGCATCGAAAGAAAACGGGACCGGTACATGGCCGACCAGAACGTGCCACCGCATCGACCGCACACCCCGGCGTACGAGGTCCCGGCCGTGCCGTACGGGCCGCCGCCGGTGTCCCGGGGTCCACAGTGGGTGGGGCCCGAGGGACTGGGTCGGCAGGCGTTACACCAGCCGGCCGGCACCGGACTGCCCCACCTGGACGACGACGGCGACGACCGTGACCGGGTCGGCCGACGGCGCGCCCTGGTCGCGCTGGGCGGCACCGCCGCGGTGGTGGCCGGCGGCGCGGCGCTGGCGATGAGCCCCCAGGTGCGCGGCCTGTTCGGCGACGACGCGGCCGGGGACGCCACCGGCGCGACCACCACCGACGGCACGCCGGCCCGGCCCAGCGGTCAGCAGCCCAGCACGGTACGCACCTACACCGAGCAGAACGAGAGCTACATGGGCTCCCGGGCCGGTGCGGCGCTGAAGAAGAACTCGCCCAGCGGCGGGCGTACCTTCTCCGGCCCGGCCGACGCGGCGGCGCATACCCCGGTGACGGTCAAGACGGTGCTGGCCAAGGACCCCGTCCGGCACCTGGCCAGCCGGGCCACCTTCGGCGCCACCCCGAAGGTGCTCGCCGACATCAGGCGGATGGGTATCGACGCCTGGGTACGCCAGCAGCTCGACCCGGAGAAGATCGCACCGAGCGCCGCCGAGCTGAAGCTCGCCGAGCTGCCCAGCCTCGCCCTCACCTCCCAGCAGGTACGCGACCAGCGGGAGCAGCTCAACGAGCGGGGCGCACAGCCGGAGAAGGAGATGGTCGACGCCACGCTGGCCCGGCAGATCTGGTCGCAGCGGCAGCTCTACGAGGTGATGGTCGACTTCTGGAACGACTTCCTGCACGTCGCGGCGGACTTCGACGGCGGTGAGGCGTACCGGAACTCGTTCGACCGGGACGTGGTCCGCAAGCACGCCATGGGCAGCTACCCGGACATGCTGGTGGCGGCGAACAAGCACCCGGCGCTGCTGCTCTACCTCAACCAGAACGACTCCCGGGCCGACGCGGTCAACGAGAACCTGGCCCGGGAGAACCTGGAGCTGTACTCGGTCGGGGTCGACGGCGGCTACACCGAGAAGGACGTCCGGCAGGCCGCCCTGCTCCAGACCGGCCGGGGCGTCGACGACGGGAGGTACGTCTTCCGCCACGACCGGCACTACCGGGGCAAGGTGAAGATCCTCGGCTTCAGCCACCCCAACGACTCGACCGACCCGAAGAAGGCCGACCAGGTCATCGACGCGTACCTCACCTACCTCGCGCTGCACCCGTCGACCGCCAGGTACGTGGCCCGCAGCCTGGCCACCCGGTTCGTCTCGGACACCCCGCCGAAGTCCCTGGTGGACCGGCTCACCCAGATCTACATCGTCAACAAGGGCTCGGTGAAGCCGCTGCTGATGTCGCTGTTCAGCTCCTCGGAGTTCTGGGCGGCGGTCGGGCAGAAGGTGCGCCGGCCGATGGAGTACCTGGTCGCCACCTACCGGACGCTGGGCGTCGGGCCGCAGGCCGGGCCGGGTTTCCGGCAGGGCGACAGCAAACGCACCGCGTTCGCCCAGGGGCTGCGCCAGATCCACGACAAGCTGCGCGAGTTGGGCCAGTACCCGATGGGCCAGCCCACCCCCGACGGCTACCCCGACGTCTACGTCGCCTGGATGTCGGCCGGGACGATGGTCAACGGCTGGAACGAGGCCGCCGACCTGATCGCCGGCAACCGCAGCCAGTTCACCTACACCCGGCCGGAGAAGCTGGTGGCCGAGCCGCCGACCACCGCCGGGGCATACGTGGACGCGTTGGCCAAGCGGCTGGTGCACCAGAAGCTGTCGACGCGGGAGCGGAACCTGATCCTCGGCGTGGCCGGGGTGTCCGCCACCGCCCGGGTCGACGCCACGTTCAACGGGGCGATCGCCGCCGTCGCGCGGGCGATCCTCGCCTCCCCCCAGCACCACCTGCGGTGAGGCAGACGATGGAGAAGCCGGTGACGCACCCGATGGAGAAGACCGTGCCCGCGTTCCCCCTGCACCCCGAGTGCCCCGACCTGCGCCGGCTCGCCGACGACCCGGCGCAGGCACTGCTGCGCGCCGAAGCCGACATGGTCGCCGCCGAGAACGCCGCCGAGGCCGACCGGTACCGCCGGCTGGAGAACCTGGAGGAGGCCCAGCAGGACGGGCGCGGGGTGACCCGGCGGACGTTCGTCGCCGGTGCCGCCGCCACCGCCACCGCCCTGGCCACCGCCCAGTTCGTCACCACCTCGGCGTCGTTCGCGGCGACGAAGACCGGCACCCTGATCCACGTCTTCCTCTACGGCGGGCTGGACGGGCTGAGCCTGGTCGCCCCCGCCGACGACCCGGTGCTCGCCAAGGCCCGCCCCGACCTGCTGCTCGACGGCGACTCGCTGGCCCTGGGCCGGGGCTTCAAGCTGACCAGCGCGTTCGCCCCGCTGGAGAAGTGGCTGAAGGCGGGCCAGCTCGGTTTCGTCCCGGCAGTCTCCGACGAGCGGCTGTCCCGCAGCCACTTCCAGGCCGCCGACGCCTGCAACCTCGGTGGCCTGCCCAGCGAGACCGGCGGCCGGGGCTGGCTGGACAGCCTCGTCGACGCCCTCGGCAAGGGCACCGCGTTCCGCAGCGTCGGCATCGGCAGCACCCTGCCCCGCTCGCTGGTCGGCACCAACGGCGCGTTGTCGCTCAACAGCGTCGGCTCGCTGCGGCTCAACGGCGACGACCGCTACCGGGCGGCCACCGAGAAGGCGATCCGGGGCCTGTTCACCGGCATCAACCACCCGGTCGAGGAGGCGGTGATCGAGGGGATGGGCGCGCTGTCCACCGCCCAGCAGCTCGCCGCCAAGCCGTACCAGCCGGCGCTGGGCGTGACGTACGAGGGCGTCGGGTACGCCTTCGGGCAGCTCGCCCAGCTGATCAAGGGTGGGGCGAACGTCCGGGTCGCCACGGTCGGGATGGGTGGCTACGACACCCACGAGAACCAGGGCACCCGCTCCGGCGGCCAGCTCCACCGCCGGCTCGGTGAGCTGGCGAAGGCGATGGCGGCCTTCTTCACCGACCTCGGCGAGCGGGCCGCCGACGTCACCATCATGGTGTCCAGTGAGTTCGGCCGCCGGGTCGCCTCCAACGGCGGCGGCACCGACCACGGCCACGGCGGGGTGGTCACCATCCTGTCCGGCCGTAAGCTCGCCGGCTCGCTGCTGGGCCGCTGGGACGGCCTGAGTGACCTGGACTCGGGCGACGTACCCGAGTACAACAACATGTTCGACGTGTACGGCGCGGTGGCGCAGGGCCGGTTCGGGCTGACCACCGCCCAGGTCGACAAGATCTTCCCGCGCCGGAAGTACACCCCGATGAAGCTCTACGCGTGACCTATCAGGACCTGCCCGCCGCCGGCCGCCGTACCCGGGGAACGTCCGGGTACGGCGGCCGGCCGGCTGCGTCCGTACCCCCGCCGCCGGCCCGGCCCCGGCGCGGGTCCGCCGGCCGGCGGGTGCTGTCCGCGCTGTTCTGGGCCGGACTGGTGGCCGCGGTGCTGCCGTGGTGGCTCGACACCCCGGCCGGTTCGCTGACCGGCACCGCCGACGTGCTCACCGCCGCCGGCCGGGTCACCGGCCTGGTCGCCGGCTACCTGCTGCTGGTGCAGGTGCTGATGATGAGCCGCCTCGGCGTGCTGGAACGCGGGGTCGGCGGCGAGCGGCTGTCCCGGGTGCACCGGGACCTCGGCGCGACCCTGCTGGTGGCGGTGCTGGCGCACCTGTCGCTGCTGGTGGTCGGCTACGCGCGCACCGGGGGCAACCGGGTCACCGCCCAGGTGGGGATGCTGCTGCGCGACTTCGACGACATGGTGTCCGCGTTCGCCGCGGCCGGCATCCTGGTGCTCGTCGGCGGCACCGGCATCCGGGCGGTCCGCCGGGCGATGCCCTACGAACTCTGGTACCACCTGCACCTGACCAGCTACCTGGCACTGCTGCTCGGCTTCGGCCACCAGTTCAGCAACGGCGCGCAGCTCTTCCCGTCCGGCCCGGTCCGCACCGGCTGGACCGCCGGCTACCTGCTGGTCGCCGCCGCCCTGGTGTGGGGTCGGCTGGTCGCGCCGGTGCTGCTCAACCGGCGGCACCGGCTGCGGGTGGCCGACGTGGTGGCGGAGAGCCCGGACACCGTGTCGATCTACCTCACCGGCCGCCGGCTGCACCAGCTCGACCCGCTCGGCGGACAGTACCTGCGCTGGCGGTTCCTGGCCCGGGGCTGCTGGTGGCAGTCGCACCCGTTCTCGCTCTCCGCCGCCGCGAACGGCCGCTGGCTGCGGCTGACCGTGAAGGTGGTCGGCGGGCACACCCGGGACCTGCGTGACCTCGACCCGGGCACCCGGGTCTGGGTGGAGGGACCGTCCGGCACGTTCACCGCCGCGCACCGCACCCGGGAGCGTGCCCTGCTGATCGCCGGTGGCAGTGGCATCGGTCCGCTGCGGGCGATGCTGGAGGAACTGCCCGCCGGCGCGGCCCTGATCTACCGGGCCCGCACCCCGGCCGACGTGCTGTTGCAGCACGAGCTGGACTGGCTGGCCCAGGCCCGGCAGACCTCCGTCTGGTACGTCATCGGCTCCCGCGACGACGCCGGCCCCCGCCAGGTGATGAGCCCGGACGGGCTGCGCCGGCTGGTGCCCGACCTGACCCGCCGCGACGTCTACCTGTGCGGCCCGCAGGGGCTGGTCGACTCCTCGGTGCGGGTGCTCCGGCAGGCCGGCGTGCCCCGCCGGCAGATCCACCTCGCCCCGTTCGAGCTGTAGGAGGGCACCTGACATGCGTCGCGCGTTGCTCGCGATCACCGGGCTGGCCGCCGGCACCACCGCCCTGGTGGTGCTCAAGGGCGCACCGCAGGACCGCCAGGTCGCCCGGGAACTGCCGGCCGGCGTACCAGTCGGCACGCCGGACCGTACCGAACCCGCCACCCCCGGCGCGACGCCGCAGCGGACCACCGCGACGCCCCGGCCGACCGGACGCCCCGACCCCACCGCCGGCCGCACCCCGGCCGCCCGGCGGAGCACCCCCGGCGGGGACACCGGCACCCGCCGCACCCCGGCAGCCGGCCGGACCACGGCGCCGAAGTCCACCACCCGCACGGTCACCGGCCCGGTGGTCTCCACCGAGTTCGGCAACGTGCAGGTGCGGATCACCGTGTCCGGAACGCGGATCGTCGACGCGGTGGCCGTGGAACTGCCCCAGGGCGGCCAGTCCGACCTGCGCAGCGACCGGGTCGACGCCGCCTACAGCGGCACCGCCGGCGACGTGGTGCGCCAGCAGGGCGCGAACCTGGACACGGTCTCCCAGGCGACCGCCACCAGCGACGGCTACCGGCGGTCGTTGCAGGCCGCCCTAGACCAGGCACGCTAGGTGGACGCGGCGTCGACCCGGCCCGGCCTGCGCCGGGTCGAACAGGTCATGGGTACGGCGATCAGCCTGGACCTCGCCACCGACCTGCCCGCCGCCACCCTGCGGGAGTTGGCCGACGACACGTTCCGCTGGCTGCGCGAGGTCGACGCCCGGTTCACCACCTACCGCGAGGACAGCGAGGTGCGCCGCCTCGACCGGGGGGACCTGCCGCCGGCCGGTGCATCGGCGGACCTGCGCGCCGTGCTGGCCCGCTGCGCCGACCTGTGGGCCGACACCGACGGCTTCTTCGACGCGTACGCCACCGGCCGGCTGGACCCGTCCGGCTACGTGAAGGGCTGGGCCGCCCAGGTCGCCTCGGACCGGCTGGTGGCCGCCGGGGCGGTCGACCACTGCCTCAACGCCGGCGGCGACGTCCGGGTACGCGGGCACTCGTCGTCGGGGCGGCCGTGGCGGATCGGTGTGCGGCACCCGTGGGACGCGGACGCCACCTGCCTGGTGCTCACCGGCACGGACCTGGCCGTGGCCACCTCGGGCGTCTACGAACGGGGGCACCACGTGCTCGATCCGCGTCGGGGCGTACCGGCCCGGGGGTTGCGTTCGGTCACCGTGGTCGGCCCGGACCTGGGTGTCGCCGACGCGTACGCCACGGCGGCGGTGGCGATGGGCGTGGCCGGCGTCGGCTGGCTGGACCGGCTCCCCGGTCACCTGCACGCGGTGGTCACCGACGACGGTCGGCTGCTGCGTTCGGTCGCCCTGCCGCTGGCCGGCTGAGGCGTCGACATGGCGGGGTCACCTGCCGGTGGGGGTGTTCACCGGGCCGTGCGGTGGGTGCCGGCCGGGCGGGAGCCGGTCGGCCGGGGGCGACCGGGGCGGGAGCCGGCCGGTCGGGTGTCCGACCAGCGGCGGGGCCGCCGCCGGTACGGCGGTTCGGTGCCGCCGGTGTGCCGCATCTCGTCCCTGGCCATGTCGTACCCCCGCTCCGGTGGCGCGTGCGCGCCGTCGTGGTGTGCAACGAGTCCGGCGTCGGCGGGGACGCTGGCGGGAACCCGACCCGGCCGCGTCCCGCCCCGCCGCTGCCGGCCGCTCGGTGACCGACTGTCCGGTGACCGGCCGGTCAGTGGCCGCGGCGGGGCAGCGGAAGCTGGCCGGGCAGCAGTTCCGGGGTCAGCGTCACCCCGTCGGCCCGCAACGTCTCGATCAGGGTGTTCTGCAGCAGGTACGAGTCGGGCAGCCGCCAGCGGGCCTGCTCCGGGGCGACCGCCCAGCGCACCGGGCCCTCGGGCAGCCGGGTGGGGGGTGCCGGGATCCACGAGCCGGTGCCGTGCCGCACGACGTGGAAGCAGTGTTCCAGCTCGGGGCGCAGCGGGTCGCCGGGGCGGACCAGGAACATCCAGCGTCCGGTCGGGGTCACCACCACCGGGCCCCGGACACCCGGACCGGCGGGGTGCCCGGGTACGGCGTCGAGCAGTCGCCGGCCCAGGTGCGCCGACACCTCCAGCACGTCGAAGGCGCGGCCGGTGGGCAGCAGCACCCCGTGCGGGCGGCTGCGCCACCAGGTGGCGACCCGGGCCGGGTCGGTGCTCGCCCCCCGCTCCCAGTTCTCCAGCGCGGGATGGCAGCCGACGGTGGGACAACCGGCCCGGCCGCAGACGAACCGGCTGCGCGCCAGGCAGGCGCCGGGGGTCACCTCCCAGCCGTGCACCGCGTACCGCACGGCGATCCGGCGCAGCCGGACCCGTTCGATCGGGGCCAGCTGGGCGACCCGTGGCCCGACGTTCCCCCACATGTCCCGTGCTCTCCTCTGGCCTCGACCGGTCACCGCCACCCCTCACGTCGAGCGCCGTCACTGTCGTGATCCGGGATCGTTGACCTGACGAACGGCTCGTGCAACTTGCACGAAGGTATGAGAACTGGCTGTACGTGTGACGTACACGCTGTGCGACCAGCGGCGACCTGGGCGGACGGATCGAAGGCGCCCGGTGCGGGTCGGCCGGAGCCCGGCCGGCCGACCCGGCAGGGGGAGGAACAGGAGAAGATGGACGAGCTTCCGATCGGGCGACGGGTGGCCTACTGGCGCGGGCGACGGAAGATGTCCCAGCAGGTCTTCGCCGACCGACTCGGCAAGTCCAAGAGCTGGGTCGACAAGGTCGAGCGCGGGGTCCGTCGGCTGGACAAGTTCTCCGTGCTGTACGAGATCGCCGTGATCCTGCGGATCGACGTGCAACTGCTGCTCGGCAAGGACCCGGAACGGCGTACCGACGCGTTGAGCTGCATCGACCAGTTCGAGGTGCAGGAGATCCGGGCCGCCCTGGAGCAGTACTCGTCGATGACCGCGTACTTCGACGGGGTGTCGTACCCGCCGCCCCTGGCCGACCTGCGCAAGGCCGTCAGCCACGCCTGGCTCACCTACCAGTACGGCCGCTACGCGATGCTCACCCGGGCGCTGCCGAAACTGCTGCGCGACGCCCAGGCCGCCGACGCCGGCTACGGCGGCGAGCCGGGCCGGGAGGCCGCCCACCTGCTCGGGCAGGTCTACCAGATCGCCTCCTCGGTGCTGCGCAAGCTGGGCGAGTGCGAGCTGGCCTGGCTGGCCGCCGACCGGTCGATGGCGGTCGCCCAGCGCGCCGACGACCAGCTCCTGGCCGGTGTCGCCACGGCCCGGGTCTGCAACGCGCTGGTGGCGATGGGTCGGGCCCGACCCGCCCTGGAGCTGAACCTCAGCATCGCCAACCAGCTCGCCCCCGGCGGCCTGAACGACAGCGCACCGGACCGGCTCTCCGTCTACGGCATGCTGCTGTTGCAGGGCGCGATGGCCGCCGCCCGGTTCGGCGACTCCGACGCCGTCGAGGACCTGCTGTACGGGGCGGGCGAGGCGGCGCTGATGCTCGGCAGCGACCAGAACCACTACTGGACCTCGTTCGGCCCGACCAACCTGGAGCTGCACCGGGCCGCCGCCGCCGTGGAGCTGGGCGACGGCGGGCGGGCGGTGGAGATCCACCAGCGCATCCCCGAGCCGAGCTTCAACGGGCTGCTGCCCGAGCGGCGGGCCCACCACCTGCTCGACCTGGCCCGGGGCTACAGCCAGCTCGGTGACGTCGCGATGGCGGGGGAGATGCTGCTGCGCGGGGACCGGCTGGCCCCGTCCGAGATCCGCTGCCGACCCATCGCCCACGAAGTGATGACCGACGTGCTGCGTCGCACACGGGGTGCGTTGCCCGCGCCGATTGCGGAGTTGGCTGAGCAGATGGGAGTCGGAGTATGAACACGGCGGCGGCCGGATGAGCGGCAGCCCCCACCAGAGCAGTGAGCACCGCGGAGTGCTCTACGTCATCGCCTGCGGCTCGCCGCTGGCCCGTCACCTCGATCGACTCGTCGGCCTGGCCCAGGACGACGGCTGGGAGGTCTGCGTCGTCACCACGCCCGACGGGGCGAAGTTCGTCGACCGGGCCGCGCTGGCCCGGCAGACCGGGCACCCGGTGCGTACCCACTACAAGAACCCGGGCGACCCGGACCTGCTGCCCCCCGCCGACGCGATGCTGGTCTGCCCGGCCACCGTCAACACGGTCAACAAGTGGGCGGCCGGGATCACCGACACCCTGGCGCTGGGCCTGCTCGTCGAGGGGCAGGGCCGGGGAGTGCCGGTGGTGGTGGTGCCGTTCACCAACGTGGCGATGGCCGCGCACCCGGCCTTCCAGACCGGCCTGCGGCGGCTGGCCGAGTGGGGTGCCACGGTGCTGTTCGGTGACGACGTCTACCCGCTGCACCCACCCGGTACGGGGGAACGGCACCTGCACGCCTTCCCCTGGGAGGCGGCGGTCGCGGCCCTGCCGGGTCGCTCCCGGGCCACCTCGGCCGCCTGACCCCGTCGACGGGCGTGGGCGTGGCCGCCACCGTGCGCCGGTAAGCTGACCGGCCGTGAGCACAACCGCGTCCCCGCCGTCCGTCGCCGATGTGGTTGCCGAGCTGGATCGGTGTTACCCGCCCGCCTGGGCCGAGGAGTGGGACCGGGTCGGTCTGGTGCTCGGTGAGCCCACCGACCCGGTCCGCCGCGTCTACGGCACGGTCGACGTCGTCCCCGAGACGGTCGCCGAGGCGCTCGCCGCCGGTGCCGACCTGATCGTCGCGCACCACCCGCTGCTGCTGCGCGGCGTCTCCTCGGTCGCCCCGACCACCTGGAAGGGGCGGATCGTGCACGACCTGATCCGCGCCGGGGTGGCCCTGTACGTGGCGCACACCAACGCCGACATCGCCGCGCCGGGCGTCTCCGACGCGCTGGCCGCCCGGTTCGGGTTGACCGGCCTGCGCCCGCTGCAACCCTCCGCGCCGGGGTCGGCGGCGGCCGGCGGTGGCCGGGGCATCGGCCGGGTCGGTGAGCTGCCCGCCCCGTTGACGCTCGCCGAGTTGACCGAGCGTGCCGCCGCCGTCCTGCCCGCCACCGTCTGGGGGGTTCGCGCCGGGGGCGATCCCGCGCGTATCGTGCGTACCCTCGCGGTCAGCGGCGGCTCCGGCGACGGCTTCCTGGCCGCGGCGGCCGCCGCCGGTGCGGACGCGTTCCTCACCTCCGACCTGCGGCACCATCCCGCCGGTGAGCACCTCGCCGCCGGTGGGCCCGCCCTGCTGGACGCCGCACACTGGGCGACCGAACGACCCTGGCTGGACGACGTGGCCGCCCACCTGCGGGCCGGCTTCGGCGTCGAGACCGTGGTGTCCGACCTGGACACCGACCCGTGGACCGTGCACGCCGCCGCACCCGCGATGGACGACAAGGAGCCCCGACCGTGAAGGCTGAACCCCAGGTCCAGCGCCGCCTGCTCGACCTCCAGGCGATCGACACCACCCTCGCCCAGCTCGCCCACCGCCGCCGGTCGCTGCCCGAGCGGGCCGAGCTGGAGGGCCTGGCCCGGGAGCTGTCCGCCCTGGAGGACGAGCGGGTCCGCGCCCAGGTCGCCGTGGACGACCTGGACCGGGACATCGCCCGGCTGGAGAAGGACATCGACCAGGTCCGGGCCCGCAAGAGCAAGGACGAGGCCCGGCTGGCCAGCGGCAGCGGGCCGGCCCGGGAGCTGGAGGCGCTCCAGCACGAGCTGGTCTCGCTCAACCGCCGCCAGGGTGACCTGGAGGACGCCGAGCTGGAACTGATGGAGCAGCGGGAGACGGCACAGGCCACCCTCGACGGGATCGAGGCCCGCATCGCCGAGGCCCGGGACCGGCGGGCCGCCGTCGAGCAGCGCCGCGACGAGAGCCTGGCCGCGATCGCCAAGGAGGAGGAGTTCAAGCAGGGGGCGCGCAAGCCGCTCGCCGCCGACCTCCCCGCCGACCTGGTCACCCTCTACGACAAGATCCGCGAGGACACCGGTCTCGGCGCGGCGCTGCTCACCGCGGGCCGCTGCGGCGGCTGCCGGTTGGAGCTGTCCGGCGCGGACCTGGCCCGGATCCGCCGCTCGGACCCGGACGAGGTGGTCCGCTGCGAGGACTGCCGCCGGATCATGGTGCGTACCAACGAGTCGGGGCTGTAGCCCGGTGGCGGTGCGCGCGGTCGTCATCGAGGCCGACGGCGGGTCCCGGGGCAACCCGGGGCCGGCCGGTTACGGTGCAGTGGTCCGGGACCCGGTCACCGGCGAGGTGCTGGCCGAACGGGCCGAGTCGATCGGGACGGCCACCAACAACGTCGCCGAGTACCGGGGGCTGATCGCCGGGCTGGAGGCCGCCGCCGAGCTGGGCGCGGCCGAGGTCGACGCCCGGATGGACTCGAAGCTGGTGGTCGAGCAGATGTGCGGCCGGTGGCAGATCAAGCACCCCGGGCTGCGTCCACTCGCCGCGCAGGCCGCCGCGCTGGTCGACCGCTTCGAGTCGGTCCGGTTCAGTTGGATCCCCCGGGAACGCAACCGGCACGCCGACGCCCTGGCGAACGCCGCGATGGACACCGCCGCCGGCAGGCCCGGCCGGGCGCAGGACCGCGAGGTGGCCGCCCGTGCCGCCACCCCGTCCACCGGCACCGACCCGGCGACCACCAAGGCGTCCTGGGAGCCGAGGCCGAGCTTCACCGCCACCCGGCTGATCCTGGTCCGGCACGGGGAGACCGAGTGGACCGTGCAGCACCGCTACGCCGGCCGCGCCGACGTGCCGCTGTCCGAGTCCGGTCAGGCCCAGGCACGGGCCACCGCCACCCGGGTGGCGGCGCTGGCCCCGTCCGTCGCGGCCGTGCTCAGCTCCCCGCTGTCCCGGTGTACGGCCACCGCCGGGGCGATCGCCGCCGCGCTCGGTGGTCTGCCGGTACGCCCGCAGGACGACTGGATCGAGTGCGACTTCGGCGACTGGGACGGGCACACCTTCGCCGAGGTCCGCGACCGGTGGCCCGGCGAACTGGACGCCTGGCTCGCCTCGACCCGGGTCGCCCCGCCGGGCGGTGAGTCGTTCACCGAGGTCGGGCAGCGGGTCGATCGGGCGATGGTGGCGCTGCGGGAGGCGTACCCCGGGGAGACCGTCGTGGTCGTCTCGCACGTCTCGCCGATCAAGCTGGCCCTGCGCGACGCCCTCGCGGCCGGCGACGCCTTCCTGCACCGGCTCTACCTGGACGCGGCCGGCATCTCGGTGCTCGACATGTGGCCCGACGGGGGCGTCGCGGTCCGTTCCGTCAACGACACCGCCCACCTACCGGTCCGCTGATTGCGGATCGTCCCCCGAACCGGCCCGGGAATCCCGGGCCGGTTCGTCGTCGGTCGATGCGTCGTGCCGTTCGGCGCAGCCGGGCCGCCGTTGGGCGCATCGTCGTGCGCCGATTGATCGTGACCGGCTGCACCGGGTCGTAGCGTCCGGCCGTTACTGGCCGGAACGACTACCGGAGGTAGGTCTGATGACCGCTGCCGAACCGGAGACGCCGCGCACGGCGTCGTCCAGGGCGAAGGACCGCAGCCCCTGGAACTGGTTGCTCTTCGTACCGATCGTGGTGCCGCTGATCCCGGCGCTGTTCAACGCGGACTCGCCCCGGATCTTCGGCTTCCCGCGCTTCTACTGGCTGCAACTGGTCTGGATCCTGCTGGGGGTGGCCACCACCACGCTGGTCTACCAGATGACCAAGAAGCGGGGAAACCACTGATGTGGCGTGATCATCTTACCGAGATCATCGTATTCTCGGCCCTCTTCCTGCTGGTCAGCGCGATGGGTTTCGTGGCGGCCCGGTGGCGGGCGCCGAAGGACATGGCGCACCTCGACGAGTGGGGGCTCGGCGGGCGTAGCTTCGGCGGCTGGATCACCTGGTTCCTGGTCGGCGGTGACCTCTACACGGCGTACACGTTCGTGGCGGTGCCGGCGCTGATGTTCGGGGCGGGCGCGGCCGGGTTCTTCGCCGTGCCGTACACGATCGTCATCTACCCGCTGGTGTTCCTGGTGCTCTGCCGGCTCTGGTCGGTGTCGCACCGGCACGGGTTCGTCACCCCGGCCGACTTCGTCCGCCGCCGGTTCGACTCGCCGGTGCTGGCCCTGCTGATCGCGATCACCGGCATCGTCGCGACCATGCCGTACATCGCGTTGCAGCTGGTGGGCATCGAGGCGGTGCTCAAGACGATGGGGGTCACCGGGGACAGCGCGCTGGCGCGGCACCTGCCGATCATCATCGCCTTCGCGATCCTGGCCGCCTACACCTACCAGTCCGGGTTGCGCGCCCCGGCGCTGATCGCGTTCGTCAAGGACAGCCTGATCTACATCGTGATCCTGGTGGCGGTGCTCTACCTGCCGTACAAGCTGGGGGGTTGGGGTTCGATCTTCGACGCGGCGGACGCGAAGTTCGCCGCCTCGCCGAACCCGAACGACGGCATCCTGCTCAACGCCAACAACCAGCTCCAGTACGTCACCCTGGCGTTCGGGTCGGCGCTGGCGCTGTTCCTCTACCCGCACAGCATCACCGGCGTGCTGGCCAGCCGGAACCGGGACGTGATCAAGCGGAACATGTCGGCGCTGCCGGCGTACAGCCTGCTGCTCGGCCTGATCGCGCTGCTCGGCTTCATGGCCATCGCGGCCGGGGTGAAGCCGCTGCCCGGGGCCAAGGAGGGCACCGTCGACAGCAACACGGTGGTGCCGGTCCTGTTCGACCAGCAGTTCCCGGACTGGTTCGCCGGGGTGGCGTACGCGGCGATCGGCATCGGCGCGCTGGTGCCGGCGGCCATCATGTCGATCGCGGCGGCGAACCTGTTCACCCGCAACATCTACAAGGAGTACCTGAAGCGGGACGCCAGCCCGGCGCAGGAGGCGAACGTCTCGAAGATCACCTCGCTGGTGGTCAAGGTCGGCGCGGTGGCCTGCATCGTCTTCCTCGACCCGCAGTTCTCCATCGACCTCCAGCTCATCGGCGGCGTGATCATCCTCCAGACGCTGCCGGCGGTGGCGCTGGGCCTCTACACCCGCTGGTTCCACCGGGGCGCGCTGATCGCCGGCTGGGCGGCCGGCATGGGGCTGGGCATGTGGATGCTCTACCAGATCCCCAACCCCGCAGCGAAGAAGGCGCACTTCGGTGGCTCGGCGTTCCCGCTGTCCGACTTCGGCTTCGACACCAAGAAGACGATCTACGTGGGCATCGTCGCCGTGCTGGTCAACCTGGTGGTGGCGGCGCTGGTGACGCTGGTGCTGCGGGCGGCGAAGGTGGCCGAGGGCGTGGACGGCACCACCCCCGACGACTACTTCGCCGACGAGGGCGACCCCCGCGTCACCCCCGGCCCCGACCGCGACGCCGACTCGGCCCGCGAACCGGTCGCCTGACTCTCCCGCCCCCGCCCCCGCCCCCGCCCCCGCCCCTCCCGCTCCGCTCTCCCGCCGTGCTCTCCCGCCCGCCCCGCTCCGGTGATCAAGAGCTTCGCGTCAACATTCCGCTGGAAACTGACGCGAACCTCTTGATCACGCGACCGACCCGGCCGTCAGGCCACCCGTCGGCCCGGTGGGTATCGGTGATCAAGAGGTTTGCGTCAACCATCGGTCTGGAGGTGACGTAAACCTCTTGATCACCGGAGCGGGCGGGAGGGTGCCGGGGCGGAGGGGAGGGGAACGGGCGGGAGGGGAACGGGCGGACGGGAGGGGTCAGCGGCGGCGGGTGCGGGTGTCTAGGGCCTGGTTGAGCCGGCCCAGCAGGGTGGCCAGGGTGTCCCGGTCGGTGGGGGACCAGTCGGCGAGGATGTCGCCGTAGAGCCGGGTCCGTGCGGTCCGGACGGCGGCCATCCGGTGCAGGCCGGCGGGGGTGGGGGAGATCACCGTGCCCCGGCCGTCGGTCGGGTCGGGGGCGCGGGCGATCAGGCCGTCTCGTTGCAGCGCCGACACCTGCCGGGTGACCGTGGAGCCGTCCAGGTTGAGCCGGGCGGCCAGCGCCGAGACGTTCTGCGGGCCGGTGGCGTCCAGGTGACGCAGGATCACGTACGCCGCCCGGTCGAGGACCCGGTGCTCGGCGCTGCCGGTGGCCCGGCGGGTGGCCTCGCCCAGCCGCATCAACAGGGCGACCTCGGTTTCGATCCGGCCGAGGGTGGCCTCGTCCGACTCCGTTCGCTTCGCCTGGTCGTCACTCATAGCTGTATGATACAAAAGAATTACCTGTACGATACAGCTATATGCGGCTTCGGCCCGACAGGAGGCGGAGTGGACCGGCGAACCGAGCCCCACCGCAGTGCCATCTACGCCACCACGCTGGTGGCCTTCCTCGCCATCGCCGGCATCGCCGTGGTGGACCCCATCCTGCCCGCCATCGGCACCGCCATCGGCGTCACCGCCTGGCAGGTCGAACTGCTCTTCACCGCGTACATCGCGGTGATGGCCGTCGGGATGATCCCGGCGACCCTGGCCAGCGGACGCTTCGGCTTCAAGCCGGTGCTCGTCACCGGCGTCTCCGTGGTCGGGCTGGCCGCCATCGCCGCCTCGTTCAGCAACGACATCGTGCAACTGTCGGTGCTGCGCGGCGTGTGGGGGCTGGGCAACGCGATGTTCTTCGCCACCGCCATGGTGGTCCTGGTCAACCTCGCCAACGACCGGGAATGGGTGGTCGGCCTCTTCGAGACCGCACTCGGCCTCGGCTTCGCCGTCGGCCCGCTGATCGGTGGCCTGCTCGGCGAGATCAGCTGGCGACTGCCGTTCTTCGTCTGCGGCGTGTTCATGGTGTTCGCCCTGCTGGTCGCCGCCCGCAAACTCCGCGAGCCGACCCACCGGCAGCCGCCCGTACGGCTGGGGCAGATCTTCGCCACCTACCGCCGGCCGGCGTTCCTCACCCTCTGCGTGGTCACCGCCGCCTACAACTTCGTCTTCTTCGTGGTGCTCGGCTACACGCCGCTCTTCCTCGGCCTCGACGTCATCCCCCTCGGCCTCGCGTTCACCGGCTGGGGCCTCGGCCTGGCCGCCGGCATCCTGCTCATCGGCCACCGGCTCGCCCACCGCATCGGCGCGGTGCAGACCGTCGGGGTGGCGCTGCTCGGCCTGCTGGCCTGCATGGTCCTCTTCGCCACCTCGGCCGGCACCGTCGAGTCGCTGGTGGTGCTCGTCGTAGCCGGCCTGTGCATGGGAATGGCCAACGCCAACCTCACCGACCTGGCCCTCGGCCTCGGCTCCGCCGACCGGCGGGTCGCCACGGGCGCGTTCAACCTGGTCCGCTGGGGTGCCGCCGCACCCGCCCCGATCCTCGCCGGCAAACTTGCCGAACACAGTCTCGCGCTGCCGTTCTGGGTCGGCGCCGGGGTACTCGCCGTCGGCCTGCTGGTCTACCTGACCTGCGCGCACCTGATGGCCGTTGGCTACGGCGAACGGCTGCTCTGGTCCCGCTGGAACCGGGCCGCCCGGCAGGCCGAGCACGAACCCGTCGGGGAGGCGTACTGAGCGGCCCCGGGGCTGCTCAGCCCAACGCCCGCCAGAGCAGGTAGAGGCCGATCGCCGTACCGAAGCAGACGATCAGCGTCCGGAGCACCACCGGCGGCAGGCGGCGGGTCACCCGCGCCCCCACGTACCCGCCGAGCATCGTGGCCGGCGCGACCACCGCGACCGCCGCCCAGTTGACCGGCCCGAACAGGGCGAACACCACAAGCGTGGTCAGCCCCACCACGGCCGAGAGCAGGTTCTTCACCGCCGACACCCGGGCCAGCGTCGCGTCCAGCACCAGGGCCAGGCCGGCCACCAGCATCACCCCGAGCGCAGCGCCGAAGTAGCCGCCGTACACCGTGCCGACCGCGACCATCGCCTGCACCGTGAGGGCACGGCGGCGTGGGCCCAGGTCGGCCGGATGCCCGACCAGCCGGCGCAGCGGCCCCTGGAACGCCAGCACCGCCGTCGCCCCGAGCACCAGGAACGGCACCACCAGGTCGAACGCCCGCGCCGGGGTGGCCAGCAGGAGCAGGCAGCCGACCCCCGTGCCGAGCACCGCCGTCGGCAGCAACGGCCACAGCGTACGGCGGGGCGGCAGGTCCATCCGGCTGCCCACCACACTCGCCGCATAACCCGGGAAGACCGACACCGAGTTGCTGACGTTCGCCGCCACGGGCGGGATGCCCACCGCGATCATCGCCGGAAAAGTGATCAACGAACCACCGCCGGCCGCCGCGTTCACCGTGCCCGCGGCGAGACCGGCGATGATCAGCAGTACGGCATCGGAGATCCCCATGGGGCCCAGAGGCTAGTACGCCCTGATCAGAGCCCCTCCACCGCGTTGGCCGCGTACCATTTCCGGGTGTGTCGCGGCCCGGCCCGGGGTGAGATCGGTGCGGGAGGCCGCGCCGTTAGGATGGAGACGCGACGGACGAGTCGACCGGGCGGTCGCGTCGGCGGGCTGCGGCCCGCCGCCGAGGAACGTCCGGACTCCACAGGGCAGGGTGGTTGCTAACGGCAACCCGGGGCGACCCGCGGGACAGTGCCACAGAAAACAGACCGCCGACCCCACCCGGGGACGGTAAGGGTGAAACGGTGGGGTAAGAGCCCACCAGCACCCCGGGTGACCGGGGTGGCTCGGTAAACCCCACCCGGAGCAAGGCCAAGCAAGGGCCGTCACCGCAAGCTGACGACCCGGCGCAGACGCTCGAGGGCTGCCCGCCCGATGTCTGCGGGTAGGCCGCAGGAGCCTGTCGGCGACGGCAGGCCGAGATGGATGGCCGCCGCCGGTGCGGATCCCGCGAGGGGTACGCGCCGCGCACAGAATCCGGCGTACAGGTCGACTCGTCCGTCGCCCACCAGCTCAGAGACCTGATCAAGGCTCTGAGCTGGTTCTATGTTCGGGCGTCGATGGCCGTTGTTGGTCATCGTTAGGTGGCATTCGACGGCCCGGTGACGGCCCAGACGGCCCAGAGACGGCCCAGGATTCCTTGACTTTCGGATCAGTTGGACCCGTCCGCGGTAGCTTGCCGGGGCTCGGTGGCGGCCTGGTCCTCGTCGACGGCGGACTCCCTGCGGGATGGGGCCGGGTACGTCCTGGCGGTCGAGCTGCTGGCGTGACCCGGCTACCCGGTGGCAAGCCAGTCCCGGGGTTGGACTGGTGCGGCAGCCGGAAGCCCCGACCACGCGACCAGGCCGACCCGCCGGCTTCCGTACCGCCGTGCGGCGGCACAGTCAGCGCAGGTAGGCCCGTTCATCGATGCTCTGGTGTGGTTCGGTCAGGAAGACATCGACGGGTACGGGGCCGTGGGCGATGTTCAGCGTGTCGAGGCGGTAGAGCCAATCTCCGGTGCAGTGGTGGGTGAAGCGGTAGTTGATCTGCCAGCGCAGCCATTGGCCTCGGGGGAGGCGGACGGCTGGCGGGCGGCGGTGTCGGCGGGGCATGCCCCAAGCCGTCGGGATCAGCTCAACGCGGACCTGGTCCTCGGTGTGGCTGAGTTGGACGGCGTCGCAGGAAGGTGTGCCGTGGTGCAGGGAGATGACTGGTTGGAAGCCGTCGTGCTCGTGCATCGTGACCTCGTGGGTGAGGGGTGCATGGTGCTGCGGCAGCGTGAACGCCGTGGGTAGGGCGTTGCGGCGGGCGGCGTGGTGGCCTCCGCGTGACTGCTTGGTCCAGGAGACGCGGACCCACTGAGCGACGATGTCCACCCGGTGGATGGTTCAGGCTTCCTGGTCACCCGGCAATCCGATACCGAGCCTCCTGGGGCGGTGTCCCGGCGGCTGTCGGCGGCTCACCGCCCCGGTGCCGTAGGCGGCCGGGGCGGCTTGCCGCCGGCCGGGCTTGCCGCCCCGCACCGCGCGGAGCGCGGTGCCTTGATCTACTACAGAACGATTCAGCAACCACCGCATCTAGACGCGGGCATCTTGACGTGGGGCCTTGACAGCATCTGCAATCTTGAACAAGGCCGATCATGCGTAGGAGCCGTTGCGTGTTGTGGATACTGAGTGGACTTTACCTGAGTCTCGTTGCTCCATATATTGCGATTCGATTGTCGTTCTACTTCATGATGAAACTTCGGGTGTCGGTGCCTGCAAAGGTATCTCCTCGACTTCCGTTTCTCACGTCAAAACCTTACTACCTAAACCCCTTTCGTCCTGCGGTCCGAAGCTGTGCCACGTATCTTTTGGCGAAGATCAACTCGCGGCGCAAGGGGTGTCGGCCAGTAGAGTATTGCAAGAAGGCTCTTATCCGAAAGCTGAGCTTCTGGCGAGAATCCAGCTCGGGCCCTTCTGCGGCTGCGGTCTGGCTCAACCTCAGCCGTTTCCTACGGCTCGGTTCAATCGGCGCATTCTTTGCAGCCGCTGCCCTTGGTGTTCCATATGCAATTGGTTTTGGCTTCCTGCGCCTGGCTGCTGGAGCGGATCAGCAGGGCTATGTTCGGGACATGGCGGTTAGTCTAATTGCGGCAACGGCAATTGTGGCAGCGATATTTGGGTTCTCGCTCGCTATTTCTGGTGCCAGCAAGATCGCCACATCCCCGTACTCACGTGAGCTAAGAAGAATTTCTAAGTCTAGCGGAAGGATTAGCAGTGAGTCGTTTTTGGAGTCTTCAATATCAATCTACTCATATTCTTTGCTCGGCTCGTCTCCGATATATTTTACTTATATATTTTTTACATCGCTTGTGAGTATTATTTCTACTAACGGCGAGAGTCTGAAAAAGACCAACGATGATCTGTTCGGCGGCTCTCCTCTGTTGGCTTCTGGGTGTATCGTTGGGGCCGGTGTTGTTGCCTACTTCCTCGTTATTTTGGCGAAGGTCCGAGACGTGAAGCGTCAGATGGAGCCGACGCGGGCCTTGATGGCGTTGCTTGATGAGACCTCTCGGAGGGGTGAGGGTAGGGGGCCGTACGGCAAGTACTCGCCAATACCTGATCCGCTGGGAGACTCGCGCTATGGCCTGGCCGCGCTTGCCCAGCAAATGCACTCCTCCGCAGTTGCGGTTGCCCCAGAATTGCGTCAGATGTCAGCGCCGCATCCGCTGTCGCGCGTGTTGGACGGGCTTGGGACCGCTATTCGTCGGATTCTGGTTAAGCCTGATCCGCCTGATTCCGCTCGTGTAAAGGAGATGCGCGGGGTCTTGGAACTTGTAGCCATTTGCCTCGCTGAACCGAGAGATCCAGGACTTTTGAGCGCGGCGGGTATGGCGGTAGGTGAGCTTGCTCGAGAATCAGCTGAGGAAGACCCGCCTGCCCCAAGCAGGAAGAGTTGGTCGATAACTCGACTTGTGGCCGTTCTGGACTTGGTTGATGGGCCTACTAAAGCAGTGAATGCGGTTGCTGCAATGGGCGCTGTGGCTTTGGCCTTCTATGCCGCCGTCAATGGTGGGGACTTTTCAGGCTTGACGAAATTACTTTTCAAGTAGCGTACCGCCTGGCCTCTGCGGCACTCTTTGCCTTGTTTGCTGGCGATCCACCATCCTGGGAGCGATGGCCGGCTTGCTCGCCAAGTTCAAGCGGACTTTGGCGAACTGTCGTTCGGATTTCCCGGTCGGGTTACAGCCGCGGTGCAGTCTCGGTCTGACGCAATGGAGAGAGCTGTAATGCGGGCCTAGGTGGCGGCGCGCGTGCGGTCTGTCAAGGGCCTGATGGGGGTGGGGATGTGGACGAGCTGCAATCGAACTCTCCTTGACTCGCCCGAAGTAGCCGATAGGTTCTGACGACCTTCTCGACGGCTCCATTCGCTCGGGTGACGCGTTCTTGTTCGATGAGCATCGTCCCCACCTCAACATCAAAAAGGGAGGCGAGTTCCGGATCGGCGGCGACTTGGCGAAGCCTCGCTTTTGGCTCAGATTGCTTATTCGGCCCAGCTTCGTTCCTGAGGAGCCTTGCGTAGGTGCCTCGGCCGTGTTCGGTGGTCACGAAGCCTGCCTCGCGTAGTGCGGCTATGGCCTGACGAATCGTACCGCGGGCTACCCGGAATTCGGCGGTAAGCGTGCTCTCAGCGGGCAAGAGGGTTCCCGGCGGAATGACGCCCCTCTCAATGCGCTCTTTCAACTCGTCGGCGATGGTGCGGTAGCGGGGTTGTCCGTAGTGCGGGGTGGGCACCTGTTCACCGTACCTGGCACTTGTTGTACCAAGTGCCAAGCAAGCGACGTGTTTCGACGTCTAGACAACTCGTCCACTTGTAGATACGTTTCCTGGTGTGCGGCCGGGGTGACGGCTCGTGTCAGGGGTGGTCGCGGTGTCGGCCCTGGCCGCACCTATGCGCGGCGTCCTGAGGGACCGGTTGCGGTAGCCGCGTAGACAAGTTGGCTCGGCGATACCCGACCCGTCCGGCGTCGGACGGTGCGCCGTGCCTTCATCCGGGCCGGCGGTCGGCCACAACCAAGCTCGTGGTCGGCCGCCGGTTCCTCGTCTACCTGTGGAGGTGCGATGTCCGGCTCTCATCGTCGACGCGGCTGGTTGTCGTCCTGGTGGCCCCGCCGACGTACACCGGTCCCGACCACCAGCAGCAACATGCCGTCGGCGTCGTCCGGCGGATCGGCCGGCCCTGCGCCCTGGTGGTCGGTCGACGTCACGCGGGAACTTCCCACGCTGCGGTATGCGCCGTTGATGACGGTGGCTCAGGCGCACCGGGGGCGCGGCGGGCGGTGGACACGATGACCCGCCCGAGCAAGCCGGCCCCGGTCACGAGTCACCCGGACTGGTGCACGCCGGAGCGATGCGGCTACCTGGTGCCGCCGGTAATGGCGCACATGGCCCGTCGTCATCGCGGCCACATGCTCCGGGTCGGTGAGAAGCGGGCGAGTGGGCTCGTCGTCACGTACCTGATCAGTGCGGAGACCCCGGGCGCTCCGCTGGTGTGCGTGCACGCGTCGTGCCGGGCGGGGAACGCCTGGGCGGAGTTGTCGCTGCCGGAGGCGGCCGAACTGGTGGAGCAGTTGCGCGGGTTGCTGGCACAGGCCGGCGGGCAGCGGGCCGACGATGAGTGACGGCTTTCCGATGATGAACCGGCGATTCCCGGCGTCGCCTCGGCCGGTGGTGTGTCCGCCGTGGTGCCGGGGTTGTGGGCCGAACGATCCGATGCACCGGGGGTACCTGGCCACGATTGGGCGGGAGGGGACCGGGTGGGTGAGTCTGCAACTGCTCATCGACCGGTTCACCCGCCGCGACCCGGCGATCAAGCTCGACGCGACCCACTACGGCACCACGCAAACCGTGCTCCTGACCTTGTCCCACGTCGACCGGCTCATCGAGGAACTGACCCACGCCCGCCAGGCGATGCAGGCACAGGCCGGGCGACACGGGCGGACGGAAGAAGCACGGTGAATACCAACGGCCGGCGGGGCGCTGTTGCGCGTGGTCCTGGTGGGCGTCGTGGGCAGGCTCCGCGAGCAGGGGCGGTGGTGGTGCCGGCGGTGCCGGAGCGGCCGGCTGGGGGGACCACCTGGCAGACGTTGGAACGTCTAGGGGGTACGGTGACCGGTGTGCATGGCCGGGACTGGCGCCCTCGCTACCTGCAACTCGCGGAAGAGTTGCGGGTAAAGATCATGAGCGGGGAGCTTGCCCCCGGCACGCTGATGCCCAGCGAAACCGAGCTGGCCGAGTCGTCCGGGCTGTCCCGCACGAGCGTCCGCAACGCCATCCGCCAGCTCCGCGAATGGGGCCTGGTCCGCGCGGAGCAGGGGCGCGGCACCTACGTACGGGCACCCCGCCAACGGGTACGCCGCCGCAACACCGAGCGGTACCAGTGGGAGAAGGACCGGGTCCTGCTCGACGAGGACGAACGGTTGAAGACCGGCGCGACCGAACACGACACCGGCCTGACCGTCGATGACCTCAAGTTCCACGCCGAGTACACCCCCGTGGACGCCGATGACGAGATGGCGGCGGCCCTCCAGGTCGAGCCGGGTACGCCGCTGTTGCGCCGGGTCTACTGGACATCCTCGCGGCACGAGAACGCGCCGCTGACCGTGTCGTACTCCTACCTGCCCTACGACCTGGTCGCCGCGAACCCGGACCTGCTCGACGCCAGTAAGGAACCCTGGCCCGGCGGCACGCAGCACCAGCTGTACACCCTCGGCATCGAGTTGGACCGCATCGACGACGAGATCCGCGCCCGGCCCCCGTCGCCGGATGAGGCCGAGCTGTTGGACATCGACCCGGGCGTCTCCGTGCTCACCGTGCGCAAGACCTCCGTCGACACCACCGGCCGGGTCGTCGAAGTGGCCGACGTGGTGATGCCGGGGGACCGGACCGAGTTGGTCTACTCCCACAAACTCCAGCGGTGGAAAACTTGACGCAGCTCGTCTCGGTCATCACCCCGGTCCACGCGCCCAGCATCGAGTACCTGGCTGGCGCGTACGCGTCGCTGGCCAAGCAGGAGATGCCGCCGGGGTGGGACTGGCAATGGCTCGTCCAGGAAGACGGACAGACCGGAGCCTTGGCCGACGTACTGCCCGACGACCCACGGATCAGCCTCGGCACCGGCCGACCTGGCGGGCCTGGTGTCGCCCGAACCCTTGCGCTGTCCCGCGTTGACGGTGACCTCATCAAGGTTCTCGATGCTGACGACCAGTTGACCCCGGGTGCACTCGGGCGGGACATCGCCGCGTTCGACGCGCATCCGCAGATCGGGTGGACCACCTCGCGGGTGCTCGACCTGCTGCCCGACGGGTCGACCGCCGGGTGGAACAAAGATCCGGCGGGCGGTGTCATCGACCGGGGCGCGGTTCTGGCTTTCTGGCAGGCCAACGACTACCGCGCATCCGTCCACCCGGCGACCCTGTGCCTACGGCGGGATCTCGTTTTTGCCCTCGGCGGCTGGATGGCCCTCCCCGCCTCCGAAGACACCGGCCTCCTCCTGGCCGCCAACGCCGTCACCGCCGGCTACTTCACCCGGGAGTACGGCCTGCTGTACCGGAAGTGGCCCGGCCAGGTGACCAGCCAAGCCGCACACCGTGAACCCGCCGAGTACCAGGCACGGATGAGAATCATTGAGGCCAGAGCGCACGCCCTGACCTCGATGATCCCGAACGGCTTCGGCGGCGACTCTGCGGCGTAGCCTCGTCTCCGGCATCTCGTGTCTGCGCTACCAATCCTTCATCTCCGTTTCGTAGATATGCCGCCGAACACCAGGCAGTCATGCAAGAGGCCACGCGTGTCTCTTCGAGGGCGACGTAGATCATTCGCGAAACGATGGATGAGGAATCGAGTGGGTTGCGTAGTTCAGTTGAACACCATTGGGAATTACAGCCCAGGGCAAAGGCCAGCGCCGCGAATGCGCTCGACGTAGGAATGCCCGTAGCTTGGCTGGTTCGAGATTAGCTGCTCGCAAGCTAGAGAGCCGGGGGTGAAGAAGGTGCGCAGGGTATTGCCCCAAGCGATGAAGCTCTCATCATCCTTCGGTGCATTAAGCGTCGGGTATTGGTCAATCGGATAGCCGGATAGAATGTAGTCGTAAAAATCGATGAAATAGTTCGCTAGCTGGTAGGCTTTGTGAGCTTCCATCGACTCGGGATCGCTCGCAATCATCGCCCGCAGCTTGACTGCTTCTGGATCGTTGGCTGGCGCTTTGATTTGCCGCCACAGTAGCGGGTTGTCCAAGATGAGTTGATTGGCGTCTAACGTACTGCCAAACACTTCCTGCCGCGCGGATTGGTCCAGGTCTTGCCTAAGAGCTTCGGTCTGCTGGGTCATTTGATTTGTCTGCAGTACAAGCAAGAATACGCCCACGACGGCCGCTATGAGGCTGGCAGCCTCAAGCGCAGGCTTGATGCGCGTGATTGACGTTAGCATCCGTTCCAAAATCGGTTTGACGTGTACATCAACTTCATTCGCCATGATTGCAGCTTAGAAGCGCGCGGCAATTTCTGGTTCATGCTGCCAGTTATCCGACTGTTGGCTGTTTTGCTCATGGCTTGCCGCACGGTCGACATTCCATCCCCCTGGCCGGACTCGGGCTTGGCGTCTATCTCTGGCAAGTTGTTGACTTGTCTGCCAAGTGGCGTCTACCTCGGAGTCTCCACTTGGCAGACATGCCAACAACTTGGAGGTTGAGCGATGGCTCTGCGTGGCGGTACGAGGTTCGCCGTGCGTTGTGAGGACGTGTTCCCGGCGGGGTGCGCCCTGGTCCCCGAGTCCCTGGGTGAGGTCGAGGACTACGACGAGAAGACCGGGCGGCGTAGCCCGGCGAAGGACAAGCTGACCGGTCAGCGGGTGTGGCAGGTGCGGGTGATGGACCTGGACCCGGAGCTTGGCAAGCGTTCCCGGGAGACGACGGTCAAGATCTCCGCTGACTACCAGCCGGTGCCGCCGACGGGTGCGCCGTTCGAGGCGGTGGAGTTCGAGGGCATGACGGTCACGCCGTACGTGACCAACAACAACCGGATGGCGTACTCGCTGCGGGCGACCGGGATGCGTGCTCCGGCGGGTGTGGCGAAGAAGGCGGCGGCGTAGCCGCTGAAGGTTGGGGGCGGGGCTGTCTGGTCTTGGCGGACGGCAGCCCCGCCCCCTTGGTGTCTCTTTCCCCTGCTCTGTCGAGAGAGGTAGTGACGTGTCCAAGCGTAGGCGTTCGGCTGCCCCGGCTTCGCCTCGGTGCGAGGTGTGTCAGTCCCGGTTCGACCCGGCCACCGATGCCGACGGTCGGTGTGCCGGGTGTGTGGGTCAGCTCGTTCTTCCGTTTCCTCCGGTCCGGGATGCGTCGGGCCGGTTCGTGTCGCTGCGCGGTGGTGGGCGATGATGCGCCGGCCTCGTGGCGGGGTGGTGATGGTGACCGCCGGGGATCTGATGGTGGTCCGGCCGAAGCGGTTCGTTCTGCCGATGTGGCTGGTCGTGCTCGGCCTGGTGCTGCGCTGGGCTGCCCGGTTCTGCTGGTGGTGCCTGCGTCACCCGGTCACGGTGGGCCTGGCCGTGGCCGCCGTCGTCCTCTACGCCGACCACGGCTGGCCGGGCCTGGTCGTGCCGCTGGTGCTGGCGTCGGCGGCGTCGGCCTTGTGGCGCTGGCGTGATGAATCGTCCTGGTGGCGATGGTGTGCGGGGCCGTTGCTTGGCCGGTTCCGTCAGGTCGTCGTCTACCGGCGGGCCTGGCCCGAGGCGATGACCCTGTGCGGCCTGGCCGCGACGTATGACCACCTGCCGGTCTTGCCGCAGTTGTTGCGGGTGCGCTCGGATCAGGCCCTGGACGTGCTGACCGTGCGGATGGTCCGGGGGCAGACCCCGGCCGACTTCCAACAGGTCACCGCGAACCTTGCGTACGCCTTCGGCCGGCGGCACGCCCGGGTCTACTCCGAGCGGCCCGACACCCCGCCGACCCGTACCGGCTACTGGGCTCTGCCGCTCGGCTGGGTGGACCGGCTGCGGTTCCGGGACCGGCCCACGCTGGTCTACCTGGTCCTCGTCCGTACCGATGCGCTGCGGCCGGTGGTGCCGCCGTTCGACACCCCGGCCGTCCCCGACTTCACCGCGTTGCCGTTGGCGCGGCGGGAGGACCTGGGGACCTGGTCGCTGCACCTGCTCGCCACCCATGTGCTGATCGGTGGGGCCACCCGCTCCGGGAAGGGCTCGGTGCTGTGGTCGCTGGTCCGCGCGCTGGCCGGTGGCATCACGTCGGGCCTGGTGCGGCTGTGGGTGATCGACCCCAAGGGCGGGATGGAATTCGCCATGGGCCGGCCGCTGTTCGCCCGGTTCGCCTGCAAGTCGTTCGAGGCCATGGCCGATCTCCTCGACGAGGCCGTGACCGTGATGCGGGAGCGTCAGACCCGGCTCGCCGGCACCGTGCGGGTGCACACGCCTACTGAGGCTGACCCCCTGGTCGTGGTCGTCATCGACGAGATGGCCGCACTGACGGCGTACCTGCAAGACGTCGACCTGCGTAAGCGCATCGCGGGCTCGCTGGGGTTGCTGCTGTCGCAGGGTGCCGGGGTCGGCGTGCTGGTGGTGGCGGCGTTGCAGGACCCGCGCAAGGAGGTGTTGCCGTTCCGGGACCTGTTCCCGACCCGCATCGCCCTCGGCCTGACCGAAGCCGCTCAGGTTGATCTCGTGTTGGGTGACGGTGCCCGCAACCGGGGCGCTTTCGCGGATCAGATGCCCCGATGGGCCAAGGGCGTGGGGTACGTGATTCTGGACGGCACCCCGGAACCGATGCGGGTCCGGTTCTCCTACGTCAGCGACGACGACATCCGCGACCTGGCCCACCGGTACCCGGCTCCGGCCGACGCGGCGGACATCCTCGCCCAGGTCGGCCGCGAGTCCACCCCGGAACCGGTCCGGCCGGCGCTGTCCCGGCCCCGACGCGGGCCACTGCTCCCGGATGCGCTGCGCACCATCCTCGACGCCGACCAGGGCGAACCCCGATGACCGGCCCGACCGGCGGCCGGCGCTTCTACCGGCTGCGGACCCCCGAACCGGTCACCGCCGTGTCCGTCCGGGTCGACCCCGAGCGGCCCGACGCGTACCCGGTCTATCTGGCGGTCGGTTCCGGCCGGCGGCGGATGTCCCTGACCCCCGACGAGGCGTGGGCGCTGTGGCGCTGCCTCTCCGAAGCCGTCGCCACCCTCGGCACCCCACCCGACTACATCCGCACCGACATCCGACCGGCCCGGAGGTAACCGCCATGACCACCCTCACCCGCGTCATCAACCGGCTCCGGCGTCCACTGCGCATCCGGCTCGTCGGCCCCGCCGACCAGACCGCCGCCGCCCTGCACGGCCTCGCGCACATGGTCAACCGCCGCCCCGACATGGCCGATCGCCGCATCCGCATCGACCTCACCATCCGCGAGAAGCCGATGCAGGAGTGGCGATGACCGCACGCACCGAAACCGCCGTACGCCTGGTGATCCTGCTCGCCATCGGCACCATGGCCGGCGCTGCCGCCTTCACCCACGTCCACGACCTGTCCGTTGCCCACGGCCAACCCGACTGGATCGGCTGGGCCAACGCCGTAGCGGTCGAACTTATGGCGATCTACCTCGGCCTGGAACTGCGCGCCCGACGTCGCGCCGGTCGACCCATCGGCCTGGTCGGCTCGCTCCTGGTCGCGTTCGCCCTGCTGTCCCTCGCCGCCCAGGTGGCGGAGGCTGAACCGTCGGTGTGGGGCTGGACTGTGGCGGCCGTGCCGTCCCTGGCGTTCCTCGCCCTGGTCAAGGTCGTCCTGTCCAACGCCCCCGCTGTGCCGCCGGCTCCCGTACCAGACCAACGCCCGGGTGATTGGTACGGCGTGCCCGAGCAGACCACCACCGAACCCGAGCGTCCGGCTGACCCCGTGCCGCCGGCTGTCCCGGCTCCGGCTGCCATCCCTGCCCCGGCGGCCGTGCTGCCTCCGCGTGTCGTCCCCTCGAACCGGCCGCACGTCGTCGGGATCATCCGATGACCGCCCCCACCCTGCCGGGCCTCGAACCCGCCGCCCCGACCCCGGCTGCGCCTCCTCGGCCGGGGTCGCGGGCGGCCCGCATGGCGCTACCCCGCTCGGTTGACGTGCTCAAGGAGATCGCCGCCGAGTACGGCGTCTGCGTGCGTCCCCTCGCGATGCGCCGCACCGACCTCGACACCGGTCTGACCGAGGTCATCGACCTGCCCTGTGGGGCCACCCGGGAAGACAAGTGCGCCTCGTGCGCGAAGAAGAACCGCCGGCTTCGGCAGGCCCAGATCCGGGAGGGCTGGCACCGCGACGACGAGCCTTTGCCGCCGCCGGAACCGGCGACCGAGGAACAGAAGGCGCTGATCCTGCTGCGGGGGCATCTGGAGTTCTCCCGTGACGAGGCATCGCGGGCGTGCCAGTGGGACCAGGTCGAAGACCTCGACGAGGCTATCCGCGAGGTAGAAGAGGCGATTGCGGCCGAAGGGCTCCGGGGTCGGGTCGCCCCGCCGCACGCGACCGGTGACGACGACCAGGGCGACGACGACACCGGCCCGCGTCGCAAGCGATCGACCCGGCGTCGGCAGGATGCCCCGGAGCTGCCACGCCGGAAGGTCGAGCGGCGCACGGTCGGCAGGACGTACACCGCTGCGGACGGCACCACCTACCGGCCGTCGATGTGGCTGACCCTCACCCTCGACTCCTACGGCCCGGTCCGCCCCGACGGCACCCCGGTCAACCCCGACCGGTACGACTACCGTCGCGCGGCCTGGGACGCCGTGCACTTCCCCCGCCTGCTGGACCGGTTCTGGCAGAACCTGCGCCGGTGTGAGGGCTGGAACGTCCAGTACGCCGGCTGCGTCGAGCCGCAACGCCGACTCGCCCCACACGCCCACTTCGCCATCCGGGGCACCATCCCCCGCGACACCCTGCGCACCGTCGCCGCCGCGACCTATCACCAGGTGTGGTGGCCAACGGTCGACGTCCAGCGGTACACCGCCGACCGACCCCCGGTATGGGAGGAGCAGGCGGCGGCGTGGGTCGACCCGGACACCAAGGAGCCGTTGACCACCTGGACGGAAGCCCTCGACGCCATCGACGACGACCCGGAAGCGGAACCGGTGCACGTCGTGCGCTTCGGCAGCCAGGTCGACGCGCGGGGCGTCATGCCCGGCACCACCGACGCCGAACGGACCATCCGGTACGTCACGAAGTACATCACCAAACACACCGGCGACGTCCACAAGGCCACCACCGACCGGCAACGCAAACACCTCGACCGGCTCTGGCGGGAACTGCGCGTCACGCCCTGCACCGACCGGTGCGCCAACTGGCTGCTCTACGGCGTCCAACCCAAGAAGGCGAACGCCAAGCTCAAGCCGGGCCGCTGCAAGGGCAAGGTCCACCAACGGGACACCCTCGGCATCGGCGGCCGGCGCATCCTCATCTCGCGGGACTGGTCCGGCAAGACGCTGAGCGATCACAAGCACGATGTCCGGGCCTGGGTGCGGTCGCTGCTCGGTGTCACGGTCGGCCTGGATGGGGTCGACGACCAGGGCGCCACCGTCGAACCGGTCCGGCACGCCTGGGAACTCGCCCGACCCGATGACCCCGACGTGCCGGCCATGGCTCATCGGCTGCTGCGGTCGATCAGCGAACGTGCCCGCTGGCGCTCCGAACTGCTCGCCGCCAAGGACCGGGCCGCGCAGCTCCCCGACGACGGATCAGCAACGGGAACGGGCGACACAACGGGGGAGGGGCTGTGACGGTGGTGAACGATGGGCTCTGGACGGTGCGGGAGGTGTCGGCCTACCTCCGGGTACCGCAGGAAACGCTGTACCGCTGGCGCAAGGTCAAGTACGGTCCGCCGGCGGCCCGGGTCGGCCGACACCTGCGGTACGAACCGGAATCGGTCCGGGCCTGGGTACGCGCACAGGCGGCGGCCTGATGGGGCACGTGGAGGATCGCTGGTACAAGGTGATCCGGCACCCCGGCGGCCGGAAGGAGCGGATCAAGTCGAATCTGTTCGGCAAGGGGATGCGCTACCGAGTGCGGTACATCGGCCCGGACGGGCGGGAACGTAGCCTGTCCTTCCCGGACCGGGCCAAGCGCGACGCTGACGCCTTCCTCGTCTCCACCGAGACGGACAAACTCCGGGGCTCCTACGTCGACCCGTCCGCCGGTCGGATCACCTTCGCTGAGTACGCGGAGAACTGGTTGCGGACCCGTGCCTTCGACGAGTCGACCCGGGAGAGCACCGAGTTCCGGGTACGCAAGCACCTGGTGCCCTTCTTCGGCTCTCGGCAACTGGCCACGATCAAGCCGGGTCATATCCGGGAGTGGGACGCCGGGATGGTCGGCAAGCTGGCCCCGGCGACCCGGGCTGTGGTCTTCGCCCACCTGCGGACCATCCTCGGCGCGGCGGTCGACGACGAGCGGATCGCCAAGAATCCTTGCTCGGCGGCCTCGGTCAAACCGCCTCGACCGGTGCAACGTCGCGTCGTTCCCTGGCGGGCCGACGAGGTTTCGGCAATCCGCGGTGGCCTCGCTGAGCGGTACCGCCCGATGGTCGACCTGGGGGCCGGCTGCGGGATGCGGCAGGGCGAGATCTTCGGCCTGGGCGTTGATGACGTCGACCTCGCCTCGGGCTGGGTGCACATCGTCCGGCAGGTCAAGGTGGTCCGCTCCCGGCTGGTCTTCGGCCTGCCCAAGAACGACCGGGACCGCCGCGTGCCGCTGCCCGACTCGGTGGCCCAGTCACTCAAGGCCCATGCCAAGAAGTACGACCCACTTTCGATCACTCTGCCGTGGGAGGACCCGTTCAGTGATGAGCGGGTGACGGTGCCGCTGATCTTCACCACCACCCGCCGGGGTGCGATCAAGCGGGCAACCTTCGACGGCAAGAGTTGGCGTCCAGCGGTGGCGGCGGCCGGCATCGTCCCGACCCGGGCGACCGGGATGCATGCGCTGCGGCACTTCTACGCCTCGGCGCTGCTCGACGCGGGGGAGAGCATCAAGGCTCTCGCCTCGTACCTCGGGCACTCCGACCCCGGTTTCACCCTCCGGGTCTACACCCACCTGATGCCGGCCAGCGAGGAACGCACCCGCAATGCGATCGACGATCTGTTCGGGCACCCTGCTGGGGCTCTGGGGCCGCGCCCGTGACACGGCCACGCCCTAGAGGCCAAACTCGGGTGGCGTAGCTGCTTGGTCCGGTGTCGTTCTCACAACAGGTGGCCCCGCCTACTCAGGGCGTCGAAGACCGACCGGCCACCGAGAAGGAGAAGGTTGATGCCCAATCTGCCCGACGGGTGGGTCCAGGTGTGGTTCCTCATGCCGCCCGGCAGCAATGCGACGAGCCTGGGGATGGGTGCAGAACGGGTGGCACCGGATCGGGTGCGGTTGCCGTGGGCAGCCTGGGGCGCGTTCGACGCTGCGAAGCATGACGTTTTCCGTGTGGAGCGCGACGGCGACGGCCAGTGGTGGGTGAAAGAAAAGATCGCGGCCTCGGGCTACTGCGCGATCCGCGTCTGGGCACCTGACGACGATCATCCTGAACACTTCCAGGATGCTGTGCTGGCTGACTTCGCCCGGCTGAACGTGAGCGGGGTGGGCATGTTCGGACTCGTCGTCCTCGATGTTCCACCGACTGCTGATCTACCGTCGGTGCGGCGGCTTCTACGCGACGGTGAGCACGCTGGCCGCTGGACCGTCGACGACCTGTGCGTCACGGCAGCGTGGCGGGCTGCCGTTCCGTAATCACATGTTCGTCTCGGGCCGGCTCCGTATCAGTGACCAGGAGGCCCAATGTCACCAATGGCGTAGGGCCTCGTCGGGCTGGCCTACGACTCCCTGACGGCCTGGCGACGGCCTACAACGGCTGTCGCCGGGCTCCGCCCCTGGTCAGCGGGTCTATCGTGATCTTAATCCGGCGTACAGGTCGACTCGTCCGTCGCCCACCAGCTCAGCGCCTCGATCCAGGCGCTGAGCCACCTGCTTCGCGAGTTGTCGTGATGGGGTGCGACGACACGACCCGCACTCCTTCCTTCAGGACGTACAACTCCCGGCGGGCCACCGCATTGCCCTCCTCGTCCAGTCGATAGCCGTCAAGCCACGTCCAGCCGTGGTAGGCGCAAGGTTCTGTGTGGATCTTGATAAGGCGGACGAAGACCGGCCGGACGAACTGGGGGCCTGCTGTGCGGGTCAGATGCAGCACGTCACCGGGCTTCACGTCGGTGCTCCCTGTCCCGCCAGGCGCGTAGCGTCCTGCCTGCCGTGGCCAGTCGCGGGCACCCTTTGTCGGAGCACTTGGTGCAGGTGGAGCGGTGGTGGAAGTCGACGACGTAACCGGCCGTCAGTACGGAGAACGGAGGCTCGGCCGGCCTCTGTGGCATGGGCACGGCTCACCTCCGACTGGAGCGCATGACGATCCTGGCCCAACGCCGGACTCCGGCGTTGGCCATCGTCCGCAGTTCTGCGGCCGGGGCGGTGGACCGGTCGGTCCGTCGCCGCGCATCCGGACCACTCGGGGTGGCGGCGGGCTCGACCGTGACGACGTCCACCGGTCGGTGGGGGCGCTGGAACCATTTGACTCTAGTCATTAGTAAAGAGTAAAGGACTAGAGCGAGTATGAACTAGCTCTCCGTCAAGTTGATACGTGCCTAGTCGACGGATGCCTAGCGTCAGCGTCATGGGGAAGAAGCTGCGGTTGGTGGGTTCGGGGGAGATCCGGACCATGCTCGGCGGCGTCTCCCGGCAGCGCGTCTACCAGATCACCAACCGCAGGGACTTCCCCGAGCCGGTGGCCAGCCTCCAGATGGGCAACGTCTGGCTCGCCGAAGACGTCGAGGCGTGGATCGCCACCCGGCGCGGGGACCTGGACTGACTGTGAGCCGGCCTCCGCAGGGTCGCCGTCGCCTGCCGGGTTGACTCCACCCGCTGCCGACAGGCCGGCCGTAGCGTCCGTGTCAGTCGTGGTCGCGGCAGCCGACCCGGTCGCCGATCTCCTTCGGGATCCCGTACGGGCTGCACTCCAGCGCGCTGCCCTCACCGATCTTCTTCCACCCGCTCGTCGAGTGCTCGAACAGCAGCACCCCGTCCCCCTGCTGCGACGGGTCGACGGCGAGCACCCCGGCGGTCGCCCACTGCCGGGCGCACCTGATGCGGTCGGGGTCGATCCGGTGCGTCTTCCTGTCCAGCCCCGACACCTGCTGGAGGATCGCGGCACCGACCGGGCAGGCAGCCGGGGTGGCGGACGCCGCGCCGCGCGTCGGCGACGGGTTGCCGGCGGAGGACGGCGCGGCCGTGCCACCGGGCGGGGGCGACGCGGCGTCCGAACCGGTCACCGGGCCGGGGGAGCCGGCCGCCGGACCGGCCGGCGCGGGGTCGCAGGCGGCCAGTGCCGCCAGCAGTGCCAGGGGTACGAGGGCGCGCAGGGCGGTCAGGGGCATCGTTCCTCCAGATCGGACGTGGCCGGGACTCTGTGGAGTACACCCCTGGGCGGTGGGGCAGGTTTTCCACTGTCGGGCATCCGATCGGGGATGAGGTGGTGCAACGGCAGGAGTGTCCGGGCGTCGACGACGCCCGGACCACCCGTCTGTTCAGCTCAGGCGGTGCAGACGCGACCCCCGTCGGCGGCCAGGCTGGCCAGGGAGCACACCTTCAGCAGCGGATAGTGCGGCCCCATCACGGTGGCGGCAGTCTCCGCCGTGCTGTCCACCGGAACGTTCTGGGTGGCGTGCGGGAATCCGGCCACCGGCAGCAGGTTCCGCAGCAGCACCATGTGCGGCGCCACCGGGTACGAGACGGAGAACGGCAGGAAGGTCGCGTCGGGCACCGCCTCGATGGCCGTCCGCTGCTGCTCCCGGCCGAGCACGTACGTGTAGTAGCCGCGCCGGTCGAGGCGGGTGTCGTCGTCGTAGCGGCAGCCGAGACTGGGCGGCGCGTCGGTGAACCGGTTGATCACGACCGGCTTGACCTGGCCGCCCAGGTTGGTGCACATCGAGAAGTAGCGCAGGTCGGCGTGCCGGCGCGGCCAGATACCCGGATGGTTGCCGGTGACCGCCCGTGGCGCCCGGCCCCGGATCACCAGCACCTGGTCCGCCGCGGGCGGGGTGACCCAGGTACCGAGGTAGGCGTTGTCCGGGTTGGGGGCGAGGTTCTCCACCTCCGACGTCCGGGTGAAGAGCTTCTGCCCGGTCTCCTCCGGATGCCCAGGCCCGCCCGGATGCCCAGGCCCACCGGGCCCACCGGGTCCGCCTGGCCCACCGGGCCCGCCGGGTCCGCCCGGTCCACCGGGTCCGCCCGGTCCACCGGGATGACCGGGGCCGCCGGGGCCAGGGCCGCCGGGATGGCCGGGCCCGCCCTGTCCGCCGGGATGTCCCGGCCCGTCACCGGGACCGCCTGCGCCGGCCAGCCCTGCCTCCCGGGCGTTCGGATTTGCCGGGGTGGTGGGGGTGGGGGTGGGGGTGCCGCCGCCTCCCGGGGGGCAGGGCGGCAGGGTCTGCGATACCCCGTCGAGGGTGAGGGTCATGGTGGGCAGGACGACGGTCGCGTCGCCGCCGGCCGGCAGGTAGACCCGGAAGATGACCGACGCCTTCGCGCCGGGCAGGGCGTCCTCCCGGGCCAGCGGCATCCGGTTGGTCTGGCCGATGGTCACGTCGTGGGTGATGGTGAGGGTGAACCGACCACCCGGCGCGGCACGGGTCTGCCACGGATTCCTGCTGCCCGGGTCCGGCGTGATGAGGTAATCGGGCATGCTGGAACTGACGCCATTGCGGGTGAAGTAGGTGGGCTTGTCGTCGTACACGTTGAATGATGCGTACCTGGCGTCGGGAAAGACCCCGGACAGGGTGATTTCCAGACCCGGCGTGACCGGATAGATGGTGGACCAGTAGGTGGCGGCGGTGTCCGGCCAGTAGGCGTTCAGGCTCGTCGCCCCGTACTTCGACGACCAGGCGCAGGTGGGCATGGTGATGCCGGAGCCGGCGGCACGCTCCGCCTCGGCGGGGGCGGCTACCAGGGGGGCGGTCAGCGCGAGCAGCCCTGACAGCAACAGAAAATGCCGACGCGTGGCCCGCGTCGCAGGTGCGGATACGGAGAGTGGCATGCGTCGACTTGATCAGAAACTTGTGTCGCCGTAGTTACTTTCGCGGTCAATTATCGTTGCTGGGTCGCGCGTTTTCGGCCTATCTGTGATTACTATTTCCCGGCAGTGGAGATTATTTCGGAAAAGCCAGTTCCAGGGGGTCTGGTCGGCTGGTGCGGTGGAGTGTGGACAGAGGTCGGGATTCACCCGTTACAGCCTGCCGGGCGGAGGCGCGGCGTGCCCGGCCGCGCCCCCGCCGTACGGGATCAGGCCTCCGTCGGGACCGGGGTCAGCAGCGCCGCGATCCGGCCGGCCACCCCCGGGGCGTGCAGGTGCAGCCGGGCGACGTTGACGGTGTCCGTGCCGATCACGGCGAGCAGGGCCTGCTCGCTGACCGCGTAGACGCTCAGGTAGCCGCCCTGGTTGCGTACCGTCGACTGCTGGAAATCGCCCTGGCCGAGCCGCATGCCGACCTGCCGGCCGAGGCCGAAGGTGGTCGCGGCGAGCGCGGCCAGGTCGTTCGGGTCCACCGCGTTCTGCAGGTTGTGCGTGATCAGCAGGCCGTCGACGCCCCCCAGCACGCAGCCGTGCACCCCGGGGATCTCGTGCCGCAACTCCGCCAGCTCACGACTGATCGCCGGGTACGGCAACGAGCGGTCCCCGGCCAGCGACGGCGGGAGCGTCCGGGCGGCGGGCGGGGCGGCGGCGCGTGCGGCGCGGGCCGAGCGGCGGGGCAGGGCGGTCTCGGTCTTGTCTGCGGTCACAGTTCCAGGCTCTCCTCGATGGTGCGCAGCTGGTGCCGGGCCATCGCCAGGTTGGCCCGGCTCTTGCTCACCATCAGGTAGAGGAAGAGGCCCTTGCCGGTGCGGCCGGTCAGCGGGCGGATCAGGTGGTACTGGCTGCCGAGCGTGATCAGGATGTCCTCGATCTCGTCGTCGATCTTGAGCATCTCCAGGGTGCGCATCTTGGCGCGGACGACGTCGGTGTTGCCGGCGGCGGCGACGGTCAGGTCGATCTCGCCGGTGCCGCCGGCCACGCCGAGGGTCATGCCGCTGCTGTAGTCGACGAGCGCGACCCCGATCGCTCCGTCGATACTCATCGCGTTCTTCAGGGCGACGTCCAGGCTAGCCACGGTGGTGTTCTCCCGGTTCGGCAGGGCGGCGCCGTCGACATCGTCGTCGTCCCGCCCAGGTGGCGGGAGGTGGCAGCGCCGCAAGAGGTCTGACGAGGCTCGCACACACCCCGGGTCGGGCGCACCCGGGGCCGTCGCATCGGGACTGTCCGGCCGACCCGGGCCGACCGGCGGTCCCGTCGAGGGGACCGGGTGAGGGATGGTCCGTATCGGGGGTGACCTGATATCAAGTACCTGGTCCGGATGGTAGGGCCGGAAGTCCCGACCCGGTCTGGCAGCGCGTGCCACGGCCCGGCGGCTGTCCCGGCCGTGGACATCGCGGACGACGGCTCAGCCGGACCAGGCGACGGTCCGGGCCGTCCGGTCGAAGTGCCGGCCCAACTCCGCGTCCAGACGCTCCATCCGACTGTCGTCCAGCGTCACCGTCGGCTCCTGCGGGCTGCGGGCGGTGAGCATCCGGTGGCGCAATCCGGCCGGCGGGTGCGAGGCGAACAGCGACGCCTCGTCGCGGACCGACAGTTGACGGAGCAGCGGCATGTGCCCGGTCGCCGCCGTCCGGGCCCGTGCCACCCCCGACCGCCACGCCGCCGGTCCATCCCCGGCCCGGGACGCCTGCCGCACCACCCTGGCCACCGCGTCCCCGCTGAGCAGGACGTCGAGCAGGTCGCGTACGCCGTCGGTGCCCGCAACCCGGGCGGCCAACTCGTCGGCCAGGTACTCGGCCCGCTGGCTGTCGCGCGACGCCGTCCAGACCAGCAACAGGTGGACGCCGAAGAGCAACCGGGACAGCACCCACGACATCGCCCGGCCCACCGCTTCGCCGAGCAGCTCCAGCAACCCGACGTCCCGGCGGGCCGGGGACGGCCGGAACAGGTCGGCGGCGTCACCGAGCATCGTCAGCGCGGGCTGGGTGACCAGCAGCCGGCGTACGTCACCGTTGACGAAGTGCGCCAGTTCGTGACCGATCAACGCGACCCGCTGCGCCCCGTCGAGGGCACCCCACAGCGGCAGACCGAGACAGAGCACCCGCTGCCGCCGCAACCCCACGGACGTCGAGTACGCGTTGAAGCTGCCGTCCACCCCGACCACCTGCGGCACAGGTGCGGCGATCGCCGCCGCGACCTCAGCGACCAGCGCGTGCAACTCAGGTGCCTGCGAGCGGTCGAGCACCTCCAGATCGGCGTCGAGCCGCCCCAGCCGGGGCCGCAGCACCACCGCCAGTCCGATCAGCGCCGCCCCGAGGAGGACCGCGACATTCGGAAAGGGGTACGCGACGAGCAGCCAGCAGCCGAGCCCGGCCAGCGCCAGCACCCCGACCGTCAACAGCAGCGAGACGGTCGCCGTGACCACTCCCGCCGTCCCCGGCCCGGTCGCCGCCAACGGGCGGTCGACGAGCACGGCGTACTGCCGACGGTTCAGCCGGGCGGCGATCCGGTGGGTACGCCGGTCGACCCCTGCCCAGCCGAACTCGGGTGCCCGCCGCCCCGGGTCGTAGCCGTCCAGGTTCCACTCGCAGTCCGGGCACCAGGGCATCGCCGTACGGATGGACACCGTCGCCGTGGCACAGCGCGGACAGCTCCCCGTCATGATCACGGTGTTCGATTCTGCCGGCGGCTTCCGCTGTCGTACCACCGGCTTTTCGGCCCACTCCGCGCGGTGTCGCCGCGGCTGCGGAACCCGGCCGACGCGGTGTCGCGGGGGCCGGTTCCGACGGCGTCTGGGCAGGTCGGGACGGATTTCGCGGTTTCGCCTCCGGGGCCGCCGAGCACGTCTACTGTGGATGTGGTCGCGACCAATTGCGGCGATCCGGTGGCGGTCGGGCTGCGCCCGGTGCACAGTGATCTCATGAACGACAGCGGAAGTGGTGGGCACTACTACTGGTGCACCCGACACCACCGGGTCGAGACCGATGCCGACGTGTGCCCTGCCAAGCACGTTCTCGGACCGTATCCCTCGGCTGCCGACGCGGAGAACGCCCTGCAGAAGGTGCAGGAGCGCAACGAGGCGTGGGAGGCCGAAGACGCCCGCTGGGCCGGGGAGGGCAACTGAACGGCGCGGGACGGCCCGCGTCGAGGACTCCGTGCCTCCGTGGGGAGGCACGCGGGAGCATGTCCCCAAGGAGGGAACCGAGATGGCCGAAGCAGCACAGGCCACCACCCGCCCGGCCGCGACGAAGACCGCCGCCGCGCAACGGACCGCAGGCGCGACCCGGAGCACCGCGGCCCGCCGCTCGACCACGACCACGGCTGCGGCCCGCAAGGCGTCGGCCGGCCGGGCCACGGCGAGCGCGGCGGGCGCCGGCTCGGGCCGGACCCCGTCCACCGGCACCGCCAGGAAGACGGCCGGCACGGCGACGAAGGCCCCGACTACCAGGAGCACCGCCCCGAAGTCGACGGCCAGGAAGGCCCCGGCGGCCCGGAGCACCGCGTCGAAGGCCCCCGCCTCGAAGTCGACGGCGAAGAAGGCACCGGCGAAGAAGGCCGCCGGCAAGACCACCACCACCGCCCGGAAGACCGCCGGAGCGGCGACGAAGACCACGGCCGCCGCCCGGAGCAGCGCGGCGAAGAAGACCACCGCGGCGAAGCGGACGACCGCGGCCGCGGCGAAGAAGACCACCGCGACCGCCCGGACCGCGGCCAAGAAGGCCACGGCCGGGAAGAAGACGGCGCCCGCCAGGAAGACGGCACCCGCCGCGAAGAGCACGGCCGCCAGCAGAGCCACGGCCGTGAAGAAGGCGTCACCTGTCAAGAAGACGACGCCCGCGAAGACGACGGCGGCCCGCAAGACCACGCCCGCGAAGAAGACCGCGGCGACGAAGAAGACCACGGCCGCGAAGAGGACCACGCCCGCGAAGAAGACCGCTGCGGCCACGAAAGCCCCGGCCCGCAAGTCGACCGCCGGGACCGCGCCCGCGTCGAAGTCCACCGCGAAGGCGGCGCCGGCCCGCAAGACGAGCGCGTCGGCCACCCGCAAGGCGGCGGCGAAGAAGACCACGGCCACCACCGCCCGCAAGGCCACCGCCCGCAAGGCGCCCGCGCGGACGACGGCGGCCCGGGCCACCGCACCGGCGCGCGCCCGCAGGACCACCGGCTGACCGTACGGAGCCTACGGCCCGATTGCCGACGAGCGGATCACGCGGCACGCTGCCAGGATTGACCCGTGGTCATCCGACGTGTGCTCGCGCCCCGCATCGACTTCGGCGCGCTGCGCCGTGAGCTGGGACTGCCTGACGGCTTCCCGGCCGCGGCGCAGCGCGAGGCCGACGAGGCGGCCGACGCCCCACCGCCCGCCGTGGCCGACCGCACCGACGTCCCGTTCGTCACGGTCGACCCCGCCACCTCCCGCGACCTGGACCAGGCGCTGCACCTCAGTCGTCGGCCCGGCGGCTACCGGGTGCGGTACGCCATCGCCGACGTCGCCACCCACGTACGCCCCGGCGGGCCGCTGGAGGAGGAGACCTGGCGGCGTGGGCAGACCGTCTACCTGCCCGACGGCAACGTGCCGCTGCACCCGCACACCCTCAGCGAGGGTGCCGCCAGTCTGCTGCCCGATGTCGACCGGGCGGCCGTGCTGTGGACCATCGACCTCGACGCCGACGGGGCCACCGTCGCCGTCGGGCTGGAACGCGCCCTGGTACGCAGCCGCGCCAAGCTGGACTATCCGGGCGTGCAGGTGGCCGCCGACGCCGGCCGGCTGCCCGACCCGATCGCGTTACTGCCCGAGATCGGTGCCCTGCTCACCGCCCGTGGCCTGCGCCGGGGCGCGGTCAACCTGCCCCTGCCCGAGCAGGACGTCGAGCCCGACGGGGACGGGTGGCGGCTGGTGCTGCGCGGTCCCGGCCCGATGGAGGACCACAACGCCCAGATCTCCCTGCTCACCGGGATGGCGGCGGCGGACATCATGCTGGCCGGCCGGATCGGGTTGCTGCGCACCATGCCGGCCCCGAAACCGGAGGCGGTGGCCCGGCTGCGCGCGGCGGCGGCCCCGTTGGGCGTGCACTGGCCCGACGGGGTACGGGTCGGCGAGGTGCTGGCCGGGTTGGACGCCTCCCGGCCCCGGGCCGCCGCCTTCGTCGACCAGGCGGCCGAGCTGATGCGTGGCGCGGCGTACACGGCGTTCGACGGCGAACTGCCGGAGCAGCCGGAACACGGCGGGGTGGCCGCCGCGTACGCCCACGTCACCGCCCCGCTGCGCCGGTTGGCCGACCGGTACGCCACCGAGGTGTGCCTGGCCCTGCACGAGGGGCGCGAGGTGCCGCAGTGGGCCCGGTCGGCGCTGCCCCGGCTGCCGGAGGTGATGGCCTCGACCGACCGGACGGCGGGGGCGGCCACCCGGGGCGCGATCGAGCTGGCCGAGGCGGTGCTGCTGGAGCACCGGGTGGGGGAGACGTTCTCGGCGGCGGTGCTGGACACCGACGCGCCCCCGAACGGCCCGGCGAAGCCCGGCCGGGTCCCCGGCGGGACGGTGGCGTTGGACGATCCGCCGGTACGGGCCCGCTGCACCGGGGAGCTGCCGCTGGGTGAGCGGGTCACCGTACGCCTGGTCACCGCCGACCCGGTCGGCCGCAAGGTGCTCTTCGAGCGGGCCTGAAACCCGGTCCGGGCGGCGCGGCGGGCGGTGCCGCGCGGCGGGCGGTCAGCGTCACAGTGCCTTGCGCTGCTGGTGGCGTGGCGGTTTGCGAGGATGACGCCATGGCATACGACGCGAGCACCCTCCCCGACGTGTCCGGGCTGACCGTCGGCATCATCGGCGGCACCGGCGACCAGGGACGGGGACTGGCCTACCGGTTCGCCCGCGCCGGCCAGCGGGTGCTGATCGGGTCCCGTTCCGCCGACCGGGCGGCCGAGGCGGCGGCGGAGATCGCCGCGCTGCCCCGGCTGCCCGCCGGGGTCGACGTGACCGGCGCGGACAACGACGAGGTGGCCCGCCGCAGCGACGTGGTGGTCGTCGCAGTGCCGTGGGACGGGCACGCGGCCACCGTCGGCGCGCTGGCCGGACCCCTGGCCGGCAAGATCGTCGTGGACTGCGTGAACCCGCTCGGCTTCGACAGGCAGGGCCCGTACGCGCTGCCGGTCGCCGAGGGCAGCGCGGTGCAGCAGGCGGCGGCCCTGCTGCCCGACTCCCGGGTCTGCGCGGCGTTCAACCACGTCAGCGCGCCGCTGCTGGCCGACCCGGAGATCGACCGGATCGACCTCGACGTGCTGATCTGCACCGAGGACCGGGAACTGGTCGACATCGTCGGCGCGTTGGCCGCCCGGATCCCCGGCATGCGCGGCATCTACGCCGGCCGGCTGCGCAACGCCCACCAGATCGAGGCGTTCACCGCCAACCTGATCGCCATCAACAAGCGCTACAAGGCCCACGCCGGCATCCGGGTCACCGACCTCTGATCCCCAACCCTCCGCCCGCCGCGACCGTGGAGGGTGAGTGCCCGCAGGGGGCCGGTTCCCTCCAGGATCGCGGCGGGTGGGGGCGGTGCTCAGAAGTTGGTGTCGACGCCGGCCTTGCTACAGGCGGCGTTCGCCATCGCGCTGGTCTTCTGGAACTCGGGGGCGTCGGCGGCGGTGTCCAGGTTCGCCGCGGTCGCCACCCGACCGGACGCGACCCCGAACGCGGCCAGTGCGGTGACCGCCTCGCTGGCGGGGGCACCGGCGGTGGCCTTCGCCAACTCCTGCGCCATCTCCGTGTAGGCCTTGCGGATGGTCGGCGTGGGGTCGCCACCGGACGTCGCGGCCTTCACCACGTCGGCCTTCGTCGTGTCGGCGATCTTCTTGGCCGCCGCGCAGATCTTCTTGTCGACCGCCGGGTCGGCGGCGGCGGTCGGGCCGCCGGTGCCCGGGTCGGTGGTGCCCGGGTCGGTGGTGGCAGACGGTGCGGCAGCGGTGGCCGACGCGCTGGCGGGCGTCGACGGTGCGGCAGTGGTCGACGGTTCCGCCTCGCTGCACGCCGCGAGGGCCAGCACGGAGACACAGGTCAGGACGACTGTTGACAAGCGAACATGATCCACGGCCGGAACCCTAGCCGCTCCCGCCGCACCAGGGGACCCCGGCCCGCGGTGGCTCGTTGCGCGACGGTGGGGCGGGGGCACCGCCCCACCGTCCGTACTCAGAAGGTGTGCTCGGTGGCGGGGAACTCGCCGCCGCGTACCTCGTCGGCGAAGCGCCGGGTCGCCTCGGTCAGCGTCCCGGCCAGGTCGGCGTAGCGCTTGACGAACCGGGGGGCCTTCCCGGTGCGCAGCCCGGCCATGTCCTGCCAGACCAGCACCTGGGCGTCGGTGTCGGGGCCCGCGCCGATGCCGACGGTGGGGATCGCCAGTTCGGCGGTGACCCGCTTGGCGACCTCGCCCGGCACCATCTCCAGCACCACCGCGAACGCGCCCGCCCCGGCCACCGCCCGCGCGTCGGCGAGCACCTCCTCGGCGGTGTCGCCGCGCCCCTGCACCCGGTAGCCGCCCAGGGTGTGTTCGCTCTGCGGGGTGAAACCGATGTGCGCCATCACCGGGATGCCCGCCCCGGTGATCGCCGCGATCTGGTCGGCGCAGCGCCGACCGCCCTCCAGCTTCACCGCGTGGCAGCCGCCCTCCTTCATGAACCGCACCGCCGTGCGCAACGCCTGCGTCGGCCCCTCCTCGTACGAGCCGAAGGGCAGGTCGCCGACGACCAGGGTGTGCCGGGTGGCCCGGACCACGGCGCGCACCAGCGGCAACAGCTCGTCGACCGTCACCGGCAGGGTGGTCTCGTAGCCGAACACGTTGTTCGCCGCCGAGTCGCCGACCAGCAGCGCCGGAATCCCCGCCTGGTCGAAGATCCCGGCGGTGTACTGGTCGTACGAGGTGAGCATCGCCCACCGGTCGCCGCGTTCCTTGGCGGCGATCAGGTCGCGGGTGCGGACCCGGCGGGTCGCCGGCCCGCCGTACAGGGCGGTCACCTCGGTCGGGGTGGACTCCACCATGACTGTCTCCTTTCCTCGAGGCCGCTGTCGCGGTCCCCGGGTTCCGTCGCGATCGTCGCACCGCACGACCGGTCGACGGCAGGGAACAGTGCAGGATTTCACTCCGCCGGGGCGGCACCCACCACCGTCAGCCGTCCTCACGCCAGCGGTTGGTGATCGGCAGCCGACGGTCGCGGCCGAACGCCTTCATCGAGATCTTCGTGCCCGGCGCGGACTGTCGACGCTTGTACTCGGCGGTGTCCACCAGCCGCAGCACCTTGTCCACCACCGCCGGGTCGTGGCCGGACTCGACCAGGCCGGCCCGGCCCAGGTCGCCGTCGACGTAGCCGATCAGGATCGGGTCCAGCACGTCGTAGTCGGGCAGGCTGTCGCTGTCGAGCTGGCCGGGGCTCAGCTCGGCCGACGGGGGCTTGCCGATGGAGTTCTCCGGGATCGGCGGGGTCTCGCCCCGGCGGGCCGCGTCGGCGTTGCGCCACTTCGCCAGCCGCCAGATCAGCGTCTTCCAGACGTCCTTGACCGGGTTGAACCCGCCGACCGAGTCGCCGTAGAGGGTCGAGTAGCCGACCGCCAGCTCGCTCTTGTTGCCGGTGGTGAGGACCAGGTGGCCCTCCTGGTTCGACAGTGCCATCAGGATCACCCCGCGTACCCGGGCCTGGAGGTTCTCCACCGCCACCCCGGACAGCGAGATGTTCGCCAGGAAGGTGTCCACCATCGGCTGGATCGGCTCGACCCGGTAGTCCAGGCCGGTGCGCTTGGCGAGGTCCTCCGCGTCGGCCCGGGAGTGCTCCGAGGAGTGCTGGCTGGGCAACGACACGCCGACCACCCGCTGCGGCCCGAGCGCATCGACGGCGAGCGCGGCCACCACCGCCGAGTCGATGCCGCCGGACAGGCCCAGCACCACCGAGGGGAACCGGTTCTTGTTGACGTAGTCGCGCAGGCCCAGCACCAGCGCCTGCCACACCTCGGCCTCGTCGGCCACCGGGGCCATCAGGCCGCCGTCGGCCGCCGGCCCGGTCGGGGCCGCCGGCACCCCCTCGACGGTACGGCGTACCACCCGCATCCCGTCGGCGAGATCCTCGGTGTCGGCGGCGTGCGGGCCCGCCCCGGCCAGCTCCACGTCGTGCACGAGCAGGTGCTCGACGAACTGCGGCGCACGGGTGAGCAGGTCGCCGTCGGGGGTGACGATCATCGAGTCGCCCTCGAAGACCAGCTCGTCCTGGCCGCCGACCATGTTGACGTACGCGATAGGTGCACCGGCCTCGGCGGCCCGGCGGCGCACCAGCGGCAGCCGGACGTCGTCCTTGTTCAGCTCGTACGGCGAGCCGTTGATGTTCACCACCAGACCGACGCCGGCCTGCCGGGCCACCGCGAACGGGCCGCCGGCCTGCCACAGGTCCTCGCAGATGGTCAGCGCCACGTCCACCCCGCCCACCCGGACCACGGTCAGGGTGTCGCCGGGCACGAAGTAACGGTCCTCGTCGAAGACCCCGTAGTTGGGCAGGTGGTGCTTGAAGTAGGTCGCGACCACCCCGCCCCGGTGCAGCAGCGCGGCGGCGTTGCGGGCCCCACGCCCCGGCTGGGCGTCCCCGCTGACCTGCGGCGGCCCGTCGGCGTCCAGGTAGCCGACCACGACCGGCAGGTCGCCGAGACCGTCGGCGGCCAGGTCGGCGGCGAGCCGGCGCAGCGCGGCCTGCGAGGCGGCGACGAAGGAACGACGGAAGACCAGGTCCTCCACCGGGTAGCCGGTGAGCACCATCTCCGGGAAGGCGGCCAGTTGGGCGCCGGCGTCGGCGGCCCGACGGGTCCAGGCACGGATCAGCTCGGCGTTGCCGGCCGTGTCGCCGACGGTCGGGTTGACCTGGCACAGGGCCAGACGCAGGGTGGGCATGCCCTCATCTTGCCCCAGCCGCAGCCGGTCGACCCGGCGGCTGCGGCGAGACGCCGGCCACCCTTTCCGGGCCTGCGGCCGCCCCGGCGCCGGTGACCGGGCCGTCCGGTGATCCGGCCGTCGGGACACCGCAGGACGGGCGGCGGCAGGTCGCGTAACGTCTGCTTAACCAGGCCGGTGAAGACTGGGCGGTCAGGACGGACCGGCCGACCGGTGCCGGACGTACGTGGCGAGGGGTTGGGGAAGTGGACCGTCAGCAGGAGTTCGTCCTCCGTACGCTGGAAGAGCGGGACATCCGGTTCGTCCGGCTGTGGTTCACCGATGTGCTGGGCACGCTCAAGAGCGTCTCAGTCGCCCCGGCGGAGCTGGAGGCGGCCTTCGAGGAGGGCATCGGGTTCGACGGCTCGGCCATCGAGGGCTTCGCCCGGGTCTTCGAGTCCGACATGGTCGCCATGCCGGACCCGACGACCTTCCAGGTGTTCCCGTTCGAGGGCGGGGTCAGCGGCGAGAGCGCCAGGATGTTCTGCGACATCCTGCTGCCCGACGGCGGCCCGTCCTGGGCCGACCCGCGGCACGTGCTGCGCCGGATGCTGTCCAAGGCGGCCGAGAAGGGCTTCACCTTCTACACCCACCCGGAGATCGAGTTCTTCCTGCTGGAGAACGGCCCGCAGGACGGCTCGGTGCCCACCGCCGTGGACACCGGCGGCTACTTCGAGCACACCACGCACGCCGTGGCGCGGGACTTCCGCCGCCAGGCCGTGCTGGCGCTGGAGCGGATCGGCATCTCGGTGGAGTTCAGCCACCACGAGGTCGCCCCCGGCCAGCAGGAGATCGACCTGCGCTACGCCGACGCGCTGACCACCGCCGACAACATCATGACCTTCCGGCACGTGGTCAAGGAGGTGGCGCTCTCCACCGGCGTGCAGGCCAGCTTCATGCCGAAGCCGTTCACCGACCAGCCGGGCAGTGGCATGCACACCCACCTGTCGCTGTTCGAGGGGGAACGCAACGCGTTCCACGACTCCGGCGACCCGATGAAGCTGTCGAAGGTGGCGAAGTCGTTCATCGCCGGCCTGCTGATGCACGCCCGCGAGTACACCGCCGTCACCAACCAGTGGGTCAACTCGTACAAGCGGCTGTTCCCGCAGGCGTTGCCGGACCGGATCACCGAGAGCCCGGCGTACGTCTGCTGGGGGCACCTGAACCGGTCCGCGCTGGTGCGGGTGCCGGCGTACGGCAAGCCGAACTCGGCCCGGGTGGAGGTCCGGTCGCTGGACTCGGCGACCAACCCGTACCTGGCGTTCGCCGTCATGCTCGGCGCCGGTCTCAAGGGCATCGAGGAGGGCTACGAGCTGCCGCCCGGCGCCGAGGACGACGTCTGGTCGCTGAGCAGCGCCGAACGGCGGGCGATGGGCTACGAGGCGCTGCCGGAGAACCTGTCCGAGGCGATCGACGTGATGGCCGGCTCCGAACTGGTCGCCGAGGTGCTCGGCGAGCATGTCTTCGACTTCTTCCTGCGCAACAAGCGGGCCGAGTGGGAGCAGTACCGCCGCGAGGTCACCCCGTACGAGCGGCAGCGCTACCTGTCGCTGTAGCGCGGAGCGCCGCCGGCCTGGTCGTCCGTACCGGGCCGGCGGCGGGACGGCCGGCTGCTGCGCCGGTCCGGGGGGTGTCGGGGGTTGCCCGGGGCCGCTATCGTCTCGATCACCGTGCCGGCACCTCCGCCGGACGCAGGAGGTCGGGAGGCTGTCGGTGCTGGAAGATCTGCTCACCGGAGCATGGCAGAGCGTCGTGTTCGGTGTCGTCGGGGTGGCGCTGATGGCGGCCGGCTTCGTGCTGGTCGACGTGCTCACCCCGGGCAAGCTGCGCGAGCTGATCTGGGTGCAGCGCAACGGCAACGCGGGGCTGCTGCTGGCCGCCAACCAGCTCGGTGTCGCCGGCATCGTCTTCACCGCCATCGTCACCAGTTACGACGACTTCGCCAAGGGGCTCGCCTCGACGGTGCTCTTCGGGCTGATCGGGCTGGCCGTCATGGCGCTCGCCTTCGGTGTGCTGGACATGCTCACCCCGGGCAAGCTCGGCGAGGTCATCTGCTCGGACCAGCCGCACCCGGCAGCCCGGGTCAGCGCCGCCACCCACTTCGGCGCGGCCCTGATCGTCTGCGCCTGTATCGCCTGAACCGGGGACCCTACCGGCCCTCGTCCGCCCCTGCCGGGGTCGGGTGTCGTACCCCCGTCGTAGCGTGCGGGGGTGAACCGGACGGATCGTCTCTATGCCCTGGTGGAGGAGCTGCGGGCGGTGTCGCCCCGGCCGCGCAGTGCCCGTTGGCTGGCCGACCGGTTCGAGGTGAGCACCCGTACCGTCGAACGCGACATCGTCGCCCTCCAGGGTTCCGGTGTGCCGATCTGGGCCGAGCCCGGCCGCACCGGCGGTTACGTGGTCGACCGGTCGCACACCCTGCCGCCGGTCAACCTGACCGCCACCGAGGCGGTGGCGATGGCGGTGGCCCTGCACCGGCTCGCCGGCACTCCGTTCGCCGTGGCCGGTGGCACGGCGCTGCGCAAACTGCTCGCGGTGCTGCCGGCCGCGGACGCCGCCGCCGCACGCCTGCTCGCCGGGCGGGTGCTGCTGGTCGGCTCCGGGCCGGCCACGTCCGTCCCGGCCGTCGTCGCCGACGCGGTCGCCGCCCGCCGGGTGCTGCTCCTGCGGTACGCCGACCGTTGCGACGTGCCCTCGTCACGCGAGGTCGAGCCGCTTGGCTACCTCGGCAACGACCGGCACTGGTACCTGCTCGCCTGGTGCCGGCTGCGCGCCGGGCTGCGCTGCTTCCGTACCGACCGGATCGTCGGGGTCGAGGCGTTGCCGGAGCGGGTGACCCGGGAGTTCTCCCCGGCCGATCTGGACGTCCCGGCCGGGCGGGTGCGTCGGTTGACCCTGGTCTGACCCGGCATGCCGGCTGCCCGGGTCGGCCGGCGCGTGAGCCGCCCAGGCCGGCCGCGTTGGCCGCCCAGGCCGGTCGGTGCGGGGCTGTCCGGAGGGATCGGTGCGGGGGCTGTCCGGAGGGATCGGTGTGCGTGGCCGGGTGGACCGGGCGGTAAACACCGACAGGACGGTGTCGCGGACACCCGGGAGGCTGGCTGCGAGCCCGCCGGCCGCCCGGTCGGCGGGGGAACAGGAGGCAACGCGTGACCAGCACACCCGTCACCTGGTTCGAGATCGGCACCGACCGGCCGGACGAGGCGCAGAGCTTCTACGCGGAGTTGTTCGGCTGGACCTTCACCGAGGAGGGCACCGCCGAGGGCGGTTCCTACCGGACGACCACGGCGGGGGAGCCGACCGGCATCGGCGGCGGCATCCGGGCTCTCGCCGAGGGCGCACCCGGCTACGCGATCCTCTACGCCGAAGTGGCCGACGTGGCGCAGACCTGCGGGCGGGCCGAGGCGGCGGGTGGCACGGTGCTGACCCCGCCCCGGACCACGCCGAGCGGCCTGACCCTCGCCCTGCTGCGCGACCCGGTGGGCACCCACCTCGGTCTCTTCTCCTCGGGTGGCAGCGCCTGACGCCAGAGGGCCGACGTTGCGGTGTCCCAGTGCGTCGGACACCGCAACGTCGGCCCTACCGTGTCGATCTTCGGCTCTGGCGTGTCGCTCGTCGGCCCGCCGGGTCGGGCGGGCCGCAGCGGGTCACTTGCCGGGCGTACCCTCCGGGCCGCCGTGGTGGCCGCGACCGGCCGGGCCCGGGAAGACCCCGGCCTCGACGGCCTTGGTGATCGCGTCGGCCTGCTCCTGGGTGAGCTTGCCGTCCTTGACCGCCTGGGCCAGCCGCTCGGCCAGCTTCTCCTGCCGGTCCTGCGGCGACGGGCGCTCCGGCCGGTCACCCGTGGGCCGGTGCTGCTCGCGCACCTTCTCCAGGGCGGCGGTGACCTTGTCGGTGTCCACCCCCAGCTCCTTGGCGAGCGCCTCGGCGAACTCGTTCTGCCGGTCGGCGCGCTGCTGCTGCCGGTCGGTGCCCTGGTCGGCTTCGCTGCTGACGCCGGCGGTCGGGGTTGCCGACTCCTCGGCGAAGGCCACCGTCGGAGCGGCGATCCCCACCCCGAGCACGCCGGCGGCAGCGAGGCCGACCAGCAGCTGCTTCTTCGACATCGTGCGGGACATCAGTCCTCCATGGGTCGGCGGTGCTGTTGACGTCACCGACAGTGACCACCGAACCTGGAAAACCCCCGTCCCCACCCTGTCCGCCAGCTGAAAGTTCCACCCCCTGACCCCGGTGATCAAGAGGTTTCGGTCAGGAACGCGCTTTCCTCTGACGCAAACCTCTTGATCACCGGGGCGGAGCGGGGCGGAGCGGGGCGGGGCAGGGCGGGAGGGGCCGGACCGGGTGGGGCGGGTTACCGGACGGCGGGGGTGACGGTGAGGGTGCCGGCGGTGGCGTCGAGGGTGGCGCCGGTGCCCACGGGGACGGAGAGCTGGCCGGGGCCGTGGCCGATCGGCAGGCCGCCGAGGACCGGCACGCCGAGGTCGCCCAGCCGGTCGGTGAGCACGTCCACGACGGTGGTGTCCCAGCCGTCCGCGCAGTCGGTGAACTGGCCCACCGCCACCCCGGCCAGACCGTCGAGCACCCCCGCGCGGCGCAGGTGGGTGAGCATCCGGTCGACCTTGTACGGCGGCTCCTGCACCTCCTCGACCAGCAGCACCGCCCCGGTCAGGTCCGGCATGTCCGGGGTGCCGAGGGTGGCGGTGATCAGGCAGAGGTTCCCGCCGAGCAGCCGGCCCACCGCCCGGCCGGGGACCCGGACCGGATACGTCTCCTCCCCGGGTACCGCCTCGACGGTGACCGGCGCGGTGGTCATCAGCGCGGTGTGCAGCGACTCGGCGGACAGCAGCGGGGTCCGCTCGTCCACCCAGGCCGCCCCGGGGCCGTGCACCCCGGCCAGCCGGGCACCCCGCCACAGCGCGAACTGCAGGGCGGTGATGTCGGAGAACCCGGCCACCACCTTCGGGTCCCGCCGCACGGCGGCCATGTCGATCAGGTCCACCACCCGCTGCGCGCCGTACCCGCCCCGGGTACAGATCACCCCGCGCACCCGCGGGTCGGCGAAGGCGGCGTTCAGGTCCGCGGCGCGCAGCGCGTCGTCACCGGCGAGGTAACCCCGCCTGGCGTACGCGTTCGGCGCGACCTGCGGGCGCAGCCCCCAGCCGGTCAGCAGCTCGATGCCCCGGGCCACCCGCTCCGGCCGGGTCGGCCCGGACGGCGAGACCAGCAGCACCGTGTCCCCCTCCCGCAGCACGGGCGGGCGCAGGACGGACGGGTCGTCGGCGGTCACAGCGGCCGAGCATAGTCGCCCCGCCGGGCGGACCGAGGCGTTCCCGGTGGCGGTCGACGCACCCGCTAGCCTCGACGGCGTGGGAACCGCACTGGTGATCGAGAACGACCCGACCGACGACCCCCGACGGCTGGGAGAGTGGCTGGTGGAGGGGGGCCTTGAGCTGCGGGTGCTGCGTCCGCACGCCGGTGACGAGCTCCCCGACGACCTCGACGGCTACGTCGCGTTGGTGGTGCTCGGCGGTGACCAGCACGCCTACCCGGCCCCCGACGGCACCCCCGGCGCACCCTGGTTCCCGAAGCTCGAAGGCTTGCTGCGCAAGGCCGTCCGGCACCGGGTGCCGACCCTCGGCGTCTGCCTCGGCGCGCAACTGCTCGCCACCGCGCACGCCGGCCTGGTCGAGCGCAGCCCGTCCGGCCCCGAAGTGGGCCCGGGGGTGGTCGGCCGGCGCGACGCCGCCGAGAGCGACCTGCTGTTCCGGTACGTGCCGCTGATCCCGGACGTGCTCCAGTGGCACTCCGACGAGATCACCGAGCTGCCCCGGGCCGCCACCCTGCTGGCCGCCTCGACCCGCTACCCGCACCAGGCGTTCCGGCTCGGTGACCGGGCCTGGGGCCTGCAGTTCCACATCGAGTGCGACACCGCGATGATCGCCGAGTGGGCGCGCGGCTCCGCACTGCTCGCCGAGCTGGGCTACGACGAGGACCTGGTGGTGGCCGCCTGCGACCGGGTGATGGCCGACGTCGAGGAGGTGTGGCAGCCGTTCGCCGTCCGGTTCGCCGCCCTCGCCCTCGGCGAGCTGGACGACGACACCCGCCGCAGCCTGCCCCTGCTCGGGCACTGAGATGAGCAGACCGACCAGGGGACGGTTGGCCCGCTACGGGTTCGCCGAGGGCGAGGGTGGCGTCCGCGCCGCCGACCTGCTCGGCGCCGACGGGCTGGGGCTGTGGCAGGCCGACGAGCAGGAACCCACCGACAGGTCGGCAGCCGACCTGCTGGCTGCGCTCTCCCGGGCCGCCGACCCGGATCTGGCGCTGCGCCAACTGCACCGGATGGTGGAGACCGAACGCCGCACCGCCGACGACGCGACCGGGTCGGAGCTGCTGGCCGCCCTCGCCGCCGACCCGGGGCTGCGCCGCCGGCTGGTCGCCGTGCTCGGGGCGTCCGCCGCCCTGGGCGACCACCTGGTCGCCAACCCCGGGCAGTGGACGGTGCTCCGCACCGCCCCGGACGGGCTGGCGCCCACCGCCGACGGGCGGCTCGACCTGGCCCTCGCCGGCCGGCTGACCACCGCCACCGCGCCGGTGGCGGTGCTGCGGCAGGCGTACCGGCTGGCGTTACTGCGGATCGCGGCGGCCGACCTGACCGGCGGACGCGGCCTGGAGCAGGTGATGGCGGCGCTGTCCGCGCTGGCCGACGCCACCCTCGCGGCGGCGTACGAGATCGCGGTGGGGGAACTGCCGGCGGGTACGCCCCGGCCCCGGCTGGCCGTGGTGGCGATGGGCAAGTGCGGCGGCGACGAGCTGAACTACGTCTCCGACGTCGACGTGATCTTCGTGGCCGCGACGGACGAGGACCTGCCCGCCGCGACCACCGTCGCCGCCCGGCTGATCCACGTCTGCGGGCTGGTCGCCTGGCCGGTGGACGCCGCGCTGCGCCCCGAGGGCAACCGGGGGCCGCTGGTGCGCACCCTCGCCAGTCACCTCGCCTACTACCAGCGGTGGGCCCGCACCTGGGAGTTCCAGGCGCTGCTCAAGGCCCGCCCGGCCGCCGGTGACCTGGCGTTGGCCGGCGAGTGGATCGACGCGCTCGCCCCGCTGGTCTGGCGGGCGTCCGAGCGTCCCGAGGCGGTCTCCGACGTACGCGCCATGCGCCGCCGGATCATCGACAACATCCCGCCGAAGGAACTGGAGCGCGAGATCAAACGCGGTCCGGGCGGGCTGCGGGACATCGAGTTCGCCGTCCAACTGCTGCAACTGGTGCACGGCCGGGGTGACGAGTCGCTGCGGGTGCCGGGCACCGTGCCGGCGCTGCGCGCGCTGGTGGCCGGCGGCTACGTCGGGCGGGCCGACGGCGAGGCGTTGCTGCGCGGGTACCGCTTTCTGCGCGGTGTCGAACACCGGCTCCAGCTCCAGGCGCTGCGGCGGACCCACACCGTGCCGACCGAGCCGGCCGCGTTGCGCTGGCTGGCCGCCGCGCTCGGCTACGCCGCCATCCCCGGCCGCAGCGCCGTGGAGAGCTTCCGCGCCGACTGGGTCGCCCACGCCACCGAGGTACGCCGGCTGCACGCCAAGCTGCTCTACCGGCCGCTGCTGGAGTCGGTGGCCCGGGTGCCCGCCGACGGCCTGCGGCTCACCCCGGAGGCGGCCCGGCACCGGCTGGAGGTCCTCGGCTTCGCCGACCCGGCCGGGGCGCTGCGGCACCTCCAGGCCCTCACCGGCGGGGTGAGCCGGACGGCGGCCATCCAGCGCACCCTGCTGCCGGTGCTGCTCAGCGAGTTCGCCGACGCGCCCGAACCGGACCGGGGGCTGCTCAACTACCGCCAGGTTTCCGACAAGCTCGGCAGCACCCCGTGGTACCTGCGGCTGCTGCGCGACTCCGGCCCGGTGGCCCGCCGGCTGGCCCGGGTGCTGTCCTCGTCCCGGTACGCGGCCGACCTGTTGGCCCGGGAACCGGAGGCGCTGCGGCTGCTGGCCGAGGAGAACGAACTGACCCCACGGCCCCGGGAGGTGCTCTGCGACGGGTTCGCCGCCGCCGCGGCCCGGCACGCCGACCCGGTCGAGGCGACCCGGGCGGTGCGTGCGCTGCGCCGCCGGGAACTCGTCCGGATCGCCTGCGCCGACGTGCTCAGCCGGGCCGGCGGGCTGGCCCCGCGACCCGAACGCGGCGCACCGGCCGGCCCGCTGGCCGACGTCACCCGGGTCGGCACCGGCCTGTCGTACGTCACCGACGCCACCCTGTCCGCCGCGCTGCGCGCCGTCCGGGCCGCCCAGCCGGAGCTGCCCGGCCTGCGGTTCGCGGTGATCGGCCTCGGTCGCCTCGGCGGGTACGAGTCGAACTACCTGTCCGACGCCGACGTGCTCTTCGTCTACGACCCGCCGGCCGGTACGGCGGAGAGCACGGCCAGCGCCGCCGCGCACGCGATCGCCGAGGAGCTGCGCCGGCTGCTCGGCGCGCCCGCCCCCGACCCGGCGCTCGGCGTCGACGCCGACCTGCGCCCCGAGGGACGGCAGGGGCCGCTGGTGCGCAGCCTCGCCGCGTACGCCCAGTACTACGCCCGCTGGTCGCGGGTGTGGGAGGCGCAGGCGCTGCTGCGGGCCCGGTTCGTCTGCGGCGACGCCGACCTGGGCACCGAGTTCGAGCAGATGGTCGACCCGGTCCGCTACCCGGCCGACGGGTTGACCCGGGAACAGGTGGTCGAGATCCGGCGGATCAAGGCCCGGGTGGAGAACGAACGGCTGCCCCGGGGTGCCGACCCGGCCACCCACACCAAGCTCGGCCGGGGTGGCCTCGCCGACGTCGAGTGGGCCGTGCAGCTGCTCCAGCTCCGGTACGCCGGGGCGTACCCGCAGCTGCGCGGCACGCGTACCCTCGACGCGCTCGCGGCGGCCCGGGACGCCAAGCTGGTCGACCCGGCGGACGCCGTCGCGATGACCGCCGGGTGGACGCTCGCCGCGCAGGTCCGCAACGCGTTGATGCTGGTCCGGGGACGCGCCGGTGACCAGCTGCCCCGGCACGGGGTGGAGCTGGCCGGTGTGGTGCGGCTGCTCGGCGCGGACGACCCGGGTGAGTTCCTCGACGACTACCTGCGCACCGCCAGGCGGTCCCGGGCGGCGATGCAACGCGTCCTCGACGCCGGGGGCTGAGACCCGCCCGCCCTAACGGCGGCGAACCAGCACCAGATGGTCGACCAGGGTGCCGGTCTGGCCGTCGGGGCCGGTCGCCTGCCGCTGCGGGGCATCCAGCCGTTCGACGTCCCAGCCGTCCGGGTCGAGGTCGAGGTCGGCCAGGGTCTCCTGCGGGGTGGGGAACCGGATGTGGTGGTGCGCGGCGTTGCCCCACGGCGGCACCGCCCCGTGCTCGACCACGAGCAGCCGGCCGCCCGGGGCGACCGCCCGCGCCGCCGCCCGCAGCACCTCGGCCCGGGGGAACTCCAGCGGCGACTGGAGGAACTGCGCGGAGACCAGGTCGAACACGCCGGCCGGGAAGGTCCGGGCCAGGTCGTGCCGCTGGAAGTCGACCAGGGCCGCCACCCCGGCGGTGGTCACGGCGGCGGCCGACCGTTCCAGGGCGGCGGTGGAGACGTCGACGGCGGTCACCCGCCAGCCCTGCCGGGCCAGCCACACCGCGTCGCCCCCCTCGCCGCACCCCAGGTCCAACGCGGTGCCCGGCGACAGCGCCCCGACCACGTCCACCAGGTGCGGATTGGGCCGCCCGCTCCAGTACCGCTCCCGACCCCGGTACAGCTCGTCCCAGTGCCGGGCGGTCGCCTCGTCCACCACGTCGGCCCGCCCGCCGTCCGTCCCGGCCTGCTCGTGCCCGGCCTGCTCGACCACGATCCCGGTCCGCTCGTGCCCGGCCCCGGCCCGGTCGTCCACCGCTCCGGTCCGCTCGTGCCCGGCCCCGGCCCGGTCGTCCACCGCTCCGGTCCGCTCGTGCCCGGCCCCGGCCCGGTCGTCCACCGCTCCGGTCCGCTCGTGGCCGGTCCCGGTCCGCCCGGGTGCGGTCGTGCGTCGTGCGGCGACGGCCCGGTCGGTGTCCTCGGCGATCAGGTCGGCGTTCAGGGCCGCGGCGGCCTTCAGGCCCGCCGCCGCGGCGGCGATGACGGTGGCCTGCGGATCGGTGACGTTGCCGGCCACCCAGACCCCGGGCACCCCGGTCGCGCCGGCGGCGTCGGCGGCGATCCGGTCACCGAAGGCGTGCCCGCCGACGACGAAGTCCTCCGGGGTCAACCCGAGCCCGGCGAGGAAGGCGGCGCGTGCGGCGAAGCGGGGTGCGACCACCAGCGCCTCCCGGGGGACCACCCGCCCGGACCGCAGCCGTACGCCGGTGAGCCGGTCGGCGGTGACCTCCAGCTCCGCCACCTCGCCGTCGACCACGGTGACGCCCCGGGCGGCCAACCGCTCCGCCTCGTCGGCGGGCAACGGTCCGGCGGTGTGGGTGAAGACCACCACGTCGTCGGTGAGCTGCCGGAACAGCAGCGCCTGGTGGGCGGCCATCGGGCCGGTGGCGAGCACCCCGACCGCCTGGTCGCGCACCTCCCACCCGTGGCAGTACGGGCAGTGCAGCACGTCGCGGCCCCACCGCCCGGCCAGCCCCGGCACGTCGGTCAGTTCGTCGACCAGGCCGGTGGTCACCAGCAACCGCCGGGCGTGCAGCACCCGGCCGTCGGCGAGCGTCACCGCGAACCGCGCCGGCCCTGAGCTGCCGGCCGGGCGGGTGCGCTCGGGGGCGCTGTCGATCGGGTCCGCGCCGGTGGTCGCGGGTCCGCCGTCGAGCGGGTGGGCGGCGGTGACGGTGGCGTCGAGCAGGGTCACGCCGTACCGGGCCACCTCGGCCCGGCCCGTCGCGTACAGGCTGGCGGGTGGGACACCCTCGTTGGTCAGGAAGTTGTGCACGTGGCCGGCCGGGGCGTTGCGCGGGGCACCGCCGTCGACCACCACCACGTCGCGGCGGAACCGGCCCAGCGCGAGCGCGCTGCTGAGCCCGGCCGCGCCACCACCGACCACCACCACGTCGTGCACCACCGGGTACGTCATGACCACTGCCTCCCTTCGCGCGGGTCCGTCCCGCCGATGCTCCGGATCGTCCGCCCGGATCGCCGTACTGCCAAACTTCGTTGCCGGAATGGCAAACTGGTGCGGTGACCGACGAACCCAGCGACATCACCTCGGACGAGGTGCTCACCACCGTCGGGCCGCGGCTGCGGGCGTTACGGCAGCAGCGCGGCGTGACGCTGAGTCAGCTCGGCGCGGCGACCGGGATCTCGGTCAGCACGCTGTCCCGGCTGGAGTCGGGCGGCCGGCGGCCCACCCTGGAACTCCTGCTCGCCCTGGCCCGCTTCCACCGGGTGCCGCTGGACGACCTGGTCGGCACGCCGACGATCGGGGACCCGCGAGTCCACCGCCGGCCGGTCGTGCGGCACGGCGTCACCATCGTGCCACTGACCCGCCGCCCGGGTGGCGTCCAGGCGTACAAGATGATGTATCCGCCGCACGTGCCGGCGGGAGAGGCGACCCCGCAGGTGCACGAGGGGTACGAGTGGCTCTACGTGCTCTCCGGCCGGATCCGGCTGCTGCTCGGCGGGCACGACCTCACCCTCGACGCCGGTGAGGTCGCCGAGTTCGACACCCGCACCCCGCACTGGTTCGGCAACCCGTTCGACGTGCCGGCCGAGATCCTCAGCCTCTTCGGCCCCCAGGGCGAGCGCCTGCACGTCCGCGCCCGCCCCGCCCGCCCTACCGCCCCCGCCCGACCAAGTTGATCAAGAGGTTCGCGTCACCCGCCCGCGAATCCGTGACGCCAACCTCTTGATCACGGGGCAACGGCGTGGTGATCAAGAGGTTGGTGTCGAGAATCCGGGCGGGGATGACGCAAACCTCTTGATCGCCCGGTCCGGACGGGGGTGGTCTGCGGTGATCAAGAGGTTTATGTCAGCCTGGTCGCCGTTCCTGACGTAAACCTCTTGATCAACACGAGCGGGCGCGAGCAGACGCGGGGCGGGCGGGGTGGGGGTGGAGGCCGGCGGGTCAGGTGTGGAGGGTCCAGGTGCCGGCGTGGGGGACGGTGACCAGGGTCCAGGGGCCGTCGGAGGTGACGGTGGCGTCGGGGGAGACGGTCAGCCAGGGGGAGTGGCGGACCCGGACCGGGACCCGACCGGCGGCGGTGGTCCGGAACGTCAGCGTGGCGGCGTCCTGCCGGACCAGCGTCCCGGGTGCGGCGACCAGGGGCGTCGGGTCGGTCACCGCGTACAACCGCCAGTGCCGGTCCGACCAGACCTCGGTCAGGTACGGCAATCCCGCCCCGACCAGTTCCGCCTCGGCCCGGCCCACCCAGGACAGGGGTGCGTCGGCGACGGCGACGTACTGCACGGCGTACTCGTCAAGCCAGGCCCGGTAGCTGTCGGCGGTCAACGGCACGCCGGTGCCGTCGGCCCCCGGGACGGTGGTGAAGAACAGCGGGTTACGCCCGATGTCGACCTGGCGCAGCCAACCCCGAGCCAGCGGCACCTCGCCGAGCTGCGCGGCCTCCCAGTAGTTGCGGGTCGGCGGCACCTCCACCCGCCCGGTGAGCCCACGCCGGCCCAACTCGGCGGCGAGCGGGGCGAAGTAGCCCCGGTCGGCGGTCGGATCGTCGGCGCTGCGGACGTCGGCGGCGACCACCGGCGGCAGCCACCAGCACACCGCCGCCAGCAGCACGGCCAACGCCACCGCGCCGGTCCCGGCGGACAGACCGACAGGCGGGACCGGTCGGGTGGCCCCGCCGGACCCCGCGGCGGCCCGGCGGCGGGGCAGCCGGGCGGGTGGCCGGGCGGCGGCGGCCAGCACCGGCAGCGCGAACATCGTCACCAGCCGGGTCGCGTTCAGCCCGACCGGGGTGTGCACCAGCGCCGCCGCCAGCACCCCGCCCGCCGACAGCAACGCCCCGACCCGCACCGGCCGGTACGCCACCAGCGTCGCCACCAGCAGGCTGACCGTGACCGACCGTAGGGTGTCGGAGCCGCTGATGTTCATCCAGCCGCCCTCACCGAACAACAGCCCGGTGACCCCCAGCGGCACCGCCGCCGCGACCCCGAGCAGCAGGCCGTCGGCCCATCGGCGGGTGACCAGCAGCGCCACTCCGACCAGGCCGACGAACAGACCCGCCACCGGGCTGCTCGCCGACGCCAGCGCCGCACCGGCCACCGCCAGGACCGGCCGGCCCCAGCCCCCGCCCCGTGTCCAGCGCCCGCCCCGGCGGTCCGCCCCGGCCGCGCCGCCCCGCCCGTCCGCCCCGCCCGCGCTGCCCCGGCGGTCCGCCCAGCCTTGGGTGCCTGGCGCGAAACCCGGTCCGTCGGGGCCGTGCCGGTCGGCAGGCAGGGTCAGGGCGAGCAGGGCGGCCAGCCCGAACGCCACCCCGAGGGCGTAGGTGACCCGGCCGGAGACCAGGTTGCCGGTGATCGTCAGCACCCCGACCAGGCTGCCGAGCAGCGGCCGGGGCACCCGGGTACGCACCAGCAGGGCGGCGAACGCGGCCGCCGAGACGACCAACGCCAGTGCCCCCGTGGGACGTACCCCGAGGGTCGCCATCAGCGGCGGTGAGACCAGGCTGTAGCCGAGCGGCCCGATGCCGGCGTACCAGCGCAGGTCGACCAGGGCCCAGCCGTGCGCGGCGAAGAAGTCGGCTCGGGCCACCTGGGCCGACAGGTCCGACCCGAGCGGGGGCGACGCCAGCCACACCCCGGCGAGCACGACGGCGACCACGGTGGCCGACCCCACCACCCTGCTGCCCCGCATGCCCACCTCCGGTCCGCGCCCACGCTACTGGCAGCATGACGGACGTGCCTCACCACCTGTCCCGCTGGCTCGGCCTGTCCGGTTCGGTGCTACTCGCCGTCGCCGCGTACCTCGGGGGTGCGCTGCCCGGGTCGGAGTTGCGGCCCACCCCGGTCAGCATCTGGCAGAGCCGGCACGGGCCGCTGATCATCGTGCTCTGGCTGGTCGGCACCGGGCTGCTGGCCTGGGCGTGGTGGACGCTGCGCGACCGGGTGCCGTCGGCGCGGTGGGCGCTGGTCACCGCCGGGCTGTGGGTGCTGCCGCTGCTGGTCGCGCCACCGCTGGCCAGCCGCGACGTGTACGCGTACTCCTGCCAGGGCGCGAGTTACGCGGCCGGGATCAACCCGTACGAGCAGGGGGTGTCGGCGCTGCCCTGCCCGTGGATCGACACCATCTCCTACATCTGGCGGGACACCCCCGCCCCGTACGGGCCGCTGTTCGTGATGATCGCCGGGGCGGTGGTACGGCTCACCGGTGGCCTGGACCCGGACACCGCGCTGACCGTCAACATCGCCCTGTTCCGGCTGCTCGCCGTGGCCGGGGTGGCGCTGACCGCCGCCTGCCTGCCGACGCTGGCCCGGCGCTGCGGCGTACCGGTGCCCCGGGCGCTGTGGCTGGCGCTGGCCTCGCCGCTGGTCGGCGTACACCTGGTCTCGGGGGCGCACAACGACGCGCTGATGATCGGGCTGCTGGTCGCCGGCCTGGCCGTGGTGGCGGCCAACCCGGGCCGGCGTTGGCCGCTGCTGGCCGGCGGGGTGCTGCTCGGGCTGGCCGGCGCGGTGAAGGTGACCGCGCTGGTGGTGGTGCCGTTCGCGGTGCTGGCCGCGCTGGTCGGGCCGTACCGGATCAGGGCGCTGCTGCGCGACGGCCTGCCGGTCGCCGGCGGCGCGCTGGTCGCGGTGGCCGGCGCGACCCTCGCTGCGGGCCTGGACTTCGGGTGGATCGCCGGCCTGGAACAGGGCGGCCTGGTGATCGCCTGGACGTCGCCGCCGACCGCCGTCGGGCAGACCGCCGGCTACGTGGCGGCCCTGTTCGGCGCGGACGTCGACGCGCTGCCGGTGACCCGCACGATCGGCATGCTGGTGCTGGCGGTGCTGCTGGTCTGGTTGTGGTGGCGGGCCCGCACCCGCGACCCGCTGTGGCACGCCGGCCTGGCGCTGGCCGCGACGGTGGCCCTCGCGCCGCTGTTCCACCCCTGGTACTGGCTGTGGCCGATGGCCGTGCTGGCCGCGACGACCCACCGGTCGACCCGGTGGTTCGCGCTGGTGGCGTTGATCTCGTCGTTCCTGGTGCTGCCGGACGGCACCGGGCTGCCCCGGTTCACCAAGATGCCCGGCGCCCCGCTGATGACGCTGTTGGTGATCGTGGTGGCCGTGCGGTTGGTACGGTCGGCTCGGGCGGGACGGCGACCCGCCACCGTGGATTCGCCCGCCGACTGAGGAGAGGTGGCCGGTGACCGAGGCCGGCGCACCGACCGGGCGGGCCCGCGTGGTGCGCTACCTCGGGCTGACCGGGGCGGTGCTGCTCGCCGTGGCCGGCTGGCTGGGCGGGGTGCTGCCCGAGGTGCCGCCGACCGGCCCGTGGCGCGCGCCGCACGGCCCGGCCGTGGTGAGCTGCTGGCTGGCCGGCACGGCGCTGATGGTGGGGGCCTGGTGGGCGTTGCGCGCCGGTGCGCCGTCGACCGGGTGGGCGTACCGCACCGCCGGGCTGTGGTCGCTGCCGCTGCTGCTCACCCCGCCCCTGGCCAGTCGGGACGTCTACTCGTACGCCTGCCAGGGCTGGTCGTACGCGGCCGGGCACGACCCGTACCGGGTGGGGGTGGCGGCGGCCGGCTGCCCCTGGGTGGACGCGGTCGCGCCGATCTGGCGGGACACCCCGGCCCCGTACGGCCCGGTCTTCGTGCTGCTGGCCGCCCTGGCTGCCGAGGCCGGCGGTTCCCTGCCCGGCACCCTGCTGGTGCTGCGGCTGTACGCGGTGGCCGGGGTGCTGCTGGCGGCGCTCTGCCTGCCCGGCCTGGCCCGCGCCGCCGGGGTGCCCACCCGCCGGGCGGCCTGGCTGGGGCTGGCCTCGCCGCTGGTCGGGGTGCACCTGGTGGCCGGCGCGCACAACGACGCGGTGCTGCTCGGCCTGCTCCTGCTGGGCCTGCTGGTGCTGGTGCGCGCGCCCGGCCGGACCCGGGGGCTGCTCGTCGCCGGGGTGCTGCTCGGGCTGGCGGTGGCGGTGAAGGCGACCGCGCTGGTGGTGCTGCCGTTCGCGGCGTTGACGGCGGTGCACGGCCGCTACACCCTGCGGGCCCTGCTGCGCGACGGCGGCCGGCTCGCCGGGGCGGTCCTGGCCACCCTGGCGGCGGTCTCGGCGCTGTCCGGCCTGGGGTTGGGCTGGGTGGCCGGGCTGGTCCGCAGCGGGGACTCGCAGCAGTGGACGTCACCGCCGACGGCGGTCGGCTTCGTCGTCGACTACGTCGGTGAGCTGGCGGGTCGGCGGCCGGACGCGGTGCCGGTGACGAGGGCGGTGGGCCTGCTGGTGCTGGTGGTGCTGCTCGCGGTGCTGTGGTGGCGGGCGTGGACGGTGCTGCGCCGGCTCAACGACGTCCGGCAGCGGGTGCACCGGCTGGCGGCGGCCCGACCCCGGGTCACCCTGGGCGCGGCGGGTGTGGCGTTGGCCGCGACGGTGCTGCTCGCCCCGGTCCTGCACCCGTGGTACGTGACCGGGCCGCTGCTGCTGCTCGCGGTGTCGGCGACCCGGACCACCTGGTTCGTGGTGCCGGCGGCGGTGGCGGCCTTCCTCACCCTGCCCGACGGCACCACCGTCGCCCGCTACTCCAAGGCGCCCGGCGCGATCGTGCTGACCGGGCTGCTGGTGGTGCTGCTGGTCGGGGCGCTGCACGGCCGGCGGCGGAACGGAACGGGCCGGCCCCGCGAACGCGGAGCCGGCCCGGCCGGTGAAACGTGACCGTCGAGGGGGAACCTCAGCAGTCGAAGTACATCGCGAACTCGTGCGGGGTCGGGCGCAGACGCACCGGGTCGACCTCGTTGGCCCGCTTCCACCCGATCCAGGTGGAGATCAGGTCGGGGGTGAACACGCCACCGTCGAGCAGGTAGTCGTGGTCGGCCTCCAGGGCGTCGAGCACCTCCGGCAGCGAGCCCGGCACCTGCTTGACGTCGCCCCACTCCTCCGGCGGGAGGTCGTAGAGGTCCTTGTCGATCGGGGCCGGCGGCTCCATCTTGCTCTTGATGCCGTCCAGGCCGGCCATCATCATCGCCGAGAAGGCGAGGTACGGGTTGCTGGACGGGTCCGGCACCCGGAACTCGACCCGCTTGGCCTTGGCGTTGCTGCCGGTGACCGGGATGCGGGTGCAGGCGGAGCGGTTGCGCTGCGAGTAGACCAGGTTGACCGGGGCCTCGTAGCCGGGCACCAGCCGACGGTAGGAGTTGACCGTCGGGTTGGTGAACGCCAGCAGCGACGGGGCGTGGTGCAGCAGGCCACCGATGTACCAGCGGGCGGTGTCCGACAGGCCGGCGTAGCCGGTCTCGTCGTAGAACAGCGGCTCGCCGTTGAGCCAGAGGCTCTGGTGGGTGTGCATGCCGGAGCCGTTGTCGCCGAAGAGTGGCTTGGGCATGAAGGTGGCCGTCTTGCCGTTGGCCCAGGCCTCGTTCTTCACGATGTACTTGAAGAGCTGGAGCTGGTCGCCGGCGTGCAGCAGGGTGGAGAACTTGTAGTTGATCTCCGACTGGCCGGCGGTGCCGACCTCGTGGTGCGAACGCTCCACGGTGAAACCGCCGTCGACCAGCCGACGCACGATCGAGTCGCGCAGGTCGGCGTAGTGGTCCACCGGCGGCACCGGGAAGTAGCCGCCCTTGTACGCGGTCTTGTAGCCGCGGTTGCCGCCGGCCTCCTCACGCCCCGTGTTCCACGCGCCCTCGACCGAGTCGATGTAGTAGAACGACTGGTGCGCCGAGGTCTCGTGGCGGATCGAGTCGAAGATGTAGAACTCCGCCTCGGCGCCGAAGTAGGCGGTGTCGGCGATGCCGCTGGCGGCGAGGTAGGCCTCGGCCTTCTTGGCTACGTTGCGCGGGTCCCGGGAGTAGGCCTCGCGGGTGAACGGGTCGTGGATGAAGAAGTTGAGCGCGAGGGTCTTCTGCGCGCGGAACGGGTCGATGAAGGCGGTCGCGACGTCCGGGAGCAGGAGCATGTCCGACTCGTGGATCGCCTGGAAACCGCGGATCGACGAACCGTCGAACGCGAGACCGTCGGTGAAGACGCTGTCGTCGAAGGACTCCACCGGCAGGTTGAAGTGCTGCATCACGCCGGGCAGGTCACAAAAACGTACGTCGACGAACTTTACGTCCTCGTTCTTGAGGTATCGCAGGAGTTCCTCGGGATTGGCAAACACACGTCCTCCTGGCACGTCCACTCCGGTGGCTGGGCTCTGGCGACGCTATGACCGCGGGGTTGCTCGCCCGTGTCTCCAATGTTTCTGCCGTGTTACGCCGCTAGCGGAGCGTCATCTGCGCCGCTCAGTACCCGCCGGGTTGTCCGTTCGGACGATACCGGCTGAAGCACTGTATCGCTTTTCAGGGTGATAAGACCGAATTTGCACAGACTGCGGGAACGCCCCCGGAGTCCACCTGCTGGTCCGCCCCGGGCCCGGCGGTGGGCTGCGGGGCGGCCCCGGGACCGTGCTGACTACCCTGGACCACCGTGACGAGTCCGCCCGCCGCGGCACCGGTGCCGCCCGCCACCGACCCCACCTTCGACCCGCCGGGCCTCGGCCGACGGTTCGGTGCCCTGGTGATCGACTGGGTGCTCTGCCTGCTGGTGTCGAACTTCTTCGCCGACCCGGTCCGCGACGGCTGGGCCCCGGTGGTGGTGCTCATCGTCGAGTACGGCTTCTTCCTCGGCCTCTTCGCCCAGACCCCCGGCATGTGGATCACCAGGCTGCGCTGCCTCGACTGGTCCGACGGCGGGCGGCTCGGGATACCCCGGGCGCTCCTGCGCGGCCTCCTCCTGGCCCTGGTGGTACCGCCCCTGATCATGGACGCTCAGCGGCGTGGCCTGCACGACCGGCTCACCGGAGCGGTCGTCGCCGACGCCCCCCGTCCCGCCCGCTGACCCCGGTTCGCCCTGACCCCCGGCCTCGGCTACCCGCTGACCCCGGACCCGATGCGAGCCGGGCCCGACGGGCCCGGCTCGCGGAGACGTACCAGATGGGGGTTCAGCGGCCCCGGGTCTGGCGGAACGCGCGGCCCGGCGGCCGCATGTTCTTGGGAATCGCGCCCTTGGGCATCTGTGGGCGGGCGGTGAGCGCCTTGAGCCGCTTGTCGAGGGAGTTGACGTCCTTGCCGTTGAGGGTGCGCGGCAGCCGCATCAGGGTCATCCGCAGCTTGCGGATCGGCAGCTCACCCTCGCCCTGGCCGATCACGTAGTCGTGCAGCGGCGCCGAGCCGATCACCTTGGCCAGCCGGCGCTTCTCCTGGCCCAGCAGGCCCCGGACCCGCTGCGGGTGCCCCTCGGCCAGCAGGATCACCCCGGGCCGGCCGATCACCAGGTGCACCATGTCCATCTGGGTGGTGGAGCTGACCGCCGGGGTGACCCGCCAGTCACCACGCATGCTCTCCATGATCTGCGCCGCCGCGCCGGGCTGCCCCTCGGCCGCGTTCATCATCGCCTTGTTGGACCGCAGGTTGAGCACGACCAGCAGCGCGAGCAGGGCGAACAGGATGCCGATCGGCAACCAGAGCCAGCCCCAGAGGATCACCGCGACCACGGTCAGCGCGAGCGGGATCAGCACCGCCCCGGCGGCCAGCGGCGCGAACCACCTGTCCTGCTTGGCGGTGAACCGGAACACCATCCCGATCTGCTTCAGCCGTTGGCCGAACGACACCTTCTCCTGGGGCTTTGCCATGCCGCCGAGTCTAGTGGTCGCCGCCAGGACGGATGATCCCCGGCCGGTGCTCGGCCGGGGCCCGACCGTGCCGGCGGTCAGCCGGCGGGCGAACGGTCCCCGACCGGCGCGGTACGGGGCCGGGGCACCACCGGCGCGGCGCGGCCGGTGCCGCCCTCGCCACGAGCGGCGTCGGCGCTGCCGCCGCCCTCCTCGTGGTAGTCCTCCTCGACGTTGACCGCCCAGACGTCGTGGTCGGTGCCGTCCAGGATGTTCTCGGCGGCCAGCATCGCGGTGAGCATGGAGTGGTCCTGGTTGTTGTACCGGTGCATGCCGTTGCGCCCCACCGGGTGCACGTTCGGCACCGCCTCGGCCAGCCAGCGGCGGATCACCTCGACGGCCTCGGCGTAGCCCTCGTCGTAGACCGGGTAGGCCTTCGGCATCCGCACCACGTACCCCGTGGTGACCGAGCCGGGGCGGACCAGGCCGAGCCGCTCCAGCTCGGCGGTGCCGAAGGCGACCAGCTCCGGGTCGGGCATCGACCACAGCTCGTCGCCCTCGTTGACGAAGTACTCCAGGCCCAGGCAGGTGCCGCCGGCGCGGACCATCTCCGGCGACCAGGCGCCGTAGTTCTGGATCCGCCCGACCTGCACCCCGGGGGTGTGCACGTAGATCCAGTTGTCGGGGAAACCGGCCTCGGCCGGCACCACCAGCGCCACGGTCAGGAAGTCCCGGTGCCGCAGCGCGTCGGCGGCCTCGCGTACCTCGGCCGGGGCGGGCGGGTCCATCGCCCGGACCAGGGCCGAGATCGGCATGCTGGAGACCACGTGGTCGGCGGCGATCCGCCGCTCACCGGCCGGGCCGTCGACGGTCACCGCGACCGCCCTGCCGTCCTCGCGGTGCACGGTGCGCACCGCCGTCTCCAGCTCGACCGTCCCGCCGCCCTTGACCACCAGCTCGGCGCAGCGTTCCCACATCATCCCCGGGCCGAGCCGGGGGTAGCGGAACTCCTCGATCAGGCTGGTCACCTCGGTGCCGCCGCGCTGGGGCAGCAACGCGCCCCGGATCGCCGCGCCGAGGGAGAGGTTGCGGATGCGCTGGGCCGCCCAGTCCGCCTGCAACTCCGTCGCGGGGATTCCCCAGACCTTCTCGGTGTACGTCTTGAAGAACATCCGGTACAGCCGGGCCCCGAACCTGGCCGACACCCAGCCCTCGAAGTGGCTCTGGTCGGCCGGCGGACGCACCCGCGCCCACAGGTACGACCCGACGCACCGGCACGCCTCCCACACGCCGAGGTTGCGCAGCGCGTTGCCGGCCCGCAGCGGGTAGTCGAAGAGCCGGCCCTGGTAGTGGATGCGGCTCATCCGGGGGCGCAACAGGAAGTCGTCGTCGGAGAGCAGCTCGTGCCAGAACGCCTCGACCCGGGACACCTTGGTGAAGAACCGGTGCCCGCCGATGTCGAACCGCCAGCCCTCCCGCTCGACGGTGCGGCTGATCCCGCCCACCACGTCGTCGGCCTCCACCACGTCGACCGGGGCGTGCCGCCGGGTCAACTCGTACGCGGCTGTGAGGCCGGCAGGGCCGGCGCCGATGACAACCGTGTGCGGCTGCGCCATCAAAGACACCACCATCGATGAGTTGCGGGTCAGGGCTGGCGGAATCTAACACGATCCCGCCCTGCCCGGACACCGTCGCCGAATCGACGCCGAGCTGCGGCCGGACACCTCTTGCGGGTGCCGCCGAGGTCTGGAAAGATCGACATGCTCGAATGCCCGGCGGCCGTCGCCGTTCCTGGTGGTCCTCCGCAGGCGTGCCCGGTGGTCTTCTGCGCGCGTGGCCCGGCGGCGTCCCGGGTCAGCCGACGGTGACCGAGGCGTCCCGGCGGGCCGTCAACGCCTGCTGGTAGAGCCGCCCCGCCCGGTAGGACGAGCGCACCAGCGGCCCGCTCATCACCCCGGCGAAGCCGATCTCCTCGGCCTCCTCGCGCAGCTCGACGAACTCCTCCGGCTTGACCCAGCGGGTCACCGGGTGGTGCCGGGGGGTGGGCCGCAGGTACTGGGTGATGGTGATCAACTCGCAGCCGGCGGAGTGCAGGTCGCGCAGCGCCTGGGAGACCTCGGCCCGCTCCTCGCCCATGCCCAGGATCAGGTTGCTCTTGGTGACCAGCCCGGCGGCGCGGGCCTGCCGGATCACGTCGAGCGAACGCTCGTAGCGGAACGCCGGACGGATCCGCTTGAAGATCCGCGGCACCGTCTCGACGTTGTGCGCCAGCACCTCGGGCCGGGCGCCGAACACCTCGGCGAGCTGCTCGGGAACGGCGTTGAAGTCGGGGATCAACAGCTCGACGCCGCAGCCGGAGCGCAGCGCGTGGATCTGCCGGACCGTCTCGGCGTAGAGCCAGGCGCCGCCGTCGGGCAGGTCGTCGCGGGCCACCCCGGTGATGGTGGCGTAACGCAGGCCCATCGTGGCCACCGACTCGGCGACCCGACGCGGCTCGTCGGCGTCGAACTCGGCCGGCTTGCCGGTGTCGATCTGGCAGAAGTCGCAGCGCCTGGTGCACTGGTCGCCACCGATGAGGAAGGTGGCCTCGCGGTCCTCCCAGCACTCGTAGATGTTGGGGCAGCCGGCCTCCTGACAGACGGTGTGCAACCCCTCGCGGGAGACCAGCCCGCGCAGCTCGGTGTACTCCGGCCCCATCTTAGCCTTGACCTTGATCCACGGCGGTTTGCGCTCGATCGGCGTCTCGGCGTTGCGCGCCTCGATCCGCAGCATCCGTCGCCCCTCGGGGGCGACCGTCGCGGAGCGCGCTGCCTGCTGGGTCGTCGGCGCGGAGTGCTCGATCGTCACAAAACCGAGCCTACGCCCGACGGCGGCGATCGATGCACGTCGGGCGACCGGCGTCACGTCACCGGTCTTGTGACACCGGCCACCCGGCGGCCGGAAAAGCCCGTTACAGCCCGGTGGGACGGGTGCTAGCGTGCCGGCAGAGCTGTGACGGAGCCGAGTAACGCCCCGATCCGCCAGTGCAGAGAGCCGCCGGTTGCTGGAAGGCGGTCTGACGCCGGGGCGCGAAGACCCTCCCGAGCCGCGGGAAGAACGGCGCGTCCGCGCGCCCAGTAGACCCCGCCCGGCTGGCCCCGGTGAAAAGGCGACGAATGAGGCTCCCGCCACGGCGGGGGCGAAGGTGTGGTGGCACCGCGAGGTTCCCGCTCGCCCACACCTCCCGGGGATCGCGTTGCGATTGATCGAGGAGGTAACCGCCATGCAACGCATCCTTTCCGCCCACCTGCCCACCCGCACCGGCACGACCGTGCGGATCGCCGGCTGGGTGCACCGCCGCCGACTGCTCAAGTCGGTGGCCTTCCTGATCGTCCGGGACGCCACCGGACTGACCCAGGTGGTGGTCACCGACCCGGCCGTGCGGGCCGCCGTGACGGCGCTGCCCGAGGAGACGGTGGTCGAGGTGGTCGGCACGGTCACCGCCAACGGCACCGCGCCCGCCGGGGTCGAGCTGACCCACCCGACCGTACGACCGCTCGGCCCACCCGCCGTGCCACCACCGTTCGACCTCTACCGGCCGGCGCTCACCGCGACCCTGCCCACCCAGCTCGACCACGCGCCGGTGGCGCTGCGGCACCCGACCCGCGCGGCGGCCCTGCGGATCGCGGCGGCGGCGGTGGCCGGCTTCCGGGCCACCCTGGACACCCGTGACTTCGTGGAGGTGCACACCCCGAAGGTGGTCGCCACGTCCACCGAGAGCGGGGCGAACCTCTTCGCCCTCGACTGGTTCGGTCGACCGGCCTACCTGGCCCAGTCGCCGCAGTTCTACAAGCAGCTCATGGTGGGCGTCTTCGAGCGGGTCTACGAGGTCGGGCCGGTGTTCCGGGCCGAACCGCACGACACCGTCCGGCACCTGGCCCAGTACACCTCGCTCGACGCCGAGCTGGGCTTCGTCGACGACCACCGCGACGTGATGTCGGTGCTGCGGGACACCCTCGCCGGGATGCTCGCCGAGGTGGCCCGGCGGGCCGGCGGCGCGGTGGCGACCCTGGGCCTGACCCTGCCCGGGGTGCCGGCCGAGATCCCCGCCGTGCACTTCACCGAGGCGCTGCGGATCGCCGGCGCACCCCCCGACGAACCCGACCTGGCCCCCGCCCACGAACGGGCGTTGGGAGAGTGGGCCCGCGCCACCCACGGGTCGGACTTCCTCTACGTCACCGGGTACCCGATGGCGAAGCGGCCCTTCTACACCCACCCCGACCCGACCCGGCCGGCGTACTCGAACGGTTTCGACCTGCTCTTCAGAGGGTTGGAGCTGGTCACCGGCGGGCAGCGGCTGCACCGCCACGCCGACTACCTGGCGGCGCTCGCGGCGCGCGGCGAGCCGGTCGAGCCGTACGCCGGGTACGTCGACGCGTTCCGGCACGGGATGCCGCCGCACGGGGGCTTCGCGATCGGCCTGGAGCGGTTCGTGGCCCGGCTGGTCGGCGCGGCCAACGTCCGGGAGGTGACCGCCTTCCCGCGTGACCTGCACCGGCTGACCCCCTGAACCGGCGGGTGTCCGCGCGAACGAGCTGGGCCGGCCTGGAGGCTGGTGGGGCGGACCGGGCCGGGCGGCCGTGCCGACGATGCCTGCCTGCGGCGGCCGCCTGGTCTGCCCGGCCGTCCGTGGTCGCCCACCGGGCTTGCACTCTGGGTAGCGGCCTCACCGGTGTCGCCGTTGATTGCCCTCCGTGATCGGTGCGGGGGGGTAAGTGAAGCCCGTTCTTGTCACGTCTCAGCCCCGCACCTCGCTGATCAGGGGTTTCGTCGCTACCTTTCCCTACCCCGCCTACCTGCCTATCCGCGCTTTGCTCTGCTGCCATCGACGCGACGGTCACTTTCCGGATGCGGTGCCTCCAGGGCAGCAGAGCAAAGCGGGGGAGAGGGGTAGGTGCTACCCGGTAGCTTTTCTTACGCTGCGTAGCGGCCTGAGCGGCCTGAGCGGCCTGAGCGGGGTTGCGGCGGACGGCGCTGGGCGGCAGCGTGGCGGATCCGGTGCCGGTGGATCTGCGGCGGCCCGACGGGTGCAGCGGGGTCAGGCCGGGCCGAGCAGGTCCCAGCGGTTGCCGGCGATGTCCCGGAACACGGCCACCCGACCGTACGGTTCGGTGCGTGGCGGCGTCACGAACTCCACGCCGGCGTCGACCATCCGCCGGTGGACGGCGTCGAAGTCGTCGACCCGCAGGAAGAAGCCGACCCGGCCGGCGACCTGGTCACCGACCGCCGCGTCCTGCCGCTCGCCGTCGGCGCGGGCCAGCAGGATGCCGGTCTGCGCGCCGGGCGGACGGACCACCACCCAGCGCTTCGGGTGGCCGTCGTTGGTCAGCGAGGGCGCATCCTCGACCAGCTCGAAGCCGAGAATACCGGTGAAGAACGCGATGGCCGGGTCGTAGTCGGCGACGACGAGCGTGACGAGGTCGATCCGCACCGGCTCAGCCGAGCAGGGTGGGCAGGTGCCGTTCCACCACGGGCAGCACCTCGGCCACCGTCACCGGGCGGCCCAGCTCGGCGGTGAGCGAGGTGGTGCCGGCGTCGGCGATGCCGCACGGCACGATCCGGTCGTAGTACGACAGGTCGCAGTCGCAGTTGATCGAGAAGCCGTGCTGGGTGACGCCCCGGGCGACCCGGATGCCGATGGCGGCCACCTTGCGGGCCGGACCCCGGTCGTCGTCGGGTACCCAGACGCCGCTGCGTCCCTCGACCCGGCCGGCGGTCAGCCCGAACTCGGCGCAGACGTCGATCAGCAGCTGCTCGGTACGGCGGACGTAGGCGACCACGTCGACCGGGTCGGGCAGCCGGACGATCGGGTAGCCGACGAGCTGCCCGGGGCCGTGCCAGGTGATCTTGCCGCCCCGGTCGACGTCGACGACGGGGGTGCCGTCCATCGGCCGGTCCCAGGGCTCGGTGCGCTTGCCGGCGGTGTAGACGCTCGGGTGCTCCAGCAGCAGCACGGTGTCGCCGCGCCCGCCGGCCACCACCGCCTCGTGCAGCCGCCGCTGCTCGTCCCACGCGGCCGAGTAGTCGACCACACCCGCCCGGACGGCGGTCAACCCGGAAGTCGTCACGCTCACCCCGCCACCCTAGCCCCGACCACCTCCGCCGCGCCCCGTGAGCCTCGTCGCGCCACCCTGCGTGACCCGCGCAGGCGGCGGACCGGGTCGGGCGGCGGACCGGTCAGGCGGCGGGGACCGTCCAGAGCCACACGTCGTCCACCCGGCGGGGCTCGCCGAGCAGGGCGGTGGCGGTGCGGCGCAGGGCGTCCTCGTCGAGGTCGTACTTGGCCCCGTGCACCTCGTCGGGCAGGACGACCGCCTCGACCCCCCAGTACCGCAGGTCCGCCCGGGACAGGCGGATGCTGCCCTCGGTGACGATCGGCACCAGCCCGGTCCGCCCGGCCTGGTCCATCAGCGTGTCGAAGGTGCGCGGCGGCGGCCCGATCCGACCCCGACCGTCCGGGCCGCCCGGGCCGAGGAAGAAACCGGCGGGCAACCGGAACTCGCCCTGCCGGTGGGCCAGGGCGTACGCCTGCCAGCGCTGCCCGTCGGGGGTCACGTCCAGGGTCAGCGGGACCGGGGTGAGCACCCCGCCCGGTGAGACGTACTCCCGCCAGGTGCCGGCGGTGACGAACTGCGGCACCGGCGGGCGGACGCTGGTCAGCAGCGGGGTCGGCAGCAGCGGCAGCAGCGCCGCCACGAACCCCACCCCCCACGCCCAGGCCGCCGCGCGACCCGGCGGCGTCGCCCGCAGCCGGTCGACGGTGTACGCCAGCAGCACCCCGATCACCGGCGCCACCACCAGGGCCAGCCGGGACGGCAGGGCGGCGTTGACCACCGGCAGGTCGTCCAGCACCCCGAAGGGCAGCAGTTGGCCGGTACGGCTCCCGTTCCACTTCGCCAGCGGCCCCCAGGACAGCACCGTGAAGACCACGGCGGTCACCCCGAGCGCGGTCAGCGTGGCCCGGCGTCCGGCGCTGGCCCGACGCCACAGCCACCCGAAGCAGGCCACGGTGAGCAGCAACAGCGGTAGCCCGAAGAAGCTGTTCTCCTCGGTCGGATTGGGCGCCAGCGAGGTGTCCCAGCCCAGCGCGCCGGCCACCGACCGGCTCGGGTACGCCCCGAACGCGGCGATGTCCTCCGCGTGGATGACCGGGTCGAAGCCGGTGCCGTGGAACCGCTGCGGCCCGGCGAAGTGCAACCACAGCGGGTACGCCAGCAGCACCCCGGCGACCAGCGCGGTCACCGCCAACCCGCGCAGGAAGTCCGGCAGCGCGGCGCGGGCCTGCGCCCGGCGGGCCGGGTGCAGCGCCCAGACGGCGAGGAAGACGGCGACCGCCAGCGCGGTGAAGAACAACCCCTCGGCGGCGATCGAGAAGGCCACCGCGACCAGCACGCCGAGCACCAGCCCGCCCCGCCACCAGCGCCCCGGCCGACGCAACGCGAACACCGCCGACACCAGCAGCGGCACCAACCAGCCGGCGGTCCAGTTCAGGTGGGCGTTGGCGTGCGCGACCATGCCGGGGGAGAAGGCGACGAACAACGCCCCGACGCCCGCCGCGAGCCGACTGGCGACCAGGTGCCTGGAGAACAGCCAGTACCAGGCCAGCGCGGTGGCGGCGAGGTTGAGGGTGAGGATCACCAGGAACGTCGCCGGTGGCCCGATCAGGTACGTCAGCGGCGCGAAGACCACCGCGTACACGGTGATCGAGGTGTTGACGGCGAGGTTCACCCCGTCCGGCACGTTGAGCAGGTGGGTGAAGAGCGGGTTCTCCCCGTGCGTGACCGCGTGCCCGCCGAAGGCCAGCAGCCACTCGAAGAGCGCCTGGTCGCTGGAGTTCACGGTGATCGCCCGCTGGTTCGGGTCGCGCCACAGCCCGCTGGTCACCCAGACCGCCAACGCCACCGCGACGACCAGCACGGTCAGGTCGGCCCGCCGACCCCGGGCGGCGGCGTCCGGGGCGGCGGTGGGCGGCGGGTCGGCGGCCAGGATCGGGGAAGTCGGCACGGAGCGGACGTTACCAACCGGAACTGGACCGACCGGTCGGACCCGCGACCCCGACCCCGGCGGGTCAGTCGTCGTGCAGGGCGGCGTGCAGCGCGGCGGGCAGCCCCGGGTGGGTCCAGGTGAAACCGGCCCGGGTGAGCACGGCGGGCAGGACCCGGGTGCTGGTCAGTGCCTCCTGGGCGAAGCCGCCCAGGGCGACCTTCAGGGCGACCGCGGGGATCGGGACGATCGCCGGCCGGTGCAGTTGGCGGGCGAACTCCCGGGTGAACTCGGCGTTGGTGACCGGGTTCGGGCCGACCACGTTGACCGCGCCGGCGACCTCCCCGGCGGTCAACAGGAACACCGTCGCGTCCAGCCAGTCCCGCAGCGAGATCCACGGTAACCACTGCCGCCCGCTGCCGAGCCGGCCGGCGATGCCCAGCTTGAAGGGCAGCAGCTGCGGTTTGAGCAGCCCGCCGTCGCGGTGCAACGGCAGGCCCGTCCGCAGCCGTACCACCCGGACCCCGGCGTCCTCGGCGGGCCGCGTCGCCGCCTCCCAGACCCGGCACACGTCGGCGAGGAACCCCTCACCCGCCGGGGCGTCCTCCTCGACCACCCGGTCACCGGTGTTGCCGTACCAGCCGACCGCCGAGGAGTTGAGCAGCACCGGGGGCCGGTCCGCCGCCGGCATCCCGGCGATCGTGACGGCCAGCGTGGTGGTGGTGTCCACCCGGCTGGACCGGATCACCCGGCGGTAGTCGTCCGTCCACCGCTTGTCGCCCACCCCGGCCCCGGCCAGGTTGACCACCGCGTCGGCCCCGGCCACCACGGCCGGGTCGAGCTGCCCGGCGGTCGGGTCCCACCGCTGCTCGTCGGGGGTACGCGGCGACCGCCGGACCAGCCGGGTGACCTGGTGCCCGTCGCCGGTGAGGCGGTCGAACAGCCGGGTGCCGAGGAAGCCGGACACGCCGGCCATCAGGATCCGCATACCCCTATCTTCGGGCACGGCCCCCCGATCGGATGCGCCGACCACCAACCCCCGCCCGCCCCAACCCCCCGACGTCCACCCCCGGCCGACTCGTCCCGGTGATCAAGAGGTTCGCGTCAAGTTGAAGATCAATCTTGACGCGAACCTCTTGATCAACTGACGCGAATCTCTTGATCACCGGGGGCGGGGCGGCGACCCGCCGAGGCGGGGCGGGGGAGTCGGGGGCGAGTGGTTGGGCGGGAGGCGATGGCGGATGCGTGAGCGTTACGAGTCACTCGATTGTCGCGGCGGTGGACTTGGTCTGTGCTACTCGAGACTCACTTCCGGTGTGGCTCCCACTGTGTGGCTATCTCGTTGATGTCCTCAAGTAGCCGCTTCCAGCTGTCGAGCCGAGCAACCGGCCCCGATGGATCGAGTAGCTGAAGTAGTTGGCGCCGATGCTGGCTGAATCGCTTACGGACCGCCTCCCTGCGGCGGCCGGTCTCTCCCGCAGCAGCCAGGAGGCAGGTCTGGAGAAACCCCTTTGGATCGGATAGTGCCTCCACCTCGTGTCTTTTTGGCAAAGCGAGGTTCATGCGTCCCATCGGGTTGCCGGCCACCAGCCGGATGGTCGCCTCATCGAGCAGCAGCCACGCCTCCGTCATGCGCACTGGAATCACTGGAATGAGTAGACTGTCCAGATGGAGTGAGTCGATCGCACGGGTGATCTCTCTCAAGCGGGCGCTGCGCCCGGCATTGTCTGCGTCCCGGTGTACCACAATCAGATCGACGGGTGCTCCGACCAGCCTCAGGCCGGCAGTTACCCGGGACCGCACGTCCTTGTGGACCTTTCCGAGCAACGAGAAGTCCGGTTGACTCAGCCGGACCTCGATGCCTCGCTCGAGAAACAGGGACTCGATGAGTTCCGCAAGGGGTGCATCGGAACTGCCCTCCGCCACGAACAAGCCGGAGTAGGAACGTTGCCTCATCCCACCATGTCCAACGGCAGTCGCAGTTGAGCCCCGGGAGGCGCGGCGAGATAGGCCACGACATCCGCCTCGGAGAAGCTCGGCTGTCCTGGCAGGGCCCGCCACGAGTCACGGTAGGGCAACAGGGCCAATGCCCTGGTGACCGTTCCGTCCGGTGCCAGTTTGGGTCTGATGTCGGCCAACAGGAGATCAGGCGGGGCGCAGAGTGCCATCACTCCGGGTGAATGCGTGTTAACGATGACCTGTCGGAACGGGTTGGTGTCCGCAGGGGCGACGGTGGGGTCAACAGCAAGGTCTTGAACGAGTTGTACCATCGCGGGCAGGTTTGCGGGGTGGATGCCGTTTTCCGGCTCCTCCATGCAGATGAGCCCGGTGAATCCTGGATCCTCCAGCAGGACGCAGAGTGCCAGGAATCGGAGAGTGCCTTCCGAAAGAGCGCGAGCGGGCAGTCGAAGGTTGCTCTTCTCCTGTAAAAAGAGTGTGAAGACCTCCCGAACCTGGTCCAACTCTACAGTGATTCCCCTGACGCCGAGCCCGATGAGGTCGGACAGGCGACCGGCAACGCGGGCATAGAGGGCGGCTGGATCGGCTTCGGGCTCTTCCCCGGCGGGTTCGTTGGCAATCCGGTACAGCGCTGCGGCCAGGTGACGGCCGTCGGGCGCGAGTGAGCGCGGATCGGCGAAACCATCAGGGGCGCGCAGTGCGGAGGGCTCAAGAGCCAATCTGCGCCAACTCTGCATCTCTCGTCGGGCCGCCAGAATCGTCGGGTAGTCGTTGGTGGTGACCGTGCTGAGCACAGTGCGACCGGCCCGAGCCGCTGCTCGCGGTTGGGGCTTGCCTCTGCTTCCGCCGTCGCCGTGGACGTTGATAACCGTGCCGGTGTCCCGCTGCTCAGTGGAGAGGAACGGGCCGCCCCGTCGCTCACCGCGTACTACGCCATTGCGGAAACGTGCGACGTTGTGACGAAACTTGAGGTGTTGCCCCGCTTCGCCCCGCCGGATGTGCCGTAGTTCTTCACCGAGCAGGCTCAGCCGGCCAATACTGCCTTCTCGTGTAGGTGTCTCGAAGCCGAGCGTCACTTCGTAGCGTAGGAAGGTGGTGGTGGCGTCGGCGGTCGTCCCAAGATCGTCCTCCACCTCGGCCGGAACGATCATTTCGGCGGCGAGCTTGATTCGATGTTCATGGTTCCGATAGCCGTCCCAGAACAGGTCTCGAGGATCGCCACCCCGCATACCAGATGAGCCGCGGACGCGTTGCGAAGCCTCGACAAGGCTGTCACTGGCAAGGTAGGACATGAACTCGATGGCGTCGAAGATGTTCGACTTTCCGACCCCGTTGGCACCGGCGATGCAGGTGAAGGGGCCAAAGTCTACCGCGATATCGAGCAGGTTCTTGAAACCCTGCACCTCGAGCCGCGTCAGCATGGCACTAGCCTAGTCGTTGATAGGCTACCCATCCGTACCCCCTCTGCTGCCGGCGCGGCGGCGGCCGGTCGGGCAAGCTCTGCGGTCGAACCCTGAACGGGTGGAAGGTGAACGAGACCTGCCTGGCTCGGCATCGGCAAGCGGCACGACAACGGTGCGGTCAGGCTTTCGGCAGAACCGACCGCAGGTCGGCGAGGAGCCGCTCCACCTCGGCGAACGCGTCCGCCGGGAGCGGGCCGAGGGTGAGGGCGGCGAAGTTCTCCCGGGCCTGCGCCACCGTCCGGCACCCGGGGATCGGCAGCGTACGAGGGCTGCGCGCCAACAGCCAGCCCAGCGCTCCCTGGGCGAGGGTTCGGCCGTCCGCGGTCAACGCCGTCCGGATCGCCGCCACCCGGGCCGACCACTCGGGGGTGGGCCGGCCGTCGCGGAACCACACCAGCCACTCCGGGGCCCGGCCCCGCACGTCGTCCGCGCCCGGCGTGCGGGTGGCCCCGGTGAGCAGACCCATCGCCAGCGGCCCCCGGTTGAGGCTGGCCAGGTCGAAGGCGTCGCAGACGGCGAGCATCTCCGGATTGTCGCTCAGCACCGACTCGTCGTGTTCGACGGCGATGCAGTGCGGCCCCGCCCCGGCGAACACCCGCGCCGAGTCCGGGTTGTCGGTGCTCCAGCCGTACCCCCGGATCTTGCCCTGGGTGACCAGGCCCTCCAGGGTGTCGACCAGGTCGAGCGCGGCGGAAGCCGGCAGATCGTTGAGGTGCAGCAGGTAGAGGTCGACGTGGTCGGTGCCGAGCCGGCGCAGCGATCCCTCCAGGCTGGCCACCGCGTACGCCGGGCTGGCGTCCACGCCCAGCGCCAGCCGGGTCGCCTCGTCGCTGCGGTTGCCGAACTTGGTGACGATCACCGCCTCGTCCCGCCGGCCGGCGAGCGCCCGGCCGAGCACCCGCTCGCTGTGCCCGGCCCCGTAGTTGCTGGCCGTGTCGAAGAGGTTGACGCCCAGGTCGAGGGCCTGGTGGATGGTGGCGACCGACTCGTCGTCGTCCACCTCACCCCAGCCGTACGGCTGACCGTCGTCGCCCCACAGCGGGCCACCGATCGCCCAGCACCCCATGCCGATCGCGCCGACCTCGATTCCACTGCGGCCCAGAGTCCGTGTCGTCGTCATGCCGACCAGTGTTCAACCTGGAGCGCGCTCCAGGTCAAGCGATAACATCCGGCCCATGTACCCGCCTTCGGAGGCCGCCCGGCGCAGTGGGTTCAGCCTCGACACCCTCCGCTACTACGAGAAGATCGGCCTGCTCAGCGGCGTCGGCCGCACCTCCGGTGGCCGTCGGTTCTTCACCGACGACGACCTGAGCTGGCTGGTGATCTTCCGCTGCCTGCGCGACACCGGGATGCCGATCGCCGAGATGTGCCGCTACGCCGAGCTGTCCCGCGAAGGCGAGCACACCGTCGCCGCCCGGCAGGAACTGCTGGAACAGCACGCCGCCCGGGTCGAGGAACAGTTGACCCTGCTCCAGCGCCAGTACGCCCACCTGCGCGAGAAGATCCGCTTCTACCAGGGCCTCACCGGGGCGACCCCCGCCCCCTGAGCGCCGCACGCTCGGGTGGACCCCGACCCGTCCGGGGCCGGTGGGGCACCGGATAGCCGGGCCAGCACCGGGACGAGCGGTTCGAGGGCGTCCCGGCGTACCACGAAGCGGGTGACACCCCAGCGACGCCGGTGGGCCGCGACCGCCGCGACGATCTCGTCCACCGTGCCGATCAGCACGAACGGGGTGGCCAGCAGCTCGGCGACGGTCAGTCCGATCCGTTCGGCCTGCCCGGCGGCGGCGGCCCCGGCATCGTCGGTGACCACGACCGTCTGCACCAGCGCCTCCAGCGCGGGCGGGGTACCCCGGCCGGCCGCACCGGCGGCCACGTGCGCGAGCTGCGCCTCGATCTGGTCGACCCGCCAACGCGCCTCGTGCCGGTGGCCGTCGGCGAGGGTACGCCCGAAACCGGTCAACCCGACCACGTCGGCGTGCGCGCCGGCCCAGCGCAGCAGCGTCGAGTTGGCGGTGCCCATGGTCAACGGGATGCGATCCTGCACCGGGCGGGGTGAGGTCAGCCGGGCCTCCCGCGCCACCAGGTCGGGGGAGTCGACCGTCACCGGGGAGCCGTCGAGCAGGGCGCGGACCGCCTCGGCGACGGCCACGCAGCGGCGTACCCGACCGGCCACGTCGGGGCGTACCCGGCCGACGGCGGCCCACTCGGCGGGGGTGTGCCCGGCACCGACACCGAGCCGGGCCCGTCCGCCGGAGACCAGGTCGAGGGTGGCCACGTCGGCGGCGAGCAGGATCGGTTCCCGTACCCCCAGGTTCGACACGTACGAGCCGAGACCGATCGTGGTGGTCACCGACGCGGCGGCGGCGAGCGCGACGAACGGGGACGTCACGGCACCCGGGTGGTCGGCGGCGAGCAGGGCGTCGAAGCCGACCGACTCCGCCCGGCGGGCGAGGTCGACCCAGCCCGCCGCGTCGGTCGGCGTGGCCTGGAGCGAGAAGACGGTCACCGGCCCAGCTTCGCCGTCGCGGGTCGTCCCGGCCATCCCGCAGGCCCGGATTCTGCCAACCGGAGAATCGCCCGCCCCCGCCCCGGCTCTGCCGGGGCCGACGTGGAACCGTCGGCGCGGGAGGCGCGGAACCCGGCGGCCCGGCTCACCAGTCCGGTGGTGGGGTCACCCCGAGCAGTTCAGTGGTGTCGCCGGACCGGTCGCCGAGCGCGTCGAGGGCGGCGGTGAGGGTGCGTTCCTCGTAGCGGAAGTGCGAGGCGAGGATCGCGGACAGGCCCTCCAGTTCGACGCGTACCCGGTCGACGGCCGCCGGGTCGTCCGTCGGTGGATCGGCGACCAGCGCCTCGATCCGGTGCACGATCCAGTCGACCATGCGGTGGTCCCGGCTGAGCTTGTCGAGTACCGGCCGCAGCTCGGGTGCCTCGTCGGCGAGCACCCGGAACGCACCGGCGTCCTCGCCGGTGTGGTGCCGGGTGAGCGCCGAGCAGAAGCTGAGGCAGTGGGTACGCAGACTGCGCAACCGTTCCACGTCGGGCGACCCGCCGGGACCGGCGGCGAGGCCGGCCCGGAGCTGGTCGAGCTCGTCGAGCAGCCAGAGATGGATCTCTACCAGTTGGTGGCCGAGCGCGGTCAGGCGGTCGGCGGAGGTGGAATCGGGGTGCACAGGTGTCCCTGCTGTCCGGCGCCTCCGTGCCCTCGGCGGTCTCTGTGCCGGGTACACCGCGACGCTGACGACGATCATACGACCCCCTCGGCGGCGTGGCAGCCACACCCGGCGGGCCGGCGCGGCCCGCCGTCAGTGTCGGCGCAGCCCTGCCATGAGCAGGTCGAGCAGGCGGCCGGCGAGGTCCCGTTGCTCCGGCCCCTGCGCCGCCAGCGACATCCCGCCCAGCCCGGCCAGCACGTCCCCCGGGTCGACGTCCGGGCGGATCGTGCCGGCGGCGACACCGGCCGAAAGCAGCCGGGTCAGCGCGGCGACCAGCAGGTCCCGGCTCTGCGCGTACGGGTTGGTGCCGGCGGCGATCACCAGGCGCAGGGCGTCGGCCATGCCCTGCTTGGTGGCGAGGTAGTCGACGAAGCGGTCCATCCAGGCCCGGGTCGCCTCGGCGGGCGGCAGGCGGGTCAGCAGCTCGTCGGCGGCGGCGCAGAGTTTGGCCAGCTCGTTGCGGTAGGCGGCCTCCACCAGCGCCTCCCGGGTGGGGAAGTGCCGGTAGAGGGTGCCGATGCCGACCCCGGCCTCCCGGGCGATCGACTCCAGGGTCACCTCCGGCCCCTGCCGGGAGAACGCCAGGACGGCGGTGTCGAGCAGTCGCTGACGGTTGCGCAGCGCGTCGGCGCGCAGCGGCCGGGGGCTGGCCTGCGGCGTGCCGCCGCTCGGGCCGGTCCGTCCCGGGTCGTGGCTCGGCCGGGTCTGCCGCGTGTCGCGGTCCGGGCCGGCGGGCGGCACGTCGCCTCCTGGGCTGGTGGGCGGCACGTCGCCTCCTGATGTCCGGTGCGGTGGCGTCACCGCACGGGTGCGTGTGGGGGCCCCGACGGGCCGGTCGTGGGGTGACGACGGCCACCCGGACCGGCCCGGCCCGCCGGCCGGTTGGCAAACGGAGGAACCTCCGGTTAGTCTCGGAGATCGTAACGGAGGGCCCTCCACTTCTCATCGTACCGGCCGGGCCGCCCGGCCCACGCCGCACCGACAAGGACGGATCATGACCACCGACACACCGGTCCACACCCCCTTCGACGCCCGCACCACCGCCCTGGAGGTGGTCCGCGACGTCGACCTCACCGGTCGACGCGCCGTGGTCACCGGCGGCGCCTCCGGCATCGGCGTGGAGACCGCCCGTGCCCTCGCCGCCGCCGGAGCCGAGGTCACCCTGGCCGTACGCGACCTCGACGCCGGTCGGCGCGCCGCGACGGACATCACCGGCAGCACCGGCAACGACCGGCTGCTGGTCGCCCCGCTCGACCTCGCCGACCAGGCGTCGGTGGCCGCCTTCGTCGCCACCTGGGACGGGCCGCTGCACATGCTGGTGAACAACGCCGGCATCATGGCCTCGCCCGAACGGCGTACCCCCGAAGGCTGGGAGTTGCAGTTCGCCACCAACCACCTCGGGCACTTCGCCCTCGCCACCGGGCTGCACCGCGCCCTCGCCGCCGCCGACGGGGCCCGCATCGTCGCGGTCAGCTCCGCGGCGCACCTACGCTCCCCGGTGGTCTTCGACGACATCCACTTCCGGCAGCGCCCGTACGACCCGTGGGAGGCGTACGGGCAGTCGAAGACCGCCAACGTGCTGTTCGCCGTCGAGGCGACCAGGCGCTGGGCCGACGACGGCATCGTCAGCAACGCGCTGATGCCCGGCGCGATCCAGACCAACCTCCAGCGGTACGTCAGCGCCGAGGAACTGGAGCGGATGCGGGCCGCCAGCGGGGGCGGCGCGGCCACCTGGAAGACCGTCGAGCAGGGTGCCGCCACCTCGGTGCTGGTCGCCGCCTCGCCGCTGCTCGACGGGATCGGCGGCCGGTACTTCGAGGACTGCCGGCAGGCAGCCCCGCACCAGCCCGGCACCCGCACCGGCGTCGCCGCGTACGCCCTCGACCCGGCCGCCGCCGAGCGGCTCTGGACGGTCTCCGAGCAGACCCTGCGCGGCTGAGCCGCCGGTCCGCCGGGAGGTGCCGTGCCGGCGTGCCCGGCGGCCCCGTGACGACGAAGGGCGCCCCGGTCGACCGACCGGGGCGCCCTCGCGTAGGCGGGGTGTTACAGGCCCAGTTCGGCCTCGAAGTTGCCGCCCTCCAGCCGCTCCTTGACCGCGACCAGGAACCGGGCCGCGTCGGCGCCGTCGATCAGCCGGTGGTCGTAGGACAGGGCCAGGTAGACCATCGACCGGACCGCGACGACCTCGCCCAGGTCCGGGTCGTTGACCACGACGGGACGCTTCACCACGGCACCCGTGCCGAGCATCGCCGACTGGGGCGACGGCACGATGGGGGTGTCGAACAGCGCGCCCCGGCTGCCGGTGTTGGTCAGCGTGAAGGTCGCCCCGGCGATCTCGTCCGGGCTGATCTTGTTGGTCCGGGTGCGCTCGGCCAGGTCGGCGACGCGCTTGGCGATGCCGCCCAGGTTGAGGTCACCGGCGTTGTGGATGACCGGCGTCAGCAGGCCCCGCTCGGTGTCCACCGCGATGCCGAGGTTCTCGGCGTCGGGGTAGGTGATGGTGCCCGCGTCGAGGTCCATCCGGGCGTTCACGATCGGGTACGTCTGCAGAGCCTCGATGGCGGCCAGCGCGAAGAACGGCAGGAACGACAGCTTTACGCCGTGCCGCTGCTGGAACGAGTCCTTCGCCTGTGCCCGCAGCTTGGCGATCCGGGTGACGTCCACCTCGATCACCGTGGTGAGCTGCGCCATCTCGTGCAGCGACTCCTGCAGGCGGTTGGCGATGGCCTTGCGGATGCGGGTCAGCTTCTCGGTGGTGCCCCGCTTGCCGCTCGGCTGCGGCTTCGCCGCCGGTACGGCCGGGGTCGCCGCGGCGGCCGGCTGCGCGGCGGGGGCCGGAGCCGCCTTGGCCGCCTTCGCCTTCTCCGCCGCCTCCAGCACGTCCTGCTTGCGGATCCGGCCACCCACGCCGGTGCCGTTGACCGAGGCCAGGTCGACACCGTGCTCGCCGGCCAGCTTGCGGACCAGCGGGGTCACGTAACCGGGGGCGTCGCCGCCACCCTGGGCGGGCGCGGCCGGTGCCGCCGGGGCGGCCGGCTGGGCGGCCCGCTCGGCCTGCACCGGCTGGGCCGCCGACTCGGTCTCGGCGGCCGGCTCGCCGTAGCCCGCGCCCGGCGTCGGCTCGGTGACCTGCGGCTCCGGCTTCGCCTCGGCCTTGGGCTGCTCCGCTTTGGGCTGCTCCGCCTTGGGGGCCGGCTCCGGCTCCGGCTTCGTCTCGGCCGGGGCCGCGCCCGCCGCACCGATGATCGCCAGGTCCGCGCCGACGGCGGCGGTCTCGTCCTCGGGGACCTTGATCTCCAGGACGGTGCCGGCGACGGGCGACGGGATCTCGGTGTCGACCTTGTCGGTGGAGACCTCCAGCAGCGGCTCGTCGACCTCGACGGTCTCGCCGACCTGCTTGAGCCAGCGGGTGACCGTACCCTCGGTGACGCTCTCGCCCAGGGCCGGCATCTTCACCGGGGTGCCCTCGCCCGACGACGCCGGGGCGGCCTGCGCCGCCGGCTGCTCCCGGGCCGGCTCGTCCTGCTCCGGCTCCGGGCCGGTGCCCTCGGCGGCGGCCGTCGGCTCGGGGGCCGGCGCGGCCTGCTCCGGCTCGTCGGCCTCGCCGCCGGCCTGCGGGGCGTCCCCGCCGGCCGACTCGCCCTCACCCGAGATGACGGCCAGCTCGCTGCCCACCTCGGCGGTCTCGTCCTCGCCGACCACGATCCGGCTCAGCACCCCCGCGGCGGGGGAGGGGATCTCGGTGTCGACCTTGTCGGTGGAGACCTCCAGCAGCGGCTCGTCGACCTCGACGGTCTCGCCCTCCTGCTTGAGCCAGCGGGTGACGGTGCCCTCGGTGACGCTCTCGCCGAGCCGAGGCATGGTGACCGATACCGGCATGTTCTGAAACTCCTTCGTGGCCTGGTGCGATCCTCGCCCGCTTGCCGCCGGCGTCGCGGAATGAGTGTGGGTCAGGCGTGCGCGTGCAGCGGCTTGCCGGCCAGGGCCAGGTGCGCCTCGCCCAGCGCCTCGTTCTGGGTCGGGTGGGCGTGCACGAGCTGCGCCACCTCCGCCGGGTAGGCCTCCCAGTTGTAGATGAGCTGCGCCTCGCCGATCAGCTCACCGACCCGGGCACCGACCATGTGGACGCCGACCACCGGGCCGTCCTCGACCCGGACCAGCTTCACGAAACCGGCGGTCTTGAGGATCTGGCTCTTGCCGTTGCCGCCGAGGTTGTAGTTGTAGACCTTGACCTTGTCGCCGTACTGCTCCTTGGCCTTCGCCTCGGTCAGGCCCACCGACGCAAGCTCCGGGTCGGAGTAGGTGACGCGCGGGATGCCGGCCTCGTCGATCACGGCCGGGTTCAGGCCGGCGATCTCCTCGGCGACGAAGATGCCCTGGGCGAAGCCCCGGTGGGCGAGCTGGAGGCCGGGCACGATGTCACCGACCGCGTAGACGTTCGGCACGCCGGTGCGCAGCCGCTCGTCGGTCAGCACGTACCCCCGGTCGAGCTTGACGCCCTGCTCGGCGTAGCCGAGATCGGCGGTGTTCGGGCCCCGGCCGACGGCGACCAGCAGCAGCTCGGCCTCGACGGTCTCGCCGCCGGCGATGGTCAGCTTGACGCCGTTCTCGGTCTTCTCGACCTTCTCGAACGGCTTGCCGACCTTGAAGTTGATCTTCCGCTTGCGGAACGCCCGCTCCAGCGCCTTCGACGACTCCTCGTCCTCGGCGGCCACCAGCCGGGGCAGCGCCTCGACGATGGTCACGTCCACCCCGAAGGACTTCCACACGCTGGCGAACTCGACGCCGATCACGCCGCCACCCAGCACGATCACCGACGCCGGCACCCGGTCCAGGGTCAGCGCGTGGTCGCTGGTGATGATCCGCTCGCCGTCGACCTCCAGGCCGGGCAGGCTCTTCGCGTAGGAGCCGGAGGCCAGGATCACGTTGCGGCCGGTGTACCGCTTGCCGTCCACCTCGACGACGTTCGGGCCGACCAGCTTGCCGGCGCCCGCCACGAAGGTGATGTTCTTGTTGCCGCCGACCAGCCCCTGCAGGCCCTTGTAGAGGCGGGAGATCACCCCGTCCTTGTACGAGTTGACCCCGGCCATGTCGATGCCGACCAGCTCGGCCTTGACCCCGAACTGCGCCGACTCGCGGGTCTGGTCGGCGATCTCCGCCGCGTGCAGCAGCGCCTTGGTCGGGATGCAGCCGTTGTGCAGGCAGGTGCCGCCGAGCTTGCCCTTCTCGATCAGCGCGACGGAGAGATCAAGCTGGGCGGCACGCAGCGCCGCCGCGTAGCCGCCGCTGCCACCTCCGAGAATGACGATGTCGAAGGTTGCGTCGTTCGGCTCGCTCACGTCCAACTCCCTGGTCGCTTCGCTGCATCGGGGGGTCACGGCGGGGCGCCACGGGCAGACCCCACCTCGGTCATCTTGTCACTAGCGCGTCCGCAGCGCGTACCGAGGTGCCCAACGACACGTCCCCGACACGTACTCTTGGCACCGTTCCCGACGACGGGCGGGGGAGAGGAGTGGCCCGGTGGCGCTGTTCCGGCGACGCAAACCGCCGACCCCGGCCAACCGTGACCGGCCGGCCGACCGGGCCGACCTGGATCACCTGGCCAACTTCGCCCGCACCCGCCGGGGGGTCGAGGCGTACCTCGAACCCCGCACCACGATGACCGAGACCACCGTCATCATGATCGCCGACGACGGCGAGTGGACCCGACGGCGCATCGACGGCCCGGACGGCGCCCGCCGCTTCGCGCACGCCCTCGGCATCCCGATCTACGACGTCCGGCTGATGGGCTACCCGCAGCGGATGCGCGACTACAACGAACGCCGCAAGCGCCGCCCCGAGCGGTACTGACGGCCACCCCGGCCGGCGACCCGGGAAACGCGGACGGGACGCCCGCAGGCGTCCCGTCGTTCTGTCGCGGATCCGTCAGCCGTTGGCGGCGACGTCCTCGACCAGCTGCACCAGGGTACGCACCGGCACCCCGGTGCCGCCCTTGGTCCAGTAGCCGGTCGGCTCACCCGAGTGGTAGCCGGGACCGGCGATGTCGATGTGCGCCCAGGCCACGTCGTCGGTGACGAACTCGCGCAGGAACACCCCGCCCTGCAGCATGTGGCCGGCCCGGTCCATGCCCGCGTTGACCTGCGAGATGTCCGCGACGTCGGAGTCCATGCCCTTGCGGACGTCGTCCGGCAGCGGCATCGGCCAGGCCGGCTCGCCGACCGTGTCACCGGCCACCTTCACCCGCTCGCACAGCTCGGGGGTGCCCATCACCCCGGAGATCCGCTTGCCCAGCGCGATCACCTGCCCGCCGGTGAGGGTGGACGTCTCGAACAGGTAGTCGGTGCCGTCGGCGCAGGCGCGGGCCATCGCGTCGCCGAGGATCATCCGGCCCTCGGCGTCGGTGTTGAGCACCTCGACCCGCTTGCCGTTGAACATGGTGACCACGTCACCCGGCCGGTAGCTGGTGCCCGACGGCATGTTCTCCGCCATCGGCAGGTAACCGGTCACCGCCACGGCCGGCTTGAGCGCCGCGATCGCCAGCATCGCCGCGCCCACCGCCGCCGCGCCGGCCATGTCGGACTTCATCTCCCACATGCCCTGGGCCGGCTTGATCGAGATGCCGCCGGTGTCGAAGGTGATGCCCTTGCCGACCAGCGCGACCCGCTTGCCGTTCGTCCCGCCCTGCGGGGTCCAGGTCAGCTTGACCAGCCGCGGCGGGGCCTCCGAGCCCTGCCCGACGGCGGTGATCCCGCCGTACCCGCCGGCCCGCAGCTGCTCCTCGTCGAGCACCTCGACGTCCAGCCCGGCGGCCCGGGCGGCGGTGGCGACGGCCTCGGCGAAAGCCGGCGGGCGCAGCTCGTTCGGCGCGGTGTTGACCCAGTCGCGGCTGGTGCGCACCGCGCCGGCCACGGCGGTGGCCCGGTCGACCTCGGCCCGGGCGGTCGCGTCGGCGGCGTCCGGCACGGCGATCAGCACCTCGGCCACCGGCTCCCGCCGGGTCGGCTGCGGCTTGGTCTTGTAACCGGCGAACCGGTAGCCGCCGAGCAGCGCCCCCTCGGCGACCGCGCGCAGCGCGGCCGGAGCGTCGGCGTCGTCGGGCAGCGGCAGGCTCAACGCCACCCGGGGTGCCCCGGCCAGCGCCCGGACCGCCGCGCCGGCGGCCCGACGCAGGGTCTCCGGGGCGGGGGCGGCACCGGTCGGCTCCGGACCCAACCCGACCGCCACGACCAGCGGGGCGGTGACGGTGCCCAGCGTGGCCAGCTTGATCACCTCACCGGGGCCACCGGTCGCGCCGAGCAGGGCCAGCGTCGCGGTCAGCTTGCCGTCGAAGGCGGCGGCGATGCTCTCCGCGCCGTCGGCGAGCAGCAGGGTGCCGGCGGGACCGCTCGTGGCGTCCGGACCGGTGGTCTGGCTGTGCACGCCGATCACGATCGCGTCGACCGCGAGCTCGGCGGGGTCGGTGTCGACCAGGCTGAGGGTGGTGCTGGACGATGTCACTGAAGCTACTCCGGGCGGGCCGGGCCGGCCGCGGCGTCGCGTACCGGCGGTGATGGTCTCCGGCGGCAACCTACCCGCCGGAGCGCGGGTGCGTCCCGCCGAAGTGCCGACGGGTCCCGCCGATGCTAACCAGCGGGACACCCGGCGGTAAGTTGCCACCCATGACGGACGTGACCTCCGACGCCGCCGCGACCCGGCTGCGCCGTTCCCCGCTGCACGCGCGACACACCGCGCTCGGTGCCAAGTTCGCCCCCTTCGGGGGGTGGGAGATGCCCCTGGAGTACGCCGGTGGCGGCGTGCTCAGGGAACATGCGGCGGTCCGCACTGCGGTCGGCGTCTTCGACGTCTCGCACCTCGGCAAGGCGCGGGTCACCGGCCCCGGCGCCGCCCGGTTCGTCAACTCCTGCCTGACCAACGACCTGGACCGGATCGGGGCGGGCAAGGCGCAGTACACGCTGTGCTGCGACGACGCCACCGGCGGCGTGGTCGACGACATCATCGCCTACCGGTACGCCGACGACCACGTCTTCCTCATCCCCAACGCGGCGAACACCGCCGAGGTGGTCCGCCGGCTGCGCGCCGCCGCCCCGGCCGACGTCGAGGTCACCGACGAGCACGAGCGGTACGCCGTACTGGCCGTGCAGGGCCCCCGCTCGGCCGAACTGCTCGACACCCTCGACCTGCCCACCGGGCACGACTACATGAGCTTCTCCCCGGCGACGCTGGCCGGTGCCGAGCTGACCGTCTGCCGCACCGGCTACACCGGTGAGCTGGGCTACGAGCTGGTGGTGCCCGCCGCGGACGCCGTCGCCGTCTGGGACGCGCTGTTCGCCGCCGGGGCGGCCTTCGACCTGCGGGCCTGCGGGCTGGGCGCCCGGGACACCCTGCGCACCGAGATGGGCTACCCGCTGCACGGACAGGACCTGTCCCTGGACATCACCCCCGTGCAGGGGCGGTCCGGCTGGGCCGTGGGCTGGGACAAGCCGGCCTTCTGGGGCCGCGACGCGCTGCGCGCCGAGAAGGCCGCCGGCCCCCGCCGTACGCTGCGCGGCCTGGAGGCCGTCGACCGGGCCATCCCGCGCGCCGGGATGACCGTGTACGCCGGTGACGCCCCGGTCGGCACGGTCACCAGCGGCACCTTCAGCCCCACCCGCAAGCAGGGCATCGCCCTCGCCCTGCTGGACACCGACCCGAAACTCGCCGACGGCGACCTCGTCGAGGTCGACATCCGGGGCCGCCGCGCCCAGATGCGGGTCACCCGACCCCCCTTCGTCACCCCCTCCGTCCGCTGACCCCACCCGGCTTCGCCCCGGGCCCGGTTCGTCCCGGCTCCGGTTCGTCCCGGCTCCGGTTCGCCCCGGTGATCAAGAGGTTTGCGTCATCTCGGAGCGGATTTCTGACGCGAACCTCTTGATCACCGAGGCGAACCGGGGCGGGGAGGGCGAGCCGAGCGCGGGAGCGAGCGCAGGGGAGTGCTGGGGGTGGGTGAGGGGCCGGGTCAGTGGGTGGGGTGGGGGCGTTCGCCGGCGTCGAGGACGGCCTGGGTCCAGCCGCCCTCGATGACGCCCGTGCCGTCCAGGACCGCCCAGTCGACGACCTCGGTGACCGCCACCACGACCGGGGAGCCGATCCGCACGGTGGGATCGGTGTTGGCGTCGCTGGCGCTGGCCCCGACGATCCGCTCCGGGGCGTCCCACGAGCTGACCCCGGCCCACACGTACTCGGGGCCGTCGTCGCCGGGCAGGCCGTACTTGACCACCAGTTGCGCCTCCGGCGGGAGCCCGTCGGCGAGGAACCGGGCCCGGATGTCGTCCAGTCCGGCGCGGGCGGTGGCGACGGCCCGGCTCATCGCGTCGCCGGAGCGGGCGTACCGGACGTCCGGCTCGATGCCGGAGAAGAGGGTCGCGCAGGCCGCCGCGTAGTAGCGGCCGTCCGGGCCGGGGTGACCGGGCGGCGGGCGCAGGCTCAGGAACGAGTCGGCGTCCGGGTCGGTCGCCGGGTCCAGTTCCAGCCGGAGCAGCACCGGTGCCGTCGCGCCGTGCTGCTCCGGATTGCCGTACGCCACCGCGATGTCGTGCCCGGTCACCGTGGCCAACACCGGTAGCTGCACGAACGCCGGCACCTCCTCGCCGGCCAGCCCGTCGGTCCAGTCCCGCAGCAGCCGGCGGGCGGCACCGGTGAGCACCGCGCCCCAGGCCCGGGTGAGATGGTCGGGCACCCCCTGGGTCTGCAACTCCAGCAGCCCGAAGCGGCGCAGCCCCTTGGTGGTGAACCACAGCCCCTCGGTGTCCGAGGAGTACGGCACGAGCACCCAGTCGACCAGCCGGATGCGGCCCTGCGCGTCCGGCAGCGACTTCAACGCCGTCGCCGGGTCGAGGAACTGCAACCCGAACACGTCCACCACGTCACCGCCGACGGACTCGGCCACCGCGGCGGCCACCGCGCGGGCCGCCCACTCGTGCGCCGGTGGCCAGCCCGGCCGGTACTCGGCCTGCACCACCACCAGGTGACTGGCGGCGGCGAGCCGGCCCAACTGGGCCTCGGTCGCGCCGAACGCGGTGAGCAGGTCCGGCGGCAGCTGCGGGAACTCGTCGATCGACCGGGTGTCCACCGACATCAGCGGACTGTCCAGCATCTGCGTGGCCAGGCCGTACACCGGGTCGGCGAGGCGGCCGGCGAGACCCCGTACCGCCGTCTTCGGGCTCACCGGTGGCAACCCCGCCACCGGTACCAGGTAGGTCGCGCTGAGCGACTCCGGGACCGGTACGGGCAGGAAGTCGTCCGTGATGAGCAAGTCGTCCCCCGGAAGGCCGTGCCGGTGCTGTCGGGGCAAACGCTACCCGGCGCGGCGCGTCGTCCTCAGCCGGACAGCACCAAGCCCAGGTAGACCAGCGTGGTCACCACCTCCACGACGGCCCCCAGCACGTCGCCGGTGATGCCGCCGAGCCGGCGTACCAGATGGCGCAGCAGGCCGGTGGCGACGGCGAGTGCGGCGAGCACGGCCAGCGGCCCCTGCCACGGCCGGCCCGGCACGGCCGGCACCGCCACCAGTGCGACGGCGACCGTGCCGACGACCGGCGCGAGCGGCCCGACCGTCCCGGCGACCAGCGCGCCCAGCCCGTCGGGGCGGGCGGCCGGCACCCCCCGGCGGCAGGCCAGGGTCACCCCGAGCCGGCCGGCGGCGGTGCCGGCCAACACCGCCGCGAGCGCCGCCGGCCAGGACCGCCCGGCCAACTCGGCCAGCGTCGCCGTCTGGACCAGCAGCACGACCACCAGCGCGACCACGCCGAACGGGCCGACGTCCGGCTTTTTCATGATCTCCAGTGCCGCCGTGCCCCGCCGGTAGGAGCCCAGCGCGTCCACGGTGTCGGCCAGCCCGTCCAGGTGCAGCCCCCGCGTGAGCAGGGCCGCCGCCGCGACGGTCACCCCGGCGGCGACCAGGGGCGGGGCGAGCGCGGCCAGGCCGAGCAGCAGCGCGCCCAGCACCGCCCCGAGCAGCAGCCCGACCAGGGGCGCGAGCGCCATCGCGGTGCCCGCCGTCGCCCGGTCGATCCGCCCGGCCCGGACCGGGACGGTGGTGAGGGTGGTCAGCGCCAGCCGGAACCCGTCGCCGCGCCCCGACTCAGCCGGCACGCCGGCCGGACGGGTCGGGCTCCGGCCCGGCGTCGGCGGGGGCGGTGGTGGTCGGCCCCGGGCCGGCCGGCGTCGGCTCGGCGAACTCCGGGGTGACGTCGGGCTGCCCCGCCTCGCCCACGGCGGCCACCGGCGCGGCGGGCTCCCCCTCGTGGTCGAGGGTGGTCGCGGCGGCACCGGTGGCCTCGTCGTCGGGGCCGCCGTGGTGCGGGTGCACCGGCAGCGACCCGGCCAGCGCCAGCACCGAGCGCAGCAGCGGCAGCGCGGCCAGCGCGTTCGCCCCCTCGCCCAGGTCGAGCCGCAGGTCCAGCAGCGGGGTCAGGCCGAGCACGTCGGCGGCGAGCCGGACCGCCGGGTGACCGCCGTGGTCGACCAGCAGGCACCAGTGCCGGGCCTGACCGGCCAGATCCCGGGCGACCATGCCGGCGGCCAGCCCGACCGGCCCGTCGAGCAGCACCGGCACCCGGCGGGCGGTCGCCCCGAGCAGCACGCCGCAGGCCACCGCCACGTCACCGCCGCCCAGTTCGGCCAGGATGTCCTTGGCGTCGCGGGGGGAGCGGCGGGTGCGGTGCAGCGCGTCGCGGACCGTCGCGCACCGCACCATCCAGGCCGCGTCGTCGATCTCGCCGTCGGCGGTGTGCACCCGGCCGAGCACCGTCGGGGCCTCCGCGCCGGCCGTCGCGACCAGCACCGCCGCGGCGGCGGCCTCCGCGCCCGCGCCGCACGCCCCCAGCACCAGCAGCCGTACGCCCGCCTCGGCGGCCTCCTCGGCCAACCGCCAGCCGTAGCGCAGCGCCGACTCGACGGTGTCGGCGTCCAGCGCCGGCCCGTGCTCGATCGGCGCGGCCGGCGGGGCGTCCACCACCTGCAGGCCGGCCCCGTTCTCGGCGGCCAGCCGGGCCAGCGCCCCCCGGCCGGCGCGGGCCTGCCGGGCCAGCCGGGTCGACTCCCCGACCGGTGCCCCGGCCGCCACGCCACCGGCGTGGTCGCCGTGCAGCAGCAGCACCCGGACGTCCGTCCACGGCGTCGGGGTGGGGGTGCCCTGGGTGGCGGCGGCGAACTCGACCACCCGTTCCAGCACGCCCAGCCCGGCCCCCGGCAGGTCGAGGGTGCCGAGCCGCTGCACCGCCTGCGGGCCGGCGTACTCGTCGGGCATCGGCAGTTCCATGCCGGGCTGGATGACCAGGCCGGTGGCGACCACCGGCAGCGCCATGGTCGGCGTGGTCCAGGTCTCGCCGGCCGGGGTCTGCGGTGCCGGCGGCACGGCGGGGGTGAGCACCTCCGGCAGCGGCCCGTCGGCCGGGACCGTGGCGACGGTGGCCGGGGTGCCGCCGTCCCGCTCGTCGACCGGGGCGGCTGCCCGGGTGGGTACGCCGACCGGCGGGACCGGTGCCGACGGCTTCAGCCAGACCGGCTGGCCGGCGACCACCAGCGCGACCGCGTCGCAGGCGTCCGCGACGGCCCGGTTCGCGGCACCCAGCGCGTCGGCGAACGCCCGCCCCAGCGGGGTGGTCGGCACCAGCGACAGCCCCACCTCCGGGCTGACCAGGACGATCCGTGCCTCGCTGGCGCGTACCGCGTCGGCCAGTTCGGTGATGGTGGCGACGTCGTCGGCCGGCTGGTGGGCCGGGTCGAGCAGCACGGTCACCCAACCGCCCAGGTCATCCACCAGCAGCGTCTCGTTCGGGCCGGCTGAGGCGAGCACGTCGGCCAGCCGGCGCGGGTCCTCGGCGGTCTCCTCGGTGGTCCAGTTCCCCGGCCGGCGGGCCCGGTGGGCGGCGAGCCGGGTGGCCCACTCGGTGTCGTCCGGGTCGGCGGCGGCCGAGGTCGCCACGTAGCGCACCGTGGGCGCGTCGGCCACCAGGGACTCGGCGAACTCCGACTTGCCCGAACGGATACCGCCGAGCACCAGGACCGTGTTCCACCCCTCAACCGACATGCCCGTACCTTAAAGCCGCCCGACCCGGCCCCGCCCGCCGGCCCGGACCCGGCACGCTGGGCGGAACCCGGGTGCGGGGGCGTGCGTGCGGTGCGCGGCGCTGCCGGCCGACTACGCTTGCGGGGATCCGTCCCCCGGGGACGGTTGAGCGGCGAGGGGAGACGCGGCATGGCGTGGAGCTGGCGGTACGAGGGCACGGACGGCGCAGCGGTCGACGGGCCGGCGGAGACGTTCAGCAGCCAGGCGGACGCCGAGTCCTGGATCGGCCAGACCTGGCGGGAGCTCGCGTCGTCCGGCGTCACCGCGGTCACGCTCGTCGAGGACGACCGGGTCGACTACCGGATGAGCCTGCTGCCGACGGCGGAGTGATGGCGGGCGACCGCCCGGGGGGCGAGCCGCTGGTGCTCGGCGTGCCCCGGGCGGCGTTCCGGCCCAGCCCGGTCTTCCTGGCCCTGGTCGCGCTGTTCGTCACCAGCGGCGTGCTCGCCTGGAACGGGGTGGGCAACGTCCGGTTCGACGTGTTCCTCTTCGTCGTCTCCGGCTGGCTGGTCTCGCTGTGCCTGCACGAGTACGCGCACGCCGTGGTCGCCTACCGGGCCGGCGACCGGGACATCGCCCACCGGGGCTACCTGACGTTGAACCCGCTGAAGTACACCCACCCGCTGCTGTCGATCGTGCTGCCGGTGGTGGTGGTGCTGCTCGGCGGCATCGGCCTGCCCGGCGGGGCGGTCTGGGTGGACCGGCACGCCATCCCGGGCCGGCTGCGGCACACCCTGGTCAGCCTCGCCGGCCCGGCCACCAACGTGCTGTTCACCCTGCTGCTGGTGGTGGTGCTGCGGGTGGGCATCGGCGCGGGCGGCCCGGTCGAGTTCTGGGCCGGGGTGGCGCTGCTGGGGTTCCTCCAGCTCACCGCGAGCGTGTTGAACCTGCTGCCGGTGCCCGGCCTGGACGGCGGCAACATGATCCAGCCGTGGCTCGGCCCGCAGTACCGCCGGATGTACGACCTCTTCGCGCCGTTCGGGTTCATCCTGCTGTTCGCGCTGCTGTGGAACCCGCGCATCGGCGGCTGGTTCTTCAGCGCCGTGTTCTGGCTCAGCGACCTGCTGGGGCTGCCGCCGTGGCTCTACGGCACCGGGCTGTCCCTGATCCGCTTCTGGCAGAGCTGACCGCACCCCACCCCGCGACGATCCGGGGTGGGGTGCGGCCGGTGCCGGTCAGGGCCGCCTGGCCGGGCTCTCCGTCTTGCCCGGGTCGCGCTCGGTGACCGGGGCGACGATGTCGTCGATGGCCTTGAGCAGGTCGGCCTCCAGGGTCACCCCGGCGGCCTTGACGTTGTCGTGCACCTGGTCCGGGCGGGACGCGCCGATGATCGCCGAGGCGACGTTGGGGTTCTGCAACACCCAGGCGACGGCGAGCTGCGGCATGGTCAGCCCGGCCTGCTCGGCGAGCGGCTTGAGCTGCTGCACCCGGGTCAACACCTCGTCATTGAGCCACTGCGCGATGAAGTTCGCGCCGGACTTCTCGTCGGTGGCCCGGGAACCGGCCGGCGGCGGCTGGCCCGGCAGGTACTTGCCGGACAGCACCCCCTGCGCCATCGGCGACCAGACGATCTGCGAGATGCCCAGTTCCTCGCTGGCCGGCACGACCTCGGCCTCGATGACCCGCCACAGCATCGAGTACTGCGGCTGGTTGGACACCAGCGGGACGCGCAGCTCCCGGGCGAGGGCGTGCGCCTCGCGCAGCTGCGACGCCTTCCACTCCGAGACGCCGATGTAGTGCGCCTTGCCGGCGTGCACGACGTCGGCGAACGCCTCCATCGTCTCCTCCAGCGGCGTGCTGTAGTCGTACCGGTGGGCCTGGTAGAGGTCCACGTAGTCGGTCTGGAGGCGACGCAGCGAGCCGTTGATCGACTCCATGATGTGCTTGCGGGACAGGCCCCGGTCGTTGCGGCCGGGACCGGTCGGCCAGTAGACCTTCGTGAAGATCTCCAGCCCTTCCCGGCGCTCCCCGGCCAGCGCCTTGCCGAGCACCGTCTCGGCCCGCGTACCGGCATAGACGTCGGCGGTGTCGAAGGTGGTGATGCCGGTGTCCAGGGCGGCCCGGACACACGCCAGCGCCGCCTCCTCCTCGACCTGCGAACCGTGGGTGATCCAGTTGCCGTACGAGATCTCACTGACCATGAGGCCCGAGCGGCCAAGGTGTCGGAATTCCATGCTCCGACCCTAGCCCCGTCCGGTGCCGGGCACCCGGCGGCGCGACCGGCGTCAGAGCACGGGGTGGGCGTCGGTGAGCAACCGGTCGATCTCCGCCACCACCGTGTCCCAGTCGGGGTGCACCGGGGGGATCAGCGGTTCGCCCCGCCGGTCCAGCGCTCCCCAGTGGTTCATCCCGTCGCCGACCAGGAACGCCACCGGGTGCACCACCAGCGCCGGGTGCACCGGCCGGACCAGCACGGCGCCGGTGCGGTCGAGCACCCCACGCCGGCCGGCCAGCTCCACCACGGCCAGCCCCTCGTCGGTGAACCCGTCGAGCCGGCGGCCGTCGGACAGCGTCGTGTCGATCCCGTGGTAGCGCGGCGGGACGACCAGCCGGCCGTGCCGGTCCACCGCCCCCCAGCCGCCCCGACGTACCGCCGCCACCCCGGCCCGGAACGGCCTGACCTCCTCGAAGCCCGCCGGCACCACCACCGTCCCGTCCGGCTCGATCGCCGACCAGTCCGCGTCGCCGCCCTGCGACACCCAGGCCAGGCCGTCGGAGAAGGCCAGTACCCGGGCGTACGCGGGACCGAGCAGGGTGCCGCCGGTCTCGTCGATCAGCTCCCACCCGGCCTGGTCGGGGCGGCGTACCCAGGCCATCCGCTCGTGGAACGGCTGCGCCTCGACGTACCGGTAGTCGACGACGAGCTCACCGTCGGTGTCGGCGTACCCCCAGCGACCCTGGCCGTCGTGCGTGGGGCGCGGGGACCGGCGGCCGTGCCGCACCTCGTCCCGGCTTCGCGGGTACGGCCCGAAGCCGCCCCGGGCCGCCGCGCGGGCGTGCACCGCGTCCAGACACACCGCGATCCGGTCGGTCAGCTCCCTGTCCTCGGCCCGGTGCAGGTCCAGGGCCCGTTCGAAGTGTCCACACGCCTCGATCAACCGGCCCTGGTCGTAGCAGGACCGGCCGGCGTGCTCGTGCAGCGCCGAGCGCAGCCGGTCCGGCAGTTCCGTCGAGTTGGCCTCGGTGAACAGCCGGTCGGCCTCGGTGAACTCACCCTTCCACCGCAGCGCCTCGGCCAGCCGTGCCCGGGCCAGCGCGGTACGCCGCAGCTCACCTGTCGCCTCCGCGTAGGTCAACGCGAGCCGGCCGTCGGCCACCGCGTCGTCCAGGTCGTCGACCAGCCGGGACAGCACCGCCCGCAGGCTGAGCAGCCGGGCGCGGGCCCGGTTGTCCAGTGCCGAGGCGAGCTTCTCGGTCAACCGGCGGCGGATGCCGCGTAGCTCCGCCGGGTCGTCGACCACCTCGCGCAGGGTCTCCGGGTCCAGCCGCCACCGGTAGCCGGCGAGCACCTGCTCCGGGTCGGCCGGCCGGGCCGCCGCCGCGGCGTTCCCGGTCGCGGCCGGGGTGCCCGCGGTGGTGGACCGGTCCCCGGTGGCCTCCTGCGGTGTGCTGGTCCGGCTTCCGGTCGCCACCGGGTCGGTGGCGGTGGGCCGGTCCGCAGTCCCGGCCGGGCGGTCGGCTGGTCCGGTGACGCCGTCGACTGCTCCGGCAACGTCCGCGACCGGTTCCGTCATGCCGTCCGCCGCCACCGCACCGGCCGTGCCGTCAGCGGGGGCAGCGGCCGCCGGACCGGCACCGCCGGTGCCGACGGTCACGGTGCTGTCCGGCCCGGTGCCGACGGTCACGGTGCTGTCCGGCCCGGTGCCGACCGGACCGGTGCCGGTGCCGCCGGTGACGGGTGCGGGGGACACCGGGACGGTGCGGTCGGGAACGACCACCGGGACGGCGTGGTCGCCGGCCGGGTCGCGCCCGGTGGTGGCGGCCGGGGTGGACTCCCGGGTCGGGCCGGCGTCGACGTCCACCGTGCCGGACCGGTTCTCCGGGCCGTCCCCGCCCGGCACGTCCAGCGGCGTGGCCGGGTCCGGCGTCGCGGAAGGACCGCTCCCGGCGGTTCGGCGGGTCCCGACGACCGGACCGGGGGCGTCGGGGGTCGCCGGGACGGGCTGCCCGGCGGCGGGCTGCCGGACGGCGGCTCCGACGTCGGCCGGGCCGTCCACGGGCTGCACCCCGGTTGCCGCGGAGGCCCGGATGCCGGGGTCGGCGGGGCCGTCGGGCGGGGTGGTGGACCGGCCCGGGTCGCCGGTCGTCGGGGGGACCGGGCCCGGGTCGGTGGAATCCGACGGGGAGGCCGGCGAACGGGGCACGGGTACGTCCGTGCCGCCGGTCGGTGCCCCGTCGGGCGTGGCCGGGCGTCCGGTCGTGGCCACGTCGGGCGCGGCACCGCCCGTCGGTCGGTCGGCCGTCGTCGTGCCGTCGGGCGGGGTGGCCGGCGTGGGGGTGGACCGGCCGGGCCGGAACCAGGCCGCCGAGCCGCCCGGCGTGGTGGGGGTGCTGACGGGACGGCCGGTGCCGCCGGACTCCGGTGCCGGCGGAACGTACCGGCGGGGCCGGTCGGGGGTGATCTCCAGGGCGGGCCGGTCGGAGGGGGGTGCCGCCGGCGGGCGTCCGGCGGCACCCGGGTCGGTGGGTCGGTCGGTCCCGGGTGCGGTCGGGGAGTGTCCGGTGGGCCGGTCGACCGGTGGCGCGTTCTCCGGCGGCCGGCGGAACTCGACGTGCAACCGGGTGGCCGGTGGCGCGGAGACCGGGGCGGCGTGGTCCGGGGCGGGGACGGGCGGCCGGCTGGCCGCGTGACGCCTGCGGGTGGGCAGCTCGGTGGGGGACGCGGGGGCGTCCGGTGGTAGGGCGGTCGGCCGGCTGGCCGGCGGGGCCGGTGCGGCGGAGCCCTCCGGCCGGCTGCCGGTGGGCGGTGGGGGAGGACCGGGCCGGGGACCCCACGGACCGGTGGCGGGCCGGCCCGCCGTGGTCGTGCCGGGTGGCGACGACACGGGGGCCGACGACACGGGGGCCGACGACACCGGGGCCGGTGACACCGGCGACCCGGAGACCGGTGCCCCGGACACCGGACGGGCGGGCGGTGGGTCGAGGGGCGGAATGCTGCCGCCGGCACGACCGTCGCCGGGCTGCCCCGGCGCGGTCCGGGCCGCCGGACGGTCCTCGTGGCGGGTGGGCGGATCGTGCCGGGCGGGGTACGCCGGCCGCCCGTCGCGGCCGTGGTCCGGTTCCCGGGTCGGGCGGGGCCCGGCGTCGCTACGACCCCACGGCTCGCGGTACGGCTCGTCCTGCGGACGCAGGTCGGGGTACGCCACGTGGCGGGCCGCCGGCTCGTACGGCTGGGCCGGCCGGCGCTCGTCGTGGCCGCGCGGATGCTGCCACCGCTCCTCGGGGATGGCCGGCGTCGCGCCCCGGCCGTCGTGGCGCGGTGGGCGGCCGGGCGGGGTGTCGTCGCGCGGGCGGGCCGGCGGGGTGTCGTGCGGCGGGCGCTGCCACCGGTCCGCGTGCCCGTGGGCGGCGGGCCGTCGGTCGGCGTCCCGACGGGGCGGGTCGTCGTCCCGGAACCGGGTCGGCAGGTCACCGCCCCGCGCGGGTCCGGCCGGGTGCGGGTCGTACCGGTCGGCGGCGCGGCGGAGCGGCTCGTCGTCGACCCGGTGACCGGGTGCGGCGGTGGGGCGTTCGCTGGTGGTGCGCCGCCGGGGCGGGCCCTCGTCGGGTTCGCGCCGCCGGTCCGGCTCGGTGAACCGGTCGGGGCGGTCGCGGGGCGGCTCGTGGCGGGGCGCGGGGGACACGGGCGGCTGGCCGGGGGAGACCGGGGTGATCCCGGGGGCGCTGCGCTCCTGCCGGGGCGGGCTGTCGTACCGGTCGGTGTCGGCCCGGTCGCGGTGCCAACCGGTCGGTGCCGGTTCGGCGCCGCCCCGCCGGCGGTCCGACCAGCTGACCCGGTCGGTCCGCCGGTCGACGTCGGATCGGTCGTCGGGCCGCCCGGACGCGGGCTGCCGGCGTTCCCGCTGCCAGACCGGCTCGTCCGACGGCCGCCGGTACGCCTCGTCGGCGGGCCCCCGGTACGTCTCGTCGGCCAGCCGGCGGTACGGGTCGTGGGCGTGCCGCTCGTCCCGGGCGTCGTCCCGGCGGGACGACCCGTCGTCCAGGTCGGACCAGGACCGGCCGAGGTACGTGCCGTCGGGGCGGGTCGGGGCGAGCGGGGGCACCTCGGCGCGGCCGGAGGCGGTGACCCGTCCCCGGGGGTCGGCGTACTGGGAGCCGAGGTCGCCGGGATAACGCTGGCCGGGGAACTGCGGGTGCCATTCGCTGGTCGGCTCGATCACCCAGGACGGTTCCGCGGGGGCGTCCCAACGGTCGGACCAGCCCGTCACCGGAGGGCTCCGGGTCCACGCGTGCGGCGCGGCCCGATGCCCGGCTCGCGTCGCTCGCTCACGGCGGTGTCACCTCGTTGCAAATTGTCGTGCAGGGCGCCCCGGGATGCCGGTAGAGTCCCCCGTCCGGCACGGCGGGGCTGCGGAAGGAGGGTAACGGCGTGGGCTCGGTCACCGCCACTGCGGCTCCGTCCACGAGCGCAAACGTTACCCGATGGTTCCGGACATTCGGGGCTTTATCCCGGGCCGGCTTCCGTCGCTACTCCACCTACCGGCAGGCCGCCGTGGCCGGTGCCGTGACCAACACCGTGTTCGGCTTCCTGCACTGCGCGGTGCTGCTGGCCGCGGCCGGTTCCGGGACCGTCGGCGGGTACGACCGGCCGCAGCTCGCCACCTTCGTCTGGATGGGTCAGGGGCTGCTCGCCGTGGTGCTGCTCTGGGGCTGGAGCGACCTGGCCGACCGGATCCGTACCGGCGACGTGGCCGCCGACCTGCTCCGCCCGGTGCACCCGGTGACCAGCTACCTCGCCACCGATCTGGGGCGGGCCGGGTACGCGGCACTGGCCCGGCTGCTGCCGCCGGTCCTGGTGGGTCCGCTGTTCTTCGACGTGTACCTGCCGTCCCGGTGGCCCACCGTCGGGCTCTTCGTGGTCTCCGTGGTGACCGCCGTGGTGCTCTGCTTCGGTTGCCGGTTCCTGGTCAACGCCGCCGCCTACTGGTGGCAGGACGCGCGGGGTCCGCTGCTGCTGTGGACCCTCGGCTCGGGGGTGCTGGCCGGGCTCTACTTTCCGCTGCGGTTCCTGCCCGACTGGCTGCAACTGGTGCTGTGGTGCGGCACCCCGTTCCCGAGCCTGATGCAGACCCCGCTCGACGTGCTGGTGGAGCGGGACCCACCGGCGGTCCAGGTCGGCCTGGTCGCGCTCCAGCTCGGCTGGGCGGTGCTGGTGCTGGCCGCCTGCCGGCTGGTGCAGCGGCGGGCCGAACGTCGGCTGGTGGTGCAGGGTGGTTGAGCACCGGGCGGCGGTGACTGCGGTGGACCGTCCGGCTCGGCCGGGTGGGACGTTCGGGGCGTACCGGGCGTTGCTCGGGGCACAGGCCCGTGCGCAGACCACCTACCGGGCCTCGTTCCTGCTCGACCTGGTGGGCAACGTGGGGGCCACCGTGTTCGACGTGGTCACCGTCCTGGTGATCTACGGGGTGACCCGGGAGCTGGGCGGGTTCACGCTGCGCGAGACGCTGGTGATGGTGGGGCTGTCGTCCAGCGCCTTCGCCGTGGCGGACCTGCTGGTCGGCAACATCGAGCGGCTGCCCACCCACGTGCGGACCGGCCTGTTCGACGCGGTGCTGCTGCGCCCGCTCGGCGCGCTGCCCCAACTGCTGCTGATGAACCTGCCACTGCGCAAGGTGTCCCGGGGCCTGTTCGGGGTGGGCGTGCTGGTGGTGGCGCTGACTTCGGCCGGGATCGACTGGACGCCGGCCCGGGTGGCGTTGGCGGTGGTCGCCCCGCTGGCCGGGGTGGTGTTCTTCGGGTCGCTCTTCGTGGCCACCGCCACCGTGTCGTTCTGGTGGGTCGACTCCGGCGAGTTGGCCAACTCGGTCACCTACGGCGGGCGGGACTTCACCACGTACCCGGTGACCGTCTTCGACGGGTGGTTCCGGGCCGCCTTCGCGTACGGCCTGGGGTTCGCCTTCGTCAGTTACCAGCCGGCGCTGGCGCTGCTGGGCCGCGCCGACCCGCTCGGCCTGCCGTCGTGGGCCGGCTGGGCCGCGCCGGGGGTGGCGCTGGTCGCCGTCGCGGTCGCGGCGGCGGCCTGGCGCACCGGCATCCGCCACTACCGGAGTACGGGGTCATGAGCGTCATCGAGCTGGACGGGCTGCGCAAGGAGTTCACGGTACGGGTGAAGACGGGCCGGCTGCGCCGGGAGAAGCGGACCGTCACCGCCGTGGACGGCATCGCCCTGCGGGTGGAGCACGGCGAGATGCTCGGCTACATCGGCCCGAACGGGGCGGGCAAGTCGACCACCCTGAAGATGCTCACCGGGGTGCTGACCCCGTCGGCGGGTCGGGCCCGGGTGTGCGGGCTGCGCCCGGTCGCCGACCGGACCCGGCTGGCGCTGCGCATCGGGGTGGTCTTCGGCCAGCGTTCCCAGCTCTGGTGGGACCTGCCGCTGGCCGACTCGTTCGACCTGCTGCGGCACCTCTACCGGGTACCGGCCGCCGCGCACGCCGCCCGGCTGCGCCGCTGCCGCGACCTGCTCGACCTGGACGACTTCCTGGCCACCCCGGTCCGCCAGCTCTCGCTGGGGCAGCGGATGCGCGGCGAGTTGACCGCCGCGCTGCTGCACGACCCGCAGGTGCTCTTCCTCGACGAACCGACCATCGGGCTGGACGTGGTGAGCAAGCAGGCCGTCCGGGGGTTCCTCGCCGAGCTGGGCCGTACCGGCGACACCACCCTGGTGCTCACCACCCACGACCTGGCCGACATCGAGCGGCTCTGCGCCCGGCTGGTGGTGGTCGACCACGGCCGGGTGGTGCACGACGGGACGATCGCCGCCCTGCACGCCCGGTACGGCTCCCGCCGGCTCGTCGTCGCCGACCTGGACGCCCCGCTGGCGGTCCCGCCGCAGCCGGCGGGGGCGGCGTTGCACCGGGTCGAGGCGGACGGCCACCGGCTGGTCTACGCGTTGGAGTCGGCGGGGGTGGCGGGGGTGGTCGCCGCGCTGGCCGGGTTGGTCGCGCTGCGTGACCTCTCGATCGTCGAACCGGACATCGAGGACGTGGTGGCCCGGCTCTACCGCAACCCGGCCCCCGACCCGCGCGGCCCGTCCTGACCGCCGGTCAGATCGGGTCGCCGATGTTCACCCGGGGGGCCGGGGCGCGCATCCGGCGGAAGGTGATCGACCGCATGATCGCGTAGAGGTAGAGCGACCCCATCCGCTCGCCGCTGTTGGGGTGTCGTTCCCGCACCAGCTTCTTGATCCGCCGGGAGATCAGCACCGAGTCGATCACCACGCCGAGCGCGAGCGCACCCCACACCACGTTGGAGGCGAGCCGGATCGCCGACGGCATCGCCGCGTTCGACCCGATCAGCACGATCAACGCGCCGCCGAAGAACCAGGTGCCGATGGTCCGCCGGGAGTCGACCACGTTGCGGGCCAGCAGCCGTTCCGGCCCCCGGTCCCGGGGGCCGCCCTCGCGGCGGAACTCGGCGGCGGCCTCGGTGCGCGCCTTGCGGCGCTGCTCCCGGGCCTCCTCCTTGGTCAGCGGCCGGGTCGGGCCGGCCGGCCGGCGGCCGGCGACCGGCCGCTTCGGGGTCTCGACGCCCAGTTCCTTCTTGCTCGGGGTGTAGCCCCGGGGGCGCGCGGCGGGTGGCTCCTCGGTCACCACCGGGGCGGTGGCGGAGGAGTCGGAGTCGGCGGACTTGCGGCGAAACAGCGACGGCACGAGGTGAAGGGTAGCCATACGACGGCGCCCGGTGCACATCACGGGTGCACCGGGCGCTCGGTGGAACGGGTCGGACGGGCCGACGGCAGGGGTCGGGGCCGGCCGGGGGACGCGGCTGGTTACGGCCGCTCGACGTGCGCGCCGAGGCTGGCCAGCTTCGCCTCGAAGTCCTCGTAGCCCCGGTTGATCAGGTCGACGCCGTACACCCGGGAGGTGCCCTCGGCGGCGAGCGCCGCGATCAGGTGGCTGAACCCGGCCCGCAGGTCCGGGATGACCAGGTCGGCGGCGTGCAGCTTGCTCGGCCCGGCGATCACCGCGGAGTGCTTGAAGTTGCGCCGGCCGAACCGGCACGGGGTGCCGCCGAGGCAGTCCCGGTAGACCTGGATGTTGGCACCCATGGTGTTCAGCGCCTCGGTGTAGCCCAGCCGCTGCTCGTAGACCGTCTCGTGGACGATCGACAGCCCCCGGGCCTGGGTCAGCGCCACCACCAGCGGCTGCTGCCAGTCGGTCATGAAACCGGGGTGCACGTCGGTCTCCAGCGCCACCGCGTTCAGTTCGCCGCCCGGGTGCCAGAACCGGATGCCGCCCTCCTGGCCCGGGTCGCCGAGCTTCGGCGGGCGGGCGTCGGTGACCTCGTACTCGCCGCCGACGGAGCGGAAGACGTTCAGGAAGGTCATCATGTCGGCCTGCTGCGCGCCGAGCACCTCGACGTGCCCCCGGGTGGCCAGCGCCGCCGCCGCCCAGCTCGCCGCCTCGATCCGGTCGGGGATCGGCCGGTGGGTGTAGCCGTGCAGCTTCCTGACGCCCTGGATCTCGATCACCCGGTCGGTGTGCACCTTGATGATCGCGCCCATCTTCTGCAGGATGCAGATCAGGTCGATGATCTCAGGCTCGACGGCGGCGTTGCGCAGCTCGGTGACGCCCTCGGCCATCACCGCGGTCAGCAGCACCTGTTCGGTCGCGCCGACGCTCGGGTACGGCAGGGCGAACTTGGTGCCGTGCAGCCCGTTCGGCGCGGACAGGTGCAGACCCTCGGGGGTCTTGTCGACCGTCGCGCCGAACTCGCGCAGCGCCTGCAGGTGGAAGTCGATCGGGCGCGGGCCGATGTGGCAGCCGCCCAGGTCGGGGATGAAGGCGTGGCCGAGGCGGTGCAGCAGCGGGCCGCAGAACAGGATCGGGATCCGGCTGGAACCGGCATGCACGTTGATCTGGTCGGTGCTGGCGCTCTCGACGTTGGACGGGTCGAAGACCAGCTCACCGTCCTCGGTGCCGTCGGTCACCTTCACGCCGTGCAGGCCGAGCAGCCCGCGGACCACCTCGACGTCACGGATCTTGGGGACGTCGAACAGCCGGCTGGGCGAGTCGCCCAGCAGTGCCGCGACCATCGCCTTGGAGACCAGGTTCTTCGCGCCGCGCACGCGGATCCGCCCTTCGAGCGGGGTACCTCCGTGTACGACCAGGACGTCGTCCGTCAACGCAAACCTCCAGCGCGCGTCGGGTGGTGCGGGGTGAGTCGATGATGGGGCATGCCGTCCAGCTGTCCGGTACGAGCTGTCCAGCTACCCGGAGCGGGGCCGGCCCAAAACGGTCCCCGCGGTACGTCGCCCCGGCAGCATAGCCCTCCGTGACGAAATGGGAATCGGTCACCGCACCGGGACGGGAACGAACCGGGGAATCCGGTACGTTTCCGTACCTCGGTGGTGACGTCGGGTGATCAGGTGGTGGCGGGCGGCGGGGTGTCGGCGCCCGGCAGTGCGAGCATCTGGTCCAGCGCCACCCGGGCGTGGTGCGCGGTGTCCGAGTCGACGGTGATCTGGTTGACCACCCGGCCGGCGACCAGCTCCTCCAGGGCCCAGACCAGGTGCGGCAGGTCGATCCGGTTCATCGTGGAGCAGTAGCAGACGGCCTTGTCCAGGAACATGATCTGCTTGTCCGGGTGGGCCAGCGCCAGCCGGCGGACCAGGTTCAACTCGGTGCCGACCGCCCACGCCGAGCCGGCCGGGGCCGCCTCGATCGCCTTGATGATGTATTCCGTCGAACCCACCTGGTCGGCGGCGGTGACCACCTCGTGCCGGCACTCCGGGTGCACCAGCACGGTGACGCCGGGCACCCGGGCCCGGACGTCCTGCACGCTGTCCAGGGTGAACCGGCCGTGCACCGAGCAGTGCCCCCGCCACAGGATCATCTTCGCGTCGCGGACCTGCTCGGCGGTGAGCCCACCGTTCGGCTTGTGCGGGTCGTAGAGCACGCAGTCGTCGAGCGAGTAGCCCAGCTCCAGCACGGCGGTGTTGCGGCCGAGGTGCTGGTCGGGCAGGAACAGCACCTTCGAACCCTGCGCGTACGCCCAGTCCAGCGCCCGCCTGGCGTTCGACGAGGTGCAGACCACGCCGCCGTTGCGGCCGACGAAACCCTTGATGTCGGCCGAGGAGTTCATGTACGTCACCGGAACGGTGTCCGCCGCGACACCCAGGTCGGTCAGCACCTCCCAGGCCCGCTCGACCTGCGACAGCACCGCCATGTCGGCCATCGAACAGCCGGCCGCCAGGTCGGGCAGGATGACCCGCTGCGCGTCGCTGGTGAGGATGTCGGCACTCTCGGCCATGAAGTGCACGCCGCAGAAGACGATGTACTCCGCGTCGGGCCGGGCCGCGGCCTCCCGGGCCAGCTTGAACGAGTCGCCGGTGACGTCGGCGAACTGGATCACCTCGTCGCGCTGGTAGTGGTGGCCGAGGACGAACACCTTCGTGCCCAGCGCGGCCTTCGCCGCCGTCGCCCGGGCCACCAGGTCCGGGTCGCTCGGCGCCGGCAGGTCTCCCGGACACTCCACGCCACGCTCGGTGGCGGGGTCGCTGCCACGGCCGAGGAGCAGCAGCGCGGTCGCCGTGTTGGAGGGTTCCACCCAGGTCGAAGTCACGTCCTCATGGTCCCACAACGGGCCGTTCGCACGACCGCTGCCGGTGTGGGCTGCCACACTGCCCCGCGCCGATGTGTCCTGCCACACTCGGGGCATGCGCGTGCTGCTCTGCCCGGACAAGTTCGCCGGGACCCTGGAGGCCCCGGAGGTGGCCGCCGCCGTCGCCGCCGGCTGGCGCGAGGTCGACGACGCCGGCGAGCTGCTCATCCGTCCCCTCGCCGACGGCGGGCCGGGCTTCGTCACGGTGCTCGCGGGCGCGCTCGACGGCCGCCGGGTGACCGTGCCGACGGTCGACCCGCTGGGCCGGCCCGTCACCGGTGAGATCCTGCTCACCGCCGACGGCACCGGCTACCTGGAGAGCGCCCAGGCGTGCGGGCTGCACCTGCTGGCCGCCGCCGAACGGGATCCGAAGGCCACCACCTCGTACGGCCTCGGCGCGCTGGTCGCCGCCGCCGTCGAGCACGGTGCCCGGACGGTGGTGGTCGGGCTGGGCGGCTCCAGCACCAACGACGGCGGGGCCGGCCTGTTCGCCGCGCTCGGCGCGACCCCGCTCGACGACGCCGGCCGGGCCCTGCCGTACGGCGGTGCGGCGCTGGCCGCCGTCGCCGCCCTCGACGGGACGCCCCGGCTGCGCGACGCCACCCTGGTCGCCGCCACCGACGTGGACAACCCGCTGCTCGGCCTGCACGGCGCGAGCAACGTCTACGGCCCGCAGAAGGGCGCCGACCGGGCCGACGTGCTGCTGCTCGACGCCGCGTTGGAGCGCTGGGCGGCGGTGCTGGAGAAGGACCTGCCCGGCTGCCCGCCCGGCCTCGGCGGGCTGCCCGGCGGGGGCGCGGCCGGCGGCCTCGGCGCGGCGATCCTGGCCCTCGGTGGGCGCTGCGAATCCGGCATCGGCCTGGTCAGCCGGGCGATCGGGCTGGACGCCGCGCTGGACGACTGCGACCTGGTGATCACCGGGGAGGGCTCGTTCGACCACCAGTCGCTGCGCGGCAAGGTGGTCGCCGGGGTGGCCGGCGCGGCCCGCGACCGGGGGGTGCCCTGCGTGGTGTTGGCGGGGCGGGTGAGCACCGGCCGGCGGGAGGCCGCCTCCGCCGGGGTGACCGAGGCGTACAGCCTGGTGGAGCACTTCGGCGGCGAGGAACGCGGCGGGCTGGCGGCGGCGATGGGCCGGCCCGCCGAGGGGCTGCGGGCGCTCGGCGCGCGGCTGGCCCGGCAGTGGAGCCGCTGAGCCGCCGTGGCCACTCCGCCGGTGGCCCGGTGGTCGGGCCACCGGGGGCGGGCCGCGGCGGCGATCGCGCCGGCCGGGTGGCCTCCGCCGGGGCGGCGTACCATCGGAGATGGACCACACCGGGAATCACTGGCCGCGACGTGCTGTTGGCCAGGATGTCCGGACCCATACCGCGCAGGGAGATTTCCACGTGACCACGCCAGCGCAGACCGACCCGACCGAGGCCCAGGCCCCCACTTCCGTCGTCCTCACCGACGTCGCGGCGCAGAAGGTCAAGGCCCTGATCGAGCAGGAGGGCCGCGACGACCTGCGGCTGCGGGTCGCGGTGCAGCCGGGTGGCTGCTCCGGCCTGCGGTACCAGCTCTTCTTCGACGAGCGTTCGCTCGACGGTGACGTCGTCACCGACTTCGACGGGGTCGAGGTCGTCGTCGACCGGATGAGCGCCCCCTACCTGGCCGGGGCGACCATCGACTTCGCCGACCGGATCGACGCCCAGGGCTTCACCATCGACAACCCGAACGCGGGCAGCTCCTGCGCCTGCGGCGACTCGTTCAGCTGAGTCCCGGTCCGTCCGAGGGGGCCGTCCCGCGCCGGGACGGCCCCCTCGTCGTCCCGCCCGGACCGGTAGGCTGACCCGCGCCCTGCTCCCGACCCCGAGGGTTGACATGAAGATCGCCGTGACCGGCTCGATCGCGACCGACCACCTGATGAGCTTCCCGGGTCGCTTCGCCGACCAGCTCATCGCCGACCAGCTGCACAAGGTGTCGCTCTCCTTCCTGGTGGACGACCTGGTGCTGCGCCGGGGCGGGGTGGCCGCCAACATCGCCTTCGGCATGGGGCAGCTCGGGCTGCGTCCGGTCCTGCTCGGCGCGGTCGGTGCCGACTTCGCCGACTACCGCTCCTGGCTGGAGCGGCACGGCGTCGACTGCGATTCGGTGCACGTCAGTGAGGTGGCGCACACCGCCCGCTTCGTCTGCACCACCGACACCGACATGTGCCAGATCGCCTCGTTCTACGCGGGCGCGATGAGTGAGGCCCGCAACATCGAGCTGGGCCCCGTCGCGGACCGGCTCGGTGGCCTCGACCTGGTCCTGGTCAGCGCCAACGACCCGGAGGCGATGATCCGGCACTCGGCCGAGTGTCGGGACCGGGGCTACGCCTTCGTCGCCGATCCGTCCCAGCAGCTCGCCCGGATGGACGGCGCGGACGTGGTGTCCCTGATCGACGGCGCCGAGTACCTGATGACCAACGACTACGAGAAGTCGCTGCTGCAGAGCAAGGCCGGCCTGACCGACGCCCAGCTCCTGGAACGGGTGAAGGTCCGGGTCACCACCCTCGGCAAGGACGGCGTCGAGATCGCCACCCGGGACGCGGAGCCGTTGCGGGTACCGATCGCCCGGGAGATCCGGGCCATCGACCCGACCGGGGTCGGCGACGGTTTCCGGGCCGGCTTCTTCGCCGCCCTGTCCTGGGGTCTCGGCCTGGAGCGCGCCGCCCAGGTCGGCTCGCTGCTGGCCACCCTGGTGCTGGAGACGGTCGGCACCCAGGAGTACGACGTACGCCGCGACCTGTTCGTCAAGCGGCTGGCCGAGTCGTACGGTGACGCCGCCGCCGAGGACGTTCGGCCGCACCTGGTGCCATGACGCAGCTCCTGGTCGTGTTCGCCGGCCTGCCGGGGATGGGTAAGAGCACCCTCGCCGGGCAGGTCGGTGCGGCGCTGGGCGCGGCGGTGCTGGCGGTCGACCCGATCGAGCGGGCGCTGGCCCGGCACGGGCTGACCGGCCCCGGGGTGGGCCCGGCCGGTTACGAGGCGCTGGCCGGGCTGGCCGAGGTGCAGTTGGGGCTGGGCACCAGCGTGGTGGTCGACGCGGCCAACCCGGCGGCCGGCACGCGGGGGCTCTGGTTCGAGCTGGCCGAACGCGCCGGGGTGCCGCTGCGGCTGATCGAGGTGTACTGCGGCGACGAGGCGGAACTGCGCCGCCGGGTCGAGGCCCGGCACGCCGCCGACCCGCTCGCCCCGACCTGGGAGCAGACCCGCCAGCGCGGCACGGGGTACGAACCGCTGATCGGCCCCCGGCTGGTGGTCGACACCACCATCCCGATCGACCCGCTCCCGGCGATCCTGCGCTACCTCACCTGATCCCGGCCCGACTCGCTGTCCCGGTCCGGGCACCTGGCGTGCGGCCGGTTCCGGGGAAGGCGGCCCGCGTCGGGCGGGTCAGCCGGCGTGACCGGGGGAGCGGGCCGGGGCGGCGGCGACGAACGCCGCCCACTGACGGGCGGGGAAGATCAGCACCGGGCCGGACCGGTCCTTGCTGTCCCGCACCGCCACCCCGTCGGGCAGGACGGCACACTCGACGCAGTCGCCGTTGTTGGTGCTGCGGCTGCTGGTGTACCAGCGGGCGGTGGTGAGGTCGGGGGTGCGCACGGTGGCCTCCGGGGGGCGCTAGGCCGCGCCGGCCAACTCCCTGATCAACGCGCGCGACTCGGCGGGCGAGAGGGCGACCTGGCGCAGGTTGTCTGCCACCATGCTATAGGTGCGGACCCCGTCCGGGTCCTGCACGTACATCGCCCCGTCCAGCACCTCGGTGTAGGCGATCGGGCGCACGTTGGCGAAGTCCAGCAGGACGAATTTGCCGATCGCGCCGGCGGCGTGCGGGCCGTCCTCGGGGCGGAGCACCTGCACGGTGACGTTCGGCAGCTCGGACATGGTGGCCAGGTGGGCGAGCTGGGCCCGCCGGGTCTCGTCGCCGTTGACCCGTAGCCGCAGCGCCGCCTCGCCGATCACCGCGTGCAGGGTGAGCGGGTCGTCGTCGGTGAGCCGCCGGGCCCGGGTCTGCCGGAACGACACGAAACGCTCGGCGTGGTCGGGGCGGACGAATCCGGTGCCCAGGGTCAGCGCCTGGGCGTACTCCTCGGTCTGGAGCAGACCGGGGATGACCATCGACTCGAACACGAACGCCCCGTCGGCCAGCCCTTCCAGCCCGACGTACGTCTTGAACCAGTCCGGCATCACCGCGGCCCAGGGTGCCCACCAGGTCCTGGCGTCGGAGCGGCCGGCCAGCGTGAGGTGCTCATGCCTGACCCCGCGCCGCTCGGCACGCCCGAGGAGTTCCACCTGATGCTCGTCGACCTCGCGAACGATTTCGCCCCACGCCGGTTCGCGCTCTGCGAGGAGTACGGCGACCGCCTCGACGGCGCGGTCTTCGCCTGGGGCCTGGCCTTCCCCGACAGCGCCCTGCTGCGCCACGACGGGAGAACGTCGACCGGGCACTTCGCCACCGCCGAGAGTGCGTTGCGCCTCTTCACCCGCACCGGTCGCCGCCTCCACCTGATCTGGATCGACACCCCCACCCCTGTCGGAGCGGAGCAGGTTGGGGTGGGTCAGTGGGTGCGGCGTACTTCGTAGGCCGGGCCGTCGGGGAGGGCGGTGACGAACTCCTGGGCGCGCATCCGGCACCAGGCGGGGATGTCGACGGCGGCGGCCGGGTCGTCGGCGAGGACCCGCAGGACCGTGCCGACGGGCAGCTCGGGCAGCCGGCGGGCCAGCGCGATCACCGGCAGCGGGCAGCGCTGCCCCCGACAGTCCAGCACCTCCACCGGGCCGGCCCCGTCGCCGCCCGGTCCCGCCTCGCCGCCGCCCGGCCCGGTCGGGAGGCCGTCCGCGCCGGTCCGGCGGCCGTCCGGCCCGGGCGGGGTGGTCACAGGCCCACCACGCCGGCGTCGGCGCGCAGCTCGGCGACGATCCCGGGCAGCTCGGCGAGGAACCGCCGTACGTCCGCCTCGGTGGTCTCCCGGTGCAGCGACACCCGGACGTTGCCGTGCGACAGCACCCCCATCGCCTCCAGCACGTGCGACGGACGCAGCGTGGACGAGGTGCAGGAGGAGCCGGAGGAGACGGCGAAGCCGCGCCGGTCCAGCGCGTGCAGCAGCACCTCGCCGTCGACGTACAGGCAGGAGAACGTCACCAGGTGGGGGAGGCGGTCGACCGGGTCACCGACCACCTCCACGTCCGGCACGTCGGCGGCGACCCGGGACCGGATCAGGTCCACCAGGGGCGTCAGCCGGGCCGCCTCGGCCGCCGCGTCGGCCGCCGCCGCGCGCAGGCTCGCCGCCGCCGCCACCACCGCCGGCAGGTTCACCACCCCGGGGGTACGCCCGAACTCCCGCTCGTCGGCCGGCCACGGCGACTCCCACCGGGTGCCCTTGCGGACCACCAGCAGCCCGACGCCGGGCGGACCGCCCCACTTGTGCGCGCTGGCGGTCAGCACCGACCAGCCGGCGGGCACCGGCATCCGGCCGACGAGCTGGGCCGCGTCGACGTACAGCGGCACCCCGACAGCGGCGCAGGCGTCGGCCGCCCCGGTGACCGGCTGCACGGTGCCCACCTCGTGACTGGCCCCGATCAACGTCGCCAGCGCCACCCCGGGGGAGCGCACCGCCGCCGACCAGGCGTCCAGGTCGAGCCGGCCGAGCCGGTCCACCGGTACGGAGGTGGCGGCCCCACCGGCCGCGACGTGCCGCTGTGCGGCGTGCAGCACCGCGGAGTGCTCGATCGCCGAGTGCACCAGCGTCGCCCCGGCCCGCTGCCGGCCGACCAGGCCACCGAGCACGGCGGAGTGCGCGGCGTGCGTACCGCTGGGGGTGAAGGAGACCTCGTCGGGGCGGACACCGAGGGTGGCGGCGGTGGCCTCGCGGGCGGCGTCGAGGAGCTGCCCGGCGCGGCGGGCCCGGGTGTATAGGCGGGCGGGGTCGGCCCAGCCGTCGTCGAGGGCGGCCAGCAGCGCCTGCCGGGCGACCGGGTGCAGCGGCGCGGCGGTGGCCGCGTCCAGGTAGACCGGGTGGGCACTCACGGCGCAGACGCTATCGCGTCGGGAACGGACGGCACCCCCCGATGGGGGCGGACACTGACCCCAAGACCGTCGAGCCCGCCATGGTCGAGTAATCTGCGACCGTCGGTGACGCCTTTGCCGTCGGTGCTGATGGAATACCCCACCGCGGCGCGCTAGGGAGGCAGGACCAGGTGGTCGCAAGGAGTTCGGAGGTACGGCCGTCGGCCGTACGGCACGGTGCTTCCCCCGGAGCCGGTGTGCGTCGGCGGCGTGGTGCTGGCCGGCTCGCCGGGCTCGGTCTCGGCGGAGCTGCGCTGCTGGTTCTGCTCACCGGGTGTGACGTCGGCCGTTCGGTCGACGGCTTCGGCTGGCCGCAGGGCGGCATCACCCCCGAGTCGCACCGGATGTACGACCTGTGGATCGCCTCCTGCATCGCCGCCCTGGCGGTCGGTGTCTTCGTCTGGGGCCTGATCTTCTGGTGCGTCGTGCGCTACCGCAAGCGCGGCAACGAGCTGCCGGTGCAGACCCGCTACAACCTGCCGATGGAGTTCCTCTACACCATCGCGCCGATCCTGATCGTCTCCGTGCTCTTCTACTACACGGCGGTGGTCCAGACCGACGTGGTGCGCACGACGAAGAACCCCGACGTCACCGTCGAGGTCGTCGCCTTCAAGTGGAACTGGCAGTTCAACTACCGCGACGGCCAGGGCACCGAGGCCAACACCGTGGCGTCGGTGCTGGGCACCAGCGAGGTCATCCCGGTGCTGGTGCTGCCGACCAACCGGTCCATCCGGTTCGAGGAGACCAGCCGCGACGTCATCCACTCCTTCTGGGTGCCGGAGCTGCTGTTCAAGCGCGACGTGATGCCCGGCAAGATCCGTAACGTGTTCGAGGTCTCCAAGCTGGAGTCCGAGGGTGCGTACGTGGGCCGCTGCGCCGAGCTGTGCGGCAGCTACCACGCCTTCATGAACTTCGAGCTGCGGGTGGTCTCCCCGGAGGCGTACGACCAGTTCCTCGCGGCCAAGCGGGACGGCAAGTCGACGCAGGAGGCGCTGACCGCGATCGGTCAGGATCCGTACGCGAAGACCACCCAGCCGTTCGACACCCGTCGTACGAAGGACAACTTCAACCCGGACGACGCGTCCGCGAGCGCGGGAAACTGAGGTATCCGGCATGAAGACCGAGTGGCGTATCTTCCTGATCATCGCCGTGTTCCTGCTCGGCGCGACGGCCCTCTACGGCGCGTGGACCTACGGCGACTCCGGCGGCCAGGTCGAGTGGGTCGGCACGGTGGCCCTGCTGCTGTCCTTCCTGCTCTGCGCGATGTGCGGCGGCTTCTTCTGGTTCGTCTCCCGCCGCATCGACCTGCGCCCGGAGGACCGGCCGGACGGTGAGATCGCCGACGGCGCGGGCGAGATCGGCTTCTTCAGCCCCGGCAGCTACTGGCCGTTCGGGCTGGCGCTGGCCGCCGCGGTCGCCGGTCTCGGCCTGGTGTTCTGGCAGTTCTGGCTGCTCGGCCTGGGCCTGGTGATGGTCATCTTCGCCGCCTGCGGCCTGCTCTTCGAGTACTACTCCGGCACCCGGCGCACCGCCGAGCACTGATCCGACGACGACGGGCCCGCCTCTCCCTACCCGGGAGGCGGGCCCGTCGTCGTCGGGTGATCGACTCCAGCGGGCCGAAGTAGCGGTATCGCCGTGATCTGATGCCGCTGTTCCGGCTCAATTGTGGATCTCGTGGGCCGGGGGATCAGGCAGGCTCGGGCCAGACGGGTCCCTGGTCGGTCCAGGTGACACCCCGGTTGCGGCAGAGGCAGAAGGGGTGGCCGACGGGGTCGGTGTAGACCCGCCATCCGTAGCCTTCGGGGCCGACGAAGTCCTGCTTCAGGGTCGCGCCGAGGGCCAGGACGCGGCGCTGTTCGGCCTCGATGTCGTCGACTTCGAAGTCGAGGTGGAACTGCTTGGGGTGCCCGCCGTCGGGCCACCGCGGGGCGCGGTAATCCGCCACCCTGATGAAGGCCAACTCGATGTCGCCGAACCGGATGCCGGCCCACTCCTCGTCACTGCCCTGCTTGACCGGACGACCCGTCACCTCGGCGTAGAAGGCCGCCAGCCGCATCGTGTCCGGGCAGTCGATGATGAAGTCCGTGAGTCGGAGCATCAGGTGATCCTGTCATGCCGCTCAGCAGACCGGAGCCCGCGACGGACCTCGGGCCCGGTGGTGCCGCAGGGGGGGCGGGCCATGCGGCTCACCAGGCTGGAGCCCGCGACGGGACCAGGGCCCGGCGGTGCCGCCGCAGGGGCGGCTGCGGCTCACCGGGCTGGGGCCGGGAGCCGGCTGTGCCCCACTGTCAGGCGGCGTGACGACCGGGAGACGGGCGGCGGCGGTCGGCCAGGCGGGCGGGCTGGAAGGCGAAGGTGGCGATCAGCACGGCCGCGCCGCAGCCGGTGCAGAGCAGCTCGGGGCAGTCGACGCCGTGGCCGTCGGCGCACGGCGGCGCCTCGAACGGCTGAACGCCCTCGCAGGTGTCGCAGTAGAGCTCGCGGTCCGACACGGGCGTCTCCTCTCGCTCCGGAACCCGCCGATGGACATCGCCGCCATCGCCGGAAACGGAAGAACTACTCCCGTGTAGTTTCCCACGCCCCTCCGACACAGCCCCGCCAGCCCCGGGCGCGGCACGCCAGTCCCGCCAGCGCAGGGCGCGGCACGCCAGCCCCGCAGCCAGGGCCCGGCACCGCCCGCCCCGGGGGAGCGGGGCGGGCGGTGCCGGGCGGAACGGCGGATCAGAGGGAGCGGGCGACGTCGACCCAGCGGTCCAGGACGGCCGCCGCCGCCCCCGAGTCGATCGACTCGGCGGCCCGGGCCATGCCGGCGCGCACCGCCTCGGTGAGGTCGCCGTCCAGCGGGGTCTGGGTGGCCAGCGCGACGGCCGCGTTGACCAGGACGGCGTCGCGGACCGGACCGGTCTCGCCGGCCAGCAGCCGCCGGGCCACGGCGGCGTTGTGGGCCGCGTCGCCGCCCCGCAGGTCGGCCAGGGTGGACCGGGGTACCCCGAGGTCGGCCGCGTCCAGCAGCGCCTCCCGTACGGTGCCCTGCTGGGCCACCCAGACCCGGGTCGGCGCGGCGGTGGTGAACTCGTCCAGGCCGTCCTCGCCGCGCATCACGATCACCGAGTCGCCCCGGCGGGCGAAGACCTCGGCCATCACCGGGGCCATCCGGGCGTCGAAGCAACCGACCGCGCCGGCGTGCGGCCGGGCCGGGTTGGTCAGCGGGCCGAGGAAGTTGAACGCGGTCGGCACGCCGATCTCCCGCCGGACCGGGCCGGCGTGGCGCATCCCGGGGTGGAACCGGGCCGCGAAGCAGAAGGCGATCCCCGCCTCGGCCACGCACCGGGCCACCTGATCGGGACCCAGGTCCAGTGGTACGCCGAAGAACTCCAGCAGGTCGGCGGTGCCGCACAGGGACGAGGCGGCCCGGTTGCCGTGCTTGACCACCCGGACCCCGGCACCGGCCACCACCAGCGCGGTCATCGTGGAGATGTTGACCGTGTGGGCGAGGTCACCGCCGGTGCCCACCACGTCGACCGAGGTGCGCCGCAACTCCTCCGGCAGCGTCACCGGCACCGCGTTGCCGAGCATCGCCTCGACCAGGCCGGCCAGTTCGGCAGGGGTCTCGCCCTTCGCCCGTAGCGCGATCGCGAAGCCGGCGATCTGCGCCGGTACGGCGGCACCCGCCATGATCTCGTTCATCGCCCAGGCGGTGTCGGCGGTGGACAGCTCGTCGCCGCGCAGCAGCGCGTTGAGCAGGTGCGGCCAGGTCCGTTCGCCCATGGTGGGCCTCCCGAGCGGGCGTGGGGTGCGGGTGGACGGGTGCGCCCGTCACCCCGGGCGCCTGGGCGCCGCCGAGTGTCTGGGACTCAGGCGGCGGCGTGCGTACGCAGCAGCTCGGCGACCGTGGTGCCGGTGGTCACCGGGTCGAGCGGGTGCATCAGCACGCCGTCGACCTGCGCGTACGAGGCGAGCCACCGGTCGGCGGCCCGGGCGATGACCACGCACGTCGGCGGGGCGTCGTCCCGGTCGTCCTTGATCTGGCGGGCGATGCCGAGGCCGCCGCCGGGGCTGGCCTCGCCGTCGAGCAGCATCAGGTCGATCTCGTAGTCGTCGACCAGCCGGACGCAGCCGGCGTAGTCGGACGCCTCGACGAACTCGATCTGGATGCCGGGCGCGGGACGGGTGCCGACGGCCAGCCGCATCCGGTCCCGGACCTGCTGGTCGTCGCTGTAGAGCAGGACGGTGCAGAGACGTTCGCTCATGCCGGCACTCCGCTTCGCTCCGTGCCGTGATGAGGCACCGTCGCACTGAGCCTGACTCGCTCGCTGCGCTCACTCATGGGCTGTACTCCTCGTTGCTGCCCGCTGATCGTACCGGGCGGTGTGGCGTACCCGACATCCTGCCCGCCGGCCCCCGGCGGACCGGGTGTCGCGGCAGCTCAGGAAGGGGTTCCGGGGGCCGCGGCGGGGGTGGGAGGCGGATCTGCGGGGGCGGTGGTCGCGGCGTCGGAGGTGGCGGTGGCCACGGCGGGGACAGCGGCGGCCCCGGCGGCGCGGTCGCGGGCCTCCTGCCGGTCCAGCTCGCGGTCGACCCGGCGGGCCTCCCGCTCGGACTGCTTGATCCACTGGACCACCAGCACCGCGATCATCGTCACGCTGACGAACTCGCCACCGGCCCACAGGATGCCGCCGGCGACCACCTGGTCGTTCCACGGGTCGGACCAGGCCAGGTTGAGCGAGGGGTACCAGTCGCCGCCGAACAGCGTGGTGCTCTGCATGACGGTGAGCCCGAGCACGGTGTGGAACGGCACCGACAGCAGCATCAGCAGCGCCCGCGCCGGGTACGGCCAGCGGCCGGGCAGCGGGTCGAGTCCGAGCAGCGGCCAGAAGAACACGCAGCCGGTCATGATGAAGTGCGCGTGCACCAGCTCGTGCGCCCAGGCGTGTTCGAGGGTGTACCGGTACAGGTCGGTGAAGTAGAGCGCGAACGGGTTGACCACGAAGATGGCGAACGCCACCAGCGGGAAGCTGTAGACCCGGGCGATCCGGCTGTGCACGACCGCCAGCAGCCGCTTGCGCGGGCCGACCGGCAGGGTGCGCAGCGCCAGGGTGACCGGCGCGCCCAGGGCCAGGAAGATCGGGGAGATCATCGACAGCACCATGTGCTGCACCATGTGCACCGAGAGCAGGGCGGTGTCGTAGGCGTGCAGGCCGCTGACCGTGACCGCGGCGATGCCGCCCAGGCCCGGTCCGAGGAAGCAGACGGTACGGATCACCGGCCAGCTGTCGCCGCGCAGCCGCAGCCGGTGGACCCCGTAGAGGTAGAGGCCGGCGGCGAGGACCAGGCCCAGGGCGAGCCAGCTGTCCAGCCGGGTCTCGGTGAAGACCCGGGTGATGTCGAACGGCGGCGGTACCTCGACGCCGCCGGCCGCGAGGCGGGTGGGCGGGGTCGCCGAGGTGGCGGCGAAGATCGAATCGACGTGCAGCACGCTTTTCAGGCTAGGCCAGGCGAACCGGACCGCCACGATCGGGCCATCCCCGCCCCGGGTTTGGCCCCCCGCTGATCGCCCGCCCCGGTCAAGGGCAATAATGACCGCGTGACTGCGGCCCCAGCCATTGACAAGAGCCGGATCCACTCTCTGACGCGGCCCAACATGGTCAGCGTCGGGACGATCGTGTGGCTCTCCAGCGAACTCATGTTCTTCGCGGCGCTGTTCGCGATGTACTTCTCGATCCGCGCGGCGGCGCCGGAGCAGTGGGAGAAGCACACCGAGGTCCTCAACATCCCCTATGCGACCACCTTCACGGTGATCCTGGTGCTGTCCTCGGTGACCTGCCAGCTCGGTGTGTTCGCGGCCGAGAAGGGTGACGTCCACGCCCTGCGGCGCTGGTTCACGATCACCTTCGTGATGGGCCTGATCTTCGTGCTCGGCCAGGCGAACGAGTACCTGACCCTGGTGCACGAGGGCGTGAAGATCAACGAAGACGGGTACGGGTCGATGTTCTACCTGACCACCGGCTTCCACGGCCTGCACGTGACCGGCGGTCTCATCGCCTTCATCATCTTCATGATCCGCACCACCATGGGCCGGTTCACCCCGGCCCAGGCCACGTCGGCGATCGTCGTGTCGTACTACTGGCACTTCGTCGACGTCGTGTGGATCGGGCTGTACGGCATGATCTACTGGCTTCAGTGATCTTGGCGTGTCAGGTTCCGCGCCGCTGCTCCGTCCCCTGAGACAAGGTCCAACCGGTTAAGGACACAGGTCATGACTTCTGACAACGACCGCCGACGCGGTCTGCTCGCGCGCCTGCGCGGGCGGCCCGCGGCGCGCAGCAGGGGCCGCCGCCGGCTGGGCGCGGCGTTCCGGCTGATCGCCGCGTTGACGCTGGCCGGCGGCGCCTACACCGTCTTCGCCCCCGGCGTGCAGGCGCAGGAAAACCCGCCGCTCACCGGCGCCGCGGCCGAGGGCAAGGCGCTGTTCGACGTGAGCTGCGTGACCTGCCACGGCCGCAACGCCCAGGGTGTCGAGGGTCGTGGCCCGAGCCTGATCGGGGTGGGCTCCGCGTCGGTCGAGTTCCAGGTCGGCAGCGGTCGGATGCCGATGGCCCGGCAGGAGGCGCAGGCCATGCGCAAGCCGCCGGTCTTCACCGACGAGCAGGTACGCCAGCTCGGCCAGTACATCCAGGAGCTCGGCGGGGGCCCGCAGGTCCCGCAGGGCAACCTCCGCGAGGGTGCCAACCTGGCCACCGGTGGCGAGCTGTTCCGGATCAACTGCTCGCAGTGCCACGCCTTCGGCGGTGGCGGCGGTGCGCTCTCCTCCGGCAAGTACGCCCCGAGCCTGAACCCGGCCAGCGACGCGCAGATCTACGCCGCGATGCTCAGCGGCCCGCAGAACATGCCGGTGTTCGGCGACAACCAGATCACCCCGGAGCAGAAGGCGGACATCATCGCCTACATCCAGGAGACCCTGAAGGCCGACCAGGACCAGGGTGGCTTCAACCTCGGCCGGTACGGACCGTCCACCGAGGGCCTGGCGATCTTCCTGGTGGGCATCGTCGCGCTGGTCTTCGCGAGCCTGTGGATTGCAGGCAAGTCGTGACCGGGCGGATCGTCAACACCATTGCCGTGGTGCCGTGCGCCGGCACCGCCCGTAGCGAGGTGACGGCATGAGCACCAAGACCGAGCAGCACGCCCCGCAGGACCGGGAGCCGCTCGACGTCCACGACCCCCGGCTGTCCCGGTTCGACATCGTCACCGAGGGCGCCCGCCGGGACGACATCGAGATCGTTCACTACGAGGAGCAGGTCGTCCCGGGTAGCAAGGCCGAGCGCCGGCTGACCCGTACGGTCGCGGCGATGTTCCTGCTCACCGGCCTGGCCGCCACCGCGTTCCTGGTCGTCTACATCTGGTGGCCCTGGGAGTACGAGCCGGGTCGCGGCGGCGACAAGTGGTACACCCCGTTGCTCGGCCTCACCCTGGGCATCGCCCTGCTCGGCATCGGTTTCGGCATCCTCACCTGGGGCAAGAAGCTGCTGCCCAAGGAGGTCTCGATCCAGGACCGGCACGACGGTCCCGGCTCGCCGGAGGACCGGAAGATCACCGGCGAGACCATGCTCTACCTCGCCGACGAGATGGGGGTACGGCGTCGTCCGCTGCTCGGCGTCTCGCTGGTCGCCGGACTGCTACCGGTCGGCGCGGTCGCCGCGGCCCCGCTGGTCGGCGGGCTGATCTCCGACCCGCACAAGAACAACCAGATGTTCACCACCGGCTTCGCCCCGCAGGACGGGAAGAAGATCCGGCTGGTCCGCGAGGACGGCCGGCCGATCCGCCCGGCCGACGTGAGCGCCGGTGGCCAGCTCACCGTGTTCCCGGGCATCGAGCACGGGGTGAGCAACAAGCACGCCGACTCGCCGACCCTGCTGATCCACCTGCGGGAGGCCGACGCGGAGAAGTCCCGGCAGGCCAACTCGCGGGTCGGCCACGGTGACTACATGTGGGGCAACTACGCGGCGTACTCCAAGATCTGCACCCACGCCGGCTGCCCGGCGAGCCTCTACGAGCAGCAGACCAACCGGCTGCTCTGCCCGTGTCACCAGAGCCAGTTCCTGATCACCGACAACGCCCGGCCGGTCTTCGGCCCGGCGAGCCGGCGGCTTCCCCAGCTGCCGATCGAGGTGGACGAGGACGGCTTCTTCGTGGCGAAGTCCGACTACACCGAAACCGTCGGCCCCGACTTCTGGGAGCGGCCATGAAGCGCCGAAAGTTTGACGTAGCAGCGGTGCCGGGCAAGGCCGCCGGGGGAGTGGACGACCGCTTCCAGGTCGCCACCCCGCTGCGCAAGCTGCTCAACAAGGTCTTCCCGGACCACTGGTCGTTCCTGCTCGGCGAGATCGCGCTCTTCTCGTTCGTCGTGCTGCTGCTCACCGGGGTCTTCCTGACCTTCTTCTACGAGCCGGCGATGACCGAGGTGGTCTACAACGGCAGCTACGCCCCGCTGCGGGGCACCCCGATGTCCGCCGCGTACGCCTCCAGCCTGGACATCTCGTTCGATGTCCGGGGCGGCCTGATCATGCGGCAGATGCACCACTGGTCCGCGCTGCTGTTCATGGCCGCGATCGTGGTGCACATGATGCGGGTCTTCTTCACCGGCGCGTTCCGCAAGCCGCGGGAGACCAACTGGATCATCGGCTCGCTGCTGTTCTGGGTGGGCTTCCTGGCCGGCTTCACCGGCTACTCGCTGCCGGACGACGGCCTGTCCGGCACCGGTCTGCGGATCGCCTCCGGCATCATGCTGTCGATCCCGGTGATCGGCTCCTGGGTCACCTCGTCGATCTTCGGTGGCGAGTTCCCCGGCGAGATCATCATCAGCCGGTTCTTCATCGCCCACGTGCTGCTGATCCCGGGCCTGCTGGTCGCGCTGATCAGCGCCCACCTGGGCCTGGTGTTCAAGCAGAAGCACACCCAGTGGCCCGGCCCCGGCCGGACCAACTCCAACGTGGTCGGCGAGCGGATGTTCCCGCGCTACGCGCTCAAGCAGGGCGGCTTCTTCATGGTCGTCTTCGGCGTGATCGCGCTGATGGGTGGCCTGTTCCAGATCAACCCGATCTGGTACTTCGGCCCGTACGAGGCGTGGGTGGTCTCGGCGGCCAGCCAGCCCGACTGGTACGTCATGTTCCTCGACGGCTCGACCCGCCTGATGCCCGCCTGGGAGATCAACATCCCGATCGGCGACGGGTACGTCATCCCGCCGCTGTTCTGGCCGACGGTCGTGCTGCCGGGCATCCTGGTCGGCCTCTCCACGCTCTACCCGTTCGTGGAGGCCCGGCAGCTCAAGGACTACCGGCACCACAACCTGCTGCAGCGCCCCCGGGACGTCCCGGCCCGGACCGCGGTGGGCGCGATGGCCGTCGCCTTCTACATCGTGCTGACCCTCTCCGGCGCCAACGACGTGATCGCCGACAAGTTCCACATCAGCCTGAACGCGATGACCTGGGCGGGCCGGATCGGTCTGCTGTTCATCCCGCCGCTGGCGTACTACGTCGCGTACCGGATCTGCCTGGGTCTTCAGCAGCACGACCGGGAGGTGCTGGCCCACGGGGTGGAGACCGGCATCATCAGGCGGCTGCCCGACGGCCGGTTCGAGGAGGTCCACCAGCCGCTCAGCGCCGGTGACGGCCACGGGCACGGTGAACTGGACTACGTCGGCTGGGTGGTGCCGAAGAAGATGAACCGGCTCGGGGCGCTCGGCCCGGCGATCCGGGGCTTCTTCTACCCGATCGAGAAGCCGGTCGAGGCGCCGGTCTCGCCGGGGCACCCGCCGGTGGAACCCCGCCCCGAGCGGGAGGAGATCGGCAGCGGGGATTCCCGCCGCTGACCTGCCCGTACCACTCTGCACCGAAGCGCCCGCCGGAGTCCTCCGGCGGGCGCTTCGTCCGTTCCGGTGGCCGACCCGCGCGGCGGGCGGTGGTTGCCGTGACCGGCCACCAACGGGTGGAAAGCGCAGGAATAACCCGCGCCAGCCGGGTATCCGTGCGGTCCAACGAAAACGGGGAGGGAACATGTTGGGTATCAAACGCCTGGGACTGCTGGCCACGCTGGTGGTGGTCGGCCTGGCCCCCGCGGCTGCCGCGCAGGCCGCCGCGCAGCCGTCGGCGCAGGACACCCAGTACCTGCAGGCGGTGCACCAGGTCAACCTGGCCGAGATCGTCACCGGGAACCTGGCCCAGAAGAAGGGGCAGAACGAGCAGGTCAAGCAGTTGGGGCAGCAGTTCGTCACCGATCACACCCAGCTCGACCAGACGGTGAAGAGCACCGCCCAGCAGCTGAACGTGACCCTGCCGAACGCGCCGACGGCCGACCAGCAGAAGGTGATCGACAAGCTCAACGGCCTCAACGGCGCCGCGTTCGACAAGGCGTGGGTGACCGCTGAGCTGGCCGGTCACGTGCAGGCCATCCAGGCCACCCAGACCGAGATCTCGCAGGGCTCCGAGCAGTCGGTGGTCCAGCTCGCGCAGGACGCGCTGCCGGTGTTGCAGGCGCACTACGACGCGCTGGTCGCCCTGGCCCAGGAGCTGGGCGTCCCGGTCCCGCAGACCAGCGCCAGCGGCACCGCGAGCCCTGGTGGCAGCGGTACGCCGGCTCCGGGTGGCACGACCGAGTCCCCGGCCCCGGGCGGCACCACGGAGTCACCGGAACCGGGTGGCACCACCGAGACGCCGGCTCCGGGTAACAGCTGACGTCCCGTACCACCTGACGGTGGCCGGTCCCCGACGGGGCCGGCCACCGTCGCCTGTCCGGCGCGGCGGTCAGTCGGCGCTGGCCAGCCCGATCGCGAACGCCTCCTCCAGGTCGTGCTGGGAGTAGGCGCGGAAGGCGATGTGCGACTCGGTGTTGAGCACGCCGGGGACCTTGGAGATGCTGCCGGCGATGACCTTGGCGATCTGCTCGAACTCCCGGACCCGGACGATGGCGATCAGGTCGACGTGCCCGGCCACCGAGTAGACCTCGCTGACCCCGGGCAGGTTGGCCAGGTTCTCGGCCACCTCGGGGATCGAGTCGGTGGCGCAGTCGATCAGGACGATCGCGGTGATCACTGACGATTCTCCGTTCGTCGTGCCGGGCGCGACGCCGGCCTGGCGTCGCTGACCATGCTAGTGCCGCTTCTGTCCGCCCCCGGGCCGCCGGGGTGGGGCTGTCGCAATGTCGCTGATTCAGCGGTGTCCGGCCGGGCGGAGGCCGCAACATCGGCGATGTCGCGGTGACCAGGACCGACCGGCGGCACGGGTCAGAGCAGCATGGTGCGGGGGTCGGCGGCCATGGCGCGCAGCCAGGCGGCCGCCTCCGGGGCCCCCGGGCAGCGGGCGGTGTCCAGCGCGGCGGCCAGGGCGTACATCTCGGGCGGCGGGATGAGCAGGCTCTCCTTGCTGCGCAGCCCCAACTTGACCGTGCCGGTGTCGGTGGTGACGGTGAGCACCGGGGTACGGGTGACCGCGCCGGTGGCGACCACCGAGCCGTCGCTGGCGACGCCGGTGTGCGCGACGGCCGTCGCCTGCAACGTCACCGACCGGGCGGCCCGCAGGTCGACGCTCTTCGTGGTGAGCCGGACCACGGTGAGCCGGGAGCCCTCCAACCAGGCGTTCGTCCGCACGACGCTGGTGACCAGCAGGCCGACGAGGACGGCGACCAGCCCGGCCGACAGGAGGGCGACGAGCGCCGGCACCGCCCCGCTGCCCGAGGTGCCCGCACCGACCGACGCGTTCAGGACGGTCCCGAGGACGGCACCGACACAGCCGCAGGTCACCGTGAGCAGGACACCCAGCACCACCAACGAGACGACCCGACCGGTACGGCTCGACCGGTAGCCGATCGACAGGGGGATCCGGGGCGCGGAGGGCTGCATGCCGGTGATTCTGACACCGGTGATCAACCTTCGCCCGGCGGGGCGGCCACGGTGAGCCCGTCGGCCGCCCGGATCACGTCGCGGAGCCGTTCGTGACGGCCGACCGTCGCGCCGGGCCACACCACCACGCGCTCCACGTCGCCGCGTACCACCGCACCCGCGCCGACCACCGCGTGCCGGACCCGGCCGGTGACGGTGGCGTCCGGAGCGACCAGGGCGTCGTCGCCGGCGGCGTGCAGGTTGGCCGCCAGGTAGTCGGCGGGCGTGCCGGTGTCGAAGAACGTGCCCGGGTACGGCACCACGGTCAGCTCGCCGGCCGCCTCCGCCGGCCGCCACACCGTGCGGACCAGGTCACCGAAGCTCGCCGGCAGCTCCCGCACCCGGTGCCAGGGCAGCAGCGAGAAGCCGGTGAACACGTGCCCGTCGAAGGTGCCGGGGGCGCGCGGGTCGGGCGCCGGCCGGCCCAGCAGGCGTACGGACCGGAAGTCCCACCCGGCCAGCAGCGCCGCGATGTCCGGGCCGGGGGCGGCACCGGGATCGGCCAGGTACGCGTCGGCGTTGCCGACCAGCACCCCCCGCCCGCCGATCCACTCCCGCAGGTTGCCCAGGCCGCCGGCGGTGCCCAACGGGTCACCCGGCTCCACCGACAGGTGCGCCCGGTCACCGACGTGCGTCACCACCTGGTCGGCCAGATAGCAGGCGTTCACCGCCACCCGCTGCGGCCCGTGCAGGCCCAGCCCGGCCAGCCGGTGCAGGGCCCGGTCCAGCAGCGGCACGTTGCCGACCGGGCAGAGCGCCTTGGGTACCCGGGCGGTCAGCGGGCGCAGCCGGGTGCCCTCACCGGCGGCGAGCACCACCGCGCACAGGCCGTCCGGGGCGGTCATGTCGTCGGCTGGCCGGCCTGCGGCCCGATGCCGTAGTGGCCCAGCAGGTTGGCGGTGGCCCGGCTCAACCGGGGCAGGTCGTCCAGCGGGTGCCAGGCCGCCTCGAAGACCTCCGCGCCGTCCACCTTCAGGGTCGTGGTGGCGGCGGGCACCTCCGCCTCGAAGACCATGTCCACCCAGCCCCGGGTGTGCACCACCGCGTTCGGCACGGCCGGGCGGAGCTGTTCCGGGGCGAGCCGGACGCCGGACTCCTCGTACAGCTCGCGGGCCGCGCCGACGACCGGGGCCTCCCCGCGCTGGAGCAGGCCGGCGGGCAGCGTCCAGCTGTGCCCCGGGGGCTGGCGCAGCAGCAGGAGCCGGCCGGCCCCGGCGGCCCCGCTGTCCCGGACCAGGGTCACCGCGCCGACGACGTACTTCGGCCCGGCGAGCCGGACCAGGCGACGACGCACCGAGACCGGCAGCCGGTAGAAGACCTTGTACGCGACGGCCCGGCCGGTGGCGCGGGAACGGAGGATCATGGTCTCCAGGCTAGGCCGTCGGTGCGCTGCCGTGCGGTGCGGGGCGACCGGTCACCCGGCCAGGGCCTCACTGCCGATGGTCGACCAGGTCGATGAGCTGGCGGACCACGGTGTCCGGTTCGACGGCCCGGTCGAAGACCGCGACCAGCAGGGTCTCCAGGTCGGGATAGCCGAGTTCCTCCGACAGCCGCAGCAGCGGCAGGTCGCTGGCCAGGCCCCGGTCGTGCTTGCGCAGCGCCAGGCCGATGGTGGCCCGCCCGAGGCGGACCTTGTCGGCGATGGAGATGCCGGGCTCGGTGTGCTCGGTGAACCAGCGGCTGATCTGCATCTGCGCGTGCGGCGACTTGACGAAGTCGAGCCACTCGCGGCGGGGCCCGCGGGGGGCGACGTCCGCCTCGAAGCCGCTCTCCGCGTCGCTCTCGGTGTAGATCTCCACCACGTCGCCCTCGTCCAGTTCGGACGCGAGCGGCGCGAGCCGGCCGTTGATCCGCGCCGCGAGGCAGTGGTCGCCCAGCTCGGTGCCCAGTTCGTAGGCGAGGTCCACCGGGGTGGCCCCGGCCGGGAGCACCACCTGCCGGCCGTCGGCGACCACCTGGATCTGCGCCTCGGCCAGGTCACACCGCAACGACTGGAGGAACTGGGCCGGGTCGGGGGCCTCCTGCTCCCAGTCGAGCACCCGGCGCAGCCAGGAGAGCTGGTCGGTGTTGCTGGCCCCGGTGGCGGCCCGGGGGAAACGGAAGTCGGCGGCCACGCCGTACTCGGCGCAGCGGTGCATCTCCCGGGTGCGGATCAGCACCTCGACCGTGCGCTCCTGCGGGCCGCAGACGCTGGTGTGCAGGGAACGGTAGAGGTTGTTCTTGGGGGAGGCGATGAAGTCCTTGAACCGGCCGGGGACCGGCCGCCAACGGCCGTGCACCGCGCCGAGGGCGGCGTAACAGTCGGTGGCCGGGCCGTCCACCACGATCACGATCCGGGGCAGGTCGTACGGCACGGCGTGCCCGCCGGCCACGGTGTCCTTCCAGATCGAGTAGAGGTGCCGGGGGCGGACGCTCACCTCGGCGTCGACCCGGCTGCGGCGCAGCGCCACCTTCGCCTGGGCCACCACGTCGTCGAGGTAGGCGTCCCAGCCGGGCCGGTCGTGCACGTGCCGGGCCAGCCGGGCGTGCTCGTCGGGCTCCAGGTGCAGCAGCACCACGTCGTCCAGGTCACGCTTGAGGGTCTGGATGCCGAGCCGGTCGCAGAGCGGGACCAGCACCTCCTGGGTCTTGCGGGCGATCCGCTCCCGGGAGGCGGCCGAGCGGACCCCGAGGGTGCGCATGTTGTGCAGCCGGTCGGCCAGCTTGATGATCAGCACCCGGACGTCCTTGCCGGCCGCGATGATCATCTTGCGGATCGTCTCCGCCTCGGCGGCCTTGCCGTAGAACGCCTTGTCGAACTTCGTCACCCCGTCGACCAGGTGCGCCACCTCGGGCCCGAAGTCCTCGCTGAGCGCCTGGAGGGTGTAGCGGGTGTCCTCCACCGTGTCGTGCAGCAGCGCCGCGACCAGGGTGGTGGTGTCCATCCCGAGGTCGGCGCAGATCTGGGCGACCGCCAGCGGGTGGGTGATGTACGGCTCGCCGCTCTTGCGGAACTGGCCGCGGTGCATGTTCTCGGCGATCGTGTACGCCCGACGCAGCACCGAGGCGTCCGCGCTCGAATGGATACCGCGGTGGGTGCGGACCAACTGGGTCACCGGGTCGGCGTCGTTGGCCGGCCAGCTCAACAGGGACCGGAGCCGCCGGGTCAGGGGCAACTCGCCCGGCTGGGCCGGGAGCGCACCCCCCAGGGCGGCGCCGTGTCCGGCGTCGACGTCCACGAGGGACACCTCCTCACCCCGGCTCCACGGTCACCGTCGCCGGCAACCGGAAGCAGGCCCACGAAACGGGCAGGACTGCACTCCCTTAACAGACTAAGCGAGGCGGGGTCGTCCGATCGGACACTTGCTCATGAGCGTTCGGTCGAGAGTTGGTGGGACCCGCCGCCCTCGGCCTTCGCCAGCAGGTCACGGAAGCGTCCTGCGCCGGCCACCGGGGACGACCAAACGGAGGTCATCTCCACCAGCCGGGTCTCCGGTCGTTCCAACCAGGACAGGATGCGTTCGGTCTCCTCGGCGGTGGCCCGGGGCACCGGCCCGTGCCCGCCCGGCTCCACCGTCTCGGCGGTGGCCCGGATCGCGGTGATCGTCGGTCGGGGGTGGACGCCCGGCGGGGACACCCCGGCCCCGGCGAGCCGCCCGTACCGGACCAGCGCCAGCTCCCAGCCGCCCCCCGGGGCGGGCCGGGCGGCGGCCAGCTCGGCGATCCGGGTCAGCCCGGCCAGCCGCTGCATCCGGACGGTGGCCCGCAGCACCGCCGCCAGCCGGGAGCGCACCACCGCCGCCTCCTCGTAGCGCTGCGCGGACGCCAACGCCTCGATCCGGGCCAGCAGGGCGTCCACCACCACCTGCGGGTCACTGGTGGTGGCGGTGCGGAACGGGGCGACCGCGCGGTCGTCGTACTCCTGCGGGGTGATCCGGTGCTCGCAGGGCGCCGGGCAGCGGCCCAGCTCGGCCAGCGCGCAGGCCGGCGTGACCGTGCGCAGCGACAGCCGGTGGGTGCACTGGCGCAGCGGCACCGCGTCGTGGAACCCGGCGGCGGCCAGCTCGGCGGCCCGGGTGGAGCGGAACGGGCCGAGGTAGGCGGTGTCGCCGGGGGCCAGGCCGCGCACCACCGACAACCGGGGGTACGGCCCGCCGGTGAGCTTGAGCCACACCATCCGTTCCGGATACTTCGACCGCCTGTTGTACGGCGGCGCGTGCGCGGCGATCAGCCGCAGCTCGCGGACCTCCGCCTCCAGCGGGTGGGCGCACGGGACCGCCTCCACCCGCTCGGCGGCGGCCAGCATCTCCGACATCCGGGCCCGCTTCTCGGCGGCGGTGAAGTAGCTGCGGACCCGGGTGGCGATGTCGCCCGACGTACCGACGTAGAGCGGTCGGTCGTCGGCGGCCCGGAAGATGTAGACCCCGGGCCCCTTGGGCAGACCGTCGGCGAGGTGCCGCTTGCGCCGCTGGGTGGGGCTGACCGCGCGGGTGAACTCGATCGCCTCGCCGACGGTGTCGACCCGGTGCCCACCGAGCCGGGCGATCAGCCCGTGCAGCACGTCCACGGTGGCCTTGGCGTCGTCGAGCGCGCGGTGGGTGGGCTGGGTGGCGGTGCGGAAGTAGGCGGCCAGGGTGCCCAGCTTGCGGTTGGGCACCTCGTCGCGGCTGAGCACCCGCCGGGCCAGCGCCGCTGTGTCCAGCACCCGGGGGTTGGGCCAGCGGTAACCGTGCTTGGCGCAGGCGGCCTTGAGGAACCCCACATCGTACGGCGCGTTGTGGGCCACCAGCACGGCGTCGGCGACGAACTCCAGGAAGCTCGGCAGCACCTGCTCGATCGGCGGCGCGGGCAGCAGCATGGCCTGGGTGATGCCGGTCAGCACGGTGATGAACGGCGGGACCGGCACCCCCGGGTTGACCAGGGTGGCGAGCACCCCCAGCTCTTCACCGCCGCGCACCTTGACCGCGCCGATCTCGGTGATGCCCCCGCCGTCGGGTGAGCCGCCGGTGGTCTCCAGGTCGACCACCACGAACGTCGTCGCGTACAGCGGCAGGGCGGGATCGACGCCGCCGGCCGACCGGTCCAGACCGGCCAGGGTCTGCTGGACGTACTCCCCAGGTGCCACGGGCGGCAGGTTAACCGTTCGGTCCGACACTCCCGTCACCGCAGCCCCAGGGGCCCCTGGCGGCGTAGGATGAGAGATCGGCTCACTCATCCGGCGGTGGGCCCGGTCGCGGTGGGAGACTTGCCCCATGCCCCTCACCGACCCGCACGACGACCACCTCCCGCTGGAGGGGTCGTCCACCGCCGCGCCCGGTGCCGGCGGGGACCCGGGTGCGGGGGCGCCCGAGGCCGAGGCCACCCCTCCCATGCCCGAGGAATCCGACGCCGGTGGGCCGGTGGACGGGCTGCCGGAACCGGAGCCCGTCCTGCCCGAGCCGGTCCGGCAGCGGATCGTGGCGCTCACCGCGGCGGTCCTGCCCGTCCTGCCCGCCGACGAGGTGCCGGTGCCGCTGCGCCGGGTGGCGAAGTTCGCCCCCAACCGCCGGGCCCGGCTCGGCGGCTCGGTGATCGCCGCCCAGCTCACCGCCGACCCGCTGTTCCGGCAGCGGGTCACCGCCCGGGTCCTGGCCGACGCCGGTGACCTCGGTACGGCCGTGGTCGAGGGCACCGCACCGGCCGCCGCCGACCCGGTCGAGGTGGCCGCGCTGGCCTACCTGGTCCGGCCCCGGGGCTGGCGGGAACTGATCGACGCCAGCGGCGCGGCGGTCCGCGCCGAGGCGGACAGCGCGGTCGTCGCCGAACTGGTCCGTGAGGCCGAGCAGCGGGCCACCCGCGCCGAGCACGACCGGGCGGTGGCCCGGGTCGAGGCGGACAAGCTCCGCGACGAGCTGGCCCGGGTCCGTGAGGAGTTGGGCCAGCTCCGGGAGGAGAACCGCCAACTCCAGCGTGGCCTGCGGGAGACCCAGGCCCGGGAACGCCGGGCCAACGAGCTGCTCGCCACCGAACGCGGCCGGGCCGCCCGCGCCGCCGCCGACAGCGACGCCGAGCTGCGCCGGGCGCGGGCCCGGCTGGCCGAGGCCGAGGCGGCGGCGGGCGTGGCCAAGGCCAGCGCCAAGGAGGCCCGCTCGGTCGACGACGCCCGGCTGTGGCTGCTGCTGGAGACGATCGGCCAGGCCGCCGTCGGACTGCGCCGCGAACTGGCCCTGGACCCGGTGGACAAACTCCCCGCCGACTTCGTGGCCGACGCCTTCACCGACGCCCCGGCCGCCACCCCGGGCGGGCCGGCCGCCCGCGCCCGGGACACCGACGACCCGGCCCGGCTGGACCAGCTGCTCGCCCTGCCCCGCGCCCACCTGGTCGTCGACGGCTACAACGTCACCAAGCGCGGGTTCGGCGAGATGTCCCTCGAACAGCAGCGCAAGCGGCTGATCACCGGGCTCGGCGGGATCGCCGCGCAGACCGGCGACGAGGTGACAGTGGTCTTCGACGGCGCGGAGCGGATGCACGGCCTGCCGCCCACCCCGCGCGGGGTGCGGGTGCTCTTCTCCCGCAAGGGCGAGACCGCCGACGAGCTGATCCGCCGGCTGGTCCGGGCCGAGCCGCCCGGCCGTCCGGTGGTGGTGGTCTCCTCCGACCGGGAGGTCGCCGACGGGGTGCGCCGGCACGGGGCGTACCCGCTGGGGGCCGACTCGCTGCTGCGCCGGCTGGCCCGCTCCTGAGTTGGGCGGCGCGCGGCGGTGGTCAGGTCGTCGGGGACGGGCTGAGCACCGCGCAGGCGGCCAACGCCTCGCGGGTCTTCGGGTCGCTGTCGACGAGCCGGTCCGGATCCTGGCCCCGGTCGGTGAGGCAGGTGCGGTAGGCGGTGGACCGCCCGTCGTCCGAGCCACCCGGACGTGCGCCCGGTGCGCCGGATGCGCCGGGGCCGCCCGGCCGGCCGCTGGGCTGCACCGACGCACACGCCTGCTGCGCCTTCTGCCAGGTCTGTTCGTCGACCCCCTCGGGACGGCCGCCGCCCGGGAAGCCGCGCCCCGCGCCCCGCGACGGGTCGGCGCTGCCGGTCGGGAAGCCCGACGGTCGGGCGGTCGGGCGGTCGGTCGGGAAGCCCGACGGCAGGCCGGACGGGCGTGCGCCGCCGGGGCCGCGTGACGGGTCCATCGTCGGCAGCGCCACGCCGTTGTTCCGCAGGCACTCCTGGTAGGCCGCGAAGGAGTTCCCGGCCCCACCCGCGTCACCCGGCCCGTCGTCGTCGGACCCACCACCGCAGGCGGCCAGCAGCAACGTGGCCGAGGCGGCGGCGGTCATCACGGTCGCCAACCGACGGAACCTCTTGGTCAACGGCACGGGCCCTCCTCAGGCTTCATCCGGTAGCTGCTCAGCGAACCCGTCGTACCTCGTCGGCGGCTCGGACCCGGCTCGGAGTTCCCTCGGAGCGCGACCCGGGGCACCTGCCGCACCGGTCTGCTGCTCTGCGGCCGGGCGGGCAGTCGGGCCGGGGTCCGGTTCCGAGCGAACTCTGAGGTGCGGTCGAGCCGACCGCGAGGCGGGCTGCGCAGACTGCCCGACCATGGGGATCGGTCTGAGACGACGCTGGCGTACCCGGCGGACCCGGTGGTGGGCGGCCGGTGCCGCCGGTCTGCTGCTGCTCGGCGCGGCCGGCGTACGCGTCTGGACGGCGGACACCCCGCACGCGTCGACCCGACCGGTGACGGTGGCCGTCGACCGGGGGCCGGTCGTCGTCGAGGTGGCCACCACGGGCACCGTCCAGCCGGCCACCACCCGCGGCCTCAGCTTCACCGTCGCCGGCACGGTGCAGACGGTCGGCGTGCGGCCGGGCAGCGTGGTCACGGTCGGCCAGCAGCTCGCCACGCTCGCCGAGGCCGACACGGCCGACGCGGCGGACACCGTCCAGGACGCCAGGACCGAGCTGGCCGAGGCGCGGGACGCGCTGACCACGGCATGGGACGCGGCCGACGACCCGGCACCGGACTGCGCCACCGGCACCGGGTCCGGCGCCGGGGCACGACCGGTGCTCTGGCACTCGCCGGAGCCCACCGGCACGACCGGGGCGACACCGACCACCGGCACGCCCACCACCGGCGGCAGCCCCACGTCCCGACCCACCGCGAGCTCGGCCTCGCCGAGCCGTACGCCAGGTGGCCCCGTGCCGACCGCCACCGGTGGACCGGGCGCGGCCCCGGCCCCGGCAGGCCCCGGGAGCGGTGGCGCGGACTGCGGCGCGGACGCCGGGGACGCTGCCCGGGGCACCGACCCGATCCTGGCCGCCCAACGCCGGGTCAACCGGGCCGAGGCCGCCCTCGCACAGGCGCAGGAGGCCCTCGACGGTGCCACCATCAGCGCGCCGATGGCCGGCACCGTGCTCTCCGTGGCCGGGCCGGTGGGCAGCCGGGTGAACCGGGACAGCACCTTCATCACCCTGGCCGACACGTACGCCATGCAGGTGGTGGCGACGTTCCCGGAGGCCGACGCCGGGGCGCTCGCGGTCGGGCAGAGCGCCACACTGGCCCTGGCCGGCCGGCCCGGGCAGCCGTTCGAGGCGAGCGTGGTGCAGGTCGATCCGGTCGGCACCACCGACGGCACGATGGTCCGCTACGGCGTCGTGTTGTCCTTCACCACCGCCCCGGAGGACCTGCTGGTCGGGCAGAGCGCCGCCGTGACGGTGCAGACCGGTGCGGTGCGGGACGCGGTGCGCGTGCCGTCCACCGCCGTACACGAGGGGCCGGACCGTACCGGCAGCGTGCTGCCGGCGGACGGCGGTCCGGCCCGCACCGTCACCGTCGGGCTGCGCGGTGGCCAGTACACCGAGATCACCTCCGGGGTCGACGCCGGTGAAGTGGTGCGGCGCTCCTGGTGACAGCCGGCGCACAGGTCCGGCACAGCAGGCGTGAAGGCTCGTCCGGTACGCAGTTCGGGTGCACACCGACATCCTCCGGCCGCCCACGGCCGGCCCCACCCCGAGCGTCGGGGGCGAACCCGCCGGTGCCCGCCTGCTGGTGGTCGACGACGAGCCGAACATCTGCACCCTGCTGGCCGCCACCCTGCGGCTGGTCGCGTACGACGTGCGGGCGGCGGGGTCGGGGCGGGCCGCGCTGGCCGGTGTGGAGGAGTTCGCTCCGGACCTGGTGATCCTCGACGTGATGCTGCCCGACCTGGACGGCTTCGAGGTGGCCCGGCGGCTGCGCGCCGCCGGCCGGCCGGTGCCGGTGCTCTTCCTGACCGCCCGGGACACCGTCGAGGACCGGGTCGCCGGGTTGCTGGCCGGTGCGGACGACTACGTGGCCAAGCCCTTCAGCCTGGAGGAGGTGGTGCTGCGGATCCAGGCGATCCTGCGGCGCTCCCGGGCGGAGCTGCCGCCGGCCCCGGGCAGCCGGCTGCTGCGCTACGCCGACCTGGAGCTGGACGACGACGCCCACGAGGTACGCCGGGCCGGGCGGCCGGTCGACCTGTCGCCCACCGAGTTCCGGCTGCTGCGCTACCTGCTGATCAACGCCGGTCGGGTGGTGAGCAAGGCGCAGATCCTGGAGCAGGTCTGGGGCTACGACTTCGGGGGCGACGGGCGGATCGTCGAGTCGTACGTCTACTACCTGCGGCGCAAGGTCGACCGCGCTGATCCCCCGTTGATCCACACGGTGCGCGGCGTGGGCTACACGCTGCGGCTGCCGCGCGGCAACGAGTGAGGCGGCTGGCCCGGGTGCGCCCCTGGTCGCACTGGACGCTGCGGTCCCGACTGGTCCTGGTCGTCGGGGCGCTCGCCACGCTGGCCCTGCTCGGGGCGAACACCGCCGGCCTGCTGCTGCTGCGAAGCTACCTGGTGGACCGGGTCGACGAGCGACTCGCCGGACAGGTCCGCCCGTTCACCGGCGAGCCCCGCCTACCCAGCGGGTCGGCGGCCAGCGGGTCACCGGGTGTGCTGGCCGGACGGCTCGCCCGGCTCGGGCCGGACCAACTCGTGCTGTTCTACCGCGCCGACGGCACCCGCGACGCCGCGCACAGCAGCACCCCCAGCGCGACGGCACCGGACCCGGGCACGCTGGCCGAGGTGACCGCCCGGGCCGGTACCGGCCGGCCGTACACCGTTGCGGGTGCTCACGGCGAAGCCGACTGGCGGCTGTTCGCGGTGCCGGCGGACGGCACCGGCGCGGTCGTGGTGGTCGGTGCCTCGCTGGCCGAGGTGAACCGGACCGCCGACCGGCTGCTGCTCATCGACGTCGCGGTCACCGGCGGGGTGCTGCTCGGCCTCGGGCTGCTGGCCGCTTCGGTGGTGCGGCTCGGGCTGCGCCCGTTGACCCGGATGGAGCGGGTCGTCGCCGGCATCACCGGCGGCGACCTGACCCACCGGGTGGACGACACCGACCCGCACACCGAGCCCGGTCGGCTGGGTACCGCGGTCAACCTGATGCTGGACCGGATCGGCACCGAGATGAGCGCCCGCGCCGCCTCCGAACGCCGGCTGCGGCAGTTCGTCGCGGACGCGTCGCACGAGCTGCGGACGCCGCTGACCTCGATCCGCGGCTTCGCCGAGCTGTACCGGCGCGGGGGCGCCCCACCCGGTGCCGTGCTGGACGAGACGATGGGCCGGATCGAGAGCGAGGCGGCCCGGATGGGTGTGCTGGTGGAGGACCTGCTCCTGCTCGCCCGACTGGACCGGCAGCGCACCCCCGCGCGGCGGCCGGTGGATCTGCTGGGGATCGCCGCCGACACCATCCGCGACGCGCACGCCCGGACGCCGGGCCGGCCCGTGCGGCTGAGCACCCTCGTCGAGCACGACCCGACCTTCGAGACACCGACCGTGCTCGGCGACGAGCACCGGCTGCGCCAGGTCGCCGCGAACCTGGTCGACAACGCGGTGCAGCACACCGGGCCGACGGTCCGGGTGACCGTCCGCGTCGGTCGGCTCGCCGCCCCGCCGGCCGGGCCGGTCGTCCGCTCGGGGCCGGTGCCCGCGTCGGACGCGGACGGATACGCCGTGCTGGAGGTGCACGACGACGGGCCGGGCATCCCCGCCGGGCACGCCGGTCGGGTCTTCGAGCGGCTGTACCGGGCCGACCCGAGCCGGGGCCGGGCCGGCGGGGGCGGCTCCGGCCTGGGACTGTCCATCGCCGCGTCGATCGTGCACGCGCACGGCGGCTGGATCGAGCTGGACACCGGTCCGGGTGCGGGGACGACCTTCCGGGTGCTGCTGCCCGCCGTACCGTCGCCGCCGACCTCGTCGCGCGGCGACCCGGCGGCGTCGATTCCGAGCCAGCTCTGAGCTTGCGCCGAAGCTTCTCCCAGCCGTGCCGGCGAAGCTGACCGCCATGCGAGTGCGCCTGCCGGCCGTCCTGCGCCGGCCTCCCGTCGCGGTCAACGCCGCCCTGGTGCTGCTGTTGGCCGGCGGCGGCTGCTGGGCGTGGCTGGCGGTGCGCGGCGACGCGGCGGCGGACGCCCGGCCCACCGGCACCCGGACCGTCAGTGTGTCCCGGGGCACGGTGACCGCCACCGTCACCGCCGACGGCTCGGTGCGCAGCGCCTCGACGGCCAGTGCCAGCTTCGCCACCGCCGGCACCGTCACCGCCGTCCGGGTGCGGGTGGGCGACCGGGTGAAGAAGGGCCAACTGCTGGCCACCGTCGACCCGGCCGCCGCGCAACGCGACCTCGACGTGGCGACGGCGGACCTGACCGCCGCGCGGGACGCCCTGGACCGCGCCGAGGACGCCGGTTCGGACACCTCGTCGGCGCAGACCTCGGTCACCCAGGCCGAGTTGGCCGTGTCCGAGGCCGAGGCCGCGGTGACCGGCACCCGGCTGACCGCGCCGATGGCCGGTACGGTCGTCGCGGTCAACGGCACCGTGGGCAGTTCCTCCGGCGGGTCGGCCACCGGCGGCGGCTCGACCGGGCAGCAGGGTGGCAGCGGTTCGACGGGTGCCAGCGGCTCCGGGTCCACCTCCGCCAGCGGGTTCGTCGAGCTGGCCGACCTGACGAAGCTCCAGGTCAGCGCCGGTTTCGCCGAGGCGGACGCGACCCGGCTCAAGGACGGTCAGGCGGCCACCGTCACGTGGAACGCGTTGCCGGGGGCCCAGGCCGGCGGGCAGGTCGTCGCGATCGACCCGCAGGCCACCACCACCAACAACGTGGTCACCTACGGCGTCACGGTCAGCGTCGACGAGCTGCCCGCCGAGGCCAGGCCGGGGCAGACCGTACGGGTCTCGGTGGTCACCGGCACCGCCGCGGACGTCCTGACGGTCAGCTCGGCGGCGATCAGCGGCACCGGCGACCGGCGCACCGCCACCGTGCTCACCGAGACGGGGCAGGAGAGCCGGCGGGTCACCGTGGGTCTCGCCGGCGACCAGGCGTACGAGGTCACCTCGGGGCTGACCGAGGGGGAGCGGGTGGTGCTGCCGCAGAGCACCGGCACGGGCAGCACCGGCGGCGGAACCCCCGGCGGAGGCGGTCTGCCCGGCGGGGGTGGCTTCCCGGGCGGTGGCCTGCCCGGCGGGGGCGCCGGCCCCGGCGGCGGCGTCCGGGGCGGGAACGGAACCCGCTGATGACCCCGGCACCCGCCCGCCGGCCGGTCCTGGACGTCCGGATGCTGACCAAGGTGTACGGCGAGGGCCCGGCCGCCGTGCACGCCCTGCGCGGTGTCTCGCTGACCGTCGCCGCCGGTGACTACGTGGCCATCATGGGCTCCTCCGGTTCGGGCAAGTCCACCCTGATGAACATCCTCGGCTGCCTCGACGTGCCCTCCGGCGGGCAGTACCTGCTGGACGGGGTGGACGTGGGCAGCCTCGCCGACCGTCAGCTCGCCCTGGTCCGCAACCGCCTGATCGGCTTCGTCTTCCAGGCGTTCAATCTGATCCCCCGGACCAGTGCGCTGGCCAACGTCGAGCTGCCGCTGGCGTACGCCGGGGTGCGGGCCGGCCGGCGGCGGCAGCGGGCGCTCGCCGCGCTGGACGCGGTGGGGCTGGCCGATCGCGCCGACCACCAGCCCAACCAGCTCTCCGGTGGTCAGCAGCAGCGGGTCGCGGTGGCCCGGGCGCTGGTCACCGAGCCGGCCCTGGTGCTCGCCGACGAGCCGACCGGGAACCTCGACAGTACGTCCACCGAGGACATCCTGGCTGTCTTCGACCAGCTCAACGCGGCCGGGCGGACGATCGTGCTGATCACCCACGAACCGGAGGTGGGTGCCCGGGCCGGGCGGCTGATCCGGCTGCTCGACGGGCAGGTCCGCTCGGACGTCCGCCAGGGCGGGCGGCACGCGGTGCCAGGGACGGGCCGATGAGCCTCACCGAGACCGTCCGGTTCGCGCTGCGTGGCGTGGCCGCCAACAAGCTGCGCTCGGCGTTGACCATGCTCGGCATCCTGATCGGTGTCGCCGCGGTGATCCTGCTGGTCGCGGTCGGCAACGGCTCGGCCCAGGCGGTCAACGACCGGATCGAGGCGCTGGGCACCAACACGCTGACCGTCACCGGCACCAACCGGGGCGGCAGCGGCGGCGGGCTGACCCTTGAGGTCGCCGACGCGCTCGCCGACCCGGTGCTCGCGCCCGACGTATGGTCGGTCTCGCCGCTGGCCACCACGAGCACCACCCTGACCTTCGAGGGGGCCGACCACGAGGTGCCGCAGTTCGTGGGCACCCGGCCGAGCTGGTTCGCCGCATCGAACTCGCCGCTGGCCGCCGGCACGGCGTTCAGCGCCGACGACGAGGCGCAGGGCCGCCGGGTGGTGGTCCTCGGTCGGACCGTGGCCGACGAGCTGTTCGCCGGGGTGGACCCGGTGGGCCGGCAGGTGACCGCGGGCGGCGCGCTGTTCACCGTGGTCGGGGTGTTGGCGGCGAAGTCCTCGACCGGCTTCCAGGACGCCAACGACACCGCGATCGCGCCACTGCGGGCGGTACGCGAGGTGCTCACCGGGTACGGGTCGCTGAGCTCGATCCTGGTGGAGGCGGGCGATCCGGACCGCGTGTCGGCGGCGCAGGGGCAGATCGCCACCGTGCTCGCCCAGCGCCTGCCGACGTCGGCCTCGGGCAGCACCCCGTACCGGATCCAGAACGCCGCGCAGCTGTTGCAGACCCAGTCCCAGACGGCCGACACGTTCACCGTACTGCTGGGCGCGGTGGCCGCGATCAGCCTGCTGGTCGGCGGCATCGGCATCACCAACATCATGTTGGTGACGGTGACCGAACGGACCCGGGAGATCGGCATCCGCAAGGCGCTGGGCGCCCGTCGGCGTACGGTGCTGACCCAGTTCCTGGTGGAGGCGACCCTGCTGAGCCTGCTCGGTGGGGCGCTCGGGGTGGCGGCGGCCCTGATCGGCGCCCGGTTCACCATCGTCGGGGTCCACCCGGTGATCGTGCCTGGTTCGGTGTGGCTGGCCCTCGGGGTCTCGGTCGCGATCGGCCTGTTCTTCGGCGGCCTTCCGGCGGCCCGGGCGGCCCGGCTGCGCCCCATCGACGCCCTGCGATACGAGTAGGCCGACATGCGAGGAACCGACATGGACAGCAGCGACACCGTCGTCTTCGACCGGGTCGACGACCCGCCACCGGCCCCGGCGGGTGCTCCGGACCGCGAGCTGACGGCCGCGCTCGCCGCAGCGGCACCGCGCCGCTGGTGGAACCGGACCACCCTGGCGCTCGGTGTGCTGGTGCTGGTGCTGGCCGGCTTCCTGGGCGGGGTTCACGTGCAGCAGCGCTGGGGTGGTGAGGAGTCGATCACCGCCGGGTCGGGGCGGGCCGGGTTCCCCGGTGGTGTGCCCACCGCCTTCCCCGGTGCCGGCGGGCGTGGCCAGAGCGGCGCCGGGCCGGGCGGCGTAGGTCAGCCCGGCGGCGCGACCGCACCGGAGACGACCACCGGCACGGTGAAGTTGGTCGACGGCGGAACGCTCTACCTGGAAACCGCCGACGGCACCGTGATCACCGTGCGTACCACCGACTCCACCGCGGTCCGCACCGCCAGGGCCAGCAAGTTGAGCGCGCTCAAGGCCGGACAGAGCGTCACCGTGCAGGGCGACCCGGCGACCGACGGCACGGTCACCGCCACGGCGGTCACCGCCGGGGGCTGACCGCGTCGAGCCCCGCCGAGCTCGGTCGGCCACCCGGTGCGCCAGGGTGACGCCCTGCACGCTTCAACGCCGCTCTCCACCGGTTCGGCTCTGGTTGATCACCGGTTGTCCGGTTGTGTCGTACCCGATGGCTAGTGTCCGACCTGACCGACGGTGCTCGGGTGGTGACGATGGTCGTCCACCCGACGCCGCACAGCGTCAGGAGGCACGATGCTCATCGACTGCGACGGTTGCCGGGTCCGGGGCGCGGGTTGCGCCGGCTGCCTGGTGACGGCCCTGCTCGACACCGACTCGCCCGCCGCCGGCCTGGGTGCCGCCGAGCACCGGGCGATCGAGGTGCTCACCCGCTCCGGCTTCGAGGTGGAGGTGCTGGCCCACGAGACCCGTCCGGCCCGGGCGACCCGCCGCCGGGTCGCCTGACCCCGCCCCCGTCCCGCTCCGGCGGGGCCCCGGGGCGGACACCACGGCGGGGCGACGTCGGCGGGCCATAGGATGGGCGCTCACGGCGGGAGGAGCGGCGGCATGACACGGGTACGACGCCACGCCCGCAGACCCGTCCCCGGGGCGTCCCGGTGACCCCGCGCGGCTGGGCGGTGCTGACCCTGGCGGCGCTGGTGCTGGCCCTGGTCGTGGTCGGAGCCCTGCTGGTTCCGTGGAGCCGCCCCCCGGCCCCCCGCGCCGACCAGCTCGCCGCGCTGCGTGACCTGCCCGCCGACCAGGTGGCCCGGGGGCGTGCGTTGCAGGCGGCCCTGCGCCCCGGCCGCTACACCGGGCTGGCCGTCGGCCTGCTGGTGGCCCTGCTGCTCGGGCTGACCCCGCTCGGCGCGCGGCTGGTCGAGCTGGCCGGCCGGCCGTTCGGCGACCACTGGATCGCCCGCGCGGTGCTCGGCGGGATCGCCGTGGTGCTCGTCGCCGATCTGCTCACCCTCCCGTTCGCCGCCTGGCGGCAGTCGGTGCTGACCCGGTACGGGCTCGCCACCCAGGGCTGGGGCGGCTGGACGGTCGACCTGCTCAAGTCGTACGCGCTCAGCGCGGTGCTCGCCGCGACCGTGCTGCTCGGCTTCTACACCGTCACCCGGCTCGCCCCGCGCTGGTGGTGGGCGTTCGGGGCGGCCGGCGCGGCCGGGCTGGTGGTGCTGCTGTCCTTCGTGCTGCCGGTGCTGGTGGAGCCGGTGTTCAACCGGTTCACCCCGATGGAGCAGGGGCCGCTGCGCACCGAGCTGACCGCCCTGGCCGCGCGGGACGGCGTACCGGTGCGGGACGTGCTGGTCGCCGACGCCTCCCGCCGTACCCGGGCGGTCAACGCGTACGTCTCCGGTCTGGGGCCGACCCGGCGGGTGGTGGTCTACGACACCCTGCTGCGCGAGGCCACCCCGGCCGAGGTGACCAGCGTGGTGGCGCACGAGCTGGGCCACGCCAGGGACCGCGACGTCTGGACCGGCACGCTGACCGGTGCGCTCGGGGCCGCCGCCGCGGTCGTCGCGCTCTACCTGGTCGGGTCCTGGACGCCGCTGCTGCGCCGGGCCGGTGTCGACTCGATCGCCGAGCCCCGGGCGTTCGCGCTGCTGATCGCCCTGGTGACGGTCGTCGGGCTGGTCGCCGGCCCGGTGCAGGCGCTGGTGTCGCGCCGGATCGAGGCACGGGCCGACGCGCACGCCCTGGCGCTCACCGGTGACCCGGCCACCTTCGAGGCGATGCAACGCCGGCTCGCCGGGGTCAACCTGGCCGATCCCGACCCGCCCCGGGCGGAGTACCTCTGGTTCGCCTCGCACCCGTCCACGGTGGAGCGGATGGCCGCCGCCCGCGCCTACGCCCGGGAGGCCGGCCGGTGACCCGGACCCTGTTGATCACCAACGACTTCCCGCCCCGCCCCGGCGGCATCCAGTCGTTCGTGCACCACCTGGCGGTCCGCCAGCCGCCCGGCTCGGTGGTGGTCTACGCCTCCAGTTGGCGCGACACCGCCGGGTTCGACGCCGCCCAGCCCTTCCCGGTGGTCCGGGACGCCACCCGGGTGCTGCTGCCCACCCCGCGGGTCGCCCGCCGGGCCGCCCGGCTGGCCCGGGAGCACGGCTGCGACACGGTGTGGTTCGGTGCCGCCGCCCCGCTGGGCCTGCTCGCCGGTGGGCTGCGCCGCCGGGCCGGCATCCGCCGCGCGGTGGCGCTGACCCACGGACACGAGGCCGGCTGGGCGACCCTGCCGGGCGCGCGCGCCGCGCTGCGCCGGATCGGCCGGGACACCGACGTGGTCACGTACCTCGGCGACTACACCCGGGTACGGCTGGAACGTGCCCTGCGCGGCGTCACCGATCTGCACCGGCTCGCCCCCGGGGTCGACGTGGACACCTACCACCCGGGGGTGGACGGCGCACCGGTGCGGGCCCGGCTCGGGCTGGCCGACCGGCCGGTGGTGGTCTGCGTCTCCCGGCTGGTCCCGCGCAAGGGCCAGGACATGCTGATCCGGGCCCTGCCGGCGATCCGCCGCCGGGTGCCCGACGCGGCGCTGCTGGTGGTCGGGGGCGGACCCTACCGGGCGACGCTGGAGAAGCTGGCCCGGTCCACCGGCGTGGAACGTGACGTGGTGTTCACCGGCTCGGTGCCGTGGGAGGCGCTGCCCGCCCACTACGCGGCCGGTGACGTCTACGCGATGCCCTGCCGTACCCGTAACCGGGGGTTGGACGTCGAGGGGCTCGGCATCGTCTACCTGGAGGCGTCGGCGACCGGGCTGCCGGTGGTGGCCGGTGACTCCGGCGGGGCACCGGACGCGGTCCGCGAGGGCGAGACCGGGTACGTCGTGCCGGGGCGTGACGTCGCCGTGCTCGCCGACCGGGTGGCCACCCTGCTCGCCGACCGGGACCTCTCCCGGCAGCTCGGCGCGGCCGGCCGGGCCTGGGTGGAGAAGGAGTGGCGCTGGGAGACCCAGGCCCGCCGCCTGACGGACCTGCTCACCGGCACCACCGCCCCCGGCTGAACCGTCGATCACCCCGCGTGACAGGTCAGCGGATCTGTTCGAGGATACGGGCGGCGGGGGCGGGCTTGCCGAAGTGCCAGCCCTGGCCGGTGTCGCAGCCGATGGCGCGCAGCAGGTCGGCCTGGTCGGCGGTCTCCACCCCCTCGGCGGTGACGGTCAGGTCCAGCGCGTGGGCCAGCGACACCAGCGAGGCCAGGATCTGCTCGTCGTTGCGGCTGGCCGGGTCGACCTGCGGGCTGCGCAGCCTGGTCACGAACTCGCCGGCCACCTTCAGCTCGGTGACCGGCAGGTCGCGCAGGTAGACCAGGTTGCTGTAGCCGGTGCCGAAGTCGTCGATGGCGATCCGGACCCCCAGGTCGTTGAGCATCCGCAGGGCCCGGACCGGGTCCTCCCCGCCGGTGCTCATCATGGTGCTCTCGGTGATCTCCAACTGGAGCCGGTGCGGCGGCAGGCCGGTCTGCGCCAGCAGCCCGCGCACCTCCTGCACCAGGCCGGGGCGGTGGACCTGCCGGACGGCGAGGTTGACGCTGACGAACGGGGTCGGCCCGCCGCCGGCCGCCCAGCTCTCCGCCTCCCGGCACGCCTCGGCGAGCACCCAACCGCCGAGCCGGACGATCAGTCCGGTCTCCTCGGCCAGGCCGATGAAGCTGTCCGGGCCCAGCACCCCCAGCTCGGGGTGCCGCCAGCGGACCAGCGCCTCCACCCCGACCACGGTGCCGTCCCGTAGTGACGTCAGCGGCTGGTAGTCCAGGAAGAACTCGCCCCGGTCCAGGGCGGCGGGGATGGCCGCCGACAGGGCGTACCGGGCCAGCTCGGTGCGGTGCCGGGCCGGGTCGAACAGCGCCCAGCGGGCGCCGCCGGCCGCCTTGGCCCAGTGCAGGGTGCTGTCGGCGGCCCGCATCAGCTCACCCGGGCTGGTGCCGGCCACCGGCCGTTCCACGATGCCGGCGCTGGCGGTGACGGTCAGCTCGTGCCCCTCGACCAGGGCCGGCTCGGCGACCGCGGCGAGCGCCGCCTCCGCCACCTTCACCACGTCGTCGGTGCCGTCGGTGCGCTCGACGAGGATGACGAACTCGTCGCCGCCGAGGCGGGCCACCAGGTGCTCGCCGAGGGCCCGGCTCAACCGCTGCGCCACCTGCACCAGCAGGGCGTCGCCGAGCTGGTGACCGAGGGAGTCGTTGACCACCTTGAACCGGTCGAGGTCGAGAAAACACACCCCCACCCGGGCGGAACCCCGCCCCGGGGCGGTCAGGGCGGTGGCGAGCCGCTCGGTGAACAGGGTGCGGTTGGGCAGGTCGGTGAGCGGGTCGTGGGTGGCCTGGTGGCGGAAGCGGGACTCGCTGTCGCGCAGCGCCCGCTCGGCCCGGGCGCGGGCCACCATCGCCGCCCGTCGGATGGACTCCTGCTCGTCGAGGGTCCGGTCGCGCAGCGCGCGGGCGTACCCGGTGGTGATGGTGGCGAGCAGCCGGGCCAGCCGGTCGGAGATGTCGTCGCCGACCAGGCCGAGGTCGCGCAGCAGGCGGAGCTGGACGACCTCGACGGTCCGCCCCAGCCCCTCCGCCGAGGCGATGTGCGCGGCCACCAGTTCCGCGCCCACCTGGTGACCGACCCGCGGGTCGAACGGCTCGGCCCGCAGCGCGGCGGCCAGTCGTACGGTGAGCCGTTGCAGCAGTTCCTCCAGCTGGGCCTGGGTCATCGGCAGGTAGCTGGTGCCGGAGACCGCCTTGGCCCAGGCGCGGGCGAACGTACCCGGGCAGGACGCCCGGGGGCCCGCCGGCTCACCCATCGAGACGCCCGACGCCGCCGAGGAAGACGGCCTGCTCGGCGTTCTCGGCGCTCTCCGGCGTCTCGGGCCGCCACTGCGGCACCCAGACCACCCCGGGGTCGACGATCGTGAAGCCGTCGAAGAACGCGGTCAGCTCGGCCCGGCTGCGGATGCACAGCGGGCTGTCGGTACGCCGGTAGACCCGTTCCGCCTCGGCCCGCTCGGCCCCGCCCCGGGTGTCGTCGCTGGCCTGCGAGAGGACCAGGTAGCTGCCCGGGGCGAGCGCCGTACGCAACGTCCGCAGGATGTCCTCGGGATGGTCTGCGTGCGGGATGAAGTGCAGCACCGCCACGATCATCACGGCCACCGGCTGGGAAAAGTCGATCAGCCGGGTCACCTCGGGGTGCGCCAGGATCGCCTCGGGCCGGCGCAGGTCCTCCTGTACGACGGTGGCGGCGGGGTTGCCGGCGAGGATCTCCTGGCTGTGCGCGACGGCGACCGGGTCGACGTCGACGTAGACCACCCGGGCCCGCGGGTCGGCCCGCTGGGCGATCTCGTGCACGTTGCCGACGGTGGGGATGCCGGAGCCGATGTCGAGGAACTGGCGGATGCCGGAGTCGACCAGGTGCTGCACCACCCGGCGCAGGAAGGCCCGGTTGGCCTGGGCCATCAGCGGCGCGTCGGGCACCGCCTCCACCATCGCGCGGGCGGCCACCCGGTCGGCGGCGAAGTTGTGCGAGCCGCCGAGGTAGTAGTCGTACATGCGGGCGACACTGGGGCGTTCGATGTCGATGTCGTCGGGTGCCCAGTTCGGTCGCTGCATCCCCAACCCCTTTGTCGAGTACCACCGCGAACATGGCCGACCGTGCGGTTCACCCGGGTATTCTGCCCGCCCACCGCCCAGGTGCAAAGACCGCGATCAGTGCGCGACCGGTCGCTCACCGGGCGCAGTCGGACCGGTGGTGTGCCGACGGCAGGCCCGGGTCCGGGGTGGACCCGGGCCTGCCGGCCCGGCGGGGTGGACCCGCCTCAGAACTTCGGGGCGTCCGGCGCCTCGAGCAGACCCAGCCGCAGGGCGGTCATCAGCGCCTGCGCCCGGTTGGCCGCGCCCAGCTTCTCGTAGAGCTTCGAGATGTGGGTCTTGGCGGTGGACTCGCTGACGAACAGCTGCTTGGCGATGCCGGCCACGCTCATGCCGTCGGCGAGCAGCCGCAGCACCTGCCCCTCGCGGGGGGACAGCTGCGGGCCGGACGGGGCCAGCCGGCGCTTCATCGCCTCGGCCAGGTCGGCGGCGGTGAACGCGCTGGGCGAGGAGGCGGCGTGCCGGGCGGCGGCCACCACCTCGTCGGCCGGCGCGGTCTTCGGCACGAAGGCGCTCGCCCCCGCCTCCAACGCGCCGAAGAGCTGGTCGTCACCGGCATACATGGTGAGCACCACGATGCCCATCGACGCGCTGGACTTGCGCAGCGCCCGGGTGGCCTCCAGGCCGCTGCCGTCGGGAAGCCGCAGGTCCATGATCACGACGTCCGGTTGCAGCGCGCCGGCCTGGCGCACGCCCTCCGCCGCCGTGGCGGCCTCGCCGACGACCTCGAACTGACGGTCCCGCTCGAAGGCGTGCCGCAGCCCCTTGCGGATCAGATCGTGATCGTCGACAAGGAGGACCTTGGTACGGGTGGCCGGTGTCGGGCTTGTGGTCATCCTGGAATTACTCCACTTCTGCTGCTGCGCTGCCACGCACGTTATCGCGCCGGGGCGACGAACCCACCACCACCGCCACGGTCGTACCACTGGGTTGCCGAGGACTGATCTCCAACCGGCCCCGGATACGTTCCGCCCTCTCCGCCATGATCGCAAGGCCGTAGTGACCGTCGGTGCGCTGGTCACCGATGCCGTGACCGTCATCCGACACTTCAATTTGCGCGTACGGGGGGTCCACCTCGCAGGTGACCCAGAGATTCGACGCCCCGGCGTGCTTGCGGGCGTTGGTCACCGCCTCCTGGGCGATGCGCAGCAACTCGGCCTCGGTGGCGGCCGGCAGCCGGGCGGTCGACTCGTCCAGCGACAGGTGCACCCGCAGGCCCCCCGACGCGCCGACGGTGCGGGCGTACTCCGCGATCGCCGCCGCCAGACCGCCGTGCCGGTCGACCTCGCTGCGCAGCTCGAACAGGCTCAGCCGCAGCTCGGTGATCACCCGGGTCACCTCGGCGCGCAGGGTGCGCAGCGCCTCGGCGGTCTCCTTCGGGTCCTCGTCGACGTAGGCCAGCGCGTTGTCGATGCCGTAGCCGACCATCACCAGTTCCTGCGCCACCCCGTCGTGGATCTCCCGGGCCAGCCGCTGCCGCTCCTCGTTGGTGGCCAGCGACCGCACCTCGTCGAAGAGCAGCGCCGCCTCCAGGCGCAGCGCCGCCGGGCCGGTCAGCGCGGTCACCCGGGACACCACCGGCGGTGGGTAGGCGTGCGCCGCGTCCGCCTCCAGCACCACCAGGCCGACCGTACGGACCCCGGCGACCAGCGGCACGATCAGCGCCGAGACGTCCCCGCCGGAGTGCGAGCGGGCCTGCGAACGGGCCGAGGTCTGCGGCTGCTGGCTGGCCCAGGCGTCGGCGATCGCCGAGTCGGCGTCCAGCGTCGTCTCCCAGTCGACCCGGTCGACGCCGACCTGGGCGAGCACCACCAGCCGCCCGCCGCCGCTGGCCGACAGCACCGCGCCCCGGTTGCCGGGGGCGACGGTACGCAGCTCCTCCAGCAGGTGTTCGGAGATGCCGCCCGGGTCGAGGGTGGCCCCGGGCAGCTGCCGGGCGACCGTACGCAGCTGGGTCAGCAGCCGGGTCGCCTCGGCGTACGGCTGGGGCTTGCCCTCGGCCCGGACCCGCATCACCTGGTGCAGCGTGCCGGCGGCGTAGAGACCGAGCCCGGCGAGGATCAGCCACTGCGCGCAGACCGCAAGGTAACCGGCCTGGCCGAGCTGCCGCCCACCGTCGACCTCGGTGAAGGCGCCCGCCACCAGCAGGGTGGCCGCGGTGACCCCGAGCAGCACCGCGCCCTCGCGGAACTGCCGGCGCAGCGCGGTGACGGTCACCGGGACCGCCAGGTAGGGCAGCACCGCCGAGGCGCCCAGCCCGCCGACCGACGAGCCGAGGGCGGAGGAGACGGCGACCTGGCTGGCGGCCAGCCCGATCACCACCGCCTCGGCGAGCCGGCTCAGCGGGCCGATCAGCCGGTGCCCGGGGGCGAGCAGGGCGGGTGCTCCGGCGACCGCCAGCAGGGCGATCCACCAGAGCTGGGCGGGATCGCGGGTGGCGACCAGGGTCAGTACGCCGACCAGCGCGAGCATCACCGCTCGCGCGGCGGCGGCGACGGGACGCGTCTGGGGGCGGGCGGCTGTGGAGGCGGACACGTGACGGATCGTAGTCAGCCTTGGTAGATCTCCGCGATCTCGGCCGCGTACGTCTTGTGGACGACCTGCCGCTTGACCTTGAGCGAGGGGGTCAACTCACCGGTCGCCTCGGTGAAGTCGCGGGGCAGGATGCGGAACACCTTGATCGCCTCGGCCTTGGAGACGGCCAGGTTGGCGGTGTCCACCGCGCCCTGGATCTCGGCCCGCAGCGCGTCGTGCCCCACGAGCTGCGCGACCGGGGTGTCCTCGGGCAGGCCCTGCGCGGCCAGCCACTTCGGCAGCGCCTCCTCGTCGACGGTGACCAGGGCGGCGATGAACGGCTGCCGGTCGCCGACCACCAGGCACTGGCTGACCAGCGGATGCGCCCGGACCTGGTCCTCCAGCACCGCCGGGGCGACGTTCTTGCCGGCGGCCGTCACGATGATCTCCTTCTTGCGGCCGGTGATGCTCAGGAAGCCGTCGTCGTCGAGGTGCCCCAGGTCGCCGGTGCGGAACCAGCCGTCGGCGAGCGCCTCGGCGGTGGCCGCCTCGTTCTTCCAGTAGCCCTGGAAGATCAGGTCGCCGGCGATCAGGATCTCGCCGTCGTCGGCGATCCGGATCGTCACGCCGGGCAGCGGCCGGCCGACCGTGCCGATCTTCGTGCCGGTGGGCAGGTTGGCCGCGGCGGCGGGGGAGGTCTCGGTGAGGCCGTACCCCTCGCAGATGGTCACCCCGATGCCCCGGAAGAAGTGCCCGAGCCGGGCGCCGAGCGGGGCACCACCGGAGATCGCGTCCCGGCAGCGGCCGCCGAGGGCGGCCCGCAGCTTGCGGTAGACCAGCCGGTCGAAGACCGCGTGCTGGGCGCGCAGCGCGAACCCGGGACCGCCGGGGGTCTCCTGCGCCTCGCTCCAGGCGATGGCGACCTTCTCCGCCCGGTCGAAGATCGCGCCCTTGCCGTCGGCCTCGGCCTTCTGCCGGGCGCCGTTGTAGACCTTCTCGAAGACCCGCGGCACCGAGAGCACGAACGTCGGCCGGAACTCCTGGAGTTGGGCGACCAGGTCCCGGGTGTCGGCGCAGTGCGCCATCGTGGCCCGCGCCTGCACCACCCCGATCTGGATCAGCCGGGCGAAGGCGTGCGCCAGCGGCAGGAAGAGCAGGGTCGAGGCGCCCGGCCGGAACAGGTTCGGCAGCACCGGCACCGCGTTGGCGATGTCGGCGTACATGTTGCGGTGGGTCAGCACGCAGCCTTTGGGGCGGCCGGTGGTGCCGCTGGTGTAGATGATCGTGGCGACGTCGGCGGCGCGGACCGAGGTGCGGCGGCGCTCGATCTCCTCCGGGTCGACCGAGGTGCCGGCGGCGACGATCTCGTCGACCCCGCCCAGCTCGATCTGCCAGACGTCGCGCAGCTCGGGCAGCCGGTCGCGGACCCCGGCGACCAGGGTGGCGTGGCTGTTGGTCTCCACCACCACCGCGACCGCGCCGGAGTCGGCGAGGATCCAGGCGGCCTGCTCGGCGCTGGAGGTCTCGTAGATCGGTACGGTGACCGCGCCGGCGGCCCAGATGGCGTAGTCGAGCAGGGTCCACTCGTAGCGGGTGCGGCTCATCAGGGCGACCCGGTCACCGGGGGAGACCCCCGCGCCGGCCAGTCCCCGGGCCACCGCGACCACCTCGTCGCGGAACTGCCGGCAGGTGACGTCGGCCCCCGCGCGGCCCTCGACGGCGGGCCGGACGAACTGCACCGCGTCCGGCGCGGCCTCGGCGTTGTCCCAGACCGGGTCGGTCAGGTTTGCCGCGTCGCCGATGGTGACGATCGGCGGGACGGAGAACTCGCGCACCTGCACTCCCTCGTGCTCGCACTGGCCGGGCCGACCCCGGGTCGGCATGGTCGAAACCTACCCGGCCGGCCGGGCGGACGCCCCAGCCAGGTTGCCCGGCCACCGGCCCGGCCCCTGCCCGGGGGGTGGAGCGGGGCATCCGTCGGACGCGCCGGGTAGCCTCCCCCCATGGCGGACTCCTCCACCCAGTCGATCGTCATCGGCGCGTCACCGGACCGGGTCGCGGCGGTCGTGTGCGACTTCGCGCGCTACCCCGAGTGGACCGAGGCGGTGCGCCGGGCCGAGGTCGTCGAGGAGTACGAGGACGGCTACGCCAGCCAGGTCAGGTTCACCATCGACGCCGGGGTGATGGCCGACGAGTACGTGCTGGCCTACGAGTACGCCGAGGACCTGTCCCGCATCGAATGGCACCTGGTTTCGCCCTCGACGATGCAGAAGTCCCAGCGTGGCTCGTACGACCTGGTCGGCAACCCGGACGGCACCTGCACGGTGACCTACACGCTGGAGGTCGAGTTGTCGGTGGGCATGCTCGGCATGTTTCGCCGCAAGGCCGAGAAAATGATCATGGATACGGCGTTGAAGCAGCTCAAGCGCCGGGTAGAAGCAACCGGTGCGGCGTAGCGACGCGACGGCCGGCGACACGACGGAGGAGCCGACCATGGGCGCAGCGGAACCGGGCTCGGCCCGGGAGGAAGCGGAACGGCTGGTCGCCACGCTGCTCGCGACGGCCCGGCTGGCCTCCGCCGGCACCGGGTCGGCGTCGGGGCCGTGGGGTCCGCTCGGTGGGATCGTCTCGGGTGTCCTCGGTCACAGTGCCGGCCCGTCCCGTTCCGCCGGCGGCAGCCACCGCGCGGAGGGTTTCGCCACCGGATCGGCCGAGTGCTGCGTCTGTCCGATCTGCCGGGCGGTCGCCGCCCTGCGTGATCCCAGTCCCGAATTCGCCGAGCGGCTCGCCACCGGCGCGGGGGATCTGGCGGCCGGCGTCGCCAGCCTGATGCGCGCGTTCGCCCCGCCCGGAGCCGGGGAAGCACCCCCCGGGGACGGCGGTGACGCCGCCGCGCCGACCGGCCCGTCCGATTCCGGAGCCGATCATGTGTGGCGCGAGGCCACCCGCACCGGGCATGATTCTGCGTCGGCGCCGGAGCGGGACGTCTGGTCCGCCGCCACCCGGGCGGAGGACGCGGTCGAACCGGCCGCCGCCGCACCGCCCGTCGACGACGCCGGGCCGGCCGCGCCGGCCCAGCAGGTCCGGCCCGCGGCCGACGGTCCCGTGGTGCCCGCCTCGCGCGCGCCGGCCGGCGCGGACGGGGACGCACCAGGCGACGGGACCTGACCACCGGACATCCCGGCAGCGTACGGCCGGTTTCGGCCGATGTCGGGCAGCACAGCAGAGGGGAGTGGCCGCGGTGACGCTGACCATCGGAGTCGACGTCGGTGGCACGAAGGTGGCCGGCGGTGTCGTGGACGACACCGGCAGGGTGCTCGTGCAGGCCCGGCGGGACACCCCCGCGGACGACGTCGGCAAGACCCGCGACGTCATCATCGAACTGGTCACCCAGCTCGCCACCGGCCACCAGGTCGACGCGGTGGGGATCGGCGCGGCCGGCTGGATCGACGCGTCCCGCTCCACCGTGCTGTTCGCCCCCAACCTGGCCTGGCGCGACGAACCGCTGCGCGACTACGTCAGCGCCGCCACCGGCCTCCCGGTGATCGTCGAGAACGACGGCAACGTGGCGGCCTGGGCCGAGTTCCGGCACGGCGCGGCCCGCGACGCCGACGACTCCATGGTCATGTTCACCATCGGCACCGGTGTCGGCGGCGGCATCGTCCTCGGCGGCGAGCTGGTCCGCGGCGCCCACGGCATCGCCGCCGAGCTGGGGCACATGCTCACCGTCCCCGACGGCCACCAGTGCGGCTGCGGCCGGCTCGGCTGCATCGAGCAGTACGCCAGCGGCAGCGCCCTGGTCCGGTTCGCCCGCGCCGGGGCCCGGCAGGAACCGCAGCGCGCCACCGCCCTGCTGGAGCTGGCCGGCGGTGAGGCCGAGGCGATCACCGGCCCGATGGTCACCACCGCCGCCCAGGCCGGCGACCCGATCTCGGCCGAGGCGTTCGCCCAGATCGGCCGCTGGCTCGGCACCAGCCTCGCCGACATGGCGCAGATCCTCGACCCGCAGGTGCTGGTGGTCGGCGGCGGCGTGGTCGACGCCGGTGACCTGCTGCTCGGCCCGACCCGGCGGTCCTTCGCCGACGCCCTGGCCCAGCGCAGCCGGCTCCCGGTGGCCGAGGTTCGCCCCGCCGAGCTGGGCAACAGCGCCGGTGTCATCGGCGCCGCCGACCTGGCCCGCCGCCGATGAGCGCCGCGCCGACGCCTCCGCGCCCGGACGCCCCCGCGCCCGCCGACACCGGCGCCGCCCGCGCCGACACCGATGCCGGGACCGCCGCCGCGCCGCCGGCACCGGCCCCGACGGGACCGGCCGGGACCGGCCCGGCCGCCGCCGGCCGGGTGCCGCTGCGGGTGGTGTCGTACAACATCCACAGCCAGCGCGACGACACGGCGGCACTGGCCAGCGTGGTCCGCGAGGCCGCCCCCGACGTGGTGATCGTGCAGGAGGCGCCGCGCCGGTTCCGGTGGCGGCAGAAGTCCGCCGCGCTGGCCGACTCGTTCGGCCTGGTGGTGGCCGCCGGTGGGCTGCCGTCGCTGGGCAACCTGCTGCTGACCAGCCTGCGGGTCCGGGTGACCGGGACGCACTGCCAGCGGTTCCCGCTGACCCCGGGCCGGCACCTGCGCGGCGCGGCGTACGCCCGCTGCCAGGTCGGCGGGGCCCGGTTCCTGCTGGCCGGCTCGCACCTGTCCACCGATCCGGCCGAGCGGCCCGGCCAGGCGGCGCTGCTGCGGCGGGAGCTGTCCGCGAGCGACCTGCCGGTGGTCTTCGGGGCCGACCTCAACGAGGGCCCGGACGGCCCGGCCTGGGGCACCGTGGCGGCCGGCCTGACCGACGCCGCGATCGCCGCCGACGCGGCCGACCGGCACACCTACTCGTGCACCAACCCGCGCAGCCGCATCGACGCCCTCTTCGTCGACCCCCGGGTCGAGGTGGTCGGCTACGACGTGGTGGACACCCCGACCACCCGCCGGGCCAGCGACCACTTCCCGGTGCTGGTCGACCTGCTGCTGCCGGTCACCGGCTGACCGGGCGGCAGCGTCCCCGGGCCGGCCGTCGCGGCCGCCCGGGGACCGTCCCGCGACGCGTCGCGACACCTTCGCGAGCCGGGCTGGACAACGGGTCGGGGGCCCGGAAGGATGCCGGTCGAACCGGCGTACCTGGCCGCACATAAGGAGATTCCCGGTGTCCCCCTCCACCGAGCACGGCCGGCCCGAACCGGAGCCCACGACGCTCCCTGCGAACCGGGACGGCCGCCCGGTCTCCGACCGCGGCGACACGGTCTGCGTGATCGGGGCCGGGGCCAGCGGCCTCACCGCCGTCAAGAACCTCACCGAGCACGGCTTCGGCGTCGACTGCTACGAACGCGAGACCGGCGTCGGCGGCGGCTGGAACTGGCGGCACGACCGCAGCCCGGTGTACGCCAGCACCCACCTCATCTCGTCGCGGCCGTTCACCCAGTTCCCCGACTTCCCGATGCCGGACTCCTGGCCGGACTACCCGCACCACAGCCAGCTGCTGTCCTACTTCGAGCGGTACGCCGACCACTTCGACCTGCGCCGGCACATCTGGTTCGGCACCGAGGTGGTACGGGTGGAACCCGTCGACGGCGACCGGTGGGACGTCACCACCCGCAGCACCGGTGGGTACGGCCCGGAACGCACCTCCCGGTACGCCGCCGTGCTGGTCGCCAACGGGCACAACTGGTCGCCGAAGCTGCCCCGCTACGAGGGGCTGGAGGAGTTCCGGGGCGAGGTCATGCACGCCTCGTCCTACAAGGACCCCGCCCAGCTGCGCGGCAAGCGGGTGCTGGTGGTCGGGGCCGGCAACACCGGCTGCGACCTGGCCGTCGAGGCGGCCCAGCAGGCGTCCCGCTGCTGGCACTCCACCCGCCGCGGCTACTGGTACGCCCCGAAGTACGTCCTCGGCCGCCCCGCCGACCAGGTCAACGACGCGCTGCTGGCGCTGCGGGTGCCGCTGCGGCTGCGGCAGTGGCTCTACCACTGGACGCTGCGGTTGACCGTCGGCGACCTGACCCGGTTCGGGCTGCCGAAACCGGACCACCGGGTCTACGAGACGCACCCGATCGCCAACAGCCAACTGGTCTACTACGTCGGCCACGGCGAGATCACCCCCGTGCCGGAGCTGGCCCGGTTCCATCCCGGCGGGGTGACCCTCACCGACGGCCGGGAGATCGACCCGGAGCTGGTCGTCTTCGCCACCGGCTACCTGCCCCGCTTCGAGTTCCTCGACCCGGGTGTCCTCGGCGACGCCGACGGCTCGGGCCGTCCCCGGCTGTGGCTGCACGCGTTCCCGCCGGGCCACCCGACGCTGGCGGTGGCCGGGCTGTTGCAGCCCGACTCGGGGCTGTTCACCCTGGCGCACTGGCAGAGCGTGCTCTTCGCCAGGTCGCTGCTGTTGCGCCGGGAGCAGCCGCAGCGCGCCGCCGCGTTCGCCTCCCGGGCGGTGTCCGGCGCGGGGGAGCGGTACGCGGGGAAGGTCAAGGACAGCAGCCGGCACTGGTTCGAGGTGGGCCACGTCGACTACCTGCGCGCGGTGCAGCGCGCCCTCGACGAGCTGGAGGGCAAGTGACCGGCACGACCGATCAACGGGTCCGGATCATGCGGGGCCGGGAGTGGGCCCACCCGGTCCGTCCGGCCCGCCGCGAGGTGCTCGGCGTCGACCCGGAGCTGGAGGAGGGACGTCCGCCGCTGCTGTTCGTCCCCGGGTTCGGGCACGGGGCGTGGGCGTTCGCCGAACACTGGCTGGAGCACGCCGCGTCGCGCGGTTTCCCCGCGTACGCGATGAGCCTGCGCGGGCACGGCGGCAGCGAACCGGCGCCGGGGGCGACGCTGCGGGCGTACACCCACGACGTGGTCCAGGTGGCGGCGGGGCTGCCCCGGCAGGCGGTGCTGGTGGGGCACGGCGCGGGCGCCCTGGTGGTGACGCACGCGTTGGCGCGGTACCCGGCCCGGGCGGCGGTGCTGGTCGCACCGGTGCTCGGCGGCGTGGCCACGGCCGGCACGGCGTTGCGGGCCAACCCGCTCGGCACGCTGCCGGCCCTGTTCGGTGGCGCGCTGCGGCTGCACCGCCGGCAACTGTTCAGCCGGGAGCTGCCCGAGGCGGACGCGCGCCGGCACCTGGCCCGGCTGGGTCGGGCCGGTTGGCGGGCGCAGTGGCAGCTGCTCGCCGGCCGGCCGGCGGAGCCGGCGGTGGGTAGCCCGCCGGTGCTGGTGCTGGGCAGCCCGGACGACCGGGTCGTCCCGCCGGCCGCGCTGACCCGGGCGGCCCGCCGCTACGGCGCGGCTCCGCTGCTCTTCCCCGGCATGGGGCACGACCTGATGCTCGACACCCGCTGGCAGGAGCCGCTGGACGCGCTCCTGGACTGGCTGGTCAAGGAGCCGGGCCGCAGCTGACCGCCTGTCGCACGGGCCGGGCGGACGTCGGCCTGTGCGACAGGCGACGTCCGCCCTGGCCCGGCTGTCGGCCCGGGGACCGGGTGCGGTCAGCCGCTGCTGCTGAGCCGGGTGAGCAACGAGCCGGTGTCGTCCAGGGCGCTGAGGTAGGAGCGCGCCCAGGCCCGGATGTCGTGCCGGTGCAGGTGGTGGCGCATCGCCCGCATCCGGTCGCCGAGCTCGGTGGGCCCGGCCCGCAGCGCCGACAACAGCCCCTGCTTGAGCCCCTCCAGGTCGTGCGGATTCACCAGGTACGCCCGGTCCAGCTCGGCAGCCGCCCCGGCGAACTCGCTGAGCAGCAACGCGCCGGTGTCGTCGACCCGGGCGGCCACGTACTCCTTGGCGACCAGGTTCATCCCGTCGCGCAGCGGGGTGACCGCCATGACGTCGGCGACCCGGTAGAGCGCCGCGAGTTCGGCCCGGTCGAAGGGCTGGGTGAGGTAGTGGATGGCCGGTTCGCCGACCCGGCCGAACTCGCCGTTGATCCGGCCCACCTCGCGTTCGATCCGCTCACGCAGGATCTGGTACTGGCCGACGCGTTCCCGGCTCGGCATGGCGACCTGCACCAGCACGGTGTCCCGGACCTTGACGTCACCGCTGGCCAGCAGCTCGCTGTAGGCCTTCAGCCGCTGCTCGATGCCCTTGGTGTAGTCCATCCGGTCCAGGCTGAGGACGACCCGCTCCGGGTCGCCCAGGTCGTGCCGGAGCCGGCGGGCCCGCGCGGTGACGTCCGGCCGGGCGGCCAGCGCCGCCATCTCGGCGGTGTCGATCGAGACGGGGTACGCCCCGATCCGCACCACCCGGTCCTGCACGCCGATCCGCCGGTCGGTGGCCGGCAGACCGAGGACCTTGGTGGCGAGCTGGGCGAAGTTGTGCGCCGCCTGGGCCCGCTGGAACCCGATCAGGTCGGCGCCGAGCATTCCGCGCAGCAGTTCGGCCCGGCGGGGAAGCTGCATGAACAGCTCCGGCGGCGGGAACGGCACGTGCAGGAAGAAGCCGATCCGCAGGTCGGGTCGCAGCTCGCGGAGCAGGCCGGGGACCAGTTGCAGGTGGTAGTCCTGCACCCAGACCACCGCGCCCGGTTCGGCCACCTCGGCGGTCGCCTCGGCGAACCGCTGGTTGACCCGCTGGTACGCCTCCCACCAGCGGCGGTGGTACTCGGGCTGCTCCACCGCGTCGTGGTAGAGCGGCCAGAGCGTCGCGTTGGCGAAGCCCTCGTAGTGGTCGCGCAGGTCGTCGGCGCTGAGCGGGACGGTCCGCATGTGCACGCCGTCCACGTCGGGCAGCACGGGCGCGGGGCCGGTGCCACCGGCCCAGCCGACCCAGGTGGCCGGGGTCTGCCGGAGCAGGGGGTGCAGGGCGCTGACCAGCCCGCCGGGGCTGCGCCGCCACTCACAGGCGCCGTCGGGCGCCACGCTGTCGTCGATGGGGAGCCGGTTGGCCACCACCACCAGTGAACTCTGTCGCATCTCGGGCATTCCGATCGGCAGGGGACCGACCACGCGAGCAAGGAACAACCGGGCAGTCGGCGGGGGAAGTGACCTACAGCGGTATTCCTACTGACCGTAAGTTACACCACTGTTACGCCTGGCGTGAGGGCTGCGGTGTCCCGGGATGCGGGCGGGTGGACGGATGGTGTCGCAGGGTCAGACGACCGCGCCGTCGTCGGGGTCGTGATCGTCCTCGTCGCCGGGACGCAGCCGCCAGATCAGCGTGATGAACCCGGCGAGGATGCCGGTGAAGCCGAGCAGGGTGACCACCGAGGCGTCCACCGGCAGTAACGACGGGTTGAGGAAGAGCACGAAACCGAGCACGATCCCCAGCACCCCGACCACCGCGTACTTCGAGATCCGGGGCAGCGGTGGAGGCGGCGGCGGGGTGTAGCCCTCCTCCGGGTCGTCCGGCAGGTCGGCCCCGAAGGTGTCCAGGCCGTCCAGCAGCGACGGCTCGTCCTGCTGCCGGCCCCGGGGGGTCACCGAGATGCCGGAGATGTCGGCCGCGTACGGCAACCGGCGTACGTCGGTGGCGGTCGGCCCCGTCGGCTCGTCCGCCCTGGTCGGCGGGCCACCGGCGCGGGCGGGATCGGCCCCGTCGTCGTCGATGTCCTCGGAGGCCGGCCAGGGATGGCTACCGGCGGCGGGCGCGGTGTGGAAGGCGGCGACGAGACGTTCCCACTCGGCGTCAACGTCCGGCTCGGCGCGGGCCGGCTCCGGCGTCGCCTCGTCGGCGAGCTGGGTGAGATAGTCGCGGGCGGTGGTCAGGTGCGAACGGTCCACGTAGAGCCGGTCGACCGGCCGGGACGGCACGGTGGTGGTCCGGGTGATCGGGTTCAGGTCGGCGGAGGGCTGGAGGTAGGCGGCGATCCCGCCTGCGGCGAGCACGTCGAGCAGGTGCTCACCGACGCGCGGGTCGACGTCGCCCGCGACGGCGTACTCGCTCGCGTCGAGCCCGTTGTCCCGCCGTCCCCGGCGGGCGCCACCCGCTGACACCGGACATCCTCCTCCGCGCACCTGCCGGTGCGGTCGTGTCGGCGCCCCGTACGCCGTGCCCTGAATCGTGACACGTCGGCACCCGGTTCCGGGAGTGCGTTGTGGCGCGCCGCTCGTGGTTCGTCGGCTCCGCCGTCGGCGGGCGGGCCCGACGGCAGCCCTCCGGGTGGCCTGCCCACCGCCCCCGCGACCTGCCCGGACGGCCCTGGCCCGGGGTCGCCGGCGGTGGGCGGGACGGGTATCCGGTGCCGTACCGGCTGGTAGTGCCGCTGATCGGCGGTCCGTCGCATCCGGCGGGCGTACCGGCTCCGGTGCGCGGGGCGCCGGAGCTGCCCGCCGAGGGGCCGGTGCCCCGGGGTGGCGGCCGGCCCGGTCGCCACCGCCCGCCGCGTACCCGCCCCTCACGCGCAAGAAGTCACATTCCATACAAAACCGGAATACCTCCCCCGAACCCCGCCCGGCCGGACGCCCCGCCCGGCCGGGCGACCTGTCGCGGCCGTGACCGCTCCGGGGCCGTCGATCGTGGGTGATCGACTCTTGTGGGCCTGAACAGCGCTTTCGGGCCGCCCGGACACCGCATCGTCGGCCCAGGTGAGTCGATCATCGACCCCGGTCAGCTCCGGTCGAGCGTCGCCCGGGTGGCCAGCCGGAGCAGACCGGGCATCCCGTTGCGGTCGGCGAATTCGCGGACCCGGTCGAGGGTGGCCGCTGCCTGCGCGGGATCGGCCACGGTCAGGGCCGGCACCGACAGCACCGTGGTGAGCATCTGGTCGGTGGTGTCGGGCATCCGGGCGTAGCGCTCCGCAGCCGCCGCGAACAGCCGGGCGGCCCGCCGGGCGTCCCCGTCGCCGAGGGCCAGGGTGGCGTCGACGGCCTGCCCGGCCGCCTCCACCCAGGGGGTCGTCCGGGGCGACCGTGCGAGCATGTCGTGCACCAGCCGGGCGGCGTCCGGGCCGAGCACCGCGGCGACGTGTCCCACCACCGGCACCCACTCGGCGAACGGGATCACCCGGGTCCGGCTCCAGTCCTCGTCCAGCTCCACCAGCAGCCGCATCGCCTCCTCCCGGCGGCCCCGGACCGCCCGGCAGAGCGCCGCATGCGCCAGCGTCGACTGCAACACCCGGTGGAAACCACTGCGCCGCGCGGCGACCAGCGCCTGGGCCACCAGATCGTGACCCGCCGCGCCGTCGGCGGCACCCGCGCCGTCGGCGGCACCCGCGCCGTCGGCGGCACCCGCGCCGTCGGCGGCACCCGCGCCGTCGGCGGCACCCGCGCCGTCGGCGGCACCCGCGCCGTCGGCGGCACCCGCGCCGTCGGCGGCACCCGCGCCGTCGGCGGCACCCGCGCCGGTCGCGCCCGGGTCCGTCACGCCCGGTGCCGTGGTGCCCGGTGCGGTTACGCCTGGGTCCGACCTGTCCGGCGGCGGCTCGCCCGGGTCCGGCCCGTCCGGCGGCGGCTCGCCCGGGTCCGGCCCGTCCGGCGGCGGCTCGCCCGGGTCCGACCTGTCCGGCGGCGGGGCGGAGTGGGCGCGCAGGGCCCGCATCCAGCCGGAGACCGCCACGATGTGCAGGTCCCACTCGGCGGTCGGCAGCCGGGTCGACTCGGTGCCCAGCTCCAGCGCCGCCACCCAGTCGCCGGCGTAGTACGCCCGCGCCCACTTGTCGGCGAAGCTGGTCGCCAGGCTGTGCCCGCCACCCGGGTCGAGCGAACGTCCCTCGTCGACCAGCCGGGCCGACCGGGCCAGGTCACCCTCCTCCTGCGCCGCCCAGGCGAGGTTGTGCACCGCCCGGCGTCGGCTGACCAGCCGGTCCACCCGGCACTGCTCGGCCACCTCGGTCAGTTCCGCGTACGCCTGCTCCTCGCCGGCCATGTAGCGGGCCACCGCCAGGGTGATCCGGGCGTTGGCCCGTACCTCGGGCAGCCGCAGCCGCTCGGCCAGCTCGGCCGCCGCGGAGGCCGCCACGCAGGCCGGCTCGGTCTCGGCGTTGAGCATCCGGACCCGGGCCAGTTCCAGCAGCGCCTCCGCCTTCTCCTCGGACTCCGGTAGTTCGGCGTAGATCGCGTTGGCCCGGTGCAGGCAGCGCAGCGTCTCGGACCGGTCGGCCCGGCTCCAGGCGGCGGTGGCGAGCAGGGTCCAGGCGCGGGCCGCGCCGGACCGGTCCCCGACGGCGGCCAGCCGTTCGGTGAGCCCGGTCAACGCCTCGGTGCCCCCGTCGACCAGGAACGCATCCCCGTCCCGGAACAGGGCCAGTTGGGCGGCGAACAGTTCCAGCCCCGGGTCGGGGGCCCCGCCGACCTGCAGCGCCCGGCCGACCAGCGTGGCCGCGTTGTCCAGCGCGTGCAGCTCGTACGCCCGCCGGGCGGCCCGGTGCAGCGCGGTGCGGGCCGCCACCGCGTGCGGCATGGTGTCGAGCCCGATCGTCCGGGCGATCTCGTGGGCGGTCCAGCGGTGGTTGGCCAGCACCTCGGCCAGGTCCTGCTGCCCGGCCTGGGTGAGCTGGGCCAGCCAGTCGGCGGTGCGCTGGTGGCGCAGCACCCGTTCGGCCCGGGGCAGCCGCTGGTAGCACACGTCGCGGACCAGGATGTGCCGGAAACGGTACTCCGGCTGACCGGCCATCGTGGAGGTGGGCAGCTCGAAGACCATGTCCCGGCGCTGCAACCGGTCCAGCGCCCGCTCCACCCACTCGACCGTCCGGCCGAGGGCGGCGGCCACGGGCGCGGGCCAGAACTGGACCCCGACCACGGCGGCGGCCTGGAGCACCGCCCGGTCGGCCGGGTCGAGCAGGTCGAGCCGGTTGGCGATGACCGCCTGGACGGTACGCGGCATGTCGGTGGTGCCGGCCGGACCGAAGGCGGCACTGGGCTCCAGCAGCCCGCCGTCCATCAGCATCCGGGCGTACTCCTGGGCGTAGAGCGGGTTGCCGTCGGCGAACTCGATCAGCGGCGCCCGCGACGTGGCCGGCAGGGTGGCCTGGCCGAGCAGCAGGGAGTAGAGGGTGTCGATGTCGGCGTCGTGCATCGGCGGCACCGAGATGGACATCGCGCCGCTGATCGTGCCCGTCCAGGCCGGCTGCCGCTCCCGCAGCTCGGGCCGCGCGGTCGCCACCACCAGCAGCGGTACGCCCCGGGCCGCCGCCCCGAGCTGCTCGACGAAGGTGAGCATCGCCTGGTCGGCCCAGTGCATGTCCTCGAAGACCAGCACCGTCGGGCCCCGCCCGGCGAGGGTGAGCAGGAACCGTCGCCAGGCGGCCTCGGTCTCACCCGGGTTGAGTCGTTCACCGGTCATCCCCAGCAGCGGCCCGAGCGCGCCGGCCAACCGCATCGCGTGCGGGTCGTCGAGCTGACGCAACCGGTCGCGGAGCCGGTCCCGCAGCGGTTCCGGGTCGTCGGTGTCCGGCGCGCCCAACCACCCCTTGACGATGTCCGCCAGCGCGGCGTAGGTGACGTTCTCGCCGAACGGCGGGCACTGCCCGACCAGCCAGGTGACCCGGTGGCCGGGCAGGTTGGCGGCGTGCCGGGACAGTTCCCGCAGCAGCCGGCTCTTGCCCACCCCGGCCGGCCCGAAGACGGTCACCAACTGCGAGGTGCGTTCGGTGACCGTCCGGTGCAGGGCGCTGACCAGCAGGCCGCGTTCGTGTTCCCGGTCGACCATCGGGGTCAGCTCGGCGGCCTGCGGGTCGGTGCGGGGCCGGGCCCGTACGGCGAGCCAGATCCGGCTCACCGTGGAACGTCCGCGCAGGGTGACCGGCGGCCGGTCGACGTACTCCAGCTCGTGTCGGGTGGCCGACCAGGTGCTCTCGTCGACGACCACCCCGCCGGTGGGGGCCAGCGCCTGCAACCGGGAGGCGGTGTTCACCACGTCGCCGGTGACGAACGCCTGACCGCCGTCGCGGGTGGCGGAGAGGTCGACCAGCGCCTCACCGGTGGCCACACCGACCCGGAAACCCAGCGGCGGGTGCGGGCCGGCGGCCTGCCGGGCCAGGTTCCGTTGCAGCTCCAACCCGGCCCGTACGCAACGCAGCGCGTCGTTGTCCGTGGCGACCGGGGCGCCGAACAGCGCCATCACCGCGTCGCCGATGTACTTCTCCACCACCCCGCCGTACTGGTGGACCAGCTTGCGGACGGTGGCGAAGTACGCCTGCTGGAGGCTGCGCGCCTGCTCCGGATCGGCCCGTTCGGCGTACGTGGTGAAGTCGACGATGTCGATGAACAGCACGCTGACCTGGCGGCGGTCCTCCTGCACGGTGACCGCGTGGTCGCGCAGCGGCTGCCCGCAGCTGGTACAGAAGTTGGCCTCGGGGCTGTTGCCGTGCCCGCAGGAGGCACAGTTGAGCGTCAGCGCCTGTCCGCAGCCGCCGCAGAAGCGGTCGTCCGGTCCCGCCGCCCGTGAGCAGTGTCCACACTTGAGGTCGATGACGAACTCCGTACGTGAGGAGATCCCATTATCGCGCCGCGGAGGGCCAGTCGGGTACCCGACGTGCGGGCGGACCCTGCGGCTGGTCGGCCGCCACTAGTGTTCCTCACGAGGAAAACTCACTGTCAGGAGAGTGCCGTGCAGGTGCGATTGTCCGCCTACTGGACCGACCCGGACGGTACCGTCCGGTCCCCCGGGGAGACGGTCGACGTCGACGCGGTCACTCTCGCCAGAATGGAGGAGCAGGGCATGGTGGAGAATCCCGACAGCAAGACGACTTCGGACTCCGGCACCACCACGACCACGACGCCGAAGCCACAGAAGATCGGGCCGGGGCCGGGTACACCGCCGGACCAGATCGGGCCGGGACCGGGCGCCCCGCCGGCCGACGACAGCGGCAAGTGAACGACCGGCGCGGCCGGCGGACCTCGGTCCGTCGGCCGCGCCGCTGTGGCGTTCCCGATCACCCGCCGGGGCATCACCGCCCGGGAAAACCGCTGGTCAGCGGTCGCTCATGCCGGCGCGTCGGCGCAGCGCCGCCACGTCGGTCACCACGATCCGACGACCTTCGGTACGCAGCCAGCCGCGGTTGGCGAAGGAACCGATCGCCTGGTTGACGCTCTGCCGGGAGCCACCTGCCATCTCGGCGAGCTGGCTCTGGTTCAGCTCGATGGTGATCATCGGGGCCTGGCTCTCACCGGCCAGCCGGACCAGCGTCTTGGCCACCCGACCGGGCAGGTCGAGGAAGACGTGGTCGGCGTTCTGCTCGGTGAGCCGCCGGATCAGGCCGCCCAGCGAGCGCATCACCGCGTCCAGGATGCGCGGGTTGGAGTGCACCAGCTCCATGAAGGCCGGCCGGGACAGGGCGAGCGCCGCACAATCCTCGATCGCCTCGGCCGAGGCGGAACGGGTGGAGGCGTCCAGCAGGGACACCTCGCCCAGCACGTCCGGTGGTCGGATGACCGACAGCACCGCGCGCTCCCCGGTCGGTGCGGTGCGGAACACCGCCACCGCCCCCCGGCGGAGCACGATCAGCGACTCGCCGGGATCGTTCTCGACGAAAAGCAACTGACCTTTGCGATAGGTGCGCGGCACCGCCGCGGCGATCACCCGCTGGCGCACCTCCGGCTCCAGCCCGGCGAACATCTCCACCCCCGTGAGGGCGTCACCCGGCTCCGGCAGGCGCATTTCCACGGCCCCACCCCTCCCCGGTCACGGACCACAATTTTCGCTCACCGGGTGAACCCTGACGGCCCCGCAAGAGGTGAACTGACACCGCTTCGGCGTCCGGTAGCGGTACACATCAGATCATGACGGCCCAGTCGCTTGCTGTACACCCCTGTAAACCTTTCCGTGACCCTGCGCCAGCTGCGGCGGACCACCGAACCGGGGGCCGGCGGGGTTCCGGGCGGGTGGGCGACGCCGCCGGTGCCCGCCCCGCCCGCCGACGGTCACCGGCGGTGGGCGAGGATGGGCGGCGATGGTCTACCGCTACTTCTACGACTGCGAATTCATCGAGGACGGCCGGCTGGTCGACCTCGTGTCGATCGGTGTCGTCGACGAGTACGGCCGCGAGTTCTACGCGGTCTCCACCGAGTTCGACGACTCCCGTGCCGTGCCCTGGGTCCGCCGCAACGTGCTGGACAAGCTCCCCTCGCCGGCCGACCGGGCCTGGCGTTCCCGGGCCCGTATCCGCGACGACCTGTACGAGTTCCTGCTGGAGCCGATCCGGGACCGGCCGGGCGAGCAGCTGGAGCTGTGGGCCTGGTACGCCGCGTACGACCACGTGGTGCTGGCCCAGCTCTGGGGGGCGATGCCGGCGCTGCCCCGGGAGATCCCCCGGTTCACCAAGGAGCTGCGGCAGCTCTGGGACGACCTCGGTCGGCCCCGGCTGCCCGAGGCGGCGGCCGACCGGCACGACGCGCTGGTCGACGCCCGGCACAACCTGGCCCGCTGGCAGGCGATGACGGCCCGACCGGGCTGATCCCGGCCCCGGCGGACCGTCCGGCCCCGGCGGCGGGGTGCCGGCGGGGTCCGGGCCGTCGAAGATGACAGCCCGTGACGATCGGCAGGTTTGACCGGTGCCGTCCGGGGCACCGGATCCGGGCGAGCCGATCCGAGGGAGTGCGCCATGGCCGACGACGCGACCACCATCACCGACGCCCGGCGGCGGGTGACCGAGCTGATCCGGGACGCCCGGATCTGCATGTTGACCACCATCGGGGTGGACGGCCGGATGCTCAGCCGGCCGATGGGGCTGCAGGCGGCCGAGTTCGACGGGGACCTGTGGTTCTTCGCCTACGCCGACTCGGCCAAGATGCGTCAGGTCCGGGTCAACCCGGAGGTCAACGTCGCCTTCTCCGACCAGCGTCACCACGCCTGGGTGTCGATCTCCGGCACCGCCCAGGAGGCGTACGACCGGGCGCGGGCCGAGCAGCTGTGGAACCCGGTGCTCAAGGCGTGGTTCCCGGACGGGCTGGACACCCCCGGGCTGACCCTGCTGAAGGTGCACGCCAGCTCGGCCGAGTACTGGGACTCCCCGGGCGGCACCGTGGTCAACCTGCTCGGGTTGGCCAAGGCGGCGGTGACCGGGACGCCGCCGAAGCTGGGCGAGAACCACGAGGTCGCCTACTGACCGGTAGCTGCCCGGGTGGGCGGGACCGGCCGGGGCGCGGTGTCGGCGTACACCTGAGCCGACTACAGTGCGCACTGACGGCCCGCCCCGGGCCGGCAACGACGCCGATGGTCTGAGCGGACACATATCCTGGGGCTTATCCGGGCTTCACCTGACGTTCCAGGAGGATGAGCAGATCATGCGTATCGGCGTGCTCACCGGCGGCGGCGACTGCCCAGGTCTCAACGCGGTCATTCGGGCGGTGGTCCGTAAGGGCGTCGCTACTTACGGTCACGAGTTCGTGGGTTTCCGGGACGGCTGGAAGGGCCCGCTGGAGGGCCTGTCCAAGCCGCTCGGCATCCCCGAGGTGCGGGGCATCCTCCCGCGCGGCGGCACCATCCTCGGCTCGTCCCGCACCAACCCGTTCAAGATCGAGAACGGCGTGGAGCGGATCAAGGAGAACCTCGCCGCGCAGGGCGTGGACGCGCTGATCGCGATCGGCGGCGAGGACACCCTGGGCGTCGCCACCAAGCTGCACGAGCTGGGCGTCAACGTGGTCGGCGTGCCGAAGACGATCGACAACGACCTGGGCGCCACCGACTACACGTTCGGCTTCGACACCGCCGTCAACATCGCCATGGAGGCGATCGACCGGCTGCACACCACCGCGGAGAGCCACCACCGCACCCTGGTCGTCGAGGTGATGGGCCGGCACGCCGGCTGGATCGCCCTGCACGCCGGCCTCGCCGGCGGCGCCAACGTGATCCTGCTGCCCGAGCGCAAGTTCGACGTCGACCAGGTCGCCGGCTACGTCGAGAAGCGCTTCCAGCACCAGTACGCCCCGATCGTCGTGGTCGCCGAGGGCGCCCAGCCGCTGGACGGCCAGATGGTCCTGCACAACCAGGAGCTGGACGCCTTCGGGCACGTCCGGCTCGGCGGCATCGGCCAGTGGCTGGCCGAGCAGTTGGAGGCGAAGACCGGCAAGGAGGCCCGCACGGTCGTGCTCGGGCACATCCAGCGCGGTGGCACGCCGACCGCGTTCGACCGGGTGCTCGCCACCCGGCTCGGCCTCCAGGCCATCGACGCCGCCCACGAGGGCGACTGGGGCAAGATGGTCGCGATGCAGAGCACGGACATCGTCCGGGTCCCGCTGGCCGAGGCCACCCGCGAGCTGAAGACCGTCCCGATCGAGCGCTACGACGAGGCCGAGGTCTTCTTCGGCAGCTGATCGCAGCCCACCCCCTTCCCCTCCGCGACGCCGGAGGGGAAGGGGCACGGGACCGGACGAGCGGGACGGGAGGGTGACATGGGGTCGGCGAGGCACACCGTCGCGGTGATCGGGGCGGGAAAGATCGGCGAGCTGGTGCTCTCCGGGCTGTTGCGGTCCGGCTGGCCGGCACAGCGGCTGCTGGCGACCGCCCGCCGACCCGTCCGGGCCGAGGAACTGGCCACCCGGTACGGCGTACGGGTGGTCGACAACCTGACCGCCGTCGACGAGGCGGCCGTGCTGGCGATCGCGGTGAAACCACAGGACGCGGGCGTCCTGCTCGACGAGATCGGCCCCAAGGTGCCGGCCGACAAGCTGGTCGTCTCGCTCTGCGCCGGGCTGCCCACCAGCTTCTTCAGCCGCCGGCTGCCCGAGGGCACCCCGGTGGTCCGGGTGATGACCAACACCCCGGCCCTGGTCGACCAGGCGATGAGCGCGATCTCGGCCGGCGCGCACGCCACCGGCGAGCACCTGGCCCTGGCCGAGGAGATGTTCGCCCCGCTCGGGGCGACCCTGCGGGTGCCCGAGTCGCAGCAGGACGCGGTGACCGCCCTCTCCGGCTCCGGCCCGGCCTACTTCTACCTGCTGGTCGAGGCCATGATCGATGCCGGCATCCTGCTCGGCCTGCCCCGGCAGGTGGCGCACGAGCTGATCGTGCAGACCGCGATCGGCTCGGCCGTGATGCTGCGCGACTCCGGCGAACACCCGGTCAAGCTCCGCGAGGCCGTCACCTCCCCGGCCGGCACCACCATCTCCGCCGTCCGCGAGCTGGAGAAGCACGGGGTACGCGCGGCGCTGCTGGCGGCGCTGGAAGCCGCCCGCGACCGCGCCCGCGAACTCGCCGCCCAGGCCGACTGACCCGCCGTACGCCGGCTGGGTGGCGGGGGCCGACGGGCCGGTGTGAGCGGGCTTGTCGGGTTTCCGATCGCGTGTCTGGCGATTGGACGCTTGACCTGTGCCCGGATGGGCCTGAATGGCCCACCGCTCGGGTCACGTCGAGGTCCGAGGCGCACCGGGGACGCGTAATCGGGGTGTGGGAATGGTTGAATCACCCCTGCAATGGTGGGGGCCTGAGGAGTACAAATGGATGTCTTCGATGTGCGTGATCGACTCATCGGGGACTACCGGGAGTTCACATCGAGCTTCGTCGACCCTCGGGATCCGGAGATCAGGAAGCATGTCGAACGGCTCGCCGCCTCCGGTTACCAGTGGCCCGCGCCCTACCTGTCACTGAATCCGAATTTCGCCTCCGGTGGCACCGTCGACGCTCTCGTCACGGCGGGCCTGCTGCATCCGGACAACGAGCGGATCTTCCGCCGCAAGGATCACCCGGGTGACCCGGGTGGTCAGCCGTTGCGGCTGCACCAGCACCAACGGGAGGCCATCGCGACGGCCCGTGCCGGGCACAGCTACGTCCTGACCACCGGCACCGGCTCGGGCAAGAGCCTGTCCTACATCGTGCCGATCGTCGACCGGGTGTTGCGCGCCAAGGCGGACGGCAGCTATCGGCCCGGGGTGAAGGCGATCATCGTCTATCCGATGAACGCGTTGGCCAACAGTCAACTGCACGAGTTGGAGAAATTCCTCCGGTGGGGTTTCCCGGACGGGACTCCGCTGGTCACGTTCGACCGTTACACCGGCCAGGAGAACCAGGAGGCCCGGCGTCGGATCCTCCAGGACCCCCCGGACATCCTGCTCACCAACTACGTGATGCTGGAACTGGTGCTGACCCGACGTCGGGAACGGGACCGCCTGATCAGAGCCGCCAGCGGGCTGTGGTTCCTCGTTCTCGACGAACTGCACACCTACCGGGGCAGGCAGGGTGCCGACGTCGCGTTCCTCGTCCGCCGGACGCGGGAGGCATGTCAGGCACCGGATCTCCAGTGCATCGGCACCTCGGCGACCATGACCACCGAGGGCGACGCCGCCTACCAGCGGGAGGCGGTGGCGGACGTGGCGACCCGGCTGTTCGGTCAGCCGGTTTCACCGGAGCACATCATCGGTGAAACGCTCCATCGCGCCACGACGGGTTTTCAAGCGGGTGCCGACGGGCTCGCGCAGCGCGTGCGGCGCTGGTGCCGGGGCGATCATGAGCCCGGTGTCGACGAGTTCCGTGCCGACCCGTTGGCCCACTGGGTGGAGAGCACGTTCGGCCTCGAGCCGGAGGAGGGGACCGGGCGGCCGGTGCGCCGACGTGTCCCGCGTACCGTCCCCGAGGCCGCGGAGAACCTGACCGAGCTGACGCGGGAACCGGCCACCGACTGTCAGGCGGCCATCCAGGCCGTGCTCCAGGCCGGTGCCCGGATCAGGCACCCGGAGACGGGCCGTCCGGTCTTCGCGTTCCGGCTTCACCAGTTCCTCTCCAAGGGCGACAACATCTACGTCACCGTCGAGTCGCCGGCCCGGCGGCACATCACGAGTCGTTACCAGACCGTCTCACCGGACAGCGGCCCCACCGAGCGGAAGATCCTCGTGCCGTTGGCCTTCTGCCGGGAGTGCGGCCAGGAGTACCTGACGGTTCGCCGGACGGTGAACGGCTTCGAGGCGCGACAGGACTCGGACACCAGCGAGGACGGTGGCTACCTCTACCTCAGCGACGACCAGCCCTGGCCCGCCAGCCTGGAGATCGCGGTGCAGGACGGGCGGCTGCCGTACTCGTGGACGGTGCTCGCCGACGACGGCAGCACCGTACCGGCCGAGGACAAGCGGAAGTTCCTCCCCGAGGTGGTGCACGTCGACGCCGGAGGCTTCGAGGTCGAGCCGGGGAAGGGGATCGCCGCAGCATGGGTCGCCGCGCCGTTCCGCTTCTGCCTGCGCTGCCGGGTCTCGTACGAGCGTCAGCGGGGCAAGGACTTCGCCCAGTTGGCCAAGCTCTCCACCGAGGGACGCAGCTCGGCGCTCTCGGTGGTCGGCGCCAGCATCGTGCGGGCGCTGCGCGCCGACCCGACGCTCGACAAGCCGGCGCGCAAACTGCTGTCGTTCGTCGACAACCGTCAGGACGCCTCGCTCCAGGCCGGCCACTTCAACGACTTCGTCCAGGTGGTGCAGCTACGGGGCGCCCTGTACCGGGCGACGGAGAAGGAACCCGACGGTCTCACCCACGAGCTGGTGGCCCAGCGGGTCACCGAGGCGCTCGGGCTGCAACTGACCGAGTTCGCCCGCCGGCCGGAGGTCCGCTACGGCAGGGAGGAGATCTGGCGGGCCCTGCGCGAGGTGGTCAACTACCGGCTCTACCTCGACCTGGAGCGGGGCTGGCGGGTGACCATGCCGAACCTTGAGCAGACCGGCCTGCTGCGGGTCGGCTACCGCTATCTGGACGAGGTCGCAAAGGACCAGGATATCTGGGAGCGCAGCCACCATCTCCTGCGCGACGACAGCCCGGAGCACCGCTACGAGATCGCCGCGACGCTGCTCGACGAGATGCGCCGCAACCTGGCGATCGACGTGCGGTGCCTCACCGAGGAGGGCTTCGACGAGGTCCGCCGGCTGTCGGCCCAGCACCTGGCCGAGCCGTGGGCGCTCGGGTTGCGGGAGAGGCCCACGGTCGCCGCGATCGCCTTCCCCAAGCCCAGCGGCAAGGGCGGCCCCCGTACCCACCTGCACCTGTCGGGTCGCGGTGCGCTGGGCCGCTACCTCAAGCGGCAGTATGAAAAGCGCAGGCAGCTGTGCAGCGTCGCCGACGCCCAGGACATCATCCGTGACCTGCTGTCGGTGCTCACCGAGGCGGGGCTGGTGATCCAGGCCGAGCCTGCTGAGGGCGACGACCTGATCGGCGGCTACCAGCTCCGTTCGCACGCGCTGCGGTGGCAGGCCGGCGACGGCAGGGCGGGTGCCGAGGACCGGGTCCGCAAGCAGCTCTCCGGTGAGGTCGGCGCCCGGGTCAACACCTTCTTCCGGGATCTCTACCGGGACACCTCGCACCTGCTGGCCGGCCTCCAGGCCAAGGAACACACCGCCCAGGTGACTCCGGACGTGCGGCAGGAGCGGGAGCGGGAGTTCCGCGAGGGCGACCTGCCGCTGCTGTTCTGTTCGCCGACGATGGAGCTCGGCGTCGACATCAACGCCCTCAACGCGGTGGCGTTGCGCAACGTGCCGCCGACGCCGGCCAACTACGCCCAACGCGCCGGTCGGGCCGGTCGCTCCGGTCAACCCGCCCTGGTGGTCACCTACTGCTCGACCGGGAGCGCGCACGATCAGTACTACTTCAAGCGGCCCACGCTGATGGTCGGTGGCGCGGTGCAGCCGCCCCGCCTCGACCTGGCCAACGAGGATCTGGTCCGTTCGCACCTCCAGGCCATCTGGCTGGCCGAGACCGGGGAGGAGCTGCCCAGCTCGCTCGCCGCCGTGATGGAGACCGGCGGGGAGAGCCCGTCGCTGGAGCTGCTGCCGAAGCTGAAGAGGTCGGTCGAGGACCCGGAGGCCCGCCGTCGGGCGCTGGCCAGGGCCGAGGCGACGCTCGCCGCTGATGTGGCCGGGTTGGCGGAGGCGCCCTGGTGGCGTCCCACCTGGCCGGCGGAGATGATCGACCAGGCGCCCCGCACCTTCGAGGACGCCCTGGGCCGGTGGCGCAAGCTCTACCGCGCCGCGTTGCGGGAGTACGAGGTGCAGGGCCGCCGGGCGGTCGACACGAACGTCTCGCACAAGGCCCGTGAGGAGGCACGCCGCCGGGCCAACGACGCCCGGGTGCAGCTCGACCTGCTGCGTAACGAGGACTCCGACGAGCCGCAGACCGACTTCTACACCTACCGCTACCTCGCCTCCGAGGGTTTCCTGCCGGGCTACTCGTTTCCCCGGCTGCCGCTGGCCGCGTACATTCCGGGGCTCAACGGGCAGCGGCAGGGCGACTACATCCACCGGCCCCGGTTCATCGGCATCAGCGAGTTCGGTCCGCAGTCGTTGATCTACCACGAGGGTGCCCGCTACATGGTGCGCGGGGTGCAGTTGCAGCAGGCGGCGGAGCCGGGCAGGGACAACCTGCTCACCACGTCCGCCCGACGCTGCCGTGCCTGCGGGCACCTGCACGACGATGTCGCGGGCGTCGACGTCTGCGAGAGCTGTGGCGAGCAGCTCGGCGCGATCGACGACAACCTGCTGCGGCTCTACACGGTGCGGACCCAGCGCCGGGAGCGGATCTCCTCCGACGAGGAGGAGCGGCGGCGGGCCGGTTTCGAGATCGAGACGTCGTACCGTTTCCACCATCACGGCGGGCGGCCGGGCAAGCTCACCGCCACGGTCGCGCCGCAGGACGCGCCGGCCGTGGCGACCCTGGTCTACGGCGACGCCGCCACGGTGCGCCGGGCCAACCTGGGGCTCGTCCGGCGCAAGGACAGCAGGAAGCGCGGCTTCTTCCTGGACACGACCAGCGGGGAGTGGCTTTCGGAGTCCAGGGCGGGCGAGAAGACGAGTGACGAGGAGGATGTCGGGGCCGCCGACGACGTCAAGCGCAAGCAGCGGGTGATCCCCTACGTCGAGGACCGGCGCAACATCCTGGTGTTGCGGCTGACCCGTAAGGCCACCCGGGAGGAGGCCGTCTCGCTGCTGTTCGCCGTCGAGCGGGGCATCGAGGCGACCTTCCAGGTGGAGGACTCGGAACTCACCGGGGAGCTGCTGCCCGATTCCGACGACCAGGGGCGGATGCTGTTCATCGAGAGCGCCGAGGGCGGTGCCGGCGTGCTCCGTCGGCTCATCGAGGAACCCGACAAGGTCAGCCTGGTCGCGGCGAAGGCGTTGGAGATCGCGCACTTCGACCCGGAAACCGGCGACGACATGCCGCAGGACGTCGGGGACGACGGCGACCGCTGTGTCCAGGGCTGTTACGACTGCCTGCTGTCGTACTCCAACCAGCCGTTCCACAAGCTGGTCGACAGGCATCTCGTCGTCGACGTGCTGCTGGACCTGGCCGCGTCCACGACGACCAACACCAGCGCCGGCCGACCCGCCGCCGGGTTGCACCTGACCGGCCCGGCAGCGGACTTCGTGGCCTGGTTGACGCAGGCCGGCTACCGGACGCCGGAGGGCGGGCGCGAACCGGTCGCCGGGGCGACGCCCGACCTGGTCTACCGGGAGCAGCGGGCGGCGGTGTTCGTCGACGTGCCCGGCGAACCCTACGGTGAGGGCCGCGACGACGACGCCGAGGAGAACCTCATCGACGCGGGGTGGACGCCGATCCGGGTGCCGGTGGGCGGGTGGCAGCAGGCGGTGGACCGGTATCCGAGCGTGTTCGGGCAGCACAGGACGGGGAGCAACTGATGACGGTGACCGCAGCGCGGTACGAGCCGGGCACGCTGGTCAGGGCGCGGGGCCGGGAGTGGGTGGTGCTCCCCGAGTCGGAGCCGGAGCTGCTGGTGCTGCGGCCCCTCGGTGGCTCGGACGACGAGCGCGCCGCCGTCCTGCCCGACCTGGAGGACGTCGCGTCGGCGACGTTCGCCTACCCGGATCCGTCGGACGCCGGCAACGCCAGCCGTGCCGCGCTGCTGCGTACCGCGCTGCGGATCGGTTTCCGCTCCACGGGCGGGCCGTTCCGGTCCCTCGGTGGGCTGGCCGTCGAGCCCCGGCCCTACCAGCTGGTGCCGCTGCTGATGGCGCTGCGGCAGGACACCGTCCGGCTGCTGATCGCCGACGACGTGGGCATCGGCAAGACCGTCGAGTCCGGGCTGATCGCGGCCGAGCTGCTGGCCCAGGGCGACGCGAACGGGCTGGCGGTGCTGTGCAGCCCGGCGCTGGCCGAGCAGTGGCAGCGGGAGCTGGCCGAGAAGTTCGGCATCGCCGCCGCGCTGGTGCTGCCCGGCACCGTACGCCGGCTGGAGCGGGACCTGGTCGGCGCGCAGTCCATCTTCGACAGGTACCGGCACGTGGTGGTCTCCACCGACTACATCAAGCGGCCCGAGCTGCGCGACCAGTTCCTGCGCGGCGCCCCCGACCTGGTGATCGTCGACGAGGCGCACTCGTGTGTGCTCGACGACAGCAATTCCGGCGGCCGGTCGCGGATGCTGCGCCACGAGCTGGTCCGCCGGCTGGCCGCCCGCGCCGACCGGCACCTGATCCTGGTCACCGCCACCCCGCACAGCGGCAAGGACGCCGGCTTCCGCAACCTCGTCGGCCTGCTCGATCCGCGCCTGGAAACCGTCGACCTGGACCGGGTCGAGGGCCGGGAGCTGCTGGCCCGGCACTTCGTGCAGCGCCGCCGGGTGGACATCCGCCGTTTCCTGGAGGACACCCCGTTCCCGGAGGACCGGGAGTCGACCGAGCGTGCCTACCGGCTGACCGGCGACTACCGCAGCCTCTTCGACGACGTGGTCGCCTACGCCCGGCAGACCGTGCGGGACCCGATCGGCGGCCAGGTGCGGCAGCGGGTGCGGTACTGGTCGGCGCTGGCGCTGCTGCGGGCGTTGGCCTCGTCGCCGCAGGCCGCCGCCGCGACGCTGCGCACGCGGGCGGCGAACGCCGACGCCACCGACGCCGCAGAGGCCGACGCCCTGGGCCGGGCGGCCGTGCTGGACCTGCCGGACGACGAAACCCAGGAGTCGGTGGACCTGGTGCCCGGTGCCGACATCGAGGACTCGGGCGGCCCGGAGCGACGCCGGCTGCTCGCCTTCGCCCGCCGCGCCGAGGCGCTCGCCGCCAAGGGCGACGCGAAGCTGGACCTGCTGGTGAAGGAGGTCAAGGCGCTGCTCGGCGACGGCTTCAACCCGGTCGTCTTCTGCCGCTACATCGACACTGCGGAGTATGTCGCGGACCGGCTGACCGCCGCGCTCGGCAGGGCGTTCACGGTCGGCTGCGTGACCGGCGCGCTGCCGCCGGAGGAGCGCATGGAACGGATCGGGGAGCTGACCGGCGACCCGAAGCGCCGACCGGTGCTGGTGGCCACCGACTGCCTCTCCGAGGGCGTCAACCTCCAGGAGCACTTCCAGGCGGTGGTGCACTACGACCTGGCGTGGAACCCGACCCGGCACGAGCAGCGGGAGGGCCGCGTCGACCGGTTCGGCCAGCGTGCGCCGAAGGTCCGCGCCGTGATGATCTACGGTACGGACAACCGGATCGACGAGATCGTGCTCCGGGTGCTGCTGCGCAAGCACGAGCAGATCCGCAGGGCGCTCGGCGTCTCGGTGCCGGTGCCGGACCGCAGCGACGACGTGTTGCAGACCATCGCGCAGGAGCTGCTGCTCGCCCCGGACACGCCGGAGCAGCTCACCATCGAGGGCCTGGGCGTGGCGCACCGCGAGGAGCTGCACCGGGAGTGGGACAGCGCCGCACAGCGGGAGAAGGAGTCCCGCACCAAGTACGCCCAGCGCGGCATCCAGCCGGCGGAGGTGGCCGCCGAGCTGGCCGAGATCCGCGCCAGCCTGGGCTCGCCGGACGAGGTGGCCGAGTTCGCCCGTGCCGGCTTCGCCGCGCTCGGCGCGGACGTCGTGCCCAGCGGCGACGGCTTCGACGCGACCACGGGCACGCTGCCGTTGCCGCTGCGGGACGCCTTCCCGGCCGGCTACCCGGCCACCCTCGCCCTGCGCCGGGAACTGCCCACCCCGGCCCGCGCCGCCCACCTGGACCGCACCGACCCGTACGTCGCGGCGCTGGCCCGCTATCTGCTGGAGAGCGCGCTGGACCGGACGGTCCCGGCCGACCAGCGGCCCGCCCGCCGGGCCGGGGTGATGCGCACGTCGGCGGTGGCCAAGCGGACCACCCTGCTGCTGGTGCGGTTCCGGCTGCACCTGACCCTGCCCACCCGGTCCGCCGACGCCGAGCCCCGCCGGATGGTCGCCGAGGAGGCCCGGCTGCTGGCGTTCCGGGGTGCGCCGACCGCCGCCGAGTGGCTGCCCGACGGGGAGGTGGCCGCGCTGCTGAGGGCCACCCCGAGCGGCAACGTGCTGCCCGAGGCCGCCACCCCGCTGCTGGAGCGGGTGATCGGCAGGCTCGACGCGGTGGTGCCGCATCTCGACGCGACGGCCGACGGTCTCGCCGAGGCGCTGCGCGGCGCGCACATCCGGGTGCGGGAGGCGGCCGGCCAGCGGGTCCGCCGCCAGGTCACCGTCACCGCCCAGAAGCCCGCCGACGTGCTCGGCGTCTACGTCTACCTCCCGGAGGCCAACTGATGAGCGCGGTCACCTACCCCGCCGTACGGGTCGAGGGCGGGCTGCTCCCCGCCGGCCTGGTGCAGCGGATCGGCGACGGCGCCGCCGAGCTGCCCGGCGCGGACCCGGCCAGCTACGGCCTCCAGTCCGGCGAGTCGGTGCGCCGATACGCCAACCGCTCCTACGCCTACCTCCAGGAGGTGTGGCGGGACTTCACGCGGCAGCGGGAGCGGGCCGGCGACAACCCGCCGGCCCGGCTGACCCGGGAACGCTGGCTGCTGATCCTGCTGCGCGAGCTGGGCTACGACGGCATCGAGTCGCTGCCCGGCGGCATCACGGCGGACGAGAAGCCGTTCCCGGTCAGCCACCGTCTCGGGGCCGTACCCGTGCATCTGCTCGGCTGGGGCACGGACCTGGACCGGCGGACCCCGGGGATGCGCGGCGCGGCGGCCGCCGCCCCGCACTCGCTGATGCAGCAGCTGCTCAACCGCGCAGACCAGCACCTGTGGGGGATCGTCGCCAACGGTCAGCGGCTGCGGCTGCTGCGCGACTCGACCAGCCTGGTCGGCACCGCGTACCTCGAATTCGACCTGGAGGCGATCTTCGAGGGTGACCTGTTCCCCGACTTCGTGCTGCTCTACCGGGTGGCGCACGCCTCCCGGCTCGCCGTCCGCGACGCGGCGGCCGGGCCGTCGTCGTGCCTGCTGGAAGCCTGGCGTACGGAGGGAGCCAAGCAGGGCGAGCGGGCCCTGGCGCAGCTCCGCGACGGGGTGGAGGCGGCGCTGGAGATCCTCGGCACCGGTTTCCTCGACCACCCGGACAACGCGGTCCTGCGGGAGCGCATCGAGGTCACCCTGTCGCTTGAGGACTACAAGCGTTCCCTGCTGCGGCTGGTCTACCGGCTGCTGTTCTGGTTCGTCGCCGAGGACCGCACCGCCCTGCTCGACCCGGAGGCCGCCCCGCAGGCCCGGCAGCGTTACGACGCGTTCTTCTCGGCCCGTCGGCTGCGCGAGCTGGCGTTGCGCCGCCGGCACTCCGGCCACGGCGACCTGTGGGAGGCGGTGCGGCTGGTCTTCCGGTTCCTCGGCGAGGAGGCCGGCAACGCGACCCTGGGCCTGCCCGGCATCGGCGGCCTCTACGAGCCCGGCCCGCTGGACCGGCCGATCGCCGAGGCCAGCCTGAGCAACACCGCGCTGCTGCGCGCCGTCGAGGCCCTGGCCGTGCTGCCCGCGCGCCGGGGCACCGGCCGGCAGCGGGTCGACTTCCAGCACCTGGGCGCGGAGGAGCTGGGCAGCGTCTACGAGTCGCTGCTGGAGCTGCGCCCCCGCTGGGACGCCCCGGCCCGCCGCTTCCACACCGAACGGCTCGCCGGCAACGAACGCAAGACCACCGGCTCCTACTACACCCCGTCGTCGCTGGTGGAGTGCCTGCTCGACTCGGCGCTCGATCCGCTGCTGGACGAGGCCACGGCGCTGCCCACCCCCGAGGAGCGGGTCACGGCGCTGCTCGACCTGACCGTCTGCGACCCGGCCTGTGGGTCGGGGCATTTCCTCATCGCGGCGGCCCGCCGGATCGCCAAGCGGGTGGCCGCCGAGGAAACCGACGAGCTGGAGCCCACCCCGGACGCGGTCCGTTCGGCGATGCGCCGGGTCGTGGCCCGCTGCATCTACGGCGTGGACGTCAACGAGATGGCCGCCGAGTTGGCGAAGGTGTCGCTCTGGCTGGAGGCGATGGAGCCGGGCCGCCCGCTCGGCTATCTCGACGCCAACATCCGGGTCGGCAACTCCCTGCTCGGCGTCACCCCGAAGCTGCTCAAGCAGGGCATCCCCGACGCCGCCTTCACCGCCCTCACCGGCGACGACCGCGCGGTGGTGAATGCTCTCAAGCGGCAGAACGCCAAGGAGAACACGGGCCAGGGCGACCTGTTCGGGGCGGCGGGCATCGAGGTCGGTAACAGCGCGCTCGCCGCCGAGGTCAAAGAGATCGTGTACGCGGAGCTGCCGCGCCGGCTCGCCGACGTGCACGTGCAGGCCAAGCGGGCGCAGGCGCTGGACGCCGACCGCCGGCACGCGAAGACGGTGGCCGACGCCTGGTGCGCCGCCTTCGTCCAGGCGAAGACCGAGGAAACCCGGGAGAGCGCCATCACCCAGGCGGTGCTGGAACGCCTGGACAAGGGCGAAGCCTCGCTGGACATGCACCGGGTCGAGTCGCTGGTGGAGGAGCTGACCCGGCAGTACCGCTTCTTCCACTGGCACATCGAGTTCCCGCACATCTTCCGGGTGCCCGAGTACGGCCCGGCGGACGAGGCGACCGGCTGGGAAGGCGGCTTCTCCTGCGTCCTGGGCAACCCGCCGTGGGAGCGGGTGAAGCTCCAGGAGCAGGAGTTCTTCGCCTCCCGCGACCCGGAGATCGCCGGGGCGAAGAACGCCGCCGCCCGCAAGAAGGCCATCGCCGCACTGGCCGACAGCGACGAGCCGGCCCAGAAGATGCTGTACGCGGAGTGGATCGCTGCCCTGCACGAGGCGGACGGGTTCAGCCACCTGCTCCGGTCGTCGGGGCGGTATCCGCTGACGGGCAAGGGCGACATCAACACGTACTCGGTGTTCACCGAGACGGCGCGGGTGGTGCTGCATCCGCGCGGCCAACTCGGCATCATCGTCCCTACGGGCATCGCCACAGATGCCACCACTCAGGACTTCTTCAAGGACCTGGTGGTCACCAAAACCCTGGTGTCGCTGTACGACTTCGAGAACGAGGACAAGGTATTTCCGGGCGTCGATCACCGCGTTCGCTTCGCCCTGCTGTCTGCCAGCGGCCAAAAGCGGGGTACCGAGCGGGTGTCGCTGGTATTTCGGGTGCGCCAGGCGAACCAGATCGCTACACGGTCCTACTCGCTAACACCCGAAGAGATCACCCTGCTCAACCCGAACACCGGCACCTGCCCGGTCTTCCTCTCCCGCCGGGAAGCCGAGATCACGCTCGGGATCTACCGCCGTGTGCCTGTGCTCTGGCGTGAGATTGGGGCCGATGGCAATCCCTGGGGTATGTCCTTTATGGCCATGTTCCATATGGCAAATGACTCTAATCTATTTTATGGCCTTGGCGAACTGTCTGATCAGGGTTGGCAACTCGACGGCAATGTCTTCATCAGGGGTGATGAGCAGATGCTGCCGCTGTATGAGGCAAAGATGGTTCATTACTTTGACCATAGGCTAGGTAGCTACGAGGGGCAGACCGAGGCTCAAGCGAGTATGGGAACCCTTCCCCGATTCGATGATACCGCGCACGCTGATCCGAGGAAATTGCCGATCCCGCGATACTGGGTGGCCAGCGAGGAGGTGAAAGAGCGGCTCGCTGGCAAGTCATGGCAGCGAAATTGGATCCTTGGGTGGCGTGATATCTGTCGCAGCACCGACGAGCGGACTCTGATCTCCACTGTCATCCCGCGAGCAGCGGTGGGAGACACATACCTGCTGGCACTTCCGGCGATCGTCTCTGCGGGGCTTCAGGCGAATCTCAGCGCTTTTGTGCTTGACTTCGTGGTCAGGCAGAAAGCATCAGGCACCCACTTGAAGTACTACGTACTCAAGCAGCTTCCAATTCTGCCGCCAGTGCGCTACGGCGACATAGTGCCGTGGAGTCGAAATGGCGGGACGCTTGCCGACTGGATCGCGGAGCGGGTAGTGGAGCTAACTTATACTGCCGATGATCTTGCTCCTTATGCTCGCGATCTAGGCTATGACGGTCCACCGTTTCGCTGGGATGCAGCTAGACGTGATCTTGTTCGTGCTGAGCTGAATGCGGCGTACTTCCATCTCTATGGCGTCGACCGCGATGACGTGGACTACATCATGGACACCTTCAAGGTCGTCCGTCAGAAGGACGAAGCCACCCACGGCGAATACCGCACCAAGCGCCTCATCCTCGACCGCTACGACGCTATGACTCTAGCTTCTGGCGGTGGGCAGGCATACGAGACGCCGTTGGATCCCCCTCCAGGTAGTCGAGGGTAGGGATAAAGATGCGGCGGCATCATGTTCGAGGCCACTACGTTCGTGGTCATTATCGTAATGGATTCTGGGTAGAAGGTCATTGGCGAGGTGATCATTCGAGGCTGTCGGCCGGGCGTGGCTGGCTGCCTTCCCCTCCTCCGTCGTTGTATGCTCCCCGGTCGAGTTACCGGCCCTATTTCCCGCCCGTTCAACCAAAGCGATTGGGAAAGGTTGGGCGTATTGTCGCGTTCATGGTGATGGCCTTCTTGGTGGGAAATTTCGTGAGTTGGTTAGGATCCCCTGCCGAGGACGATTCTTTTGCCAAAGAGGAGCAGAGGAGGCGTGCCCTTGCGATCCTCGATGAACAGGCGCGGCCCTCGCGGCCCTCGCCGTCCTCGTCGCCATGGCCCATTGTTGGATGGGCTGATTCATCGCCCAGCGCTTCCGTCAGCAACTCCTGCCGAGCGGAGAGGGAAGCCTATGACGCCTGGCGCCAGGGCCTCGGGCCGATAACGAGTGGGTTGACGTCACCCGCTCGTGACGAACTGCGAAGGCTGAAGCGCGACGCCGAGGAGTACATCCTTGCTGTTGCTCCCTTGACGACCCCGACGGCCAAAAGGCTGATTCTCGCGCTCTCGTCTTACAAGGCGATAGTGGTTTCAGAGATGGTCGAATCGCATGGCATTGACGGATTGCAGAAGTTGGTGACTGCCGGTCTTGTCATAAATGGGGAACATCTCTTATATCAGGCCGGTTGTGGCGGATAATTCACCCATGAAGTGGCCTGCCGGGCTGCGATCTTTGACGGCGTCATCCTGCACGTTGTTGACGGTTTAGGATGTCAGGAGTGCGCCCACCTGCCTCATCCAGACGCCGCTGATGCCTTGAGGACTGGAATGGCGTCGATCTTCTGCGCGCTGAGGCTGTCCCAGTAGATGCCGGTCGGACGTTGTCGTCGCCGACACTCGATCACCTCGTCCGGAGTGATGATCAGATCGAGGCCGAAGTCGTGTGACGACTCGGGGAGTGGCCCGTCAACGATCTGCAACGGATGGACCGTTGTCGCGAGGATGGTGGACGGGCCGACCAAGCCGGCCTCGGTGAGCAGCCCGACTTCGATGTCCGAATAGCCCGCGCCCTTCCCGATCCGCACGCCGTCACGGTTGACCGCGACGCTGCCGCACACCACCAGATCCACCGGTCGCATCTCGCTGATGCCGACCTTCGGCGCGTGGTCCGCCGCGCCGCTGCCGGTCGCGATGTCGGCGGGAGCCGCGTTCAGACCGGCAGGGTCGAGCAGATAGAAGGGCCGGATGTCGGCGATCTTCGGCACCGCCATGTAGAGGAGTTTGCCGTCGGCAAGCGCCCGTAGCCTCACCGGCAGTTGGGCCTGGTCCGGGTTGGACTTGACGACGCTGGCGCTACGCCACGCGGCATGTCGGGCAAGCCGCTCGGCGGCCAACTCGGCTCCGACGAAGTTGGGGATGCGCCCGTGAGCGCCGGGGGAAAGCGCCTGGCCGGCCTGCTCCAGCCGTGACCAAACCGCTTCGCGCACCTCGCGTTTTGCCCCGTCGATATCCAAGCGGACTCCTACGACGGATCGATTTGGCTGCCAACCCGCCCGCGGGCATCCACGTTCACCTCGCTGGCGTTGATGAGCTGCCCTGCTCCGATGAAGCGGCGGGCAACCAGCAGGCCGGCGTCGTGGGCGACTGGACCGCCATGGCTTGCCGAGGCGTCCGTGACGAGCCATGGGGTGAGATCACGCTCGAAGGCATCCACCGCTGACTTCAGCACGCAGCTTTCGGTGGCGACACCGCAGAACACGAGGTCGGTCCAGCCCTCCCGGGCAACGATGTCCGCTCCCTCGCTGGTGAAGTACGAGTAGATGCGTTTGTCGATCACCGCACGCGCCCGATCGGCGTGTGGTTGTAGCTCGGGAACGATGTCCGTCTCCGGGGCGTGCTGCACCTTCGACCAGTGGATCAGCCGTTCGAAGGGGCTGCCCGGGTAGTTGTGGTAGCGGGTGAAGACGACCGGCCGTCCCGTGGCCTCCCACCGCTCGACCAGCTCCACGACCTTGGGGATGACGTGCCGGCTCTGGTCGTTGATGAAGCCGTTCTGCATGTCGATGACGACCAACGCCGCCCGCGTGCTGCTCATGCGCTGACTCCGACTCTCATCGTCTCAGCCTCGCGAAGCGCCGCCTGGGCCTGTGCCAGGCGGTCCGGTAGGCCGCTCGTCGTCACGGCTGCCTCACGCATCAGGCAGTGCTGTGCCGTTTCCTGGACTCGTGCAGTGGTGAGTCGCGAGTGGGCGGCCCTCAGGAAGCGCCAGCCGAACCGCTGCGGCATCACGGGGTCTCGACCCTCCTCCACTGCCTGTTGGATGTGCCGGCAGTAGGCCCAGAACATCTGCACGTCGATCTCCAGCGAGAGTAGTTCATCAGCGGTGAGGGCACGGTCCGGCGAGATCGCGTGGTAGGCCAACCCTGACCAGGCGGCGAAGCCGACGGACACGCCAGCGATGCCGAATGGCTCGGCGGGGAGTTGGTCGACTCCCTCGGTCAACAGCCCTCGCTCCACCTGCTCCGGAACGGGCTGTGGTCGAGGCGTAGCGTGGCGGTCGACCAGGACAGCTGGCAGGCTCAGCAACCGAATGGCGTTGTCCAGGTCCTCGCGGCGGCATCCCGGCTCGTGCAGGAGATACATCGACATCACATACTCCGGCACCGCCGCCCGGCACTCCGTCTGATCCGACAGGAGCTGTCCAACCTCACGGGCGGCCCATGGCAGGTCTTCTTCGTAACTGGCGTACCGCCAGGCGGCGAGTTCGGCAAGGTGCGTGGGGGCGAGTTCCTGTTCGAGGTGGAACACCACCACGCCGCAGGCGAAGACGTGAGCCGTGCACCGACCGTTCGGGTGCGGGACCCTCGTCGCCGACACCTGTAGCCATTCGTGTGGACGCGGATTCACCTGCGGCAGTCCGGCCAGGATCTTCGCTGCCTCCGCTCCGATGAACGCGGGGATGAACTTGTGGGACTGGATGCGGTATCCGCCAGCGGCAGCAGGAACGGCACTCTCACCCGCCATTGCGCTGAACCGGCTCACCGCCTCCTCGCTGGCCCTCCGCAGGGCGGTGTCGAGAGCGGCCTGCATCTCGGGTCGGGGCTGCACCGTCTCCCGGCCGGCCTCCCACTTGGACACCGTGCGATCGCTGACGCCGAGGTGCGCGGCGAAGTCGCGGATGCTCATCCGCAGGGCGTGGCGCAGCGCCCGGGTTTCCCGGCCGGTCCACCTCTGCACGGTCGTCATCCATCCGCCCCCGATCGCTTCGAGACCGGCCGCCCAACAGTTCAGCGACTCGACTTCAGAACTGGTACAGCGTAGGTGCAGAGCGTAGTCGTACCGAAGGAGTGCCCTTCTGGCCAGGGTGGACGCATGGCCCGGGGCGGGTGCTGGGTTTCCGGCGGGGCGCGGCCCCCATCGCGTCTGCGTCGCCCCCGCCCGCCCCGGTGCCGTTCCACTTCGTGATCTCGACGGAAGGGCGTGACATGGCGGCGATTCTGGACACCTGGCGGCGGGCGTGACCGGGCTCGGGCCGTACCCCCTGGAAGCGCTCGGGTCGGCGGGGGTGCGCGACGCGGTGGCCCGGTGGCTGCGGCTGGTGGCGGCGGACGCCGAGCTGGCGCCGTACCTCATCGGGGTTGATCGGGTCCGGCTCGCCGGGCACCTGGCGCTGATCCTCACGGTGGCGCTCGGCGGGCCGGCGGGCGACATCGCCCGGCCGGCGGCCGGGGCGTGGCGTGGCCTGGGCCTGACCGAGGAGCAGCACCGCCGGGTGGTCGATTATCTGGCCGGGGTGCTGTGGGCGCTGGACGTGCCGGCCGGCGCGGTGGACGCGGCCCGGCGGGCCTTCGCCGACGAGGCCGGCGCGTGACCGCCGCCCTGGCCACCTCGTGGTCCACCACCCTGCGGTACGCCCGCGCGGCGGCCGACGACTTCTGGTGCGCGGTCGAGGACCGCTGCCCGGGGCGGCTGCCGGAGCGGGCGGCGGCCGTGTTCCTCGCCGCGCTGGGGCGGCTTGCCAGCGGCGGCGACGACCCGGCCGGGCGGGCGGCGCTGCTGGCCGTGCTCGGCCACGCCTACCGCCGCTACCGCCTGCTGCCGCACCAGGTGGCCGTCGAGGCCGCGCTCACCGCCACCGTCGCCCGGCACGTGCCCGGGACGCCGGAGCTGGCGGCGGCCTGGGCGGTGGCCGCCCGGCGGGCGTCGACGGCGGTGACCCCCGCCGTCGCGCGGGCCGGCGGTGGCCCGGCCTGGTGGCCGGCCGAGGTGATCGACCACGACCGGCCCGCCGACGGCGTCGCCATCCTGACCGTACGCCCGTGGCGACGCCTGCCGTTCCGCCCCGGCCAGGCGGTGCCGGTCTGCACCGGGCGCTGGCCCGGCCGGTGGCGCTGGTACTCGCCGGCCAACGCCCCGCGCCCCGACGGCACCGTCGAACTGCACGTCCGGGCGGTCGCCGCCGTCTCCCGCGCGCTGGTCCACGCGGTACGCCCCGGCGACCCGCTCTGGTTCGGCCCGCCGCACGACGTCGGGCTGGGTCTCGACCCTTCCTCGCGGGCGGACCTGCTGCTGGTGGCCGGGGGCACCGGCCTCGCGCCGCTGCGCGCCCTCGTCGAGCAGGTCGCCGCAGCACCGGCCGGGCGGCGGGTGACCCTGGTCGTCGGCGCGCGCGCCTTCGCCGACCTCTACGACGCGATCAGCCTCGACAAGCTCCAGTGCGCCCACGACTGGCTGACCCTGGTGCCGGCGTTCTCGCACGATCCGCTGGCCGGGGCGGGGGAGCGGGGCGACGCGTTGACCGTCGCGCTGGACCATTACCAGCCCGGCCAGGAGGTCCACCTGTGCGGGCCGCCGCCGATGCTGGCCGGGTCGCGGCTGCGGCTGCTCGCCGCCGGGGTGCCGGCCGACCGCATCCACCTGCCGACCGACCCTGTTGCCTAACTCTATCGTTTTTTTCGTTTTGGCGGGTATCGTGGTGGCGGGATCGACGATGTCGGAGGGTCTTGTGACGGTGGTACCAGCAGGCGGATCGGCGCCCAACGGTGACGAGTTGCAGCGCTTCGCCCGGCGGTCGCTGCGGGGGCGGCGGCTGCAACTGATCGTCGACGGCGGAGAACCGGTCGACGTGCCGCCCGTGGTGGGCGAGGCACTCGCCGAAGTCGTGTCGATCCTCGGTCGCGGGCGGCCGGTGCGGGTGATGGCGGAGAACGTCGAGCTGTCGACCGGGGAGGCCGCCGCGATCCTGGGCGTGACCCGCCCGACGGTGGTCAAGCTGATGAACGACGGGGTGCTGCCCTACACCCGCCCCAACTCCAGCCGCCGCGTCGCGTTGCACGACGTGCTGGCCTACAAGGAACGCCGGTCGAGAGCGCGCCGTGAGGCCCTGGACGAGTTGACGGCGGACGCAATCGACATGGGCGTCTATGACGAAGCTATCCGGCGCGGTCGCCAGCAGTCAGCCGACCAGCCGGACGAGTGACCGACCGCTGATGATCGTCGCCGTGCTGGACGCCTGCGTCCTCGTGCCCAGCGTCCTCGCCGACACTCTGCTGCGCTGCGCCGAGCAGGACCTGTACCGCCCGCTCTGGACGCGGGCAATCCTCGACGAGGTTCGCCGGAACCTGCCGCCGTCGGTGCCCGGTGCCAAGGCCGAACGCAGGGTCGAGGTCATGCGGGAACACTTCCCAACCGCGATGGTCGCGGGCTATGAGCACCTCGTCGCCGAAATGACCAACGATCCCGAGGACCGCCATGTGCTCGCCGCCGCCGTGGCCGCCGACGCGGAGGTGATCGTCACCGCCAACCTTCGCGACTTCCCGGACCACGCGCTCGCACCGTACGCCATCGAGGCGCTGCACCTGGCCGAAGGTCGTTGGCCCTGACCTGTTTCGATTCGGTGCGGACTGGCGGCTGGGAAGGGGTGGCCTATCGGCGTCGCCTGGTTTCCAGGGGCCATTCCAGGCTGACCCGCTCGTCGCGGCCCTGTCGGTCGAAGTACGCCTGGAGCTTGCGCTTCTGCGCGGCGTACCAGGTGACCTGCGCCCGGTGGAGGTCGTCGGGGAACATCCGGGCGATGCGCTCGTGCCGGGCCGCGATCGACAGCGCCATCCCGACGGCGGCGCGGGCGTCGCTCGTGGCGTCGTGGGCGGAGCTGAGCTGCACCTCGTAGTACCTGCACAGGTCACCGAGCTTCTGGCTGCCGTACCAGCGGGGTTCGACCTCCTGGTGCAGGATCGAGGGGTCGATGATGACGGCGCGGTCCCAGTCCAGCGACGGCAGGGCGTGCCGGGCCAGCTCGGCGTGCAACGTCGTGACGTCGTAGTGGGCGCAGAAGGCGACGAGCGGCGTGCCGTCGGCGATCACCTTCCCGACGGCCGCGCCCAGCTCGGCCAGCGCCTCCCCGGCCGGCCGGCCGTCGCTACGCACCATCTCGTCGGTGATTCCGTGGATCTCGGTGGTGCGGGGCGGGATCGGCACGCCCGGATTGATGAGCCACCGTGCGGTCGTGCCGTCGGAGTACACCAGTGCGGCGGAGACGATCCGGGCGTCCAACGGCTCGTTGTCGGTGGTTTCGATGTCGAAGCCCACCACCGGCAGCTCGTGCCACCCGTGGTGGGTGCCCGGCGGCGGGGCGGTCACGACCGGCGCGCAGCCGTCATGGTAGGTGGTCCAGCCGGCCCCGCTCCTGATCAGCTGCCCGGCCCCGGCCTCCACCCGCCGTCGGCACGTGCCGCAGTTACCGGGGTATTTGTTGATCACGTTGTGGACTCCTGGTTCGGTCGAGCGGATGCACCCGCACGTGCGGGCGTCGGGGACGAGGCGCGGAAGGCCGCGCGCCCCAAGATCCTGGATCATGGTGCGCGTTGCCGGCACCCACCACGCGGGGCGATCCGAAGACCAATGTGGACTGTCGCCGGCGGCCCTTCGTCGGTTCCCGTCTGGCGGGCGGCCCCGTTGGGCAGCGACGCGGTCAGCTCCGGTGACGACAAGGCGACAACCGGTTGTCCCCTGCGGCCTTGTAGGCATGCAGGTGGATCTATAGGCTCGGTTCGACACCTCTGGTGATCGTTTCGTTGCCGGGTGTCAGCTCTGGGTTCTGCCGACCTGGGGAGGGCGGACATGGCGCTGTCGTATCCCGCCGTGCAGGTGGTCGGGGGTCTGCTGCCCGGCGGCGTGGTGCAGCGCATCGGCGAGGGCGATCCGGACGTCCCCGGCATCGACCCGGCCTCCTACGACCTGGCCGCCAGCGAATCCGTGCGGCGGCTGGCCAACGCCAAATACCTCTACCTGCGCGACACCTACCTCGACTTCACGAAACGGCGGACGCGGCGTTCGGCGTCGGTCGCGCGACTGACCCGGGACGAGTGGCTCCGTCCGTTGCTGCGTGAGCTGCACTACGGCGACTACGAGCCGCTGGCCGGCGGCATCCCCGTCGAGGAACGGTCGTTCCCGGTCAGCCACTGGTGGCGGCGCACCGTGCCGATGCACCTGCTGCCGTGGCACGCCGAGCTCGACCGGCGGACCGGTCGGGCCGGCGGCCCGGCGGGCGCGGCACCGCACGCCATGGTCCAGCAACTGCTGAACCAGAGCGACCAACACCTGTGGGCGGTGCTGTCCAACGGCCAACGGCTGCGCCTGCTACGCGACTCGACCAGCCTCGTCGGGTCGTCGTACATCGAGTTCGACCTCCAGTCGATCTTCGAGGGTGAGCTGTTCCCCGACTTCGTGCTGCTCTTCCGGATGGCGCACGCCAGCCGGCTCAAGGTCCGCGACGAGGAGGTCGGTCCGCCGTCCTGCCTGCTGGAACAGTGGCGGGCGTACGGGGCGAAGCAGGGCGAGCGCGCCCTCACCCGGCTGCGCGGCGGAGTCGAGGCCGCGCTGGAACTCCTCGGCACGGGCTTCCTCGACCACCCGGCCAACCAGCACCTGCGCGACGTCATCGGCACGGAACTGTCGCTTGGCGACTTCAAGCGCTCGCTGCTCCGGCTGGTCTACAAACTGCTCTTCTGGATGGTCGTCGAGGACCGCGACCTGCTGCTCGACCCGGCGGCCGACCAGGCCGCGCACCGGCGCTACGACACCTACCTGTCGTCGCAGCGGCTGCGCCGGCTCGCGATGGTCCGCCGCTACTCCCGCCACGGCGACCTGTGGCAGAGCGTCAAACTCGTGTTCCGCATCCTCGGCTCGGAAACCGGCTCCCGCACCGTCGGCCTGCCCGGCATCGGCGGGATCTTCGAGCACAGCGTCCTGGACGACCCGCTCTGCGGCGCGGAACTGACCAACGCCGCGCTGCTCCAGGCGGTCGAGGCGCTGAGCGTGCTGGCCAGGCGCCGTGGCGGCCGGCAACTCGTCGACTTCCGGCACCTCGGGGCCGAAGAGCTGGGCAGCGTCTACGAGGCCCTGCTCGAACTGCACCCGCACTGGGACGCGACCCGGAAGCGGTTCCACTTCTCCCGGCTCAACGGCAGCGACCGCAAGCGCAGCGGCAGCTACTACACCCCGGCCGCCCTGGTCGACAGCCTGCTCGACAGCACGCTGGAGCCGCTGCTCGACGAGGCGTGCGACAAGCCGACCCGGGCCGAGCGGGAGGCGGCCCTGCTCGCCATCACCATCTGCGACCCGGCGGTCGGGTCCGGACACTTCCTCATCGCCGCCGCGAGGCGGCTCGCCAAGCGACTGGCGGCCGAGCAGACCGACGAGCCGGAACCCGGCGTCGACGCCGTCCGGGCCGCGCTGCGCACCGTCGTCAGCCGGTGCTGCTACGGGGTCGACCTCAACGAGATGGCGGCGGAACTGGCCAAGGTGTCACTCTGGCTGGAAGCGGTCGAGCCCGGAAAGCCCCTCGGCTATCTCGACGCCAACATCCGCGTCGGCAACTCGCTGCTCGGCGCGACGCCGGCCATGCTGCGCGGGGGCATTCCGGATTCGGCCTTCGTCGCCCTCGACGGCGACGACCGCGCGGTGGCCAACGCGCTACGCAAGCAGAACGCCGCCGAGCGGCGCGGCGAACGGCCCCTCGGTGACGCCGGGGGCGTCAACCTCGACCTCGCCGAGGAGGCGCGGGCGATCGCCCACCTCGCGCCCTGCGAGTCGCTGGCCGACGTGCACGTCCAGGCCAAACGCGCCGAGTCGCTGGACGAGGAACGCGCGCACAAGCGGCTGCTCGCCGACGCCTGGTGCGCGGCGTTCGTCGGGCCGAAGACCGAACGCACCCGCCCGTACGCGCTCACCGAGGGGATGCGGGAACGGCTGGCCGAGGGAGAGCAGGGCGGCGCGGTCGACGCGGCCCGCCAGATCGTCCGGACGATGAGCCGGCAGTACCGCTTCTTCCACTGGCACATCGAGTTCCCACACATCTTCCCCGTCCCACCCGACGGTGTCGGCGTCGACCCGGCGACCGGCTGGACCGGCGGCTTCTCCTGCATCCTCACCAACCCGCCCTGGGAGAAGATCGAACTCAAGCAGGAGGAGTTCTTCGCCGGCCGCGACCAGGGGATCGCCGGGGCGCGGCACGCCGCCGCCCGCCGCGAACTCGTCAGAGCCCTGCGGACGACCGGGCAGGACCTCTACGGCGAACTGCTCACCGCACAACGCGAGGTGAGCGGGGTGAGTCATCTGGTCCGCGCCTCGGGGAGATACCCGCTCACCGGTGCCGGCCGGCTCAACACGTACGCCGTGTTCGCCGAAGCCGCGCGGGCCGTCGCCGCGCCGAACAGCCTGCTCGGGATGATCCTGCCCACCGGGATCGCGACCGACGCGACCACCCAGGCATTCTTCAAGGACGTGGTGAGCGGCGGGAGTCTCGTGTCGCTCCACGACTTCGAGAACGAGGAGAGGCTCTTCTCGGGGGTGGACCATCGGGTCCGCTTCGCGCTGCTGACGCTGGGCGGTGCCGAGCGGCGCAGTTCGGAGATCTCACTCGCCTTCCGGGCCCGGAAGGTCGCGGACCTCGCGTCCCGGGCCTACCGGCTGACGCCCGACGAGATCGAACTGCTCAACCCCAACACCGGCACGTGCCCGGTCTTCCTGTCCCGTCGGGACGCCGAGATCACCCTCGACATCTACCGTCGCGTGCCCGTGCTCTGGCGGGAGGACGACCCCGCCGGCAACCGGTGGGGGCTCTGGCTGCGTCAGGGCCTGTTCAACATGGCCACCGACTCGGGCCTGTTCCACACCTTCGACCGGCTCGTCCAGACAGGGTGGCGGCTCCACCGCAACGTCTTCCTCCGGGGCGGAGAACGGATGCTGCCCCTGTACGAGGCGAAGATGGTGCACCACTTCGACCACCGGCTCGGCACGTACGAGGGTGCCACGCAAGCCCAGCTCAACGTCGGCACGCTGCCCAGGCTCGACGACGACACCCACCGGGACCCGGCGGCGACCGCGCTCCCGCGCTACTGGGTCGCCGAACAGGAGGTCGCGGACCGGCTCGGGCAGCGGTGGCCGCGCGGCTGGCTGCTCGGCTGGCGGGACATCTGCCGCAGCACCGACGAGCGCTCACTGATTCCGACGGTGCTTCCGAGAGCAGGCGCCGGCCACAAGTTCCCCCTGATGTTCCCCGCCGCGTCCGCCGCCTACCTGCACGCCAACCTGAGCGCGATGGTGGCCGACTACGTGACACGACAGAAGCTCTCCGGCACTTCGCTGGCGTACTTCGTCCTCAAGCAGTTGCCGGTGTTGCCGCCGGAGAGCTACGAACGACCGGTGCCGTGGGATCCGGCCGCGCCGAGCCTCGCGGCGTGGATCACCGCCCGGGTGCTGGAGCTGACCTACACCGCCGACGACCTCGCGCCGTACGCCCGCGACCTGGGCGACCACGGACCACCGTTCGTCTGGGACCCGCAGCGACGGGAGCTGATCCGCGCGGAGCTGGACGCGGCCTACTTCCAGCTCTACGGCCTTGCCCGCGACGAGGTCGACCACGTTCTGGACACCTTCACCGTCTTGCGGCAGCGGCAGGAACGGACCCATGGCGAGTATCGGATGAAACGCCTGATCCTCGACCGGTACGACGGCATGACCCGCAGCATCCGATCGGCCCAGCCCCTCGCGCCCTCGCTGGCACCCGCTCCCGGGCACGGACCGCGTCATCCGGTGGCCGGTGTCGCCTGACGGGTTCACCTGCCCGCCGAGGCCACCACCGCGCGATGCCGGACACCCGTAGCTCCCTCGCGTCCACGGACCGTAGGGTGTCATGATCGCCGATCGCCGCCCTCCGAAAGGTCAGCGTGATGTCAGAGATGATCCGGAACGGGCTGCTGCTGCGCACCTGTCTGGAGGTGCTGCGCGACAACGGTGGTCGGATGCATGGCCGGGAGGTGCTCGACGAGGTCGCCAAACGGATCGACCTGACCGACGTCGAACGGAAACCGCACAAGAACGGCGTGCCCGCCTGGAACGTGGCGGCCAGGTTCCACACCGGGGACGCCGCGACGGCCGGCTGGCTGGTGAAACGCGACGGCCTGTGGTGGATCACCGAGGCCGGCCGCAAGGCCCTCGACTCCTACCCGGGTACCGACGACCTCTACGCCGAGATCGGTCGCCGGTACCGCGAGGTGTATCGGAACCGCAAGCTGGCCCGCAAGAAGTACGAGAGCAGACTGCACACCCTCGCCAGCGCACTCGAACTCGTCCCACCCGGCTCCTGGACCGCGTACGACGACCTTGCGGACCTCGTCGACGGCTCGGCCGACGACATCGCCCACCTGCTCGCCGAGACGTACGTCGAGAACTCGCACCGGGTCCTCCAGGCCGACGGCCAGGTGCCGTTGGCGATGCACCAACACGTCAAGCACCGGGGCAACGACCTCCGCGTCCAGTTGGCCGGGGAAGGGGTCGAATTCGAGGGCCGGCACGCCAACACGGAGCAGCGGATCACCGCCGACTTCCTGCGGGAACGGATGGCGGAGGCCGAGGCGGTGGGACCGGAGAGCGCAGCCCGCCGGGCCTGGCTGGTACGGGGCTCGAACGTCGACGGGGTGGACCTCGTCCCGGACTGGTTGGCGCAGGGCTGGGTGTCGCTCGCCGCCTCACAGCTGCCGGAGCTGGACGACGAGGTGGACTCGCAGCGCCTCCAGCAGGTCGTCGAGGAGGAGTACCGGCACAAGAGCTACTCGGTGCGGGAGAAGCTGCTCGGCTACTTCAGCGCGTTCCTGCGCAGGATGCGGCCCGGGGACTACCTGATGACGATGCACCGCGGCGAGGTCTATCTCGGCCAGGTCGACGGCCTTGCCTACTTCGTCGAGTCGCCGGACCGGCGATCCAACCTGCGTCGCCCGGCCCGGTGGCTCAACGTGGGATCGCCCCGCGACCTCACCGACCTGACCGGGCCACTGCCCACCCTGACGCAGAGCCAGGACGACCTGATCGACCTGACCGACGCCCTCGATGCGCTGGACCGGCTCTTCGCCGACCTGGTACCGGAGCAGCCGGTGGTCGAACCGGCCCCGGAAGCACGGTTGGCCGACGTGACCCCGCAGATCTCCGAGGAGGTGCTGACTGACATCCGGTGGCTGACCGAGCTACGCGACCTGCTCGCCGAGCGTCGGCAGGTGATCCTCTACGGGCCGCCCGGCACCGGCAAGACCTTCCTGGCCAAGAACCTGGCCGCCAAACTGACCGAGTCGCATGCGGTGAAGCTGATTCAGTTCCATCCCTCGTACACCTACGAGGACTTCTTCGAGGGCTTCCGTCCGGCGAGTGGCGACGACGGGACACTGCGGTTCAAGCTCACCTCCGGCCCGCTGCGCCAGCTCGCCGACGATGCTCGGGAGAACCCCTCCATCGCGTACATCCTGATCATCGACGAGATCAACCGGGGCAACCTGGCGAAGATCTTCGGCGAGCTGTACTTCCTGCTTGAGTATCGCGACCAGGGCATCCGATTGCAGTATTCGACCGGGGAGTTCACCCTTCCGCCGAACCTCTATCTCATCGGCACCATGAACACCGCCGACCGGTCCATCGCCCTGGTCGACGCGGCGATGCGGCGTCGATTCGCCTTCGTCGAACTGCATCCGACGAAGCCCCCGGTCGCCGGCCTGCTTCGCCGCTGGCTGGACCGCGAGGGTCTGGACTCGGACGCACCGGAGCTGCTCGATGCGCTCAACGGCCGGCTCGAAGACGCCGACTACGCGGTCGGCCCGTCCCACTTCATGCGGGAGTCGGTGCACACCAGGCCCGACGGGCTGGACCGCGTCTGGCGTCACGACATCCTGCCACTGCTCGTCGAGCACCACTACGCCGACGACGTCGACGTCGAGCAGCGGTACGGCCTCGACGCATTGCGCGAGTCGCTGCCGCCCCGGTCATGACGCTGATCCAGCTCCGCGAGGCCGGCCCTGCCGTGCACGTACGCCTCCACGCCGACGAAGCCCGTCGGCTGGCCGTGGCCGGTGTGGTCGACGTGCGACCCGGACCGGCCGTCGGGATGTGGGCCGTGCGCGCCGGCAGGAAGGTCGGTGCGGCCCGGATCGGCAACGTCGAGCTGCACATCGAGCCGAAGGTGCCGATCGAACGACTGCTGTTCCTCGTCGGCTACGCCCGTAACCCGACGGGTTGGCGCGATGAGACCGTTCCGTTGGCCGACCACGCGGGGCTGGTGCCGGCGCTGGCGGCTGCCCTGTGGCGACAGACGGACCGGGCGCTGCGTCAGGGTCTGCTCCAGGGTTACCGGACCGTAGACGACACCTCGCCGGTGCTTCGCGGTCGCCTCCGCGAGACCGCGCAACTGGGGCGGCGACCGGGCCTGCCCCTGCCGCTGGAGATCCGCCACGACGAGTACACGGTTGACATCCCGGAGAACCGGATCCTCGCCACCGCGATCGACCGAATGTTGCGGGTGCCGGGGATCGACGTCGTCTCCCGGCGGATGCTCCGACATCTCGCCGCGCGGCTGGCCGGCGTTCCCCGGCTGCGGCCCGGGGAACCCGCGCCGCACTGGCATCGGACGCGGCTCAACGAACGGCTGGTCATCGCACTTCGGCTCGCCGAACTGGTGCTCGCCGACGCCTCCATCGAGGCCGGCCGGGGTGGCATCCTGTCCAATGCCTTCCTGCTCGACATGTGGCGGGTGTACGAGGACTTCCTCTCGGTCGCCCTCCGTGCGGCGATCGTGCCGAAACACGGCGGCGCGGTCACCTTCCAGGCGCGTCACCATCTGGACGAGCAGGGTCGCCTGGACCTGCGGCCGGACATCGTGTGGCGGCGGAGGCGGGCCGAGGTGGGCGCTGTGGTGGACGCCAAGTACAAGGCGGACACCGCCCGTGAGGACGTCTACCAGATGCTTGCCTACTGCGTCGCCTACCGGTTGCCCCGGGGGCACCTGGTCTATGCCCTCGGCGAGCACCCGCCCATCAGGCACGTCGTCCGCAACTCCGGGATCGAGATCGTCTGCCACACACTCGACCTGGCTGCCGACCCCTCGGCGCTCCTGGCTCGCGTCGGGCTCCTGGCTGACGAAGTCGCCCGGGAAAGCTCCGGGCCGGTACCGGCCGCGCAGGCCGACTGAGCCGGCGGACGGGTCGGTACGGATCACGCGGATGCCCCATACTGGCCCCGTGTTCACTCTCGCCCAGGCGCGGTACCTGGTCGCCACCCTGCACCCCCGCATCGACGAGCTGATCGGCATCCGGGCCGACCTGGCCGAGCTGCGGGCCGACCTGGCCGACGGAGGGATGTCGGCGTTGGGCGGTCGGGCCGAGGTCAAGGCCCTGGAGGCCCGGCTGCACGGCGTGCTGGAGGAGCTGAACTCGCACGACATCCAGGTCAAGGGGATCGCCCCGGTGCTGCTCGACTTCCCCGGCGAACACGAGGGCCGGGCGGTGCTGTGGTGCTGGCTGGAGGGCGACCCCGATGTGCGCTGGTACCACCGCGTCGAGTGCGGCTTCGCCGGCCGCCGCCCCATCCGCTGACCGGCCCGGCCCGTCCAACCGGGGCGGTGGCGCTCAGGCCAGGGTGGTGAGCGTGGTGGGGGAGACGTTGCCGCCGCTGAGGACCAGGATCGTCCGGGTGCCGGGGGCGGCGGTCACCCGACCGGTGCGCAGCGCGGCGAGGGTGACCGCCGCCGCCGGTTCGAGCAGCAGCCTGGTGGCGGCCATCAGGTCCCACCAGGCGGCCCGGATGTCCGCCTCGGTGACCTCCACCAGGTCGTCCACCAGCTCCCGGACGTGGGCCAGGGTGAGCCGGCCGGCGAACGGGGCGGCCAACCCGTCGGCCATCGAGACCGGGCGGGTCGCCGGGGCGTCGCCGCCGGTACGCAGCGCGTGGCCGACGACGTTGGCGGTGGCCGGCTCGACGCCGACGATCCGGGCGGTCGGCACGGCCCGGCGGACGGCGGCGGCCACCCCGCTGATCAGCCCACCGCCACCGACCGGGACCAGCACCAGGCCCGGCGGTGGGCCGTCGGCAAGCAGTTCCCGTCCCAGGGTGGCCTGGCCGGCGATGACGTCCGGGTCGTCGAACGGCGGCAGCAGGTGGTAGCCGCGTTCGGCGGTGATCTCCTCGCAGGTGGCGAGCAGGTCGTCGGTGAGCACGACCTCCCCACCCCACCGGCGGACCGCTTCGATCTTGGTGGGTACCGCGTGCGGGGGCATGCAGACGACGGCGGGCAGGCCGAAGGCGCGCCCGGCGAAGGCCACCGCCATGGCGTGGTTGCCGGCGGAGAAGGCGGTCAGCCCGGTGGGCGTCGCCTGCCGTTCGGCCAGGGCGAGCAGCGCGTTCAATGCTCCCCGGACCTTGAAGCTGCCGGTGTGCTGGAGGTTCTCCGCCTTGACCGCGACGTCGAGCGCGAACTCGTCGCCGAGTTGCGGGCAGGGCAGGAGCGGGGTCCGGACGATCCGCCCGGCGAGCCGGCGTTCGGCGGCCAGGACGTCGTCCACGCTGGTCAGTCGCACCGCCGGAGCCTAGCGGGCGGGGTGTGCGGGGCCGTGCCGGTGGGCGGGTCAGCCGGCCGCCGAGCGGGGAAGTGGGTCGACCGGCGGGTCGGCGACGGCGAAGACCACCACGTTGTCCCGGTAGTGGCCGACACGCCTGTCGAAGTCGCCCCCGCAGGTGATCAGCCGCAGCTCCGGGCCGGGGGTCGGGCCGTACACGGTGGCGGTGGGGAAGGCGTCCTTGGGTGTGCGCAGCGTGCCGGTGACCCGGAACGTCACCCGGCGCTCGCCCCGCCACACCTCGACCCGGTCGCCGGGGCGCACCTCGCCGAGGCGGGCGAAGACGGCCGGGCCGCGCCGCGAGTCCAGGTGACCGGCGATCACCGCCGGCCCCGGGTCGCCCGGTGCCGGGCCGCCGCCGTACCAGCCGGCCCGGGTGAAGTCCGCCGGGGGGACCAGGATGCCGGCCCGGTCCAGCCCGAGCGTGGTGAGCGGGGAGTCGACGCCGATCCGCGCGACGCGTACCCGGGTGGGGGATGCCGGGGTGGCGCGGGGGGTGCCGGCCCCGGTGGCGCAACCGGTCACGCAGCCGGGCTGCCACGCCCCGGCCACCGCGACCGGTCGGGGTGCCGCGCCCGGCCGGCCGAGGCCGGTGCCGGCGGCCAGCACGACGCCGGTGCCGGCGGCGAGGCAGCACGCTGCGCCGGCCGCGACCAGGACGGCGGCCGGCGCGGGCCGGGCGCGGTGCCGGCGGATCGCGAAGCCGGGCCGGGTCACCAGACCGGTCGCCGCCGACGCCGCACCAGCACCGTCGTGCCCACCACCACGGCCCCCGCGAGCACCCCGCCGGCCATCACCGGGTACGCCCCGAGCCCGCCCGTGGCCAGCCCGCCGGCTCCCGCCGGCACCCCGCCCGCCGGTGCGGTCCCGCCACCCCGGGCGTCCTCGCGCAGCTCGACGGTCAACCCGCCCCGCTTGCCGTCGAGCACCAGCAGCGAGTAGACCCGTCCCGCGGTGAGGGTCACCTCGGCGTCGGTGCCCGGCCCGCCGCCGCCACCGAGGCGCAGCCGCCAGCGTCCCGGCTCGACCTGCCGGTAGTCGGTGGTGGTGGCGAAGCGGACGGCGTCGGCGATGGCCGGTCCGTCGTCGGCGGCCACGTCGACCACCGGGGCGCGTACGGACGCCTGGACGACCCGCACCTTCGCCCGGCCGGCCGTCGGGGCGCTGAGGTCGTCGGCGAGCACCCGCAGGCCGAGGTCGGCGTACCGGCCCACCCCGGCCACCGTGTACGCCTCGCCCGCGCGCAGTGCCACCTCGGTGGTGAGCACCGGTGGCTCGCTGGCCGGGGCGCCGGCCTGCCGCATCGCCACCGCGTACCGGCCGACGGCCAGCGGCAGGTAACGGGAGACGACGCCGTAGCCGACGGCGGGGAAGACCTGCGGGGCCGCCGCGCCCGGGGCGGAGAGGTAGACGTCCACGGCCGGGGTGTCGGGGGAGAGGTGGGCGAGCCGGACGTAGCCGACGTCACCGGCCGCCGCCCCGGCCGGGCCGGTGCCGCCGACGGTGGCCAGTGCGGTGCCGAGCAGGAGCGTGCCGGCGGCGGCGAGCAGCCGGCGCGGCGCGGTACGGAGCTGGGGCATCTCGCCTCCGGAGGTGGTGTCGGTGCCGACCCCCAGCGTCCCGTGGACGGGACCCGACCGCAAGTTGGTCGATCGTCGTGTCCCCGTCGTTTCCGATCACCGTGGTGCGGTCCGGAGGCCGCTGCCCGCCATCCGGTACCGTCCGTTCGTGATCAACGTTCGACGGGCCGTGGTCGCCGACGCCGGTGAGATCGTTCGCCTGCGTGGGGTGATGCTGGCCGACATCGACCAGATGGCCCCCGCGCCGGGGCCCTGGCAGCAGGCGGCCCGGGAGGTGCTGCACCGGCGGCTGGCCGAGCCGGCCGACCTGATGGCGGTCTTCGTCGTCGACGACCCCGGCCGCCCCGGTGTCCTGGCGGCCTGCGCGACCGGGACCATCGAGCAGCGTCTCGGCGGCCCCGGCAACCCCGACGGCCTGACCGGGTACGTGTTCAACGTGGTCACCGAGCCGGTGCACCGTCGGCGCGGCTACTCCCGGGCCTGCCTGGAGGCGCTGCTCGACTGGTACCGGCAGCGCGGGGTCGGCAAGATCGACCTACGGGCCTCGCCCCAGGGGGAACCGCTCTACCGCTCGCTGGGGTTCGTGCCCACCGTGGGGCCGACGCTGCGGCTCAGCCTGCCCGTCGCGTCCGGGAGGCACTGACCGGTGTTCGCGCTGCCGTTGACCGACACCGCCGAGCTGCGTCCGCTCTCACCGTGGCAGGCTGAGGAGTTCCTGGCCCACCTGGACCGGGCCCGGGAACACATCGCCCCGTGGGTGGGGGCGTCCTTCGTGGCCACCGACCTGGAGTCGGCCCGCCGGGTGCTGCGTCGTTCCGCCGACAAGTGGGCCGACGACGCCGGGGGCATCTGGGGGATCTGGCTCGACGGCACCCTGGTCGGCGGGGTGCTGTTCGTGTCGTTCAGCACCGCGACCGGGGTGGCCGAGGCCGGCTGCTGGCTGGAACCGGCAGCCGAGGGCCGGGGACTGGTCACCCGGGCGGCGACCCGGATCGTGGACTGGGCCATCCGGGAACGCGGCATCCACCGGGTCGAGTGGCGGACCAGCGTCGGCAACGTCCGCAGCATCGCGGTGGCCCGGCGGCTCGGCATGCGGCACGAGGGCACCCTGCGTCAGGTCGCCTGGGGGCCGGCCGGCCGGGTCGACATGGAGGTGTGGGCGGTGCTGGCCGACGAGTGGCGGGCTCCCCACTGACCACGACGGGTCGACCGCCGGCCGTGCGGGCGGGACGGGCCTCGCGGCTGCCGTCCCGCCCGGCGCGGTGGGGCGGCGGTCAGGCGTCGGCGTAGCGGCGGGCGGCGGCCAGGGCGTCCCGCAGCCGCTGCGCGTCGGTCGGCAGGCCCGGCTGCTCGTAGCCCGCCGCCGGGTCGGCCGTGTAGAAGACGCCGTACGCGGCGGTGTCCCGCTGGAACCGCCAGCCCTCGGCCAGCGGTCCAACGTCGACCGTGTCGTACCCGACGGAGTCGATGAACGCGGTGACCTCGGCCTTGGCCGCGTCGTCGTCCCCGGCGACCGGCAGCGAGGTGCGGTCGGCGGCCCCCGAGGGGCGGGCCAGGGCGAGCAGGTGCTTGAAGTAGATGTTGTTGAAGGCCTTGACCACCCGCGACTCCGGCAGGTGCCGCTGGAGCAGCTCGCTGGTGGTGGTCGACTCGTCGTCCAGCTCCGGGATACTGCCGTCGCGCTCCGGGTAGTAGTTGTTGGTGTCGATGACGGTCTTGCCGGCGAGCGGCGCGGCGGGCACGTCCCGGTAGGCCCGCAGCGGGATGGTGACCACCACCAGGTCACCCGCTGCCGCCGCCTCGTCCGGGGTGGCTGCGCGGGCCCGTATGCCCAGCTCGTCGACCAGGTCCTTGAGCGTCTCCGGACCGCGCGAGTTGCTGAGCACCACGTCGTGGCCGGCGGTGACCGCCAGCCGGGCCAGGGTGCTGCCGATGTTGCCGCTGCCGATGAGTCCAACGGTTGTCATGCCGGTGACCAACCGGCCCGGTCGGGTGCGTATTCCCGACCTGATCGACGTGTTATGCGGTGCATGACGACCCCTAGTCACCCCTGTTACCCATCGATGACCTTCCGTAAACACATGATTGAGTGATATCTATCTCCCACCACCACTTCCCCACCCCCAGGAGTGCGACGTGCGGAGATCCCGACTCGTGACCCTCGCCGTGAGTCTCGCGGCGTCCATCGGCGTGACCCTCGGCGCGGCGGTGCCCGTCCAGGCCGCCCCCACCGACCGGTACGTGGCCCTCGGCGACTCGTACGCCTCCGGTGTCGGCGCCGGCAGCTACACCTCCGAGAGCGGCTCCTGTCAGCGCAGCACCAACGCGTATCCGGCGCTGTACAACACCAACATCAAGCCGGCCTCGTACAAGTCGGTGGCCTGCTCCGGCGCGACCACCACCGACGTGGTCAACAACCAGCTCTCCGCGCTGACCTCGACCACCACCCTGGTCAGCATCACCATCGGCGGCAACGACGTCGGGTTCACCACGATCATGTCGACCTGCGTGCTCCAGGGGGAGACCCAGTGCGTCGCGGCCGTGCAGGCCGCCGAGAACAAGGCCCGCGCGGAACTGCCCGCCAAGCTCGCCACCGTCTACAACGGGATCAGGTCGCGTGCGCCGTCGGCCCGGGTGGTGGTCGTCGGCTACCCGGTCTTCTACCAGCTCGGCACGGTCTGCGTGGGGCTCAGCGCGAACTCCCGCGCGAAGATCAACGAAGGCATCAACCTGATCGACGACATCATCCGCACCGCCGCCACCTCGGCCGGCTTCACGTTCGCCGACGTACGGTCCATCTTCGTCGGTCACCAGCTGTGCAGCTACGGCGAGAAGTGGCTGCACGCGTTGAACTTCGCCAACCTCGGCGTCTCGTACCACCCGACGGCGGCCGGCCAGTCCGGCGGCTACTACCCGGTCTTCCGGTCCGCCGCCGGCTGACCCGCTGGTCTACGCCGGCTGGACCCCGTATCCCGCGTTGACCTGATCCGCGTCCCGCCGGCTCCACCGTGACCGCGTCGCCCTGTTCGGGGGTCACCCCGCCCGGGGTCGGCGCGGTCACGGCCGTTCTCCCGACCCGGACCGGTGGTTGCGGCCCGGCCTGATCGGGTCGCCCGGTCGGGTGCCGGACGCCGACCCACCCACCGATGTCGGTGCGGACGCTGTCGAGCTGATGACGGTGGCGACTCACCGTTCGGTCCCCGTTCCCCGACGGTCCGTCCCGGTGACTCGATGGTGTCGTCAGCTCGAAAGGGTGTGAAGGAGCCTTCGTGGCGACGGGACGGTCCGCGTCGTGGGGCAGGGCGCGGTGGGTGGGGGCGGGCCCGGTCCGGGCGGGGACGACCCGTCAGGCGGGGAGAACCTTCTCGATGGCCGCGCGCAGCTCGGCCGAGTCCGGCGTGACCGTCGGGGCGAACCGGGCGGCGACCGTACCGTCCGGGGCGACCAGGAACTTCTCGAAGTTCCACCGGACGTCCCCGGTGTGCCCCTCGGTGTCGGGAGTGTCGACCAGCGCCGCGTAGAGCGGGTGGCGGGCCGGGCCGTTGACGTCGACCTTCTCGGTCATCGGAAAGGTGACGCGATAGTTGACCTGGCAGAACTCGCCGATCTCGGCGGCCGTGCCGGGTTCCTGCCCGGCGAACTGGTTGCACGGTACGCCGAGCACCACCAGGCCCCGGTCGGCGTACCCGGTGGCCAACGCCTGGAGGGCGGCGTACTGCGGGGTGAGGCCGCAGCGGGAGGCCACGTTGACCACCAGCAGCGCCCGACCCCGGTAGTCGGCCAGGTCGGCCGGGCCGCCGGCCAGGGCGTCGATCTCGATGTCGAAGACGGTCATCCCCTGAGGCTACGCGTGGTGCACGTCGCCCCAGCCGCCCCCGCCTCGCCCCCGGCGGCCCGCACCTCGGAAACCTGCCGTGGAGCTTCAAGATCACATTGCGATGTGAAGCACTCTCTCCAGCGTGTCGTCTACATTTCGGCAATTTGATCATGGGCTGGGGTGGGTGGTGGGTGGGGGTGTAGGCGGTCGAGCCGTCCCTCCCGGTCCGGGGCGTTGATGAATCGACGGATGCGCATCTTGACGAAGTGATGACGGTGTGAGTAGCGTCTCCCCATCGATTTGGAAAGTTTCCTAACTGTTTGAGGAGGCGCCTCATGAAGAGATCGCTCCGCCGCGCCCTCTGGGCCGGTGCCGTCATGGCGCTGACCGTGGCGGCGGTACCGGTGACCTCGGCGTTCGGCGCCGGAAGCGTCACCGCGACATTCGCCTCGGCCCAGGACTGGGGCACCGGGCACGAGGGGCGGGTCACCGTCACCAACGGCTCCAGCGCCAGCGTCAGCACCTGGCGTATCGAGTTCGACCTGCCGTCCGGCACCACCATCAGCAGCTTCTGGGACGCCGACGTCACCAGCAGCGGCAACCACTACGTGGCGGTGAAGAAGAGCTGGGCCGGGCCGCTCGCCCCGGGGGCCAGCTTCAGCTGGGGCTACAACGGCACCGGGCCGTACCGGGCGCCGCTGAACTGCACGATCAACGGCGTGTCGTGCGGCGGGGGCACCCCGCCCACCACCACGAAGCCGCCGACGACCCCGCCACCCACCACGGCCCCACCCACCACCGCCCCGCCGACGACCCCGCCGCCCACCACCCCACCGCCCAGCGGGGACAGGAAGGTCGTCGGCTACTTCGCCGAGTGGGGCGTCTACGGGCGCAACTACCACGTCAAGAACATCGCCACGAGCGGCTCCGCCGCCAAGCTCACCCACATCCTGTACGCCTTCGGCAACACCACCGGCGGGCGGTGCACGATCGGGGACAGCTACGCCGACTACGACAAGGCGTACACCGCGGCCGACAGCGTGGACGGCGTCGCCGACACCTGGGACCAGCCGCTGCGCGGCAGCTTCAACCAGTTGCGCAAGCTCAAGAAGATGTACCCGCACCTCAAGGTGATCTGGTCCTTCGGCGGCTGGACCTGGTCGGGGGGCTTCACCCAGGCCGCGCAGAACCCGGCCGCGTTCGCCGAGAGCTGCTACAACCTGGTCGAGGACCCGCGCTGGGCGGACGTCTTCGACGGCATCGACGTCGACTGGGAGTACCCCAACGCCTGCGGTCTGAGCTGTGACAGCAGCGGCCCGAACGCGTTCAAGAACGTGATCTCCGCACTGCGGGCCAGGTTCGGCTCGTCGGCCCTGGTCACCGCCGCGATCACCGCCGACGGCAGCAACGGCGGCAAGATCGACGCCACCGACTACGCCGGTGCGGTGGGCAACCTCAACTGGCTGATGCCGATGACGTACGACTACTTCGGCGCGTTCAACGCCCAGGGTCCCACCGCCCCGCACTCGCCGCTCACCTCGTACACCGGGATTCCGCAGCAGGGCTTCAACTCCGACGCGGCGATCCAGAAGCTCAAGTCCAAGGGCGTGCCGGCCGGCAAGCTGCTGCTCGGCATCGGCTTCTACGGCCGCGGCTGGACCGGGGTGACCCAGGCCGCCCCGGGCGGTACCGCCACCGGCGCTGCCCCCGGCACCTACGAGGCGGGCATCGAGGACTACAAGGTGCTGAAGAACACCTGCCCGGCCACCGGCACGATCGCCGGTACGGCGTACGCCAAGTGCGGCAGCAACTGGTGGAGCTACGACACGCCGGCCACCATCGGCGGCAAGATGACCTACGCCAAGAACCAGGGCCTCGGCGGCGCGTTCTTCTGGGAACTCTCCGGCGACACGAGCAACGGCGAGCTGATCGGCGCCATCAAGGGCGGCCTCGGCTGAGCCGAGCGCCCGGCGCACCACCCGCGCGGGGAGGGACCGGCCACCGGTCCCTCCCCGCCCGGCTGTCCGGCCCGGTCGACGGCGGTTCCGCCCGGCGAAACGCCGACCGGCCGGGCCGGCGCGGCCGTGACGGGTTGCCACCGTACGGGTGCGGTGTGGCAGACTCGCCGCTCGGCATCCGTACCGTCGACATCCGCACCCCGGGAGGACGCATGGGTCGCAGGCTCCGCACCGCCGGCGTCGTACCGCTGGCCCTGCTGCCGTTCGCCCTGCTCGGCTGCGGCCAGAACGGCGACGGCGAGGCCGACGGCGGGCCCAGCCGGGTGCCCGCCCAGGAGGCGTCGGCCAAGGCCCGGGAGCGGGTCCAGGCGTACCTCGACGCGATGGCCGCCAAGGACCCGGCGGCCGGCCGCAACCAGCTCTGCGCGACGATGCAGGCGGGGTTCGACGCCGCCGCGACCGGGCCGAACGGTGATTTCGCCGACCATTTCGAGGTGCCCGCCGCGACCATCACCGACATCCGCACCGGTGACCGGGGACAGGAGGTCAGCACCTCGGTGACCGTTTCGGTGGGGTCGAAGAAGGTCACCCGGCCGCTGCTGTTCACCGTCACCCGGGACGGCGCGGACTGGTGCATCGCGGGCGAGGAACCCGGCGGGCACAGCCCCGCGCCGTCGCCGACCCCCTGACTCCCAACCTCCGGAACCCCGCCCCTCGGAGGCGCGGCGTCCGGACCGTCGCCGTACGCTTTTCCCCATGCGCCATGAGTGGCATCAGCTGAGCTACCCCGCCGTGAGCAGCCCCGGGCTGCAGACCAGTCGCCCCACCGTCGACTCGGCCGAGGACGCCGCCCTCGGTCTCGACCGGTGGCGTGACCTGCCCCGTCAGCAGATCCCGCCGTGGTCCGACCCGGCCCAGGTCGCCGAGGTGTGCAAGGTTCTCGACACCGTGCCGTCGGTGGTCGCCCCCTACGAGGTCGACCAGCTCCGTCGCAAGCTGGCGCTGGTCTGCGAGGGCAAGGCGTTCCTGCTCCAGGGCGGCGACTGCGCCGAGACCTTCGCCGACAACACCGAGAGCCACCTGCTGGCCAACGCCCGCACCCTGCTCCAGATGGCGATCGTGCTCACCTACGGCGCGTCCCTGCCGGTGGTGAAGGTGGCCCGGGTCGCCGGCCAGTACACCAAGCCCCGGTCGCTGCCGACCGACGCCCGGGGGCTGCCCGCCTACCGCGGCGACATGATCAACTCGCTGGAGGCCGACCCGGCCGCCCGGGTCGCCGACCCGCAGCGCATGATCCGGGCGTACGCGAACTCGGCCGCCGCGATGAACATGCTGCGCGCCTACCTGGCGGGCGGCCTGGCCGACCTGCACGCGGTGCACGACTGGAACAAGGGCTTCGTCAAGAACTCCCCGGCGGGGGAGCGCTACGAGGCGATCGCCCGGGAGATCGACCGGGCCATCGCGTTCATCCGGGCCTGCGGGATGACCGAGGACGAGGCGCTGCGTACCGTCACCCTCTACTGCTCCCACGAGGCGCTCGCCCTGGAGTACGACCGGGCGCTGACCCGGGTCTCCGACCGCCGGGCGTACGGGCTGTCCGGGCACTTCCTCTGGGTCGGCGAGCGGACCCGGCAGCTCGACGGCGCGCACATCGACTTCATCTCCCGCATCGCCAACCCGATCGGTGTGAAGCTCGGCCCGACCACCCGGCCCGACGAGGCGATCGAGCTGTGCGAGAAGCTCAACCCGGACAACATCCCCGGCCGGCTGACCCTGATCAGCCGGATGGGCAACCACAAGGTCCGCGACGCGTTGCCGCCGATCGTGGCCAAGGTCACCGCCGCCGGGGCCAAGGTGGTGTGGCAGTGCGACCCGATGCACGGCAACACCCACGAGTCCTCCAACGGCTACAAGACCCGGCACTTCGACCGGATCGTCGACGAGGTGCTCGGCTACTTCGAGGTGCACCGGGGGCTGGACACCCACCCGGGCGGCATCCACGTCGAGCTGACCGGTGAGGACGTCACCGAGTGCCTCGGCGGCGCCCAGGGCATCGAGGACCTCGACCTGCCCGGCCGGTACGAGACCGCCTGCGACCCCCGGCTGAACACCCAGCAGTCGCTGGAACTGGCCTTCCTGGTGGCCGAGATGCTCCGTGGCTGACCTCACGGCGGGTGTCGGTCCGGTGGCCGACCTGCGTTCCGACACGGTGACCCGACCGACCGCCGGGATGCGGGAGGCGATGGCCGCCGCCGAGGTCGGCGATGACGTCTACGCCGAGGACCCGACGGTCAACGCGCTGGAGGCCGAGGTCGCCGCGCTGTTCGGGCACGAGGCGGCGCTCTTCGCCCCGACCGGGACGATGGCCAACCAGATCGCCCTGCAACTGGTCGTCCCGCCCGGTGACGAGCTGCTCTGCGACGCCGACGCGCACGTGGTGACGTACGAGGTCGGGGCGGCGGCGGCGTACGGTGCGATCTCCACGCGGACCTGGCCGCCCCTCGGCGCGGGACTGGACCCGGGCGTGGTGGAGGCGATGATCCGACCGGACGGCTACTTCGCGGTGCCGACCCGCGCGATCGCCGTGGAGCAGACCTACAACCGGGGCGGTGGCGGGGTGATCCCGCTGACGACCCTGCGGGAGCTGCGTCGGGTCGCCGACGCCGCCGGCCTCGCCCTGCACTGCGACGGCGCCCGGATCTGGCACGCGCACGTCGCCGACGGGGTGCCGCTGCACGAGTACGGCGCGCTCTTCGACACCCTGTCGGTCTGCCTCTCCAAGGGTCTCGGCGCGCCGGTCGGCTCGCTGGTCGTGGGCAGTGCCGCGCGGATCGAGCGGGCCCGGTTCCTGCGCAAGCGGATGGGCGGCGGAATGCGGCAGGTCGGGGTGCTCGCCGCCGCCGGCCGGTACGCCCTGGCCCACCACCTCGACCGGCTCGCCGACGACCACGCCCGGGCCGCCCGGCTCGCCGAGGCGCTCGCCCCGTGCGGGGTGCTCGCCGGCCCGGTGCGCACCAACATCGTGCCACTGGACCTGACCGGGCACCGGCTCGACGCGCGGGCCCTGGCCACCGCCGCCCGGGCCGAGGGGGTGCTGCTGTCGGTGCTCGGCCCCCGTACCGCCCGACTGGTCACCCACCTCGACGCCGACGACGCCGCCATCGACCACGCCGCCAAGATCCTTTCCCACCTCCTCGCCCCCTGACCCCCCACCGGAGCGGCCCGCGCCTCCGGACCCTCCGGGCCTCCGGGGCCTTCGGGCCCTCCGGGCCCTCCGGGGCCTTCGGGTGTCGATCAAGAGGTTTGCGTCAGCCTGGAGATCAAACGTGACGCAAACCTCTTGATCACCGCGCAAACCTCTTGATCACCGGGGGCACCGAGCCGGGGGCACCGAGCCAGCCGTGTCGAGCCGGGGGCGTCGAGTGGGGGGATGGGGTGCGGGGGAGCGGGCGGCCGTCAGGGGTGGAGGCGGGTGAGGGTGGCTATGTCGGTGGCGTGGCCCTCATGTTGCTCGGTGGGGGTTTCCACGACGACGGGGATGCCGGCGGTCGCCGGGTGGGCCATCAACTCGGCGAAGGCCGGCTCGCCGATGTTGCCCTTGCCGATGTTCTCGTGCCGGTCCCGGGTCGAGCCGCACAGGTCCTTGGAGTCGTTGGCGTGGATCAGCTTGAGCCGGTCCGCCCCGACCGTGGCGACCAGGGTGTCCAGGGTCGCCGTCATGCCTCCCGGCACGGCCAGGTCGTGCCCGGCCGCCCAGGCGTGGCAGGTGTCGAAGCAGACGCCCAGCCCCGGATGCCGGTCGACCGCGTCCAGGTAGGGGCCGAGGTGCTCCACCCGGGAGGCCAGTGACCGGCCGCCACCGGCGCTCGGCTCCACCAGCAGCAACGGACCGCCGCTGGCGGTGGTCTCGTCGAGCAGCGGCAGCAGCGCCTCGCGTACCTGCCGTAGGGCGGTCTCGGCGTAGCCGGCGTCGACCGCGCTGCCGGCGTGGAACACCACGCCCCGCGCCCCGATCGCCCGCCCCCGGCGCAGCGCGTGCGCCAGCGTCTGCGCCGACTTCTCCACCGTCGCCGCCGTGGGCGAACCGAGGTTGACCAGCAACGACGCGTGGATGTAGACCGGTACGCCCCGGGCGGCGCAGCCCTCGGCGAACAGCGCGTCCTGGGCCGGGTCGCCGGGCGGCAGCGCCCAGCCCCGCGAGTTGGAGACGTAGACCTGCACCACCCGGGAGCCGGTCGCGTCCACGTACGGCAGGGCCGCCCTGGCCAGCCCACCCGAGGTGGGGGTGTGCGAGCCGACCGGCCGGTGGGCGCTCACAGGCAGCCCAGGGTGACCGGCGTGCCCGGCGGCACCTGCGAGTTCTCGCCCGGGTTCTGGAACCGGACGATGCCGTTGGGGTTGAACTGGACGTTCACCGTGAACCCGGCGCCCTCCAACTGCTGCTTGGCCTGCTGGCAGGGCAGGTCGACCACCCGGGGGACGGTCACCTGCGGCGGGCCCTTGCTGACGTCCAGCTTGACCTTGGTGCCCTTCTCCACGCCCGCGCCGTCGGCCGGGCTCTGCCCGAGGACCTCGTCGCGTGGCTTGTCGGATTCCTTGTACGTCTCGACCGGCTCCAGGCCGAGCCGGGACAGGGTGGCGCGGGCGTCGTTGAGACTCTTGCCGACCAGGTCGGGCACCGTGATCGGGGCACGGCCCCGGCTGAGGATGACGGTCACCTTGGTGCCCGGTTTCACCTCGGTGCCCACCTTCGGGTTGGTGTCCACCACCACCCCGGCCGGCAGGTTGTCGTCGTAGCGGGGGGTGCCCTTGGCGACCACCAGCTTCGCGCTGGTCAGGTCGGCCTCGGCCAGGTCGAACTCCTTGCCGACGACGTCCGGCAGCGGGAACCGCTCCGGGCCCAGGGAGAGGGTCAGCGTGATGGTGCCACCCTTGAGGATCTTGGCAGCCGAGCCCGGGTCCTGGGCGATCACCCCGTCGCGGGGGATCTTCTCGTCGTAGCGTGGCTCGGCGAAGGCGACCCGGAAGCCCGCCCGGTCCGCCTGCGCCTGCGCGTCGGCCCGGCTCAGGTTCACCAGCTGCGGCGCGACCGTGTACCGGCCCACCCCCACCCACCAGCCGCCCATCGCGGCGAGCAGGCCGACCACCACCACGGCCGCCGCGACCGACAGCCGCCCGCGCGGGGTGCCCATCACCCGGGTACGCAGCTCCGCCAGCCGGGACCCCAGGCCGGTGTCCTCGGTGGCCCGCCGCCGGTGCGGGCGCTGCGGGACGGCCGGCTCGGGCAACCGGGCCCAGGTCGGCCGGGTCACCGGGCTGACCGCCGCGACCACCATCGTCGGCTCGGCCACCGCGGGCAGCTCCCCGGCCACCCGGCCCAGCACGGCGGTGTGCGCGTTCGGGTTGCCCAGGTCGTCCCGGGCCACCTGCACCTCGGCCAGCAGGGCGCCCGCGTCGGCCGGCCGGGCGCCCGGGTCCCGCCGGGTCGCCCGCGCGACCAGCTCGTCGAGCACCCGGGGCAGGCCGGGCACCAGGACCGACGGGGCCGGGACGTCCTTGTCGACGTGCTGCCAGGCCACGTCGACCGGGCGGTCCCCGTCGTACGGCACCCGGCCGGTGAGCATCTCGAACAGCACGATGCCCGCCGAGTAGACGTCGGTACGCGGGTCGGCGCGCCCGTCGGTGACCAGCTCCGGCGCCACGTACGCGACGGTCGCCATCAGCTGGTTGCCGTCGCCCTCCTCGGCGCTGGCCTCCACCGCGCGGGCCAGGCCGAAGTCGGCGACCTTGACCACGCTGTCGACCAGGTTGGCCACCCCGCCGGTGGGCGCCTCGGCCACCAGCACGTTCTCCGGCTTGACGTCGCGGTGGACCAGCCCGGCCCGGTGTGCGGCGGCGATCGCGGCGAGCATCTGCTCCAGGATCGCCAGTGCCTCGTCGGGGTTGAGCCGGCGGCGTTCGGCCAGCACCTCGCGCAGGGTGCGGCCCCGGACATACTCCATCACGAGGTAGGGCAGCCCCTGGTGGGTGCCCTGGTCGTAGACGGCGACCACGTTCGGGTGGGTCAGCCGGGCGATGGCCTTGGCCTCGTCGGTGAACCGGTCCGGGAAGCCCGCCATCCGGGACCGCGCGTCGGCGGCCTGGGACGGGTGGATGATCTTCACCGCGACGGTACGCTCCAGGCGCTCGTCGGTGGCGGTGTACACGGTCGCCATGCCGCCACGGGCCACGCGACCGCGAATGCGGTAGCGCCCGTCGAGCAGCGAGCCCAGCAACGTGTCGGCGACCTGTATGTCCATCGGCAGGGAGTCTATGTGTCCTGAGGGTGAAGGTTGAACAGGATGCTACAGCCGGGGTCGGTGCCGGCCGGTCCCGCCGCGCTCACCCCGGCCCGACGGGGTGCCGCTGCACGGGCGGCCGGGCGACGTGGCAGGGTGGTCCGGTGACCGAACCCGTACCCGCCGACCAGTCCGCCGGCAGCGACCTCGGCGGCCCCAGTGACCCGGCCGCGTGGCTCACCCTCCCGGACGTCGCCGAGCGGCTCGACCTGTCCATCAGCAAGGTCCACCAGATGATCCGGGACCGCGAACTGCTCGCCGTCCGCCGCGACGGGGTGCGCCGGATTCCCGCCGACCTGGTCGCCAACAAGACGGTGCTCAAGCACCTGCCCGGCGTGCTGACCCTGCTCGCCGACGCCGGCTACGACGACGAGGCCGCCCTGCGCTGGCTCTACGAGCCCGACGACACCCTCTCCGGTGGCACGGGCGCGGCGACCCTCGGTGGCGACCACGCCCGCGAGGTCAAACGCCGCGCCCAGGCCCTCGGCTTCTGACCCGCCCCGCCTGAGGGGTCAGTCGGCGCGGCGGGTGGCGGCGATGGCGAGGTCCACCAGGGCCTGCCGGGCCTCGGTGTCGAGGTCGACGCCGGCCAGGGCGGCCAGCGCGGCGTCGGTCAGGGTGACGATGCGCTGTTCGGTACGGGCCAGTGCGCCGGTGCCGGAGATGAGCTCACGCAGCCGGGTCACCCCGTCCTCGTCCAGCTCCGGATCGCCGAGCCGGCCGAGCAGCAGCTCCCGGCCGGCCTCGTCGGCGGCCTGGACCGCCGCCGCGACCAGGTAGGTGCGCTTGCCCTCACGCAGGTCGTCCCCGGCCGGCTTGCCGGTCTGCGCCGGGTCGCCGAACACCCCGAGCACGTCGTCGCGGAGCTGGAACGCCTCACCGAGCGGCAACCCGTACGCCGAGTAGGCGGTGCGCACGTCGGCGGACGCGTCGGCGAGCGCGGCACCGAGCAGCAACGGCCGCTCGACGGTGTACTTGGCTGACTTGTACCGGGCCACCTTGCCCGCCCGGTCCAGCGAGACCTCCCCGGTGGCCTGGGTCAGCACGTCCAGGTACTGCCCGACGGTGACCTCGCCGCGCATCTCGTCGAAGACCGGCCGGGCCCGCGCCACCGTGTGCGGGTCCAGCCCGGCGGAGTGCAGCAGCTCGTCGGACCAGACCAGGCAGAGGTCACCGAGCAGGATCGCCGCCGCGTCGCCGAAGGCGTCCGGGTCGCCGCCCCACCCGTGGGTGCGGTGCCGGGTGGCGAACCGCCGGTGCACGGCGGGCTCGCCGCGCCGGGTGTCCGAGCGGTCCATCAGGTCGTCGTGGATCAGGGCGCTGGCCTGGAAGAACTCCAGCGCCGCCAGGGCGGTCACCACCTGGTCGGCGTCCACCCCGCCGGCCCCCCGGAACCCCCAGTACGCGAACGCCGGGCGCAGCCGCTTGCCGCCGCCGAGCACGAACCCCTCGATGGTCTCGGCGATCGGCGTCAGGGCGTCGTCGATGCCGGCCATCCAGCTACGCCGGCCGGCCAGGAACTCGGTCAGCGCCTTGTCGACCCGCTGCCGTAGGCCGGCACGGTCGACGGGGGAGACGGGAGCAGCGTGGGTCACGCCACGACGCTAGCCGGTCCCCACCGCCACCGCCTCACCAGCGCCTCGGCGCGTCACCCCGGTCTGCGCCCCGGCCAGGGCCGGCCGGACGGCGGGGCGGCCGGCCGGACGGGACGCCGGCGGTGCCCGACACCGGGCCGGCCCACCGTCGCTCCGGTGGCGGACCGGCCCCTGCGGACGCCGTCCGGCTCGTCCGCGGGCCGCTCGGCCCGTCGGCCCCGGTGCGGCTTTCCCGGCCCGGCGCGCCGGACGCGGGGCGGCCCGGCGGGCCGGCGGCCCGATCGGGGCGTCGAGCACGACGGCGAGCTGCCGCCGCCAGCGGTCGCCCGGGACGCGCACCGAGCGTTCCCAGCGGGACACCTCGTGCCGGGTCAGGGTGGCCGTGCCGGCGGCGGCGCAGAGTTCGTCGGCGAGCCGCCGCTGGCTCCAGCCCCGGGCCAGCCGGAGGTGCGTGATCAGCGGCCCGAGCGGGCGGGGGTCGGACGGGGTCATCGGTCCTCCGGCGGATGTGGGCGCGGCCCGTCCGCCCGGCAGGGCGGCCGACGGCCACGGTCGGGTGCTGCCGACCCCCGCGCGTGACCCCGGGCGTCGGCCCCCACCGACGCCACCCGCGCCCCCTCGTTTTACCCCCGGGGTACGACGTCGTCCGCCGCTGCGGCCGAGGCCGGGTTTCGGCGGGTGTCGATGCTCCGGTGGGAAGTGTGTGAGGGCGGGCGGTGACGCCCGCTAGAGTCGTCACGTGGCGCTCGGTCTTCCCTCCGTCCTTCCCAATCCCCAGCCGGCGATCGGGGAGCTGATCCGCGACCGCCAGCCGACGTTCTCCTTCGAGTTCTTCCCACCCAAGACGGCGCAGGGGGAGCGGCTGCTCTGGCAGGCGATCCGGGAGCTGGAGCCGCTGCGCCCGTCGTTCGTGTCGATCACCTACGGGGCCGGCGGCTCGACCCGGGACACCACGGTCGCGGTGACCGAACGGATCGCCACCGAGACCACCCTGCTGCCGATGGCCCACCTGACCGCCGTCAACCACTCCGTCGCCGAGCTGCGCAACGTGATCGGGCGGCTGGCCGGCGTGGGGGTGCGCAACGTGCTCGCCGTCCGGGGCGACCCGCCCGGCGATCCGGGCGGCGAGTGGGTCCGCCACCCCGAGGGCGTCGACTACGCCGAGGACCTGGTCCGGCTGGTCCGCGGGGCCGGCGACTTCAGCGTCGGGGTGGCCGCCTTCCCCTACAAGCACCCCCGCTCGGCCGACGTGGCCAGCGACACCGCGCACTTCGTCCGCAAGTGCCGGGCGGGCGCGGAGTTCGCCATCACCCAGATGTTCTTCGACGCCGACGACTACCTGCGGCTGCGCGACCGGGTGGCGGCGGCCGGCTGCGACACCCCGATCCTGGCCGGGGTGATGCCGGTGACCCAGATCGGCACCATCGAACGCTCCGTGCAGCTGTCCGGCGCGCCGTTCCCGCCCGCGCTGGCCGCGCGGTTCGAGCGGGTCGCCGACGACCCGGAGGCGGTCCGCCGGCTCGGCATCGAACAGGCCAGCGAGATGTGCGCCCGGCTGCTCGACGAGGGGGTGCCCGGCATCCACTTCATCACCCTCAACCGTTCCCCCGCGACCCGGGAGGTGTGGCGCAGCCTGCGGGCCGACGCCCGGGTGTGAACGCGCCGGCCCCGACACCTCGACCGCGCTGCGACGGTTGACCGATGGTGGGCACACAGCTGAAGTGGGACGAGTACGCGACCGCGTGGGCGCGGTTGCACGGCGGCTTCGACCCCCGGGTCGCCGCGCCGGTGGTCCGTGCCTGGCTGCGTTTCGCGTACCACGTCGGTTACGTGCTGGGTCGGCTGCGGGTGACCCCGACCGCGGTGACCGTCGGCGGGGTGCTGCTGTGCCTGTGCGTGCCGTTGTTCAGCGCCCGGTCGGCCCACGGGCCGATCGTCGGCGCGCTGTTCGTGCTGCTCGCCTCGGTCGCCGACAGCGTCGACGGGGCGGTGGCGGTCGCCACCGGCCGGACCACCCGGCTCGGCTACGTCTACGACTCGGTTGCCGACCGGCTCGGGGAGATCGCCTGGCTGGCGGCGTTCTGGCTGGTCGGAGCGCCGGGTGCGCTGGTGGTCGCGGCCGGCGCGCTGTCCTGGCTGCACGAGTACGTGCGGGCCCGCGCGGTGGCCGCCGGGATGCGGGAGATCGGCGCGGTCACCGTGGGGGAGCGGCCCACCCGGGTCTGCGTCGCCCTGGTCGGGCTGCTGCTGGCCGGGCTGACCGGGCTGGTCGACCCCGACCTGGCCGCCGGCACCATCACCATGGCCACCGCCGTCTGGGTGCTGCTGGCCGGCTTCGGCCTGGGTCAGCTGCTGTCCACGGTCCGCCGCGCCCTGCTCGACGCCGGCTGACCGCCCCCGCCGGTCACCGCGACCCGCTCCCCGCCCCGGGATCCCCCCGGCCACACACTCCCTGCCGCCTGGTCGGCGGCGCGGCCGGGCGATGATCGACTCAATGTCGGCGAGACAGCGGCTTCCGAGACGTGGGACACCGCTGTTTAGCCTCAACAGCGACTACCCGCCCGCCCGGCGGCCCGGGCAGGGGCGGGGGCCTACCAGGCGGGGCCGATCTCGTCGGCGACGATCTGCGCCGACAGGGTGACCATGGGCAGGCCGCCGCCGGGGTGGGTGGAGCCGCCGACCAGCCACAACCCGTGCGCCGGGCCCCGGTTGGCCGGGCGGAGCAGCCCACCGGCCGTGCCGTAGATCGACCCGCCGGGCGCGGCGGTCGCGGCGTCCAGGTCGGCGGGGGTACGGATCTCGCGGAACACCAGCCGGTCCCGGACGTCGACCCCGCGCGCGGCGAGCACGTCGAGGATCCGGTCGGCGTACGCGTCGGCGAGCCCCGGCCGACGCCAGTCCACGGAGTCCGGGGCGGTGCCGTGGCGGGCGGCGTTGACCAGCACGAACCACGCCTCGTGCCCGGCCGGGCGGACCATCGGGTCGTCGGCCACGGTGACGAAGACCGTCGGGTCGGTCGCCGGCCGGGCCCGCACCCCACGCCCGGGTGCGCCGAACACGGCGTCGAACTCGGCGTCGTAGTCGGTGGGGAAGAAGACGTTGTGGTGGGCCAGCCCGGAGTCCCCGCGTACCCCGAGCAGCAGCACGAAGCCGGCCAGGCTGCGGTCGGTGAGCGCGGCCAGCCGGCCCGGGTGCGGCAGCAGGTCCCGGTAGACGGTGAGCGCGTCGGCGTTGGCGACGACCACGTCGGCGGGGACGGGTGCGTGCACCCCGGCGAGGCGTACCCCGTGCACCCGGCCCCCGGCGGCGTCGATCCGGGTGACCGTCTCCCCGGTGCGGACCGTCACGCCCAGGTCCAGGCAGCGCGACAGCAGCGCGTCGGCCAGGGTGCCCAGCCCGCCGCGCAGGTACCAGCCGCCGAAGGCCAGCTCGGCGTACGGGACGGCGACCAGCGCGGCCGGGGCCCGGCGCGGGTCCGCGCCGGTGTAGGTGGCGTACCGGTCGAGCAGCATCCGCAGCCGGGGGTCGGACAGGTGGCTGCGGCCCAGCCCGCGCAGGGTGCGGCCGGGACCGATGGCGGCCAGGTCACCCAACCGCCAGGCCAGCGCCGCCAGGTCGCGCGGCGAGTCGACGGTCCGCCGCAGGATGTCCCGGTGCGACGCCTCCCAGACCCGGGCGGCCCGCCGCCACAGCCGCCGCCAGTCGGCGGCGGCCCGGTCACCGAGGGCGGCGCCGATGCGGGCGGCGAACTCGTCCGGGTCGGCGCACGAGTCGAGGGCCGGCCCGCCGCCGGGGAAGACGTGCCGCACGATCGGGTCCAGCGGGGTCAGGTCGAGGTACTCGTCGAGTTTCGCGCCGGTGGCCTCGAACAGGTCGTGGAAGACCTGCGGCAGGGTGAGCAGGCTCGGCCCGGTGTCGAAGTGGAAGCTGCCCGCCGGGGTGTCGTGGACGTACCGGCCGAGCTTGCCGCCGACGGTGTCGGACCGTTCGAAGACGGTCACCTCGTGCCCGCTGACGGCCAGCCGGGCGGCGGTGGCCAGCCCGCCCACGCCGGCGCCGATGACCACGATCCGCGCCATGCCGCGCCTCCTAGCTGACCGGGCGGCCACGCCAGGACAGGCGACGCCGCTTCCGCAGATGGTACGACCGCAGCGTCAGCCAGCCGAGCACCACGACCGAGCCGGGGTGGGCCAGCGCGTCGGGCCAGGCCCGGCCGCCGGTGGCGCGGGCGCTGACCACCCGCCCGGCGACTCCCGCGGCGTACCCGGTCAGGGCCAGCCCGGCGGCCGGCGGCGAACCCGCCACCAGCGCCGCCACCGCCAGCAGCGGCGGCGCGGTGTAGAGCAGGAGCAGCGCGGTGACCACGGCCACGGCGGCGCCGGGGTGGCCGAAGGTGGCCCAGAGCGACTTGGTGTAGCCGTCGCGCAGCTGCGGCCAGGTCTCGTACATCCGGCAGGCGGCCAGCCGGGAGCCGTCGGCCAGCGCGATCCGGCCGCCTGCGCGTTTCACCGCGCGCGCCAGCTCGATGTCCTCAAGCACCCGGTCGGCGACGGCGGCGTGCCCGCCGGCCCGCTCGTAGCCGGCCCGGTCCACCAGCAGGAACTGACCACCGGCGGCGGCCAGCGACGGCCGCGCCGAGCGTTCCATCGCACGCAGCGGCAGGAAGGTCAGCCACAACCACTGCAACAGCGGCTGCACCAGCCGGTCACCCACCGTCCGCACCAGAATTTTCGGGTACGCCGACAGCAGCGTCGCCCGCGCCGCGCGCAGCTCACCCACCGCCGCCGCCACCGCGTACGGGGTGAGCACCACGTCCGCGTCGACGAAGGCGTACACGGTGGCGGCCGGCCCGGCGTGCCCGGCGAGCTGGTGGCAGGCGTACGGCTTGCCCAGCCAGCCCGGCGGCGGGGTGACCCCGGTGCGCAGGGTGACCCGGGGGTCGTCGCCGACGACCGCGCGGACCACCTCGGCGGTGCCGTCGGTCGAACCGTCGTCGAGCACCACGATCCGCAGCCCCGGCACCCCCTGCTGGGCGAGCAGCGCGCGCAGGCACGGGGTGACCCGGTCGGCCTCGTCGCGCAGCGGCAGCAGCACCGCCACGGTCTCGTCGACCCCGACCGGGCCGTCGACGGGCCGGCGCAGGAAGTACCGGGCGTTGACCCAGGTGTGCGCGGTCAGCGCGGTCACCGCGACGGCCAGCACGAGCGCGACGACGGTCACCGACCCGGAGGGGCTCATGCCGGGGCGTCGACGCCGGTGCGGGCCGGTGCCGGCCGGTCGGCGGGCCGGCGGCGGGCGCGCAGCAGGGTCACCGCCAGCGGCACCGCCACCACCGCCATGCCGGCCGCGCCCCAGAGCGCCGAGGCGGGCAACCGGAGGAACACCGCGTGCGCCAGCACGCTGGACAGGTACGTCCACAGGTAGAGGGCGAACATCGGGGCGTCGCGGGAGCCGGTGACCGCGACGGCCGGCCCGGCCAGCGGGCGCAGCGCGCTCATCAGCAGCACCGCGAACAGCAGCCAGCCCAGGTAGTTGCTGACCGGGATGCCGGGCAGGCCGGGCAGCGCCGGGGTGGCGTCGCGCCACACCCAGTAGCCCTCGGCCACCATCTGCGGGTCGAGGAAGAGGTCCCAGCCGGCCAGCCCGACGGTGGCCAACGCCACCCGCCCGACGTGCGTCCGCCCGGTCGTCCTCGGGCCGGCCGGCCCGGCGCCGGGGGCCCGGCCGGCGGGCGTGGTCAGCCGGACGGCGGCCAGCCAGGCGGGCCAGGCCATCCAGGTCCAGGCCAGCGGGATGATCAACGGCACCCCGGCCAGCTTCGGCCCCAGCTCGCCCGAGTAGTCGTAGCTGCCGAACGGGAAGCCCGTCGCCACCCCCAGCGCCTCGATGGCGAACCCGCCGCCGGTGGCCACCGCGACCAGCGCCGCCGCCGTGCGGGGGCCCCGGGTGAGCAGCGCGTGCCCCACCGCGAGCAGGTAGCCCAGCACGACCGTGGCGACGGTGAGCCGGGCCCGGGTGACCCCGCCGGTGAGCGGGTAGCAGATCTGGATCAGCACCAGCAGGGCCAGCAGCAGCCAGGGGACGTGCCGGCGGGTCACGACGCGGCCGGCCCGGACGTGTCGGGGCGGGGCAGTGGCAGGTCCCGGCCGAGCACCCCGAAGGGCCGCTCGTCGCCGGGGAAGCGGAAGTGCCGCAGCACGTCGACGAAGCCGAACCGCCGGTAGAGCCGCCAGGCGCGCGACGTCCGCTCGTCGGCCTCCGGGGTGGACAGCAGGGTGGTGCCACCCTCGGCGAGGCTGAGCAGGGCGGTGAGCTGCCGGGCACCCAGGCCGTGCCCCTGCGCGGGCGGTCGGACGTGCAGCTCGACCACCTCGAAGCAGTGGGTCAGCCAGCGCTGCCGGGCGTCCGGGGGAAGCGCCCGGTAGACCTGGTCGTGCCACCACTGTCCACCCGCGCCGAGGTAGCCGTACCCGAAGCCGGCCAGGTGGCCCTCGGTGGTGAGGCTGGCGACGGCGCGGAACCCGGGCCGGCGGGCGTGGGTGGCGATGTAGCCGCGTCGGGCCTCCAGCAGGTCGCTGCGGTAGCCCATCGCCTCCCCGTACACCGCGACCACGTCGTCGAGCCGCCGGACGAGATCCTCCGGCGTCCACCGCACCAACCTCATGCGCGTCCTCTCACGGTTGCCGATCACCGTCGGCGACCCAGCCCAGCACCGACCGGTCACCGACCACTGCGCGTACCTCGAAGCGCGCGAACAACTCCTCCGCGTACCACCCCTCGGTGGGGGTGCGGGTGATCGCCGCGCGGTGCTCCGGGTGACGGTACGCGAACGCCACGAGGTCCGTCGGGTCGCGCCACACGGTGACCGTGCCCTGCCAACCCAGCGGCGCCTCGCCGACACCGAACCGGGCGAGCAGCCCCGGCGCGGCGTGCAGCGCGGCGGCGACCGGCGGGACCGCCTTCCAGAAGGTGAGCGCGCGGCGGGGGCGCAGCCGGGCCCGGGTCAGCGCCAGCACCGGCCCGTCGACCCGGCCGCCCGCCGGCTCGCCGAACGGCCGCCGGCCCGACCACTCGCCCCGGCTGGTCACCGGGCGCAGCTCCAGCCGGGCCGACGCGTGGGCGATCCGGGCCCAGGAACGGCCGACCGGGGAGGCGTCGAACCCGGCCGCCGCGGCGGGGGAGTCCCACACCACCAGCGCCGCCCACCGGGTCAGGTCGGCGTCCCCCGGCCCGAAGCCGGTGCCGGTCCCGGTGCCGAGCAGCTTGCCGAACCGTACGCCGGGGGTACGCCGCAGTTGCCACGGATGCCGGGCCATCCGGGCCAACGCCCGGCCCAGGGCGGCCCGGGGCACCCGCCACACGTGCAGGGTGACCAGCTCCGGGGTGGTGTTCACGCCACCTCGGCGGGGGTGCCGCCGGTGATCCGCAGCAGCTCCGGGTAGGTGGTGGGGAAGACCGCCTGCGGTACGCCACCGGCGGCCCACACCTGCGGGTGCCCGGCCAGGGCGGTGTCGACCAGGGTGCGCAGCGGGCCGGGGTGGCCGACCGGGGCGACCCCGCCGATCACCTGGCCGGTGTGCGTGCGGACGAAGTCGGGGGTGGCCCGGCGCAGGTGGGTCACCCCGAGCGAGGCGGCCAGGCCGGCGGTGTCCACCCGGTGCGCGCCGGAGGTGAGCACCAGCAGCGGCGTGCCGTCGGCGTCGAAGACCAGCGAGTTGGCGATGGCGCCGACGGTGACGCCGAGCGCGTCGGCCGCCGCGACGGCGGTGTGCGCCGCCTCGGGTAGCAGACGGACCCGGCTGGCCGCACCGGAACCGTCCCGCGCGCCCGCGTCGTCGAGCGCCCGCTGCACCGCCTGCACGTTCGGGTGTGACTGCATGCGGCCCATTCTCCCCGGTACGCCCCGACGCCCCGCACCCGGCGTCCGTCGGAGCGGGTCAGCGGGCGGGCGGCTACCCGGGACGGGCACCGGGCCAGTGCGAGGTGGCCCGGATCCGGCCGTCGGCGGTCACCAGCAGCGCCTCGTGGTCGGCCAGGCCGGTCAGCCAGGTCAGCGCGTCGTCGGCGTCCCGGGTCATCGCCGCGGTGGCGTACACGTCGGCCCAGAGCAGTTCCGGCCCGACCACGGTGACCGACCGCAGCGCGGTCGCCGGTCGGCCGGTACGCGGGTCCACGATGTGCGCGCCGCGCCGGGCGGTGCCCGAGGTGGCGACCGCGCCGTCGCGCCGGTCCAGCACGTCCAGCAGGTGGCCGGGGCGGTCCGGGTCCTCGATGCCGACCCGCCAGGCCGGCCGGTCCGCCCCGGTGCGCAGCATCACGTCCCCACCGGCGTTGAGACAGAGGTCGTGCCCGGCCAGATCGGCCAGCCATCCGGCCGCGCGCTGCACCGCCCAGCCCTTGACCAACCCGGACGGGTCGTAGCCGGCACCGCCGGTGGGCAGTGGCAGCCGCCGGGCGTCGAACCGGCCGCCGGTGCGCGTGCGGGCCAGCTCGCACAGCTCCGCCACCTCCCGTACCAGCGGGCTCGCGGTGGCCGGATCGGGTTCCCGCCCGGCCAGCCGTCCGATCTCGCTCTCCGGCCGGTAGACGCTGAACGTCTTGTCGATCGCGCCCAGCCAGGCGAAGAACCGCTCCACCCGGGCGGCGACCGCGTCGTCGTGCACGTCCGGGCCGCGCAGGTGCACGCTGACCGGCAGCCCCATCACCTGCACCACCCAGGCCCGCCGGTCCAGCTCCGCCGTCCGGCCCGTCGGCGTGCTCATCTCAGGTGCGCCGCGTCGATGGCGGCCTGGAGGGACTCGCGGTAACCGTCGCTGGTGACGGTCGCCCCGGACACGGTGTCGATCCGGGCGCTCTGCACGGTGAGCGCCGCCTGCCGCAGGATCGGTACCGCGTAGTCGTTGATCTGCTGGTCCCGGAAGTTGCCGTCGGGCACCTGGAGGGCCGTGACGTCGGTGATCCGCCCGCCCGCCACGGTGATCCGGACCTGCACCGGCCCCCACCGGGTCTGCGCCACCGACCCGTCGTACCTTCCGTCGCCGCTGTCGCCGCTGTCGCCGGTGCTTCCGGTGTCGCCGGTACTGCCGGTGTCGCCGGTGGGCGGTTCGGTGGACGTGTCCCCGGAGCCGGGGGTGGTGCCGCCGCGGTCGACGGCGACGGCGCTGGTCCCCCCGCCGACGCCCATGGTGCTGGTCCGGTAGCTGAACAGCAGCACCAGGGCGGTCACCGTGGAGAGCAGCCAGATGGTGATCCGTCGCACGGGTCCCCCTTCCCGCCCGTCACCAGGCGAAGCGTTCGTGATGGACGTGCCGCTCGGGCACCCCGGCGGCCCGGGTCGCGGCCTGCGCCGCGGCGACCCAGCCGTCCGGGCCGCACAGGTAGACGTCGTGGTCGGCGATGTCGGGGGAGAGCCGGCGCAGCGCCTCGGCGTCCGGCAGCCCGGCCGCGTAGCCGGGCAGCCAGGCGGGCTGCCGGCCGCGCGGACCGACCAGGTAGTGGACCGACACCCCGCGTTCGACCGCGAGCCGTTCCAGCTCCGTCCGGAAGGCCAGCTCCTGCGGGGTACGCACGCGGTAGAGCAGCACCGCCTGCCCGGGTGCGTACGGCAGTTCCCAGAGCAGGGCCAGCAGCGGGGTGACGCCGATCCCGCAGGCGAGCAGGGTGATCCCGCCGCCGCGCCAGTGCTGTCCGGTCAGTCGCCCGTACGGGCCCTCCAGCAGTACCCGGGTGCCCGGTCGCAGGGCGGCCACCCGGGAGCTGTCGTCGCCGAGGTCCTTGACGGTGATCCGCATCAGGTCGCCCGTCGGCGGGGCGGACAGCGAGTACGGGTGCGCCCGGGACCAGCCGGGGCCGGTCAGGAAGCGCCAGCCGAAGAACTGCCCGGCCCGGACCGGCAACCGGTCCAGGTCCCGCCCGCGCAACCAGACCGAGGTGACGCCGGGGGCCTCGGGGACCACCGCGGCCACCTCGACCCGGTGTCGCAGCGAGCGGTACGCCGGCAGCCCGAGCCGGAACACCAGCACGCTGCCCAGCGCCCCCAGGTACACCGTCCACCAGTACGCCCGCGCGGCGGCCGAGGAGACGAAGTCCGCGCCGGTCCACAACTGGTGCGGCAGCGCCAACCCGATCCCCAGGTACGCGTACAGGTGCAGCAGGTGCCAGGACTCGTAGCGCAGCCGACGCCGGGCCGCCCGGACCGAGGTGACCACCACCAGCACCAGCAGGGCCAGCGCGGCGGTGGCCAGCAGCATCCCCGGGTATCCGGTGACCAGCAGCCAGAGCTGTGTCACGGGGTTCTCCCGGGCCGTGCCGGCGTACCCCAGGGTGGTCAGCAGCACGTGGGCCAGCAGCAGGTGGAAGGAGGTGAAGCCGGCCAGCCGGTGCCAGCGGGCGATCCGGTCCTGGCCGAAGCGCCGTTCCACGAGTGGCACCCGGGCCATCAGCACCACCTGGACGAGCATCAGGTCGGCGCTGAGCAGGCCGGTGAGGCGGCCGGCGGAGGTGAGGCCGGTGGCCACCCCGGAGAGCAGTTCCTGCACCCCCCGGTCGGCGGTCCAGAGCGCGACGACGACCAGCAGGCTGAGCACCGCCGCGCTGCCGGCCAGGTCGGCCCACCAGCCGGGGGCGGTGGGCAACGGCCGGCGCGGGGTATCCCGGCCCAGGACGGTGGTGCTCATCAGCGGGTGGTTCCGGCGGGTCCTTCACTCATGCGTTCCACCCTGCGGCGGCGACCTCGGGCCGGGCTTTGCCGTCACTGTGCGCGGGCTGGGAATCGTCGCTGGCACGCCGTACGCCAGACGTTGCGTTTTCGTCGGGGGCAGGGTGTACTGTCAGAGCAGTTAGAACGAGTGTTCGATTCACTCGCACACCCGTTCCAACGCCCCCGGGGCGGTGTTTCGCGGCGTCGGCCCGGGCAGGTGCGGTTTCGCGGACCGCACCGGGTTCCGGGCAGTCGCGAGCCCGGTCCCGTCAAGGCAGGTCGTCGCCCGCCGCCCTCGACCCCCGGGCGGCGGGCGACGAACCCGCCGGTTCGCCGGCCGGGTGTGGTGTGGGGAAGCATCCGCACCCGGCCGGCCCCCAACGGTGCGTCTTCCTCCGCACCACCCGCCCCGGGCGTCCCGCCCGAACCGGTCACGCGGAGGAGACAGTCATGCCGACCAACCCGGCCCAGGCGCCGACGGTGCCCGCGCACGTGCTGCCGCACCGCACCCCGACCCAACTCCTCACGGTGGCCCGACACGGGCTGGCCGAGGCCGCCCGGACCCGCCCCGACGGGCTGCGCTACGCCGCCGCCCACCTGGCCGCGCTCCGCGCCGCCGCCGCCCTGCTGGCCGCCCGGGCCCGGCCCGCGCCCGCCCGCCGCCGCCGGATCACCAGCGTCTGGGTGCTGCTCGCCGGGGTCGCCCCCGAACTGGACGAGTGGTCCCGCTACTTCGCCGCCGCCGCCGGCAAGCGGGCCGCCGCCGAGGCCGGCATACCCCGGGTGGTGAGCGCCCGGGAGGCCGACGACCTGCTCCGGGCCGCCGAACAGTTCGTGGCGGTGGTGGAGCAGGCGCTCGGCGTGACCCACCAACCCGCCCTCGACGGTCTCGCCGCCTGACCCGGCCGTGCCCGGGTCCCCACCGGGCACCTGATCCACGCAACGACACGACGGGGGGTTGGTCCGATGGCGGGCCGCATGGTGGTCGGTTCCGCCGCACTGGCCGATCTGGTCCGCCCGGCGAGTGCCCCCGATCCGGCCGGCAGCCACCGGGTGCTCCCGGTGGCACCGGAGCTGACCGGCCTGCTGCCGCACCGGGGGCTGCGCCGGGGCAGCACCGTCGCCGTCACCGTCGGCCAACCCCGGCGCAGCGGCGGCACCTCCCTGGTGCTGGCGTTGCTCGCCGAGGCGTCCCGGGCCGGGTCGTGGTGCGCGGTGGTCGGGGTGCCCACCTTCGGGGCCGGCGCCGCCGCCGAGGCCGGCATCGCCCTGGACCGGCTGGCCCTCGTCCCGCATCCGGGTCCGGACTGGCCGACCGTGGTCGCCGCCCTGATCGACGGGGTCGACGTGGTGGTGACCGCGGTACCGCACACCGTCTCCGCCCCGGTGGCCGACCGGCTGGCCGCCCGGGCCCGGCAACGCGGCTGCGTGCTCGTCCCGTACGGCCGGTGGACCGGTGCGGACGTGACGCTCCAGGTGGTCCGGGGGGTCTGGGAGGGGCTCGGGGCGGGGCGGGGCCGGCTGCGCCGACGCGAGGTCACCGTGTCGGCACGCGGACGCGGCGCGGCGGCCCGTCCGAAGGAGATCACGATGTGGCTGCCCGGCGACGGGCTCACCCGGGTCGTGCCCCCCGCCGCGCCGGCCGTCCCCGCCGCATCCGTCGCGCCCCGGCCGGGCGGGTTCACCGTGGTCGGGTCCGGGTGACCGGCGCGCCCGTCCGCACCCTGCTGCTCTGGTGCCCGGACTGGCCGGTGCTCGCCGCCGAGATCGTCGACGGGGTGCCCGCCACCGGCCCGGTGGCCGTGCTGCACGCCAACCGGGTGGTGGCCTGCTCGACACCGGCCCGCGCCGCCGGGGTACGCCGGGGCCTGCGCCGCCGGGAGGCGCAGGGGCGCTGCCCAGCGCTGACCGTCGTCGACCACGACCCCGGCCGGGACGCCCGAGCCTTCGAACCGGTCGTCGCCGCCGTGGAGGAGGTCGCCGCCGGGGTCGAGGTGGTCCGCCCCGGCGTCTGCGCGCTCGCCGCCCGGGGGCCCGCCCGCTACCTCGGCGGTGAGGAGGCCGCCGCCGAGCGGATCATCGAACAGGTCGCCGAGTCGTGCGCGGTGGAGAGCCAGGTCGGGATCGCCGACGGGGTCTTCGCCGCCGGTCTCGCCGCGCGTACCGGTCAGGTGGTGCCGCCCGGTGGGACACCGGGGTTCCTGGCCGGGCTGCCCGTCGAGGCGATCGGCCGGCCGGCCCTGGCCGACCTGCTGCGCCGGCTCGGCGTACGCACGCTGGGCGAATTCGCGGCGCTGCCCGCCGGTGACGTGCTGGCCCGGTTCGGCTTCGACGCCGCCCTCGCCCACCGGCTCGCCGCCGGGCACGACCACCGGCCGCTCGCCGTCCGGCAGCCCCCGGTGGACCTGACCGTCACCGCCCACCACGACGAGCCCCTCGACCGGGTCGACGCGGCGGCCTTCGCCGCCCGGATGCTCGCCGAACGGCTGCACGACCGGTTGGCCGGGCACGGGCTGGCCTGCACCCGGCTCGGCATCGAGGCGGTCACCGCGCACGGCCAGGAACTGCACCGGGTGTGGCGGCACGACGGGTTGCTCACCGCCGCCGCCATCGCCGACCGGGTGCGCTGGCAGCTCGACGGCTGGCTCTCCGGCAGCACCGGTCGGGCCGGTGCCCGGCCGGCCCGACCGACCGCCGGGATCGTCCGGCTGCGGCTGGTGCCCGACGGGCTGCTGGCCCGGGGCGGGCTGCAACCCGGCCTGTGGGGGGAGGCCGGCGAGGAGCGGGACCGGGCGCACCGGGCGTTGAGCCGGGTGCAGGGCATCCTCGGTCCGGAGGCGGTGGTCACCGCCGTGCTGGGCGGCGGTCGGTCCCCGGCCGACCAGACCCGCCTGGTCCCCTGGGGCGACGAACGCCTCCCCGCCCGCCCCGGCCCGCCACCGCTGCCGGGAGCACCGGCCAAGCCACCGCTGCCGGGCGCATCCGTCACGCCGCCGGTGGACGGGTCGTCGGGTGTCGTGCCGCCGCCGTCGGCCGGGGCGGGTCGGGGCGGTGCCGCGCGGGCCGGACGGCGGGGGAGTCCCGTACCGCCCTGGCCGGGGCGACTGCCACCACCCGCGCCGGCGGTGGTGCTGCCCGTCCCGCTCACCGCGACCGTGCACGACGCGGCCGGGGAACCGGTGCTGGTCAGCGCCCGGTTGGCGGTCAGCGCCGCCCCCGCCCGGCTGGCCGTCGGCGGCACCGCCCCGGCGGAGATCGTCGGCTGGACCGGCCCGTGGCCGGTGGACGAGCGGTGGTGGGCCCCCGCCGAGGCCCGCCGCCGGGCCCGGTTCCAGGTCTGCCTGGCCGACGGTGCCGCCCTGCTGCTGGCCGTCGAGGCGGGCCGGTGGCTGGTGGAGGCGATCTATGACTGACCGGTGGCCCGTGCTGGTCCGGTCGGTGGCGCTTCCGCTGCCGGCCGGTGCGGAGTTCCGTCCGGGGCCGGCCCGCGTCCCGACGATGTTTCCGGGTGAGCGGTATGCCGCTGCGGCATGAATATGACTCAGCGGCATACCGCTCACCGGGAGAACCGTCCCCGTCCGCGACGACCCCGCCCCACCCCGCAGCCGGCCGCAGGAAGACAGCCGGATGAGCTTCCACAATCCGAAGTTGCCCTGGTCGGAGCTGGAGCGGGTGCTGTCCGGCCGGCCCACCACCGACGGTGCAGGCCCCGGCGGGCCCCGGGGTGACGAGGGGCGCGGCGACGGGCGGCGGCGCGGGGAACGGCACCTGCACGTGGTGGACCCGCTCGCCGAGGCCGACGGCGGCGACTCACCGGCCTGGACCCGGCACCGCGAGCGGTACGCACCACCGGAGCTGACCCGCCCGGACGACCCGGTGCCCTACGCCGAGCTGCACGCGCACACCAACTTCAGTTTCCTCGACGGGGCGAGCCACCCGGAGGAACTGGCCGAGGAGGCCGCCCGGCTGGGGCTGACCGCGCTCGCCGTGACCGACCACGACGGGTTCTACGGGGTGGTCCGGTTCGCCGAGGCGGCCCGTACGCTGCACCTGCCCACGGTCTTCGGAGCGGAACTGTCGATGGGGCTGCCCGGCCCGCAACAGGGCGAACCCGACCCGCTGGGCCGGCACCTGCTGGTGCTCGCCCACGGCCACGAGGGGTACGCCCGGCTCGCGTCGGTCATCTCCCGGGCCCAGCTACGTGGCGGTGAGAAGGGCCGGCCGGTCTACGGCGAGCTGGAGGAGGTCGCCGCCGAGCTGCGCGACCACGTGCTGGTGCTGACCGGCTGCCGCAAGGGACACGTGCCGGCGGCGCTGCTCACCGAGGGGGTCGACGCGGCGGCCCGGGAGCTGGACCGGCTCACCGCGCTGTTCGGCGCGGAGACGGTGGCGGTGGAGCTGACCGACCACGGGCACCCTGTCGACGCCGACCGCAACGACGCGCTCGCCGAGCTGGCCGCCGCCGCCGGGCTGCCCACCGTGGCCAGCAACAACGTGCACTACGCCAACCCGGGGCGACGGCGGCTGGCGACCACCCTGGCCGCCGTACGGGCCCGACGCAGCCTGGACGAGATCGACGGCTGGCTGCCCGCCGCCGCCACCGCCCACCTGCGCAGCGGCGCGGAGATGGCGGCCCGGTTCGCCGCGTACCCGGGCGCGGTGTCCCGGGCCGCCGAGTTCGGCGCGGAACTCGCCTTCGACCTGCACCTGGTCGCGCCCCGGCTGCCGGCGTACCCGGTGCCGGCGGGGCACACCGAGATGAGCTGGCTGCGCCACCTGACGCTGGCCGGGGCGCACGAGCGCTACGGGCCGCCCGGGGCGCACCCGGAGGCGTACGCGCAGCTGGAACACGAGCTGCGGATGATCGACGAGCTGGGCTTCCCCGGCTACTTCCTGGTGGTCTACGACATCGTGGCGTTCTGCCGCGCACAGGACATCTACTGCCAGGGCCGGGGTTCGGCGGCCAACTCGGCGGTCTGCTACGCGCTGCGGATCACCAACGTGGACGCGGTACGGCACCGGCTGCTGTTCGAGCGGTTCCTCGCCCCGGAACGCGACGGCCCGCCCGACATCGACGTGGACATCGAGTCCGACCGGCGGGAGGAGGTGATCCAGCACGTCTACGCCCGCTACGGCCGGGAGCACACCGCCCAGGTCGCCAACGTCATCTCCTACCGGCCCCGGTCGGCGGTGCGGGACGTGGCGAAGGCGTTCGGCTACTCACCCGGCCAGCAGGACGCCTGGAGCAAGCAGATCGACCGCTGGGGTTCCGTCGCGGCGATCGACGTCGAGGGCATCCCCGAGCAGGTGGTGGCGTACGCCGACGAGTTGCAGACGTTCCCCCGGCACCTGGGCATCCACTCCGGCGGGATGGTGATCTGCGACCGGCCGGTGATCGAGGTGTGCCCGGTGGAGTGGGGGCGGATGCCCGGCCGCAGCGTGCTCCAGTGGGACAAGGACGACTGCGCGGCCGTCGGGCTGGTCAAGTTCGACCTGCTCGGCCTGGGCATGCTGTCGGCCCTGCACTACGGCTACGACCTGATCGGCCAGTCCCTCGACCTGGGTGACATGACGTTGGACGACCCCGAGGTCTACGACATGCTCTGCCGGGCCGACTCGGTAGGGGTGTTCCAGGTGGAGAGCCGCGCCCAGATGGCCACCCTGCCCCGGCTGAAACCCCGCGAGTTCTACGACCTGGTGGTGGAGGTGGCGCTGATCCGTCCCGGCCCGATCCAGGGCGGCTCGGTGCACCCGTACATCCGGCGCAAGAACGGCCAGGAGCCGGTGACGTACCCGCACCCGCTGATGCGCAACGCGCTGGAGAAGACCCTCGGCGTGCCGCTGTTCCAGGAGCAGCTCATGCAGCTCGCCATCGACCTGGCCGGGTTCGACGCCGCCGGGGCCGACCAGTTGCGCCGGGCGATGGGGGCGAAACGGTCGGTGCAGCGGATGGCGCAGCTCGCCGACCGGCTCTACGCCGGGATGGCCGAGCGGGGCATCACCGGCGAGCTGGCCGACGACGTCTACCGCAAGCTCACCGCGTTCGCCAGCTACGGCTTCCCGGAGAGCCACGCGATGAGCTTCGCCTACCTGGTGTACGCCAGTTCCTGGCTCAAGCGCCACCACCCGGCGGCGTTCCTGGCCGCCCTGCTCAACGCCCAACCGATGGGGTTCTACGCGCCGCAGACCCTGGTCGACGACGCCCGGCGGCACGGGGTCGAGGTCCGCCGGCCCGACGTCAACGCCAGCGGGGCCGGTGCGGTGCTGGAGTCCACCCCGCACACCCGCTGGGGGAGCGTGCCGGGGGAACCACCGCACGCCTGGGGGCTGGGCGGTCCGGCGGTCCGGCTCGGGCTGGGCGGCGTCCGTACCCTCGGCGAGGACCTGGCGAGGCGGATCGTGGCGGAGCGGACGGCGCACGGGGCGTACCGGGACATGCCGGATCTGGCCCGGCGGGTCGGTCTCACCGCGGGTCAGCTGGAGGCGCTGGCCACCGCGGACGCCTTCGCCTGTTTCGGGCTGACCCGGCGGGAGGCGCTCTGGGCGGCCGGGGCGGCGGCCCAGGACCGGCCCGGCCGGCTGCCCGGCACGGTGACCGGCGCGGCGGCCCCCACCCTGCCGGGGATGGAGGCGGTGGACCGGCTCGTCGCCGACGTCTGGGCCACCGGGCTGTCCCCGGAGACCCACCCGGCCCGGTTCGTCCGGGACCGGCTCGACGCGCTGGGTGCGGTGCCGATCGCCCGGCTGGGGCGGGTGGAGCCGGGTCGGCGGGTCCGGGTCGGCGGGATCGTCACCCACCGGCAACGGCCGGCGACGGCCGGCGGGGTCACCTTCCTCAACCTGGAGGACGAGACCGGGATGCTGAATGTCACTTGCTCCCCGGGGCTGTGGCAGCGCTACCGTCGGATCGCCCGCACCAGCAGCGCCCTCGTGGTCCGTGGTCGGTTGCAGCGGCACGAGGGGGTCACCAACCTCACCGCCGACCGGCTGGACCCGATCACGCCGCCGGTGGAACCCGCCTCCCGCGACTTCCGGTGAAGTGATCCACATTACGGTTTTCCGGGCCGGGAGACAGGAGAATTCCGGCACGCGCGGGCAGAGCGGCCCGCGCGCGGCAAGGGGGATGACCAGTGACGATGGACAGCACGTACACCGGTGGACTGGCGAACGCCCGGCGCACCCGGCTGGGTGCCGGTTGGACGCCCGCCCAGGACGCCGAGCCGCGGGAGTACCAGGTGACCGAGGGGCCGGTGGCGAACACCCGCCGGTCCCGCGCCGAGGAGGACCCGGCCGGCGGCGGGGAGATCTGAGCCGGCGACGGCACCGCCGACGGGGGGTCGGGTGGCGTGGGTGACTAGGCTCGACCGGGTGGAACAGAGCACCCGCAGCCGGTTCGCCGAGCCACCGTTGACCCCCCGTACCGCCGTCATCTGGTCGGTGCTCGCCGCCGAGTTGCGGCGGCGGGCGCACGACACGCTGACCGTGCTCGACGTGGGCGGCGGCACCGGCGGGTTCGCCGTGCCGCTCGCCCAGGCCGGCCACCGGGTGACCGTGGTCGACGCCAGCCCCGACGCGCTCGCCGCCCTGACCCGCCGGGCCGCCGAGGCCGGGGTCGCCGACCGGGTGCGCGCCGTGCAGGGCGACGGCGACGCGTTGACCGGGCTGGTCGAACCGGCCACCGTCGACCTGGTGCTGTGCCACGCGGTGCTGGAGGTGGTCGACGACCCGGCGCCGGTGGTGACCGCGCTGGCCGCCGCGCTGCGTCCCGGCGGCGCGGCGAGCGTGCTGGTCGCCGGCCGGGCCGCCGCCGTGCTGGGGCGGGCCGTGAACGGCCACCTGGACGTCGCCGCCGCGCTGGCCGCCGCCCCCGACGGGGCCGCCGGCCCCCGGGACACCCTGCGCCGCCGCTTCGACGCCGAGGAGGCCGCCGCCCTGTTGCGCGCCGCCGGCCTCACCGTCGAGGAGATCCACGGGGTACGCGTGCTGGCCGACCTGCTGCCCGCCACCGTCGCCGACGGCCAGCCGGGTGCCCTGGTGGAGCTGGAGAAGGCGTTGGCCGGTCGTCCGCCCTACCGGGACCTCGCCGCCCAACTGCACCTGTTCGCCCGCCGCCCGGCATGACCGACCTGCCCCCGCCCGGGACGACCGTGCCCCCGGCCGCCGTGCCGGTGGACCGGGCGGCGGGCCCCGTGCCTCCGGCGGACCCGCTCGCGGTGCTGCCGCCGCGCTACGGCGGGGGCAGCCTGGCCGACGTGCTGCCCAGCGCGCTGGCCGTGCTCGGCGTGCCGGGCGCGGTCGACCTGCTCGGGCTCGTCCCCGCCCTGGCCGGGGTACGCCGGGTGGCCGTGCTGCTCGTCGACGGCCTCGGCTGGTACCAGCTGCCCACCGCCGCCCGGTACGCCCCGACCCTGACCGGGCTGGCCGCGACGGTGGGCCGCCCGTTGACCTCAGGCTTCCCGTCCACCACCCCGACCAGTCTGGTGACCCTGGGGGCGGGGGCGGCCCCCGGCGCGCACGGCGTGCTCGGCTTCACCGTCCGGGTGCCGGGCACCGACCGGGTGCTCAACCACATCGACTGGCGCGGCGACCCGGACCCGCTGCACTGGCAGCCGGTACGCACCCAGTGGCAGCGGGCCCGGGCCGCCGGGGTCGCGGTGAGCGTGGTGAGCCGCCCGGAGTACGCCGGCAGCGGGCTCACCCTGGCGGCCAACCGGGGCGGTGACTACCGGGGTGCCGGCGGGGTGGACGCGCTGGCCCGGACGGTGCTGGCGGCGCTGTCCGCCGGGTCCGGACCCACCCTGGTCTCCGGTTACCACCCCGACCTGGACCGGCACGGTCACCTCAGCGGGGTCGACTCGGCCCCGTGGCGGATCGCCGCCGCCGAGGTGGACGCCCTGCTCGCCCGTCTCGTCGACGGGCTGCCGGCCGACGCCGCGCTGCTGGTCACCGCCGACCACGGCCAGCTCGACGTGCCGGCGGGGCACCGGTTCGACCTGGACACCGACCCGCGGCTGCGCGCCGGCATCCGGGTGGTCGCCGGTGAGCCCCGGGTGCGGTACCTGCACGTCGACCGGGGGGCGGTGGACGACGTGGTGGCCGCCTGGTCGGCGGTGCTCGGGCCGGCGGCCCGGGTGTGCACCCGGGAGGAGATGGTGGCCGAGGGGTGGTTCGGTCCGGTCGCCGAGGAGCACCTGTCCCGGGTCGGCGACGTCGTGGTGACCTGCCGCGACACGTACGCGGTGCTGGCCACCCGGTCGGAGCCACCGGCGGTGTCCCGGCTGGTGGCGTACCACGGGGCGGACACCGCGGCGGAGATGACCGTGCCGCTGCTGGTGGTCCGGGGCTGACCGGGCCCGTCGCCCGTGGGGCGGGCGGGCCGGTTGTCGTACCGGGCGGTTAGCCTGCCGGAATGGGTCGGAGCCAGTCGTTGCCGCGCGGTGGTGACCCGCGTTTCGGGCCTGACGCCGACGACTCGGCCAGCCCGATCCTGCACGTCGACATGGACGCCTTCTTCGCCTCGGTCGAGGTGCGCCACCGGCCCGAGCTGCGGGGCCTTCCGGTGGTGGTCGGCGGGGTCGGTCCGCGCGGTGTGGTCAGCTCCGCCAGTTACGAGGCCCGCCGCTTCGGCGTGCGCAGCGCCATGCCCACCGCGCGGGCCCGCGCGCTCTGCCCCGGCGCGGTCTACCTGCCCCCCGACTTCGCCCGCTACCGGGCGGCCTCCGACGCGGTGATGCGGATCTTCCGGGACGTCACCCCGCTGGTCGAGCCGCTCTCCCTCGACGAGGCGTTTCTCGACGTGGCGGGTGCCCGCCGGCTGTTCGGCCCGCCTGCGGCCATCGCCCGGCGGATCCGGGAGCGGGTGACGGCCGAACAGGGGCTGACCTGTTCGGTCGGGGTGGGCCCGAGCAAGTTCGTGGCCAAGCTCGGCTCCACCCGGGCCAAGCCGGACGGCCTGCTCGTGGTGCCGGCCGACCGGGTGCTGGAGTTCCTTCACCCGCTGCCGGTCGACGCGTTGTGGGGGGTGGGGGAGCGTTCCGCCGAGACGCTGCGCCGGCTCGGCCTGCGGACCATCGGCGACCTGGCCGAGGCACCGGTCGGGATGCTGCGCAAGGCGCTCGGCGCGGCGTCCGCGACCCACCTGCACGAGCTGGCCCGGGGGCGGGACCCGCGCCCGGTCAGCCCGGAGCACGTGGAGAAGTCGATCGGGGCCGAGGTGACCTTCGACGTCGACGTCGTCGACGCGCAGCAGATCCGGCGGGCGTTGCTGGCCCTCAGCGAGAAGGTGGGCAGCCGGCTGCGCGGGGCCGGTCAGGTGGGCCGGACGGTCTCGCTGAAGGTGCGACTGTCCGATTTCCGTACCGTCAACCGGTCCCGGACGCTCGGCGTGGCCACCGACGTGGCCCGGGAGATCTTCGACACGTCCTGGGGTCTGTGGACCGCTCTCGACCCGGGTGAGCCGGTCCGGCTGGTCGGTGTGCGGGTGGAAAGTCTGGCCGGAACGGTCGACACGCCCCGACAGCTCACCCTCGGCGCACCCGAGCGGGGTTGGCGGGAGGCGGAAACCGCCGCCGACGCCGCGGCTGCCCGTTTCGGGCGGTCCGTCATAGGTCCGGCCAGTCTGCTCGGCAGGCGTGATGCCGGCCCCGGCGAAAATAGCAGTCGGCCATAGGTCGTCCCGCTTTCCGACGCGCGACACCCCTCGTAGACTTGGCGGCAAGCAGCCGGTTGGCTGCCACGGTCTGTCGGCCCGCCCGGGCCGACCAACGTGACCGGGGAGGAGTGCCGTGCCGCTCTCGGAGCACGAGCAGCGGCTGTTCGAGCAGATCGAGCGGTCGCTTGCCGAGGACCCCAAATTCGCCTCGGCCGTGCGCGCCAGCGACCCGCGTTTCCATACGCGGCGTCGCCTGCTCGTCGCTGCCGGCGTGGTGATCGTCGGCCTGGCCCTGTTGGTATACGGCGCGGTGATCAAGACGCCGCCGCTGGCAGTGGCGGGCTTCGTCGTCATGCTGGCCGCGCTGGGCTATGCGGTGCAGTCGCACCGGCGGGGGCAGTCACCTGACCTGCACGTGGTGGGCGGCACGACGAGTCGTCGTCGCCCGCGTGGCCGCGGCGGCCGGCGGCCGTCGCTGCTGGACCGCATGGAGGACCGGTGGCGTCAGCGCCCGGAGGGACATCGTTGAACCCCGCCCACCCCTGAGGTGGACGGGCGACACCGACGACGGTAGGTGCCGGACATAGTCCGGCCACCTCCGTCGCATCTCCATGTCCGGGGGACAGTCCTCCCAGGAGTGCGCGGTTCCCACGCATGTGGGGCGAGGTAGCGGTATCAGTCGGTTCGGATACCGCTACCTCGCCCCATGAGCGTCCCGCCGCGCCTGACCCCGCCGGCCTCGGCCGGCGGGGTCAGGCGCGGCGGGTGGCCAGCAGGCGGCGGGGGTTCCAGCGCAGCAGCAGGCGACGCAGCCGCCCCGAGGCCGTCACCAGCCGCGCCGAGCTGTCGCCCAGCGAGGCACGCCAGCGCAGCAGCACCGACGGCGGCAGCACGGCGGCCAGCAGCCGGGTACGCCGGTCGGCCCGCGCGGCGAGGGTGTCACGTACCGTCCGCAGCGCCGGGTGCAGGGGCTCGCCGGTCAGCGGGTCCCGGGCGTACCGGGCGCGTTCCTCGGCCCGGCCGAGCAGCCGTACCGCCGTGGCGGAACCGGCGTCCTCGCCGACCGCCTCCCGGGCCAGGCGTTCGGCGGTCGCCCGGGGCGTCTCCGTCCGGTCGACCCGGACCCGGTAGTCGACCAGGGTGTCCAGCAACTCGTCCCAGACGGCGTGGGCATCCGCGCGGGCCCGCTCGGCGTCCGCGCCCAGCACGGTCATCGGGATGCTCGCGCCCGCCCCGTCGTCGGGGGCGGCGCCGGCCGCCACCGGAACGGGCCGGCGGTGCCGCTGCCGCCGCAGCGCGCGCCGCCGCAGCGCCGGCAGCGCCAGCAGCGCCGCCAACGCCAGCAGCGCGCCCAGCGTCCACCAGGGCCAGGTCGGGGCCTGCTCGACGGGGGCGCCGGTGGTCGGATCGAACCCGGCGTCGGTGTCCTTGTCGAGGGCCTCGTCACGCTGCGGCCCGGTCGTGGCGCCCGGGTCCTCCGGCGCGGCGGGCGCGGCCGTGTCCGACGGCTCCGGGTCCGGGGCGTCGGAGTCCGGCGCCCACGCCGACCGGGTCGACCCCTGGACGCCGTACGCCGGGGTGGCGTCGAACGGCACCCAGCCGAACCGGTCGAAGTAGACCTCCGTCCAGGCGTGCAGGTTGCGGTTGGTCAGCACGGCGGTGTCCCCGTCGACGCTGCTGCCGTTGGTGAAGCCGAACGCCACCCGGGCGGGGATGCCGGCCTCGCGCACCAGCCAGGCCAGCGCCGCCGCGTACTGCTGGCAGTAGCCGACCTTGTTGGTGAGGAAGTCGACGATCTCCTGGCCGCTGGTGCCACCCTTGGTGCTCAGCGAGTAGCTGAACCCGTTCTCCCGGGAGAAGTAGTCGTAGAGCGCCCGGACCCGGTCGTAGTCGTTGGACTTCCCCTCCACCAGCCGGTTGACCAGCACGCCGACCTCGCGCACCTCAGGGGTGCGGGTCTGCTGCAGCCGGATCGGGTGCTCGGCCGGCAGCGGGCGGGCCCGGCGCAGCGCCGCCGGGGTGTACGTCGAGCGCACATACTCGAAGGAGTAGCGCTTGCCCCGGGAGTTGTCCCGGTTGGAGAAGACCACCCCGAGGTTCTGGTCGTACGACCAGTTGCCGTTGAGCCCGTCGAAGCTGACCGGGTCGGTGTAGACCGGTACGAAGGGCATGTTCAGCGACCGGTTCACCTCGACGGTCGCCCGGTAGGTCTGCTGCTCCACCCCCGCCTGGGCCCGGTCGGCCGGGTCGGGCAGGTCCCGGTTCACCGGCCGGCCGTTGGGCGGGCGCACCCGGAAACCGTCCGGACGCAGCTCGTCGGCGACGCCGAAGCGCAGGTAGAACGGGTTCTCCTCGGTGGTGGTGACGGTGACCATGTCGGCCACCTCGGACTGGTTGAGCTGCCCGCTGAGGGCGGCGAACAGGTCGATCCGGCCAGGGCCGCCGCCCTGCCCGAGGCGTCCGTTGCCGGTGCCGTTGCCGGCGGTGTTGAACTGGTCCAGCAGCCCGCCGGACATCCCCGGCACGGCCAGCGGCAGCAGCACGGCCAGCACCACCCCGACCACCGCCAGCCGGCGACCGGCGGCGGCCAGCGGGGAGGACTCCCAGACGTCCACGTCGCGGCCCTCGCCGGTGAACCGGCGGCCGAACCGGCGGACCCGGTCGACGTTGTCGGTCACCAGCAGCCAGAGATAGCCGGCGGCGCCGACCACGAACGGCAGCGCGGGGACGCTGTCGACGTAGACCGCCACCGGCACCGAGTAGATGGCCAGCATGGGCAGCCCGGCCAGGGCCGGCCGACGCAACCCGACGGCGAGCACGTCGACCACGATCGCCACCGAGCCCACCCCGAGCACGCTGATGAACAGCAGCGGGGTGGTGTCGGGCACCTTCACGCCGTAGGAGCGCATGTCCTGCAACGAGCCCTGCGCCAGCTCACCGAAGTGGGCCAGCGTCGCCGGGGTGGGCAGGAAGGCGACCAGCTCGCCACCGCCCGGGAAGAGCCAGGTCAGGGCGAGCAGCAGACCGGCCAGCATGCCCAGCACCTGGCCCCACAGCGGGGCCCGGACCAGCCGGGTGAGCGCCGCCGCGCCGGCCACCACGGCGACCGCGATGGTCGACTGGATCAGCCAGGTCCACTGTTGGAAGATCGACGACAGCGGGGCGGCGGCGAGCAGGGTCGCCGTGGCGGCCACGAAGCCGATGTTCCGGGACGCGTTCACGACGTCACCCTCTCTGTCGTCGGGCGTCGGTGGCGGTACGCGCGTCGGCGGGACGACGCCGGTGGGGTCGACGGCTCACCGGACGGCCCCGGCGACCGTCTCGGCGAGCGCCGCACGCAGCGCGAAGCCCTGCGAACCGCGGCCGGCCTGCGGCCAGAGCGCCGGGAGCTGGCCGTCGTGGTCGACCCCGATGACCCGCCAGCCGCCCTGCAACAGCGACAGCGCGGCGGCGGCGTGGGCCTGCTCGGACTCGAACCGGGCCCGCTCGGGCAGGCTGAGCCAGGTGGAGCTGTGCAGCACGAAACCGACGCAGGTCGCCCCGTTGCCGCGCAGCCCGCCGAGCAGTTCCGCCTCACTGGTGGTCAGCGAGCCGAACAACGCGATGATCAGGCCACCGTCGGCGCGCTGGCGGACCCGCTGCACCAGCGTCGCCACGTCGCCACGCTGGTCGAGCCGCACGTCGGCGAGGTGGTCGAGGAGCAGGCCGTCCCCGGTGGCCTCGTTGGCGTCGACGTCGACCCCGTCCCCGGTGACCAGGCGCAGCTTGTACCCGGCCTGGCGCAGGTGCACGGCGATGCTGGCGGCGGCGGAGACCGCCCACTCGAAACTGGCCGTCGGGCCGTCGCCCCGGTGCCCGTGCGCCCGGGTGTCCAGCACCACCGTGGCGCGGCTCTCCCAGGGCTGCTCCTCGCGGCGCACCATCAGCTCACCGGTGCGGGCGGTCGACTTCCAGTGCACCCGGCGCAGGTCGTCGCCCCTGCGGTACTCCCGGGTGGCGGCGTCGTCCTCGCCGTGCACCGCCACCGACCGGGCCCGGCTGTCGCCGCTGCCGGCGTACTCGCCGGGCAGCCGCACCGAGGGCAGCGGGGTGACCTGCGGGATCACGGTGAGCTGCTCGGTGCTGGGGAACGCCCGGCTCAGCTCGCACAACCCGAACGGGTCGGTCATCCGGATCACCAGCGGACCCACCTCGTACCGGCCGCGCACGTCGGCGCGCACGGTGTACGCCACCGAGCTGGCCTGGTGCGCGCCGAGCCGTTCCAGCACCACCCGGGGCCGGCTGCCCAGCGCGTACGGCAGCCGGTCCTCCAGCAACAGGGTGCCGGTGGGCAGCCGGGACATGTTCTGCAACCGCAGCACCACCCGGGAGCTGGCCCCGACCGGCACCCGGTGCGGGTCCAGCGAGCGGTTGCAGGCCAGCTTGTAGCGGGTCCGGCCGACGTAGAGCGCGGCGAGCAGCGGCAGGACGGCGAGCAGCACCGCCACCCGGAGCAGGTCCCGTTCGCCGAGGATGCCGGCCGAGATCGCGGCGGCGATGGCCGCCGCCAGGAACGAACGGCCCCGGGTGGTCAGACCACGCAGCCCGTCCCGCACGTCACGGCCTCCGCGGCTCGAACGGCGGGCGGCCGTTGCCGGCGGCGGGGCGGGGCGTGTCGTACCCGGTGGGGCGCTTGCGGTCCGGCGGCAGGGCCAGCCGGTGCACCAGCTCGGCGACGATCGCGTCGGTGGTGCGGCGGGCGAGCTGGGCGTCGGCCGTGGGGATGATCCGGTGGGCCAGCACCGGCACCGCGAGCGCCTGGAGGTCGTCGGGGAGCACGTAGTCGCGGCCCTCCAGGGCGGCCACCGCGCGGGCGGTGCGCAGCAACTGGAGGGTGGCCCGGGGGGACGCACCCAACCGCAGGTCGGGGGCCTCCCGGGTGGCGGTGACCAGGTCCACGGCGTACTGCTTGACGGCGTCGGCGACGTGTACGTTGCGGACGGTGGCGATCAGGCGGCGTACCGTGTCGGCGTCGGAGACCGGGCGCAGCTCCTGGAGCGGGTCGGCGGCGCCGTGCCCGTCCAGCATGGCCAGTTCGGCGTCCGGGCCGGGGTAGCCCATCGCGATCCGGGCGGTGAACCGGTCGCGCTGCGCCTCCGGCAGGGGGTACGTCCCCTCCATCTCGATCGGGTTCTGGGTGGCGATGACCATGAACGGGGTCTGTAGCTGGTAGGTGACGCCGTCGACGGTGACCTGCCGTTCCTCCATGCACTCCAGCAGCGCGGACTGCGTCTTGGGCGAGGCCCGGTTGATCTCGTCGCCGACCACCAGGTTGGCGAAGACCGCACCGGGGCGGAACTCGAAGTCGTGCGTCTCCTGGTTGTAGACGCTGACCCCGGTGACGTCGCTGGGCAACAGGTCGGGGGTGAACTGGATGCGCCGCACCGAACAGTCGATGGACCGGGCGAGCGCCTTGGCCAGTTTGGTCTTGCCGACGCCCGGGACGTCCTCGATCAGCAGGTGCCCCTCGGCCAGCAGGACGGCCAGGGCGAGCCGTACGGTCGCTGTCTTGCCCTCGATGACCTGCTCGATGTTGGCCACGATGGCCTCGCTGGCGGCGCGGAACTCGTCGTGCGGCAGCACGCCGCCCACCTCGTCCCAGGTCTGTTGTGTCACGGGCCTTCTCCTCGTCGCGACGGCAGCTCGGTAAAGAGCACCTGGACCCGTCGTTCGGTTCGCAACGGGAAGCCTCGTCTGCCGCAGGAATCGCACTGGTCTCTCAGGCTAACCATGTTTACGGTGAACGCCGAACCCTGCCGGAAGTCGGCCGGTCACGCAGCGGATATTCGTCAGGTCGGGGGACCGGACGCGGCCGGGCGACCACGGAAGGTGACGGCTGCGGGGTGGATGTGCCGGGCGGTCGACCGACGCCACGGGGTACACTGCCGAACGTGACCGGAGTCTTCCTGCTTCTTACCGGGCCGTGCTGATGCGCTGACGCGCGACAGCACGGCGGCCCCTCCTGTGCGAGGGGCTTTTTCGTGCCCGCGGCGGGGTCCTGCGGGCCGGACGCTCCCCAGACCCGACACGACCGCGCCAAGGAGCCAAGGAGAAGGCATGAGCGAGGCAGCCGCACCGGCGGGCGACATCCCCCCGTACCGCTACACCGCGGCCATGGCCGACGAGATCGAGCGTCGGTGGCAGGACACCTGGGAGCGGGAGGGCACCTTCCACGCGCCGAACCCGACCGGTCCGCTGGCCGACCCGGGCCACCCCCGGGCGGGCGCGGAGAAGCTGTACGTGCTGGACATGTTCCCGTACCCGTCCGGGGCGGGGCTGCACGTCGGGCACCCGCTGGGCTACATCGGCACCGACTGCTTCGCCCGCTACCAGCGGATGGCCGGGCGAAACGTGCTGCACGCGATGGGCTTCGACGCCTTCGGCCTGCCCGCCGAGCAGTACGCGGTGCAGACCGGCACCCACCCCCGCACGACCACGGTGGCCAACATCGAGCGGTACAAGGCGCAGCTGCGCCGGCTGGGGCTGGCCCACGACGAGCGACGCTCGGTGGCCACCATCGACACCGACTTCTACCGGTGGACCCAGTGGATCTTCCTGCAGGTCTACAACTCCTGGTACGACCCGCAGGCGCGGCGGGCCCGCCCGGTCGCCGAGCTGACCGCCGAGTTCGCCGCCGGTGACCGGCCCACCCCCGACGGTCGGGCCTGGGCCGAGCTGAGCCTGGCCGAGCAGCGGCGGATCGTCGACGACCACCGGCTGGCGTACGTCTCGGAGGCGCCGGTGAACTGGTGCCCGGGGCTGGGCACCGTGCTGGCCAACGAGGAGGTCACCCCGGACGGCCGCTCCGACCGGGGCAACTTCCCGGTGTTCAAGCGCAACCTGAAGCAGTGGATGATGCGGATCACCGCGTACGGTGACCGGTTGCTGGACGACCTGGACACCCTGGACTGGCCCGAGTCGATCAAGCTGCAGCAGCGCAACTGGATCGGCCGTTCGACAGGTGCGCACATCGACTTCCCGACCGGGACCACTGATTCCGGTGTCGCGGGCGGAGCCCGCATCAGAGTCTTCACCACCCGGCCGGACACCATCTTCGGGGCCACCTACCTGGTGCTGGCACCCGAGCACGAGCTGGTCGACGCGCTGACCCCGGACGCCTGGCCGGCCGGCACGCGGGACGCCTGGACCGGTGGGCACGCCGGCCCCCGGGAGGCCGTCGAGGCGTACCGGAAGGCGGCGGCGGCCAAGACCGACGTGGAGCGGCAGGCCGACACGAAGGAGAAGACAGGCGTCTTCGTCGGCGCGTACGCCACCCACCCGGTCACCGGCGGGCAGATCCCGATCTTCATCGCCGACTACGTGCTGGCCGGCTACGGCACCGGTGCGATCATGGCGGTGCCCGCCCAGGACGAGCGGGACTGGGCCTTCGCCGAGGTGTTCGACCTGCCGATCGTGCGGACCGTACAGCCGGCCGACGGGTTCGACGGGAAGGCGTGGACCGGGGACGGGCCGGCGATCAACAGCGCCGCGCCCGAGCGCGGGCTGGACCTGAACGGGCTGGGGGTGGCCGACGCCAAGGCGGCGACCATCGCCTGGCTGGAGGCCAACGGCCACGGCGTCGGCGCGGTCACCTGGCGGCTGCGGGACTGGCTGTTCTCCCGGCAGCGCTACTGGGGCGAGCCGTTCCCGATCGTCTACGACTCCACCGGCGCGGCGGTCGCGCTGCCCGAGGAGATGCTGCCTGTCGAACTGCCCGAGGTGGACGACTTCTCCCCGAAGACGTTCGACCCCGACGACGCCGACAGCAACCCGGAGACCCCGCTGTCGCGGCGGCGCGACTGGGTCGAGGTGGAGCTGGACCTGGGTGACGGGCCCAAGCGGTACACCCGGGAGACCAACGTGATGCCGCAGTGGGCCGGCTCCTGCTGGTACGAGCTGCGCTACCTGGACCCGACCAACTCCGGGCGGTTCGTCGACCCGGAGAACGAGGCGTACTGGATGGGTCCGCGCGCCGAGGGCGACTGCGGGGGCACCGACCTGTACGTCGGCGGTGCCGAGCACGCCGTGCTGCACCTGCTGTACGCCCGGTTCTGGCACAAGGTGCTGTACGACCTGGGGCACGTGTCGTCGTTCGAGCCGTTCCGCAAGCTGTTCAACCAGGGCATGATCCAGGCGTACGCGTTCCGCGACTCCCGGGGCACGCCGGTGCCGGCCGAGGAGGTCGTCGAGGTCGACGGCCGCTGGTTCCACGGCGAGCACGAGGTGACCCGCGAGTACGGCAAGATGGGCAAGTCGCTGCGCAACGTGGTCACCCCCGACGACATGTGCGCCGCCTACGGCGCGGACACCTTCCGGGTGTACGAGATGTCGATGGGCCCGCTGGAGGTGTCCCGCCCCTGGGAGACCCGGGCGGTGGTCGGGTCGTACCGGTTCCTGCAACGGGTCTGGCGGGCCGTGGTCGACGAGCAGACCGGCGCGCTGCGGGTCACCGACGCGCCGGCCGACGAGGCCACCCGACGGCTGCTGCACCGGGTGATCGACGGGGTCCGGACCGACATGGAGGGCATCCGGTTCAACACCGCGATCGCCAAGCTGATCGAGCTGACCAACGCGGTGACCCGGCTGGAGCAGACCCCGCGCGAGGTGGCCGAGCCGCTGGTGCTGATGCTGGCCCCGTTCGCCCCGCACGTGGCCGAGGAGCTGTGGCGGATGCTGGGCCACGACACCTCGCTGGCGTACGCCGACTTCCCGGCCGCCGACCCGGCCCTGCTGGTCGCCGACACGGTCACCTACCCGGTGCAGGTCAACGGCAAGGTCCGGGGCCGGATCGACGTGCCGGCCGACGCGGCGCAGGAGACCGTCCAAGCGGCGGCCCTGGAGGCGGTCGCGTCCGCGCTGGCCGGCAAGGAGCCGCGCAAGGTCATCGTGGTGCCGGGCCGGCTGGTCTCGGTCGTCGCCTGACGGTGCCGTCCGCCCGGTGGCGGGGTCGCCCCGTACGGCGGGCCGGGCAACTGTCGACGTGGAGCGGTATGCCTGAGCGTCATCTTTATGACGCTCAGGCATACCGCTCACCCGGCCCGACCATTCCGGCGGGACCGTCCCGGGCTGCCGCCCGCCGGCTGACCCGCCGCCCGCCGCCGGGCCGCCGCGCACCGGCAGGCCGGTGCCGTCCGGTCAGGGGCGCGGGTCGGCGACTGCGGACCGGCGGGCGCGCTCCGCCCGCCACCACTGGTACGCCAGCACCGCGCTGGCGATCAGCCCGAGACTGGCCGGGGCGGCGGCGTACCAGTTGATGCTGCCGGGGGAGCTGGCCGCCGCGCCGATGGCGGCGTAGCCGAAGGCGGTCGGGGCGGAGGCCAGCACGCTGCCGACCAGGAACGGCAGCACCCGCGCCCCGGTGGTGCCGTAGCCGTAGCTGACCAGCCCGAACCCGGCGATCGGCAGCATCCGTACGGTGATCACGCCGAGCACGCTCTGCCGGGCGAACCAGCCGTCGAGCCGGGCCAGCCGGCCGCGTACCCGCTCGGCGACGAACTCCCGGCCCAGCACCCGGCCGACGGCGAAGCCGAGCGCGGCGGCCAGCAGCGCCGCGCCGAGCGCGTACGCCGCGCCCTCCAGCGGGCCGAACACCGCCCCCGCCGCCAGCGTGACGAAGGTCCGCGGGACCAGGGCCACCAGCAGCAGCGCCCCGACCACCACGCCCAGCACCGGGGCGTACCCGCCGAGCGGGTCGGCCAGCCGGGGCAGTTCGGCGACGTCCGGGTGCGGTGTCACCAGCAGCAGCACCAGGAAGCCCGCGAGCATGACCAGCAGCAGGCCGAACCGACGTGCCGACGGCTGGCGAAGCAGCCGCCGGACGGCGGAGGTCACGGGCGGGCGGCGGGTGTCACGGGCGGGCGGCGGCGGCCACGGCGGCGCGGCGTTCGGTGCGCAGCCGCTCGGCCCAGGTGTCGTCCAGCGGCGGAAGCTGGTGCGCGCCGGTGGCCCAGCGCAGCAGCAGGTCGGCCAGGGCCGGGTTGCGGGCCAGCGCCGGCCCGTGCGAATACGTGCCCAGCAGCTTGCCCCGCCACGCGCCCTCGGTGACGCCGTCGTTGCCGACCCCGGCACTGACCCGGGCCAGTGGCGACACGCCGGGGCCGAGGTGGGTCCGACCGCCGTGGTTCTCGAACCCGGACAGCGGCGGCACGCCCAGCCGGGGGTCGATCTCGCCGGCCAGCTCGCCGACCGCCCGGGTGGGACCCCGGTCGGAGGAGAGGTCGAGCAGCTCCAGCCCGGCGCACCGGGTGCCCTTGGCGAAGAAGGAGGTGCCGAGGAGCTGGTAGCCGGCGCAGACGCCGAAGACCACCGAGCCCTGGGCGACGGCCCGGTGCAGGCCGCCGTCGGCGAGCAGCCGCTGCGCGCCGAGCGCCTGCGGGCCGTCCTCGCCGCCGCCGAGCAGGTAGATGTCGGCGGTGGCGGGCAGCCGCTGGTCGGAGCGGACCTCCATGACCTCGACCGGCATCCCGCGCTGCTGTGCCCGGCGGGCCAGGATCAGCAGGTTGCCCCGGTCGCCGTAGGTGGAGAGCAGGTCGGGGTAGATCCAGACGATGCGCAGGCTCTCAGTTGACACGGTCCAACTCCGCTCGGATGTCCTGGAAGGCGGTGTAGTTCGCGATGACCTCCAGCCGGCCCGGCGGGACCGCCCGGACCGCCTCGCCGAACGCCCGGACGTGCTGGAACGGCACCCCGTTGACGTCGAGCCGGACCGCCAGGTCGTACGCGCGGTCGCCGGTGATCAGCACCTGCCGGCCGCGCAGCGGGGCGAAGTCGACGTCGAACAGCCAGGAGGTGTCCAGCCCGTCGGGGTCACGGGCGTTGATGGACAGCAGGGTGGGCGCCTCGTCGGCCATGTCGAACGCCTCCAGCCAGCTGGCCGGGTTCTTGGCCAGCAGCAGCCGGATGTTGCGCCCGTCCCGGTCGACCTGGGCGTACCGGCCGGCGACCGAGGTGACCGTGTGCAGCCGGGAGACGGCGTCGACGGGGCGTACCCCGAACTCGGCGGCGACGGCCAGCGCGGTGGCGGCGTTGCCGAGGTTGACCTTGCCGGGGAGCTGGAGGGTCACCTTGTGCCAGGCCCCGGTGGGGTCGAGCACGCCGTCGTCCTCCACCGTCCACTGGGCGTCCGGGCGGCGCAGCGGGCAACCGGTGCACCACCACTGCTCGCCGGAGCGCTGGATGGTGGAGCCGCACTCGGGGCAGACCCAGGAGTCGTCGTGCCAGCGCTGGCCGGCGCTGAACCAGGTGACGTGCGGCGGTCGGATGCCCTGCGCGGGGTCGGCGGGTGGGGTGGCCGCCCAGACCACCATCGGGTCGTCGGCGTTGGCCACCACCCGCACGTCGGTGTGCCGGACCAGCGCCGCGCGCCAGAGCTGCGCCATCATGGCGACCTCCTTGGCCCGGTCGAGCTGGTCGCGGGAGAGGTTGAGCAGGGCCACCACGTGCGGCTCGGTGGCCTCCAGCACCTGCGCGAGGTAGTGCTCGTCGACCTCCAGCACCGCGTACGGGGTGCTGCCGGCCTTGGCCAGCGCCGAGGTGTGCCCGGTGGGCATGTTGGCACCGAACGAGTTGGTCGCCACCCGGCCGAGCACGCCGACGGCGGCGGCGCAGAGCCGGGTGGTGGTGGTCTTGCCGTTGGTGCCGGAGACCAGCGCGATGGCGCGTCCGGCCGAGAGGTGGGCCAGCAGGTCCGGGTCGATCTTCAGCCCGATCCATCCGCCGATCACCGAGCCGTCGCCCCGGCCGGCGGCGCGCGACAGCGCCGCGGCGGTCCTCGACACGGAGCTGGCCACCTTCGCCCGCAGGGGCATCTTCGCGTCCGTCACGCGAGCGAGGTTACCGGACCTCCGCGCCCGCCAGATCGCCGCCGACGGCGAACCGTTCGGTCGGGGCGGGCCGGGCATCCGGTCGGCGGACGTTCCACCGGATGGAGTCGATCTATGTCGGGTAGCGGACGTGGCTGTGGCCCGGCGCGCCCCTCCACTCCGCTCCACCGGCTCTGACGTGCGGTTTTAGCCACGAAGGCGACGCGCCGGGGCGGCGATTCTGGTTGCAGGTGGAGGGAAGTGGAGTAGAGTGGGGCGCAATGGTGAGGCCGGGAGGGCCCACCGGCCCAGGGGGTCAGCGGCGCCGCGAACGCCGCTCAGGGCAAGGGGGTTGGGCCGATGTTCCTCGGCACCCACACTCCGCGCCTGGACGAAAAGGGCCGTTTGATCCTTCCGGCCAAATTCCGGGACGAGCTGGCGGGGGGTGTCGTGATCACCAAAGGGCAGGATCGCTGCCTCTACGTCTTCCCCACGCCCGAGTTCCAACGGATCGCCGACCAGTTGCGCGCGCAACCGATGACGAACAAGGCGGCCCGGGCCTACAGCCGGGTCTTCTTCGCCAGCGCGCACGACGAGGTCCCCGACAAGCAGGGCCGGGTCACCATCCCGTCCCACCTGCGGTCCTATGCCGCGCTCGACCGGGACCTGGTGGTGATCGGGGCGTCCACCCGGGTGGAGATCTGGGACCGGACGGCCTGGGACACCTACCTCGCCGACAGCGAAGACGACTTCGCCGACATCGAGGAGGGGGTGCTGCCCGGCGGTCTGTAGGGCGCGGCGACGCCCGACGTACTGCGAGATCTCCAGCCGCTTTCGAGTTCCTGGCGCCCCTTCCCCGGTGCCAGGGGCACGATCTCCACTCCGGGCGTCGGCCCGGGGCCGGGGCGGGAGCGGATGGGGATCTGGCGGTACGACGGCACGGCGTCGTCCGACGAGCAGAGCGCGACACGACGAGACATATTCCACAGTGGGGGTCGACATGGGGGAGCTTCGCGGCACGCACGTGCCGGTGCTGCTTGAGCGGTGTCTCGAGCTGCTGGCCCCCGCGCTGGACCGGGGCGGCCGTACGGTCCACGTCGACGCCACGCTGGGGTTGGCCGGTCACGCCGAGGCGGTGCTGCAACGGCACCCGAACACGGTGCTGATCGGCCTGGACCGGGACACCGAGGCCCTGGCGCACGCCCGGGTCCGGCTGGCCCGGTTCGCCGACCGGATCCACCTGGAGCACGCCGTCTACGACGAGCTGCCCGAGGTGGTGGCCCGGCTGGGCTACCCGGGGGTCGACGGGGTGCTGTTCGACCTGGGCGTCTCGTCGTTGCAACTCGACGCGCCCGACCGCGGGTTCGCCTACGCCCAGGACGCGCCGCTGGACATGCGGATGGACCAGACCCGGGGGGTGACCGCCGAAGAGGTGGTCAACAGCTACTCCCACCCGGACCTGGCCCGGGTGCTGCGGGTCTACGGCGAGGAGAAGTTCGCCGGCCGGATCGCCTCGGCGATCCTGCGGGAGCGGGAGCGGGGTCGGATCACCTCCTCGGCCCGGCTGGCGGAGCTGGTCAGGGAGAGCATTCCGGCACCAGCACGACGAACCGGGGGACACCCGGCCAAGAGAACGTTTCAGGCTTTACGCATCGAGGTAAACAGGGAACTGGCGGTGCTGGAGACGGCGCTGCCGGCTGCCCTCGACAAGCTCCACGTGGGCGGTCGCCTGGTGGTCCTGTCCTACCACTCGCTGGAGGACCGGCTCACCAAGCAGGCGCTCGCCGACCGGGTCCGCAGTAAGGGCCCGGTCGACCTTCCGGTGGAACTCCCCGGGTCGGGTCCGACGTTCCGGCTGCTCAGCCGGGGTGCCGAACTCGCCGGGGAGGCCGAGGTCGCCGCGAACCCGCGGGCCGCATCCGTGCGGCTGCGGGCGGCGGAGCGACTCGACCCGGCCACCGGGCAGCAGGGGCGGACCGACCGCGAACGGTCCGGCCGACGGGTCAGGGCGATGCACCAACCGGGCACGGGGTCGACACGGGGTTCCACAGTGGACCCGGGGTCGACCCCGGGGGACGGCAGGACGGACGAACAGGGGGAGGGGACATGAACGTCAACAAGCGTGACGGCCGCGACGCGGTCGTCGGGCAGCGCGCACCGCGGTCGGGGGGCCGGACCACGGCGCAGCGCACGGCCCGTACCACGACGCCGGCGGACCTCACCGGTCGAGCGGGGGAGGCGCGCCGGGGGGCGCGCGAGTTCCCCACCCAGGGCAGTGCCGCGTTGCGGCCGGCGGAGCAGCCGGCCACCCGTACCGCCACCACGGCCGCCGGGTCGCCCCGGCTGCGGGTGGCGCCGCCGCCGCCGGTCCGGGTGCCCCGGGCGCCGTTCGCGGCACTGATCGTGGTGCTGGTGGTCGGCGGGGTGCTGGGCATCCTCGCGGTCAACACCAAGATCAATGAGAACGCGTTCAAGCTCCAGCAGCTCCAGCAGCAGCAGGCCCGCCTCGACGTCGACCAGCAGCAGCTGGAGAAGGAGATCGAGGAGGCCAAGGAGCCGGGCAACCTGACCGCCGAGGCACGCAAGCTGGGCCTGGTCGAGGCGGGCGAACCGGCGTACATCCGGCTGCCGGACGGCCGGCTGATCGGCGTGCCGCAGCCGGCCGACGGGCAGCCGGCGATCACCAGCCAGCAGGGCAACGGGGGGTAACGCCCGTGCCACCGAGATCCGACGATCCGCGCCGGGACCCCACGGGCTCCCGGCGCGGACCGGTTCGTGGCGGGGTCGCCCGGGGCGGCGGACCGCGTACCCCGGAACCACGCACGCCCGAGCCACGTACGCCCGAGCCGCGCAGCGGGGAACCCCCGGCCGGCGGACCCCGCCCCGGTGAGCCCCGGGGCCACGGCCGCGCCGGTGAACCCCGCAGCGGGCAGCCCCGGACCGGGGACGTCGGGGGGATCTCCGACGCGCGGGCGTACACCCCCCGGGGTCGGACCATCCGGGAGAGCAGCGAGGACCGGGGCGGACAACGGCGCACCCCCCGGGCCGGCCGCTCCGGCGACCCGTTCCGCCCCGCGTTGCAGGTGCTCGACGGCGGCCGGGCGGTCGCCAACCGGGCCGGCCGGCGGGAGGCCGCCCCGACCGGGCGCACCGGGGTCGTCCGGACCGTGCCGCCGCGCGCCGTCCCCGACGACGACGAGTTCGCCGAGCTGCCCACGCCCCGCCGCCGCCCCGGCCGCCGCACCGACACCCCCGGCCGGGGCGCCCCGCGCCGGACCGAGGCCCCCCGGCGCACCGACCGGCCCGCCGGGCGACGGCCGGTGCGCAAGCCGCGCCGCCCGCCGAAGCTCGCCGATCCGCGTCGCCGGCTGCGGCTGGGCACCATGCTGGTGCTCGCGGTCTTCGCCGTGATCGGCATCCGGCTGGTCGTCCTGCAGGCCGTGGACTCCCCGGCGTACGCCGACGGCGGCGTCGACAACCGGCTCGCCCGCATCGACCTGCCCGCCCCGCGCGGCTCGATCCAGGACCGCACCGGCGCCCCGCTGGCCCGCAGCGTCGAGGCCCGGTACGTCTTCGCCGACCCCACCATGATCAAGGACCGCACGGAGACCGCGAAGCTGCTCTCCCCGCTGCTCGGCGTCCCGGTCTCCGAACTGGCCGAGAAGATGAAGCGCAAGGGCAAGCTCCAGTTCCGCTACCTGGCCCGGGGCGTCGACATCGCCCGGGCCAAGCAGATCGAGGCGCTTGACCTGGCCGGCATCGGCACCCACCGTGACGAACGTCGCGAGGTGCCCGGTGGTGACCTGGCCGCCAACCTGGTCGGCTTCACCAGCCAGGACATGGACGGCCTGGAGGGCCTGGAGGGCCGCTACGACGACGTGCTGCGCGGGCAGGACGGCCGCCGGGTGTACGAGGCCGGCCTCGGCGACCTCAACGCGCCCATCCCCGGCGGCTACAGCCAGACCACCGAACCCAAGCCGGGCAGTTCGCTGGTGCTCACCATCGACCGGGACCTCCAGTTCCAGGTGCAGCAGATCCTCAGCCGGCAGATGGCGCAGACCCGGGGCGCGATCGGTGCGGCGGTGGTGCTCGACGTCAAGACCGGTGACGTGCTGGCCCAGGCCAGCAACCCGACCTACAACGCGGCCACCCCGGAGCAGAGTCGACCCACCGACCGGGAGGACGCGGCCACCAGCTTCGTGGTCGACCCGGGCTCGGTGCACAAGGCGATCACCTACGGCGCGGCCCTGCAGGAGGGCATCATCACCCCGGACAGCGCCTGGCCGGTCGCGAACACCATCACCCGGGGCGGGGTGACCTTCCGCGACACCCACCCGGCCGACGGCAAGAAGCTCAGCGTGGCCGGGATGCTGGCCTACTCGTCCAACGTCGGCACGATCGAGATCGGCGACCGGCTCGGCCCCGACCGGCTGATCGACTACCAGAAGCGATTCGGGCTGGGGCAGCCCACCGGCGAGGGGATGCCCGGCGAGGCGTCCGGGCGGCTGCTCCCGGCCGACCAGTGGAGCGGTTCGTCGTACGGGTCGGTGCCGATCGGGCACAGCGTGGACGCCACCCCGTTGCAGATGGCCGCCGCGTACGCCGCCATCGCCAACGACGGCACCTACGTCCAGCCCCACCTGATCAAGGAGGTGGTCGGGGCGGACGGGACACGCACCCCGTCCGCCGCCCCGGTCACCCGTTCGGTGCTCAGCCCGGGCAACGCAGCCGCGCTGCGTACCCTGCTGGAAGCGGTGACCACCGTCGACGGCGCGACCGGCCTGGCCGCCGCGGTGCCCGGCTACCGGGTCGCCGGCAAGACCGGCACCGGGCTGCGCTACGTCGACGGCAGGCAGCAACCCGGCGAGGTCGGCTCGTTCATCGGGATGGCGCCCGCCGAGGCGCCCCGGTACGTGGTGGCGGTCTTCGTGTGGAACCCCGAGGGCGGTGGCGGCGCGGTCGTCGCCCCGGCGTTCCGCGAGATGATGGGCTTCACGCTGCGTCACTACCGGGTCCCGCCGTCGCGCGGGAAATCCCCCAACTTCGAGGTCTTTCCGCGCTGACCGGGAACGGCGGGACATCATCGGTGAGTGCCGACGAACCACCGGGGCGGCTGTGCGGCCGGAACCGGACGACCGGGTAGGGTCTGACGCCGTGCCCGGCAATCCACGCCCCCGTACCGTGCCCGGAGTCCGGCTCGGCGACCTCGCCGACCGGCTCGCCGTGACGCCGCCGGCCGACGCCGCCGCGCTGGTCGTGACCGGGGTGACCCACGCCAGCCAGGAGGTCCGCCCCGGCGACCTGTACGCCGCGCTGCCCGGCGCCCGGCGGCACGGCGCCCAGTTCGCCGCCGCCGCGGCCTCGGCCGGCGCGGTGGCCGTGCTGACCGACCCGGCCGGCGCCGTGGCGGCCGGCGCGACCGGGCTGCCCGTGCTGGTGACCGCCGACCCCCGGGCGGTGCTGGGCGAGCTGGCCGCCGCCGTCTACGGCGACCCGACCGACGGGCTGACCGTGATCGGGGTGACCGGCACCGCCGGCAAGACCTCGACGGCCTACCTGATCGAGTCCGGGTTGCGCGCCGCCGGCCACGTCACCGGCCTGATCGGCACCGTGGAGACCCGGCTGGGCGACCTGGTCACCGACAGCGTCCGGACCACCCCGGAGGCCACCGACCTGCACGCCCTGCTCGCCGCCGCGCGGGAACGCGGGGTGACCGCGGTGGTCATGGAGGTGTCCAGCCACGCCCTGGCGATGGGACGGGTCGGCGGGGTCCGGTTCACCGTCGGCGGCTACACCAACTTCGGCTCCGACCACCTCGACTTCCACGCCGACTCGGCCGACTACTTCGCGGCGAAGGCGAAGCTGTTCGACGGGCGCTGCCGGGTCGAGGTGCTCAACCACGACGACCCGGCGTTGCGCCCGCTGTACCGGCCGGCCACGGTCAGCTACTCGGCGGCCGGCGACCCGACCGCCACCTGGTGGGCCGACCGGGTCGGCGGCGAGGGTTTTGCCCAGCGGTTCACCGCGCACGGCCCGGACGACCTGGTCCTGTCCGCCGGGGTGGCGCTGCCCGGCCGGCACAACGTGGCCAACGCGCTGCTCGCGATCGCCTGCCTGGTCGCCGCCGGGGTCGACCCGACGACGGCCGCCGCCGGGGTGGCCGCCTGCGGCGGGGTGCCCGGCCGGCTGGAACTGGTCAGCGGGGACGCCCCGGTGCGCGGCGTGGTCGACTACGCGCACAAGACCGACGCCGTGGTGGCCGCCCTGGCCGCGTTGCGTGACTCGGGCACCGGCCGGCTGATCTGCGTCATCGGCGCGGGGGGCGACCGGGACCGGGGCAAGCGCCCGGCGATGGGTGCCGCCGCCGCCCGGGGTGCGGACGTGGTGCTGGTGACCGACGACAACCCGCGTACCGAGGACCCGGCGACGATCCGGGCCGAGGTGCTGGCCGGGGCGTACGCCGCCGACGCGGCCGCCCGGATCGTCGAGGTGCCGGGCCGGCGGGAGGCGATCGCCGCGGCGGTCCGGCTGGCCGGGCCGGGTGACGTGGTGGCGCTGCTCGGCAAGGGACACGAACGCGGTCAGGAGATCGCCGGCGTGGTGCTCCCGTTCGACGACCGGACCGAGCTGGCGGAGGCGTTGCGCGTCCGCTTCGGCGACCTGGCGGGTCGACGGTGATCCCGCTGAGCCTGGCCGAGGTGGCCTCGGCGGTCGGCGGCCGGCTGCACGCCGCCGACCCGGACACCCGGGTCACCGGCCCGGTCGAGTTCGACTCCCGCAAGGTCGCCGCCGGGGCGCTGTTCGTGGCCTTCCCCGGCGAACGGGTCGACGGGCACGACTACGCCGCCGGTGCCGTCGCCGCCGGTGCGGTGGCGGTGCTCGGCACCCGGGAGCTGCCCGGGGTGCCGATGGTGCTGGTGGACGACGCGCTGGCCGCGCTGGGCCGGCTGGCCCGCGCCGTGGTGGACCGGCTGCCCGGGCTCACCGTGATCGGGTTGACCGGGTCGTCGGGCAAGACCACCACCAAGGACCTGATCGCGCAGCTCGCCGTCCGGCTCGGCCCGACGGTCGCCCCGCCCGGATCGTTCAACAACGAGCTGGGCCACCCGTACACCGCGTTGCAGGCCACCGCGCAGACCCGGTACCTGGTGATGGAGAAGGGCGCCCGGGGCGTGGGGCACGTCCGCTACCTCTGCGACGTGGTGCCGCCCCGGATCTCGGTGGTGCTCAACGTCGGGGTGGCGCACCTGGGCGAGTTCGGCTCGGTGGAGAACATCGCCCTGGCCAAGGGGGAGCTGGTGGAGGCGCTGCCGGCCGACGGGCTGGCGGTGCTCAACGCCGACGACCCGCTGGTCGCCGCGATGGCGTCGCGCACCGCCGCCCGGGTGGTGCGCTACGGCGAGTCGGCCGACGCCGATGTCCGCGCGGTGGACGTCACCCTGGACGGGCGGGGCCGGCCGGCGTACACGCTGGTCACCCCGGAGGGGACGGCCCCGGTGCGGCTCGGCCTGACCGGCCGGCACCAGGTCTCCAACTCGCTCGCCGCGGCGGCGGTGGCCCGCGAGCTGGGCATGCCGCTGGCCGAGCTGGCGGCGGCCCTGGGCGACCTGGGGCTGGTCTCCACCCGCCGGATGGACGTCTTCACCCGTCCCGACGGGGTGACCGTGATCGACGACTCGTACAACGCCAACCCGGCCTCGACGGCGGTGGCGCTGCGCGCGCTGGCCGGGATGCACCGGGGTGGGCGGACGTTCGCCGCGCTGGGCTACATGGCCGAGCTGGGCGCGTACGAGGACGAGGGGCACCGGGAGGTCGGCCGGCTCGCGGCCGAACTCGGTGTCGACCGGCTGCTCGTGGTGGGTGAGCCGGCCGCGCCGATCCACGAGGGCGCGACAGCGGTAAGTGACTGGGGAGGAGAGTCGGTGCTGCTCACCGATCAGGCGGCGGCCGTCGAGGTGCTGCGCAGCGAGCTACGACCGGGCGACGTCGTCCTGGTGAAGGGCTCCCGGTACCGCACCTGGGAGGTGGCCGACGCGCTGCGGGCCGACGCCCAGGCTGACGGGGCCGGCGCGGGGGGTGCCGCGTGAGGGCGGTCATCGTCGCCATCGGCGTGGCGTTCCTGGTGTCGCTGCTGGCGACCCCGCTGGCGATCAGGGTGTTCGCCCGGCTCAAGGCCGGCCAGCCGATCCGGTCGAACCTCGGGCTGGCCAGCAACGAGGGCAAGAAGGGCACGCCGACGATGGGCGGCGTGGTGTTCATCCTGGCCACGGTCATCGCGTACGTCGCCGGCCACCTCGCCCTGACCACCCTGCCGGACGCGCAGATCGCCCAGGTCGAGCCGACCATCACCGCCCTGGTGCTGCTGGGGCTGATGGTCTTCTCCGGCGCGGTCGGCTTCATCGACGACTTCCTCAAGGTGCGCAAGCGGCACAGCGGCGGGCTCAACAAGCGCGGCAAGCTGTTCGGGCAGATCCTGGTCGGCGCGGTCTTCGGGGTGGTCGCGCTGTACTTCCCGAGCAGCATGACCGACGCCAGCGGCGCGACGACCAACACCGAGACCGTGGGCAGCACCACGCTGAGCTTCATCCGGGACATCCCGGCGTTGGAGATCGGCAAGGTCGCCTCGGTCATCGTGATCATCATGGTGGTGATGGCGGCGACCAACGGGGTCAACCTCACCGACGGCCTGGACGGGCTGGCCACCGGCGCCTCGGTGATGGTGCTGGCCGCGTACGCGCTGATCGCGTTCTGGCAGTACCGGCACTGGTGCGCCGACCCGACGTACACCGCCAACCCGAACAACTACTGCTACGCCGTCCGGGACCCGCTGGAGATCGCGCTGATCGCCGGGGCGGCGGCCGGGGCCTGCGTGGGCTTCCTGTGGTGGAACACCTCGCCGGCCCGGATCTTCATGGGCGACACCGGCGCGCTGGGCCTCGGCGGCCTGATCGCCGGGATGGCGATGTCCACCCGGACGGTGCTGCTGCTGCCGATCCTCGGCGGCCTCTTCGTGATCATCACGATGTCCGTGGTGATCCAGATCATCTCGTTCCGGACCACCGGCAAGCGGGTGTTCCGGATGTCCCCGCTCCAGCACCACTTCGAGCTGGCCGGCTGGAGCGAGGTCAACATCGTGGTCCGGTTCTGGATCATCGCGGGTATCGGGGTGGCCATCGCGCTCGGCCTGTTCTACAGCGACTTCCTGGCCAGCATGGGCTGACCGGCCGGGCGTACCGGACGGGGGTCCCTCCTACCGGAGGGGCCCCCGTTTCGTATTTCGACACGCCGACCGGGGGGAACGGCCGGAACGGGCCGCCCGCAGCGGCGATGATGGTCGGGTGGGGGAGGACCGAGGCACGGACACCGCGACGACGACGCAGACCCAGCCGCGGCGGGCCGCGGGGACGGCACGTACCGCCGACCCGCCCGGCGGGCTGTCCGGGCTGGGCCCGGCCGGCGGCCTGGCGGCGCTGCGCGGCCTGCTGGCCCGCCCGCTGACCTCCTACTACCTGCTGCTGTCCAGCGCCGGCCTGCTGCTGCTGATCGGCCTGACCATGGTCTTCTCGGCCACCAGCGTGCGCGACTACGCCGAGGCCGGCGACGCCGCCGCCTCGGTGACCAAGCAGGCCATCTTCGCGGTGATCGGCATCGTCGCGTTCTGGGCCTGCCAGCGGCTGCCGGCCACCACCTTCCGTTCGCTGGGCCGGCCGCTGCTCGGCGGGGCCGTGGTGCTGCTGCTGGTGCTCAACCTGCTGGTCGCCCTGAACGCCCTGTTCGGCCTGGAGTCGCTCGGCCCGCTGCGGGCCAACCTGCTCTGGCTCTACCTCGGGCCGATCCAGGTGCAGCCCGCCGAGCTGGCCAAGCTCGCGCTGGTGCTCTGGGGCGCGCACGTGATCGCCCGCAAGGGCGCCGCGCTGGGCTGGTGGAAGGAACTGGCCACCCCGCTGTTCCCGGTGGTCGGCCTGCTGTTCGTGCTGGTCGGCTACAACGACCTGGGCAGCATGCTCTGCCTGCTGGCCATCGTCGTCGGGCTGCTGTGGGCGGCCGGGGTGCGGCTGCGGGTCTTCGCCGCCCTGTCCGCGGTCGGCCTGGTCGGGGTCGGCCTGCTGGTCGCGGTGGCCTCCCTCGGGGCCGGCTCCGGGGCACGCGGGCAGGAGAACTACCGGCTGGCCCGGCTCACCTCGTTCCTCGACACGCCCGACCCCAAGGTCTGCGCCGAGCAGGCGCTGGAGGGCTGCTGGCAGATGGTGCAGGCGCGCAACGCCATCGAGCACGGCGGCTGGTTCGGCGTCGGGCTGGGCAAGAGCAGCATCAAGTTCGGCTGGCTGCCGGCCGCCCACAACGACTTCATCTTCGCCGTCATCGCCGAGGAACTGGGCGTGGTCGGCTGCACCGTCATCCTGGTGCTGTTCGCCGTGCTGGCCTACACCGGGCTGCGGATCGCCCGCCGGGTCGCCGACCCGTTCCGCCGGCTCGCCGCCACCGCCGTCACCGCCTGGCTGGTCGGCCAGGCCGTGATCAACATCGGTGGGGTGACCAAGCTGCTGCCGCTGACCGGCGTACCGCTGCCGTTCATCTCCGACGGGGGCAGCGCCCTGGTCGTCACCCTGGCCGCGGTGGGCATGCTCGCCTCCTTCGCCCGCGCCGAGCCCGACGCGGCCCGAGCCCTGCACGCCCGTCCGCCCGCCCGATGGGTCCGACTAGTCTGGGCCCCGTTGCCGCCGCTTCCCGGTGCGCGGAGCCGACCGGCGTCGCCACCGGCTGCCCCGGGGTCCGTACCCCGGGCGCGCGGGCGGCGACCCGACGATCAGGCCGTACCGCGCGGCGTCCGGCAGGACCGGACCCGGGGCGGGCCGGCGAGCGAGAGGAGACGCTGATGGGTCCGCTGCGTTCGGTGGTGCTCTGTGGAGGGGGCACCGGTGGGCACATCTACCCGCTGCTCGCCTTCGCCGACTGCCTGCGCCGACACGACCCGGGCGTCCGGATCACCTGCCTCGGCACCCCCAAGGGCCTGGAGAACGAGCTGATCCCGCCGGCCGGCTACGACCTGCGGCAGATCCCCGCCTACCAGCTGCCCCGCTCGGTCAACATGGGCCTGGTCCGCACCCCGGACCGGATGTGGAAGGCGGCCCGCGCCGCCGGCAAGGTGATCGACGAGGTCGCCGCCGACGTGGTCGTCGGCTTCGGCGGGTACGTCTCCGTCCCCGGCTACCTGGCCGCCTGGCGTCGCGAGATGCCGATCGTCATCCACGAGGTGAACGTCCCCCCGGGGGTGGCCAACCGGCTCGGGATGAAGTTCACCAGGAACATCGCCGTCGGTTTCCCGCACCAGCCCGCCCAGGCCGAGGCGCTGCGCGACGCCCGGGTGGTCGGGGTGCCGCTGCGCCGGGGCATCGCCGGGCTGGACCGCAACGCGATGCGGGCCGCCGCCCGCGCCCACTTCGGACTCCGGCCCGACCTGCCGGTGCTCTTCGTCGCCGGTGGCTCGCAGGGTGCCCGGTCGATCAACCTGGCGGTCTCCGGCGCGGCCAAGGAACTGGCCCGCAACGGCGTGCAGGTGCTGCACGTGATGGGCGCCCGCAACGAGCCGGTGCCGGTCCCCACCGACCTGCCGGTGCCGTACGTGGCGCTGCCCTACCTGTCCGAGATGGAACTGGGCTACGCCGCCGCCGACCTGATGCTGGCCCGGGGCGGGGCGATGACCTGCGCCGAGGTGGCCGCCATCGGGCTGCCCACCATCTACGTGCCGTACCCGCACTCCAACCAGGAGCAGAAGCGCAACGCGCTGCCCGTGGTGGAGGCCGGCGGCGGGCTGCTCGTCGACGACGCCGAGCTGACCCCGGCCTGGCTGGAGCGCACCGTGCTGCCCCTGCTGCGCGACCCGCAGCGGCTGTACGCGATGGGTGCCGCCGCCGCCGCGTACGGGCGACGCGACGGCGACGTGGCCCTGCTCAACTTCGTCTACGAGGCGGTGGCCCGGTGAGCCGGTCCAGCGCGACGGGAAGGTACCTGGCATGAACACCGCGCAGTTCACCCCGGCCGGCACGCTCACCGCGGAGGACCTGGGCCGGATCCACCTGATCGGGGTGGGCGGGGTCGGCATGAGCGGCCTGGCCCGGCTCTTCCTCACCCGGGGCCTGCCGGTCTCCGGCAGCGAGCTGCGCGAGTGGCCGTCGCTGGCCGGGATGCGGGCGCTGGGCGGCACCATCCACATGAGCCACGAGGCGGCCAACCTCGACGGGGTGGACACGGTGGTCTACTCCTCGGCCATTCCGCAGGACCATCTGGAGATGGTGGAGGCGCGGCGGCGCGGGCTGCGGGTGCTGCACCGCTCCGAGGCGCTGGCGGCGGCGATGACCGGCCGGCGGACGGTGGCGGTGGCCGGCACCCACGGCAAGACCACCACCACCTCGATGGTGACGATGGTGCTCCAGCAGGCCGGGGTCGACCCGTCCTTCGTCATCGGCGGGGAGATCTCCGAGGTGGGCTCCGGGGCGCACCACGGCACCGGCGAGCACTTCGTGGTCGAGGCGGACGAGAGCGACAGGTCGTTCCTGATCTACCGCCCGTTCGTCTCGATCATCACCAACATCGAGGCCGACCACCTGAACACCTACGGCGACCTGGCCACCCTGGAGGCGACCTTCGCCGAGTTCGCCCGGCTCACCGACCCGGCCGGGTACGTCATCACCTGCGCCGACGACCCGGGCGGGCGGCGGCTGGCCGAGACGCTGCGCGCCGAGGGCCGGCGGGTCTGGACGTACGGCGAGGCGGCCGACGCCGACCTGCGGCTGTCCGAGATGGCCTCGTCGGCCCAGGGGGTGCGGTACCTGGCGGCGCTGGACGGCCGGTCGCTCGGTGAGATCCGGCTGCCGGTGCCGGGGCGGCACATGGGGCTCAACAGTGCCTCGGCGGTGCTCGCCGCCCACCTGCTCGGCCTGCCGGTGGCGGCGGCCGAGGCGGCGCTGGCCGCGTTCCCCGGGGTACGCCGCCGCTTCGAGCGCAAGGGCGTCGCCGACGGGGTGCTGGTCTACGACGAGTACGCCTACCACCCGACCTCGATGACGCTGGCCCTGCAGACGCTGCGCGAGGTGGCCGGCGACGGCCGGCTGATCGTGGTGTTCCAGCCGTACCGGCTCTACCGCACCCGCGACCTCCAGGCGGAGATCGCCGCCGCCCTGGGCATCGCCGACGAGCTGGTGCTGCTGGAGGTCTTCGGCCCCGGTGAGCTGCGCCAGCCGGGCGAGGGGTCGGCGGCGCTGCTGGCGGCGGTGCCGCTGGACGCGGCGCACAAGGTCTTCGTGGACTCGTTCGACGACGCGCCGGTGGAGGTGGCCCGCCGGGCCCGCCCCGGTGACGTGGTGGTGACCATGGGCGCTCCGCCGATCTCGCTGCTGGGTGACCAGCTGCTCGACGCGCTGACCGCGCGGGTGACCGGGCCGGCGACCGCGTCGGGCCGGGACGGCACGGCCTTCACCACCGGATGAGTCCGGGCCCGGCCCGGGGCCGGACCGGCCGTGCCCCGGGCGCGGACGGCGGCCCCCGACGTGGCCCGGCGCGGCGCTGGCAGCTCGTGCGGGCCGGCAGCGACGCCGTTCCACCGTCCACCCGGCGGTTCATGGCGCGGGCCCGGCAGCGGCGGATGCGGGCCGCTCTGCCCTGGGCGGTGCTGGCCGGGGTGCTGGTTCTCGTCGCCCTGGTGGCCTGGACGGTGCTCGGCTCCGGCCTGTTCGGGGTGCGGGAGGTCCGGGTGGAGGGGGCCCGGCTGGTCACCCCGGTCGAGGTGCGCGACGCGGCGGCGGTGCCGGACGGGGTGCCGCTGGCCCGGGTGGATCTGGCGGCGACGGCCCGGCGGATCGGCGCGCTACCCCCGGTGGAGCGGGCCACGGTCCGCCGCGACTGGCCGGGCACCCTGGTGGTGACGGTGGTGGAGCGCACCGGGGTGGCGGTGGTGCCGCGCGACGACCGGTTCGTGGTGCTCGACGCCGGCGGGGTGGTGTTCCAGGAGCTGCCCCGCGCCCCGCAGGGACTGCCGCTGGTGCGGTTGGCCACGCCGGGGCCGGACGACCCGGGCACCCGGGCGGCGTTGCAGGTGCTGGCCGCCCTGACCCCGCAGCTGCGGGCCGTGCTGGTCGAGGTGGGCGTCGAGGGGCTGGCCCGGATCGGGTTGAGGCTGCGGGACGGGCGGACGGTGGTGTGGGGCGACGCGACCCGTAGCGGGGACAAGGCGCGGGTGGCGACGGCGTTGCTCGGTCGGAAGGCCGACACGATCGACGTCAGCGCTCCTGACGTGGTGACCTTCCGGTGAGGTCCGCAGCGAACGTGAGTCGTTACGCTCCCGGCGGCGACACGCCGGTGGGGTCCTTGGCTCTCGGCGTGGGGGCGCTTACGTTGCCCCGAAGAGGATCAGTGGTTGACATAACTGTAAGCCTCTAGTAGAGGGTTAGGGTTCACCACTGATCCTCGCTGGTGACAGCTCGTCGACCACCGGTCTGGGCCACGCCGTACCGGGGCGCTGCGAGCCAATCTCGAAGGGAAAGGACCGGAGATGACACCTCCGCACAACTACCTGGCGGTCATCAAGGTCGTCGGCATCGGCGGCGGCGGCGTCAACGCCGTCAACCGCATGATCGAGGTTGGGCTCAAGGGCGTCGAGTTCATCGCGATCAACACCGACGCGCAGGCGCTGTTGATGAGTGACGCCGACGTCAAGCTCGACGTCGGCCGGGAGCTGACCCGGGGGCTCGGCGCGGGCGCCAACCCCGACGTCGGCAAGAACGCCGCCGAGGACCACCGCGACGAGATCGAGGAGGTGCTCAAGGGCGCCGACATGGTCTTCGTCACCTGCGGCGAGGGCGGCGGCACGGGCACCGGCGGCGCGCCGGTGGTCGCCAACATCGCCCGCAAGCTCGGCGCGCTGACCATCGGCGTGGTGACCCGGCCGTTCTCCTTCGAGGGCAAGCGCCGCCAGGTGCAGGCCGAGGCGGGGATAGACGAGCTGCGCAACCAGTGCGACACGCTGATCGTCATCCCGAACGACCGGCTGCTCGCGCTGGGCGACCGGGGGATCAGCATGATGGACGCCTTCCGCACCGCCGACCAGGTGCTGCTCTCCGGTGTCCAGGGCATCACCGACCTGATCACCACGCCCGGTCTGATCAACCTCGACTTCGCCGACGTCAAGAGCGTGATGAGCGGGGCGGGCAGCGCGCTGATGGGCATCGGCAGCGCCCGGGGCGAGAACCGGGCGGTGGAGGCGGCCGAAGCGGCCATCTCCAGCCCGCTGCTGGAGCAGAGCATGGACGGCGCGCGGGGGGTGCTGCTGTCCATCGCCGGCGGCTCCGACCTGGGCCTGTTCGAGATCAACGACGCCGCGCAGCTGGTCACCGACGCGGCCCACCCGGACGCGAACATCATCTTCGGCGCGGTCATCGACGACGCGCTCGGCGACGAGGTGCGGGTCACCGTGATCGCCGCCGGCTTCGACGGGGGCACGCCCGCGTACAAGGCGTCCGAGTCGCCGCGCAAGAGCAACCAGAACCAGCCCACGCCGCAGGCCCCGGTGGTCACCGCGCCGGCCGTCATGCCGCCGCCGCAGCAGTCGCCGCGCCGGGTGCTCTTCGACGACGTGGACGTGCCCGACTTCCTCAAGAACGGTTCCTGATCCCGCCGATGACGGACAACCACGCCGGCGACCACGCCACCCCGCTCCCGGCGGGCACGTCCCCGGTGGGTCGCGCCACCGGCTCGCCGACCGGGCGGGCCGACCGGTGACCGCTGCGCCGGATCCCGTGGGTGCCGACCGTCGCGCCGCGCTCGCGGCCGGGCTGGCCGCGGTGCGGGCCCGGATCGCCGACGCCTGCGCCGCCGCCGGCCGGGACCCGTCCGGGGTGACGATGATCGCGGTGACCAAGACGTACCCGGCCGGCGACGCGGTCGCGCTGGCCGGGCTCGGGGTCACCGACCTGGGGGAGAACCGGGACCAGGAGGCGGCGCCGAAGGCGGCCGCGGTGGCGGCGGCCGGTACGGCTGTCCGCTGGCACTTCATCGGCCAGTTGCAACGCAACAAGGCCCGCTCGGTGGTGCGCTACGCCGACGTGGTGCACTCGGTGGACAGTGTGCGGCTGGCCCGTGCGCTGGGCACCGCCGCCGAGTCCGGACGGGACCGTCCGTTGCAGACGTTGGTGCAGGTCAGCCTGGACGGTGACCCGGCGCGTGGCGGTGCCCTGCCGGACGTGGCCGACCCCGACCGGGGGCTCGGCCCGGTGGCCGAGGCGCTGGCCGGCGCGCCGGCGCTGCGGCTGGCCGGGCTGATGGCGGTGGCGCCGCTGGGCTGGGAACCGGACCGGGCGTTCGCCCGGCTGGCCGAGGTGGCGGCGGCGTTCCGGGTCGGGTATCCGACGGCCACCGTGCTGTCCGCCGGGATGAGCGGCGACCTGGAAACGGCCATCGGGTACGGCGCGACACATGTCCGCGTCGGCAGCGCGTTGCTCGGAATGCGTTCCACGCTGCGGTAGCCTGACCGCGGTAGAAGCAAATTACATCAGTGTTGTTCAGGGGTGGCGCCCCCGGTCGGGGGCCACGACGGGCGAGCCGCGAATCGCACGTCGGGGATTGCCGCTCTGATCCGGTGGGCATCGAGTCCACTCGCGATCATGGCGACACGGCACGGGGGTGCGTGCCGCACGGCGGACGGAAGGGCGCGGGATGGGTGCACTGCGCAAGGCGGGGGTCTGGCTCGGTCTCGTCGAGGAGGACGACGAGCGGGGCTACGACGAGGGCTACGACAAGCCCGGCTACCGCGAGTCGCGGTACCGGTCGAGCCGGTACGCCGAGGAGTTCGCCGACGACGACGAGGACGACGCGGAGGAGCCGCCGGCACCGCGTCCGCGCCTCGGTGACCGGGGCCGGCTGACCGAGCGGTCGAGCCGGCTGGCCGAGGCCGACCGGGCCGACGACGAGCGTCCGGAGCGCGCCGAGCGCCCGGAGCGGGCCAGCGTCCGGTCGATCACCCGGTCCGGGGGTGCGGACACCTCGGGCGCGTTGAGCTACCACACCCGGGACAATCTGGCGCTGGCGCCGCAGGCGTCGCCCCGGGAGCGGCCGGTGGTGGCCGAGGAGGAGCAGCGCTACCAGATCACCACCCTGCACCCGACGACCTACCGCGAGGCGCGGACCATCGGCGAACACTTCCGCGACGGCGTCCCGGTGATCATCAACCTCACCGAGATGGACGAGGCCGACGCCCGCCGGCTGGTGGACTTCGCCGCCGGACTGGCGTTCGGGCTGCGGGGTACGATCGAGCGCGTGACCAACCGGGTGTTCCTGCTCTCACCGGCCAACGTCCAGGTCACCGCGGAGGACAAAGCCAAGATCGCTGAGGGCGGCTTTTTCTCCCTGAGCTAAGTCCACCCGACCGAGGGACGTCGCTGCCGTGTTGTCGATCATGTTCCAGCTGCTCTACCTGATCTTGTACGTCTTCCTTATCGTGCTGCTGGCCCGATTCGTTCTCGGTGCCGTCCTCCAGTACGGTCGTCGGTGGCAACCGGGGCGTGGCGCGTCCGCCGGACTCGAGTCCGTGTGGAGCGTCACTGATCCGCCTCTCAAGGCGTTGAGGCGGGTGATCCCCCCACTGCGAATTGGTACCGTGAGCATCGACCTGGCCTCCCTTGTGCTCCTGGTTATCCTGTTCGTGCTGATGAGGTTTGTGTTAGATCCGCTGATCAGGAACTTCTCCTGACCAGCGCGCGCTTTCGCGGCCGCAACTGACCCGAGGAGTTTCGATGCCGCTGACACCGGCCGACGTGCACAACGTCGCCTTCAAAAAGCCGCCGATCGGCAAGCGGGGGTACGACGAGGAGGAGGTCGACGCCTTCCTGGACGAGGTCGAGCGTGAGCTTGCCCGTCTGATCGAGGAGAACAACGAGCTGCGCGCCCAGGTGGAGCGCGGCGGTCGTGGCGGGGCCCCTGCCGGCCCCGGTGGCGATGCCCGGCTGGCGGCGGAGCTCAACGACGTCAAGGCCCAGCTCGACCGGGTGCAGCGCGACAAGGCCGCCGCCGAGCAGGCCGCCCGCGCCATGCAGGCCGAGCTGGAGCAGGTCCGCACCACCGGTGGCCCGGCCGTCGGCGGCGACGGCGAGCAGCAGGCGCTGCGGGTGCTGATGATGGCCCAGCGCACCGCCGACGACCATGTCTCCGACGCCCGTCGGGAGGCCGACCAGCTGCTCTCCGAGGCGCGCTCCAAGGCCGAGGAGGTCACCCGCGAGGCGCGGGCCAAGGCCGACGCGCTGGAGCGTGACGCCCGTCAGCGGCACCAGGAGGCCATGGGCGGTCTGGACGCCAAGCGGACCGCGCTGCAGAAGCACATCGAGGAACTCAAGCAGTTCGAGCGCGAGTACCGCACCCGGCTCAAGGCGTACCTGGAGAGCCAGCTGCGGGACCTCGACGGTCGGGGCCAGGGCCTCGAGGCCGAGATGACCCGCGCCGAGGGCACCCGTGCCGTCGGCGGCAACGGCCTCGCCGCAGCCGGCCTCGCCGGCTCGTACGGCGGCGGTCGCTCCGGCGCCCTCGAAGCAGGTCGCTGATCCACGGTCGGCGGCCGTCCCCCGACGGTCGCCGACCCAGCCGACGACCCACGACGCGGCGGGGGTGAGCTGTGCTAGTCGCCAGTCTGCTGCTCATCCTCGTCGCGGTCGCCCTGCTGGCGTTCGGTCTCGTCGACGGCTCCAGCACGTTGTTGACCAGTTCCATCGCGGCCAGTCTGCTGGCCGCCGTCGCGTTGGTGGCCGGTGCCCGCCAGGCAGCCGTCACCCGGGCGAGGGCGGCGGACCAGGCGCGGGGTCGGGGCGCGACGGAGTCCCGCCCGACCACCCCGCCGGCCGCGACCACGCCGTCGGACGAACCGACGACGTACCCTGCGACGACGTTCGGCACCGGCGACGCCGGGTGGCGGCAACCACCCGGCGCGCCGGTGGCCGGTGACCCCGTCGACGTTTCCACCCGCCCCGACGCCGGTGCCTGGGAGCCCGACGCGGAGGCCCCCTGGGAGCCCGTCGTCGTGTCCGCCACGCCGGACCGGACCACCTCGGGTCGCGCCGACCCGGCGACAAACCGCGCCCCCGACCCCGACCTGCCCGACCCGGACGACCCCCGGTGGGACCCGGTCACCGACGCCGACCGCCCCGCCCCCGACCGCCTTGACCCGGACGACCCGGCCTGGGCGGCCGGGGACGATCTCACGCCGCCCTGGGAGCACTCGGACGACGCCGCGTCGCCGTGGGACCCACCGGCCCAGCGGGTCCCGCCCGCCGACGCCGCCCGGGTCGCCCGGCTCGACGCCGAGGTGCGGGTGGTCGACGGGCACCCCCGCTACCACCTGCTCTCCTGCGCCCACCTGATCGAACGGGACCACGAGCCGCTGCCGGTGCACGAGGCGGTCTCCCTCGGGTTCACCCCGTGCGGCCTGTGCAACCCGGACACCGCCCTGCTCGCCGACACCTACCCCCGTTGAGACCGGTGTCGATGCCCACGGACGACACGGTGACCGTCGCGGTGCGGGTCAGGCCGGGCGCGTCCCGACCCCGGGTCGGCGGCTGCTTCCCCGGTCCGCACGGGCCCGCCCTGGTGGTCGCCGTGACCGCGCCGGCCGTGGACGGCCGGGCCACCGAGGCGGCCCGCCGGGCGTTGGCCGATGCCCTGGGCGTCCGCCCGTCGGCGGTGGCGCTGCGCACGGGCGCGGCCAGCCGGGACAAGCTCTTCCTGGTGGACGGGGCGACGCCGGAGGTCACCGCGCTGCTGCGGCGGCTGCGCGACGGATCGGCCGGGTGAGGACGCCCCGGGTGGGGCGCCCGTGACGCCGGGACTGGATCTGGCCCTGCTCCTCGGGGCGGCCGTGCTGCTGGTGGCGATCGGCGCGGTGCGGTTCTCCACCCGGCTGGGCGTGCCGAGTCTGCTGGTCTATCTCGCGCTCGGGGTGGCGATCGGCGAGGCCGGGCTGGGCATCCGGTTCGACGACGCCGAGCTGACCCGGGTGCTGGGGTTCTGCGCGCTGATCGTGATCATCGCCGAGGGCGGGCTCACCGCCCGGTGGAGCACCCTGCGCCCGGTGCTCGGGCTGGCCGGCGCGCTGTCCACCGTCGGGGTGCTGGTCAGCATCGTCGTCGTCGGTCTGGTGGTGCACCTGCTGCTCGGGCTGGACTGGCGGTTGGCGCTGCTCTACGGCGCGGTGCTCTCCTCCACCGACGCGGCGGCGGTGTTCGCCACGCTGCGCCGGTTGCGGCTGCCGCCCCGGCTGGTGGCCGCCCTGGAGGCCGAGTCGGGCATGAACGACGCCCCGGTGGTGATCCTGGTGGTGCTGCTGTCGCGCACCGGGCCGGTGGAACACCCGTGGTGGTTCGAGGTGCTCCTGGTCGGCTACGAGCTGGGGGTGGGCGCGGCGGTGGGGGTGGCCGCCGGGCTGGCCGGTCGGTTCGCGCTGCGCCGGGCGGCGCTGCCGTCGTCCGGGCTGTACCCGATCGCCGCCGTCGGGTTCACCGTGCTGGCGTACGCCGCCGGTGCGGTGCTGCACGCCTCCGGGTTCCTCGCCGTCTACGTGGCCGGGGTGCTGCTCGGCAACGCCCGGTTGCCGCACCGGCAGGCCATCCTGGGGTTCGCCGACGGGCTGGCCTGGCTGGCCCAGATCGGGTTGTTCGTGCTGCTCGGGCTGTTGGCCACGCCGCAGCGGCTGCACACCGCGCTGGTGCCGGCGGTGGTCACCGGGCTGGCCCTGCTGCTGCTGGCCCGGCCGCTGTCGGTGCTGGTGTCGGCGTTGCCGTTCCGGGTGGGCCTGCGCGAGCAGCTCTTCCTGTCCTGGGCGGGGCTGCGCGGCGCGGTGCCGATCGTGCTGGCCACCATCCCGCTGTCGGCCCGGGTGCCCGGGGCGGACCGGCTGTTCGACGCGGTGTTCGTGCTGGTGGTGATCTTCACGGTGCTCCAGGCGGGCACGCTCGCGCCGGCCGCCCGCCGGTTGCGGGTGACCGCTCCCGCCGAGCCGGCCGAGATCCGGGTGGAGACCGCTCCGCTGGAGCGGATGCGGGCGGACCTGCTCCAGTTGGAGGTGCCGGCGGGGTCCCGGCTGGCCGGGGTGCACGTGGACGAGCTGCGGTTGCCCGTGGGCGCGTCGGTGACCCTGGTGCTGCGCGACGGGGTGGGGTTCGTGCCGGGCGCGGACACCCGGCTCAAGACCGGCGACAGCATGTTGATCGTGGCGACCGCCGGGGTGCGGGACGAGGCGGAGCGGCGGCTGCGGGCGATCAGCCGGCGGGGTCGCCTGGCCCGGTGGTTCGGCGAGTACGGCGAGGACCGGGACGGCTGATCTGCTAGTCTTCGTTTTGCCCCAATTAGCGGTTATTAGGGGCTGAATAGCGGTACGACAGTGCGGCACGTTGTCGGACGCCTGTACGTTCCGTATTCTTGCCAACCTCCGGAGTGCGCGGCCACCGTTGCCGTGCGCCCGTTTTGTTACCCGGGGACGCCACGTCGGCGGACCCTGTCCGGGCACCGCCGAGCGCCGCGTCCCGCGGCTGAGGGAGCTGACGATGGCGAAGCCAGCCGACACCAGGACCGCCGGTCGTAAACCCGCGGCGAAGGCCACCGCGCAGGCCACCCGCAGCACGGCGGAGACCGAGAAGATCCGGGCGGCCCTGGCGGCCCGACGCGACGAGCTGCGCGCCGAGTACGATCAGACGCTGAGCGAGATCACCGAGCTGCAGCGCGACCGGCTGACCGACTCGGCCGGGGACGACCAGGCCGACACCGGCACCAAGACGTTCGAGCGCGAGCAGGAGATCTCCCTCGCCAACAGCATCCGGGAACGGATCACCCAGGTCGAGCGTGCCCTGGAGCGGCTCGACGAGGGCGGCTACGGATGGTGCGAGCGGTGCGGGAACCCGATCCCGGTGGAGCGGCTCGCCGCCTTCCCGTCGGCGACCCTCTGCGTGACCTGCAAGCAGCTGGAGGAGCGGCGCTGACGTCCGCTCCCCGGTGACCTCGCGAGACGGCGGACCCGCGCCGTCGGGACAGTCGATGGGGAGTCGATGACCACAGCACCGACCGCCGGACCCGGCACCACCGAGCCGGCCGGCCGTACGCCCCGCCGCAGGGCGGTCGTGCTCCTCGTCGGCATCGCGCTGCTCGCGCTGTTGACGGACCTGCTCACCAAGCACCTCGCCCTGCAACAGCTCGACGACCGCCCGCCGGTCCGCCTGCTCGGCGGGGCGGTCTATCTCACCCTGACCCGCAACAGCGGCGCGGCGTGGAGCATCGGCGCCGACCACACCTGGGTGTTCCCGCTGATCACCATCGGGGTGGTCGGCTGGATCACCTGGATGGCGCTGCGGCTGCGTTCGCTGCCCTGGGCGGTCTCCCTGGGGCTGGTGCTGGGCGGGGCGCTGGGCAACCTCGCCGACCGGATCTTCCGCGCGCCCGGTCACTTCGTCGGGCACGTGGTGGACATGGTCAGCCTCTTCGACCCGTACGGCCAGGTCTGGCCGGTGTTCAACCTGGCCGACAGCTGCCTGGTCGCCGGGGTGCTGCTGGCCGTGCTGCTGGAACTGACCGGCCGGCAGCGCGACGGGCGACGGATCGGGGGCAAGGGCGACACCGCCCCGGAGGCGGCCGGACCGTCCACCGGGCCGGCGCCCGCCGACACCACGCCCGCCGACACCACGCCCACCGACGCCGAACCCCGGGAGCGGGCATGACCTCCACCGCCACCGGTGGCGACCACCGGTCCCTGCCCGTCCCGGACGGCCTCGACGGCATGCGCCTCGACCAGGCGGTGTCCCGGCTGTTCGGGCTCTCCCGCACCGCCGCCGCCGCACTCGTCGACGCCGGGGACGCGCTGGTCGACGGCGCGGCCCGGCAGAACTCGCACAAGGTCAGGGCCGGCTCCTGGCTGGAGGTGACGCTGCCCGCCCCGGTCGCCCCGCCGACCGTGGTCCCGCAGGCGGTCCCCGGGCTGACCGTGGTCTACGCCGACGACGACATCGTCGTGGTGGACAAGCCGGTCGGGGTGGCCGCCCACCCCAGCCCCGGCTGGACCGGCCCGACCGTCATCGGTGGCCTGGCCGCGATCGGGCACCGGATCTCCACCAGCGGGGCCGCCGAGCGGCAGGGCGTGGTGCACCGCCTCGACGTGGGCACCACCGGGATCATGGCGGTGGCCAAGAGCGAGCAGGCGTACACCGCGCTCAAGCGGGCGTTCAAGTACCGCGAGGTGGAGAAGCGCTACCACGCGGTGGTCCAGGGGCACCCCGACCCGTCGCGCGGCACCATCGACGCCCCGATCGACAGGCATCCGCACCACGACTACCGCTGGGCGGTGGTCTCCGACGGCAAGCCGAGTGTCACCCACTACGACACCATCGAGGCGTTCCCGGCGGCCAGCCTGCTCGACGTCCGGCTGGAGACGGGGCGTACCCACCAGATCCGGGTGCACTTCTCGACCCTGCGGCACCCGTGCGTCGGCGACCTCACCTACGGCGCCGACCCGACCCTGTCGGCCCGGCTCGAACTGCGCCGGCAGTGGCTGCACGCCAGGTCGTTGACCTTCGCCCACCCGCGCACCGGCGACGACGTGACCTTCGTCAGCGAGTACCCGGACGACCTGGCCCGCGCGCTGACGATCCTGCGCGACTGACCGTGCGGCCCGACCCGTCGGCCGGCCCGGGACCGGACGGCGACGACACCCCGGCGACCGGCGACCCGGCCGGCGGGACGTCCCGGCCGGCCCGGTGGCTGGTCACCACGGCGGTGTTCGCCGTCGGTGCGGTGCTGCTCGCCGCCGGCTGGTCGGCCCGACGGCCGGCACCCGTCGGTGACCGTACGGTCGGGCAGGTGACCCGGGTCGGGGTGCTGCCCGGGGACTCGCTGCCCGGCTACGCCACCGCCAGCCGGGCCGAACTCGCCGCGCTGACCGCCGGGGCGTACGCGCTGGTGAGTTTCGACAGGTACGCCGCGCCGGACGAACTGCCGGCGCTGCTGGCCGGCGTCGAGGTCACGGCGGTGGTGGTCCGGGTGCCGCTGCCCGACCGGCAGACCGAGGTGGTCCGGCTGCCGGCGCAGCGGCTGCCGCAGGACGTGACCGCCGGCATGGCCGGCCTCGCCGACCGTAAGGACCGGGAGGCCGCCGACCAGCGCACCCGGGCCGCTGCCGGCACCGACCCGACGACCCGGCGGGGGTACGAGACCGGGGCGCAGGTCGCCGCGCGGGAGGCGGCCGGTTACCGGTCGGCGTGCGCCTGCGTCTACGCGGCGGTGGTCCGGGCCGACCCGCCCGCCCTGCGCGCCACGGCCGGGCGGGACGGGGTCCGCGCGGTCGACCCGGCCCCGGAGGTGACCCGGCTGGACCGGACGGTGTTCCTGCCGCCGCTGCCGGAGCAGCGGGACGTGGCCCGGCCCCCCGCCGACACCGCCACCCCACCCGCCTGACCCGCTCCCGACCGCCCGGCCCGGTCACCGGGCCGTCTGTCCGATCTGCCCGGCCAGCCCGCGTCGGGACGGTCGGCGGACCGGTCCGGGACGTCCCGCCGCAGCGGATGGATGTCCCGTCGGGCGGCCAGGACGTCCGGTGGCGGGTTCCGGCGGAGCGCAGGGATGGGCGATTCGTCGGAAGGGGCACCCGCTGTGATCGGTCCGGCACCGTCGCCGACCGGGACGGGTGGGGCCGGCGGGCCCCGCCCCCCGCCCCACCTCCCCGGACGCCCGTCGCGGTGCGTCGTGCGCCCGATCGCGGTAAGTATTGTCCCCGGCAGATGTGTGCAGACCGGTGTGGTCCGAATAGGGTTTCGTTCGTAGCCTGTCAGGCGGAGATCGACGGCGCGGGAGGGCGAGCCTTGGACGGCACCGAGACCGGCTGGGGCCGGTCGGCCGAACCGGCACCGCGATGGCGGACGCTCTTCGAGCGTGCCCGCCTCGGCGGGCGCGCCGCCGAACCGGCGGAGCCGGACCGCCGAGGCGAGGACGTGCCCCGGGAGCCGCTACCCGGCCGGGTGCCCGGCGGCGGCTGGTCCGGCCGGGGATCGGCCGCCGTGCCGCCACCGCCCGACCCGGGCTACGGCCCCGGTCCCGGCTACGGCACCGACCCGGGCTACCGTGCCGGTGCCGGCTACCGGGCGGACCAGGGCCACCGCGCCGACCCGGGCTATCCGGTCGACCAGGGTTACCGGGCCGAACCGGGCTATCCGGCCGATCCCGGCTACCACGCCCCCGGCGGCTACCCGGCCGACCCCGGATACCTGCCGGAGCCGGCCCGGCCGCCGGAGCCGCCGGTCGTCCCGTCCCGCTACGCGCTGCTCGACAACGGCTACCGGGCCGAACCGCCACCCCCCGAATCCCGGTACGCGCTGCTCGACAACGGCTACCGCACCCCCGGCTACGCGCCCCCGGAGCCGGCGTACCAGCCGCCGCAGCCCGCCTACCCCGAGCCGGTGGCGTACCCCGAGCCCGGCTACCCGGCGACGCCGACATACCAGCCGGAGCCGGTCTACCAGCCCGAGCCGACGTACCAACCGGAGCCGGTGGCGTACCCGCCGGCGGTGACCGCCGACCGGGGCTACCCGGCCCGGATCGAGCCGGCCCGCATCGAGTGGCGTCAGCAGGGCCCCCAGGACGAGCAGGAACGGGCCGCCGGCATCCTCCGCCGCGACCTCGGCACCCCCCGGGTGCTCGCGTTCGCCAACCCCAAGGGCGGGGTGCACAAGACCACCGCCACGGTGCTCGCCGCCGCCACCGTCGGCAGCGTCCGGGGCCGGGGGGTGCTCGCCTGGGACGACAACGAGCTGCGCGGCACCCTCGGCCTGCGCGCCGGCAGCGCCCGGCACGCCCGGACGATCCGGCACCTGATCAGCGACCTGGCGCACATCGAGATCCGCGACGGCGCGGAGCTGCTGGAATCCCTCGACGACTACCTGCGGCACGCCTCCGACGGCTCGTACGACGTGCTGGCCGGGGAGGAGAGCCCCCGGTTCGCGCAGCGGCTCGACCAGTTCACCGTCAAGCGGGTACTGGAGCTGTTGCGCCGCACCCACGACGTGGTCTGCGTGGACACCGGCAACAACGTGGAGAGCCCCAACTGGCGGACGGTCATGCACGCCGCCGACCAGCTCGTGGTGACCACCGTGCCCCGCGAGGACGCCGCGTTCAGCGCCGACTGGATGCTCGACCTGCTGCACGAGGAGGGCATGGGCGAGCTGGCCGACAACGCGGTCACCCTGATCTCCTGCCCCACTCCCGGCCGGTCGACGCTCCAGGACGACCTGGAGCGGCACTTCGCCACCCGTACCCGGGCCGTCGCCGTCGTGCCGTACGACCCGGTGCTGGAGACCGGCTCGTCGATCGAGTACCACCAGCTCCAGGCGGAGACCCGGGCCGCGTGGCTGCGGGCGGCCTCGGTGATGCTGGAACCGTTCGCCCGGTGAGGGGTGGTACAGGCTCCGCCGCCCCGCCGTACCGCCCGGCCTGAGAGGATCACCGGGTGAGCCCGGACACCCCCGATCCGCACCGCCCCGCCGACACCCCGGCGGGTGCCGCGCCCACCCCGCACGCCGTCCCCGCCGGGGCACCGACCGCCGGGCCGCCCGCCGACCCGTCTGCCGTCGGGCCGTCCGCCGAACCGTCCGCCGTCGCAGCACCGGCCGCGCCCGGCCACGACCCGGCCGGGTCGTACCTGCCGTGGCCGCCGCCGTCCGGCTGGCCGGCGCAGCCGGACCAGCAGCGGCCCCGGCACACCCGGGCGGTGGCGGCCGGCCTCGTGCTGGGCCTGACCGCGCTGGGGGTTCCGCTGGGACTGCTCTGGGCGGCGCTGGCCCCGGACACCCCCGTGCTCAAGACCGCCGAGGGCGCCGTCTACGCCCAGCCCCAACCGGAGCAGCCGATCGCCGCCGACGGCTGGTTCAGCCTGCTCGGGCTCGGTTTCGGGGTGCTCGCCGCGATCGCGGTGTGGACGCTGCTGCGCCGCCGCCGGGGCCCGGTGAACCTGGTCGCGCTGACCGTCGGCGCACTCGGCAGCGCCCTGGTCGCCTGGCAGGTGGGCCGCCGGGTCGGCCTGGACGGCTACCAGCGGCTGCTCGACACCGCCCCCGCCGGCACGCCGTTCGACAAGCCGGCCGACCTGCGGGCCGGGGGCATCGACCGGCTCTTCGGGGTGCTGCCCGTGCCGTACGGCAACCTGCTGCTGGCCGCGTTCGCCGCCGCCGTCACGTACACCCTGCTGGCCGGCTGGTCGCGGTGGCCGTCGTTGCGCCCGGAGCCGGAGCCCGGCGGGCCCGGCTGGCCGCACCCGCCGGGGGCGGTCGGACCGCCGGACGGGGTCGGACCGCCGGGTGCGGTCGGTCCGGCCGGCGGGGTCAGTTGGGGGCCGGCGGGGACGCCAGCTCAGACAGCGGCACCGGAACCGCCCGCACCTGGCGCAGCAGGGCCGACTCGCGGTTGAGCAGCCGCAGCTCGGCGCGCAGCCGGGCGGCGGTGTCGTCGATGGCGAGCAGCCGTTGCCGATCGGCCAGGGTCAGCACGGCGGTGGCCGCCACCAGGTGCGACAGCACCGTCGGGTCCTCCGGGAGCTGCTCGGACAGCTCCTGCGGGTCGTCCCGGACCAGGCCCAGGTACTGCCGGAACACCGCGATCACCCGGGCCGCCAGCAGCTCGGCGGCCTCGTCGGGGCCGGCCGGCTCGGGCAGCCACTCGACGTCGGCGGTCAGGTAGGGGGTGGCCTCCCGGTCGACCCCGGCGACCCGGAACCGCCGCCGGCCCACGGTGACGATGTCGAAGCCACCGTCGTCCAGCTCGGTGACCTGCCGCAGCTCGGCCGTGCAGCCCACCTCGTGCAGGGTCACCTCGCCGCCGCCCGGGGTGGCCCGGCCCGCGCCCGGGGCGACCTCCCAGCCGGAGCGGATGGCCACCACACCGAACTCGCGGGGCACCCCCTCGGGCCGCCCGACCAGGTCCCGTACCAGGTGGCGGTACCGCTCCTCGAAGATGTGCAACGGCAGCACCAGACCCGGGAAGAGCACCGTTGCGAGGGGAAACACCGGCAGCCGTGCGGTCACGCGTCCGAGCGTAGCCCGATCCGGCGCGGTCGGCGTGTCCCGGCTCACCGTCCCGCGGTGCGGGCGGCTCGGGTCGCCCTCCGGGCCGCCGCCTAGACTCGGGGGCGTGTTGAAACGGATCGACCTGCGCGGCGGGGTTTCCGACCCGCGTCGCCTGCTGCCCCGTGCCCAGCTCGACGTCTCCGTGGCGGTCGAGCGGATCCGCCCGCTCGTCGAGGCGGTCCGGGACCATGGGTACCCGGCGATCCGGGAGGCCAGCGAACGGTTCGACGGCGTCTGCCCGCCGGTGCTGCGGGTCCCGACCGAGGCGATCACCGCGGCCGAGGGGGTGCTCGACCCCGACGTGCGGGCCGCGCTGCTCGAGTCGATCGCCCGCGCCCGTCGGGTGCACGACGACCAACGGCGCACCGACCACACCACCCAGGTCGTGCCGGGCGGCACGGTCACCGAGCGCTGGGTGCCGGTCGACCGGGTCGGCCTCTACGTCCCCGGCGGGCTGGCGATGTACCCGTCGACCGTGGTGATGAACGTGGTGCCGGCCCAGGCGGCCGGGGTCCGCTCGCTGGTGGTGGTCAGCCCGCCGCAGCAGGACAACGGCGGCCTGCCGGACGCCCGGGTCCTGGCCGCCTGCGCGCTGCTCGGCGTCGACGAGGTGTACGCCGTCGGCGGCGCCCAGGCGGTCGCCATGCTGGCGTACGGGTCGACCGTCGACGCCGCGGGCACCGGGCGCTGCGCTCCGGTCGACATGATCACCGGGCCGGGCAACATCTGGGTGACCGCCGCCAAGCGGCTGCTGCGCGGCGTGGTCGGCATCGACGCCGAGGCCGGGCCTACCGAGATCGCCGTGCTGGCCGACGACACCGCCGACCCGGCGCACGTCGCCGCCGACCTGATCAGCCAGGCCGAGCACGACCCGTTGGCGGCCAGCGTGCTGGTCACCCCGTCGGTCGAGCTGGCCGACGCGGTCGACCGGGAGCTGGCCCGGCAGGTGCCGGCGACCAAGCACGCCGAGCGGGTCGGCACCGCGCTCGGCGGGGAGCAGAGCGGCGTCGTGCTGGTCGACGACCTGGCCGACGGGCTGCGGGTGGTCGACGCGTACGCCGCCGAGCACCTGGAGATCCAGACCCGGGACGCCCGCGACTGGGCGCTGCGGGTCCGTAACGCCGGGGCGATCTTCATCGGGCCGTGGGCGCCGGTGTCGCTCGGCGACTACTGCGCCGGCTCCAACCACGTGCTGCCCACCGGGGGCTGCGCCCGGCACTCGTCGGGGCTGTCCGTGCAGTCCTTCCTGCGCGGGATGCACCTGGTGGAGTACACCCGCGAGGCGCTGCGCGACGTCGCGCCGCACGTGGTGACCCTGGCCACCGTGGAGGACCTGCCGGCGCACGGGCAGGCGGTCGCGGTGCGGTTCGCCGGGGAGGCGTCGTGACCACCCTGGACGACCTGCCGATCCGCGACGACCTGCGGGGCCGCTCGCCGTACGGGGCGCCGCAGCTCGACGTGGCGGTCCGGTTGAACACCAACGAGAACTCCTACGCCGTGCCCGAACCGGTGGTGGCGGCGATCGGCAAGGCGCTCGCCGCCGAGCTGCGCGACCTCAACCGCTACCCGGACCGCGAGGCGGTGGCGCTGCGCGCCGACCTCGCCGGGTACCTCGGGCACGGGATCACCGCCGAGCAGGTCTGGGCGGCCAACGGCTCCAACGAGATCCAGCAGCAGCTGCTCCAGGCGTTCGGCGGGCCGGGGCGCAGCGCGTTGGGCTTCGTGCCGGCGTACTCGATGCACCCGCTGCTGTCCCTGGGCACCGGCACCCGGTGGGTGCCGGCGCAGCGGGGGGTGGACTTCGGGCTGACCGCCGACGAGGCGGTCGCGCAGGTCCGGGCGCACCGCCCCGACGTGGTCTTCCTCTGCTCGCCGAACAACCCGACCGGCACCGCGCTCGACCCGGCGGTGGTCGCCGCCGTGCTCGACGTCGCCCCCGGCATGGTGGTCCTCGACGAGGCGTACGCCGAGTTCGCCCGGCCCGGCACGGCCAGCGCCCTGACCCTGCTCCCCGGGCACCCGCGGCTGGTGGTGACCCGGACGATGAGCAAGGCGTTCGGGTTCGCCGGTGGTCGGCTGGGCTACCTGGTCGCCGACCCGGCGGTGGTGGCGGCGGTGCAGCTCGTCCGGCTGCCCTACCACCTCTCGGCGCTCACCCAGGCCGCCGCCCGCGCAGCGCTGGCCCACCGCGACGTCCTGCTGGGCACCGTCGACGCGATCAAGGAGCAGCGGGACCGGATCGTGACCACCCTGCGGGCCAGGGGGCACCGGGTGGCCGACAGCGACGCCAACTTCGTGCTGTTCGCCGTCGGCGACGACCAGTCGGCGGCCTGGCGGACCCTGCTCGACGCCGGGGTGCTGGTCCGCGACGTGGGCCTGCCCGGCTGGCTGCGGGTCACCGCCGGCACCCCCGCCGAGACCGACGCCTTCCTCACCGCGATGGAGAAACTGTCATGAGTCGCACCGCCCGGGTGGAGCGGATCACCAAGGAGACCGAGGTCCTCGTCGAGATCGACCTCGACGGCACCGGCCGGGCCGAGATCAGCACCGGGGTCGGCTTCTACGACCACATGCTCCACCAGATCGCCCGGCACGGCGGCTTCGACCTGACCGTGCGTACCGTCGGCGACCTGGAGATCGACGCCCACCACACGATGGAGGACACCGCGTTGGCCCTCGGCGCCGCGTTCGACCAGGCGCTGGGGGACAAGGCCGGCATCCGGCGGTACGGCTCGGCCACCGTCCCGATGGACGAGGTGCTCGTCCGGGCCGCCGTCGACCTGTCCGGCCGCCCGTACGTGGTGCACGACGAGCCGGCGCTGTCGCCGTACATCGGGCCGGTCTACCCGACCAGCATGACCCGGCACATCTGGGAGTCCTTCGGTCAGGCGGCCCGGGTCACCCTGCACGTGGACGTGCTGCGCTCGGCCCGGCCGGGTGGCCACCCGGACGCCCACCACGTGGTGGAGGCCCAGTTCAAGGCGGTCTCCCGGGCGCTGCGGGAGGCCACCGCGCTCGACCCGCGCAGCGCCGGTGTGGTGCCCAGCACCAAGGGCGCGCTGTGAGCGGCCCGGTCCGGGTCGGAGGGCGGCGCTGATGGGCCCGGTGCTGCCGACCCTGCTGCTGATCCTCGCCGGCATCCTGGTCGGTGGGGCCTGGTCGTTGTACCGGCAGGACGCGCCGCGTGGTGCGATCGTGGTCACCGGGCTGCTCGCCGTGCTGGCCACCGTCGGCGGGGTGCTCTGGCTGCTACCCGGGGAGGGCTGATGGGCGCGCGGGGCAACGGCAAGCGGATCGTGGTGCTCGACTACGGCTCGGGCAACCTGCGTTCGGCGGAGCGGGCGCTGGCCCACGCCGGAGCGGACGTGACGGTCACCGCCGACCTGTCCGCCGCCGCCGGGGCCGACGGCCTGGTGGTGCCGGGCGTCGGCGCGTACGCGGCCTGCATGGCCGGGATCGAGGCGCTGGGTGCCGGCCCGGTGATCGCCGAACGGGTCGCCGCCGGCCGCCCGGTGCTCGGCATCTGCGTCGGCATGCAGGTGCTCTTCGCGCACGGCGACGAGCACGGCGTGGTGACCAAGGGGCTGGGGCTGCTGCCGGCCGGGGTGACCCGGCTGCCCGCCGACCGGCTGCCGCACATGGGCTGGAACACCGTGACCCCGCCGGACGGATCGGTGCTCTTCGCCGGGCTGCCCGCCGACAGCCGGTTCTATTTCGTGCACTCCTACGGGGTGCTCGACCAGGCGTCGTTGCGCGAGGCGGGCGTCAAGGTCACCACCGCCCACCACGGCTCGGAGTTCGTTGCGGCGGTGGAGTGGGGAGCGCTGTCGGCGGCCCAGTTCCACCCGGAGAAGTCGGCCGAGACGGGTGCGATGGTGCTGCGCAACTGGCTGGCCACGGTTGACTGAGCGCCGGGGCGGGGCCGGCCGGCGCGGGCCGGGTGCGCGGTGAGCAAGGAGCGGGCCCGGCGCCGGGCCGCCCGGGAGGCGCAGGCCGCCCGCGAGCGGGTCGTACGACAGCGCAAGCTGGCCCGTCGGCAGCGCCGCCGCGCCCTGGTCCGCCGGGTCACCCCGCAGTGGCGGCGGGGCCGGACGGGCCGGCTGGCCCGGCGCACCCGGGGCGAGCGGGCCGCCATCATCGGGTTGACCGCGGCGGCGCTGGCGCTGATCTGGGTGTTCGTCGACGATCTCGCGCTGCGGGTGGCGCTGGTCGTGCTGTTGCTTCTGGTCCTGCCGGCGATCGTGGTGATCGCCCTGGACCGTCGGATCTGAACGAGGAGTAGGAAACGTGACCCTGACCCTGTTGCCCGCCGTGGACGTCGCCGACGGCCAGGCCGTCCGGCTGGTGCAGGGCGCCGCCGGCAGCGAGACCGCCTACGGCGACCCGCTCGACGCGGCGTTGGCCTGGCAGAACGACGGCGCGGAGTGGATCCACCTGGTCGACCTGGACGCCGCGTTCGGTCGGGGTTCCAACGCCGCGCTGCTGGCCGAGGTGGTCGGCAAGCTGGACGTGCGGGTGGAACTCTCCGGTGGCATCCGCGACGACGCGTCGCTGCGCGCCGCGCTGGGCACAGGGGCGGCCCGGGTGAACATCGGCACCGCCGCCCTGGAGGACCCGCAGTGGTGCGACCGGATCTGTGCCGAGTACGGCGACCGGGTGGCGATCGGTCTGGACGTGCGGGGTCGTACCCTCTCGGCGCGGGGCTGGACCCGCGACGGCGGTGACCTGTGGGAGGTGCTGGCCCGGCTGGACGCCGCCGGCGCGTCCCGGTACGTGGTGACCGACATCACCAAGGACGGCACGATGCGCGGGCCGAACCTGGACCTGCTGCGTGAGGTCTGTGACCGTACCGACGCCCCGGTGATCGCCTCGGGTGGCGTGTCGACCCTGGAGGACCTGCGGGCCCTGGCGACCCTGGAGGAGGCCGGCGTGGAGGGTGTGATCGCCGGCAAGGCGCTGTACGCGGGCGCGTTCACGGTGGCCGAGGCGTTGGCGACGCTGCGGGCCGCGGGGTGACCGACGCGGCGGACCCGGACGACGGGACCGTTACCCGGCTCGGCTCGGGCGGCCCGTGGGAGGCCCGGTACGGCTACTCCCGGGTGGTCCGGGCGGGCCGCTCGGCCTGGACGTCGGGCTGCACGTCGACTGTCGACGGGGTGGTGACGCACATCGGTGACGCGGCGGCGCAGACCGCCCAGGCGCTGCGGATCGGCCTGGCCGCGCTGGCCGAGGTGGGTGCGGGACCGACCGACGTGGTGCGGACCCGGATGTACGTGACCAACCGGCTCTTCGTCGACGAGGTGGGCCGGGCGCACCAGGCGGTCTTCGGTGCGGTCCGGCCGGTCGCCACGATGGTCGTCGTTGTCGGCCTGCTCGATCCGGACCATCTGGTCGAGATCGAGTTGGAGGCGCACCTCCCGCCGTCCTGACCGCCCCGATCCCGGCCAGGCTCGGTCGGGATCGGGAGACGGCTGTCACTCCCGGCCCAGATGAGTTGTGCACAATTGAATTGCGGGCTACCTTTGCCGGGTGAGTGACCATCTGGTGTTGCGCGACCAGGTCTGCTTCGCGCTCTACGCTGCCTCCCGGGCGCTCACCGACGTGTACCGGCCCCTCCTCGACGAGTTCGGGCTCACCTACCCGCAGTACCTGGTGCTGCTGGTGCTCTGGGAGCGCGGCGACGACCCGCCGACGGTCTCCGAGCTGGGGGCCGCGCTCCGGCTCGACTCCGGAACCCTCTCCCCGCTGCTCAAGCGGCTGGCGGCGGCGGGCCTGGTGGTCCGCACCCGCTCCGCGCTCGACGAGCGGCGGGTGGAGGTGGGGCTGACCGCCGAGGGCGCGGCCCTGCGCCAGCGGATGGCCGACGTGCCGCTGCGGGTGGCCTGTTCCACCGGCCTTGACGAGACCGAGCTGGTCGCGTTGCGCGACACCCTCACCCGGGTCACCGAGACGATCCACCGACAGAAGGAGCAGTGATCCCCATGCAGGTGCTCTACACCGCCTCCGCGACGGCCACCGGCGACGGGCGCGACGGCCACGTCCGCACCTCCGACGCCACCCTCGACCTCGACCTGGCCGTGCCGAAGGAGATGGGCGGTGTCGGTGGCGCGGCCAACCCCGAGCAGCTCTTTGCCGCCGGCTACGCGGCCTGCTTCCACTCCGCGCTGCGCGTGGTCGCCCGCCGGGCCAAGGCCGACGTCACCGGCTCGGTCGTCGAGGCCGAGGTCGGTATCGGCGCGAACGGCAGCGGCGGCTTCGGCCTGGCCGTCACCCTGGTGGTGGACCTGCCTGCCGTCGAGCGCACCGCCGCCCAGCAGCTCGTCGAGGCCGCCCACGAGGTCTGCCCCTACTCCAACGCCACCCGGGGCAACATCGAGGTGACCCTCACCGTGCGCGAGGCCGCTGCGGCCTGACCGCCGCACCAGGGCCACCACCATCGCGTACGAGAGGACGACACCGGATGACCAGCAACCGTGAGATCCACCTGGCCTCCCGCCCGCAGGGCTGGCCGACCGCCGACAACTTCCGCCTCGTCGAAACCGGGGTGCCCACCCCCGGGCCGGGGCAGATCGTGGTCCGCAACCAGTTCATCTCGGTCGACCCGTACATGCGGGGCCGGATGAACGACGTGAAGTCCTACGTGCCGCCGTTCGCCCTCGACGCGCCGCTCGACGGGGGCGCGGTCGGCGAGGTGGTGGCCGGCGGCGGCGACGGGATCAGCGTCGGCGACACCGTGCTGCACGGGCTCGGCTGGCGGGAGTACGCGCTGCTCGACGCCGGCTCCGCCCGCCGCGTCGACCCCGACCTCGCCCCGGTCACCGCCTACCTGAGCGTGCTCGGGATGACCGGGCTGACCGCGTACGCCGGGCTGCTCGACGTGGCGGCGATGCGGCCGGGGGAGACGGTGTTCGTCTCCGGCGCGGCCGGTGCGGTGGGCAGCATGGTCGGCCAGATCGCCAAGTTGAAGGGTGCCGGCCGGGTGGTCGGCAGCGCCGGCTCGCCGGCCAAGGTGGCCCGGTTGACGGAGCTCGGCTTCGACGCCGCGTTCGACTACCACGACGGTCCGGTCCGCGACGCGCTGAAGGCCGCCGCCCCGGACGGGATCGACGTCTACTTCGACAACGTGGGTGGCGAGCACCTGGAGGCGGCGATCGGCGCGATGAACCTGCACGGCCGGGCCGCCATCTGCGGGATGATCGCGCAGTACAACTCGGCCGAGCCGCCGGCCGCGCCGCGCAACCTGGCGCTGGTCATCGGCAAGCGGCTGACCCTGCGCGGCTTCCTGGTCGGCGACCACGGCGGCCTGCGCGAGCAGTTCGTCACCGAGGTCGCCGGCTGGCTGCGCGCGGGGAAGATCTCCTACGACGAGACGATCGTCGACGGCATCGAGAACGCCCCCGAGGCGTTCCTGGGCCTGCTACGCGGCGAGAACCTGGGCAAGATGCTCGTCCGCCTCTGACCCCCCGCCGCCTTCGTCCCCCGCCCCCGCCCCCGCCCCCCTCGCCGACAGCGGTGATCAAGAGGTTTGCGTCACCCTTCGAGATCGAACTGACGCAAACCTCTTGATCACCGGGGGCAGGGCCGGGCGGCGTGGGGCCGGCGGGGCAGGGGCCGGCGGGGTGGGGGCGGCGGGTGGACGGGCGGTGGTCGGGGTGGGGGCGTTGGATAGGCTCGGGGCATGACGGTGGCGGTGCGGGTGATCCCGTGTCTGGACGTGGACGCCGGTCGGGTGGTCAAGGGGGTCAACTTCCTCGACCTGCGCGACGCCGGTGATCCGGTGGAGCTGGCGGCCGTGTACGACCGGGCCGGCGCGGACGAGTTGACCTTCCTGGACGTCACCGCCTCCGTAAGCGACCGGGGCACCATGCTCGACGTGGTACGCCGCACCGCCGAGTCGGTGTTCATCCCGCTCACCGTCGGCGGCGGGGTACGCCAGGTCGCCGACGTGGACACCCTGCTGCGCGCCGGGGCCGACAAGGTGGGGGTGAACACCGCCGCCATCGCCCGTCCCGAGCTGATCGCCGAGATCGCCGACCGGTTCGGCCGGCAGGTGCTGGTGCTCTCGCTGGACGTCCGGCGGGCACCCGCCGGCACCACCCCCAGCGGTTTCGAGGTCACCACCCACGGCGGCCGCCGGGGCACCAGGCTCGACGCGGTCGAGTGGGCGGCGCGCGGGGCCGAGCTGGGCGCGGGGGAGATCCTGCTCAACTCGATGGACGCCGACGGCACCAAGGCCGGCTTCGACCTGACCCTGATCGAGGCGGTCCGGGCGGTGGTCGACGTGCCGGTGATCGCCAGCGGCGGCGCCGGCCGGGTGGCGCACTTCCCGCCCGCGATCGGCGCGGGTGCCGACGCGGTGCTGGCCGCCAGCGTCTTCCACTTCGGCGAGCTGACCGTCGGCGAGGTCAAGGACGCCCTGCGCGACGCGGGTCACCCCGTCCGCTGACCCACCCCCGGGCGGGGCCATCCCGGTGGAGGGCGACCCGCGCCCGGGTTGACTCGGTACCGGTGCAGGCCGGCTCAGCGCCCGCTCTGCCCCTCGGGCGAGCGGCGGGGGGCCGGGATCGACCGCACCACGTACTCCTGGACGGCGGCGGCGTGCTCCTCCTCGGCCAGGTGCCAGTCCGCGCTGCCCGGGGCGTGCCGCCGGACGAGCACCCCCTGCATGCTGTCGACCGTGCCGCCCACCCCGGCCCGGGGCCGGGTACGCCAGAGCTGCTCACCGTCCGGGGTGATCCGGAACCAGCCGTCGGAGACGGTGACCAGCCCCGCGCCGACCAGTCGCCGGACCGCTGTCTCCACGTCCTGCCGTTCGGGTATCGCCTGGTTGAGGTGGTCGGCGGTGGACAGCACGTCGGTGAGTCGTACCCCTTCCGGGCGGCGGGAATCCGCCGCCCGCCGGTGCCGTCCGGCCCCGCTGGCGATCACCAGTGACACGAAGATCCAGGCGTCCGTCCAGCGCCACGCATTCTCCCCCATGCACGAATGATGCCCGTAGGTGTCCGTTGAGGAAACACCTACTTTCCCCCTGTCCTGTCAGCGCAGCTCAGCGTGCCCACTTCCGGACGCAGTGCCGCACGGCGGGGTGGCAGCCGGTGCCGGTGAGCCGGTCCGCGGGGCGGTGGGGGCCGTCGCCGGTGGGTCGGGGAGAGCGAAGCGGGGGATGAAGAACTGGGCCAACGGGCCGATGCCGAGCGCGTACGCGACGGTGCCCACGCCGACCGTGCCGCCGAGCAGCCAGCCCAGGGCCAGCACGGTGACCTCGATCACGGTGCGGACGAGCCGGACCGAGCGGCCCGGCCGGCGGGCGACGTACCCGGTCATCAGGCCGTCGCGGGGGCCGGGGCCGAGCCGCGCGCCGAGATAGAGGCCGGTGGCGGCGCCGTTGGCGACGATGCCGCCGAGCAGCAGGGCGATCCGGGCGGGCAGTGGCCACCCGGCCGGCAGCAGGGCCACCGTGGCGTCGACCACCAGCCCGATCACCATCACGTTGCTCACCGTGCCGAGCCCGGGGCGTTGCCGCAGCGGGATCCAGAGCAGCAGCACCACCGCGCCGACCGCGATGGTCACGGTGCCGAACGACAGGCCGGTCTGCCGGGACAACCCCTGGTGGAAGACGTCCCACGGGTCCAGCCCGAGCCCGGAACGGATCATCATGGCCATGCTGACCCCGTAGAGGACCAGGCCGGCATAGAGCTGGGTGAGCCGGCGGCCGGGCCGGTGCCGGAGATTGCCAATCGGAGCCATGCATGCCACCCTAGGGTCCAATATCGCCCACTGAAGAGCCAATTCCGAGGGGGTGGCCGTGACCAGCCAGGTGCGAGGGGTCCAATTGGCGCGGTTGCTGGGGCAGTGGCACGCACTGCCCGGTCGCCGCCGCAGCCCCGACTACGCCGCGCTCGCCGCCGCCGTCCGGGGCCTGCTCGCCGACGGCCGGCTCCCCCTGGGGGTACGCCTGCCGGCCGAACGGGAGCTGGCCGAGGCGCTGCGGATCAGCCGTACCACGGTCACCGCCGCGTACCGGCAGTTGCGCGAGACCGGCCACCTGGCCAGCCGGCGCGGCGCGGGGAGCTGGACCATGCTGCCCGGCACCCACCGGGTCGCCAGCACCGGCCTGTGGACCCCGCTGGACGACCGCGACATGATCGACCTCGGGGTGGCCGCGCTGGCCGCCCCGCCCGAACTGGTCCCGGCCGCCCGGGCCGCCGTGGAGGACCTGCCCCGGTACCTGTCCGGTGCGGGCTACCACCCGACCGGCATCATCGAGCTGCGCGAGGCGGTCGCCCGGGCGTACACCGAGCGGGGGCTGCCCACCAGCGCCGAGCAGATCATGGTGACCAGCGGCACCCAGCACGCGTTGGACCTGGTGCTGCGGCTGGCCCTGGTGCCCGGCGGGAACGTCCTGGTCGAATCGCCCACCTATCCGAACGCGCTCGCCGCGCTGGCCGCCCGGCGGGCCCGGATCACCACCCACGGCCTCGCCGTCGACGGGATCGGGTGGGACGCCGACCTGCTGCTGGGCAGCGTCCGGCAGACCCGGCCGAAACTGGCCTACCTGATCCCCGAGTTCCACAACCCGACCGGGCACCTGATGGCCGCCGAGCTGCGGGAGCGGCTGGTCGCCACCGCCCACGCCGCCGGCACCGACCTGGTCGTCGACGAGTCCTTCGTGGACCTGCCGCTGGACGGCACGCCGCTGCCCCCGCCGATGGCCGTGTTCGACAGGCACTCCCGGGTGATCTCCATCGGTGGGATGAGCAAGCCCTACTGGGGCGGCCTGCGGATCGGCTGGGTCCGCGCCTCCGCCCCGCAGGTGCAGCGGCTCGCCGCCGCCCGGGTCGGGGTGGACATGGCCAGCCCGGTGCTCGACCAGCTGGTGGCGGTGCACCTGCTCGCCCAGGCCCCGGCCATCGTCGCGGCCCGCCGGGCGCAACTGGTCACCCAGCGCGACGCGCTGCTCGCCGTGCTCGCCGAACGGCTGCCGGACTGGCGCTTCGACGTGCCCCGGGGCGGCGTCACGCTCTGGGTCGAGCTGGACGGCCCGATCTCCAGCGCGCTGGCCCGCGCGGCCGAGGAGGTCGGCGTACGGCTGGCGCCCGGTCCCCGGTTCGGCCTGGACGGCACCCTGGAGCGGTTCCTGCGACTGCCGTTCACGCTGCCCGTCGCCGACCTGGTGGAGGCGGTCGGCCGGCTGGCCGCGATCCGCTACGACCTCGACCGGGGCGCGGGTCGGCCGCGCTGGCGGGAACCCGCCGTCATCGCCTGACCCGGACGCCCGCGACGGTCCCCGGCCGGCCCGCGACGGTCCCCGGCCGGGCCGCGACGGTCCCGCCCCGGGCGGGCGGACCCCGCAGCGCCGGGCGACCCGTCGCCGTCGGCCGCGTCGCCGGTCGGGGCGAACCGGCCTGACCGGGCGGCCCCGGCTGGGAGACTGCCGGTGTGGGTGGCCCGGAACGGTGGCACGGGATCCGGCCCGGTGCGCCCGGCTCCCGGACCACCCGGCTGGAACTCTTCTACGACCTGGTCTTCGTCTTCGCCTTCTTCACCGTCACCGCGCTGACCTCGCAGGAGCCCACCGGGGCCAACCTGCTGCGCTGCCTGCTGGTGCTGGGCCTGCTGTGGTGGTGCTGGACCGGCTTCGCGGGCCTGGGCAACGCCGTGCGCGCCGACCAGGGGCCGCTGCCGCTGCTCGGCTTCCTCACCGTCACCGCCACCTTCCTGCTGGCGCTGAGCATGCCCGGGGCGTTCGTCGACGAGCCGGGCGGGCTGAACGGCCCACTGGTCTTCGCCGGCTGCTACTTCCTCGTCCGGGCCTGCCAGCTGGGGGTCTTCGGCGTGCTGGCCCGGGGCGACCCGGCCCGGTGGCGGCAGTGGACCCGGCTCGCGCTGCTGCCGGTGGCCGCCACGGCGCTGTTGGTCGCCTCCGCGCTGCTGCCCCACCGGGTCGCCGCCGACGGCACCGCGACCGTCCTGCAACTCACCCTCTGGACGCTGGCCCTGCTGCTGGAGTACGTCGCCGGGGTCCGCCTCGGTGGGACCTACTGGGCGGTGCTCTCCGCCGGGCACTGGGCCGAACGGCACGCCCTGATGGTGCTGATCGCGCTCGGCGAGTCGATCATCGCGCTCGGCGTCGGCCCGAAGTTCGTCACCGGCCTGCCACTGACCTGGCCGGTGGTGATCGCCGCGGTGCTCGGCATCGCCGTCGCGTCGGTGCTGTGGTGGGCCTACTTCGACACCCTGGCGCTCGCCCTGGAGCAGGCGCTGCACCGCAGCCGCGACCCGGTGTGCCGGGCCCGGTTGGCCCGCGACGCCTACACCTACCTGCACCTGCCGATCATCGCCGGGGTGATCTTCTTCGCCCTCGGCCTCAAGGACCTGCTGGCCGAGGTGGCCGACCCGGACACCCCGACCTGGGGGGTGCCGCTGGGCGGCTTCTGGGTGCTGGTGCTCTACGGCGGGGTGGGCCTCTACCTGCTCAGCCTCGTGGCCTGCGAGCTGCGGGCGACCCGGGTGCTGCGCCGGCCGCCGGTGCTGGCGGTGCTGGCCCTGGCGGTGCTCGCCCCGGCCGGGGCCCGGGTGCCCGAGGTGGGGGCGTTGGCCCTGCTCGCGCTGGTCTGCGTGGCGCTGGCCGCGGTGCAGACCGGCAGCCAGGGCAGCCGGCGGCGGGTGCGCCGGCTGGCCCTGGCGCAGGAGGAGGCCGTCGAGGAGGCGCAGAGCCGGTGGCGTCACGAGCACCTGTGACCGGCCGGCGGCCGTGTCCCGGGACGGGGGGACACGGACACCGGCCGGTCGGCGGGGCTCAGATCTCGGCCAGGCTGCCCTCGTACATCCGGTCGATCTCGGCGGCGAAGTTGCTCTCCACACCGCGCCGCTTGATCTTCAGCGAGGGGGTCATCTCGCCGTCCTCGATGGTCAGGTCGCGAGGCAGGACGGTCACCTTCTTGATCGTCTCCCAGCGGTTGAGCCTGGTGTTGAGTTGGGCGACGTGCTCCTCGACCATCGCGCGGGCCTCCGGCGAGGCGACGATCTCGGCGTAGTCGCGCCCCTCCAGGGGGCCGCCCGCCGCCCAGCCCCGGATCGCTTCCGGGTCCAGGCTGACCAGCATGGTGCAGTAGTTGCGGGCCTGGCCGATGACGATCGCCTGCGAGGTGTACGGGCAGATCGCCTTGAACATGCCCTCGATGTGTGACGGCGCGACGTACTTGCCGCCGGAGGTCTTGACCAGGTCCTTCTTGCGGTCGGTGATGCGCAGGTAGCCGTCGTCGTCGAGGCTGCCGATGTCACCGGTACGGAAGAAGCCGTCCTCGGTGAACGCGGCGGCCGTCTCCTCGGGCAGGTTGTGGTAGCCGCGCATGACCGGCCGGCCGCGCACCAGGATCTCCCCGTCGGTGTCGATCCGGCACTCCAGGTCGCCCATTGCCCGGCCGACCGTGCCGATCCGCAGCCCGTCGGGCGGGTTGACGAAGTTGCCGGCGCTGGTCTCGGTCAGGCCGTACCCCTCGGAGATCGGCAGGTTGGCCGCGGCGAAGAAGGTGGCGATCTCGGCGCTCAGCGGAGCCGCGCCCGAGACGAGCACCCGGATCCGGCCGCCGAGGCGGGCCTGGAGCTTGCTGAACACCAGCTTCTCGGCCACCGCGTACTTCGCCTTCAGCATGGCCGGCACCGGCCGGCCGGCCTGCTCCAGGGCGACCTTCTGCTTGCCGACCTCGACCCCCCAGGCGAAGATCTTCGCCTTGGCGCCCCCGGCGTCCTGCGCGGTGGTGACCGCCTTGTTGTAGACCTTCTCGTAGACCCGGGGCGCCCCGCACATCAGCGTCGGCCGGATCACCCCGAGCAGGTCGACGAGCTTGTCCACCCGGCCGTCGACGTAGGTGGGCAGGCCGACGTGGGTCGAGCCGCACAGCAGCGTCTTGCCGAACGAGTGCGACAGCGGCAACCAGAGATACTGCACGTCGTCGTCGCGCAGCAGGCCCGTCTCGGCCTGCACCACCCCCTCCCAGCACCAGCCACCGTGCAGCAGCTCGACCCCCTTCGGCCGGCCGGTGGTGCCCGAGGTGTAGATCAGCGTGGCCAGGTGCTCGGGGCCGACCGGGGCGATCAGCCGGTCCACCAGGCCCGGGTCGGCGGCCAGCGCCCGCGCGCCCTGCTCCTCGAGCTCGGCCAGGGTGAGCTGGGGCACGGCGGCGGTCGGGTCGGGGGTGCCGTCGAAGAGCACCACGTGGGTCAGCGCGGGCAGCTGCGCGCCGGACACCTTCGCCGCCTGGGCCGGGTTCTCGGCGAACAGCACCCGGGAGCCGGAGTCGGCGATGATGTACGTCGCGTCCTGCGGCTCGGTGGTGGGGTAGACGGTGGTGGTCGCGCCGCCCGCGCACATGATGCCGAAGTCGGCGATGATCCAGTCCAGCCGGGTGTTGGCCAGGATCGCCACCGGGTCCTCCAGCCCGACCCCGAGCCCGTGCAGGCCGGCGGCGACCGCGTCGGCCCGCCGGCCGACCTGCGCCCAGGTCAGCCAGACCGGCCCGGAGTCGTCCGCCGCCGGGTGGGCGAAGGCGCGCCGGTCGGGGGTGGCGGCCACCCGCTTGCGGAACATGTCGGGGATGGAACGGTATGGGACATCGAGAGCCATCGAGGTTGCCGCCTTCGGGGGTGGGTGACGTGACGGGGGTCACGTCGCTCTGCGGTTACCGAAGGGTATTGCCTGCACCCGGGCATCGGCTAGCCCTCGAACCTGTGAGGCGGCTGAGTCCCGCCGGGCGTGCCGGCCGGCCCGGCGTACCGGTCCGCCCGCATCGACCAGTCGTAGGTGGCGCGCAGCCAGGCTCGGCGGGCCGCCAGGTAGGGCGTTACCGCCGGCCCGGCGTGCGCGGCCAGGGTCGCCTCCCGCACCAGGTAGCCGGCCAGCCCGTCGTTGAACCATCCGGCGGCCAGTTGGAACGCCGCCGCCTCGTCCCGCCCGTGCTGCGCGGCGAGGACGGTGACCAGGTTGTGCGGATCGGCCACCGCGTCCCGTTCCTTGCGGTAGGAGAACAGGTCGTTGCACCAGCAGACCAGGTCGACGGTGAGGTCGTCCAGGGCGAGCAGCGCCGGATCGACCCGCCGGGCCGGGGCGGGCGGGCGGCCGTACGCCAGGTCGGTGAGGGTGAGGCTGGGGCGTACGCCACCGGTGTGCCGGCGCATCTGGCGGTACTCGGCCAGCCCCGGGACCCGGCGGCGCTCCCGGTTGGCGGCCTCCCACAGCAGTGCCAGCAGGTACTCCCGCAGCTGGCTCACCAGGCGCAGCAGCAGCGTGGGCCGGCGCTGGTCGACCACCCGCCGGCACAGGTCGGCCAGCGCGACGCCGAGTGCCCCGGCCGTCGTGTCCCGGTCGGCCGGGCGGACGTCGTCGCCGACCGGCCAGCGCCACGCGGTCGACGTCCCGGCTGGTCCGCCCGGGTCGGCCCATGCCCCGGCTGGTCCGCCCGGGTCGGCCCATGCCCCGGAGTCGGTCGGCCCGCCGTGCCGGTCGAGCACCTCCAGCAGCGCGGCGACCATCGGCGCGAGGGTGGCCGGTGCGCTGCCCAGGCCGTCGTCGTCGCAGATGTCGTCCATCACGAACAACCAGGAGAACAGGTCGGTGAGCAGTCGTAGCCGGGTGACCGGGGCCTGCGGGCAGGCGCGTCCGGCCAGTTCGGCCGCACCGGCCCGGTGCAGCCGGGAGGCCGACGGTCCGGCCCCGACCAGGCCCTGCCGGCGGGCCCACTCCAGGCTCTCCGTCGCCACCCGGTCGGTGGCGACGTGCCGGCGGCTGACGAACGGTGGCTCGTACAGCGCCGAGACGTCGAAGCTTCGCATGGTGTCCCCAGTCGGCCGCACCCCACGAGCGGCGTCGCCGGAGAGTACGGCAAAGGGATCGACGCCGGTCGCTGTCGGAGTGATCGGGGTGACTGATTGCACCCCTGCCGCAAACAGCGACGCGCTTCACTGCGCCAGGTGATCGACCGGCCGCACAGGGTGTCCATCGCGGTGGCCCGGCGCGAGGTGGTGCCGGCGGCCGGGGCTCACAACCCCAGCGCGGCCGTCCGCAGCCGTTCGGTCAGCGCCGGTGGACCGTCGAGCTGGACCCGCGCCACCCGCTGCCGGCCGGACAGGAACAGCACCAGCTCACCGGGGGGACCGACCAGCCGTACCCGGTCACCGCCCCGGCCGGCGGTCAGCTCGCCATGGCCGGGGGCCTGCACCAGCAGGTGCGCCGGGAAGCGTCGGGCCCGGGTGCGGGTCAGCAGGGACACCGGCTTCCACAGCTTGGCGGCCAGCCCCGCCGGGATGTCCCGGGGGTGCCAACCCGGGCGGGCCCGCCGGACGTCCTCGTGGTGGATGAAGAACTCCATCGTGTTGGCCAGCTCGTCGGTCAGCGGATTGCTGACCGGGCTCCACACCGGGGGCCGGCGCACCTGGTCGACCAGTTCCGGCCAGGGGCGGGCGGCGACCCGCAGCCGCACCCGCTCGGCGTACCCGTGCAGGGGCGGCAGCAGGATGCCGCCGGCGGCGTCGGGGCGGCGCTCGCGCACCACCAGGTGGGCGGCGAGGTCCCGGGCGGTCCACCCCTCGTTGATCGTGGGGGCGTCCGGGCCCACTTCCAGCATCAGGTCGGCGAGCGCCTCGCGCTCCGCTCGGGCGTACCGCGGCATGCAGCGATCGTAGGTCGGCGGGCCGCCATCGGCGCGCCGGAGACCCGCCGCGACGGGCGCGGGCGGGACGTGACGGTGGACATACGTCGCCGGGCGGCGGCGGTGGCCGGGACCGGTAAGGATAAGGGAGATAATTGCGGCTTACGGCGGGGGAGAGCGTGGCGAGCGGGACGAGTCGGGACGTGATCCGCCGGGGGTTGTGGGTCCTCGGCCGGGCGATCCGGGAACAACCGCGCATCTTCGCGGTGGCGGTCGCCGGCAGCGTGCTCTTCGGCGGGTTGGTGATCGCCAGCGCGTACGTGGTCGGCGCGGTCGTCGGCGACGTCGTGGTGCCCGCGGTCGAGGCCGGCGAGGTCGGCACCGGCACGGTGGCCCTGGCCGCCGTGGCGCTGTTCGGGATCAGTGTGCTGCGGGTGGTCGGCATCTTCGGCCGGCGGCTCGGGGCCGGCTACATGCAGTTCCGCCTCCAGGCCGCCTACCGTCGCCGGGTCACCCGCCGATACCTGGACCTGCCGCTGGCCTGGCACCACCGCAACGCCACCGGCACGTTGCTGTCCAACGCCAACTCCGACGTCGAGGCGGCCTGGTACCCGATCGCGCCGCTACCGTTCGCGGTCGGCACGCTGGTGATGCTGGTCGGCGCGGTCGGCTCGCTGTTCGTCACCGACTGGGCGCTCGCCCTGGTCGGGCTGGCCGTGTTCCCCGCCCTGTTCGCGCTCAACGTGGTCTACTCCCGCCGGATGGCCCCCCGCCAGGCCCGCGCCCAGCGGCTGCGGGCCGAGGTCAGCGGCATCGCCCACGAGAGCTTCGACGGCGCGCTGGTGGTCAAGACCATGGGCCGCGAGGCCCAGGAGACCGCCCGGTTCGCCGGCCGGGCCCGGGAACTGCGGGATTCGCTGATCGCGGTCGGCCGGCTGCGCGGCGTCTTCGACCCGTTGCTGGAGACGCTGCCCAGCCTCGGCACCCTGGCCGTGCTGGTGGTCGGCACCGTCCGGCTGCGCCAGGGCGCGATCACCGTCACCGAACTGGTCAGCGTCGCCTTCCTGTTCACCGTGCTGGCGTTCCCGGTGCGGGCGATCGGCTGGGTGCTCGCCGAGCTGCCGCGCAGCGTCGCCGGGTGGGACCGGGTCAGCCGGGTGCTCGACGCCACCGGCGAGATGCCCTACGGCGAGGTCACCCTCGACGACGCCGCCGGCCCGGCGACCCTCGCCTTCGACGGCGTCCACTTCGGCTACGAGCCCGCCGAGGCGCACCTGCCCGGGGCGCAGGTGCTCGGCGAGGTCGCCTTCACCGTGCCCGCCGGACGGACGGTGGCGCTGGTCGGGCCGACCGGCGCCGGCAAGTCCACCATCGCCTCACTGGCGGTCAGGCTGGTCGACCCGGATGCCGGCACGGTCACCCTCGACGGGGTGGACGTGCGCCGGCTCACCGCCGCGTCGCTCGCCTCGACCGCCGCCCTGGTCGCCCAGGTGCCGTTCGTCTTCGACGACACTGTCCGGGCCAACATCAGCCTGGACCGGCCGGGCATCGACGACGAGGACGTCTGGGCGGCGCTGCGGCTGGCCGAGGCGGACGGTTTCGTCGCCGCCCTCCCCGACGGGCTGGACACCATGGTCGGTGAGCGGGGCACCTCGCTCTCCGGCGGGCAGCGGCAGCGGCTCACCCTGGCCCGCGCCCTGGCCGGCCGGCCCCGACTGCTGGTGCTCGACGACGCCACCAGCGCGGTCGACCCCCGGGTCGAGGCCGCCATCCTGGCCGGGCTGCGTGCCCCGGCACCCGGGCAGCCGGCCGCCGCGTCGATCCTGGTGGTGGCGTACCGGCGGGCCACCATCGCACTCGCCGACGAGGTGATCTATCTGGAGCAGGGCCGGGTGCTGGCCCGGGGCACCCACACCGAGCTGCTGGCCACCGTGCCCGGCTACGTCGACCTGGTCACCGCCTACGAGCAGGCCGAACAGGAACGCGAACAGGACCGGACGTACGACGAGGTCGCCCCGCTGCCGACGGGCCTGGAGATCGAGGTGGACCGGTGAGCGCGAGGAGTGCAGCGCAGCGGGGTCGTGGGGTCGGGAACGGAAGGTCGACGTCGGTGGGCGAGGGTGGCGGGGACGGGCCGGTCGAGCGGACCGAGGGGACCTGGCAGACGTTGCGGCGGGGGTTGGCGCTCTCGCCGGAGCTGCGTACCGGGTTGGCCGGCACGTTGGCGCTGGCGCTTGTCTACATGGTCGGCCGGGTGGCCGTGCCGGTGGCGGTGCAGCGCGGCATCGACCAGGGGATCGCCGTCCCCGACGGGCCGGATCTCGGGGTGATCGTCACGGTGGTCACCGCCACGGCGGCGGTGCTGGTGCTCACCACCGTCTGCGGTTACCTGATGATGCGGCGGCTGTTCACCGTCAGCGAGACCGCGCTGGCCAACGTCCGGACGAGGGCGTTCCGGCACGTGCACGACCTGTCGATGCTGCACCAGCAGTCGGAGCGGCGCGGGTCGCTGGTCTCCCGGGTGACCAGCGACGTCGACCAGATCACCCAGTTTCTCCAGTGGGGCGGGGTCATCCTCCTCGTCAACCTGGGTCAGCTCGCGGTCACCACGGCGGTGATGCTGGCGTACTCCTGGCAGTTGACGCTGGTGGTGCTGGTCGCCTTCGCGCCGGCGGTGCTGATCATCCGGTTGTTGCAGCGCCGGCTGGCCGGGGCGTACGGGGTGGTCCGGCAGCGGACGGGCACGCTGCTCGGCACGATCGCCGAGAGCGTGGTGGGCGCGCCGGTGATCCGGGCGTACGGCGTCTCGGGGCGCACGGCCCGGCGGCTGGACGCGGCGATCGAGGGGCAGCGGTTGGCCCAGCAGCGGGCCATCCGGATCAGCATCATGGGCAGCTCGGTGGGGGAGTTGGCGGCCGGGGTGGCGCTGGCCGGGGTGGTGGTGGTCGGGGTGTCGCTGGGGGTGGACCGGACTCTGTCGGTCGGCCAGCTCACCGCGTTCCTGTTCCTGGTCACCCTGTTCATCCAGCCGGTGCAGATCGCCACCGAGGTGCTCAACGAGGCGCAGAACGCCATCGCCGGCTGGCGGCGGGTGCTCGACGTGCTGGACATCGCGCCGGACGTGGCCGATCCGGGGGAGCAGGGCCGGGACCTGCCGGCCGGCCCGCTGGACATCCGCTTCGCCGACGTGACGTTCGCCTATCCGGGAGGGCCGCCGGTGCTGCACGGCGTCACCCTGGACATCGCGGCGAAGAGCCGGGTGGCGGTGGTCGGTGAGACCGGCAGCGGCAAGACCACCTTCGCCAAGCTGCTCACCCGGCTGATGGACCCGACGCAGGGGCGGGTGCTGTTGTCCGGGGTGCCGCTTGATGAGGTGCGGTTCGACTCGCTGCGCGCCCGGGTGGTGATGGTGCCGCAGGACGGGTTCCTGTTCGACGCCACGGTCGGGGAGAACGTCCGTTTCGCCCGTCCCGAGCTGACCGACGCGGAGCTGACGGCCGCCTTCACCGAGCTGGGCCTGGCCGACTGGCTGGACGGACTGCCGGCCGGACTGGCCACCCCGGTGGGGGAGCGGGGGGAGGCGTTGAGCGTCGGGGAGCGGCAGCTGGTGGCGCTGGCCCGCGCGTACGTGGCCGATCCGGACCTGCTGGTGCTGGACGAGGCGACCAGCGCCGTCGACCCGGCCACCGAGGTGCGCCTGCAACGCACCCTGGACGCGGTGACCCGGGGGCGTACGACGCTGGCCATCGCGCACCGGTTGTCCACCGCGCAGGCCGCCGACGAGGTGGTGGTGGTGGACCGGGGCCGGATCGTCCAGCGGGGTCCGCACGAGGAACTGCTACGTGATCCGGACTCGGTGTACGCCCTGCTCTACGCGTCGTGGTTGGAGCAGACCCGCTGATCCACGAACTGCCCACCGATGGGAATGGCGTCCGGTGGACGTGGTCGCCGCGGTGCTCTACTCTGCGGGTTAGGTAAGGCTAACCTTTTTCGGAGGTGCCCGTGGCTCCGACCCCTGCTGAGCTGATCCGTACCCTGGTGGCCGGTCGGTTACCCGGCCTGGTGCACCTCGCCCACCGCCCCGGTCCGTTCCACGTCCGGCACGCCACCGACGTGGAGGGGCGGGTGCTGCTGCTCGTCCCGGTCTTCAGCGACCTCGCCGCCGAACTGGACCCGGCCGCCGCGCGGGACGTGGCCGTGGTACTCGACGTGCTCGACCTGCCCCCGGCCGCCGGCGCGCCGTCGACCGGCCGGGCCTGGGTGTCCGGTTGGGCGGTGCCGCTGACCGGCGATCCGGCCCGCCGGGCGGCCGTCGAGTTCGCCGCCGTGGACCCGACCGCCGACCTGCTCGACGTCGGGAGCCGCTTCCGGCTGCACCGCTTCGAGGTGGTCGAGGCCCGACTGGAGACCGCCGGTGCGGTGCACCGGGTCGATCCGGGCGACTACGCCGCCGCCGAACCGGACCCGCTGCACGCCGACGAGGCCGCCCTGCTGGCCGACCTCGCCGACCACCACGGGCCGCAGGTGACGGCGTACCTGCGCAGCCGGCTCGGCCTGACCGGCGGTGAGCCCCGGGTGGTCCGTATCGACCGCTACGGACTGGTCGTGGCCCTCGGCGGACCCGGCGACAGGCGTCGCGCCCGGTTGCCGTTCCCGCAGCCGGTGACCGACCTGTCGGAGCTGTCCCGGGCGCTGCACCCGCTGCTGTGCACCCGTTCCGTCGCGCACCCCCGTACCCCCCGCCACCCCGCCAACACCCGAACCGACCGCGACTAGCCTTGCCGCAGCCCGTGGCCGCCCCCAGTCACGGGCTGTTGCGTGCCCGGCCCCCTCGGGCACCCGGCCCGGTCCCGTCCCACCCCGGTGATCAAGAGGTTCGGGTCAGGGCGGGCGACCGGCATGACGCGAACCTCTTGATCACCGGGCCGGAGCGGCAGGCGGCGGAGCGGCGGGCGGTGCAGCGGCGGACGGGGGGAGGGGGGCGGTGAGGTAGCGGTGGAGGGTGGGGCCGACAGTGGCGGCCAGGGTGTCGGCGGTGGCGGAGGCGATCGGCTCCAGCCGGATGACGTAGCGCATCATGGCCAGTCCGATCATCTGGGTGGCGACCAGCCCACCGCGCAGCGGCAGCTCCGCCGGGTCCACGTCGAGACGGTCGAGCACCCGGCGCAGCACCTGGGTGGTCAGGAACTCGCGCATCAGCCGGGCCGTCCACTCGCTGTTGGTCGCCGAACGCAGCAGCGCCACCGCCGCCCCACCGGCCGGCGAGTCCCACACCCCGAGGAACGTGCGGACGAGCCGTTCCCCGATCCCGTCCGGATCGCCGGCCAGCACGGCGGGCAGCAGCGCGGCCGGGTCGACCGGGATGTCGACGGTGGCCCGGAACAGCTCCTCCTTGCTGCCGAAGTAGTGGTGCACCAGGGCCGGGTCGACCCCGGCGGCGGTGGCGATCTGCCGGATCGAGGCCGCGTCGAAGCCGCGCTCGGCGAACGCCGACCGGGCGGCGGCGAGGATCGCCTCCCGGGTGTCCTGGTTACCGGGGCGGCGGCCGGTGCGTCGGGCCACCGGGCTCACCCGCTGCGCCGGCGCAGGGTCGCCGCCGCCAGCACCAGGGCCAGCACCGCCGCGCCGGCCACGATCGACACGTCCCGCCACATCAGGCCGGTCGGTGCGGAGTGCGCGCCGACCTCCTGGAGCGCCTCCACCGCGTACGACAGGGGCAGCGCGTCGCTGATCGCCTGGAGCCAGCCGGCCATCTGGTCGCGCGGCACGAACAGCCCGCACAGCAGCAGTTGCGGGGCGACCACGACCGGCATGAACTGCACCGCCTGGAACTCGGTGCGGGCGAAGGCGCTGCAGAACAGCCCCAGCGCGACGGCCAGCACCGCGTTGACCGCGGCGATCAGCACGACCAGCCCGGCGGACCCGGCGGTGGTCAACCCGAGCAGCCGGTACGCCGCCACGGCGGCGACGGTCGACTGCGCCACCCCGGCCAGCCCGAACGCGATGCCGTAGCCGAACAGCAGGTCGAGCTTGCCCAGCGGGGTGGTGAGCAGCCGTTCCAGCGTCCCGCTGGTGCGTTCCCGCAGCATCGCGATGCTCGTCACCAGGAACATGATGATGAACGGGAAGAAGCCCAGCATCACCAGGGCCACCCGGTCGAAGGGGGACGGCGCACCGGGCGGGGCCGGCTGGTCGGCGTACATGTAGTAGACCAGGGTGAGCAGCACCGTCGGCACCACCACCAGCAGCGCCACCGTACGTCGGTCGTGCCGTAGCTGACGCAGGATGCGGCCGGTGGTGGCGGCCAGAATCGTCGGGTTCACGCCGCCTCCCCGGTGCCCGTCGGGTCCGCCCCGGTGGCGCGGATCAGCCGCAGGAACGCCTCCTCGAGGTCGTCGACCCCGGTGGCGGCGCGGACCGCGTCCGGGGTGTCGTCGGCGATCAGCCGGCCGTGGCGGATCAGCAGCAGCCGGTCGCAGCGGGCGGCCTCGTCCATCACGTGGCTGGACACCAGCAGGGTGGTGCCGGCGGCGGCCAGGGCGTGGAACCGGGCCCACAGGTCGGCCCGCAGCACCGGGTCCTGCCCGACGGTGGGCTCGTCGAGGACGACGAGTTCCGGCTCGCCGACCAGCGCGCAGGCCAGCGAGGCCCGGCTGCGTTGCCCGCCGGAGAGGGTGCCGACCAGTTGGCCGGCGGCGTCGGCCAGGCCGACGTCGGTGACCGCCGCGTCGGCGTCGGCGGCGCTGCGCCCCTGGAGGGTGGCGAAGTAGCGGGCGTTCTCCCGGACGGTCAGGTCGGCGTAGACGCTGGGCGCCTGGGTCAGGTAGCCGACCCGGTGGCGCAGCCCGGCCGCGCCGGCCGGGTGGCCGAGCACGGTGACCGTGCCGGAGCTGATCGTCTGCACCCCGACGACGGCCCGCATCAGGGTGGTCTTGCCGCTGCCGCTCGGGCCGAGCAGCCCGGTGACCGTGCCGCGCGGCACCGTGCAACCGATGCCGTCGAGCACCCGTCGTCGACCCCGGTCGACGACGAGGTCGCGGACGGCGATGGCGTCGTCCATCGCACCTCCTCAAAACTCATCAACTGTTGAAATCAACGCTAGATGAATTACCCGCCGGTGCGCAACGGTTGACTTCGAGTGCGCTCGAACTGAAAGCCTGGACGGCGTGGACATCAGCACACGGGAGCGGGGCCTGTCGGTCGGCGAGGCGGCGGCCCGGGTCGGCCTGACCACCTACACACTGCGCTGGTACGAACAGGAGGGGCTGGTCGCTCCGGTCGGCCGGGACTCGGCGGGCCGCCGTCGCTACACCGAGGTCGACCTGAACTGGCTGGTGCTGCTCACCCGGCTGCGCCGCACCGGGATGCCGGTGCGCGACATGCGCCGGTACGCCGAACTGGCCCGCCAGGGCGACCGGACGCGGGCCGCCCGACGGGCGCTGCTGGAGGCCCACCGGGTCCGGGTGCTGACCCGGATGGCCGAACTGGAGGAGGACCTCACGGTGCTCAACTACAAGATCGAAACCTACCGCTGCACGGAGGAGGGACGATGATCCGTCGACGGATCGGGGCGGGTGGTCCGGAGGTCTCCGCCATCGGACTGGGCTGCATGGGCATGAGCTTCGCCTACGGCGGGCAGGACGACGCCGAGTCGACGCGTACCCTGCACCGCGCCCTCGACCTGGGCGTGAACCATCTCGACACCGCCGACATGTACGGCTTCGGCGCCAACGAGCGGCTGCTCGCCCCGGTGGTACGGGCCCGCCGCGACGAGGTCTTCCTGGCCACCAAGTTCGGCAACCGGCCCCACGCCGACGGCTCCGGGGCGTACGTCGACAGCAGCGCCGCCTGGGCCCGCGAGGCCTGCGACGCCTCCCTGCGCCGGCTGGGCGTGGACACCGTCGACCTGTACTACCTGCACCGCCGCGACCCGGGCACCCCGATTGAGGAGACCGTCGCGGCGATGGCCGACCTGGTCGCGGCGGGCAAGGTACGCCTGCTCGGCCTGTCCGAGGTCAGCCCGGCGACACTGCGTGCGGCCCACGCCGTGCACCCGATCGCGGCCGTGCAGATGGAGTACTCCCTGTTCACCCGGGACGTCGAGGGGGAGATGCTGGACACCTGCCGGGAGCTTCAGGTGGCCCTGGTGGCGTACTCGCCGGTCGGGCGGGGGCTGCTCACCGGGGCGATCACCGGCCGGGACCAGCTCACCGAGGGTGACTGGCGGGCGGCGGCACCCCGCTTCGCGGCGGACAGTCTCGACGCCAACCTGCGGCTGGTGGCCGCCGTCCGGGCGGTGGCCGAGGAGATCGGCTGTACCCCGGCCCAAGCCGCCCTGGCCTGGCTGCTCGCCCAGGGCGAGGACGTGCTGCCGATCCCCGGCACCAAGCGGGTCCGCTACCTGGAGGAGAACGCCGCCTCCGCCGACCTGCGGCTCACCGCCGACCAGCAGGCCCGGCTGCGGGAGGCGGTCCCCGTCGACGCGGTGGCCGGCGAGCGGTATCCGGCGGCCGGGATGCGGACGGTCGGGCACTAGCCCATCGATCGACATCTTCGGACACTTGGCTTCGGACCGGGCGTCAGCCTTCGGACCGGACAGGAAGTCCGCCTTCGGGCATTGCGCCCCGATCGGGCCTACGGCACGATGGCGCGGTGGATCACGCTCCGTTGCCGGAGGCCGCCTTCCTGGCCGACTGGACCGACCGGCTGCGCGCGTCCGCCGAGCGCCCGGTGGTCGGGATCCTGCTGCGGGGCAGCCACGCCCGGCGGGCCGCCACCGCGTACAGCGACGTCGACCTCGACGTCCTGGTGAGCCCGACCGGGCCCACCCCGGCCACGCCGTCGGGCGGGCCCGGTCCGGGCTGCCCGGCGGCCCCGGCTGTGGCATCCGGGCCGCCCCGGGCGGCGGGCCGGTCCGCGCCGGTGGGGCCGTCGGGCCGGGTGGGCGGCACGCGGCGCGGCGCGACGACCGGCCCGGTCGACCCGCCGGGCGGGTCCACCCGCGGCCGGTGGCCGACCGGGACGCCGTACGACGCCCGCCGGGCCTACCTCGCCGAGGTCGACGGGCGGATCGTGCACGTGTCGGTGGCCGCCCGGGACGTCCGCACCTGGGTCGACCGGCTCGGCGAACCCGCCGACTGGGCGTTCGGGCTGCCGGTGACCACCCCCACCCGGCTGCTCTGGGCCGACCCGACCTGGCGTCGCCGGATCGACCTGCCGGTGCTCTGCCAGCCCGCCGACCAGCCCCGCCTGGAGGAACTGGTGGCCACCCTCGGCAAGGTGGCCGGGGCGCTCGCCGCCGACGACCCGCCCGGCGTCCGGCTGGCCGCCGCCGACCTGGCCCGGCTCTGCCCGTCCGTGCTGCGCCCGGCCAACCCGGGGGTGCGGGTGGCGTCCCGCCGGGCCGCCTTCGCTGCCGCCCTGGACCTGCCGGTCGCGCCGCCCGGCTACCGCGACGACATGCTGCTCTGCCTGGGGGTACGCCCCGGCGGCACCGTCGCGGTCGGGATGGCCGCGGCCCGCCTGGTCAGCGGGGTGCTCCCGCTGGTGCGCCCGTACGCCGACCGGGTCGCCGAGACCGCCGGCCCGGACCTCGCCCGCGCCCTGTGCGACGGACGGCTGGAGCGCTACGTCGCCCAACTGTCCCGGGCGGTCGGGGACGGCCCGCAGGTGCCCGCGCCGCGTGCGGGACAATCGGTAACTGTGCCCGTACCTGACTCTTCCCCCCGCGACGGCGGACCCGGTGGCGCGGTCCGCCCCTCCCGTCTCGACCCGGCCGTCGCCGCCCGGCTGCGCCGCACCCCGGACGGCCTGGTCGCCGCGGTCGTGCGCCAGCACGACACCGGCGAGGTGCTGATGGTCGCCTGGATGGACGACGAGGCGCTGCACCGCACCCTCACCACCGGCCGGGCCACCTACTGGTCGCGTAGCCGGCAGGAGTACTGGGTCAAGGGCGCCACCTCCGGCCACCACCAGTACGTCCGCTCGGTGGCGCTGGACTGCGACGGTGACGCGCTGCTGGTCGGCGTGGACCAGGTCGGCGCGGCCTGCCACACCGGCGAGCGCACCTGCTTCTTCACCGAACTGCCGGTCACCTCCCCGCAGGGAGCGTCCTGATGACCGACGGCGCGCTCAGCCCCGACCTGGCGGGCTTCGTCGAGGCGGCGGCCCGGTGGCGGGTGGTGCCGGTGACCCGGCGGCTGCTGGCCGACGCGGAAACCCCGGTGGGGGTCTACCGCAAGCTGGCCGGCGGGCCGGGCACCTTCCTGCTGGAGTCCGCCGAGCAGGGCGTCGGCTCGGCCGGCATGGCCTGGTCGCGCTACTCGTTCATCGGGGTGCGCAGCAGCGCCACCCTGGTCGAACGGGACGGCGTCGCGCAGTGGACCGGCACCCCGCCGGCCGGTGTGCCGGTCTCCGGCGACCCGGTGCACGTGCTGCGGGAAACCGTCGCGGCGCTCGCCGGTGGGACGCCCGACCCGGCCGCCGGCCTGCCCCCGCTGACCGGCGGCATGGTGGGCTACCTGGGGTACGACCTGATCCGTCGGTTCGAGCGGCTGCCCGAGCTGACCGAGGACGACCTCGGCCTGCCGGAGCTGGGCATGATGCTCGCCACCGACCTGGTGGTGCTGGACCACTACGACGGGTCGGCGATCCTGGTCGCCAACGCGGTGCTGCCGCCGCTGGATGACCCGGACCGGGCCGAGCGGGTCACCGCCGCCTACCACCACGCGGTGGGACGGCTCGACGCGATGACCACCGCGTTGTCCCGACCGATTCCGCCCATGATCTCGACAGTGGGCCGGCCACCGGCCGGTGACGTGGTCAGCCGGACCCCCGACGGCGGCTACCCGAAGGCGGTCGAGGCGGCGAAGGAGGCGATCCGGGCCGGCGAGTGCTTCCAGATCGTGCTGGCCCAGCGGTTCGAGCGGGCCACCGACGCCGACCCGCTGGACGTCTACCGGGTGCTGCGCACGACCAACCCGAGCCCCTACATGTACCTGCTCCGCTTCGACGGGTTCGACATCGTCGGTTCGTCCCCGGAGGCGCACCTCAAGGTCAACGCCGGCACCGACGGGCAGCGCCGGGCGATGCTGCACCCGATCGCCGGCACCCGGCCGCGCGGGGCGACCCCGGCCGCCGACGCCCGGCTCGCCACCGAGCTGCTTGCCGACCCGAAGGAACGCGCCGAGCACGTGATGCTGGTCGACCTGGGCCGCAACGACCTGGGTCGGGTGTGCCGGCCGGGCACCGTGCAGGTGCCGGAGTTCGCCACCATCGAGCGGTACAGCCACGTGATGCACATCGTCTCCACGGTCGTGGGCACCCTGCGCGAGGACCGGACGGCGTTCGACGCGCTGGCCGCGACCTTCCCCGCCGGCACCCTGTCCGGGGCGCCGAAGGTGCGGGCCATGGAGATCATCGAAGGGCTGGAGCCGGTGCGCCGGGGCCTCTACGGCGGCACCGTGGGCTACTTCGGGTTCGGCGGCGACCTTGACATGGCGATCGCGATCCGGACCGCCCTGATCCGCGACGGCCGGGCGTACGTGCAGGCCGGGGCGGGGGTGGTGGCCGATTCCGATCCGGCCGCCGAGGACCAGGAGACCCGGAACAAGGCCGCCGCGGTGCTGGCCGCCATCGCCGCCGCCGAGACCCTGCGACCGGCGCGGTGAGCGACGTCGGGGCCACCGCGCCGACGGCGGCCGACGGCCCGTCGACCGGCCGGCGCGAGCTGACGTACGCGGTGCTGCTCTGCCTGGCCGGCGCGGGCCTGGCCGCCTGGGCGGCGACCCGGACCTGGTCGGTGGAGGTGCTCGCCCGGGGGACGCTGCCGCCGAGCCGGCAGGAGCGGTCCGGGGCGGACCTGCTGCCGTGGCTGTCGGCGTTGGCGCTCGTCGCGTTGGCCGGCGGCGGCGCGGTGCTGGCCACCCGGGGACGGGTCCGGCGGCTGCTGGGTGGCCTGGTCGCCCTGCTCGGCCTGGCGGTGGCGGCCGGTGGCGGTTACGGGCTGGTCGCCGCCGGCGGCGTCGAGGTGCACCGGCAGTGGCCCGCGCTCTGCCTGCTCGGCGGGCTGGTGGCGGCCGGTGGAGGGCTGCTCACCGCGCGGCGCGGTGCGGCCTGGCCGGCGATGGGCGCGCGTTACGAGCGGACGGTCCGGGCCGACGGCCCGGACCGTCGGGCTGCCGGGGGGAGCAACCGGGAGGCGTGGGACGCGCTCGACCGGGGTGAGGACCCGACGGTCAGCTGACCGGCTGCGGCGCGCGGGCGGCCTGCCGGTCCCGGGTCGCGGCCCGGCTGGTGGCCAGCTCGGCGACCAGGCGGTCCAGGGCGGCGCGCTGGTCGGCGCGGGCCCGGTCGGCGCAGACCGCCTCCCAGGCGTTGCCCCGCGCGGTACGCACCCGACCCTCGCCCACCACGACGCGTTCGACGGTGTGCACCACCTCGACGGCCAGCGCGGCGACGGTCCGGGAGATGGTGGTGAGTCCGATGCCGGCGTTCGGCCCCGCAGTGCTCATAGGTCACCCCGCACGATGAGATCCGATGGTGGGCAGGCGCATCGTCGAGTCTGCCCGACACCGATGCTGCCGGGCTCACGTTTCGCCCGGGTGACGGCCCGGTCAACGGCCCCCACCTGCGCGGCAGGGCCCTCCTTGAGCTTGGTCACAGCAGCCGGGCCGGACCGGTCGAGCTGCGCGCCAGGCCGGGACGTGATCTCATAGCGTATGGGCATCGATCGATGGTCCGGGCTGGCCCGGACGACGGGTGTCGATGACACCCGCCGACGGGCCCGGTGGCGCTGCGTGACATTCCGTTCACCGGAGGTCCGGCATCATGCCACAGCCCATCTCGTGAGGAGCGCCATACCCCCGGCGTCTGTCGCCAGGTGGCGCCCCCTAGCATCGGCCCATGACACCCGGAGAGGGGAGTCCGTTGGTGACTGCTGAGCATGCGCACGCAGAGGGGGACGGGGCCGGTTCGGCGGCGTCCGGAAGCGTGCTCGACGAGATCCTGGCCGGCGTCCGCGAGGACGTGGCCCGGCGGCAGGAGCAGCTTCCGCTGGAGCGGCTGCGCGAACTGGCCGCCGCCGCGCCGCCACCGCTGGACGCGTACGCGGCCCTGCGCAAGCCCGGCGTGGCCGTGATCGCCGAGGTGAAGCGTTCCTCGCCGAGCCGGGGCCGGCTGGCCGAGATCGCCGACCCGGCCGAGCTGGCCGGCGAGTACGCCTCCGGCGGCGCGCGGGCGATCAGTGTGCTGACCGAGGGGCGCTGGTTCGGCGGTTCCCTCGACGACCTGGCCGCCGTGCGGGCCGCCGTACAGGTGCCGGTCCTGCGTAAGGACTTCGTCGTCTCCAGCTACCAGGTGCACGAGGCGCGGGCGCACGGTGCCGACCTGGTGCTGCTGATCGTCGCCGCGCTGGAGCAGAACGCCCTGGTCGGGCTGCTGGAGCGGATCGAGTCGCTCGGTATGTGCGCGCTGGTCGAGGTGCACACCGAGGAGGAGGCCGACCGGGCGCTGGAGGCCGGTGCGCAGGTGATCGGGGTCAACGCCCGTGACCTGCGTACCCTGGAGGTCGACCGGTCGGTGTTCGAGCGCATCGCCCCCGGCCTGCCCAGCAGCGTCGTCAAGATCGCCGAGTCGGGGGTGCGGGGCCCGCACGACCTGATCCGGTACGCCTCGGCCGGCGCCGACGCCGTGCTGGTGGGCGAGGGGCTGGTCACCCAGAAGAGCCCCCGCGAGGCGGTCGCCGAGCTGGTCAACGCCGGGAACCACCCGGCCACGCCCCGCCCGGCGCGCTGACCCCGACGGGCAGATCCGCGCAGCGAGAGGACATCGCGATGAGCGAGCGATTCGGCACCGGCGACGCGACGGTGCGTCGGCGCGCGACCGGCCGGGGAGCGACGGCATGAGCGCCGGTGAGGCGACCGAGCGGTTCCCCGACTCCGCCGGTCACTTCGGCCGCTTCGGTGGCCGGTTCGTCCCCGAGGCGCTGGTCGCGGCGCTCGACGAGCTGGACGCCGCGTACCGCAAGGCGATGACCGACGAGGAGTTCCGCGCCGAGTTCGACGCCCTGCTGCGCGACTACGCCGGCACCCCCTCGCTGCTCTACCCCGCCGAGCGGTTCTCCGCCAAGGTCGGCGCCCGGGTGCTGCTCAAGCGGGAGGACCTCAACCACACCGGCGCGCACAAGGTGCGTAACGTGCTGGGCCAGGCGCTGCTCACCCGGCGGATGGGCAAGCGCCGGGTGATCGCCGAGACCGGCGCCGGCCAGCACGGGGTGGCCACCGCCACCGCCGCCGCCCTGTTCGACCTCGAGTGCGTGGTCTACATGGGCGAGGTGGACACCGAGCGGCAGGCGCTGAACGTGGCCCGGATGCGGATGCTCGGGGCCACCGTGGTCCCGGTGACCACCGGCTCGCGCACCCTCAAGGACGCGATGAACGAGGCGATGCGGGACTGGGTCGCCAACGTCGACGACACCCACTACCTGATCGGCACCGCCGCCGGCCCGCACCCGTTCCCCGAGCTGGTCCGGGACTTCGTGCGCGGCATCGGCGACGAGGCCCGTCAACAGTGCCTCGACCTGACCGGCGCGCTGCCCGACGCGGTGCTGGCCTGCGTCGGCGGCGGCTCCAACGCGCTGGGCATCTTCCACGCGTTCGTCCCCGACACCGGGGTGCGGCTGTACGGCTTCGAGGCCGGCGGCGAGGGTGTGGAGACCGGCCGGCACGCGGCCAGCATCACCGGCGGCACCTCCGGGGTACTGCACGGCACCCGCACCTACGTGCTCCAGAACGCCGACGGCCAGACCATCGAGTCGCACTCCATCTCCGCCGGCCTGGACTACCCCGGGGTCGGCCCGGAGCACGCGTGGCTGCACGACACCGGCCGGGCCCGCTACCAGCCGGTGACCGACGCCGAGGCGATGGCCGCGTTCGAGCTGCTCTGCCGTACCGAGGGGATCATCCCGGCGATCGAGAGCGCGCACGCCCTGGCCGGCGCGGTGCAGGTCGCCCCGCAGCTCGCCGCCGAACTGGGCCGGGAACCGGTCCTGGTGGTCAACCTCTCCGGCCGGGGCGACAAGGACGTGCACACCGCCGGTGAGTACTTCGGCATCCTCGACAAGGAGCAGTGAGACCGTGAGCCGGATCGGGGTGGCCTTCGACAAGGCCCGCGCCGACGGGCGGGCCGTCCTGGTCGGCTGCATGCCGGCCGGGTTCCCCACCGTCGACGGCAGCATCGCCGCGATGACCGCGATGGTCGAGGCCGGGGTGGACGTCATCGAGGTGGAGATCCCCTACTCCGATCCGGTGATGGACGGCCCGGTGATCCAGAAGGCCAGCGACATCGCCCTGGCCGGTGGCGTCCGGACCGCCGACGCGCTGCGGATCGTCGAGGCGGTCGCGGCCACCGGCGCCCCGGTGGTCACCATGACCTACTGGAACCCGATCGAGCAGTACGGGGTGGACGCGTTCGCCCGGGACCTGGCCGCCGCCGGGGGCACCGGCCTGATCACCCCGGACCTGATCCCCGAGGAGGCCGGCGAGTGGCTGGCCGCCTCGGACGCGTACGGCCTGGACCGGACGTTCCTGGTCTCCCCGTCGTCCACCGACGCCCGGCTGCGGATGACCGTCGGGCACTGCCGGGGCTTCGTCTACGCCACCGCCATCATGGGGGTCACCGGAGCCCGGTCGCAGACCTCCGACGCCGCGCCGGTGCTGGTCTCCCGGGTGCGGGAGGCCAGCGAACTGCCAGTCGGGGTGGGGCTCGGGGTCGGCACGGGCGCGCAGGCGGCCACCGTCGCCGGGTACGCCGACGGGGTGATCGTGGGCAGCGCGCTGATCCGCCGGCTGCTGGACGCGCCGGACCTCGACGCGGGGCTGGCCGCCCTGCGTACCCTCTCCGCCGAACTCGCCGAGGGCGTCCGCAACCCGGCCCGCTGACCCGCCCGCCCGACGCCGGGCGATCGCAGCGTCGTGCCGATCGTCAGACCGGTCTCCCGACGGCCACGCACCGGCGTGCCGCCGGCCGGGACGACGCGTGCGGATCACCGGGCCGGACCGTGGCGCGGCCGGTCGTCCGGGGTACGACCGGACCGGGGTGCCACGGCGGGCGTCCGCAGCGGTAGCCTGTGCACCCGTGACCCTCGTCTCGATGACGCCCCTGGCGGCGCTGCCCAGCCCGACCACCGCCGTCTGGCAGCTCGGGCCGGTCCCGCTGCGGGCGTACGCCCTGTGCATCGTCGCCGGCATCGTGATCGCCTGCCTGGTGACCGAGCACCGGCTGCGCCAGCGGGGCGTCGCCCCCGGCGCCGTGCTCGACATCGCGGTGTGGGCGGTCCCGACCGGCATCATCGGCGCCCGGATCTACCACGTCGTCACCTCACCCGAGAAGTACTTCGGCACCGGCGGCGACCCGTGGAAGGCGTTCGCCATCTGGGAGGGCGGTCTCGGCATCTGGGGGGCGGTGGCCGGCGGCGCGCTCGGCGCGTGGATCGCCGCCCGGCAGCTCGGCATCCCGCTGACGGTGGTGGCCGACTCCCTGGCCCCGGGCCTGCCGCTGGCCCAGGCGGTGGGCCGGCTCGGCAACTGGTTCAACAACGAGCTGTACGGCGGGCGGACCACCCTGCCGTGGGGCCTGGAGATCCACCGGATGGACCCGGACAATCCCGGGCACGCGCTGCGCGACGACGCCAACCAGCCCATCCTGGAACCCGGCCTCTACCATCCGACGTTCGCCTACGAGGCGCTGTGGAACCTCGGCGTCGCCGGACTGGTGTTCGCCCTGGACCGGCGGTTCCGGTTCGGGCGTGGCCGGGCCTTCGCGCTCTACGTGATGGGTTACACCGCCGGCCGGTTCTGGATCGAGCTGATGCGCACCGACGAGGCGAACCGCATCCTCGGCCTGCGGCTCAACGTGTGGACCGCCGGCCTGGTCTTCCTCGGCGCGTTGATCTACTTCCTGCGGGTGCGGGGCCCCCGCGAATACCTGATCCCGGTCCCCACCGCCGCCCCCGCCTCCGGACCCGCCGGGGACGGTGGCGACGTCTCCCAGGTCGACCTCTCCGCCACCGGCAAGGGGGCCCCGACGGCCGCCCCGGCCGGGTACCGGGTGGTCGACGAGGAACAGTTCACCGCGTACCGGGACAGCGGCGTGCTGCCCGACGCGGCGGACGACCAGGTCACCCCGCCGGGTGCCGGTGACCCCCCTGCCGACCCCGACGACCGGTCCACCGGGGCCGACAGCGGCGACGAGCCCGCCGGAGCCGACCGGTCCGCCGGTGGCCGGTCCACCGACCGGGACAGCTGAGCGGGCGCGGCGTGCGCAGCGCGGTGGTGGTCGGTGCCGGCCTCGGTGGTCTGGCGGTGGCCGGCGCGCTGGCCCGCTCCGGATGGCGGGTCACCCTGCTGGAACGGGCCGACCGGGTGCGCCCCGAACCCACCGCCGTGGTGCTGTGGCCCAACGGGGTACGCGCGTTGCAGGTGCTCGGCGTCGGTGCGGGTCTGGACGCCATCGCGACCCCGCTGCCCGACGGCGGTATCCGCCGCCCCGACGGTCACTGGCTGGTGCAGCCCCGGCCCACCCCGGCCGACCGGATGCCGGTGGTGGTGCACCGGGAGGACCTGCACGACGCCCTGATCGCCGGCCTCGGTGACCGGGTCGAACTGCGGACCGGGGTCACCGTGGACCACGTCCGGGCCGATGCCGCCGAGCGGCCCGGGGTGGGGTGGAACGGCCAGTTCGTCGAGGCGGACCTGGTGGTCGCCGCCGACGGCACGGACAGCGTGCTGCGCCGCCAGCTCGCCCCCGAGGCCGCCGTGGTCAGCTCCGGCTGTGCCGCCTGGCGGGCGGTGATCCCCTGGTACCGGGCACCCCTGCCGGCAGGCCAGCCGGTCGGGGGCGAGGTGCTGGGCGCCGGCTACCGGTTCGTGGCCGCCTCGCTGGGGGAGCGTGGCTCCTCCGGGGCGTCCCGCCGGGGTGGCGTCTACTGGGTGGCCACCGCAGCCGGTGCGCCCCGGCCGGAGCCCCCGCAGACCCAGCTCGCCCTGCTGCAACGCTGGTACGCCGGCTGGCCCGCGCCGATCGGTGAGCTGCTGGCGGCCACCGAACCCGCCGACCTGGTGCAGCAGGAGATCCGGGAGCTGCGCCCGCTGCCCCGGGCGTACGGCTTCCGGGCCGGGCCGGGCGGGGTGGTGCTGCTCGGTGACGCCGCCCACGCCATGCCGCCGCACCTCGGGCAGGGCGCCTGCCTGGCGTTCGAGGACGCCGCGACCCTGTCGTCGTTGCTGCGCGAGTCCCGGCTGCCCGACGCGGTGCTGGCGTACGACCGGGTCCGGCGGCCCCGTGCGGCCACCGTGGTCCGGCAGACCCGGCGGATGTCGGCGGTGCTGCAGACCCGGGGTCGGCTGGCTTTGCGCGCCCGTGACGCGGCCCTGGGCACGATCACCCCCCGCCTGCTCTCCGGTGCCGCCGCCACCGCCGCCACCTGGCGTCCCCCCACCCCCTGACCCGCTCCCTCCCGCGCCCGCCCCGCCGCCTTCGGGCGGTGGCCGCCTTCGGGCGGTGATCAAGAGGTTTGCGTCGTGGTGAGCGCGCGAGGTGACGCAAACCTCTTGATCAACCCGCAAACCTCTTGATCACCGGAGGCAGCACCGGGCGGGGCAGCGCCGGGCGGGGCAGTGCCGGGTCGGGGGTCAGATGAGGGCGGTGGGTTCGGCTATGCAGGCGGTGCCGATGCGGCGGAAGCCGACGCGCAGGTAGATCCGGGCGACGTCCTCGCTGCCGGCGGAGAGGAAGACCAGATCGGTGCCGGCCGCGCGCAGGGTGCCGGCGAGGGTGGCGGTGACCGCGGCGGCGAGCCCCCGGCGGCGGGCGGCCGGCAGGGTGGCCACCCCGGCGATCTCGGCGACGTCGTCGACCCGCATCGCCATCCCGCTGGCCAGTGCGCCGTCCTGCGGCGTCCAGGCGACCGCCGACAGCCGGCGGCCGGCGGCGATCGCGGCCCGCTCCTCGTCCAGCGCGGCGACGTCCAGTTCGGTCATCGCGGCGTCCCGTTCGGCCGGGCCGGCGTCGCCGGGCACGGTGCCGGCGGCGGAGAACCCGACCGCGGCGACCGCGCGCCGGGCCGCCACGTCGAGCGCGAAGCCGGGCGCGTCCGGGTCCAGCACCCGCACCGGTACGTCGGTGAGCGTCGCCGGGTCGGGCGGGCCGGCCTGCGGGTCGAGCACCATCAGCGGGGCCTCCAGCACGCTCAGGCCGGCGGCCCGGGCGGTGGCGAGCAGGTCCGGGGTGGTCTCGTGCACCCACTCGAAGGCCTCGGGCAGGCCCAGCTCACGCTGCCGTTCCCGGACGGTGTGCAGGTCGGCCAGCGACGGCGGCGTGTCGGCGTCGAGGCGGGGGCGGGCATAGAACGGCCAACCGGCCCCCTCCCGGGCGAACAGCACCAGACCGCCGTGTTCCTCGGCGCGGGCGGCGTCCCGGGGCACCGCGTCGTAGAAGCGTTCCAACCGGTCGAACAGGTCGCGGTGTGCAGGATCCACCGCGCGAGACTACACGTCCCAGAGTCTGGAAGGTGTGATCAATCCGCACTGGCCCTGCCCGGGTCGCCCTAACGTAGACTCAACAGACCGCCCAGGGCCGACGTCGTCCCGACCATGAAACAACCTGAGTGACGACAGGAGACCCGGTGGCCCTTCCGTACCCGCACAGCCCGCAGCCGGTCCCTTCCGCGACCGGTCTGTACGACCCGGCGCACGAGCACGACGCGTGCGGGGTGGCCTTCGTGGCCGACCTCTACGGGCGGCGCTCCCACGCGGTGGTGGCGAACGGCCTCGGCGCGCTCTGCCGGCTCGACCATCGCGGCGCCCGGGGCGCCGAGCAGAACACCGGCGACGGCGCGGGCATCATGATCCAGGTGCCGGACGCGTTCCTGCGCGCGGTGGTGGACTTCCCGCTGCCCCCGGCCGGCCAGTACGCCACCGGCCTGGTCTTCCTGCCCGACGACGACGGCGGCGAGGCCCGCGCCCGTCAGGTGGTGGAGAAGTACGCCCTCGTCGAGGGGGCCGAGGTGCTCGGCTGGCGCGACGTGCCGACCGACCCGAGTGGCCTGGGCGAGACCGCGCTGGCGGCGATGCCCCGCATCCGGCAGCTCTTCCTGGCCGCGCACCGGCTCACCGACACCCCGGCCGGCCCGGCCGGCTCCCCGCTGTCCGGCATCGACCTGGACCGGGTGGCGTTCTGCGTGCGCAAGCAGGCCGAGCGGGAGACCGCCGAGCGGGGGGTGACCGCCTACTTCCCGTCGCTGTCGGCGCGGACGATGACCTGGAAGGGCATGCTCACCCCCGACCAGCTGCCGGAGTACTTCCCGGAGCTGACCGACGAGCGGGTCGACAGCGCGATCGCGCTGGTGCACTCCCGGTTCTCCACCAACACCTTCCCGTCCTGGCCGCTGGCCCACCCGTACCGGTTCATCGCGCACAACGGTGAGATCAACACGATCCGCGGCAACCGGAACTGGATGCAGGCCCGCGAGGCACTGCTGCGCAGCCCGCACCTGCCCGGCAACATCCGCCGGGTGTTCCCGGTCTGCACCCCGGCCGCCTCCGATTCGGCCAACTTCGACGAGGTGCTGGAACTGCTGCACCTGGCCGGCCGGAGCCTGCCGCACGCGGTGCTGATGATGATCCCGGAGGCCTGGGAGAACGACCCGGCGATGCGCCCGGACAAGCGCGCGTTCTACCGGTTCCACGCCAGCCTGATGGAGCCGTGGGACGGGCCGGCGTCGGTCGCGTTCACCGACGGTGAGATCGTCGGCGCGGTGCTGGACCGCAACGGCCTGCGGCCGGGCCGCTGGTGGCGGACCGCCGACGGCCTGGTGGTGCTGGGCAGCGAGGCGGGCGTGCTCGACCTCGACCCGGCCACGGTGGTCGCCAAGGGCCGCCTCCAGCCGGGCCGGATGTTCCTGGTCGACACGGTCAACGGCCGGATCGTCTCGGACGACGAGATCAAGACCGAGCTGGCCGCCGCGCAGCCGTACGACGAGTGGCTGCACGCCGGCCTGATCGACCTCGGTGACCTGCCCGCCCGGGAGCACGTGGTCTACACCCACGACTCGGTGCGCCGCCGGCAGCAGACCTTCGGCTACACCGAGGAGGAGCTGAAGATCCTGCTCGCCCCGATGGCCCGTACCGGGGCGGAGCCGCTCGGCTCGATGGGCACCGACACCCCGATCGCGCCGCTGTCGACCCGGCCCCGGCTGCTCTACGACTACTTCCACCAGCTTTTCGCCCAGGTCACCAACCCGCCGCTGGACGCGATCCGGGAGGAGTTGGTGACCAGCCTGGTGTCGACCATCGGCCCGGAGGGCAACCTGCTGGACCCGGGTGCGGCGAGCTGCCGGCAGATCGTGCTGCCCTACCCGGTGATCGACAACGACGAGCTGGCGAAGATCCTCTCCGTCGACGAGGACGGCGACCTGCCCGGCTTCAAGGCGGTCCGGGTCTCCGGGCTCTACCGCCTCCGCGACGGCGGGGCCGGCATCAGGGCCCGGCTGACCGAGATCTGCCGGCACGTCTCCGAGGCGATCGAGGACGGCGTACGCATCCTGGTGCTGTCCGACCGGGACTCCAACGCGGACCTGGCGCCGATCCCGTCGCTGCTGCTGACCGCGGCGGTGCACCAGCACCTGGTGCGGGAGCAGACCCGGACCCAGGTCGCGCTGGTCGTGGAGTCCGGTGACTGCCGCGAGGTGCACCACGCGGCGGTGCTCATCGGGTACGGCGCGGCGGCGGTCAACCCCTACCTGGCCTTCGAGTCGGTGGAGGACATGATCGCCACCGGGGCGCTGGTCGGGGTGGAGCCGGGCAAGGCGGTCCGCAACTACGTCAAGGCGCTCGGCAAGGGCGTCCTCAAGATCATGTCCAAGATGGGCATCTCGACGGTTTCGTCGTACTGCGGCGCGCAGGTCTTCGAGGCCGTCGGCCTGGACACCCGCCTGGTCGACAGGTACTTCCGGGGCACCCCCAGCACCATCGGCGGGATCGGGCTGGCCGAGATCCACACCGAGGTCGCCGCCCGGCACGGGCAGGCGTGGCCGACGCCCGGCACCACCGGCTCGGCCCGGCTGGAGGTGGGCGGCGAGTACCAGTGGCGGCGCGAGGGTGAGCTGCACCTGTTCAACCCGGAGACGGTCTTCCTGCTCCAGCACGCCACCCGCAGCCGCCAGTACGACGTGTTCCGCCAGTACACCGCCAAGGTCGACGAGCTGGCCGCGCGGGCCGGTTCGCTGCGCGGGCTGTTCACCCTGCGTACCGGGCTGCGCCCGGCGGTGCCGATCGAGGAGGTCGAGCCGGCCACCGAGATCGTCAAGCGGTTCGCCACCGGCGCCATGTCGTACGGGTCGATCTCGGCGGAGGCGCACGAGACCCTCGCCATCGCGATGAACCGTCTCGGCGGCAAGTCCAACACCGGCGAGGGCGGCGAGGACGTCGACCGGCTGCACGACCCGGCCCGCCGCTCGGCGGTCAAGCAGATCGCCAGCGGACGCTTCGGGGTGACCAGCGAATACCTGGTCAACGCCGACGACCTCCAGATCAAGATGGCGCAGGGCGCGAAGCCCGGCGAGGGCGGCCAGCTGCCCGGCAACAAGGTGTGGCCGTGGATCGCCCGCACCCGGCACGCCACCCCCGGTGTCGGCCTGATCTCCCCGCCGCCGCACCACGACATCTACTCCATCGAGGACCTCGCCCAGCTCGTGCACGACCTCAAGTGCGTCAACCCGGCCGCCCGGGTGCACGTCAAGCTGGTCAGCGAGGTCGGCGTGGGCACGGTCGCGGCCGGGGTCGCCAAGCTCAAGGCCGACGTCATCCTGATCTCCGGGCACGACGGCGGCACCGGCGCGTCCCCGCTCAACTCGCTCAAGCACGCCGGCACCCCCTGGGAGCTGGGGCTGGCCGAGGCGCAGCAGACGCTGCTGCTCAACAAGCTGCGCGACCGGGTCACCGTGCAGGTCGACGGCCAGCTCAAGACCGGCCGGGACGTGCTGGTCGCGGCGCTGCTCGGCGCGGAGGAGTTCGGCTTCGCCACCGCCCCGCTGATCGTCGAGGGCTGCGTGATGATGCGGGTCTGCCACCTCGACACCTGCCCGGTCGGCATCGCCACCCAGAACCCGGTGCTGCGGGAACGCTTCACCGGCCGGCCGGAGTTCGTGGAGAACTTCTTCCTCTTCCTCGCCGAGGAGGTCCGTGGCTACCTGGCCGAGTTGGGCTTCCGCAGCATCGAAGAGGCGATCGGGCAGACCGAGGTGCTCGACGTCGTACCGGCGATCGACCACTGGAAGGGCCACGGCCTCGACCTGACCCGGGTGCTGCACACCCCGCAGCTGCCGGAGGGCGCGGCCCGGCGCGGGGTCCGCGCCCAGGACCACGGCCTGGAGCAGGCTCTGGACAACGAGCTGATCGCGCTGGCCGAGCCGGCGTTGCGCGACGGCAGCCCGGTGCGGGTGGAGGTGGCGGTGCGCAACGAGCACCGCAGCGTCGGCGCGATGCTCGGCGGCGAGGTGACCCGCCGGCACGGCGGCGCGGGCCTGCCCGACGACACCGTCGAGTTCGTGCTGCGCGGCACCGCCGGGCAGTCCTTCGGCGCGTTCCTGCCGCGCGGGGTGACCCTGCGGCTGCACGGCGACGCCAACGACTACGTCGGCAAGGGGCTCTCCGGCGGCCGGATCGTGGTCCGCCCGGACGTTGCCGCGCCGTTCGTCGACCCCGAGGCCGCCACCGGGCAGCGCGCCGAGGACCAGATCATCGCCGGCAACACCATTCTCTACGGTGCCACCGGTGGCGAGCTGTTCCTGCGCGGCCGGGTGGGGGAGCGGTTCGCGGTCCGCAACTCCGGCGCGGTGGCCGTCGTCGAGGGCGTCGGCGACCACGGCTGCGAGTACATGACCGGTGGCACGGTGGTGGTGCTCGGCGAGACCGGCCGCAACTTCGCCGCCGGCATGTCCGGCGGTACGGCGTACGTGCACCGGCTCGACACCGGGCGGGTCAACACGGAGCTGGTCGACCTGTCCCCGCTGCGTGACGCCGAGCGGGAGCTGCTGCACGACCTGGTGCAGCGGCACGTCGCCGAGACCGACTCGGCGGTCGGCGCGGAGCTGCTCAAGCGCTGGCCGGAGGCGGTCGGGGAGTTCACGGCCGTGGTCCCGAGGGACTACCGCCGGGTTATGGAGATCATGAAGGCCGCCGAAGCCGCCGGCCGCGACGTCGACGACGCGGTCATGTCTGCGCTGACCGCGTCGGTGCCGCCCGTTTCGCGGGTGGTCGCCCAGGAGGTGGCTCGTGCCTGACCCGAACGGTTTCCTGCGCTACGAGCGGCGGTTGCCGGCCCGTCGACCGGTGGCGGTGCGGATCACCGACTGGCGGGAGGTCTATCCGCCCGCCGGGGAGGAGCTGATCCGCGAGCAGGCCACCCGGTGCATGGACTGCGGCATCCCGTTCTGCCACGACGGCTGTCCGTTGGGTAACCGCATCCCGGACTGGAACGACCTGGTCCGCACCGGCAGTTGGGACGCGGCGGTCGAGTCGCTGCACGCCACCAACAACTTCCCCGAGTTCACCGGCCGGCTCTGCCCGGCCCCGTGCGAGGCGGCCTGCGTGCTGGGCCTGGGCGGGCAGCAGCCGGTCACCATCAAGCAGGTCGAGGTGGAGATCGCCGACGCGGCGGTGGCCCGGGGCGGGCTGAATCCCCGCCCGGTGCCGGCGTCGACCGGCCGGTCGGTCGCCGTGGTCGGCTCCGGGCCCGCCGGGCTCGCCGCCGCCCAGCAGCTCGCCCGCGCCGGTCACGCCGTCACCGTGTACGAGCGGGACGACGCGATCGGTGGTCTGCTCCGCTACGGCATTCCCGACTTCAAGCTGGAGAAGCAGCACATCGACAGGCGGCTGGCCCAGCTCGCCGCCGAGGGCGTGCAGTTCCGTACCGGGGTGAACGTCGGCGTCGACGTGACCGCCGAGGAGTTGCGGGCCCGGCACGACGCGGTGCTGCTGGCGTGTGGCGCGCTCCAGGGGCGGGACACCCCGGAGACGCCCGGTCGGCCGCTGCGCGGCGTCCACCAGGCGATGACCCACCTGGTCGCGGCGAACCGGGTGGTGGCGGCGGCCGGGGACGGCCGGCCCGCTCCGGCGGTGCTGCCCGACGGCACGCCGATCGACGCGGCCGGTAGGCACGTGGTGATCATCGGTGGCGGCGACACCGCCGCCGACTGCCTGGGCGTGGCCCACCGGCAGGGCGCGGCCGGCGTCCACCAGCTCGACCTCTACCCCGAGCCGCCGCACGGCCGCGACGCCGAGCGGGACCCGTGGCCGACCTGGCCGTGGGTGCTGCGCAACTACCCGGCGCACGAGGAGGGCGGGGAGCGGGTCTTCGCGGTCGCCGTGCAGGAGTTCGTGGACGACGGCACCGGCCAGGTCAGGGGCGTCCGGATCGCCGAGGTGACGGTGGAGCGGCGCGACGGTCGACGGATCGTCACCGCGCTGCCCGGCTCCGAGCGGGAACTCCCGGCCGACCTGGTGCTGCTGGCCATCGGCTTCGAGGGCACCGAGGAGCAGCCGCTGCTGGCCCAGTTCGGGGTGACCCGCAACGCCCGGGGTGCGGTCGACGCCCGCCCCGACTGGCAGACCGACGCCGACGGGGTCTTCGTCGCCGGGGACATGCACCGGGGGGCGTCGCTCATCGTGTGGGCGATCGCCGAGGGGCGGGCCGCCGCTGCCGCGATCCACTCCTACCTGGGTGGGGTGGGTGACCTGCCGGCCCCGGTCGACCCGGCCCGCCAACCCCTCGCCGCCCGCTGACCTACGCCCGCCCGCCTGCCGGCCCACCGTGTCGGGCAGTTCGATCGGTGGCCGTCAGCCGACCCGGAGACCGGGTCGGCTGACGGCCCGACCGTGTGGCCCGGCCACCGTCTCGCCCGCTGCGCCCTGTCGGCGCACAGCCGCTTCTGCGGCACCACCTGTCCCGGCCCTGCTGTTGTGGCGTCCCGAGGCGTCGGCGCCGGCCCGCCGAGAGTGCGTATCACCACGGAGAGCGGTATGCCTGACAGGCATAGTTATGACTGTCAGGCATACCGCTCTCCGGAACCATTGTTGCGGCCCGGCCCGACGCCGCCCCGATCGTCACCGACCAGAGCCGGCTCGACCGACCCGGCCCCCACCAGCCCAGAGTCGGCCCCGGACCCGGCCAGGCCGCGAGCAGCCCAGACCCGACCTCGGGCCGGAACCGCGCCGCGCCGGGTCCGGCCGGGGCACCGGAAGATCACGGTCCGGGCCGGTCCGGGCTGCCCGCGCCGGTGCCGGGGGCGGGCAGCCCGAACCGGGGTCGGTCAGCGCGCCAGGAGCTGGTGCGCCGCCCGGATCTGGGTCCACGACTTCGGCTGGGCCGGTGCGGTCGTGGTGCGGGTGGCGGCGGCCGGAGCGGGCCGGCCGGGAGTGAACAGCCAGGTGGTGAAGACCGGGTCCAGGTCGAGGCCGGAGATCTGCTCGGCGAGGGCCTGGAACCCGGCGATGGTGCCGTTGCCGTACCGGTGGGCGGCGGTCCAGGCGGGCAGGATGCGGAAGAACGCGTCGTCACCGACGGCCAGCCGGAGCTGGTGCAGCGCCATCGCGCCCCGGTCGTAGACCGCGCCGTCGAACACCGCGCCGGCACCCGGGTCGCCCGGCAGTACCTGCCAGAACGGATCGTCGGCCGGGTAGTCGGCGTAGGTGAAGTCGAACAGCTCCTGCGCGGTCCCCTCACCCTGCGCCTCCGACCAGAGCCACTCGGCGTACGAGGCGAAGCCCTCGTTGAGCCAGATGTTGCTCCAGTTCGCCACCGAGACCGAGTCGCCGAACCACTGGTGGGCGTTCTCGTGCACCACCACGTACGGGTTGCTGCCGCGTCGCCAGAAGCCGGGCCCGTACACCGGGCGGGTCTGGGTCTCCAGGGCGAAGCCGAGGCTGTCGAGCGGTGCGGCCACACCTCCCTGCGCCTCGAACGGGTACGGCCCGAAGATGCCGCTGGCCCAGTCGACGACCTCGGCGGTGCGTTCGATGCTGGCCCGGGCGGCCGGCTTCCGGTCGCCCAGGGTGGTGCTGTAGGCGTTGATCACCGGCTGCCCGTTCGGGGCGGTGTCGGTGACGATGTCGTACTGGCCGATCGCCAGGAACGCCAGGTAGGTGGCGCCGGGCCTGGTGCTGCGCCAGCCCCACCGCATCCGGTTGCCGGCCTCGGCCAGCGGGGGCCGGGGCTGCACGCCGTTGCTGATCACCTCGACGCCGTCGGGCACCGACACCGAGATGTCCCAGGTGGCCTTGTCCAGCGGGTGGTCGTTGGAGGGGAACCACCACCAGGCCGACTCGGGCTCGTTGACGGCGAGCGCGCCGTCGACGGTGCGGGTCCACCCGGAGTAGCCGTTCACCAGGGTCTCCGACGGCACACCGGCGTAGGTGACCACGACGGTCATCGCCTGACCGGTGGTGAGGCCGCGCGGTGCGGTCACCACCAGCTCGTGGTCGCCCTCCCGGGCGAACCGGGCGGTCCATCCGTTGACCCGTACCGACTCCACGTCGAGCAGGAAGTCGAGGTTGAACCGGGAGAGGTCCTGGGTGGCGGTGGCCAGGATGGTGGTGGTGCCGCTGAGCCGGTCGGTGGCCGGCTCGTAGCGCAGCCGGACGTCGTAGTGGTCGACGTCGTAGCCGCCGTTGCCGTAGTCGGGGAAGTAGGGGTCGCCGAGGCCGGGGCTGCCGGGTTTCGGGGCGGCCGAGACCGCGACCGACCGGCTCTTGCCCGGTCGGGCGTCGGCCTGGCCGGGGGCACCGGTCACCAGGGTGCCGGCGGTGGTGACGGTCAGGGCGGCGATGGCCGCCGTGAAAACACGTCGCACGGGGTGGACTCCCTCCATCGGGGTGTTCGCACCGACAACCTAATCGACGGCGGTGGAAACGTGCGCCCCGGATGGCGGGGATCGACTGTTCTCATCCTGTCGATGTTTCGCTAGCATTACCGACTAGTAACAACGCCTCACCCCCTGGCCACGCGCGCGGTCCAGAGGCTTCCCCCGTTGCTGCCCCTGGAGGATCCGTCATGCCCCACCGCGCCCTGCCCCGCCGCGCCCTGGCCCGGGCCGTCACCGCCCTGGCCGCCGTCCTCGCCACCGTCACCGGTGTCCTGCTCGTCCCGAACGCCGCCCAGGCCGCCACCGTCCACTACGTGGCGTTGGGCGACTCGTACTCCTCCGGTGTCGGCGCCGGCCCGTACGACCTGTCCACCTGCCTGCGCAGCCAGAAGTCGTACGCCCCGCTGTGGGCCGCCGCCAACGCGGTGACCAGCTTCGCCTTCCCCGCCTGCGGCGGCGCGGTCACCGCCGACGTGATCAGCAAGCAGGTCGGCTCGCTGAGCGCCACCACCACCCTGGTCACCATCACCATCGGCGGCAACGACGCAGGCTTCGCCGACGTCATCACCAGCTGCCGGTTCGGCAGCACGGCGACCTGCACCGCCGCGGTCGACAAGGCCAAGAGCTTCGCCACCTCGACGCTGCCCGGCCGGCTCGACGCCACCTACGCCGCGATCCGCGACCGGGCCCCGAACGCCCGGCTGGTGGTGCTCGGCTACCCCCGGCTCTTCGAAACGGGCTCCTGCGGCGTGCTCGCGATGAGCAGCTACAAGCGGACCATCCTCAACGAGGCCGCCGACGTACTCGCCACGGTCACCGCCGCCCGGGCCGCCGCGGCCGGGGCCACCTTCGCCGACGCCCGCCCGTTCTTCACCGGGCACGGCGTCTGCGCCGCCGCCCCGTGGATCCGCGACGTCAGCGGCGTCATCGAGGCGTACCACCCGAACGCCGACGGCTACCGGTACGGCTACCTGCCGACGCTCACCGCCGCGCTGGGCTGACGGGCCGGCCGGGTGACCGGCAGCAGTCCACCGGACACCGTCGGTTGCCTCCGTCGTCGACAATGGGAGCCCTTCCTGGTTCCTGTCGGCGGCGGAGGTGCCCGTATGCGTGAACCGGTGACCCCGCCGCTGCCCCGGCCACCCACCGTGGACGGTCCCCCGGTCGGCGGCACCGAACTGCTCGCCCTGCTCACCCGGCTGCTGCGCCGGCCGCGTCGGGGCGACCGCCGGCTGCCGGTGCTCTGGCTGGTCAGGGCCGCCACCGGCGGCGACCCGGGGGCCCTGCTGCGTCGCTTCGTCGGGCGGGGCGCGGGGCGCCGGGTCCCGCACGCCGTGCTCGACCTGGCCGCCCGTCCGGACCTCGCCGACGTTCCGGCGGTGCTGCGGGAACTGCACCGGCAGTTGTCGCTGGAGGCGTTCGGGACGGCCCGGCTGCGGTTCCGCCACCACCCGCTGGCCGACTGGCTGATGCAGCAGACCCTCGACGTGGGCGTCGACGCCGCCGACAGCGGCCGGGCCACCCTGGTCCGCCGGCTGCGCGACTGGCGGGGCCGGCGTCCCGTCGAGGAGCCGCAGGTCAGTGGGGAGTCGGGAGTCGGCACGGCGCTCCAGGTGCTGCTCTGGCTGCTGCGCCGGGCGGTGCCCAGCGCGGTGTTCCGGATCGCCGTATCCGGCCGGGTGCCGGGCGTCGGCGGCCACTACCGGTGGTTCATGCGGCAGCAGTACCTGGCCCCCCGCCAGTCGGTGACCTTCCTCGGGTTCGCCGAACGGCTCACCGCCGGGTGGCGCGACGGCGAACAACCCGCCCAGGTGGACAAGCTGCTGCTGCACGCGTTCCTGGAGGACCTGCGGCAGGCGTACCGGCGACGGGTGTGGCGGCCCGGGGACTGGCGGCGCACGGCGTACCCGGTGCTGCTGCTCGACGGCGTGCACGTCGACGGCGTCGGACACACCCTGGTCCGGCTGCTCACCGACGTGCGCAACGAGACCGGTCGCAACGACCCGCTGCTGGTGGTGGCCCTGGCCACCGCGCCGCCGCCGGAACTGCCCGGCACCCGGCCGCTGCGCGAGGCCGACGACGCCTACGACGAGTGGGCCGAGGCGCTGCCCGAGACGCGGCGGCTGCGGCGCTCCGCCGCCTGGCTGGTGGCGCTGCGCCCCGACGACGAGGACGCCACCCCGCCACCGGGGGTCGTCCCGCCCGCGCTGGTCGCCCCCGACCCGCCGTGGTGGGCACGGCGGTTCCTGCCGGCGGCGGTGGCCGTGGTCCTGCTGGCCGGGACGGTCGTGTGGGCGGACAGCCGGTGGACGCTGGACTGCCATCCGACGCCGACCGGCCAGGTGCGGGTGCAGGTGCTCGCCGGGGAGTGCGTCGGCTACAGCGACACCGCCGCGCAGGTGTTCAACAGCGAACCCGGCCAGGAGCGGCTGCGCGCGGTGCAGCGGCGGATCTTCGCGCAGAACCGGGCCGCCGAGGAGGTGTGGCGGCGCAGCGACCAGCGTCGGCCCTACCTCACCCTGGTCTACCTGGGCACCCTCACCGGCAACCGGACCCGGGCCGACGAGGAGTCCTACGTCTCCGAACGCGAGGAGTTGGAGGGTCTGGCCACCGCCCAGTACGCCCTGCTCAAGGAGTCCGCGGCGGCCGACGGCGCGGCCCTGCTGCACGTGGTGGTCGCCAACGGGGGCCGGCAGATGCGCCACGCCGGGCCGGCGGTGGCCATGCTGGAACGGCTGGCCCACGACGACCCGACCGTGCTCGGGGTGGTCGGGCTGGTGGAGAGCCGCACCAGCACCGCCGCGGCGTTGCGGGAACTCAACCGGGTCGGCCTGCCGGTGCTCGCCCCCACCCTGTCGGCCGACCGGATGGACCAGAACTCCAGCCTCTACCTGCAGATCTCCGCGCCCAACTCGGCGCAGGCCGCGATGATCGAGACGTACGCCCGGCAGGTGCTGCGGGTGACCGAGGCGCACGCCTACTACACCACCGGCGAGGGCAGCTCGCTCACCGAGGACCTCTACGTCGGCACCCTCGTCGACGGGTTGCGCCAGCGGTTCGGCAGCCGGCTCACCCGGCTCGACGAGTGGCGTACCGGGCGTCGGTTGACCGCCGAGTGCGGCTTCCGGGGGGTGCTGGTGTTCGCCGGGCGCTGGTCGGAGTTCGACGGGTTCCTGCGGGCGTTGAAGGAGTGCGGCAACGATCCGCCCCGGCACCTCGTCGCCGACGACTCGGTCAACCGCTACATGGCCAACCCGGGGCTGCGGGCCAGCGCCCCGGGCAACCTGCCGGTGACGTACGTGTCGAAGGCGGCGCTGGCCACCTGTGCCGCGCTGCGGGCCGCGCAGGCCGCCCGGGACGACGTCCGGGGCAGCTTCCTGACCTGGGTCGGCGCCGACGATCTGCTCGACCCGCCGCGCTGCCGCGACGGTGCCGGTGCACCCGTCGGTGAGCGGGTCAGCCTCGCCTACGACGCGGCGATGATGATGGTGCGGGCGCTGGAGAGCCTCGCCGCCCGGCTGCGGCACGCCGACACCGGCCGGGGCTGGGAGCCCCGCTCGGTCAACCCGGTCGGCGTGCACGCCGAGGTGCTGCGGCAGAACGCCGCCGCCGGCTACCCGGGGGTCGCCGGGGTGATCCGGTACGCCCCCGACTCGGGCGAGCCGGTCGCCAAGCGGCTGGCGTTGCTGCGGGTCGCGCGGGTGCCGGACGTGGCCGCCGAGCCGGTCGAGGTGTTCCACTGTGGGGTGGCCGACAGCGGACCGGACCCGGGCTGCCGACCCGTCTGACCCGTGGGCGGGTCGTGCGTCCGGGCCCGCCGGGGCGCTAGGGTTCCCTCGATTCGTCCGCACGTGGGTGGGGAGCAGTGGGTGGGCAGGCTCGCATCGGCGTACGGGCAGGCGGTCGCCGCGCACCGGCAGGCCCGGCAGCGGTGGACGGCGGCCCGTGCCCTGCTGGACCAACTGGCCGGGCAGCCCGTCCCGGAGCGCACCGCCGACCTGGTCGCCCGGCTGGCCCGGCTGGCCGACATGCTGGCCGCCCCGCCGCCGGGCAGCACCGACCGGGCCGACCCGACCGCGCCCGCCGTCCCGGCACCCGGCCCCGTCGCCGGGACGCCCGGTGGCCCGCCGCCGGGGCACGTCGTCGTGTCGCCGGGCGGTCCGGCCCGTGGTCACCGTGCAGCGTCCCCGGGCGACGGGCCGGCAGCGGTGCGCATCGGCGAGGCGTCCACGGCGGACGGCCGGTTCCCGCTGCTGCTGCCGCTGGGCGCCGGCCGGCACCTGGCGGTCGACGGCGACGCCCGTGATCCCCGGGTGGCGGTGCTGCTGCGGGTGCTGGTGCTGCGGTTGTTGACCACGGCCGCCCCGGGCAGCGTGCGGGTGGTCGGCATCGACCCGGCCGCCTGGGGGGCCACCTTCATCCCGTTGCGTCCGCTGCGCGACGCCGGGGTGCTCGGCACGGTCGCCACCACCGAGGCCGAGATCGGTGCGCTGCTGGACGCCGCCGAGGCACACGCCCGCGCGGGGGAGGCCGAACTGCTGCTGGTGGTGGCCGCGTCCGCGCCCGGCCCGCGCGAGCTTGCCCGGCTCGCCGCGCTCACCCACGCCGGGCCGTCCGCCGGGGTGTGCGTGCTGTTCGCCGGGCGCGCGGTGACCACGCCCGGCCAGGCCCCACCCGTGCTGGGCGGCACCACCGAGGTACGTCTCGACGAACGGTACGCCCGGGTAGGCGACCCGCCGGGGTACCCGTTCAGCGCCGACGGCACCGGCCTGCCCGTGCCGGTGCTGCTCGACGGTGACCCGCCCGCCGCCGCCGTCCAGACGCTGGCCGACCGGCTCGGCGCGCAGGTACGCCGGGACACCGCCCTGCACCTGGCCGACCTGCTGCCCGAGCACCGCTGGACCGACTCCGCCCGGGGCGGCCTGACGACGGTGGTCGGCCGCAGCGGGCGTACCCCGGTCAGTCTGGCCTTCGACGACGCGACGCCGCACTGGCTGGTCGGTGGCCGCACCGGCGCGGGCAAGACGGTCTTCCTGCTCGACGTGCTGTACGGCCTGGCGGCCCGCTACTCCCCGGCCGAGTTGCACCTGTGGCTGCTCGACTTCAAGGAGGGGGTGAGCTTCACCGAGTTCGTCCCCACCGACCGGGACCCGTCGTTCCTGCCGCACGCGCGGGCCGTCGGCGTCGAGTCCGACCGGGAGTACGGCCTGGCCGTGCTCCGCGAACTGCGCCGGGAGCTGGGCCGGCGGGCCGGGCTGTTCAAGCGGCACGGGGTGACCAAGCTCGCCGACCTGCCGGACACCGAACCGGTGCCCCGCACGGTCGCCGTGATCGACGAGTTCCACGTGCTGTTCGCCGGCAACGACCGGCTGGCCCGGGAGGCCGTCGACCTGCTGGAGGAGCTGGCCCGCAAGGGCCGCTCGTACGGCGTGCACCTGGTGCTGGCCAGCCAGAGCACCAGCGGCGTGGAAGCCCTCTACGGCCGGGCCGAGTCGCTGTTCGGGCAGTTCGCGCTGCGGGTGGCGCTGCCCGGCGGCGAGGCGGTGCTCGGCCCCCGGGCGACCGTCGCCGGCCCGACCCGGATCGGCACGGCGCTGGTCAACACCGCCGCCGGGACGGCCGGCGCGGACATCCTGCTGCGGTTCCCCGACGCGCACGCCGACGCCCGCCAGCTCGCCCGGCTGCGTTACGAGCTGTGGGACGCCCGCCCCGACGACACCGGCCCGCCCGAGGTCTTCCGGGGGTACGCCACCGCCCACCTGGAGGACGAGCCGTCCCCCGCCGCCACCCGCCGCCCGGCGGTGCTGGTGGGCCGGACGGTCGACGTGGCCGGCAGCACCGCCCGGTTCGACCTGGACGCCTCCCCGGGCCGGCACCTGGCCGTGGTGGGCACCTCGGTCACCGGCGCGCACGTGCTGCGGGCCGCCGCGCTGAGCCTGGCCGGGCAGCACCGGCCCGGGGAGGCCGAGTTCGTGCTGGCCGCGCTGGTGGCCTCAGCCGACGAACTGGCCGACGACACGGCGGCCGGGCTGAAGGCCGCCGGGCACCCGGTGACCCAGGTCGACGCGGCCGGGCTGCGGGCCCGCATCGCCGGGCTGGCCGCAGGCGGCGGGGAGCGCGGCCGGACCTACCTGGTGGTCTTCGGGGTGGACGCGGCCCACGCGGTGCTCGCCGCCGCCGACCCCGACACCTACCGCACCGGCCACGACGACCTGCGAACGCTGCTGCGGGCGGGGCCGGGGCACGGGGTGCACCTGCTCGGCTGGTGGCGGGGCCTGCGCCGGCTCGCCGACGACCTCGGCGGCAGCCAGAACCGCGACGACGTGGCCTGCCTGGTGGCGCTGAACGTGCCCGCCGACGACCTCGGGCTGCACCTCGGGGTGACCGACCTGGTGTGGACCACCCGCCCCAACCGGGCCCTGCTCGTCGACCGGCACGCGCCGCGCACCGCGCTGATCGTGCCGTTCGTCCGCCCCGGGTACCACCCCGACGAGGAGCACTGAGTGGCCGGCTACGACGAGTACGCGGCGGCCGTCCGGCAGCTCTCCGCCCGGATCAGGGAGGGGGAGCGCGGTGCCGTCGCCGAGGCGGAACGTCGTCGTACCCTGCACGCCGGGGTGACCCGGCTCGGTCAGCGGCTGGCCGCCCAGGAGGAGCGTCTCGCCCAGCTCGCCGCAGCCGCCGGCCTGCCCGCCGTGGCCGACCCGGCTCCCGGGCCGGGGTCGGTCCCCGGGGCGGGCACGGGTCCCGACGGGTCCGGGGTGGACGGCGATCCGGCGGTGGTGCTGGCGGAGACCGGGCGGCTGGTCGACGAGGTCGACCGGCTGGGCCAGCAGGCCGAGGCGCTGGCCCAGCGGCCCGCTCTGCTGCCCACCTGGTCACCGACCGCCCGCGCGGTCGCCGTCTACGCCGGCTGCGCCGCCGCCGGGGCGTTGGTCATGCTGGTGCTGGTGGTCGCCAACGGCATCGGCGTGGTCAACGGCGTCACCCTGGGCGCGCTGACCTGCGCCGGGCTGCCGCTGATCTCCTTCGTGGCCGGTTGGCTGGTCCTCGGCCGGTGGGGGCGACCGGCCCTGGCCACCACCGACCCGCCCCGGTACGCCCCGCTGGGCTTCTTCATCTGCGCCCTGGCGGTGCCGCTGGCGTACTGCGTCACCCTGCTGGTGTTCCGCCTCGTCCGCTGACGCGTGACCGACCTGTCCGCGTGACCGACCCGTTCGCATGATCGACTCAATTGGGCCGATGTTGCGGGGCCCGGCCCGTTCCGATGCAGCTACATCGGCCCACATGAGGCGGACGCGGGGTGGCTGCGTCCGGTGGTCGCCCGTAGGCTCGCGGTGACCGTGGGAGGGCGACAGGGGCGGGGGAGTGCGGGTGAGTGCGGCGGAGATGATCGCCAAGCTGGCCGTGGCCGCGCAGAAGCTGGACGAGGCGCGGGCCAAGACTGCGTCGGCCGCCCAGGACGCCGCCGAGGCGCGGGCCCTGGTCGCCGGGGTGTTGCAGGGCATCGCCGCCGGCCCGCTGATCGGCATGATCGACAACTACCGGCAGGCGCTCGACCAGGCCGTCCAGGGTGGCCAGCCGGCCCGGCAGCAGGTCGAGGAGACGATCGCCAAGGTACGCACGCTGGGCACCTGAGCTGCGGAGTGACGATGCGGCTCCATCAGGCGGAATCGTGGTCACGGCCCCTTCGCGTGCCGACCCTTTCCGATGCGGACGGTCTGATGCACAAGCGGGAATCGACGATCGAGATGATGGGGTGATGGCGGTGGGCGGGCGCGACGGCGGCGAGCTGAACGGGTTCCATGTCGGGCGGGTGCCGGAGGAGGCCGGGGAACTGGTGTCGGACTTCGCCTCCGAGTGGGAGGACGTCAGCTTCGCCACCCGGGTCTGGGAACGGGCCGTCGACGACGGCTACCGGGTGGACCTGCGGGTGCACGTGTTGCGTGGCGACCGGTTGACCGGTCCTGCGGAGCTGCGCGAATTCCTGACCGAATACCATGAGCGTGATCCCGAGGGTTGGTCCCTGACGGGGTTCGACCATGGCGAAGGTGCCGGGTTCGTCGGTGAGGGCGAGGCATTCTGGCTGGTCCAGCCAGGCATCGCCGTCGACGTGCTGGTCGACGTGGAGCGGTTCGGTGGTGAACTCCTCCCGATCGCAGAATCGATCATCACTGTCCGCTAGTTTACGATGACGTGGGGTGGAGATTTGGTCGTCGCGTCGATAGCATGAGGGCGTCCAGCAGGCTCGATTCGTGCTTGGGAGGCCCCGGTGACCACCGCCCCGACGCAGATGCCCGGCCCTGTCGTCGTCGAGCTCAGTCAGGCGGAATGGCAGGCAGCGGTGAGTCGGGCGCTGGACAAGCTGCATCTCACCTATCAGCAACTCGCAGAGATGGCCCGCACTAGGGATTTCAGCTCCCTTGAGGCGCAGAAGCTGTGGATGTCCATCGGTGACTCGCAGCCGTAACGGCCTTACGCCCCAGGCCAGGCAATTCGCGGACACTTTGCAGGCGTTGCTCAACAGGACGGTCTGTGACCATGCGCGGATCGGGGCCAAGATCACGCCTGAGCAGGCGGTAGTCGGCACCCGGTTGGAGGCGTTGACGTCCACGCCGGTGCGGATGCGCTCGGCCGGCGACACGAACATCTGGATCGATGTGCAGTGCTATCTGTCCTTGGATGGCGACGAGGGCAGGTTTCTCACTGTTCAAGGGTCCGTCTGTGGCCTCTATCTCGGTGACGATCCGCCGGATCTGCTACTGCATTACGACTTCGAGCGCGAGAAGGACCGCTACACCGAAGCCCATATCCAGGTGTGCGCCGCGCATCCGACGCTCGAACGCCTCCTAGCTGAGCTGGGGCGCAAGCCCACGAACGGGCTTCAAAAGATCCATCTACCGGTGGGCGGCCGACGTTTCCGCCCCGCGCTCGAAGACCTGCTCGAATGCCTGATCGTCGAAGGCCTGGTCAGGCCCAAGCCTGGCTGGCAGGAGGTGCTCGACAGGACCCGCATCGACTACCGGCGCAAACAGATTGCTGCCGTGGTGCGGCGGAACACCGGCACTGCCCAGGCCGAGTTGGAGCGGCTCGGCTACCAGGTCGTTCCGCCCGACGACCAACGCCTCAGGGCGCAGATCGCCCGCCTGATCGCGCGTAAGCCCCGCCGCGATGACAACTGACGTCCGTCCGGCGTTGTCGGATACCCGATAACGATTCGGGTTCCGAAGATGTACACCCGTTCATATCCTGACGTGTTCACCGTCGGCTATGGACGTGGAGAGTCGTGGATCATCGACAGGTACGCCGCCTCGCGGAGCAGTCTGCCAACTTCGGGTTCCTGGTGGAGCATCCGTTGCTGGTCTGGTACGGCGCGGGGGCGGAGCTGCTCGTCTACGTGGACGCCCAGGCGGCCATGTTCAAGGCCCGCGCGTTCGGCGACGTGCTCGCCCGGGACCTGGTCCGGCGCACCCAGGTCACCCCGGCGAAGGACACGTTCTTCCACCAGGTGCAGGCGCTGCACGCCTCCGGTGCCGTCACCGCCAAGGTCTACGCCGCCTTCGACCGCCTGCGGGACACCGGCAACCGGGCCGTCCACGACCACCTCGGTGAGGTCCGCGCGGCGCTGGATCTGCTGCGGACCTGCTTCGAGCTGGGAGTCTGGTATCACCGGGCGTTGACCGACGACCGGTCGCCGATCGGGTTCGTGCCGCCCACCCCGCCACCGGCCCAGGTGCCGGCGTCGATCGCCGAGGGGCTGCGGGCCGAGATCGAACGGTACAAGCAGGAGCTTGCCGAGACGAAGCTGCTGCTGGACGGGCAACCCTCGCTGGCGGTGGCCCAGGCCGCCGCGACCGTCGCCGCCGAGCAGGCTGTGCGGGACGCCGACGCCCGACGTCCGCAGGCCGCCGCGTTGGTCGCCAGTCTCGAACCAGCGGCGGAGGCGGCGCAGCAGGCGTTCGACAGTGCACAGCCGGTGAAGGTGTCCGCCGCGAAGCGCGAGGACTTCATCGCCCGCGCCCGCCGTGCCTCCCACGAGCCCCTGAACGAGGTGCAGACCCGGGTCGAGATCGACCGTCAGCTCACCGCCGCCGGGTGGCAGGTGCAGGACCAGAACCAGCTCAACCTCTTCGCGGGCAGCGGCGTCGCGGTGCGCGAGGTGACCCTGGCGACGGGTCGGGCCGACTACCTGCTCTACGTCGACCAGCGCCTCGTCGGGGTGATCGAGGCCAAGCGGGAGGGCACCGCCCCGCGTGGGGTGGAGGCGCAGCTCGACCGCTACCTCAACGGGTTGACCGCCGAGCAGCGGCTCAGCGCCTGGCGGCGGGAGGCGGCGCTGCCGTTCGGGTACGTCGCCACCGGCACCGAAACCGCGTTCGTCAACCAACTCGACCCGTTTCCGCGTACCCGGGAGGTGTTCGCGTTCCATCGGCCGGAGACGCTCGCCCGGTGGATGCGGGAGGCCGACGACGAGCCGGCCGCGCCGACGTTACGGGCCCGGCTGCGTCGGATGCCGGCGCTGGACCGGCTGGGCCTGCGTCCGGCGCAGATCGACGCGGTCGAGGGCCTGGAACGCTCGCTGGCCGACGCCCGGCCCCGGGCGTTGATCCAGATGGCAACCGGGGCGGGCAAGACGTTCACGGCGGTCACCGCCAGCTACCGGCTGCTCAAGTACGCCCGAGCCCGGCGCATCCTGTTCCTGGTCGACCGGAACAACCTCGGCAAGCAGACCCTACGGGAGTACGCCGGCTACCAGACCCCCGACGACGGGCGGAAGTTCACCGAGCTGTACACGGTGGACCGGCTCTCCGGTGCCGGCCTGCTCGACTCGTCGACCGTGGTGATCTCGACGATCCAGCGCCTCTACGGGGCGTTGCGCGGCGACGAGCTGCCCGACGTCGACCTGGACGACCAGGCGTACGACAGCTACGACCTGGGCTCCCCGGCCGAGGTGGGCTACAACCCGCAGTTGCCGCCGGAGACGTTCGACCTGATCGTGGTCGACGAGTGCCACCGGTCGATCTACGGCAAGTGGCGGGCGGTCATCGAGTACTTCGACGCCTTCGTGGTGGGGCTGACCGCGACGCCGGTGAAGCAGACCCTCGGCTTCTTCCAGCAGAACCTCGTCTCGGAATACACCTACGAGCAGGCCGTCGCCGACGGGGTGAACGTCAACTTCGACGTCTACCGGATCAGGACCGAGATCACCGAGGGCGGGCAGAGGATCGAGGCCGGCACCGTCGTGCCGCTGCGCGACCGCCGCACCCGCGCCGAGCGCTACCAGGAGCTGGAGGACGACTTCACGTACGCGGGCCGCCAGGTAGGCCGGTCGGTGATCTCCAAGGGGCAGTTGCGGCTGGTGCTGGAGACGTTCCGCGAGCGGCTGTTCACCGAGATCTTCCCCGGCCGCTCCACGGTGCCCAAGACGCTGATCTTCGCGTGCGACGACAACCACGCCGAGGAGATCGTCGCCATGGTCCGGCTGGTGTTCGGGCGCGGCAACGAGTTCGCCCGGAAGATCACCTATTCCTCCCGGCGGGACGGCGACAACCCCGACACCCTCATCCAGGCGTTCCGCAACAGCCCGGAGATGCGCGTCGCGGTCACCGTCGACATGATCGCCACCGGCACCGACGTACGGCCGCTGGAGTGTGTGTTCTTCCTCCGGCCGGTGCGCAGTGCCACCTACTTCGAGCAGATGAAGGGGCGTGGGGCGCGCACCATCGATCCGGCCGACTTCCAGTCCGTCACCCCCGACGCCCAGGTGAAGGACCGGTTCGTCATCGTCGACGCGGTCGGCGTCACCGAGGCCGACCTCGACGAGGCGGTGCCGCTGCAACGGCACAGCGAACAGCAGATCTCGCTGCGTGACCTGCTGCGCAAGGCCGGCACGCTGACCGCCGACGCCAACGAGGTGGCCACCCTCGCGTCCCGGCTGTCCCGCCTCGACCGGCAACTCACCGACGACGAGCGCGCCGAGCTGGCCAAGCTGGGCGGGCAGCCGCTCACCGGCATCGTCCGGGGCCTGGTCGATGCCGTCGCCCCCGAACAGCTCAACCCGGCCACCCAGGCCGGGCCGGAGGCCGTCCGCGACCTGCTGGCCGGGGCACTGCGTCCGCTGGCCGCGAACCCGCAGCTCCGCGACCGTATCCTGGAGATCCGCCGCGCCCACGACATCACCATCGACGAGGTCAACGTCGACACACTGCTGTCGGCGGCCGGGGTGCCCGCCGCCGAACGCGCCCAGGTGACCGTGCGGAGCTGGCACGACTACCTGGACCAGCACCGCGACGAGATCACCGCGTTGCAGGTGTTCTACGAGGGCAAGGGCCGGATCAGCTACGACCAGCTCAAGGAGCTGGCGGCGCGGATCGCCCGGCCCCCGCAGGCGTGGACGCCGGATTCGCTGTGGCAGGCGTACGTGCAGCTCGGCCGCACCGTCGAGCAGGCCGGGCCGCGCGGGGTGACCGACCTGGTCGCCCTGATCCGCTACGAACTGGGCCACGACCAGGAACTACGTCCATTTCGTACGGCCACAGAGGAGCGTTTCCGTGGGTGGCTGCTGCGGCAACAGCAGGCGGGCGCTACCTTCACTGCCGATCAGGTGTGGTGGCTGGAGAGGATCAGGGACGTGATAGCGGTCAGTGTGGAGATCACCCCCGACGACCTGGAAGGGGCACCCTTCACCGAACGCGGTGGCATCGACGGGTACGCGGGCGCCTTCGGCAACCGCGCCGAACCCCTCCTCACCGAACTCAACCAGGAGCTGACCGCGTGACCGACCTGCCACCGGGTTGGACTCAAATAGCTCTTGGGGATATTGCCGAATCCGTGAAGAACGGGATTTTTGTCTCCCGGCCGGGCATTGAGCCGAACGGGGTTCCGATCCTCCGGATCAGTTCGGTGCGGCCGGGGGTGCTGAATCTGCGCGATATTCGCTACAGCGCCAAGGATGTGCGTGAGCTGAGCGACTCCGATTCGCTGCTACTGCCCGGAGATCTGCTATTTACCCGTTACAACGGGAACATCGATTATGTCGGTGCTTGTGCGATGGTCCCTGAACGGATTGGTGACTTAACCTATCCGGACAAGTTGATCAGGGTGAGGGTGAATTCAGACTTCGCCGAGCCCTCCTATGTCCAGTATGTCTTCGAGGCTCCGCAGGTGCGGTCGCGCGTGCGATCCGTCGCGCGCACGACGGCCGGACAGGCAGGTGTCTCGGGTGCGAGCCTGAAATCAGTTGTCCTGCCGCTCCCGCCGCTCGCCGAGCAACGTCGCATCGTCGCAGCGCTGGTGGATGCTCTTGATCATCGTCGTCGCGGATCTGCTGCCCTTGAGGTTGCAAGTTCTCGAAGCGACCTCCTTTGGCGCTCTCAGTTGCGCCATCTCAGGCAAGAAGCATTGGCGTCTGGAGGTGTTGTCCGCAGGCTCGGAGACGTGGCGGAGACGTCCCTCGGGAAGATGCTTGATGCAGGGAAAAGTCTCGGGGTGGCGACGCCGTACCTTCGCAACGTAAATGTCCGTTGGCGCAAAGTGGATCTTTCTGAGGTGAGTGCCGTCCCGCTGAATGACGAGGAGCGTAGGAAGTTCGCGCTTCGCCCGGGTGACCTTCTCGTCTGTGAAGGTGGAGAGCCGGGAAGATGTGCGATCTGGCGTGGCCCGGACGGCATGACTTTTCAGAAGGCGTTGCATCGCGTTCGTGTTCGGCCCGGGTTGCTCGTGGAGTGGCTGGCCTTGATGATTGAAGAGGCTGTGCGTAACAAGCGGACGATGCATCTACAGACCGGTTCCACCATCAAGCACATTTCGCAGGAAAAAATTCGGCAGCTTGAGGTGGTAGTACCTGACATTGAGACGCAGCTTAAGCTTGTGCGGCAGTGGGACGTTTTTGAATCTTCGGTCAGCGCGTTGAACCAGGTGAAGGGGAGGGTTGTTCGGCAGGGCGAGGCATTGCAGAACAGCCTGTTGGCGGAGGCGTTCGCGGGGCGGCTCGTGCCGCAGGACCCGAACGACGAGCCGGCGTCGGAACTGCTCGCCCGGATCAGGGACGAGCGGGCGGCCACCATCCCGAAGCAGCGGACGCGCTCCCGGCGTACCCCCAAGGAGTTGGCGGCGCCGGCGACCAGGGTGACCGGCGACGACTACCAGCAGGAGACTTTGCCACTGTGAGCACTGTGGATTCGCGCCGCCTGGTGCAGAAGCTCTGGAACTACTGCGACGTGCTGCGCGACGACGGCGTGTCGACCATCGACTACGTCGAACAGTTGACCTATCTGCTGTTCCTCAAGATGGCCGACGAGCGGGCCAGGCGGACGTTCCGGCCGGAGCAGATCGTGCCCGACGAGCTGAGCTGGCAGACCCTGCTGGACGCCGAGGGCGACGACCTGGAGGTGCAGTACCGGCACATCCTCACCGGGCTGGCCCGGGAGGGCGGCACCCTCGGCACCATCTTCCGCAAGGCGCAGAACAAGATCCAGGACCCGGCGAAGCTCAAACGGCTGATCGTCGACCTGATCGACAAGCAGGAGTGGTCGGGCACCGGGGTCGACGTCAAGGGCGACGCCTACGAGGAACTGCTGGCCAAGGGCGCGGAGGACGCGAAGTCCGGCGCGGGGCAGTACTTCACCCCGCGTGCGTTGACCGTCGCGATGGTCGACTGCATGCTGCCCACCCCCGACGACACGATCACCGACCCGGCCTGCGGCACCGGCGGTTTCCTGCTCGCCGCCTACGACCACATCCAGCGCCACCACGGCAGCTCCCTCACCCCCGACCAGCGGCGACGCCTAGCCCACGGCGCAATCACCGGCACCGAGCTGGTCGACGGCACGGCCCGGCTGGCGGCGATGAACATGCTGCTGCACGGCATCGGCACCCCCAACGGCCCGTCGCTGATCACCGTGCGGGACGCCCTCAGCCGGGAGCCTGACCAGCGGGTCAGCCTGGTGCTGGCCAACCCGCCGTTCGGGCGCAGCTCGTCGATCCGGATGGTGGGGGAGGACGGCCGTTCCTCCCGCGAGGAACGCGAGATCGAACGCAACGACTTCTGGGCCACCACCGCCAACAAGCAGCTCAACTTCGTCCAGCACATCGCCGCGCTGCTGGAGATCGACGGCCGGGCGGCCGTCGTCCTGCCCGACAACGTGCTGTTCGAGGGCGGCGCGGGGGAAACCATCCGCCGCCGGCTGCTCAAGCAGTACGACCTGCACACCATGCTGCGGCTGCCCACCGGCATCTTCTACGCCGGTGGCGTCAAGGCCAACGTGCTGTTCTTCGAGCGCAAGCGTGCCCGCGAGGAACCCTGGACCCAGAACCTCTGGGTGTACGACTTCCGCACCAACCAGCACTTCACCCTCAAACAGAACCCGCTGCGCCGCGAACACCTCCAGGACTTCGTCGACTGCTACCTACCCGGCAGGGACCGCTCCGAGCGAAAGCCGACCGAACGCTTCCGCGCGTTCTCCTACGACGAGCTGATCGCCCGCGACAAGGTGAACCTGGACATCACCTGGCTCAAGGACGCCTCCCTGGAGGACGCCGACGCGCTGCTGCCACCCGAGGTGATCGCCAAGGAGATCGTCGAGGACCTCCAGGCGGCCCTACGCGAGTTCGCCGCCATCGCCGAAGCCCTCGGCGCGACAGGCTCCCGGGTCGACACCGACTGACCGTGTATAGCATCAACTACGTGCGATGGAACGACATTCGTGCCGAGCATGTGGAACGGGCCGGGGGCGAAGAAGTTGTCGAGGCCGGCAAGCGGGAGTTGCTCGCCGAGGTGGTCGGGCACCGCCTCGCCGAGGTGCGTCGTGCCCGCAGCCTGACTCAACAGCAGGTTGCCGACCGCATGGGTGTCACCAAGGGGCGGGTGTCGCAGATCGAGCAGGGCAAGATCTCCGGACAGGACGTCCTCGCCCGCTATGCCGCTGCACTCGGCGGACGCCTCCATCAGGCGATCTACTTCGACGACGGGGACATTGCCGCCATCGCGTAGCCCTTACCACTCAGCCGGAGCCGGAGGTCCCCACCATGGCCGAAAAGACCTATCAGGTCATCGTACGCGGCAAGTTCGCGCCGCTCGGTGACGCGCAGCGGGCCGCGCTGCTCGCCAGGGCGGACGAGCACGATGTGTTCCAGGCGAAGTTCACCGAAGAAGGCACCGTGACCTATGAGCGTTCCCTGCTCGGGTTCACCTTCCGCTGCCTGGTCCCGGCCACCCGGGAGGAGGCGGAAGCGGTGGTTATCGGTAGGGCGGAAGCGCTGGCCGCCACCGCCGTCGCGGAACTCGGTGCCGGCCACCGGGACCTCACGTCGGTCTCCACCGACCTCGACGACATCAAGATCCGCCACCGCGCACGGTCGTAACGGCCGGCCAGCCCTCAACGGCGTCGCCACGCGGCGAGCTGTTGTCTCCTTCGTGGAGAGTTGTTGTCGCCCTGGGCGCAACAAGTCTCCACAAACCTGGGCTGGTTGTCGGTGTGGGCTCCGGCGACCCCACCCAGGAGCAGATTGCCGACCGCCGGGGGTGGCAGAGGTGCGCGTCTCGTACGTCGGGCGTGGCAAACTCACCACATTCATGATCCGCGCTACGGTTTCGGCCGGCACGGTCGGCGCGTGTCGTCGTGACGTCCTCGCCCGCTACGCCGCCGCGTTCGTGGTGCGCAGGTCTGTGGACCGGTTCGGGGCCTGGCGGCGCTCCAGCAGAGCGGCCGGTTACTCCGGGGTGTCGTCCTCGGTGGGACGCGGCGGCCGGTGCTTCGTGATCCACTCTTCGACGTCCACGGCCAGCCACACCTTCATGCCGCGCAGCTCCTGGTAGGGGCGCGGGAAGGTGGGATGCCGGGTGAGCTGCTGGAACCGCTGCCGCGAGACACCCATCCGCTGGGCGATCTCGTAGGGACCCATCAGGCTCCCAGGGCCACGATCCATGACCCGAACGTATGGTGGTAGTTTCTAGGCAACAGGATATTGCCAGTTGACTAACCAGCTGGCTGAACGGCATCGTGTTCGTATGCGACGAACCGTGTCATATCAGGAGTATCTGCTCGCCACGGCGATGACCTTGGCGCGGCGGCACCGCCCGGCGTGGTCGTGGCGGCGGTGGCGGTTCGTCTGCCGGTGCGGCAACGAGCTGCCCTGCCGCTACCGGCACCGCATCCCGATCAACCAGCTCCACTGGCCGAGCCAGGACGGGCCGCGATGATCGAGCTACGGGCCGGGGTGCTGGTCCAGGTGACGCGGAAGGCGAGCCCGCAGTTCGTCAGGCCGATCCTGTTCCGCCTGATCCGGGTCCGCACCGAGTGGATCACGTACGACGGGTGGGCCTGGCTCGACGGCTACCAGATCGACGCCAAGGGTGACGCAGTGGCCCGCCGCTCGATCTACGTCCAACCGGCCGGACTCCTGCCATCCGAGCCCACCCCCGCCCGCCAGCCCGTCCCCGCTTCTCGCGCCCCCACCTCCCGGCGCGTTCCTTCGACCCGACCGCACGCCCGCGCCATCCAGGGGGACAAGGTCGTCGACGAACTGCCGTGATCATCCCTCCGTATCGGGGAGAGGTTGGTTCACATCGGGTTCGGCAGCCGCACGGTGCAACTCGTCAAGGGTGCGTCTGGCTGATTGACGGCGTTCCTCGAACGTCGCCGGTTCCGCAGCCGCAAGCTCGTCGAAGTAACGGACACCTTCGGCGGTCAAGGCAATGATCTCTTCGGTCACGGTGCCAGCCATGAGCCCGACGAATCCAACGATCCACAGTGATGTCGCGAGGTCGGGGAGGTGGGCATCGCGGTTGGTGGTGGTGAGTTCGCGTCGGAGGTTGAGGGCTTCGTGGCTGGTGGTGAGTGCGTCGGTGTGTCGTCCGGCGTGGGCGAGTCGGATCGCGTGGTTGTTGAGTGACATGGCGAGGTCGGGGAGGTGGGCGTCGCGGTTGGTGGAGGCGAGTTCTTGGAAGAGGTTGACGGCTTCGTGGCTGGTGGTGAGTGCGTCGGTGTGTTGTCCGGCTTCGGCGAGTCGGCTCGCGTGGTTGCCGAGCGACATGGCGAGGTCGGGGAGGTAGGCGTCGCGGTTGGTGGTGGTGAGTTCGTGGTAGAGGTTGACGGCTTCGTGGCTGGTGGTGAGTGCGTCGGTGTGTTGTCCGGCTTCGGCGAGTCGGACCGCGTGGTTGTTGAGGGACGCGGCGAGGTCGGGGAGGTGGGTGTGGCGGTTGGTGGTGGTGAGTTCGTGGTAGAGGTTGACGGCTTCCTGGCCGGTGGTGAGGGCCTCGGTTCGTCGTCCGACTTCGGTTAGCCGTATTGCGTGCTCGTCCATCCATAACGCCTGTACATCGGGCGGGGTGTCCGGGGTGAAGCCGGCGACGATGCGGCTCGTCAGCGCCACCGCCAGCCTCCCCAACTCCATCGACGGGTACGGCACCCGCTCGGCGATCCGCCGTGCCCACCCGAGATCGATCTTCGCGTCCGCCACCAGTCGCACCGCACCCGGCGTGAACACCCCCGGGAACTGCACTCCGACCTGGATCACCGCCTCGACCATCCGGGGCACGTCCACCCCCAACGCCACCTCGATCAGCGCCGCCGCGTCGGCCTGGTGGGTGCGAGCCCGCCCGAGCACGGTCAGCGCCAGCACCGCCTGCGCCACCGTCAGGCCGGCGAACACCCGCGCCCGGTCGGCCGCCGGGTAGTCCGCCAGCACCCGCACGGCGAGCGTCTCCGCCAGCAGGTCGGGCTGCACCACGCCGAGCCCCGCGCCGTCGGTGGCCGGATAGAGGTCGGCCAGCCATGCCGCGTACCGGTCCACCCGCTCCGGCTCGGCGGCCACCAGCGCGGGGACCCGCCGGACCAGGCCGGCGACCTCGTCCGGGCCGTCCGCGCCGAGCAGCGCCGCCACGCCGACGACCTGCCGCAGGAGTGCGTCCGACGCCGGGTCGTCGGCGGTCAGCAGCCCCGCCCGTCGGGCCGCGAACCGCCAGTAGCGGGCCTCGTGCCCCAGCACCTCGGTCAGCACGTCGTACCGGCCGTGCCGGGGTTGCCCGTCCAGGACGGTCAGCAGCGCCTCGGCGTGCAGGCGCAGCACCGGCGTGTCCGCCGGGCGCTCCCTCGCCTCGATCGCCGGCACCGGTCGGCCCAGGTGGGTGGCGAAGTCCCGCGCCGCGAGGGCGACGATCTCGTCGGGTTCGCTCTCCTCGATCCGGGCCGGCAGCTCCACCACCTGCGACCGGCCGGTCACCGCGTCGAGTAGTTGCGCCTGCTGCGGGTACGCCGCCGACAGCGTCTCCCACCACAGCCCGGCACCCCGGGCGATGAGCAGCACCCGTACCCGTACCCCGGTGGCCCGCTGCGCCGCGCAGACCAGCGCCGCCACCCCGGCCCGGTCCCGCGTCTCGGCGTAGTCGACCACCACGAGCAACCGCGACGGTACGCCGCCCGAGGCGATCAGGGCGGCCGTCTGCTCCTCGGCCCCGGCGTGGATCCACTCGCACCGCCAACCGGGCAGCCGGCCGGCGAACTCCCGGGCCAGCCGGGTCTTGCCCACCCCACCCGCGCCGGTCAGCAGGCGTACCGCCACCGCGTCGGGGTCGGTCGCCCAGGATTCCAGCTGGCGCAGCACCCAGCCGCGACCGAGGAAGTCGACCACCTCCCGGCTCGGGTGCAGCAGCCAGGCCACCGACGCGGGCAGCTCGGCCGACGTCACGCCGCGCAGCGCGTCCTCGCCGTGCCGCCTGGCCTCCCGCCTTGCCGCCAGCCGGTCGGCCACCGTCGGCCCGAAGCCGCCGACCACCCCGGCGGCGGCAGCGGAGACGACGGTCCATCCGGTCTTGTCGTCGGCGACGGCCGCCCACGCGCCGAATCCGGCGACCACGCCCGGGATGCCCACCCACCACGCATGCCGACGCCAGGCACCCCGGTCCATGCGCGACACCCTACCGAGGGTCACCAACAGGACACGAAACGATCTTCGCGGTGTCGGGGCGGGGCCGCCGCCGGGTCAATATCGGGAATCGAGAAACATCGATTGACAGAAGTTTGTCCGATCGGGACACTCGATGAAACATAACTGTGCGTGCAAGGCGTGACACTGCCGCTCCGGGAGGACCAGATGAGGCTCGTACACCGGCGGCCCCTGCTCGCGGGAGCGCTCGCCGCCGCCACCCTGGTCGGCGTGGTGGGGGTCGCCACGGCGGCCTCCGCCGCCACCGGCTGCCGGGTGACCTACACGGTCACCAGCCAGTGGAGCGGCGGCTTCGGGGCCAACGTCGCCGTCACCAACCTCGGCGACCCGGTCAACGGCTGGCAGCTCACCTGGTCGTTCACCGCCGGGCAGCAGATCACCCAGTACTGGAACGGCACCGCCAGCCAGAACGGCGGCCGGGTCACCGTCGGCAACACCACCTGGAACGCCGCGCTCGGCACCGGGGCGGGCACCTCGTTCGGCTTCAACGGCTCGTGGAACAACGTCAGCAACCCGGCACCCACCGACTTCGCGCTCAACGGCACCCCCTGCACCGGCAGCACCACCCCCACGACGCCGACCCCGCCCACCCCGGGCACCCCGCCCCCCACCCCGACCACCCCACCGCCGACCACCCCGCCCCCGACCACCCCACCGCCCCCCACCCCGAGCACCACCCCGAGCGGCGCGGAGGCGACCATCGTGCCCGACCCGTCCTGGACCTGCGGCCGGTCCGCCGGCCTCGTGCCCCCGACCCGTGGCCGCCTGGTCTTCCGGGCCGCCGCCCAGCTCGGCGCGATCCGCGACGTCGGCGTCACCCAGTACGGCCACCGCCGCATCCTCGACATCCGGGGCGGCACCATCACCGGGGACCGGATCAACGGCACCATCCTCACCGGCGGCCTCGACCTCGAACTCACCCTCGGCACCGGCGCGACCGAGTTGGAACAGGTCGCCATCCTGCGCACCTCCGACGGCACCCCGATCTACCTGCGCACCTGCGGGGTCGCGCCGGCCGGCGACGCCACCGTGCGGATCGTGCCCGACTTCGAGGCCCCGAACTCCAGCGCGTACGCCTGGTTGAACACCGGCACCTACGTCGGCACCCGGACCGTCGACGCCGCGACGAACACCCTGCACCTGGCCGTGTACGACGTCGCAGGGGTGTCCCCGGCCGACCCGCGCGTGCAACTGCGCGACCCGGCCGGGACGGCCAACCAGCCGTGGGACTGCCTGACCGGCAGCGGCACCCGGGGCCCGGCGGTGTTCACCGAAACCGTCACCCTCGGAGCCAGCGTCTCGGTCGGGGCCAGCAAGCGCGGCACCCGCAACATCATCCCCATCACCGGCGGCACCGTGACCGGCCGGGTGACCGGGGCCGTCCTGCCCGGCGGGGCGGACTACCAGCTCATCGGCGCGACCAGCACGCTGGATGCCCGGTACGTGCTGTCCACCAGCGACCGGGAGCTGATCCTGGTCCGCAACTGCGGGGCGTTCGGCCGGCTGGTGCCCACGTTCGAGGCCCGCGCCGCCGGCCCGTACGCCTTCCTCAACGCCAACACCTGGCTCAGTTCCGACCCGGGTTCCGCCCCGGGCGGCGTGAGCATCACCTTCTACGAACGCCGCTGACGCGGCGGAGGGTGCCCGCCCCTCCGCCCCGGCACCCGGCCCCGCCCACGGTCCCGGTGGGTCGGGGCCGGGGCACGTCCGGGCCCGGCCGGTCAGCCGTCCAGCGCCAGCCCGGCCACCTCGTCGGCGCAGCCCCAGGACAGCGTCACCCCGGCGCCCCCGTGGCCGTACGCGTGCACCAGCCGTCGCCCCGGGGCCGGCCCGGCCTGCACCGCGACCCTCGGCCCGCCGTGCCGGGCCGGCCGCAGCCCGACCCGCGCCCCGAGTACGGGGGCGTCGGCCAGCGCCGGCACCAGCGCCACGCACCGGGCCCGGATCGCCGCCGCCGTGGCCGGGTCGGGCCCGGTGTCCCACGCGTCCGGTTCGGCGGTGCCGCCGAGCACCACGTCGTGCCGGCGCGGGTGCACGTAGGTGATGCCGGCCGGGTTCTCCTCGTCGCGTACCGAGGTGGTCAGGCCCGGGTTCGCCACCAGCACCAGCCGCCCGCGTACCGGGTGCACCGCCGGGTCGTCGGCGAGCCGCCCGGCGGCCAGTCCGGTGGCGTTGACCACCGTCGGGGCGAGCGTGAAGCCGTCGTCGAGCCGCGCCAGCCGGCCGGTCACGACCCGCCCGCCGGCCGCCGTGAACCGGTCGGCCAGCCAGTCCAGGTACGGCGACATCTCCACCGTCGGCGCGGTGAACCGCAACTCGGTGGCGTACGGCCCGGAGCCGGGGTGGGCGACCAGGTCACCGGCCGCCGCCGCCCACCACGGCGGGCCGGTGAACGGGCGGCGCAGCAGCATCCGGGTCGGCCGGGCCACCACCTCGGGCACCCCGGCGTCGGCCTGCCGGGTCAGTTCCGCGTACGTCCCGGCGGCCCAGCGCAGCACCCGGGGGTCGGCGTCGGTGTGGCTGGGGTACCAGACGGCGGCGGCGACCGCCGACACCGTGTCGCCGGGCGGGTCGGCGGTCAGCAGGGTCACCCGCGCGCCACGCTCCCGCAGCCGCACCGCCGCCGTCAGCCCGATGATCCCGCCCCCGACCACCAGCACGTCCGTGTCCATCGTCGATCTCCCTGTTCAGCGCCGCCCGCAGGCACGGACGGCCGGACCCGGATCGTCTCCCCGGGCCGGCTGCCGGGTCCAAGACAGAACCGGCGTGCGGCGATAAGCCGCACCTATGCTCACCGGATGGGACAGTCGGAGGCGACCGACGGTCCGGCCCGGCCGGACGTCGGGCGCGACGACCTGCGCCGGTGGCGGTACTTCGTGGTGCTCGCCGACGAGCTGCACTTCACCCGCGCCGCCGCCCGGCTGCGGATCGCCCAACCGGCGCTCAGCCAGCAGATCCGCGCCCTCGAACGACAGCTCGGGGTGACTCTGCTGCACCGCGACAGCCACGGCTGCACGCTGACCGGGCTCGGTGCGCAGGTGGCCGGCGAGGCCCGTCGGCTGCTCGCCGAGGTGGACGCCGCCAACGCCCGCATCCGGGACCTGGTCGGCGGGCGCTGTGGCCGGCTGCGGTTGGCGTACACCCGGTCGGCCCGGGGTGGGCGGGTGGACGCGCTGGTGGCCCGGTTCCGGGCGGCGCACCCCGAGGTGGAGGTGGTGCCCGAGACCGGGTGGACGGCACCGAACGTGACCGGGCTGCTCACCGGCCGGCTCGACGTCGCCTTCGTCCGCCCACCGCTGCCGGAGGCGGGGCTGACCTGCCGTACCGTCGACCGCGAGGAACTGCTGCTGGCGGTGCCGGCGGGACATCCGCTGGCGGCCGGCCGGACGCGGGTGCGCCGGGCCGAGGTGGTCGGTCTGCCCGCGGTGATGTGGCCCCGCGAGAACGGCCCCGGCATGTTCGACCGCACCATCGCCCAGGTCTGGCCCGACGGCGGTTTCCACCTGGTCCGTCAGGAACCCGACGACGAGCAGTTGCTGCGCGCGGTGGCCGGCGGCGACGTGGTCGCGGCCGTACCCGCTGGCCGGGCCCGCGCCCTGAAGGTCCCGGGGGTACGCCTGCGCCGCTTCGCCGCCCCGGTGCCGACCGTCGACGTCGCCCTGGCCTGGCGGCGGGGCACCACCAACCCGGCGGTACGGCACCTCGCCGCCCTGCTCACCGCCGACTGACCCGACCCACCGGAAATGCCGCCACGAAACCGTCGACGGACAGATATCCGACACTGTTTCGAAAAGCCGATCTCCCCGCAGAAATGGGATCGCGGACGGCATTCGTCATAGGTAATGTCCAGCCGCGTCGAATTCCGCCGCTGCGGAGTCGGCCGACAGCATCTGTGTGTCATTGTCGCCGGCGGCGATCGGCCGCCGACCCGTTCGGACCGCCGACCCGTTCGGTCAGCCGACCGGCCGGTTCGCGGCCCTCGGTGCGCCGGCGGTCCGGTCCACCGGGCCCGCCGTCCCGCCCGGCGACATCCGTAGTCGAGGAGCCTCCCGTGCCCGACCTGGACCCCCAGTCGCAGCCCGACCCCCACGCGGCCCAGCCCGGCCCGACCTACGATGACCGATCCACCCCGACGGGCGGAACACCCCTGCGACCGGAGAGCGACACCGCACCGGCCGGTGGCACCGCGCCCACCGACAGCCCACCACCGCCCGGTGGACCGGTGCCCGCCGGTGCGACGGCGTCGTTCGGGGCGACGGCGTCGGGCGGTGCCGCTCAGGCGCAGGAGTCCCCGGCCGCCGGGGACCGGTTCGCCCACCGCCCGCCCGGCTACCCGAGCGCCCTGGTCTGGCTGCGTGCCGGCATCGTGCGGGACTGGCGGGGCGTGCTCGGCGCCTTCCTCGCCACCTGGTTCTACGTGCCGTTGGCGCTGGTCGCGGCGGTCTGGGGCGGCCTCGCTCTCGGCCTGTACGGGCTGGTCGCCGGGGGCACCCAGTCCGAGGAGGCGGTGCCGGCGCTGCTGCGGGACGCGCCGCTGGTCGGGCCCCTGCTGGAGGCCTTCGTGGCGCGCTCCGGCGGGGTGGTCGGCGGGTTCGCCGGGTTCGCGCTCGGCGCGCTGGTCGGCTTCCTGGCCATCCTCGTGCTGCCCTGGCGCAACGCGTTCGACGAACCGGCGAACCTGTTCACCGGCCTGGCCGGGATGGTGGTCGCCGCCGGCCTGGTCGGGCTGCTCTACACCGTCGGGCGGGTGCTGCTGGAACCGTGGCTGCTGGGCGTCTCGGGGGCGCGGCAGCTCAGCCGGCGGGAGGCCGAACGGCTGCGCCCACTGCTGAGCGACTGCGCGGCCCGGCTCGGCCTGCCCGGGGAACCCCGGCTGCTGATCGAGGACGACCCGGTGCTCGCCAACGCCCGCGCCTACGCCCGGCACGTCGTGGTGAGCACCGCCGTGCTCGACTGCACCGACGAGGAGATCGCCGCGCTGCTCAGCCACGAACTGGTGCACTGGCGCACCGGCGACGAGGTGACCAGCGCGTTCATCCGGGGTGTCGGCCTGCCGCTGGTGCTGGTGCACGCCCTGCCGGCCTGGCTGATGCGCCGTTTCCCGCACCCGGCCACCGACTTCGTGGTGTTCCTGTTCTTCTGGCCCGTGCTGCTCACCATGCGGTACGTGGTCCTGCCCTGCCACCGCCGGGACGTCCGGGCCGCCGAGTACCGGGCCGACGCCGGTGCGGTACTCGCCGGACACCGGGAGGGGATGCGGTCCATGCTGGAGCGGCGACGCTCCTTCGAGACCGGGCGCAGCGGCTGGGACGAGGCGGTCTGCGCCACCCATCCCCCGTCCGAGCTGCGCCTGGACCGGCTGGACCGGCCCGTCCCCGACCCGATGACCGAGCGCGCGGCCACCGCGCGCGGCCTCGACGAGCTGTTCGGCGGTACGACGACGACCGCGGTCGGCTCCCGTCGCGCCCTGCTGGTGGTCGGCGCGCTGGTGCTGGTGAGCTGCCTGGGTGGCGGGCTGACCGCGGCCCAGTGGGCGTTCTTCCGCCCGCAGGCGGCCGTCGGTGACTACTTCGCGGCCCTGGCCGACCACGACGGCCCGGAGGCGCTCGAACAGCTCACCCCCGGCGTGCGGGCGGCGCTCGGCGACAGCGGGCAGCTCGCCCGGATGGTGGCGGCGAAGGACTACCGCCCGCCCACCGACGTGTCCGTGACGGGGGTGGAACGCGACGGCGACGAGGCGGTCGCCACGGTCGCCTACACCCTCGCCGGGCAGGAGCTGACCGCCGAGCTGCCGTTGCGCCGCGACGACTCCGCCGTACTCGGGCTGTTCCACCGCTGGCACATCGACGCCGCCCCGGCGACCCTGACCCTGCCCGGCGGCCCGGCCCCGCTGACCGTCAACGGGGTGCCCACGCCCACCGGCGAGGACGGGGTGGGGGTGGCGGTGACGCTGCTGCCCGGCTCCTACACGGTGGCGGGGGAGAGCAACGCGCTCAGCGAGACGGCGCCCCGGGTGGTCCACGTCGTACCCGGGCAGCAGAGCGTGAGCGGCGCGGAGGTGACGCCCACCCTGCGGCCCGACGCTCAGGCGGCGGCGGAACGCAGCGTGCGGTCCTACCTGGACGGCTGCGCGGCGCAGGCGGTGGCCGCCCCGCAGGGGTGCCCGTTCCGCTACTACACCGGCGGCTCGACGGTGAAGAAGATCTCCTGGAAGATCACCCGGTACCCGACCATCGAACTGACCCTGACCGGCCCGACCACCGCCCGGGTCTCCACGTCGTACGAGGCGCAGGGGTCGGCGCAGGCCACCGGCAGCACCGTCGGCTACTTCGGGACCACCCCGTTCACCGAGAACGAGACGTTCGGGGTCAGCGGCGTGCTGTCGGTGGTCGACGGCACGCTGACCTTCCAACCCGGTGACGACTGAGCCACCGGCCGGCCGGACCGCATGACTGAGAGGCAGACCGAGATGACCGCGCCCCGCTCCACCGCACCGGCCCGGCTGGTGCTGGCCCCCCGTGCCGCCGGCCCGCAGCGGACGACGCTGCTGGCCTGGCTGCACCGCGACCCGCGCTACCGGGCCCTGGTCCGCGACGCCGGGCCGGGGGGCGGGGCCGGTGGCCGGGCCGGCTTCAGTGACGCGGTGATCATCGCGGTGGTCGCCCAGGGGCTGCTGCCCGGCCTGTTCAACCTGGTGCAGAGCTGGGTGGACCAGCAGCGGACCGAGGTGAGCATCCGGCTGCAGGTCGGCGACTCCGAGGTGGAGATCCAGGTCAACGGCCGCACCGACGCGGCGAAGCTGTTCGACGAGGCCCAGCGGGCCCTACGCCCGACCGACCCCGGCAACGAGATCACCCCCGAGGGCTGACCCACCTCCGTCGGCCCCGTGCCCGCTGGGCGGCGCTCGGTTCGGGGGTGCTCAGGTCCGTCGGCGCTCGGCAACGGGGGTGATGTAGCGGTATCCGTGGCTCGGGATGGCGCTACATCGCCCCCGTTGCGTGCCGGGCGCCCGGGTGTCCGGGGTGGCGGGCGTCCGGGGTCCCGGGGCGGCGTGGCCGCCGGCGGGGTGGGCCGGTCAGGCTGCCTTGGCCAGGGCGTCGTACTCCTCGTCGGTGAGCTGCACCTCGGCGGCGGCCACGTTCTCCTCCAGGTGGCCGACCGAGGACGTGCCCGGGATGGGCAGCATGACCGGCGAGCGGCGCAACAGCCAGGCGAGCGCGAGCTGGGCGGGCGTCGCGTCGTGCCCGGTGGAGATGGCGTCCAGCGGGCCGCCCGGCTTGGCCAGGTTGCCGGTGGCGATCGGGAACCACGGGATGAACGCCAGGTCGTTGCGCTCGCAGTACTCCAGGACGTCCTCGGCGCTGCGGTCCGCCAGATTGTACAGGTTCTGCACCGACACGATCGGAGTGATCTTCCGGGCCGCCTCGATCTGCTCGACGGTCACCTCGGACAGCCCGATGTGCCGGATCTTGCCCTCCTGCTTGAGCAGGGCCAGCTCGCCGAGCTGATCCTCCAGCGGCACCTTCGCGTCGATCCGGTGCAGCTGGTAGAGGCCGATGGACTCCAGGCCCAGGTGCCGCAGGCTCAGCTCGCACTGCTGGCGCAGGTACTCCGGCCGCCCCACCGGCCGCCAGTCACCCGGCCCGGAGCGGGTCAGGCCGGCCTTCGTCGCGATGACCAGGTCGTCGGCGTACGGGTGCAGCGCCTCCCTGATCAGCAGCTCCGAGACGAACGGCCCGTACGAGTCGGCGGTGTCGATGAACGTGACGCCCAGCTCGTACGCCCGGCGCAGCACCCGGACCGCCTCTGCCGGGTCCTTCGGGTCGCCCCACACCCCCGGCCCGGTGATCTGCATGGCCCCGTAACCGAGCCGGTCGACCTGCAGGTCGCCGCCGATCCGGTAGGTGCCTGACGCCTTCGCGGGCTGACTGCTGGACCCCATGTGCCGTACCCCGATCCTCTCGTTGTCGTCGGTGGCAAATCTAGCCACCCACCCCGACGCCTTTCCCGAAGATCGCGGTCGGCAACACCTCCGGGCCGAATGTGGGCACCGACACTCAACCGGCGTGCCGGATGATCACCAGCGCCTGGTCGTCGTCGGAGCCGGAGAGCTTGGTCAACAGGGTGTCCGCGATGACCTCCACGGGCTGGTCCCGCACCGGCACGAGCACCTCGTGCAGGGCCGTCACCCCGGCGTCGTACGCCTGGTCGCGCCGCTCCACCAGCCCGTCGGTGTACGCCACCAGCAGGTCACCCGGGCCGAACGCCACGGTGGTCACCGGCACCGGGTCGCGGACCAGCCCGAGCGGCAGCGAATGCCCCGTCCAGACCGTCTGCGGCGGCCGACCCGGCCGCAGCAGCACCGGATGCGGATGCCCCACCCGGGCCACCTGCGCCTGCCCGGCCACCGGGTCGACCACCATCGCCAGGCAGGTGCCGAGGAACCCGACCCCGAGCAGCCCGGTCAGCCGGGGGAACACCTCGGCCAGCGGCACCCCGGAGCGGATCAGCGTGTTCACCACCGTCCGCAGTTGCGCCATGTCGGCGGCCGCCTCGACCTGGTGGCCCACCACGTCCCCGACGACCACGGCCAGCCGGCCGTCGTCCAGGTCGACCAGGTCGTACCAGTCGCCGCCCAGGTGCAGGCCGCTCATCGCCGGTTGGTAGCGGGTCGCCAGCTCCAGGCCGGGTGGCCCGATCGTCGCCGAGGTGCGCAGCCGGCCCGCCAACCGGGTCACCAGGTTGTGTTCGGCGGCGGCCAGCCGGACCCGCTCCAGGGTCTGCTCGCACAGGTCGGCGACGGTGTCCAGCAGAGCCAGGTCGTCGTCGTGCAGTGCCCGTTCCCGGGGCCAGCCGAAACCCAGCGCGGCGATGGGCCGCCGGGAGGCGTCCAACAGCGGGAGCACGACGGTGGTCACCATCCCGTACTCGCCCGCCGGGTCCGGCAGGCCGGGATGCCGGGCGGCGAACTCGGCCCGGTTGCGCAGGATGATCCGTTCCCCGGTGCGCAGCGCGTGGGCGATCGGCCGGGGGTCGTCGATGGTCAGGTCGTCGAAGGTGGCGACCAGCCCACTGGGCAGCTCCGCGTGCCACAGCCGGACCCGCCGGCCCTCGTCGCGCATCGCCAGGCCGGGCAGCGCCGCGCCGAGCGCCATCGGGGCGGCGTCCAGGATCACGTCGATCGCCTCACCGGTGGAGCGGGTGACGCTGAGCCGGGCGGCGAACTCCGCCATCGCCCGCGCGGACGCGGTCAGCTCGGCCCGCCGCAACGCCTGACTGCACAACCCCGCCACCGCGTCGAGCAGGATACGGCGGGCCTCCTCGTCGGCGGCCGGCGTGTCCCAGCGCACCTCCAGGGCCCCGAGCACGGCGCCGGTGCCGTCGCGCAGCGGCAGGCAGAGCCCGTCCGGCAGCGGCACGGTGGTCTCCTCGCATACCGCACGGGCCAGCGGCTCGTCGTCGGTGACCCGCACTTCGCCGGTGCCGGCGTCGCCGGTCACCGTCAGCTCCCAGGCACCCGCCGTGGCCGCCGCGACCCGGACCCCGTCCGCGCCGACCAGCCCGGGGGTGAAGGCCCGGACCACGTCCATCACCGCCTCCCGGCTGCCGGCGGCGCTGAGCGCCCCGGCGAGCCGGGCCAACCCCTCGGCCTGCCGCAACGCACGCCGCCGCTCCCCGTCGGCGACGACCGGGCCGTCGGGCGCGGCGGCGTCGGCGGTTCCGCCGGGCGCGGCGGTGACGGCGGTGAGCACGCCCTGCGGATGGCCGGCGGCGTCGACCACCGGGCCCGACGAGAAGACCGGCCCGGCTCCGTCGTCGCCGTGCCGGACGACCCGGGCGGCGGTGAGCACCCCGGTCAGCGTGGGCACCGCGTCGGGCCAGACCGCCGGGGCGGGCCGGCCCAGCGCCCGGGTGCCGGCCGGGCCCAGCAGGGCCAGGTAGCCGTCGTTGGCGAGCAGCACCAGCTCCGGCCCCCACCACAGCGCGGCCGGCGTCGGGCTGTGCAGGCAGACGACCAGGGCGGTACGCAGGCTGGGCGACCAGTCCGCCAGCGGGCCGAGCGCGGTGCCGGTCCAGTCGTGGTCGACGATCCACCGGCCGGCCCGGCCGGCGTGGGAGAGCAGTTCGCGCCAGCGGGAGTCGTCCGGCGGCCGGGGGGCGTCGGCGGAGCGAGCCATGTCGGGACCTCCGCTCTGCGGATCGAGCGCCTTCCCCATCAGTCGGACCGTACCAGCGTCGGCTGACCGGCACGTCTGCCGATCTGTCGGCGTGGACCGGCCGAAAGGCCGCCGGTGCCACCCGCCGCACCCGGTGTCCGCCCCGGGACGGCCCCCGTCCGGCCCGGAGTTGTCCCGACCGGCGGTCACGGGCGTCCCCACCGTGGGACGCTGGCCGGGTCCGGGGACACCACCGGCGCGGTGTGGCGCCGACGCGGGGGAGGGGACGCGATGACGGGTACGCCGCAGCTGGACTTCGCACTCGACACGTACGAGTGCATCGTGCTCTATCCGGGCCCGGCCGGGCGGGTGCTGCCGAAGGAGACCGTGCAGCGACTCCAGGCCGAGCACACGGCGCACATGCTGGCCCTGCAACGGCGGGGCCTGGTGCTGGTGGCCGGCTCGATCGACGGCCCGGCCCGGGAGCCCGCCCCGCCGATCGGCATCGGTCTGGCCCGCACCGGATCGGTCGAGGACGTACGCAGCGTGATGGAGGCGGATCCGGCGGTGCAGGCCGGCCTCTACATGGTCGACGTGCTGACCTTCCTCTGCCCGGCGGGCTCGCTGGAGTTTCCGCTGGTCAAGACCGACAGCTGACCGTCGGGGCGGCGGGCGTGGCGTGACGGTGACCGACGGTGGCGGCGTCGGCGCACGAGAGCACGGGAGCGCGCAGACGGCGATTGTCGTCGGGCGGTACGATTCCCGGCGCGCGGTCGCCGATGCCCGCCACTGTCCGACGTGCCCCCGGCGTGGCCCGCGTCCCGCCGGCCTCGCGCCCACCCCGCGCGTCGTCGGACCCTGTTCCTCAGTCCGCAAGGGGTCGGCCCGTAGGCCGACCCGGAGGAGAGACTAGCCTGATGGGCGTGAACCGCCGCGCGAAGATCGTCTGCACTCTTGGCCCCGCCACCTCGTCCCCGGAGCGGATCCGGGGGCTCGTCGAGGCGGGCATGAACGTGGCCAGGCTGAACTTCAGCCACGGCAGTCACGCCGACCACGAGTCGGTGTACCGCCTGGTCCGCGAGGCCTCGGAGGCGGTCGGTATCCCGGTCGCCGTCCTGGCCGACCTCCAGGGCCCCAAGATCCGGCTCGGCCGGTTCGCCGACGGGCCGCACGAGTGGCGTACCGGCGACTCGGTGGTGATCACCGGGGACGACATCCTCGGCACCAAGGACCGGGTCTCCTGCACCTACCGCAAGCTGCCGCAGGAGGTGAAGCCGGGTGACCGGCTGCTGATCGACGACGGCCGGGTCGCCGTCGAGGTCAGCGACGTCACCGGCAACGACATCCGGTGCCTGGTCACCGAGGGTGGTCCGGTCTCCAACAACAAGGGCGTCTCGCTGCCGAACGTGGCGGTCAGCGTCCCGGCCCTGTCGGACAAGGACGCCGAGGACCTGCGCTTCGCCCTCAGCCTGGGCGTCGACATGATCGCGTTGTCCTTCGTCCGCTCGGCCGAGGACATCAAGCTCGTCCACTCGATCATGGACGAGGAGGGCGTCCGCCGCCCGGTGCTGGCCAAGGTCGAGAAGCCCGAGGCGGTCGACCACCTGGAGGCGATCGTGCTCGCCTTCGACGGCGTCATGGTGGCCCGGGGCGACCTCGGCGTGGAGCTGCCGCTCGACCAGGTGCCGCTGGTGCAGAAGCGGGCCGTGCAGCTGTGCCGGGAGAACGCCAAGCCGGTCATCGTGGCCACCCAGATGCTCGACTCCATGATCGAGAACTCCCGGCCGACCCGCGCCGAGGCCTCCGACGTGGCCAACGCGGTGCTCGACGGCGCGGACGCGGTGATGCTCTCCGGCGAGACCAGCGTCGGCAAGTACCCGGTGCTCACCGTCAGCACCATGGCGAAGATCATCACCACCACCGAGGCCGGTTCGATCGGGGTGCCCCGGCTCCAGCACGACCCGCGTACCCACGGCGGCGCGCTGACCGTGGCCGCGTCGTCGATCGCCCGCGCCATCGGGGCGAAGGCCCTGGTCGCCTTCTCGCAGACCGGTGACACCGTCAAGCGGCTCAGCCGGCTGCACTGCGACCTGCCGCTGCTGGCGTTCACCCCGGTCCCCGAGGTGCGCAGCCAACTCGCGCTGTGCTGGGGAGTGGAGACCTTCCTGATGCCGTTCGTGCAGCACACCGACGACATGTTCCGCCAGGTCGACCAGGCGTTGCTGGGCCTCAACCAGGCCACCCCCGGCGACTACGTGGTGATCGTCGCGGGCAGCCCGCCCGGCACCCCCGGCTCCACCAACACCCTGCGCGTGCACCAGCTCGGCTCCCTGGTCGACGCCGCCTCCGCCCGGGCGTTGCAGTGAGCACAGGCACAGCTCTGGTGAGCGCGAGGAGTGCGCCGGGTTTGCGCGCCCCGCAGTCGCGAACAGAGCAATCCCGGTGACCGGGCGCCCGGCGGCGACCGGCCAGGCCGCGGTCGACCAGCTCCTCGAGGTCCTCGACCTCGACCACACCGGCGCGACGACCTTCCGTGGGGTGAGCCCCTCGGTCGGTCCGCAGCGGGTGTTCGGGGGGCAGGTCGCCGGGCAGGCCCTGGTCGCCGCCGGGCGCACCGTCGACCCGGAGCGGTTCGTGCACTCGCTGCACGGCTACTTCGTCCGGCCCGGTGACCCGGCCGAGCCGATCGACTACCAGGTGGAGAACGTCCGGGACGGGCGCTCCTTCTCGGTCCGCCGCTCGGTGGCGTTGCAGCACGACAAGCCGATCTTCTTCATGTCGGCGTCCTTCCAGCGGCAGGAACAGGCCCTGGAACACCAGGCGCCGACCCCGCCGGACGTGCCCGGCCCGGACGACGTCCCGACGATGTCCGACCGGCTGGCCCGCTATCCGGAGCGGCTCGGCATCTGGGGCCAGATCCCCCGGCCGATCGACGTCCGCTACGTCGGCGAGCCCGGCTGGGTACGCCCCGGCGACCGCCCCGCCGACCCGTACCAGCGGGTCTGGATGCGCATCGACGGCAAGCTGCCCGACGATCCGCTGCTGCACGCCTGCGCGCTGACGTACGCCTCCGACCTGACCCTGCTGGATTCGGTCCTGTCGGTACACGGCGAGGTCTGGGGGCCGGGCGGCCTGGTCGGGGCGAGCCTGGACCACGCGCTGTGGTTCCACAGGTCGTTCCGGGCCGACGAGTGGTTCCTCTACGACTGCTGGAGCCCGTCGGCCTCCGGCGCGCGGGGCCTGGCCACCGGCCGGATGTTCACCCTCGACGGCCGGCACATCGCCAGCGCCGTCCAGGAGGGACTGCTGCGCCGCGTCGGGGACTGAACACCCCGCCGCAGCGTGCGGCGGGGCCGGCCGGGCTCAGAAGCTGCTGACCACCTTCACCAACGCCTCGTCGATGGTGGTCGGGTTCTTGGCGTCGAACGCCTTACCGGCCGACGCCTTGGCGATCCGGTCCAGCGCGGCCAGGTCGGAGTCCTGGTCGAAGGCCACGCAGAAGACCTTCACCGGCTTGTTCGGGTCCAGCGCGATGTCGCGCAGCAGCCGGTCGAGGTCGCTGTCCTTCTGGTACTCGTTCTTGCCGTCGGTGAGCACCACCACCGCGTTGATCCGGTTCGGGTCGTACCTGTCGAGCAGGGTGCGGTGTGCCGCGCGGACGGTGGCGTACAGCGCGGTGTTGCCGCCGATGCGCAGCCCGGCGAGCTTCCGGTTGAACGCGTCCCGGTTCAGCGGCGCGAGCCGCACCTCCTCGCTGTACGGCCGCTTCGGCCGTTGCGGGGTCTCGCTGGAGAACGACCAGAGCGCCACCTGGTCGGCGGCGTTGAGCAGCCCGATCGCCTTGCTGGCGGCGTCGGTGGCCACCTGGAACCGGGTCCGGTCGCCGACGCCGGCCTGCATCGAGCCGGAGGTGTCCACGGCGAGCAGGATGTTGGCCTTCTTGCGCAGGGTGTCCCAGCTGCCGAGGATCGCGCCGACCACCTCCGGGGTGGGCGGGTCGAAGTAGGTGAGCCTGTCGCCGCCCGGCCCGGCGACCGTGGCCAGCAGCGTCTCGGCGGGTCGGCGTTCGTCGTCGCGGAAGCCGAGGGCGGCGAAGCTGCGCTGCTGCGGGCCGTCGCGGAGGAAGGCGAGGAAGTCCTCGGCGGCCTCGCGTTGCGCCGGGTCGGCCGACGGCAGCACCACGTACGGGTGGTCGAGGTTGAAGGTGCCCTCCCTGGGGTGCACCGCCACCAGCGGGACCCGGGGCTTGCTGCCGGTGGGGCTGAGCTGGCCCTGGTTGTAGAGGTAGACCAGCTCCTCCTGGAGGACGATCGCGCTCATGTCGGTCGCCGGGGCGTCCCCGGTGGCGGCGGCGTCGGCCTCGGCGAGACCGCGCAGCAGGTCCACCGAGTCGTCGCTGTAGTGCGAGACGTTGGCCTCGATCCGCCTGACGAACTGGGTCACCGCCGGCTGGGCGAGGTCCTCGCTGGTCAGGTCGCTGGCCCGGTTGACCGCCGCGTAGTAGGTGGCGATGGTGGCGGCCAGGCCGGAGGTGGACAGGTGCGGGTTGTCCTTGCCGAAGGTGAACCGGCCCCACTCGGGCTTGCCGAACGCCGCCCAGCCGGTGTCGCCGGAGAGGCCGAGCACGTCGGCCCAGCCGAGCGGGCCGCGCTGCTGCACCAGCTCGCCCCGGTCCCTGGGCATGGCGATGACCAGGGGGCTGTTGGCGATCGACGGGTACTGCCCGGGGGTCTGCGCGGGCCGGCCCGCCGCGGAGTCGAGCAGGCGTAGCTGCCCGGTCCACAGGGACGAGGTGGGTAGCCACACCTGGGGTTCGGCGACCTTGGGCTGGGTGAGCGTCCACCCGCCGGCCAGCGCCTCCATCGCCTCGCCCGAGTTGAGGCCGTGCACGCTCACCTGCGCGCACCGCCCGCCGAAGCGCCGGTCGGCGGCGTTGTACCGGTCGGCGAGCTGGGCGACCAGTGTGCTCTTCTCGGTGGAGGAGCTGACCTCCAGCGGTACGCAGTCCGCCCGGTCCGTGCCGGGTGCCGGCCGGACGTACAGGTACGCCCCGGCGATCACCGCGAGCCCCGCGACGACGGCCACCGCGTGCGGCAGCCACGGTCGGGCGGGACGCTGACCGGCGGCCATCGGCTCCTCCAGGGGTTCGTCGGGTGGGTCAGGCGTCGGTGCGGGGTGCCGGCACGGGCCGGGAGCCGGGCTTGTCGATCGAGCCGTCCGGCGGGCCGGGCGGGGTGAGCGCGGCGGCGACGAGCAGACGGACACCGTAGACCACGACGAGGGCGAGCAGACCGACGGCGGCTGCGGTGCCCACGTCGGTGCTGGCGACGTACCCGGTGGCGAATCCGACCGCGCCGAGGAGGAACGCGAGGGACATCCCCCACGGGTCGGTCCACTGTCGACGCAGCCGCCGGCCGAAGCCGTCCCGGGCCGCTGCTGTCGGGGTGGCCGGCCGGTCCGTGGCGGCGGACGGGGTGAGGGCCGCCGGGGCGGACCAGGCCGTCGCCGGTGGGGCGGTCGGCGGCGGCGTGGGGTGGGCGGTCGACGTGGCGGGCCACGGCGTCGGCTCGCCGGTCACCTGCCCGGCGGTCGGCGTGCCCGGCGGGGCCGGCGCCACCCCGGCGGTCGGCCAGGGGTCCACGGCCGCCGCCGTCGTCGGCCACGGATCGGCCGCCGCGCCGACGGGTGCGGCCGGCGGGGTGGCGGCCACGGTACGCGGGACGTGCCGGGTGGCCGCGGCGTCGGTGCCGGCCCGCAGCACCGTCTGCAACGGCACCTCGCCGCTCGGGTGGGCGTCGCGCCCGAGCAGCCGCAGCAGCACCTCCTGGGCGGTGGGCCGGACCCGGTGGTCCTTGTCCAGGCACTGCCCGATCAGGGTGGCCAGCGGACCGGTGAGCCCGGTCAGGTCCGGCGGGTCGTGCAGCACCCGGTGCATCACGGCGGCGACCGGGCCGGTGCCGAACGGCGGCTGCCCGCCCGCCGCGAAGGCGATCGTCCCGGCCCAGGCGAACACGTCGCTGGCCGGCCCGACCTCGTCGTCGCGGAACCGTTCCGGGGCCATGTAGGTGGCGGTGCCCATGATCCGGCTGGTCATCGTCTCGGTGACGTCCAGCGCCCGGGCGATGCCGAAGTCGATCACCCGGGGGCCGTCCGCCGCGAGGATCACGTTGTCCGGCTTGAGGTCGCAGTGCACCACGTCGGACTGGTGGATCGCGGCGAGCGCGGTGGCGGTGCCGACGGCCAGCCGGTGCAGTGCGTTGCCGGCGACCGGCCCCTGCTCGCGGACGTGCCGTTGCAGGGTGACGCCCTCGATGAACTCGCTGACCACGTAGGGCAGCTCACCGTCCACGTCGGCGAAGAGGATCTGGGCGGTGCAGAACGGCGCGACCCGGCGGGCGGCGGCGATCTCCTTGACGAACTGGGCCTTCGCCCGGGGATGCTGGTGCAGGTCCACGTTGATGACTTTGACCGCGACCCACCGGCCCTGCTCGTCGCGGCCCAGGTAGACCACACCCTGACCGCCCGCGCCGAGCCGACCGATCAGCTCGTACGGCCCGGCCTGGCGCGGGTCCCGCGGGTTCAGCGGCGTCACGTCCGGCATCGCTGTCGCTGCCCCTATCGGCCTGTGCTCCGGTGCGCTGGTGTCCGTCACCGGCGACCCTGCCGGCGACACGGGTATGGTGCCATGCCCACGCCACCGGGACAGCCCACCCTGGCCGTTCGGTGGAGGGCGGCGGTCCGGCCGGCGGGGCCGGCGACTAACCTGGCGGCCATGCGCCTCTCCGCCCGGGTCGACTACGCACTGCGTGCGGCGGCCGAACTCGCGTCGGTCGCCGACGGCGCGGACGCCGGCCGGTCCCGTCCGGTCACCGCCGAGCAGATCGCCCGGTCGCAGGACATCCCGCCGAAGTTCCTGGAGAGCATCCTGCTCCAGCTGCGCCGGGGCGGCATCGTGCACGCCCAGCGGGGCCCGGAGGGCGGCTACTGGTTGGCCCGGCCGGCGGCGGAGATCTCCCTCGCCGAGGTGATCCGGGTGATCGACGGTCCGTTGGCCCACGTGCGGGGGCAGCGTCCCGAGCAGCTCGGCTACCACGGCGCGGCCCGCGCGTTGCAGGAGGTCTGGATCGCGCTGCGGGCCAGCGAGCGGGAGATCCTGGAGCAGGTCACCATCGCCGACGTGGCGGCCGGGGTGCTGCCGGGCCGGATCACCGAGCTGGCCGCCGACCCGCGCGCCTGGAGCTGACACCTCCGGGCCGGGTCGGCCCGCCACACCCCGCGTGAGCTGGCCCGCGAGTTTCCGACCGGCGCGTCCCGCTCCGGCGGGCGCGTCCCACCCACCGATCTGGGGGTTGACCCGGGAGCGTCCCGTGCCGCATTCTCGACCAAGTCGATAGGAGATGCCGAAAAGTTCGGAGGGCTCGTGCGCAAGCTTCTGATCCTCGCTCTGGTCGGGTTGGCCGCACAGCTCGTCGACGGCGCGCTCGGCATGGCGTACGGGCTGACCTCGTCGACCCTGCTGCTGTTCGTCGGGGTCGCCCCGGCCGCCGCCTCGGCGTCGGTGCACCTCGCCGAGATCGGCACCACGCTCGCCGCGGGTGTCGCCCACTGGCGGTTCGGCAACGTCGACTGGCGGGTGGTGACCCGGATCGCCCTGCCCGGCGCGGTCGGCGCGTTCGTCGGGGCCACCTTCCTCAGCTCCATCTCCACCGAGAACGCCGCTCCCTGGATGGCCGGCATCCTGTTCACCCTCGGCGCGTACCTGCTGGTGCGCTTCTCCCGGCCGCTGCGTCAGCGCTCCGGAGCCGGGCGGCTGCGCGGCCGCTTCCTCGGCCCGCTGGGTCTGGTCGCCGGGTTCGTCGACGCCACCGGTGGCGGGGGATGGGGTCCGGTGGCCACTCCGGCGCTGCTGGTCTCCGGCCGGATGGAGCCCCGCAAGGTGATCGGTTCGGTGGACACCGCCGAGTTCGTGGTGGCCGGGGCGGCCAGCATCGGCTTCCTGATCGGCCTGGGCAGCGAGGGCTTCCTGCTGCCCACCGTCGCGGCGCTGCTGATCGGCGGCCTGATCGCCGCGCCGGTGGCCGCCTGGCTGGTGCGGATCGTCCCCGCCCAACTGCTGGGCGCGACCATCGGCGGGGTGATCGTGCTGACCAACGCCCGCATCCTGCTCAAGGCCGGTGACGCCGGCCCGACCGTCCGCCCGGTGGTCTACGTGCTGCTCGCGGTGGGCTGGGTGGTCGCCCTGACGTTCGCCGTCCGGGCGCTGCGCCGCACCCGCCGGGCCCGCGCCATCGTCGACGCCGCCACCGCCACCACTGCCGGCGACGCCGCCACCGCCGACACGCCCGCCGCCGCCACGCCGGTGCCGGACACCGCGGCTGCCGTCGTCGGGGCCGGGTCCGTGCCGGCCGGGGCCGACGACGACCGGCTGGCCGTCGTCGAGCGCTGAACCACGGCACGGGTACGCCGCCAGCCACGCTGACCGTCGCACGCCGCCGGGTGACCGGCACCGACGGCGGCGACGGTCACCCGGCGGGTGTGCCGCCCGGGGCGGGGCCGGTCGGGGCCGGGCCGGTCGGGGACGGGTGCCCGGCGAGCAGGTCGGTCGCCGCCGCCGACAGCAGCGCCCAGGCCCGGTCCACGTGTTCCGGCCCGGTCTGCGGCGAGCCGACGGCCAGCCGCAGGGTGTAACGGCCGTTGACCCGGGTGTGGGTCAGGTAGACCTGTCCGGTTCCATTGACCCGGGCCAGCAGCGCCGCGCCGGCCTCGTCGCCGGCCCGCAGCCGGAACGTGACCAGGGAGAACGGGTGCGGGGCGGCGAGGGCGAAGCGGTCGTCGGCGCGGACCAGGCCGGCGAACCGGTCGGCCAGGGCGATCCCCACGCGCAGGTGCGCGCGCAGCCCCTCGACGCCGTACCAGCGCAGCACGAACCACAGTTTCAGCGCCCGGAAGCGGCGGCCCAACGGCACCTGCCAGTCCCGGTAGTCGATCACCGCACCGGATTCGCTCGCCGCGTTACGCAGGAACTCCGGCATGACGGTCAGCGCCTCGATCAGCTCGCCCCGGTCGGCCACCCAGAAGGCGTCGCAGTCGAAGCCGGTGAGCAGCCACTTGTGCGGGTCGAAGCAGTACGAGTCGGCGTGCTCCATTCCGGCGTGCGTCCAGCGCAGTTCGGGGCAGACCGCCGCCGCCCCGGCGTACGCGGCGTCGACGTGCAGCCACACACCGTACCGGGCGCAGATCGCGCCGATCTCCGGAAGCGGGTCGACGGCGGTGGTGGAGGTGGTCCCGATGGTCGCCACCACGATGGCGGGCACCACGCCTTCGGCCAGGTCCGCCTCGATCGCCGCGCGCAGCGCCGCCGGACGCATCGCCTGGGTCGTCGGGTCCACCTCGATGGTCCGGACGCCCGCCTCGCCGAGGCCGGCGATGCGGGCCGCCTTCTCGATCGAGGAGTGCCCGTGCGCCGAGGTGTACGCCCGGTAGCGGCGGTCGACGCCGACGTCGCGCCAGCGGCCGCCGCTGGCCCGGTGCAGGGCGGCCAGGGTGGCGACCAGGGTCGCCGAGGAGGCCGAGTCCTGGATGACGCCGCCGCCGGTGCCGGTGGAGCGGAACCGCGCGGGCAGGTCCATCAGGTCGGCCAGCCAGTCCAGCACGACCGTCTCCAGTTCGGTGCCGGCCGGGTTGGTGGCCCAGAGCATGCCCTGGCTACCGAGGCCCGAGCTGACCAGGTCGGCCAGCACGCTGGGGCCGCTGGTGTTGGCCGGGAAGTAGCCGAAGAAGCCGGGGTGCTGCCAGTGGGTGACCCGGGGCGCGATGATCGCGTCCAGGTCGGCCAGCATCGCCGCGACCGGCTCGCCGTGCGTGGGCGGGCCGGCCGGCAGGGCGGCGGTGACGGTGCCGGGCGGGTCCTGCGGGGTGACCGGGCGTCGCTCCAGCGTCCGCCAGTAGTCGGCGACCCAGTCGACCACCGCGTACCCGGCGCGGCGGAACTCCTCGGGGTCCATGTGCTCAGCCATCCGCCGAGTCGATCAGGTGGGCCGCCCGGGAGCAAGAGTGGGTAGCGCTTGTGCGGGCGGAAAGCGTTGTCCTACGATCCGACTGCGCGGAGTCGAACTATGGATGTCGATGCAAAGGCGTCCGTCACCACCGTCAGCGCGGCGTCATCCCGCCGGTCCGGGCAGGCCGGCGTCGCCACCGTGCGCTGACCTCCGCGAAAGGCGTTTCCGTGCACCTGAGCCCCACCCGTCGTCGCGCCGCGCTGCTCGCCGCCGCCGCGGCCACCACCCTCGCCGCCGGCACCCTCACCGCCGTGACGGCCTCGGCCGCCGCCGCAGGATGCCGGGTCGACTACAAGATCAGTAGCCAGTGGGGCGGCGGCTTCGGCGCCGACGTCCTCGTCACCAACCTCGGCGACCCGATCAACGGCTGGACCCTGACCTGGGCCTACACCGCCGGCCAGCAGGTCACCCAGGCGTGGAACGCCACGGTCACCCAGTCCGGGGCGCAGGTCAGCGCCAAGGACGCCGGTTACAACGCGGCGCTGGGCACCAACGGCACCGCGAACTTCGGCTTCAACGCGTCGTGGAACAACGCCAGCAACCCGCCGCCGGACAGCTTCGCCCTCAACGGCACGACCTGCACCGGTGGCACCGCGCCGACCACCGCGCCCCCGACGACCGCGCCGCCGACCACGCCCCCACCCACCACGCCCCCACCCACCACGCCGCCGACCACCCCGCCACCGACGACACCGCCACCGACCACGCCCCCGCCGACCGACCCGCCCGCCGGGGCGAAGCAGATGGAGGATCTCGACCGGGGGCTGATCAGCGTCCGCTCCGGCAACGGCAACCTGGTGTCCTGGCGGCTGCTGGGCACCGAGACCTCCGGGGTGTCGTTCAACCTCTACCGGGGCTCCACCAGGGTCAACGCCACGCCGATCACCGGCGCCACCAACTACCTGGACAGCGGGGCGGCGGCCGGCTCGGCGTACACCGTGCGGGCCGTGGTGGGCGGTGCCGAGCAGGCGGCGTCCGCGCCCGCCCTCCAGTTCGCCAACGGCTACCTGGACGTGCCGATCCAGCCGCCGGCCGGCGGCACCACCCCGGCCGGGGAGGCGTACAGCTACTCCGCGAACGACGCCAGCGTCGGTGACCTCGACGGCGACGGCGACTACGAGATCGTGCTCAAGTGGGACCCGTCCAACGCCAAGGACAACAGCCAGTCCGGCTACACCGGCAACGTCTACGTCGACGCGTACACCCTGACCGGCAGCCGGTTGTGGCGCATCGACCTGGGCCGCAACATCCGTGCCGGGGCCCACTACACCCAGTTCCAGGTGTACGACTACGACGGCGACGGCAGGGCCGAGGTGGCCATGAAGACCGCCGACGGCACCCGCTCCGGCACCGGTCAGCTGATCGGCTCGTCGTCGGCGGACTACCGCAACTCCAGCGGCTACGTGCTGTCCGGCCCGGAGTACCTGACCATGTTCAACGGGCAGACCGGCGCGATCGCCTCCACCGTCAACTACGACCCGCCGCGCGGCACCGTCTCCTCGTGGGGCGACTCGTACGGCAACCGGGTCGACCGGTTCCTCGCCGGCACCGCCTACCTGGACGGTCAGCGGCCGTCGCTGATCATGGCGCGCGGCTACTACACCCGGGCGGTCGTCGCCGCCTGGGACTTCCGCAACGGCGCGCTGACCAGGCGGTGGACGTTCGATTCCAACGCCTCCGGCAACTCCGCCGCCGCCGGCCAGGGCAACCACCAGCTCTCGGTGGCCGACGTGGACGCCGACGGCCGCCAGGAGATCGTGTACGGCGCGGCCACCATCGACGACAACGGCCGGCTGCTCTACTCGACCGGCAACGGTCACGGCGACGCCCTGCACGTCGGTGACCTGGACCCGGGCCGCTCCGGCCTGGAGGTCTTCAAGGTCGACGAGGACGCCAGCAAGCCCAGCTCGTACTTCGCCGACGCGCGCACCGGTCAGATCATCTGGCGGACCGCGGCCAGCGGCGACAACGGCCGGGGTGTCTCGGCGGACATCTGGGCCGGCAGCCCCGGTGCCGAGTCGTGGTCGGCGGCGGTCGACGGGCTGGCCAACACCCGGGGACAGAACGTCGGCCGCAAGCCGTCGTCGACGAACTTCCTCGCCTGGTGGGACGGTGACCCGGTGCGTGAGCTGCTCGACGCCACCAGGATCGACAAGTACGGCACCGGCGGCGAGACCCGGCTGCTCACCGGCAGCGACGTGGCCTCCAACAACGGCACCAAGTCGACCCCGGCGCTGTCCGGCGACATTCTCGGCGACTGGCGCGAGGAAGTGATCTGGCGCACCAGCGACAGCCGGGCGCTGCGGATCTACAGCACGCCCACGCCGACCAGCACCCGGATCTACACGCTGATGCACGACGCCCAGTACCGCGCGGCGATCGCCTGGCAGAACACCGCCTACAACCAGCCGCCGCACCCGGGCTTCTTCATCGGTGACGGCATGTCCACCCCGCCCACGCCCACCATCTACCTGTGCTGACGGTGCGGGCCCGGCGCTGTGGCCGGGCCCCACAAAAGCAGGCACCGGGTCGCCAGCCGCGGAATCCGCTCAGCTGGCGACCCGGTGCACCACACCGCAGCACCCCCGACCCGTCCCGACCGGGAGTGCCGTACCACCACCGGTAATGAAGTTAGAGGTCGTCCGCAACGGTGGGGTGACGTGGCTATGAAGAGCGTGTTTCAGACGCCCCGGGACAGCCCGCCGGCCACCTTCTCCGCCACCAGCTCGAACGAGCGCACCCGGTCGGTCACGTCGTACACCATGGTGGTGAGCATCAGCTCGTTCGCGCCGGTTCGGGCCAGCAGCTCGGTGAGCTGCCGGCGGACCGTCTCCGGCGAACCCATCGCCTGACCGTCGCGGCGCTGCCGCACGAACTCCCGCTCCAGCTCGGTGTACGGATACGCGGCCGCGTCCTCGGGGCTGGCCAGCGGCTCCGGCCGCCCCGAGCGCAGCTTGAGGAACGACAGCCCGGCCGGCCCGGACAGCCACTCGGCCCGCTCGTCGGTGTCGGCGCAGACCACGTTCACCGCCACCATCGCGTACGGCTCGCTCAGCCAGCGCGACGGGCGGAAACTCTGCCGGTAGAGCTGGAGCGCGGGCAGCGTGTGCTGGGAGCTGAAGTGGTGGGCGAACGAGAACGGCAACCCGAGCAGCCCGGCGAGCTGGGCGCTGAACCCGCTGGAGCCGAGCAGCCAGACGGCGGGGGACTGGCCCAGCCCCGGGCTGGCGGTGATCGCGCCCGGGTCGTCGCCGCTGAAGTAGTTCATCAGGTCGGCCAGCTCCCGGGGGAAGCCCTCCGCCGACAGCCCCTCCATGGTCCGCCGCAGGGCCAGCGCGGTCCGCTGGTCGGTGCCGGGGGCCCGGCCGATGCCCAGGTCGATGCGGCCCGGGTGCAGCGCCTCCAGGGTGCCGAACTGTTCGGCGACCACCAGCGGTGCGTGGTTGGGCAGCATCACCCCGCCCGAGCCCAGCCGGATCGTGGTGGTGTGCGCCGCCAGGTGGGCGAGCAGCACCGCCGGTGCGGAGCTGGCGATCGCCGGCATGTTGTGGTGCTCGGCCACCCAGAACCGGCGGTAGCCCAGTTCCTCGGTCCGGCGGGCCAGCTCGGTGGTGTGCCCGAGCGCCTCGGAGGCGGTGGCCCCGGCGGCGACCGGAGCAAGATCAAGAACAGACAGCGGTACGTCGATCACACCTGTGCCCAACCCGCCCCGGCCCGGACTTGTTCCCTGGTCGGGGCCGGGCCGGGCCCGACCAGGGTCCGGGGTGGTGAACACCGCGACATCAGCGATGTGGCGGCATCCGGCTCTGCGGATACCGCAACACCGCTGCCATTGAGTCGATCTTGGCGCCGGGTGGGCGGACAGGCGGGCGGGCGAGCGGACAGGTGGGCGAGTGGGCGGGCGGTGGCCGGCGGGTCAGCCCCGGCCGCGGGCCTGCTCGAAGATCAGGCTGGTCTGGGTGTGCTGCACCGCCGGGTCCACCGCCAACTGGTCCAGGACGAAGTCGCGCAGCGCGTCACCCGACGCCGCCCGGACGTGCAGCACGTAGTCCTCCGCGCCCGCCACGTGGAACACCGACACCACCCCGGGCAGCCGTACCGAACGGGCCCGGAAGGCGTCCACCGCGGCCCGCTCGTGCGCGGTCAGCCGGACCGACACCAGTGCCTGCAACGGCAACCCCACCGCCGCCGGGTCCACCTCGGCGTGGAAGCCCCGGATCGCCCCGCAGTCCCGCAGCGCCCGGGTCCGGGTCAGGCAGGTCGACGGGGCCACCCCCACCCGTTCGGCGAGGGCGTTGTTCGGCAGCCGGCCGTCGGCGGCCAGCTCGGTCAGGATCGCGCGGTCGACGTCGTCCAGGGTGACGAAGGGCCGTACATCGTTCGGTGCGGAGGGCATCCCGGCATCCTCCCGCGAATCCGAGCGTAGGAAAAGCCGTACCGCCAGAATATCGTTCGAAGGTATTGCCTGCCATCATGCTGATGTTCGAGGCTTCCGGCATGACGGCGGCTACGGCACCCCCTACCCCCAGCGTCGGGACGACCCTCGACGATACGTCGGTGGACACCCGGGCCGTGCACGCCGGCCGGGAGGACCTCGCCGCCCTCGGGGTGCACGTACCGCCTATCGACCTGTCCACCACCAACCCGCTGCCGTCGGTCGAGGCCGGCGGCGCGGCCTACGAACTGCTCGCCACCGGCGGCACCCTCCCGCCCGGCGACAGCGCCGTCTACCAGCGCCTGTGGAATCCCACCGTGGCCCGCTTCGAGACCGCGCTGGCTGCCCTCGAAGGCACCCCGGCGGCGGTCGCCTTCGCCAGCGGCATGGCCGCGCTCACCGCGGCCCTGCTCGCGGCCACCCGGGACGGTCGCCGGCACGTCGTCGCCGTCCGTCCCCTCTACGGGGGCACCGACCACGTGCTCGCCACCGGCCTGCTCGGCACCGAGGTCAGCTGGGCCCGTCCCGACGAGGTCGCCGACGCTTTACGGACCGACACCGGCCTGGTCGTCGTGGAGACCCCGGCCAACCCCACCCTCGACCTCGTCGACATCGCCGCCCTGGCCGCCGCCGTCGGCGACGTCCCGCTGCTGGTCGACAACACCGTCGCCACCCCCGTGCTCCAACAGCCGGCCCGGCACGGCGCCACGCTCGTCCTGCACAGCGCCACCAAGAGCATCGGCGGGCACGGCGACGTGCTCGCCGGGGTGGTGGCCTGCGACGCCGGCTGGGCCGCCCGGTTGCGCCAGGTGCGCGCGGTCACCGGCGCGGTGCTGCACCCGCTCGGCGCGTACCTGCTGCACCGGGGCCTGCAGACGTTGCCGCTGCGGGTCCGCGCCCAGCAGGCCGGCGCGGAGAAGCTCGCGCTGCGGCTCGCCGGGCACCCGGCCGTCGCGCGGGTCCACCACCCCTCGGTGCACGACCCGGCCGGGCTGGTCGGCCGGCAACTCGCCGGCACCGGCAGCCTGCTCGCCTTCGACGTACGCGGCGGCGCGCCGGCCGCCGCCCGGGTCGCCGGGGCCTGCCGGCTGATCACCCACGCGGTGTCGCTGGGCGGGGTGGACACCCTGATCCAGCATCCCGCGTCGCTGACCCACCGGCCGGTGACCGGGGAGGCGAAGCCGGGCGACGGGCTGCTGCGGATCTCGGTCGGCCTGGAGGACCCCGAGGACCTGTGGACCGACCTGGCCCGCGCGCTCGCGGCGGGGTGAGCGTCCGGTGGGGTGGTCGGCCCTGCTGACGGGTCAGTGCTTGGGGCCGACGTGGCCGTCCAGGGTGGCGACCGCCGCCCGCCGCGCCACCGACAGGCAGTTGCGGCGGTTCATCGTCCAGGCGACACCGAGCATGTCGAGTGCCCACTGGCAGAGGCCCATGATGTGGGTGGACTCGTTGCTGAAGTGGTAGCGCGGGTAGACGTACGGTCGGCCCCGCACGGTCACCCGGTTGTCCACCCGGCAGCCGTCGGAGTGGAACAGACCCCGCAGGAAGTCGCCCGGCCGGCGCTGGACGATCTCGCGTTGCCAGTCGGCCAGGCCGATCCGGCGTTCGTGCTTGCGGCCCGGCCCGTGCTGGGGAAACAGGCACGGCCAGTGCCGGCCGTAGCTCTGCACGCCGACGCAGCCCTGCTTGCGCACCCGCTGCACCGTCGTGGCGAGCACGGCCCGCATGGCCAGGTCGCACGCGTCGACCAGCCCCGGCCAGGCGGCGGCACAGTAGATCCGCAGCACCGGCACCCGGGCCGTCGTCACCAGGTGGCCGTCGCCGAGGTACAGGCCGAGGAGATACGCGTACGCCGCCGGGTCGGCCGGACCGTCGAGCCCGTCCCGGCACCGGAAGCACCGCAGCTCGGTGCCCCGCTGCCGCGCCTCGGGACGGTCGTTGCACCAGTGCCAGACGGTGCGGTAGGGAAGGCCGACGGCACGTGCCGCGTCGGCGACCGAACCGCCGGCGCGGTGCACCTGCCGGGCGCGGGCCCGGATCTCTGGTGGATGCACCGGGGCATCATCGAACAGGTGTGTGACAAGGTGCCGGGAGCGGGACTCGAACCCGCACGCCTGTTAAGGCAAATGCTTTTGAGGCATTCATGTCTGCCGATTCCATCATCCCGGCGTCACCCCGAGGGGCGCGTGGCTCACTGTACCCGACTAGGCTCATGCGGGAGCATGGGTGGTAGCCGGTGTGGGATCGATGGTGGGGGTAGGGCTGGTGGCCGAGACGCAGACGGATGCCGAGCGCAGGCGGGTGCTGATCGCCGAGGACGAGGCGCTCATCCGACTGGACCTGGCCGAGATGCTGGTCGAGGAGGGTTACGAGGTCGTCGGCGAGGCCGGTGACGGCGAGACCGCCGTCCGGTTGGCCGAGGAGCTCAAGCCCGACCTCGTCATCCTCGACATCAAGATGCCGATCATGGACGGCCTCGCCGCCGCCGAGCGGATCGCCGGCGCCCGGATCGCCCCGGTGATCATCCTGACCGCGTTCAGCCAGCGTGACCTGGTGGAACGGGCGCGGGCCGCCGGTGCGATGGCCTACCTGGTCAAGCCGTTCCAGAAGAGCGACCTGGTGCCGGCGGTGGAGATCGCGCTGTCCCGCTACTCCGAGATCGCCGCCCTGGAATCCGAGGTGGCCGGCCTCACCGACCGGCTGGAGATCCGCAAGACGGTCGAACGCGCCAAGGGCGCGCTGATGACGACGTACGGGATGACCGAGCCGCAGGCGTTCAAGTGGATCCAGCGCACCGCGATGGACCACCGGATGACCATGAAGGAGGTCGCCGAGCGGATCCTCGCCGAGACCGCCGGTGGCGAGATCGCCGAGCAGCCCACCTCCTGACCTGTCGGCGTACCGCTCACCGATCGGTCCGTCTTTCCTCCCCGCCCGGCGACCCACCCCGTCCGGTCGGCGCGGCGGCCAGCTCCGAACCGGCGGACGAATCCGCCCCGACGGCCGTCCGGTTCCGGATCGGTCGGGCGGGCCGCCGGTCGGGCGGTCCGACCCGCCCCCCACGGCGGGGTTCCGCTGCCTAGCATCGACGCATGTCTGCCCGGCGCGTGCTCGTGGTGTGCGCTCTGCTTGTCCTGGTGGTCGCCGGCTGCGACCGGGCCGGAAGCGGAAACGGCGAGGCAGGCCCGGGTGACGGCCGGTCGGCGTCGGTCGAGCCGGCCTGGCGGGAGGCGACCCTGCCGGTGCCGCCCGGTCCGGCCGGCCGGCTGGTGCTGCGCGACGCGGTCTCCTGCGCCGGGGTCTGGTTCCTGGTCGGCGGGGTCGTCGATGCCGCCGGTGGGAGCCGCCCGGCGGCCTGGTCCAGCGCGGACGGGGCCACCTGGCTGTCGGTGCCGGTCGCGGCCAGCACGTTCTACGGTCGGCAGCACGTGCTCTACGCGGCGGCCTGCGCGCCCGCCGGTACGGGCGGGGGCCGGGTGGCGGCGCTGGGCGCCAAGAACGGTGGGGTGCACGGCAATCCGCGTACCGGGACCTGGGTCCGCGACGGCGACGGCCCGTTGCGGGAGGTGCCGGCGGCGTTCGAGCTGTTCGGCGGCCCCCGCGCGGTCAGCGTGGCCCGGTTGGCGGCCGGTGCGCAGGGCTGGTTGATCGCGGGCGCCCGGGCCGACGGCGCGGCGGTCTGGACGTCGCCGGACGCGGGCGGGTTCACCCTGGCCGAGGGGTTGCCCGAGCTGGCCGGGGACGCCCGGGGGCGGACGGCGGCGTACGACGCGGTGGCGCTGCCGGCGGGCTGGCTGGTGGTCGGCTCGCTGCTGCCGGCGGGTGGGGCGGCGCTGCGGCCGGTGGCCTGGAACTCGGCCGACGGGCGCTCCTGGCGGCGGGCGGAGTTGCCGGTGCCCGACGGTCGGGGGCGGGCGGAGCGGGTGGTGCTGCGCGACGGAGTGCCGGTGGTGGTGGGGGCGGTTTCCGACGGTTTCGCCGTGTGGCGGACCGACGACGGGGCTCGCTGGCGGCGGGTCGGCGGGTTCGGGGCGGTCGGGCCGGGCGTGCTGTCGGTGGTGGGGCTGACCGTGGTGGGTGGGGCGCTGGTGGTGGTGACCGGGGACGGTGCCGGTCGCGCGGTGTGGATGTCGACGGACGGTGGGGTGTCGTGGCGCTCCGTCCGGGTGCCGCTGGCGGTGGGTGATGGTGGCGACACCGCCCTGGCGGTGGCCGGCGGTGATGATCGACTGCTCCTGCTGGCCGATGACGGCAGAACCTCCCACGCCTGGTGGGGGCGGGTTTGAGTGGCTATAGGCGGGGGCGGTGGGCGGTGGCGTCCCGCGCCGTCGAATAGAAAGTGAAAATCTCTCAGAACCGACGGTTCTTACAGCGATCGTTTCGAATCCGCCACGGCGTGTAACGGTTCGGTCAACCCCGCTTGCTGGGGCTTACGTCGCAGCTTCCCGGTGGGATAACGTCCCGGCCCAGACCGGCGACGACGGTCTGGTTCGTCCGCCCCCGCAAGGGCCAATAGGCAGCGGGTGGTTCGGACCATGCGACGGAGGAGGGTTCCGGCCTTGAGGCAGAAGCTCGCACGCGTGATCGGTGGAGTCGCCATGCTGGCGCTCGTCGCCGGCGGCACCGCTTGCTCCAGCGGCAGCGACGACGAGGCGTCCGGTGGGGACGGCTGCGGTAGCAAGATCGCGTTCTTCGGCGCGCTGACCGGCAGCTCGGCGGCGCTGGGCATCAACGAGAAGAACGGCGTCAAGCTCGCCGTCGAGAAGTACAACAAGGAAAACGCCGACTGCAAGGTCGAGCTGGCCGAGCTGGACTCGCAGGGCAGCCCGGACCAGGCCCCCGGTCTGGCCCAGAAGGCCATCGACGACGCCAAGCTCCTGGGCATCGTCGGCCCGGCCTACTCGGGCGAGTCCGAGGCCGCCGGCCCGCTGTTCAACGAGGCCGGCCTGGTCACCATCACCCCCTCCGCCACCCGCCCCAGCCTCGCCCAGCAGGGCTGGAAGACCTTCTTCCGGGCGGTCGGCAACGACCTGAGCCAGGGTCCGGCGGCCGGCACCTACATCAAGAACGTGATGAAGGCCGACAAGGTCTACGTCATCGACGACCAGTCCGCCTACGGCGCGGGCCTGGCCGACGAGGTCAAGAAGGTCCTCGGCAGCGCGGTCGTCGGCTCGGACAAGGTCCAGGGCGAGGGCAAGCAGACCGAGTTCTCCGGCGTGGTGACCAAGGTCAAGGCGGCCGGCGTCAAGGCCGTCTTCTTCGGTGGCTACTACCAGGAGGCCGGCCTGATCCGCAAGCAGCTCACCGCTGCCGGCGTCACCGCCCCGATGGTCGTCGGTGACGGCTCCAACGACCCGGCGTACATCACCACCGCCGGTGCCGCCGCCGCCGAGGGCACCATCCTCACCTGCCCGTGCGCGCCGGCCGCCGAGGCCCGGGGCACCTTCGTCGAGGAGTTCAAGGCCCTCAACGGCGCCGACCCGGGCACCTACAGCGACACCGCCTACGACGCCGCGAACATCCTGCTCGCCGGCATCAAGGCCAAGAAGACCACCCGCGCCGACCTGCTGGAGTTCGTGAAGAACTACAGCGGCGAGGGCGTCGCGTCGAGCTACAAGTTCGTCGAGGGTGGCGAGCTGGACCCGGCGCAGGTCAAGGTCTGGGCGTTCAAGGTCCAGGGCGGCAAGGTCGTCCCCGACCAGGAGATCCCGAAGGCCTGACCACGGTCGCTGCGAGCGATTGACGACAGATCGCGGGTGCGGCCGGGAGCTCGCTCCCGGCCGCACCACCTGTTTCTCCACACCTGACGGAGCGGCCCTCCCGTGAACTTCGACGGACTGTTCTCCAACTTCGGGGAACTCACCACGACCGGCCTGACACAGGGTGCGATCTACGCCCTGGTCGCGCTCGGCTACACGCTGGTCTACGGCGTACTCAGACTCATCAACTTCGCCCACTCCGAGGTCTTCATCGCCGGCGCGTTCGCCGCCATCTGGACCTGGAACGGCTTCGGACTCGACCAGGACTCCCAGGTCAGCGGGGTCGGCTCGATCCTGTTCTACCTGCTCGTCGCGATGATCGTCGCGGCCATCGCGTCGGCCGGCACGGCGACCGTGATCGAGCGGGTGGCGTACCGGCCGTTGCGTAAGCGCAACGCGCCGCCGCTGGCCTTCCTGATCACCGCGATCGGCGCGTCGATCGCGATCTCGGAGGCGTTCGGCATCTGGACCCGTCGGCGGCCCGAGGGCGCACCGATCCTGATCAGCCAGAAGCCGCTGTTCCACCTCTTCGGGGTGCCGATCGACGGGGTGCAGTTGCTCACCCTCGGCGCCGCGCTGGTGATGATGGTCGCGCTGGACCAGTTCATCAACCGCAGCCGGGTCGGCCGGGGTATCCGGGCGGTCGCCCAGGACGCCAACACCGCCGCGCTGATGGGCGTGAACAAGGACCGGATCATCCTGATGGTCTTCATCGCCGGTGGCACCATGGCCGGCGTCGCCGGCCTGCTCTACGACGTACGGATCCAGAGCCTGACCTACAGCGTCGGCTTCCTGCTCGGCCTGAAGGCGTTCACCGCCGCGGTGCTCGGCGGCATCGGCAACCTGCGGGGCGCCCTGGTCGGCGGCCTGCTGCTGGGTGTGGTGGAGAACTACGCCTCGGGGCTGTTCGGCAGCGAGTGGAAGGACTTCGCCGCCTTCGCCGTGCTGGTGGTGCTGCTGATGTTCCGGCCGACCGGTCTGCTGGGCGAATCGCTGGGAAGGGCACGGGCATGACAACGACGGTTAATCCGCCGACCCCCGAGCAGCAGCAGGGGATCGGGACACGGCTGCGGCACGGCCGCGAGGCCATCGCGCAGCGCTGGCACGACGCCCCGCGCTGGGTGCGCTGGGTGGCGCTGGCGGCGCTGATCGCGTTCTTCTACGCGCTGCCCAACAAGGAGTTCTACCAGTACCTGGGGCCGATCCCGACCACGGGCTCCAACTTCACCCAGGTGCTCTTCACCGTCTCGATCTACGTGCTGCTCGCCGTCGGGTTGAACATCGTGGTCGGCTTCGCCGGCCTGCTCGACCTCGGCTACTTCGGCTTCTTCGCCGTCGGCGCGTACACGGTGGCGGTGCTGACCTCGCCGAGCAGCGACCTCAAGACGCTGTGGCCGTGGCTGCTGGTGGTGCCGATCGCGATCGCCCTCACCATGGTCTCCGGCGTCATGCTCGGCACCCCGACCCTGCGGCTGCGCGGTGACTACCTGGCGCTGGTGACACTAGGCTTCGCCGAGATGATCCGGATCGCGGCGGTCAGCTCCGAGTTCCTCAAGGGCCAGCGGGGCTTCAACCAGATCCCGCACCCGCCCGGCAAGTACGCCGACGGCAAGCCGTTCTTCGGGGTGCTCGACGCCCGCCCGTACTACTGGCTGGTGCTCACGCTGATCATCCTGGTGGTGATCGGGGTGCGGAACCTGACCCACAGCCGGGTCGGCCGGGCCTGGATCTCGATCCGGGAGGACGAGGACGCCGCCCAGCTGATGGGCGTGCCGACGTTCAAGTTCAAGCTCTGGGCGTTCGCCTCGGGCGCGGCGATCGCCGGCCTGGCCGGTGCGCTCTTCGCCGGCAAGCAGAACTTCGTCAACTCGCAGAACTTCGAGCTGCTCAACTCGATCATCATCCTGGCCGCGGTCATCCTGGGCGGCTCGGGCAACATCGTCGGCGCGATCGTCGGCGGCGGCCTGGTGGCGTACATGATCGAGCGGTTCCGCGGCATCGAGCTGTTCGGCGTGGAGCTGTACGAGTACCGGTTCCTCTTCTTCGGCCTGGTGCTCGTGGTGATGATGATCTTCCGGCCACAGGGCCTCATCCCGAACCGGCGACGGGCGGCGGAGTTCAAGGACCGCCGCAAGGAGGTGATCGTCGGTGAGTGACACCGAACAGACCCCGGCCGTTCCGGCCCAGGCGGGCGCGCCCGCCGTCGAGACCGTCCCCGGGCGGGAACCGCTGCTGGAGGTCGACCACGTCACGCTGCGCTTCGGCGGCGTGGTGGCGCTCAACGACGTCGACTTCACCCTCTACAAGGGGGAGATCCTCGGGCTGATCGGCCCGAACGGCGCCGGCAAGACCACCTGCTTCAACGCGATGACCGGCATCTACCAGCCCAGCGAGGGGCAGATCCGGTTCCGCGGCGAGAAGATCAGCGGCAAGAAGCGGCACCAGATCACCCAGATGGGCATGGCGCGGACGTTCCAGAACATCCGCCTCTTCCCGGAGATGACCGCGCTGGAGAACGTGCAGGTCGGTGCCGACGCGCACCACAAGACCAGTGTGGTCTCGGCGCTGTTCCGGCTGCCCCGGCACTGGCGCGAGGAGCGCGAGGGCCGGGAGAAGGCCGAACGGCTGCTGGAGTTCGTCGGCATCCGGCCCCGGATGCACGAGTTCGCCCGCAACCTGTCCTACGGCGAGCAGCGCCGGCTGGAGATCGCCCGGGCCCTGGCCACCGACCCGGTGCTGCTCTGCCTGGACGAGCCGGCCGCCGGCTTCAACCCGGCGGAGAAGGAGGAGCTGCTCCAGCTCATCCGGCAGATCCGCGACACCGGCGTGACCGTGCTGCTGATCGAGCACGACATGCGCCTGGTCATGGGCGTCACCGACCGGATCGTGGTGCTGGAGTTCGGGAAGAAGATCGCCGAGGGGCTGCCCGCCGAGGTGCGGGACAACCCGAAGGTGGTCGCGGCGTACCTGGGGGTACCGGACGATGCTGCTTGAGATTGACGACGTCAGCCTGCTGTACGGGCGCATCCAGGCGCTGCACGGGATCAGCCTGACCGTGGGGGAGGGCGAGATCGTCGCCCTGATCGGCGCGAACGGCGCCGGTAAGTCCACCACCATGCGGGCGATCTCCGGTATCCGGCCGATCGCCTCCGGAGCGATCCGCTTCGAGGGCGAGGACATCTCCAAGCTCCGGGCGGACCTTCGGGTCCGGCGGGGGCTGTGCCAGGCCCCGGAGGGTCGCGGCATCTTCCCCGGCATGACCGTGCTGGAGAACCTCGACATGGGCGCCTACACCCGCCGGGACCGGGCGGGCATCGCCCAGGACCTCAACCGGGTGCTGGAGCTGTTCCCCCGGCTGGCCGAGCGGCGCAAGCAGGCCGGCGGCACCCTCTCCGGCGGCGAGCAGCAGATGCTGGCCGTCGGCCGGGCGCTGATGAGCCGACCCAAGCTGCTGCTGCTCGACGAGCCGTCGATGGGTCTGGCCCCGATGCTGATCCAGCAGATCTTCTCCATCATCACCGAGATCAACGAGCAGGGCACCACGATCCTGCTGGTGGAGCAGAACGCGCAGCAGGCGCTCGCCCGGGCCCACCGGGCGTACGTGCTGGAGACCGGCCGCATCGTCAAGAGCGGTACCGGCGCGGAGCTGCTGCACGACCCGTCGGTCAAAGAGGCCTACCTCGGCGTGGCCTGACCGTCGCCCCCTCGCAAAGGAGTACTGCCATGTTCCACCTCACCCCTGGTCGGCGGGCGGCGTTCGGCGTCGCCGGCGCGACCGCTCTGCTGCTCTCCCTCGCCGCCTGTGGCGAGGAGGAGAGCACCGAGCAGCCCGGCGGCGGCCCGTCGGTCAGCGCGTCGGCGGACACCTCGCTGGCCGACAAGGTCCCCGCGGCCATCAAGGCCGACGGCAAGATCGTCGTGGGCACCGACTCGACGTACGCCCCGGCGGAGTTCCTCGACAACGACGGCAAGACGGTCATCGGCTTCGACGTCGAGCTGTTCACCGCCGTGGCGGCCAAGCTCGGCCTCAAGGCGGAGTTCGTCTCCGCGCCGTTCGGCGACATCATCTCCGGCGTGGGCACCGGCAAGTACGAGGTCGGCGTCTCGTCGTTCACCATCAACGACGAGCGCAAGCAGCAGGCCAACATGGTCAGCTACTTCCAGGTCGGCACCCAGTGGGTGACCAAGAAGGGCAACCCGGCCGGCGTCAAGATCGACGACGCCTGCGGCAAGAAGATCGCCGTGCAGAAGGACACCGTCCAGGTCGAGGACATCCAGAAGCGCTCCAAGACCTGCACCGACGCCGGCAAGCCGGCGATCACCGTCGAGCAGTTCCCCGGTCAGGACGCCGCCACCGCCGCGGTGGTCTCCGGCAAGGACGACGCGATGCTCGCCGACTACCCGGTCGGGGTGTTCGCGGTGACCCAGTCCAACGACGCCCTCGAACTGCTCGACAAGCAGTACGAGGCGGCCCCGTACGGCTACGTGGTCGGCAAGGACCAGGCGGCGTTCGCCGAGGCGGTGCGGGACGCGACCAAGGCGCTGATCGCCGACGGGTCGTACAAGTCGGTGCTGGACAAGTGGAAGGTGGCGGACGGCGCGATCACGGACCCCGCGATCAACCCGTAACAGGTCATGGAATCCCACGACACTTCCACCGTACGGGCGCGGCCGGAGCCTCTCCGCGCCGTGCCCGTACGGCACCCGGGGCGCTGGGTCGCGGTCGCCGTGCTGGCCGTGCTGGTCGCCATGTTCGTCCACCTGCTGGTCACCAACGACGCCTTCAACTGGTCGTTCATGGTGGACAAGATGTTCCGTCCGCCGATCATCGAGGGGCTGCTGCGCGGCACGGTGCTGATGACGGTGAGCGCGATGCTCATCGGCGTCACGCTGGGCGTGGTGGTGGCGGTGATGCGGCTGTCGGACAATCCGATCCTGCGCGGGGTCGCCTGGCTCTACACCTGGTTCTTCCGGGCGGTGCCCCGGCTGGTGCTGCTGGCGGTCTTCGGCAACATCGGCATCCTGTGGAGCCGGATCGAGTTCGGGGTGCCGTTCGACACCCAGCTCGGTCAGCTCTTCGGCATCGACAACCTGCAACTGCGGCTGTTCGGTTTCTCCTCCCGGGACATCCTCACCGGCTTCATGGCCGGCCTGCTGGGGTTGGCGCTGTCCGAGGCGGCCTACATGGCCGAGATCGTCCGGGCCGGCATCCAGTCGGTCGACGAGGGGCAGACCGAGGCGGCCCAGGCGTTGGGCATGAGCCGGGGTCAGCTGCTGCGCCGGGTGGTGCTGCCGCAGGCGATGCGGGTGATCATCCCGCCGACCGGCAACGAGACCATCGCGATGCTCAAGGACACCTCGCTGCTGCTCTACGTGCCGGTGAGCGTGGAGCTGTTCTTCCAGCTCGACGCGGTCGGTAAGCGGACCTTCCAGATCTTCCCGATGTACGTGGCCGCCTGCCTGTGGTACCTCTTCCTGACCAGCATCCTGCTGGTCGGGCAGTACTTCCTGGAGCGGCACTTCGGCAAGGGCTACGGCCCGGCCGGCCGGGCCCGGCTGCGGTTGCGCGGGATGGCGGCGGAGACCGGTGGCGGCGGCAATTCGGGGACGGTGGGTCAGGCATGAGTGAGCTGATTCCCGGCCAGCCGGGCGCGCCCGCCGCCGAGTCGGGCCGGGCCGGTGCGTCGGCCGACGGGTCCGGGCTGATGGTGCGGGCCGAGCAGGTGCACAAGTCGTTCGGGTCGCTGGAGGTGCTCAAGGGCATCGACCTGGAGGTCCGTGCCGGCGAGGTGTGCTGCCTGCTGGGGCCGTCGGGCTCCGGCAAGTCGACCTTCCTGCGCTGCATCAACCACCTGGAGAAGATCAACGCCGGCTCGATCCGGGTCGACGGCGAGCTGATCGGCTACCGGGAGCGCGGTGGCCGGCTGCACGAGATGCGGGAGAAGGAGGTGGCCGCGCAGCGCCGTTCGATCGGCATGGTGTTCCAGCGGTTCAACCTCTTCCCGCACATGACGGTGCTGGGCAACGTGACCGAGGCCCCGGTGCTGCTGGGCCGGGAGAAGAAGGCGGCGGCCCGGGAGCGGGCCGCGCAGCTGCTGGAGCGGGTGGGGCTGGGCGACAAGCTCGGCGCGTACCCGGGCCAGCTCTCCGGTGGGCAGCAGCAGCGGGTGGCGATCGCCCGCGCGTTGGCGATGCGGCCGAAGCTGATGCTCTTCGACGAGCCGACCAGCGCGCTCGACCCGGAACTGGTCGGCGAGGTCCTGGACGTGATGAAGGACCTGGCCCGGGACGGGATGACCATGATCGTGGTGACCCACGAGATCGGCTTCGCCCGGGAGGTCGGCGACACGCTGGTCTTCATGGACGGCGGCGTGGTCGTCGAGTCCGGCGACCCGCGCGAGGTGATCGCCAATCCGCAACACGAGCGGACCAGGACGTTCCTCGCCAAGGTGCTCTGAGTTCCGGGCCACCCCCGGCGTCGGCCGTGCCGCCGCCGGGGGTTGTCGGGGGTACGGACTAGAGTCGCTGCCGTGACAGCTACGACGCCGCGCCTGCTCCTCGTCGACGGACACTCCCTGGCATACCGGGCGTTCTTCGCCCTGCCGGTGGAGAACTTCTCCACCACGACCGGGCAGCCGACCAACGCGGTCTACGGCTTCACCTCGATGCTGATCAACGTGCTCCGCGACGAGCAGCCGACCCACATCGTGGTCGCCTTCGACGTCTCCCGCCGCTCCTTCCGCACCGAGAAGTACGCGGAGTACAAGGCCGGCCGCAGCGAGACCCCGGCCGACTTCAAGGGCCAGGTCAGCCTGGTCAAGGAGGTCCTCGACGCGCTGCGCATCCCGGTCGTCGAGCGGGAGGGCTACGAGGCCGACGACGTCATCGCCACCCTCGCCTGCCAGGCCCGCGACCAGGGCATGCAGGTGCTGATCAGCACCGGCGACCGGGACGCCTTCCAGCTCGTCGGCGACGACGTCACCGTGCTCTACCCGCGCAAGGGCGTCTCCGACCTGGCCCGGATGGACCCGGCGGCGATCGAGGCGAAGTACGGCGTCGGCCCGCAGCGCTACCGTGACCTGGCCGCCCTGGTCGGCGAGACCAGCGACAACCTGCCCGGCATCCCCGGCGTCGGCCCGAAGACGGCCGCCAAGTGGATCAACACCTACGGCGGGGTCGAGGGCGTGATCGCCCACGCCGACGAGATCAAGGGCAAGGCCGGCGACAGCCTGCGCGAGCGGCTCGCCGACGTGATCCGCAACTACGAGATCAACTGCCTGGTCTCCGACCTGGAGCTGCCGGTCCGCCCCGAGGACGCCCGCTGGCAGGGCTGGGACCGCGAGGCCGTGCACCAGGTCTTCGACACCCTCCAGTTCCGCATCCTGCGCGACCGGCTCTACCAGTACCTGGAGGCGGTGGAGCCGGAGGCCGAGGCCGGCTTCGACCTGGCCGGCGAACGGCTCACCGCGCCCGGCGCGCTGGTCGACTGGCTGGCCGAGCACGTCCCCACCGGCACCCAGGTCGGCGTGGCGGTGAAGACCCCGGCCAAGCCGACGAGCCCCCGCGAGCGTTACGAGCCGCAGCTCGAAGCGCTGGCCCTCGCGCTGGCCAGCGGCCCGGCGGCGTGGCTCGACCCGACCACCCTGGCCGAGGCCGACGAACGTGCCCTGGCCGACTGGCTGGCCGATCCCCGCCAGCCCAAGGTGCTGCACGACAGCAAGCACGCCCGGCTGGCGTTCGCCGCGCGGGGCTGGACCCTGGCCGGCGTCACCCGGGACACCGAGCTGGCCGCCTACCTGGCCCGCCCCGACCAGCGCTCCTACGACCTGACCGATCTGGCGCTGCGCTACCTGCACCGCGAGCTGCGGGTAGACGCGCCCGAGACCGGCCAGCTCACCTTCGACGGTCTCGGCGACGACGGCGAGGCCGAGCAGAATCTGATGCTCCAGGCCCGCGCCACCCTCGACCTGGCCGACGCGATCGACGCCGAGCTGTCCCGCGACGGCGAGCAGTCCGCCCGGCTGATGGCCGAGGTGGAGCTGCCCCTGTCCGAGGTGCTGGCCGGGATGCAGCGCGTGGGCATCGGCGCCGACCTGGACTACCTCCAGGAGCTTGAGGCGCACTTCGCGGGCGAGGTGAAGGCCGCCGCCCAGGGCGCGTACGCCGCGGTGGGGCGGGAGTTCAACCTCGGCTCGCCCAAGCAGCTCCAGGAGTTGCTCTTCGGGGAGCTGGGGCTGCCCAAGACCAAGAAGATCAAGACCGGCTACACCACCGACGCCGACGCGCTCCAGTGGCTCTACGCCCAGAACCCGCACCCGGTGCTGGAGCACCTGCTACGCCACCGGGACGTGGCGAAGCTCAAGACCACCGTCGACGGCCTGCTCAAGTCGGTCGCCGACGACGGGCGGATCCACACCACGTTCAAGCAGACCGTGGCGGCCACCGGCCGGCTCTCCTCCACCGACCCCAACCTCCAGAACATCCCGATCCGCACCGAGGAGGGCCGGCGCATCCGCCGGGCCTTCGTGGTGGGCGACGGCTACCAGACGCTGCTCACCGCCGACTACAGCCAGATCGAGATGCGGATCATGGCGCACCTGTCGTTGGACGAGGCGCTGATCGAGGCGTTCAACTCCGGCCACGACTTCCACGCCGCCACCGCGTCGTCGGTCTTCACCGTCGGAGTCGGCGAGGTCACCGCCGACCAGCGCCGCAAGATCAAGGCCATGAACTACGGCCTGGCGTACGGGCTGAGCGCCTTCGGCCTGTCCCAGCAGCTCGGCATCACCGCCGACGAGGCCCGGGGGCTGATGGACAACTATTTCGCCGGATTCGGCGGGGTGCGCGACTACCTGCACGAGGTGGTGGCCCGCGCCCGCCAGGACGGCTACACCTCCACCGTCCTGGGTCGCCGCCGCTACCTGCCCGACCTGGTCAGCGACAACCGGCAGCGCCGGGACATGGCCGAGCGGATGGCGCTCAACGCCCCCATCCAGGGCTCGGCGGCCGACATCATCAAGGTCGCCATGTTGCGCATCGACACCGCGCTGCGCGACGCCGGGCTGCGGTCGAGGATGCTGCTCCAGGTGCACGACGAGCTGGTCTTCGAGGTCGCCCCCGACGAGCGGGAGGCGTTGGAGACGCTGGTCCGCCAGGAGATGGGGGCGGCGTACCCGCTGTCGGTGCCGCTGGAGGTCTCCGTCGGCGTGGGCCGGGACTGGAACAGCGCCGACCACTAGCCCTCGCACTCCACCGCGCCGGCCCGACCAGGGGAGAGATGAGCACACTCACCGATCGCCCGCACACCGCACTGCTCGTCGTCGACGTGCAGTGCGGGGTCGTCGCCGGGGCGTACCGGCGGGACGACGTGGTCGCCAACGTGGCCGCCCTGGTGCGGCGGGCCCGCCAGGAGGGGGTGCCCGTCGTCTGGGTGCGGCACTCCGACGCCCGGCTCGTCCCGGGCGGGGACGACTGGCGGATCGTCCCCGAGCTGGTCCCGGTCGACGCCGAACCGCTCGTCGAGAAGCTCTACGGCGACTCCTTCGAGGACACCGCGCTGGAGTCGGTGCTGGCCGGGCTGCGCGTCGGGCGGCTCGTGGTGGTCGGTGCGCAGACCGACGCGTGCGTCCGGTCGACCCTGCACGGTGCGTTCGTGCGGGGCTACGACACCACGCTGGTCGCCGACGCCCACACCACGCAGGACCGCACGCGGTGGGGCGCGCCGCCGCCCGAGCAGGTCGTCGCGCACACCAACCTCTACTGGTCGTACCAGAAAGCCCCGGGGCGCACGGCGGGCACGGTCGCGACGAAGGACGTCGACTTCGCCACCACGGCCTGACCCCACTCCGCACGTCAGCGCAGCGGGTCGTGACCCCAGTTCATCAGCGACCAGCGCCACTTCGTGTCCCGGACGTCGCCGGCCGGTCGCTGCGCCAGGTGCCGGTGCACGTAGCCGATCACCGTGCGCATGTGCCGGTAGTCGGCGGCGGACAACTCGGCCCGCTTACGGCGTAGCAGGTCGACGATCCGGCGACCCGACGAGTGCCCCACCGACTCGCCGCCACCGGACCGGCCACCCTTGTGCCAGCCGACCTGTTTGGACTCGGGCGTCTGCAACCAGGACGACAGCTCCCCGGGTTTCATGTTCACCGCCTCGGTGAACTCCCGGTAGGTCTGCTGCGGGTCGTCAGCGCGGCTCACGGCGCAACACCTCCGGCCCGGGGAACGCGACCGCTGTGACCGGCCCGGGAGGCGTGGTCACCCTGTCGAAACCGCTGCTCGGCCATGGCCGCCGGGTACCCGGCGACGCTCCCCGGAAACGGGCGCTGCCCGGAAACACCGGCCCGACGACCACCTGGCCGGGCTACGGGGTGATCTCGGCGATCGGCAGCTTGATGTCGAACGGTTCGGTCAGCTCGATCAGCTCGGCGCTGTCGGCGACCAACTCGTACTGCCGCTCCCCGCCGGGGCCGACCCGGTCGCCGATCCGGTACGCGTAGAGGTGCACCGGGTCCTGCTCGACGCGCCAGTAGAACGGGATGCCGGCGGCGGCGTACTCACCGGGTTTGGCGAACCGGTCCACCCGTCGGGTGCCGGGCGAGACGATCTCCACCGCGAGCACGACGTCGGAAGGGCGCAGGCGGAACCGGTCGGCCGGCACCTCGGCCCGGTAGAGCAGCACGTCCGGCTGACGGCTGGTGTTGGGGCTCAACCCGACCCCGACCGCCTGGGCGACCCGCAGACGGGATGGGCTCGGCGCTCATGGCGGCAGCGTACCGCCGGGAACGGGGCGTCAGGGCGCACCGGCGGTGCGACGGTGGCCGTTCGGTGCAGTGGAACGCCGGCCGGTCAGGTGGTGGTCGGTCGGGTGGTGGCCGGCTTCTCGGTGACGAAGATGGCGGTGCCGGGGAAGAGCCGCCCGCGCAGCGGGCTCCACTGCCCCCAGGTCTCCCGGTGGCCGGCCGGCCACTCGGGTTCCACCAGGTCGAGCAGGCGGAAGCCGGCACCGACCAGTTCGCGGATCCGGTCGCCGAGGGTCCGGTGCTGCTCCACGTAGCTGGCCACCCCCCGCTCGTCCTGCTCGACGTAGGGGGAGCGGTCGAAGTAGGAGTGCACGGCGGTCAGCCCGTCCTCGCCGGGGTCGTCGAGGAAGACCCAGCGCATCGGGTGGGTCACCGAGAAGACCCAGCGCCCGCCGGGGCGCAGCACCCGGTGCACCTCGGCCATCAGGGCGGCCGAGTCGGCGACGAACGGGATCGCCCCGAACGCCGTGCAGGCGATGTCGAACGACGCCCCGGCGAACGGCAGTGCCAGCGCGTCGGCCTGCACCAGCGGTACGCGCACCCCGCTGGTGCCGGCGGCGCGGGCGGCGTGCCGCAGCATGCCGGCGGAGAGGTCGAAGGCGACCGGCTCGGCCCCCTGGGTGGCCAGCCAGCGGGCGCAGGACGCCGCGCCGCAGCCGACCTCCAGCACCCGCCGCCCGGCCAGTTCGCCGAGCAGCCGCGCCTCGGATTCGCGCAGCCCCTCCGGGCACCAGCGGAAGTCCACCTCGCCCAGGAAGGCGCCGTGCTCGGCCTGGTAGTCGTCGGCATCGGCGTCCCACCAGCCGCGGTTGGCCCGTCGTGCCTCGGTGTCGCCCACCCGGCGTCGGATCACCCGCTCGTCGTCGTCCACCCGTTCACGCTAGGCCCTGCGGTGGCGTCGTCCGCCGGACCCCGGCGTGCGCGGCGCGGCGGACGGTCGTACGCTGTCGGTCCCGTGGGGTGGATGTGACGGATGAGACAGCGGAGGTGCTTTCCCACCGAAATCTCCGCTTTCGCAGCAGACGAGGTCGTGAGGACCCGGGAGGGCTTGCACGCTGTGGTAATGCAGCGGGTAGGCTAGACGATGCGCTCGTGGATCGTGTACCTCGGCAGGGAGCAGGTGCGCGGTCACCGGAGCACCGATGATCCTCTTCTGGCGATCGTCAGGTGGGGTCGGTGGCGGATCCGCTGGCGCGAACGGGTCACTGCGACACCACGCCTGCTGTGACAACCCATCCGACCGGAGCAACCGCCCACATGACGAGCAGCATCGAGGCCCCCTCGAGCGCCACCCGGGTCACCCACGACGATCTCGGTTCCGAGGAGGCTTTCCTCGCCGCGATCGACGAGACCATCAAGTACTTCAACGACGGCGACATTGTCGAAGGCACCGTCGTCAAGGTCGATCGGGACGAGGTCCTGCTCGACATCGGCTACAAGACCGAGGGTGTCATCCCCTCGCGGGAGTTGTCGATCAAGCACGACGTGGACCCCGCCGAGGTCGTCTCGGTCGGTGACCACATCGAGGCCCTGGTCCTCCAGAAGGAGGACAAGGAGGGGCGGCTGATCCTCTCCAAGAAGCGGGCGCAGTACGAGCGGGCCTGGGGCACGATCGAGAAGATCAAGGACGAGGACGGTGTCGTCCGCGGCTCGGTCATCGAGGTCGTCAAGGGTGGTCTCATCCTCGACATCGGCCTGCGCGGCTTCCTGCCCGCGTCGCTGGTCGAGATGCGGCGGGTGCGTGACCTGCAGCCGTACGTCGGCCGCGAGCTCGAAGCCAAGATCATCGAGCTGGACAAGAACCGCAACAACGTGGTCCTGTCCCGCCGGGCCTGGCTGGAGCAGACGCAGTCCGAGGTGCGCACCGAGTTCCTCAACAAGCTCCAGAAGGGGCAGGTCCGCAAGGGCGTCGTCTCCTCGATCGTCAACTTCGGCGCGTTCGTCGACCTGGGCGGCGTGGACGGCCTGGTGCACGTCTCCGAGCTGTCCTGGAAGCACATCGACCACCCGTCCGAGGTCGTCGAGGTGGGCCAGGAGGTCGAGGTCGAGGTCCTGGACGTCGACCTGGACCGCGAGCGGGTCTCGCTGTCGCTGAAGGCGACCCAGGAGGACCCGTGGCGGCAGTTCGCCCGTACCCACGCGATCCAGCAGATCGTGCCGGGTAAGGTCACCAAGCTGGTGCCGTTCGGCGCGTTCGTCCGGGTCGACGACGGCATCGAGGGCCTGGTCCACATCTCCGAGCTGGCCGAGCGCCACGTGGAGATCCCGGAGCAGGTCGTCCAGGTCGGCTCCGAGGTCATGGTCAAGGTCATCGACATCGACCTGGAGCGTCGCCGGATCTCGCTGTCGCTCAAGCAGGCCAACGAGGGCTTCGTCGAGGGCGAGGAGCACTTCGACCCGACCCTCTACGGCATGGCCGCGACGTACGACAACGAGGGCAACTACATCTACCCGGAGGGCTTCGACCCGGAGACGGGCGAGTGGCTCGAGGGGTACGACAAGCAGCGCGAGACCTGGGAGAACCAGTACGCCGAGGCGCGTCAGCGCTGGGAGGCCCACACCAAGCAGGTGCAGACCTCCCGGGCCGCCGACGCCGAGGCCGCTGCGAACCCGGCCCCGCCGGTCGCCACCGGCGGCACCACCACCTCGACCAGCTCGTCGGCCCCGAGCCGGCAGGCCGAGGAGCCGGCCGGCACCCTGGCCACCGACGAGGCGCTCGCCGCGCTGCGGGAGAAGCTCGCCGGCGGCAAGTGAGCCGGAGGCTGGCCCCCACCGGGTACGACGTCTGACGTCGCACCCGGGTCCGGGTAGCCGCTGACACAGGAGCCCCGCCCCCGATCCGCCACGCGGACCGGGGGCGGGGCTCTGTGCCGTCCCGGGTGCTCCGCTCCCGTCGTCAGCGTGGATACCGCTACATCGCCAACACTGCGGGCTTGCCGGCGTCGGATGCCGCAATATCGGCGACGTTGTGCGGCGACGCGGGTGGGGCGACCCGGCGCGGCGACCCGGGTGCGGGGACCGAGTCGGCCGGGGCGGTGTGGTGGGGTGGGAGGCGATCCGGTTGACTGGGTCGGTGCTGAGGGTGGGTTTGACCGGTGGCATCGGGTCCGGCAAGAGCGCCGTGGCGGCCCGGCTGGCCGAGCGGGGCGCGGTGATCGTCGACTCCGACCGGATAGCCCGGGAGGTGGTGGCACCGGGCACCGAAGGGCTGGCCGCGATCGTCGCCGCCTTCTCCGACCGGGTGCTCACCGCCGACGGGACCCTGGACCGGGCGGCGCTGGGCGCGTTGGTCTTCGCCGACGCGACCGCCCGTCGCCGGCTGGAGGAGATCACCCACCCCCGGGTGCGCGCCCGGTCCGCCGAGGTGTTCGCCGCGGCACCCGCCGACGCGGTGGTGGTCAACGACGTACCGCTGCTGGTGGAGGTGGGGCTCGCGCCGACGTACCACCTGGTGGTGGTGGTGCGCACGGCCGTGGCCACCCGGCTGGAGCGGTTGGTGCGGACCCGGGGGATGAGCCGTGCGGAGGCCGAGCGGCGGATCGCCGCGCAGGCCGACGACGCCCGTCGTGGCGCGGCGGCCGACGTGGTGCTCGACAACGACGGTGGCCTCGACGAACTGCACGCCGCCGTGGACGCCCTCTGGTCGGCACGCCTGGTGCCCTACGAGCGCAACGTGCGGGAGCAGCGGGTGGCCTCGGGCGGTCCGGCGGTGCCGACCGCGTCCGACCCGACCTGGCCGCAGCAGTACGCCCGGCTCGCCGCCCGGATCCGGCACGCGCTGGCCCCCGACGACCTGCGGATCGACCATGTCGGCCCCACCGCCGTCCCCGGGCTGGCCGGGCCGGACGTCATCGACGTGCAGGTGAGCGTGCCGTCGATGGCGCAGGCGGACGGTCCGGTGGCGCGCCGGCTCGCTGACGCCGGCTTCCCGAGGGTGCCCGGCGTCCCGGGGGACCGCCCCCGGTCCGTGGGTCGCGAGGCCGGGACGGGTGGTGGCGGTGACGGGGGCTGGGAGCAGCGGCTGCACGGCAGCGCGGACCCGGGCCGGCCGGTCGCCGTGCACCTGCGGGTGGCGGGCTCGGCCGGCTGGCGGCACGCCCTGCTGATGCGTGACCACCTGCGTGCCGACCCCGATCGCCGGGCGGCGTACCTGGTGGTGAAGCGGGAGCTGGCGGCGGCGGCGCCGGACGGCGGAGGGTCCGGCACCGCCGACGACCCGTGGTTCGCCGAGGAGTACCTGCGGGCGCAGGACTGGGCGGCGCAGACCGGCTGGCGGCCCTGACCGGCTGGCGGCACTGAACGCGTCCTGCCGGGTCAACGGGGCCGGGTCAACGGGGCCGGGTGGGCGGGGGCGGTTTCCGGTGGGCGGGGACGATCCCCGCCGGCAGCGGTCCGGGGGTCAGCTCCAGTTGTGCCCACAGCCCGCCGGTGGTGCGCAGCTCCAACCGGTGCAGGAAGCCGGAGCGGTCCAGCCAGTACCGCAGCCGTTGGCCCTGGCGGCGTACCTCGAACACGTCCACCGGGCGGCCGGCCCGCCGGTCGCTGCGGACGTGGACCGTGGTGGTGGCGTCCGGGGCCGGCCCGGCGGCCCGTAGCGCCGCGTCGAGCAGCACGTCCAACTCGTCGACCGGCTGGCCCACGAGCCGCCAGCCGGCCCCGGTCGGCAGCGGCAGCGGCGGCGTCGCTGACGGGCCGGTGGCCGCGGTGTGCGGTCCGACCGGTACGTCCGCCCGGGCGAAGCCGGCCCGGTCCCGACGCCGCAGCGTCCGGCGGCCGAGGGTGTCCAGTTCGGCGACGGACAGGTAGGCGACGCCGGCCGACCAGCTCAGCCAGCCGCCGCCGCGAAGGTTGGCGGCGCTGCCGAGGGGCGCGGTCACGGTGACGGTCGCGCTCCCGGTCCCGGTCCGCAGCCGGGTGGCGAGCCGGCCCAGCCGGGCGGTCTCCTCGTCGGTGGCGGCGCGGGGCAGTCCGGGCCGTCCGCCGAGCGCGTCGACGGGCCAGGGTGTGGGCCGGTCAACCCGGTCCAGGTCCACCGTGATCGGGGTGCCGTCGGCGAGCCGACCCGACCAGCGGCGCAGCCGCGCGTCGCGGTCCACCCACCAGCGCGGGTCGGCGTCGTCGGCCGCCCGCCCGCCGGCCGTGGTGTCGACGGACGACGGGGCGGCGGATGTGGTGGTAACGGGTGCGGGGGGCGGCCACAGCGCGGCCTGGAGGATGTCGACCGGGTCGCCGCCGAGGGTCTCCCGGCCGAGCCACCGGCCACCACCGGCACGTAGCGGTGCGGCGGGCGCCGGCCGGTCCGCGGCGAGCGCGAAGAGCACGGTGAGCGCCCCGGCCAGCCCCCGCCCGGGTGGCGGGTTCCGCCGCCGCCAGCGGTCACCGGGCGGCACCAGGGGAGGCCGGGCCGGGGTCACGATCGCGGCGGGGTCGGGGCGCTGCACCACCGCCGACGGGGTGGCCTGCACCAGGCCCCGGTCCTGCCCGGCCCCCGGGCCGCCGACGTCGAGGTAGGCCAGCGGGCGGGACCAGTCGACCCAGCCGACCAGGTCGGTGCGGCCGGCCCCGGTGCCGACGGCCACCCGTACCCCGGCCCGGACGTCCCGGTAGGTGCCGACCCGGACGGCGGCGAGCCGCTCGGCCTCCTCGTCGGTGAGCGCCCGCGTCGTGGCGGTCGGGGCGGAGGTGCCGGCGAGCAGGCCGGCCACGAGGGTGGCGGCGGCGGTGACGGCGACCACGACCAGGGCGACCAGGGTGATCCGCCGCCGGCCCGACGGGCCCTCCGCCGGGGCGTGGCGGTGGTGGCGGCCGGCGCGGCGGACGCCCGGACCGCCCCCCGGTGGGCGTGGTTGCTGGTCGGGCGAGGTGTCCACGTGTGGTTGAACGGGCCGGCCGGGGCGGAGTGACGCCACCGGGGCGGGCGGGGCGGCCCCGGGTGCCGGTGGGTGGCGCCGGGTGCCGGTGGCGGCCCTCGGGGGGCGGTGGGAGCCACGTGCAGGGGCGCTCGCGGCGGCCGGTCTGCGCCAGGGGCGCGACCACGCGGGATGCGCACGCCGGTGATGTCCGGGTGCTGCGACCCCAGGTGCCGGGCGGTGGGAGCCTGTCGAGGGCCCGGCCACCGTCGCGGTCGGCCGCCGCGAGCGGCCTACGGTGTCCAGGCTAGCCCGCTGGGATGTGGGCCACAATGGCAATATCGAAGCTGATCACCGGGCTGTCCGGCGATCGCGGGGAAGTGTCGGACCCGCGGCGTACCGTGGGGACCATGGCGCTCGACATTCCCCGGCTCGACGGTCGCTTTCAGGTCGTCAGCGAGTTCCAGCCGGCCGGCGACCAACCGGCAGCCATCGATGATCTTGAGCGTCGGGTGCGGCGCGGTGATCGTAACACCGTGCTGCTCGGCGCCACCGGCACCGGCAAGAGCGCCACCACGGCGTGGCTGGTCGAGCGGCTGCAACGGCCGACCCTGGTGCTCGCCCCCAACAAGACCCTCGCCGCCCAGCTCGCCAAGGAGTTCAGCGAGCTGCTCCCGCACAACTCGGTGGAATATTTCGTCTCCTACTACGACTACTACCAGCCCGAGGCGTACATCCCGCAGACCGACACCTACATCGAGAAGGACTCCTCGATCAACGAGGAGGTCGAGCGGCTGCGGCACAAGGCGACCATGTCGCTGCTCACCCGGCGGGACACGATCGTGGTGGCGACCGTCTCGGCCATCTACGGCCTGGGCACCCCGGAGGAGTACCTCGACCGGGCCGTGCGGGTCGTCGTCGGGCAGGAACTCGACCGCGACCAGTTGCTGCGCCGCCTGGTCGACATCCAGTACACCCGCAACGACATGGCCTTCCAGCGGGGCACGTTCCGGGTCCGGGGCGACACGCTGGAGATCATCCCGGCGTACGAGGAGCTGGCCGTCCGGATCGAGCTGTTCGGCGACGAGGTGGAGAAGCTCTACTACCTCAACCCGCTCACCGGCGACGTGGTCAGGGAGGTCGACAATCTGTTGATCTTCCCGGCCACCCACTACGCGGCCGGCCCGCAGCGGATGGAACGGGCCACCCGGGACATCGAGGTCGAGCTGGCCGAGCGGCTGGCCGAGCTGGAACGGCAGGGCAAGCTGCTGGAGGCGCAGCGGCTGCGGATGCGCACCACCTACGACCTGGAGATGATGCGGCAGGTCGGCTTCTGCTCCGGCATCGAGAACTACTCGATGCACATCGACGGCCGGCTGCCCGGCAGCCCGCCGCACTGCCTGCTCGACTACTTCCCCGACGACTTCCTCACCGTGGTCGACGAGTCGCACGTCACCATCCCGCAGATCGGCGGCATGTTCGAGGGCGACGCCTCGCGCAAGCGGATGCTCATCGACCACGGGTTCCGGCTGCCCAGCGCCGCCGACAACCGGCCGCTGCGCTTCGACGAGTTCCTGGAGCGGGTCGGGCAGATGGTCTTCCTCTCCGCCACCCCCGGTCCCTGGGAGCTGGAGCAGGCCCAGGGCGAGTTCGTCGAGCAGGTCATCCGCCCCACCGGCCTGATCGACCCGGAGGTCGTGATCAAGCCGACCAGGGGGCAGATCGACGACCTGATGCACGAGATCAAGCTGCGCACCGAGCGCGACGAGCGGGTGCTGGTCACCACGCTGACCAAGAAGATGGCCGAGGACCTGTCCGACTACCTGCTGGAGAACGGCATCCGGGTGCGTTACCTGCACTCCGAGGTCGACACCCTGCGCCGGGTGGAGCTGCTGCGTGAGTTGCGCAAGGGCGACTACGACGTGCTGGTCGGCATCAACCTGCTGCGGGAGGGTCTCGACCTGCCCGAGGTCTCCCTGGTGGCGATCCTCGACGCCGACAAGGAGGGCTTCCTGCGCAGCGGCCGGTCGCTGATCCAGACCATCGGCCGGGCCGCCCGTAACGTCTCGGGTCAGGTCCACATGTACGCCGACAAGATCACCCCCTCGATGGCGTCGGCGATCGACGAGACCAACCGCCGCCGGGCCAAGCAGATCGCGCACAACGAGGCACACGGGATCAGCCCCGAGCCGCTGCGCAAGAAGATCCACGACATCCTCGACGACATCTACCGGGAGGCGGAGGACACCGAGAACGCCCGGGTCGGCGGGGCTGCCCGGCAACTGTCCCGGGGTAAGGCCCCAGTCAAGGAGACCCGCAGTCGCGGTCGGGCCACCGCCGGCACGCCGTCGCGGGAGGGGATGGCCCGCGCCGACCTGGCACAGCTCATCCAGGAGCTCAACGACCAGATGCTCGCCGCCGCCCGGGAGTTGCAGTTCGAGCTGGCCGCGCGGATCCGCGACGAGGTCGCCGACCTCAAGAAGGAACTGCGGGGGATGGACGCCGCCGGGGTGAAGTGACGGGCGGACCGGTGCTGGACGAGGTGTGTGTCGGCCTGCCGGCAGCCCGGCTACGTCCCGTCGTGGGTCGGTACCTGGGCTACCGGGAGGGTGTTCCGGTCGGCGTGGCGTCCGGGCGGGGCGCGCCGCCACTGGTCCGGCATGAGGCGGCCGGCGCGTTCGTGGTCCTCATCCTCGGCTGGGGTGCCCCGCTCGACGTGCTGAACCCGCGCTCGGCGGCACACAGCGCGTACCGGGTGGACTCGTTCGTGGCCGGGCCGTACGACGGCTACTGCACGACCTCGACGGCCGGTGCCGGTGCGGGGGTGCAGTTGACGCTCACCCCGCCGGCGGCCCGCCGGGTGCTCGGGGTGCCGCTGGGGGAGTTGGCCAACCGGGCGGTGGCGGTCGACGGGCTGCCCGACCCGTGGCTCGACCGGCTGCGGGTCCGGCTGGCCGGGGCACCGGACTGGCCCCACCGGTTCGCCCTGCTCGACGCGGCGCTCGACGCCCGGCTGGCGGACGCCGACCCGGTCGATCCGCACCTCGGCCGGGCCTGGGAACTGCTCGCCGGCTCGGCCGGCCACCTCGGCATCGGCGCGTTGGCCGGCGAACTCGGGTGGAGCCGCCGGCACCTGGCCGCGCGGTTCCGCCGGGAGCTGGGGCTGGGCCCGAAGACGACCGCCCGGCTGCTGCGTTTCCAGCGGGCGTACGCGATGCTGGGCCGGCAGGACGCGGTGTCCGCCCCGCCGGACCCCGCCGGGCCGGCGGACCGCCGGACAGGGCCAGCGGACGGCTGGGCCGAACTGGCGGCGCGCTGGGGGTACTACGACCAGTCGCACCTGATCCGGGAGTTCCGGGAGTTCACCGGGATGACCCCGGCGGCACTGGGTCGGCCGGGTTCCCATTCGTCCAATCCGGGCTGAGCGCCGGCCGGCACACTCGACGCATGACGAGCATCTACCCCACCTTCCGGTACCCCGACGCACGGGCGGCGATCGACTGGCTCTGCGCCGCGTTCGGGTTCCGGGTCCATGCGGTGCACGACGGTCCGGACGGCACGGTGGCACACGCCGAACTGGCGCTCGGCGACGGCATCGTCATGCTCGGCACCGGCCGGGGTCGACCGGACCGGCCGGCCGACGACGACTACGCCGTCTATGTGGCGGTCGACGACCCGGACGCCCACCACGATCGCGCGCGGGCGGCCGGGGCGGAGATCATCCGGGCGCCGTTCGACACCGACTACGGTTCCCGGGACTACGCGGCCCGGGACCTCGCCGGCAACGTCTGGTCGTTCGGCACCTACCGGCCCTGACCGGGGTGCCCCGAACGGCCGCCGTGGAGACGGGGGGCTGCCGTTCGGGGCCGTCCGGCGGCGGCGTGACCTGAGAGCTACTCAGATAGGCATTGCGGTGTGCAAGCAAACTGTTGCCCTGGGTGATGATCCTGCGTACCCTCCCTCGTGGGGAGGCCGGGATGCCATTGTCATCGAGTCCTGTCATTCGACGCGCGAGGCTCGGCGCCGAACTGCGCCAGTTGCGCAGGCGGGAGGCGCTGACCCTGGAACAGGTCTGCGCCCGGTTGGGCTGGGCCTCCACCTCCAAGCTGTCCCGCATCGAGCTGGGACAGAGCCGGCCCGACCTCGCCGACGTGCTCGACCTGCTCGACATCTACGAGGTCCCGTCGCCGCAGCGGGAGGCGCTGATCGTCATCGCCCGCGACGCGGCGACCGGGCGCGGCTGGTGGAAGGCGCTCGGCGAGATGAGCGAGCGGCAGCGCACCTACGCCGAGCTGGAGGCGGGCGCGGCGACCATCGTGGAATACCAGCCGGCGGTGCTGCCCGGCCTGCTCCAGGCACCCGGCTACGCCCGGCTGCGGATCACGGCCGGCCGGCTGCTGCACCCGGACGTCGACGTCGAGGCCGACCTGCGGGCCCGGCTCACCCGGCAGGGGCTGCTGCGCCGCCCCGACCCGCCGCACTACACGGCCCTGCTCGACGAGCGGGTCTGCGATCCCGCCGGCCTGCCCGCCGACATGTGGCACGAGCAGTTGGAGCACCTGCTGGCCCTGGCCGAGCTGCCGCACGTGACGATCCGGGTGGTGCCCGGGACGGCGGCCCCGCGTGGTGGGGCGTACCCGTTGACCGCCTTCTCGTGTTACTCGTTCCCCGACCCGGCCGACCCGCGCACGGTGATGCTGGAGGCGTTGACCACCGACGTGCGGCTGGCCTCCGAGGTCGACGTCGGGCGCTACGACAGGATGACCGGCTGGCTGTCCGCCGCCGCGCTCAGCGCGGCGGAGACGGCGGAGCTGCTCCGCCGCCGGGTCGCCGCCCTCGCCGCCGGTACGGCCGGTCCGGCGGCGGACGACCTGGCCGGGTGGGACGCTCGGGAGAGCGCCGATGTGCCGTCCCCCACCCCGGAGGGCGCCGGTCGGGCGGACTCACCGGTAACGGTTGAAGCCACCCTCGGAGTCGATGACCTGGCCGGTGATCCAGTCCGCCTCCCGTGAGCAGAGGAAACGCACCAGCCGGGCGGCCTCCTGCGGGGTGCCCCAGCGGCCGGACGGGAAGAGTGCCGCCACCGCGGCGTGCGCCTCGGGTGGGGCGTAGCCGGTGTCGGTCGGCCCGGGGTTGAGGCAGTTGACGGTGATCCCGCGGGGCATCAGCACCGGGGCGAGTTGCGCGGCGAGGTTCTCCACCCCGGCCTTGCTGGCCGCGTAGGCCAACTCGTCGGGCATCGGGCCGAGGCGCTGGCCGCTGGAGAAGAGCACCAGCCGGCCGCCCGACCCGGCGGTGAAGGCGGTGGCGAACGCGTCGGCCAGCAGCAGCGTGGCCCGGACGTTCACCAGCAGGTGCCTGTCGATTTCTGTGGCGTCCAATCCGCCCAGGCTGGTGGGGGTGGAGTAGGCGTGGGTCGCCACCACGCCGTCGAGCCGGCCGTGCCGGCGTACCGCCTCGGCGACCAGCGCGGCCGGGGCAGCCGGGTCGAGCAGGTCGGCCGCAGTGTAAGCGGTGACCCCGCCCAGCTCGGCCAGCAGCGCCGGTACGCCCTGCGGGTCGCCGCCGTAGGGCTGCGCCTCGTCGTAGCCGGGCAGCCCGGTCAGCAGCAGCCGGTGCCCGTCGGCGGCGAGGATGCGGGCGACCGCCGCGCCGATGCCGATCCGGCGGCTCACCCCGGTCACCAGGAACACCCGTGCGGTCATCCGGGCAGTCAACCGGCCCGCCGTGGCGGACGCCACGGATTAACCCCGCACGACGCCCACCGCCGGTGCGTCGACGGGCTGCCGAGGCCGCCCCGGTGGCGAGGGTGGGCCGAGGCTGCGGGTGGCGACGGTGCGCCGGGGCGGTCGGTGGCGGCGGTGACGGCGGGGCCGGCCGGTCACCGGGGTCGACCCGGCGGCCGGCGGCCACGACGGCTCACCGCGCGAGCACCGGACCCGGCACCCCCGAACGTGTCGGGACCGGTCGCCGCGCGTGCGCCGCACGGTATCCCAGGGGTACGACAGATTCGGATCGACCGGAGTAAATTTTTCAGGAAGTTGTCGGAGGCCGTCGGGACGCCGGCCGGACCGCGGTGCCGACCCGGCTCAGGCCGGTACGTCGACGAAGTGCTCGACCCGGGGTGGACCGGCGAAGTGCGGGCCGATCAGCGCCCGCCACCTGCCGAACGCCTCGGTGGCCCGGAAGTTGTCCTCGTGTGCCTGCACCGAGTCCCACTCGACCAGCAGCACGAATCGGGAGGGGGACTCGATGCCCCGGGTCATCCGGACCGAGCGGCATCCCTCGGCGGCGACGATGATGGCGTGCGCCTGCGCGTAGGCGGCGGCGAAATCGTCCTCGTGTCCGGGCAGTACGTCGATGAGCGCGACCTCAAGCACCATGCCGACAGCCTGCCACGCCGCACCCCGCCCGTGGTGCGCCGGGGCGACTCCACCCCCGATCCCGCAGAACGCCACCAATCAGGCGTTTCCCGCTACACCTAGCCTCCTAGGATGCCCAGGCGGTGTGGTCCGGAGGGGAGCGGACGGCCAGGTCGGGTGAGGTCGGAACGTGATGCTGCCGGCAATGCACGCCGCAGGAGATGCGCCCGCAGCCCTCGATGGTGAACAATGGCGGCCGAGGAGGGGAGTATTCCCCCGCGACGGAGTCGTCAGCACGGTCGAGCGTCACCCGACAGCTCGACCCGGCTCCGCCGGTCAGCGCCCCGCCAGCGGGTCGCTGGCGGAAGAGACCTCCGACAGTCACCAGTGTGTGCGTCGTCGCCCACCTCGCCGTCACGCGGCGTACGGTGTGCCCGACGCCGCGTGTCTGCCGGAGGAATGGATTGAACGTGTCCGGAATGGTGTGGGCGGGAACCCTCGTCGCACTGACGGCGGTGCTGCTCGCCGACCTCTTCATCATCGGCCGCCGGCCGCACGAGCCCAGCGTCCGTGAGTCGAGCCTCTGGGTCAGCTTCTACGTCGGCCTGGCGCTGCTGTTCGGGGCCGGGCTGTGGGTCACCGCCGGTGGCGACGTGGCCGGCCAGTTCTACACCGGGTGGCTCACCGAGTACAGCCTCTCGGTGGACAACCTCTTCGTCTTCGTGATCATCATGGCCCGGTTCCGGGTGCCCCGGAAGTACCAGCAGAAGGTGCTGCTCATCGGCATCGTGCTGGCCCTGGTCATGCGCGGTGGTTTCATCGCCGCCGGTGCGGCGCTGATCTCCCAGTTCTCCTGGGTGTTCTACATCTTCGGCGCGTTCCTCATCTACACGGCGATCAACCTGGCCCGCCAGGGCGAGCCGGAGGAGGACGAGTTCAAGGAGAACGTCCTGATCCGGTGGAGCCGCAAGGCGCTGCCGCTGTCGCGGGACTACGACGGCGCGAAGCTCACCACCCACGAGGCCGGCCGGCGGCTGTTCACCCCGATGCTGGTGGTGATGATCGCGATCGGCACCACCGACCTGATCTTCGCGCTGGACTCGATCCCGGCGATCTTCGGGATCACCAAGGAGCCGTACCTGGTCTTCACCGCGAACGTCTTCGCGCTGATGGGCCTGCGGCAGCTCTACTTCCTGGTCGGCGGGCTGCTCGACCGGCTGGTCTACCTCAGCTACGGCCTGGCGGTGGTGCTCGGCTTCATCGGCGTCAAGCTGGTGCTGGAGGCGCTGGCCGACAACAAGCTGCCGTTCCTCAACGGTGGTGAGCCCATCGGCTGGGCCCCGCACATCCCGATCTGGCTGTCGTTGTCGGTCATCATCGGCTGTCTCGCCGTCGCGACGGTGGCCAGCCTGGTCAAGTCGTCCCGGGACCGGCGGCGTGAGCTGGTCGAGGCGCGTCGCTGACCGTAGTGCCACCGACGGGCGTCACCGCACTGCGGTGGCGCCCGTTCCCGGTCGGACCCGGTGCGCGCCGACCAGGGTGGCGACCCGGTCGGGCGGCAGCGGCTCGGTCAGCACCCGCCGCTGCCGGTAGCAGGCGTGCAGCATCCGTGGCCCCCGCCCGGCGGTCACCAGGCCGACGTGGTGGATGCCCCGCCCCGGCCGGGCGAAGAAGTACAGGTCGCCGGGGCGTTCCTCACCGGCCGGTACGGGCGTGGTGGCCGCCGCCTGGTCGTCGGCGTCGCGGGGCAGTGTCACGCCGAGCCGTCGCCACACCAGGTGGACCAGGCCGGAACAGTCGATCCCGTGCCCGGACAGCCCACCCCAGACGTACGCGACGTCGCGCAGCCGGGTGGCGACGGCGAGCACGTCGTCGGCCGTCGGCGGGGTGTCCGGCAGGTCGGTGACGTCGGCCTCGGGGACCCACAGCGGACCGGGCCGCCCGGGTGCCCGGACCGGCCGCCACCCGTCGACGGCGGGACCGGCCGGGTGCAGCCGGGTGCCGAGGACGACCCCGGGCAGGGCGACCGGGCCGGCGGGGGTGACCCGCAGGCCGGTGCTGACCGCGTCGACGACGAGCGGATCGGCCGGGCCGCCGCCGGGGGTGGCCGGGGTGAGCTGGGCGGCGGGCAGCCAGCCGGGGTAGCCGCGCGTATCGAGGCGGGGTGCTGCCTGCTGCACCGCGACCACCCGGGCCCAGCCGTCGGGGTGCAGCGCGGTCACCAGCACCCGTTCGCCGAGCAGCAGCTGACTGAGCACACAGTCGCCGACCCGTTGGTCGGCGTCCATCCCGGTGATCCAGCCGTCGGTGTCCGAGGGCACCGCCAGGGCGGGCCGGTCGACCGGGCGGGTCGCCGCGGGGTCGGTCCAGAGGGTGGCGACGGCCACCCGGACGACGGCCTCCCGGCCCGGCTCCAACTCCACGTCGACCTCCGGCTCACGCGTCGGTGCCCCACCCGGACCATAGGAAGAAAAGCTGCGATCATCAACCTCGGTGCTGAATCTTTGTTTCGGTCACGGCGGTGATGCCGAGCCCTGGCGCGTCCGGCAGCACCACCGTCGCACCCTCGTAACGCAGCCCTCCGCGCACCGGTGACCAGGCCAGCCACCAGGCGGCGTCCAGGTCGGACACGGCGCTGGTCCGGTAGGCGGCGGCCAGGCTGGCCGCCGCGCCGACCCCGACCTGACTTTCCATCATGGACCCGACCAGGGTGCCCATACCGTGTTCCCGGGCCAACTCCAGCAGGGTCCGCGCCGGGCGCAGGCCACCGCACTTGGCGAGCTTGACGTTGACCAGGTCGGCCGCCCGGCGCCGGATCACCGCGACCAGGTCCCGCACCCCGAACACCGCCTCGTCGGCGAGGATGGGCACGTCCACCCGGTCGGCGACCCAGGCCATGCCGTCCAGGTCCCACCGGGCCACCGGCTGTTCGACCAGCTCCACGTCGAGCCCGGCGTCCTCGACACCCCGGATCACCCGGACCGCCTCCCGGGGCGTCCACCCCTGGTTGGCGTCCAACCGCAGCCGCACCTGCGGGCCGACGGCCGCCCGGACGGCGCGGACCCGTTCCAGGTCGCCCGCCGGGTCGGTGCCGACCTTCAGCTTCAGCACGTCGAAGCCCTCGTCGCACCGCTGCCGGGCGGCCACCGCCAGGTCCGCGCCGGCCCCGGCGGCCAGCGTGACGTCCGTCGGCACCCGCAGCGCCGTCCCACCGAGCAACCGCACCAGGGGTACGCCGAGCCGCCGTGCCGCCAGATCGTGCAGCGCCACGTCCAGCGCGGCCCGGGCCGCCTCGTTGCCGGCCACCGCCGCCGCGACCTCGGCGCAGCGGGCCAGCACGTCGTCGGCGTCCCGACCGACCACCGCCGGGGCGAGCACGTCCCGGACGCAGGACTCCGCGCCGGCCACCGACGCCCCGGTGACCTGCCACACCTGCGGGGCCTCGCCGAAGCCGGACCGCCCGTCGGTGTCGGTCACCTCCACCACCAGGGTCTCCACGGTGGTGGTGCGCCGCAGCGCGGTGACGAACGGGGTGTGCAGCGGCGCGGACAGCCGGTGGGTGCGTACCACGGCGATCGTCATGTGCGGCACCCTATACGCACGTCGTCACCGAAGGAGCGCGCCGATGACCGTGGGAAGCTGGACGCTGGCGGGTGCGCCGAACGCCCGTGACCTGGGCGGACTGCCCACCCGTGACGGCCGGCGGGTACGCCCCGGCCGACTGATCCGCACCCCGGCGCTGGGCCGGTTGACCGAGGCCGACCTGACGGTGCTGGGCCGGCTCGCCCCGGCCTGCGTGGTGGATCTGCGCGACGACACCGAGACGGCGTCCGCCCCGCCGAACCGGCTGGTCGGTGACCCCCACCTGGTGCGGCTGCCGGTGCTCGACCCGGCGCACCCCGGGTTCGGCTACCTGTCGGCGGTGCTGCTCGGTCACGACCTCACCGGCCACGACGAGGCGGCCCGGCGGGGTGCGGCGGCGGCGATGGAGGAGCTCTACCGGTGGTTCGTCAGCGGCTCGGTGGCCCGGGAGGGGTTCGCCCGCGCGGTGCGGCTGGCGGCCGACCCGGTCAACCTGCCGCTGCTGTTCCACTGTTCGGCGGGCAAGGACCGCACCGGGTGGCTGGCGGTGGTGCTGCTCACCGCCCTCGGCGTCGACGAGGAGACGGTCCGGGCCGACTATCTGCGGCACAACGCGTTGACGGTGGAGCTGCGCGGCGAGGCGTCCGCGGCGATGCTGCGGCGGCGGCCGGAGCTGGACCCGGAGACGGTCCGGGCGGTGCTGGAGGTGCGCCCGGAGTACCTGGACGCCGGCTTCGACGAGGTGCGCCGCCGGCACGGGTCGTTCGACGCGTACCTGGCCGACGGGTTGGGGGTGACCCCACGGCTCCGGGACGCCCTGCGGACCCATCTGCTGGACTGATGCGCGGGTCAGCCGGTGAGGTCGTGCCGGGCGGCCCAGGCGGTCGCCGAGACCTCCGCCAGCAGCCGGCAGGCGTCGAGGTCGTCGGGCGCGGTGGCGGGGTCGGTGGTGAAGCAGACGGCGATCACGTACGCCGGGGCGTCGTCGGGCAGGACCACGCCGGCGCTGTGCCGCACGCCGCGTACCCAGCCGTTCTTGTGGGCGATCCGGGTGCCGGCGGGCAGTCCGGCGGCGAGGTCGTCGCGGTGGCGCTGGTCGAGCAGCACGTCGACCATGGCGGTGCAGGCCGCCGGGGAGGCTAGCGGGCCGGGCCGGTGCGCGCCGAGGGCCAGCCCGCCGAGCAGGGCCGCCAGGTCGGCGGCGGTGACCAGGTTGGTGATGCCGGACTCCCGGGCGGCGGCGTCCTCGATGCCCCGGCCGGTGACGCTGTGCCGGGCCCCGGCGAGCCGCCACGCCTCGGCGACGGCGGGCAGGCCGAGGAGTTCGATGATCAGGTTGGTGGCGAGGTTGCCGGACCGGGTGATCATCCGGTCGGCGAGCCAGCGCGGGGTGACCCGCCCGCCGAGCCGTTGCCAGACGGCGTCGTCGTTGTCGTAGGCCCGGGCGCAGGCGAACCGGGGTGCGCCCGGCCGGGCCGAGGTGAAGTCGTTGACCACCGGCACCGGGGTGTCCAGGTCGAGCGTGCCGGCCTCGGCGGCCCGGTACAGGGCCAGCAGCACCGCGACCTTCATGGTGCTGGCCGCGTAGTGGGTGGCGTCGGGGGTGCGGGTCCAGGTGGGTGGGGCGTCGGGTCGGCCCAGGTACGCCGAGACGGTGCCGGGCACCCGGTCCAGCCGGGCGTCGAGGTCATCCCAGGTCATGCCCGTGACGCTAGCCGAATCCGGCCCACCGGGACGGCCCGGCGGCTTCCGGGAGGGTGCCGGGACGTGCCGGCGGTGTCGTCGCGCCGCCGTGACCCGCTGCCCCCTACTTTCCTGGTGTCACCAGACCGCACTCGTAGGCGCACACGACGAGTTGTGCCCGGTCGCGGGCCGACAGTTTGAACAGCAGCCGGCTCACGTGGGTCTTCACCGTGTTGAGGCTGACGGTGAGGTCGTCGGCGATCTCCGCGTTCGACTTTCCGGCCGCGACCTGGACGAGCACCTCACGTTCCCGCTCGGTCAGGTCGGTAAGCCCGTCCGGGCGGGTCACCGGGGTGCTCCGGACGGAGGTGTTGCGCACGAACTCGGCGACCAGCCGCGTGGTCACCCGTGGGGTCAGCAGCGCCTCGCCACCGGCGACGATGCGGATGGCGGCGAGCAGATCCTCCGGGGGTGTGTCCTTGAGGACGAACCCGCTCGCTCCGGCGCGCAACGCGGCGAAGACGTGTTCGTCCTCCCCGAACGTCGTGACGATCAGTACGCGGGCGTCGATGCTGTCGTCGTCGGCGATGTGGCGGGTGGCTTCCAGGCCGTCCATGACCGGCATGCGGATGTCCATGAGCAGGACGTCCGGCTTCAGCGCGCGGCACTGGCGGACCGCGGCGGCACCGTCGGCCGCCTCGCCGACCACCGTGAGCCCCGGTGAGGCCTCCAGGAGGACGCGGAACCCGGCGCGGACCAACGCCTCGTCGTCCACGACCAGCACCCGGACCGGTGCCGTCGAGCCGCCGGTGCCGGCGTCGAGGTCACCCACGGCTGTCCGCCCCGTCCCGGTCGACGTCTCCGGACCGGTTCACCGGCCCTGACGGGAAACGGACGAGCACCGCGAAACCACCGTCGCGACGCGGTCCCGCCGTGACCGTGCCGTCGTACAGGGCGACCCGGTCGCGCATCCCGGCCAGGCCGTGTCCGGAACCGTGGCCGGCCCCGGACGTGCCCGCGACCGGGGCGGAGTTGGACACCGCGATGCTCAGCCCGTGCGGGTCCTGCCCGACCTCGACGGATGTCGCCACCCGGCCGGCGTGGCGTACCACGTTCGTCAGAGCCTCCTGCACGACGCGATAGGCCGACTCCTCGACCGGTGGCGATGCGGCGGCGTCCGTGGCCAACGTGAGGGTGATCGGATAGCCGTCGTCACGCAGGTTGCCGACGAGCGAACGGAGGTGGGCGAGCGTCGGCCGCTCGGCGGCCGGGCCGACGTTCAGTGCGCCGCCGGTGCGCCGTGGGTCGCCCGGAACGTCGCGCAACGAGTGCAGCACCGTGCGCAACTCGTCCAGCGCGCTGCGGCTGGCTGTCTCGATCGCCGACAGCGCGACCAGTGCCTCGTCCGGCCGCTGTTCGAGCACCATCCGCGCCACCCCCGACCGTACCGCGATCATGCTCAGCGTGTGCGACACGATGTCGTGGACGTCCGCCGACACCCGCACCCGTTCCTCCGCGCGGACCCGACGCTCGGCCTCCCGCGCCCGCTCCTGCTCCTCCGCGCGCAACCGTCGTTCCGCCTGCCGGCGGGCACCGAACGCGTACCCGAGCAACCACGCCGGGATCGCGAGCACCAGCTGGATCGCGTTCTGCCCGGTGCCCGGATGTATCTGCATGGCGGTCACCTCCGCCACGGTGACCAGCCCGACCGCGGCCACGCTCGCCCGCAGCGACCGGGCGGGCGGCAGCCGGTCGGCCACCGTCAGCACCGCGATGCCCAGCGCCGGGCCCGCGTTGCTGTGGAACACGGTGAACCCGACATCGGCCACCGCCGCCACGACGAGGACCAGCGACACCGTGACCAGCACCAGCACCGGGGCCGACCGGCGCACCACCAGCGGCACGGTCGCGGCGGCGCCCAACACGGCGATCGCCGCCGTCGGGGCGTGTCCGGAGCCACGGAGCAGCACGGGAAGGGTGAACAGCCCGAACGACCCGACCGCGAGGGCGACATCGAGCAGGTCGAACGGTGGGAGACCGGGGCGGCGCAGTCGCATGTGGATCACGTTAACCAGGGCTCACGGGTACGGGCGTCATGCTGCAGGATGACGGGGCGACCCCGGAGGGACGCTGCGGATCATGCTGGAGAGCGACGCGCGGATCGGGCGGTGTGGCCGAGCGTAGGGGCATGACAAACCACCGGCTGCACCTGTCCCGCCCCGCCGTCATCACCGCCACCGTTGCCACCGTCGCAGGACTGGCCAGCGGCGTGGTGACCTACCTCAACCGCTCGCCCCAGCTCGAACCGCAGATCCCGGGGACCGAGGCGTGGCTTCCCCACCTCGTCGTCCTCGCCGTGGTCACCGTCTGGTACGTGGTGGCAGCCCGCCGCAGCCCGCTCGGCTGGAAGGTGGTCTTCACGCCGCTCGGACGTCCGATCGCCGCCCGGATCGGGGCGACGTTCCGCTCCGGCCTCGGCGTGGTCGGTGTGCTGCGGGGCCTGGCCGTCGCCTTCCTCGTGCTGCTGGAGGTGTACATGGCCTGGCGCATCGGCAAGCAGGTCTTCGCCGGACTGGACCCGAACTTTCCCCGCAACGCGTGGGGCGGCCCGTCGTACCTCGGTGCCATGTTCTGCCACTATCTGGACGGGGCTCTGCTGTACCCGATCTGCCATGTCCTGCTGCGGAAGGTCACCGTCCCCGCGAGGCCGGCAGCCGCCGCACCCGACCGGATGACCGGACAGGGCCCGCGAATCCGTGAGCGCGCTCTTCTCGGCGGTTGAGCACGGCCGCCGGACCGGCGCAGCGACACCCGACCGCCATGACGAACGCCCCGGCGTGATCTCTGTGATCATGCCGGGGCGGGCGTCTGTTCCGGAAACCGCCGACCGGGTCCGGGTGACGGACCGGGGGCTGCGGGTGGGTCAGCCGGCGTGCTTGCGGCGGGCGGCCATCCGGCCGCGCTGGGTCTGGTCCAGCACCACCTTGCGGATGCGTACGGCGACCGGGGTCACCTCGACGCACTCGTCCTCGCGGCAGAACTCCAGCGCCTGCTCCAGGGAGAGCTTGCGCGGGGGGATCAGCTTCTCGGTCTCGTCGGAGGTCGAGGCCCGCATGTTGGTGAGCTTCTTCTCCTTGGTGATGTTGACGTCCATGTCGTCGGAGCGGGAGTTCTCCCCGACGATCATGCCCTCGTACACCTCGGTGGTGGGCTCGACGAAGAGCTGGCCGCGCTCCTGGAGGTTGATCATCGCGAACGGGGTGACCACGCCGGAGCGGTCGGCCACCAGCGACCCGTTGTTGCGGGTACGCAGCTCACCGAACCACGGCTCGTAGGACTCGAAGACGTGGTGCAGGATGCCGGTGCCCCGGGTGTCGGTGAGGAATTCGGTACGGAAGCCGATCAGGCCGCGCGCCGGCACCAGCCACTCCATCCGGATCCAGCCGGTGCCGTGGTTGACCAGCTGCTCCATCCGGCCCTTGCGGGTGGCCAGGAGCTGGGTGATCGCGCCCAGGTACTCCTCGGGGGCGTCGATGGTCAGCCGCTCGACGGGCTCGCAGGTCTTGCCGTCGATCTCCTTGGTGACCACCTGCGGCTTGCCGACGGTCAGCTCGTAGGACTCGCGGCGCATCTGCTCGACCAGGATGGCCAGGGCCAGCTCACCACGGCCCTGCACCTCCCAGGCGTCCGGCCGCTCGGTGGGCAGCACCCGCAGCGACACGTTGCCGATCAGCTCCTTGTCGAGCCGGTCCTTGACCATCCGGGCGGTGACCTTGGCGCCCTTGACCCGGCCGACCAGCGGCGAGGTGTTGGTGCCGATGGTCATCGAGATGGCCGGCTCGTCCACGGTGATCATCGGCAGCGGGACCGGGTTCTCCGCGTCGGCCAGGGTCTCCCCGATCATGATCTCGGGGATGCCGGCGACGGCGATGATGTCGCCCGGCCCGGCCGAGTCGGCCGGCTTGCGCTCCAGCCCCTCGGTCATCAGCAGTTCGGAGATGCGTACCCGCTGGGTGCTGCCGTCGGTGCGGCACCAGGCCACCGTCTGGCCCTTGGCGATGGTGCCCTGGCGCACCCGGCACAGTGCCAGCCGGCCGAGGAACGGCGAGGCGTCCAGGTTGGTGACGTGCGCCTGGAGCGGAGCGCCCTCGTCGTAGGAGGGCGGCGGGATGGTGTCGAGCAGGGTCCGGAACAGCGGCTCCAGGCTGGTGCTGTCGTCGGGCACCGAGCCGTCGGCGGGCTGGGTCAGCGAGGCGATGCCGTCGCGGGCGCAGGCGTAGACGATCGGGAAGTCGATCTGCTCCTCGTCGGCGTCCAGGTCGAGGAAGAGTTCGTAGGTGTCGTCCACGACCTCCTTGATCCGGGCGTCGGGCCGGTCCACCTTGTTGATCACCAGGATGATCGGCATCCGCGCCTTGAGCGCCTTGCGGAGCACGAACCGGGTCTGCGGCAGCGGGCCCTCGCTGGCGTCGACCAGCAGCACCACCCCGTCGACCATGGTCAGGCCCCGTTCGACCTCGCCGCCGAAGTCGGCGTGGCCGGGGGTGTCGATGATGTTGATGGTGACCGGGTCGGAGCCGTCGGCCGGGAGGTAGCGCACGCCGGTGTTCTTGGCCAGGATGGTGATGCCCTTTTCCCGTTCGAGATCCATCGAGTCCATGACGCGCTCGGTGTTCTCACCACGGGCCCCGTAGGCGCCGGCCTGCCGCAACATGGCGTCGACCAGGGTCGTCTTGCCGTGGTCTACGTGGGCGATGATGGCGACATTGCGGAGGTCGGTGCGAAGCTGCATACCCTCCATACTCCTGTCTGCGGTTGCCGGGGCAGGTGTCGGGGTCGTCCCGTCACCGCCCGGATCTGTGCCGGAACTGCTGTTCCGGCCGTGCCAGCGGCGGGTCTGCCGAGCCCACCGGCGGGCCGACCGGCCCACCGGCCGGCCGGGCACCTGGTCGTCGCGACGGCCACCGCGGCGAGGCCGCGGTGATCTTCGGTCTGTCGGTGCCGGGGGAGTCGACCCTGCTGGTCGGTCTCCTAGCGTACGCGGGCCCGTGCCGGCCCGTCCGGGCACTGCTCCCGGTGACCGGAGCGGCCGTGACGGGCGACACATCCACCGGGGTGCGCCGCCGGCCGGGGTCCCCACTGGTGCAGGTGGGGACCCCGGCCGGGGCGGGTCGGGTGGGCGGGTCAGTCCCGGGCGGCGACGGCCGGCGCGGGCGTGGCCGCCCCGGCGTCGTCGTCGGCCTCCCGGTCGATCCGGCCGGGCCACCAGAACCGGTCGCCGAGCAGGAACGCCAGCGCCGGCACCAGCACGGTGCGCACCAGCAGCGTGTCGAGCAGCACGCCGATGCACACGATGATGCCGATCTGGGTGAGCAGGATCAGCGGCAGCACGCCGAGGACGGCGAAGACCGCGGCGAGCAGGATGCCGGCGCTGGTGATCACCCCGCCGGTGACCCGCAGGGCGGAGAGCATGCCGTCGCGGGTGCCGGCCCGGCGGGCGTCCTCCCGGGCCCGGGTGACCAGGAAGATGTTGTAGTCCACGCCGAGCGCGACGAGGAACACGAAGGCCAGCAGGAGCACCCCGCTGTCCAGCGCGGGGAAGTCCAGCACGTGGTCGAAGAGCAGCCACGCCGCGCCGAGGCTGGCGAAGAAGGACGCGATCACGGTGAGCACCAGCAGCAGCGGGGCGAGCAGGCCGCGCAGCAGCGCCACCAGCACGGCGAAGACGAGCACCAGGATGATCGGCAGGATCAGCCGCAGGTCCCGGGTGTTGGCCTCGTCGGAGTCGTAGGTGGCCGCGACGGTACCGCCGACGAGCGCGCCCTCGGCCGGGTCGGCACCGGCGACGGTCGGCGGCGCGGAGCCGGGCACGGCGGCGACCGCATCGCGCAGCGCCGCGATGGCACGGTCGGAGGCCGGGCTGCCCGGTTCGTCGGTGAGCACCACGTCGACCTGGGCGACGGCCGCGCCGGCCACGCCGGGCCGGGCGGAGGCGACCCCGGGCACGGCGGCGGCGGTGCGGGTGACCTCGGCGGCGGCGCCCGGGTTGGTGAGCACCGCCACCGGCTGGGTGGTGCCGGCGGGGAAGGCGCGGGCCAGCGTCTCGGCGCCGGCGACCGCCTCGGGCTTGACCCGGAACTGTTCGGTCTCGGACAGCCCGGTGCGCAGGGTGAGCCCGCCGAGGGCGAGGCCGGCGAGCAGCAGGGTGGACAGCACGGCGACCGGCAGCGGGCGGCGGACCACGGCGACGCCGAGCCGGCCCCACAGCCTGCCCTCCCGGGCGGGGCCGCCGACCCTGGGCACGAACGGCCAGAACAGTCCCCGGCCGAAGATGACCAGCACGGCGGGCAGCACGAACAGCGCGGAGAGCATGGCGAACACGACGCCGGTGGCGCAGGCCACGGCGAGCGCCCGGTTGGTCTCCTGCTCGGACAGCAGCAGGGTGAGCACGCCGAGCACGACGGTGCCGCCGCTGGCGAGGATCGGTTCGGCGGTCCGGCGGACGGCGGCGCGCATGGCGGCGAACCGGTCCTCGTCGCGGCGCAACTCCTCCCGGTAGCGGGCGATGAGCAGCAGGGCGTAGTCGGTGGCGGCGCCGAAGACCAGCACGCTGGCGATGCCGGTGACCGCGCCCTCCTGGAGGTTGATGCCGACGGCCGGAACGATGGTGTCGACGGCCCGCAGGGTGAGCTGTTCGGTGGCGGCGACGACGATCAGCGGCACGATCCACAGGAACGGGCTGCGGTAGGTGACCAGCAGCAGCAGGGCGACCACACCGGCGGTGACGGCGAGCAGGGTGATGTCGGCACCCTCGAAGACCTTGGTCAGGTCGGCGGTGAACGCGGGTGCGCCGGTGACCGCGGCGGTGAGCCCGTCGGGCAGGCCGGTGAGGCTGTCGCGGACCTTCGCCACCTCGTCGGCGACGGCCTGCTGGCCGCCGGCGGTGTCCAGCGGGACGGCGAGCAGCGCGACGGTGCCGTCGGGGGAGACCTGGGGTGGGCTGACCTGGCCGCCGACGGCGAGCCGGCCCAGCGCGCCTGCGCGGTCGGTGACGGCGGCCCGGTCGGCGTCGGTCAGCGGGCTGCCGTCGTCCCGGCTGACCACGATGATCGCCGGTTGGACGTCGCTGTCGGGTAGTTGGTCCTGGAGGCGTTCCACCTGGGTCGACTGCCACTGCACGGACAGGCCGGTGGCCGAGACGGGGGCGGGGTTGTCGGGCCTGGGGAGCCCGAAGACGACCGCGCCGACGACGATCGCGGCGGCCACGGTGAGCCAGGCGGCGAGCCGGCTGCGGGCGACGCGGGTGAACAGAGACATCGGAGGCCCTCGTGGTCTGTCGGTGGGAACCTGGACGGGAAGATAACCCGTCCTTCGAGTATCTTGATAGGCGAGATTATCGGCAGCTGTTCTATGCTGCAACCGGACACGGCGACAGGGGGCAACGGCGGGCGTGGCAACGCACGGGATGTATCGGCGGCGGGACGACCCGCGCGGGCGGATGGTGGCCGACATCACCAACGACCTGCGGCGGTACTCGGTCGACGCGCAGCACATCGGGCACGCGTTCGCCAACCTGCACGGGCTCAACCCGACCGACCTGCACGCCCTGATCGCCGTCATGGACGCCGAACTGCTCGGCGACCCGATCACCCCCGGCCGGCTGGGCGAACAGCTCAACCTCTCCTCCGGGTCGGTGACCGCGCTGGTCGACCGGTTGGAACGCGCCGGGCACATCCGGCGCGACCGCGACACCGCCGACCGGCGCAAGGTGTTCCTGCACTACGCCGACCAGGGGGCCGCACTGGCGATGAGCTTCTTCGGCCCGCTCGGCCGGCGTACCGACGAGGTGATGGCCCGGTTCACCGACGACGAGCTGGCGGTCGTGCACCGGTTCCTGGCCACCATGGTCGCCTCGATGCGGGAGCACCGCGACGTGATGCGGGCCGCCCGCGCCGAGCCGTCCCGCCGGCCGGCGGACTGAGCGCCGTGCCGGACCTGTCGCTCGCCCGCCTCGCGGCCGCCGTGCTGCGCCTGCCGACCGCCGCCACCCACCGGGTCGACGTCACCCGGGGCGTCACGGTCCGGGCCCGCGACGGGGCGCGGCTGCGCACCGACCACTACGCCCCCCGGCTGCCCGGCGCGCCGACCGTGCTGATCCGCACCCCGTACGGGCGGGGCGGGCCGATGCGGCTGCTCGGCCGGCTCGTCGCCGGTCGCGGCTTCCACCTGGTGATCCAGTCCTGCCGGGGCACCGACGGCTCCGACGGGGTGTTCGACCCGCTGGTGCACGAGCGCGACGACGGCCTGGACACGGTCGACTGGCTGCGCCGGCAACCCTGGTACACCGGCCGGTTCGGCATGTTCGGGGCCAGCTACCAGGGTTTCGTCCAGTGGGCGCTGGCCGCCGACGCGGGCGACGAGCTGGCCGCGATGGTCGCGGTGGTCACCGCCTCGACCACCCGCGACTCGACGTACGCGGGGGAGTCCTTCGCCCTGGACACGGTGCTCACCTGGGCCGAACTGCTCCAGGCGCAGACCGTGCCGTGGCTGGCCCGGCAGTGGGAACTCAAGCGCGGGCAGCCCCGGCTGGCCGCCGCCCTGGCCCACCTGCCGCTGGCCGAGGCCGACCGGGTGGCGACCGGGGTGACCGTGCCGTTCTTCCAGGAGTGGCTGCGCCACCACACCCCGGACGCCGACTACTGGCGGACCCGGGTCTTCGACGCGCGGATCGCCGAGGTGCGCGCCCCGGTGACGATGGTCAGCGGCTGGCAGGACATCTTCCTCCCCGCCCAGCTCGCCGACCACGCCGCGCTGCGGGCGGCGGGCGTGCCCACCCGGCTCACCGTCGGCCCGTGGACGCACGGCAGCCCCGGCCTGCTGGCCGAGGCGCTGCGGGAAGGGCTGGGCTGGCTCGACGCCCACCTGCACGGCCGGCCGCCGTCGCCGCGCGCCCCGGTGCGGGTGCACGTCGGCGGGGACGGCGGTGGCTGGCGGGACCTGCCCGAGTGGCCCCCGCCGGCCACCGGCACCCCCTGGCACCTGCACGCCGGGGGCCGGCTCGACCCGCAGCCGCCGGCCGCGTCGCCCCCCGACACCATCCGGTACGACCCGGCCGACCCCACCCCGTCGCTGGGCGGCCCGCTGCTGGTGGCCCAGCGTGCCGGTTCGGTCGACAACCGTCGGGTCGAGGCCCGGCCCGACGTGCTGGTCTACACCGGCGCGGTGCTGACCGGGCCGGTCGAGGTGGTCGGCCCGGTGCACGCCGAGATCCACGTCCGCAGCGAACTGTCGTACCTGGACGTCTTCGTGCGGTTGTGCGACGTGGACCGGCGCGGCCGGTCCTGGAACGTCTGCGACGGCCTGGTCCGGGTCGCCCCCGGCCGGTTCCCGGTCGACCCGGACGGGGTGACCCGGGTGCCGGTGCCGCTGTGGCCGGTGGCGCACCGGTTCGCGGTCGGTCACCGGCTGCGGGTGCAGGTGTCCGGGGGTGCCCATCCCCGCTACGCGCGCAACCCCGGCACCGGGGAACCGCTCGGTGCGGCGATCACGCTCCGCGCTGGAACCCGGCAGATCCTGCATGATCCATCGCATCCGTCGCGGCTCGTGCTGCCGGTGGTCCCAGCCGGCTCCCAGCTTGTACCTATCTGTAGACAACCCGTCTGAGCTGGGACTTTTTTGGCAACCAGGGCTATCGTCTTTCGCAACGCTCGATGACGTGCACCAGCGGTCGGGCCCCGTTCTCCCCGCAGACACCGCCTACGTGGAGTGACGACGGTTCCCGACCCTGGCCTGATGCCGAAGCAGCCGGCACCGTTGGGCCGGCCGCGGAGAGGGGACGTCATGACGACGGCTCCGGCCAACCTGCTGGCGGTCCGCCGGCTCCTGCTCGACACCATCAAGAGCCTCGACCCCGCCGCGGTGGGGATCGTCGGTGACCCGGCCCACCGGGGTGGCTACCACTGCGGCTCCGACCGGGTGGTCACCAACGACTACTCGGTGGTGGAGTCGCCCCGGGATTCCGGCGGCCTCACCCTCTACGCCTCCGGGCTGGACGTGGGCACGTTCACCGTGCGCTCCGGGGGCGCCACGCACAACCTCCAGACGTTTTCCACCTGGTGCGTAGCCCAGTGCCGGGCGAACACGCCGGACAGCCGCGACCTGCGGGAGATCATCTACAGCCCGGACGGCAAGGTCGTCAGGCGGTGGGACCGGCTGGGCAAGCGCAGCTCCGGGGACGACTCGCACCTGTGGCACACCCACTTCAGCTTCTTCCGCGACTCGACCAAGGCCGGACGGGACCAGACCCCGCTGTTCCGGCGCTACCTGACCGGCATCGGACTACTGGAGGACACCGACATGACACCCGAAGAGCACGCCTGGCTGGAGACCGTCCACAAGAACCTGACCGTCCTCGACGGCCGCAATCCGGTGGGTCAGATCTACACCCGGATGGCGATGGGGGAGGACCACACCAACCCGGACTTCGTCGTCCCGCACCCGAGCCTGAAGTCGCTCGGCGCGCAGCTGGCCTCGTTGCAGACCGCGCTGACCGTACTGGCCAACAAGGACTTCACCGACGAGCAGGCGATCGTGGCCGGCGTCCTGGCCGGGCTCACCCCGGAGAAGATCGCCGCGGCCATCCCGCCCACCATCGCCAAGCAGGTCGCCGACGAGTTGGCCAAGCGCCTGGTGGCCTGACGGCACCGTGCACGCCGGCCTGGCCCGCGGCGGCCGAGGACCCCGTGGGCACCCCTTCCGCCCCGCCTCCTGCGGAAGGGGTGCCCACGGCTGCCGGCGGTCGTCCCCGGCCGGGCCCTGGTCCGGGCCGGTCATCCCCGGGCCCTGGCCCAGGTGAGGAAGCGGTCGGTCAGCTCCGGGCGTCGCCCGGGGTGGAGCTGGCCGAGCTGGTGATCGGCCTCGGTCATCAGGGCGGCGAGATAGACCAGCAGGGCGGTCCGGTCGTCCCGGTACTCGACCAGCAGGCCCAGCCGGGCCGGCTGGCAGGGCCACTCCGCGCCGCAGTTGCGGCAGCGCCAGAGGGGACGCATGGCAACGTGCGGGATCATTCGCCGGGCCGTCGGCGGGGGCACGCCGCGACGCCGGGGCACACCGTCGTCGACACCGGTCACCGGTGACCCCCTCTCGGCCGGCGGGTGCTGTGCGTCCTGGCGGGCCACGGGCTACCTCCTCGGGTCTGGAGGGGCCGCCCCCAGGGGGGCGGGGGCGGCCCGGCGGAGTCGGCCCGAGCCCTGTCCGGCGTCGGGCAGGTCCGCCACAGGTGACAGTCTGGTGAGGATGCCGTTACCGTCGGAAGGCATTCGCGCTGCACCACGGCGGGCGTGCAGCACCGTCGTCCTTCACGTACAGGAGTTGTGCAGATGGAGCCTGCGCCCATGCTGGAGTTGTTCGCCGGGGAGTTGCGTCGGCTGCGGACGCGGGCGGGGCTGTCCCAGGAGGGGCTGGGCGAGCTGGTCAACTACTCGGCCTCGCTGGTCGCCGCCGTCGAGCAGTGCCGCCGGCCGCCGCGCAGGGAGTTCGCCGAGCGCTGCGACACCGTCCTGGCGAGCGACGGCCTGTTGGCCCGGATCAGGGACGCCCAGGTGCGCGAGAGCCTGATGCCCTGGTTCCGCGAGTGGGTCACCATCGAGCAGCAGGCGACCGCGCTGTGCTCGTTCCAGCCGTTGGTGGTGCCCGGCCTGTTCCAGACCGAGGACTACGCCCGCGCGTTGCACGAGGGGGCGAGTCAACTCATCGGCGACGAGATGGAGCAGCAGGTCGCGGCGCGGCTGGCCCGGCAGGAGATCCTGCACCGGGTGTCCCCGCCGCTGTTCGTGGCGGTGCTCGACCACACCGTGCTGGAACGCCCGGTCGGCGGGCCGAAGGTGATGCGGGAACAGTTGCTGCACCTGCGGGAGATCGCCGACCGGCCGCGGGTGCACCTGCACCTGGTGCCGAGGGATACCGGGGCCTACCCCGGGCTCAACGGCGCCTTCGTGATCGCCACGCCGCCGGAGGGCGACGACGTCGCCTACCTCGACAACCAGCTACAGGGAACGCTCGTCGAACGGACGGCGGACGTACAATCGCTGCGGCGATGCTGGGAGTCGGTGCGTGCGGAGGCGCTGTCCCACGGGGCCACCATCAAGCTGATCTCGGAGGCGGCAGACTCATGGACCTGACCGGCGCGATCTGGCGCAAGAGCACCCGCAGCAGCGGCAACTCCGGCGACTGCGTGGAGGTGGCCGCCAACCTGCCCGGCGTCGTCGGCGTCCGCGACAGCAAGGACCGGTCCGGGCCGGTGCTCACCTTCGCCCCGACCGCCTGGCGGTCGTTCCTGCGCCACGCCAAGCGGAGCTGACCGGGGCGGCCGCGCGCCGACCGGCGACGCGGCACCCACCGCAGCGCGGCGGCCTGCCGGTCGACGAAAGGTAGCCCGGACCGGGAACACCCGGCCGGGCTTCAGTGGACCCGGCAGCGGAGTCGACGGCTACCGGAAGCGCTCGGTGGCGGCGGCCCCGGGCCGCCGCCACCGGCACGGAGACTTACAGCGGGCGGACGTTCTCCGCCTGCGGACCCTTCTGCCCCTGGGTCACATCGAACTCGACCTTCTGGGCCTCCTGCAGTTCCCGGTAGCCGCTGGTGGCGATCGCCGAGTAGTGAACGAAGACGTCGGGGCCTCCGCCGTCCTGCTCGATGAAGCCGAAGCCCTTTTCCGAGTTGAACCACTTGACCGTGCCGGTTGCCATGCATCTCTCCCTGTTTACAACGGGTGACCCCGCCGCTGCGGCGGATGATCGCCCTGTACTGCCCCGACAGTAGCCGGCCGATCCGGTTTTTGCCGGCTGAAAAGCCGCAGGATGCGGACGGAAACTCGCAGGTGGGCGGAATGTCGCCCCGGAAGGGGGCCGCTGCGGCACACTCGACCGGTGAACCGACCGCGCGGCGACGCGTTGACCGAGCTGCAACGCGAGATCGACGCGCCGGGCGACGGGCTGGACCGGCTGCGGTTGGTACCCACCCCCTTCGTGCCCGAGGTACGGCTGCACCTCGCCGAGGACGCGATCGTCTGGTGGGCCCGGATGGAGGCCAACGCCGGGCACGCCCTGCCCCCGCCGTTCTGGGCGTCGGCCTGGGCCGGCGGCCAGGCCCTCGCCCGCCACCTGCTCGACCATCCCGAACTGGCCGCCGGCCGGCGGGTGCTCGACCTGGCCGCCGGCTCCGGACTCGTCGCCATCGCCGCCGCGCTGGCCGGCGCCACCCAGGTCGTCGCCAACGACGTCGACCCGTACGCGGTGGCGGCGGTCACCGTCAACGCGCGGGCCAACCGGGTCCACGTGCAGGCCAGCCACCAGGACCTGCTCGACGACGACGGCACCCGGGCCGACCTGCTGCTCGCCGGGGACGTCCTCTACGACCGGGAGCTGGCTGGACGGGTGCTGCCGTACCTGCGGCGGGCCGCCGACGGCGGGGCGCAGGTGCTGGTCGGCGACCCGGACCGGGGACACCTGCCGCCGGACGTGCTGGAGGTGGTGGCCAGCTACCCGGTGCCCACCACCGAACCCTCCGTCGACTCCCCGGTCCGCCGGGTCCAGGTGCTCCGCCCCTGCTGACTGAACCCGCCGGCACGCCCCGGGCCACGCCGTTGCGCCGCCCCCGGGGGGAACCCGCAGGAAAACTCGGGGAGTGATCAGGGTCGCGACCCGATGCGCCGGGACGCCCGGTAGCCGTAGCGTCATCTCGTGCTCGACGAATTGGCCCAGCTCGGAGACCTACCGACCGCCCTGTTGATGGCGGCGCTCGGGCTGGTGATGCTCGCCGACGCCGTACCGCTGCTCGGGGTGCTCGTCCCCGGCGACGTGGCGATCCTCGCGGCGGTGGGGGTGGGTCGGCCGGTCGCCGGGGTGGCGACCGTCGTCGCCGTGGTCGCCGGCTGCCTCACCGGCTGGTCGCTGAGCTTCCTCGCCGGGCGGATCTTCGGCGAGCGGCTGCGGCACAGCCGGGTCGGCGACTGGATCGGCGAGGGCCGCTGGTCGGCCGCCGAGCAACTGCTGCGCTCCGGCGGCGGGCGGATGGTGCTCGTCGCGCCCTTCCTGCCGGTGTTCAACACGCTGCTGCCGCTGGCGGCCGGGAGCCTGCGGATGTCGTACCGCCGGTTCGTCGTCTGCGCCGCGTTCGGCGCGGCGGCGTGGGCCGGCCTCTACCTGGCCCTCGGCGCGGCGTCGCGGGCTCTGGCCGGGCTGCTGCCCGGCAACCCGCTGCTGGTCACCATGGCCGTCGGCCTGCTGCTGGCCGGCCTGGTGCTGCTGGGCACCCGGCGTCGGCTGCGCGCGGTGACCGGCGTCGGCCAGCCGGGCTGACCGACGCCGGGCGGTCACCGCCGGACCGTCACCGGATCACCAGCCGCGCGCCCGCCACTGCGGCAGCGACGCCCGTTCCGCGCCGAGCGTGCTGTCCGCGCCGTGTCCCGGGTAGAACCAGGTGTCGTCGGGCAGCCGGTCGAACAGCTTGTGCTCGACGTCGTCGATGAGCTGGCCGAACCGCTCCGGGTCCCGGTCGGTGTTGCCGACGCCACCGGGAAAGAGTGAGTCGCCGGTAAAGAGATGGGGGGTGCCGGCCGGATCGCGGTAGAGCAGCGCGATCGACCCCGGGGTGTGCCCCTTGACGTGGATCACCTCCAGCGTCTGGTCACCCACCGCGACGGTGTCGCCGTCGGTCAGGGGCTGCGCCGCGATCGGCAGCCCCTCGGCGTCGTCGGCGTGCACCAGGGCCGACGCGCCGGTCGTGGCCACCACCTCCTCCAGGGCGACCCAGTGGTCCATGTGCCGGTGGGTGGTGACCACCGAGGTCAGCCCGGCGTCGCCGATCAGGTCGAGCAGCCGGGGCGCCTCGTTCGCGGCGTCGACGAGCACCTGCGCGCCGGTGTCGCGGCAGCGCAGCAGGTAGGCGTTGTTGTCCATCGGGCCGACCGACACCTTGGTGACGGTGAGCCGGTCCAGTTCCCGCACGGCGGGCGGGCCGCCGGGGGTGACGTCTCCGGTGTAGCTCATGTGCGGTCTATATCCATTCCGGTGGGTTCGGCAGGGTACCGTCCGGGGTGACGGTCAGCCCGTCGCCGCTGCTGCGGCCGATCAACCAGGCGGCCAGCGCGGCGCAACTGCCGGCGACCTGCGGGGCGTCCTGTGTGTCGCGCACCACCAGCTCCGGCCGGTTGCCGTCGGTGGGCCGCAGCACCAGCGCGGGCGCGTCGGGCCGCTCGGCGAGCCCGCCGGCCACCTCGTGCAGCAGGTGCTGGGCGAACGCGGCCGGCCAGTCCGCCGGCCGGTAGCCGGTGGCCAGGTCGACGTGGTGCACCTCCAGCTCGCGCCACCGGGCCCAGGGCACCAGGGCGGCCGGCCACGGGCCGCGTCGGGCCTGCACGGTGGCGCTCCACGCCGACGCCGGCATCGCGGCCACCGCCTCGGCGAACCGGTCGGTACTGCGGCGCAGGTCGGCCAGCAGCTCGGCGGGTGGGCGGCCGGCGCCGGCGGCGATGTCGGCGTCGCGGGCGGCGACGCTTTCGTACATCGGGATGTCCTCGCCGGTGCGGGCGGCGGTGAGCAGGTTGACGAGCCCGTCGGCGTTGCGCGCCAGGTGGGTCAGCACGTGGCCCCGGGTCCAGCCGGGCAGCAGGCTGGGGGCGGCGACGGCCGCCGCGTCGAGCTCGGCGGCGGTTTCCAGCAGGCGGGCGGCCGAATCGGCCACCTCGCCGGTCAACAGCAGTGGGTCCGTCGTCACGCCACGACCCTAACGGTCCGGACAGCGTTGCGCCGCCGGGGAATTCGCTTTCGGCGCGTCGGTCGGCGGCCTACCGTCGGCCTGACACGGTACCGGGACGACGGACGGGGGTGGTGGTCATGCCGGTCGCAGTACGCGTGTTGCGCCACGACCAGTTCCGACCCCGGTGAGGATGACATGAGCATCGATCTGACCGCCCTCGGCCTCGACGCCGAACGGGCGGCGTACGCGCGGCGGCGTCCGGACCGCCGGCCCGGCCGGGTGGCCCGGGTCGACCGGGGGGTGTGCACCGTGCTCGGCGCGGACGGACCGGTCCGGGCCAGCCTGGGCCCGGCGGTGCTGGCCGCCGCCGCCCGTGACCTGACCGCCCTGCCGTGCGCCGGTGACTGGGTGCTGCTGGCCCGCTGGCCGGACGGCCCGGTGACCGTCGACGCGGTGCTGCCCCGGCGGACCGCGCTGGTCCGCCGTACCGCCGGCAAGGACGCCAGCGGCCGGGTGCTCGCCGCCAACCTCGACACCGCCGCGGTGATCGAGCCGGTGCACCCGGAGCCGGACGCCGCCCGGATCGAACGGCTGCTCGCCCTGGCCCACGAGTCCGGGGCCACCCCGCTGGTGGTGCTCACCAAGGCCGACCTGGCCGCCGACCCGCAGGCGGTGGCCCGGCAGCTCGCCGCCCTCGCCCCCGGGGTGCCGGTGCTGCCGGTCAGCGCCGAGCGGGGCACCGGCCTGGCCCCGCTGCGTCCGCTGGTCGCGGCGGGGCGCACGCTGGCCCTGCTCGGCCCGTCCGGTGCGGGCAAGTCGAGCCTGGTCAACGCCCTGGTCGGGGCGGAGGTCATGCCGACCCAGGCGATCCGGCGGGTCGACGGCAAGGGCCGGCACACCACCACCTGGCGGGCGCTGGTCCCGGTGCCCGGCGGCGGCGCGGTGCTGGACACCCCCGGGGTCCGGGCGGTGGGCCTGCTCGACGGGCACACCGGGCTGGACCGGGCGTTCACCGACATCGCCGAGCTGGCCACCGGCTGCCGGTACGCCGACTGCGGGCACACCGCCGAGCCGGCCTGCGCGGTGCGCGAGGCGGTGGAGACCGGGGAGCTGCCGGGCCGGCGCTTCGAGAGCTGGCGTCGGCTCCAGCGGGAGCTGGCGTACGAGAGCGGTCGCCGGCAGAGCCGGCTGGCGGCCGAGCGGCGGGGCGGCTGGCGGGGTGGCCGTCGTCGGCCGGCCCGGCCGACGACGCCGCCCCTGCCGGGCGGGTTCTGACCGCCCCGGTCCGGCCGGTCACGACCGGCCGGACCGGGGCGCGGGCCGCGCACGGGGGGTCGGCCGACCGGTGTGAGCTGGGGGAATGTTGGCGTGCGGGAAGTTGTCGTACCCCGGGGCTAGAGTTGCGCAGGCGTTCCTTCTGCGCCCCGTAAAACCGCTCAGATCCCACTCGGAGCGGACAGATCCGCCTCATATTCTTCTTCCGGGAGCACCCGCACCGTGGCCGACCGTCTGATCATCCGTGGCGCGCGCGAGCACAACCTGCGTGACGTCAGTCTCGACCTGCCCCGGGACGCCCTCATCGTCTTCACCGGGCTCTCCGGCTCCGGCAAGTCGAGCCTGGCCTTCGACACCATCTTCGCCGAGGGGCAGCGCCGCTACGTCGAGTCGCTGTCGTCGTACGCGCGGCAGTTCCTCGGCCAGATGGACAAGCCCGACGTCGACTTCATCGAGGGCCTGAGCCCCGCCGTCTCCATCGACCAGAAGTCCACCTCGCGCAACCCGCGGTCCACCGTCGGCACCATCACCGAGGTCTACGACTACCTGCGGCTGCTCTTCGCCCGCATCGGCGAGCCGCACTGCCCGGTCTGCGGCGAGCGGATCTCCCGGCAGAGCCCGCAGCAGATCGTCGACCGGGTCCTCGCGATGGCCGAGGGCACCCGGTTCATGGTGCTCGCGCCGGTGGTCCGGGGCCGCAAGGGCGAGTACGTCGACCTCTTCGCCGAACTCCAGGCCAAGGGCTACGCCCGCGCCCGGGTCGATGGGGTGGTGCACCCGCTGACCGAGCCGCCGAAGCTCAAGAAGCAGGAGAAGCACACCATCGAGGTGGTGATCGACCGGCTCAGCGTCAAGCCGGGCGCCAAGCAGCGGCTGACCGACTCGGTCGAGGCCGCGCTCGGTCTCTCCGACGGTCTGGTGCTGCTCGACTTCGTCGACCTGCCCGAGAACGACCCGGCCCGGGAGCGCCGCTACTCCGAGCACCTGGCCTGCCCCAACGACCACCCGTTGGCGATCGAGGACCTGGAACCCCGGGTGTTCTCGTTCAACGCGCCCTACGGGGCCTGCCCGGAGTGCACCGGCCTGGGCACCAAGAAGGAGGTCGACCCGGAGCTGGTCGTCCCCGACCCGGAGCGCACCCTGCGCGAGGGCGCGCTGCAACCCTGGGCCACCGGGCACAACCTGGAATACTTCCTGCGCCTGCTGGAGGCGCTGGGCGAGAGCCAGCACTTCGACGTCGACACCCCGTGGCGGGCGCTGCCGGCGCGGGCCCAGAAGATCATCCTGCACGGCTCCGACGACCAGGTGCACGTGCGCTACCGCAACAAGTACAGCCGCGAGCGCTCCTACTACACCGGCTTCGAGGGCGTGGTGCAGTGGATCGAGCGCCGGCACACCGACACCGAGAGCGAGTGGTCGCGCGACAAGTACGAGGGCTACATGCGCGACGTGCCCTGTGCGGCCTGCGGCGGCACCCGGCTCAAGCCCGAGGTGCTGGCGGTCACCATCGCCGGCAAGAGCATCGCCGAGGTGTGCAACCTGTCGGTGGGCGAGGCGGCCGAGCTGCTCGCCGGGATCGCGCTGACCGACCGGCAGAAGATGATCGCCGAGCGGGTGCTCAAGGAGATCAACGCCCGGCTGCGGTTCCTGCTCGACGTCGGCCTGGACTACCTCTCCCTGGACCGGCCGGCGGGCACCCTGTCCGGTGGCGAGGCGCAGCGCATCCGGCTGGCCACCCAGATCGGCTCCGGCCTGGTCGGCGTGCTCTACGTGCTCGACGAGCCGTCGATCGGCCTGCACCAGCGGGACAACCACCGGCTGATCGAGACCCTGCTGCGGCTGCGCGGCCTGGGCAACACCCTGATCGTCGTCGAGCACGACGAGGACACCATCCGGGTCGCCGACTGGATCGTCGACATCGGCCCCGGCGCGGGCGAGCACGGCGGGCGGATCGTGCACAGCGGTTCGGTGCCGGCGCTGCTGGACAATCCCGAGTCGGTGACCGGGGCGTACCTGTCGGGCCGGCGGGAGATCCCCACGCCGCAGCAGCGCCGGCCGCAGACGCCGGGGCGGGAGCTGGTGGTGCACGGGGCGCGCGAGCACAACCTGCGCAACCTCACCGTGCCGTTCCCGCTGGGTCAGCTCATCGCGGTCACCGGGGTCTCCGGCTCGGGCAAGTCGACGCTGGTCAACGACATCCTGTACGCGGTGCTGGCCAACCAGATCAACGGCGCGCGGCTGGTGCCCGGCCGGCACACCCGGGTCTCCGGGCTGGAGCACGTCGACAAGGTGGTCGGTGTCGACCAGTCGCCGATCGGCCGTACCCCGCGCTCCAACCCGGCCACCTACACCGGGGTCTGGGACCACGTCCGCAAGCTGTTCGCCGAGACCACCGAGGCCAAGGTCCGGGGGTACGGGCCGGGCCGGTTCTCGTTCAACGTCAAGGGTGGCCGGTGCGAGGCGTGCTCCGGCGACGGCACCATCAAGATCGAGATGAACTTCCTGCCGGACGTCTACGTCCCGTGCGAGGTGTGCAAGGGCGCCCGGTACAACCGGGAGACCCTGGAGGTGCACTACAAGGGCAAGACCGTCTCCGACGTGCTGGAGATGCCGATCGAGGAGGCGGCCGAGTTCTTCTCCGCCATCCCGGCCATCCACCGGCACCTGCGTACGCTCAACGACGTGGGCCTGGGTTACGTCCGGCTGGGCCAGCCCGCGCCGACGCTGTCCGGCGGTGAGGCGCAGCGGGTCAAGCTGGCCTCCGAGTTGCAGAAGCGCTCCACCGGCCGCACGGTCTACGTGCTCGACGAGCCCACCACCGGCCTGCACTTCGAGGACATCCGCAAGCTGCTGATGGTGCTGGAGGGGCTGGTCGACAAGGGCAACACGGTGATCACCATCGAGCACAACCTCGACGTGATCAAGACGGCCGACTGGCTGATCGACATGGGCCCCGAGGGCGGTCACCGAGGCGGCACCGTGCTCGCCACCGGCACCCCGGAAGAGGTCGCCGAGGTCGCCGAGAGCCACACCGGCCAGTTCCTGCGTTCGGTGCTCAAGCTCGACGGGCAGGCCCGGGGCGCGAAGGCGGCGGTGACCCGGGCGGCCCGGGCCAACGGCACGACGCCGAAGGCGCGTACCCGTAAGGTGCCGGCCGGGGCCCGCTGACCCGGCGGGTCGCCGCCCGGCCGGCACGCCCACGCCGCCCGGCCTGTCCATGCCGGGCGGCGGCGCGCGGTGACCCGGTCGGTGGCGCGTCGGCCGGCTGCGCAGGGTGTTTCCGGGCGGCCGGGGTGAACCGTCGGGCACAGTGGTGCGTGTGCTCCAGTGAGCCGCGCAGGTCGACGACCGGCGGCAGCAGTCGAGAGAAAGGCCGGAGATGACAGACGACCAGGTGCCGACCGGGCCCGGTACGCAGACCCGACGTGCCCTGCTGGCCGGGGCCGGCGCGGTGGGGGCGGCGGTCCTCCTGACCGCCTGCGGCGACGACTCCGGTGACGAGCCGGCCACCCCGGCCACCGGCGGGCCGGCCGCGACCACCGGCGGGTCGGGCACCGCCGCGATCGCCAAGACGGGTGACATCCCGGTCGGCGGCGGCCAGGTCTACGCCGCGCAGGGCGTCGTGATCACCCAGCCGACGGCGGGGGAGTTCAAGGGGTTCGACCCGATCTGCACCCACCAGGGCTGCCCGGTGTCGAACGTCGACGGCGGGACGATCAACTGCACCTGCCACAACAGCAAGTTCGCCATCACCGACGGCGCGGTCAAGCAGGGGCCGGCGACCAAACCGCTCGCCGCCAAGGAACTCAAGATCGACGGCGACCAGATCACGCTGGCCTGACCGGCACACCGGCCGGCCCGCAGGACGTCCTGCGGGCCGGCCGGTCGGGTTCACTGCGCGTACACCGCCAGCTCCCAGATCGAGTAGCCGTACGTGGTGGCCCGGGTCACCCCGTGCATCCGCACGTACCTGGCGGTCGTGGTGGGGAAGGCCGCCACGTCGGTGCCGCCGTCGCCGGCCGTGGTCGACCACACCGTCCGCCAGGTCGACCCGTCGTTCGACACCTCGATCCGGTACGACCGGGCGTACGCCGACTCCCAGGCCACCGTCACCCGGCCCACCTGGCGGGCCGACCCGAGGTCGACGCTGAGCCACTGGTCGTCGGCCCAGCTGCTCGCCCAGCGGGTGCCCAGGTCCGAGTCGACGGCCTTGGCCGGCCCGAAGAACAGCTCGCTGCCTGACGCGGTCGCCGTCCGGCCGGCGGCCAGGTTGGTCAGGTCGTCGCCCCGCCGGGCCGGGAACGACACCACCTGCTGGAAGGTCGGCCGGTTCTGCCAGGCGGTGGTGGCGTGCTTGATCCCACCGAGCGGCGACTGGATGATCGCGTCGGCGCACCACTGGTCACCGGCGGCGCAGCTCGCGTCCCCGGGGTACACCTGCTCAGCCGGGGTGGCCGCCGCCGTCCGCAACGTGTCCAGCAGCACCTGCCGGCAGCCGGCCAGGTTCCCGGCGCCGCAGTAGCCCCGGCCCAGCCCGCCGCGCACCGGGTCGCCGAGTACCGCGCGCAGGTCCTTGTCGACGTAGCCCCACCAGCCGTACTGGAAGGACGAGCCCTTGTGCGCCTGGGCCTCGTTGGCCGAGGTCGGCAGGTTGGACTTGTCGCCCTGCTGGTGCCCGGAGGGGGACTCGTTGATCTGGATCGCGTTGATCAGCGACTGGTAGAGGTCCGGGCCGAGCTGGTCGCGGAACATCCCCCGGACCAGCAGCGGCCACCAGGCGTCGAAGGTGCGGATCGCGTCGGCGTGCCGGTAGACCTTCGACCCCTTCGCCGTCTCCACCCGCAGCGCGCCGTCCTGCCGCCACGCCTTGAGCCGGCTGATCTCGGTGGCCAGCGCGGCGTCGGCGACGGGCTGGCTCTCCAGCACCCGGATCAGCTCGTCGAGCACCTCGGCCCCGCGCAGGTCGGTCACGCCGGCCTGCTCGACCAGCGCGGTCAGCGAGCCCCGGTCGTACTTCCGGCCGGCGGCCAGGCCCGCCTTGAGCGGGCGGTCCAGCAGGTCGGCCCGGTGCACCGCGCCGAAGCTGTAGTTGCCGTCCGCGCCGCCGAAGTCCTTGGCCTGCTTGTTGTTCCAACTGACGTAGTAGTCCTGGTCGACCGACCGGGGGTGGGCGGCCAGCGGGGCGTAGCTTGCGGTGTTCGTCGCCGGGTCGAAACCCTGCCACTCGTAGGCCGGCTCGGCCTTCATCGGCAGGTTCGGGTTGGACCCGGCGGCCCGCACCGGGTTCAGGCCGGAGTTGAAGTACGCCGACTCGGTGGAGTTGACGTAGAACCAGTTGAACGCGTACTCGACGTTGTTGGCCGAGGCGACGAAGGCGTCCGCCGAGCCCATCTGCGTCGGGTCGTTGAACATCTGGAAGCCGATCGCCGAGTCGGCCTCGTGCCGGTAGGTGGAGCGCAGCTGGGTGAAGGCGTGCGGTTTGCCGCCCACCGTGCCCCGCCACGACACCAGGCCGAGCTTCGTCCGCCAGGCCACCAGCTTGTACGACCCCTTGGCGGTGCCGTCGGCGAGGGTCGGGCTCCACTTGTTGACGTGCGCGAGCTGCTCCATCGCCACGCACTGCCCCCGGTAGAGGTAGTGGTCGGCGGCGAGGGTGGGGGCGCTGCCGTCGGTGGTGCACAGCGGCACCGCGTAGGTGTCGGTGATGTCGTGGATCGACGAGGTGGCACTCCACGCGTAGTCCTGGCCCCGGCCGAGCAGCACGTAGAGGTTGAGCCCGGCGAACGCCGCGCCCCGGGCGCTGATCCCCGGGCCCTGCAACTCCTGGACCATCAGCAGCTGCGGGGAGAAGTAGCCGGTCTGCGGGCCGAAGACCGCGACCGGGTGCCCGGTGGCCGAGTTCGCGGCCGAGACCACCGCCGCGTTGGACATGCCCCGGTGCGCCGGGCTGATGGTCAGCCCGGACAGCGCGGCGGCCAGCTCACCGGACGCGCTGTTGCCGGTGGTCCGGGCCGGGGCGGCGGTGCTGCCGGCGGAGCCGGTCGGGTCGGTGAAGATCGGCTCGACCCGGGCCGAGCCGGCGTCGGGCAGCGCCACGCTCGCCGCGTCCGGGGAGGCGTCGCCGTACGGGAAGCTCTGCCCGTCGTGCAGGGTCAGCACGGTCTCCGGATCGTTCTGGTTGCGGAACGCCGTCCACACCTTGTCGCCCTCGGTGACGCCGTACCTGGCGCGGGCGGCGATGCGGACCAGCGCGGACTGCATCTCGGTGCCGCCCCCGCCGCCGAACAGCCCGCCCACCACGCCGGCGATGGCGATCAGGTCGGTGAGCTGGAACGGCTCCGGGCCACCGGCGTTGGTGACGGCGTCGAGGTGGCCGGTGAGCACGTACTCGCCGGGGCAGTTGCGGTTGGCCATGCAGACGCCGATGTAGGCGTTGATGCCGGCGATGTACTCCTGCACGTCGGCGTAGAGCTGCTGGCCGCGCGGCCCCTTCGTGCGCAGCGCCTCGACCTGCGCCTGGAGGTCCGCCTCGGTGTACGGCGAGTTGCGCCAGACGCTCTGCTCCAGGGCCCGGTTGCCGGGTGCGCCCCCGGCGAACGAGGTGAGGGTGCCCCGGCCGACGTGCCGCAGCAGGTCCATGGTGAACAGCCGGTCCTCGGCCCCGGCGTAGCCGGCGCCGTACATGGTGCCGCCCCGGGTGGTGCCGGTGACGTGCGGGACGCCGGTCGCCTTGTCCCGCAGGATGCGCACGTCGGAGCGGGGGGAGTAGTCGCGTTCGACCTGCCCCTGCGGGACGCCGAAGGAGGCGTCGTTGAAGAACGAGCCGATCTGTTCCTCGCGCAGCCCGGCGTAGCCGTAGACCAGGTCGGCGTAGCGGCCGAGCTGGTCGGCGGAGTGCCGGGGCAGGGTGCCGAGGGTCTGGTTGCCGAGCACCTCGACCAGTGTGGCGTTGCCGTTCTGGCCGGGCGGCAGGATGTCGCCGCACTCGCCGAGGCAGTAGTCCTCGGGGGTGAAGGCGGCACGTGGCGCGGCAGCCTCGGCGGGTGCGGCGGGGGTCGTGGTGAGCAGGGCGGCGACGCTGATGCCGGCGGTCAGGCCGGCGAGCAGGCGACGGACGGTGGGGGGACGGGGCATGGCGATCCTCCGATGAGGATGGGATCTTTACGTGAATAACATTCGGTTACCGGATGGTAATCTCCGTCCGTCGATATCGGAAGACGTCCATCGACCGGCGTCCGCCGGTCCTTCCGCTCCAGATTGGATCGTCGATGAAGGTCGTCCGTCTGCTCGCGTCCGCGACGCTGCTCGCGGTCGCGCTCACCCCGTCCGGGCCGGCCGCCGCCTCGGCCGCCCCCGCCCCTGCCCCCGCCGGGGTCGCCGCCCCTACCTCGGGGGCGTTCTCCGTGCTCACCTACAACGTCGCCGGGCTGCCCGACATCATCTCCAGCGGCGACCCGGCGACGAACACCCGGCCGATCGGCGAACGGCTCGGCGGGTACGACATCGTGCACGTCCAGGAGGACTTCAACTACCACGCCGACCTGTACGCCACCGACCAGCACCCGTACCGGACGCCCACCAGTGGAGGCGTGCCGTTCGGCAGCGGCCTCAACACGCTGTCGAACTACCCCTACAGCGACTTCGCCCGGGTGAAGTGGAACTCCTGCAACGGCACCGACTGCCTCACCCCGAAGGGCTTCACCGCCAGCCGCATCCGGCTCGCCGAGGGCGTCTACGTCGACTTCTACAACGCCCACCCCAACGCCGGCACCACCGACGCCGACCTGGCCGCCCGGCGGTCCAACATCAGCCAGCTCTCCGCGTACGTCGCCGCCAACTCGGCAGGCAACGCGGTGGTGCTGATGGGGGACCTGAACGTGCGCTACACCCGTACCGGAGACAACATCCGCGACCTGGTGGCGGCCAACGGCCTCACCGACGTCTGGGTGCAGCAGGAGCGGGGCGGCCAGCCGCCGGCCGCCGGTGATCCGGCGCTGGTCTGCGACGAGGCCAACGTGACCGACGCCTGCGAGGTGGTCGACAAGATCCTCTACCGGGGCAACAGGCTGGTCAACCTCACCCTGAACCGCTACCACAACGAGCACGCCCGGTTCCTCACCCCGACCGGCGGGCCGCTGTCCGACCACTACCCGCACGCCGCCTGGTTCGACTGGACCCTCGACCCCACGCTGCGGGCCAGCGACAGCTGGGGCGGCCCGCACGGCACCCCGTTCACCGACGCCGACCGGGTCGGCCCGGCGCTGACCCGGGTCACCCTGCGCGGCGGCTCCCGGCTCGACGCCGTCGGGGTCGACCTCGCCGACGGCGGCCAACTGCGCCACGGCGGCACCGGTGGGACGGAGAGCAGCCTCACCCTGGCCCCCGGCGAGCGGATCACCCAGGTCACCCTCACCCAGGGGCAGAAGGACGGCCGGACCCGGATCTTCTCGGCCCGGCTCGACACCGACCAGGGCCGCACCCTCACCGCCGGTACGCCCACCTCGGCGGCGGTCACCTTCACCGCGCCCCCGGGCGGTCGGCTGGCCGGCTTCTTCGGCCGCAGCGGCACCGAGGTCGACCAGCTCGGCGTGATCTGGAGTGTCGGGGGCAACGGATAGTCTCGGTGCCGTGGCTGATCCCTCGACCTACCGCCCCGCGACCGGCACGATCCCCGAGTCCCCCGGGGTCTACCGGTTCCGCGACGGCACCGGCCGGGTGATCTACGTCGGCAAGGCCAAGAGCCTGCGCAGCAGGCTCAACTCCTACTTCGCCGACCCGTGGGGCCTGCACGACCGCACCCGCCAGATGGTCACCACCGCCGAGTCGGTCGACTGGGTCACCGTCGGCACCGAGGTCGAGGCGCTCCAGCTCGAATACACCTGGATCAAGCAGTACGACCCCCGGTTCAACGTCAGGTACCGCGACGACAAGTCGTACCCGTACCTGGCGGTGACCCTCGACGAGGAATACCCGCGGTTGCAGGTCATGCGGGGCGCGAAGCGTAAGGGCGTGCGGTACTTCGGGCCGTACTCGCACGCCTGGGCGATCCGCGAGACGCTCGACCTGCTGCTGCGGGTCTTCCCCGCCCGCACCTGCTCCGCCGGGGTGTTCAAGCGGGCCGGGCAGGTCGGCCGGCCCTGCCTGCTCGGCTACATCGGCAAGTGCTCCGCGCCCTGCGTGGGCACCGTCTCCGCCGAGGAACACCGGGCGATCGTCGACAACTTCTGCGAGTTCATGGCCGGCCGCACCGACACCATGGTGCGCCGCCTCGAACGTGAGATGACCGAGGCCAGCGAGCAGTTGGAGTTCGAGCGGGCGGCCCGGCTGCGCGACGACGTGGCCGCCCTGCGCCGGGCCATGGAGAAGCAGACCGTGGTGCTCGGCGACGGCACCGACGCCGACGTGGTCGCCTTCGCCGACGACCCCCTCGAAGCCGCCGTGCAGGTCTTCCACGTCCGCGACGGCCGGGTACGCGGCCAGCGCGGCTGGGTGGTGGAGAAGACCGAGGAGCTGACCACCGGTGACCTGGTGCACCACTTCTGCACCCAGGTCTACGGCGGCGAGCAGGGCGAGGCCGACGTCCCCCGGGAACTGCTCGTCCCCGAGCTGCCCGCCGACGCCGAGGCGCTCGCCGACTGGCTCAGCGCCCGTCGGGGCAGCCGGGTGTCGCTACGGGTGCCCCAGCGCGGCGACAAGAAGACCCTGCTGGAGACGGTGGGACGGAACGCCAAGGACGCGCTGGCCCGGCACAAGCTCAAGCGGGCCGGCGACCTGACCACCCGCAGCAAGGCGCTCGACGAGATCAGCGAGGCGCTCGGCATGCGTACCGCGCCGCTGCGCATCGAGTGCTTCGACGTCTCCCAGATCCAGGGCACCGACGTGGTGGCCAGCATGGTCGTCTTCGAGGACGGGCTGCCCCGCAAGAGCGAATACCGACGGTTCATCGTCCGGGGGGCCACCGACGACCTCTCGGCGATGTCCGAGGTGCTGCGTCGCCGCTTCGCCCGCTACCTCGACGCCCGCGCCGAGACCGGCGAGCTGGGCGAGGAGACCGCGTCCGATCCCGACCGCCCCGGCATCGACCCGACCACCGGCCGGCCCCGTAAGTTCGCCTACCCGCCGCAGCTCGTGATCGTCGACGGTGGCGCCCCGCAGGTGGCGGCGGCGGCCCAGGCGCTGGCCGAGCTGGGCATCGACGACGTGGCGCTGTGCGGGCTGGCCAAGCGGCTGGAGGAGGTCTGGCTCCCCGACGACGACTACCCGGTCATCCTGCCGCGCACCTCCGAGGGGCTCTACCTGCTGCAACGCGCCCGGGACGAGGCGCACCGGTTCGCCATCACCTTCCACCGGCAGCGGCGCTCCAAGCGGATGACCGAGTCGGCCCTGGACACCGTCCCCGGGCTGGGCGAGGTACGCCGCAAGGCGCTGCTGCAACACTTCGGCTCGCTCAAGCGGCTCTCCGCCGCGAGTGTGGAGGAGATCGTCGAGGTGCCCGGGGTGGGTCGGCGCACCGCCGAGGCGATCCTCGCCGCCCTCGACGGCGACACCACCCCCACCCCGACCGACTGACCCCCTCGGTCCCTCGGTCCCTCGGTCCCGGCCCTCGGTCTTGGTCCCGGCCCCCGTCCGGCAGCGCCTGACCGGGCCCGTTGAGTTTGGCGTGATCAACTCGACTGGGGCGAAGTTGCGGTATCCGGGGGTGGGGATGGTCCAACATCGGCCCAGGTGAGTCGATCAATGGGGTGGGGCCGCGAGCGGGTCGGTCAGAGGTGGCCGGGGGTGACGTTGCGGTATCCGAGGGCGGGGATAGCCCAACATCGGCCCACTCGAGTGGATCAACGGCGGTAGGGCCGCGAGTGGACCGGTCAGGGGTCGGACGGGGGGGGCGATGTTGCGGTATCCGGGGACGGGGACAGCGCAACATCGGCCCACGGGAGTGGACCAAGGAGGGAGTCAGGGCTGGTCGGCGAGGACCGCGAGGATGGACTCGCCGTACTTGGCGAGCTTGTTCTCGCCGACACCGCTGATCCCCGACAACTCGGCCAGCGAGGTGGGGGCGTCGGTGGCGATCTGCCGCAGCGTCGCGTCGTGGAAGATCACGTACGCCGGCACGCCCTGTTCCTTGGCGGTGGCCCCCCGCCAGGCCCGCAACCGCTCGAACAGCGACCCGGCCGCCGGGGACAGCTCGGCGACCACGGTGGCCGCGCCGCGCGGCTTGGCCGACCGGGCCGGGGCCACCTTCTCCGGCTCCCGGCGCATGGTCACCGTGCGGCGGCGACCCAGCACCTCCGCGCTGGCCTCGGTGAGCGCCAGCGTGCCGTAGTCGCCCTCGACCGCCAACAGCCCCTCGGCGAGCAGCTGCCGGACCACCCCGCGCCACTCCGCCTCGCGTAGCTCGGTGCCGATGCCGAAGGTGCTCAGCGCGTCGTGGCCGTACTGGCTGATCTTGTCGTTCTGCTTGCCGAGCAGGATGTCGACGCAGTGCCCGGCGCCGAAGCGCTGGTTGCGTTCCCGGTCGAGCCGGTAGACGGTGGACAGCAGCTTCTGCGCGGCCACCGTGCCGTCCCAGGTCTCCGGCGGGGTCAGGCAGGTGTCGCAGTTGCCGCAGTCGGCGGTGCCGGGCTGACCGAAGTATTCGAGCAGTTGCACCCGGCGGCAGCGGACCGTCTCGCAGAGCGCCAGCATGGCATCCAGGTGGGTGGCGAGGTTACGCCGGTGGGCCAGGTCGCCGTCCGACGTCTCGATCATCTTGCGCTGCTGCACCACGTCCTGGAGGCCGTAGGCGAGCCACGCCGTCGACGGCAGCCCGTCCCGGCCGGCCCGGCCGGTCTCCTGGTAGTAGCCCTCCACCGACTTGGGCAGGTCGAGGTGGGCCACGAACCGGACGTCCGGCTTGTCGATGCCCATCCCGAAGGCGATCGTGGCGACCATGACCAGGCCGTCCTCGCGCAGAAACCGCTGCTGGTTGGCGGCGCGGGTGCCCGCGTCCAGGCCGGCGTGGTAGGGCAGCGCGGCGATCCCGTTGGCGACCAGGAACTCGGCGGTCTTGTCCACCGAGGCCCGGGACAGGCAGTAGACGATGCCGGCGTCGCCCGGGTGTTCGTCGCGCAGCAGGGCCAGCAACTGCTTGCGCGGCTCCTTCTTGGGCACGATTCGGTACTGGATGTTGGGCCGGTCGAAGCTCGCCACGAAGTGCTTCGCCTCGGTGAGCCGGAGCCGGGTGGCGATCTCGGCCCGGGTGGCGCTGGTGGCGGTCGCGGTCAACGCGATCCGGGGCACCGCCGGCCACCGTTCGTGCAGCATTGACAGGGCCAGGTAGTCGGGGCGGAAGTCGTGCCCCCACTGGGACACGCAGTGCGCCTCGTCGATGGCGAACAGGCCGATCCGGCCCCGGTCGAGCAGTTGCTGCACGCCCCGGGTGCCCAGCGCCTCCGGGGCGAGGTAGAGCAGGTCCAGGTCACCGCCGACGAATGCCTGCTCGACCGCGCGCCGGGCGGCGTAGTCCTGGGTGGAGTTGAGGAACCCCGCGCGGACGCCGACCGCCGTCAGCGCGTCGACCTGGTCCTGCATGAGGGCGATCAGCGGGGAGACGACCACCGCGACGCCGTCGCGGACCAGGGCCGGGACCTGGTAGCACAGCGACTTGCCGCCACCGGTGGGCATCAGCACCAGCGCGTCCCCACCGGCCACCACGTGGTCGATGACCTCCTGCTGGAAGCCCCGGAAGGCGTCGTAGCCGAAGACCCGGCGGAGCACGTCGAGGGCGTCGGAGGCACGCAGCTCGGTGGGGGAGACCATCCGGGGAGTCTACGGACCCGCCCTGACACCGCCGTCCACGACGCCCCCCGTCGCCGAGCCTTCCCCGTCCTTCCCCGGACGGCGGCAGGCACCGCCCTGACGTCACCGGCGTCGATCCGCTGCGGTTGGATGGCCCGATGGCGGTACGCATCGACATCGACGCGCTCCGGGACGCGGCCGGGGCCGACGTCTGCGCAGCGGCGGACGAACTGACGGTCGCCGGCCAGCCGGCGGAGATCGACCCGGTCGGCGGCGGGGTGGCCGGGGTGATCCGCGCGACGGGACAGCCGCCGTACGAGGTCTGGGTGGGGGTCACGGCGGACGGCTTCACCGCCGAGTGCGACTGCGCCGCCGACACCGACCTGTGCGCGCACGCGGTGGCCCTGACCGCCGCCGCCCTGGCTGACGGCTTCGCGTGGTCCTCGACGGCCACCCCGCAGTCGACCTTGGCGGTCGACCCCCGGGTCGCGGAGCTGACCGTGCTCGCGCGTGCTCTGCCCGCGCGCCGGCTGGCGGCGCTGGTTGCCGAGTGGGCGGCCACGGACCCGGTGTGGGAGAGCACGCTGCGGGCGCAAGCCGGCCATTCCACCTCCCGCGCCACCGCCGAACACGACGGCAGCTAGGCGACCGGTCCGTCGCCGCCGGGGCATGGAGGTGGCGACATGCGTCTGCCGTTCGGCGGTATGCCTGTCCGTCATGTTTATGACGGACAGGCATACCGTTGTGCGCCAGGTAGTGCTCCGGATGCTGGTCGGATGCCGGGCCGGACCCACCGGGCGACCCGCCGCCGGGCGTGCCGGGATCGACGCCGCCCGCCGGGATAGAGTCGTCGACTGACCCTGTGCGGTACGGGGCCCTGAGGGGCCCGCCGCCACGAAGCGGGAGTGGTGGGATGGTCGAGGCGCGGACAACCGGCGGGTACGTCGAGGGCGGCACGGCGGAGTCGGACACCACGCTGGTGGTGGTCACCGGTCTGTCCGGCGGTGGCCGCAGCACCGTCGCCCGCGCCCTGGAGAACGTCGGCTACTACGTGGTGGACAACCTGCCGCAGGCGCTGATGCTGGACATGGCCGAGCTGGCGATGAAGGCCGGCGGGGCGGCCCGGCGTACCGCGATGGTGCTGGACGTCCGGTCGAGGGCCTTCTCCACCGACCTGGCCGGGGCGATCCGGGAGCTCAAGGAACGCGGCTTCTCGCCCCGGGTGGTCTTCGTCGACGCCGACGACGAGGTGCTGATCCGGCGCTTCGAGAGCGTGCGCCGCTCGCACCCGTTGCAGGGTGAGGGGCGGCTGGCCGACGGGATCGCCGTCGAGCGGGCGCTGCTGGAGGAGGCCCGGGACCAGGCCGATGTGATCATCGACACCAGCCACCTCAACGTCAACCAGCTCCGCCGCCGGGTCGAGGAGCTGTTCGGCGGGGAGGACGCTCGCCGGCTGCGGCTGACCGTGCTCTCCTTCGGCTTCAAGTACGGGCTGCCGCCGGACGCCGATTTCGTGCTCGACGCCCGGTTCCTGCCGAATCCGTACTGGGTGCCCGAGCTGCGGGAACACACCGGTCGGGAGGCGGCGGTCAGCGCGTACGTGCTCGGCCAGGAGGGCGCGGACGCCTTCGTCGCCTCGTACGCCGAGCTGGTCAACGCCACCACCGCCGGGTTCGAGCGGGAGGGCAAGCGGTACCTGACGGTCGCCGTCGGCTGCACCGGTGGCAAGCACCGCAGCGTGGCGATCGCCGAGGAGTTGGCCGAGCGGCTGCGCCAGTCGGGGCTGGCAGCCAACGCGCAACACCGGGACCTGGGGCGGGAATGACGGCGATGTCGGTGGTCGCCTTCGGCGGGGGACACGGCCTGTCCGCCTCGCTTCGGGCGCTGCGGCACTGCGCCGGGGAACTCGAACTGGACATCACCGCCGTGGTCACCGTCGGCGACGACGGCGGCTCCAGCGGCCGGCTGCGCGCCGAACGCGGCGGCCTGCCCCCGGGTGACCTGCGGCAGGCCCTGGTGGCGCTGGCCGGGGACCATCCGGCCACCCGCCGCAGCGCCGGGCTGTTCCAGCACCGGTTCGCCGGCGACCCCCGCGACGGGCTGGCCGGTCACGCGGTGGGCAACCTGGTGCTCTGCGGCCTGATGGAGCAGCTCGGCGACCCGGTGGCCGCGCTCGCGCACGCCGGGGCGATGCTCGGCGCGGTCGGCCGGGTGCTGCCGATGTCGGCCCAGCCGGTGGACATCGAGGCCCGGGTCCGCGGGGTGGACCCGGCCCGCCCCGACGAGGTACGCACCGTGCGCGGCCAGCGCCACGTGGCGGTGACCACCGGCACGGTGGAGGCGCTGCGGATCACCCCGGACGCCCCGGTGGCCTGCGCGGAGGCGGTGGCCGCGGTCGGCGCGGCGGACTGGCTGATCTTCGGGCCGGGGAGCTGGTACACCAGCGTCCTGCCGCACCTGCTGGTGCCGGGGCTGGCCGAGGCGATCGTGACCAGCCCGGCCCGGCGGCTGGTCACTCTCAACCTGGCCGCCGAGCAGGAGACCCTGGGGCTCTCGGTGGCCGACCACCTGGCCGCCCTGCGCTGGTACCTTCCGCAGCTCACCGTGGACTACGTGGTCGCCGACTCCAAGGCGGTGGGTGATCCCGAACCGGTCGGGCGTGCGGCAGAATCGCTTGGTGCCCGGTTGGTCCTCGCCCCGGTCGCCGTCGACGACGGCACACCCCGTCACGATCCGGCCGCCCTGGCCGCGGCACTGGTGCCTGTCCTGGGCGCCGATCGTTAAGCACGTACGTAATCACCGGCGACACGCCGGTACCGGTCCGTGAGGGGGCGCACAATGGCGATGACGGCTGCGGTCAAGGACGAGCTGAGCCGGGTCGACGTGCCCAAGCCCTGCTGCCGGCGGGCGGAGATGGCCGCGCTGCTGCGGTTCGCCGGTGGGCTGCACATCGTCTCCGGTCGGGTGGTGGTGGAGGCCGAGCTGGACACCGGGGCGGTGGCCCGGCGGCTGCGCCGGGAGATCGCCGAGGTCTACGGCTATCCCAGCGAGATCCACGTGCTCGCCTCCGGCGGGCTGCGCAAGGGCAGCCACTTCATCGTCCGGGTGGTCAAGGACGGCGAGGCGCTGGCCCGGCAGACCGGCCTGCTCGACGTCCGGGGCCGCCCGGTACGCGGCCTGCCGCCGCACGTGGTGGCGGCGAACGTCTGCTGCGCGGTGTCGGCCTGGCGGGGCGCGTTCATGGCGCACGGCTCGCTGACCGAGCCGGGCCGCTCCAGCGCGCTGGAGATCACCTGCCCGGGTCCGGAATCGGCGCTGGCCCTGGTCGGCGCGGCCCGTCGGATCGGCATCACCGCCAAGAACCGCGAGGTGCGCGGGGTGGACCGGGTGGTGGTCAAGGACGGTGACGCGATCGCCGCGCTGCTCACCCGGATCGGCGCCCACTCCAGCGTGCTGGCCTGGGAGGAGCGTCGGGTCCGCCGCGAGGTGCGGGCCACCGCCAACCGGCTGGCGAACTTCGACGACGCCAACCTGCGCCGCTCGGCGCGGGCCGCGGTGGCCGCCGCCGCCCGGGTCACCCGGGCGCTGGAGATCCTCGCCGACGACGCCCCGAACCACCTCACCTCGGCCGGTCAGCTCCGGCTGGAGCACCGGCAGGCGTCGCTGGAGGAACTGGGCGCGCTGGCCGACCCGCCGTTGACCAAGGACGCGATCGCCGGCCGGATCCGCCGGCTGCTGGCGCTGGCCGACAAGCGGGCCCGTGACCTGGGCATCCCGGATACCGAAGCGGCAGTCACGCCGGACATGCTCGTGGTCTGATAGGACGGTGGGCCGCCATCCCGCGGGCGCGTGCGAGGCACGGGCCGGCGGGCGTGACGTGCCCCGGGTCGGGTGGGTGGGGCGTGCCGTGCCGTCGACCCGACGGGGTCACCACCCGCCGCATGGCGGCGGGGCACGCTCGGATAGGGTCGATGGGTACGGCAAGGGGGCCGGCACAGGCACTCCTCGCCGTGCACGCCGCCTCGGGCGGTCAGGTCCTCCCAGACCGTGGCGGGGTGGCCGAGACGAATCGTCAACGGCCGGCTCACCGGCCGGCGCACACACCTCCGCCGGCCCGTTCTGACGTCGGCGGACCAGAACGCGAGGAGATGGGACCTGTGACCATCCGGGTTGGCATCAACGGCTTCGGCCGCATCGGCCGTAACTTCTTCCGGGCCGTGCTGGCGTCCGGCGCCGACATCGAGGTCGTCGCCGTGAACGACCTGACCGACAACGCGACGCTCGCCCACCTGCTCAAGTACGACAGCATCCTCGGTCGCCTGCCGCACGAGGTCAAGGCCACCGCCGACGAGATCACCGTCGGTGGCAAGACCATCAAGGCGTTCGCCGAGAAGGACCCGGCGAAGCTGGCGTGGGGCGACGCCGGCGCGGACGTCGTCATCGAGTCCACCGGTTTCTTCACCGACGGCACCAAGGCCAAGGCGCACATCGACGGTGGGGCCAAGAAGGTCATCATCTCCGCCCCGGCGAAGAACGAGGACGTCACGGTCGTCATGGGCGTGAACCACGACCAGTACGACCCGGCCAAGCACACGATCATCTCGAACGCGTCGTGCACCACGAACTGCCTGGCCCCGATGGCGAAGGTCCTGCAGGACACCTTCGGCATCGAGAAGGGCCTGATGACCACGATCCACGCGTACACCCAGGACCAGAACCTCCAGGACGCGCCGCACAAGGACCTGCGTCGCGCCCGCGCCGCCGCGCTGAACATCGTCCCCACCTCGACCGGTGCCGCCAAGGCGATCGGCCTGGTGCTGCCGGTGCTCAAGGGCAAGCTGGACGGTTACGCGCTGCGGGTGCCGATCCCGACCGGCTCGGCCACCGACCTGACCGTCGAGGTCGGCCGGGAGACCACCGTGGACGAGGTCAACGCCGCGATCAAGGCCGCTGCGGACGGCCCGCTCAAGGGCATCCTGGTCTACAACGAGGACCCGATCGTCTCCGCCGACATCGTCACCGACCCGGCGTCGTGCATCTTCGACGCGCCGTTGACCAAGGTCATCGGCAACCAGGTCAAGGTCGTCGGCTGGTACGACAACGAGTGGGGCTACTCCAACCGGCTCGTCGACCTGGTCAAGCTGGTGGGTTCCTCGCTGTGAGCATCCGCAACCTCGACGACCTGCTCGCCGAGGGGGTGTCGGGTCGGCGCGTGCTGGTGCGCGCCGACCTGAACGTCCCGCTCGACAAGCAGACCGGGGAGATCACCGACGACGGCCGGATCCGGGCCGTGCTGCCCACCCTGGGCGCGCTCGTTCAGGCCGGGGCGAAGGTCGTGGTCTGCTCGCACCTGGGCCGCCCGAAGGGCGCCCCGGACCCGCAGTACAGCCTCCGCCCGGTCGCCGGGCGGCTCGGTGAGCTGCTCGACGCGCCGGTGCACTTCGCCACCGACACCGTCGGCGAGTCCGCCCGCGCCACCGTGGACGCGCTGGCCGACGGCCAGGTCGCCCTGCTGGAGAACCTCCGCTTCAACAAGGGGGAGACCAGCAAGGACGACACCGAGCGGGGGGCCTTCGCCGACCAGCTCGCCGCGTTCGGCGAGGCGTACGTGGACGACGCGTTCGGCGCGGTGCACCGCAAGCACGCCAGTGTCCACGACGTACCGGCCCGGCTGCCGCACGTGGCGGGCCGGCTGGTGCTGCGTGAGGTGGAGGTGCTGTCCCGGTTGACCGGCGAGCCGGAGCGCCCGTACGTGGTGGTGCTCGGCGGTTCCAAGGTCTCCGACAAGCTGGCGGTCATCGAGGCGCTGCTGCCGAAGGTCGACCGGCTGCTCATCGGCGGCGGGATGTGCTTCACCTTCCTCAAGGCCCAGGGCCACGAGGTGGGCACCTCGCTGCTGGAGGAGGAGATGGTCGAGACCTGCGGCAACCTCCTGTCCCGCGCCGAGGGCAAGATCCTGCTCCCGGTCGACGTGGTGGCGGCCGACGCCTTCGCCCCGGACGCCGCGCACGACACGGTGCCCGCCGACGGCATCCCCAGCCACCGGCTCGGCCTGGACATCGGCCCGGAGACGGTGGCCGGCTTCACCGCCGCGCTGTCGCAGGCGAAGACGGTCTTCTGGAACGGCCCGATGGGCGTGTTCGAGATGCCGGCGTTCGCGAACGGCACCCGGGGTGTCGCCGAGGCGATCACCAAGACCGACGCGTTCACCGTGGTCGGTGGCGGTGACTCGGCGGCGGCCGTGCGGGCCCTCGGGTTGGACGAGTCGTCGTTCGGGCACATCTCGACCGGTGGCGGCGCCTCCCTGGAGTACCTGGAGGGCAAGACCCTCCCCGGCATCGCGGCCCTGGAGAACTGATGGCGAGCGTCACCCGCCGGCCGCTGATGGCCGGCAACTGGAAGATGAACCTCAACCACCTCGAGGCCAACCTGCTGGTGCAGAAGCTGGCCGCGAGCCTCACCGAGCAGCAGCTCACCGCCGTCGAGACGGTGGTCCTGCCGCCCTTCACCGACCTGCGCACCGTGCAGACCGCGGTGGACGGCGACAAGCTGCTCATCGGCTACGGCGGGCAGGACCTCTCGCCGTACCAGTCCGGCGCGTACACCGGGGACATCTCCGGGGCGATGCTGGCCAAGCTGGGCTGCACCTACGTGGCGGTCGGGCACTCGGAGCGGCGGCAGTACCACTACGAGGACGACGCGATCGTCAACGCGAAGGTGGCCGCCGCGCTGGCCAACGGGCTCACCCCGATCCTCTGCATCGGTGAGGGCCTGGAGATCCGCGAGCAGCTCCGGCACGTGCCGCACTGCTGCGACCAGCTCGACGGGGCCCTGAAGGGGCTCACCGCCGAGCAGGTCACCAAGGTCGTGGTGGCGTACGAGCCGGTCTGGGCGATCGGCACCGGCAAGACGGCCACCCCCGAGGACGCCCAGGAGGTCTGTGGGGAGGTCCGCAAGCGGCTGGTCGAGACCTACGACCAGGGCACCGCCGACCAGGTCCGGATCCTCTACGGCGGCTCGGTGAAGTCGTCCAACGTCGCGTCGATCATGTCCCAGCCGGACGTGGACGGGGCGCTGGTGGGCGGGGCCAGCCTCGACGCCGAGGAGTTCGCGAAGATCTGCCGCTTCCCGGAGCACACGGTCGCCTGATCGCTCGCTATTCTTGACTCCGCCCGTCCACCGGTCGGTGCCGCCGTGCCCGATCTGTCCGGGCGAGGATCGTAACGAGAGGACTGACCCCAGCCATGCCGATCTGGTTCGCATACACGTTGATCGTGTTGCTGGTCATCACGAGCGTTCTGCTCACCATGCTCATTCTGCTGCACCGGGGTAAGGGCGGCGGGCTGTCGAGCATGTTCGGCGGCGGGGTCAGCTCCAGCCTGGCCGGCTCGTCGGTGGCCGAGAAGAACCTGGACCGCTACACCGTCCTGGTGAGCATCGTCTGGTTCGCCTGCATCGTCGGGCTCGGCCTCTGGCTCCGGCTCCAGCTCAACAGCGGGTCCTGAGCGACACGATCAGGTCGTACAATCTGCGCGCGGTCCGTCACGGACCGCGCGCAGTTTTTTTCTCCGCCACCGTCGCCCACCGCCCGCCTCAGGCGGTGGTTCCCCTCCGACGACAGGAGCGAGTGTGCCCAGTGGCAACGTCATCCGCGGTTCCCGGATCGGATCGGGGCCGGAACGCCCCACCGAACGGTACGAGCCGGCCCCCCGCCGCGCGGTCACCTACTGGTGCCGCAACGACCACGTCACCGAGATCCGGTTGGCGTTGGACGCCGAGGAGCCGGCCGTCTGGGACTGTCCGCGCTGCGGCCTGCCCGCCGGCCAGGACGCCCAGAACCCGCCCGGACGTACCCGTCCCGAGCCCTACAAGACCCACCTGGCGTACGTGAAGGAACGACGTACGCCGGAGGAGGGGGAGGCGCTGCTGGCCGAGGCGCTGGCCGCGCTGCGCCGCCGACGCGGCCGGGAGTGACCGCCCCGACGGCGTGAGCCGACCGGCGGGCGGGGGACCGCCCCGGGCTCAGCGCAGGCTGCGCAGCCGGGCCGGCACGTCGGCCGCCGCCGCCCGGTCGAGCAGCCACAGGGTCCGCGAGACGCCCTGCACCCCGGCCGCCGGGAGCTGCTTCGGGCCGGCCCCGGCCAGCGCCATCCCCACCGCCCGCGCCTTGTCGGCCCCGCTGGCGACCAGCCAGACCTCCTCGGCGGTGTTGATCGCCGGCAGGGTGAGGGTGGTCCGCACCGGCGGCGGCTTCGGGCTGCCCCGCACCGCGCTGACCGGCCGGGTGTCGTGGTGCACCGGGTGCTCGGGGAAGACCGACGCCACGTGCCCGTCCTCACCGACGCCCAGCATCAGCACGTCGAAGTGGGGCAGCGCGGCATGGCCGGGCCGGGCGGCCCGCGCCAACTCCTCGGCGTACGCGGCGGCACCGGCCTCCGGGTCGTCGCCGGTCGGGCCGTCGGTGGCCGGCATCGGGTGCACCCGGGCCGGGTCCAGCGGCATCGCGTCCAGCAGCGCGGCGCGGGCCTGCGTCTCGTTGCGCTCCGGGTCACCGGCCGGCAGGAACCGCTCGTCGCCCCACCAGACGTCCACCCGGGACCAGTCGACGGCGTCGCGGGCGGGCAGCGCGCCCACCGCCCGGTAGACCGCGGCGGCGATCCGCCCGCCGGTCAGCACGATCGACGCCGCACCCCGCTCCGCCTGCGCGTCGAGCAGCTTCACCACCAGCCGGGCCGCCACCGCCTGCGCCAGCAGGTCGGCGTCGGCGTGCACGGCGACACTCGCCTCACTCATGTTGGCCTTTCCTGACCGCGCGACGCGGTCCTGCTCGTCGTGGCGGAAACCGGTCGGTCCGCCGGGTGCCGGTGGGGATCTCGTCGTGCCGGGCCGCCCGTCGTGGGCGGGCGGGCACCGTACGCCGGTGGGCGGCCCCGCAGGACCGCCCACCGCGTACGGGTCAGGATGCCGCGCTGGTGCCGGCGTGCGTGCTGACGCCCGCCTCCGCCCGGCGCGCGGTGGCCGGGTCCTTCCAGACGTGCACCCGCTGCGCCGGACGCTGCTCCAGGCCGGACAGCCCGGCCGCCGCACCCAACGCCTCGGCGTACACCTGGTCGGTGTCGAGCCGGCGCAGCTCCTCGGCCAGCTCGTCACCGAGCGGTCGCCGCACCAGCGGCAGCACCCGGTCGTCCTGGCCGGTACGCCGGAAGGTCGCCAGGCTGTCGTCCCGGGTCAGCGTCAGCTCGTCGCCGTTGGCGCAGCGCAGCTGCACCTGACGCATCCTCGGGTGCTCGTCGGTGTGCTGCCACTGCGGGTCGATGCCGAGCCGGGCGGCCAGCCAACCCCGCATCAGCGCCGCCGTCGGGTCGGTCCGCGGAGCCACCACCGTCGCCTCGGTGACCCGCGCCTCGGTGGTGTCGAACGCGCCGGCGACCAGGGTGCGCCACGGCGTGATCCGGGTCCACGCCAGGTCGGTGTCCCCGGGGGCGTAGTCCCGGGCCCGCTCCCGCAGCGCCTCGATCGGGTCGACGGCCTGCGCGCAGTCGGTGATCCGCCGGTCGGCGACCACCCCGAGGAAGTCGGTGGCGATCTCCGCCGGTGGTTCGCCGTGCCACCAGGTGACCACCGGCACGTCCGGCACCAGCAGCGGCATCACCACCGACTCGGCGTGCAGGGCGAGCCGGCCGTACATCCGGGTCACCACCGCCTCGCACGGGCCCAGCCGGCCGCCGACGACGATCTCCGCGTCCAACCGGTTGCGTTCCCGCTCGACGTCGGCGCGGACGACGACGAGCAGCCGGCACGGGTGCGCGGCGGCGGCGATGGTGGCCGCCGCCTCCGCGTCCCGGACCCGCTTCTCGTCGACCACGACGATCAGGGTGAGCGCCATCCCGCTGGCCACCCCGCCCGCGCTGCGCCGCTCGGCGGCGAGCGCCTTGACCACCTCGTTGCCGGTGGTGTCCCACAGCCCGATCACTGGTGCCTCCCGGTCCGCCCGCTGTGCCTGCTACCTACCTGCCCGTTCACGCCCGCCGCCAGGCGCGGCCCTCGCGGGCCAGCATCTCGTCGGCGGCCCGGGGACCCCACTCGCCGGACCGGTACGGCTCCGGCCTGGTGCCCTCCCAGGCGTGCTCCAGCGGGTCCACCACCGCCCAGCTCTGCTCCACCTCGGCGGCGTCCGGGAAGAGCGTCCGGTCGCCGATCAGCACGTCCAGCACCAGCCGCTCGTACGCCTCGGGGCTGGACTCGGTGAACGCCTCGCCGTACTGGAAGTCCATCGCGATGTCGCGGACCTCCATCGTGGTGCCCGGCACCTTGGAACCGAACTTGAGCACCACGCCCTCGTCCGGCTGCACCCGGATGACGAGCTGGTTGGGGCCGAGGGACTCCATGTCGGCGGCGTTGAACGGCAGGTGCGGCGCCTTCTTGAACATGATGGCCACCTCGGTGACCCGCCGGGGCAGCCGCTTGCCGGCCCGGATGTAGAACGGCACCCCGGCCCAGCGTCGGTTCTGGATGCCCAGCTCGACCGCGACGTACGTCTCGGTGGTCGAGTCGGCGGGGACGCCCTCCTCGTCGAGGTAGCCGACGGCCCGCTGGCCGCCCACCCAGCCGGGCAGGTACTGGCCGCGTACGGTGTCGCGGGCGACGTCCTTCGGCAGGGTGATTGCCTTGAGCACCTTCAGCTTCTCGGCCCGGATCTCGTCGGCGTCGAAGCTGGTGGGCTCCTCCATGGCGACCAGGGCGAGCAGTTGGAGCAGATGGTTCTGGAGTACGTCCCGGGCGGTGCCGACCGAGTCGTAGAAGCCGGCCCGGGTGCCGATGCCGACGTCCTCGGCCATGGTGATCTGCACCGAGTCGACGTACTTGGAGTTCCACAGCGGCTCGAACAGGTTGTTGGCGAACCGCAGGGCGAGGATGTTCTGGACCGTCTCCTTGCCGAGGTAGTGGTCGATCCGGAAGACGTCCTGACTGGTGAACACGTCGTCGACCAGGTCGTTGAGTTCCTTCGCCGAGGGCAGGTCGTTGCCGAACGGCTTCTCCACCACCACCCGCCGCCAGCCGCCGCACTTCTCGTTGTCGGCCATTCCGGTGCGGGCCAGTTGCTTGAGGACCACCGGGAAGGCCGTCGGGGGGATGGAGAAGTAGAACGCGGCGTTGCCGTGGATGCCGTGGCTGTCGCGTAGCTGGTTCAGCGTCGCGGCGAGCCTGTCGAAGGCGGCGTCGTCGTCGAACGAGCCACCGACGAACTTGATGTTGCCGGCCAGCCGGCCCCACACCTCCTCACGCCACGGTGTCCGGGCGTGCTGCTTGGCCGACTCGTGGGCCAACGCCTCGAAGTCGCCGTCGCCCCAGTCGCGGCGGGCGAAGCCCAGCACCACGAAACCGGGGGGTAGCAGGCCCCGGTTGGCCAGGTCGTAAACCGCCGGCAGCAGCTTCTTGCGCGCCAGGTCACCGGTCACCCCGAAGATCACCAGGGCGCACGGCTCCGGGATCCGGGGGAGTCGTCGGTCCTGCGCGTCGCGCAGCGGATTCACGCCGCCTCCTCGCTCCGTGTGGTCCATGTCGTCCATCGTCACGCCCGCCATCGTCCGATCGCATCCAGCAGCCGGGCCGGCCCGGCCGGCCTGTCGGTCAGGTACGGCGGTGGCACCGGCCCGGGTCGGTCGGCCGGTGCCACCGGGCCGCCCCGCGTGCGCGGGGCGGCCCGTACGGCGGCGGGCGCGGTCGATGCGACCGCGTCCGCCCCGTGCACCGCGAGACCGGCGGCGGCATCGGCCGGGCCGGTCAACAGGTCACTCACATCGCCACCCCGACGGGGTGGCGGCGGCGTGCGGTGTCGCGGGGACCGGCCCCGCGACGCGTCCGACGCCGTCCTCTCACGCGTTCCCCCCGGCCCGCTGGGCCGCCTCGGCGTTGCCACTGGCGGCATCGTTCGGATCGCCGGCACCCTGCGCGGCGGCGGCCAGCGACTTACGGACGCCGTCGAGCAGCTCGCTCCAGCTCGCCTCGAACTTCTCCACGCCCTCCCGTTCCAGGGTGGCGATCACGTCGTCCATGTCGACGCCGACGGCGGCCAGGTCGGCGAAGACCTGCCGGGCCGCGTCGTACGCGCCGGTGATGGTGTCGCCCCGGGTCTCCCCGTGCTCGGCGTACGCCGTCACGACCGACTCCGGCATGGTGTTGACGGTGCCCGGCGCGATCAGCTCCTCGACGTAGATCACGTCGCGGTAGTCCGGGTTCTTGGTCGAGGTCGACGCCCACAGCGGGCGCTGCGGGTGGGCGCCGGCGTCGGCCAGGGCCTGCCACCGGTCGGAGGAGAAGACCTCGGTGTAGCGCTCGTAGGCGAGCTGGGCGTTGGCCACGGCGGCCTTGCCGCGCAGCGCCTTGGCCTCCTCGGAGCCGATCTTGTCCAGCCGCTTGTCGATCTCGGAGTCGACCCGGGAGACGAAGAACGAGGCCACCGAGCCGATGGTGGACAGGTCGTGGCCGTTGGCCTTGGCCTGCTCCAGGCCGGCGAGGAACGCCTCCATCACCGCCGAGTAGCGGTCCAGCCCGAAGATCAGGGTCACGTTGACGCTGATCCCCTCGGCCAGGGTCGCGGTGATCGCCGCCAGCCCCTCCTCGGTCGCCGGGATCTTGATGAACAGGTTCGGCCGGTCCACCAGCCACCACAGCGCCTTGGCCTCGGCGACCGTCTTGTCGGTGTCGTGGGCGACCCGGGGGTCGACCTCGATGGAGACCCGGCCGTCGACACCGGCGCTGCCGTCGTACGACGGGCGCATCACGTCGCACGCCCAGCGCACGTCGTAGGTGGTGAGCATCCGGACGGCCTCTTCGACCTCGATGCCCCGGGTGGCGAGGTCCTTGAGCTGCCAGTTGTACTCGTCGGCGTCGCTGAGCGCCTTGGCGAAGATGGTCGGGTTGGTGGTCACCCCGGCCACGTGCTGCTCGCGGCGGAGCCGGTCCAGCCCGCCGGAGCTCAGTCGTACCCGGGAAAGGTCGTCGAGCCAGACCGCCACTCCGGCGGCGGTGAGGTCACCCAGTCTGTCCGTCATGTCGTCCACGCTCCCCTCAGTTGCCGGTCGTGAAACCGGTGATGTCGCCCACCCGGGTCAGCGCCGCGTGCGCGGCGGCGACGATCCGGTCGGGGGTGAAGCCGAACTGCTCGAACAGCACGGTGTGCGGGGCGCTGGCCCCGTAGTGCTCCAGGCTGACGCTCTCGCCCAGGTCACCGACGATGCCCCGCCAGGACATCCCGATTCCGGCCTCGACGCTCACCCGGGCCTTGACCCCGCGCGGCAGCACCGACTCGCGGTACGCCTCGTCCTGCTCGTAGAACCATTCCTGGCAGGGCATCGAGACGACCCGGGTGGGGGTGCCGTCGGCCTCCAGCCGATCCCGGGCGGTGAGGCAGAGCTGCACCTCGGAACCGGTGCCCACGATGATCACCTGCGGCTTGCCGTTCGACGCCTCGGCCAGCACGTACCCGCCCCTGGCGGTGCCCTCGGCGCCGGCGTACTGCTCCCGGTCCAGGGTGGGCAGCGGCTGCCGGCTCAGCGCCAGCGCGGTCGGCCGGTCGGTGTGCTCCAGCGCCTGCCGCCACGCCCAGGCGGTCTCGTTGGCGTCGGCGGGCCGGACCACGTCCAGGCCGGGGATGGCGCGCAGCGCGGTCAGGTGCTCCACCGGCTGGTGGGTCGGGCCGTCCTCGCCGAGACCGATCGAGTCGTGCGTCCAGACGTACGTCACCGGCAGCTTCATCAGGGCGGCGAGCCGCACCGAGGGGCGCATGTAGTCGCTGAACACCAGGAAGGTGCCGCCGTACGGGCGGGTGCCGCCGTGCAGGGCGATGCCGTTGAGGATCGCGCCCATCGCGTGCTCACGGATGCCGAAGTGCAGCGTGCGGCCGTACTCGTGGCCGGGGAAGTCCTTGGTGGCGTGGGCGGCCGGGATGAACGACGGCTCGCCCTTCATGGTGGTGTTGTTGCTCTCGGCCAGGTCGGCCGAGCCGCCCCACAGCTCCGGCAGCACCGGGGCGAGGGCCTCCAGCACCTTGCCGGAGGCGGCCCGGGTGGCCACGCCCTTGGCGTCGGCGGGGAAGACCGGCAGCGCCTCCGTCCAGCCCTGCGGCAGCACCCGGCCGGCGATCCGGTCGTAGAGCGCCTTGCGCTCCGGGTTGGCCTGCGCCCAGCCGTCGAACTCGCCGGTCCACGCCTGCTCCGCCTCGCCGCCGCGGGTCAGCACCTCCCGGGCGTGCGCGAGCACCTCCTCGTCGACCTGGAAGCTCTGCTGCGGGTCGAAGCCGAGGATCTCCTTGGTGGCCTTCACCTCGTCGGCGCCGAGCGCCGAACCGTGGATCTTGCCGGTGTTCTTCTTGTTGGGCGCGGGCCAGCCGATGATGGTGCGCAGCGCGATGAACGAGGGGCGACCGGTCTCGGCCTTCGCCGCCAGCAGCGCCTGGTAGAGCGCCTCGACGTCCTCGTGGTAGTCGCCCTGGTCGGCGTCGCCGGCCCGCCAGTCGACGGTCTGCACGTGCCAGCCGTACGCCGCGTAGCGGGCCGCCACGTCCTCGCTCTTGGCGATGCGGGTGTCGTCCTCGATGGAGATCTCGTTGTCGTCGTAGATCAGCGTGAGGTTGCCCAGCTGCTGGTGCCCGGCCAGCGCGCTCGCCTCGTGGCTGATGCCCTCCTCGATGTCGCCGTCGGAGGCGATGCACCAGATCTGGTGGTCGAAGACCGACGTCCCCGGCTCGCTCTCGGGGTCGAACAGGCCCCGCTCGCGGCGGGCGGCCATCGCCATGCCCACCGCGTTGCCCAGGCCCTGCCCGAGCGGGCCGGTGGTGGTCTCGACCCCGGGGGTGTGGCCGTGCTCCGGGTGGCCCGGGGTGAGCGAGCCCCACTGCCGCAGCGACTTCAGGTCGTCCAGGCTCAGCGGGTAGCCGGAGAGGAAGAGCTGGATGTAGAGCGTGAGGCTGGAGTGCCCGGCGGACAGCACGAACCGGTCCCGGCCGGGCCAGTTCGGGTCGGCCGGATTGTGTCGCATCACCCGGTTGAACAGCAGGTACGCCGCGGGCGCGAGGCTCATCGCGGTGCCGGGGTGGCCGTTGCCGGATTTCTCCACGGCATCCATGGCCAGGACGCGGACGGTGTCGACGGCCCGGCGGTCGAGGTCGGTCCAGTTGAGTGCGGGTCGGTTGGCAGCCACTATGGTTGTGCTCCTCGGCAGATGGGCGGAACCCTCACTGGTGACCCTATCGAGCGGGTCTAAACGTCCGCCCGGGGATCTCAGCAGGCAGTTACGTACGGGCCGGCCGGATCGTTCGGTCACCCGTCAGGTGTGACGGCCCGCACCGTTGTCGGGTCGCCCGGGCAGCGAAAACGACGACGCGTAGTGTGTGGTGCGGTGTGTGGACCCCGACGGGGTCCCGCCGAACCGACTTCCCCTGCCGACGCCGGAAGGTGGCAATCCGTGAGCATGATCACCGAGCGCCCCGTCAGCAACCCTGCCGGGCAGCCGCCGGTGCGCACGGTGGACGGGCGGCCGACTGCCCGTCGGCGGGACGTCCGGGCGGTGGTGTCGGCGTACGTGACCCTCACCAAGCCGCGCATCGTGGAGCTGCTGCTGGTGACCACGGTGCCGGCGATGATGCTCGCCGACGGCGGCCTGCCGTCGCTGTGGCTGATGGCCGTGGTGCTGGTCGGCGGCTCGCTGGCCGCCGGGGCGGCGAGCGTACTCAACTGCTACATCGACCGGGACATCGACCAGTTGATGCGGCGCACCAAGCGGCGTCCGCTGCCGGCGCACACCGTGTCGCCCCGCAGCGCGCTGGTCTTCGGGCTGGTGCTGGCGGCGGTGTCGCTCGCGCTGATGGCGACGTTCACCAACCTGCTGGCCACCGCGCTGACGCTGGCCGCGATCGTCTACTACGACCTGGTCTACACGCTCTGGCTCAAGCGCACCACGACGGCGAACACCTTCTGGGGTGGGGCCTGCGGGGCGGCACCGGTGCTGATCGGCTGGGCGGCGGTGACCGGGTCGCTGGCCCCGGCGGCCTGGGTGCTGTTCGCGGTGGTCTTCTTCTGGCAGATGCCGCACTTCTACCCGTTGGCGATGAAATACAAGGACGACTATGCCCGCGCCGGCATCCCGATGCTGCCGGTCGTGGCCTCGCCCCGCAGGGTCAACGCCGAGATCCTGATCTTCGCCTGGCTGACGGTGGCGACCTCGCTGGCGCTGTGGCCGCTGGGCATGAGCGCGGTCTACGGGGTGCCGACCGCCGTGGTGGGCGCCGTGTTCCTGGTCGAGGCGCACCGGCTCTGCCGGCGGGTGACCCGGGGTGAGCCGGTGAAGCCGATGCGGCTGTTCCACTGGTCGACTACCTACCTGACCATCGTGTTCGTCGCGGTGGCCCTCGACGCCCTGCTCTGACCGCTGCCGCGCGCATCCTGCCGTCGGTGGGCCGACCGGCCGACGACGCCGGCCGGGTGGCTGGAATCGTGTCCGGATGGTGAGATTTTCTCCGGGTATCGCAAACCATCATGAGTTGGACAGGTCGGGGCGATATGCGCGGGGCGTTGTGTCTACATTTATCCGACTCGGCCGGACAATCCGCCCTGGCTTTCCGATAAACCCTCGGGTAATTGGTATCACAAATAGTTCATGATTCTCGCGCGTCGGGGTGGAAGTCTGCTTAGGCTTCGCGTCATGGCAGAAGGTTCCGATACGACGCTGACGGCCGAGCAGACCGCCGCAGCGGCCCCCGCCGGGCTGGTCGCGGGCATCAGGTCCTTCGCCGCCGCCCACGGCGGCGCGAAGGCGGTCATCGAGTACGTCGGCAAGCGTGGTGCCCGGATCGTCCTGGTCGGCACCGACGGTGCGTGGGGCGACCAGTTCGCCGAGGACACCGTCACCGCCCGGGAGGCGTGCTCCCAGGCGGGAGTCGCCGTCGAGAACGCCTGGGAGCGCGAGCTGATGGACCAGATGCGGCCGAGCAACGACCTGTGGCGGTCGATGGCCCGGCGCACCATGTCCCGTTGACCCACCACCCGACCCACCACCAGTCGACCCGGGGGGAACCCCGGGTCGCTCTCGTCACCTGCTCCCGTTTCGCCGACCTCTACCCCGACGACCGGCTCGTGCTCGCCCCGCTGGCGGCCCGGGGCGTCACCGTCGAGGCGGCCGTCTGGGACGACCCCCGGGTCGACTGGGCCGGCTACGACCTGGTGGTGCTGCGTTCCCCCTGGGACTACGCCCCGCGCCGCGACGAGTTCGTCGCCTGGGCCGCCACGGTGCCCACCCTGGTCAACCCCGCCGACGTGGTGCGGTGGAACACCGACAAGCGCTACCTCGGCGAGCTCGCCGCCGCCGGGGTTCCCACCGTGCCGACCTCCTGGGTCGCGCCGGGCGACGACTGGGTCCCGCCGTCGACCACCGGCCGGTACGTGGTCAAACCGACGGTCAGCGCCGGCAGCCTCGACACCGGCCGGTACGACCCCGCCGACCCGACCCACCGGGACCTGGCCGTGGCGCACGTACGCCGGCTGACGGCCGCCGGCCGGACCGCCATGGTCCAGCCGTACCTGGACGCGGTGGACACCGCCGGGGAGACCGCGCTGCTCTTCGTGGCCGGCCCGGACGGCCTGACGTTCAGCCACGCCATCCGCAAGGGCGCCATGCTCGACGGCCCGGACCTGGGCGTCGAGGGCCTGTACCGGCCGGAGCGGATCGACCCGCGCACCCCCACCGGGGAGCAGTCGGCCGTCGCCGAGCGGGTGCTGGCCGAGGTCCCCGGCGGGCCGCAGCGGCTGCTCTACGCCCGGGTGGACCTGATCCCCGGCCCGGACGGCACACCCGTGCTGATCGAGTTGGAGCTGACCGAGCCGTCGCTGTTCCTCGGCCACGCCGACGGTGCCGCCGAGCGGCTCGCCGACGCGGTGCTGGTGCACCTCGCCCGCCGCTGACCCGGCCGGACCGCGCCCGGCCGGTCGCCGCCCCGGGGCCGGCACGCGACCGGTGCCGGTCGGCCCGGTGACGCTCAGACGGTGGCCGGCACCCGCTGCCCGGCCGGCGGCGACGCCGGGTCGGCGGCGACCGGCCGGCGCTCCCGGGTCGACCAGAGCATCGCCAGGGTGGCCAGCAGCACCAGGCAGGAACCGAGCATGTGCGCGGCGACCAGCACGCCCGGCAGGTGGGTGAAGTACTGCACGAAACCGATCAGGCCCTGCCCCAGCTCCACCGCCACCAGCACGAGCGCGGCGCGGGCCGGGCCGGTCGCGCCGACCGCCCGCAACGCCAGGACCAGCGCGACGGAGAGGCCGATCAGCAGGAACACCCCGTCGGCGTGCACCTGGGAGATCGTCTCCGGGTCCAGCCCGTTGCGGGCGGCACCGTGGTCGCCGGCGTGCGGGCCGCTGCCGGTCACCCAGGTGCCGACCACCAGCACGGCGACGCTGACGGCGGTGGTGAGCCGGGCGAGGGTGCGCAGCGGCCCGGGCACCACCGCCACCACCGGCCCGTCCGGGTCGACGATCCGCCGCCAGAGGGCGTACGCGGCGGCGATGACCGCCATCGAGGCGAGGAAGTGCAGCCCGACCACCCACGGGTTGAGGTTGGTCAGCACGGTGATCCCGCCGATCACGGCCTGCGCGGGGATGCCGAGGAACACCGCCACGGCCAGCCCGGTCAGCCCGGGGCGGCGGGGCCGGTGGGCCAGCACGGCCAGCAGGGTGGCCAGCGCGATCGCCCCGACGGCGAAGGTGAGCAGCCGGTTGCCGAACTCGATCACCCCGTGCACGCCCATCTCGGCGGTGGTGGTGTACGACGCGTCGGTGCACCGGGGCCAGGTCGGGCAGCCGAGCCCCGACGCGGTGAGCCGGACGGCCCCGCCGGTCACCACGATGGCCACGTTGGCGACGATCGAGGCGTACGCGAGGCGGCGCAGCAGGGTGGTCGGGACCGGGAACCGGACGGATCGCTTCACGGAGCGAATCCTACGCACCGTAGTTGATCCCGATCGGGTGACTCCGCGGCCCGGTGGGCCGGATCACCGGGGTCGGGTTTGCGGGCCCCCGGCGAATTACGTAACGTTGGCGTTGTGAAAAACGCGGCGGCGCTCTCCGGGCACCCGCCGACGGCCGCCCCGGCCGTCGGCGTGGGCGCGCGGTCCCGCCGTGCCGTGCGGCGCGGACCCGACACCCCGCACCGCAGCACGCCCGCCCCGACGCCGGCCGCCACCGACCTGTCGACCCGTGACCGGGTGACCCGGCTCCTGCTGGAGCAGGGGGCGGCCACCGCCGGTGAACTCGGCTCGGCGCTCGGCCTCAGCCCGGCCGCGATCCGCCGGCACCTCGACGCGATGCTCGCCGACGGTGACGTGGTCGCCCGGGAGCAGACCGTGCGGGGCAGCCGGGGGCGGGGCCGACCGGCGAAGGTCTTCCTGCTCACCGACGCGGCCCGGGGGCGCTGCGGCACCCACCACTACGACAACATGGCCACCGCCGCGCTGCGCTGGATCGCCCGCAACGGCGGCCCGGACGCGGTCGAGGCGTTCGCCGCCGACCAGGTCGCCACGCTGGAGGCCCGCTGCCGGGCCGCCATGGAGGACGCCGGCGACGATCCGCTGGCCCGGTCCGAGGCACTCGCCGGTGCGCTCACCGCCGAGGGCTACGCTGCCAACGCGTCCACGATCGCCTCGGGCGGGCAGCTCTGCCAGCACCACTGCCCGGTGGCGCACGTGGCCGCCGAGTTCCCCCAGCTGTGCGAGGCCGAGACGGCGGTCATCTCCCGTCTGGTCGGCACCCACGTGCAACGTCTGGCCACCATCGCGCACGGCGACGGGGTGTGCACCACGCACATTCCGGCCCAGCCGCGCGCCCAGTCCGGTAACACCGTCACCACTGTGAGGACAGATAGATGACCGAGCAGATCGTCCAGCCCCTGACCCAGGAAGAGCAGCTCGCCGCGCTCGGTCGCTACGAGTACGGCTGGGCCGACCCCGACGTCGCCGGGGCGACCGCCCAGCGCGGTCTCAACGAGGCGGTGGTGCGGGACATCTCGGCCAAGAAGAACGAGCCGGCCTGGATGCTCGACCTGCGCCTCAAGGGTCTGCGGCTGTTCGGCCGCAAGCCGATGCCGTCCTGGGGCGCCGACCTCACCGGGATCGACTTCGACAACATCAAGTACTTCGTGCGTTCCACCGAGAAACAGGCCACCAGCTGGGAGGACCTGCCGGAGGACATCAAGAACACCTACGACCGGCTGGGCATCCCGGAGGCCGAGAAGCAGCGGCTGGTCGCCGGGGTCGCGGCGCAGTACGAGTCCGAGGTGGTCTACCACAAGATCCGCGAGGACCTGGAGGAGCAGGGTGTCCTCTTCCTGGACACCGACACCGCCCTCAAGGAGCACGAGGACGTCTTCAAGGAGTACTTCGGCACGGTGATCCCGGTCGGCGACAACAAGTTCGCCGCACTGAACACCTCCGTGTGGTCCGGTGGCTCGTTCATCTACGTGCCGAAGGGCGTGCACGTGGAGATCCCGCTCCAGGCGTACTTCCGGATCAACACCGAGAACATGGGCCAGTTCGAGCGGACGCTGATCATCGTCGACGAGGGCGCGTACGTGCACTACGTCGAGGGCTGCACCGCGCCGCTCTACTCCTCCGACTCGCTGCACAGCGCGGTCGTCGAGATCATCGTCAAGAAGAACGCGCGCTGCCGCTACACGACCATCCAGAACTGGTCGAACAATGTCTACAACCTGGTCACCAAGCGGGCCGTCTGCCACGAGGGCGCCACCATGGAGTGGGTCGACGGCAACATCGGTTCCAAGGTGACCATGAAGTACCCGGCGGTCTACATGACCGGCGAGCACGCCAAGGGCGAGGTGCTCTCGGTGGCGATGGCCGGTGAGGGCCAGCACCAGGACGCCGGGGCCAAGATGGTGCACGCCGCGCCGCACACCAGCAGCACCATCGTGTCGAAGTCGATCGCCCGGGGTGGCGGCCGTACCTCGTACCGGGGGCTGGTGCAGGTGCTGGAGGGCTCGCACCACAGCCGCAGCACGGTCAAGTGCGACGCGCTGCTGGTCGACACCGTCTCCCGCTCGGACACCTACCCGTACGTCGACATCCGCGAGGACGACGTGTCGATGGGGCACGAGGCGACCGTCTCCAAGATCAGCGACGACCAGCTCTTCTACCTGATGAGCCGGGGGCTGAGCGAGGACGAGGCGATGGCGATGATCGTGCGCGGCTTCATCGAGCCGATCGCCAAGGAACTCCCGATGGAGTACGCCCTGGAGCTCAACCGCCTGATCGAACTCCAGATGGAGGGCGCGGTCGGCTGACGCCGCCCCACCGCCCCACGACACCGTCGTCCCGGACAGACAGACCAAGGAAGAGATGACTACCCAGGCTTCCGCGCCGCCCAGCACCAAGTCGCAGGCGCTCCGCTCGTACGACGTCGCCGACTTCCCGGCCCTGACCGGCCTGGAGGAGGAGTGGCGCTTCACCCCGCTCAAGCGGCTCCGTGGGCTGACCGACGGGGCGCAGGCCGCCACCGGCGCGGTCCGCCACGAGTACGCCGACCTGCCGGCCGGCGTCACCGTCGGGCGGATCGGCCGGGACGACCCCCGGGTGGGCAGTGTGCTCACCCCGGTCGACCGGGTCAGCGCGCTGGCCTACGGCGGCGCCGGTGAGGCGCTGCTGGTCGAGGTCGCCGCGGAGGCCGTGGTCGACGCGCCGGTGAGCCTGCGGGTGGTCGGGGACGACGCCGCCGGGCTGGCCTTCGGGCACACGTTCGTCGACGTGGGCCGGTTCGCCGAGGTGGTGCTGGTGCTGGAACACGTCGGCGCGGCGACGCTCGCCGACAACGTCGAGGTGGCGGTGGCCGACGGGGCGAAGCTGACCCTGGTCACGGTGGCCGACTGGGCCGCCGACGCGGTGCAGGCCCAGCACCTGAAGGTGCGCCTCGGCCGCGACGCCAAGGTCTCGCACGTCCAGGTCAGCCTGGGCGGGGACCTGGTCCGCCAGTCCACCACTGTCGAGTACACCGGCCGGGGCGGCGAGGCCGAGCTGTACGGCGTCTACTTCGCCGACGGCGGCCAGCACCTGGAGCACCGCCAGCTCGTCGACCACAACGTGCCGGACTGCCGTTCCCACGTCGGCTACCGGGGCGCGTTGCAGGGCGACGAGGCGCACACCGTTTGGGTGGGCGACGTGCTGATCCGGGCCGAGGCGACCGGCACCGACACGTACGAGATCAACCGGAACCTGCTGCTCTCCGACGGTGCGCGGGCGGACTCCGTACCCAATCTGGAGATCGAGACCGGCGAGATCGCCGGCGCCGGTCACGCCAGCGCGACCGGCCGGTTCGACGACGAGCAGCTGTTCTACCTGATGGCCCGGGGCATCCCGGCGGACGAGGCGCGTCGCCTGGTGGTCCGGGGCTTCTTCGCCGAGGTGATCAACAAGATCCCGGTCGAGTCGCTGCGCGAGCGGCTCGGCGACGCGATCGAGGCCCGGCTCTCGAAGGCCGGGGCCTGACATGATCCGGATCTGCGCGACGGAGGACGTGCCGAAGGGCACCGTGATCAGCGCCGACGTGGACGGCCTCCCGATCGCCGTCGTGCACGGCACCGACGGCGGGTTCTACGCGGTGCACGACGAGTGCTCGCACGCCTCGGTGGCCCTCTCCGAGGGTGAGGTCGAGGGCTGCACGCTGGAGTGCTGGCTGCACGGTTCCCGGTTCGACCTGCGCACGGGTGAGCCCAGCGGGCTGCCCGCCACCGAACCCGTTCCCGTCTACGCCGTCGAGGTCCGCGACGGCGACATCTACCTTCCCGTGGGCGCCGACGGCCGCCCGACGCCGAGCAATGGAGTGACCCGATAATGAGCACCCTGGAGATCCGCGACCTGAAGGTGTCGGTCAAGCTGCCCGAGGGTGAGCTCAAGCCGATCCTGTCCGGTGTCGACCTGACCGTGCGGTCGGGGGAGACCCACGCGATCATGGGCCCGAACGGTTCCGGCAAGTCGACCCTGGCGTACTCGATCGCCGGTCACCCCAAGTACGAGATCACCGGCGGCTCGGTGACCCTCGACGGGGTCGACGTGCTGGAGATGACCGTCGACGAGCGGGCCCGCGCCGGCCTCTTCCTGGCCATGCAGTACCCGGTCGAGGTGCCCGGCGTCTCGGTGGCGAACTTCCTGCGGACCGCCAAGACCGCCATCGACGGCGCGGCCCCGAAGCTGCGCACCTGGGGCGGCGAGCTGCGCGGCGCGATGGAGAAGCTCCAGATGGACCCGGCGTTCGCCCAGCGCAACGTCAACGAGGGCTTCTCCGGTGGTGAGAAGAAGCGGCACGAGATCGTGCAGCTCGAGCTGCTCAAGCCCAAGATCGCCATCCTCGACGAGACCGACTCCGGCCTCGACGTGGACGCGCTGCGGGTGGTCAGCGAGGGGGTCAACCGGGTCCGGGACACCGGCGACACCGGCCTGCTGCTGATCACCCACTACACCCGCATCCTGCGCTACATCAAGCCCGACTTCGTGCACGTCTTCGTGGCCGGCCGGATCGTCGAGCAGGGCGGCCCGGAGCTGGCCGACAAGCTCGAGGACGAGGGCTACGAGCGGTACGTCGCCGGGGCCGGCGCGGCGCGGGCCTGAGCACACACGGACGGGGACCGCTGAGATGACCACCATCGCCATCCCGGACGGGATGCCGCAGTACGACGACGTGCCGCGCTTCGACGTGGCCGCGGTGCGGGCCGACTTCCCGATCCTCGACCGGGAGGTCAACGGGCACCGGCTGGTCTACCTCGACAGCGCCAACACCTCACACAAGCCCCGGCAGGTGCTCGACGTGCTCGCCGGGCACTACGCGATGCACAATGCCAACGTGTCGCGCTCGGTGCACACCCTGGGCACCGAGGCGACCGAGGCGTACGAGGGGGCACGGGCGAAGATCGCCGCGTTCGTCAACGCGCCGAGCGTCGACGAGGTGGTGTTCACCAAGAACTCCACCGAGGCGATCAACGTGGTGGCGTACGCGTTCTCCAACGCCTCGCTGCGCGCCGACGCCGACGAGCGGTTCCGGCTCGGCCCCGGCGACGAGATCGTGATCTCCGAAATGGAGCACCACTCGAACATCGTCCCGTGGCAGCTGCTGGCCGAGCGGACCGGCGCGACGCTGCGCTGGTTCCCGGTCACCGACACCGGCCGGCTGGACGAGTCGGGGCTGGCGGACCTGGTTACCGAGCGGACGAAGATCGTCGCGCTGGTGCACACCTCCAACATCCTCGGCACGGTCAACGCCACCGCGCGGATCACCGAACGGGTCCGCCAGGTGGGCGCGCTGCTGCTCCTCGACTGCTCGCAGTCGGTGCCGCACCAGCCGATCGACGTGGTCGACCTGGACGCCGACTTCATCGTGTTCACCGGGCACAAGATGTGCGGGCCGACCGGCATCGGCGTGCTGTGGGGGCGGGGCGAGCTGCTCGCCGCGATGCCCCCGGTCATGGGCGGCGGCTCGATGATCGAGACGGTGTCGATGGCCCGGTCCACGTTCGCCGCGCCGCCGGCCCGGTTCGAGGCGGGCACCCCGCCGATCGCCGAGGCCGTCGCGCTCGGCGCGGCGGTCGACTACCTCACCGGCGTCGGGATGCGGGCCATCCAGTGGCACGAGAAGGAGCTGACCGCGTACGCGTTGGACGCCCTCGCCACCGTGCCGGGCCTGCGGATCTTCGGCCCGACGGTGCCGGTGGGCCGGGGCGGCACCATCTCGTTCGCGCTCGGTGACGTGCACCCGCACGACGTCGGGCAGGTCCTCGACTCCCTCGGCGTGCAGGTGCGGGTGGGTCACCACTGCGCCAAGCCGGTCTGCACCCGGTTCGGGGTGCCGGCGATGACCCGGGCGTCGTTCTACCTGTACACCACCACGGAGGAGATCGACGCCCTGGTGGCGGGTCTCGAACAGGTGCGGAGGATCTTCGACTGATGCAGCTCGACCAGCTCTACCAGGAGATCATCCTGGACCACTACAAGCGTCCGCAGGGGCGCGGGCTGCGCGACGCCGAGGACCCCGACGCCGAGGTGGGCGAGGCGCACCACGTCAACCCGACCTGCGGCGACGAGATCACCGTACGGGTGGCCGCCGTCGACGACATCGTGGTGGACATCTCGTACGACGGGGCCGGTTGTTCGATCAGCCAGGCGTCGGCGAGCGTGCTGTACGACCGGCTCTCCGGCAGGTGCGCGGAGGAGATCGCCGCCGTGCACGCGGGATTCGTGGCGTTGATGTCCGGCCGTGGCCAGGTCACGCCGGACGAGGAACTACTCGGTGACGGGGTGGCTTTCGCGGGTGTCGCCCGCTACCCGGCCCGGGTCAAGTGCGCGCTGCTGCCGTGGATGGCGTTCAAGGACGCCGCGGCACGCGCGGGGGTGGGTGTGAGCCCGACGGAGGTGGAGGCATGAGCGAGAACACCGCTACCGCGGCGACGCCGGAGACCGGCGACGCCAGCACGACGACCGACGCGGTGACGCCGCCGGCCACCGACGGTGCCGCCGGCCCGGCGGACGCCGCCGCGACCCCGGCCGCCGAGGGCGTCACCGGGGCTCCGGCCACCGACGGTGCCGCCGGCTCCCCGGCCGCCGACGGTCCGGCGGAGGCCGCCGCGTCGACCGGGAACCGGGCGGCCCTCGCCGACATCGAGGAGGCGATGAAGGACGTCGTCGACCCCGAACTCGGCATCAACGTGGTCGACCTCGGCCTGGTCTACGGCGTGCACGTGGACGACCAGAACGTCGCCACCCTGGACATGACGTTGACCTCGGCGGCCTGCCCGCTCACCGACGTGATCGAGGACCAGGCCCGGCAGGCGTTGACCACCGGCCCCGGCGGGGGACTGGTCGACGACATCCGGATCAACTGGGTCTGGCTGCCGCCGTGGGGGCCGGACAAGATCACCGACGAGGGGCGGGACCAGCTCCGCTCCCTCGGATTCAACGTCTGACCTCCGGTCCGACCGCACGGGCGCGGCACCCCCACCGGGTGCCGCGCCCGCAGTCGTCCACCCGCCCTGTCCCGCCGGCCCTGCCCTGCCCCCGCCCGGGTCCGGTCCGGGTCCGGGCCGGGTCTGGGTGGGGGCGGGGTGATCGACCCAACGGGGGCGACACCGGGGTGTCCGGGCCCGCCGATACCGCTGGTTCGTCCCCGTTGAGTCGATCACCCCCGGCGGCGGCGGACAATCCGGTGGCGGGGCGTCGCTTCCGGGACCGATGATGGGTCCCGTGATCGAGACGTACCCGGTGCAGGGACCTGTCCGCGCGAGCACCACCGCGCGCCGACAGCAGGCCCGTCCGGGGCGCGGCTCGACCCGCCACCGCTCGTCGTGACCGCCGCTTTCCTGGCCGGCCTGGTGGCAGGCTACGGGGTCGCCGTCCCGGTCGGGGCGATCGCGGTGCTCATCCTCGGGCTCAGCGCCCGTACCTCGTTGCGGGTCGGTGCGGCCGCCGCGTTCGGTGTCGCCACCGCCGACGGGCTCTACGCCGCCGTGGCGGTACTCGGCGGCGCGGCGGTGGCCGCCGTAATCGCCCCGGTCGCCGGGCCGCTGCGGGTGGTGGCGGCGGTGGTGCTGCTGGCGCTCGCCGTCCACGGCGGCTGGCGGACCTGGCGTTCCCGCCCACCGTCGGGCGGATCAGGGTCGGGCGGTCCGGAGTCCGGGCAGCCGGATCGGGGCGGTCCCGGGCCGGGGCCGGGTAGGTCGGAGTCGGGTCGTCCGGGGTCGGGCGGGGCGGAGCCGGGTCGGGGCATGGACACGCCGGGGCGCGCGTTTGTCGGGGTGTTGGCGTTGACGCTGCTCAACCCTGCCACCGTGGTCTACTTCGCGGCGCTGGTCCTCGGCCGTGCCGAAGTGGCGCGGGCGGCACCGGCCGCCGCCGCGCTGTTCGTCCTCGGGGCCTTCGTCGCGTCGGCGAGCTGGCAGCTGCTGATCGCCGCGAGCGGCACCCTGGTCGGCCGGGCACTGGCCGGCCCGCGTGGTCGACTGGTGACCGGCCTGCTGTCCAGCCTGATCATCGCCGCTCTCGCCGTCGCCATGCTGGTCGTGCGGTGAGCGGCCCCGCGCCGGCCGGATCGTCCCCGCCGGCCCGCCGCGTCGTTCCCGGTTGCCCCGGCGTCTGTCCGCCGCCCGCCGTCGTGCGGTGAGCCGCCCGCCGTGCCGTACGGTCGGGTGATGAGCAGCCGACCCGCGGCCGGTGGCGGCCGGTGGACCGAGGTCGACCCGACCCGCGTCGCCCGCTGGGTGGCGGGTTTCGCCGACCGGCACGGCCCGCCCGTCGTCTCCCCGCAGGGGTACGGCCTGCTGCTCACCGCCGCCGACGGCGCGACCGCGGAACTGCACCTCCCGCCGGGCAGCGGTACCGGGGCGGCGGCCCGGCAGGTCGACGACGTGCCGGGGTTCGTCGAGGTGGCCGTCGCACCCCGCCGGCTCGGGCTGCTGCTCGCCCGCAAGGGCGCGGTGGCGGTCGGGGTGGCGTTCGGGGTCGAGCTGCTGGTCTCCAAGGTGGACACCCGGTACGTGCAGGGCCGTACCGCCGCCGGTGGCTGGTCGCAGCAGCGGTTCGCCAGGCGGCGGGACAACCAGGCCAGGGCGGCCCTGGGCGATGCGGCGGAGTTGGCCGTACGGCTGCTGCTGCCGGAGGCGGCGACGCTGGCGGCGCTGGTCTGCGGCGGTGACCGGCGGGCCGTCGACACGGTCCTGGCCGACCGGCGGTTGGCCCCGCTCGCCGAGCTGCGGGCCGAGCGGCTGCTCGACGTGCCCGAACCCCGGCACGCGGTGCTGGTCGGCGCGATCACCGCTGCCCGCGCGGTTCACATCCTGGTCCGCGACCCGGCCTGATCCCGGCCCCCGGCCCCCCGCCCCCGCGCCGGCGCACGCCCCCGCGCCGGCCACACCCCGGCCCACCCTCGCCCGGGAACGACGACGGCGGCCGGGGGGCGTCTAGCCCCGCCGACCGCCGTGACCTGCCGACCGGCGCCGGTCAGAGGCTGCCGCCGAAGGTGTCGCAGGACTTCGGGTCACCCGTGGTGTAGCCCTTGGTGAACCATTGCTTGCGCTGCTCGGAGGAGCCGTGGGTGAACTCCTCCGGGTTGACCGGGCGGTTGGCCCGCTTGGAGATGGCGTCGTCGCCGATCTTCTCGGCGGTGTCGATCGCCTGCGCGATGTCCTGCTCGGTGATGCTCTTGAAGATCTTCTGACCCTGCTCGTCGGCGGTGCCGGTGGCGTTCTTGGCCCACGCGCCGGCATAGCAGTCGGCCTGGAGTTCCAGCTTGACCGAGAGCGCGTTGGCGCTGCCCGGGTCGCGCTGCTGCTGGCGGCGCATCTGTGCCTCGGTGCCGAGCAGGTCCTGCACGTGGTGGCCGTACTCGTGGGCCAGCACGTACGGCTGGGCGAACTCACCCTCCGCGCCGAGCTGGTCGGCGAGGGTCTGGTAGAAGGTCAGGTCGATGTAGACCAGGTCGTCGGCGGGGCAGTAGAACGGCCCGACGCCGGAGTCGGCCTGGCCGCAGCCGGTGTTGACGCCCTGGCTGAAGAAGACCGTCTTGGACGGCTGGTACTGCTGGCCGAACCGCTCGGGCAGGGCGGTGCGCCAGTACGCCTGGATCGAGTTGACGTAGAGGGTGTTGCGGCAGTCCAGTTGCTTGAGCGCGTCGTCGGCGGAGCACTTCTGCTCCAGGGCCGTGTTGTCGCCCGCCTCGGACCCGCCGCCGGTCATGGCGTTCAGCCCGAAGCCGCCGCCCACCAGGGCCACCAGCACGGCGATGATCAGCCCGACGATGCCGCCGCGCCCGCCGCCGCCCGGGATCGGGATCGGGATGCCCCCGCCACCCCCGCCGGACCCTCGCCGGTCGTCCACCTGGCCGGTGTCGATCCGCGCGTTCTCGTTCAGCTCCATGTTGACCCCGATCACCGATTCGTCACGTCTGAGGGTTGCGGTACCGGACCGGGTCCGGACGGCGTTTTCGGTACCCGATGATCTTGTACGGTAATCCGGGCGGTGCGCGTCGGGCCGCCCGGTACACTTGTCGGGTGCTGCGCTGCGAAGGCTGAACCGCCCCGCGCCGACGGGAACCACTGACCCGCCGGCGCTTTCGCGTGCCCTGAGTCAGCCCTTCCAGACCCCCGAGAGCGAGTACCGGAAATGATCAGTGTCACCGGCCTGGAACTACGCGCCGGCTCCCGGATCCTCCTGTCCGACACCACCCTGCGGGTGCAGCCCGGTGACCGGATCGGACTGGTCGGTCGCAACGGGGCCGGCAAGACCACCACCCTCAAGGTCCTGGCCGGTGAGGGGCAGCCGTACGCCGGGCAGATCGACAGGCGCAGCGCCATCGGCTACCTGCCGCAGGACCCGCGCACCGGCGACCTGGAGGTCACCGGCCGGGACCGGGTGCTCTCCGCCCGGGGGCTGGACGTGCTCATGGCCCAGATGAAGGAGATCGAGCAGAAACTCGCCGACGGCGTTGACGACAAGCTGGTCCGTCGCTACGGCGCGCTGGAGGACCAGTTCGCCTCGCTGGGCGGGTACGCCGCCGAGGCCGAGGCCGCCCGGATCTGCGCCAACCTGGGGCTGCCCGACCGGGCGCTGGCCCAGACCATCGGCACCCTCTCCGGCGGTCAGCGGCGCCGCATCGAACTGGCCCGCATCCTGTTCCGCGACGCGGGGGAGAACGGCGGCGGCATCCTGCTGCTCGACGAGCCCACCAACCACCTCGACGCCGACTCGATCACCTGGCTGCGCGGCTTCCTCGCCAACCACAAGGGTGGGCTGATCGTGATCTCCCACGACGGTTCGCTGCTGGAGTCGGTGGTCAACAAGGTCTGGTTCCTCGACGCCACCCGCTCCGTGGTCGACGTCTACAACCTGGGCTGGAAGGCGTACCTGGCGGCACGGGAGACCGACGAGCGTCGCCGCCGTCGGGAGCGGGCCAACGCCGAGAAGAAGGCCGGCGCGCTCATGGCGCAGGCGGACAAGATGCGGGCCAAGGCCACCAAGACCGTCGCCGCGCAGAACATGGCCCGCCGGGCCGAGAAGCTGATCTCCGGGCTGGAGGAGGTACGGGTCTCCGACAAGGTGGCGAAGGTCCGGTTCCCCAACCCCGCGCCGTGCGGCAAGACCCCGCTGACCGCGACCGGCCTGTCCAAGTCGTACGGCTCGCTGGAGATCTTCACCGACGTGAACGTCGCGGTGGACCGTGGCTCCCGGGTGGCCATCCTCGGGCTCAACGGTGCCGGCAAGACCACGCTGCTGCGGATGCTCGGCGGGCTGCTCCCGCCGGACACCGGCGAGGTGCACGCCGGGCACGGCCTGCGGCTTGGCTACTACGCCCAGGAGCACGAGACGCTCGACGTGGAACGCACGGTGCTGGAGAACATGCGGGCGGCGGCGATCGAGCAGTCCGACACCGACCTCCGCAAGATCCTCGGTGCCTTCCTGTTCTCCGGCGAGGACGTGAACAAGCCCGCCGGGGTGCTCTCCGGTGGCGAGAAGACCCGGCTCGCCCTGTCGACCCTGGTCTGCTCCGGCGCCAACGTGCTGCTGCTGGACGAGCCGACGAACAACCTCGACCCGGTCAGCCGTGAGCAGGTGCTCGACGCCATCGCCAACTACCCGGGCGCGATCGTGCTGGTCACCCACGACCCGGGCGCGGTGCTCGCGCTCAAGCCGGACCGGGCCATCCTGCTCCCCGACGGCGACGAGGACGCCTGGAGCGACGATCTCCTGGAACTGGTCGAGCTGGCCTGATCCGGCCCCGGCCCAGCCGGCGACGGCCGGCGGGGTCGGCTGCGGCCGGTGGTCGACAGTCCGGCCGGTGGTCAGCGGGGGAGCGTCGTCGGCACCGTTGGCGACCGTCACCCCGGCGACCCACGGCCGGCGGGGTGACGTCGTCGGTACGGTCCAGCAGTGCCCGGACCCCGAGCGCGACTGCCCGGTGACGATCTGCCACGGGCGGGGTCGTCCCGTACCGCGGGCGGCCACGGAGAGTACGGTCAGTACCACGATGTCGTCGAGGTCGGTGGCGGCGAAGACGGCCGCCGCGCCGCTCACGTCGCCCAGCGGGTAGGTCACGACCGGCAGGCTACGGGCCGTCGACCAGGGACGCTACGGCGTGCTACCAGCCGCCGACGGAGTGCAGGGTCACTCTATCGGGTTGACGACACTGCATAGCGTGTCGGTTGGCGAAGAGTTGATATCTGGCGCATGATCGTTCGAGACGGTCTAATAGGTGGGACCGTATCGAACCGCACAGTCTGGGACGTGAGGAATCAGCATGGCAGCCACTGGCACAGCCACCAGCACTGAGAAGGGTCGCCGGATCGTCGGAGCCGAGCGTCAGACGCTCGCCAAGGACCTGGTAAAGCGGTACACCGGCGGGGAGAGCATCCGCGCGCTCGCCGCCTCGACCGGGCGATCCTACGGGTTCATCCACCGTGTGCTCACCGAATCCGGTGTGCAGCTGCGGCAGCGCGGCGGCGCCCGGCGTCGCAAGAAGGCGTGACCCGCCCACCAGCGTCGTCCGTCAGCACGCCCCGGGCGGTCCGGTGACCGCCGAGACGACCGGGGTGCTACTGCACTGCGACGGGCCGGTCGCGACGGTCACGTTGTGCCGGCCCGACGTGCTCAACGCCCAGACTCCGGCGATGTGGCGCGCGATGAGCGACTTCTCCCGGGACCTGCCCGGCGACGTGCGCGTCGTGGTGGTACGCGGCCAGGGGCGGTCGTTCTCCGCCGGCCTCGACCTGTCGGTGGCCGGTGCCCAGGGTCCGGGTTCCTTCGCCGAGCTGTCCACCCTGCCCGAGCAGGAGTGCGCCGACCGGATCGCCGGTTACCAGCAGGGCTTCACCTGGCTGCACCGTCCCGACGTGATCTCGGTGGCGGCCGTGCAGGGTCACGCCATCGGCGCGGGCTTCCAACTCGCGCTCGCCTGCGACCTGCGGGTCCTCGCCGAGGACGCCATGCTGTCGATGGCCGAGGTCACCCTCGGTCTGGTCCCCGACCTGGCCGGCACGAAGCGGCTGGTCGAGCTGGTCGGCTACGCCCGCGCCCTGGAGTTGTGCGCCACCGGCCGGCGGATGGACGCCGCGGAGGCCGACCGGATCGGCCTGGCCAACCTGGTGGTGCCGAACGCCGAGCTGGACGCGGCGGTCGGTGACCTCACCGCCGGCCTGCTCGCCGGCAACCGGGACGCGGTGGTGGAGATCAAGGCGCTGGTCGCCGGTGCCGCCGGCCGCTCCCACCGCGAGCAGCAGCGGGCCGAGCGTGAGGCGCAGACCCGCCGGCTGCGTGACCTGGCCGGCCGGGGCGAGTAGCCGGCCGGCGATCGGTAAGGACTGCCCGGGAAGAGCCGGGTTACCACCGAGGTTGTCGTAGGCGTGGGGAGAATCGACCCCGACGGTGCGTGCCGCCACGACACGGAGGTGACCGATGTCCAACCCGATGACGGGCGGCAACATGGCCGGCTGGAGCATGCTCCGGTCGATCCGCCACGGCGACGAGCTTTCCGCCCACCGGCTCAAGCGCGGCACCGCCAAGCGGATCATGGCGTTCGCCGGGCCCTACCGGCGGGACATCGTCGTCTTCCTGGTGACCGTGGTGATCGCCGCCGTGATCGGGGTGGCCACCCCGGTGCTCGCCGGGCACGTGATCAACGCGATCAGCCGCGGCGGGCCGGAGGCCGGTGCCACCGTCGTGCGGTTCGCCCTGGTCATCGGCGGGTTGGCCGTCGCCGACGCGGTCTTCTCCCTGGTCCAACGGTGGTACTCGGCCCGCATCGGCGAGGGCATCATCCTCGACCTGCGCACCAGGGTCTACGACCACGTGCAGCGGATGCCGTTGCAGTTCTTCACCCGCACCCAGACCGGTGCCCTGGTCAGCCGGCTCAACAACGACGTGATGGGTGCCCAGCGGGCGTTCACCTCCACCCTGTCCGGGGTGGTCAGCAACGTCATCCAGCTGGTGCTCACCGCCGGGGTGATGTTCACCCTCTCCTGGCAGATCACCACGCTCTCGCTGATCCTGCTGCCGATCTTCGTGATCCCCGCCCGGCGGGTGGGCCGGCGGCTGGCCGAGATCACCCGGGAGTCGTACAACCTCGACGCCAAGATGAACGCCACCATGACCGAGCGGTTCGGGGTGGCCGGGGCGCTGCTGGTCAAGCTGTTCGGCTCGCCCGGCGTGGAGGCGGCCCGGTTCGCCGCGCGGGCCGAGCGGGTCCGCGACATCGGCATCCAGTCGGCGATGTACTCCCGCACCTTCTTCGTGGCGATGCTGCTGGTCGCCTCGCTGGCCCAGGCGCTCACCTACGGGCTCGGCGGCTGGCTGGCGGTCAACGGCGCGGTCAGCGCGGGCACCGTGGTCACCCTCGCCCTGCTGCTCACCCGCCTCTACGGTCCGCTGACCGCGCTGTCCAACGTCCGGGTCGACGTGATGAGCGCGCTGGTCTCGTTCGACCGGGTCTTCGAGGTGCTCGACCTGCGCCCCGGCATCGAGGAGAAGCCCGACGCGGTGCCGGTGCCGGCCGGTGCCGGGCGGGTCGAGTTCCGCGACGTCCGGTTCCGCTACCCGGCCGCCGCCGACGTCTCGCTGGCGTCGCTGGAGGAGGTCGCCACCCTCGACCGTACGGCAGGCGAGCCGGTGCTCAAGGGGGTGTCCTTCCGGGTCGAGCCGGGGCAGATGGTGGCCCTGGTCGGTCCGTCGGGGGCCGGCAAGTCGACCCTGTCCATGCTGATCTCCCGGATCTACGACGTCACCGACGGCGAGGTGCTGGTCGGCGGGGTCGACGTCCGGGACGCCACCCTCGCCTCGCTGCGCGACGAGATCGGCGTGGTCACCCAGGACTCCCACCTGTTCCACGAGACGATCGCCGAGAACCTGCGGTACGCCAAGCCGGACGCCACCGACGACGAGATCTGGGCGGCACTGGCCGGTGCACAGGTGGCCGATCTGGTGCGCGCCCTGCCCGACGGGTTGGAGACGACCGTCGGTGAGCGCGGCTACCGCTTCTCCGGTGGGGAGAAACAACGCATCGCCATCGCCCGACTGCTGCTCAAGGCCCCGTCGATCGTGATCCTCGACGAGGCCACCGCCCACCTCGACTCGGAGAGCGAGGCGGCGGTGCAGCGGGCGCTGGCCGTGGCGCTGACCGGGCGGACGGCGCTGGTGATCGCGCACCGGCTCTCCACGGTCCGCGACGCCGACCAGATCCTCGTCCTCGACGACGGCCGGATCGTCGAGCGGGGCCGGCACGACGAGCTGGTCGCGGTGGGTGGGCTCTACGCCGAGCTGTACCGCACCCAGTTCGCGGTCGCCGACTCGCCCACGCCGTACCCGGATGCCGCCGAACCGGCCGAGGCGATCGTCACCACCGTGCCGATGGGCACCTACGTCGCCCAGGAGGCGCGGCCCCCGGCCGTGGCCAACTGACGTCCCCGGTCAGGGGCGGCCGGCGGTGTCCGTGCGGACCGTCGGGTGGCGGGTGCGCCGGGCGGCGGCGTGCTGCCGGCGGCGGTACGGGACCGGGCCGAGGGGGAGCGGCCCCGACCCGGTCCCTATTTTGACGCAATTCCCACGCCGGGTACCGGAGTGCGGTTCACCGGCTGGCTGAGCCGGTGGTCGTCAATTCGGTGCCCGTTTCGTCATGTCGCGTGTGCAACTCAGAAGTAGATCGTGCGGGACTTCGTGTACGTCGTGTACTGGCTGCCCGGGTAGAAGGTGGAACCGGACACCGTGACCTCGATGTTGGTAAATCCGTAGGCGGAGACGAGGTCGCCGGTGAAGGTCTCGCAGTTCTGGTAGTAGACGGTGTGGTTCGCGCTGGCGGTGCCGCCCTTGATGGTCACCTGGGAACTCGGGTAGGTGCTCTGCCCGCACAGCGTCACCGAGTAGGTCGCCTGGTTGCTGCCCGTCGTCCCGCTGATGGTTCCGGTGGCGGTGCCGAGGGACTGGCTGTTGTTGTAGCCGCCCTTGACCGAGACGGTGAACGGTGCGGTACCCGCCTGGGCGCTGACCGCGGGCAACATGGCCACTGCGGCGGCCCCGGCGGCGCCTGCGGCCAGCAGGCGGACGAAGCGGGAAGAACGGACTTGTGGCATAACTGCTCCCGACGTGATGGGAAATGCGTTGACGGCGTGTGGCCGATTGCGGTTCCAATGTTAGTCCAGGGTGAACTCGAAAGCACGCACGAAATAAATCTACGTCAATTGCATTGGGACCCGTCGTGCGCAATTTATTGCCTTGATTTCGGCATTTACACGACACATCGTGAACGCGCGACGCGACGTACCGTGAGCGCTGCGGCGGCGGTCAGCCGGTGGGGGAGGGCGGGTGGCCGGTCACCGCGGCGCGCAGCTCGCCGAAGGCGTCCCCCAGGGTCTGCGGAGTGAAGTGGGCGTTCAGGCCGCTCGGGTTGGGCAGCACCCACAACCGCGCGCCGGCCAGCGGTTCCGGCTGCGGGCCGAACCCGGCCCGGGGCCGGGCGAACCCGATCCGGTACGCGGTCACCCCGACCACGGCCACCCAGGCCGGCCGGTGGCGGGTCACCTTGTCGACCAGCGTCCGCGCGCCCGCCACCAGCTCCGCCGGCGTCAGCTCGTCGGCCCGGGCACTGGCCCGCGCCACCATGTTGGTGATGCCCAGGCCGTAGCCGGGCAGCGCGTCCTGCTCAGCGGGGTGCAGTTGGCGCGGAGTGAAGCCACCCCGGTGCAGGGCCGGCCAGAAGCGGTTGCCCGGCCGGGCGAAGTGCCAACCGGTGGCCGCCGACCACAGGCCCGGGTTGATCCCGACGAAGAGCACCGTCAGCCCGGGACCGATCACGTCCGGGATGGTGCGGTCCGCCGCCGCGGCCAGCTCCGCCCGGTCCGGCCGCCGGATCTGGGGCGTGCCCGGCCGGGTCGGGCCGGCGGCGGGGCTGGGCGGTGCTGGTCTTCCTCCCTGACCACCGGCCGCCCCCGCTGAGCGGCGGCGCGGGGTCACAGGCTGCGCAGCGCGCCGCCGTCGACCGGCACGCTGACCCCGGTGACGTAGCCGGCGGCGGGGGAGAGCAGGAACGCGGCGACCCGCCCGAACTCGGCCGGATCGCCGATGCGGCGCAGCGGGATGCCGGCCTCCGCGGCGGCGCGGGCCGTCTCGTCGTCGCCGAGTAGTTCCCGGTTGCGGTCGGTCAGGAAGCGTCCGGGCAGCAGGCCCAGCACCCGTACGCCACGCGGACCGTGCTCGTCGGCGAGGTCCTTGGCCACCCCGGCGAGGCCGGGCCGCAGGCCGTTGGAGATGCCGAGGCCGGTGATCGGGGTACGGGCCGAGGTGGACAGCACCAACCCGATCGCGCCCCCTTCGGTGAGCGCGGCGGCCACCGTCCTGGCCGTCCGCACGGTGCCCAGGAAGACGGTCTCGAAGGACTCCCGCCACTGCGCGTCGCTGACCTGGGCGGCGGTGCCGGCGGGCGGCCCACCCACCGAGACGAGCGCCCCGTCGAGCCGGCCGAAGTGTTCCCGGGCGGCGATCACCAGTCGCTCGGGCAGGCTCGGGTCGGCCAGGTCGGCGACGAGGCCGATGGCGTGCCCGGGCCCACCCAGCAGCTCGACCGCCCCGGCGACCCGCTCCGGGGTCCGGGCCGACAGGACCACCCGCGCCCCGTCGGCGACCAGGCACCGTGCGGTCGCGAAGCCGAGCCCCCGGGACGCGCCGGTCAACACGTACACCCGATCGGTGAGTCCGAGATCCATGCCACCGATCCTGCCGTATCCGGCGGTGGCCGGCGCGGTGGCCCGGTGGTCAGCGACGGGTGGAGCGCAGCAGGCGTACCCGGCCGGCGAGCTGGACGGCGACGGCGTCGCCGCTGCGGGCCACGGCCGGCAACCGGCGGCGGCGGGGCGGGTGCCGGCCGTCGTAGCGGTGGGCGGCCTCGCGGGCGGCCAGCTCCTGCGCGCCGAGTGGGGGGAGGGTGCCCTGGTCGCGCAGCGTGCGGGCGAGGTCCCAGCCGTCGCGCAGCGATCCGGCGGTGGGCCGGCCGGCCGCCCAGCCGGCGAAGGCTACCGGCCAGGCGTCGCCGAGGCCGGCGGCGAGCAGCGGCCAGTGGCGGGCGACCTCCCCGGCCCGCTTGCGCAGCAGCGCCCGCCGGGCGGCGTCGACCCGGTCGGTGGCGAAGCCGGCCGGCAGCGGGGCCCCCGCGACCAGGGCGGCGACCAGCGCGGCCTGCCGGGCGGCCAGCCCCACCGGGCCGGTGGCACCGGGCGGCGGGGCCGACCCGGCGGGGTGCGTCGGGCTCATGTGACGACCGGGTGGCCGGCGGTGGTGGCGAGCGCGTCCAGCTCGGCGCGCAGCACGTCGGCGGGCGGGTAGTGGCCGTCGCGTTCGAGCAGCAGGGCCGGTGGCCGGTGGCCGGCGGCCAGCGCGCCGACCAGCTCCAGCACCCCGGTGGGCACCGGGTCGGTGTGCGTGTCGTGGTAGAGCCCGCCGTGCTCGGCCCCGCCGGCCACGTGCACGTAGGCGATCCGTTCCAGCGGCAGCCGGTCCAGCAGGGCCTGCGGGTCCTGGCCCCGGTTGCGGGCGTTGGCGTAGACGTTGGCCACGTCGAGCAGCAGCTCCGCGTCGGTGGCGTCGAGGATCTCGGTGAGGAAGTCCGCCTCGTCCAGCTCGTCGTCGGGCCAGTCGAACAGCGCCGCGATCGGCTCCAACGCCAGCGGCACCGGCAGTTCCTGCTGCGTCCGCCGCACGTTCGCGGTCACCGCCGCCACCGCCTCCCGGGTCCGGGGCAGCGGCAGCAGGTGCCCGGCCTCCAGCCCACCGGCCCGGACGAACGCGATGTGCTCGCTGACCAGTGGCGCGTCGACCAGCTCGGCCACCCGGGCCAGGTGCGTCACCCGGGCCGGGTCGACCGGCTCCGCGCCGCCGAGGGAGAGCCGCACCCCGTGCGGTACGACGGTGACGTCGCGTTCCCGCAGCGCGGCCAGCCCCGGCGGGAGGGGACCGTCGGGGGCGAGCGACTCCGCCACCACCTCGACGAAACGCAGGCCGGGCAGCTCGGCGACGAAACCGGCGATCTCCGGCCGCCAGCCGATGCCCACCCCCTGCGGCCGGGTCATCCGCCGCACCCGCCACCGCCGCCGCAGGAGCTGCCGCCACCGCACGACGAGCCGCTGCTGCAGGACGAGGTGCTGCCGCCGCACGTGACACCCGTGGAACCGGTGTAGCCGCTGCCGCTGCCGGCGTTCAACGCCTGCCGCTGGATCTCCGCCTGCGCGGCGAAGCCGGGGTCGAGCGCGTAGAGGGAGACGGTGCCGAACAGGGCCACCCCCATCGCCGCGCCGGCCGGACCGTAGGTCGCGTAGGCCGGGGACGCGTCGGGGGCGAGATGGTGGTTGCTGCTGCGCAGGCGGCCCATCATCACGTTCGCCGTCCTGGTCCGTCGGGGCGTACGGGCCACCAGGGCGAACGCCACCACGAGTCCGGCCAGGGCGAGCAGCAGCCAGCCGACCGGCCGGCCGTTGACCAGGCCGGCGACCAGCCGCACCACACCCAGGGCCAGCAGCACCAGCAGCAGGTTCCGTCCGCGCCGCAGGGCCCGTACGCCGTCGGCGTCGATCAGCAGGCCGCGCTGTTCCAACCCCTGCCGCAGCTCCTCCAGGGCGCGGGTCACCCCGGCGTTGCGGCGCAGCTCGCGGGCGGCGACCGACCGGCGGGCGGCGTGCCGGATCGCGTGGTCGAGCGGGGTGAGCCCGCCGGGTGTCGACTCGACGGCGATCAACCGGCCGTTCGATTTGACGTCGATCGCGCCGGCGCCGCGCAGCCCACCCAGCGCCGCCCAGATGGCGAGCTGGTCGCCGCCGTTGAGGTAGGCGACCTGCTGCGGGCCGAGCTGTTCGGCGTCGACCGCGTCGGGTCCGGCGGTCGTGCGCCGCCGGTGCACCAGCACGCCGACCACGGCGACGACGGCCACCAGGAGGTACAGCTTCAGGAAGAGCGGGCCGGGGATGCCCCAGGTGTCGCCCGCTGCGGCAAGGGTGTTCATGGGCTGCTCCTGTCGCGCGAGGGGGATCGCGGCCCCATTGTGGGACAGCCCCGCCACGCCGGCACGGCGGCGGTGGGCGAGTTACCGGGCCGAGACCTGCCGACCCCACGGCTGCCGCGCCGGGGGTGGGGTCAGCGGCGGCGGACGGCCTCCTCGACCAGGTCCAGCACCGGCCCGAGATCGCCGGCGGGTCGGCCCATCGCCAGGTGCAGCACCAGCCCGTCGTAGGCCAGCTCCAGGAACTGGGCCAGCACGTCGATGTCGATGTCCTCGCGGAGCACCCCGGCCTCGCGTTGCCGGACGAGCCGGTCCCGGGTCGCCTCGGCGATGGCGGCCGACCGTTGCGCCCACCGGCTGGCGAACGCCGGGTCGGTGCGCAGCCGGCGGGACACCTCCAGCTGGCTGCCCAGCCAGCCGGTGGTGTCCGGGGAGACCGCGCGGGCGAGCAGGTCCCGCATCACCTGGACGAGGCCGTTGCGGGCCACCGTGGAGACCATCACGGCGGCGTCGTCCTCGGCGACGGCGAGGAAGAGCGAGTCCTTGTCGCGGAAGTGGTGGAAGATGGCGCCCCGGGACAGCCCGGTGGCCTCCTCCAGCCGGCGCACGGTGGCTCCCTCGTAGCCGTGCCGGGCGAAACAGGCCCGGGCCGCGCCGAGGATCTCCTGGCGGCGCGCGTCGAGCTGGTCCTGACTTACTCTGGGCACGGGTCGATCGTCGCAGGTGACCCAGCGCAAGGCAAACCGTACGTACGGCTTGCTATTGGCCCGTCGCCTCGGGATGCCGGACGCGCGTCCGGTTAGGATCGGCAGGTGGCGACAGCCCCGGTCACCTCCCCCCACCCCTGCCCCGCCCGCCCCCGGCCGCCCGACGGTCGACGACGGGTGGTTCGACCCTGTCGGCGGCGGTCCCCTCTCCCGTAAGGTGCCTCAGTGCCGTTGCTCCTGCTCGACCTGGACAACACCCTGCTCGACCGGGCCGGGCCGTTCCGCGCCTGGGCCGAGGGTTTCCTGGCCGAGATCGGCGCGCCGGCCACCGACATCGACTGGCTGCTGTCCATCGACGCCGACGGCCTGACCGACCGGTGGGACATCGCCGACGCCATCCGGGACCGGTACGCGCTGCGCATCCCCTCCATCGACCTGGTCGAGGAACTGCACGACGGGGTGGTCGGCTACACCCGGCTGGATCCGCTGGTGGCCTGCGCGCTGCGGATCGCCGACGACGCCGGGTGGCTGCCGGTGGTGGTCACCAACGGTTCGGTCCGGCTGGAGGACGCCAAGATCCGGCAGACCGGCCTGGACCGCTACGTCGCCGACTGGGTGATCTCCGAGGAGGCCGGCGTCAGCAAGCCCAACCCCCGGATCTTCGCGCTGGCCGCCCAGCGGGCCCGGCTGCCGCTGCGCGGGGCGTGGGTGGTGGGGGACAGCCCGGAGGCGGACATCGGCGGGGCCGCCGCGGTCGGCCTGCCCAGCGTCTGGCTGCACCGGGGCCGGAGCTGGACCGACACCCGGTTCGCCCCCACCCGTACCGTCGACTCGTTGATCGCGGCCGTCTCGGTGGTGCTCGCCGGCGGGTAAATCGGTTGTGTCCCGCGCGGGTCGTCGGCCAGCATGGGCCGGCGCGCACGCGCAGCCGGGCGGGGCCCGGTCGAGGAAGGGGGGTCGGTCATGACCGTCTTCGCAGGGTCGTACCACCTGCCTCCATCAGCCTCGATCAAGGGATCACCAGCACCGTGCGCGAACACGACCTCCCGGCGCCGCAGCGCCGTGGCCGCGGCAAGAGCCGCTTCGACGACGACGAGACACCCCTTCTGACGTACGGCCGGCAGCCGGCCCGTACCGCACCCGAGGACGAACCCGACCCCGAGCCGGAGGACCACTGGTCCTCCTGGGACCGGGCCGTGCACGGGCCCGAACCGCACCCGCGGTGGCTGGTCACCGAGCTGGCCGCCCGGGACACCGACCTCGGCGTGCTCAAGACCGGCAAGGAGGCGGACGTCCACCTCGTCCGCCGGGCGGTGCCCGACACCGACCGGTCCTGCCTGCTGGCGGTCAAGCGCTACCGCGACGCCCAGCACCGGCTCTTCCACCGTGACGCCGGCTACCTGGAGGGACGCCGGGTCCGCCGGTCCCGGGAGAACCGGGCGATGGTCGGCCGGACGGCGTTCGGCCGGCAGATGATCGCCGGTCAGTGGGCGGCGGCCGAGTTCGCCGCGCTGTCCCGGCTCTGGGAGGTCGGGGCGGAGTCCGGGCGGATCGCCGTGCCGTACCCGGTGCAACTGCTCGGCACCGAGCTGATGCTGGAGTTCGTCGGCGACCCCGCCGAGGGGACCGCCGCACCCCGGCTGGCCCAGGTGCGCCCCGACCCGGCCGAGCTGCGCTCCCTCTGGGAGCAACTGGTGGACGCCCTGATGGTGCTGGCCCGGGCCGGCTACGCCCACGGCGACCTGTCGCCGTACAACCTGCTGGTGCACGCGGGGCGGCTCGTCATGATCGACCTGCCGCAGGTGGTCGACGTGGTGGCCAACCCGCAGGGGCCGGAGTTCCTGGCCCGCGACGTGCGGGTGGTGGCCACCTGGTTCACCGCCCGGGGTCTGCCCGCCGCGGACACCGACCCGGCCGCCCTCACCGGGCTGCTACTGCGGGAGGCGGGGATGCGCTGACGCGGCGCCGCCCCGGACGGCCGCCGGCCGTCCGGGGCGGCGGGCGTTCACTGGAGGTAACGCTCGACCTCCGACACCGGCCGGGCCCCCTGTGCCTCGGGGTCGCCGTGCGCCTCCCGGGCCGCCCGGCGGCGGCGCAGCAGGTCCCAGCACTGGTCCAGGGACTCCTCCAGCGCGCGCAGTTGTTCCTTGGCCTCGTCGTCGGTGCCGGATTCGTGGGCCTGGGCCGCCGAGCGGAGCCGGTGCTCCTCGTCGACCAGTTCCGAGATCCGGTGCAGGATGCTCTTGTCGTCCATGCCCCTGAGCCTGGCACAGCGGGGTCGGCCGCGCCCGCGATCGGGGGCGGCCGACCCGGCGACGGGCCCGTCCGACCCGCCGTCGGCCCGGCACCGCCGTCGGGCCGGTACCATCCATGGTGGTCACCATCGCCTCCGACCTGCGGTACCGGCCCCGCCTCCATGATCAGCATGGCTTGAGCGATGGTGCTGCCGACTGCTAGCGTGCGCCGGGTTCAGGTGTGTCGTGACGCGTCGGGCGTCCGGCGGCCACGGTCCGGCCCGGGGGCGGTGTGATGGGTTCCGGCAGCACACGTCTGCGTACCAAAATCGTCGCCCTGCTCACCTCGCTCGTCGCACTCTGGTCCTTCGCGGCCTGGGTGACCGTCCGTGACGGCTTCACCCTGCTGTTCGTGCAGACGCTCAACAGCCGGGTGGCCGACCCGGGTCAGGCGCTGTTCACCGCCCTGCAGGACGAGCGTCGGCTCGCCAACGCCTACCTGGGCGAACGCGGCCAGTCGCAACTCGACGCGTTGACCGCCCAGTGGCAGCGCACCGACCTGGTGTCGGACGACTTCGGTACGTCGGTGGGCAGCTGGCAGGCCGAACTGGCCACCGGGGAGGACACCCGTCGCCGGGTGGACGAGGTGCTGACCGGGCTCAGTGGTCTCACCGGCGTCCGGGAGTCGGTGCGCGACGCGGGGGTGAACCGGGCCGAGGCGTCGGCGGCGTACACCGCCATCCTCGCCGCGGTGCTGCGGATGTACGGCTCGCTCGGCCAGCTCGACGACCCCCGGATCGCCGCCGAGAGCGAGACCCTGGTCGACCTGTACCAGGTGCGGGAGCTGATCTCCCAGCAGGACGCCCTGATCACCGGGGTGCTCGCGGCGGGCCGGATGACCGGCGACGAGTACGCCCGCTTCGCCCAACTGGTCGGCGCCCAGCGCTACCAGACCGCGGAGGCGGCCGGTGAGCTGTCCCCGGCCGACCGGGTCCGCTACGACCAGCTCGCCGGCTCCGACGCGGTGGCCCGGTTCCGGGTCCTGGAGGACCGGGTGATCCAGCAGTCCCGGTCGGGGGCCACCCTGCCGTTGACCGCGCAGGAGTGGCAGTCGACCGTCGGGCCGGCGATGCAGGCCCAGGTGGACTTCGGGGTGACCATCGGCGACGCGCTGATCGACCGGGCCACCCCGGTCGCGGTGGGCGTCATCGTCCGGCTGGTGCTCGCCGCCGGTCTCGGCCTGATCGCCGTGGTCGCCTCCATCGTGGTGTCGGTCAGCACCGCCCGGCACCTGGTCCGCCAGTTGGCCCGGCTGCGGGACGCCGCGCTGCTGCTGGCCCACGAGCGGCTGCCCGGTGTGGTGGACCGGCTCGGCCGGGGCGAGGACGTCGACGTGGCCCGCGAGGCCCCACCCCTGGACTTCGGCGACGACGAGATCGGCCAGCTCGGGCGGGCGTTCAACGCCGTGCAGGAGACCGCCGTCCGCACGGCGGTGGAGCAGGCCGAGCTGCGTCGCAACGTGCGCGGGGTGTTCCTCAGCCTGGCGAGGCGGACCCAGGCGCTGGTGCACCGCCAGCTCACCCTGCTCGATGCGATGGAACGGCGCGAACACGACGCCGAGGAGCTGGAGGACCTGTTCCGGGTGGACCATCTGGCCACCCGGATGCGGCGCAACGCGGAGAACCTGATCGTGCTCTCCGGAGCCACCCCGGGCCGGGCCTGGCGACGCAACGTACCCATGGTGGACGTGGTGCGCGGCGCGGTCGCCGAGGTCGAGGACTACACCCGGGTGGACGTGCTGCCGCTGGGGCCGGTCGCGCTCGCCGGCCGGGCGGTCGGTGACGTGATCCACCTGCTCGCCGAGCTGATCGAGAACGGACTGTCCTTCTCCCCGCCGACCACCACCGTGGAGGTGCGGGGTCGACTCGTGACCGCCGGGTACGCCATCGAGATCGAGGACCGTGGCCTGGGGCTGACCGGGGAGGAACTGGCCGCGGCGAACCGCCGGATCGGCGACCGCTCCGAGTTGAACCTGGCCGACGCCGCCCGCCTCGGCCTGTACGTGGTGAGCCGGCTGACCGAGCGGCACGGGGTGAAGGTGCAGCTCAAGGAGTCCGCCTACGGGGGCACGACCGCCGTGGTGCTGATCCCGTCGGAGCTGGTCGTGCCCGGTGACCCGAGCCCGTCCGGTGCCCAGCCGGTCCTCGCCGCCGGCCCGCCCACCGCCGCCGCGCCGCCGACCCTTGCGGCTCCGCCGGCCACCGTGCCGCCGGTCCCGGCCACCACGCCGCCGACCACCGCGACAGCGCCGTCGGCCACCCCGTCGCCAGCCGGTACGACCGCCCCGTCGGGGGCACCGTGGGCCGTCCCGCCGTCGGGCGCGGTGACCCCGGCCGGGCTGCCCGCCCGATCCCGCAAGCGTCCCCCGCGCCAGCCGGGCCCGGCCGCCGCCCCGCCACCGGTCAGTGACGCGTTGCAGGGGCCGACCGTACCGACCGGCCTGCCGGTCACCGGTGTCCGACCGTCCACCCCGGAGCCCGCGACCATCGACCCACCCGGCCCCGGCGAGCGGTGGCCGGCCACGTCGTCCGATCGGGGACCCGCCCCGGCGACCGCCGGCCCGGTCGACACCGGACCGGACACGGGCCGCCCGGACGGCCCCGACCCGGCCGACCGGGTGACCGGGGACGGGCGGACGGCGGACGACGGCGTCGACCCGCCGTCGCCTACTGTGGAAGGGCCGGTGACCGACGCGGGCCTGCCGGTGCGGGTGCGCCAGGCGAACCTGGCACCCGAGCTGCGGGCCTCCCCGGGCACCGGGGAGCCGGCGGCCGCAGGCTCCCCGCGGCGTGCCCCCGAGCAGGTACGCCAACTGATGAGCGCCTACCAGTCGGGCACCCGACGCGGTCGCAGCGACGCGGCCCGGCTGCTGGAGGGCACCCGCGCCGGCGAGCGGCCGGACGACGCGGACGACCCGGCGGGCTGACGGCGTCGCGACGGATGCGACGCCGCGACGGACGGTAACGAGCACGGCGCACGCGCCGGGGAAGAGGACGACGAGTGGGGCAGACGACGGCATCCGGTGCCGACCTGACGTGGTTGCTCGACGATCTGGTCAGCCGGGTCAAGCAGGCCGAGCATGCCGTCGCGCTCTCCACGGACGGCCTGCTGATGGCCGCGTCCGGGGGGATGGGACGGGACGACGGCGAACACCTCGCCGCGATGGCCGCCGGCATCCAGAGCCTGGCCCGGGGCGCCGGGAAACGGTTCGGCGGCGGGCAGGTCCAGCAGACCATCATCGAGATGGAGTCCTCGTTCCTGTTCGTCACCGCGGCCGGGCCCAACGCGTGCCTGGCGGTGCTGGCCGGCACGGACGCCGACGTCGGCCTGATCGCGTACGAGATGGCGATGCTGGTCGCCCGGGTGGGCAAGTACGTGGCGTCCCCGGCCCGGGGCGTCGACCAGCCGTCCGGCGGGAACTGACCGCGATGGCCGGTGACGGCGACCCCACGGACGAACAGTGGGTCGACGAGCACGCGGGCCCGGTGGTCCGCCCGTACGCGGTCACCCGGGGTCGGGCCCGCCCGGTGACCGGCTCGTTCGACCTGATCTCGCTGGTGACGGCGACCCGGACGAACGCGGTCGAGGAGGCCGGGCTGGGGCCGGAGCACGTCGCGATCGTGGCGCTGACCCAGCACATGCAGTCGGTGGCCGAGATCGCCGCCCGACTGGACCTGCCGGTGGGCACCGTACGGGTGCTCCTCGGTGACCTGGTGGCGCGGGACCTGGTCCGGGTACAGGAACCCCGGGAGCCGGCCGGTGTCAACGACGAGAGCATCTACGAGGCGGTGATCAATGGACTACGGGCACTCTGAACGTCCGGCGGGGGCGCGGGTGCTGCCCACCGCGCTCAAGGTTCTGGTGGCGGGCGGTTTCGGGGCCGGCAAGACGACCCTGGTCGGGGCGGTCAGCGAGAGTCGTCCACTGCGGACCGAGGAGGTGCTGACCGAGACCGGCATCGGCGTCGACGACCTGTCCGGTGTGGAACGCAAGAGCACCACCACGGTGGCGATGGACTTCGGCCGGATCACCATCAGCGACGACCTGGTGCTCTACGTCTTCGGCACCCCCGGGCAGGACCGGTTCTGGTTCCTGTGGGACGAGTTGGCGGTGGGGGCGCTCGGCGCGGTGGTGCTGGCCGACACCCGGAGGTTGGCCGACTGCTTCCCGTCGATCGACTACTTCGAGGGGCGGGGCACCCCGTTCGTGGTGGCGGTGAACTGCTTCGAGGGTGCCCGCCGGTTCGGCGTCGACGAGATCCGCGCGGCGCTCGACCTGGACCCGGAGGTGCCGTTGCTGCTGTGCGACGCCCGGCAGCGGGAGTCCGGCCGCAACGTGCTGATCACCCTGCTGGAGCATGCGATGAAGACCCGCGAGGCCCGCCGCCGGGCGGCCGGCGGCTGAGAACGACCGCACCGCGCGCCGACGCGACGGGCCCCCTCCGAAAGCGGAGGGGGCCCGTTCCGTGCACGGGGTACGTCAGCTCGCGATCATGCGGCGCAGCACGTACTGGAGGATGCCGCCGTGGCGGTAGTAGTCCGCCTCGCCCGGGGTGTCGATCCGGACCACCGCGTCGAACTCCACGCCGGTGTCGGTGCTGACCCGCACCGTACGCGGGGTGTCGCCGTCGTTGAGCGCGGTCACCCCGGTGATGGAGAAGGTCTCCGCGCCGGTGAGGCCGAGCGACTCGGCGGTGGTGTCCACCGGGAACTGCAACGGCAGCACGCCCATCCCGATCAGGTTGGACCGGTGGATGCGCTCGTAGGACTCGGCGATGACCGCCCGGACGCCGAGCAGCATGGTGCCCTTGGCCGCCCAGTCCCGCGACGAGCCGGAGCCGTACTCCTTGCCGGCCAGGATGACCAGCGGCACGCCGGCCTCCTGGTAGGCGGTGGAGGCGTCGTAGATGGTGGTCTGCTCGCCGGTGAGGTGGTTGACGGTGAAGCCGCCCTCCACACCCGGGACGAGCTGGTTACGCAGCCGGATGTTGGCGAAGGTGCCCCGGATCATCACCTCGTGGTTGCCCCGGCGGGAGCCGTACGAGTTGAACTCGTGGCGCGGCACGCCGTGCTCGGCGAGGTACCGGCCGGCGGGGGAGTCGGCCTTGATCGCGCCGGCCGGGGAGATGTGGTCGGTGGTGACCGAGTCACCCAGCTTGGCCAGCACCCGGGCTCCGGTGATGTCGACGACCGGGCTCGGCTCCTGCTGCATCCCCTCGAAGTACGGGGGCTTGCGCACGTAGGTGGAGTCGTCGGCCCAGGCGAAGGTGTCGCCGGTCGGGGTGGGCAGCGACTGCCAGCGCTCGTCACCGGCGAACACGTCGGCGTACGCGGCGCTGAACCCGGTCGCGCCGATCGCGGCGGCGATGACGTCCTGGATCTCGGCGGTGTTGGGCCAGATGTCGCGCAGGAACACCGGGTTGCCCTCGGTGTCCTCGCCGAGCGGCTCGTTGGCCAGGTCGATGTCCATCGTGCCGGCCAGCGCGTACGCCACCACCAGCGGCGGGGACGCCAGGTAGTTCATCTTGACGTCCGGGTTGATCCGGCCCTCGAAGTTCCGGTTGCCGGACAGCACCGACACGACGGCCAGGTCGCCGGAGTTGACGGCGGCGGAGACCTCCTCCGGCAGCGGGCCGGAGTTGCCGATGCAGGTGGTGCAGCCGTAGCCGACCAGGTTGAAGCCGAGCTTGTCGAGGTACGGCGTGAGGCCGGCCCGCTCGTAGTAGTCCATGACGACCTTGGAGCCGGGCGCCAGGGTGGTCTTGACCCACGGCTTGCGGCTCAGGCCCTTGTCGACGGCGTTGCGGGCCAGCAGGGCGGCCCCGATCATCACCTGCGGGTTGGACGTGTTGGTGCAGGAGGTGATCGCGGCGATCACCACCGCGCCGTGGTCCAGCTCGTACTCCACGCCGTCGCTGCCGGTGACCCGGACCGGGTTGCTGGCCCGGCCCCCGGCGCCGACGGCGGCGGTCTCCAGGTCGCGCGGCTCGTCGGCGGGGTCGCTGAAGTCGTTGGCGGGCGGGTCGCTGGCCGGGAACGACTCGGCGCTGGCCTCGTCGGCCGGGCCGTTCGCGCCCCGGGGGAGCTGCTCGCGGGCGACACCGGGCTTGAGGTCGCGCTCACCGGCGGAGTCGTCGGCGACGTAGTCGGTCAGCGCCGAGCGGAACAGCGTCTTGGCGGCCCCGAGCGGCACCCGGTCCTGCGGGCGCTTCGGCCCGGCCAGGGACGGCTCGATGGTGCCCAGGTCCAGCTCCAGGCGCTCGGAGTACGCCGGCTCACGCTCCGGGTCGTGCCAGAGGCCCTGCTCCTTGGCGTACGCCTCGACCAGCGCCACCTGGGCGGCGTCGCGGCCGGTCAGCTCCAGGTAGCGGACGGTCTCGGCGTCGATCGGGAAGATCGCGACGGTGGAGCCGTACTCGGGGGACATGTTGCCGATGGTGGCCCGGTTGGCCAGCGGCACGGCGCTGACGCCGGGGCCGTAGAACTCGACGAACTTGCCGACCACGCCGTGCTTGCGCAGCATCTCGGTGATGGTGAGCACCAGGTCGGTGGCGGTGGTGCCGGCCGGCATCTCACCGGAGAGCTTGAAGCCGACCACGCGGGGGATGAGCATGCTGACCGGCTGGCCGAGCATCGCGGCCTCGGCCTCGATGCCGCCGACGCCCCAGCCCAGCACGCCCAGGCCGTTGACCATGGTGGTGTGCGAGTCGGTGCCGACGACGGTGTCCGGGTACGCTGTCTGGCTCCCGTCGGGTCCCTTTCGCGCCATGATCGTGCGGGCCAGGTACTCGATGTTGACCTGGTGCACGATGCCGGTGCCGGGCGGGACGACCTTGAACTCGTTGAACGCGGTCTGGCCCCAGCGCAGGAATTGGTAGCGCTCCCTGTTGCGCTCGTACTCCAGCTCGACGTTGCGGGCGAAGGCGTCCTCGCGGCCGAACAGGTCGGCGATGACCGAGTGGTCGATGACCAGCTCGGCCGGTGCGAGGGGGTTGACCTTGGTGGCGTCGCCGCCGAGGTCCCGGACCGCCTCGCGCATGGTGGCCAGGTCGACCACGCAGGGTACGCCGGTGAAGTCCTGCATCAGCACCCGCGCCGGGGTGAACTGGATCTCCACGCTCGGGTCGGCCGTGGGGTCCCACGAGCCGAGCTGGGAGATGTGGTCGGCGGTGATGTTCGCGCCGTCCTCGGTCCGCAGCAGGTTCTCCAGCAGGATCTTCAAGCTGTAGGGCAGTCTGTCGTGCCCCGGCACCTGGCTGATCCTGAAAATCTCGTAGCTCGCGTCTCCGACGCGTAGCTGGGTCTTCGCACCGAAGGTGTCGAGGCTCGCCACGTCGTACTCCTTCACACCAGCGACCGTGAGTAGTCCTGAGCAGTCTGTCGCACCGGGCGGAACGTCGCCCAGGTTAGGTAACACTTACTGCCGATTCGTCGTCTTCCAACAAAACCGTACGTCCGTCTTGCTATTCACGCAACCTCCTGCCAGGGTTCGGGACGAGGAGGTGCCACCATGATCCATCATGTGCTGCTCGCCTGCCCGCCCGGTGCCGAGGAGGCATCCCGGGCCTTCTACGTGGGCATCCTCGGCCTGACCGAGAAACCCAAACCCCCGACCCTCGCCGCCCGTGGCGGCTGCTGGTTCACCGGGTACGACGCCGAACTGCACCTCGGCGTCGAGGCCGACTTCCGGCCCGCCCGCAAGGCGCACCCCGCCCTGCTGCGCCCCGACCTCGACGCCCTCGCCGACCGGCTGGCCCACGCCGGCCACCCGGTCACCTGGGGTGACGACGACGAACTACCCGGGATGCGCCGCTTCCACACCGCCGACCCGCACGGCAACCGGCTGGAGTTCGTCGCCCCGCTGCCCGACCGGACGACCCGGCAGGCCGCCCCCGGTCGCTGAGCGCCACCGTGTCGGACCCCGCCGCTACGGTGTGCCGATGGCGTCGGTCAAGCAGGTTCAGATCACCTTCGACTGCGCGGAGCCCGAACGGGTCGCCCGCTTCTGGTGCGCGATGCTCGGTTACGTCGTCCCGCCACCGCCACCGGGGTTCGCCGACTGGGGCGCGTTCGACAGCGCCCTGCCGCCCGAGCGGCAGGGCTCCGCGTTCGCCTGCGTCGACCCCACCGGCACGGGCCCGCGCCTGTTCTTCCAGCGCGTGCCTGAGGGCAAGGTGGTCAAGAACCGGGTACACCTCGACGTGCGGGTCGGCACCGGCCTGGTCGGCGAGGAGCGGGTGGCCGCGCTGGAGGCCGAGTGCGCCCGGCTGGTCGCCCTCGGCGCGACCCGGGTACGCCTGCTGACCGCCGACGGGCACAACGAGTCGTGCCTGGTGATGCAGGACGTCGAGGGCAACGAGTTCTGCCTCGACTGAGCCACCGCCGCCGCGCCGCACTATCGTTTCCGCCGTGCACATCCGTTTCGACGTCCCCGCCGACCCCGCCTACCCGGGTCGGGTGGCCGCCGCGCTCAGCAGCGTCCGGCTGCGCCGGTTCACCCTCATCGGCGCGGCGCTGACGGCGGCCGGGGCGGCCGGTCTGCTGGCCTCCTGGGGTGGCCGGCTCTCGTCGCTGTGGCTGGTGCTGCTCGTGGGCGGGCTGCTGTCGATGCTCTACGCGCCCTGGGTGCGCTGGCGGGCCCGACGCCGCTCCGACGACTACGCGGTCGAGGGCGGCTACGACATCACCGACGACAACATCATGATGCGCAGCGGCTCGGAGTCCGGCGGCATCGCCTGGGACGGGGTGGCCCAGGTGCGGGAGACCGGCGACTTCTGGATCGTGTACGTCGGCCGGATGCCGGCGACGGTGATCCCCCGCTGGTTGATGTCCGCCGAGGACGCCGGCACGTTGCATTCCTTCATGGCCGCGCGCGGTCTGCTCCAGCCCCGGTGAACGGCCCCGCCGGACAGGTCGTCGCTCCCCGGCCGACCGGGGAGCCGAGGTGACGGGCAGCCGGTCGCTGCTGCCGACCTTCGTCGAGGGCCTGGCCGTGCACCTGGCCGGGCACGGGTTCACCCGCGAGGGCGGCACCCGGATCTTCCGCCGCTACGGTCCGACCGGGGACGCTCTGATCATGGAGGTGCAGTCCTCGGACCACTCCACCAGGACGACGAAAGCCTTCTACCTCAACGTGGCACTGGTGCTGGCCCCGGCATGGGAGAGCTGGCGTCGCCGGACCGGGCTGCCGGATTCCGCGTTGCCGAGCAGTAGCCACGGGATCTGGCGGAGCCGGATCGGGCACCCCGGGCTGTCCGGGGGTGACCAGTGGCGCATCCGCAGCACGACGGCCGCGACGGTGGCGCGGGAGGTGTGGCGACGTGTCGACGAAACGGTGCCGCAGCTCCTGCCGATGCTGGAGCGCGACCAGCTCTTCGTCGACGCTGCCCGGATCTTCGCTGCCCGCTCCTGGCAGGTGCGCGCCTGGCTGTTGGCGGTGCACGGGCCCTCGGCGGAACTCGACCGGATGTTGGCCCGGTGTTCACCGAAAGAGGCCAGGATGATCCGTGACCACCTGGCCGACTCCAGGGACGGATCGTCCGGAGAGCCACCGCGTGGTCGGCCACGGCCGGACGCCGGTCGGGACGACCGCGCCCGGCCCGCCGCCGACGCGGCACCGGCCGTGCGGGGTTGGACCGCCGAGGAGGACCTCGTCCCCCTGCTGCGACGGATCAGCGGATACATCGCCTACCCGTACGACGACCTTGACGAGGCGGCGCTCACCGGCGCGCTGGACGACCAGCCGGCCGACGGCGGGTTCTGCTACCCGCTCATGGGCATCCCCCCACTGACGGTGCGGTTGGCCCGCCCGCCCGGCGGCACCCGGATCAGCGTCGAGGTGGACGGACCCCTCGATCCGGTCCTGACCGACCGGATCGGCACTCTGCTGACGGAGCGGTAGCGCGACCCCACCGCGTGGGGGTGGCCCGCAGCCGGAGTCCGCCCGGGGGCCGGACGGCCGGCCCCCGAGCGCCCCACCCGGTCCGTCCGGCGCGGGTAGGGTTCGAGGTCGGGTCGGAAGGGGTGCCGTGGTGGTCGACGTTCAGCACTGGCTCGTGGCACTTCCCCCGGGGGTGGTCTACCTGATCGTCGCCGGGGTGATCGGCGTCGAGAGCATGGGTGTCCCGTTGCCGGGCGAGATCGTGCTGGTCAGCTCCGCCCTGCTGGCCGCGACCGGGGTGGTCGAGCCGCACTGGGTCGCCACCGCCGCGGCGTTCGGCGCGATCGTCGGCGACTCCGTCGGCTACGCGGTGGGCCGCCGGGGCGGCCGTCCACTGCTGGCCCGGCTGGGCCGGCGCTTCCCGAAACACCTGGGGCCCGCACAGATCGCCCGCGCCGAGCAGAGCTTCGCCCGGCACGGCGTCTGGGCGGTGTTCTTCGGCCGGTTCGTCGCCCTGCTGCGCATCCTGGCCGGGCCGCTGGCCGGCGCGCTGCACGTGCCGTACCGGCGGTTCCTGGTGGCCAACGCGGCCGGCGGCCTGGTCTGGGCCTTCGGCACGACCTACCTGCTCTACACCCTGGGCCGGGCGGCCGAGCACTGGCTCAAGGACATCTCCTGGGCCGGCCTGGTCCTGGCCGTGCTCGGCGGGGTGGCCAGCACCTGGTGGCTGCGCCGCCGCGCCCGCCGGCTGGAGTCGACGACGACCACCGACGAGGCCGAACCGGTGGCAGCCGGCACCGACCGCTGAGCCGCCAGCGCTGCGGCCCCCGGGCACGGGGGCGCGCCGGCCGTACCGACGACGAGCGGGCCGCCCCCGCGTGGGGGCGGCCCGCTCGGTGTCCAGGTCAGGACGAGTAGCCGCGGGTGGCGATCCAGTCGGCGAGGTTGTCCACGCTCATCCGGTAGGTCGCGGTGTCCGGGTCGGCCGAGTCGGCGATGGTCACGGTCTTCCCACCGTCGCGGTAGCCGATGACGCTGATGTAGTGGCCACCCTCGAACGAGTGGGCGTTGCCGTCGGTGTCCACCGCGGTGCCGGCGATGTTGGCCACCACGGCCCGGCCGTCGTCGACGGTACGCACGATGTCGGCGCGCAGCTCGTCGGTCTGCTTGTCGTCGGCCTTGGCGCTGCGGATCTCGGTGCTCTCGTACGCCTTGCGGCCGGTCTCCTTGTTCAGCACGGGGGTGATGTCGTTGATGCTGTCGGTGCCGGCCTCGGTGGTGCGCATCTCCTTGGCCATGGCGTCGACGTCGATGTTCTTGCCCTGGACGGACAGGGCGTTACGGGTCGCGGCGGGGCCGCAGTAGAAGAAGTTCGGCTGCGCCTGGTAGTCGACCTTCAGCTCACGCTCGCCGGCCGGGCGGCGCTCGGCCTGAGCGGAGGCGGGTGCACCGGTACGGGCCTCGACGGCGTAGGCGGCGGTCAGCGGGCCGGCGATGGCGCCGGTGGTGAAGGCGAGGCCGGCAGCGGTCAGGGCGGTCTTGCGGATCAGATCGGTACGCATGGTCGCGTGCTCCTCTGCATCGGGGGTGTGGCGCACGCCCACAGGGGGGTGGGGCGTGGCCGGAAGTTCAGGGGGATCGCCCGGCGATCGGGGGGACCTGCTCGGGCGTCCGGGGAGATGTAACCGACCCGGTGGCGACCGCATTCCACGGTCGGGGTTCCGGGGCCGTCCCCCGGTGGCGGGGGAGTGGCGGTGGTATGCCAGGTACAACGCCCCGCCCCCGGCGGCGATTCCGCCGTGCGGGTGGCCCCGGCCACGGGACGCCCGGGCACGAACCGACACGTCCGGTGCCGGATTTCCGCGGCGAACCGGACATCCGGCCCGACACCGGACCCGGTGCGGTGGACGGTGGACCCGGCTCAGTCGGCGCGGATCAGGTCGACCACCGCGTCCCGGGCGGCCCGGACGGCGTCGCGGGACTGCGCGGTGTGGTCCAGGATGTCGAAGGCGTGCTGGCCGTCCGGCACCTCCACCAGGCGCACCGGTCGACCCGTCCGCGCAGCGGCGTCCAGGAACGCCGCGATGCCGGCCAGCAGCCCGGGGAGTTTGTCCCGGCCGGCCCGGGTCAGCACCACCGGTGTCGTCGAGCCCGTGCCGAGGGCGTCGACCGGCAGGAACCGGGGCGGCACCTCCCAGCCGGGCAGCGGGACGAGCAGCGGATAGGTCAACGCGATCCCGCGCACCCAGGCCGGCGCGGCGCGCAGCCAGTCGGCCGAGAACAGGCACCCGCCGGAGAAGAACCAGAGCACCACCCGCTGCGCGTCCACCCGGGGGTCGGCCCGGACGGCCTCGACCAGACCCGCGATCTCGTCGGCGGTGGCGGGCAGCCCGGCCAGGTCGGTCACCCGGTAGCTGACGACGGCGGCGACGAGGCCCTGCTCGGCCAGGAGCGCCCCGTAGCCCCGGTAGAGCAGCCAGTCCCGGGGGTCCGGCGCGCCCGGCGGAAGTGGGGCACCGTGCACGATCACCACGACGGGGTGCGGGCCGTCACCGGTCGGCAGGTGCAGGTCGACCTGGCCGTGCCGCTCCACCGGTGCGGCGGGCGGTGCCAACACGAAGGGTTTCCGCTCGACCTGATCGTCCATGCCGGGAGCCTAGCCGTCCACGGCCCGTCGGACCGCCCGTCGGGACCACCGTGGACACCGCCGCGGCCGACCGGCGGCGGACGGCCAGGGGCCGGTCAGGCCGGGTCGTCGGCGGGCTTCGCGGCCTGGGCGTGCCGCTCCCGCAGCCGGTCCCGGATCTCCTCCGGGGTGTACGCACGACGCCGCCGCTCGGCGCGGGCGACGACCACCCCGGTCGCGGCGACCCCCGCGAGACCCGCCAACCCGAGGACCTTCCACCACTGCATCCGTTGCCGCATCGGCCTAGGGTAGACGCCCATGAGCATCAGCCTGGACGAGGCCGTCGACCTGACCCGCACCGGTGACGTCTGGGTGTTCCGGGGGCGCAGCGTGCCGGACCGGGCCATCCAGTTCACCACCAACAGTCCCGTCAACCACGTCGGCATGGCGGTGGTGCTGGACGACATGCCCCCGCTGATGTGGCACGCCGAGCTGGGCCGGTCGCTGCGGGACATGTGGACCGGCACCCACCAGCGGGGTGTGCAGCTGCACGACCTGCGCGACGCGGTCTGCGTCTGGGCCAACCGGTACGGCCAGCGGGCCTGGCTGCGTCAGCTCGAACCGTCGGCGGATCCGACGATGGAGCAGGCGGTGCTGCGGACGGTGGCCCGGCTCGACGGCACCCCGTTCCCGTCCACCGCCCAGTTGGCCTGGCGGTGGGCCCGGGGGCGGGTGCCGCAGCTGCGCCTGCCGCTGCCGGGCCGGCGGGACCGGGAAGGCGAGCGGGCCGACCTGCCGGCTGGTGACAGCGCGCTGGAGACCGCGTACTGCGCCGAGGTGGTGGCGGTGACCTACGAGGCGATGGGGCTGTTGCCGTCCGGCCGGCGGCCCAACTGGTACGACCCGGGCCGGTTCTGGAGCGGCGACGACCTGGACCTGGCCGGCGACGCGCGGCTCGGCGCGGAGATCGAGGTGCGTATCCCGCCCCGGTGAGGTTTGCCGGTGGTCGGGGACGGCAATTGGTGACGCCGTGAGAGCTTCCACCGACCTCGACACGTTGAGCGACTTCTTCGACCGGTACGGGGTGGCGCTCACCACCGGCGACGTGCCCACCATCGCCGGCTGCTACGCCCTGCCCGGGCTGGTGGTCGCCGACACCTACAGCTTCTCGTTCAGCACGATGGCGGCGGTCGCGCTCTCCTTCGTCGGTGCCGCGCCCGACTACCGGGAACGGGAACTGGTCGCGGCGCACGCGCTGATCGAGGAGGTGGAGCCGGTGTCCGCCCTGCTGACCATGGTGTCGGTGCGCTGGGAGTTCCTGGACAGCCAGGGCCGGGCGGTGCCCGGGGAACGCTACCGCTACCTGCTGCGCGGCACCGAGGACGGCCCGGCGATCTGCACCGTCATCCGGACCGGCTGACCGCCGGGTCGCCCCTGGCGCGCCCCCGGTGATCATCCCTACCGGACGGTCGCTAATCTCTGCGTACAGGGTCGACCGAGGAGGGCCATGCCGGGCACCCGTGGGACGCGGTGGACGTCCCGACTGCCCCAGGCGGTCGCCGCGACCCCCTGGCTGCTCGCCTCGATCGGGGTGATCGTGCTGCTCCTTCTGCTGGTCAAGGCGCTGGTGGCGGTGCTGGGTCACGATCGGTACGCCGAGCACGGCGCCGGGTCACGCAGCGAGGCCGTGATGGTGCCCGGGGTGCCGGTGACGACCGGGCCGGCGTCGGCGTCGCCGTCCCCCACCCCCACCCGCACCCGGCGGGCCACCAGCGGCGGCGGGACCGGCGTGGTCCCACCGGCGGCCGGTCGGACGCCCACCGCGTCCCGGTCGGCCAGCCCGTCGGCGTCGGTGTCGCCGCCGGCCGTGGCCCCGACGCCGCCGCCGGTCACGCTGCTCAACGACGACGCCCCGGGCATCACCTACCGGGGGCGGTGGGCGGTCTCCCGGAACCGGCCGTACGGCGACCACCGCGACGACGTGCACTACACCGTCCACGACGGGGACTCGTTCAGCTTCACCTTCACCGGCACCGGCCTGGACTACATCACCTCGCGGGACCCGGATTACGGTGACGCTGACGTGTGGGTCGTCGACGCCGCCGGGCGACCGGTGAAGCAGGAGCGGGTGAGCGCGCGGGCGCACCGTTACCAGCCGCAGCAGACCGTGTTCAGCGTGCAGGGGCTGCCGGTCGGGAAGTACACCATCTGGGCGGTCAAACGCGGCGGGTTCTACTTCCAGGTGGACGCGCTACGGGTGCGCGGCTGACGGGACGAACGAACTGTCCGGTTAGGACAAAGTCCGGACGTTGGGTACTTTCCGACAATCGCCTGAATCGTTACTCTTCTCGGACGGGGCCGACCAGGGAGGGTCATGTCCGGCATGCGTCGCGCGCAACCGCGGGCACACGGAGCGGGTGCGTTGGCGTCGTCGCCATGGGTCGTGGTCGCCACCGGCGTGCTGGTGATGGTGGTGCTCCTGATCGTCGCGTTGGCGTCGTACCGCAGCCGGGGGCCCGCGTTCGAGGCCCGGCCGGCCGATCCGCTGCCGACGTACTCGCTGCCGGAATCGGGGGTGACCAACCCGGCCCGGGTGGCGGCGAACCTGCCCGAGCCGGTCGTCCCCGGGCTGACGCCCCGTCGCACCGACACGCCTCCGGCCGAGGTGCCCGTGGTGGTCGTACCGGGCGGGCCGTCGGGCGGGGACGAGTTGCCCACCCCGTCGGCCGGCGGGGTCGTGCCACCGCCGGTCGACCCGGGTGGTGAGCAGCCCCGGCCGACCACGCCCGTGCCGCCGCCACCGCCCGCCGCGCCGCCGTCGTCGCCGGTCACCGGCCGGTTCAGCGTGCGGGACAGTTGGAACAACGAGGCGTTCATCGGTGAGGTGCTGCTCTACAACCGCGACCGGGTGTCCCGGCCGTGGACGGTCCGGTTGGTGCCGCCGTCGGGCAGCCGGCTGGTCACCTCGTGGGTCGAGGGTGCCCCGCAGGGCACTCCCCGGATGTCCGGCGGGGTGTTCACGTACACCAGCGGGGTGAACGTCGGGCCCGGCGCCTCGGTGCCGTTGCGGTTCCACTTCGAGAACACCGGCGGCAGCATCCGGCCGTCACGGTGCACGGTCGACGGGGTGCCCTGCTCCGGCCTCTGACCCGCCGGCTGCCGGTCCGCCGCGCCGACCACGCCGCCGTCCGGCCGTGGGCCCCGCCTCACCACGGTCCGGCCGGGTGCGCTGCCGCCGTCGGTGATCCGCGTTCTGCAAGGTTGCTGCCGTATTGCCGCAGTGTTTGCAAGGTATTGCAGAATTTTTCGGCAAGGGCTAGCGTGCGGGCGAATCAGCGACCATAGGAAGGCCGTCGATGACACCCCCGCTGCCGCGCAAGGCGCTGCTCGCTCTGGTCTCCACCCTCACCCTCGCTCTCGTCGGCGTCCCGGTCGCCGTCCGGCAACTCGGCGCCGACGCCACCGACCGGCCGTCCACCATCGACGCCCTCGCCGCGGCCGGTGCCGCCCAGTGGGACGCCGAACCCGCCGCCGACGCGCTGCTCGCCGCCGGCACCGTTAAGGGACGTAACGAACAGTTCTACTTCGTCCTACCGGACCGGTTCGCCAACGGCGACCGACGCAACGACACCGGCGGCCTCACCGGGGACCGGCTGCGTACCGGCCTCGACCCGACCGACAAGGGCTTCTACCACGGCGGCGACCTCAAGGGCGTCATCGACAAGCTCGACTACATCCAGGGGCTCGGCACCACCGCCATCTGGCTCGCACCGGTGTTCAGGAACCGGCCCGTGCAGGGTAGCGGCGCGGACGTCTCCGCCGGCTACCACGGCTACTGGATCACCGACTTCACCCAGGTCGACCCGCACTTCGGCACCAACGAGGAGATGCGGCGGCTGGTGAAGCTGGCCCACCAGCGCGGCATCAGGGTCTACCTCGACGTCATCGTCAACCACACCGCCGACGTCATCAAATACGCCGAGGACCGGTACGCCTACGTCGACAAGAAGACCGCGCCGTACACCGACGCGCAGGGACGCGAGTTCGAGGACCGCAACTACGCCGACGGCACCCGGGCCTTCCCGACGGTGGACCGGGACTCCGGGGCGTACACGCCGACCTTCGCCACCGCAGCCGACGCGAAGGTCAAGGTGCCGGCCTGGCTGAACGACCCGACGATGTACCACAACCGGGGCGACTCCACCTTCTCCGGTGAGAACAGCGAGTACGGCGACTTCTACGGCCTCGACGACCTGTGGACCGAGCGGCCCGAGGTGGTCAAGGGCCTGACCAAGGCGTACGGCGACTGGATCGCCAGCACCGACGTCGACGGATTCCGGCTGGACACCGTCAAGCACGTCAACCTCGACTTCTGGCCGCAGTTCAGCCAGGGCATCAAGCGCGCCGCCGACAAGGCGGGGAAGAAGGACTTCTTCATGTTCGGCGAGGTCTACAGCGCCGACCAGGAGGTCACCTCCACCTACGTACGGCGCGGCGGGCTGCCGGCCACCCTGGACTTCTCCTTCCAGGAGGCGGCGCGCGGTTATGTCGCCGCCGACGGACCGGCGAAGGCGCTGGCCGACGTCTACGCCAGGGACCCGCTGTACGCCGCCCGGGACACCGACGCCCGTCGGCTGACCACGTTCCTCGGCAACCACGACATGGGTCGGATCGGCTCGTTCATCGCCGCCGCCGGGGGTGACGACGCCCGCCAGCTCGACCGGGACCGGCTCGCCCACCAGTTGATGTTCCTCACCCGGGGGCAGCCGGTCGTCTACTCCGGCGACGAACAGGGCTTCACCGGGCCGGGCGGGGACAAGGACGCCCGGCAGGACATGTTCGCCACCCGCACGGCGGACTACCTCGACGACGACCTGATCGGCACCACCCGCACCCACGCCAGCGACCGGTACGACACCACCCACCCGCTCTACCGCACCATCGCCGAGCTGGGCCGGCTGCGGGCCGCGCACCCCGCGCTGCGCGACGGCGTGCAGGTCACCCGGTACGCCGCCGACGGGCCCGGAGTCTTCGCCTTCTCCCGGATCTCCCCGGCCGACCGCACCGAGTACCTCGCCGCGGTCAACAACGCCGGCACCCCGCAGACTGTCACCGTGCAGACCTGGTCCCCCGGCACCACGTTCACCGGCATCTACGGCGGCACGGCCACCCCGACCGCCGGGGCCGACGGAAAGCTGAGCCTGACCGTGCCCGCCGGGTCGGCCGTGGTGCTCCGGGCCGGCCGGCCCGTGCCGCAGGCCACCGCGAAGCCGGCCGTCACCCTGACCGAGCCGGGCACCGACCCGGTCGCCACCCGGGCCGCCGTCACCGCGCAGGTGACCGGTGACCCGCTGGCCACCGTCACCGTCGCCGCCCGGGTCGCGGGTGGGAAGTGGACGCTGCTGGGCAGCGCGCACACCGCGCCGTACACCGTGCACCACGACCTGACCGGGCTCGCCGGCGGCACCCGGGTGGAGTACAAGGCGGTCGTGCGCGACGGGAAGGGACGCACCACCGCCACCCGGTCGACCGGCGTGGTCGGCACCCCGGCGCAGGGCGCGTCCCGGGACTGGCTGGTGGTGCACTACCAGCGCCCCGCCGGGGACTACGCCGACTGGGGGCTGTACGCCTGGGGTGACATCGATCCGGCGTACGTCACGCAGTGGCCGGCCGGGCAGCCGTTCGCCGGGGAGGACCCGTACGGCCGGTTCGCCTGGGTGAAACTCAAGCCCGGGGCGAAGTCCGTCGGGTTCCTCGTGGTCGACAAGGCGGGCACCAAGGACGTCGCCGACGACCGCACCGTCGACGTGACGGCCACCGGTGAGGTCTGGGTCAAGCAGGGCGACCCGGCGCTCTATCCCACCCGGCAGGCCGCCACCGGCGAACCCGACCCGCCCGTCGACCCGAACACGGCGATCATCCACTGGCGCAAGGCCGACAACGACTACGCCGGCTGGGGCCTGCACCTGTGGGACGGGGCGGCCACCCCGACCGACTGGGCCAGCCCGCTCCTGCCCGAGAAGGTCGACTCGTTCGGCGCGCTGTTCCGGGTGCCGCTGGCGGCCGGCGCGACCGGGTTGAACTACATCATCCACCGGGGCGACACCAAGGACCAGCCCGACGACCAGCGACTCGACCTGACCGGGGTCGGCCACGAGGTCTGGCTGCTGGGCGGGGTGCCCGGCCGGCTGCTCCCCGCCTCTTCCGCAGGCCCCGCGAAGGACGTGGACATCACGAAACAGCAGGCGCAGTGGATCGACCGGTCCACCCTCACCTGGGCCGTCGGCCCGACCGACGGCAGGGCGTACGCCCTGGTGGCGGCACCGGCGGGCGGGCTGAGCGTGGTCGACGGCGAGCTGTCCGGGACGTACACCCCGCTGCCGTTGCGGGCGCAGCGCAACGGGCTCACCGAGGCCCAGCGGGCGGCCTTCCCGCACCTGTGGGCCCACCAGGCGTTCCGTCTCGACCGGGCCGACCTGGCGAAGGTGCCGGCGGCGCTGCGCGGGCAGCTCGTGGTCACCGAGCGGGACGCCCGGGGGGCGCTGCTACGCGCGACCGGGGTGCAGATCCCCGGGGTGCTCGACGACGTCTACCGGGCCGCCACCGACGCGACGCTCGGGGTCAGCTTCGCCGGTAAGGTGCCCACCCTCGCGGTCTGGGCGCCCACCGCCCGCACGGTCACCCTCGAACTGTCCGACACGCCGTCGGCGCAGCCGCGCACGGTGGCGATGCGCCGCGACGACCGCACCGGCGTCTGGTCGGTGCGCGGCAGCCGCGACTGGACCGGCCGGTACTACCGCTACCGGGTGCAGGCCTGGCAGCCGGCCGCCCAGAAGATCGTCACCGCCTCGGTCACCGACCCCTACTCGGTGGCGCTCGCGGCGGACTCCACGCACAGCCAGATCGTCGACCTGACCGATCCGGCGCTCGCCCCGCCCGGCTGGTCCGGGTTGCGCAAACCGGCCGCGCCGCCCGCGTCGCGGGCGCAGATCTCCGAGCTGTCGGTACGCGACTTCTCCATCGCCGACACCACCGTGCCGGCCGACCGGCGGGGCACCTACCTGGCCTTCACCGGCCCGGACACGGCCGGCATGAAACACCTGAAGGCGCTCGGCGACGCCGGGGTCAACTACCTGCACCTGCTGCCGGTGTTCGACTTCGCCACCATCCCCGAGAAGCGGGCCGACCAGCGGCAGCCCGACTGCGACCTGGCCGCGCTGCCGCCGGACTCCGACCGGCAGCAGGCGTGCGTCGCGGCGGTCGCCGACATCGACGGCTACAACTGGGGGTACGACCCGCTGCACTACACCGTCCCCGAGGGCGGCTACGCCGTCGACCCGGACGGCGCGAAGCGGACCGCCGAGTTCCGCCGGATGGTCGCCGGGATCAACGGCGCCGGCCTGCGGGTGGTCATGGACGTGGTCTACAACCACACCTCCGCCGCCGGCACCGACGCGAAGTCGGTGCTGGACCAGGTGGTGCCCGGCTACTACCACCGGCTGCTCGACGACGGCACCGTCGCCAACTCGACCTGCTGCGCCAACACCGCCCCCGAGCACGCCATGATGGGCAAGCTGGTGGTCGACTCGCTGGTCACCTGGGCGAAGCAGTACAAGGTGGACGGATTCCGGTTCGACCTGATGGGCCACCACCCGAAGGCGAACATCCTGGCCGTCCGGGCCGCGCTGGACAAGCTGACCCTCGCCCGCGACGGCGTCGACGGGAAGAAGATCCTGCTCTACGGCGAGGGCTGGAACTTCGGCGAGGTCGCCGACGACGCCCGGTTCGTGCAGGCCACCCAGGCCAACATGGCCGGCACCGGCATCGGCACCTTCAACGACCGGCTCCGCGACGCGGTACGCGGCGGCGGCCCGTTCGACGCCAACCCGCGCGTGCAGGGCTTCGCCTCCGGCCTGTACACCGACCCCAACGGCGACGACGTCAACGGCACCGCCGCCGAGCAGAAGGCCCGGCTGCTGCGCCAGCAGGACCTGATCAAGGTGGGGTTGACCGGCAACCTGCGCGACTACCGGTTCACCGACTCCGCCGGCCGGCAGGTCACCGGGGCACAGGTGGACTACAACGGCTCCCCGGCCGGCTACACCGCCGCCCCCGGCGAGGCGGTCACCTACGTCGACGCGCACGACAACGAGATCCTGTACGACGCGCTGGCGTACAAGCTGCCGACCGGCACCTCGGCGACGGACCGGGCCCGGATGCAGGTGCTGGCCCTGGCCACCACCGCCCTCGGGCAGGGCACCGGGTTCGTGGCGACCGGTTCGGAGCGGCTGCGCTCGAAGTCGCTGGACCGCAACTCCTACAACTCCGGTGACTGGTTCAACCAGATCCGCTGGGACTGCGCCCGGGGCAACGGGTTCGGCGCCGGGCTGCCCCCGGCCGCCGACAACCAGGACAAGTGGCCGTACGCCAGACCGCTGCTGGCCGACCCGGCCCTGGTGCCGGGCTGCGCCGCGGTCGACCTGGCCGACGCCCGCTACGCGGAGCTGCTGCGGATCCGGCGGTCCTCGCCGGTGTTCGGGCTGACCACCGCCGGGCAGGTGCAGCAGCGGGTCGCGTTCCCGCTGTCCGGGGCGAAGGAGACCCCGGGGGTGCTCACCATGACGCTTGACGCCCGGGGGCTCGGTGGCCGGTGGACGTCGGTGACCGTGGTCTTCAACGCCACCCCGGAGACGGCGGAGCAGACGGTGGCCGGGCTGCGGGGCACCGACACCACCCTGCACCCGGTGCTGGCCGGCTCGGCCGACCCGGTGCTGCGGACCGCGTCGTTCGACCGGGCGGCGGGCACCTTCACCGTGCCGGCGCGCAGCGTGGCGGTCTTCGTGCAACGCTGACGCGGACGACGACCGGCCCCCCTGCGCGTGCTGCGCAGGGGGGCCGGTGCGTGTCCTGCCCGGTGTGCCGCCGTCACCGGCCGCACGTCACCCGAGGGTGGCTCAGCCGAAGCAGTTCGGGATGGTGTCGCCCGGGATCGCCAGGCAGTTGGTCGGACGGTTCGCGACGATCGCGGACTTGTCGTCCACGTTCACCACGCCCTCGAAGGTGAACACACCGCCGGGGGCGAGGGTCGCGAAGTTGTTGGCGACCTTCGTCCGGCTGAGGTTGACCTCGCCGAAGATGTTGAAGATGCCGCCGCCGACGCCGATCGGACCGAGGGCCCGGTTGGCGACGACCTCGGACTCGCGCACCGTGGTGACGCTGTCCGCGTTGAACAGTCCGCCGCCGAAGAAGCCGGCGGTGTTCTCCTTCAGGTGGCTCTTCTCGATGGTGACCGCGCTGTCGAACGCGACGGCCACGCCACCGCCGACACCGGCGGTGCTGTTCTTGGCCACCGTCGAGTGGTGCACGTTGACCTGGGCGTCCGCCACCGCGAGGCCGCCACCGGCGAGCACCGCGGTGTTCGACAGCAGTTCGGTGTAGCGCACGGTGGTGTTGCCGCCGATGTCGAGCACGCCACCGCCGAAGCCGAGCGTCTCGTTGTCGGTGACCTTGGACTTCTCGATCAGGACGGTGCCGCCGTCGACGTCCTCGGTGAAGATCTCCGCGGCGCCGTTGGAGATGCCGCCGCCACCGACGATGGCGGTGTTGTCGGTGACCGTGGACTCGTCGACCTGGAGCAGGCCGGCGTTGAAGATGCCCCCGCCGAAGAAGAAGGCGGTGTTGTGGGCGACCTCGGTGTGCCGCAGCGACGTGGTGCCGAAGTTGGCCAGCCCGCCGCCGTTGCCGCCGGACTGGTTCAGCACGATTGAGGTGTCGAACAGGTTGGCGGTGCCGCCCGGCTGTACCAGGATTCCGGCGCCGTCGTTGACGCCCGGCTCCTCGACCAGCGTGGTGGCCTTCCCCGGCTTCGCCTTCGGTGCGGCCTTCACCGCAGCCTTGCGGGCGGCCTTCGGCGCGGCCTTCAGGCCGGCCTTCGGGTTCGCCTTGCGGGCGGCGAGCGCCTGGGCCAGCGGAGTGCCGGCCTTGACCTGGGCGGCGATCGCCTGGGAGTCCGAGTAGGCCCCCCACACCGCTGCCGGGGAGACCGGCTGCAACGCCTCGATGGTCTGCCCACCCTTGATGGTCAGGCCCTTGAGGTTCAGGTGACCGCCCGGACCCACGTTGAGGATCCGGAAGTAGTCGGCGGTGGCGTCCCGGGTGATCGTGGTGTGCTCACCCCGCAGGGTGATGTCCTGGGTGATCACCGGCAGGCCGTTGCCGTCCTGGTTGCGGGTCAGGTTGTAGGTGCAGCCCTTGGCCAGGTCCAGCACACCGCCGTCGCGGCTGTTGGCGAAGACGATGGCCTGGATGAGCCGGTCGGTGTCGCAGGGCACCTCCTTCCCACGTTCGTGGTCCCTGCCGCCGCGGTCGTCCTTGCCGCCACGGTCCGGGCCCTCGTCGCCGCGATCCTTGTCGCCGCGACCCTGGTCGCCGTCCTTGGTGACCTGCTGAGTGGTGTTCCACGTCAGTCCGCTCACCCCGACCGCCCCGGCGCTGCCGGCGACGCCCACCGCGGCGAGACTGACCACACCTGTCAACCCGGCGACGCCACTGGCGAGCCAGAGCTTGCGACGGCTCCTGCTCCCCGTCGCCCGCGCGGAGGCTTCGTTGTTCGTTAGGTAGTTGGACATCGGAGCTCTCTGCCCTCTCCTCGTACCAGACAGGGTCGCCGCGCCTGAGCGGACGTCCCCTGCTACAAATCGGTTGTAGCTCCCGAAACCCACGGTATGAGAAGGTTCCTCGCTATGAGGTCAAAAACGAAGAAAGCCCGCTTTGGGGACGCGGCCCCTCGGTCAGGTGCTTTCCCGGACGGCCGGGCGTCGCATGCCACCGCCACCCACCACCGCAGGATCGTGCTGAAAGCACGAAGTAGTGGCCTCCGTAGTTCCGGAGGCCACTACTTCGTGGTTCGAGCGTGATCGTGAAAGGGTTCGCCCGACGGGACGACGCGGGGCGACCTGGAGGTGATCAGCTCGTGATCATGTGCGCGCGGGTGACTCTCGACTACTGGTAGCACGCGATGATCGTGGGCCGCTCACGCAGGCGTCGGCGCGCACCCGCCGTCGTGGCCGGCCCGGCGGCCGCAGCGACCGGCCGGGTTTGGGCGGAGGTCGGGGCCGTCGAGTGGGGTGTCGCACCAGATCCGGGTACGCGCGAACTGCCGGTCCTCCGCGGAGAGCGTCGTCTCGCCGACGTCGCGGAGCTGCTGGCCGGCGGCGGTGACCCGGGCCGGGAGCTGCCGGATCCGGTCGGCCGCCGTACTCCACCGGGCTGCCCACGCTGTCCAGGTGTTTTGTTACCCACCACAACTCCATGATCGGCGAGGCAGCGCTGGCGGGCGAACAGCCGTCCCAGCTGACGCAACGGTGTTGTCCACGATGTAGTCGGCCCCGCCGCCGGTGCGCGTCACCCGATCGGGGAACGCCTCCGGCGACGGGGCCGTCGCGGTGGGTGCGGAAGATCAGCCGGGCAGGCGGGGACCCGCCGCACGCTGCTCGGCCAGCCAGGTCTCCACCTCGTCGGAGCGGCGGGGCAGACCCGCCGACAGGTTCACCGAGCCGGTCGCGGTGACCAGGATGTCGTCCTCGATCCGCACGCCGATGCCGCGCAGTTCCTCGGGGACCAGCTCGTCCTCCGGCTGGAAGTACAGCCCCGGCTCGACGGTGAGCACGTACCCCTCACCCAGCGCACCGTCGCGGTACTTCTCCTTGCGGGCATTCGAGCAGTCGTGCACGTCGATGCCGAGCATGTGGCTGGTGCCGTGCAGGGTCCACCGCCGGTAGACCGTGGAGGCCGGGTCCATCGCCTCGTCGACGCTCACCGGGAGCAGACCGAGATCCTTCAACGCCTCGGCGAGCACCCGCATCGAGGTCAGATGCACGTCCCGGAACGCGACCCCCGGGCGGATCGCGTCGATACCGGCCTGCTGGGCGGCGTACACCGCGTCGTAGACCTGGCGTTGCAGCGGGGTGAACCGGCCGTCGACCGGCAGCACCCGGGTCACGTCGGCGGTGTAGAGGTTGCGGTTCTCCACGCCCATGTCCATCAGCAGCAGCTCACCCGGGCGGGTCGTGCCGTGGTTGTGCACCCAGTGCAGGATCGTCGCGTGTTCGCCCGCGCCGACGATCGAGCCGTAGCCGACGTCGTTGCCGTCGTGCCGGGCCCGCAGCGCGAAGATCCCCTCCAACAGCCGCTCGGAGACACCCCGGTCGGCCGGCAGCGCGCGGGCCACGTCCTCGAAGCCGCGTACGGTGGCGTCGACCGCCTCCTGGAGCTGGGCGACCTCCCACTCGTCCTTGACCAACTTCAGCTCGGCGATCGCGATCGCCAGCTCCCGGTCCCGGCCCGGCTGCCCCTCCTCGCGGGGGCCGTCCCACGGGCGCACCGCCGCGTCGACCCGCTGGTCGAAGCCGCGCAGCACCCGGGTCCGCCCCGGTGCCATCCGGGCCAGCGCCCCGTCCAGCGCGGACAGGTCCTCGGTGGCCAGGCCCAGCTCGGTGGACTTCTCGGCCAGGGTGTGCCGGCGGCCCACCCACAGCTCGCCGTGCCGGCTGCGGAAGAACTCGTCGGTCTCCCGCGAGGACCGGGGGCGCATGAACAGCGTCGCGTCGTGCCCCGAACCGTTGGGCCGCAGCACCAGGACGCTGTCCGGTTCGTGGTCGCCGGTCAGGTAGGCGAAGTCGCTGCCCGGCCGGAACGGGTGGTCGGTGTCGTTGGCGCGTACCTTCTCGGTGCCGGTGGGGATGACCAGCGTCTCACCCGGGAAGGCCGCGGACAGGGCCTCCCGCCGCTTGGCGTGGTGCGGGACCTCCGGCCGGGGACCGACCGGCAGGCTGGTGTCCCGCCAGCCCTGCCGCATGAAGGACAGGAACGCCTCCGGAAAGTCCGGATCGTGCGATTCGGTGCCGTCCGCCGGCTTGCCGTCCGTCCGTTCCTCGGCCATGTCGGCTCCCTTCGCCTCGTCGCTCGTCCAGACGGTACTCCGGCTGCGCCGGGACGGGGTGCCTGCGGTCCCGCACCCGACGCCCCGCCCGGCGCGACGCCGTACGCCCGGCGCTAGGGTCCCGGGCCGGGGCGCCGCGGATCGTGCCGTGGGGAGGGGGACAGAGCCTGCGGTGCCGCGCGGGCGGGTTGCGCCGCGTGGAAAGATGTCGGCCATGTGCGGACTCCTGGCCTTCTTCAGCGCGAACGGCAACGCCGCCGCCCACCGCGACAACATCGCGGGGGCGTTGGAATGCCTGCACCACCGCGGACCGGACGAGACAGGGGTCGAGGTGGTCGGCGACGCCACCGGCCACTACGCGGACGGGGTGTTCGCCCACAAGCGGCTGGCCATCATCGACGTGGCGTCCAGTCACGAGCCGCTGCCCTACGCCAATGGTCGCTACCTGCTGACCTTCAACGGCGAGATCTACAACTACATCGAGCTGCGTGAGGAGTTGGCCCGCAGCTTCGGTGCCCAGTTCGCCACCGCCGGGGACGGCGAGGTGATCGTCGCCGGTTACCACTACTGGGGCGAGCAGGTGCTCACCCGGCTGCGCGGCATGTTCGCCTTCGTCATCTGGGACCGGCAGGAGCGCCGGGCGTTCGGCGCGCGGGACTACTTCGGCATCAAGCCGCTGCACTACCTGGAGACCGCCGACGGGCTCTACCTCGCCTCCGAGAAGAAGGCGCTGCTGCCCTTCGCGCACTCCTACTACCAGGGTGACGCCGGCATCGACACCGCCAACCTCAGCCACTACCTGACCCTCCAGTACGTCCCCGAGCCCGGCACCCTGCACCAGGGGATCAGCCGGATCGGCTCCGGGGAGTACCTCACCTGGTCGCCGGGGGGCCGGCTGGACGTACGGCGCTGGTACCGGCCGGTGTTCCGGCCCGCCCCGGTCGCCGACGAGCAGCGGCTCTACCACGAGATCCGGGAGACGCTGCGGGAGAGCGTCCGGATGCACATGCGCTCCGACGTGCCGGTCGGCTCGTTCCTGTCCAGCGGCATCGACTCCACGGCCGTGGTGGCCCTGGCCCGCGAGTTCAACCCCAACATCCTCACCTTCACCGTGGGCTACGACGTGCCCGGCTACTCCGAGATCGACGTGGCCCAGGACTCGGCCCGGCACCTCGACGTGACCACCATCGCCACCAAGATCGGTCCGCAGGACATGATCGAGGCGCTGCCCAAGATCGTCTGGCACCTGGACGACCCGGTGGCCGACCCGGCGCTGGTCCCGCTGTACTTCGTGGCCAAGAAGGCCGCCGAGCACGTCACGGTGGTGCTCTCCGGCGAGGGCGCCGACGAGTTCTTCGGCGGCTACACCATCTACCGCGAGCCGCTCTCCCTGGGCACCGTCAACGGCCTGCCCGGCGGGGTGCAGAAGGGCCTGCGGGCGGTCTCGAAGGCCATTCCGCAGGGGGTCAAGGGCAAGAGCTTCCTGGAGCGCGGCACCACCCCGATCGAGCAGCGCTACTACGGCAACGCCCGGATGTTCACCGAGGAGGAGAAGCGGCACCTGCTGCGCCGCTACGACCCCTCGGTGCGCTACACCGACGTCACCGCCCCGATCTACGCCGAGTGCACCGAACTCGACGACGTCACCAAGATGCAGTACGTCGACCTGTACACCTGGCTGCGCGGCGACATCCTGGTCAAGGCGGACCGGATCTCCATGTCGCACTCCCTGGAGGTCCGGGTGCCGTTCCTGGACCGGATGGTCTTCGACGTGGCGTCCACCATCCCGGTCGACCTGAAGCTGCCGCCCCGCTCCGACGCCACCAAGTACGCCATGCGCCAGGCGTTGCAGGGCGTCGTGCCGCCGGCCATCGTCAACCGCAGGAAGCTGGGCTTTCCCACCCCGACCCGGGTCTGGCTGCGCGGCGAGATGTACGAGTGGGCCCGGCACGTGCTGGCCACCTCCGCCGCCGGCGACCTGATCGACCTGTCGTACGCGATGCGGCTGCTGGAGGAGCACAAGCGCGAGGAGGCGGACAACTCCCGCAAGGTGTGGACGGTGCTGATCTTCTGCATCTGGCACGCCATCTTCGTGGCCAAGACCCTCGACCCGGGCATCCAGCGCAACCAGTCGGCGCTGCTCACCAAGCCGGTGGTCGGCAGCATGGTCCGCTGACCCGCTCCCGGTCCCGTCGGCACCGTCGCGACGGCACACCGGGCCCGGACGGACCGGAGGCCCCCACCCGACGGGTGGGGGCCTCCGGTGTGTGCGTTCAGCGTCGGGTCACCGGCCGGAGCAGGTGACCGTCGGCAGCCCGTTGGTGCCGGTGCTGCTCGCCGTGAAGCCGAACGTGGTCGTCCGCTCCGGTGCGATCGAGCCGTTGTACGCGGCGTTGGTGACGGTCACCGTCGACCCGCTGGTGCTCAGCGTGCCGTTCCAGACCTGCGAGATCACCTGACCGTTGGGCCAGGTCCAGCTCGCCGTCCAGCCTCCGTAGGTGCGGGTGCTGTGGTTCATGATGGTGACCTCGCCCTGGAACCCACCGTTCCAGGCGCTGACCACCTTGTAGACCGCCATGCAGTCGCTGTTGCCCGGCGGCGGGGTCGTGGTCGGCGGCGGCGTGGTGGGCGGCGGAGTGGTCGGCGGGGGCGTGGTGGGCGGGGGCGTGGTCGGGGGCGGGGTGGTGGGCGGCGGCGTGGTCGGGTTGTTGCCGCTGCCGACCCCGGTCACCTGACCGTTGCCACCGTCGAAGGTGACGTCCGAGCAGCCGAAGAAGTTCTCCTGGCTGTCCGAGCGCACCCAGCGGGAGTAGATGATGTGCCGGCCGGACTTGCCCGACGGCAGGTTCCCGCTGAAGTAGTAGTGCCCGTCGTTGGTGCCCGACGCGCCCCGCTGGGGCGGGTTGGTCACCGTGAGGAACGGCTCCTCCAGGTCACTCCAGGCCAGCGGCCGGGTCGGGCTCCAGCTGTCCTTCGTCACGTAGAAGTAGAAGGTGCCCGGGTGGTGCGCCCAGTTGCTGTACTTGAAGTCCAGCCGCGCGCCGGCCGTCAGGTGGGTCAGCGGCCAGTCGGTGCGGGCCAGGTCGTACCCGGCGAAACCGGTGTTGCCGCCGCTGCACAGCTTGCCGTCGGGGATGAAGCCGACGGTGCGGCCCCCGGCGTCCGAGCGGAGCACACTGAACCAGTTGTAGAGGGAGTTGGTGCCGCTCTGGGCGACGGCGGCGGAGCAGGCCGGGTTGTTCGGCCTGATCTCGCCGGTGGTGGTCAGGCCGTCCTGCCAGCACAGGTAGGTCCGGCTGCCCGGCACGATCGGCGTGCCGTGGGCGGCAGCCGGTTCGGCCTGCACCGTCAGGGCCACGGCCCCGAAGGCGAGGGTGGCGGCCGCGGTGAACAACGCGGCCGTACGGGAACGGAGCACGAGCTTCTCCTGATCCGCGGGGTGGCGCGAGCGCCCGCCCCGCACAAGGGTGGGGATGCGTCGGTCGCGGCTCTGGCCGGCGGCCCGACAGGGGCCGACGGGCGCGTGCCGTCGGCGGTCCGTGCCCACGGACCGGTGCCTCTCGCGTCAGACCCCAGCTGATCGCCGAGCGGGTGCGGCAGCCCTCCGCGCCGGCCCGGCACTCCAATACCATCACGCCCGGACGAACCACGCAATAGTCGTTGCTCGATGGGTGGGATCTGGTTGCCCGGCCGGCCCCGATCGGCGTGGACCGTTGTGCCAGCCTGGTAGCCGGAAGACGACGCGCTGGGAGGCGACGTGGGGTACGCGGTGGTGCTCGGTGAGGCGCTGATCGACCTGTTGGACACCGAGTCCGATGGGCAGCCGGTGTTCCGGCAGGCGATCGGGGGTGGCCCGCTCAACGTAGCCGTCGGCGTGGCCCGGCTCGGCGGCACCGCCGAGTTCGTCGGCTCCCTCGGTGACGACGTGCTCGCCGGCCGGATCCGCGCCTTCCTGGCCGACGCCGGGGTCGGGCTGACCGGCGCGGTCACCGTGCCGGCACCCACCACGCTGGCGGTCACCACCCACACCGGGGCCGAGCCGGACTTCCGCTTCTACGGCGAGCCGCCGTCGTACGGCCTGCTCACCGCCGACGACCTGGACGTGGCGCTGGTCGAGGGCGCGGACGTGCTCTACTGCGGTTCGATCGTGCTGCTCAGTCCACCGACGCTCGCCGCCGCCCGGCGGGCCTGGTCACTCGCGCCCGGCCTGCGGGTCTTCGACCCCAACGTCCGGCCCCGGCTGCTGTCCGGCCCGGCGGAACTGGCCGGCCTGCGCCAGGTGGTGGTGGAGTTCGCCGCCTCGGCGCACCTGGTGAAGCTCAGCAGCGCCGACGCGGCCCTGCTGTGGCCCGGCGAGCCGGTCGAGGGGGTCGCCGCGTACCTGCGGGAGCTGGGCGCGGGCACGGTGGTGGTGACCCTCGGCGCGGACGGCGCGCTGGTCGCCGCCGGCCCCGACCCGGTCCGGGTGCCCGCCCCGACGGTGCACGCGGTGGACGCCACCGGTGCGGGCGACTCGGTGATGGCCGCGCTCGTCGCCGAACTCCTGGCCGACGGCGAGCCGGGCACCCCGGCCGACTGGCAGGGGCGGGTGGCGTTCGCGCTGCGGGTCGCCGGCCTGGTCTGCGAGTCACCCGGCGGCGCGGTCGCCATGCCCACCCGGGACGCGGTCCGCCGCCGCTTCGCCGACTGAGCGTCACCCGGTCACCGGGCCGCCCGGCCGTGCGCGGCAGGGTGCCAGCCCGCCTGCGACGGCCGGCGGCTCAGGGCGTGCCGTCGAGTTCCCGGTAGCCCCGGCGGGCGGCGACGAGACCGGGACGCGCGCCGAACGGGGAGTCGGCGGCCACCCGCTCCGGCGGGGCCCCACCGGTGTGCGCGGCCCGGATCAGCCAGGCCAGCTCGACCAACCGGGCGTGCTGGGCGCGGACGAACCCCACGTCCACCGGCGTGCCGTGGCCCGGCACCACCACCGTGTCGGGCGTGGTCATCCGCAGCAGGTCGGCCACCGCGTCCGGCCACTGCAACGGGTACGACTCCTCGAAGGCCGGCGGCCCGGACTGCTCCACCAGATCCCCGGCGACCAGCACATCGGCGTCCGGCACGTGCACCACCAGATCCGCGTCGGTGTGCCCGTGCCCCGGGTGCCGCAGCACCACCCGCCGGCCACCGACGTCCAGCACCGTCTCGGTGTGCACGGTGTGCGTCGGGGCCAGCAGAGGCGTTTCGGCCAGCTCGGCGGCCAGCTCCGGCTGGGCCGCCCGCATCTCCTCGTACGCCGCCCGGCGCAGCCCGTCCGGCCGGTCGCGCAGGGCGGCGGCGGCCACCTCGTGGGCGTACACCGGGCGGGGCGGGTCGGCGGCGAGCGTCGCGTTGCCGAAGCAGTGGTCGAAGTGGTGGTGGGTGTTGACCAGCGTCCACGGGTACGGGGTGACCGCCCGCGCCGCGTCGGCCAGCGCGGCGGCCTGCCCGGCGGTGGACAGGGTGTCCACCAGCAGTGCCGCGCCGTCACCGACCACCAGCGTGACGTTGACGTCGAGCAGCGGCTCGCGCAGCACGTGGACCCCGTCGGCGACCGCCGTGAACCGGAACGTCACGACGCCCGCACCGCCCGTGCCACGAAGCGCTGCCGGTCGACGAGCGCCCGTTCCACCCGGCCCGAGGCCACGGTGGTGTCACCGTCGGTCACCGTCACCGCGAACAGCAGCCGCCGGCCGTCGGCCTCGACCAGCCGGGCGTGCGCCACCACCGTCCGCCCGACGGGGGTGGCGGCCAGGTGCGCAAGCTCCACCCGGACCCCGACCGTGGTGCTCCCGGCGGGCATCCCGGGGGCCGTCGCGGCCACCGTGGCCGCCTCGGCGAGGGCGAGCGCCCGGGGGGTGGCCAGCACCGGCACGTCACCGGAGCCGACGGCCGCCGCGGTGTCGGCCTCGGTGACGGTCAGCTCGACCCGGGCGGTCAACCCCGGCGGGAACGCAGCGTCCGGTTGTTCCTGCATCCGCTCAGCCTAGTGGGGGACCACCGGGGCCGACCGGACGACGGGCCGGCCGGGACACCCGCCCGTCGGCGTACCGGTGGTCGGCGGTGGTCGATGCGTCGCCCACCGTTAACCTTGACCGCGATGGCCGTTGTGACTGAGCCCCCGCCCCCCGTCCCGACCGACACCACCGACGCGTCCGTCGGTGGGCGACGGCGGGTGACAGCGATGTCCGTCTGGGCCGTCGCCTTCGTCGTGACCTGGCTGGCCATCGGCCTGCCGACCGACCCGGCGTACGCCTTCCTGTGGATCTGGGCGGGCACCGTCGCCTGGAACTGGGGCCGGCCGTGGCGCACTCACCTGCGCTTCGCCCGGGACTGGATCCCGGTGGTGCTGCTGCTGGCCGTCTACAACCTGTCCCGGGGCTTCGCCGACAACGGCCGCACCCCGCACGCCTACGAGTTGATCGTCGCCGACCGGGTGATGTTCGGCTGGGCCACCGGGGGCGAGGTGCCGACGGTCTGGCTCCAGCAGCACCTCTACCGGCCCGACGTGCGCTGGTGGGACGTGCTGGTGAGCTGGGTCTACTTCTCCCACTTCGTGGTGACGCTGGCCGCCGCCGCCGTGCTCTGGCTGCGCAGCCGCGGGCGCTGGGCGGCGTACATGCGGCGCTGGGGTTTCCTGTGCGCGGCGGGCCTGGTCACCTACTTCGTCTACCCCGCCGCGCCGCCGTGGTGGGCGGCGCAGAACGGCCTGCTGAGCGAGGTCGCCCGGATCTCCACCCGGGGGTGGAAGGAGTTCGGCATGCACGGCGCGGGCAACCTGCTCAACGCCGGGCAGATCGCCTCCAACCCGGTCGCCGCGATGCCGTCGCTGCACACCGCCTGGGCGCTGTTCGTGGTGCTGTTCTTCCTGCGCTCGACCCGTCGCCGCTGGTGGCCGCTGCTGCTGGCCTATCCGCTGGCGATGACCTTCACGCTGGTCTACAGCGGCGAGCACTACGTCATCGACGTCCTGGTCGGTTGGGCGTACGTGGGGATGACGTTCCTGGTCGTCGGGCTTGCCGAGCGGGCCTGGCGGGCCCGCCGCGCCCGGCGCGGTGCCCCCGACGACGATCCGCCGGCCGACGCCCCCACCCCGGTCGCCGTCACGCCGGAGGGCGGCGCCGGACGCTGATCAGCGGACCCGACGGGCGGCGTGCGCCCGCGCGGTCAGCTCAGCGGCGAGCGCCCACGCCTGCGCCAGGTCACGGTCGTGCGCGGCGGCCCCCGACCCGCCGGCCGTGTCGACGTGCACGGTGGCCAGCCGCAACCGACGCTGTGCCGGCCCCTGCACCACCCGCACGCTCTGCATCCGGGCGTACGGCACCAGCGTCAACTGCCGGGTCAGCAGGCCGCAGCGGACGGCGAAGACCCGCTCGTGCAGGCCCGCGCCGAGCACCCGGGCGCTGAGCGGGCGCAGCCAGCGGGCCCGGCCCGGCGGGGGCGTCAGCGGCAGCGCGGTCAGCGCCACCCCGGGCAGCACCTCGTCGACGATCGCCGCCCCGACGGTCAGGTCACCGACGGGCAGCAGCCGGTCGGGCCGGTTGCGGTCGTCGGCCTCGCCGCCGGAGTAGCCGGCGACCTCCAGCCGTAGCCGCAGCCACCCCTTCATCCGCCAGAGCAGCGGCCAGGTCACCCCGACGGTCTGCACCCGCTCCAGCGGCACGGTCTGCACCCGGGTCTCCAGCAGGCCGTTGTGGATGCGCAGCCGGTCGGCCTCGCGGGCCAGCCGGAAGTTCCAGTCGTCGAGGACCCGCCGGACCGGTTGCAGCAGCACGCCGGCCATCGCGGTCAGGGTGCTGGCCACCGCGATGAACGACCAGGAACCCTCGGAGAGGAACTGCGCCACCACGAAGGCCACCCCGACCGGCAGCAGGAACGCCTGCGGGGTGAGCAGTTGGCTGACCAGCAGGTCGGAGTTCGTCACCGCGTGCAGCGGCCGGGCGGCCGGCTCCCGGTCGACCGGCGCGGCGGCGTCCCCACCCGGCGGCACGACGTCTGTCGACCGCGGGCCGGGGTCGGTGGTCGCCCCGTCGGGCAGGCCGGCGGCCACGGCGAGCAGCCGTTGCCGCAGCCGGGCCGCGTCGGCGACCGACAGGTACGCCAGCGGCGCCTCGGTCTTGCCGCCGCCGACCACCTCCAGGCGCAGCTCGGCCAGGCCGGTGAGCTGCGCCAGCAGGGGGCGGACCACCTCCACGGCCTGCAACCGCTCCAGCGGGATCGCCCGGGTCCGCCGCCACAGCAGCCCCTCGTACACCCGCAGTTCCCGCCCGACGATGTGGTAGCCGGTGTTGTACCAGCTCACCACCGCCAGCACCGTCGCGCCCAGGGCGAGCACCGCCACCAGCACCGCGAACCAGCCGAAGCCGACCCGGGACAGCGTCGACCAGGAGAGCCCGGCGATGACCACGACCAGGGACTTCGCCCCCTGCAACACCGGGCTCAGCGGATGCAGCCGCTGTCGTGGCTCGGCACCGGCCGGCCCGTCCGTCCCCACCGTCGGGGCAGCCGGAGCCGTCGGGACGTCCGGAGCCGGGAGGTCGGGAGCCGCCGGGGCCTGCGGGGGCGTCGGGTGGGGTGCGCCGGGGCCGGGGGAACCGTCGGTCACAGCCCCTCCGCCCGGTCCTCACCGAGGGCGGTGAGCCGGTCGCGGAGCCGGGCCGCCTCCGCCGGTCGCAGGCCGGGCACCCGGGCGTCGGTGGCCGCGGCGGCGGTGTGCAGCTGCACGGTGGCGAGGTCGAAGGCGCGTTCCAGCGGGCCCGCGCTGACGTCGACGAACTGCATCCGCGAGTACGGCACGATGGACAACCGGCGGACCAGCAGGCCGTGTCGGACCAGCAGGTCGTCGGCGCGTTCGGCGTACCCCCAGGCGCGGACGGCGCGGACGATCGTCACCACCCGCCAGGCGCCGCCGAGCAGCACCACGGCGCAGCCGGCACCGAACAGCCAGTGCCCGGTGAACGCCCAGCCCAGCGCCAGCCCGACCAGCAGCACCGCCAGGCCCATCGCCAGGCGGAGCAGTTCGACCCAGATCAGGTCGGTCGAGATGGGCTGCCAGTGGACCGTGTCCGGCCAGGGTTCCAGGGCGCTCACCGGGGACTGGGGTGGCTCGGCAGCGTTCACGCTTCGAGGGTATGCGATCCGGGGAGCGCGGTGACCTCACGGAGGAAGCCGCGGGCGTCGAGGAAGTCGCCGAGGCTGCCCCGGTGGGCCGGGCAGGCGAGCCAGGTCTTGCGCCGCTGCGGGTCGTGCAACCGGGGATTGTTCCAGCGCAGTGCCCAGACGGCGGGCGCGCGGCAGCCCCGGGACGAACAGACGGGTGCCCCGCCTGCGGCGGTGGGATCGGTCACCAGGGGAGTGTAGGCGCGAGCCGGAGCCGGAGAACGCGCGCCGGGGCCGGATAAGAGATGAGCGCCGGGCGGCCACGGGGGGAGCCGCCCGGCGACGGGGTGAATCGTACACGTGGCAGACCCCTCTGTGTCCAGCCTCGTTCAGCGATTCGGTGATCCGGACGGCGTACCCGAAATCGGGTTCTCCCCACCTCGGCTCTCAGCCGGGCATGCGAGTCTTGTTACCGCACCACGCCACGACGACCGATCATGCTGTGGAGGACCGGTGGCCCAGCCGACCACGCCCGACGCCCCGACCCCGAACGGGACGGCCCCCGAGACACCCGCGACGGTGACCACCCCCGCCCAGGACGCCACCCTGCTGGAACGGGCCCTGTTCGAGATCAAACGGGTGATCGTCGGTCAGGACCGGATGGTGGAGCGGATGTTCGTGGCGCTCCTGGCCCGGGGGCACTGCCTGCTGGAGGGGGTGCCCGGGGTGGCGAAGACCCTCGCGGTGGAGACGATGGCCCGGGTGGTGGGTGGGCAGTTCGCCCGGGTGCAGTTCACCCCGGACCTGGTGCCGGCCGACATCATGGGCACCCGGATCTACCGGCAGTCGAGTGAGAAGTTCGACGTCGAGCTGGGCCCGGTCTTCGTGAACTTCCTGCTCGCCGACGAGATCAACCGGGCCCCGGCCAAGGTGCAGTCGGCGCTGCTGGAGGTGATGAGCGAGCGGCAGGTGTCGATCGGCGGCCAGAGCCACCGGGTACCCGACCCGTTCCTGGTGATGGCCACCCAGAACCCGATCGAGCAGGAGGGTGTCTATCCGCTGCCGGAGGCGCAGCGGGACCGTTTCCTGATGAAGATCGTCGTCGGGTATCCGACGGACGCCGAGGAGCGGGAGATCGTCTACCGGATGGGGGTCGCCGCGCCCGAGCCGGCGCAGGTGTTCGACACCGACGACCTGCTCGCCCTGCAACGCAAGGCCGACCAGGTATTCGTGCACAACGCCCTGGTCGACTACGCGGTACGGCTGGTGCTGGCCACCCGAAGCCCCGCCGAGCACGGCATGCCCGACGTTGCCCGGCTGATCCAGTACGGGGCCAGCCCGCGCGCCTCGCTCGGCCTGATCCGGGCCACCCGGGCGCTGGCCCTGCTGCGCGGCCGGGACTACGCGCTGCCTCAGGACGTCCAGGACATCGCACCGGACATCCTGCGGCACCGGTTGGTGCTCAGCTACGACGCGCTCGCCGACGACGTGCCCGCCGACCACGTGGTGCACCGGGTGATGTCGACCATCCCGCCGCCCTCGGTCGCACCCCGGCAGCAGGCGTCCGGGCCGCCGCCGGTCAGCGGCCCGCCGGCCGCCGGCTGGCCCGGGCAGCACCCGTGACCGCACCGGTACGCCCGGCCGACGCCGGTGGCCAGCGGACCGAGGCGGTGCTGTCCCGCCTGCAACTGCTGGTGACCCGCAAACTCGACGGGCTGCTCCAGGGCGACTACGCGGGGCTGCTGCCCGGTCCGGGCAGCGAGGCGGGGGAGTCGCGCGAGTACCGTCCCGGCGACGACGTACGCCGGATGGACTGGCCGGTGACCGCCCGCACCACCACCCCGCACGTGCGGCGTACGGTGGCCGACCGGGAGTTGGAGACCTGGCTGGCGGTGGACCTGTCGGCGAGCCTGGACTTCGGCACCGGCCGGTGGCTCAAGCGGGACGTGGTGGTCGCCGCGACGGCCGCGTTGACCCACCTGACGGTGCGCGGCGGTAACCGGATCGGCGCGGTGATCGGCACCGGTTCCCCGCCGCCGGCCGCGCCCGCCCGCCGGTGGCGCTCCGCCCCGCCCCCGGAGCCGACCGGCCCGGGGGTGCTGACCCGGGTGCCGGCCCGCTCCGGCCGGCGGGAGGCGCAGGCGCTGCTGCGCGCGGTGGCGCACACCCCGCCGCGCCCCGGGCGCGGTGACCTCGGCGCGCTGGTGGACCTGCTCAACCGGCCGCCGCGCCGCCGGGGCCTGGCGGTGGTGATCTCGGACTTCCTCGCGCCGCCCGCGCAGTGGGGCCGGCCGCTGCGTAAGCTGCGGGTCCGGCACGACGTGCTGGCCATCGAGGTGGTCGACCCGCGCGAGCTGGAGTTGCCCGACGTGGGGGTGCTGCCGGTGGTGGACCCGGAGACCGGGGAGCTGCACGAGGTGCAGACCGCCGATCCACGGCTGCGCCGCCGTTACGCCGAGGCGGCGGCCGCCCAGCGTGGCGCGATCGCCGCCGAGCTGCGGGCCGCCGGCGCCGGGCACCTGATGCTGCGTACCGACCGAGACTGGCTGCTGGACATGGTGCGATTCGTGGCCGCCCAGCGGCACGCCCGCACCCGGGGGACGACGCGATGATCCGTTTCATGCAACCGTGGTGGCTGCTGGCCCTGGTGCCGGTGCTGGCCCTGGCCGCGGCCTACGTCTGGCGGCAGCGCCACCGACGGGCGTACGCGATGCGGTTCACCAACGTGGACCTGCTGCGTACCCTCGCGCCGAAGGGGTTGGGGTGGCGGCGGCACGCGGCGGCGACCGCGCTGCTGCTGGCGATGGTGGCGCTGGCCACCGGGATGGCCCGCCCGGCGGTCGACACCCAGGAGCCGCTGGAGCGGGCCACCGTGATGCTCGCCATCGACGTGTCGTTGTCGATGCAGGCCGACGACGTGTCGCCGAACCGGTTGGAGGCGGCGCAGGAGGCGGCGAAGCAGTTCGTCGGCGAGCTGCCGGCCAGCTACAACCTGGGGCTGGTCTCCTTCGCCAAGGCGGCGAACGTGCTGGTGGCACCCACCAAGGACCGGGCCGCGGTGACGGCGGCGATCGACGGGCTGACGCTGGCCGAGGCGACCGCCACCGGCGAGGCGGTCTTCACCTGCCTGGAGGCGATCCGGTCGGTGCCGGCCGACGGCGCGGCCGGGATACCGCCGGCCCGGATCGTGCTGCTCTCCGACGGGTTCCGCACCTCGGGCCGGTCGGTGGAGGAGGCCGCGGCGGCGGCACAGGCGGCGAACGTGCCGGTGTCGACCATCGCGTTCGGCACCGACTCGGGGCAGGTCGACATCGGTGGTCAGTTGCAGCGGGTGCCGGTGGACCGGCTGGCGCTGGCCCAGCTCGCCGAGACCACCGAGGGCTTCTTCTACGAGGCAGCCTCGGTGGCCGAGCTGAAGCAGGTCTACCAGGACATGGGTTCGTCGATCGGGTTCCGCACCGAGCCCCGCGAGATCACCCAGTGGTACGCGGGGGTTGCGCTGCTGCTGGCGCTCTGCGCGGGCGGGCTGAGCCTGCTCTGGACGTCCCGGATGCTCTGAGGCCGGCCGGGACGTCCCGGGTGCGGTGGGCCGGGTGGCCCGGCGGCCGGTGGCGGTCTCAGTGACCGCCGCCGGCCAGGACGAACACGACGGCCACCCAGACGGCGGCGAGGGTGAAGCCCAACGGGGCGACGTAGCGGCTCATGAACGGCTCCGGTGGCGACTGGACGGTCCGCGGGGCGGGCGGGACCGCAGGGGTTGATCAGGGCGCGCACACGAAGTCGTGACCGGGCTGCTCCACCGGGGCGTCCCGGCGCGGGACGGCACCACCGACCGGTCTGTCGGCCGGGGCCGCAGGCGGGCGGTGACGGGGGAGCGGAAGCTGGGTCAGCTCGACCGACTGAGTCGTGGCTCAGCGGGGCTGACGGACGGCCCGGCCACGACTGGGAGGATCGCTATCTCGCACAGCGATCACCTCCTGCGGTCGGCGGGGCCAGAAACGCGAGTCGCATTCGGCTCGCGGACACCGATCATCGTACAACGGGGACACCCGCGACGCGTATTCGGCCGGCCCGGCCGCGGACGGTGGCCGCCCGCTGCCGGAGGGTGGTCACACCGCCGTCCCGGGCGGGACGTCCTGGTCGCCGCGCCGGGGCCGGTGGCGCACCGTTAGCGGTTACCTGCCGGTAACGCCTAGGCTCCGACCGGAATGATCAGCGGAACCGAAGGGGGACCCGTGGCCCGCACCGTGCTGGTGACCGGCGGCAACCGGGGAATCGGACTGGCCATCGCCCAGGCGTTCGCCAAGCAGGGCGACCGGGTCGCGGTCACGCACCGCAGCGGCGACGCGCCGGAGGGAGTGTTCGGCGTCCGGTGCGACGTCACCGACACCACCTCGGTCGACGCCGCGTTCACCGCCGTCGAGGCCGAACTGGGCCCGGTCGAGGTGCTGGTCGCCAACGCCGGCATCACCGACGACACGCTGCTGATGCGGATGACCGAGGAACAGTTCACCGGGGTGCTCGACACCAACCTCACCGGCGCGTTCCGCTGCGCCAAGCGGGCCTCGTCCAAGATGCTCCGGGCCAAGTTCGGTCGGATGATCTTCATCTCGTCGGTGATCGGGCTCTACGGCGGCGCCGGCCAGGTCAACTACGCGGCCAGCAAGGCCGGCCTGGTGGGGGTGGCCCGGTCGATCACCCGGGAGCTGGGCAGCCGCAACATCACCGCGAACGTGGTCGCCCCGGGCTTCATCGACACCGAGATGACCGCCGCGCTGCCCGAGGAGCGCCGCACCGAGTACCGCAAGGTCATCCCCGCCGGGCGGTTCGCCGCGCCGGACGAGGTCGCCGGGGTGGTCACCTGGCTCGCCTCGGACGCCGCCGGCTACATCTCCGGTGCCGTCATCCCGGTCGACGGCGGCCTCGGCATGGGTCACTGAGAACGTACGGAGGAAGCCAACACATGTCAGGACTGCTCGCCGGTAAGCGGCTGCTCGTCACCGGCGTCATCACCGACGCCTCGATCGCCTTCTCGGTGGCGAAGCTCGCCCAGGACAACGGCGCCCAGGTCGTGCTCACCGGCTACGGCCGGCTGTCACTGGTCGAGCGGATCGCCCGGCGGCTGCCCCAGCCGGCGCCGATCATCGAGCTGGACGTGACCAGCCCGGAGCAGCTCGCCGGCCTGGCCGACAAGGTGCGTGAGCACGTACCCGGCCTCGACGGGGTGGTCCACTCGATCGGCTTCGCCCCGCAGAGCTGCCTCGGCGGCGGCTTCCTCGACGCCTCCTGGGAGGACGTGGCGACCGCGCTGCACGTCTCCACGTACTCGTACAAGTCGCTGGCCATGGCGGCGCTGCCGCTGATGTCGCCGGGCGGCTCGGTGGTCGGGCTCACCTTCGACGCCACCAAGGCGTGGCCGGTCTACGACTGGATGGGGGTGGCCAAGGCCGGGCTGGAGTCCGCCTCCCGCTACCTCGCGCTGCACCTGGGCAAGCAGGGCATCCGCAGCAACCTGGTCGCCGCCGGGCCGCTGCGCACGATGGCCGCGAAGTCCATCCCCGGCTTCGAGCAGTTCGAGCAGGCGTGGACCGAGCGGGCCCCGCTCGGCTGGAGCCTCACCGACCAGGAGCCGGCCGCCCGTGCCTGCCTGGCCCTGATGTCGGACTGGTTCCCGGCCACCACCGGCGAGATCGTCCACGTCGACGGCGGTTACCACGCCCTGGGCGCCTGATCCGCGCGCGGGGGCCCCCGGCGCGGGGCCCCCGCGTAACCCGCACGACCAGGGGCCGTCGTCAGGCCGTCGCCGACCGCGGGGGAGAATGACCCCATGTCGTACGACGCATTGGTGCTGGTCTCCTTCGGTGGCCCGGAGCGGCCCGAGGACGTGCTGCCCTTCCTGGAGAACGTGACCCGGGGGCGGGGGGTGCCGCCCGAGCGGCTGGCCGAGGTCGCCGAGCACTACCTGCACTTCGGCGGGGTCTCCCCGATCAACCAGCAGTGCCGCGAGCTGCTCGCCGCGATCCGGGCGGACCTCGCCGCCCACGGGGTCGACCTGCCCGTCTACTGGGGCAACCGGAACTGGGACCCGATGCTCGCCGACACCGTGGCGCAGATGCGCGACGACGGGATCACCCGGGCGCTGGCGTTCGTCACCAGCGCGTACGGCGGCTACTCGTCGTGCCGGCAGTACCAGGAGGACATCGCCGCCGCGCGGGCCGCCGTCGGCCCGGACGCCCCGGTGATCGACAAGCTGCGCCAGTTCTGGGACCACCCGGGCTTCGTCGAGCCGCACGCCGACGCGGTGCGCTCGGCGCTGGCCCAGCTCGACCCGGCCCGGCGGGACACCACCCGGCTGGTCTTCACCGCGCACTCCATCCCCACCTCGGCGGCGGCCACCGCCGGACCGCACGGCGGCCGGTACACCACGCAGATGGCGGAGACCGCCCGCCTGGTGCACGCGGCCGCCGCGCCCGACCTGCCCTACGACCTGGTCTGGCAGAGCCGCTCCGGCCCGCCGCAGGTGCCGTGGCTGGAGCCGGACGTCAACGACCACCTGACCGCCCTCGCCGGGCAGGGGGTGACCGGGGTGGTGGTCAGCCCGATCGGGTTCGTCTCGGACCACCTGGAGGTGGTCTGGGATCTCGACACCGAGGCGTCCGAGACGGCCAAGCAGCTCGGCCTGGACTTCGTCCGGGCCGGCACCCCCGGCACCGACCCGAGGTTCGTGGCGATGGTGCGCGAACTGGTGGCCGAACGCACCACGCCCGACGGGGCGGCGAACCGCCGCCGCCTCGGTGAGCTGCCGATGTGGGACACCTGCCCGACCCCGTGCTGCGTACCGGCCGCCCGCCGCCCCTGATGCCGACGACCCGCCCTCCCCGACACCCCCTTGGGACGACAGATGCTTGACCGCAAGCCGGTGCAGAGCTGGCTCACCGACATGGACGGCGTGCTGGTGCACGAGGGCCAGCCGGTGCCCGGCGCGCCGGAGTTCGTCAACCGGCTCCGGTCCTCCGGCAAGCCCTTCCTCGTGCTCACCAACAACTCCATCTACACCCCGCGCGACCTGCAGGCCCGGCTGACCCGGATGGGTTTCGAGGTGCCCGAGGAGGCGATCTGGACGGCGGCGCTGGCCACCGCCCAGTTCCTCGCCGACCAGCGGCCGGGCGGCACCGCGTACGTGATCGGGGAGGCGGGACTGACCACGGCGCTGCACGCCGTCGGTTACGTGCTGACCGACTTCGCCCCGGACTACGTGGTGCTGGGGGAGACCCGCACCTACAGCTTCGAGGCGATCACCAAGGCGGTCCGGCTGATCAACGACGGGGCGCGGTTCATCTGCACCAACCCGGACGTCACCGGCCCGTCGGTGGAGGGCGCGCTGCCCGCCGCCGGGTCGGTCGCCGCGATGATCTCGAAGGCGACCGGGGTGGAGCCGTACTTCGTCGGCAAGCCGAACCCGATGATGATGCGCTCGGCGCTGAACACCATCAACGCCCACTCGGAGAGCACCGCGATGATCGGCGACCGGATGGACACCGACATCCTGTGCGGCCTGGAGGCGGGGCTGGAGACGATCCTGGTGCTCACCGGGATCAGCACCCGGGCCGAGACGGAACGCTACCCGTACCGGCCGTCGCGCATCGTCGACTCGGTGCTCGACCTGATCGACGAGATCTGACCCGTACCGGCCCGACGGCCCGGTGCGGTGGCGCGCCGGTCAGGGGCGCAGCGGGGCGTTGCAGGCGGCGACCAGCGCCTGCCGGCAGGCGGTGGTGAGCGGGCGCAGCGCCGCGTCGCGCTGCTGCGCCTCGTGGTTGTTGATCGCTCCGCCGGGCGCGCTCTCCCCGGCCAGGGCGAGCACCCGGTCGAGCACGGCGGCGCGGGCGAACAGCCGCCGGGAACGCGGGTCGAACCCGGGCGGCAGGTCGGTCGCGCCGTCCGGGCGACGCAGCGCGGCGAGCGCCCCGGCGAGCTCGGGCCGCCACTGGGCCACGTCGAGCCTGGTCAGCGCGGCGGTGGACTCGGCCAGCGCGGTGGCGAGTTCCGCCTCCGCCTCGGCGGCCCCCGGTGCGGTCAGCGACGCCTGGACCGCGTCGGCCGGCAGCGGGTATACCCGCCACAGCACCGTCTCCCAGGTCATCCCGGAGCCGGAGGTGTGGCTGCGTACCTCGGGGATCAGCCCGAGCGTGCCGGCCACCACGGCCTCCCCGGCCAGCAGCGCCGCCCCGGCGAAGTCACCCGGACCGGGCAGGCCCCGGGGGTCGCCCGGCGCGGGCAGCACCAACCGGATCTCGTCGGGCGAGAGCTTGGCCAGCGCCGGCAGGGCCTCGCGCAGCGGCACGTCCCGCCAGGTGCCCGGCGCGTCGGCGACCAGGTGCTCCTCGTCGCCGGCGACCGACTCGGCGACCTCGTCGAAGGGCACGAGGCCGGCCCGCCAGGCACGTACCCAGGCCACGAAACGGCTCGACCGGCGCGCGGCCAGGGTGGCCGCGCCCGTTGCGGGGGAGGACATGCCGAAAAGGGTACGTGCTCCCCGCCGCCCCTGTCTCGACTGCCGGATCGTCGGCTGTCCGGTCCGCGTACCGCCGCAGGTGGCGGGCCATGCGGGCACGGCCCGCCGCCGGGCCGGCCGGACCCGGGCGGCCCGGCGTGTCGGGTCGGCGGGCGCGTCGGAAGGTGCCGGGGCGCGACGGGGGCTAGCGTGATCGACATGGCGGGGCGATACGGCGAGGACGTGCTGGCGGGCGACTGGCGGCGACGGAAGGTCACCCCCGAGGTCGACGCCGAACCGGACCTGGTGGTGGAGGACGCGGACTCGGGGTTCTGCGGCGCGGTGGTCGGGTTCGAGGCGTCGGCGGTGGTGCTGGAGGACCGGCACGGCCGGCGGCGGGTCTTCCCGCTGCTGCCCGCCGCGTTCCTGCTCGACGGGGAACCGGTGACGCTGCGTCGGCCGGCCCGTGCCCCGGTGCCCGCCGCCCGCCGCCGGACCGCCTCCGGGTCGATCGCCGTGGCCGACGTGCGGGCACAGGTGGCCAAGGCCAGCCGGATCTGGGTGGAAGGCGTGCACGACGCCGCCCTGGTGGAGCGGATCTGGGGCGACGACCTGCGGATCGAGGGCGTGGTGGTGGAGCCGCTGGACGGCGTCGACGCCCTCGACGCCGAGGTGCGCGGGTTCGCTCCCGGCCCCGGCCGCCGGCTCGGGGTGCTCGTCGACCACCTGGTGCCCGGCTCCAAGGAGAGCCGGATCGTGGCCCGGGTGGACTCCCCGCACGTGCTGGTGACCGGTCACCCGTACGTGGACGTGTGGCAGGCGGTCAAGCCGGCCGCGGTGGGCATCCGGGCCTGGCCGGTGGTGCCGCCGGGCCGGCCGTGGAAGGAGGGTGTCTGCGCGGCCCTCGGGGTGGCCGAGCCGGCCGAGATGTGGCGGCGCATCCTGTCCCGGGTGGACAGCTTCGCCGACGTGGAGACCCCGCTGATCAACGCGATGGAACGCCTGATCGACTTCGTCACCGAACCCGACTGACACCACCGCCGGCCGGCCCGGTCAGGGCTCCTGGTCGGGGGTGCGGGTGAAGACGAAGGTGCCGATGTCCAGGCCCACCGCCCGCCCGTCCGGGTCGCGCAGCACGGCGAGGACCTCGCTGTCCTGTTCGCCGGAGCGGCCCCGCCAGCGGTCCGGTCCGGTCCGGGTGAACCGCAGCGTCGGGTTGCCGGGCCGGCCGGCCCACAACTCGCCGGCCGGGTCGGCCCGGACCTCGTACTCGATGCCCATCCACCACCAGCGGCCGGTCAGCTCGGCCAGTTCCGCCGGGGGCGGGGCGGCGGCCGGACGCCAGGGCACGACCGGGGTCGGCTCGGCGTCCAGGACCAGGGTGAGCAGTTGCCGGGCCAGCCCACCGATGTGCCCGGTGCGCAGGCCGTACGAGTTGGCGAAGCCGACCACGGCGGTCCGGCTGGGCCGGTGCACGGTGAGGGCGGCCACGTAGCCGGGCATCGAGCCGCCGTGACCCACGTACACCCGGTCGCCGTCGCGGTACAGCTCCAGCCCCAGCCCGTGCCCGCCGCGCCAGGAGTCCAGGTCGTTGATCATCACCGGGGTGCACATCTCGGTGAGGGTGTCGGCGGCCAGCACCTCGTCGGCGGGGTCGGCCAGGAACGCCGCCCAGCGGGCGAGGTCGGTCAGTGTCGACCAGAGCTGCCCGGCGGGGGCCATCGCCCCGGTGTCGGTACGCGGCTCCTCCCGCAGCGTGTCGTGCCACGGATGCACCACGTAGCCCCGGGCGTACGGCTCGGTGGCCCGGTAGGTGGTGCGGCGCAGCCCCAGCGGGTCGAGGATCCGGGTGGTCAGCAGCTCCGCCCAGGGTGTGCCGGTGACCCGCTCCAGGACCCCGCCGAGCAGCCCGTACGCCAGGTTGGAGTAGTGGTAGCCGCGCCAGGCGGGGTAGCCGACCTTGTCCGTGCTCACGCCGGCGACCAGGGTGGCCAGGTCGGTGCCCTCGGTGCGTTCCCACCAGGGGCCGTCGGGCTCGCGGTGCAGGCCGCTGGCGTGGCCGAGGAGCTGGCGCAGGGTGAGCCCGCCGACGGCGGTGCCCGGCAGGTGCCGTTCCAGCGGGTCGTCCAGGGTGAGCCGGCCGGCGTCGCGTTCCCGCATGACCAGCGTGGCGGTCATGGTCTTGGTGATCGAGCCGAGCCGGTACTGGAGGTCGGCGTGGGGGCGCGGGTGGTCGCCGGCGGTGGCCAGGTGCACCAGCGCGCCGTCCCGGACGATCCCGAGCGCGAGCGAGGGGGCGCGTCCGGCGGCCTGGGCCTGCGCCACGAGGGTGTCGATCCGGCGGGCGGTCTCGGCGGGCAGGGTCACCAGCAGCTCCTTCGCGGGTGTCGGAACGGGCCTGAACCGAGCTTACTGATCATCAGAAGTGGGTGGATTCGCGTGGACGTGTCACGATCGGGGGGTGGACGCCGTGGTGTGGATCGTGCTGGGTGTGCTGTTGGCCGTCGCCGAGATCTTCACGACGACGCTGTTTCTGATCATGTTCGCGGTCGGCGCGTTCGCCGCCGCCGGGGCCGCCGCGCTGGGTGCGCCCGTCGCCGTGCAGGCGGTGGTCTTCGCCGTGGTGTCGGCGCTGACGGTGGCGCTCGCCCGGCCGACCATCCGCCGGCACATGCGGCCCTCGGTGGACAGCGGCGAGCAGCCGTTCGGGGTGCAGGCGCTGGAGGGCGCCACCGCCCTGGTGATCGAGCGGGTCGACGCCGGACAGGGCATGGTGAAGATCGACGGCGAGTTGTGGACGGCACGTCCGTACGACGCGACGCAGACCTTCGCGCCCGGCGCGCGGGTGCAGGTGATAAAGGTCCAGGGCGCGACCGCCCTGGTGTGGCAGGACGACATTTCCTCCCCCGGCGAGCTGCCGGAAGCGAAAAGGTGACGGTATGGAATTCATCGCGGTCCTGTTGGTGGCCGTAGCGTTGATCATAGTGGTGACGCTGGCGAAGGCGGTGCGGATCGTGCCGCAGCAGCGTCAGGACGTGGTGGAGCGGCTCGGCAAGTACAAGAGCACCCTGAACCCGGGCCTGAACCTGCTGGTCCCGTTCGTCGACGCGGTGCGTACCAAGGTCGACATGCGGGAGCAGGTGGTCAGTTTCCCGCCGCAGCCGGTGATCACCTCCGACAACCTGGTGGTGTCGATCGACACCGTCCTCTACTACAAGGTGGTCGACTCGGTCCGGGCGACCTACGAGATCGCCAATTTCATCCAGGCGATCGAGCAGCTGACCGTCACGACGCTGCGTAACGTGATCGGTTCGCTCGACCTGGAGCGGGCGCTGACCAGTCGGGAGGAGATCAACCGACACCTCTCCGGCGTGCTCGACGAGACCACCGGCCGGTGGGGTATCAAGGTCACCCGGGTGGAGATCAAGGCGATCGAGCCGCCGCCGAGCATCCGCGACTCGATGGAGAAGCAGATGCGCGCCGAGCGGGACCGCCGGGCCGCCATCCTCAACGCCGAGGGGCACAAGCAGTCGCAGATCCTCACCGCCGAGGGTGAGAAGCAGGCGGCGGTGCTGCGCGCCGACGGTGACCGGCAGGCCCGCATCCTCCAGGCCGAGGGCCAGGCGAAGGCGATCCGCACGGTCTTCGACGCGATCCACACCGCGAACCCGAGCCAGAAGGTGCTGGCCTACCAGTACCTCCAGGCGCTGCCGCAGATCGCCAACGGCACGGCCAACAAGGTCTGGATCGTCCCGGCCGAGCTGACCAAGGCGCTGGAGGGCATGGGCGGTGCGCTGGGCGGGCTGAGCAAGATGGTCGGCGACGAGCCGGCCCCCGAGGCGAAGCGCACCGCCAGCGAGGTCGAGCGGGAGGCCGCCGAGGCGGCCGAGGCGGCGGCCAGCGCCGCCCAGCAGATCCACGACGAGGTCCGCGTCGCCGAGGCGCAGGCCACCGGTGGCAACGTGCCCAAGGGGCTGCCGGCGCCCGAGCCGGTCTCCCCGGCCAGCCTGGTCAGCGACCCGGCCGACCAGCGCGAACGGGCCTGACCCCGGCGCCGCCCACCCCGGGCGGCAAATGTGAGAAACGCTCATTCGGCGCCCCGGCGCCTGCCACGATCGGTCCTGAGGGACGGGTGGTGGTCAGGCCCGGGGCGTCGACGCGTTCCGTGCCACCCGTCGCGGGCAGGGACGGGTGGGTCGACCACCCGGCAGGTAGCCGGCGTCGCCCGGCGGAGCGGACGAGGTGAGGCATGAAGGACCCGGCGCAGCGGCTGTTCTCCCGTACCCCCGTTCCCGGCGCACACGACCCGGCCGGGCCGCTGGGCACCCGGCGCACCGGCGGCGGCTTCGGGGTGCTGCCCTTCGTCGGCGAACCCGGACCGGCCGCGCCGGCCACCGACGCCAGTTGGGCCTGGTCGCTGCGCCGGCTGGCCCGCGCCGCGGTCTGGCTGCTGCCCGCCTACGCGGTGCTCACCGGCACGGTGGCGATGGCCAGCGACGGCGGGGTCGGCAACGACCCCTACCCGGCGGACGGCCAGCCGCTCTACCTGCTCGGCTGGGTGGCGGCGATCTGGCTGGGCCTGCTCGCCCTGCTCGCGCTCACCGGCCTGCTCGCGGCCACCCGCAGCCGGCGGGGCGCGGTGGCCGGGCTGCTGACCAGCATCGGCGGTACGGTCCTGATGCTGCCCTTCGCCGGCCTGGCCGCGTCTACCCCCGTCTTCGGCACCACCGCCCGGACGCTGGTGCTGCTCGGTGCCACCTGTTACACCGTGGGCTGGCTGCTCATCGGCTGGGCGGTGGCCCGGTCCGGGGCGTTCGCGATCGGCGACGGGGCGATGCTGATGATCGCCGCGCCCCTGCTCGGCCTCGGCGGCGCGCTGTTCGGCCCGCTACAGACCTTCGGGGCGATCTTCGTGCTGGTCGCCGGCATCGGCATCGGCTACCGGTCCGGCCGGCTCGTCCCGGCCACCGTCGCCCGCGACGCCGCCACCGCCAGCGTCACCACCCCCTGACCCCGTCCCGCCCGGTCGCGCCGCGCCCCGCCCGTCCCGCCCGGTCGCGCCGCGCCCCGCCCGTCCCGCCCCGGTGATCAAGAGCTTTCGGTCAGGAATCCGGACGGGACGCGCCCAAACCTCTTGATCACCGAGCCGGGGGGAGAGACGGGATGGACCGGACGGACGGGGACGACAGGGCATCCGGACGGGGAAGTCGCTGGCAGGTCACGGTGAGTTACCTGACAATCGGGTGCCGGAGTGGGCTGCCGGCCCGCGCGGTGGCAATGCTTACCCGCATGTCCTCACCCCGGACGCCGCTGACGCGGCTGCTCACCGTGCTGCTCGCCGGCCTGCTGGCCGGCCTGGTCCTCGCGGTCGCCGCGCTGCCGGGCAACCTGCTCGCGGGACTCGCCACCAGGGCGGTGCTCGGGGCGTTCGACGACCTGCCGGCGGCGCTGCGCACCCCGGCCACCCCGCAGCGCTCCTACCTCTACGCCAACGACGGTAAGACGCTGCTCACCACGTTCTACGACGTCAACCGCACCGACGTGCCGCTGGCCGAGATCGCCCCGACACTGCGGCAGGCCATCGTCGCCGCCGAGGACCGCCGCTTCTACTCCCACGGCGGGGCCGACCTGCGCGGCATGGCGCGGGCCCTGGTCGCCAACGTCACCGGCGGCGGCACCGCCCAGGGTGGCTCCACGCTGACCATGCAGTACGTGCGCAACGTGCTCAAGAGCGACCCCAGCCGGACCGCCGAGGAACGGGAGGCGGCCACCGAGCAGACCGTCGGGCGCAAGCTCCAGGAGATCCGGTACGCCACCGAACTGGAGAAGACGCTCAGCAAGGACGAGATCCTCAACCGCTACCTCAACATCGCCTACTTCGGCTCCGGCGCGTACGGGGTCGCCGCCGCCAGCCAGCGCTACTTCGGCAAGTCGCCGGCCGACCTGACGCTCGCCGAGTCGGCGCTGCTCGCCGGCCTGGTCCAGTCGCCCGACGAGTACAGCCCGATCGACGGGGACCGGGAGGCGGCCCTGGAGCGGCGCGGGTACGTGCTCGACTCGATGGTCGCCACCGGCGCGGTCACCGCCGCCGAGGCCGACCGGGCCCGCGCCGAGCAGTTGACCCTGCACCCCACCGCCCAGCCCAACGGCTGCACCGCCACGGTCACCGCCGACGCCGGTTTCTTCTGCGACTACCTGCGCCGCTGGTGGCTGGAGCAGCCCGCCTTCGGGGCGACCGAGCAGGAGCGGGAGCAGGCGCTGCGCCGGGGCGGCTACCGGGTGGTCACCTCCCTCGACCCGGACGTCCAGGCCACCGCCGCCGCCGAGGCCCGCAAGGTCTACCCCGCCGACGACGCCCGCGCGCTGCCGATCGCCGCCGTCGAGCCCGGCACCGGCCGGGTGCTCGCCCTGGCCGTCAACCGTGAGTACGGGGTGGGCGACGGGCAGACCGTCAACCCGCTGGTCTCCGGTGGTGGCAGCATCACCGGCTACCAGGCCGGTTCGACGTTCAAGCTGTTCACCATGCTGGCCGCGCTGGAGAACGGCCGCACCCTGTCCACCGGGTTCGACTCGCCGAGCCGGCTGACCACCCGGTTCCCCGCCGAGGGGGAGGCTTCCTGCGGTGGCAGATGGTGCCCGGCGAACGCCAACCCGGCGCGGATGGACGGCTACCGGATGATGTGGGACGGCTTCGGCCGCTCGGTGAACACCTACTTCGTCTGGCTGGAGGAGCAGGTCGGCCCGGCCAAGGTGGTGGAGATGGCCCAGCGCCTCGGGATCACCTTCCGGGCCCGGACCGACGCCGACCTCGCCGCGCACGACGCCGACAACTGGGGGGCGTTCACCCTCGGGGTGTCCGCGACCACCCCGCTCGACCTGGCCAACGCCTACGCGACGGTGGCCGCCGAGGGGACGTACTGCGCGCCGACGCCGGTGGTGTCGGTGACCGGCCCGGACGGCGCGACCGTGCCGGTCGGCCAGCCGTCCTGCCGGCAGGTGCTGTCGGCGGACGTGGCGCGGGCGGCCACCGACGCGGCCCGCTGCCCGGTCGGCCAGCAGTCGGCGTACGGGCAGTGCAACGGCAGCACCGCCGGTGGGGTCGACCGGATCGTGGGCCGCCCGGTGGCCGGCAAGACCGGCAGCTCGGAGAAGAACGCCACCGAGACCTTCGTCGGGTTCACCCCGCAGGTGGCGGTCGCCGGCATCGCCGCCAATCCGGACGACCCGAGCGACGTGGTCGGCGCGGCCGTGCAGGGTGAGGTGATCACCGCGGTCGCCCGGACCATCCGTACCGCGGTCGACGGCCTGCCGGTGCGGGACTTCACCGCCCCGAGCCGGGAACTCGCCGGCAACCCGCAGCGCCCCACGCCCCGCCCGTCGCCCCGGGCCCCGGAGCAGGAGGACCAGAACTTCCCGTCCGACCTGCTCCGCTGGCTCCAGAACCGCCGGGGCTGACCCGCTGCCGCCCGGCCCCGCCGGGGCTGACCCGCTGCCGCCCGGCCCCGCCGGGGCTGCGATCGACGCACCGTCGCCGCAACAGCGGTGTCCGTCCCACTGGACACCGCTGTTGCGCGCCACCGCCGGCCGGGCCCGCCTACCGTCGGACGGTGCCTACCGTCGGGCGGTGACGGTGGCGACCGCCCGGTCCAGGGCGGCGGCCACCGTCGTCGGATCGGCGTCGCCGTCGATCACGGTGAAGTCGGCGAACCCGGCCAGCGCACGGTAGCCGGCGTCCAGCGCGGTCAGGTGCGCCAACTCCTCGGTGTCGATGCCCCGGGCCAGCACCCGCCGTCGGGCCAGTTCCGGGGTGACCGCCAGGAAGCAGACCAGGTCGGGCTCCGGGAAGACGGCGTACGCGGCGCGGACCAGACGGACACCCCTGTCATCCCGGGCCCGCATGATCACGTACTGGCACCAGGTCCAGCGGTCCATCACCCCGACCCGCCCGGTCAGCCGGGTGACCGCCACCGCGCGGGCCAGCGCCAGCCAGCGCACCGTCGCCTCCAGTAGCGGATAGCAGCGCCGGCCGAACAGGTGCACGCCGTCGCGGCGGCCGACCGCCTGCGCCAGCCGGTTCCACAGTGGCCGGCCGCCGGCGTTCTCCAGGTAGACCGCCGGCACGCCCGCCGAGGTCAGCCGCCGGGCCAGCGCCCTGGCCTGGGTCGACTTGCCGGAACCGTCCACGCCCACGAGCGCCACCATCGTCGATCGTCGCACCCCGGGCACACTAGCCACCCCGGACAACGGACCCCTGTCGCCCGGCCCGACTCGGCACTCCACGATCAACTCAGTGTCGCCGCAACAGGGGTGTCCCTGCCGCTTGATACCGCTGTTCGGGCGACATTGCGGGCAGCGCCCGGGCAGCTCCCGGCAGCGCCCGGCCAGCGGGCCGGCCCGGGTGGGGGTCAGCGGCGGCGGGGGCGGTAGGTGGCGAGGGTGGCGGGGATGCCCCGGCGGACGATGCCGGCCCGGTCGGTGTCGCCGCGCAGCAGGGCCGCCGCCGTCTTGCGGGCCTGGTCGAGGGTGAAGTGCGGGGGCAGCATCAACTCCGCCGGGTCGACCACCGCGTTCACCACCACCGGGCGGTCGGCGGTCAACACCCGTCGCCACAGGCCGTCGACCTGGTCGGGGTGCTCGACCAGCACACCGTCGAGACCCAACACCTCGGCCCACCTGTGGTACGCCACGTCCGGCAGGTCCTGGCTGGCCGGATAGCGCGGGGTGCCCTCGGTGGAGCGCTGTTCCCAACTGACGAACGCCAGATCCCGGTTGTTGAGCACCAGCACCACGAAACGCGGGTCGGCCCACTGCCGCCAGTTCTTCGCCACGGTGATCAACTCGTTGACCCCGTTCATCTGCATCGCCCCGTCGCCGATCAAGGCCACCACCGGACGGTCCGGGTGGGCGAACTTCGCCGCCAGGGCGTACGGCATGGCCCCGCCCATCGACAGCAGGGTGCCGGAGAGGCTCGCCAACATACCGGGGCGGACCTGGAGGTGGCGGGCGTACCAGGCGGTGGCGGTGCCGCAGTCCACCGCGATCATCGCGTCGTCGGGCAGCGCGTCGTTGAGGGTGTGGAACAACAGTTGCGGGTTCACCGGGTGCGCCGGCTGCCCGGCCAGCTCTGCCTGGGCCTGCCGCCATCCCGAGGTGGCGTCGGCGACCGTCGCCCGCCAGGCCGTCGGCGCCGGCCCGTCACCCAGCTCCCGCAGCAGCGCCCGCAGGGTCGGCCCGGCGTCGCCGGTCAGGTTGACCTCCGTCGGGTAACGCAGCCCCATCCGGGTACCGTCCAGGTCGATCTGCACCGCCCGGGCCTGCCCCTGCGGCGGATAGAAATCCGAGTACGGCATGTTGCTGCCCACGATCAGCAGCCGGTCGCACTCCTGCATGAGCTGCCAGCTCGGCCGGGTGCCGAGCAGCCCGATCGCCCCGGTCACCCACGGCTCGCGGTGGTCGACGGCGGTGAAGCCGAGCAGGGCGGTGGCCACCCCGGCACCCAGCCGGTCGGCGATCAGGCGTACCTCCGCCTCGGCGCCGAGCGCACCCTGCCCGACCAGCATCGCCACCTTCTCGCCGCCGCGCAGCACCTCGGCGGCGTGGCGCAGCTCCGCCTCCGGCGGCACGGTCGGCGTGCTGCTCGGGACCGAACTGGTGTGGTAGTAGCCGTGCGCGTGCGGCGGGTCCGGCACCGCCGGCTCGTCCTGCACGTCCAGCGGGAGCACCAGCGCGGTCACCGTCCGGCGGGACAGCGCGGTACGGCAGGCCCGGTCCACCAGGTGCCGCACCTGGGACGGGTCGTCGAGCTGGGCCAGGAAGTCCCCGGCCACGTCCTTGTAGAGGGCGAGCAGGTCCACCTCCTGGTAGTAGCCGCCGCCCTCGGCGGTGAGCGCGGTGTTGCCGACCAGGGCCACCACCGGCTGGTGGTCGAGCTTGGCGTCGTAGAGGCCGTTGAGCAGGTGGATCGCGCCGGGGCCGCTGGTCGCCAGGGCGCAGCCGAGCGGGCCGCCGCCGTACTTGACGTGCGCGCCGGCGGCGAAACCGGCGGTCTCCTCGTGGCGTACCTGGACGAACTCCACCCGGTCACCGGCCCGTTGCAGGGCGGAGGTCATCCCGTTGATCCCGTCACCCGGGTAGCCGAAGTAGCGGTGCACCCCCCACTCGGCGAGCCGGGCCACGATGTGGTCGGCGACCGTGGCGTTCCTCGGCAACCGGCCGTCGGTGGTGCCCGCTGCGCTCATCGTGGTGGTCCCTCCGGTCGCGTCCCTTTCCCGCCCCCTTCCCGCGCCACGCCCGGGGAAACCCGGTCACCCCGGGAAACCCGGCCGGGTCCGGGAGCCCGCCCGCCCACCGACCGGTTCGGGCCGGCGCGCACCGTGGGGACCGCCCCGCAGGCGCGCACCGTCGGGACAGGCAGAATCGGGCGGTGCCCGTACACGAGATCACCGACCCCGACGACGCCCGGATCGCCGACTACCGGGCGTTGACCGACGTCGAGCTGCGTACCCGTTGGGAGCCCCCGCACGGGTTGTTCATCGCCGAGGGGGAACTGGTGCTGCGCCGGGCGTTGCGGGCCGGCTACCCGGCCCGGTCGTACCTGGTCGACGCCAAGCGGGTCGACCAGCTCGCCGACCTGGACACCGGGGACGCCCCGGTCTACGCGGCCACCCCGGACGTGCTGGAGAAGGCGACCGGCTTCCACGTCCACCGGGGGGTGCTCGCCTCGTTCCACCGCAAGCCCCTGCCCACGGCCGCCGAGGTGCTGGCCGCCGCCCGCCGGGTGGTGGTCCTGGAGGACATCAACAACCACACCAACCTCGGCGCGATCTTCCGGGGGGCCGCCGCGCTCGGCATCGACGCGGTGCTGCTCTCGCCGTCCTGTGCCGATCCGCTGTACCGGCGCAGCGTGCGGGTCAGCATGGGGGAGGTGTTCGCGGTGCCGTACGCGAAGCTGGACCGCTGGCCGGTCGGCCTGGACGAGGTACGCGCGGCGGGGTTCACGGTGCTCGCGATGACGCCGGCGGCGGACGCCGTACCGGTGCAGCGGCTGACCCCGGCGCAGCGGGCGCGGGCGGCGCTGCTGCTGGGGGCGGAGGGCCCCGGCCTGACCGGGGCGGCGCAGGCGGCCAGCGACGTGCGGGTGGTGATCCCGATGCGGCGCGGCGTGGACTCGTTGAACGTGGCCGCGGCGGCGGCGGTGGCGTTCTGGGAGCTGGGCCGCGACGACCCGGCCGACGGGTAGCCGCCACGACCCCCGGCTATTTGCATGAGAATGCGGGCAGGTGCATAATCTTCCTTGTGTCCAAGGTTCTCACCTCCCTGCCCATCGGCGAACGTGTCGGCATCGCCTTCTCCGGCGGCCTCGACACCTCGGTCGCGGTCGCGTGGATGCGCGACAAGGGCGCCGTCCCGTGCGCCTACACCGCCGACATCGGCCAGTACGACGAGCCCGACATCGACTCGGTGCCCGGCCGTGCGCTCAGCTACGGCGCCGAGGTCGCCCGCCTGGTCGACTGCCGTGCCGCCCTGGTCGAGGAGGGCCTCGCCGCGCTGACCTGCGGCGCCTTCCACATCCGCTCCGGCGGCCGGGCCTACTTCAACACCACCCCGCTGGGCCGGGCGGTGACCGGCACCCTGCTGGTCCGGGCGATGATCTCCGACGACGTGCAGATCTGGGGCGACGGCTCGACCTTCAAGGGCAACGACATCGAGCGGTTCTACCGCTACGGCCTGCTGGCCAACCCGCAGCTGCGGATCTACAAGCCCTGGCTGGACACCGACTTCGTCACCGAGCTGGGTGGGCGCAAGGAGATGTCGGAGTGGCTGCTGGAACGCGGCCTGCCCTACCGGGACAGCACCGAGAAGGCGTACTCGACCGACGCCAACATCTGGGGCGCCACCCACGAGGCGAAGACCCTGGAGCACCTCGACACCGGCATCGAGACCGTCAGCCCGATCATGGGGGTCCGGTTCTGGGACCCGTCCGTGGAGATCCCCACCGAGGACGTCACGATCGGCTTCGACCAGGGCCGGCCGGTGACGATCAACGGCAAGGAGTTCGGCAGCCCCGTCGACCTGGTGCTGGAGGCCAACGCCATCGGCGGCCGGCACGGCCTGGGCATGTCCGACCAGATCGAGAACCGGATCATCGAGGCCAAGAGCCGGGGCATCTACGAGGCTCCCGGCATGGCGCTGCTGCACGCCGCGTACGAGCGGCTGGTCAACGCCATCCACAACGAGGACACCCTGGCGAACTACCACCACGAGGGCCGCCGCCTCGGCCGCCTGATGTACGAGGGTCGCTGGCTCGACCCGCAGGCGCTGATGCTGCGCGAGTCGTTGCAGCGCTGGGTGGGCACCGCCGTCACCGGCGAGGTGACCCTGCGGCTGCGCCGGGGCGAGGACTACTCGATCCTGGACACCACCGGCCCCGCGTTCAGCTACCACCCGGACAAGCTGTCGATGGAGCGTACCGAGGACTCGGCCTTCGGACCGTCCGACCGGATCGGCCAGCTCACCATGCGTAACCTCGACATCGCCGACTCGCGGGCCAAGCTGGAGCAGTACGCCACCCTCGGCCTGGTCGGCGGGGCGGCCCCGCAGCGGGCGGTCGGCGCGGCGCAGGCCGCCTCCACCGGGCTGATCGGGGCGATGCCGCAGGGCGGCGCGGAGGCCATCGCCTCCCGGGGCGTCGCCACCGCCGAGGACGAGGCCCTCGACCGGGCCGCGATGGAGTTCGGCGTCGACTGACCGGCGCGCCACCGGCCGGGACGGGTCACCGCCCCGGCCGGGCAGGCAGCCCTGGTCGTCGGGCCGGCGGCGGCCGGTGGCTGGCGGGCCCCGGGGTCACGGAGGGTAGCGTGTCGCCCGTGTTCCCTACCGTCCGTGAGGTGCTCGCGCTGGACCCGGTCCGTCACGGCGCGCCCCGGCTGGTCGCCGGGGAGGCGGGCCTGGACCGGCCGGTGCGCTGGGTGCACGTGGCGGAGGTGCCCGACATCGCCACCCTGCTCGGCGGGGGTGAACTCGTCCTCACCACCGGCATCGGGCTGCCCCCCGACGACGCCGGACTGCGGGCCTTCATCGGCGACCTCGCGGCGGTGGGCGTCTCCGGGCTCGTGGTCGAACTGGGCCGCCGCTACCCGACCGAGGTGCCCCGGGTGATGGCCGTGGCCGCCGGGCGACGCGGGCTGCCCCTGGTCGAGCTGCGCCGGGCCACCCCGTTCGTGCGGATCACCGAGGCGGTGCACGCCCTGATCGTCGACGCCCAACTGCACGAGCTGCGGGCCGCCGAGGAGATCCACCAACGCTTCACCGAACTGTCCGTCGAGGGCGCCGGGGCCGCCGAGGTGGTCCGGCAGGCCGCCGCGCTGGCCGGCTGCCCGGTGGTGCTGGAGAACCTGTCCCGGCAGGTGCTCGCCTACGACCCGGCCGGGGAGAACGCCGAACTGCTGCTGGCCGGCTGGGAGCAGCACTCCCGGCGGCTGCGCCCCGCCGGCCGCACCGCGTACGACAGCGACAGCGGCTGGCTGGTCACGACCGTCGGCGCGCGCGGACAGGACTGGGGTCGGCTGCTGCTGCGCTGGCCGGCACGGGCGGGCCTCGGCGACGGCCGGCCCGTCGGCACGCCACCCACCCGGCTGACCATCCTGGTGGAACGGGCCGCCTCGACCCTGGCGCTGGGCCGGCTGATCCGCCGCGACGCCGAAGGACTGGAACGGCAACTGCACCACACCCTGCTCACCGGCCTGCTCGACCACTCCCGCCCGGTGGACGAGATCGCGTTGCGGGCGCGGGCACTGGGGGTGCCCCTGGAACGTCGGCACCTGATCGGTGTCATGGTCCGGCTCCGCCGCGACACCCCGGCCGAACCCGCCGGACCGGGCGAGGGCGGCCCGGCCGACGCCGCCGAGGCCGGCCCGGCCCGGCTCCGTGACCTCGCCGAGGCGGTCGGCCAGGCGCTACGGGAGGCGAAACTGGCCGGGCTGACCAGCCCCGTCGACGACCAGGCGGTGGGGGTGCTGCTCGCCCTGCCGGACGCCGCCGCCGAGGACCGCGCGCTGGCCGCGTTCGCCGCCGCGCTGCGCCGCCGCCACCCCGAGCAGCCGGCGCGCGTGCTCGTCGCCGCCGGGTCCGGGGTGGCGAGCCTGCGGGAGGTACGCCGCTCGCTGGTCGAGGCCCGCCAGGTCGCCGAGGCCGCTCGCCGGGACAGCCGTGACCTGCCGGTCTTCCGGCTGCCGCACGTCGGGCTGGCCGGCCTGCTGCACCTGTTACGCGACGAGCCCCGGTTGCAGACGTTCGTCGAACGGGAACTCGGCGCGCTGCTGGCCCACGACGCCCAGCACCCCCGGGAGCAACTGCTCGGCACCCTGCGCGCCTACCTGGAGCAGGGCCGCAACAAGTCGGCCGGGGCGGTCGCCGCGCACCTGTCCCGACCGGCCTTCTACGAACGGCTGGCCCGGATCGGCCGGATCCTCGGCGTCGACCTCGACTCGGTCGAAGCCTGCCTCTCCCTGCACGTCGCCCTGCTGGCCCTCGACGCCATCCGCACCCCCTGACGCGTTCCCCGCCCCGCCACCCTTCCGCCCCGCCGCCCGCCCGCCCCGCCGCCCGCCCGGTCTCCGGTGATCAAGAGAAATACGTCAGATTCCGTCGGCGGGGTGACGCGAACCTCTTGATCACCGCCCGCGCGGCCTGCCCGTCGACCGCGATCAAGAGGTTCGCGTCAGATTTCGCTGGCCGGGTGACGCATTCCTCTTGATCACCGACCGTCCGGCCGGCAGGTTCGCCGTGATCAAGAGGAATACGTCAGAATTCGCCGCCCCGGTGACGTGAACCTCTTGATCACCGGGGCGATGGGGGCCGGGTGAGGTGGGCGGGCGCGGGGGAGCGGGTCAGGTCAGGGTGTCCAGGGTCTTGGCGTAGGCGGCGGGGACGTGGTGGGGGCCGGCGGGGGTGAAGACGTCGGAGGTGGCCGCCGTCGACCAGGCGGCGGCCGGGACCGCGTCGACCAGGGCGCGGACCACCGGGGCGTCACGCCACTGGTCCTGGGCGGCCAGCAGGCTCAACGCCACCACCGACTCCTCCACCTCGCCGACGCACTCGAACGGCTTGTGCCCGTCCACCCCGAGCAGTTCCCGGTAGCCGGGGATCTGCGTCTCGTCGGCCAGCAGGTCACCGCCGAAGATGCCGACCACCCGCTCCCGGGGCATGAACGGGGCCATGGCGAGGAAGACGAACCGGCACTTCGGGCAGTTGCGGCACCAGCGGGCGCTGGCGTCACGCAGCTTGAACGCGGCGTTGCAACTGGTCACCACCGCGTCGTACCGGTCGATGGTGGCGAACAGCCGGGCGATGTGCAGCTCCGACAACGGACGCAGCAACGAGAAGTACGGCTCGGTGAGCCCCGCGTGCCCGGCCAGCGCCGCCCGCAGCAGCCCCTCGGCCTCGACCCCCTTGGACCACTGGTGGTTGATCTCGTGACCGTTCCAGATCAGGTTCGGGTCGGACGCGGACCGCTCGTTGGACATCACCACCGGCCCCAGCCCGTGCAGCACGGCGGTGGCGACCGCGATCAGCGAGTTGATCGCGGTGACCGGGATGTGGCCGTTGCGTGCCCCGGCGGCGTTCAGGTCGAACAGCACCGGGTCGAGCCGTCGCCGGGCGGCCAGCGCCGGCAGCCCGGACGCCTCGTTCACCGCGACGATCACGTGGTTGGGGTTGACCGAGAACGGCACCGGGTCGAAGCCGCCCCGACGCAGCGCCTCCAGGCTGACGATGGAGTCCTTGCCCCCGCCGACGGCCGACAGCGGACGCCGGTCGGAGTCGTCGTACACCCGGGGTGGCGGGACCTCACCGGCCGGCACCTCGGGGCGCAGCTCCAGCACGTGCGGGAGCCGGTTGCGGTAGGCGTACTCGGCGAGGCCCTTGGTGTAGACGGCGGTGACCAGCGCGACGGCGGCCCCGCCCAGCGGCGTCGGCAGCACCAGGCGCGGCGGGGCGGCGGCCTTGTAGTAGCTGACCCCGGCCACCACGTGCAGCAGTTCCAGCACCCGGCCCAGGGTGGCCTGCGTCTGCGCCGACGGTGGCGTGGCCGGCACCGGCAGCGTGATCACCTCGGTGAACCGCTGCTCGCCGTCGGGACCGGTGAGGAGGTAGTCGAACGACGCCGCGCCGGTGGCGGGATCGAACGAGTACGACGGGAAGGTGAAGGCGTCCATCCGCCGGAGCTGCTCGTTGGGCACACGCCATACTAGGCCCTGGTTCGTCCGGCCGGGTCCGCTGTGCCGGGAGCGGACCCGGACCCACCGTCCACACCCCGAGGGAGAGTTCGTGCGCCTGTCCGATCTGCGCGGCCGTACCGTCGCCGTCTGGGGGGCCGGCCGGGAGGGCCGCGCCGCCGTGACCGCCATCGCCGCGCACGGCCCGGCCGACCTGGTCGCCGTCGACGACAGCGCCAACTTCCTCACCGTGGCCTGGGAGGGCCCGCTCGCCGAGGCCGCGCCGCTGGTCACCGGCGAGGAGGGGTTCGCCCGGCTGGCCGCCGCCGAGATCGTCGTCCGCTCACCGGGGGTGCCCAACACCCACCCGTGGCTGGTCGAGCTGCGGGCGCGGGGGGCGACCGTGACCCAGGGCACCGCCCTGTGGATGGCCGACCACGCCGACCGGACGATCGGGGTCACCGGCAGCAAGGGCAAGTCGACCACGTCCAGTCTGATCAGCCACCTGCTCGCGGCCGTGGACCGGCCCAACGTGCTGGGCGGCAACATCGGCGTGCCCACCCTCGACCTGCCCGAGGCCGAGCTGTACGTGCTGGAGCTGTCCAGCTACCAGTGCAGCGACCTGGCCGACTCGCCCCGGGTGGCGGTGGTCACCGCGCTGTTCCCGGAACACCTGGACGCGCACGGCGGTGAGGCCGAGTACTACCGCGACAAGCTGAACCTGATCGCGTACGGCCCGCGCACGGTGGTGGTCAACGGCAACGACCCGCGCCTCGCCCTGGAACTGGGCGACCGGGCGGCGGTGCGCGCCGGCCTGCCCGACACCGCGCACGTCGCCACCGGCCCGGACGGCACCGACTGGTTCCACCTCGGCGACCGGCCGCTGTTCGCCCGGGGGGTGCTGCCGCTGGTCGGCCGGCACAACGCGGGCAACCTCTGCGTGGCGCTCGCCGTGCTCGACGCGGTCGGTGTGGACGTCGTCGCCCACAAGGACACCCTGGCGGTGGCGGTCGCCGGGTTCCACGGGCTGGCCCACCGGCTCACCGAGATCGTCGACCCGTCCGGGCTGACCTTCGTCGACGACACCCTCGCCACCAGCCCGTACGCGGCGATGCACGCGATCGACGCGTACGACGGGCGGCCGTTGACGGTGATCGTCGGGGGCACCGACCGGGGGTTGGACTACACCCCGCTGGCCGAGCACCTGGCCGAGCGGGAGCTGACCGTGATCGGGATCCCGGACAGCGGCCCCCGGATCGTGGCGGCGCTGGCCGGGCTGCCGAAGGTGCGTACCGAGATGGTGGACGACCTGGCGGACGCGGTCCGGTTGTCGCGGGCGGTGACCCCGCCCGACGGGGTGGTGCTGTTGTCCCCGGCGGCGCCCAGCTACGGCCGGTTCCGCAACTTCGAGCACCGTTCCGAGGTCTTCGCCGAGGCGATCCGGGCCACCGCCGCCGGCTGAGCCCGCCCCCGGGGCCGGGTGACGCGGTGTCAGGCGGGGGCGGCGGTCGGGCGACACAGTGGCAGTTGTCGGCGGCCGGCCGGGGTGGCAGCGTGCGGGGCACGCGAACCCCGCTGCGGAAGGGTGTGCCGATGACCGCCGACGACCTGCTGGCCCGACACCGGGCCGTGCTCCCGTCCTGGATGCCGCTCTACTACGCCGAGCCGATCGAGCTGGTCGCCGGGTCCGGCCGCCGGGTCACCGACGCCCAGGGGCGCAGCTACCTGGACTTCTTCGGCGGCGTGCTGACCAACATGATCGGCTACGACATCCCGGAGATCCGCGAGGCGGTGCAGCGCCAGCTGGACACCGGGCTGGTGCACACCTCCACCCTCTACCTGATCCGGCAGCAGGTGGAACTGGCCGAGAAGATCGTGCAGGTCGCCGGCATCCCGGATGCCCGCGTCTTCTTCACCAACTCCGGCACCGAGGCGAACGAGGCGGCGCTGCTGGCCGCCACCAGCTACCGCCGCTCGCACCAGATCCTCGCCGTGCGCAACAGCTACCACGGCCGGTCGTACGCGACGATGGGGATCACCGGCAACCGGGGCTGGACGGCCAGCGCGCACAACCCGCTCCAGGTGGCCTGGCTGCACTCCGGGGAGCGGCTGCGCGGGATGCTCGCCCGGTTGCCCGCCGACGACCGGATCGACGCCGCCGTGGAGGACCTGCGCGAGGTGCTCGCCACCCAGACCAGCGGCGACGTGGCCTGCCTGATCGCCGAGCCGGTCCAGGGGGTCGGCGGTTTCGTCGCCCCGCCCGACGGGTTGTTCGCCGGCTGGCGCAAGGTGCTCGACGAGCACGGCATCCTGCTCATCTCCGACGAGGTGCAGACCGGCTGGGGGCGCACCGGCGCGCACTTCTGGGGCTACCAGGCACACGGGGTCACCCCGGACCTGCTCACCTTCGCCAAGGGCATCGGCAACGGGTTCGCGCTGGCCGGGGTGGTCGGCCGGGCCGAGATCATGGAGTCGGTGCCGGCGATCAGCTTCTCCACCTTCGGCGGCAACCCGCTCTGCACGGCCGCCGGCAACGCGGTCCTGGACTACCTGCGCGACCACGACCTCCAGGCCAACGCCGCCCGGGTCGGCGCGATCCTCGTCGACGGCCTGCGTGCCGCGGTCGCCGACCTCGACGGCGTAGCCGAGATCCGGGGCCGCGGGCTGATGCTCGCCGTGGAGTTCGTCCAGCCGGGCGGCCCGGAACCCGATCCGGCGCTGACCGCCCGGGTCGTCGAGGCGTGCCGGGCCGGCGGCCTGCTGGTCGGCAAGGGCGGCCTGTACGGCAACGTGGTGCGGATGGGTCCGCCGTTGACCCTCACCGAGGACGAGGCCCGCGAGGGGCTGGCGATCCTGGTCGAGGCGATCCGGTCGACGGTGGCGGCGGAGGCGGCGCGGTGACCGGGGCGACCCGGCAGACCTCACCCGGCCCGCAGGCCGCACCGACGGTGGAGGTCACCCGGATCGGGCACTTCGTCGACGGCGAGCGGGTCGACGGGACGTCCGGCCGGTTCGCCGACGTCTTCGACCCGGCGACCGGTCGGCGTACCGGCCTCGTGGCGCTGGCCGACGCGGCGGACGTCGCGGTGGCGGTCGGGGCCGCCGGGCGGGCCGCCCGGAGCTGGCGGGACGCCTCGCTGGCCCGGCGCACGGCGGTGCTGTTCGCCTTCCGGGAGTTGGTCCACGCCCGCCGGGACCGGCTCGCCGAGGTGATCACCGCCGAGCACGGCAAGGTGCTCGCCGACGCCGCCGGCGAGGTGCAGCGCGGCCTCGAGGTGATCGAGTACGCCTGCGGCATCGCCTCGGCACTGCGCGGACGGTTCAGCGAGAACGTCTCCACCGGGGTCGACTCGTACAGCCTGCGGCAGCCGTTGGGGGTGGTGGCGGTGATCTCGCCGTTCAACTTCCCGGTGATGGTGCCGCTGTGGTTCGTGCCGGTCGCGGTGGCCTGCGGCAACGCGGTGGTGCTCAAGCCGAGCGAGAAGGACCCGAGCGCGGCGCTGCTGCTGGCCGGGTGGTTCGTCGAGGCGGGCCTGCCGGCCGGGGTGTTCACCGTGGTCAACGGCGACGCCGAGGCGGTCGACGCGCTGCTGGACCACCCCGACGTGCGGGCGGTGTCGTTCGTCGGTTCCACCCCGGTCGCCCGGCACGTGCACCGGCGCGCGACGCTGGCCGGCAAGCGGGTGCAGGCCCTCGGCGGGGCGAAGAACCACCTGGTGGTGCTCCCGGACGCCGATCTGGACCTGGCCGCCGACGCGGCGGTCAACGCCGGCTTCGGCTCGGCGGGCGAGCGGTGCATGGCGATCTCCGCGCTGGTGGCCGTGGAGCCGGTCGCCGACGCCCTGGTGGCGCGGATCGCGGCGCGGATGGCCGGGCTGCGTACCGGCGACGGGCGGCGCGGCTGCGACATGGGGCCGTTGGTGACCGCCGCGCACGCCGCCCGGGTACGCGGGTACGTCGAGGCCGGGGTGGCCGCCGGGGCGGTGCCGGTGGTCGACGGCCGGGACGTGGTGCCGGACGGGGACCCGAACGGGTTCTGGCTGGGCCCGACGTTGTTCGACCGGGTCACCCCGGACATGTCGGTCTACACCGACGAGATCTTCGGCCCGGTGCTCGGTGTCGTCCGGGTCGACTCGTACGACGCGGCGGTGGCCCTGGTCAACGCCAACCCGTACGGCAACGGCACGGCGGTCTTCACCAACGACGGCGGGGCGGCCCGGCGGTTCCAGCACGAGGTGGAGGTGGGCATGGTGGGGATCAACGTGCCGGTCCCGGTGCCGATGGCGTACTACTCGTTCGGCGGGTGGAAGGCGTCGCTCTTCGGTGACCTGCACGCCCACGGCGAGGACGGGGTGCGGTTCTTCACCCGGGGCAAGGTGGTCACCAGCCGCTGGCCCGACCCGCGCCACGGCGGGGTGAACCTCGGCTTCCCCACCCAGACCTGACCCGGCCGGGGCACGCTGCCTGACCGACAACGATCAGGGGTCAGTCGGCCGGGGGGACCAGTAGCGCGTGCAGGGCCACCGGGTCGGTGACCTCGGGCAGGCTGCGGGCGCCTAGCCAGGCGGCGGCGGCCGCGCCGTCCCCGGCCGGGTGGACCGGGGCGTGCGGCCAGCGGCGGCCGGCCTCGGCGCGGACCGCCGCGCCGAGTGGCATGTGGCCGGTGAGTAGCCCACCGCCGAGCACCAGCGGCGTCGCCGCGTCGGCCGGGCGGACCCGGGCGGCGCTGTCGACCAGGTGCGTGGCGGCCCGGTGGAGCAGTCCGGCCGCCACCGGGTCACCGGCGTCGGCGGCGTCGACGACCAGCGGGGCGAACCGGGCCAGTTCCACAGGTGGTCGACGGGTGACCGCCTGGACCACCGCGTCGACGGTGTCCCGGGGGCGGGCGGCCACCCCGGTGGTGCCGGTCAGTTCGCCGAGCAGCCGCCGGCCGAACGGGCCGGGCGCGGTGCCGGCGTCCAGGTCGGCCAGGAGTGCCCGGACCGCCTCCCGGCCCAGCCAGAAGCCGGAGCCGGCGTCGCCGAGCAGCCAGCCGTGCCCGTCGGCGACCCGGTCCAGTCGCCACCGGCACACCTGGGCGGCGATCGCCCCGGTCCCGGCGATCAGGATCGTGCCGTCGGCTGCGGCGGTGCCGGAGGCGTACCCGACGAGGGCGTCGCTGTGCACCGTGTACGGGCAGCGTAGGCCGGCCCCGGACCAGGCCCGGTCGAAGGCGGCCCGGCCGTCCGGGTCGGCGCGTAGCCGGCCGGCCCCGGCGAGCCCGATCGCCCCGGCGCGGACCCGGGCCGGGTCGACGCCGTGCAGCGCGCCGCGCAGCGCCGTCAGCAGTTCCGCGGCGGCCTGTTCCGCGCCGTGGCTGGTGGGGTTGCCGCCGCCGGCCCGGCCGGTGCCGAGGCGTTCGCCGGTGAGGGCCAGGGCGGTGGCCCGGGTGGACGTACCCCCGACGTCGAGGCCGACCACGACGGTGCCGGACATCCGCGCGGGCCTCCCGGGGTGCGCTGGTGTGGGGGTGTCCATGCTGGTCGGTGCGGTGCCGCAGGGCAAGACCGGGGGGCCGGCGGTGGGCCGTGCGGCAGGTAACAGTTTGAAAACTTCGCCCATGGTCTTGACAGGAAGGGGGCTTCAGTAAGAACTTTTACCACTAACAGTTAACACTCTTTTCCGAAAGGCGTGTCGATGGCCGAGCTCGAGACGGACACCACCGCGGCGACCGCGGTGGTCGATGCCGAGCCCGTCGACCGGCGCGGCGCGGACGGGGTGCTGGCCAGGGTCCGGGCCGGCGCGGGAGAGTTGACGGGAGCGTTGCGCCGGGTCGCCGAGCAGGTGCTCGCCGACCCGGAGGCAGCGGCCCGCGCCACCATCGTCGAGCTGGCCGAACGCAGCGGCACCTCGCCGGCCACCATCACCCGGTTCTGCCGGGCGATGGGTTTCGACGGCTACGCCGACCTGCGCCTGGGCATCGCCTCCGAGACCGGCCGGGCCCGCTCGGCCGGCTGGACCGTCGACATCGGCCGGGAGATCCAGCCCGGCGACCCGCTGGAGCGGGTGCTCGACCAGATCATGGCCGCCGACACCCGGGCCATGCACGACACCGCCACCCTGCTCGACCTGGCCGAGGTCGAACGGGCCGCCGTCGCCATCGCCGGCGCCGCCCGGGTCAACATCTTCGGGGCCAGCGGCAGCGCCCTGGTCGGCGAGGAGATGCAGTTCAGCCTGCACCGTATCGGGGTCGCCGCGTGGGCCTGGAGCGACGTGCACGAAGGGCTGGCCAGCGCCGCGCTGCTCAGCCCCGGCGACGTGGCGCTGGGCATCTCGCACACCGGGCAGACCCGGGAGACCATCGAGATGCTGGCCGAGGCGGGCAGCCGGGGGGCCACCACCGTGGCGCTGACCGGGTTCCCGCGCTCCCCGCTCGCCGAACTGGCCGACATCGTCCTGCTCACCGCCAGTCAGGCCACCACCTTCCGGCCGGACGCGCTGTCCGCCCGGCACCCCCAACTCGTCGTGCTCGACCTGCTCTACATCGCCGTGGCGCAGCGCACCCACGACCGCGCCCACGCGGCCTTCCGGCGTACCGCCCAGGCCGTGCAGGGGCACAAGGCCGCGAAGGGGACCACCTCATGATCAGTGCACAGGGGTACGCGCGGGCCGTCCGGCCCGTCCTCGACCGGCTGCTCGACACCCAGGCCGAGGCGGTCGGCCGGGCCGCCGACCTGATCGCGGCCAGCCTGCGGGCCGGCGGGGTGCTCCAGGCGTTCGGCGCCGGCCACTCCGAGGCGTTCGCCGCCGAACTGGTGGCCCGCGCCGGCGGCCTGGTACCCACCAACCGGATCGGCCTGCACGACCTGGTGCTGCACGGCGACGCCCCGCGCGACGTGCTCACCGACCCCAAACTGGAACGAGACCCGGCCGTGGCCCACCAGCTCTACCCGCTGGCCCGGCCGCAGCCGGCCGACGTCTTCCTGATCGCCTCGCAGTCCGGCATCAACGGCTCGGTGGTCGAGCTGGCGACGCTGGTCACCGGGCACGGCCATCCGCTCATCGCGGTCACCTCGGTCGCGCACACCGCACGGGTCGCACCCCGCCACCCGTCCGGGCGTCGACTCGCCGAACTCGCCGACGTCGTGCTGGACAACGGCGCGCCGTACGGCGACGCACTGCTGCCGCTGGAGGGCGGCGGCGCGGTCTGTGCGGTCTCCTCGGTCACCTCCGCGCTGCTGGCGCAACTGGTGACCGCGGAGGTCGTCCGACGGTTCCACCAGGCCGGAGAGGTACCCCCTATCTACCTCTCCGCCAACGTCCCCGGTGGGGACGCGCACAACCTCGCCCTCGAGTCGCGGTACGCCGGGCGTCTCCGGCGCACCGCCTGACCGGACACCCAAGGAGAGACGACGATGTCGAATACCCCCGAGACCCCCGCCGCGCTGAGCCGGCGCACCCTGCTGGGCCGCACCGCCGCGGCGGGCCTGCTCGCCACACCGGTGGTCAGCCTGCTGGGCGCCTGCGCCACCAGCGGCTCCGACGAGACCCCCACCAAGGCCGAGGAGGGCACCAAGAGCGCCGCCAACCCGCTGGGTGTCGCCGAGGACGCCCCGCTGGAGGTGGTCATCTTCAACGGCGGCTACGGCGAGAAGTACGCCACCGACGTGCACGAGCCGCTGTACAAGAAGGCGTTCCCCAAGGCGGAGATCAAGCACCAGTCCACCCAGGCGGTCTCCACCGTGCTCCAGCCCCGGTTCGCCTCGGGCAACCCGCCGGAGTTCGTCAACAACTCCGGCGAGAAGCTGATCGACTTCGGCTCGCTGGTGGCCGACGGGCAGCTGATGGACCTCACCGAGCTGTGGGACGCCCCGTCGGTCGACGACCCGAACAAGAAGGTCCGCGACACCGTCGTGCCCGGCACGGTCGAGGCGGGCTCGTTCAACGGCAAGCCGTACGTGCTGTACTACGTCTCCACGGTCTTCGGCATCTGGTACTCGGGCAAGCTGTTCAAGGAGAACGGTTGGGCGCCGGCGAAGACCTGGTCGGAGTTCACCGCACTGCTCGACGGGATCAAGTCCAAGGGCATCACCCCGTACGGCTACGCCGGGGCGAACGCGGCCTACTACCAGTGGAACGTGATCCTGACCCACGCCGCGAAGATCGGCGGCACCGACGTGCTCAAGAACATCGACAACCTGGAGGACGGCGCCTGGCAGCAGGACGCGGTCAAGCAGGCGGCGCAGGCGTGGGAGGAGATCGGCGCCAAGTACGTCGACAAGAGCTTCGAGGGGCTCAAGCACACCGACGTGCAGCTGCGGCAGAACCAGTACAAGCTGGCCCTCTACCCCAGCGGCGACTGGCTGGAGGGCGAGCAGAAGAAGGACACCCCGGCCGGCTTCGAGTACCAGCTCATGCCGGTGCCGAGCCTGTCCGGTTCGGACAAGCTGCCGGCGACCGCGGTGCGCGCCACCGCCGGTGAGGGCTACTTCGTCTCGGCCAAGAGCAAGAACCCGCGCGGTGGCCTGGAGTACATGCGCCAGATGCTCTCCGTCGCCGGGGCGAAGGGCTTCACCGAGGTGGTCAAGGCCCCGACCGTGGTCACCGCCGGCAGCGCCGGCTTCGCCTTTCCGCCCGGCGTGGCCAGTTCCCAGGCCGCCCTCGCCGCCGCCGGCAAGGACGTGTTCAACCTGTACTTCGACGGCTGGTACAAGGAGCTGGACACCGAGGCGCGGACCGCCACCAACGAGCTGATGTTCGGCCGGATCAAGGCCGATGCCTTCGTGGAGCGGATCCAGAAGCGGGCCGACGCCATCAAGAAGGACAGCTCCGTCGCCAAGTTCACGCGCTGACCGAGCGGAGAAGCGGGATCATGCGGCACGGCAAGTATCCGTTCGTGATCGGGTTCCTGTTCGCCCCGGTCACGCTGTACGTGGTCTTCGTCATCGCGCCGTACGCGCAGGCGTTCCAGATTTCGATGACCAACTGGCGGGGGTTGTCCGCCCCGCAGTGGGTGGGCTTCGACAACTACCGGCGGCTGCTCGACGACGGGCGCTTCTGGCAGGCGGTCCAGCACCACGGCGTACTGCTGATTGCCCTGCCGCTGATCACGATCGCCATCGCGTTGTTCTTCGCCTTCCTGCTCAACGTGGGCGGGCGTAGCGTGGGTGGCCAGCGGCAGGGGGTCCGGGGGTCGAAGTTCTACCGGGTGGTGTTCTTCTTCCCCCAGGTCCTGGCGGTGGCCATCATCGCGGTGCTGTTCCAGATGGTGTACCGACCCAACGAGTCCGGCCTGATCAACGGCGTGCTGATGAAGCTCGGGCTGGACCCGGTGCTGTTCCTGGTCCGGCCGAACCTGGCCCTCTGGTCGATCATCGCGGTGCTGGTCTGGCAGGCCGTCGGCTTCTACGTGGTGCTCTTCTCGGCCGGGATGGCCTCCATCCCGGGTGAGATCTACGAGGCGGCCGAGATGGACGGGGCGAGCAAGGTGATGCTGTTCTTCCGGGTCACCCTGCCACTGCTCTGGGACACCCTCCAGGTGGCCTGGGTCTATCTCGGCATCGCCGCGTTTGACGCGTTCGCCATCGTCGCGGTGCTCTCGGTGGACAGCGGCGGCCCGGACGGCGCGACGACGGTGCTGGCGGTGGAGATCTACCGCAACGCCTTCGTCTACTCGAAGTACGGCTACGCCTCGGCGATGGGTGTGGCGCTGTTCTTCCTCACCCTCACGTTCGCGGCGCTGACGCTGCGGTTGACCAAGCGGGAAAGCGTGGAGTACTGAGATGGCCGCACAGACGACGCTGCCGCCGGCCGCGGCGGACACCCCGCCCGGCCGGCCCGCCGCCCGCACCCGCAGGGGCCGGGGCGAGCACCACGAGGTACGACTGTTCAGCGGGCTCGGTCAGGTGGCGCTCGCCGTCTGGGCGGTGATCGTCATCGTGCCGATCCTCTGGACGTTCCTGGCCGCGTTCAAGAACACCGGCGAGATCTTCAGCAGCCCGTGGACGCTGCCGGCGGAGTTGCGCTGGGAGAACTTCGGCCGGGCCTGGACCAAGGCGCACGTCGGCCGCTACTTCCTCAACAGCGTCTTCGTGGTGTCGTGCAGCACCTTCGGCACCATGCTGTTCGGTTCGATGGCCGCGTACGTGCTGGCCCGGTACAAGTTCCGGGGCAACCGGGCGATCTACTACCTGTTCGTCTCCGGGTTGGCCTTCCCGGTCTTCCTGGCGCTGGTGCCGCTGTTCTTCGTGGTCCGCAACCTGGGCCTGCTGGACACCCACACCGGGGTGATCCTGGTCTACATCGCCTACTCGCTGCCGTTCACCATCTTCTTCCTGGCCGCGTTCTTCCGGACGCTGCCGAACTCGGTGGCCGAGGCCGGCATGATCGACGGCTGCTCGCACACCAGGTTGTTCTTCCAGGTGATGCTGCCGATGGCGAAGCCGGGACTGATCAGCGTGGCGATCTTCAACATCATCGGGCAGTGGGCGCAGTACCAGTTGCCCCTGGTGCTGCTCTCCAACGCCAAGGACAAGTGGGTGCTCACCCAGGGCATCGCGGACATCTCGGTCAACGCCGGCTACGAGGCCGACTGGTCCGGCCTGTTCGCCGCCCTGACCATCGCCATCCTCCCGATGATCATCGTGTACGCGATCTTCCAGCGGCAGATCCAGTCCGGCCTGACCTCCGGCGCGGTGAAGTAACCGGTCGGGGTGGCGGGGCCCCCTCACCCCACCACCCCGACCGGGTGATCCGGGTCGGGGTGTCACAGGGGCGGGGCACAATCGGGCCGTGGCGGTGCTGGCGGTGGCGGCGGGGGAGCGGGGCGGCGGTGCCCTCCAGCCGCTGGACGCCGCCGGTAACCCGGCCGGGCCCGTCGAGCCGGTCGACGACCTGCCCGCCGCCGTGGCCGCCCACGAGGCGGCCGAGCACCCCCGCTGGGTCTGGGCGTCCGGTGCGACGCTCTACCCCGCGTTGCTGCGCGCCGGGGTGCGGGTCGAGCGCTGCCACGACATCGAGCTGACCGAGGGGCTGCTGCTGGGCCACGCCGGGCGCTGGGGTGAGCCCCGCTCGCTGGCCGCCGCGTACGCCCGGCTCACCGGGGCCGCCGTCCCACCCGACCCGCCGCCCCGGCCGGCCGCGCCGCCGGGGCACGGGCAGGCCGCGCTCTTCGAGGCCGTCGCCGGCCCGCCGGCCCCCGGCATCGACGCCCTGACCCGGGTGTACGCCGACCAGCTCGCCCGGATCGCCGCCACCGCCCATCCCGGCCGGTTCCGGCTGCTGGTGGCCGCCGAGTCGGCAGGCGCGCTGATCGCGGTGGAGATGGCCGCCGTCGGGCTGCCCTGGCGGGCCGACGTGCACGACGAGATCCTCGCCGAGCTGCTGGGTGAGGCGTCTCCGGTGGGTGGGCCGCCCCGGCGGCTGGCCGAGCTGGCCGCCCGGATCGCCGAGGCGCTCGGCGTCCGGCAGGTCCACGCCGATTCCCCGGCGGAGCTGCTGCGCGCCTTCGCCCGGGTCGGTGTGCAGCTGCCCAACACCCGGGCCTGGGTGCTGCGCGGCGTCGACCATCCGGCCGTCCCGCTGGTGCTCGAATACAAGGAGCTGTACCGGATCTGGACGGCGCACGGCTGGGCCTGGCGGGACGCGTGGGTCCGCGACGGCCGGTTCCGCCCGGAGTACGTCCCGGCCGGGGTGGTCTCCGGCCGGTGGGCCACCCGGGGCGGCGGCGCGTTGCAGATCCCCAAGGTGATCAGGCGGGCGGTGGTGGCCGATCCGGGCTGGCGGCTGGTGGTGGCCGACGCCGGTCAGTTGGAGCCCCGGGTGCTCGCCGCGGTCTCCGGTGACGCCCGGCTGGCCTCCGCCGGAGCGGCCGGGGACCTCTACGCGGCGCTGGCCCAGGACTCCTTCGGCGGTGACCGGGCCCGCGCCAAGCTCGCCCTGCTCGGCGCGATGTACGGGCAGACCGGGGGTGGGGCGCTGCCGGCGCTGGCCGTGCTCAAACGCAGCTATCCGACCGCCTTCGGCTACCTGGAGGCGGCGGCGCGTACCGGGGAGTCCGGTGGCCTGGTCCGGTCCTGGCTGGGCCGGACCTGCCCGCCGGGCGGGGTCGGCTCCGGTGACGCCGACGACGCCCCGGTGGACCCGGACGCCGGGGCGGACCCGCGCTCGCCCCGGGCGCGGGCGGCCCGCTCCCGGGGTCGGTTCACCCGTAACTTCGTCATCCAGGCCACCGCCGCCGAGTGGGCCTCGACGCTGCTCGCCTCGCTGCGGGCAGAGCTGGCCGGGGTCGGTGGGGAGCTGGTCTTCTTCCAGCACGACGAGGTGATCGTGCACTGCCCGGTTGAGCTGGCCGACCCGGTGGCCGAGGCGGTCCGTCGCGCCGGAGCGCGCGCCTCGGCGCTGCTGTTCGGCCCCACCCCCGTGCGCTTCCCGCTCGACCTCTCCACCGTGACCACCTACGCCCAAGCCTGACCCCACCCCGCCCCTCCTCCCCTGCCTGCCCTGCCTGCCCTGCCCGGGCCCGCCCCGCCCTGCCCCGGCGCGTCCCGCTCGGTGCGAGCCCTCGGTGATCAAGAGGTTTGCGTCACGCGATCAAGAGGTTCGCGTCACCGCACGCGGCGAATCTGACGCAAACCTCTTGATCACCGGGGCGGGTCGGGCGCGGGTGGGTCGAGCGCGGGTGGGGTGGGGTGGGCGTGGGCGGGAGGGGGGCGGCTGGTTGAGCGTATACGCGTGAAATATCCGTTTCGTGCCGACACTCATCCCCCGGGGGGCTCGTTGCACCCGGTGTGCGTATCGCAGGAATGATCATCGCGGCGGGTGGGGGGCGTCGGCTCGGCAGCCCCGAGGCGTTGCTGTGCCGGGGGGACCGGCTGCTGGTCAGCTGCATGATCGACACGATGGTCGCGGCCGGCTGTGAGCAACTGGTGGTGGTGCTCGGGTCGGCGGCCGACGAGGTGCGGGCGGCGGCCGACCTGAGCCCGGCCACGGTGGTGGTCAACCGGGCCTCCGGGGCCGGGGTCGGCTCGTCCATCCGGGCCGGCCTGGCCGCGTTGGCCGACGAACGGGTCGAGGCGGTGGTGGTGGTGCCTGTCGACATGCCCGGTCTCACCCCGGAGGCGGTCCGCCGGGTGGCCGCGCTGCCGTACCCGGACGTGCTGGCCTGTGCCACCTACGACGGGCTGCGCGGGTACCCGATGCTGTTCGGCCGTCGGCACTGGGCCGGCATCGCGACCCTGGCCGGTGCCGACATCGGCGCCCGACCGTACCTGCTGGCGCACAAGGACCAGATCGTCGACATCGCCTGCGACTCGGTGGCCGACGGCAACCGGGTGGACACCCCGGAGCTGATGGCGCTCTACGGCCTCACCGTGCCACCCCAGCGGGTCGGCGTCTGAGCGCGCTCAGCTTTCGGGTGGGCGGCAGATGTCGACGGTGTGCCGGGGGCGCAGCCGCCCGTCGAAGGCGACGGTGACCGCCGGCCGGTCGACCAGCGAGATCCGGACCGTCCGTTCGCCGACGAACTCGGCGTCGATCCGCTCCCGGGGGCGCTCGTGGCGGCAGGTGACCAGTTCCCGGTCGGCGTCGTGGCTGAGCAGCCCGGCACGGGCGCGTACCCGCAGCTCGGTGTGCGGCAGGTCCTTCCAGTCGCGGGTGTCCAGCCGGACCACCGCGTACCGGCCGTCGGCGGAGACGGCCAGCGTGGAGTCCCGCTCGACGGTCGAGGCGAAACCGGTGCGGTACATGCCCCACGCGCCGGTGCCCACGCCGAGCAGCACCGCGCAGCCGAGCGCGGCCGACCGTAGTGCCGTCGTGGCCGGCGGTTGCCGGGCGGCCAGCCAGCCGGCGAGCACCAGCGTCAGGGCGGCCAGCGTGGCGAGCCCGAGCACGGGCAGCGGCCGGTGCAGGAAGCGGGCCGCTGGATAGAGCCGGGCGTACCCGGCGTCCCACAGCACGCCCGCGAAGAGGACCAACGACAGCAGCGTCAGCAGGCCGGCGAGGAGCCGCCCGCGACCGGAGCCGGCGAGGGGGCGGGTCCCAGGGCCGGCCGACATGCTACGCATCGTAGGCGTGCGGAGCGCTCCCGGGCCGTCCCACGTTCGGCTGGTCCCGGCGCCGTCCCCGGTGGGACGCGCCCGTCAGACCTCGATGTTGAACCGTTGCAGCACCGAGGGGGCGACCAGGCCGACGGCCGCGAGCACGGAGAGCACCGTCAACGCGGTCCGCAACACGACCACCTCGGCCTTGCTGCCGGTACGCAACGCGATGCTGTTCGGTAGCCCGATCATCGTCCACATCCGGCGCTTGATCGGGATCGGCCAGAGGATGGGCACCCCCGCCTTGGTGATCATGTCGCCGAGGATGTGCACGAAACAGCCCACCCCGACGGCCAGCCCGATCATCGGATAGCCACGGTCACCGGGCAGGTTGGCGAAGGTGAACCAGGCGGCGGCGGCCGAGACGAGGGTGACGATCACCCAGCCGGCCCGCTCGGCCCACTCGTCGAACAGCCCGCGCAGCGCGAGCCCGATCATGAAGAACAGGATGCCCACCACCGCCCACTTGCCGTACGCGGTGCACAGCGCGGTGGTGCCCCAGCCGACCAGCACGGTGAACGGGATGGTGTGGGTCAGGGTGCGGTGCCCGTTGTTGCGGCGCGGGTCCCGGCTGAGCTTGGTGGCGTAGTAGACGCCGAGCGAGATCTTCTCCATCACCTCGGCGACGAACAGCGAGAACACCCCGAAGGTGCGGGCCACCGTCGCGCCGCCCTGGTTGCGGGTGACCTTGCCGGAGAGGTCGAGGTCGGGAAAGAGCGCCCCACCGGCGCAGACGGCGGTGCCGACGGCCAGGGCGAGCGGTGACTGGTGGTAGTCGGCGAAGTGGTCCAGCGCCCACGACCCGGTCAGCCACACCGCAGCGCCCGACAGCGCGTGGGACGGTCCCATCATGTCGCCTCGCCCCTCCCCGTTTTTCTTGATCGACAACGCTACGCCACTGTGTCAGAACCGTCGCCGACAGGGCAACAACCCGGTCGGTCCACAGGGGAGGGGTGTCACGCGGCAGGCCGGAAACTCTGCCGGATCATCAGGAAGTATGTCGCGTTGACCTGCCAGTCGAACTGGTCTGTCAGCCATGAGACGGTGTAGGCCCGCTGCGGGGCGACCCGGACCAGCAGCCGGGCGGTGTGCAGCCGGGCCCCGGTCGGGCCGGTCCACTCGCACTCCCACAGCGCGCCGCCACGGAACATGTCCAGCGCGGAGATGTCCACCCGCCGGTAACCGGTGAGCCGACCGTCGTCGGTGAGCCGGCGTTCCTCGGCCCGCCAGTGGGCGACCGGATCGGCCGGGGCGACGCCGGGGGCGATGCTGAGCACCCGGGGGCCACCGGGCTCGCGCAGGCAGGTCGCCGTGCCGTCGGTGTAGCGCAGCCAGCCGACCGGCGCGGCGATCCGGAAGCCGTCCGGGTCGGCGTACCAGGTCCAGCCCGCGACCAGGCCGAACCGCTCACCCTGCGGCGGCGGTGCGGACCGGACCGGGGTGGCGTCGGCCGGCGCGGGCGCGGCACACGGGAAGGCCGCCGGTCGGGCCGCCCCGGTGCCGGCGTCACGGCCCGGCACGGGCGTCGGGCCGGTGCCGTCGCGCAGCGCGACCGTCGTCCCGACCCCGGCCAGCAACGCGCCCGCGACGGCCACCGCGACCAGGGCGGTCCGCGGCCACCGCCGGCGCGGCCCACCGGCCGGCAGCGGCGGGGTGTCCCCGCCGGCCGGCGCCACCCTGGGAGGTGCCGGGACCGGGGCGGACGCCTGCGGCGTGGGCGGGTCGGACGCCTGCGGCGTGGCGGGCGTCGCCGCGTCCAACCGCGGCTGCGCCTCGGCGGGCGTCGCCGCGAGCGCCGCGCTCAGCCGGGTCTGCGTCTCGTCGGCGGTGAGCCGTCGCTCCGGTTCACGGCGCAGCAGGCCCGCCAGCACCGGGCCCAGCGCCCCGGCCCGACGCGCCGGGTCGGGCGGCTCGGTGGCCAGCGCGCTCAACGTCGCCATCGCGCTGCCCCGCGCGTACGGCGACTGCCCCTCCACCGCCGCGTAGAGGGTGGCCCCCAGCGACCACAGGTCGGTACCCGGGTTGGACACCCCGTCACGGGCGCGCTCGGGGGCGACGAACTGCGGTGAGCCGAGCACCATCCCCGGCCCGGTCATCGCCCCGTCACCGCCGTCGAAGGTGGCCAGTCCGAAGTCGGTGAGCACCACCCGCCCGTCGTCGGCGACCAGGACGTTGTGCGGCTTGACGTCGCGGTGCAGCACTCCGGCGGCGTGGGCGGCGCGCAGGGCAGCCAGCACCGCCAGCCCGATCCGGGCGACCCGGTGCGGGGCCAGCGGCCCCTCCTCGGCGAGCAGTTGTTGCAGCGAGCGGGACGGGACGTACTCCATCACGATCCAGGGGTTGTCCCCGTCGTGCACCACGTCGTAGATCCGGACCACGTTGGGGTGGTTGAGCCGGGCCGCGGTGCGGGCCTCGCGTAACGTGCGCAGCCGTAGCTCCTCGCGTTCATGGGCGGCGAGCCAGTGCGGCGGGACGACCTCCTTGACCGCGACGTCCCGGTGCAGCATCTCGTCGCGGGCCAACCAGACCCGGCCCATCCCGCCGGTGCCGACCAGAACGAGTAGCCGGTACCGCCCGGCGACCCGCTGCTCGTGCACGACGTTTTCCCCTCGCTGCCCCGTCACCAGGATATCCACGGTGGCCGGGGTGTTCTCGGCGACGGATCCGGTGGGCGCGACGCGGGCGGTCGGCCCGCGGGAAGCCGGCCGTCGGCGGGGCTGCGGGCCGGGGTGGGTCAGGTCGGCGAGGTCACCTCCGTCGACCGGCCCCGGAAGCTCTCCCGGACCACCGCGAGCTCGTCGGTCGCGTCGTCCCAGTCCTCGTCCGCCGACGACCAGCTCAGGATGTACCCGGACAGGTCCCGGCCGGGGATCAGCCGGACCCCGTGCTCCCGGCCGCCGAACGGGGTGTCCCAGCGGCACTCCCACTGGGCGCCGTCGCCGTCGAACGCCGCCAGCCTGATCTTGTCGTACCCGGGCAGGGCGCCGAAGCCGAGCTGGGTGCGTTCCTCGGCCAGGAGCCGTTCCAACGCCCCGCCGCCACCACCGGTCAGCGGTTCCACGCTCAGCGTCCGCCGGCTGCCCGGGTCGCGGAAGCAGGCCACCTGCCCCTCCTGGGTACGCAGCCAACCGATCGGGACGGCGATCCGGTAGCCGGCACCGTCGTACCAGGTCCAGCCGGACGGGGGACGGAAACCGTCGTCCACGGTCGCCGGTCGGCCGGTGACCTGCGTGCCGACCGGGTCGGGACGCAGGCACGGCAGCGGTGGCGGGGCGAGGTCCTGGGCGCCGGGTGGTGGACCCGGCCGGCCCGGACCACCGGCCGGCGGACCGTACGGGCGGGTCGAGGGGGTGCTGCTGGCCGGCACGTCGGTCTGCCCCGGTGCGGCCCGGTGCTCGTCCTCGTTGATCGCCATGGTGGTGCCGATGCCGGCCGTCGCCCCCACCGCGATGGTCACCCCGGCGAGGATCCAGCCCCGGGCACTCCTGGGTAGCCGGGTGAGCATCCCGACCGGCCCACCCGTGCCGGCCGCCCGCCGTGACCCCGCGCCCGCGCCGGTGCGCCCCGGCCCGCGCCCACCCGGGGTGGTCGCCCCCGGGCCGGGACCGGCCACCTGACCTCCGGCCGGCTTCGCGCCGGAGCTGGTCGGGTCACCGGCCGGTGTGCCGCCGCGACCGTCGGTGCCGCCCGGCCCCGGCGGGTAGCCTCCCGGGTCATCCGACCCGGCCAGGGCCCGACCGGGCGGGGTCGCCCCGGCCGGCTCCCGGCCGGGCCCGACGACCGCGGGAGCGCCCGCCACCTGCGGGTGGCCGGTCGGGTCGGGGCCGGGTGCACCGGAGGACGTGGGGGAGACGGGCCGTTCGGCCGCGTCGGCGGCGACCCGGCGGCCGGGTGGTCCCCAGTCCCGCTCGGCATCGAGGTCCGCGCGGGTTCGCGGGGGTGCCGGTGGGTCTTCCGTGCCGGGTGGCGGGTTCGGTCGGGCCACCCCCATCGGACGGGGGACGGGCAGCACCACCGTGGGCGGCTCCGGCCGGGGCGTCACCCGGGTCACCTCCTCCAGGCGACGGGCGGCCTCGTCGTGGCGGATGCGGTGCCGGGGGTCGCGGACCAGCAGCCCGTCGAGCACCGGACGCAGTGGTCCGGCGTGCGGGGCCGGGTCCGGCGGGGAGGTGGCAAGGGCGGCCAGGGTGGCCATCGCGGTGCTGCGGGCGTACGGGGAACGGCCCTCGACGGCGGCGTGCAGGGTGGCACCGAGCGACCACAGGTCGGCCTCCACGCTGGACACCCCGTCGGCGGCGCGTTCGGGAGCGACGAACTGCGGGGAGCCGAGCACCATCCCGGGGCGGGTCATCAGCCCGTCACCGCCGTCGAAGGTGGCCAGCCCGAAGTCGGTGAGCATCACCCGCCCGTCGTCGGCGACCAGGACGTTCTGCGGTTTCACGTCGCGGTGCAGCACACCGGCGGAGTGCGCGGCGCGCAACGCGGACAGCAGCGCCAGCCCGATCTCGGCGGCGCGGACCGGGTCGACCGGGCCGGTGGTGTCCAGCACCGTCTGCAACGACCGGGACAGGACGTACTCCATCACGATCCACGGCCGTTCCTCGATCTGCACCACGTCGTAGACCCGGACCACGTTGGGGTGGTTGAGCCGGGCCGCGGTGCGGGCCTCGCGCAGCGTCCGCAGCCGCACCTCGTCGCGTTCGTCGTCGGCCAGCCAGGCGGGGGGCACCACCTCCTTGATCGCCACCTCACGGTGCAACACCTCGTCGCGGGCCAACCAGACCCGGCCCATGCCACCCCGGCCCACCAACTTCAACAGGCGGTACCGGCCGGCGATCACTACCTGCTGCACCGTTCTCCTCACCATCGGCCGAGGTACACCGTAGCCAATGGATCGGGGCGGACCTACCGGTTGTCAGGTCTCGATCCGGTCAGCAGGCCGCGCCGTCCCATTGCAGCAGGTTGCCCTCGGGGATCGTGATCCGTTGCCGACCGCCGGCCAGCAGGCCCGCCGCCCGCCGGGCCTGGAAACCGTCGTGGTCGCGGCGGGCGGTGGCGTAGCTGCCGGCGGTACGCGCGGCGATGGCGGCCCAGCCGTACCGCTCGCCGACCATGGTGCGGGCCCGCCGGGCCACCCGCCGGGCGAAGACCTCGTCGCCGACGAGCCGGTCGACCGCCCCGGCCAGCGCACCCGGGTCGCTGTGCGGGAAGGTCACCCCGGTGACCCCGGGTTCGACGATCTCGGCCAGCCCGCCGGTGCTCGCCACGGCCAGCGGCGCGCCGGCCGCCGCCGCCTCCAGGGCGATCATGCCGAACGGCTCGTAGAGGCTCGGTACGACTGTCGCGTCGGTGGCGGCGAGCAGCGCCGGGAGTTGCCCGGCGTCGAGGAAGCCGGTGAACCGGACGCTGTCGCCGACGTGCAGCCGGCGTACCTGGTCGACCAGCTCGTCCTTGTACGGGCCGTCCCCGGCGATCACCACCCGCAGCCCCGGGTGCCGGTCACGCAGGTGGGGTACGGCGTCGACGAGGTGCTGCACGCCCTTCTCGTAGACCAGCCGACCGGCGTAGCCGACCAGCGGGCCGTCCCCGGCGAACCGGGCGCGGGCCGAGGCGACCGCCCGGGGTCGGGCCCGGAACGCCCGGTCGTCGACCCCGTTGGGCACCACGTCGACCCGCCCGGCGGGTACGTCGAACAGCCGGCTGACCTGGGCTCGCATGTAGCCGGAGCAGGCGATCACCCGGGCCGAGGCGTTGCTGAGCCAGTGTTCGACGCCGTGGATGGTGCGGTTGAGCTCCCCGGGTAGCCAGCCCTGGTGCCGGCCGGCCTCGGTGGCGTGGATGGTGGTGACCAACGGCAGGTCGAGGTGTTCGGCCAGGGTGACGGCGGTGTGCCCGACCAGCCAGTCGTGGGCGTGGACGACGTCGTAGCCGGCGGTGTCGGCGGCCCGCAGGGCGGTCCGGGTCAGGGTGTGGTTGAACGCCATCGTCCAGGCCAGCAGGGAGCCGGTGGCCAGCGGGAAGGTCACCGGGTCCTCGGGGGCGCGCAGGACGCGTACGCCGTCGGCGTACTCCTCCAGCGGCGCCCCCTCGGCGTGCCGGGTGACCACGGTGACCTCGTGCCCGGCGGCGGCCAGGGCGGTGGCCAGGGCGTGCACGTGCCGACCGAGGCCGCCGACCAGCACCGGCGGGTACTCCCAGGACAGCATGAGCACCCGCTGGTGCCGGGCGGGGTGGATGTCGATCACGTCGGCGTCCGGTGACATACGGCCCCCTTCGGGTGGTGTCCTGGGCGCGCGCCGGTAGGACACCACGATGGTGTCCGTGCGCGGCCCGGGGTCGGGGCCCATCCTGCCCACTGCCCGATAACCAGCGGAGACGCCACCGTTGCCGGTGTGTAACGGGTGCCTATCGGGCGCGTCGGACACGCAGCAGCTCGGCCACCGACCACGCCTGGAACGGGCATCCGGTGGCGGCGTGCGGGGCGGTGGCGTCCGCCGTCTCGCTCACCGAGCCCAGGCCGAATTCCCCCAGATGTCCGACCAGACCGACCAGCAGGTCGTCGGTGGGTAGCCCGGCCCTGCGGTACGCCTCGACGAACGGCCCGACCAGCCACGGCCAGACCGTGCCCTGGTGGTAGGCGCCGTCCCGCTCCGCCGGGCCACCCCGGTGCCGGGGCGCGAACTCCGGCGCGTCGGGGGCGAGGCTGCGCGGCCCCAGCGGGGTGAACAGCCCGGCCGCCACCCGACGCAGCGCCACCGGGTCCGGCTCCAACGGCGCGTACGGCAGCGACCAGGCGAGCAGCTGGTTGGGGCGCAGCAGGTCGTCGTCGTGGTGCGCCGCCCCACCCAGCGGGTACGCCGGGGCGGGCGCGTCCACCACGTCGTGCAGCCAGCCCGCCGGGGTGGGGAACCGCTTGCCGAACGCCTCCCGGGCCCGGTCGTGCAGCCGCCACAGCTCGTCCGGGTCCTGCCCGGCCAGCTCGGTCAGCTCCGCCAACCCGGCCAACCCGTTGATCCACAACGCGTTCACCTCGACCGGCTTGCCGACCCGGGGGGTCACCGGCACCCCGTACACCCGGGCGTCCATCCAGGTCAGCGCGGTGCCCGGGGTGCCGCCCTGGGTGATCAGCCCGTCGGCGGGGTCGACGGCGATGCCGTACCGGGTACCGGCCAGGTGTGCCCGCACCACCCCGTGCAGCGCCGGCAGCAGCTCGTCGCCCAGGTCGGTGTCGCCGGTGACGGTGACGTGCCGGCCGACCGCGTGCAGGAACCACAGCGTCGCGTCGACCGTGTTGTACTCCACCCGACCGGTGTCGGCGGTGTTCGCCAGCATCCCCTCCGACAGCGTCGCCGCGTACGCCCGCAGCAGTTCCCGCCCCTCGTCGGCCCGCCCGGTGCACAGGAACAACCCCTCGTACGAGGTCATCGTGTCCCGCGACCAGGCGCCGAACCAGGGGTACCCGGCGACCACGTCCGGCCCGGCGGGGGTGCGCACCACGAACGCGTCGGCGGCCAGCGCCAGGGTCGCGTCCACCGCGTCGGCCGGCTTCGCCGCCGCCACCACCGCCCGGTGCCGCTGCCGGGCCGCCGCCACCACCTGCGTCGCCGGGGGCGGCTCCTCGGCCAGGTCACCGGCCCAGGCCAGCACCGACACGGTGTCCCCGGGCTGCTCAAGTGCGCCGGAGAACCGCCCGGCGCACCACAGGTCCTCGTCGGGGTGCAGCCCCCGGGCGGCCTCCTCGCGGTGGTGCACGCCCAGCCACCACTGCCCCTCGGGCGTCCAGTCCGGGCCGACGAGGCGGAACGCGCCCTCGACCACCGCGCCGCCGTCGGCCGGTTCCACCCGGGGCGTCGGGCCGTCGGCCCGCCGTTCGCCGTGCGCGTCGCGCCAGGTGCAGGCGGCCGAGAGGTCGAGCCGGACCGGGCCGCCGGCCACCAGCCGGTGCACCACCGCCACCGCGGACCGGCCGTGCGTCATGGCCAGCTCCCGCTCGATCACCACGTCGCCGACCCGCCACCGCCAGCGCGGCAGCCCGTCGACCAGATCGAAGCGTTCCAGGTACTCGTAGCCGCGCGGGTCGACCACCCCGGAGTTCCACTCGTGCGCGCCGAGCCGGACCCGGGCCCCGGACGGCAGGACCACCGCCGGGTCCAGGCTGACCAGACCCACCCGGCGGGCCGCCGGGGTCTCCCCGGCCACCACCAGCAGACCGTGGTAGCGGCGGGTCCGCAGCCCGCTCACCGTGCCCATGGCGTACCCGCCGAGACCGTCGGTGACCAGCCATTCCCGGGTCGCCCCGGCGGCCAGTTCACCGCAGACCCCCGGCCCGAAACCGAACTCGATCAACTTCTTTCCTCCTGTGGCGGCGAGGTGTAACACGCCACGACGACAATGGTCGCTGTGGTCAAGTACTCCGCCGGCGTCGAAAATGTGCAGGTGTTCACCGACAGATCGCCCTCCGACGTCCCGTCCCCCGACGCCGAGCGGATCCGGCTCGCCCAGGCCGACGCCGGGGAGCAGGACTGGCGCGCATGGGGTCCCTATCTGTCCGAGCGGGCGTGGGGGACGGTACGGGAGGACTACAGCGAGCACGGCACGGCGTGGGACTACTTCCCCCACGACCACGCGCGGTCCAGAGCCTACCGGTGGAACGAGGACGGCATGGCGGGCGTCTGCGACGACCGGCAGACGTTCTGCTTCGCGCTGGCGCTGTGGAACGGGGTCGACCCGATCCTCAAGGAGCGGATGTTCGGCCTCGGCGGCGACGGCGGCAACCACGGTGAGGACGCCAAGGAATACTGGTGGTACCTCGACAGCACCCCCACCCACTCGTGGATGCGCTGGCGCTACCACTACCCGCAGGCCGCCTTCCCGTACGACGAACTGGTCGCCGTCAACGCCCTGCGTGGCCGGGACGAGAACGAGTACGAGCTGGTCGACACCGGCATCTTCGACGACGACCGGTACTGGGCGGTCACCGTCGACTACGCCAAGGCGTCCCCGACCGACCTGTGCATCCTGATCACCGTCGCCAACCGGGCCGACGAGGCGGCAAGCCTGCACGTGCTGCCCACGCTGTGGTTCCGCAACACCTGGGCCTGGGGTCCGCCCGGCGCGGACCGGGTGCCCCGGCTGACCGGCGAGGACGGCCGGCTGGTCGGCGAGCACTGGGTGCTGGGGCAGCTCCTGCTGGAGGGCGACGGCGAGCCGGTCCCGCTGCTGTGCGACAACGACACCAACGCCGAGCGGCTGTGGGGGCTGGCCGGCCGGTCGCCGTACCCGAAGGACGGGATCAACGACCACGTGGTGGCCGGCGCCGCCACCGTCAACCCCGACCGGGAGGGCACCAAGGGCGCCCTGCACTACGTGCTCGACGTGCCGGCCGGTGGGCAGCGGCAGATCCGGCTGCGGCTGACCCGCACCGCGCCGCCGCCCGGGGCCGCCGCGCCACCCCCGGCGGACCTGGGGGCCGGCTTCGACGCGGTGGTGTGGGCCCGGCGGGCCGAGGCGAACCGCTTCTTCGCCGGGGTGATCCCGGCGGCGGCCAGCCCCGACGAGGCGCTGGTCGCCCGGCAGGCGATCGCCGGGCTGATGTGGGGAAAGCAGTTCTACCACTTCGACGTCAAGCGGTGGTTGGAGGGCGACCCGGGCTCGACGCCGCCGGCCGGCCGCCGGCACGGGCGCAACAGCGCCTGGTGGCACATGACCAGCTTCGACGTGATCTCCATGCCGGACCCGTGGGAATATCCCTGGTACGCCGCCTGGGACCTGGCCTTCCACTGCGTCACCATCGCCCGGGTCGACCCGGGCTTCGCCAAGGAGCAGGTGCTGCTCCTGCTGCGCGAGTGGTACCTGCACCCCAACGGCCAGATCCCGGCGTACGAGTGGGCGTTCGGTGACGTGAACCCACCGGTGCACGCCTGGGCGGCACTGAAGGTGTTCGAGATCGACGGCGGGCGCGACCACGAGTTCCTCGCCCGGGTGATGCACAAGCTGCTGCTCAACTTCACCTGGTGGGTCAACCGCAAGGACACCGGCGGCAACAACCTGTTCGAGGGCGGTTTCCTGGGGCTGGACAACGTCGGTCCGTTCGACCGGTCGGCGGCGTTGCCGGTGGCCGGGGTGCTGGAGCAGTCCGACGGCACCGGCTGGATGGCGATGTACGCGCTCAACCTGCTGGACATGGCGATCGTGTTGGCCGAGCACGACCGGGCGTACGTGGACACCGCGACGAAGTTCTTCGAGCACTTCGCCTACATCGCCGCCGCCGGCTACTCGCAGGGCCTGTGGGACGCCGAGGACGCGTTCTTCTACGACGTGCTGCGCCTCGCCGACGGCACCCAGGTGCCGCTGAAGGTCCGTTCGGTGGTGGGGCTGCTGCCGCTGGCGGCCACCACCCGGCTGTCCGCGCGGACCCTGCAACGCCTGCCGGAGCTGGGGGCCCGGCTGCGCTGGTTCCTCAGCCAGCGCCCCGAGTACGCCGACGTGATCGGTGCCCGCCGGCTCGGCCCGGACGGCCGCCAGCAGCGGCTGCTGTCCATGGTCGGCCCGGAGCAGGTGGTCCGGCTGCTGGCCCGGATGCTCGACCCCGAGGAGTTCCTCTCCGACTACGGCCTGCGCACGCTGAGCCGGGCGCACCTGGACAAGCCGTTCGCGGTCGACCTGGGCGGGCAGGAGTTCTGCGTCGGCTACGAGCCGGCCGAGTCGACGAGCGGGTTGTTCGGCGGCAACTCCAACTGGCGCGGCCCGATCTGGATGCCGACGAACTTCCTGCTGATCAGCGCGTTGCGCGACTACGCGGCGTTCTTCGGCGACGACCTCCAGGTGGAGTACCCGACCCGGTCGGGACGTAAGTGCACCCTGGACGAGATCGCCGATGACCTGTCGGCCCGGCTGATCTCCCTGTTCACCCGGGACGGCTGGGGCCGCCGGCCGATCTACGGTGCGTGTCAGCTCTTCCAGACCCATCCCGACTGGCGGGACCTGATCGCGTTTCCGGAGTACTTCCACGGCGACAACGGCGCGGGCCTCGGGGCCTGGCACCAGACCGGGTGGACGGCGCTGGTGGCCGACCTGATCCTGACCCTGCGCCGGGATAACCCGGATGTGCCGGGCGGGCCGGACCGCTAGCGTGTCCGTCGGCCGCCGCCGCCCGGGCGGGGCGATCCTGCGGGAGGGGACCGGATGAGTACGGGTGGGACCGGATCGGCCCCGGGGGCGGGCGCGACGACGTTGATCTTCGACGCCGACGACACGCTCTGGGAGAACAACGTCGTGTTCGAGCGGGTGATCGACGACTTCCTGGACTGGCTCGACCACCCCACGCTCGACCGGGCCCAGATCCGCACCGTGCTCGACGACATCGAGCGGGCCAACGCGGTGGCCCACGGGTACGGCAGCAAGGTGTTCCTGCGCAGCCTCGGCGAGTGCCTGGAGCGGTTGCGGGAGCGACCGGCCACCGACCGGGAACGCGCGGACATCGACCGGCTGGCCGCTGCGCTGGTCAACCACGAGGTCGAGCTGATGCCCGGGGTCGCCGACACCCTCGACGCCCTGGCCACCCGCTACGACCTGCTGCTGCTGACCAAGGGGGACCGCCAGGAGCAGCAGCGCAAACTGGACGCCTGCGGCCTGCTGCACCACTTCGGCGCGGCGCACATCGTGCCCGAGAAGAACGCCGGCACCTACCGGTGGCTGGCCCGGGAGCACGGCTTCGCCCCGGCCGACGCCTGGATGATCGGCAACTCCCCGAAGTCGGACATCCTGCCGGCACGGGCGGCGGGGATGCGGGCGGTGTTCATCCCCAACGAGAACACCTGGGTGCTGGAGGACGACGACCTCGACCCGGCCGACACCGGGGTGATCCGGCTGGCCGCCTTCCCCGATCTGCTCGCCCACTTCTGAGAGCCAACAGCGTCCGGCCGGCTGACCGTGTCACGTCGGGATGCCGCAATTGCGCCCCGGCGGCAATCACCTCCCCGACCCCGTCGACCTGCTTGCCCGGCCATCCGGCGGCTGCCTAACCTGGGCCGGCGTTCACGACCGATCGGGGTGGTCGGGAACGCGCCGAAGTCCGGCACCGGGGCACCGGGGAGCTGAGTGCCGACGGGCCTGGTCCGCGTGTCGGGCCCGACGGTACCGGCCTGACCCGCCCGTCGCGCCCGCACCGGCGTGAACCGCCGCCGGGCCGGACGGCTGGCGGTCAGGGTCGGGGAGTTGCGGACCCGACCCTGACCCACCCACCGGGCGCGACGCGCCCCACCCGCCCGGGGCGGCGGGGCGTCGCAGAACCGCCGGCGGTGCGATCATGTGCGGAATGCGGACCTCATCCGGGACGGACGGGCGCGACACGGACCCGGCGGCGGGCCGGGGGCGCCCGGTCCCACCACCGAACCGGGCCTCCCGGTTGACCACCCTGCCCGCCGCGACCCGGCAGGTCGTCATCGTCACCGGCAGCGGCTATACGACCACCCACGCCACCCTGGAGACGTTCCACCGGGCGGGCGGCCACTGGGTGCCGGTCTCCGCCCCGCTGCCCGCCCGGGTGGGCGCGAAGGGCTTCAGCGACCACCACACCGAGGGTGTGGCGACCACCCCGACCGGGGTGTACTCGTTCGGCCCCACCATGTACGGCGTCGCCGCCGACCCGGGCGTACGGTTCCCGTACCACCGGGTGGTCACGAACGACTGGTGGAACGAGAACCCCGACTCGCCGGCCTACAACACCTTCCAGCACAGCAGCACGAACCCGGGCGGCTACAGCGAGGCGCTGTGGCGGGAGGTGCCGGCGTACACCCACTTCGCCGTGATCACCTACAACATGCCGCCGAACGTGCCGAAGCCGGTGCCGGACGCGGGCAGCGGCATCTTCCTGCACGAGTTCAGCACCCCTGCCGGCGGCCCGACCGCCGGCTGCGTCAGCCTGTCCCACACCGACCTGGTGTCGGTGCTGCGCTGGCTGGATCCGAAGCACTCACCGCGCATCGTGATCTGCCCGGCGGCCAACCTCGGCCGCTACTGACCGACCGGGCTTCAGCTCCGGCCGGGATCGACGCCCGGGTGGGGCCGGCGGACGCCGACCCCGCCAGGGTTCAGGAGATCTCGTTGCGGACGATCGCCACCGCGACCCGGCAGAACTCGTCCATGTCGGGGCGGAAGCCGGCGGCGATGTCCGGGTGCAGCCCGGAGCGGGTCTCGTCGAGCAGCCGTTGGCAGACCTGCTCGACCGGTTCCCCCGCGTAGCTGGCGCGGACCCGGTCGGTGGCGGCCTGCAGCGCCGAGGTCAGCTGATCCTCCAGCGGGCCGCGCAGCTTCTGCTGCACCGGGTCGAGCCCGCGCGGGTCGAGCGTGACATGTGGCTCCGACATCGGTGCTCCCTTCGTCGGCGTCCGCGGTACCCCACCGCGGACGTCGGTCAAACCACGGTGGGCGCGGCGGCCACCCGGACCTGGTACGAGAGGTTCTCCGCCGGTTCCTCCCGGTACGACAACCGGCGGATCTGCCGGTCGTCGGCGTAGAGCGCGACGTCGACCAGGACCCCGAGGTGGGCCAACCCGATGTTCGCCACCCGCTTCTTGTCCTGGAGCACCGCGCACACCCCGCCCAGCAGGGTGCTGGCGTCGGAGGTGCGGTGCCCGGGTGGGCACCGCAGGATCAGGTCGACCTCGACCGGCCCGGCCAACGGCGTCCAGCCGGTCTGCTGGGCCGCGGCACAGGCCGCCTCGAGCAGGGCGCGTACCCTCGTCGCCTGCCGATGGCCGGCGGCGAAGATGGACAGCGCCTCAGTTTTCACCGGTGGCAGGCCGCTCACCTCGAACGTCAGGGCGAGAGCGCGGGTGTCCTGCACCACGGGGCACCTCCTCGTTGAGGACGATCCTGCCCGGACCGGTGGGCGCGCAGTGGGAGTTCGCGGGAGAACCCTCCGAACGGGCAGGCTGATGTCGGCCGGAGGCGTATCGACTACGACGGCGACGCGCTGGCTTGGTGGAGTGAGTGCGTCAACGCTAGTGCACGCGGCATGCCCCGGGACAGCCCACCGCGCCCGCCATCCGGACAGTCGTCGACAAGCCGACGGGACGCGCGATGCCGGTCGGGACGCGCGATGCCCGGTCGGGACGCGGGCGGCGCGGTTGATCGACTCCTTGGGGGCGATGTTGCGGTGTCCGCCGCACCTCGATACCGCTGTACCGCCCCAACTGAGTCGATCTTGCCGGCCGGGGCGGGCGACCAGGATCGGGGCGAGCCGGGGCCGACCAGGCTCCCGGCGGTGCGGGGGAGCCCGGTCGGCCGGCCGGGTCAGTGCCGCTTGGCGTAGCCGACGAACGCGGTCCAGGCCGTACGGTCGAAGTGGAGGGTGCCGCCCTCGCGGTCCTTGGTGTCGCGCACCAGCACCCGGTCGGGCAGATTGTCGGCGACCTCGACGCACGATCCGCCGTTGCCGCCGGACCTGGTCGACTTCCGCCACTGCGGGGTCATCATGTCCATGACTTCGCCACTTCCTCGATCAGCTCGATTGACTGCCGGCGGGGGAGCGCCTCGTTCCGCACGATCTCCCACGTTCTGGCCAGCGTAGCGACATCGGTAGGCGTATCGACGATCTGCGCGGTGAGCTGGTTGTCCGCATGGGCGACCCGCTCGCCGTCGGGCATCTCGGCGATGATGAACTGCCCGGCCAGCCCCAGGTACATGCCGGCGTCGGTCGGCACGATGTGCACCTGGATGTGCTCCTCGGCGGTCAACCGGGCCAGGTGCTCGCACTGCTCGATCATCAGCCCCGGCTGGTCGAGCACCGGCCGGCGCAGCACCGTCTCGTCGATCACGCAGATGAGCTGTGGTGGGCGTTCCCGCCGCAGGATCGCCTGCCGTTCGAGCCGGGACGCCACGATCCGGTCGACGTCGTCCGGGGCGAACCGGCCGCCGGCCAGCGTCGCGCGGGCGTACCGCTCGGTCTGCAACAGGCCCGGCACGTACGCCACCTCGAACCAGCGCAGCGTGGTCGCCTCCCGTTCGAACTCGATCCACTCCCGCAGCCAGGCGGGCTCGGCGTCGAGCCGGCCCAACCGGTCCAGCATCCGCAGGAAACGCCCGCCGGTGTCGTGGTGGCCGTCGACGGCCTTCATGAACTCCTTCGTGGGCGCCCGGCCGCCGGTCTCCACCGAGCTGACGTGCGACCCCGAGTAGCCGATGCCCTTACCGAAATCCTCCTGGCTGAGTGCGAGTGACGCCCGGAACAGGCGCAACTCCTCCAACACGTAGTCGGTAGCCGTCCCCATCACACCCCCGGTTCCTGCCCACCGTGGACCGGCGGGTCGCTCGTGGTCGCTCACCCACCCTGCTGAGCTGCGCAGATGGCGTGAGCGTGTATCGACAGTAGTGGTCCGGTCAGCAGACTGTCACCGGTGGCGGGCCCGCTGGCAGCCGGGGAGGGCGGCAGCGGGCCCTGCCCGGGGCCGCTCCCGACACCCCCCGTGCGGGAGCGGCCCCTTCCAGTCCCAGGTCGATGCGGTCGGCCCCGGGCCGCGACGGCCGGGGCCGACCGCGCCCACGATTCGAGGAGGTGGCGGTGATGGTGGTCCGACCGCCGGTCCCGCACGTCGCGATGCGCCCGCTGTGGCGGTGCCGCAACTGTGGCCGGGAGTGGCCCTGCCAGCCGGCCAAGCTCGCCCTGCTCACCGAGTACCGCCGGGACCGCACCGGGCTGCTGGTCTACCTCGGCACCCTGATGCACGAGGCGACCAACCAGCTCGCCCAACTGCACCCCGGGCACCCGCCGGCCCGGATGACCGAACGTTTCCTGTCCTGGGCCAGGGTCCGGCGCTGAAACCGCCCGCACGGGCATGACCCGGACGCCGGTGACACGCCTGCGTCGGGCCCGGCCACACCCGGCCCGACTCCGGTTACCGACAGGTTTCACGACTTCGCAGGTCGGGCAGTGTAGGCCCACGGAACGGCCCGGGGCGGCGTGTTTCCGCACTTCACCGGCCCGGTAGCGGCTTGCCGTGCACCGGGGCACGGGTGACCTCCCCGGTTTTCGCCGAAGAGAGGGGAGGGGCGATGACGGATCCCGGAACGGCCCGACACCGGCGTCGGCCGGCGCTCCGGGCCGGGGCGGCCGCCGCCGCGCTGGCGCTGGTCGCGCCGCTGGCCGCGTGCGGCGCCGACGACGGTGGCGGTGGTACGCCCACGATCAACCTGTACTACCCGCCCGAGCAGAACCTGCAGAAGGTCGTCGACGACTGCAACACCCGCGCCGAGGGGCGCTACAAGATCGCCTACCGGGTGCTGCCCCGGCAGGCCGACGACCAGCGGGTGCAGCTCGTGCGCCGGCTGGCCGCCGAGGACAGCGGGATGGACGTGCTCGGCCTCGACGTCACCTGGACCCAGGAGTTCGCCAGCGCCAAATGGATCCGCGAGTGGACCGGGCAGGACAAGAGCGAGGTCGAACAGGGCACCCTCGCCGGCCCGCTGGACACCGCCCGCTACGAGGACAAGCTCTACGGCGCGCCGAAGAACACCAACGTGCAACTGCTCTGGTACCGCAGTGACCTGGTTCCCGAAGCCCCGAAGAGCTGGGACGACATGATCACCGTCGCCAAGGACCTCAAGGGGCAGGGCAAGCCGTACCAGGTGCTCACCATGGGTGCGCAGTACGAGGGCCTGGTGGTGCTCTACAACACCCTGGCCGAGAGCGCCGGCGGCAAGATCCTCAGCGACGACGGCAAGAAGGCCGTGATGGACGAGGGCACGGTGAAGGCCCTCGACCAGCTCCAGCGGTTCGCCACGTCGGGCGTGACGTCGCCGTCGTTCAGCAACTCCACCGAGGATCCGGTCCGGCTGGACTTCCAGTCGGGCAACGGCGCGTTCCAGGTCAACTGGCCGTTCGTCTACCCGGCGTTGCAGGAGGCCGACCCGGAGCTGGCCAAGAAGGTCAAGTGGGCCCGGGTGCCCGGCGTCGACGCGAACACCCCCAGCAAGGTCACCATCGGCGGGGTCAACATGGCGGTCAGCGCCTACTCCAAGCACCCGACGGAGTCCTTCGAGGCGGCGAAGTGCCTCCGGGACGCCAAGAACCAGAAGTTCTCCGCGATCAACGACGGGGTGCCCCCGACCATCGAGGCGGTCTACGACGACCCGGAGATGGACGAGGCGTACCCGATGAAGGAGACCATCCTGGAGGAGTTGAAGGAGCCGGCGGTCCGGCCGCTGACCCCCGCGTACCAGAGCATCTCCACGGTGATGTCGGCGATCCTGTCGCCGCCGTCGGCGATCCGGCCGGAACAGACGGCCAAGGAACTGCGTAAGGCGATCTCCGACGCGCTCCAGTCCAAGGGGGTCCTGCCGTGAGTCGGCGTGCCCCGCTGAGCGAGAACAAGAAGGCCGAACGGAAGCTGGGCTGGCTGCTCTGCGCCCCGGCCGCGCTGGTCATGGTGCTGGTCACCGCGTACCCGATCATCTATTCGGTCTGGCTGTCGTTGCAGCGCTTCGACCTGCGCTTTCCCGACCAGCGCGAGTTCATCGGGCTGGAGAACTACGTCACCGTGCTGACCAACGAGTTCTGGTGGACCGCGTTCGGGGTGACCATGCTGATCACGGTGGTCACCGTCGCGGTGGAGTTGGTGCTCGGCATGGGGCTGGCCCTGGTCATGCACCGCACCCTGGTCGGCCGGGGCATCGTGCGGACCGCCGCGCTGATCCCGTACGGCATCGTCACGGTCGTCGCCGCGTTCTCCTGGCGGTACGCCTGGACGCCCGGCACCGGCTACCTGGCCAACCTGTTCGACGGCAGCGCCCCGCTGACCGAGCGGGCCAGCTCGCTGGCGATCATCATGCTGGCCGAGATCTGGAAGACCACCCCGTTCATGGCCCTGCTGCTGATGGCCGGGCTGGCGCTGGTCCCCGAAGACCTGCTCAAGGCGGCCTCCACCGACGGGGCGACGGCGTGGCAGCGGTTCACCAAGGTGATGCTGCCGGTGATGAAGCCGGCCATCCTCGTCGCGCTGCTGTTCCGCACCCTGGACGCGTTCCGGGTCTTCGACAACATCTTCGTGCTCACCAACGGCGGCAACGAGACCTCGTCGGTGTCGATGCTCGCCTACAACAACCTGATCCGGGGGCTCAACCTCGGCATCGGCTCCACGATGTCCGTGCTGATCTTCATCACGGTGGCGATCATCGCGTTCGTCTTCGTGAAGCTGTTCGGCACCGCTGCCCCGGGCAGCGACGACGGGGAGAGGCGCTGACATGGCCGACACCACCACCCGGGCGAAGCTGCGCTGGGGCCTGATCGACGTCATCGTCGTCGTGTTCGCCCTGGTCCCGGTGCTCTGGATCGCCTCCCTGTCGTTCAAGACCCCGGCCACCCTCACCGACGGCAAGTTCTGGCCCCGGGAGTGGACGCTGGACAACTACCGGAGCATCTTCGACACCGACCAGTTCGTCCGCGCCCTGATCAACTCGATCGGCATCGCCCTGATCGCCACGCTCATCGCGGTGGTGCTCGGCGCGATGGCCGCGTACGCGATCAGCCGGCTGGACTTCCCCGGCAAGCGCCTGCTGGTCGGGGTGTCCCTGCTGATCGCGATGTTCCCGCAGGTGTCGCTGGTGTCGCCGCTGTTCGAGATCGAACGGCAACTCGGCCTCTTCGACACCTGGCCGGGGCTGATCCTGCCGTACATCACCTTCGCGCTGCCGCTGGCGATCTACACGCTGTCGGCGTTCTTCAAGCAGATCCCGTGGGACCTGGAGAAGGCGGCGAAGATGGACGGCGCGACCCAGGGCCAGGCGTTCCGCCGGGTGATCGCCCCGCTGGCCGCCCCGGGGCTGTTCACCACGGCGATCCTGGTCTTCATCTTCTGCTGGAACGACTTCCTGTTCGCCATCACGCTCACCTCCACCGAGCGGGCCCGGACGGTGCCGGTGGCGCTGTCGTTCTTCACCGGCGAGTCGCAGTTCGAGGACCCCACCGGGGCGATCTGCGCCGCCGCCGTGGTGATCACCATTCCGATCATCCTGTTCGTGCTCTTCTTCCAGCGCCGCATCGTCTCCGGTCTGACCTCCGGCGCCGTCAAGGGATAGGTGACAACAATGGCTGACATCGTGCTGGACAAGGTGAGCAAGAGCTTCCCCGACGGCACCGTCGCGGTGCAGGACGTCGACCTGGAGATCGCCGACGGCGAGTTCGTCATCCTGGTCGGCCCGTCCGGCTGCGGGAAGTCCACCACCCTCAACATGATCGCCGGGCTGGAGGACATCAGCTCCGGGGAGCTGCGCATCGGCGGGGAACGGGTCAACGACAAGGCGCCCCGCGACCGGGACATCGCGATGGTGTTCCAGTCGTACGCGCTCTACCCGAACATGACCGTCCGGGAGAACATGGCCTTCCCGCTGCGGCTGGCCAAGCTCGACAAGGAGACCATCACCGCCAAGGTCGGGGAGGCGGCGAAGGTGCTGGAGCTGACCCCGCTGCTGGACCGCAAGCCGGCCAACCTCTCCGGCGGGCAGCGGCAGCGGGTGGCGATGGGCCGGGCCATCGTGCGGCAACCCAAGGCGTTCCTGATGGACGAGCCGTTGTCCAACCTGGACGCCAAGCTCCGGGTGCAGATGCGCACGGTGGTGTCCCGGCTGCAGAAGAAGCTCGGCACCACCACCGTCTACGTGACCCACGACCAGACCGAGGCGATGACCCTCGGCGACCGCGTGGTCATCATGCGGGGTGGCGCGATCCAGCAGGTCGGCCCGCCCCAGGAGCTGTACGACCACCCCCGCAACCTGTTCGTCGCCGGGTTCATCGGCTCACCGTCGATGAACTTCCTGCACGCCGCCGTGGAGGAGGGGAAGCTGCGTACCGCCCTGGGTGACGTGCCGATCGGCGACCGGATCCGCCGCGAGCTGGAGGGGGCCGACGCGCCCCGGGAGCTGATCCTGGGCATCCGCCCCGAGCACTTCGAGGACGCCGAGCTGATCGACGACGAGGCGCGGGCCCGGGGCATGGAGTTCACCGCTCCCGCCGAGATCGTCGAGTCGATGGGCTCCGACAAGTACGTCTACTTCACCGTCGAGGGGCAGCGGGCCAGCGCCGCCGAGCTGGAGGAGTTGGCCGCCGACGCCGGGGCCGACTTCAGCGGCGGTGGCGGCAACCTGGTGACCCGGCTGTCGGCCGAGTCGCCGGTGCAGGAGGGCGAGGACCGGCGGATCTGGTTCAACCTGGAGAAGATCCACCTGTTCGACCCGTCGACCGGCCGGAACCTGACCCTGCACGAGGGCCGCTCGGCCGGCGCGCTCGGCGACTGATCCACCCCCTCACCCCGGATCGGTGGCCGCACGCTCGGCCGGCCCCCGGCGGCGTGCGCCCACCGATCCCCCGGACCCTGCTCTGCGGACCTACTGCTCTGCTGCCCAGGTGGCCCGCTGCTCCGCTGCTCCGCGCTGCCCTGCTGCTCCGCTGCTCCGCGCCGCCCGCTGCCCCGGTGCCTCTCAGCTGTCCGGCCTCCCGCCCGTGCCACGGGACCCGGCCCACCCTCGTGTCTCGTCGCCCGCCCGTCAGCCCGTTACCCACCCGTGCCCATCGACACGGACAGTGACGTGACGCCCGGGCGCACCACATCACCTCCAGACGCTTTGCTCTGCTGCCCTCGACGCGACAGCTACTTGTCGTGAGTGTCGCGTCGAGGGCAGCAGAGCAAAGTCTCCGCGAGGGGTTGGTGGCGGTCGGCGAGGTGTTGCGACAAAATCCCAGCTCAAAGGTCTAGTTCGCATGTTCCGTGGGGTGCTGGGCCGGACGGCGGCGGATGACCGACGGTCACTCTCGGTCATAGAGCCGCTGCTGGCGCATGGTGCCCGCCTGTGACCCACCGTCACCCGCCCCGGGGGGTGGCGTGCAGCCGGATGCGGGCACCGCCGTCTGCGGCAGGCCGTTCAGGATGTCGGGACCGGGGGACCAGCGACGCGCCGGGCCGGCAGCGCCGCCGGGCCGGCAGCGCCGGTGGCCCGGGGAGCGGGCGGTGCGGACCTACCAGGTGAGGTGCAGCGGCAGGCCGAGGAAGCGGGCGTAAGCCTCCAGCGCCGCCCCGACCCGTTGCCGGGTCGGCGCATCCAGCGGGACCAGCGGCTGCACCGTCACGGTGACCCTGGTCCGCGAGAGGCGGCGCTTCCAGATGCCCACCACCCGGCCGCCGCGCACCACCGTGGACTGGAAGACGCCGTTGCCACCGGGGATCACCGCCTTCAGGTGCGCGGGATCGACCATCAGTGCGCGGTCCTTGAAGCCGAGCAGGTACTCGTCGAAGCCGGGCAGCACGTGCACGTCGTCCACCGGCAGCCGGGGCGCGTCCAGCAGCGCCGGGTCGAGATGCGCCTCCACCCCGTCGACCCGGACGGTGGTGAGCGTCCCGGCGTCGGTGGCGACCGCGACGGCCCGTTTCGTGTCGGCGGCGGTCAGCCCCGTCCACCCGGTGAAGTCGCGCCGGGTCGTCGGCCCGTGGCTGCGGAAGTACCGCCCGGCCAGGATGCCCAGCGCCTCGTCCCGTTCGGGTCGGTGCGGGTCGGGCACCCACTCGTCGAGCAGCGCGAAGGTCTGCTCGGTGCCCACGTGCGGGGCGATGCAGGTGACGCCCCGCTGGCTGGCATACCAGAGCAGGTGGTAGCCGCGTTGGCCGGAGACGTCGACCCCGGCGGCGGCGAGGGTGGCCAGGCACTGCGCGCGGGTCAGCCGACCGCCGCCGGCCAGCGCCGCGCCGAGCACGTCGGTGGCCCGGTCGGCCTCGGCCTCCGTCAGTCCGAGCGTGGCCCGCCGGGCCGCTGCCCCGGCCAGCGCCCGTACGCCGGTGAGGTCGAGCATCCAGCGGGCGTCCCGACCGGGCACGAGGTGCACGGTGCCGCGCATCGGCCAGGTGCGCAGCGCCTCGCGGCGTTCCAGGGCGGCCCGCATGTCGGCCTCCGAGCGGCCGGGCAGCCGCAGCCCCAGTGACCACAGGCCGCTCGCCGCGTCCTGGGCCTGCATCGCCCCGAACCACTCCACCACACCGGCGACCCCCGACGGGCGGCCGGCCGGATGCTCCCGCAGGGCAAGTGCGGTCATCCGCAACGTCAACGCCTCGTCGCCGGTCAGCTCCACCACGCCGGTCAGCATAGGAGCAGGTACCGACACCGGGCGGACACCCTGACCGCGCTACGCCGGTCGCCGAACCGGCGGAGCGCGATCCCCCGTGCAGGTCCCCCCGGGCCACCGGTGGTGGCCCGCTACCCCCCCCCGGCATCCGTGCCCACCAGCATCCGCCTCCCGGTCCCCGTGGGAGCATTCTCAGCTGGAACTTGCGCAAATCTTGAGCCGCGGGGACCCCTCGGTCACCCGGCGGGGCGGGCCGACCCTCCTGGTCGGTGTCGCGGTGCGCAGCCGCATGTCCGGATCATGCCGCGGGTGGACGTTTGACCCGGCAAGCACCGGGTAGTCGCCGGAGCTGACCCGAACCGAGGAGGACACAGACGATGGACGGCCAGGTCAAGGTAGCGGTCATCTACTACAGCGCGACCGGGATCACCTACCAGATGGCGCAGGCGGCGGTCGAGGCCGCCGGCGAGGCGGGGGCCGAGGTGCGCCTGCGCAAGGTACGGGAGCTGGCGCCCGACGAGGCGATCCGCTCCAACGCGGGCTGGCAGGCGCACCGCCTGGAGACCCAGGACGTGATGGAGGCCGAGATCGACGACCTGGCCTGGGCCGACGTGGTCATCTTCGGTTCCCCCACCCGGTACGGCATGATCGCCGCCCAGCTCAAGCAGTTCATCGACACCACCGGGCCGCTGTGGGCCAACGGCGCGCTGGCCGACAAGGTCTACAGCGGCTTCACCTCCACCGCCACCGCGCACGGCGGCCAGGAGGCGACCCTGCTGTCGCTGTTCACGGTCTTCTACCACTGGGGTGGCGTGGTGGTCACCCCCGGCTACACCGATCCGAGCCAGTTCGTCGCCGGCAACCCGTACGGCGCCTCGCACACCAGCAACAACGGCGAGGTCGCCCCGGACCACGTGGCGCTCGCGGCCACCGCGCTGACCGCCAAGCGGGCGGTCCGTATCGGCGCCGCCGTCAAGCGCGGCCTCGCCGGCTGAGTCGCCCGGTGGGCCGGGTGGGCGGGAGCCCACCCGGCCCACCGGTGGCCCGCCGCTACCCGCCCACCGGCCCGCCACCGGCCGTCAGCGCCGGTCGGGCCAGCAACTGCCCCAGCAGCTCGGCCAGCACCGCCAGACCGTCCCGGCTGAGCACCGACTCCGGGTGGAACTGCACCCCGGCGAAGGCCGCCCCGCGCAGCGCGTGCACCGACCCGTCGGCCGGGTCCCGGGCCAGCTCCACCGGCCCGTACGGCGACCCGATCCGATCGGTGTCCGCCCGCGCCGTGAAGGTCGAGTAGAAGCCCACCCGGCGCGGCACCCCGAACAGCGACACCTCCCGTTGCAGGCCCTGGTAGGGCGCGGCGCGGCGGTGCAGTGGCAACCCCAGCAGCCCGCTGAGCAGCTGATGCCCCAGGCACACCGCCAGGGTGGGCGCCCCGGCGTCGAGCCGCCCGGTCAGCAGCGTGCGCAGGGCGGCCATCTTCGGGTCGTCGACCGCGCCCGGGTCGCCCGGTCCGGGGCCGACCACCACCAGGTCGTACCCGGCGTCGCAGCCGGGGGCGTGCCAGGGCCGCACGTCCACCGTCAGGCCCAGGGCACGCAGCTGGTGGGCGAGCATCCCGGTGAAGGTGTCCTCGCCGTCGACCACCAGCGCCCGCCGGCCGGCCGCCCCGGGCAGCACCGTCGCGCCGGGTGCGCGCTGGTCGAGCCAGAACCGGGCCAGCGGGGCGTTGCGGGCGGCGAGCACCGCCCGTACCTCGGGGTCGTCGGCCCACCGCACCGGCGGGTACGGCCCTCCGGTCGACGCCTGCGGGCCCAGCCCCAGCGCGGCGAGCACCCCGGCGGCCTTGGCGTGCGTCTCGGCGACCTCGCCGGCGGCGGTGGAGTGCCGGACCAGGGTGGCCCCGACGGGCACCCGCAGCCGTCCGGTGGGGGAGATCTCGGCGGTCCGGATCAGGATGGGCGCGTCCAACGTCTGCCGGCCCTCGGCGTCGCGGCCCAGCAGCGCCAGCACCCCCGAGTAGTAGCGCCGGCCGGTCCGTTCGTGCCGGGCGATCACCCGGCAAGCGTTCTGCATCGGGCTGCCGGTAACCGTGGGGGCGAACATGGTCTCCCGCAGCACCTCCCGGACGTCGCGGGTGCCCCGGCCGGCCAGCAGGTACTCGGTGTGCGCCAGGTGCGCCATCTCCTTGAGGTACGGCCCGACGACCTGCCCACCGTGCTCGGCGACGCCGGCCATCATCTTCAGCTCCTCGTCGAGGACCATGTACAGCTCCTCTACCTCCTTCGGGTCGTGCAGGAACCGCAGCAGCGCGTCCCGCCCGGCGGTGGCCCCGGTGTGCCGGAAGGTGCCGCTGATCGGGTTCATCATGACCAGCCCGTCGTCGACGCTGACGTGCCGTTCCGGGCTCGCGCCGACAAGCGTCCGGGTGCCGGTGTGCACCAGGAACGTCCAGTACGCGCCCCGCTCGTCGCGCAGCAACCGGCCCAGCGCCGCCAGCGCGGCACCCAACGGGGCACCCTGCACGGTGGCGTGCAGGGTGCGGTGGATGACGAAGTTCGCCCCCGCCCCCCGACCGATCTCCTCGGCGAGCACCCGGTCGACGATCCGGGCGTACCCGTCGTCGTCGACGTCGAATGCGGCGTCGGCGCAGACCACCGGCCCGGCCGGCAGGGCGGCGAGCAGGTCGGCCAGGGGCAGCGTGGCGTGCCCGGTGACGGTCAGGTACTCCATCGGGACGCCGTCGTCCACGCAGGCGAAGCCCCGTTCGGCGATCTGCCGGTACGGCACCAGCGCCAGCGTGCGGGGGCCGGCAGCGCCCTCGGGCAGCGGCAGGTCGGCGAGCCGGTCGGCGACGTCGACCGGACCGGTGAACAGGTCGACGTGGTCGACGCCGTCGCGGCGCAGCAGGGCGAACGGGCCCGGGTCGACGCCGTCGGCGACGGCGGCGAGCAGGTCGTAGAGGTGGTTCATCGGGTTTCTCCTCCGGGTCGGGTCGCCTCGTCGTCGGGCGGCCCCGGGTGCCGGGGGAGGACCGGCGGCCGCCTCGTGGGCGGCCGCGTGATAGCTACGCGCGGGGGATGGCCGCCGGGTCGGCGGGCCACCAGCAGGTCAGGTGCGCGGGCATACCGACACCCTAGGCGGCGGACGGGCGGCAGGGAAGGGCGTTCCCGTCCGCGCCGCCGGGTAGCGTGACCCGCGATGAACATTCTCGCTCTCGACCTGGGCACCTCCTCGGTCCGCGGCCTGGTGCTCGACGCCGACGCCGATCCGCTGCCGGGAGCGTTGGCCCGCCGCCGGGTGCAGCTGACCGTCGCCGGGGACGGCACCGGCACCCTGGACCCCGACGGCTACCTCGCCGGCCTCACCGAGTGTCTCGACGAGCTGGCCGCCGCCGGTCACCTGCGCGACGTCGGCCTGGTCGCGGTCTGCGCGCAGTGGCACTCGGTGCTGCCCCTGGACCGCTCCGGTGACCCGCTCGGCCCGGTGCTGACCTGGTTGGACACCCGGGCCGCGCCGCCGCCGGGGGTGTCCGGCCCGGCCGACCCGGAGGACTTCCACGCGCGGACCGGGGCGTGGTGGCACCGCTGCTACTGGTCGGTGCGGCTGCCCTGGCTGCGGGATGCCACGGCCGGGGTGACCCGGTTCGCCGGCCTGGTCGAGTACGTCCTCGGCCGGCTGCTCGACGACGCGCCCATGTCGGTGTCCATGGCCTCCGGCACCGGCCTGCTCGACCTGAGCCGGCTGGCCTGGGACGACGAGGCCGTCGCGGTGGCCGGGGTCCGGCCGGGTGAGCTGCCGCAGCTGGCCCCGATGGACTGGCAGGGCCGGCTGCGGGCCGAGCACGCCCGTCGGTGGCCGCAGCTCGCCGGGGCGCGCTGGGCCGCCCCGGTCGGCGACGGGGCCGCCTCCAACGTCGGCTCGGGCTGCGTCGACCCCCGCCGGGCGGCGGTCACGGTCGGCACCTCGGCCGCGGTACGCCTGGTCCAGCGGGTTCCGGCCGGGTCGTCGTTGCCACCCCTGCCGGCCTCCCTGTGGCGGTACCGGGTGGACCACGAGTACGTGGTGACCGGGGCGGCCTACTCCTGCGGCGGGAACCTGTTCGCCTGGGCCGACCGGGAGCTGCGGCTGCCGCAGGGGCCGGATCTCGACGCCGCGCTGGCCCGGATCGCACCGGACGGCGTGCTGCCGGCCAACCCCCGCCTCGGCGGGGACCGGCCCCCCGGCCTGGCCCCGGCCGGCTCGGGTGAGCTGCGCGGGCTCAGCTTCTCCAGCACCGGGGTGGACATCCTCGCCGGGCTGATGACCGGGCTGTGCCGGATGGTCGCCGACGACCTCGCCGTGCTGGAGTCCGGTGTCGACGCACCCGTCGAGGTGGTGCTCGGCGGGGGAGCGGTGACCGCCTCCGCGTGGTGGCGTACGGCGTTCGCCGCCGCGCTCGCGCCGCGGCCGGTCCGGCACCGCGCCGAGCGGGAGATCGGGGCCACCGGGGCCGCGCTGGTCGCGCTGGGTCGGGTGCCCGACGCGGACCGGCTCGCCGGCACCGGCCGTACGGAGGAGGACCCCTCGCCGACCTCGGCCGCCGCGGCAGGCACCTCCGCCCGGTCGGATGCGCCGTCGAGGCGTTGACATGGGCGTCTGGCCTGGTTGGATGGACCCGGCCCCCCGTCGTGGGGACGGGGACCGAGGAGGCGAGACGTGGACGCAGGTCCCGACCCGACACCGAGCGCGGAGTCGCCGGGTCGGAACCGGTTCGACGAGCGGGTCGTACCGCACCGGCGGCGCTCGCCGTTGCGGCTGCGGGACTGGCGGATGCGCACCAAACTCGCCACCGTCCTGGTCATCCCGTCGGTGGCGTTCCTGGTGCTGGCCGGGGTGCAGACCGCGGGGCTGGTGGGACGCACCACGGCGCTCAACGACTTCGCCCGGCAGGTCGGCATCGGGCAGCAGATCACCACGGCCGTCGACCGGCTCCAGCAGGAACGCGACCGTACCGCCGGTGAGCTGGCCGCGCTGAGACGGGCGGGCAGCGCCGCCGACCGCGACGCGGCGCTCGTCGCGCTCCGGCCGCTGCACGCGGCCACCGACACGGCCTTCGGGGCGTTACGCGAGGCGGCCGGGCCGCTGGCCGACTCCGACGCCGCCTGGCAGGTCGCCTACGCCGAGGCGGTGGAGGCGTACGACCAGGTGGTCTACATCCGCTCGGCGGTGCCGCCGGCGGTGCTGGGCAGCGACACCATCCTGGGCAACTACCACCGGGCGGTGGAGGCGTTGCTCGGCCTGCTCGCCGAGCCGAACCCGGGGCCGGACCGTCCGGAGTTGACCGACGCGGTGCTGCGCTACGTGCAGCTGGCCCGGGTCAAGGAGCTGTCCGCCCGGATCAGGGGCCAGTTGTACGCCGCCTCCCGGGCCGGCCGGTACGGCCTGGAGGACCAGGTCAACCTCGCCGACCTGCGGGCGCAGCAGCTCGCCGCGCTGGGCGCGTTCCGGGTGGCCGCGACGACCGACCAGATCCAGGCGTACGACCGGATCTCGCGGACGCCGGCGTTCGTGGACGCCACCCGGCTGGAGGAGAGGAGCATCAGCACCGGCGGCACCGCCCTGCCCGCGGTACTGCCCGCCAACCAGTGGTGGACGGCCAGCGAGCAGCGGCAGGAGCTGCTGCGGCAGCTGGAGGACCGGGTGCTCGACGACGCGGTGGCCCGGGCCGACGAGGTCAGCGGCGCCCAGCTGCGCACCACCCTGCTGGTGCTGGGCGGCATCGTGGTGGTGCTGGCCCTGGCGGTGCTGCTGGCCGTCCTGGTCGGCCGGTCGATCGCGAACTCGATGCAGCGGCTGCGGGACCAGGCGTTGCGGATCGCCCAGGTGGAGTTGCCGGACGCCCTGAAACGGCTGCGCGCGGTCGACGGCGGGGTGCCGGCGATCGACGTGCCGCCGGCCGTGGTCCGCTCGCTGGACGAGATCGGCGAGCTGGCCGAGGCGTTCGTGGCGGTGCACCGCAGCGCGGTCAGCGTCGCGGTGGAGCAGGCGGAGACCCGCCGGACGGTCAACGCGATGTTCGTCAACCTGGCCCGGCGCAGCCAGGTGCTGGTGGAACGGCAACTGGAGCTGCTGGACGACCTGGAACGGGAGGAGGCCGACCCGGACCAGTTGGAGAACCTGTTCAAGCTGGACCACCTGGCTGCCCGGATGCGCCGTAACGACGAGAGCCTGTTGGTGCTCGCCGGCACCGAGTCGACCCGCCGGTGGAACAAGCCGGTGCGGTTGGGTGCGGTGCTGCTCGCGGCCAGCGCCGAGATCGAGCAGTACCAGCGGGTCCGCCACGAGTCGGTGGCCGACCTGTACGTGGTGGGGCACGCCGTCGGGGAGCTGGTGCACCTGGTGGCGGAGCTGCTGGAGAACGCGACCGCCTTCTCCCGGCCGGACACCGTGGTCCGGGTGACCGCGCGGGCCGAGGACGGTGGTGCGGTGGTGGACATCGCCGACGCCGGCCTCGGCATGAGCCCGACCGCGTTGGCGCAGGCCAACGCGGTGTTGGCGGAGCCGCCGGTGGCCGACGTGGCAGCAATCGAGCGGATGGGTCACTTCGTGGTCAGCCACCTGGCCGCCCGGCACGGCGTCGGCGTGCGGCTGGCCGCGCAGGGGCAGGGGCTGGTGGCCAGGTTGACGCTGCCGGCGGCCCTGCTCGCCCCGGCGCCGGAGCTGGACGGGTCAGCGCCGAACGCGTCCGCCGGGTCGAGGGCGTTGGCCCCGGTCGCCCCCGCCGGCCTGCCGGCCCGTCCGGCCGTGGGGTCGCCGTCCGGTCCGGTCGGGCCACCCTCGCGTCCGGCGCAGTGGCCCGGCCCCGGCGGGGTCGCCCCGGCGGAGCTGCCGGTGGCGGGCCGTCGCCCGGTTCCGTCGCCGCCGGACCAGCTCCCGGCCCGGGTCGCGGACGTGCGGACGCCGACCCCCGCGGCCGACGGCGGCTGGTGGTCGCGGCAGGGTCCGGCCCCGTCGTCGCCGGCCACCCTGGGCGGGGGTACCCCGGCGCCGCCGCTGGTGCCGGTCACCGGCGGCACCAACGAAAGGGGGTTGCCGGTGCGGGTGCCGATGGCCCAGCTGACCTCGGTGACCGAGCCGGCCCGGCCGCCGTCGGCCCGGGTCCGCGAGGACCCGGACCCGGAGGCGGTGGGCGGGATGCTGTCCCGGCTCTACAGCGGCGTGCGCCGTGCCGAGGCTGAGGAGACCACCGAGTTAATCTTGCCGCCGGGTGCGCGCAGCGAAGGAGGACGACAGTGATGACACTGAGCCAGGAGGCGCGTGACCTGAACTGGTTGGTCAACGCGTTCGCCGAGCGGGTGCCCGGGGTGGCGCACGCGGTGGTGGTCTCCTCGGACGGTCTGCTGGTGGCGATCTCGGCGCAGTTGCCCCGCGACCACGCGGACAAGCTGGCCGCCGTGACGTCGGGGCTGATGAGCATCACCGCGGGCGCGGCCCAGATGTTCGACGGGGACGTGGTCAAGCAGACCGTGGTCGAGATGGGCCGGGGCTACTTCCTGGTGATGCAGATCCGGGACGGGTCGATCCTGGCCACCCTGGCCGGTGCGGACGCGGACATCGGCGTGGTGGGCTACGAGATGGCGCGGCTGGCCAAGCAGGCCGGCGAGATGCTGACCCCGGCGCTGCGTGCGGAACTCCAGCAGGCGTTGCCCCGCTGACGGGCCTCAGGCCGGCTGCCGGGCCGGACCGCCCCCACGCGGTCCGGCCGTGCCGGTGCTGCTCCGGTCCCTGCGTCGGCCTACAGGCCGTTGTCCCGGATGACCTGGCGGTACCAGTGGGCGCTGCGCTTCGGGATGCGCCGCTGGGTCGGGTAGTCCACGTAGACCAGTCCCCAGCGCTGGTCGTAGCCCTCGGCCCACTCGAAGTTGTCGAGCAGCGACCAGACGTGGTAGCTCTCCAGCGGCACGCCGTCGGCGATGGCCCGGTGGGCGGCGGTGAGGTGGTCGCGCAGGAAGGCGATCCGGCCGGCGTCGTCGACGGTGCCGTCCGGGCCGAGCGTGTCCGGGCAGGGCAGACCGTTCTCGGTGACGGTGATCGGGACCGGCCCGTAGTCGCGGGTGACCCGGGTCAGGATGTCGTACATGCCCTGGGGGTAGATCTGCTGCCAGTCCGCCTCGCTGGTGGGCCAGCGGGTGACGGTGTTGCCGTTGCCGGTCAGGTAGAGCGGGGTGTAGTACTGCACGGCGAGCAGGTCGACCGGGCTGGCGATGGTCGCCAGGTCGCCGTCGCGGACGCCCTTGGCCATCCGGCTGTCCGGGCCGAGGTCGGCCAGCACGTCGGCCGGGTAGGCGCCGGTGAGGATGGAGTCCAGGTAGAGCCGGTTCTCGTACCCGTCGTGCAGCTTCGCGGCCGCGGCGGCGGCCGGGCTGTCGTCGGCCGGGTAGCACGGGTGCAGGTTCAGCGCCGGGCCGATCCGGGTGTCGAAGCCGGTGGCCCGCAGGGCGCGCACGGCGAGGCCGTGGGCGAGCTGGAGGTGGTGGGCGACGAGGTAGGCGGCGTCGGCGTCCTGCCGGCCGGGGGCGTGGTGGCCCCAGAGGTAGCCGTTCTGCACCACGGTCTTCGGCTCGTTGATGGTCAACCACACCGGCACCTGGTCGCCGATGCCCCGGAAGACCGCGTCGGCGTAGTCGGCGAACCGGTGGGCGGTGTCCCGGTTCTCCCAGCCGCCGTCGTCCTGCAACGCCTGCGGCAGGTCCCAGTGGAACAGGGTGACCATCGGGGCGATGCCGCGTTCGTGCAGGCCGCCGATGATCCGCTTGTAGAAGTCGAGCCCGCGCTGGTTGGGCTTGCCGGTGCCGTCGGCCTGGATCCGGGGCCAGGAGATGGAGAACCGGTAGCTGCGCAGCCCGAGGTCGCGCATGAGATCGAGGTCGTCGGCCCAGCGGTGGTAGTGGTCGGCGGCCACGTCCCCGGTGTCGCCGTTGCGGGTGCGGCCGGGGGTGTGGCTGAAGGTGTCCCAGACCGATTCGCCCCGGCCGTCCTCCTTGGCGGCGCCCTCGATCTGGTACGCCGAGGTGGCGGCGCCCCAGCCGAAGTCGTGGGGGAAACGCACCCGTTCCGCGGTGGGGTCGGCGGTCGGGTCGCCACCCTTCGGCGCGTCGCAGCCGGCGGCCAGCACGCCGGTGGCCGCGGCCAGGCCGGTGCCGGCGGCGGCGGAGAGCCCGGCGCCGGCGGTGGCGGTGGCGGAGAGCGCGGCGCGGCGCAGCAGGCGTCGCCGGGTGAGTATCGACATGGATGTTTCTCCTCAGGGTGCGGGCCACCCCGACGGCCGGGAGCGCTCCCAGCGCGGGCGTACGACGGCCCGGCCGCCTCGGGGCGGACCGCCAGCCTAGAGGGCCGCGCGTGGGCGGCCGGGATGGGGAATGGCGAGTGTGACGGGCGCCGTCGAGGGACGGTCGGCCGATCTGTCGAGGGGCAGATAGCGATCGAGGCCGGCCGGGCGGCGCGCACGCCTGACCCGTCGGCCTCTTTTCCCGTCGAGTACGGGGGTTTAGTGTGGGGACGGGGGAGGGCAACCCCCGTCCCCACCTGTGTTGCACACACGCACGCTCGAATTGGCGTCCGGCCGTGCGTGTCGCGCGGGAGCCGGGCCACGCGAGTGGCTCTGGTTCCACCTCCCTCCGTGATGGTGGGGTGTGGCTGGCGACGGTGTCCGGGCTGGCCCGTCGTCAGCCGTTCGGGCTGAACCCCGTGGTCGGGCGACCACGGTTGTGACCTTCACTTGTTGCATCTCCGTCGATGGAAGCGCTCCCATCGGCGATGCTGCGACTGTAACGCCCGTCACGGCTTTGTGAAAGCCCCTAAACGAGATCGAAACATCGACCTGCGTTTCGACAGAGGTAGTTGTCGTGGGAGCGCTTCCATGGCACACTGTCGAATCAACGCAGCGGAGCCAGACACGCGCGAGTGATGGGTCGCCGAGGGCATCCGGGTCTCCCGGACGGCACCCGAAGGAACGGCACGACGGCCTGAGCCGTACCCCGTCCCTGCCCCGGCCCACCGGCCGGACCGACCACCATCCCGGCACCTCCGTCCCCCCGCGCACCCCTGTAGCAGCGCGTGGAGGTGCCCCCCGCCGGGGCCCGCAGCCCCGGCCCGGTCCGAGGAGACACCGCGCACATGAGACTCATGGCAAGACGTCGCCGCACGGCGATGCTCGCCGCCACCGCACTCGCCATCGGCGGGGTGGGCCTGCCGGCCAGCGCGGCCCAGGCCGCGCCGGCCTGCGACGTGGTCTACGCCACCAACGACTGGGGCAGCGGCTTCACCGCGAACGTCACCATCAAGAACCTGGGCGACGCGCTCAGCAGCTGGTCGCTCAAGTGGACCTTCCCGAACAGCAGCCAGCGGGTCACCCAGGGCTGGTCGGCGAAGTGGAGCCAGAGCGGCAGCGAGGTCACCGCGACCAACGAGTCCTACAACGGCAACATCGGGACCGGGGGCTCCACCACCATCGGGTTCAACGGCTCCTACTCGGGCAGCAACCCGAAGCCGACGTCGTTCACCCTCAACGGCACCCCGTGCAACGGCACCCCGGCCAACCAGCCGCCGACGGTCACCCTCGGCGTGCCCACCGGTCCGTTCACGGCCCCGGCCGACGTGCCGCTGACCGCCACCGCCAGCGACCCGGACGGGACGATCAGCAAGGTCGAGTTCTACCGCAACGGCCTGCTGGTCAACACCGACACCTCCGCGCCGTACGCGTACACGCTGACCTCGCTGCCGGCCGGCAGCTACACGGTCCAGGCCAAGGCGTACGACAACGCCAACGGCATCGGCGTGTCGGAGAAGTCGTTCACCGTCAGCCCCGCCACCGGCCCGGCGCTGGTCGCCACGCCCTCCGCGGTGAGCGTCAACGAGGGTGGCAGCAGCACCTTCAACCTCAAGCTCAGCGCCGCGCCCTCGGGCAACGTGCCGGTCACCATCACCCGTGCCGGTGACACCGACATCACGGTCTCGCCGGCCACCGTCACGCTGACCCCGAGCAACTGGAGCACCGGGGCCACCGTCACGGTCGCCGCGGCGGAGGACGCCGACACCGCCGGTGGCACCGCCACCATCACCGCGGCCGGCACCGGGGTCTCCTCGGTGGTGGTCACCGCCACCGAGATCGACAACGACACTCCCGGTGGCGACAACGCCTACGTGGCGAAGTTCCTCGACCAGTACGGCAAGATCAAGAACTCGGGCTACTTCAGCCCCGAGGGTGTGCCGTACCACTCGATCGAGACGCTGATCGTCGAGGCCCCCGACCACGGCCACGAGACCACCTCCGAGGCGTTCAGCTACTGGCTGTGGCTGGAGGCCTACTACGGCCGGGTGACCCAGAACTGGGCGCCGTTCAACAACGCCTGGACGGTGATGGAGAAGTACATCATCCCGTCGCACGCCGACCAGCCCACCGCGGGCGTCGCCGGCACCCCGCAGTACGCCGCCGAGTACAACCTGCCCAGCCAGTACCCGTCGGCGCTGAACGCCAGCGTCCCGGTCGGCCAGGACCCGCTGCGCTCGGAGCTGCAGTCCACCTACGGCACCGGCGACATCTACGGCATGCACTGGCTGATGGACGTCGACAACACCTACGGCTTCGGCCGCTGCGGTGACGGCACCACCAAGCCGGCGTACATCAACACCTTCCAGCGCGGCACGCAGGAGTCGGTGTGGGAGACCATCCCGCAGCCGTCCTGCGACACCTTCAAGCACGGCGGCCAGTACGGCTACCTCGACCTGTTCGTCAAGGACTCGGGTGCCCCGGCCAAGCAGTGGAAGTACACCAACGCCCCGGACGCCGACGCCCGCGCCGTGCAGGCCGCGTACTGGGCGCTGACCTGGGCCAAGGCGCAGGGCAAGCAGGCCGACGTCGCCGCCACCGTGGCCAAGGCCGCCAAGATGGGCGACTACCTGCGGTACGCGATGTACGACAAGTACTTCAAGAAGATCGGCAACTGCGTCGGGGCCAGCACCTGCCCCGCCGGCACCGGCAAGGACTCGGCGCACTACCTGCTGTCCTGGTACTACGCCTGGGGTGGCGCGTACGACGCCAGCGCCGGCTGGTCCTGGCGGATCGGTTCCAGCCACAGCCACTTCGGCTACCAGAACCCGTTCGCGGCCTGGGCGATGACCAACATCAACGAGCTCAAGCCGAAGTCCCCGACCGCGGTCGCGGACTGGCAGAAGAGCCTCGACCGGCAGCTGGAGTTCTACACCTGGCTCCAGTCCGCCGAGGGCGGCATCGCCGGTGGCGCCACCAACAGCTGGGACGGTAGCTACGCCCAGCCGCCGGCCGGCACCGCCACCTTCTACGGCATGTACTACGACGTCGACCCGGTCTACAACGACCCGCCGTCGAACCAGTGGTTCGGTATGCAGGTCTGGTCGATGCAGCGCATCGCCGAGCTGTACCTGGAGACCGGCAACACCAAGGCCAAGGCGCTGCTCGACAAGTGGGTGCCGTGGGCGATCGCCAACACCAAGCTGGGCACCAACTGGGCGGTTCCGTCCGAGCTGAAGTGGACGGGCCAGCCCGCCAACTGGAACCCGAGCAGCCCGGCGTCCAACACCGGCCTGCACGTCGAGGTCAGCTCCACGGGCCAGGACGTCGGCGTCACCGGCTCCCTCGCCCGGACCCTGATCGCGTACGCGGCCAAGTCCGGCAACACGCAGGCGAAGACCACCGCCAAGGGTCTGCTGGACGCGCTCTCGGCGGCCAGCGACAGCAAGGGTGTGTCGACGACCGAGACCCGCGGCGACTACAAGCGGTTCGACGACGTCTACAACGCCGCCGACGGCCAGGGCCTCTACGTGCCGCCGGGCTGGACCGGGAAGATGCCCAACGGTGACACCATCGCCGCCGGCAAGAGCTTCCTGGACATCCGGTCGTTCTACAAGAACGACCCGGACTGGCCGAAGGTCGACGCGTACCTCAAGGGCGGCCCCGAGCCGACCTTCAACTACCACCGGTTCTGGGCCCAGTCCGACATCGCCATGGCGTACGCGGACTACGGGATGCTCTTCCCGAACGGGTGAGTTGACCCTGCCGGGTGGGTGGCGCGGCGCCACCCACCCGGAGGCCGACCGGGCCCGGGGGAGCGGACAGCCCGGTCGGCGGGCGGCCTGATTCCCACGGTCAGGCCGGGGGTGGGTCGACCGTCCGGCCGACGCAGCGGAGCGGCCGGCCCACCCCGCCATACCCCCTTCCCGCCCCGGCGGGAAAGCGGTGAAAAAAGAGCGCGCGCGGGATAACGCGACGCCCTATGACGGAGTACCGTGTTGATCGGAGAGGCCGCTCCCCCCGTGGCGGCCTCTCCTTCAACGTCTGTGCCCCCGGCGCCCCGCGCCCCACGTCGGCAACGGGCGGTCCCGGCTCACCCGGGTTGCACCGGGTGCCGCAGCCCCGGATGACCGGCCGGCAGCGACCGGCGGATCACCACCCAGCTCACCGTCAGCGCCGCCGCCACCAGCGGCCAGGTCAACGCCACCCGGGCCACGGTCAACGCGACCACCTGCCCGCCCAGCCACAGCGGCAGGAACACCGCCACCCGCAGCACGTAGGTGGCCGCCCACACCCAACTGCCCCGCCCGTACGCCCGCAACAGCGCCGGGTCGCGCCGCCACCGCCCCCGCTGCCGCAGCGCCGCCCCGACGACCACGCCGAGCAGCGGCCGGCGTACCACGATGCTCACCATCCAGACCAGCGCGCTGGCGAGGTTCGAGAAGACCTGTACCGCGAAGAAGTCGGCCGCCCGGCCGGTGCGCAGCGCCACCACGGCGGCCAGGCACACGGCCAGCAGCCCGATCAGCACCGCCCGGGGGCGGTCCCCGCGCCGCCACCGCCACAGCGCCACCGCCGTGCCGGCCAGCACCGCCACCGCCACCCCGCCGACGACCGACCGTCCGGTCACCAGCCAGCCGACGGTGAACGCCACCGGCGGCAGGGTCGCGTCGATCGCGCCACCGCGCCCACCGAGCAGACCGGCCAACGACTCCACCTGCTCCGGCGTCCCCGCCGGCCCCTGCCCTGCCGTCGGCCCCGGCCCCACGGGCGGCGCGTCGGCCGGTTGCCCGGCCGGCGGCACGGCGTCGGCCGGCTGCGCGTCTGCCTGCGGCAGGGCAGGGGCCGGTGGCGGGGCGTCGGCCGGTCGCCCGGCCGGTGGCTGCGGGGCCGGCCCGTGGGGTGTCGGCGGGTTCCCCGCCGGCGGTCGTCCGTGTCCTGGTGTGCCGGTCACCGTCACCTCCCGTGGTCCCGTGTCAAGGTATCCGGACCGTCCCGGTGGGCCCACGCGCGACGTGCCGCGCGTGCCGCTACGGTGTGCGGGTGCGTGCGACGGCAAGGGGTTGGACCGCGGTCTGGTTGGTCGTGCTGGCGTTGGCCCAGACGGCGGCCTTCCTGCTGGTGTGGAAGTTCGCCGTGCACACCGGGACCGGGCAGTGGCTCGACACCGTCGCGTTGACCGGCAACCGGATCGGCCAGGACCGCATCGACGGTCTGGTCAACCGGATCCTCAACGCCATGTCGGTGGTCTCCCTGCTGGCGGCCATGGTGGTGATCTTCTTCATCGCCCTGATCCGGGGCCGCAAGGCGCTCGCCATCTCGGCCACCCTGCTGATCGCCGGGGCGAACGTCACCACCCAGGTGCTCAAGTACGTCATCGACCGGCCCGCGCTCGGCATCGACCCGCAACGCGACGCGGTCGGCAACAGCCTGCCCAGTGGACACACCACCATCGCCGCCTCGGTGGCGCTGGCGCTGATCCTGGTGCTGCCCGCCAAGGTGCGCGTGCTCGGGGCGTTCCTCGGCACCGCGTACGCCGCCGTCGCCGGGGTGGCCACCCTCTCCGCCGGCTGGCACCGGCCCAGCGACGCGGTCGCCGCCTTCCTGGTCGTCGGGGTCTGGGCGGCGCTGGCCGGCCTGCTGCTGCTGGTGTTCCAGCACGAGCAGGCGCAGGTCGCCCCCGATGACGCCCACAAGGTGGCCGCCAGTGTGCTCGGTATCGGTGGCCTGCTGGCCGTCCTCGGCTGCGGGCTGGCCCTGTCCGGCCTGCTCGACCAGCAGCAGACGCCGGTGGACGAGCTGACCCGTCGCACCCTGTTCATCGGGTACGCCGGCAGCGCCGCCGGGATCGCCGGCACCATGGGGGTGGTGGCGGCGCTGGTGCTGCTGTCCGTGCACCGCCTGGTGCCCCGCTGGAAGGGCTGAGGACCTCCCGACCGTGACGTCGCTGGCCGGTACGGCGTTCCGAGTCGAGTGTGCCCGGCTGGCCGTGGTCCTGGCCACGCTGACCGACGCGGACCTGGACCGGCCCACCCCGTGCCCGCCCTGGGCGGTCCGGGACCTCGTCGCCCACGTCCGCACGGGTGCCGGACGCCTGGTCGACATGCTCGCCGCGCCCGCGCCACCGCGCGCCGAGGTGGACGCCGCCGGCTACTTCGGCCCGGCGAAGTTCACCCCGCAGGTCGACGCCGACCGGATCGCCGACGCCCGGCGGGCGGCCCGCGGTCCCACCACCCCGACCGGGTCCACGGAAGCGGTGGCGACCGCGGCGGCCTTCACCGCCGCCTGGCGGGCGACCGACGAGGCGGTGCGGACGAAGCCCGCCGACCGGGTCGTCCGCACCCGCCACGGTGACCCGATGACGGTGCACGAGTTCCTGGTGACCCGCGTGGTGGAGGTCGGCGTGCACGGGCTGGACCTGGCGGTGGCGCTGGACCGCGGGCCGTGGCTCACCCCCGCCGCCGCGCGGGTGATCGCCGACCTGGTCACCGGGGGACGACCGGTGCCGGACGGGCTCGGCTGGGACCGTCTCACCCTGGTCCGTAAGACCACCGGCCGGGCCCCGCTCACCGCCGCCGAACAGCGGATCGTCACGGCGCAACCCTGGCCCCACCTGTCCCTCACCACCCCCACCTGACCCACCCCCGCGCTGCTGTGCCCCGCGCTGCTGTGCCTCCGTGACTGTGCCCCGGTGATCAAGAGGTTCGCGTCAGTTCCGATCATCAACGTGACGCAAACTTCTTGATCACCGGGGCCAGACCGCTGGGCGGGTGGGGGTGGGTGGGGTGGGTGGTTACAGGGGTGGGGCGGGGGGTTCCGGGGGGCGGCCCCGGGCCCGGCGGGCGTCGGCCGCCGCGACCCCGCCGAGCACCAGCGCGGCCACCGTGGCGGAGACCAGCGGCACCACGTGCAGCAGCAGCGGGAAGAGCACGACCAGCAGCACCGCCGCGAGCCACCGCGACGGCGACACCCGGCCGAAGACCTCGTACTCGAAGCGGGCGCGGGCGAGCAGGAAGAGCACCGGGCTGCCCACCACCAGCACCACCCACGCCGCCTCGGGGGAGGTGAGCGGGTGCTCGATGGTCAGCTCGTACCCGATCGCCGTACCGACCAGCCCCACCACCATCGCCAGGTGGGTGTCCGCCGCCGAGCGGCCGGTGTCCGACGGGTGCCGGGACCGCACCACCGCCTGGGCGAGCACCTGCCCGGCCCGCTGCACGTAGATCCGCCACAGCAGCACCGAGGTCACCAGCGCCACCGCGAACGCCCCGGTCCGGGCCGGGTCGAACGGACCCGTGCTGTACGCCAGCCCGCCCACCAGGATCGTCTCGCCCAACGCGATCAGGAAGAACTGCTGGTACCGCTCGGCCAGGTGCTCCCCGGCCACGTCCCAGCGGCTCGCCCTCGACCGGCCCAGCCCCGGCACCGGCCACCCGAACCTGGCGGCCAGGTACTCCACCACCAGCGCCACCGCCCAGAGCACCACCCGGGCGTTGGTGGGCAGCAGCGCGCCGGTCAGCCAGAGCACCCCGGTCGCCGCGAAGATGATCAGCATGCGCAGCTTGAGCCGCCGGTACTCGTGGCTGCCGAGGGCCAGCAGCAGCAGACCCGGGCGGGACACCTGTGCCGCCACGTACGCCACCGCGAAGGCCAGCCCGGTGGAGGTGAACGCCCGGGGGATCGCGACCCCCATCACCATGCTGCACACCAGGGCGGTGATCACGACGAACTGGAGCCAGCTGTGGTGCGGGTCGTACCGGCTGGTCGTCCAGGCGGTGCCCTGCCACACCGCCCAGAGCGCGAAGATCAACAGCAGGGTCTTGCCGCCCCCGGTGACCGGTGACCACCCGGTGGCGCCCCCCGGCTCCAGGGCCAGGTCCTCGAAGGCGCGGAACGAGATGCGGGTGAGCGCGAAGACGTACACCAGGTCGAAGAAGAGTTCCAGGAACGTCGCCCGCTGGGCCTCACCGGTACGCCGCAGCGGAGCGACCTGGTCGCCGCTCGTCATGATCGCCGGCAACTGCCGTCGGCCCAGCCCACCAGGGGTTCGTAACACCCCGGACGGGCCCGGCGGCGAGCATTGCCGAATCCGCCCTTGTTCCGGCGCAGGCGAGCGGGCACGATCGACCGGATGACGAACCGATGGGGCTTCACGGTGCCACTGACCGGTGTCCCGCTCGCCGAGCACGCGGCCGGCTACGCGGCCCTGGCAGAGGCGGGTTTCACCGACCTGTGGTCGTCGGAGGTCAACGGCACCGACGCGTTCACCCCGCTGGCGCTGGCCGCCGCCTGGCAACCCGGGCTGCGGCTGGGCACCGCGATCACCCCCGCCTTCACCCGGGGGCCGGGCCTGCTGGCGATGAGCGCGGCGGCGCTGGCCGAGGCCGCCCCGGGCCGGTTCGCCCTAGGCATCGGCGCGTCCTCCCCGGTGGTGGTGGGGGACTGGAACGGGGTGTCGTACACCGAGCCGTTCCGGCGTACCCGTGACCTGCTGCGGTTCCTGCGGCCGGCGCTGCGGGGCGAGACGGTCGACGGGGCGTTCGACACGTTCCGGGTGCGCCGGTTCACCCTGGAACGCCCGCCGGCCAGCCCACCGCCGGTGCTGCTGGCCGCCCTGCGCCCGGGGATGCTGCGACTGGCCGCCGCCGAGGCAGACGGGGTGATCCTCAACTGGCTGGCTGCCGACGACGTCGCGCAGGCCCTCGCCGAGCTGACCGGGCGCGGCCCCGGCTTCGAGGTGGTCGCCCGGATCTTCGTCTGCCCCACCGAGGACGCCGGCTACGCCCGCACCCTCGGCCGGCGGCTGATCACCAGCTACCTCACCGTTCCCGCGTACGCGGAGTTCCACCGGTGGCTGGGGCGGGAGGACGTGCTCGGCCCGGTCTGGGCGGCCTGGGCGGCAGGTGACCGGCGGGCCGCCGCCGCGGCCGTGCCCGACGAGGTGGTCGACGCGCTGATCCTGCACGGCCCGCCCGAGCACTGCCGCGACCAGGTCCGCCGCTACGCCGACGCGGGCGTGGACGTGCCGGTGCTGGCCCTGCTGCCCACCCCGGAGGTGACCGCCGGTGGGGCCGCCGCCCTGGGCGAGCTGATCACCCGGCTGGGCCCGCCGTCGACGGTGGACGCCGGGCGGCCGGCGGAACGGGGCTGAGATGAACCTGACCGACCGGGTGGTGGTGATCACGGGGGGAGCGGGGGGCATCGGCGCGGCGCTGGCCCGTCGCTTCGCCGCCGAGGGGGCCGCCGCCGTCGTCCTGGCCGATCTCGACGCCGGAGCGACCGCCGCCGTCGCCGAGGCGGTCGGCCCGGTCGCCCGGGGGGTCGCCGTCGACGCCGCCGACGAGGGCCAGGTCCGCGACCTGGTTACCGACACCGAGCGACGGTACGGCCGGATCGACCTGTTCTGCGCCAACGCGGGCGTGGCCACCGGCGTCGGCATCGACGCCCCCGACGCCGACTGGGACCGCGCCTGGCGGGTCAACGTGCTCGCCCACGTGTACGCCGCCCGCGCCGTCCTGCCCGGCATGCTGGCCCGGGGCGGCGGCCACCTGATGCACACCTGCTCGGCGGCCGGGGTGCTGACCGCCGTCGGCGACGCCCCGTACACCGCCACCAAGCATGCGGCGGTCGGGTTGGCCGAGTGGCTGGCGGTCACCTACCGGGACCAGGGCATCCGGGTCAGCGCGCTGTGCCCGCAGGGGGTGGACACCCCGATGCTCGCCGACGGGCTGGCCACCGGCCACCTGGCCGCCCGGGTGATCGCCGCCTCCGGCCCGGTGCTCACCCCCGACCAGGTCGCCGACGCCGCGGTCGCCGGGCTCGCCGAGGAACGCTTCCTCATCCTGCCCCACCCGGAGGTCGCCGGGTACGCGGTGCGCCGCGCCGAGGACCCGGACGGCTGGCAGGCCGGCCTGCGCAAACTGGTCCGCCGGCTGCGCGCCGCCGACCCGCCCCCGGCGTAGCCGTACCAGGCTGCCGCCGCAGGGGGCGCGGCCGACACCGGACCTGACTACCGGGCGACCAGCTACCGGGTGGTGCGGTGGGGCGCTCCCGGCGAGCGTGGCGGCCGGTCGACCGCGCGGGCAGGGTGCCGGGTCGGGGGCGTCAGCGGGTCCAGCGCAGCGGGCCGGGGTGTACCGACCAGAGCAGCCGCCGCCAGCCGGGGCGGGCCGCCCGCAACGCCGTCGCGTAGGCGACGGCGATGTTCCCGGCCCGGTCGGCCTGGGCGTCGGTCAGCGTGCCGGGGGCGAAGGCCGCCTGGTTGAGCAGCCCGGCCAACTCGGTCAGCCCCAGGTCCCCGGCGGGGGCGGTGTCCGGGACGGGTGGGGAACCCCCGGCGCGTGCGGTGTCCGGGACGGGTGGGGAACCCCCGGCGCGTGCGGTGTCCGGGACGGGTGGGGAACCCCCGGCGCGTGCGGTGTCCTCGGCGAGGGCGCGGCGGGCCCGGTCGGCGACCTCGGTGGCGGAGAGGTCCCCGCCGACCGGCCGTCCCGACAGCCGCAGCGCGTCGGTGGTGTGCCGCCACGCGCCGCCCACCCGGGTCCCCGGGTCGCCCCGGCCCAACCGGGCCCGGGTCTGCGCCCGGCGGCACCCGACCAGCCCGGCGAGGACCAGCCCCGCCAGCAGCAACCCACCGGCGCCGAACCCCAGCAGCAGCGGCGTCGGCCCGCCGCGCTCCCCGGTGCTCCGGCCCGGCGCGGCCACCGCCGGCGGGGTGGCCGACGGAGTGCCGGTCGGCTCGGGCACCTCCGACGGCGGCGGGCTCGGCGGGGCCGGCCGGAAGTCGTCCTCCACCGGCCGGGGCGCGGTGTCCGGGCGGGGCCGGGGGTCGAACGGCACCCACCCCACCCCGGCGAAGAGCACCTCCGGCCAGGCGTACGCGTCGGCGGCCCGCACCGGCCCGTCGCCCCGGGCGGTGAACCCGACCACCACCCGGGTGGGCAGGCCGGTCAACCGGCCCAGCACCGCGAAGGCGGCGGCGAACTGCTCCGAGGTGCCCCGCTGGCCGCCGCCACCGCGCGGCCCGAACAGGAAGAACTCCAGATTCGGGTACGCGTGCCCGCTCGGCGCGTCCGCCACCAGCCGGTAGTGCTCGGCGAGGAACTGCTCCACCGCCGCCGCCCGCGCGTACGGGGCGCCGTTCTCCTCGGCCAGGTGGGTGGCGAGCCGGCGCAACCGTTCCGGCGTCCCGTCGGGCACCCGCAGCACCCGGGCCACCTGCGCCCCGGCCGGTACGTCGGCGGTGGCGAGCAGGTTCACGTCCGGCCGCTCCCGCACCGAGGTGACCGTGTACGTCAACCCCGGGGTCAGCCCCTCCGGCCGGATCAACGTGCCGCTCTGCGGGTCGTACGCCACCCGGGCCCCGTCGACGGTGCGGGGGGTGGCCACCGCGGGCAGCAGCCGGCCGGTCAACCCGGCCACGGTGATCTCCTGCCGGACGGTGTCCGCCGCCTGGGGGTCACCGCCGGGCAGGACCCGACCGGCGGTGCGGTAGGTCGCCCCGACCCGCCAGGTCACCCCGTCGTAGTCGCTGAGCACGGCCAGCCGGATCGTGGTCGGCCCGTCGCCCGGGGCCCGGGTCGACACGTCCAGCAGCTCCTGCTGCGGCTCCAACGCCCAGCCGGAGATCCGGATCAGCGGGTTCTCGTCCAGCGACTCCACCCGGGGTGGTGGCACGTAGCGGCGCGGGTCCACCGGCCGGTCGTCGATCCGGCCGGCGAGGGCCGGCCCGAGCAGCGCCGCCGACCCGACCACCACCGCCACCCCGGCGGCGGAGACCACCGTCGCCCGGACCCGCACCGGGCCGCGTACGGCCGGTGGCAGCCCGGCGGCCGGGTCGCCTCCCGGCGTGCGGCCGGCGGCCAGGGCGAGCGCGACCAGCCCGGCGAGCACCACCGACGACCCGACCGCCGGTTCCGCGTTCGGGCCGACGACGTAGACGGCTCCGGCGTACAGCGCCGTGGCCGGCAGGAATCCGAGCAGCACCCGACCGGCCCGCAGCGCCACCTCGGCACCGGCCAGCCCGGCCAGCCAGGCGGCGACCACCGGCACCAGCACCGTGTCCGGGGCCGGTTCGACCGGGATCATCGCGGTGAGCAGCCGGGGCACCGCGTTGCCGGCGGCGTCGGCGGTCACGTCGAGGAATCCGCCCGGCAGGTCGGCGTGCGCGGCGGCGAGCCGCACCGAGCAGGCCGTCGCGCCGAGCATGGCCGCCACCGACAGCGGCGCCACCTGCCACGACGGCAACCGGCGGGCGGCCACGCTGACCAGCACCGCCGCCAGGGCCGCGCCGCCCACCAGCCGGGTCAACAGGTCACCGGCGTACACCCGGTCGAGCACCACGCCGGCCAGGGCGACGGCGGCGACGAGCGTCGCCGGCACCACGGCCGCCCGCAGTACCCGGGCGACGGCCCGGCCCGGCCCACCGCCGGCCGGGCCGTCCGTCCGTGCCCGGGCCGGGTGGGTGGCGTCGGGCCGGTCGGTCACCGTCACCATCGGCCGGTCGCGTCCCACGCGGCGGCGAACGCCGCGCCGTCGACCGCGTCGAGCACCACCGGCCCGGCCGCGCCCGGCGTCGGCCCGGCCGCCCCCAACACCCCCACCACCACCGACGGGTACGCCCCGCGCAGCGCGCCCACCCGGCCGACGTCGTCGCGGCCACCGGGGCCGGTGAGGAAGACCAGCGTGTCACCGGGCCGGTCGGCGCGCAGCCGGGTCAACGTCGCGTCCAGCGCCGCACCGTCGCGGTCACCCGTCGTCGCGCCGTCGGGCCGCCGGCCCGGCAGGTCGGTCAGGGTCACCGCGGCGAGCCGGTCCAGCGGCGGGTCGGCCGTCGCGTCGTCGGCCGGACACACCAGCAGCAGCACCACCGGCAGGTCCTGCCGGAACGCGGCCACCACCAGCGACGCCGCCGCCTCGCAGGCCGCCTCGAACGACGCGGCCACCCCGCCGGAACGGTCCGGGTGGGCGGCGGCCCGGTTGTCCAGCAGCACCACCAGCCGGGGCAGGCTGGTGTCCACGTTCTCCCGCACCATCAGCTCACCCACCCGGGCACTGGTGCGCCAGTGCACCCGACGCAGCTCGTCACCGACCACGTACTCCCGCAACGAGTCGAAGGTGATCGACCCGTGCGGCACCCCGTCCACCCGCCCGTCCAGGCTGCGTCCCGCCCCGGTCGGCACCGCCGTCAACGGGTGCACCCGGGGATGCACCCGGACCACCGCCGTCGGCCCGTACGCGCGGGTCGCGGCGTACAGGCCCAGCGGGTCGCGGCGGGTCACCCGCAGCGGCCCCACCGGCAGCACCCCACGCCGACGGGTCGGCACGTCGTACCCGACGTCGGTGTCCCGGCCGGCCCGCAGCCGCAGCGCCGGCACCGGCACCGGCCGGCCCGCGCACCGGTCCTCGGCCAGCAGGCCGCCCACCCGCAGCCGCCCGGCGTTGCGGACCCTCAGCGCCATCCGGGCCGGCTCGCCCACCGCCACCCGGTCCGGGTCGGCGGTGCGGGACACCACCAGCCGGGGTGTGCGGGCCGCCGACAGCACCGCCTGCCCGACCGCCACCGCGCCCGCCGCCCCCAGCACGGCCAGCTCCGGGTACGCGAACCGCAGCCCCGCGCCGAGCAACGCGGTCGCGGCGACGAGCAGCCCGGTACCCCGGGCGGTGAGCCCCACGCCGGCCCGGTCAGCCGTGCGTCGGGGTCGACTGGCCCGACGGCAGCGGCACCGGCACCGACGCCACCGCCTGCCGCAGCACGTCGGCGGCGGTCACCCCGCGCACCTGCGCGTCGGCGGTGAGCAGCAGCCGATGGGCGAAGACCGGTTCGACGAGCGCTTTCAGGTCCTCCGGCATGATCCAGCCCCGGCCGTCGATCAGCGCGTACGCGCACGCCGCCCGGGTCAACGCGATCACCCCACGGGGGCTGACCCCCACCCGTACCTGCGGATGCTGCCGGGTGGCCGTGGCCAGCCGGACGGCGTACCCGTAGAGGGGTTCGGCGATGTGCACCCGGCGGGCCATCCGGACCATCTCCCCGACGGTGGCCGTGTCGGTGACCGGTTGCAGCGAGTCGGGGGAGCGGACCGTCGCCCCGCGCAGCACCTCCACCTCGACCGCCTCGTCCGGGTACCCCACCGACAGCTTCACCAGGAACCGGTCCAGCTGCGCCTCGGGCAGCCGGTAGGTGCCGTCCATCTCCACCGGGTTCTGGGTGGCGACCACCAGGAACGGCTGCGGCACCGGATGCCGGACCCCGTCCACGGTGACCGTCCGCTCCTCCATCACCTCCAGCAGCGCCGACTGGGTCTTCGGCGAGGCCCGGTTGATCTCGTCGGCGATGACGATGTTGGCGAACACCGGCCCCGGGTGAAACTCGAAGCCCCGGCTGGCCTGGTTGAAGATCGTCACCCCGGAGACGTCGGAGGGGAGCAGGTCGGGGGTGAACTGGATGCGCCGCCACTGGCCCTGCACCGTCGCCGCCACCGCCCGCGCCAGGGTCGTCTTGCCCACCCCCGGCACGTCCTCCAGCAGCACGTGCCCCTGGGCGAACAGGGCGGTCAACGCCAACCGCACCACCTCCGGCTTGCCCAGCACGACCGCGTTGACGTTCCCGGCCAGCCGGGCGGCCAGGGCGGCGAAACCCTGGACCTCCGGCTGGCTCAGCGGTGCGGGGGTGTCGTTCACGGCGGCGGGACGCTCCTCGGCTGCGGCGGCGCTGGTCAGCAGGTGGGCAGCACGGCGATGTCGTCACCGCCGGCCAGGTTGAGCCAGGCCCAGGGGATGTAGTTGCGCCCCTTGTAGTCGACGCGGACCCACCAGGTGGACTGCTTCTGGTTGTTGTAGATCCAGGAGTCGACGTTCTCGCCCTGCCGCCGACAGTACGCCCGCAGCCGGGTGCCCGGCTTCGCCCAACCGACCTGTCTGTCGTTGTCCTGCCGGGGCACCGAGAACACCTCGTTGCCGTTGCGACCGTCCACATCGGCGTCACAGTAGGTGCGCTGGTCACCGTCCGGGCCGTTGACGCAGGTCGCCACCCCGTACAGCGGGTCGGTGCCCTGCGCCCGGGTGGCGGTGCCCCGGCCGGCGGCGTTGGCGGCCGTCACCGTCACCGTGTAGGCGGTGCCCGGGGTCAGGCCGGTCACCCGCAGGCTGGCACAGCTGCCCGTGGCGTTCTTCCCGCCGGTGGCGGCGGTGCAGGTCGACTCCCCGCCCCCGGCGTCCACGGTGAACGTCACCGTCACCGACGTCGCGTCCGCCGACGACCCGGTCACCGTCACCCGGGGCGCGGCCACCGTCCGGGCGGTGACGCTCGCCTGCGGCCCCGGCCCGGCCTCGTTGACCGCCCGCACCCGCACCAGCACGTTCTGCCCGTCGCCCAGCCCGGTGACCGTCGTGTCGGTGCCGGTCACCTCGCTGGTCCGCCCGCCCACGTCCACCTGGTAGCGGATCACCGGGCGGCCGTTCGCCGCCGCCGCCGACCACTGCACCGCGACCGTGCCCGCCCGGTCGGCCACCGTCGCCGCCCGCAGGCCCGCCGGCTGCCCGGGGGCGGCGAACGGCACCACCGGCTCACTCAGCGGGGAGGCCACCGAGGCGGCACCCCGGTCGCTGACCGCGACCACCGTGAACGCGTACTGGGTGCCGTAGGTCAGCTCACCGGCCGGCACCACCAGTTCGGTGCGGCGCGACTCGCCGACCGGGGCGTTCGCGCCGGCCGAGGTGGCGGTCACCGCGTACCGGGCGATCCGGTTGCCCTGGCCGTCGGCGGCCGGCCAGCGCACCAGCACCGTGCCGTCGGGGCGGGCCTGCGCGCTGACCCCGGCCGGTGGGGCCGGCACCGCCGAGGTCGGGGTCACCGGGTTGCTGCGCCGGGCCGGGCCGTCGCCCCTGCCGTTCACCGCGTACACCGTGAACGTGTACGTCGACCCGTTGGTCAGGCCGGTGACCTCCAGCGACCGCTGGTTCGCCCCCACCTCGTGCCGACGCCCGGCGCCCTGCACCACGTACCGCAGCACGGCCGAGCCGTTCGCGGCGGCGGGCCGCCAGGCGACCCGGGCCCGCGCGTCCCCGGCGGTGGCGGTGACCTGACCCGGCGCGCCCGGCCTACCCACCCGGGGCTTCGGCGGCGGAGGCGGCGGGGGCGGGTCCGGCGGCGGGTCCCCGCCCAGCACGTCGTTGGCGTACTTGTCGACGGTGCGCACCCGGTGCGCGTCGTCGACCACCTGGGCGGTGGCCGAACCCGGGGCGTTGATGAACAGGTGGTTCTCCCGCACCTCCAGCTCCAGCGGGCCTCTCGTGCGGCCCGGCCGGATCGTCTCCACCAGTTGCCCGACCCCGTCGAACGCGTAGACCGTGCCGGTGACCCCGTCGGCGCAGTAGAACCGCCCCGCCCAGGCCACGGCCGGCCCCACCCGGTCACCGCTGCCCGGCACGACGAACCGGGTGACCACCCGGCCGTCGCCGACGGCGAGCACCCGCCGTTCCCCGCCGACCGTCACCGGCACCACCGGGCCGTTGGTCCGTGCCGGCACCGCGCCGCCAGCGGCGTCCGCCAGCACCGTACGCCGGGTCTGCCCGTCCCGGACCGTCACCAGCGTGCCCGTGGTGCGGTCCAGCACCGCCACCCCGTCGTCCAGGGTGGACAACGTCAACTCGTGACTCGGTTCGGCCACCGGATGCGTCTGCACCCGCCGGGGACCCCGGTTCTCCGCCGCCTCCGACGCCGGTCCGGACGGCAGTGCGGCGGCGGTGACCGCCGCGACGGTGCCCTCCGACGGCACCGCGATCCACAACCGGCCCCGACCGTCGAACGCGCCGGCCGTGATGCCCGGCGGAAACAGCACCGGGTCACCCACCGGCACCAGCGAACGGGGATCGAGCTGACGCACCACGCCGCGCACCGCGTCCACCACGAAGGCGGCATCCTCGTGCAACACCACGTTGACCCCGAGACCGGGCGTGGTCGGGGTGGTCGCGGTGATCTGGAGGGTCGCCAGGTCCAGCGCGCTCACCTGGCCGGTCTCCAGGTCGCGCAGGACGAGCAGCCGGTCGGTCTGGGTGACCTGCACCGGATGCTGCCGGGCCCCGGGAACCTCCTTGCGGGTGTCCACCCTGGCGGTTATCCCGTTCACCCGGGCCAACTCGCCCCGGGTGCTGCTCCACAGCCAACTGCTGGCGTCGAAGCTGGCCAACGCCTCCTCGGCGGCACCCCGACCCAGCAGGGTGAGGCCCAACGCCGCCACCAGCGCGGTCACCGTACCGACCGTGACCAGCCCGCCCCGCAACCGGGACCGTCGGCGGGACGCGCCACCTGCGGCGCTCACGGCATCGTCGATGCTGGCCACAGCGGTCGCCCTCCGTCCGGTGGCCTCAGGCGGCGTGCCGGGTGCCGGACGCCCTCGCCTGAACCGTGGGCCATCATAGGGGTCGATCCGGGACGGGGAAACCCGGACCGTTCCGCCGTGGCCACCCAGCGTGCCGGTCCGGTCGGGCGTCCCGCCGTCGCGGCGCAGGCCGGAGCCGCCGGTCAGCCACCCCGCCCGGACGCCCTGACCAGCCGTCCGCTCAGCTGCTCGGCGACGGCCGGACCCGGTCGGTGCAGACCTGGCCGGAGGTGGCGAACGAGTCCGTCGAGTAGACCGCCAGCACGGTGAAGCAGTAGTCCACCTCGGCGTTGAGCCCGTTGACCGTGAAACTCGTCTGTCCCGGGTCGACGGTCGCCATCACCCCGAGGGCCCGCCCCGTGCGTCCACCCGCGACCATGAACGGCACCGAGCCGCCGCTCGGGTCGGACCAGGTGACCGTGATGGTGGCCTCGTCGTCCCGCAACTTCAGGTCGGCCGGGGGCGGACCGGCCGTCTGCCGGGGAGCGGTGCCGGTCGACCGCTGCGGCCCCTCCGCATCCCGGCCCAGGGTCAACGCCCCGACCGTGCCCCCGGCGACCAGCACCAGGACCACCCCCGCCACCACGGCCACCGTCCGGCCCCGGCGGCGCGCCCGCCCGTCGGGCACCGGGTACGACGGCACAAGCTCCGGGTATCCCGCCCCCTCCACCACCGGCGGTACGCCCCGGTCGGTGCCACGCTCCACGCCTCCTGGGCCGGCTGCCCCGGGGACCGGTCCGGGCTCCACCGCTGCCTGTGGCGCGGACTCCGTGGCCGCCCGCAGCGCGGGATCGTCGGCGGTGGCGGGTGCCCTGAATTCGTGCGTGCTGTCCGGTGCCGGTGATCCGAAGCCCGTTCCCGGTGCCGGCGGATCGGCCATCGGTACCAGCGGCATGATGATCGACCGCCCCGATGCGACGTCGCTCCACGTCGGGTGGTCGGCGGGAGCCCCGTCGTCCCCGACCGCGTCGCCGACCGTCCCGGTGGGGCCGGCGGTCCACGCCGGGACTGTCGTGCCCCCGGCATCCCGGCCAGGTGGGGTGTCGAGCGGTGCGGTCGGCACCGCCGGATGCCCGGTCCGCAGGTCGACGTCTCCGGTGGCTACGGGGGCCGGCGGGAGATCCGCGGGTACGGCCCTGACAGACGGGGCGGATTCGACGGCGGACGCGGGACCGGCGGTGTCCCCGGACGTTGTGGTGGGCAGCGGACCGGCCGTACCGCCGGGTGCTGTGGTGGGTGCCGGGTCGGTGGCGGTGTCGCCGGGCGGCGCGTCGGCGGATGACGCTGCGGGTGCCGCCGGGGTTCGGGCGGGGGCGGGGTGCTGGTCCTCCAGCAGGGGGCCGATCTGCTGGACCCGTACCGTCGGCCGGTCCCAGCCCGGTACGGGCGGGGTTGCGGGAATCGCGGCCGGACCGGGCGTGGCCGGTGGTGCGGGAGTCGGCGCGTCGGTGGGTGCGGTGCCCGGTGCGGCACGGTCGCCGGTCGCGGTCGCGGTGGGGAGGGGGTGCACCGGACCGGCCTCACCCGGCGCGGGTGCGAGGGCGGTCGGCTGCCCGTGCCGCACGGGCGCGCCGTCCGCCGGCCCACTCGGCTGGCCGGGGGTGGCGGGCGGCACGGTGGGGATCGGGACCGGACGCCCGTGCTGGGCCGGCGGACCGGACGGCACCCCGGCCGACGGTCCGGAGTGCGGTACGGCCGGAGGGACAGCCGACCGGTCGGGTTCTCCCGGCGGGACGGCATCGTCCGTCGGGACCGGCGACGCAGGGGAGGGCTGCTGGAGGTGGGGCGGAGCCCAGGGCGAGGTGGGTGGTGCGCCACCGGAGACCGGAGCGGGTGACGCCGGGTGCCGCTGCGCCGGGGCTGCCCCCGCTGCCGGTGCAGTGGTGGGCGGTGGGCCCGGCGGTGACGCCGACGGCCCGGACTGCGGTGCGGTGGAGGCCGGACGGGGCCGGGACGCACCGGGCCGCTGGGTGGGCTGGACGCCGTACATCTGCCGGGGCAGTGGCACCCGGGGCTCGGCGTCCGGAGCCGGGTCGGCCGGTGCGGGGCGGGCCGGTGCGGGGCCCGGTCGTGGTGCCGGCGGGCGTACCGGACGGTCCGGAGGGGGCGCGTGGCCGGTCGGCACCGGTGGGCCGGGTGCGGCGGGGACGGGAGGCGCGGAAACCGGGTGGGGCGACGGTGGCACCGACCCGGGTCGGGGTGTCGGAAGGGGCCGGTATCCCTGGTGGGAGGCCGTCGGGGCGTGGTCGGGAGGGATCTGCGGGGGAGTCGGCAACAGGGGCGCAGTCGCGGCACCGGGAGACGGCGGCGGTGGCTGGCCGTCGGGGATTCCGAGGTACTGGCGGGCGGCGCGTACGGCGGGATGCTGCTCGCCGAGCGCGGCGGGCCCGGCGGTGGCCACCCGGGTGTAGTTGCGGCGGGCCTCGTGCCGGTTGCCCAGTTCCTCGGCGACCCCGGCCAGGTCGAAGGCCAGGGCCAGCATCAGGGGGTCGGCCGGGTTCCATCGTCGTTCGCCGGCCGCGTACGCCTCCTCCAGCACCCGCCGGGCGGCGGCCGGATCGTCCGCCTCCCGGTGCAACCTCGCGAGCAGGTGCGCGGTGCCCATGATCTCCGGGTGGTCCTCACCGTACGCGGGACGGGCCGAAGCGATCGTGTCGGTGAGCAGCCGGCGGGCCGCCGACAGGTCACCGGCGGAACGCAGGGCGAGAGCCCGGTGCTGGACTGCGGCGAGGGGTGAGGGTACGGACACGCAAGCAATGCTGCCGCCTGAGCGGGTCCGGACGCTACCCGCCCGCTCCAGCCGCATCCTGACCTGCGGCGATCCGACTCCCGCCGGTGGGTCGGGCGGCGATGTGCATGATCCATACGGGCCGTGTACAGTAATGCCCCGTGCGGCCCACCAGGGCGGCTGACCGGGGTGAAAGCCACCGGAGCCGACACGGTAGGCTGGACGGGCAGGTCCGGGTGGCGGAATGGCAGACGCGCTAGCTTGAGGTGCTAGTGCCCGTATAGGGCGTGGGGGTTCAAGTCCCCCCTCGGACACTTACAGTTACCCCACAGTAATCAGCGTCAGGCTGTACTCCAGCCGGGGATCGTGATCACGGATCGATGAGGACTTGTCGGGCGTAGTGGCTGTTCATGGCTCTGGTTGGTGGCGGCGTCGGCGGATTGACCAGAGTAGCGGGTCGCCATGTCGGCGGGTGGGTTCGATGATCAGGACGTGGAACAGGTGGCGTAGCTCGTTGACGGTCAGGGGGATCAGGCCGACCGGCGGGTAGTGGTGGCGGTGCTCGGCGGTCGCGGCGGCGAGGAACGCATGGGCGAGGATCGCCAAGGTGCTCCAGCGGTGCCAGGAGGTCCAGCGGCGGTGTTGGTGCTGGTCGAAGCCGAGGCCGGTCTTCGCGGCCTGGAACGATTCCTCGATTTTCCAGCGCCGGCCGGCGACCGCGACGAGAGTGCCGAGCGCGGCGACCTCGGGTGCCCAGCAGCGGTAGAAGGCCAGCTCACCGGTGCGGCGGCTGCGGCGGATCAGCAGCCAGTGGTGCCCGCCCTGGCCGTCGGTGGCGTGGGGCAGGGCGACGAAGGACCAGTCGTAGTAGCGGTGGTCCTTCGCGCCCCGGCCGGCGGACATTCGCTGCCAGGCGGTGGTGGGAAGCTCGGTGGCGAGGGCGTCGACGCGGTAGACACCGACGCCGGTGATCACCTGATATGAGTAGGCCACGGCCAGGACATAGCCCAGTCGCAGCTGACGCAGCCGGGCGGCCAGGCGCGGATCGCTGCCGTAGGCCTCGTCGCCGGTCGCCCACCGGCAGGGCAGCCCGGCGGTGACCGCGGCGGCGATCATGCGGGGTCGCCAGCTGCGGTTTCGTCGCGAAGCGCACCTGCTCAGGGACACCGGCCTCGACGCGGCGATCGGGGTCGTCGCACCATGACTTCGGCAGGTAGAGGGCCGTGTCGAGCATCGCGTGCCCAGCCTCGGCGGCATAGACCAGGTGCACGGCGAGCTGACAGTTCTCGATCTTCCCGGCCGTGCCCGGGTACTGCCGCTGCACCCCGGCGGTGTGCCGGCCCTTCTTCAGATCACCCGTCTCGTCGATGACCAGCACCGCCTCGACATCACCGAGATGCTCACCGACGAACTCGCGGACATCGGCACGAACCTCGGCGTCGTCTCACGTCACCCGGGTCAGCAAGTCCTGCATCCCGTCCGGGCCAGCATCCCCGGCGTGCTCAGCGATCGTCCAACAGTTCTTCCACGGTAGCGGCGCCAACAGCCCACGGACGAAGTCACGCACCCGGCGACGCGGCTCGGGCCTGCGGAAACGCCGCCCGACCGTCAACGTCAGCTCGTCGAACAACACCCGCCACTCTGGGCGTCTACCCTGTATCCGGCAGCCACCGCTGCGTCATGGTCAGTCCACACAACCGTCCATGATCGACGGTGACTGCCCTCGTTCCCGCACCGTGTCGAACCGCAGCTCAGCCGAGGTCAACACCCCCGGCTGGAGTACTAGAGTGTCGATGTGACGACTGCCCGACCGCTCGACAGTGAGGAACTCGCGAGCACGGCTCCGGAGCGAGAGGTTCTGGAAGCCTTCATCGACGCGTACCGCGATGTAATCATCGGCAAGCTCCGGGGGCTGCCGGAGGATGACGCCCGTCTGAGCCTGGTGCCCTCGCTCACCACGCTCATCGGCCTCGTCAAACACGTCACCGCTGTCGAACGGAATTGGTTCCAGCACTGTCTGGCACAGCAGCCACGTGAACAGATCACTGGCAACTCGTTCGGTGACGACGCCAGTTGGCAGGTCGGCTCGGACGAGACGGTCGCAGGCGTCATCACGGAGTACGCCACGGCCTGTGATCGATCGAGGCAGATCGCGGCCGGCTTCGGCCTCGACGACACTGTTCCTCATCCCCGCCTGGGCAGGGTGTCACTGCGCTACATCTACGTGCACATGATCCGTGAGTTGGCGCGGCACTGCGGCCACGCCGACATCCTCCGGGAGCAGATCGACGGCCTCACCGGGGACTAACTGGGCGTCCGGTGCGACGACGAGGAGGAGGCAGCCGTCTTCCTCTGGAGGTCGGCCCCGACGGGCGTCGCCTGCGGGAGGTGGAGGTGTCGCCCGAGGGTGCGTTCCGCCTGGCCGAGGACCTGCTCAACCCACCGCGGGACCTCCGGGACCCCCGATACGTGCGGATGGAGATCAGCCGTGACGAGTTCGAAGCGGCGTGGGAGCGGTCCGTGCCCTACCCCGAGGACGAGGAGTCGGCCCTCGGTGTTAGCGGGGAAACCGAGTGGACCGATCGTTAAGCACGCGATCCTCGCAGCGATCCTCCGGCCCGACCACGCGCCGACGGTCTGTAGGTGCAGACCTGGTAGGGGTCGTTGATGCTGCCGGTGTTCCGGCTCGCCGAGGCCCGCACCGACCGTGGCGCGATCCGTCTCGATCGGGAGGTCTCGGTCGTCATGCGGCGTCTCTGCCTTGATCGGTTTGTCAGCCGTTATTTGTACAGTCCCGCCGGTCCGGTGGCGCTGGCGAGCATCGGCGCCTTCGGGATCCAGGCATGCCCGGCCTGAGCGCCGTATTAATGATCGTCTCAGATTCGCTCGGTACGAAATACGCGTCAGACAGGTGATGTGACGCGTATGTAGGAGGCCATTGAATGGCAGTCAACGCAGCGCCCCACGGGGAAGCACCGCCCAGCCGTTTGGCGGGCCGGTGTGTGCCGTGGTTGGTGATCGGTTTGTGGATGGCACTGGCGGCGGTGATGGTGCCGCTGAGCGGGAAGTTGAGTTCGGTCACCACCGACCGAGCGGCAGACACCCTGCCGGCCGGTGCCGAGTCCACCAAGGTGGCGGTGCTGGAGGACAGTCTCCCCGGCGGCGAGGACAACACGTACGTCTTCGTATACAAGCGCGCCGACGGCCTGACCGACGCCGACCGCGCAACGGTCGAGCGCCACCACGACACTCTGGCCAGGCGGTACCCACCGAAGGTGGCGGCTCCGGCCGGCGAAGACGACGATGGCTCAGCGACGAGGCGCTCCACCGACGGCAAAGCGATGATGTTCACCCTCGACGTGAGCACCACCTACGGCGCACCGGAGGCCATCGTCGGCCCGTTGCGTGACGCCGCGAAGGACCGCCCCGCCGGCCTGGAACTCGACGTGACCGGCCCCGCCGCGATCGACGGCGACATGGACGCCGTCTTCGATGGCATCGACCTGCAGGTCTTCCTCACCACCGTCATCGTCGTCACGGTCCTGCTCGTCCTCACCTACCGCAGTCCGGTGCTGTGGTTCATCCCGCTCGTGGCGGTGGGCGCGGCCGCACTGACGGCGATGGCAAGCGTCTACCTGCTCGTCAAGGGCTTCGGCATCGTGGTCAACGACCAGAACTCGGCGCTACTGACCATCCTGGTGTTCGGCGTCGGCACGGACTACGCGCTGCTGCTCATCGCTCGATACCGGGAGACACTGCACCACCACGAGAACGTCCGGGTCGCGATGGTCCACGCGCTGCGCGGTGCTGCGCCGGCCATCGTCGCGTCCGCGGCCACCGTGGTCGCCGGCCTGCTCTGCCTGCTCGCCGCGGACCTGAACAGCACCAGCGGGCTCGGCCCGATCGGCGCGGCCGGCATCCTGTGCGCGCTGGTGGCCATGCTGACGCTGTTCCCGGCGATGCTGGTGGTGCTCGGCAGGCGGATCTTCTGGCCGGCCATCCCACGGTTCGACACCACTGTGCAGAAGAAGCCGGGTCTGTGGGGACGGCTCGGCACCGCCATCAGCCGCCGCCGGTGGGTGGCGACGCTCGGTTCGTTCGGAATCCTCGGCCTGCTCACCGTCGGGCTGACCGGAAACACCGCAGCCCTGCAGGAGCAGGACCAGTTCCTGAACGCGCCGGAGTCGGTCACCGGCTTCACGGTCCTGCGTCAGCACTTCCCGGAACTCGGCGGCCAGCCGATGACGATCTTCACGCGGCCGGCGTACCAGGAGCAGGTTCTCGACATCGCCAGGCGCACCCCCGGCGTGGCCCAGGCCATCCCGGGCCGGACCAGTGGAGGCTGGACCGACATCTCGGTGTTCCCGACCGACGCGCCGGACACCCCCGCGGAGTACGACACGATCAGGCGGGTACGCACCGCCGTGCACACGGTGAGCGGAGCCGAGGCGATCGTCGGCGGGCCGAGTGCGGAGAACCTCGACACCGAGGTGACCACCAGGCGCGACGAGAAGCTGGTGATCCCGCTGGTGCTCGCCGTCGTTCTGATCGTCCTGGCGCTGCTGCTGCGCGCGATCGTCGCCCCGCTGGTCCTGATGGCGACCGTGGTCGTCTCATTCGCTGCGGCCTTCGGCGGCAGCGTGTTCATCTTCGACACGATCCTCGGATTCAAGGGCATCGACTATTCGGTGCCGCTGCTGGCGTTCCTGTTCCTGGTGGCACTCGGCGTCGACTACAACATCTTCCTGGCCAGCCGGGCCCGCGAGGAGACCGTACGTCTGGGCACCAGAGACGGCATGCTCAAGGCTCTCTCCGCCACCGGCGGCGTCATCACCTCGGCAGGCCTGGTCCTGGCGGCCACGTTCGCGGTCCTCGTCACGCTTCCGCTGGTGATGCTGGTCGAGGTCGGGTTCCTGGTCGCCTTCGGCGTGCTGCTGGACGCCCTGCTGGTGCGGTCGGTACTGGTGCCTGCCCTCACCCTGCTGATCGGTCGGCGGATCTGGTGGCCGAGCCGGCTGTCGCGACCTGTGGAACTGCCGGACCGTCGGCGGACGCTCGTCGACGACGAGGAGCCCGCCCTGCAACGGTGAGCGCGCAGACACGTACGAGATCCGGGACGGGCACCCAGGGGCCCGCCCCGGATCTCGTCGTCGGTCCGAGTGGCGGTCGCGGTATCGCGCAGTCTCAGCCAATACGGGTTCGCGCTGGTGACGCGCGTGGCGGTGCGGTGCCGTAGCGAGACGTGCCTGGCGGGTATCGGTCTTTGAGAATCGATCCTCACGCGTTTCCGCGGGAAGCCTTGGACGGCACGCTTGCCGGCTGCTGGCCGGAGTCCTGGCCGAGTCGGAGCCGCCGGCGATGTCGTCTGGCATCACGTACACCAACCCGGAACGGGTCGACCAGCAGCACTCCCGTCGTGCGCCGTGCGGCCGGAGCCGAGTGCCCGTGGTCCTACCCTGGGGTGAGCCGCGCGCAGCCATGCTTGATGGCTGCTGCCTCCTATGGTGTGTCGCGCTGCGGGGTGGGTCAGCGTACTGCGGTGCCCTCCGTGGCAGCGAACGGAGCGGGCGGGGCCGCGGCCGGAAGGTCGACCCGCAGCAGCGCGCCACCGCGTGCGGAGCGGACGACGGTGACCCGGCCACCATGGGCGTGGACGACCCGCTTCACGATCGAGAGGCCCAGACCGGATCCCGGTAGCGCCCGCGCGCCCTCGGCCCGGTAGAACCGGTCGAACACCCGTGGTACGTCGGCATCGTCGATGCCCGGCCCGGCGTCGTCGACCTCGAGCACCGCCGACGTGTCCTCGGCCCGGAGCCGGATCTGGACCACCTGGTCAGAGGGGGACCACTTGCCGGCGTTGTCGATGAGGTTGAGCACTGCCCGTCGCAGAGCAGCGGGACGTCCGCCGACCCACACGGAGGTCACGTCGAGCGCGACCTCGATGTCGGGCATCCGGGAACGGGCCTGGGTCGTAGCGGCCACCACCACGTCGGCGAGATCGAGCAGCTCGGTGCTCTCGTCGCTGACGTCACCGCGTGCCAGGTCGGTCAGCTCGGCGGCGAGGGTGCTCAGTTCGGCGACCTGGGCACCGAGATCGTTGAGCAGCCGGGTGCGGCTTTCCGCCGGGAGGGCGGTGCCGAGGGTACCGCGCCGATCGAGGCGGATCAGCAACTCGATGTTGAGGCGCAGGCTGGTGAGCGGGGTCTTGAGTTCGTGGGCGGCGTCCTCGGCGAGTAGCCGCTGGGCCTGTCGGGAGTCCCGCAGCGCGGCCAGCATGTCGTTGATCGCCTGGATCAGTCGCCGGATCTCCCCGCCGCCCTCGTTCGGGATGTCGGCGTCGAGATCCTGGGTGTGCGCGACACGTACCGCGGCGGCGGTCAGCCGGTCGATCGGGGCCAGCCCGGTCCGCGCCACGGTCCGCCCGACGAGGGCGCCGCCGACCACGCAGAACAACCCGATCAGCAGCATGCCGAACCCGAACTGGTTGATCGGGCCGTCGTCGGCGAGGTCGACCACCTGGACCGCGCCGTCAACCGCCCGCAGCGTGTAGATGCGGTAACCGTCGTTCCAGTCGGTCGACTCCAGCAGATCGGACGACGCCCCCTGCGCCACACGCCCGGCGCCCTCACTGACGGCGGGCAGCGCGGGTTGGCCGGCCGGTGTCCGGGTCGAGCCGTCGGGCAGGATGAGCCGCACCAGCCGACCGGACCCGGAGTACGGCGGTAGCTGGACCTGCGTCAGACCGGAGCGCTGTGCGCTCGTCGCCAGCACGCGGGCGTCGGCGCGTAGCTGGGTCTCGGCCGTGTGCCGCAGCTTCTGGTCCATCAGCTCGCTGGCCACCTGGAAAGCCACGAACACGCTGACCGCGATGGCTGTCGCCGCGATCACCGTCAGTCTGCTCCGTAGCGACTGCCGACGCCACCACCGGCTCAGCCGGCGCTGCGCGCGGCCGACGAGCCCGCTCACGGAGGGCTCTCCCGCAACGTGTACCCCAGACCGCGCAGCGTGTAGATCAGTCGGGGTTCACCCTCGGCCTCCAGCTTGCGGCGCAGGTAACTCACGTACACCTGCAGGTTGTTGGCGGTGGTGGTCATGTCGAAGCCCCAGATCGCCTCGAACAGCGCGTCGCGGGTCAACACCCGGGTCGCGTTGCGCATGAGGACCTGCAACAGGGAGAACTCGGTCCGGGTCAGGCGTAGCGGTCGCACACCCCGCCACGCCTCGAACCTGTCGGGATCGAGGCGGACGTCGGCGAACGACAGGATCGGCGACTCTGCGTCGCCCGAGCTGCGGCGGCGCAGCAGGGCACGCACCCTGGCCAGTAACTCCTCAGTGGCGAACGGCTTGGGCAGATAGTCGTCGGCGCCCGCGTCCAGCCCGGCGACGCGGTCGGAGACCTGATCACGGGCGGTCAGCATCAACACGGGCAGATCCCGACCGGCGGCCCGCAGCCGTCGGCAGGTTTCCAACCCACCGAGGCGAGGCATCATCACGTCGAGGATCAGCAGATCCAGCGCGTCACCGTCCGGCCCGTGGATCCCGTCGAGCACGGCGAGACCGTTGGCGGCGGTGCTGATGTCGTATCCCTCCACCTGGAGCACCCGCTCCAGTGACTCACGGATGGCCTTCTCGTCATCCGCGATCATGATCCGCACGCCGGCCCGCCCCTTCCCATCGACGCGTTTGCCGATCATCCTCCCCGACCTACCTGAGGACAGTATTAGAGCCACCGCCGCGAGCCGGGCTCATACGGACCCCTAAGCTCAGGGCCGAGAGCTGGCCGGACGATCTCCCGCCGCTGCACCTGTCGGTGGGCCGAGGATGGCCGACGAACCGAGCAGGGCCGGCCTCGCCTCGCATCGGCACCGCCCGGGTGACGAGGACGACGGCGAACGCGTTGGTATGGTCCGCACTCGACACCGGCCTCGCTGGGCCGGTGTCCGCGGCGACCGCAGCAAAGCCGGATCGGCCGGTGGTCCGGGCGTCCGGCGTCGGTCAGGTGCGCAGCTTCGCCCGGAAGTCACGGATCAGCTGGGCGACCTCGTCGACCGCGGTCTCCAGCAGGAAATGGCCGCCCGGTAGCAGGTGGACCTCGGCGTCGGGCAGGTCGTCGGCGAACGCATGGACACCGGCCGGCCCGAAGATCTCGTCGCCCTCGCCCCAGACGGCCAGCAGCGGCGGCTGGTGCTCGCGGAAGTATGCGTGCAGTCGCTGGTAGAGCGGGACGTTGCTGGCGTAGTCGGCGAACAGCGCGAGCTGCACGGCGTCGTTGCCCGGCCGATTGACCAGCGCGAAGTCGTGCCACCAGACGGTCGGGTCGACAAGCGTCGGGTCCTTTACGCCGGTGAGGTACTGCCAGCGGATCGCCTCCAGGGTCAGCGCCTGCCGCATCGCGTTCTCGGTGGCCTCGGTGCGCTCGCGGTGGTAGGCCCACACCGGTTCCCAGAAGGAGGGGATGAAGCCGGCCTCGTACGCGTTGCCGTTCTGGGAGATGATGCCGTTGATCGCCGACGGGTCGCTCAGCGCCAGCCGCCAGCCGATCGGGGCGCCGTAGTCCTGCACGTAGATCGTGTACCGCTGGATCCCGAGGTCGGCCAGCAGTTTCGCGGTGATCCGGCTGAGCGCGTCGAAGCTGTAGGTGAACGTGTCCGCGGGCGGGGCGTCGGACAGCCCGAAGCCGAGGTGGTCCGGCGCGATCACGTGGAAGTCACCGGCGAGCTCGGGGATCAGTTCGCGGAACATGAACGAGCTGGTCGGGTATCCGTGCAGCAGGACGATGGTGGGCTGAGCGGGATCACCGGCCTCCCGGTAGAAGACGCGGTGTCCGTCGACGGTCGTGTACCGATGATGCACCATGACTAACCTCCTTGAGGATTGGAGATGGTTAGATCCTGCGTCGTGTGGGGTAACCTGTCAAGCGGACCGTGGGGGTTAGATTGAGTGAAGAGCTGCTATTGACACTGCTCAACAGCACGCCGGTGATCGACGGCACACCGACCGACACCCTGTCCCTGGACGTCGACGACCCGGCGGCGCTGCGGGCCGGCCGGGACGTGCTTCAGGCGGTCGTCCGGGGCGACCAGCCGCCGTCGGCGCTGACGGCGCTGCTGGAGGGTGTGTCGTCGCGGCCGTCGATCACCGGTGACGGCCGACTGACCTGGACGATCCAGGCCACGCCGACGCGAACCGTGCTGGCCGAGGCGATCATGGCCTGGGACGAGCTGGAGCGCACCCGACCCGGCCGGCTGCGCGCCTGCGCGAACGACGAGTGCGCCCTGTTCCTCCTCGACCGCAGCCGGTCGAACACCGGCCGGTGGTGCTCGATGGCCGCCTGCGGCAACCGGCTCAAGGCCCGCCGGCACTACGGGCGCACCCGGCACGACTGACCGGTCGACCTCACCGACGGGACGACCGGTCCATGGCGACGTTCACGTCATACCGACTCCGTCGCGGTCGCGCGTGGGTGGGCGTACGCCGGATAGGTGAGGTAGCCGTCGTCGCCGCCGACGTAGTAGGTGCCCTGGTCGGCGACCGCCAGCGGCAGATCCGCCCGGAACCGTTCGACCAGGTCGGGGTTGGCGAGGTACGCGCGGCCGAGCGAGATCAGATCCGCCCCGTGGGCCAGCCACCGCTCGGCGTCGTCCCGGGTCGCCGCCACGGCACTGTTCGCCGCCGAGGGGTTGACGATGAGCGTGCCGGGCCAGGCGCGGCGCAGTCCGAGCAGCAGCTGCTCGTCGGTGCCGGCCAGGTGCACGTACGCCGGCCCGAGCGGGACGAGTTCGGCGAGCAGCGCGCCGTACACCTCTGCGGTGTCGGTGTCGATGGCGTCGGCGATGCCGGCGCCGGGCGACAACCGCAACCCGACGCGGTGCGCGCCCACCGCGTCGATCGTGGCGGCGACCGCCTCCACGGCGAAGCGGATGCGCCCGGTGACGGAACCGCCGTAGCGGTCGGTGCGGAGGTTGGCGTTGCCGGAGAGGAACTGTCCGATCAGGTACCCGTTCGCGCCGTGCAGCTCCACGCCGTCGAAGCCGGCCCGGACCGCGTTGGCCGCCGCCGCCGCGATGGACTCCACCTCACCCGGCACCTCCGCTGTCGACAGCGCGCGTGGCGTCGGCACGAGCTGCGGTCCGGTGGGGGTGAACACGTAGGTCCCGCGGGCGGCGACCGCGGAGGGTGCGACCGGCTGGTGGCCGGTCGTGTCCGGGTGGCTGATCCGACCCGCGTGCATGATCTGCGCGAAGATCCTGCCCCCGTTGGTGTGCACGGCGGAGGTGACCTGCCGCCAGGAGTCGACCTGCGCCGGGGTGTGCAGCCCCGGCGTGAGCGGGTTGGACTGTCCGACCGGGCTGGGGTGCACGCCCTCGGTGATGATCAGACCGGCGCTGGCCCGTTGGGCGTAGTACGTCGCCATCGACGCGGTCGCGAGCCCCTCACGGTTGGAGCGCACCCTGCTCATCGGGGCCATCACCAGCCGGTTGGGAAGCCGGAGGCGGCCGAGGGGGACATTGTCGAAGAGTGATGCCATGCCGTCACCGTAGAATCTGACATTGATGTCAGATGCAAGCCCTGCGGTCGAGACGTGGCGGACGACACCGGGACGGCGGAGATCAGTCTGCACTACATGTGGATCGCGACGGCTCACGTGTCGGTGGGTTCCGGGCGGTGCGCGCGGTTGGCGGCGATCAGCTCGTCCAGCGCCGCACGGGTCCCGATCAGATCCTCGATGTGCCGTTCGAGCCGGACCCGCTCCTGGTTCATGCGTTCCAGAGCCGCCTCGGAGGCGTCCGCGTTCGGAGAATCGACGCAGGGCAGCAGGTCGACGATCGTCCGACTGCTCAGGCCGGCGGAGAACAGCCGCTGGATGAACAGGATCCGTTCGACCTGGCCCTCGACGTAGCGGCGGTGCCCGCTCGCGCTGCGCTCGCTGGTGAGTAGGCCCTGCTCCTCGTAGTAGCGCAGGGAGCGCACGCTGACCCCGGTGCGGGCGGCGAGTTCACCGATCCGGATGGTGGCGGTCATGACTACCCCCTGTCCTTACCTCACATCCGTGTGAGATTCAGTGTATGGCAAGCGTCCGGTCAGTGACGGGCGGCAGCTGCGGGCCTCGGCCACGTCGTCGCGCCGCTCCACCACCATGGCGTCGCCGTGCTGCCCGTTGACGACCGGTACGCACGACGACCGCTCCGCGGCGTACTGGACATGGGCCGCTGGGGCCCAGCCGGGCCGTCCGGTCGGTGTGGGCCGCCGGCTTCCTCTCAGAGCTGGTAGATCTCCCCGATCACCTGCGGGACCAGTTGGCCGCGACTGGACACGCCGAACTTGGCGAACAGCGATTTCAGGTGGTTCTGTACGGTGTTCGCCGTGATCTGGAGCTCGGCGGCGATCGTGGCGGTGGGCGTGCCTGCGATCACGCACTGCAGCACCTGCTGCTCCCGCGAGGTCAGCGCGTGCGCGAGCGCGAGCACGCGGACGGTGTCGGACGTCGGCGTGGGCTGGATGACGACGGACACGCCGCCGTTGTTCACCGTCGAACCGTAGAGCGAGAGCCATCGACCTGTCCTCGATCGGAACCGGACATACGTCGAGCCTCGGCCCGCACGGGTGGCCGCACACACCTCGTGCAGCGCGACCCGGTGCGGTGAGAGCTCCTCCAGCCAGCGCTGGGCGGCCTCGTTGGCGATCGTCAACGTGTCGCTGTGGTCGAAAAGCAGAACGCCGGGACCTGATGGTTCCGCGAGGTCGTCCGGCGAGGTGCCGGGCCGGCAGGCGGCGCGGCGCAACGCGGCCGCGATGGGGCGCGCCGCCGCCCGGGCCAAGGCCGCCTCGTGCGGGGTGAATCCGGCCCGGTCGTGACCGCGGAACAGGGAGATCGCCCCCCAGCAGTGTTGGCCGGCGAGGAAGACGATCCGCATCTCGTCCCTGGCCTCCATCATGGGCAGCACGGTGCGAAACCGGTGGCTGCGTCCCGGCTCGCCGCCGGTGCTGAGGCCGAGGACGCCCACCGTCTGCCGGGATCGGGCCAGGTCGGCGAACTTGTCGACGTCGTCCACCAGGTATTCGTTGTACGCGGCGATCGACTCACCTCCGGCGGGGATGTTGTGGGACACCTCGTCGGCGAGTAGGAGGGTGTGCGGGTCGGCGGCGGCGAAGCAGTAGGCGTCGTGTGCGATCACCCGGCTGAGCCGGGTCGCGATCTCGGCCCGGAGAGCTCGAGGCTCCGAGTCGGCCCGGCAGGCGCGCTCGACGCCTTGCAGGGCATCGCGTTCCGCTACTGATAGACGTGCCATAGAACTAACCATCGTACGACGTTTGATGGTTAGGATCAATCCCCGTTTTCCGGTCTGCTGACGTCCCGGCTCCGCTGCCTAGCGTGGCACGTGGCAGTACACGCACGACGAGTCGGACGGACTGATCCATGACATTCCCCTACGTAGCGCAAGCTTCCCAACACCAGCAGCTGGAGTGGCTCAACGGCGGAACCATGCAGGTTCTGCTGGCCGGCGAGCACACCGGCGGGCAGCTGGCGATGTTCCGGTCCTTCGCCCCGGCGGGGGCGGCTTCCCCGGCCCACGTGCACTCCCGCGAAGACGAAATCGTCATGATGCTGAGCGGAAGCGCCACCTTCTGGTCCGGCACACACCGCTTCGAGGTCGAGGAGGGTGGGGTCGCGTTCCTGCCGCGTGAGGTCCCGCACGCCTACCGGATCACCTCCGACGCCGAGATGCTCGCCTTGAGCACGCCGTCCGGGCTCGAAGGCTTCTTCCGCGGAGCCGGTCACGACCGTGCCGAGCCGAAGCCCGAGGGATGGAGCATCACACCGGAGACCATGGGCAAGGCAGCTGCGGCGAACGGCCAGACGATTCTCGGCCCGCCTCTGGGCCCGGACGGCACCCTGCCCGTGGTCTCCACCGGCACGCAGGCCGTCGGAACGCCGTATGCGGCCCAGCCGGACGAGCAGGAGGCGGTCGAATGGATCGGCGGACGGCTCATCCGGATCCCGCTCAGCGGGGAGCACACGGGCGGTCAGTTGACCCTGTTCCGATCCAGCGCCAGAGCCGGTTCGGCGTCGCCGGTCCACGTCCACAGCCGTGAGGACGAGATCATGCTGCTGCTCAGCGGCAGCGGTGTCTTCTGGGTCGGCGGGCACCGGTACGAGCTGGCGGCCGGTGGCCTCTGCGTCGTGCCCCGCGGTGTGCCGATGGCCTACCGGCTCACCTCCGATGCCGAGATCGTCACGGTCACGACTCCGGCGGGCCTGGAGAGCTTCTTCCGGCGCGCCGGCCGTGACGTGCGACAGCCGCGTCCGGACGGCTGGGAGCTGACGTCCGACGCGATCGCTGCGGCGTCCGAGGCCACCGGCCAGACTATCCTGGGGCCGCCGCTGAACCTCGAGGACCAGACGATCCCGGCCGAACTGCTCAAGGGCTGACGCTCCGAGGCGGCGCCGCGGCGACCAGCCGCCTGCCCGCCGCCGCTTCACCGACGAGCGTCCCTCAGCGATCGACGACCGGGAGGAACCCTGATGTCCCACCACTTCGACACCCCGACCTCGATGGAGGACCCGCGTCTCAACCTGTGCGACTTCTACCTGTTCAGCGGACGCTCCGGGTTCACCACCATGGCCATGACGGTCAACCCCGAGGCCGCTGCGGGCAGGAGCGGGCTGTTCCGGAACGAGGGTGTCTACACCTTCCGATTCGACACCGACGGTGACGGGGTCGAAGACGTGTCGTTCAAGGTCCGGTTCGGTGAGGCCACCCACGCCGAGAACGGTGACCACGAGCAGGCGTTCACCGTTCACCGAGCAGAAGGGACCGCCTCGCGCAGCGGAGTCGACGGCGACGAGGTCCTCAGGGGACGTACCTCGCACGTGGCCGACAACGGTGTCGCCAGAGCCTTCACCGGGCAGGCCCGCGATGCCTTCGCAGGGAACGCCGCCGGCCAGGAGGCGTTCGCCGCAGCACTCGCGCAGGGCAGGTACGAGCCCGAGGCGTTCGACAGCCGCGAGAACTTCTTCGCTGCCCGCCAGGTCGCCGTCATCGTGCTCGAGGTGCCCCAGAGCACCATCGGATCCGGCCATGTGCACGCCTGGGCCACCATCTCCCTCCACGGTCATGCACCGGAACAGCAGGTGTCCCGATGGGGCCTCCCGCTCCTGACCCACCTGTACCTGGCCGCCGAAGAGCAGCGTGAGGCCTACAACCGGACCTCCTCCGACGGGGACGACAGCCCGTTCACCGCACAGATCGGTGCCGCGATCCGGGACATCACGACCCTGGCCGGCACCGTCGGCGACCCCGCGGCCTACGCGGAGCAGGTGCTCGCCAGGTTCGGAGCATTGAACCTGCCCTACGAACTCGGGACGCCGGCGGCGTTCACCTTTGCCACGTTCAACGGTCGGGCGCTGCGTGACAACGTCATGGACGTCATGCTCTCGCTGACGACGAACTCGCCGCTCGCCAACGGCTTCAGCCCGGACCCGGACCGGATCTCGGACACCTTCCCCTATTTCGACGTCGTCACTCCCACCGACCGACGCACCGTCTGACCGGCCTGTCAGGCCGGCGACGGGTCGGAAGGGGGCGGCCGGCGACATATGATCACGGCGAAGGCGAAGCGTCAGACCGAGACTCCGACGCAACGCGGAACTGCGTACGGGGGCCCTCGCGCTCGGTGTTATGCCGTGGACGATCCTGGGACTCCGGTGATCAGCCTGCGCGGCGGTAGTGCACGGCCACTACACCGTTGCGCATCGGCTCCGCCGAGATCAGTTCGAGTCGGCGGGTGGCGGGCAGCCCGCCCTGGTACAGGGTCGGGCCGTGACCGGCGATCCGGGGTTGAACGAGCATCCGGTACTCGTCGATCAGGTCGAGGCGGTCCAGCTCGGTCGCGAGGTTGCCGCTACCGAGCAGGACCCCGTCCGGGGTCGCGTCCTTGAGCTTCTGCACGCCCTCGCGCAGGTCGCCGGCGATGTGGTGGCTGTTGGTCCACGGGAAGTCCGTGCGCGTCGACGACACCACGTACTTGGGTTTGGCCTCCAACTTGGCCGCCCACTCCTGCATCGCCGGTGGCGCCTCCTGGTCGCCGCGGGCGACGGCCGGCCAGGCGCTCTCCATCATCTCGTAGGTGACCCGACCCCACAGCATCGCCCCGGCCTCGTCCATCAGCCGGGTGAAGAAGGCGTGTGTCTCGTCGTCGGCGATCCCCTCCTGGTGGTCGGCGCAACCGTCCAGGGTGATGTTCAAACTGAAGGTGAGCAGGCCCATGGCCGGCGAGTCTAACGCCGGGGACGCCACGGCCCGGGCGCGACATGCAGTTCGCGGTCAGCGCCCACGGTCATGCCAAGGAATCACGACCTGTCGCCCGGGGCACGCCGGACGACGCCGGTCCGCCCCGACCGGTCCCGGCCGGGGGATCGTCCCGTACGCGGCCGATCAGCGCTCCTTGCCGACCAGCACTTCGATGGTGTCCGCCAGGTCGGAAACCCGCCGACGTCCGTCGAGTTCGACGGTGGCTCCACGTCGGAGCAGCGGCTCGACGGTATGGATGTAATGGGCGATCTCCGCCCGCTGTTCGGGAGTCCTTCCACAGGGGTTCGTTCCGTGCCGGACACGACCAGATCGCGGTACCGGTCGAGCAACCCGCTCATCCGCGGCTCGTCCCAGGTCCCGTCGGGCAGTTCCCAGCCGCCGTAGTCCGTGTCGACCGTGCGGAAACCCCGCCGGCGAAGCTCGTCGAGGACCGTCGTCTTTCCCGCGCCCGACATGCCGGTCACCAGTACCCGCGCCACGTCCGTACGGTAGCGGGAGACGAGACACAGGCCGGCCGGTGACAGGGCCTCCGGGCGGTCGTCCCGGCGGTGACGCGGATCGAGGCGGTACTGATGACGGGGTACCCGGGGACGCCGTCCACCGGGCGCGTTGCCCCCTCGTCCGGTCGTCGGTGACACCCGCATGAGCCTGGTGTCGGCGTTCGTGCCGATCTGGATTCTCACCGTCGTCGGCTACGCGGCCCACCGGTGGGGTCTGCTGGGTGAGGCGGGGGCCGCGGTGCTCGGCCGGTTCGTGTTCCAGTTGGCGATGCCGGCCGCCCTGTTCCTGGCGCTGTCCGGGATGCCGCTGTCCGGGTTCGCCGGCCGCCCGCTGCTCGCCTTCGCGGTGAGCACGACGGCCGTCGTCGGGCTCGGGTGGTTCGGGGTGAGCCGGCTGTTCGGCCGCGAGCCCGGCGAGCGGCCGATCTGGGGCATGGCCGCCGGGTACGTCAACTCGGCGAACCTCGGCATCCCCATCGCCACCCAGGTCCTCGGCGACGTCGCGTTCCTGGCGCAGGTGGTGCTGCTACAGGTACTGGTGGTGGCACCCGTGATCCTGGTCGCCCTGGACCGGCACCGCGACCCCGACGGGAGGGTACGGGTCCGCCGGGTCGCCTCCCTGCCGGTACGCAACCCGGTGATCCTGGCATCCCTGCTCGGTGTCGCCTGCTCGGCTGCCGGCCTGCCGTTGCCGGCGGCGGCCGACGCGACACTCACCCTGCTGTCGGGCGCCGCTACTCCGGCCGCCCTGGTCGCGCTCGGCGCGTCGCTGCACCACCCGACGCCGTCGCGCGACGACCGGGCCGAGCCGGCTGGTCGGGCCGCGCCGGCCGAGCTGGCCGTGATCACCGCGCTGAAGCTCGTCGCGCAGCCGGCCGTCGCGTACGCGGCAGGACTGGCCCTGCACCTGCCCGCGCCGCAGCTGCTCGCCGTGGTGGTGTGCGCGGGCCTGCCGACAGCGCAGAACACCTTCATCTTCGGCCAGGAGTACGGCGTCGGCGAGGCGGTGACCAGCCGCGCGGTGCTGCTGACCACGACACTGTCGCTGGCCACCCTGGCCGCGGCAGCGGTCCCGCTCAGGTAGGTCCGTCGACGGAGACGTCCGGTAACCATGCTGAGCGACACCGACCGTGGCGCCGGCGGCCGGACCTGCCGGGCGTCGCCCGGCGAGCTGGTCCGGAGAATCTGGCCGGGGGAGCCTAGCCCAGGATCGCCTCGATCAGCCGCATGGTGCCGTCCCGCTCCCAGGTCGACTGGTACTTGGTGAGGGTCCGGGCGGGTGGATAGTGCCCCGGCATGTTCACCCAGGCGCAGCCGGTGCGTTTGCGGTGGTGGATCGCTTCCACGATCAGCCGGAGGTCGTACCGCCGGCTGCGCTGCGGGTTTCCGCCGGGCAGGATCGCCGCGACCTGCCGCCACTGCTCGTCGGTGATGCCGCCCAGCGGCGACCGTCCGTGCTGCTCGTCCCGTTCGGGCCGGCGGGATGGTGGTCGCGGTGCCTCGACGGCTCTCGGCGCTTCGACCGGTTCGGGCGGTTCCGCACCGTCCTGCCGGTTCTCCCTGGCCGACAGTCGGGCCCGTGCCGCCGCCGCGATCTGTTCCCGGACCGGCATCGGCTGGGCCGGCGGATATCCGGTGAAGCCGGGTTCGAGGGCGGCGGTGAGGTGCCCGCACGCCTGGCGGAGCTGCTCCCACTCCGGGGCGAGGGCCAGCAGGTTGGCGGTCGCCGGATCGTCGGGCTGCCCCTGCCACCCGCCGAACGCCTGGAGGCGACCCAGGACCACCGGTTGACGGTGGGCGTACCAGGCCAGGACGCGGGCGATGGCATCGTGCACCGACGACCGGTACTCCTCCTGGTACGGCCCGGCGAGGTTGAACGCGTACGTCTGCGTGTTGTAGTCGGCGATGTCGGTGGCGAGGTCCGGGCAGTCCGCCAGCACCTGCGGGAACCGGGCGGGTTCCAGGTAGTCCAGCCACCGGGGCGCCGGCTGGTCGCCGCCGTCAGGTGCCGGGTCGCCGGGCTGACCGGTCAGGTCCGGTTGCGCGTCGGTGGCGGTCAGATACCACTGCCGCAGGTGCTCGTCGCAGGCCGCGGCGAAGTACGGCAGGTACGCCCCGGCGACCTCGCCGGCGAGGGCCTCGGCGGCGACCGACCAGAGGGCGAACGTGAACCCGGTGTCCACCTCGAACACCTGCGCCAACCGGGCGACCAGGGCGTACATGTCGTCGATCTGTGCGAACTCCGCGACGAGCGCCGGATCGACCTCCCCGAACGCCACCGCCAGGGGGTGGTCGACCCACGGCGGCCGGACGGTGTCCACCAGCGCGACGACGAGGTGGTCCCGGTCCAGTTGCCCACCGGCGTGCTGCTGGAGCAGTGTGATCGTGGCCAGGCTACGGCGCAGCTGGTCGACGCCGGTGTGGGCGGCCTGCTCGTCGGCCCAGGCATGGAACATCGCCAGGCAGGTGCCGTTCTGCTGGGTCTCGGCCCAGGTGAGGCGCTGGAAGTACGCCGGCTCGTGTTCGGCGAGCCAGGCGAAGGTCGGGGCGAACGTGTGTTGCCATGGCGCCGGCTGGACGTCCTGATGCGGATGCACGCCTGTCTCCCGGTCGGTGGGCGGGTCCGCACCAGCGTGCGCCGGATCTGCCGGCCCCTTCCCCGGTCGCCGGCCGGTCCTGCGGGCAGTCCGGGTTGCCCCTACGGGCAGCGCGGCACCGGCCGGTGCGGGCGCGGCGACGTCGGGACGCGGTGCCCACCGCGGGCCGGCTGGACAGATCCCGGGCTAGAGCGGAATGTTGCCGTGCTTCGCGGTCCGTTCTGCCAGCGGCCTCCGGCTGAGCAGGCGCAGGGCGGCCGCTATCTGCCTGCGGGAGTCCGCCGGCGGGATGACGGCGTCGATGAAGCCGCGTTCGGCGGCCAGGTACGGCGAGCCGTACTTCGCCTGGTAGTCCTCCATCAGCTTGGCCCGGGCCTGTTCCGGCTCAGCCGCGGTGGCGAGTTCCGCGCGGTGCAGGATGTCAACTGCGGCAGGGGCACCCATTACGGCGATCTCCGCGGTGGGCCAGGCGAAGTTCATGTCGGCACCGAGATGTTCGGAGCCCATGACACCGTAGCCGCCGCCGTACGCTTTGCGCAGCACCAGGGTGATGCGCGGGACGGTGGCCTCGGCGAACGCGTACGCCAGTTTCGCCCCGCGTCGGATCATCCCGGCATGCTCTCGATCATCGGGGGCCGGCCGCGCTGACGAGGGAAGAGCGCGCGGTGAAGGACCGCCCGGCGGTTCGGCGCGCGACCGGACGGCGGCGACCACACCGCAGCCGGCCACCGCGACCGGTCACTGTGGGGCGTGCGACAAGGGATCGTCCGTCAGCTCCTGGACCACCGCCCACATGTGGGCGGCGCTGGAGAACAACGCGGGGTCGAGCACCTCGTCGCCGAAGTCGACACCGAACTCCTGCTCCAGCTCCGCCAGCAGCGCCGTCGCCCGCAACGAGTCCAGGCCCAGGTCGACGAGCGGCTCCGCCGGGATGTCCTCGTCCACGCGGAGCGCCGCCAGGTAACGGCGCAGGATCGCCTCGAACGACGCCGGCCAGGTGGTGGGTGACGACATCTAGGTCTCCGTTCCGGGCGGGGCCGCGTCGGCCTGGTCGAGGAACCGTCGGGTCAGCGCCGGATAGTCGACCTTGCCGTTGCCGTTCGTGTCGATCGCCTCCACCGCCAGCCAGCGCGTCGGCAACATGTACGGGGGTAACGTCCGGGCCAGTTCGGACCGTACCGCCGCGTGGTCGGGTGGCCGGCCGCCGGAGGCCACGTAGGCGAGGCCGATCTCGCGCCCGGCGGCCTCGGGGGAGTCCACCGCCACGACCGCCACGTCGGCGAACTCCGGCAGCTGCCGTGCCACCCGGGCGATCTCGTCGAGTTCGATGCGGTACCCGCGGGACTTGATCTGCCGGTCGCCGCGACCGTGGAAGTGGGCGAGCCCCTGCTCGTCGATGCTGGCCCGGTCCCCGGTGCGGTACCAGCGGGTGGCGTCGTCCCCCTCGACGGTGCCGAACGCCGCCGCCGTCTCCGCCGGGCTCCGCCAGTATCCCGGGCTGAGCCCGACCCCGGCGATGTGCAGGTCACCGACCACGCCGGTCGGCACCGGCCGCCGGTGTTCGTCGAACACCCCCAGGCGTTCACCGGGCAGCGGGGTGCCGATCGGCACGTCGGCGCCCGGCGCCGGCGTCGACCCGACGTCGTGGTAGCTGCTCGCGACGGTTGTCTCGGTGGGCCCGTAGAGGTTGGTGAACCGGACGTGTGGCAGGTTCGCCATCCAGTGGCGCAGCCCGTCGACCGGAAAGACGTCCCCGCACCAGACCACCCGGCGCAGTTCCGGCATGTCCCGCACCACGCCACGGCCGGCCATCGCCATCAGGACCGACGGCACGGACGACCACTGGGTCAGCCGCGACTCACGGATGAACCGCGCCAGCAGGTCGGGTACGAGGTTGTAGTGCGCCGGGACCAGGTGCAGCGACGCGCCGGCCGCCACCGCCGAGTAGACGTCGAGCACGGAGAAGTCGAACGACAGCGCCGAGTGGCAGGAGAGCCGGTCCGCGCTGGTCAGTCGGAAGTGCTCCCGCGCCCAGGAGGCGAGACTCAGCACGCTGTCATGCGTGATCGGCACCCCCTTCGGCGTCCCTGTCGAACCCGAGGTGAAGAGCAGGTACGCGAGGTCGGTGGGGGCCGGTTCGGCGGCCGGTGGCGTGGCCGGTGCGGCGGAAACCTCGGCCGGCAGGACGTCCGCCGGTCGCCGCGCGTCCGGCGGTGGGTCGGTGAGCCAGACCGTCACGGCCGACGGACCGTCCCAGCACCGCCGGAGCAGACGGTGGGTGCCGGCGTCCCCGATCATCAACCGGGGCTCGGCCGCGACGATCCGGGGCCGCAGCCGGGCCGGTGGGCTGGCGGTGTCCAGCGGGACGTAGACGCCACGGCACTTCAACACCGCGAAGATGGCGCAGATCGCTGCGGCGGACCGGGGGAGCAGCAGGACGACCCGGTCGCCCGGCCGCAGCCCACGGGACGCCAGGACGTGAGCCAGGCGGCTGCTCTCCCGATCGAGGTCGCCGTAGGTCAGCACGCCGCTGTCGTCGACCACCGCCACGCCCGACGCGTCACGGTGGGCCTGTTCGCGGACGAGATCGACGAGGCTCGCCCGTGCCACGGCGCGTACCCCCATGTCGGGCTTCCCCTCCGCAACCTCGTAGTCGGCGCCGCCGACGAAAATTCCTGCCTTTCTACCACACGCCCGTTGCCGGAAGAGGACGCGGAGTTTCACGGTCGGGGCACCGGGAAGTCGCCACCGCGCTCCTGTTCGGACAGTGCCGCAGAGCCCTGCTTGACACCCGGCATCCGCTCGCCGATTCTCTAGGTGATCACTGGTCGGTGCCGTTCCTCCGGTCGATCCCACCGCCGGTTGCCACCGGTGCGGCCCGTGACGCAGGGCCGCCACGGGAAAGGAGTCCCACGGTGACGGCCGTCCTCGACGAACAGCTCATCGACGACCGGGAGACCACCCCCGAGAGCCTGTACCTGCGCTGGGAGCGGCAGAACTGGTCCACCCAGGACCTGCCGATGGCCGCCGACCGCCCGGCGTGGCAGGCGCTGCGACCCTTCCTCTACCAGGAACTCAAGGCCGCCCTCGTCGAACTCGCCGTCGGCGAGGTCGCCGTCGCCCGACTGCTGACCCCCCTGGTGTACGCGGCCCCCACCCAGGCCGCCCAGTTCTACCTCTCCAGCCAGCTCGTGGACGAGAGCCGGCACAGCATCTTCTTCCTGGGCTACCTCCGGGCGGTGGAAGGGGCCACCGAGCCACCCGACGCGTACGCGCGACGGTGCCGCGCGGAGGCCTCCGCCGCCACGGTGGAACTGTTCGACGCCTACCTGCTGGAACAGACCGAACACGTACGGCGTGACCCGGACGACCGCGACGCCTGGTACGCCGCGGTGACCACCTACCACGTGGTGGCCGAGGGGGCGCTCGCGCTGGTCGTGCTGCGCTCGGTGGCCGAAGCGGTCCGCCGCTGCGGGCAACTGCCCGTGCTGGCCGAGGGACTGCGCAACGTGATCCGCGACGAGTCCCGGCACGTCGGCTTCGGCGTCTGGGCGATGCGCCACGCGGTGGACAACGGCCGCCGGCAGCTCGTCGGCGACCGGGTCCTCGACGCCGTCCCGTACGTGGTGCACGTGCTGGTCGGACCGGAGCGGCGCAACCCGTCGGCGCTGCCGATGGTGGTCCGGGCCCGGGGCCGGCAACTGCGCGACCAGTGGGACACCGCCCGGGACGCGCTGCTGCGCCGCGTGCGCGCCGCCGGTCTCGACGACGTCGACGCACAGGTCACCGAGGTGTGGCGGGCCGCCGAGGAGCGGGCCGTCGCCGACTACGAGAACCGGCACGGCGTGCCACATCCGATCCGGAGCCTGAACTGAGGAAACCGGAGCCTGAGCTGAGGAAACCGGAGCCTGAACTGAGGAAGAAGGAGAAAGTCCGATGGCAGAGCCCGTCGAGGTGACGGTCCGCCAACTGGTGGCCAGCATGGCACCCCAGCCGGCCGGGGACGTCACCGACGGCCAGCGACTCGTCGAGGACCTGCACTTCGACTCGCTCACGCTCATCGAACTGGCCGTCGCGTTGGAGCGGCGGTTCGACCTGCCCCCGATCTCCGACGACGAGGCGATGGACGTCGTCACGGTCGCCGACGTGGTGGCGCTGGTCAGTCAGGCAGCCGGATGACGACGCCATGAGCCTGACCGGCTGGCTCACCGAGCCGCGTACCGGCCACGGAATACGGGTGGCCACCGACGACGCCGGTTGGGCCCGGCACGACTTCCCCGCGCTCGCCGCCGCCGCACTGGACGTGGCCGGACTGCTGCGCGGCACGGGACTGCGCCGGGGTGAGGTGGTTTCGCTCCTGCTGGTGTCACCGGAGACGTTCCTGGCCGGTTTCTTCGGAGTGCTGGCGGCCGGCGGGGTGGTCAACCCGGTGCCGCCGCCCGCCGGGCTCGGCGCGGGTGCGGCGTACCCGGGGCAGCTGACCCACCTGATGCGGGTGGCCGGCACCCGCACCGTGCTGGTCGACCCGCACCTGGCCGGGACCGCCCGCGGCGCCGCAGCCGCCGCCGGTCTGGCGGTGACCGTGCTGACCGTTCCCGGCGACCCGGGCACCGACCGGCCGGGCCGTCCCGGCGCGACCGCCGCCGACCACCCGACGCCACCGGCCGGGGACGAGGTGGCGCTGGTCCAGTTCACCTCCGGATCGTCAGGCCACCCCCGGGCGGTCGCGATCCGCGCCGACAACCTCCTGGCCAACATCACCGCGATCCGCCGCTGGCTCGACATGGGTGCCGCGGACGTGACCGCCACCTGGCTGCCCACCTACCACGACATGGGGCTGATCGGCTGCACGTTGGCCCCGGTGCTCAACCAGAGCGACATCCTCGCCATGCGACCTGACCAGTTCATCCGCTCGCCCCGACGCTGGCTGTCCTGCTTCGGCGAGCAGGGCGCGACGCTGACCGCCGCACCCACCTTCGGCTACGCCTACGCCGCCCGGCGGATCGGCCCGGACGAGCTGGCCGGGATGGACTTCAGCGGCTGGCGGGCCGCGATCGTCGGCGCCGAACGGGTCAGCCGGGGCACCCTGGAGTCGTTCTCGGCGCTGCTCGGCCCGTACGGGTTCCGCACCCGCGCCTTCCTGCCCGCGTACGGGCTGGCCGAGAACACCCTCGTGGCGACCGGCCTGCACCTGGCCCCACCACCGGTGGCGCTGCGGGTCGCCGGCGAGCTGCGCCCCGGCGAGCCGGTCGAGGTGACCGCCGTCGAGGAGGTCGGAACCGACCCGTCGGCCGACGACGACTGGTTGGTCGGCTGCGGCGGTGCCCGCGACGGCGTCGCGGTGAGCGTCGTCGACGACGAGGGCAGGCCGCTGCCGCCCGACGTCGTCGGGGAGATCGCGCTGACCGGCCGGTCAGTGGCCGCCGGATACCACGGGCCCGACGCACCTGACGCCACCTTCGCCGGAGGCCGGCTGCGCACCGGCGACCACGGCTTCCTCCACGACGGCCAACTGTTCGTCCTCGGTCGGGCCGGCGACAGCCTCAAGGTACGCGGACGCAACCTCTACGCGGAGGACCTGGAGGCCCGCCTCGCCGGCGTCGACGGCCTCTCCCCGGAACGGGTCGTGGTGCTGGCCGGCTCCGCCGGCCACACACCCGTACTGCACGCGCTGATCCGGCAGCGGCCGGGTCCGTGGGCCGCGGAGGTCGCGCGGATACTCGGCCGGGAGGGCGGCCCCGGCGTACGGATCCGGGTGCTCAGCGTGCCCGCGCCCGCCGTGGCGCGTACCACCAGCGGCAAACCACGACGGCGGCCCATGTTCCGGGCCGCCACGGACGGCTCCCTCCCCGGCGAGGTGCTCTACGACTCCGCCGAGCCGGCAGCGGGGCCGCGGTGAGCACCGTCACCACGGCGCAGACCGACAGGTGGCTCGCCGCGCTGCGCCGGATCACCCTCGTCCCGCCGGCCCACCGCGAGGCCACCATCGACCGGGCGGGCGCGCTGGGGCTGCTGCGTTGCCCCGCCGAGACACTGGAACTGCTGGTCGAGGCCGGTCTGCCGGTCACCGGCGAGGGCGACGAACGGCGGTTCTGCCACTACGACCTCATCAACCTCGGTCTCTACTCGGGCAGCGGGAACAGCCTGCCGGAGATCGGCTGGGAGTTCGCCTTCCGGTTCTCCCTCAAGCCCGCCGCCACCTGGACCGAACCGAGGTCGTGGCGGATGACCGCGACCCTGAGGTGCCCGGACGGCGGATGCGGCACGGACCCCGGCTGGCTGCTGCACCGACCGGTTCCGGAGCTGACCGGTGGCGCGGCCTCCGGCTGGGCCAGCGCCGCCGGGCCGGTGACCCTGACCGACGACGAGGTACGGCTCCCGCCCGTACCCGACCAGGTCGCCGTCGAACTGGACCTGGTCATCGCGGGCCGGGCGGACCGGATCGTCTCCCCCCGGCTGGCCCGGCTCTTCGCCGACATCCGGCACGGCGGGCCCCGTTTCCAGATGCTGCCGGCGGGTTGGCAGGTCGACCCGGACGACACGCTCGCCAACGGGGTGGTCAACTGCGTCTCCGCCAGCCTGTACCTCGAACGGGAGTGCCGGGCGATGGGGTACGAGGCGTACGCCCGGGGGGGTTGGCTGATCGGCATGATGGACCTCGACCATGCCTGGCTGGAGGTACGCGACGACGACGGCCGGATCAAGGCGGTGGATCCGGTGATGGCGCTGCTGGCCCGCCTGCTCCCCGGCGACCGGACCGCCTTCGAGGAGTTCTGCATCGGCTCCAGCCTCAACCGGGTGTTGCCCTGCGCCTGCCGGGCGGAGGGTCCGATGGCGGTACACCACTGCGGGGGCCGGACCCGGCCGCCCACGGTGGGCACCACCATCAAACCGCTGCGGCCCGGCCGACCCCGGGCGCAGGGACCGCTGCCGTGACCGTCGGGTCCAGGGTGTACCGCGCGGGCACCGAGGCGCGCTATCCGGCCATCACCCAGCGCGGCACCCTGAAACCGACCCACCTGGTGCACCTCCTCGACGAGGTCTCCGCCGGCTGGTGGCAGGAGATGGCCGGCCTCGACCGCTGGTCCTACTTCGAGCGGCACCGGGTCCGCGCCGTGGTGCGGTACGTGCAGGCGTACACCCCGCCGGTGCGGGTGCTTCCCGGAGCGCCGCTCGACGCCGAACTGGCCGTCACCCTCGGCCCCGACCGGCGTGGCTGGTACGGCGGGCACGACGAGCTGACCCTGCGCGCCGCCGACGGGACCGTGGTGGCGGTGTGGACCAGCCGGTGGACCTGGCTGGACGCCGGCACCGGGGCACGACCCACCCCGCGCACCGAGGCGCCCCCGGGCTTCGGCGGCGGGTCGCCTCTCCTGCCGGAGCTGCCGCGCCGACCTCGCAGCGGCGGAACCGAGACGGCGGGTTTCACCTTCAGCGACCGCGAGACGGACCTGAACGACCACGTCTTCTTCGCGTGCTACCTGGAGCGCGGCGAGAACGCGCTGGCCGACGTGGGGGTGCCACCCGGCCGCACCGACACGATCCGGTGCTGGTACCTGCGACCGGCCCGGGCCGGTCAGTCGATCACACCGGCGGTCACCGAGACCACCCACGGGCACGTCGTCGAGCTGCGCTTCGGCGCGGGCGGCTTTCCGGCGGCGGTCTGCGAGTACGCCAGCATCGGACGGTGACCGACCCGGGCCGCGGCACCCGTCACCGCAGCCGGGATCGTCGTCCCGCAGCGTCGCTGTCGGTCGGGCCGGGCCGTGGCCGGCCGGTGTCGGTGGTGCGGGTTAGCATCGGCGGCGGCACGATCGTGCGAGGTGCCCCGCGCAAGCGGGGAGAATCGGGAAGCCGGTGTGAATCCGGCACGGGCCCGCCGCGGTGACCGGGGAGCGACCGTCCAGGCGCGAGGAGCGCAGCCACTGGCCGTACGGCTGGGAAGGCGGACGGGTAGGCGTCGATCCGGGAGTCCGAAGACCGGCCTCGCGTCGAGCGCCCACCCGTCGGGGGTGGGCTGAGCGCAGCGGGAGCCTGCCTGTGGAACTCTACGACGCCATCCACCGCCGCCGGGACGTCCGGGCCGAGTTCACCGGGGAGCCGGTGCCGGCCGACACCCTGCACCGGGTGCTCGACGCCGCGCACGCCGCGCCCAGCGTCGGCAACTCCCAGCCGTGGGACTTCATCCTGGTGCGGGACCCGGCTGTCCGTCGCCGGTTCCACCGGCACGTGCAGGCCGAGCGGGCGACGTTCGCCGCCACCCTGGACGGTGCGGCGGCCGAACGGTTCGCTCGCATCAAGATCGACGGGGTGCTGGAGTCGACGCTGTCGGTCGTCGTCACGTACGACCCGCAGCGCGGCGGCCCGGCGGTGCTCGGGCGGCACGCCATCGCCGACGCCGGCCTCTACTCGGTCTGCCTGGCCATCCAGAACCTGTGGCTCGCCGCCACCGTCGAGGGGCTGGGCGTCGGGTGGGTCTCCTTCTACCGGGAGTCGTTCCTGGCCGACCTGCTGGGTGTGCCGGCCGGTATCCGGCCGGTGGCCTGGCTCTGCGTCGGGCCGGTCACCCACCTGGAGGCCGTGCCCGACCTGGAACGGCACGGGTGGCGGCGACGTCGGCCCCTCGCCGAGGCGGTGCACCACGACCGCTGGCCGCCCCGGGTGGCCGACCAACCGAACGGCTAATTCGACTACGTCGATGCGACGGTTAGGCTGGCATAGCGCTGAGTCACCGCTCGGTTACCTTGAGAGGAGTTCCATGCGTACCACCGTCAAGGTCCTGGCCGCGTCCGCCCTTGCCGCCCTGAGCTTCGCGGCGGTCGGTGCCACGCCGGCCCTCGCCGCCGCCCCGGCACCCTTCTGCGAGTCCGGCGCGTCGCAGTTCTACTGCGACGGCAGCAGCACCGGCACGACGACCTGGAGCATCACCTGGTACTCCGGCAGCGTCGGCACCTTCACCACCGCCGGGCCGACCCTCTTCGCCGCCTGCCCGGCCAGCAACCTCGGCCGCACCGTACGCGCCAGCTACAGCTATGTCGACGGCGGTACCACCCAGTACAGCGGCACCACCCAGTTCATCTGCCGCAGCGGCCCCTGGCAGTAGAGCCGTCCGGCGTCCGCGTCACCCGCGCGGACGCCGGACCGGGGCACGCGCCCCGGCCGCGCCTACCCGGTCGGTCACCAGTCGGTGACCGGGCCGGTCGGGTGCTGGCGGGAAGACTCGGGGAACACGGCTGGCGTGCCCGTCACCGGATCGGGCACGATCCGGCACCGCAAACCGAACACGTCGGCGACGAGGTCCGGGGTGAGCACCTCCGACGGACGACCGGTCGTGGTGACCCGGCCGTCGCGCAGCACCACCAGGTCGGTGGCGTAGCGGGCCGCCTGGTTGAGGTCGTGCAGGACGGCGACCACGGTCCGGCCGTCGGCGTGCAGGTCGGCGAGCAGGTCGAGGACCTCGTACTGGTGGGCGATGTCGAGGTAGGTGGTCGGTTCGTCGAGCAGCAGGATCGGGGTGTCCTGCGCCAGCAGCATGGCCAACCAGGCCCGTTGCCGTTGGCCGCCGGAGAGTTCCGCCAGCACCCGGTCACCGAGGTCGGTGGTCCCGGTGACGGCCAACGCGGCGGTGACCGCCCGTTCGTCCTGCGCCGTCCAGCGGCCCAGCGCCGACCGGTGCGGATGCCGTCCGCGCAGCACCAGGTCGGTGACGGTCATCCCGGCCGGTGCCTCGATGCCCTGGGGGAGCAGCCCCACGGTGCGGGCGTACTGTCGTCGGCGGTAGCCGCGCACGTCGCGGCCGGCCACGGCCACCCGGCCCGCGCTGGGCCGCAACACCCGGGCGATGGTGCGCAGCAGGGTCGACTTGCCGCACCCGTTGGGTCCGATGAAGACGGTGAAGCTGCCCTCGGTGATCCGCAGGGAGACGTCCCGGCAGACGGTCCGCCGGTCGTAGCCGACGGTGACCGAGTCCAGTTCGATGGTGGGCGGGGCGGTCATGGTTGCCTCCGGGGTGGCGGTGCGGTGCGGGACGGGCGGTGGCTCACCCGGGCCTGCCTCGCCAGGTCCAGGCCAGGACGAGAGCGAGGTAGCCGCCGCCGACGACGCCGGTCACCGCGCCGACGGGCAGTTGCTGCCCGGGGACGAGCCGCTGGGCGAGCTGGTCGGCGGCGAGCAGCAGCACGGCGCCGAACACCGCGCTCGTGGTCACCAGGGGAGCGGCGACGCGGGTGAGCCGGCGGGCCAGGTGGGGGGCGGCCAGGGCGACGAAGCCGACCGGTCCGGCACCGGCGACCCCGACGGCGGTCAGCGCGACCGCCAGCGCCGTCGCGGTGAGGCGTTGCCGGCGTACGGGTACGCCGAGGCTGAGCGCCTTGTCCCCGCCGTTCTCGATGAGCCGCAGCCCCCGGGCCGCCAGGACGGCGGGCGGCAGCAGCGCGGCGAGCGCGCCGAGCAGCAGCGGCAGGTGCGTACCGCTGCCGTTGAGGCTGCCGACGAGCCACACCGCGGCGTTCTGCGCGTCGGTCACCTCGGCTCGGGTCAGCAGGTACGCGTTGACGGAGGTGAGCAGGGCGGACAGGCCGATCCCGACGAGGATGAGGCGTTGCCCGGTCCCGCCGAGCAGCAGGGCCGCCCCGGCGACGGCGGCGCCGCCGAGCACCGCGCCCACGGCGGGGGTGAGCCGGGTGTCGTGCAGGACCAGCAGGACGACGAGTGCCCCGGTGGCGGCACCGACGGTGAAGCCGACGATGTCGGGGCTGCCGAGGGGGTTGCGGCTGGCGCTCTGGAAGAGGGCGCCGGCCGCGCCGAGGGCGGCCCCGACGGCGAGCGCGGTGCCGATCCGGGGCAGCCGCAGCTCGAACAGGACGAACCGCAGACCGGGGTCGCCGCCCCCGGTCAGCACCCGCCACAGGTCGTGCGGCGGGGTGGCGTACCGGCCGCTGGCCAGGGCGACGACGGCCAGCCCGGTGCCGAGGGTCAGCGCGACGAGGCAGGCCAGGGTGGCGTGGCGGGTGTGCCGGCGGCGGGTGCGGCGGCCCGGAGCGCCGGTCGCTGTGGTGGTCATGGGCGGGGAATCCTCCGGGCGCGGACCAGGGCGATGAACACGGGCGCGCCGATCGCGCCCATGACGATCGCGACCTCGATCTCGCCGGGTCGGGCCAGGAGCCGGCCGATCACGTCGGCGGTGATCAGCAGGATCGGGCCGAGCAGGCAGGCGTAGGCGACGATCCACCCGAGCCGGGGGCCGCAGATCGCGCGGGCGGCGTGCGGGACGGCGAGCCCGAGGAAGCCGATGGGGCCGGCCACGGCGGTCGCGCCGCCGCAGAGCAGGGTGGTGGCGACCAGCGCGAGCAGCCGGGTGCGGCCGGGGCTGACCCCCAGCGCGGTGCCGCCCTCGTCGCCGAAGCGCAGCACGTCCAGCGGCCGGATCACGCCGACGGTGACGAGCAGGCCGGCGAGCAGCGCCGGTGCCGCCGTGAGCAGGGCGGACAGCGGCTGGTCGGCGAGGCTGCCGACGGCCCAGAAGCGGTACCTGTCGAATGCGGTCTGGTCGATCAGGGTGACACCGGCGACGGCTCCGGTCAGGCAGGCGCCGACGGCCGCGCCGGCCAGGACCAGCCGGCCGTCCTCGGCCCGGCCCGGGCCCCGGGTGCCGCCGATGGCGGTGACCAGGCCGGCGGCGAGGCCCGCGCCGAGCAGGGCGAGCAGCAGGTGTCCGCGCTGGCTGCTCACCCCGGCGAGGATGCCGGCGACCACGGCTGCGGCGGCTCCGGCGTTGACGCCCAGCAGCCCGGGGTCGGCGAGGGGGTTGCGGGTGAGGGCCTGCATCAGGGTGCCGGCCAGGGCCAGGGCCGCGCCGACGCAGACCGCGATCGCCGTACGGGGCAGTCGGACCTCCCGGACGATCAGGCCGGCCTCGCTGTCGCCGTGGGCGACGAGTTCCCGTAGCACGGTGCCGGTCGTCAGGGGCAGTGCGCCGACGGCGAGGCTGGCGGTGATCGCGGCCAGTAGGGCGAGCGCGCAGGCGAGCAGCCCGGCGGCGAGCAGGCGGGGGCGGCGTAAGCCGGCGGGGGTGGCGACCGACACTGTGACTCACTTCATGGTGGAACGTTCCATCACTGGCTAAGGTAAACCTACCCTAAGCCACTGGGAACGTCGTTCTCGCTGCCCCTCCTGAGGATCGAATGCCATGTCACACACCCGCCCACGCCGGCTGAGCACTGTCCTGACCGCCGCCATGCTGGTGCTCGCCGTGCTGGTGGCCGGCGGTTGCGCCGCCGACGGGGCGAAGCCCGCCGACCCCGCGTCCGGATCGTCCGACGCCGCGTTCCCCACCACCCTCACCCACGCCTTCGGCGCGACCACCCTCACCGCCAAGCCCGAACGGATCGTCGTGGTGGGCCTCAAGGAGCAGGACTACTTCCTCGCCCTCGGCGAGGTGCCGGTGGCGATCCGCGACTGGTACGGCAACATGCCGAACGCGACCTGGCCGTGGGCCCGGGAACGACTCGGCACCGCCAAACCGGAGGTGCTGGCCCGCGCCGAACTCGACTACGAACAGATCGCCGCGCTACGCCCCGACGTCATCGTCGGCCTCTCCTCCGGCATGTCCCGCCAGGAGTACGACCTGCTCACCAAGATCGCCCCCACCGTCGCCCAGCCGGCCGGCGACGGCAGTTGGGCGGTGACCTGGCAGCAGATGACCCGGGCCGCCGGTCAGATCACCGGCCGCAGCGCCGAGGCCGAGAAACTCGTCACCGACCTGGAACAGCGGATCGCCTCGGTCGCCGCCGCGCATCCCCGCCTCAAGGGCGCCCGCACCGTGTTCGCCTCCACCTACGAAGGCCAGTACTACCTGTTCAGCCCCGAGACCACCGCCTCGAAGGTGCTGCTCGACCTGGGGCTGACCATGACGCCCGAGGTCACCACCCTCACCGCGAACGCCAACCAGTCCGCCACCATCAGCCGCGAACGGTTCGACCTGGTGGACGTGGACGTCGCCGTCTGGTCCGAAGCGGCCACCGACCCCGGCGTGACCACCCTGCTCGGCGACCCGCTCTACACCCGGCTGGACGTCCGCACCCAACGCCGGGACGTCTTCCTCGGCACCGAGGCCAACGGCGCGCTGGCGTTCGCCTCCGTGCTGAGCCTGCCCTACGTCCTGGACAAGATCGTCCCCGCGCTCGCCACCGCGGTCGACGGCGACCCGGCCACCGACTCGGAGTTCAGTGCGAAATGACCGACACACTCACCCGTCCCGGCTTCTGGACCGCCACCGTGCACGAGGTACGGCGGCTGACCCCGCACCTGCAACGGGTCGTCCTCGGCGGCCCCGACCTCGTCCGCTTCCCCGCCCTGGGCCTGCCGGACGAGTCGGTGACGCTCTACTTCCCCCGTCCCGGCGAGTCGGCCCCGCCGCCGATGACCCTGCGCGGCGAGGTGTGGGGCTACCACGACGAGCAGCACCCGCCCATCGGCCGCAACTACTCCGTCCGCGCCGTCGACCCCGTCGGAGCGCGGCTGACCATCGACTTCGCCCTGCACGACCACGGCCCCGCCACGTCCTGGGCGCGGCAGGCCGAGACCGGCGCGGGTCTGCTGCTGTGGCGCTGCCGCGCCTGGTTCCGCCCTCCCGCCGACACCCGCTGGCTGGTGCTCGCCGCCGACCTGTCCGGGCTGCCCGCCGCGACCCGTGCCGTCGCGGAACGTACCCCCGGCCTCCCGGTACGGGTGCTGGTGGACCTGCCGGACCTGGCCGACGCCCGGGACCTGCTCGCCGCCGCCGGCGACGACCCCACCGTGCACGTCGACGTACGGGTCGGGGTCGGTAACGGCCGGGGCCCGGGCAGCCTCGTCGACCGGCTGCGGGAGACCACGCTGCCCGACGGCCCCGGCTACGTGTGGGTCGCGGGCGAGGCGGGGGAGTGCCGCCAGGCCCGGTCCGTGCTGCGTACCGTGCACCGGCTGCCCCGCGACCGCGCCGTCTGCGTGGGCTACTGGCGCACCGACGCCGCTGACTGGGAACGCCGCTACGCCCGCTTCCGCCCCCTGCTCGACCAGGTCTACCAGGACGGTCTCGCGGCCGGGCTCAACCCGGTGGAAGCGGGCGACCGGATGGAGGAGGCCCTGGAACGGATGACCCGGTGACCGGTCCCCGGGTCGACTCCCGCCACCACAGGTGGACCGGATGCTCGTAGACCCCGCCCGGGCCGCCGCCGATCAGGTCGTCGAGCAGGTCGGCGCAGCGGCGGCCGGCGTCCAACGGCGACAGGTCGAGCGCGGTGACCGGCGGCTGGCCCAGCCGCAGCGCGCTCGACTCGGTGGCACTGGCCAGCAGGACGTCCCGCCCGACCCGGCGGCCGAGCCGGCGCAGCACCTGCACGGCCGTCGGCGCGGTGTCCACCGAGGCGCACACCAGGGCGTCCACCCCCGGCGCGGCGAGCACCTGCTCGACCGCCCGGGACACCTCCGCCGGCGACGGCACCCACGGATGGTGCGCCACCACGGGGGCGACGCCGTGCCGGGCGCACCACTCCCGGTACGCCGCCGCCAACTGGGCCGCCCAGTCGCCCGTCTCCGGTGGCACCACCAGGGCGGGACGCCGGGCCCCGGCCCCGGCCGTCCGGTCCAGCAGCCCGGTGAGCGCCCGGTGGTGGTCCGCCCAGAGCACGACGTCCGCGCGCATCCCGGCCGGGGGCCGTTCGAAACACACGACCGGCATGCCACCCTGCATCAGGACCGGCACGAACGCGTCGTCCCGGTGCGGATCGGCCACGATCACCCCGTCGAGCGCGCGGGGCGACCGGCGTTCCGAGGCGGTCAGGATCGAGACGTCCCGGTCGCGGGCGGCCGCGCGTTCCAGGACGCCGAAGACGAACCGCATGTAGAACTCCGACGTGGACGGCACGCCCGGAACGTAGACGCCGACGACGCCGGTGCGCCCGCCCCGCAACTGCCGGGCCGCCCGGTTCGGGACGTACCCCAGTTCCTCCATCGCCGCGCGGACCCGTTCCCGGGTCGCCTCGGAGACCCGGCCGGAACACGACAGCACATTGGAAACGGTGGACTTGCCGACACCCGCCCGGCGCGCGACATCGTGCAGCGTGACGGGACGGGCCATCAACCCAGTCTAGGGAACCGGACCCCGGTCGGGACACGCCACCACCACACCCCCCACGGAAGACGGTGATCCTCATGTCCGGGCACCATCCCGCCCCGCCGCGTACGACGGCACCCGTCGGCAACGACCACCGGCGACGACCCGCCGTGCTCGGCGCGGCGGGCGACGGGTGGGTCGACTTCGACCTGCCCGGCGTGGCGATCGGCACCGCCGAGTATCCCGACGGCCCGACCGGCGTCACCGTGCTCAGCATCCCCGGCGGCGCGCGTACCGCCGTCGACAAGCGGGGCGGGGCCGTCGGGGTCAGCGGCGGCTTCCCGTACCACCACGCGTTGTGTTTCGCCGGCGGGTCGAGCTTCGGGCTCGCCGCGGCGTCAGGTGTCTACGACGAACTGCTCCGCCGCACCGGCTACGCGACCGACTTCGGCAGCCTGCCGGTGGTCTCCGGGGCCGTCGTCTACGACTTCACGCCCCGCGACAACGCCATCTACCCCGACGCCCGGCTCGGCGCCGACGGGCTGCGCGCGGTACGCGCCGACCGGGTGGCCGTCGGGAGGGTCGGCGCGGGTGTCGGCGCGACCGTCGGCAAGGTCGACAACGCCCGCGCCGAGTGGGGCGGGCAGGGTGCCGCCTTCGCCCGCGTCGGCGCGGCCCGGCTGCTGGTGCTGACCGTGGTCAACGCGATGGGTGTGATCGTCGACCGTGACGGCGGGATCGTGCGGGGCAACCTCGACCCGGCGACCGGCCGGCGTCGCCACCCGGCCGAGGACTACGCCGAGCTGGTCGCGACGGCCACCCCGGACCTCGCGCCCACCGGCGGGAACACCACCCTGACCGCCGTGGTCACCAACGTCCGGATGACCGACACCGAACTCGCCCAGTTCGCCACCCAGGTGCACAGCTCCATGCACCGGGCGATCCAGCCGTTCCACACCATCGCCGACGGCGACACCCTGTTCGCCCTGACCACCGACGAGGTGACGGTGCCCGCCCCGTCGCTGCGGCTGGGCACGGTCGCCGCCGAACTGGCCTGGGACGCCGTCCTCTCCAGCGTCGACGCCGCCTGACGACGACCCCGCCCACGCCGCCCGGGCGATCAGACCGGGTTCAGTCGATTCCGTCGACCCCGCTGACGCTCTTGATCCAGCCGGCCAGGAAACCGGTGGGAACGGACAGTCCACCCAGGGCGTCGTCGGAGTGGGTGAACACGGCCTGGACGCGGTTGTTCTGCCAGACCGCCGCCCCGGAGTCACCGTCCAGGGGAACCCCGTTGATTCCCTCCAACTCCAGCTCCGAGGCGATGGATCGCTCGACCCGCAGGCTGCACACCCGCAGGGTCGACGCCGGAGGCCCGTTCTCCTCGGTCTGCCCCCAGCCGCGGATGGCTACGGTGACCCCGGTCTTGAGCAGAGCCGTGTCTCTGCTGTAGGGAACGACGAGATTGCTCTGGGTGACGTTCGACGCCAGATGCAGGACCGCCATGTCGTAGCCCTTCGGCGCCGCCGCCGTGCCGTCGACGATGATGCGCTGACCGCTGCCGAGACGCTTGTCGCCCGCCTTGACCACGAGGCGGCTGCTGTGGAGGCAGTGTGCCGCGGTGAGCACGTAGTGCACATGGATGAGCGAGCCGGTACAGCGGAAGTCGGCCCCTCCGTTGTTCCAGATCTGCACCTGCCCGTGCAGCGACGACGTGGTGGTGCCGCCGGCGATCGCCGATGCGGGGGTCTGCGGGCCGACCACCAGCACGGCAACGCACAGCACGGCGAGAATAGCTCTACAGAACGGTTTCACCGGCGCTCCTCCGCTCTGCACCCCGATGAGCCGAACGGCCCGGCCGCGCGTTGTCAGCATGCCCGATCCGGACACCGTCCACAATCACCACTGCCACCCGACGCGCGACACGACTGCTCCCGAGGCGGGAACCAGGCCGAGTGCGCCCGGTTCAGGCGGACACTCGGCCGCCGGAGCGGCGTCACGGGACGAAGCTGGCGTGGTACGACGCCGCCATGTCCTCGTCGCCGTGACCCTGCGCGGCGGCGCGCCGGAACCGCTCCGCACCGGCGGCCAGGACATCGAGGCGTACCCCGTGATCTTCGCCGGCCGCGACGATCAGCCGGGCGTCCTTCTCGGCGGTCTCCACCGCGAAGCTCGCCGGCGACAGCCGGCCCTGCCGTACCAGGTCGGTCTTGGCGTGCAGGTAGCCCATGTCCAGCGGACCGCCCTCGATCACCGCGAAGAACCGGTCCGGGTCGACGCCGAGTGCCCCGGCCAACGCCAGCATCTCCACCGCGCCGTGCGTCACCGTCAGGACCCAACTGTTCGCCACCAGCTTCAACCGGGTGCCGTCGCCCCGCGCGCCGTCCTCACCCAGCCACACCACCCGGGCCGCGATCGCGTCGAACACCGCGGTGAGCCTCTCCCGGCCGGTCTGCGGCCCGGCGGCGAGCACGGTCAACTGGCCGGCCTCGGCGGGCTGCCGGGTGCCGAGCACCGGCGCGTCGTAGAACGCCACCCGGTGCTCTGCGGCGACCTCGGCGAGCCCGGCGGTGTCGGCGAGGCCCACGGTGGTCGTCTGCAACCAGGCCGCGCCCGGCCTGAGCGCCGGTGCGGCCCGCCCGATCACGTCGCGGACGGTCGCCCCGTCGTACAGCATCGTGATGATCACGTCGGCGTCGCGGACGGCGTCGGCCGGGGTGTCCGCCACGGTCGCGCCGGTCGCTGCCGCCTTGTCCGGGGACCGGTTCCACACGCGGACGGCGTGCCCCGCCCGGACGAGATTGCCGGCCATGGCGGCACCCATGATGCCCGCGCCCAGCACCCCTACGGTCAACTCGTCGGTCATGGGTCCATCCTCGCCCACGACCGGCCGCCGCACCGTGCGGTCGGGGCGGTGTCCTCCCCGCCGACCTGGCAGCCCCGTCCGAGCCCCTGGGTGAGGTGTCGCCTGCGGTGGAGGGCGGTGCGTGGCGGCCGGCCTCCTACTGCCGGTAGGTGGACAGGAAAGTGCGGATGCGGCCGATGGCGTCGTCGAGGACGTCGGTGGGGGCCAGGAACACCATGCGCAGGTGGTCCGGGGTGTCGATGTTGAAGCCGCTGCCGTGCGAGATCAGCAGGTGCTGCTGCTCCAGCAGGTCGATCACGAGCTTCTCGTCGTCGTGGATCTTGTGGACGGCCGGGTCGAGGCGGGCGAACAGGTAGAGCGCGCCGTCCGGCTTGACGCAGTCGACGCCGGGGATCGCGACGACCTCACGCCAGGCGTGGTCGCGCTGTTCCAGCAGCCGCCCGCCGGGCCGGATCAGCTCGTCGATGCTCTGGTAGCCGCCGAGCGCGGTCTGGATGGCGTGCTGGGCCGGCACGTTCGGGCAGACCCGGAGGTTGGCCAGCAGTTGCAGCCCGTTCAGGTAGTCCGTGTCGGTGCCGGTGAAGCCGCTGGTGGCGAGCCAGCCGGAGCGGAATCCGGCGGCCCGGTAGACCTTCGACAGGCCGCCCATGCTGACCACCGGCACGTCCGGGGCGAGCGCTGCGAGCGTGTGGTGGGTGGCGCCGTCGTAGACGATCCGGTCGTAGATCTCGTCGGCGAAGATCATCAGGCCGTGCCGGCGGGCCAGTTCGATCATGCCGAGCAGGGTCTGCTCCGAGTACACCGCGCCGGTCGGGTTGTTCGGGTTGATCACCACGAGGGCGCGGGTGCGTTCGGTGATCCGCGAGGCCAGGTGCTCCAGGTCGGGCTGCCAGCCGGCGCTCTCGTCGCAGCGGTAGTGCACGGCCTGACCGCCGCACAGATTCACCGCGGCGGTCCAGAGCGGGTAGTCCGGGCTGGGCACCAGCACCTCGTCGCCGGAGTCGAGCAGTGCCTGCAACACCATCATGATCAGCTCGGAGACCCCGTTGCCGAGCAGCACGTCGTCCGGCTGGACGCCGGTCACGCCCAGGTTCTGGTACCGCTGGGCGACGGCGACCCGCGCCGAGTAGATGCCCCGGGCGTCGCTGTAGCCCTGCGCCTCGACGAGGTTCTGCACCACGTCGGCGACGATCGGATCGGGCGTGGCCAGCCCCCAGGGTGCGGGGTTGCCCAGGTTCAGCTTGAGGATCCGGTGGCCGGCGGCCTCCATCTCCTGGGCCCGCCGCAGCACCGGGCCCCGGATGTCGTACCGGACACTCTTGAGCCGTTTGGCCTGCCGCATCGGACCCCCTCGACCGCCTGGACACTTTGCCCCGGAAAGCACCCTAGTACGGCCACCGGAAGGGCTGCTGCTCCGGCCCACCGCCACAGCCCGCCCGGTGACGGAGCGTAGCGGTGAGCGCACCGATATTCATGTACGATCGTCTATCTCATTCGTGCGAGGATGGGGATGCTTGTGCTGCTTCGTTCGTCATCGGATCCGACCCGTGCGGCGCGCGACCGCCGGTACGGGACCAACGGCACACGCTTGCCGGCCCGACCATGACCGGCACCACCCCCTGATTCCTGCTGCGGCCCCGGTGGCCGCCGTGGAAACGCGCGTCGTCGTGCACCATCCCTGCGTGGCTACGGCCGGAACGGCAAGGTGGCAGAGACATGAAGGTCCTCGTGATAGGTGGTGGCCCGGCCGGGAGCACCGCGGCAACGGCGATGGCCCAGGCCGGCCTCGACGTGCGACTCGTCGAGAGCGCCCACTTCCCGCGGTACCACGTGGGCGAGTCGCTCACCCCGTCGTGCCGGGTGGTGCTGGACGCCATCGGCATGTCGAAGACCCTCGACGACCACGGCTTCGTGAAGAAGAACGGAGGCGTCATCCACTGGGACGACGACCAGTGGGCGTTCGACTGGCAGGCGCAGTCCGGGGTGCAGTCGTGGCAGGTCGACCGCAGCGAGTTCGACGCGCTGCTGCTGGAGCACGCCCGCCGCAACGGGGTAGCCGTCACCACCGGTGTCACCGGTCGGTCGGTGCGCTTCGCCGACGGCCGGCCGGTGGCCGTCGAGTGTGCCCCGGACGACGGTGAGCCGTTCACCATCGACGACTTTGACTTCCTGATCGACGCCACCGGGCGCAACGGGCTGCTCAGCGCCCGGCACTTCGGCAACCGCGAGCCGCTGAACAACCTGCGCAACGTCGGCATCTGGGGCTACTGGACCGGCGCCACGCTGCTGCCCGAGACGCCGTCCGGTGGGATCAACATCATCTCCTCGCCGGAGGGCTGGTACTGGGTCATCCCGATGGCCGGCGGGCGGATGAGCATCGGGTACGTCACCACCAAGGACGCCTTCGCGCGTGACCGTCACCAGCACCCGTCGTCGGACGACCTGTACCGGCACCTCATCGCGGCCTCGCCGACCATCGCGGGCCTGACCGCGGGGGCGGAGTTCCTCGGCGTGACGAGGGTCGAGACCGACTACTCGTACATCGCGGACCAGTTCTGCGGGCCGGGTTACGCGATCGTGGGCGACGCGGCGTGCTTCCTGGACCCGCTGCTGTCCACCGGCGTGCACCTCGCGCTCTACAGCGCGTTGACCGCCGCCGCGTGCGTCGCCTCGGTGGACCGGGGCGAGGTCGACGAGGCGGAGGCCCTGCGGTTCTTCGAGTTCGCCTACCGGCGCGCGTACATGCGGCTGTTCGCGCTGGTGACCATCATGTACGAGCGCTACCTGGGCAAGGACGGCTTCTTCCGCACCTCCGACCGGTTGATCGGCGACGAGCCGTCCGGGCAGCCGGACGCCGACGTCTCCTCCCGCTCCTTCGCCGAGATCATCGGTGGCCTGTCCGACCTGCGGGAGGCGGCCGACTCGTCCACCCGCGTCATCACCGACCGCCTGCGGGAGGAGGCGGTGCGGGCGCAACTGCAGGTGGTGCACGCACCCGACTCCGACGGACCCGACTTCACCCCGGTGCGGGGCAACCCCCTGTCCGACGCGGAGTCGGCCGACTACCGTCTCGTCACCAGTCCGCGACTCGGCCTCGAACGGGTCCGTGCGACGCACCCCTGAACCCGGTCCGGGTCGCGGAGACGACGTGGGGTGCCCCGGCCGTCCGGCCGGGGCACCACCGGGAGAGAGCGCCGGCCTATCCGTCCAGCTCGCCGGTGGCGACCAGCCGGCGGTACCAGTGGGCGCTGTCCTTCCAGCGGCGTTCCTGCGTGTCGTAGTCGACGTGGATGATGCCGAACCGGCGGTCGTAGCCGTAACCCCACTCGAAGTTGTCCAGCAGCGACCAGACGAAGTAGCCCCGCACGTCCACGCCCTGCGCCCGGGCGTCGGCCACCGCGCCGATGTGCCGGCGCAGGTAGTCGATCCGCCGGTCGTCGTGGATCCGCCCGTCGGCCGACACCACGTCGTCGAAGGCCGCGCCGTTCTCGGTGATCATCAAGGGCTGGCCCGGGTGGTCGTCACGTAGCCGCAGCAGCAGCTCGGTGAAGGCCGGCGGGTCGATGTTCCACCCCATCGCCGTGTACGGGCCGGGCTGCGGCAGGAAGTCGACGTCCTCGGCACCCACCCACGGCGAGTGCGCCGACGCCCCGTGCCCGTCGGCGGCGGAGCGGGCCGAGTGCCCGTCCCAGGCGCGGACCAGGGTGCTGGAGTAGTAGTTGACCCCGAGCACGTCCAGCGGCACCGCGATCGTCTTCTCGTCACCGGGGCGCACGAACGACCAGTCGGTGACGGCGGCGGTGTCGGCCAGCAGGTCCGCCGGGTACGCCCCGTCCAGCATCGGGCCGAGGAACGCCCGGTTCGCCAACGCGTCGATCCGCCGGACCGCGTCGGCGTCGGCGGCCGAGTCGGAGGCGCCCCGCACGACGTGCAGGTTCAACGTCACCGACAGTTCCGCGCCCGGCGTCAGCTCCCGCACCACCCGACCGGCCAGGCCGTGCGCCAGGTTCAGGTGGTGCACCGCCGCCAACGCCGCCGCCGGTTCGGTACGACCGGGCGCGTGCACACCGGAGCCGTACCCCAGGTACGCCGAGCACCACGGTTCGTTGAGCGTCGTCCAGGTGTGCACCCGGTCGCCGAGCGCGCCGACGATCCCCGCCGCGTACTCCTCGAAACGCAGCGCCGTCTCCCGCGCCGGCCACCCGCCGGCGTCCTCCAGCTCCTGCGGCAGGTCCCAGTGGTACATGGTCGCCACCGGTCGGATGCCGCGCTCCAGCAGTCCGTCGACCAGCCGCGCGTAGAAGTCCAGGCCGGCGGGGTTGAACCGGCCGGAACCGCCCGGCTGCACCCGGGGCCAGGAGATCGAGAAACGGTACGCGCCCAGCCCCAGCCCGGCGATGTGGTCCAGGTCCTGCGGCCACCGGTGGTAGTGGTCGGCGGCCACGTCACCGGTGTCGCCGTTCAACGTCCGCCCCGGGGTGTGGCTGTAGGTGTCCCAGATGGACGGACCCCGGCCGTCCTCGGTGGCCGCGCCCTCGATCTGGTACGCCGCCGTCGCCGACCCCCAGAGGAAGCTCTCCGGGAAGTTGCGTGCCGTCATCGTCCCGCCCTCTCCGCGCCGACCACCACGCAGTGGTACGCCGACGACTCACCCGCCACCAGCTCGGCGGTCGCCACCCCGCCCCGGAACCCCACCTCGAACTGCGTGCCCGGCCCCCCGTCGGGCGACGGGATGCGCACCCGCTGCCGTTGCCCCTCCGCCGGAGCGTAGAGCCGCAGCTCCACCCCGTCGGCCCAGGCGTAGTCGGGCCGGTCGCTGCGCGCCCCGAACCCGATGACCGCGCCGGGCCGGGCGAGCACCGGCAGGCTGTCGTACCCGTGCTTCTCGGTCACCCACGCCGGGCCGGTGAGCTGCGCCCCGGTGACCAGGTGGGTCCAGGTGCCGGCGGGCACGTAGAAGGTGACCTGCCCGTCGGCACTGAGCACCGGCGCGACCAGCACGTCCGGGCCGAGCATGTACTGCCGGTCGAGGTGTGCCACGGCCGGGTCGTCCGGGAACTCCACGATCATCGGTCGCATCATCGGGACGCCGTCGCGGTGCGCCTCCTCGGCGGTCGCCGCCAGGTAGGGCATCAGGGCGAGCTTGAGCCGGGTGAAGTGGCGCAGCACGTCCACGGCCTGCTCGTCGTACGCCCACGGCACCCGGTACGAGCCGGAACCGTGCAGCCGCGAGTGCGACGACAGCAGGCCGAACGCGATCCACCGCTTGAACACCGCCGGGTCGGGGGTGCCCTCGAAGCCGCCGATGTCGTGACTCCAGTAGCCGAAGCCGGACGACGCCAGGGACAGCCCGCCGCGCAGCGACTCGGCCATCGCGACGAACGTCGACTCGCAGTCGCCACCCCAGTGCACCGGGAACTGCTGGCCGCCGGCGGTGGCCGAGCGGGCGAACAGCACCGCCTCGCCCTCGCCCCGCTCGGCCTCCAGCAGCTCGAAGACCGCCTTGTTGTAGAGGTAGGAGTAGTAGTTGTGCATCCGCTGCGGGTCCGACCCGTCGTGCCACACCACGTCGGTCGGGATGCGCTCCCCGAAGTCGGTCTTGAAACAGTCGACGCCCATGTCCAGCAGCGCCCGGAGCTTGCCGGTGAACCAGGCCACCGCGTCGGGGTTGGTGAAGTCGACGAGCGCCATGCCGGCCTGCCACTTGTCCCACTGCCACACCGACCCGTCCGGGTTGCGCACCAGGTAGCCGGCCTGGCGGCCCTCCTCGAACAGGTATGACCGCTGCGCGATGTACGGGTTGATCCACACGCACACCTTCAGGCCCCGCTCGTGCAGCCGGTGCAGCATGCCCTGCGGGTCGGGGAAGGTCGCCGGGTCCCAGACGAAGTCGACCCAGTGGAACTGGCGCATCCAGAAGCAGTCGAAGTGGAACACCGACAGCGGCAGGTCCCGCTCGGCCATCCCGTCGACGAACTCGGTCACCGTCTTCTCGTCGTACGACGTGGTGAACGACGTGGACAGCCACAGCCCGTACGACCAGGCGGGCACCCGGGCCGGCCGGCCGGTCAGCGCGGTGTAGCGGCGCAGCACGTCCTTCGGGGTGGGCCCGTCGACGACGTGGTAGGTCAGCGACTGCCCCTCGACGCTGAACTGGGTCTGCGCCACCACCTCCGAGCCGACCTCGAACGACACGTGCTCCGGGTGGTCCACGAACACCCCGTAGCCGGCGCTGCTCAGATAGAACGGCACGTTCTTGTACGCCTGCTCGCTGGCGGTGCCGCCGTCGGCGTTCCAGATGTCGACGGTCTGCCCGTTCTTGACGAACGGGCCGAACCGCTCGCCCAGCCCGTACACCGTCTCGCCGACGCCGAGGGCGAGCCGTTCGTGCACGTACCGGCGGCCCTCGCCGTCGGTGACGATGCCGACGCTACGCCCGGTGGACGCGGTGACCAGCCGGTCGCCGTGCCGGAACTCGACCCGCCAGCCGTCGACCAGCGCGACCCGCACGGTCAGCTCGCCGGTGGTCAGCGACGCGCTGATCCCGGTGATGTCCACGGTGACCGGGTGGGTGTCGTCGGTGGCCAGCCCGAAGCGGGGTTCGCGGGGCAGCCCGCCGCTGTGGTGGCCGATGGTCACCCCGACCACGCCGGGCGCGGGGGAGAAGAACCGGACGGTGACGACCGGCCGGTTGAGCGTGTCGCCCCGGCCGTTGATCTGACCGGCCGGGGCGAAGACGGTGAAACCGCGGTCGTCCGGTTCGACCGATTCGACCGTACCGGGGCGCAGCACGCTGACCCCCGGGCGCAGTTGCCAGTACCCGTCGGTGAACTTCACTTCTCGGCTCCTGCCGTGATGCCGCGCGCCAGGGTGCGCTGGAAGATGAGGAAGAACAGGATGGCCGGCACCAGGCTGATCAGGGCGCCGGCGTTGGTGGTGGGGGCGTCCATCAGCCGGTCACCCTGCAACGACGCGAGGGCGACCGGGATGGTCTGGGTCTGGTTGTCGATCAGCATGACCAGCGGGATGAGAAACTCGTTCCAGGTCCAGATGAAGAAGAAGATGAGCAGCATGGCGAGGGTGGGCCGCAGGTTGGGGAAGACCACCCGCCACAGCACCGTCCACTTCCCGGCGCCGTCGAGTGCGGCGGCCTCCAGCAGCGCGCGCGGGAACGTGCCCAGCACCGAGGCCAGCAGGTAGGTGCCGAACGCGCTCTGGATGACGGTGAAGATGATGATCACCGACAGTCGGGTGTTGTAGAGGCCGATCTCCTTGGCGACGTAGTACAGCGGATAGATCAACGCCTCCTGCGGCAGCATGTTCGCCAGCAGGAACACCCCGACGATCCACAGCCGGCCGCGGACCCGGCCGATGCCCAGCGCGTACGCGTTGAGCAGTGACACGACGACGCCGAGCACCGCCACCGACCCGGCGATGAGCGCCGAGTTCCACAGCTTGAGCGGGAAGTTCACCTCCGACCAGTACGTCCGCAGGCCGGTGGTGTAGAACTCCGACGGCCAGCTCAGCGGGCCGCCCGACGAGTAGTCCCCGGGCGACTTGAACGCGTTGAGCAGCATGAACGCGAACGGCACCAGCATGACCAGCGCGCCCACGGTGACCCCGGCGAGCACCACCCAGCGGCTGACGCCCCGGTGGTGGCGGTCGCGCACCTTCTTCCGGCGGACCGGGACCTTGGCGATCGTCACGGTCATCTCAGCGCCCCCGTTCCCGGCGCTCGCTGCGGGCCTGCACGACGATGAACACCACGGCCACCACCACGATGATCGCCGTCAGCACCGTGGAGATCGCCGAGCCGTAGCCGACCTGGAGCTTCTTGAAGAACGTGTAGTACGCGAAGTAGGACGGCACGTTGGTGGCGTTCTCCGGGCCGCCCCGGGTCAGCGCGAAGATCGGCCCGAACACCTTCAACGCGGCGATCGTGCAGGTCAGGGCCACCACGAAGGTCTCCGGCCGGATCTGCGGCAGGGTGATCGCCCGGAACCGGTGCAGCCAGTTCGCCCCGTCGACCTCGGCCGCCTCGTACAGCTCCGGGTCGACCCGCTGCAACGCCGCCATGAACACGACCACCGGGTAGCCGATCTGCACCCAGATCATGACCGCCATCACCGCCGGCAGCGCGGTGTCCGGGTCGCCCAGCCAGTCGTGGCGCAGCGCGCCGAGACCGACCGCGTCGAGCACGCTGTTGAACGCGCCGTCGGGGCGCAGGATCCAGCCCCACACGATGCCGGCCACCACCACGGGCAGCACCTGCGGCAGGTAGTACGCGGCCCGCAGGGCCGCCGCCGTCCGGGGCCGGAACCGCCGCCCGACGACGTCGAAGAGCACCGAGGCGAGCAGCAGCCCGAGCAGCGTCGGCACCACCACCATCGCGACGATCATCGCCACCGTGTTGCGGAACGACGCCCAGAACACGTCGTCGTCCAGCAACCGCCGGTAGTTGTCCCACCCGACGAAGGTGGGGTCACCGACGCCCGACCAGCGGGTCAGCGACAGGTAGCCGGTGCCGACCAGCGGTACACCGATCACCAGGACGAACAGCACCGCCCCGGGGAGCAGGTAGAGCCAGTACGCCGCGTCGCGGCCGTCGCGTCGGCGGCGGGGCGCGGGTGTGGGGGAGGGGATGGGGGTCGCCGCCGGCGGGGTGCCGGCGACGGTGTCGGGGACTGTCATCCAGGATCCTTCCCGGCGGGGGTGGGCGGGCGCGCCGGTCGTGCCGGTCGCGCCCGCCGCTCGCCGTGTCACTTGCCGGTGATCTCCTTGACGCCGTCGGCGTACGGCTTGGCGATCGTGTCGAGCACCTGGTCGGGGGACTTGGACCCGTTGATCAGCGCCTGGAAGCCGCCGACCAGCACGTCGTAGTAGCCGGGCACCGGCCAGTCCGGGTAGAAGGCCAGACCGTCCTGCTTGCTGACGGTGTTGAAGTCCTCGATCAGCTTGCGGTCCTTCGGATCGGTGATCTTCGCGGGGTCACCGGCCACCGGGATGCCACCGTTGTTGCCGATCAGGTCCTGGATCTCCGGGCGCAGGGTGATGTCGATGAAGTCGTACGCCAGGCTCTTGGCCTTGCTGTTGGCCGGGACGACCCACAGGTTGCCGGACGAGCCGGCGTTGAGGGTGTTGCCCGGGAACAGGAAGGTGTCCCAGTTGGCCTTCATCTCGGCCTTGAACCGGCCGTACCACCAGCTCCCCGAGACGATCATCGGGGTCTTGCCCGCGATGAACGCGGTGCCCATGTCCTCGGCCTTGAGGCTCGCCGAGTCCTTGGCCACGTAGCCCTTGCGCACCCAGTCGGCGAAGGTGTCCGCGCCGTACTTCAGCGGGTCGGCGCGGAAGTCGACCGGGTTCTTGTAGAGCTGGTAGTCGTCGACGAACTGCCGGTCGGCCTTCGACAGGGCCAGCTGGTAGAACAGCTGCCCGGCCGGGTACTCCGCACCGGCCATGCCCAGCGGAGTGATGCCCTTGCCGACGAAGGTGTCCATCGCGGCGGTCAGCTCCGCCATGCTGGTGGGCACCGTGACGCCGTTGCGGTCGAACAGGTCCTTGTTGTAGTAGACCGTGACGTACTCGCCGTAGTTCGGCACCCCGAACCAGTTGCCCGACCCCATCACGCCCTTGTCGCTGTACCGGGCGGTGGTCTGCAGGCTGGGGCTGAGCTTGCCGGCCCAGCCGCGCTTGTCCGCCTCGCCGCTGAGGTCGGTGAGCAGGCCCTGGGACGACAGCAGGCCGGCCGTCGCGTTGCCCTTGTTGTACTCCATGATGTCCGGGCCCTCGGACGAGTTGATGATCATGCCGGCGTTCTGCTGGATCTGCTCGAACGCCTTGCGCTCGAAGCGCACCTCGACGCCCGGGTGCTCGGTCTTGAAGATCTCGATGGCCTTGGCCCAGCCGACCCCCATCGCGCTGTTCTCACCCTCGTAGTGCCAGAGCTTGAGGGTCTTGGCCCCACTGTCGTCACCGCTGTCGTCGCCGCCGCACGCGGCCACGGTGGTCGTCGCGGTGGCCGCCAGGGCGATCGCGGCGACGATCCGGCGGAATCGCTGCATTGCTATCCTCCTCGTTGAGTATCGAGCCCGGTACTTCACTGGGTCCGTCGTCGCGTTGCCGCGCGGCGACGGGCCGTTTTACCTGGTCAACCCCCATCGGGGTGACGGCTTCGGGGTGCTGCGGTCGATCCCCGGATCTCCAGCGCGCACGGCAGCAACTGCTGGTGGCGCTCGTTGCCGGCCCCGTCCAGGTGGCGCACCAGCGCCTCGATCGCGATCCGGCCCATCGCCGAGCCGGGGGACGTCATCGCGGTCAACGCCGGGGTGGCCAGCTCGGCGACCTGCGGCGAGGTGACCATCGAGACCACCGACACGTCGTCGGGCACGCTCAGCCCCCGCGCGGTCAACTCGCCGAGGATGCCGAAGATCGCCGTCTCGTTCATGGCCAGCACGGCCGTCAGGCCCGGCGCGCGCGCCATGGCGGCGGCCAGCGCGGCCCGCCCACCGGCGGCGCTGTCCTGCGCCGGGATCATGACCGGTTCCAGGCCGTGGCCGGTCATCGCCGTGACGAACGCGTCCCGGGTCCGCAGCGCCGGCCCGTAACCGCTGGCCAGGGTCTCGGCCGAGTGGTTGACGTAGACGATCTGCCGGTGTCCCAGATCCACCAGGTGCGCCACCGCCTCCCGCACCGTCTGCTCGAAGTCGATGTCGACGTAGGAGAGGCCGGCGGTGTCCCCGGTCCGCCCGATCAGCACCAGCGGCACCCCGGCCTGGCCGAGGGCGTCGACCCGCTCGTCGGCGAGCTGCACCTCCATCAGCACGACGCCGTCGAACATCCGCTGGCTGGCCAACCGGCGTAGCTCGTCGAGGTCGCCGCCGCCACCGACCGGCGACAGCACCAGGTGGTAGCCGACGGCGCTGGCCGCCGCGGCGGCCCCGGTGACGAACGCCGCCTCGGTCGCGCCGAGCCCACGCTCGTCCATCGGCAGCAGCAGGCCCAGGATCCGGCTGCGCCGGCTGGCCAGGCCCCGGGCCATCGCGTTGGGCTGGTAGTCGAGCTGCGTCATGGCGGCGAGCACCTTGGCCCGGGTCGCCTGGGAGATCGGCCGGGCGCCGGTGAGGACGTAGGACACGGTGCTGACCGAGACCTGCGCCAGGCGGGCGACGTCGTGCATGGTGGCCATCGCGCACCTCCTGCGGCCAGGCGGGGAACCGCACCTGAGTGATCGTCGAAGCGGTTCGACGAAGCGGTTCGACAGACGCTAAGCCCCTTGTTACGGCGACGTCAATAGCCGATGTCGAACGGTGGCCACCGCCCGCGCGGCGCCGGAGTTCTACCGGTCCGTCCTCGGCCAGGCCAACGCCGTGGTCCGGGGCCGCCTGGTTCGGCGGCCCCGGACCACGGGTGGTGACGCCAGTCGCGCCGGTGGGCCCCTACTCGGAACCCAGCGCGGCGAAGCGGAAACCGACGCCCCGCACCGTGACGATCCAGTCGTCGTGGCCGAGTTTGCGCCGGAGGCTGCCGACGTGCGTGTCGACCGTGCGGCTGCGCCGGTTCCACGGGTCGGCCCAGACCCGGGCCATGATCTCGTCGCGGCCGACGACCGTGCCGGACCGGGCGACCAGAAGTTGCAGCAGGTCGAATTCCTTGCCGGTCAGGCCCAGGTCGCGGTCGCCGACGCGTGCCAGCCGGGTCACCGGGTCGAGACGCAGCCGCTGATCGGCCACGGTGAGCGGGGCCGGTTCGGCCGCGCCGACGGTGGCCCGGCGGACGATGGCCTCCACCCGGGCGACCAGCTCACGGAACCCGTACGGCTTGTCGATGCAGTCGTCGGCGCCCGCGCGCAGCGCTCCGACGCGGGTGGCCTCGGTGCGGTCGCCGCTGAGCGCGAGCACGGGCACGTCGCTGGTGGCCCGGATGTCCGCGCACAGCCGCAGGCCGTCCCGGTCCGGCAGGTCGAGGTCGAGTACGACGACGTCGGCCCGGCGTGAATCCCGTACGGTGTCGGTGCCGGTCGTGACGCGGTGTACGTCATAACCCTGCCGACGCAGGCCCTGAACCGTGCCGGCAACCTCGGCCCGCTCAGCGAGAAGCACCCGCATGCTCGCCCCCTTGTCTCATCGTGCGGTTTCGTCTCGGCGCAATATTGACACCGGGCCATGGGAGCAAAACCTACTTTGCAAAGGCCTGACACAAATTTGGACGATGCGGCGTCGTCTTGACGGCATGCCCGAAGGTGCGCACCATAGGTGATACCGCGAACCCTTTCCGACGCAATCATGCGCGCTTCGGCTGCGCCCTCCAACCGGTCGAACAAAGGCGCGGATCCCCCCGAGAAAGGATGCTGCCGATGTTGCGTAAGATTCTTGTCGCGAATCGCGGCGAGATCGCCGTCCGGGTGCTACGGGCCTGCCGGGACACCGGCCGTACGGGCGTCGCCGTCTACGCCGACCCCGACCGCGACGCGGTCCACGTGCGCTGCGCCGACGAGGCGTACGCACTGCGCGGTGCCGTCCCCGCCACCACCTACCTGGACGCCGACAAGATCCTCGCGGTGGCACGCGAGTGTGCCGCCGACGCCGTCCACCCCGGATACGGGTTCCTGTCCGAGAACGCCGACTTCGCCCAGGCCGTGGTGGACGCCGGGTTGACCTGGATCGGCCCGCCGCCGGAGGCGATCCGCCGGCTGGGCGACAAGGTGACCGCGCGGCAGGTCGCGCAGCAGGTCGGGGCCCCGCTGGTGGTGGGCACCCCCGGTCCGGTGACCGGCGTCGCCGACGTGCTGCGGTTCGCCACCGAGCACGGACTGCCGATCGCGGTGAAGGCGGCCTTCGGCGGCGGTGGTCGGGGCCTCAAGGTGGCGCACACGCTGGACGAGATTCCCGAGTTGTATGAATCGGCGGTGCGCGAGGCCGTCGCGGCGTTCGGACGCGGGGAGTGCTTCGTGGAGCGTTACCTGCCCCGACCCCGGCACGTCGAGACCCAGTGCCTGGCCGACCGGTACGGCGGTGTGGTCGTGGTGTCCACCCGCGACTGCTCGCTGCAGCGCCGCCACCAGAAGCTGGTCGAGGAGGCGCCGGCGCCGTTCCTGTCCGACGAGCAGGTCACGCGACTGCGCGAGTCGTCGAAGGCGATCCTGCGTGAGGCGGGCTACGTCGGCGCGGGCACCGTGGAGTTCCTCGTCGGCGCTGACGGCGCCGTGTCGTTCCTCGAGGTCAACACGCGGTTGCAGGTGGAGCATCCGGTCACGGAGGAGGTGACGGGCATCGACCTGGTCCGCGAGCAGTTGCGGATCGCCGAGGGGGAACCGCTCGGCTACGACGACCCGGTGCCGCACGGGCACGCGGTGGAGTTCCGGATCAACGGCGAGGACCCGGGCCGCAACTTCCTGCCCGCGCCGGGCACGATCACCCGTTTCGCCCCGCCTTCCGGTCCCGGCGTGCGCCTGGACAGCGGGGTGGAGACCGGCACCGTGATCGGGCCGGCCTGGGACTCGCTGCTGGCCAAACTGGTCGTCACCGGGCGCACCCGGGCCGAGGCGTTGCAGCGGGCGGCGCGGGCGCTCGCCGAGTTCGAGGTGACGGGCCTACCCACGGTCATCCCGTTCCATCGTCGGGTCGTCACCGACCCGGCGTTCGCCCCCGAGCTGACCGGTTGCGACCAGCCGTTCACCGTGCACACCAGGTGGATCGAGACCGACTTCGCCAACGACATCCCACCGTACCCGGGCGGTGTCGAGGCGGCCGAGCCGCCGGCCGTCGAGACGATGGTGGTCGAGGTGGCGGGTAAGCGGCTGGAGGTCACCCTGCCGGCGGCGTCGGCCAGCGCCGCGGCCCCGGTCGCGGTCCCGGCGGCCCGGCCCCGGCGGGGACCGGAGCGTCCCGCGGGCCCGAGGGCGCCCGGTGACACGGTGACCGCTCCCATGCAGGGCACGGTCGTCAAGGTCGCGGTGGCCGACGGCGAGGCCGTCGCGGCGGGGGAGGTGCTGGTCGTCCTTGAGGCGATGAAGATGGAACAGCCGGTTACCGCGCACCGGGCCGGGGTCGTACGCGATCTTCGGGCCACCGTGGGGGACACGCTCGCCACCGGTGCCGAGATCTGCCGCGTGGCGGACTGAGCTGTCCTGCGCAGTTTGCATTCGCCGACGCGGCCTTGCACTTATCTGCACATGTTCCTGTTGACCGACGAGGTCTTCCTGGTGACGATGAAATGGCGCCGGAAATAATCGCGCCGACCATTGTTTCCGATATTCCCCAAGCGATGAGGGGGCATGTATGGATCCCGAAGTGATTGTCGTGGGAGCCGGTCCCGCAGGTCTGATGCTGGCCGGGGAACTGCGGCTGGCCGGGGTTTCGGTGACCGTCCTGGAACGGCTCGCGGCACGTACCGGGGAGTCGCGGGGGCTCGGATTCACCGCCCGCACGATGGAGGTGTTCGACCAGCGCGGCCTGCTGAGCCGCTTCGGCGAGGTCGAGATCAGCAACCAGGGCCACTTCGGCGGCCTCCCGGTCGACTTCGGGCTGCTCGACGGTGCGCACCAGGCCGCCAAGACCGTGCCGCAGTCGCACACCGAGACCGTGCTCGAGGAGTGGGCGGCCGGTCTCGGGGCGGACATCCGCCGGGGCCAGGAGGTCACCGCGGTCACCGACGAGGGCGACGCGGTCACGGTCGCGGTCCGCGGCTCCGGAGCGGAGCAGCGGCTGACGGCGCGCTACCTGGTCGGCTGCGACGGTGGCCGCAGCACGGTCCGCAAGGCGGCCGGATTCGACTTCCCCGGCACGCCGGCGACGATGGAGATGTTCCTGGCCGACGTCAAGGGCCTCGACCTGGCCCCGCGCATGATCGGCGAGACACTCCCGGGCGGGATGGTGATGGTCGGCCCACTGCCCGGTGGCATCACCCGGCTGATCGTCTGCGAGCGGGGCACGCCTCCGCAGCGACGTACCGCCCCGCCCGAGTACGACGAGGTCGCCTCGGCCTGGAAACGGCTGACCGGCGACGACATCTCGCACGGCGAACCGGTGTGGGTCAGCGCGTTCGGCGACGCCACCCGGCAGGTCACGCAGTACCGCAAGGGGCGGGTCCTGCTGGCCGGCGACGCCGCGCACATCCACCTGCCGGCCGGCGGCCAGGGGATGAACGTCAGCATTCAGGACGCGGTGAACCTGGGCTGGAAGCTGGCTGCCGTGGTGCGTGGCCGCGCGCCCGAACGCCTGCTGGACACCTACCACGACGAGCGGCACCCGGTGGGCCGGCGGCTGCTGATGAACACCCGGGCACAGGGACTGCTGTTCCTCACCGGTCCCGAGCTCCAACCGTTGCGCGACGTCATCACCGAACTCATCCGCTACCCGCAGGTCAGCCGGCACCTGGCCGGGATGGTCAGTGGCCTCGAGATCCGCTACGACGTCGGGGGCGGCACCAACGCGCTGCTCGGGAGCCGGATGCCGCACGTGGCCCTCACCGGTGACGTGCCCAGCAGCACCGCGGCGCTGCACGCCGGCCGGGGCGTGCTGCTGGACACCGAGGACAACGCCGCGCTGCGTCGGCGCGCCGCGGGCTGGCGGGACCGGGTCGACATCGTCACCGCGGCACCCGCCGCGGCGGCGGACCTGCGGCGGCTGGCCGGCAGTGCGGCGGTGCTGGTCCGGCCGGACGGCTACGTCGCCTGGGCCGCACCCGGCAGCCACAGTGACCTGCCGACGGCCCTGGAGCGTTGGTTCGGCCCGTCGCGCTGACCCGCCGCGGCACCACCCGGCAGTGATCAGGAACAGCCAGGAGGAGACATGCACAGCACGCTCATCGTCGCCCGGATGGACCCGGGCAGCGCCGACGCCGTCGCCAAGGCGTTCGACGCGTTCGACCGGACCGAGATGCCACACCTGATGGGCACCCGGCGACGGCAGCTGTTCACCTACCGCGGGCTCTACTTCCACCTCCAGGACTTCGCGTCCGACGAAGGCGACCGGCGGATCGAGGACGCCAAGACGGACCCCCGGTTCGTCGCCATCAGCGACGACCTCAAGCCCTACATCCAGGCCTACGACCCGGCCACCTGGCGATCGCCGGCCGACGCGATGGCCACGCGTTTCTACCGATGGGAGGCCGCGTCATGAGCCAGCGGCGTGTAGTGATCACCGGCATCGGCGTGCTCGCGCCCGGCGGCCTCGGCACGAAGAACTTCTGGAGCCTGCTCAGCGAGGGCCGCACGGCCACCCGCAGCATCACGTTCTTCGACCCGTCGCAGTTCCGCTCCCGGGTCGCCGCCGAGATCGATTTCGACCCGGAGGCGCACGGTCTGAGCCCGCAGCAGGTCCGCCGCATGGACCGGGCCGCCCAACTGGCCGTGGTGGCCACACGGGAGGCCGTCGAGGACAGCGGACTGGAGCTCTCCGAACTCGACCCGCACCGGATCGGCGTCACCGTGGGCAGCGCGGTCGGGGCCACCATGGGACTCGACAACGAGTACCGGGTGGTCAGCGACGGCGGACGGCTGGACCTCGTCGAGCACGAGTACGCCGTGCCGCACCTCTACAACTACTTCGTGCCCAGCTCGTTCGCCGCCGAGGTGGCCTGGTCGGTGGGCGCCGAGGGACCGGGCACCGTGGTGTCCACCGGTTGCACGTCCGGGCTGGACTCGGTCGCCTACGCGGCCGAGTTGATCCGGGAGGGCTCCGCCGACGTCATGATCGCGGGGGCGACCGACGCGCCGATCTCACCGATCACGCTGGCCTGCTTCGACGCGATCAAGGCCACCACGCCGCGCAACGACGATCCGGAGCACGCCTCCCGACCGTTCGACGGCACCCGCAACGGCTTCGTGCTCGGCGAGGGTTCGGCGATCTTCGTACTGGAGGAGCTGAACAGTGCCCGACGGCGACGGGCGCACCTCTACGCCGAGATCGCCGGCTACGCCTCGCGGTGCAACGCGTTCCACATGACCGGTCTGCGTCCCGACGGCGCCGAGATGGCCGAGGCGATCCGGGTGGCGCTCGACGAGGCGCGGCTGGACCCCACCGCCGTCGACTACGTCAACGCCCACGGCTCCGGCACCAAACAGAACGACAGGCACGAGACCGCCGCCTTCAAGCGCAGTCTGGGCGGGCACGCCTACCGGACGCCGGTCAGCTCCATCAAGTCGATGGTCGGTCACTCCCTGGGCGCCATCGGCTCGATCGAGATCGCCGCGTCGGCTCTGGCCATGGAGCACGGCGTCGTCCCACCGACGGCCAACCTGCGGACCCCGGACCCGGAGTGCGATCTCGACTACGTGCCGCTGACCGCCCGCGATCAGCGGGTCGACACCGTCCTGACCGTCGGCAGCGGCTTCGGCGGCTTCCAGACCGCGATGGTGCTCACCAAGCCGGACAGGAGGCGGTCATGAGTGCGACCGCGGTCATCACCGGGCTCGGCGTCGCCGCGCCCACCGGGCTGGGCGTCGAGCGGCACTGGGCCGCCACGCTACGGGGCGAGAACGCCATCGGCACCATGACCCGGTTCGACGTACGCCGCTACCCGGCCCGGCTCGCCGGTCAGATCACCGGCTACACCGCCGAGGAGCACCTACCCGGCCGACTGCTGCCGCAGACCGACCGGATGACCCGGATCGCCCTGACCGCCGCGGACTGGGCGCTCGCGGACGCCGGCGTACGGCCTGAGGAACTCGACGACTACGACATGGGTGTGGTGACGGCGAGCTCGGCCGGCGGCTTCGAGTTCGGTCAGAACGAACTGCAGAAGCTGTGGAGCAAGGGCAGCCAGCACGTCAGCGCGTACCAGTCCTTCGCCTGGTTCTATGCCGTCAACAGCGGTCAGATCTCGATCCGCAACGGCATGAAGGGCCCCAGCGGCGTGGTCGTCAGCGACCAGGCCGGCGGGCTGGACGCGGTGGCGCACGCCCGCCGGCAGATCCGCCGCGGCACCGCGCTCCTGGTCACCGGCAGCATCGACGCCTCGCTGTGCCCGTGGGGGTGGGTGGCCCAGATCGCCGGTGGTCGGTTGAGCGTCGAGGCCGATCCCGCCCGTGCCTACCGGCCGTTCGACCCGGCCGCGTGCGGGCAGGTGCCCGGCGAGGGTGGCGCCGTGCTGATCCTCGAGGACCTCGCCGCCGCCCGGCGGCGCGGTGCCCGGATCTACGGCGAGGTCGCCGGGTACGGAGCCGCACTCGATCCCCCGCCGGGCAGTGGTCGCGAGCCGAACCTGCGTCACGCGATCCACCTGGCCCTGGCCGACGCCGGGGTCACCCCCGGGGACATCGACGTCGTGTTCGCCGACGCCTCCGGGCTGCCGGCCGAGGACCGCGCCGAGGCGGACGCGATCACCGCCGTCTTCGGCCCCCGGGGGGTCCCGGTCACCGCCCCCAAGACCATGACCGGGCGGCTCAACTCCGGCGCGGCGCCGCTCGATCTCGCGACCGCCGTCCTGGCCATCACCGAGGGCCGCATTCCGCCCACGATCAACGTCGCGCCGGCCGCGGAGTACCAGCTCGACCTGGTCACCGGGGAACCGCGCCCCGCGCCGGTGCGTGCCGCGCTGGTGCTCGCCCGCGGCCACGGCGGCTTCAACGCCGCCATGGTCGTCCGGGCCGTCGCTTCCTGAATTTCCTTCCCGTTCAGAGCCGGCCGCCGGGCCGGCTGACGCACCACGGAGGACACACCATGCAGATCAGTCTCGACGACCTGCGGCGCATCCTGCGCGAGGCGGCCGGTGCCGACGCGAGCACCGACCTGGACACGGAGATCCTCGACCGCACCTTCGACGAACTCGGTTACGACTCGCTCGCGCTGCTGGAGACGGCCGGGCGCATCGAGCGCGAATACCACGTCGCCCTCAGCGACGCGGTGGTGACCGAGGCCGAGACCCCCCGGGCGCTGCTCGACGTCGTCAACGCCCAGCTCGCCTGACCTGCTGACCTTCCCGACCGCGCGAAAGGAACCACCATGTCGCAGCAGCAACGCGTCGTGCTCGTCTCGGGCGCGACGAGTGGAATCGGCCTCGCGATCGTGCAGACCCTGGCCGCGCAGGGGCACCGGATCTACCTCGGCGCCCGCAACACGGAGAACGTCGCCACGACGGTCAAGCAGCTGACCGAGCAGGGCCACACCGTCGCCGGCAGCACGCTGGACGTGCGCTCCGGGGAATCGGTGGCGGCGTTCGTCCGGGCCGCCGTCGCCTGCTTCGGCCCGGTCGACGTGCTCGTCAACAACGCCGGTCGCAGCGGTGGCGGCGTGACCGCCGACATCACCGACGAGCTGTGGGAGGACGTCATGGAGACGAACCTCACCAGCGTCTTCCGGATGACCCGGGAGGTGCTCACCACCGGGGGACTGCGCGACCGGTCGTGGGGCCGCATCATCAACATCGCCTCGACCGCCGGCAAGCAGGGCGTGGTGCTCGGCGCCCCGTACTCGGCGTCCAAGCACGGCGTGGTCGGCTTCACCAAGGCGCTGGGCAACGAGCTGGCACCCACCGGCATCACGGTCAACGCGGTCTGCCCCGGCTACGTGGAGACGCCGATGGCCCAGCGGGTGCGCCAGGGCTACGCGGCCGCCTACGACACCACCGAGGACGCGATTCTCAGCAGGTTCGAGGCGAAGATCCCCCTCGGGCGCTACTCCACCCCCGAGGAGGTCGCCGGACTGGTCGCCTACCTGGTCTCGGACACCGCTTCCTCGATCACCTCCCAGGCACTCAACGTCTGCGGCGGCCTGGGCAACTTCTGAGCTACGGAGGACGACGACATCATGACCACCCGTCAGGTAGAGCACGAGATCGTCGCCGAGGCGCCGGCTGCCACGGTCTACGACCTGATCGCCCAGGTCGGGAACTGGCCGCAGATCTTCCCGCCGACGATCTACGCCGAGCAGGTGGAAGCCGGGGACGGTGAGGAGCGGATCCGGATCTGGGCGACCGCCAACGGCACGGCCAAGAGCTGGACGTCGCGGCGCACCCTGGACCCGCGACAGTTTACGATCACGTTCCGCCAGGAGGTCTCGGCACCGCCGGTGGCCGCCATGGGCGGCACCTGGAAGATCGAGCCACTGTCGGCCACCCGCTGCCGCATCCGGCTGCTGCACGACTACCGCGCGATCGACGACGACCCGGACGCGCTGCGCTGGATCGACGAGGCCGTGGACCGCAACTCGCGCTCCGAACTGGCCGCCCTGCGGGCCAACGTCGAGGCGGTGGTCGCCGACGACGGGCTCTCGTTCTCGTTCGAGGACACGGTCCGGGTCGACGGCTCGGCCAAGGACGTCTACGACTTCATCAACGAGGCCGGCGCGTGGGAGCAGCGGCTGCCGCATGTCGCCCGGGTCACGCTCACCGAGGCCACGCCCGGACTGCAGGAACTGGAGATGGAGACCCGGGCGCGGGACGGTTCCACCCACACCACCAGGTCGTACCGGGTCACGCTGCCGTACCACCGCATCGCGTACAAGCAGGTGACGCTGCCCGCGCTGATGACGCTGCACACCGGCATGTGGACGTTCACCGACGACGAGCACGGGGTGACCGCCACGTCGCAGCACACGGTCGTGCTCAATCCGGACGCCGTCGCCCGGGTGCTCGGCGACGACGCGACGATCGACGACGCCCGCACGTACGTCCATGGGGCGCTGAGCGCGAACAGCCGGGCGACCCTGGGGCACGCCAAGGACTACGCCGAGAAGAAGCGCTGACCATGGTCACCTCCGGACGGGAGTGCGAGGTGCTCGTCGTCGGCGCCGGCCCGGTCGGGCTCATGCTGGCCGGCGAACTGCGGCTCGCCGGTGTGGAGGTGATGGTCGTCGACCGGCTGTCCGGGCCGACCAGCGAGTCGCGGGCCTCGACGCTGCACGCCCGCACGATGGAACTGCTGGACAACCGGGGCCTGCTGGACCGCTTCGGCGCGTTGCCCAACGACGTCATGGGCCATCTCAGCGGCATACCGCTGAGCCTGGACCTGGACACGCCCTACCCGGGGCAGTGGAAGGTGCCGCAGAGCCGTACCGAGGCGATCCTCGGGGCGTGGGCCGGTGATCTCGGGGCGCACGTGCAACGGGGCTGCGAGCTCGTCGGGCTGACCGAGCGGGCCGGTGTGGTGGAGGCCGCCGTCACCGGTCCCGCCGGCACCGCGACCGTCCGCGCCGGCTACGTCGTCGGCTGCGACGGTGAGGACAGCACCGTACGCCGGCTCGCCGGGATCGACTTTCCCGGTCACGGCACCAGGCGGCGGATGATCCGGGCCGACGTGACAGGCATCGACATTCCGAACCGCCGGTTCCAGCGGCTCCCCGCCGGACTGGCGATCGCGGCCCGTTCCGCCGACGGGGTGACCCGGGTGATGGTGCACGTCTTCGGCCGCAGCGACACCGGCCGGGAGGAGCCGCCCGGCTTCGCCGACGTCTGCGCCGACTGGCACGCGGTGACCGGCGAGGACATCAGCGGCGGCACACCGGTGTGGGTGAACGCCTTCGGTGACGCGTGCCGGCTGGCGGCCCGGTACCGCAAGGGCCGGGTGCTGCTCGCCGGGGACGCCGCCCACCGACAGATGCCGGTCGGCGGGCAGGCGTTGAACCTGGGTCTGCACGACGCCGTCAACCTCGGCTGGAAACTGGCCGCGGTGGTGCGGGGCCGGGCCCCGGAGCACCTGCTGCAGACGTATCACGACGAGCGGCACGCGGTCGGCGTCCGGGTGCTCACCGGCATCGACGCGCAGGCGACGCTGCTGCTCGGCGGTCCCGAGGTGGAACCCCTGCGGGAGGTGCTCGCCGAGCTGTCCGCCTACGAGCCGGCCCGGCGGCACCTGGCGGCGACCATCTCCGGGCTGGACGTGCGCTACGGCACCGCGGGCGACGACCAGTCGTTGCTCGGCGCCCGCCTGCCCCCTGTCACCCTGCGGACCGCAGCCGGCCCCACCACCTCGGCCCAGCTGCTGCGCGACGGTCGGGGACTGCTGCTGATCCCCGGGTCCGAACCCGACCGGCTGGCCCGGCTGCGCCGGGCCGCCCGTGCCTGGCGGACCTGCGTCCGGGTGGTCGTCGCCGAGGCCACCCCGGCACTGCCGGACCCGGTGCTCGTCCGGCCGGACGGCCATGTCGCCTGGACCGCGCCGGAGGGCACCACGGGCCTGACCGACGCCCTCGAACGCTGGTTCGGTCCCCCCTCATCCGATCACCTCACGAAAGGAACCACCATGAACCGACTGGCCGGCAAGACGGCTCTGGTCACCGGCGCGAGCCGGGGAATCGGTCGCGCGATCGCGGTGCGCCTCGCCGCGGAGGGGGCCCTGGTCGCGGTGCACTACAGCACCCGGGCCGAGGCCGCCGGGGAGGTCGTCGAGACCATCGAGAAGGACGGCGGCCGGGCGTTCGCCGTCCGCGCCGAACTCGGGGTCCCCGGCGACGTCCACGAACTGTTCCTCGCCCTGGAGGAGGGCCTCAAGGAGCGCACCGGCGAGACCCGGCTCGACATCCTGGTCAACAACGCCGGCCAGATGGGCGGGGTGGCACCCGAGGAGACGACGTCCGAGCAGTTCGACCGGCTGGTCGCGGTCAACGCCAAGGCGCCGTTCTTCATCATCCAGCGCGCTGCGCGCAACCTCGTCGCCGGAGGCCGCATCATCAACATCTCCTCCGGGCTGACCCGGTTCGCCAATCCCTCGGAGATCGCGTACGCGATGACCAAGGGCGCCGTCGAGCAGCTCAGCCTGCACTTCGCGAAGCACCTGGCCCCGCGCGGCATCACCGTGAACAGTGTCGCGCCGGGCATCACCCGCAACGGCAACCCGGTCTTCGACATCCCGGAGGCGGTCGAGCAGATGGCGCAGCTGTCGGCGTTCCAGCGGGTCGGGGAGCCGGAGGACGTGGCGGACGTGGTGGCCTTCCTGGCCTCGCCGGACAGCCGCTGGGTGACCGGTGCCTTCCTCGACGCGACCGGGGGCACGCTGCTCGGCTGAACCGCCCCTCCGCCCTCCGTTCCGGGAGCCTCCGATGCGAACCTCCGCCCGCTGGGCCCTGCTGCTGGTGCTGGCCGGCACCATGCTCCTCGACTCGATCGAGGTGTCGATGATGGTCGTGGCGCTGCCCTCGGCCGGCCGCTCCCTGGACCTGACGGTGACCCAGGCACAGGCGCTGGTCACCGGCTTCGCGCTCGGTTTCGGTGCGCTGGTGCCGTTCGGTGGCCGGGCCGTGTCCCGGTTCGGCCGGCGGCGGGTGTACCTCGGCGCGCTGCTGCTGTTCGCCGTCGCCTCGGTGCTCGGCGCGGTGTCGGCCAGTTTCCCGCTCATCGTGGCCACCCGCGTGGTGAAGGGGTGCTGCGCGGCGCTGACCGCACCGGCCGGGCTCACCATCATCGCCACGGCCTTCCCGGCCGGTCGGGAGCGCGACCGGGCGATCTCGGTCTACACCACGGTGGCCGCCACCGGCTTCACCGGCGGGCTGCTGCTGGCCGGGGCGCTGGCCACGACGGACTGGCGCTGGACGCTGATCGCACCGGCGCCGGCGGCGCTCCTGCTGTTCCTGCTCGGGCTGGCCGTCCTGCCCGACCTCGCGGAGCCCCCACCCGCACGCCTCGGCCCGGGTACGCCACCGGGACTGCTGCGCGCGATGGCCGGTGCGGCCACGCTCAACGGCTCGTACCTGGGCCTGCTGCTCCTGGCCACGGTGTGGTTGCAGACCAGGGCGGGCTGGCCCCCGCTGCGGACGGCACTGGCGTTTCTGCCCGTCAGCGTGCCGCTCGCCCTGGGTGCACCGTTCTCCGGCCGGGTGGTCAGCAAGTTCGGCACCAGGTGGCCGATCATGGCCGGTGCGGTCACCGTATGCCTGGGCTACCTGCTGTTCGGGCAGGTGCTGCGGCCCGGACCCGTCGATCCCTCCGACGTGCTGCCCCCACTGCTGCTCGTGGGCGTCGGTTTCGCCCTGAGCTTCACCGCCCTCAATGTCCAGGCGGCCACGGCGGTGCCGGTCGGACAGCGCGCTGCGGCCACCGGCCGGTACCAGACCGCCGTGCAGTTGGCGGCGGTGGTGGTGCCGCTGGCGGTGGCCGTCCTGCTGAGCTGGTCGGCCGAGGGGGCGCTGTGGCTGGTGACCGCCCTCGGTGTGCTCGGTGTGGCGGTGGCCGTCCGGGGCCAGCCGCGACCGGACGGGGCCGCCGAACCCGTCGTGCCTACCCCCAACCGTACCGATCACAGGAGTTGGTCAGATGACTTCCACCATCGATCCGGTCCGTCCGGGCGTTGACGAGCTCAATCGGATCAAGGACCAGATCCGCCGGGGCCCGGACCCGGCGGCCACCCGCCGTCAGCACGCCAAGGGGAAGCTGACGGCGTACGAACGGATCGACCTGCTGCTCGACCCCGGATCGTTTCACGAGGTGGAGTCGTTGCGCCGGCACCGGGCCACCGGTTTCGGTCTGGAGGACAAACGCCCGCACACCGACGGTGTGGTGACCGGCTGGGGCACCGTGCACGGGCGTACGGTCTTCGTCTACGCGCACGACTTCCGCATCTTCGGCGGGGCGCTGGGCGAGGCGCACGCCGCCAAGATCCACAAGATCATGGACATGGCGCTGGCTGCCGGTGCCCCGCTGGTGTCACTCAACGACGGCGCGGGCGCCCGGATCCAGGAAGGGGTCACGGCGCTGGCCGGGTACGGTGGCATCTTCGAGCGCAACACCCGTGCCTCAGGCGTCATCCCGCAGCTCAGCGTCATACTGGGACCGTGCGCGGGGGGAGCGGCGTACTCGCCGGCGCTCACCGACTTCGTGCTCATGGTGCGCGGCACCGCGCAGATGTTCCTCACCGGGCCCGACGTCGTGCAGGCGGTCACCGGAGAGGTCATCACCTACGACGGCCTCGGCGGTGCCGACGTGCACGCCGGGTCGTCGGGCGTGGCCCACCTGGCCTACGACGACGAGCGCGCCTGCCTGGCCGACACCCGCTACCTGTTGTCGCTGCTGCCGTCCAACAACCGCATGCTGCCACCGTCGGTGCCGTGCACCGATCCCGAGGACCGTCCCGGTGAGGCCCTCCTCGACCTGGTACCCGACGATCCCAGCCGCGGTTACGACATCCGCTGCGTCATCGAGGAGATCGCGGACGACGGCGAGTACTTCGAGGTGCATCCCGACTTCGCCGGCAACGTCGTCTGCGCCCTGACGCGGTTCGGTGGTGAGGTCGCCGGGGTCGTCGCCAACCAACCGGCCGTGCTCGCCGGGGTGCTCGACATCCACGCCAGCGAGAAGGCGGCCCGGTTCGTGCAGTTCTGCGACGCGTTCAACATCCCGCTGGTCACGCTGGTCGACGTGCCAGGCTTCCTGCCCGGGGTGGACCAGGAGCACGGCGGCATCATCCGGCACGGGGCGAAGTTGTTGTACGCCTACTGCAACGCCACCGTGCCGCGCATCTCGATCGTGCTGCGCAAGGCCTACGGCGGCGCGTACATCGTCATGGACTCGCGCTCGCTCGGCGCGGACCTGGCCTTCGCCTGGCCCGGCAACGAGATCGCGGTGATGGGTGCCGAGGGGGCTGCCAGCGTCATCTTCCGACGGGAGATCCAGGCCGCCGACGACCCGGAGGCGGTACGTCAGCAGAAGGTCAAGGAGTACCGGGCGCAACTCGTGCACCCCTACTACGCCGCCGAACGCGGGCTGGTCGACGACGTGATCGACCCGCGCCGGACCCGGCAGACCGTCGTGCGGGCGTTGGCCATGCTGCGCGACAAGCATCGCGACCGGCCGTCGCGCAAGCACGGCAACCCGCCGCAGTGAGCGGCGAGCAGCCCCGTCTCCGCGTGCTGCGGGGGCGGCCGAGCGCCGAGGAACTCGCCGCCGTGGTCGCGATCCTGCTGAGGCGTCGCGTCGCGGCCCCGGTTCCGGCACCCCGCAGCCGGGCCGCGGGCTGGCACCGGCGCGGGCCGAGCGTGGAGCAGTACTGCCCGCGTAGCTGGCGCACCGCCACGCGGGACCCGGACCGACAAGGAGAAGTGCGATGAACGAGCAACGTACCGTCCTGGTGACGGGGGCGACCGGCAACGTCGGCCCGCACGCCGTCGCCGAACTGCTGGCGGCCGGCGCCCAGGTGCGGGCGCTGGTGCTCGCCGATGATCCGAACCTGGACCGCCTGCCCGCCGGCGTGCAACTGTGCACGGGCGATCTGGCCGATCCGGACAGCCTCGACGCGGCGCTCGACGGGGTGGACGGCGTCTTCTGGATGTGGCCGTTCTTCTCCCTCAGCACCGCCACCGCCCCGGCGGTGCTGGAGAAGATGGAGCAGCGGGTGCGCCGGGTCGCGCTGGTGTCCTCGGTCGGCGTCCACATCGGACTTGAACCGGTCGACAACAACTGCCACGCCTACCTGGAGCACCTCCTCGAACGGAGCACGCTGGCCTGGACCTTCCTGCGTACGACCGGATTCATGGCCAACGCGCTGGGCTTCGCGGCACAGGTCCGCGACGGCGGCGCGGTGGTCCGCTTCCCGTACGGGGACGCCGCCCGTACCTCGGTGCACGAGGCCGACCTGGCCGCGGTCGGCGTGCGGGCGCTGCTCGAGGACGGGCACGAGTACCGGAGTTATCTGGTGTCCGGCCCGGAGCTGCTCACCCAGCGTGAGCAGGTCCACATCATCGGCGAGGTCATCGGCCGCCCGATCGGGTGGCAGGACGTGCACGCCGAGGAGGCCCGGCGGCAGATGGTGGCGACCGGCTGGCCCCCGTCGTACGCCGACGGCGCCCTCGACTACTTCGCCACCCTGACCAAGGAACCGGAGGTCGGGTCGACAGTGGTGGCCGAGGTGACCGGGCGGCCCGCCCGTACCTTCCGCCAGTGGGCGCACGAGCACGCAGCGGCATTCCGCTGAGTGGGTGGCCATGGGATACTTCGCCGCCTTCGACATCTGCCGCCTCACCGGGCCGGCCACCGCCGGGCGCATCGTCGCCGCTCTGGCCTCCGCCGTGGACGCCCGCGCCCGTACCGCCCCCGGATTCCTGCTCTCCCGGGTGCATCTGACCCTCGACGGCGCGACACTGGTGCACCACACCAGGTGGAGCGACGAGCGCGACTACCGCCGCTGGCGTTCCGACGACGACGCAGCCGGGCGACCGGAGCACCCGCACCGGGATCCGGCGGTGGGTGGTGTCGTCACCGTGACCGGCGCGGCGGCCGGCGGGATCCAGGGTCCGGCCGTCGGGCAGCGGCCGCGGGTGGTGGCGGTCGCGATCCGGCACTTCACCGGCCCCGAACCGGCAGCCGCGGTACTCAACCTGCTGCACCGTTCGGGGAGGTGGAAAAGCGATCATCCCGGCTTCATCGCGGCCGACGTCTGCCTCAGCGCCGACGGCCGGACGTTCGTCAACTATCCCGCGTGGACCGGGCGTCGGGCGTACGAGGCGTGGATGGCGGATCCCCGCATCGGCGCGGGACAGGCCGAGGTCGCCCAGTTCGAGTCGGCACCCCCGCAGTACCTCGTCTGCACGGTGGAGCACGACGTGGCGGGGGAGCACCGCAAGGAACGCTGAGGTGGTCGACCGCCGGCCGGTCCGGACCTGCCCGCCCGCACCGGCATGGTGCGGGCGGCACCCGGCGACCTGCCAGGGGGCCTCACTCGATCTGCAGACGGCGCGGTCCGGCGCCCTGCCGGCCCAGCACGTCGTACGGGTTGACCAGGACGCACCTCTCCAGGGTCAGGCAGCCGCAGCCGATGCAGTCGATCAACTCGTCGCGCAGTTTGAGCAGCTGGGTGATTCGCCGGTCGAGGTCCGCCCGCCAGTTCTGCGACAACTGCACCCACTGCTCCTGGCTCGGTGCCCGGTCCGTCGGCAGGATGCTCAATGCCTCGGCGATCTCGGTGAGCGGGATGCCGACCCGTTGGGACACCCGGATGAACGCCACCCGGCGCAGGGTGTCGCGCGAGTAGCGACGCTGGTTACCGGGGGTACGCCGGCTGCGGATCAACCCTTCGCGCTCGTAGAAGCGCAGCGCCGAGGTGGAGACGCCACTGCGTCGGGCCAGCTCGCCGACCGTCAGCTCCTTGGCGATGGGGGACATGTGCGTCATGCCGCCAGCGTATGCCCTGTCGTTTCTTTGCATTTCTTGACGTAGCCCTGGCGCCGGTGCCGTTGCTGGGACGGGTACCGGCAACCAGACTCGGTCCGAATGGTCTCGGAGGGACGGAAGAAAATGGATACCTTGCCTACGCCGCTGTTCAGCGCGACGTATTTCCAGGACCCGTATCCGACGTTCGCCTGGCTGCGCGACCGGTCACCGGTGCACGAATTCGCGTTCCCGGTCGGCGGCGTCCGAACGTGGATGGTGACCCGCTTCGACGACGTGCGGGCACTGCTGGCCGACCAGCGCTTCAGCTCCGAGGGCGGCACCTGGGGCAGCCCGGAGTTCCAGGAGGCGGGCCTGGTCAGCGGGGCCGGCAGCGTCCTGGAGAAGGCGGTCACGGTGGTGGACCCGCCGGCGCACACCCGCCTGCGGCGGCTGGTGATGAGCGCGTTCACGCCGAGCCGGATCGCCCAGTGGCAGACCGCGGTCGAGAAGGCCGTGGTGGCGACGCTCGACCGCTGCGAGGAGCGCGGCTCGTTCGACGTGATGGAGCACTACGCCGGACCCGTCTCGTCCACGGTGATGGGGGAGATCCTGGGCCTGCGCATCGACCGCCACGAGCAACTCGTGCAGGCGCTCGCCCAGGCCTTCCCGTCCGACGACGCACAGATGCCCCAGGTCGCCGAGGGCTTCGCCCGGATCTGCGACTACGCCGCCGAGCTGGTCGCGGAGAAGCGTCGGCGGCCCGACGACGATCTGACCACGGCGCTGCTGCAGGCCCGCGACGACGGCGACCGGCTGTCCGAGGAGGAACTCGTCGCCAACGTCGCGGCCATGATCCTCGCCGGCAGCGACACCATCCGGGCGTTCGTCGGCAACGCGGTACTCGCCCTGTTCGACCATCCGGACCAGCGCGACCTGCTGGTCGGACGGCCCGACATCGAGGAATCGGCGGTCGAGGAACTGCTGCGGTACGAGGGCGCGCTCAGCACCGCCCTGTTCCGGGTCACGACCGAGGAGCTGACGTTCGGCGGCACGGTGCTGCCGGCCGGCGCCCCGGTGATCGCCGCCCTGATCTCGGCCAACCGCGACCCACGCCAGTTCGACGAGCCGGACCGCCTCGATCTGACCCGGCCCCGGCTGCGGCACGTCGGGTTGGGTCACGGCCTGCACAACTGCCTCGGCGCGGCACTGGCCCGGCTCGAGGGGCGGATCGCGATCCCGGCGCTGTTCCGCCGGTTCCCCCGGCTGGAGCTCGCGGTCGCCCGGCAGGATCTGCGCTACATCGAGAACTGGGCGATGCGCCGCCTGGTCGCGCTGCCCACCCGGACGACGGGGACGCCGCGGTGATCTCCGGCGACCGCGAGACCGAGGTGACCGTACGTGTCGACCCGCGGCTGTGCCGCGGTACCGGACTGTGCCAGGCGATGTCGCCTGCGCTTTTCCGGCTGACGATGATCGGGCACGCCGAGGCCGTCGAGGCCCGGCTGACCAGCCCGGAAGCACTCGAAACCGCCCGCTCCGTCGCGGACTGCTGCCCCATGGGAGCCATCGAGCTCACCGCCGGGCCGTCCACCGGCGGGCCGGACCGACCGGAGAGGTGAGCCATGACGTTGACCCAGCCGACGGCGCAGCAGGCCGAGGCCATCCTCGCGGCGTTGTGGGAGCGTAACTACGACCCCCTGACGACCGAGCTGATCAGCCGGTTGCCGCTCGGGGCCGGTAGCCGCTGCCTCGACATCGGTGCCGGTGCCGGCTCGATGTCGCGGTGGCTCGCCGGGCGGGTGCCGCAGGGGTCGGTGCTCGCCGTCGATGTCAGCACCGATCTCCTCGACGGTGTGCACGCCCCGGGGCTGACCGTGCGGCAGGGCGACATCGAGGCCGAGCGGTTCGCGCCCGGATCGTTCGACTTCATCCTGGCCCGCGGCGTGTTCTCGGTGCTCAAGAACCCCGACGAGATGCTCACCCGGGCCGTGCAGTGGCTGGCACCCGGTGGCTGGATCCTGGTCGAGGACTTCTACTTCATGCCGGCCGACGACGCGGCCACCCCGGTCGGCCGTCGGGTCGTCGAGGCCTACCTCCGCGTGTTCCAGGCGCACGGCGCCGACATGCGCTTCGCGCGCCGGGTGCCGGCCCGGTTGGCCGCCGAAGGGCTCACCGGGGTCGACTTCCACCTCCGGCCGCTCGGCCCCGGTCAGGGGGAGTACGAGAACGAGCTGATGCGACGCCGGCTGGAACTGCAGGGTCAGCCGCTGGTCGACAACGGCTGGGTCAGCGCGCAGGACCTCGCGGAATTCGTCGCCACCATTGAGGAGCCGGCATCCCGGGACGTCACGACGCTGCTGTTCTCGGTGTGGGGGCAGCGGTCGTCGGCGTGACGGCTTGACTTCATCCTTGGTTCAACTTTTACGGTGTGAATGTCCGCGATCGCAGTACGAAACCGAGGAAAGGAGCGTGGCGTGCACCCTTCCGACAGCACCGGCCGGACGACAGGGCCGCCCCTGGGCGGTCAGGCCACCGTTCTGGTCCTCGCGGGCATGCTGACCATCATGGCGGGAGCGGTCGTATCGCCGGCCATTCCCGGCATCCGGGCAGCGTTCGCCGACACGGCTGACGCTGACCTGCTGTCCCGCATGATCACCAGCACCCACGCGCTGGCGATCGTGGTGTTCGCCCCGTTCGCCGGCGCGTTGTCCGAGCGCATCGGGCGAAAACGCGCGCTGGTCATCGGCATGCTCGCGTTCGCCGTGGGCGGCAGTTCCGGCTTCTACCTGCCCGACCTCTACAGCATTCTGGCCGGCCGGATCGTGCTCGGCCTCGGGGTCGCCCTGGTGATGACCACCAGCGTGGCCATGGTGGCCGACCTCTACGAGGGATCCGATCGACAGCGGCTGCTCGGCCGGCAGACCTCCGCCGGGGCCTTCGGTGGCGTGCTCCTGCTGGTCGGCGGTGGCGCACTGGCCGGGCTGGGCTGGCGGTCGGTCTTCCTGGTCTACCTGCTCGGCGCGGTGCTCGCCGTCGCCGCGCTGCGCTACCTGCCCGGCGGTGACCGCCCGCACGGCCCGGTCGACGGGGACACCGGCTCCGGCGTCTCCCCCCGGCGCTGGTGGCCGGTGGGCATCACCGCGGCACTCGCCGCGATGTTGCTCGGTCAGGTCGCGTTCTACTCGGTGCCGATCCAGGTTCCCTTCCTGGTCGAGAACGACTTCCACGCCACCTCGATCGCCTCCGGGGCGGTCATCGCGGTGCAGACCCTGACCACCGGCCTGGTGTCACTGCGCTTCGCCGCGATCCGGCGACTGGCCGGTGAGTACGTGCTCGTCGCCGTGGCCTTCGCCGCGGTCGGGGCGGGTTATCTGGTGCTGTTCGCCGCCCCGCACGTCGTCGTGCTGGGCGTGGGCACCCTGGTCATGGGGGTCGGCCTGGGCATCCTGATGCCGACGTTGAACAACTGGGTGGTCAACGCGGCCCCGGAGGACTCCCGCGGCCGATACGCTGGCTTCCTGACCACGGCCCTGTTCCTGGGTCAGTTCCTGGCACCGATCGTGACCCAGCCGGCGGTGAGCCGCCTCGGCATCCAGCCGCTGTTCCTGATCATCGCGGCAGGCGCGCTGGTCATCGCCGTCAGCTACCTCGCCGCGTCCCGGCGCCATGCCCGTGTGGAGGCCGAACCCGGCGCCGACCGGCCCGGTACGCCCGCGTCCCGACTCGACCAAGGATCTCCCCATGTCCGCTGACACCGACCGACCCGTGCGGGTCGAGTTCGTCCTCGACCTCATCTGCGTGCACTCGTACCTCGCCTTCACCCGCTTCGAGAAGGCGGCGGCGCGCCGGCGCGCGGACGGCGGGATGATCGAGGTGACGTTCCAGCCGTTCCAGATCGATGCGCAGGCCCCCGAGGAGGGCGAACCGCTGACCGAGCGCCACCGCCGGGACTTCGGCGCCGATGCGGAGGAGATGTCGCACCGGATGACAGGCATCGCCGCCCGCGACGGCCTCAGCCTCGACTTCGGGCGGGCCATCTTCGTCAACACCTTCCGGGCCCACCAGCTCCTGGCGACGGGGCAGCGGCAGGGGCGGGCCGAGGCGATCACCGAACGGCTGTTCCGGGCCTACTTCAGCGAGGGCCGCAACATCGGGGACCCGGGCACGCTCGACGAACTCGCGGCCGACGCCGGGGTCGTCCCCGTCGCGGCCGGCGGGGACGGCCCCGGACCGGACGAGCTCGCCGCCGCGCTGGCCGTGGTACGGCAGCGGGGCATCACCTCCGTGCCGTTGGTCCGGGTGGACAACGGCCCGGAGTTGTCAGGCGCCCGCTCGGAACAGGACTACCTGGACGCCCTCGCCGCGACCAGTTGACGCACGTACCACCACCAGTCACGACACCACATGAGAGGAACATCCGTCATCATGGCTTCCCTGCGGCTCGCAGTGATCTGCGGCAGCGTCCGCGACGGTCGGTTCGGTCCCACGGTCGCCCGGTGGATCGCCGACCAGGCCGGCCAGCGCGACGATCTCGAGGTCGACTACATCGACCTGGCCGACCATCCCCTGCCGGTGGCGCTGACCCAGTCGCCGGCCCCGGAGGTCGCCGAGACGCTCTCCCGGATCGGGTCCCGGCTGGCCGAGGCGGACGCGTTCGTCGTGGTGACGCCGGAGTACAACCACAGCTATCCCGCGTCGCTCAAGTCCGTCATCGACTGGCACTACACCCAGTGGCAGGCCAAGCCGGTCGCCCTGGTCTCCTACGGTGGGATGGCCGGTGGCCTGCGCGCCGCCGAGCACCTGCGGCTGGTCTTCGCGGAACTGCACGCGATGACGATCCGCGAGCAGGTCAGCTTCCACATGGCGTGGGAGAAGTTCGGCCCGGACGGCACCCCGGTGGATGCGGACGCGGTCGGTGCGGCCGTCAAGGCGATGTTCGACCAGCTGGTGTGGTGGGGCGATGCGCTGCGCGCGGCGCGCGAGCGGCATCCGTACGGGAAGTAGCGCTCAGGTCGCAGCGCTGATACCGCGACCGAGCTGGAAACCGACGCCCCGCACGGTGACGATCCACCTGGTGTCGCCCAGCTTGGCTCGCAGGCTGTTGACGTGCGTGTCGATGGTCCGGCCGGTGGTCGTGGTGCTGTCACGCCACACCCGGGCCCGCAGTTCCCGGCGGCTGAACACGACCCCGGGACGCGCGGCCAACAGGCTGAGCAGGTCGAACTCCTTACGGGTCAGGGCGAGCGCCCGGTTGTCGAGCCGGGCCTCGCGCCGGGCCACGTCGATGTGCAGTGGCCCGTGCGTGATGGTGTTGGCGTCCGGTGCCGGGCGCAGCCGTCTCAGCACGGCATCGATCCGGGCCAGCAGTTCGTCGGCGCCGAACGGCTTGTCGAGGCAGTCGTCGCAGCCGGCCCAGAACGCCAGCACGCGGTCGACCTCGGTGCCGGGTCCGGTGAGCGCGATGATCGGCGTGTCCGACTCCCGGCGGATCTCGGCGCAGACCCGCAGGCCGTCGATGTCGGGCACGTCCATGTCGAGCACCACCAGATCCACCCGGTGGTGCTGTTGCAGGGCCGACTTGCCGGTGCCGGTACCCCATGCCTGATATCCGTGCTGTTCCAGCCGGTATACGAGGTGACGGCGGCCGGCGAGATCGTCCTGTACGACGAGGACGCGCATGGTGAAACACCCCCGATAACAATATGAGTCGATGAGTTGACCCTGAGTATGCCTGAATCGAAGAGGTCGGCACAGCAATGTGATCTGGTATCGGTGCGCACATTCGTTTACGCGCTCAATGCAAAATGGGCGTCAACTAACTGCAAAGTTCACCAATTCGACTTGATTGGTGAACATGACGCTCGTAGCGTTTCCCGTGGGCCGCTCGGTCGCGTTTTCGGCGTGAACCGTTGTGACGGGGAGATGATCATGTTGAGTGTGCGGGACACACTGGACCGGATGACGCAGGTCGTGCCGCCGGGGCGGACGCCCGTCGGGGAGGACCTGGACCGGCTCCGTCGGCTGACCGGGCAGTTGCTGGCGGCGCAGGTCGACAGCCCCGCCGAACTTGCCCGCTACCTGTCGGTCCAGGAGCGCGGCATCCCCGTTCCCGAGCAGCAGGTACGGACCGCGATCCGCGGCCGGCGGGTGCTCGTGACCGGTGGTAGCGGGTGCATCGGCACCGAGCTGCTACGCGCTCTGGTGCCGCTGCAGCCGGCGGTGCTCATGAGCGCTGCCAACACACCGCCGTCCCACAGTGTCGCCGGCGTCCGCTACCTGCACCTCGACCTCGGCGACCGCCAGCGGACCGAGGACTGCCTGCGGGAGGTGCGGCCGGACGTGGTGTTCCACCTGGCCGCCCAGCGTGACCCCGGCCGGGCCGAGCTGGAGGCCGCCCTGACCGTCCGGACGAACGTGCTGGGCACGCGCAACATCGCCGAGGCCGCCGAGCGTGCCGGTGTCCGCGACCTGGTCTACGCCTCCACGGGCAAGGCTCTGCGGCCGTGGACCAACGACGTCTACGCCGAGTCGAAGCGGATGGGTGAGTACCTTCTGTGCCGGACGGCTGCGCGCGGTCGGATGCGCTGCACGGGGGTCCGCTTCACGCACGTGGTGGACAACTCGATCGTGCTGAACCGCTTCCGCAGCGCCTGTCATCTCGGGCTGCCGCTGCGGCTGCACTCAGCCGAGACCGTGTTCTACGTCCAGTCGGCCAAGGAATCGGCCCAGCTGATGCTGGTCGCCCTTGCCGAGTCGACGCACCGGCCGGCCAGGGAGATGCGGATGTTCATGATCCGTGACCTCGGCTGGCCGGTGAGCCTGCTCGACCTGGCCCTCGGCATCATCCAGGAGTCGGGCAGCGACTCACCGCTGTACGTCGCCGGCTACGACCCCGGCTACGAGCAGGCGCCCTACCCGGGGCTCTACGATCCGGCGGTCGCCGGCGACGTCAGTCCGCTGATCAACGCGATCGAGGCCCACGAGGCCGGGGAGAGCCTGTCGCCGGCGGTCGACGTGATCCCGGTACGCGCCGCCGAGAGCCCGGCCTTCGACTCCTTCCTCGCCGAGGCGGAACGCCGGTGTGCCCCGCCCGACGACCACGCGGTGCGCGAGGTCTTCCAGTCGGCGGCGTGGGCGCTGCTGGAGGCGACCGCGCAGACGACCTCCCCGGCGGTCCTGCACCGCATCACCGGGCTGACCGCCGCACACCGACCGACGATGAACCCCGATCACCGCAGGATGGACGACATGCTCCGGCGCTTCGCAGGGTGGACCCAGCGGGTGCACTCCTCGTGACCGTCGACACCCGACAGCCCTCCCGTACCACGACACCGGTTCTGCTCTACGCGGCGCAGGCGGTGGCCGCGGTCGGCATGGCCGCAGGCGGCTCGGCCGGCGGGATACTCGCCACCGACCTCACCGGCTCGACCGCGGCGGCCACCCTGCCGCTGGGAGCCATCGCGCTGGGTGCCACGGTGGCGGTGCTGCCGGTCGGCGCGGCCATGCGCTGGCGCAGCCGCAAGGCCGGACTCCTGCTCGGGCTGCTGACGGCGGTCGTCGGTGCGGTCACCGTGGTGGGCGGCGCCCGGTTGGCCGACCTGCCCCTAGTCCTGGCCGGCAACGCGCTGCTCGGCGCCGGCAACACGGCCGTCATGTTCGGTCGCTACGCCGCCGCCGACCTGGTCCCGGCCGGGGCACGGACCCGCGCGGTGGCCGCGGCGCTCACCGCGGCCTCGGTCGGCGCGGTGCTCGGCCCCAACCTGCTCGGCCCTGCCGGCGGCCTCGCCTCGGCGGCCGGGCTACCCGCCTCGGCGGGCCTCTACCTGCTGGCCGTGCCCGCCTTCGGTATCGCCGCCCTGCTCGTCGCCCGCCTGCCGACGCCCACGACGCCGCCGGCGGAAGCCGGCCCCCGGACGGCCCCCGCCGCCCGCATCGGGCTGCCACCCGTGCCGGTGCTGGTGCTCGGCGGCGCGAACGCGACGATGGTGACGATGATGGCGGTCGCCCCACCGGCCATGCACCACCACGGCTGGGACCTGGGCACCGTGGGCGCGGTGGTCAGTCTGCACGTGGCGGCCATGTTCGGTTTCTCCCCGGTCACCGCCCGGCTCTGCGAGGCCTTCCGGGCCGTCCCGGTGGCCGTGGCCGGCGCGGTCCTGTCCGCCGGGAGCGCGCTCGGTGCCGGTCTGACCGCCGCCCGGCCGCAGCTCGGCGTACCGGCGGCCGGGTTCCTGCTCGTACTCGGGCTGGCGTGGAACATGCAGCTGGTCAGCGGTACGGTGCTGCTGCTGGCCCGCACCCCGCAGGGGGCGCGGCGGTGGGCCGAGGACCTCGGTGAGATCATCATGGGGACCGCCGCCGTTCTCGGCACGTTCCTCGCCGCGCCCCTGCTCGACGTCGCCGGCCTGACCGGCGTGGCGGTCGCGGCGTTCGCCCTCAACGCCGGCACCGCCCTGGCGGTCTCCCGCTCCCGGGACAACCGGCCGTGACCACCGACACCGTGCTGTTCGACTTCTCCGGCACACTGTTCGACCCACTGCGGGTCGTCGACGGTCCGGCCTTCGCCGCCAGCGCCGCTCGGCGCGGGTGCCGGCTCGCGGTGTCCCGGGCGGACGTGCTGGGACGCCGGATCCTCGCGTACGCCGAGAGCCCGGCCGGCCTGCGGACGCGGGCGCGGTGCGACCTGTCCACGACCGGGCACCGCGCCGGCTGGGTGGCGACCGCCGTCGCGGTGCCGGGCGTCGGCCCGGCCCTGGCCGAGGCGTTCCACGACTGCATCACCGACCCGGCGCGCTGGCGGCCCTACCACGACACCGGACCGGTCCTGCGGACGCTGCGCGACCACGGCGTACGGATCGGTGTGGTCAGCAACTGCGGCTGGGACCTGCGCCCGGCGTTCCGTCATGCCGGCCTCGCCGATCTCGTCGACGCCTACGCACTGTCCTGCGAGCACGGGTGCGTCAAGCCCGGCCCCGAGCTGTTCCGCATCGCGCTGGACGCGCTGGCCGCCGACCCCGCCCGTACGGTGATGGTCGGCGACGACCCGCACACCGATGCGGGAGCGCTGTCGGCGGGCATCGCCGTACGCCTGCTGCCCGCCGCCCCGCCGCATCCGTCCCCCCGTGGCCTGAGCCAGGTCCTGTCAACCGTGCCGCTCCCGAGGAGATGACAAACCCATGCCACACGCACTCGTCGTCGCCTCCAACCGGGGCCCGGTCGACTTCCGCGCCGACCCGGACGGGACCGTCAGCTACCACCGTGGCGAGGGCGGACTGATCGCCGTGCTCACCCCGGTGCTCGCCGGCGGTGAGGGCGTCTGGATCGCCGGTGCGCGTACCGACGGCGACCGGATCGTGGCCCGCCGCGCGGCGTCGACCGCGCAACCGACCGCGGTCGACCTGCCGGACGGGGTGGTGGCCGTCCGATACCTCGACCTCGACCCCGGGGCCTATGCCGCCTACTACGGCACGATCGGCACCGAGACTCTCTGGTTCCTGCACCACCACCTGCCCGTTGCCGGACCCGACCCCGCCTGGGAGGCCGCCTGGCGGGACTACGAGCGGGTCAACGACGAATTCGCCGCCGCCTGTGCCCGCGCCGCCGCGCCGGGTGCCGCCGTGCTTCTGCAGGACTACCACCTGGCGCTGGCACCGTCGCAGCTGCGGCGGCGGCGCCCGGACGTGCGGACCGCCCACTTCACCATGTGTCCGTGGGCCGACCTCGCCCACTTCCGGCAACTGCCGGAGCACGCCGCCCGGTCGCTGATCCACGGCATGCTCGGCGCCGACCTGCTCGCCTTCCTGACGCCGCGCTGGGCCCGGGCGTTCCTCGACTCCTGCGCCGACCTCGGGTACGCCGTCGACCCGGCGCGCAACGAGGTGCACCTACCCGGGCGTACGGTGTCGGTGCGCGTCTATCCGGTCGGGGTCGACGTCTCGCTGCTGCGGGAACGCGCCGCGGGAGGTCCCGCCCGTGCCGAGGCGGCACGACTCGACGAGGTCGTCGCCGGCCGTACGCTGGTGGCCCGGGTCGAGCGGATGGAACCGGCCAAGAACGCGGTGCGTGGCATCGAAGCGTTCGGCGAGTTGCTGCGGGCCCGCCCGGAGCTGGTCGACCGGGTGGTCCACTATGTCCTCGCGTACGAGTCACGCAGCTCGCTTCCGGCCTACCGCGAATACGCCGCCGACGTCGCCGCGGCGGTGAGCGCGGTCAACGGGCGCCATCTGACTGCGGCCCGGCCACCGGTCGTCCTCGACCCGCGCAACAACCTCGACCGCGGGTTGGCGGTGCTGGCCCGCGCGGACGTCCTGGTGGTCAACTCCTGGCGGGACGGGATGAATCTCGTGGCGAAGGAGGGTGCCGCGGTCAACGCCCGCGACGGAGTGCTGATCCTCTCCCGGGATGCCGGCGCCGCCGACGAGTTGTCGCCGTACGCGCTGACCGTCGACCCCGGCGACGTGGGGCAACTGACCCGGGCACTCGGCACCGCGCTGGACCTGCCGTCGTCGCGTCGCCGGGAGTGGCTGCACGGCCTGCGTGAGGCGTCAGGTGCCATGCCGCCCCGGGGATGGCTCGACGCCGTGCTCACCGACCTGGCCGCGCTGCCCGGTCGGTCGCGCACGGGCGGCGCGGACTATGCCGGCGCGTCGGCGGGGCCGCCGTACGGGCCGTGACACGGCATCATCCGCCGGCGATGCTCCCGCAACGTCCGCTGCGCCGTACCCGGTGGCATCCCGACCGGTGACGTCGGGCACCGGGCCCGGCCCGACGCCCGCTCAGGCCGCCAGGTTCACCGACCGGCGGACGAGCCGGTCGTCACGCGTCGCCGCCAGCATGGCGGCGGCAAGGTCCGCGCGGCGCAGCGTCCAGGCACGGGGCAGCGGGGCGTCGACGGCGAAGCGCCAGGTGCCGGTGGCCGGGCCGTTGCGCAGATAGGGCGGACGGAACACCGTCCAGTCGCTGTCGCTGTCCAGCAGAACGGCCTCCATCCGGCGCATGTCCTCGTAGGCGCCGCCGAAGAACCGGTGCAGGAGCGGGTGGACCAGCCGGCGGTGCAGCAGGTCCTGCCCGGCGGCGGGGGCGATCGGCAGGGCCGTGACGGCCACCAGCCGTCGGATGCCGACCTCCCGCATCGCCGTCAGGATCGCGGTGGCCCCCGCCGAGTACACCCGCGTGGGACGACGGGCCTGCGCGGAGCCGAGAGCGGAGAGCACCACGTCCGTTCCGGCGAGGGCAGGCGGTAGTGACCCCGGGTCGAGCGCGTCCGCGACAGCCACCCGCAGCCGCCGGTGGCGCGGACCGGTCCAGTCCCGTCGGACGACCGCGGTCACCGAGTGCCCCTCGGCCAGCGCCTGCTCGACCACCAGGGTTCCGGTTCCTCCGGTCGCACCCAACACGGCCAGCTGCATGTCTCACTCCCTGCGTGAAGGGTCAGGTACGGGGGCGCGCGGCGAGGTCCGGATACCACTGCGACGCCCGGGCGAGGTCGTCCGGGAAGGCCGCGCCGGGGCTGCAGCCGGTCGTGGCCCACACCCGGTCCGAGGCGTACCAGTGGTCCATGGAGATCAGGTCGAGGTGCCGTCGTCGCAGGCCCGGCGGGAGCGCCAGGTTCGCGAGTTCGGCCGCCGACACGTCACCGGTGGGCAGTCGGGTCCCGAGGTGCCGGGCCAGCGCCTCACCGGCGGCGTGGACGGTGACCGGCTCGGGATGGTTGGCATGGTAGACCCGGGCGGGCGGGGCGGGTGTGGCGACCAACGCGACGACCAACCGTGCCAGGTCGTGCACGCCGATCATCGACAGCCGGGGCCGGCCCCCTGCTATCCAACCGGGCAGCCAGCCCAGCAGGGTCACGAGCGTGGGAACGACCCACCGGTCGCCGGGGCCGTAGACGAGGTGGGGGCGTAGCACGCTTCCCCCGTGGGCGAGAACCGCCGTCTCGGCGGCGGCCCGGCTGGCGCTGGTGGGGGAGACCGGGGCCGGGGCGAGGACCCCCTCGGCCGGACCCTGGTGCGGGCCGGTGCCGTAGACGGCCGCCGTGCTGACGTAGAGGACGTGTCGGACGTCGGCCCGTGCCGCCTCGGCGAGCAGATGGCAGGTACCCAGGTGGTTGACCTCCCGGTTGCGTCGCGGATCCGCGCCGGTGTAGGAGGCGGCGTGGACGATCACCTCGACGCCGTCGCAGATCCCGCGCAGTGAAGCGGGGTCGGTCAGGTCGCCACGGACGTCCCGCGCCGGGTCGGCCGGTGCGGTCGGGTCGTCTGCGCGCAGCATCCGACGGATGTCCGGCAGGCCGGCCCGGGTGAGGCCGCGGTGAACCGCCGAGCCGATGAACCCGGTGGCACCGGTGAGGAGTACACGGGGTTTCGTGCCTTTCACCATGAGGTTTCCTGTCGATTAAGGCTTGCGGTGCGAGGTACCTGTCCGAGAAAATACCGAACGACCGGTTTCTTTAGAGGGGGCGGACCATGGCGAGGCAGGCGCGTGCCGAGATGACGAGGTCCACCATCATCAAGGCGGCTGCGGACCTCTTCGACCGTTACGGGTACGTTGCCACCAGCCTTGTGGACATCATCGCCCACGCCGGGGTGACCAAGGGGTCACTCTACTTCCACTTCTCCTCCAAAGAGGAGCTGGCGCACGCGGTGGTGCAGGAGCAGCATGCCATCTGGACCGACCACGCCCGCTCCTTCATCGACGACGACCCTGCCCTGGAGGCGCTGATCCGGATGTCGTTCAGCCTCTCCATCCAGCTCGTCGAACACCCCCTGGTGCGTGGTGGCATCCGGCTCACCCTGGAACAGGGCACCTTCCAGCGTCCGCTGCCCGACCCGTACCTCGACTGGATCATGATCGTCCGCAGCCTGCTCGAACGCGCGACGGCGGAGCGTGACGTCCGTACCAGCGTCGAGCTGGACCGGCTCGCGAAGTTCATCGTCAGCTCCTTCACGGGTCTCCAACTGGTCGCGCAGGTCCTCAACGAGCGGCGTAACCTGCCCGACCGCATGGTGGATCTCTGGCAGGTCGTCCTGCCCGGCCTGGTGTTGTCCAAGCGGCTGCACTATTACCTGAACTACCTGGTCGCGGTCCACAAGGAGCTCTCCGAGGGCTGAACCGTTCGGCGGGGAAGAGCCGAGCCGACGTGCGCCGACAGGATCCCGGCCTGCCGGATCGTCTCGGCGGCCAGCAGGGGGTCGAACCGGCCGTCCCGTACGCCGCGGAAGGAGTTCCCCCGCGGCCACTGCGCGGCGAGGGCGAACGTGGTCGGGCCCGTCTGCTGCCGGTCGGCGAGCAGGACCTCGGCGACGGGTGGCCGGTGTACCAACTGACGGGGGACCGTGGAGTCGTAGCACAGCTTCATCGGATCGCCGCCGTGTCCCTGCGAAGCTCCGCAGCAGACGCATCGGTCATGACCAGGCCCCCGTAGTCGGTCGACTGGCAGGAGAAAAAGATACCAGTCAGGCTGTTATGACTGGTGTGACGTTTATCACCGTCGATACCTTCCACTCAGCGCGCTGGTCTGAATTGACCAATTAACGATTGATTTATCCAGGCAAATTCCATGATCGCTCGCTGGAGGACCCCAGGTCGGCGGTGACAAAGAGTCATCAGCGATGCGCAATTCCGGTTTGACGAAACGGGTCGGTCGGTTTCTTATTGGAAGTACCGGGGCGTCGTCCCCGAGGTTCCATCAGCACCGCCGCCCGGCGCGTCGACGTGCCGGTCGAGACCGCCGAGTTGTCGTATCGCATGAACCGGGGGAGCCACGTGCACGTACTTGCGGTTGAGCATGACGGTTTCGCGGCGGACCGGCTCGTCGGCTGCGCACGCCGCCTGGGCTATCGCGCCACACCGGTGCACAGTGGGAGGGAGGCGCTCTCCTCCTTCGAGGACAGTGACCTGATCCTGCTCGGCCTGGACCTGCCTGACATCGACGGACTCGACGTGTGCCGGCACATCCGCGCCGCGGGCGACATCCCGATAATCGCCTTCTCCACCGGCAACAGCGAAGCCGATCGGGTGCTGGGCCTGCAAGCCGGCGCGGACGACTGCATGGGTAAGCCGTACGGGCTGCGTGAGCTGGCCGCCCGCATGGAGGCACTGCTGCGCCGCAGCTATCCGGCCCGCGACGGCGGGATGCTGCAGTACGGCGCACTGCGGATCGATCCGGCCCTGCGTCAGGTCGCCGTGGGTCCGCGACCGCTCGCGCTGACCCGCAAGGAGTTCGACCTGCTGTATCTGCTCGCCTCCCACCCCGACCGGGTGTTCACCAGGGAGGAGTTGATGGCACGGGTCTGGCAGGACGGCGGTGCCGTGGCCCGGCGGTCGTCGCGGGCCAGTCGGACCCTGGACACCCATGTGGGCACCCTGCGCCAGAAGATCGGGACGGCTGGTTCGATCATCACCGTGCGGGGTGTCGGGTTCCGCTTCGGCTTCGGTCCGGCGCACGCCCTCGCCTCCTGAGCGACCCGTCGCGCCGGGTGGCCGGGCGGGCGGGGGATGCCGTGCTCCAGTTCCCCCGCCGGCTGCTCCCCGCCCCGTTCGTCGGGCACGGCCGGGCGAACCGGCGGCGTCCCGCCGAGAGGTCCTCAGGGCATGATGACGAGCTTGCCACGTACGTGGCCCTGCTCGCTCACCCGCTGCGCCTCGACGGCCTCCTCGAGTCGGTAGGTGCCGGCGACCGCCAGACGTAGCAGGCCCTGCGCCGCGAGCGTCGCCGCGACGGCGATCCGCTCCGCGGCGCCGGCGGAGCCGGTGGAGATGAACCGGACACCGTGCTGCTGCGCAGCGGGATCGGCGATGGTGAGCACCCGCTGTGGGCCACCGGCGGCCGCGACGAGGGTCGGCAGGCCGCCCCGTCCGGAGGCGTCCAGCGCCGCGTCGACTCCTGCGGGGGCGATCGCCCGGATCCGTTCGGTCAGTCCTTCGCCGTAGGCGACCGGCTGGATCCCGAGCAGGCGCAGGTACTCGTGGTTGGCCTCGCTTGCCGTACCGATGACGTTGGCTCCGGCGCGGAGCGCGAGTTGGCCGGCCACGGTGCCCACCCCACCGGCCGCTGCGTCGATCAGGAGCGTCTCCCCTGCTGCGAGGCCGAGTTCGCCGAGCGCGTACGCGGCGGTGTTGGACGCGATCGGCAGTCCGCCGGCGACGTCCCACGGGAGTCCGGCCGGCTTGGTCGCGACCGTGTCGGCGGGGGCGAGGACCTGCTCGGCGTACCCACCGACACCGGTGGTGCCGAGAACCTCGTCGCCGACGGCGAAGCGGGTGACGCCCGGCCCCACCGCGTCGACGACGCCGGAGACCTCTCCGCCGGGCACGGCCGGGAAGTCGACCCGGATGAACGGAGCCTTCCCGCTGCGCAGTTTCCAGTCGAGCGGGTTCACCCCGGCCGCGCGCACGGCGATGCGTACCTGGCCGCGTCCGGGCGCCTCGACCGGCCGTTCGATCATCCGCAGCACCTCGGGGTCGCCGAACTCGAAGAACGCGACGGCCCGGTAGTGCTTCGTCACCGCGCTTCCTTCCCTGATCCCGCCACTGCCGACGCCACCACCATATGCCGCCGGTCGCGACGGTGAGGGGCGGGTGGGTCGGAGGAACCATGACCTGCGGGACCGACGGGTGCGCAGGCGCGGCCGGCGTGCCGTCGGACGGTGGACGCAGCGGTGCTGTGCCGTACCGCAGGCGTCGTGGCCGCCTCGATCCCGGTCTGCGCCGGGCCGCTCGCCCCGGCCCGGCGCGGCTCGGGCTGATGGAAAGTTTCCGGCTTCGATCCCGATAGTTTCCGTCCACCGACCCTCTCGTCATTGACGAATGTGCATGTCATGCGTAGTGTCCGCTGTGGAAATGTTTCTTGGCGGGGCCCGTTGTCGGCTCCGTGTCCCCGCTGCGAGAAAACCGGGCGCGCGGCGATCGACACGGAAGGGCCCGTCGGGACCGGTGCCGGGGTCCCGCGCCATGGCCGACGGTCGCGCGCCGAAGCCGACCCTCCCGTGGCGGGGAGTGGTCCGGGCGCACCCAGTCCATCCCCGAGAAGGGTCCCCATGAAGAACAGACGCCTCGCGATCTGGGCAACGATCGCTCTCCTCGCCGTCGGCGGTGTCGCGACGGGCGCGGTGGTGGCACCGGTCCACGGTGCGACCGCGGCAGCCGCGAACGACTCGTCAGGTGCGGCCGCCGGCGGCTGCGTCGCCGACCCCGCCCTGCGTGGCGCGACGAAGAGCACGCTCTACACCGTCACGGCGGACGCCAACCCGCTGTTCGTCGAGAAGATGACCAAGTACGCCCCGGAGATGCAGGTGCACTACGCGCACTGCTCGATGGCGGCGGCGGGTACCGCCCAGTTCTCGGTCACCGTCGCCGAGGGCTTCAACTCGTACACCGTGAGCCCCAAGAGCCGGAAGCTCGCCGTCGCCCGCAGCGGCAACACGATCAGCTTCACCAGCGGCCCCAACTACCTGATCGTCCAGTTCGACGCCAAGGAGTTGCTGTTCGTCCTGATCGACGCGCCCGAGGCGGACGCGCCGCAGGTGGGCGACGCCGACGTCAAGAGCCTGGCCGACTACGGCGTCGACAACACCGGGGGGACGCTGGTCACCTCCAAGATCCAGAGCGCGATCAACGCCGCGTCCGGTGCGACCCGGAACATCCTGTACGTGCCGCCGGGCCGGTACCAGGTCGGTGAGCTGTGGATGAAGAGCAACATGACCCTCTACCTGGCCGCCGGCGCGGTCCTCTACGGCTCGAACCAGAAGGCGGACTTCAACACCGGCAGCGGCGGGGTGAACATCGAGGGCATGCAGCACGCCTCGCTGCGGATGTACCAGGTGCGCAACGCGAAACTGCTGGGTCGTGGGGTCATCGACGGCAACGGCAAGTACCTGCGGGCCCAGGGCATCAACCTGGCCGTGCTGAAGATCGAGGAGAGCTCCGACATCCTGGTCGACGGCGTCACCGTCCGCGACTCCAGCTACTGGAACACCCTGGTCTACCGCAGCGACCGGGTCACCATCCGGAACTACAAGCTGATCAACTGCCGGCCGAACTCGGGGTACAACAACACCGACGGCGTGGACTTCGACGAGTCGACCAACAGCCTGCTGTCGAACGCGTTCCTCTACACCGGCGACGACAACATGGCGACCAAGAACGAGTTCGCCAACGGCATCGTCAACACCAGGAACGTCGTCCACGAGCACGTCGTCTGCTACAGCAACTCCGCCTGCGCGAAGATCGGCACCAAGACCGAGGGCACGTCGATGGACGGGATCGTCTTCCGCGACATCGACGTGGTGAAGGCGGGGCGCTCGATGGTGATCGACGCGGTCGACACCGCCGTCGTGTCGAACACCCGGTGGGAGGACGTCCGGGTCGAACAGACCGACAGCCTGATCGACCTCCAGGAGGACCGCCCGCCGTCCTGGCGGACGGTGAAGAACACCTCGACGATTCGCAACGCCTACTTCACCAACGTCTCCTCGGACGTGAAGAAGGTCGTCAACCTGCACGGACGCTCCTCGACGGTCAACATCAGCGGGGTGCACTTCACCAACTTCACCGTCCAGGGTCGACCGGTCACCAGCCAGACCGACTCGGACGCGAGCTGGAACATCAACTCCTACGTCTCGAACATCACCTTCACCACCACGCCGCCGACCACCCCGCCCCCCACCACGCCGCCGCCCACCACGCCGCCGCCGACCACGCCCCCGCCCACCACGCCCCCACCCACCACGCCTCCCCCCACCACGCCGCCGCCGGGTCAGTCCGGTGACTGCGCGGTGGGCTACACGATGAACTCCTGGAACGACGGGTTCACCGCCAGCATCCGCATCACCAACCTCGGCACGTCGGCGATCGACGGGTGGACCCTGGCCTTCACCCTGCCCGCCGGGCAGACGCTCACCAACGGCTGGAACGCCACCTACACCGGCACCAGCGGCCAGGTCTCCGCCCGCAACGTCTCGTACAACGGGACGCTGGCGGCCGGTGGCTCCACCGACATCGGCTTCCAGGCCACCCACACCGGCAACACCGGTCGGCCCGCCTCCTTCACCCTCAACGGGGTCAGCTGCGTCGTCTCCTGACCCGACCGTCACACCGGCCGGTGTGACCGCCTCCCCTCGGAGCCGCGGTCACACCGGCCGTCCATGTGTGCACGCGGGTCCCGTGGTCCATCCGCCCGCCCGCCCTCCCGGCCCGGTCCTCCCGGCGGACGGCCCGACCGGAGGCCCGACCCGGGACGCCTCCGGTCGGCGACGGTTACCCGTCGCGCTTGGTCGACTACTCCACAAGGTGTATCCCGTCAGGTGAGACGGCCATTGCAAGCCTACTAATCCTATCGACAGGATAGGAAATGAACGGGCTGGCATTTTCGTGCTGGTCACCGGTCTGCCGGCGTCGAGAACGACGCGGCTCATGTACCGAAGGATGGGATGTCGATGACCGTCACGCACCCCGTCGGCGTCGAGGAGGTCGTGCTCGGCGGCGGGCGGTCACCCGCGCCGCCGGACCGTCCACCCGTCACCGGCGTCGCCGCGCGCCTCACCCGGCCCCTGCCCGCGCTGCTGCTCGTCGGCCTGCTCGCGGCCGGCTGGCAGCTCATGGCACACACCGCCGGCAGCGCCCTGATCCCCGGCCTCGGCGCGGTCGCCCGCAACCTGGCCGACATCACCACCAGCGGCGCGCTGGCGGAGAACGTCCGGGTCACCCTCACCCGCGTCGTGCTCGGCTTCGCGGCGGCCTTCGTCGTCTCCGTCGCCGCCGGCATCGCGATGGGCCGCAGCGAGTGGCTGCGCCGCTTCCTGGAGCCCGCCGTGCTCATCGGACTGGCCACCCCCGGCCTGGTCAAAGCCCTGCTGTGCGTCATCTGGTTCGGGGTGAGCCTGCTCAACCCCGTCCTCACCGTCGCACTCGCGGCGGCTCCCGCACTGACCATCAACGTCGCACAGGGCGTCCGGTCGGTCGACCCGGCGCTGAGCGAGATGGCCCACGTCTACCGGTTCGACGCGCTGACCCGGCTGCGCTATGTGTGGCTGCCCGCCATCCTCCCCGACCTGTTCACCGGGGCACGCCTGGGCATCGCGATGGCCTGGAAGGTCATCGTGCTGGTGGAGATCTTCGGCCTCGCCGACGGCGTCGGCTACCAGCTCAACCTGGAGTTCTCCCAGCACAACGTGGCCGGCGTGCTCGCCTGGACCGTCGCCTTCGCCCTGGTCATGGCCGCCATCGAGTACGGGCTGCTACAGACCCTGGAACACCGCTCGGTGCGCTGGCGGCGGGTGGCCCTGCGATGAGCGTCCGGATCAGCGTCGACGGCGTCGACAAGGCGTTCACCAGCCGGCGCACCGGCGAACGGCAACAGATCTTCCGCGACTTCTCCCTCACCCTCGCCCCCGACGAACTGGTCGCCGTGGTCGGCGGCTCCGGCACCGGCAAGACCACCCTGATGCACCTGATCGCCGGCCTGGAACGCCCCGACGCGGGCACCGTCTCCACCGGCGACGGGCGGCCCCGCCTCGGCATGGTGTTCCAGCAGCCCCGGCTGCTCGACTGGACCTCCGTCGAGACCAACGTGCGGCTCGCCGCCACGGCGGCCGGGGTCGACCCCGCCGAGGTCGCCCCGATCCTCGACGCCGTCGGCCTGACCGAGTACGCCCGGTCGTATCCGTCGGTGCTCTCCGGTGGGCAACGTCAACGCGTCGCCGTGGCCCGCGCGTTCGTCGTCCGCCCCGAGGTGCTGCTGCTCGACGAGCCGTTCAGCGCGCTGGACGAGCTGACCGCCCGCCGCCTGCGGCTGCTGCTGCAACAGCTCTGGCTGCGCACCCCGCGCACCGGCCTGCTGGTCACCCACAACGCGCTGGAGGCCGCGTTCCTCGCTGACCGGGTGGTGGTGCTCGGCGGACGCCCCGCCGAGGTGGTCGGGGAGTACCGCATCGACCGCCCGCGCCCCCGCAGCCCCGAGGACCCCGACCTGTTCGACGTGCATCGCCGCATCGTCGCCGCCCTCACCTGAACCCGCCCCACCCCTCGGCGCGGCCACCGGCCCGCCACCCACACCCCGCGAGCCGGGGCACCCCTGAACCACCTGGAAGGAACCCCCGTGTCCACGACACCCCTCACTCGACGATCCCTACTGCGCGCCGCCGGGCTTGTCGCCGGCGGCGCCGGCGCGGCCACCCTGCTGAGCGCCTGCGGCACCGACGAGCCGGCCGCCGCCGGCACCCGCAGCGCCAAGGTGCAGCCCCGCAGCCCCGGCACGGCGGGGGCGATCCGCGACTCCGTGGCCGAGCAGTTCGGCCTGGAGGCCAAACACGGGCTCCGCCTCGACCGCAAGGCCGGCGGCGGTCCGGGCGCGGGACAGGAGCAGCTGCTCACCGGCGTGCTCGACATCTACGCCTTCGGCCCGCTGGGCGCGACCGAGGTCAACACCAGCGGCCACGACGTGGTCATCGTCGGACCGTCCCTGTGGAACCACGGCCGCTGGATCGTCCCCGCCGACAGTCCCTACCAGAGCATCGCCGACCTGAAGGGCAGGAAGGTCGGCGTACAGCCACCCAGCAGCGACACCTACCGGGCGGCGGCGCTCGCCGCAGCCGTCAACGGCATCCGCTTCGACCGGGAGTTCAAGCTGTTCACCGGGCAGCCGATCGCCAACCTCGCGCTGTACGAACGCGGCGACCTCGACGCGATCATCGCCATCGAACCCAACGCCACCCGCCTGGTCGGCTCCGGCAACCGGCAGCTCGCCTCCGTCGACGAGCTGTGGCGTAAGGGCACCGGCGAGCGCAGCCCGCTGTTCCTCAACGGCACCGCCGTCCGCCGCGACTGGCTGGCCGCCCACCGGGAGACCGCCAGGGCGTACGTCGACTTCACCCTGGAAGCCTGGCAACTGATCAAGCAGGACCCCACCCTGATCGGGAGGTACCACGCCGACTACGGCGTTCCCGCCACCGAGAAGAAGGCCATCGAGCTGCTGCCGGAGCGGCTCGCCCCGGTGTACGCCGACGTGTGGGACGACACCGTCTTCGCCAACCTGGAGAAGCAGATCGACCTGGCCGTCGAGGTCGGCGTGCTGAAGAAGCGGGCCGGCAAGCCGGTGTACGAGAAGCTCTGAGCCGGCGATGTCCCTGCCCTGGCGCAGCCGCGCCGCCCTGCTGGTGTGCTGCGGCACGCTGTTCCTCGGCGTCCTCGACGGCGCGGCGTTGAACCTCGCCCTGCCGTCGGTGCACCGCGAACTGCGGCTGAGCACGACCGAGTTGCAGTGGGTGGCGACCAGCAACGCCCTGGTGCGGGCCAGCCTCACCCTGCTCTGCGGCGCGGTCGCCGACCGGTTCGGGCGGCGGCGGACGTTCCGGGTCGGGCTGCTGGTGTTCGCGGCGGGGTCGGTGCTGTGCGGGGCGGCCCCGCACGCGCCCGCCCTGATCGCCGCCCGGGGCGTGCAGGGCGTCGGGGGAGCGTTGATGGCCCCGCCCGCCCTCGCGCTCATCGCCAACCTGTTCCCCGACGCGGTACGGCGCGGCCGGGCACTGGGCACCTGGAGCGCGACAGCCGGGGTGTCGGCCGCCTGCGGACCCCTGGTCGGCGGGGTGCTGGTGCAGGCCGCCGGCTGGCGCAGCCTGTTCGCCGTGAGCGTCGGCGGCGCGGCGCTGCTGTACCTGGGCACCCGGCTGTTGCCGCCGGGCGTCGTGGCCGGTCCACCCCGCCGCCTCGACGGGCTGGGCAACACCCTGGCCGCCCTGGTCCTGGTCGGCTTCACGTTCGCCCTGATCGACGGCCCCAGCCGGGGCTGGCTGACCGGCCCGGTCCTGGTCGCCGTCGCCGTGGCGGTGGCCGCCGCCGTCGGGTACGTGCCGGCGGCCCGCCGTCGCCCCGACCCGGTGCTCGACCCACGTCACCTGGCGATCCCCGCGCTGCGCGGCGCGGTGCTCACCGCGGTCGTGGCCTACCTGGCGCTGGGCGGGTTCAACTTCGTCAACACCTTCTATCTGCAACAGGTCCACGGATACAGCCCGCTGGCCACCGGTCTGCTGACCCTGCCGACCACCCTCGGCACGCTGGTGCTCGCCAACGTCTCCGGCCGGATCGTCGGCCGGCGCGGCGGCCGGCTGCCCGCCACCGTCGGGCACCTGTCGTTCGTGGCGTCGATGACCCTGCTCGCCCTGACCGTCACCACCGACGCGGGCCTGGCCCCGCTGCTCGGCGGCTACCTCCTGCTCGGCGCCGGCATGGGCCTGGTCAACCCGCCGGCCACCAACACCGCCGTGAACAGCCTGCCTCGCGACCGGGCCGGGGTGGCCAGCGCCATCACCAGCGCCTCCCGCCAGATCGGCACCAACCTCGGCGTCGCCGTCCTCGGGGCGGTGGTGGTGTCGGTGCTGGCCCTGACCGGTCAGCCCACCGACGACGTCGCCCGGGTCGCCGCCGAAGCGCCCGACGACTTCACCACCGCCCTGCGCGTGGCGTACGGGCTCGTCGCGGCCACCACCGTGTACTGCGCGTACGCGACGTGGCGGCTGTTCCGGCCGCCGTCCGGACCAACCACGGGAGAGGAGGTGGTGGGCAACGGGGACCCGTCGACGGCAGCACCGACCGCCACACCCGCCCGATAACGCACAGCACGACACCAGCACAGAAAGGACCACCACGGTGGCACTCACGAAGGTCAGGAGCGTCCGCAGCGGCGCCATCTTCACCCTGCCGTACCTCGTCGGCATGGAGCACGGCTACTTCGCCGAGGAGGGCATCGACCTGGAACTGGTCGCCCCCGGTTCGTACGACGCGGTGCTCAAGCCGATCGAGGAACACGAACTGGTCAGCTCGTTCGGCGGCATCTCCAAGCCGTTCGAGAGCGGCGACGTCTCCCTCTACCGGGCCTGCGAGTGGGGGCAGATCCGCCGTTCCCACGACAGTGGACGCGGAGGCCAGATCATCGCCAAGCGGGCCTCCGTGGCCAGCCAGGCGATCTTCGTACGGCCCGACTCCGGCATCAGGCATCCGCAGGCCCTGGCCAACAAGACCGTCGGCGTCAACTTCCACCACGGCTCGCACTACCTGGCCATCCAGTCCCTGGAGGGCTTTCTGGAATCCGACGAGATCAAGGTGGTGCACGCCGGCGGACCGGCCGAACGGTTCCGCAGGCTGCGCGACGGCGAGATCGACGCGGTGGCGCTGATGGAGCCGTGGACCACCGCCGCCGAGAAGCTCGGCTACGTGCTGATAACCGAGGCGTTCTACGTCGGCTCGGAGATCGCCAGCGCCGACGTCGACCCGGAGACCTTCGCCGCCGTCGACCGGGCCGTCCGCCGGGCCGTCGCGAAGATCAACGAGGACATCCGGCCGTACCTGCACCACTTCGTCGCCGAGGTGCCCGAGGACCTGGTGAAGCTGGAACCGGCGGACTTCCGGCTGGGCCGGCTGCGCTACGTCGACCCGGAGCCGTACCCGGAGGCCGAGTTCGAGCGCACCTACCGGTGGATGGTGAAGTGGGGACTGATCACCCCCGAGTCGACGTTCGACTCCATCGTGGACAACCGGGTCGTCACGGTCTGACCCTGCTCCGGGGCCGGCCCGTCCGACGCAGGCCGGGCCGGCCCCGTGCCTTCCTCGACGCCGCCACCGCCGGTGGCCTGCCGGTCAGCCCGGCGGCAGGTCGACCAGGCGGTGCAGCAGGCGGCTGAGCCGGGCGCGTTCGGCCGGGGTGAGTCCCCTGAGCACACTTCGTCCTGGGCGGCGTCGACCTTGCCGACCACGACCTGCCGCACCTCGACGAGCCGGTCCCGGCCGCCATGGGGCCCGAGCACGGCACCGCCGCGCACACCCGCCGACCCCCGCTACGCGAGAACCAGCTGTCCGAGTTCCTGGGTGCACCGGGTGAGCGCGACGTAGAGGCCGTTCCAACCGCGCGGCCCGGCGGCGATGCCCTGGGGGTCGACGAGGAGCGCCGCATCCCATTCCAGTCCCTTGGCCTGGACCGCGGTGAGCACCGGCACGTCACCCGGTACGGCGTGGAGTTCGGCGATACGGTCGGCGGGGGCGATGACGCCCACCGTGCCGCCGTGCCAACGTTGCTGCAACTGCCGGACGGCCCGGGCAACGGTGGCGGCAAGCTCCGCAGGGGCGACCGTGCGCACCCAGGGGTCGATGCCGCAGGAACGCACCGCCCGGGGCGGGGAGTTGCGGCTACCGGCCCGCTTCAGGACGGGCCCGGTGAGGTCCATGACCTCGCGCGGGGTGCGGTAGCAGATGGTGAGTTCCGCCGCGGTCCACCGTTCGCCGAAAGCTGCCCGTACCGCCTGTGCCCAGGTGGTGTGCCGGTGCGCCGCCTCCGTCTGATCGATGTCGCCGACCGCCGTGACGGATCGACTGGGACAACGCCGCAGCACCATCTGCCACTGCATCTCGGACAGCTCCTGCGCCTCGTCGATGACGACGTGGCCGTACACCCAGCCGCGCTGCCGGCGGGCGTGGTCGGCGACGAACTCGCCGGGCGGTGGCGGGGCCTCGGTTTCGCCGAGCAGGTCGGCGACGGCGTCGAGCAGGGGGATGTCGCTCGGAGCCCACGGTGCGGGCTCGGTCGATACGGCGGTGATCTCCGCTTCGGACAACCGGGGAACGAAGCGGGTGAGCAGGGAGCGGTCGGTCAGGAGACCTCTCACCAGCTCTTCGGCGTCGAGGGTGGGCCACCAGGCCTCGACGAACCGGGCGATGGCCGCGTCCTCCCCGATACGACCACGGAGAATGTCGATCTCCTCCTCGGAGAGCAGCCCGTCGACGTCACTGCCGGTGGGCCCTCCGCCGGGCCGGTCGTCCTGCTCCATGCTCCGGTCGACGCGGGCGAGGATGTCCTCGAAGCCCTCCTCCATCGCGTGCATCAGCGCCTCGCGTTGATCGACGACGGCTTCGGTCAGGAGGTGGTGCAGCTGCTCGGCGCACGCCTCGCGGGCCCGGTGGTAGGGACGTCCCCGTACCGAGGCGAGCATCTGGACGACCGTCCCGGCGGGGATGACGTAGAACTCGCCCTCCCAGCGCAGCTTCAACTCACGGGGCCGGGGGAACAGCGAGCCGACGTAGTTCTCGAGCGCGGCCTGCCACAGGGCGCGGCCCTTGATCTCGGCGAGAGCGCGGCTCTCATCGCGGCCCACGCGGATGTCGGGCAGCAGGGTGTCGCAGGTCGCCGAGACGACGGCGGTCTCACCGAGCGCGGGCAGCACCTGGGCGATGTACCGGAGGAACCGCGGGGAGGGACCGAGGACCAGGACCGCCTGGTCGGCCATCGTCGGATGGGCGAACAGGAGATAGGCGACGCGGTGCAGGGCCACCACCGTCTTGCCGGTGCCGGGGCCGCCCTGCACGATCAGCGGGCCGGTCGCCTCCGCCCGGATGATGTCGTCCTGTTCGCGTTGCAGCGTGGAGATCGCTGCCGACATGTGACCGGTGCGCCGCTGGTCCAGGGCGGCCAGCAGCGCGCCCTCACCGACGAGTTCCGCTGTCATGGTCCCGTCCAGCGGCTCGTCGTCCACCCCGACGACCACCGGTCCCGTCGTGCGGATGTGCCGACGCCGTGCCTGCCCCTGCGGGTCGACAGCCGTCGCGGTGTAGAACGGCCGGGCCGCAGGAGCGCGCCAGTCCAGCAGCAGCGGCTCACCGTCGCCGTCGTCGCTGCGCAGGCCGACCCGGCCCACGTGCCGCACGGTGCCGTCGAGACCGTCGAGGCGGCCGAAGACCAACCGTTCCTGCGCCCGCCGCAGCTGCTCGTACTGCTGGCGGAGCATGCGCAGCCGCGCCCGTTCCAACACGTCCAGGGCGGCTGAGGCAAGCTCTGCCTGGAGGTGCTCGACGAGAGTGTCGCGCCGGGCCATGGCCGAGTCGAGAAACTCCTGTTCCTCGGCGACCGCGGCTCGGCGCGCGGCGTCCGCTGCGGGGGAGGTCGACGTTCCACTGCGGGTAATTGCCGTGCTGACGTCAGCGATGTCATTGTCCAGAGCAGATTTCCGACGCATTCGCAGATCCTCGGACCGGTGCTTTTCCTGCCGCCCGACCGGCCGCAGGTATTCCGGCGACAAGCGTAGGGTCGCCGTCTCCTCGTCGTGGCCCGATGCGGTCGGCGGAGATCAGCATCTCAATAGCTCGCAGTTTCTTGCCGATCGTGGCCCGGTCCTATCGTGGCGGGTCGGGCCACCCCTTTCGGGGTCGGACGCCGGCGGCAGGGCATGCGTTGACATGTGTCGATGCCTGGGTTAGCTTCGGGGAAAACACGAATGCAATGATCCCGACATTTTTGTCGACGTCGCGTCGTGTCGGCACCACGCTGCCCGGCGCCCGACCCAGGGAACTGTCGTGACCACTTCGCCCGCCTCCGTACAGCATCCGTCCACCCTCCGCCGGCTGGCGTCGGTCTGCCTGTCGGTCGTGCTGGTGGCCGCCGGCATCGCCGGAGGATCACCGTCGGCGTCGACGGCCGCGCCCCGGGTGGCGGCGACCCCCACCACGCCACCCGCGTCCTACCCCGGCCCGGGCCGGGTCACCGGGGACGTCGGGGTGCACGACCCGACGATCGTGATCCGCCCCGGTGGCGGCTACCTGGTCGCGCACACCGGCACCAACATCGCGCTCAAGACCTCCACCGACCGGACCGCGTTCCGCAACGCCGGCACGGTGTTCCCGGGCGGCGCGCCGTGGACCACCACGTACACCGGCGGCAGCAGCAACCTGTGGGCGCCGGACCTGACCTACCGCGACGGCCGGTACTGGCTGTACTACTCGGCCTCCACGTTCGGCTCCAACCGGTCGGCGATCTTCCTGGCCACCAGCACCACCGGCGCGTCGGGCAGCTGGACCAACCAGGGTCTGGTGGTCGAGTCCCGGACGTCGGACAACTTCAACGCGATCGACCCCAACCTGGTGGTCGACGCGTCCGGCCGGTGGTGGCTCAGCTTCGGATCGTTCTGGTCCGGCATCAAGATGGTGGCGCTGAACCCGGCCACCGGGAAACGCTCCGACACGACCCTGCACAGCATCGCGGGACGCAACGGCGGAGCCATCGAAGCCCCGGTGATCGTCCGGCACGGCAACTACTACTACCTGTGGGTGTCGTTCGACCGCTGCTGCCAGGGCGCGGCGAGCACCTACCGGGTCATGGTGGGCAGATCCACGTCGGTCACCGGGCCGTACGTCGACCGCAACGGGGTGCCGATGACCGCCGGCGGTGGCACCCAGGTGCTCGCCGGGCACGGCAGCGTCCACGGACCCGGGCACCAGGCGGTGTTCACCGACACCGACGCCGAGGTGCTCGTCTACCACTACTACGCCGACAACGGCGCGTCGTTGCTCGGCATCAACCTGCTCGGCTACGACACCGCCGGCTGGCCGTTCGTCTACTGACCGGGGCGGGGCCCGTCCCCCGTGCCCCCGGCCGCCGCCGGCCGGGCGTCGTCGGCCACGGCGGCGGCGAGGCGGGCGGCGAGCGCGGCCACCGCCGCCCGCAGCTCGGGCCCCTCCTCGACGGTGAAACCGAACGGGACGGCGGCCAGCCACTCCCCGGCGTACATCCGGGTGTTGGTGGTGCTGCCGGTGAGCACGCAGCGCTCGCCGGCCGGCTCCAGCCGGCCCATCGTCGGCCCGACCCAGGGGGCCACCCGTTCGTAGGGCTCGTGGAACACCACCCGGGTCGGGTACTTCCACCCGGAGCCCAGGTGCGCCTCCAGGGTGGCGACGGGGTCGAGGTCGGCGGGCGGGGTGAACGGCTGCGGCAGCTGCCGTACGGCCCCGATCCGGTCGATGCGGTACGTGCGGACCGCGTCCGCCCGGTGCGAGTGGCACAGCAGGTACCAGCGGCCGTGACGCACCACCACCGCCCACGGGTCGACCTCGGCCTCCCACGAGGCGCCACCCTCGGTGGTGTAGCGCACGGCCACCCGACGACGGTCGGCCACGGCCGTGACCAGCGCGCTGGTCGTGGTCGGGTCGGCGTGCACCGCCCGTCGGTCTGCGGCGGCCGCCGCGTACGTGCGCAGCGCCGCCGCCTGCCGTCCGACGCTGTCGGGCAGCGCCCGGATGAGTTTGCTCAACGCGGCACCGACCAGCCCGTCGGCGTCGATCGCGGCCGGCTGCCCGTCGAGCACGGCCATCACCAGCCCGAGGACCTGCTCCTGGGTGAACACGACGGCCGGCAGCCGCGCGCCCCGGCCGAGCCGGTAACCCCCGTACGGCCCCCGGACGGACTCGACCGGGATGCCGGCCTCCCGGAGGACCTCGACGTAGCGGCGCGCGGCGCGCTCGGTCACGCCGAGGCCCGCGGCGAGCTGGGCGGCCGTCGTGCCGGGCCGGTCGCGCAGGATGTCGAGCGTCCGCAGGGCGCGGGCGGTGGGGCTGACGTTCTCCACGCGACGGACGGTACCGGAAGGAAAACGTCCGGAACCGGCTCTAGGTTGACCCCTATGACGGATGAACGGATCGTCCTGGTCGGTGGTCTCTGGCTCGACGCCCCGGTGTGGGACGGCGTGGTGGCCGAACTGGCGGCACGCGATCGGGACGCGGTGGCGGTACGCCTGCCCGGCCAGGGTGACGGCAACACCACGGCGACGCTCGACGACCAGATCGACGCGGTGCTGGCCGCCGTCGACGCGGCACCGGGCGGGTCGGTGGTGGTGGGGCACTCGGCCGCCTGCTCGCTGGCCTGGCTGGCCGCCGACGCCCGGCCCTCGACGGTGCGCAGGGTGGTGCTGATCGGCGGGTTCCCACCGGGCGACGGCGACTCCTACGCCGACTTCTTCCCGATCGAGGACGGGGTGATGCCTTTCCCCGGCTGGGCGCCCTTCGAGGGCCCGGACGCGGCCGACCTCGACGACCGGGCCCGGCGGGAGTTCGCCGCCGCCGCCGTCCCGGTGCCCGAGCGGGTCGCCCGGGGGACCGTGCGGCTGACCGACACCCGACGGTACGAGGTGCCGGTCGTGCTGGTCTGTCCCGAGTTCTCCCCGGCCCAGGCGCAGGCCCTGATCGACGCCGGTGACCTGCCCGAACTCGCCAAGGCCCGGCGCGTCGACCTGGTCGACATCGACTCCGGGCACTGGCCGATGCTCAGCCGGCCGGTCGAACTGGCCGGCCTCCTGGCCGACCTCTGACGGTTCCGGCGCGCATCCGGCGGACCTGCCGGGCGCGACGGGTGACCCGGCGGCACCGGGCGACGGTGAACGGGGGCGCACCGGTGCGGCCGGCTCACCCGGCCGGGGCCAACGGGGCGGGACGCCACGGCGACGGTCCGGGTACCGTAGCCGGCGAGTCGAGAGGAGCACCGCGTGCAGGATCAGCCCGAGCCGCTCACCGCGACCACGGTGGGGATCAGTCCGGCCACCCCGCCCAGCGGCCCCGGCTGCGTCGAGTGCGAGTCGTCCGGCGGATGGTGGTTCCACCTGCGCCGCTGCGCGGCCTGCGGCCACGTCGGCTGCTGCGACTCGTCGCCGGGCCAGCACGCGACGGCGCACGCCGCCACCGAGGGGCATCCGGTGGTGCAGAGTTTCGAACCCGGCGAGGACTGGTTCTGGGACTACCCGGCGGACCGGTTCCACCCGCACGGCCCGGAGCTGGCCCCGCCGCACTCGCGTCCGTCCGACCAGCCGGCACCCGGCCCCGCCGGCCGGGTGCCGGGGGACTGGAAGCGTCGGCTGCACTGACGGGCGCGCCCGGCGGGAACGGTCCGTTTGGCTCGGTGACCGGCCGGGCAGAACGCCGTGATGACCGCCGCCGATGAACCGCCCGCCATCGAGTTCCGTCGCTCCCGCCGGCGTCAGGTCGCCGTGCTGGCCACGGGCGTGCTGACGGCGGCGCTGGCGGTGGCGGTGGCCAACCTGATCTCCGGTGACCCGTGGTGGGACGGGCTGTGGACACCCGCGCTGTGGATCCTGGCCCTCGGCCTCCTGCGCGGGGCGGCCCGTCCGTCGGCCACCGGTCACCAGCCGCAGCTGCCGCTGCGGCTCACCGCGGACCACCTCGAGGTGTCCGGCCCGGGTGGGCGCACCCTCGTCGTCGGGTGGTCGAACGTCGCCCGCGCGGAGATCACGGGGCGGCTGTACCCGGTCCTGGTGATCGAGCCGGCCGACCCGGAGCAGACCATCCCTCCGCTGGCCCGGTGGGAGTGGGCGGTCGCCGGGCAGAGCCGGCCGTACGAGGTCCGGGTTCCACTGGTCTACCAGCGCCCCGGCCGTGACCTGCTGCGCCGGGAACTGGCCCGCCGCCTGCCCGGCCCGGCCGCCGGCGGCCGGTAGAGCCGGGTGCCCCGGTCGCGGGTCACCGGCCCGCGGCAGGACCGACGCCGGGCCGCCGCACCGGGGTCGGTGCGGCGGCCGGACCGGTCGTCAGACGGCCGTGCGGGACCACTGCTGGTTGGCGCCGCTGTTGCAGGTGTACTGCTTGAGCACCTGGCCGTCGGCGGTCGACGAGGCCGGCACGTCCACGCACTTGTTGCTGTGCCGGGCCCGCAGCTGGAAGTAGCTGCCGTTGGTGACCATCTGGAACTGCTGGTTGGTGCCGCTGCCGCAGGTGTACTGGATGAGTTCGGCACCGTCGGCGGTGGAGGCGCTGGTCACGTCGAGGCACTTTCCGCTGTGCCGGCTGACCAGCCGCCACCAGCCGCTGCCCGCGTCGACGAACTGCCACTGCTGCCAGGCGTTGCCGGCGTAGGCGTACTGGCCGACCCGCGCGCCGTTGTCGGTGTTCGGCTGCTGGACGTCCATCGCCTTGCCGCTGTGCCGCACGGTGACCCGGTAGTACGTTCCCGTGCTCGGCGGCGGCGTGGTGGGGCCGTCGCCGACGGTGTCGCCCCACCCGTAGCGGACCCGGTCGGCCCCGGAGGGGTTGCGGACGCTCAGGTTGAGGTCGGTGCCGCTGCCGCTGAGCGCGTACATCGAGTACCAGTCGTAGCCGATGGTGCCGGGCTTGCCGCCGAGGGCGGGCCAGTAGGTGCCGCCCATCTGGTTGTCCCGCATCACCTGGGCCATCGCCCGGATGTGCCGGACGAAGTTGTCGGAGCTGTTGGCGTCGGCGTAGTTGCGGCCGTCGTTCATCGGCGCGCCCCACTCGGTGGCGACGGCGCGGGAGGCGCAGTTGCCCAGCCGGGTCTGGATGTGGCTGCGGAAGGCGTCGTAGCTCATCTCGCTGTAGAAGAACGCGTAGTGGTGGAAGGAGAGCAGCGTCGCGTTGAACCGGCTGTCGTTGCAGATGTCCCGCAGGTCCTGGCTGAAGCCGGTGCCGCCGATGAGCACCCGGCCGGGCACCGCCGAGTAGTGGTAGCTGAGCCAGTTGGCGGCCACGTTGCGCCACTCCGTCGAGCTGTAACCGTGCGGCTCGTTCATCGGTTCGAAGTAGACGTTGGGGTTGGAGCCGTACGTGTTGGTCACCGTGGACCACATCGCGTTCCAGGCGGCGAGGTTGGTGATCCGGCCACCGGAGGCGGCACCGTCCTCCCAGTACGCCAGGATGACCTTGAAGCCGCGTGCGGTGGCGGCGTCGATGGCCCCCCGGTACGCCTCCCACCACGCCGTCCCGACCGTGTGCGTGTTGACCGGCAGCCGGACGGTGTTGACCCCCATGGTGGCGGCCATGTCGTCGTAGAGGGCGTTGGCCTTGGCCCGTACCGTCGCGTTGCTGTCGGAGGCGCTGAGTCCCTGTACGACGAGCGGGCCGGTGCTGAAGTTGTCGCCCAGCACGGCCCAGTTCATGCCACGGAACCCGCTGGTGGCGGCGGTGGCCGGGGACGACACGACGACCGCGCCGCCGACCATCGCGGTCGCCACGGCGGCCAGCGTGACCAGCAGCCGGCGTAGCGGACGGTGTCGCCGCGCCGCCGCTGAGGGCGACGTGATCCGGGTCGGGGAGTGGTCGGTCACGTGATCGGGCCTCTCTGGTCGGGACATCGCACCGAGATCGCTGTGAGCGTTAACATTGGTGCGTCGCGTCCGGTGCCCTGATTGTTGCCTACGTGTTGCAGACAAGTCTCAGCGATCGTTTCCGGGGTGTCAATAATCGACGGGCATCGTTCGATGAGGGGTGGTGTCGTCGTCGGGCGGCACCCGGTCACGGTGGATCGAAAGGCCCTGGCGTGCTCGCGTCGTCGGCCCGCGACCTCGCCCCCGTCCCGCCCCGACCGACCGTGCGTCGACGGTGCCGCAGCTCCACCGGCAGGCAGCCCACCGCCGTCGCGGCGGCGACGAGCAGCAGCACCACGGCGAGGTTGCGGCCGTACGGCAGCGGCAGCACCGACGGATCGTCCGGCGGGTGGCCGAAGCCCAGCACCAGTGGCAGCGCCACGACGGTGAGCGCGGCGGAACCGATCACCCCGGCCCGTACCACCGGCCGGTGCCGGCGCGGGACGAACCGGGCCAGCAGCGCCCCGACGGCCAGCACCCCGGCCATCCAGACGACGTCGTGCCCGACCAGCACCCCGGCCAGGAACACCAGCACCCCCGCCGGGGCCAGCTCCGGGTCGGCCCACGCGCCCACCACGGCGTACCCGATGAGCAGGGTGCCGGCCGCGACGAGCGCCACCCGGGCCCTCACCCCGCCTCCCGGACGACGAGCCGGCCGACCCACTTGGTCTGGAGCACGCCCGGCCGGTTCGGCGCGATCAACCGGGCCGGGTAGCCGTGGTCGGGATGCAGCGGCTCCCCGCCCAGCCGCAACGCGATAAGCGTCGCCGGGTCGGCCACGTGCGCCGGCCCGACCGTTGACGCCCGGTAGCGGCCGGCCGCCTCCAACGACTCGACGCGGACGCTCGCCCGGCCCGGGTCCGCCCCGACCAGCGCGACCAGGTCCCGCAGCCGCACCCCCGTCCACCGCCCGGTCGCGCTCCACCCCTCCACGCAGGCGATCGGCAGGTCGGCGGTGTGCTGCGGCAGGGCGTGCAGGGCGGCGAGATCCAACGCGACCCGTCCGCCCGGACCGTCGACCACCAGCCGGTACGCCGGATCCCCGACGTCCACCCCGGCGCGGCGGGCGGTCCGGTTCACCGGCAGCCCCTGCGGGCCGACGTCCGGCCGGCGCGGGGCGAGCACCGCCAGGCCGGACAGCGGCCGGACGGTCTGCCCGACCGTGGTCAGGGTGATCAGCCCGGCCGCGGCGGCCACCCCGGCGAGCAACCCGCGCCGGCTGAGCCGCTCCTGCGGCGACCCGACGTCCGGGCGGGCCAGCGCGGCCCGGACCGCCGGCAACTGCACGCCGACGTGCACCAGCAGCGCGCCCACCGCCAGCCACGCCACCCGGTAGTGCCCGGCGGTGAAGAAGAACGGCATCGGCGCGTACCAGCGGGCGACGTTCAACACCCCGCCGACCACCTCGAACAGGGCCGCGGCGACCAGCACGCCGACGCTCGCGCGTTCGACCGCGTGCGCGACCGACCGCACCGGCGGCCAGCGGAACAGGTGGTGGTAGACCGACCACAGCTTGGCCCCGAGCAGCGGCACCGTGGCCAGCCCGGTCGCCACGTGCAGCCCCTGGGTGAACCGGTAGAGCCCCACCGGCCGGGCCGGCCACCGGAACCAGCCCGGCGGGTGCTGGATCAGGTGGCTGAGCAACCCGGTGAGGAAACAGACGGCGAACGCCACCCCGAGCGCGACGCCGAGCTGACTGGTCAGCCGGGTCGTCCGTAGCGGGGACGGGAACCGGTCGGGGCGCAGGGCCGCCGGCGGTGCCATCCACCGCCGCAGCACCGGCGTACGGCCGCTCACGGCAGGTCGAGGGTGGCGAACCACCGGCCCGCCTCGGTCCAGGTGTCCCGTACCCGCAGCGCCGTCTGTGCGGCCAGCGCCGACAGACCGTCCAGGGGTACGCAGGCCCAGGGCAACGGGCCGTCGGTACCGTCCGGCGTCCGCACCGTGGTCGTACCGGACCAGGCCGGTGTCCCGGGCGGGGCGAACTCGACGTGCAACCGACCGTCGGCGGCCAGCAGCCGGCGGCACCGGCGCAGCAGCCGGTACGGGTCACCACCGATGCCCACGTTGCCGTCGGCCAGCAGCAGGTGCCGCCACCGCCCGGCCCCCGGCACCGGCCCGAACACGTCCCGGCGCAGGGCCACCGCGCCGCGCCGCCGGGCCAACCGGACGGCGGTGGCGCTGACGTCGATGCCGAGCGCGGGCCGCCCGGCGTCGATCAACGCACCGGTGAGCCGGCCCGGTCCACACCCGACGTCGAGGGTCGGGCCGGTGCACCGGGCCAGCAGCGACGCGTCCCCGGCGACGGCGTCGCGGCACCACAGCGCCGGGTCGAACCGCAGCACCCCGCCGCTGGGGTGCCGGGCGGTGAACGCGGCGGGGACACCCGACGCGGCCCGGTCGAACGCGGCGTCGAACAACGCCACCGCGTTCACCCGGCCACCGCCGTGGGCGACGGCACGTCGACGGCGACCGCGCGGGCGAACCGGCTGCCCGGCGGGCACAGCGCCGCCACCGCGTGGGCGTCGACGGCGGTGTCCACGTCCCGCAGCCGGGGCAGCAGGTGCACCCGCAGGCCCCGGCGGCGCAACGCGGCCAGGGTCAGTGCGCCGGTGCTCGCCACGGAGGTGGGGACCGTCCGCAGCACCGTGGCGTGGCCGGGGTCGCGCAGCCCCAGCGTCCACCAGCCGCCGTCGTCGGCCGGACCGAGCACCGCGTCCGGCCCGTCCGTCCGGCCGAGCAGGTCCCGCGCGGTCTCCAGGTGCGCGGCGGTGAGCTGCGGGGTGTCCATGCCGACCAGCAGGGTCGCCGCGCCCGCCGTACGGGTGTCGAGGAACGCGTGGGTGAGCCGGTCGGCGAGCGGGCCACCGCGCTGGGCGAGCCGCGTCCAGCCCGGCGGGGCCGGCAGGTCACCGTCGACGACCAGCACCCGGGCGTCGACCGTGGCCGTGCCGACGGTGTCCAGGGTGTCGGCCAGGGCCGCCGCGGCGACCCGGGCGGCCTGCGCGGGCGTACAGGGCGGACAGAGCCGCGTCTTGACCCGGCCGGGCACCGGCGTCTTGGCCAGCACCAGCACCCGCAGGGCGGCCGGTGGACGGTGGGCTTTCACCGGGCCAGCACCGTGCCCATGTCCCGCACGGCGCGGGCGGTGCCGAGCACGGTGCCTGTCACCTTCGACCGGGTGCCGGCCGCCCGGGGATGGTAATCGACGTCGACCTCCAGCACCCGCCAGCCCGCCCGGCCGGCCGCGATCAGCAACTCCAGCGGATAACCGAAGCGGCGGTCCCGCAACCCCAGCGCCAGCAGGTCGTCGCGGCGGACGGCCCGGATCGGCCCGATGTCGTGCACGTCGAGGCCGGTGGTGCGGCGCAGCCGGTGGGCCAGCACGGCGTTGCCGACCCGGGCGTGCCACGGCCACACCCCACGCCCCGTCGGCCGACGCCGGCCGGTGCCCAGGTGCACCGCACCGGACCGCACCGGATCGGCCAGCCGGGGCAGCTGCGCCGGGTCGAACGACCCGTCGGCGTCCAGCACGCACACCACCCCGTCGACCGGGTCGGCCGCCAGCACCCCGGCGTGCACGGCCGCACCGTACCCGGGCTCGGCCACGCTGATCACCTCGGCCCCGCAGGCCCGGGCCACCGCCGCCGACCCGTCGGTCGAGCCGTTGTCCACCACGATCGGCCGGTAGCCGGCCGGCATCCGGGCCAGCAGGTCGGGCAGGGCCGGGGCCTCGTCGCGGCAGGGAAGAACCACATCGGTCATGTAGCGGGACGCTAGGGCACCACCGGCTGCGAAATTCTTACCTGACGATGACGGAATCCCCGACCGCCGCGCAGTTCTTACGAACCACTGACGGCTGGTCGCGGCCGGCGTACGACGGCGGCCACCGGCCCTACCGTCGGCGGGTGACCCACGTACTCGTCACCGGCGGCGCCGGTTTCATCGGCACCCATGTGGTGACCGCCCTGCACGACGCCGGCCACCGGGTGACCGTGGTGGACTCCGGCCACCCCGGCGCGCATCGCCGGCCGTTGCCGGACACCGTGGCGGGCGCACCGCTGCTCCGGCTCGACGTCCGGGACCGGCCGGCCCTCGCCGCCGTCCTGGCCGACGGGGTCGACGCGGTGGTGCACCAGGCCGCCATGGTGGGCCTCGGCGTCGACCTCGACGACCTGCCCGAGTACGTCGGCTGCAACGACCTCGGCACCGCCGTGCTGCTCGCCGCGATGGCCCGGGCGGGCGTGCACCGGCTGGTGCTGGCCAGCTCCATGGTGGTCTACGGCGAGGGCGCGTACGCCTGCGCCGGGCACGGTCCGGTGCGTCCCGCGCCGCGTACCGTCGCCGACCTGGCCGCCGGCCGGTACGAGCCGACCTGCCCGCGCTGCGCCGCCACGCTCACCCCGGGACTGGTCGACGAGGACGATCCGCTGGACCCGCGCAGCGGGTACGCCGCCAGCAAGGCCGCCCAGGAACACCTGACCGCGGCGTGGGCGCGACAGACCGGTGGCGCGGTGGTGGCGCTGCGGTACCACAACGTCTACGGGCCGGGGATGCCCCGCGACACCCCGTACAGCGGGGTCGCGGCGATCTTCCGGTCCGCGCTGGAGGCCGGTCGCGCGCCCCGGGTCTTCGAGGACGGCGGGCAGCGCCGCGACTTCGTGCACGTCCGCGACGTGGCGGCGGCCAACCTCGCCGCGCTGGACGCGACCGGCACCGGCACCGGCTGGCGGGCGTACAACGTGGCCTCCGGCCGGCCGGTCACCATCGCCGAGGTCGCCACGGAGCTGGCCCGCGCCGCCGACGGGCCGCCGCCCGTGGTCACCGGCGAGTTCCGGCTCGGCGACGTGCGGCACGTGGTCGCCTCGCCCACCCGGGCGGAAACCGAACTCGGGTTCCGGGCCGCCGTGGGGCTCGCCGAGGGGATCGCCGAGTTCGCCCACGCCCCCCTGCGCGGGTGAGCGGCACCCCCGGCAACCGTCCGGCCCGGACGCCCGGCACCCGTCCGGCTCCGCCCGAGCGAACGGGCGGCCGTCGGGGCGAGCTGGACGGCGGCGTTCACCGTCGCCCACCGCGCGCCGACGTGATCGCCGCCGCTGCCGCCGCCTGCCTGTTCGCGGTGGCCGCCGTCACCGGCGGGGTGCTCTACCTGCTCGGCCACCCGGTGCACGCCAGCGCCGCGCCGCTGTTCGCACAGTGGCTGCCGCACCTCGGCATCGGCACCCCGGCGGCCCTGCTGGTGGCCGCGCTGGTCTGCTGGCGCGGGCCGGCGGTGGCCACCCGGCTGCCCTGGCGACCGCTGCTCGCGCTCGGCTACGTCACCGCCGTGGCCTGGACGCTGTCGCTGGCCCTGGTCGACGGCTGGCACCGGGGCGTCGCCGGACGGCTGACGACCCGCCACGAATACCTGCACGAGGTCCCCGGCGTCACCGACGTCCCCGCCATGCTGGCCGGCTTCACCGGTCGGATCCTCGACGGGCAACCGGACTCCTGGACCACCCACGTCTCCGGCCACCCGCCGGGGGCGCTGCTCGTCTTCGTCGGGCTCGACCGGATCGGGCTGTCCGGCGGAGGTTGGGCGGGGACGCTGTGCATCCTGGTAGCGGGCCTCGTCGCCGTCGCCGTGCCGCACACCGTACGACTGCTCGGCACCGAGGCGGCGGCCCGCGCGGTGCTGCCGTTCGTGGTGCTGTTCCCCGGGGCGGTCTGGGCCGGGGTGTCGGCCGACGGGCTGTTCGCCGGGGTGACCGCCACCGGGATCGCCCTGCTGGCCCACGGCCTCACCCGGGGGCGTGCGGTGGGGGCGCTCGCCGGTGGGGCCCTGTTGGCGTTCGGCTGCTACCTGTCGTACGGGCTGGTGCTGATGGGCCCGCTCGCGCTGGCGGTCGTCGTGCTGGCCGGCCGGCACCGGCGCACCGTGGGGTGGGCTTTCGTCGGGGCGCTGCCGGTCGCCGCCGGGTTCACCGCCGCCGGATTCTGGTGGCCCACCGGCTACCACCTGGTCATCGAACGCTACTACCAGGGGATCGCCACCGACCGGGCGTACGGCTACTGGGTCTGGGCCGACCTGGCGCTGGTCGTGGTGGCCGCCGGCCCGGTGGCGGCGGTGATCCTGCGGCGGGCGGTGCCGGCCGCCCGGCGGGCCCTCGCGGCGCGGCGGCCGGACGCGGAGCACGCCGCCTGGCTGCTGCCGCTCGCCGCCACGGTGATGATCGTCGCGGCGGACCTGTCCGGTTACAGCAAGGCCGAGGTGGAACGCATCTGGCTGCCGTTCACCGTCTGGCTGACGGCCGGCGCGGCCCTGATCCCCGCGGCCGACCGGCGCGGCTGGCTGGTGGTGCAGGCGGCGGTCGCGCTCACGGTCAACCACCTGCTCCTGACCACCTGGTAGCACCGGTGGGACTTCTTACCGAACCATGACGTACCCGCCCGACGGTGACCGTTGCCCACCCGCCGGGCCGTACCCCCGGGCGACAGCACATCACCGCAGCCGGCTTCCGGCCTGGAGGAGAATTCCGATGAACCGCAGACCCGACGGGACCCCGCTGGTCCACACCCGGCCGGCCCGGATCGCCCTGGCCGCACTGGTGCTGGCGGCCACCGGTGCGCTCACCGCCACCTTCGTCTCCGGTGGCGGCCGGGGCACCGCGGACGCCGCCACCAGCCTGGACCAGTTCGTGCCGATCGAGAAGGTGCCGCCGAACGTACGCGTCCCGCAGCCGGCCCCCGGCGGGTCGACCGGCCGGTTCACCGTGGACTGCGGCACGAACGGCAACGGCAAGTTCAGCCCGGACAACCCGGTGGCGCAGCCCGGCATCCGCAACGGCGCCGAACACGTCCACGACTTCGTCGGCAACCTGGCGATCACCGCCAACTCCTCCGACGCCGACCTGGACGCCTCCGGCACCACCTGCCGCAACGGCGACAGGTCGTCCTACTTCTGGCCGGTGGTGCGCATCGACAAAAGCGTCCGCAACGACGCCCAGGTGCGGCAGGCCCTCGCCCAGACCCAGCCGCTGGTCGTCTGCCCCTCGGTCGGCAAGCGGCTGCGCGCGGTCCCGACCGGGGCCCGGGGCACCGTCGACCGGCTGCTGTCCGACCTGGACCGCCAGCAGGCCGCCGCGAACCAGCGGATGACGGCCAGCCGGGGCCGCATCGACGCCGCGTTCAACCGGGAGGTCACCGACGCGTTGCGGGCCCGCCGCGCCGCGACGATCAAGCAGATCAGCAGCGCGGTCACCACCGCCGGCGGCAACCAGCCCGGCCTGGTCTCGCTGGTCGAGTGCGACATCAGCTACGACGACATGCACGCCCGGATGCCCGGCGACGCCCACCGCGCCAGCGTCACGGCGGCCCAGGAGGCCAACCCGCGCATCCAGTGCCCCACCGTGCGGGACAAGCTGCCCGGCGTGCCCGCCGGGGCGCTCGCCGAGGTGAACCGCAACCTCGACGAACTCGACAGGCAGCTCTCCGAGGCCAACGAACGCCTCGTCACCAGCCGGGGCCAGGGCGGCCCGGACTTCGTCGACAACGCCATCCTCGGCCCGCTGCGCGCCAAGCGGATCGCGGTGCTCGACCGGATCGCCATCGCGATCGGCCGGCAGGCCGCCCGCCCGCAGGGCCTCGACGCGTTCGCCACCTGCACCCTGGACCAGGCCCCCGCCCCGGCGGGCACCCCCACCGCAGCCGCATCCACCACCGCAGCCGCACCCACCACCGCAGCCGCGCTGCCCGACCCGCAGGGGCCCGACCTGGAACTGCCCGGCAACACCGGTGGCATCGTCCGCCCGGCGCAGGTGCTGATCGAGTACCGCGGCAACCCCGTCAGCCGGGTGGTGCCGATGCCGAAGTTCCTCCGGGCGCTCACCGGTGACGCCAAGCCCACCAGCCGTGGCCCGGCCAACGCCCGCGCCACCTGGACCTGCTCGGGCTTCGCCGACCGGCTGGCCGACAGGTACCCGATCTGCCCCGCCGGCAGCCAGGTGCAGCGGGTGCACGACTTCCCCGGCTGCTGGGACGGCCGCAACGTCGACAGCGACAACCACCGCAACCACGTCGCGTTCGCCGACAAGGCCACCGGCGCGTGCCCGCAGGGCTTCCGGGCGATCCCGCAGCTGCGGATCACCGTCGGCTACGACATCCCCCGGGACGTGCAGCTCAAGGGCCAGTACGCGCTCGACTCGTTCCCGGAGGAGAACCACAACCCGTTCTCCGACCACAACGACTTCGTCAACGTCAACTCCGCCCAGACCATGCAGCGCATCGCCACCTGCATCAACAAGGGCAGGAACTGTTCCTGATCCCGTGCGCGTCCGGCGCGGGAGGGCGCGACACCACCGCCACGCCGAGGGCGGTGGTGTCGCGCCGACCCGGACGCACCCGGCGTGGGTCGGGCGGGGCCGGTTACGGGGTCACGGAGAGCAGGTGGGCCCGGTAGCCCTCGCCGTAGCTCTTCGTCGGGGTGCCGCTGTAGTCCTCGATGAGCACGTTGCCGCCGCTGCAACCCCACGGGTTCCAGGTCCAGGCGGTGTAGCCCAGCCGCTCGCTGTCCAGCCAGGTCATCAACCGGTCGATGTAGTCGTGGGCGCAGGTGTCCTGGCCGATCTCCCCGGCGTGCACCGGCACCTGCGCGGCCACCGGCGCGATCTGGGTGTCCCAGCAGGTCTCGGTGACGCAGGCGTTGAAGTTGTACGAGTGCCAGGAGGCGACGAGGTTGTTGCGCGGGTCGGTCGGCTTGTAGGCCAGCCACTGGGTCAGGTCGTTGGTCCAGGTCAGGCCGGGGACGAGTAGGACGTTGGTGGCCCCGGTGGCGCGGACGGCGTCGACCAGGCTCTGCATGCCGGCCACCGGGTACTCGATGCCGGTGCAGGTGCCGCCGTCACGCAGGCAGCGCCACGCGGCCGTCATGTCCGACCAGTTGTTGGCGGCGTCCGGGTACGGCTCGTTGAACAGGTCGAACAGCACTGCGTCGTTGCCCTTGAACACGGTGGCCACCCCGGTCCAGAACTGCGGCGTGTACTGCCTGCTCGGCATCGGCTTCTGGCAGGTGGCGTTCACGTCGGGGCAGGCGGAGATGTTGCCCGTGTACTGGCCGTGGGTCCAGTGCAGGTCGAGGATCGGGTTGATCCCGTTGGCGACGAGCAGGTTCACGTACGCCTTGACCGCCTGCTGGTAGGCGGCCCCGCTGGGCGACCCGGACAGGCCGAGCCAGCAGTCCTCGTTGAGCGGGATGCGCACCGCACGGATGTTCCAGGCCTTCATCGCGTCGACGGAGGCCTGGTCGACCGGCCCGCTGTCCCACATGCCCTTGCCCTGGACGCAGGCGAACTCGCCGCTGGCCCGGTTGACGCCGAGCAGACGGTAGGTCGCCCCGGCCGCGGTGACCAGACGGTTGCCCGAGACCCGCAGGCTCGGCGCGGCCCCACTGGGCGGCGGGGTGGTGGTCGGCGGCGGCGTGGTCGGCGGGGGAGTGGTGGGTGGCGGCGTGGTGGGCGGTGGGGTGGTCGGCGGTGGCGTCGTCGTGGGCGGTGGCGTGGGTGTCGTCGGGCTGACCACGCCGGTGCAGGTCGTCCCGTTGAGCGCGAACGACGTGGGAACGGGGTTGGTCCCGCTCCACGCGCCGTTGAAGCCGATCGTGGTGGACGCGCCGGTGTTCAGCGCGCTGTTCCAGCTCATGCTGGCGGCCGACACCCGGGCACCGGACTGCGACCAGGTGGCGCTCCAGCCCTGGGTGACCCGCTGGTCGGTGTCCGGGAAGTCGAACGTCAACGTCCAGCCGGTCAGCGCCGCGCCGAGGTTGGTGATGGCGACGTTGCCGCTGAACCCGCCGTTCCACTGGCTCTGCACGGTGTAGGTGACGGCACAGCCCGCGGCGGCGGCCGAGGCGGGCAGGGTGGCCGCGGTCAGGCTGGCGGCCACCAGCGTGCCGGCGGCTGTCGCCGCCAGCAGGGCATGACGACGTGTCATGAAGCTCTCCTAGGCATAGAGGGGAGCGTCGATGGGAGCGCGCCTGCGAGCTTTCTTTATTCGCCTTACTAAGTCAAGCGTATCGATGCCTTTTCGACGGGTTGCCAGGTGGAACGCGTTCCCGTGCTACCGGGGTGGGCCGGTCGTGCCCCGGGCGACCACCGTCTCGGTGGCACACCAGCGCTGCGGCACCGGTTCACCGGCGACCAGCCGCAGCACCGCCTCACCGACCGCCTCGCCGAACGAGTGCACGTCGAGGCTCATCGTGGTCAGCGCGGGCGACGCCAGCCGGCAGAGGCTGGAGTCGTCCCAGGCGATCAGGCTGACGTCCCGAGGCACCCGGTGACCCCGCTCGGTGACCGCGTGCAGGCCCGCCACCGCCATCAGGTCGTTGTCGTAGATGATCGCGGTGGGCGGTGCGGGCCCGTCCAACAGCCCGGTGGTCAACCGCGCCCCCGACTCCGCCGAGTAGTCTCCCGCCACCACCACGGCGTCCACGGCCGACTCCGCCGCCGCCGTCAGCATCGCGGCCGTCCGGGTCCGGGTGTGCAGCAGCGCGTCCGGCCCGCTGACCCGGGCCACCCGCCGGTGCCCCAGTTCCACCAGGTGCGCCAGGGCCGCCCGCATCGACCCGGCGTCGTCCCGGCGGACCGCCGGGTTGTCGCCGGTGGGCTCACCCGCGACCACCACGGGCAGCCGCAGGTCCCGCAGCACCGCCGGCCGGGCGTCGTCGACCGACGGGTTCACCAGCACGACCGCGTCGACCAGCCGCTGCCGCGCCCACCGACGGTACGCGGCGATCTCGGCGTCGTGGTGCGCGACGACGTGCAGCAGCACCGACCGGCCGTGCGCGGCGAGCCGCTCCTCGATACCCGCGATGAACTCCATGAAGAACGGCTCGGTGCCGAGCAGGCGGGGCGGCCGGGCCAGCACCAGCCCCACCGCGCTCGTGCGCCACGTGTCGTCCATCGCGTACCCCCGGGTTCCTCAGCCTGCCGATTCGGTGAGCCGGACCCGCTGACCGGACACCTGCTCGGGCGGGCGGGGCCCGTGGCCCGGCGGGACCAGCTCGGACTCGAGGACCAGCGCCGCCGCGCCGATGGCCGAGGCCGTCGCGGCGGAACGGGACAGCCGGACGTCGACGGTGTGCGTACCCCGGGCGAAGCAGGCGCGCAGCTCGTGCCGGACGATCGGCAGGTACACCGACCCGGCGGTGGCCAGGCTCGGGCCGGTCAGCACCAGCACCTCCAGGTCCATCAGGTTCGCCAGCGTCCGGGCGGCCACCCCGACGTGCCGGGCCGACCGCTCCAGCAACGCCAGCGCGTGCGGCTCGCCCCGGCGGGCGGCCCGGCTGATCGCGGCGAAGTCGGCGACCACCGAGGGGCGTCGGACGCCGGGCGTGAACCCCACCGCCCGTGCCGTCGCCGGCTCCGACCGGGCGGCGGCGACCACCGCCGCCGGCCCGGCCAGCGCCTCCACGCAGCCCCGCGCCCCGCACCAGCACCGGGGCCCGTCGGCCGACACGCACACGTGCCCCAGCTCGCCGACGTTGCCGCTCGGCCCCCGATAGGTGCTGCCGTTGATGACCAGCCCGGCGCCGATGCCGGTGCCCATGTAGAGGGCGGCGGCCGAGGTCGCCGTGCCGAACCCGCCCGTCCAGTGCTCGCCCAGCGCCGCCGCGGTCGCGTCGTTGTCCAGCGCCACCGGCAGGGTCGTCACCTGTTCCAGCGCCGCGCCCAGCGGGAACCCGTTCCACTGCCGCATGGCGGGGGCGAGCCCCACGTCCGGCGGGCCACCCATGCCCCGGGTGGCGTTGACCGGTCCGGGGAACACCAGGCCGACGCCGAGGATGCGGTCCCGCTCCACCCCGACCCCGTCGATCAGCGCGGCGATCTCGGTGGCGATCCGGGCCACCACCACCGTCGGCTCCAGCGCGCCGGCACCCGGGCGGGAGATCCGGGCCACCACCGTGCCGCCCAGGTTGGTCAGGGCGTACGTGATGACGCCGTGGTCCAGGTGCACGCCGACGGCGTACCGGGAGGCGTGGTTGAGCTGGAGCAGGACCCGGCGCTTGCCGCCTGTCGACTTCGCGTGACCGGTCTCGACCACCAGGTCCTCGTTGATCAGCTTGCGGACCAGGGTGGAGATGGTCGGCGCGGTGAAACCGGTGGCCCGGATCAGCCCGACCCGGCTGATCGTCCCGGCCGCGCGGATCGCGTCGAGAACGACCGACCTGCTGCTCACCTGGGGTTTGCTCGCTGCTGGTCCGCTCACTGCTTCTCTGCCAGGGGCTGTTAGGTCGGCGGACCAGAGTATACAAGTATCCCGATGGCACAGGATCGTGGTCGAACCGGCCATGTCCGGGTGGCCCGCCCCGGACCGGCGGGCCGGGTGGCTCAGTCGTCGACGGCCGGGCCCGTCCCGTGCCACCCGACGACCGTCGCGTCGTCGGTGGCGACCCCGTGCCGGGCCTCGGCCTCCCGGACCCGGCGGATGATCCCGCCCGGCCCGGCGGTGTCCAGCAGGCGCAGCAGGCCCGCCCAGTCGGTGAGCCCGAAGGTGTCCACGAGCCGGCTCGCCCCGTTGCTCAGCAGCGCCGCCACCGTCACCCCGGCCACCGGGCAGTCGCCGGTGACCGCCTCGTCGACCACCCGGGGGTCGTCCTTGGCCACCCAGAAACCGCCCGGGGCGTTGCGGCGCGCCCGCAGTTCGGCAAGCAACCGCCGGTGCTCCCCGCTGCCCTCGGCGACGCCCACCAGCCGCTGTTCGAAGGACCGGGCGATCACCGGCTCGCGGGGGTCGTGGGCGACGAGCGGCCCGCCGGCCACCCGGCCGACGACCGCCACCGCGTCCCCGAGCACCAGGTGCTCGACCAGCCCGCCTGCGCACCGCAGCACCGCCACCGCCGCGTACGGGCTGCTCGGGTGGGCGACGTCGCAGGTGTCCCGGTGCGCGTCGGTGACCTGCCCGATGCCCTCGGCCAGCACCGACCGCAGGCTCCCGCCCGTCGACAGCCCGCCCAGCAGTGCGCCGCCGAGCCGTCGGGCGTACCAGGCCACGCCGTGCCGGCAGACCTCGCCGGCCCCGGGGACACCGCCCGCGCCGTCGACCAGCACCAGGCCGGCCGGTACCGCCCCGGCGAAGTCCTCGTTGTCCCGCCCGGGGTGCCCCGCGTCGGTCGCCAGCACCACCCGCACCCGCCGATCATCACACGGTCGGGGCTCAGCCGGTGGCGCCACAGTCGACAAGGATCTTCACCTCGCCACCGGCGGCGAGCGCCCGGAACGCCTCGGCCACCTCGGGCAGCGGCACGACCCGGGTGACCAGCCGCCCGGCGGGCACCAGCCCGGCGTGCACCAACCGGACGGCCTCGGTGTAGTCCTCCCGCTCGTACACCCGCACCCCGATCAGCTCCAGCTCGCGCCAGAACACGCGGTGCAGGTCCACCTCCCGGGGGGTGGGGTGGATCGCCACGACGACCAGTCGGCCGCGGGCGGCGAGCAGGTCGGTCGCGGTGCGCACCCCGGCGGCGGACCCGGACACCTCGAAGGCCACCGCCGCCCCGGCCCCACCTGTCGTCTCGTGCACGTGCCGGGCGACGTCGACCGTCGCCGGGTCGACGGTACGCAGCCCGAGTTCGGTGGCGAGGGCCCGGCGGCGCGGGTCGAGTTCGAGCACCGTCACCTCGGCCCCGCCTGCCCGGGCGACCATCCCGATGAGCAGGCCGACCGGCCCGGCGCCGACGACCACCGCGTGTTCCCCGGCGGTCAGCCGGGACCGGCGTACGTCGTGCACGGCGACGGCGGTCGGCTCGATCAGCGCGGCGTGGGTCAGTGGCAGGTCCGCCGGCAGCGGCACCACGATCCGTGCGGGCACCGTCCACGAACGCTGCATCGCGCCGGGGGAGTCGATGCCGACGAAGGTGAGCCGGTGGCAGATGTGGCTGTTGCCGGCCCGGCAGGCGGGGCAGTCACCGCACCAGTCCAGCGGCATCACGGTCACCGGGTCGCCCACCCGGTGTCCCGGCACCCCGGGGCCGACCTCGGCGATGCGTCCGGACATCTCGTGGCCGATCACCGCCGGCACCCGGACCCGCTGGTCCATCGCGCCGTGCGCCACGTGCAGGTCGGTGCCGCAGATCCCGGTGTACGCGACGTCGATGCGCACCTCGCCGGGGCCGGGCGGTACGACGGCGGTCCGCTCGACGACGAAGGTGTGGTCGCCGACGTAGTACGCGCTGTGGTTCACGACTCCTCCTCGGACAGGTGCCAGATCTCCCGCATCGGCGCCCACCAGTGCCCCGGGCCGGGTTCGGCGACCGGCTCCTGGCACGGGTCGGTCAGCGTCCACCACTGCTGCGTCCGGGGGTCGGCGGCGATGCGCCGCTGGTCGGCGTCGTGGTCCTCACCGACGTACTCGTAGTAGCCGAAGAGCAGGTCGCCGTGCAGGAAGATGCTGTAGTTGCGGATGTTCGCCGCGCGTAGCGTCCGTTCGACGTCGGGCCACACGGCGGCGTGCAGGCGCAGATAGGTCTCGCGGTGCTCCGGTCGGAGCCGGATCAACCAGCCGTAGCGCTGCACGTCACGCCTTTCCACTGCGGATGGCGGCGGCGGGACGACCGCCGCCGGGGAAAACATCGGATGTCTCTATATTGGTGGGGGTCGCCGTCGGCCGTCTGCGCCGCAGCGGCCGGGACGACGCGCGACCGGCCGGCCGGAGGGGGACGTGATGGCACTGACCGACGACGCGATCGCCAAGATCCGGAGCATGGTCCAGAGCGGTGAGCTGCCGCCGGGTGCCCGGCTGCCCCCCGAGCCGCAGCTCGCCGAGCAGATGGGCCTGTCGCGCAGCGGGGTCCGGGAGGCGGTCAAGGTCCTCGAGTCGGCCCGGGTGCTCGACGTACGCCGGGGCGACGGGACGTACGTCACCAGCCTCGCCCCCCGGCTGCTGCTGCAGGGGCTGGGGGTCGCGGTGGAGCTGCTGCGCGACGACACCCTGCTGGAGGTCATGGAGGTGCGGCGGCTGCTGGAACCGATGGCCACCGGGCTGGCGGCGCTGCGGATGACCGACGCCCAGCTCGACGACCTCGGCGGCATCCTGGAGGAGATGCGGGCGGCGGCCGACGACGCCGAGAAGCTGATCCGGTTCGACACCGCGTTCCACCACACCGTCGTCGCCACCACCGGTAACGAGACCCTGACCTCGCTGCTGGACGGGTTGTCCAGCCGTACCCTGCGGGCCCGGGTGTGGCGCGGGCTGATCGAGGGCAACTCGGCGCACACCACCATCGACGAGCACCACGCGATCTACCGCGCGCTGCGCTCGCGGGACCAGCTGCTCGCCCAGGCGAGCGCGTTGATGCACGTCAACACCTCCGAGGCGTGGCTGCGTACGGTGCTGGCCGCCAAGGCGGGAGCCGCCTGACCCGGCCGGCCTCACGCGGGCCCCGCCGGGTGGACCGCGCCGACCCGCTGCGCCAGGCCGTAGGTGCGTACGGCGGTGCCGGCGAGGATCTCCCGGTGGTCCCGCTCCGACAGCGGCGGCAGCGCCGCCGTCAACGCCCGCAGCACCCCGGGATAGTCCGACCGGAGCAGGCAGACCGGCCAGTCCGAACCGAACATCAGCCGCTGTGCGCCGAACTCGGCGACGGCCACCTCGACGAACGGGCGCAGGTCGTCCGGTGTCCACGTCGGGGCGGCCTCGGTGACCAGGCCGGACAGCTTCGCGGTGACGTTGGGGTTGGCGGCGAGCGCGGCCAGCGGACCGCGCCAGGTGCGCAGTCCCGCGTCGCCCTGGTCGATGCGGGGCTTGCCCAGGTGGTCCAGGACGAACCGTAACCCCGGCACCGCGCGGGCCGCCCGCGCCGCCGCCGGTAGCTGGTCGGCGCGGATCACCAGGTCGAACGTGAGCCCGGCGTCGGCGAGTGCGGCGAGCCCGCGCCGCACGTCGGGCCGGTCCAGGTGGTCCGGGTCCGCCTCGCCCTGCACCTGCGAGCGGACTCCGGCCAGGTGTCCGCCGCCGCGCAGCCGGCGGTAGCGGGCCACGGTGGCGGGCACGTCGTCGGCGGCGACGTCGAGCCAGGCCACCACCGCCAGGATCGGTGCGGTGTCGGCGGCGTAGCCGAGGAACTCGGCGGCCTCGTCGCGATGGCAGCGTCCGCCCTCGACGAGCACGGTGCCGGTGACCCCGGCGGCGGCGAGTTCGGCGGTCAGGTCCGCCGGGGTGAACGGCCGCCGGATGGCCGCCAGCCCGGGCGCGTCCAGCCAGGTGTACCCGCGTTCGGGCCGCCACAGGTGGTGATGCGCGTCGATGATCACGGCGTCACCGGGTCCGGGGTCGCGGCGGCGTCGGCCCACTGCGGGCCGTCCGGGAACCGGTACGCGGCCAGGGACTCCGGCCGGATCTGCCCGCTCATGCCCGGGGCGGTGGGGGCCAGGTACCGCCCGCCGGTGACCCGGACCGGGTCGACGAAGTGGTCGTGCAGGTGGTCGACGTACTCGATGGCCCGGTCCTCGGTGCTGCCGCTGACCGCGACGAAGTCGAACATCGCCAGGTGCTGCACCAGTTCGCACAGGCCCACGCCGCCGGCGTGCGGGCAGACCGGCACCCCGAACCGCGCGGCGAGCAGCAGGACCGCCAGGTTCTCGTTGACCCCGGCGACCCGGCAGGCGTCGATCTGCACCACGTCGACCGCGTCGGCCTGGAGCAGCTGCTTGAACACCACCGCGTTGTGCACGTGCTCACCGGTGGCGACCCGGATCGGGCTGAGCGCCTTGCGGACGGCGGCGTGCCCGAGGACGTCGTCCGGCGACGTCGGTTCCTCGATCCAGTACGGGTCGAACGCGGCCAGCTCCCGCATCCACCCGATCGCCTCGGGCACCCCCCAGATCTGGTTGGCGTCGACCGCGAGGCGGACCTGCGGCCCGACGGCCTGCCGGGCGATGCCCATCCGGCGTACGTCGTCGGCCAGGTCCCCGCCGACCTTGAGCTTGATCAGCCGGTAGCCGTCGCGGACGGCCTCCGCGCAGAGCCGGGCCAGCTTCTCGTCGTCGTAGCCCAACCACCCCGGCGTCGTGGTGTACGCGGGGTAGCCCTCGGCCCGCAGCCGCTGTTCCCGTTCGGCCCGGCCGTCGGCGGCCCGCCGCAGCAGGGTCAGCGCCTCGTCCTCGGTGAGGGCGTCGCGCAGGTAGCGGAAGTCGACCTGCGCGACTATCTGTTCCGGGCTGAGGTCGGCGAGCAGCTTCCACAGTGGTTTGCCGGCGCGGCGGGCGGCGAGGTCCCACACCGCGTTGACCAGGCCACCGGCGGCCATGTGCACGACTCCCTTGGCCGGGCCGAGCCAGCGGATCTGGCTGTCGCCGACGAGCCGTCGCGCCAGCGCCCCGGGGTCGGCGGTCAGCTCGTCGACGGGCTGGCCGATCACCATGGGGGCCAGCGACCGTACGGCGGCGACCTGGATCTCGGTGCCGCGTCCCACGGTGAAGACCAGCCCGTGTCCCTCGCCGCCCGCCGAGGTCCGCAGGACGACGTAGGCGGCCGAGTAGTCGGGGAACGGGTTCATCGCGTCCGACCCGTCGCGGTGCAGGGAGGTGGGGAAGCGGACGTCGATCGTGTCCACCGCGGTGATGCGCTCAGTCAACGGAACTCCTGGTTGAGGGGGTCGGGGCGTCGGCGGCCCGCCTCGTGGGCGGGGCGCGCGGGATCGGGCCGGCGGGGGCCGTTCAGGTCTGCGCCCTGCCGCCGGTGATGCGGGAGACCACCAGGGCGATCAGGATGACCGCGCCGTTGAGGAAGTTCGTCCACTGTGCAGGCACCCCGGCCAGAGTCAACACGTTGATGATCATGAAGAGCAGCAGGACGCCGGTGAACGCGCCGAAGACGCTGCCCCGACCGCCGTTGAGGCTGACCCCGCCGATCACCGCCGCCGCGAACACCTGGAAGATCGCGCCGTCGCCCTGGGCCGCCGGCACCGCCGCCAGCCGGCCGCTGATCAGCAGCCCGGCCAGGGCGGCGAGCACGCTCGCCACGACCAGCGCGACCCACAGCACCCGGTCGGTGCGGATACCGGCGGCGCGGGCCGCGTCGGCGTTGCCGCCGATGGCGTACAGCGCGCGGCCGGCGCGGGTGTGGCCGAGCACCACGATCCCGGCGGCGAACAGCAGCAGCGACACCCAGACCGAGGCCGGCACCCCGAGCCAGCTCGTCGAGCCGAGGTACGTCATCGACCCGGGCAGCGCGAAGAAGGTCTGCCCGCCGGAGATGCCGGTGAGCAGGCCGCGCAGGATGATCAGCATGCCCAGCGTCACGATGAAGCCGTTGAGGCCGAACCGGACGATGAGCAGCCCGTTGAACGCCCCGACCAGTGCCCCGACCAGCAGCACCACCGGCACCGCCCAGGCGTCCGGGAGCAGGCCGAGCCCCAACCCCCGGGTCAGCTCCGGGTCGACGACCAGCCAGGCGGCGATGCCCGGGGCGAGCCCGAAGGTGGACTCCAGCGACAGGTCCATCTTGCCGGTGATCAGCACGATGGTCTGGGCCAGCACCAGGATCGCGATCTCCGACATGCTCTGCAGCACGTTGAGGACGTTGTCGGTGCTGAGGAAGACCGGACTGATGATCCACCCGACGATCGCCACCGCGACGATCGCCGGCACCAGCGCCAGGTCCCGCAGCCGGGCGACGGCCAGGTGCCGCGACGACGGGCGGGTCGGCGGGGGCGCCGACGCCGGCACCGTGCCGGTGGACAGCGTGTCAGACATGGTGGAGGTCCACCCCTTCCATGGCGGCTACCAGATCGTTGTCACTCCAGCCGTGGGCCATCTCGGCGATCACCCGGCCCTGGAACATCACCAGCACCCGGTCGCAGATGCGCAGGTCGTCCAGCTCGTCGGAGACCACCAGTACGGTGGAGCCCCGGCGGCGGACGTCCTCGACGACACCGAGCAGGGTCTGCTTGGACCGCACGTCGACCCCGGCGGTGGGCGTGATCAGCACCAGCAGCCGCGGATCGTTGGCCAACGCCCGGCCCATCACGACCTTCTGCTGGTTGCCACCGGACAGGTCGGCCACCGGCGTCTGCGGCCCGGACGCCTTGATCGTCAGCGCGGCGATGGTGTCCCGGGCCAGCGCGTCCCGGCGGGCCCGGGAGATGAGTCCGTAGCGCCCGATCCGCTGCGGCACGGTCATCGTGACGTTCTCCGCGATCGACAGCCCCGGCACCAGGCCCTCCCGGTGCCGGTCCTGCGGCACCAGCCCCACCCCGGCGGCGAGGGCGTCGGGCACGCTGCCCGGCCGCAGCACCCGGCCGGCGAGGATGACCGACCCGGCCACCGGGCGCGCCAGACCGACGACCGCCTCGGCGACCTCGACCTTGCCGCTGCCACCACCACCGGCGATGCCGACCACCTCGCCCGCCCGGACCTCCGTCGACAACCCGGCCCCGGACGCGGTGACCAGGTCCCGCACCGACAGCAGCACCGGTGCGTCGGACGCGGGCGGCCGGTGGTCGGCCTCCGGCATGCTCACGTCCTCCCCGGTGATCGCGGCGACCAGCGCCTGCCGGCTCAACCCGGCGACGGGGGCGGTGAGGATGTGCCGGGCGTCGCGGAAGACCGTCACCCGGTCGCACAGGTCGTAGATCTCCTGGAGGTGGTGGCTGATGAACAGGAACGTCACCCCCTGCGCCCGCAGGTCCCGGATGCGGGTGAACAGGCGGTCGATTCCGGCGGCGTCGAGCTGGGCGGTCGGTTCGTCGAGGACGATGAACCGGGCACCGAAGGACAGCGCGCGGGCGATCTCCACGAACTGCCGCTGCTCGACCGAGAGCGTCGCGGCGGGCTGCCGGACGTCGACGTCGACCGACCACTGTGCCAGCAGGTGTCGCGCCTCCCGCCGCAGGCTCGACCAGCGGATCAGGCCGGCGCGGGAGCGGGCGTGCCGGTTGAGGAACAGGTTCTCCGCCACGGTGAGGGTGGGGATGATCGTCGACTTCTGGTAGACGCAGGCCACCCGTCGCCGCCAGGCGTCCCGGTCGGCCAGCGGCGGTGCCGGCCGGCCGTCGAAGGCGACCACCCCGCCGTCGGCGGCCAGCAGCCCGGTCAGGATGCCGACCAGCGTCGACTTGCCGGCACCGTTACGGCCGACCAGGGCGTGCGTCTCGCCGCGCCGGACCATGATCCCCGCCCCGGACAGGGCGAGCGTGGAGCCGAAGCGTTTGGTGACGTCGACCGCCTCGACGACCGGTGGCTCGTCGTGGCGGGGGTGGTGCGGGGCGGTGGTCATCCCTGCCGGCCCCACAGCGAGGGGTCGTCGTACCTCACCGTGGGCTGCCCGGCGACCGGCGCGCCGTCCAGGGTCACCAGGGGTGCCGGGAGCTGGTCCTCCAGCAGGCCGTCGCGCACCTGGATGATGGTGCTGCCGTGGTCGGTGGGTCCGGGCTGGAACGTCCTGCCCCCGATCGCCGCCTTGGCGTACTCCAGCCCGTAGCGGGCGTACAGGTCGGCGGGTTGGCTGACGGTGGCGTCGATCAGGCCCTCGCCGATGTTCTTCAGTTCCTCGGGGATGCCGTCGTTGGACACGACGAAGACGTGCTTCGGGTCGGTCGGCGGCACCTGGAGACCCCGCTGCTTGAGGATCTGCAGGGTGCCCGACAGCGCGAACGACGACTGCATGTAGACGCCCCGGATGTCCGGGTCGGAGGCGAAGCGGGTCTGCAACTTCGACGCCGCGACGTCGGCCTTCCAGTCGGTCGCCTCCCCGAAGACCTTGATGCCGGGGAACTGCTTGCCCATGCACTCGCTGAACGCCTCGGTGCGGTCCCGGCCGTTGATGGAGTCCAGGCCGCCCTGGAGCATGACGACCTTGCCCCGGCCGCCGAGCTTGGTGCCCAGGAACTGGCAGGCCCTGGTCCCGTACGCCCGGTTGTCGGCGCGGACCACCATGAACACCTTGCCGGTGTCGGGCCGGGTGTCGATGGTGACCACCGGGATCTTGCGGCTCTCCAGTTGGGCCAGGGTCGGCGCGATCGCGGCGGTGTCCTGCGGGGCCATCACCACCGCCTTGACGCCCTGGCTCATGAAGGTCTGGGCGTTCGAGATGAGGTTCGCGATGTCGTTCTGCGAGTTGGTGGTCTTGAGGTCGATCCCCAACTCCCCGGCGGACTGCGGCACGTACCTGATGTAGGAGTTCCAGAAGTCGGTGTCCGAGCGGGGGTAGTCGACCCCGATGAGCGGCTTGCCGCCGCCCGTGCCGGTTCCGGCACCCCGGTCGCCGCAGCCGGCGGTGAGGGCGACCGTCGCGCCGAGCAGCACCGTCAGCCCCGCGCTCACCAGACGTCCGTGGTTCATCGTGTTCGCTCCGTTTCTGCGGGAGTGCTCCGGCGGGCACGGCCGTCGTGTGGGGCGGTGGCCGTACGCCCGGATGGCGCACTGCGGGTCGGGCGTGCTGGAACCTTGCGCCGGCTGCCGGGTCGGTAACGGCACACGGAAGGCCCCTCCCCGGGTGGGAGGTGGGTGGTGCCGACGTACCCGGTCGAGACATCAGACGTTAGAGTTTCCATTGTGTAACGTCAATGCCTCGCAGGTGGTGGCGAGGAACGGCGTCGAGTTGCCGGCCGGTGTGCCGGAACCTCCGCCGCGACACCCAGACGTCCTATCAATGCCGAGCCCGGACGGCCGCTGCGCCGCGGATCTAAGAGATTTCCCATCTGCATTGGCCAGCATCGATTCCGATCGCCGCGCAGGGCGGCCGGTCAGAACAGGAGCGGCCCATGTCCGTACGACAGACCACCGACGACACCGCCAGCCACCCGGTCGGCACCCTCCCGGCCGGGCCGGACGGCTGGCGGTCGGTCCTGCTGGACCACCTCCCACCGCGTGACCGGCGGCTGTTCCACCGGTTCGGTCAGGGCCCCCGGGTGCCCGCCCCCGACCTGCGCATCCATCAGGCGTTCGCCAGGTGGGCCGCCACCACCCCGGACGCCGTCGCCGCCGAGCACCTCGGGGTACGGATCGGCTACCGCGAACTGGACCGCCAGGCCAACCGGCTCGCCGCCCAGCTCGTCACCCTCGGCGTGCGCACCGGCGACACCGTGGGCGTGTTCACCAGCCGGTCCCTGCCGATGCTGGTGGGCATCCTGGCCACCCTCAAGGCCGGGGCGGCCTACGTCCCGCAGGACGTCCGGATCGCCCCCGCCGCGCAGTTGCGCCAGGTCGCCTCGACCGCCCGCTGCCGGGTGCTGCTGACCACGTCGGCGACCCTGGACGCGGTGCCGGCGCCGCCCGGTGTGCCCCGGCTCGCGGTCGACGCGATGATGGCCGAGCCGCTGCCCCCCGGCGGGCACCTCACCGCCCCCGTCCCGGACCGCCCGGTACGCGCCGACGACGGCTGCTACGTGCTGTTCACCTCCGGCACCACGGGCACCCCCAACGGCGTGACCGTCACCCACGGCAACGTCGCCAACATCCTGCTCACCAGCCCCGGTGACCTGGGGATACGGCCCGGGCGGACGGTCGCCCAACTGCTCAACGTCGCCTTCGACATGGCCGCCTGGGAGATCCTCGGCTGCCTCGCCAACGGCGGCACCCTGCTGGTGCGCGACCGGGACCTCACCGCCACCGCGGCCCGCGCCGACGTGGTGGTCGCCACCCCCTCGGTGCTCGCCCGGATCGACCCGGACCGGTGCGCCGGGGTGCGGGTGGTCGCGGTGGCGGGGGAGCCCTGCCCGCGTCCGCTGGCCGACCGGTGGGCCGCCGGCCGGATCTTCTACAACTGCTGCGGGCCGACCGAGACCACCATCGTCAACACCATGCACCGGCACCGGCCGGGTGCGCCGCTGACAATCGGCCGGCCGACCCCGAACAACACCGTCTACGTCCTGGACGACGACGGGCGGCCCTGCCGCATCGGCGAGGTCGGCGAGATGTGGGCCGGCGGCGACTGCGTCTCCGCCGGCTACCTGGACAATGACGCGCTCAACACCGAGCGGTACGCCCCGGACCCGTTCCTCGGCGACGGCCGGTTGATGTTCCGCACCCGCGACCGGGGCCGCTGGCGCGCGGACGGGGAACTGGAGCATCTCGGCCGCACCGACGACCAGGTGAAGGTCCGGGGTTTCCGGGTGGAGCTGGACGCGGTCTCGACCGTGCTGGAGACGGTGCCGGGCTGCCGGCGCGCGGTCACCCTCCGGCTCACCGACCGGGACCTGGTCTCCTTCGTCACCCCCGCGGAGCTGGACCCGCAGCGGTGCCGGGAGACGGTGGCCGCCGCGCTGCCCTACTACTGCGTGCCGGCGGCCGTGCACCCGCTGCCGGAACTGCCGATGACCGGCCGGGGCAAGGTCGACCGGGACGCGCTGTCGAGGCTCGCCCTCGACCTGCGGTGGCAGTGGGCCCACGTCGAGGAGGCGGCGGCGTGACCACCACCGGTCTGCGACCCGTGTCGACGCCGCCGCGCACCGGCCCGGCGGGCCACCCCGACGAGGTGCTTCCCCCGCCGGTGTCGACGCTGCGCCGGGTCCTGGCCCATCCCCGGTTCATGCACCACCACCGGCTCGTCGCGGCGGTGCTCGCCGGCAACGCCGCGCTGCTGGCGTACGGGCTGGCCGCCGGCTGGTGGCACGGCCCCGGGGCCGCCGATGCGCTGGGCGTCGCCGCGCTGGGCAACGTCGCGCTGGCCGTGCTGATCCGCCAGCAGTACGTGATCAACCTGCTGTTCCGGCTGGCCACCCGGGCACCCACCAGGTGGCCGCTGCGGGTGCGGGCCACGTTGGGCAAGGTCTACCACTTCGGGGGGCTGCACGTCGGCGCGGCGCTGGCCGGCACCGCCTGGTTCCTCGCCCAGCTCGGCGCGTTGACCGTGCGGGGCGGCCCGACGGGCGCGCTGGTCACCGGGTACGCGGTGGCCGTCCTGCTGCTGGCCGTCGTCGGCACCGCGCTGCCGCCCGTGCGGTCCCGCCGGCACGACCTGTTCGAGCGTACCCACCGCCTCGGCGGCTGGGCGGCCCTGCTGCTGCTCTGGGCGCAGGCCGGTTTCCTGGCCGGTGGGCCGGTCGCGCTGGCCACCTCCCCGCAGGGGTTGGTGCTCGCGGTGCTGACCGTCAGCATCGCCCTGCCCTGGCTGCGGCTGCGCCGGGTGCCGGTGGTGGTGCACCGTCCGTCGTCGCACGTGGCGCTGGTCCACTTCGACCACGGGGTGACGCCGTTCCCCGGCTCGTCCACGGCGGTGAGTCGCAGCCCGCTGTGGGAGTGGCACTCCTTCGCCAACGTGCCGGCGCCGGGTCGCAGTGGGTTCCGGCTGACCGTGAGCCGGGCCGGTGACTGGACCGGCCGGTTCGTCGACGATCCGCCGCGGCGGGTCTGGGTGAAGGGGATCAGCACCGCCGGGGTGGCCAACATCGAGACCCTGTTCCGGCGGGTGCTGTACGTGGCGACCGGCAGCGGGATCGGCCCGGTGCTGCCGCACCTGCTGGCCGGGCAGGTGCCGGCCCACCTGGTCTGGGTGGCCCGCCGGCACCGGGAGACCTTCGGCGACGACCTGGTCGACGAGATCCTCGCCCACCAGCCCGACGCGCTGCTGTGGGACACCGCCCGCGACGGCAAGCCCGACATGCTGCGGCTGGCCTGGCAGGCGTGCCGCCGCTACGACGCCGAGGCGGTCATCTGCATCTCGAACCGCCCACTGACCTGGCAGGTGGTGCGGGGCATGGAGGAACGCGGGGTGCCCGCGTACGGCGCGATCTGGGATTCCTGAGGAGAGGGAGGCGACGATGAGGATCACCGTGGAGAAGGACGACCGGGTGGTAACGGTGCGGCTGTGCCGGCCCGAGGTGCGCAACGCGCTGGACACGGCGCTGCTGACCGAGCTGGTCGAGACGCTGCGCCCGCTGGACCGCGACCCGGGGGTGGGCTGTTTCGTGCTCACCGGCTCGGACGAGGTCTTCGCGGCCGGGGCGGACATCCGGGAGATGGCCGGGAAGTCCTTCCTGGACGTGGCGTCGGACGACCACTTCGCCGGTTGGGACGCGTTCGCCGCGCTGCGTACCCCGAAGATCGCGGCGGTGGCCGGCTACGCCCTCGGCGGCGGGTGCGAGCTGGCGATGATGTGCGACCTGATCTTCGCGGCGGACAACGCCCGGTTCGGCCAGCCGGAGCTGCGGCTGGGGGTGATGCCCGGCATCGGCGGCACCCAGCGGCTGACCCGGCTGGTGGGCGCGGCCAGGGCGATGGACCTGGTGCTCACCGGTCGGCAGCTCGACGCAGCGCAGGCGTACCGCTGGGGCCTGGTGTCCCGGGTGGTGCCGACGGACCGGCTGCTGGCCGAGGCGAAGGCCGCGGCGGCGGTGGTGGCCGGGTATCCGAAGCTCGCGACGATGCTGGCCCGGGAGGCGGTCCGGCAGGCCGAGGAGGTCGGCGTGCAGGCCGGGGTGCTGTTCGAACGGCGGGCCTTCCACGCCCTGTTCGCCACCGAGGACCAGCGCGAGGGGATGGCCGCCTTCCTGGAGAAGCGCCCGGCCCGGTTCGTGGGTCGCTGAGCCACCGCGCCGCCCGGGGCCGTCGGGCCCCGGGCGGCCGGCTCACAGGGCGCCGATCTGGTAGCCGAGGCCGTGCACGGTGCGCACCACCCGGTCGCCGAGCTTGCGCCGCAGGTAGTGCACGTACGTGTCGACCACCGCCTCGGTGCGGTCCGCGCCGAACACCCGCCCCCGCAGCTGGCTGCGACTGTGCACCATCCGGGGTTGGCTGGCGAGCAGCCGGATCAGCTCGAACTCCCGGCCGCTGAGGGTCACCTCCCGCCCGTCGGGCAGCCGCACCCCGCGCTGGGCCAGGTCGAGCTGACCGGCCCCGATGGGAATCAGTTCGGCCCCGTCGAAGCGGCGGCGGGTCAACGCCCGGACCCGGGCCATCAGCTCGGTCACCTCGAACGGTTTGGGCAGGTAGTCGTCGGCGCCCGCGTCGAGACCCCGGATGCGTTCGTCGAGGTCGCCGAGTGCGCTGAGCATCAGCACCCGGGCGGCGACGGAGCGCCGTCGTAGCCGGATGAGCAGGTCGACGCCGTCGATCGCCGGCAGCCGCCGGTCCAACATGATCACCTGGTAGGGGCCGCGCAGCGCCAGGTGCAGGCCCCGCTGACCGTCGCGGGCCAGATCGATCCGGTACCCCGCCCGGTGGAACAGCTCGACCAGCATGTCGGCCAGTTCCGCGTCGTCCTCGACGAGGAGCAACGGGCCGTGCGCCGGGGGTGACGGGTCGGTCATCCGTTCATGGTCGCACCGAAACGGCAGAAGGTTGACCGGTGGAATTTCTCGCCGGTCAGAATCTGCTGGTCGCGCGTTCCCCGCCCGCCCGGTCCCGGCCCGCCCACCAGCAGAAGGGCCACCGGCCGCCGCCCGGGTCGCCGTCCGTCGACAGGCCACCGGCCCGCCCCCCGTCGGACACCGGCAGCCGTACGGTGAAGGTCGCGCCCGCCCCGGGCCGGCCGGTGGCGCTGATCGTGCCGCCGTGCGCGGTGACCACCTCGCGGACCAGCGCCAACCCGAGCCCGGCCCGGCGGTCCCCGGCGTCGGGGCCCCGGTGGAACCGGTCGAAGATCCGGCCGGCGTGCCGGGGGTCGAACCCCCGGCCGGAGTCGCTGACCACCAGTTCGACCCGGTCCGCTCCCGCCGGACGCAACCGCACCTGCACCCGCCCGCCAGCCGGGGTGTGGTGCAGGGCGTTCGCCAGCAGTTCCGCCACCACCCGGTGCAGCGCGGGCCCGACACCGCGTACCGGCACCGGGTGGTCCGCGCCGGTCACCCCGAGCGTCACCCCGAGGGCGGCGGCGCGCGGCGCGTCGGCCCCGATCGCCTCGACGACGAGCGCGGCGAGGTCGACGGTGGCCGGCGGCCCGGTCATCGCCGCCGGATCGGCCAGCCGGGCCGACAGGAGCAACTCGTCGACGATCTCCCCGAGCCGTCGGGTGGTGTGCAACAGCCGGTCCAGGTCCTGCCGGTCCTCGTGGTGCGCCGCGCCGCTCGTGCGCTGGGCCAGCAACTGGGCCGCCGTGTGCACCCGGGTGATCGGGGCGCGCAGCTCGTGGCTGGCGTCGGCGACGAACCGGCGTTGCCGGTCGAGCGCCTCGGTCAGCGGCAGCACCGACCGGCGACGCAGCCGCAGGTCCGTCGCGGTCGCCGCGACCAGGACGGCCAGCGCGGCGGTCGACACCGCCCACAGCAGGTGACGCCGTTCGGCGAGCTGGAAGCGGGCGTCGAAGACCACCTGGACGACCTCGCCGTCGCGCCACTGGGTACGCAGGTGGTAGACGGTGCCGTTGCGGGCGACCTGCCCGACCTGGGGGCGGCCGGTGCGGGCCACGGTGTGGATCGCCCCGTGGTCCGGGAACCCGGCCGGCGGCGCGCCACCGTGCCCGGTGTCGCTCGCGCCGCCGAAGATCCAGGTGCAGCCGGACGGGTCGGCCGGGCGGCCGTGCACCATCGCCCAGTCCAGCTCGTGGCGGATCCTGGCCTGCTGGACGTGCACCAGGGCGGCGTAGCCGACCCCGCCGGCCAGCGCCAGCAGGGCGACGACCAGCAGCCCGACGGCCAGCCCGGTACGCGGCCGGGCGTGGGTCGCCCGCATCCGGCTGCCCGGTATCCGGCCGGGGTCACCGCCGGCGCGTCGGCCAGCGGCGCTGGTCAGCGGCATCGTGCCGCCGCCCCGTAGCTGCGGATCCGATCTCGTCCGCCTGCCCGGCCACCGACCCGCATCCATCGAAGATGACACATCACGCACCGGATCGGAAGGGATCACCGTCGTCTCCCGGATGCCGGACCGGCCCGGCGTTCCGGGGCCCGGGACGCGGAGTGGTGAACGTTAACAGTCGGCCAGGAAGGCTGACCGGCAACGGATCGTGACCGGTACGGCGAGGTGGGCGGGCGCGGGGCGCAACCCTTGAGCCACCCGAAACCCTTTGGTAACATCGCCGGATCTGAATGGAGCCCCTGCCGGTCCGTTCGCCCCCACCAAACCGATCATGCACCCTTTTCGACACGCACTGACCGATGTGAGCGTTCACACTCGCCGGTCGGCTCCGTGTCGACACGGAGCCTCGGTCGGTCAGACCACCTGAGGCCCTCGGCGACCACGTCACCGGGGGCCGCCGCGCAGGGGCCACCCGTCCTTGAGAAGGAGCACCCCATGCACCTCCCGGCTGAGCATCCCGGCCCGGCTCTGCGCCGTCCCGGCCGTCGGCGCTGGCTGTTGTCGGCGGCCACCGCGCTCGTGACCGCCCTGAGCGGCGGTGCCGTCGTCGCGGTCACCGCGACGGAGGCCGCCGCGGCCACGATCGACACCGGCGCGTCGTACGTGCTGGTCAACCGCAACAGCGGCAAGGCCCTCGACGTCTACAACCTGGCCACCAACGACGGGGCCCGGATCACCCAGTGGACCCGCAACGACGGCAGCCAGCAGCAGTGGCAGTTCGTCGACTCCGGCGGCGGCTACTACCGGCTGAAGTCGAAGCTGTCCGGCAAGGTGCTCGACGTCTACAACTGGTCGACCGCCGACGGCGGGTCGATCGTGCAGTGGACCGACAACAACGCGGCCAACCAGCAGTTCAGCATCCAGGACATCGACGGCTACATCCAGCTGATCAACCGCAACAGCGGCAGGGCCGTCGAGGTGCAGGGCGCGTCCACCGCCGACGGCGGCAACATCGTGCAGTACGCCGACTGGAACGGCACCAACCAGCAGTGGCAGCTCGTCAAGATCGGTGGCACCACCACCCCGCCGCCCACCACCCCGCCGCCGAGCGGCAACTGCACGCTGCCGTCGACCTACCGGTGGTCGTCGACCGGTCCGCTGGCCACCCCGAAGTCGGGCTGGGTGTCGCTGAAGGACTTCACGGTCGCCCCGTACAACGGCAGGCAGCTCGTCTACGCCACCACACACGACTTCGGCAGCTCGTGGGGGTCGATGAACTTCGGCCTGTTCACCAACTGGTCGGAGATGGCCTCCGCGTCGCAGAACGGCATGAACTCCGGCACTGTCGCGCCGTCGCTGTTCTACTTCGCGCCGAAGAACATCTGGGTGCTCGCCTACCAGTGGGGCGGCGCGGCGTTCTCCTACCGCACGTCGACCGACCCGACCAACCCGAACGGTTGGGGCCCGGCCCAGACGATGTTCACCGGCAGCATCACCGGCTCCGGTACCGGCCCGATCGACCAGACGCTGATCGCCGACAGCCAGAACATGTACCTGTTCTTCGCCGGTGACAACGGCAAGATCTACCGGGCGAGCATGCCGATCGGGAACTTCCCCGGCAACTTCGGTTCCAACTACACGACCATCATGAGCGACACCACGAACAACCTGTTCGAGGCGCCGCAGGTCTACAAGGTCGCGGGCCAGAACCAGTACCTGATGATCGTCGAGGCGATCGGGGCCCGGGGCCGTTACTTCCGCTCCTTCACCGCCACCAGCCTCAACGGCAACTGGACCCCGCAGGCGGCCACCGAGAGCAACCCGTTCGCCGGCAAGGCCAACAGCGGTGCCACCTGGACCAACGACATCAGCCACGGTGAGCTGCTGCGCACCAGCGCGGACCAGACGATGACCATCGACCCGTGCAACCTGCAACTGCTCTACCAGGGCCGCTCGCCCAGCTCCGACGGCGTCGACTACGGCCTGCTGCCCTACCGGCCGGGCCTGCTCACCCGGCAGCGCTGAGAATGCGCACCGGCGGACCTCGGGGGTTCCCGAGGTCCGCCGGTGGCCTGGGACGAGTCGGGTCACCGGACACCTGAACGACCTCCGCACCACCGATCGGCAGGGCCCGCACCTCGGGCCCTGCCGATCACCGTCTGCCCGCACACAACCTGGTCGCGGGCTGCCGACCTGCCGGCCCGGACCGTCCGGCGGCGTCCACGACCGGGCCGTTTCGTACGTCGGCCGCCTGGCGGCGGAGGTTCCGTCCCGTCGCGCGGCAGCGATCCGGCATCCCGCTGACCATCGCGCCGGCTCGGACCGGGACGGCCCGCCTGCCACCCGGGGTGGGCGGGGCCCCGACGCGAACGGAGAGGGCCGGCTCCGATGTCCGGAGCCGGCCCTCCCGGCCTGCCACCGCCGCGACGGCGGCGGACCGTGCGTCACACCTGGGTGAACCGCCACTGCTGGTTGCTGGCGCCGTGGCAGGTCCACTGCAACAGCCGGGCGCCGTCGGTGGTGGCGGCACCGTTGACGTCCAGGCAGAGCCCGCTCTGCACGTTGCGCACCGTGTAGACCCCGGCCGTGGTGGTGGCCGTGGCGGTGAACTTCTGCCGGTCGGTGTTGTTGCAGGTGGCCTGCTGGAGGAACGCACCCGCCGTGGTGGAGCCGCCGATCACCTCGGCGCACTTGTTGCTGTGCACCGCCTTCAGGTAGACCGCGCCGCTACCGGCGTCGACGGCCTGCCATTTCTGGTTGTTGCCGCCGGTGGCCGCCCACTGGGTGAGCTGCGCGCCGTCGGCGGTGGAGACGCCGCTGACGTCCATCAGCTTGCCGCTGTGCAGCGCGGTGAGCGTCCAGGTCTTCCCCGCCACGCCGGTGCCGGTCCCCGTGCCCGGCTGGCCGACCCCGTTGCCGCCGAAGGTGTGCGAGTCGAGGTCGAACCAGTTGTTCGTGCTGCCCTTGAACACCAGGTAGAGCGGGTGGGTGCCGGACAACGCGGCCACGCTGACCGGCGCGGTGGACTGGTAGTTGTCCCAGCCACCCGTGCTGGGCACCGCAGTGGTGGCCAGCAGCGTGCCGGTCGGCGAGTCGGCCCGCAGCTCGATCGTGCCGCCACCGGACGGCGACGACAGCCGGTAGCTGACCGTCGAGATGCCCGCCAGGCTCATCGGGTTGAACGCGATCCAGTCGTTGTTGGAGATGTCACCGACCCGCTTGGTGCTCTCCGCGGCGGCCTGGTCGACGACCCGGACGCCGGAGCTGCTGCTGAAGTACTCGGCCTGCTTGTGCTTGGGTTGCAGGATCGCCTGCGCGGTGCCGGTGAGCGGGGACGCCCCGCCCGGGCCGCCGCTGTCGGTGTAGCGGGCGTTGAGCACGTAGAACAGGTTCGCCCCGTCGGGGTGCCCGCCGAGCAGGTCGGTGGAGATGGTGCCCGAGCAGCCCGGGTACTCGGTTGTCTCGTGGGCGTGGTCGTCGTGACCCAGCGCCGGGTTGACGACCACCTTGCTGCAGTCGACCGTGCCGCCGTCCGGATCGGTGACGCTGATCTGGTACGACACCTTGTCCCCGAAGGTGAGCATGCCACCGTTGGCCGGGGTGGTGATGGTGACCACCGGCGCGGAGTTGCCGACGGTGATCTGGACGTTGGCGAAGCCCGTCTTGCCGGTGTTGTCGGTGACCTTCAGCTGCGCCGTGTAGTTGCCGTTGCTGGTGTAGACGTGCGACGGGTTGGCCGCCGTCGAGGTGGTGCCGTCGCCGAACGTCCACTGGTAGCTCAGCGTGTTGCCCGGGTCCGGGTCGGTGGTGCCGGCGCTGCTGAACTGGACGGTCAGCGGGGCGAGGCCGCTGGTGGGCGTGCCGACGGCCTTGGCGATCGGCGACCGGCCGCCCTGGATGTAGTCGATCCGGTAGAGCCCGGAGTCGCTGTTGCCGCCGCCGAAGTTGGTGCCCCACTCCAGCACGTAGAGCGAGCCGTCCTTGCCGAACTCCAGGTCCATCGGCTTGTTGAACCGTCCCCCGGGCAGGAACGAGTTGGTGCGGGTCACCGCCGTCGCGGAGTCGAAGTGCACCTCCTTGATGTAGCTGCGGGACCACTCGTAGAAGAAGTGCACGCCGTCGTAGTAGGGCGGGAACTTGGTGGCCGACGGGTTCGCCGGGTCGTAGCGGTAGACCGGCCCGCCCATCGGGCCGGAGCCGCCGGAGCCCAGCTCCGGGAAGTTCGACGAGGTGCCGTAGCCGTACCACATGTTGGGGGCGACGATCGGCTTCAGGCTGGTCAGGCCGGTGTTGTTGGGCGAGTTGTTGACCGGGGCGTTGCAGTTGAACTTGGCCCCGACCACGCCGGTGTCCGGGTTGAACGGCGCGTACGGCTGGTTGTCGCCGTGGCAGAACGGCCACCCGTAGTTGCCGGGCGACTTGATCACGTTGAGTTCGACCAGGCCCTCGGGGCCCCGGTTGGTGGTGGGCGGGTTGCGGTCCGGCCCGTAGTCGGCCAGGTAGACCCAGCCGTTGGCCGGGTCGATCGAGAACCGGAACGGGTTGCGGAAACCCATCGCGTAGATCTCCGGCCGGGTCTGCGCCGTGCCCTGGGGGTAGAGGTTGCCGGTCGGGACGGTGTAGCCGCCGTTGTCCGACGGGCGGATGCGCAGCAGCTTGCCCCGCAGGTCGTTGGTGTTGCCGGCGCTGCGGGCGGCGTCGAGGTTGGCCTTGCCGGGACGCCAGTCCAGCGGCGCGTAGCCCTGCCAGTTGGGGTCGAGGTTCGGCGGGGTGTCGTCGCCGGTGCCGATGTAGAGGTTGCCGTCCGGGCCGAAGTCGATGTAGCCGCCGGTGTGGCCGGGCTCGGGGAAGGTGCGGTCCCGGTAGGCCGGGATGTCGATGATCCGGGCCTCGGTGGAGAGGTTGAGGGTGTCCCCGGACAGCGTGTAGCGGGAGACGCGGTTGACGTCGGTGCTGCTGCTCGCCGGTGAGTGGTACAGGTACACGTAGCCGTTGGTGGCGAAGTTCGGGTCGATCGCCATGCCGGTGAGACCGTCCTCGCCGCCGGTGTAGACGCTCAGCGTGGCGGCGGTCACGGTGCTGTTGGTGGCCGGCTTGAAGATCTTGACCTGGCCGCCGCGCTGGACGTACATCACCCGGCCGTCGGGCAGCACGTTGAGTGCCATCGGGTCGACCGTGTTGTCGTCCAGGGTGCGCTTCTCGAAGTTGCCCCACACGGTGCCGCCGCAGTCGCCGGGCAGGTTGCCGGCCGCCCACTTCACGCCGCCGAGGACGTGGTTGCGGAAGTTCGTCTCGCTGTAGGAGGCGATCGCATGGCCCATCGCGGTGGCCCACACCCGTCCGCCGGCCGCGCTGCGGCACCAGGAGATCGGGTGGTCCGGGCCCATCGCCCGGGAGCCCGGGTTGTACGTCCGCTCGTCGGCGGTCACCAGCACGTGCACGTTGCCGCGCGGGTTGGTGTCGAAGTTGTACCACTCCTCGCTGCGGTTCCACCGGTCCGGCAGGCCCGTCGTCGACGGGTGCTGCTTGTCGGCGACGATGGCGGTGCCGGGCAGTACGCCGGGGGAGTGCTCGGGCATGTGGGCGCCGCCGTTGAGGGTCTGGTCCCACCAGGGGTACTCGGCCTCGATGCCCATGTCCAGGGCGTTGTGGATGCCGACGATGCCCTTGCCGCTGGCGAGGTAACCCTCCACGGCCTGCCGCTGGGCGGCCGAGGTCCAGACCATGCCGGAGGTCTGGAACATGATGATCACGTCGAACGTGGCGAGGTTGGCCGGGGTGAAGACGCTGGAGTCCTCGGTCTGCACCAGCTCGAAGTTCTCCGCCGCCGCCTGCTGCTGGAACATGCTGATCCCGGCGGGGATCGAGTCGTGCCGGTAGCCCACCGTCTTGGTGAACAGCAGGGCGCGGAAGGCCGGGGCCGCCGACGCGGGTGGTGCGAGGCCGAGCGACAGTAACAGCCCGGCGATCATGCCGATGAGCAACGTGGTGCGACGCATGCCGTCTCCTAGGTGTCGGCGGGAACTTCCGGTGGCGACCACGGCCCGTCGGCGTCTCCGGTGGATGCCGGGGACGCGCGCGGGCACGAGCGTGCTGGCCGGGGTCGGTCTGCCGTCCGCCGCAACGGTCGTCCGCCCTGTGCTGCGTCACTGAGAGTGACGTCGATGATGTGCTCGCCCGGTGGGCCGCGAGGCCAGGATGGGTCAGTCATCGATGACTGTCAATGGATAGGGTGAGGTTCGATGTTTCGACGGTCCGGCTGCGGGCGTGCGCCGACCACCGACCCGGTGTCCACGCCGCTCGGGTGCCCGGACCGGCTGTCGCCGAAGATCGAGGATTGTGGACAGGCATCGAAACATCTATCTTCATACGTGTGATGTTTCGTCGATGTCAAGGAAAGTTTGCTCCTTGGCGACGTAAGCGCTCACGAGCGACAGCGAAAGTTCACCGGCCGGCAGCTCGACCGTGCCGGACACGGAACACCGACCACGCCGATGACTACTTTCTGTGAGGGTTTCCGGGATGCCCGATCCGCCGCCGGCACCACTGCTGACCCTCCGGGGCATCGGCAAGTCCTTCCTCGGGGTACGCGTGCTCGACGGGGTCGACCTCGACGTCGCACCGGGCGAGGTGCACGCCGTCGTCGGGGAGAACGGGGCCGGCAAGTCCACCCTCATGAAGATCGTCTCCGGCGGGTACGCCCCCGACGCGGGCACCGTCGAGGTCGCCGGTGCACGCCTGGTCTTCCGGGGCCCCCGCGACGCCCAGCGGGCCGGGATCGGCATCATCCACCAGGAGTTCAACCTCCTGCCGGAGCGCACCGTCGCCGAGAACGTCCACCTGGGACACGAACCGGCCCGGCGCGGGCTGGTCGACCGGCGGGCGATGCGGGAGCGCACCCGGGACCTGCTCGCCTCGATCGGTGAGTCCGACCTGGCCCCCGACACCCGGGTGGGGCGGCTCGGCGTCGCCCAGCAGCAGGTCGTCGAGATCGCGAAGGCGCTCGCCCTGGACGCCCGACTGCTCATCATGGACGAACCCACCGCCGCGCTGGCCGACCACGAGGTCGAGTTGCTCTACGGGCTGGTCCGCCGGCTCCAGCAGCGCGGCATCGGCGTGCTCTACGTCTCGCACCGGCTCACCGAGGTCTTCGACCTGTCCGACCGGATCACGGTGCTCAAGGACGGCCGCCGGGTCACCACCGTGGACACCGCCGACACCTGCGCCGACGACCTGGTCCGGCACATGGTCGGCCGGGAACTGTCCAGCTACTACCCCGACCGGGCCGGCCCCGACGACCTCGGCCCGGTACGCCTGACCGTCCGGGGCGCCGGCAACCGGAAGCTGCGCGCCGTCGACCTGGACCTGCGGGCCGGCGAGGTGCTCGGCGTCGGCGGGTTGCAGGGCTCCGGGCGCTCGGCGCTGGCCCGTGCGCTGTTCGGCGTCGCCCCGTTCACCACCGGCGAGGTGAGGCTGGACGGCCGGCCGGTGCGGCTGCGCTCACCGCGTACCGCGATGCGGTCCGGCATCGCCTACGTCACCGAGGACCGCAAGGGGGAGGGGATCCTGCCCCGGCAGTCGGTGCTCGACAACGCGCTGCTCGCCGGGCGGGCCGTCTTCCCGGCCCGCTCCGGGTACGCCGCCCGCGCCCGCCGGGTCCGCGACCTGCTCGCCACCGTCGAGGTCCGTGCCGCCGGTGACGACCAGGAGATCCGTTTCCTGTCCGGCGGCAACCAGCAGAAGGTCGTCCTGGCCCGCTGGTTGGCGCTGGACCCCCGGGTGCTGCTGTTCGACGAGCCGACCCGGGGCATCGACGTGGGGGCGAAGTCGGCCATCCACGACCTCGTCCGTCGGCTGGCCCGCGACGGCGCGGCGGTCCTGATGATCTCGTCGGACCTGACGGAGCTGCTGGGGATGAGCGACCGGATCGTCGTCATGCGCGACGGCCGGATAGCCGGCGAACTCCCCGCCGGTGCCACCGAGCAGGACGTCGTCGCCCTCGCCGTCGGCCACACCCCGCAGTCGCGAACGGAGATCGACCGGTGAGCGCTCTGGCGTTGCTACCGGCCCGACGTCGGGTGCCGGGGGTGTTCGTGGCGCTGGCCCTGACCCTGGCGGTCGGCTGGCTGGTCGTCCTGGCCGACGGTGGGCAACTGTTCAACCAGGCTACGACGGTGAGCCTGCTGCACGTCGCCGCCGGTCTCGGGCTCGTCGCCGTCGGCCAGACGCTCGTCATCCTCGGCGGGTCGCTGGACCTCTCGGTGGCGTACGTGATCAGTCTGAGCACCCTGGTCGCGGCCGAGACGATGAACGGCAGCGACGGCGCGCTGCTGCCGGCGGTCGGCCTGGCGCTGGCGGTCAGCGCCGGGATCGGGCTGCTCAACGGGCTGCTCGTGACCCGGTTGCGGGTCAACGCGTTCATCGCCACCCTCGGCGTGGGGCTGCTGCTCAAGGGATACCTCGACAGCAACTACGACGGACCGGCCGGGGCCACCTCGCCCGCGCTGGTGCAGTCGTTGGGCTACCAGCGGGTCGGTCCGGTGCCGTTGTCGTTCCTGTTGCTGCTGGCGTTGACCGGGGCGGCCTGGTTCGCGCTGTCGCGGACCCGCTTCGGCCACCACCTGGTGGCCGTCGGCGGTGATCCGGAGGTGGCCCGGCTCTCCGGGGTCCGCAACGACCGGGTCCTCGTCACCGCCCACGTGCTGTGCTCGCTGTGTGCCGGGCTCGCCGGGATCTACCTGGCCAGCCGGCTCGGTTCGGGAGCACCCCGGGTGGGCACCGAGGGCCTCTACGACCTGGAGTCGATCGCCGCGGTGGTGATCGGCGGTACGGCGCTCGCCGGTGGGCGGGGCGGGGTCGTCGGCACGGTCGGCGGGGTGCTGCTGCTCGCCAGCATCGACGCGATCTTCAACCAGCTCGAGGTGGACGCCTTCTTCAAGCAGGTGATCCGGGGCGTCATCATCATCGCCGCGGTCGCCGTCTACGCCCGTCGGGCCCTGCGGAAGGCGGCGTCCTGACCATGCCGACCGTCGCGCGTCGTGCGCTGTCCCCGATCCGCGTCCGGGTGCGCCCCGGCGGGGTGCTGCCGATCCTGGCCCTCCTCGCGGTGCTGCTGGTACTCGTCGGCATCCGGCAGCCCGACTTCCTCGACCCGCCGTCGCTGATGTCCTTCCTCGGCCGGTCGGCACCGGTCATCCTGCTCGCGGCCGGCCAGTACTTCGTGATCGTCTCCGGCGAGTTCGACCTGTCGGTGGGCTCGCTGGTCACCGCGCAGGTGGTGGTGGCGGCCCGGCTGATCGACAGCGACCCGGCCCGCACCTGGCCGGTGGTGCTGCTCCTGCTCGTCTCCGGCGCGCTGGTCGGGCTGGTCAACGGGCTGGTCACGACGCGGCTGCGGGTGCCGTCGTTCATCACCACCCTGGGCATGTTCCTGATCCTGGTCGGCGCGGTCTACCTGTGGTCCGACGGCGCGCCGAAGGGCGGGCTCTCCGAGGAGTTCCGCCGGTTCGGCCGGCGGGCGGTCGAGGACGTGCCGCTGCTCGGCCGGGTGCCGTACGCGCTGCTGGTGCTGGTGGTCGTCGCGGCGCTCGCGGTGCTGCTGATGCGCTCGGACTTCGGCCGGACCCTGGTCGCCGTCGGCGACAACGCGCGCACCGCGCAGCTGAGCGGGGTACGCGTCTGGCGTACCCGCACGGTCGCCTTCGTCCTCAGCGGGCTCGCGGCGGCCGTGGCGGCGATCCTGCTCGGCGGCTACAGCGGGGTGTCCTTCCAGGCCGGGGCGGGCCTGGAGTTCGGGGCGATCACCGCGGTGGTGCTCGGTGGCGTGGCGCTGGGCGGGGGGCGCGGCTCGGTCGTCGGCGCGATGCTCGGCGCGCTCAGCCTCGAACTGCTCTTCGCGCTGATGAACTTCTACGGCGTCCCCGGCGCCCTCAGGTCCACCGTCCAGGGCGCGATCATCCTGCTCGCCGTGGCGGTCTCGGCTACCCGTTCGTCGTCTCGATAAGGGGAAACATAGTGCGACGTTGCCTGGCGGCGCTGGCCGCCGTCACCCTGCTCTCGCTGACCGCCTGCGCCACCGACGAACCGGGCGGAGGGCCGGGTGGCGGTTCCACCTCGGCCGCCGGCTCGGGCACCGGGGAGCAGTCGAAGTTCTTCGTGCAGGCCGACTACGACGCCGAGTTGGCGCTGCTCGGCGCGACCCCGACCGGCCCGGCGGACAAGCCGTGGGAACAGATGCTCAACCCGACCATGGTGGACACCACGAAGTTCAGGAAGGCCGGGCCGCACAAGCTGTGCTTCTCCAACGCGGCGTTGAACAACCCGTGGCGGCAGGTCGGGTTCAAGACCATGCAGGCCGAGGTCGAGGCGCAGGGCAGCCGGATCAGCGAGTTCGTGCACGTCGACGCCGAGGGCAAGGACCAGAAGCAGATCGCCGACATCAACGACCTGCTCGGCAAGGGCTGTGACGCGCTGATCGTCTCGCCGAACACCACCGCCACGCTCACCCCGGCGGTCGAGGCGGCCTGCAAGGCGGGGCTGCCGGTGGTCGTCTTCGACCGTGGGGTCAGCACGAAGTGCCCGGTGACGTTCGTCAACCCGATCGGCGGCTACGGCTTCGGCCACGTCGGGGCCGAGTTCGTCAGCCAGAAGATGAAGCCGGGCGGCAAGGTCCTCGCCCTGCGCATCCTGCCCGGCGTCGACGTGCTGGAGACCCGCTGGTCGGCGGCGAAGGTGGCGTTCGACAAGGCGAAGGTCGACGTGGTGGGGGTCGAGTTCACCGACGGCGACCCGGCCAAGACCAAGAAGATCGTCGACGACTACCTCCAGCGGTACGGCACCATCGACGGCGTGTGGATGGACGCGGGCGCGGTCGCCGTCGCGGCGGTCGAGGCGTTCCAGGACGCGGGCAAGCCGGTGCCGCCGATCAACGGCGAGGACCAGCTCGACTTCCTGAAGGTGTGGAAGGACAAGGGCCTGACCGCGATCGCGCCGACGTACCCGACGTACCAGTGGCGTACGCCGGTCATCGCCGCGCTGCGCATCCTCGACGGTCAGCAGGTGGCCAACCCGTGGAAGCTGCCCCAGCCGACCATCACCCAGGACAACCTGGACCGGTACCTCGATCCGGGCATGCCGCCGCTGCACTACGCGATGTGCGGCTGCACCGACCTGCCCGGTTACCCGCAGCGCTGGAAGTAGGCCCGGTGTACGCCTTCGGGGTGAACCCCTGGGTGTGGGCGTCGCCCGTCGACGACGGGGCCCTCGCCACGCTGGTGCCGCGGATCGCGTCGTTCGGCTTCGAGGCGGTGGAACTGCCGATCGAGCAGCCGGGCGACTGGGACCCGGCCCGGACCCGGGACCTGCTGGCCGCGCACGGTCTGGTCGCGGCGGCGGTCTGCGCGGTCACGCCGCCAGGTCGGGAGCTGGTCGACGCCGCCCCGGCGGTGGTGGAGTCGACGGTCGACTACCTGCGGGGGTGCGTGGCGGCTGCGGCGGCGGTCGGCGCGCCCTGTGTGGGCGGCCCGGTGTACGCCTCGGTCGGGCGTACCTGGCGGATGTCACCGGCGGCGCGGGCGGCCTGCCACGCGGATTTCCGGCGGGCGCTGGCGCCGGTGGCCGAGCAGGCCGGTGAGGTCGGCGTGAGCATCGGGGTGGAGGCACTGAACCGGTACGAGACGAGCGTGGTCAACACCGTCGCGCAGACGATCGAGCTGATCGACGGGTTGCCGTCGAGCGTCGGCATCATGATCGACACGTACCACATGAACATCGAGGAGTCCGATCCGTACGCGGCGCTGGCCGCCGCCGGCCCGTACGTCAAGCACGTCCAGGTCAGCGGGACCCACCGGGGCGCACCGGGGTCGGACCACTTCGACTGGCCACGGTTCTTCGCGGTGCTGGGGGAGACCGGGTACCGGGGTGCGGTCTGCATCGAGTCGTTCACGGCGGAGAACGACACCATCGCCACGGCCGCGGCGATCTGGCGTCCGCTGGCCCCCTCGCAGGACCGGCTCGCCACCGACGGCCTGCGGCACCTGCGGGCGGTCACGGCGGGCGTCCCCGCCGGGGGATAGGACCTTCAGGGCGGCCCGTCGGGACGTCCCGTCGGGGTGGCCGGACGAAGGTCCGGCCACCCCGACGTCCTGCCGGCGGCAGGACTCTCTGCCTTGTCTTGACAAGGCGAGCGGAACCGCAGGACAGTCGTCGTACCTATTGATAATCAACGATTCGTGGCGGGGTGTGACATGCGAAAGTCGCTGACGGCCGTGATCGCCGTCGTTGTCGGCATGGTCGGCGTGCTGGCAGCGGTCCTGCACGCCGGTACGGCCAGCGCCGCCGCCGGGTGCCGGGTGGACTACGTCGTCACCAGCCAGTGGAACGGTGGCTTCCAGGCCGACATCGCGGTCACCAACCTCGGCGCGCCGGTCAACGGCTGGACGCTGCGGTTCGCGTTCCCCGCCGTCGACCAGCAGATCGCCCAGAGCTGGAGCGCCACCTGGGCCCAGACCGGCCAGCAGGTCAGCGCGACCAACCTCAGCTGGAACGCGACCCTGGGCACCAACAGCTCGGCGAACATCGGTTTCGTCGGTTCCTGGTTCCTCAGCAACCCCAAGCCGGCGGCGTTCACCCTCAACGGGATCGCCTGCACGGGCGGGGTCGTGCCCACCGTGACGCCGACCCGCACGACGCCACCGCCGGTCGCCGACTACCCGGCGATCGTCACCTGGATCAGCCCGGCCGCCGGGGCGGTCCACACCGCGCCGGGTCCCATTGCGCTGGCGGCGACCGCCACGGTCGGCGGCGGCCACTACATCACCTCGGTGTCGTTCCGGGTTGACGGCGTCACGGTGGCCCAGGGGACGAGGTCCGGCGGCGACCGGTTCGACGCGTCGTGGACCCCGCCGGTCGGGGCCCCCGGCACCAGCACCACCTACGTGCTGAACGTCTCCGCCGGCACCGACCAGTCGCTGTCCGGCGGTGCCCCACCCCGCCTGATCACCGTGGTCACGCCCCCGACCAGCGGTGCCAACCAGCCCCCGGCCGTGGCGCTGAGCACCCCCGGCGGGCAGACCTACTTCCTCGAACCGACCACCGTCACGCTGGTCGCCGACGTCACCGACGCCGACGCCGGGGACACCGTCGACCGGGTGGAGCTGTACCTCGGCGGGACCCGGGTGGCCGCGACGCCGACCCGCACCGGACAGCGCTTCCAGTTCCAGCTCGACCTGGCGGCGGCCACGTCGTCGACCTTCACCGTCCGGGCGTACGACGCCCACGGGGGCGTGGGCATCTCGAACCCGCTGACCTTCACCATCCGCTAGTCCGGCACCGTCCGCCAGTCCGGCGGCGGCTTTCCCGGCCCGACCCACCCGCACACTGATGTCCTAGGATGCTTTAGAGGCCGTGCCCCGCGTCACCGGCGCGGGGCACGACCACGACCACGCGGCCACGCGCGAGTAGGGGTTCCGGATCGGTCCCCGCCCACTACCATGGGTGCTGCGCCGGAGACGGCGCGACGACGTCTTGTTCTGGTGGCTCGTGTTTCGTGGGGTGGTGGTCGCGGTGGCGGTCGGTACGATTCTCAGCTTCGACGACGTGAAGGGTTACGGCTTCATCAGCCCGGAGGGCGGTGGTGAGGACGTCTTCGTGCACGCGAACGACTTCGGCGACCAGCGGCCGTCGGTCGCACCCGGAATGCGGGTGGAGTTCGAGTCGGTGGAGGGCAACCGCGGGATCAAGGCGCTCTACGCGCGCCTGCTCAACCCCGGTGCCCCGGGCGCACCCCGTGCGGCGGCGTCCGCCGCGCCGACCGTGACCCGGCTGCCGGTGACCGACCGGGGCGACGACGAGGAGTGCGACGTCCTGACCGCGTTCACCTTCCGGTCCAACATCACCGACCTGCTGGTGGAGCAGGTGCCGACGCTCACCGGCGCCCAGATCAGCCAGATCCGGCAGCACCTCACGCAGTTCGCCCGCTCCCACGGGTGGATCGAGGACTGACCCTCGTCCGGTGCGGGCCCACCGGCAGTGGGCCCGCACCGGCGTCAGCCGGCGGCGTAGGCGTACCGCGAGATCCGCTCGGCGAGCCAGAGCCACCGACGCCGCACCTCGCCGCTGGTGGCCGCGACCATGCCGAGCGCGTCGGCGGACACGGCGGCCAGCGCCGCACCGGTCGCGCCCGGATCGTCGAGCAGCGCCGCGCCGTCGCGGAACGCCTCCGCCTCGGCCGCGCCGCCGAACCGGGGCGCGACCTCGTCACGCCAGAAGTCGGCCCAGGCCAGTTCCGGGTCCCAGGAGAACCGGGCGTACGCCAGGTAGCTGATCTCGTTGGTCGGGTGGTAGGCGGACGGCTCGGCGAAGATGGTCAGTCCGCGCATCCCGGCCGCCCCGGACCGGGCGGCCATGTCGGCGTACATCTCGGGGACCCAGGAGTGGCGCTGTCGGTTCCACTGAGAACCGGCGTGGGTGCGCAGCACGTTCGTGGTGTGCGGGAGCCGATCGACGTGCGCGGCGGTCAGCCGGTCCCGCTGGTCGTACCAGAAGGCCCGGTTCACGCAGTACTGGTAGGCGACGTCGTCGGGCAGGTCGGCCAGCGGCTTCTGGGCGTCGAGGTCGAAGATGTTGTCCCAGTACACCTCGACGAGGTGGCGCAGCGGCACCCCGGCCGGTCCGGGCCGCCGGGCCGTCGCAAGCAGCGTCGGGTACACCGACCGCATCGCCTCGTACGACCAGGAGGTGCGCTCGCCCCCGGTGCGGGTGGCGCACCGGGCGCAGGCGCAACTGCCGTAGTCGCCGGTCTCGAAGTTGATCCCGCCCACCGGCAGGGTGTCGAGCAGCCAGTCGATGGCGTCGCGGTGCCAGGCCAGGTTGTCCGGCTGGGACGGGCAGGCCGCCATCATGTACTCGCTGGCCGGGAAGTGCAGGTCACCGAACTCGTCGATGTCGAAGCCGACCTTCTTCGGCAACTCGGCGGCGAGGTCGGGGCGCTGTCGCAGCCAGGTGGCCAGGTTGTAGCGGTGCCGGCCGTCGAAGTAGATGCCGCCGTAGGCGTTGATGCCCACCCCGGCGATGATCCGCACACCCCGGGCGTTGGCGTACCCGCACAGGTCGCGGGCCGCGGCGACGCCGCCGTGGGCGTCGCGCAGCAGCCCGTACACGACGATGCCGCCGATGCGTTCCCGGGAGCAGAAGTCGACCAGGCGGCGGTAGTCGGCGCCGAACGCGTCGGCGGACTTCGCGTACGGGTTGAGCGCGCCGATCTCCTGCTGGCCGAGCTGGCGGGTGTCCCAGTTGGTGGAGTGGTCCCAGGTCCACAGGGTGCGCAGCGGCAGCCCGGGGGCGCTCACCGTGCTGCCCACCGGCAGCCCGGCGGGGGTGGCGGCGGCGACCAGGGCGCGGGCGGCGTACACCAGGCCGGCGAACGGGTCGCCGACCAGCCGGATCTCACCCTGTTCCGGCACGTCGACGCGGTGGCCGCCCTCGGGCAGCGCCGGGTCGGCGACGAACCGGACCGGCACGGCGTCGGCACCGCCCTCACCCCACGCCGCGCGGAGCAGGTCGGCGGCGAACGGGGCGTGCTCGGCCCCGAGCACCCGCACCCCGGAAAGCTTTCGGAACGACGACATCATGACCTCCCGATGGTCGGTGCGGTGGCGGCCAGGTAGTCGACCACGTCGATCGCGGTCCACACCCCGTGCCGCCAGTAGGGGTCCTGTTCGAGAAGGGCGCGGGCGGCGGGCGCGTCGGTGGCCCGCAGCACCAGCACCGAGGCGCGCAGGTCGGCGCGGGCCCCGACGACGAGGGCGGTGCCGTGGGCGAGCAGGTCGCGCATGTGCGCCAGGTGCGCGGCCCGGTGCGGTTCCCGCCGGAGCGCGGCGTCGGCGGCGAAGGTGGCGGTGACCAGGTAGGTCGGTACGAAGCGCAGCTGTCCGGTGGCGGGGTGGCTCACGTGTCGGCTCCGATCGCGCCGAGCAGTCGCTGCATGGCGACCCGGTAGACGGTCTGCGGGCGGCCCGCGCCGGTGCTGACGTGCACCCCGACCTCCTCGGCGAAGCCGGCCGCCCGCAGCGCGTTGAGCAGCCGGCGGGCCGAGCGGGCCTCCACCCCGTACGCGTCGGCGAGGCCCCGGGCGGTGATCTGGTCGGGGTCCATCTGGTGCAGCGCCTCCAGCAGCCGTCGGGTGGACAGTGGGCCGATCCGGAGCTGCTCGGAGACGCGCAGCATGCCGGGGCCGGTTTCGCGTAGCCGGGGACGCACGGCGGTCTGCCGGCTGGAGTGGACCTCCCCGTCGGGGAAGACCACGTGGGTGTCGCCGCTGTGCCGGCCCAGCGCCAGGGCCTTGCGGGCGTTGTCCTCGGCGGCGGCGATGGTGGTGCCGGCGCCGAAGCCGACGGCGTGCTCGACGTCGATGCCGCGCAGGGTGAGCAGCGAGGCGTGCCCGTCGCGGTGCCGGGCCAGGGCGCTCTCCACGGTTCCCCGGGTGGTGGTGATGATCATCGTCCGGTCGTCGACGGTGGCGAGTCGGCCGCGCATCCGTTCGGCGTGCTCCAGCAGCGCCTCGCGGACCCGTAGCCGCTGCCGCTCGGCCTGGTACGGGTCCTGTGCCCGCTGGGTGGGGGCGCCCAGGTCGACCATCATCACCGCGATCTGGGTGGCCCGGGACTGGCGTACCTCGGCGGCGAGCCAGGCCCGGCGCAGCGCGTCACGGACCGACGCCCGGGTGTGCTCGACGCGCCACACCGGCACCCCGCTGTCGGCGAGGTCCCGGTGCACCGCGCCGAGGCAGGTCAGGCACGCCTCGACCGCGCCGGAGGCGTACCGTTCCCGGTGGTAGGCGGTGATCTCGTCGAGGCCGGAGAAGAGCAGCCCGGACGAGTCGGCGATGGGCAGGATCTCGGTGGGCGGCTCGACCTCGATGTCGTGGTACGTCTCCCGGACGGTCTCCGCCTCGATGGTGTCGACGCTGACCCGGGGCAGCCGCCCGCCGGTGGCCAGCAGCATCCGCGACAGCGTGCGGTAGAGGTCGATGCCGGCGTGCCGGACGTAGTCGATCTCGGCGCGCAGTTCGCCGGTGGCCGTGGCGAAGGCGTACGGGATGCGCCCGGTGAACAGCAGCACCTGGCACATCTCGTCCAGCTCGCGGGCCAGGTCGGGGGCCTGCTCCGGCCGGGTGTACGCGCGGGTGGTGATCGACTCCGCGCGGCCCTCCCCGGCCGCGACCTCCCGGACGAGCCGGATCGAGTCCTCCGGGCCGATGATGCCGATCACAATGCCTCCACGTGGTGTGCCGCTGCCCTGGTGGGTGGGGTGCTCAGCCGGTACAGACCGTGCCGGTGAGGCCGGCGCTCGCCGGCGACGCCAGCAGGACCAGCGCCGAGGCGACGTCCTCCGGGCGACCCAGCGCGGCCTCGACGGCGGCGATCCGTCCGCCGTCGGCGCCGTTGGCCCGTGCCTCGGACAGCGACCGCCGCATCAGTGGCGTGTCGATGTCGCCGGGGCAGAGCGTGTGCACCCGGATCCCCTGTGGACCGAGTTGGCGGGCCAGTGTGAGCGCCAGACCGTGCAACCCTCCCTTGCTCGCGCCGTAGGGTACCGAGCCGGAGCCGTTCTGCACGCCCGCCTTGGAGCCGACCAGCACGAGCACCCCGCCGTGGGGGAGCAGGTGCCGGGTGGCGTGCTTGGCGACGAGGAACGGTCCGGTGAGGTTGACGGCGATGACCTGGGCCCAGAGCGCGACCGGCACGTCCCGGACGTCGAGGCCCTGCCCGCGCATCACCCCGGCGACGTGCAGCACGGCGTCGATCCCGCCGAGGTCGGCGGCGGCGGCGTCGAGCGCCTCGGCGACCTCGGTCTCGACGGTGACGTCCACCCGGTGCGCGCAGGCCCGGCCGCCGGTGGCGCGGACCTGCGTGGCGGCGGTGTCCGCGCCGTCGGCGTCGGCGTCGAGGACGGCGACGGCCGCGCCGGCCGCCGCGGCGGCGGCGACGGTGGCCCGGCCGATGCCGGACGCGCCGCCGACGACCACCACCCGCCGGCCGGCGAGCAGGCCGGCGTGTGCGGTGCCGGGGGTGCCGACGCCGGCCGGCGGGGTGCCGCCGTGCGGGTGCGCGGCGGCCGGCCGTTCGTCGCGTGGGCCGGCGGCGGGCGGGACCGTGTCGTTCACGCCCGGACCGTCCGGCGGACGGCGTCGGCGACGGTCGCCGCCTCGGGCACCACGACCGCCTGGAGGGCGGGTGCGGCGGGCATCGGCACGTCCGGGGCGGCGACCCGGGCGATCGGGGCGCGCAGGTCGGTGAAGCACTCGGTGGCGGCGCGGGCGGCGATCTCCGCGCCGAAGCCGCCGGTCAGGTTCGCCTCGTGGGCGACGACCAGCCGGCCGGTGCGGGCCACCGACGCGGCGACGGTGTCGAAGTCGAGCGGGTTGAGCCAGCGCAGGTCGACCACCTCGACGTCGATGCCCTCCTCGGCCAGGGTGCCGGCGGCGTCGAGGGCGGCGGAGACCATCCGGGACCAGGCCACGACGGTGACGTCGGTGCCGGGGCGGACCACCCGGGCCCCGCCGACGGGCTCGACCGGGGCGTCGGTGCGCACCTGACCCCGGGTCGGGTAGAGCATCCGGGCCTCGGCGACCACCACCGGGTCGTCGCTGACCACGGCCGTGCGCAGCATCTGGTACGCGTCGTCCGGGGTGGCCGGCAGGGCGACCCGCAGGCCGGGGGTGTGCGCGAAGTACGCCTCCGGCGAGTGCGAGTGCTGGGCGCACGCGCCGGGGGAGTAGCCCTGCTGCATCCGGATCACCAGCGGGGCCTTCCACCGGCCGGCGCTGGAGTAGTGGATGGTGGCGATCTGGTTGACGATCTGGTCCATCGCGACGAACGAGAAGTCGGCGTACATGATCTCGGCGATGGGGCGCAGGCCGGTCATGGCCGCGCCGAGGGCCATGCCGAGGAAGCCGGTCTCGGAGATCGGGGTGTCGAAGATCCGGTCGGAGCCGAACCGCTTGTGCAGTCCCTTGGTCGCGCCGAACGGCCCGCCGGGCAGCGCGACGTCCTCGCCGAAGTAGATGGTGTCGGTCCGGCTGTCCAGGGCCCAGGTGAGGGCGGCGTTGACGGCCTGGATGTAGCGCAGCGACTCAGACATAGACGTGCTCCTCGGCGGTCGCCGGGTCCGGGTGGGGGACGGCGCGGGCGGCGGTGACGGCGGTTTCGATCTCGGCGGCCACCTCGGCGTCGATGGCGTCGAGCCGGGCGGTCAGGTCGGCGTCGGCGGCCTGGCGGATTCGCGCCAGGGGTTCGCGTTGCCGGGCGGCGGCGATCTCGCCGGCGGGACGGTAGTGCTGTGCGTCGCCGCTGTAGTGACCGACGAGGCGTTCGGTCATCGCCTCCACGATGGACGGGCCGGAGCCTTCCCGGGCCCGGTCGACGGCCTCGGTGACCGCCTCGGCGACGGCGTCGGGGTCGTTGCCGTCGACCACCCGCGCGGGCAGGCCGTAGCCGGCGGCCCGTTCGGCGAGCTGCTTCACGCGCACCATGTCGGAGATCCGGGACATCTCGGAGTAGACGTTGTTCTCCACCACCAGCACCAGCGGCAGGTCGAGCACGGCGGCGAGGTTGAGCGCCTCGTGCACGTTGCCCTGGTTCATCGCGCCGTCGCCGATGCTGACCACGCTGACCGCTCCGCTGCCGGTGCGCTGGGCGGTGAGCGCCGCGCCGGTGGCGATCGGCACCCCGGCGCCGACGATGGAGTTCTCGCCGACGAACCAGCGTCCCGGGTCGGACAGGTACGGCGAGGCCGCCCGTCCGCCGCACAGCGCGGAGTCGCGTCCCATCATCTCGGCGAACAGGCCGGTCAGGTCGACGCCGCGGGCGATCGCCCAGCCGTGGCCGCGGTAGGTGGCGGTGACGTGGTCGCCGTCGCGCAGCGCCCGGCACGCGCCGACCGGGATGGCCTCCTGCCCGTTGCACAGGTGGATCGAGCCCGGGATCTCGCCGGCGTCCTTGAGGGCGGTCAGCCGCTCCTCGAACCGGCGGATCCGGGCCATCAGCCGATAGTCGTCGAGCTGCCCCATCACACCCCCAGAGATAATTGAGCCCTATTCCGGCTCGTTGGTTGAGGAGCCTAGACCAGCAGTCCAGGGCTATGGAAGAGTGCACAAGCAAGTTTGTGGCCGTTATTGGTCTCTAATTGGGGGGAGTCGGCATGGAGATCGTCGAGGTGGAGTCGGCCGTACGCGGGGACGCGCACTTCGTCCAGGTACGCACGTCCGACGGGCGGACCGGGGTGGGCCAGTCCGCGTGCTGGGGATACCCCGACGCGGTGCACGCCGTGGTGCAGACGTTCCGGCCGTACCTGCTCGGGGCCGACCCGGACCGCATCGAGCACCACTGGCACCACCTCTACCGGATGGGCCCGTTCCGGGGCTCGGTGCTCACCGCCGCCGTCTCCGCCGTCGACCTGGCGCTGTGGGACCTGCTGGGCAAGCGGCTCGGGGTGCCGGTGTGGCAGCTGCTCGGCGGCCGGGTCCGCGACCGCATCCGGCTGCACCTGCTGCTGCCCGGCACCGGCGCGCAGGCGCTCGCCGAACAGGCCGCCGCCGCGGTCGCCGACGGCTTCACCGCCGTGAAGTTCGACCCGCTGCCGGCCGCCTACGGCGACCTGTCCCAGGCCCGGCTGGTGGCCGAGACCGAGGCCACCACCGCCGCCGTCCGCGACACCGTCGGCCCGGACGTCGACCTGCTCATCGAGCTGCACCGCAAGCTCACCCCGTTGCAGGCGCAGGCGGTGGTGCCGGCGCTGGCCCGGCACCTGCCGCTGCTGGTCGAGGACCCGGTCCAGATCGACAGCGTGAGCAGCCAGGCCGAGGTGGGCCGGCGGGCACCGCAGGTGCCGATGGCCAACGGGGAGCGGCTGCACACCATCTGGGAGTTCAAGGAGCTGCTGGCCCAGGCCGGCGCGCAGTACGTCCGGCCCGACGTCGGGCTGGCCGGTGGGCTCAGCCACGCCCGCAAGATCGCCGCGCTGGCCGAGGCGCACCACGCGGCCGTGGTCACCCACAACTGCCTGGGACCGCTGCTCACCATGGCTTCGGTGCAGCTCGACACGGCCATCCCGAACTTCGTCACCCAGGAGTACTCGCCGCTGGACGACCAGCTCGCCGACGGCCCGGCGCGGGCCTGCGTCCGCCGCGAGGGCGGGTTCCTGCCGGTGCCACAGGAGCCCGGCCTGGGCGTCACCCTCGACCTGACCGACACCCGGACGCTGGACCTGACCGGCCGGCCGCTGACCCGCATCCCGCTGCGCGCCGACGGTTCGGTCGCGTACGCGGTCTGACGGCGGGCACCGCGACGGCCCGGCGGGGACCTCCCCACCGGGCCGTCGCGGCACGGTCGCGCCGTTCACGGCGGCGGCTGCCCCGGATGGTGGAACACCGGGTACGCCCACAGCGGCTCACCGTCGGCGTCGGCGATCTCGGCGAACAGCTCCGCCAGCGACGCCGTCCAGCGGGCCTGCACCGGCGAGGCGGCGGTCACCGCGCGGGCCTCGGCGAACCCCCGACGGGTACGCAGCACGCAGATCAGCAGCAGGTCGTGCCGGTAGATGTGGTAGTCGTAGACGCCTGCCTCGTCGAGCAGCGCGGACAGCTCCGGCCACACCCGGGCGTGCCGCCGCTCGTACTCGGCCTGCGCGCCGGGGCGCAGCCGGTAGAGGTGGCACACCTGCTCACCCGGCCCGGCCGCCCCGCTCACCGTCGCCCCCGCCGCAGCGGACCGGCCGGCGTCACCCGGGCGGCCGGAGTCACCCGGCTCCGGTCGGCCGGCGTCACTTGCCGGAGCCGGCGAGCGCGCCGGAGACGAGTTGCCGCTGGAAGACCAGGTAGACGATCAGCACCGGCAGCAGCGCCACGATCAGGCCGGCGCTGACCAGCGGCACCGACACGTCGTACTGGCCGCTGAGCAGGGAGACACCCACCATCAGCGTCTTGCTGTCCGAGCCGCCCATGATGACCAGCGGCAGCAGCAGGTCGTTCCACATCCAGACGAAGTTGAAGATGGCCAGCGCCGCGATGGCCGGGGTGGCGATCGGGGCGAGCAGCCGGAACAGGATGGTCAGGTGCCCCGCGCCGTCGACCCGGGCCGCCTCGATCAGCTCGTCGGGCACCTGCTGGAAGTAGCCGGCGAGCTGGTAGGTGCCCAGCGGCAGCCCGAACGCCGCGTACGCCAGGATCAGGCCCTGGTACTGGCCGGACATGCCCAGGTCCAGCACCGTCTGGTAGAGCGGGTAGATGATCGCCTGGCTGGGGATGGTCAGCGTCACGATGATCAGTAGGAAGACCACCTTGCCGCCCCGGAACCGCAGCTTGGTCACCGCGTACGCGACCAGCAGGGCGGCGAGCACCGACAGCACCAACCCGCCGAGCGTGGTGACCAGCGAGTTCAGCAGCAGCCGGGGCATGTCCATCCGGCGGAACGCCTCCAGGTAGTTCTCGAAGGTGATCCCGGCCGGCAGGCCCAGCGGGTCGTCGGCGAAACCGGACTGCGTCTTCACCGAGCTGACCACGGTGAACAGCAGCGGGTAGATCGCCGCGACGGCGACGACGACCAGCGCGAAGGTCAACAGGTAGCGCCCGATCCGGGCGAAGTGTCGCGGGTTCATCGCGGCTTACGCGTCCCCTCGGTGAACATGTGCCGGACGCTGAAGACGGACAGCACGGCGACGAAGACGAACAGGGCGATGCCGATGGCCGAGCCGTAGCCGCGGTCCAGGAACTGGAAGGTGGTGAGGAAGACCAGGTACTCGGGGAGCATGGTGGCGTCGCCCGGCCCACCCTGGGTCAGCGCGTAGATCAGCGGGAACAGCCAGATCAGCACGCCCGAGGCGCACAGCACGCTCCAGTACGCCACGGTCGGGCGCAGCATCGGCACGACCACCGACCACAGCCGCCGGAAGAACCCGGCCCCGTCCAGGTAGGCCGCCTCCAGGGTCTCCTCGGGGATGGTGGCCAGGCCGGCGAGGTAGGTCATCACGCCGAGCCCGAAGAAGCTCCACAGGGCGACCGCCACCAGCGAGAACAGCGCGCTGTAGCGGCCGTTGAGCCACTCGATGGCCAGCGGCTCCAGGCCGACGAACCGCAGCAGGGCGTTCAACGGCCCGTCGGGGGCGAGGATCTGCCGGAACATGATGCCGACCACGATCGGCGCGATGGTGTACGGCACGAAGTACACCGCCCGGAAGAACTTCCAGCCGGGCGAGCGCTGGTGGATCAGCAGCGCCAGGATCAGCGGGAGCACGATCCACACCGGCAGGGTGGCCACCACCAGCAGCGCGTTGCGGAAGCTGGTGAGCACCATCGGGTCGTCGAACATCCGGGTGTAGTTGTCCGCCCCGGCGAACTCGCTGCCACCGAACCCGCTGGACGACTCGAAGCTGGTGACCACCCCCCGGACCAGCGGCACCAGCTTGAACAGCACGGCCAGCACCACGGCGGGGAGCACCAGCGCGGCGCCCAGCCACCACTCCCGGGCGTGCCCGGGGCGCCGCCGGCGGGTCGGCGCGGGTGGGGCGTCGGCGGCCACCGGGTCCGACACCGGCGCGGTGGAGATCGTCATCAGGGTTCCTCTCCCCGGGTCGGGTGGGCGGGGCGACATGGCGTCGCCCCGCCCACCGGTGGTTACTTGCCCTGCTTCTTCGTGGGGCTGCGCTCCAGCGCCTGCTGCATCTGGTCGGCCCACTTGTCCACGGTGAGCTGGCCGAGGGTGACCTGCTGCCAGCCCCGGGCCAGGGCGTCGGCCTCCGGGCCGGAGAGCATCACGCCGGCGTGCAGGGTCGGCTGGGCGACCAGCTCCTGGATCTTGAGGAAGGCCGGCGACGACGGCAGCAGCGCCTTGTCGACGGTCCTGTTCAGCGGCTGGCCCTTGCCGTACTTCACCCAGAGCTCGCCGTTCTCCTTACCGGCGAGCCAGCTGATGAACTCCAGCCCGGCCTGCTTCTTCTCGCTCCACTGGGTGACCCCGTAGACCGCGCCCTCGATGCCGGAGAACTTGCCGGCCAGCGGCGCGGCCGGGTCGATCGCCGGCCAGCGGGTGACGCCGAGCTTGTCGTCGCCCAGCGCCTTGCCGAACGCCTCCCAGTTCACCGCGTCGGAGATGATGGTGCCGGCGAACGCGGCGTCACCGCGCTGGAAGATGTCCGCGCCGTCGGGCAGCATGGTGATCGACGGGGCGTTCTTGTTGGCCCAGCCCTTGGTGGTGATCTCGGCCAGCTTGCCGAGCACCGACACCAGCTTCGGGTCCTTCCAGGACAGCTTCCCGGCGAGCAGCGCCCGGATGTCGTCCTCGGTGAGATAGTTACGGGCGATCTCCGGGAAGTCCCAGTACGCGGGGAAGGTGCCGGACAGGCCCAGCGCCAGGCAGGTCTTGCCGGCCTTCTTCACCGCCTCGCAGGCGGCCCCGAACTCGTCCCAGGTGGCCGGCGGCTGCTCCGGGTTCAACCCGGCGGCGGTCAGGACGGCCTTGTTGTAGTACAGGACGTTGCCCTGGTAGGAGAACGGCACCCCGTAGCAGGTCTTGCTCGTGTCGAAGCCCTCGCAGGCCCCGCTGTAGGTGACCAGGTCCTTGGTGATCTCGGCGGCCTTGTCGCCCAGCGGCACGTACGCGCCACGCCTGTCGAACAGCTCCAGCCCGGCGTTGTTGGCCATCACGTCCGGCCCCGACTGCGAGGTGATGTACGGGCCCTGCACCTCGGGGTACTTGTCGAACGGGACGGACTGCATCTCCAGCCTGATGTCCGGGTGGCTGCCCTCGAAGCTGGTCTTGACCTGCTTCCAGTACTCGGCCCCACCCGGCTCCCAGGTCAGCACCTTGAGGGTGACCGGGCCGTCGGCGGCGTCGTCGCCACCGCATCCGGTCAACAGGGCGGCGGCGGCCATGCCGGCGGCGAGGGCGCCGGCCAATCTCCGTCGAAACATCGGTTAGCTCCTGTCACAAGTGGGGGGCTCAGGGGAGTCGGCGGACCGCGCCACCGCTGTCGGCGCTGCCGGCCACGGCCTCGGCGACCTGCACCACGTGCAGTCCGTCGGCGAGCGGGACGACCGCCGTCGGTGCGGTGCCGTCGATCCGGCTCAGGAAGTGCCGCAGCTCGGCGGCGAGCGCGCCGCCGCCGCCGACCGGGGACAACAGCCAGTCCGGCGCCTCGGTCGGCTCGCCCTGGACGAGCAGCGTGGGGTGGCCGAGGTCGACGTGGGCGACCCCGTCGGTGCCGTACACCTCGACCAGGTCCGAGGTGTGGTGGGGAGTGTTCTCGGGAAGCAGGTAGCTGTTGCGGATCGACGACACGACGTCGTTGGCGTGTCGCAGCTCCGCCCACACCAGGACCGGGGTCGCCGATCCGGGTCGGGTCCGGGCCGCCGCGCGGACCTCGACCACCGGCGCTCCGGCGTACCAGAGGGCCAGGTCGATGTCGTGGACGGCGGTGAGCAGCGCGGGGTGTTCGCGCGGGAAGAGCCGGCTCAGGGTGCGGGGCCGGTCGCGGCGGGACGACACGGCGAGCACGTCGCCCAGCCGGCCGGCACGGATCGCGTCGTGCAGGGCCCGGTGCGGCGGGCTGTGCCGCAGAATGTGCCCCGGCTGGCAGAGCACGCCGGTGCGGCCGGCGGTGGCGACGATGGCGGCGGCGTCGGTGACGGTGGTGGCGAGCGGCTTCTCCACCAGCACCGGCACCCCGGCGTCGAGCAGCGCCACGGCCACCGTCCGGTGCGCCGGGCCGGGCACGCAGACCGAGGCGGCGTCCGGCGTCGCGTCGGCGAGCAGGCCGGCGATGTCGGCGTACGCCTGCGGCACCTGGTACTGGGCGGCCACCCGGGCGCGGGTCGCGGGGTCCGGCTCGACCAGGGCGGTCACCGGCACCCCGAGCGACCGGTACGCGGCCAGGTGCCGGACCCCGAACGCCCCGGCCCCGATCACGGCCACCGACGGGCGGCTCATGCCCGGACCGCCTCGACGGCGCCGACCCGGTCACCCGGGCCGGGCCGGCCGGCCCCGGCGTCCCCGTGACCGTCGGGAGCGGCCAGCCGGCCGTCGAGCACCGCCCGGGTGAGCCGCTCCAGCGCGGCCACCCCGACGCCTAGGCAGCGTTCGTCGACGTCGAACGCGCCGGAGTGCAGCGGCGCGCCGCCCTGCTCGCCGGTGACGCCGAGCTTGACGTACAGGCTGGGGCCGAGCGCGGCGAGCAGTGCGAAGTCGTCGGTGGTCAGTGGGGGTTCGGTCAGGTCGGCGACCTCGACCACCCCGGGCAGTTCGGTGCGGGCGAGCGCCACCAGGGCTGCCGCGTTGCGGACCGGCGGCATCTCGTTGGCCCAGGTGAACCGCAGCCCGAGGTCGAGCGCGGCGGCCTGCTGCCGGGCGATCCGCTCGATGACCTCCTTGAGCCGGGCGCGGACGGCCTCGTCGTGGGTGCGCAGCGTGCCGGTGGCCTCGGCCCGTTCGGCGACCTGGCTCTGGCTGGCCCCGCCGGCGATCGTGCCGATGTTGAAGGCCACCAGTTCGTGCGGGTTGCGGGAGCGGGCCACCCCGGCGTGCAGCAGGTTGACGATGCCGGCGAGGCCGAGGATCGCGTCGCGGCCCAGGGCCGGGGTGGCGGCGTGCGCGGCCCGGCCGGTCACCTCGAACCGGAAGGCGTCCTTGGCCGCCATCGCGGTCACCCGGTCCACTCCGATCGTCCCCACCGGCAGGTCCGGCCAGCAGTGCAGGCCGAGGACGGCGTCGAAGCGCCGGTCGCGCAGGGCCTCGTCGGCGAGCACCGCGGCGGCGCCGGAGGTCGCGCCGAACGGGATCTCCTCGGCCGGCTGGAACAGCACGGTCACCGAACCCCGGGCGGGTGGGTCGGCGGCGAGCCGGGCGGCGACGCCGGCCATCACGGTCATGTGCACGTCGTGCCCGCAGGCGTGACAGACCCCCGGGTTGGTCGACGCCCATCCCACCTGCTTGGCGTCCTGCACCGGATAGGCGTCCATATCGGCCCGAAGCAACACCGAGGGTCCTTCGGCATGTCCTTCGATCTCCGCGAGCAGGCCGGTGCCGGCGACGCCGGTGCGCACCCGGGCGATCGGCGCGAGCCGCCCGGCGAGCACGGTGGCGGTCTGCTGTTCAGTGAACCGCAGCTCGGGGTGCTGGTGAAGCTGCCGACGCAGCCGTACCAGATCGTCAACGTCCTCGTGCGCCTGCACCACGCGGTTCACTCCTCGCCTACGTCCGATAATCCGGACCTAATTGAGACAAGAACCTAAGCGAGGGGTCCTCCCGCGTCAATGGGCAGCTCAGAATCGGTTAGGGTCCGCCCCATGGAACGCGCCGACGCCCACCTGCACCTGTTCGCCGACGGTTATCCCGGCCGGTACGGAAGGTCACCGGCCGGGGGTGACGAACTCGCCGTCTACCGGACGTTGCGCCACGAACACGGCATCTCCCGGGCCCTCGTGGTCGGCTACGAGGGCGGCCAGGAGTTCACCGGCAACAACCGGCACCTCGCCCGGCTCGCCGCCGCGCACGACTGGATCGCCCCCCTGGCGTACGTTCCGGTCACCGGCGTCGACCCCGCCGGGCTGGACCGCCTCCGGTCGGCGGGATTCGCCGGCCTCGCCGCGTACCTGCCGGACCCGGCCGCCGCCGACACCTTCGCCGAGTGGCTGACGCAGGTCGCCGGGGCGCTCACCGACGCGGCAACGGTCCTCAGCCTCAACGCCCCACCCGAGGCCGCCGGACGCCTCGGCCGGGCGCTGGCCGCCCTCGACGGGTGCCCGGTGCTGTTCAGCCACCTCGGCCTGCCCGGCCGGCAGCCGACCGTCCCGGACGCCCCGACCGCCGCCGCCAGGCTCGCCCCGCTGACCGACCTGGCCCGGCTGCCCCATGTCGGGGTCAAGGTCTCCGGCCTGTACGCGGTCAGCGACCCCGCCGAGGGCTACCCGCACCCCGCCGCCCGGCCCTTCGTCGAGACGCTGCTGCACCACTTCGGCGCGCAGCGGCTCTACTGGGGTTCCGACTTCGCCCCCAGCCTCGACCACGTGTCGTTCGCCCAGACCCTGCACCCGGTCGGCCTCGACGGGCTCTCCGCCGCCGAGGCCGCCGACGTGTTCGGCGGCAATCTGCTGCGCGCCCTGAACCGCCGCGCCGCGGCGACGCGCTGAGCGGGGCGGACCGGCCCGGCAGGCGCCGGCGTCCGACCTGCGGGGCAGCGGGCCGCCAGCGTTTTCGGACACTTGACGTCATCGATGTTAGCGATAACGTACGGGAACCACCGCCACCCCGCCGCCACCACCCCGAGGTGACCCGTTGAAGCGTCGTACCCTGCTGTCCGCCACCGGTGCCGCCCTCGCCGGTGCCACCCTGCTGCGCCCCGCCACCGCGTCCGCCGCCCCCGGTGACGGCTACGTGATGGCCTACTTCACCGAGTCGCCGAGCATGACCGCCGCCAACTACGGCCTGCACCTCGCCGTCAGCACCGACGGTCTGAACTGGACCCCGCTGAACCAGAACCGCCCCGTCGCCACCCCGACGCTGGGCAGCCGGGGCCTGCGCGACCCGTTCGTCCTGCGCCGGCAGAACGGCGGGTTCGTGGTGCTCGCGACCGACCTCAACGGCACCGACTGGAACTACCAGAGCCAGTACCTGCACGTCTGGGACTCCGCCGACCTGCGCACCTTCACCGGCTACCGGCTGCTCAAGGTGCACTCCCTGGCCACCCACGCCTGGGCGCCCGAGGCGTACTGGGACCCCGGACGCGGGCAGTACGCGGTCGTCTACTCCGCCGTCACCGGCGGCCGCAACGTGCTGATGGTCAACTACACCGGCGACTTCGTGACCGCGTCCGCCCCGCAGACGTTCTTCGACCCCGGCTACGACGCCATCGACGGCAGCTTCGTCAGCGTCAACGGGATCAACTACATGTACTTCAAGAACAACACCAACAGCACCCTGCTCGGCACCCGCTCCACCACCCTCAACCCGGGCAGCTTCAGCGTCCACACCGCCGCCATCGGCCCCGGCCGGGGAGTCGAGGCCCCACAGATCGTCAAGTCCCACACCGGGAACACCTGGTACCTGTGGGGCGACACGTGGAGCCCCAACGGCCGGTTCTTCTGCTGGCAGACCAGCAACGTGGCAGGCGGCGCGTGGACCCTGCTCAACGACCGGGCGTACACCCAGCCGCTGAACTCCAAGCACCCCGGGATCGTCCCGGTCACCGCGGCCGAACTCACCGCGCTCACCACCGCCTGGGGGCTGCCCACCTGGAACCGGATCAAGTCGTACAACTTCCCCGACCGCTACGTGCGGCACGCCGACAACGTCGGCCGCATCGACACGTACCCGTTCGAGCCGTACCAGGACCAGCTGTGGACCCTGGTGCCCGGCCTGGCCGACCCGACCGGGGTGTCGTTGCGCTCGGTGAACTACCCCGACCGGTACCTGCGCCACTACGACTACACGATCCGGTTGGCGGCCAACGACGGCACCAGCGCGTTCCGGGGCGACGCCACGTTCTACCGCACGGCCGGCCTCGCGGACTCCTCGTGGACGTCGTTCCGCTCCTACAACTTCCCCGACCGGTACCTGCGCCACTACGACTACCTGCTGCGCATCGACCCGCTCACCAGCGGCTCACCGGCCACCGACCGGCAGGACGCCACCTTCCGGATCGGCTACTGACACGTCCGGAACTGCGCACGGCACACCGGCGGTCGGTCAGCCCTGCCCGCCGGTGCCGGCGCGACCGGTCCTATTCTGGCGCGATGTCGTACGCCGAACTCCGTGTCGATGAGTGGAACGACCGGTCCGAGCAGGCCGCCGGCCGACTCGCCCGGGAGATCGCGGCGCGGCACGACCTGACCGTGGTGGGCCTGCGGGACACCGGTTACGCGGGACGCCGGCACCGCACCGCGCTGTTCGACCGGGGCGGGCTGCGGTTCGCGCTGGTGCCCGGCGGCCGGCCGACGCTCGGCTACGACGGGACGCGGTTCCACCCCGGCGCGGGCCAGGCGGCCAGCTACGCCGACAGCGCCGAGGAGTACGGCCTGCCGCCGCTGACCGAGTACGTCGACGCGATGACCTCGCCGGTGCGCGACGTCGACCTGCCGGCGATGCTGGTCGCGGTGGAGGCGTTCGAACCCGGCGAGATGCCGGTGCCGCCGGACGACCCGCGGGTCGGCGAACTCGTCGCGTCCCTCGACCACCGGGGCGACGGGGTGGCCACCGTGAGTTCCGCCGACGGCCTGACCGTCGAGCTGGACGCGACCGGCCGGGTGACCCGCGCGGTGCTGGTCGAGGAGTTCGACCACGACGAGGCGATGGCCGCCCTGACCGCCCTCGGCCTGCGGACCACCAGTCCGGACGAGTGGGAGTGGGCCTGCGGCGCGGGCGCGACCACCCTGTTCCGCTGGGGCGACGACACCCCCGACGACGGCTACCCGGTCGAGCACCGCACCGGGGCGCACCGGACGCCGAACCTGTGGGGGCTGGCGATCGGCCAGGACCCCTACCGGTACGAGGTGACGACCGAGCCGACGGTGGTCTGCGGCGGCGACGGCGGTGTCGTCACCTGCGGCGGCAGTGGCTTCTTCCTCGGCTGGCTGACCCTCGCGACCGCCTACCGCGACGGGGACTTCGGCCGGTGGCTCGCCTCCGACGACGGCTACGCCGACGAGACCCTGACCCGACCGGTGATCAGCCTGACCTGATCCGCCGACCGGCGCGGGCGGTGCCCGGAACCGGTGCGGAAGTGCCGGTCAGCGCAGGCCCACCCGACCCTGGCGGGCGTGTTCGCGGTCGTAGGCCTCCTGCGCGTCGAGCATCGCGCCGAGGTGGTCGTGCGCCCACCGCACGGCCAGCGCGATGGCGGGCAACAGGGTCCGGCCCAGCTCCGTCAGCGCATAGTGGACGCTGCGGGGTGGGCCGGGATGCTCCGTGCGGGCGACGAACCCGTCCCGCTCCAGGTCACGTAGCGCCGTCGTCAGCACCTTCGCCGTGACCGGACCGATCTGCGCCCGGATGGTGGAGTACCGCATCGGCTCCTGCGCCAGCAGGGAGATCACCATCGCCGTCCACCTGTCGCCGATGCGGATCGGCGCGATGCCGGACGGGCAGACCGGATCGAAGCGCGCGGCGGGGTCCGTCACCGGTCCAGCCTAACGAGGTTTCCCGGAGGAAACCCCGGTGCCCGCTACCGTGGCGCAGCCGGTGCCGTCCGCCACCGTACGCGCGGGTGGCACCGGAACACCGGCAGCGCGGGAGAGGAACGAGCAGTGGCCAGGATCGTCGTGTTCGGTGCAGGTGGAAAGGCGGGCAGGGCGGTCGTGGCCGAGGCCGCCGGCCGTGGGCACGAGGTCGTCGCGGTCGTCCGGGACACCGCCCGGTACGCCGACCTCGCGGGCTGCGGCGTCGCGGTGGTCGCGGGCGACGTCACCGACCGGTCGCAGGTCGCCGCCCTGGTCGAGGGCGCGGGCGCGGTGGTGAACGCGGTCGCCCCCGACGCCGGGGACGACCCGCGGACGTTCTTCACCGCCGCCGCGAACGCGCTCGTCGACGCCGTCGCCGCGACCGGCCGGGGCCGCCTGGTGGCCATCGGCCTGGCGGCCTACCTCGACGTCGCGCCCGGCGTCCGGATCATGGACACCCCCGGATTCCCGGCGCAGTTCCAGGAATTCGCCAGGGCCCACGCGGCGGCGCTGGACGTGCTGCGGGAGGCACCGGCGACGGTGGAGTGGTCGGTGGTGGTGCCGGCGACGGAGTTCGACCCGCAGGGCGGGCGGACCGGGACGTACCGCGCGGGCGGCACCGGCCTGCTGACCGACGCCGACGGCGTCAGCCGCATCTCCTACCGCGACTTCGCCGTCGCCGTCCTGGACGAGGCCGAGCAGGGCGCACACCCGCGCGCGCACTTCGCCGTCGCCTACTGACCGCCGGCGACGTGGCGGTGCGGCACCGACCGGCACGGTCACCGCACCGGGATGACGCCCCCCCGGTCTCAGCCCTTCAACGGGTACGGGATGAAGGTGCTGCGGTTCTCGTCCAGGTCGAGCCGGCCGGTGATCGGCGCGGCGGCCCGCTGCGGGCAGGTCATCCGTTCGCAGGTCTTGCACCCCGGGCCGATCGAGGTGACGGCGTCGGCGTCGTACAGGTCGATGCCCCGGGAGTAGACCAGCCGGTCGGCGTGCCGGATCTCGCAGCCGAGCCCGATCGCGTAGACCTTGCCGGGCTGGTTGTAGCCGCCGTGGTGCCGGGTGATGGTGCGGGCGATCCACAGGTAGCGCTGCCCGTCGGGCATCGCGGCCACCTGCACCACCACCCGACCGGGCGCGCCGAACGCCTCGTAGACGTTCCACAGCGGACAGGTGCCGCCGGTGAGCGAGAACGGGAAACCGGTGGCGGACTGGCGTTTGGACAGGTTGCCGGCCCGGTCGACCCGGACGAACGAGAACGGCACCCCGCGCGCCCGGGGCCGTTGCAGGGTGCTCAGCCGGTGGCAGACCGTCTCCCAGCCCATCGTGAAGTGCTGGGTGAGCAGGTCGATGTCGTACCGGTGCTGTTCGGCCGCCGCGAGGAACGGCCCGTACGGCAGGATCAGCGCGGCGGCGAAGTAGTTGGCCAGGCCGACCCGGGTGAGGATCTGGGTCTGCGGGTCGTCGAACCGTTCCTCCTCCACGATCTCGTCGATCACGTCGGCGTACTCCAGCAGGGCGATCTGCGCGGCCATCCGCATCGCCTCCTGCCCGGCCCGCAGCGACGTCGACAGGTGCAGGGTGCGGGTCTGCGGCCGGTAGCGGTGCAGCTCGTCGCCGAGCAGGGTGGCGTCGTCGCGGCGGACCTGCACGCCGTGCCGCTGGGCGAGCCGGTCCTGGAGGGTGGACCGGACCTCGCCGCGACGCATCCCGATCGTCGCGGCGAGCCGCTCGGCCGCCTCGTCCAGATCCGGCACGTAGTTCTGCCGCCGGTAGAAGAACTCGGTCACCCGGTCGTGCGGGCTGCGCCCGACCGTCTCCCGGTCGCCCAGCAGCTCGGCGAGCTGCTCGTCGGCCTGCCGGTAGCGGCGGTGCAGGTCGAGGACGGCCTCGGCGACCTCGGGCAGCCGGGTGGCGAGTTCGGTGAGGTCGGCGACGCCCGGCCGGCCGGGCAGCGCCTCGCGCAGCCCGGCGACCAGCCGGGGGGTGTCCCGGGGGGCGAAGACCGTCGGGTCGACGCCGAACACCTCGGTGATGCGCATCAGCACCGGCACGGTCAGCGGCCGGGTGTCGTGCTCGATCTGGTTGAGGTAGCTGGGCGAGATGTTGAGCAGCCGGGCCAGCCGGGACTGGCTCAACGCGCGGTCCTCGCGCATCCGGCGTAGCCGGGCACCCGCGAAGGTCTTGCTCACCACGATCACCTCCCTGCTGCTCTTTCGGCAGCCCAGCACCCCTTGGCAGAGTGCGAATATACCTGTTCGCAACTTCGCAGAACCGGGTGTGAACTTCTCAGAACTTGGCTTCTTCCGTCCCTCGACCATGCCCCGGGCACCGTGTGACCGTGGGTGACACGCCGGCCGGGCGCCGCGTCCGCACCGCCGGACGGCACGACGGCCGGTGCCGGCGTCACGACATCCGAGGAGACGAGATCATGCAGAACGACGTGGAGCGGTTGCGTACCGAGTGGGAGACCGACCCCCGCTGGCAGGGGGTGCGCCGCAGCTACCGCGCCGAGGACGTGGTGCGTCTGCGGGGGACCGTGCAGGAGGAGCACACCCTGGCCCGTCGTGGGGCGGAGCGGCTGTGGGAGCTGCTGCACACCGAGGACTACATCCACGCCCTGGGCGCGCTCACCGGCAACCAGGCCGTGCAGATGGTCCGGGCCGGACTCAAGGCCATCTACCTCTCCGGCTGGCAGGTGGCCGCCGACGCCAACCTCGCCGGACACACCTACCCCGACCAGAGCCTGTACCCCGCCAACTCGGTGCCCGCCGTGGTGCGCCGGATCAACAACGCGTTGCTGCGCGCCGGCCAGATCACCACCGCCGAGGGCGACGACGGCGGCATCGACTGGCTCGCGCCGATCGTCGCCGATGCCGAGGCCGGCTTCGGCGGCCCGCTCAACGCCTACGAGCTGATGACCGCCATGATCGGGGCCGGTGCCGCCGGGGTGCACTGGGAGGACCAGCTCGCCGCCGAGAAGAAGTGCGGCCACCTGGGCGGAAAGGTGCTCGTCCCGACCGGCCAGCACGTCCGTACGCTGGAGGCGGCGCGCCTCGCGGCCGACGTGGCCGGGGTGCCGTCGGTGGTGATCGCCCGCACCGACGCGCAGGCCGCCACGCTGCTCACCACCGACGTCGACGAGCGGGACCGGCCGTTCGTCACCGGCGAGCGCACCGCTGAGGGGTTCTACCGGGTGCGCAACGGCATCGAGCCGTGCATCGCCCGGGGCCTGGCCTACGCCCCGCACGCCGACCTGCTGTGGATGGAGACCTCCACCCCCGACCTGGACGTCGCCCGCCGCTTCGCCGAGGCGATCAAGGCCGAGTACCCGGACCAGCTCCTCGCCTACAACTGCTCGCCGTCGTTCAACTGGCGCAAGCACCTCGACGACTCGACCATCGCGAAGTTCCAGCGCGAACTCGGCCACCTCGGCTACCGGTTCCAGTTCATCACCCTGGCCGGCTTCCACGCCCTCAACTACTCGATGTTCGACCTGGCCCGGGGCTACGCCGCCGACGGCATGTCCGCCTACGTGGCGTTGCAGGAGCGGGAGTTCGCCGCCGAGCCGGCCGGCTACACCGCCGTCAAGCACCAGCGCGAGGTCGGCACCGGCTACTTCGACCTGATCAGCACCGTGCTCAACCCGGCCGCCGAGACCACCGCCCTGCGTGGCTCCACCGAAGAGGAGCAGTTCGCATGAGATACGAGATCATCGGCCCGCTGGCCGACCGGTTCGACGAGGTCCTCACCCCCGGGGCGCTGGAGTTCCTGGTGGCGCTGGACAGCGAGTTCGCCGCCCGCCGGGTGGCCCTGCTGGACACCCGGCGGGCCCGCCGGGACCGCTACGCCACCGGCCAGTTCCCCGACTTCCTGCCGGAGACCGCCGCGATCCGGGCCGACCCCGACTGGCGGGTGGCCCCGCCCGCACCCGGTCTCACCGACCGGCGGGTCGAGATCACCGGTCCGACCGACCGGAAGATGACCGTCAACGCGCTCAACTCCGGAGCCCGGGTGTGGCTCGCCGACTTCGAGGACGCCACCGCGCCGACCTGGGACAACGTCATCTCCGGTCAGCTCAACCTGATCGACGCCCTGGACCGGCGGATCGACTTCACCGACCCGCGCGGCAAGCGGTACGCCCTCGGCGCGCAGCTCGCCACGATCGTCGTCCGGCCGCGCGGCTGGCACCTGGTGGAGAAGGGCATCGTGGTGGACGGGCGGCCCATCTCGGCCAGCCTGGTCGACTTCGGTCTCTACCTGTTCCACTGCGCGCAGCGGCAGCTCGACGCGGGTGCCGGGCCGTACTTCTACCTGCCGAAGCTGGAGGGGCACCGGGAGGCACGGCTGTGGAACGACATCTTCGTCTTCGCCCAGCAGCGCCTGGGCCTGCCCCGGGGCACCATCCGGGCGACCACGCTGATCGAGACGATCACCGCCGCCTTCGAGATGGAGGAGATCCTCTACGAGCTGCGGGAACACTCGGCGGGGCTGAACGCCGGCCGGTGGGACTACATCTTCAGCGTGATCAAGAACTTCGGGCAGTGGACCGACTTCGTCCTGCCCGACCGGTCCGAGGTCACCATGACGGTGCCGTTCATGCGGGCGTACACCGAACTGCTGGTGGCGACCTGCCACCGGCGCGGGGCGCACGCGATCGGCGGGATGGCCGCGTTCATCCCGAGCCGGGACCCGCAGGTCAACGAGGTGGCCCTCGACCGGGTCCGGGCGGACAAGCGGCGTGAGGCCGGCGACGGGTTCGACGGCTCCTGGGTGGCCCACCCGGGCCTGGTCGACATCTGCCGCCGGGAGTTCGACGCGGTGCTCGGCGACCGCCCGCACCAGCTCGACCGGCTGCGCGACGACGTCGCCGTCACCGCCGCCGACCTGCTCGCCGTCGACAAGACCCCCGGCCGGGTCACCGCCGCCGGGGTGCGGGCCAACCTCGCCGTCGCGGTGCGCTACGTCGACGCGTGGCTCGGCGGCACCGGCGCGGTGGCGTTGGGCAACCTGATGGAGGACGCGGCCACCGCCGAGATCGCCCGCTGCCAGGTCTGGCAGTGGCTGCACCACGGCACCCCGCTGGCAGACGGCGGCTGCGTGACCGAGGACCTGGTCCGGTCGATCCTCGCCGAGGAGTTGGCCGCCCTGGTCGCCGGGCGCGACGGCGTCGACCGGGAACGGGCCGGTCAGGCGGCGCGGATCGTCGAGGAGACCGCCCTCGGCGAGGACCTGCCCGCGTTCTTCACCACCGGCGCGTACGCCCGGCACCTCGGCCCGGCCCGACGGCCCGTGCCGGTGGGCTGACCCGTCACCGCGTGGCCGGGAGGGGCCGAGGACCTCTCCCGGCCCGGCGACGGCCGGCGGGGCGACGGCCGGTACCGCCGCGTGGACCCGACCCGGTGGGGCAGCAGGCGGTGCCGCCGGCATGGGATCGTGGGCCGGGTATCCATCCCGGTCACGATCCCAGGAGGTTGGCGGATGAATCCGGTCGGAGCCGACGCGGTGACCGGGGGTGTCGCCGGCTGGCCCGACGGCACCTTCGCCAATCCGGTGCTGGCCGGCTTCCACCCCGACCCGAGCGTCTGCCGGGTCGGCGACGACTACTACCTGGCCTGCTCCAGCTTCGAGTACTTCCCCGGGGTGCCGCTGTTCCACAGCCGCGACCTGGTTCACTGGGAGCAGATCGGCAACGTGCTCGACCGGCCCGGCCAGCTCACCCTGCCGGTCGACATGCCGTCGTCGGCCGGGGTGTACGCGCCGACCCTGCGCCACCACGACGGCCGGTTCTGGCTGATCGTCACGAACTGTGCCGACGGCGGCGGCACCCTGATCTGCACCGCCACCGACCCGGCCGGCCCCTGGTCGGACCCGGTCCGGGCACCCGGGGTGGACGGCATCGACCCCGACCTCGCCTGGGACGACGACGGCACCTGCTGGTGTACGTACGCCGGGATCGGGCAGGTGCGCCTCGACCCGGAGACCGGACGCACCGTCGGCCCGGTCCGGCGGCTGTGGTCCGGCGCACCGGGCGCACAGGCCCCGGAGGCGCCGCACCTGTACCGGATCGGCGACCACTGGTACCTGCTGATCGCCGAGGGCGGAACCGAACGCGGGCACGCCGTCTCGATCGCCCGGGCGACCAGGCCCGACGGCCCGTACGAGCCCAACCCGGCCAACCCGGTCCTCACCCACCGGGGCACCCACCGGCCGATCCAGAACACCGGCCACGCCGACCTGGTGCGGGGGCCCGACGGATCGTGGTGGCTGGTGCTGCTCGGGGTCCGCCCCGGCGGCGGCACCCCCGGCTGGCACGTGCTCGGGCGGGAGACGTTCCTGGCCCCGGTGACCTGGGTCGACGGTTGGCCGGTGGTCGGGGACCTCGCACCGGTGATGCCCGCCCCGCCGTGGGCCGCGCACCCCGTGCCGCCGCCGCCCGTACGCGACGACTTCGACGCCGACCGGCTGCACCCCCGCTGGGTGTCGGTGCGGTCCCGGCCGGCGGAGGTCTGGTCGTTGGCCGAACGGCCCGGCTGGCTCACGTTGCGGGCCCGGGGCGCGTCCCCGGACGCGCCGGACGTCACGTTCGTCGGCCGCCGCCAGCAGCACCCCTCGTGCCGGGTCCGGACCGTGGTCGACCCGGGCGACGGGCACGGCGGTCTGGTGGTGCGCCTCGACGAGCGGCACCACTACGACATCGAGGTGGGCGGCGGCGAGGTGCGGGTCGTGGCCCGGATCGGGTCGGTGCGCTCGACGCCGGCCACCCGGCCGGTCGGGGCCGGCCCGGTCCACCTGCGGATCGAGGTGCTCGCCCCGGCCCCCGGCGACTGGCACCCCGCCAAGGAACCCGACCTGCTCCGGCTCGGTGTCGAGCGCCCGGACGGGACCTTCGACGTGCTGGCCGAACTCGACGGCCGGTACCTGTCCACCGAGGTCGCCGGCGGCTTCACCGGGCGGGTGATCGGCATGTACGCCGCCCGGGGCACCGTCGCCTTCGACTGGTTCGACTACGAGCCGCGCTAGCCACCCACGTCCGGCGTGCGTCGGTGTCGGGCCGACCGGGTTATCCTGGTCCGGTCGACCCGGTAGGGGACAGTTCGACCAGGACAGGGAGCAGATCATGGCAGGTGACGACGACATCTCCGGGTGAACACCCGGTCGCGGTGACCGACGGCGGATGACCGCCCCGTCGCGTCGCCCCTGTCGTCCTGCCCTGTTCATCCCGGGCAGCGCCCGCGCGCCCGGACCACCTGCCTCCGAGGTTCACCATGTCCGACAGTTTCGTCGTCTGCTCCCACCTGTCCTTCTCCTGGCCGGACGACACCCCGGTCGTCGAGGACCTGTCGTTCTCCCTGCCCGGCGGCCGCACCGGCCTGGTCGCGGCGAACGGCGCCGGCAAGTCCACCCTGCTGCGGCTCATCGCCGGCGAGCTGCGTCCCACCGCGGGCAGCGTCACCGTCGAGGGGGTGCTGGGCCACCTGCCGCAGCACCTGCCCTTCGCGACGCGACAGACCGTCGCCGAGGTGCTCGGGGTCGACCGCGTCGTCGCCGCCCTGCACGCCATCGAGGCCGGTGACGCCACCGAGGAGAACTTCGCCACCGTCGGCGACGACTGGGACGTCGAGGACCGCACCCGTCTCGCCCTCGACCGGCTCGGCCTGACCGGGGTGACGCTGGACCGCCGGCTCGGCACCCTCAGCGGCGGTGAGGTGGTTTCCCTCGGCCTCGCCGCCGAGCTGCTCAGACGGCCCGACGTGCTGCTGCTCGACGAGCCCACCAACAACCTCGACCGACCGGCGCGGGAACGCCTGCTCACCGTGCTGCGGTCCTGGCCGGGCGCGCTGCTCGTGGTCAGCCACGACCGGGAACTGCTGGACGGGATGGACCGCATCGCCGCCCTCGACCACGGCGACATCCGCTGGTACGGCGGCAACTTCACCCACTACGAACAGACGGTACGGGCCGAACGGGAGGTAGCCGAGCGGCAGGTGCGCCAGGCCGAGCAGGACGTGAAGCGGCAGAAGCGGGAACTCCAGCAGGCCCGGGAGCGGGCGGCCCGCCGGGCGTCGACCGCCGCCCGGAACCTGTCCGACGCGGGGCTGCCCCGGATCGTCGCCGGCAACCTCAAGCGGGACGCGCAGGTGTCGGCGGGCCGGGCCGACGATGTGCACACCGCCCGGGTCGCCGACGCCCAGGCCCGGCTGGACCAGGCAGGCGGGGCGGCCCGCCGCGACGACCAGCTCGTCCTGGACCTGCCCGACACCACGGTGCCCGCCGGGCGCACGGTCTTCGCCGGCCACGCGATGCGGGTCGGCTACGCGGGTCGGCCGGTCTTCGCCGGTGACGGGGTCGACCTGACCGTCCGGGGGCCCGAACGGATCGCCCTGACCGGGCCCAACGGTGCGGGCAAGTCGACGCTGCTGCGGCTGGTCGGTGGTCGGCAGGAGCCGGACGCGGGCACCGTCGCGCGGGCGTCGGGGCGGGTGGCGTACCTGTCGCAGCGCCTCGACCTGCTCGACCCGGCCCGTACGGTCGCGGAGAACCTCGCCGGGTTCGCGCCGTCGAGGACCGACGCGGAGCGGATGAACCTGCTGGCCCGGTTCCTGTTCCGGGGTGCCCGTGTCCACCTGCCGGCCGGCGTGCTCTCCGGCGGTGAGCTGCTGCGCGCCACCCTGGCCTGCCTGCTGTCCGCCGAGCCGGCACCGCACCTGCTGCTGCTCGACGAGCCCACCAACAACCTGGACCTGGTCAGCGTGGCGCAGTTGGAGAGCGCGCTGCTGGCGTACCGGGGGGCGTTCGTGGTGGTCAGTCACGACGACCGGTTCCTGGTCGGGATCGCCGTGGACCGGTGGCTGCGGCTGGCCGACGGCCGGCTCACCGAGACCGGGCCTCCGGGGTGACCGGAGGGCGCGTGGTCCGGTCCGGTGCCGCGTCGCGCCACCGGACCGGACCCGGCCAGCACGGGGTCCGGTCCGCCGCGCGGAGCTGCTGCCCTGGCCGCGGCCCGCGCTGGTCGGGCTAGAAGTCGTCGTCGAAGGTGACGCTGCCGCTGACCCCCACCTGGTAGGCCGACACCCGACGCTCGAAGAAGTTCGACAGCTCCTGCACGTCCTGCAGATCCATGAACGCGAACGGATTCTGCGCCCCGTAGCGCGGCGCGATGCCGAGCTGGGCGAGCCGCCGGTCGGCGACATGCTCCAGGTAGGCCCGCATGTCCTTAAGTGACAGCCCCGACACGCCCTGGTCGAGCAGGTCCTCGGCGAACTGCACCTCGCACTCGACGGCCTCGGCGAGCATCTCGGTCACCTGACGTTCCAGGTCGGCGTCGAACAGGTCCGGCTCCTCCCGCCGGGCGGTCTCCACCACGTCGAAGGCGAACGCCATGTGCATCGACTCGTCGCGGAACACCCAGTTGGTGCCCGACGCCAACCCGTTGAGCAGGCCCCGGGACCGCAGGAAGTAGACGTAGGCGAACGCCCCGTAGAAGAACAGCCCCTCGATGCAGGCGGCGAAGCAGATCAGGTTGAGCAGGAACGCCCGCCGGTCGGCGCGGGTACGCAGCTCCCGCAGCCCGAAGACCGAGTCGATCCAGCGGAAGCAGAACTCGGCCTTACGCCGGATCGACGGGATGTTCTCGATGGCGGCGAACGCGGCGAACCGTTCCTGCTCGTCGGGCACGTACGTGTCGAGCAGGTTCAGGTAGAACTGCACGTGCACGGCTTCCTCGAACAGCTGCCGGGACAGGTAGAGCCGGCCTTCGGGAGAGTTGACGTGCTGATAGAGGTTGAGCACCAGGTTGTTGGCGACGATCGTGTCACCGGTGGCGAAGAACGCCACCAGCCGGGACACCAGGTGCCGCTCGGCCGGCGACAGCCGCTCCAGGTCGGCCAGGTCGGAGTGCAGGTCGACCTCCTCCACCGTCCAGGTGTTGCGGATGGCGTCGCGGAACCGGTCGAAGAAGTGCGGGTAGCGCATCGGCCGCAGGGTGAGGTCCATGCCGGGGTCGAGCAGCAGCTGCCGCCCGGCGGTGCGGGGTTCGTCGACGGTGGTCACTGGCACGCCTCGCAGCTCTCGGGGTTCTCCAGGGAACACGCCAGCGCCTCCGCGTCGGCTGCGACGACCGGGGCGACGGTGACGGTGGCCTGCTGGATCCGGGTCGCCGGACGCGACCGCAGGTAGTAGGTGGTCTTCAGCCCGGACTTCCAGGCGTACAGGTACATCGAAGACAGCTTGCCGATGGTCGGCGCGCTGAGGAACAGGTTCAGCGACTGCGACTGGTCGATGTACGGCGCGCGCGCGGCGGCCAGGTCGATCAGCGCCCGCTGCGGCAGCTCCCACGCCGTACGGAACAACTCCCGCACCTCGGCGGGCAGCTCGACGATGCCCTGCACCGAGCCCTCGGCCCGCTTGATCCGGTCGCGGATCTCCGCCGTCCACAGCCCGCGTGCCTTCAGCTCCCGCACCAGGTACGTGTTGATCTGGAGGAACTCCCCGGACATGGTCTCGCGCTTGAACAGGTTGGACACCTGCGGCTCGATGCACTCGTAGCAGCCGGCGATCGACGCGATCGTGGCGGTCGGCGCGATCGCCACCAGCAGCGAGTTGCGCAGACCGTGCGCCGCGATCCGGGTACGCAGCGCCGCCCAGCGCGCGGTCTGGGTCGGTTCGACCCCCCACAGATCCGGATGCAGGTCACCCCGGGCCGCCCGGGTCTGCGGGTACGCCGGGTGCGCGCCGAACCGTTCGGCCAGGTCGGTCGACGTCTCCAGGGCGGTCAGGAAGATCTCCTCCTGGACCCGGGTGGACAGCTCCCGCGCCCCGGCGGAGTCGAACGGCAGCCGCAGCGCGAACAACGCGTCCTGTAGGCCCATCAGCCCCAGCCCGACGGGCCGCCAGCGCGGGTTCGACGCCGCCGCCTGCTCGGCCGGGTAGTAGTTGATGTCGATCACCCGGTCCAGGAACACCAGCGCCGTGCGGACCGTCTCGCGCAGCTTCTCCCAGTCGATGCCGTCGTCGGTGAGGTGCGCGCCGAGGTTGACCGACCCGAGGTTGCACACCGCCGTCTCGGTGTCGCTGTTCACCTCCAGGATCTCGGTGCACAGGTTGGACAGGTGGATCGTGTTGCCCGGCACGCCGGTCTGGTTGGACAGCCGGTTCGCCGGGTCCTTGAACGTCATCCACCCGTTGCCGGTCTGCGCCAGGGTGCGCATCATCCGCCCGTACAGGTCCCGGGCCTTCACCGTGCGGACCGCCTTCTTCTCGGCGACCCGGTACGCGGCGTCGAACTCCGCGCCGTACAGGTCGGGCAGCTCCGGGGCGTCCGACGGGTCGATCAGCGACCAGTCGGCGTCGGCCTCGACCCGGCGCATGAACTCGTCGGGGATCCAGTTGGCCAGGTTGAGGTTGTGGGTCCGCCGGGCCTCCTCACCGGTGTTGTCCCGCAGCTCCAGGAACTCCTCGACGTCCGGGTGCCAGGGTTCCAGGTAGACGCAGGCCGCCCCCTTGCGCCGGCCGCCCTGGTTGACCGCCGCCACCCCGGCGTCGAGGGTCTTCAGGAACGGCACGATCCCGTTCGACCTGCCGTTGGTGCCCCGGATCAGCGCGCCCCGGCCACGTACCCGCGTGAAGGAGATGCCGATGCCGCCGGAGAACTTCGACAGCTTCGCCACCTGGTGGTAGCGCTCGTAGATCGAGTCCAGTTCGTCGCGCGGCGAGTCGACCAGGAAACACGACGACATCTGGGTGTGCCGGGTGCCCGAGTTGAACAACGTCGGGGAACTCGGCAGGTAGGCCAGCGACGACATCAGCCGGTAGAACCCGACCGCCTCGTCGGCCGTGGTGGACAGCCCGCAGGCCACCCGCAGCAGCCAGTACTGCGGGGTCTCCACCACCAGCCGCGACTGCGGGTGCCGCAGCAGGTAACGGTCGGCCACCGTACGTAGCCCGAAGTACTCGAACCGCAGGTCACCGGCCGGGTCGACGGCGTCGTCGAGCTGACGGGCGTGCCGGGCCACGAACGCGGCGGTGTCGTCGGCGATCAGGCCGAGGCCGTGGGCGTACCGGATGGACTCGCTGAACGAGGTCACCTCCTGCCCACGGACCTCCTTGTCCACGTACGCGGCCAGCAGCCGGGCCGCCAGCCGGGAGTACTGCGGTTCCACGCCGATCAGCTCCGCCGCCGTCTGGATCGACAACGTGTCCAGCTCGGCCGTGGTCGCCCCGTCGTAGAGGCCGCTGATCGTCCTGGTGGCCACCCGCAGCGGGTCGACCTCGTCCAGGTCGGCGGTCCACCGGGCGACGGCCGTGACGATCCGGTTGACGTCCACCGGCTCGGTGTCGCCGTCGCGCTTGCGTACCCGCATCGCGGACCGGCGCGGCTGCGCGCCGTCGACCTCGGACGGTGGGCTCTGCGCTGTGCTCGTCATGACCTCTCCTCGCTGTCACCGATGGCCATCGGGACGCGGGAGGACGCCGACGGGCGCGGCGCGACGGCCGGCCCGGGTGCTGGCGTCGGTCGTCCCGCGCGACCTCCGACCGCCGCGCGCAGCAGCGCGCGGCGCACTGGCAGGTCTTCGGACTCGCGGGCGTGACCGGGGTCGGTCGCCTACTGGCCGTCGCTTCCCGGACCTCGCGGTCCAGTGCTCGATGACGGCGGTCGTTCCCACTTACCGCTGCGGGGCAGTCCCGGATTTCCACCGGGTTCCCTGTTGCCTCGACCGGACCACCGGGACCGGCCGAACCAGCTGCGTGGCACACCATATATGGCGTGGATGGGGGAGAGGCAACACTAGATGTCGCGTCGTCGTGTTGGATAGCTCTCATCCGACCGGCCGGTTGCCCGCAGTGACGCCAGCAGCTGCAGCGCGTCGGCGTCGGCGCTGCCCGGCTCGGCGGTGAAGACCAGCATGACCGGGCCGGGGCTGCCGGGCAGCGGGTAGGTGTCCCAGTCCAGGACGATGTCACCGACCTCGGGGACCTGGAAGGTCTTGGTGCCGCTGACCGACCCGCGCACGTCGTGCCGGGCCCACAGCCGCCGGAACTCGGCGCTACGGATGCTCAGCTCACCGACGACGGCGGTGGCCCGGGGGTGGGTGGGGTCCGTGGCGACGGCGGCGCGCATCATGCCGATGTAGTCCATGGCCTGCTGTTCCCAGGAGGCGCAGCGCCGCAACGGGGCCGCCGCCTCGTCGAACATCAGCAGCAGCATGTTGAGCCGGTCCGGCGGGTGGTCCGCCGGGTCGCCGAGCAGCGCCACCGCCCACGCGTTCCAGGCGAGCAGGTCCAGGTGGCGGCCGAGCACCACCGCCGGGGTGTCCAGCACCCGCAGCAGCCGCCGGGTGCTCTCCGGCACCCGCTCCGGCCCGTGGTCGACCCGGGCCGGCACCGGCCGGCGGGCGGCGCGGGCCAGGGTGAACAGGTGCCGGCGTTCCTCGTCGTCGAGGCCGAGCGCGGCGGCGAGCCCGTCCAGCACGTCGTCGGACGGCCGCACCTCCCGACCCTGCTCCATCCGCTGGTAGTAGTCGGTGCTCAGCCCGGCCAGCAGCGCCAGTTCCTCGCGGCGCAGCCCGGTCACCCGGCGACGGCCGCCCGGCTCCAGGCCGACGTCGCGGGGGCGTAGCCGCCCGCGCCGGGCGCGCAGAAAATCGCCGAGTTCTCGGGCGTACGGATGGGTCATGTCGCCAGTGTGGCGTGGCCCGGACCGGCGTGGGTAGGTCTGCGGCACCTAGGCAACCGGGTACGACCGGTCCCGCCCGGCCGGGCTCTAGCGTCGACGGTCCGATCCGACCGTCAGGGAGCAGCAGATGACCTGGACCGCCGACCACATCCCCGACCAGCACGGCCGTACCGCCGTCGTGACCGGCGCGAACTCCGGCCTCGGCCTGGTCACCGCCGCCGCCCTGGCCCGCCGGGGCGCGCGGGTCGTGCTCGCCGTGCGCGACACCGCCGCCGGCCGGCGGGCCGCCCGGCAGATCGGCGGCGACGTCGAGGTACGCGAGCTCGACCTCGCCTGCCTGGCCTCGGTACGGGCGTTCGCGACGGCGTTGGCCGCCGACCGTCCGGTGCTCGACCTGCTGGTCAACAACGCCGGTGCGGTGCTGCTCGGCCCGCGCCGGACCAGCGTGGACGGCCACGAGCTGCACCTCGCCACCAACCTGCTGGGGCACTTCGCGCTGACCGGCCTGCTGCTGGGCAACCTGGGCGCGGCGCGGGCGGCCCGGGTGGTCAGCCTCAGCTCGATCACCCACCGCAACGCCCACCTGGACTTCACCGACCTGATGGTGGAGCGCGGCTACCGGGGCAGTACCGCGTACGGCCGGTCCAAGCTCGCCACCACCGTCTTCGGCATCGAACTGGACCGCCGGCTGCGCGCCACCGGATCGCCGGTGCTCAGCGTGCTGGCCCATCCCGGTGTCACCCGCACCAACCTGACCCCCCGGGCCTGGTCCCACCAGGGCCGGCGCGGCCGGGTGATCGCCCGGCTCAGCCTGCTCGCCACCCAACCGGTCGAGCAGGGCGCGCTGCCCCAACTGCGCGCCGCCACCGACCCGGGGGTCCACGGCGGCCAGTTCTTCGGCCCGGCCCGGTTCTTCCAGACCTGGGGTCCGGTCACCGAGGTGCGGGCCAGCCGGGAGGCCGCCGATCCCGCCGTCGGCCGGCGGCTGTGGACGGCGGCCGAGGAACTGACCGGCGTGCGCTACCTCTGACGCAGGGCCGCACTAGCATGGCTGCGGTCGGTGACGGCGGTGGAGACGAGGCGACATGGGATGGCTCGGGCGGGTGCTGGGTGGCGGGGGCCGGCAGGCCCAGAACGATCCGGTCCGGCAGGCGGCGCTGTCGGCCGAGGTGCGGCAGCGCTTCGGCGCCCACCTGGCCGTCCGCCCGGCCGAGCAGGTGGCGGCGATGGTCGGCCTGCTCGACGACGGCGACGGCCTGGCGGTGGCGGCCGGCATCGTCGGTGAGTTCGCCGACGCGGCCCACGCGGACCTGCTGGCCCAGACGACGGAGCTGTACCGGCGTACCGGCCAGCGGTTCCCGGTGGACCGGCGCAACTACCGGCCACTGTGGCGTGAGGCCGGTGGACGGTTGCACTGGCCGCTGTTCGCGCTGCCGGGCGGCCTGCACCCGTACGTGCACGTCGCCGCCGCCACCACTGTCGTCGGCACCCGGGCCGCCCAGTTCGTCCGGGCGACCGACCCCCATCCGCTGCTCGCCCGCCTGTTCGAGGTGCTCGACCTCACCACCTGCGGCTGGGAGTACGGCCGGGTGCGGGTGGACCACGACGGGGCGTCGCTGGTCGGCCGGCTGATCTCGACCACCCGGGACGTCCGGGCGGCGATGAAGGAACCCCCGTCGCTGCCGCCGTCGGTGCGGGAACTCATGCGCACCAACCGGACGGTCGACGTCTTCGACCTCACCGGCGACCGGGTGGTCGGCACGATCAACGTGGGCGGCGAACTGCGGCCGGCCCTGCTCACCTGAGGTCGCCCGGGGTGGACGGCCGTCCACCCCGGGCTGCCGGTCAGGCGACGCGGTGCGGGGCGAACCCGTTGGCGCAGTCGGCGATGGTGACGCTCTGCGAGAAGCGCAGCGCGTCCCGCCGGGCCCACCCGTTGATCCCGGTGGAGGTGTTGCGGACGAAGAACCACAGGTCACCGGTGAGCGTGGCGCAGTGCACGTCGATGTTCTGGTTCGGGTACCCCTGGCCCCTGGACTGGCAGTCCTGGTGCGGGTAGGCGCGGATGTAGGTCCCGTTGCCCCAGGAGATCCCGCCTCCGCTGTAGAGGTCCGGGTGCTGCCCGTGACCGTCGCAGTGTGCGCTGGCGGGGCTGGCGGGTATCAGGGCCAGCACCGAGCCGCTCACGGCGAGGGTCAGCGCGGAGGCGACGGAGAGAATCTTGGATCGCATGGAAGTCCCCTGTCGATAGGTGACGATCATTGTCCACAGAGGATCGCACGGGTGGGGTGCGCCCGCACGGCGAACGGTCCGCACCCGGGCGACGCCCACCCGGCCCGACGGCCCCTCGTCAGGCGAAGAGCAGGTCCAACTGGTGGTCGAGGGCGGCGGTCGCCTGGGCCGGGGTGTACTGCCCGCCGAGCAGGTACACCCCCAGCCCCTCCACCAGCGCCAGCAGCCCCGCCGCGGCGTCCGACGCCGGTGCACGCGGCAGCAGCCCGGCGATGAAGTCCACCAGTTGCGCGGTGTCCGGCCGCAGGCCGGGGGTCGCCGCCGGGTGCAGGGCGGTCCAGGACAGGAACGCCAACGCCACCCGCCCGTCCTCGCGTGCCGCCTCGTCCAGCGGCAGCAACGCCGCCAGCAGGGTGCGCAGCAGCAGCCGGGGCTGCGGGTCCGGGCCGAGCGCCGCGACCGCCGACTCGACCCGGGCCCGGCCCCGGTCACGGACGACGGACAGCGCGAAGGCCATCATCTCGTCCTTGGTGGTGAAGTAGTGCTGCACCATGCCGGCGGACACCCCCGCCTCGGCGGCCACGTGCCGCAGGCTCACCGCCTCCAGACCCCGGTCGGCGGCGACCCGCATGAGCGCGTCCGCGATCAGCGTGCGGCGCTGACGGGGATCGACCTTCCTGGGCATCGGGGCCTACCGCGCCGTCGTCACGGTGCCGGCCGCGCCGTCCACGGTGATCACCTGGCCGGTGACGATCCGCGACGTGGCGCCCGGCACGCTGATCACGGCCGGGATGCCGTACTCGCGGGCCACCGTGGGACCGTGCGCCATGATCGCGCCGGTCTCGGTGACCAGCGCCCCGGCGGTCAGGAACAGCGGCGTCCAGCCCGGGTCGGTGGTGGCGGTCACGAGGATCTCCCCGGGTTCGAGGTGCGCGGTGGCCGGGTCGGTGACCACCCGGGCCGGGCCGGTCACCCTACCGGTCGCCGCTCCCACGCCCCGCAGCAGTCCCGCCCCGTCGGCGGGGGCCGGCAGGGTGCTCTCCACGTCGGTCCCGTCGGACAGCAGCGCCACCGGCACCACCCGGCGGCGCAGCTCGCGCCGGTGCGTCGCCCGGCGTCGCGCGACCAGCCCGCTCAGGGCGGCACCGTCGAGGGCCGCCTCGACCTCGTCCAGGGTGAGGAACATGACGTCGTCCGCCGCCGGGAACAGCGTCGCCCCGATGAGCAGCAACTGCTCGCGTACGGCCCGGAGCCGGTACAACCCGGCGAACTTGCCGGACTCCCGCAGCCCCGCCAGCCGCCGTGCCCGCCGCAGCAGGAAGACCGCGATCCGGCCCCGCACCGGGCGACGTCGGCGGACCCGGGCGGCCAATTCGTCGAGCGCGGCCTCGGCGGCCGCCGTGGCGTCGGCGAACCGGCGGTCGGGTGCCTGCGCGGGGTCGGTCAGCCGCAGGTAGTTGGCGACGGCCGCGAAGACCGGGGTCGGGTCCTCGGCCCAGCGCGGCACTCCGACGTCGGCTTCGGCCGCCGCCCGGTGGCCGTAGCGGGACAGGAAGACGGACAGGCCGATCTCGGGAAGCGTGCCCCGCAGGTACCGGGCCGAAAGTTCCGCCGGTGGCGTGTCGAGGAGCAGGTCGCGGTGCTCGCGGGCGGCGCTGGCCAGCGCCCACAGCGCGAGGTCCATCTCGATGGTCACGTTGTGCGGGACGCCGCGCAGCACGGCGTGGACGTCGTCCTCGGTGGCGACGCCCTTGAGCAGCTGGGCGGGCAGCGCCGAGGCGAGCATCCCGGCCACGATGGGCCAGGTGACGTCGTCGGCGGCACCGCTCTCGCCGTCGCCGTGGTCGCGGACGAACCGCAGCCGCTCGTGAGCCGTCCGCAGGTGCGCCGGTGCCGCAGCCTCGGCCCGTAGCCGGTCGACGGCCGCGACCAGCCGACGCCGTGCCGCGTCCGGTCGCGCCAGCGCCCGCAGGATGCCCCACAGGGCCCGCAGCGCCGTGCCCACCGAGGCGTCCGCCGGGCGACGGCGGGGGTTGTCGCCGGACGGTGCGAACCGGGGGTCCCGCAGGACGTGCTCCATCACCGCCTGGGCGCGCGGCCCGAAGTCGACGGCCATCAGCCGGACGAGCCGCCGGCGGCTGGCGGGCCGGCGGACCAGGTCTGTCAGGTCACCGTAGAGCCGCCCGCCGATGTCGACGATCTCCACCCGCATCCCGAGCGAGGCGACCATGGCGGCGATCATCGCGCGGAGCGTGGCCATGCCCATCGGGGTGACCGGTCGCAGCATCCCCTGCACGTTGCCGAACTCGACGTACACCCGCAGGTCGTCGGTCTGCGGCGGCGCCGGGAACAGCGTGCTGACCGGCCGCGACTGGAGCAACCACAGCGTCCCGTCCTGGTCGGTCGCCCACTCGACGTCCTGCGGCGTGCCGAAGTGCGCCTGCACCCGCCGGCCGGCGGCCCACAGCTCGCCCTGCCACCCGGGGTCCGCGCTGCCGGCCGGATCGGCCAGCACGACGCGCGTCACCTCGGTGCGGCCGTCGACGACCGACGTGCCGGGCCCGACCTCGACGAGCATCTCGGTGCGGTTGCCGGTGACCGGGTTCGCCGTGTAGAGCACGCCGGCCCGCACCGGGGTGACCATCCGCTGCACCACCACCGCCATGTGCACGTCGGCGGGGTCGGTCCCGTGTGCCTGGCGGTAGGCCGCCGCCCGGCTGCCGTGCAGCGACTTCCAGCACGTGCCGATCGCCGCCAGCAGGTCCGCCTCGCCCTCCACGTCGAGCACCGTGTCGTGCTGGCCGGCGAAGCTGGCGTCCGGCAGGTCCTCGTCCGTCGCACTCGACCGCACCGCCACCGGCCCGCCGCCCAGCCGCGCGTACGCCGTCCGGACCTCGTCCTGCGGGACCACCCCGGCCCGGTGCGCGTCGGTGGTCACGCAGAAACCCTCGGGCACCCGCTCGCCCGCGCGGATCAGCTCGCCGAGACCGGCCGCCTTGCCGCCGACCAGCGAAACCAGTCCGGCATGTGCCTCCGCCAGGGGGATCACCGACACCTGTGCCTCCCGTTTGCAATACGACTGCATTGCAAAGAAGGTACGCGGGTTGCAGTGCAACTGCAATGCAAAAACTCGGGCATGGCGGCGGAGACAGACGGCGGCGGGGTTCAGCCCCGCGCCGGGACGACGATCGGCAGCCGGACGGTGAAGGTGCTGCCCTGACCGGGGACGCTCTCGACGCCGATCGTGCCGCCGTGCGCCTCGGCGAGCTTGCGGGCGATCGACAACCCGAGCCCGCTGCCGCCGGTGCTGCGGGTGCGGGAGTCGTCGGCCCGCCAGAACCGGTCGAAGATCTTCGCCTGGTCGGCGGGGGCGATGCCGGTGCCGGTGTCGGACACGGCGATGGCGAGCTGGTCGTCGCGCACCTCCAGGCGTACGACCACCGAGCCACCCGCCGGGGTGTGCCGCACCGCGTTGGCGACGATGTTGCCGACGATCTGCCGTAGCCGGGCGCCGTCGACCGCCATCTCCAGGTCGACGCCCACCGAGGTGCCCAACCGGACCCCGGCCGCCTCGGCCGCGCCCCGGTGCGCCTCGACGACCTGCTCCAACAGGTCGGCCACGAAGTACGGCTCACGGTGGATCCGCAGGTCACCGGCATCGGCGGCGGCCAGGTCACGCAGGTCGTCGATGATGTGCTGCAGCAGCAGCGCCTCGTCGAGCAGCAGGGTGAGCAGCTGCGTGTCGAGCTGCGCCAGACCGTCCTGCGCGGCCTCCAGCCAGCTGCGCATGTTGGTCAACGGCGTCCGCAACTCGTGCGCCACGTCGCTGACCATGCTCCGGCGCAACGCCTCGGTCTGCTCACGCCGGGCGGCGAGATCGTTGAGCGCGGTGGCCAGCATGCCGATCTCGTCACGGGTGGTCACCGGCACCCGGGCCGGTTCGTCCATCGGCTGCCGGGTCGCGTCGGTGAGCGCCCGCAGCGGCCGGACCAGCCGCCGCCCGACCAGCACGGTGATCAGCACGGTGGCCACCAGCACCGCGCCGGTCACCTGGGCGATGCGGACCACGTTCGCCCGGGACAGGTTGAACACCGGCTCGGCGCCGCCCTGCGCCTTGTCGGTGACGAACAGCAGCGCCGGTGGCGCCACGTACGCCCGGAGCTGGGCCGTCCGGGCCTTCTGCAGACAGCCGTCGATCTGCCGGTCGAAGCGGGCGTCGCGGCTCGGTACCGCGGTCCGGTCGGCGCGGATCTCGACCCGGGTCGGTGCGCCCAGCTCCCGCAGGCAGTTCCTGGTCAGGGTCTCCAACTGGGCGATCCCGGCGACCTCGCTCGGCATCGGGCTCGTCAGCTCGTCGGGCAGGCAGAACCCGACGATGCCCCGGTCCTTCGGGTCGCTCACCTGCACCGAGGCACGGCCGGCGGGATCCACCACGACCCGCGCGTCCGCCCGGGACTCGGCGCGCACGCAGCCGAGCTGCCGCTCGGCCATCTCCCGGGTGGTGTTGCTCTCCCGCTTGGTCAGCCGGTACGGCCCGACCGCGCGCGGATCGACGCGTTCGGTCCCGCCGGTCAGGCCCAGGTCGACCTGCAACGGGTCGACGGTCGCCGACGGCCGGGCGGTCTGCAACGACGGGCCGTCCGGCGCGGAGTCGGCGATCACCTGCCGGTCCGGGGTCATCAGGGTGATCCGCCGTTGCAGCCGGTCGGCCCGTTCGGTGAGCACCGCGTCGACCCCGGCCCAGTCCCGGTGGGTCGCCGCGTGGTCCAGCAGCGTGTCGTAGATGCTCTTGTCGTCGGCGAGCGAGCGGCCCTGCTCCTGTCGGATCGCCCGGGTGGTCGACTGCACGGCCAGCCAGGTCGTCGCCAGGATCGCGCAGACCGCGACCAGCAGCGAGGTGGCCAGCAGCCGCACGACCAGACTGCGGTGCAGGGGAACCCGTGGTTGCCGGGTCACGACGTGCCGGCGCTGAGCTTGTAGCCGACGCCGTAGACGGTCAGCAACTGCTGCGGCCGGCGCGGGTTCGCCTCGATCTTGCGGCGCAGGTTCATCACGTGGACGTCGATGGTGCGCCCGGTCGACTCCCGGTCGACGCCCCGGGTGTGTTCGAGCAGTTGCACCCGGCTGAACACCCGGCCGGGCTGACGGATCATCGCGGCGAGGATGGCGAACTCGCCGGCGGTGCAGTCGACCGTGGTGTCCCCGGCGGTGACCAGGCGTCGTGACTCGTCGACGGTGAGCCGCCCGAGCCGGTGCACCGGTGACTCCTGGGGTGTCGTACGCACCCGCCGCAGCAGGGTGCGCACCCGGGCCACCAGCTCGCGCGGGCTGTACGGCTTGGTCATGTAGTCGTCGGCGCCCAGGTCCAGCCCGCGCAGCAGGTCATCCTCGGCGGACCGCGCGGTCAGCATCAGCACCGGCACGTCCGACTCCTGCCGCAGGATCCGGCATACCTGCATGCCGTCCAGTTTCGGCAGCATCACGTCGAGCAGGAGAAGGTCGAACGCCTGCTCCCGGGCCTGGCGCAGCGCCGTCTCGCCGTCGGCCACGACCGTCGCCCGGTGGCCCGCCGCGGTGAGGTAGCGGCGCAACGCCTCGGCCTGCCGCGGATCGTCCTCCGCGAGCATCACGTGTGCGCACATGCTGGGGAATATAGAGCAGGTCAGAGGGGTCGAAGATCGGGCGGAAGGCGGTGACACCCGGCATCTCCAGGTCGGTGCGCAGCTCGGCGGGCGGGTGGCGGGGAGATCCGGCGATCGTGAGAAAAAGGTCATGCTCGGCCCTGACCGGTTCCTGACAAACCGGTGGCACCATCTCCGGTGGGACGACCGTCGGCGGCGTCGCCCGGGGGAGGGCGACGCCGCCTGGTGGTACGGCTACTTGCGCTTCGCGGCGACCTCGCGCTCACACGCAGGGGAGTACTTCAACCCCTTGGAGATCGACTCGGGGTCGTTGTTCTTACCGCCGAAAGCCCAGCCCGTGCCGTCGGCACCCACCTCGACGTACCGGACGCCCTTGTCCCTGAGGCACTTCACCACGTCCCGGGCGAAGTCCTTGGCCTCCGGGTTGGCCGGGTCGAACTCCCAGGGCGGCAGCGGCATCAGGTGCTCACACGCCTTGCCGGCCTTGCTGGTCGCGTCCGCGCCGGTGCCGTCGCTGCGCCGCCTGGTGATGTCGACGCCGTGCTCGGTCAGGCACTTCGTGTACGGCTTGAGGCGTTCCTTCTTGTCCTCAGGGGTGTCGTCGAGGCGTTCCCGTGGCCGCTCGTCCTGCGCCGGCGTCGCCGACGCGGCGGGGGTGGGCGCGCCGGTCCGCAGGGTGGCCACCTCCGCCCCACCGGTGCTGCCGGCTGCGGGTGGGGCCTCCTCGGCGGTCGAGCACCCGCCGACCAGCAGTACGCCGCTGCACAGCGCGGCCATCAGTTGCTTCCTCATCGTCCCGCCTCCGGTCAACTCTGCGGCGATCTCGCCGGGGCCAGCATCACCGTCGACTGTCAGGAAGCTGTTTGCCGCGACGGGCCCGCCCGGTGTCGTACCGGTGGGGGAGACTGCCGGGCATGACGGAACGCGACGATCCGAAGGCGGCACTGCGGCACTACCTCCAGGTCACCCGCGACGACCTGGTGTGGAAGCTGGACGGGCTCGACGAACGCGAGGCCCGGCTGCCCCGCACCGTCACCGGCAACAACCTGCTGGGCCTGCTCAAGCACTGTCTGAACGTCGAGGCCGGCTACTTCGGCCCCACCTTCGGCCGGCAGTTCCCGTCGCCCGACGAGCTGGTCCCCATGGCCGCGTACGACGAGGACCCGCAGGCGGACTGGTACGCGCGGGCGGACGAGACGAAGGACGGCCTGATCGACCTGTACCGCCGGGTGGCCGAGTTCGCCGACCGGACGATCGCCGAGCTGCCGCTCGACGCGCCGGGGCGGGTGCCGTGGTGGCGGCCGGGGCACCAGGACGTGACCCTGCACCAGATCATCATCCACGTGACCTGCGATCTCGCCCGGCACGCCGGCCACGCCGACATCATGCGCGAGCAGCATGACGCGACGGTCGGCTGGCGGCGGGAGAACCCGCAGGTCATCGACGACCAGGAGTGGCCGGCGTACGTCGCCAAGCTGACCGCGCTCGCCGACCGGTTCGCCTAGACCCGCGGCGGTGTGCCCGACGTGGCGACCGACGCCTGGGTGTCGTGGTCGGACGGGTGAACGCCGTGCCCGCCCCGGGCGGTCACGGCCGGATCGCCGACACCTCGCCGCCTACGGACGGCCACGGCCAGGGCGCCGACGCCGATGACTGCCAGGACGGCCACCGTGACCGGGGTGGACATCCAATGGATCGAGTGGGCGGCCAGGTAGCCGCCGCCGGCCTCCACGCAGGCCCAGGTGACGGCGGCGCCGACGCTGTAGGGGGCGACCCGTCGGTACGGCACTCCGGTCGCCCCGGCCAGGTGCGGCACCAGGGTCCGCAGCAGGGGGACGAACCGCGCCACCGCGACCGCCCGGCCGCCGTGCCGGTGCATGACCGACTCCGCGCGGGCCCAAGCGACCGCAGAGATCATCTGGCCGATCCGGTTGGTGCGGAGCCGGCCTCCCAGCCGGCTGCCCACGGCATAGCCGATCAGGTCGGCCGTCACCACGGAGCCTGCGGCGACGGCGACGACCACCGGCAGGTCGAGGTGTCCGGCACCGGCCAGCGCTCCGGCGGTGACCATCAACGTGAGAGTGGGTACGAAGACCCCGAACAGGAGATTCGACTCGATCAGCAGGGCGGCTGCCAGGAGCGTGTAGGCGGCCGGTGCGGGTACCCCGCCGAGCACGTCGGCAAGCCGGTCCGTCATCGGGGGCCGGTCGAGACGGCGTGCGGGGCCGCTGTCGCGGCGTAGTCCCGGGTGGCGGTTGCGGTCATGGTTCGACGCTAGCCATCGGCGTCGCCGGGGGAACCTGCCGTTCTGCGACGGTGATCCCCGACGAAAGTAGGGGGGCGGCCCGCCCTTACCTGCCCAGGCCGGCGTCGCGGGCCAGCAGCGCGGCCTGCACCCGGTTGGTGACGTCGAGGGCGGCCAGGATGCGGCTGACGTGTGCCTTGACCGTGCTCTCCCGCATGGCGAGGCGTTCGGCGATGTCGGCGTTGGTGTCACCCCTGGCGAGTAGGAAGAGGACGTCGCGTTCCCGCGGGGTGAGCCGCTTGATGCGCGACTGCGCGGCGGCGGACTGCGGCGTGGTCGTGGCGTGGTAGCGGTCGATCAGGCGGCGGGCGGCAGCGGGATGCAGCATGGCCGAGCCGGCCGCCACCAGGTGCACGGCGCGTAGGATCTCGGCCGGATCGGTGTCCTTGAGCAGGAATCCGTCGGCGCCTGCGGCGAGCGCCCGGTAAACGTAGTCGTCGAGGTCGAACGTGGTCAGCGTGATGATCCGGGGCGGGCGCGGCAGCCTGCGTAGTTCGGCGATTGCGGCGATGCCGTCCAGGCGTGGCATCCGGACGTCCATCAGCGCGATGTCGACCTGCCCGGCGGCCGCCTTCTCGACGGCCTCGACGCCGTCGGCGGCCTGGGCCACGACGGTGATCTCCGGGTCACCCTCCAGCAGGTCCGACAGGCCGAGCCGGACCAGGGCGTCGTCATCGACGATCATGACGCGGATCACGGTGTCGGCCCGTCCGTCGGGGTGTGCGGGCGGGGCGGATGCGGGATCTCGGCATGGACCCGCCAGGCGCCGACACCGGTCGCCCCGGTCTGCAACCGGCCGCCGAGGGCGGTGATCCGTTCGCGGAGACCGACGAGCCCGTACCCGGAGGGGACCCGGTCCGGTGCCGCCGTGCCGCCGGTGTTGGTGACCTCGACCGTGGTGACCGGCGGCCGGTAGTCGATGTGCACCGTCGTGGCCGCGCCCGCCGCGTGTTTCCGGGCGTTGGTCAGCGCCTCCTGCACCACCCGGTACACGCCGAGCCGGTGCGTGGTGGGCACCTCGTCCGCGCTGCCCTCGATCACCAGGTCGACCGACTGGCCCACCGACCGCGACTCGTCGACGAGGTGCCGTACCTGGCCCGGCACGGGGGCCGTCACGGCGGCGGTCGCCGGCACCTGGAGCGCCCCGAGCACGTCGCGGAGGTCGGCCATCGCGGCGGTGGAGGTGGCCCGCAGGAGCCGCAACCGGTCGGTGACCCGCTCGGGAAGCTCGTCGCCACGGGCCACGAGCACGCCTGTGTGCAGGGCGATCAGACTCAGCCGGTGGGCCAGCACGTCGTGCATCTCCGCGGCGATCCGGGAACGTTCCTGGCTACGGGCGGCCTCCTCCCGTAACGTCGCCTCGACCCGCAGGTGTTCGACCTGGTTGGCGAGCAGTTGCAGGTTACGCTGCCGGCTGCCTCGCCACAGCCCGATGACCAGCGACAACAGGGCGAGGATCGCTGCCGGGACATAGTCGTACGCCACCCAGCGCGAGGTGGTGGCCAGCTCGACCACGGCGTTGACCACCAGCACACCGGCGAACCCGGCGACCGCCACCCGGGCGCGACGATCCACCGCCAGGTCGTAGACCGCTACGCAGACCAGCAGGAGCGGGGTCGACACGCCCAGCAGCGCCGCCGTCGCGAACAGCAGGGCCGGGGCGGCGAACCAGGGCAGCCGGCGCACCAGGAGGGCGACGGCACAGACCGGGAGGAGCACACAGGCGACGACCCGTTCCCGCCCCGTGGTGGTGAGGACCGCGTTGTTCACCGTCAGGGCCGTGAACCACGCCACCAGGGCGAAACGTCCGATCCGTGCTCCTGCCGGAAATGCGTCCACGCCCATGATCCTAGGCAGCCGGGCAGGTCGGGACCGCCCACTTCCGGCCACGTCCCATCCCCCACGAAAGTAGGGGGAGCCGAGCGGAATTCGGCGGATCACCGCACCGGACCACGCTCATAGCGTCGTCATCCATGAACCGCGACAATGCAGCGGCCACCGGAACCCGCAGCCCCTTTTCCTTCTGTGTCGAGGCTTTTCGCCATCCCCGCGCCGTCGGCGCCGTGGCACCCAGCAGCAGGGCTCTGGCCAGGGCACTCGTCCACCCGATACGTGACCGCTGCGGCGGCCCGCTGACAGTGCTCGAAGTCGGCGCCGGCACCGGCGCGGTGACCCGGACCATTCTCGACGTGCTGCCCCCGGCCAGTCGTCTCGACCTCGTCGAGGTCAGTCCGACATTCGTCGCCCGGTTGCGTGACACCGTCCGCACCGCCACGGTGTCCGTCGACATCCACCGTACGGAAATCGAGGAATATCGAACCTCTCGGGCGTACGACGTCATCGTTTCCGGCCTACCGATGACCAATTTCGATCCGGCGCAGGTGTCCGGAATCATGGCGCGGTTCGTCCGGCTGCTGCGGCCGGGCGGCTCACTGACGTATTTCGCCTATCGGGGCACCCGCCCGGCGAGGCGGGTCTTCGCCGGTTCCGCCGAGGCCCGTCGGCACGCAGCAGTCGACAGCGTCATGCGGTCCTACCAGCGCGCCTACGCCATCGGGCAGCGCACCGTCTGGCGTAACCTGCCGCCGGCACGCGTCTGGCACCTGCGCCGGCCCGGGGCGGCCTGACCCGGCACCTCCACCCGGCTGCTCAGCCGGTGGCGGCTAGCGTCGCCGGGCGGGTCGCCGCGACCGGGTTGGGCCGCCGCCTGCGGATCAGCCACTCGGCGACGAGCAGGTTGAGCGTCCAGGCCGCCCCCATGAGCAACGCCCGGGACAGCTCGGTCGTCGGTCCCACCGCCAGCGCCCAGGTCGACAGCAGCACGCCCTGGGTGCCCGCGCCCTGGGCGATCGCATAGCCCCGCATCATCCAGGCCCGGTGCTGGGGCAACCGTCGTCGTCGGACGGCCACGAACCCGGCGGCGACGGCGACGAACATGCCGGCGGCGAACAGGTAGCGCAGCACCATGAGCAGCGGGCCGTCGCCCGGTGGCAGCGGATAGGTGGCGTTCATCCACCATCCGGACGCGGCCACCACCAGTCCACAGCCGACCAGCGCCCGGCCCGCCCGGCGGTGCCACGCCCGGTGCCGCTGCCGGAACCCCGGTGCGAACTGGAACGCTCCCAGCAGGCTGAACGTGACGGCGGCGGCGATGTGCAGCAGCACCGGGACCGGCGCGGCGAAGAAGCGTTCGTTGGCGGGGGTCACCTCGGCCCCACCGGCGAGGGCGGCCACCCGTAGCGCGCTGCCGAGGGTGGGCAGCGCGCTGAGCGCGATGAGCCCGGTGAGGAGGGGCCAGTCCCGTCGTCGCGTCGTCATGACCCGAGCATGGCGACCTGATCCGGCCGGCTCATCGGTCCACGGGCCGCCGTCGGACCGGCCGATGGTCGGGTTCGCCGAACGTACTTTCGGCGGCCGTCCACGGTGGAGGGAAACGGCGGGGGCCGGCCTCAGCCGCCGCGCAGCCGGTCGGTCTCGTACGCCCACATCGCGACCTCGACCCGGTTACGGGCCCCCAGCTTCGCCATCAGGCTGGCGACGTGCGTCTTGACCGTGCTCAGCGTGATGTGCAGCTCGGCGGAGATCTCGGTGTTGGTGCGTCCCCGGGCCACCGCCCCCAGCACCTGCTCCTCCCGGTCGGTGAGCCGGTCGACCGGCTGGCGGGGCGGGGTGGCCGGGCCGGCGTCGGCGAACGCCCGGAGCAGCCGGGTGGTGACCTGCGGCGCGATCAGCGCGTCCCCGGCGGCCGCCGCGTGGACGGCCTGGGTGAGCAGGGCCGGGCCGCAGTCCTTGAGCAGGAAGCCCCGGGCCCCGGCGCGCAGCGCGGCGTAGACGTACTCGTCCAGGTCGAACGTCGTGATGACCACCACCGCCATCGGGTCCGCGACCCCCGGACCGGCCAGCAGCCGGGTCGCCTCGATCCCATCCACGCCGGGCATCCGGATGTCGAACAGGCACACGTCGGGGCGCAGCCGCCGGGCCAGCTCGACCGCCCGCTGCCCGGTGGCCGCCTCGCCGACTACCTCGACGTCGGGCTGCGCGGCGAGGATCATCGCCAGCCCGGTCCGCACGATCTCCTGGTCGTCGGCCACGAGCACCCGTACCCGGGTCCCGCCGTTCATGACACGGCCCGGGGCAGCGCGGCGGTGACCGTCCACCCGTGGTCCTCCTCGGGGCCGGCGTCGAGCGAGCCGCCGAGCAGGTGGGCCCGTTCCCGCATCCCGACCAGCCCGTAGCCGTCACGTCGGGGTGCCGGCGGGCCGACGCCGTCGTCGTTGACCCGCAGCCGTACCGTGTCCTCGTCGGCCACGACCCGGACTGTGATCCGGGTCGCCTCCCGGGCGTGGCGGCGGGCGTTGGTGACCGACTCCCGGGCCAGCCGGCAGATCGTGGCCGCCACCGGGGCCGGCAGGCCGTCCAGGTCGCCGACCAGGTCCACCTCGACGGCCGGACCGTCACCGGTCCGGTCCGCCAACTGCCGCAGGTCGGCGATGCGGGGGCTCGGCTCCCGGTCGGCCGGCTCGTCGCGGCGCAGGGCCCGGACCAGGGTGCGCATCTCGGTCAGGGCCTGGCTCGCCTCCGTCTCGATCAGCCGTAACGCGTCGGCGGCGGCCGAGGGTCGGGTCTCCAGCAGGGCGAGCCCGGCCTGGGCCCGGACGGCTATCGCGGACACGTGGTGGGCGACCGTGTCGTGCAGGTCGCGGGCCAGCCGTTCCCGCTCGCGCAGCGTCACCTGCTCGACCTCCCGCCGGCGGGCCCGGTCCCGCCAGCGCAGCGCGGCCCCGACCGCGAGCGCCGCCGCGACCACCCCGGCCCCCGTGAGGGCGTCGTCCGGGCCGAGGTGGCCGACCACAGTCGACCAGGTGATCTTCGCGGCGACGAGGATCGCACCGAACCCGGCCTCCCGCCCCGACCCCCAGCGGGTCAGCGCGAACACCGCCAGCAGCAGGTAGGCAAGCGTGTGCAGGCCGAGGTCGCCCCCGACGATGACCTCGCCCACGGCGCAGACCGGGAAGGCGACGAGCGTCACGAGCAGCGGCCGGCTCCGCCGCCACAGCAGGACCGGGGCGAGACCGACACCGATCAGGACCGGCACGGCCGCCGGCTGCGGCAGGCTGCCCCACCGGATGAGCCCCTCCACCAGCGCCACCGCCGCGAGCAGGGCGATCAGCATCCGGTCGCGCCACCCGTGCGGCGCAGGGCGCGCCGGGCGGGGCTCACGCCACCAGGATCGCAGCAGCTCGCGCACGGGGAAATCGTACGGGCGGCGGGCGTCCGTCCGGTGCCCCGGCGGCGCGGGTGGGCAGCGTCGTCGGGGTGCCCTCCCGGGGTCAGCCGGCCGGCAGCACCCGGGCGAGCGCGTTGCGGACGGCGACACCCGGGCGACTCCTCGGGACCAGCACCGACGCCACGAGGCCGGTGGACCGCCCGCGACGGTCGGTGCGGCGACGGTGCTCGGCCTCGTAGCGGCGCAGGGCGGCGGCGGGTTCGTGCCCGGCGAGGGCGGCGGCCAGGGTCCGGGCCCCGGCGATGGCCAGGCTCGACCCGTCGCCGAACAACGACACCGAGGCCGCCGCGTCGCCGAGCAACGTGACCCGCCCGCTGGACCAGCACGGCAGCACCACCCGGGTGACCGCGTCGAAGTAGAGGTCGTCCGCCTGCCGGGCCCGGGCCAGCAACTCGGGGATCCGCCAGCCACGTTCCCGGGCGTACGCGTCGGTGAGGATCTGCCGGTGCCGGGCCGTGTCGGTGTGGTCGAAGTCGGCGACGGCCGGGTGCCGGAAGATGAAGGCGACCCCCGCCTCGCCCCGGACCGGGTGGATCGCGACGAGCCGGCCCGGTGTGTTGTGCAGCAGGACGTCGTGGGGGTGCTCCGGTGCCTCGCCGAGCGGTGTGGTGGCCACGTAGAGGCCGAGGTGGCGGACGACGTCGCGTTCCGGGCCGAAGGCGAGCCGGCGGACCGTCGAGTGCAGCCCGTCCGCGCCGACGACCAGGTCGAACCGGCGGGGCGGGCCGGTGGCGAAGGTGACGTCCACCCCGTCGGGGTCCTGGTCGAGTCGGGTGACGGTGTCGTCGTACCGGAACTCGGCGTCGTCGCGGGCCGCGTCGTGCAGGATGCGGGCGAGGTCGGCGCGGGGCACCTCGATCTCCGCCGTGCCGGCCGGGCTGCGGGTGGCGGGCATCGCGATGCGGCGACCGGGCCGGCCGGCCGGGTCGACGAGCCGCACGCCCTTGGCGTGGGTGGCCGCCGCCCGCAGGGCATCCACCAGGCCCATCTGTTCGACGACCGGCAGGGCCGGGCCGCGGACGTCGACCGGGTTGCCGCTGGACCGTTGCCCGGCCGCGCGTTCGACCACCGTGGGCCGCCAGCCCGCGCGGGCCAGCCAGTAGGCGAGGGTCGGGCCGGCCACGCCGGCCCCGGAGATGAGGACTGTACGCACGACCCGAACTTTTCCGCACTCAGTGCAGAATTGCAATGAGTGCTGATTTGCGCTCGGTGCGGTAAGGTGTGCCGATGTTCCTCCGCGACCGCAAGCGGGCCCGCACCCGGCAGGCGCTTGTCGACGCCGCCGTCGACCTGTTCGGACGCCAGGGCTACGAGGCGACCACCATCGCCGAGATCGCCGCCGCCGCCGACATCGGCACCCGCACCTTCTTCAGCTACTTCCCGAGCAAGGAGGACCTGCTCTTCCCGGAAGCCGACCGTCGGGTACGCGTCGCGGTCGACGCCATCGCCGGGCGGTCGCCCGACGAGGAACCGGCCGAGGTGCTGTTGCGCGCGCTGCGGCAGGCCAACGACGAGAGCGGGGACATGACCGGTCCGCTTGCCGCGCTGCGGATCCGGCTGACCATGGAGGTGCCCGCCGTCCGGGGTCGGGCCCTGCAACTGCAGTGGGAGAGTCAACGCGAGATCGCCCGGCACCTCGCCGCCGCCTATCCCGACCGTCTCGACGAGGTGAGCGCCGCCGCCCTGGTCGGCGCGTTCGTCGGTGCGGCCACCGCCGCCCTGACCACGCTCCTGGAGGACCCGCGACGCCGGGCCGACCCGGCCGCGCTCCGGGCCTCCCTCCAGCAGGCCACCGAGGTCGCCCTGCGCCCGTGGACGCCCCGGGCCTGAGCCGCATCCCACCCACCGGGGGCCAGTCCGTCGGCGGTGCCGCGATCCGCGCGGGCCGATCGTGTCGGCGGATCCGGGTACGGTTTCCAGTGCCCGGCCGGCACGCCCGCCGGCGGCACGGCGCCGGCCGACCGACGGTCGACCGTGGAGGGAGCGAGCGTGACGCAGCGCAGAGCACTGGTGGTTCGCGGTGGCTGGGAGGGCCACCAGCCGGTCCGGGCGACGGAGTTGTTCCTGCCGTTCCTTGAGGACAACGGCTACTCCGTACGCATCGAGGAGTCCACCGAGGTCTACGCCGACGCCGACGCGATGGCCGGCACCGACCTCGTCGTGCAGTGCATGACCATGGCCGAGATCACCGCCGACCAGGTGGCCGGGCTGCGGGCGGCGGTCGTCGCCGGCACGGGCCTGACCGGCTGGCACGGCGGCATCGTGGACGCGTTCCGCGCCTCGTCGGACTACCTGCACCTGGTGGGCGGCCAGTTCGCGACCCACCCGGGGCGGGAGCCCTGCGAGCGGCGCGGCGGCGAGGAGGACAACTTCCTTCCGCACACGGTGACGGTCACCGACCTCGGCCGCCAGCATCCGATCACCGCCGGGATCGCCGACTTCGAGCTGGTCACCGAGCAGTACTGGGTGCTGCACGACGACCTGGTCGACGTCCTGGCCACCACCGTCCACCCCACCCGGGACTGGCACCCCTGGCACCGGCCGGTCACCTCGCCGGCGATCTGGACCCGGAACTGGGGCGCCGGCCGGGTCGTCGTGACGACCCCCGGGCACAGCCTCGACGTGCTGGAGCACCCGTCCGTGCGGACCGTCATCGAGAGGGGCATGCTGTGGGCGACCCGCACCGCGTCGGCGTCGTAGGGCTCGGGGTCATCTCCCGCGCCTATCTGGACACCCTGGCCCACCACCCCGAGCTGCGCATCGTCGCGGTGGCCGACCTCGACGCCGACCGGTCGGCCGCGGCCGCGGCGGCCCTCCCCGACGCCGAGGCGACGAGCGTCGCGCGCCTGTTCGACCACCCCGACGTGCAGACGGTGCTCAACCTCACCATCCCCGCCGCCCACGTGGAGGTCTCGCTCGCCGCGATCGACGCCGGCAAGCACGTGTACGTCGAGAAGCCGCTCGCCGTGGAACTGCCGCAGGGCCGTACGGTCCTCGACCGGGCCGCCGCGGCCGGGGTACGGGTGGGCTGCGCGCCCGACACCGTCCTGGGCACCGGCACCCAGACGGCCCGCGCGGCGATCGACGACGGGCTGATCGGGCGTCCGCTGGCCGCCTCGGCCGTCATGGTCACCCCCGGGCACGAGCGCTGGCACCCCCACCCGGACTTCTACTACGCCCCGGGTGGCGGCCCGTTGCTGGACATGGGGCCCTACTACCTGTCGGCGCTGATCCACCTGCTCGGTCCGGTGCGCGCGGTGACCGGGGCGGCCAGCCGGCTGCGCCCGGAGCGGGTCATCGGCAACGGCCCGCGCCTCGGCCAGCGTGTCCCCGTCCTGGTGGACACCCACGTGTCGGGCGTGCTCGAACACGACAGCGGGGTGCTGTCCACCATCACCACCAGTTTCGAGGGGGTGACCACGACGGCCGCGCCGATCGAGGTGCACGGGGAGGCCGGCACCCTCGCCGTACCCGACCCGAACTACTTCGACGGCGAGGTCCGGCTGTGCCCGCTCGGCGGCGACGGCTGGCAGGTGCTCGCCCCGTCGGCGGGTTACCAGGCCGGCGCCCGGGGTCTCGGCCTGATCGACGCGGTCCGGGCCGACGCCACCCGGGCCCCCCGGGCGGGCGGTGACCTGGCGTTGCACGTCCTCGACACGATGACCGGGCTGCTGCGGTCGGCGGCCGAGGGTCGGCGGATCACGTTGGACACGACGGTGCGGCGACCCCACCCCGTGCCGCTCACCGCAGCCGAGGACTGGCAGGGCCGTCCGGGGACGACAGGAGGCGGCGCGGGCTCCCGCTGACCCGCACCGCCCGACCCGCCTCCACCGTCCGGGTGTCCGGCCTGGACGAAAGGTCAATTCCATGTGCGTCGGGCGGCGTTCCCTGCGTAGAACGGAGGCATGGCCGACGAGGTGACCGTTCCGCTGCTGCCCTGTGCCTCCATCGACGACACCCTCGCCTTCTACGGGGCGCTCGGATTCCACACCACCTACCGGCAACGCCGACCCAACCCGTACGTGGTCGTCCAATGGGAGGACCTGTGCCTGCACTTCTTCGAGATCGCCGGCTTCGACCCGGAGCAGTCGTACGGCTCGTGCCTGGTCGTCACCCCCGACATCGAGGGCATGCACCGGGCGTTCGCCGCCGGACTGCGCGCCGCCTACGGCAGGGTGCCGGTGTCGGGTCGGCCCCGGATGACCCGGCCCCGGGCGCGGCGTAACGCCGACGGGGTGACGGGGTTCAGCATCGTCGACCCGGGCGGCAACTGGGTCCGTGTCGTCCACCGCGGTGGCGCTTCGTCGGCACCGCCCGTCGGTCGGCTGGCCCGGGCGTTGGCCGACGCCGTGGTGCAGGCCGACTCGCGGGGTGACCTGCGTCAGGCCGTCCGGATCCTCGACGGCGCCCTGGCCCGCCCCGGCGCGGCGGACGACCCGGTCGTCCACGTGGAGGCCCTGGTCTACCGCGCGGAACTGGCGCTGGGTCTGGACGACCCGGCGACCGCGACCGAACTGTTGGACCGCGCCGGGCGGGTGGTGCTCACCGCCGACGAGGCGCGACGGGCCGCGTCCGCCCGGGAGAACGCCGCCGCGCTCGCGGCCACCCTGGGTTAGCTAGCCCTCGGCCGGATCCCGGGCGAGGCAGACGGTGCCGTCCGGGCTGGACACCGGCACCGACCGGTAGCCCATCCGCTGGTAGAGGTCGATGTTGCGGTGGCTCCGGGCACCGGTGAACAGCAGCATGCGGTGGCACTGCGGCCCGGCGGTCGCCTCGGCGGCGCGCAGCAGCCACCGGCCCAACCCCCGACCGCGCAGGTCGGGTACGACGGCGAGCCGCCCGAGGTGGCAGTCGGTGCCGTCGGTGCGGGTCCGCACCATGCCCAGCAGCCGACCGTCGCGCCAGAGGCCGATGGTGTGCCAGTCCGCCAGCCACTGGCGCACCTCCGGCACCGACTCGTGCAGCGGGGGGATGGCCAGTGTGTCGTTGACCAGGGCCTCCTCCGTCCAGCAGCATCGTTGCAGCACGGTGACCTCGGGCGCGTCGTCGCCGGTGAGCCGTCGGGCGTAGGACCCGGGTAGCGGGCCGGGGGTGGCCCGGTCGCGTTCGCGCATCGGCCGCAGGGCGTGGGCGAGCCGGACCACCTCGTCGAGCAGGGCGACGCCGGCCGCGTCGCGGTCGGTGTCCGGCCGCAGCCGGCCGTCGCGCACGGCGTCGCCGATGCGCACGGCGACCGTGACGCCCGTCGGGACCATCCGCAGGGCGGTCACCACCTGCTTGGCGTGCTCGACGGCGCGGGTGCCGGCCGAGGTGTGCCCGTAGCTGACGAAACCGATCGGCTTCCACGCCCACTCGACGGCGAGGTAGTCCAGCGCGTTCTTCAGCGTCGCCGGCATCCCGTGGTTGTACTCCGGGGTGACCGCGATGAAACCGTCCGCCGCATCGACTGTCGCGCTCCAGCGGCGGGTGTGGTCGTGCCGGTGGACGCCCGACGACGGCGACTCCTCCTCGTCGAGGAACGGCAGTTCCAGGTCGCCGAGCGCCACCGGAACCACCTCGACGTCGAGTGTCGCAGCCCGGCCGGTGACCGCGTCGAGCAGCCACCGGCTCACGGCGGGACCGAGCGCGCCCGGACGGGTGGCGCAGGTCAGCGCGAGGACACGGAGCGGTTTCGTTGACATGGAAACGAAGACTAGATGCTAGATTGATTACATGTCAACGAAGTCGGGGTCGGTGCGGTGGCTGACGCCCGCCGAGGAACGGGCCTGGCGGGCCCTGCGGCGCGTGATGGTCGCCGTCCAGGCCGGCACCGCGCACGACCTGGCGGCGATCGGCCTGTCCGAAGCCGACTACGAGGTGTTGAGCACCCTGTCGGAACAGCCCGCACAGACCAGCACCCTCGGCGTGCAGGCCGACAAGATGGGCTGGTCACGCAGCCGGCTGTCCCGGCACGCCAGCCGGATGGAAGCCCGCGGACTGCTCCGCCGCGCGCCCGACCCGGCGGACGGGCGCGGTTGCCTGCTCGTGCTGACCGGGCAGGGGATGGCCGCCCTGCGCGACGCCGCGCCGGTCCACGTCGAGTCGGTACGGCGGCACCTCGTCGACCGGCTCACCCCGCAGGACCTCGTCGCCCTGGAACGGATCGCCGGCCGGTTGGCGCAGCCCCCGGCCGACGACGACCGTGCCGGGCCACCGCCGACGGGAGCGGGCCGACCCTAGAGCGGGAAGCGTCCGTGCCGCCAGTGCCAGTGGCCACCGGCGGCCAGGTGGTCGATGATCGCGCGTTGCAGCACGGTCCGCCGGGGCAGCCGGTCGAGCGGGGTGCTGAGCGTACGGAAGGCGAACCTGAGCACCTCGACGTCGGCGTCCGGGCCGTCGGCCGGCACGTAGGGGAGCAACTCGAACCGGCGCTGGAACCGGACGATGTTGGAATCCTCGGGGAGGTAGTCGCGCAGCTGCGGGTCGAGCAGCCAGGAGCCGCAGGAGAACGCGGTGTAGTGCTCGTCGGGGAAGTGCCGGGGAAAGAACTCGCGGGCCTCGTCGAGGGACGCGTCGACCGCCTCCGGGCTCATCGGCCCCGCATCGGGGACGTGCAGGCCGATGGCGGTGCCGGCCCGCTCGTGCTGGAGCCGGCCCAGCTCGTAGAGGCCGCCCCGGACGTGCAGGGTCAGCCAGCTCTGCATGACCGGCCAGCCCTCGCCACGCATCCGCCTGTCGATCGCCAGGTTACGGCCCAGGTCGGCCAGCGTCGCCCAGGTGACGGCCCCGGCGACGCCGTGCTCGCGGTGGTATCCGCCGACCACGTCGACCAGGGCGAGGTAGACGTACACGTAGAGATGCCGCCAGGCCGGCCCCCGGTCGCGGGGCAGCTCCGGGCCGGGCGACAGCCACTCGTGCCCGCCGAGATCGGCGCGGACCAGGGCGGTCGAGCGGTCGAGCAGCCAGCGCAGCTCCGGCGTCCACTCCGGAGAGTCGGGGTCCGGCCAGCCGGCCATGATCTCGGCGGCGTCGTCCGGTAGCACCCCCAGCCGGTCGAGGAGCGCGGGCGCGTCGGCGCGGGCGGGCAGCGGGGCCGACGGCCGGTCACCGGCGAGTCGGTGCACCCGCTCGACCTCCCCGACGGGCACCCCGAGCCGGGCGGCCACGACATCCAGGTCCACCCGCCGATCCTACCGACCGCCGCCCCGCTGCACGCCCCGCCGGGAGGCCAGCGGTGCACCGCCCACACCGCGCGGACCACGAAGGTCAGGTGGGTCCAGCACGTGGGTCGACGCCGCGACGACCAGGCCGCGCGGGCGTCGGGCGACGACCGCGAGCGGCAGCGCGAAGACCGCCACCGTGCCCCTTCCGCTCACCCGGGCCGGCGGGAGCCCCGCCTGGTGAGCGAGGCGGCGGCGACGAGCAGGGCCACCACGAGCGCGCCGAGGACGGTCAGGCCGGCCACCCGGGCGGCCCGCGACGGGCCGGGCGCGGCCGGCACGACGACCGGCCCGGCCGGGACCGGCACCGGCGGGTCGCCCTGCCGGGGCGCGAGCGCGGCGACCGCCGCGTACGCGTCGAGCGTCCCACCGCCGACCGCCCGGGACGACCCGCCACCCGGGATCGCCGTGTGCTCCAGCCGGGCGCGCACCTCGGCCTGGGACAACCCCGGGTGGTACGCCCGGACCAACGCGGCGACCCCGGCGACGTACGCGGCGGCGACCGGCGCACCGCCGACCCGGTAGTGGCCGGACCCGCTCGGGGCGATCCCCAGCCCGGCCCCGGGGGCGGCCAGGTCGGTGCCCGCGTCGGCCGCCACCGGACCGGCCGCTCCGTCGACACCGACCGCGTTCACCGCCAGCACCGTGGGGAACCCGGCCGGATAGCCGACCGGAGGGTCCCCGCCGTTCTCCCCGCCCCGGTCGGTGACGGCGGCGACCACCAGGATGTCCCGGGCGACCGCGGCCCGTACCGCGTCGGCCAGGTCCGGGGTCGCCGAGGTGACCCCGGCGGCCACCAGGATCACGTCCGCTCCGGCGGTGGTGGCGAGCCGGATGCCGGCGGCGAGCCGGGCCGGGCTGGTCCGCCGGTTCGCGTCGGTGATCCGCACCGGCAGGATCTCGGCGTCCGGGGCGATTCCGCCCGGCCCCCCGTCGCCGGTCGGCCGGGCCGCGACGATGCCGGCCAGGGCGGTGCCCCGACCAACGCAGTCGCTGTCGGCCCGCCCACCGGAGACGTCGACGCCCGGACGGACCGCCCCGGCCAGGGCGGGTGCGGCGGCGCTCACCCCGGTGTCCACGACGGCGACCACCACCCCGGCCCCCCGGGTCAACGGCCAGCTGGTCTGCGGGGCGAGCAGGCGCAGCGCCCACGGCGTCTCCCGGACCGTCACCGGCGACGGTCCGACACAGCGTCCCGCCGTCGTCGGCAGCGGAGGTGGCTCCCCGGCTGCGGCGGAACCGGCCGGCGGGGCGAGGAGAACCCCGAGGCCGACCAGCATTCCGACGACCCCGGCGCGACCCCGGCCGGCCCGACCGGTCACGGCAGCGCACCCCGCGTCACCGTCGTCGGTCCGCCAGGTGCCGTCGGCCCGTCCGGCTCCGGCGACCCGGGGGGTACCGCCGGCCCGTGCGGGACGGCGACCGGGTGCGGTGCCGCCGTGCCCTGAGGTGCCGCAGGGTCGGGGCGTGCCGTCGGGGCGGGGTGTGCGGTCGCGTCCCACTGTGCCGCCGGGTCGTCCGGCGTGGACGGGGGCGTCGGTGTCACGGGCCCGGCGGTGACCGCCGCCCGGTGGGTGAGCCGGCGGGCCCGCCGGGCGAACACCCCCACCACGGCGAGCAGGAGGACACCCAGCCCGACGGCCACCAGCGCGGGCCAGGTGGCGGAGTCGGCACGGGCCGGCGGCGTCGCGTCCGGGCCGGTGCTGACCGCCGCCAGCGGGTCGACCATGCCCCAGCCGTTCTCGGGACTCGGGCTCGACCGGGTCCCCGGGGCGGCGGTGGTGGTGATCCGGCGGGCCACCTGGACGGCGTCCGCCCCGGGTAGCGCCGTCCGGACCAGTGCGGCGACACCGGCGACGTAGGCGACGGCGTACTCGGTGCCGGTGCGGTTCTGCGGCGTGGTGGCACCGACGCCGAGCGTCGGCACGTCCAGGCCGGGCGCGGTCACGTCGACCCCACCGGCCGGGTACGCCAGGACGGGCCGACGGTCGGGACCGACGCCGGCGACCCGGAGCAGCCCCTCCTGGGCCGGCGCCGGGGAGCCGTCGGCGGTGGCGGCGGGGGCGACCACCACCACGTCGTGCGCCACGGCCGACCGGACGGCCTCGGTCACGGCGGGATCGGTGAGTTTCGCGTACCCGCCCAGGGCCACCACCGTCGCGCCGGCCGAGACGGCGACCTCGATGCCGAGGGCGGTCCGCTGCGGATCGGCGTCGGTGGCGTCGGCGACGATCCGTACCGGCAGGACCGCCGCCTCGGGGGCGACGCCGACCACCGGTGGCGCGGGTGACCCGGTGCCGGAGGCGGCCGCGATCACACTCGCCATCGCTGTGCCGGTGCCCAGGCAGTCGGTGTCGGCGCGGGCCTTGCCGGTGATGACGTCCGACCCGGGGACGACCCGCCCGGCGAGGGCGGCCAGTTCCCCGTCGATGCCGGAGTCGACCACCGCCACCAACGCCCCGGCACCCGTGCTGTGCGGCCAGGCGCGCGCCGGGGACAACTTTGGGTCCGTCCACGGGGAGCCGCCGTCCCCGGAGGTGGCGGGGACACAGCCCTTACCGACCGTGCCCGGGGCGGGGCGGGCCGGTTTCGCCGTCGGGACGTTCGCCGGCAGTAGGCCGTAGCGGACCTCGTCGCCGGAGGCGTCCCACGGCAGCACCAGCAGCCAACCGGGGGACAGCCGCTGCCCGACGGCGGTCAGGGCCCGGCCGTCGGGTTGCCGGCGTCCCTCGTTGAGCCGGTAGACCTCGTCGGCCCGGTCGGGATCGGCCAGGAACCGCGCGGCCACCCCGGTCAGGTCCGTCACCGCACCGTCGGTCCCGTCGGACACCGGGTAGTACTTGACGTACGTCGGAGATGGCGGTGGGGCCGCCCGGACCGGGGCGGGCGGGGTGAGCACCAGCGTGCAGGTCGCCACGAGGCAACCGAGCGACCGGGCCCAGGACACCAGTAACCGGCTCATCCACCGTCTCCTCGTCACCAGCGGGCATCGGCCGGTGCGACGCCCCGGCCCGGCGGGGCCGGCCGACGTGGCACCCCGGGACCACAACGGCGCACCGCCGGTCACGGTTCACCCGGGTCGCCGGGAAACCGACCGCCGGTCACGGTGTGCCGCCGTCTGCGGAGAGCCCGCCGTCGGGTGACCCGCCGCCGTGCGCCGCACCGGCCGGGACGGCGGCGACGAGTTCGGGAGAGGAGGCGCCCGGTCGGACGGTCACCGACCAGCGGGCGCGCAACGCCCGGCCGACGACGATCGGCACCAGTCGGTGCCCGGTCAGGGCGGCGATCCGGCGGGCGAAGGCCAACTCGGGGCCGGACAGGGCGGCGCTGCACAGCACCCCGGTGCCGGCGGGCAGGTCCGCCTCCCCGGTGGGGAAGGCCGCCCGGCGGACCCAACCGTCGGGTAGGTCGGGTCCGAACAGGTCACCGATCACGGTGACCGTGTGCCCGGCGGCGTGCACCTGCTCGGCGATCGTCCGGGCCCGGTGGCGGGCGGCCTCGACCGGGCCGGTGACCGTGAACACGTCCGAGGTGGCGGCCAGGTCGACCCAGAGCGCCCAGCCCCGCCGGTGGCCGAGCCGGACCGGGAGCCGCATCGACGGCCGGGGCTGCGCCGGGATCTGCCAGGCGTGGTGCGGCTGCCCGCCGCCCGCCACCCCGGGTACCCGGACCACCAGGGTGCCGGCGGGCGAGGTCACCTCGGTGTCGAGGGCGCCGTCGACGTCCGGCACCGGGCCGGCGTCGGCGACCTCGACCGTACGACCCGGGGTGGGCCGGGCCGCCGCGTCGACGCGTGCCCCCGGGGCGGCCGGGTCCATGGGGGACTGTCGTCGTGCCGTGCCGGGTCGTGCCGGGTCCGGGGTTCCGGTCGGCCCGGCGGTGGGGACACCGTCGATGGACGGGGCGAATCCGGCGGACGGGTGCGGGAGAGGCGGTGTCGTGCCGCCTGCGGCGAGGGCGAGCCGGGCGGGGCGGCCGGGCAGGGCACGACGACGTCGGGGCGACCGGCGCAGCAGGGTGGCGACGAGCAGGGCGACGGCGGCGAGTCCGGCCAGCACGACCAGTTGGCCGGTGTGCCCCGGGTCGGCCGTGGCCGGTGGGGTGGCGTCCGCGCCGGTCGGGGGCAGCGGGCCGATGCGCACCCCCGGCCCCCGCGCGTCGGGGGGCAGCGCCAGCACCCAGCCGGGGCGCAGTTCGGTCGGGTCGGTCAACCGTCCGCCGTCGGGCTGGCGGCGGCCCCGGTTCAGCTCGAAGACCTCCCGGTACCGGTTGCCGTCGCCGAGGGTGGTGGCCGCGATCTGGTACAGGTACTCCCGCTGACCGCCCACCGGCGGCCCCACCACGTAGTACCGCCCGGCCGGCGTCGCGTCGGCGGAGTTCGTGGCGGTCGGCGTCGGGTCGGCGGACACCGTCCCGACCGACCCCACGTGTGACGGTGCCGGGTGGACGGACCCCCGGTCGGTCGGCGTCGCCCTGGCGGGCACCGTCCCTGCGGCGTGGGCGGCGGCGAGCAGGAGGGCGGCCAGGACCGCCGCCGTCGTGACGACGATGCCGCGCCGCCTCGACCGGAGGGTGAACCGTCGGGTCACCTGTCGCCCGGTGCCGGTAGTGGTCGGGAGTCGCACGCTCAGCCTCCTTGGTCCTCCACCGGGGTGCAGCCCTTCCCCGGCCGCTGCCTACAACGGCGGCGACCGGCGATCTGTTCAGTCCGGCTTCGCCGTCCGCCCGTACGGTTGGCCGAATCGCAATCGACCGGACCCGGGGTCGGTACGGGGAAGGCCGTAGCCTGGGCGGGCCACGACGACGCTGGGAGGTAGCGCTGTCCCGCCCGCTTCCGGTGACCGGACGCCACCGGACCCGCTGGTCACGCCTGTTGGTCGCCCTGCTGCTCGGTGGGCTCGCCGTCCCGGCGTCGACGGTGGCCGTGGCGGCACCGGCGACGGCCGCCCCCGTGCCCTCGCCCACGGCCGCGCCGGCCCGGCCGGGCACCGCGCCGACCGGCTTCGTGAAGTACCTGGTGGTCGGCGCGGAGCAGGGCCGGGTCGAACACCTCTGGGAGGTCGCGTTGCGGGTCCTCGGCGACGCACAGCGGTACCCGGAGATCTTCGCCCTGAACAAGGGCCGGGTCCAGCCGGACGGCATCGCGGTCACCGACCCCGCCGTGCTGCGTCCTGGCTGGGTCCTGGTGCTGCCCTGGGACGCCGTCGGCGAGGGCGTCAGCTACGGCCCGCTGCCGACCTTCACCCCGGCCCGCCCGGCGGCGACCCCCCGCCCCCGGCCGAGCGCCGCGCCGACCAGCGCCCTGGTCTGCACGGTGCCCCCGAAGCGGCGGATCGGCGGGGTGCCCTGGGCGCAGTTACGACTGACCCCGGAGGTGGCCTGGACCCGGGGCCGGGGCGCGGGGGTCACGGTCGCGGTCATCGACTCCGGAGTGGACGCCACCCCGCCGGCCCTGGCCGGCCGGGTCCGTCCCGGTGCGGACGCCGGCGCCGGCGGCGACGCCCGGGGGGACCGGGACTGCACCGGGCACGGCACCGCGCTGGCCGGGATCGTCGCCGCCGCCCGGCAGCGGGGCAACGGTTTCGTCGGTCTCGCCCCCGAGGCGACAGTCCTGCCCGTCCGGGTCGGCATGGCCGCCGGGACGGCGGAGTCGACCGAGCTGGTCGCCGCGCTGCGGGTGGCGACCACGGCCGGAGCCAGGGTGGCCGTGGTCGGCGGCTCGGTGGACACCGCCGACAAGCGGGTGGTCGCGGCGTTGCGCGCGGCGGTCACCCAGGGGACCACCGTGGTGGTGGCGGCCCGCCCGGCGACGGCGGCGAAGGGCGCCGCTGTGCCCCCGGGGGTGCTGCGGGTCGGTGCGGTGGGCCCGGACGACAGGTTGGCCGAGGTGCACCGGCCGGGGGAGGTCGACGTGGTGGCGCCGGGCGTGGACGTGGTGGGTCTCGGGATCGGCTCGGGCGAGGTGCAGGGCACCGGCACGGACTACGCCGTGGGGTTCGTCGCCGGGCTGGTCGCCCTGGTCCGCTCCAGCGCGCCCCGGTTGGACGCGGTCGAGGCGGCGGCCCGGGTCACGGCCACGGCCGACGGGGCGGCACCCCCGGCGGCCGGACCCGACCCGTGGCACGGCTGGGGCATGATCAATCCGGCGGCGGCGGTGAACGCCACCCCGGCCGGCGTCGCCACCACCGTCCAGCGCAGGAGCCCGGCCGGCGCGATCACCGTGCTGGCGGCGATCCTCACGCTGGTCACCCTCACCGTCGGCCTGCGGCGTCGGCGTCGGCGCTGACCCGGCCCGGCGCACCACCGCCCCTGCGGCACCACCGGCCCGGCCAGCCCCGCCGCACCACCGGGGCCCGTGCCGCCCGGACGGCGGTCAGCCGACCGGCACGGGGTCGGGTTCGACGTACGCGGTCTGGATCATCCGGTGTCCGCGTCGGGTCAGCACCATCGCCCGGCCGGGCGGCAGGTGCCGCCCCTTCACCCCGCCCAGCAGCGGCCCCTCCGTCGGCGGGCAGGACAGTGCGACGTCCGGGCTGCTGGCCTCCTGGAGGCGACGCAGCAGCGGGTCCATCGACATCCGCATCAGGTTCGCGGTGCCCCGGACGACCACCATGTGCAACCCGATGTCGACACCGTGCGGGACGTACGGGATGAGGGGTTGCAGGGGGTTGTCCTGCCCGGCGAGCATCTCGAAGTCGTCGACCAGCACGAACAGCCGCGGTCCGGTCCACCAGTCGCGGCGGCGCAACTGCTCGGGGCTGATCTCCTTGCCCGGCAACCGTCCCTTGAGGCCGACCACGGCGTCGGCGACGGTCTCCCGGGTGGAGTCGGTGGAGACCGAGTAGCCGAGGCGGTACTCGGCGGGCACCGAGTCGAACAGCTGCCGTCGGTAGTCGACGATCAGGATGCGCGCCTCGGCCGGGGTGAACCGGCCGACGATCATGCGGGCCAGGTGGCGCAGCAGGTTGGTCTTGCCGCTCTGGCTGTCGCCGAGCCCGGTCAGGTGCGGCAGCTCCGCGAAGTCGTGCCAGTACGGCTTCAGATCCGTCTCGTCCAGGCCGAGCGGCACCCACAGGTCGCCCTCGGCCGGCGGCAGGTCGGCGGCGGGCAGCACCGCCGGCAGGGTACGCACCGGCGACGCCACCGGCCCGGCCCAGAACTCGGCCACCGTGCCGGCCAGCTCACGCGCCCCCTCGGCGGTGCTCGCCGGGTCGGCCACCCCGTCGATGCGCGGCAGCGCCCCCAGGAAGTGCAGCTTCTCGGGGGTGAGGCCGTGCCCCGGCGCACGCGGCACGGTGGCCGCCAACCGCAGGTCGATGGCCGAGTCGACGGCGTCACCGAGACGCAGTTCCAGTTTGATGCCGAGCTGGTCGCGCATGCTGTGGTGCACCTCCGACCAGCGGGCCGCGCTGACGATCAGGTGGACACCGAAGTTGAGCCCCCGGGCGGCGATCTGCCGCAGCGCCACCTCCAGCGGCTCGAACTCCTGCCGTAGCGTGAACCAGCCGTCGACCACCAGGAACACGTCGCCGTACGGGTCGTCGGCGACCTGACCCTCGGCGCGCAGCCGGCGGTAGGTCTGGATGCTGTCGATGCCCTGCTCGGTGAAACGCCGTTCCCGCTGGTTGATCAGGCCCGTCACCTCGGCGACGGTCCGGCCGACCCGGTCGGTGTCGAGCCGGCCGGCGACGCTGCCCACGTGCGGCAGGCCGGCGACGGTGCCCAGGGTGCCGCCGCCGAAGTCCAGGCAGTAGAACTGCACGTCGGTGGGGCGGTGGGTGAGCGCCAGCGCGCAGATCAGGGTCCGGATCAGGGTGCTCTTGCCGCTGCGGGTGCCGCCGGCCACGCCGATGTGCCCACCCACCCCGGACAGGTCCACGGTGAGCAGGTCGCGCAGCTGCTCGTAGGGCTTGTCGATGAAACCGAGCGGGACGACCAGCCGGCCGTTGCCGGGCCAGTCCGCGGCGACCAGCCCGAGGTCGGGGTCGGGGGTCAGCGCCGGCAGCAGGCTGTCCAGGGTGGGGGATTCGCCCAGCGGCGGCAGCCAGACCTGGTGGGCCGGTGGCCCGGAGTCGACGAGCTGGTCGGTGACGATCGCGAACACGCTGCGCGCGGCCGGCTCCGCCCCGTCCACCGGCGGTGTGGCGGACTCCGCCGGACCGGCCGCTGCGGTCGGCCTGTCCGGTCGGGCCGGGTCGGTCGCGGGTGCGGTGTCGACGGGCCGCACCGGCGGGGTCGGCTGCTCCGCCGTCACCGGGTCCAGCCGGTAGGGCACCACCTGCCGCTGGACCACCTCCTGCCGGACCCGGGCCCGGCGGGGACGGTACTCGCCGGAGACGTACGCGGCCTTGAACCGCAGCAGTGTCGAGACGTCCATCCGCAGGTAGCCGTTGCCCGGGGCGGCCGGCAACTCGTAGGCGTCGGGCACCCCGATCACCGAGCGGGACTCCATCGCCGAGAAGGTCCGCAAGCCGATCCGGTACGACAGGTGCGACTCCAACTGCCCGATCCGGCCGTCGTCGACGCGCTGGCTGGCCAGCAGCAGGTGCACGGCCAGCGAACGGCCGAGCCGCCCGATCATCACGAACAGGTCGATGAAGTCCCGGTGCGCGGCGAGCAGCTCGGAGAACTCGTCGACGACCACGAAGAGGGTGGGCAACGGGTCCAGCGGGGTGCCGCCGGCCCGGGCCTTCTCGTACTCCAGCACCGAGCTGTAGCCGCCGGCGGCCCGCAGCAGCTCCTGCCGGCGGACCAGCTCGCCGTGCAGGGCGTCGCGCATCCGGCCGACCAGCGACGCCTCGTCGGCCAGGTTGGTGATCACCGCCGAGGTGTGCGGCAGCCGGTCCAGGCCGAGGAACGTCGCCCCGCCCTTGAAGTCGACCAGGACCAGGTTGAGCGTCTCCGAGGAGTGCGTGACGGCCAACGCCAGCACCAGCGTCCGCAGCAGCTCGCTCTTGCCGGAGCCGGTCGCGCCGATCAGCATCCCGTGCGGGCCCATGCCGCCCAGCGCGGACTCCTTGAGGTCCAGCTCGACCGGGGCGCCGGTGGCGTCCACCCCGATCGGCACCCGCAGCCGCTCGTCCGGCCCGCGCCGGTCGCGCAGCGCGGCCAGCTCCAACCGTTCCAGGTCGGGGATGCTCAGCAGCGTGCCCAGGTCGAAGTCGGCCTTCATCGGTTCGGGGGCCAGTTCGGTGCTGACCGCCAGCCGGTAGGGCGACAGCAGCCGGGCGACCGTGCGGGCCGCCGCCGGGCCGAGCAGGTCGGGGGCGGCGAGCACCTGCCGGGTCTCCTGGCCCACCCGGTCCCGCCCGAGCATGGTCAGCGTGCCGTCGGCGACCTCCAGGTTGAGGATGCCCTTGCCGGTGGCGACCGGCGGGTCGTCCAGGTCGACGAAGACCGCGTTGCGGTAGCCGCCGGTGGTGAGCCGGTGACCGGCCGGCACCCGGCCGCCGTCGCGGACCACCACCACGTACGGCTCCTCCCGGTCGGGGGTGACGCCCGGCTCGTAGCGGGGACGGCCGGTGAACTCCGCGCCGAGCAGCCGTTCGAGGCGTTCGATCCCGTCGGCGGCCAGCCGCGCCGCCCCGGCGGCGTCCTGTTCGGTGGGGTGCTGGGCGTGTGGCAGCCACTTGACCCACTCCCAGGCCGCCGACCCGGCCGGGTCGACGCAGAGCGCCACCCGGACCTCCTCCGGCGCGTGCAACGCGCCGAGCTGGGTGAGCAGGGCCCGCAGCAGCGCCCGCGCCGCCGCCCGGTCCCCGGTCACCCGGATCTCGGCGAAGCCCGGCAGGAACAGCGCCACCGGCTGGTCCGGCAGGGTGCTGTACGCCCGGATGAACCGGCGCAGCGCCTTCGCGGCGACCGGTTCGAGGTCCTCGACCGGTTTGGTCTGCATCGGCGCGATCCGGACCGCCAGCCGCTGTTCGCCGGTGCCGACCCGGATCTCCAGGAAGTCCGGGTGGGTGGGGCGGCGTTCCCAGCGTCGGGTGGTCATCGCCAGCGACCACAGCGACGCCGGGTCGGGGTGCCGCCACAGGCTGGAGTCACGCTGGTCCTGGGCGAACCGGCGGACCCGGCGGCGGTGCTGGGCGAGATAGCGCAGGTAGTCGCGGCGGTCACCGCCGTGGCGTTGCTTGCGTTCCCCGCTGCTGGCGATGACGGAACCGATCATCACCCCGCCCATGGCCACCGCCATCATGCCGGCCATCACCCAGGTCAGCGGGCCCCGTGACGGGCCCATGAACATCAGCATCATCACGCCGGTCATCAGCGCCATCGGCAGCACCATCATCGCCTGCCGGGCGCCGTTGTGCTGCGGCTCGCTCAGCTCGGGCGGCTCCTGGAGGGTCAGCTCCCCGGTGGGCATCTCCGGCCCGCCGCGCCGTGCCGGCCGCCGGAACAGCACCGTACCCATGCTCTTCTCCCTCCACCCGGGCCGTCGGCCCCCCTCCACAACGGAGCACGGGCCGATCCGGGTCGATCCCGGTTTCCGGGCGGGGCCTGCCGGCGGGCGGAGAAAATTCGTCCGGGCCGTTGAACGTTCTGCGGGCGGCTGTCGTTGAAGGGGCCGTGACAGGCACCGAGACCGAGCAGATGTGCCGGCTGGTCGTACGCGGACCGAGCCGGCAGATCGAGGTCGCCGTGCCGGTCGGGGTGGTCGTGGCCGACCTGTTGCCGGCGCTGCTGCACCACCTCGGCGACGGGCTCGCCGACACGGGGTTGAGTCACGGCGGTTGGGTGCTGCAACGCGCCGGCTCGGCCCCGCTGGACGAGGAGAGCAGCGTCGCCGCGCTCGACCTGCACGACGGCGACCTGGTGTATCTGCGTCCGCGCGCCGACCAGTTGCCCGAGGTCGACTTCGACGACCTCGTCGACGGGATGGCGACCGGGGTGCGGGACCGCCCCGGCCGGTGGCGTCCCGAGCTGGTCCGCCCGGTGGTGCTGGGGCTGGCCGGGCTGCTGTTCGCCGTCGGTCTGGTGGCCCTGGCGCTGCCGGGCCCGGTGCCGCTGCGGGCGGTGGCGGCGCTGGCGGTGGCGGCGGTGGCGTTGGGCGGCGGGGCCGCCGTGGTCCGGGCCGCTGCCGAGCGGGGGTTCGGCGTGCTGATGGCCGTCGCCGCGACCGGCTACGCCGGCCTGGCCGGCCTGGTGCTGCCCGGCGACGGCGGGACGGTCGGCGCGGGGGTGACGGGGCCGCAGGTGCTCGGCGGGACCGCCACCGGGGCGGCGGTGGCGGTGCTCGCCGCCGGCCTGCTCGGCGCGGCCACCGCGCTGTTCGTCGCCGGCTCCGTCGCGCTGCTGCTGGGGGTGCTCGGCGGGGCCGCCGTCACGGCCGGCGGGCTGACCGGGCCGCAGGCCGGGGCGGTGGTGGCGCTGGCCGCGACCGCCCTGGTGCTGACGGTGCCCCTGTTCGCGTTCCGGCTGGCCGGGATGCGCCTCGCCCCGCTGCCGACCCGACCCGAGCACCTGCAGGAGGACATCGATCCGGAACCCGCCGGCCCGCTGATGGACCGGGCGCGCGCAGTCGACCGGCTGATGACCGCCCTGTACGCCGGCCTCGCGGCGGCCACCGCCGTGGCGCTGCTGCCGGTGGCGCACCGGGCGGGCTGGGCGGAGGTGACCCTGGTGCTGCTGGTCGCGCTGGTCTGGTCGCTCAACGCCCGGCCGATGACCAGCGCCTGGCACCGGCTGACCCAGGCGGTACCGGCGCTGGTCGGGCTCGTCGCCGTCGCCGTGGACACCCTGGCCGGGGCGGAACCGCTGACCCGGGTGCTGGCGTTGGCGGTGCTGCCGGTCGCCGTACCGGCGTTGCTGCTGGCCGGGCGCAGCCTCACCGCGCGGCGGGTGACGCCGTACTGGGGGCGGGTCGGTGACCTCACCCTGACCGCGGCGGCGGTGGCGCTGCTGCCGATCGGGCTCGCCGTCCTGCACGTGTACGACTACTTCCGGGCGATCGGGGGCTGAGGTCGTGCAGTCCCGACGTGACCAGGTGCAGGCGCAGTCGCACCTGCTGGGCCGGTTGACCGCCGCGCTGGTGGCCGGCGAACCGGACGGCCTGGAGACGCCGCACCGGCGGACCATCGTGGGGTTGCTCGCCGGGGTCCTGGTCGCCGTGCTGGTGGTCGGCGGCTTCACCCTGTACGGCTTCTTCGCCCCCGGCGGGGCCACCGCCTGGCGCAGGGCCGGGGCGCTGGTGGTGGAGAAGGAGACCGGCTCGCGCTACCTCTACCTTTCCGGGCGGCTGCGCCCGGTGCTCAACTACGCCTCGGCCCGGCTGCTGCTCGGCGAGGAACTGGCCGTGGTCACCGTGTCGGCGAAGTCGCTGCGCGGGGTGGCACACGGGCAGCCGCTGGGCATCGTCGGCGCTCCCGACGTGCTGCCGGCCGCCGGGCTGGCCGGCGTCGACTGGACCGCCTGCGCGCCCGGCGGCACCGGTCCGGCCGGGGCCGGGACGACCGCGCTCACCCTCGCCGTCGCCCCGGCGTCCGACGGGACACCGCTGTCCGCCGACCGGGCGGTGCTGGCCCGGCCGGCCGGCGACCCGACCGGCGACCATCTGATCTGGAACGGTCACCGGTTCCGGCTCACCGCGCCGTGGCTGCCGGCCGTGCTCGGTCACGACGCGCCCCCGGTCACCGTCCCGGCGGCCTGGTTGGACCTGCTGCCCGCCGGGGCGGACCTGGGGCCGGTGCCGGTGCCCGGACGCGGCGCGGCCGGGCCGACGGTGGACGGGCAGCCGACCCGGATCGGTCAACTCTTCACCGCCCGGCCGGCCGACGGCGAGCAACGCCACTACCTGCTGCGCCGCGACGGGCTGGCCCGGCTGACTCCCCTGGCGTACGCGCTGCTGGCCGCCGACCCGGCGACCGTCGTCGGGTACGGCGGTGGGGCGGTGACGCCGACCGTGCTCAGCCCGGCGGCGCTGGCCCGGGTACCGGTCGCGGCGCGGGCACCGCTTGCCGAGGAACTGCCGGCCGTGGCGCCCGGGGCCGCCACCCGGGCCCCCGGCCTCGCCTGGTGCCTGCGCTTCGGGGCCGACGGACGGCCCCGGGTCGTCGCGGCCCGGCCGGCACCGGCGTCCGGCGTCGTGCGCGGCGGTGTCGGGGTGACCCGGACGACGCACACCGCCGACGCGGTGACCGTCGCGCCCGGACGCGGCGGGCTGGTGGTCGCCGGCCGGGCCGGGCAGCCCGGCACCTCCTACCACCTGGTGACCGACGCCGGGGTGAAGTATCCGCTCGCCGGTGCGGCGGTGGCGCAACGGCTGGGTTACGACCCCGCCGACGCGACCGTCGTCGCCCCGGAACTGATCGACCTGCTGCCGACCGGTCCCGCCCTTGACCCGGCCCGGGTCGTCGGATGAGACCGGCCCGGCCAGTGCAGCCGGCGGCGCGGAACCGCCGCGACCGCCCGAACCGGAAGGAGCGCCGATGCCACTCGGCAACGAGGTAGACGAGCAGACCATCCGCAACACCATCTCGGCGATGAACCAGACCGACGCCCAGTGCGATGCGGCGCAGCGCGCCGTCGACAACACGTCCAGCTTCCTGGACACCCAGTGGCGTGGGGAGGCGAAGACGACCTTCACCACCTCCATCCAGCAGTGGCTGGAGGGGTTGAGCAAGGTCAAGCAGGGGCTGCTCGACCTGAACAGCGCGATGACCACGCACTACCAGACCAGCGCGCAGGTGGAGCAGGACAACGCCCTCTCCGCGAGCTGGACCTGACCACCGACCGACCCCTCACGAAGGACGACCCATGCCGTCGTACGGACTCAACCCCAACGGTCTGCTGGACAGCTCGGCCGAGTTGCAGGGCGTGACCACCAGCATCCAGAACGCGATCGACGAACTCAACACCGTCGTCCAGACGTACGTCAACGCCAACTCCGGTGACACCCGGGAGGCGTTCACCGCGGCGCAGGCCAAGTGGAACACCGGGATCACCGAGATGCGCCAGGCGCTCGCCGACGCCTCGTCCCGGCTGGACCAGATCCACGACAACTACCGGCTGGGCGACGCGCGGGGTGCCGCGCTGTTCCAGGGCAACGTCTGACCTGCGGTGCGGCGGGCGGTTCCGGGCCGCCCGCCCCACCCCCACCCAACGGAGGAACCGATGCCGATCGTCATCGACGAGCCGTACATCAACCAGCTCATCGCGAAGCTCAACAGCCTGCGGGACGCGGTCGACACCGCCACCTCCGGGCAGGGCCAGTACGTCTCGCAGACGCTGCGTGACCTGGTCGTCTCGGCCGGGACGAACAACTTCGAACCCGGCCGGACCATCCGCGACCAGGTCAACAAGACAGGTGACACGCTGCTGGCCCGGATGACCAGCCACCGGACCACGATGAACAGCCTCGCGGTGGGGTTGACCGAACTGCTGGCGAACTCGGAGTACATCGAGTCGCTCAACGCCGTCACCGCCGAACGGTTCCTGGAGTTCCTGCCGGGTACCGGCACCGCGCCCAACCCCACCCCCAACCCGACGGCGTGACCCGGTGACCGCGCCGTACCAGGACATGGCCCAGTGGACCTGGGAGTCGATGCTGCAGAACGTGCTGGGGGAGGGCAGGGACGGCCCGGACGGCACCAGCGGCACCGTGCTGGACCGCAGGCTGGTGGCCGGCCCGGACGTGCGGTGGCTGCGCCTGGTCGACCACACCGACGCGGTGACCGAGTCCTCGGACCCGCCCAGCGACGCCGACTACACCGACCGGATCGACTCGCTGGACGGCAACGAGTTCTTCCTCTACCGGATCAGCACGGTCGGGTCGGTGCGCGACGGGAAGCCCCACTACACCACCCGGACCCAGTTCATCCAGGTGAAGATCGTGTTCAGTGACTCGCAGACCGAGGGGGCGCCCTCGCCGCGTGGGGCGTTCGAGACCTTCTACAAGTCCAGTGAGGGGGCGTTGCAGCGGCTGGCCAGCGGCTCCAACCCCGTGTTCAGCTGGAAGAGCTTCACCGACGCCGCCAAGATGCTGCACGACGTGGAGAGCAACCTGGTCAGCACCGAACGGGAGCTGAAGACCATCCTGGACCGGGTCGGCGACGACGCCTCCGGCTTCCAGGGCAACGCCTCCGGGGTGTTCATCGGGACGATGGCGAACCTGCGCCGCGACGTCCACCGGCTCGCCGTCGACATGAACGCGAACAGCACCGACCGGGCGTGGTCCGATCAGGTCGACGACCTGGTCGACGACATGACCACCTTCCGCAACAAGATCGCCAGCTCGTTCCGGGAGTTCAGCGACCACACCTTCCAGTGGTTCAACGGCTACAACCCGACCACGTTGATCGACTCGTTGAAGAAGATCGTCACGCAGGTCAGGACGGGCAACTTCAGCCAGGTCACGATCACCCTGCCGGACGCATACGGCAACGGCACGGTCAACAGCGGCACCTTCAACCTGATGACCGAGGCCGGCTGGCAGAGCGTCGACAACATGATCAAGGGCGCCTGGTTGGGCCAGTTGCGGGAGCTGGACGCCACGATGCGTACCGAGCTGGCGCGGCTGACCACCCGGCTGCGGGCCGTCACCCACCTGGTGAGCGTCATCTCCCCGCCACCGACCCGGGCCACCACCACGCCGCCACCGGGGGGCACCCCCGACGTCGACGTACCGGATCTCAACGGTGGCGGTGGCCCCGACCTGAACGGCGGTGGCGATCCGGGCCTGGGCGGCGGTGGCGACCTGGGCCTCGGTGGCGGCGGTGACCTGGGTACGGGCGGCGGCGGTGACCTGGGCCTCGGCGGCGGTGGCGACCTCGGGCTGGGTGCCGGTGGCGACCTCGGCGTGGGCGGTGGTGGCGGCCTCGGCGTGGGCGGTGGTTCCGGCCTCGGCCTCGGTGGCGACCTGGGGCTGGGCGGTGGATCCGGGCTGGGACTGGGCGGTGGAAGCGGTTCCGGGCTGGGCCTCGGCGGCGACCTCGGCTCCGGCGGCACGGCCGGCGCCGGTGGCATCGACTGGGACGACCTGCTCGGCGGTGGCACCGGGTCCGGCTCGGCGGGCGGCGGCGGGACCGGCAGTGGGACCGGCGGCGGAACCGGGATCCCCGGCGGTGGGGTCGTCCTGCCCGGCCTGCCGTCGGGCGGATGGGGCAACCCCGGTTCCTCCGGCGGCGGCCTGGGCGGCGTCAAGGGCGGTGGCGCGGGCGGTCTCGACGACGGGACGACCAACCCGTCGGCCCAGTTCCCGACCGACGTCGACGGGGTCGACGTGGGCAACCTGGGCGGCGGCTCACCTGGCGAGTCGTCGACCAGCGGAATGGCGCTCGGCAGCGAACTGGCCGCGTTGCTCGGCGAACCGGCAGGCTTCGGACCCGGCGGCAGCGGGGCGCGCGGCGCGGATTCCGCGACCGCCACGGCCGGCGGGTTCCCGATGATGCCCCCGATGGGTGGCATGGGCGGCATGGGCGGGGCCGGCCAGCAGGGGGAGAAGGACCGGGAACGCAAGACCTGGCTGGAGGAGGACGAGGACGTCTGGGGCACCGACCCGGAGTGCGGGATGGCCGTCATCGGCCGGTCCGAGCACGCCGAGGAACCGGTCACCCCGGTGCCGGCCGCGCCGCGCCGCACCGGCGGACCGCTCGGCCCCACCCGGGCGACGGGACGTCGCCGTGGCTGAGCGCCGACGCGGGCGGGCCGCGCGGTGACCGCCCCGAATCCGGAGTACGCCGGCTGGACCTGGGAACGGATGCTCCAGGACGTACTCAATGAGGGCCGCGACGGCACCGACCAGGCCACCGGCACACCGATCGACCGCAACCAGGTCGCCGGCCACGGCGTCACCTGGGTCCGGTTCGTCGAACGGCGCACCCAGGAGTTGGACCGGGGCACCCGTCCCACGGTCGACCCCGGCGACCGGGAACTGGTCGGCTACCGCCGGGTCGGCCCCGGGGTCGACGATCCGCAACGGGACCTCTGGGAGATCGTGCGCGGCCACGTCACCTTCTGGGAGGGGACCGGCGGCCTCCCGCCGAGCAGCGCGTTCGACAGCTTCTACCGGGGCAGCGTCGGTGCCCTCACCCGGTTGTACGCCGGCACCAACGGCTGGTTCAGCGAACGCAGCTTCACCGACGCCGGCAACCTGCTCTGGCGGGTCGAGCAGACGCTGCTCACCACCGCCGCCGAGCTGCGGGTGCTGCGCGACGGGATCAGCGGGACCGGCTCCGGCTTCGACGGGTCGGCCTCGGCGGTCTTCGTGGCGGCCCTGAACTCCCTGCACGCCGACATCGACCGGCTCACCCGCGACATGAACGCGGCCGACGAGGCCAACGCCTGGTCGGACCGGGTCTTCCGGCAGTCCAACGACCTGCTGATGTTCCGCGAGCGGATCAACGACGCCTGGCGGGAGTTCAGCGACCACACCCACGAGTGGTACAACACGTACCATCCGAGCGCGCTGTTCGGCACGGTCCGCACCATCCTCGAACAGGTCGACCGGGGCAGCCTGAACGCGGTGTCGGTCACCATCGAGGACACCTACGGCACCGGCCCGGTCGGCGGGACGTTCGACCTGACCACCGCGGCCGGCTGGACCGCCCTCGACGTGCTGCTGCGTACCGCCTGGCTGCGGCAGCTCGTCCGGCTCGACCTGGCGATGCGCGACGCGTTGGCGCAGCTCGTCGCCGCGTTGCGGGAGACCGGCGGAATCGTCAACCGGTTCACGGGTCCGTCCGGTGGCGGGCAGCAACCCCCACCACCGCCGGGGTCCGCGCAGGGTCCCACCGAGGGCCCACCGCCGCCCGACGAGGTGCGGTTCACCAGCACCCGGTCCGGTGGCACCGGTTTCGCCGGGGCGGGTTTCGACGGTGCCGGTGGCGGCGGTCCCGGGCTGGCGTTCTCCTCCTCGGGGGCCGGCGGGCCGGGGAACCTGCCGGCCGGCGGACCGGTGGTCATCGGCGCGGTCGGCGCGTTCGGCGGCGGGTTCGGCGGGGCGGGCCTGCCCGCCCTCGGCGCGACGAACCTGACAGGCGTCGGCGGCCCCGGCACGTCGGGCGCGGCCGGCGGCAGCGTCGCAGCGATCGGTGCCGCCGACCGCAGCGGCGTCGGCGGCTGGAACCCCGCGTCGGTGGCCGGGGTCGGGGCCCTGGCCGGCGGTGTCGGCCCGGTGATCGGTGGACGGGCCGGCGGCGTCGCGGACATCGACCGCCGCTCCGGTGGCGCGCTGGGTGGCTGGGCCGCCGGCGGTGCCGACATCGGCGACCTGGCCGACGCGTCGGCCCCCGCCGGGGGTGCGGCGGTCGGTGGTTCCGCCGTCGGCCGGGAACTCGCCGCCCTGCTTGCCGGCCCGCCGGGCGGTGCCGGCGGTCCGGGGCTCGTCGGCGTCGGGTCGGCCGGCGGTGGCGGGGGTGCGGGGCTGCCGGGCGCGGCGGGTGGCGGTCTCCCGGCCGCCGGGCCGCCCGGCCCCGGCCGGCCCGGTGGCCCCCCGCTGCTGCCCGCGGTCGGCGCGCCGGGCAGCCGGTCGGACGGCGGCGATACCCGACGCGGCACCCGGCTGACCGAGGACGAGCAGGTCTGGGGGACCGACCCGACGGGTACGGCGGCCGTGGTCGGTCGGACCGATCCGCCCCGCCGACGGCCGGTGGCGGCACCGGCCGAGATGCCGCAGATCCCCGCGACCGGCCCGGTGGTGCACGGCCGGGAGCAGGCGCACGGCCGGGGCTGACCGGACCCGGTGCCGGGCCGGGACCGCGACCGGAACCCGCCCACAGCAGAGACGAACCGTGAACCAGGAGGTGAGGACATGTCCAGCCCGTTGTCCAACCAGGTCGAGCAGGCGCTGGCCGAACTCGAACGGCAGAAGGCCGCGATCGACGAGATCCAGGGTGGCCTGCACAGCGTGCACAGCACGGTCACCGCCAAGAACCGGGCGGTGTCGGTGACCGTGGACAGCCGGGGGGCGGTCACCGCGGTCAAGTTCCCGACCTCGGCCTACCGGTCGATGGCCGGCCCCGAACTGGGTGAGCTGCTTGTCGACACGATCGAGACGGCCCGCAGCGAGGCGATGGCCCGGACCGTGGCCGCGTTCGAGTCGCTGCTGCCCGCCGGGCTGCCGATGGTCGACCTGCTGACCGGTGGGGCCGACCCCGAGCACGGCCCGCTGCCGATGGACAAGCTGCTCGCCGAGATGTTCCGCACCGCCGGGCCGGACGACGACCCGACGCCACCCACCCCGGCGGGGGGCCGCTGATGCCACCGGCCGAAGGGCCGATCGGTGCCGACACCGGCCGGTTGACCAACCCGAACTTCGACCCGTTCACCGAGGAACTCGACCGGGTGCAGCAGACGTTGCGGCGCGCCGACACCGAGTCCCCCGGACTCGTCGGTGCCCCGTACGCCGACATCGACGAGTTGGTGGCCAACCTGCCGAAGGCGTCGCTCGGCGCCGACCTGATCAAGCTCCTGGGTGCGGTGCCCCAGGGCTACCAGGAGGACCTGCGGAAGCTGGGGCAGATCCTGGCGAGCGTGGAGGCCACCAACGCCGACATCTCCGGCGGGGTCGACACCGGCCGGCACACCTAGCCGCCGGCAGCGGTTCCCGTAACACCGACAGTGGTCCGACGACGAGGGGTGGTCTCCGGTGGCGATCGAGGTTTCGGCCGAGATGGCGAACTTCCTGCGCTTCCTGATCGGGGAGAAGTTCCCGAAGGCCGACGAGACCAACCTCTTCGCCACCGCCGAGGCGCTGCGACGGGCCGCCGAGCAGGTGGTCACGTCGGCCGAGACCTTCGGTGACGGGGTACGGGCGTACCGGGCCGGGGTGAACGGGCAGGCCGAGGACTCCTTCGTCGACACGATGGAGCGTTACGTCCTGCACAGCCCCGGCTACCTCGGCCTGGTGTCGAAGTACACCAACCGGATGGGGGACAGCTACCGGGGCACCGCGACCGAGGTGCAGTACGCCAAGCTGATGATCATCGCGTCGCTGCTCGCGCTGATGCTCGAACTGCTGGCCGCCCTGGCGATCGCCTGGATCAACCCGGCCGCCGCGCTGGCCCGGCTCGCGGTCGGCAAGGTGATCATGCGGATCATCTTCCAGAACGTCACCACCCGGGTGCTGTTCCAGGTCGCCATGGCACAGGCCGTCGGGATCGGCCTCCAGACGGTGATGGACCGGCTGGTGCAGCTCTACCAGATCCGCAACCACACCCGCGACGGTTGGAACGACGAGTTGACCCGGGCCGCCGCAGAGGTCGGTTCGCTCGGCGGCGCGGTCGGCCTCGGCCTCGGCGGGCTGATGCAGGGCCTGGAGCGGCTGGCCCGGTCGACGAACATCGGCCGGCGGGTCGGGCTGACGGCATCGTCGAACCTGCCGGACCCGCACGGGTTCCGGCCCGGCGAGGCCGCCCAGGAGGTCATCAACGAGGGGGTCAGCGAGTGGCTGACCGAGTTCCTCTACAACGGCATGACCACCGGCGAGTGGGAGGCCGACGGGGCGGCCGTCATCGCGGGCGCGGCGTCGGGGATGGCGAGTGTCGCCGGCACCGCCATCGGCCAGCAGCTGAACAAGGCCACCGGCGGGGACCGGGACCGCACGGCGAAGTCGACGGTGTCCGCCGAGCCGAAACCGCCGGCCGTCGCGGGCACGGCGGTCGAGGAGCCGCTGCCCCCGTACGACCCGGTCCGGTTGCCGGCGTACGACGGGCCGCCCTCGTACGCCGACGCGGTGACCGTCGTGCCCGGCGCGGGTGCCGCCGCGACCGGCGGCACCGGTGGCCCGGGCCGGGGCGGTACGGGTGCCGGGGCCGGTGGGACCGGACCGACGACCCGTACGGGTGCCGGCGACGGCGACGTGGCCGCCCGACCCCGTCGGGCCGACGCCGGGTCGCCGCCGCCGGACCCCGCCGGACCGCAACCGGTGGACCCGGCCACCGCCACCGGCGCTGCCGGCCCCGACCTGCCGGCCCCGACGGACCCCGCCGCATCCGGCCTGCCCGTCCCGTCGACCGTGACCGTCCCGGCCGGCGTGACCGTCCCGGCCGGCGTGACCGTCCCGGCCACGACCGGTCCGGCCACCGTGGCCGGCGTGCCGCCGTCGGGCGGATCCGCCGGGTCCGGCCTGACGGGTGCGGGTGCCGGCCAGCCGGGTGCCGCCGGGGCGGCGGCCCGCAGCGGTGGGTCGGGTCCGGCCCCGGTCGCCGGGGCGGAGACCGCAGCCGGTGGCGCAAGGGCGTCCGGACCGGCTGGCACCACCCCGGGCCGGCCGGCCGCCGGGTCCTGGCCGGGTGGACCCCAGCCGGTCGGGTCGGCACTGACCGGCAGCCTCGGCGCGCAGGTCGCGGCTGGCGTCGGCCCACAGGCGGCGGGCAGCCCCGGCACGGTCGCGGGCAGCCCTGGCGCACCGGTGGCAGCGGGCGGTCCCGGCACGAGGGGGGCGGATGGCGTCGGCACCCAGCCTGCCGCCGGCCCGCAGCCGGTGACCGGCGCGCCGGCGGCGGTGGACCCGCCGCCGGTGGGTGGGGTGACCGACCCCACCGTGGCCGTCGCCGGCCGCCGGGCCGCCCTGGAGCGGCGGTTGAGCGAGGTGCTGCCGCCCTACGACGGCACGGCGGCCGACTGTGTGCTGCGGTTGACGGCCGTGATCGACGGGCTGTCGGCGGCACCCCGGGCGAACCGGGACGACACCACCGTCGACTCCGTGCGTCCCGAGCAGGACCTCGCCGCCCGGCTGGGCGTCGACTGGCAGCCGGTCTCCGGCTGGGACCAGATCGTGGGGTCCGTGGGCCGGGCCGGCCCACGGGCGTTGGCGGCGGTGCTGGTGGCGCCTCCGAACGCCCCACGGCACGCCTTCGCCCTGGTCAACGAGGGTGGTGAACTGTTCTGGGTGGAGACCCAGGCCAGGCCCGACCGGCGGGTCCGGCCGGTCGGGGAACCGCCGGAGCTGCCGGTGGGCGCGCGGGTCATCCTGCTCGACGGGCAGGGTGCACCGATCCGGTCCGCACCGGACGCCACGGCGACCGTGGACGCCCTGCTGGATCCCGCCACCACCCGCCGGTACGGCAGGTCACGCCCGGAGGCGGCACCCGCCACCGCGACGCCCCCGCCCGTCACCGCGACCGCCCCGCCCGTCACCGCGACGACCACGACCGTCCCGCCCGCCGTCACGTCGACCCCGGTGGTCGTGCCGCCGGCCGAGCGGGCCACCGGGTCGGACCTGCCGGCCGACCTGGTGCGGGTGCCGGCGGACGGGCGGTGCCTGCTCTTCGCCGTGCTCACCTCGGCACCGGGACAGGTGGCGCAGCGGTTGGCGCGGGCCGGACTGCTGACACCCGTGCTGCGGAGCTGGCTGGCCGACACCGACCGGGTACGCGCGGAGGTGGGCGGGTACGCCGAGGCGTACTCCACCAACCTGACGTCGGTGCCCAAGGACTCCCCGGCCGACCTCGTCGCCACCGCCCTGGCCACGCTCGTCGCCCGCCATCTGCACACCCACCGGGACACCCTGCCGGCCCTGCTCCCGGCGGTCCGCTTCGCGCTGGCCGACCAGGAGCGGGAGAGCCCGGACGTGGCGGCCCGCGCGGACCGGCTCGCCGAGCTGCGTCGGCAGAACCCGGCCCTGGCCGAGGTGACCGACGACGACCTGCACGCCCGGTACCTCGACGGGTACGCCTTCGACACCGGTCCGTTGACCGATGCCGAGGTCGGGGCGTTGCAGTCGGCCGTGGCGAACTGGTCGACCTCCTGGCGGGAACCGGTCGGTACGGCGCTGCTGCCGCTGCTGGCGGACGCCCTGGACCTGCCGCTGAGGGTGCGTAGCCGCCGCGACGGCCGCGAACGCGCGGTGTACGGCCCGCCGGACGTCCCCCCGGTGACCATCTACCACAACGACGACGCCCACTACGACGCCTCGTCGTCCAACCCGGAGGTCACCGACCTCCCCGACCTCCCGGAACCCCCCGCCACACCCGAGCCCGACCAGCCCCGTCCCGAGCCCGACCAGCCGGTGGACCTCGACGACGTCTACGGGCCGGCGGTGCGGGCGGGACGCATCACCCCGGCGGAACGCGACGAGGCCGGTGACGTACGGCTGAATCCGCTCTGGTACCGGCTGGCCGACTTTCCGGCCCACCTGCTCGACCCGACGCGGGCCCGCACCTGGCTCTACGTGGTGGCGCAGGACGGCGAGGTCTACCTCGGCGCCGCCGACGCCGCTGCCGCGATGCGGCAGCGGGACTTCCGGGCCCTGCTCGCCGGCATGCGGGAACGCGACCCGGAGCTGACCGCCGAGCAGCTGCGCGAGCGGCTCGGCGGCCAGGGGCACGCCGGCCTCGCGGTCGGGTTCGACGCGCGGGGCCGGGCCATCGAGCGGCACGCCCGGGTCGGTGGCGAACTCACCTGGAACGAGGCGACCGGTCGGTGGCGGGTCGACGACCGGTCGGCGCAGTTCATGGGCGCGGCCCGTGCGGCGGCGACCCCGGAGCAGGTCCAGGGCTGGCTGGACGCCGTCGCGACGGCGGTCGGCGAACGGTTCGACCTGCCTGTCGTCGCGACCCGGCGGGGCACCTCGGAGCCCGGCCCGTACGACCCGGTCACCATCGACTTCGCCGAGGGCGAGCGGGTGGCCGGTCACGGCCGGCGGGCCGAACTGGACGCGTTCGTCGACCAGGTGGTCGCGCAGGCCCGCCACGCGTGGGACGACGACCGGCCCCGGGTGGTGCGGGTGCGGATCGAGGGCGGCGGCAACGGCTCCGGGCGGCTGCGGCTGCGGGCCGGCCGGACCGGCCGGCGGCGGGCGACCTCGCTGGCGGAACTGGTCGGTGCTCAGGTGGCGGCGCGGTTGAAGGCCGAGGGGATTCCGCTGGGGATGGTCCGGGTCGAGCAGACCAGCCGGGGCGCCGGCCGGTCGACGAGCCCCGGTGGTACGCGGCGGCCGACGACGCCGCAGCAGCGTCGCCGGGCGGTGCTCTGGACCGAGCCGGGACCCGCGTTCACCGACCGCGTCCGCCGCCCCGCCCCCACTGGCCGTGCCGGTCGGGACCGGGTGGGTCGGGACCGCCGTCGGCTGCGCATCCCCGGCCGGTCCGCCCCGGGGCGGCTACGGCAGCGCGCGGACGGGAGCTGGTGGGTCGGCGACGGTCAGGTGGTCGTGCACGACGTGCCCGGCCGGCCGGGGAGCATCGCCCTGCTGCCGGCCCGGGAGTGGGACCGGCTGGCCGGCGACCCCCGGCTGCCCGACGCGACCGACACCGTGACCGTGCTGGTGCACGGGGCCGGCGACCGGTTCCGGGTGCCGCTGCGCCACCGCGACGGGCGGACCAGCGACACGACACTGACCGCCGACGAGCTGTACACCCTGTTGGAGTCCCCCGAGCGGGACGGCCGGCGGCTGGCGCTGCTGTCCTGCGCGGCCGGCCGGATCGGCGCGCGGTCCGTGCAGCGCCTGGCCGACCTGCGCGCCACCGACGTCGTCGCGCCCGAGGGTGACCTGGTGGTGACCGGCGCGGCGGGACACCTGCCGCTCTCGGTCGACGGCCGGCCGTGGGCGCTGTTCGTCCCCGACGGCACCGGGGCCTGGGACGTGGTCAACGACGAGATCGCCGACCCCGGCCGGCCGGACCCGGTGCCCTTCGCCGGGTACGCCAGCCGGGCCGGGACCGCCGACGGGAGCGGCGTACGGCTGACCAACGCGCCGTTGCCGCCGACCGAATGGGACCGGGTCCGCATCGTCGGGGACGGCCTCTGCCTGCTCAGCGCGGCCGCCGTCGCGGTGCCGGAGGCGATGACCGGCATCGCGGGTATGCCGCCGGACGCGCTGGACCGGCTGCTGCGGGTCCGGCGTACCCGGTCACACGACGTCGATCTGGGTGACGTCGACGCGGCGTTGCGCGAGGAGATCCGGCGGCGGTTGGCCGACCCGTCGCCCACGATGGTGGAACTGTTCAACCACGTGGCCACGACCTGGCTGTTCCCGGAGGGACACGACGTGCAGGCCACCCTGCTCGACGTGGTCGACACCTGGGACTGGCGGCGTCCGCTGCCCGTCGAGGACGGCACTGCCGCCGGTGGCCGGGCCGGTGACGTGCTGCCCCTGGTGATCGGCGCGGCGCTCGGCCGGCCGGTGTGGCAGGGCCGGGTCGACCCGCCGTCGGCCACGGTGCTCTGGCCGGACGGCACCGGCGAGCCGGTCCGACTGCTCTACAACGGACGCGACCACTACGACGCCTGGGTCCCCACCGCCGTCGCGGCACGCGGCGACGGACGCGCCGTCGAACGGCCGGACAGCGGCAAGGGCCCCGGCTGGCTGGGGGTGCTGCGCACGCCCCGGCAGCGGGGTGTGCTGTGGCCCTGGGACGGCGACGACGAGTCGATGTCGATGGCCACGCTCATCCGGCAGGTCGACGCGGTCGACCTGCCCGGCGAACACCTGCTCGTCCTGCTCGCCGACGAGAACTACGCCCTGCTGTTCGGCGACCGGGTGCCCCCGGGCGGGGTGTTGGGCACCGTGTTCGCCGGTGGTCCCCCCGGGGCGCGGTGGGTCGTGGCCACGACCGTCGACCCCCGCGCGCCGATGGTGCTCACCGTGGTCAGCGACAACGACGAGCACGCGGTGGCGTTCGGCCGGGCCGTCGAGCGGGAACTGCGGCACCGGCTGGACGCAGGGCTGCCGACGCCGAGCCACCTGAGTGTGGTCACCATGTTCACCAACGAGGTGCCGATCGAGCCGGTGCGCCTGCCGCGTCTACGTTTCCGGCTGCCCGCGCCGCCTCCCGGTCAGCTCTCCCAGGCCCACCTCGCCGACCTGCCCGCCCGGATCCGGCAGGCGTACGTCACCCCACCCGGCTACACCGAGGGGACGCTGCTCGGCGCCGCCGCGTGGCGCGAGGGGTTGCCCCCGTTCACCCCGTCGGTGGCCCCGGAGCCGGCGGTCACCCCGTCGCCCGACGACGCGCCCCCCACGTACGGCCGGGTCCAGCAGGACCGGCGGCACGAGGAGCGGGTGCGGCAGGAGGAGGAGTTCCGGACTGCGGCGGCCCGGCAGGCGGAACGGCTCGCCGCGGAGGTCCCCCCGGACGGCCCGGTGCGGCGGGTCACCGTCCCCGACACCGGACTGGCCGACGGTCTGGGCGGGCACCGGGGCTGGCTGCTGCACGGCGGATGGCCACCACCGACCGACGGCCCCACCGGGGCGGACCCGGTGGAACTCGCCGTGGCGGTCCCGAACGACGCGGTCCGGCTGGTGCGGATGTCGCTGCCCGCTGTCGAGGACCAGCCGGCGCTGGAGGTGCAGGCGCTGGTCGAGCCGCCGGGGGCGGCGGTCGACGTCGAACCGCACCTGCTGCCCGTGCTGTCGATGTGGCGCAACGACTTCACCGACGGGCCGGTGGCCCAACCGATCCTGGACCCGCCCGAGATGGTCCGGCGGGCCTGGCTGTACCTGATCGACGACACGGAGCAGACCGAGGCGGCCACGATCCGGGCCGAGCGCGGCGACGACCCCGACGCCGACGTCGACCGCGAGATGCTGCGGGCCCGCGTGCTGGCCACGGTCCGGGAGACCTTCTGGGAGACGTTCGGGGAGAGCCCCGCGTACGCCGCCGGGTTGACCGCGATGGTCAGGCTGCCCGGGGACATGCCGCTGCCCGACTACTGGACCGTCGGGCCGGTCCGCGAGCTGATCATGCGGTACCCGTGGCGGATCCTGTCCACGGAGATCGGGTCGTACGTGCAGCGGTTCGGTTGGCGCAACGCGCACCGGATCGTCCTGCAACCCGGTGTGCTGGACGGCGCGTCGGACGACGTCCTGGTCACGCCGGACGGCGTCCGCCACCACGCGACCGACTACCTGGCCCGGCTGGCCGGCACCGACGGCGGTAGCCGGGTGCTGATCCTGCCCGACCTCGACCACGCCACGGCGGCGCAGTCCGCCTTCGTCCGGACGGTACGCGCCTCCGCCGTCGTCGTCCTGCCGACGCTGCTGCCCGTCGACGTCCAGTGGACGGTGTCCGGCACCAGCGCCGCCACCGGCAACGAGATGGACACCCTGGTGGGCACCCTCGACGAGGCGCTCGCCCGGGCCGTCCTGCACGCCGCCGACCCGGTCGAGGGCCGGCGGTGGGCCGAGATGCTGCTCGCCGACCCCGACCTGCGGGTCGGCGAGAACGACGACTGGCTCACCGAGATCTTCGACAGCGCGGTGCTGACCACACCGAACGAACCCGTGCGTTTCATGGTCGACGGTGGGGAGCCGGTCGACGCCGGGGAACTCCGGTCACGGTTACGGGACAGCGGGGTCATGCTCGTCGATCCGTACCGGCTGCCGGAGCACCGTGTGCTGATCGAGATCACCGACCCCCGTCCGGAACTCGTGCAGTACGCCACCGTCGACCGGGACGGCACGCGACTGCGCCAGTTGGTCGTCGACGGCAGTTACGCCGCCGAGCACCCCGACACCTGGCGGGTGGTGGAGGAGCCCTGGTCGCGCATCCAGTCCTGGCTGGCGATCCTCGACCCGGACCGCACCTATCCCTGGGACCCGTTCCTGCTGACCCTGGCGTACCGGGACCGGCTGCTGCTCCCCGTCGACGAGCGGCCCGGCGCGTGGCCCGGGGCCGGCCACCGGTTCGTCCCGGTGCATGCCGCCGCACTCGCCGAGGTACGGGAGGTGTTCGCCGGCCGGTCCCCGCGCGACGGGGTGATCTGGACGACCCAGGGGGAACCCCGCGGGACGCTGCTGCTGGTGGACGAGGGCACCCGGGTCATCGTCGACTATCCGATGGTCCACCTCGTACCCCGGCCCACGGCGGCACGGGCGGCGGTGACGGTGCCCGACGCCGAGGACCTGAACGACCGGGGGCTGGTCGTCGCCGTCGGGCAGCTCGACGGCGACCGGTTGACCGGTGACGGCTGGGAGGTGACCGCCGACGAGCTGATCGACAGCGAGGCGTTACGGGCGCATCCCCGGGTCGTCCTGCTCGACCGGTCGCCGCCGGTGGACAGCCCGTTCGTCCAGCGGCTGCTGGACAACGGCGTCGGCGTGCTCGCCCCCGACGCCGAGCTGGACGGGTGGACCGCCGTCTACCAGTTGCCCGGCTGGCAGGTGGAGCTGACCGGCCCGGACAGCGCCGACCTGCTGCGCCGACTCCGGGCCGAGTTCGACACCGTGGTGCTCGGCGCCGCCACCGCCCACCACCGGACACCGGCCCGGACCGCGCTGGTCCGCGCCGCCTTCGACCTGCTCGGCCGCCCGTACGGGCAGGAGGTGGTCGACGGGCACCTGCATCTGCACCTGGACCGCTGGGCGACCGCCGAGGCGTTCGCGGCGGACGCCGCCCGCGACGGGATACTCCTCCTCGGCGGTCCGGACCGGCACGGGCACGACCTGACGCTGCGGGTGCCGGTCGAACAGGTCCGGGTGTTCCCCCACTGGTCGGGCGAACAGCTCTACCTGGTCACGGCGGACCCGGCCACCGTCGCCCCGGTGACGGACCTCATCCGCGACCGGCTCGCGACCGCCCCCGTCGTACGGTGGACGCCCGACCTGGGCCGGGCGGCGCGGGCGGCGGACGTCGGGACGGCCGCCAGCCACCAGGTCAGCCACGGCGGCCTGCCCATCGCGCCCGACCACGTCGGGAACCTGGTCGAGACGGTCGAGGCGCATCCGTCGTGGCGGACCATCGCCTGGACGGTCGACGCGCAGACGTACGACGACGCCGAGGCGTTGGTGTGGCTGGGCGCCGGGATGGCCGCCCTGGAGCTTCCGGTCGACGACACGCAGACCGGCTTCGCCGTGGCCATGCCGTCGTGGGCGGTGCCCACCGTCGACCGGTACGACAACGGCGTGGTGCTCTGGTCGCCCGGCCGCACCGGCCTGCCGGCGGCCCTGCGCGCGGCGTTCCGGGTGGCCGTGGCCCCGGTGTCCGAACTGGACGACGTCGTCAACGTCGTCCGGGCGGGCGACCGGGCGGCCGAGGCGGTCGCGCTGCTGATGGAACGGCTGCCCGAGGGCACCCGGATCGTCGTGGTGCCCGGGGAGTTCGACACCATCCAGGAGATCCCGGTGATCTTCGACTCGGTGTTCGCGGTGGTGGTCCGGTCCGAGGCCGGCGACCCCGGGACGTGGACGGGATACTGGCGGGTCGAGGGGGAGCAGCGGATCGCCGTGCTGACCGGCACCGACCTGTCCTACGTCATCGCCGGCCTGGCCGCCGAGGATCCGCAGGCCAGGCCGGTGTACGAGCCCGGACCGCAGATGCTGGCACTGCCGCAGGCCGCCGTACGGTTCCTGGTGGAGGCGACGGACGACGCGGGCGACGACGGTCCGCCCGGCGCCCGCGCCACCGACGTCGCGTTCGTGGCCGCCGACGAGATCACCGCCGCCGACCACCTCTACACCCTGCCGCCCGGTGCGGCCCACCGGGTCGTGGCGCCCGGTCCGGACGGGGAGGTCGTCCTGCAGGGCTGGGCCATCGACGCCGAGACGTTGGCCGCGGCCGGGCACGACCTCCTGGTGGAGGACGAGGGCCCGGCCGGCGCGGTGCTGGCGAGCGAACTCGCCAAGGAGCAGAGCCCCGAGGCGCGGACCCTGCTGCTCGAACTGGCCCACCTCGTCGGCATCGGGCACCTGGTCACCGACAACCCGCTGCGCCGGCACGGTCTCGGCCCCGTCGACCGCACGTTCGTCCCCGACTGGGTGGCCCCGGTGGGCGTACCGGTCGGACCGGCCTGGTGGGTCGGCACGGACGTGGTGGCCATCGAGATCACCGCGGCCGCCGCCGGCCAGCTCCCCGCCCGGCAGATGCTGGCGTGGGACGTCGACGACCCGGACCAGTTCAGCAATCCCCTTTTGCCGCCGCAGTTGATGGCGGTGCCGTACCGGGACGGACCGCTGGTGCGGCTCCTGCCCGACCAGATATGGGCCCTGGGGCTGGGCCCGCTGCTGGGTGAACGGGGCATCCTCGTCGAGCCCGGCACGGTGACCGCTGCCGGGGTGACCACCGGGCGGCCTGACGGGCGCGGCGCGCTGCCCGCCGCCGCGTACCGGGCGATCCTGCCCGAGACCAACGCCGGCATTCCTGTCGTCGTGTTCCTCGACCACGGCCCGGAGGTGGAGTCGTTCGCCCGCGCGCTCGCCGCGCAGGCGGCCGTGGCGCTGGTGCGGACCGACGACGGGCTGTGGCGCGCCCACCATGCCCGGCCGGGCACCGGCGACACCGAAGAGCTGACCGATTTCCAGGCGTTCCGGCTGGTCGGCCATGCGGTCGCGGCGGTCACCGCCGACCTTGCCGGGCTGACCGGACTGGTCAACACCCGGGGCCGCGAGCTGGGTTCGCGGGCCTGGCTGGACGGGGTCGGCGTGTTGCGCCGGTTGTCCGGCCTGCCGGTCGGCACTGCGCAGGACCGGGCCGAACTGCTCGCCTCGGCCCTGTTCGGGCTGGACCGGTTGCGGGCCGTCGTCGACGGGGAATCCGGCGGCCGGTCGGTGGGGCACGTGCTCACCCGCCTCGGTCTGCCCGGTCCGTCCGGGTCGGACCGGACGGTGCTGGCCCGCCGGCTCGACGCGACGCCCACCCCGGTGACGGCGGCGGCCCTCGGCCTGCTGCCGGCCAACGCGGTCGCCCCGGTGTGGCGCGACGACGCCGTGGCCCTCGTCCACCGCGCACCCGACGGTGCGTTGACGCTGGTCCTGCCGGACGCCGGGCCGGATGCCCGGCTGACCCCGCTCGACCCGGACGAGCTGCCCGGCCCGTTGACGATGCTGCTGGACCGGGGACGGACGGTGGCCGTCCGCGTCGCGACCGGGGAACGGGTCCTCGGCGGTCAGGCCGCACCCGACCGGGACTCCGACTCCGATTCCGGCTCGGACTCGGACTGGGATCCTGGTCCCGACCAGGACCAGGACCACGGCCGGGACCAGGACCCGGACCCGGAGCTGCCGTCGGAGCCGTACCCGTACTCGTACTGGATCGGGGATTCGGATTCGGAGTCGGGACAGGACCCGGCTGCTGCGCAGGACCCGGGAGCGGGGGAGCAGCCGACCCCGCCGGGCACCCCGGACACCGCACCGGTGTCCACCGGATTCCCGACGGACCCCGTCCCGCCCGGACCGTCGACGGCGGCGGTGGACGCCGTGGGGGAGGCGCTGCGCCGGCTGCCGGCGGCCCGCCTCGCATCCGGCCGGCAGGTCCGCCGGGGCCGGCCGTCGCTGACCCGGCTCGCCGACTGGGTCGACGCGGTGCAGGTCGACGAGACCGCCGCCAGCACGGCCAGTTCCCTGGTCCGGGCGGTCGCCGCCTACCTCGTCCTGCACGGTCGGATCGGCGACCTCACCGTGACCGCACCGGCGGCGACCCGGCTCGGCCTGGACGGGTTCCACCGCGCGCTGGGCGGACGACCGGTGCCGTCGGACGTCACCCACCCGGGGGCTGCGGTCCAGGCGTTGACCCGCCGGCCGGGGACGATGCTGCTGGTCCACGACCAGCCGCCGGACGCACCCGACCGGGTCTTCTGGCTGGTCGCCGACGACCGGGACGGCGTGGTCACCCCCCGGGTGGTCGACCCCGCCCGGCCCGGCGTGTTCGCCCGGTCCGCCGTCGACGACCCGGTCACCGCCGCGGCGTTGACCCGCGCCGGCACCACCGTGCTGGCCGTGGACGCCCGGGGCGACGCGATGGACCTCGCCGACTTCCTGGCCCCGTCGCCGGCCGGGCTGATCGCAGCCGCCGCCGATCCGACGCTTGTCGTGACCGACGCCACCGACCTGCTCCGGGCCATGGTGCGGCTGGTCGACGGCTACTACGGGCGGACCCCCCGCACGCTCGACGCGCAGCTGACGGTGACCCCGGAGACGATCCCCGGCACCCTGGCCGCCGCGCTGGGCGGACAGTTCGAACCGCTGCACGACGTCCGGGCCACCGTCGACGCCCTGCGCGCCGCTCCGGGCTCGCTGGCGCTGGCCTACCTGCCCCGGGCCGAGGAACCCGGCCGGCTGCTCATGTTCGTCGCCGAACCGGCGCTGGCGACGGTGCCGGCCCAGCTCACCGTGGTCGGGGTCGACGTCGCCGACCTCAGCGACGCCGACCTGACCGCCGCACTGTCCAGCGGCCGGGCCCAGGTGCTGCTGCTCGACCCGACCGGCGGGGCCCGCCAGGTGCCCGGCCGGCAACCCACCGCGGAGCAGGTCACCGCCGTCCGGACCGCGATCACCGCGCAGCCGCTGCTGATCGGGGTGCCGCACACCGCACACCCGGCCTGGACCGATGTGCTCCACGCCCGGGTGACCAGGCGGCTGCGCACCCTGGGCGTGACCATGCCCACCGCCCGCCCCCTGCTGCGCGCCCTGGCCACCGACCCCACCGAGTTCCTGCACCACGGCTCCGGCCACCCCGTCCGGGTCGGCCGGGAGCGGCGCTTCGCCTGGGTACGCCTCGTCCCCCGACCGACCGAAGCCGACGAGGTGCGCCTCGCCCCCGGGCTCGGCGGCATCGAGGACCGGCGGACCGCGACCGTGTCGACGTCGGCGTGGGCGCAGCCGCAGGCCGCCACCGCCCGGGTGGTGGTGCCGATCCCGGCCGGAGGCGTGGGGGTGACCCTGCTCGGCGGGGTGCTGAGTAGCCGGGCGGTCCGCACGGTCGGGCAGTCCCTCACCACCGGCGACAACCAGATGATGATCGGCGTACCCGACTCGTTCCTCACCCGCAGCGCGGTCGTCGTCCAGGTGGAGATCACCGCGCGGCCCACCCCGCCGGCCTGGGCGGCAGTCCCGGCGAACTGGGTACCCGCCGACGGCGACCACTTCTGGTTCCGTACCCCCGAGGTGCTCGCCATGATGCGGCCGGTCCGCGACGGCGACCCGCTGACGGTCGGTCCCGCCGCCGCGGCCTTCCTGCGCGACGCGAGCTACACCACGCACGTGGTCGACGACGGCGGGCTGGCCACCACCGCGCTCACCGGCATTCCCGAGGTGACCCGCCGCCGCGGGAGCAACCTGCGGCTCTGGCGACTCTGGGGCGGCCAGCGGGCCGTCGACGCGGTGCAGCCCGGCGCGGCCGGTCTCACCGCGACCAGTTCATCGTGGCTGCGGCGGCCCAGCTACGCCCAGGGGGTCCGGCCCGTGCTGCGGCTGACCCGGCTCACCCCGGTCGGTGAGCTGCCCGAGTCGGCGCTGCTGCGCGTGGCGGCATCGGTCACCGCCGGTCAGTCGGTGCAGTCCGCCTCGGACCGAGGTGGCTTCCTCGCGGCGCTGATCGGCCGGGCGTTCGGCCTGTTCCGGCTCTCCGTCGGGCCGACCGTCTCGGTCGTGGACCGGCGCGCGCAGGCCCTCGCGCCGCAGGTCGAGAACGTCACCGGGCAGGAGACGGGCGACCACGTGCTCGGGCTCTACCTGGCCGAGTACACCGGCACCGTGCAGTGGAGCATGTACCGGTCGGTCACCCGGTCGCTGGCGTACCGGGGACTGCGGCACGGGCCGCGACCGGTGACGGTGCGTACCCTGCTGGTCGTCCCGCAGCAGCAGGTGGCGGCGCTGGGCGACGTCGCGTCGTCGGCCCGGCCCGACCGCGACCTCGTCGCCCTGCTGGCCGGCACCGTCGAGAACGACCCGGACGACCAGCGCACCCTGCCCGACCACCTGTGGCGGGGCGACCGGCTGCGCATCGGACGCGGCTTCCTGCACGGCGGGGACCTCGTCGCCGGCCTGGTCGCCGGGCGGCTGCGGCAACTGCTCGCCGACGAGCGCAACGCCGTCCACCGGCGGTACCTGCCCGACTGGAACGACCCGAAGGTGCAGACCGCCCGCATCCGGCGGGCCCTGGACCGGCTCGGCAACGAGGAGCACCTCGCCGCGCAGAACAGCCCCGGCCGCTACTCGGCGCGACTGCTCGGCGTCGCCGACGGTGAACTGCTGATCGAACTGCGGGTCCGCGACATCCTCTCCGGCCGGACGCTGGAGGTCCGGATCGGGGTACGCCGTCGCGACCCCGACACCGCACCGCGCTACCTGGGGCGGCGGGGCACCCACCCCGACCCGGTCACCGCCGACGTCCCCGAACCCACCGACAGCGAGTCGGGTGAATCCGAGGACGACGAGCCCACGGTGAAGCTGCGGACCAGCCAGGGCCGGGCGCAGGCGGCGACGGATCGGGCGGCCCGTACCGTCGCCACCGGCGTGCAGGCCACCGCCGCGGTGGGCAGCGACGCGATCGGCGGGTCCGCCGGGATCGGCCTGCGGGCGCAGGGCGTCTGGCGGGACGTGATCGAGGTGACCCAGGGCAGCCAGGCCGGTGTCGTCGGCATCGGCGGGGGAGCGGTCGCCGTCTTCGCCGACCACGTCCGGTTGGAGCTGTCGGCGTCGGTGGTCGTCGAGTACCGCGGCTATCTCGTCGACGCCTGGCGGTGGTTGTCCGACCGACCCGTCCACGCCCGACCGCTGAGCTTCGCCGGGAACCACACCGCCGACCTCGAACTCGGTTTCTCGGTGCCGTTCACCCAGACCGTCGCGGTCGGACAGCCACCACCGGTCGTGCTGCCCACCCCGGCCGGCGGGCCCAGTGCGGGCATCGTGCTGCGCGAGGCGCTCGGCGAACTGCTGCCGCCGGAGGTGACCCCGCAGCGGCAACGGCTGCGGAACCTCGGCGCGGCACTGGCCCAGCACACCGTCACCCACCACCTCCACGGGCTGCCGGAGCTGCGCACCCAGCTCCTGGACGCGTTGCGGGCCGCCACCGCGGACTACATGGACGCCGGGCATCTGCCCGGCGGCGCGGGCGGTCGCCGCCGGGGCACGGCCTTCAGCGGTGACATTCCCGGCACACCCCTGCACCAGTGGCTCAACGCCTTCGTCGACCAGGGGCACCTGGCCGCGCTGCTGGCACCGGCCACCCAGCAGCCCCAACCGGTGCACGCCCCCAGCGTGGTCGTCGGCGACGACGTGCCGGTCACGGTGTTCGTCTTCGCCGAGGTGACCGGGCACGACCAGACGCCGTCCGGCGCGGTCACCGGCGACGGGTACGAAAGTGCCGTCGCCGGCTTCGCGGTGCGTCGTTCCGCTGCGGAACGCGGCGCGCAGGTCCGGCTGGAGGCCGGCGGGGGCGGCGCGGCGTGGCGGGCGGCGGAACCCGCCGCGCCCACCGGCCCCTCCGGAGCCACACCCGGGGGTCAGCCCCCCGCCCCCAACCCCACCCAGCCGGCCAGCCGGACCCCCACCCAGCCGCCCGCGACGGTGGCGCTGCGGTTGTTCGGCCGGCGGCAGGTCGAGTGGATCTCGGGTGAGACGGTGCTCGCCGCCGCCGAGGTCGAACGCACCGTCAAGCACTCCGAGTCCCGGACGGTCCTGCTGGGCGTGCACGGCCGGCTGCGGGTGCACCTCGCCGTGGTGCTCACCGAACCCAAGTGGGTGCTGCCCGACCGGACGTTCACCCGCTACCGGCAGGTCGGCGACGTGTCGCTGCTGGGACAGATGTCGGTCGAGGAGTACCGGCGGGCCGTCGGGACACCCGCCGGTGGCTGGCGGCTGCCCCGTCAGGTCACCCCGCCGGCGGTGCAGGTGATGCACCAGACCAGCCGGCTGGTGGACACCCCCGCCATCGGCCAGGCCATGCTGGGCTGGCTGCGTGGCCTGCGCCTCGGCGGGGACGAGGGGATGGAACTGGTCGGCCACGACCGGAACACCGCCCTGAACGTCAGCACCGTCCTGCACCACACCGACCCGGTCACCATCGCCGCGCATCTCGGCGACCTCTTCGACGGTGGCCTGAGCTTCGTGCTGCGCTACCCGGGCCTGCTCGGCCGCCCGGCGGTGCAGATCATCGTCCGCGCCGTACCCGCCGACGTCCCGGCCCGGGTGGGTGAGCTGCGCGCCGGCACCGGCAACCTGGAACTGAGCACCGTCAGCGAGGTCGGTGGCGGTCACCAGTCCGGTGAGGCCGTCACCGACGAGGTGGTCCCGGTGGCGCACCTCGGGGAACGGGCGGCGCTCAACGCGCTCGGCACCCTCGGCCGGACCGCCGCCGGCCGGACCGGCGACGTCACGGTCAGCCGGGCGGTGACCTCGGTGGAGACGCCCGGCCCGTGGCTGCCTGTCGACTACGGCCCGCAACGCCTGGTGTTCACGGCTTACCGCCGCCGGCAGGAGATCGGCCGGCACGAGATGACCGTCCCCCTGCGCACCGAGACGGCCGCCGAACACCTGAACCTCACCTACCGGCCGGTCGGCCCGGCCGCCGTGCTGCCCGACCCGACCGAGGTGGTCGACGCACCGCTGACCGTGGACGGCCCGGCCGGGCCGCTGCGGCTGGTCACCATTCCCACCGACAACTGGCAGGCCTGGCGGGACGGTGCGGTCGCGTTGCCCGGCCAGTTCGCCGCGCTCGGTTTCAATGGGGCCGCCGCCCTCCAGGCCGCCGCCGTGCGGGCTCTGCGGATCGTCGGCTCCGGGCCGCTGCCCGGCGCGCCCGGATCGACCCTCAACCACCAGCTGATGACCCTGCTGGGGCGGACCCACCTGTGGGCGGCGACCCCGCACCGGATGGCCGGACCCTACGAGATCGCCCTCACCGACGGCTACCGCCTCGTCCTGCACACCCGGGTCATCTCGGTCCGGCTGGACACCGTGCTCGTGCCCGCCGAGGGAATGCGCGGTGGCGGCGGGGCCGGTCGGCACGGCAACGCCCGACTGGTGGCCCGCGCCGACGCCGCGCTGCCCGACACCCTCGGCACGTCCGTCGGGTACGTGCCGGCGCTCGGCGTCTCTATGCCCGGCAGCTCCGGCCAGCAGGAGAGCACCGGCCACCGTACGGACGTGCTGGTCGGCGGACTCGTCGACGAGGGCGCGCAGGCGAAGGTGTGGTGGACCACCGAGACGGTCGTGGTGGCCGAACACACCGACCTCACCGGTACCCGCCGCACCGCCGTGCAGGTGACGCTGCCCGACTCGCAGCCGGTGCTGGTCGACCAGGTCGACGTCCTGGACCACCTGCTGGCCGGCGGCACGTCGGGGGACGGCCCCGTGGACCGGTTGCTCGTCACCAGCTACCTGGAGCAGGCGGTGCACGCCGCCGAGCAGGCGCAGCAGGCGTTGAAGACCTGGCGGGAGCTGGAACGGATCGCCCTGGTGGCCGGGTTCCCGGGCGACGCCGACTCCGCCGCCGGCATCCTCGCCCGGGCCGCCGCCGGCAACGCGACCGAACGGGCCGAGGCGGAGGCGGCGGCGCACCGCCGGTGGCTGGAGGCCCGCGCCGAGGTCGAACGCCTGGTCGGTCTGGCGGTCGGGCACCTGGGACGGGACCCGGTCGCCGAACCGGCCCGCCTCCCGACGGTCGACGACACCGACCCGGCACCCCCTGCCGGACGCCCCGGCCCGCCCCGACCGGACGCCCCTGCCCGGTCGCCCGTCGAACGGTCGGACGACCCCGTCCGGTCGGCACCGGGTGGGTCGGATGCCCCGTCGGCCGTCCCGACGCCGCCGGTCCCGGTCGGGGTGGACGCCGACGACCGGTTCACCGCGTTGCCGCCCCCCACCGACGGGGAACTCGTGGACGTCGACCGCACCGGTCTGTGCCTGCTCGAATCCGCTGTGGTCAGTGCCCTGCCCGAGGTGCGGGAGCTGCTGCCCGGCTCGTACGGGCGGGACCTCGACGAGATCCAGGCGTGGCGCGACGGCCGCCGACCCGTCGACGTGACCCTCCCCGCCCACCTGCGGCCCGTGGTCCTGCGGGTCGCCGAGGGGCTGCGTGCCCGCATCCACTTCCTGCTGGTGACCGGCCGGCTCGCCGCAGTGGAACAGGCGATCGCCGGCAACGGCCTGCTGGGCGGGGGCGTCGGGGCGGCCGGGCTCGTGCGCCGGCAACTCGTCCGCACCGTCGGCCGGTGGCGGACGGACTGGGCGGCCGACGCGGGCGACTACCTCGCCCTGCTGCTCGGCGCGGCGCTGGACCGGCCGGTGGTGGTGGCCACCCCGCTCCCGCCGGTCGCACCCGTCGACCCCGACGGGCCCCCGCCGCCGCCCCGGTGGTCGGTGCGGACGGTCTACAACCCGAGGTTCGACGGCACCGAGGCCGCGCTCGGCGAGGAGCCGGTGCTGCTGTATCTCGCCGACGGCCACTACCGGGCCTGGCTGCCGGAGCCCGCGGTGCTGGACCTGGCCCGGCGTCGGGAGGAGGCGATCGCGGTGCCCCGCCCGGGTCGGCCCGACACCGACCCGGTGCGACCCACCGACACCGACGCGGCGCTCAGCGAGGTCGCCGACGACGTCGGGTCCAGCGACGCGGACAGCGTCGTCGCGACGCCCCGGCGTACGGCCCGGCGGGGGCGGCACCCGCTGACCCCGGCCGGGTTGGAGACGGCCGTCCAGGCGACCGTCGACGCCCAGGCCGCCGTCCGCGCCCCCGACCCGGCCACGTCCGGTAGGGACGCGAACCCGCCGGAGGACCCGCAGTCGTGCCTCGCCCTGGCCCGTCGGTTCGCCACCGTCCTGCACCCCGGCGTCGACGGGTTCACCCGGCCGGGGCTGCGGGTCGCCCGGACCCGCGACGACGCCACGGTCGGCACCCGCTGGGCCGGCGGGTTCGCCGGTGACCGCGCCGACTGGGCCGTGGTGGACTCCTGGGCGCAGGTCGAGGCGGCCCTGTCCGCCGCCGCGCCCGGCACCTCGGCCTTCGTCCTGCTGGAACGCCCCGGCCACGCTCCCGGGCACGCCTTCGCCGGCTACCGGCTGGACCGCGACACCGACCCGGTGCGGTGGGTCCAGTTCGGCGGCGAGCGGGGCGCGGTGCTGCTCCCGCAGGCCGCCGCCCACGCCAGGCTGCCGCAGCTCAACGCCCTCGGCCCGGAGGTCGCCGCCCGCGCGGTCCTCGTCGACCCCGACGGTACGGTCGACCCGACGGCGCTGGTCGACCCGGAAGCGTCCCCGCCGGTCGCCTCGACCTCGGTGGCGCGGGCAATGGTGGACGCGCCGGTGAACCGGGCCGTCCTCGGGCACGGCGCGGAGTTCGAGTTCTTCGAGGTGCTCGACCTCAGCGGGGCGCTCGACCTGGTCGAGGACGCCACCGTCGAGAACGTCGCCGACCTCACCCGCGCGGACCCCCTCGCCCTGGACCCCGCCGGGACGATCGTCATCGAGGTGGAGACGAAGACCTACTACCGCGACAGCGGGGACGGCCGGCTCTACCGTCGGCGGGTTCCGGAGCCGGACGGCGCAACCCCCGACCGGCCGGCGTCGGTACGGACCCCGGAGACGGTCGCCATCGTCGAGGTCATCGTCGGCGTGGTGCCCGACACCGACGCCGAGCAGGACGCGCATCTCGGTGACGAGTCGCTGTTCACCGCCATGGCCGCCTTCGAGGACGCCCTGGCGGCGCTGACCGGACCCGTTCCGTTCGCCGACGTCCTGGCCGGACTCCAGGCCGCCGGTCACCTGCCCGGGGTGGCGCTGACACCGCTCGGGGAGCGGGCGCAGATCGGGCCGCGTCCGCCGGACAGCGATCCCGGTGCCCGGGTGCACCACAGCGTCGGCGTTCCGCTCGCCGGGGCGTACTCGTTCCTGAGCTATGTCGCCGCCCGCACCTGGCGCAGCCCGACGAGCGTCTCCCCCTCCTTCGCCCGCCCCCACCTGGAGGACGCGCTGACGTTCGCCGACACGGTGGCCGGCCACTTCGCCGCCCAGGGCGGCAGCGCCCGGGACGTCGCGGAGCTGCGCGGCGTCGCCGCCGTGCTGTACGCCAACACGGCCGGCATGACCGGGATCTGGCTGCATCCGGGCCTGGTCAAGGAGAACGTGGCGGTGCTCTCCCGGCACGACATGGGCACGCTGATCGGGGAACTGCCGGACGGCACGGTCTCCTACCTGCGGGAGAACTTCGCCGACATCGCCGAACTGTTCCAGGAGCTGTTCACGACCCGGCTGCCCGATCTCGCCGAGCGGTACGAGCGGAAGTTGAAGGTTCCGCTGACCGGCGACTTCTTCGCGCTGCCGGGCCTCGACGGGAAGAGCACGGTCATCGACTACCTGGGCGGCGGGATGTCCCAGCAGGCCGCGTACGGGGGGATGACCGTGCTGGACGGCCTCGACGACGCCAACGGCGCGCTGCCGCTGATGGTGCTGGAGGTCCGCTACTTCGGTGCCCAGCATGTCGACGGCCTCGCCGCCCAGGCCGAGGCGGCGGCCCTGCGGCATGCAGCGGGCGCGGCATTCGACGAGGCGTTGCGGGTCACCGGCACCACGGTGCCACGGCCCGGCGGCGTGCAGTTGGCGCTCCCGACCGACGAGCGGTTCTGGCCCATGTGGCGGGTCGCCGGCCCACCGGGGCTGCTCACCGTCGAACTGCCCCTGGACGACCCGGACACGTCGCTGCGCCCGCTGCTGCCGCTCCCCGACGAGGTGACGGCGATCCGTGTCGTACGGCAGGTGGCCCGCACCGAACACGGCGTCGTCCTGCAACGCCTCGCGGATCTCACCGGCCGGCCCGTCTACGCACTGTCCGACGAGGTGACGGCGAGCTGGGATCCGGAGCGGGAGGACGTGCGGACCGACGGGCCCGACGGCGTACGACCCTGGCTGGAGTTCCTGCCGACGGCGTACGACGCCGCCACCGCCCCGCACCGCCGGTGGGGGATCGGCCCCGGGGGCGTGCTGACGCCGCTGGACGTCGACGCCGACGTGACGCCCCCGGTGACCGTCCACCTGCACGTGGAGTCGCCGGACCCGCAGGACGCCCTGCCTCCCGTCCTCGGCACCGACGACCCGGCCGTGCTCGCCGTCCTGCCGCTGATCCAGGCCCCGCCCGGCTACCAGGTGGTCTTCGCCGGTTCCGACGCGCCGTCCGACGTCGCCGGCTGGGCGGAGGTGGTCGTCCGGGCGGTCACCGCGGCGGCCGTACCGGTCGACGGAATCCTGCTGATCGGGCATCCGCTGCCGTACCTGGCGGCGCAGACCCTTGTCGACACGCTCGGCCGGGCGGTGGCCGACCAACCGAGGGTCACCATCGCGCCGGTCGTGGTGACCCACGGCGCGACCCTCGACGTCTCGACCCGCACCGGCGAGGTCAGGACGGTGCCCGCCACCGGCCACGACGAGTTGGAGGGGTGGCGCGTCTTCCGGCCGGAGCACGCGGGCCGGACGGGCGCCCTCCCCGCCGACCTGCGTACCGCGATCACCGGCCCGACGCCCGACGTGGCCGGACCGGGGACCACCGACGACGAGCGGGTCCTGCTGCACACCCACACCGGGGCGGTGCTACGCGCGCGGGACGAGCCGGTGCAGTGGACGGTGCGCCGGCTGATGGCGCCGGTCGCCGTCCGGGAACACCACTGGGTCGACCCGGTGAGCCGGCCCGGCCCCGAGCCGGGTGACCGGTACGAGGTCACCTCACGCTTCGAGGTCCGCCGGTTCCGTCACGACGGCCAGCCGGTGGTCGACCTGACCGTACGGGTGTGGCTCGACGACGACCCCGACGCGACGATGCTCGCCACCCTCCAGCGGGGGGTGCACCGGGTGTTCAACGGCGACGGCTACGCCGAGGAGGCCGCGTACGTGCTGCCCAACCGGCGTGGCGACCGGCTGCACGTGACCGTGGCGCGGGCCACCTCCCCGCGCGACGCCCACCTCGTGGTGCAGGTCGTCGACGACGGGCCGACCGACCAGTACCACTGGCGCACCGACGCCGAGGAGGAGGAGTTGGCGCACGAGCTGGCCCACCAGCTCGGCCTGCGCGACGAGTCCCGGGACAGCACCGCCCCGCACCGCCCGGACGTGCCGGGCAGCCTCCTCGGCGACCTCGCCCGCGTGCCCGGTGACGCGTTCGGCGACGAGGAACGGGCCGCGTTGTCCGACGACGAACAGGCCCAGCTGCGGGCCATGCGGTGGGGCGGGCTGCGACCACGTCACCTGCACCTGCTGGCGGCGCTGATCGGGGAGCCGGACGCCGACGGGGCGTACCGGGGCACGGACCCGGTCCGGCCCCCGACCGGTGTCGCGCCCTACGCCCCGCAGAACGGCACGGACCCGGCGCGGCGGCGACCACCGCCCGACGGCCGGGCGGGTCGGCCGGCGACGGGGGACGAGCCGACCACGGGGGAGGAACCGGCTGCGGCGGCGCTGGAACGGGCGTGGCGGGCACTACCCGGACGGGCCGAGGTCGAGTTCCCGGTCCGGGTAGCGACGCGTCCCGCCCTCCTGGCGGTCCTCGACCGGGTGGACCTGGCCCCGCAGCCGTGGGACCTGGAGCTGCTCGGTGACACCGCACCCCCGACCGCCACCGCCGAGCAGCACCGGCTCAGCGCCGCCGAACCGGTCAGCGACTGGATGCTGGTGCCCGCACAGGCACGCCTGGCGCTGGCCGGCCGGGCGGCGGTGGTGGCGTCCTGGCTGGCGGGGCCGGCGCAGCCGGTGGCCCACCGTACGGTGCTGGAGTTCGACCTGGTCCTGCGGGTGCATCCGGAGGTGCTCATGGTGCCCCGGGACACCGCGGCGGCCGGGGTTCTCGCCGCCACCGCGGCCGACTTCCTGCGGGGGCAGGTCGACGCCCGGCTGCCCGTCGGGGTGCCGCCGGTGCGGGTCCTTCCCCGGGTGACCTCCCTCGTCCGGCCCGGCAACCCGGGGGAGATGCGCGTCGAGGTGTCCCTACGCCGGGTGGCACCCGCCGACGATCCGCCGCCCCGGGGGGCGGTCGGCGGCGTGTACGACGGGCGGGAACTGCGGGGCGACCTGCTGCTGCGGGTCGCCGAGGCACGCACGGCCCTCGCCGGGCTGCCCGCCGGGGCGGTCCGGGACGTCCCGGCCCTGGCCGTCCTGCGACTCGGCTCCGTCCTGGTCCGGCTGCTGCCGGTGCTCGCCACCCCCACTCTCGCCGTCGCGTTGCGGGCCCGACCCGGGCGGGTCGGTGGCCTGTTCGACGACTTCCGCTGGCTGGCGGGTCAGTGGGCGCGGCAGTGGCGTACCGGGGAGGTCGACGTCGCGGCCGTCGCCGCGCGGGCCGTCGCGGCGCTCGACGCGGTCGTGGACCTGGTGCCGCTGATCGACCTCGCTCCGGCCGCCCACCGCGACCTCGACCTGGCCTCCGACGCAGAGCAGCCGGACGACACCGACCCCGTCGCGGCGCTGGCCCGGTTCCGCGCCACCGTGGCTGAGCTGCGCGGCGACGCCGGGATCGTGCTCGACGGGCCGGTCGTGCAGGTGTACGGCTGGCAACTGCTGACCCGGGCGCTCGGCGCACTGTGGTTCGCCGCGCCGGACGACACCGGCCCGGTTCCCGACGGGCATCTCTCCGGGGCGGTCGACGCGGCGCTCGACGCGTACCAGGGGGTGGTCGACGGGCTCGGCGACGGGACCCCGGACCCCGCCGCGGTCGACCGGGCCGCCGGGGCCGTCGAGTTGCTGGCCCGCCGGTCGACCGGTCCGCTGGACGTGACCGCCGCCGGCACTCCCGTCGGCGGTGAGGGGGCGGCCGGCCGGAGGCTGCTGGGTGTCGACACCGACGCCCGTTCCCGGCCACGCCCCGACCGCGCCCCGGTTCCGGTGCCGGCCGCCGTGGTCCCGCCGGACGTGGTGCCGGGTGAGGTGACGCCGCCGGACGTGGTGCCGGGCGGGGTGGGGGTGGGTGCGGTGCTCGCCGCGACGATCCGGTCGGACACCGTCGTCGTGCCCGGCCTCGGTGACGTCCTACCGACCGGCGACACCGCACTGCCGGTGTACCCGCCCGGTGCGTCGTCGACGACGCCCGTGCCCGTGCCGGACCGTCCCGGTGGCCCCCCGCGCCGCCGGCGGCGCAGCCCCCGACCGGTGACCGACCGGGCGTGACCGGTTCAGGGTGAACCGGCGAGCACCGGGGGCCGTTGAGGGGGCATGACCACGACGACCGGGCCGACCACCGATCGGCGTACCGCCGTGCACCGGCTGCTGCTGCGCCTCGCCGGGCAGGCCCCGGACGAGGTGGTCAGCGCGGCCCGGCAGTGGCTCGCGACCGGTCAGCTCGCCGAGGTGGCCCAGGCGGTGGCGTTCACCTGCCTGACCGCAGGGATCGGACTCACCGCGTCCGAGCGCGTGCTGCTGGCCGGGGTCCTGGCCGACGCCGGTGCGGACGACGACGTGCTCGCCGGGCTGTCCACCGGCGAAGCCCCGCCGGTGGCGTACGGGATGGCCCCGGTGGGCCCGCAGGTGCTGGCCGGGGCCGGCGGGCGGCTGCCGTACAGCATGGACCTGACGGTGGGTGGCGACGGTCCGGGCGGGCCCGACGACCTCGACCGGGCGGCCGTGGCCGCGGTGCCTGCCGCACCGGGGCCGGTGGGGCTCTGGCGGGCCTGGCGGTACCCGGCCGTGGACACGCCGTATCCGGCGCCGAAGCGGCTCTACCTCGTGCAGGGCGCGGATCCGGTCGTCCTCGCGGCCCGGATCGGGTCCGCCCTGGAGGCGGCCGGGGAACGGCATCCGCTGGTGGAGGCGTTCGGTGAGCCGGTGGAGCTGCCGGAGTACCAGCGGCGGGCGTTGGCCTACTCGGCGCTGCTGTGGGCGGACCGCCCCGCCGCCCCGCTGCGGACGGCCGCCCCGCCGGACCCCGCCGACCCACCCGGCACCCTCGCCGACGACGAGGCGGAACGGGTCGTGGCCTACCTCGGCGCGGGTGTGCCGCTGCTGACCAGCCCGCACCGGTCGGCTGACGGCTTCGATCCGGCGTCGGCCGCCGACCAGGTGCCCACGGGCGTGCGGGGCGACGGGCGGTGGCTGTGGTCGGAGGCGGTCACCTACTACGCCGACCAGTACGGGTTCGCCCCCGAACCGGACCTGCTCGCGGCGATCCGGGCCGCCGACTACACCGCCCCGACCCTCGACGCGGTGGCGGTGCACCGTTCGCTGTCGTACCTCTTCGCGGCGATGTGCGACCCCGCCCGGACCGGGGTGAACCAGCACGTCGAGCCGGCCGTTGTGGAGGCATGAGCGTGCCGTCGGCGATGCACCGGCTCCTGCTGCGGATCGCCGGGCAGGCCCCCGCCGCGCTGCTCGGCACCGCCCGCGCCCGGCTGGCCGACGGTCAGGTGACCGAGGTCGCCCGGATGGTGGCCTTCGCCGCCGCTACCCGGCAGATCCGGCTGACCGACCCCGACGTGCTGCTGCTCACCGCCGCCGGTGCGCCCGACGACCTGCTCGCCGGCCTGCCCCGCGCCGGGGACGCCCGCACCCCGCCCTACCTCTGGACGCCGGACCCGCCCACCGGCCCCACGCCGCCCGGTGGCAGCCACGCCGCCGGCCCGCCCGGGTCGGCCGCCTCCGGCGTGGACGCCCACGCCGCGTCCGATGGGGTGGACGAGGTCGACCGGGCCGCCGTCGACGCCCTCGTCGACGCCCTCGCCAGCGGGGAGGCGAAGCCGGTCGGGCTGTGGCGGGTCTGGCGACGGCCCGCCCCGGCGACGCCGTACCCGCCGGCCACCCGGGTCTACCTGGTGCAGGCCCGCGCCGGGGCGGTCGCGCTCACCGCGCGGCTCCAGGCCGCCCTGGTGGCGGTGGGCGGGACCGACCCGCTGGTCGAGGTCTTCGGGCACCTCGCCGGGCTGCCGGCGCACCACCGGCGGGCGCTTGCGGGGGCCGTCCTGCTCTGGGCCGCCCGACCGGCCGGGCGGGTACGCATTGCGGCCATCTTCGACACCCTCGACGCGACCGGGAACCCGACGTTCGGCCCCGACCGGGCCCGACTGTCGACCGTGGAGGCGAACCGGGTCGCCGGCTACCTCGCCGCCGGGGTCCCCCTCGTCACGAGTCCGGCCCGGGTGCCCGACGTGGTCACCCCGGGCCGCACGGTGCCGGTGGACCTGCTCGGCGACGGCCGGTGGATCTGGTCCGCCGCCACCGCGCACTACCTCACCCGGTACCGGATCGCCCCGGACGAGGGCCTGCTGGCGGCGGTCCGGGCGGCCGGCTACGCACCCCCCGACGTGGACGCGGTGGCGGTGCACCGGTGCCGGGCGGCGCTGGCCGAGGCCACCGGCGCGGTCCGACGGGCGGCGGGCTGACCACGATGACCGACCCGCCCGATCACGTACACGCCGCCGTCGCCGGTGCCGTGCTCGTCGTCCATACCGCCACGGAGCCGTCCGCCGCCCTGGCCGGGGTGGCCGACCGGCTGCCGGCCGACCCGGACCGTACCGTGGTGCTCTGCTCGGCGACCGTGTCGGCCCGGCCGGACCTGTTCGCTCTCCTGGCCGATCTGCTGCCCCGCCAGCTCGGCGGGTCGGCCGCCGGGTTCCGGCTGGTCCCGCTCGGCGGTTACGCCGACCCGGTGGCGGTGCCTGACCTGGCGGCCGGGCTCGCCACGGATCTCGGGATCGACGGGGCGGTGCCGCTGGACGCCCCGGCCGTGTCCACCCGGGCGGTACCGGTGGCCCACCGGTGGATCGTCGCCGACGGTGGGCCGGCCCGACCGGAGCAGCCGCCCGCCGCCTGGTGCCCGCCACCTGCCGGGCCGTCCCGGCCGGTCGGCGGCCCCGAGGGCTGGCTGGTCGCCCCGGTCGGAGACGGCTACACCTGGCTGCCCGCCGCCTGGCCACCACCGGCCGCCGGGCCCGTCGGGTCCGTTGAGGACGCGGGACGGCCGGGGCGGACGGGTGGTGGCGGTCCGGCTGCTCCCGGCGGGCAGCCGGCCGTTGACCGGGGCCGCCCGCCGGGACGACCGGTCCCCGGTGGCTGGTCCTTTCTGCCCGACCCCGCCGGGACGCCGCCCACCGGGACTCCCGTGGGGCGGGACGATCTCCCGGGCCCCGGAGGGCGGGCGCCGGTGCCGCTCGACGTCTTCCTGGTCGAGGTGGCGCTCGGCGCGGGCGGCTTCCAGGTGAACGGGCGGCCGGTGCCACCCGGGGTGCTCGCCGGTCACCTGGCGGCCCTGCGGCGTGCCGGGCGACCCGTGGTGCTCTGCGGGGACGCGCCGTACCCCGCTGCGGCCGGGATGCTGTTCGGAGCCCTCGCCGACGCCCTGGGCGCTCCGGTCGTCGCCGGTGACGCCCGGGTGGAGGTCACCGCGACGGGGCTGCTGACCACCTCGGGCACGTTCCGCAGGTGGCGTCCCCGGCCGGCGGCCGGCACCGCCCGCACGGTGACCGACCTCGGCCCGGTCCTCCCCACCCCGGCCGCCCTGCCCACCGCGCCTCCCACGCCACCCATCGCGCCCGCCACCCCCGGACCATCCGACGACGCGCCCGCCACGACCGGTGCCGCGCCGGCCACGACCGGTGCCGCGCCCGCCACGACCGGTGCCGCGCCGGCCACGACCGGCACCGCGCCCGTCATGACCCGTGCCGAGCCTGCCGTGACCGCCGCCCGCCGGGCCGGGCCGGCCGCCGCGCCGTCGGACGGTGCCGGTGCGGCCCCGTACACCCCGGGCGTGCTCCTGATCGGCGTGTCCGCGTCGGCCGTCGACCCGGCAACCGTGCCGGTGGACTGTGCGGACCGCTGGCGGCGGGTCGCCGCTCCCCGGCTCGACCTGCTGCGGGTCGGGTCGCCGGAGGGGGCCGGGGACGGCCGTCCGCCGGCCCCGGAGCCGACGGACGCGTCCCCACCCGGCCCGGAGAGTCCGGCCCCCGACCCGACCCTGCCACCCGCCGCAGCCCACGACCAACCGGCCCCGGCCCCGGCACCCGACCGTCCGGACATCCCGGTCGGGACGCCCGACACAGCACCCGGCCGAGCGGAACCGGCGTCCGGCCCGGTGACCGGCGACCCCGGCGTGCCGCCGGCCGCTGTCCCCGGACCGCGACCGGCCCCGCCGGGCCCGACGCGGGTCCCGGTGACGTTCCGGCTGGACGGGAGTGCGCCCACCGCCGGGGACCGGACGGCGCTGCGGCGGATCCTCGCCGGCCGCTACGACTCGTACACGCAGGTGGTGACCCGGACCCTGGCGGAGGAACCCGGCCTGCGGGTGGCCGCGGTGAGCGCGCCGGACCTGCCGGTGGGCCTGGTCGCGGTCCGCGCCTACTGCACCGGGGAACGGGAGACGGTGAACGCGGTCCTGCGGGGCGACGCCGCCCCGGCCGACGATCCGGTGGCGCTGGCCCGCTGGGTGGGCTACGGGCTGCGTCGCCTGCCGGTGGTCTTCGGCCCGGTCTTCCGCGCCGCGGCCGTCGCACCGCCGGGCGGCTACCCGCCCGGCACGCTGCTGGTGGAGCCGGCCTTCCTCGACGTCGACCCGACGCCCGCGCCGGTGCCGGACGCCGGGGTGCGGTTCGTGATCTGGTCCGTCGGCGCGCGCCGGTTGGGCGGTCTCGGTACGGCCGGCACCGGGGCCCGTGCCACGCCGGCCGGCGTCCACACCGGACCCCGGACCGAGGGTACGGCGGTCTTCCCCGCCGGGACCTGCTTCCAGGTGCTGGCGGACGAGCCGGTGGGCGACCGGGAGTTGCGGCTGGTTTTCCTGCGGGAGTTGCCGGCCGGCCGGCCGACCCGGGGCGGGGAGCAGACGCTGGAGCGGTTGCGGGCGGCCGTCGGGGTGGGGGACGCGGCAGCCGGCGGCACCCCGCCGCTACCGGTGGGGGTCGGCGTCGACGGGACGGGGCGGCTGTTCGCCCCGCCGTCGGGGTGACCGCCCGTGGCGGGGCGCATGGAGTCAACCAGACGAGAGGGTGGTGAGGGGTGAACAGCACCGTGATGGCGGTCTCCCAGACGGAAGCGGGGTGCCCGCCGACGATCGCCGGCGCGTTGGCCGTCGCCCCGGCCGGTGCCACCGTCGTCGTGCAGCCCGGGGTGTACCGGGAACAGCTCCAGCTCGGCGGCGACGTGACGCTGATCGCCGAGGAGGGGCCGGGCACGGTCACCATCGACGGTGGCGACGGGGTGGCGCTGCACGTCGGCGCGGGCGAGGTGACGCTGCACGGGATCGAGCTGCTCGGTGGTGGCGGGAACATGCCGGCCGTCCAGGTCGGCGGCGGTCGGTTGAAGCTGACCCGGTGCGGCGTACGGGCCGGTGGTGTGGTCGCGGTGCACGTGCCCCGGGGCGAGCTGTCCATGCGGGACTGTCGGGTGGGCAACCCCGCCGGGGCGGGCCTGCTGTTCGAACGGGCCGGCACCGGTGAGATCGTCCGTACCACGGTCGCCGGGATCGGCACCGTGGCGGTCGCCGTCACCGGCGGCGACCCGGTGCTGCGCGGCTGCACGATCACCGACGTACGCGGCAGCGGGCTGTTGTGCACCGGCGGCGGCCGGGGGCTGGTGGAGCAGTGCGTGGTCTCCGCCGTCGACGGTCCCGGGGTGGTGGTCGAGGACGGCACGGTCCGGCTGGTCGACACCCGGATCGTGGACACCGGTGGCATCCCGGTGCTGGTGACCGGGGGCAGTCCCGAGTTGACCGGCTGCGAGATCCGTACGGCGACCGGCCCGGCGGTGCTGGTCGACGGGGCCGCCGACCCGACGCTGCGCGACTGCGTCCTCGGCGTCGAGGGCGGGCACGGGCTGAGCGTGCAGGCCGCCGCCACCGGCAGTTACCTGGGGTTACGGGTTGAGACGACGACCGGCGCTGCGGTGGTGGTCAGCGGCACGGCGGCGCCCCGGATCGACGGCGGCACGCTGACCGCCACCGACGGGGTCGGTCTGCTCTTCGCCGACGCGGCGACCGGCAGCGCCCGGGAGATGACGATCGTCCGGACCCGGTCCGGGCTGCTGGCCCGGGGCACCTCCCGGCCCGAGGTCGACGACCTGACCGTCACCGCGCCGACGCAGGAGGGGCTGCGGGTCGCGGAGTCGGCGCGGCTCCGGGCGCGAGGGGGAGCGGTGACCGACGCCGGGTCGGCCGGGGTGTCGGTGACCGACGGGGAGTTGGCCGTGGAGGGGATGACCCTGCGCGACTGCGCCACCGGTCTCGTCGTGTCGGCCGGGCGGCTGCGGGCCACCGGCGTGGACGTGCTCGACAGCCGGGGTGCGGGGTTGACCGTCCAACGGGGGGCGACGGTGCAGCTGCGGCGCAGCCGGGTGAGGGGTGGCGACGGGCCGGGGGTGTGGTTCGCCGGGGAGTCGCAGGGCGAGGTGACCGGGTGCGAGGTGTTCGGTAACACCGGGCCGGGGGTGCTGGTGCAGACGCGTCGGCCGGTGCGGCTGGTCGAGACGGAGCTGCGGGGCAACGCGGGCGGGCGGCTGCGTACCACGGTGGACGACGCCGCGGTGGAACTCGTCGGCACCGACGCCGAGCCCGCACCCACCGGCCGCGCCGGTGACCTCGGCCCGGCGGCGGACGGGCCGAACCGGCCGCCGCAGCCGGCCGGGCGGCCCGACCCGGCCGCTCCGGTGCGGGCCGCCGATCCCGCCGTGCCGGTGCCGGCGACGCCGTCGGCCGGTGCCCCGCCCGCCGACGACCCGGCCGCGCCGCTGCTGGCCGAACTGGACGCGCTGGTCGGCCTGGCCGGGGTGAAGCGGGAGGTGGCGACCCTGGTCGGGTTGCACCGGATCAGCCGGCGGCGGGCCGCCGCCGGGCTGCCCGCCCCACCCATGTCCCGGCACATGATCTTCGCGGGCGCGCCGGGCACCGGGAAGACCACCGTGGCCCGGCTCTACGGCCGCATCCTGGCCGCCCTCGGCGTGCTGCCCGGCGGGCAACTCGTCGAGGTGGCGCGCGCCGACCTGGTCGCCGAACACATCGGCGGTACGGCGGTGAAGACCACTGAACGGTTCACCGAGGCGATCGGCGGGGTGCTGTTCATCGACGAGGCGTACACCCTGGCCCCGGTCGACGGCGGCGGCTCGGGGCACGACTTCGGCCGGGAGGCGGTCGACACCCTGGTCAAGCTGATGGAGGACCACCGTGACGAGGTGGTGGTGATCGTCGCCGGCTACTCCGCGCAGATGCGCACGTTCCTGGCGGCGAACCCGGGGCTGGCCTCCCGGTTCTCCAAGACCGTCGAGTTCGAGAGCTACACCTCACCGGAGCTGGTGCAGATCGTCGAGCGGCTGTGCAGCAGCCACCACTACGCCCTGGAGTACGACACCCGGATCGCCCTGGAGTCGTGGTTCGAGTCGATGCCGCGTACCGGGTCGTTCGGCAACGCCCGGGTGGCCCGGCAGACCTTCGAGGAGATGGTCAGCCGGCAGGCGTTCCGGCTGTCCGGCAGCGGTGCCGCCTCCGGGGTGGAGCTGGCCCAGTTGCTGCCGCAGGACCTCGACGAGTCGGCGGCCGGCCCGGCCGACGACGGGCCGCCCGCCGGTGCGGTGGACGCGCTGCTGGCCCGGCTGCACGCCATGATCGGGTTGGACGCGGTGAAGCAGGAGGTGGCCGACCTGATCGACCTGCTGGCCGCCGTACGGACCCGGGTGCGGGCCGGCCTTCCCGCACCGTCGGTCTCCCGGCACCTGGTGTTCTCCGGGCCACCGGGCACCGGCAAGACCACTGTGGCCCGTCTCTACGGGCAACTGCTGACCGCGCTGGGGGTGCTGCGCGGCGGCCAACTCGTCGAGGTGGCCCGCGCCGACCTGGTCGGCGAGTACGTCGGGCACACCGCGCACCGCACCCGGGAGGCGTTCGAACGGGCCCGGGGCGGGGTGCTGTTCATCGACGAGGCGTACACGTTGGCACCACCGGACGCCCGCAACGACTTCGGTCGGGAGGCGATCGACACGCTGGTCAAGCTGATGGAGGACCACCGCGACGAGGTGGTGGTGATCGTCGCCGGCTACGAGGCGGAGATCGAACAGTTCCTCGCCGCGAACGCCGGCCTGGCCTCCCGCTTCTCCCGACGGGTCCACTTCGCCCCGTACACCGCCGACGAACTGGTCGCCATCTTCGAGGGGCTGGCCCGCGCCGGCGGGTACGACTGCCCCGGCGACACGCTGACCGCGCTGCGCCAGCACTTCGAGCAGGCCCCGCACGGTCCGGCCTTCGGCAACGGCCGGTACGCCCGCCAGGTGCTCGACGAGGCGGTGACCCGGCAGGCGGGCCGGCTGCGCGGCCTGACCGGGCCGACCGTCGCGGACCTGCGTACCCTGCGGGCCGAGGACGTCACCCCCGCGACGGTCCCGCATGGCTGACCGACCCGGTGGGACCGTGTGGCGGCTGCGGCCGGTGGACCGTCCGCATCGGAGCCGGTTACGCCGTCGGGCGACCGGCGGCATCAGCGACAGCGGGTCCGACGGTGCCCCGTATGCTCTCCTGGATCGACGTGGGACCGGAGGGGCGGGCGTGCCCGCGCGGCCGGTCACGCGGACGGTGAGCGTGCTGGGGAGGCACCGGTTGGCAGGTCTTTCTCGCGGGCCGGACGCGGACGCGCCGGGCGGGGCCGGCATCGGGGTGGCGGCAGCCGTCGACGCCGACGTGTCGGCCGTCGACGCCGGGCCCCCGCCACCCGCCGCCGACCTGGCCCCCGACGCGCGGCTGCGGGAGCTGCACGCGGTGCACGCCGAGCCGCTGTTCCGGTTCCTGCTCCGGCTGGCCTCAGGTGAACGGCAGCTCGCCGAGGACCTGCTCCAGGAGACGATGATGCGGGCCTGGCGCAGCATCGACAGCCTCGCCGCCGATCTGGAGACCCAACGGCGCTGGCTGTTCACCGTGGCCCGCCGGGTCGCCATCGACGTGGCGCGGGCCCGGCAGGCCCGCCCGACCGAGGTCGGCGCGCTGGATCTCAGCCGGATGCCGGCGACCGCCGACGTGGCCGAGCGGGTGGTGACGGCGCGGACCATCCGTGACGCCCTGCCGAAGATCAGCGTCGAGCACCGTCGGGTGGTGGAGGCCGTCTACTTCCGGGGGCTGTCCACCGCCGAGATCGCGGCGGAGTTCGGTATCGCCGAGGGCACCGTCAAGTCCCGCGCCCACTACGCCCTGCGCGCGTTGCGCGCCGTCATCGGGGAGGTCGACGGTGCGTGAGGCGTCCACCACGACCGCGATGGCATACGATTGTGGCGGCGGGGCCGCGAGGCGCTGCCTCCCCGAGCAGAGCTGACAGGCCATGACCGACCTCCGAAGCGACAGCGACGCCCCCGGTCCGGTGGCCCACGCCCCCCTTCAGCAGTGCGCCCCCTACCTGTGGGGTGACCTCGACCCGCAGGACGAGTGGGAGTTCGAACGCCACCTCGGCACCTGCACGATCTGCCTCGACGAGTGCGACCGGCTGGGCCCCCTGGTGGGGGCGTTCTCCGGGCTCACTCCCGGCGAGATCGCCGACCTGCGCACCGGTCCGGCCGCCGAGGCCGAGGCCCTACCGGCCGTCGGGTCGCCGCCTGCCCCCGAACTCCCGCCTGCCCCCGAACTCCCGCCTGCCCCCGGCGTCACGCCGGCCCCCGAACTCTCGCCGGCCGTCGACGCCGCATCGCGTCCGTCGGCAGCCCCATCCGGTCCGTCGCAGTCGCGTCCGGGGCCGGCGGACCGGCCGCCCTCCCGGGACGCGGACGGGCGGGGTCCGGGAGGCCGCGCGCCCGACCGGGCCCGGCGGGGTCGACGGCGCTGGCTCGTCGCCGGCACGCTCGCCATGGTCGCGGCGGTGTCCCTGGGGGTCACGCTCGGGCAGCGGCAGCAGGGCGGCGCGCCCGACGCCCGACAGTCCACGGTCAACCCGGTCGCCGCCGGGGTGACGGTGGAGGGGGTGGGGGCCGCCACCCGGCTGTCCGTCACCGTCTCGGCCCGCACCGACGGCCCCGGCCCGGCCTCCGACGTCCGGGCAACCGTGGTCGGCCTGACGGCGGGGGTGCGGTACCGCCTCTACGCGGTCGCCGCCGACACCCGCACTTACCAGGTGGCGCAGTGGACGGCGACGGCCGGGCCGCAGGAGGTGACCGGGGAGATCCCCGCCGCGATCGACACGCTGGCGTTCTTCGCCGTCGCGGAGGCCGACGGGACGGCGCTGGTGTCGGCCCGGATCGGCCGCCCCGCCGGCCCCCGCTAGACCTTCACCCGCGTCCACTTCTGGTTGGCCTCACCGGTGCACGTCCACAGTTGCAGGCCGGTGCCGTTGGCGGTGGACCAGTCCCGGATGTCGACGCACCTGCCGATCGCCGAGTTGACCAGATCGCCGGAGCCGTTGATCCAGAACTTCTGCGCCCAGCCGCCGTTGCAGGTCGCCAGCTGGATGCGGGTGCCGTCGGCGCTGGAGGCGTCCGCCAGGTCCATGCAGAGTGATCCCATCCGGATCGTGCCGTCGCCGCCGAACGTCCACTTCTGCCGGGCCGAGCCGTTGCAGTCCCAGACCACCAGCTGCTGGCCGTCGGCGGCGCTGGGCGCGTACACGCAGTTCCCGCCGTACCCACGGATGCGGTAACCGGTGGCGGCCGCGGCCGGCGGCGCGGTGGTCGGGCGGGCGGCGGCCGTCGTGGGCCGGGTGGTGACCGGGGCCGGCCTGGTCGCGGCGGCGCCGGGTCGTGCCGGGCCGGCCCCGGCGACGGTGGGGGCGGCGGGGGTAGGCAGGGCCAGTACCGGTCCCCGGGTGGTGTCCGACAGTGGGGGACGCGGGGACGGACGCCCACCCAACCGGGGGTCCTGGGCGTAGAAGGCGGCGTAGGCGAGGACCCGGCCCGCGTTCTCGTCCACCGTGCCCAGGTCGGGTGCGCCGCCGGCCTGCACCCCCGGGCCCCACTGGAAGGCGGCCAGCGCGAGCGGGTACGGGTCGGCGGTGAGCCCACCCAGGTCGGTGGTGAGGGCGCACATCGTCTTGCCGAGCGTGGCGATCGCCGTGGCGGCGTCCCACGGTGACTGGCCGGCGGTCGCGTAGCGGCTCCACACGGTGGGGAGGAACTGGGCGATGCCCTGCGCGCCGTTGGGGCCGAGCAGGTTCGGGTTGAACCCGGACGCCGCCATGAGCTGACCGGCGATCTTCGCCGGGGTCACCGCCGGGCAGGTCCGGCCGGCGGCGAGGATCGCCGCCAGGTGCTCGTCGGGGATGGGGCGTGGCGCGCTGCCGGCGGGTGGCGCGGGTGGGGCGGGCGTCGGTGACGCGTCCGCCGCGTCCGGGTCGAAGTCGGGCTGACGGGAGTACCACTCGGCGTAGCCGACGACGGTCCGCACGTATCCGGCCGCCGCCTCGGGGACGCCCCGGTCGGCCTGGACGGCGGGCATCCCGGAACGGTGTGCGGCGAGCGCGAGCTGCCAGGTGTCCCCGTCGATATCGCCGTGCGACACCTGCCCGACGAGGTCGCACATGTGGTGGGCCAGCGCGACGATGTTCGCGGCGACGTCCAGCCGGGGCGCGTCGGGCCAGGGCAGCCACCGCTGCCAGAGCTCGTCGGTGAGGCCGGCCACCCCGGAGCCGCCGTCGTCGGTGCGGGCGTCGGCCACGAACCCGGAGGCGGCCATGAGCTGACCGGCCAGCCGGGGCGCGGTGAGGGTCGGGCAGGAGAGGGCGGCCTGGGCGATCAGGGGCACCTGCTCGGCGGGGACCGGTTTGCCCTCCACGGTCTGGGCGGTGGCCGTGCCGAATCCGGTGCTGGCGGCGAAGCCGGCGAGGACGGCGAGCGCCAGCGCCATCAGCCCGGCGACGATCCGTGCCACGATCGGCGGGCCGGGCAGGCGGGACATTCCCCGTCGGACGACGCCGGTCAGTGGTGACAGCCGTTGCCGCACCCCACCGACGAGTCGTTCCAGCCGTTGGCGGTGGGACGTGGAGGTCAGTGGCACCGGTGCGCTCCTCGACAGGCTGTGGCTTCGACCTCTCAACGCACCGAGCCAGCCGAAGGTTCAGTCGGATCAGCGTGGAGTTTGCCGGGTGCCGTTGATCGCGGCGCTGTCGGGGTGGGTGGTCCGGGTCGTCCGGCAGGTCGGCACGCCGCCGACCTGCCGGACGTCCACTCGATTGGTCTTTCGTTCGCGGCTGCGGGGCTCCGCTGCGCTGCGCTCCTCGCGCTCACCTGATGACGAGGCTGTCGAGGTAGCCGGTCACGTTGCGGCGGATCTCGGCCACCGAGTCACCACCGAACTTCTCCACCACCGCCTCCGCGAGGACCAACGCCACCATCGCCTCCGCGACCACCGCCGCCGCCGGCACCGCACACACATCCGACCGCTGATTGATCGCCGTCGCCGCCTCACCGGTCGTGACGTCAACCGTGGACAGGGCCCGGTTCAACGACGAGATCGGCTTCATCGCCGCCCGCACCCGCACCGGCTCACCCGTCGTGATCCCACCCTCCAACCCACCCGCCCGATCCGTCACCCGACGCACACCCGTCGCCGTCGGCACGATCTCGTCATGCGCCTCCGACCCCCGCGACCGCGCCTGCACCCACCCGTCCCCGATCTCCACACCCTTGATCGCCTGAATCGACATCAACGCCGTCGCCAACCGGGCATCCAACTTCCGATCCCACTGCACATGACTACCCAGACCCGGCGGCACCCCATAGGCAAGAACCTCCACCACCCCACCCAACGTGTCCGCAGCCTTCTTCGCCGCATCCACCTCCGCCACCATCCGCGCACTCGCATCCGGATCGAGGCACCGCAACGGATCCGCGTCGATCCGCTCCGCATCCTCCGGCACCGGCCGCAACCCCGGCTTCGCGGCCACCGAACCGAGCTCCACCACGTGCGACACGATCTCGATACCGACCGCCTGCCTCACCAGGGCCTTCGCCACCGCACCCACGGCCACCCGGGCGGCGGTCTCCCGGGCGCTGGCCCGTTCCAGGATCGGCCGGGCATCGGTATGACCGTACTTCTGCATGCCGGCCAGGTCGGCATGACCGGGCCGGGGACGCGTCAGCGGCGCGTTGCGGGCCTGACCCGCCAACTCCTCCGCATCGACCGGGTCGGCGGCCATCACCGTCCGCCACTTCGGCCACTCCGAATTACCCACCCGCACCGCCACCGGACTACCCAGGGTGACACCGTGCCGCAGACCACCGACGACCTCGACCTCATCCTGCTCGAACGCCATCCGCGCACCCCGGCCATAACCCAACCGACGACGCGCCAACTCACCCGCGATATCGGCAGAAGTCACCGCCACCCCGGCCGGCACCCCCTCCACCAACGCCACCAGAGCCGGACCATGCGATTCACCTGCAGTCAGCCAACGCAACACCGCCGTCACCCCCGCACGCCGGGCAGGGCGTGCGCCACCCCGACGGCGACCGGGGCGTCGGCGGCGGCCGGGTTCCCGAGGTCGGCCAGGTGGCGGGCGTGGGCGGCGGCGAGCTGGCCCCCGGTCCGGGCGGTGCTGATCAGCACCGCCATGTTGGCCCGGGAGGACCGGCCCTGGGTGGCCGCGTCGACGGCGCGCATCAGGTACTTGGTGATGGCGTTGCCGCGTACCCCGTCCCGCCGGGCGGCCACCATCGCCTCCTCGATGGCCCGGTCGACCTCGGCGTCGTCGACGGCCTCCGTGGCGTCGACCGGGGTGGTGATCAGGAAGGCGCTGTGGTTGCCCAGGGCCCAGTGGTTCTCCACCGCGCGGGCGATGACCGTCGCGTCGTCGACCCGGCAGGGGCTGGGGATGCCGCTGGAGACGCAGTAGAAGGCCGGGAAGTCGGCGGAGCGGTAGGAGACCACCGGCACCGAGTGGGTCTCCAGGTATTCCATGGTCAGCCCGAGGTCGAGGATCTTCTTGGCCCCGGCGCACACCACGGCCACCCGGGAACGGGTGAACTGGATGAGGTCCGAGGAGATGTCCATGCTCGTCTCGGCACCCCGGTGCACCCCGCCGATACCGGCGGAGGCGAAGAACGCGATGCCGGCCAGGTCGGCCGCGATCAGCGAACTCGCCACGGTCAGCGCGCCCATGCCACCCCGGGCGAGCGCCACCGGCAGGTCCCGGGCACTGACCTTGGGGATGCCCGGGGTGGCGGCGAACCGTTCGATGTCCGCCGCCGTCATGCCGACCCGGATCACCCCGTCGTCGACGGCGACCGTCGCCGGCACCGCACCGCCCTCCCGGACGGCGTCCTCCACCCGGTGCGCGGTGGCGGCGTTGTCCGGGTACCGCAGGCCGTGGGTGATCACGTTGGACTCCAACGCCACCACGGCCCGTCCCTCGGCGAGGGCGTCGGCGACCTCCTCACTCAACCGCACCTCGACGGTGGAGTGGACCTTGCGTGTCATGCTGGCTCCTCGGTCGGTCCGGTCCGGTGCCCCGGGACCGGGTTCGGGCAGGGCGGGGTTCGGGGTAGGGCGGGTGCGGGCCGGGCCCGGCTCACTCCTCCAGGACCGCCTCCAGTGCGATGGACACCGCGTCCTCGTCGCAGCCGAAGGCCCGGGTCATGGCACGGGTGACGGCGGTCACCAGCCGGTTGTGCTGCTCGTCGGTGAGTGCGATCGGCAGGTGGGTGATGCTCACGTGCGGGCGGACCGGGCGACGGCGGGACCGGGCGGGCAGCGCCGCCACCACCTGGTGCACCCCGGGTTCGCGCAGCACCCCGTAGTGGTCGGCGGCCAGGTCGACGACGACGGGGGACAGGGAGCGGCGGGCGACGGGGGTGTCCAGGAAGGACTCCTGGTCGCCCCGGGTACGCAGCACCGTCACCGGGGCCCGCACCGGCCGCCTGGCGAGTTCGGCCTCGGTGTGTCGCAGCCCGTACGTGCGGGCGACGACCCCGGTGATCCGGCGGACCAGCGGCAGGTCCAGGGCGGGGAAGTGCCGTCGGACGAACGCGGTGAAGCCCTTCTCGTCCGTGACGGTGGCGAGGCACTCCTCGATCACCGGACCGGTGACCGTGCCGGCGAACACGGAGCACAGCACCGCCAGGTACGTCGGGTTGGCGAAGTCCGCCGTGTCGGCCGTGCCCGGGGGTACCGGCACCCGGACCCGGGGTGACCCGGGGGCGATCAGGACGAGCTGGTCCACCTGTTCGCCGGCCTGCTCCAACTGGTACGCCGCCTCGACGGCGACCCGGGTGCCGAACGAGTAGCCCCACAGCGTGTACGGGCCCCGGGGCTGCCGTTCCCGGATCGCCCGGATGTCCTCGGCCGCCATCCGGGCGATCGTGCGGTAGGGCTCCTCGCCCGGGTTCACGCCGTACGCCTGCACGCCGTGGAAGGGACGTCCGACGGTGCCGGCGAGCAGCCGCAGGTTCATCGGGTAGCCGCCGAGGCCCGGCCAGCAGTAGACGGAACGCCCCTGTCGGCCCCGCGCCAACGGCACCAGCCGGGACCCGCTCACCTGGTCCCGTTGCGCGACCCGCCGGGCGAGTTGGGCGACCGTCGGGTTGTCGAAGATGACCTGCATCGGCAGCGCCGCGCCGAACACCCGGTTGAGCCGGTTGATCAGGGCGACGGCGATCAGCGAGTTGCCGCCGCAGGCGAAGAAGTCGTCGTGGACGGAGACCTCGTCCTGGCGGACCGCCTCGGCCCACAGGCGGGCGATGCGACGTTCCAGGTCGGTGCGGGGCGCGACGAACGGCCGTTGCGGGCCCGGGTCGTCGGCGACCCGGGCGGCGAGCGCCGTGAGGTCGGTCTTGCCGTTGGCGGTCAACGGCATCCGGTCGAGGATCACCACCTTGTTCGGCAGCATGTAGTCCGGCAGTCGACCGGCCAGGTCGTCGCGGATCAGCTCCGCCGGGCCCTTCATGTGGACGACGTCCTCCTTCATGCCCCGGCCGGCCACCTGGGCGGCGCTGACCCGCCCGCCGACGGCGAAGTACGACGGCCCGTCGGGCAGCCCGTGCCGGCGCAGGATGCCCCGGATGCGGTGGGCCGACGGCAGGTCGTGGCCGGTCTCGGAGCTGTAGCCGGAGGACATGAAGCCGAAGCCGAGGTCGTTCATGGACAGCCGTTGCAGGGCGCGTCCCAGGTCGACGTAGCGCCGCCACCGGGTGGACGTGGTGCTGATCATGCTGATGCCGATCGCGGCCCGGTCGTACACCTGCTGGTTGATGGCGATGACGTGCTGCCGCTGCACCAGGGCGTCGTCGAGGCGGACCAACTCGCCGCCGTGGTAGCGGTACTGCCCGGCGGGCAGGTCGACGTCCCGGTCCGGGTGGACCTGGACGTACAGGTCGATCTCGTCGTCGGGCGGCGGGGCGTACGGCGTGACCGCGAAGCTGCCGAGGTAGAGGTCCTCGGCGGCACAGTCGAGGTGCCGGAGGGTCTGCGGCGTGTGGTTGGTGGCGGTGATGCCCAGCCCGTACCCGGGCAGCACCTGTTCCAGCAGGCCGACCAGGTGCCCGGTCTCGATCTCCAGGACCTCGCGGATGTTGTTCTGGTAGACCGGTTCGATGGCCCGGCGTCGGCCGACGAGGTGCAGCCGCACGGTCGGCTCGGGCCGGGGCGGGGCGGGGCTGATCAGGACCAGCTCGTGGGTGAGCGGGTGGTGGTAGTAGTAGCCGGACGGCTGCCCCCACAGCTGGTGCAGTTCACAGTAGACCTGGGTGGCGTTGAGCGCCCCGGGTGAGGCGTAGCCGTACTTGGGTAGCAGCCGTTCGTCGCTGACGAACTGCCCGAGGTAGCGGACGATCTCCCCGAAGGTGGCCAGGTCGAGCTGCCCGAGCGGGCGCGGCGGCACCGGGTCGGGCCGGGCCGGGCGCAGCAGCGCCAGCAGGTCGGCGCGGGTGACCGGCGGGCCCTCGTAGAACCGGTACGTCTTGCGGGCGAACACCCGCCGCACCTGCTCCGCGGTGGGTTCGGCCCCGGGCAGCGCGAGCACCGGCCGTCCGGCCAGCTCCTGCGGGGCACGCACCCCGACGTGCGACAACTGCGCCCGGACCTGGAGCCGGCTCTCCTTCGACCGGTGGTGGGCGCTCTGCCGGCCCTGGTCCATCAGCGCCGCCTCGCGCGGGTTGAGTTCGACGACGGCGAGCAGGTGCGGATGCCCGGTACGCGGATCGTCGCGGACCAGCACCCCCGCGTGCCGGACCCACTGGTGGGCCTCCACGGCGAGGCGTACCTCGTCGAGTTCGACCCGGAACCCGCGCAGCTTCACCTGGTTGTCGACCCGGCCGACGAACCGTACGGTGCCGTCGGCCTGCCAGGCGGCCAGGTCGCCGGTGCGGTAGAGCCGTTCCCCGGTGACCGGGTCGGGCACGAACCGTTGCGCGGTCATCGCCGGCCGGTGCAGGTAGCCCCGGGCGAGCTGGACGCCGCCGATGAGCAGTTCCCCGACGGCGTCGCCGGTGACCGGGGCGTCGTCGGCGTCGACGATGACGTAGCGCAGGCCGGTGACGGGCCGGCCGATCGACACGGACTGCCCGGTGGGGTCGAGCCCGGCCGGGTCGACGGTGAACGCCGAGGAGTTGATCGTGCACTCGGTGGGGCCGTAGAGGTTGACCAGCGTCGCCGGGTGCGCTTTGAGTACGTCGGCGGCCAGCGTGGTGGACAGTGCCTCGCCGCCGGTGAAGATCTGCCGCAGGCTGGTGCAGGTGCCGAGGCGCTCGGTGTCGACGAGCGCCCGCAGCAGGGTCGGCACGCACTGCAACGCGGTCACACCGTGCCGGCGGATGCTCGCGATGATGGCCTCGGGGTCGCGGTGCAGGCCGGGGGTGCCGGCGACGACGGTGCCACCGCAGGCCGGGGCGAGGATCTCCCACTGCGCGGCGTCGAAGCTCATCGGCGTCTTCTGCAGGATGACGGCCTCGTCGAGCCGGTAGGTGTCGCGCAGCCAGCGCAGTTGGCTGACGATGCTGCGGTGTTCGATCATCACCCCCTTGGGCCGCCCGGTGCTGCCGGAGGTGTAGATGACGTAGGCCAGGTCGCGGGGGCGGGGCCGGTGCCCGGGTACGTCGGGTCCGGACGTGTCGTGCCAGGCGCTCAGCGGCACGACGGCGGTGTCGGGCGGGACCAGGTCGGTCAGCCGTTCGACGAGGTCGTCCTGGGCGACGACGAGGCGGATCCGGGCATCGGCGGCCATGTAGCGCAGCCGCTCGTCGGGGTAGTCCGGGGCCAGCGGCAGGTAGGCCGCCGAGGCGTACAGGATGCCCCAGGCCCCGACGACGAGCCCGACGGACGGCTCGGCGAACAGGCCGACCCGGTCGTCGGGGCCGGCGCCGCGTTCGCGGAGCTGGGCGGCGAGGGCACGGGCGCGGCGGGCCAGTTCCCGGCGGGTGACGCCGTCCGGCCCGTGCCGGACGGCGACCGCGCCGGGGTCCGCCCGGACCTGCTCGTCGAGCAGGTCCGGCAGGGTGGCGGGTGTTTGGTGGGTGTCGGTGGTGGCGGGCGTGGTGCGCATGCTTCCCCCTGTGGTGGGTGACGCCTCACCGGCTGGTCAGCGCGGGTGACGCCACCGGCTCCGCGGCGGGTGGCGGTGCCGGTGGGGACGACCTGCGTTGGGCGAGGGCGACTGCGGCGACGATGACCAGGCCGCCGACGAGCTGCGTCAGGCTGAGCCGTTGGTCGAGGAAGGCGAAGCCCAGCAGGCTGGCGACGATCGGGCTGACCAGGCTGAGGAACGACGCGGCCAGGGCGGGCAGCCGTTCCAGGCCGCGGAACCAGACGGCGTAGCCGAACAGCGAGCCGACGATCCCCAGGTAGGCCAGGCCGGCGAGGTTGGGGCCGGTGAGGTGGTCGGGCAGCCCCTCCATCAGCAGGGTGGTGGGGAGCAGGACGAGCCCGCCGGCGGTGAGCTGCCAGCCGGTGAACTGCAACACCCCCACCCCGGGCGGTCGGGCCCAGCGTTTGGTCAGCACGATCCCGCTGGCCATGCTGGCCGCGCCGGCCAGGGCCGCGACGACGCCGAGCGGGTCGAGCGCGGCGGTCGGGCGCAGCACCAGCAGCGCGACCCCGGTCGCCCCGAGCAGGCACGCCACGACGTGCAGCGGCCGGATGCGGTCGCGCAGCAGCAGCGCGGCGAGGATCAGCACCAGCATCGGCTGGAACGACATGATCAGCGCAGCGACGCCGCCGGGCAGCCGGTAGGCGGCGACGAAGAGCAGCACGAAGAACAGGCCGATGTTGAGGGTGCCGAGCACCAGCGCCCGCCAGATCCACGCGCCGCGCGGCACCACCCGACCGAGCGCCATCAGGGCGAGCCCGGCGGGCAGGGCGCGGGCCAGGGCGGCCAGGTAGGGCCGGCCCGGGGGCAGCAGCTCGGTGGTGACGAGATACGTGCTGCCCCAGATCGCCGGGGCCAGTGCGGTGAGGCCGACGTCGCCGATTCCGCCGCGCCTCATCGGGGTTGGTCCGTGCCGAAGTAGCGGTCACCGAAGTCGCCGATGCCGGGCACCATGTAGGCGTCGGCGTTGAGGCGCTCCTCGATGGCGGAGGTGACGATCCGCACCCGGGGGTGGTGGGCGTGCACGGCGCTGATGCCCTCCGGCGAGGAGAGCAGGGTGACGAAGACGACGTCCTCCTCGAACACCCCGTACTCACGCAGCAGCGCGAGGGCGGCCAGCGCGGTGCCGCCGGTGGCGAGCATCGGGTCCAGCAGCAGCACCTGGGACGTGGCGATGTCCGGCGGCAGAGCCGCGTAGTGCAGGTGCGGCAGCTTCGTCGTCCGGTCCCGCTGGATCAGGATCTTGCCGATCCGGGTCTGCGGCAGCATGGCCCGCAGTTCGGACTCCATGCTCTCGCCCGCGCGGGCGATGGACACCCCGCAGACCGGCGCGGCCGGGCGCAGCCCGTGGTAGGTCTGCCCGACCGGGGTGCGCACCGGCGCGGGAACGACCGGGAGCAGGTCCAGGGCGGTGTCGAGGAGCTGCCGGAAGATCTGGGCGGAGGTCTGCACGAAGTCGGCCCGGGAGGCGTCGCGGTCCCGGATGACCGTGTGCAGCGTGCGCAGCCGGTTGGTCTGCGGCAGCAGGTGCAGCCGGTCGGCCACGGCGGGGGTGGTCACGGTGGGGGCGATGGCGGTGTCGGTCATGGCTCTCAGTCCTGTCCGGCGAGGTCGGCGAACGCCTGGCGGGCGGCGGTGACGAACCGGCGTACCTTGGCCCGGTCCTTGCGGCGGTCGGGGCCCTCCAGGCCGGTGTGCGCGTCGACGGCGGCGGGGCGTACGGCCGCGATGGCCGCCGCCACGTTGTCGGGGTTCAGGCCACCGGCGAGCATCAGCGGCCGGGGTGCGATCCGGACCAGCTCGGCGCTGACCGACCAGTCGTGGGTCAGGCCGGTCGCGCCCTTGGCCCCGGTGGCGGGGTTGAAGCTGTCGGTGATGTACATGTCGACCCACTCGGCGCTCTCGTCGACGATCTTGGTCAGCTCGTCGATGTTGTCCTCCTTGACCACCAGGCTCTTGAGGACGTAGAGGTCGGGGTCGATCCGGCGCAGCTTCTCCAGCTGGGCGGGCTCGACGTCGCCGTGCAGCTGCACGGCGGTGACGCCGAGTTCGGCGCAGAACTGCCGGATCTCGTCGGCCTCGGTCAGGTAGGTGATCAGGACGCCCCGGTGCCGGGGCTGGATCGCCGCGACGATGGCCGCGGCGTCGGCCTCGGACAGGTCCTCGTTCTTCGCCGGCAGCCGCAGGGCGAACCCCAGCCAGTCGGCGCCCTCCGCGCAGATCAGGTCGGCCTCGTCCTGGTCGATGACCCCGGCCACCTGGATCAGTCCCTGCATCTGCTGCTCCCTCTCTGTGCGAAAAAGCCGGTCGGAATCTCCACCGACGGAAATCCCACGTGTGCGTCGACCAATCCGTGGCATCCGGGGAACCGGAACGGGGCCCGGCCGCGCGGTCGACTCGACGAGAGAAACGTACGAAACGAACGGCACCGGGGGACAGGCCCATGTCCGGCCGTGCGTCGGTGCCACTTCCACCGGTGGCCCCACCCGACGACGAAGCGGCCCCACCTGCGCACGGTGGAGCCGAAAAGGATTCGCCATGTCATTGTTTGAATTCTCGCGAACAATTCATGAATGGCGTCGCCCCGTTGAGCGCGAAACGGTCGCCTACGGCGGGACACGCCGTCACGATGATGCCACGGAATTGCCCGGACCCCTTGCTATCACTGTGCCGAGGAGGTCCACCAGTGACAACGAGTTCCACACCCGCCGCGGTTTCCGTCTCCGCGGCCGACCCGCACCCGCGCCGGCGCATCGAGCTGTGCGGTACCCACCTGTCGTACGTCGACGTGGGGGCCGGCGACCCGATCGTGTTCCTGCACGGCAACCCCACGTCCTCGTACCTGTGGCGCAACGTCATCCCGGCGGTCCGCGACCTGGGTCGCTGCCTCGCCCCCGACCTGGTCGGCATGGGCGACTCCGGCCCGGCGTCCGACGGCGGCTACCGCTTCACCGACCAGGTGCGCCACCTCGACGCCTGGTTCGACGCCGTGGTGGGCGACCAGCCGGTCACGCTGGTGCTGCACGACTGGGGTTCGGCGCTGGGGTTCCACTGGGCGGCCCGGCACCCCGACCGGGTCCGGGCCGTCGCCTACATGGAGGCGATCGTCCAACCCCGCCTGTGGAGCGACTTCGAGGCCGGCCGCGACCAGCTCTTCCGCGCCATGCGCTCGCCCGAGGGGGAACGCCTGGTGCTCGAGGAGAACTTCTTCGTCGAGGTGGTGCTGCCCCGCAGCGTGGTGCGGCCGCTGTCGGAGGCGGAACTGGACCGCTACCGTCGGCCGTTCGGTGACCCCGACTCCCGGCGGCCAACCCTCGCCTTTCCCCGGGAGCTGCCCATCGAGGGCGAACCGGCGGACGTGACCGCCGTGGTCGAGGAGTACGGCCGCTGGCTGGCCGCGTCCCCGGTGCCGAAGCTGCTGGTGGTCGCCGAGCCGGGGGCGTTGCTGACCGGCCGGGCCCTGGCGTTCGCCCGGACCTTCCCCAACCAGCGCGAGGTCACCGTCACCGGCAGCCACTACGTGCAGGAGGACTCGCCGGACGAGATCGGTGCCGCCCTGCGCGACTTCCTCACCGGACGGTGAGCACGGCCGTGGGGCGGGCGGCGGAACCGCCCACCCCACGGAGCCGGTCAGGCGGCCGAGGTGGCCCGCTCCTGCTGCGGCGTCTCGACCGAGGCGCTCAGCTCCCGCAGGATCGACTGCTCGGTGCGGGTCCGTGCCACGTCCAGCCCACCGTCCTCGTCGGTCAGCAGGAGCTGGGCGAACTGCGCGCGCACCTCACGCTTGAGCACCTTGCCGGTGACCCCCAGCGGGATCTTGGTGTCCCCCTTGGAGATGACCGTCGCGGCCAGCTCGTGCTTGCCCGCCGCCCGCAGCGCCCGGTTGATCCGGGTCAGCAGTTCCTCGGCGGTGAGGTCCGACCCGTCGATCAGGCGCAGCGCGGCGATCGGGGCGAACGAGGTCGGCTCGACCGGGTCGACCACCCCGACGACGGCGCAGTCCACCACCGCCCGGCACGCCTTGAAGATCTCCTCCTCGATGGTGAGGCTGTAGACCGGGCCGCGCCGGGTCGTGATCACGTCCGTGGTCCGGTCGTAGTGGTAGAACCGACCCTTGTCGTCCTTGTAGCCGATGTCACCGGTGAGCCAGTAGCCGTTGCGGATCGACTTGTGCGTCAGCTCGTGGTTGCCCCAGTAGCCCAGCGTCACCGTCGGGGTGTGCACCGCCAGGTAGCCGACCTGGTTGGGGCCCAGCTCCCGACCTTCCTCGTCGAAGACGACGGCGTCCTCGACGATCGGTTCCGGGTAGCCGACACAGCGGTTGTAGGCGTTGGTCTTGGGGCCGTGGATGTTCAGGAACAGGGCCATGCCCATCTCCGAGGCGCCCAGCCCGTCGAGGTAGTGCGAGCCCGGCCGCCAGGTGCCGTTCTCCCGGTGCCGGCCGAGCCGGACCAGCTCCCGGACGTGGGCCTCGTGCGAGGCGTCCGCCGTGCTGATCCAGGTCGTCACGTTCGACGCGGCGGACGGCTCCAGGCCGAGCGCGAGCATCTCGGTGAAGGTGATCGGGAAGCCGGTCACCACGCTGGGCTTCCACCACCGCATCGCCTCGGCCACCGTCGCCCCGTCCTGGGACTCCATGACCAGGGTGGGCAGGCCGATCAGGGTGGCCATCATCATGTAGCTGTAGCCCGACGAGTGCGAGGCCGGGAAGGCCAGCAGCATCTTGTCGTCCGGGCCCGACGGCAGCGTCATGATCCGGGGGCGCTTGCCGGCGAAGAACTGGCGGTGGCCGAACGTGGCGGCCTTCGGCATGCCGGTGGTGCCCGAGGAGTGCGAGATGAGCACCGGGTCGCGGTCGCCGTGCCGGTACGGGTAGACCCCGGGCAGCGGGCCGGCCGGCGGCGCGGCGTGCATCGCCTCCTGCGAGGCGGTGAACCGGAACGGACGCGCGTCGGCCATCCCGTTGAGCAGCGGGCCGAGCTTGTCCGCGTCGACCACCACGCCGACCGCGTCGAGCCGGGACAGGTACTTGGCGGCGGTGTCGGGCACCATGTTCGGGTTGATCACGGCGGGGATCGCGCCGAGGCTGTTGAGCGCCAGGAAGTGCACGAAGCTCGCCATGCCGTTGCGGGTGAAGACCCCGACCCGGTCGCCGTGGGTGACCCCGGCGTTGTGGTACCACCGGGCGTACCGCTCGGTCTGGTCGCGCAGTGTCGCCAGGCTGTAGACGACCAGGTCGTCCGGGCCGCCGCCGGGCGGCAGGTGGTGGAACAGCGGGGCGTCGTGGTCCTGCCCCCGTTCCAGGGCGTGCCACAGGAAGTCACCCGCGCCGAGCTGACGGGTGGCCAGCAGCTCCAGCCGGGCCCGCAGCCCCCGGTGCGACCGCCCGAAGTGCATACGCGGGACCGATGCCAGATGACGCTGTAGTGACCTGAGCTTCATGGTGCCTCCTCGGTGCTTCGGTGCGGCCAGATGGCCTCGGGGTCGGGCAGGGGTTCGGTCAGCGCGTCGAGATGGGCGCGCCAGTCGTGCAACCGCCGCGCGTCGACGGGGGCGGTCGGCTCTCCGTTGATCCGGGTCAGGACCCGGATTCCGTGCAGGGCACTGGTGATCCACACCTCGCTGTCGAGCAGCTCCGCCACGCCGGGCAGCCGGTGCCGTACCGGCATGCCCAGCTCGGCGCAGCGGTCCAGCAGCAGCCGCCGGGTGACGCCGGGCAGGATCCGCCCGTCCTCCGGTGGGGTGTGCAGGACCCCCGACGACCACCAGTAGACGGTGCTGAACGCCCCCTCGCGGACCCGACCGTGCTCGTCGCAGAGCAGGGCCTCGTCGGCGTCCGCGTCGTGGGCGGCGGCTCTGATCTTCTCCAGCTCCTCGAAGTCCGGCCCCTTGAGGTGGGGCAGCCGCCGGGGGTCCGGATGCGGCCACACCCAGCCACGTGCCTGGCCCACCCGGGGTGGGGCGGGCCGCAGCCGCAGGGCCAGCCGCTGCGTGGGAACCAGGTGCAGTTCGATGCGGGGGAACCACACCCCGGAACGGGGCAGCGCCGTGGTGACCGACGCCCCGAAGGACGCCACCCGGTGCGCCGAGACCCCGAACCGCCGTACGGCCGCGGCGAAGCGCTGCCAGTGCAGGCGGTACGCCCGGGCCCGGCCGTCGGTCAGGAGCCAGGAGTCGGCCACCACGGGGCGGTACCGACTGTCCTCGATCCCTTCGCGGACCCCCGTCTCCCACAGCAGCAGGGGGACGGCCCGAGTCGCCGGCGGCATCTTCTTCTCCGATCCGTGGTGTGTCGCCGATTGGCTGGGCCGACCATAGGGCGGCCGTCAGGCCGTGCTCCAGAGCCACGTTGAGGCCGTACTCCGGGCCACTTGTCGCCGCCCGGGTTTGGTCCCGTGCGGACCACTGATGTGGCCCTGTACCGACCGTGGTCGGGTGCCTATCGTCGCTACCTACCGTGATCGCTGTTCACATTCGTCACCGTCCGTCGGCACGTCCGGCCCGGTGGGGGCGGGGGCACCGACCGCACGGACCGGCAGCCCGAGCCGCCGCGTTTTCCAGCCATACAGAGGGGAGTACGCCGTGACCGCCGTCATCGAACCCACTCAGGACACCTACCGGGTGGACGAGTTCGTCGAGGCCGCCCGAGCCAGGGCGGGAGTTCCGGACTTCGAGTTCGCGCACCTGGACGCCCTCGACCGGCTGCTGCGGGCGTTGGATACCGAGGGTGGCCTGAACGAGGCCGGCCGCCGGTCGGTCCGGGGCGCCCTGGTCGCCGCGCTGGCCACCCAGGCCGCCGCGCACCGGGCCCGGGTGAAGAACCCGGAGATCGCCTCGGTGGAGATCAACCAGCCGGTGTTCATCACGGGCATGACCCGCAGCGGCACCACGCTGATGCACAACCTGCTGGGCCAGCACCCGGACCTGCGGTCCCCCGACCTGTGGGAGCTGATGGCCCCGGCGACCGACGACCGCGACGAGGCGACCCGGCAGGCGCTCGTGCAGGCCGCGGAGAACTTCTGCGTCGACTACTACACCGTCGCGCCGAAGCTGAAGCCGGTGCACCTGTGGGAGCCGCACCGTCCCGACGAGGACCACCGGCTGACCGCCCCGACGTTCAAGACGATGGCGTACGAGCTGCGCTACACCGTGCCCTCCTACGGCGAGTGGCTGCGGACCCAGGACCAGTACGACGCCTACGACTACCACCGGTACCTGATGCAGCACATCGTCTGGCGGGTGCCCACCGACACGCTGGTCCTCAAGGACCCGTTCCACCTGTGGCGGGCCGACGCGCTCGTCCGCACCTACCCGGACGCCCGGCTGATCTACATGCACCGCGCCCCGAGCGTCACCATCCCCTCCACCTGCAGCCTCACCGAGATCATTCGACTCGCGCGCGCCGACCGGGTGGACCGCCTCGCGCTCGGTAAGCTCTGGACCGAGCGCTTCGCCCAGATGCTCGACCTGTACGCGCGGGCCGAGCAGGGTGCGCTGACCGGCAAGCCGGTGCTCGACGTCGACTATCAGCGCCTGATGGCCGACCCGATCGCGGTGATGGCCGAGATCTGCGACTTCCTCGGTGCCCGCTGGGACGGCGAGGTCGAGAAGGCGTTCCGCGACTACCTCGCCGCGAACCGCAAGGACAAGCTCGGCAAGCACGTCTACCGGGCCGAGGACTACGGCCTGGACGCCGACGAGCTGGACGAGCGCTTCTCCGCGTACCTGACGAAGTACCAGATCGGAGGACGGGCGTGAGCACCACGTCGGAACCCACAGTGCTGGAGACGGTCACCGAGCAGGTCCGCGCCTTCGCCCGTACGGTCGACGGCGCCCCCACGGTCACCATCGGCATCGTGACCCCGCTGTCCCTGCCGGGCGACCCGACGGCCGGCACGCTGACCGCACGCGGGGCCCTGATCGGCGCGGAGTACGTCCGCGACCACGGCGGCATCCGCGACGGCCTGCAGTTCGACTTCGTCGTCCGCGACGACCAGGAGACCGTCACCCTCGACGGCGGCACGATGCCCCGCTCGGCGGTCGGCGCGCTGGCGAAGGTCGCGATCGTCGACCGGGCGTTGGCCGTGCTCGGGCCCTGGCACCTGCGCTACACCGAGGAGGTCGCCGACCTCGCCGACCGGATCGGGGTGCCGCTGTTCATCGAGAACGCCCACCCCGAGGTCACCGCGCGCAAGCGCCGGGCGGTCTTCCGCACGTTCACCTCGATGGCCGAACGCGCCCCGGTGCTGATCCGGTTCGCCGCCGACCAGGGCTTCCGGCGGGTCGGTCTGGTCCACGCCGACACGGTCTTCGGGCGCAGCGCCGCCGCGCTGCTCACCGCCGAGCTGAAGGCGGCCGAGGAGCCCATGGAGCTGTACTCCGTGGAGTTCGACCAGGAGTCCACGACGGACCTGCGTCCCCAGCTGCGCGAGATCCAGCAGTGGGGGCCGGACGTGGTGATCAACGTCGGGGTGGTGCGCACCAACCACCTCATCGTGCAGCAGGCGGCGGAGATCGGGCTGCTGCCGCAGGTGCCCATGCTGGCCCCGTTCCAGTGGCCGCTGCGGGCGCCTGACTACTGGAAGGCGCTCGGCGCGCACGGCCTGCACCTGGTGTGGCCGGCCACCCAGTTCAGCCCGAACTGGTCGGGGCTGACCCCGATCGGCAGGTGGTTCGTGGACCGCTACCGCGACACGTACGGCACGATGCCGCCGGACACCGCCCTCAACGCCTTCACCGACATCACGATCATCGCGCAGGCCCTGCGGCAGGCGGACCGGGTCGGTCGGGCGGAGCTGATCGACGCGCTGGAGAAGGGCACCTTCGACACCTGGCGCGGCCCGGTCAGCTTCACCCGGGGCGAGACCCACTGGCACCACAGCCCGCCCCCGGTGGTGCTGCAGCAGTACCAGGAGATCGACCAGGACATCTCCACCGTGCCGATCGTCTACCCGCCCGAGCTGCGTACCGCCGGGTACGTGCGGCCGGGCTCCTCGACCTGACCGGCCCGACCGGCCGACACCTGTGGGGAGACAACGCCATGGCGTTCACTTCGACCGCATCCGAGACCTCACCCGACCTGCGGATGTCCTACCTCGACGTGCTTGAGGCCGAGGCGGTGCACATCATCCGGGAGGTGGCGGGCACGCTGGAGCGTCCCGTCCTGCTCTTCAGCGGCGGCAAGGACTCCGCCGTCATGCTCCACCTGGCCCGCAAGGCGTTCCTGCCGGGCCAGCTGCCCTTCCCCGTACTGCACGTCGACACCGGGCACAACTTCCCCGAGGTGATCGAGTACCGCGACAAGGTCGTGGCGGAGCACCAGCTCACGCTGCGGGTGGCGCACGTGCAGGACTACATCGACGACGGTCGGCTCACCGAGCGGCCCGACGGCAGCCGTAACCCGTTGCAGACCGTCCCGCTGCTCGACGCCATCACCCAGCACCGCTTCGACGCCGTGTTCGGCGGCGGGCGGCGCGACGAGGAGAAGGCCCGGGCCAAGGAGCGGGTGTTCTCGCTGCGCGACGAGTTCGGGCAGTGGGACCCCCGCCAGCAGCGCCCCGAGCTGTGGAACCTGTACAACGGCCGGCACGATCCGGGCGGGCACGTACGGGTCTTCCCGCTGTCGAACTGGACCGAGCTCGACGTGTGGCACTACATCGCCCGGGAGGAGATCCCCCTGCCGGCCATCTACTTCGCCCACCGCCGTGAGGTCTTCCTGCGCAACGGGATGTGGCTGGCGCCGGGGGAGTGGGGCGGTCCGCGCCGCGACGAGCAGGTGCAGGAACGCACCGTGCGGTACCGCACCGTCGGTGACATGTCCTGCACGGGCGCCCTGGAGTCCGGGGCCGCGACCATCGACGAGGTGATCGCCGAGATCAGTCGGTCCCGGATCACCGAGCGTGGTTCGAGCCGGGCCGACGACCGGATGTCCGACACCGCCATGGAGGACCGCAAGCGGGAGGGGTACTTCTAGTGACCACGCTCAGCCTCGACACCACGCGCGACGGCGAGCTGCTGCGGCTCGCCACCGCAGGTAGCGTCGACGACGGAAAGTCCACCCTGGTGGGCCGGCTGCTCTACGACTCCAAGTCGGTGCTGGCCGACCAGTTGGAGGCGGTCGAGTCCGCCAGCCGCGCCCGCGGCTACGGCCAGGCCGACCTCGCCCTGCTGACCGACGGGCTCCGGGCCGAACGCGAGCAGGGCATCACCATCGACGTCGCCTACCGCTACTTCGCCACCGGCAACCGTCGGTTCATCCTGGCCGACACCCCCGGGCACGTGCAGTACACCCGGAACATGGTCACCGGCGCGTCCACCGCGCACCTGGCCGTGATCCTGGTCGACGCCCGGCACGGCGTGGTGACCCAGACCCGGCGGCACACCGCGGTGGCCGCGCTGCTACGCACCCCGCACGTGGTGCTTGCTGTCAACAAGATGGACCTGGTCGGCTTCGCCGAGGACCGGTTCGCCGAGATCGACGACGAGTTCCGTCGGCTGGCGGGTTCGCTCGGTGTCCCCGACGTACGGTCCATCCCGTTGTCGGCGCTGCGCGGCGACAACGTCGTCGACCCCTCGACCGAGATGCCCTGGTACACCGGGCCGACCTTCCTGCAGCACCTGGAGCAGGTGGACCTCGACGAGGACCTGACCGCCCTGCCGGCCCGGCTGCCGGTGCAGTACGTCCTGCCCGACGGGTCGCTCGCCGGTCAGCTCGTCGCCGGTCAGCTCCGTCTCGGGCAGCAGGTCCTGGTCACGCCGGCCGGCCGGCCGGCGGTGGTCACCGCCATCGGGCGGCTCGGCACGCCTGTCGAGAACGCCCGTGCCGGCATGTCGATCAGTGTGAAGCTCGACGGGGCGGGCGAGGTGGGACGCGGCGACATGATCGTCGCGGCGGACCGGATCCCGACGACGACCCGGCAGGTCACCGCGACGCTGTGCCACGTCGCCGAGCGTCGTCTCGGCGAGGGGGCCCGGGTCCTCGTGCAGCACCAGACCCGGGTGGTCGATGCGACGGTGGCGTCGATCGTCGACCGCCTCGACCTGGCCACCCTGGAGCACACCCCGAACTCCGACCCGCTGGTGGTCAACGACATCGCGACCGTGGTGCTGGACCTCGACGAGCCGATCGCCGCGGACCCGTACCGGCTCATCCGGGGCACCGGGTCGCTGCTGCTCATCGACCCCGCCGACGGGGCGACCCTCAGTGCCGGCCTGGTCGGCCCGGCTTTCCGTTGAATCAACCGAAGGATGTACGACGGTGCCCGAAGTGAACCGAATCCTGGTGGACATGTTCGTCGACCCGGTGTGCCCGTGGGCGTGGCTGACGTCCCGGTGGCTGCTCGACGCTGAGCGGCAGCGCCCGATCGACGTACGGTTCAAGATCATGAGCCTGTCCGCCCTCAACGAGGGACGTGCCGACATCGACGCGTTCTACCAGCGCAACATCGGACCGTGGCGGCGTCCGGTGCGGGTGCTGATGGCGGCCGAGCAGCAGCACGGGCCGGACGCCGTCCGGTCGCTCTACGACGCCATGGGCACCCGCCGGCACGTCAAGGGCCAGTCGTACGGGCCGGCCCTGTACAAGGCGGCGCTCGCCGAGTGCGGGCTGCCCGGTGAGCTGGCCGACGCGGCGGACGACGCCGGGCTCGACGACGCGGTGCGCAAGAGCCACCAGGCGGGGATGCAGCCGGTCGGGCTGGACGTCGGCACCCCGACGATCCACGTGCACGTGCCCGGCGGCGACCCGGTGGCGCTGTTCGGCCCGGTGGTCACCCCCGCCCCGAAGGGCGAGGACGCGGCCCGGCTCTGGGACGGCTTCCTGCTGGTCGCCCAGACACCCGGGTTCTACGAGCTCAAGCGCAGCCGCACGAGTGGCCCGCAGACCCGCTGACGACCGGCCGGGGCGGTGTCATCTCCACCGATGGCACCGCCCCGGCGTTTTTCCCAGAGAAGGTGACCGTCCCGACATGCAGGAGCCGTCTGTGCCCAGGCTCGGTGACGAGGTGGTCCGCCGCTACCTCGCCCGCCTGGACGAGCCCGGCCGGCCCAGGGTGAACCTGGCGACGCTGGTCCGGTTGCACGAGCGTCACGTCCGGCGGGTTCCGTACCACAATCTCGACATCCAGTTGGGGCTGCCCACCGACGTCGACCCGGCGAGCAACGCCGCCCGGCTGGCCGACGGCGACGCCGGCTACTGCTTCCACCTCAACGGCGCGTTCGCCGCCCTGCTGGCCGCGCTGGGGTTCGACGTGACCCTGCACCGGGGCCAGGTGAAGAAGGCGCCCGCCCTGCCCGACGGCGTGCAGTTCGCCAACCACCTGACGATGACCGTCCGGCTGGACGGCCGGCGCTGGTTCGTCGACGTCGGGCTCGGCGACGGGCTGCTGGGTCCGGTGCCGTTACGTCCCGGCGTGGTCCGGCATCCGCCACTGACCTTCGGCTTCGCCGAGGCGGCGTGGGGGTGGCGGTTCACCCATGATCCCCGCGGGTCGTTCACGGTGATGGACTGGGAGGACCGGCCGGCACGGCCGGAGGATTTCGTCGCCGCCCACCAGCTGCTCTCGACCGCGTCGAGCTCCACCTTCGTCCGCCGGTTCATCGTCACCAACCGGGGTCCGGGCGAGGTGGTGTGGTCGCTGGTCGACCGGCTGCTGACCCGCGTCGACGGCGACGGCGTGCACCGGCGGGAGCTGACCACCTTCGACCGGTGGCGCCGGGAGTTGGCGGAGACGTTCCTGCTGCGGCTCGACGACCGGCACACCGCCGGGCTGCGGCTGCTGTGGCAGCGGTTGCCGCAGCGTCCCGGCATCCCCACCGGCTGACCCACGCCGCAGGACAGGAGACGACATGCAGATCAGCACCGGCCCCGACGGGGTGCCGCGCTGCGGGTGGTGCACCGGCACCCCCGTCTACGTCGCGTACCACGACGACGAGTGGGGGCGTCCCGTGCACGGTGACGCCCCGCTCTTCGAACACCTGGCCCTGGAGGCGTTCCAGGCGGGGTTGTCGTGGTCGACGATCCTGCACAAGCGGGACGCCTTCCGGTCGGCCTTCGCCGGCTTCGACCCGGAGACGGTCGCCGGCTACGGCGACGCCGACGTGGAGCGGCTGCTCGCCACCGACGGCATCGTGCGCAACCGGGCCAAGATCGAGGCGACCATCGACAACGCCCGGCTCGTCGTCGCGCTGAACGGCGGCCTCGACGCCCTGCTGTGGTCGTACGCGCCGGACACCGTCCGGCCCCGGCCCCGCTCCACCTCGGAGGTGCCGGCCCGTACGCCCGAGTCGACGGCGATGGCGCGGGAGCTGAAGCGGCGCGGGTTCCGGTTCATCGGCCCGGTCGGCGCGTACGCCCTGATGCAGTCGACCGGGATGGTCGACGACCACCTGGTGGGCTGCCACCTGGCCGTGGACGGCTGAACCCGCTGCGGGTGCGGCCCCACCGTCGACGACGGTGGGGCCGCACCCGGTCGTGTCTCACGCCGCGACGCCCAGCAACCGCTGCATCGTCGGCAGGTCCCCGCGCAGCTCGGGGGTGGGGCACCGGTGGACGATCCGGCCCCGGACCATCACCGCCGCCTCCTCGGTCACCCCGAGCGCCAGGTGCAGGTCGTGCTCCACGAGCAGCAGCGTCAGCCCGTCGCGCACCACCGCCCGCAGCGCCTCGGCCACCTCGTCGACGACGATCGGCGCCAGCCCCTCGGACGGCTCGTCCATCAGGACCAGCCGCGGGTCGGTGGCCAGGGCCCGGCCGATCACGAGCATCTGCTGCTCCCCACCGGACAGCTGGCCGGCGAGGTGCCGTCGCCGCTGCGCCAGCCGGGGGAACAGCTCGTAGACCCGCCCGGTCGGCCAGGTCCGGCCGCCGTGCCGGGTGGCCAGGGCCAGATGCTCGTGCACCGTCAGCGTCGGCCACACCCGCCGCCCCTGCGGTACCAGCGCCACCCCGGCGCGGGCGAGCCGGTCGGCCCGCCAGCCGGTGACGTCCCGCCCGTCGAGCAGCACCCGGCCGCCGGTGGGCCGCAGCAGCCCGGCGAGGGTGGACACGAAGGTGGTCTTGCCGACCCCGTTGCGGCCCAGCAGGGCCAGCGCCTGCCCGGCGGACAGGTCGAGATCCAGCCCGTGCAGCACCTGCCCCTGCCCGTAGCCGGCCGACAGTTCACGCACCGCCAGGAACACCGCGCACCTCCTCCATCCGGCCGCCGAGGTACGCCTGCTGCACCTCGGGGCTACGCCGTACCTGCTCGGGCGTGCCGCTGCACAGCACGGTGCCGAGGTGCAGGACGCTGACCCGGGTCGCGACGTCGAAGACGACGTCCAGGTCGTGCTCGACGAACACGATCGTCACGGTGGGTGGCACGCCGCGCAGCAGCTCCACCAACCCACCCCGTTCCTCGCCGGACATGCCGGCCGCCGGCTCGTCCAGCAGCAGCAGCTGCGGTCTGGCCGCGAGCGCCACCGCGATCTCCAGCCGCCGGCACTGGCTGTACGACAGCGCCGCGACCGGCACCTCGGCCTGGCCCTCCAGACCGACGGAGGCGAGCGCGGCGGCCACCTCGGCGCGGCGGTGCCGGTCGGTCCGCCGGGCCAGCACCCGGCCACCGGTCAGCGCCAGGCTCACGTTCTGTGCGACGGTCAGCGACCCCAGCAGGGTGGAGTGCTGGAAGCTGCGCCCGATGCCCGCGCGGGCCCGCCGGTGCACCGGTTCCCGGGTGACGTCGCGCCCCCGGTAGTGGACGGTGCCCGAAGTGGGGCGTTCCTCGCCGGCGATCAGCTTGAGCAGGGTGCTCTTGCCGGCGCCGTTGGGCCCGATGAGCGCGTGCCGCTCCCCGGCGGCCACCGTCAGCCGCACCCCCCGCAGCACGCTCAGCGCGCCGTACCGGTGGTGGACGTCGTCGCAGCGGAGCACGTCGATCATGAGGCGGCCCTCCTCAGCCGGATGTGGGCGATCCCCGTGGGCAGCAGGTAGACGACGAGCACGAACAGCAGCCCCAGGGCCAGCGGGCCGTGCCCGTCGAGGGTCGTGCCCAGCGAGTCCCGCACGACGATGACCAGGGCCGCGCCGAGGCAGGGCCCCCACCAGGAGCCGGTTCCCCCGATCACCACGGCCAGCAGGGCGAGCGCGGAGGTCTCGAAACCGGCGTCGGCCGGGGTGACCAGCCGCTGCTGGGCGGCGAGGAGCCCGCCGGCCAGCCCGGCGACGGCGCCGGCGAAGACGAACGCCCCGAGCTTGACCAGCGTGGTCCGGTAGCCCAGGGCCCGCATCCGGTCCTCGCTGTCGCGGATGCCCCGCAGCACCACCCCGGTGGCGGAGGTGGACGCCAGGCGCAGGGCGGACAGCCCGACGAGGAAGAAGGCCAGCACGTACCAGTAGGTCGTCGCGGGCTGGTCGAGGACCAGGCCGGACAGCGTCGGCGCGGGTACGCCGTACAGGCCGTTGGAGCCGCCGGTGACCGACTCCCAACTGTCGGCCGCCTGCTGGGTCAGCTCCCCGACCGCCAGGGTGAGCATCAGGAAGAAGACCCCGCCGGCCCGGACGGCGACCGCCCCGGCGACCAGCGCGACCAGGGCGGCGGCGGCCATCCCGAGCAGGAGCGCCGACACGCCCGACGTGCCGTGCAGGGCGCTGAAGGCCGCCGCGTACGCGCCGACGCCGAAGAACGCGGCGTGCCCGAGCGACGGCAGCCCGACGACGCCGACCAGCAGGTTGAGGCTCGCCGCGAGCAACCCGAAGACGAGGATGCGGGTCAACGTCGTCGTCGCGTACGGGGCGAGGTAGAGCGGGGCGGCGGCCAGCAGCAGGGTGCCGGCGGCCACGCCTGTCGCTTTCCGCACGGCGGGACGCAGCCGGGGACGGGTGGCGGGGTGGGTCGTGGCCAGGGATGTCATCGTCGTCCTCCCGGGGCGAGGGTGAACAGGCCGCGCGGCCGGACGACGAGCACCGCCGCGAGCGTGCCGAAGAGCAGGAAGGAGGCCAGGCCGGGCAGCACCGCCCGGCCGACGGATTCGACCTGGCCGAACAGCAGCGCGGCGATCAGCGGCCCCCGGATGGAGCCGAGCCCGCCGACCACCACGACCACCAGGGCGAGCACCAGGATGGTGGTGTCCAGCCCGGGACGGGCGTGGTAGATGGGTGCGCCGAGCAGCCCGGCGAGGGTGGCCAGCACCGAACCCAGCACGAACACCCCACCGCGGACCAGGCGCGGGTCCACCCCGACGGCGGCGACCATGTCCCGGTCGCCGACGGTGGCGCGGAACAGCGCGCCGAGCGAGGTGCGCTCGACGGTCCAGTACACGGCGGCGGCGAGCAGGGCGGCGACCCCGACCAGGGCGAGCCGGTAGCTGGGGTAGCTCCAGCCGGCGACGGTCACGGTGCCGGCCAGGCCGGCCGGTGGTTCGGTGGCGCGGACGTCGTCGCCGAACAGCGCGGACAGGACGTCGGCGGCCACCAGGGCGATGCCGAGGGTGAGCAGCGCCTGTTCGAGGTGGGAGCGGCGGGACAGCGGCGCGGTCAGCAGGGACAGCAGGCCACCGGCGGCGGCCCCGAACACGACGACGGCGACGACCGCCCGGCCCAGCGAGGGCCAGGTCTGCTGCTCACCGCCGATCCACCAGGCCAGGTAGGCGCCGGTGAGGAACAGCGCCCCGTGGGCGAGGTTCAGCACGTCCATCATGCCGAAGATCAGGGACAGGCCGGCGGCGGTGATGAACAGCAGCAGCCCGATGGCCAGCCCGTTCACCATCGCGGTCAGCGCGATCTGCGCGGTGGGCATCGTGATGCTCCGTCCGCTGACCCGGTCAGGCCTGCGGGTCGAGCGGACCGAGGTCCTCGACCACGCCGTTGACCGGTGCGCCGGCCCGGGTCTGCACCCGGCGCAGGTAGAAGTTCTGCCGGGGCGACTGCTCCACGAACGACCACGGGCCGCGCGGGCTGTCGGTGATGACGCCGACCGAGCCGAGCGCCCCGGCGAGGCTGTCGCCGTCGACGGCCTCGGCCTGCGCGATGGCGCGGGAGAGCACCTCGGCGGCGTCCCACGCCTGCACCGCGTAGACGGTGGGGGCGGCGTCGTAGGCGGCGCGGAACGCCTTCCCGAACGCGGTGTTGGCGGGGTTGTCCAGTTCGGAGGTGTAGTGCAGCGTCGACAGCACGCCGTCGGCCGCCGCGCCCTGCGCGGTGAGCACCCCGCCCTCGACGAGGAACCCGGAGGCGTACAGCGGGATGGTGCGGGAGAGACCGAACTGGGCGTACTGCTTGACGAAGGCCACCGACTCGGCTCCGCCGAAGAAGCAGAAGGTGCCCTGGGCGCCGGAGGACTGGATGCGGCTGAGGAACGGCTGGTAGTCCTGGGTCTTGCCGAACGGCGGCTGGCTCTGCCCGACGATGGTGCCCCCACCGGCCCGGTACGCGTCGCTGAACCCCTTGATCGCCTCGGCGCCGGCGACGTAGTCGGGGGCGATGGCGTAGGCCCGGCGTACGCCGCTGGCGGCCAGGTGACGTCCCATCGCGGCGGCGACCTGGGCGTTGGTGAACGAGGTGCGCCAGATGTAGGGGCTGCGGTTGGCACCGGTGATGGCCCCGGCGCCCGCGTTGGCGATCACGAGCAGCCGGCGGGCGCTGGTGACGAGGTCCCGGACGCCGAGCGCGGTTGCTGAGCTGACGATGCCGACCAGCACGTCGACCCGGTCGTTCTGGAGCAGCTTCTGCACCGCCGGCACGCCGGTCTGCGGGCCCTCGCCCTCGTCGGCGACGACGGTGGTGACCCGGCGACCACCCAGCCGGCCGTCGTGCTGGCGCAGCCAGAGGTCCCAGCCCCGCTGGATGTCCACGCCCAGCGGGGTGTAGACCCCGGCCTGGGGGATGACGAGGCCGACCTTGACGGTGTTGCTGTCGCCGCCGCTGGCGGCGGTGGCGCCGAGGCTGCTGCCGCAGCCGGTGAGGCCGGCGACGCCGAGGCCGGCGGTGATGCCGAGGAATGTCCTGCGGTTGATTCCGGTCATGGCTTGACTCCCGAACGTATCGAGCAGGATTGGTGGCCTGAAGGTATGGCCGGCAGTCGGGGGCGGCCAGTGCCACATCGCCGCCCGGTCCGGAACCACTCCGCCACCCGCCGGGCCTGGTCCCGGGCGGCGGCGATTGGCTCTGTCGGACGGCGGCAAGTGGCCGTTTCCCGTACCGCCGGGCCGTGGCACGCTGCTGGACGCCGTCCGGTCCTTCCCGGTCAACGGCCGGCGCGTCCGCCCGGACGGCACCCGGCGTCGACCGTCTAATGGGCGGTGCGCCCCGCCCGCGGGCGTCGTGCCCGCTGACCCGGAGGGAACCGACAATGCTGACACCCGAGCAGGTACGGGAGTTCGCTCTCGCCATGCCGGAGGCGGTGGAACAGGAGACGTGGGGTCACCCCACGTTCCGGGTGCGCGACCGTATCTTCGCCAGCACCTCCGCCGACGGTGTGGTGGCGATCATCCGGGCCTCCAAGGAGGACCAGGCCGAGCTGATGGCGGCCGACCCGGACACCTACGACCCGGCGGACTACTTCGGCCGGTACGGCTGGGTCCGCGCCCAGCTCGCCTCGGCCGACCCGGACGAGATCCGGGAGCTGGTGGTGGAGGGGTGGCGGCGGGCGGCGCCGAAGCGTCTGGTGGCGCGGTACGACGGCACGCCCGCGCGGACGTCGGGGCGGTGACCGGGTGGCCGCGATCATCCTGGGCTGGAACCCGCAGCGGTGGAACGGGTGGACGCCGAGCTACGAGGCGCTGACGCCGGGGGTCTGTCCGCAGCGCACCCTGGCCGGGTCGTGGACGGTGGGTCGGCGGGTGAACATCCCGGTCGGTGCGGACGCCTGGCTGTTGATGCAGGGCCGCCAGCGGGGGCTGGTCGGGCACGGCGTGGTGACCCGGACGCCCTATCCCGGCCCGCACGACCGGGACCCGGCGGTGACGACGAACTACGTGGACGTGGCGTGGGACGGGCTGTTGCCGGTGGCGGAGCGGATCCTGCCGGAGGTGCTGAAGACGGAGGCGTCCGGGGTCGCCTGGGACTACGTGTTCAGCTCGGGCACCGGGGTGCCGGCCACCGCCGAGGCGCAGGTCCACCAGCTCTGGCAGCGGCACGCCCTGGACTGATCCGTGGGGCCGGCCCCGGTGGTACGCCGTGCGCGTACCACCGGGGCCGGCCCCACGGTCTTCACCTGCCGACCGGTACGGGTTCGGCGGCCGGCGCGGGCGTCTCGTCGTACGACGCGGCGCGGGTGGCCAGCAGCGGTCCGGCCATCGCCGTGGTCACCAGGGCCATGATGACCATCATGGTGAACATCTGCCCGTCGAGGACGCCGAGGGAGACGCCGATGTTGAGCACGATCAGCTCGGTCAGTCCCCGGGTGTTCATGAGCACGCCCAACCGGCGTGCCTGCGGCCAGGGCAGGCCGAAGGCACGGGCGGGCAGGGTCGCGCCGGCCATCTTGCCGACGCAGGCCACCAGGACGATGGCGGTGAGTTCGAGCAGGTTGGTCGGGCTCAGCGCGGCGATGTCGACGCTCAGCCCGGTGACGATGAAGAAGACCGGCAGCAGGACCAGGCCGATGTTCTCGAAGGGCACCCGGACGTGCTTGACCAGCGCCTCCGCGGGCTGGCGGGGCATCACGAAGCCGAACGCGAAGGCCCCGAAGATGGCATGGATGCCGATCCAGGTGGTCGCGTAGGAGGACAGGAAGACGCCGGCGGCGGTGATGGCCGCGAGCTGGTAGGTGTTGGGGCCCACCCGGCGGATCAGGGCGGCCAGGCCGGGCCGGACGGCGAGGGCCATCACGGCGATGTACCCGGCGGACATGAGGACCACCTGGGCGAGGTCGGTGGCGTCACGGGCGGTGGCGACCGCGGCGACCACCGCCAGGATGCACCAGGCCAGCACGTCGTCGATGGCGGCGCTGGCCAGCGCCAGCACGCCGACCCGGGTGTGGGTGAGGCGGCGGTCGCGCAGGATGCGGGCCAGCACGGGGAACGCGGTGATGGCCATGGCGGCACCGAGGAACAGGGCGAACGCCAGGAACGGCACGGGTTTGCCGGCGATCGTGGCGTGCCGGGGGTAGATGAGGTTGGCCAGGCCGACGCCGAGGGCGAAGGCGAGGGCGATGGAGCACACCGACACCGACAGGGTGAGGCTCTTGTGCCGGGAGACCACGCGCCGGTCGAACTCCCACCCGATGAGGAACATGAACAGCAGGAGGCCGACCTGGGAGATAGCCGACAGGTACGGTCGGGCGGCGGCGGGGAAGAGCACGGCGGTCAGGTCGCCCGGGAGCAGGCCGAGCAGGCTGGGCCCCAGCGCGATGCCGGCGACGATCTCGCCGATCACCACGGGCTGCCCGAGCCGTCTGGCGATTCCGCCGAACACGTGGGCTACCAGCAGGACGAGGGCGATGTCGGCCATCACGATTGCCACGGTGAGCTCGGCCGGGGTGGCTACGGACTTCATGAGATCTCCGGATCTGAGCGGGAGAGGGCTGGTCCGCCGGCCGGCGCCGTTAACGCGGGGCCTGCGCGGGTCACCGACCGTAGCAGCGGATTCTGCCGCCCGACATGTCCATGTCCGGCCGATCGGGGGTGCCATTTGCCAGCCCGGTCGCGGCGTGCGGGAGGTCGGTGGGAAACACGTCCGGTGGGTGTTTCGCCGCCGTTTACGGTCGGGCATCCGCGCGGTCACCGGGTTGAATGCGGAAAGCCGACTCGTAACTGACGGGTCAGGTTGCCGACATCGGCTGGTTAACGCGAAATGCTGCATTCCAGCGGTCGGTGCCGATGATGGGCGTCTATAACCAGCCTTTCCGAGGCCATTTGGTCACCTGTTGTGACGGTGTGCTCACGGCGTGATATCGATGCTGGGTAGTGGACTGCCCAGTGGCACTGTCTGAGATCGGAAAATGGCTCTGGTTGCCCCACGGTCGGTGGGTTAGCCTTCCTGACGTTCCGTTCTTCCGGCGACACAGAGAGTGCAACCATGACACCTTTGTCGGCTTTCGGCAGTCAGTGCGGTCGGTCCGGGGCGACCCTGTCCGGTGCGCTGCGGGGGCGGGTCGAGAAGTGACCAGACTGCTGCACGTCAAGGCCACTCCGACGGGCCCGCGAAGCCGATCGGCCGCCGTCGCCGAGGCGTTTGTCGACGCATTCCTCGAGTGTCACCCGCAGGCGACCCTCGATGTGCTGGACCTTTCCGCGACCGCCCTGCCCCCGGTGGGGGCGGTGGCGGTGGCGGCCAAGAAAAACGCCATCTCGGGCACCACCGGCTCCGCCGATGAGGCGATGTCGTGGCAACAGACCCGGGAACTCGTACGCCGGTTCACCGATGCTGACCACTATCTGTTTTCCGTGCCGATGTGGAACTTCGGAATCCCCTACCTGCTCAAGCACTTCATTGATATCGTCACCCAGCCCGGGCTGACGTTCCGCCTCGATCCGCGACACGGTTACCAGGGCCTGCTCACCGGCCGCCGGGCCTGTGTCGTCTACACCAGCGGTGTCTACACCCCCGGGTGCCCGCCGGAGTTCGGCGTCGACTTCCAGTCGGCGTACCTCAACTACTGGCTGCGCACCATCGGCGTCGACCCGGTGATCGAGGTCGCGCTGCGGCCCACCGACTTCACCCGTTCCCTGGCCGCGGACCTCGACCGCGCCCGCGAGGACGCGCGCAAGGCCGCCCACACCATCTGACCACACCGCCGGCCGGCGACCCGTCGGCCCGTGCCACAGGAGGGAAGAAGCATGTCCGTCTGGTTCGTCACCGGCGCCTCACGGGGCTTCGGCCTGGAGATCGTCCGGCAGCTGCTGGAGCGTGGCGAACAGGTCGTCGCCACGGCGCGCAACACCAGCAGCCTGGCCGAGCTGTCCTACCCCGACCGGCTGCTCGTGGTCCCGCTCGACGTCACCGACCAGTCCCAGGCCGACCGGGCGGTGCTCGCCGCGGTGGAGAGCTTCGGCGGCATCGACGTGCTGGTCAACAACGCCGGCCGGGGCCTGCTCGGGGCCGTCGAGGAGGCCACCGACGCCGAGACCCGGGCGGTGTTCGACACCAACGTGTTCGGCCTGCTGAACGTCACCCGCAGCGTGCTGCCCGTGCTGCGGCGGCAGCGCCGGGGCCGGATCATCAACATCAGCTCGGTCCTCGGCTTCAGCGCCAAGATGGGCTGGGGCGTCTACGCGGCGACGAAGTTCGCGGTGGAGGGGCTCAGCGAGGCGCTGCGGGTGGAGCTGGAGCCGGTCGGCGTCCAGGTGTGCCTGGTGGAACCCGGCCTGTTCCGGACCGACTTCCTCGACCCTTCCTCGCTGCACTTCGCCGGCCGTGAGTTCCCGGAGTACGCCGAGACCTCCGGGCGGGTCCGCGCCTGGTCGGTCGGGCAGAACCACGCGCAGGCCGGCGACCCCGCGCGGGCGGCGGCGGCCATCATCGACCTCGGCCGCAACCCGCAACCGCCGTTCCGGCTCCCGCTCGGCGTGGACTCCGTGCAGCGCATCGGCGAGAAGCTGACCGAGGTGTCGCAGGAGCTCGAGGCCACCCGCGAGATCGGGCTGTCGATGTCCTACCCGGAGCCCGCGGTCGCCGCCCACTGAGGCGGTCCGACCCATCCACCACCAGACGATCGGCGAGGAGCGAGCATGAACACGATGACCACGACGGCGGTGGCGTCGAGTCCCGTCGAGACCTTCGACGAGCGGCTCCGACGGCTGCTGCGCTGGCACTTCGACCCTCAGACCGGCTCGCCGTTCTGGCTGCGCCAGCGCGGGCTGCTCGACTTCGATCCGCTGCGCGACATCGACACCGCCGCCGACCTGGTGCGCTTCCCGGATCTCACCGACCAACTGCGGCACGTCCCGGTCGGCGACCTGATCCCGCGCGGCCTGACCGGCACCGGCTTCCGGGTGTACGAGTCAGGCGGCACCAGCGGCGCGCCCAAGCGCATCATCGACCGGGACTACCGGCGTCGGCTGCTCACCTGGGCGATGCAGCGGCTGCGCGCGCACCACATCGCCGACCCGGCGCACTGGCTGCACCTCGGCCCGAGCGGGCCGCACGTCTTCGCCTACGACTGCGCCCGCTACGCCGCCCTGGGCAACGGCCTGTTCCACACCGTCGACTTCGACCCGCGCTGGGTCAAGAAGTTGGTGGCGGCGGGCGAGGCCGACACGGTCAAGCGGTACGTGCGGCACCTGCTGGACCAGGCGGCCGAGGTGCTGCGCTCGCAACCGGTCAAGGTGCTCAGCACGACGCCCCCGCTGATCGAGGCGATCTGCGCCGACCCGGAGCTGCACGCGGCCGTCGAACGGACCGTCGAGACGGTCATCTGGGCCGGCACCTCGTTCAGCCCGGAGAGCCTGCGTCAGGTGGAGGAGGTGTTCTTCCCGGACACCACGATCGTGGGCATCTACGGCAACACCCTGATGGGTGTCGCCCCGCAGCGGCCCCGGCGCCCCGACGACCGGCACCTGTGCGTGTTCGAGCCGTACGCCGAGGCGGTCTGGATCGACGTGGTCGACGACGACGGTGCGGTGGTCGACTACGGTCAGCGTGGCCGGGTCCGGCTGAGTCTGGTCAGCGACGAGATGTTCCTGCCCAACGTCATCGAGCGGGACACCGCCGTGCGGGTGGAGCCCGTCGGCGACGCCACGGTCGACGGCCTGGCCGAGGTCGGCACCGTGGCCGAGGTGGGCGACGTCCGGGTGATCGAGGGGGTGTACTGAGTGGCCGGCATCGTGGTGGAGCCGATCGTCTGCGGCCGGCCGGTGGCCAGCCTCGACCGGGCCCCGCTCGCCGACGTCCGGGGCGACCTGCTGGGCGAGGTGGGCATGGCGCCCCGGCTGATGGCCGTCGGCGCGGTGACCCGGGCCCGGCGGTCGGCCGACGGCACGCCGGTCGACCACGACCTGCTGCTGCGGGCCGCCGACCTGTTCGCCACCGCCGACCTCGACGGGGAGACCCCGCAGGAGTACGAGCGGCGGGTCGCGCTCGCCGCCGGCCTGCCCCGGGTGACCGTCCGCAACGCCGTGGCCGACATCGTGCGCAGCCTCACCCACCTGCCCGCCACCACCCGGGCCGAGTTGCCCGGCACCCGGCTCGGCGACGGCTACGACACGGCCTGGGTGCCGGCCGGTCGGCTCTTCGCGGCCGTGATGGCCAGCAACCACCCGGCCCCCAACGACTCGTGGCTGCACGCGCTGGCACTGGGCTACAGCGTGCTGGTGCGCCCCGGCACCCGGGAGCCGTTCACCGCCCGCCGGTTGACCCTCGCCCTGCTCGCCGCCGGCCTGGCGGAACACCGGATCTCCTTCCTCCCGTGCGGGCGCGCGGTGGGGGAGTACCTCCTGGAGGCCGCCGACCGGGGCATCGTGTACGGCGGCAGCGACGCCGTACGGCGGTGGGCCGACAGCGCGACGGTCACCACCCGGGGGCCGGGGCGCAGCCGGGTCCTGCTCGACCGGCCGGTGACCGACGAGGTCCTCGACCACCTCACCGTCAGCGCGGCGCACGACGGCGGCACCCGGTGCAACAACATCTCCCTGGTGCTGACCACCGGTGACCCCCGGCAGGTCGCCGCCGCGCTCGCCGCCCGCTTCGACGCGCTGGCCAGCCCGGAGGTGTCGGCGTCCGACGCCACCCTGCCCGTGGTCGACGCCGCCCGTGCCGAGGGCCTGCGCCGGCAGCTCGCCGGGTTGACCGGGGGCGGGGCGGTGGTGCACACGGCGGCCGGCGCGGACCCGCTGGTGCGGCTGCCGGACGGGTCGCACCGGCCGCTGCCCACGGTGCTGTCCACGGACGACCTGCGGCACCCGGCGGTGGGTGTGGAGCTGCCGTTCCCGTTCGTCGTGGTGGCGCCCTGGCGGCGTACGGACGGCACCGCCGCCCTCGGCGACGCGCTGGTGCTCAACCTGCTGACCGACGACGCCGACCTGCGGGCCGCCGTGGTGGCCGACCCGAGCGTCCGTAAGGTCACGTGCGGGCTGACCCTGCCCTGGGACAGCACGCCCGGAATCCCGCACGAGGGCAACCTGTCGCTGTTCCTGCTGAAGGCCAAGGGCGTCGTGACGACCGGAGCGAGGGATCATGCGTTGGCTTGAGGAGTTGCTCTCCGACAGGTGGTGGGCCACCGGTCAGGCGGTGCGGTTCCAGCTGCCCAACCAGAGCGAGTCGTCGATCACCTACGGCGACCTGCTACGTCAGGCGGCGACGCTGGCCGGCCGGATCGGTGAGCCCGGTGACGGCGCGCAGACCCGGCTGGCCATCCTGACCACGGGCAGCGCGGAGGGGCTGGTGGCCCTGATCGCCGGGCTGATCGTCGGCGCGGTGGTGATCTCGACGCCCATCCAGACCCCGAGCCCCTGGTCGGCCGACCTGCTGGGCGACCCGGACGTGGTGCTGACCGACGCGACGGGTGCGGCGGTGCTGCAGTGTCACGAGCGGCTGACCGGGGTACGTCCGCGGTACCGGGTGATCGGTGTCGACCTGACCGAGCCGGCCAAGGCCACCGTCCGGCCGGACATCTGCGCCGACCAGGACGACGTCTGCAAGATCGCCTATCTGGACCCGGGTCGCTCGCCGCTGGTGGTGGGGCTGACCGGGTTCGCTCTCGACTCCGCCGTCCGGCAGCCGGAACGCCGCCCGGTGGTCGCGGCGGGTGGGCTCGGCACTCTCACCGGTCAGCTGGCCACCTACCGGACGCTGGCCGCGGGGGGCGTCGTCGACCTGACCACCTCCCGTCCGGCGGGACGGTCCATTCTGGACGCCGCGATGCCGGTGACCCTGCCGCGCCGGCCGCAGGACGGTGCGGCCGACTCCAGCACCACCTTTCCGTACATCGTGGACAACGCGGCCCAGTTGGACAAACTTGTGTCAGGAATCGTCCTACCGGCCGGGTCCGTCGCGCTTCCGTCGGTAGCTAAGTTGTAGGCATGGTCATTTCCGTTTCTTGAGCCTCCTCGGTCGGGAGATGGATCGTCAGCGCGGCCGGGCCCACAAGCAATCCCGGCCGCGCCCGATCGGGCAAGGACAAATGCATGCCACGTGAGTCTCCCGCGCTGCCGGGAAGCGGTTTCCTCATCGACCGTGATTCGACGGCGCCGCTCTACCAACAGTTGTACGAACAGTTACGGTGGAGCATCGAGGCGGGTCAACTCACCCCGGGCACCCGACTGCCGGCCACCCGTACCCTGGCCAAGGAGTTGGGGGTTTCCCGCAACACCGTGCTGGTGGCCTACGACCGGCTGCTGGCCGAGGGTTATCTCGACGGCCGGGTGGGTTCCGGCACCCGGGTGGCCACCCGGCAGAGCGTGCGGGAGATGGAGTCCCAACTGCCCCGCCCGGCCACCAAGACCCCCCTGCGGATCACCCGGGCCGCCCGCCGGATGGCCGAGGCATCGGCCTACTTCACCCCGGCGCACGACCAGCTGCGCTACCCGGACCGGCCGTTCACCCTCGGCATGCCCGCCCTGGACCTCTTCCCGTCGAAGGTCTGGGGCCAGATCATGTTCAGCAAGTCGCACCAGCTCACCAGCGCCCTCTACACGCACCGCGATCCGGCCGGCTACTGGCCGCTGCGCAAGGGCATCGCGGCCATGCTGGGGCTGATGCGGGGCGTCCGGTGCACCCCGGAACAGGTGATCATCCAGCCGAGCGCCCAGATCGCCGTGCACGTGATGGCCCTGACCCTGCTGGAACCGGGGGAGAGGGTCCTGGTGGAGGACCCCGGCCTGCAGGCCATCCGGGGTGCCCTGCACTCCGCCGGCGCGGACACCTGCCCCGTCCCGGTCGACGCCGAGGGCATGTGCGTGGCCGTGGGCAGGGCCCGTTACCCGGACGCGCGGATGGCGGTGGTGACGCCCAACAACCAGTTCCCCCTGTCGGTGCGGATGTCCGCCGCCCGCCGGGCCGAGGTGCTCGCCTGGGCCCGGGACAACGACGCCTGGATCATCGAGGACGACTACGACGGCGAGTTCTGGGCGGAGAATCCCGGCCCGCCGCTGCACCAGGGCGACGAGGACGGGCGCGTCATCTATGTCGGGACCTTCAGCAAGGTGCTGTTCCCCGGGTTGTGCCTGGCCTATCTGGTGGTCCCGCCGGATCTGGTCGACATCGTCACCGAGGTGCAGCGGGCGACGGTCAACTCACTCAACATCCTCACCCAGGCGGCGCTCGCGGAGTTCATCGAGGCGAATCACCTCGCCCGGCACGTCCGTCGAATGCGCGACGTCTACCGGGAACGCGGCGACATTCTCGTCGGCGCGCTGCGGGGCCGGCTCGACGGGTTCGTCACGATCGACACCGCCCCACGGGGCACCCATCTGGTCGCCAGCCTGCCCGACACCGCCGACGAACAACGCCTGGCCCGGCTGGGTCGGGAGGCGCGGTTGCGGGTCTATCCACTGTCGTCGTTCGGCGACGAACTCGAAGGGATCGGTCGGGGCCTGGTCCTCGGTTACGCGGCCACCCCACCCGAGAAGATCCTCTCCGGCGTGACCCGCCTGACGGCGGTTGTGGAGCAGTTCACCGGTCGTTCGCATTCGAACAACCGGGCTGCATTGAGGAAGAGCGTATAAGTAGTCCCGGCCGGGCCAAAGGTCCATGTAGCCAAATAGTCAGGTGCCAATCCCAGTGGTACTAGCGAGATGGCGTACATGGCCCTGTGCCAATCGTCTCCCCCGCCTATACGGTCCGTACCGGATCGCGGCGCCTTCTTCGGTGACCGGGCCGCCCCGAAGAATACAGGGGGAGAGACTTATGCCATCACCACAGCTTCTCGTACGGCGCCCCGAGGCGCCCACCACCGACAGCTGGAGTCCCGCCGGTTGGCGGACGCTGCCCATCGCGCAGCAGCCGACCTGGCCGGACCGGGACGAGCTCGACGCTGTCGCCGACTACCTGTCCGGCCTGCCCGCGCTGACCGAGGTCGCGGAGATCAGGCGGCTGAGTGAGGACATCGCCCGCGCCAGCGCGGGTGAGGCGTTCGTGCTCCAGGCCGGCGACTGCGCCGAGCCGCTCGGCATGGCCGCCACCACCTCGGCACGGGCCAAACACCTGGCCATCACGGCCCTCGGCGAGCGCCTGGCCCGCGAGCTGCGCCGCCCGACCATCGGCGTGGGGCGGCTCGCCGGCCAGTTCGCCAAGCCCCGCTCGGAGCCCTTCGAGGCGGTCGACGGCCAACTGCTGCCGGTGTTCCGCGGGCTGATGGTCAACGAGCCGGAGGCCACCGCCGCCGCCCGCCAGGCCGACCCGTACCGGCTGCTGTCCTGCTACTACACCGCCCGGCAGGTGGTCGCGGAGCTGGCGGCGGCCGGCAGCGGCGTACGGACCAGCCACGAGGTGCTGATCCTCGAGTACGAGCAGGCGCTGACCCGCCTCGACGAGGCCAGCGGCGAGTGGTTCCTGCGCTCGACGCACCTGCCCTGGGTGGGTGAGCGCACCCGCGCGGTCGACGGCGCCCACCTGCACTTCCTGGCGGGACTGGGCAACCCGGTCGCGGTCAAGGTCGGCCCCGGCGCCACGGTCGACGAGGTGCTGCGGATCTGTGCCCTGCTCGACCCGCACCGCCGGCCCGGCCGGCTCACCCTGATCAGCCGGATGGGTCACCGCAAGATCGCCGACCACCTGCCGTCGCTGGTCCGGGCGGTGGCCGACGCCGGGCACCCGGTCGCCTGGATGTGCGACGCCATGCACGGCAACACCGTCCGCGGTGCCGGTGGGGTGAAGACCCGCCACCTGGACGCCATCGTGGACGAGTTGACCACCTTCGTCGAGGTGCTGCGCAGCCACGGCCGGGAGCCGGCGGGCCTGCACCTGGAGATCGCCGCGGACGACGTCACCGAGTGCGTCGGCGCGGGCGTGGTCGACGACAGCCAGCTCGGTCGCGCGTACCGGTCGCTGTGCGACCCGCGGCTGAACCACGAGCAGGCCGACGCGGTCGTCGACGCGCTCGTCGCCGCGATGCACCGCTGAACACCAGTCCCCACACACCTCGTGACCCGAGCGGAGGAGGCATCAGTGCGTACCCTGCTGGTCGACAACTACGACTCCTACACCTACAACCTGTTCCAGCTCATCGCCGTGGTCAACGGCGTCGAGCCCACCGTCGTCCGCCACGACGACCCGGCCGTGGCCACCCTGGATCTGCGCCGGTTCGACAACGTGGTCATCTCGCCCGGACCGGGCCGACCCGACCGGGAGAAGGACTTCGGCTTCTCCGCACAGGTCATCGCGGAGTCCCCGGTACCGGTGCTCGGCGTCTGCCTGGGCCACCAGGGCATCGCCTCGGGGCACGGCGCGGCCGTGCACTCCGCGCCCGTACCCCGGCACGGGCACCTGGCGTCGATCACGCACGACTCCGAGGGCCTGTTCGCCGGCATCCCGCAACACTTCACCGCCGTGCGCTACCACTCGCTGTGCGTGTCGGACCTGCCCCCGGAACTGGTCGCCACCGCCTGGGCCGAGGACGGGGTGATCATGGGGCTGCGGCACGTCGACCGGCCGATGTGGGGACTCCAGTTCCACCCCGAGTCGATCTGCACCGAGTACGGGCAGACCCTGCTCGGCAACTTCCGCGACCTGACCCGGGCCCACCAGGCCCGGGAGAGCATCCAGGTGGCCGCCCCGCCGCCCATCGCCGCGCCGACGCACCAACTGCACGTGCGCACCCTCGGCTGGGAGACCGACGCCGAGCAGGCGTTCACCCGGTTGTTCCGGGACTCGACCCACGCCTTCTGGCTGGACAGCGCCCGGGTCGAGGAGGGACTGTCGCGTTTCTCCTACCTCGGCGACGCCTCCGGGCCGCTGTCCGAGGTGGTCCGCTACGACGTCGGCACCGGCGCGGTAGAGGTCACCACGGCGGCCGGCGCCCCGACCCGGGTGCCCGGCACCATCCTGTCCTACCTCCAGCAGCGGCTGGCCGGCATCCACCTCGACTCGTCTGCCCTGCCCACCGACCTGACCTGTGGCTACGTGGGCTACTTCGGCTACGAGCTGAAGGGTGACCTGGGCGCTGCCGGGCCGCACCGCGCCGACACCCCGGACGCGTACTGGATCTTCGCCGACCGGTTCGTCGCGGTCGACCACCGGGACCGGCAGACCTATCTGGTGGCGCTGTCCGACGGCAGCGAGGGCAGCGACGACGCGGCGCGGGACTGGGTCGAGGCCGTCGTCGAGCAGCTCACCGCCATCCCCGAGGCGGGACCGGTCACCCCGCTCACCCCGCCGCCTGTCGACACCAGCTCGCTCGTCACGTCGCTGGAACGCGACCGCGAGCAGTACCTGGCCGACATCGCCGCCTGCAAGCGGGAACTGGTCGCCGGGGAGAGCTACGAGATCTGCCTGACCAACGGGCTGCGCCTGCCGCGCCCCCGCGACGGGTTCGCCTTCTACCGGGCCATGCGCCGGTACAACCCGGCGCCCTACTCGGCCTACCTGCGGCTGGGCGACATCGAGGTGGCCTGCTCCTCCCCGGAGCGCTTCCTGCGGCTGACCGCCGACCGGGTGGTCGAGACCAAGCCGATCAAGGGGACCGCGCCCCGGCACCCCGACCCGACGGTCGACGCGGCGCTGCGCGACGAGCTGACCACCAGCGACAAGACCCGCGCCGAGAACCTGATGATCGTCGACCTGCTCCGCAACGACCTCGGCCGGGTGTGCGAGGTCGGCAGCGTCACCGTCCCCAAGCTGATGCAGACCGAGTCGTACGCGAGCGTGCACCAGCTCGTCTCGACCATCCGGGGTCGGCTGCGGGCCGAGGCCACCGCCGTCGACTGCGTCGAGGCGTGCTTCCCCGGCGGCTCGATGACCGGGGCGCCGAAGCTGCGGACGCTGGAGATCATCGACGGGCTGGAGACCACCGCCCGGGGCATCTACTCCGGTTCGCTGGGCTTCCTGAGCTGCAACGGCACCGCCGACCTCAACATCGTCATCCGCACCGCGGTGCTGTCCGGCGACGGCATGCGGGTCGGCGCGGGCGGGGCCATCATCCTCGACTCCGATCCGGAGGGGGAGTTCGACGAGATGCTGCTGAAGGCCGCCGCCCCGTTGCGCGCGCTGCTCAGCGGCGGCTACCGGGAGGACGTCGATGTCTACCAGTGATCCGCTGTCGGTGTGCATCGTCGGCATGGGGCCCCGTGGGCTCTGCGTGCTGGAGCGCCTGGTCAGCAACGCCGCCGCCGACCCCGACCGGCCGGTACGCGTCGACGTCGTCGACCCGTACCCGCCCGGGGCGGGCCGGGTGTGGCGGGCCGACCAGTCCGACCGGCTGCTGATGAACACCGTGGCCTCCCAGGTGACCGTGTTCCCCGACCCGACGGTGGAGCTGGCCGGCCGGCTCCGCGAGGGCCCCAGCCTCTACGAGTGGGCCCGGTTCCAGGTGCTGATGGGCGACCTCGGCCGGTTCCCGGCCGACGTCGCCGAGGAACTGCGCGTGGTGGGACCCGACACCTACTCCACCCGCCGGCTGTTCGGCCACTACCTGGCCTGGGTCTACCGGCGGGTGGTCGACACCGCACCGGCCAACGTCACCGTCCGCGCCCACGCCACGGTCGCCGTCGCGCTGTGGGACGAGTCCGACGGCCGGCAGTGCGTGCAGTTGCAGACCGGCGACCGGCTCCCCGGCCTGGACGCGGTGGTGCTGGCGCAGGGCCACTACCCGGTCACCCCGACCGCGCAGGAGCAGACGCTCGCCGAGTTCGCCGTCGAGCGGGGGCTGACGTACATCCTGCCGGCCAACCCGGCCGACGTGGACCTGTCGATGGTGCGGCCCGGCGAACCCACCCTGCTGCGCGGGCTCGGGCTCTGCTTCTTCGACTACCTGGCGCTGCTCACCGAGGGACGCGCCGGCCGCTACGTCCGCGCCGACGACGGCCGGCTGACCTACCTGCCGTCCGGGTTGGAGCCGCAACTGCTGGCCGGCTCCCGCCGGGGCATCCCGTACCGGGCGCGGGGGCGCAACGAGAAGGGTGCACACGGGCGGCACGAGCCGCGGGTGCTCACCGTCGCGCTGGTCGAGCGGCTGCGCGCGGCCGGTGACGGGACCGCGATGGACTTCATGACCGACCTGTGGCCGCTGATCGCCAAGGAGGTGGAGACCGCCTTCTACGTGGCGGTGCTGCGTCGGGCCGGTTGCCGTGGCAAGGCCCGCCGGTTCGAGGCCGAGTACCTCCAGGTGCCCCGGGGCGACGCGCGGGAGGACGAGATCCGTCAGCGCTTCGGGATCACCGAGCGGTGGGACTGGGACACGGTGCTGGACCCGGCCCGGGGCGAAACCTTCACCGGGTCGGCGGCGTTGCAGGAGTGGATGCTGCGCTACCTCGACGAGGACGCCCGCACGGCGGACGAGGGCAACGTCAGCGGTCCGCTCAAGGCGGCCATGGACGTCCTGCGCGACCTGCGCAACGAGGTCCGCCTCGCCGTCGACCACGGCGGTCTGCGGGGTGCCTCGCACCGTGAGCACCTGGACCGCTGGTACACCCCGATGAACGCCTTCCTCAGCATCGGTCCCCCGGCCCACCGGGTCGAGCAACTGGCCGCGCTCATCCGCGCCGGTGTGCTGCGGATCGTCGGGGCCGAGATGCGGGTGACGCCGTGCCCCGAGCAGGCCGGGTTCCTCGTCGAGTCGCCCCGCACGCCGGGGAGCCGGGACGTGGTGACCGCCATGATCGAGGCACGGCTGCCGGAGGTGGACCTGCGGCGTACCGCCGATCCGTTGCTCGGCTGGATGCTCGCGCACCGGTCCTGCGCGCCGCACGTGGTGCCCGACCGGGAGGCCGGGCCGCACGTCACCGGCGGACTGGCGGTGACCGGCCGGCCGTTCCACCCGGTGTCGGCGGCCGGCGAGCGACACACCCGTCGGTTCGTGTTCGGGGTGCCCACCGAAGGCGCACACTGGGCCACCGCGGCGGGCGCGCGGCCGGGAGTCAACTCGGTGATGCTCGGCGACGCGGACGCGATCAGCCTGTCGGTGCTCGCCCTCACCGCGCAGGCGGCAACCACGACGGGAGCGGTGACGACATGACCGAAGGCTTCGACCACGGGCTGCTCAGCCCCAGCAGCGCCGGCCGGGGCATCGAGAACGCCGTCCGGGACCGGGCGGTCCTGCAGGCGATGCTCGACGCGGAGGCCGCCCTGGTGCGGGCCCAGGCCCGGCTGGGGGTGGTGCCCCGGGAACACGCGGACACCATCACCGCCGTCGCCGACGCCCGCCGGGTCGACCTCGACGCGGTGGCCCGCCGGGCGACCGAGACGGCGAACCCGGTGGTGGCGGTGGTCGCCGCGCTCACCGAACTGGTCACGGCGCTGGACCCGGCCGCCGCGGAGTACGTGCACCGTGGCTCCACCAGTCAGGACATCCTGGACACCGCGCTGATCCTGGTGGCGGAGCGGGCGTTGCGGGTGATCGACGCGGACCTGGCCGCGACCGCCGACGCGCTGGCAGCCCTCGCCGACCGGCACCGGGGCACGCCGCTGGCCGGCCGGACCCTGACCCAGCACGCCGTGCCGACCACGTTCGGCCTGAAGGCGGCGACCTGGCTCTCCGGCGTCCTGGACGCCCGGCAGGCGGTCAACGCCCTGCTCACCGAGGGGCTGCCGGTGCAGCTCGGCGGGGCCGCCGGCACCCTCGGCGCGTACCTGGAGTTCGCCCGGCTGGCCGGGGACACCGACGACGGTTACGCCGAGAAGCTGATCCACGCCTTCGCCGGGGAACTGTCCCTGGCCGAACCGCACGCGCCCTGGCACACCGTACGTACGCCGCTGCACGCCGTCGCTGGCGTCCTGGGCCTCACCACCGGCGTGCTCGGGGCGATGGCGGCGGACGTGCAGGTCATGGCGCGTACCGAGATCGGGGAGCTGGCCGAGCCGACCGGCCCGGGACGCGGGGTGTCCTCGGCGATGCCGCACAAACGCAACCCGGTGCTGGCCACCCGGATCCGGGCGGCGGCCACCCAGGTGCCGATGCTCGCCGCGACCGTCGCGCACTGCCTCGTCGCCGAGGACGAACGCCCCGGCGGGGCCTGGCACGCCGAGTGGCAGCCGTTCCGGGAGGCGTTACGGCTGGCCGGCGGGGCCGCCGACGCGGCGGCCGAGCTGACCGCCGGGTTGACGGTGTTCCCCGACCGGATGCGCGCCAACCTCGACCTCGCCGGGGAGTTCATGGCCTCGGAACGGTTGGCCGTGCGACTCGCCCCGCTGCTCGGCAAGGCGGTGGCGAAGGAACTGCTGACCACCCTGACCGGTCGGGCGGTGCAGACCGGCCAGCCGCTGTGCGACCTGGTGGCGGCCGACCCCCGGGTCACCGCCGTCCTCGACCCGGCCGAGATCGCCACCCTGCTCGACCCGGCCGGCTACGTCGGCGCCGCCGACCTGCTGGTGGACCGGGTCCTGCACCGCCACCGGACGGTCGGCGCGCGGTCGACCCCCGCGACCGAGGGCCGGCGGCCGTGAGCGGGCCGGGCCCCCTGGCGCGACCGGTGGTCGGCGCGCCGATGGCGGGGGGAGTCAGCACGCCCGCCCTCGTCGCGGCCGTCGGCGACGCCGGGGGGCTCGGCTTCCTGGCCGCCGGCTACCTCCGTCCGGCGGACCTGGCGGCCGACATCGACCGGGTCCGTCGCAGCACCACCGCACCGTTCGGGGTCAACGTCTTCGTGCCGGAGTCCCGACCGGTGGACCGGGCCGCCGTCGCGCGGTTCCGCGAGGCGTTGCTGCCCGAGGCGACCCACCGGGGGGTGACCCTGCCCGAGCCGCCCGAGCGGGACACCGACCACTTCGCCGACAAGATCGAGGTGGTGCTGGCCGCGCGGGTGCCGGTGGTCAGCTTCACCTTCGGCTGCCCGTCCCGCGCGGTCGTCGACCGGCTGCACGCCGCCGGGTCGCAGGTCGTCGTCACGGTCACCGATGTCGCGGAGGCGCTGGTGGCCGTCGCGGCCGGGGCCGACGCGCTCTGCGTGCAGAGCGCCGACGCCGGCGGGCACCGGGCGAGCTTCACCTCCGAACGTCGCCCCGACCCGCAGCCGGGCACGGCCGAACTGGTCGGCGCGGTCCGGCGGGCCGTCGCGGTGCCGCTGATCGCCGCCGGGGGGATCACCGGCCCGGCGCAGGTCGACGCGGTGGTCGCGGCCGGCGCGTCGGCGGTGCAGGTCGGCACCGCGCTGCTGCTGACCCCGCAGGCCGGCACCCATCCGGCGCACCGGGCCGCGCTGACCGAGCCCGGCCGCCCCGGCACCGTCGTCACCCGGGCCTTCTCGGGCCGACCGGCGCGGGGGCTGCGCAACCGGTTCGTCGACTCCTTCGACGCGCTGGCCCCCGCCGCCTACCCGCAGGTGCACCACCTGACCAAACCGTTGCGCGCGGCGGCGGCGGCCCGTGGCGACGCCGAGCACATGGCGCTCTGGGCCGGCACCGGCTACCGGTCGGCCCGGCCGGAGCCCGCCGGTCGGGTGGTCGCCCGCCTCGCCGCCGCAGTGGCCGCCGCGACCCCACCGCACCCCGCATCCCGTTGACCAGTCGTATTCCCCAGGAGGACCCGATGCCGCACATCAACATCAAGTTTTTCCCGGTCGACCTGCACCGGGACACCGAGCAGCAGCTCGTCGACGAGCTGACCGAGGCCGTCACCACCGCCTTCGGGTGCAGCCCGAACGTGGTGTCCATCGCCCTGGAACCGGTGGAGGAGCAGCGCTGGCAGGCGCAGGTCTACCAGCCGGAGATCGTCGAACGGCAGCACCTGCTGCGCAAGGTGCCCAACTACTGACACCCCGGCCCCTTGAGGAGGTGGAGACCGCCATGGCGCAGCCGACCCGTACCCTCGCACCGAGACCGTTACCCAGCATCGCCGACGGCATCGACGACCTCGTCGGCAACACACCGCTGTTGCGCCTGCCCGTCGAGCACCGGGCACCCGGTGCGGAGGTGCTGGCGAAGCTGGAGTGCGCGAACCCGGCCGCCAGCGTGAAGGACCGCGCGGCGCTCTACATGCTCCGCGCGGCGGAGGCCGACGGGCGGCTGCGTCCCGGCGGCGTCGTGGTGGAGGCGACGTCGGGCAACACCGGCATCGCGTTGGCCGCCCTGTGCGCGGCGCGCGGGTACCGCTGCATCATCGTGCTGCCGGACAACGCCACCCCGGAGCGGATCGGCCTGCTGCGCCGGTTCGGCGCCGACGTGGTGCTGACCCCGCGTGAGGCGCGCTACCAGGGCGCGGTCGACAAGGCCGAGGAGATCTGCGCGATGACCCCGGGCGCGTGGTTCGTCCGGCAACACGACAACGACGACAACCCCCGGGCCCACCGGGAGACCACCGGCCCGGAGATCTGGGCCGACACCGGCGGCCGGGTCGACATCCTGGTCTGCGGGGTCGGCACCGGCGGCACGCTCAGCGGCACCGCCGGCTACCTCAAGGAGCGCAACCCCGCGCTGCGGGCGGTCGCGGTGGAGCCGGCGGGTTCGCCGCTGCTGTCCGGGGGTACGGCCGGCACCCACGCCATCCCCGGTTTCAACGGCGGGTTCGTCGCCCCCACCACCGACCTGAGCCTGATCGACGAGGTCGTCACCGTCACCGACGACGAGGCGGCGCAGACGAGCAGCTGGCTGGCCCGCCGCGTCGGCGTCCTCGCCGGGGTGTCCTCCGGGGCGGCCACCCACGTGGCGCTGCGGGTGGCCCGCCGGCGCGACAGCGTCGACAAGCGGATCGTCGTCATCCTCCCCGACACCGGGGAGCGCTACCTGAGCATGTGGTCGGAGCGTCCGTGAGACGCCGGAGATTCGAAGGGGACGGTCCCGTGCGGACACTGCTACTCGTCGGTGGCGTCGACGACACCGCCGTCGCGGCGAAGGAACTGGGTCTGCGGGTGCTGCTGCTCCAGCACCCCACCAAGATCACCGAGCGGCAGCGGCAGGTGGCCGACGTCGTGGAGGTGCTGGACTACACCGACTGGACGCTCACCGCGCCGGTCGTGACCCGGCTGCACCAGCGGTGGCGCATCGACCAGGTGGTGTCGCTCACCGAGCCGGGCCTGGACATCGCGGCCCGTGCCCGGGACCTGCTCGGCCTCGACGGCACCAGCTACCCCGTGTCCCGCCGGTTCCGGGACAAGCTGGCCATGCGCCGCCACCTGGTCCGCCGCGACGCCGGGGCGGTCGCGGCGGCGCCCCTGCGCGACTTCGACGACCTGCGCGCCTTCGGCGTCCGGCACGGGTACCCGTTCGTGGTGAAGCCGACCGCCGCCACCGCCAGCATCGGGGTGTTCCGGGTCGACGACCCGTCCGGGCACGAAGCCGTGTGGGAGCAGGTGTGCCGGCTGCGGGGGACCCGCACCGACCGGGTGTCGACCCTGCTGGTGCTCGACGACTTCCTGATGGAGGAGTACGTCCACGGCCGGGAGTTCAGCGTCGAGACGTTCAGCTTCGCCGGCCGGCACGTGGTCGTCACGGTCACCGAGAAGATGACCGACCCGGGGCACTTCGCCGAACTCGGCCACGCCGTGCCGGCCCGGCTGACCGAGGACGCCTGGGACCGGGTCGGCGAGTGCGTCGGCACCTTCCTCGACCATCTGGGTTTCACCGACGGCCCCTGCCACACCGAGGTCCGCCTCAGCGGCACCCGGGCCCGCATCATCGAGGGCCACCACCGCTACGGCGGCGACGCCATCGGCGAACTGGTCCGCGCCGTGTACGGCATCGACCTGGACCGGCTCGCCGTCGGCTGGCCGTTCCGCCTGGTCGACCCGTTGCCGGACAGCCCCGCGCCCCGGGGGGCGGGCTGTGTGCGTGCCGTCGTCGGCCCACCCGGTCGGGTGCTGTCCGTCGAGGGGGTGCAGGAGGCGGCCCGCCAGCCCGACGTCCTGGCGGTCCGGATCAGCGCCCGGCCCGGCGACGAGGTGCGCCCGCTGCGGGACAACTGGGACCGGCTCGGCCTGGTCGCCGTCACCGGCCCCACGGTCGCCGCCGCCGCCGAGCGGGGTGCCCGGCTCGTCGACGAGTTCATCCGCATCCGCATCCGCGACGACCGGGGTGTCGAGCACCTGGCCCGGGTCGCCGAGGTGCACCAGCTGACCGGGGCGGTGGGGTAGGTGAGCGTGCTGATCCTGCACCGCAATCCGCTGGAGCCGTTCCCGTACCGGGACTGGCTGGCCGACCACGACCGGCCGGCGGTGGTGATCGCCGCCCGCGACAAGATCGAGTCCTTCGGCGAGCAGGTACCGACCGACACCCTCGGCCTGGCCCACCTGGAGGTGCTCGACCACTACGACCGGGACGTGGCGGCCCGTGCCACCGCGCTCGCCGCCCGCCACCGGCCCCGGCACGTCGTCGCCCTGCACGAGGCGGACCTGGAACTCGCCGCCGAGCTGCGGGTCCGCTGGGGGTTGCCGGGCCCCCGACCCGCCGACATCCGGCCGTTCCGCGACAAGCTGCTGATGAAGCAGCGGGCGACGGCCGCCGGCATCGAGGTGGCCCCGCACGCCCTGGCGGCCACGGCCGGGCAGGTACGGGCCTTCGCGGCCGACCACGGGTACCCGGTGGTGCTCAAGCAGCGGGCCGGCTACAACTCCGTCGGGTTGCGCATCGTGCGCTCCGCCGGGGACCTGGACGCCCACCTGGACGAGCTGTACCGCGACGGCGACCGCGACGACCTGCTCGTCGAGCGGTTCGTGCCCGGCCGGATGTGCCACGTCGACGGGTTCGTCCGGGCCGGCCGTACCGTGCTGGCGTGGCCGTCGCAGTACCAGTACGACCTCGCCTCGTTCGGCAGCGACCCCGGCCCGCGCATCGACGTCACCCTCGACCCGGACGACCCGCTCACCGGGCGGCTGCTCGACCTCGTCGACCGGGTGCTGGCCGCCCTCACCCGCCGCCCCGGCGGCCTCACCGACCACGCCTTCCACGCGGAGGTGTTCCACACCCCCGACGACCGGCTGGTGCTCTGCGAGATCGCCTGCCGCAGCGGCGGGGCGAAGATCCGCGAGGTGTTCGAGGTGATGTTCGGTGTCAACCTGGCGGAGGCGGAGCTGCGTACCCAGTTGGGGCTGCCCGTACCGGTGCTGGACCGGCTCACCGGCGACGCCCGCCCACGTCCGCGCAGCATGTCCGGCCAGATGCTGATGATGAAACGTCCCGGGCTGGTCCGCACGGTGCCCAGCCCGCCGACCGAGCCGTGGGTACGCCGGTTCTGGTGCTGGGCCCGACCCGGGCAGGTGATCCCGCCGGCCGCCGGGTCGGCCGACTTCCTCACCGCCGCCGTCGCCGCCGCCCCCACCCGGGGCGAGTGCGAGGCGCGGCTACGCCGGCTCGGCGACCGGGTCGCCGCGCAGATCCAGATCGGGGAGGCGTCGTGACCGGCCGGGGAGTCCAGGCCCGCTACATGACGGCGATGGTGATCGACGCCACCGGTAGCGGCATGTACCTGCCGCTGTCGCTGATCTACTTCCAGCACAGCACCGGCCTGTCCGTCGGGCGGGTCGGCGCGATCGTCAGCGCGGCGGCGGTGCTCGGCCTGATCGCCAACCCGCTGACCGGGGTGCTCGTCGACCGGTTCGGCGCACGCGCCGTGGTGGTGGGCGGCTACCTGCTGCGCGCCGCCGCGTTCGCCTGTTACCCCCTGGTCGACTCGGCGGGGCCGCTGTTCCTGGCCGTGCTGGTGGTGGCGTTCGGTGACGTGTCGTTCTCCCCGTCGGTGCACTCGCTGGTCGCGGAGATCGCCAGCGGCAGCGCCCGGGACAGGCTGATCGCCGCGCAGCGGAGCCTGCGCAACGCCGGGCTCGGCGCGGGTGGTCTGCTGGCCGGGGCGGCGCTCACGGTGCGGGCCGACCGGGCGTTCACCGTGATCGTGCTGACCAGCGCGGTCGCCTTCACCGTCGCGGCCGGGCTGATCCGCGCGATCCCCGTGCAGCGTCGGTCCGGCGGCACCCCCCGTACGACGCAGGGTCGGGGCTACCGGCTGGTGGCCCGCAACCGCCCGTTCCTCGCCCTCACCCTGCTCAACGTGCCGACCGCGTTCGGCTACATGGTGCTTTCGGTGAGCCTGCCCGTCTACGTGACGCTGCACCTGGGGCAGCCGCCCTCGCTCGTCGGTGCGCTCTACGCGGTGAACACCATCGGCATCGCGGTGGCGCAGATCCCGGTCACCCGGGCGTTGACCCGGTTCCGCCGGTCGAGGGCCGTTGCGGCCGGGGCCGGCGTGTTCGGGCTGTCGTTCGTGTCGTTCGCGGTGCTCGGCGCGACGGCCGGCGGGGCGGTGCTGCTGGCCGGCGTGTTCGCCGCGACCGCGCTGTTCACCGTCGGGGAACTCCTGCACGGGGCGACCGCGTCCGCGCTGGTGGTCAACGCGGCCCCCGAGCAGACCCGGGGCCGGCACCTCGCCGTCTACCAGTTGTCCTGGGCGGTGCCGGGCGCGTTGGCGCCGGCGGTGCTGACCGCGCTGCTGTCGCTGTCGCCGACCGGCATGTGGCTCGTGCTGGCCGCCGGTGTGGCCGTGTCGGCCCTCGGCGTGCTGCGCCTCGAATCCCACCTGCCCCCGGCGGCGGTCGGGGCCCCGTCCACACCGGAGACCACCGACGGGCCGACCCCGCCGCCACCCGGGGACACCCCTCCCGGACCCCACGGCGGTCCCGCCGCTGCTGATCCCCCCGGTGGCGCGCCCGCCGCCGGTTCCCCCGACGGTCGCGACGCCGACCTCGTACGAGTCAGGGAGAGTCACTGATGGGAGTTGCCAGCTGGGTGGTCCTCACCGGCGACGATCCGCGGCACGCGCCACCGGCAGCCGCCGGCCAGTGCGGCTGGGTGAGTCAGATCGCCCCTCTGATCACCGAGTTCAGCCGGCCGGGGGACCTGGTGTTCGACCCGTTCGCCGGGTGGGGGACCAGCCTCGTCGCGGCCTCGGTCACCGGCCGGCGCGGCATCGGCCTGGAGATCTCCCCGGACCGGGCCAAGCAGGCGGCGCGTCGCCTGGAGGCGTACCCCGGCCAGGTGGTGATCTGCGGTGACGCCCGCCGGCCCCCGGTGCCCGACCGCAGCGTCGACTTCCTCGTCACCGACCTGCCCTACTTCGGCACCGCGCTCGACACCGACTCCCCGGTCGACGGCCAGTTCTACGCGCTGCGCGACTACTCCGCCTACCTGACCGCCCTCGACCACGCCTTCCACGCGCTGGCCCGGGTGCTCAAGCGGGGCGCGTACGCGGTCGTCGCGGTGCAGAACCGGCGGGTCGCCGACCGGTTCGTGCCGCTGGCGTGGGACGTCGGCCGGGTGCTCGGCGGTCACCTCACCCTCGGCGACGAGCGCATCCACCTCTACCCGCGCCCGGTCACCGAGGGGGACCCGATGGTCAACAACCGGGCGCACGAGTACCTGCTCGTCGCGCGGAAGCGGTAGCCGCCGTTCAGGAGCCGACGCCCACGCCCAGGGCGCGCTTGTCCGGTTTGCCGCTCGGCCCCACCGGCACCCCGGCGATCACCTCGACGGTCGTCGGGACGGCGGCCGCACCCAGGGCCGCCGCGACCAGGGCGCGCAGCCGGTCGACGTCCACCGGGCGACCGCCGGCCGGCACCACGTACGCGTGCACCGCCTCGCCGGTGACGTCGTCGGGCCGGCTGACCACGTACGCCTCGGCGACGGCGGGGTCGGTGGCGAGCACCCGCTCGATCGGGCCGGCGTACACCAGGTTGGCGTTGACGATGATCACGTCCCGGGCCCGGCCGTACAGGTGCAGGTAGCCGTCGGCGTCCAACCGGGCCAGGTCGCGGGTGCGTACCCAGCCGTCGGTGAACACCTCGGCGGTCTCGGCCGGGTCGCCCCAGTAGGCGGCGGCCTGCGCCGGGGTCCGGACGAACAGTTCACCCTCGGTCGCCGGCCGGCCGTCGGCGTCCCGGACGGACAGGTCGACCACCGCCGGGGCGCGCCCGACCGAGGCCAGCCGGCGCGGGTCGGCCAGCAACTCGGTCGGGGTGACCATCGAGATCATTCCGGTCTCGGTCTGCCCGTAGCCGTGGAAGACCACCGGGCCGAGCACGTCGAGCGCCTCAGCCAGCCGGGACGCGGTGAGCGGGGAACCGGAGACCACGAGCGCCCGTAGGCTGCCCAGGTCGACCGGGTCGGCACGCTGGTCGCGGACGAGCTGGTGCAGCTTGCCGACGGTGATCACGCTCGCGGTGGCCCGGTGCCGGGTGATCATGCCGGGGAAGCCGGGCGGTCGGGCGGCGACCAGGGTGCCCCCGGCGGCCAGGGTGAGGATGCCGTACTCCAGCATCACCTGGCTGCTCAGCGAGCCGAAGACCAGGTAGCGCCCCAGCCTTGGGGCGAGTTCGGCGATCGCCGGCGGCCACCGGTCGGGGTGGGCCGCCCAGGCCGCGCTCATCGCCGCGTACGTCTGGGCGCAGCCCTTGGGATGGCCGGTGCTGCCGCTGGTCCAGGTGATCCGGGCGACGTCGCCGGGCCGGCCGGCGGCGACCAGCGGGCTGCCGTCGTCGGTGGTGCCCGCCAGGGTGGCGAGCCGGGCGTCGTCGACGAGCAGCGCGTCGTCGCTGGCGAGTAACCGGTCGAGTTGCGCCGGGGTCAGCTCCGGCCGGATGCCGGACACCCGTGCGCCGATGGTGAACGCGGCGAGGACACCGGCGAGCGCCTCCGGGGTGACCCCGATCCGCAACGCCACCGCCCGACCCGGTCCGATGCCGGCGGCGCGCAGCCCGCTGGCGATCCGCCGGACCAGGTCCGCCAGCTCGGCCGCGCCGACGGTCCGGTCGCCGTCCTCGAAGACCGGCCGGTCGCCACCGGTGGCGAGCAGCCGCAGCACGGGCTGCGGCCACAGCTCACCACCGGCGGCGGCCCCGGCCCGGTCGCGGTCCGCCGACCCGCGACCGGTCCGGTCGTGCCCGCCGTGCCGGCCGGGCCCCGTGACGCGATGGTCGGCGTCCGCCGCGCCACGGCCGTCGTGGTGGTGTTCAGCCGGCATCGGACAGGACGCCCTTGAGGAACAGCGCCAGCGGCTGCTGGTGCACGCCGGGCAGGTCCCAGTTGTTCTCCAGGTTCTCGGCGAGGTGGTGGGTGGCGACGACCTGCCCACCCCGGTGCACCCGGACGACGGGGTGCAGGTAGCTGGCGTCGTGGGCGCGTTCGGCGTCGTTCTCGGCGATCCGGGGGACGGTGATGTCGAACGGGTCGACCTGGTCGTGGTCCGGGCCGTACTCCAGGGTGGTCACCACCGCGAACGGCTCGGGCCCCAGGCCGCCGTCGTGCAGGTGGGCCACCGGCACCTCCTCGTGGTAGCGCGCGACACCGTCGGCGATCACGACGACGTCACCGAGGACGGTGAACTGCTGCCACAGCGCCGAGGTGCGGTTGATCCGGGCGATGATCGCGTCGGTGATCGCCTCCGGGGTGGCGTCCAGGGTGACCGACGGCCACGGGGTGCCGTGGTACCGGGCGTCGAGCATCCGGTGCAGGGCGCGTACGCCGTACCGGAAACCGTGGATGAAGCCGTTGGTGGAGCGCTTGAAGTCGCGCTGCTGGGTGAGGGTGCCGGCGAAGAACAGGCCGGGCACGTTCACCGACTCGAAGCCGGAGGTCTGCTCGGGGAAACGGTCGTTGATGACCAGCCGGGGCCGCGCCGACGGGTCGAAGATGTCCGCGTCGAACCGGAAACCGGTGCACAGGATGATCCGGTCGTAGTCGATCTGCCGTAGCGACTCGCGGGTGCGGGCGTACCGGAAGTCGATGCGGTAGCCACCGTCGTCGCGGCGGGCGATCCGCTCGACGGTGCCGTCGAGGACCGCGTTCTGCGACTTGAGCTGGTAGGTGTCGAGGAAGTTGTTGTTCACCGCGCGCAGGTGCCCGACGTAGTGCGTCTGCCAGGCCAGCCGGATCGAGTGCGGGCCGGCGACGTGGATGACGGCGGCGGTCCCGACCAGGGCGTCGGCGGTCTCGAAGGCCGAGTTGCCCTTGCCGATGATCAGGACCCGCTGGTTGGTGAAGTCGTCCGGGTCGACGCTGACGGTGTCGTAGCGTTCGGCGAGTTCGACGCCCTCGATCGGCGGCACGTACAACTGGGAGACGCCGGTGGCCACGACGACCCGACGGGCGGTCAGGGTGTCGTCGCCGGCCGCGACGGTGAACAGGTCGCCGTCGCGGGCGATCCGGGTGACCCGGGTGTCGTAGCGGACCCGCAGCCCCTGCGCGAAGGCGGCGAGGTAGCGCACCATGTCGTCGGCGTCGGGGAAGTAGCGCCGGCTGAAGTTGCGGAACAGCAGCGCCGGATCGTCGGTGAGCAGCGAGTTCCAGTCGGAGCGCAGGTTGAACTCCGGATCGTCGGAACCGGTCCAGACCTTGTTGATCGAGATCAACTGGCGGTGCCGCGGGTAGCGGCTGAAGAACGTGCCCGGCGCCGGTCCGGCCTCCAGCACCAGATGGTCGCGGCCGTCGCGCTCCAGCAGGGCGGCGAGTTGGAGCCCGGCCGGCCCGGCTCCGATGATCAGGTAGTCGAGCGTCATGCGGCGCACCGTATCGGCCCGATTTCAAAGCGTTCTGAGAATCGCTCTCTAGGGTCCGGTCGCATGACGACAGAGGTTGATCTCGCGGCACCGCTGCGGATCGCCGACCTGAGCGCCGCCCGCGACCCGGTCCGGGTCGTGGTCGGCGCCCAGGTCCGCGACCGGGTCACCCGCACCCGCACCTTCCTGTCCGCGGTGCTCGGCGAGGACCGCGCGGTGTACGGCAGCACCACCGGCTTCGGTGCCCTCGTCGGGTACGCCGGCCGCGCCGACCTGCGCGACCAGGCCGACAACACCCTCGCCCACCTCGGTGCGGGACACGGCCCGGATCTCGACCCCGGGATCGTCCGGGCCACCGTGCTGGTCCGGGCCTGGTCGCTGGCCCGGGGCGCGTCGGGGGTGTCCCCGCACGTCGTCGACGCGCTGGCGGCGATGCTCGGGACCACCTTCGTGCCCGCCGTGCCGAGGTGGGGTTCGGTGGGCGCGAGCGGGGACCTGATCCCGTTGGGCGCGGCGGCCCAGGCGCTGCGCGGTCGCGGCCACGCCTACCTCGACGGGGTACGCCTGCCGGCCGCGCAGGCGCTGGAGAAGGCCGGCCTGACCCCGTTGCCACTGGACGGCCGGGACGCCCTGGCCCTGGTCAACGGCACCTCGCTGACCACCGCGGCGACGGCGCTGGCGTTGTCCGCCGTACGCGCCGCGCACCGGGCGGCGCAGGCGCTCACCTGCCTGCTGGCCGATCTGCTCGGCTGCGACCCGCAGTTCCTCGACGCCCGGCTGCTGCGCGCGTACGGGCATCCGGGCGCGATCGACGTCGGCGCGCGGATGCGGCAGGTCGGCGAGGGTCTGGTCGGGTCGGGCAAGCGCCCGTTGCAGGAGCCGTACAGCATCCGGTGCGCGCCGCAACTGCTCGGCGCGGCCGAGGACGCGCTGCGCCACGTCGATTCCGTGGTCACCGCCGACCTGGGCAGCGTCAGCGACAACCCGCTGTTCTTCCCCGACGACGACCTCGTGGTGCACGGCGGCAACTTCTTCGGCCAGCCCGCCGCGTTCGCCGCCGACCTGCTGTCGATGGTGGTGGCGCAGGTCGGCAACCTCGTCGAGCGGCAACTCGACCTGCTCGTCGACCCGCACCGCAACGGTGGCCTGCCGCCGATGCTGGCCGCCGGCCCGGGGCAGCAGCACGGCCTCCAGGGGGTGCAGCTGGCCTCGACCGCGCTGATCGCCGAGATCCGCCGGGACGCCATGCCGGCGAGCATGCAGAGCCTGCCCACCAACCTGCACAACCAGGACGTCATCCCGCTCGGCACCCAGGCCGCCCTGCGGGTCTTCGACCAGGCCGGGCTGCTGCGGCTGATCGTCGGCTCGTTGGCGCTGGGGCTGCGTCAGGCCGCGTACGTGGGCGCTCGCACGCCCACCGCGCCGGGCTGCGCCCGGGTGCTGGCGGCGCTGGTCGCGGCGATCCCCCCGGTCGACCCGGACCGGCCGCTCGACGGCGACGTCCGGCGCGCCGCCGACGTCATGGACGCACTGGAACCCCCGTTGACCCCTCTCACCCTGGATGGCCCGTCGTGACGCTCGACTGTCTGATCATCGGAGCCGGCCCCGCCGGCCTGCAACTGGCCGCCCTGCTCGAGGCCGACGGCCGGCGTGACTACCTGGTGCTGGAGGGCGCGGACATCCCGGGCGCGTTCTTCGCCACCTACCCCCGGCACCGGCAACTGATCTCCATCAACAAGCCGCACACCGGCTCCGACGACCCGGAGTTCAACCTGCGGCTGGACTGGAACTCGCTGCTCAGCGACGATCCGGAGCTGCGGTTCACCAGGTACACCGAACGGTACTTCCCGGACGCCGACCAGATGGTCCGCTACCTGGCCGACTTCGCCGCGAAGACCGGGGTGAAGGTGCGCTACGGCGCGCGGGTCACCTCGGTGTCCAAGGTGGACGGCATCTTCGAGGTGCACGCCGGGGAGACCTTCCGGGCCCGGCGGCTGGTCGTCGCCACCGGCGTGTCCCGGCCGTACCTGCCGGACATCCCCGGGCTGGAGCTGGCCGAGCAGTACGCGGACATGCCCGTCGACCCGCGTGACTACCTCGACCAGAAGGTGCTGATCATCGGCAAGGGCAACTCCGCGTTCGAGACGGCCGACAACCTGATGGAGACCACCACCCTGATCCACCTGGCCGGGCCCAGCTCGGTGCGGATGGCCTGGCGCACCCACTACGTCGGGCACCTGCGGGCGGTGAACAACAACTTCCTCGACACCTACCAGCTCAAGTCGGCCAACGCGGTCCTGGACGGCACCGTCCGGCGGATCACCCGCGACGCCGACGGTTACACGGTGACGTTCGCGTTCTCCCGCGCCGACGAGGTGACCAAGGAGCTGCGCTACGACCGGGTGCTCGTCTGCACCGGGTTCGCCTTCGACGCGTCGATCTTCGACGGGTCGTGCCGGCCGCAGCTGGCGATCCGGGACCGCTTCCCGGCCCAGACCGCGCAGTGGGAGTCGGTGAACGTGCCCGACCTGTTCTTCGCCGGCACCATCACCCAGCAGCGGGACTTCAAGCGTTCGACCAACGGGTTCATCCACGGCTTCCGCTACGCCGTACGGGCCCTGCACCGGATCCTCGAACGCCGGTACGGGGACACGCCGTGGCCGGCGGAGAAGCTGGACGCGAGCGGGTCGTCGATCGCCGACGCGATCATCGCCCGGGTGAACCGCACCTCCGCGCTGTGGCAGCAGTTCGACGTCCTCGCCGACGTGGTGACCGTCGCCGACGCCGACGCGCGATACCACGAGGAGGTGCCGGTGGACTACTTCACCGAGACCGGCCTGCGCACCGCCGACCACGACTACTCCGACGCGTTCGTGGTCACCCTGGAGTACGGCCCGGAGCACGACCAGGTGGACCCGTTCGACGTGACGGTGAAACGGGTCGCCCAGGACGTCATCGGTCAGGCCCACGACGCGGCGTACCTGCATCCGGTGGTGCGCCACCACCGGGCGGGGCAGGTCGTCGCGACCCACCACCTGGCGGAGAACCTGGAGAACCGGTGGGACCGGCCGCAGGTGCACGTGACGCCGCTTGTCGCCTTCGTCGACCGGTGCCTGCGCGGGGCCGGGGACTGACGTGCCGGCCCTCGACGAGGTGGGGCTGAACCTGGCCGACGTGGCCGCCGCCGCCCGCCGCCGCCTCGACCCGGTGCACTGGGACTTCTTCGCGGGCGGGGCCGGCGACGAACGTACCCTGCGGGCCAACGAGGCGGCCTTCGCCCGACGCTGGCTGCTGCCCCGGGTGCTGCGCGCCACCGGCGACCGGGACCTGCGGATCTCGCTGCTCGGCAGCGAGGTGTCGATGCCGGTGCTGGTCGCGCCGACCGCGTTCCACCGGTTGGCCCACCCCGACGGCGAGGTGGCCACCGCCCGCGCCGCCGCCGGGGCCGGCACGGTGATGGTGGTGAGCATGGCGGCCACCCGTCCGGTCGAGCAGATCGCGGCGGCCGGCGGGACGCTGTGGTTCCAGCTCTACCCGCACACCGACCTGGAGTTCACCACCACCGTGGTACGGCGGGCGGTGGCCGCCGGCTGCCGGGCCCTGGTCGTCACGGTCGACTCGCCCGTGTTCGGTCGGCGCGAGCGCGACCTGCGGCACGGATTCGTCGACCTGCCACCCGGCATGGTCTGCGAGAACATGCGTGACGCGAACGGCCGGGTCCGGGACGTCGAGATGAACGCCCGGGCGAGCTGGGAGCTGGTCGCCGTGCTGCGTCGGCTCACCACGGTGCCCATCCTGCTCAAGGGGGTGCTGCACCCCGAGGATGCCCGGCTGGCCGTCGAGCACGGGGTGGACGGGGTGGTGGTCTCCAACCACGGCGGCCGGCAACTCGACGGGGTGACGGCCACCCTGGACGCGTTGCCGGCCGTCGTGGCGGCCGTCGGCGGCCGGCTACCGGTGCTCGTCGACGGCGGGCTGCGGCGCGGGGTCGACGTCCTTGTCGCGATGGCGCTCGGGGCGACGGCCGTGCTGGTCGGCCGCCCGGTGCTGTGGGGGCTGGCGGCGGGCGGGACGGCCGGGGTGCGGCACGTGCTCGACCTGCTGCACGCCGACCTCGACCGGGCGCTGGCGCTGGTGGGCGTCGCGCGGCCGGGCGACCTGTGCCCCGGCCTGGTCACCACGGGAGCCCCGGCGTGAGCGCGCCGGTGCTGTGCGGCGTGCTGCTCGTGGCCGGGGTGGGCTGGACCCTGCCCCGGTGGCTGCCGGCGGCGGTGGTGCGGCTACGACAGTGGGTGTTCGCCCGGGTCAACGGCGGGGAGGGCATCCCGGTGCCCGGCCCGCTCGTCGACGTCGAGGACTTCGAGCGGCTGTACGCCGATCCGGCGGCCGACGGGCGTAGCCGGGGCGCCGGTCTGTCCGACCTGTTCTGGTACTGGCTGTCGCCCGGCCCGCACATGCACCAGGAGCACCTGGAGCCGGGGGAGCGGTACCGCACCGTGGCCGGGGTGACCCGGCAGGTGCTCGCGGTCCGGCCCCAGCGCGCCGACGCGCTCGCCACCGCCGCCACCCGGCGGGTGCTCGACGAGTTGCCGGCCGGGCGGGTCCACGTCCGGCTGCGGGATCTGATGATGCCGGTGTGGGCGGAGGTCTTCCACGAGCTGATCTTCGGTGAGGTGTGCCCGCCGCAGGTCCGGGCGTTGTTCGTCGCCAACGCCGCCGACGTGGCCGCCGCCCTGAAGTGCACCGGCCTGCGGCACCTGGACCGGCGGGACCCGTTGACCCGGTACCTGCGTGCCCGGGTCGAGGCGGGCACCTGCCCGGTGACGTTGCCGCCGTCGTTCACCACCGGGGAGACGGCCTGGTACCTGCACGGCGCGTTCGGCACCACGGCGGTGGTGCAGATGTCCGAGGCGATGGCGCACGTGCTGCTGGCCCTGGCCAACCGGCCGGACCTGCAGCGGGGTCTGGACGACGAAGCGTTGGACCGGGTGATCGACGAGACGCTGCGGGTGCATCCGCTGTTCGGCGTCGCGCACCGGATCACCTCCGCGCCGATCGGGTTGCCCTCCGGGGTGACCCTGCCCGCCGGGTCGGTGCTGCTCTTCAACTACCTGGCGTTCCAGCGCAGCGGACCGGCCGGCGACGAGCGGTTCGACCCGGACCGGTGGCGCACGTTGCGTCGCCGCGACGCCCGGTTCATCCCGTACGGCGTCACCGCGAACCGGGCCTGCCCGGCGCGCGGGGTCGCGCCGGTGATGCTGCGCGCCGCGACCCGTGAGGTGCTGCGCCGGTACGCCCTGGCGTCCTCGGCCGCGCACAGCCGGTCGCTGCCCAGCCGGGGCCCGGCGTACCTGACCCCGGTCGGGGTGGCCGGCCCGGGGCGGCTGCGGCTGGCCGCGATGCGGTGGCGGGACCGCTGGGCCGACGTGGGTCGCAGCCTGCGGCAACTCGTGTTCGGCGCCTGGATGGTCGTCGACGCGCGACGGCAACGCTTGTGCACCAACTATTTCGAGGAGGCGGTCCGGTGACCCCCACCCAGTTGGCTCCACGGTTCTTCATCGCGGTCGCGGTGATCCTGATCTTCTGCAAGGCGGTGGCCTGGCTGCTCGGCCGGGTGGGCCAGCCGGCCGTGGTCAGCGAGATGCTCGCCGGTGTCCTGCTGGGCCCGTCGCTGCTCGGTTTCGTGCTGCCGGACGTGAAGGACGCGCTGTTCCCGACCGCGCTGCTGCCGGTCCTGTACGTGGTGGGCCAGGTCGGCCTGGTGCTGTTCATGTTCCAGGCCGGGTACGCCTTCAGCGCCCACCGGGTCACCGGCCTGGCCGGCACCGCCGGGTTGGTGTCCCTGGCCGGGGTGACCGCGCCGCTGGTCCTGGGGGTGGGGCTGGTCCTGGTCACCGCGGACGCCGTGCCGATGCGGGCCGAGGGGACGTCGATCGGGGTCTCGGCGGCGTTCGTCGGGGTGGCACTGGCCATCACCGCCTTCCCGATGCTGGCCCGGATCATCACCGAACGCGGACACGCCGGCACCCGGCACGGCACCTTGTCGTTGGCCAGTGGTGCGATCGACGACATGGTCGCCTGGATCATGCTGGCCGTGGTGCTGGCGTTCGCCTCCGGCCGGGCCGGGCCGGCGGTGGTCACCGCCGGTGGGGCGGTGCTGTTCGCGCTGGTGCTCTGGCTGTGCGGGCGGCGGGTGACCACGGCGTTGATGACCAGTTCCCGCCTCAACGACTCCGCCCGGGTGCTCGGCACGGTGGCCCTGCTCTTCCTGGTGGCCTGGTACACCGACGAGATCGGGCTGTACGCGGTGTTCGGCGCGTTCGCGGTCGGCGTGGTGATGCCCCACAACGAGAACACCGACCGGGTGGTGGACACCCTCACCCCGGTCGCCGCGACGGTCTTCCTGCCGCTGTTCTTCACCTATTCGGGGCTGCGGACGGAGTTCGGGCTGCTCGGCAGCCCGCCGGTGCTGCTGTTCGCGGCGGCCTGCGTGACGGCGGCGATCGTCGGCAAGTTCGGTGCCTGCTGGGCGGCGGCCCGGCTGCGGGGCGAGTCGCAGGGCGTCGCGCTGCGGGTGGGCGCGTTGATGAACGCCCGGGGTCTGATGCAGCTCATCGCGCTCAACGTCGGCCTGGAGGCGGGCATCGTGAACGCTTCGCTGTTCACCGTGCTGGTGCTGGTGGCCCTGATCACCACGATGATGACGACCCCGTTGCTGAGTTGGATCGAGCGCCGGGAGGCCCGTCGGGGCGACGGTGTCGGGCCACGGACACTCGCGACGGTGAAATGATAAAAAGATAGCTATCACTTTTTAGGCTCTCTCTGTGCGATTGTGGAGGCATGCACGGGGGAGGACCTAACCGGTTGCTGTTGGTCGAGGACGACGAGGAACTGGCCGACCTGCTCACCGAGACACTGAGTGGTGAGGGCTTCCTCGTCGACCGGGCCGCCGACGGCCAGCGTGGCCTGCACCTGGGGTTGACCCGGAGCTACGACGTGCTGGTCGTCGACCGGATGCTGCCGGCGCTGGACGGCCTCGACCTGGTCACCCGGCTGCGGTCCCGGGCGGTCCCGACCCGGGCGCTGATGCTCACCGCGCTCGGTGGGGTCGGCGACCGGATCGCCGGGCTGGACGCCGGCGCCGACGACTACCTGGGCAAGCCGTTCGACCTGGACGAGTTGAGCGCCCGGGTCCGGGCGTTGTGCCGGCGCGGCGCGGAATCCACCACCGTGCTGCGCATCGGCACCGGGCGGCTCGACCTGACCTCGCACGACGTGGTGCTCGCCGACGGCACCCGGGTGGCGCTGTCCGCCCGGGAGTTCGAGCTGCTGCGGGTGCTGGCGGCCCGGCCGAGCACCGTGCACTCCCGGGGTGAGCTGCGCCGCCGGGTCTTCGACGCGGCCGCGGCGACGTCGCTTGTGGACACCTACGTCTACTACCTGCGCCGCAAGCTCGGCCGGTCGGTGATCCGGACCGTGCACGGGCTCGGCTACCGACTCGGAGCGCTGTGATGGAGCTGGTGGAGCAGTCGATGGTACGCCGGGCCCGGCTGCGGATCGGGCTGCTGGTGGGGCTGGCCATCAGCACGCTGCTGCTGCTGGCCGGCGGCCTCTCGTACGCCGTCCTGGTCCGTAGCCAGGAGGCGCAGATCCACCGGGAGCTGGCCTGGGGCGTCCAACACGCCACCATCCCCGGCCCGCCCGCGTGCAGCTGGGTTTTCCGGTACAACGGGCTCACCACCGACACCGGCCTCAACCCGCCACCGGCGGGCTTCCCGTTGACCGCGGCGTTGCGGTCGGTGGCGGCCTCCGGGATGACCGAGGTCACCACCGTCACCCGCAACGGCACCACCTACCACGTTCGTACCGAGTCCCGCAGCGACGGGGCCGTCGTGCAGGCGGTGTTCGACGCCCGGTTCCAGTTGTCCGACCGCCGGCACCTGCTGCTGGCATTCAGCCTCGCCGCGACGGTCGGGTTGTTCGTCGCGGTGCTGACCGGCGCCCTGGTCGGGCGGCGGGCCGTCGCGCCGCTGGCGGAGGCGCTGACCCGGCAACGACGGTTCATCGCCGACGCCAGCCACGAGCTGCGGACCCCGATCGCCCAGGTGCACATCCGGGCCCAGTTGATGGCGCGGCGGGCCCGGACCGGGGGCGCCGCCACCAGCGTGGAGGATCTCGACCGGCTGATCGGCGGCACCCGCCGGCTGGGCGAGATCGTCGACGACCTGCTGCTCTCCGCCCAGCTCGCCGCCGCTCCCGCCGACCGCCGGCCGTTCCCTCCGGTCGACCTGACCGCGCTCGTCTCGGCGGCCGTCGCCGCCGAGACGGAACGGGCCGCCGAGCGGCAGGTCACGCTCGCCGCCGATCTGCCCGACGGGCCGCTGCCGGTGCCGGGGGTCGCGTCGGCGCTGCGCCGGGTGGCCGGTGAGCTGCTGGCGAACGCGCTCGCCCACACCCCGCCCGGCGGCCGGATCGACGTGTCGTTGCGGGCCGGTGGCGACTACGTCGAGTTCGTGGTCGCCGACACCGGGGTCGGGTTCGACCAGGCCGACGCGCGGCGCATCTTCGACCGCTTCCACCGGGGCGGGGCTTCCGGCGAGCACCGGTTCGGGCTGGGGTTGGCCCTGCTCCAGGAGGTCGTGACGAGTCACCGGGGCACGATCGAGGCCGAGGGCCGGCCGAACCAGGGGGCGGCGTTCACCGTCCGCCTGCCCGCCACCCGGGCATCCGAGCTGCCGGAACGGACGTCGGGCATCCGCCGCCTGCGGGTACGCCAACTCGTCGACAGGTGAGCCGCGTCGGCCGCGACACCCGGGGCGGAAATGTTCCGCCGCCGGTGTCGAGAACGGCGGGCCGGCTCCGTCCCCGGGGTGAACGCGGCCAGAATGGGGGTCGCGCCGGCACCGAGGAGAGACCCGATGGCGAAGTACCTGCTGCTCAAGCACTACCGGGGTGCCCCACCTGCGGTCAACGACGTCCCGATGGACCAGTGGACGCCCGAGGAGATCACCGCCCACGTGCGGTACATGAACGACTTCGCGGCCCGGCTGGAGGGCACCGGCGAGTTCGTCGACGGGCAGGCCCTGGCCCCCGAGGGGACGTTCGTCAGGTACGACGGGCCGGGGCGTCCGCCGGTCACCGACGGGCCGTTCGCCGAGACCAAGGACCTCGTCGCCGGCTGGATGGTGATCGACGTGGACAGCTACGACCGGGCCGTCGAGCTGGCCGGGGAGTTGTCGGCCGCGCCGGGCGCGGGTGGGAAGCCGATCCACGAGTGGCTGGAGCTGCGGCCGTTCCTGACCGCCCCGCCGACCGTCACCGACTGACGGGTGGACGGTGACCTGCTGCGTCGGCTCATCCCGGAGGTGATCGGGGTGCTCGTGCGGCGCGGGGCCGACTTCGCGGCGGCCGAGGACGCCGTGCAGGACGCGCTGGTCCGGGCGCTCGACGTCTGGCCGGCCGACCCGCCCCGGGACCCGAAGGGCTGGCTGGTCACCGTGGCCTGGCACCGGTTCCTCGACGCGGGCCGGGCGGACGCCGCCCGTCGTCGGCGTGAGGACCTCGTCGTCGAGGAACCGGCGTCCGGCCCGGCGTCGGGGGTGGACGACACGCTCCGGCTCTACTTCCTGTGCGCCCATCCGTCGCTGAGCCCGTCGTCGGCGGTCGCGTTGACCCTGCGCGCCGTCGGCGGGCTGACCACCCGCCAGATCGCCCGCGCCTACCTGGTGCCGGAGGCGACCATGGCGCAGCGGATCAGCCGGGCCAAGCGCACCGTGTCGGGCGTGCGCCTCGACCGTCCCGGCGACGTCGCCACCGTGCTGCGAGTGCTCTACCTGGTCTTCAACGAGGGCTACTCCGGCGACGTCGACCTCGTGGCCGAGGCGGTCCGGCTCACCCGGCAGCTCGCCGCGTTGGTCGACCATCCCGAGGTGGCCGGGCTGCTCGCCCTGATGCTGCTGCACCACGCCCGGCGCGCGGCCCGGACCACACCCGACGGTGGCCTGGTCCCGCTCGCTGCGCAGGACCGCAGCCGGTGGGACACCGACGCGATCGCCGAGGGGGTGCGCATCCTCCAGGCGGCGCTGGCCCGCGACCGGCTGGGCGAGTTCCAGGCCCAGGCGGCCATCGCCGCGTTGCACGCCGACGCGCCCGTCGCCGCGGAGACCGACTGGGTGCAGATCGTCGAGTGGTACGACGAACTCGTGCGGCTGACCGACAGCCCGGTCGTCCGGCTCAACCGGGCGGTCGCCGTCGGGGAGGCCGACGGGGCACGGGCGGGGCTGGCGGCCCTCGCGGCGGTGGACCCGGCGGTGCCCCGCCACGCGGCGGTGACGGCGTACCTGCACGAGCGCGCCGGTGATCCGGTGACGGCGGCCCGGTGGTACGCCGAAGCCGCCCGCCGGGCCGCTCACCTGGCCGAACGCGACCACCTGATCCGCCAGGCCGCCCGCCTCAACGCCCGTCCGGCCGGCTGACCTCCGGCCCGCGCCTGCCGGGCGGGGCTGACGGCGGCGCCGTCGACCCCGGGACCTGATGGATCGGTATTCTTGAATACTGCCGGGAGGGTCGCCTCCGCGGGTGCTGGGACGGGGGACCGGGCGATGACGGACCGTCGAACCCCCGCGGTGACCGTTGCGCCCCGGGCGGTCGCGGCGCTGGTCGCGCTGTCCGTCTCGGCGTTCTGCTACGTCGCCGTGGAGACGTTGCCGGTGGGCATCCTGCCCCTGGTGGCCACCGACCTGGACGTGTCCGTGTCGCACGCGGGGCTGCTCGTCACCGGCTACGCGGTCACCGTCGCGGTCGTCTCGGTGCCGCTGACCCACGTCACCCGGCGGGTGCCGCGTCGCCGGCTGCTCGCTGTCCTGCTGGGCGTACTGGTGGTCGCCACGCTGGTGTCGGCCGCCGCCCGCGACTACCAGGTGCTGCTCGGGACCCGGGTGGTCGTCGCCCTCACCCAGGCGCTGTTCTGGGCGGTGGTCGCGCCGGCCGCCGCCGGCATGTTCCCGGCCCGGGTACGCGGCCGGGTCACCTCCGTGGTGTTCGCCGGGGCGTCGCTCGGGCCGATGCTCGGCGTACCGGCGGGCACCTGGCTCGGTCAGCAGTGGGGCTGGCGGGCGGCGTTCCTGGCCCTGGCCGCTCTGGCGCTGGCCGCGTTCGTGGCGATCGTGACGCTGATGCCGCCGGTGCCGGTCGGGGCGACGCACGCGTCGACCGGCACCGCCCCGGACGCCCGCCGGTACGCGGTCGTGGTGGTGGCGACCGCGCTGTCGGTGGGGGGCCTGTTCACGGCGTTCACCTACACCGCCGTGTTCCTGACCGACGTCTCCGGGTTCGCCGCGGGCGCCCTCGGGCCGCTGCTGCTGGTCCGGGGCCTCGCGGACTTCGCCGGTATCACCGCAGGGGGGATCGCGAGCGACCGTCACCAGCGGGTGGCGCTGGTGACCCCGGTGCTGCTGCTGGTGGTGGCCCTGCTCGGGATGTTCCTGCTGGCCGCCTCGCCGGTGGCGACCGGGGTGCTGCTGGCGGTGTCCGGGTTGGCCATGGGCGCGTTGACCCCCGCCCTGCAGAACCGGGTGCTGGAGGTGGCCCCCGGCAGCGCCGACCTGGCGGCGGCCGGCAACTCCGCCGCCTTCAACGTCGGCATCGCCGGTGGGTCACTGCTCGGCGCGGCGGTGCTGTCCGGGTTCGGGGTGCGCGGCACGGCGTTGGCGGGTGGCCTGGTGGCCGCGGCGGCGCTGGCCGTCCTGCTGGCCGAGCCGCTGGTCGCCCGGGACGGTCAGGCGCGACGGGCCGCCCGGGAACGCGGATAGATCGTATTGCGAGACGGTGTCTCTGTTGACGTTGCGGCGGGGGTTGGTTAGCCTGGACCGATCATCGCCAGCCGCAGGAGAACGCCATGATCCGAGTTCCGCAAGGCTCTGGATTGCTGGTGCGCGGTTACGAGGAGCCGCTGCGGGTCCACCCGCCGCGGGAGGGCATGCGCCCCGGGACCGCCGCCGGGGACCCGCAGACCCCGTTCTGACGGATCGGCCCGCCGTCTCCCGCCCGGGACGCGGCGAGCGCCCACGTCGTTGATCAGCCCGGTGGCGGCACCGCCCGCCCGGGACACCGACCCGTTTCCGCAGAACCGAACCTCGGAGCGCATCATCATGACCACCGCAATCGATCTCGCCCCCATCTCCGGTCCGTCCGCCTGGCGCGGTGACGAGCTGCGTACCTCGACCGAGTGGGTCTACCAGCTCAGCGACGCCGAGCGCGCCGAACTGGAGACCGTCGGTCGTCAGTTCGTCGCCGACAACCCCGACCTGCGTACGGTGACCGCCGCCGACTACCCGCTGCCGGCCTGCGCCGGCCTCAACGAGGAGTGCGCCCGCCAGCTCGACTCCGGACGCGGCTTCATCCTGGTCCGGGGCCTGCGCACGGAGGAGTACGGCGACACCCTCGCCGGGGCGATCTTCTTCCTGATGGGGCTGCACCTCGGCGTGCCGATGGGGCAGAACCAGATGGGTGACGTGCTCGACCACGTCATCGCCACCTCCAACAAGACCCTCGACGACCCGTCGGCCCTGCCGTCGCGGGTCCGCGACCGGCTGCCGTTCCACTCCGACAGCTCCGACGTGGTCGCGCTGATGTGCCTGCGGGCGGCCAAGGCCGGCGGGGCGAGCAGCCTGGTCAGCGGCACCACGATCTACAACGAGATCCTGCGCCGCCGGCCGGACCTCGCGCCGCTGCTGTTCGAGTCGTGGCACTGGGACTGGCACCGGCAGGACCCGGACGCCCCGGCCCGCACCTACACCTCGCCGATCTGCAGCTACGTCGACGGCGTGTTCAGCACCTACGCCGGCAGCTCGATGATCTTCTCGGCGCAGGACTACCCCGAGGTGCCCCGCCTCACCGAGGCGCAGATCGAGCTGCTGCACCTCTACGACGAGGTGTCCCAGGCCCCCGGCCTGGCCCTCGACATGGACTTCCAGCCCGGTGACGTGCAGTGGCTGCTGAACTACGCCGCCCTGCACTCGCGTACCGGTTACGTCGACTTCCCGGAGCCGGAGCGTCGCCGGCACCTGCTGCGGCTGTGGCTCAAGCGCGACGTCGGCCGGCCGCTGGTCGACGGGTTCGGCAAGCACGTGGTGACCGAGCGCGGCACCGAGATCGCACCGGGCGGCCGGTTCCGCATCGCCGAGGCGGTCGAGCCCAACTTCGAGTGGGGCAACTGACCCACCGGCCCCTCGTCAGGACGGCCCGCAGCGCCCCAGTGTCGTGGCGCGGCGGGCCGTCCGCGTACGGTCACCCACTTCGAGGTGCGGTCACGTCGTGGCGAGCGGCCGGGCGTCGGCGACCGGGCATGCCATGGGCCGCCCCTTCGGCCTCGACCTGATCCGCGAGACCTGATCCGCGAGACGCTGGCGAACGCGGCGTGACGACCACCGCTGGCGGACGGCCGGACGGGCCGGCCCCGGGACCCGGGCCGGCCCGTCCGGACAGGACCTACAGGTCCAGCACCAGCCGCTCCGAGCGGCACCGCCCGACGCAGATCATCATGCTGCGCCCGGCCGTACGCTCCTCGTCGGTCAGCAGCGAGTCACGGTGCTCCGGCGTGCCGGCGAGCACCCGGGTCTCGCACGCGCCGCAGTAGCCCTTCTCGCAGTCGTAGGTCAGGCCCGGGACGGCCTCGCGCAGCACGTCGATCATGCGACGGTCCCGGGGTACCCGTAGGGTCGCCCCGGTGCGCGCCAGGTGCACCTCGAACTCGGTGTTCGTCGCCGGGTCGAAGGCGACCTCCAGGTCGTCCCCGGCGGTGAACCGCTCGACGTGCAGCCGCTCCGAGCGGCCCGTCGCAGCGCAGACCCGCTCCAACGCGTCGATCATCCCGGTCGGCCCGCAACAGTAGACGGCGGTGTCCGGGCCGGTGGAGTCGAGCAGCGCCCCCAGGTCGGGCAGGCCCGCCTCGTCCTGCGGCAGCAGGGTCACCCGGTCACCGGCGAGCGCCGTCACCTCGTCGACGAAGGCCATCGAGGCCCGGCTGCGACCGCCGTACACCAGCCGGAACGGCACGCCCCGGCGGTCGGCCTCGCGGGCCATCGCCAGGATCGGGGTGATCCCGATGCCCCCGGCGAGGAAGAGGTAGTCGGGGGCGTCGACGAGCGGGAAGTGGTTGCGCGGGCCGCGTACCGACAGGGTGGCGCCCGCGCGGGCGAGCGCGTGCAGTTCCACCGAGCCGCCCCGGCCGGCGGGCTCGCGCAGGGCCGCGATCCGGTAGTGCCGGGTGTCGTCCGGGTCGCCGCACAGCGAGTACTGCCGGACCCGACCGGACGGCAGCCGCACCTCCAGGTGCGCGCCCGGCGCCCAGGGCGGCAGCTCCGCGCCGGTCGGGTCGGCCAGGCGGACCTCCAGCACCTCGTCGGTGGCGGTGGCGGTGCCCGCCATGACCAGCTCGCGGTCCCCGGTCAGGCTGGCGGTGGGCCGGGTCCCCGCCGCGTCGGCGTCGCGGCGGGGACCCGGGGTGAAGACGGCCGGGATCGCGTCCCAACCGCTCTGGTTGCCCCGGGTGGGATAGGCGACGAGCCCCTCCTCCACCACCCGGAAGTCGGGCAGCCGGGTGAGCACCTGCGTGATCATCTCGCGGAACATCAGCCGGGCCAGGTGCGCCCCGGCACAGCGGTGGCTGCCGATGCCGAAGCTCAGGTGCCGGGCGGCGTCACGGTCCAGCCGCAACTGCTCCGGGTCGGGGAAGACCGCCGGGTCGTGGTTGGCCGCGACCCAGGGGATCAGCACCCGCTCACCGGCGGCGACCGGGCAGCCGCCGACCTCGGTGTCGGCGCGGACGGTACGGGCCATCGACTGGGACGGGGCGAACACCCGCAGGAACTCGTCGGTGGCGGTGAGCAGCAGGTCGGGGGAGTCGATCAGGCGCTGCCGGTCCTCGGGGTGCCGGCTCAGGTGCACCAGGGTGGAGCCGGTCAGCGAGGTGGTGGTGTCCACCCCGCCCGCGATCAGCAGCCCGATGACCGAGACCAGCTCGTCGGCGTCGAACAGTTCCCCGTCGGGGCGGCGCTGGGCGGCCAGGTAGCTCACCGCGTCGCCGGTCGGCGCGGCCCGCCGCTCGACGATCAGCTCGCGGATGCGCTGGTCGAGGTAGGCCAGGCCGGCGGCTCCGCGTACGGCGCGTTCGCTGCCGGGCAGCGCGGCGAAGATGTCGTGGATCGGGCCGGCGAGCTTGGCCCAGTCGGACTCGGGGAAGCCCAGCCAGTCGAGGGTGACGGCGGCCGGCAGCGGGTTGGTCAGGTCGCGGACGAAGTCCACCGACCCCTCGGCGATGAACGCGTCCACCACGCGGGTGGTGTGCCGGGCGACCATCGGGGCCAGCTCGGCCACCGCGTCCTGGGTGAGCAGCGGGTTGATCAGGTCGCGGTAGCCGGTCGCGGCGGGCGGGTCCAGCTCGATCGGGTACTGCTCCAGGCCGGGACCCCGGGGGATGACGATGGCGGTGCCGTCACCCCCGGCGGTGGCGCGGGCGGAGGAGAAGGTGTCGTCGTCGCGGGCGATCCGGACCACGTCGGCGTACCGGGTGGTGTAGACGAAGCCGCCGTGCGCGTCGGTGCGACCGACCGGGCAGGTCTGCCGGAACTCGCGGTAGTAGCCCACCGGGTCGGTGTTGCACTCGGCCGAGTGGTGGTCGAAGGGTGCGGCGGGCCGGTCTGCGGTCGCGGTCGGCGCGGCGGCCGGGGCGGTGCGCTGCTGTTCGGTCATCGGGACGTGCTCCACAGGTGCGGGACGCTGCGCGGTGTTGCCCAGCCGCGCCACTGGGTGTGGGTCTGACGCCAAGGGTAATGTCGCTCACATTGCGAGACAATGTTTCACGATGAGATGCAGGGATGTTGATGGGTGGGTGGCACCCCTGCTCAGAGGGTCAGGACGGCCTTGCCGACCTCGCCGGAGCGCAGCGCCGCCACCGCCTCGTTGATCTGCGTGAAGGGGAACCGGGTGATCAGGCGGTCCACCGGGAAGTTGCCGGCGGCGTGCAGGTCCAGCAGCTTGGGCAGGAAGACCTGCGGCAGGCTGCTGCCGCCGATGATGCCGGTGATGCTGCGGCCGTTGAGCACGCTGCGCCACTCGAAGCTCATCTGCTCGCTCGGGCCGATCCCGACCACGCCGCACCGGCCGAGCGGGCCGAGCGACTCGACCGCGAGCCGCAGCACGTCCTCCCGGCCGGTGGTGTCGATCGCGACGTCGAAGCCGTGCGGGGCGATCGCGGTCAGCAGCTCGCGCGGGTCGCCGTCGGTGGAGTTCACCCCGTGGGTCGCGCCGAGCAGCCGGGCCGTGTCCAGCTTGCCGGCGTTGACGTCGACCGCCGCCACGACGGCGCAGCCGGCCACCCGGGCGGCCAGGATCGCCGCCACGCCCACCGCGCCCGCGCCGAAGACCACGAGCGAGGAGCCGACCTCCGGGCGCAGCACGTTGAGCACCGCGCCGGCACCGGTGCCGAAGCCGCAGCCGAACGGGCCGACCACGCCCAGGTCGATCTCCTTGCTGATCGGCACGACCGCGCGGGCCGGGGCGACCACGTGACTGGCGAACGACGACTGGCCCAGGAAGTGGCCGTTCACGGGCTGCCCGTCGCGGGAGAGTGCCGAGCTGCCGTCCGGCCGGCGGCCGGTGAAGTTGACCGCGTCGAACCGGCGGCAGTAGGCGGGGTTTCCGCCGCGACACAGCGGGCAGTCGCCGCAGGAGGTGAAGCTCATCGCGACGTGGTCGCCCGGGGAGACGCCGGTGACCCGCTCGCCGACCTGCTCGACGACTCCGCTGCCCTCGTGGCCGAGCACCGCCGGGGTGGGGAAGAAGTTGGCGAACTCCAGGTCGGTCGCGCAGATCCCGACGCTGTGCACCCGGACCAGCACCTCGTCCGGTCCCGGGTCGGCGAGGTCGATCTGCTGGAGGGAGAACGGCCCTCCCGCGTTCTCCAGCACCGCCGCTGTGATCCGCACGCGCCCTCCTAGTGACTCACAAAGCGAGATTGCATCTTGACATGCGAAACGTGAAGGGTCAAGGATTCGCACATGGCTGACCTGGACATTCCCACCGCCCGCCAGCTCGTCGACGGCGACTGGACCCCCGCCGCCGACGGCGGTGAGCTGCCGGTGCTCGATCCCGCCACCCGGGAGCCCATCCAGTCGGTGGCCCGCGCCCGCGAGGTGGACGTCGACCACGCCGTCGCCGCCGCCCGCCGGGCCGCCCCCGGCTGGGCGGCCACCTCGCCCAGCGAGCGGGGCGCGATCCTTTCGCGCTGGGCCGCGCTGATCGGCGAGCACGTCGAGGAACTCGCCGCGTACGAGGCGCGTGACGTGGGCAAACCCCGCTCCGGCGGGCGGCTCAACATGTACATCACGCAGGGCATCGTCGACTACTTCGCCGGGGCCGCCGACAAGCTCACCGGGGTCACCCTGCCCACCCGTACGCCCGACTACTTCGGCTACACCCGGCCCGAGCCGTACGGCGTCTGCGCGGTGATCATCCCGTGGAACGTGCCGGCCGTGCTCACCGCCGCCAACGTCGCCCCGGCCCTGGCCGCCGGCAACACGGTGGTGCTGAAGCCGTCCGAGGTCGCCCCGTTGTCGCCGTTCGCGCTGGCCGAGCTGGGCCGCCGGGCCGGCCTGCCGCCGGGCGTGCTCAACGTGGTCACCGGGCTCGGCCCCGAGGCCGGGGTGGCGCTCACCGGGCACGCCGACATCGACCACATCAGCTTCGTCGGCTCGACGGTGACCGGCCGCTCCGTCATGCGCGCCGCCGCGCAGCACCTCGTCCCGGTCAAGCTGGAGCTGGGCGGCAAGTCCCCGAACGTGGTCTTCGCCGACGCCGACCTGGACGCGGCGATCCCGGCGATCATCGCCTCGATCACCGAGAACGCCGGGCAGAACTGCTACGCCGGCTCCCGGCTGCTGGTCGAGGAGTCGATCCGGGCGGAGGTGGTCGAGCGGGTCGCCGCCGGCATGGCGGCCGTCCGGACCGGCCCCTGGGACCAGGACCTGGACATGGGTCCGCTGGTCAGCCAGGCCCAGTACGAGCGGGTCCGGGGGTTCCTGGCCGAGGCCCCGGCCGCCGGGGCCCGGCTGGTCGTCGGTGGCGAGCCGGCCACCGCCGCGTTCGACGACGGCTGGTACGTCGCCCCGACCGTCTTCGACCAGGTCGACTCGGACATGCGGCTGGTCCGCGAGGAGATCTTCGGCCCGGTGCTGGCGGTGCAGGGGTTCCGGGGCGTCGACGAGGCGGTGGCGATGATGAACGACACCGACTTCGGTCTGCTGGCCTGCATCTGGACCACCGACGTGTCGCGCGCGCTGCGGGTGGCCGGGCTGGTCCGCGCCGGGCAGGTCGCGGTGAACCAGTTCCACGACGCCGGGGTGATCGGCTTCCCGTTCAACATGCAGAAGGAGAGCGGCTTCAGCCGGGGCGGCGGTTACGCGGCGCTGCGCGAGTACACCCAGGAGAAGGCTGTCGCGGTCCGGCTGCTCGACCGACCGTCGGCGTGAGCCGATCGGGTGAGCTGGCGGCGGCCCGCCCGCGGCTGGCCGTCGCCGCCGCGCCCCCACCTGCCGCGTTCGCCCAGTGGCTCGCCGAACTCGCGTTCGGCGGCGCCGGCTGGCCGGAACTGCTGGCCGCGGTGGCAGAGCGGACCGGTGCGGCCTGCCGGCTGGTGGCCGAGACGGGCGAACTGCTCGCCGACAGCGACGGCGCGGGCGGTCCCGGGCGCGACGCCCCGCCGGACGACGTCCGCCGCGCCCTGGCCGCCGGCCGGGCCGGCGGTGCGGGGCCGGGGGGCGTGCCGGCCACGGTGCGCTGCGCCGACGGGTGGACCGGCCGGGCGGTGGCGGTCGGCGCGGGGCCCCGACGGATCGGCGCGTTGCTGGTGGCCGAGCCGGTCTCGGCCGGGCAGTGGGAACTGGCGGCGGCGGCGACCACCGCGCTGTTGATCGAGGCGGTCCGGCACGAGTCGCCGCCGCCCGTCGTGCGGGACGCCCCGACGGTGCTGCGGGCCCTGCGTGACGGCCCCGGCGGTCCGGCCGGATCGGGGTCGCCGCCCCGGCTGGGCGAGGCGGAGCTGCTGCGGGCCGGTGCGGCGCACGGGTGGCGGCTGGACCAGCCGCACGCCGTCGCCGGGATCGCGTACACCGGGGAGCAGCAGCGCCGCTGGGCGTCCGCGCTGAGCTGGCTGGACCGGCCGGTGCTGGCCGAGGGGCGGCTGGCCTGGACCCTGCTGCACGGTGACGTCGAGCGCGAGGTGACCCGGCTGCGGGCGAGGCTGGACCAGATCGTCGGCCCCGGGCAGGTCCGGGTGGTCGCCGGGCCGCTGGTGACCGGGCCGGCCCGGACGGCGGCCTCGTTCCGCGACGCGGACCGGCTGCTGCGGCTGCTGCTGCGTTCCTCGGACGGGCGGCCCGAGCTGCCGTTCGGGCAGGCCGGTCTGGCGCAGGTCCTGCTGGCGGTGCCGGACGAGCGGCTGCGCTGGTTCGTGCACCGGCACCTGGGGCCGATCGCCCACCGCGACGACCTGCTGCGCACCCTGGACTGCTGGTTGGCGACCGGGGGCAGCCGGCAGGCGGTCAGCGAACGGCTGCACCTGCACCGCAACTCGGTGGGCTACCGGGTGGGCCTGATCAAGCGGCTGCTCGGGGTCGACCCGCTCGACCCGCAGACGGTCGCGGTGCTGCGTACGGCGCTTGTCGCCAGGGAGTTGCTGGCCGCGTCCGAGGCCGGTTGATCCCCTGGTGGGTGGCCTGTGAGCGGCCTGGACGCCCGGCTTCGTTAACCGTTCCGCCTCTTTTGCGGCAAGCCGTTGACACGCCGCCGCCCCACAGGCAGAGTACGACCCCAAGCAGCGAGAATCACAATGCAAGACGCCATATTGACTGGTAGACCGTGGGGAGGTTGCGATGCGGGCGATGGTCCAGACCGGTTTCGGCGGCGCCGAGGTGCTGAGCCTGCGGCACCTGCCCGACCCCGAGCCGGGCCCGGCCGACGTGGTCGTCCGGGTGCACACCGCCGCCGTCAACCGCCTCGACCTGCTCCAGCGGCGCACCGCCCTGCTCCCCGGCTTCGAGCTGCCCCACGTCGGCGGCATGGACGTCGCCGGCCAGGTCGACGCCATCGGGCCGCAGGTCACCACGGTACGCCCCGGCGACCGGGTGCTGATCGACCCGACCATCGGCTGCGGAACCTGCGCCACCTGCAAGGACGGCCAGCCGGGCTACTGCGCCACGCTGGCCGTGGTCGGCGGCAACCGCCCCGGCGGCTTCGCCGAGTACGTCACCGTCCCCGCCACCGTCGTGCACCGGGTGCCCGACCACGTCGACCTCGCCGAGGCCGCCGCGCTGCCCACCGCCTGGAGCCTCGGCTGGCACGCCGTGCACCGCGTCGGCGGCGTCCGCGCCGGGGAGTGGGTGCTGGTGCAGGCCGCCACGAGCGCGGTCAGCATCGCCGCCATCCAACTCGCCCGCCGGGCCGGCGCCCGGGTGCTCGCGGTGGCGCGTACCGAAGCCAAGCGGGCCGTCGCCGCCGACCTCGGTGCGGACGTGCTCCACCTCGATGAGCACACCGCCGAACGGGTACGCGAGCACACCGACGGCCACGGCGTCGACCTGGTCGTCGACCACGTCGGCACCGCCACCTGGGCCACCTCGCTGGCCAGCCTGCGCACCGGCGGCCGGATCGTGCTGCTCGGCAACACCACGGGCGACCAGGTCAGCTTCTCCCTCTCCGACGTCTACCGGCGGGGGCTGCGGCTGCTCGGGGCCGGGGCGTACCGCCCGGCCGACTTCGCCGACATGCTCGACGCCTACTTCACCGGCGGCCTGCGGGTGCTCCGCGGCGCGGAGTACGCGCTGGCCGACCTGGCGCAGGCGTACGCCCGGCAGGAGTCCGGTGACCTCGTCGGCAAGATCCTCGTCCGGCCATGACCACCACCCCGACGGCGGCCACCGTCGACCCCCGCCCGGCGGACCTGCTGATCGTCGACGCCGAGATCGTCACCATGGACCCCGACCGGTCGGTCGTCCCCGGCGGCACGATCGCCGTGGTCGACGGCCGGATCGCCGCGGTCGGCCCGGCGGCGACCCTGCGCGCGGCGTACCCGGGCAGCCCGGAACTCGACGCCACCGGCTGTGTGGTCGTCCCCGGCCTGGTCAACGCCCACCAGCACACCACCGCCGACCCGCTGGTGCGCAGCAGCATCCCCGACGACGTCCCGGCCCGGCAGGCGATCTTCGACTGGATCGTGCCGCTGCACGCCGCGGTCACCGGCGACGACGACGAACTGTCCGCCACCCTCACCGCCGTCGAGTCGCTCAGCTACGGGGTCACCACCCTGCTGGAGCCCGGCACGGTGGCGCACCCGCTGCGGGTCGCCGCCGGGCTGCGTACCGCCGGCATCCGGGCCCGGGTCGGCGGCTGGGGCTGGGACGCCGACGACGCGCCGTACGCCCAGCCGGCCGCCGACACCCTCGCCGTGCAGGCCGACACCGTCGCCGCGCTCGCCGGCGACCCGCTGGTCACCGGCTGGATCACCCTGGTCGGGCACGACCTGGTCAGCGACGCGCTGTTCACCGGCGCGGCGGAGCTGGCCGAACGGCTCGACGTGCCGATGACCTGGCACCTGTCGCCCGGCCCCGAGGACGCCGCCGCCTACGCCGCCGCCGGCCGGGCCCGGCCCGTACGCCACCTGCGCGACCTCGGCGTGCTCGGCCCCCGGCTGCTGCTCGGCCACGCGGTCTGGCTCGACGACGCCGAGGTTGACGCGCTCGTCGGGACCGGCACCGCCGTCGCCTCCTGCCCGGGGGCCTACCTGCGGCTCGGGCAGGGCTTCACCCGGGCCGGCCGGCACACCGCGCTGCGCCGGGCCGGTGGCCGGCTCGCGCTGGGCTGCGACTCGCACAACGCCGGGGACACCCCCGACCTGTGGCGGGCCGCCCGACTCTTCGCCGGCCTGGAGCGGGACCGGGGCGTCCCCGACCCGCTGCGCGCCGACGAGGTCTTCGCCCTGGCCACCGTCGACGGCGCCACCGCCGTCGGGCTCGGGGCGCTGACCGGCTCGATCGAGGTCGGCAAGGCCGCCGACCTGGTGCTGCTCGACACCCGGACCATCCTCTGGACCCCGCGCGGTGACCTGCCCACCCAGCTCGTCTGGGGCGCGGCCGGGCACACCGTCCGGGACGTCCTGGTCGACGGCCGGCTGGTGGTCCGCGACCGGCGGGTCACCACCGTCGACGTCGACGCCCTGCGCGAGGAGGCCGCCCAGCGTCGGGCCGCCCTGCTGCGCCGGGTCGGCATCGACATCCCCCCTCGCTGGCCCAGCGTGCCAGCGACCGAGTACTCCGCGCGCCGGTCCGTGCCGGGCGGCGCGCCGACCCCACGTGAAGGGAAAGCACCATGACAATGAGGATTGGTCGGGGTCCGGCGGCGCTGCTCGCCGGAGCGCTGGGGTTCGCCCTGGTCGGTTGCGCGAGCAACGACGCGACCGCGCCGTCGGCGGAAGGGTCGGCCAGCAGCGGTACGGCCCCCGCCGGGCAGCCGGACGCCAACGGTGACGGCAAGGTCGTCATCGGCGTGCTCAGCCCCGGTGACATCAACGACAACGGCTACTACGAGAGCTTCGTCGTCGGTGCCGAGAAGTTCGCCACCGAGAAGGGCTGGCAGGTCATCAAGCGCGGCAACGTGCCGCCGACCGAGGCGCTCAGCGCCGCCCGCGCGCTGTGTCAGCAGGGCGTGGACCTGGTGGCGCTCGGGGCCTCCGAGCTCAAGGACGCCATCCCGGCCTCCGAGGAGCCGGTCTGCGCCAAGACCTCCTGGTACGTGCCGTCGTCGGAGAACATCCCGCAGACGCCGCGGGTGACGCTGTCCAGCGACGACCCCAACCAGAGCATGCTCGCCGCCGGGTACGCCACCGGCCTGGTCATGCAGGCCAAGAACGCCACCAAGGCCGGCTTCGTCACCGGCATGGAGGCCGACTTCTCGGTCAACGCCGCCAAGGCGTACAAGGCCGGCATCCGGATGGTGGTGCCGAACGCGACCCTGGTGACCACCTACACCGGTGACTTCAACGACTCGGCGAAGGCCCGGGAGGCCGTCCAGGCGCAGATCAGCCAGGGCGTCAAGGTCGTCTACCCGTACCTGGGCGGGGCCACCGACGCGGCCGCCAAGCTGGCCAACACCGGTGGCGCGCTCACCCTCACCCCGGGCACCGACCGGTGCGACTCGACCGACCCGCGCTTCGACATCTCGGTCATCTTCGACCCGGGCGCGTACTTCGCCGCCGCGCTGGAGCTGTTCGCCAAGGGTGAGATGACCCTCGGCACCACCAAGAAGTGGGAGCTGGGCAAGGACCCGTACCCGGCCGTCAAGATCTGCAAGGCGACCCCGGAGCAGACCCAGAAGATGGACGCCTTCGTCGCCGACGTGGCCAGCGGCAAGACCGACACCGCCGCGACGGTCGCCAAGCTCGGCTCCTGACCCCCGCTGCCCGACGACCAACGAGGTGTAACGGACTGTGGACGTTGACGACCAGCTGACGCCGGCTCTCACCCTGCGCGGGGTCAGCAAGCGTTACGGTCCGGTTGTCGCCTGCGACGCCGTGGATCTCGCCGTACGACCCGGCGAGATCCACGGCCTGCTCGGCGAGAACGGGGCCGGAAAGTCGACCCTGATGAAGATCCTGCTCGGGTTGGTACACCGCGACGCCGGCACCATCACGCGCGGCACCGAACCGGTCGAGATCGACAGTCCGCAGGTCGCCGCCGACCTCGGCCTGGGCATGGTGCACCAGCACTTCAGCCTGATCGAACCGCTCACCGTCTGGGAGAACGTCATCCTGGGCGACACCGGGCGGATCGACCGGGCGGCGGCCTGCGCCCAGGTCGAGGAGGTGTCCCGGCGCTACGGGCTGCCCATCGACCCGCACGCCCGCATCGACCGGCTCTCCGCCGGGGAACGGCAGCGGGTCGAGCTGATCAAGTGCCTGCGCCGTGACCCGTCAATCCTGATCCTGGACGAGCCGACCTCGGTGCTCACCCAGGCCGAGTCGGCGGAGCTGTTCACCGTGCTGCGCCGGGTGGTGCAGGCGGAACGGCGGGCGGTCATCCTGATCAGCCACAAGCTCGCCGAGATCATGGCGGCCACCGACCGGGTGACCGTGCTGCGGCGCGGCGCGGTGGCGTTCCACGGCGCGACGAAGGACACCACCGCCCAGCAACTCGCCCGGCAGATGGTCGGCCGGGAGGTGTCGTTGCAGTCCGAGAGCGCGGCACTGGGCCTGCTGCCCGTCGAACGTCCCGAACCGGTCGACGGCGTCGCCCCCGCGGCGGGGAACCCGACGACGCCGGAGCAGCCGGCGGCGCTGCGGCTGCGCGAGGTGACCCTGCTCGTCGGCGGCCTGCCGGTGCTGGACAAGCTCAGCCTCGACGTCGCCCCCGGCGAGATCGTCGGCCTGTACGGGGTCGAGGGCAACGGCCAGGCCACCGTCGGTGAGCTGCTGTCCGGGCTGCTCGTCCCCGACTCCGGCACCGTCGAGATCGAGGGTCGCCCGGTCGACCTGGTCCGGCCCGGCGCGCTGCACACCGCCGGACTCGGCATCGTGCCCGAGGACCGGCACCACTCCGGCGTGGTGCTCGACATGAGCGTCGCCGAGAACCTGGTGATGAAGTCCCTCGCCGGGGTCACCGCACGCGGGGTGCTCAGCCGGCGGAAGATGCACCGGATCGCCCAACGGCAGATGGCCGAGTTCAACATCGTCGCGCCCTCGCCGGACACCCCGCTGCGCAGCCTCTCCGGCGGCAACCAGCAGCGGGTGGTGCTCGCCCGGGAGCTGTCCGCCGGGCCGAAGGCGCTGGTCGCCGCGCAACCCACCCACGGGCTGGACGTCGGCGCGATCGAAGACATGTACGTGCGGCTGCGGCAGGCCGCCGCGGAAGGGGTGGCGGTGTTGCTGATCTCCACGGAACTGGAGGAGGTGATGGCCCTGGCCAACCGGATCGCGGTGATCTCCTCCGGCCGGATCGTCGGGGTGCTCCCCACCGCCGAGGCCACCGCCGAGCGGCTCGGCATGCTGGTCGGCGGGGTGAGTCACTGATGGCCACCCTCGGTATCGACGGCACCGGGCAGCGGCTGCTGCGCCGGCTCAACCCCGGCCCCGGCGGCTGGCAGGTCGGCCTCGCCACCGTCGCCACGGTGGGCGTCGCGCTCGGCCTGTCCGCCCTGCTGATCGCGGTCACCGGCGGCTCACCGGCCGCCTCCACCAAGGCCCTCTACCAGGGCAGCATGGCCACCCCGGCGGCCTGGTCCACCTCCCTGCTGTACGTCGCGCCGCTGCTGCTGGTCGCCGTCGGGGCCTGCGTCAGCGCCCGCTCCGGCTTCTTCAACATCGGCCAGGAGGGGCAGGTGCTGATCGGCGCGCTCGCCGGCGCGTGGGTCGCCCTGCGGCTGGCCGTACCCGGCCCGCTGCTGCTGGCCCTGGTGCTGCTCGCCTCGGTGGTCGGTGCCGGCGTCTGGGCCGGGCTCAGCGCGCTGATGTACCGGTTCCGGGGCGTCAACGTCGTGGTCAGCACGATGCTGATGACGTTCCTCGCCCAGCAGCTCATCTCGTTCGCGGTGAACACCCCGTGGCTGCTCCAGGAGTCCCGGCTCGGCCGGGGCACGCTGTCCCCGCAGTCCAACCCGGTGCCCGAGAACGCCCGGCTCGCCTCCCTCGGCGAGTACCCGAACCTCCAGCTCAACGGGGGTCTGGTGCTGGCCGTCGTGGTGGCGGTCGTGCTGGCGCTGGTGATGGCGCGTACCCGCTGGGGTTTCCGGTTGAAGATGGTCGGCCTCAACCCGGCGGCGGCCCGGCACGCCGGGGTACGGGTCGGTGCCCTCGGCGGCATCGCTCTGGCGATCTCCGGGGCGCTGGCCGGCCTGGCCGGGGCGCTGCTGCTGACCAGCCCGGTCAGCACCAACCGGTTGCAGCCGGGGATGTCGCTCAACATCGGCTGGGACGGCCTGCTGGTCGCCCTGGTCGCCCGGAACAACCCGCTGCTGGCCATCCCGGTGGCGGTGCTGTTCGGCGTGCTGCGGGCCGGCGGCAGCTTCCTGGCCGCCACCGGCGTGCCGTCGTTCCTGGTCGACGTGGTCAAGGCGCTGCTGGTGCTGGCGTTCGTCGCACCGCCGGTGGTGATCGGCATGCTGCGCCGACGCCGCCTGGCCGACCAGCCGGCTGCCCCGACCACCCCGACCACCCCCACCGCCCCGGTCACCGCGCCCGAGCCGACCGACCCGCCGGCCCCGGCCACCCCGACCGCGTCGGTGCCCGGCCCCCGCGGCACCGCGCCGGAACCGGCGGACCCCGGCGACGCCGGGACCGCCGGCACCAAGGACGCCATGGAAGGCAGGTTGGCATGAGCGCCGCCGACAACATCGCCACCATCCTCTCCAGCGGGGCCCGGCTCACCGTGCCCCTGGCCTTCGCCGCCTGCGGGGAGTACGTCGCCCAGCGCGCCGGAACCCTCAACATCTCCGTCGAGGCGATGATGCTCGGTGCGGCGTTCGGGTCGATCGCGGTCGCCAGCGCCACCGGCAGCGCCACCATCGGCCTGGTGGCCGGCGCGCTGGTCGGGGTCGCGGTGGCGTTCGTGCACGGCATCCTGTCGCACCGGGTGCAGATCAACACGTTCGTCGTCGGCCTGGTGCTCAACGCGCTGGTGCTCGGCCTGACCAGCTACCTGATCACGGTGAGCACCTTCACCGGCCACCAGGTCTGGCAGGTGGACGTCCCGGTGCTGCGCGACATCCCGATCATCGGCCCGATGCTGTTCGTCCAACGCTGGCCGGTCTACCTGCTGCTGGCGGTGGTCCCGCTGACCTGGTGGCTGGTCGAGCGCAGCCGGTGGGGGCTGGAGCTGCGGGCGGTGGGGGAGAACCCGCAGGCCGCCGACGTCAGCGGGATCGAGGTCAACAAGCGACGGCGGCAGGCGCTGCTGTGGTGCGGGCTGCTCGCCGGGCTCGGCGGGGCGTACCTGGCCGTCGGCGAGGTCGGCTCGTTCAACCAGAACATGACCGCCGGCCGGGGCTACCTGGTCATCGCGGCGGTCATCTTCGGGGCCTGGCGGCTCGGCCGGACCCTGATCGGCTGCGTCGTGTTCGGCCTGGCCGACGCGATGCGGCTGGCGCTGCCGGCGCTCGGGGTCACCATGAACTCGCAGCTGCTGATCGCCGCGCCCTACCTGCTGGCCCTGCTGGCGATGCTGGTGTTCGCCACCGCCCACCGCGAACCCCGTGCCCTGGCCCAGCCGTTCCAGCGCGGCACCACCTGACGGGGAATCCCCGACCCCGGTCCGCCCACACGGCGCAGCGGCCACCCTCCTCCGGTGGCGGTCGCTGCGCCGTGTGGGTTTCTGGGTCGGCACCCGCCCGCCGTGGGGGTCGTTTCTCGTTGCTCACGAGGACCCGGCGACGCTTCTCGCTATTTCGCCGATGTGGCGGTATCGGAGTGACGCCGACCCCCCAACATCGGCGAAACTGAGTCGATCGGAGCTGCCGCCTAAGGGTCGGCGGGCGACGTCTCGGCGTGGAACGAGGGGGTTATGCGCTGGCGGGACGGTCGGTAGCGTTGGTGTGACGGCGGTCGGTTGGTCGGCGGTACATCCTGCACTGACTGGAGGTCGGGGTGGATTCCTTGCCGGAGTTGACGTTCGGGCAGCGGTTGAAGGTCTACCGGGAGCGCTCCGGAAAAACTCGCGCGGTACTCGGTGGGCTGGTCGGCCGGAGTGCCGAGTGGGTCAAGGCGGTGGAGACCGACCGCATCCTGCCGCCGCGCATTCACATGCTGGACCGGATCGCGCGTGCCCTCAAGATCGACGTCTCCGTCCTCGCCGGGGAGCTGGGCAACCGGTCGGCCGTGGTCAACGGCCCGGAGCATCCGGCACTGGCATCGGTGCGGGACGCGGTGAACCGCTTCGCGATCCTCCGGGACGCTCCGGCCGAGTCATTGCCCAGCCTGCGGGAGCGGCTCGCGGCGGCGTGGCGGGCCCGTCATCAGGCATCGGATCACCGAACGGTGCTTGGCGCGTTGCTGCCCGGGTTGCTGCGGGACGTGCAGCACGCCGCCCTGGCGTACGAGGGCGCGGAGCGGCGACAGGCACAGGCGTTGTTGGCCGAGACGCTCGGGCTGGTACAGATGTTCCTTGCCTACCAGCCCGCAGCCGAGTTGATCTGGCGGGTCGCGGATCGGGCGATGGTGGCGGCACAGGAGTCGGGCGAGCCCGAGGCCCTCGCCCACGCCGGATGGTTCCTGGGGCAGGTCCACCGGGACACCGGCGACTGGGACACCGCGATGGCGGTGACGCTGGACGTGCTGTCGGCTCTGGAATCCCGGGCGGCCGAAGGGGAGGCAGGGCTCCTCGCCCTGTGGGGAGCGCTGAACTTCGAGGCCGCCTACACCGCTGCTCGGGCGGGGGAGGAGGGCCGGGCGTGGCGGTACTGGGATCGCGCGGACCGGGTCGCGCAGCGCCTGCCACAGGGCTTCTACCAGCCGCAGACGTCGTTCTCCCGGGTCACCATGGGTGCTCACGCGGTGACCGTGGCGGTGGAGTTGCAGAAGTCCGGCGAGGCGGTGCGGCAGGCGCGCCGACACGAGGCGGCGGCGATTCCGTCGAGGCCGCGTCGGGCGCGGCACCTGATCGAGGTCGCCCGGGCGTACTACGGAAAGGCCGACAAGGAGACGACCGTGGCGATGCTCCGGCAGGCGTACGAGTCAGCGCCGGAGACGATCCGCTTCAACGGGTACGCCCGTCAGATCACCCTGGACCTGCTCGATGGTCCACGGTCCACCCGAGACGAGGCCCGTGACCTCGCGGTGAAGGTCGGGCTCATCCCGTAAACCGGGGTAGGAACCCTACCCGCTCCCCGCCGTGACCTTGCGTAGCTTCTCCGGCACGGGATGTGGCGAGTGGTGCGGCTTCGTCTGCTCGCCACGTCTCCCGCACGGGGGCGGACCGTCCCTGTGACCCGGGCGCGGCAGTGGTGAACTCTCGGTACACCGTCGCGCCCTTGCGGAAGGGGACGCAGGTGGGCGACGAAGAACGTGATCCGGGTGCGAGCCGGGGTGAGCGGATTCAGGCGGTCGAGCGGGAGGCGGCGCGGCAGCGGTTGCTCGCGCAGGCCGAGGCGGAGCGGATTCCGGTGGAGGAGACGACGCGGGCGGTGCCGGATCGGCGGTGGCGTCGTGGAGGGCGGTGAGTTGTTGCCGGTGGGTCGGCGGGTGGCGCACTGGCGGGGGCGGCGTGGGTTGTCGCAGCAGGTGTTCGCCGACCGGTTGGGTAAGTCGAAGAGTTGGGTGGACAAGGTCGAGCGGGGTGTCCGGACGCTGGACAAGGTGTCCACGCTCCAGGACATCGCCGCTGTCCTGCGCATCGATCCGGGTGTGCTGCTCGGCCGGGACCTCCAGGCAGCGGACGTGTCCGGTCCGGTCGAGGGGGTCGCGCAGATGCGGGAAGCCCTGTCGACGTACGACGTCGCGGTGGGAAGGCCGTCAGCGCCGGGCCGGGTCGTGCCGGCGGATCGTGTGGGGCGGGACGCCACCCACGCCTGGGTCGCCTTCCAGCATGCCCGCTATCCGCAGGTGACCGGGATGCTCCCGGGGTTGGTGGGTGGCGCGCAGCGGGCCCGTGCCGGTGATCCGGTCGGGGGCGGGCCGGTGCTGGTGGAGGTGTACCGGCTAGCCGCAGCGCTGCTGGTCAAGCTCGGTGAGGTGGATCTGGCGTGGTTGGCCGCCGATCGGGCGATGACCGCCGCAGCCGGGGAGGTGGTGTCGATGGCTGCCGCGACCGTGCAGCTCAGTCAGGTGTTGCGGGCGTCGGGGCGGGCACGGGTGGCCCGTTCGACGGCGCTGGCCGCCGCGTACCGGATCGCCCCGCCCGACCCCGGCGCTGCGTCCGCCCCGGAGTTGTCGCTGTGCGGGACGCTCGTCGTGCAGGCGGCGTTGGCCGCCGCCCGCGACGGCGACGACCGCGCCACGGCCGCGTTACTCGACGAGGCCGCCGACATGGCCGTCCAGGTCGGCGACGGCCACGACCACCACCGGACCGATTCGGACCGGTGGCGGTGGATCTGGCCCGGGTCACCGCCGCCCTCGACCTGGGCGAGGCGGGAGAGGCGGTGGCCTGGCACGAGAAGACCACCGGCCGCGACGGCTGGCGGTGGCTACCTGCGGAACACCGCGCCGGGCACCTGCTCGACGCCGCCCGCGCCTACCTGGACGCCGGTGATCCGGGCAACGCCTGCCGGGTCCTGGTCGCGGCCGAGCGCACCGCTCCCTGCGAGGTGCGCCTGCGGCCCGCCGCCCGCGCGGTCCTCGCCCGCCTGGTCCGCGACCCGTACGCCCCCGCCACGGTCATCCACCTCGCCACCACCCTCCGGGTGCCCTGACCACGACCGCGCCACCGTTGGGCGCTGTTGTGCCGGTGTGGCGGTATCAGAACGCTCTGATACCGCCACACCAGCGCAACAGCGTCAACGACGGCCGCCGACGGCGACGTCAGGGGCGGCGGCGGAGGGTGGCGTCGGTCAGGGCCGGTACCCGGTAGCCGGCGTCGGCCGGGTTGACGTCGTGGCCCGGCCGGACCAGTTCGTCGATCCGGTCCAGCACGTCGGCCGGCAGCCCGGCCGGCTCCCCGGCGGGCAGTTGGCTGCGCAGTTGGGCGAGGGTACGCGGGCCGATGATGGCGCTGGTGACCGCCGGGTGGCTCAGCACGAACCCGAGCGCCAGGTCGATCAGCGTCAGGCCGCTCTCGTCGGCGAGGGTGGCCAGCTCGTCGACCAGGGCGAGCTTGCGGTCCCGGGCGGCGGCGTCGCGGAAGTCGAAGTGGTCGCCGTTGCGCCCGGCGCGGGAGTCCGCCGGTACGGCAGTCGACCGGTACTTGCCGGTCAGCCAGCCGCCGTTGAGCGGGCTGAACACCAGCACGCCGAGCCGGTACCGGGCGCTGGTGGGCAGGGCGGCGGCCTCGACGCCCCGGGTGAGGACGGAGTAGCCGAGCTGTTCGGTGGTGAAGCGTTCCCGCTGCCGGCGTTCGGCCACCCACTGCGCCTCGACGATCTGCTCGGCGGGGAACGCCGAGGTGCCGATCATCCGGACCTTGCCCTCCCGGACCAGGTCGGTCAGCGCGCCGAGGGTCTCGTCGACGTCGGTGAGCGGGTCGGGGCGGTGCACCTGGTAGAGGTCGATCCAGTCGGTGCCGAGCCGGCGCAGGCTGCCGTCGACCGCCTGCCGGATCCAGCGGCGGGAGTTGCCCCGGCGGTTGCGGTCGTCGCCCATCGGCTCGTGGAACTTGGTGGCCAGCACCACGTCGTCGCGCCGGCCGCGCAGCGCCCGGCCGAGGATCTCCTCGGACTCGCCGTGGGCGTACACGTCGGCGGTGTCGACCAGGTTGATCCCGGCGTCGAGCGCCTCGGCGACGATCCGGTGGCACTCCTGCTCGTCGGTGTTGCCCCAGGCGCCGAACATCATGGTGCCCAGGCAGAGGGTGCTCACCTCGACCCCGGTCCCACCCAGTCTGCGGTACTGCATGATCCGATCGTCCTCCCGTACGCGATGTGCCCCCCACGCTGGCACGCGGGCCGGCCGCCGGCACCGTCCCGGCGCGTCGAAGCTGACCCGCCGGCTTTGTGTCCCCGGCACATCGACCCGGCCGTCGAGCGGTGAATAGGCTGGTGGACGCGATAGTGATGGACATTTCGGTACGGTGGAGGTAACAGTGGCGACCGGCCTGACCCAAGCCCGATGGACGCATGTGGCGTTGCCTACCGGCGACCTCGACAAGGCGATCTCGTTCTACACCACGCTCACCCCGCTGGTGGTCGTGGAGCGGTTCGCCGACGCCGACGGCGAGAGCGTCTGGCTCTCCAACGACAAGCAGGTCGAGACCCCGTTCGTGCTGGTGCTCGTCTCCTTCAACAAGGACAAGGGCGGCCAGCTCGGCCTGCTGCACCCGTTCGCGCACATCGGCATCGAGGTGCCGCAGCGTTCGGACGTCGACGAGATCGCCGGGCGGGCCCGCGAGCTGGGCTGCCTGCACTGGGAGCCGCGCCAGATGCCGCCGCCGGTCGGCTACATCTGCGCGCTGAAGGACCCCGACGGCAACGTCATCGAGATCTCCCACGACCAGCAGGTCTTCGACACCGTGCGGCGTCGGTGGGGGAGCTGACCGCAGCGTCCACCCGCGCCGCCGTGCAGCGGTACCTGGCGGCGCTGAACGCCCACGACGCCGATGCCGTGGCCGGCTGCGTGAGCGCCGACTTCGTCAACGAGCACACCGCCGCCCTCGGCCGGACGGTGGTCGGCCGGGCCCGCTACCGGGCCCGGCTCGACGGCTTCCTGGCCGAGTTCGTCGACCTGCGCTACGAGGTGGAGGAACTGCTCGCCGACGCCGACCGGGCGGCGGTGGCGTACCGGATGTCGTTCCGGCTGGCCTCGGCCGGCCGGGCCCCGGTGCGCATCCGTGGCGTGTTCCGGTTCCGGGTCGACGCCGACGGCCTGATCGCCCACCGGGTCGACTACTGGGACAGCGGCGAGGTGCACCGTCAGCTCGCGGGAGCACCCGATCCGCCGCCCGTCCCCGGTTCGGGGGCGGGCGGCCCGGCGTAGCCGGCTTCCGGATCCGGCGGGCGGTGGTGTCCGTGTCGCCGGATCCGGCCCGTGCTCGGTAGAGTTCGCCTTTCGGTGGACGGCGAGTGCGAGGTGACGCGGTGACGGGCGGAGTCGACGAGTCGGCCGGTGACGCGCCGGCGATCCAGACCGTGCAGCGGGCCGCCACCATCCTCCAGGCGTTCTCCGTGGAGCGGCCCCGGCTCACCCTGGCCGAGCTGACCGCCGACCTGGCCATCAGCCGGGCCACCGCGCACCGGTACGCCCGCGCGCTGCGGGCGGCCAACCTGCTGCGTTTCGACACGGCCACCGCCACCTACACGCTGGGCCCGCAGGTGCTGGCGATGGAGGCCGCCGCCCGCGCGGCGCTGCCCATCGTCACCGCCGCCGAGCCGCACCTGGACCGGCTCACCCGGCTTACCAACCAGACCTCGGTGCTCAGCGTGTGGAACGGTGAGGCGCCGACGGTGGTCCGCTGCATGGACAACACCAGCGGCGACGTGCGGCTCAGTGTGCGCACCGGCTCGCCGTTGGATCTGCTCCGCTCGGCGCAGGGCCGGGTCTTCTGCGCCTACCTGTCGGCCGCCGAGGCGCCCGCCGTGGCCCGCCAGTTGCGGCTGTCGGCGGGCCTGCGGGCCGTCGTCGAACAGGTCCGCCGGGACGGTTTCGCGGTCAACTCTCCGGAGGATTTCGGGGTACGCGTGCTGGCCGCGCCGGTGTTCGAGCGGACCCAGGTGGTGGCCGCCCTGGCGGTGCTGGGCACCAGCACGGCGCTGTCGGGCGCGGTGGAGGCCGCCGCGGCGGACAGTCTGCGGTTGGTGGCCCGGGAGTTGTCCGAGGCGCTCGGCGCGGGCTGAGGCCCCGGCGGCCCGCCGACGTCAGCGGTGACCGTTGCCGCCGGCCGTGGCGCGCTGACCGTTGCCGTCGACCGGCAGGTGGCCGTTGCCGCCGCTGCCCAGCTCGGCGGTGACCAGGGCGGCGACGCGTTGCAGGGCGATGGCGAGCGGGCTGTCGGTGCCCTCGGGGACCGAGGTGGTGGTGCCGACGATGGCCATCGCGGCGATCAGGGTGCTGCCCCGGAAGATCGGCGCGGCGATGCTGCGGACCCCGTTGGCCGAGGGCGTGTTGGCCGAGATGCCGGTCCGCCGGATCTTCTCGATCTCCCGGCGCAGCTCGGCGGAGGCGGCGATCTCGTCGGCCAGCCCCGGCACGTCGGCCTCGGGGAGGAAGGCGCAGAACACCCGGCCCTGGGCGGATTCGGTGCGCGACAGCCGGGAGCCGGTGCGCACGCTGACCCGGATGACCCGGTCGGTGTTGTCGTCGGCGCGGACCACCACGGCGGTGTCGCCGTCCCAGACGCTGAGCACCACGGTCTCGTCGATCTCGCGGACGAGTTGCTGCATGCGCGGGCCGGCGATGCTGATCACCGGCATCGCCGCGCGGGCGGCGGCGGAGAGGGTCAGGATCTGCGGGCCGAGGGAGTAGAGTCCCTCCCGCTCGTCGTAGCGCAGCAGGTTGCTCTCCCGCAGCGCCTTGGTGTAGCGGTGCGCGGTCGCCTTGCTGGTGCCGAGGCTGGCGGTGAGTTCGTTGAGGCTCAGGCGCGGACGTGCCGCCGTGAACGCGTTGAGGATGACCGCCGCGCGCTGCACGGTCTGGATCGCCGGTGAGCTGGGGTCAGCGCTCTTGACCGGCGAAGGGGCATCGTCCGCCATCTGGATTCCTTTGTGCGCAGAGTGAGACAGTATCATGGCATATGACACGTCAGCCTGTCGATGCCTGCTGGTGGCGCAGCGCGATGTCGGCGTACAACCGGGCGAAACGCACCAGTTCCGCCAGGGCGTACCGCTCCCGTCGCGGGTCGGCCGGATCGGGCGGTAACGCCGGCGGGCCCAGCCGCACGGTGGGCACCCCCCGGGCGCGCAGCACCACCCCGTCGGTCGACCCGGTCCACCCGCGCAGCGGCACCGGCGGCCGGCCGTACGCGGCGAGCCAGGCGTCGCCGGCGTGCCGGCAGATCGGCGCGGTGGGCGGGGTGGCCGCGGCCGGGTGGGCCGGATGTCCGGCCACGGCCAGCCCGCAGTCGGCCAGCGGGGTGTTGCGCAGCCGCCGGGTCAGGGTGGCCCGCAGCGCGTCGGTGATCTGCCGCGGATCGTCGCCGGGCACCGTGGTCAGGTAGAGGTGCAGGTCCAGCACCCCGGGCAGCAGGTCGGGCTTGCCCGGCTGACCGGCGCGGACCGCCCCCAGGCCCAGTTCCGCCCCGACCTGGGCGTCCGGGTCGGCCCGCTGGGCCAGGTGGGCCCGGCGGAACTCCTCCAGCGCCTCGACCACCACGCCGAGGTGGGCGAGCAGCCCGCCGGGGGGTGTGGCGGTGTCCCGGAACAGCGCCGGGTGGAATCCGCTGGACAGGCGTACCCGCAGGAACATCGCCCCCGGTTCGGCGGTGAGGATGCCCGGTGGGCTGGTCTTGGCCACGATCGCGGCGGCCGGCCGTGGCCGCCCGCGCAGGTGGTGCAGGACCCCGCCGGTGGTGGGGGCCGGCGCGACGCCGTCCTCCGGGCCGGCGGTGGGGTCGTCGCGGTGGGTGCCGGTGGCGGCGAGCAGCAGGGTCAGCCGGTGTGGCCGGCCGGCGGCCCGCAGGGTCTCGGCAGCGGCGGCGTAGCCGACCAGGGCGGCGGCGGCCGCGGCCCGGGCCACCCCGAGGCCGAAGCCGCTGACCACCTCGTTGGCCGGGCCGGACAACTCCAGCGCGGGGGCGGGGGTGTGCCGGCCGGTGATCGGTGCGTCGAAGTCGGTCCCGCCGGTCAGCGAGGTGTCCAGGTGCGAGTAGATCAGCAGTTCGGGGTGGTCGCCGAGGTCGGAGCCGCCGACCAGGTTGGCGCTGTCGGGCGTGGTTGCCGTGCGCTCCAGCGGGTCGACCCGCCAGGGCAGCTCCGGCCAGCGGGTGGTGGCCCAGTCGGCGACCCGGTGCGCGGTGGCCCGTTCCCGGCCGTACGGGCTGGGCTGGGCGGTGAGCGCGGCCAGGGCGTCGACCAGGGTGGCCTCGTCGACCGCCCGCGCGGCGGCGTGGCGCAGGGGCGCCGGTACCTCGTCGTCCATCCGCTCCCTCTCGCCAGCGTGACTTCATTCAAGATGACGTCTCGTATGTTGACATACTCTGCGCCGGGTCTCTAGCGTGGCCTGACACCAAACGACATCGCCCCGCATCCGGCGACGTCGCGGAACGGGCCCGGCACCCCGGATCGGCTGCCCGCCCGGACCTGCCGCTGCGGCGCGGATGCGGCCGGCCGACCAAACCGCAGGAGGACCGATGACCTACGTGGTCACCGACGAATGTGTGGACGTACAGGATCGGTCCTGCGTCGAGGAATGCCCGGTGGACTGCATCTACGAGGGCGACCGGATGATGTACATCAACCCGGACGAGTGCGTCGACTGCGGGCGCTGCGAGCCGGTCTGCCCGGTCACCTCGATCTTCCACCTCGACGACCTGCCCGCCGACCGCGCCCGGTTCGGCCCGATCAACGCCGAGTTCTTCACCGAGATCGGCACCCCGGGCGGCGCCCGCAAGATCGGCCGGGTCGGCCACGACCACCCGGCCATCGCGGAAAGCGCCAGCTGATGGCCGAGCGGCACGAGGTCGATCTCGCGATCATCGGCGCCGGCCCGGCCGGCCTCTACGCCACCTACTACGCCGGCTTCCGCGGGATGAGCGTGGCGGTGATCGACTCGCTGCCCGAGCCCGGCGGGCAGATCGCCGCCCTCTACCCCGAGAAGGCGATCTACGACATCGCCGGGCTGCCCGCCGTGCGGGGCCAGGAACTCGTCGACGCCCTGCTCACCCAGGCCGCCACCGCCAAGCCGACGTTCCTGCTCGGGCAGAGCGCGATCGAGCTGACCTGCGCCGAGGACCACGTGCTGATCGGCACCGACACCGGCACCGAGGTCCGCGCGGCGGCCGTGCTGCTGACCGCCGGCATCGGCACCTTCACCCCCCGCGAACTGCCCGTCGGCAGCGACCACCTCGGTCGGGGGCTGCGCTACTTCGTCCCCCGGCTGGAGGAACTCGCCGGCCAGGAGGTCGTCGTGGTCGGCGGCGGCGACTCCGCCGTCGACTGGGCGCTGGCCCTGGAGCCGTACGCCAGCAGCGTCACCCTGGTGCACCGCCGACCGCAGTTCCGCGCCCACGAACGCAGCGTCACCCAGCTGCACGAGTCGACCGTGCGGGTGCTCACCCCGTACGAGGTGTGCGGGATCGACGGGGAACAGACCGTCGAGGCGGTGCGGATCGCCGAGGTGCGCGGCGAGGGCCGGCAGACCCTGCCCGCTCAGGCGGTGGTCGCCGCGCTCGGTTTCATCGCCGACCTGAGCGCGATGGAGCGCTGGGGGCTGGAGATGCGCCGCCGCTACGTCGCCGTGGACCGGTCGATGCGCACCAACCTGCCCCGGGTCTTCGCCGCCGGTGACATCACCGACTACGACGGCAAGGTCCGGCTGATCTCGGTCGGCTTCGGTGAGGCCGCCGCCGCCGTCAACAACCTGGCCCCGCTGGTCAACCCGGCGCTCGGCACCGTCCCCGGCCACTCCTCGGACGCCGCATGACCGCCCCCGCGCCCACCGACGTGCACCTCGTCGCCACCCGCTACGGGCTGGGCCGGATCACCGGCGACGACGTCGAACTGCTCGACCTGCCCGCCCCGGACGTGGCCGCCCTGCTGCGCGCCGGCCGGGGGCTCGCCCCCGCCGCCGAGGCCCGCATCCGCCGCCGGCTGCCGCTGGAGACCCTCGTCGGCGACCTGCGTCCACCGATGGCGGGCACCCGCGCGGTGTGGGGCGTCGGGCTGAACTACCACTGCAAGGCCCGGACCACCGGCCGGGCCCTGCCCACCCAGCCGGTGCTGTACCTGAAGTCGCCGAGCGCCGGCTCCGGCCCGGGGGACACCGTGCCGCTGCCCGGCTCGGTGAGCAGCCAGCCCGACTACGAGGGCGAGGTCGCCCTCATCGTCGGCGCGCGGATGCACCACACCCCGGCCGGGCGGGTCTGGGCGCACCTGGCCGCCGTCACCGCCGCCAACGACCTGACCGCCCGGGACGTGATGGCCGCCACGGGCAACCCCACCCTGGCCAAGAGCTTCCCCGGGTTCGGCGCACTGGGCGCCTCCGTGCTCGGTCTGGGCGCGGTCGCCGACCGCGACGCCATCGGCGTACGCACCACCGTCAACGGCGAGCTGCGCCAGCAGGCCAGCACCGCCGACCTGATCTTCCCGGTGCCCGACCTGCTCGCCTGGATCACCCGGTACGTGGTGCTGGAGCCGGGTGACGTGGTGCTCACCGGCACCCCGACCGGCACCGGTCAGGACCGGGGTTGCTTCCTGAGCCCCGGCGACCAGGTGGAGGTCACCGTCGCCGGGGTGCTGCCCCTGCGTACCCGGTTCCGTGCCGAGAGCCCGGACCACCCCGCGCCGGCCGCCGTCGACGCGTCGACCCACTCGCTTCGCACAGAGAGCCCGATGTCATGAGTGAGAATTCCGAGCGGTACGACCTGGTGCTGGCCGGTGGCCAGGTGTTCGACGGTGAGACCGGAGCCAGCCGGGTCGCCGACGTCGCGGTGACCGGCGACCGGGTGGCCCGGATCGCGCCCGGCCTCGCCGCCGCCGCCGACCGGGTGGTCGACTGCGCCGGGCAGTACGTGCTGCCCGGCCTGGTCGAGGCGCACACCCACATCTTCGCCGAGGTCTCGAAGGTCGGCGCGCCGCCGGACGAGGCGCACCTGCACCGGGGCGTCGTCGCGGCCTGCGACGCCGGCACCGTCGGCGCGTCCACCTTCGCCGCGTTCGAGAAGTACGTCGCCGCGCCGGCCCGGATGCGGCTGGTGAACTTCCTCAACGTCTCGGTCCTCGGCCTGATCGACTTCCGGTTCGGTGAGCTGATCAACCCGGGCACGCTGGTCCCGGAGGACGCCCTGGCGGTGGCCGAGGCGAACCCGCACCGGGTCCGCGGTTTCAAGATCCGGCTCTCCGAGGACGTCGTCGGGTTGGACTGGCGTCCGCTGCTCAAGCGTTCCCTGGCGCTCGCCGGTGAGGCCGGCCTGCCGCTGATGATCCACATCGGGGAGACGCCGGAGCCGCTGCCGGTGATCCTGCCCCTGCTGCGCCCCGGCGACGTGGTGGCCCACTGCTACACCGGCAAGCCGTACGGCATCCTCAACGACGGCACCGTGCTGCCCGAGGTCCACGCCGCCCGCGAGCGCGGGGTGCTGTTCGAATCCGCCCACGGCAAGAGCAACCTCAGCTTCGCCGTCGCCCGCCCGGCGATCGAGCAGGGCTTCCTGCCCGACGTGGTCACCTCCGACACCAGCGCCCGTAACTGGCGCGGCCCGGTGTTCGACCTGGTCACCAGCATGGCCAAGCTGCGGGCGATGGGGATGACCCTGGAGCAGCTCGTGCCCCGGGTGACGACCGCGCCGGCCCGGCTGACCGGCCTGGACGCCGAGGGCTACGGCACCCTGGTCGAGGGTGGCCCGGCGCACGTCACCGTGCTGGCCGAGGCCGAGGAGGCGGTGCTGCCCGACGCCGCCGGTAACACGATCACCGCACCCCGGCTGGACCCGAGCGTGGTGCTGCTGGCCGGTGAGCAGGTGCCGACCGTGCCGTGGCGCGGGCTGCTCGCCACCGGGGCGTGAGGCCCTGATGTCCGCCGTCGGGCCGGTGGCCGGCGAGCCGGGGCCGGCCCAGCCCACCCCGCCGACGTCCGTCGAGCCGAACCCGCCGGCCGGGGTGCACGGCCACCGCGCCCGGCTGCGGGCGGCGCTGCATGCCGGCGGGCAGCTCGCCGGCACCTTCGTCAAGCTGCCCGGGGCCGACGTGATCGCCCTGGCCGCCCGCTCCGGACTCGACTTCGTCGTGATCGACCTGGAGCACTCCGGCCTGGACGAGCGGGCCGCCACCGACCAGCTCCGGCTCGCCGCCCTGGCCGGCCTGCCGGCGCTGGTCCGGGTGCCGGCGGTCGACCCCGGCCAGGTCAACCGGCTGCTGGAGGCCGGGGCCGTCGGGATCCAGCTGTCGACGGTGCGCCGCCGGGCCGACGTCGAGGCGCTGCGCTCGGCCAGCCGGTACGCCCCGCACGGGCGGCGCAGCATCAGCCTGGCGCACCCGTCGGCCGGGTACGGCGGCGACGGCCTCGACCGGTACCTCGCGGCGGAGGCCGGGCACCCGCCCGTACTGGTGGCCCAGATCGAGACGGCGACCACCGACGACCCGCTGCCCGCCCTGCTGGCCGGGGTGGACGTGGGCTTCGTCGGGACCACCGACCTGGCGGTGAGCCTGGGCCTGTCGACCACCGACGACCCGGGACCGCTGCTGCGGCGTACCGGGGACATCGCCGCCGCGGCCCGCACCACCGGGACCCACCTCGGCGGCTGGGTGCCCGAGCGGTCCGCCGCGGCGCTGGACCGCTGTGGCCTGACCGATGCGCGCTATCTCGTCGTCGGCTCCGACCTGCACCTGCTCGGCACCGGCCTGCGTCGGCTCGCCGCACCCCTCTGACCCGCCCGAGAAGGGACGCGTTCACATGCTCAACCCGCAGCTCTACCGCACCTCGGTCAACTGGGACGACATCCCGGCCACCGACGTCCGGCCCGGGGTGCGCCGCAAGGTGTACGCCACCGACGAGGTCCTCTTCGCCTGGCACGAACTGGCCGTCGGGATGGACCTCAACCCGCACCACCACGACGACTTCGACCAGCTGGTGCTGATCCTCGGCGGCCGGTGCAACTACTACGTCGACGGCGTGCCGCACCCGATGGGGCCGGGATCGATGCTGCTGGTGCCGCGCGGCGCGGAGCACTACATCGAACCGACCGAAGGCCCGTGCATCAACGTGGACGTCTTCGCCCCGCCCCGGGCGGACTTCCTGCCGCACGCCTGGCGTCCCGGGCAGGGCTGACCGACGATGACCGACATCGTGGTGGTGGGCAGCCTCAACGTGGACGTGGTGGTGCCGCTGCACGAGCTGCCGGCCCCCGGGCAGACCGTGCTCGGCGCGGCCGACCACCGGCGGGCCGGCGGCGGCAAGGGCGCCAACCAGGCCGTCGCCGCCGCCCGGCTGGGTCGCCGGGTGGCGATGGTCGGCGCGGTCGGCATCGACGCCGACGGCGACTGGCTGCTCGGGCTGATCGCCGCCGAGGGGGTGGCCACCGAGGCGGTGCTGCGCGCCCCCCGGCCCACCGGGCAGGCGATCGTGCTGGTCACCGCCGACGGTGACAGCACCATCGCGGTCAGCTCGGGGGCGAACATGTGGCTCGCCGCCGAGCACCTCGGCCCGCTGCGTGACCTGCTCGGGTCGGCTCGGGCGGTGCTGCTGCAACAGGAGGTCGACGCGGCGGTGGTGGCCGAGGCGGTCCGGCTGGCCGAGGGGCTGGTGGTGCTCAACCCGGCACCGGCCCGCCCGGTCGACCCGGCCACCCTGGCCCGGGTCGACGTGCTGGTGCCCAACCGGGGTGAGCTGGCCGCCCTGGCCGGCGCGCCGCCGACGGACGCCGGGGTGGACGCGCTGGCCGCGATGGCCCGGTCGCTGGGCACCCGGGGGCCGGTGGTGGTGACCCTCGGCGGTGACGGCGCGCTGGTGGTGACCACCGACCGGCAGTGGCTGATCCCGGCCGAGCGGGTCGACGCGGTCGACGCGACAGGTGCCGGGGACACCTTCTGCGCCGCCCTGGCCGACGCGCTGCTCGACGGGGCGGCGATCGACGAGGCGGCCCGGTGGGCGAGCCGGGCGGCGGCGGTGACCGTCACCCGGCCGGGGGCGATGGAGGCCGCACCCCGTCGCGTCGAGGTGCCCACCGCCGCCTGAACCCCGCCCCTGTCCTGCCGGCCCGGTGCGTCGTCGCCCGGTTCCGGCTGCCGCCGCAGCCCTCGAACCTGCCGCCCGTCGCATGCTGCCTGTCGGCGACGGTGCGGCCCGGCTCCGGCTGGCTGCGCCCGCTGCCCCCGGCCCGTCCCGGTCGGGGGCAGCGGCGTGGCGGCGATCCCGTGCGCGTCGGTGCACGCCCCGGTTGTCGCCGACCCGGCCCGGCCCGCGGCGCAGCGCCACGGGCCGGTTGGCGGGCCGGTCAGAAGTGGGCCGGGAAGTCGGCCTTGCGGATCAGGCAGTGGATGCCCTTCACCCCGTCGACGACCTGGCTCACCTCGAAGTCGGCGGCGGCGCTCAGGTAGGCCAGCGCGGTCTGCGGTGGCATGCCCTGGGTGCGGACGAGGAAGTCGACGGCGGCCCGGACGGCCCGGCGCATCGCCTCGTCGAGGTCGGCGTGCAGGCCCACCGGCAGCCAGTGGGTGGCGGTCTCGCCGAACGGGCCGTCGACGGCCCCGAGCAGTCCACCGGCCTGTGCCCGGGGGATCACCGAGAGCCGCAGGGTGGCCCGCAGCGGCGCCTCCAGGGCGGTCAGCGCCACCTCGCCGTCGCCCTGGGCGTAGTGCGGGTCACCGGCGTAGAAACCCGCCCCGGGTAGCTGTACCGGCAGGTAGAGGGTGGAGCCGACCTGCAACTCGTTGATGTCGAGGTTGCCGCCGAAGGCGCCGGGCGGCACCGAGTGCACCGGCTCGTCGGTGTCCACGGCGACGCCCATCAGGCCGAGGAAGGGGGCGAGCGGGAAGCGGGCCGCCCGGCCGTCGCCGTACGGCAGGGTGCCGAGCAGCCGGCCGCCGTGGTGGATCACCTCGGTGAAGTGGCTGACGGTGCCGTACTCCCGGGGGCCGTCGCCGTCCGGGCCGGTGTCGGTGGGGGTGAGCGGGTACTCCCCGGGCAGCGCGCCGTAGCCGTGCCGGCTGCTGATGAAGCCGTACGGGGCGCGGACGAGCAGGTCGAGCACCTCGATGCGGAGCAGGTCGCCGGGTTCGGCCCCGGCCACCGCGATCGGGCCGGTGACCACGTGCGGGCCGTCGGCGTCGTAGTCGTGGGCGACGTCGGAGGCGGCCAGGTCCCGGGCGTCGGTGAGCACCTGGTCGCTGGGCACGTCGAACTGCTTGAGGAAGCCGACCGGGTCGCGGCCCTGGTCCTCCAGGATGCCCTCGTGGCTGAGCGTGTCGATGGTCACGGTCTCGCCGGAGCCGACCCGGAGCACGGGCTCGTGCCGCCGGTCGGGCAACCGGCCCCACAGGCAGGTGTCGGGGGTGCTCGGCAGGTAGTGGGTTCCACCGATCGGGCCATCGTGCGGCTGGAGCATGACATCCTCCGGAAGGGGTGACACCGGCTGGCGGTGCGACGGGACGGCGCGGCCCGGTGCGGGTGGCCGGCGGCCGGCGACGGGATGCGCGGGCCGCGTCCGAGGGCCGGCGATCGGGGTCGGGCGGATCGGCCGGGCCACGTCGGATGCAGGGGATCGTGACCGGCGAAGCAACCGTTGCGTGTTGCATTCGTATTAACAGCGAGTAACCCGATGCCGGAGTCTGCCCTGCTCTTGACAGTTGCCATGGCCGAGTAGCAGCATCGTGTAGCGAGATGCTGTCTCGCATGACGTAGAAGGCGGTGAGGTGATGGCGCAGCAGACGCCGGTACGTCCGCTCGGTGCCACCGGTGACGGCGCGATGATCGACGAGGACTGGGAGGCGCTGCGGTTCCGGGTGCACCGCTCGGCGTACCGTGACCCCGAGGTGTTCCGGACCGAGATCGACCGGATCTGGAATCACACCTGGCTCTATCTCGGCCACGAGACCGAGATCCCGAAGGCGGGCGACTTCAAGACCCGCACCCTCGGCGGTCGACCGCTGATCTTCTGCCGGGACGCCGGGGGCCAGGTGCGGGCCTTCTTCAACGCCTGCACCCACCGGGGCACCGTGCTGTGCCGGCACAGCGAGGGCAACACGAAGTTCTTCCAGTGCTTCTACCACGCCTGGGCGTTCAGCAACTCCGGCGAACTGGCCGCGCTGCCCGGCGACGACGCGTACCCCGACGACCCGGCCTTCCGGGCGTCGATGGCGCTGCGCCAGGTGCCCCGGCTCCAGATCCACGAGGGTTTCGTCTTCGTCGCCTTCGACGCGGACGTGCCCGACCTGCTGACCCACCTCGGGCCGGCCGCGCACTACATGTCGCTGACCGCGAAGATCGGCGAGCACGGCATGACCACCCTGCCGGGCGTGCAGCTCTACAGCGTGAAGGGCAACTGGAAGCTCGCCGTCGAGAACGCGATGGACGGCTACCACTTCGCCCCCACCCACAACACCTTCGTCGGCTACCTGCGCGAGACCGGGTTCGCCGTCACCGACGACGACCAGTACGCCTACGACCTCGGCGGCGGCCACGGGCTGCTCGTGCTCACCGGGCACAACGGCCGGATCGGGATGGTCTGGGAGCCCCGCTTCGGCGACGAGGAGAAGACCCGCACCGTCGCCAAGCGCCGCGAGCTGGAGGCCCGTCTCGGCCCCGAACTCGCCGCCGAGGTCGCCGACGCCAGCCGCATCCTGTTCGTCTTCCCCAACCTGCTGCTGTTCGACCTGGAGGCGCTGACCATCCGGCAGCTCGAACCGGTCGCCGCCGACCGCACCGACGTGCGGGCGTGGCAGTTCGTCGAGGTCGGCGAGCCGGAGTCGGTCCGCGCGTTGCGGATCAAGACGATGGTCAGCTTCGTCGGGCCGGGCGGCCTGGCCACCCCCGACGACATCGAGGCGTACGAGGCGGTGCAGCGCGGCATCACCGCGACCGCCGACTCGGTCGACCCCGCCCACGACTGGAGCGACATGTCGCGGGGCATGGCCAACGAGAAGCAGGGCAACCAGGGCCGCTCGATCGACGAGGGCGCGATGCGCAGCTTCTGGCGGCGCTGGGCCGAAAAGGTCGGGGCGAGCACCAGCGTGGCCGGCGACCCGCCGGCCGGTACGCCCGCCGCCGGACCCGCCGCGGGGGGTGCGGGCAAGTGAGCGTGTCGTCGACGACGGCCGGGAGCCGTGGGGGAGTGGTCAGTGTGGCATCGCGCGAGGTGACCCGGGCCGAGGTGGAGGAGTTCCTCTACCGGGAGGCGCAACTGCTCGACGAGTGGCGGCTCGACGAGTGGCTCACCCTCATCGAGCCGGGTGGCCGGCTGGAGGTGCCGACCACCGACTGGGCCGGCTGGGACGCCACCACCGCCGGGTACTTCGTGGCCGACGACTACGAGCTGATCCAGGCCCGGGTCAAGCGGCTCAAGAGCCGCAAGGCGCACGCCGAGAACCCGCACTCGCGGACCCACCGGATGGTCTCCAACGTGCTGCTGCTGGAGGCCGGCGCGGAGACCGTCTGGATCAGCGCCAACTTCATCATCCACCGCTACCGCGACAACGGCGCCTACACCTACGTCGGCCGCTACGAGCACGTGCTCAAGGTCGACCCGGACGGGCTACGGTTCCGGCTGCGCCGGGCCGTGCCGGTGATGGAGTCGATGGACCCCGGCGCCCGACTCAGCTTCATCCTCTGAGCCGGCCGCCATGATCACCCACATGCTGGTCTTCCGGTTCCGCGACGACCTGCCGCCCGGCGCGGCCGAGTCCGTCCTGGCCGAGCTGGAGACCTTCCCGAGCCGCTATCCCGCCATGCGCAACTGGCGCAGCGGGGTCAACGTCAGCACCCGCGACACCAGCATGACCCACGGCTTCGTCGTGGAGTTCCCCACCGAGCAGGACCTGCTCGACTACCTGCACAGCGACTCGCACGAGCGGTTCGTCCGGGAACGCTGGCGGCCGGTCATCGAGCGTCAGGCCATCGTCAGTATCCCCACCGCCGGGGACGCCCAGCCCATCGAGAGGGGTCACAGATGACCACCGAGGCCACCGCCCGCCGCCGTGGGCCCTACGGCATGGAGTACGCCCGGATCGAGGTGCCCGACCTGGCCGCCTCCATCGAGTTCCTCCAGTACCACGTCGGGCTGCAACTGGAACAGCACGACGACGAGTACGCGTTCCTGCGCGCCGACCTCGAACACCACAGCATCGAACTGGTCGCCGCGCCGCAGCGTACCGAGTCGTGGACCACCGCGGTCGGGTTCAGCGTCGAGAACGACGCCGTCCTGGACGACCTGCGGGAGCGGGTCACCGCCGCCGGGCACGAGGTGTTCGAGCTGGCCGACCGGGTCAAGGGCCTGGTCCAGCGGGGCTTCGCCGTCCGCGACCCCAACGGGCTGATCGTCGAGCTGTTCACCGGGTTCCAGGAGTACGCCGAGCCGCCGCTGATCGAGCTGCGCCCGCTGGACCTGGTGCACCCGTTCCTCGCCACCGACAAGTACGACGAGACGCTGGCCTTCTACACCAAGGTGCTCGGCTTCCTGGAGTCCGACCACGTCGGCGACGTCACGGTCTTCCTGCGCAGCGAGGACCGCTACCACCACAGCCTGGCGATCCAGCGCAACAACGAGTTCTACGTCGCGCACCTGTGCTTCATGATGAAGAGCTTCGACCACGTGATGCGCGGCCGGGCACGGGCCCAGTACAAGCAGGTCCCGATCGCCTCCGACCTGGTCAACCACTCGGCGTCCACGTCGATCGCCTTCTACATGCACGACACCCGGCACGGGCCGCGCTACGAGCTGTGCGACAGGCACCGGGTGTTCACCCCGCAGGAGCACGAGACCCACCGGGCCCGCCGGATGGCGGTCGACCCGCGCAACATCGACGTGTGGCGTCCCGCCGCCGACGACTGGGCGCGTTTCTGACCCGCGCCCCGGTCAGGACCGGCCGGCGGACTGTCGTAACCGCCCGCCGGTGAGGGGTGCGAACGCGGGGTGGCCCGGTCAGGGGGCCACCCCGCCTCCCTTTCCAGCCCGGCATGTCCGGTGTCAGGTGTCCGGGCGTGTCCAGCCGCGTCCAGCATCCCACTTGCGTCCCCACTCCCCGTTGCGAGGATTGCCGTCCGGTCGGCCCCTGGTCCGGCCGACGGGTCCTCTCGTGATGGGAGTGGTGAATGTCAGAACGTGTCGTCAGCCGGCCGGACAGGAGAAGACCGGGCCGCAGGTCCCTGCTCGCCGTGGCACTCGTGGCAGTGTCGTCGGTGGCCTTCGTACCGGCCGCCGCGGCGGCCGGGCCGGTCGACCGGCCGTCGGGTCCCGGGGGCGCGGCGGATCCGGCCCGCGCCGATGGCCGGGCAGCCCCGGCGTCCACCGCCGCCATCGCCGGGCCGGGCCGGGCGACCGGGGCGGCGGACATGGCCGGGGCGATCGCCGCACAGCGGGGCATCAGCCGCGACGCCGCCGAGAAGCTGCTGCGTGCCGAGGACGCCCACGTACGGCTCGCCAACCGGTTGACCGCCGAGCTGGGCGCCAGCTCGGGCGGCGCCTACCTGTCCGACGGGACCCTCGTCGTCACCGTCACCGACGCCGCTGCCGCCGCGAAGGTGACCGCCGCCGGCGCGAAGGCGCGCCTCGTCGCCCGGGGCGAGCGGCAACTGCGGACCATCCAGCGGACGCTGGAGGCCGCGGCGAGTGAACAGGGCACGACCTGGGGGGTGGACCCGGCGACCAACCAGGTGGTGGTGAGCCTGCCGGCATCGGGAGCGAAGAACGCCGTGCAGCGCTCGGCGGCGCGCCGGTTCGGCACGGCGGTCCGGTTCGAGACCGGCACCGGCCAGATCCAGCCGAACGTCGGGATCTCCAGCGGGGATTCGTTGGGTGGCTGCTCGGCCGGCTTCACCGCCACCGACTACACCTTCAACTACATCATCACCGCCGGCCACTGCACCCAGGGCTACCCGCACTGGACGCTGCCCAACGGGCAGGACGTCGGGCCCTCGCTGGAGAGCGACTATCCGGAGAACGACTTCGGTCTCATCTGGATGAACGGTCCGTCGGTCTGGGCCACCGGCACCATCAACCTGTGGAACAACACCAGCCGCAGCATCCACGGCTGGGCGACGGCCGTGAGCGGGCTGTCGGTCTGCAACTCGGGCCAGACCACCGGGTTCCGGTGCGGCTCCGTGCTCAAGACCAACGTGACGGTCAACGGCGCGGGCGGCACCGTACGTCAGATGATCGAGACCAACATCTGCACCCTCGGCGGTGACAGTGGCGGGCCGCTCTTCGCCGGCAACACCGGGTACGGGCTGAACTCGCACGCCAACCGTAACGGCAGTCAGTGCAACTCCTCGCCGCGAACCTGGCACCAGCCGGTGGGCGAGGCGATCAACACGTACCAGGTCGTCATCTACGGTGCGCCGTGACGTGCGGCGACGAGCAGAGGAGACAGCGATGAGAACCGCACTCACCCGGGCCGTACGCCTCACCGCCGCGGCCGTCACGGCGACGGCGGTGGCCCTCACCGTGGCCGTCGGCCCCGCCCAGGCGGACCTCTGGCAGCACACCGACGGGTTCGAGAGCAACCCGGCGGCGGTGTGGGAATTCCACCGCTCCGGAGCCGGGAGCGGAGCCTTCGAGCTGGGCGCGGGGAAGGCCCGCTCCGGTGCGAACAACGCCATCCTCACGACGTCGGCCGGCGGCTGGTCCGGGGTGGGCAAGCTGCTCACCGTACGGCCGCGTACCGCCGGGCACTCCACCACCTGCGGCGGCGGGTTCTTCGTCCAGGCGGTCAGCGGGCCGGCGGTGCTCAACGTCGAGGTGATCGATCCGGCGAGCTGGACCTACCTCGCGCTGCGCACCGTCCGGATCACCGACACGGTCTGGCGGCGGCACGACGTGGCCAGCTACGCCAACGGTCCGAGCGAGGTGTTCGTCCGGGTCTCCCTGCTGGGTGGCAGCGGCCCCGTACGGGTGGACGACATGGCGTTCCAGTGCACGTTCTTCAGTAACTGAGCAGGTCGACCACGGCGGGGCCGGCGCGCGTCGCGTCGGCCCCGCGACGTCCGTACTCCTGCGCGGGATCCGTCGCCGTCCCGGTGCGGAGTGTCGCGGCGTCGCCTCAGGGCAGCGGGACGACGTAGGAGTCGACCCGGGCGATCAGCCCGTCGCGGAAGGTGAACAGGTCGTTGAAGGCGAAGCGGAACGGCCCGTGCCCGACGCTGACTCCCCGGCCCTCGCCCGTGACGACGACGACCGGGCCGTCCTCGTGTACGCGGTGGACGTCGAGCGCCGGGCTGCCGGTGAACGCCGGGTTCTCGATCTCCCCGTCGAACTCAGCCCGGCCGTGGGTGGTCCGGTGCCCGTGGATGACCCACTCGACGTCGTCGGTGAGGGTCGCGAGGATGCGCGGGTGGTCGCCCGTCCGGAACCCGGCGAAGTATTCCGCGACGAGGTCGCGTTGGGTCTGCGGCGTCATGGTTGCTCCGTCGTCACGTGGTCGGGTGCGGGCGTCGGGTCGGGCTGGCGCAGGTGCGCGGCGAGGGCGTCGAGGATCGCGGCGAGCCCGTCGACCGCCTGGGCGGTGCGTAGCCCGGGAGGAAGCCGTCGCTGGTGGACGGTGAGGTCCGTACCGTCGGCGGTGGGACGCAGGGTGACGGTCGTGCGCAGGCCGGTGACCGGTTCGTCGAAGACGAGTTCGTGCGGTGCGGTGACGCGCACGTAGACGAACCGGAGCCGGTGGGTGCGGCCGTCCGGTGCGCGCGTGTCGAGCGCGAACTCTCCGCCGGGGCGCACGTCCACTGTCACCGACCCGGCCGGCACGGTGGCGTGCGAGCCGCCCCAGAAGGCGGTGATGCCGGCCGGCGAGGTGAACGCGGCCCAGACCCGCTCGGGCGGCGTGGCGAGCTGGCGTCGGGCGATCAGTTCGTCGCCACGCAGGTGCGCGTCGGTCACCGGGCCGCCCCGTCGTCGGTGAGGTGTTGCTCCAGGGCGTCGAGCCGGTCGTTCCAGGTGCGCCGCTGCTCGTCGATCCAGGTGCCGAGCAGCGAGAGCTGATCCGTCCGGAGGCGGCAGGGGCGTCGGGTGCCCTCGCGTCGCTGCTCGACCAGGCCGCACCGGCGCAGTACCCCGACGTGGTGCGAGATCGCCTGCGGGGTCAGGTCGAACGGCGCGGCGAGCTGTCCCACCGTGGCGTCCCCACGGGCGAGGCGGGCCACCAGGGCGCGCCGGACCGGGTCGCCGAGCGCGGCGAAGGCCGCGTCGAGATCCGGACCGGGTGCCACGGGTGCGGGGGACATGGCTCCACGGTAATGCAAACAATGGCTTGCGCAAACACCTAATTGTCGACGGGTCACCCGGGAGCAGTTGCGGGCGCCCGGCGTCGTGCCGGCCGGGCGAGCAGCAGCGCGACCGTGAGGACGGCGGCGGTGACCGGCAGTCCCCAGGGCCGCCGGGTGGCCGCCACGGTGAACGCGAGCGGCCGACCCGGCACCGCGATCCGACCGTCCACCTCGTACCGGCCGAAGGGTGCCGCGCCGGTGGACACCGGCACGTGGTACTCCCGGGTCTGCCCGGCGGCGATGGTGCCCACCGCCGGGGCGGCCACGATGGTCCGGGCCTGTCCGGGTGGCCCGACGGTGAGCTGCACCGGCGGGTCGGTGACCTCCTGCGCGCCGGGGTTGTGCAGGGTGATCCGGACCGCGAGTTCGCCGGGCAGGCCGAACCAGCCGCGCGGCCCGGACCGGTCGACGGCCCGCACCGCCACCAGGGTCAGCCCGGGCGGGGCGGCCGGCGCGACGGCCGGAGCGGTCACCCCGGCCAGTGTCAGGTCGGCGCTGGCAGTGGCGGTGCCGGTCGGCGTGCGGACCCGCAGCACGCAGGGGCAGGCCACCGGCGGGGCGGCCACCAGCACCGGCAGGGTGGCCCGGCCGGACGGCGGCACCTGGCCGTGGGTGGCGGCCCCGGTCGCGCAGTCGAGCACGCCGCGCCGGGCGGCGTTGCCGCACACCTCGGCCTGCACGGTGCCGGCCGGCCAGCCGTCGAGGCCGACCAGCACCCGCTGGCCGACCCGCAGCGCCCCGGCCGGCACGGTGACGCCGGGACCACCGCCCGCCGGTGTGCCGGCCGCGACGCCTGCCCCCGGGGCCGGAGCCAGCGCGGTGGCCACCGCCAGCAGGGCGACGGCACGCAGCGGCCCGGTCATCGGGCGGGCGGGGCGTCGGGACGCGGGTCGACGCCAGTCGGGGCCGGCCCGGCGGTGGCAGCCGCAGCCGGCCCGGCAGCGACCCGCCGTCGCCACCACCGCAGCCCGGCCCAGCCGGCCGCCCCGGCGAGCAGGGCCAGCAGCAGCCACGGCGGGGCCCACACGCCGGCGGTCCGGACCACCGGCGGCAGCGCGGTGTCCGTGCTGGTCGCCGCGATGTCGACCTCGGCGGTCAGCCGCAGCAGCGGAGGTACGCCGGTGATCCGCTCGGTGACCGTGAACGTGGCCCCGGGCAGCAGTTCCGGCAGGTCGGTGGGGGAGGTGCGGGCCTGTTCCCGGCCGAACGGCGCGCGTACGGTCACCGTGCCGCTGCCGCCGACCCGCACGTTGCCGTCGTTGCGCAGCCGGTAGCGGACCACCAGGTCGCCGCCGCCGAAGGGGTTGACCGGGTTGTCGTAGGAGACGTCGACCGTCTCGACGGTGACGGCGGGCCGGACCGGGCCGGTGACCCGCAGGTAGACCCGGGCGGCGAGCCGCTGGTCGACCAGGACGCGCTGCCCGTCGGCGGTGGTCCGGACCCGGGCGACGGCACCGATCACCCCGCCGGTGTGGTCGCCCGGGGTGGCGTTGGCCGGCACGGTGAGCCGGAACGGGATGTCGACCCGCCTACCCGCCGGAATCGTCCATTCGCGCCGTTCGACCCTGATCCAGGAGCCCACGTCGGTGGCCCGCCGGTCCGCCGGCAGCAGGGCGAACGCGCCGTCGGTGGAGGTGTAGGCGTCGGTGCCGTACACGTCGAAGGTGACCGGGCGGTCGCCGAGGTTGGTGATGCCGACGTGGTCGGTCAGGGTGCTGCCCGGGGCCAGGTCGTAGATGAAGTAGTTGCGCCCGGTCGGGCCCTTGGCGCTGGACGGCTGGACGGCCCAGCGCGCCGCGCCGGTCTGGCCGGCGGCGGCCGTCGGGGAGGGCGAGGGGGTGGGCGCGGCGGGGGCCGGTGCGGGCGGGGCCGTGGCCACGAGCAGCGCGGCGGCGAGCACGGCGCTCGCCCGGGACAGGGTGGTACGCAGGGACATGCCGGGCTCCGGGAACGTGATCGGGCCCGGTGGGGCGGGTGGCGAGCCCGTCCCACCGGGGTGGTGCCGAATCAGGAGAGGGTGAGGGTGAGCACCGCGCTGTAGTCGCCCGCCGGGGCGGACGCCGGAACCCCGAGCCGGAGTTCGGCTCCACAGGTGAAGGTGCCGTTGCTGGCGCCGGTCGCCGAGGTGCACAGCGCCCGGGCGGTGCCGAGACCGGCGCCGGGCGCGGCGGGCGCGCCCGGGGTGACCACGCCGGGGGTGCCGGCGAGGCCGTCGGTGCCGACGGCGGCGTTCGGTGTCCAGCCGAGGTTGTCCGCGGCGATGGTGCCGCCGGTGGCCGAGGCGAAGTCGGCGACCTGCCCGACGAGGCTCCAACCGGCGTTGGTGCCGCGCAGGTCGGCCACCGTGGCGGTGTTGAGCGCCCCGGTGGTGACCTGCCCGTTGCTGACCGCCGGCAGGGCGACCGAGGAACCGGTCACGCCGAGGGTCAGCGCGCCACCGGTGACGGTGGTGGTGATCTGCTGGCTGGCGTCGCCGTCACCGGCCGGGGTGCGGCTGAACGTCACCGGGGTGAAGGTGTCCTGGCTCCGGTCGGCCGCGCCCCGGGCGGCGAAGGTGATCACATAACACTGGACCTTCGTGCAGTCGACAGTTGTCCCGGTGCGGTCGGTGTAGACCGCGCTGATCGGCAGGGTGGTGCGGAACGTGCCGTCGGCGTTGAGCCGGTCGCGGGCCTCGGTCGGCTCGTTCGTCTTGTTGACCCACTTGGTGACCTGGAGGACACCGGCGTTGGTCCAGTGCTCGTCGACCTTCGGGCCGAAGGAGACGTAGATCCCCGCCGCCCCGTTGGCCTCCGGGTCGAAGCCGCTGCCGGTGACCGTGACGGTCGCCCCGGCCGGGTCGAGCCCGGTGGCGGGGGTGACGCCGACGGCCGGTCCGGCCGGTTCGCCGCCGCCACCGGTGGAGAGGGTGAACGACAGCGGGTCGAGTGCGGTGCCGGCGGTGTAGAAGCCGTTGAACGCCGAGGCGCCCTCGGCGGTCAGCGTCGCCGCCAGGTCGGTCGCGGTCACCGTGCCGCCGCTGCCACCGGGGTTGCCGTCGCCGACGGTGATGGTGGCGATGGTGGCCTGGCGGACCGAGACCGGCTCGGCCGCCGTGGTGGTGAGGTCCACGTCCGCCCTGACGGCGGCCGTGCCACCGGTCACGACGACCGTCGGGTTGGCCAGCGCGATGGTGAAGAAGTGTGCCGGGTACGAGAAGACGACCTTCCCGCCGTACTCGGCGTCGATGCCGCCGGTGCCGGCGTCGTACGTGCCGCCCTTCGCCGGGAAGGTGAAGGTGCCGTCGCTGTTGATGGTGGCGCCGTCGCTGGCGGCGATCGGCGGGTTGCCGTTGCCGGTGTTCACATAGGCGCGGAACGACGCCTTGAAGCCCCAGGTCAGGCTGCCGGAGCTGATCTCCGTCCCGGCGGCCTGGGCGGGGCTGACCCCGACGAGGACGGTTGCCGCGCCGAGCAGGGCGACCGCCGCCCAGCGCGACGACCGCCACCGACCGGCATTGGTGCTGGATCTGACCATGCTGCTCCCTCTGTGGTGCCCAATACGGACAGTGGTTTAGGTTAGGCAAACCTAACTACGGCGGCACCCGGCGAGCGGCCGAAGATCTTGGGCCGAAGAACCTCTTGTGAACAGCGGATCAGTTGCTTAGGTTAGGCAAACCTTAGCTACGGTCGGTGGGGAAGCCGGCCCGATCCGTCATGGGAGGAGCCTGATGCGGGCACTGCCTCGCGCCATCCTGACCGCCACTGTGATTACTTTCAGTATCGGTGTGGGGTCGCCGCCGGCCCACGCCGGCACCGGGCGGGGCCCCGCCGGACAGACCCTCACCGCCACCCCCACCAGCGGCGTGCCCCGCACCGGGGCGACCGTCACCGTCACCGGCAGTGGATACGACGTCACCAAGGGCATCTACGTCGCCTTCTGCGTGGACAACGGCGTCGGCGTCGCCCCCAGCCCGTGCGGCGGTGGGGCCGACACCACCGGCAGCACCGGCGCGTCGCACTGGATCTCGTCCGACCCACCCTCCTACGGGGAGGGACTGGCCGTCCCGTACGGTCCGGGCGGCTCGTTCCGGGTGACGCTCACCGTGAACTCCCGCATCGGCACGGTCGACTGCACCGTCCGCCGGTGTGTGGTCGCCTCCCGCGCCGACCACACCCGCACCGCCGACCGCTCCCAGGACGTCCGGGTGCCGGTCACCTTCACCGCCGCCGCGGTGGCCACGCCGACCCGTACCCAGGCCGTCGCCGCCCCGGCGACCACCGGTGCCGGCGGCACCGCCCGGACCACCCCACCGGCGGCGGCCCCGACCGGCGCGGCCGGCACCCCCACGGGCGGTAGTGCGGCACCGGCAGTCACCGCCGGTTCCGGCGGCCCGCCGGGCCCGGCCGACGACGGCGGGCAGGCGCAGGTGACCCGGGTCAGCGCCGCCTCCGACACCGGCCGCTGGTGGCTCGTCGCGCTGGTCGTACCCCTGGTCGGGACGGCCCTGCTCGCCGGCCTGCGCCGGCGTCGTCGACGCCGGAGCGCGTCGTGAGCCGGCGCGCGCTGCCGCTGGTCCTGGTGCTGCTCGCCGGGACGCTTCTCGGCTGCACCGACCCGGCCGCCGAGGCCCGGCCCGGCACACCGGCCTCCTGCGGCCCGGTCACCGCCACCATGGGCGACACCGACGTCACCCCGCTGACCCCGCCGCCGGCCCCGGCCCTGCCGGCCACCGTCACCTCCACCGACGGCGTCGTCACCACCGTCGCCGACGCCACCCGCATCCTGCCGGTCAACCTCTACGGGTCGATCGCCGAGATCGTGTTCAGCCTCGGCCTCGGCGGCAACGTGGTCGGCCGGGACACCTCCACCACCTTTCCCGCCGCAGCCCACCTGCCGGTGGTCACCCCGGCCGGGCACGACCTGTCCGCCGAGGCGGTGCTCGCGCTGGCCCCCACGGTGATCCTCGCCGACGACAGCATCGGTCCGCCCGAGACGCTGCGGCAGCTGCGCGCCGCCGGCATCCCGGTGGTCCTGGTCGCCGCCGAACAGACCCTCGACGCCGTCCCCGGGCACGTGCGGGCCGTCGCGGCGGCGCTCGGCGTCGGTGCGGCCGGCGACCGTCTGGTCACCCGGATCGAGGCCGACATCGCCGCTGCCCGCGCCGGTACGCCCACCGACGCCGCCCCCCGGGTCGCCTTCCTCTACCTGCGCGGCACCGCCGGGGTCTACCTGATCGGCGGGCGGGGCGCCGGCAGCGACGCGATGATCGAGGCCGCCGGGGGAGTGGACGCCGGCAGCGCCATCGGCCTGGCGAAGTTCCGCCCGCTCACCAGCGAGGGCCTGATCAACGCCGCTCCCGACGTGATCCTGGTGATGAGCGGAGGACTGGAGTCCGTCGGCGGCGTCGACGGCCTGCTCCGGCTCCCCGGGGTGGGACAGACCCCGGCCGGGGCCGCCCGCCGGGTCGTCGACATGGACGACGGCGTCCTGCTCACCTTCGGCACCCGCTCCGGGCAGGTGGTCCGGGCGCTGGCCGACGCGCTGCACTGCCGGGGCCCGCGATGACCGTCACCGGCACCCGCCCGGCCGGCGGCGACACCGGAACCGGCCGCCCCCGCCGTCGGGTCCGACGCGGACCGGTCCTGCTCACCGGGCTCACCGCCGGCCTGCTGCTGGTCGCGCTGGTCGCCGCCGGCCGGGGGCAGGTCGCCGTCGCTCCGGCGGAGGTGCTCGGCTCGGTGCTGCACCGCGTCGGCCTGGACCTCGGCCCCCGGCCCGCCGCCGTGCACGGCGAGAGCGCACTGTGGCTGGTCCGCTTCCCCCGGGTCGCGCTGGCCGCCGTGGTCGGCGCGGCGCTCGGCTGCGCGGGTGCGGTCATGCAGGGGGTGTTCGGCAACCCGCTGGCCGAACCGGGCGTCATCGGCGTCTCGGCCGGCGCGGCGGTCGGCGCGGCGCTGGCCATCGTCACCGGCGTCACCGTCCTCGGCGGCTGGACGGTGCCCGCCGCCGCGTTCGCCGGTGGCCTCGCCACCACCTGGCTGGTCTACCTGCTGGCCCGCTCCGGCGGCCGGACCGAGGTGGTCACCCTGGTCCTCACCGGCGTCGCGGTCAACGCCGTCGCCGGGGCCGCCATCGGGCTGCTGATGTTCGTCGCCGACGAGTCGGGCGTACAGGCCATCGCCTTCTGGAACCTCGGCAGCCTGGCCCAGGCGAACTGGTCGGCGGTATCGCTGGCCGCGCCGTGCCTCGCGGTGGGGCTGCTCGCCACCCTCGCCGACGCCCGGCGGCTGGACCTGCTGGCCCTGGGCGAGAGGTCCGCCCGGCACCTCGGGGTCGACGTGGAACGGCTGCGGGTCCGGATGATCGTGGTCACCGCGCTGCTCGGCGCGGCGGCGGTCGCCTTTACCGGCATCATCAGCTTCGTCGGCCTGGTCGTGCCCCACCTGGTGCGGATGGTCGCCGGTCCCGGGCACCGGCTGCTGCTGCCGGCCAGCGCGCTCGGCGGCGCGATCGTGGTCGTCGCCGCCGACCTCGCCGCCCGTACCCTCGTGGACTATCAGGAACTACCGTTGGGGGTGCTCTCCGCCGTCGTGGGTGGACCCGCCTTCTTCTGGCTGCTGCGCCGCACCCGCGATCGCGCGGGAGGCTGGGCGTGAGCGGGCAGCCGGCGGGCACGCGCGGTGGGAGGGCGTGGTGAGCGTACGGCAACGCCGGCGTCGGGGGCCGCTGCGGCTGCTCGGCCGCCGGTCGACGCCCCGGCTGCCGACCCCCTCGACGCCCGGCTCCACCCGGGTCCGGGCCACCGGGATACGCGTCGAGCGGGCCGGCCGACCGGTGCTCGACCGGGTCGACCTCGCCATCCGCGCCGGTGAACTGCACGCCCTGGTCGGCCCGAACGGTGCCGGCAAGTCCACCCTGCTGGCCGCCCTCAGCGGTGACCTGCCGCTCGCCGCCGGCACCGTCGAGGTCGACGGCCGGCCGCTGGCGCAGTGGTCGGCGGTGGAGCTGGCGATGCGTCGGGCGGTGCTGACCCAGCGTAGCGCCCTGAGCTTCCCGTTCGCCGTGGCCGAGGTGGTCCGGATGGGCCGGGCGCCCTGGGCCGGCCGCCCCGAGGAGGCCCACGACGACGCGGTGGTCGCCGAGACCATGCGCTGCTGTGACGTGATCCGGTTCGCCGCCCGGCCCTTCCCGTCGCTGTCCGGCGGCGAGCAGGCCCGCGCCGCGCTGGCCCGGGTGCTGGCCCAGCGGGCCGGGGTGCTGCTGCTCGACGAACCGACCGCCGCCCTCGACCTGCACCACCAGGAGCTGGTCATGCGGATCGCCCGGGAGCGGGCCGAGGCCGGGGACGCCGTCGTGGTGGTGCTGCACGACCTCGCCCTGGCCGGCGCGTACGCCGACCGGGTCACCCTGCTCGCCGAAGGGAGGGTCCGGGCCGCCGGCCCCCCCGACGCGGTGCTGACCGCGCCCCTGCTCAGTGAGGTCTACCGGCACGACATCGAGGTCGTGCCGCACCCCGACACCCGCCTGCCGCTGGTCGTGCCCCGCCGTCGGGGCCCGGCCCGGAACACCTGCGTCACGGAGGAATAGATGGACGACACCCCACCCCTGCCGTTCTCGGCCCGGTTGCGGGCCGCCACCCAGGGTGCCCACGCCGCCGCCGAGGGGCAGCGCTACGTCGCCGCCCTGGTCGCCGGTGAGCTGGACCTCGCCGGGTACCTCGACCTGGTGGTCCAGCACCACGCTCTCTACCAGGCGTTGGAGTCGGCCGCCGAGGCGATGCGGTCCGACCCGGTCGCCGGGGGTTTCGTCGACGACGCGTTGACCCGGCTGCCCGCGCTGGAGGCGGACCTCACCGGGCTGGCGGGGCCGGACTGGGCGCTGCGCACCGTGCCGCACCCGGCCACGGTGGCCTACGCCGACCGGATCCGGGCCGTGGCCGGCACCTCCCCGGTGCGGTTCATCGCCCACCACTACACCCGCTACCTGGGTGACCTCTCCGGCGGGCTGTACATCGGGCGGGCGGTGGCCCGGCGGTACGGGCTGACCGACGGGTCCGGGGTGTCCTTCTACGCATTCGACCGGATCACCCGGCCGAAGGCGTACAAGGAGGCGTACCGGGCGCGGTTGGACGCACTGCGGCTGAGCCCGGCCGACGAGGCGGCGCTGCTCGACGAGGTGCTGGTGGCGTACCGGCACAACATGGCGGTGTTCGCCGCCCTGGCCCGGCACGTGCCGGACGGCCCGGAGATCACGGAGGCGGTGGCGTGACCGGGCAACCGTTCGACGCGGACACGGTGGCGGCGGTCAGCCGGCACATGAACGACGACCACGCCGCCGACTCGCTGCTGATCTGCCGGACCCTCGGCGGCTGCCCGGACGCCACCCGGGCCCGGGTGACCGGGCTGGACGCCGACGGGATGGACTTCGCCGTCACCCTCGACGACATCGAGGTGCCGGTACGGCTGCCGTTCGCCCACCGGCTCACCGAGCGGGCCGAGATCCGCCGCGAGGTGGTCCGGATGTACGAGCAGGCGTGCGCCGCGCTCGGCGTCCCGCCCCGCGGGGCGGGCTGAACCCCGGCGTCCCGCCCCGCGGGGCGGGCTGAACCCCGGCGTCCCGCCCCGCGGGGCCGGCTGGACCCCGGTCGCTCAGTCGCGGGTGAGCTGCTCCGGCAGCGGCTTGCTGTGCAGGATCACCAACTCCCCGACGGCCCGGGTCAGCGCGACGTAGAGCCGGTTCATGCCCCGGGGTTCGGCGGCGACGATGTCGGCGGGTTCGACCAGCACCACCCGGTCGTACTCCAGGCCCTTGACCTGGCTGACCGGGACCGCGCCCAGGGCTTCGGCCAGGTGGTCGGGGGCGATGACGGTCCCGGTCTCCCCGGCCACCGCCGCGGCGAGGTCGTCGACCCGGCGGATCTCCAGGCTGCCGCCGGGCCGGAACGACCGGGTCGGCGCGATGCCGGGCGGCAGGGCACGGGCCGCGAAGTCGGCGATGACCCCGGGCACCCGGTAACCGGTGGGCAGGTCCAGCGTCCGGGCGGTCCGCTTGCCGAGCCGTCGCAGCAGCTCCGGCCACGAGTCGGCGGCCAGCGGGTGGGTGGCCTGACCGAGGTCACCCACGACGGTCATCGAGGCGTACTCGGCCCGGCGGGCGATCATCCGGCACTCCATCGGCGACAGGTCCTGCGCCTCGTCGAGGATGACGTGCTGGTAGGCGTCCGCGACGGGCTCCTCGGCCTCGGCCACCGGCAGCGGCTCGGCCAGCACCGGAACGTAACCCTCCTCGCCGTACGGGTCGACGCCGTCGACCCAGCCCACCACCCGGTGACCCTCCCGGAGGATGATCGCGGCCGCCCAGCGCTGGGCACCCCAGTGGCCGCTGTCGAGCGACTGACCGGACTGCGCCATGGGGGTGGCCAGGCCGGGAGCGAAGAGCTGCCACCCGTCGGCGAGGCTCGGGCTCAGCACGAAGGTCTCCGCCAACCGGATGCCGCTGCGCAGTTCCCGGCGCTGCCACTCGGGCTGGACCTCGGTGACCTGTGGCGCTCGGCCCAGGATCTCGGCCAGTTCGTCGAGCAGCGGGACGTCGTCCACCGACCACTCGCCCCGCTGGGCGGGCAGGACGTCCTGCGGGGTCAGCGTCGGCCACCAGGCGGTCAGGAAGGCGTCGGGGACCTCCCGACCGGGCAGCAGTTCCGCGAGCACCGTGGCGGCCTGCGGCCGGGCGGCGTTGGGGGTGATCCCGGCGGCCTCGCACCGGCGGCGGACCTCCCGGCGGGCCCGGGCCAGGTCGTCGGCGTCGAGACCCCACAGCCGGTTCGGCACGTTCGGCGGGGTGTCCCAGGCCAGGTCGGTCAGCACCCGCACCATTCGCAGGTCACCCTTGGCGCGGGCCACCTCGGCGGTGTCCCGCCGGGTCGCCACGACACCGTCGAACAGTTCGCCGACGGCGCGCAGGTGGACGCTGTCCTCGCCGAGGCCGGGCAGCACCCGCCCGATGTACTCGGTGAACACGGCGGACGGACCGACCACCAGCACCCGGCCGTCGGCGTACCGGCCCCGGTCGCGGTAGAGCAGGTAGGCCGCCCGGTGCAGGGCCACCTGCGTCTTGCCGGTGCCCGGACCGCCGGTGATCAGGGTGACGCCGTGGGTCGGCGCGCGGATCGCCTCGTCCTGCTCGCGTTGGATGGTCGAGACGATGTCGCGCATGTGCGCGCCGCGTTCCCGGGTCAGCGAGGCGAGCAGGGCACCCTCGCCGACCACCCCGTCGACGGGCGTGGCCGACAACACCTCGTCGTCGAGGCCGACCACGGTACGTCCGGCACAGGTGATGACGCGGCGACGGGTCACCCCGAGCGGTTCGCCGGGGGTGGCCCGGTAGAACGGTGCGGCGGCGGGGGCCCGCCAGTCCACCACCAGCGGCTCCCGGTCGGCGTCGCGGACCCCCAACCGACCGATGCGGTACGTCTCGTCGTTGTCGTAGTCGAGCCGGCCGAAGACGATCCCCTCCTCCTGGCCGTCGAGGTCGGACATCCGGGTGGCGGCACCCAGCACCATGGCGTCCCGCTCGACCAGCCCGGTGGCCGGTCCGCCGCCGGCCCGCCGACGCCCCTCCTCGCCGAGCTGCCGGGCCTGCGCGCGCATGACCTCCAGGCGGGCGTACACCTGGTCGACCACCTGCTGTTCGATGGCGATCTGCCGGGTCGTCTCGGACACGGGCCCCCCGTTCTCTCCGCCGGGCCCCGCAGCCCGGACCGGTCGAGACTAGGCCCGGTACGGGGTGCCGAAAATCGTCATCCGGGACGATCCGGACGGCTTGACCGGCCCATATGATGAACATGGCGCACCCGGGAGGACGACGGGATCCGGTGCCGGTCGGGGTCGATGGACCGGCCGGACGGTCCTCCTCCCGGCGGGGTTCCGTCGCCTACGCTCGCTCTCGCGCCGGACCGGTGGCCGGGGAGTACACCTCGACCCGAACGCGGTACGGCGTGCCGCCGTCCACCGTGGTCGCCGGCGGTCACGGGTACCGGGCGGGAGGCTGGGCATGGTGGTCACGGGTGGTCCGCAGGGCGGGGTGGCGGTGCCGGTGGGCTCGCGTCGCAGCGGGGTGGCGGCCACCGTCGGCGCGGTGGTGGCGGTGCTGTTCCTGGTCGCGCTCGCCCTGGCGGTGGCGCTGGTCGGGATGTTCCTGCCGATGGCGGCGGACGGCTGCGGCACCGAGGGCACCGAGGGCCTGCTGATCTGCGGCCCGGCCGGTCAGCTCGTGGTGCTGGGCGCCCCCACCGGGGGTGCCCTGCTCGGGGTGCTGCTCGCCCTCGTCGGCTTCCTGCCGATGCCGTTGCGGCACCGGCGGGCCCTGTTCATCGGCGTCGGCTACCTGGTGGTGCTCGGCGGGCTGGGGGTGGCCTTCCTGGTGGCGTTCAGCGGGTGGTGACGGGTCACCGGGTCTTCTTCGTGGCCCGTTTGCGCGGCGGGGTCAGCAGGTCGGCGATCGCGGCGATGGTGGACGGCACCGTGCGGTAGTACGCCCAGACCCCCCGCTTCTCGCGTTCGATCAGCCCGGCCTCGGTGAGGATCCGCAGGTGGTGGCTCACCGTCGGCTGGGAGAGCCCGAGCGGGGCGGTGAGGTCGGTGACGGACGCCTCGCCCTGCGGGGCGGACTGGATGAGACTGAGCAGTCGTAGGCGGGCCGGGTCGGCGAATGCCTTCAGCACTCCCGCGAGCCGTTCCGCATCGGCACGTTTGAACGGCTCACCGGTCAACGGCGAGACAGCAGGCGTGTTCGTTTTCGCAGCTCCCACGTCCGCCATCATGGCAGCCGGAGTCGGGTCGGGCCGGGGGATCGCCGATCGGCCGCCACGAATTTCGCGGATCGGGTGACAGCGACCGGCGCGTCGGCCGACCCCGGTCGTGGCGGGGACGGTGGGCCGCGGCCGGTGGACGGGATGCGCTCCCGCCCACCGGCCGCCGGGTCCCCCGCCGCCCCGGCGGGCCGTGACCTACCCGGCGGTGACCTGTCCGACCCTGCCCGGCCGGTCTTACCCAGCCGGCCGTGGCCGGCCGGTCGTCAGCGGGCGGTGCAGGTGGGGGTGAGCCCGGATCCGCTGCCGGTGCCCTGGAAGCCGAACTCGGTGACCTGGCCGGGGGCGAGCTGGCCGTTGTAGTTGACGTTGGTGAAGCGGACCGTCCCGGTGCTGCCGCTGGCGGTGGCGTTCCAGGTGTTGGTGACGCTCGCGCCGCCGGGCAGGGTGGTGCTGACCGTCCAGCCGGTGGTGCCGGCGGACCCGGCGGTCACCCGCAGGGAGGCGGTGAAGCCGCCGTTCCACTGGTTGACCGACACGGTCGCGGTGCAGCCGCCACCGCCGGGCGGGGGCGTGGTCGGGGTCGCCGGGGGCGTGGTGGGGGTCGCCGGCGGGGTGGTGACCGGCGGCGTCGTGGGGGGTGTGGTGCCGTCGAACTGGGTGAAGAAGTTCCACACCACGGGCCGGGTCCAGGACTTCTCGCCGGGGGCGTACACGTCGGCGGTGCCGTCCACGGCGTTGGGGGCGTGCCCGCCGTCGAACGGGGCCCAGGCGACCGGGTAGCCCGCCCGGCAGCCCGAGTAGTAGGTGACGGTGTGGGTCAGGCTGCCCTGGGCCGGCTCCGGGGGGTTCTGCGGGGTGCAGCCGTTGTTACGCACGAACCGGTCGCGCAGCGACCGCCCGGTCGAGATGGGGAGCACGTTGTCCCGCAGGCCGTGGATGCCGATGTACGCGATCGGCTGGGTGCCGCCGTTGCAGCCGCTGAGCTGCCCGCCGGAGTAGACCGCGACGGCGCGGAAGGCCGAGGCGCGGGCGCAGGCGATGGCGTAGCTCATCCCGCCGCCGTAGCTGAACCCCATGGCGAAGCGCTGGGTGGTCTCGACGCACAGGTTCGACTCGATCTGGCGCATCATGTCGTCGACGAAGGTCAGGTCCCGGTCGCCGGTGTTGGCCCAGCCGTTGCCGATGCCCTGCGGGGCGACGAAGATCGCGCTGTTGTTGGCCAGGGCACGGATGCCGTAGTACGACCAGGGGTAGCCGCTGGTGCCGCCCGAGTCGACGTCGTTGGCGGTGCCGCCGTTCCAGTGGAAGCCGAAGATCAGCTTGTAGGGGTGGTTGCGGTCGTAGTTGTCGGGGATCCGCAGGATGAAGGTGCGGTTCTGGCCGCCGCTGGAGATGGTGCGGGTGCCGCTGGTGAGCGTCGGTGCCTTGCCGCATCCGGCGGTCGCCGCGAGCGGGCCGGCCTCGTTGGCCCAGGCGACGGGCCCGGTCCCGGTGGTGATCGCGGCGCCGCCCAGCGCGAGGGCGAGTGTCGCCGCTGCCGCGACGACGCCGGCCACGAGTCGGTGTCTCGACATCAGGGGAACTCCTTCGACATCAGGGTGGTGGTGGGGGCGGTGGCCGGCCCGCCCGAGCGGACGGCGGCGGTGACCCGGCGGTGATCCCGGCCGATCCGGTGGCGGGCCACCGGATCGGGGCAGACGATCACATTCATCGATGATTACGAACGTAATCCGTATGACGTATGATGTCAACAAACGGGCGGTCGGCGGTGCCCACCGAGGGGATCCGTGACGTGCCGGTCCGGCGTCAGCGGTTCACCAGGTCAGCGGCAGGGTGTTGACGAACCGGGTGAGCGCGCCGGCGATGAGCTGGTCGTCGCGCCGGGAGGGGTGCCAGTCGCAGCCCAGCTTGTCGAGTCCCAACGCGTTGTCGTCGTAGTAGAGCGACCGGATCCGGGTGTCGCCCCGGCTGGCGCGGGTCTGCACGACCTGCTGCACGGAGCTGGCCAGCGCGGTGGTGGGGGACAGGTCGGGGTAGGTGAGCACGATGAACGTGTCGGGCCCGTACCGGCTGCGCAGCTTGTCGAGGAAGGCCAGGTAGGCGCTGCGGAAGTCGGCCGCGAGCTGGTCGACGGTGGCCCACCGTTCGCCGGGGTTGAGGGCGGTGGAGAAGTCGTTGATGCCCAGCCCGACCACCACCAGTTGCGGCTTCCAGGTGGCCGGTTTCTGCCACACCGTGCTGTTCCACAGGGCCTGGAGATCCGTCTCGTAGTAGGTGCGGAAGTTGTCGGTGCCGCCACCGTTGTAGTTGCGCACCATGCCGAGCCCCGACCAGGCGGTGAGCTGGTAGTCGGCGTTCAGGCTCTGCGCGGTGAGGGCGCCGAAGGTGACGTCGGCGTTGGAGTTGCGGGTGACCCCGCCGTTGCCGGAACAGTCGCGGGTGGTCGACATGTTGCCGTAGCCGGCGGTCCACGAGTCGCCGATGAACTCGATCTGCCGGCTGCGGGGGGCGGGCCGGGCCAGGATCTCCCCACCGGCGGCGGGGACGAGGCCGCCGAACTCGCCGACGGCCCACGGGCTCTCGGTGCGCTTGACCAGTCGTACGGTGTGCTCGCGGTCGGCCAGGTCGCGGACCCAGTAGGTGGTCCGGCCCGGCGTGACCAGGGTGGCGACGGTCGCGCCGTCGACCTGCACGAGGTAGTCGTTCTGCGAGTCGTCGAGGACGATCCCCACCCCGGTGCCCCGGAACCGACCCTCGAAGTAGATGCCGGGCCAGGTGTACTGGGCGCTGCCGCCGACCGCCCTGACCCGTCCCACCGTCGTCGTCTGGTCCAGCGCCCCGGTCCCCGGCGGCGGCGTGGTCGGGGGTGGGGTGGTGGGCGGTGCGGTGGTGGGCGGCGGCGTGGTCGGGGGCGGGGTGGTCGGCGGTGCGGTGGTCGGCGGCGGCGTGGTGGTCGGTGGTGCGGTGGGCCCGGTGGTACGGCCGGTGCAGGGCACCCCGTTGAGGGCGAAGTCGACGGGCACCGGGTTCGCCGAGTTGTTCCAGGACGCGCCGAAGCCGAACTGGGCGCTCGCCCCGGTGCCGAGGTTGCCGTTCCAGTCCACGTTGCCGACGGTGACCCGGCCGGCCGACTGGGTCGCCGTGCCGTTCCACCACTGGCTGATCACCTGCCCGGCGGTGAAGGTCCAGGTGAGCCGCCAGCCGGTGAGCGGGTCGCCGAGGTTGGTGACGTCGACGTTGGCGCCGAATCCGCCCGGCCACTGGCTCGTCACCGTGTAGGTGACCCGGCATCCGGCCGCCGCCCGGGCGGGGACGGTGCCGGCGAGTGCGGCGGTGGCGACGACGGTGGTGGCGGCGCACAGCGACACCGCCAGTCTGAGCCGGGAACGCTTGGGTCCCATGGATGATCCTTCCGCAGGGCTGGGGCGACGACTGTCGCCGGGCCCCGGGCGTGTGCCCGAGGGCAATTTAATGAGAGCCGTCTATATTGACGTCCAGTGTTGAAAGGCGCAGGATCGCGGCACCACCCCCGTGATCCGCCCTGGGAGGCGTCATGCCCCGTTCCCCCCGGCCGCTGCTGCGGACCGCCGCCCGGATGCTCGCGCTCGCCGCCGCCACCGCCGGTGTGCTGGCCGCCGCCGCGCCCGCCAGCGCCGCCGTCCCCACCGGACGCTACGTCGCCCTCGGCGACTCGTACACGTCCGGTCCGCTGATCCCCACCCAGGTCGACCTGAACTGCCTGCGTTCCAACCGCAACTACCCGTCCCTGGTCGCCGCGTCCGCCGGCTCGTCGCCGTTGGTCGACGTGAGCTGCTCCGGGGCCACCACCGACGACATCCGCTACGGCGGCAACGGTTCGTTGGGCCGGCCACTGCCCCCGCAGCTCGACGCGGTCACCGCGGACACCACCCTGGTGACGGTGCAGATCGGCGGCAACGACATCGGCTTCTCCAGCATCATCAGCGACTGCGCGCAGGCGAGCTTCAGCAGCCCGCTCGGCTCGCCCTGCAAGAGCCTCTACACGGCCGGCGGCACCGACCAGTTGCAGGCCCGGATCGCCGCCACCGCCCCGAAGGTGGCCGCCGTGCTCCAGGCGGTCCGCCGGGCCGCGCCCGGGGCCCGGATCGTGGTCCTCGGCTACCCGGCGATCGTGCCGGACTCCGGGTACGGCTGCTGGCCGCTGGTGCCGATCGCCTACCAGGACGTGCCGTACCTGCGGGGTGTCGCCAAATCGCTCAACGCCATGCTGGCCGGTGCCGCCGTGGCGAACGACGCCGTCTACGCCGACGTCTACACCCCGTCGATCGGGCGGGACACCTGCAAGAGCAGCGGCACCCGGTGGGTGGAGGGCCTGGTGCCGGAGAACGCGGCGGCGCCCTTCCACCCCAACGCGCGGGGCGAGCAGGGCATGGCCACCGCCGTGCTGGCCACGCTGGGCAACTGACCCGCGCTGCCGTACCGGGGGACCCCCGGTCATGTCGTGTCCCGATGCCGGGGCGATGTCATGACCGGGGGTCCTGTCGTTTCCGTGGGTCTGGTCAGGCCACGGTGCAGGTCTGGCCGTTGAGGGTGAACGCGGTCGGCTTGGCGTTGCTGCCGGACCAGCTGGAGAGGAACCCGAAGCCCACGCTGCCGCCGGGGCTGAGCAGACCGTTCCAGCCGGCGCTGCTGGCGGTGACCTGCGCCCCGCTCTGGGTGTAGGTGACGCCCCACGACTGGTTGAGCTGCTGACCGTTGGCGAACGACCAGCGCAGGCTCCAGCCGTTGACCGCCGTGGTGCCGGTGTTGCGGATCGTCACCTCGGCCTGGAAACCGTCCGGCCACTGGCTGGTGATCGCGTAGCTGACCTGGCAGGAGATGTTCGCAGGGGGCGGGGTGGTCGGAGCCGGCGTGGTCGGGGCCGGGGTGGTGGGAGTGACGGTCGGGGTGGGGGTGCTGGTCGCGCCGCTGACCCGGTAGACGACGGTGCCGTGCCCCGGGACGCTGGCGGAGATGGTGCCGGTGGTGGTGCTCGTGGTGTTGGTCCACGCGTCGCGCAGGGTGAACGAGTTGCCCGACAGCCCGATGGCGGCGGCGGTGGTGGTGATGGTGGTGGTGGAGGTGCCTTGGTTGAACAGGGCGACGGCGGTGTCGCCGTTGGCGAGTCGTTTGGCGAGGATTCGGCGGGTGCCGTCGAAGGAGATTTGGGTGGCTTGGAGGGCGAGGGGGTCCTGACTGATGGCGATGAGGTTGGTGTTCTTGAGGATCGTCTGGGTCGCCGTGTTCATGTTTCGGAGGTCGTTGCCGGCGATGAGGGGTGAGGCGAGGATGGCCCAGAGGGCGAAGTGGGAGCGCATTTCGGTGTCGGTCATGCCGCCGCGGCCGACTTCCATCATGTCCATGTCGTTGAAGGCGCCGGGTTTGGCGCGGGCGGCGAGGGGGACGGTGACGTCGATGATGTTTTGGATGCCCATGGGGTAGCCGTTGGTTTGGCCGCTGTTCCAGGTGTTGGTGATGTCTTCGGTGGTGCGCCACATGTTGGATACGTCGCCCCAGTCGCGTTGGGGTCCGGTTTTGGAGTGGATGCTGTTGCTGTTGATGCTCAGGACGATGGGTCGGCCGGTGGCGGCGAGGCCGTCGCGCATTTTGGCGAAGGCGCGGGCCTGGTCGTCGATGGTGCCGGTGGGTGAGCACCAGTCGTATTTGAGGTAGTCGACGCCCCAGTTGGCGAATTGGCGGGCGTCTTGTGCTTCGCGGCCTTGGCTGCCGGTGGCGCCGGGGTAGGAGTTGAAGTACTGGGCGCAGGTTTTGTCGAGGGGGGCTTGGTAGATGCCGAATTTGAGGCCGCGGGCGTGGATGTAGTCGCCGAGGGCTTTCATGCCGGAGGGGAAGCGGGTGGGGTCGCCCTGGAGGTTGCCGGCGGAGTCGCGGTTGGGGTTCATCCAGCAGTCGTCGACGACGACGTACTGGTAGCCGGCGTCTTTCATGCCGGTGCTGACCATCGCGTCGGTCATCTGCCGGATCAGGGTTTCGTTGATGTTGCAGCCGAAGGTGTTCCAGCTGTTCCAGCCCATCGGCGGCGTCCGCGCCACACCGTTGTCCAACGCCAGCGCCGGGGAGGTCCGCAGCGCCACCGCCGGGCCCGCCACCAGCAGCAGGCCCGCCGCCACGGCGGTCAGCAGCCGACGGCTGCGGGTCGATGGTCTTCTCATGGTCTTCCGTCCGTTTCACTCGGGGATCGGGGGTGCCGGTCAGCTCGTGGTGCAGGTGAGGTTGGTCGGCGCGTTGTTGGTGCCGTTCACCGCGCCGATGAAACCGAACGTGGTGGACGCGCCGGCGGCCAGCGTCCCGTTGTAGTCGACGTTCTTCACGGACACGTTCGCGCCGCTCTGGGTGTGCGAGCCGCCCCAGATCTGGCTGATGGTCTGCCCGTTGGGGAACGTCCAGGACACCGTCCAACCCCGGATCGCGGTCGCGCCGGCGGTCACCGTGACCTCCGCCTGGAAGCCACCCGACCACGAACCCGTCACCGCGTACGTCGCCCGGGCCCCCGAGGGCGCGGGCGAACTGGTGGTCGGCACCGGCGTCGTCGGGACCGGGGTGGTCGGCGCCGGGGTCGTCGGCGTCGGCGTGGGGGTGGCGGTGGGCGTGGCGGTCGGCGTCGGGGTCGGCGTGACACCCGGCCGGGCCGCCCGGTAGGTGTGCCCGGCACGGACGGTGAACTGGACGACGTCGGTCTCCGGGCGGGTGGTGGCCGGCGCGCTGCCGTCGGTGACGTCGGTGAGGGTGAAGCTGCCGGTGAACAGTCGCGACCGCACCCGCAGCGTGCCGTCGCGGTCGGCGCGGATGCCGATCTCGTCGGGCTGCCCGCTGCTCCACGCCACGCCGACGGTGTAGCCGCCGCGCCCGCGCAGACCCGCGACCTGCCCGGTGGGCCACGCGCTGGGCAGCGCGGGCAACACGTTCAGCTCGCCGGTGTGGCTGTGCAGCAGCATCTCGGCGATGCCGGAGGTGGCGCCGAAGTTGCCGTCGATCTGGAACGGCGGGTGCAGGTCGAACATGTTCGGCGCGAGCCGGTCGGTGCGGACCAGGTCCTTGAACAGCTTGTGGGCGCGGGCACCGTCCTCCAACCGGGCCCAGAAATTGATCTTCCAGGCGAGGGACCAGCCGGTCCCGTCGTCGCCCCGCAGCTCCAGGGTCTTGCGGGCGGCCTCGTACAGCGCCGGGGTGCCCCGCCTGGTGATCTGGTTGCTGGGGTGCAGGCCGTACAGGTGGGAGACGTGCCGGTGGTTCCGCTCGGTCTCCACCCAGTCGGCCAGCCACTCCTGCACGTTGCCCCGGGAGCCGACCCGGGTCGGGGGGAGCCGGTCCTTGGCGGTACGCACCTGCGACCGGAACGTGGTGTCCACATTCAGGATCTCGCTGGCGCGGGCCGCGGCGTCGAACAGGTCCCGCAGGATCTGGTTGTCCATCGTCGGCCCGGCGCAGACGCTGGCGTTGGAGTGGTGCGGCAGCTCCGGGGAGTTCGACGGGTTCGTCACCAGGTAGCCCAGTGAGGGGTGGGCGACGAGCGTGTCGAGGAAGAACTGGGCGGCGCCCTTGAGCGCCGGGTAGTTGGTCTGGAGGAAACCCAGGTCGCCGGTGAACAGGTAGTGGTCCCAGATCATCGTGCCCAGCCAGGCGCCACCGGTCTGCCACATGCCCCACAGCGCACCGTCCACCACCGACGCGCCCCGCCAGGCGTCGGTGTTGTGGTGGGTGACCCAGCCACCCGCGCCGTACTGCGCCTGGGCGACCCGGGCCCCGGTCACCGTCAGGTCCTTGACCATGTCGAACACCGGCAGGAAACACTCGGACAGGTTGGTGGTGTCGGCCGGCCAGTAGTTCATCGGCAGGTTGGCGTTGATGGTGTACTTCGAGTCCCACGACGGTGTCAGCGAGTCGTTCCAGATGCCCTGGAGGTTCGCCGGCTGGGTGCCCGGCCGCGAGGACGAGATGAGCAGGTACCGCCCGAACTGGAACAGCAGCGCGGCGAACTGGGGGTCGTTGCTGCTCGCGTGCTGGGCGATCCGCACGTCGGTGGTCTGGTCGGCTGCGGCCGTACGACCCAGGTTGATGTTCACCCGGTTGAACAGCGCCTGGTAGTCGGCCAGGTGCCGGCTGCGCAACTGCTCGACCGCCACGCCCTTGGCGGCGTTGAGCCGGGTGCGGGCGATGCCCTGGTAGTCGCCGTTGACGGTGCGGTAGTTGACGTAGCTGGAGCCGATCGAGATCAGGATGGTGACGCTGGTGGCCCCGGAGACCCGCAGGGTGCCGCCGGAACTGCTGACCGTGCCCCCGGTCGCGGCGGCGTTGGCCAGGGCCAGGAACCGCACCGAGCCGGTGACCCCCTCCTGGCTGCCGGAGATGCCGTCCAGCCCGATGGTGGCGGAGTCCGGGCTCGACACGGTGGTGCGCTGCGGGCTGTCGAAGGTGGCGGAGAACGTGATCGCGTTGGCCCGGTCCGCGGTCAACCGCACCACGATCACCTGGTCGGGTGCGCTGGCGAAGACCTCCCGCTGGTGCCGTACGCCATTGAGCACGTAGCTCGTGGTGACCGTGGCGGTGGTGAGGTCGAGGGTGCGGACGTACTGGCTGGCCCCGCTGGCCGACCCGAAGGCCAACCGCAGGTTGCCCACCGTCTGGTACGCGAGCTGACCACCCGGGTTGCCCATCATCGTCTGGTTGATCAGGTCCTGCGCCGAGGTCCACTGGTCGGCGAAGACCCGTCGCCGGATCTCGGCCAGGTTGGCCGCGCCCCGGGTGTTGGCCGAGTCGTACGGGCCGCCGGCCCAGACGGTGTCCTCGTTGAGCTGGAGCCGTTCGGTGTCGACGTTGCCGAACACCATCGCCCCGAGCCGGCCGTTGCCGATCGGCAGTGCGCGCAGCCAGTCCGTGCCGGCGCCTTCGTCGTACCACAGGGCGAGGTCGTTCGCGGCCAGCACCTGCGGTGGTGCGGCCGAGCCGGCGCGGGCGGTGGCGGTCCAGGCGACCGGGACCAGCGCGGCGCCGGCCCCCACCGCTCCGGCCTTGAGGACGTTCCTTCTGGTCACTTCAGACATGTTCTCTCCCAGGGGTGCGGATCAGAGCCGGGTGCGGAGGGGGAGGGTGGCACTGGTGGCCGTCGCCGTGGTCCCGGTGCCGGGGACACGGTCGACCGCCACCCGGCCCGGACCGGTGTTCCGATCGGCCCGCAGCGGAGACCCTGCTGTTATCGTTAACAGGCGCGGCCCGTCGCGCCCTGACGTCGGCATCCATGACTGCCGTGACGGCGCGTCGAGCTCCCGGCGGCGCACCATCTCGCCACATATGGACTCTCGTGGATTCCTTGGGTCCCGTCAAGATATGACGGCCATGTTGCGCGAATGTTCCTGGCCCGGTCCGGGGACCGAATCGTCGTCCGGCGGCCGTGCCGGGCGGTGGTCGGCCGACGTCCGGAATGGTCCGGCGGGCCGCCGCCCGGCGCGGACGTACAGGTGGGGTTCCAGCTCGGGGCCGGTTCCGGCGGTACGTGGCCGACGGGGCGGGGCGTCCGCGCGACGCCGGGCGGCGGTGCCGCTCTTGAATCGACGGACGGCCTTCCGTAGCATCCTGGTTTGCGAAATGTTATCGCAAACATTTCTGGGGCGCGGCAACCCGTACCGGCGTCGTCCACCGTGCCCGTGCCACCGAGGAGGTGACGCGCGGTGTCCACCGGAGCGTCCTACGGCAACCCGGTCGTCCCCGGATTCCACCCCGACCCGAGCGTCTGCCGGGTCGGCGCGGACTACTATCTGGTCTGCTCCAGCTTCGAGTACTTCCCGGGCGTGCCCCTGCTGCACAGCCGTGACCTGGTCAACTGGCGGCAGATCGGCAACATCCTGGACCGGCCCGGCCAGTTGGCGCTCCCCGCCGACACCGAGGCGTCCCGGGGCATCTTCGCGCCCACCCTGCGCCACCACGACGGCCGGTTCTGGCTGATCACCACCAACGTCAGCCTCGGCCGGCACCTCATCGTCACCGCGCCTGAACCCACCGGCCCCTGGTCCGACCCGGTCTACCTCGACCTGCCGCACGTCGACCCCTCGCTGGCCTGGGACGACGACGGCACCTGCTGGCTGACCACCTCCGGCGTGGACGCCTACCGGATCGATCCGGACGGCGGCCGGGTGCTGGAAGGGCCGATCCCGCTGTGGTCGGGCACCGGCGGCCAGTACCCCGAGGCCCCGCACCTCTACCGGATCGACGGCTGGTGGTACCTGCTGCTGTCCGAGGGCGGCACGCACACCGGCCACGCCGTCTCGGTCGCCCGCTCCCGCAGCCCGCGTGGCCCGTTCACCCCGGCCCCGGCCAACCCGATCCTCACCCACCGGGGCACCGATCTTCCGGTGCAGGCCACCGGGCACGGCGACCTGGTCCAGGCGCTCGACGGCAGCTGGTGGCTGGTCCTGCTCGGCATCCGGGCCCGGGGCCAGTGGCCGCCCTACCACGTCCTCGGCCGGGAGACCTTCCTCGCCCCGGTGCGCTGGGTCGACGGCTGGCCGGTCGTCGACCCGGTCCGGGAACTCACCGCCGCGCCTCCCGGCAGTGCCCCGGCCGGTGCCGCCCCCGCCGGCCCGGACGCCTTCCACGACGATTTCGACGCAGCCGTCCTCGCGCCCGAATGGATCTCGCCCCGCAGCCGCCCGGACGACTGCTGGTCGCTGACCGCCCGGCCGGGCTGGCTCACCCTGCACGCCGTGGGCGCGACCCTCGACCTCGCCGGTGCGACGATCGTGGCGCTGCGGCAGCGGTACCACGACAGCCGGACCAGCGTCCGGGTCGACCCGGGCACCGGCACCGCTGGGCTCACCGTCCGCATCGACGAGGCGCACCACTACGACCTGGAGGTCCGGGCCGGCACCGTCCGGGTGATCGGCCGGGCCGGGCCGTTCCGGCAGGTCTGCGCCACCCACGCCGTACCGGACGGTCCGCTGGTGCTGACGGTCGCCACCCGCACCCACGACCTCTACCCGCCGACCGTGACCTCCGCCGCCGACCTGGCGGCCCCGTCCGCGCCCCGGGGGGTACGCGCGGCCGGCTGCGACATGGTCACCTTCGAGGTGGCGGGCCCGGCCGGCCCCGTCGTGCTGGCCGAACTCGACGGGCGCTACCTGTCCACCGAGGTCGCCGCCGGGTTCACCGGCCGGGTCGTCGGCATGTACGTCACCGGGGGCAGCGCGGCGTTCGACTGGTTCACCCACCGCCCGGCAGCGGCCCCGCACTGACCGGGACCCGGTGTGGCCGGGCCCGTGGCCAGTGCTCCGGACGGGGTCGCCGGGGCACGTAGACTTCCCTGCGTGATCGAGGAAGGTCGACGTCGCCGCTCCCGCAAGCCCCGGCGTGGCGACCTGCCCCTCGCCACGATCGCCGAGCTCGCCGGGGTGTCCCCGCCGACGGTCTCCAAGGTGCTCAACGGCCGCCGGGGGGTGGGTGAGCAGACCCGGCAGCGGGTGGAGGCGCTGCTGCGTGACCACGGCTACCGCCGCCGGCCGGTCGGCAGTTTCACGCCCTGCATCGAGGTGGTCTTCCACCGGATGCTCTCCTCGATCGCCATGCCGATCCTGCGCGGCGTCCAGGAGGTCGCCGGCCCCCGGGACCACACGGTCGGCTTCACCGACGTGCGGCACTGGCTACGGGCCGGGCAGCCCTGGGCGCAGGCGGTGCTGCTGCGCCAACCGGCCGCCGTGATCACGGTGTTCTCCCTGGTGACCGCCGAGGACGGGACGAGCTTCGCCGCCGCCGGCATACCGCTGGTGGCCGTCGACCCGGCGGACAACCTGTTCCCCGTCCCCGTCGTCGGGTCGGGCAACTGGAGCGGGGCGCTGTCGGCCACCCGCCATCTCGTCGACCTCGGCCACCGGCGGATCGGCGTGCTCACCGGCCCGGTGCGGGACCTGTCGGCGCGGGCCCGCCGCGACGGCTTCCGGGCCGCGCTGGACTATGCGGGCGTGCCGTTCGACGAGCGTCTCGAACGCAGCGGCGTGTTCACCTTCGAGGACGGTCTGCGGCTCGGCGGTGAGCTGCTCGCCGGGTCCGCGCCGCCCACCGCCGTGGTCTGCGGCAACGACCTCCAGGCGCTGGGCGTCTACGCGGCGGCCTGGGAGGCCGGCCTGCGGATTCCCGACGACCTCAGCGTCGTCGGCTTCGACGACGTCGACGAGGCGGGCTGGTTGGCGCCGCCGCTGACCACGGTGCGGCAGCCGTTCGGGGAGATCGGGGCCACCGCCGCCCGGCTGGCCCTGGCCCTGGCCGACGGCCAGCCGCTGGTGCAGGAGCGGTACGAACTCGGCACGTCGCTGGTGGTGCGGGGCAGCACCGCGCCACCCCGCCGCCACTGAGCACACCCGCCCGCTCCCACCGCCGCCCGGTCGCACTGCGTGAGTGATGCGTCACCCGTGGGAGTGGCGCGCGCCGCCACGCCGGGCCCTAAACTTGATTTGCTCCAGAAGAGCGGACTATGGTCGACGCATGACGGCCGACCTCGAGGCACAGTTACGGGCGGCCTCGCTGCGCGTGACCCGGCCCCGACTGGCCGTGCTCGCCGCGCTGCGGGACCACCCGCACGTCGACACCGACACGGTGATCGCGCTGGTCCGGGCCGACCTGCCCACGGTCTCCCACCAGGCGGTCTACGACGTACTGCGGGCCCTCACCGAGGCCGGCCTGGTGCGCCGCATCCAGCCGGGCCGGTCCACCGCGCGTTACGAGGCGCGGGTGGGGGACAACCACCACCACGTCGTCTGCCGCTCCTGCGGCGTGATCGCCGACGTCGACTGCGCCGTCGGTCACGTGCCGTGTCTCACCGCCTCCGACGACCACGGGTTCGTGGTCGACGAGGCGGAGGTCGTCTACTGGGGCACCTGCCCCGACTGTGCGACCGACCGCACCTCCCAGTGATCCACCAGTTCGGAAGGAAGTACATGAGCGACACCCAGGACAACGCCCCCGTCAGTGCGCAGGGCGTGGACCAGAAGGCGGCGGCCGGCTGCCCGGTCGCGCACGACTCGGTGACCGCGCAGGGTAGCGAGAGCGAGAACCCGGCGATCGACTCCCCGAAGCCGAAGACCGGCGGGCGTCCGCGTACCAACCGGGACTGGTGGCCCAACCAGCTCGACCTCTCGGTCCTGCACGCCCACTCGGCCAAGGGCAACCCGCTGGGGGAGGACTTCAGCTACGCGCGGGAGTTCGCCAAGCTCGACGTCGAGGCCCTCAAGCGGGACATCACCGAGGTGCTCACCACCTCGCAGGACTGGTGGCCGGCCGACTTCGGCCACTACGGCGGCCTGATGATCCGGATGAGCTGGCACGCCGCCGGCACCTACCGGATCGAGGACGGCCGCGGTGGCGCCGGTGACGGCGGGCAGCGGTTCGCGCCGCTGAACAGCTGGCCGGACAACGCCAACCTGGACAAGGCCCGCCGGCTGCTCTGGCCGGTCAAGCAGAAGTACGGCCAGCAGATCTCCTGGGCCGACCTGCTGGTGCTCGCCGGCAACGTGGCCCTGGAGTCGATGGGCTTCAAGACCTTCGGCTTCGGCTTCGGCCGGCCGGACGTCTGGGAGCCCGAGGAGATCTTCTGGGGCCCGGAGGACACCTGGCTCGGCGACGAGCGCTACGCCTCCGAGACCGAGATGGCGGCCGGCGTCGGGGCGACCGAGATGGGTCTGATCTACGTCAACCCGGAGGGCCCGCGCGGCAACGCCGACCCGGCTGCGGCGGCGCACTTCATCCGGGAGACCTTCCGCCGGATGGCGATGAACGACGAGGAGACCGTCGCGCTGATCGCCGGCGGGCACACCTTCGGCAAGACCCACGGCGCGGGCGTCGCCGACGACCACGTCGGCCCCGAGCCCGAGGGCGCCCCGCTGGAGGCGCAGGGCCTGGGCTGGCTGAGCACCCACGGCAGCGGCAAGGGCGGCGACACCATCACCAGTGGCCTGGAGGTCACCTGGACCGACCGGCCCACGCAGTGGAGCAACCGCTTCTTCGAGATCCTCTTCGGCTACGAGTGGGAGCTGACCACCAGCCCCGGCGGGGCCAAGCAGTGGGTCGCCAAGGACGCCGAGGCGATCATCCCGGACGCCCACGACCCGGCCAAGAAGCACAAGCCGACGATGCTCACCACCGACCTGTCGCTGCGTGTCGACCCGGCGTACGAGAAGATCTCGCGGCGCTTCCTGGAGCACCCCGACGAGTTCGCCCTGGCGTTCGCCAAGGCCTGGTACAAGCTGCTGCACCGCGACATGGGCCCGGTCAGCCGCTTCCTCGGCCCCTGGGTCGCCGAGCCCCAGCTCTGGCAGGACCCGCTGCCGGCCGTCGACCACGAGCTGGTGTCCGACGCCGACGTCGCGGCCCTCAAGGCGAAGGTGCTCGACTCCGGCCTGACCACCGCGCAGCTGGTCAGCACCGCCTGGGCCTCCGCCGCGAGCTTCCGGAACACCGACAAGCGCGGTGGCGCCAACGGCGCGCGGATCCGGCTCGAACCGCAGCGCAGCTGGGAGGTCAACCAGCCCGAGCAGCTCGCGACGGTGCTGGCGACCCTGGAGGGGATCCAGCGCGAGTTCAACGCCGCCGGCGGTGCGAAGATCTCCCTCGCGGACCTGATCGTGCTGGCCGGCTCGGCCGCCGTCGAGCAGGCGGCCCGTGCCGCGGGTGTCGAGGTGACCGTGCCCTTCCGGCCGGGCCGCACCGACGCCAGCCAGGAGCAGACCGACGTCGAGTCGTTCGCCGTGCTGGAGCCGCGCGCCGACGGGTTCCGCAACTACCTGCGTCCGGGGGAGAAGACCCAGCCGGAGGTGCTGCTCGTCGACCGGGCGTACATGCTCAACCTGACCGCGCCGGAGATGACCGTCCTCGTCGGCGGCCTGCGGGCCCTCGGCAACAACGTGGGTGGCACGGCGCACGGCGTGCTGACCGACCGGCCGGGCGTGCTCAGCAACGACTTCTTCGCCAACCTGCTCTCCCCGGGCACCCGGTGGAAGGCGTCGGAGTCCGAGGAGCACGTCTACGAGATCCGGGACCTGACCACCGACGAGGTGAAGTGGACCGCCACCGCGGTCGACCTCATCTTCGGGTCGAACTCCCAGCTGCGCGCCCTCGCCGAGGTCTACGCCAGCCGGGACGCGGGCACCAAGTTCGTGACCGACTTCGTGGCCGCCTGGACCAAGGTCATGGAGCTGGACCGGTTCGACCTCTCCTGATCCGACCCTGCTGTGCGGGCCCCGGCCGATCGGCCGGGGCCCGCCCCGCGTTCGGAACGGGGGAACCCGGTTTCATATTGGACAAAAAGTGCTAAAAGCCCCTACAGTGTCGTCCGTGCATCTCCTGGCAGCCCTGGTCAGCCCGCTGTTGCTCGTGGGTGGTGTCGCACCGCCGGGTGCGGCACCCGTTCCCCGTGTGCGGGCGATGGCGCTGGTGGTCGGGCTCGACATCACCGTGCCCCCCACGGCGAGCCTCGGCGCGGGCCTGGTGGGGAGCACCCTCAGTGGTTCGTTGGGCACCGTCACCGTGGCGGACACCCGGTCGGCCAACCCGAACACCTGGACGGCCACCGTGTCCGCCACGGCGTTCGTCACCGCCGGGGGTGGCGCGGGCAAGACGATCGCCACCACCCAGGTCTCCTACTGGTCGGGCCCGGTGACCAAGCAGACCGGTGGCGGCACCAAGGTTCCTGGTCAACTCACCGCCGCGCAGGCGGTGACGCTGACCGTGCCCCGGGTCGCGTTCAGCAAGACCACGGGCAACGGGCAGAACCGGGTGAGCTGGGCGCCCACGCTCCGGGTGGCGATCCCGGCCGGGGTGGTGGCCGGCGTGTACTCCGGCACCGTCACCCACTCTGTAGCCTGATGGGGTGATTCGCGCCTAAAGCGATTTATGGAGCTTATGAGTGTTTAGCGTGGTGGGCATGAAGAAGCCATTGCTCGCCCTGGCCGCCGGGGCAGCGGTGCTCGCCGTAGCATCGCCCGCCGCCGCCGCCCCGTCGGGCGACACCGTCGTCACCTTCACCGTGTCGACCGCCAACCTGGACATCACCGTCCCGGCGTCGGTGAACCTGGGCGCGGCCTTCGCCGGCTCCACCATCACCGGCTCGCTCGGCAACGTCACGGTCACCGACAGCCGGTCGGCGCTCTCGGCGACCTGGACCGCGTCGGTCACCAGCACCGCGTTCACCACCGGCGCGGGCACCGCTGAGGAGACGATCCTGCCCAACCTGGTGGAGTACTGGTCCGGGCCGGCGATCTCCACCACCGGCACCGGCACCTTCGTACCCGGGCAGCCCACCTCGGCCGACGCGGTGACGCTCAACCTTCCCCGGACGGCGTTCTCCAAGACCTCCGGCAGCGGCAACAACTCGGCCACCTGGAACCCCAGCCTCCGGATCACCCTCCCGCCGGCGGCCGTCGGCGGCCTCTACACGGGGACGGTGACCCATTCGGTGGCCTGACCGACTCCGCGCTGCTGTCCTGGCCGTCGCCGTCCTGGTGACCGCCGGGACACCGGCGTCTGCCGCGTCGCCGTCACCCCCGCCGAGCCCGAGTTCCAGCGGCCCGGCTGCGGCGGTCGGCATCCGGCTGCTCGACGCCCCGGTGAACCGGCGCGACGACAGCCGCGCGCAGAAGTACATCGTCGACCACGTCCATCCCGGGACGACCATCAAGCGGCGGATCGTGGTCGAGAACGTCTCGGAGATCGCGCGGAAGATCGCTGTCTACGCCGCCGCCGCCGAGGTCGACCGCACCGGCTTCGTCTTCGCCCCTGACCGGACGCCGAACGAGCTGAGCAGCTGGATCACGATCGACCGGGGCGAGGTGGAGCTGGAGCCCGACGACGAGTCGGTGCTCACGGTCACCATCGCGGTGCCGGAGAAGGCCTCCGCCGGGGAACGGTACGCGGTCATCTGGGCCGAGGTGTCCACCACCGACGGCGCGAACGTGCGCAACATCGGCCGGGTCGGCATCCGGGTCTACCTGTCGGTCGGGCCGGGTGGCGAACCGCCGTCGGGCTTCGAGGTGTCGGGGCTCGCCGGTCACCGGGACGGCGACGGCGCGCCGGTGGTCACCGCCGAGGTGCGCAACACCGGGCGACGGGCGCTCGACCTCGCCGGCCAGCTACGTCTCACCGACGGCCCGGGTGGGCTGTCCGTCGGGCCGGTCCGCGCCGAGGCCGACACGCTCGCCCTCGGTGCCACCACCACCGTGCGGGTGCTGCTGGACCCCAGGCTGCCCGACGGGCCGTGGAACGCCCGGCTCGACCTCGCCAGCGGCTGGACCAGGCGCACCGCGACCGGAACCGTCTCCTTCGGTGGGCCGACAGCCGCCGCCGCGGCCGACAGGGACCATTCCGGGCTGGTGTTCACCAGCGGGCTCGTCGCGTCGGCCGTGGTCCTGCTCCTGTTCACCGGGTACGCCTTCCGCCGCCGGGGTCGTGCCCGGCATGCGCTGCCCGCCTGACCGGGCGCTGCGACAGCAAGAAAGTGCGTGGCACGTAATATTGCGTGCCACGCACTTTCGGCTATGCTGAGTAGGTGAGCGGGCTACGGGAGCGCAAGAAGGCCGAGACTCGCGCGGCGCTGAGCTGGGCGGCCATCCGGCTGACCGTCGCCCGGGGCTTCGACAACGTCCTGGTGGAGGACATCGCCCAGGCCGTGGGCGTGTCCCCGCGTACGTTCAACAACTACTTCTCCAGCAAGGCCGAGGCGATCGCGTTCCGGCACCTCGACCGCAGCCGGCAGGTCGCCGAGGCGCTGCGCCGACGGCCGGCCGACGAACCCCTCTGGACGGCGCTGATCGCGGCGACGCTTACCCGCTTCGCCCCCGGCCCCGAGGTCACTGAGTCGCCGCCGCGCCCACACGCCGAGTGGGTCGAGGGGCTCGCGGTGATGCTGGCCGAGCCGGCGTTGCAGGGCGAGATGCTGCGCGCGGGCGCGGTCGCCGAGGCCGACCTGGCCGCGGCCGTGGCCGAACGCACCGGCACCGACCTGGAACACGACCTCTATCCGCATCTCGTCGCGGCCGGTGTGACCGCCGCCGTGAACGCGGCGATCCGGCACTACCTGCGTGCCGATCCGCCCGTTCCGATGGAGCGGTTACTCCCCGACGCACTGGCCCAACTCGCCGCCGGGCTGCCACCCCCCACGCCCCGCTGATCCGACCCGTCTCCCGCTCCACGCCCCGCCGACCGTTCCCGCCGAACCTCGCGGGCGCGATCCGGCGCGTCCACCCGCACCCCGTCGGGGTGCCCGGTCCCGCCCGTGATCCGCCGCGCTCCGGCGGCGGTCCACCATGCCCTCGAAAGGAATCCGCGATGATCGACGTCCTCATCGTCGGCGCCGGCCCCAACGGTCTCCTGCTCGCCGCCGAACTGGCCCTGGCCGGCGTCCGGCCCCTCGTCTGCGAACGGCTGTCCGCCCCCACCACCGAGCAGCGCGCCAACGGACTGGTCGGGCAGGTGGTCCGGATGCTCGACCGGCGGGGCCTGCATTACCGCCTCGTCGACGATCCGGCACCGCCGCAGCCCGCGCCCGGGTTCGTCTTCGGGGCGCTGCCGCTGGACCTGCGGGCGGTGCCGGACAACCCGCTGTACCTGCTCCAGACCCCGCAGAGACACCTGGAACGGGTGCTCGCCGAGCGGGTCGCCGAACTGGGCGTGCAGGTCCGCCGGGGGCACGAGGTGACCGGGCTGACCCCGGGCGCGGACGACGTACAGGTCGCCTTCGCCGACGGCACGACCCTGCGCTGCCGCTACCTGGTCGGCGCGGACGGCGGACACAGCATCGTCCGTCGGCTGGCCGGGATCGGCTTCCCCGGGGTGTCCACGGACCGCACCGTCTCCCGTACCGCCCAGGTCAGCCTGCCGGCGGAGCTGATCGACGCAGCGACCGGCGGCCTCACGATCCCCGGGTACGGCACCGTCGCGCCGTTCCGGCACACCCGTACCGAGCGGGGGCTGATCGCGTGGGCCCCCTTCACCGGGCGTCCGGCGGGCCTCAGCACGATCGAGTGGCCCGCGTCGACGCGGTTCGACGGGCCGCCGACCCTCGCCGAGCTGCGCGCCAGTGTCGCCCGGGTGCTCGGGGTCGACGTGCCGATCGACCCGCCGGCCGGTCACGGGCCGCACCTGCTGCGTCGCCTGGTGGGCGGCAACACCCGGCTCGCCGAGCGGTACCGCGCCGGGCGGGTGCTGCTGCTCGGCGACGCCGCCCACGTCCACTCGGCGATCGGCGGGCCCGGACTCAACCTCGGCCTGCAGGACGCGGTGAACCTGGGCTGGAAGCTGGCCGCCCAGGTGCACGGCCGGGCCCCGGACGGGCTGCTGGACTCGTACGAGGCGGAACGCCGCCCGGTCGCGCAGCGGGTCACCATGTCCACCCAGGCCCAGTCGGCGCTGATCGCCCCCGGCAGCGAGGTCACCGCGCTGCGGGTGCTCCTCGGCGAGTTGCTCGACCGGCCGGAGAACGCGGCCCACGTCGCCGCCCTGCTGGCCGGGGCGGACGTCCGCTACCCGATGGGCGGTGCGGACGGGCCGCTGGTCGGACGCTTCGCACCCGACCTGGTGTGGCACACCGACGCCGGGCCGGTCCGGCTGGCCGAGCTGACCCGGACCGCCCGCCCGCTGCTGCTCGACCCCACCGGCGTCCACGCCGGGGTGGCCGGGCCGTGGCGGGACCGGGTCGACGTGGTCACCGGACGGTCCACGCCGGACGGCGCGACGGCCGACGCCCCCGGCGACGCCATGCCGACCGCGCTGCTGCTGCGCCCGGACTGTCACGTGGCCTGGCAGTCCCCGCCGGACGGGCCGGACGCCGACGGGTTGACCGCCGCGCTCGCCCGCTGGTTCGGCCCGCCGGGCACCGACCGGTCCTGAATCACGACGGGTTCGGCCGGCCCGGCGGGGGAGGGTGCCGGGCCGGCCGATGCGGAGCGTCGGGTCAGTCCCGCTGGATGACCATCCCGGCGCCCACGGTGCGGTTGGTGGTTTCGTCGATGATGACGAACCCACCGGTGGTGCGGTTGCGGTGGTAGTCGTCCACCAGCAACGGCACGGTGGTGCGTAGCCTGATCCGGCCGATCTCGTTGAGCGCCAACGCGGTGCTGGTCTCGTCCCGGTGCAGCGTGTTGATGTCGAGCCGGTAGTGCAGCTCGCGGACGATGGCACGTGCCGAACGGGTGGTGTGCTTGACGACGTACCGGCCGCCGACCTCCAGCGGGCGGGTCTCGTCCATCCAGCAGACCATCGCCTCGATGTCCTGGGCGACGGTGGGCGTGTTGTTCGGCCGGCAGATCATGTCGCCCCGGGAGACGTCGATCTCGTCGTCGAGGCGGACGGTGACCGACATCGGGGGGAACGCCTCGTCGACGGGGCCGTCGGCGGTGTCGATGGCGGCGATCCGGCTGGTGAACCCGGACGGCAGGACCATCACCTCGTCGCCGGGCTTGAGCACGCCGGAGGCGACCTGGCCGGCGTAGCCCCGGTAGTCGGTGACCGTGGTGGACTGGGGGCGGATGACGTACTGCACCGGGAAGCGGACGTCGACCAGGTTACGGTCCGAGGCGATGTGCACGTGCTCCAGGTGGTGCAGCAGCGACGGCCCCTCGTACCAGGGCATGTTCTCCGACCGGGCGGCGATGTTGTCACCCTGGAGCGCCGACACCGGGATCACCGCGAGGTCGGGCACGTCGAGCTTGGCCGCGAAGGCGGTGAACTCGTCGGCGATGCGTTCGAAGACCTCCTGGGAGAAGTCGACCAGGTCCATCTTGTTGACGCACAGCACCAGGTGCGGCACCCGCAGCAGCGAGCACAGGAACGCGTGCCGCCGCGACTGCTCGACCAGCCCCTTGCGGGCGTCCACCAGGACCAGGGTGAGGTCGGCGGTGGACGCGCCGGTGACCATGTTGCGGGTGTACTGGATGTGGCCGGGGGTGTCGGCGATGATGAACTTGCGCCGGGGCGTGGCGAAGTAGCGGTACGCCACGTCGATGGTGATGCCCTGCTCCCGTTCGGCCCGCAGGCCGTCGGTGAGCAACGCCAGGTTGGTGTACTCGTCGCCCCGGGCCGCGCTGACCGCCTCCACCGCGGCCAACTGGTCGGTGAACAACGACTTCGTGTCGTACAGCAACCGACCGATCAGGGTCGACTTCCCGTCGTCCACACTGCCGGCCGTGGCGAACCGCAGCAGGTCCATCGGCCGGGCCTCGGCGGGGGAACCGGCCGGTGCCAGCATCTCGGTGCTCATCAGAAGTAGCCCTCCCGCTTGCGGTCCTCCATGGCGGCCTCGCTGACCCGGTCGTCGCCCCGGGTGGCACCCCGCTCGGTGATCCGGGTCGACGCGACCTCGTCGATCACCTTCTCCACCGTGTCGGCGTCCGAGCGGACGGCGGCGGTGCACGACGCGTCCCCGACGGTGCGGTACCGCACCCGGGCGGTGAAGGGTTCCTCGCCCGCGCGGGGGGTGAAGAACTCGTTGACGGCGTAGAGCATGCCGTCGCGTTCGACCACCTCACGGTCGTGCGCGTAGTAGATCGACGGCAACGGCACCCGCTCCCGCGCGATGTAGTGCCAGATGTCCAACTCGGTCCAGTTCGACAACGGGAACACCCGGATCGACTCACCCGGATGATGCCGACCGTTGTACAACGACCACAACTCCGGCCGCTGGTTCTTCGGATCCCACTGCCCGAACTCGTCCCGGAACGAGAACACCCGCTCCTTCGCCCGCGCCTTCTCCTCGTCCCGCCGCGCCCCACCGAACAACGCGTCGAACCGGTGCTTCTCCACCGCGTCCAACAACACCGGCGTCTGGATCCGGTTGCGCATCCCGTCACCCGACTCACGCACCAGGCCCCGGGTCAGCGCCTCCGGCACGCTCGCCACGATCAGGTGCAGGTTCAGCTCGGTCACCCGCTGGTCGCGGTAGTCGAGCACCTCGGGGAAGTTGTGCCCGGTGTCGACGTGCATGACCGGGAACGGGATACCGGCCGGGGCGAACGCCTTCTGCGCCAGCCGCAACATCACGATCGAGTCCTTGCCACCGGAGAAGAGCAGCACCGGCCGCTCCATCTCGGCGACCACCTCACGCATCACGAAGATGCTCTCCGCCTCCAACTCGTCGAGCTGGGAGACCTGGTACGCAGCCGATCCGCTGCTCATCGCGGGTCCTTTCCGGGGTGGGGGACGGGGGAACCGGAGGTGGCCGCCGTACCGGCCAGTTGCCGCCGCAGCGCGGCGAGCAGCGGCACGGCCAGCTCGCCGCGACAGACCAGCAGGTCCGGCAGCCGGGGGTCCGCCTCGTTGTAGGTCAGCGCGGAACCGTCGATGCGGGAGGCGTGGAACCCGGCGGCGGTGGCCACCGCCACCGGCGCGGCGGAGTCCCACTCGTACTGGCCGCCCGCGTGGATGTAGGCGTCCACGTCACCGGTCACCACCGCCGCGATCTTCGCCCCCGCCGAACCCATCGGCACCAGTTCCGCGCCGACCTCCCCGGCCAGCGCGGCCAGGAACGCGGGGGGACGGCTGCGGCTGGCCGCCAACCGGATCACCCCGTCGGGCGACGGCGGCGCGGCCGACGGTGCGTCGGCGACGTCGGTGGTCAGCACCCGGCCCTGCGCCGGCAACGCGACCGCACCGGCGACCAGCCCGTGCGGGGTCGCCGCGTCGCGGGCCCAGAGCGCCACGTGCACCGCCCAGTCGGCGCGGCCCTGCTCGGAGAACTCCCGGGTGCCGTCCAACGGGTCGACGATCCACACCCGGTCGGCGGTCCGCCGGGACACGCCGCCGCCGGTGTCCACCAGCCGGGAACCCTCGTCCTCCTCGGAGAGCACCGCGTCGGCCGGGCGGCACCGGGCCAGCTCGGCCCGCAGGAGGTCGTGGGCGGCCCGGTCACCGGCGGCCTTCAACGCGGCGGGGTCGGCGTGACCGTGGTCGGCGCGTACCCGTAGCAGCAGCTCACCGGCCTCGGCGGCGAGCCGGCGGGCGAGCGCCACGTCGGATTCGGCGATGGTGGGGTCAACCATGGCAACTCCTCGACCTGTCGGGTACGCGGGCGGTGGCGGTGCGGATGGTCACTGGATCGCCCGCCGCGTGAAGCAGCGGACGCTGACCCAGGTCAGGACGGCGGCCACCCCGGCCAGCACGGTCAGGCACACCCACGCCGGCAGGTGCGGCACGCCGGGCAGCAGCGCCCCGCGCACCCCCTCGGAGACGTACGTCATCGGGTTGAGCGCGGTGACCACCTGGTACCAGGGCACCGACGACAGCCGGGGCCACGGGTAGTGGATGCAGCCGGTCCAGATGATCGGGGTGAGGATCACCGAGAAGGTCACGTTGATCCGCTGCACCGGCAGGGTGGTGGCCAGGCTCATTCCGATCGCCCCGCCGATCCACGCCCCGAGCAGCGCCACCACGAACGCCAGCGGCAGCCCCGCCGGCCGCCACGGCGCGGAACCGACCATCAGCGCGCCGAGCGGGTAGATCAGCACCGCCGCGAGCAGCCCCCGGATGGTGGCGATCACCAGCTTGCCGATCGCCACGTACCCGGTCGGCAGGGGCGCCATCAACCGGTCCTCGATCTCCATGGTGAAGCCGAACTCCTTCACCAGCGGCAGGGCCACGCTCTGCAACGCGGTGGTGAGGGCGGCCAGGGCGATGATGCCGGGCAGGAACACGTCGGCGAAACCCCGCCCGACGAGGCCCTGGCTGCCCAGCACGGTGTCGAAGACGAACAGCATGAACAGTGGCGTCAGCCCGACCTGGACCAGGATGACCCAGAGTTCCCGGCCGGTGACCATCAGGTCGCGGCGCAGCACGGCGGCGAACACCCGCCCGGTCCCGGGGCGGGAGGGCGGCGTGGCCGTCGGGCGCAGCGGGGTCGGGGTGTCGAGAGCGGTCACCTCGGTTGCCTTCCGGTGAGTTCGATGAAGACGTCCTCCAGGCTGGGTTCACCGACGTCGACGGCGTTGACCGCCGCCGAGCGGGCGGCGAGCACGGTCACCGCCGGGCCGAGCAGCGTCGCCGGATCGCCGGCCAGGTGCAGGCGGATGCGCAGCCGGCCGCGACCGCCGTTGCCGGCCGCCCCGCCGCCGCGCCCGAGCAGGCCCGCCCCGGCGAGGGCGGCCAGCCGGCCGGCGCCGGGCCGCCCACCTGCGGCGGCGAGCGCGGCCAGCATCCCGGCCCCGCCGGCCCCGGCCCCGGCCAGCCCGGCCCCGCCGCCGCCCGGCCGCCCACCGGCCGGCACGGTCGGCGTCGCCACCCGTTCCGCCTTGCGTACGCCGGGCAGCTCACCCAGGGCGGCGCAGAGCGCGTCCGGGTCGTCCCCGCCGGCCGGGGTGACCGTGAGGTCGAGCAGCGCGTCCCCGGCCAGGCCCCGGACCAGGGCGGTCGGGGTGTCCAGGGTGAGCAGCCGACCGTGGTCGACGATGCCGACCCGGTCGACGACCCGGGCCGCCTCGTTCATCGCGTGGGTGGTCAGCACGATCGCCACCCCGCGCTCGCGGAGTTGCCGAAGCTGACCCCAGATCAGCAGCCGGGTCTGCGGGTCGAGGGCGTTGGTCGGCTCGTCGAGGAAGAGCACCGCCGGCTCGTGGGTCAGCGCCCGGGCGATCATCAACCGCTGCGCCATGCCCCCCGAGTACGCCTCGATCCGCCGGTCGGCCCGCTCGGTGAGGCCGAAGCGCTCCAGCAGCTCCGCCGCGCGGGCCTGCGCCTCCCGTCGCCGTACCCCGTGGTAGGTGGCGTGGTAGACGAGGTTCTGCCGGGGGGTCAGCGCCCGGTCCAGGTTGTTGTGCTGGGGCACCACGCCCAGGTGGGCGCGGGCGGCGGCCGGGTCCCGGCCCACGTCGACCCCGCAGACCACGGCCCGGCCGCCGGTGGCCCGCAGACGGGTGGTCAGGATGCCGACGGTGGTGGACTTGCCGGCCCCGTTCGGCCCGAACAGCCCGAAGATCTCGCCCGGCGCGACGGTGAACGACAGCCCGTCGACCGCGTTGGTGTCGGTGCGGGGGTAGCGCTTGACGAGGTCGTCGACCTCGACCACGGCCGGCCCGTCTCTGCTGGGCATCTCAACTCCTGTCCTGAGGGGTGCGGGTGCCGACGGGGCCGGCAGCGGTGCCGTCAGCCGCCGGAGGGCTGGGGGTGCGCGGCGAAGAACCGCCAGATGGTGTCGGTGGCGTTCAGCGCGGTGGAGGGGGGATCGAGGTTGAGCAGCTTCTCCGCCCGGGGCGGGTTGGGTCGGCCGCCGGGCCACTGGTGTCCCGCGTCGGCGATGGTGATCAGTTCGACGGCGCGGCCCTGGGCGCAGCTCGCGGTGGACCGGGTGACCGGCCCGTCGGTGGTCACCTTCGGCGCGCCGCAGGAGTCGATGCTGCGCCAGCGGGCGGCCAGTTCGGGGGTGGGCGGGCCGTCGATCTTCACCGGGTTGCGTCCGGTGCCGCCGTTGTCCCGTCGGCCGGGCCCGCCGCCGTACGGCATGGTCTGGTCCTGCTGGCCGTGGATGTGCAGCACCGACACCGGCTTCGGGTCGGCGCACCGCCCGGTCAGGGTGCTCGCCACCGCCCCGATCGCGGCGAAGGTGGTGGTGTCGCAGACCAGCTTGTACGCCAGCAGCCCGCCGTTGGAGATGCCGGTGACGTACCGGCGGGCCGGGTCGACCGGCAGCTCCCGGCCGACCGTGGCGACCAGTTCGGTGATGAACGCGACGTCGTCGACGCCGTCGCGGGCGGGGGCACCGCAGCACTGTGGACCGATGGCCCAGGCCCGGTTCAGCCCGTCCGGAAACAGCACCAGGAACCCGTCCCGGTCGGCCTGGCCGGTCCAGCCGTACGCCTGCTCGGCCTGCTCGCCGGTGCCGGCCGCGCCGTGCAGCATCACCACCAGCGGGACCGGCCCGCTCAGGTCGGCCGAGGCCGGCCGGTAGAGCCGGTAGCTGCGCTCCCGCCCGTCCACGGTGAGGGTGCGCGTGGAGCTGCCGACGGGCACGTCCGACGCCGACCGCGCCGCACCGGAGGGCGCGCTGGCCGCCGGGCCGGTGGGGGAGTCGGCCTGGTCGCGGCGGGGACTGCATCCGGCCGGGGCGGTCAGGGCGAGCAGCAGCGCGAGCGTTCCCGCGAGCCGGGCCGTCGACCGGCCGGTGCGGTGCCGCCCGACTTCAGGGCGAAAAACGGTAAAAGGCATCATATCAATACTTTCGCCCGGGAATGTTCGAGCAACGTCAGGGACGCACCAGGATCCGGCAAGGGACAACCGCCACGGGCGCGCCGGGGCGGGGCGGGGCCACCGGCCCGGCGACGACGCTGTCGCCGGGCCGGCGGCCCGCCAGCTCAGTAGCCCCGCAGCCGGATCAGCTCCCAACCCCCCTCGGGCACGTCGTCCGTCGGGTCGGCCCGCAGGTTCATCGGGTTCGCCATGCCCAGGTAGAGGGTCGGGCCGTCGGCGACCATGTTGCGGATGCCGTAGTTCAGGTAGTTGCCCAAACCGGTGTTGTCCACCGTCGTCGCCGCCTTCGTCGGCGACGAGAAGGCGTACAGGTCACCGCCGTAGACCGCCTCCGGTAGGGCGCTCGCGCGCATCCCGGCCGCGTCCATCGGCGCGCGGGCCAGGTCGTCGGCCAGCGCCGGTGACAGGCCCAGCTCGGCGGCGGTCTCCTTGCCCAGTTCCTTGGCCAGGTAGCTCCAGTCCATCGTGCCGACGTACAGCTTCCCGCCGGCCACCACCATCTTCCAGGTGTAGTTGTTGTACGGGTTGCCGAACCCGGGCGGGCCGAACTTCGGCGTCTGGTGCGTCGACTGCAACGCCCACGCCCCGGCCCCGTTGTTGGCCGCCGGGTCGAATGCGGGCAGCTCCGTCGCGCCGTACAACAGGTCGACCTTCTCGAAGTGGGTGCCGAAGTTGCGGCCCCGGTAGATGCTGATCGACCGCTGGGTGTTCTGGATGGTCGCCTGGGCCGCCGCCTCGTCCGCCGGCGGATACGTCGCCATGTGCACCGTGGTCGCCTTCATCGGCACGTGCATCGTGCCCCAGTAGAGGAAACCGCCGTAGGAGGCCAGGCCGCCCAGGGCGTAGGCGCGGGCCACCACCGGGTCCGGCTCGTACTCCGACACGTTCCACACCTGCTGCCAGCCGTCGGCGTCCTCCGGGTTCAACCCCGGGGCGCCCGACGCGAGCGGCGGGCTCATCCAGACCGCCGCGATGCTCGGCGGCGGAGCAGCCGAACCGGCCGTCGGGCCGGCCAGCTCGGCGTCCGAGCCCGGCCAGGTGGTCACGAACAGCCGCCCCTGGTGGACGGTGAGGTCGGCGGCCTGCGCCGGCAGGTTCGCCACCACCGTGAACGCGAACGGATCGGACTTGCTGCCCGCCCAGCGCAGCACGTTGCCGCGCTCGCCACCGTTCGCGCCGACACCCACCCCGGCGTACAGGGCGTCACCGGCCACCGTGAAGTGCCGGATGTTGCCGTACATCGGGAAGTTGCGGGAGCCGAGGTACGCGCCGGTGTCGGTGTCGAAGGCGAACAGGTTGACGCTGGTGCCCAGCGCCGGGCCGCCCAGCAGGGCCACCCCGTTGAAGTTGCCGGCCGCCCGGATGCCCGCGGTGGTCTGCAACCGGTTCGCGTCCTCGGTGGAGGCCGCCTTCACCAGGTCGGTCTTCTCGGTCAGCTTGTTGGCGCGGGTGTCGTAGGTGTAGAGGCGCGGCTGCCGGTGGTCGCCGAGGATCGGCGGCAGCTGCGGGTTGCGCTTGGCGACCTGGCTCTCGCCGTACTCGCAGACCCAGTCGTCGTTGACCGTCGGCGTGGTGTTGCGCAGGGCCCGTCCGCTGGTCAGGCAGTTGACGTTTGCTCCGGTGCCGAACCACAGCATCTTGCCGACCCGGGTCATCCCCCACAGGTACGCCTGGTTGACCTTGGTCTTGCCCTCGGCGCACGGCGGCCCGGCCGGGTACGGCAGCCCGATCCCGGCGAAGCACTCGTCCGGCTGGGCCTTGGCGAGCAGTTGCGGGCTGCTCTGCTGCGCGCCGGCCGCGCTGGCCGCGCTGCCGGGGTCGGCGGCGTCGAGTGGCGCACCGAGCGCCGCCGAGGGAACCGCCAACACCGACCCGAGCCCGAGTACGGCGACGGCGGTCGACAACCGCCGTGCGGAGAACCGGAGTGGATTCACCAAAAGTCTCTCTTTCGAAGGAAGGCGGACACCCGTCCCCGGGCCCGGCGGAGGCGGACCCGGGGCGGGCAGGGACACACAGGGACCGCTCAGACGGCGGCCGGCAACTTCCGGGGAGCCGGGGCGACGACCCGCGGCGCCATCCGCTCGGCCCACCCGGACGGGTCGGGGAAGTCCAGGAACCGGCCGAGCCCGGTCAGCTCGGCCACCGGGTCGGCGACCAGGTCCTCGTAGGACATCCGCAGCAGGTGCTCCGGAGGCACGTCGCGCAGCGCCTGGTCGGCCTGGCTGCTCATGAACGCGCACAACCCGAGGTAACGACGCAGGTCCTGACCCCGCTCGCGCAGCGCGTCGGCGGTCAACCGGTCCGGCAGGTACGGCTGGAGGTCCTCCGGCACCGTCTGGTCCGCGCCCACCCGGAACGGGTCCAGCCCGCACCGGCCGAGGAACTCCACCCGCAACTGGATCAGCTGGAACGACGAGTGCCGGCTCATCGACCGGGCGGTGTCCTCCCAGTTGCGGGTCAGGTAGACGACCTTGCAGTCCGGGAAGCCCCGCAGCAGGTACGGCGCCACGTGGCTGGAGCCGCCGGAGCGTTCCACCCACCGGGTCTTGCCGGTCAGCACGGCGAGCAGGTCGAGGAAGTCGTGGTGGTGCTGGGCCACCGTCTGGGTGCGGAACTGTGGCACCCGCTCGGCGAGCTGGTCGAACAGCGCGTCCGGGTCGGCGGTCAGCTTCGACAGGGTGATCGCCAGGATGCGCGGCAGCTCGGTCAGCCGGTCGGCCCAGCGGCCCGTGGCCGGGTAGCGGACCTCCTTCGGCGGCAGCCCGATCCGGAACAGGGTGGACAGCTCCGCCTTAGGGCTGGCCAGCACCGCCCAGTACTCGTCGCCGGTGAGCACCTCGGCGCTGCGGGCCCACGGCGCGACCGACATGAAGAACTCCTGGGCCGACAGGGTGTCCGGCTCCTCGTGGATCAGGTCGGACAACAACGTGGAGCCGCACCGACCGTTGCTGATGATGATCGACCGGCCGGTGATCGGGGTGTCCATCGGAAGACCTCCTGGGTGTCGCGTCGTCATGCGGTGGTGGATTGGGTCACGTCGAGCGAGCAGTCCTCGGCGAGCCAGGCGAAGACCAACCGGCGGACCTCCTCCGGCCTGTCGATCAGCACCGTGTGCCGCTGGTCGGGTAGGACCTCGACCCGGGTCTGCGGCAGCAGTTCGCGGACCGCCGGGGCCAGCTCCACCACCGCCGAGTCCCCGCCGTACAGGCAGAGCACCGGGCAGCCGATCGCGGCCAACGCCCCGGCGGGCGGCAGCGGACTCGCCGGCAGCTCCTGCTCCAGCGTGGTGTCGGAGAGCATCCGCTGCGTCTCGGCGGCCCGTTGCGCGGCGACCCGGCCCCGCCGCACCCCGATCTCGGTGACCGCCCCGTCGCGGGGCAGCCTCGCGGCGACGCGGGCGAGCCGCTCGCGGACCCGCCGCATCCACTCCGGGACCGGCGGCGCCGACTCGACGGTCACGATGCCGGCCACCCGCTCCGGATGCCGGGCGGCGTAGCCGAAGGCGATGGTGCCGCCGAACGAGTTGCCCAGCAACAGCAGCGGGCCGGTGACGTCCAGGGCGGCCAGCAGCCCCGCCAGGTCGTCGACGAAGTCGTCCAGGGCGTACCCGGTGGCGGGACGGTCGCTGCGCCCGTGGCCGCGCAGGTCGTACAGGACGGTCGGGAAACCGGCCCGGGACAGCGGCTCGGCCAGGGTGAAGTACCAGCTCGCCATGGTGTCCGACGCCATCCCGTGGATCAGCACGGCGGTCGGCGTCGGCCCGGTCCGGCCGTCCACGGCCGGACCGGGGGGATCGAGCCGCTGCGTGTGCAGCGTGATCCCGTTCGCCCGGACCATGGTCACCGGCTGCCCGCCCCGACCTCGTCGGCCTGCGCCAACGAATCGGCGATGTGCGTCACGAGCTGCCCGACCTTCAACTCCCGGACGGTCTCCAGGTCGAGCTTGGCGACGAAGTGGGCGAAGTTCACCGTGTCGCCGTAGCGGGACTGGAGCCGGCCGGCGAGCGCGACCACGTCGATGCTCTCCATGCCCAGGTCCTCGGAGAACGTGGTGTCCATGGTGACCACCTGGTCGTCCGCGAAGTCGCCCAGCACGGCGTCGATCATCTCGGTGAGGTCGGCGAGGATGGTGTCCTGGGCCGAGGGCATGGGCGTTGCTCCTTCTGCTGATCGGATGGGTTGGGCGGTGCTGCGTACCGGGTGCCGGCTCACGGCCGGGACACCCCGGGCGGGGTGGCGGGTGCCGGCTCCGGCCCCCAGGTCCAGGCGACGACGTACCGGCGCGGCGGCAGGTCCTCGGGGTTGGCGACGTCGCGGTGGCCGACCCGGTAGGCCCGACCACCGATCTCGACGGTCAGCCCCGAGTCGGTGGCCGAGTAGACCCGGAACCGGCGCGGCGAGCCGTCCAGCCCGGTGCCCTCGGCCTTGGCGACCGCCTCCTTGGCGGCCCAGAACCTGGTGAACCACAGCCGGCGGGCCTCGACGTTCCCGCCGGCCAGGGAGGCCAGCAGGGTCAACTCGGCCGGGGTGAGGGCGAAGGTGAGGGTGCTCTCCGGGTGGTCGGTGACCTCCGCGACGTCGATGCCGACGCCGGGTCCCCCGGGCACCGCGTCGGGTGCCCGGCGGCGGGCGATCGCCACCCCGATCTCCGCGCAGTGGGCCAGGGAGACGTCGCAGTCGCCGAGCCCCCGACCGGGCCGGCCACGCACCCACGGCCGGCCGTCCGGGTCGTTGCCGACGGTCAGCTCGATCGGGTAGATGTCGGTGTGGCCGTCCTCCCACAGCCGGGCCCGGACCGCGTCCTTGGCGGCGATCCGGCCCAGCATCCACTGCTTGCGGGTCTTGGCCGGCTGCCGCTCGTAGTCGGCGTAGGCGGCCCCGCCGAGGATGCCCCGGGCGGCCATGCCCCGGGTGACCAGGTCGGTCCAGCAGTCGAACGCCATCGTCCAGCCCTCGGGCTGCAACAGCGACATCGGGTGCCGCTCGGGGAACCGCTCCGCCACCCGGGCCTGCGGGTGGCTGTCGAACCGGCGGTCCGTCGCGCCCTCGATCTCCGACCACACCCGCCCCTGGTAGCTGAGCTGGGTGTCGGCGACGAGTTTCCCGTCGTCGATGGCGCGGACCCGGGCGACGCACTCGAACGCCCGGCCGGCCGGCGGCGGCGGCCCGTAGAACCGCACCTGGCCGAGCCCCACCGGTAGCGCGACCGTGCGGAACGGCTGGGTGGTGATCAGCCAGTTGCCGATGAGCTGCAGGGCGTTGTCCAGCAGCGCCCCCGGTGGCACCGGCGCGGTGACGATGCCCCGCACGTGCATGTCGCCCAGCGCGTGCACCTCGGTCACGCCCTGGAACTGCGGCCCGTGGAACATCAGCCGCTCCGCGTACATCTCGGCGGCGCCGAGGGTCGGCGGGCGTTCGGTGGCCGGGTCGTGGGTCCACACCGGCGGCGGCGGCGGGTACGCCGTGCCGACCTCGATCGTCGCCCGGGCGTACCCGGCGAAGGCGACCGCGTACCGGTTCTCCCCGGCGGTGCGGACCACGATCTCCACGTCGGTGGCCGGTTCGGCGATCAGCCACCTGTTGAACTTCGCGTCGTGCACCGCCACCACCGGGACGCCGGGCACGAGCTGCTCCACCGCCTCCATCATGTGCGCGACCAGGGCGGTCGCCGGCACCACCGGCCACCGGTCCTCCGGGTCCGGCCAGTCGTCGGGTTGCACGAAGAAACAGTGGTCCAGCAGGTACGGCATGGTCTCCAGGGAGATCCGCCTGGTGATCCGGCCGACCTCCGTACCGGCCGCGCCGCTCGGGCGGGCCGCCGCGGGTGGTGTCGCCGCCGGGGTGACGGTCGGCTTCGTCAGCGGCGCGGTCGGGGCTGCCGCCCGCGCGGGAGCAGCCGGCGTGACGGACGCGGCGGGCCGGGTCGGGGTCGCGGTGCCGGTGGTGGCCGTGCCCCGGGTGTTCTCCTTCAGCAGGGCGGCGAGTTCGGCCGCCGCGCTGGAGCCGCCGGCGAGCCGGTGCAGCGCGTCCAGCGCGGCCGCCGGGTCTCCGGCCGGCTTCGCCACCCCGGGCTGCCCGGCCACCCGCGCGGCCGGCACCGGTGGCGTCGCGACCGGTGGCGTCGCGACCGGTGTACGGGCCGCCGTCGGCGCGGGGGCCGACGCGGCGGTGGGCTTCGGCACGGTGGCCGGTGCGGCGGCGGGGGCCGGCGTGGCCGCCGACCCGTCGGCCACGGTGACCCCGAGCAGGCCGGCGGCGTCCGCGCCGAGGCGGACCAGCGGCCCACCGAGGTCGAGCTTCAACCGGGGCCCGCGTCGCGCGGCCTTCGCCGGGCCGTCCGCACCGGCCGTGGCCAGGGTACGACCGGACGTGGCCGCCGGCGCTGCGGCGCCCCGCGGGGACAGCGCGCCCAGGTCCGGCGACGCCCCCTCCACCCACAGGGCGGTGGCGACCCGGCGCAACTGGTTCAGCCCGCTGCGGTGCGCGGTGTTCACCGGCATCGCCAGGTGCTCGCGCCCGCGCAGGTTGTCCCCGACCAGCGAGGCGAGCTGCCCCGCACCGACCTGGAGGAACACCCGGAACCCGGCGGCGTACATGGCCTCGACGGTCTGCCGGAACCAGACCGGCTCCATCATGTGCCGGACGAAGATCCGGTTGACCTCGTCCTCGTCGGCGGGGAACGGCGCGTGCAGGGTCGCCGACCACACCGGCATCCGGGTCGGGTGCACCTCCCAGCGGCCCAGCGCGGCGCCGATCGAGGTGAGCCCGTCGGCGAAGGCGGGGGTGTGGAACGCCGAGCGGAACGGCAGCTTCTGGCACAGGATGTTGCGGGTACGCAGCGCCTCGACGAGGCGGTCGACCTGCGGCTCCGGGCCGTTGACCACCGACTGGGCGGGGGCGTTGTCGTGCGACAGGACCACCCCCGGGTAGTCGCCGAGCAGCGGGGCGACCCGGTCCGCGCCGGCCCCGACGGCCGCGAAGACGTACCCGGAGACCTCCACCGAGTCGGCGTTGAACAGGTCGAGGAACTCGTCCATCGCGGCGGTGCTGATCTGGCCGCTGACCGCGGCGGCGGTCCACTCGCCGATGCTGTGCCCGGCGACCGCGTCGGGTCGTACGTTCATCCGGGCCAGCGCCGTGTCGAGCAGCTTGCCCACCTCGATCAGGCCGGCGCCGTGCCGGCCCAGGTCGGCGGCGGACCACTCGCGGTCCGGCAGGCCGAAGTGGGCGGCCAGGTCGGCGGTCCGGGGGGCGAACTCCGCCTCCAGACCGGGGAAGACGAAGGCGAGCTTGCCCGCCCCCGGGCCGAGCAGCGGCTGCGGGCTGAACCAGATGTCCCGCCCGCCACGCCACGCCTGCCCCCGGGCCACCGTCTTACGGGCCACCGCGAGCAGCTTGTCCGTCGGGTTGACGATCCCCAGCCGGGTCTGCGGCGGGGCCTCCCCGCCGGAGCGGGCGGCCAGCTCGACGCCGATGCGGCGTACCTCCTGGTCGTCGCGGTCCAGCAGGTCGGCGAGCCCGGCCGGGTCCGACGCGGCCAGCCAGAGCACCTGGTCCGGCTCGTCGACCACGGCCCGGCCGGCGGCCGGGGCGGTCAGCCCCACCACCGGCTCACCCACCGACACCGGGGCCTGCTCGATGATCAGGTGGGCGTTGATCCCGCCGAACCCGAACGCGTTGACGCCGGCCCGGCGCGGCCCGTCGCTATCCCACGGCCGGGCGGTGTCGATCGGCGCGAACCGGGTCGCCGCCATCTCCTTGCGCGGCGTCTCGCAGTGCAGGGTGGGCGGCAGCACCCCCCGGTGCACCGCGAGCGCGGCCTTGATCAGGCCGGCCACCCCGGCGGCCGGCATGGTGTGCCCGATCATCGACTTCACCGAGCCGATCACCGGACGCGGCCCACCGGTGTACGGGCCGAACACCTCCGCCACCGTGGTCAGCTCGGCGGCGTCCCCGGTCGGGGTGCCGGTGCCGTGCGCCTCCAGCAGCCCCAACGCGTCCGGGGCGGTCGGGTCGAGCCCGGCGGCCTCCCAGGCCCGGCGGATCGCCAGCACCTGACCGGAGACCGCCGGGTTGAACATGCTCGCCGACTTGCCGTCGCTGGACACCCCGCTGCCCCGGATCACCGCGTAGACCCGGTCGCCGTCGCGTACCGCGTCGGCGTACCGCTTGAGCACCACCACGCCGGTGCCCTCGCCGATCAGCAGCCCGTCGGCGGCGGCGTCGAACGGTCGGATCTCGCCCCGCCGCGACAACGCCCGGAGCTGGTTGAACACCGACCAGAAGCTGATGTCGTGCACGTGGTGCACGCCACCGGCGAGCACCGCGTCCAACCGGCCGTTGAGCAGTTCGGTGATGCCCTGGTCCACGGCGATCAGCGAGGAGGCGCAGGCGGCGTCGATGGTGTACGCCGGGCCGCGCAGGTCGAGCCGGTTGGCCACCCGGGAGGCGGCCAGGTTGGGCACCAGGCCGATCGTGCCCTCCGGCTGGTACGGCCCGAGCCGCTCGTCGAACTTCTTGCGCAGCAGCTCCAACCGGGCCGGGTCGACGTCGGGGATCAGCTCCCGCAGGATGCTGACGACCTGGCTGGACATCCGTACCCGCTGGGCGTAGCGGGCCTGGGCGGGGCTGAGGATGCCGCCCCGGCCGAGGATGACGCCGATCCGGTCGCGGGCCGGGAGCCGGTCGCCGCCGCCCGCGTCGTCGATCGCCGCGGCGGCCACCTCCAGCGTGATCAGCTGGTCCGGTTCGATGTCGCCCACCGAGGCGGGCATCACCCCGAACCGCAGCGGCTCGAAGGTGGCGAACTCGTCGACGAACCCGCCGCGCCGGCAGTACATCCGGTCGGCCCGGTGGGACTGCTCCGGGTCGTAGAACTCCTCGTCCCAGCGGTGGGTGGGGACGTCGGTGATCGCGTCGACCCCGCCGACCAGGTTGCGCCAGTAGCTCTCCAGGTCACCGGCGGAGGGCATCAGGGCGGCCATCCCCACGATCGCGATCTGGCCGGGCGCAGCGGCGCCGTTGTTCATCGGTTCCTCCGACGGCTGGGGTGGGTGGGGGCGGGACGGCTCATCGACGCCCTCACCACCCGGAGGCGGTGTAGACGACCGAGGTGACCGACGCGTCGGCCCAGGCCAGCTCGCGCAGCAGGGCCAGCGCGCCCTCCTCCGGGTCGATCAGGCCGATGCCGCGCCGGGCGTACTCGCGGCTCAGCTCGGCGGTGACCATGCCGCCGTGACCGACACCGGGCGCCCACGGCCCCCAGTGGACGGTCACGGTGCGCACCCCGGTCCGGGCCGCGTACCGGGTGCCGATGGCGTCCAGGGCGTCGTTGGCCGCCGCGTAGTCGGCCTGCCCCCGGTTGCCGTAGGCGGCGGCGATGCTGCCGAAGAAGACCAGGAACCGCGGCGCGCCGGGCAGCGCGTCGAGGCCGGCCAGCAGCCCCCGGGCCCCGTCGACCTTGGTGTCGAAGACCCGGGTGAACGACGCCGGGTCCTTCTCGGCGATCAGCTTGTCCTCGATGATGCCGGCGGCGTAGACCACCCCGTCGAGGCGGCCGTACTCGGCGTGGATCCCGGCCAGCAGCGCGCGGGTCGCCGCCGCGTCCCGGACGTCCAGGCTGTGGTAGCGGACCTCGCCACCCAGCTCGGTCAGTTCCGCGATCGTCGCGCTCACCTCCCGGGCCGCCAGGACCGCCTGCGCGGTGCGGGAGATCTCGGCCGGCGAGGACAGCCCCCGCCGGGCCAGCACACCGACCAGTGCGGCGCGGTCGGTGGCGGCGGCCAGCTCCGGGTCCTCCGGGCCGGACGGCAGCGGGGTACGGCCGACCAGCTCGATACGGCAGCCGCTGGCCGAGGCGAGCGCCCGGGCGAACCACGGGGTGATGCCCCGCGCCCCACCGACCAGCACCACCACCGAGTCGCGTTCCAACCCGATCGCGGCGGCCTCGGACACCCCGTCGCCGGCCGGTCCGGCGCCCCCGGCGGCCAGCGCGCCCAGCTCGACCGGGACCAGGTCGGCGACGTAGCGGTCGTCGCCACGCCGGGCGACCACCGGGGCGTCGGCTGCGGTGAGCAGTTCGTCGAGCAGCTGCCGGGCCAGCACCTCCGGCGTCGCCGCCGGGTCCACCGCCACGAACCGGGCGGTCAGCCCCGGGTACTCGCGGGCGATCGTGCGGAACAGGCCGGGCATGCCGTCGGCCGCGCCGGTGACGTCCTGCGCCCCGGCGGCGAGCAGCCAGCGCGGGCCGGTGGCCAGGGCCCGCTGCAGCAGCGGGAACACGGCGGGCAGCAGCGGCTCGTCGAGGTTGGTCAGCCCGTCGAGCACCAGCACGCCGTCGAAGCCCTGGTCGGCCTGCTCGCTGTCGAGGACCCCCAACTGGCCGCCGGCGCCGTGCGCGCCGAGCAGCTCCGCCAGGTACGCCCCGACCGGCCCGCCGCCGGTGATCAGGAACCGCATGCCGGCGAGGGTGCCCGGGTCGACGCGCTGTCCGGGCTGGACGCTCTCGCGGGCGACCAGCCGCTTCGGCGCGATCCCCACCCCGACCTCGGTCGGCGCGGGCGACACGGCGGGTGCGGCGGCCGGCGCGGGGACACTCGCCGTCGGGGCGGCGGGCACGGCTGCCGGCGGGGTGACGGTCACCGTCGCGGTGACGGTGGTGTTCATCTTCTGGTCGAGCCAGGTGACCATGGCGCGGACGGTGCGGGCCTTGACGAGGTCTTCGAGTTCGCTTTCGTCGCCTTCGACGCTGAGGGAGAGGCGTTGGGCGACTTCGCCGGCTACTTCGGCGCGTTTGATGGAGTCGATGGAGAGGTCGGCTTCGAGGTCGAGGTCGAGTTCGATGAGGTCGACGGGGTAGCCGGTGCGCTCGCTGATCACGGTGAGGATCGCCTGCTGGAACTCCGCGAGGCTGGCCCCGGCCGGGGCGGCGGGCGCGACGGCCGGTGCGGCCACGGCCGGTGGGGCGGCCGGTGCCACCGCCGGGGCGAGCGCCAGCGGGCCGGTCGTGCTGGCCGAGACGTGGACGGTGCCGCTCATCTTCTGGTCGAGCCAGGTGACCATGGCGCGGACGGTGCGGGCCTTGACGAGGTCTTCGAGTTCGCTTTCGTCGCCTTCGACGCTGAGGGAGAGGCGTTGGGCGACTTCGCCGGCTACTTCGGCGCGTTTGATGGAGTCGATGGAGAGGTCGGCTTCGAGGTCGAGGTCGGGCTCGATGAGGTCGACGGGGTAGCCGGTGCGCTCGCTGATCACCGCCAGGATCGCCTGCTGGAAGTCCGCGGCGGTGACGCCGATCTGGTCGCCCGACGGCAGCGCGGCGGTCAGCGTGGCGGTGGTCGTGACGGTGCCGCTCATCTTCTCGTCGAGCCAGGTGACCATGGCGCGGACGGTGCGGGCCTTGACGAGGTCTTCGAGTTCGCTTTCGTCGCCTTCGACGCTGAGGGAGAGGCGTTGGGCGACTTCGCCGGCTACTTCGGCGCGTTTGATGGAGTCGATGGAGAGGTCGGCTTCGAGGTCGAGGTCGAGTTCGATGAGGTCGACGGGGTAGCCGGTGCGCTCGCTGATCACCGCCAGGATCGCCTGCTGGAATTCGGCCATGCCCGGTCCGGCCGGTGCGGCGACCGGAGCGGCGGGGGCGGCGACCGCAGCGGCCGGCGCGGCGACCGGGGCGGGGGCCGCGACGGGACCGCCGACGGCGGGGGAGACCGGCACGACGTCCGGGGTGACCGGCCGGGGCCGGGCGACCGTCGGCGCCGGGGCGATGGCCAGCGCCGTGCCGCCGTTCGGCCCGGCCGCGGTGGGGGCCGGGGTGGGGCGGGGGGCGACGGCGGGCGTCGGGGCCGGCGCGGGGGCGGCGGGCAGCGACCGGGGGGCCGGGGCGGGCGTCGGCGTGGGTGCCGGCCCGGCGTACCCCTCGACCCGGTACGCCCCGGTGGGCTCTGCGGCCGGCCGGCTGCCTCCGTCACCGGGGTCACCGAGGAAGGCGAGCATCACGTCCCGCTGGGTGGCGATCATCTCCCGCGTGGTGCGCAGGTATTCGCTGAGCAGCTCGCCCCGGATGTCCCGGACGGTGGCCGGCGCGGGCTCGTCGACGGTCCGGACGTCCCGGACGGTCGACGGTGCGGGGCCGCTGACGGTGCCGGTGGCGGCGCCGGGGGTGGTGGCGGTGCCATTGGCAGGGGTCATCGACAACTCCTTGATCCGTCGGGGAGGGGTCATGCCACCGGGAAGGCAGTTGCCGTGCTGGTCCCGGACGAGTTGGCCGTCGACCGTCCAGAGTGGACGACGGTTCGGTGCGGTGGTGGCGGCGCCGTCCGCGACCCGGCCGTGGAACAGCCAGTCGGTGCGGACCGGGGTGCCGGCGCAGGCGAGTTCGGCGACCGAGATCAGGAACCCGCGCAGGCCGTCGGCCGGGCCGCGTTCGCAGGCGACCGTCTGGTGCGGCCGGTCGCCGAGCACCGCCTGCACCAGCCGGCTGAGCACCTGACCGGGGCCGACCTCGACGAAGAGGCGGGCACCGGCGGCGTACATCGCCTCGATCTGCTCGACGAAGCGCACCGGCGCGCCGATCTGCTCGGCGAGGTGGTGGCGGACCTGGCCGGCGTCGCCGGAGTACGGGGCGGCGGTCAGGTTCGACCAGACCGGGATCCGCGGCTCGGTGATCGACCGGGCGGCGAGCACCTCGGCGAAGGTCTCCACCGCGCCGGCCACCACCGGGCTGTGGAAGGCGCAGGCGACCGGGATGGCGCGGGCCGACAGGCCGGCCTCCTTGAGCGCGATCACCGCCGACTGCACCTTCGCCGTCGGGCCGGAGACCACCACCTGCTGCGGGGCGTTCCGGTTGGCCAGCACCACCTCGCTGGTCAGGCCGGCCCCGGCGAGCACCTGGGCGACCTGCTCGGCGCTGGCGGCGACCGCCGCCATGGTGCCCGGGTCCTCGCCGCAGGCGTCGAGGATGGCCGCCGCCCGCTGCCGGCTCAGGTCGAGCAGGGTGGCCGCGTCGAACGCCCCGGCGACGCAGAGCCCGACGAGTTCGCCGTAGCTGTGGCCGGCGGTCATGTCGGGTCGGACGCCGAGGCGGCGCAGCAGGTGGTCCACGGCGAGGCCGCCGATGCCGAGCACCGGCTGGGCGGTACGGGTGTCGCGGACCGCGTCCTCCTGGGCGCGGCGGGAGTCCGGGTCGAACGCGGCCGGCGGGAAGAGCAGCTCCGCGGCCGCCTTGTCGAGTTCGAGGTAGTGCCGCAGCTCGGGGAAGGTGACGAAGAGTTCCCCGAGGGCGCCGGGGCGTTGGCTGCCCTGGCCGGGGAAGAGGAACGCCACCTGGCCGGGCCCGACCGGGTCGACCCCGCTCGGCTGGACCAGGCCCCGGGCCGGGTCGTGCTCGCCGGCCAGCGCCCGGTGCAGCAGGGTCTCCAGTTCGGCGAGGTCGCGGGCGACCACCGCGACCTGGGTCGTCCCGGGCCGGTTGGCGGACTTGGCGGCGACCGACGCGGCCAGCTCGGCCAGCCGTCCCGACCGGTTGCCGGTCCCGTCCGCGGCCAGGCTCTCCAGCAGCTGCCGGACGCCCTGGTGGGCGGCGGCCCGGTCGGTGCCCCGGAAGCAGAACAGCTCGGCCGGCCAGATCCGCTGTGCGTGCCGGGGCTCCGGCGCGTTGGCGTAGGCGCTGAGCACGACGTGGAAGTTGGTGCCGCCGAAGCCGAACGCGCTGACCCCGGCGATCCGCTCGGCGGCCGGCACGGGCCACGGGCGGGCCTCGGTGAAGAACGCGAACGGGCTCTGCTGCGGGTGCCAGGCCGGGTTGGGCCGTTCCAGGTGGATGGTGGGTGGGCGGATGCCGTGGTAGAGGGCGAGCGTCGCCTTGATCAGGCCGGCCAGCCCGGCGGCGCACTTGGTGTGCCCGATCTGGGACTTCACCGAGCCGAGCGCGCAGCTGCCCGGTTCGGCGCCGGCCTCGACGAACATCCGGGTCAGCGTCTCCAGTTCAGTGCGGTCGCCGACCACCGTGCCGGTGCCGTGCGCCTCCACCAGCCCGACCTCCCGGGGGGAGATGCCGGTGCGGTGGTAGGCCCGGTCCAGGGCCCGCCGCTGCCCGTCGGGGCGCGGTGCGGTCAGGCCGAGGGCCCGTCCGTCGCTGGCCCCGCCGAGCCCCTTGATCACGCCGTAGATCCGGTCACCGTCGCGTTCGGCGTCGGCCAGCCGCTTGAGTACGACGCACGCGACGCCCTCGCCGAGGGCGATCCCGTCACCGGTGCTGTCGAAGGGGCGGGACCGGCCGGTGGGGGACAGCGCGTGCGCCGAGGTGAACATCAGGTAGTCGTTGACCCCGTTGTGCAGGTCGGCCCCGCCGCAGATCATCAGGTCGCTGTCGCCGGCGACCAGTTCCTTGCAGGCGGCGTCCATCGCGGCCAGCGACGAGGCGCAGGCCGCGTCGATGGTGTAGTTCGGCCCGCCCAGGTCGAGCCGGTTGGCGACCCGGCCGGCGATCACGTTGGCCAGCACGCCGGGGAAGCTGTCCTCGGTGACCGTGGGCAGCAGCTCCTGCATCTGCTCGGGCACCTCGCCGAGGTACGCCGGCAGCATGGTGCGCAGGGTCTGCGCGTGTCCCATGTCGCTGCCGGCCTCCGCGCCGAAGACCACCCCGGTGCGGGCGTGGTCCGCGCCGGGTGCGTCGTACGGGTAGCCGGCGTCGACCAGGGCCCGGTGGGAGACCTCCAGGGCGAGCAGTTGGGTCGGGTCGATGCTGCTCAACGCGGCCGGGGGGATGCCGTAGCCGATGGCGTCGAACGGGACCGGGTCGATGAACCCGCCCCACTTGGAGACGCTGATCCGGCCGGTCTGCCCCGGCCCGACCTCGGGGGCGTAGTAGTGCTCGGTGTCCCACCGCTGCGGCGGGACCTCGGTGACGGTGTCGACGCCGCTGAGCACGGTGCGCCAGAAGCTGTCCAGGTCGGGGGAGCCGGGCAGCATGCAGGCCATCCCGACGATGGCGATGTCCAGCGGCGCGGGCGGCTCCTCGATCTCGACGGCCGGCGGCGCGAGCCGGGCCCGCAGCGCGTCGAGCCGGTCGGCGTGGAAGCCGCGTACCGCGGTGGTGACGTCGTCGTGCAGCTCGGCGACGGTGGTGGCGCGGTCGCGCAGCACGGCCACCTGGCCGGCCATGAACAGCCCTTCGCTGGCCTGGACGCTCTCGTCGACGGACTCGACGACGTCGCCGGAGCGGCGCAGGCCCTTGCTGGCGATCCGCAGCCGGCCGACGTTGAGCAGCTCCAGTTGCTCCCACACCTCGCGGTTCTCCGCCCCGGCACCCTCCAGTTGGGTGCGCAGCTGGTGGAAGTCGTCGACGAACGGGGTGTGCAGGCAGCGGGTGGCGTGCCCGGGAGCGGTCTCCAGCAGCGCCGTGTGCTCGGCGGTGAGCGCCTCACGCTGGAACAACGGCTGGACCGCGCCGTGGGTCACGGCCTCGGCGGTGAACAGGTAGGCGGTGCCCATCAGCACGCCGATCCGGGCGCCCCGGCGGGCCAGTGGCGCGGCCATTGTGGCCACCATCGCCGCCGAGCGGGCGTCGTGCACCCCACCGGCGAAGAAGATCTGCAACTGGGCGCCGGCGGCGGGATCGGTGTCGAGGTAGTCGTCGAGCACCGCCAGTTGGGCCTCCCACAGCGGGAAGCTCGCCCGGGGTCCGACGTGCCCGCCGCATTCGGCGCCCTCGAAGATGAACTTGCGTGCGCCGGAGCGCAGGAACTGGCGCAGCAGGCCGGGGGAGGGCACGTGCAGGAAGGTGCTGATCCCCTGCTCCTCCAGGGCGCGGGCCTGCGGCGGGCGGCCCCCGGCGATGATCGCGCAGGCGGGCCGGATCTCCTGGATGACCTCCAGTTGGGCGGCGCGCAGCTCCTCGGGGGCGAAGCCGAGCACCCCGACGCCCCACGGGCGGTCGCCGAGCTGGGCGGCCGTCTCGGTGAGCATCCGGCGGCACTGGTCGGCCGAGTTGAGGGCGAGCGCGATGAACGGCAACGCGCCGCCGTCGGCGACGGCGGCGGCGAAGGACGCCTCGTCGCTGACCCGGGTCATCGGGCCCTGGGCGACGGGCACCCGTACCCCGAGGGCCTCGGCCAGGGGGGCGTGCGGCTGGAGCAGGTCGGCGGCGTCGGGGCCGTCGACGGCGTCGAGCATCGCCGCGCGCATGCCGCGTACGGCGGCGGCGGTGTCGGGCCAGCGGTCGGCGAAGGCCGCCGCCAGCCAGCCGTCCTGGCCGACCGGGAGCAGTTCGGTGTCGCCCTGGTGCGGGCCGCCCCGGCGGATGCCGCGTACGCCGTCGCGCAGCACGGTCTCCGAGCCGTCCATCCGCCGGATGACGGCCTGCACGTCGGCCGGCAGTTCCGACTCGGGCATCAGGGCGAGCTGGGTGTCCAGCACCACGCCTGCCGCGCCACCGACCAGGCAGGCTCCGGCGGTGCGCGGGCCGATCCCGCCGGCCACCCAGACCGGCAGGTCGAGGGTGTCGTCGGCGACGAGCTGCTGGAGCAGGACGAAGGAGCTGAGCTCGCCGACCCGGCCGCCGCCCTCCATGCCGCGGGCGATCAGCCCGTGCGCGCCGGCGGCCGCCGCGGCGTGGGCCTCCGCCCGGCTGGTCACCTCCACCAGCACCCGGTGGTGTCCGGTGATCTCGGCCAGCGGCCACGGGCTCGTCGGCTCGACCACGATCAGGTCCACCCGGCCGGCGGCGGCGCGGTCCACCTCGGCGGGGCTGGCCTGGCAGCCGGCCGGGACCCGGATGCCGACCGGGGCGGACGACCAGCTGGCGGCGCGGGCGAGCGCCCGCAGCGACCAGTCGTCGCCGGTGGCCAGGTCGATGATGCCGCGTCCACCACCGGCCGCGGTGGCGGCCGTGATCCGTGGGCCGGGTTCCAGGACGCCGACGGGGTTGACGACCAGGATCAGGTCACGTGTGTACGGTGCGCTACTCATCGGGCTCCCACTTTGGTCGCGACGGATCGCGTGCTGACTAGGGGATTTGCCGGCAGCAGGCCGGCGGACGCGTGCTGATTTGCCGCAGTAAATGTCGCACTGCGTCACAATCTAACGTCGCCTAGTTACAGCCCGGTTAAATTCGACGATCATCGGGCGTGGGATGAAGATTTCCTACCAAGGCTACCGGATATGCCGTCGGGTTAACCAGGCACGATGTTCGTCGATGCGACCCGGCTGCCACCAGATCGTGCCATCGATGCTTGTCCAGTCATTTGCAGTTTTATTTCCAAACTGTTTTCTGGTGACCCGCGAAGTCCCTGGTAGTGGAGATCGGAGCTTCCCGTATCCCACTATGTGGAACAGGTCTTGCCATCGATTGCCGTATACATCAAAGATCCGTATCGGTATTCATGCCGTCATTACCCATCGATTAGCTGTGGCATTCACGAGGCGAGGTGGGATTGGTATTCGATCTTTAGACTCCCTGGTGGGGCGCGGATTGATTGCCGACCGCGCATCCGTCCCACCCATCGCCGCTGACCTCGGCGGTGACCGCCGACCGGGCGACGAAGCCCTGCAGGCGTCACCGATAACGGCTCTGGGCTGGCCAAACGCCACCCCATGACGACGGTTGACGTACTCCCTTAACGAACGTTTCACGCACTGTCCGCCGGGTGGTCGTACCCGCTCGTGACAGGCGCTCTGCGGGGGCGATTCCTCCGGCAGCACCGACCTCTGCACAGGCCGCGACCAGCCGGGACGGCCGTCACCGCAACGGTGGTCCGCCCCGGCCGCGCAGGCCTTCCCAATTCCCTTCCTGATCGGCGGTAATTGTGCGTAGCCTGCTTCTTCTTGCCCTTGTCGGCCTCGGTGCGCAACTGGTCGACGGCAGTCTCGGGATGGCGTACGGCGTGACATCCACCACATTGTTGCTGGCTCTCAACACAGGGGCGGCGAGCGCGTCGGCGACCGTTCACCTGGCCGAGATCGGCACCACCCTCGTCTCCGGCGCCGCCCACTGGAGGTTCGGCAACGTCGACTGGACGGTGGTCCGTCGGGTCGGCGTGCCGGGTGCCATCGGGGCGTTCGCCGGGGCGACCTTCCTGTCCAGCCTGTCGACCGCGACCGCGGCCCCGATCATGTCGCTGATCCTGCTGACCCTCGGCCTCTACGTGCTGATCCGGTTCACCGTCGCCGGCCTGCCCCGGGACCGGGTCGGCCTGCCCCTGCGCAAGCGCTTCCTCGGCCCGCTGGGGCTCGTCGCCGGCTTCGTCGACGCGACCGGGGGCGGCGGCTGGGGGCCGGTCGGCACCCCGGCGATCCTGGCCAGCGGCCGGCTGGAACCCCGTCGGGTGATCGGCTCGATCGACACCAGCGAGTTCCTGGTGGCGGTCGCCGCCAGCCTGGGTTTCCTGGTCGGCATCGGTTCGCAGAACATCAACTTCGGCTGGGTGGGCGCGCTGCTGCTCGGCGGCATGATCGCCGCGCCGATCGCCGCCTGGCTGGTGCGGATGGTCCCGCCCCGGGTGCTCGGCTCCGCCGTCGGCGGGGTCATCGTGCTGACCAACATCCGCACCCTGCTGCGCAGCGAGTGGATCGGCGCCCCGGACGCCGTCCGGTACGCCTGCTACCTGGTCGTCGTGCTGCTCTGGGCGGCGGCGGTGACCTGGTCGCTGCGCCGGCACCTGGCCGACCGGCAGACCGCGCCGGTCGCCGTCGGCCCGGAGAGCGGTGCCGGCGAGCCCGCCATCACCTCGAGCTGACCCCCGGCGGCCGGCGGCTGCTCGACCTCCCTGGCCGGGAACAGGTCGACGAGCCGCCGGCCGCCGCTACCCGCCCGCCCGGTGTCCACCGGGGACCGCCGGGCGGTCGCCCGTCCCGATGCGGTCCGCCCATCGCGGTCGGGCGACGCGGCGGGGCCGTCGTGCGGTACCGGGCGGACCGGTGCGCTGATCTACGCTCCTGGATGGCGTCGACGGGACGCCCGATCGCGGAGAGGCAGCGGATGAAGCTGATGCGGGTGGGCCCGGCCGGCGCGGAACAGCCGGTGCTGTACGCCGACGGGCGGCACTACGACCTGTCCGCGCTTACCCCCGACATCGACGGCGCGTTCCTCGCCTCCGGCGGCCCCGACCGGGTCCGGGCGGCCCGCGACCTGCCGGAGCTGGACGTCACCGGGATGCGGGTCGGCCCGCCGGTGGCCCGCCCCGGCGTGGTGCTGTGCGTCGGGCAGAACTACGCCGCGCACGCCGCCGAGTCCGGTGTCGTCCCGCCCGGGACCCCGATCGTCTTCTACAAGGCGCCCAACACCGTGGTCGGCCCGTACGACGACGTGCTGGTGCCCCGGGGCGCCACCGCCACCGACTGGGAGGTGGAGCTGGCCGTGGTCATCGGCCGGCGGGCCCGCTACCTGGAGTCGCCCGCGCAGAGCCTCGCCCACGTCGCCGGCTACCTGGTCGCCAACGACGTGTCCGAACGCGACTTCCAGCTGCGCGACTCCGGTGGCCAGTGGTCCAAGGGGAAGTCCTGCGAGACGTTCCAGCCGCTCGGCCCGTGGCTGGTCACCCCGGACGAGATCCCCGACGTGCAGGACCTCGGGTTGCGTTCCTGGGTCAACGGCGAGCCCCGCCAGGACTCCCGCACCGCAGACATGATCTTCGACGTGGCGTACCTGATCTGGCACCTGTCGCAGTACACGGTCCTCGACCCGGGCGACGTGATCAACACCGGTACGCCGGAGGGGGTGGCCCTGTCCGGCCGGTTCCCCTACCTGCGCCCCGGTGACGTGGTGGAGGTCGAGGTGGACGGTCTGGGCCGGCAGCGGGTCACCATGGCGGCGGCCTGACCGGCGGCGGGGGAGCCGCCGCCGGGTCGGCACCGGCCGGGGGAGTCCGGGACCGCAGCTCCGGGTCAGCGGACCAGCCGCAGGCCGGACATGCCGCCGTCGACGGCCAGCGCGGTGCCGGTGGTCGCCCCGGAGACCGGGGAGGCCAGGAAGGCGACCGCCTGGGCCACCTCGTCGGCGGTGACCAGCCGGCCGGTGGGCTGCCGGGCGGCCAGCCGGCGCTTCTCGGTGGCCGGGTCCTGCGCCCCGGCGAGCAGCCGGGCCACCCACGGGGTGTCCACCGTGCCCGGCGCCACCGTGCACACCCGGATGCCGTCGCCCACCAGGTCGGCGGCCATCGCCAGGCTGAGCGCGTGCACCGCGCCCTTGGTGGCCGAGTAGACGGCCCGGTCGACCAGGCCCGCCGTCGCGGCGATCGAGGTGATGCTGACGATGGCGGCGCTGGTCGAACGGCGCAGATGCGGCAGGGCCGCCCGGCAGGCGCGGGCCACCCCGACGACGTTGACGTCCAGGCACCGGTGCCACTCGGCGTCGTCGGCGGCCTCCACCGCACCCACCGCGCTGACCGCCGCGCAGTTCACCAGCACGTCGAGACCGCCCAGGGTCGCCGCGACCCGGTCCATGGTCTGCTCCAGCGGGGCGGTGACGTCGGCGGTGAGCCGCAGGTGCGCCCCGCCGGACCCGGGATCGCGGTCGAGCACGGCGACCCGTGCCCCGCGTACGGCCAGCAGGTCGGCGACCGCCGCGCCGATGCCCGAGCCACCCCCGGTCACGGCGGCCACCAGGCCCTCGAAATCCGTCATCTCGACACCTCGTCGACGGGCGGTGGAGGCCGGGGGACGCCCACCCGCGCCCGACGCCCACCGGGCCGGCGCGCCGCGACGACCGACGGGCCGCCGGCCCGCCCCGCCGGTGCGCAGGATGCCGCACCCCGCGCCGACTGCATAGATCATATAGAATCCGTCAATCACGTCCCGGCCCTGCGAGGGGCACGGCGAGGGGGCACGGTGCGCATCGCGTTGTTCGTCACCTGCCTCAACGACGCGTTCTTCCCCCGGGTCGGCATCGCCACCGTGACCCTGCTGGAGCGGCTCGGCCACACCGTCACCTTCCCCGCCGGGCAGAGCTGCTGCGGCCAGCTGCACGCCAACACCGGCCACCGCGCCCCGGCCCGCGACCTGGAACGGCACACCGAGGCGGCGTTCGCCGGCCACGACGTCGTCGTCTCGCCGTCCGGCTCCTGCGTGGCCCACCTGCGGGCGCACACCCGGCTGCCGGTGTACGAGCTGTCCGAGCTGCTGGTGGACGTGCTCGCGGTGACCGACGTGGGGGCCCGCTTCCCGTACCGGGTCACCTACCACCCGACCTGCCACGGGCTGCGGATGCTGCGGCTGGGCGACCGGCCGCTGCGGCTGCTCGCCGCCGTGCGCGACCTGGAACTGCTGCCGCTGCCCGAGCCGGAGCAGTGCTGCGGCTTCGGTGGCACCTTCGCGCTGAAGAACGCCGCCGTCTCCGGGGCGATGCTCGCCGACAAGTGCGCCCACGCGGTCGCCACCGGCGCCGACTACCTGGCCGCCGCCGACAGCTCGTGCCTGGCCCACATCGGCGGTGGCCTGGCCCGCCGCCCCGACGCCCCGCGACCCGTCCACTACGCCGAGATCCTCGCCGCCACCGGTGCGGGGGCGACCGGATGACGCCCCCGCCGGGCCGGCAGCTGCCGATCGTGGCGGCCACCCCGTTCCCCCGGGCGGCGGCCGGCGCGCTGCGCGACGCCCAGCTCCGGGCCACCCTGGGCCGGGCCACCCGCACCATCAGGGAGAAGCGGGCCGCCGTGGTGGCCGAGGTGCCCGACTGGGAACGGCTGCGCGAGCGGGCGGCCCGGGTCAAGGACGACGTCATCGACCGGCTGCCCGAGTTGGTGGACCGGTTCACGCGGGCGGCCACCGCCGCCGGGGCGAGCGTGCACCACGCCGCGGACGCCGCCGCCGCCAACGCACTGGTCACCGGGCTGGTCCGGGCGCAGGGCGTCGACCGGGTGGTGAAGGTCAAGTCGATGGCGACCCAGGAGATCGGCCTCAACGAGGCGCTCGCCGCGGCGGGTGTCACGGCGGTGGAGACCGACCTGGCCGAGCTGATCGTGCAACTCGCCGACGACACCCCGTCGCACATCCTGGTGCCGGCGATCCACTACCACCGGGGGCAGATCCGCGAGCTGTTCGCCCGCCGGATGCCCGGCTTCACCGCCGACTCGGACGACCCGGCGGTGCTGGCCGGCGCCGCCCGGGAGTACCTGCGGCGGACGTTCCTGTCGGCCCGGGTCGCCATCTGCGGGGCAAACTTCGCGATCGCGGAGACCGGCTCCCTGGTGGTCGTCGAGTCCGAGGGCAACGGCCGGATGTGCCTGACCCTGCCGGACACCCTCATCGCCGTGGTCGGGGTCGAGAAGCTGCTGCCCCGGCTCACCGACCTCGGCGACTTCCTGCGGCTGCTGCCGCGTTCGTCGACAGGTGAGCGGATGAACCCGTACACCTCGATTTTCACCGGGGTGACGCCCGGCGACGGGCCGCGCCGGCTGCACGTCGTGCTGCTCGACAACGGCCGCCGCCGGATTGCGGCGGACCCGGTGGGGCGGGCGGCGTTGCGCTGCATCCGCTGCTCGGCCTGCCTGAACGTGTGCCCGGTGTACGAGCGGGTCGGCGGCCACGCGTACGGCTCGGTCTATCCCGGGCCGATCGGCGCGATCCTCTCGCCCCAGCTCACCGGGCAGGACGCCGGCCACAACGCGACCCTGCCGTACGCCTCGACGCTCTGCGGGGCCTGCTACGACGTCTGCCCCGTCAAGATCGACATCCCGGCGATCCTGGTGCACCTGCGCCAGACAGGGCCGAAGCCGGCCGCCGAACGCGCGGCGATGGCGTGGCTCGCCTGGACGATGCGCGACCGCCGGCGGTGGCGGGCGGCGCTGCGCACGGCCCGCTCCGGCGGCCGGCCGCTGCGGGTGCTCACCCGGCGGCACGGCGGGCGGCTGCGCCGGGCGCCGTGGCCGCTGTCGGCCTGGACCGCGCACCGCGACGCCCCGCTGCCGGCCGGGGAGTCCTTCCGCGACTGGTGGCGGCGGACCCATGACTCCTGAGCTGGGCGCGCTGTTCGCCGCCCGCGCCGGTGACTACCGCGCCGGCGTGCACCCCTGCACCCCGGCGGAACTGCCCGAACTGCTCGCCACCCTGCTCGCCGGGGCCACCGCCGTGGTGCTGCCGGCCGGGACCCCGCCGCAGTGGACCGCCCGGCTGGGCCCGCCCACCCTCCCCGGTGACACCCTCACCGCCACCGAGCTGGACGCGCCCGGCCTGGCCGTGCTCACCGGCTGCGCGCTCGCCGTCGCCGAGACCGGCACCCTGGTCCTCGACGGGGGCCCGGCGCAGGGCCGCCGCCTGCTCACCCTGGTCCCCGACCACCACGTCTGCGTGGTCCGGGCCGCGCAGATCGTGGCCGACGTGCCCGACCTGGTCCGCGCCCTGCCCGACCCGACCCGCCCGCTCACGATGATCTCGGGGCCCTCCGCCACCAGCGACATCGAGCTGAGCCGGGTGGAGGGCGTGCACGGCCCGCGCCGCCTCGACATCGTCTGCCTGCCACCGGGATAGCCGGTCCGGCGGCCGGCCCACCCGCCGGCCCACCCGCCGGCCCGGCCGCCGGTCCGGCCGGCGTGCGTACCCCGGCTACCCTCGCCGCCGTGGACGCTGTGGAGATCGAAGCACCCGTGGTCGCCGTCACCGTGTATCCGGACCGGGCCCGGGTCACCCGCCGGGCGGGCATCCGGCTGGCCGCCGGTGAGCACCGGCTCCGGATCGCCCCGCTGCCGCTACGGCTGCGCCGGGACTCGCTGCGCACCGGCGGCGGGGGCGCGGCCACCGTCCTCGGCGTGGAGGTGAGCACCTGGCGGCAGGCCCGCAGCACCGACGCCCAGGTCGACACGCTCACGCAGCGGGCCCGGGAACTGGCCGACGAACTCGCCGAGACCGACGACGCCGCCGAGGTCGAGACGCAGCGGCAACAGTTCCTCACCCGGCTGGCCGACCGGGCCGGCGGCACGTACGCGCGCACGCTGGCCGCCGGTGACGCCGCCCCGGCCGACGTGACGTCCTTCGCCGACGCGGTCGCCGCCCAGCTCACCGACTCCCACCGCCGCCGACGCGGGCTGGCCCGGCGACGTGTCGACCTGACCGAGGAACTGGCGGCCGTGCAGCGGCAGGTGGCCGACGCGGGCGGCAAACGGGCACCGGACCGGCTGGCCGCCGACGTGACGGTCGCCGTGGACGCCGACGACACCACCGTGGACCTGGAGCTGACCTACCTGGTCGACGGGGCCCGCTGGCAGTCCTCCTACGACCTGCGGCTGGTCGGCGACGCCATGACGGTCACCTGGTCCGCCCTGGTCACCCAGGACACCGGCGAGGACTGGCCGGAGTGCGCGCTGCAGCTGTCCACCGCCCGCCCGGCGGCCGCCGCCGGCGTACCGGAGTTGTCGCCCTGGTACCTCGACCGGGTCCGGCCGGTGCCGGTGGCGCGGGCGGCGGCGAGCTTCGGAGCGCCACCGCCGCCCGCGCCCGCCGCGGCCCCGGCCGGCGGCGGTGGGGCGGCCCGCGCGGGCGGGCCAGGGCCGCTGGTGCGCGACAGCGTCGCCGAGGTCGAGCAGGGCGTCACCGCCGCGACCTACCGCCCGGCCCGCCCGGTGGCGGTGCCCGCCGACGGCAGCGCCTACCGGGCCGTGATCGCCGTGCTGGACCTGCCGGTCCGCCTCGACCACGTGACCGTGCCGCTGCGGGCCGCCGAGGCGCACCTGCGGGCGACGGTCCGCAACACCTCCACGCACACCCTGCTGCCCGGCCCGGCGGCGGTGTTCCACGACACCGACTTCGTCGCCACCACCCGGCTGCCGACCTGGGCGCCCGGCGAGGAGACCGAGGTGGCGCTCGGAGTGGACGACCGGGTCCGGGTGGAACGCGAGCTGACCCGGCGCTCCGACACCCGGGCCGCGCTCGGCTCCACCCGGCGGCGGGACGTGGAGTACCGGATCAGCGTGGCCAACCACACGCCGCGACCGGCGACGGTGGAGGTCCGCGACCAGCTGCCGGTCTCCCGCGACGAGGCGGTGACCGTCCGGGAGGCCACCGTCGTCCCGCCGCCGGACGAGCGCACCGAGCTGGGCGAGCTGACCTGGCGGCTGCGGCTCGGGCCGGGGGAGGGCGGCGACATCACCCTCGGGTTCCGGGTCGAACTCGGCAAGGGCGTCGAGCTGGCCGGCTGGCGGGAGTGACCGCGTTCCCGCCGCGACCCGCCCGGCCGGCCGGGCGGGTCGCGGCGGTCACCCGACGGCCGTCACGGTGAGCGCGGCGACCGACGGGTGGGGCCGCCCCTGCGCGTCGTCGATCGCCACGGCCAGTCCGCCGGTGGCCCCCGGCCCGGTGGGGGTGACCACCCGCAGGGCCGGACCGCCGTCGACCCTGGCCACCGTCTCCCCGTCGCGCACGGTGACCGTGACCCGGTGCGTGGCGGCCGGGTCCACGACGGCCTCGGCGACCACCGTGCCGGCGCGCAGCACCGTTAGCCGGCCGTGGGCCACCCGGACCGAGACCGTGGCGTCGCCGTTCACCCCGACCAGCAGGGTGACGGTGCCGCCGTCGGCGCGCAGGCCGCGCACCGTGGCGTCGGCCGTGTAGCCGGTCCAGTCCGCGCTGGCGTACGCGAGCAGGGTGCCGTAGGCGCGGCGTGGGCTGTCGGCGGGGAACCGGCCGCCGGTCAGCGGGGACAGCTCGGTCATCGGCTCGCCGTGCTGGTCACGCCAGTCCCAGGGACGGGCGAACGGGTCGGTCACCACGGCGGGCAGAGCGGTGCGTTCGACGACCGCGCTGACCAGTTCGGCGGCGCTGGTCCGGGCGTACACCTCGGCCCGCTCGACCTGCCCGTCGGCGGCCGAGCGGCGGCTGCTCGGTTGCGGGGCGAGCGACTTGTTGGTCAGCGCGGCGACGAACCGCTCGGCGATCAGGTCGCGGCTGAAGGCCGCGGCCTCCGGGTCGGTCGTCGCGTCCCCGATCTCGGAGAACGGGTACGCGAACAACTGCGGGCGGGGCAGCCGGTGGGCGGTGAACGCGGCGAACATCGCGTCGAAGTCGGCGGTCAACCGCTGCCGGTAGCCGGCCAGGCTCTCGCGCGTGCCGGTGGCCGGCTCCCACCGCCGGTGGGTCAGCGGGGAACCGAGCCGCCCCGGCGCGGTCTGCACCCGGGTGTGCAGGTCGTGGGTGTGCGCCTGGAAGTCCCACCGGCCGGAGCGGCTCATCCGGTCGATCTCCGCCCAGCTCAGGTAGTACGGCCGGTGGGTACCCACCTGCCCGGTGATCAGGTAGGAGGCGGCCACCATCCGGTGCCGTTCCAGGATCGGGTCGGCGTACGACCACAGGCCCCGGGTGCCGTCGTCGAAGGTGAGGTAGACCGACCGGGCCGGTATCTCGCCGCCGCGCAGGTAGTCGACGTACTGGGCCGAGGAGATCGTCCGGTAGCCGGCGGTGCGCAGGGCGGTGAGCTGGGCGTCGAACGCCTCCGGGGTGACCACGTAGTGCTCCCGGCCGGTCGGCTCGGTCGCCGCCGGGTCGTCGCCGTGCGGCCGGATGTCGTGGTACGCGACCACCACCGGCGCGGCCCGGTCCGGCAGCCGCGCGGCCGTCTCGGTGAAGCGGCGCAGGTCGGCGGGGTCGACCCGGGTGACCGGGGTGTCGTGCTGCCCGCTGACGTGGCGACGCAGGTCGTCGAGGTACCAGGACACCCCGAAGGGCGCCGCCACCACCAGCAGGGTGACCAGCGACAGCAGCCCGCCGAGCGCGCGTGGCCAGAGCCGGCTCACCGGAGCACCCCGCCCCGGGTGAACACCACCGCGTAGAGCAGCACCAGCGTCCCCGCCCCGGCGAGGGTGAGCGCCACCCGGGCCAGCCGGGTCAGCAACCGCCGCCCGGCGTTCACACCGTGCTCCGCGACCACACGCCGCGCCGGATCGTCCCCACCGACCAGGGCAGCAGCCAGGACAGCACGGCCGCGGAGAGCACGCTCATCAACGGCCGGTACGCCCAGCGCGGGTCACCCGGGTTGTCCAGCCGGTAGGCCAGCCCCCACGCGGTGCCCTTGAGCAGCACCCCGCACAGGTAGAGCAACGGCACCGCCCACCAGCCGCGCAGCGGCGCCCAGACCAGGTGGGAGAAGGCCATCGCCGGGGCCAGCGCCACCCACAGCGCGTGTCCGTAGTAGAGCGCGGCCGGGCCGGGCCCCCGCCGCCACATGAACGTGCCGGTGAAGAACAGGTTCCGCACGTAGCTCTTCTTCCAGCGGGTCTGCTGACGCAGGAACGGCCGCAGCCGGGCCGGCACGGTGGTCCACACCTTCGCCGAACGGACGTAGCCGACCCGCCAGGCGCGGGGCGGGTGGTCCTCGTCGCGGACGAACGGCGAGTCGGCGAAGCGCCGCTTGAGCCGGTCGCCGATCCAGCGTTGCCCCAGCACGTAGCCGGTGAGCTGCCGGTCGGTGGCGAACCGGAACTCGCCGCCGAGGAACCGGTCGGCGGCCCAGGCGGGTAGGTAGTTGAGCACCGCCTCCCGCCGGAACACCGCCAGCGGGCCGGAGACGCAGGTGACCGCCCCGAACGACGCCTCGGCCGCCTTGGAGACCCGGAACTGGCCCTCGTACCAGACGTCCTGCACCCGGCTGAGCAGCGACTCGTCGGGGTTGAGCGCGCGGGCGTGGCCGCTGACCGCGCCGAGGTCCGGTCGCCGCAGCAGCGCCTCGACGCAGCGTCCCACCGCGTCCGGGGCGAGCACGCAGTCGGAGTCGGTGAAGGCGAGCACCTCGCCGGTGGCGTGCCGGGCGGCGTGCACCAGGGCCCGCTTCTTGCCGACGTTGCGGGGCAGGTGCAGCACGGTGACCGGGAGTTCGGCGGCGAGCCGGTCGAGTACCTCGGCGGTGCCGTCGGTGGAGCCGTCGTCGACCACGATCACCTGCAACGGGCGGTGCTCGCTGCCGGTCATCGACCGGACACACGCCTCGATGCCGTCGGCCTCGTCCTTCACCGCCACCAGCAGGCTGACCGTCGGGGACGGCGGCAGCGGCGGGAATTCGGCGGCGTGCCGGGGCTGCGCCGGCGCCTCGGCCGGGTCGACGTAGCGGGCGTAGGCCAGGTAGAACACGGCTACGGTGGCGGTGAGCACGGCGAAGCCGTAGAACGCCAGCAGCGGGGCGTACGGCAGCTGGGGCAGCTGGCGGGCCAGCAGCACGATCAGCGGCAGGAGCGCGAGCACGGTGAGCAGCCGGCGCATGCCGCGCCGGACGGGGGCGGTCACCGGCATCTCAGACGACCTCCCGTCGGGGCAGCCCGGCCAGCCGGTAGGTGGCGTCGAGCACCATCGGCTGCCCGCTCAGCCACGCCTCGTCCAGGCCGGCCTGGCGGGTGTGCACGACCACCAGGTCCCACTCCCGGTCGGCCGGGTCGGCGAGGCGGTGCAGGAGCTGGCCGTCGGGGGTGCGGACCGTGTCGACGAGGTCGTCGACGAAGGCGACGTCCGCGCCGGCCCGGACCAGCTCACCGATGATCTCCAGCGCGGGGGACTCCCGGACGTCGGCGACCCCCGGCTTGTAGGTCACGCCGGCCAGCAGCACCCGGGCTCCGAGCAGCGGGCGGCCGGCCCCGGCGAGCAGTTCCCGGATCCGGTCGACGACCCGTCGGGGGCGGGCGGCGATCCCCCGCATCGCGGTCTCGATCAGGGGCGCCTCGCGGCGCTGCCCACGCACCTGCCAGAGCAGGTAGTGCGGGTCGCACGGAATGCAGTGCCCGCCCACCCCCGGGCCGGGCTGGAAGGCCATGAACCCGTACGGCTTGGTGTCCGCCCCGTCGATCACCTCGGTGACGTCCAGGTGCAGCTCCCGGCAGAGGTCGGCGAACTCGTTGGCCAGGGCGATGTTCACCGCCCGGAAGGTGTTCTCCAGCAGCTTGGTCATCTCGGCGGCCTCGGGCGAGCCGAGCCGGTGCACCAGGGGGGTGATCCGGGCCAGTGCGGCGGCGGCACGGGCGGTGCAGTCCGGGGTGGTGCCGCCGACGACCCGGGGGGTCAGTTCCTGCCGGTGCCGGTCGTTGCCGGGGTCGACCCGTTCCGGGGCGAACGCCACGAAAACCTCCTGCCCGACCCGCAGGCCCCGGGCGGCCAGCGGCGCGACCAGCAGCTCGCGGGTGGTGCCGACGTAGCTGGTGGAGGTGAGCACGATGGTCTGGCCGGGGCGGGCGTGGGCGACCACCGCCGCACAGGCGGCCCGCAGCGCGGTGAGGTCGGGGGCGAGGTGCCGGTCCACCGGGGTGGGCACGCAGATCAGCACGGTGTCGGCGTCGGCGATCTCGGCGACCGCGGTGGTGAGGCGCAGTGCCGGGTCGGTGGCCCGCAGCGTCTCGCGGAGCCGCTCCCGGTCGTCGTCGAGCAGGTCGGCCCGGTCGGCCCGGATGTCGTCGAGCCGGTCCGGGGAGATGTCCACCCCGGTCACCCGGGCGCCCCCGGCGACCAGGGCCAGGCTCGTCGGCAGGCCCACGTAGCCGAGGCCCACCACGGCGGTACGCGCACCCGGGCCGGCGGCGACGGCGGCGGCCGGCTCCGGCGGGGCGACGGGGGAGGCGGGTGCGCGGTTCGGGACGTCGGCCCGGGCGGCGGGCAGGAGCTGCGACATGGTCGGTGGCCCTCACGGAAGGTGAACGGGGATGACCCCAGAGTGCCGATCCGGCCGCCCCGTCGGCTGTCCGTCGAACAGCCGCCCGGCCGCGGAAAGGCTACGGCGGGTCACTGTCCGTTCGGTCAGTTCTCGGCGTCGCGGCAGCCCGGACGCGTGGTTGCCGCCCCGGTGTCCTGATGCGTCGTGGTCCCAACCGGCTCATCAGCCCCGCAGGTCACGGTGCTGTCGGCGACCGGCGTCGAGTAAGAATCATCACTGGCGGTGAGCCGTCGGTCGTGCTCCACCGTCCGTGCGGCGGCCGGGGCGGTGGGGCGGGGATGGTGCCCCGGGCGCTGGCGCGCCCCGGGCGGTCCGCCGGTCGCGGTCCGCGGACCCTTGCCGGTCGCGGGTGCGGCGCGGTGGTGCCGGGTGGACCGGGGCGCCGTCCGGGTGGGCAGCCTCGGCACCGCCATCGATGGTCACCGACAGTGAGGTGGTCGTGCCGTCGCCGGGCCCGCACCGGGTGCCGGGACGACCACCGGACTTTGTCGCCCGGGTGGGCTAGCCTCCGGTGTCTTCTTTCGTCGAGACGTGGGGTGTCCACATGGGATGGTCAGAGGTGTCGGGTGGCTACCAGGTCACTCTCCGCGACGGCGACGTCGTCGCCCGGAACGCGAAGGGGCGGGAACTGCGTTCCGTGCCGGCGTCCCTACGCGACGATCCGACGGTGGTGGGGCTGCGGCAGCTCACCGAGTGGCTGACCCGGCACGAGACCCAGTGCCGCACCGACATCGAACGCTGGATGGTGCGGTCGCTGCCGGTGCCGGTCGCGGTCCTGACCGAGGTGTGGCCGGACGAGGCGTGGCGCACCGCCCTCACCGACCTCGTCGTCGCCGTGCTCGACGACGAGGGCCGGCGCGACCCGGACGGCGTGGGCCTGCTCCGCGAGGTGGGCGACGGCCAGGTCGGACTGGTCGACCTCGACGGCGACAGCGTCCGCCGCAGCGCCGACCGGGTCGTCATCCCCCACCCGGTCACCCTCGACGACCTCGACGACCTGCGGGAGTTCGCCGCCGAACTCCAGGTCCGCCAGTCCGTCGACCAGCTCTTCCGCCAGACCTGGGTCCGGGGGGCCGAGGTCGACGCGACGGCGACCCGCTACGGCGGCTACGCCGGTGGCCGGTACGACCAGCTCCGGCACCTGACCGCCCGGGCGACGTCGCTCGGCTACCCGGTACGCGGCGGCAACGCGGTGTGCCGGATCGTCGAGAACGGCGTCACCGTCGAGGCCCGTTCCTGGGTCGGCGCGGACGACCCGTACTACGAGACCGAGACCGGTGACCTCGTCTTCACCGACCGGCACGGCACCGCCCTGCCGCTGGGCGAGGTCGGCCCGGTGGCCTGGTCGGAGGGAACCCGGATGGCCGCCGCGCTGTACGCCGGCCGGGTCGTGGCAGCAGAGCAGGAGGAGGACCGGTGAGCGTCGACGCGACGGACCTGTTGGAGGCGGGCGCGGTACTGCCCGTCGGCACGGCGGTGGCCAAGGACGACACCACCGACACCCTGACCGCCCGCCGGTACACCCACCCCGTCCTCGCCGGACGGACCGTGGTGCGGCTGGTCAGCGGCGCGCTCGGCGAGGCCGAGGACCTGTCCATGGAGTTCCTGGGCTTCGACCGACCCGAGCGGACGACCCCGGTCGGCGTGGTCCGCCAGCAGGCGCTCGGCTTCCCCGCCTGGGCGCTGGTCAACGACCCCGCCAACGGCCACCACGCGCTCGCCCTGGTCAAGGAGATCGAGCGGCTGGCCCGCACGGCGCGGTCCCGGGTCGGCCCGGCCAAGGACGGCTTCAACGCCCTCGGCGAGCGGCTGGCCCGCTCGGTGCCGCACTTCCTGCCGACGTTCTACGAGGAGGCCGGCCGGGCGTTCCTCGCCGCCGACAGCGTCACCCACGCGGCGACCATGTTCGGCAAGGCCCGCGACGCCGAACGCGCCTACGCCCTGACCATCGACGAGGACCGCCAGCACGCCGTGTTCCTGGAGTTCGCGCTGGCCGGGGCGTTGACCGCGAAGGCGCTCTCCGGCCACGCCCGGGACCTGGCGGCCCGGCGCACACCCGCCGACGCGTACGCGATGTTCCTGCGGCTGTGCGTGGAGCGCACCCTGGGCGGCCTGCCGCCGTACGCGGCGATGCACACCGACCTGCGTCGGCTGGCCCGCGCCGCCGGCCTCGACCCGGCCACCGAGGACGAGCGGGTGCTCGGCGAACTGCTGGCCGCGCCGGCCCTGCACCGGGCCCCGGAGGCGTTCTGGACGGCCTACCGGCAGCCACTGGCCCGGCTCGCCGCGGCCGACCCCGCGCTGCGCGGCCGGCTGCTCGGGCTCACCCCTCGCAACTGCGGCGACGACGTCTGGCTGGCGGTGCTCGAGGAGGCCGACGCCACCAGCGCGCTGACCGGGCCGGCGGGTGCCGTACCCGCCGAGGCCGAGTCGCCCGACGGGCCCGCCGGCTGGCTGCGCCGCTTCGACGAGCACCGGGAACGCCGCTCGTGGCGGGTCCGCAAGCGGCACCCCGGGCTGCTCGCCCTGGTGGAGCGGATGGCCGGACGGCTCAAGGCCGACGGGGTGCCGGTCGCGCTCTGCCGCGACCACGACGCCGTCGACCTCGACCTGCTCGACACCTGCCTGGCACTGGGGGTGCCCGTCGCGGACCCGGCCGGCGACGTCCGGCACCGGCTGGACAACTGGTTCTCCGACGACACCGACGGCCGGCGTGACCTGGTCGCCGTCGCCGCCGACCCCCGGTTCCTGCCGGTGCTGGTCGAGGGTGTCGAACGGCGACTGCGCACCGGTGGGCGGGACCAGCACGACCCGACGCCCCGGGTACGGGAGATCGTCGCGGTGCCCGGCCTGCGGACCGCCCTGCGCAGCTGGCTGGACACCCTCGCCGACGCCGTCGGACGACAGGGGCTGCCGACGCTCGACCAGCACCTCGACCGGGTCGGCACCGTCGCCTGCCCGACCGGCTTCGCCGTCAACCCCGACGCGGTACGCCGGCTCGTCGACCACGACCTCGGCCCGGTCCTCGGCCGTACGCTGCGCTCCGGCCTGCTCGACGAGTACGGCTGGCCAGCCCTGGACACCGCCGCCGAGCGGCTCGCCGGGTCCACGACGGACGTGCAGCTCACCGGCCAGTGGCCGAACCTGCTGCTGCTCACCGGCGACCTGGTGACGGTCATCGGGCCGGACGGGGTGGAGCAGGAACACCTGATGCGCATCCCGGCCGGGGAGAACCGGTACCGCTGGCGGCTGGTGCTGCGCCACGTCGACGGGCAACTGCTGGTCTGCTGGGACCGGGGCCGGGACCGGGCCGCCTACTGGAGCGGCACCCCGGACGACGTCTTCACCCTCGCCGACGACGCCTTCACCACCTACCCCCAGTTGTCGCTGCCGCTGCCCGGCGGCGGGCGCACCATGGGGCGGCGTCCGTTGCGGGTCGGTGACCGGGCCGAGCGGACCGGCGGCCGGGTCATCAGCGACGGCGACACCTACTGGGTACGCGCCGCCGACCACCCGCTGGGCTGGCAGGAGTACGACCCGACGACGGGCGAGCGCGGACGGTTCTCCCGGCCGACGTTCTTCGAGGACGGCACCGTCGACGGTCGACCCCTCGACGCCGGCGCGTCCTGGCTGCGTCCCACCAGGTCGTCCGACAGCCCGCTGGGCCGCGCCGACGGGCTGGCCGGCTGGCGGGTGCGGCGCGGGGCGGACGGCGGCTGGTCCGGCGAGGCCGTGAACGGACGTTCCTTCGTCCTGCCGGCGGGTACCGCCGACGGCAGGCTCGCGGCGGCGGTGCGGTTCCCCGGCTCGGACACCACCTTCGGACTGCTGCACGGTGGCCGGGGCGCCAACGGCGAGCTGCTGATCTGCGCCGAGGACGGCTTCCTGCTCGGCCGCTACCCGTCAGGCGGTGAGCGGTCCGCCTTCGCCGCCGGCAGCCGGCTGGTGCCGCCGGCGGAGTACTGGCACTTCCTGCGGCCCCGCGACGAGGCCGGCTCGGCGGCGCTGCGCGGCGTCACCGACGCGCAGGCCGGCGCCCTGCTGGCCGAGGCGGCCGGGCTGGACGCCGCCCAGGTGCGTGCCCTGGTCGGCCGGCACCTGCCGCAGCTCACCGCGCCCGCCCTCGTCGCCGGGGTCGCCGGGCTCGTCACCCGGGCCGCCGAGCAGGTGACGCGGCTGCGGACGCTGGCCGCCGTGCTCGACGGCGAGCAGAACGACGCCCTGCCGGCGCAGGAGGCCCCGGCCGCATCGCCGGCGGTCGACCGGCTGCTCTCCGAAGGACTCGCCGGGCTGATCCAGTACTGCTACGCCGCGGAGGACAGCTCCCTGCGGCTGATCGCCCGCGCGGGCGCCGCGCTCACCGGCACCGACCCGACGCCGGACGTCCGTGGCCAGTTGGACGGTGACCTCGACTGGTTCGACCTGCTGGGGGTGCTGCCGGCCGCGATGTACCGGGCGGTGGCCCCGATCTGCCTGTCCGAGGTCCGCGAGGCGCTGCTGACGATGCTGGAGGTGTGCGCCCGCTCCGGGCTCCTCGCCCCGGGCAGCCGGCTGCGGCGGGCCACCCTGGTCGCCGACGCCCACCAGCCGGTCGACCAGGTCCGGGGGCAGGTGCTGACCGTGGGCGACCGGCGGCTGCTGGTGCTCGCCGTCGACACCGACGACCGGGAGGTCGACGTGCTCGACTGGACGCCGAACGGGCGGTTCTCGGCGGTGCCCGGCTTCCGGATCACCGAGGAGACGATCCTGCCGACCGGTGACGTCACGCCGCAGCGGATCGACGGGTTCGTCCGGCTCGCCCGGACCAACGAGCCGCTGGAGTGGCAGCCCGAGTGGGCCCGCACCCTGTCCGAGGCGGCGGGCATGAGCCACGCCGAGGCGGTGCTGCTGCTGGCGGGCCTGCCCCGGCTCGTGTGGGAGCGGGCCCCCGCCGAACTGCTGACCATCCTGGAACTGCCCGACCCGGCGGCCCCCGCCGCGGCGGCCCGGTTCTGGGGCACCGGCGGTCGCGGCCGGCAGGCCTTCGCCAACCTGCTCGGGCGACTGATCCCCGAGGACCCGGCGCGGCTGTGGGTCGACGGGCCCCGCCAGGACCTGATCGTGCAGGAGTGGGTGCGGCGGCACGGGCCACGGCGGCCTGTGCCCGACGAGCTGATCGTTAGGGTGGACAAGGCCGAGGTGTCCAGCCCGCTGCCGGCCTCGACGGTGCTCCACTGGGTCGCCAACGCGGCCAACGGCCGGTGGCTGGCCGGGTCCGACACCGGCATCGACGACGACGACGCGCTGATCGCGCTGACCAGGACGCTGCCGTGGCTGGCGTACCACCTGGCCGTCGACGACCCGATCCGGGCGGCGCTGCCGGTCGCCGCGGACCTGGCCCGGCAGCGGCTGGCCGACCCCGACTTCACCGTCTCCATCGGGCACGTCGACGGTGCCAAGCTGCCGGCGTTCACCGCCGCGTTCGGCCTGCCGGTGACGACCGGCCCGGCCGGCACCGAGGTCGGCCCGGTGCTGATCCCGCCGACCGACCGCTGGCACCGGGTCCGGTTGCGCCCGTCCCGGCTGTCCGGGATGGACGATCCGGCGCTGGCCGTGCTGCGGGCCCGCCTCGACCACGTCAACGAGCAGCTGCTCGCGGCCCTGCGGGCGCTGCTCGGCGGCCAGCTCGCCGAGGTGGTGTCGCACGTCGTCCCGGCGATGGACGACGGCTTCGCGCAGGACCCGACCCGCTCCGCCGCCGACCTGGTCACCACGGTCGCCACGACGCTCGGGCTGGGTGTCGACGCCGCGGCGCTGTACCTGCAACTGCTCGCCCTGCCCGACCCGACCGACCGCAACGTGGCCCGGTGGACTGGCTGGAAGCCGGCCCGGCTCAAGGCCGCCCGCGCCGAGCTGGCCGCGACCGGGCACGTGGTGGCGGCGAAGCGGCCCCGGGCCGGGCGGTCGCTGTTCCTGCCCGGCGGCTGGTTGGCGCTCAAGGCGCCGCTGCTGCCGCTGGAACGGTGGAAGCTCCCGCTGCTGATCGGCGGCGAGGGCGGGGTGACCGCCCTGGGCATCGTCTCCCCGGTGGCCCCCCCGCCCCGGCTGTTCGCGCTCGCCTGGGCCCGGCTGTGCGACGGCGACGCACCCCGCTTCGACGATCTCGTTACGGAAAGGCGCCGATGACCACCACGACCACCCCGGTTGCCCGGCAGGTCCAGCCGGCCGAGCACGCCCACGCCGCCGAACTGGCGTTCCTCGCCGCGTACGACGACGGGCCCCGGCCGCCGGGCTGGCGGTTGACCCCGCGCGCGGTCGTCACGTTCATCGTCGGCAGCGGCGGCGTCGCGCTGGAGCTGCCCCGGCAGGCCCGCCGCGACGACCTGCCCCGCACGCTGACCGTGACCGCCAAGTTCGTCGGGGAACGGGCACTCGTCGAACGCTGCGTCGTCACCCTCGCCGGGGAACGGGGCCTGCTGCTCGTCGGCGAACCGGGCACCGCGAAGTCGATGCTGTCGGAGCTGCTGTCCGCCGCGATCTGCGGCAGCAGCGAACTGGTCGTGCAGGGCACCGCCGGCACCACCGAGGACCAGCTCCGCTACGGCTGGAACTACGCTCTGCTGCTCGCGCACGGGCCGAGCGCCGCCGCGCTGGTGCCCTCGCCGATCCTGGCCGCGATGCGCACCGGCGCGGTGGCCCGGGTGGAGGAGATCACCCGCTGCCTGCCGGAGGTCCAGGACGCCCTGGTGTCCATCCTGTCCGACCGGCGGATCGCGGTGCCGGAGCTGTCCGGCACCGCCGACGCCACCGTCCCCGCCGCGCCCGGGTTCACCCTGATCGCGACCGCCAACCTGCGCGACCGGGGGGTGTCGGAGATGTCGGCGGCGCTCAAGCGCCGGTTCAACTTCGAGACCGTCGGCCCGATCGGTGACCTGGCCCAGGAGATCGCCCTGGTGCAGCGGCAGGCCCGCGCCACCCTGGAGCGGGTGCACGCCCCGTTCGCGGTCGACGACGCCGTGCTCGAGGCGCTGGTCACCGCGTTCCGTGACCTGCGGGCCGGGCGGTCGGTCGAGGGCTGGGAGGTGGAGCGGCCGTCCACCGTGATGAGCACCGCCGAGGCGGTGGCGGTCGCGTCGTCGCTGGCGCTGGCGGCGGCCTACTTCCCCGGCGACCGGGACGTGGTGTCGCTGCTGCCGGGGCACCTGCTCGGCGTGGTCCGCAAGGACGACCCCGCCGACGGGGTCAAGCTGCTCGGCTACTGGGACGGCGCGGTCCGGCGACGGGCCGAGGACGGCGCGCGACTGTGGCGGCGGCTGTGGGAACTGCGCGATGTCCTCACCGACTGACCCGACCGCGCCCGCCGAAGGGCCTGCACCTGTCGACCCCACGGCCGCGGTCGCCGCGCTGGCCGGGCACCGCCGGCCGTACCTGATCGGGGTACGGCACCACTCGCCCGCGCTGGCGGTGGCCCTGCCCCGGCTGCTGGCCGGGTACCGCCCCGAGGTGCTGCTCCTGGAACTCCCGCCGGAGCTGGGGCGGTGGCTGCCGTGGCTCGCCGACCCGGCCACCACCGCCCCGGTGGCGCTGGCCGGGGTCCTCGGCGACGGCGGCGGACCGGCGTTCTACCCGTTCGCCGACTTCTCCCCGGAGCTGGTCGCGGTGCGCTGGGCCGCCCGCAACGGGGTTCCGGTCGTACCGTGTGACCTGCCGCTGGTCGACCCGGCCTGGCGGGAACGGGAGCCGGGTGCCGCCCCGACGCCGGGCCGGTCGTTCGTCGACGCGCTGCGCGCCGCCGGCAGCGGGCGGGCCGACGAGGACCTGTGGGACCGTACGGTCGAGGCCCGCGCCCCGGGCGCCGACCCGGAGGCGGTACGCCGGGCGGCGCTCGCGGTCGGCTGGGCGCTGCGCGCCGACGCCGAACGCGGGCCCGGGGTGTCCCCGCTGGACCTGCGCCGCGAGGCCCGGATGCGGCAGCACCTGGCGGAGGCGGGACAGCGGCGGGTCGCCGCCCTGGTCGGCGCGTTCCACGCCCCGGCGCTGCTGGTCAGGGAGGAGGCCCCGGCGCTGCTGACCGGGCGGGAGGACCCGCCACCGGCCGGCCAGACCGGCGCGCCGACGGTGGTGACCTCGCTGGTGCCGTACACGTTCGGGCTGCTGGACGCCCGGTCGGGCTATCCCGCCGGCATCCGCGACCCGCAGTGGCAGCAGTCGGTGCTCACCGCCGACGGCGACCCGGCGGCGGTCGAGTCGGCGACGACGGACGCCGTGGTGGCGGTCTGCGCGGCGATCCGCCGGGCCGGTCACCCGGCCGGCCCGGGGGAGGCCCGGGAGACCGTCCGGCTCGCGCTCGACCTGGCCCGGCTGCGCGGCCTGCCCGCGCCGGGCCGGGGTGAACTGGTCGAGGCGATCCAGAGCGTGCTGGCCCACGGGGAGGTGCTCGGCCGGGGCCGGGCGGTGGCGCACGCGATGGAACAGGTGCTCGTCGGGGACCGGCACGGCGTGCTGGCCCCCGGCACCCCCCGCTCCGGGCTGGCCCCGGCGGTCCGTGAGCTGCTGGCCGGGCTGCGCCTGCCCGGTGCCGGCGACCCGACCCGGGAGCTGCGGCTGGACCCGCTGCGCTCCGCCCTGGACCGGCGACGGGAGGTCACGCTGCACCGGCTCCAGGTCTGTGACGTCGCGTACGCCGAACAGGTCGGCGGCGCAGGCGTCGGCGGGGTGGACCCGGTCACCACCCGGTGGCGGGTGCAGTGGTCGCCCCGGACCGAGGCGACGATCGAGGTGGCCGGGCTGCGCGGGGTGACCCTCGGCCAGGCCGCCGAGGGTGCGCTGGTGGAACGGCGACGGCGGGAACGCGCCGAGGACGGACCGACCGTCGCCGCCGTGATCACCGGTCTGGCGGACGCCGCGCGGTGCGACCTGACCGGGCTGGCCGCCCGCCGGCTCGCCGAGGTGGCGGTCACCGTGCCGGCCGAGGGCACCCTCGGTGAACTGGTCACCGCGCTGGCGCTGCTCGACCGGCTGCGCCTGGGTCACCTGCCGGGCGGCGTCGACCTGCCACCGGACGAGCTGGGTCGGGTCGCCGAGACGTTGGAGAGCGCGGCGGTCCGCCAGGTCGACGGGCTGGCCGGCGCGCAGGACGTGGCCGACGCCGAGGCGCTGGCCACGCTCGCCCAGCGGGCCGACGCCGCCGGCGCGGGGCTGCGGCTGGCCGACTGCCTGGCCCGGCTCGCCGCCCGGGGCACCCCGCTGATGGCCGCCGCCGCCGGCGCGGTCCGGGTGCTGCTGGGCCTGCGGGAACCCGCCGCCTTCGGTCGACTCGTCGCGTCCTGGGTGGACACCGCGTCCACGCCCGCCGGGCGGCAGCAGCTCCAGGGACACCTGACCGGGCTGCTGGTCGTCGCCGAACCGCTGCTGCGGGCCAACGGCGAGGTGTTCGACGGGCTGCTGGAGCGGATCGAGACCCTGCCCGACGAGGAGTTCCTGACCCGGCTGCCGGCGCTGCGCGCCGGCTTCCACGTGGTCAGCCCGGCCGGCCGGGACCGGCTGCTGGAGGTGGTCCGGGGTCGGCTCGACGACGCCGGCCCGGACGCCGACGTCGCGGTGCTCGACGACCCGGACGCCCTGCTGGTCCGGCTGCGCGCCGACGCGGCGGGCCGCCGGGCGCTCCTGGCGCAGGGCCTGCTAGCCGCCGGGCCGGCCGACCCGTCGCCGCAGCCGCCGACGCCCGCCGACGCGACGCGGCCGGCCATCCGGCGGGCCCCGGCCGGCGGGCTGTCGAGCGTGGACCGGTGGCGGCTGGTGCTGGGCAGGGAGTCGACCCGGGTCGGGCCGCGCGCCCGCCGGTACGCCACCGCCCTCGACGAGCTGTACGGGGCCGGCCGGGGCGAGGGGGCGGCGGCCGAGGCGGCCGGTCGCGCCGGCAGGGAGGCGTCCTTCCCCGGCGTACGGGAGTGGGCGCGGGAACTGTCCGCCCTGTTCGGCCCCGGCGTACGCGAGGAGGTGCTGGCCCGGGCGGTGGAGGCGGGCCGGCTGGACGCGGTCACCGAGCTGGACCCGGCGGCGGTCCGCCCGTCGGTCGAGCTGCTCCGCGATGTGCTCACCCTCGCCGGTGGGCTGCCGGAGTCGACGGTGGCGCGGCTGCGCCCGCTGGTGGCCCGGATCGTGGCGGAGCTGACCCGGCAGTTGGCCGCCCGTCTGCGCCCGGCGCTGACCGGGTTGACCACCCCCCGCCCCACCTACCGGCCGGGTGGGCCGCTGGACCTGCCCCGGACGCTGCGGGCCAACCTGGCCACCGCCCGCCGCGACGCGCAGGGCCGGGTGCTGCTGGTGCCGGAGCGGCCGGTGTTCCACACCCGGGCCCGCCGGGGCGTGGACTGGCGGCTGGTGCTCGTCGTCGACGTCTCCGGCTCGATGGAGGAGTCGGTGATCTGGTCGGCGCTCACCGCCGCCGTGCTGGCCGGCGTGCCGGCGCTCAGCACGCACTTCGTCGCCTTCTCCACCGAGGTGGTGGACCTGACCGAGCGGGTGGACGACCCGCTGGCCCTGCTGTTGGAGGTCAGCGTCGGCGGGGGCACGCACATCGCGGCCGGGCTGCGCTACGCCCGGTCCCTGGTCACCGTTCCGCAGCGGACGATGGTGGTGGTGATCAGCGACTTCGAGGAGGGGTACCCGATGGGTGGTCTGCTGGCCGAGACCCGGGCGTTGGTCGAGGCGGGCTGTCAGGTGCTGGGCTGCGCCAGCCTGGACGACACCGGCCGACCCCGGTACTCCGTGGCGGCGGCGGGTCAACTGGTCGCGGCGGGGATGCCGGTCGCCGCGTTGAGCCCGCTGGAGCTGGCCCGGTGGGTCGGCGAGCAGGTGCGGCGGTGACCGGCCTGCCGCCGGTGACCGCCCCGGTGCTGGCCGAGGCGTTGGAGGCGCTGCCCGCCCGGCTGCGCCGCAAGGTCGACGACGCGGTCGTGCGGGCAGGCGGCTGGCCGGTCACCGGCACGGCCGGTGCGGTGACGGTCCGGGTCGACGAGGCGACCACGGTGACCCTGGTGCCGGTCGACGGGGTGGTGCGCCGTGCCGCCGACGCCCGGTGCAGTTGCCTGCTCGCGCCGAACTGCCTGCACCGGATGGCGGTGCTCGCCCTGGCCCCGGTGGACGACGGGGTGCCGGTGGACGACGGGGCCTCCGTGGACGACGCGGCCCCGGTTGGCGACGCGGCCCCGCCGCCGACCGCCGACCGGACCGTCGGTCCGGCTGCCGTCGCCGACCCGCCCGCCGGGGTGGCCGGCGACGCGGTGGCCGATGGCACCGGGTCGCCCCCCGCCCTCACCGGACGGCAGCGGGCCGCCGCCGACGGGCTGTGGCGGGTGGGCGTGGCGGTGCTCGAGGCGGGGACCGTCGGCTGCGGGGTGGTGCTACGGACCGCCCTGCTGCGGGCGGTGCACGAGGCACGGGTCAACGGCCTGCACCGGGCGGCGACGTCCGGCACCCGGGTCGCGGCCGGGCTGCGGGCCGCCCGCGACGGCGAATCCCAGCACCGGCTGGCCGACCTGACCGACGACCTGCGGGAGCTGCTGTCCGTGTCCCGCCGGCTGCGCGGGGACACGCCGGCCGGTGACCCGGGCGCGTTGCTGGGCACCGCCCGGCGGGCCTACGACCCGCAGGCGGGCCTGCGCCTGTACGGGCTGTGCACGGTCCCGGTGGTGGCCGATTCCGGATACGCCGGGGTGGTCACCTACCTGGCCGACCGCGACGGTCGACTCTGGACGGTCGCCGATCTCGCCCCGGGCGACGTGGGCCGGGCCGCCGGGGCGGGTGACGCGACGGTGGCGGTGGGCGAGTCGGGGCTCAGCCACCGGCAGCTCACCCGGGCCGGGCTGGTGGTGTCCGGCGGCACCGCCTCGGAGTCGGGGCAGCTGGGTGCCGGCCGGGCGGTCCGGGCGGCGCGGGCCGCCGGGGTCGGCTGGGCCGACGAACCCCTCGCCGGGCTCTGGGCGCAGCCCCTGCCCGAGCAGGTCCGCCGGGCCTTCGGCGCGGTGGCACTGCCGCTGCCGGAGCGTCCCGCCGGTGCCGACCTGCTCTTTGTGACCGTACGGGTGCTCGGCGGGCACGACCACACCGTCCTGGCCGGCACCGACGACGGGGCGGTGCTGACGCTGACCGTCGCCGACGAGCACACCGCTCTGCCGCACCGGGCCAACCTGCGCCTGCTCGGGCAGGCGGTGGGGGCACGGCTGCGCCTGGTGGGCCGCCTCGATCCGACCCGCCGGGCGACCGTGCAGGCGCTCGCCGTGGGACCGGTCGACGGCGACGGACCGGGGCTCACCCTGCCGCAGAGCTGGGCGGGCCACGTCGACCTCGGCTACGACCGGCTGCACGCGAGCCAGCTCAGGACGGGCGACGGCGCGGGGGCGGTGCCACCGTACGACCGGCTCCCGGACGCGTCCGTGCCACGTCCCCGGCTCGGCGATCCCGCCCTGGGGCTGCTGCGCCGGCAGGTGGAGCGGGTCGTCTCGGGTGGCCGGGCGATCCAGGCGTTGGCCGACCCGACGGAGCGGACGCTGCGGCTGGCCCGCCTGGATCTCGGCGCGCACCTGCTCGCCGCGATGGGCTCGGCGGCCCGGGCCCGGCCCCGGGACGCCTTCGGGCGGCTCACCGACGACGACGGGCAGGCGTTCGCCGAGTCGTGGCTGGCGGTGGCGGTCTACGAGGAGGCGGCGTCCCGGGCGTCGGCGGAGGCGTCCTGGCTGCCCTGACCGTCCCCGCCCGGGTGGCACACCGTCAGCGGGTGTCGTCGGGCCCGGCGGCGGCCAGCAGCGCGACCAGGTCGTCGAGGGTGTCCAGGGGCCGCCCGGGGCCGTTCAGCTCGACCTCGACGTCGTACTCCGACTCGATCGCGTCGACCAGGCGCAGCAGGCCGAGGGAGTCGACGCCGAGGGCGACCATCGAACCGCCGGTGAGCAGGTCGGTGGCCGCGACCTCGCCCCCGGTGGCCTCGCTGACCAGGTCGGCGAGCCGCAGCCGCAGGTCGGTGGTGTCCCTGGTGTCCATCAGCACTCCTTCACGGACGGCCGGATGATCTCGGCGATCTCAGCGATGGTGGGGGTGTCGAAGAAGGCGTCCAGGGGCACCTCGACGCCGAGTCGTTGCTGGATGCGGCCACTGATCCGGGTGATCGTGAGGGAGTGGCCGCCCAGGTCGAACAGGTCCTCGTGCACACCGATGTCGGGAATCCGCAGCACCTCCTGCCAGATCAGCCGCAGCTCGGTCACCACCGGATCGTCGTTGGCGCCGCCGCTGTCCGGCACGCCGCCGCCGTCCGGCACGGCCTCGGCGGTGGGCGTGGTGCTGCCGCCCGGCCCGGCGTCGCGGTCCGGCCCGGCGGCCGTGCCCCGGGTGAGGTCGGTCGTCAGGTCCCGGGCGGCCAGGGCGGCCCGGTCGACCTTGCCGTTCGGGCTCGACGGCAGCCGGTCCAGCGGCACGAAGTCGGTCGGCAGCACGGCCTGCGGCAGACTCGCCGCCAGGTGCCGGCGCAGCCCGGCCGGCTCGACGACGGCACCGGCACGGGCCACCAGGTAGGCGACGAGCCGGGGTTCGTCGGCGTCGGACCGCAGCACCGTCGCCGCGTCGGCCACGTCCGGATGGTCGAGCAGCCGGGCGTCGATCTCGCCCAGCTCCACCCGGTGCCCCCGGATCTTGACCTGGTCGTCGGTGCGGCCGAGGAAGTCCAGCCGCCCGTCCGGCAGCCACCGGCAGCGGTCACCGGTGCGGTAGAGCCGCTCTCCGGGCCGCCCGAACGGGTCCGGCACGAACACCTCGGCGGTCCGGTCGGCGTGCCCCCGGTAGCCGGCGGCCAGTCCGGCCCCGGCCAGGTGCAGCTCGCCCGGCACCCCGATCGGCGTCGGCTGTCCCGTGGCGTCCAGCAGGTACGCCCGCACGTTCGGCAGCGGCCGTCCGATGGTGACCTCGTCGGGGTCGGCGGGGACGTCGGCCATCGTGGCGTACACCGTCGCCTCGGTGGGGCCGTACCCGTTGACCAGCCGGGCGGTGCGGGCCCGCAGCTCTCGGGCCAGGGCGGGCGGCAGGGCCTCGCCGCCGGTGACGGCGACCAGCGGGGTCGGCGCGACCCCGGCGGCGTCCGGTCCGGGCATGCCGAGGCCGGCCTCCAGCAGCACCCGCCAGCCCGAGGGGGTGGCCTGGGCGTGGGTCACCCCGGCGGCACGGACGAGCCGCAGCACACCCGCGCCGTCCAACGGGCCGACCGACGAGGCGACGACCACCCGGCCGCCGGTGACCAACGGCAGGAAGACCTCCACGGTGGAGATGTCGAACGACAGCGACGTCAGGTGCAGCCACCGGTGCGCGGGGCCGCTGCCCAGCAGGTCCCGTACGCCCAGCAGCAGGTTGGTCAGCGCGCCGTGCCGGACCGCGACGCCCTTGGGCCGGCCGGTCGAGCCGGAGGTGTAGAGCAGGTAGGCCAGGTCGTCGGCGGCCGGCGACCCGGCGGGGCCGGCCGGCGTCGGCACCGGCCCGGCGAGCAGGTCGACCCCGTCGAGGGCGAGGGTGGGCCAAGGCAGCCCGCCCGCCGTCGGCGTCACCACCAGCGCGGGGTCGGCGTCGGCGAGGACGAGTTCCCGGCGGGCCGGCGGGTGCTGCGGGTCCACCGGCAGGTACGCCGCCCGGCAGCGCAGCACCGCCAGCAGGGTGACCACCGCCCGCCAGGACCGGTCCAGGGCGACCGCGACGAGCGAACCCGGCCCGACCCCGCGCTGCCGCAGCAGCCCGGCCAGCCGGTCGGCGGCGGCGTCGAGCTGGGCGTAGCTGAGCGTCAGGTCGTCGTCGACCACGGCCGGCGCGTGCGGGTCGGCGGCGACCCGGGCGGCGAACAGGCTGGGCACGCTCGCCCCGGCGGGGTACGCCCGGCCGGTGTCGTTCCACTCCCGGGTGACCCGGTCGAATTCGTCGGCGGGCAGCACCGGCAGTTGCGCCACCGGCCGGTCCGGGTCGGCGAGCGCGGCGGCGAGCAGGGTACGCAGGTGCGCCCCGATCCGGCGTACCGCATCGGTCGGCACCGCCGCCGGGCTGTGCTGGAGGCTCACCGTGAGGCCGGTGGGGGCGTCCACGATCTGCACGTGCAGGGCGTTGCGGGCGGCACCGCCGAACAGCGTCCAGTCGACCCCGGCGGTCACCCCGGGGAAGGTCGGCTCGCCACCACGTCGCCGGTAGCCGACGCTGACCGGGGTGAGCGCCGGGGCGGGGCGCAGGCCGGGCACCGCGTGGGCCAGCGGTACGGCCCGGTACCGGTACACCTCGCGCAGCCGGTCCCGCACGGCGCGGGCGTGCGCCCGGAACGTGCCGTCGGCCGGCGCGACGGTGACCGGCAGTTCGTTGACGAACAGTCCGATCCGGTCGGCCTGGTCGGGGGTACGGGTGGACAGCGCCACCCCGATCGGCAGGTCCCGGTTGCCGTACCGTCCGAGCAGGGCGTGCAGCGCGGCGAACAGCAGCTCGAAGCGGGTGGCCCCGAGCGACCGGGCCGCCGGGCCGATGCCGTCGGCCACGTCGGCGGGCAACGCCACCTCGACGGTGCCGCCGGGTTCGGCACCGGTGGGCAGCCGGCGCAGGCCGGGCAGCACCACGTCGCCGGGGCCGGACCAGTGCCGCGCCCAGAAGTCGCGGGCGGCGGGCAGGTCGGCGGCGATCCGCTGCCGCTCGGTCGCCGCGAGGCCGGCGTGGTCGGCTCCGGGCCACGGCTGTTCACCGGCCTGCCGGCGGGCGTCGGCCGGTCCCGGGGCGGGGTCGCGTGCCGGGTCGACGGACCGGGCGGCGGCGTAGCCGGCGGCGAGGTCGGCGACCAGCACGTCCTTGGAGGTGCCGTCGAAGACCAGGTGGTGCGCGGTGACCAGCAGCAGGTGGTCGCCCGTCGCCCCGGTCAGCAGGGTGAACCGGGCCAGCGGGCCGGTCCGCAGGTCGTACGGTCGGGCGATCTCCTCGGCGACCCGCGCGTCGGTCAGCGCGCCGGAGGTGACCGCCGGGCGGGTGTCGGCGGGCGTCAGGCGGGGGGTGCCGTCCTCGTCGGTGTCGACCCGGGCGGCCAGGACGGGGTGCCGGGCGACCGTCGCCGCGCACGCCGCGACGAGGGCCGCCCGGTCCAGCTCCGCGCCGAACCGGATGCCCACCGCCATGTGGTACGCCGTGCCGGCGACCCCGGCCTGTTCGGTGAACCAGACGGCGTGCTGCGCGAAGGTCGCCTCGGCGGTGCCCACATGTTCTCCCATGGTCGTGCTGTCGGTGCGGGTGGTCAGTTGTCGAACAGGGCGGTGAGCTGCCGTTTGAGCACCTTGCCACCCTCGTTGCGGGGCAGCCGCGGAAGCAGCAGCAGCCGGGCGGGCAGTTGGTGGTCGGCGAGCCGGTCGGCGAGGAAACCACGTAGCGCCGGCAGGGTCAGCCCGTCCGCGCCGGCCTGCGGCCGGGCCACGACGGCGGCGGCCACCGCCGACCCGAGCACCGGGTGCGGCACCCCGACCACGGCCACCTCGGCGACCAGCGGATGCTCGTGCAGCGCCGCCTCGACCTCGACGGTGGAGACCTTGAACGCGCCGGTCTTGATCACGTCCTGGTGCCGGTCGGTGAGGTAGAGGTAGCCGTCGGCGTCGATCCGGCCCACGTCGCCCATCCGCACCCAGCCGTCGCGGAAGGTGGCCCGGTTCGCCGTGTCGTCGCGGTAGTAGGCGCGCGGGTGCGGGGCGCGCAGCCACACCTCGCCCGTCGTCCCGGCGGGCAACGGCCGGCCGTCGGCGTCGGTGACCCGCAGTTGACCCCCGACCGGCCGGCCGACCGCGTCCGGCCGGGCCGGGTCGTAGATCATCGTGGTCTGCGCCGGGGCGGCCTCGGTCGAGGTGTAGTAGTTGACGATCGTCGCCTGCGGGAAGGCCGCGGCGAGCCGGGCCGCGACCGCCGGGGGCAGCGGCGCGGCGGTGGAGCCGATCAGCTGTACGCCGCTGGTGTCGCGGTCGCGCAGCGCGCCGGAGTCGAGCAGTTCGATGGCGATCGACGGGACCACGAACACCGTCCCGGTGCCGGGGGCGGCGACCAGCCGGGCGAACCGGACCGGGGTGAACCGGGGCAGGGTGAGCGCGGCGGCCTTCGCGGTCAACGCGTTGAGCAGCATCGTCTGCCCGGCGTTGGTGCCGATCGCGAAGGCGTGCAGGAACCGCTGCGAGTGGGCCAGCGCCAGCCGGCGTGGGTGGTGCGGCGCACCGGCGGTGAGGTTGGCGTGCCGGGCGGCCACCCCCTTGGGTCGGCCCGTGGTGCCCGAGGTGTAGAGGATCTGGGCGAGGTCGCCGGGGTGGGCGGCGCACGGTTCGCCGTCGGCGGACCCGTCGGCGCGCAGCTCGGCGTCGCCGAACACCGCCACGCCGGGTGGGGCGGGCGGGGCGGGGGTGTCGTCGCCGTGTACGACGGCGGTGGCCGCGCAGTGGGTCAGCGCGTAGCCGAGCTGCCCGGCGGCCAGCCGGTCGGACAGCGGCACCGCCACCCCGCCGGCCCACAGCACGCCGCAGTACGTCACCGCGTACCGGACCCAGTCGCGGGGGCCGAAGACCAGGCCGACCCGGTCACCGGGGCGCAGCCCCCGACGGCGCAGCGCGGCGGCGACGGCCCGCGCCCCGGCGGACCAGCCGGCGAAGGTCAGCGTGGCCACCTGGTGCACCTCGACCGCCACCCGGTCGGGGTGCAGCCCGGTACGCCAGTCGAGCAGCTCGGGCAGGGTACGCGGCGGCGGCGTCCCGGTGGGTGTCGTGGTCACCGCGACCCTCCCGTCGTCCCGACGCCCACCGGGGTCCGGTCGGCGGGGTCGGTCGTGCGCGCCCGGCGTTCCTCCAGGCCGACCAGGTCGTCCGGGGGCGCGTCGGGCACCTCGTCGTCGAACCGGGCCAGGGTGGGGGTGGCCAGCGACACCAGCGCGGTCAGCGCGATGCACACCCCGAACAGCACGTAGAGCAGCCCGTGCCCGCGACCCGGTCCGACCCCGAGCACCGCGCCGACGGTGCCGGCCAGCGCCCCGTCGGGCAGCAGCGTCGGCTCGGCCACCCGGGCGGCGAACGGGGCGACGAGACCCCAGCCCAGCGGCAGGGTGGACTGGGCGACCATCTGGTTGACCGCGAACACCCGGCCGTGCACCCGCGCCGGCACCTTGGTCTGGATGATCGTCTGGTAGACGCCGTTGACGATGCCCAGCGCCAGGTACATGCCGAACGCGCCGGCCCCGATGAGCAGCAGGTTGGGCCGCAGCCCGGTCAGCACGGCGGCCACCGCGATGCCGAGGGTGCCCAGCAGCACCGCCCGCATCCGGCGGTGCCGGGGGCCACCCCACAGCAACATCACCAGCCCACCGGTGGCCGCGCCGACCCCACCGGTCAGCGCGATCCGGGACACGTCGGTGAGGTCGGCGAAGCCGAGCACCAGCGGGGAGAGCAGGAACAGCACCGGGAACAGGAAGAAGTTCAGCGCGGCGAAGAACGCCAGCATGGCGCGGAACTCCCGTCGCCGCAGCGCGTAGCGCAACCCGGCGACGATCTCGGCGCCGATGCCCTCGCGGCGGTGCATGGCCAGCGTACGGGGGAACCGGACGACCGCCAGCACCCCCACCGCGAACAGGTACGACGCCACGTCGACAAGCAGGATGCCGCGCAGCCCGACGGTCTCCAGCAGGGCCACGGCGAGCAGCGGCACGGTGAACTGGGTGAGGCCGACGGCGGTCTGGGTGAGGCCGTTGGCGTGCCCGAGGAAGCGTTTGGGCACCAGTTGCGGCACCGCCGAGACGAACGCGAGCCGTTGGAAGGCCAGCGCCACCGACAGCCAGCCGACCAGCGGATAGAAGTGCCACACCTGCACCCGGTCGGTGAACACCAGCCCGGCGAGCACCGCGTTGGCGCTGCCGGCGGCGAGGCCGGCGCACAGCAGCACCCGCCGCCGGCTGGTGCGGTCGATCAGCGCCCCGGCCAGCGGCGCGACCAGCAGCCCGGGCAGCAGGCCGAGCACGGCGAACAGGGCAAACCGGGCGAGCGACCCGGTCTGCGTGTAGATCCACAGCGGGATCGCGAAGGTGGTCAGCGCGGTGCCCAGCCCGGACACCACCTGACCGGCGGCGACCAGCCCGAACCGGCGCAGGCTCGGCGACGGGTCGCCGCGGTCCCGGTCGCCGTCGACCGTCGGGGCCTGGCCGGTGCGGGAGACGGCGGTGAGCCGCCAGGGCGGTGGCGTCGCCGGCGGTCCGGCCGGGACGGGCCGGGGCGGGGCGTCGAGCCGCCGGTGCACGCCGGTGACGATCTCGGCCAGTTCGGCGGCCCGGTACTTCAGGAAGTAGTGCCCGCCCTCGTCGATCACGGCGAGCGCGGTGCGGTCACTGAGGAAGTGCCACTCCCGGTACCGCTCCTCGTGGTAGTCGGTGCTGCGGTCCCGCTCGCCGACCACGGAGACCACCGGCGCGCGCAACGGGGTGACCCGCTGGCGCATCAGCGCGGTGAAGTAGTCCTCGCTGACCCGGGCGTCGTGCCGCATCGCCCGGACCAGGAACCGCACCTCGTCGGGGGCGAGTGAGCCGACGGCGGTGCCCTGCGCCTGCAACCAGGTGCGGTAGATCCGGTCGCTGCGCAGCCGCTCGGCCAGCCGCAGCCGCAGCAGCGGCCCGAGCGGCCCGTCGGCGGGCCGGGCGAACGGGAACACCGCGCCGAGGTACACCGCGAGCAGGTCCCGTCCGGCGGCCTCCAACCGGCGGGCGACCTCCACGGCCAGCGCCCCGCCGGGGCCGCAGTGGCCGTACACGATCAGCGGGCCGGTGACCCGGCCCAGCACCTCCGCGACCACGCCGGCGGCGACGTCGGCGATCGGCGCGGGCTCGTCGGCGAGGCCGATGTCGTGTCCGGGTACGGCCACCGACAGCAGCCGGTACCCGGCCGGCAGCGCGTCGGCCAGCGGCTGGTAGACCACCGCGCTGCCCCCGCCGTACGGGACGCAGAGCAGGGTGGCGACCCGGTCGGCGGCGGGTACCGGTGGGGTCAGCTCGTGCAGCAGCACGGTCCGGCCGGCGTCGGGCCCGGCGAGCAGGTCCGCCAGTTCGCGTACGGTGCGGTGCCGGAACAGGTCCATCACGCTGACCGTCGGCGGGGTGCCGTCGACGACGGCGGGCAGTTCCCGGCGCAGCCGGGCCACCACCCGGGTGGCCAGCAGCGAGTGCCCGCCCAGGTCGAAGAAGTCGTCGGTGACGCCGACCTCGGGCACCCCGAGCACCGCCCGCCACACGTCGGCCACCAGCGTCTCCACCGGCCCGACCGGGGGCACCCGCTCGCCGGTCGGGCCGTCGTCGGTCGGCTCGGGCAGGGCCCGCCGGTCCACCTTCCCGTGTTCCTGCAACGGCAGCCGGTCCAGCACCACCCACCGGGTGGGCACCATGTGTTCGGGTAGCCGCCCGGCGAGCAGGCGACGCCAGCGCGCCGGGTCCGGGTCGTCCGCGTCCGGCTCCGCCTCCAGATAGGCCACCAGCCGGTCGTCGCGCAGCAGCACCGCCGCCTGGCGTACCCCCGGGCAGTCCCGCAGGGCGGCCTCCACCTCGCCCAGCTCGACCCGGTAACCACGGATCTTCACCTGGTGGTCGCGCCGGCCGAGGAAGACCAGTTCCCCGTCGGCCCGCCAGCGGGCCAGGTCGCCGGTGCGGTACAGCCGGGCCCCCGGCGGCCCGTACGGGTCGGGCACGAACCGGTCGGCGGTCAGGCCGGGCCGGTTCAGGTAACCCCGGGCGAGCCGGTCGCCGCCCAGGTACACCTCACCGGGCATGCCGACCGGCACCTGGCGCATCCGCTCGTCGAGCACGTGCACCGAGGCGTACGGCAGCGGCCGGCCGGTCGGCACCGGGCCGACGTCCGGCGCGTCGGCCGGCACCCGGTAGGTGGCCACGCCGACGGTGGCCTCGGTGGGCCCGTAGTGGTTGAACACCCGGGTCGGCCCGGCGGCCAGCGGGGCGATCCGCTCCAGGTCGGACGCCTCACCGCCGAGGATCAGCGCGCGGGCCGGCAGCAGGTCCTCCGGTGCGCAGTCGGCGGTCAGCGCCGCCAGGTGCGACGGGGTGATCTTCAGGTAGTCGATCCGTTCCTCGCGCAGCCGGGCGGCCAGTTCCGCCCCGGTGCCCCGGCGGGGGAGCAGGTGCACCGCGCCGCCGGTGGCCAGCGCCAGGTAGAACACGGTGACGGCGAAGTCGAACGACATCGACTGCATCAGGCCGTACCGGGCGGCCGGGACGACCGCGAACCGGTCCGCCACCCCGTCGAGGTAGCGCAGCACCGGCCGGTGCGGCACGGCCACCCCCTTCGGGGTGCCGGTCGAGCCGGAGGTGTAGATGACGTAGGCCAGGTCGTCGCCGCGTGACCCGCTCGACGGTCGGTCGTCCGGCTGGGCGGCCAGCTCGGCGGTGATCTCGTCCAGGCAGGTCGCCGCCGTCCCGGCGGGCAGCCGGTCGCGCAGCCCGGTACCGGTCAGCAGCACGGCCGGCCGGGCGTCGGCGAGCATCAGCCCCAGCCGGGCGGCCGGCTGCTCCGGGTCCAGCGGCAGGTACGCGCCGCCGGCCCGCAGCACCCCGAGCAGCGTCACGGCAAGCTCGACCGACTGCTCCAGCAGCACCCCGACGAGGCGGTCCGGGCCGACCCCCCGGGCCCTCAGCCAGTGGGCGAGCCGGTTGGCCCGCCGGTCCAGTTCCCGGTAGCCGATCCGGTCGGTGCCGCAGACCACGGCCGGTGCGTCGGGGCTCGCGGCGACGTGCGGGTCGATCAGGTCGGCCAGGGTGACTGCCGCGCCGGTGACCCCGGCGCCGGACGGCGGTCCGCCGGCCCGGTCCCCGGCGAGGGCCAGCATCCGGTCCCGGCCGGCCGGGTCGAGCAGGTCCAGGTCGACCACGGGCCGGTCCGGTTCGGCGACGGCGGCGCGCAGCAGGGTCCGGAAGCTTTCGGCCAGCCCGGCGACGGTGGCGGCGTCGAAGAGGTCGGTGTGGTAGACGAACGTGCCGCGCAGCCCGTCGGCGCTCTCCGCGACGTACAGCGACAGGTCGAAGCGGGCGCTGGCCGCGTCGGTGCCGACCGGTTCGGCGTGCAGGCCGGCGGGCCACCGGTTACCGCCCCGGGCGTAGTTCTGCAGGGTGAACAGCACCTGGAACACCGGGGCGCGGGCGACGTCCCGGGTGACGTTCAGCTCCTTGACCAGGCGTTCGAACGGGATCTCCTGGTGGGCCAGGGCGCGCACCACGGTGCCCCGGTTGCGGCGCAGCAGGGTCGCGAAGCCCGGCTCGGCGGCGGTCGCCGGGTCCGGGGAGAGGTCGGCGCGCAGGGCCAGGGTGTTGACGAACAGGCCGACGAGGTGTTCCAGCTCGGGCACCACCCGCCCGGCCACCGGGGAGCCGACGGCGAAGTCTCGCTGCCCGCTGTAGCGGAACAGCACGGCCTGCAGGCCGGTGAGCAGGGTCATGTAGAGGGTGGCCCGGTGGGCGCGGCCCAGCCGGCGCAGCCCGTCGGTGAGGTCGGCGTCGACGGTGAACCGGTGGGTCGCACCCGCGTACGACTGCACGGCCGGTCGGGGCCGGTCGGTGGGCAGCTCCAGCGGCGGCACCCCGGCCAGCGCGCGGGTCCAGTGGGCGAACCCGTCGCCGGTCGGCGGCCCGTCGAGCCGGTCCCGCTGCCAGCCGGCGTAGTCGACGTACCCGGTGGTCGGCGGTGCGGGCGGGTCGCCGCCGTCGCGCAGCGCGGCGTAGCCGGCGGCGATCTCGCCGAGCAGCAGGTCCAGCGACCAGCCGTCGCTGACGATGTGGTGCATCGCCAGGTGCAGCAGGTGTTCGGTGTCGGCCAGCCGGACGACGAGCACCCGCAGCAGCGGCGCGACGGCCAGGTCGAACGGGGTGTGCACGGAGTCGGCGACGAGGGCGTGGGCGGCGTCGGCGCCCGGCGCGGCGGTGACGGTCACCGGCACCCGCACCTCGGACAGCACCGTCACCAGCGGCTCCCCGTCGGCGCTCTCGGTGAACCGCATCCGGAGGCTGTCGTGCCGGGCGGCGGTGGTGTCGAGGGCGGCGCGCAGCAGGTCGACGTCGAACGGCCCGCGCAGCCGCACGGTCGCGTGCACGACGTACGCGGCGGTGCCGGGGGAGAGCTGTTCGGTGAACCAGATCCGCTCCTGGGCGAATGACAGCCGGGGATTTCCTTCGGCCCGGGGGATGGTGGAATGCGGCGGGGCGGCCCGCGTCGGTACGTCAACGTTCGTCACGCGGTGCCTTACTCGAAACGGTGCGGGCAGTGGCCAGTAGTCTGCCCGGCGGGCCCGAACTGTCGGATCGGCTGATCGGTCCACTATGGAAAGCACCTTCGAGCGATTCGGTGACGGTCGTCGCGTCGTACGGTCGGGAATGCGATTCGCTGACGTGGTGGTGCCCGCGCAATGGGCGGCGGAGACACTGCTGCCCGCCGAGTTCTCCGGTGACGGGGCCGGGTCGGCGCCGTTGACCTGGGCCCAGCAGGTGATGTGGCGGTCCCTCGCCCGGTACGGCTCCAACCACGTCTTCCTCAACCTGCGCCGCACCGTGCCGGTGTCCACACGGGCCGGGGCGGACGTCACCACCGTGGTCCGGGCGGTCGGCGCGCTGGTCGGCCGGCACGGTGCCCTGCGCACCCGGGTACGGGTCGTCGACGACGTGCCCCGCCAGGAGACGGCGGCGGCCGGGGTGCTGCCGCTGCTGGTCAGCCCGGGGGCCGACGACGGTGCGCAGACCGCCCGCGAGGTCGCCGGCCGGCTCGGTGACGTCGCGTTCGACCACGCCGCCGAATGGCCGCTGCGGGTCGCGCTGGTGACCGTCGACGACCGGGTACGGCAGATCGTGGTGGTGTTCAGCCACTCCACGGTGGATGCGCACGCCGCCGAGGTGGTGCTGCGGGACCTGCGGCTGCTCGTGCTGCGCGGTGGCCTGTCCACCCCGGCCGGCCCGCAGTCGCTGGACGTGGCGCGCCGGCAGCACGGGGTCGACCAGGGCCGGTCGGCGCGGGCGGTCGGGCACTGGCTGCGCGGGTTCGACCGGCTGCCGCCGTCGCCGCTGCCCGCGCCGGGTCCGGGGCTGACGCCGCCGTGGCGACGCGGCGTGCTGGTCTCCGCCGCTGTCGACCCGGCCATCCGGCTGATCGCCGCCCGGCACCGGGTCAGCGGCTCCGCGGTGCTGCTGGCCGGGGTGACGGCGATGGCCGCAAGCCACGGTCACCGGGAACGCACCGGCATTTTCCCGATGGCCCACAATAGGTTTCGCACCGCGTACGCGAATGCCGTCGCCAATCTCGGCCAGATCGGTTTCGGCGTGCTGGACGTGTCGGGTCGTCCCCATTTCGGGGAGTTGTTGTCCCGGGTGTGGCGGGTGTCCCTGGATGCGTTGCGGCACGCGTATTACGACCCGGTCGCGCTGCGGCTCGCGTTCGAGCGACGGGGGGTCGACCCGGCGTCGGCTTTCCAGCCGCACCACTACTTCAACGACGTCCGGTTGCCGGTCGGCGGCGTCGACCGGCTGCCGGCGGTGACCCGGGAGGCGTTGCGGGCGGCCACGGCCGACAGCACCTTCGGCTGGACGGCGGGACTCGACCAGGCGGCCTGGCACCTGCTGACCCACGTGGTGGACGAGCCGGCCGGGGTGGGCGTCACGCTCACCGTCGACACCCGGCAGCTTCCGTTGGAGACGGTCGAGCCGTTCCTGCGGGGCCTGGAGGACCTGCTGGTGCGGGCCGCCTTCGACGACGTCCCCTGGCCCTGGTCACCCGTCGCCGGGACCGCCGTCGCCGGGACCGCCGTCGTCCCGCCGGTCGGGTGGACGGCCGCCGCCGACGGGTCGACGTACGCCGAGTTCTCGGGGGGTCGGGCCGCGACCGCGCCGCTGACCTGGGGGCAGCGGGCGATGTGGCGGACGGTGGCGGAGTTCGCGGCCCCCGCCGCGTACCGGGTGCTCACCCTGCCCCGCACCCTGGCGGTCTCGGCGCGGGCCGGGGTGGACGTGCCCCGGGCGGTGCGGGCGGTGGGCGCGCTGCTCGCCCGGCACGAGTCGTTGCGTACCCGGGTCCGCCTCTACGACGGGCAGTTGTGCCAGGAGGCGTCGGCGGCGGGCCGGCTGCCGGTGGACGTGCACGCCGTACCCCGGCCGGCGGGCGACCCGGACGGCGCGCGGGCCGCCGCGGAGCTGGCCGCGCGACTGGCCGGGTCGCCGTTCGACCACGCCGTCGAGTATCCGCTGCGGGTCGCGCTGGTCACCGTCGCCGACACGGTACGGCAGGTCGTGCTGGTGTTCAGCCACTGCGCCGTCGACTTCCACGCGGCGGCCACCGTGCTGCGGGACCTGCGTCTGCTGCTGCTGCGCGGGACGGTCGACAAACCGCCCGGTCTCCAGTCGCTGGACGTCGCCGGGCAGGAGCGCACGGCGCACCAGCGGCGGTCGCAGCGGGCGGTGGCGTACTGGCTGCGGCAGTTCCCCGGCCTGCCGATGACCCTGGCCGACCCGGTCGGGGCCGGCGGGACGCCCCGCTACCGGCAGGGCTCGCTGGTCTCGGCGGCGGTGCTGCACGCGTCCCGGCTGGTCGCCACCCGGTACGGCGTCAGCACGTCCACCGCCCTGCTCGCCGCGACCGCCGCCGTGCTCTGCGGCCACACCGGGCAGGACGCCTGCGGCATCGTGGTGATGGCCAACAACCGGTTCCCACCCGGGTACGACCGGGCGGTGGCCACCCTCAACCAGATCGGGCTGTGCCGGCTCGACCTGACCGGGCGGCCCGACTTCGGCACCCTGCTGTCCCGGGCCGGGCGGGCGGGCCTGGAGGCCTACCGGCACGCCTACTACGACCCGGTGGAGTTCGAGCGGGCGTTCACCGAGCGGGGCGACGACCACCGCCGCGTGCTGGCCCCGCTGTGCTACCTCAACGACACCCGGCTCGACCCCGGGGTGCACCCGGGGGAGGCCGGTCCGGACGAGGCGACCCTGCGGGCGATGGTGGCACCGGACGCGGTGCGCTGGGTGGGGGAGCTGGACCGGTTCGCGTGGCGCTGCCGGGTGCAGGTGCGCGAAGCCCCCGGCGCGGTGGAACTGGCCGTCACCGCCGACACCCGCTACCTGCCGGTCGAGCGGGCCGGGCGGCTGCTGTCCGGCGTGGAGGCGCTGCTGGTCGAGGCCGCCTTCCACGAGGTGCCCTGGCCGTGGTCGCCGCCGGCCCGTGCCGAGCCGGCGGGTTGACCTGGGTCGGCGGGGCGTCGCGGTCGGTCAAGCCGCGACGCCCCGCCGACGGTCAGGCCGGGCTGCCGGTGACCGTGCTCCCGGACTTCGTGATCCGGTACGTCTTCTGCGTGCCGCTCCAGAAGTGGAAGGTCAGGGTGACCTGGCCGTCGTTGACCTCGGCGAAGAACTCCGGTTTCAGCAGGATGGTGCCGGCGGTGTAGTCCGGCTGGAAGTGCGTCCAGAACTCCTTGTAGGAGGTCCAGTTGGCCGGCCCGGCACCGCTGCCGTCGGCGTACTTGGCCTCCATGGTGGCGAGCTGGTCGCCCCGGAACTGGGTGGGGATGGCGAACGAGGCGGTCGTCCCGCTGGCCGCCGACTGGGTCGGCGGGTCGTACGAGATGATGCTGATCTGCCAGGGCACGCCCTGGGAGAAGCGGGCCTCGATGGTGGCGTTGACCCCGGCGGCGCGGTTGCCGGCGAGTCGGGTCAGCGCCGACGCGGTCAGCGTCAGGGTGCTGCCGGAGACGGTGTAGTCGGTGCCGGCGACCAGGTTGGTGCTGCCCTGCCGCAGGCCTTGGAACGACGTGCCGTTGAGGTTGAGGGTGAGCGACTTGGCGGTGATGGTGCCGCTGCGCGGCAGGTAGACCTGGTCGGAGGAGGCGGTGGCCGAGCGGGTGGTCAGGTTCGCCTTCATCAGGTCGTAGATGCCCTGGTCCCGCCACTGCAACGTGTTGCGGTTGAGGAACGAGCCGGCGTCCCAGAGCATGGTGGTGAGGTTGCGGGTGCGGGCGTGGTAGCCGACGGCCTCGAAGAACTTCAGCAGTTCGCCGCGTTCGATGATGCCGGGGCGGGTGTAGTCGTAGCTGAGCAGCGCCCACTCCCCGATGATCACCGGGATGCCCCGGGCGACGAACGACGCGCGGGCCCGTTCGAAGGTGCCGACGAGGTCCTGTTCGACGTTGCTGTCGTAGCGGGTGCCCCCGGCGATGTTCACGCTGAACGGCCAGTACCCGTAGAAGTGGATGGTCGCGGCGATGTTGGGGTCGCGCAGCTGGCTGATCGTAGTGTTCAGCGCGTCCATCCGGGCCTGCTCGCCACTGGTGTGCAGGGTGGGCAGCACCAGCAGCCGGGTGGCGTTGCCGCCGCCGGACTGGCGGATCAGCCGGACGAACGCCAGGTGCAGCTCCCGCAGCACCTCGTCGCCCTGGGCGTCGTCGGCGGTGCCGTTGAACTGCGGCTCGTTGATGTTCTCGAACACCAGCTTGGCCGAGTGGTCGCGGAACGTGGTGGCGATCTGGGTCCACAGCGCGGTGTACCTGTTCATGACGGTGGTGCGGTCACCGGGGTAGCCGTTGAGCCACTGCCACGAGTCGTGGTGCAGGTTGATCATCACGTAGAAGCCCTCGGCCAGCGACCAGTCGACCACCTGGCGGACCCGGGCCAACCAGACCGGGTCGATGGTGTACGTCGGCGCGGGCCCGGTGTGGTCGGTCCAGGTCACCGGGAGGCGGATGCTGCGGTAGCCCTGCGAACGCACCTGCCGCAGCAGGGCCTGGGTGGTCAGCGGGTTGCCCCACGCGGTCTCGTCGGGGATCGCGTCGAGGGTGTTGCCCAGGTTCCAGCCGGGCTGCATCGCGGCCACCGCCGCCATCGGGTCGTCACCGGGTGACGGCGACGGCGACGTCGTCGGCGAGATCGTCGGGGAGGGGGAGACCGTCGGGGACGGCGGCGCGGTGGTGCCGGTCGGCGTCGGCGTGGACACCGATCCGGTGCAGGCGACCCCGTTGAGGGTGAACGAGGTCGGCACCGGGTTGCTGCCCGTCCACGACCCGTTGAAGCCGAAGGAGACGGTGCCGTTGGTGGCGATCGCCGCGTTGTAGCTGAGGTTCTTCGCGGTGACCTGGTCGCCGGCGGCGGTGGTCGTCACGTTCCACGCCTGGGTGACGCGCTGACCGGCCGGGAAGGTCCAGGCCAGGCTCCAACCGTTGACCGCGTCGCCGAGGTTGGTGACCTTGACGTCGGCGGTGAAACCGCCCTGCCACTGGGCCGGCACGGTGTACGCCACCCGGCAGCCGGCGGCGGCCTGGGCGTTGCCGGCGACCATCAGGCCCGCCAGGAGCAGCGCGGCGAGGGTGCCGGCGAGCAGGCCGGCCCGCTGTCGCATTCGTCGGAGGTGCTGGGTACTCATCAGGGGAACTCCTCGCCGGGATGGCACCGGTGGGTGGGGGTCGTCGGACGTGTCGCCGGCCGGGCGGTCCCGGCCGGTCAGGTGTCGTCCGGGTCGGCGCGCCACGGCGTCGCGGCGGCGCGACCGGGGGTGGGGTGGCCGTCCGGCGGCCCGGCCGGAACGGGGCGAGTGCGGACGCTGCCCAGGGCGTCCGCGAAGAGTGGCGAGGCTCCCGCCTGGAAACGTTCGGATTCTGGTCCTGGAAAGTTTCCGTCGCAGACCTTACAAGTATCGGTCGACGGGCGTCAATGACCGGGTCGCCCCGCGTTACTGCGCGCCTCCGGTGGCCGTGACCTGCCGTCCGATTCCGGGCGGTCGCCGAACGTTTTCTACGGCCGGTGGAAAGTTTCCGTTCCGGCCCGCCCCGCACCTCCCGGGTGGACATCGACGGTCGGTTATCCTGGGTCCCCCTGAACGATGCCGGCGGTCCCCGCGACGGTGCCGGTGGCGCGGTCGTGTCCGGGCCTGCCGGCGTGACCGGCACCACCGCCGGGGAGGAGGCCGGGTTGAGCCACGTCGAGTCGGGCGGACCGGGCGGTGACCTTGCCTCGCTCACCGACCCCACCAGGCCCGTGACGATCGCGGCGATCGCCGCGTCGGCCGGAGTGTCGGTGCCGACCGTGTCGAAAGTGATCAACGGGCGGGCCGGTGTCGCGGCGGACACCCGGGCCCGGGTCGAGGCGGCGATCAGCCGGCACGGCTACCGCAGGGCCGCCCCGGTCACCCGCAGCAACATGATGGAACTGGTCTTCGACGAGATCGAGGACATGTGGGGTCTGGAGATCATCAGGGGGGTCGAGCGGGTGGCCCGGCAGCACCGCGTCGGCGTCGTCCTGACCGAGTTCGGGCCGCAGCGCAACGCGATCCGGTACTGGATCGACGACACCCTCGCCCGGCGGCCGGACTGCCTGGTCATGGTGGCCCAACTGGACGCGGAACAGCACCGGCTGCTGCGGGCCCGGGGCATTCCGTTCGTGGTCTTCGACCCCACCACCGAGCTGCCCGAGGACGTCCCGTTCGTCGGCGCGACCAACTGGGCCGGCGGCCGGTCGGCCACCCGCCACCTGATCGGGCTCGGCCACCGGCGGATCGCGATGGTCGCCGGCCCGGAGGACGTCCTGTGCTGCCGGGCCCGGCTGGACGGCTACCGCTCCGCCCTGGAGGCCGCCGGGTTGCCGGTGGCGTCCGAACTGGTCCGGCACGCCGGCCTGACCGACGCCGACGGCCAAGCGGCCGCCCTCGACCTGCTGCGTCGCCCCGACCGCCCGACGGCGGTGTGCACCGGCAACGACCTGCAGGCCGTCGGGGTCTACCAGGCCGCCCGCGCGCTCGGGCTACGGATTCCCACCGACCTCAGCGTGGTCGGCTTCGACGACCTGCCGGTGGCCACCCTGGTCGACCCGGCACTGACCACCGTGCACCAACCGTTGCGCGAGATGGCGGTCACCGCCACCGAACTGGCCCTCGCCCTCGGGCGGGGGGAACCGACCGGCCAGGTCCGCCTGGAACTGGCGACCACCCTGACCGTACGCCACAGCACCGCACCACCGCCCGCCTGACCGGCGCTGCCGGGGCACCGCCGCCCCCGGGTCCACGACGGACCCCCGCCGGCGCGGGGCGTCGCTCACAGCCCGGCGCAGGGGCGTTCGTCGAGCGTGCAACCCTGGGGCGCCTTGGTGACCGGGTCGGCGGTGCGGACGTCGAAGCGGATGGCCCGTGTCCCGCCCGCCGCGACGGCCGGGCCGGTGAAGGTGACCGACTGGCCGTCCTGCCGCCAGTCGGCCCCGGTCACCTCCGCCGCCGAACTGCCCCGGGGCAGGGTGACGACGACCGTCCAGCCGGTGGCCGGCGTCCCGCCCGGGTTGTCCACCACCACCTCCCCGGTGTACCCGAAGACCCGGGTCGACACCGTCGCGTACCGGGCGTCCAGCGGTCCCGCGACCGCCGGGGTCGGGGTGGGGGTCCGCGACGGGGTCGCCGACGGCGACCGGCTCGGCGGGGCGCTGCGCGACGGCGGGGCCGACGTCGGGCGGGCCGACGCGGCGGACCGGGACGGGCTCGGCGTGGCGGTCGGGCGCACCGGCGGCGCCACCGGGGCCGCCCCGGTCGGTTCCTCCCGCTCCGGCGGCAGCAGAGCCCACCCGGCCAGTCCGAGTGCCAGCGCCGCCGTGCCCGCCCCGACCACCATCCAGCCGGTACGGCCCCGGGCCGACGGCCGGGCCACGTCGGCCATCAGCGCCACCGGCAGCACGGCGGTCGGCGCGGCGCTGTCGCGCCGCAGGTCGACCTCGCGGAAGGCCAACCAGTCGAGCAGCGCGGGCAGGCGTCCGGCCAGCGACTGCCGGTAACACTCCTCGCGCCGCGCGCCCTGCCCGGCGGACCAGTCGCCGTGCTCCACGGTCTCCCGTACGCTCACCCGGCAGCCCTCGCCGGTGGCCGTGACGGCACAGGTCACCTCGGTGTGCCGGGCCCCCTCGACGCACCGGACGACGAGCAGCTCCGGTGCCTGCCGACGCACGACCCCGATCTCGACGTCGCCGTCGAAGCCGGGCAGCCCGGCGGTGCCCACCCGCCACCGGCCCGGCCGGCCGGGCACCGCCTCGGCCCCGGCGAACCAGCGGACCAGCAGCGCCGGATCGGTCACCGCGCGCCAGACCCGGTCGGCGGGGTGCAGCAGGTCGACCTGCGTGCCGATCTCGATCACGGCGAGAGACTCTACGGCCCGCACGCCCGGCCGGTGAACCTGGTCGCCAGGATCGATCCAGCTCACTACGGTCCGACTTGACGAAACACATGTTATCGCTCACAGTCGATGTCGAGGACCACCGCACCTGATGGCTCACCGGGCGAGCCGTGCTGGTCGAGCCTCGGATCGTGGCGTCCCCCCAGGGCATGTGGGACGTCGGGACAGGATTTCCCATCAGCAGCTGCCGGCGACGGCGCGACCGGCCCCGAGCAGGGGTGGGACGACTCCGTCGACGGCCGGCCCGGTCTCCTCGAAGGAGGATCATGGCGCCCTTTTCGGGAGGCGCTGCGCCGTTGCCCACAGCGGGTGATCCTCGCGCCGACCCGGGCCGCGGCCCCGGCGTCGAGGTCACCGAGGTCGACGGCCGGCACGGACCGCGACGGGGACATCGCCGACAGTCCCTCGTCCGGGCCGGGTGCGGCGGCCACGATGGTGCGTCCTGGCCGACCGGACGGCGGATCCCGCCGGCCGGCCCGACCCACCGCACCGGGAACCGGGCACCTCAGTACCACCACCGCTGCACCCACCTCGAAAAGGATGCGACATGAGACCCAAGAGAGCCCTACTGGCCACGGCGACCCTCGCCGTGGCCGGCGCACTCACCGTCGGGATGACGTTGGCGCTGGCCCCCGCAGCCAGCGCCGGGACGACCCTGCGGGCGGCGGCGGCCGAGAAGGGCCGCTACTTCGGCGCGGCGGTCGCGACGGGCAAGCTGTCCACCAGCACCTACACCACCATTCTCAACCGCGAGTTCAACTCGATCGTGGCCGAGAACGAGATGAAGTGGGACGCCACCGAGCCGCAGCAGGGCCGGTTCAGCTACACCGGCGGCGACCGGATCGTCAGCCACGCCCAGGCCAACGGGATGAGCGTGCGTGGCCACGCGCTGCTCTGGCACCAGCAGGAGCCGAGCTGGGCGCAGGGCATGTCGGGCAGCGCGCTGCGCAGCGCGATGATCAACCACGTCACCCAGGTCGCCACCCACTTCCGCGGCAAGATCTACGCGTGGGACGTGGTGAACGAGGCGTTCGCCGACGGTGGCAGCGGTGGGCGTCGTGATTCCAACCTCCAGCGCACCGGTAACGACTGGATCGAGGCGGCGTTCCGGGCCGCCCGTGCCGCCGACCCGGGCGCGAAGCTGTGCTACAACGACTACAACACCGACGGCGTCAACGCGAAGTCGACGGGCGTCTACAACATGGTGCGGGACTTCAAGTCCCGGGGCGTGCCGATCGACTGCGTCGGCTTCCAGTCCCACCTGGGCACCACGATCCCGGGTGACTACCAGGCCAACCTCCAGCGCTTCGCCGACCTCGGCGTGGAGGTGCAGATCACCGAGCTGGACGTGATGACCGGCGGCAACCAGGCCAACATCTTCGGCACGGTCACCCGGGCGTGCATGAACGTGTCGCGCTGCGCCGGCATCACGGTGTGGGGGGTGCGCGACTGCGACTCGTGGCGCGGCTCCGACAACGCGCTGCTGTTCGACTGCAACGGCAACAAGAAGCCGGCGTACGACTCGGTGCTGAACGCCCTCAACGCCGGGCCGGGCATCCCCAACCCGACGACGACGCCGCCGAACCCGACCACCACCCCGCCGAACCCGACGACGCCCCCGCCGACGACTCCGCCGCCGGGTGGGTCGGGGTGTTCCGCGTCGGTGTCGTTGAATTCGTGGACCGGTGGTTTCGTGGCCACGGTGAAGGTGACCGCGGGTTCGTCGGGTACGCGTGGTTGGACGGTGAGCATGACGTTGCCGGGTGGGGCGAGTGTGACCGGTACGTGGTCGGCGACGGCCAGTGGCAGCTCGGGCACGGTGCGGTTCACGAACGTGGACTACAACGGTGCGCTGGGTGCGGGTCAGTCGACCGAGTTCGGTTTCCAGGGCAACGGCAGCGGGGCGGGGATGACCCCCACCTGCACCGCCAGCTGAGCACCGGCGTCAGTCGAGTACCACCGAGAGTCGAGTACCACCGTGAGTTGAGTACCGCCGCCGGCCCGACCCGGGCGTACCGGGTCGGGCCGGCGGTGCATCACCGCCACCCGCCGGCCGGCGCGACGCGCCCCGGCCGGACCATCGTCGGCCAGCCCCGGACCGGGCCGGTCCGGTCCGTCGTCCCGCACGCCGGGACGGCCCGTCGTCCGCCGCTGACGACCGACTCCGACAGAGGAACCGCCGATGAAACCCCGACTCGCACTGCTGGCCGCCGCCCTGGCGACGGCCCTGGCGACCGTCACGGCCGTGGTCACGGCCCCCAACCCGGCGTCGGCCGCGACGCTGACCCAGGTGACCAACTTCGGCACCAACCCGACCAACCTGCAGATGCACCTCTACGTGCCCGACCGGGTGGCCGCCCGGCCGGCGCTGCTGCTGGCCCTGCACTACTGCACCGGCAGCGGCCCGGCGCTGCACACCGGCTACGGCCTCAGCTCGCTGGCCGACCGCTACGGCTTCATCGTGATCTACCCGTCGGTGACCCGCAGCAGCAAGTGCTGGGACGTCTCCTCCCCGCAGGCGTTGCGGCGTAACGGCGGCAGCGACCCCGTCGGCCTCAAGTCGATGATCGACTACGTGCAGAGCCGCTACCCGGTCGACGCGAACCGGATCGGCGTCGCCGGGTTCTCCTCCGGCGCGATGATGACCAACGTGATGGCGGGGGTCTACCCGGACGTCTTCAACGCCGGCGTCAGCTCCTCCGGCGTCCCGTTCGGCTGCTTCGCCACCACCAACGGCTCGGAGTGGAACAGCGACTGCTCCGGCGGGCGGATCGTGAAGACTCCGCAGCAGTGGGGTGACCTGGTCCGCAACGCCTACCCCGGCTACACCGGCAAGCGGCCCCGGATGCAGATCTGGCACGGCACCACCGACACCACGCTGAGCTACGTCAACTTCGGCGAGCAGGTCAAGCAGTGGACCAACGTGCTCGGTGTCTCGCAGACCCCCAACTTCACCGACTACCCGCAGACCAGCGCCACCCGCACCCGCTACGGCGGCACCGGTGGCACGCCGCCGGTGGAGGCGATCAGCTTCCAGGGCTACGGCCACTCCATCCCGTTCGACGCCGCCCAGGCCGTCCGCTTCCTCGGCTTCGACAGCGCCAGCCCCACCACCCCGCCGCCGAACCCGACCACCACCCCGCCGAACCCCACCACGCCGCCGCCGAACCCGACCACGCCGCCGCCGACGACCCCGCCGGCCACGGGCGGGTGCTCGGCATCGGTGTCGTTGAATTCGTGGACCGGTGGTTTCGTGGCCACGGTGAAGGTGACCGCGGGTTCGTCGGGTACGCGTGGGTGGACGGTGAGCATGACCCTGCCGGGTGGGTCGAGTGTGACCGGGACGTGGTCGGCGACGGCCAGTGGTAGTTCCGGGACGGTGCGGTTCACGAACGTGGACTACAACGGTGTGCTCGGTGCGGGTCAGTCGACCGAGTTCGGTTTCCAGGGCAACGGTAGCGGGGCGGGGATGACCCCCACCTGCACCGCCAGCTGACCGACGCGACCGACGGCTCCGGGCGGCGCACCCCCCGCAGAGGTGCCCGCCCGGAGCCCCGTCGCACCCGGAAAACTCCGGGCGACCAGCGACAAGGCGCAGGGCCGGGGAGCGAACCCGGCCCTGCGCCTGCCTCACCGGCACAGGCGTCCCTGCCGCGTCACACCGGCGTCCGTCGCCACTGCTGGCTGGTGCCGGTGCCGCAGGTCCACTGCACGACCTGCACCCCGTCGGTCAGCCCGGCGTTGAGCACGTCGAGACACTTGCCGCTGTGCCGGGCCACCAGTTGCACCCAGCCGTCACCGACGTCCTGGAGCCGCCACTGCTGGTTGGTGCCCCCGTTGCAGGTCCACTGCACCACCCGGGCGCCGTCGGCGGTCGTGCCGGTGCCGCCGTAGACGTCGAGGCACTTTCCGCTGTTGACGCTGACCACCGTGGACCAGCCGCCGCCGACGTCGGAGAGCCGCCACCGCTGGTTGGCCTGACCGTTCGCGGCCCACTGCACGACGTTCGCGCCGTCGGTCGCGGCGGCGTTGCTGACGTCCAGCAGCTTCGCGCTGTGCCGGGCGGTCAGCGTCGCGGTCGTCGGGGTCGGGGTGGTGGTCTGCGGCGTCAGCCGGTAGAGCCCGGCACCGTGGGCGGGCAGCGAGCGGCTGAACGTCCCGGTCGAGGCGCCCAGGGCCGAGCCGGACCACAGGTCGGTCGCCGTTGCCGAACCGATGCCCAGGTCGGCGAGGTTCAGCGACACGGTGGCCGCCGCGCCCTCCCGGTTGAACAGGGCGACGTACCGGTCGGCGCTGTCCGGCACGTCGGCGACCCACACCTGCCGGGTGCCGCCGGTGAGCTGCCGGTTGTTGGCGCTGCGCTGGTCGACCGCCAGCACCGCGCTGTTGGTCATCAACGCCAGCTCCGCCGGCCGGTTCTCCACCAGGTTGCCGCCCCACATCAGCGGTGCCCGGTTGATCACCCACAGTGACATGAGGGTGCGCTGCTCGTCCGCGCTGAGGTTCGAGTAGCGCGGCGAGCCGACCGGGCCGTACTTCGACAGCCGGCCGATCGGGATCATGTCCGGATCGGGCCAGGCCCCCGGCCCGCGGTACGGCGTCCAGTTGCGCAACTGGTCGAACAGCGCGTCCACCGACGACCAGTTGTCCCACAGGTCGTTGACGATCCGCCACATGTGCGCGTTGCTCTGCACGTGCGGGCCGGCGGACAGCGGCGTCGCCCCCGGCGACAGGCTCAGCACCATCGGCCGGCCGCTGCGCCCGATCGCCGTCCGGTAGCCCTCGACCTCCGCCTGCCGGTACGTCGGCGCGGCGATGTCGTCGATCTTCACGAAGTCGACGCCCCACGCGGCCAGCAACTGGAACACCGAGTCGAGGTACGCCTGGGCGCAGGGGTTGGACATGTCCAGCCCCCACATCAGGTTGAGCCAGGCCGCGCTGTTGCCCGCGTCGATCTGGTCGGCCCGGCACGAGGTGCCCAGGATCGGCACGTTGTCCGCGACCGCCTGCCGGGGGATGCCCCGCATCAGGTGTACGCCGAACTTCAGCCCCTGCGCGTGCACGTGGTCGGCCAGCGGCTTGAACCCGTTGCCGCCGGCCGCCGACGGGAACCGGGTGGTGTCGGGCAGCAGCCGCCCGTTGGCGTCCATCCGCAGCCGGGGTTGCAGGTTGGCATCCTGGTTGGGGCTGCCGTTGTGCTGCCCGGGGTAGTACCAGGCCCAGTCGACGACGATGTACTGCCAGCCGTACCGGCGCAGGTTCGCGCCCATGTAGTCGGCGTTGGCCCGCACGTCGGCCTCGGTGACGCTCCAGTTGAACGAGTCGTAGCTGTTCCACCCCATCGGCGGGGTGTCGGCGACACCGTTGTCCCACGCCTGCGCCGGCTGGGGCCCGGTGCCGCCGACCAGGCCCGTCACGAGCAGGAGGGCGGTGGCGAGCAGGCCGGCCACCCGTCGGGCCGCCGCGGGGATGACACCGTGCTGCATCGGACCTCCTCGGCCATCGGGGTCAGCGGTAGCCGGCGGCGGTGATGTTGGCCTGCACCGCGTTCTCGGTGGCGTCCGACGGGTAGCCGGCGACCATCGCCCCCTCGTAGAACGTGCCGACGCTCTGGTTGGTGTTGTCGATGCAGCAGTCCCCGCCGCTGCCCAGGATGATCGCGCCCTGCTTGCGCATCGGGCTGTACCCGCGCGGCAGCGACCCGTCATAGAGGGTGTAGAGGCTGCCGGACTGCGCGTTGCTGCCCTTGATGGCGAAGCGGGAGGTGCCGTTGTTCTTCAGGGTGGCGGTGACGAACTTGCTGGTGAACGCCCGCTGGTTGGAGTTCCACGAGCTGCTGCCGCCGGGGTAGAGGCCGTACTCCAGGTCGGCCTGCACCCACGGGCCGGAGCCGGAGCAGCCGCCGAACCAGCAGCTGGTGCCGAAGTAGATCGCGTCCATCGCGCCCGCGCCGTCGGCCCGGCGGGTGGTCTCGCTGTTGCCGTAGTCGAAGCAGCAGCCGCTGTTGACGTGGGTGCCGCTGGTGACCATGTACATGCCCTCGGGCGCGGCGCCGGTCGGCACCCCGGTCAGGTGACCGTCGCGCCAGTAGCTGCTCTTGCCGGGGATGTAGAGCGAGTAGACCTTGTCCCCGCCGACCGTCACCGACTCCTTGTTCGCGACCGCCGGCTGGACGGCGCCACCGACCCCGCCGGGGCCCTGGTAGCCGAGGTTGTTGCCGCGCCCGGACTGGTCGTAGATGACCGTGATGACGCAGGTGGTGTTCGCGCAGAAGCTGTCCTGGCTGGCGGCGTTGGCCCGTCCGCCCGGCGACAGCACCCCGATGTTGCGGGTGGTGTTGTCCGAGGACCGGCGTACCTGGTAGAGCGAGCCGTTGTAGGCGGCGTAGAGCGCCCGGGTGGTGCTGTGCGCCGCGATGCAGGCGGTGCCGCCGGCGGCGTAGATGTCACACGGCTGGCTGGTTGCGGGCGGCGGCGTGGTCGGTGGCGGGGTGGTGGGCGGCGGCGTGGTCGGCGGGGGCGTGGTCGGCGGGGGCCCGGTGGTCGGGTTCACCCCGCCGGTGCAGGTGGTGCCGTTGAGGCTGAACGAGGTGGGCGCGGGATTGCTGCCGGTCCACGCGCCGTTGAAACCGAAGCTCGCGGTGCCGTTGGTGGGGATCGCGCCGTTGTAGCTGGCGTTGGTGACGGTGACCTGGCCACCGGCCTGGGTGTAACTGCCGTTCCACAGCTGGGTGATGGTCTGCCCGGCGGCGTAGTTCCAGGTCAGCCGCCACCCGTCCACCGCGTCACCGAGGTTGGTGATGGTGACGTTGGCCCCGAAGCCACCCTGCCAGGACGAGCTGACGGTGTAGTTCACCTGGCAGCCGGCGGCGGCGGCCGAGGCGGAGGTCTGGGTGGCGGCGGCGGTGACGAGCAGCAGGGCGGTGGCGGTGGCGGCGACCAGCGCCGGCCGTCGGCGGAGAAGTCGGTTTTCTCGCACGGGATCTCCCGGTGGTGGAAGGACGGTGTGGTACGCCCCGGCGGGCTGGTGGACGGGTCACCCCCCGCCGCCGGGCGGGGCGACGGGGGGTGACCCGGCGGGTCAGGCGGTGACGCAGGTCGCGCCGTTGAGGGTGAACGTCGCGGGGGCGGCGGCGTTACCGGTGTGGGTGGCCTGGAAACCGATCGTCGTCGACGCTCCCGGGGCCAGCGTGCCGTTGTAGCTGACGTTCGTGGCGGTGACCTGGCCGCTGCTCGGCGCGTAGCTGGCGTTCCAGCCGCCGGTGATGACCTGCCCGGCGGGCAGGGTGAACCCCAGGGACCAGCCGGTGAGCGTCGTGCTCCCGGTGTTGACGATGGTGATGCTCGAGGTCAGCCCGTTGTTCCACGCGCTGATCGTGTCGGTGACCCGGCAGGCTCCCGACTGCGACGTCGGCGTGGGCGTCGGGGTCGGGGTGGGGGTGACCGTCGGGGTCGGGGTCGGCGTGGTCGTCGGCGTCGGGGTGGGCGTGGTCGTCGGCGTCGGCGTCAGGGTGGGGGAGGGTGTGGGGGCGCTGCCGTCCAGGCCGAGGAACGTGATCGCGTACGCGAGTTGGCCGGCCATCGGCAGCTGGTGTCCCACCCCGGCGATGCTGATCCCCTCGACCGGGGACTGCGGGCCCGTCCCGCCGTACCGGGTGCGGGTCCAGGAGGACTGCGGGCGGTCGGTGACGGTGGGCGTGGTGCTCAACCCGTGCAGGTTGGTCCACTGCTTGATCTCTTCACCGAAATTCGGGTACGCCAGGGTGGTGTCCGTCGCGCCGTGCCACAGCTGCATCCGGGGATAGCGGCCGGTGTACCCGGGGTACATGGCGCGGGCCTGGTCGCCCCACTGCTGCGCCGTCTTGATCACGTTGCCGCCGGAGCACCTGCTGTTCCACAGTGAGCCGTCGGTGGTGGCGAAGCAGCCGGCCGGCACCCCGGAGAACGCGGACGCGGCGGAGAAGACGTCGGGGTACTGCGCCGCGAGCACGTTGGTCATCATCGCGCCGGAGGAGAAGCCGGAGACCACGATCCGTGCCGGGTCGACCGGGTAGCGCTGCCGGGCGTACGCGACCATCGACATGATCCCGGTCGAGTCGCCGCCTCCGTTGCGGGTCAGCGCGGCGGGGGTGGAGACGTCGAAGCAGCTTCCGCTGCGGGTCGCCTCGGGCACCACGATGAGGTAGCCGTAGCGGTCGGCGGCGGTGACGTAGTCGCGCCCGTTGCCGTTGAAGATGCCGCTGGCCGAGCCGCTGCAGTAGTGCACGAGCACCAGCAGCCCCGGGCGGGGCGCGAGGTTGTTCGGGGCGTACAGGTACATGTTGAGGTTGGTGGGATTGTTGCCGAATCCCGTCACTCTGGTCAGGGTCGCCGCGGTCGCGGGCTGTGCCGTCACCAGGACGGTGGCTGCCGCGACACCGAGGACGACGGCTGCCAGCGCGGCGCGCAGACTGCCCTTCATCGGTGGCCTTTCTTCCAGGGTGGGAGCGCCGCGCCGGGGGTTGGTGCGGGCGTCACGCCGGCGTCGGCCGAACCCGGGAAAGAAGGGTCGCCGGGCGGTCCGAGGTCGGTTCCCGAGAATTGACGATTGTCGTTACGTTAACGTTAACACTGACCGCTGTCCATAGCTGGCGGTTGCGACGCGGAACTGATCCGGCAATGCCCTGCCCGGCACAGCCGGGGACCGCTGGTGGCGGCGTTCCCCGGCTGGTGACGCCGACGGCGCGACCGGCCCGGTCACCGGGGTGCGGCGACGCTGTCCCGGGTGACCAGGGTGGGGGAGACGGTCCGCCGCAGGGTGTGGTCGACCCCCGCGTCGATCTGCGCGAGCAACAGGTCGAGGCTGGCCTCCGCCACGGTGTCGAAGTCCGGCCGGACGGTGGTCAACGGCGGGATGAAGTACGCCGCGTCCGGCACGTCGTCGAAGCCGACCACGCTGACCTCCTCCGGCACCCGCCGACCGTGCTCGTGCAACGCGTGCAGCACGCCCAGCGCGAGGTCGTCGTTGGCCGTGAAGATCGCGGTCACGTCCGGGCTGCGGGCGAGCATCTGCCCGCACCGGTACCCCGAGGCGGCGGACCAGTCGGCCTGGAGCACCGGCGGGATGTCCGCGCCCGCCGCCTGCAACGTCTCCCGCCACCCCGCGATCCGCCCGGCGCTGTCGAACCAGTCCGCCGGGCCCGAGACGTGCCAGACCGTGCGGTGGCCGGCGTCGAGCAGGTGCCGGGTGGCCAGCCGGCCTCCCTCCACCTGGTCGATGGTGACCAGCGGCACCGGTCGCCGGGGGTCACCATCCACGGTGACCAGCGGAATGTCGGTGGGCAGGCACTCCAGCGCCTCACCTGCCGACTCCACCGGCGCGATCACCACGATCCCGGCGACCCGGTGGGCGAGGTGCCGCTCGACGACTGTGGTGATGGAGGTGCGGTCCAGGTTGCGCACGCTGCCCACGCTCACCGCGAAACCCGCCTCGGCCGCGGCGAGCTCGAACGCGGACAGCAGGGAGGCCGGGCCGTAGAGGGTGGTGTTGAGCGCCACCACCCCGAGCACCTGGGACCGCCCGGTGACCAGGGTGCGGGCCGCCCGGTTGGGCCGGTAGCCGAGTTCGGTGATCGCGGCCTGGACCCGAAGACGGGTCTGTTCCCGCACGTGCGGATGACCGTTGAGGACCCGCGACACGGTCTGGTGTGACACTCCGGCGAGGCGGGCCACGTCTCTCATCGCTGGAGCGCGCACAGTCATCCCACACCTCTCGGTCCGCCCCGCAGCCCGCTACCGGCGGAGCAGCCCAGCCCGGCGTCCGGGCAGGGACGACGGACACGAGGCATGGGCGCACACGCCGTGGACAACGCTGGATCAGCGAGAGTCTACGCGGCGTGTCGCCCAGGATGGGTCGGTGACGCGACCGGGTGTCGTCCGCGTGCCGTGATATTCGTCATCACGGATCGCGGGCGGTGTACGAACTGGCGGTGACGGTGGCCTGGTCCCTCCCTGGGTCCTCGCGGGTGCCCGGCCCGCGTCTGCCGGGCCGGCCGACCTGTGGTGGAGCATGTCCCCGATCGGGGTGGCGGGGCACGTCGACGGTGGTGTGACCGCGCGCGACGACCTGCCGCATCGATCGAGTCGGATGCTACTCGAAACGGTTCGGTAACGACAAGGACAGGTTTCCGCGATCCGGTGGGCCCGCCCCGGGCGGGTCACCGGTCGTACGCGACGGCGGTGCTGTCCCGCACCACCAGCGTGGTCGCCAGCTCCACCCGGGTCTGGGCGAGGCTCTTGCCGGCGGCCAGGGTCAGCACCATCCGGGCCGCCGCCGCGCCCATCTCGGCCAACGGCTGCCGCACCGAGGTCATCGGCGGCCCACAGAACATGGTGTACGGGATGTCGTCGAAGCCGACCACGCTGAGGTCCCGGGGAATCCGCCGGCCGGCCAGTCGGGCCGCCTCGTAGACCCCGAGGGCCTGCAGGTCGTTGCCGCACACGATCGCCGTCGGCGGCGGGTCCTGCCGGAGCAGCTCCTGGCCGTGGTTGAGGCCGTCCTCGAAGGAGAACCAGTGGCCGTGGCGCAGCCGGCGCGCGGGCAGTCCGACGCCGGCCGCCTCCAGGGCCGCCCGGGCACCGTCCAGCCGGGCCTTGGCGCAGAGCCGTTCGGTCGGTCCGGAGATCACGCCGATCCGGTGGTGGCCGAGGTCGAGCAGGTGGCGGGCGGCCTCGAAGCCGCCGCTCCAGTTGGTCGAGGTCACCGACGGGACGGCGTGCAACGGCGGCTCGCCGGTGGGGTCGAGGACCACCAGCGGGATCGCACTCGCGGCCAGCAGGGCGTGTTGTTCGGAGGTGAAGCCGAGGTGGACCGCGATCACCCCGGTCGGGCGGCGGGCCAGCAGGTCGCGGGCCCAGAACCGTCCCTCCGAGACCTGCCGGCGGGCGTCGGTGAAACCGACGGCGAACCGGTGCGCACCGGCTACCTGCTGCACCCCCTGCATGATCATCACCGCCAGGTTGCTCTGCATGCCATAGAAGACCACCTCCACGCTGGCGTGCGGGGTGCCCAGTTCCGGCCGGCGGTAGCCGTGTTCGCGCAGCAGCGCCTCCACCCGGGCGCGGGTCTCCGCCGCGACCCCCGAGCGGCCGTTGAGGACCTTCGACACGGTGGGGGCCGACACGTCCGCCAGCCTGGCGATGGTGGTCAGCGTGGGTTCGCCCCGCCTGCGGCTGCGCCGTTGCGGTCCCGTCGCCCGACCGGTCGGCGTGGTGGGGGCGGGTACGGACGCGGCGGGGGTGGGGTCGACCGGGGCCGGGGGAACATCGTCGGCCGGCGTGCGCGCTGCCGGCGGGCGCCCGAGCTGTCGTCGTACCGTGTCGAGCAGTCTGCTGCGGACGGATTCGGCGTGCCGCGCGGCGACCGGCCCGGCGGGTACCGTCTCGGTGAGGTAGCGCCGCCGTTTGGAGACCGGGTCGATGCCGGCGTACACCCGCACCCGCAGGGAGCCGCTGGGCAGTTCCTCGATCTCACCACGGGCCCGTCGACCGGGCGTGGAGCCATCTGGCATGGAGCCATGGTATTCGATATCAGGTGTGCTGGATGGCTCCATGATGGCTCCATGAGTGCGGGCGTTCCCGCGTCCACCGCCCGATGTCCGCCCGGTGCGGTCGGTCCGCCCGCCGTCGACCGTCACGCCCCGCCGCCGGCTGTGGCACTCCGACCGGCGGTGGGGCGACCGGATATCAATCGATGTATGGAAGTGGTTGAATAGCCTGAAACGCTTCCGTAACATGGGGGGCCATTGTTAGCGCTCACACCGGTGGTCGAGCGGACGGCTTCCGCGTCCGACGGGGGCCCCGGCCGGGCAGTGCCACTGATTGGAGACCTCGTGAAGCGATTCGGGCGAGCCCGGCACTGGGGGCGGGCGGCAGCGGCCGGCCTGCTCCTGGCCGGCGTCCTGGTGGGCGTACGCGCCCCGATGGCGCAGGCGTTGGACAACGGTGTGGCGCGGACGCCGCCGATGGGCTGGAACAGCTGGAACACCTTCGGCTGCAACATCAACGAAACCCTGATCCGGCAGATGACCGACGCGATGGTCAGCACCGGCATGAAAGACGCCGGCTACCAGTACGTCGTCGTCGACGACTGCTGGATGAACCCCAACCGCGACTCCGCCGGCAACCTCCAGGGCGACCCCACCCGCTTCCCCTCCGGCATGAAAGCCCTCGGCGACTACATCCACGCCCGCGGCCTCAAATTCGGCATCTACCAAGCCCCCCTCGACAAAACCTGCGCCCAATACTTCAACTCCTACCCCGGCGCCACCGGCAGCCAAGGCCGCGAAGCACAAGACGCCCGCCAATTCGCCAACTGGGGCGTCGACTACCTCAAATACGACTGGTGCTCACCCACCGGCACCATCGACGACCAGGCCCGCGCCTTCGCCAAAATGCGCGACGGCCTCGCCGCCACCGGCCGACCCATCGTCCTGAGCATCAACAGCAACAGCATCCACTCCAAAACCGGACCCCAACGCGACTGGGGCGACGTATCCAACATGTGGCGCACCACCGAAGACATCACCAACACCTGGAACAGCGGCCAAACCAACGGCTACCCCATGGGCATCCAAAACATCATCGACGTCACCGTCCCCCTCGCCGCCCGCGCCAAACCCGGCGCCTTCAACGACATGGACATGATGGAAGTCGGCCGCGGCGGCATGACCGACACCGAAATGCGCTCCCACTTCGCCCTCTGGGCCATCCTCGCCTCACCCCTCATCGCCGGCAACGACCTCCGAAACATGAACACCGCCACCCAAACCATCCTCAAAAACCCCAACCTCATCACCATCAGTCAGGACCCCCTCGCCCTCCAAGCCACCCAAATCTCCTTCGACGGCACCCGCCGAATCCTCGCCAAACGACTCGCCAACGGCGACACAGCCGTCGCCCTGTTCAACCAAGGCACCTCCACCACCACCATCACCACCACCGCCGCCGCCATCGGCAAGTCCGGGTCCTCCTTCACCCTGGTCGACGCCTGGACCAACGCCAGCACCACCAGCACCGGCACCATCTCGGCCAGCGTGCCGTCGCACGGCACGGTGGTCTACCGGGTCAGCGGCGGTGGGACCGCTCCGCCGACGACGCCGCCGCCGTCCACGACGAACGCGCTGTCCAGCGTCTCCTCGGGCCGCTGCCTGGACGTGCCGCAGAGCAACACCGCCAACGGCACCCAGCCGGTGATCTGGGACTGCAACGGGGCGGCCAACCAGCGCTGGACGGCCAATGGCCAGACCCTCCAGGCCCTCGGCAAGTGCCTGGACGCGCCGCTCAACGCCACCGCCGGCGCCAAGGCCCAGATCTGGGACTGCAACGGCGGCACCAACCAGCAGTGGACGTTCAACGCCAACGGCACGATCAGCAACGTGCAGTCCGGCCTCTGCCTGGACGTGAACAACAACGGCACGGCCAACGGCACCACCGTGCTCCTGTGGACCTGCACCGGGGCGGCCAACCAGCGGTGGAACCGGATCTGACCGCGACGTCGTCGGCCACCCGGCACCCCGGGTGGCCGACGACCGGTGGTTGCCGGGACCCCGACGGTGTGGTGCGGGCACCGTCCGGGCCCCGGTCGTCCGACGCCCCCCGTCGACGTGGCGGTGGGCGTCGTCCCGCCCGGACGGACGACCGGGCGGTGGTCGGAAACTCCTCAGCCGGCCGCGGTGGCGGCGGGCGTGCCGACCGGGGTCAGCCCGGTGGCGGCCCGGTAGCGGACCGGGATCGGGTCGGTCAGCACGCCGACGAACTCCCCGTCGACGTGGTCGAGGAACCCGATCAGGGACCAGTCGCCGGTGGGGTCGGCGACCAGCCGGGGCGCGTACAGGTGCGGGTGCGGGAACGGGCGGGCCGCGGCGATGTCCCACGGGCCGCGTACGTCGTGCCCCTCGACCGCCCAGATCCGGTGGCCGTCGCGGCGGGTGCCGGCGGCGTCGGTGGAGAACAGCAGCAGCGGTTGCCCGTCCACGACGGCGACCTGTGGCACCTCCAGGTGCCCGAACCCGGCGGGCACCGACAGCGGCGGCTGCACGGTCCAGTGCAGCAGGTCCGGTGAGGTGGCGTGCCCGACGACGCCCCGGGCCTCGGTCGGGCCGGTGTTCACCCGGGCGGTGACGAGCATGTGCCAGCCGTCGCCGTCGGGGTCGGGGAACACCCACGGGTCACGCCACGCCTGCTCGTACCACAGCGTCCGGTCGAGCAGTTCGTACCAGGTGGGGTCGGCCTCCACCAGCGGCCCGGTGCCGTGCCGGTGCCAGGTGGTCAGGTCGTCGGAGACGGCCAGGCCGATCCGCTGCACCAGCCCGTCCTCGGCCCGGCCGACCCCGGTGTAGAACAGGTACCACCGCCCGTCCGGGCCGCGTACCGTGCACCCCGTCCAGGTCGCGAGGTCGTCCCAGCTCGGCGCGTCGGCGGGCACGATCGCGTCGGCGACGAGCTGCCAGTTGCGCAGGTCGGTGGAGACGGCGTGGCCGATCGTGGCGCGGCGGTGCCGGCGGTGCGGGTCGTGCAGGGCGCGGGAGGCGCGCAGGAAGAACGCGTGCCACCGGTCGGTGTCGTCCCGGGCGTACCAGCTGTCCCACACCCAGTGGTCGGGTAGACGTAGCATGCCGGGAAGCTAGCACTAAATCGTTTTAGCTACCAGGTCGGCCCTGCTGCCACGACCGGTGTGGGCCGTGGATCGGTGTGCGCGGGGGAGGGTCAGCCGGCGGGTGCGGCCAGCGAGCGGCGGCGGCGCAGCGGCATGGGGACGAGCGACGGCGTGGCCCCGCCGCCGTCGAGCAGGATCTCGACCGCCCGGCGACCCATCTGCTCGTGCGGCAGCGCGGTGGTGGACAGGCCGGGGCGCAGCCAGGCGGCGATCGGGTCGTCGTCGAACGAGACCACCGAGATGTCGTCCGGGACGGTCAGCCCCGCCTCGGCGAGCGCCTGGTAGGCACCGAACGCCAGCCGGTCGTTCATGCAGATGATCGCGGTGGGGCGGGTCGGTCGGCCCAGCAGCGTCCGCATGGCGGCGTAGCCGTGTTCGGGCAGCCACTCGGCGCAGAAGCACTCGGTCAGCAGGTCGACCCCGGCGTCGTCCAGCGCCCGGTGGACGCCGCGCAGCCGGGCCCGCGCGGCGAGGGAGACCTCGGCGTCGTCCTCCTTGAGCCGGTTGCGGCCGATCAGCGCGATCCGGTCCCGGTGGCCGAGGTCGAGCAGGGCGGCGGTGACCGTACGGCCGGCCCGCTCGTCGTCGGGGAGCACGCAGGGCAGGTCGTCGGGGCTGGTGGCGTTGAGCAGCACCACCGGGCCGCCGAGGATGGCCGGGGGCACGGTCAGCCGGCGGGTGGCCATCGCGGCGTAGATCACGCCGTCGACCTGCCGGTCGAGCATCGCCTCGATGGCGTACTGCTCGAAGGTGGCGTCGCCCTGCGTCTCGGTGATGAGCAGCACGTGGTCCCGTTCCCGGGCCGCGTCGAGCGCGCCCCGGATGAGGCCGCCGGCGAACCGGGTGGTGGCGACGATGTCGGAGACGAACGCGATGGTGGCGGTCTTGCGGGTGCGCAGGCTGCGCGCCGCCAGGTTGGGCCGGTAGCCGAGTTCCTCCGCGGCGGCGAAGACGCGCTGGTGCGCCTCGGCCGACAGCCGGGTGCCCTCCCGGCCGTTGAGGACCATCGACGCGGCGGTCTTGGACAGCCCGGCCCGCCGCGCGACGTCGGCCAGGGTTGCTCTGTTGCGGCCCATCAGTCCTCCGAATCGCCGGCGGCGTCGCGGCCGCGCTCCCGCCCATCATGATGCGTGGTCCGGCCCGGCCCGGTGCCGGCGGTCACCGCGGGTGTGTGTCGGTCACCACCCGCGACGGCCGGTGGAGCGGGTGGCCGAGCGTGAACCGGATGTTTCCGGACCGTTGCCTTTTGGTCCTTGACAGCTCAGGTCGCCGCGCGCATGCTCTGCTAAATCAGTTTAGCGGCTACTTTTGACAGGTCGGGCGGCACCCTCGGTGACCCTCGGCATAGTCATCGGTAACGACAACGCGTGCTACGGCGGCACGCCGACGGCGACGTACTGTTGCGGCTGGTCACCCACCGTGACGACCCGTCTGCTCGGCCCGCACCGCGGCCGAGGCACGCACGGAAGAGTCGAGGAGTCCTCAATTGGCTACACCACTGGCAAGGTTCTCCCGCCGGACGGCGCTCCTGGCCCCCGTGCTGGCGTTGGGGCTGGCCGCCACGGCGTGCAGCGCCCCCGGGGCCGACGACGCGCCGAGCACCGGCGGCGACGCCACCGTCAGCACCGAGCTGGGCAGCGACCCGATCACCCTGGAGATGTACGCCGAGACCGGCTTCCCGCTGGCCAAGGCGTTGGCCGACGAGTTCACCAAGCAGCACCCGAACGTCAAGTTCAACATCCGCGAGGACCAGTTCACGGTCATCGTGGAGAACGCGCCCCGGGTGATGGCCTCGGACAACTCGCCCGACATCATCCGGCTCCCCACGATGGTCGACCTGGTCAAGGACGACCTGCTCAAGAACCTCGACCCGTACTTCACCGCGTACGGCTGGGACAAGTTCCCCGCCTCCCAGTTGGTGCAGTTGCGGGTCGGCGACGGCGGCACCACCCGGGGCACCGGGTCGCTGTGGGGGATGGGCCTCGGCTACAGCGTCACCGGCGTGTTCTACAACAAGAAGCTGGCCGAGCAGGTCGGGATGACCAAGCCGCCGGCCACCATCGCCGAGTTCGAGGAACTGCTGGCCAAGGCCAAGTCCGCCGGCGTGCAGCCGATCATGCAGTTCAACAAGAACACCGCGGGCATCAACTTCCCGCACCAGGCGTTGCAGAACCAGTTCGGGGACCCGGCCCAGGTGGCCGACTGGATCTTCCAGAAGCCGGGCGCGACGTTCGACACCCCGGCCGCGCTCAAGGCCACCCAGACCATCCAGAAGTGGGCCCAGGCCGGCTACTTCCCGAAGGACGCCAACGCGCTGGACTACGCGAGCATGGTGGGCGAGTTCCAGAAGAACAACGGCCTGTTCATGTTCAACGGTGACTGGGAGTCGGCCAACCTCGACAAGACGATGCCGGGCAACGTCGGCTTCTTCCTGTTCCCGACGGAGTCGGCCGGTGGCAAGCACGTGGCGATGTCCGCCCCGAACACCTTCGGCATCGGCGCCAAGGCCAAGAACCCCGACGCCGCCGCGTACTTCCTGAACTGGGCGCACACCAACGCCACCGCCCGCGAGATCGCGGTCAAGATCGGTGGCTCCAGCCCGGGTGGCCCGAGCGACCTGCCCGTGCCCGCCGCCGCCCCCGGCACCGTGCTGGCCGAGACGCTCAAGGCGTCCCAGCAGCTCGGTGAGGAGAACGGCGCGGTGGACTTCACCGCCAACGCCACCGGTGGCATCTTCGCCGCCGCGATCACGCCCGAGATGCAGAAGCTGATCGCCGGTCAGCAGACCCCCGAGGGGTACGTGAAGGCGGTCCAGGCCGAGTACGAGAAGGAACTGTCCCGATGACGTCTGCCCTCGGCAGCGTACCGACCGGGCACGGTGGGACGGCGCCCTCGCCGGACCGTCCCACCCGCCCGTCGCCCGCGCGGGCCCACCGGAAGCGGTGGGCCCGCGCGGGCGGGACGGGCTGGCTGTTCGTCCTGCCCGCCGTGCTGATGTACGCGGTGTTCGTGCTGCGCCCGCTCGCGCTGACCATCCAGTACTCGTTCTACAACTGGAACGGCATCGGGGTGGCCCGCTGGGCGGGGCTGGACAACTACCTCACCGTGTTCACCGACAGCGACCTGCTGAAGATCATCGGAAACGCGCTCGTCCTGATCGTCTTCTTCAGCTTCGTCCCGGTCGCGCTCGGCCTGCTGGTGGCCAGCCTGGTCCGCCGGATCACCACCGGCGCGTTCGGCACCGTCGTCCGGACGGTGCTGTTCCTGCCCCAGGTCATCCCGCTGGTCGCGGCGGGCATCGCGTGGAGCTGGCTGCTCTCGACGAACGGGTTGATCAACCAGGTGCTGCGCGCGGTCGGCCTGGGCGGGGTGGCCCGCGCCTGGCTCGGCGACTTCGACACCGCGCTGCCCGCCGTCGGCGTCATCGGCGCCTGGGTCCTGCTCGGCCTCTGCACGATCCTGCTGGTCACCGGCATGAGCAAGATCGACCCTGCGCTGTACGAGGCGGCCCGCCTCGACGGCGCCGGCCCGGTCCGCGAGTTCTTCGCCGTCACCCTGCCCAGCCTGCGCCAGGAGATCGGCGTCTGCCTCACGGTGACCATCATCGCCGCCCTGGCCAGCTTCGACATCGTCTACATCTCGACCAGCGGCGGCCCCGGCCTGCAGACCACGGTGCCCGGCCTGGAGATCTACCGGCTGGCCTTCTCGCAGCGTCAGGTCGGCCTCGCCTCGGCGCTGGCCGTCGTGTTGATGCTGCTGGTGGTGCTCTGCGTGCTGCCGATCCAGCGACTGACCCGGGGGGACAAGTCATGAACCTCAGCCGGCGCGAGAACCTGACCGGCCGGGTCTTCCTGCTCGTCCTGGTCGTGGTCACCCTGCTGCCGTTCGTCAGCATGCTCTCCGCGGCGTTGCAGCCCCGGGGCACCGTGCCCAGCGGCCTGGCCTGGCCGTCGGACCCGCAGTGGGGCAACTTCGCCGACGCCTTCACGGTGGCGAACATGGGCGCGCTGCTGCGCTCCAGCCTGCTCATCGTGGCCGGCGTGGTGCCGGTCTCGGTGCTGATCGCCACGATGGCCGGCTTCGGGTTGGGCCAGCTCCGGGTTCCCGGTGGCCGGATCGTGTTCGCCCTGCTGCTGCTCGGCCTGACCCTGCCGTTCGAGGCGGTGGTCACCCCGCTGTACTACCAGATGCAGGATCTCGGCCTGCTCAACACCCGCTGGGCGATCATCCTGCCGTTGATCGGGCTCTACATGCCGTTCGCGGTGTTCTGGATGCGGGCCCACTTCAGCAACGTGCCGGTCGAGTTGTCCGAGGCGGCCCGGGTCGACGGCAGCAGCACCTGGCAGCTGTTCTGGCGGGTCCAGGTGCCGCTCGCCCGCCCGGCCATCGCGTCGCTGACCATCCTGATGTTCCTCTGGACGTGGAACCAGTTCCTGCTGGCCATCGTCCTGGTCGACGACCCGGCCAAGCGGACGATGGCGGGCGCGCTCGGGGCGTTCCAGGGGCAGTGGGGCACCGACCTGGTGCTGCTGTGCGCCGGCTCGCTGCTGATCCTCACCCCGACCCTGATCGTCTTCCTGATCTTCCAGCGTCAGTTCATCAAGGCCCTGATCCAGGGCTCTCTGAAGGGATAGCAGTGGCCCCGCAGATCCACGGCGACGTCGACGAACGGTACGGGCGGGTGGCCGACGTCTTCCGCGCCAACTTCACCGACCGGGGGGAGGTCGGCGCGGCGCTCACCGTCTACGTCGGCGGTCGACGTGTCGCCGACCTGTACGGCGGGACCGCCGACCCGCGCACCGGCCGGCCCTGGACGGCCGACACCCCGGTCGTCGTCTACTCCTGCACCAAGGGCATCCTGGCGATCTGCGCCTACCTGCTGGTGCAGCAGGGCCGACTCGACCTGGACGCGCCGGTCACCCGCTACTGGCCGGAGTTCGGCCGGCACGGCAAGGCCGACATCCCGGTGCGCTGGCTGCTCACCCACCAGTCCGGCCTGCCCGCGCTCGACCGCCCGTTGACCCTCGACGAGGTGCTCGCCTGGGACCCGGTGATCGCGGCGATCGAGGCCCAGGCCCCGCTGTGGCAGCCGGGCACCGCGCACAGCTACCACCCGATGACCTACGGCTGGCTGATCGGCGAGGTGATCCACCGGATCACCGGCCAGCTGCCCGGCGCGTTCTTCCGCGACGCCGTGGCCGCGCCGCTGGGCCTGCGTACCTGGCTCGGGCTGCCGGCCGCGCAACGCGACACGGTCGCCTGGAACATCGCCCCGCCGCCCGAGGCGGACCCGTTCGTCGACCCGGTGGCCGACCGGGGGATCACCATGGGCGGCGCGTTCGCGTTCCCCGCCGACGACGCCGGCCTGGTCAGCTTCAACGACCCGGCCATCCAGGCCGCCGGCATCCCGGGCGCGGGCGCGGTGAGCACGGCCGACGGGCTGGCCCGCCTCTACGCCGCATGCGTGTCACCGGTGGCGGGACCGCCCCTGCTCGACCCGGCGTCGGTCGACGACGCGACCGTCGTACGGTCCCGGGGCCAGCAGCGGCACGGTCCGCCGGACACCGGCCAGCGCTGGGGCACCGGCTTCCTGCTGCACTCCCCGCCGGCCCGACCGCTGCTGTCCGAGCGCAGCTTCGGCCACGACGGCGCGGGCGGCAACCTCGGCTTCGGCGACGACGCCCACCGGGTCGGCTTCGGCTACGTGGTGAACCAGATGCAGGGCATGGGCGACGAACGCGCCAACCTGCTGACCGCCGCGCTGCGGTCCTGCCTGGACGACTGACGACCGGCCGGCCACGACACCACGCGCCCCGGGCGTCCCGACGAGGGACACCCGGGGCGCGACGCCGTCCGGGTCCGGGTCCTACCCCCGGGCCGCGTCCACCTGCCGTGGCGCGGCGCGGTCGCGCGCTGGCGGTGCTGTCGTAACTCGCGCTGGCGGTGCTGTCGTAACAGGTCGGAGACCTGGCGTGATGACCCCGTCGGCCTGCTCCGGCCCGGCGGCCGGCTGCCGGCGGACCCGACGCGAACCGGTTCGCTGGCCACGGCCCCGGGAGGCTGTCCGGCCCGGCGGACGGGTGCTCCATGCCGTGGACCCCGTTACGAGACCGTGACGTCCGGATTTCCGGGGGACTGTTGACGGGGGCGATGTGAGCGCTAACACTACCCCGAAAGGTGACAGGTGGTCCCCGCAGTCGGCGGGAGTTCCGGAGAGGAGAAACCTGTGCGCAGGAAATTCCTGGTCGCGCTCGGCGGCGCGGCACTGGCGTTCAGCCTGGCCGCGTGCAGCGGCGGGGGCGCCGGCAGCGGCGGTGACACCAGCGACAAGAAGCCCGCCGACCTGACCATCGGCGTCTCCATGCCGACCCAGACCTCGGAGCGGTGGATCGCCGACGGCAAGGCGGTCAAGGAGAAGCTGGAGGCCAAGGGCTACAAGGTCGACCTCCAGTACGCAGGCGACGACATCCCCACCCAGTCCCAGCAGGTCGACCAGATGATCACGCAGGGCGCGGACGTCCTGATCATCGCGGCCATCGACGGCACCGCGCTCAGTGGCCAGTTGGACGCCGCCGCCGCCGCGAAGATCCCGGTCATCTCCTACGACCGGCTGCTGCTGGGCAACAAGAACGTCGACTTCTACGTCAGCTTCGACAACTACAAGGTCGGCGTCGCCCAGGCGACCGCCCTGCTGGTCGGCCTCGGCCTGCAGACCAAGGACGGCGGCAAGGGCACCGCGACCGGCCCGTTCAACATCGAGCTGTTCGCCGGCTCGCTGGACGACAACAACACCCAGTACTTCTGGGGCGGGGCGATGGACACCCTCAAGCCGTTCATGGACAACGGCACGCTGAAGGTCAAGTCCGGCCAGACCCGCATCGAGCAGGCGGCGACCCTGCGCTGGCAGCAGGAGACCGCGCAGAAGCGGATGGAGGACCTGCTCACCTCCGGTTACAACGACGGCACCGTGGTCAACGGGGTGCTGTCGCCGTACGACGGCATCTCCCGGGGCATCATCACCGCCCTGCAGAACGCCGGCTACGGCAAGGGCGCCAAGAAGCTGCCCGTGGTGACCGGCCAGGACGCCGAGATCGCCTCGGTCAAGCTGATCAACGACGGGGTGCAGAGCTCGACCGTCTTCAAGGACACCCGGCTGCTCGCCGAGCAGGCCGTGATCGCGGCCGAGGCGTTCCTGCAGGACAAGGAGCCGCAGGCCAACGACACCAAGACCTACAACAACAAGGTCAAGGTCGTCCCGTCGTACCTGCTGCCGATCGAGACCGTCTACAAGGACGACATCACCAAGGTGCTCGTCGACTCCGGTTACTGGACGGCCGACGAGGTCGCCGCCGGTCAGGCCAAGAAGTAAGCCGGTCGTCGGGCGCGGCGGTCACCGGCCGCCGCGCCCGACGCATCGCAAGCCCGCCTCAGGCTTCGACGATCAGGACGCTGACCATGGACGACACCATCCTCGAGATGCGACGCATCACGAAGACCTTCCCCGGGGTGACCGCGCTGGCCGACGTCTCCCTCGCGGTGCGCCGGGGGGAGATCCACGCCATCTGCGGCGAGAACGGCGCCGGCAAGTCCACCCTGATGAAGGTGCTCTCCGGAGTGCACCCGACCGGGTCGTACGACGGCGAGATCGTGCTGGACGGTAAGCCGGTGCACTTCCGGGGCATCCGCGACAGCGAGTCCCAGGGCGTCGTCATCATCCACCAGGAACTCGCCCTGGTGCCGCACCTGTCGATCGCCGAGAACATCTTCCTCGGCAACGAGCGGCGCGGCCCGGGTGGCCTCATCGACTGGAACCGCGCCAACGCCGAGGCCGCCGACCTGCTGGCCTCGGTGGGCCTGCACGAGAATCCGGTCACCCCCGTCATCCAGCTCGGTGTCGGCAAGCAGCAGCTCGTCGAGATCGCCAAGGCGCTGTCCAAGAAGGTCCGGCTGCTCATCCTGGACGAGCCGACCGCCGCGCTCAACGACATCGACTCGGCCCACCTGCTCGACCTGCTGCGCCGGCTGCGCGACCGGGGCATCACCTGCATCCTGATCTCGCACAAGCTCAACGAGGTCACCGCGATCGCCGACGCGACCACGGTCATCCGGGACGGGCGCACCGTGGAGACGCTCTCCCTGGCCTCCGGGGAGGTCACCCAGGAGCGGATCATCCGGGGCATGGTCGGCCGGGACCTGGACAGCTTCTATCCCGACCGGGTCTCGTCGCCGCAGGAGGAGGTGCTGCGCATCGAGAACTGGAGCGTGCGGCACCCCACCCAGGACCGGCTCGTCGTCGACGACGTCAGCCTGGACGTCCGCGCCGGTGAGGTGGTCGGCATCGCCGGGCTGATGGGTGCCGGGCGCACCGAGCTGGCGATGAGCGTCTTCGGCCGGTCGTACGGCCGGGACGTGCGGGGCCGGCTGTTCGTCCGGGGCCGGGAGGTCCGGGCGCACACCGTCGCGCAGGCCATCGAGCACGGCATCGCCTACGTCACCGAGGACCGCAAGCGCTTCGGTCTCAACCTCATCGACGACGTGCGGCGCAACGTCTCGGCCGCCGCGCTGGGCCGGCTCGCCCGCCTCGGCTGGGTCAACGGCAACGAGGAGATCAAGGTCGCCGAGCAGAGCCGGCGCGACATGAACATCAAGACCACCAGCGTGATGGCCGTGGTGGGCAAGCTCTCCGGCGGCAACCAGCAGAAGGTCGTGCTGTCGAAGTGGCTGTTCACCAACCCTGACGTGCTGATCCTGGACGAGCCGACCCGGGGCATCGACGTCGGCGCGAAGTTCGAGATCTACACGATCATCAACCGACTGGTCGCCGAGGGTAAGGCGGTGATCCTGATCTCCTCGGAGCTGCCGGAGCTGCTCGGCATGTGCGACCGCATCTACACCCTCGCCGCCGGTCGGATCACCGGCCAGGTGCCGGTGGCCGAGGCGACCCAGGAGAACCTCATGGATCTGATGACGAAGGACAAGGAGCGCGTGGGATGACCAGCGTCAAGACCTCATCGCCGCCGTCCCCGCCGCCCACCGGGAAGAGTCCGGGCGTCGCCCTGCACGCCGGCACCAGCGACCTGCGCTCGCTGATCATGAACAACCTGCGGCAGAGCGGCATCTACGTCGCGCTTGTCGTCATCGTGGGGCTCTTCGCGGTGCTCACCGACGGGGTGTCGCTGAGTCCCGGCAACATCACCAACATCGTGCTCCAGTACTCCTACATCCTGGTGCTGGCGATCGGCATGGTGATCATCATCATCGGCGGGCACATCGACCTGTCGGTGGGCTCGGTGGTGGCGCTCACCGGGGCGGTCTCCGCCGTGCTGGTCATCCGGGAGGGCTTCCCGTGGTGGGTCGGCATCCTGGCCGCGCTGGCGGTGGGGGTCGCGGTCGGCGCGTGGCACGGCTTCTGGGTGGCGTACGCCGGCATCCCTGCCTTCATCGTGACGCTCGCCGGCATGCTGCTGTTCCGGGGTCTGACCCTGCGGGTGCTGGACAACATCTCGCTGTCCCCGTTCCCCGCCGACTACCAGCAGGTCGCGGCCGGATTCCTCAACGGCCTGCTCGGCGGGGAGGGCTTCGACGCGTTCACCCTGCTGATCGGTGCGATCGCGGTGGCCGGGTACGCGGTGAGCGGTTTCCGTACCCGGGTGGCCCGGGTGCGCTACCAGCAGCCGGTGGAGTCGTTCCCGCTGTTCGTGGCCCGGGTGGTGCTGGTGGGCGCGGTCATCATGTACTTCGCCTGGCAGTTGGCGCACGCCCGGGGACTGCCGATCGTCCTGATCATCCTGGCCGCGCTGGTGCTGGTCTACGGCCTGCTCACCCGGCGTACGGTCTTCGGCCGGCAGGTCTACGCGATCGGCGGCAACCTCTCGGCGGCGATGCTGTCCGGCGTGAAGGTGCGCACGGTCAACTTCTGGATGTTCGTCAACATGGGCTTCCTGGCGGCGGTGGCCGGGGTGATCTACTCCTCGCGCTCCAACGGCGCCCAGCCCGCCGCGGGCAACATGTTCGAGCTCGACGCGATCGCCGCCGCGTTCATCGGCGGGGCAGCGGTCACCGGCGGGGTGGGCACCGTGGTCGGCGCGATGGTCGGCGGTCTGATCATGGCGGTGATGAGCAACGGCATGCAGCTCATGGGCGTCGACCAGTCCATCCAGTCGGTGGTCAAGGGTCTGGTGCTGCTCGTCGCCGTGGCCTTCGACGTCTACAACAAGCGTCGCGCCGGGGCCTCCCGCTGACCGGCGACGCGGCATCCGCCCGCGTCGCACCCCTGCACCGGACACCCCGGGCCGCGTCGGACGATTCCGACCCGGCCCGGGGTGTCGGCATCTGCGCCTGTCGATCGTGTCCGGGTCGTTTCAGCTTGACGAGCATCATGTTATCGCTCACAGTCTATGGATAGCTGAAGCCGTTCCCGCAGCGGCTGGTCGGCAGGCCCGACCCGTCGCTGCGCCCGCGTCGTGCGCCATCGCGGACGCACCGCCGAGTGAACGCTGACATCGGCAGGCTTCGAACAATGCGACGACGGTGGCCCGCGTTCCCGGCGCGACCGTCGTCCCACCGTTCGTGAAGGAGGATCATGGTAGCCATGGGTGAGGTGCCGGTCGCCGTCCGGCGACGGCGCGGCTGGTGGTCGCGGGTCGTCGCCGCGCTGATGACGGTGCTGGTCGGGGGTGGGCTCGTCGTGATCGAGTCGACCGGCGCGGCGGCGGCGACGGTGGACACCACCGCCTGGTACGTGCTGGTCAACCGCAACAGCGGCAAGGCGCTGGACGTGTACAACTTCGCCACCAACGACGGCGCGCGGATCACCCAGTGGACCCGTGGCGACGGTACCAACCAGCAGTGGCAGTTCGTCGACTCCGGCGGCGGCTACTACCGGCTGAAGTCGCGGCTCTCGGGCAAGGTCCTCGACGTCTACAACTTCTCCACCGCCGACGGCGCGTCGATCGTGCAGTGGACCGACGGCAACGGCACCAACCAGCAGTTCCGGCTCGCCGACTCGACTGACGGCTACGTCCGGCTGCTCAACCGCAACAGCGGCAAGGCCGTCGAGGTGCAGAACGCCTCCACCGCCGACGGCGGCAACATCGTCCAGTACGCCGACTGGGGCGGCACCAACCAGCAGTGGCAGCTCGTCCGGGTCGACGGCGGCACCACCCCCACCACGCCGCCGCCCACCACGCCACCGGCGGGCGGCTCGTACACCAACCCCGTGGTGTGGCAGGACTTCGCCGACGTCGACATCATCCGGGTCGGCGACGCGTTCTACCTGTCCGCCTCGACCATGCACTACTCGCCGGGCGCCCCCATCCTGCGCTCGTACGACCTGGTCAACTGGGAGTTCGCCGGGCACTCGGTGCCCAGGCTGGACTTCGGCGCGAAGTACGACATGTCCGGCGCACGGGCGTACGTCAACGGGATCTGGGCGTCGACGCTGAACTACCGCCCGAGCAACCGCACCTACTACTGGGCCGGCTGCATCGACTTCGCCAAGACTTACATCTACACCGCCGCCGCCGTCGACGGCGCCTGGAACCAGCACGCCACCATCAACAAGTGCTACTACGACGCCGGCATGCTGGTCGACGACAACGACACCATGTACGTCGCCTACGGCAACACCCAGATCAGCGTGGCGCAGCTGTCCGCCGACGGTAGGAGCGAGGTCCGCAGCCAGCAGGTCTTCTCCACCCCGTCGAGCGTGGGCACCCTGGAGGGGGCGCGGTTCTACAAGCGCAACGGCAGCTACTACATCTGGCTCACCCGGCCGGCCAACGGCCAGTACGTGCTGAAGTCGTCGAGCCCGTTCGGCCCGTACGAGATGCGGCAGGTGCTGCTCAACATGCCCGGCCCGATCTCCGGCGGCGGCGTGCCGCACCAGGGCGGTCTGGTGCAGACCCCGGCCGGCCAGTGGTACTACATGTCCTTCGTGGACGCCTACCCCGGTGGGCGGGTGCCCGCCCTGGCCCCGATCACCTGGACCGCCGACGGCTGGCCGCAGATCCAGACGGTCAACGGCGGCTGGGGCACGTCGTACCCGAACCCGCTGCCGACCCGACCGGTCAAGCCGCTGACCGGCACCGACACGTTCTCCGGCAGCACCCTCGGCCCACAGTGGGAGTGGAACCACAACCCGGACAACAGCAAGTGGTCGGTGAACAACGGCCTGCGCCTGCAGACCGCCACCGTCACCAACGACCTCTACAGCGCCCGGAACACGGTCACCCACCGGATCCAGGGGCCGACCTCCACCGCCACCGTCGAACTCGACTACTCGGCGCTGCGCGACGGCGACCGGACCGGGCTGGCGGTGCTGCGCAACTCGTCGGCCTGGATCGGCGTCCGCCGGGACAACGGCGCCACCCGGGTGTCGATGACCAGCAACCTCACCATGGACGGCAGTTGGCGGACCACCAACACCGGTACGGAGATCGCCTCCGCCCCGGTCAGCGGGGGACGCATCTGGCTACGGGCCACCGCCGACATCCGCCCCGGCTCCGGCCGGCAGGCCCGGTTCTCCTACAGCACCGACGGGGTCACCTTCACCGCGCTGGGCAACGCGCTGACCCTCGACAACACCTGGCAGTTCTTCATGGGCTACCGGTTCGCCCTGTTCAACCACGCCACCCAAACCCTCGGTGGCACCAGCACGATCCGTCAGTTCCAGCTCACCACCCCCTGACCCGTCCGCCCGGCACACACGCAACGGGGCCGCCCCGCACAGGGCGGCCCCGTTGCGTGGCACCGTCGGTCCCGCACCGTCTCGCCAGCGGTGCGGGACCGACGGTGGTCCTCACGGGTTGGCGACGAACCGCCACCGGTTGTCCGGGCTGCCGTTGTCGCTGTCCTGCACGGCCTGCGCGCCCTGGGCGGTCGAGCCGTTGAGGATGCCGAGCAGCTTCCCGCTGTTGACATTGCGGATCTTGTAGGTGCCGTCGCCCTGGCTCAGCAGCGTCCACCGGTGGTCGGCGGTGCCGTTGTCCGCCCATTGCAGCACGCGGGCGTTGTCGGCGGTGGACATGTTCTCCACGCCGAGGACCTTGCCGCTGTGCACGTTGCGGAACCGGACCGCGTCGCCGTCGGTCACCACCACCCAGTTGTGGTCGGCGGTGCCGGTGTCGCCCCACTGCAGGGCCAGCCCGCCGTCGGTGGTGGACATGTTCTGGATGCCGAGCACCAGGCCGCTGCCCACGTTGACGATCCGGGTGCTGCCGCCGGTGCTGCCACCGCTGGCGCTCCAGTAGACCGTGTAGTTGAAGCCGTGGGCGTCGTAGAACGGCCCGAGGTTGACCGTGGACCCGTTCGCGGTGGCGGTGAACGCCAGGGTGCCGGTGCTCGTCCGGGTCACCGACGAGGTGTTCAACGACGGCAGGGCGCTCAGGGCGGTGTTGCCGTAGTTGCCCGCCAGCACCGCCGGGCCGTACGTGAGGGCCACGACGTTGGCGTTGTCGTTGCTCGGCTGCACGACGACCTTCATCGGCAGCCGTACGGTGACGGTGTCGCCGGCCGCCCAGGTACGGGTGACCGTGGCGTAACTGCCGGGGTTGGTGGCGACGTCCTGCGTCACGCCGTTGACGGCGATCGTCGCGCCGGTGGCCCAGGCCGGGATCCGGACCCGGATGCTCCACGAGCCGCTCATCGACCCGGAGAGGGTGAGCGTGCTGGTGTCGCTCGCCGGGTAGCTGGTGCTCTGGGTGACCGTGATCCCGCGCTGCGACCAGGTCAGCACCGACGGTACGAACAGGTTCACCGTCAGCGTGGTGTCGTTGTAGAAGTAGATCGAGTCCATCAGCTTCGTGTTCGCCTCGATACCGGTGCCCTGACAGCACCAGAACGAGTTGTAGTCGGTGCTCCAGGTGCCCCCGCCCCAGGCCGGGCCGACCCCCCGGCGACCACCCGGCTTGAGCGGGGTGAAGTAGGTGACGTGGCCGTGGCCGTCGGCCGGGTTCTGCGCGCCGACGACGTGGTTGAGCAGGGCACGCTCGTAGAAGTCGAAGTACGCGACCCGGTTCGGGTCGAGCAGCCACAGCTCCCGGGTCAGCTTGAGCATGTTGTGGGTGTTGCAGTGCTCGCAGGTGTCGTTGGTCAGGTACCCGGCGATCGCGTTCGGCGGCCGGAAGTGCTCGGCCTGGCTGTTACCGCCGATGACGTAGGTGTGCGCGTTGACGGTCATGTTCCATGCGTTGCTGGCGATGTCCCGGTACCGGGTGGTGCCGGTCGCCTTGAACTCCCGCGCCGCGCCGATCCACTTGGGCACCTGGGTGTTGGCATGCTTGCCGTTGAGCTGGTCGGAGTTGCTGGCGAGCGGGTTGAACACGCCTGCGTGGTCGAACCGCTGGGCGACGGTCAGCCAGCGCCCGTCGCCGGTGTGCTGGTAGAGGTCGGTCAGTGCCTCGTTCATGCCGCCGAACTCGGTCTCCAGCATCGCCTGCATCTGGTTGTAGCTCAGCCGCGACGTGCGGGTGTCGACCCAGCCGGCCAGCGCCAGCAGCACCGAGCGGGCCTGCGTGTTGCCGATGTAGCGCCACACGTCGAGCAGCCCCATGAGGGTCTTGTGGATGCAGTAGTAGGGCACGTTGCCGTTGGACAGGGTCCGGGCCTCCAGCGCCGCGAAGTCCGACTCGGGGAAGCCGGACAGGTAGCCGGCGGTGAATCCGGCCGCGCCGTTGTTGGCCTGGCACCTGGCCAGCTCGGCCACCATGTAGTTGGCCTTGTCCCGGCAGGTGGTGTCGCCGAGCACCGCGTACGCCTGCGCCCAGGCGGTGAGGAAGTGCCCCTGCATGTGGGTGCGGAACGGGAAGGACGGCGCGTCCCAGCCCCCGTTGGTCGCGGCCCCGTTGGTGCCCAGCCGGTGGTTGGCCCGGAAGTTGTAGAGCATCCGGTCGACGTCGACGAACCGCAGGTAGCTCAGTGTCCGGTTCTGGTTGTCCAACAGCCGGCCGGCGGTCAGTCGGACCTGACCCAGCTCGAACGGGTACGCCGAGACGCCCAGGTCGGTCCGGGCCGGGGGGACCACCAGGGCCGCGCCGGCCGGCCCGGACCCGAGCAGGGTGCCGCCCGCGGCGGAGGCGAGCGCGGTGGCGCCGGCAGCCTGGAGAAGTTGGCGTCGGTTGAGGGACGGGAAGGACATGGGAACCTCCAGCGGACCGGATCACGGGCGAGCGCCCGTCCGGTGGGTCGTGCGGACGGTGGTGTCGGGTGGTGGGGTGCCGGCCCGCCCCGGTGGGGCGGAGCGGGCCGGCGCGACCGTCAGGCGCGCGACGGGGTCACGCGGGGGTACAGGTCAGGTCGGTCGGTGGCTGGTTGCTGCCGGTGGTCGAGCTGATGTAGCCGACGGTGGTGGAGCCACCGGCTCCGAGTTGCCCGTTGTAGGCGGCGTTGGTGACGGTCACCTGGTTGCCCTGCTGGGTCAGGGTGCCGTTCCACGCCTGGGCCACCGTCTGCCCGCTGGGCATGGTGAACGACACCCGCCAGCCGGTGATCGGGGTGGACCCGTTGGTGATGGTCAGCTTGCCCTCGAAGCCGCCCTGCCAGGTGTTGACCACGGTGTTGGTGGCCGCGCAGGACCGCCCGGAGGGGGTCGTCGGAGCCGGCGTCGTCGGGGCCGGGGTCGTCGGGGTGGGGGTGGGGGTCGCGGTGGGCGTCGTGGTGGGCGTCGCGGTCGGGGTGGGCGTCGGGGTGGTGCCGCTGCCGTTGAACTGCCACCAGTTGACGTTGAACAGGGTGCCGCTGCCGCCGGTGAACCGCAGGTACATGTCGTGGGTGCCGGTGGCGCCGGACACCGGGCAGGAGACGGTCTGCCAGTTCTGCCAGCCGCCGGTGACCGGCACGGAGCAGCCGGCCACCCGGGTGCCGGTGGGGCTGTCCAGCCGGACCTCGATGGTGCCGCCGCTGCCGGCCGAGGCGACCCGGGCGTTGAAGGAGGTCGCGCCGGTGCCGAAGGAGACCCCCTTGACCTTGATGTAGTCGCCGTTCTCGATGAAGCCGACGTTCATCCCGCCCTCGCTGGAGGCCTCCGTCTCGATCCCGGAGCCCCAGGCGATCGTCTCGGCCTCCTGCCGCACGTACGGGTTGAGCGTGCCGATCTGCGGTGCGCCGGTGCTGGTCATGTTGATCGTCGGGATGGTGCCGTTGGTGCCGTAGGTGAACTTCTCCACCGCGACCGACCGGGTGTAGCCGCCACCGCCGGGCAGCGCGCCGTTGTGGTAGAAGAAGTACGACCCGCCGTTGAAGTCGACGATCCCGGCGTGGTTGGTGAAGCTGCCGCCCTGCCGGGGCATGACCGTGCCCCGGTAGGTCCACGGCCCGAGCGGCCCGGGGGCCGTCGAGTAGCCGATGAACTCCGAGCAGCACTCGGCGGCGAACACGTTGTAGTAGGTCCCGTTGCGCTTGAAGACCCAGGGACCCTCCTCGTAGAGGGTGGGCCGGGTGGCGTTGCCGGTCCGGGTGCCGAAGCCGGCGGTGGTCAGCGGGATCTTGGTGACACTGCCGGAGTACGAGATCATGTCGGGGTTCAGCTTGACGTACCACAGGTTGGGGTTGCCCCAGTAGAGGTACGCCTGCCCGTCGTCGTCGATGAACACGGTCGGGTCGATCTCGCCGTTGGCCGCCAGCGGGCGGCCGATGGCGTCCCGGAACGGGCCGGTGGGGCTGTCGCTGACCGCCACCCCGATGGCCATCGAGTTGGTCGACTTCGCGGTCACCGGCACGTACCAGTAGAACTTGCCGTTGCGGGCGATGACCTGGCCCGCCCACGCGTCCGCCTTCGCCCAGCTGAAGGTGGCGACGTTGAGCGGCGAGCCGTGGTCGGTCCAGTTGACCATGTCGGCGGAGGACCAGACCCGCCATTCCTTCATGGTGAACCAGGTCGAGCCGTCCTCGTCGTGGCCGGTGTAGAGGTACACCCGGCCGTTGTGCACCAGCGGGGCCGGGTCGGCGGTGTAGATGTGCTGGACGATCGGGTTGTCGGCCTTCGCGGTGCCGGCCGGCAGCAGGGTCGAGACCAGGAGCAGGGCCGCCAGCCAGGCGAGGGTACGCCGCAGTCGGGTCAGCGGTGGCAGTGCGGGTTTCACCAGTACCTCCCAGGGTGGGCGATGCGTGTTGAGGGCGTCGACGCGTCGGTGGCCTACCCGGACTCCGCCGGCACGCCGGCCGTCTGCCGGTGCGCCTGGACGTGTTCGAGTCGCCCGCCGTGCGGGTACGCGGGGTGTGGCGTCACGGCCCGATCGCGCTCCCGGCCGGGGACGGCTCTGCGGTCGGCGCGGTCGTGTCAGGACCCACGGTGGCGGTGGACGACGTGCGCCGGGGCTTCCGGGCGCGTCGAACCCTCGACCCGACCCGGCGGCGTGCAGCATCCACGGAGGTGCCCGGAGGTGTCCCACCGACGTTGCCCGCGCCCGCCCTCGCTGCACCGACCGGTGCCGGTGGCACAGCGCGGAAGCGTGCCCTTCGCTCCCGCGGCCGACGGTATCTTGTTATCGTTAACACCCGCAAGCCATTGACGTCCGTCGGTTGCGGAGCGCCATTTCCGGTCGACTCCGGGCGGCCGCGCCGACGGGTCAGCGCACCAGCCGACCGGTGTCCGGTCCGCCCCGTCGGACCAGCCACGCCTCGGTGATGTGGGTGACCATGGCCTCGGCCGCGCCGTCCGGGTCGTGGGCCGCGATGCGCTCGTAGATCCGCCGGTGCCCGCGGTTGGACGCCACGCACAGCGCCCGCTCGGAGCGGCCCATGTAGCGGGCGGTGTTGACCACCTGGCTCTCCAGCGACCGGACCACGCCCCGGGCGATCCGGTTGCCGGACGCCTGCATGATCACGTCGTGGAACGCCCGGTCGTGCTCGTGGTAGGCGACCTGGTCGTCGACGAGTTCGTCCATCCGGTCGACCAGGACGCGCAGCCGGTCGACGGTCTCCTGGTCGGCCAGCCGGGCGGCGACGTTGGCCATGTCGGACTCCAGCACCCGCCGGGTGGCCACCAGGTCGTCGAGGATGGTCAGGCTGTCGTCCTCGGCGATGGTCGCGGCGAGCACGAGTTCGTCGAGCATGTCCCACATCGACGGTGGGGTGACGATGGTGCCGCTGCCCTGGCGGACCTGCACCAGGCCCTTCTCCTGGAGGATCTTCACCGCCTCCCGGACGACCGTGCGGCTGACCGAGAACGCCTCGCACAGCGCCGGCTCGGGAGGCAGCGGGGCGCCGGGCGGGTGAACTCCGCGTACGATGCGTTCCACCAGTTCGGCGGTGACGGCCGTGGCGAGGTTGGCCGGTCGTCGCGCCCAGCTCGGCGGTGTCGACGCGTTCAGGGTGACCTCTCGTGCCGTCATGTCCCCTCCAGTGACTCCCGCGGACCGCGCCACGACCTGACTGCCGCGAATTCTACGTCCCACTGTTGACGTCATACGTCATACGAGTTACTTTCTCGTCAATTCATGTGTCTCGATCAGCGCTATCGACCGAGTTCGAAGGTGAGCAGCGATGAAGCAGCGAGCAGTGTGGTCGGCCGTCCTCGTCGCGACGCTGGCGCTGGCCGGCTGCGGGAGCGCCGGCGGGACGCGTTCCCCGTCCGGCGGGGCGGACGGGAAGCTCGTGGTCTGGGACTGGAAGTCCGGCGAGGCGTCCTCAGCCGCGTACCTGGAGAAGGCGAAGGCCGACTTCGCCCGCAAGCACCCCGGCGTCACCGTCGAGTTCGTCGCCCAGCCCTTCGAGCAGTACTACACGCTGCTCGGCACGGCGATCCAGGCCGGCAAGGGCCCGGACGTGATCCTGTTCAACGGCGGCGGCCAGATCCGGGACCGGGTCGACGCGCTGCTGCCGCTCGACGAATACCTTGCGGGGGACCGGCAGCGGCTCACCGGCTGGGAGGCGTTCAGCAAGGACGGCAAGACCTACGCCGGCCCGGTCACCTTGCAGGGCCACCCGATCTACTACAACCGGACCCTCTACGCCAAGGCCGGCCTCGACCCCGCCAAGCCGGCCACCACCTGGCCGGAGTTCGTCGCCAACTGCGCCACCCTCACCAAGCAGACCGGCGCGAAGTGCTTCGCCCTGGGCAACAAGGAGGGCTTCGGCATCCAGTTCTTCCTCTCCGCCCTCGGCTCCGGCGTGCTCACCCCGCAGGAGTACGACGACTGGATCGCCGGCCGGCGGAACTGGAACTCCCCGCACGTCAAGCGGATCTTCGCGCTCTGGAAGCAGACCCAGGACGCAAAACTCAACAGCGACGGGGCGAACTCGACGGCGATGTTCAACGACTCGTTCGCCATCTTCCAGTCCGCCAGGGCCGCCCACGTCATCGGGCTGATGTCCGACGTCGGGCACTGGAAGGACTTCAGCGAGTTCCTCACCGCCGAGAAGCTCGGGGTGATGCCCGCCCCGGTCGTCGAACCCGGCGCCACCCCGAGCCTGCCCTACGACGGCGGCATCGGCTACGGGGTCGCCAGATGGACGAAGGACCCCAGGGTCGCCGCCGACCTGGTGCGCTCGCTGACCTCGACCGACGCGCTGAAGTCGTTCTACGCCGACGCCGGGGCGATCGCCGCCGACACCACCATCGACGTCTCCCAGGGCGGCCCGGCGGTGACCACCATCGTCGCCGACCTCAAGGCCGGCAAGCCCGCCCTGCACGTGGCGCTGTCCTCGAAGACCCTGGACCTGATGGGCCGGCTCTCCCAGCAGCTGCTGAGCGGCTCGGTCACCGTCGACGAGGCGGTGAAGCAGCTGGCCGCCTCCGACCAGGCCGGCTGAGCCGTGCCGGTCGACGAGGTGACGCCGGCGTTCCGCCCGGCTCCCGCCGGTCCGCCGCGACGGGCCGGGTCGGGGTCGCGGGTCACCCCACGTCGCGGTCGCGGCGGCCGGCGCTCCGAGCGCCTCGCCCCGTACGTGCTGCTGGCCCCGGCCCTGCTGATCCTGCTGCTGCTGCGGTTCTGGCCGCTGCTGCTGGGGGTGAACTTCTCGTTCACCGGCGACGGCGAGCGCGACGGGTCGGCCGTCGGGCTGGCCAACTACCTGGAGCTGGCGCGGGACCCGCTGTTCCTGGGTGCGCTGCGCAACGTCGGGCTGCTCGTGCTGCTGCTGCCGGTGGCGGTGGCGGTTCCCGGCCTGCTGGCCACCTTCATCTACCTGCGGGTCCCCGGGCACCGGCTCTACCGCAGCGTCTACTTCTTCCCGGCCGTGCTGTCCCCGGTCATCGTCGGGGCCATCTTCAACCTCCTGCTCGCCTTCGACGGCCCGCTCAACGCCCTGCTCGGCGGGGCCGGCCTCGGGCCGGTGGACTGGCTGGGCGACCCGGACGTGGCGATGTTCGTGGTGGTCGGGGTGCACGTCTGGGCGACCTTCGGGATGGCGCTGGTGGTGTTCCTCGCCGGCTTCGCCACCCTGGACGCCTCGCTGCTGGACGCCGCCCGGGTGGACGGCGCGTCGCTGCCGCAGACCATCCGGCACGTGATCGTGCCCAGCCTCTCCCGCACCATCCAGTTCGTCGTCGTCACCACGATGATCGGGATGCTGACCTCGATGTTCGGCCTGCTGTACGTGATGACCAGCGGCGGTCCGGAGGGCGCCACCTACCTGCCGGAGTACTACATCTGGATCCAGCAGGGGCAGCTGAACCGGCCGGCGCTCGCCTCGGCCGCCTCGACGGTGCTCTTCCTCATCATGCTCGTGGTGGGGTTGGGGCAGATCAGCCTGCTCCGGCGGGCGGTGAGGGAGGCATGATGTCCCACCTGCGGTGGGGGCGGTGGCTGCTCGCCCTCCCGATGGCCGTGCTGGCCCTGGCGACCGTCTACCCCCTGGTGTTCACCGCCAACGTCGCCATGAAGACCCGCCGCGAGTACGTCCTCGACCGGTTCTCCCTGGCCGACGCCCTACGCTTCGAGAACATCGGCGCGGCGTGGAACAGCGTGGGGATGGCCCGCTACCTGGCCAACTCGGTGGGCGTGGTGACGGCCTCGGTGCTCCTGCTGCTGCTCTTCGGCTCGATGGCCGGTTTCGCCTTGAGCCAGCTGCGGTTCCGGGGCTCGTCGGTGCTCTTCCTGTGCTGCCTCGCGGCGCTGTTCGTGCCGTTCCAGGTGATCATGGTGCCGTTGGCCCGGGTCATGGCGGACGCCGGCCTGGTCGACACCTACCCGGGGCTCGTGCTGGCCTACGTGGCGCAGTTCCTGCCGTTCACGATCTTCCTGATGACCAGCTACTACAAGACCATCCCGACCGAGATCGTCGACGCGGCCCGGATCGACGGCAACAGCGTCTACGGGGTGTACCGGCGGATCATGCTGCCGCTGGGCACCCCGGCGCTGCTGTCGGTCGGCATCCTCGACGCCCTGTTCTGCTGGAACGACGTGCTGATCGCGCTGCTGCTGATGCCCTCGGCCGAGCACCGCACGCTGATGGTCGGGGTGACCTCGCTGCGTGGCCAGTACTCCGACGACATCCCCACCTTCGCCTCCGGGGTGCTGATCGCCGCGGTGCCCGTCCTGGTGATCTACCTCTTCCTCCAGCGTCAGATCGCCGACGGTGTCGCCGCCGGCGCCACGAAGGGCTGACATGCGGATCACCGGATACCGGACCCTGACCACCGTGCAGGAGTGGGGGCGGCCCGTCGGCGACGCCAACGGCGTGTTCGCCGACGGGGTGACCGCCGTGCCGATCATCCTGGTCGACACCGACGAGGGCATCACCGGCGTCGGCCTCGGCCCGCACACCGACGCCGAACGGATCTTCGCCGCGATCGACGGGGAGGACCCCCGCGCGGTGACCACCCTCTACGACCGGATGCTGCGGCAGACCTTCAAGGCGGGCCACGCCGGCTCGGTGTTCGGCACCATCGGGGCGCTGGACACCGCGCTGTGGGACATCAAGGCCCAGGCGGCGGGGCAACCACTGTGGCGGCTGCTCGGCGGACGCGACAGGCGGGTGCCCGCGTACGCCTCCGGTCTGGATATCGGCCTCGACGACGACGCGCTCGCCGCCACCTACGAGCTGTACGCCCGGCACGGGCTGCGGGCCGCCAAACTCAAGGGCGGCCTCGACATCGAGCGGGACCGGCACCGGCTGCACGTGGTCCGCGACGTGCTGACCGAGGCCGGGCGGGGGCAGCGGCCCGGCCTGATGCTCGACGTGAACGAGGCGTGGACCCGTAAGCAGGCCGTCCGGCACGTGGGTGAACTCGAACGCACCCTGGACCTGGCCTGGATCGAGGAACCCGTCCGCCGGTGGGACGCCGAGGGCCTGGCCGTCGTCGGACGTGGGATCCGGGCGTCCGTCGCCACCGGGGAGAACCTCACCGGCCTGGAGCAGTACCGGCCGCTGATCGCCGCGGCGGCGGTCGACGTCGTGCAGATGGCCGCGGTGTGGGGGGTCACCCACTTCCTGCGGGTGTCCGCCCTGGCGCACGCCTACGACCTGCCGGTCAGCCCGATCGGCAACCACCCCGTCGGCCTGCTGCATGCCGCCACGTCGGTGCCCAACCACATGGTCAGCGAGTTGCAGGACCTCCACCCGCCGGTCGGGATCACCCGCGACCTGCACGTCGAGGACGGCGCGTTCGTCCTCGGCGACTCCCCGGGGCTCGGCGTCACGGTCTGCGAGGAGGAGATCGGCAGGTACCCGCGCCGCTCCGATGTACCGACGCCGGACGGTCCCAACGTACGGCCGGAACGGGCCGGCCGCCGGCTGCTGGCCGTGGCCGACCCGGCCGTGACCCCGGCGGGCCGGTACGTCCCCCCGCTGCCCGACGCCCCGACGCACCACCACCACGACGGCCTGCCGTCCGCCGTCCCGCACTGACCCGACCACGAGGGAGCACGCATGAACGCAGTGGCGCTGAAGGTGCTGCTCGACTGGCAGGAGGCCGACCGGTGAACGCCCTGTTCGACCTGTCCGGCCGTACGGCCGTGGTGACCGGCGCGCGCCGGGGCATCGGGCTGGCCATGGCCGAGGCGCTGGCCGTCGCTGGCGCCGACGTCGTCGGCGTCTCGGCGAACATGGAGGCCACCGGCAGCGAGGTGGAGCAGCGGGTACGCGCGGCGGGCCGCTCGTTCACCGCGTTGCGCGCCGACCTGGCCGACCGGGCCGCGGTCCGCCGGCTCGTCGGGGACCTGCACGCGCTCGGCCCGGTCGACATCCTGGTCAACAACGGCGGCACGATCGCCCGCACCCCGGCCGCCGAGCACCCCGACGAGATGTGGGACCACGTCATCGAGGTGAACCTGACCAGCCAGTTCGTGCTGAGCCGGGAGATCGGCCGGGAGATGGTGCGCCGGGGCCACGGGAAGATCATTTTCACCGCGTCGCTGCTCAGCTTCCAGGGCGGCATCACCGTCCCCGGCTACGCCGCCGCGAAGTCCGGCCTCGCTGGGCTGACCAGGGCGCTGGCCAACGAGTGGGCGGCGCACGGGGTCAACGTCAACGCCGTCGCCCCCGGCTACATCGCCACCGACAACACCCGGGCGCTACGCGAGGACCCGGAACGCGAGCGGGCCATCCTGACCCGTATCCCGGCCGGCCGGTGGGGGGACGCCACCGACCTGGCCGGTGCGACGGTGTTCCTGGCCGCCCCGGCCTCGGACTACGTCAACGGCATCGTCCTGCCCGTCGACGGCGGATGGCTCGGCCGGTGAGCGCGCCACCCGGCACCGTCGACGCCCACCACCACCTCTGGGTGCGGGCCCGGCACCCGCAGCCCTGGATCGACCCGACCACCATGGCCGCCATCGACGCCGACTTCACCCCGGCCGACCTGGCCCGGGTCACCCGCGCCGCCGGGGTCACCGAGACGGTGCTGGTGCAGGCCAACTCCACCGAGGCCGAGACGGTGGACCTGCTGGGCGTCGCCACCGACCATCCGCTCGTCCGGGGGGTCGTCGGCTGGCTGGACGTCACGACGCCGGACGTCGTCGACCGGCTGGCCCGGCTGCGGGCGGCCCGCGGTGGCCACCTGCTGGTCGGCGTCCGCTACAGCGTGCAGGACGAGCCCGACCCGGGGTTCCTGGATCGGGCCGACGTGCGGCGGGGGATCACCGCGGTGGGCGCCGCCGGTTTCGCCTTCGACCTGCTGGTCCGGCAGCACCAACTGGGCGCGGCCGGTCGGCTGGCCCGCGACCTGCCCGAGGTGCGGTTCGTCCTGGACCATCTCGGCAAGCCCGCCCTCGGCGGGACGGACCTCGACGACTGGGCCCGCGACCTGCGCGCCCTGGCCGCCCCGGCCAACACCACAGCGAAACTCTCCGGCCTGGTCACCGAGGTGCACCGGTCATCCTGGACACCGCGGGACCTGCGCCCGGCCGTCGAGCACGCCCTCGACGCGTTCGGCCCGGACCGGTTGATGTTCGGCTCCGACTGGCCGGTCTGCCTGCTCGCCAGCACGTACGACAGGTGGGTCGACACGCTGGCGGAGCTGCTCGACCCGCTCGGCGACGACGAGCGGGCGGCGATCTGGCGGCACACCGCCCGCCGGGTCTACCGGCCGGAGTCGTCGTGAGGGCCCGTGGGCTGCCACGGCGGCCCTCGGTGCGCCTCACCGCGCTGGGGTTCGGCGCGGCACAGGCCGGCAACCTCTACCGGGCCACCACCGACGAGGAGTTCGCCGCCGCCGTCGACACCGCCTGGGCGGGTGGCCTGCGCTACTTCGACACCGCGCCGCACTACGGGCTCGGACTGTCCGAACGGCGCATCGGCGCGGCGCTGCGTACCCGGCCGCGCGACGAGTACGTGGTGTCGACGAAGGTCGGGCGGTTGCTCGTACCGTCGCCGCAGGACGCGCACCGGCGCGACCCGGAAGGGTTCGACGTGCCCGCGGACCACCGGCGGGTCTGGGACTTCAGCCGCGACGGCGTACTCCGCTCGCTGGAGTCCAGCCTGGAACGCACCGGCCTGGACCGGGTGGACGTCGTCTACCTGCACGACCCCGACGACCACTTCGAACAAACCGCCGCCGAGGCGGTGCCCGCCCTGGTGGAGCTGCGCGACCAGGGGGTGGTGGGGGCCATCGGGGCCGGGATGAACCAGTCCCACCTGCTCACCCGGTTCGTCGAGGAGACCGACGTCGACGTGGTGATGTGCGCCGGCCGGTTCACCCTGCTGGAACAGGGAGCGCTGGCCGACCTGCTGCCCGCCGCCGAGCGCCGGGGCGTCGGCGTGGTGGCCGCCGGGGTCTACAACTCCGGACTGCTGTCGCAGGACCGGCCCCCGGCCGACGCGACCTACAACTACCAGCAGGCCCCACCGGAGCTGATCGACCGGGCCCACCGGATCGCCGACGTCTGCCAGGCGTACGGCGTCACCCTGCCGCAGGCGGCGCTCGCCTTCGTCCGTTCCCATCCCGCCGTGGTCTCGACGGTCGTCGGCCTGCGCAACCGTGCGCAGGTCACGCAGACGCTGACCCGCGCGGACGCCGACGTCCCGGCGGCGCTGTGGCCGGCGCTGCGGGCCGCCGGACTGCTCGCCCCGGCCGCGGCATGATTCCACCGCTACGCCGGGCACCCCACCACCCCACCACGATTGGAGTCCCACCCGTGTCCGTCCCGACACCACCCGCCCGGCGCGGACCGGTGCTGGCCGGCCTGGCCGCCACGGCGCTCGCCGCCACGGTCGCCGTGCTCGCCCCGGCCGGTCCCGCCCTCGCCGCCACCACCACCCTCTACGCGTCCCCCGCCGGCAGCGGCACCGCCTGCTCGACCAGCCAGCCCTGCTCGTTGACCGAGGCGCAGAACGCCGTCCGGTCCCGCACCGCCGGGATGTCCGGCGACATCGTCGTCGAGCTGGCCGACGGCGTCTACCGGCTGGCCGCGCCGCTGCGGTTCACCGCCGCCGACTCCGGCACCAACGGCTACACCGTGACCTGGCGGGCCGCCGCGTCGGCCCGCCCGCAGATCAGCGGGGCGCGTGCGGTCACCGGCTGGTCGCAGGTCGACGCCGGGAAGAACATCTGGCGGGCGAACGTGCCCGCCGGGCTCGACAGCCGGCAGCTCTACGTCAACGGGGCGGTCGCCACCCGGGCCCGCACCGCCGTGAACCGGGCCGACTTCACCTTCACCACCAGCGGCATGCGGTTCAGCAACGGCGCGTTGAGCTACCTCAACAACCTGGGCAACCAGAACCGGGTCGAGGTGGAGAGCGTCGGCTCGTTCACCGACCGGTACTCCCCGGTGCAGAGCATCAGCGGCAACTTCCTCACGATGCAGCAGCCGGCCTGGAACAACAACACCTTCGGCTTCGACACCCTGTCCAAGCCGCACCGCGCCGGCCCGTTCTACCTGGCCAACGCGTACGAGTTCCTGGACAGCCCGGGGGAGTGGTACCTGAATCCGGGCAGTGGGCAGCTCAACTACATCCCGCTGGCCGGGCAGAACATGAACAGCGTCAGCGTGGAGCTGCCGCAGTTGCAGTCGCTGGTGAACGTCGGCGGCAGCTACGACGCCCCGGCGCACCACATCACGTTCAGCGGGATCACCTTCACCGGCACCAGCTGGCTCGGCCCGAGCAGCAGCAACGGCTTCGCCGACCAGCAGACCGGCGCGCACATCACCGGCACCTGGGCCCGCCCGGCCGACGCGCTGACCTCCTGCCAGGAGGGCTGCCCGCTGTTCGAGGCGACCCGGCCGAACTGGAACCAGATGCCGGCCGCCGTGCAGGTCTCCGCCGCCAACACCATCACCTTCAGCGACTCCCAGTTCGTCAACCTCGGGCAGACCGCCATCGGCATCGGCAACGACGCCAACGCGCACGCCAGCGGGGTCGGCCTGGGGGCCGGCAACATCACCGTCACCCGCTCGGAGATCGCCCGCAGCTCGGCCGGCGGCGTGGTGGTCGGCGGGGTACGCGCCGACGCCCACCACCCGGGCGACCAGCGGATGGTCAACCGGAACATCACCATCAGCAACAACCGGGTACACGACCTGGGCCTGGAGTACCGGGGCGTGGTGTCGATCCTGACCACGTACGTCAACACCTCGCTGGTGTCGCACAACGAGGTCTACAACATGCCGTACACCGGGCTGTCGGTCGGGTACGGCTGGGGCGCCAACGACGCGGGCGGCAGCAACCACTACGCCAACCGTGGCCTGTACAACTACCAGCCGCGCTACTCGACGGCGACCACCGCGACCAACAACCAGGTCGTCGGCAACTACGTGCACGACGTGATGCAGCAGATGACCGACGGCGGCTGCATCTACACGCTGTCGGCCAACCCGGGCGGCAGCATCACCGAGAACCACTGCCTGCGCACCAACGGCTGGTTCGGGCTCTACTTCGACGAGGGCTCCCGCTACTACACCGCCCGCAGCAACGTGTTCGCCAACACCGGCACCTGGGCCACCGCCAACTACTGGTACGCCGAGAACATGGGCAACTTCACCGTCACCTTCAACTGGTCGACCAACAACAGCACCAACGTGACAAACGGTGACCGGGGCAACGTGGTCAACAACAACACGGTGGTCAGCAACAACAACTGGCCCTCGGGCGCGCAGACCGTGATCGCCAACGCGGGTGTGCAGGGCACGGGCAACCCACCGGCGCAGGGCGTGCAGATCGTCGGCGGGCAGTCCGGCCGGTGCGCCGAGATCGGCGGCTCCAGCACGACCAACGGCACCCAGGCCCAGCTCTGGGACTGCACCGGTGCGGCCAACCAGCGGTTCACCCAGACCACCGGCCGGCAGCTCATGGTCTACGGCTCCAAGTGCCTGGACGCCTCCGGGCAGGGCACCGGCAACGGCACCCAGGTGGTGATCTGGGACTGCAACGGGCAGGCCAACCAGCAGTGGAACGTCAACGCCAACGGCACGATCACCGGCGTGCAGTCCGGCCTGTGCCTGGATGCCAACGGAGCCGGCACGGCCAACGGCACCAAGTTGATCCTCTGGGCCTGCAACGGCGGTACCAACCAGCAGTGGAGCCTGCGCAGCTGACCGGCCGACCGTCGGGGTGCGCGGGCCGCGCACCCCGACGGTCGTCGCCCCGGGGTCGCCGTCGCGCGGCGCGGCCGGTCAGGAGGTGTGCCTGCGGCAGCGGGCGAGTTCTGTGCGCAGTTCGCGGCGCAGTGACCGGTCCAGGTCGGGCGCGGCGAGCGCGGCGGTGAAGTCCCGGGCGGCGGCGTCCCAGCGGCCGAGCCGAGCCAGCGCGGTGCCCCGGTTGTAGCGGGGCACCGGCGCCGCCGACAGCGCGACCGCCCGGTCCAGGTCGGCCACGGCGGCGTCGACCTCCCCCCGGTCGAACCGGACGGTGGCCCGGTTCGTCCACGCCTCGACCAGTTCCGGATCACCGGCCACCGCGCGGCTGAACAGCTCCTCGGCACCGGCCGGGTCACCGCGCTCGGAGCGGACCAGTCCGAGCGTGCACAGCAGGGCCGGCTCCTGCGGGGCCCGCGCCAGCCCGGCCCGCGCCCCCGCCTCGGCGGCGTCGAGCGACCCCCGCTCAAGGTCCAGGTTGACCAGGGCGATCCGGGCGTCGAGGTGCCCCGGCTCGATGGCGAGCACCCGGTCCAGGTCGTCGCGGGCCCGCCCGGTGCGGCCCCGTTCCTGGTGCAACACCGCCCGGTTGTAGTACGCCTCCGGCAGGTGCGGGCCGAGCCGGATCGCGCTGCCGTAGTCCCGGATCGCGGCCCGGCGTCGTCCGGCGGCCCGGTGCAGGGCGGCCCGGTCCACGTAGTACTCGCAGTTGTCGGGGTCGTGACCGATCACCGTGTCGAGTTCGGTCAGGGCGCGTTCCGGGTCGCCCAGCGCCAGGTGGACCTGGGCCCGGTTGTGCCGCAGCCGGGCCACGTCCTGCGGTCGTTCGCCCGGGGCGAGCACCGCCGTCAGCCGGGCCAGCCCGTCGTCGATCAGGCGCAGCGCGCGCTCCGGTTCCCCCGCCCGGCTGTCCAGCAGGGCCACGCCCTGCTCGTAGAAGACGGTCGACAGCACCCGCTGCCGGGGGTCGGGCACCGTCCGGGCGAGCCGGAGCGCCTGCGCAAGCCAGTGCCGCGCCCGCGCCGGGTCCTGCGCGTCGGCGGGCAGGTGGCGGGCGTACAGCATCGCGGTGGCGTACGCGGCCGACATGGTGATCTGCGGATCGTCGGTGACGGTCCGGGTCTCGTGGTAGAGGTCGAGCGCCTCGGTGGCCCGGTCCAGCGCGGCCAGGGCGGTGGCCAGGCCGGTGGTGAACGCCCACCAGTGCCGCAGGTCGTCGTGCGGCGTGACCAGGGTGCGTCCGTGCCGGGCGGTGCGGGCCGCGTGGTGGTAGAAGCCGGCGGCCAGGCTCTCGCCGAGGGCGGTGCGCAGGGCCGCCGGGGTCGCCTCGACCGCCGGCCGTTGCGGGCCGTCGTCGCGCAGGTCCAGCCGCACCGGGTACGCCCCGAGCCGGCCGGCGAACGCGTCCAGCAGCTCGCGGGTGGTCTCGTCGGCCGCGCCGACGTGGACGAACCGGAGGGTGACCGGCCGGCGCAGGGTGCCCGCCCAGGCCGCCACGAACTCGGTCGCGCCGTAGGCCAGGGCGGCGGTGCGTCGGGCGGGGTGGAACCGGATCGGCGCCTCGTCGGCGGCGGTGCGGGCTGTCGGGTCGGGTCGGGGCGCGATGGACCGCAGTTCGGTGCGGTGCCGGGCGGCCAGCCGGGGGCGGTCGGCGGCGATCCGGCGGAGCAGGTCGGCGACCCCGGCGTACGGCCCGAGGTCGCGGTGGCAGTCGTAGTGCGGCTCGTCTGTCACGGGTGGTCCGGTATCGCCGAGGGCGGGCGCCCGGGGGCGCCCGCCGGGCCGGCAGTTACCAGCACCACTCGATCCAGAGCCGGCGGGCGCCGGACACCAGACGCAGTGCACTCGTACGACGGACGGTCATCTTCTTCATGGGCACCTCCGTGGTCATCCACTCTGGACGGGCAGAGCCTAGTGCCGATCACCGAAAAGGCGAAGAGGACTCGGGAACGTCCGCCGACCTGGCCCGTGCCGGTGGATCCTCGGTACGGTCACCGGCGTCACCCTGTGTGATCGGTGGTGTGGCGGCCACGCCGGCCGGAGCGGGTCGGGTCGGGTCGGTGTGCTGGTGCCCCGCCGGGCAGCCGGTCGCGGCAGAAGTCCCGGAACGACCGGGGCGCCCGGCCGGTCACGTCCGCGACGGTGCTGGTGGTCCGGTCCTCCGCCCCGGCCGCGATCGCCCCGTCGAGACTCGCCAGGAACCGGGCGAAGTCGGCTGGCAGGCCGTTGGCCTCGTGGTACGCCGTGAGTTCGGCCGCGCTGACGGCCCGGTGCCGGACCGGTCGACCGCCGGTGTCGGTGAGGATGGCGGCGATGTCGGCGTAGCTCAACCGCTCGGGGCCGGTGATGACGTGCTCGGTGTCGTGCGGCGTCGGATCGGTGAGGGCGCGGACCGCCACCCCGGCGATGTCGGCCGGGTCGACGAAGCCGACCCGGCCGTCGCCGGTGGCGCTGATGATCTCTCCGCGTTCGCGGGCGCTCACCGCGTGTGGATGGTCGCCGACGAAGTTCTCCATGAACCAGGAGGGTCGCAGCACCGCCCAGCCGGGGAACAGGTCGCCCAGCCGGGCCTGCACCTCGCCCACGCCGGGGGTGCCCGTCTCCACCGCCGAGGAACCGAGCAGGACGGCCCGCCGGACGCCCCGCGCGCGGGCCCGTTCCAGCAGCGGCAGCATGACCGGGGCGGGATCCACCTCGCCGACGGGCGGGACCAGGTACATGCCCGTCACGCCGTCCACCGCGGCGAGGTGGGTGTCGGGGTCGTACCAGTCGAAGCGGACGTCCCCGGCGGACGCCCGGCGGCTGGCGACGCGGACCGGGTGGCCGGTGGTGGCGAGGCCGGCGGCGACGAGCCGGCCGGTCGTCCCGGTGCCTCCGGTGACCAGGATCATGACCGCACCAGCCCGCCGCCGAGCAGGTCCTGTGCGGCCTGCGGGTTCCAGTAGTCGCGGTAGTGCACGATGTGGCCGTCGCGGACGGTCAGCACCGCGATGTAGCGCAGCCGGTAGGGCTCGCCGGTGGCGACGACGACGCCGACGGCGGTGAACTCGGTGACGATCACCGCCGGGTCGGTCGTCTCGTGCACCGTGACCTCGGTGATCTCGTGGACGTCGAGGCTGTCCGGGTAGTCGATGAGGTAGTCGTGCACGGCGGCCCGGCCGGCGACCCGGCCCGGCTGCCCGGGCGGGGCGAACGGGAACTCCAGCACGGCGTCGTCGGCGAACAGGGCGATGAATCCGGGCATGTCCTTGGCGAGCAGCAGGTGCATGGCCCGGTGGAACAGGGTGGTGGCAGGGTTCGGCACGGTTGTCCCCTGGTCGTCGGTGCCGTCCCGCTGCGGGGCTACCATAGCGGACGGCTGGTCCGTTTCACTGTAGCGGACTGATGGTCCGTTTGCGAGAGGAGAGGATGTGCGCGCCGACGCGGCACGAAACCGGGCGGCGGTGCTGGCCGCCGCGGACCGGCTGTTCCACGCCGCGACCGATCCCGACCAGGTCTCGATGGACGACGTCGCCGCTGCCGCCGGGGTGGGCAAGGGGACGCTGTTCCGCGGCTTCGGCGACCGGATGGGACTGTTGCGTGCCCTGCACGCGCAGCGCGTCGACCTGCTGCGGGCGGCCCTGACGACGGAGCAGCCGGACGGTTCACCGGCGGAGCGCGCCCTGCACCTGCTCCGCGAGGTGGTGCGGTTCAAACGGGACAGTCGGGTACTGACGCTGGCGCTGGAGAACGCGGGCGACGGCAGCCCCTACCGCACCGGGTCGTACCCGCAGTGGCACGCCCTGCTGGTCTCCCTCGTGACCGAGGCGCGCGGGCCGGAGTCGGCGGACTACCTGGCCCATGCCCTGTTGGCGGCGGTCCGCAGCGACCTCGTGGAACATCTGCGGGACTGGCCCGAGGAGCGCTGGGAGGCGGGGCTCGCCGCCCTGACCCGCGCGGTGCTGGACGGCTGACCCGCCGTAGCCCGGCCGTCGGCGATCCGGGCGGGTGCCCCGGTGCGCCACTAGGATTCGGTGTGGAGGTGGGCGAGGCAATGAGACTCGGACTGCACTACTGGAACTACTCGACCCCGACCGATCCGGCGGCGATCGCACCGACGCTGATCGAGACCGCGACGATCGCGGAGGAGGCCGGGGTCGCATCGTTCACCGTGATGGACCACTACTTCCAGATGGAGGCCATGGCCCCGGCCGAGGAGCCGATGCTGGAGGCGTACACGACGTTGGGTTTCGTCGCGGCGCGGACCACGCGGATGACGCTCGGCGTGCTGGTCACCGGCGTGATGTACCGCTACCCGGGGCTGCTCGCCAAAATCGTGACCACGCTGGACGTGCTCTCCGGCGGCCGGGCCCGGCTCGGCATCGGTGCCTCCTGGTACGAGCGCGAACAGCGCGGCCTCGGGGTGCCGGTGGTGCCGGTCGCCGAGCGGTTCGAACGGCTTGAGGAGACGCTGCTGATCTGCCGGCAGATGTGGAGCGACGACGACGGGCCGTTCGAAGGCCGGCACTACCGGCTGGCCGAGACGCTCAACGCGCCGCAGCCGCTGCAACGGCCCCACCCGCCGGTCATGATCGGCGGCAGCGGCGAGAAGAAGACCCTGCTGCTGGTGGCCCGCTACGCCGACGCCTGCAACCTGTTCGGCAGCAGCCCGGCCGAGGTGGCGCACAAGCTGGACGTGCTGCGCGGGCACTGCGCCGCCGAGGGCCGTGACTACGACACCATCGACAAGACGGTCATCGTGATGCGGCCGCCGCTTGCCGACGTGGACGCGTTCCTCGCCGACGTGGCCGGGTACGCCGCGCTCGGCGTGACCGAGGTCCAGGTCACCCCGGACCGGCACCCGGTGGAGTTCACCCACCGGATCGCCGACGAGGTGCTACCGAAACTGACCACGATCGGCTGAGATCGGGCGACCCGGCCCACCGGACGCCGGTGCGGGTGATCCGTCCGGGCGTGTCGCGCCGGTGGCGGCGCGTCCCGCCGACGGTGGTCAGCCGCCGGTGCCGTCCGCCCGCCGCTGAGCCGGCGGGCGGACGGCCTGACGGTCACTGGCTGAGCTGGGCGACCTGGTCGGCGGTGAGCCGCAGGCCGGCGGGGACGGCGCTGCGGCCCGTCACCGGGGTGGTCGGCGGATCGGCCGGCCGGCGCAGGTGCCAGTCGGTGACCGCCTGGTAGGCGGCGACCACCGACAACAACCGGTCCTCGCCGTACGGCAGGCCACCGAGGATGGTGCCGATCGGCAGGCCCGCGCCGGTGAACCCGATCGGGAAGCCGATCTCCGGCAGGCCGAGGATGTCGAACGGCACCGGACCGGTCTGCACCACCACGTCGCAGTGCGCGAAGAGCTGGTCCAGCACCCGTTCCATCAGCAGCAGCTTGGCCCGCTGGCCGGTGATGAACTCGCCGCCGCCCAGCAGCGCCCCCTGCAACCAGCCGGTCACCGACACCCCGAAGCCCCGCAGGTCGGTGCGCAGGTAGGGCAGGAACGGCTCGGTACGCTCGGGCAGCCGTACGTTGTTGAACGCGCTGCCGGTGAGCAGCTCCCACTCGTCGGGCAGCGGCACGTCGACGATCGTCGCGCCGGTGATCGCGGCGAGTTTCGCCAGGTACGCCTGCCGGGCCAGCGCGGTCTCCGAGGTGCCGGCGGTGAAGCCGGGCAGCACCCCGATCCGGGTCTTCCACCGCAGCTTGAGCGTGCCGCCCTGGTAGGTGGGGGTGGCCGCGTCGATCAGCTTCGGCACCTCCGGCAGGCCCTGGCTGCGCGGGTCGGCCGGGTCCTCGCCGGCCATCGCGGTGAGCATGATGGCCGCGTCCTTGGCGTCGCGGGCCAGCGGACCGGGGTGGTCGCGGGTGTAGCTGAGCGGGATGATCCCGTGCAGCGACACCCGACCCATCGTCGGCTTGAGGCCGGTGAGGTTCTGCGCGTTGGACGGCGCGGTGATCGAGCCGCCGGTCTGGGTGCCGGTGCCGGAGGCGGCGAGCCGTCCGGCCACGGCGGTGGCGGTGCCGGTGGACGACCCGCCCGGGTCGGTGGCCGGATTGGTGGGGGTCCAGGCGTTGACCGTGGTGACCACCCCGGCGGGGGTGGTGGCCCGGGTGGTGGCCAGCGGGCCCATCTGGGTCTTGCCCAGCACGATCGCCCCACCGCCGGTGACCAGCCGGGTCACCGCCGTGGCGTCGTACGGGGGCCGGAAGTCGGCGAAGAGGTAGGAGCTGGCGGTGGTCGGCACCCCGGCGGTGTAGTAGTTGTCCTTGATGGCCAGCGGGATGCCGTGCAGCGCACCCCGGTGCGGCTTGCGGGCCATCGCGCGGGCCGCCTTGACCGCCTGCTCGGCGAGCACCAGGTTGAACGCCTGGTAGGTCGTCTCGTGGCGGCTGATCCTGGCCAGGTACGCCTCGACCAGCTTCTCCGGGGTGAGTTTCCCGGCCCGGATCAGCCAGGCGGCCTCGGCGACGGTCAGTTCGGTCGGGTCGGCCACCGCCTCCGGGCGTGGCTTGACGTAGGCGTTCGGTACGGCCAGCGCCGGGTTGTAGCGGCCGGGCGGGACGACCGCCGCGCGGCTGACGCCGGCCGCGGAGGCGACGGCGGGCAGCCCGACGACGCCGCCGACCGCCGAGGCGGTGGCCAGCGCGGCGGTCCGGGCGAGGAAGGCGCGGCGGTCGACGCCGCGGTCGGCAGGTGCTGTGCTCATCACTTCCGCCATTCCGTGCTGATCGAGGGGTAGAGCATCGGCGCGGGCTGCTGGGACAGCGCCATGGCCACGGCCGGGTCGGTGCCGGCCGGGGCGGGCGGCTGGTAGGCGGCGAGGGTGCCGACGGTGCCGCGGACGAAGGAGCGCAGCGAGGCCAGCACGGAGTCCCGGCCGGGGGAGCCGGTCTGCGGGTCGGCGGTGGTGCCGGGGGGAAGCTGGTCGAGGTCGATGCCGAGCGACGCGAGCCGGGCGCGGATGAGGACGTCCAGTTCCGCGTCGGTCGGTGGGGTGGGGGCCATGACGCTCCTTGAGGGTGGGCGATGTTGACCCACTGTTGGGCCGAATCGTGTCGCAGGCGTGACAAGTTGATCTCGTCGTGGTGAAGCCATGCAGGTCAATGCCGTGGTGCGGCACCTCCCGGCGTATGCCGATCCCGCTCCACCGTCGACAGACCGGAACGCGGGGCCGCCGCCCGGCGTCGCACCCTTCGGGTACGGGCGACCGGACGTAATAGAGATTGTTGCTTCTGATGGGTCGATCAGTGAGACTGTCCCGGTGGCGGCGAACAGCAGGGTGACGATCGCGACCCACGCCCTGGCCTGGCTGGAGCTGGCCAGGCGTCGCGGCCGGCTGGTGCTCACCTCCGAGGAGGTGGCGGCGAGCATCAACACGAACGCCGTCATCGTCCGGCGCAGCCTCGGTGACCTGCACCGGGCCGGCCTGGTGACGGCCCGTCGCGGCAACGGCGCGGGCTTCTCCCTCGGGCGGCCGGCAACGGAGATCACGTTGTCGGACGTCTGGCTCGCCGTCTCGCCGGAGCCGCTGCTCGCCCTGCATCCCGGCGTGCCCAACCTGGAGTGCCCGGTGGGACGCGGAATCCGTCCCGTCCTCGCCGACCTGTACGGCGAGGCGACCGACTCGTTCCGGGCGTCGCTGGCGCGCCGGACCATCGCCGACGTCCTGGAGAGGATCCTGTCGTGATCGTCGAACTGCGCTGCTACACGCTGCGTGCGGGACGCCGTGACGAGCTGATCGAGCTGTTCGACCGCGAGTTCGTGGAGACCCAGGAGGAGCGGGGGATGGCCGTGCTGGGCCAGTTCCGTGACCTCGACCGTCCCGACCGGTTCGTGTGGTTGCGGGGCTTCACCGACATGCCCGCGCGTCGCAGGGGGCTGGCGGCCTTCTACTCCGGCCCGGTGTGGGCCCGGCACGGGCCGGCCGCGAACGCGACCATGCTCGACTCGGACGACGTGCTGCTGCTCCGGGAGATCGTTGCGGTGCCGACGTACGACCGCGACGCCGCCGACCCCGAATCCCTCCTGTACGCGACGGTATGGCACGGGGCCGGACCGCTTCCCGACCCCGCCCGGGTCCCGCCGGAGACCCTGGCCGTGCTGCGGACCGAGTACGCTCCGAACGACTATCCCGGGCTCCCGGTCCGCGAGAACGTACACGTGCTGGTGTGGCTGACCCGCGCACCGCTGCGGGTGGATGTTCCCGCCGGGGTGACGCGGATCGAGCAGTACCGCCTCAGTCCCACCCGCCGCTCCCGCCTGTACTGACCAGTTCAACGGCGGCGGTCGATACCGTGCCGACCGCTCGTCGCCGCCGCCGTCCTGGTCAACGTAGGTCGGCGGCCTTGTTGGCCGGCATGTTCTTGACCGTGCGAGGGGTGAAAACTAAAGTCCGGTCGGTTAGCGTTAACAGAGACGCAAGTCGATTGAGACTTGCGCGTCGGTGTCGGGTCATGGTCAAACCCTCCCCGGCGACGCAGCAGCCGGTGCCGTCCGGGCCCAGGTAACCGGGGAAGCGCGTACCACCACCATCACCCCAGGAGGACGAAACATGACGCACGAGCGGAACGAACCGGAGAGCGGCCGACGGCGGCTGAGCCGCAGAGCAGTCCTGACCACCATCGGGGCCGTGCCCGTCGCGGCGGCCACGGCGGCCCTGGGGGCCACGCAGGCCTCGGCCGCCCCGGCCAGCATCAACCTGTCGGCGTCCCGGCAGACGATCAAGGGCTACGGTGCGATGACCCACGCCGGCTGGATCGGCGACCTGACCGCCGCCCAACGGGAGACGGCGTTCGGCACCGGTGAGGGCCGGCTCGGCTTCTCCGTGCTGCGCATCCCGGTCGGCGAGAGCCAGGCGGACTGGAGTCGTGACCTGGCCACGGCCAAGCGCGCGGCCGAACTCGGGGTGACCGTCTTCGCCTCGCCGTGGAACCCCCCGGCCAGCATGATCGAGACGTTCACCCGGGGCAGCCAGACCAACGCCAAGCGCCTGCGGGCCAGCTCCTATGCCGCCTATGCCCAGTACCTGAACGACTTCACCGTGTACATGCGCAACAACGGGGTGAACCTCTACGCCATCTCCGTGCAGAACGAGCCCGACTACGCCCACGACTGGACGTGGTGGACCTCCGCCGAGATCGTCAAGTTCCTCAAGGAGAACTCCGGGGTGATCAGCACCCGGGTGATGGCGCCGGAATCCTTCCAGTACGTCAAGTCGATGTCGGACCCGATCCTCAACGACGCCACCGCGCTGGCCAACGTCGACATCATCGGGGCCCACCTCTACGGCACCTCGTACTCGAACTTCCCGTACCCGCTGTTCAAGCAGAAGGGCGCGGGCAAGGAACTGTGGATGACCGAGGTCTACTACCCGAACAGCAACGCGAACTCGGGTGACGCCTGGCCGGAGGCGCTCGACGTCGGCGAGCACATCCACCGGTCCATGGTCGACGCCGAGTTCCAGACGTACGTCTGGTGGTACCTGCGGCGCAGCTACGGCCCCATGCGCGAGGACGGCCAGATCAGCAAGCGGGGCGCGATGATGGCGCACTTCGCCAGGTTCGTGCGGCCCGGATACGTCCGGGTCGACGCCACGGCCAACCCGGCGTCGAACGTCTACGTCTCGGCCTACCGTGGTGGCAACACCGTGGTCATCGTCGCGGTCAACAAGAACACCTCGGCGGTGAGCCAGCAGTTCACCCTCTCCGGCGCCACCGCGTCGGGCAGCGTGCAGAACTGGCTGACCGACGGCAGCCGCAACGTCGCCCCGCAGAGCGCGCTGACCATGTCCAACGGCTCGCTGACCGTCAACCTGCCCGCGCGCAGCGTGATGACGTTCGTGACCAGCGTCAACGGCACCACGCCGACCCCCACCCCGACCGTGACGCCCACGGCCACCCCGACGCCGACCCCGACCCCGACGCCCACCCCCACGGCGGGTGGCAGCGGGCCCCGGGTCGGCTACACGATGAACAGCTGGGACTCCGGCTTCACCGCCAGCATCAGCATCACCAACACCGGCACCTCGACGATCGACGGCTGGACGTTGGTGTTCACCCTGCCGTCGGGGCAGACCATCACGTCGGCCTGGAGCGCCACGATCTCGCCCACCAGCGGTCAGGTGAGCGCCCGCAACGTCAGCTACAACGGGACGATCGCCCCCGGCGCCACCGTCGAGATCGGCTTCCAGGCCAACCACACCGGCAACACCGCCAAACCGACCGCGTTCACCCTCAACGGCATCCCCTGCACGGTCGCCTGACCGGTCGACCGGAGCAACCCCCGTACGGCCGCCGCGGACACCGCGGCGGCCGTACCCGTTGCGGGTGCTTGCTCCTCACGCGGCGTGAGGGCCGATAGTCGGTGCCGTGGACGAACACCTGACCGTGGGACGGGTGGCGGAACTGGCCGGGGTCACCGTCCGGACGCTGCACCACTACGACGAGATCGGCCTGCTCACGCCGTCCGCGCGCACGGCCGCGGGACACCGCGCGTACTCGCCGGCCGACGTCCGTCGGCTGCGTGAGGTACTCGGCTACCGGCGGCTCGGGTTCGGGCTCCGGCAGATCGCCGACCTGGTGGACGACCCGGCGACCACCCCGTCGCGCACCTGTGCCGGCTGCGCGGCCTGCTGACCGACCAGCGCGACCGGGCCGCCACCCTGGTCGCGGCGATCGACCGGGAGTTGCAGGCGCGGGCGCTGGGGATCGCCACCACCCCGGAGGAACAGCTGCGGGTCTTCGGCGGCCGGTTGTACGACACCATCGGCGACGCCTACCCGGCGACCCGGCGCACCGACCCCCGGATCGCCGCCCGCATCTGGGCGGCGCTGGGGGACGCCCGGACCGTGCTCAACGTCGGGGCCGGCACCGGGTCGTACGAACCCGGCGACCGCGCGGTGACGGCGGTGGAGCCGTCGGCGGTGATGCGGGCGCTGCGTCCCGCCGACGCCGCGCCGTGCGTGGCCGCCACCGCGGCAGACCTGCCGTTCGCCGACGGCTCCTTCGACGCGGCGATGGCGGTCAGCACCGTCCACCACTGGCCGGACCCGGTCGCCGGGCTGCGGGAGATGCGCCGGGTGGCCCGGCGGGTGGTGGTGTTCACCTACGACGCCGACGGCGTCGGCTGGCGGGAGCGGTTCTGGCTGACCCGCGACTACCTGCCGGAGTTCGCCGGCCTGCTGGTCGACTGGCCTCCGCTCACCGAGCTGACCCGCGCGATCGGCGGGCGTGCCGAGCCGGTGGACGTCCCGTGGGACTGCGCCGACGGCTTGTTCGAGGCGTACTGGCGGCGGCCGGAGGCGTACCTGGACGAGCGGGTGCGGCGCGCGGTGTCGGTGTGGACCCGGGTCGGGCCGCAGGCGGAACGGCGGGCCGTCGGGATGTTGCGGGAGGACCTGGCCTCGGGCCGGTGGGCGCAACGCAACGGGGACCTGCTGCGTCGCGACACCGCTGAGCTGGGCCTGCGCCTGCTCGTGGCCTGAGCAGGCCGGCCGGTCGAGGCCACGGTCAGCCCTGGCGGGTCGGTCGGATGGTCAGGTCGCCGATCTCGACGTCGTCGGGCTGGTCGATGGCGAAGGCGATCGCGCGGGCGACCGCGCCGGGGTCGAGGCCGAGCTCGGCCATGTCCCGCTGCACCTGTTCGCGTACCGCAGGGTCGTCGACGGCATGGTCGACGAACTCGGTGCGGACGTAACCGGGGGAGACCGAGGTCGTCCGCAGCGCTCCGCTGGTGCTCTCCTGCCGCAGGCCCTCCAGCAGGGTGCGTACCGCGTTCTTCGTCCCGGCGTACACCGCCTGGGTGGGAACGATCTTCAGACCGGCGGTCGAGACGACCGTGACGAGGTGACCGCTGCCCTGGCGGGTGAAGACGGGCAGCGCGGCGGCGATCCCGTGCAGGATGCCCTTGACGTTCACGTCGACCATCGCGGACCAGCCCGCGACGTCCAGCTCGGCGACGGTGCCGATCCTGCTGATCCCGGCGTTGCCCACCAGGACGTCCAGCCGGCCGAAACGCTCCACCGCGAGGGCGACCAGGGACCGCAGGTCGTCCGGGGCGGTGACGTCCACCCGGGCGGCGACCGCCCTGCCGCCGGAGCCTTCGATCTCGGCGACCAGGCGGTCGAGCCGGTCGGTGCGACGGGCGCCGAGGACGACGCACGCGCCGAGCGCGGCGAGGTGGCGGGCGGTCGCCGCGCCGATGCCGCTGCTGGCGCCGGTGATCGCGACGACCTTTCCGGGGATGGTCATAATGCTCCTCGGGGTAGAGTGGACACATGTCCGGTTACTCCGACGAGCCTAGCGGACACGTGTCCGCTTCTGTCAAGGGTGCGGCGTCGTCTGCTGCCAAGGGCGCGGCGGCGTCCCGCGCCGACGCGCGGCGCAACCGCGAACGCATCCTGCGCGCGGCCCGCGACCTGGTGCACGAACCGGGCGAGCTGAAGCTCAACGCGGTGGCGAAGGCCTGCGGCATCGGGCAGGGCACCCTGTACCGGCACTTCCCCACCCGCGAGGACCTGCTCGTCGAGGTGTACCGCCACGAGGTCGACGACCTGGTCGCCGCGGCCCCGCAGCTGCTGGCCACCCATCCGCCGGTGGCGGCGTTGGCCGCCTGGTTCGACCGGGTGTCCGCCTACGCTCGGGTCAAGCGGGACGTGTTCGCCGCCGTCGAGGCGGCGACCTGGCGTGACCTCGCCGCGCACAGTCTCGGCCCGATCGGCGAAGCGGTGGAACTGCTGCTCGCCGCCGGTCGCTCGGCCGGCAGCATCCGCACCGACGCCGAGGCCCGGGACGTCATCGTCCTGATCAGTTGGCTGTCCCGACTGGACGACGCCGAACTCGACAGCCGGGGGCCGCGCCTGCTGGCCATCCTCGTCGACGGCCTGCGCGCCCCCGGTGGAATTGTCACCGGCAGCGGCTAACCTGCCTCCCATGGCGAGCGCCGAACTCGACGAGTTGATCGTCCCCGATGCGGACGCGCTGCGTGCCTGGCTGTCGGCCCACCACGACACCTCACCCGGAGTGTGGCTCGCCCTGACCCGCAAGGGCGGCACGGTCACCACCCTGACCTGGCAACAGGCGGTCGACGAGGCGCTGTGCTTCGGCTGGATCGACGGGCAGGCCCGTAAGCGGGACGAGGAGAGTTCCTGGATCAGGTTCACCCCCCGCCGGGCGCGCAGCATCTGGTCGCAACGCAACGTCGCCCACGTGGCCCGGCTCGAGGAACAGGGCCGGATGCAGCCCTCGGGCAGGGCGGCGGTGGAGGCCGCCAAAGCGGACGGTCGGTGGGCCGCGGCCTACGCCCCGCCGTCGGAGGTCGAGGTGCCCGCCGACCTGCTCGCCGCGGTCGCCGCCGACCCCGCCGCGCAGGCCATGTTCGACGTGCTCACCCGGACCAACCTGTTCGCGCTCGTGCACCGGCTCAACGCGGTGAAACGGGCGCAGACCCGGGAGCGGAAGATCGCCGAGTTCGTCGCCATGCTGGCCCGCCACGAGACGCCCCACCCCCAGCGGGCCCGGCCGCCGCAGGTCCCGTGACCCGGCTCCCGCCCGACGCGCCTACCGGGGTGGGGCGGGCCGGGCGTCTGCGCACAGCGCGTAGGTGTAGCCGTCCACCCAGCCCCGTTCGGCGTGCCAGGAATCGCCGACGCCGTGCTGCTCCCGACGCATCCCGACCTTTTCCAGCACCCGGACCGAGGCCAGGTTGTCGGCGAAGCACCCGGCGGTGATCCGGCGGACGCCCAACCGGGTGAACGCGTACGCCACCATCGCGCCGACCGCCTCCGTGGCGTAGCCCCGGCCGCCGTGGGTCGGGTCGAAGATGTAGCCGAGCCGGGCCTCGGTGCGGGTCGGCATGCCCGGCTGCCCCATCCCGTCCACCACGTCGAGCGAGACCGTGCCGATCACCAGGCCGTCCAGGGTCGCCACCATGCTGTGGTCGTCGGGGTCCTCCGCCGCGCGTCGCCAGGCCGCCCGGAACGCCGCCGGCTCCACCTCGGTGCGCAACAGCCAGTACGTCACCTCGGGCAGGTTGCGGTATTCGAGGATGCGGTCGACGTCGCCGTCCTGCACCGGGCGCAGACTCAGGCGGGACGTTCGCAGCGTGGTGCCGTCCATGCGGCCGGACTTTAACCCATCAGGTGCGCCGCGGTTCCTCGCCGTCGGCAGCCCGGGTGCCCGTCGGCTGGGCGACCCCTGAGCTGCGCGCCCGGCCGGGTCGGTGGCGGCCGGGCGTGTTTGGATGGTCCGGTGGAGCTGACTGTGACAGACGCGCCGGACCGGGAGCGGTTCGAGGCGCGCGACGAGACCGGGGCGCTGGCCGGGCTGGTCACCTACCAGTTGACCGGTGCCATCATCGCCTACACGCACACCGAGGTCGACCCGGCGTTCGAGGGGCGGGGCGCCGGCTCGACGCTGGCCCGCGCGGTCATGGACGACGCCCGCGCCCGGGGCCGTACGGTGGTGCCGATCTGCCCGTTCCTCGCCGACTGGCTGGGCCGGCACCCGGAGTACGCGGACATCGTGGCCCGCTCCACCCGCCGGATCAGGTAGCCCGGCGGCCCGGGGCGGCGGGCTCCCGGGAGGTGAGCGGGCGTGCGCGCAGCGCATCGGCGGACGACACATCCTTGACGGCGTCTGATTGTTGCGTTGACAATTCCAGCCTGTTAACGCTCACAACGCCGAGGAATCCCCCATGCCCTCCGCAGTTCCCCGGAACCCCCACCCCACCCCCACCCCCCACCGCACCCGTACGGTCGTCGCCGCCACCGTGCTCACCCTCCTCGCCGCGCTGGCCCCCGCCACCGCGGCCCCGGCCGCCGCCGCCGACGTCACCGCCGGGCTGCTGCTGCGCTACGACCTCGACCAGCGCACCGGTACCACCGTCGTCGACACCTCCGGCCACGGCAACGACGGCACCCTGGTCGGCGGCGGCACCTGGACCGGCACCGACGGGCTGCTGCTCGACGGCGTCGACGACCACGTCAAACTGCCTGACAACCTGCTGGCCGGCCGCTCCTCGCTCACCGTGGCGGTGGACGTCCTGGTCGACCCGGCCCAGCAGACCCCGTACTTCCTGTGGGGCCTGGGCAACCCGGCCACCTCCGCCACCGGCACCGGCTACCTGTTCGCCAGCGGCGACGCGTTCCGCGCCGGCATCACCACCACCAACTGGGCCGGCGAGAAGGTCACCGGCACCGGCGGCAACCTGACCCGGGGGGTGTGGAAGTCGGTCGTCTACACCCAGACCGGCACCACCGGCACCCTCTACGCCGACGGCGTGCAGGTGGCCCGCAACACCGCCGTCACCGTGCCGCCCAGCGCCGTCGGCAACGGCGTCACCACCGCCAACAACCTGGGCCGGTCGAACTACGCCACCGACCGGTTCCTCAAGGGACGGGTGGCGAACTTCCGGATCTACGACCGCGCCCTCACCGCCGCCGAGGTCGCGGTGGTCGCGCAACCCGGGGAGTCCGACCAGACCCGGGCCGAGGCGGCCGCCGCCGCGCTGACCCTGGTGCACGCCGACGACGTGCGTGGCAACCTGACCATGCCCACCACCGGCCGCTACGACGCGACGGTCCGCTGGCGTTCGGCCCGACCGGAGGTGGTCACCGCCGACGGCGTGGTGCGTCGTCCCGCGCACGGCGCGGGCGACACGACGGTGCCGGTGACCGCCACGGTCACCGTCGGCGCCGCCACCGTCGAGCGGACCATCACGCTGACCGTCCGTGAGCTGCCGGCCCCCGCGCCGTACGCCGGCTACGCGTTCAGCTACTTCACCGGCAACTCGATCGCCGGTGAGAAGATCTACTTCGCCGCCAGCCGGGGCAACAACGCCCTGCAGTGGACGGAGGTCAACGGCGGCCAGCCGAAACTGGAGTCCACCCACGGCACGCTGGGCCTGCGCGACCCGTTCCTGATCCGCAGCCCGGAGGGGGACCGGTTCTTCCTGATCGCCACCGACCTGTCGATCGGCCGCAACGGCGACTGGGACGCCGCCCAGCGCCGGGGCAGCCGCTACCTGGAGGTGTGGGAGTCCACCGACCTGGTCAACTGGTCGGCGCAGCGGCACGTCGAGGTCTCCCCGCCGACCGCCGGCAACACCTGGGCGCCGGAGGCGTACTGGGACGCCGAGCGCGGCGAGTACCTGGTCTTCTGGGCCTCGAAGCTGTTCGCGGAGAACGACCCCGACCACACCGGCAACACGTACAACCGGATGCTGGCCGCCACCACCCGCGACTTCGTCACGTTCAGCCCGGCGACCATCTGGCAGGACCGGGGCGAGTCGCGGATCGACTCCACGATGATCCGCGAGGGCGACACCTACTACCGGTTCACCAAGGACGAGGGCGGCGGCGGCACCGGCTGTTCCGACATCATCCAGGAGAAGTCCCCCTCGCTGACCGCCGTGGACCTGCCCGGAAAGCCTTCGTGGACGATGCTCGACTCGTGCATCGGCCGTGACGCCGGCACCTCCGCGGTGGAGGGACCCACCGTGTTCAAGGCCAACCCCGGCGACACCTCCGGCTCGCGGTACTACCTGTTCGTCGACGAGTACGGCGGCCGGGGCTACATCCCGCTCGGCACCGACGACCTGGCCAGGCCGAACTGGAAGGTGCCGGCGTCCTACCGGCTGCCGGCCAGCCCCCGGCACGGCACCGTCATCCCGGTCACCCGCGCCGAACTCGACGCGCTCACCGACGCCCCACCCCCGGTGCAGGCCAACGCCGACGGGGTGGTCGCCCACTACCGGCTCGACCAGGCAGGCGGCGGCACGGTCACCGACGACTCCGGCAACGGCCACCACGCCACCCTGGCCGGTGACGCCCGCTGGGACGCCGGCAGCCTCACCCTCGGCGGCACCAACGGCCACGTCGACCTGCCCGACAACATCATGTCCGGGCTGGACGAGATCACCGTGTCGATGGACGTGAACATCGCCGCCGACCAGGCCACCCCGTACTTCGTGTGGGGGCTCGGCAACACCGACGCAGGCGGCGTCGGCAACGGCTACCTGTTCACCACCGGCAACGACTACCGGACCTCGATCAGCCTGGGCAACTGGACCGGCGAACAGACCGTCACCGGCGGCCGGGCGCTGCCCCGGGGGGTGTGGAAGACGCTGACGTACACCCTGAACCGGGCCGGCACCGCCCGGATCTACCTGGACGGGGTGCGGGTGGCCGAGAAGACCGGGCTGACCGTCGCGCCCGGCGACATCGGCGGCGGCCGGACCACCGCCAACTACCTGGGCCGCTCCCAGTACGCCAGCGACCGCTACCTCAAGGGCCGCATCCGCGACTTCTCCCTCTACAACCGGGCGCTCAGCGACGCCGAGGTGGCCGCGCTCGGCAGCAACGGCACCAGCGTGGTCGCCGTCGAACTCGACAGCCTCAAGGTGCCGGCCATCGTGGACGCCGCCAGCGGCACGATCACCCTGCCGGTCCGGCCGGGCACCGACCTGACCAGCCTCGCCCCGCGCTACCTGGTCGCGCCCACCTCGACGGTCCGACCCGCCGGGCCGCGCAACTACACCCGACCGGTGACGGTCACCGTCACCAGCGCCGCCGGGGCCAGCCGCGCCTGGACGGTGCGGGCGGTGCCGATGAACACCCCGGTGCTGCCCGGGTACAACGCCGACCCGAACATCGTCCGGTTCGGCGACACGTACTACATCTACGGCACCACCGACGGCTTCCCCGGCTGGGGCAGCTCGACGTTCACCGTGTGGTCCAGCCGCAACCTGGTCGACTGGACCGCCCACGACACCATCCTCGACCTCGGGCCGGACATCAGCTGGGCGGACACCAACGCCTGGGCACCGGCCGCGATCGAGAAGAACGGGAAGTACTACCTGTACTTCTCGGCCCAGCAGAACATCGGCGTCGCGGTGGCCGACTCGCCGCTCGGGCCGTTCGTCGACCCGCTCGGCCGGCCCCTGGTGAGCAAGGCCGACTACGGCAACGCCCAGCAGATCGACCCTGCGGTCTTCACCGACGACGACGGGAAGAGCTACCTGTACTGGGGCAACGGCACCCCGTACGTGGTGCCGCTCAACGACGACATGGTCTCCTACGACGTCGCCCGGCGGGTCCGGCTGACCGGGCTCACCGGTTTCCGCGAGGGCCTGTTCCTGCACAAGCGCAACGGCGTGTACTACCTGTCCTGGTCGATCGACGACACCGGCAGCGAGAACTACCGGGTCGGTTACGGCACGGGCAGCAGCCCGCTCGGGCCGTTCACCAGCCGGGGGGAGATCCTCACCAAGGACCCGGCCCAGGGCATCCTTGGCACCGGCCACCACTCGATCATCCAGGTGCCCGGCACCGACGACTGGTACGTGGCGTACCACCGGTTCGCCATCCCGGGCGGCGACGGCACCCACCGGGAGACCACCATCGACCGGTTGTACTTCGCCGCCGACGGCACCATCACACCGGTGGTGCCCACCCTGACCGGGGTGGAGCCGCTGCGCTACCGGGGCGGGCAGCCCCGGCTGCGCATCACCGATCCCGGCGCCGACGGCTGGTACGGCGCGAACGCCGCCCTCACCCTGGCCCACGGCGAGCTGATCAGGCTGGTGGAGTACCAGATCGACGGGGGTGGCTGGTTCCCGTACCGGGAGCCGGTGGCCCTGCCCGCCGGCCGGCACACGATCGAGTACCGGGCGCAGGGGGTCAACCTGCTCTGGAGCCCGACCTGGGCGACGTCGGTGCAGGTGGACGGGGTCGCTCCGACCGCCGAGGCGACGCTCGTCGACCGGGCGCTCGTCGTCACCGGCCGGGACGCCGACTCCGGGGTGGCCCGGGTGGAGTACCGGCTCGACGGTGGGGAGTGGACCACCTGGACCGGGCCGGTGCCGCTCGACGACCTGGCGCACGGGGTCCGTTACCGCGCGGTCGACGTGGCCGGCAACGTCGGCGAGGTGGCCGTGCTGCGGGTGCCGGCCCTCCGGTAGCCGCGGCCGGACGCGCCGCCCGACCATGTGTCGGGCGGCGCGTCCGCGTCCCGGGGTCGCCGGTCCGCGGTCACCGCGAACCGCCGACCGGGGTCACTTGCGCTCTGCCGACCAGGTCCCGGTCTGGCCGGTGGGGGTGGACATGGTGCCCTTCATGGTGGTGCCGTCGACCGTGGCGAGGTAGGTGGCGGTGCCGATGAGCCAACTCGCGGTCGGCGGCGTGCTGGTGTACGGCCCGGAGATCACGTTCCCGTTGGAGTCGGTGAGATAGACCCGCCCGTCGGTCTTGAACGTCCAGGGTTCACTGACCTCGCAGGTGAAGTTCTTCCAGCAGTAGGTGACCTTCCAGACGCCCAGCGGGCTGGAGATGACCACGGGCAGGGACCAGGCCGGGTCGTCGGTGATCTTGTCGAACCACACCCGGGGCGCCCAGTTCCAGGACGGCTGGGCGGGGAAACGCACCCCGTACGCGGTCAGGATGCGGTAGGTGTGGTCCATGCAGTTGTTGGTGGCCGCCGCGTAGCCGCCGCCGCTGACCACGAGGGCCTCGGCCGCCGCGGCGGCCGGCTGCCGGCTGGCCACGGTGGTGCAGGTGTACTCGTCGTACCCGCGTGTCTTCATTGCGTTGACCATCGAGGTGAACGAGCCCGACTCCTTCCAGTAGCCGATGTCGCCGCCGGCCGGCACGTACGGGCTGCTGCTCGGGTTCTCGGTCGCCCCGTAGGTGTACGTCGTGGTCGACGACTGGTAGCCCCAGCCGGTGTGGCCCAACCCGTGGGCCCCGCTGACCCGGACGAACACGCACGCCTTGCCGGCCACCGCCGGAACGGGTGTCGCGGCGGCCGGCGTCACCGCCACCAGGGCCGCGCCCAGGGCCAGTACGAGGGCCGCCAGCAGGGCCGCGCCCCGGGCCGGCCAGCCGCCGGGCCGGGCAGTCGATGGTCGCATCATCAGGTCTCCGTCCACAGGGGTGGGAATCGATGCGCCTGACCGTAGGCACGGGCGGCGGCGGGCACATCGGACCACGGGCCGCCCGCCGGGTCCGCCCACGGTACGAGGGGCCGCCCTACCGGGGTGGCGGCCGGCCGGCGACCAGCCCGTGTTCGTAGGCGAAGATGACCGCCTGGACCCGATCGCGCAGCCCGAGCTTGGCGAAGATCGCGCCGATGTGGGTCTTGACGGTCCGCTCGCCGACCCGCAGCTCCCGCGCGAGCTCCGCGTTGGTCAGCCCGGCCGCCACCAGACCCAGTACCTGCCGTTCGCGGGGGGTCAACCGCGACAGCGCCGGCGGCGCCGGTCGGGCCCGGCCGAGCAGGTGGCCGAAACTGTCGATCAGACGACGGGTGACCTGTGGTGAGAGCACCGCCTCCCCGGCGGCGACGCTGCGGATCGCCCGGACGAGGTCCTCCGACGGGCCGTCCTTGAGCAGGAAGCCACTGGCCCCGGCGTGCAATGCGGCGGCGACGTACTCGTCGAGCCCGAAGGTGCTCAGGATCAGCACGCGGGTCGTCGCCAGTTCCGGGAGCGCGGTGATCAGCCGGGTGGCCTCGATCCCGTCGACCCGGGGCATCCGGATGTCCATCACCAGCACGTCGGGGCGCAGCCGACGGGCCAGCAGCAGCGCGCCCGCACCGTCGTCCCCGGTGCCGACGACAGTGATGCCGGGCTCGGCGTCGAGCATCGCCGCGAACGCGTCCCGCAGCAGCGGCTGGTCGTCGACGACGACGACCCGTACCGCCGCCGGCCCGCCGGCCTCCTGGTGGCCGTCAGCCATGGCCGGCGCTCCCGTCCGACGGGGTCGGCAGCGGCAGGTGGGCGACGACCTCGAAGCCCCCCGGCGGGGTCGGCCCGGCCCGCACCGTGCCGCCCAGTTGGGTCACCCGGTCCCGCATCCCGGCCAGTCCCCGTCCGGTGCCGGGGTCGGGCGGGCGCGGCCCGCGGACCGCCGGCTCGTCGACGACCCGGATGGTGAGCCGGCCCGGCTCGTACGCGAGGGTGAGCCCCACCCGGGCCTGCGGCCCGGCGTGCCGCAGCGTGTTGGTCAGCGCCTCCTGCACGACGCGGTAGGCCGGCGCGGCGACCGCGGGCGGCAGCGGAACCGGTACGCCGCGGGTGCGCAGGTCCACGCAGAGCCCGGCGGCCCGGATCCGGTCGAGCAGGCCGGCGAGATCGGCGTCGAGCACCGGCTGCGGGGCCGGTTCCACGTCGATCACCGCGAGCATCCGCCGCATCTCCGTCATCGCCTGCCGGCCGGTGGCGCAGATCGACTCCAGGGTTCCCGCCGTCCGGGGCGACAGGGTCGACGCCTCCCCGCGCCGGGTGGTGTCCGCCTGCACCACCATCAGGGTGACGTGGTGCGAGACGACGTCGTGCAGGTCCCGGGCCAGCCGCAGGCGCTCCGCGGCGGCGGCCTCCCGGACCAGACTCTCCCGCTGCTGGGTCAGCCGCGCCTCGCGCTCGCGGACGGTCGCGACGCGGGCCTCGGCGCCCTGCCGGTGCTGGTTGCCCAGCGCCCAGACGATGGCGAACAACACGTAGTTGCGGAGCACCTCCTCGGGGTGGGCCACGTCAAGGCCGGGCAGCAGGGCGGTGGGCACCACCAGCAGGGCGACGCCGTTGGCGGTCCGGGCGACGGGTGCGGGAGACAGCGCGCCGACCGTCCACACGGCGATGAGGACCGCGAGGAAGTCGGGGACCGCGGTGCCGGTCAGCGGCCGGTGCAGCACCGTCACCAGCGAGACGACCGCCAGCACGGTCGCCGGCCGACGCCGCCGCAGGGCCAGGGGTACGGTGCCGGCGACGACCAGCAGCACGGCCACCGGGTCGGGTGGCCAGCGGGCGCCGACGCCGATGAAACCCAACCGGGGCACGGCCAGCGCCAACAGGAACAGGGCCAGGACCGTGTCGGTCACGTCGGGATGCCGGCCGAGCCACGCCCACCACCGTGCCGTCGACCTCGACAGCCGGGCCACGGTGACGGGCCGGCCCAGCGGTGTACGTCGCACCCGACCATGATGCGTCAGGAGCGTGGGGGTGTCGCCGCCCCGGGCGCGGTGCCCGCACCCGTCGTTGCGGGCCGGGGCGCGATGCGACTTTGTCATCTCACATGCCGGTTGGCAGGGTGGACAGGCGTCCGGACACCTCCCGTTCGACAGATGTCGATGCGCCGGAAGTCCGTTCATGATGTCGGGCCCGCGCCCGGCGGATCTCCTCCGCGCCGGCCACCCAGCGTGCCGCAGTCGTCAGGCCGGTGGCGTCCCCGGCGGCGTGGGGCCCGGGACCGTCGGCGCCGTGGGCAACCGGCTCCCCGGGGTGGCCCGGGGTCGGCCCGGCGGCGGCCGGATCGCGGCCGGCGAGCAGCCGCGACCACCTGTGGACCTGGCCGGCCCAGGAGTCACCAGCCGGCAGCAGGTGCAGGTGGAAGCGGGGGTGGCGGGTCAACCAGCCCCGGACCGCCGGGGCGTCGTGCACCGCCGGGTCGTCGGCGACCAGGTGCACCTCCAGGTCGACGGGCACCGCCCGGTCCACCGTCACCAGGAACCGCCGGTACGCCCCGGCGTGCCGGGGCCGGTCCGGGTCGGCCCCGGCGGTGGCCACGAGCTGCTCCGGCCGGGGCGCTGCGGGCACCGGCCGGTACCCCGGTGGCGGGCCGGCGGCCGGCGGCCCACCACCCCGATCGACCGGGTGGCCGGTCGCCGGCCGGTCGTCGCGGGGGGTGGCGCACAGCGCCAGGGTCCGCCCCGGATGCTGGCGGTAGAGCCCGACCAGGGCCACCACCCGGGCGACGAACCCCGGGTCGGTGGCCAGGGTCAGGCCGTCCTGGAGGTGGGGGCGCAGGTCGAACCGACGCCAGATCCGACCGACCGTGGACGCCGACAGCCCGCTGTACGTGGCCATCGATGCCCGGGACCAGCGTCGCGCCGGGGCGGGGGTGGCGTCGAGGGTGGCCGCGACCACCCCGTCCACCTGCTCCGGCCGGACCGAGCGGGGCCGGCCGGCACGCGGGTCGTCGGCGAGCCCCGGCAGCCGCGCGGCGGCGAACCGGGAACGCCATTTCCCGACCGTCGCTGGTGAAACGTTCAACCGGGTCGCGACCTCGATATTCGTGGCCCCCTCGGCGCAGGCCAAAACGATTCGGCAGCGAATGGCGAACGACTGCGTCGAGTGGGCCGCGCGGGCCCCCTTCGTGAGCTGTTCCCGTTCCTCGTCGGTGAGCACCAGCCTGGCCTTCGGTCGCCCCTTCCCCATGCCACGATCCTATCCGGATATGACATGGACTAATGGCGCATCGCGATGGTGGGAGCGGTCACGGTCGATTGCTCGGACGGTTGCCCTGGACGGTTCACGACGGGACTGAGTATGGTCCCGACGAGTCCCGGACTTGGGGGAAGGGGCCGCTACCGCAACGTTGCCGTGGCCCGTGTGGTGATCTGACATGGGGGGAACCGCTTCAGTGACCACGACCGATCTGTACGAGAACATGACGTCGATCTGCGCCGAAGTCCTCCACCGGTCCACCGTCGGTCCCGACGACGACCTCGTCGAACTCGGCATGGACTCGGTGGGCGCGGTGGAGATCGTGACCCGGGTCGAGGCGGTGTACGGGGTGGACGTGGTCGACGTCATCTTCGACACGCCCACGGTCAACCGGCTCTGCGCGGTCGTGGAATCCGCCGCCGTCCGCGACGAGTCGCATGCCTAGTCCGCTGGCCGAGCCGAACCTCGCCGACACGGCGACCCTGCTGGATCTCGTCACCCAGGCCGCGGCGGCCTACGGGGACGACCCGTACCTGCTCCCGGCGGAGCCGGGTGGACGGGAGATCAGCTTCACCGACGTGCTGACCTTCACCCGGGGCTGCGCGGCGCTGCTCGACGGGCACCGGGTGCCGCCGGGCGGCCGGGTGGCCGTGGTCCTGCACAACTCGTCGCTGGCCGCGCTGCTGTTCCTCGGCGTCATCGCCGCCGGGCGGATGCTGGTGCCGCTGAACCCGAAGTCCGGCCCGGCCGAACTGGACACCCTGCTCGCCCACGCCGACGTCGCGCTGGTGCTCGGCCCGTCGGCGACGGCGGCGAAGGCGTCGCCGGGCCGGCGCTGGCTGACCGTGGACGACGCGGAGGGCTTCCTCGCCGCGGTCCTCGACCGGGGCGTCGCCTACCAGGGGGAACTCGTCGCGCCACCGGACGGCGGGGCGGGCGACGCCGAGATCGTCTACACCTCGGGGTCGACCGGCGCGGCCAAGGGCGTCGTGCTGTCCCACCGCGCCCTGCTGGCCAACTCGCTGGCGATGGTGAAGTGGGCCGACGCGGGCCGCGACGACGTCTTCCTCAACGTCATCCCGATGCTGCACGTCGGTGGGCAGGGCCTGCCCACGCTGACCCCGCTGTGGTCCGGGGGGCGGACGGTCTGCGTCCGCTCGGAGGTGGCGCTGGCCCGGTTCTGGAACTACGTGGACCGGCACCGCCCGACCTGGACGCTGGTGGTCAACGCCTACCTCGCGCACTTGGTCGAGCGGCCGCAGCGCCCGACCGGCAGCCGGCTCAAGGGCGTCCTCGCCGGGGGCTCGGCGCTCAGCCCCGACCTGATCCACCGGTTCGAGAGTACCTTCGGCATCCCGGTGTTCCAGGTGTACGGGATGACCGAGATGACCTCGCTGACCGTGGTGGAGCCCCGGGACCGCCGACCGGGGGACCGGCGCACCGCCGGCCTGCCGGTGCCGTTCGCCCGGGTCCGGGTCGTCGACGCGGACGGGCGGGACGTCGCGCCGGGGGAGAGCGGCGAGGTACTGCTGAGCGGACCGAGCATCTTCACCCGGTACGAGGCCGCGCCGGAGCTCACCGCCGGGCGGCTGGTCGACGGCTGGGTGCGCAGTGGCGACCTCGGCCACCTCGACGACCGTGGCGAGCTGACCATCGTGGACCGGATGGACAGCATGGTCATCGTCAGCGGCGAGAACGTCTACCCGGCCGAGATCGAGAACGTCGTGCCGCAGCTCGACGGGATCGCCGACGCGGTGGTCGCCGCGCTGCCGCACCCGGTGACCGGGGTGGAACTGGTACTGGTCTACACCCTGCTGCCCGGCGCGGTCGCCCGGGAGGACGAATGGCGCGCGCTGTTGCTCAAGCAGCTCAGCGCGTTCAAGGTGCCGCGCCGTTTCGTCCCGCTGGCGCAGCTCGGGGTCGACAGTTTTCCGCGTACCCCGCTCGGCAAGATCCAGCGGTCGGACGTGCGGCGGTTGGCGATCACGAACCTGACCTGAGTCACCGTCGGTGTCGGACGAGGAGGAACGGGGGTTCTGCCAGGAGATCGGTTCACCGGGGGCACCTGCGGGTCCGTCGTCGTACCGCACGGGTGTCGGTGCCCCCGTTCCGTAATTTGCGGGCGTGAATGCCAACAGGAGGCGAGCTGCGTTATGCCGGTGGAGATCTTTGACGACGAGGAAGTGGTGGTACGTACCCCCGACGAGCTGAAGCGGATGCCTCGGGCGTACCAGAAGGCGTTGATCAGTCAAATTATGATCAACACGGAGGGTGAACTCTCCGGCGGAGACGACTACACCATGATGTTCCTGCCGCTGGCGCCCAACGCCGAGGAGCGTCAGGTGTGCGCGGAACGGGCCGCCGAGGAGTACGACCACTACAAGATCGGTAAGCGGGTGCTGGCCGAGATCGGCATCGACACCTCGCACATGGAGTCCCAGTCCATCGAGGAGCGTCGGCTCTTCGCCGACAAGCGGCTGCACCAGTGCACCACCTGGGCCGAGCGGGGGATCTACTCGTACATCGGCGAGGAGAGCGCCCTGATCATGATCAAGGAGTTCGCCCAGGGCAGCTACAAGCCGTGGGCGGACGCGGTCCGGACGATCATCCTGGACGAGAAGATCCACATCGCCCACGGTGCCCGGGTCTGCCGCAACCTCGCCGCCACCGACGAGGGCCGCGAGCAGTTGCAGGCCGCGTTGGACCGGCTCTGGCCGGTGTTCCGCGACCTGTTCGGCACCCCGGAGTCCGAACGGTCCAAGCGGGCGGTCCGCTACGGCCTGCGGCGCACCACCAACGGTGAGGCGTTGCAGCAGTGGGAGAACACCGTCATCCCCCGGATCCACGCGCTGGGGCTCGTCGTCCCCGCCGTGACCACCTGAGAGGACGCCCCGCCCATGCCCACCCCCATCGCGATCAATCCCCGTCCGCTGTCCCGGCGCGAGGCCAAGGTCCGCCTGGCGTCCCTGCTGGCCGACCGACCCGACCTGGCCGCGCGGTTGCAGGTCGTCCGGGACATGGGCCGCCGGGTCAGCGCGACCGAGGTGCACCTCACCACCACCTGCAACATCCGGTGCAAGGGGTGCTGGTACTTCGAGGGCGGCTTCGACGCGGCCGTCCCCGAGACCTCGGACCCGGCGCTGATCTCCCGGTTCGTGGACTCGCTGGTGGCCAGGGGCGTCACCCAGGCGACCCTGATCGGCGGAGAACCGACCCTGGTCCTGCCCCGGGTGGTGCCGTTCGTCGAGCGGCTGCCGTACGTGACCATCTCCACCAACGGCATCCGGCCACTGCCGATGAGCGGCTTCGAGCAGGTGGCGGTCGCCATCAGCCTGTTCGGCGGCGGCCCGCTCGACGACGCGCTGCGCGGCTACCGGGTCAACGGCTCGTCGTTCTCCGGCCTGTTCGAAACCGCCCTCGGGCACTACCGCAACGACCCCCGGGTGATCTTCGTGTACGCCCTGTCCGAGGAGGGCCTACAGTACGTCGAGCCGACCGTGCGGGCCATCCAGGACAACGGCAACCAGGTCACCTTCAACTTCTACTCCGCCCACGGCAGCGACCACGCCCTGCGGATCGAGAACGAGCAGCGCACCCTCGCCGAGGCGCTGCGGGTCAAGCAGGCGTACCCGGAGACGGTGGTCTGCCACCCGTACTTCATCGAGTCGCTGATCACCGGCCGCACCCACTGGGACGGCCAGTTCGGCTACGACGTCTGCCCCAGCATCAGCGTGGACCACCCGGACCACGCCGAGCGTATCCGCAACGGCAACCCGGTCCTGGACGGCTTCGCCGTCTACGGCGCCGACTACCAGACCCTCCAGTTCTGCTGCACCTCCGGCAACTGCGCGGACTGCCGGGACAGCCAGGGCGTCTACAGCTGGCTGCTGGTGAGCATGAACCGGTTCCTCGACGACACCGGCCGGCTGGAGACCTGGCTGGAGCTGGCCGAGAGCTACTGGCGTCAGTGGTACTGGGCGCAACGGCACCACACCAACTTCGCCCGCCGCGCCCCGTTGACGGCCTGACCGATTCCCCTGCGAGACAAGGAGCACCCGGATGTCCTCACCATCGACCGAGATCACCGCCCCCGCCGTCGAGGAGCGCCTGCGCGCCGAACTGATCGACCTCGGCGTCGAGGAGGACGCGATCAGCACCGACGCCAAGTTCGACGCGCTGGACATCGACTCGCTCGACGTCGCCGACCTGATGGCCATGGTCGTCAAGGAGTACGGGGTGGAGATCCCGCGCAGTGAACTCGCGGACGTCACCATCGGTCAACTCGTCGAGCGGATCGTGGCGGGCGCGTCGAGTTGAGCTCGTTGCTGAGCCTGGACAAGCGCACCTACCTGGTCACCGGGGTCCTCAACAACGAGTCCATCGCCTGGCACGTCGCGGCGGCCCTGCAACGCGAGGGCTGCGAGGTCATCCTGACCTCGTACGGGCGGGTCGGCCGGATCACCCGCCGGGTGGCCGAGATGCTGCCGTCCCGCCCCGAGGTGCTCGAACTGGACGTGATGTCCGACGCGAGCGTCGAGGAGCTGGCGGAGCTGATCGGCAGCCGCTGGGGGCAGCTCGACGGGGTGCTGCACAGCATCGCCGCCGCCCCGCCGGACGCGTTGGGGGCCGGCTTCGCCACCGCCGCAGCCGGCGGGGTGCTCGACGGGTTCCGCGCGTCGGCGTACTCGTTGCAGCAGCTCACCTCCGCGCTGTCGCCGCTGCTGAGCCGGGCCCCCGGCGGCGGCGCGGTGGTCGCGCTGACCGTCGACTCGACCCGGGCGCTACCCGGCTACGGGTGGATGGGGGTCTACAAGTCGGCGCTGGAGGCGGTCTGCCGCTACCTCGCGCTGCACCTCGGCCCGGCCGGGATCAGGGTCAACCTGGTCGCCGCCGGGCCGGTCGAGACCGTGTCGGCGCGCGGGGTGCGCACCTTCTCCGCCCTGGCCGACCAGTACGAGCGGTGGGCGCCGCTGGGCTGGGACCGGGCCGATCCGGCCCGGGTGGTCGGGGCGGTGCTGTTCCTGCTGTCGGACCTGTCCCGGTACACCACCGGGCAGGTGGTGCACGCCGACGGCGGCATGCACGCCGTCTTCGGCGGCGTCCCGGCCCCCGGCCCGGCTGCGGGGCCGGGGCCGGGCCCAGCTCCGGCGACACCGTCGCCACCAGACACCGCCGGCTGACACACACTGCGGGGAGGGACTGTGCGTCTCGTCATCAAGGGCACGGCCGAGCCACTCGTGGGCGAGTTCGACGTCCCGGCGTCGAAGTACCACGCGCACCGGGCGCTGATGCTCGCGTCGCTGGCGGACGGGACCAGTCGCATCCACGGGGCCTGCCACGCCGGCCACGTGCAGCACACCATCCGGGCGCTGCGGGACCTCGGCACGGCCATCACCGTCGAGGGCGACGCGTTCGTGGTCCGTGGCGGCCGGTACCGGCCGGTGCGTCCGGAGGTCTCGGTCGGCAGCTCGGGCACCACGCTCTACTTCCTGACCGGGCTCGCCGCCCTCGCCGAGACCCCGGTCGGCATCACCGGGCAGAAGTACTTCCGGCGGCGGCCGATCCGCCCGCTGCTCGACGCCCTCGCGGGCATCGGCGTGCAGATCACCTCCACCGGCGGCCTGCTGCCGATCCGGGTCGCCGCCCAGCCGCCGACCGGGGGCCGGGTGCGGATCCCCGGCACGCTCTCCCAGTGGATCTCCAGCCTGCTGCTGGTCGGCCCGTTCGCCACCGGCCACACGGTGGTCGAGGTGGTGGGCGAGTTCAACGAGCGGTCCTACGTCGACCTCACCGTGGCGATGATGCGCCAGTTCGGCCTGCACGTGCAGGTCAGCGCGGACGGCCGCCGGTACGACATCGAGCCCGGTCAGCGGCCCACCCCGGCGGTGGTGCGGCTGCCGCCGGACGTCGGTGCCGCCGCGTTCGGCCTGGCCGCGACCGCCCTGCACCCGTCCGACGTGCTGTTGCGGGGGTTGCCGGCGGTCCCCGCCGGGGAACTGGACCATCCGGAGGCGCACCTGCTGGACATCCTCACCACGATGGGCGTGCCGCTGGCCCGCGACCCGGCGACCGGCTGGATCAGGGTCCGCCACGACGGGCTGCGGCTGGCCCCGGTGCGGGTGGACTGCCGCGCGGTGCCCGACATGCTGCCGGTGCTCAGCGTCCTCGGCTCCCACGCGCACGGCACCACCGTGCTCGACCACGTGGCCCACGTACGGCTCAAGGAGTCCGACCGGGTGACGGCGATGCTGCAACTCAACCGGATGGGCGGCCGGCTGCGGCTCGACGGCGACCGGCTCGTCTGTGAGGGCGTCGGCCAGTTACGGGAGGCCGACCTGTCCTCGTTCAACGACCACCGGGTCCTGATGGCGCTGGCGGTGGCCGCCTCCCGGGCCACCGGCGAGAGCCGGCTGACCTACCCGAACGCCCACCGGATCTCCTTTCCGCAGTTCCTCGACCAGATGAACGGCGTCGGCCTCAACATGTCGGTCGACCGGGCCCGCGCCCGCCGCCTGCCCCGCCCCGCCGCCCCACCGGCGGCGGACCGGCGGCCTGCCGCGACCGCGCCGACGACCGCCGTGTCGTCGCCGTCGTCCGCAACGGCACCGTCGGCGGCACCGGTCCGCTCCGTCGACACGTCGTCGGCGTCGGTGGCCGTCCTGCCGACGCCTGCCGAACTGGCCGCCATCCCGGTGGCCGGGCTGGTCCGCCGGCACGCCGACGCGCGCGGCGACGACGAGGCCGTGGTCGAGGCGGCCTCGCCCGGCCGGGCCGGCACCACGCTGAGCTGGCGTGAGCTGGACCGGGCCGCCGACCGGGCCGCGTCGCTGCTGCGGGAGCTGGGCGTGGGCCCCGGTGACGTGGTCGCCTGGCAACTGCCCAACTGGTCGGAGTTCGTGGTGCTCACGCTCGCCACCCTCCGGGTCGGGGCGGTCTGCTGCCCGCTGATGCCGTTCTTCCGGGAACGCGAGATGAGCCGGCTGCTGCGCCGCTCCCGGGCCCGGGTGCTGGTGATCCCCGACCGGTTCCGGGGCCGCGCGCACCTCGCCGAGACCGCGGCGATGCTGGCCGGCCCGGACGCCCCGGGCGTGGCCCACGTCCTCGTCGTCGCCGGCCACACCACACCGGACGGCACCACCGCGTCGGACGGCACATCCACGCCGGACGGTGCCGCCGCAGCCGGACTGCCGGCGGACACCACCGTCCTGCGCTGGCAGTGGTTCGGCCCGGCGCTGGCCCGCCAACGGCCCGACGACGCCGCACCGGCCGCCGGCCGGCCCGACCCGGCGGCGCTGGCCCAGCTGATGTTCACCTCCGGCACGTCGGGCGAGCCGAAGGGCGTGCTGCACCGCGGCGACACGCTGACCCGGGCCGCCGCCATGCAGGCCCGGCACCTCGGCCTCACCGCCGCCGACCGGCTGTTCATCCCGTCACCGCTGGCCCACCAGACCGGCTTCCTCTACGGCATGTGGCTGGGGTTCACCATCGGCGCACCCGTCGTGCTGCAACCGGTCTGGGACGGCCGGACCGCGCTGGAGACGTTGCACCGCACCCGGGCCACCTTCGTCCAGGCGGCCACCCCCTTCCTGGCCGACCTCGTCGAGGCCGTGGAGACCGGCGGGCAGCCGCCACCGACGCTACGGGTCTTCGTCGCCACCGGCGCGGCGGTGCCCCGCACCCTCGCCGAGCACGCCACCCGCACCCTCGGCGCGGCGGTCTGCGGGGCCTGGGGCTCCACCGAATCGTGCCTCGGCACCCTCTCCGCGCCGACCGACGCTCCCGCACACGCCTGGGGCACCGACGGGCGGGCGCTGGAGGGGGTCCGGATCAGGGTGACCGACGACGCCGGCAACCCGCTCGGCCCCGGCGTGGAGGGCAACTTCGAGGTCGCCGGCGACTGCCTGTTCGCCGGCTACCTCGACCGCCCGGACCTGACCGCGGCGGCGCTCACCCCGGACGGCTGGTACCGCAGCGGTGACCTGGCCACCATCGACGACGCCGGCTACCTGCGAATCACCGGCCGGGTGACCGACGTGATCAACCGGGGCGGCGAGAAGATCCCGGTGGCGGAGGTGGAGCAGCTGCTGCACACCCACCCCGCCGTCCGCGAGGTGGCGATCGTGGCGATGCCCGACCCGCGCCTCGGCGAGCGGGCCTGCGCGTTCGTGGTGACCCGGGCGGAGCTCACCTTCGCCGGGATGCAGCGGTTCCTCGACGACCACAAGGTCGCCAAGCAGTACTGGCCCGAGCGGCTGGAGACGGTGGCCGCGCTGCCCCGCAACGTGGTCGGCAAGGTGCAGAAGTTCGTGTTGCGTGACCAGATCAGCGCAACGATCGGCGAGGAGGCAGAGTGACCCAGGCCGATGGCACGTCGTTCGCGACGTTGGCCCGCGAGGTCGAGGCGTTCGTCCGGGGCCCCGGCGAGCAGTACGCGGTGGCGATCGAACGCGACCGCAGCGTCCCCGCCCAGCTCTGGACGGACCTGCGCGACCGGGGCTACCTGCGGCTCGCCGCGCCGGTCGACTACGGCGGGGCCGGCCTGTCCTTCACCCAGTACCTGCACCTGCTCGAACTGTTCTCGATGTCGCACGCGTCGCTGCGGATGATCGTGCACGTCTGCAACGGGGTGTGGCGCTCCATCGACCAGTTCGCCTCCGACGAGCAGCGCAAGAAGTTCGTGCTGCCGCAGGTCGCCGGGGACCTGCGGGTCGCGTTCACGCTCACCGAACCGACCGCCGGCACCGGGGCCGACCTGCGCGCGAGCGTCGTACGCGACGGCGACACCTACCTGCTCAGCGGCGAGAAGCACCTGATCACCTTCGGGGTGAGCTGCGACTACTGGCTGCTGTTCGCCAGGCTCGACGGCAGCACCGGCAAGGACGGCACGGTGGCGCTGATGGTCGACCGGCACGTCGAGGGCGTCCGGGTCGAACCGATGCCCGACACCATGGGCGTACGCGGCACCGACCACGCGCACCTGATCTTCGACCGGGCGCCGGTGCCGGTGGCCAACCGGCTCGGCGAGGAGGGCGACGGGCTGGCCGTCGCGCTCGGCGGCTTCCTCACCCCCAGCCGGATCGGCGTGGCGATGACCTGCGTGGGGCTGGCCCGCCGGGCGCAGGAGCTGGCGGTCGAGCACGCCCGCAACCGGGTCACCTTCGGTAAGCCGCTGACCGCCCGGCAGGCGGTGGCGTTCGCGCTCGCCGAGAACGCCGCCGACATCGAGGCCGCCCGACAGCTCACCCTGCACGCCGCCCGCCGCTGGGAGGCGGGCCAGGACGACGCCGGGGCGCTGTCCTCGATGGCCAAGCTGGTCGCGGTCGACATGCTGACCCGGGTCACCGACAAGGCGTTGCAGGCGCACGGCGGCATCGGCTACTGGGAGGGCAGCACCATCGAACGGGTCTACCGTGACGCCCGCGCGCAGCGCTTCGAGGAGGGCACCAACGAGATCCAGAAGACCGTGATCGCCCGGGAGATCCTGGCGGCCGGCCGATGACCGCCTTCCAGGACCGCACCGCGCTGATCACCGGCAGCTCCCGGGGCATCGGCCGGGCGCTGGCGCTCACCCTGGCCCGGGGCGGCGGCTCGGTGGTGGTCAACTACAAGAAGAACGCCGAACTGGCCGAGCAGGTCCGTAAGGAGATCACGCAGCTCGGCGGGCGGGCCGTCACGGTGGCCGCCGACATGGAGCAACCCGAGGAGATCGAACGGCTCTTCGCGGTGGCCGCGCAGGAGTTCGGCACCCTCGACTACTTCGTGTGCAACGCGGCGGCAAGCTCGTTCAAGAACATCATGGACCTCAAGCCGCACCACCTCGACCGGTCGTACGCGATGAACATGCGCTCGTTCGTGCTCGGTGCGCAGCAGGCGGTGCGGCTGATGCCCGACGGCGGCCGGATCGTCGCGCTGTCCAGCTACGGCAGCATCCGCGCCTACCCGACGTACGCGAACCTGGGCGCCGCCAAGGCGGCGATCGAGTCATGGGTGCGGTACATGGCCGTCGAGTTCGCCGGACGCGGCATCAACGTCAACGCGGTCAACGGCGGCATCATCGAGACCGAGTCGTCCGGCTACTTCTACGACGTGCCCGGGATGGCCCCGCTGTCCGGGGTGCTGCCGCTGATCCCCAAGCAGCGGATGGGCACCGCGCAGGAGGTCGCCGACGTGATCGCCTTCCTGCTCTCCCCGGCCGCCGAGTACGTCACCGGGCAGACCCTGGTCGTCGACGGCGGCCTGTCGATCGTCTCGCCGCCGTTCAGCCGGGACCTGAGTGGCCCGCTGGCATGACGGCCGGACTGGACAGGGTGCTGCGGCCCGGCCGGATCGGCCGGCTGGTGCTGCCGCACCGGATCGTGATGGGGGCGATGCACCTGGGCTGGGACCACCGGGACGACGGCGGTCGGACGCTGGCCGCGTTCTACCTGGCCCGGGTGCGCGGCGGCGCCGGGCTGATGGTCACCGGCGGCGCGGCGGTCAGCCCGGCCGGCGCCGACGTGCCGAGCTCCGGGGTGCTCGACGACACCGCCTTCCGGGACCGGCTGCGCCGGGTCGCGGGGGAGGTCGGCGCGGCCGGCGGTCTGCTCGCCCTCCAACTCTTCCACGCCGGCCGGTACGCCCGACCGGACACCGGCGGCCCGCACCCGGTCGCCCCGTCGGCGGTGCCCAGCCCGATCTCCCGGCTCACCCCGCACGCGCTGCCCGCCGACGCGGTCACCCGGATCGTCGGGGACTTCGCCCGGGGCGCGGCGCAAGCCCGTGACCTCGGGTTCAGCGCCGTGGAGATCATGGGCTCCGAGGGGTACCTGATCGACCAGTTCCTCTCCCCGCTGACCAACCGGCGCGACGACGAGTGGGGTGGCGACCCGCAGCGCCGGATGCGGTTCGGGGTGGCCGTGGTGGCAGCGGTCCGGGCCGCCGTGGGCCCCGACTTCCCGGTCGTGATGCGGATGACCGGCGACGACCTGCTGCCCGGCGGCACCGACCGGGACACCGTGACGGCGTACGCCCGCGCGCTGGCCGCCGCCGGTGCCGACGCGCTCAACGTCGGCGTCGGCTGGCACGAGTCGCCGGTGCCGACGGTGCAGGCGCTGGTGCCGCCGGGGCACTGGGTGCCGGTCGCGACGGCGGTCAAGGCCGCGGTGGGCGCGCTGCCCGTGCTGGCCAGCAACCGGATCAACCGGCTGGCCCAGGCCGAGGCGGTCCTCGCCGGCACCCCGCTGGACCTGGTCTCGATGGCCCGGCCGTTCCTGGCCGACCCGACCCTGGTCGAGCGCAGCCGGCACGGCCGGCCGGTGAACGTCTGCGTGGCCTGCAACCAGGCCTGCATCGACAGGTCGCTGGTGGGGGCCGCGGTGTCCTGCATGGTCAACCCGCTCGTCGGCCGGGAGGCCGACCCGGCGACGCCGGCCGGGCCGGCACCGTACGTCGACCCGGCGGTGCGGGCCGGGTCGACGTCGGTGGACGGGCCCCGGACGGTGGCCGTGGTCGGTGCCGGCCCCGCCGGGCTGCGGGCCGCCCACGACCTGGCCCTGGCCGGACACCGGGTCACCGTCTACGAGGCCGACGGGGAGCCCGGCGGCCAGTTCCGGCTGGCCTGCCGGGTGCCGGGCAAGGCCGACTACGCCGAGACGGTCCGGTTCCTCACCGCCGAGCTGACCCGGCTCGGCGCGCGACTGCACACCGGCCGGCGGATCACCGACGCCGACGAGGACCTGCTGCGCCGCCACGACGGGGTGATCGTCGCCACCGGGGTGCTGCCGCGCCGCATCGACCTGCCCGGCGACGGGCTGCCGCACGTCCGCGACTACGGCTCGGCCTTCGCCGACGACGCGCTCGGGCGGCGGGTCGTCGTGATCGGCGGCGGCGGCATCGCCGTGGACCTCGCCCACCTGGCCAGCCAGCGTCCGGACCGGCAGGTAACCGTCCTGCTGCGCGGTGAACGGCTCGGCCCCCGGATGGGCCGCTCGACCCGCTGGGCGGTGCTGGCCGAGTTGCGCCGCCGACGGGTCGAGGTGGTGCCGGGCGTGCGGGACCTGCGCGTCGACCCCGACGCCGTGCGCCTGGTCGACGGCACCGGAGCGGCCCGGTCGGTGCCCGCCGACACGGTGGTGGTCGCCGCCGGTCAACTGCCCGCCGACGCCCTGGTGCGCACCGTACGCCGGGCCGGGGTGTGGCACCGGGTGGTCGGCGGGGCCCGGGACACCACCGGGCTGGACGCGGTCCGGGCGTTCGCCGAGGGACACGACGCGGCGCTGGCCTTCCAGCGGGCCGTGCGGACCCAGCGGGTCGGGGAGCCGGCATGAGTGGCGACGCGACGACGGCCGGTGCCGTGGCCGGGGTGGTCCGCCGGACCGCCGTGGACCGGTGGCGCATCGTCACCCTGCTGCCCCGAGCGGGCGCTCCGGCGGTGGCCGCCGCAGTACTGGTCAACCTGCTGCTCGCCGCCGCGCCTGTGGTGTTCGTCGTCGCGACCAGCCGGATGATCGGCTGGCTGCCGCAGGCGGTCCGCGACGGCGTCGAGTCGCCGGCCTTCGGGCACCTGGTGACCGCCTTCGTGCTGGCCGCCGGGGCGCTCAGCGCCCAGCAGCTGCTGGCCCAGCTCCAGGTCACCACGGGTCTGCTGGTGCAGCGTCGGATCGACGGTGCGGTTGCCGACGAGCTGATGGCGGCGGCGCTGGGCAGCACCAGCACCACTCCGCTGGAGGACCAGACGCTGCTCGAACAGCTCACCGAGGCGTCCCGCGAGGTCGAGCACGGCATCCAGAGCCCGGGTGCGGCGGGTGCCGGGATGCTGGCCCTGCTCGCCCGCTACGGGCAGCTCCTCGGGTACGCGGTGCTCGTCGGGGCCGCCTTCGCCTGGGCGGCGGGGGTCGGCCTGCTCGTCGCCGTGCTCGCGTTCCGGCACGGTCAACGCGGCGGCCTGCGCCGTTACGCGGCGATCTACGGGTCGATCGTGGCCCGGGTCCGCCGGTTGACCTACTTCCGGGGCGTGGCGATGGGCCGGCCGGCCGCCAAGGAGATCCGCGTCTTCGGTCTGCTGCCGTGGCTGCGCGGGCAGTACCGCCAGGCGTACCTGGACTGGATGCGTCCGGTGTGGGTGCAGCGGCGGCGGGTCTACCTGCGGCCGTACCTCCTCCACACCGCCGTCGGGTTGACGGTCCTCGTGGCGGTCCTCGCCGCGCTGGGGCTGGCCGGCGGGCAGGGCCGGGTGGGGCTGACCCAACTGGCGCTGGTGATCCAGGCGGTGCTGGCGGCGGTGCAGCTCGGCGAGTTCTACCCCGAGGCCGACGTGCAGACCCAGTTCGGCATGAACGCCTACCGGGCCGTCGGCGAGTTCCGGGCCGGGATGCGCGACCGGACGTCCCCCGACGACGGTGCTGCCGACGACGGACCGCCCGACGACGACCCGGCCCCGGCGGCGACCGCGGAGTCCGCCCCGGCGGGCGACATCCGGTTCGAAGCGGTGTCGTTCCGCTACCCGCACCGCACGGAGCCGGTCTTCACCGACCTGGACCTCACCCTGCCGGCGGGGGCGTGCACCGCCATCGTCGGCCTCAACGGCGCCGGCAAGACGACGCTGGTCAAGCTACTGGCCCGGCTGGCGCTGCCGGACGCGGGCCGGATCACCGTCGGCGGCCGGCCGATCGACGAGCTCCCGACGGCCCGCTGGCGACGTGAACTCGCCGTCATCTTCCAGGACTACCTGCGGTACGCCACGAGCGCGGCGGACAACATCGCGCTGGGGGCGGTCCGGCACGCCGACGACCGGGACGGCATCCGGGCCGCCGCCGAGGCCGCCGGCATCCTCGCCACCCTCGACGCGCTGCCGCATGGGCTGGACACCCCGCTGAGCGGGCAGCTGCGCGACGGGGTGGACCTGTCCGGCGGGCAGTGGCAGCGGGTGGCCATCGCGCGGGCGCTGTTCGCCATCCGGCACGGCGCGTCGGTGCTGGTCCTCGACGAGCCGACGGCCAGCCTGGACGTCCGGGCCGAGGCCCGGTTCTTCGACGAGATCATCGCCGCCACCACGGGGGTCACCACCATCCTGATCTCGCACCGGTTCGCCACCGTCCGCCGGGCGGACCACATCGTCGTGCTGGCCGAGGGTCGGGTGGTCGAGCAGGGCTCGCACGCGCAACTGCTCGCCCGGGGCGGCCGGTACGCCCGGCTGTTCACCCTCCAGGCGGAACGCTTCGCCACCCCCGCCGCAGACACCCCGCCGGCCGACCGTCCCGACGCCGGCCCACCGGCGGACGATCCCGGCACCGGTGCGCCGACCGGCGGTCCGGACGGCGGCGCGGTGGACGCCGGGTCGACGCGGAGCGTCAGGTGAACCGGGGTCTGCTCTCCGCCGGCTGGGCGCTGTGGCGTACGTCGCTGCGTCAGGACCGGCGCAAGGCGCTCACCGCACTGGTCCTGGTCGTCGCGGGTGCGGTGGCGTGGCCGCTGGTGGCGGTGCTGCTGCGGGTGCTCTTCGACGCGGTCACCGCCGGCCGGCCGGTCGCCGCGAGCCTCGCCGGGGTGGGTGTGGCGGTCGGCCTGATCGCCGGGCTGACCCTCGGTCACTTCGCCCACATCGCCTACTTCGAACTCGCCGAACTCGACGTCCTGCACGTGCACCAGGAGCTGATGGACGCCACGAACGGCACGCCGGGGATGGCGCACTTCGAACGTTCCGAGTTCGCCGACAAGATCACCGTGCTGGAGGAGGACGTCGAGCAGCTCCGGGTGGGCCTGCAGGCCGTGCTGACCGGCGTCGGCCTGGCCGTGGCGATGACGTTGACGACGGTGGTGCTGGCCGTACTGCATCCGCTGTTGTTGCTGTTGCCGCTGGCCGCCGCGCCGCCGCTGCTGGCCGGCCGGTGGGCGGAACGGATGGTGAACCGGGCCCGGGAGGCCGGTGCGGAGTCCACCCGCCGGGCGGCCGGGCTGTTCGGGCTGGCCACCGACGCCGCCGCCGGCAAGGAACTGCGCGTCTTCGGACTCACCGGGGAGGTGCGGCGGCGGCACCGCGGCCACTGGCAGGACGCCACCCGACGGTTGTGGCGGGCCCAGCTGGTGGCGAGCGTGGTCCGGATGACCGGGCAGTTGGCGTTCGCCGCCGGGTACGTGCTGGCGGTGCTGCTGATCCTTCGTGACGCCGTCGCGGGCCGGCGCGGGGTGGGTGACGTCGTCCTGGTCGTCACCATCGCCGCCCAGGTCAACCAGCAGGTCGCCGCGGCGGTCGGGGTGTTGCAGGACCTCCAGCGGCTGCGCAGCGTCTACCGCCGGCTCGACGAGGTGCACGACCTGGTCCGCGCCGCCGACCGGCACCCGCCGCCCGGCGACCCGACGCCCGGTCACTCCGCCGTCGGGCCGACCGTCGCTCTCGGGTCGGGTGCCGCCGCCGGGTCGACAGCCGCCGTCGGCTGCGTCGCCGCCGGTGCGCCGCCGGCCCGGCTGCGGGAGGGTATCCGGCTGGCCGGGGTCACGCTGCGCTACCCCGGCGGCGCACAACCGGTGGTCACCGGTCTCGACCTGCACCTGCCGGCCGGTGCCACGGTCGCCGTGGTCGGCGAGAACGGCGCCGGCAAGACCACCCTGGTCAAGCTGCTCTGCGGCCTGCTGACGCCGACGTCCGGCCGGATCCTCGTCGACGGCGTCGAGTTGGCCGCGCTGTCCCTGCCGGGCTGGCGCGAGCGGATCGCCGCCGGCTTCCAGGACTTCGTCCGCTTCGAGCTGCCGGCCCGGCAGGCCGTGGGCGTCGGCGACCTGCCCCGCCGCGACGACGACGAGGCGGTACGCGCGGCGCTGGGCCGGGCCGGCGCCGACGACCTGGTCGGGCAGCTCGACGAGGGACTGGACACCCCGCTGGGCCGCAGCCACACCGACGGGGCGGAGCTGTCCGGCGGCCAGTGGCAGAAGCTCGCCCTCGGCCGGGCGTTCATGCGCGACGACCCGCTGCTGGTGGTGCTGGACGAGCCGACCGCCGCGCTCGACGCGGAGGCCGAGTACGCCCTGTTCGCCCGCTACCGCGACCAGGCCCGGCAGGTCGCCGCCCGCACCGGCGCGGTCAGCGTGTTCGTGTCCCACCGGTTCTCCACCGTGCAACTGGCCGACCTGATCGTGGTGCTCGCCGACGGCGGCGTCGCCGAGGCCGGTAGCCACGCCGACCTGCTGGCCGCCGGGGGCCGGTACGCCGAGATGTTCGAACTCCAGGCCAGGGCGTACCGGTGACCGGCCCCCAACGATTGCGGAGGACATGGCAGTGACCAGCGTGACACAGACCGACGAGTTCGACCCCTTCTCGCCCGAGTCCATGGACGACCCGTACCCCGCCTACGCCGAGCTGCTGCGCGCCGAGGAGCCGCTGTACCTGGCCCAGCGCGACATGTGGCTGGTGATCCGCTACGAGCACGTCCGGCTGGCGGCGAAGAACCACGCCGGCCTGTCCTCGGCCGACGGGATCGCCTACCACCGCTCCACGTTGCCGGTGCTCTTCGGGCTCGACCAGCCGGACCACACCCGGCTGCGCGCCCTGATCCGGCACGACTTCTCCCCGCGCGGGGTGCAGTTCTGGCGGCCGTTCATCGAGCGGGTCTGCGGCGACCTGCTCGACGAGGCGGTCGCCACCGGCGACATCGACCTCGTCCAGCAGGCGATCATCCTGCAACCGGTGAAGGTCATCACCACCATCGTCGGGGTGCCCGACGACAACCTCGCCAAACTCAAGCTCACCGCCGGCGTGCTGGAGAGCTTCATCGCCAACGCGAAGGTCGGCGAGGACGCCCCGGAGGACCCGGACGAGAACGCGCTGCGGTTGCAGGCCGCGAAGGCGGCGCTGTCGTCGGTCGCCGGCCTCTCCGGCTACCTGGGCAACCTGCTCAACCGGCGGCGGGACGAGCCGGCCCGCGACGACGTGGTGTCGAAGCTGTTCGCCGCCGCGGCCACCGGCGGGGTGACCGAGAACGAGATCCTCTGGCTGTGCCTCACCCTGCTGGTCGGCGGGCAGGAGACGATGACCCACTTCCTGGGCAACATGCTCGACGCGCTGCTCCACCACCCCGACCAGCTCCGCCTGGTCCGCGAGCGGCCGGAGCTGATCGGGCCGACGATCGAGGAGACCGCCCGGTTCTACCCGCCGGTGCAGAACGTCTTCCGCACGGCCACGACCGACGTGGTGGTCGGCAACACCACCATCCCGGAGGGTGCCCGGGTGGAGTTGTCCTTCGCCGCCGGCAACCGGGACCCGCGCAAGTTCCCCGACCCCAACGACTACCGGGTCGACCGGGTGACCGACGGTCACCTCGGCTTCGGGGCGGGCATCCACACCTGCGTCGGCGCGCACCTGGCCCGACTGCAGGCCACCACGTTCCTGCGGATGCTGCTCGACCGCACCGACGACATCGAACTCATCGGTGAGCTGGTCAAGGTCGCCAGCCCGGCGTTCCGGGGGCTCGACCACCTGCCGCTGCGGCTGACGCCGAAATCGCGCCGCCCGGTCGCGCCGGCTGCGCGGGCGTAGTGGGCACCGGGGAGGGCGGGATGGGCGAGAGCAGCGCCGGCGCGTTCAGCCTGACGTTCACCGGCCAGGGGGCCGGCACCGGGCCGCTGACCTGGGCGCAGAGCGTCATGTGGGGGCCGATGCAGTGGTTCGGCAAGGAGGCGAACCAGTTCAACATCTCCCGGGCCCTGGTGCTGCCCGAACCGGTCGCCCCGGACCGGCTGACCGCCGTCCTGCGGCACCTGGTCGAGACGCACCAGACCCTGCGGACCCGGTACGTGCAGCGGGCCGACGGGCCGCGCCAGGAGGTCGCCGCCACCGGGACGTACGACGTGGTGGTGGTCGACGACCAGGGTGACCCGGCCCGGGTCGGTGGGGAGTTGGTCGCCACGCTGACCGAGGCGGCGTTCGACCACGAGGCGCAGTGGCCGCTGCGGGTCGGCTGCGCCCGGGACCGGGCCGGCCGGATCAGCGCCGTCGCCCTCGTCGGCTCCCACCTGGCGTTCGACGGCTGGGCCTTCACCACCCTCACCGACGTGCTGCTCGACCGGCTCACCGGGGCGGCCCCGGCCGCCGGTCCGGCCCCCGACGCCCCGTCCCCGGCCGTCGCGCCGTCGGCCGACCGGGTGCCGCAGCCGTTGGCGCAGGCCGCCTTCCAGCAGTCGGCGGCCGGCCAGCAGACCAGCCGGGCGGGGCTGCGGCACTGGGAGCAGGGGCTGTCGGCCGCGCCGGCGTCCATGTTCGACCTGCCGGCCGCGCCGACCGGCGACCAGCCCATCGAACGGCACCTGCTGGACTCCACGGCGGTCACCGCGGCGGCGACCGCGCTGGCCACCCGGACCCGCACCTCGTTCTCGACCGTGCTGCTCGGCCTGACCACCCTGATCCTGACCGCCTACAACGGGCACCGCACCGCCGTGTTCAAGCTGATCGCCGGCAACCGGCTGGACCGGGACAGCCGCGACCTGATCGCCCTGAACACCCTGGACGCCCTGCTGGTCCACCGGGTCGACGACGACGTCGACCTGCTCACCGCGATCCGCAACCTGCACCGGCCGGCGTTCGACGCGTACCGGCGGGCGCAGTGCGACCCGGCCGAGGTGCGCCGGGTGGTCGAGCGGGTCGGCCGGCGGCGCGGGGTGGCGTTCGACCTGTCCGCCTACTTCAACAACGGCCACCGGGGCAGCGACTGGGCCACGCCCGACCCGGACCCGGGGCCGGACCGGCTCGCCGTGCTACGCCGGGACTCCCGCTACTCCCGGCTGGAGCCGCTGTCCAAGAGCGACATGAGGTTCTACGTCGCCGCCAGCAACCTGGGCGACGGCCGCTGCCGGCTCGGCCTGCTGGTCGACACGGCGTACCTGCCGGGTGCGCTCGGCGAGACCGTGATCCGGGGGATCGAGACGTTGCTGTGCGCGGCGGTCACCGAACAGGTGCGGGTCGCCGAGATCGCCGGGCGGATCGGCCTGACCCCGGCCCGCCGGGGGACCGACTGGGTGTCCACCCCGGCCGGCTGGGTCCGCCCGCAGGCGGTGGCGGACCTGGTCGGCGAGGTGGCCGGGGGTGCCCCCGCGGCGGCCCTCGTCGACCCCGCGGGCGACGGCGGGGTGACGGTGTACGTGGCCGCCCCCGAGGGCTCGCCGCGGGAACTGCACCGGCGGGTTCTCGACGCGCTGCCCGGCCGGACCGGGGTGGCCGCACCGGCCGGGTACGTGATCTGCCGGTCCGCGCCGCCCGCCGGGGCCGCACCGGACGCCTGGCGGGACGCGCCGGTGCTCGCCCGGGGATCGGGGCGCGATGCGTAGGGCGGTGGGCGGGTCACCGGATGCCGTGGACGGATGCCGGGCGTCGATGGTGACTGATAGTGTTCTATCGGTCGTTCGGTGGCGGGAGAACGGAGCCGGGGCGCGATGCTGGGGGGCGACGGCGAGATGATGACCGACGACGTCGTCATCACCGGGATCGGCGCCGTCACGCCACTCGGTCTCGACCGCGACAGCACCTGGCAGGCCCTGCTCGCCGGCAAGTCGGGCGTCGGCCCGGTCACCGCCTTCGACGCCGCCGCGCTGCCCACCCGGATCGCCGCCGAGGTGCGCGGCTTCACCCCGGCCGAGCACTTCACCGGCAAGCAACTGCGGCGGATGGCCCGGTTCAGCCAGTTCGCGGTGGTCGCCTCGCGCGAGGCGGTGGCCGACGCCGGGCTCACCGTCGATGCCGGCAACGCCGCCCGGGTCGGCGTGGTGGTCAACGCCGCGGTCGCCGGCTTCGACACCGTCGAGGCCACCGTACGCGGGCTGCTAGCCCCCGACCCGACCGCGCCCCTGTCGCACTTCGTGCCGTCGTCGCTGACCAACATGCCGGCGTGCGAGGTGGCCATCGAGGTGGGTGCGCACGGGCCGGTCAACGCCAGCGCGCTGGCCTGCGCCAGTGGCGCGTACGCGCTGCTCGACGCCCGCCGGTTGATCCTGTCCGGGGAGGCCGACGTGGTCATCTGCGGCGGCACCGACGCGGCGATCACCCCGGCCATGTTCGCCGGCCTGGTGAGCATGGGGGCGATGTCCCAGCGCAACGACGACCCGACCGGCGCGAGCCGGCCCTTCGCCGCCGACCGGGACGGCTTCGTCTTCGGCGAGGGGGCGGTGATCCTGGTGCTGGAGTCCGCCGCGCACGCCCGTCGCCGGGGTGCCACCCCGTACGCGACGGTCGCCGGGGGCGCGCTGACCAGCGACGCCTTCCACGTCAGCGCCCCCCGCCCCGGCGGGGTGTTCGCCGCCGAGGCGATCCGGCAGGCGCTCGACCGGTCCGGGGTCCGCCCCGGGGAGGTCGACTACATCTGCGCCCACGGCACCTCGACGAAGGCCAACGACCTGACCGAGACGGTCGCCATCCGGGCGGCCCTCGGGGCGGCGGCCGACCGGGTCGCCGTCAGCGCGCCCAAGTCGATGCTCGGGCACCTGATCGGCGCGGCGGGTGCCCTCGGCGCGATGGTGTGCGCCCTGGCGATCCGCGAGGGCGTCGTCCCGCCGACGGTCAACCTGCACCAGCCCGATCCGGAATGCGACCTGGACTACGTGCCCCACCAGGCCCGGGAGACGCCGGTGCGGGCGGCTCTCACCAACGCCTTCGGCTTCGGCGGGCAGAACTGCGTCGTCGTGTTCACCGATACCCCGTCGCGAGGAGAGTCCGGATGACCGCGCAGTTCCCGCTGATCCCCACCGACCACCCGACCCCGCCGCAGACCCGGGAGGAGATTCTCGCCGACCCGGGTTTCGGCCGCTACTTCACCGACCACATGGCCACCGCGGTGTGGTCGGCCGACGCCGGCTGGCACGACCACCGGGTGGCCGCGCTGGAGCCGTTCACCATGCACCCCGGCGCGGCGGTCCTGCACTACGCGCAGGAGATCCTCGAAGGGCTCAAGGCGTTCCGCCACGCCGACGGCAGCATCTGGCTGTTCCGCCCGGAACTCAACGCACGTCGGTTCGCCGCGTCGGCCCGCCGGATGGTCCTGCCGGAGCTGGACGAGGAGACCTTCGTCGAGAGCGTCGCCGCGCTGGTCCGCGCCGACGAGGCGTGGGTTCCGCCGTACGGCGGTGAGCAGAGCCTCTACCTGCGTCCGTTCATGTTCGCCTCGGAGGCGTTCCTCGGGGTGCGTCCCGCCCAGCACGTCACCTACTGCGTGCTGGCCTGCCCGGCCGGGTCGTACTTCCCCAACGGGGTCACCGGCGTCACGCTCTGGGTCAGCACCACCTACAGCCGGGCCTCGATCGGTGGCACCGGCGCGGCCAAGTGCGGCGGCAACTACGCGGCCAGCCTCGCCCCGCAGCGGGAGGCCCTCGGCCACGGCTGCGAGCAGGTGCTCTACCTGGGCGGCGAGGGGCGGCGCAGCATCGACGAGTCGGGCACCATGAACGTCTTCTTCGTCACCCGCGACCACCAGCTGCTCACCCCCGGCCTGGGCACCATCCTCGACGGGGTGACCCGCGACAGTGTGCTGACCCTCGCCGCCGAGCACGGGCTGGAGCCGGTGCAGCGCACCATCGACCTGGACGAGATGCGCGCCGGGTTCGCCGACGGGTCGATGACCGAGGCGTTCGCGGCCGGTACGGCGGCGGTGATCACTCCGATCGTCGGGCTCAAGAGCGACGAGTTCGCCCTCACCATCGGTGACGGGACGCCGGGCAAGTACACCCAGCAGTTCCGGGAGCGGCTGCTCGACATCCAGACCGGCCGGGCCGCCGACCCCCACGGCTGGATGCGCCGGGTGCTGTAGTGCCCACCCCGATCGCGGTCGTCGGGATGGCGGTCCGCGCGCCCGGCGGGGTGTCGAGCCCCGACGCGTACTGGTCGGCGCTGCTGGCCGGCCGGGACCTTACCGGCGAGCTGCCCGACGACCGCCGGGCCGGGTTCGGCACGCAGTGGGACGGCATGGTCACCCGCGGCGGCTACCTCGACGCGGTGTTCGACTTCGACGCGAAGTTCTTCGGCATCTCGCCCCGGGAGGCCCGGGTCCTCGACCCGCAGCACCGGCTGCTGCTCGAGGTGGTCTGGGAGGCGTTCGAGGACGCCGCGATCCCGGTCGCCACCGTGGCCGCCGGCACCGGGGTCTTCGTCGGGGTGACCGGCCGGGACTACCGGCAGTGGCTGACCGGGGACCCGAACTCGTACTGGACGATCGGCAACGGGCACAGCTTCACCGCCGGGCGGGTCGCGTACACCCTGGGGTTGCAGGGGCCGGTGTTCGCGCTGGACACGGCCTGCTCGTCGTCGCTGGTGGCGGTGCACACGGCGGCGCGGGCGCTGGCGACGGGTGACTGTGACGCGGCGGTCGCCGGCGGGGTCAACCTGATCCTCGCCCCGAGCACCACCCGGTCGGTGGCGCAGACCGGGGCGTTGTCACCGGACGGCCGCTCGCGTCCGTTCGACGCCGACGCCAACGGGTTCGTCCGGGGTGAGGGCTGCGCGATGCTGCTGCTCAAGCGGCTGGCCGACGCGCAGCGCGACGGCGACCGGGTGCTCGCGGTGCTGCGCGGCACCGGGATCAACCACGACGGCCGGACGGCGACGTTCACCACGCCGAACGTGGCGGCGCAGGCCGGCCTGATCGACGCGGTGCTGGCCGCCGCCGGGATCACCCCCGGCGAGGTCGGCTACCACGAGGCGCACGGCACCGGGACCCCGCTGGGTGACCCGGCCGAGATGTCGGCGGTCGCGGCGGCGCTGGGCCGGGCCGAGGGGCCGCCGCTGCACGTGGGTTCGGTGAAGGGCAACATCGGCCACACCGAGTCCGCCGCCGGGGTGCTCGGGCTGGTGAAGGCGGTGCTGTGTCTGCAGCGGCGCACCATCGCCCCGCAGGCCAACTTCCGCACCCTGAACCCGCGCATCGACCTCACCGGCACCGGCATCGAGATCCCGGTCTCCCCGGTCGCCTGGGACGACCGGTTCGGGGCCTGCGCGTCGACCAGCTCGTACGGGATGAGCGGCACGAACGCCTTCGCGGTGCTGTCGCCCGCCCCGCCGGTGCCGCCGGCCGTGCCGCCACCGGTGGACGGGTTCCCGGTGTCGGCGGCCACCGGGCCGGCGCTCGCCGCGTTGGCCCGTCGCTACGCCGACCGGTTGACCGGGTTACCGGCGGCGGAGTATCCGGCGTTCGCCGGCACCGCCGCCGGGGGGCGGACCCGGCTGGCGCACGCGGTGTGGGTTCGCGCCTGCGGCCCGGTGCAGGCGGCCGAGGCGCTGAGAGCGGTGGCCGCCGGCACGGACCACCCCGACGTGCGGGTGCTCGGCGCGGATGATCCGGTGCCGACGCCGAAGGGCCGGGTGGTGGCCCCGCTGCCGACCTACCCGTGGCAGCGGCGCACCCACGTGGTGGAACGCCCGGACTGAGCGGCTCGGTGCCCCGGCCGCCGGATGAACCGGTGGGTCAGCTACCGGCCCGGACGGCCTGCCCGGTGCGCAGGGCCGCCCGGGTGGCCCGCGACGGCAGCGCGAAGTGCAGGGTGGACGCGGCCACCAGGGTGCCCCGGCGGTCGCTGGCGTGGGCCTGCACCACCGCCGACCGGCTGGCCAGCTTGATCACCTCGGCGGTGACCCGCAGCTCGCCGGGCTCGGCGGGTTCGAGGAAGCTGATGCTGCTGTGCGCCAGCACCATCGCCGGAGTCGGGCCGATCAGCACGGTGACCGCGACAAAGCCGGTCAGGTCCATCGCCCAGAACATCGCCGGCCCGGAGATCGTGCCGTCGAGGCGGAGTTCGAGGCAGTCGGGGCCGGTCACCGAGACCACCCGGTCGTCGTCGACCGCCTCCAGGCGCAGGCGCTCGGCGCCGGAGATGACCTCGGCGAGCCAGGCCCGCGCCTCATCGACCGACATCACAGCTCGGCTAGGCATGGACGCCACTATAGGCGAAGACCGGGTAGCGCTCCGTCCCCGAACGGTCACCCGCGCCGGGCCGGCCCGGCGGTCCGTCCACCCCGGACGTTCCCGCCGGGCCGCCCGGATCGGACGGCCCGGCGGGTGGCGGTCACTCCAGTACGAACGTGGCCTCGGCGTTACCGGTGGCGTCGGTGACGGTCCGCAGGTAGAGCAGCCCGTTGCTGTGCCGCAGGTACTGGCCGGGGTAGTTGACCGCCTCGAACGACACCCCGGCGGCGTTGGACAGGCCGGGCCGCTGCACGAAGCTGGCGTCGGCGCGGTACGTCGACGACGTGTCGTCCCGCTCGACCCACACCTCCCAGTTGCGGTGCCGCAGGTGGTAGCCCGGGAAGTTGGTGGACTCCAGGGAGACCGTGCCCCCGCCGGCCAGGCCGGGCACCAGGCGGAACTGCGAGTCGGCGAGGTTGGTCACGTTCGCCTCCAGCCGGGCCCGGTACTCCCAGTGCCTGACGAACCGGTCGGGCAGGTTGTCCGACCGCAGCCGGACCGGGGTGGCCCCGTCGGGCACCGGGATGCCGAAGTTCGGGGTGCCGTCGGCGTTCCAGTAGACCTTCTGGATGCGGGTGCGCCGGTTGGGGTCGCGCAGCGGGTCACCGCTGATGTCCCGGTAGTTGCGGTCGTGGTAGACGAGGATGTCGCTCTGCCCGTCTTCCGAAACGGTGAACGAGTTGTGCCCCGGCCCCCACTGGCCGGTCGCGGCGTTGCTGGTGAAGACCGGCTGCGGCGACTTCACCCAGGACGAGGCCCGGAGCAGGTCGCTGCCCGCCGGGGCGGTCAGCATCCCGAGACAGTAGTTGGCGTCGGTCGCGCTCGCCGAGTAGGTCAGGAAGATCCGGCCGTTGCGTTGCAGCACGGTCGGTCCCTCGTTGACCTTCACCCCGCCGCGCATCTCCCAGTCCAGGGTGGGCACGGCGATCCGGGTGGGGGAGCCGCTGAGCGTCCACGGGTTGGCCATCCGGGCGATGTAGAGGTTGGAGTTCGTGGCGATGCCCGGCTCGGCCTGCGCCCAGATCAGGTAGCGCACCCCGTTGGTGACGAACGTCGACGCGTCCAGCGCGAAGGTCTCCCAGGGGGTGCGGATCTGCCCCTTCTCGGCCCAGCTCGCGGTCAGCGGGTTCGCCCCGGTGCCCTCCAGGACGTACATCCGGATCGCCCAGACGTTGTCGGTGGCACCGGCGGCGAAGTAGACGTACCAGCGGCCGTCGATGAAGTGGATCTCCGGGGCCCAGATGTGCGCGCCCATGATCCCGCTGGTGTGCCGCCGCCAGATGACGGTCTCCGGGGCGGTGGACAGGCCCTGGAGGGTGGTGGCCCGGCGCAGCACGATCCGGTCGTACTCGGGGGCGGTGGCGGTCATGTAGTAGTAGCCGTCGGTGTGCCGCACGATGTGCGGGTCGGCGCGCTGCGCGACCAGCGGGTTGGTGGCCCGCACGGCGGGGGCCGCCCCGGCCGGGGCGGCGGCGGTCAACAGGCCGGCCAGCAGGGCCAGTACGAGCAGCGCCGCCGTCCGGGTCCGGCCGTGACGGCGGCCGGGCGGCGGGCCGGTGCGGGATGTGGCGGCGCGGGGTGTGGTGGCGGGCGGGACGGCCGACCGGGGGTGGGGTGAGGCGGACAATGCGGTGCTCCTGTCGGGGGTGGGGATACGCCTCGCCGGCCGACCACGGGGGTGGTCGGCCGGCGAGGGGACGGGGTCCTACGACTTGGCCAGGTCGAACTTCCGGACGGTCACCGCGCCACCGAGGGAGCTGGTGGCGTAGTTGAACATGGCGAACCGGTAGCCCATGAAGAACTGCCAGGCGTTGTTGAGGGTGAACGCGGGGCCGAGCGAGGTGAAGTTCACCCCGTCGGTGCTGTACGAGAAGCGGGCCTGTCGACCCGAGCCGGGACTGATGTCGGCGTTGATCCGCAGCCAGATCTTTCCGCCGGAGATGCCGGCGCCGGCGACCTCGGTGCCGGTGCTGGTGGTGTTCCAGTTGCTGTCCATGGTCAGGTTGTTGACCACGGCGACCCGGGTCGCGCCGTTGTCCCGCCGTACGCCGATCCAGGCCGACTGGTCGCGCAGCATCGCCAGGCCGCTGCGGTCACCGTCGCGCATGGTGGAGTAGTCGAGTTCGATGGTGGCGGTGGACCGGGGGCCCTGGATGCGGTGGGTCAGCGTGTTGCGCGCGGAGTAGAGGTCGTTGGTCACGGTCGCGGTCTGTAGCCGCAGCCCGTCGTTGACCGACCACTTCGAGTTGTCCGGGTTGTGGTTCCACTCGTACTGCGGGCCGAGGGTGGTGCCGGCGAACGTGTCGGTGCCGATCATGGGTTTGACCTGGCGTGGCGGCCGGGGCACGTTCGGGTACGGGTACGAGCCGCCCCAGGCGTTGTTGACCAGTTGCAGGACGGGCCAGCCGCTGGAGTTCCAGGTGACCGGGGCGAGCACCGGCACCCGGCCGCCGGGGTAGGCGTCCACGAACCCCATGTAGTACCAGTCACCGTTCTGCGTCTGCACCATGCCGCCCTGGTGCGGCACCCCGCCGCCGGCGATCGGCCCGGGCAGGTTCAGCAGCACCTGCTGCATGGTGTACGGCCCCCACGGGTTGGACGCCTTCAGGATGTACTGCCCGTTGGCCGGCCGGGTGAGGAAGATGTAGTAGCTGCCGTTGCGCTTGTAGAACCGCGCGCCCTCCAGGGTGCCCACGTTCGACGGGGTGGTGAACACCTGCTGCGAGCGGACCTGGGTCTTCCCGTCGGCGGAGAGCTGGGCGACGCTGATGTTCGTGTTGCCGTACGCGACGTACATCGTGTCGTTGTCGTCGACCAGCAGACCCGCGTCGTAGTAGCAGCTGTTGAGGGTGGTGTGCCGGGTCCACGGCCCCTCGGCCGACGGCGCGGTGTAGATGTAGGTCTTGCTGAAGTCGACGCAACCGCCCCAGTAGAACGTCTTGTTGCTCTTGCGGTAGCCCAGGAACGACGCCCAGATCCCGTCGACGTACGCCCGGCCGCCGGACATGTCGTACTTCTGGCCGAAGTCCAGCTTGGGCACCGAGTGGCCGGCGAACTCCCAGTTGACCATGTCGTAGGAGCGCAGCACGGGGGCGCCGGGGGAGTAGTGCATGGTCGACGCCGAGTAGTAGTAGGTGTCGTCGACCCGCAGGATGTCGATGTCGGCGAAGTCCTGCCAGAGCACCGGGTTGCTGAAGGTGGACGACGGCGGCCACTGGCCCGGCGGGGGCGTCGTGGGCGGCGGGGTGGTCGGCGGGGGTGTGGTCGGTGGCGGTGTGGTCGGCGGGGGCGTGGTGGGCGGCGGGGTGGTGGGCGGCGGCGTGGTGGTGCCGCCGGTGCAGGTGGTGCCGTTGAGGGTGAAGCTCGTCGGCTTCGGGTTGCTGCCGTTCCACGAGCCGTTGAAGCCGAACGACACGCTGGCGCCGGTGCCGATCGTGGCGTTGTAGCTGACGTTGCGGGCGGTGACCTGCGCGCCGGACTGGGTGACGGTGGCGTTCCACGCCTGGGTGACCTGCTGCCCGGCCCCGTACGACCAGGTCAGGGTCCAACCGTCGATCGGGTCGCCGAGGTTGGTGACGGCGACGTTCGCGCCGAAGCCGCCGCCCCACTCGGACGAGACGGTGTAGTCGACCGCACAGCCGGCCGCCGCGGCCTGGGCCGGTAGGGCGACCGCCGTGGCGGCGGCGATCAGGCCGGCGGCCAGGAGCACCCGGCCCGGTCCTGTTCTGGTGAGTCGCATTCGCTACTCCTACTGGGGGTGGTGGGAGTCGGTGGTGGGAAGACGTCCGGCACCGGTGCGCACGCACACCGGTGCCGGACGGGTGGATCAGGCGACCGAGCAGGCGGTGCCGTTGAGGGTGAACGCGGTCGGCTTGCCCGCGTTGCCGGTGTGTTCGGCCTGGAAGCCGACGTCGACCGAGGTGTTCGGCGCGATCGTGCCGTTGTAGGAGACGTTGCGGGCGGTGACCGCCCCGCTGGTCGGCGTGTAGGTGGCGTTCCAGCTGCCGGTGATGGTCTGCCCGCCGGGCAGGGTGAACGCCAGCGCCCAGCCGTTGACCGCCGTGCTGCTGGTGTTGGTGATGCTGATCGAGGCGGTCAGGCCGGAGTTCCAGGCGTTGACCGTGTACGCGACCCGGCAGCCCGCCGACGGCGGGGGCGTGGTGGGCGGGGGCGTGGTCGGTGGTGGGGTGGTCGGCGGGGGCGTGGTGGGCGGTGGGGTGGTCGGCGGCGGGGTGGTCGGCGGGGTGGTCGGCGTGTTGCCGCCGAGGCTGCCGGGCACCGCCCGCAGGGCGTTGTACCAGGTGGTGGCCATCTTGCGGTAGCCGGTGGCGTTGGGGTGGATGCCGTCGGCCAGGTCGCCCGTGCCCACCGCGCTGAACATGTCCACCAGGTGCACCCGCTTGCCGGCGTTGACCTTGCTCTGCACGATCCCGGGGATCGCCGCGTTGAAGGTGCGGACGGCCGACTCGGTGCCGTTGCGCGGGATGATCGTGGCGACGAAGACATCCGCGTTCGGCGCGGTGTTGGTGATCTTGTCGATCAGGGTGGAGAGCCGGCTCGGCGCACCGGAGGCGTTGTACATGTCGTTGGTGCCGATGTGCAGCAGCACCGTACGCGGGGTCGTGTTGCGCAGCCAGTTCACCACGTTGGCGTCGATCTGGGCGATGGTCCAGCCGGAGTGGCCCTCGTGGTCGTGGTCGCCGAGGTTGGACGGACCGTTGAACATCGAGCCGACGAAGTCGACCCGGTAGCCGTCGGCGACCATCCGCTGCCACAGCTCGATGCGGTAGCCGCCGGGGACGTTGAAGCCGTCGGTGATCGAGTCGCCGAGGGGCATCACCCGTACCCCGCCGTTGGATTCGGCGTTGGCGGGTGCGGTCACCACCGACCCGGTGGCGACGGCGGCCACCAGCGCGGCGGTGGCCAGGCCCAGCAGGCGCAGGCCGCGCCGCATGGTGGGCAACCGTCGGCCGCTGCGTGCCCTACGGGCGGGGTGCGGGTGGTCGGACGGGGGTGGCCCGGCGTTCGGGCAGCTCGTGCCGCTCATGGAAACTCCCTGGGGTGGCGTGCGGAGCGCGGTGCGGACGTGCAGCACGGCGACCGTTGCGGGATGTCGCCGTCTCGTCCGGCTCGTGGACAAGGGGGTGTGCCGGCACGGGCCCGGACGTCGCCCGCGCGCACGGACCGACCGCCGGGTGCCCGGCGGATTGCCCTGGAGTTGACGGGCGGAGGTGCGCCACGCGCGTCGACCGGGAACCCGGACCGCGTCACCGGCGGTGGACGCCGTGTGTGCCGGTGGCCACCGACCCCGCAGGTGGAGGAACCCGGCGGGTGGACGAACCGGTGACCACGGCCGGAGCGTGCCCTGCGCTCCCGCCGCGATGCACCATATCGTGTTATCGCTAACATCGGCAACAGATCGGTGCGCGACGATGCCCGGGTGAACTACCGGCCGGTTTCCCGACGACGCCGGATGGCGTGGACCGCCCTGACGCCGGGCGGCGTCCCGTCCGCCGGTCGGGCCGGTTTCCCCACCCGCGCGGCGTCGGTCACCGCCCGACGGTCACCGCGTCGGGTGGCCGGTGGCCGGGCGCAGCAGCGGGTCGAGCCAGCGCAGTTGCCGCTCGACCTGCCACGCCTCGCCGCCCTCGTGGCCGTTGAACGGGTAGGTGTGCAGCTCCCGGGGTGGTGTCCCCTCCCGGCCGTTCGCCGCGCCGTACTGGTTGTAGGCGGCGAAGCCGGTGCTCGGCGGGCAGACGTTGTCGCGCAGGCCGATGCCGAAGTGCGCGGGCGCGGTGGCCCGCCGGGCGAAGGTCACCCCGTCGACATAGGACAGGGTGTGCCGGACGGCGTCCTCGACCTGCCGGTGCACCGCCAGGTACCTGGCGATCTCGCCGTACGGGGCGGCGTCGGTCAGCTCGATCCCCCGCTGCACGTCACACAGGAACGGCGCGGTGCTCAGCAGCGCCGCGAGGTCGTCACGCAGACCGGCGACGGCCAGGGCGAGACCGCCGCCCTGACTGTTGCCGACGGCGGCCACCCGGCCCGGGTCCACCCCGGGCAGCGCGCGGACGGCGTCGACCGCGCGGACCGCGTCGGTGATCAGCCGGCGGTAGTGGTAGTCGTGCGGGGCGAGGATGCCCCAGGTGGCGGGCCAGGGGCCGCCGGGTGCGCCGTGCGGGTCGGGGGTGTCGCCCGCGCCGTGCAGCCCGGACTGGCCCCGGTTGTCCATGAGCAGGTGCGCGTACCCGGCCACCGGCCAGGTCAGCCGCTCGTGCGGCAGGCCCCGGCCGCGCCCGTAGCCGGCGTACTCGACCACGGCGGGCAGTGCGGTCCCGACCCCGGCCGGGCGGGTGTACCAGGCCCGCACCGGGTCACCGGCGAACCCGGCGAAGGTGACGTCCCAGGTGTCGACCAGCCGCAGGTCGGTCCGGTGGGGGCGGACGTCGACCAGCACCGGGCGCGCACGCGCCGCGTCGAGCGTGTCCCGCCAGAACCGGTCGAAGTCGGCCGGTTCGACGACGGTGGGCGTGTACCGTCGCAGGTCCTCAATGGATGCCATGGGTTCCTCGGATGCTCAGGGACGGGTGGTGGCGGGTGGGGCGGTGCTTTCCCGGACGACCAGCTCGGTCACCAGGTCGATCCGGCTGGTCGCCACCGTCGCGCCCCGGGCCAGCTCCAGCAGCATCTGGGTGGCGGTGCCGGCCATGTCCCGCAGGGGCTGGTGCACGGTGGTCAGCGGCGGGTCGGTCCAGCCGGCGACCGGCAGGTCGTCGTACCCGATCACCGAGAGGTCGTCGGGGACCCGCAGGCCGAGCCGGCGGGCGGCCCGGAGCACGCCGATGGCCTGCAGGTCCGAGCCGGCGAAGATCGCGGTCGGCCGGTCGGGGCCGGTGAGCAGCTCCAGGCCGTGATCGTGCCCGCCGTCGACGTAGAAGCTGCCGTAGCGCACCAGGTCGGCGTCCAGGGGCAGGCCGATCTCGTCGTGGGCGGAGCGGAAGCCGGCGGCGCGGGCCTGGCTGCACAGCACGTCACGGGGCCCGGAGATGACGGCGATCCGGCGGTGCCCCAGCTCCAGCAGGTGCCGGGTGGCCAGCAGGCCGCCGTTCCAGTTGTTGGAGCCGACCGTCGGCACCGACGCCGAGGTGGCGCTGTCGGTGTCGAGGACCACGAACGGGATGCGGTGTTCGGCCAGCATGAGCTGCTGCGGCGGGGTCGGGTGGCAGAGCACGAAGAGCAGGCCCAGTGGACGCCGGGCGACCAGGGCGTCCAGCCGGCGGGGTGCGGGCCGGTGCTCCCCGTCGAGCTGGGAGATGGCGATGCCGAGCCCGGCGGCGGAGGCCACCGCCTCGACCCCGCTCATGATCTCCATCGCCCAGCCGGAGTTGAACTCGTGGAAGACCAGGTCGATCTGGTCGATCCCGGGCGACTGCCGGCGGATGCGGCGGCGGTACCGGTGGCGCTCCAGGCTCTCCTCGACCCGCGCCCGGGTCTCGGCGGCGACGTCGGCCCGCCCGTTGAGCACCTTCGAGACGGTCGCCACCGAAACGCCGACCTCCTCGGCGATGGTGGCGATCGTGGCCGAGGCCTGTGGGATGAGCGGGCGGGACGCGGTCATCGAAGCCTCACCAGGCACGTCCGAAAGTTTCGGAGAACTCTAGCACGTCCGGTTCGAAACCGGGATTCGACAACGCGGGTAGATTTTGACGGGGGTGAATGTACCTTCCGGGAAATACGCGGCCACATATCCCAATTGAGGCCCTTGACATGCGCCGGCAATGCCTCCTAAGTTGCCCGAAAAAGGTAACGCGCTGTTTACGAAATTTTCGAACCCCCCGCCGCCGCGTCGTGCCCGTCCGGCGGGCGCGGACGGGGGAGCGTCGAAGGTGAGAGGTGTGGCATGAGAAGTCAGGTGCCCGTCGACGACGGCCCGGCACCCCGCGGAACCCAACCGTGGCGGGACCCCCGGCGCTCACCCGCGCAACGGGCCGACGCACTGGTGCCGCTCATGTCGCTGGAGGAGAAGATCGCCCAACTCGTCGGCGTCTGGGTCGGCGCGGAAGCCTCCGGCGAGGGGGTCGCCCCGCACCAGGCCGACATGATCGACGGTGCGCCACCGTGGAGCACGATCATCCGGCACGGGCTCGGCCAGCTGACCCGCCCGTTCGGCACCGCACCCGTCGACCCCGTGGTCGGGGCCCGCTCGCTGGCCGCCTCCCAGGCGCAGATCGCCGCCGCGAGCCGGTTCGGTATTCCCGCCCAGGTGCACGAGGAGTGCCTCACCGGCTTCGCCGCCTGGCGGGCCACGGTCTACCCGACCCCGCTGGGCTGGGGCGCCTCCTTCGACCCGGAGCTGGTCGAGGAGATGGCCGGCCGGATCGGCCGCTCGATGCGGGCCGCCGGGGTCCACCAGGGACTCGCCCCGGTGCTCGACGTCACCCGCGACTACCGCTGGGGGCGTACCGAGGAGACCATCGGGGAGGACCCGTACCTCGTCGGGACCACCGGGGCGGCGTACGTGCGGGGCCTGGAACGCGCCGGCATCGTCGCCACCCTCAAGCACTTCGCCGGCTACTCCGTCTCCCGGGGCGGGCGCAACCTAGCCCCGGTGTCGATGGGCCCCCGGGAACTGGCCGACGTCATCCTGCCGCCGTTCGAGATGGCCCTGCGCCTCGGCGGGGCCCGCTCGGTGATGAACTCGTACGCCGAGATCGACGGCCTGCCCGCCGCGGCCGACGAGGGGCTGCTGACCGGGCTGCTGCGCGACGAGTGGGGCTTCACCGGCACCGTCGTCGCCGACTACTTCGCGGTGCGCTTCCTGCAGACCCTGCACGGGGTGGCCGCCGACGCCGCCGACGCCGCCCGGCTCGCCCTGCGCGCCGGCATCGACGTGGAACTGCCCACCGTGGACGCGTTCGGCGAACCGCTGGTGGCGGCCGTGCGGGCCGGTGCCGTCGACGAGGCGCTGATCGACCGGGCGCTGCGCCGGGTGCTGATCCAGAAGATCGAACTCGGGCTGCTCGACGAGGACTGGCAGGAACTGCCCGAGGACGCGGCGAACCTGCGGCTCGACGACGAGACCAGCCGGGACGTCGCCCTGCGGCTGGCCCGCGAGTCGGTGGTGCTGCTGCGCAACGACGGCGTGCTGCCGCTGGCCCCCGGACGGCGGGTCGCCCTGGTCGGTCCCGTCGCCGACGACCCGATGGCCCTGCTCGGTTGCTACTCCTTCCCCAACCACGTCGGGGTCCGCCACCCCGAGCACGGGCTGGGCCTGGAGATCCCCTCGCTGCGCGAGGAACTCACCAGGCTGGTTCCCGGCCTCGTGCACGAGCCGGGGTGCGCGATCACCGGCGACGACACCTCGGGCATCGCGGCGGCGGTCAGCGCCGCGGCGCAGGCCGACGTCTGCGTGCTCGCCGTCGGTGACCGCGCGGGCATGTTCGGCCGGGGCACCTCCGGTGAGGGCTGCGACGCGCCCGACCTGCGACTGCCCGGCGTCCAGGCCGACCTGGTCCGGGCCGTGCTCGACACCGGTACCCCGGTGGTGCTGGTGCTGATGACCGGCCGGCCCTACGCCCTCGGCCCCGACCACGAGGCCGCCGCGGCCGTCGTCCAGGCGTTCTTCCTCGGCCAGCGCGGCGGGCAGGCGCTCGCCGAGGTGCTCACCGGCGCGGTGAACCCGTCCGGCCGGCTGCCGGTCAGCGTCCCGCGCGACGCCGGGGGCCTGCCCGGCACCTACCTGACCCCGCCGCTGGGCCGCCGCTCCGAGGTGTCCTCGATCGACCCCACCCCGGCGTACCCGTTCGGCCACGGGCTGGGCTACACCACCTTCGCGTGGACCGACCCGGTGGTGTCGGGAGCCGGGGAGACCGGCGGGCCGCCGGCCTGGCCGGTCGACGGCGAGACGACGGTACGGATCACCGTGCGCAACACCGGCGAGCGGCCCGGCACCGAGGTGGTCCAGCTCTACCTGCACGACCCGGTCGCCCAGACCACCCGACCCGTGGTCCGGCTGGTCGGCTACGCCCGGGTGCCGCTGGACCCCGGCACGGCGGCGCACGTCAGCTTCACCGTGCCCGCCGACGTCGCCTCGTTCACCGGGCGTGACGGCCGGCGCATCGTCGAACCCGGCGACGTCGAACTGCGCTTCGGTCGCTCCAGTGGTGACACCGCGGCGACCCTGCCGCTGCGCCTGACCGGTGCGCAGCGGCAGGTCGGCGCGCGACGACACCTGCTCACGGCGGTACGCGTCAAGTCCGCCGGGACCGACCCGCAGGCCGGATAGGAGGCCGAGGATGACATCTGAGACGCTACGGCCGCCGCCACCGGCCGCGGCGAAGCCCGTCCCGGTCCGGCGTCGCCGCAACACCTGGCGGCGGGCCCTGCGCCGGGACTGGCAGCTCTACTCGCTGGCCGTCCTGCCGCTGCTGTTCTTCCTGGTCTTCCGGTACCTGCCGATGATCGGCAACGTGATCGCGTTCCGCCGGTTCAGCCCCGGTGGCAGCGTCTTCGGCGAGTACTGGGTGGGCCTGCGGTACTTCCGGCTGTTCCTGGCCGACCCGACCTTCTGGCAGGTGTTCACCAACACCATGGTGCTGGGCACGCTGACCCTGCTGTTCTGCTTCCCGCTGCCGATCGTGCTGGCGCTGCTGCTCAACGAGGTCCGGGCCCGCCGGCTCAAGCGGTTCGTCCAGTCGGTGTCCTACCTGCCGCACTTCCTGTCCATCGTGATCGTGGCGGCGATGGTGATGCAGCTGTTGTCGATGGACGGCTCGGTCAACCAGTTGATCCGGGGACTCGGCGGGGACGGCGTGGCGTTCCTGCAACAGCCCGGCTGGTTCCGGACGATCTACGTCTCCTCGGAGGTCTGGCAGACCGTCGGCTGGGGGACGATCCTCTACCTGGCGGCGCTCACCACCATCGACGAGAACCTGTACGAGGCGGCCCGGATCGACGGGGCCAGCCGGTGGCGGCAGACCTGGCACGTCACGCTGCCCGGGATCCGGCCGACCATGGTGACCCTGCTGATCCTCAACATCGGCACCTTCATGGCGGTCGGGTTCGAGAAGATCCTGCTGCTGTACAACCCACTGACCTACCCGACCGCCGACGTGATCTCCACGTACCTGTTCCGGCTGGGCTTCGAGTCCAGCAACTTCAGCTACGCCGCCGCGATCGGCCTGTTCGAGGCGGTGATCGGGTTGATCCTGGTGCTGGGCGCCAACACCATCTCCCGCCGTACGGTGGGGACGAGCCTGTGGTGACCGTGGCACCCGGCACGGCCGGCCCGAAGACCCCGGCGGCCCGCCCCGCGTCGCGCCGCCGCCGGGGCATCCGCCCGACCCGGGGCTACCGGGTCTTCCAGGCGGTCAACGCCGTGGTGCTGACCCTCGTGGTGGTCGTGACGCTCTACCCGTTCGTCAACATCGTGGCCCGGTCGCTCAGCGACGAGGCGCCGATCATCGCCGGGAAGGTCAACCTCGTCCCGCAGGGCTTCAACCTCACTTCCTACCGGCTGGTGATGTCCGACCCGATGTTCTGGACGAACTACCGCAACACCGTGGTCTACACCGTCGTCGCCACCGCGATCTCGATCGTGCTGACCACCTGCTACGCGTACGTGTTGTCCAAGCACCAGCTCAAGGGGCGGGGGGTGCTCGTCGGGATCGCCGTGTTCACCATGTTCTTCTCCGGCGGGCTGATCCCCAACTACGTGCTCATCACCAGCCTGGGCATGAAGAACAGCATCTGGGCGGTGGTCCTGCCCAACGCGATCAACGTGTTCAACCTGCTGGTGATGAAGGCGTTCTTCGAGAGCCTGCCGGTGGAGTTGGAGGAGGCCGCCGCCGTCGACGGGCTGAGCACGTACGGCACCCTGCTGCGGATCGTGCTGCCGCTGTCCAAGGCGATCATCGCCACGATGGTGCTGTTCTACGCGGTGTCCTTCTGGAACTCCTGGTTCACCGCGTTCCTCTACCTGGATCGGCAGGACCTGCTCCCGGTCACGGTCTACCTGCGCAACCTCATCGCCGGGGCGACCGGGGCGCAGTCCGCCGGTGGGGTCGCCGAGTCCGACGCGGTGCAGGCGGCGGCCACCATCCAGGCCGTGACCATCGTGCTCACCACCCTGCCGATCCTCGCGGTCTACCCCTTCATCCAGCGGTTCTTCGTGTCCGGCGTGATGCTCGGCGCGGTCAAGGGGTAGCCCGGCCGACCGCTGCACCCACTGCACCCCACACCCCACCTGACCGAAAGGACGAGCCATGTTCCACAGGACGTGGCGCCGCGTGGCGATAGCCACTGCCGGGCTGCTCACCCTCACCCTCGTCGGGGCCTGCTCCGACGACGCCCCGGACGCCAAGGACCTCGACGGCAACCGGGCCGGCGCGATGGCCGACTACGGGATCGACAAGCAGTTCAAGGCCACCGAACCGCTCTCGTTCTCCATCCTCTACAACAACCACCCCAACTACCCGCTCAAGGACGACTGGCTGTTCTGGTCGGAGCTGACCAAGCGGACCAACGTCAAGCTCGCCCCGGTGGCCGTGCCGCTGAGCGACTACGAGCAGAAGCGCAGCCTGCTCATCGGCGCCGGTGACGCACCTCTGATCATCCCGAAGACGTACCACCCGGCGGAGAACGCCTTCGTCTCCTCCGGCGCGATCCTGCCGGTGAGCGACTACCTGGACCTGATGCCCAACCTCAAGGACAAGATCGCCAAGTGGAACCTCCAACCGGAGTTCGACACGCTGCGACAGTCCGACGGCAAGTTCTACCTGCTCCCCGGCCTGCACGAGAAGCCGTGGGCGGAGTACTCGATCGCGGTGCGCACCGACATCCTCCAGCAGCTCAACCTCCAGATCCCCAGGACCTGGGACGAGCTGTACACCGTGCTCAAGGCGATGAAGGCGCGCTACCCCGACTCGTACCCGTACTCGGACCGGTGGAGCAAGCCGAACCCGGGCGGGGAACTGCTGAGCATCGTCGGCGCCGCGCACGGCATCCGGACCGGCTGGAGCTGGAACCCCGCCACCTGGGACCCGGCGGCGAAGAAGTTCGTCTACACCGGCGCCACCGAGCAGTACAAGCAGGTGATCGTCTACCTCAACAAGCTGGTGGCCGAGAAGCTGCTCGACCCGGAGAGCTTCACCCAGACCGATGAGCAGGCCCGGCAGAAGCTCGCCAACGGCAAGTCCTTCGTCATCGGCAGCAACGCCCAGACCCTGGTCAACGACTACCGCCCCGACCTGGCCAAGACCCTGCCGAACGCCAAGCTGACGAAGATCCCGCTGCCGGTCGGCCCGGCCGGCGAGATCAACCCGGCCAGCCGGCTGGAGAACGGCATCATGATCTCCAAGAAGGCCCGGGACAGCAAGAACTTCGTGGCGATGATGCAGTTCATCGACTGGCTGTACTACTCCGACGCCGGCCAGGAGTTCGCCAAGTGGGGCGTCGAGGGCACCACTTACACCAAGGACGCCGGCAAGTACACCCTCAACCCCGACGTCGACATGATCGGGCTCAACCCCAAGGGCAGCAAGCACCTCCAGAAGGACTTCGGCTTCGGCAACGGGGTGTTCGCCTACGGCGGCAAGCTCGACCTGGTGCAGTCGTTCTTCTCCCCGGAGGAGATGGAGTTCCAGAAGGTGATGAACGCCCGCACGCCGCTGCCGGTGGACCCGCCGGCCCCGCTGACCGACGAGGAGCGGGAGCAGGCGTCGCTGTGGGAGACCCCGCTCAAGGACCACGTGATCCAGAACACGCTCAAGTTCATCCTCGGCCAGCGGCCCCTCACCGAGTGGGACGCCTACCTCGGTGAGCTGAAGGCCAAGAACGCCGACCAGTACATCGGCCTGGTCAACAAGGCGCACGAGCGGTTCGAGAAGGACAACGGCTGACCGACCCGGCCCGGCCGGAACCCGTCCCGGGTTCCGGCCGGGCCGGGCACCGGACCGGCGAGCACCGGAGGACACCACGATGCGGATCACCGTTCCCGCCCGACCCGTGGGGCGGCTCACCGACGCCTGGCGGCGGTGTGTCGGCACGGGACGCTTCGAGTTGGCCCTGCGCCGCGACTACCAGGACTCGCTGGCCCTCATCCAGCAGGACATCGGGTTCCGGCACATCCGGGGGCACGGCCTGCTCAGTGACGGCGTCGGCGTCCACCGCCCCTACCACAACGGCGGCGAACGCCGGGTGCACCACTCGTTCACGTACGTCGACCAGGTCGTCGACGCCTACCTCGGCCTCGGCATCCGGCCGTTCGTGGAGCTGGGCTTCATGCCCGAGGCGCTGGCCTCCGGCGAGCAGACGGTGTTCTGGTGGCAGGGCAACGTCACCCCGCCCCGCTGCTGGAAGGAGTGGGGCGGCCTGGTCCGCGCCACGGTGGCCCACCTGGTCGACCGGTACGGCCTCGACGAGGTGCGCGGCTGGCCGATCGAGGTGTGGAACGAGCCGAACCTGCCCGACTTCTGGCAGGGCGCCGACCGCGACGCCTACCACCGCCTCTACGAGGTGACCGCGCACGCGGTCAAGGAGGTCGACGCCGGGTTGCAGGTCGGCGGCCCGGCCATCTCGCCCGGCGCGGACGACTGGTGGGAGCCCTTCGCCGACTTCGTCACCACGCACGACGTGCCTGTCGACTTCGTCAGCCGGCACGCCTACACCTCCGGTCCCGCCCAGCACGTGCCGTTCGGCACCCACCAGACACTGGCCCCGGCGTCGTCGCTGCTGGAACAGTTCGCCGCCCCGCGCCGGCACCTGTACGGCACCGCGCTGGCCGACCTCCCGGTGCACATCACCGAGTTCAACTCCTCCTACCGGCCGGACAACCCGATCCACGACACGGCCTTCCACGCCGCCTACCTCGCCCCGGTGCTGGCGGCCGGCGGCGACCTGGTCGACTCCTTCTCGTACTGGACGTTCAGCGACGTGTTCGAGGAGGTGGGGGTGCCGACCGCGCTGTTCCACGGCGGGTTCGGCCTGCTCACCCACCGCCAGATCAAGAAGCCCACGTACCACCTGTACGCGTTCCTGGCCCGCCTCGGCGGCGACGTGCTCGCCCGGGGCGTCGACCACCTGGTCACCCGGCACCCCGACGGACGGGTCGCCATCCTCGCCTGGGCCCCGGTGGACGTGACCGGCCTGCACCCGGTGCCCGACCGGCACCGGCTGGCCCTGTCGGTGCCGCTGGCCCCCGCCCCGACGACGGGCGGGCAGGTCAGCTCGGCCTTCCTGCTCCGCTCCTCGGTCAACGAGGACGCCGGCAACGCCTGGTCGGCCTGGAGCGAGATGGGCCGCCCCCGGTCCCCCCGAGCGGGGCAGCTCGACACCCTGCGGGAGGCCGCCGAACCAGCCCGCTCCCACCGCGCCCTGCCGATCACCGCCGGCCGGGTCGACCTCGACCTCGACCTGACCCGGCACGAGGTCACCCTCGTCGAGTTGGCCGCGGTCCGCGACGAGACCCCGCCGTGGTGGGACGAGACGCGGCTGCTCGGCGGCCCGCCGGCCGAACGGCAGGAGCGGTCGTGAGCGCGCAGACCTGGCGGGAGGTCGGCGACGGCCCGTTGTCGCGGGCCGCCGCCGCCGTGTACACCGTGCTCGTCGTGGGTTTCCTGCTGGTCCTCACCACCCTCCCCGGGCTGGTCGCGGTGCTCCTGCTCGGCCGTGACGCCAGCAACCTGCCGCTGGTGGCGCTCTGCCTGCTCCCGGTCGGTCCGGCCGTCTCCGCCGCCCTGTACGCCCTGCACCACCAACGCCCCGACCTGACCGACCTGCGGCCCGCCGCCCGGTTCCGGCAGGGCTACCGGGCCAACCTCGCGCAGGTGCTGCGGATCTGGATGCCGCTGCTGCTCTGGCTGACCGTCATCGCGGTCAACCTCGCCCACCTGTCCGTCGCGGGCGTCCCCACCGGCTGGGCGGTGCCGCTGCTCGCGACCGGGGTCGCGCTCACCCTGGCCGGCGGCAACGCGCTGGTGATCGCCTCGCTGTTCACCTTCCGCACCCGCGACGTGCTCCGGCTGGCGCTGTACTTCCTGGTCCGTACGCCCACCGTCACCGTCGGCACCGCCCTGCTGCTGGCCGCCGCCGGGGCGCTGACCGTGCTCGTCTCCGAGGCGCTGCCGGTGCTGCTGGCCGGCCCGTTCGTCCTGGCGTACCTGCGGGTCGCCACCCCGATGACCGACCTCGTGCGGAAGGAATTCACCCGATGACCAGCCCCGCCACCGCCCCGCCCACCGCCACCGGGGCGGCGCAACCGCCGCCGCACCCGGCGTGGCTGCCGCCGGAGGCGTTCCGGGCGATAGGTGCCCGTCGGGTGCTGGTGCACGGCGACGGTCCGCTCGTCGACACGGTCCACGACGAGGTGGCCCGCGCCTGCGCACGGCACGGCGGGCGGGTGCAGCGGACCGTCGCCGGGCCGGTCGACCTGGTGCTCGCCCTGCGCGACTCGGGACCGCTGCCCGAGGTGGTGCCGCCCGCCGCGACGGCGGCCCCGGGCCCCGACGGCGGATCGCCGGGCGACGAGGGCTTCCTGCTGGCCCGCTGCGACGGCGTCACGGTCGTGCTGGCCGACGCCCCGGTCGGACTGCTGTACGGGCTGTTCCACCTGGTCCGCCTCGGCGAGGCCGCCTTCACCGGGGAGCAGCCGGCGCGGGTGCATCTGCCGGTGCTGCGCCGCCGGATGCTCGACCACTGGGACAACGTGGCGGTGCACCCGGTGATGGGGCAGGTGGAGCGGGGCTACGCCGGGGGGTCGATCTTCTGGCGGGACGGCCGGCCGCGCGGCGACCGGGAGCGGCTGCGGGCGTACGGGCGGCTGCTCGCCTCCACGGGGGTCAACGCGATCTCGGTGAACAACGTCAACGTCGGCCACACCGAGGCGCTGCTGCTCACCGACCGGCTCGACGACGTGGCCGAGATCGCCGACCTGCTGCGCCCGTACGGCGTCCGGGTGCACCTGTCGGTGACCTTCGCCGCCCCCGTCGTCCTCGGCGGCCTGTCCACCGCCGACCCGCTCGACGACGGGGTACGCGACTGGTGGGAGAGCACCACCCGCCGGGTCTACGCGCGCATCCCCGACTTCGGCGGGTACGTGGTGAAGGCCGACTCGGAGGGGCAGCCCGGCCCGTTCAACTACGGCCGTGACCACGCCGACGGGGCGAACCTGCTGGCCGGCGCGCTCGCCCCGCACGGGGGAGTGGTGCACTGGCGGGCGTTCGTCTACGACCACCGGCAGGACTGGCGGGACCGGACGACCGACCGGGCCCGCGCCGCGTACGACCACTTCGCCCCGCTGGACGGGCGGTTCGCCGACAACGTCGTGCTCCAGGTGAAGTTCGGCCCGGTCGACTTCCAGCCCCGCGAGCCGGTCTCGCCGGTGATCGCCGCCATGCCGGCCACCCGGCTGGCCGTCGAGTTGCAGGTGACCCAGGAGTACACCGGCCAGCAGTGGCACGCCTGCTACCTCGCCCCCTGGTGGCACGAGGTGCTGGCGTTCCGGCCGTGGGGGCCGGCGGAGCGCAGCGTCGCCGACGTGCTGGCCGATGTGCCCGGCCCGGGGCCGCGCCGGGGCGGCGACCTGGTGGCCGTGGCCAACGTGGGCGACGACCCGTTCTGGTGCGGGCACCCACTGGCCCAGGCCAACCTGTACGCCTTCGGCCGGCTGGCCTGGGACCCGCGGCTGGACCCGGCGGCGCTCCTCGACGAGTGGATCGACCTGACCTTCCCGGCGTCGACGGTCGGTGACCCGGCGCTGGTCCGCGAGACGCTGCACGCCGTGCTGGACGACTCGTGGCGCACCTACGAGCGGTACACCGCCCCGCTGGGTGTCGGCTTCATGGTGAACCCGGCCGGCCACTACGGGCCGGGGGTCGACGGCTACGAGTACAGCCGGTGGGGCACCTACCACTTCGCCGACCGCGACGGCGTCGGGGTGGACCGGACCCGGGCGACCGGTACCGGCATGACCGGACAGTACCCGCCGCCCTGGTCCCAGGTGTACGAGTCGCTGGAGCAGTGCCCGGACGAGCTGCTGCTCTTCTTCCACCACGTGCCGTACTCCCACGTGCTGCACAGCGGCAGCACGGTCATCCAGCACATCTACGACACCCACTTCGCGGGGGTGGAGGAGGTGGAGGCGATGCGGGACCGGTGGGCCCGGCTGGCCGGGGTGATCGACCCGGCGGTGCACGACCGGGTCACCGAGCGTCTCGCCGAGCAGCTACGCTGCGCGACCGAGTGGCGGGACCAGGTCAACACGTACTTCTTCCGTAAGTCCGGGGTGCCCGACGCCCGGGGCCGCCACATCCACTGACCTGGGTGCCCGCCCCGCCCCGGGTGGCGTCGACGTCGGCCGGCGGAACCTGGCACGATCACGGGATGACCGGCCGACCCGCTCCCGACCAGCAGCTGCGCGACCTGGCCCGGCTGCGCCGGGTGCGGGACCGGATCGACCGGGAGTACGCCCGACCGCTGGACGTCGAGGCGCTCGCCCGGGGCGTGCACATGTCGGCGGGTCACCTGAGCCGGCAGTTCCGCCGCGCCTACGGCGAGTCACCGTACTCCTATCTGATGACCCGGCGCATCGAGCGGGCGATGGCGTTGCTGCGCCGAGGCGACCTCAGCGTCACCGAGGTCTGCTTCGCGGTCGGCGGCTCGTCGCTGGGCACCTTCAGCACCCGCTTCGCCGAGCTGGTCGGCATGCCGCCGAGCAGCTACCGGGCGCTGGCGGCGCAGGGGTCGGCCCAGTTGCCGCCGTGCCTGACCCGACAGGTGACCCGACCGGTCAGGAATCGAGAAGCACCCGCCCCGGTCATCACCTAGCGTGAGCGGCATGGATCTCACCATCGACACCTGCGTCCTGCCGCACGACGACCCGGACGCCTCGCTGGCCTTCTACCGCGACGTCCTCGGCTTCGAGGTCCGCAACGACGTCGGCGCCGGGAAGATGCGTTGGATCACCGTCGGGCCACCCGGCCAGCCCGGCACGTCGATCCTGCTGGCCCCGCCGGCGGTCGACCCCGGGATCACCGACGAGGAACGTCGGACCATCGCCGAGATGATGGCCAAGGGCACCTACGGCTGGCTCATGCTGGCCACCGGCGACCTCGACGCCACCTTCGAGAAGGTGCAGGCCGGCGCCGCCGAGGTCGTCCAGGAGCCGATCGACCAGCCGTACGGGGTGCGCGACTGCGCCTTCCGCGACCCGGCCGGCAACCTGATCCGGGTCAAGGAGTTGCGCTGACCTTCGGCGGCCCGGTGTCGCCCCGGCTCACCAGGGGTGGACGGTGCCGTCCTCCAGCCGGTTGACCGGCAGGTACGCCGGGGCGTACGGGTAGCGGGCCGCCGCCTGTTCGTCGATGTCCACCCCGAGGCCGGGGGTCTCCGCCGGGTGCAGGTAGCCGTCGGCGTAGTGGTAGCCGTGCGGGAAGACCTCGTCGGTGGCGTCGGTGTGCCGCATGTACTCCTGCAGGCCGAAGTTGGGGATGGCCAGGTCGACGTGGAGGGCGGCGGCCATGCAGACGGGGGAGAGGTCGGTGGCCCCGTGCGAGCCGCTGCGCACGTGGTGCAGCGCCGCCAGGTCGAAGATGCGCCGTAGGTGGGTGATGCCACCGGCGTGCACCACCGTGGTGCGGATGTAGTCGATGAGCTGTTCCCGGATGAGCTGGGCGGCGTCCCAGATGGTGTTGAACACCTCGCCGACGGCGACCGGGGTGGTGGTGTGCTGCCGGATCAGCCGGAACCCCTCCGGCAACTCGGCGGGGACCGGGTCCTCCATCCAGGTCAGCGCGTACGGCTCCAGGCTCTTACCGAGCCGGGCGGCCTCGATCGGGCTGAGCCGGTGGTGCACGTCGTGCAGCAGCCGCAGGGTGGGGCCGAACTCGTCGCGTACCCGGGCGAAGACCGTCGGGACGTGCGCCAGGTACCGCGCGGTGGACCAGGTGGCCTCGCTGGGCAGGGCCGCGTCGGCCGGCTCGTAGAACAGCTTGTCGGCGCTGACCCCGTAGGTCTTCGGCAGGCCGGGTACGCCGCACTGCACCCGGATCGCCCGGTAGCCGAGGTCCACGTATCGGGCGACCTCGACCAGCACGTCCTCTATGGTCTCGCCGTTGGCGTGCCCGTAGACGGTGACCCCGTCGCGGGACCGGCCGCCGAGTAGCTGGTAGACCGGCAGGCCGGCGACCTTGCCCTTGATGTCCCACAGCGCGGTGTCCACGGCGGCGATCGCGCTCATCGTCACCGGCCCGCGCCGCCAGTAGGCACCCTGGTAGAGGTACTGCCAGGTGTCCTCGATCCGGGCCGGGTCGCGTCCGATCAGCAGCGGCACGACGTGGTCGCGCAGGTAGGACGCGACGGCGAGTTCCCGGCCGTTGAGGGTGGCGTCCCCGACGCCGGTGACCCCCTCGTCGGTGACGATCTTCAGGGTGACGAAGTTGCGGCCCGGACAGGTCACGATGACCCGGGCGTCGACGATCCTCATACGGCCTCCTGCGGGTGGCGACGAAGGCCGGGTGGTCCGTCTCGGGCGGACGAGGGCCGTGGTCCGTCGCGCGGGCACGGCAGGTGGGCGCGACGACGCCGGTGGACCGGTCGTCGCCCGTCCGGCCCGGCTCCGGGCCCGCCGCGCGGTCGCCCCGAAGTTTGGAACCGCCGCGCGGGCGTGTCAAGGGTCGGCCCGACCGGACGGATGTGACCGCTCACCTGTTCGGCGTATGTCGGCTGCTCGATGGCTGGTCGGAGCGGTGATCGTGGATGCCGTGCCGGGGCCGCTCAGGATGGTTACGGCAGTGTTACATGGATGCGCCTTGACGGATTCCATGTGAGCGCTAACACTTGCCCCCAACGATTGAACGGAGAACGGCATGGATGCAGGCGCGAAGCCGCAGGACCGGTACGTCGTCGGCGTCGACTACGGCACGCTGTCGGGTCGGGCGCTGGTGGTGCGGGTCGGCGACGGCGCCGAGCTGGGCACGGCGGTGCACGAGTACCGCCACGCGGTGATGGAGACGACGCTGGCCGTCGACGGCCAGCCCCTGCCGGCCGACTGGGCGCTGCAGGACCCGGACGACTACCGCGAGGTGCTGCGCCGGGCGGTGCCCGCCGCGCTCGCCGAGAGCGGCGTCGACCCGGCCCAGGTGGTCGCCATCGGCATCGACTTCACCGCCTGCACGGTGCTGCCCACCCTGGCCGACGGCACGCCGCTGTGCGAGCTGCCCGACCTGCGGACCCGCCCGCACGCCTGGGTGAAGCTGTGGAAGCACCACGCCGCCCAGCCGCAGGCCGACCGGATCAACGCGCTGGCCCACGCCCGGGGCGAGTCCTGGATCGGCCGGTACGGCGGCAAGATCTCCGCCGAGTGGCAGTACGCCAAGGGGTTGCAGCTGCTGGAGGAGGACCCGGAGGTCTACGCCCGCGCCGAGCGCTGGATCGAGGCCGCCGACTGGATCGTCTGGCAGCTGTGCGGCGTCGAGACCCGCAACGTCTGCACCGCGGGCTACAAGGGGCTGCTCCAGGACGGCCACTACCCGTCCCCGGCGTACCTGTCCGCGCTGAACCCGGGCTTCGCCGACTTCGTCGCCAAGATCGACGGGCCGCTGGCGCAGCTCGGCACGCGGGCCGGCGGGCTCACCGCGCAGGCCGCCGCCTGGACCGGGCTGCCGGAGGGGATCGCGGTGGCCGTCGGCAACGTCGACGCCCACGTCACCGCCGCCGCCGCGCAGGCGCTGACCCCCGGCCGGCTGGTCGCCATCATGGGCACCTCCACCTGCCACGTGGTCAACGGTACCGAGCGGGCCGAGGTCGCCGGCATGTGCGGCGTGGTCGACGGCGGGATCAGCGCCGGCTCCTGGGGCTACGAGGCCGGCCAGAGCGGCGTCGGCGACATCTTCGGCTGGTTCGTCAAGCACGCCGCCCCCGCCGGGTACGCCTCCCACGAGGAGTTGACCGCCGCCGCCGCGGCCCAGCCCGTCGGCGCGCACGGCCTGGTCGCCCTGGACTGGTGGAACGGCAACCGCTCGCTGCTGGTCAACCACGACCTCAGCGGGGTGCTCGTCGGGCTCACCCTGGCCACCCGGCCGCCGGACGTCTACCGCGCGCTGCTGGAGTCCACCGCGTTCGGCACCCGCATGATCATCGAGGCGTTCGCCGAGGCGGGCGTCCCGGTCGACGAGCTGATCGTGGCCGGCGGGCTGACCGGCAACAGTCTGCTGATGCAGATCTACGCCGACGTGACCCGGCGTCCGCTGGGCATCATCGGCTCCGCGCAGGGCCCGGCCCTGGGCTCGGCGATCCACGCGGCGGTCGCGGCCGGCGCGTACCCCGACGTGCCGACCGCCTCGGCGGCGATGGGCCGGGTCGACCGCGAGGTCTACCGGCCCGACCCGGAGCGCGCCGACGCCTACGACGCGCTCTACGCCGAGTACCGCCGGCTGCACGACCACTTCGGCCGGGGTGGTGACGACGTGCTGCTGCGGCTGCGGGCGATCCGCAACGCCGCCCGGCGTCCGGCCGTCGCGCCCACCACCGGACCGACCACCGACCCCCTGGAGGTGCCGGCATGACCCTCGACCTCGACACCGAGGTGGCCCGGCTGCGCGAGCAGGTGGCCACCCTGCACGGCGAGCTGGTGCGCTACAACCTGGTGGCCTGGACGGCCGGCAACGTCTCGGCCCGGGTGCCGGGCCGGGAGCTGATGGTGATCAAGCCGAGCGGGGTGTCCTACGACGACCTGCGGCCCGACAACATGATCGTCTGTGACCTCGACGGTGTCGTGGTCGACGGTGACCTCTCGCCGTCCAGCGACACCGCCGCCCACGCCTACGTCTACCGGGCGATGCCCGAGGTCGGGGGCGTGGTGCACACCCACAGCGGGTACGCCACGGCCTGGGCCGCCTGCGGCGAGGCGATCCCGTGCAACCTCACCGCCCAGGCCGACGAGTTCGGTGGTGAGATCCCGGTCGGTCCGTTCGCGCTCATCGGCGGGGACGACATCGGCAAGGGCATCGTGGCGACCCTGTCCGGGCACCGCTCACCGGCGGTGCTGATGCGCAACCACGGCGTGTTCACCATCGGCAAGGACGCCCGCGCGGCGGTGAAGGCCGCCGTGATGTGCGAGGACGTGGCCCGCACCGCCCACCTGGCCCGGACGCTCGGCACCCCGGTGCCGATGGCCCAGGCCGACATCGACTCCCTCTACGACCGCTACCAGAACGTCTACGGGCAGTCGGGGCCGTAACGCCCGACCGTCCGTCCTCGCCACCGGCCCGCCCCGGCGGACCGGTCGATCCACCGCAACCCGATGCACCACCCCTGGAAGGTCCGGCCCGTCCGGCGTGCCGTGCCGGCCGGTCCTTCCGCGCACGCACCATCCCCCACCTCATCCCCGTACAAGGAGTCTTCACATGGCGAAGACCGGTATTACCCTCACCCGGCGCGGCCTCGGCGCGATGCTCGCCGTCGGCCTGCTGGCCGGCGGACTCGCCGGCTGCGGCAACAGCGACACCGGCGGCGACGGCGACAGCGGCAGCAGCGGCGGCAACGGCAAGCTGGTCATCGGCTTCTCGCAGGTCGGTGCGGAGAGCGGCTGGCGCACGGCGAACACCAACTCGATCAAGGAGTCGGCCGCCGAGGCCGGCTACGAGCTGAAGTTCGACGACGCGCAGGGCAAGCAGGAGAACCAGATCAAGGCGATCCGCAACTTCATCCAGCAGAAGGTCGACGTGATCGCCTTCTCGCCGGTGGTGGAGTCGGGTTGGGACACCGTGCTCAAGGAGGCCAAGGACGCCAAGATCCCGGTGATCCTGACCGACCGGGCCGTGGACTCGGCCGACAAGAGCCTCTACAAGACCTTCATCGGCTCGGACTTCGTCAAGGAGGGCCGGCTCGCCGGGGAGTGGCTGGTCAAGGAGAAGTCGGCCGCGACCGGTCCGGTGAACATCGTCGAGCTGCAGGGCACCACCGGTTCGGCGCCGGCCAACGACCGCAAGAAGGGCTTCGCCGAGGCGATCGCCGCCAACCCCAACCTGAAGGTCGTCGCCTCGCAGAGCGGTGACTTTACCCGGGCCGGCGGCAAGCAGGTCATGGAGCAGTTCCTCAAGGCCAACCCGAAGATCGACGTGCTCTTCGCGCACAACGACGACATGGGCCTGGGCGCGCTGGAGGCGATCACCGCGGCGGGCAAGACGCCCGGCAAGGACATCACCATCATCACCATCGACGCGGTCAAGGACGGCATGCAGGCGCTCGCCGACGGGAAGTTCAACTTCATCGCGGAGTGCAGCCCGCTGCTCGGCCCGCAGCTGATGGACCTCGCCAAGAAGGTCGCCGCCGGCGAGGAGGTCCCCGCCCGGGTCGAGACCGAGGAGACCACCTTCACCCAGGAGCAGGCCAAGGCGGCCCTGCCCAACCGGAAGTACTGATCCGACCGGAGGCCGCCGCGTTCGGCGCGGCGGCCTCCGCTTCCGAGGAAAGGTTCGGTGGGATGTCGGAGAGGCATCCGGTCCTGACGATGACCGCGATCAGCAAGATCTTCCCCGGGGTCCGCGCCCTCGACGGCGTCGACCTGCGGCTCTTTCCCGGTGAGGTGCACGCCCTGATGGGCGAGAACGGCGCCGGGAAGTCAACCCTCATCAAAGTGCTGACCGGCGTCTACGGCACCGATTCCGGCACCATCACCCTCGACGGCGCGGAGGTTTCCTTCTCCGGCCCGATGCAGGCCACCGCCGCCGGGGTGAGCACCGTCTACCAGGAGGTCAACCTCCTGCCCAACCTGTCGGTCGCGGAGAACATCTACATCGGCCGGGAGCCGCGCCGCCTCGGCGCGGTCAACTGGCGCGAGATGCGCCGCCGGGCCAAGGACCTGCTCGCCCGCATCGACCTGCACATCGACGTCACCGAACTGCTCGGCAACTACTCGCTGGCGGTGCAGCAGATGGTCGCCATCGCCCGCGCTGTCGACATCCGGGCCCGGGTGCTGATCCTCGACGAGCCGACCTCCAGCCTGGACGCCGACGAGGTGGCCCAGCTGATGCGGATCATGCGGCAGTTGCGCGACGACGGCATCGCGATCATCTTCGTCACCCACTTCCTCGACCAGGTCTACGCCATCGCCGACCGGATCACCGTGCTGCGCAACGGCCGGCTCGTCGGCGAGTACCTGACCAGCGAGCTGCCGCAGATCGCGCTGGTGGAGAAGATGATCGGCAAGGAGCTGGACGCCCTGGAACGCCTCGACGAGGCGACCAGCGGCGAGGACCGGGCGGCCCTGGAGTCTGGCACCCCGCTGGTGGCCGCCGACGGGCTCGGCAAGTCCGGTTCCGTCGCCCCGTTCAGCCTCACCATCCACCAGGGCGAGGTGGTCGGCCTGGCCGGTCTGCTCGGCTCGGGGCGTACCGAGGTCGCCCGGTTGTTCTTCGGCGCGGACCGCGCCGACGCCGGCCGGCTCGCCGTGGACGGCACCCCGGTGACGATCCGCAACCCGGTGGCCGCCATCGACCGGGACATCGCGTTCTGCTCCGAGAACCGCCGCACCGAGGGACTGGTGGGCGAGCTGTCGGTGCGGGAGAACATCATCCTGGCGATGCAGGCGGCCCGGGGTTGGCTACGGCCGCTGCCGCGCCGCCGGCAGGACGAACTGGTCCAGCACTGGATCACGGCGTTGAGCATCCGGCCGGCCGACCCGGAGATGCCGGTGCGCAACCTGTCCGGCGGCAACCAGCAGAAGGTGCTGCTGGCCCGCTGGCTGATCACCGAACCCCGGCTGCTGATCCTCGACGAACCGACCCGTGGCATCGACATCGGTGCCAAGACCGAGATCCAACGCCTGGTCGCGCAGCTCTCCGACGGCGGGATGGCGGTGCTGTTCATCTCCGCCGAGCTGGAGGAGGTGCTCCGGCTCAGCCACAAGGTCGCCGTCATGCGGGACCGGCAGCTGGTCACCGAGCTCACCAACGACGACACCCTCGATGCCGCCCGCGTCATGCAGGTCATCGCCAGCGGCAGTTCCCAGGAAGGGTCGGTGCCGGCATGAGCACCGTACGGGCCCGCGCTGCGGGCGTCACCGGTCACCGGCTGTTCTGGCCGCTCGTGGTGCTGGTGCTGCTGCTGGTGGCGAACGCCGTCTACCGGCCGAGCTTCCTGTCGGTCGAGCTGAAGAACGGCCACCTCTACGGCAGCCTGATCGACATCGTCCGGCTCAGCGCCCCGCTGATCCTGGTCGCCCTGGGCATGTCCCTGGTGATCGCCACCGGCGGCATCGACCTGTCGGTGGGCGCGGTGGCGGCGGTCGCCGGCGCGGTCGCCTGCCTCTACATCAGCGAGCAGCCCGACCAGAACAGCGTGGGCGTGGTGCTCACCGCGGTGGCGCTCGGCTTCGGGGTGGCCCTGCTGCTCGGGGCCTGGAACGGCATCCTGGTCGCCGGGATCGGCATCCAACCGATCATCGCCACGCTGATCCTGATGGTGGCCGGCCGGGGTCTGGCCCAGCTGATCGCCGAGGGGCAGATCATCACCATCAACAGCGGGCCGTACAAGGTGATCGGGGTCGGGCACCTGCTGACCCTGCCGCTGGCGATCGTCATCGCCCTCGCGGTGACCGTACTGGTGGCGGTGCTGACCCGGCGGACCGCACTCGGCATGATCATCGAGTCGGTCGGCGGGAACGCCGAGGCCAGCCGGCTGGCCGGCATCCGCTCGCGCCGGATCACCTTCCTGGTGTACGTGGTGAGCGCCGCCTGCGCCGCCATCGCCGGGTTCATGATGACGGCCAACGTCTCCAGCGCCGACGGCAACGCGGTGGGCCTCTGGGTCGAGCTGGACGCGATCCTGGCCGTGGTCATCGGCGGCACCGCGCTGGCCGGCGGCCGGTTCTACCTCGGTGGCACCGTGGTCGGCGCGCTGCTCATCCAGACCCTGACCACCTCGGTCTACGCCATGAACATCGACCCGCAGACGTCCCTGCTGTTCAAGGCGGTCGTGGTGATCGTGGTCTGTCTCATCCAGGCCCCGGCCTTCCGGGCGCGGTTCCGCCGTCGGCGCAGCGTCCCGGTCACGCCGGTGGAGCCGGTCGGCACAGAGAAGGAGCAGGTTCCGGCATGACCACGACCCCGTTGGCCGCCCGTCCGGGTCGTGCCTGGTGGCGGGTGCCACCCCGGCACGTACCGGTGCTCGCCACCGCGGCCCTGCTGCTGGTGATGTACGCCATCGGCGTCTCCCAGTACCGCGCGTTCTCCAACATCCAGGTCGTCTTCAACGTCTTCATCGACAACGGCTTCCTGCTGGTCGTCGCGGTCGGGATGACCTTCGTGATCCTCACCGGCGGCATCGACCTGTCGGTCGGGTCGGTGGTGGCGATGACCGCGATGGTGTCGGCCTCGTTGCTGGGCAACGGGCTGCACCCCGCCGTGGTGCTGGTGATCGCTCTGCTGATCGGCCCGATCCTCGGGTTCGCGATGGGCTGCGTGATCCATTTCTTCGACATCCAACCCTTCATCGTCACCCTCGCCGGGATGTTCTTCGCCCGGGGCGTGTGCACCTGGATCAGCACCACCTCGATCCCGATCACCGACGGCTTCTGGACCAGCGCCGCCCAGCACCGCATCCACCTCGGCGAGAACTTCGTCTCGGTCGGCGCGCTGATCGCCGTCGCGGTGGTGGCCGTGGCGGCGGCCGTGCTCGCGTACACCCGGTTGGGCCGCAACGTGTACGCCATCGGCGGCAACCAGCAGTCGGCGCTGCTGATGGGCCTGCCGGTGGGCCGGACGAAGATCGCGGTCTACACGATCAGCGGGCTCTGCTCGGCGATCGGCGGCATCCTGCTGTCCTTCTACACCCTGTCCGGTGCCCCGCTGATCGCGGTGGGCATGGAGCTGGACGTGATCGCGGCGGTCGTCATCGGCGGCACCCTGCTCACCGGCGGGTCCGGCTACATCTTCGGCACCCTGCTCGGGGTGCTGGTGCTCAGCATCATCCAGACGTTGATCACCTTCGACGGCACCCTCAACTCGTGGTGGACCAAGATCGTCATTGGTGGCCTGCTGTTCGTGTTCATCCTGCTCCAACGCCTCGTCGGCATCCGCACCAAGTAACCCTCGCCAGCCCCACCGGAAGGCAACGCCCATGACCAACCCATCCCCGGCCGCCGAGGTCTGGTTCCTCACCGGCAGCCAGGGCCTGTACGGCCCGGAGACCCTGCGCCAGGTGGCCGAGCAGTCCCGGCGGATCGCCGAACGACTCGACGCCGACCCGGCCGTCCCGGCCCGGGTGGTCTGGAAGCCGGTGCTGACCTCCAGCGCCGAGATCCTCGCCGTCTGCCGCGACGCCGCCGTACAGGGCGCGGTCGGGGTGATCGCCTGGATGCACACGTTCTCCCCGGCCAAGATGTGGATCTCCGGGCTGGACGCGCTGCGCACCCCGCTGCTGCACCTGCACACCCAGGCCAACGTGGAACTGCCCTGGTCCGAGATCGACATGGACTTCATGAACCTCAACCAGGCCGCCCACGGCGACCGGGAGTTCGGGTACGTCCAGACCCGGCTCGGCGTCGCCCGCAAGACCGTCGCCGGGCACGTCAGCGACCCCCGGGTCGCCGCCCGGATCGGCGCGTGGACCCGGGCCGCGATCGGGCACGCCGAGATGCGGTCGCTGCGGCTGGCCCGCTTCGGCGACAACATGCGCGACGTGGCGGTCACCGAGGGCGACAAGGTCGAGGCCGAGCTGCGCTTCGGCGTCTCGGTGAACACCTACGGGGTCAACGACCTGGTCGAGGCCGTCGATGCGGTCGCCGACGCCCGCATCGACGACCTGGTCAAGGAGTACGACGACAGCTACCGGCTGGTCGACGCACTGCGTTCCGGTGGGGACCGGCACGACTCGCTGCGCTACGCCGCCCGGATCGAGGCGGGGCTGCGCGACTTCCTCGACGCCGGTGGGTTCCGCGCCTTCACCACCAACTTCGAGGACCTGGGCGGGCTGCGGCAGCTGCCCGGCCTCGCGGTGCAGCGGCTGATGGCCGACGGGTACGGCTTCGGCGGCGAGGGCGACTGGAAGACCTCGGTGCTGGTCCGCACGCTCAAGTCGATGTCCGTCGGCACCACCGGCGGCACCTCGTTCATGGAGGACTACACCTACGACCTCACCCCCGGGCGGGAACTGGTGCTCGGGGCGCACATGCTGGAGGTCTGCCCGACCATCGCCGCGGCCACCCCGAACGTCGAGATCCACCCGCTGGGCATCGGCGGCCGGGAGGACCCGGTCCGGTTGGTCTTCGACGCCCAGCCCGGCCCGGCCGTGGTGCTCGGCCTGGCCGACATGGGGGAGCGGTTCCGGCTGGTCGCCAACGAGATCGACGTGGTCGCGCCGCCGTACCCGCTGCCGAAGCTGCCGGTGGCGCGGGCGGTGTGGCGGCCCCGGCCGGACCTGGCCGCGTCGGCGGAGGCCTGGCTCACCGCCGGCGCCCCGCACCACACGGTGCTGTCCCAGGCCGTCGGCGTCGAGGAGCTGCACGACCTCGCCGAGATGGTCGGCACCGAGCTGGTCGTCATCGACGCCGACACCACCCCCCGCCGGTTCGCCGACGAGCTGCGCTGGAACCAGGCCTACTACCGCCTGGCCCGGGGTTTCTGAGCCGCCATGGGCCAGCAGCGGCCCGAACGCGCCGCGGTGATGAGCGACGTCGCGCAACTCGCCGGGGTGTCGCACCAGACCGTGTCCCGGGTGCTCAACAACCACCCGAGCGTTCGGCCGGAGACCCGGGAGCGGGTGCTGCGTGCCGTGCACCAGCTCAACTACCGGCCCAACGCCCTGGCCCGGGGGTTGGCCGGCCGCCGTTCCCGGGTCATCGGCGTGGTCAGCTTCGACACCATCCTGTTCGGGCCGGCGGCCACCCTGCTGGGCATCGAACGGGCGGCCCGCGCCGCCGGGTACGGCATCAGCATCGTCACCCTGGAACGGTTGGACCGTAGCGGGATGCGCTCGGCCATCGACGCGCTGACCGAGCAGTCGGTGGCCGGCGTCGTCGTCATCACCCCGATGATGACGGCGTCGGTCGCCGTGCACGGCCTGCCCACCGGGGTGCCCGCCGTGGTGGTCGAGGCCAGCGGGGAGCGCGGCGAGCTGCCCAGCATCTCGGTCGACCAGGTGGCCGGGGCCCGGCTGGCGGTCCGGCACCTGCTCGACCTCGGCCACGAGACGGTCTGGCACATCGCCGGCCCCCGGGACTGGCTGGAGGCCCGGGACCGGGTCGACGGGTGGCGACAGACCCTGGAACAGGCGGGCCGCCGCGTCCCGCCGGTCATCGTCGGCGACTGGAGCCCCCGGGCCGGCTACGAGTTGGGGCAGTCCCTGGTGGAGCGCCCCGACGTGACGGCGGTGTTCTGCGCCAACGACCACCAGGCGCTCGGCCTGCTGCGCGCCCTGCACCAGCGGGGCGCGCGGATTCCCGAGGACGTGAGCGTCGTGGGCTTCGACGACATCCCCGAGGCCGAGTACCTCTCCCCGCCGCTGACCACCGTGCGGCAGGACTTCGACGAGGTCGGCCGCCGGTGCGTGGCGGCCCTGCTGGAACTCTTCGACGGCACCGGCGCGGGCACCCCCCGCCCCCAGGTCGAACCGGAGCTCGTGGTCCGCGCGAGCAGCGGCAACCGCCGCCCCTGACCCGCCCGGCGGCAGCCCCGCCCAGCCGGCGGTAGCTCTGCCCGGTCCCGCCCGCCCCGCCGCGCGGATGCGGTGTCGCCGGTGCGCGGCGTCGCCCTCCGATCCGTACCGGTGCCGGCAGCGGGCCCGCTGAGCCGACCCGGCGGCGGCTGACCACGCGGAGCCGGCCGGTGGGTCGTCCCGGTGGCGTCAACGGGCGGCGACCCGGGTCGGCCCGCCGGTGACGGCGGGGTGACGTGCGCTGCGACAGGGTCGGACGGCGACGGCCGGTACGGGTGTGCCGGCGGTCGGGACCCCCGTCTCGGGCAGGCCGTCAAGGGAGACCCCATGATCAGGACAATGCTCCGGGTCCGCGCGCGCCCCGGCGCCGGACAGCGCGTCCGGTCGGCGTGGCGGACGGCCGCGGTGCAGATCGCCGCACTGCCCGGCAACCTGCACCGGGAGCTCCTCCTCGACGCCAACGACCCGCACACGTTCGTGCTCGCCACCGAGTGGACCGACGACGACGCCCTGCGCGACTACGAGGAAGGCCCGGTGGCCGCCCGCCTCGCCGCCGCGTTGCGTGACGGGTGCGAACCGGCCACCGCCGACGACCGCCGGGTGATGCGCGACGAGCCGGACGGCGACCCGACGATCCTGGTGGACGTCGAGGTCACCGTCCCGGCCGACCGGCTCGCGGAGTTCCACCGGGGCCACGCCGAGGTGACCGCCCGGATGGCCGGGGTCCCCGGCTACCTGCGCGAGGACCTGCTGCGCGAGCCCGACTCGGATGTCCACCACATCTTCGCCGAATGGCGTTCCGCGGCGGAGTTCCACCGCTGGGTCGCCAACCCGGCCCACGCGCGGGAGGAGGCCGGGCCGATCGCGCCGTTCCTGCTCGACTTCCGCCGCCGACTGTTCCACCCCACGACCCGTCCCGGCCTCGACCGGGCAGCCAGCACCGGTAGGGAGACCGACGTGCACACGACAACGGACGTACTCATCGTCGGGGCGGGGCCGACCGGGCTGACCGCCGCCGTCGAACTGGCCCGGCGCGGCATCGACTGCCGGGTGGTGGAGAAGTCGGTGGCCCCGCCCGGCCAGGCCGACAAGGCGATCGGGGTGCACTGCCGCACCATGGAGATCTGGGCCGAGCAGGGCATCGTGCGGGAGGCGATGGACGCCGGCAGTTGGCTCACCGGCAACGTGGTCTTCGTCAACGGCACGCAGACCCACCGGATGAGCTGGGAGCTGCCCGGCCTGCCGTACGCACACCTGGGCCTGCCCCAGTACGAGACCGAGCGCATCCTCACCGAGCGGCTGGCCACCCTCGGCGTCCGGCCGCAGCGCGGCGCGGAGCTGACCGGGTTCACCCAGGGCTCGGACGGCGTGCTGGCCACCCTGACCCTCGCCGACGGCAGCATCCGCACCGTGCGGGCGCAGTACCTGATCGGCGCCGACGGCGCACACAGCCGCGTCCGTGACCTGCTCGGGTTGACGTTCTCCGGTGGGCTGGGCCGGTTCCCGCAACTGTTCATGCTCGCCGACGTCGACGTGGACTGGGACATGCCCGACGGTCACCTGCTGCGCTTCCTGCACGAGACCGACGGCCGGATGGACGGCATGCTGGTCTGCGTACCGCTGCGCGGGGAGGGCCGGTACCGGATCGCGACCCTCGCGCCACCCCGGTTCTTCGCCCAGACCGGCGGCCGGGACGCCCCGCCCGGGTTCAGCGAGGAACTGGCCGAACCGACCCTCGACGACGTGCAGGCGGCGCTCGACCGGTTGGCCCCGCCGGGCACCCGGGCGGCGAACCTGCGCTGGTCGTCGGTGTTCCGGATCAGCCACGGCATCGTCGACCGGTACGGCCACGGCCGGGTCTTCGTCGCCGGGGACGCGGCCCACCTGCACCCGCCGGCCGGGGGACAGGGGATGAACACCGGCATCCAGGACGCCTGGAACCTGGCCTGGAAGGTGGCGCTGGCGGTACGCGGGATCGCCGCCCCCGGCCTGCTCGACAGCTACGAGGCCGAACGCCGCCCGGAGGGCGAGGAGATCGTCGGCCGCGCGGTACGGATGGCGTTCACCGACGAACTGGACCGCGCCGACCTGGAGCGGCAGTTCCTCCAGGAGATGTCCATGCTGCTCAGCTATGCCGACAGTCCACTGGTCGGCGAGTGTGTCACCGACCCGGACGGGCTGCGGTCAGGCCCGCGTCCCGGCGACCGCGCCCCCGACCTGGGCGGGTTGCGGCGGCGGGGGGTGGGGCATCCGCTGCGGCTGCGTGACCTGACCGCCGGCACCCGGCACACCCTGCTGCTCTACGCCGACGCCTCGGCCGACCCGGCGGCGGTGGCCGCCGTGCCGGGGCTCTGCGCCGACGTGCGCGCCCTCACCCGGGGTGAGGTCGACGCGTACCTGCTGGTCAGCCCGGATGCCGAGGTGCCGGGGCTGCCCGTGCCGCCGGTGGTGGTCGACGCCGAAGGTGAGTTCCGCACCGGGTACGGGGTGACCGGCACCGCCCTGTACCTGATCCGCCCGGACGGGCACGTCGGCTTCCGCAGCCAGCCGATCGACGCCGACGCGTTGCGCAAGAACCTGAACCTGGTCTTCGGTGGTGTGCGATGACGCCCGTGCGCACGGTGCTCGCCATGCGTACCCGGGAGGGCTGCGCGGAGCGGTTCGAGGCGGAGTGGCTCTCGGCGGCGGAGCAGATCCGGCAGCTCGACGGGTGCCTGCGCCAGGACCTCGTCCGCGACGCCGAAGACCCGCGCAGCTACCTGATCATCAGCGACTGGGCGGACCGGGAACGGTTGGACGCCTTCGGCCGCAGCGAGCACCGCGACCGGCTGCTGCGGGTGGTGCGTGACCTGCGGGAATCCGCCGAACGACACACCTACCAGGTGCTGCACAGCATGCCCAGCGCGCCCGAGGAGACGAGATGACCGAGCCGCTGCCCGCCGCACAGCTCTACACCGAGCAGTTCGCCGCCGACCCCTACCCGTCCTTCGCCCGACTGCGCGCGGACGCGCCGGTCTGCCCGGTCAGCTCACCCCGGTTCGACTCGTACCTGCTGACCCGGTTCGACGACGCGCGCACGGCGCTGACCGACCCCCGGCTGTCCAAGGACCTCTACGGCCCCGGGCAGCACTACCTGCAGATCTTCGGCCCGAACTCCGAGGCGCTGAACCGGAACATGCTCAACTCGGACCCGCCGGAGCACACCCGGTTGCGCCGGTTGGTGTCGCAGGCGTTCGCGCCCCGCCGGATCGAGGCGCTGCGCCCCCGGGTACGGCAGATCGTCGACGACCTGATCGACGGGTTCGTCGCCCGGGGCCGGGCCGAGCTGATGCACGACTTCGCGATCCCGCTGCCGATGGTGGTGATCTGTGAACTGCTCGGGGTGCCCCGGGCCGACCAGGAGCGGGTGCTGGACTGGACCCAGGTGATCCGTACCTCCGGGTCGTCGCGGCGACCGCCGGAGCAGGAGCGGGCGGCGGTCGGCGAGGCGCAGGTACGGCTGCATCACTACCTGGCGGAACTGGTGGCCGCCAAGCGGGCCGCCCCGGCCGACGACATGATCAGCGCGTTGATCGACGCCTGCGACCAGGACGGCAGGTTGTCCGAGGCGGAACTGGTCACCACCACCTTCCTGCTGCTGTTCGCCGGGCACCAGACCACCGCCGACTTCCTGGGCAACGCGACGGTCGCCCTGCTGACCCACCCCGACCAGCTCGACCTGCTGCGGAACACCCCGGAGCTGCTGCCGTCGGCGATCGAGGAGCTGCTGCGCTTCGACGGCCCGCTGCCGGTGGCCAGCCCCCGGGTCGCCACCGAGGACGTCGAGTACGGCGGGGTGCGCATCCCGGCCGGGTCGATCGTCGGCGTGGTGCTCAACGCGGCCAACCACGATCCGGCGCACTTCGTCGACCCGGACCGGCTGGACCTGCGCCGGGTCCGGGGCCCGCACCTGGGGTTCGGTCACGGCGTGCACTACTGCCTCGGCGTGTCGCTGGCCCGGATGGAGGCCCAGATCGGCCTGGCGGCGCTGCTGCGCCGGCTGCCCGGGTTGCGCCTCGCCGTACCGCCCGCCGAGCTGCGCCGGTTGCCGGCGGCGTCCCCGTTCCGGGGCCTGCTGGAGCTGCCGGTCCGGTTCGCCGCCTCCGCCCCGCCGGTGGCGCACCCGCCGGCCAGCCGTCCCCGCCCCACCGAGCCGACCCGTACCGCCTGAATCCCCGAGGAGTTTCCGATGACCTTCCGCAACGTGATCGTCTGCCGCATGGTGCCGGGCAGCGAGCAGACCGTCGCCGACGTGTTCGGGTACTACGACCGGACCACCCGCCCGCAGGACCTGGGGGTGGTCGGGCGGACCCTGCTGTCCTTCCACGGCCTCTACATCCACCTGATCGAGCGGAACGCGGACCCGAGGGTGACCGGGCAGACCCGGGGCCTGCCGGCCTTCCAGCAGATCGCCGAGCAGATCGCCCCGTACGTGACGCCCTACCCGAGGGACTGGAAGAACCCGTCGGACTCGGTGGCGAAGGAGTTCTACTCCTGGGCACCGGCCGAGCCGCCGGCCGCCGGGGGCGAGCCGAGCCGGACGGTCATCGTGGCCCGGATCAAGCCGGGCGCCGAGCCGACCGTGGCGCAGATCTTCGCCGAGTCCGACGCCGGCCCGCTGCCGGCCATGATGGGGGTGACCGGGCGGTGGCTGTACTCGATCGACGACGTCTACCTGCACGTGCTGGAACGCGTCGGCGAGTCGTTCGACGGCGCCGTCGAACAGCGGCACGACCAGCCGGTCTTCGCCAAGATCATGGACGATCTGAGCCCGTACATCAGCCCGTTCGACCCGGACTCCTGGGAAAGCCCGTTGGACGCGGTGGCGACGGAGTTCTACCGGTGGCGGGCGCAGGATTGAGCCGGTCGGCCGGCGGGGGCCCGCGTGGCGCGCGCCCCCGCCGGGGTGTCCGTCAGCCGGTGGGCAGGGTCGCCCAGCCCCGGTTGAAGGTCAGGCTGTCGTCGTCCGGCCGGTAGTTGCGTTCGATGTTGCCGGCGGCGTCCACCGAGAACCAGTGGATCTTGGTGCCGACCGGGACGGTCAGCGTCTCGGCCCCCTCCCGGATGCCCGCCGAGGCGTACAGGGTGGATGCGAACGTCGGCTTGCTGCCGTCGAGGGTGTAGAACACCGCCGCCGGTTCGCTGACGTCGAACCGGACGCTCACCGCGCCCTCGGTGGCGCTCGGCGTGACCGACAGGGTGCTGGTCGGGCGCTTGCGGTCCTTGTCGTAGTCCCGGGCCACCCGCAGCAGCTCGACCAGGCCGTTGCTGAACTCCATGGTCTCCTCGTGCGCCTCCTCCCAGGTCGGCTGGAAGCTGGTGCCGACCTCGAAGTTCCAGGCGTAGATGCCGTACCTGTACCACAGCATGTCACCGGAGTTGCCTGCCGCCGAGTACAGCACGTCGGAGATCGGGCCGGTCCGGGCCGGGGTGACCGCCGTGTTGCGGTGCCGCTTGATCGCGGTGAGGATGCGCGACGACGCGCCCCAGAAGAACGACTCCTCGGCCAGCGTCGGCCGGGGCGCGGAGATCCGGCCCGGAGTGGCGTACGCGCCCGGCGACCACATGAAGTAGTTGCCGGAGGAGTGCAGGTTCATCGAGAACTTCATGTTCGGCCGCTGGGCCAGCCAGTCGACGTTGCGGTTCTCCGGCTCGGACAGCTCACCCGGCCCCGCGTAGGTGTCGCTGGTGCAGCTCGACGACGCCCCCGAGTAGCCGTCGAAGAGGCTGTACTCGGTGTAGTTGCGGTTGTTGTCCACCCCCCACGAGTTACGGGCCAGCGCGTCGGTGGCGCCGCCCGGGGCACAGTGGTTGGTCATGTTGCGCCGCTGCGAGGCGTAGTCGTAGAACGAGTAGTGCCCGCCGTCCGGGTTGATCGACGGCACGATCCAGATGTCCAGGGTGCGCAGCAGCTGCTTGGTGTTCTCGTCGGTGGCGTGGTTGCGCAGCAGCCGCTCGGCGGTCTCGATGGTCACCAGCGGCGGGACCCACTCGCGGGCGTGCTCCTGGGCGTAGGCGAGCACCCCGGTGCGGGAGCCGTCGCGGTACTTGCCGATCCGGATCGCGTACACCGGGTGCGGGTCGCGGGAGACCCCGGCCGGCGCCTTGAGGTTGTCCGACAGCGGCGTCGCCGCGACCGGCGCGACCACCCCGGCCCCGGCGTCCCCCCGATAGGTGTACGCCCTGACCAGCGCACCCGCCTCGGCGGTCAGTGCCGCGGCGACCTGGGCGGCGGTGCTGGTCACCGCCCCGGCGGCGTCGGTGGCCAGGCTGACCCGGACGGCCTTGCCGGTCACCGTGACCGTGAGCGGCCGGTCGGCCGCGCCCGGGTCGGCCAGCTCGACGGTGATGTCGTTGCCACCCTCGTGCCCCCAGGCGAGCGAGTCGACCGCGACCCGGGTGGCGTTGGTCCCACCGAGCACCACCTGCGCCTTACGCCGGTACCCGTTGGTCTGGTACGGCAGCTTCACCACCTCGGCGAGCTGAGGGTACGCGTCGGCCAACCGCTTGATCCGGTCGTACAGCTCGGTCGGGGTCAGGTAGCTGGTGACGAAGTCCTTCTGGTAGCCGGGGCCCTCCGGGCTGTCGGCCGGGATCGGCAGCCACTCCTTCACCTCGGCGACCGCCACGTCCCCGGTGGGGCTGGTGATCTGGATGCGCTGCGGCCGGGCGGTGACGGCGGCGGCACCCCGGTGGTAGAGGTAGACCCCGGCGTCGACGAACCGGGTGATGTTCTGGGTGCCGCCGGAGCCGATCTCGGTGCCGGGGCCGCTGTCCCGCGCCACGGTCAACGTACTGGTGGAGGTCTGCCCCTGGGCCCACTTCGCCTCCACCGAGAGCACCTGGTTGGTGCCGGAGGTGTAGTAGTCGGCCCGGATGATCTTCACGTCGGAGGTGGCGGCGCTGCGTTCCAGGGTCGCCGTGTACGCCCGGTTCTCGGCCCGGTGGGCGGCGATCGTGGCGTCCCGCTCGCTGATCCGCTGCGCGGAGTCGTCGGCGTCGTGCAGCACCGCGCCGACCCGGTAGCCCATCCGCTTCAGCGCGGCGGCCTCGGTGGGGGTGACCACGGCGTGCACCACGATGCCCGCCTCGGTGGGCGTGACGTGGTGGTCGAGGTCGACACCGGTGGCGACCAGCGCGTCGAGCTGGGCGGTGCCGTCGACCGTCACCTCCACCACGTCGGCCTGCTCGTCGGCGGAGCGTTCGAGCACGGCCGGGGCGTCGGCCTCCCGGTCGGCCGGCGCGGCGGTGCCGGCCGTGGCCGGGCCGGCGAGCAGCAGCAACGCCACGCCGGCAGCCGTCGCGGCGGGTAACCGCCGCCACCGGCGGGGGAGTGCGGAACGGGACATCTCGGGCCACCTTTCCTGGGGGTGCGAGACCGGGCGACGGCGCGCGGCGGCGCCCGCCGTCGGGCGGGTGCGGAACGGGGAGGTCGGACGCCGACAGTCGGGCGAGGGCGGCCGAGTCGCGACGTCGACCCGCCGACGGCGGGGGACACGGGTGTCTCCCGGACGCACGGGGCGACGGACCGGCGCCGATCCGGTCTGCGGCGGACGTGTGGGCGTACCTGGTTACGGTCGGTCGTGGGGGCCTTGCCGATCGGTGCGCCCATCCTGGCCGTACCCGCTCGGATCTGTCAATGATCTGTCCGGACGGACACGGGCTGTCACAGCGGGTGTCCTCTCCCGACGGTCGACGCGGGAACCCACGACGGCTCAGGACGCCGACCGGTAGTGGCCGGTGAGCCGGCCCAGCTTCATCGCCAGGTGCAGGCACAACCGCTCGTTGCCGTCCTTGAGGTCGGTGTCGGCGAGCTGCTCGACCCGTTGCAGCCGGTAGTAGAGGGTGGTCCGGTGCAGCCGCAGCTTCTCGGCGGTGGCGTGGGCGTTGCCGGCCAGGTCGAGGTACGCCTCCAGGGTCTCCAGCAGCACCTGGTGGGCGTCGTCGCGCAGCAGCCGCTCCAACCCGGGATGCACCCCGGCGACGTCGAGGTCCCGACCGTCGAGCTGCGACAACACCCGGTAGATGCCCAGCCCGGCCCAGGAGACCACCGGACCCAGCGCCGGCAGTTGCACGCCCACCCGGGCCGCCTGCACCGCCTCCCGGTAGGACTGCACCGCGTCGACCAGCCCGGGGCGGGGCTGGCCGATCCCGGTCACCGTCCGCTCCACCGAGGACAGCCCCCGGGTCGCCTGGCGCAGCACCTCGTCGAGATGCCCGGCGGCGGCCTGCGGGGTGGGCCGGCCGGCGATCCGGCCGCCGCAGATCAGCAGCACCCCGTGGTCGGGCCACACCATGTGCAGCGACTCCCGGACGCCGAGCCACCGGCGGGTCGCCACCAGCGCCTGCTCCAGCGCGATCCGGGCCACCTCGTCGGGGTGCCGCCCGTCGGCGGGGGCGAGCTGGGCGACCACCGCCGTGGTGGGGCCGTCCCCGGCGACGGTGCCCTCCTCCAGCAGCGCCCGGACGGCGTGCGCACGCGCCTGCGGACTCTCCACCAGCAGCGTCCTGGTGGCCTCGGACTCCCGCTGCGAGGCCAGCTCACCGAGCAGGTTCTCCCGGTAGAGGGCCAGCGACAGGTCGGTGAACGCGCCGGTCGCGGTGGCGATGTCGGCGTCGGTCATCGACCCGTCGTCGTCGATGAACCAGACGAAGCCCAGCAGCAGGTCGTCGTGCCAGATCGGCACGCAGACCCGGGGGAGCAGGTCGAGATCGACGTCGGCCGGGGTACGCACCGGCCCACGGGCGGTGAGCACGCCCATCCGGCGGAACCAGGCGATCACCTCCGGGGTGGTCTGCCGGCGCAGGATCGACATCCGGCGTACCTCGTCCATCGGACCATCGTGTTCGCTGTAGACGACCACCCGCTGCCGCCGGTCCTCGATGAGGGCGGGACGCCCCACCCGGGCGGCGACGGCGTCGACTATGCGCTGAAGCTCACCGTGCATGGATCTCCCCTGGTTGGCTGCGCGGCAGGGGGTGCGACAGCCGGTGCCCTACCCTGTGCGGCCGGTGGGCCTGTGCGCAAGGTCCACCGGGGATCTACCGACAAAAGGACGGCCCCCGCGGCGACTGTTCCGGCAATTGTCCGAAGCACCGTGGTGATCGACGATCGTAAGGTTCCGGTGCGGTGGGCAGCGGGCCGCCGGCGCGCAGGAGGGAACGCCCGAGTGACAGCTGGTAGGCCCTGGCGGGGGGTGCTGGTCGCCGTCACCACGCCGTTCCGCGACGACCTCGGCGTCGACTTCGACCGTCTCCAGGAGCACGTGCGCTGGCTGGCCGAGGCGGGCTGCCACGGGGTGACCCCGTGCGCGTCGGTGGGGGAGTACCGGGCGCTGTCCGACGACGAGCGGGCCGACGTGGTGCGGGCCACCGTGCAGGCCGCCCCGCCGGGCTGCGCGGTGCTGCCCGGCGTCGGCGGGTACGGCAGCCGGCAGTCCCGCCGCTGGGCGGAGCAGGCCGCCGCCGCCGGGGCGCACGGGGTGCTGGCCCCGCCCCCGGACGGCTATCCCGCAGGCGACACCGACGTGGTCGCCCACTACCGGGAGGTGACCGCCGTCGGCCTGCCGGTGGTGGCGCACAACGACCCGTACGAGACCCGGGTGGACCTCACCCCGGAGCTGCTGGCCCGGGTCGCCGAGACCGACGGGATCGTCGCGGTCGAGGAGTTCTCCGGCGACGTACGGCGGGTGCACCGGATCCGGGACCTCTGCCCGCACGTGGACGTGCTGGCCGGCGCGGACGACGTGCTGCTGGAACTGGTGCTGTGCGGGGCCCGGGGCTGGGTGTCCGGCCTGTCCAACGCGCTGCCCCGACCGGCCCTGCGCCTGTACGACCTGTGCGCCGCCGGTGACCTGGCCCGCGCGTTGCCGCTCTACGCCGAACTGCACCCGGTCTTCGGCTGGGGCTCCCGGCCGGAGGCGGTGCAGGCGATCAAACTGGCGATGGACTGCGCCGGGCGGTTCGGTGGCCGGTGCCGACCGCCGCGCGGTCCGCTGCCGCCGCCGGCCGCCGCCCGGCTGCGCCGGGACCTGGTCCGGGCCCTGTCGGTCACCGTCGATCCGGTCACCGACGGTCGTCCCCGCTGAACCCGGCGGCCGGACGTGACCCGCCGCCGGTCCTTCAGGTGTCGGAAGCCGCCGGGCCACCTGCCGACATCTGCACGGTGACCCGCCCCGGCCCGTCCTCCTAGATTCGCTGCGCGGCCCGGTGCGCGGGCGTCCCGGCAGCCACCCCACGCCGACCCCGGTCACCGGCGGCCGCGTCCCTCCCGACGAGAGGTGAACCCGTGCACCGTGCTCCCCGCAACACCCCCCGACTGCGGCGTCGCGTACTGGCCGCGGTCCTGGCCGGCACGCTCGTGGTGACCGCCGCGACGCAGGCCGCCGCGGCCCCGGCCAACCCGGCCGGCGGCACCGCCCCGTTCCAGGTCCTCGACCCGCAGGCCTGGCAGAACCCCGACACCATGACCTGGGACGACTATCAGGCGGTGCCCGGCAAGAACTGGGCCGACCCGAGCGTGCGGGGCTCGATCCGCAACTTCAAGATCGCCCTGGTCGCGCTCGACTATCCGGACCAGACGTTCGCGGTGTCCCAACGGGCCCGCTCGACGGTCTTCGGCAACCCCCAGTCGGTCGCGGCCAACATCCCCCGCGCCGACGTGCCGAAGTTCTACCAGGACTTCCTCAACACCCCGAACACCCTGAACAAGGGGCACACCCTGCACGAGTACTGGATGCAGGACTCCAACGGGCGCTACGGCGTGGACCTGGCCGGCTTCGGGCCGTACCAACTGCCGGCGAAGTCCTACCAGTACGGGCTGGACAACAGCTTCAACCCCGGGGCCTGCCCGAGCGGGGACGCCTGCAACAAGAACATCCGCACCGACGGGCTGGGCGCGTGGCGGGCGGCGGTCGGTGACGAGGTCGCCAACCAGTACGAGCTGGTGTTCATCCTCAGCGCCGGGCAGGACGAGTCGTCCACCTGGCAGGAGTTCGGGCAGATGATCTTCCAGAACAAGGAGGACGTGCCGGACTCCTGGGGTCCACCGGACCCGAACCTGCCCAACTGGGCGAAGACCCGCTACGTGGAGTGGACCTCCTGGAAGGCGGCGGCGACGCTGTGGCCCAACGCCGGTGGCGGCTCCTCCACCCAGGGGGAGAGTTCCGGCATGGGGGTGTACGCCCACGAGTTGACCCACCTGCTCGGCATCGGCGACAACTACAACAACCCGTACGGCGAGCCGTTACGCCGGGCGTACACCGGCATCTGGAGCATGATGTCGCGCGGGTCGTTCAACGGACCCGGTGGCCCGCACACCCGCTGGCAGATCCCGCCGACCAACGGCGGCTCGATGGGCTCGCTGCACACGGTGCGGGACAAGCTCAAGATCGGCCTGCTCGGTGAGGAGCACGTGCTGCGGCTGTCCCGGGAGGCGCTGGCCTCGTCCGGAATGGTCACCGCCCAGGTGACCGCCCGCGCGGTCGACGCCGGCCCGAAGGGGCTGACCGGGGTGAACATCGCCCTGAACAAGGACCTCTCGCCGGCCTGCACGGTGGCCACGAACCCGCTGTGCGACGGCGGGAGCTTCAACAACTACACCGTCGAGGTCGTCGACCGGATGGGGGCGGACTCGTTCACCCCGGACCGGGGCGTGCTGCTGAGCAAGACCAAGAACGCCGACAGCGCGCCGTTCCAGTGGGTGGTGGACGCCAACCCGCAGGACATCGACATGATCGACTTCTACCGGCCGGACGGCACCCCGCAGAAGATCACCATGGGTGACTACCGGCAGCTCTCCGACGCGCTGTTCCACGCCGGGGCGGACACCGGCAGCCAGTACGAGTACGTCGACGAGGCCAACCGGCTGCACTTCTACGTCATCGACCTCAAGCGGGACGCGGCCGGCTCGCTGTCGTACACGGTGGCGGTGCGGTCGCTGGACGGCACCGGGGGGCCGAGCACCCACGGCGTGACCCTGGGCAAGGGCGAGGTGACCAGCACCGGCAAGCCCACCAACCGGGGCGTGACCTGCTCGTTCGAGCTGACCAACAGCGGCACGTACTCCGCCGGCGGCCAGCAGCACCCGGAGGACGCGACCGCGTACCTGAAGTCGGACGTCTACCGGCTCTCGGCGGAGGTGGCCGGCAAGGGCTGGCGGACCTGGCTGCCCAACCGGCTGGCCACCGCCCAGTTCGGCAAGTCCACCACCGTCCGGGTGTCGGTGGGGGCCACCGCGGCCGCGGCGGACACCGGCTTCGTCAAGCTCACCGCGACCTCGGAGAGCGACCCGTCGAAGACGGTGACCAGGCAGTGCCGGGTGGAGAAGTCCTGACCGGAATCGACCGACGCCGTGGGTCCGTGGTGGCGCAGGCCGCCACGGACCCACGGCACGGGTGGGGAGGAGACCACGTGCGGCTGACCACGAGCGCCCGCCACGGCGTCGGCGCGCTGGCGATCCTGCTGCTGGCCGGGGCCGCCGGCTGCGGTGGCCCCGACGCCGGACCGGAGGCGGTCACCCCGACCACCGTCCGGGTCCTGGTCCGCGACATCAACATCCGGGCCGAGGGCGTGGACTGCGCCGGCACCGGACCGTACCTCTACTTCCACCACAAGGCGCCGTTCCGGGTGCTCGACCCCGACGGGGCGGCCCTGGTCACCGGGACGCTGCCGGCGGGCACGGCGGTGGCCGCCTTCGACGAGGACCTCGAGGTGGAACGGGTGCCCACCTACTGCGAGTTCGCGGTGCCGGTGCAGGTGCCGCGGCGCGCCGGGTACCGGCTGGAGGTGGCCGGCCGGCCGGCGCTCGACCTGACCCCGGACACCAGTGAGGGCCCGGCGCTGGTCGCGGTGGTGCCGGCGTGACCGGGGCCGGTCACCGTGGTGCCGGCGTGCGGCGGCTGCTCGCCGGGCTGCTGGCGGTGCTGGTGCTGGCCGGCTGCACCGACCGACCGGTCGACCCGCCCGCACCGGCGGCGCTCGCCGGGGGCGCCGCGACGTTGCCCGGACCGGTCCCCGCCGCCCTCGCGCTGCGCCCGCCGCCCGGCGGCGCACCGGCCGCCCCGGCGTTCACCGGCGGGCTGACCGACGGCACCCCGCTCACCGCCGCCCGGCTCTGGGCCGACCGCCCGGTGGTGTTCACCTTCTTCAGTTCCTGGTGCACCACCTGCGCCGACCGGCAGGACGCGCTGAGCGAGCTGGCCCGCCGGCACCGGGACCGGGTGGTCTTCGTCGGGGTGGCCGGCGCCGACCAGGCCGACGAGTTGCAGGACTACCTGCGGACGCACCGGGTGGAGTATCCCGTCGTGGTGGACGAGCAGCAGACCGTCTGGCGGTCGTACGCGGTGCGTGAGCCACCGGCCGTGGTGCTGGTCGCCAAGGGCGGCGCGTTGCTGCGCGGCTGGCCGGGCGGCCTGGACGCGGCGGCGCTGGAGCAGCGGCTCGGTGAGCTGGTGCTGGCCGGTCCCGGGTAGCGGGCCGGGCCACCGCACGGCGGACCGACGCTCCGGTCGATGGTGGAGCGGCGGTGGCGACGCGACGGGCGTGGTGTCGATTCGATTGCGGTCGACCCCGCGCCCCCGCGTCGCTTCCGCCTGTCCGCGTCCCGTCGCCGTCGGTGTTCGTGCTGGTGAGGGACGGGGGATCGACCGGGGAGCCGATGGTGGGCGACCGTTCGGGCATCGGTTTCGACCATCAGGAACTTTTGTTCTCGCGAACAAAAGTTTCTCCGCCGGAGGTCTATCTTTAGCCGTCGGCCACCGTTAGTGTCCGGTTCACAGACGTAACACGGTTGACATCCCCCCTTGACCGAGCAGTCATCCACCGGGCCACGCGTATTCGGCGGCGCAGGTCCTTCGAACTCTCCCAGCAGGACTCGCACGTCTCAGTGGCCCACCAGGGCCACCCTCGAAAGGTGGAACTTGTGAACGAGGATCAGCGCCGCATGGCCTCCGACCCCCAGTACCGCACCCAGGTCACCCGCCGTAAGCTGCTGGCCGCGTCGGCCGGCGCCGCCGCCGTGCTCGGCGCGGCCGGCCTGCCGGTGCTCCAGACCAAGGGCCCGGCCCGCGCGGACGGCAAGTGGCAGGTCGACCCGCTCATCCCGGCGCAGAACCGGGGCATCATCCTCTACAGCGTCCGGGACCGCATCTCCGCCGCCCCCGACGACAGCGGCGTGCCCTACGGCTTCGAGCGGGTGCTCGCCAGCCTGGCCGAGATGGGCTACAAGGAGATCGAGTTCGCCGGCTACAACCAGCACACCTCGATCCTGGGCCGGCAGATCACCCCGACCGAGATCCGCAAGATCCTGGACGACAACGGGCTGGTCGCCAACGGCACCCACACGTCGATCCGGGCGGACACGTTCCAGCAGCAGCTGGACATCGCCGAGGAACTCGGCATGAAGAACATCGGCACCGGCAGCGACCCGACCAACAGCGCCTACCAGTCCGACTGGGACGCCGCGGCCGACCTGTGGAACGAGCTGGGCCGGCAGGCCAAGGAGCGCAAGATGCGCCTCTACACCCACAACCACGACGTGGCCTACTCGTTCCTGCTCGACAGCGGCCCGCTGGACGCCAACGGCAAGCCGACCCGGTCCTCCGGCGTGCGCCGGCTGGAGTACTTCTTCGCCAAGACCGACCCGAAGTACGTCTTCTTCGAGTGCGACATCTACTGGGCGTACGTGGCCCGGTTCAAGCACACCAAGTACACCAACTCGGCCGGCCAGGAGAAGACCTCGCTGTTCGACCCGATCCTGAACGTGGCCCGGCGCACCAAGCGCTTCCCGCTGTTCCACGCCAAGGACGGCAACCGCAACTCCGCGCTGGCCAACGGCTACGAGATGATCCCGCTCGGTGAGGGCGACATCAACTTCCAGCAGTTCTTCCAGACCATCGGCGAGTCCGACTTCCACCACGCCAACTGGGAGATGGACACCGCCCCCGGCGGTGCCGCCAACCCGGGCCAGTCGCTGGACTTCGCCCGGCTCAGCTACGCCAACATGGCCGACCTGACCATCTACCACCAGAGCTGACCCGCCCGGCGGCCCGCAGCCGCCCGCGCACCGACCGGCGGTCGCACCACCGCCGGCGGCACCGGCGGTGGCGGTCGCGTCCCCCCGACGCGACCGCCACCTGCCGGGCCCGCCCCCAGGAGTCCGGGCCGCCCGGCGGCCCCGGACACCACCGGGCGTACCGCCCCGGCGGGCCCTCCCACCACGTGACCTCTTCCGACCCGTGACCCCGGGCCGCGCTGCCGCGCGCCCCCGGCACGGGCCCTGACCGTACGCAGCTCCCCGGTCGGCGAACCGCACGGGGCCGGGACGGCGTCGTCCCGTCCCCACCGGAGAGCGAGACGCAGCACCGCACCACCCGGGTGGCCCCGGCACCCGCCCGGAGCAGGCAGCACATCGTCCCCCACCGGAGGAACCAGATGGCAAGATCGGTACACCGATGGCTCGCCGCGATCGCAGGGGTCGGGATCGTCGTCCCGCTCGCCGCGACCGCTCCAGCGTTGGCCCAGCCGGCCCAGGACCCGACGAGCGTCCTGGTGTTCACCAAGACCGACGGTGAGCGTCACCCGTCGATCGACAAGGGCGTCAACGCGATCCGCACCCTGGGCAAGGGCAACGGCTTCACCGTCGACGTCACCCAGAACTCGACCGCCTTCTCCGACGACAACCTCGCCAGCTACGGCGCGGTCGTCTTCCTCAACACCACCGGCGACGTGCTCAACAGCGGCCAGGAGGCGGCCTTCGAGCGCTACATCCGCGGCGGTGGTGGCTACCTCGGCGTGCACGCCGCGGTCGAGGCCGAGCCGTCGTGGACGTTCTACCGCGACATCGTCGGCACCACCGCCGCCGGCACGGCGTCGAGCGGGCCGGGGCTCATCGACGTGGCCGACCGGGCACACCCGGCGAGCAAGCCGCTCGCCCGGCAGCTCACCCTCGACGACCAGTGGTACAACTTCACCACCAACGTCCGGGGCACCGCGCACGTGCTGGCCACGGTGGACGAGAAGACGTTCACCGGCGGCACCATGGGCTACGACCACCCGATCTCCTGGTGCAAGGACTTCCAGGGCGGCCGGTCGTTCTACACCGGACTCGGCGACTCCGCCGACACGTACGCCAACTCCGCGTTCCGTAAGCACCTGCTCGGCGCGATCCAGTGGTCGGCCGGCATGGTCCAGGGCGACTGCGGCGCCACCGTCAAGGCCAACTACGAGAAGGTCATCCTCAACGACGAGCCGGGCGAGCCGATGACCCTGTCGGTGCTGCCCGACGGTCGGGTGCTGCACAACACCCGGGCCGGCGAGATCCGCCTCTACGACCCGAAGACCGGCGCGAGCCCGGTCATCACCACCATCCCGGTGTACCAGCACGACGAGGACGGCCTCCAGTCGGTCACCGTCGGTCCGGACTTCGCCACCGACAAGTGGGTGTACGTCTACTACGCGCCCAAGCTCGACACCCCGATCACCGACGCACCGGTGACCAGCACCGACCCGAACGCGTGGGACGTCTACAAGGGACACAACCAGCTCTCCCGGTTCAAGTGGGTCGAGGAGCCGACGCCGCACCTGGACCTGGCCAGCGAGCAGAAGATCATGAAGGTCGACACCGACCGGGGTGTCTGCTGCCACGTCGCCGGTGAGATCAAGTTCGACGGCAAGGGGCTGCTCTACCTGGTCACCGGTGACGACACCAACGCCGGTGGCTCGGACGGCTTCACCCCGATCAACGAGTCGCCGACCCAGGGGCCGGGCTACGACGCCCAGCGGTCCGCCGGCAACACCAACGACCTGCGGGGCAAGGTACTGCGGATCAAGGTGAAGGCCGACGGGTCGTACAGCATCCCGGCCGGCAACCTGTTCCCCGAGGCCGAGGACCGCGACGACAAGACCCGCCCGGAGATCTTCCTGATGGGTCTGCGCAACCCGTTCCGCTTCGACGTGGACTCCCGGGGCTTCGTCTACATCGGCGACTACTCGCCGGACTCGCAGGTGCCGAACGCGGCCCGGGGACCGGAGGGCACCGGCCGGTGGATCGCCGCCAACAAGGCCGGCAACTACGGCTGGCCGTACTGCTACTCGCCGACCCTGCCGTACATCGACTACGACTTCGTCACCAAGCAGTCCAAGGGCGCGTTCAACTGCGCCGCGCCCGTGAACGACTCGCCGCGCAACACCGGCCTTCGGGTCCTCCCGCCGGTGCAGGACCCGCAGCTCAACTACACCTTCCGCGCCACCACCACCTGCGCCGAGGCGTACCTGAGCACCCCGCCCGGCACCTGTGAGTTCCAGTGGCCGGTGCTCGGCACCGGTGGCGTCGGCCCGATGGGCGGCCCGGTCTACAAGTACGACGCCGCGCTGGACTCCGCGACCAAGTTCCCGGAGTACTACCACGACGCGGTGGTCTTCGGGGAGTTCACCCGGGACAAGATCTTCATGATGCGCACCAACGGCAGCGGCAAGCTGGTCGGGGTGGAGCAGTTCCTGCCGGGCTTCGTCTTCGACAACCCGATGGACATGGAGTTCGGCCCGGACGGCAACCTCTACCTGCTGGAGTACGGCGACGGCTTCTTCCGGGCCAACCCGGACGCCGCGCTGTCGGTGATCCGCTACGCCAAGGGCACCCGGGCGCCGGTGGCGGAGCTGAAGGCCACCCCGACCTCCGGTGCGGCGCCGCTGACCGTGCAGTTCTCCGCCGAGGGCTCCTACGACGCGGACCCGGGCGAGACCATCACCTACGCCTGGGACTTCGACGGCAACGGCACCACCGACTCGACCGACCGGGACGCGTCGCACACCTACACCACCGTCGGGGTGTTCACCGCAAAGCTGACCGTCACCGACTCCAGCGGCAAGACGGCGGTGCTCACCCGCGAGATCACCGTGGGCAACACCGCGCCCACCGTGAAGGTCACCTCGCCGCTGTCGGGCACCTTCTTCAACTGGGGTGACACCGTGCCGTGGACGGTCACCGTGACCGACCCCGAGGACGGCCCGATCGACTGCAGCCGGGTCACGGTCTCCTTCGTGCTCGGCCACGACACCCACGGCCACGGCATGAGCGACGCCAACGGCTGCTCGGGCTCGTTCGAGACCCCGGCCGACGGCGCCGACCACGCCGGTGGCTACCTGTACGGCGCGATCAGCGCCACCTACACCGACAAGGGCGCCAACGGCCAGCCGGCGCTGTCCTCGCTCGACCAGATCGTCCTGCAGACCTTCCGGCAGCAGGCCGAGTTCGCCCAGGTCCAGCAGGGCGTCACCCTGGCCAACACCACCGACGCCGGTGGCGGCCAGCACGTGGCCGGCATCGACAACGGTGACCACATCGCGCTCGACCCGATCAACCTGGGCGGGATCGACAAGATCACCTTCCGGTACGCCGGTGGCTCCACGGCCACCGCCGGAACCCCGCGCGGCATCGTCGAGCTGCGGCTCGACTCGCCGACCGGTGAGCTGGTGACCAGCGCGACGCTCAACGCGACCACCGGCACCAGCGCCTGGGCCAGCCAGACCTTCCCGGTCAGCCAGGCGGCCGGCACCCACGCGCTCTACCTGGTCTTCAAGCCCGTCTCCGGCGGACCCACGACCAGCCTGTTCAACCTCAACTGGGTGGAGTTCGGCGGCCCGACCTCCTGACGTCACCCTCCGGTCGCCGGGAGGACGGAGACTCCGTCCTCCCGGCGGCATTTCGGCACCGGGCGGTCACCGGCGGTCGACCGGTCGGTACCGCGGGTGTCCGACCTGGCCGGCCACCGCCGGTGGCCGGTCAGGTCTGACTGACCGGCCAGTGGCCGACCGGACGTCGATGATCTAGCGTCCCGTGCGCCGGGGGCCCGCGCCACCGCCCCGGTGGTCAGCGAAAACGAGGGGGGACAGTGCCGTTCCGTAACGATGCCGTCGACCGGGGGGAACAGCTGCGCCCCGACCGCACGCAGCCGAGCCCGACCCGCCCGCCGGCCTGGCGTCCCCTGCGGGTGGCGATGATCGGCCAGAAGGGCGTGCCGGCCACCTACGGGGGGATCGAACGGCACGTCGAGGAGATGGCCAGCCGGCTGGCCGGACTCGGCCACGAGGTGACCGTCTACTGCCGGGACAGCTACGGCGCGGTGGAGGCGACCCGGCACCGGGGCATCCGGCTGCGGCGGGCCCGTACCGTGCCCAGCAAGCACCTCGACGCCATCGTGCACTCGGCCACCTCGACGCTGGCGGCGCTGACCGAGCGCCCCGACATCGTGCACTACCACGGCCTCGGCCCGGTGCTGACCGCGCCGCTGGCCCGCTACGCCTCCCGCGCCCGGGTGGTGCTCACCGTGCACGGGCTGGACAACCAGCGCGACAAGTGGGGCCGGGCGGCGCGGGCCGTGCTCGGCACCGCGTACCGGCTCAGCGGTCACCTGCCCGACGCCCGGGTGACCGTGTCCCGGGGACTCGCGGCCCACTACACCAGCCGGTTCGGCCGGCCCGCCCGCTACATTCCCAACGGCGTGGCCGCCCCCACCCACCGGCCGCCGGGCGAGCTGTCCCGCTTCGGCCTGCACCCCGGCGGATACCTGCTGCTGGTCGGCCGGCTCGTGCCCGAGAAGGCCGCCGACCTGCTGGTGCGGGCGTTCCGACGACTCCCCACCGACCTGCGGCTGGCCATCGTCGGCGGCTCCGCGTTCACTGACGGCTACGTCGCCCGGCTCCGCGAGGCCGCCGGTGACGATCCGCGCATCGTGTTCACCGACTTCGTCTACGGTGACGTGCTCGCCGAGCTGTACTCGCACGCCGCCGCCTTCGTCCAGCCGTCCCGCCTGGAGGGGTTGCCGCTGACCCTGCTGGAGGCCGCCTCGTACGGGCTGCCGGTGGTGGCCAGCGACATCGAACCCCACCGCGAGGTGCTCGACCGCGACGCGCCGGGGCAACGGCTGTTCCGTGACGGAGACGTCGACGACCTGCTGCGGGCGTTGGGCACGGTGACCGCCGACCTGCCGGCCGAGCGGGTCGGCGCGGCCCTGCTGCGCGACCGGGTGCTGGCCGAGTACAGCTGGGACGCCGCCGCCCGTGAGCTGGAGAGACTCTACTTCTCGCTGGCCCTGCGTGCCCCCCGTCCCGGGGAACCGGACGTTGGGTCGCCCACGGTCGACGTAACGGCCCATGTCCCGCGACCTCGGTGACCGTTAGATTAGGCCGTTCCTCCGGCCGTCGGCGGCGACCGGCAACAGTTCCCTGGAAACGAGTGGTCGGCGAGCGGTGGACGGACAGCGACACGGCACGGAGGGTGACCTCGCCCTGCCCGACGGTGGGCGGCGACGGTGGACCGCCGGTGATCCGACCGCCCGCCTGCTGACCGTCGGCGCGGCGCTGCTGTGCGCCGTGGTGGCGCTCGGCGTCGGCCTGACCGCGTCCGGTGGCGGCCGGGTCGGCGCGGTGCTGCCCCTGGTGGTCCTCGCCGGACTGGCCGTCGGGGTGCTCGCGCTCACCCGGTTCGCGGCGTACGTGCTGCTGATGCTGGCGGTCCGCTCCTGCGTCGACCTGTTCAAGCTCAGCGGCCCGACCGCCGGCCGGACCGACGGTGCCGGGGCGACCCGGGCGATGGACCCGTCGACGATCCTCGCGGTGCTGTTCCTGCTCGCCGCCGGCCTCTGGCTCGCCGCCCAGCTCCGTCAGCGGGGCCGGCTGCGTGGCTCGCCGCTCGGCGTGGCGATGCTGCTGGTCGGGGCCACCTGCCTGGTCAGCGCGGCCGGTGCCGCCCAGCCGGTGCCCAGCGCCCTGGAGGCGCTGCGGATCGGCACCGTGGTGGTGATGTTCGTGGTCCTGGAGCAGCTGATGCCGGACCTACCGGCCGTGCGTCGGGTGCTGCTCGCCGCGTACGCCTCGCTGGTGCTGGCGGTCGGCTACACGGCCGTGCTGTCCCTGCTCGGCCACCCACCGGCCGAGATCAAGGGGGACTTCACCCGGATCAGCGGCCCGTTCAGCCAGTCCACCACGTTCGGCCGCTACCTGATGTTCATGGTGATCTTCGGGTTCGGCATCCACCGCTACCTGAGCCGCCGGCTGCGGCTCGGCCTCGGTGTGCTGCTCGCCGCGTCGCTGCTGTTCCTGCTGCTCACCAACACCCGCAGCGCGATCCTCGGGGCGGGGCTGGGCCTGCTGGTGGTGGCGGTGCTGCACCGCAGCCGGCGGATGCTGGTGGCGCTCTGCCTGGTCACGGTGGCCGGGGTGGCGCTGCTGCCGAGCGTGGCGCACCGCTTCGGGCAGCTCGCCGACAGCAGCGCCGTCGGCGGTGGCCCGACCGGCAACACCCTCGCCTGGCGGGTCGGCTACTGGTCGGAGATCGTGTCGCTGGCCAACCGCAACCCGGTCACCGGCATCGGCCCCAACATGACCAAGTTCGAGGCCGACGAGGCGAAGAAGCCGCACAACGACTTCCTGCGCGCGTACGTGGAGACCGGGCTGGCCGGGCTGCTGGCGTACCTGGCGATGATGGCGCTGTGCCTGCACACCGGGCTGACCGCGCTGCGCCGCGCCCCACCGGGCACACTCGGCCGGGGCATCGCGGTCGGGTTCCTGGGCTGCGCGGTCGCCTTCGTCGCGGTCAGCGCGGCATCCAACGTGATCTCGAACGTGGTCACCCTGTGGTATTTCGCGGCGTTCGCCGCGGCAGCCGGCGCGGTCGCCCGGGGGCTACCGGCCGAGCCGTCCCGGGCGGCGACGCCCCGACCGGTGGCGACCGGGTGGCACAACCGATGAAGGACCGAGCAGTGGGGAGCAGCAGGGTGGAGATCGTCGACTATCTGCGGGTCGCGCGGCGTCGACTCTGGCTGCTGGTGGGCATTCCGCTGGTGGCCGGGGCGGCGGCCGCGCTGGTCGTGCTGCTCGGCCCGCAGCAGTACGCGGCCACCTCGTACGTCGCCGCGCCCGCCCTGGTCGGCGGCAGCGCCGCCCAGCAGTACACCGGCACCCAGGCGGCCAACCAGTTCGCGGCGGCCTTCGCCGCGGCGGTGACCTCCCCGCAGGTGGTCGACCAGGTGGCCGCCGACACCGGGGTCTCCGCCGACGCGCTGCGCGACGGCCTGGCGGTGAAGCAGGTCGGGGCGAGCAGCCAGCTCACCGTCACCTACACCACCGACGACCGGTCCACCGTCGCCTCGGTGCTCGCCGCGACCGGCAAGCGGGCCCTGGCCTTCCTGTTCGCCAGCCAGGTCGGCATCGCCACCGACGAGGTGAAGACGGCCACCGACGAGCTGACCACCGCCACCCGGGCGATCAACGACTGGGAGAAGACCAACAAGGTCAGCCAGCCTGACAAGCTCTACCAGTCGACCCTGCAGGAGATCGCCAGCCTGCGGCAGCAGCAGTTGCAGATGCAGGCGGTCGGCAACACCCGGGGCGCCAACGCCGCCGCCGAGTCGATCAGCGCCGGGCAGAAGCGGCTCGACGCGCTCGGCCCGAAGTTGCCCGACTACCAGGCGCTGCTCGCCCAACGCGACAGCGCCACCAGCGCGTTGGCCTCGGCCCGGCAGGGGCTGCAACAGGCCCGCGCCCAGTCCCAGGCCGCCGACCCGGAGAAGGTGACGAGCGTCGGCGAGGTGCAGCCGGTGTCCCGGGTCAAGGCGCTCGTCGCCCTGGTGCTGCCGGTGTCCGGTGCCGGCCTGCTGCTGGCCGTGCTGCTGGTGGCGGGGCTGGAGTGGCTGCCGCGCAGCCGTCGGGCCGGTCAGCAGCCGGCGGTCGGCCGGGCCGCCCCGGCACTGACCGGCGCACGGCGTGGCGGCGACGACACGGTGGTGCTGCCGGTCGTCACCTCGACCGTGCCCGAGCAGCACCGACGCCGGTAGGTGGCGGTGGCGCACGCGTCCGCGCAGGGCGACAGGCACGTCCGGGGGATGGCCCGCGGCGGCGGGCTCAACCTGCTCGGCGCCCTGCTCAGCCAGGCGGCGGTCTTCCTGATCATGCTGCTGCTGGCCCGGGTGCTGGGCATCCGGGAGGTCGGCCGGTACGCCCAGTGCTACGCGGTGCTGTCGCTGGCCGGGCTGCTGTCGCTGTCCGGGTTCCGGGCCGGCCTCACCCGGTTCGTCGCGGTGCACCTGGCCGACGACGACGCCCCGGCGCTGCGCGGCACCGTCCGGTTGGGACTGGCCGTCTCGGCCGGCTCGTCGGTCGTCCTCGCCGGGGCGTTGGCCTGGGGCGCACCCTGGCTGGCCGACCGGCTGCACGACCCGGGGCTGGTCACCGGGCTGCGGCTGGTCGCGTTGACCCTGCCCGCCTCGACGGTCTGCGAGGCGGCGCTGGCGGCGACCCGGGGCTGGCGGACCCAGCGGCCGTTCACCTTCATCGGCCAGCTCTACGAGCCGGGCACCCGGCTGCTGCTCACCGCGCTCGCCCTGGTCACCGGGGCCGGGCTGACCGGGGCGTTCTGGGCGCTGGTGGTGGCCGGCTGGTCGGCCGCCCTGCTCGCCCTGCTGGCGCTTGCCCGGCTGGTCCGCCGGGTGCCGCCGGCCCGCCCGGTGCACCGGCCGGGGGAGTTGTTCCGCTTCTCCACGGTCAGCTGGGTGTCGTCGCTGTCGTCGACCGGGCTGATCTGGGTCGACACCCTGCTGCTGGGCTTCTTCGCCAACCCGGACATCGGCGTCTACAACGTCGCCACCCGGCTGGTCACCGTCGCCATCTTCGTGCTCGCTCCGGTCAACGCGGCGTTCGGCCCGTACCTGGCGCACCTGCACCACCGGGGGGACCTCGACGACGTCCGCCGGGTCTACGCGGTGGCCACCGGCTGGGTGGTGCGGCTGTCGCTGCCGGCGTTCGTGGCGCTGCTGGTGCTCCCCGGCGACCTGCTGCGGGTCTTCGGCGGCGAGGTCGCCACCGGCGCGGCGGTGACCGTGGTCCTCGCCCTCGGCCAGCTGGTCAACGCGGCCACCGGCCCGTGCGGCACGGTGCTGAACATGTCCGGCCGGGTGGCCCTCAACATGGCCGACAACCTGGTCGCCCTGGTGCTCAACGTGCTGCTCAACCTGTGGCTCATCCCCGCGTACGGGATCGTCGGCGCGGCGGCGGCGTGGAGCGCCTCGCTGATCGTGGTCAACATCGCGCGGTTGGTGCAGGTCCGCCACCTGACCGGTGCGCTGCCGTTCACCGTCGGGATGGCCAAGGGGCTCGCCGCCGGAGCCGTCGCGCTGGCCGCCGGGCTGCTGGTGCGCTGGCTGGTGCCGGGCTGGCCGTGGCGGCCGGTCGCCGGGCTGGCCACGATCGTGGCGGTCTACCTGGGGGCCGTGCTGGCGCTGGGGCTCAGCCGGGAGGATCTGATGGTGCTGCGTACCCTGGCCCGCCGACGCCGCCGGGGCGGCCCGCCCGCCGCCGGGGACGCCCCGGAGGTCGAACCGTTTGACGACGCTCCGTTCCCCTCCGGGGTGGGCGGGGACGGCCGGGACACCGCCGGTCGGGCGGTGACGCGGTGAGCACGGGGCCGCGCCGGGCCACCGTGGACCGGCTGCGTCGGGTGGTACGCGGCACCCGCGCCTGGGGTCGGGCGGCGCTGCCCGGACGGGTCGGCGTGCTGCCCGACTTCCTGATCATCGGTGGGCAGCGGTGCGGCACCACCTCGCTGCACCACTACCTCGCCGCGCACCCCGACGTGCGGGCCGCCACCGGCAAGGAACTCCAGTTCTTCAGCCTGCACTTCGGGCGGGGGACCCGCTGGTACCGGGCGCACTTCCCACCGGCCGCCCCGGGCCGGCGCAGCTTCGAGGCCAGCCCCTACTACCTGTTCCACCCCAGCGTCCCGGCCCGGGTGGCGGCGACCCTGCCCGACGCCCGGTTCGTGGCGCTGCTGCGCGACCCGGTCGAGCGGGCCTACTCGCACTACCTGCACACCCGCTCGTACGGGCTGGAGCCGTTGGGCTTCGCCGAGGCGCTCGCCGCCGAACCGGGGCGGCTGGCCGGGGCGCTGGTCGACGGGCCGGACACCCCGGCGGCGCACCACGCGCTGCGCAACTTCTCCTACGCCGCCCGGGGCCGCTACGCCGAGCAGCTCGACCGCTGGTACGCCCACCTGCCCGCCGACCGGCTGCACGTGATCCGCAGCGAGGACCTGTACGCCGACCCGGCCGGCACGTACGCGGGGGTGCTGCGCTTCCTCGGGCTGGCCCCGTTCACCCCGGCGGAGTTCGCCCGGCACACCCGCCGCACGGACACCGGCCCGTCGCAGCTCACCGCCGAGCTGCGGGCCGAACTGGCCGCCGGGTTCGCCCCGCACAACGCCCGCCTGGCGGACCTGCTCGGCTGGTCGCGTACCTGGTGAGCGGGCGGCACACCTCCCGTTGCCAGGGTGAATGCCGCCGCGCCAGCGGGACCATGAACAGATTGCGATTATGTAGACGACACGCCGAGATCAGTGCACCGAATCGCAATGTGATCATGGGAGCCCGACCGCACCTCTCACCGCAGCGGGTGCGGCGGGGGAGCCGGTCAGCGGATCGGGGCGAGGACCGCGTCCGGGGTGCCGGTGGCGCGCACCAGCACCGGGCTCGGCCCGATCGGCAGCGTACCCGCGCGGGCGGCCGGGTCGGCACCGACCGGGCCCCCGGTCACCCCGCCCGTGGCCGGCAACGACACGGTGCCGGTGGAGGTCGACCACACCACCAGCGTGCTCTCCGCGCCACGGCGGAACGCCACCCCGGTCAGCCCCTTGGCGTTCACCGGCTCGACCGTCGCGTCCCGCGCCGCCGCCGCCAGGGCGGCCATCATCGCCCCGGCCTGCCGTTGGGTGCCGTCCGGGTCGAGCAGCCCGTAGCGGACCTCCGCGCCGGCCCGGTTGTTCGGGTTGTACGCCAGCGGCAGCCAGAGCACCTCGCGGACGCCCCCGGCGACCAGCATGCTGACCACCTTGACCATCTCGTCGCCCCGGCCCGCTGCGTCGTCGCCGCCGTCCTTCCAGAACTGGCCGACCTCCCACGCCTGCACCGGAACCCCGGCCGGGGTTTCCGCCCGCAGGTAGTCCAGCAGCGCCGGTACCCCGGAGAAGTGTTCGTAGAAGTGCAGCTGCCGGACGTCGACCACCCGGTCGTCGAGCAGTTTCTCGGTGACCGCGAGGTAGGCCAGGTTGCGGGAGTTCTGCGCGTTGTCCAGCGCCGCCCGCAATGCCGCCGGGTCGTTCACCGCCGGGATCAGCCGACCCCGGGTGCCGATCCGCCGCTGGAAGTACGCCTGGTAGGCGGCGACGGCCTGGTCCGGTTGACCGACCCGCAGCAGCCGGTCGGCGACCCCCATCCCGTACGCGACGCTGCTCATGCCCGAGTCGACCACCTTGGCCTGCGGGTCGGCCCCGCGGATCGCCTCGGCGGCGGCGGTGACCAGCCGGCGGTAGTCCTCGGGGCTGCCCGCCCAGTACTGCTGCGCGTTGACCTCGTTCTCGATGGCGTACTCGCGGACCCCGTACGGGGCGTACCGCTGCACCAGCGTGCGGACGAAGTTCTGGTAGGCGGCGAGATCCTGCGGCATCGCCGACTCGGTCTTGTTGGCCTGGCCCCGGGTGAACTTCGCCGTCCCGCCGGTCGCCCAGCACACCCCGGTACGGATCTTCAGGTGCAGGGTGATGCCGAGCTTTCGGCTGCGTTCGGCGATCTGGTCCACCGCCGAGAAGTCCGGGCTGCCCTGGGTCTTCTCGATGTCACACCAGCTCAGCTCGTGGTACGTCGCCGAGCCGGAGAGCTTCTCCAGGTAGGGGACGAACTGGTCGTGCCGGGAGAAGTCCCAGTGCGCGCCGAACGGGTTGCGGACCGGTGCGCCGGCCGGCAGCGGCGTACCGCTGGCACCTGCCGACGGCCCGGTCACCGAGGGGGCGGGCCGGGGATCAGGGGCGGGATCGTCGGAACAGGCCGCCCCGGCGAGCAGGGCGACCGCCAGCACCCCGGCGAGCAGCGCCCGCCGTCCGATCCGACGGGCCGACGGACCCGGGGTCGCGCCGCCGCGCCGCACCCGGTTCACCGGTAGCCCAGTTCGCGCAGGGTGGCGCCGGAGAACACCCGGACCAGCACCCGCAGGAAGGGGTCCAGCTCGCGGCGGTAGGTGCCGACCCGCGAGCCGTAGATCGGGGCGTCGGTGCCGGCGGCGGCCCGCCGTCGCTGTGCCTCGGCGGTGTACTTGCCCGCCACGTCGTGCTGCTTGCCGTCGTAGTCGAGCACGCCAGCCTCCCAGGGTTCGCCGAGGAACTCGAACAGGCCCCGCATGGCCTTCTCCGGGTCGGTGACGGTCTCCTCGTAGCGCAGTTCGTGGTAGCGGTCGGCCGGCAGCCGGGCCCCGGCGGCGCGGGCGACGCGGATGTAGCGCGGCCACTTCACCACGCACTTCACCGCCGACCAGTAGCCGAACCGTTTGCGGTGCGACACCACCACGTCCCGGCCGTCCCGGATGACGTGTACGAACTGCGCGTCGGGGAAGACCTCGGCCAGGAAGTCGATGGACAGCGCGTACAGCGGGGTCTTGTCGGCCCAGCGGGTCTTGCCCCGGGACCTGGCGTAGTCGGCCTGGATGCCGCCGAAGAAGTCGGCGATGCGGCCCAGCCAGTACTCCCGGGGGAACCCGAACCGGGACAGCCGCTCCCAGTCCCGGCCGACGATGCGTTGCATGTCGGCCAGGAACCGGGTCTCCGGGCCGCAGCTCACCCGGGAGTGCGAGTCGAGCACCAGGCGCAGCATCGTGGTGCCGGAACGCTGGCAGCCGACCAGGAAGATCGGCCCCTGCGGCCGGTCCGGCCGGGCGTCGGGCAGCGGGGTCTGCGGTTCAGCCATGGTCCACCGCCTCCTGCCGGCCGGCCGCCGCGTCCAACCGGCCGGTCAGCCCGGTGCACAGCGCCCGCACCCGGGCGTCGATCTCCAGCCGGGGCCGCGCCGGGGTGCGCGCGCCGACGTGCGCGTGCAGCACCGGGTCGTACGGCAGGTCGAGGAAGGCGCACAGCCGCCGGGTGTACCCCGCCGGGTCGGCGACCAGCGCGTCGTACGAGCAGAGCAGGGTGTCCGGCCGGTCGGCCAGCCCGAGGGAGAAGTACAACGAGTTGCGCACGTACCAGAACAGGGCGGCGGCGGTGTGCGGGGTCATCCGGTCGTAGTCGAAGCCGGCCACCAGGTCCCGGGTCGGCGCGTCCAGGCGCTGCCCCTGCCAGCGGTCGGAGATGGTGCCGTCGGCGATGGCCCGCAGCGCCCGTAGGTTGGCGTCGCCGAACTTCGCCACCTCGGAGCGGGCCCGGTCGTCGACGTCCCGGTACGCCCACAGCGCCCGCCCCGGCGCGACCCCGGCCAGGTCGAGCAGCTCGTCCACCCGGTGCGTGTCGCACAGTGGCTTGACCAGCACGTAACGGTGCCGGCTGCGCCGGATGACGGCGGCCAGCACCGGGTCGGGGCGCAGCCGGAAGCGGTGGAACACGGCCCGGTCGTTCTCGTTGCGGACCTCCACCGACGGGTCGGCGTCCAGCCCCCGGGTCAGCATGTTGGTGCCGGAGCGTTGCAGCCCCACCAGGTAGACCGGGACGGCCCGGCCGGGCGGCCCGGGGTGGGCCCGTCGCCAGCGCCACTTCGCCAGCGCGGTGCGGGCCCGCTCGACCGGGTCGAGCCGGTCCTCCTCGATCAGCCGCCGGACGCCCTCGGTACGGGCCCAGCGCAGGTGCCGGCGGACCCGTCGGGCGGTGTACGCCAGCGCCGAGGGTTCGTCGGGGTGGGGCACCGGGTCCTCCTCGGGCACGTCGGGCGGGGTGGGGCACACGGTACCGGCAGATCATCGCGGCTGACCACGTGGCCGTGTGGTCAGCCGGCGATGGGCCGTGTGGCTACTTGGGGATCATGAGCTGGACTCACGACGGGGGTGTTGCATACGGTGGGGCCCCTGGTCACCGCTGCTGTCCGGGGCGACCACCCCACCCCGCGACCCCCGACGGACCCCAGCAGCCACCCCCGGAGCAGGCCGATGCGTGTCCTCCACGTCAACAAGTTCCTCTACCGGCGCGGCGGCGCCGAGGGCTACCTGCTCGACGTCGCCGAGCTGCAACGGGGCGACGGCGACGAGGTGGCCTTCTTCGGCATGACCCACCCGGACAACGACGCCCCCACCCCGTACGCCAGGCACTTCCCGTCCCACGTGGAGCTGGACCCGACGCCGCGCGGCGCGGGTGCCCGCGCGGCGGTCGCGGCCCGGATGATCTGGTCGCCGGCCAGCCGGCGGGGCCTGGCCCGGGTGCTCGACGAGTTCCGGCCCGACGTGGTCCACCTGCACAACATCTACCACCAGCTCTCCCCGTCCGTGCTGGCCGCGGTGCGGGCCGCCCGGGTGCCGGCCGTGATGACCCTGCACGACTACAAGCTGGCCTGCCCCAGCTACCAGATGCTCGACCGGGGGACGGTCTGCGAGGCCTGCGTGACCGGCGGGCCGCTGCGCGCGGCCCGCCGCCGCTGCAAGGACGGCTCGCTGGGGGCCAGCTCGCTGCTCGCCGTCGAATCGTGGCTGCACCGCACCACCCGGGCGTACGGGCCGGTGCAGGCGTTCGTCAGCCCCAGCCGGTTCCTGGCCGACGTGATGCGCCGGGCCGGGGTCTTCCCCGACCGGATGCACGTGGTGTCGCACTTCGTCGACGTCGCCACGACGGCGGTGAAGACGGCACCCGGCGGCCCGGTGGTCTTCGCCGGTCGGCTGGCGGCCGAGAAGGGCGTCGACGTGCTGATCGAGGCGCTCACCCGGCTGCCCGACGACGTCGTGCTGGAGGTGGCCGGGGACGGCCCGGCCCGCGACGGGCTGACCGAGCTGGCCCGGCGGCGGGCCCCCGGCCGGGTCCGGTTCCACGGCCGGCTGGACAAGGCCCGGCTGCACGAGCTGGTCCGCTCGGCCACGGTGGTGGCGGTGCCGTCGCGGTGGAACGAGAACCAGCCGATGGCGGTGCTGGAGGCGTACGGCTGCGGGGTGCCGGTGGTCGCCTCCGACCTGGGTGGCCTGCCGGAGCTGGTGACCCCGGGGGTGGACGGCGAGGTGGTGCCCGCCGACGACCCGGCCGCGCTGGCCGCCGGGCTGCACCGGGTGCTGGCCGACCCGGCTCGGGCGTACCGGATGGGGCGGGCCGGGCGGGCGCGGGTGGAGCGGGACTTCTCCCCGCAGGCGCACCTGACCCGGTTGCGGGAGGTCTACGCGACCGCCGCGCGGACCGTGCGGGAGCCGGTGTGAACCCCCCGGTGCGGGTGCTCTACCTGGCCGGCAGCGGGCGCAGCGGCAGCACCCTGGTCACCACCGTGCTGGGCCAGTACGACGGGGTCTTCGCCGCCGGGGAACTGCGCTACCTGTGGCAGCGCGGCGAGGTGGAGAACCGGCCCTGCGGCTGCGGCCGGCCGTTGCGGGACTGCCCGCTGTGGAGCGGGGTGCGCCGGGAGCTGCCGACCGACCGGGCCGCCGCGATCGCCGCCGGGCTGCGCGGGCGGCTGCGGATGCGCGGCCTGCCGACGCTGCTGCGCCGGCACCGCCGTGGTGTCCGGCCGGTGCCCGTGCACCCCGACGACGCGACGCTGGCCGACCTGTACGCGGCCGTGGCCCGGCACACCGGGGCCCGGGTGGTGGTCGACTCGTCGAAGCTGCCCCCGTACGGCGCGCTGGTCGGCGCGCTGCCCGGCATCGAGCTGCGGGTGCTGCACCTGGTCCGCGACCCCCGCGCCACCGCGTTCTCCTGGCGCCGCCGCCGGGGCCTCGACGGCGACGCCGACCCCGAGCTGATGAGCCGGCCGCCGGTGGGCAAGGCGGCCCTGCTCTGGCTGGTCTGGAACACCGTCACCGTCCGGCTGTGGGCCGACCGCGCCCCGACGGGTTACCTGCGGGTGCGCTACGAGGACCTGACCGCCGAACCGGAGGCGACGCTCGCCCGGATCGCCGCGTTCGCCGGGGTGGACCCCGACGGCGGCCCGTTCACCGGCCCGGCGACGGTCCGGCTGACGCCGACGCACTCGGTGGCCGGGAACCCGTCGCGGCACCGGACCGGCCCGGTGCCGATCACCGCCGACGTGCAGTGGCGGCACGACCTGTCCCGATGGTCGTACGCGCTGGTCACCGCGCTGACCGTGCCGGGGCTGCGCCGGTTCGGCTACCCGTGGCGGCGCGGCGTCCCGGCACCGGCCGGGGCGGGGCGGCCCGCGCGGGGCGGGCCGGCTGCGGCCGGTGGACGGTCGGTGGGTGTCGGGCGGGCGGGGTCGACCGGGCACGAGGAGGGCTGAGTGATGTTGGCGGTGGTGGTGGGGACCGGGCGGTGCGGGTCGACCCTGGTGCAGGAACTGCTGTCCCGGCATCCCGGGGTCGGGTTCGTCTCCGGGGTCGACGACAAGCTGTCCCGGCTCAACCTGGCCGGCCGGTTCAACGGCCCGCTCTACCGGCGTTCCGCGCCCCGCCCGGCGGGCATGACGTCGCTGCGGCACAGCCGCCGGCTGCTGGAGAAGGGCCGGCTGCGGGTCGCCCCGTCGGAGGCGTACCACCTGCTGGACCGGCACGTGGTGGCCGGGTTCTCCCGCCCGTGCCGGGACCTGACCGCCGACGATCTGACCCCGTACCTGGGGCGGCGGCTGCGGGCCTTCTTCGACGCCCGGATCGCCCGGCAGGGCTGCCGGCTGCTGCTGCACCACGTGACGGGCTGGCCGAGGACGGGGTTTCTGCGGGCCGGTTACCCGCAGCTGCGGGTGGTCAACGTGGTCCGCGACGGCCGGGCGGTGACCAACTCCTGGCTCCAGATGGGTTGGTGGGACGGCTGGCGGGGGCCGGACAACTGGTTCCTCGGCCCGCTGCCGACCGACCTGCGCCGGGAGTGGGAGGAGTACGACAGGTCGTTCCCGGTGCTCGCCGCGCTCGGCTGGAAGATGCTGATGGACTCCTTCGCCGAGGCCCGCGCCGCGCACCCGGAGGGGCAGTGGCTCGACGTGCGCTACGAGGACCTGCTCGCCGACCCGCGCGCCGAGGTGGCCCGGATGCTCGACTTCCTCGGCCTGGACTGGTCACCGGCGTTCGAGAAGGGTTTCGGACGCTACCGGTTCCACGCCGGACGGCAGGCCGCCTACCACGAGGAGTTGGGCGTCGCGCAGCTCGCCGCCGTGGAACGGGTGCTGGACAAGCCGCTGCGGCAGTGGGGCTACCGGGACTGACCGGCGCGCCCCACCGCCACCGCCCGTCGGGCCGCCCGTCGGTGCGGGCGGGGCGGCGTCGTCGGGGCGGCGTGGGCAAAGTTCCTACAGGTGCAGGTGGTGGTGCCGGTCGGCCGGCCCATAGCGTGCCGGGTCTCGGGACTCTCAAGGAGACTGCATGGCTGCAATGGGAACGCCCCTTCGCGCCGGGGCGGCCGTACTGTCCGCGGTGCTGCTCGCCGCCCTGGGCGCGGCGCCACGGGCGGTGGCGGCGGCGGACGGGCCGGCGATCGTGGTCCAGGACGGGGTCACCCAGCCGGTGTTCGGCTACGCCGACGCCATCCGGGAACGCCTGTTCATCGACTCCACCTTCGACAGCGACAACGACGGCCTGCGCGACATCATCGCGTTCGACCTGATGCGACCGGCGGCCACCGCGAACGGGCTCAAGGTGCCGGTCATCATGGACGCCAGCCCCTACTACTCGACGGTCTGCCGGGGCAACGAGTCCGAGTGCAAGGCCGACCTGGACGGCGACGGCCTGCTCGACAAGTGGCCACTGTTCTACGACAACTACTTCGTGCCGCGCGGCTACGCGGTGATCCTGCTGGACATGGTGGGCACCAACAACTCCACCGGCTGCCCCACCACCAACGCCAACCAGGACAATCTCAGCGCCAAGCAGGCGATCAACTGGCTCAACGGCCGGGCCACCGCGCGCAACGCCGCCGGCCAGGTGGTCACCGCCGACTGGCACAACGGCAGGTCCGGTATGATCGGCAAGTCGTACGACGGCTCGCTGGCCATGGCGACGGCGGTGACCGGCGTCAAGGGCCTGACCACGGTGGTGCCGATCAGCGGCCCCACCGAGTACTACGACTACGTGCGCAGCAACGGGGTGGTCACCCGGGGTAACAGCTACGTGGCGTCGCTGGCCAACACGGTCACCAACCCCGACCGGCGGGAGTACTGCAAGCCGGTACGGGACGCGATGGCCGCCGCCGACGGCGACGAGACCGGCGACTACACCGCCTTCTGGAACGAGCGCAGCTACGTCAAGAAGGTCCCCAACATCACCGCCAGCGTGCTGCTCTACCATGGTCTCAACGACGACAACGTCCGCGCGGACCACTTCAGCAAGTTCTGGTACGCCCTGGCGGAGAACAACATCCAGCGCAAGCTGTGGCTGTCCCAGGAGGGGCACGTCGACCCGTTCGACTCGCGGCGGGCGGTCTGGGTGTCCACCCTGCACCGGTGGTTCGACTTCTGGCTGCACGGGATCGCCAACGGCATCATGGACGAGCCCCGGGTCGACCTGGAGCGGGCCGCCGACGTGTGGGAGACCCACGCCGACTGGCCGATCCCCGGCAAGGCCGACACCGAGGTGTTCCTCCAGCCCGGCATCACCGGGGCCGGCGGCCTGAAGCTGGTGCCGACCGCGAAGCCGGCGACCGGCGCGTTCCAGGACAGCCGGACCCAGAGCCAGAACACCATGATCCTCAACCCGGACACGGTGCAGCCGAACCGGCTGGCGTTCCTGTCCGCGCCGCTGACCGCGCCCCTGCACATCTCGGGTACGCCGACGGTGCAGCTGCGGGCCTCGGCCGACCAGACCGACACCAACTTCGGGGCGATCCTGGTCGACTACGGCACCGACGAGCGGGTGGCGCACCGGGCCTCCGGTGAGGGCATCGTCACCCTGGCCACCGAGGACTGCTGGGGGCTGAACAGCCCGACCGACGACGGCTGCTACAAGCAGACCGCCAAGCGGGTCGCCACCGCCGACTACGAGCTGGTCACCAAGGGCATCATGGACGCCCAGAACCGGCAGTCGATCCGGACCGCCGTGCCGCTGGTGGTGGGGGAGTCGTACAACTTCACCTTCCCGCTGCTGCCGGAGGACTACGTGTTCAAGCCGGGCCACCGGATCGGCGTGATCATCGTGGCCAGCTACCCGCAGTACTCCAGCCAGGCGGACACCACCGCCGCGAACATCCAGGTCGCCCTGAAGAGCAGCAAGATCGTTCTTCCGGTGGTCGGCGGCACCGCCGCCGCGCACGCGGCCGGTTTCTGACCGACCCCCGGGTGGCCGCCGACGCAGCACCGCTGCGCCGACGGCCACCCGGCCCGGTCACCCCACGGTGCAGGGGGTGCCGTTGAGCACGAACCCGGTGGGCGGGACGTTCGGGCCGCTGTAGGCGCCGACGAAACCGGCGGTGGTGCTGCCCCCGGCGGCGATCCGCCGGTTGTCGTCGGTGGCGGCGACCGTCACGGTACGCCCGGTCTGCGTCCAGGTGGCGTTCCAGCCGCTGCTCACCTGCTGCCAACCGGTCGGCCAGGTGAAGGTCAGCGTCCAACCGTCGACGGGGTTCGCCCCGTTGTTGACGATCTCGACGTTGCCGACCCAGCCGTTGCCCCAGTCACTGGCGACGGTGGGCCGGACGGTGCAGCTGCTGTCGGCCGGTCCGGCGGTGGTGAAGGTGACCGGCGACGACGACCACGACACCTTCCCGGCGGTGTCCCGGGTCAGCACGTTGAGCGTGTACCGGGTGCCGGGGACGAGGTTGTCAACGGTGAACGAGGTGCCGGCCGTCTCGCCGAGCTGCTCGCTGACCGTGCCGTTCTGCCGGTACACCTCGTACTTGGCGATCGGGGCGCCCTTCGGCGGGGCCGGCGACCAGGAGATCGTCGCCGACCGGTCGGTCACCCCGCCCGCCGTGGGCTGCCCCGGCGGGGCGGGGTGCGCGGTGACCGGCGACGAGGGCCGCAGCACCAGCGTGGTCAGCGAGTACGCCGGCAACGTCGCGCTGCCGGCGCTGCCGGACTGCCCGGTGACCACGCCGGAGGCCCCGTTGGTCAGCGAGTACGTCGTCGGCGCGGCGTCCGACGGGGTGAAGCCGGCGTAGTCGATGGTGACCGGCCGGGCGTTGGCCGGGTCCTTGTTGACCAGCAGCACCGCGAGATCCCCGTCGGTGCGCCGCACGGCGTGCGCGGTGACCAGCGGCTCGTCGGTGGCGGCCCGGACGAACTGGTCACCCGGCCGGGCGAACAGGTTCATCATCGACAGCGCGTGGTACGGGGCGAACGGGGTGTTCAGCGGCGGCTCGCAGACCGAGTTGTCGGCGGTGCACCCGCCGCTGGACAGCAGCCCGAAGTCGCCGTAGTCGGTCTGCCCGGCCACCTCGGTGACGGTGCCGATGCCGTTGTGCACGTTCCACCACTGGACCGTGAACACGCCGTTCTCCAGCAGGTCGCTGTAGGCGTCGGCGAGGAACAGCGCACCCGGCTGGGTGTTCTGCCCGGTGCCGACGTTCAGCTCGGTGAAGCTGATGCCGATCCGGGCGGCGTTCGGGCCGGCGTACCGGGCGAGCTGGTCGCGCAGCAGGTGGGCCGCCTCGTCGATGTGGGCCGTGCGGGCCAGCGACTCGGCGGCGCTGCCACCCGGGTACCAGTGTACGTCCACGAAGTCGATCTTCGGGCCGGCGATGGAGAGCACGGTCCGGTTCCACGGGCCCGGGTCACTGCCGGCGGTGATCCCGTCCGGCCAGTTGCCCGGCATGGTCAGCACCGCGCCGACCTTGATCGTCGGGTCGACCGCCTTCATCGCGTCGGCGTACTCGACCACCAGCCGGGCGTACTGGCTGGCGCTCTTGTCGGCGTGGTCGTCGGCCTCCCAGGCCGAGCCGTAGTGCCCGTTGCCGTAGTTCTCGTTGCCGACCGTCCACCACTTCGCGCCGTACCCCTTGGTGATGTTGGCGTAGCGGACCCAGTCGGCGGCCTCGGCGGGGGTGCCGGTGCCGTAGTTCGCGATGATCATCGGCTGGGCGCCGACCCGCCGGGCGGCGGCCATGAAGGTGTCGAAGTCGGTGTTCGGGGCGACGTACCCGCCGGGCGCGGTGTGGTCGCGCCAGTGGTAGATGTCGGCGTAGGAGCCGCCCGGGTAGCGCATCATCCGCACGCCGGCGGCCTTGAGCAGGTCCGATGTCTCGTTGGTGCCGAGCTGGGAGTCCCAGATGGCGTGGTTGACGCCCAACGCGGTGGCCGGCACGGTGGCCAGCCCGGCGTTGGCGTTGACGGTCACGGCCACCGGGTCGGCCGCCGCGTCGGCGGGCGACGGGCCGGTCACGGCGAGCCCGCCGGTGGCGAGCAGCAGGCTCGCGGCGAGCGCCGTCACGCGCCCCGGGCCGCGACGCGACGGGCGCGACGGTGGGGCGGAAACTCTGTTCATACGGGGTTCCTTCGGGGGTCACCACAGCACACCGCCCGGCCGGTCGGGGTTGCGTCGCCCACGGGGGCGTCGAGACGGCGGGCGGGACTGATGGACGGGAGTGCTGGCGTCGTTCCGTCGTGCTTGTCGCCGTCCCCCGGAAACCCAGCGGCTCCCGGTTGCCCTGGACGACTGTCAGCCCCACGCGTGGCAAGCCATCGACGCATCAGAATCCCACGATGATCGTGGCGAATTCAAGGCGTCGGACCCGGGTGGCGTCGTGTCGTGCCGCCGTCGGCCCGGTCGCACCGCCGGGACGGCTCACCGTCGGGCGGCCACCCTCGTCGCCACCCCGGCCGCCCGTACCACCGCGGCCATCCGGCGGGGTCGGGAGACGACCGCCGGCCGGGTACGCAGGCAGTCGCGCACCACGTCGGCGGCCCGCTCCACACTGAGCAGCATCGGCTTGACCGGCGACTTCGCCATCTTGGTGTCGACGAACCCGAACCGCACGACGGTCACCCGCACCCCGTGCGGGCGCAGTGCGCCCCGCAACCCCACCAGGTACGACGTCAACCCCGCCTTGGCGGCGGCGTACCCGGGGGCCTGGGCCGACGGGGCGACGTCGGCGAGGCTGGACAGGCCCACGAGGTGACCACCGCCCCCGGCCACCATCGCCGGCACGACCACCTCCACGGTGCGCGCCGCGCCGATCAGGTTGACCTCCAGCGCCCGGGTCTGCGCCGCCAGGTCACCGAGGTCGAAGAACTCACCGACCCCCGCCGCGTAGACGCACACGTCCACCCCGCCGAGCCGGTCGACCGCCCCGGCCAGCACCGTGCGGTAGGTGTCGCCGGTGACGTCGGCGACGTGGTGGGCGTACCCGGGGGCGGTCAGGTCGCTGCCGCTGCGGGACACCCCGGCGACGGTCCAGCCGGCCGCCACCAGTTGCCGGGTCAAAGCCAGCCCGACGCCGTCGCTGTTGCCCACCACGACCGCCCGTCGCCCCTGCGCATCCATGCCCCGGACTCTAGACATCACCGTCCGGCCCCGACCCGACGCCACCCCGTTCACCGGGTCGGTGGACGGGGTGGCGGCGCAGCGGCAGCCGTCAGGGCTGGCCCTGGTAGACCTCGTCGTCGGCGCCCCGGACGAACAGCCGCACCAGACCGCCGTAGACGCTTCCCGCCGGGGCGGAGATCGTCTGTCCGGGGCCGTCGACCGTGCTCCACCCCGTCCACGCGCCGGAGTCCTGGAGGTACCAGGCGGTGCGTAGGTCGTCGCCGCCGGTGCGGACGAAGACGTGCAGCCCGCCACCGTAGACCAGGGCGGCCGGCGCGGACGCGGCACGTGCGGTGCCGGGTACGTCGCTCCACCCCGACCAGGTGCCGGACAGCGAGTACGTGTTGGTGCGCACGTTGCCGTTGGTGCCGCGGACGAAGACGTGCAGGTACCCGCCGTAGATGGCGGCGGACGGGGCCGAGTTGGCGCCCGTCGGGCCGGCGAGGGTGGTCCAGCCGGACCAGGCGGCGGTGTCCAGCGTGTACCGGTTGGTGCGGACCTTGCCGTTCGCGCCCCTGACGAACAGGTGCAGTTGGCCGCCGTAGACGGTGGCGGACGGGGCCGACGACGCGGACGTGGTGCCACCGATCGTGCTCCAGCCGGACCAGGTGCCGGTGTCCAGGGCGTACCGGTTGGTGCGTACCTTCTGGTCGGACTGCACGAACAGGTGCAGTTCCCCGCCGTAGACGGCCGCCGCCGGTGCCGAGGTCGCCGCGGCGTCACCGGGGACGGTGGACCAGCCGGACCAGGCGTCGGGGTCGGTGTCGTACCGATTGACCCGCACCTGCCCGTCGGGGCCCTGCACGAAGACGTGCAGCTCGCCGCCGTAGGTGGCGGTGGCCGGCGCGGACCGGGCCTGTGCCGTGCCCGGCACCGGCGTCCAGCCCGCCGCGCGGGCGGCCGGGGGCCGGGCGGTCACGGAGGCGACGCCCGTGGCGGGGCCCGCCGGGTGACCGACTGCCGGCACGGCGGCGGCGGGGGTGGCGACCAGGGTGACCGCCCCCAGGCCGAGAGCGAACGCGGGCAACCGGCGACGTACCGGTTCCATCGATAGAGTCAGACGCATAGACGCTCCCTTGTGGACGCTGGGTGGTGACGACGGCGTGGGCGGCTCGCGGCTGGTCCACCGGGCTGCGCACCGCCGCCCGTCCCCGCGCGGCCGGCGACCCCGGCCCGCGACCCCGGGCGACCCCCCGTCACCGTCACCCTAGCGATCCGCCCGTACCCCCACATCCACCGAACCACCCCACCCCGCCCGTCCGCGCGACAACCGGACCGGCCGGTCGGCGGGGGGAGGGGAGCGGCGGTGATCAAGAGGTTCGTGTCATCCGGATCGGTTCCGGTGACGCCAACCTCTTGATCACCGCCAGTGGGTACGGTCAGACGACCGCGCAGGGGGTGTCGTTGAGGGTGAAGAAGGCCGGTTTCGCGGTGTTGCCGGTGTGGTTGGCCTGGAAGCCGATGCTCACCGAGGCGCCCGGCGCGATCGTGCCGTTGTAGGAGACGTTGCGGGCGGTGACCGCCCCGCTGGTCGGCGAGTACGTCGCGTTCCAGCCGCCGGTGATGGTCTGTCCGGCGGGCAGGGTGAACGCCAGGCTCCAACCGTTGACCGCCGTACCGCTGGTGTTGGTGATCGTGACGGCGGTGGTCAGGCCGGTGTTCCAGGCGTTGACCGTGTAACCGACCTGGCAGCCGGCACCCGGACCGGGCGTGGTGGGCGTCGGCGGGAACGGCGTCGGCGGGGTGGTGGTCGGCACCGGCGGCGTCGTGGTGGGCGGCGGCGGGGTCGTGGTGGGGGGCGGGGTGGTGGTCGGCGGCGGCGTGGTGGTGGGCGGCGGGGTGGTGGTGGGCGGGGCGTCCAGGCCGAAGAAGCGGATCGCCTGGGCGGCGTCGACCGGCAGGTTGTGCGTGACGCCCTGCATGCTGATCGCCTCGACCGGCGCGGTGCCGCCGCTACCGCCGTACCGGGTGCGGGTGTAGCCGGCCTGCGGGGTGTCGGTGAACGTCGGCGTCTGGCTCAGCCCCTGGACGTTCGTCCACTGCTTGACCTCCTCGCCGAAGTTCGGGTAGCGCAGCGTCTCGTCGTTGGTGCCGTGCCACAACTGCATCCGGGGCCGCTTGCCGGTGTAGCCCGGGTAGGCGTTGCGGACCAGGTCGCCCCACTGCTGCGCGGTCTTGCTGACCTGCCCGTTGGCGCACTGGCTGTTCCACTCCGAGCCGTCGGTGGTGGCGAAGCAGCCGAACGGCACCCCGGCGAAGGCCGCGCCCGCCGCGAACACGTCCGGGTAGTCACCGAGCAGCACGTTGGTCATCATCGCCCCGGACGAGGTGCCGGTGGCGAAGATCCGGTTCGGGTCGACGGGGTACCGGGCCCGGACGTAGTCGACCATCGACTTGATGCCCACCGGGTCGCTGCCCCCGTCGCGGCGCAGCGCCTGCGGGGAGGAGACGTCGAAGCACTTGCTGCTGCGGGTCACCGACGGGTAGATGACGATGTAGCCGTACCGGTCGGCCAGGGCCGCGTACTGGGTGCCGGAGTAGAACGCGGGGCCGCTGCCGGTGCAGTAGTGCACCGCCACCAGCAGGCCCGGCCGGGCCGCCACCGTGTTCGGCACGTACAGGTACATCTGCAGGTTGCTCGGGTTGGCCCCGAAGTTGGTCACCTGGGTCAACGTCGCCGCCGAGGCGGGGGTGGGGGCGGCGATCGCGGCCAGCGCGGTGAGTGCGGCGGCGACCAGGGCGGTGCCGAGCAGTTTGATCCTGGGTCTCACGGGTTCCTCCGGATGATCGCGGACGTGCGGCTGCGCCGATCGAGGCTGCCCGGCGCTCGATCATGTCCGGCTCAGGAACATCCATGAGTATCGTTAGCCCGTGTCCGGCTTGGCAAGGCGGCCCGTCCCACCGGAACTTCCGGTCCCCGGGTGGCGCGGACACCGGCGTCCGGCGGGGCCGCCCCGGTGGATAATGGCCCCCATGCGTGGTCCTGCGATGACGGACGTCGCCCGCCTCGCGGGAGTCTCCCACCAGACGGTCTCCCGGGTGCTCAACGACCACCCGAACGTGCGGGAACAGACCCGGGTGCGGGTCCGCGCGGCGATCGCCGAGCTGGGCTACCGGCCGAACCGCGCGGCGCGGGCGCTGGTCACCGGCCGCTCCCAGCTGATCGGGGTGGTCGCCCAGAACAGCACCCTCTACGGGCCGGCGTCGCTGCTGGCGGCCCTGGAGCAGGCCGCCGCGTCGGCGGGGTTCGCGGTCAGTGTGGGCAGCGTCAGCACCCTCGACCGGCGGTCCATCTCCGCCGCCGTGGAGCGGCACCTCGACCACCGGGTCGCCGGCATCGTGGTGATCGCCCCGGTGGCCTCCGCCGACGAGGCGCTCGACCACCTGCCGCACGGCGTGCCGCTGGTCACCGTCGACGGCGATCCGGCCCGGGAGGCGGCGCTGGTCACCGTCGACCAGGCGGCCGGGGCCGGGCTGGCCACCCGGCACCTGCTGGACGCCGGGCACCGCACGGTGTGGCACGTCTCCGGCCCGGCGGACTGGTTCGACAGCGCCGGGCGGGTCGAGGGCTGGCGGGCGGCGCTGCGGGCGGCCGGCGCGGAGGTGCCGCCGGTGCTGTCGGCCGACTGGAGCGCCGCGTCCGGCTACCGGTGTGGGCAGATGCTGGCCCGGATGCCGGAGGTGACGGCGATCTTCGCCGCCAACGACCACCTCGCCCTCGGGGTGCTGCGGGCGTTGAGCGAACGCGGGCGTCGGGTGCCGGAGGAGATCAGCGTGGTCGGCTTCGACGACGTGCCGGAGGCGGCGTACTTCATCCCGCCGTTGACCACCGTGCGGCCCGACTTCGACGCGGTGGCCCGCGCCGGCCTGGCGATGCTGCTGCGCCAGATCGAAGCCGGCCCGGGTGTGGTGGAGCGGCACACCATCGCCCCGACCCTCGTGCACCGCGCCAGCGTCGCCGCCCCACCCACCTGACCCACCCGGCACCCCACCCGGCACCCCACCCCCCCACCCCCCCACCCCCCGCCCGAGGCGGGGTTGATCAAGAGGTTCGCGTCGACCCGAAGATCATCGGTGACGCAAACCTCTTGATCAACGAGGTCGGCGGCGGACGCCGGGGCGCAGGGGGACGGGAGGGGCGGGTCAGTTGTAGGGCATGGTGGGGAACCAGCCGACGCCGAAGATCGACGGCACCCGCAGGTCCCAGTAGACGACGGTGAACACGCCCAGGGCGACCAGCAGGGTGCCGGTCACCAGCGCCGAGCGGGCCGGGTCGGTCATCCAGCGCAGGAAACCACCCCGGGTGACCAGCACGATGACGACGAAGAGCAGCGTGACCACCACGATGTTGCCCAGCGACTGGAGGGTGAACGCCGCCGCGCCGTACACCGGGTTGCCGGTCTCCACCGCCCAGTGGAACAGCTTGTTGAACAGCGGGTACGGCCGCCCGATCAGGAAACCGCCGATCAGCGCCCCGATCAGCACCACCCGGGCCACCGGCCGGCGGGCGAACACGTCGGGCACCAACCCGAGGGCGCTGAGCCCGAGCAGGGCCAGCACCAGGCCGATCACCCCGAACACCACCGACGACTGGATCAGCCGCACCGGCATGCCGCCGACCGTGTCGGTGGACAGTTGTGGCAGGCCGTCGCCGATCAGCACCCCCACCGCGCCGTACGTCGCGGAGACCGCGACCATCCCCAGCGCCAACCAGCCCACCGGCCGCAGCAGCGACCGCAGGTGGTGCCGCAGCCGGTTCGACGCCCCCGCCTGGCTCAACGGCCCGACCGAGGCGACCATCGCGATGTTGCAGGCGGTGAAGGTGCCGGCGAACCCGGAGACGAAGGCGAACAGTAGACCCGCCCCGGTGCCGCCGATCGCCGTCGCCTTCGCGTCGTGGCCGAGCAGGTTGTTGGCCACCGTGTCACCGATGACCGAGTCGACGAACTCGAACGACCAGAGCACCGCCAGCAGCACGCCGGCGGCGGCGCTGACCAGCGCGGCGGTGCCGTGCCGGGTGGGTGCCGCCGGGGCCAGCCCGACCGGTGCCGGCGACACCGGCCGCCGGGGGAGGGGGGGCTCGGGGCTTTCTCGCAGGGCCATCGTGCCTCGTCTCTGCCGATCCGGGCGGGCGCACGGCCGACCGGACGACGACCCGCCCCGGCAGGGCGTCCGACCCACGGGTCTCCGGGCCCTGACGGGTGACGCCGTACGCCGTCGCACCCGCCGGGCAGCGACCGCTGCCCGCTCACAGCATGCCGAGGCGTACCGGTGCGGTCTTATCCGTGCGTGCTGACTTCGGCGCGCCGGCCGGTCGACCGGGACCCCGCCCGCGCGCCGGTCAGCACCCGCGCCGCGACCGGCGGGACGAGCAGCCGCTGCGGCGGGTCGACCAGGTTGAGTACCCGCAGGAACGCCGCACCGAGCGTCGGGTCGGCGGTGGCGGCGGCGTGCAGCCGGTGCACGTAGGCGTTGGTCAGCCGCACCCGCAGCGACCGGGGTCCGGGGACCTCGGGGAAGCGCAGGTCGGTGCCGACCGTGATGGACCACGGCATGTCGATCACCCGGGCGGCGCGCCGGAAGAACCGCCGGGCCAGCCCGTGCGGCCCGGCGGGCAGCAGCCGGGCCAGTTCCACCGCCTGTAGCGCGGCGACCGTGATGCCCTGCCCGTAGACCGGGTTGAAGCTGCACAGCGCGTCGCCGAAGACCAGGTATCCGGCGGGGAAGCGGCGCAGCCGCTCGTAGCGGCGGCGGACGCTGGCCGGGAAGCGCATCCGGGCCGGCGCGCCGAGCGGGCGGGCCTGCCGCAGCAGCGCGCCGATCTCCGGCGCCGGCAGGCTCTCGGCGTAGGCGAGCAGGCCGGCGTCGTCGAGCGGTGGTTCCTCACCGAACATCCCGCTGAGGGCCACCGCGAACCGGTCCTGCTCCTGCACCGCCACGATGCCGCCCCGGGTACGGCCGGGCACCGCGTTGGTGAGCACGCCGAGCAGCCCGTCGAGGTGCCGCGGGTCCCGCTGGTAGAGCCGGGTGACGTAGGTCAGGCCGACGTCCACCTGGTCCTGCGGGGCGGGCCGGTAGCCGAGCCCGGCCAGCCACACCGGGCTGCGGGTGCCCCGTCCGCCGGCGTCGACCACCAGATCGGCGGAGAGTTCGCGGGTGGCCGAGGGGCCGTCGGCCCGGCGGTGCACCCGTACCCCGGTCACCCGTCGCCGGTCCGGCGTGCCGACCAGGTCGGTCACCTCGTGTCCGGGCAGCGCGGTCACCCCCGGCAGCGCGGTCACCCGGTTGCGGACGACCTGTTCCAGCAGGGGACGGCTCACCCCGATCGCCCGCAGCCCGGACGTCGCCGGCCGCATCCGGTAGCCGTCGTTGTACCAGCGCACCTGACCGTGCAGGTCCACCAGGGGCGCGCCGAGTGCGGTCAGCTCCCCGGTGACCCCGGGCAGCAGGTCCTCCAGCACCTGCCGCCCCCGGTCCAGCAGCACGTGCAGTTGCCGGCCCTGCGGCACCCCGCGGCGGCTGGTGGCCTGCTCGGGCAGGGGATCGCGGTCGACCAGGGTGACCCGGCCGTAGGTCTCGGACAGGGCGCGGGCGGCCAGCAACCCGCCGATGCTCGCGCCGACCACCACGGCACTGTCGGTCGCCATGTCCTGACCATACGTGCGGGGATGTCGACCTGTCGTCTCGGAACGTGCGCAACATCGACCATTGACGTGGTCTACCCGCCGGGGAATGGTGACATGGTGCGACGGCGCGAATCCCATCGGTCGTCGCACGACGCGTTGCGGGGCGGCCGTCGACGACCCCGCCCGGCCACCGGCGTCGCGGTGCGGGCGGGTCGGATTCCGCCCCGGCCGCCGCCCCCGCGTCACCCGACAGTGCTGACCCGGACGAAAGGACTCCTCGTGCGCCGCTTCCCGCGAACGTCCGTCTCTCCCGGTGCCCCGGTGCCGCGCCGCCACCCGTGGCGTCGGGCCGTCGCCGCCGTGGCCGGACTCGTGCTCCTGCTGGTGGCCGCCCCCGACGCGGTCGCCGGCCCGGCCGGCCCGGCCGGGACCGCCGACCGGGCCCTGCCCGCCGGCTTCCGGCACGGTCACGTCGAGGTCGAGGGGACGAGGCTGCACTACGTCCGGGGCGGCAGCGGGCCGGCGCTGGTGCTGCTGCACGGCTGGCCGCAGACCTGGCAGGCGTGGCGGCCGGTGCTGCCCGCCCTGCGCGCTGGCCGGACGGTCGTCGCATTCGACCTGCCCGGCCTGGGTGACTCGGCCGCCCCGGCCGGCGGGTACGACAAGGCCACCACGGCCCGTCGGCTGCACGCGGCGACCCAGCAGCTCGGCCTCGGCCGGGTCGACCTGATCGGCCACGACGTCGGGGCGCTGGTGGCCTACCCGTGGGCGCGGGACTACCCGGCCGACGTGTCCCGGGTCATCGTGATCGAGACCGCGTTGTCCGGCTTCGGCCTGGAGGACCTGTACAGCCGCAGCTGGCACTTCCTGTTCAACGCCACCCCGGCGCCGACGCCCGAGCTGCTCATCGACAACGACGACGTCCCGGTCTACCTGGACCGGATCTTCGACTTCTCGTCCCAGCACGACACGATCGACCGGCAGGTCTACTACCGCGCCTACCGTGACCCGGCCGACCGGACCGCCGGCTACGAGTACTACCGCGCCTTCGCCACCGACAACGCCGACAACCGGGCACAGGCCCCGGCGAAGCCGGTGACCCTGCCGGTGCTGGCGATGGGCGCGGCGTTCTCCTTCGGCCCCGGCGTCGCCGCCTCCTACCGGCAGGTCGGCACCGACGTGCGGCAGGTCGTCGTACCGGACTCGGGTCACTGGGTTCCGGAGGAGAACCCGCAGTTCCTCGTCGACTGCACCCGGCTGTTCCTCGGCCTGCCCGGTGCGCCCGCCCCCACCCCGGCGCTCGCGGGCTGCGCCGCCTGAGCCGTCGCCGGGTGCCCCGTACCCCCCTGCGGGGCACCCGGCGACGGATCGTCCGGTCAGGCCAGCGCGTCGAGGGCCGCCCGGTCCGCCGGGGTCAGCCGCAGCCGGGCGGCGGCCATGTTCTCCTCCAGGTGCCGCACCGAGCTGGTGCCGGGGATGACCAGCACCGTCGGCGAGTAGGCCAGCAGCCAGGCGATCGCGACCTGCGCGCGGGTCGCGCCGTGCCCGTCGGCGACCGCGTCGACGGTACGCCGTTGCGCGGCGCTGAAGTCGGGCCCGAACGGCAGCGGCGGCCGCCCGTGCCGGGCACCGAGCAGCCCCGCCCCCAGCGGGAAGTACGGCACGAAGGCGATGTCCTCCTCGGCGCACCGCCGCAGCACGTCGTGGCACTCCCGGTCGAGCAGGTGGAACCGGTTCTGCACGGCGGCGACCGGGATCGCCGCCCGCGCCTGGTCGAGCTGCTTGACGGTGACGCCGCTGAGCCCGACGCCGCCGATCAGGCCCTCGTCGCGCAGCCGCACCATCATCGCGAACGACTCGGAGAACCGCACGTCGCCCGGCCGCAGCAGGCCGTCCCCGCCGACGCGCAGGTAGACCAGTTCCAACCGGTCCCGGCCCAACCGGCGCAGGTTCTCCTCCACCTGCCGGCGCAACTGGTCGGGTGCCCCGGCGGGCACGAAGTCGCCCCACCTGTCCCGCACCACCCCGATCTTGGTGCCGATCACCAGGTCGTCGGGGTACGGGTGCAGTGCCTCCCGGATCAGGTCGTTGGCCACGTGCGGGCCGTAGAAGTCACTGGTGTCGAGGTAGTTGACCCCCAACTCGACCGCCCGGCGCAGCACCGCCAGGGCGCCCGCGTGGTCGTCCGGAGGGCCGAAGGAGCCGGGGCCGGGCAGTTGCATGGTGCCGAAGCCCAACCGGTTGACGCTCAACTCGTCGCCGAGCCGGAGCCGACCGGCCTCCGGCGCGAGCCTGTCCGACAGTGTCACCCTTGCTCCCCTCGGGGGGACGCCGCACCCCGCGACGCCCGTGTGTGCGGGCTGCCCGGCCGGCGGGCGTCGACGGGGACGCCCGCCTCCCGTCGGCCATCCTCGCGGACGACGGGGACAGCGTCGCGCAGGTCGACGCAGCGTGTCGTCAGTGGGGTGACCCTGGGTGAGCAGGGGTGCCGGTGCGGGCGGGCGGGGCGGTCACCGGCCCTTCCAGTTCTCCAGGGCGGACACGACGCTGTCGACGGCCCGGTCGTAGCTTCGTTCCAGGTCGACGGGGAGGGCGAACGCCCCGGCGGTCTCCAGGCTGACGAAGCCGTGGATGACGGTGCGCAGCAGCCGGGTGGCGTCGACCGCGTCGTCGCCGAGCAGCCGGTAGCCGGCGAGCACGCGGTAGACCACCTGGACGGCGGCGTCGCTCACCCGCTGGTCCTCGGCGTCGTCGGGGTCGGGCGCCCGGACGGTCATCGGGTACTGCACCGGGTTCTGCCGCGCCCACCCGCGGTAGGCGGTGGCGAGGCTGCGGACGGCGTCGTCGCGGGCCCGGCCGACGCACGCCTCGGCGAGTGTGGTCGCCAGGTCCGCCTTGGCGCGGAGCATGATGCCCCGGCGGAGCCCCGGGAGGCCGTCGATGTGCTTGTAGAGCGACGGGACGCGGACGCCGAGGTGCTCGGCGAGCGCGGCGAGGGTCAGTTCGTCGTCCGGGTGCGCTTCGAGCAGGTAAGCGCCACGTGCGACGACCGTGTCGGTGGTGAGGCCGGCCCTAGGCACGGGTGGTGATCCGGGTGAGGAAGTCGAGCACCGCACGGGCGGTCCGGTCGGGCTGCTGGGACTGCGGGTAGTGGCCGGCGTCGGGCACCATGACCACCTCGCCGCGCAGGGTGTCGCCGATCCAGGCCGCCTCGGCCGCCGGGTCGGTGAAGTCGGGGTCGCGTTCCCCCATGACGACCAGCACGGGGGTGTCCACGTCGGCCAGTCGTGCCTCGGCGGGCCGGTGGTCGGTCTGCCGCGCCGTGCGGGAGAACGCCGTGCCGTAGCCGGGTTGGCGGAGCTTGGCGACAACGGCCGCCCGGTACTCGGCGAAGTCGGCCGGTTTGGCGCCGGCGTAGAGGGTGGGCAGGTAGGCCTTCCAGACGCGGGCCACCCAGAGCGGGGACATCAGCAGGTGGAAGAGGCTCCGCATGCCGGGGGCCTGCCGGGGGTTGCGGACGAACGGGCCGACGAGGACGAGCCCACGGACCTTTTCGGGGTGCTCGGCGGCGACGATGACCCCGGCGCCGGCAGCCATCGAGTTGCCCACGATGACGGCCGGCCGGCCGAGTTCGTCGATCAGGGCGCTGATGTCGGCGGCGGTCTCGGGGTCGCCGTAGGAGGTGAAGGTGGTGTCGCTGTCGCCGTGGCCGCGCAGGTCGGTGGTGGCCACCGTGTAGCCGGCGGCGACCAGGGCGGGGGCGAGGAACCGGTAGGACGAGCGCAGCTCGGCCATGCCGGGGACGAGCACCACGAGGGGGCCGCTGCCCTGGACGTCGTAGGCGACGCGGCCCTCGGGGCGGTGCAGGTGGCGGGTCGGTGGGCGGGTGCTGTTCCGGGCGTCGGTCATGAAGCTAGCCTAGCTAGCCGAAAAGCTAACGGCAATAGCTTTGCTGGGTGGGTGGCGTGTGGCACCCGTCCCACCAGGGGATCACGTCGCACCGGGCCGGCGTGCGGGAATCGACGACCCCCCCCGCACGCCCGCGCCCGCGGGCCCTCCCCGGACGGACGGGCCCGCAAGCGGCCAGACCCCCCGGAACGGCCGGGGACGGTCACAACCGGACCAGACCACCGTCCGCCATGATCGTCTGCCCGGTGACGAAGGCGGCGTCGTCGCTGGCCAGGAAGGCCACCGTGCCGACCACGTCCTGCGCCTCGCCGGGCCGCTTGATGGCCTGCATCGCCGCCACGTGCTCCTGCGCCGCGCCGGCCATCGGACTCTCCGCCAGCCCCGGGGTACGCGACAGGGTCGGCCCGACCGCGTTGACGGTGATGCCGTACGCGGCGACGTCGCTGGCGAGCGCCCGGGTGAAGCCGATCACCCCCATCTTGCTGGCCATGTAGTGGGTGAACCCGGGCAGGGCCAGCCCGACCGAGTTCGAGGTGAGGTTGACGATCCGCCCCCACCGCGCCTCGCACATGTGGTGCAGCACCGCCTTGGTCATCAGGAACTGCGAGTCGAGGTTGACCGCCAGCACCCTGCGCCACGCCTCGTACTCCAGCTTGAAGATGTTCCTGGCCGGGTAGATGCCGGCGTTGTTGACCAGCACGTGACAGCCGCCCATCCCGGCGGTGATCTCCGCGCCGATCCGGGCGACGTCGTCGGGGTCCGAGACGTCCCCGGTGACACCGAGGGCCTTGCGCCCCTCGCCCTCCACCAGCGCCACCGTCTCGACCGGGTCGACCAGGTCCACCGCCACCACGTCCATGCCCCGGCGGGCCAGACCCTGGCAGATCGCCTGCCCGATGCCCCGCCCCCCGCCGGTCACCACGGCGATCCGGGTACCGGTGCCGGTCGTCATCAGCCCCACCCCTTCGCCGGTGCCGCCGGATCGTCGTCGTCGCGGGGTCGTCGCCCGGTGGCCAGCCGCAGCGCACCCGACGGGCAGAGGTCGACCGCGACCCGCGCCTGCCCGGCGTCGTCCGGTTGCCGGCGCAGCAGCACCCGGCCGTCCTCGCTCTGGTCGAACAGTTCCGGGGTGGACAGCACGCACTGCCCGGCGCCGATGCACAGGCCCCGGCTCACCACCAGCGTCGTCGTCGGTTCCTCGGTGCCCACCGGGTCGCCCCCACTCACCGCAGCCTCCCTCACCAGGTCACCGGCAGCCGGTCCAGGCCGTAGATGTTCGACTCCTTGCGGAACGGCAGGCCGTCGAGTTCCTCGGCCAGCCGCAGCCCGGGGATCCGGGCGAACAGGGTACGGAACACGATCTCCAGCTCGGCGCGGGCCAGGTTCTGCCCGATGCACTGGTGGATGCCGTAGCCGAAGGCCATGTGGTGCCGCGCGCCCCGGCGGACGTCCAGCACCTCGGCGTCGGGGAAGACGTCGGTGTCCCAGTTGGCGGAGGCGAACGACAGCAGCAGCCCGTCGCCGGCCCGGACCGTCACCCCGCCGACCTCGATGTCCGCGGTGGCCACCCGGGGCAGCGCGTCGACCACCGTGAAGTAGCGCAGCAGTTCCTCCACCGCCAGGGCCGTCGCCGCCGGGTCACCGGTGACCACGGCGAGCTGGTCGGGGTTCTCCAGCAGCCCGGCCACCCCGAGGGAGATCATGCTGGCGGTGGTCTCGAAACCGGCCACCAGCAGCAGCATCGCCAACCCGACGAGCATGTCGTGGTCGAACAGCGGGGTCTGCCGGTTCTGCACCACCAGCCGGCCGAGCAGGTCGTCGGTCGGCTCCGCCTCCTTCGCGCTGACCAGCCGGTCCACGTAGGCCCGTAGCTCGCTGCTGGTCTGCTGCCGCTGCTCGGCGGAGACCGTCCGGCGCAACTGCGCGTCGGCGCTGCGGACGATCAGGTCGCGGTCCTCGTACGGCATGCCGAGCAGCTTGGTGATCATCGAGGCGGGGACCGGCAGCGCCAGTGCGGCGACCAGGTCCACCGGTTTCGGCCCGGCCAGGATCGCGTCGATGCACTCGTCGACGGTGCGTTGGATGTGCGGGCGCATCTCCTGCGCCCGGCGCAGCGTGAAGTCACCGATCAGCATCCGCCGCTGCGGGCCGTGCTCCGGCTGGTCGAGCCCGATCAGCGAGCGGCCCACGGCGGCGATGTTGCGCCGGGTCTGCGGGGTCACCGGTTCGGTCAACGGCAGGTTCGGGTGGAACCGGTCGGCGCTCACCCGGGGATCGGTCAGCAGCCGCCGCACGTCGGCGTAGCGGGTGACCAGCCAGGCGAGCTGCCCGTCCGGTACCCGGACCCGGCTGACCGGCGCCTCGGCGCGCAACCCGACGTACTCGGGGGCGGGGGCGAACGGGCAGGTACGGGGCATCGGGAAGTCGGGTGTCCCCCCGGTGGACGCCGCATTGGCGGCGAATGTACTGTTAACGGTCATCTCGATCCTCTCGGTGTGTGGGTCGGTGGCCCCGGGCGGCGGCCCGGCCCCCGGAGCCGACACGGAACCCGGCGTCGACCCGGGACACGCCGGGGCGGCGCGGGGCGGCTCATCCCGGGTGCCGGGCGAGATGGGCGAGCAGCGCCGCGGAGAGCCGGTCCGGCGCCTCCTCGGGCACCCAGTGCGACACCCCGTCGAAGGTGAGGAACTCGTACGGGGCCGTCACCCAGGCACCGGTCCCGTGTGCCGCGACCGGGCCGACGCCCATGTCGTCACTGCCCCAGACGTACAGCGTCGGCACCTCGACCGGCCCCGCCTCGACGTCCTCCGGCCGGGTCGCCCGGTACCAGTTCAACGCGGCGGTCAACGCGCCGGGCGCGGTCAACCGGTCCAGGTAGGTGGCCAGCTTCGCCGGCCCCGCTGCACCCAGCATCCGGCGCAGGAACGCGGCGTCGTCGGCCAGCAGCATCCCCTCGGCCTGCCCCGGCTGCCGGAACATCGCCAGGTACGCCGAGCGGCGCTGCTGGTCGACGTCGGTGGCCAGCGCGTCGGCGAACGGCCGGGGGTGCGGTACCGACACGGCGGTGAAGGTCCGCAACAGCTCCGGACGCCGGTCGGCCACCGCCCAGCCGATCGCCGCCCCCCAGTCGTGCCCGACCAGGTCGAACCGCGACCAGCCCAGCTGCCCGGCGACGGCGACGACGTCGTCGACCAGCGCGTCCATCCGGTACGCGTCGACGTCGTCGGGGCGTACCCCGGGGGAGTAGCCGCGCTGGTCCGGCGCGACGGCGTGGTAGCCGGCCGCGCCCAGCGCCGCGAGCTGGTGCTCCCACTCGACGGCCCCCTGCGGGAAGCCGTGCAGCAGCAGCACCCCCCGGCCGTCGGTGGGACCGGCGCTCAACGCGTCGAAGGTGCCGGCGTCGGTGGTCAACCGCAGTGACCCGGTCATGTCGGCCGCCCGGCCCGCGCGGCGGCCACGTCCCGGTACTGGTCGACCAGCCGGTGCAGCGCCGGGACCAGGTCGTTCGGGGTGGGCAGGCCGGCCACCTGGGTCCGCAGCCGTTCGGCGTTCGCCTTGAACGACGGGTCCTTGAGCACCCGGGCCAGATCCTCGGCGAGCGCCTCGGAGGTGAGGTGGTCGGCGTCGGCGACGAACCGGCCGGCGCCCTGCTGCTGCAGGCCGTTGGCGTGGGCCAGCGGCCCCCACCACTGGAACCCCCAGTGCGTCCCCGGAATGATCAGCTGCGGTACGGCGTGCTCGATGGCGGTGGCGAAGGTGCCCGCCCCACCGTGGTGCACGATCGCCGCGCAGCTCGGCAGCAGCATCGCCAGCGGCACGAAGTCGACCACCCGGACGTTGTCCGGCAGCTTCGCGATGGTGGCGAGCTGCTTGGCGTTGAAGGTGGCGATCACCTCGGCGTCCAGCCCGCTCACCGCGTCCAGCAGGTCGGCGGCGGGTGCCTCGGTGCCGCGCCCGTTGCGGTGCGACTCGCCGAGGGTGAGGCAGATCCGGGGCCGCTGCTGCTCCTCGCGCAACCAGTCGGGGATCCGGGCCGGCGGGTTCACCGCGATGTGCCGCACCGGCACCAGGTGCAGCCCGTCGGGCTGGTACTGCCACGGCGGCATCGGGTCGATGGTGAAGTGCCCGACGGCGACGTCCTCGTCGAACCGGGTGCCGTAGCCGTCCAGCACCCGGTCCAGCCAGTCGCGCAACGGGTCACCCTGGTCCCGGGCGGCGCGGCGCAACTGGGTGATCCCGTCCGGGCCCATCATCATCCGGGCGTGCGGCACCCCGCAGACGGTGGCGGCGGCCGGCGCGGCGTACACCATGGAGTCCCAGACCACCAGGTCGGGCCGCCACGAGGCGATCAGCGTGACCAGGTCGGCGATCATCTCGTCGGTGGAGAACAGCGCGAAACCCCAGGACGCCCGGGACAGCTTCTCCAACGGGTTGTCCCGGGGGAAGTCCTGCTGCAACGGCATCTCCTGGCGTTCACCGGGGGCCATCACCACCGGCGGCGCCTCGCCGGGGCGTACCCCCGGATAGAAGGCCGGCATCTCCGTGCGCGTCCGACCCACCTCGACCGGCACGAACCCGGCCGCGATGATGGCGTCGGCGATCTCGGGCTGGCTGGCGACGCGGACGTCGTGTCCGGCCGTGCGCAGCGCCCACGCCAACGGCGTCATGATGTGCAGGTGCGCCTTGTTGGCGTGCGGCACGAAGAGCACTCTCATCCGGTCTCCTCAGCTCGGTGTCCCGGCCCGGTGGGCGGCGGCCCGAGGTCGACCGTCACGCGGGCACGGTGCTGCGCCCCCCGTCGACCTCCTCCCCACCATGATCTCGGCCCCGGCCGTCCCGGGACATCTCCATACATGCCCTCTCGTCGGCGGCGACCGGGCATCGTCGAAGTAGGCAGCCCACGCTGACCTCTCCATACTCGACGGACAGGCGGCCGCGCCCGACGCACCGGCCGCCGGTCGGATGCCCGACACGCCGGTGCCGCCGGCCCGCCGTCGCGGTCGCGCCGCGTCCCGCCGCCACCCCCGCCGGCCCCTCCCTGCCCGTACGACGAAAGGGACACCCATGTTCGCCGACGCCGACCCCGCCCTGATGGAACCCCGAGACTTCGCCCGACTGGTCACCGCCACCCCCGTCGACGAACTGCGCCGGGTGATGGGCGGCCCGCACCGCCGCACCATCCTCGACGGCATCTTCGTCCGGATGCCGACCCTGTTCCGCGCCGACCGGGCCGGGAACACCGAGGCCGTCCTGCACTGGAGCGTCGGCGACCGGCGCGAGGGCACGGTGGACACCTACGAGATGGTCATCGCCGGTGGTGAGTGCGTGCTGTCGCAGCGGCCGGACCGGGAACCCCGGCTCACCCTGACCCTCAGCGACATCGACTTCCTGAAACTGGTCAGCAGCAACGCCAACCCGGTCACCATGTTCGTGCTGGGCCGGATGAAGGCCAAGGGCGACCGGGGGCTGGCCATGCGTATCCCCACCCTGTTCGACATCCCGAAACCCTGACCGGACACGGGGGCGGGGGCGCACCCGGTGCGCCCCGCCCCCGTGTCATCCACGTCCCGCCCCCGTCGACGGCCGGCGGGTGGCCGGGCCGTCCCACCGGCCCGGCCGGCGGGTCAGCCGGCGAGCCGGCGGCCGATGTCCGCGCGGAGCTGCTTCTTGTTCACCTTGCCGACCGCCGTGAACGGCAACTCGTCCACGGTCACCAGCAGCTCCGGCAGCTTGAACGCGGCCACCCCGGCCCGCTGCATCACCGCTTGTACCTCCTGCAGGGTGACCGTCCGGCCGGGCTGCGGCACCACGTAGAGGCAGACCCGCTCACCCAGCTCGGCGTCCGGCATGGCGACCGCGGCGGCCAGGCTCACCGCGTCGAGCTGGTAGGCGAAGTTCTCCACCTCCTCGGCGGAGATCTTCTCGCCACCCCGGTTGATCAGGTCCTTGTCCCGGCCCTCGATGACCAGGTTCCCGTCGGGCCGCAACCGGACGATGTCCCCGGTGTTGTACCAGCCGTCGGTGAACGCCCGCGCGGTCAGCTCCGGTGAACGGTAGTAGCCGCGCGGCGTGTACGGCCCCCGGGTCAGCAGCACCCCCGGCTCGCCCGGCGGCACCGGCCGGCCGTCCTCGTCGACCAGCCGCAGCTCGTCGTCGGGACAGATCGGCCGGCCCTGGCTGTGGCACACCACGTCCTGCGGGTCGTCCGGGCGGGTGAGGCAGAGCAGCCCCTCCGCCATGCCGTACACCTGCTGCAGCTCGCAGCCGAGCACCGGCGTCACCCGCCGGGCCACCTGGTCGGCCAGCCGGGAACCGGCGACCTGGACCCGGCGCAGCGAGCTGAGGTCCCGGTCCGGGTCCTTCTCCCGGTACTCCAGCCAGCGTTGCACCGCGGCCGGTACCAGCGAGGTGAAGGTGGCCCGTTCCCGCTGCACCGCCTCGAACGCCCGCTCCGGCGCGGGCGACGGCAGGATCACCACCCGACCGCCGGCCAGCAGCGTGCCCAGGATGCCCGGCCCGGCCATCGGGTAGCCGTGCGCCAGCGGCAGCACCGCCAGGTAGACCGTCGAGGCGTCCACCCCGGACAGCTCGGCGGCCCGGCGCATCATGTAGCCGTAGTCGTCGTGGGTCCGGGCGATCAGCTTCGGCACCCCGGTGGTGCCGCCGGAGAGCAGGAACAGGGCGACCGCCGACCCGGCGGGCGCGGCGGCGTCCAGCACCGAGCGGGCCGCCGCCGGGACGTCCGCCGGCCGGCACAGCCGCCGCAGGTCGACACTGTCCGCGCGGACGTCCGTCCCGGCGACCAGCACGTGCCGCAGGGTCGGCGCGTCCGCGGCCACCTCGTGGGCCAGCGCCTGGTGGTCGAAATCCCGCAACACGTCCGGTACGACCAGCGCCCGCGCCCCGGTCAACGCCACGATCGCGGCGATCTCCTGCCGCCGGTGCGCCGGCAGCGCCATCACCGGCACCGCGCCCAGCCGGAAACAGGCCACCGTCAGCACGACGAACTCCCAGCAGTTGGGCAACTGCACCACCACCCGGTCGTCGGGACGTATCCCCAGTTCCCGCAGGCGCTCGGCGGCGCCGTCGGCGCGGGCGGTCAGCTCGGCGAAGGTGAGGCGTACCGGGCCGTCGACCAGGCACGTCTTGGCGGGGTCGGCGTCGGCGGCGGCGTACAGGTACGCCCCCAGCGGCCGGTGAGTCCAGTAGCCCCGCTCGGTGTACCGCGCCACCAGCTCCGGCGGCCACGGCACGGTCCCGTCGAGGGTAGGTCGGGTCGCTTCTGCGGACATGTCGGGCCCTCCCGATCCGATCGGTCGACACGGCGCACCGGCGTCGGAGCCCGGGCGGCGCGACGCGAAATCGTGTGTCGAACTCGCGGGGAAACCGTACGGAGGCGTACCGCCGACTTCCTTCTCCCGCATTGCGCTATTGCCCGGCCCGGCATTAGCGGAGGTCACCGCCGGTCCGGCCGGCCGTCCACCGCCGCCGACGATCGCACTCAGGAAGGTGCCCCCCCGATCGGCCAAGGAACAGGATGTTTCGCAGTTGGGGTCAGCGTCCGGACCTGACCGTCACCGCGACATTTCCGAAGGACAGCGACCACCGCATCCGGCTGTGTTCCGGATGCGGTCGGCGATGTGGAGAGGAGCCTGGACGTGAGCCAGGATGGGGAATTTTCTGACGCCGTGGCCATTGTCGGTATGAGCTGCCGGTTCGCCCCTGACCTTGACTCGTTGGAGAAGTTCTGGGCATTTCTCATCGGTGGTCGACATGCCGTGAGCGCCATGCCCGACAAGCGGTGGGAACCGTACGCCTCGACCAGCCCCCAGGCCACCGCGATCCTGCGGAAGACGACCCGGCTGGGCTCATTCCTCGACGACATCGAGGGATTCGACGCGGACTTCTTCGGCATCTCTCCCCGGGAGGCGGACTTCCTCGACCCGCAACAGCGGATCGTGTTGGAGTTGGCCTGGGAGGCGCTCGGCAACGCGGGCGTGCCGCCGTTGTCGCTGCGCGGTTCGGACGCCGGTGTCTTCGTGGCGGCCAATTCCAACGACTACGGCCGTCGCCTGTTGGAGGACATCCCGCGCACCGGCGCCTGGGCGGTCAACGGCACCACCTACTACGGCATCGCCAACCGCATCTCGTACTTCCTGGACCTGCGCGGGCCGAGCATGGCGGTGGACACCGCCTGCGCCGGTTCGCTCACCGCGCTGCACCTGGCCTGCCAGAGCCTGCGCGACGGGGAGATCCCGCTGGCCGTCGTCGGTGGGGTCAACATCATGGCCAGCCCGACGCTGTTCGTCGCCCTGGACGCGGCCGGGGCGACCGCCCCGGACGGGCGCAGCAAGGCGTTCGCCGCCGACGCCGACGGCTACGGCCGGGGTGAGGGCGCCGGCGTGGTCGTGCTCAAGCGGCTGGCCGACGCCCGCCGCGACGGCGACGAGGTGCTCGCGCTGATCCCCGGCAGCGGGGTGTTCCAGGACGGCCGTTCCGACGGCATGATGGCGCCCAACGGCTCGGCCCAGGAGCACATGCTCCGGGTCGCCTACGAGCGGGCCGGCATCGACCCGCAGACGGTGCACTACGTCGAGGCGCACGGCACCGGCACCCCGGTCGGCGACCGGGAGGAGGCCAAGGCACTGGCCGCCGTCTTCGGCGCCGGCCGGACCCCCGACCGGCCCTGCCTGGTCGGCTCGGTGAAGCCCAACATCGGGCACGTCGAGGCCGGTTCGGGCATCGCCGGTGTGATCAAGGCGGTGCTGGCGCTGCGGCACGCGGAGATCCCGCCGAGCCTGCACCGCGAGCCGAACCCGGACTTCGACTGGGCCGGCTCCGGGCTGCGCCTGATCGGTGAGCGGTCGCCCTGGCCGGCGGGTGACGGTCCGCGTCGGGCCGGCGTGTCCAGCTACGGCGTCGGCGGTTCCATCTCGCACGTCATCCTCCAGGAGGCGCCGCCCGTCCCGACCGCCACGGCCGGGGCCACGGCCGCCGACGCGGCGGCCGGCACGGTGTCGGCCGAGAGCACCACCGGTACCCGGCCGTCGGTGTACCCGCTGTCGGCGATGTCCGAGGCCGGGGTGGCGGCGCTGGCCGCGCGTACGGCCGACTGGCTGACGGAACACCCGGGGGCGTCCCTGCCGTCGGTGGGGCACACCCTGGCGCACCGCCGTTCGCACCTGCCGCAGCGGGCCGCCGTGCTGGCCGCCTCGACCGAGGAACTCGTCGAGCGGCTGCGGGAGGTGGCCGACGGCCGTACCACCCCGCAGGTCGCCCGGGGCCGGACGGTGGCCGACCCGGCCCCGGTGGTCTGGGTGTTCTCCGGGCACGGCGCGCAGTGGACGGGCATGGGCCGGCAGCTGCTGCGCGACGAGCCGGTCTTCGCCGCCGCCGTCGACGCGCTGGCCGAGGTGTTCCGCGAGGAACTCGGCTGGACCCCGCGCGAGGCGCTCACCGCCGGTGGTCCGTGGAACGGTGTCGAGGTGCAGGCGTTGACCTTCGCCACCCAGGTCGCCCTGGCGCAGACCTGGCGGGCCAGAGGGCTCACCCCGGCCGCGGTGATCGGGCACTCGGTGGGGGAGATCGCCGCCGCCGCCGTCGCCGGCAGCCTGGACGTGCTGGCCGCCGCCCGGTTCGCCTGCCGGCGGGCGCGCGCCCTGGAGCGTCTCCAGGGCCAGGGCGGGATGGCCATGGTCGGGCTCGGCTTCGACGAGGCCCGGCAGCGGCTCGCCGGCCAGGTCGGCGTGGTCGCCGCCATCTCGGCCAGCCCGACGTCCACGGTGCTCTCCGGCGACCGGGAGGCCGTCGAGCAGATCGTGACCCGGTGGCGCGAGGAGGGGGTGGCGGTGTGGCGGGTCGACAGCGACATCGCCTTCCACAGCCCGCACGTCGACGCGGCGGTGGCCGAGGTCGCCGCGGCAGCCGGCGCGCTGCGTCCCGAGACGCCCCGCACCCCCCTCTACAGCACCGCGCTGACCGACCCCCGGTCGACCGCGACGCGCGACGGGGCGTACTGGGTGGCGAACCTGCGTGAGCCGGTGCGGTTCACCGCCGCGGTGACCGCGGCGGTCGCCGACGGGTACCGGGTCTTCCTGGAGGTCTCCTCCCACCCGGTGGTCACCCACTCCATCGGGGAGACCCTCGCCCACCTCGGCGTCGACGACGCCACCGTCGTGCCCAGCCTGCGACGCGACACCGACGAGGTCCGCGCCCTGCTGGGCGGCACGGCCCGGCTCTACTGCGCGGGCGCGGCGGTGGACTGGGGACGGCTGCACCCGACCGGGGCGCTGCTGCCGATGCCCTCGGTGGCCTGGCAGCACCGGCCGTACTGGATCTTCCCGGAGGCCCGGGCCGAGTCCGGTCCCGGCGGTGGGCACGACCCGGAGCGGCACAGCCTGCTCGGCGGCCGGATGACGGTCTCCGGCGCGCCACCCCGGCAGGTGTGGCAGACCTACCTGGACATGTCCTCGCGGCCCTACCCGCTCGACCACGAGGTGGTCGACGTCGAGATCACCCCGGCCGCCGTACTGATCAACAGCTTCGCCCTGGCCGCCGGGGAGGACGGCCGGCTGCCCGCGCTGGCCGACATCGTGCTGCGGACGCCGCTGGCCGTCGCACCGCCCCGGGTGGTGCAGATCGTGCTGTCGGAGAACACCGCCCGGCTGGCCACCCGGGTCGCCCCGCAGGACGGCGCCCCCGTCGTCGACGACGAGGAGTACGAGTGGATCACCCACTCGACGGCGACCATCGACTGGAGCACCGAACTGGTCGACGGCCGGGTGGACGCCGACGAGGTGCGGGCCCGGTGCCCGCAGGAGTGGTCCTGGCAGCGGGTCGACGAGATGTTCCGCCGGATGGGCGTCGGCGGCTACGCGTTCCCCTGGGACGTGGTGGAGCTGCGCCGCAACGACGAGGAGCAGCTCGCCGACATCGTCATCGTGCCGCCCCCGGCGCAGACCGCCACCAGCTGGGCGCACGTCATCGACGGTGCGCTGACCATCAGCGCGGTCCTGGTCACCCCGGAGTACGCCCGGCACCAGTGGATGTCCTCGCACATCGAGTCGGTGGTCTTCAAGGGGGAACCGCCGGCGCACATCACCGTCCACTCGGTGCGGTCGCCGCGGTCGCCGCAGGACACCGTCGACGTGCAGGTTGCCAACGAGCACGGCGAGGTCGTCTGCCAGGTACGCGGCCTGCGCTTCTCCGCCATCTCGGACACCGACAGCGCGGTGGCCGCGCCCCGCGAGCTGGTGCACGAGGTCCTCTGGCGGCCGCTGGACCTCGACGTCGACGGCACCGCCACCGTACTGTCCCGGGTGGTCGTCGTCGGTGACGACGCGGCCGCCGGTGACCTGGCCGGGGCGCTGGCCGGCACCGGACTGCGGACGGTCCGGGTGGACGGCCCGGACGAGCTGGCCACGGTCGGTCTCACCCCGCGCGACGCGGTCCTGGTCGCGCCGGGCATCGGGGACGCCGACGAGTCGCCCGAGCAGGCCGCCGAGCGGTGCGGCTGGACGTTGATCCGCAGCGCCCAGGCGCTGATCGAGGTGCAGGCGGCCGGGGGCGACCCGGCGGCACCGCAGCCCCGGCTGTGGTGCCTGACCCGGGGCGTCCGGCAGGCGGTGGGGGAGCGGTCGCTGGCCCACGCCCCGCTGTGGGGGATCGCCCGGATCTTCGCCGGGGAACACCCGGACCTGTGGGGCGGGGTCGTCGACCTCGCCGACGACGCCGACGTGCCCGCCGCCACCGTCGCGACGGTGCTGCGCCGGCTCACCGGCGACGAGGACGTCGTCTCCGTCGACGGTGCCGGGGCGGTGGCGGTGCAACGGCTCGGTCAGGTCGAGCGGCCCGCCGACGGCACCGCGTTGCAGTGCCGGCCGACCGACACGTACCTGATCACCGGTGGTCTCGGCGCGCTCGGGCTGATGGTGGCCCGCTGGCTGGCCGACCGGGGGGCCCGGCGGATCCTGCTGGCCGGCCGCCGGGGCCTGCCGCCGCGCGCCGAGTGGGACGGCGACCACGACGTGCGGACCCGCCGGCAGATCGACGGGGTGCTCGAACTGGAGGCGCTCGGGGTGACCGTCCGTACCCTGGCGTTGGACATCACCGACCCGGTGGAGGTCGCGGCGGCGCTCGACCCGGCCTCGCACGGCATGCCGGCGGTACGCGGCATCGTGCACGCCGCCGGGGTGGTCCGCGACGCGATGGTGGACAAGGTGGACCGTGAGGGGCTGCACGACGTCCTCGGGCCCAAGGTGAACGGGGCGATGGTGCTGCACCGCCTCTTCCCCCCGGGCACGCTGGACTTCTTCGTGATGTTCTCATCCTGCGGGCAGTTCACCCGGCTGACCGGTCAGACCACCTACGCGGCGGCCAACTCGTTCCTGGACACCCTCGCGACGCACCGGCACGCCGACGGCCACACCGAGACGACCAGCCTCGGCTGGACGTCCTGGCGCGGGGTGGGGATGTCCGAGTCGATCTCGTCGACCATGTTGGAGGCCAACTCGCGGGGCCTGGACGCGATCTCGGTGACCGAGGCGTTCCGGGCCTGGGCCTTCGCCGACCGGTTCCACAGCCCGTACCACGCGATCCTGCGGGTGCTGGCGCCGACCACCAACGCCCCCCGGCTACCGATGCTGCGGGAGCTGACCGCGACCCGTTCGACCACCGAGGCCGGCACCGGCCAGACGTTCAGCGTCGACTGGGCCGACACCCCGGAGCAGGAACTGCGGGAACTGGTCACCGCCGACGTGCGGGAGCAGGCCGCCGCCGAGCTGAGCCTGGCCGCCGAGGACCTGGAGCTGCGCCGGCCACTGGTCGAGCTGGGGGTGGACTCGGTGATGACGGTGGCGCTGCGGGTACGCCTGCAGGGCCGGTACGGGCTGGAGCTGCCGCCGAACATCCTGTGGAACAAGCCGACCATCGCCGCCCTGGCCGACCACATCGTCGACAGTCTGCGCCCCGCGGAGCCGGCCGACGACGACCCGGCTGACGACCCGGCCGCGCTGCGGGTGGGCTGACCACCTGCAGCGGTCCCGCCGTGCCCCGGCCGGTGCACCACCGGCCGGGGTACGGCATTTCGCTGTCCGGACGCCGGAAAACCGATTCTCGGAAACGGTCGTCGACATCGCAATCGGGGAGATGTCAGCGCTGTCGCACCGCCGGAGGATAGGGGGGACGGACGGACCCTTCGGGGGTGAATGTGTCCGCCGTCCGAAGTAGTCCCAGGAGAGGAAGCGACCACGATGTCCACTGGTACCCAGGTGGCTCCGGCCATTGACGGAGAAAAGGCGCTCGACGCGTATTACGGGTCGTTCACCAGCGCTCAGGAAAAGGAGGTCCTCACCGTTCCGCTGCGGCTGGTGGAGGCCTGGTCCCGCAACGACGCCGCCGGGGTGGCGAATTCGTTCACCGAGGACGGCGTGATGATCCTGCCCGGTGACGTGTTCAAGAAGGGCCGCGACGAGATCCGCGCGTTCATGGCCGCCGCGTACGCCGGGCCGTTCAAGGGCACCGGCGTCACCGGCCGCCCGGTCGACGTGCGGATCATCGCCGACGACGCGGCCCTGATCCGTACCCACGGTGGCATCCTCGCCGCCGGCCAGACGGAGATCGCGGAGGAGCTGGCCGTGCGCTCCACCTGGGTCGTCGTCAAGCGGGACGGCCAGTGGCAGCTCGCCGGCTACCAGAACAGCCCGCGCGGCGCCGGCGCGACGCTGCGCTGGTGACCGGGCGTCCACGCGGACAGGAGGAGACAGCATGAGCACCGAGGGCGCGTCGCTCGTGGCCGGCGCCAAGCAGTGGGCCTCGTACTACGGCGACTTCCCCAACGGGGTGGAAGGGGCGGTGCTGACCGCGCCGCTGCGCTGCCGGGCGGCGTGGGACGCCAACGACGCCGAGGGGTTCGCCTCCCTCTTCATCGACAACGGCAGCATGCTCGTCGGCGACAACCAGCTGATGAGCCGCGACGAGATCCGGACGTACCTCGGCGAGCTGTTCGCCGGCCCGTACAAGGGCTCCCGGCTGACCCTGGAGTTCAGTGAGATCCAGGTCGTCTCGGAGTCGATGGCGCTGGCGGTCAGCGTCGGCGGGGTCATCTACGCCGACGCCGACGCCCTCGCCCCGGGCGACAACGTCCGCATCATGTGGGTCGTCGTCAAGCGGGACGGCGACTGGCGGATCGCCTCCTACCAGAGCAGCCCGATCACCGGCTGAACCCGGCCCCGGCCAGCGCCGGGGCAGGCAGCGGGCCGGCCAGGGCCGGGACGACGAACGGGTCGCCCCGGCCCTGGACGACGAGAGGAGAAGAGGGACCGATGACCACGACCATGGCGCCCTGGGGGGACGCGTCGGCGCTGCTGGCCGCCGCCGGTGTCCCCGAGGACCCGTCCTACTACCGGGGGTACACCGACGCGAACGAGCGGGCGGTGTTGACGGTGGCCATGCGCATCCAGGCGGCCTGGGCGGCCAACGACGCCGACATGTTCGCCGACGTGTTCACCGACAACGGCAGCCTGCTGATGCGCGACGAGCAGCTCACCAGCCGGGAGGAGATCCGGGCGTACATGTCCCGGGGCTTCGCCGGGCCGCTGCGGGGCGCCCGGGTGAAGGGTTGGCCGGTCGAGGTCACCTTCCTCACCGACGACGTCGCCCTGGTGGTGACCGAGGGCGGCATCATCATGGCCGGCCAGGACGACATCGCGCCGGAGAACTTCATCCGGGCCACCTGGGTGATGCTGCGCCAACCCGACGGCCAGCTCCGGCTGGTCTCGCACCAGAGCAGCCCGATCAGGGGCTGACGTCGGCGCGGTCGACGACGACCGCCCGACCGCCGGGGTCGTGGTGACGACGGGATGCCGATCACGGTCACCACGGCCTCGGGGCACGTCCGGCGGGGACTACCCGGCCCCCGCCGGTGGCGCGGTGACCCGCGACCGACAACCGGAAACCTGACCTTGGAGGGTGCAGTGGTGTACGACTACGTCATCGTCGGCGCGGGATCAGCGGGGTGTGTCCTGGCCGCCCGGCTCACCGAGGACCCCGACGTCACGGTGTGCCTGATCGAGGCGGGTCCCCGGGACACCGCCGACAACATCCACGTCCCGGTGGCCTTCGGCACCCTGTTCCGCACCCACCTTGACTGGGACTACGACACCCACGAGGAGCCGGCGCTGGGCCGGCGGCGGGTCTACCTGCCCCGGGGCCGGGTGCTGGGCGGCACCAGCTCGATCAACACGATGGTCTACATCCGGGGGGCGCGCGGCGACTTCGACGGCTGGGGGCAGCCCGGCTGGGACTTCGACGACCTGCTGCCGTACTTCAAGCGTTCCGAGGACAACGAGCGCGGCGCGTCGACGTACCACGGGGTCGGCGGGCCGCTGGCGGTCTCCGAGGGGCGGGCCAACAACCCGATGTCGTCGGCGTTCGTCGAGGCGGCCACCGAGGCCGGGTACGGGGTCAACGACGACTTCAACGGCGCCGCCCAGGAGGGCTTCGGGTTCTTCCAGCTCACCCAGCGCGACGGCCGCCGGGAGAGCACCGCGACCGCGTTCCTGCACCCGGCCCTCGACCGGCCCAACCTGACCGTGGAGACCAACGTCCACGTGCACCGGGTGCTGATCGAGAACGGCCGGGCGGTCGGCGTGACCGGCACCCGGCTGGACGACACGCTGACCGTCACCGCGTCGCGGGAGGTCATCCTCGCCGCCGGGGCGTACAACTCGCCGCAACTGCTGATGCTCTCCGGGGTCGGCCCGGCCCCGCTGCTCGGCGCGCTCGGCCTGCCGGTGCTGCTGGACCAGCCGCAGGTGGGGCAGAACCTCCAGGACCACGCGCTGATCCCGCTGGTCTACACCCACTCGCAGCCGATCAGCCTGCTCGCCGCCAACCAGCCCGAGCACCTGGAGCGTTTCCTGACCGAGGGGCGCGGCCCGATGACGGCCAACGGGCCGGAGGCCGGCGGCTTCGTGCGGACCCGCGACGACCTGACCGCCCCGGACGCCGAGTTCCTGGCCGCGCCGGTGATGTTCGCCGACAGCGGGCTGGGCACCCCCACCCACCACTCGATCTCGTACGGCCCGTCGATGATCGCCCCGCGCAGCCGGGGGTACGTGCTGCTCGCCTCGGCCGACCCGACGGCCAAGCCGAAGATCGTGCACAACTATTTCCAGGACGAGCGCGACCTCGACGACGCGGTGGCGGCCACCCGGATCGGCATCCGGATCGCGCAGCAGAAGGCGCTCGCCCCGTACACCGAGGGGCAGTTCGCCCCGCCGGCCTCGGAGTCCGACGAGGACCTGCGGCACTACGTCCGGCAGTACGCGCACTCGATCTTCCACCCGGCGGGCACCTGCGCGATGGGTGCCGTGGTCGACGAGGAGTTGCGCGTCAACGGGCTGGAGGGGCTGCGGGTGGTCGACGCCAGCGTCATGCCGACCCTGGTCCGGGGCAACCCGAACGCCGCCGTCATCGCCATCGCGGAGAAGGCGGCGGACCTGATCGCCGGGGTCGCGCCGCTGCCCCGGCAGGCCGAGGCGGTCGCCCGGTGACCGCCCGCCCGACGGCCGTCCCGGTGAACGGCGTCCCGTCCGTCGACCGCAACGCTGACCGCACAGGAGGAGTGAGATGACCAGCGCGACCGAGGCCCCCCCGAGGGAAGAACTGGTACGCCGCGCCAGTGAGCTGGTGCCGCTGCTGCGCAGGCACGCGGCCTGGCAGGAGGAGAACCGGCGGCTGCACGACGAGACGGTCGAGGCGCTGGCCGACGCCGGCCTGTTCCGGATGCGGGTGCCGCGCCGCTACGGCGGGTACGAGTCGGACACCCGCACCCTGCACGAGGTGATGGTGGAGCTGGGCCGGGGCGACGGCTCGGTGGCCTGGACGGCGTCGGTGTGGGCGATCCCCGGCTGGATGGTCGGGATGTTCCCCGACGAGGTGCAGGACGAGGTCTACTCCACCCCGGACGTGCGGATCTGCGGGACGTTGAGCCCGTCGGCCAGCGGCACCCCGAAGCCCGGCGGCGGGATGGTGCTCAACGGCAGCTGGAGCTTCATCAGCGGCGCCCTGCACAGCCACTGGCAGGAGGTGATCGCGATGGCCCCGGCCCCGGACGGGGTGAACCAGTGGCCGGTGATGGCCCTGGTGCCGCTGTCCGACCTGGAGATCGTCGACGACTGGTACACCGCCGGCCTGCAGGGTTCGGGCAGCATCACCACGGTGGCCCGGGACGTCTTCGTGCCGCAGGAGCGGATCGTGCCGATGCCCGCGGTGTTGCAGGGGCAGAGCGCCTCGGAGCTCAACCGGGACCTGCCGATGTACCGCAACCCGCTGCTCGGGGTGGCGAACGCCTCCTCGGCGGGCACGGTGATCGGGCTGGCCCGCGCGGCCCGGGAGTTCTTCCTGGAGCGGCTCGACCGGAAGATCACCTATACCGACTACGCGACGCAGCGGGAGGCCCCGGTCACCCACCTCCAGCTCGCCGAGGCGACCATGAAGATCGACGAGGCCGAGTTCCACGCCCAGCGGATCACCGGCCTGGTCGACGCCAAGGGCGTCAGCGGTGAGCCGTGGACGCTGGAGGAGCGGGCCCGCACCCGGGCCGACATCGGGGCGATCTGCCAGCTCGGCCGGGCCGCCGTGGACCTGCTCGGGATGGCCAGCGGCGGCTCGTCGATCCTGCGTCAGGCCCCGATGCAGCGGGTGGTCCGGGACATGTACGCGGTCAACCTGCACGCGCTGATGGTCCCGTCGACGAACCTCGAACTCTACGGTCGGGTGCTGTGCGGGCTGGAGCCCAACTCGCCGTACATCTGAGTGCCGCCCGCCGGGCGCGGCGGACGGTGGGACGAAGAAACGGACCCGCGGCACCGACCGGTGCCGCGGGTCCGCCCGCATGTGCGGGTCGTCACATGTCGGGGCCACCGGCGCCGAGCACCGGACGGACCTCGACCAGGCCGAAGTTGGCCTCGGGGATCCGGGCGGCGTGCCCGACCGCCTGCTCGATGGTGTCGCACTCGATCAGGTAGATCCCGGCGACGTACTCCTTGACCTCGGGGAACGGGCCGTCGGTGGTGGTGACCTTGCCGTCGCTGACCAGGACCTTCTTGGCCTGCCCCTGGTCGGCGAGCGCCTCGGAGACGATCAGCTCGCCCGACTCGGCCAGATCCTCCACCAGCGACATGTGCGCCTTGAAGCCCGTCTCCCGCTCGCTGTCGGACATGTTCTGCCAGGCGTCGCGGGTCTGCTGGTTGTGGCTGATCATGATCAGGTACTTCATGGGTGCCTCCTGAAGGCTCGAACTATTTGCTTACCCGTATGTCGAAACCAACGAGCCAGCTTCGACATCCAGGCAGAAGCACATGCGACGTGCGTCGATGTCGAGGAGGGCACCATGAGCACCGGTACCACACCGAGTTCGGACGAGGCGCTGGACGCGTCCGCGGACCGGCCGGACCCCCGTCGGTGGAAGGCGCTGGCGCTGCTCGGCTTCGTCCAGTTCATGTTCGTCATCGACATGACCGTGGTCAGCGTCGCGCTGCCGCGCATCCAGGACGAGCTCGACATGTCCCGCACCGGGCTGGCCTGGGTCGTCAACGGCTACGTCCTGATGGCCGGCGGCCTGCTGCTGTTCGGCGGCCGGCTCGCCGACCTGTTCGGCCGGCGGCGGATCTTCGTCACCGGCGTGGTCATCTTCGCCATCGCCTCGGTCATCTCCGGGGCCGCGATGAACCCCGAGATGCTCATCTACAGCCGGTTCCTCCAGGGCGTCGGCGAGGCGCTGGCCGCCCCGGCCGCGCTGGGCATCGTCTTCCTGCTCTTCTCGGCCCCGGCCGACCGGGTCAAGGCGGTCGGCATCTGGGGTGGCCTGTCCGGCCTGGCCGGCACCCTCGGCCCGGTCGTCGGCGGGCTCATCGTCGCCGACGCGAGCTGGCGCTGGATCTTCTACGTCAACGTGCCGGTCGCGGTGATCGCGCTGGCCCTGGTGGGCCGGCTGGTCGGCGAGACGCGGATGGAGCGCACCGGGCAGAAGTTCAACTTCGCCGGCGTGCTGACCGCCACCGCAGGTCTGGTGGCCATCGTCTACGGCCTGCTCCAGGCCGCCGAGCGGTCCTGGCTGTCGTCGCAGGTGCTGCTGCCGCTGCTCGGCGGGCTGGTGCTGATCGGGCTGATGCTGCTGATCGAGTCGCGGGCCGCCGCGCCGCTGATCCCGCTGCGCTTCTTCACCAACCGCACCCGCGCGGTGGGCTACCTGGTCGGCCTGACCCTCTCCTGCGCCTTCTTCGGCTTCACCTTCCTGACCACCCTCTTCGAGCAGCAGGTGCTCGGCTACTCGCCGCTCAAGGGTGGTCTCTCCTTCATCCCGGTCGGCCTGGGCATCGCCTTCGGCGTCGGGCTGTCCACCGGCATGATCCCGAAGTTCGGCGTCAAGCCGGTGATCATCGTGGGTCTGCTCGGCGTGACCGCCGGTCTGCTGCTGCTCAGCGGGATCTCCGTGGACACCCACTACGCCAGCGGCATCCTGCCCGGCATGCTGGTGCTGGGCCTGTTCTTCGGCCTGGCGATGCCCGGCACCGCCAACACCGCGCTCTACAAGGTGGGCACCCAGGACACCGGGCTCGCCTCCGCCATGCAGAACGTGATGCAGCAGGTCGGTGGCGCGCTCGGCCTGTCGGTGCTGGTGGCGTTGGCCCTGCGGCTCGGCGGGGACCGGCTCGCCGAGGGGGTGAACGCGAGGGTCGCCGCCACCGAGGGCTACGTGCTGTCGTACCGGGTGTCGGCGGTGCTGCTCGTGGTCGTCGCCGTCATCGTGCTCCTGCTGCTGGACAAGATCGGTCTCCAGGGCGACTGGGCGGAGCCGGCCGCCCAGGCCCCGGCCGCCGCCCCGTCGGCCACCGCGGACACCCCGTCGGGTGACCCGAGCACCGCCGGCACCTCCACCGACGACCGGTCCAGCGCCCCGCACAAACGCTGACCGGTCGACGTCCGGGCCGTTGCCGCAGCCCGGACGTCGTTCCTGTCCCGACCGGACCACCCCCCCGGGTCCGTGCGGGACGGGCCGGCCGGCCCTCCCACCGGGCCGGCCGGCATCCCGGGGCCGGCCGCACCCGGCTCCGCCGCGCCACCCGGACCGTCCCCCCGGTCCGGGCCGGAGAAGCCTGCCGTCCCCCCGGCAGGCGTCAGCCCCGCCGGATCCCCCTTCCGGCGGGGCTGACTCGGCCCGCGCGACCACCACGTCGTGCGGCCCGGCGAGCGTGCGGCGCAGGTCAGTGGGCGGCGGCCTGCGGCACGGCCGCGTCGGTGGCCGGCTTCTCGTCCCGGCGGCGTCGCCGGCCGTTGAGCAGGGCGCCGATGAACGTGTACCGGACCAGGTAGCGGTAGCTGAGCAGGGTGACCGGGTAGGTGACCAACAGGATGGCCGGGAACTTGACGAACCACGGCAGCGCCACCTGCGACACCGCCGCCTGCAACGCCATCACCAGCGGGAGGTGGACGACATAGACCCAGTACGACGCGTCGGCCACGTACCGGATCGACGGGTTCGGTCGGGACAGGTGCCGCATCGCCGCCCCGATCAGGCCCATCGTCCAGGCCCAGACGGCGAGCGTGTAGACCACCGCGTAGGCGACCTTGTGCCAGCCCAACGCCTCGGGCTCGGTGTCCGGGGTGAGCCCGACCATCGCCAGCGCGATCCCGGTCAGCACGACCGCCGCCACCAGGTTGCGGGGGTACCGCCGTTCCCACACCCGGATCACGTCCACCTGGCGGTTGAGCAGCCAGCCGAAGCCGAACGCGCAGCCGTAGGCGACCAGACCCACCGGGTTGGGGATCAGCCCGTTCTCGGCCGGCGGCACGCCGTACCAGAGCAGCCAGTCCTGCTTGAGCAGGAAGGCGATGCACAGCGGGGCGCCGACGACCAGCGGGGTGAGGTCCCGGGCGACGACGGTACGCACGACCGGGTCGACGAGCCGGCTGCGCCGGCTGCCGTCGGGGTCGATCAGGTTGACCACCGCGCGGACGGCCAGCGCCAGCACGTAGAGCACCAGCAGCCAGTAGAGGAACCACAGGTGGGTCAGCGGGAACGTGCTCGGGGTCATCGGGGTGGCCCCCGGGACCTCCTCACCGGCCAGGTTCGCCGCGATGATGATCGCCACCACGGTGGAGAACATCACCACCGGCCAGAAGATCGCCAGCGGGGCGAGGATGCGGACCGCCCGGTTGCGGACGAAGCCGCCGGTGCCGCGCCGGTGCAGCAGCAACCGGGCGAAGAAGCCGGCGATCAGGAAGAACAGCGTCATCCGGAACACGTGGATGACGAAGTAGGTGCCGTTCATCACCGGGCTCGTCGACACGTCCCCCACCACCCAGGTGCGGGGCTCCAGGAAGGACAGCGTCGTGTGCAGCACGACGCCGAGGAGCAGTGCTCCGGCGCGTACCGCATCGAGGGCGTGCAGTCGTTCGGTGGCGCTCGTGGCGGCGCCGGGGACAGGGGTCGAGGGGATGGCCATGCTCTGCTCTCCACTACCCGCGGACTCGGGTCCGTCCCGATTCCGCGCGTTCGTCGGGCGTCGGGAATGGGCGGCGCCGGTCGTTTCGGACATCGTGGTGCGCGGTCCGGTCCGACCGGCCGGACGGCACTGAGGGAGTTGCCGTCGACCGCTACCTGGAGGCTATAAAACATAGACAATCATGGTCATCCGCACTTGCGGCAAAATTGTTTCATCTTTCGGTTGCCGGCATCGGCCTTTCGGCCTTCCCGGCTTATTCGTCGTTGTCGTGTGTCGATTCCCGTCATCGTGCGACGATTTCGGCGTGCCGGGACGGCGGTGCGAACCGCCATTCGTCCGCGGGTCAGGACCGCTGGGTGGCGCGCAGCCGCAGGAAACGTTGCTCCGGGACGCTGAGTGTGGCGCGGGCGGCCAGCAGGTAGTACCGCCGGGCCTCGTCCCGGTCGCCGAGCAGGTCGAGCAGGTGCGCCCGGACCACGTGCACCCGGTGGTTGCCGGCGAGCACCGGGTCGGCCTCGGCGGCGGTCAACTCGGCGAGCGCGGCCTGCGGCCCGTCCACCATGGCGACCGCCACGATCCGGTTCAGCGCGACCATCGGGCCGGGCGCGATGCGGCGCAGCAGGTTGTAGAGGCCGAGGATCTGCGGCCAGTCGGTGTCCTCGGCCCGGGTCGCCTCGTCGTGGACCGCGGCGATCGCCGCCTGCACCTGGTACGGGCCGACCGGCGCGCTGGCCAGGGTGCGGGTGATCAGCGCGACCCCCTCGGCGATGGCCCGACCGTCCCACCGCGACCGGTCCTGCTCGGCCAGCGGGATCAGCGCCCCGTCGGGTGCCGTGCGGGCCGGCCGGCGGGCGTCGGTGAGCAGCATCAGCGCCAGCAGCCCGGTGACCTCCGGGTCGTCGGGCAGGTGCTCGTGCAGTTGCCGGGTCAGCCGGATCGCCTCGGCGGTCAGCTCGATCCGGTTGAGCGACGGCCCCGAGCTGGCCGTGTAACCCTCGTTGAAGATCAGGTAGAGGACCTCCATCACGGCGGCCACCCGGGCCGGACGTTCCTCGGGGGCGGGCATCCGGAACTCGATGCCACTGGCCCGGATGCGCTGCTTGGCCCGGCTGATCCGCTGCGCGACGGTGGACTCCGGCACCAGGAAGGCCCGGGCGATCTCGGCGGTGCTCAGCCCGCCGACCGCCCGCAGGGTGAGCGCCACCTGGGAGGCCCGGGTCAGCGACGGGTGGCAGCAGAGCATCAGCAGGGTCAGCGTGTCGTCGACCGCGGAGACCGGTCCGGGTTCCGGGCCGGTCAGCGCCGCCACCGCCCGTTCCCGGCGACGGCGGGCGGCGTCGTTGCGCCACAGTTCCGTCCAGCGGCGGGACGCCACCGTGGTCAGCCAGCCCCGGGGGTTGGCCGGCAGCCCCTCCTCGGGCCACTGCACGGCCGCCGCGAGCAGCGCCTCCTGGACGGCGTCCTCGCAGGTGTCGAAGCCGCCGTGCAGCCGTACCAGGGTGGAGAGCACCTGCGGCGCGTGTTCGCGCAGCAGATCCTCGACCTCCGTGGTAACGGTCACGCGTCCGCCCGGGGGGCGTCGAGGACCGGGCGCACCTCGACCAGGCCGAGTTGCGCCTCGGGAACGCGGGCCGCGTGCGCCACCGCCTGCTCGATGCTGTCGCACTCCACCAGGTAGAAGCCGGCGAGGTACTCCTTCACCTCGGGGAAGGGGCCGTCGGTGGCGGTCGTCCGGCCGCGCTCGACCCGGACCCGACGGGCGGTGGACGGGTCGGCCAACGCCTCGGAGACGATGAGTTCACCGGTCGCGGCCAGCTCGTCGACGAGGGCGGCGTGTGCCTTGACACCCAACTGCCGTTCGGCGTCCGACATGCCCTGCCACGCGTCACGAGCCTGTTCGTTGTGGCTGATCAGGATCAGATACTTCACCGCACCTCCAAGGTCGGAGATGATTGTCCCACCAGTAGGTCGAAACCGGCATCGCCGCTTCGATACGATACAGAACCGCAGCTCGGTGCGGGCGGGACGGCGCGGCGACCGGGTGTCGCGTCGTTTTTCCGGTGGGCTGGTGGCATCGGGTCGGGCGGGTCGGCGGGGCTGACGAAATGGAATTCGCCTTCTCGTCGTCGGGTGTTTTCTTCGTCCCTCACCCCCGGTCGGCGACGAACTCCAAGATCGACGTTCCGACATAGTCGATCATCTCATCGGTGAGCGCCGGATAGACGCCGACCCACAGCGTCTGCTCGGTGACGATGTCGCTGTTGGTGAGATCGCCGACCACCCGGTAGCGCTGGTTGAGGTACGCCGGGTGCCGGGTCAGGTTGCCGGCGAACAGTTGCCGGGTGCCGATCCGCCGGTCCTCCAGGAACGCCACCAGCTCCGAACGGCTGAACGGCGCGCCCGGGTCGACGGTGATGGCGAACCCGAACCAGCTCGGCTCGCTGTTTTCGGTGGCCTCGGGCAGCAGCAGGTGCGGGACGCCGTCGAGCCGCTCACGCAGCCGACGCCAGTTGCGCCGGCGCAGCGCGGTGAACTCGTCCAGCTTGGCCAACTGGGTCAGCCCCAGCGCCGCCTGCAGGTCGGTGGCCTTCAGGTTGTAGCCGACGTGCGAGTAGATGTACTTGTGGTCGTAACCCTGGGGGAGCGTGCCGAGCTGGTACTTGAACCGCTTCAGGCAGGTGTTCGACTCGCCCGGCGGGCACCAGCAGTCCCGACCCCAGTCGCGCAGCGACTCGACGATCCGGGCCAGCGCCAGGTTCGAGGTGAGCACGCAACCGCCCTCGCCCATGGTCAGGTGGTGGGCGGGGTAGAAGCTGACCGTGGACAGGTCGCCGAACGTCCCGGTCAGCTCACCGTCGTAGGTGGAGCCCACCGCGTCGCAGTTGTCCTCCACGAAGAACAGGTCGTGTGCGTCGGCCAACTCGGCCATCTCCCGCGCCGGGTACGGGTTGCCCAGCGTGTGGGCCAGGACGATGGCCCGCGTCTTCGGGCCGATCGCCGCGGCGACCCGCTCCACCGAGGTGTTGTAGGTGCCCAGGTCGATGTCGACGAAGACCGGCACCAGCCCGTTCTGCAGGATCGGGTTGACCGTGGTGGGGAACCCGGCCGCCACCGTGACCACCTCGTCGCCGGGGCGTAGCTGCCGGTCCTCCAGCAGGTCCGAGGTGAGCGCGCTGACCGCCAGCAGGTTCGCCGACGAGCCGGAGTTGGTCAGGTGGGCCTTGCGGCGGTGCAGCTTACGGGCGAACTCCGACTCGAACCTGCGGGCCAGCGGGCCGGCCGCGATCCGCATGTCCAGCGCGGCCTCCACCAGCGCCACCCGGTCCTCGGCGTCGAGCAGCGCCCCGGAGGGCCAGATCTCGGTCACCCCCGGGATGAAGGGCTGGTCGGGCTGCAGGTCCTGGTGGAACTTGCGGACCTCGTCGAGCAGCAGCGCTCTACGGTCACTCATGCCCCGATTCCTCCTCATGATCGCGACAGGTGTGCGTACCGGTGGCGGGACCGGACCGGGTGTGGCCCGGGCCCGCGACCACCGGGGACCCGTGCTGGCTGGCGGCACTCACCGCAGCCACCGGGCGGACGACCCGCCGACCGGGGTGGCGTCGGCGGTGTCCCGCCGGACCAGCCGTTCCAACGCCCCGACGGTCTCGGCGGGGGACGGCTGCGCCGCGACCTCCTGCGCCACCGTCGCGGCCGCCACCGCGAACCGGGACTGGCCCAGGAGCAGGCCGGCCGCCTCGGCCACCCCGCGCGGGGTGGCCGCGTCCAGCCGCAGGGCGAGGCCGACACCGGCGGCGGCGATCGCCTCCGCGTTCTCCAACGCGTCGTCGAACTTGGGCAGCACGAGCTGCGGGCAGCCCGCGGCCAACGCGGTCAGCGCTGACCCCTGCCCGCCGTGGTGGATCAGCAGCCGGCAGGTCGCCACCAGCTCCGACAGCGGGATCCGGCCGGCGTGGCGGACCGCCGACGGCAGCGGCGGCAGTTCCCGGGCGGCCTCGTCGTCGATGGCGAGGACCAGCTCGGCGTCGAGCGTCGCCAGCTCCTCGACCAGCCCGGCGAGCAGGCCACCCATGCCGCCGCCGGTCAGGTGCGGCAGGACGGTCCCCATGGTCAGCCCGATCCGGGGCCGCGGCGACGGGTCGAGCAGCCACTCCGGCACCCGGGCGGCACCGTTGTACGGCACCGGCCGCAGCCCGAGGTGCGCCCGCGCGTGCGGCAGCCGCAGGCTCGGCGGCCACGGATCGAGCACCAGGTCGGCCCGGGGCAGCCGGGTCAGGCCGAGCCGGTGCAGGTCGCCCCGGAGCACCGTCTCGGCGGCGGCCCGGTACTCGACGAGCTCCGCGACCCCCCAGTGCAGTTCGACGTACGGGACGCCCTCGGCGCGGGCGGCCACCGGGCCGGCGTACTCGGAGCGCTCGGCGAGCACCAGGTCGGGCCTCCAGGACCGGACGGTGGCCAGGGTGCCGGCGAGGTTCCGCGACGCCATTGTCGCGAAGACCTCGCCGTGTCCGTAGGGGTCGTCCTCGATGCCGTGCGGCGCGTCCGGCCGCATCAGGTCACGGATGTCCATCCCCGGCCCGCTGGAGACCGCCGGCAGGCCCGCCTGGGTGACCGTCGGCACGAAGTGCGCGGTGCAGGCGACCAGCACCTCGTGCCCCGCCGCCCGCAACGCCCAGGCGAGCGGCACGAGCGGGAAGAGATGACCGTGCATCGGTGCGCTGGTGATCAGCACGCGCATCTGCGGCTCCGACGGCTATGGGCGCCGCCGGACTGCGCGGCGACGGATACCGGTACTGACTGTTACCAATAGCGCTACTGCCTATTACCAATAGATCGTGGCAGAGGCGGGGGAGGTAGACACCTCCGTGCGTGCCGTCCGGCCGCCGCTCAGCCGGCCGGCCGGACCGTCACCACGCTCGGCAGGCCGTTGTCGGCCGCCGCCTCCAACGGGGCGACCCGTGAGCCGGTCACCGCGATGCCGTCCATCCGGACCACCGGCGCGAACCAGGCCAGGTCGGTCAGCCGGGCCACCGCCTGCTGGAACAGTCCCGCCTGGGTGGCCGGGTCCGGCTCGGCGATCGCCCGGTCCAACGTCTGCCGCAGCTGCGCGTCGTCGGTGGCGTACGGGTTGAACGGGTTGGCCACCGGCCGCATGAAGTCCAGTGAGGACAGGTACGTCGGCAGGTTGCCGTAGCCGAACGCGGTCACCGGGAACTTGCGGGACATCACGTGCTCCAGCCACTGCGGCACCTGGGTGTCGGTGGTCAGCTCCACGGTCACCCCGATCTTCTTCCACTGCCCGGCCACCACCTGCGCGACGGCGGCGATGCCCGGGGTGTGCGCCTCGGCCCTGACGGTGAAGCCGTTCGGGTAACCCGCCTCGGTGAGCAGCGCCTTGGCCCGGTCCGGGTCGTACGGGTAGCGGTCGTCCAGGGCCGCCTGGTAGCCGTCGAAGCCGGGGGCGGCGATCTGGCTGGTCGGGTGGGCGAACTCGCCGAAGATCGTCTTGGCGATCGTGGCCCGGTCGATGGCGTAATTCAACGCCTGACGCACCCGCACGTCACGCAGCGGCGCGGCGACCGTGCCGTCGCGGTCGGCGAGCACCATGCCGAGCACCGCCACGCTCGCCGTGATGTGCTTGAGCCCGGCGGCGGCGACCGCCGGGCCGGCGTCGGCGTTGAGCGCGGCGTAGTCGATCTGGCCCGCCTGGATGGCCTGCACGGTGGCGTTCGCGTCCGGCAGCACCCGGACCACGACCTTCTTCCAGTGCTGCCCCTCCTTGTTCCAGTACCGGGGGTTGGGCAGGTAGGTGTAGTGGTCGCCGGCCACGGTGCCGGCCGGGTCGAGCTGGTAGGGGCCGGCGCCGAAGGTGCGCTGGGCGAGCTGGCCGGGGTCGGTCAGCCCGGCGGGGGAGACCACCGAACCGGAGAGGATCGCCTGGCTGAACAGCTGCCGCATCACCGGGTTCGGGCTGCTGTTGGTGACCACCACCGTGGCCGCGTCGGGTGCGGTGATGCTGGCGATGGTGGCCGCCCAGGTCTTCGCCTTCGGGCTGACCGTCCGCATGTACTCCAGCGACCTGACCACCGCCGGGGCGTCCAGCGGGGTGCCGTCGGCGAAGGTCAGCCCCGGCCGCAGCTTGAGCTGGAAGACCTTGTTCTGCCTGTCGACGTAGCCGAACGACTCGGCCAGCTCGCCGGTGAACGTCCGGTCGGCGTTCATCCGGATCAGCGGGGCGTACGCCAGCGCCACCGTCGGAATGTTGTTCAGGTCGATGTTGGCCTTGTACGGGTCGAGCGTCGGCGGGGCCGCCACCGCCATGGTCAGGACGGCGTCGTCGGTGCCGCCCCCCTCCTCGGCGGTACCGGAACAGGCGGTCAGCGAGCCGACCGTGAGCAGCGCGGCGGCGACCAGGAGCCGTACCTGGTGGACGCTCCGGCGCGGACGATGCGCGAACATGGCCATCCTTTCCCGGCGGACGCCGGTGTCGAGGGGTTGCGGGTGCGGACGGTGCGGAAGGCGGTCAGGGCGGCGGGGAGGCACCCGCCGGGGTCGCCGGTGCGGTGCGCGCCGCCGACTCCAGGTCGGCGTGCCGCAGGCAGGCGCTCAGCGCGCCGGTCGCCGTCGGCACCAGCGGCGGGCGCTGCCGGGTGCAGGCGTCGATCCGGTACGGGCAGCGGGCCGCGAACCGGCAGCCGCCGTCCCCGCCCGCCCCGGAGCCGGACGTCGGGTGCTCCGGCTGCTGCCGGCCGAGGGCGGCGAGTGCGGCACGGGCCGGGCCGGGGTCCGGCACCGGCGCGGCGGCCAGCAGGGCCTGGGTGTACGGGTGCGCGGGCCGCCGGTACACCGACTCGGCGGGACCGGCCTCGACCACCCGCCCCCGGTAGAGCACCACGATCCGGTGCGACAGGTGCCGCACCACCGCCAGGTCGTGGGCGATGAACAGGTGCCCGAACCCGAGGTCGGCCTGGAGGTCGGCGAGCAGGTTGATGATCTGCGCCCGGACGGACAGGTCCAACGCGGACACCGGCTCGTCGGTGACCAGCAGGCGGGGGGTGCCGACCAGCGCCCGCGCCAGGGCGATGCGCTGCCGCTGCCCGCCGGAGAACTGGCCGGGGTAGCGGCCTGCCGCCTCCGCCGGCAGGCCCACCCGGCCCAACGCCTCGACGACCAGCGCCCGACGCCGGGCCGCGTCCAGACCCCGCCGGTTGAGCAGCGGCTCGACCAGGCAGTCGCCGATGCGGCGGGCCGGGTTGAGCGAGCTGTACGGGTCCTGGAACACCAGTTGCACGTCGCCGCTGAGCGCCCGCCGTCGCCGCCGGCCGGCGTGCGTGACGTCCACCCCGTCGACGCCGATCCGGCCGCCGGTCACCGGGGTCAGGCCCAGGATCGCGCGGGCGATCGTCGACTTGCCCGAGCCGGACTCGCCGACCAGGCCGACCGTCTCACCGGCGGCCACCGTCAGGCTCACCCCGTCCACCACCCGGGTCGCCGACCGGCGGCGTCCCAGGTCGACCACCAGGTCGTCCACCGCCAGCAACGGCTGCCCGGTCATGCCGCCACCCGGCTCTCGTCCGGCCGTACGCAGCGCACGGCGTGCGTCGGGCCGAGCGGATCCAGCGGCACCGGGGCCCGTCGGCAGGGCTCGACGGCCAGCGGGCAGCGCGGCGCGAACCGGCACCCCGTCGGCCAGTGGCCGGGCGCCGGCACCGTGCCGGCGATGGTGGGCAGCCGGCCCGACCCGGACACCCGGTGCGGGTCGGCCGCCAGCAGCCCCCGGGTGTACGGGTGCCGGGGCCGGGCGAACAGTTCGGTCACCGGGCAGGACTCGACGACCTGACCGGCGTACATCACCACCGCCCGGTCGCAGAGCGCCGCCACCACCCCCAGGTCGTGGGTGACCAGCAGCACGGCGAGCCGTCGTTCCCGACCGGTCCGGGCCAGCAGGGCCAGGATCTCGGCCTGCCGGGTGACGTCCAGCGCGGTGGTCGGCTCGTCGGCGATCAGCAGTTCCGGGTCACCGGCCAGGGCGAAGGCGATCGCCACCCGCTGGGCCATCCCACCGGACAACTGGTGCGGATACCGACGCGCGGTGCTATCCGGATCGGGCAGGCCGACGTCGCGCAGCAGCGCCACCACCCGTTCGCGGGCCGCCCGTCGGCCCGCGCCGGTGTGCCGCCGGACCGCCTCGGCGAGTTGGGCCCCGACGCGCAGGGTCGGGTCCAGGCTGACCATCGGGTCCTGGGCGACGTACCCGATCCGCCGGCCCCGCACGGTGCGCCACTGCCGGTCGGTGGCCCGTACCAGGTCGAGGCCGGCGAAGTGGCAGCTGCCGGTGACCCGGCCGTCGCCCGGCGGCAGCCCGAGGATGCTCAGCGCGGTGACCGTCTTGCCGCAGCCCGACTCGCCGACCAGCCCGACGATCTCCCCGGGGGCGATGTCGAGGTCGACGTCGCCGACCACTGTGGTGCCGTCCGGGGCGGCCCCGCCGGGACGGCCCGGCAGCCGGACGGTCAACCCGCGCACCGACAGCAGGGCGTCGGGGGCGGGTGACGCCGGGACGGCCGTAGGCGCGGCCGGCGTGACGCCCACCCGGTGCCGGCCGGTCCGACCGGGGCGCCGCCGTCGGCGGGCCAGCTTCGTCGTCGACCAGGCGGCGGTCGTGCGGTCGCGGGCGGCGTCGCCGAGCAGCACGAGGGAGAGTACGGTCAGCGCGACCGCCAGCCCCGGCGGGACCAGGGCCCACGGGTGCCGGACGATGACCGTCCGCGCCTCGTCGATCATGCCGCCCCAGCTCGGCTCCGGCGGCGGCGGCCCGAACCCGAGGAACGCCAGGCTCGCCTGCATCACCAGGGCGACCGCCGCGACCAGGGACGCCTGCACGATGACCAGGCCGCGCAGTCGGGGCAGCACGTGCCGGCGCAGGATCTGCGGTGCGGAGAGCCCGGCCAGCCGGGCCGCCGCGATGAACAGCTCCTCCCGGGTGGACCGGGTGGCGGCCCGGACCACCCGGATCAGCCCGGAGGAGAGCAGCAGCCCGAAGGTCAGCATGGCGATCGTGACGTCACCCGGGAAGACGGCCACCACCACCAGCAGGATCACGATGGCCGGCAACGAGAACAGCAGGTCGGCCAGCCGGCCGACCAGCGCGTCGACCAGCCCGCCGAGGTAGCCGGCAAGCAGGCCGAGGCCCACCCCGACCACGGTGGCCGTCAGCACCGCCACCAGCACCCCCCACAGGGTGCCCGCCGCGCCGTACGCGAGCCGGCTGAGCAGGTCCTGACCGAGCCGGTCGGTGCCCAGCGGATGCGCGGCCGACGGTCCGGTCAGAGCGGCCGGCAGGTCCTGGTCGACCGGGTCCCGACCGGTGACCAGCTCGGGGTGCAGGGCGCAGGCTAGCACCAGCAGCAGCCACAGCACGGCGAGCAGCACCAGCGGCCGACGCAGCAACCGCACCGCCACCGCCGCCGGCCGGCTCACCGGGCCCCCACCCGGGGGTCCAGCCACGCCTGGGCCAGATCGGCGAGCAGCCCGATCACCACGACGATCAGGGTGTAGCAGACCACCGCCCCCTGGAGCACCGGAATGTCGTGCTGCGCGGCGGCGAGCGCGGCCCCGGAGCCCAGGCCGGGCAGTCCGAAGATGTTCTCGATCAGCACGGTCGCGCCGAGCAGGCTGGCGGAGATCACCCCGAGCAGCGCGACCACCGGCACCGCCGCGGTGCGCAACGCGTGCCGGTAGACGATCGACCGGGTGGAGAGTCCATTGGCCTGCATCACCCGGACGAAGTCGCGGCTCAGCGCGTCCAGCATGGAGTCGCGGGTCTGTTTGGCCACCGCGGTGACCGCCGCCAGCGACGTCGCGGCCACCGGCAACGCCAGCGACCGCAGCCACTGCACCGGGGACTCCCCGAACGGGACGTAGCCGGTGGCCGGGAAGAGCCGCCACCGCACCGCCAACCAGGTGATCAGCACCAGGGCGAGCCAGAATCCGGGTACGGCGAGACCCACCACCGAGGCCACGTCGACCAGCCGCCCGAGCGGTCCACCGCGGACGGCGCTGAGCACGCCGAGGGCGGTGCCGACCACGCCGACGGTCAACGTGGCCAGCAGGATGAGCGACAGCGTCGGAGCCAACCGGCTGGCGATCAGCGGGCCCACCGCCGTGCCGGTGCTCACCGACCGGCCCAGGTCGCCGTGCACGGCGTCGGCCAGCCAGCCGAGGTACTGCACGGTCAGCGGACGGTCCAGCCCCATCTGCCGGTGCAGAGCCTCGACCTGCTCGGGCGGGGCCAACGGGCCGAGCACCGTGCGGGCCGGGTCACCGGGCACCAACGAGATCAGCAGGAAGCACAGGACCGACACGACGAACAGCAGCGGCCCGGTCCAGGCCAGCCGGCGCAGGACTAGCCGGACCATGGGCACCGGTGGCCGTCCGCACCGACGCCCCGACGGGCACCGGTCCCCCCTGTGGTCGTACGGCCGGCCGGGGCGCCGGCATCGTCGGGTCTGATGGCGTCACGCTCCAGCCGTCGGTGGTCAGGGACGACCCACCGACGTCCGTGATCAGCGGCGCGTCAGGGGCCGTGTCCACGCTGGCAGAGCGGAGGTACCGTTGTCTTCCGCAGACGTGCTCACCCGGTGGGTTTCCCGGCACCGCCACCGGTGTGCGACAGAACTTCCGCCACGAGCACGTCCCAGGTGGCGCGGGGCGGCATCTGGTGGCCCACCCCGGGCAGCGGCAGCAGCCGGGCTACGGGCAGTTCGGCGGCCAACGCCTCCCCGTGCCCGTACGGGAAGAGCGGGTCCTCGGTGCCGTGCACCACCAGGGCCGGTGCGGTGATCCCGCCCAACGCGTCGCGGTACTCCGCCCCGCCGTCGATCGACCAGTGGTTGCCCAGGCTGGCCCGGATGTCGACGGTACGCGCCACCGCCCGCGCCACGAGTGCCCGCAGTTCCGCCCCGGCCAGCGGGACGCTGCCGGTCAACGGTCGCTGGCCGGCGGCGATGTGCTCCACGACGGAGTCCGGGTCGTCCCAGTCCGGGTCGGGGCGGGGTTCGCCGAAGCTCGCCATCAGCGCCCTCGACATCGGCGGCAGGTCGGAATAGGGACGCTTGCCGATCCGCAGGGCGGGGCTGGTCGAACCCAACGTCAGCGAGGCGACCCGTTCCGGGTGCTCCACGGCGAGCCGCTGGGCGATCGCGCCGCCCATCGAGATGCCCCAGACGTGGGCGGCCCCGAGGTCGAGCCGGTCGATCAGGGCGGCGGCGTCGGCGACCAGGTCGTCGAAGTGGTAGTCGGGGGAGCCGGCCGGCCAGGCGGTGGACCGGCCGGTGTCCCGGTGGTCGTAGCGCACCACGTACCGGCCGCCGTCGGCGAGGCGTCGGCACAGCCCGTCGGCCCACCAGTCCATCGAGTTCGACGCCCCGCTGACCAGCAGCACGGCGGGGTGCTCCGGCATGCCGAAGGTGTCGACGCAGAGCTGCACGCCGTTGGCGGGGACGAGTCGTTCCGTCCCCGCCGCCAGCCCCTCGTCGTCAACGGTCCGGTATGTGCTCAAGACGGTCTCCTCATGCCCTCGGACCACGCGCGGGGATTCCGCGACCACCGCCGGTCACCATGCGGGAGATTATCCGCCCCATCGTTCGAGCAAACCGCGTAAAACGCCGGCTATGCCACGAGTTGTTCCAGCGAGCCGAGCAGGTCGTCGAGGTCGTCGGTGACCACCGCGCCGTCCCGCCACCGGGCCAGCGGGTCCGTCCGGACCGCCGCCCGCAACCGCTCCACCCGCTGCGCCACCGGCTCCGCAACCGCCCCGTCGGCCACCCGCCCGGCCAGCGCCGCGTCGATCCGCTCCAGCCGCGCCCCGGCGGTCTCCCACACCGCCTCCGCCGCCGTCACCACCTCGGCGACCCCCCGGAACAGCCCGTCCATCCGGGCCACCGCCGCCGCGACGGTCAACTCCACCCGGCCGTCGTCGGTGATCCGCCGCCGGGACAGCGGCGGCGGCGGACCGGTGACCACCACGGACGCCTGGTCGAGCAGCGCGCCGACCCGGGCCAGCTCCGCCGCCGACGGCTGCCCGGTGCCGGCGAACGGCCGGACCGCCTCGTCGACCACCGCCGAGTAGGCGTGGTAGACCGTCCACAACTGGGCCAGGTCGGCCCGGGCCGCCGCCCACCGACGGGCCGACTCCCCGGTCAGCTCGGCGGCGGCCAGCAGGTGCCGGTCCAGGTGCCGCTCCAGGTCCACCAGGTTGGCCTGGATGGCGTCCCGGTCGGTGACCGCCGCCGCCACCACCGCCCCGGCCTGCGCCGGGGACGGCACCTCGACGGTGGCGGTGGCCAGCAGCGGCGCCCGCAGCAGCGCCGGGGGGCGCGGCGTCGGCCGCCGCCGCCGGGCCAGCAGGGCGTCCACCCGGGCGGCGAGCGGCTGCTCGACCAGCCGGTGGCTGAGCGTGGCCAGCAGCACCGCGCCGAGCAGCGTCACCGTCTCCAACTCCCAGAACCCGGCCGTGCCGTACAGCTCGCGGATCGGGCGGACGGCGCCGCTGAACACCGCGCCCGGCTGGAGGTAGAAGTGCATCACCGCGAAGTGCCACAGGTAGACGCCGTAGGAGACCCGTCCCAGGTGGACCACCGGACGGGCGGTCAGCACCGCGTCCACCACCCGGGTCCGGGCCGCGCCCGGGGACACCAGCGGCAGCGACGCGAACAAGCCGAACAGGGCCACCATCAGGTACGTCATGAACAGCCCGCTGGTCGAGTAGATCGCGTCCATTCCGATCACGCTGAACGGGCGGGCGCAGTTGACCAGGTAGACCACGACCGCGGCGACCCAGAACAGCCCCGGGCGCAGCGCGGCGAACCGCAGCAGCCGGGGGGTGTCCCCGGGCGACACCTGCGACAACGCCAGCAGCACGGCCAGCCCGAGACCGATGCCGATGGTCGGTGCGAACCCCTGCGGCCACCAGAACACCATCCGGTTGTCCCAGCCGTTGCCCTTGACGAAGAACAGCCAGCCGACCCCGATCGCGATCAGCACCGGCACCGGCAGCAGCAGCCGGCGGGCCCGCGCCACGGGGGTCGCGCCCCGGGCGGCGAAGCGGTGGCTCGCCCAGGCGATCAGCGGCAGCGCCAGGTACCACTGGACCATGCTCGGCACCGTCCAGCTGACCTCCATCCCGTTGATGAAGTGCGGCGCGAACGGGCTCGGCGAGTAGATCTGCAACAGCAGCAGCGGACGCAGCACGTACCAGGGGCCGTCGATGGCGTCCCGGTTCAGCGCCACGAGCACCACCAGGTACATCAGGTAGTACGCCGGCAGCAGCCGCATCAACCGACGGACCATCGTCGCGCCCTGCGGCGGGCGGGGCCGTCCGGCGATGATCGCCCGGGCCAGCGGCAGGTAGAGGTAGAGCGCGGGCAGGACGAAGAACACCCCGATGAACGAGGGCAGCCCGCTGACGAAGAACCCGCCGAGGAAGTTGCTCGGCGGTCGGGGCGTCCCCAGCGCCTTGGTGCCCAGCAGCCCGGAGAACATCGCCACGTGCACGGTCAGCAGCGCCAGTGCCGCCAACCCGCGGATGCCGAAGATCGCCGGGTCCCGGTCACCACCCGTACGGCCCGTGGCGGCCGTGCCCCCGCCGCTGTCCCTGGTCGTCACGCTCACGTACTCGTCCTTTCGGTCCGGCCGGCGGTGCGCCGACCGGGAGCCGGCCGGGACCCACGGCACGCGGGATGGTCTCGCCCCTGTCCAGCGGGCCGGTGGTCAGCGCAGGACGGACCGCACGAAGCGCAGCGTCGTACGCACCTCCGGGCTCTCCGCCAGCTCCAGCGCCCGCTTCAACTCGGGCACCCGGTCGACGACCAGGTCCCGCAGCCGGCGCAGCTCGGCGGAGTTGATGCTGTAGGTCGTGGTCCCGTCCTCGTTCTCGGTCACCTGCGGCACGTGTCCGCCTCCTCGTCTCGGCCGTCCGTGCGGAGCCGGGTACCGGCGTCCACACCGTCGCCGGCCGCGACCGTGCCGGCACCCGTCGTACCCGGTTCGAGGATGGAACCGGCGAGGTGGGGGGTCACCTCCGAGCGTGCTCACCGCCCCGACCGGCCGGCTCCGGCCAGCTCGGGGCGACCGTCCGCATTGGGCACGTACGAGGACGTGCCGTCCCGCCGGTTCTGCTTCCATGGGCAGCACACCTGGCGAGCCGCACGCCCGGCGGTGTGCGCGGCGGGGCGCTTCCCGTCCCCGCCCCGCGTGGGCCGCCGACCGAGTTCAGGGAGGCACCGCAGATGGGCGACCACGTCGCAGCGAGCAGGACCGCGCGAAGCGGTGGGGTGACCGACCGGGTACGCGCCGCCTTCGGCGGCCGGCCCCAGGCCCCGGTGACGCCACGCATCCTGGGCGACCGGGCGGTGGTGGCCGGCGGCAGCATCGCCGGCACGCTGGCCGCCCGGGTGCTGTCCGACTGGTACCGCGAGGTCGTCGTCGTGGACCGCGACGAGGTGCTCGGGGTCACCGGGATGCGCAAGGGCGCGTCGCACGCCGTGCACGCGCACGGGCTGCACGCCCGGGGCTACCTGATCCTGTCCGACCTCTTCCCCGGCCTGCTCGACGACGCCAAGGAACTGGGCCTGCCGGTCCGCGACTTCGGGCTGATGCGCTGGTACTTCAACGCCCGACCGATCGCCCGGACCGAGACCGGGCTGCTCTCCGTCGCCGGCAACCGGCCGGTGCTGGAGAACTACCTGAGGTCCCGGGTGGCCGGGCTGCCCAACGTGACCTACCGCCAGCACACCGACGTGCTGGGGCTGGTGGCCACCGCGGACCGGGACCGGGTCACCGGGGTCCGCATCCAGGAACGCGCGCCGGGCAGCCCCGAGGAGCAGCTCGACGCCGACCTGGTGGTCGACGCCACCGGCCGGGGGTCCCGGCTGCCCGTCTGGCTGGCCGAGCTGGGCTACGAACGGCCGGTCGAGGAGCGGATGACGATCGGGCTGGCGTACACCACCCGCACCTACCGGCGGCGGCCCGGCACCTTCGACGGGCCGGTCGCGATCAACCCGGTGGCCTCGCCCGAGCACCCCCGGGGGGCGTTCTTCGGGCAGACCGCCACCGGCGACTTCCGGCTCTCACTGACCGGCATCCTCGGCGACCACCCGCCGACCGACCCGGAGGGCTTCGAGGACTACGTCCGGACCCTGCCGGTGGCCGACATCCACCAGGCGGTCCGTGACGCGGACCCGACCGGCGACGCGGTGTCGTTCACCTTCCCGGCGAGCGTCTGGCGGCACTACGAGCGGCTGACCCGGTTCCCGGCCGGGCTGGCCGTGCTCGGCGACGCGGTGTGCAGCTTCAACCCGGTCTACGGGCAGGGGATGACCGCCGCGGCGATGCAGGTGACCGCCCTGCGCCGGTTCCTCGACCGGCAACCGGCCGTCGACGGCCGCTCCTACCTGCGGGACGTGGCCCGGCTGATGCGCCACCCGTGGCAGCTGTCCACCCGTACCGACCTGGACTTCCCCGGGGTGGGGCCGAAGTCGCTGCCGATCCGGCTGCACAACGCCTACCTGGTCCGCCTCCAGTACGCGATGACCAAGGACCCCGAGGTCACCCGGGCGTACATGCGGGTCGCCGGGCTGGTCGACCCGCCGCGCACGCTGTGGCGGCTGCCGCTGGTGCTCAGGGTGCTCCGGCTGGCCCGGGACATGCCGGCCACCTCGCCGGTCCCCGCCCCCGGGCCGGTCCCGGGGCCCGCGCCGGAGGCGTCGGAGCGTCCGCCGGCCGCCCGGGCGGGGGAGGAGCCGGCGGGCCCGGTGGACGCCGGGCAGCGGTCCGGGTCCTGACCGGCCGGGCCCGATTCCGGGCCCCGGGGACGGCAGCCGGAGCCGGCGCGGGAACCGGCTCCGGCTGCACCCCCCCCGGGGTCCCCGCCCCACCGCTGCGCGGGCAGGGCTGCCGGCGTGGCGGGGGTCGGCCGGCGGCGCGGCATCGACGCCCGCACCGCGCCCCCGTCGCGGTGCACCGGCCGGACCGGCCGGCGGGGGCGGTGTGCCGCGCAGGGCCCGCTCCGCCGCAGCGGCGACCGCACCCGCCGGGACGGAAAACGACGGCTCCGGGCCGGGGTCGGCGACACCGTGGTGCGGACCGAGGAACCCGCCAACGGCCGCTGTCGGAGTCCGACGCCCACGGACCGCAGGCACGGACGGGAACCGGTGCCGGGTCAGCCGGTCGGCTCCATCGCGTCCGGCACACCGGCCAGGGCGGGGCCGTAACGGCGGGCCGCCGTCAGGGCCGCCCAGGCGGTGACCGTGACCAGGGCGTCGTCGCCGGGATGGTGCGCCCGGAAGTCCGCCACCACGGCGTCGGTCACCTGGTAGGAGGCGAACGCCGTGAGCAGGGCGAGCCGTCCCGCCGGCCGCTCCGCCGGGGGCAGCACGGCGACCGCGTCGTCCACCCAGGGGCGGGCGCTGACACCGGTCGGGCCGTCCTGCGGATCGGCACAGCGGGCGACGACCAGCTCCCGTACCCCGGCGGGCACCACCTGCCGGCCGGCGTCCCCGATCGCGGCGTAGCCGCGCGCCATCGCCTCGGCGAGCACCGTCGGGCCCGCCCAGGCCAGGTCGGCCGGTGACGGGGCCCCGGGCAGCAGCGCCAACGCCGCCCCCGGCGGGCGGGGGCGGCGGGCCAGCGCGCCCATCACCCGGGCCGCCGTGCGGTGCACCACTCCCCGGGCCACCGGTGGGGCGGCGGGCAGCGGCGAGTCCTGGAGGAAGACGTTGACCATCCGGTTGAGATAGTGGAAGACCACCGCCACCCCGACCAGCTCCGGCAGTTGGTCCGGCGGCGTCGGTGGCGGCCCGGCCGGCCCGTGCGGGGAGGGCCGCCGCGCCCACCGCGACAGCGGACCCCACTCGCCGTCGTCGAGCCGGTCCACCGCCGGGCCGGCCCCGTCGAGGGTCGGCAGCAGTCCGACCAGGGCCGCCCCGTGCACGTCGACGCAGTACGGGCAGCGGTTCGCCACGGACACCGCCGCCGCCACCGTCTCCTTCGCCGCCCGCCCCGCCACCCCGGTGGCCACCAGGGTCTCCCGCAGCATCGCCCAGCTCGCGGCCAGCACCTGCGGCGCGGGGGAGTGCAGCGCCACCGGTGGGGCGAGCATGCCGAAGTCCTGCTCCACCTGGGCGTACACCCGGGCGACGAGGCCGTCCGCGCGGTGCGGGGCGACCGGGCTGACGTGCCGTACGTGGGCGAGGACGGTACGCCGGGTGGCGCGGGCCAACAGGGTCCCCACGGTCATCCCCTTCCAGGTCGGGGCGGTCCCCCGGCCGGATGCCGGGGGACCGTGGTCGGGGTCAGCGGGCCTGGAGCACGGCGCGCCGGCCGGCGGTCGCGCCGTCCGGCGCCGGAGCACCGTAGGTGACCGCGACCCCGCGTTCCCGGGCGGCCCGGACGATGCCCGGCACGGCCCGTTCCGCCAGCGCGCTGATCGTCAGGGCCGGGTTGACGGTCAGGGCGCCCGGCACCGCCGACCCGTCGGTGACGAAGATCCCCGGGTGGCCGCGCAGCTCGTGCCGGTCGTCCAGGGCGGAGGTCGCCGGGTCGTCACCGATCCGGCACGACGCCAGCGGGTGCACCGTGTACGCCCCCACCAGGTCGTTGGTCCACGGCATCACCTTCGCCAGGCCGTCGCGCTCGACGATGTCCTTGACGTCGGCGTCGGAGAGGTTCCAGCCCCGCCAGGTGTTCGCCGTGGGCTGGTAGCGCAGCGGGCCGTGCCCCAGCATCTGCTGGGAGAACCGGTGCGCGTTGCCGGTCTCCGGCGGCGGCCCGAACACGCCCTCGTTGTCGTCCTCGCTCATGGTGAAGACGGTCAGCCACGACTTGAAGTGCCGCATCAGCTCCTTCTTCTCCACCCCGAACCAGCTCGGGCCGGTCGCGTCGGGCACCTGGGCGAGGATGGTGCCCAGGCCGGGCGGGAAGTAGAGCTGCTCCAGCGAGTACCGCTCGTACTCGGGCAGGCTGGCGTCGAGCTTGTCCCAGCTGGCCACCGTCGGCCCCCGGCCGATCTGGTACGCCTCGTAGGCGATGCCGTCGCCCCGGTCCAGGCCCAGCACCTCGCGGACCCGGTCCTCGTCGAACACGGCGGTGTTGAGCCGTTCCCCGTTGCCGGAGAAGTAGCGGCCGACCGCCCTCGGCATCGGGCCCAGCGTCGCCTCGGACCGTTGCAGGATGACCGGGGTGGCCCCGGCGCCGGCCGCGACGATGACGATCTTCGCGTCGATGGTGCCCGTGTCGTGCAGGATGCGGTAGTCCTCGTCGTCGACGATGCGGTAGTGCACCCGGTAGCCGCCGTCGTCGGTGCGGGACAGGTGCTGCACCTCGTGCAGCGGCCGGATCGTCGCCCCGTGCGCCAACGCCGCCGGCAGGTAGTTCAGCAGCAGCGACCGCTTGGCGTCGAAGCGGCAGCCCGCCATCATCCAGTTGCAGTTGGTGCACTTGTCCAGGTCGATCGCCGACGGCACCGGGTTGGCCGTCCGGCCGGCATGGGCGCACGCCGCCGCCCACAACCCGCCCGGGTACGGCACCTGCTCCCAGCTCTGGCCGGTGACCGGCAACGCCTCGACCACCCGGTCGTACCACGGGTCCAGGGTGTCCCGGGTGATCGCCGCCGGCCACATCCGGCGGCCGATCGAGCCGTGCCGTTCGAAGACGAACCGGGGCGCCCGCGGCATGGTGGCGAAGTAGACGACGCTGCCGCCGCCCACGCAGTTGCCGCTGAGCACGCTCATCCCGTCCCCGACGACGAAGTCGAACGCCCGGGTGTACGACGATCCCAGCTCGAAGTCGTGGTCGAACTCCTGGCTGGACAGCCACGGGCCGCGTTCCAGGATCACCACCTTCGCGCCGCCGGCGGCCAGGTGGTAGGCGGTGATCGCGCCGCCGAAACCACTGCCGATGATCAGGACGTCGGTGCTCTCGGTGCTGCTCATGCCGGGCTCCCGGTGGGGGTCGTGTCGGGGTGCAGGGGGGCCAGGGGGCGGCCGTAGGAGTAGTTCGGGTAGCGCCACAGCCCGTCGGTGTCCGGCCGGTGGTAGCCGAGGTGCAGCAGGCCGGGATGCCCGTCGGCCAGCGCCGCCACGGTGGGCAGGTGCGCGGCGCTGTCGAAGGCCATGTTGCTGAACAGCGCCAGGCCCACCCACATCTGCTTCTCCGGGTGCTCCGGGTCGGTCAGCCGGCGGACCAGTTCGGTGCGGTGCTCGAACGGCAGGGCCACGAAGGCCGGCAGCGTCGGGTCCAGCGCGACGCCCTGCTCGGCGGCGTACTCCCCGGCGTGCATGTCGAGGGTGACGGCCAGCCCGTCGAGCGAGTCGGCCAGGCCGCCGGCCGGCAGCTCCAGCAGCTTCAGCGCCCCGGCGGCGACCGCGCCGCCACCGGGGGCGGCACCCGCCACGGCCCGGTCGTCCGGGCTTCGCTTCTCGCCCGGGACAATGGTATCGGCGAAGGCCTCGATGGTCATTGTCCGCGCTACGTCTGCGTCGGTGGTATCGGACTGCACGACGCCTCCTGTCCGGTGCGAAATTGTTCCGGGAGAAACTGCGGTAATGCGTTCACCGTGGATCGCGCGAATGTCCGTGCCGCCCGGTGGCGGAGGAATCCGGGCACCGTCGCTGCACGATTCCGTTGCCGCACATCGTGCACGCCCCGGGCCCGCCGAAACACCTTCCGAAGTGCGCTGGGCCCCCGCCGTGACCCCGGTCGCCGCCGGACGGCCGGCGGGGGTGGCCCGGCCGGCCGGCCGGTGGACGCACCTGCGCACGCCCGGAGAAGCGGGACGACCGCCGTGGCCCCGACGATGGGTGGACCCGTGACCGGCGTGCGCCCGCAGGTGCCCCGGCGGGTCCCCCGACCGTTGCCGACGGCACCGACCGTCCGGCGTCCCCCAGGGAGATGGCCATGCCGACCACCCTCGGTTCGCTCCGCAGGCTGCTGCTCACCCCGTCCCTGGCCGAGGTGACCTTCGCCCGGCGCGGTTTCCCCGTCGTCGAGTCGGCGGTGACCCGGCGGCTGGAGGCCATCCCGCAGACGGTGATCTGCGGTTTCGAGTGGGCGATCGACGCCCGCGACCAGTGGGAGGTGGAACGCCGGCTGGAACTGGTCGACGTCGAACTGCGCGGGTTCGCCTACGAGGGGGCCACGATGGCCTTCACGGTCCGCGACGCGATGGCCGGCGGGCGCGGCCACCGGACCCGGGACCTGCTGCGCGGGCGGGCCGAACGGCACACCTTTCTCACCTACATCGGGATCGGCTTCGCGATGGCCCGGCTGCCCCGTCCACTGTGGCGGCGGGTCCTGCCCGACCTGACCGGCATGCGGTACTACCCGACGATGAGCTGGCTGGCCGTCGACGGGTACGGCTTCGACCGGGCCTACTTCGACACCGACCAGTGGGTACGGCGGCAGTACCGCCCCGCCGCGTACCCCTGGCAGGGGCATCCCGACTACTTCGCCCGCGCCTGCGACCAGGGCGTCGGCCGGGCCCTGTGGTTCATCCACGGCGCCCAGCCGGACCAGGTGGCGACCGCCGTGGAGCGGTTCGACCGGTCCCGGCGTCCCGACCTGTGGAGCGGCGTCGGGCTGGCGGCCACCTTCGCCGGTGGCTGCGACGCGGCCGGCCTGGCCACGCTGGCCCGGCTCAGCGGCGTCGACCGCCCGCACCTCGGCCAGGGCGCGGTGTTCGCCGCGAAGGCCCGCGACTACTCGGGTCACATTCCCGGGCACACCGGGGTGGCGTTGCACGCCCTCGCCGGGATGAGCGTGGAGCACGCCTCCGTGCTGGCCGACGACGTCGCGGTGGACACCGCCGCCGGGCCGGACCTGCCGGCGTACGAGCTGTGGCGGGCCCGGGTGCGCGACCGGGTGCCGGCCGTCGACCCGGCGACGCCTGCCTGATCCGGTCTGCGGACAGCCGGCGGCCCCCGTCCCGGACCGGGACGGGGGCCGCCGGCCGTCACGCCGCGATGGTGTCGAACTGGCCGGGGGCACGGCCGGGACCGGCCGGACCCCGGTAGGCCTGCGCCAGGTCCAGCCAGCGGTCGGCCTCCGCCCCGACGGCGGTCAACGCCAGGTCGGCGCGGTGCCGGCGGCGGGTGACCAGCAGGCACAGGTCCGCCGCCGGGCCGGTGATCCGCTCGGTCGCGTCCGCCGGTCCGAACTCCCAGACCTCCCTGCCGGAGGGCGCGGTGATCTCGAACCGCAGCGCGACGTCGGGGGTGTCCAACCCCCGGGCCTGGTAGCCGAAGTCCCAGGTGCGCACGGCGAAGTCGACCAGGTGCCGCAGCCGGTCGGTGCGTTCGGGGCGGATCCCGAGCGTGTCGGCGATGTCCTGGCCGTGGCCGAACAGTTCCATCATGCCGGCGGCGGCCAGCACCGGCGCCGGCAGCGGCCGGACCAGCCAGGGCACCGTCTGCCCGGCCGGCACCGCGGCCAGGGCCTGCTCGGCGGTGGCCCGTTCCTCGCGCCACTTGGCCAGCAGCGCCGGCGGTGGCGCGGACAGGTACGGCGAGAGCGCGGTCCGCACGTTGCGGTTGAAGTCCGGCCCGAACTGCTGGGCGAGCGCGAGGAACCCCGCCGGGTCCGCCGCGGCCAGACCGGCCAGCCGGAAGGTCGCCGCCAGATGGGCGATCTGGTGGGCGATGGTCCACTCCGGCGCGGGGGTGTCCAGCGCCCACTGCGCCTCGTCGAGGCCGGCCACCATCCGGTCGACGGCGTCACCCTCCAGGGTCAGGTCGACGAAGACGTCGTTTCGTGCGCTCACGCGTCTGTCCTCTCGCTCGTCAGCAGGGGCGAGCGTGGCCCGGCGCGTCCGAGGGCGCCGGTTGCCACGCACGACGCCGATCCCGTCGCCGCCTGACGCGCGGGGCGGCCGGTGGCCGGGCCCACGTCGACGGCGTCACGTCAGCACCAGCAGCATGCGGGCCGGGCGCGGGCGCTGTCTTCTCTCGTCATGCGCTGGCGATCCACCGTCCTCGCCGCCGCCACGACGCGGGTAGGCGGCGATTGTGGACGCCCGCCGCCGGGGGCGCATCCGCGCCCATGCGCCGGGTTGCGCACCGTGGAAGAACCACCGGCGGGGCCGGCCGGCGCATGCTGACCACGATGGGCCCGGCCGTCGACGTCCGGCGAACCCCGGCAGGTAGGCGGGCCCGCCAGGGGAGAGGTCATGGTCGCCGCACGGGTCGCGTCCTCGGTGGTACGCCGGCAGGTCAGGTACGTCACGCCGGTGCCGGCCGGGACCGCCCGGGGGCTGGTGGCCGACGTCTACGCCCAGGCGGAGCGGGAGCAGAAGCTGGTGGTGCCGCCGGTGCTGCTGCACTCCCCGGCGCCGTCGGTGCTCGCCGCGTACTGGATGTTGCTGCGGGAGCCGCTCGTGGCGGGGCGGACGGTGGACCGCCGTACCAAGGAGGCGGTGGCCGCCGGGGTCTCGGTGGCGAACACCTGCCCGTACTGCGTGGACATGCACAGCATCAGCCTGTACGACCTGGCCACCGAGGACGACGCGGAGGCCGTCGCGGACGACCGGATCGTCGACCTGCGGGACCCGGCGGTCCGGGCGGTGACCGGCTGGGCCCGGCACGCCCACGCCACCGCGCCGGCCGCACCGTTCCCGGCGGCGCACGCCCCGGAGCTGGTCGGTGTGGTGGTCGCCTTCCACTACCTGGCCCGGGTGGTCAACGTGTTCCTGCCCGACCACCTGTTGCCGGCCGGGCTGACCGGGGCGGCCCGGCGTCGGTTCAAGCGGGCCGTCGGCCGGCTGCTGCGTCCCACCCTGCGCGGCGCGCCCCGGCCGGGACGGTCACTGGCGCTGCTGCCGGCGGCGACGCTGCCCGACGACGCCGGATGGGCCGCCGCCGACCCGGTGATCGCCGGTGCGGTGGCCCGCGCCTACCGGGCGTTCGACGCGGCCGGCGAGGAGGCGGTGCCGGCCCCGGTCCGGGCGCTGCTGCGCGAGCGGCTCGACCGGTGGGACGGGTCGTCACCCGGCCCCGGCCGGGGCTGGTACGACGACGCCTGCGCCGGGCTGCCCGGACCGGACCGGGCGGCGGGCCGGCTGGTGTTGCTGACCGCGTTCGCCTCCTACCGGGTCGACGACGAGGTGGTCGGGGCGTTCCGGCGGAGCGCGCCCACCGACCGGGCGCTGGTGCAGGCGGTCGCCTGGGCGGCGTACGCGGCGGCCCGGGAGGTCGGCCGGCGCTGCCTGCGCCCGGCCGCCCGGTGAACCCGCCGGCCAATTACCGGGCCCGTAGGTAATGCGCCGGTGGCGCACCTTAGAAGTAGACGATCTGTTTCGCCGCTGAAAACATAACTTCAGGAGGCATCCCTCCTGACGTGCGAGAAGATAGGGGGACGCCCGGTGTCGAATCTATTCCTGAGACTGCGGCGACGCATTATCACGCCATCGTCGACGGCGACCAAACTCGACGTTCGCGGTTTCCACCGAAAGAATCCGGCGGCCGTCGAACTGTTGGAAACCGTCGGCGAATCATTTCTGACCGGGTACGCCGCTGCCGCCGAGGCGCGCACCCCCGCCGACGCCGAGCCGGCGCTGGAGGCGGTGCGGCCGCAGTTCCGGGGCTTCGCCTACGAGGGGGCCGCGATGGCCCTCGCCGTGCTGGACGCCCTGCCCGGCGGCCGGTCGGACCGGGTCCGGACGTTCCTCGCCGGCCGGGGCGCCGACCACGTCTACATGGCCTACGTCGGGGTCGGCTGGGCGATGGCCCGGGTGCCCCGGTTCCGCTGGTCGAAGCTGCACGCCCCGGACCCGCTGCTGCGCTGGCTGGTGCTCGACGGCTACGGCTTCCACCAGGCCTACTTCCACACCCGCCGGTACGTGCACGAGCAGTACCGGGAGCCGGACTTCCCGTGGCCGGCCGACGGCCCCCGCTGGTACGCCCAACGCGCCATCGACCAGGGCATCGGCCGGGCGATGTGGTTCGTCGGCGGCACCGACGCCGGGGTGGTCGCCGACCTGATCGACCGGTTCCCGGCCGAGCGTCGCAGCGACCTGTACGGCGGCGCGGGCCTGGCGGCCACGTACGCCGGTGGCGTCGACGCCGACGAACTGCGCCTCTTCCTCGACCGGGCCGGCAACCACCGCGCCGAGGTCGCCCAGGGCAGCGCGTTCGCGGCCACCGCCCGGCTCACCGCCGGCCTGGAGACCCCGCACACCGCCCGGGCCACGGCGGTGCTGGCCGGCATCACCCCGGCGGAAGCGAACCGGATCTGCGACGAGCAGCGGCCGGCCGGCGGCGACAGCCCGCTGGAGCCCGGCTACGAGATCTGGCGTCGGGCCATCGCCGACGAACTCCGGGTACGCGGAAGGCACTGACCGGGACACCCTCCGTCCCCGTCCCCGTCCCGCCCCGCGCCGGTGGTCCCGGCGCAGCCTCCCTCCCCACACCTGCCCACGCCTCGGCAGGCGCCTCGCCACGCCCGTGGCGACCCGAACGGTAAGGAGATCGTGCCCGCATGACCAGGATCGCCATCGTTGGCATGGCGTGCCGATACCCGGACGCCACCTCGCCCCGAGAACTGTGGGAGAACGCCCTCGCCGGTCGCCGGGCCTTCCGCGCGCTGCCCGACGTCCGCATGCGGTTGGCGGACTACTGGGACGCGGAGCCGAGCGCCCCGGACCGGTTCTACGCCCGCACCGCCGCCGTCATCGAGGGGTACGAGTTCGACCGGCTCGCCTACAAGATCGCCGGCAGCACGTACCGCTCCACCGACCTCACCCACTGGCTCGCCCTGGACATGGCCGCCAAGGCGTTGGGCGACGCCGGTTTCCCGGCGGGGGAGGGGCTGCCGCGCGACCGCACCGGCGTGGTCGTGGGCAACACCCTCACCGGTGAGTTCGCCCGCGCCAACGTACTGCGGCTGCGCTGGCCGTTCGTCCGCCGTACGGTCGCCACCGCGCTGCAACAGCAGGGCTGGGAGGACGACCGGCTGGCGACCTTCCTCGACGAGTTGGAGGACCGTTACAAGGCGCCCTTCCCGGAGATCGACGAGGACACCCTCGCCGGTGGCCTGTCCAACACCATCGCCGGCCGGATCTGCAACTACTTCGACCTCAACGGCGGCGGGTACACCGTCGACGGCGCCTGCTCGTCGTCGTTGCTGTCGGTCGCCACCGCCTGCCGGGCCCTGCTCGACGGCGACCTCGACGTCGCGGTGGCCGGTGGGGTGGACCTGTCCATCGACCCGTTCGAGATCGTCGGGTTCGCCAAGACCGGCGCGTTGGCCCGCGACGAGATGCGGGTCTACGACCGGCACTCCAACGGCTTCTGGCCGGGGGAGGGGTGCGGGATGGTGGTGCTGATGCGCGAGGCCGACGCGCTCGCCGCCGGCCACCGCAGCTACGCCACCATCGCCGGCTGGGGCATCTCCTCCGACGGCAAGGGCGGCATCACCCGTCCCGAGGTCAACGGCTACCAGCTTGCCCTGCGCCGGGCGTACGAGCGGGCCGGGTTCGGCATCGAGTCGGTGCCGCTGTTCGAGGGGCACGGCACCGGCACGGCGGTCGGGGACGCCACCGAGCTGACCGCCCTGTCGCAGGCCCGCCGGGAAGCCGACCCGACCGCCCCGCCCGCCGTGATCAGCTCCATCAAGGGCATGATCGGGCACACCAAGGCGGCGGCCGGGGTGGCCGGCCTGATCAAGGCGGCGCTGGCCGTGCACCACCAGGTGCTGCCGCCCGCGCTCGGCTGCGTCGACCCGCACGAGCTGCTCACCCGCGACGACGCGACGTTGCGGGTGCTGCGGACGGCCGAACCGTGGCCGGACGACCAGCCGGTGCGCGCCGGCATCACCGCGATGGGCTTCGGCGGCATCAACACCCACGTGGTGCTGGACCGGGCCGGCACCGCCCGCCGGGTCGCCTTCGACACCCGCACCGCCCGGCTCGCCACCTCGGTGCAGGACGTGGAGCTGTTCCTGGTCGACGGCGCGTCCCGCGACGAGGTGCGCCGCCGGCTCCAGGAACTGCTCGACTACGTGCCGACCCTGGCCCAGGGGCAGCTCGCCGACGTGGCGGCCACCCTGCACGACCAGCTCGCCGACCGGCCGTACCGGGCCGCGGTGGTGGTGTCCTCACCGACCGACGCGCAGCAGCGGCTGCGGCGGCTCTGCGAGCTGCTCGACTCCGGCGAGACCCGGCTGGTCGACGGCGACGGCCGCAGCTTCCTCGGTCACGTCGGCGGCGCCGGCCGGATCGGCTACCTCTTCCCCGGCCAGGGCGCCGGCCGGGGCACCAGCGGCGGGGCGCTGCGCCGCCGGCTCACCGAGGTGGACCAGGTGTTCCGCCGGGCCGACCTGCCCGTCACCGGCGACATGGTGGCCACCGCGCTGGCCCAGCCGCGCATCGTCACCGGCTCCCGGGCCGGTCTGGCGGCCCTGGACCTGCTGGGGCTGGACGCGACCGTCGCGGTCGGGCACAGCCTCGGCGAGCTGTCCGCCCTGCACTGGGCCGGCGCGATGGACGACGACACCCTGCTGCGGGTGACCCGGGCGCGCGGCGCGACGATGACCGAACACAGCTCCTCCGGCGTGATGGCGAGCGTCAACGCCGGACCGGAGCGGGTCTCCGCGCTGCTGGCCGGCGTACCCGTGGTGATCGCCGGCTACAACGGGCCGGAACAGACGGTGGTGGCCGGCACCGAGGAGGCGGTCCGGGCCGCGCTCGACCTGGCCGCCGGGGCGGGTCTCGGCGCGTCCCTGCTGCGGGTCTCGCACGCCTTCCACTCCCCGCTGGTGGCACCCGCGGCGGACGCGTTCGCCGCGCACCTGACCCGGGAGTCCTTCGGTACGGTCCGGCGGCGGGTGGTCTCCACCGTGACCGGCGAGACCCTGCCCGCCGAGACGGACCTGCGGGCCCTGCTGCACCGCCAGATCACCGACCCGGTGCTGTTCGCGCAGGCGGTGGCGTTGGCCGCCAAGGACATCGACCTGTTCGTGGAGGTCGGGCCGGGTCGTATCCTCAGCGGCTTGGCCGGGGCGATCACCGACGTGCCGGCGGTGGCCCTGGACACCGACGACGAGTCGCTGCGCGGGCTGCTGCGGGTGGCCGCCGCCGCGTTCGTGGTGGGTGCCGCGCACGACTATCCGGCGCTGTTCGACGACCGGCTGCGCCGGCCGCTGGACATCGGGGCCGAGCAGCACTTCTTCGCCAGCCCCTGCGAGCAGGCCCCGCCGGTGGACCTGCCGGAGGCGACCCGCGCCGACCGGCCCGCCCCGGCCGACGCCGACGGGCCGGTCGACGGCGAGTCCACGGTGGAGATGCTGCGCCGGCTGGCTGCCGAGCGGGCCGAACTGCCGCTGACCATGGTGCACGGCGAGAGCCGGCTCCTGGACGACCTGCACCTCAGCTCGATCACCGTCGGGCAGATCATCAACGAGGCGTCCCGGCTGGTGAACGTGCCACCGGCGCAGGCCCCGACGAACTTCGCCACCGCCACCGTCGCGGAACTGGCGGTGGCGCTCGACGAGCTGTCCGCGACCGGCCGGGCCGGTGACCACGACCGGACGCCCGCCGTCACCGGCGCGGCGGCCTGGACCCGCGCCTTCGCCGTCGACGCCGAGCCGGCCGGGCCGCCGGTTCCGACCGGCGGTGGTGTCCCCGGCCGGTGGCAGGTCTTCGCCCCCGACGGGCACCCGCTGGCCGCCCCGCTGCGCCACGCCCTCGAACGGGCCGCCGTCGACTCCGGTGTGCTGGTGTGCCTGCCGTCCGAGTGCGCCGAGGAACACCTCGACCTGGCCCTGGCCGGCGCGAAGGAGGCCCTCGCCGGGCCGGCCGGAACCCGGTTCGTGCTGGTCCAGCGGGGCCGGGGCGCGACGGGGGTGGCCAAGACGCTGCGCCTGGAGGCCCCGCAGCTGCGGGTGACGGTGGTGGACACCCCGGCGGGGCCCGGGGCGGTCGACCGGGTCGTCGCCGAGGTCGGCGCGACCACCGGATACCAGGAGAGCCACTACGACGACGCCGGGGCACGGCGGCTGCCGGTGCTGCGGGCCCTGCCGGTACGCGCGGCGCGGACCGGCCCCGCCCTGGACGACACCGACGTACTGCTGGTCACCGGGGGCGGCAAGGGCATCACCGCCGAGTGCGCCTTGGCCGTGGCGCAGCGGACCGGTGCGGCGCTGGGCCTGCTCGGGCGTTCCGATCCGGCCGAGGACACCGAACTGGCGGACAACCTGCGCCGGATGACCGCCCACGGGGTACGGGTGCACTACGCCCGCGCCGACGTCACCGACGCCGCCCAGGTCGCCGACGCGGTCGCCGCGGTCCGGGCGGCGCTGGGCCCGGTGACCGCGGTGCTGCACGGCGCGGGCCGCAACGAGCCGGCCGCGCTGACCGCCCTGGACGCGGCGGCGCTGCGGCGGACCTTCGCCCCGAAGCTGGACGGCCTGCGCGCGGTGCTCGCCGCGGTCGACCCCGGGCAGCTGCGTCTGCTGGTCACCTTCGGCAGCATCATCGGCCGGGCCGGCCTGCGCGGCGAGGCGCACTACGCCACCGCCAACGACTGGCTGGCCGGGCTCACCGAGGAGACCGGCCGCCGGTTCCCGAACTGCCGGGCGCTCTGCCTGGAGTGGTCCGTCTGGTCCGGGGTGGGCATGGGCGAACGGCTGTCGGTGGTGGAGTCGCTGAGCCGGGAGGGGGTCGTCCCGATCAGCCCCGACCAGGGCGTCGACGTGCTGCTGCGGCTGCTCGACGACCCGGACGTGCCGCCGGTGGTGGTGGTCAGCGGTCGGGCCGAGGGGATGGACACCCTGCGCTACGACCGGCCGCCACTGCCGCTGCTGCGCTTCGTGGACAAGCCGCTGGCGTACTACCCGGGGGTGGAGCTGGTCTGTGAGGTGGAGCTGACCGCCGGCGCCGACCGGTACCTCGCCGACCACCTGCTCGACGGCAACCTGCTCTTCCCGGCGGTGTTCGGGATGGAGGCGATGACGCAGGTCGCGGTCGCGGTCACCGGCCGCTCCACGGTGCCGGTGGTCGAGCAGGTGGAGTTCCCCCGACCCATCGTGGTGCCGCCGGACGGCAGCACGGTCATCCGGGTGGCGGCCACCGTCACCGACGACGCCGTCGTCCAGGTGGCGATCCGCAGCGCCGAGACCGGGTACGCCACCGACCACTTCCGGGCCCGGCTGCGGTTCACCGACACCGCCGCCCCCGACGGCCCGCCCGGACGCACCGACCCGGGCCTGCCGCAGGTGCCGTTGGCACCCGAGCGGGACCTGTACGGCGAGTGGCTGTTCCAGGGCGGCCGGTTCCAGCGGCTGCGCCGGTTCCACCGGGCCGCCGCCCGGGACGTCGACGCCGAGGTGGCCGTCGGCGGCGGCGACGCCTGGTTCGCCGGCTTCCTCCCCGCCGACCTGCTGCTCGGCGACCCGGGCACCCGGGACGCGTTCATGCACGGCAACCAGGTCTGCGTACCGGACGCCACCCTGCTGCCGGTGGGCGTGGAGCGGATCTGGCCGGCCGGGGCGCGGATGTCCGGCACCGGCGCGGTGCGCTGCTGCGCCACCGAACGCAGCCGCGACGGCGACACCTACGTCTACGACATCGCGGTGCGCGACGGGTCCGGTGCGGTCGTCGAACGCTGGGAGGGCCTGCGGTTGCAGGCGGTCCGGCACCGGGGCGGGCGCGGACCGTGGCTGCCGGTGCTGCTCGGCTCGCACCTGGAGCGGGGGCTCGGCGACGTGCTCGGCGCGCGGGTCGCGGTCGCCGTGGAACCCGACGGCGCGCCGGACGTGCCGCGCCGGGAGCGGACCGCCGTCGCCGTCGGCCGCGCCCTCGGGGCCCGGCACGAGGTGCGCTACCGCCCGGACGGCCGGCCCGAGGTCGACGGCGACCGGGCCGTTTCGGCGGCGCACGGCGCGGGGGTGACCCTGGCCGTCGCGGCCACCGGGACGGTCGGCTGCGACGTCGAGCCGGTGGCCGAGCGGTCGACGGCGGACTGGGCGGGCCTGCTGGGCGTCCACGCCGGGCTGGCCGCGCTGATCACCGCGGACCGCGACGAGAGCGGGCACACCGCGGCGACCCGGGTGTGGGGCGCGGTGGAGTGCCTGCGCAAGGTCGGCCTGCCGGCGGACTCGCCGCTGACCCTGACGCCCGGCGGTCCCGACGGCTGGGTGGTCCTGGCCTCGGGTCCGCTGCGTGTCGCCACGTTCGCCACGAGCCTGGTGGACATCCCGCAACCGGTGGTGTTCACCGTGCTCACCGACGGGTGGAGTTGAGCATGGACAAGTACTTCGAGTACCCGCACACGGTCGGTTTCGAGGAGACCAACATCGTCGGGAACGTCTACTACGTCAACTACCTGCGCTGGCAGGGGCGCTGCCGGGAGATGTTCCTCAAGCAGCACGCCCCGGACGTGCTGGCCGACCTCCAGGACGACCTGAAGCTGTTCACCCTGAAGGTCGACTGCGAGTTCTTCGCCGAGATCACCGCGTTCGACGAGTTGTCGATCCGGATGCGCCTGGTCGACCTGGTGCAGACCCAGCTGGAGTTCAGCTTCGACTACGTACGCCTCGACCCGGGCGGCGGCGAGACGCTGGTCGCGCGGGGGCGGCAACGGGTGGCCTGCATGCGCGGGCCGAACAACCGGACCGCGCCGACCCGGGTGCCGGAGGCGCTGACCCGGGCGCTGGCGCCCTACACGGCCACTGTCCGGGCCCAGTGACGGCGAGGAGACCACCATGGACATGCCCCTTGGCGACGACGACCCGGCGGTCGACCCGGCAGCGCTGCGGCGGGCCTTCGCCGCCTTCGCCACCGGCGTCACCGTGGTCACCGTCGGGGGTCGTTCCCCGCACGGGATGACCGCGAACGCCTTCACCTCCGTGTCGCTGGACCCGCCGCTGCTGCTGGTCTGCGTGGACCGGGAGGCGGTCATGCACCGGCACCTGGTGGCCGCCGGCAGCTTCGCCGTGTCGGTGCTCGCCGCCGACCAGGAGCACGTGGCGCGGCACTTCGCCGACCGCCGCCGGCCGCTCGGGGCCGCCCAGTTCGACGTCGTCGACTGGCGGCCCGGCCGGTTGACCGGAGCGCCGCTGATCTCCGGAGCGCTGGCCTCCTTCGAGTGCGCCCTGTGGCGTGACTACGAGGGCGGCGACCACACCATCTTCGTCGGCCGGCTGCTGTCGGCCGAGAAACGTCACGAGGAGGACGCGGTGCTGTTCCTGCACGGCCGGTTCCGGCAGATCACCCCGATGCCGAGCGGGGTGGTCCGATGACCACCGTCGCGCCCCGGGTCGTCCCCCGGGGGCCGACCGGGGTGGCGATGCTCGGCACCCTGTGGAAGCTCGGCCGCGACCGGCTCGGGTTGATGCGCTCCGCCGCCGAGACGTACGGCGACGCGGTGCGGCTCGGCCCGGGGCGGGGGCTGCACTTCTTCAACCACCCCGACCACGCCAAGCACGTGCTGGCCGACAACAGCCAGAACTACCACAAGGGCATCGGGCTGATGCACGCCCGCCGGGCCCTCGGGGACGGGCTGCTGACCAGCGAGGGCGAGCTGTGGCGGGAGCAGCGTCGGGTGATCCAGCCGGTGTTCCAGGCCCGCCGCATCGCCGGGCAGGCCGGGATCGTCGCCGAGGAGGCCGGCCGGCTGGTCGACCGGCTGGAGACGTACGCCGGTGGCGAGCCGGTCGACATCCTGCGGGAGATGACCGGACTCACCCTGGGGGTGCTCGGGCGGACCCTGCTCGACGCCGACCTGAGCGGTTTCCGGTCCCTCGGGGCGGCCTTCGAGTCCATGCAGGACCAGGCGATGTTCGAGATGGCGTCGATGAACCTGGTGCCGATGTGGGTGCCGCTGCCGCAGCAGATGCGGTTCCGGCGGGCCCGCCGGGAGCTGGAGGGGATCGTCGACGAGCTGGCCGCCCGGCGGCGCTCCCGGCCGGGCCACGAGGACCACGACGACGCGTTGTCCCGGTTGCTGGCCTCAACCCGCCGGGAGACCGATCCCGCGGTGGGCCGGCGACGGCTGCGCGACGAGCTGACCACCCTGCTGCTGGCCGGGCACGAGACCACCGCCAGCACCCTCGGCTGGACCTTCCACCTGCTCGACCGGCACCCGCAGGTCTGGGACCGGGTGCGGGCCGAGGCGCTGGAGGTGCTGGGTGACCGGTCGCCGACCTACGAGGACCTGCCCCGGTTGACGTACACCTCGATGGTGCTCAGTGAGGCGATGCGCCTCTACCCTCCGGTGTGGATGCTGTCCCGGCGGGCGCAGGAGGCCGACGAGGTCGGCGGGTACGCGGTGCCCGCCGGCACCGACGTGCTGATCTGCCCGTACACCCTGCACCGGCACCGGGCCTACTGGGACGACCCGGACCGGTTCGACCCGGAGCGGTTCTCGCCGTCGGCGTCGGCCGACCGGCCGCGCTACGCGTACGTGCCGTTCGGGGCCGGGCCGCGGTTCTGCGTCGGCAACCATCTCGGGCTGATGGAGGCGGTCTTCGTGGTGGCCATGGTGAGCCGCCGGTTGCGGCTGCACACCCCGGCCGGGCACCGGGTGGTGCCGGAACCCATGCTGTCGCTGCGGATCCGCGGCGGCCTGCCGATGACGGTGCGGGCTCTGACGTGACCCCCGTGCCCCAGTCACGAAGCGCGGTTCAGCAACATCGAATAACCGGTGCGCAGGTCGCACTGGTTACTATTGCGCTGAGCAACTCTCAGGTTGCTCATCGTGCTGGGGGAGGTGCGATGAGTCCCGGATGCGCGGCGACCACCCCGGCCGGTACGGCCCGAGGTGCCCGCCCTGCCCATGGAGCCGCCGTCGTGCCGACGGGCGGTTCCGCCGCCGTCATCGCCGATGCGCCGACGGCCTTCACCCGCCGTGCTGCCCGGCGTCCGCTGTCCACGGCGGTGCCACCGCCGTTACGTTCGGGCCGGCCGCTGCCGGGCGGCGGCGCACCGCCGCGCACGGCGTCCGGCGGTGGCCACCGGGACCCTGGGGGGACGGATGCGCATCTCAGATCTGGCCAGGATCAGTGGTGTTCCACTTCCGACGATCAAGTTCTACATCCGGGAGCGCCTGCTGCCGCCGGGCCGTCCCACCGCACGCAACCAGGCTGAGTACGGCGAGGAACACCTCGCCCGGCTCCGGCTGATCCGGGTGCTGGCCGGCATCGGACGGCTGAGCCTGTCCTCGGTGCGCCGGGTGCTGGCCGCCCTCGACGACAAGGGACTGGCGTTGGGCGCGCAGTGCCGTGCCACGATCTGGGCGCTCTTCCCCGACCAGCCCGAGGACGACGACGCGCCGGACGTCGGGCCGGCCCGGGTCCAGGTCGACGCGTTCATCGACCGGCTCGGCTGGGAGGTCGACGTCGCCTCCCCGGGCCGCGACACCCTCGCCCACGTGCTGACCGCGTTGCAGCGGTTGGACGCCGACTGCGACATCGACGTGTTCAGCGAGCACGCCGAGAGCGCGGAGCGGATCGTGACGCACGAGTTCCAGCACGAGTCGGCGCACTCCGCCACCGCCATGGCGGTCTGGAACGTGCTGTCCGAAGTGGCCTTCGAGGCGATGCGTCGGATGGCCCAGGAGAGCCACCTGGCGCGCTGCTGCGCCGGTCCCGCCGAACGACCGGCGGGGGCCTGAGCGTCCCACCACAGTAGATGTTCGGCACGCTCGAAGACGACAACCACCGCGGCGGGTTCCAGCCTGGAGGGACGGCGTGCTGCCGTCCCCCGGCCCCGCTGTGGTGCCGGTGTCCGTCGACCGATGGGGGAGACCACCCGACATGTCGAACCAAGCCGTATCCCGCCAGCCCCGATCGGGCCCGCTCGGCCTGCTCAACGGCCCCTACCACCGGATGGCGCTGAACCTGTACATGCTCGTCGTGCTGGCGCACTGGGCCGAGCACCTCGCCCAGGCGTTCCAGATCTGGGTGCTGGGCTGGCCGGTGCCGCAGTCGCGCGGCGTGCTGGGGATGGCCGTGCCGTGGCTGGTCACCTCCGAGTGGCTGCACTACGGGTACGCCATCGTGATGCTCGTCGGGTTGGCGCTGCTGCGTCCCGGCTTCGTCGGCCGGGCCCGTACCTGGTGGACGGTGGCCCTGGTGATCCAGTTCTGGCACCACATCGAGCACCTGCTGCTGCTGCTCCAGGCGCAGACCGGGAACTTCCTGTTCGACCGTCCGGCGCCGACCAGCATCCTCCAGCTGCTCGTGCCCCGGGTGGAGCTGCACCTGTTCTACAACACGATCGTCTTCCTGCCGATGGTGGTCGCGATGTACCTGCACCTGCGACCGAACGCCGCCGAGCGGGCCACGATGGCCTGCACCTGCGCTCCCCGTTCGGTCAGGGCGCTCACGCCGGCATGACCACCGCCGGACAGGACGGCCGCCGCCGTGGCTTTCTCGGGCCGCGTACGGCGGCCGTCGTCGTGGTGCTGGTGACCGTGGCGACGGCGCTGTGGCTGCGTACGCCGGGCACCCCCGGGCCGGCCGCGACGGTCGACGCCGTGGTCGTGCCCGCGGACGGCAGCCGCCTGGCCACCGGGCCGACCGAGGTGCGGCTGCGGCTGCCGGGGACGCCGGACCCGGACGAGGCGCACGTGTCGTTGACCCCGGCGCAGGGCCCGCAGGTGGCCACCGGCGCATCCCGGCGCGACGGCTCCGAGCTGGTGGTGTCCGTGCCCGCCCTGCCGCAGGGCAGCTACACGGTCGCCTACCACGTGTGGCTCACCGACGGGCGGCAGAGCAGCGGACGCAGCGTGTTCGCCGTCGGCGCCGCCCCGCTGCTGCCGCCGGCGGACGTCACACCCGAAGCCGGGCACCAGCACGTCGGCACCGACCCCCTGGACGGTCTGCTGCTGGTGCTGGACCTGGGCCTGCTGGTCGCCCTGTCGGTGATCCTGCTGCGCCGCCCCCGGGTCGTCCCCGACCCGGAGGAGTCCCCGGAGCACTGACCCGCCTGGACGTGTTCCGGGCACCGACCCGCCGGCCGGTCCCGCCCGATCCCTCGGGGCGGGACCGGCCGGCCGGTGCGGTGGGCCGGGCCGCCGACCGGTCCGGTCGGGCGGCGGACACGACGATGCGGCGCACCCCACCCGCCGGTGGGATACGCCGCCGTCCACCCCGTGGTGTGAGCCGGGTCAGGCCGCCTCGACCCGGTAGCCGACCTGGTCGAGCGCCATGCGGCGGATGTCGAGCAACGCGAGCAGCACCGGCGGATCGATGGAACGGGCCGGCTTGAGGTGCATGTCGATCGCAGGGACCGCCTGGTCGCGGCGGACGATGATCGGCCCGTGCGAGCCGACGAAGATGTGGTCGGGGTCCAGGTCGTGGGCGTCGGTCGGTGACCCGTCCGGGCGTACCGACTGCACGAGCAGGTACCAGTGGCCCTCCGGCACCGTCTCCAACTCGAACGCGCCGGCGCCGTTGAGCACGGCGCACCGGACCGGACGCCCCTCGGGCAGCGGGTCGGGGAAGAGCCCGACGAAGACGAAACCGAGATCCTGCTGGTCGGGGCCGGCCACGGTGCCCCGCACGGTCGAGGTGCGCCCCCCCGAGGCACCCCGGGTCTCGTCCTGCGGAATGCGTGTGCTGAACCCCCGGTAGCGCCGGTAGGCGGTGGGGGACATGCCGACGCTGCGGGTGAACCGTGAGCTGAACGTGCCGACGCTGTTGTAGCCGACGCGGAGGCTGATGTCGGCGACGTTCAGGCTGGTGGAGACGAGCAGGTGCTTGGCCTCCTGGAGGCGGATGGCGGACAGGAAGCGACCGGGGGAGACGCCGGTGACCCGGCGGAAGATCCTTGAGAAGTGGAACTTGCTGAACATCGCGGCGCGGGCCATGTCGTCGATGGTGATCGGCTCGGCGATGTTGTCCCGCATCGTGACGATGGCTCGCTCCACCGCCCGTTCAATGACGTCTTCCACGGTCTCCCCCAGGGTGCTCGATTCGTCGGCCGTTGGCATCCCCGGGCACGGTTGTGGCGACTGCGTGCGTACGGTGTCTATGCCGGCTGATTGATGGAGCCTTTAGTCTCGATCAATGCATAAACGCGGATGCGGCCGTCGAAATTGCCTCTGGCCGTTGTGGCCGAGTTGATGCTAGCGCGACCAAAGATAGGCGGCAATGGACGGCGGTGGGGGTGACATGGATAGTTGGGCTATCGATCCCGCCCGTATTTGCCAGTGAAGATCCTCGCTATCCGTTGGGCGGCCCCCGGTGTCATCGGTGCAGCGTGCGGCCATTTTCCGGGCCGGGTGACGGTTGGTGACCGGGGTGGTGCGAGAGGATTCGTCCGATCTGGTGGGTCGGTCGGGCGTGCCCGGCTCCGCGGGTAACAAAACAGGCAAAAGGCATTAAGCAGCAGTTATAGCCATGGTCCCTGCCTGCATGAGTGAGGGTTCAGGAGAGCAAAGTCAGAGAACTTTGACGCATCGCGACCGCTGTCGGACGCGCTGTGATGGTGTGATCAATGTGCCGACGGCTGCGCCCGGGTGGTGGGAGAGCAAGCTATGAGAAGACTCCATTCGGCTTCTGGCTGACGATGTTCGTGGCCCCTGAAAGGGCTGCAGTCATCTGATGGGCGGCTTTTCGGTTGGTTATTCACCCCGCCGCGGAGGGTGGTAATCATCAGTATCTCCGCCCCGTTCGATGGCACTTCCGAGTGACCAGTCAACGGGCGAACGACGCGCCCACGAAAACGTAGGGGGACTGTTGCCGTCTCAATCTGCCGGCTTCCTTCGCCGCGCAACTCCCGCAGCCTTTGTGCTCGTTCTGCTGAGCATTCTGTTCGTCGTGGCACAGCGCCCGGAGGCGTCCGCGGCCGAGCGGTCGGAGCTGGCCGCGCGGTTCCAGTTCGCCGAACTACCCATCGCGCTGCCACCAGCACCCGTCACCCGTGCGGTCCGCGAGGTCAACCCGGAGTACGAGCACATCAGGTCCTGGGTCTCCTCGGTCGGCGCGGCGATCGCCCTCAACGACCTGGACGGCAACGGCGTGGCCGACGACCTGTGCCTCGTCGACACCCGCAGCGACACCGCCGTGGTGACCCCGGCGCCCGACAGCGGCGCCCGCTACCAGCCCTTCGTCCTCGATCCCCGGCCGCTGCCCACCGACACCACCATGGCGCCGATGGGCTGCGTGCCCGGCGACTACAACCTCGACGGACGCACCGACCTGCTGGTCTACTACTGGGGTCGGACCCCGGTGCTGTTCCTGCACCGGGCCAGCGCCACCGACCTGCGGCTGGGCAGCTACGCGCCGACCGAGCTGATCCCCACCCAACCCGGTCCGGGCAACCGCTACCAGGGCGCGCTGTGGAACACCAACGCGGTCGCCGTGGCGGATTTCGACGGTGACGGCCGCCCGGACATCGGGGTGTTCAACTACTTCCCCGACACCCAGGTGCTCGACCCGGACGGGCAGCCGAACGTCCAGATGAACGCGTCCATGTCGCACGCGCGCAACGCCGGCGGGGCGCACGTGCTGCGGTGGGACGCGGCCACCGGCGGTGACCAGCCCTCCATCCGGTACGTCGAGCAGAAGGCGGTTCCCGGTCCGGTCTCCACCGGCTGGACCCTCGGCGCGGGCTCCGCCGACATCGACGGCGACCTGCTGCCCGAGCTGTACCTGGCCAACGACTTCGGCCACGACCACCTGCTGCACAACGTCTCGACCCCGGGCCGGATCAGGTTCGCCCAGACCCAGGGCCGGCGGGGCGCGTTCACCCCGAAGTCGATGGTGCTCGGTCAGGACTCGTTCAAGGGCATGTCGATCGACTTCGGTGACCTCGACAACCGGGGCAGGTTCGACATGTTCGTCAGCAACATCACCAGCTCCTGGGGGCTGGAGGAGAGCAACTTCGTCTGGATGAACAACGCCGGCAGCCCGCAGGAGGCGCGGGCCAAGCTCACCCGCGGGGTGGCCCCGTACGACAACAAGGCGTCCAAGCTGAACATGGCCTGGACCGGCTGGGGCTGGGACGCCAAGATGGCCGACTTCGACAACAACGGCTCGCTGGAGGTGGTGCAGGCCGACGGGTTCGTCAAGGGCACCACCAGCCGGTGGGCCTGGCTCCAGGAGTTGGCGATGTCCAACGACCTGATGCTGCGCAACCCGGCGATGTGGCCGAAGGCGGAGCCGGGCGACGACATCGCCGGCAACGACAAGCTGGCGTTCTGGGTGCGGCAGGGCAAGACCTTCGTCAACATCAACGCCGAACTCGGCCTCGACGTGCCCATCCCGACCCGGGGTGTCGCGGTGGCCGACACCAACGCCGACGGGGCGCAGGAGTTCGCGGTCGCCCGTCAGTGGGGCCCGCCGGCCTTCTACCGCAACACCGGCTCGTCCCTGGGTGACTTCCTCGGGTTGCGCCTGCACCGGCCGGCGGTGGCCGGCACGGCCGGTGCCCTCACGCCCGCCTACGGCGCCCAGGTCAAGATCCGTACCGCCGACGGGCTCACCCAGATCGCCCAGCTCGACGGCGGCGGCGGCCACTCCGGCAAGCGCAGCTTCGACGTCTTCTTCGGGCTGGGTTCCGCCGGGGACCGTCCGGTCTCGGCCGAGGTGTGCTGGCGTGACCTGACCGGCGCGACCCACAAGCAGACCCTCTCGCTCACCTCCGGTTGGCACGATCTGATGCTGACCACCGACGCCCAGGAGATCACCCGATGACTGACGTCAGACAGGAAGACGTGACCGACGCCGCGGTGCGTACGGTCCCGGCCGGAGACCGGTCCGTCGACCCGGCGGCCCCGCCCACGGCCCGACCGGCGGTCCCCCGGGTGGACGCGAAGGACCCGCGCTACCTGGCGCTGCGCAACTTCGCGATGTCGATGTCGATCTTCAACATCATCGGCTACACCCTGCTCGGTTTCGAGCAGCCGTGGACCTGGCCGTTCTTCGCGCTGCTGGTGGGCTACACCGCCGAGATCGGGATCGAGATGGTGTCGGCGTGGGCCGGCAAGCGGCGACCCGCGTTCAGCGGCAACGGCGTCTGGGGGATGTACACCTTCCTGCTGCCCACCCACATCACCGCGCTGGCGGCGAACATGCTGCTCTACGCCAACGACCGGTTCTGGCCGGTGGCGTTCGCGGTGGTCGTCGCGATCGGGGCCAAGACCGCGTTGCGGGCACCGGTCAACGGCCGGATGCGGCACTTCATGAACCCCTCGAACTTCGGGATCACGGTGACGCTGTTGGCCTTCTCCTGGGTCAACATCGCGCCGCCCTACCAGTTCACCGAGAACGTGCCGGACGCGATCAGCATCATGGTCCCGCTGGTCATCATCACCGCCGGTACGGTGCTCAACGCCATGCTGACCCGCAAGGTGCTGCTGATCGTCGGCTGGCTCGGCGGGTTCGTCATCCAGGCGGTGGTCCGCGCGCTGGTGCTGGACGTGGCGATCTGGGCGGCGTTGGTGCCGATGACCGGGGTGGCCTTCGTCCTGTTCACCAACTACATGATCACCGACCCGGGCACGACGCCGTCGCGGGGCCGCAACCAGTTCATGTTCGGCTCCGCCGTGGCCGGGGTCTACGGGGTGCTGGTCGCGTTCAACGTGGTCTACACCCTGTTCTTCGCGGTCACCATCGTCTGTGCCGTGCGAGGCCTGATGTGGTGGGGCATCTGGTGGCGCGACCGCGCCCGCGAGCGTCGTCGGGGGTCGGTGCCGGTCAGTCCGGCGGCGCCGGCAATGGCTCGCTGATCCGGTCCGCGACCACGTGGGGCCGTCCCGTCGGGGCGGCCCCACGTCCGTGTCCGACGGATGTCGCGGGCGGGCCGCACCGGCTCCGGTGCCGGTCCCCGGCGCACCGGCGGTCGCCCGTCCCGGGCGCACCGGCACCGTCGCCGGTCAGCCGGTGCGCAGCAGTGACGGCAGACCGGCGGCGTGCACCACCGGCGGGTCGAAGGTGCGCATGGGGCGCAGGGTGAGGTCGGCCCGGACCGACCGGGACGGCACACCGACCGTCACCGGGCCGTGGTGCCCGACCAGCAGCGGGCGGGTGCCGGCGGCAGACCGGCGGCGGTGCACCGCGTGGGCCAGGACGAACCAGGTGCCCGGCGGCACCGGCCCCAGCAGGTACGGCCCGGGGCCGGGCAGCACCGTGGAGCTGACCGGTCTGCCCTGCTGGATGCGCTCCGGGAACAGCCCCACGAAGATCCAGTCGGGCGCCTCGCCGGGAAGCGTCCGGATCTGCCCGCGCACCGTCGGCCCGGTGGCGTCGCCCGGGTCGGGCCTGACCGGGCAGGGCAGCCGGTACGGGTCCTCCCGCCCCGGGCTGCGGCCGAGCCGGCGGAAGGTGGAGGGGGAGAGGCCGACGCTGCTGCTGAACCGGGCGCTGAACGTGCCGACACTGGTGTAGCCGACGTGGTGACTGATGTCGGTGACGCTCCACGAGGTGGCCAGCAACAGATGCTTGGCGCGCTGGAATCGGATCGCCGAGAGGAATCGACCCGGTGACACTCCGGTCACCCTATGGAACACCCGGCAGAAGTGGTACTTGCTCAGCAGGGCGGTTCGCGCCATTTCGTCCACGCTGAATTGCTTCCCCAGATTCTGGTGCATTTCGGCGATGACCCGCCGGACCGCCCTGCTGCTGTGGTCTTCCATCGTGCCCCCGGCGAGCGTAATGGTGGGTGCTGGTCTCCTACGACGTGAATCGCCTGTCTGGGCTGCGACGATGCAGCGTCGTTCCGGCTCCGCGACGTCCCCCGGGGCGGTGCCGACAACTGGTGGTTTGATGGCGTGAAAAGGGCTTTGTCGGTTTTGTCGAATCAGCTGACCTCAATGCTAGGGCACCCTCAATGCATGGTCAACGGCGCACAATCCGAATGGCGCTAACAGATGCCTTTTCCGGATGCGTACCCCTCGTCTAGCCGGTGATGATTGCGGCCATGGCCCGATGCGCCCGGGTCGGGGATTGATGTCGGAAAAGCGATACCCGGCGGTTCACCCGTCGCCGGACGTCGATTCGACCGTTGACCTGGGCAACGAGGAAGGTGCGCCCGGCCCACCGCCGGGGTCACGATGGGAGACGTCCCGGAATGGGGAACACGATGACCGACGACGCCGACGACGAGGCCCGCCCCGGGCCCGGTCGCCCCCGTACCACCCGGTCGGCCGGCACCGACCGTCCGCCGTCCGCCCTGGATGCCTGGGGACGGGCGAACCGGCGCGGGCAGTGCGACTGGTCCGAGCCGGACACCGAGCCGCACCTGATCCGGGGCCTCGACTGAACCGGCCCGAGCGCCACGGCGTCGACTGAACCGGCCCGAGTGCCCGCGGCGGCGTCGACGGTCGGAGGAGGGAAGGGCCCGTGAAGGGAATCGTCCTGGCGGGAGGGTCGGGCACCCGGCTGTACCCGATGACGGTGCCGGTGTCCAAGCAGCTCCTGCCCGTCGGCGACAAACCCATGATCTACTACCCGCTGTCCGTGCTCATGCTGGCCGGCATCCGGGACATCCTGGTCATCGCCAAACCGGCCGACCTGCCGCAGTTCCGGCTGCTGCTCGGCGACGGCTCCCGGCTCGGCCTGGCCTTCTCCTACGCCGCGCAACCCGAGCCGCGCGGCATAGCCGAGGCGTTCCTGATCGGCGCGGACCACGTCGGCGGCCACCCCAGCGCGCTGATCCTGGGCGACAACATCTTCCACGGCACCGCGTTCTCCCGGCTGCTGCGCGAGGAGACCGCGGCGGTCGACGGCTGCACCCTGTTCGGCTACCCGGTCCACGACCCGCAGCGCTACGGCGTCGGCGTCACCGGCCCCGACGGCACCCTGCTCGACATCCAGGAGAAGCCCGCCCAGCCGCACTCCAACCGGGCCGTCACCGGCCTGTACCTCTACGACCACGAGGTCGTCGACATCGTCAAGAACATCCGGCCGTCCCACCGGGGCGAACTGGAGATCACCGACGTCAACCGGGTGTACGTCGACCGGGGCCGGGCCCGCCTGGTCGACCTCGGGCGCGGGTTCGCCTGGATGGACGCCGGGACCCCGGAGTCGCTGCTGCAGGCCGGCGTCTACGTGCAGACCATGCAGGAACGGCAGGGCGTCCGGATCGCCTGCCTGGAGGAGACGGCACTGCGGATGGGTTACATCGATGCGGCGGCCTGCCACCGGCTCGGCGCCGCCATGGCCGGCTCCGACTACGGCCGCTACGTGATGGACATCGCCGAAGAGTTCGGCGCCTGACCCGCCGGACGCCGGCCCGCGCGGTCCGACCGCTCCACCGCGGGCCGGCCGCGCGACGCCCTCAGCCGGTGGCCAGCGGCAGCCGGACGACGAACCGGCAGCCCTCGGCGACGTTGTGCACGTCCACCCGCCCGCCGTGTGCCTCGACCAGCCCGCGCACGATGGCCAGCCCCAACCCGCCGGAGCCGGCCGGCGATCCGTTGCCCGGGTGCGGGGTACGCGCCGGCTCGCCGCGGAACGCCACGTCGAACAGCCGGGGCAGGTCGGCCTCCGGGATGCCGCCGCAGGTGTCGGCCACGGCCAGCCAGGCGACGTCGCCGTCGCGCCCGGCGTTGACCTGTACGGTGCCGTCGGCCGGCGTGTACCGCACCGCGTTGAGCAGCAGGTTGCCCACCACCCGGCTCAGCTCGGGTTCGCTGGCGGTCACCGTGGGCCATCCGGAGGCGGCGGACACCAGCCGGATGCGGCGGGCGGCGGCCAGCGGTGCGGCACCGGCCAGTGCGTCGGAGACCACGTCGCCCAGCGGCACCGCCGACAGCGACAGCCGCAGCGCCCCGGCGTTGATCCGGGACAGCTCGAACAGGTCGTCGACCAGCCGGGTCATCCGGTCGGTCTCCACCCGGATCCGGCGGTGGTACTCGTCGACCGTGTCCGGGTCGGCGACCACCCGGTCCTCCAGCGCCTCGGCCATCGCCCGCAGCCCTGCCAGCGGGGTCCGCAGGTCGTGCGAGACCCAGGCGACCAGGTCCCGCCGGCCCTTCTCGATCCGCCGCTCCCGGGCCCGCGCCTGGTCGGCCCAGACCGCCGCCGAGGCGAGCCGCCGGGCGAACAGCCAGCCGACCGCGAGGCTGACCAGCGCCGCCGCCGAGACGGTGATCAACACCACCTCCAGGTCGTGCGGGGAGAGGAACATCGCCTCGGCGATCACCGCGACCCCGGCCACCACCGCGCCCACCGTCATCGCCAGCAGCACCGTGACGTGCACGGTGATGGACCGGCCGCGCAGCAGCCGCAGCACCCCCGCGCCGAGCAGCCCCACCCCGCCGGCCGCGGCCAGCGCCGCCCCGAAGATCAGCGCCAGGTCAGTCATCGGCCGGCTCGTACCGGTAGCCGACCCCCCAGACCGTGACGATACGGCGCGGGTTGGCCGGATCGTCCTCGATCTTCTCCCGCAGCCGGCGTACGTGCACGGTCACCGTGGACTGGTCGCCGAACCGCCACCCCCAGACCCGTTCCAGCAGCTCGGCGCGGGACAGCGCCCGGGTGGGATGCTGCATCAGGTGGGCGAGCAGGTCGAACTCGCGCAGGGTCAGGGCCAGCTCCCGCCCGTGCAGCCGGGCCACCCGGGGGCCGGTCGCCACGGTCAACCCGCCGTCGTCGAGCACCTGCGCCGCCGCCGTGACCGGTTCACCGCCGGCCCGGCGCAGCACCGAACGGACCCGCAGCACCAGCTCCCGGGGGGAGAACGGCTTGCTGAGGTAGTCGTCCGCGCCCAGTTGCAGGCCGAGGATCCGGTCCGCCTCGTCGCCCCGTGCGGTCAACATCACGATGGGTACGCCGTCCGGCCGCTGCCGCAGCCGCCGGCACACCTCCAACCCGTCGAGCACCGGCAGCATCACGTCCAGGACCACCAGCTGCGGGGGAGCGGCGGCCACGGCGGCGAGCGCGGCGGCCCCGTCCCCGACGTGGTCCACCTGGTAGCCGGCGTGCTCCAGATAGCGGCACACCACGTCGCTGACCGTCCGGTCGTCGTCGACCACCAGCACCCGCTGCGCCACCGGCACCTCCCTCTCGTGCCGGCCAGCGTAGTCCCGCGCACCCCCGCCGCGACCCGCCGGAAACCTTGCCAGGTGCTTACGGTCGTACGGCTCAGGCCGCCCGACGGTCCCGGGCCTGCGCACCGTACGGCTGCGCCGTGACCGGGCGGGGCTCGTCGAGGTCGTCGAGCCGCAACCGCCACCGGGACCGGCCGGTACGCCGTCCCTGTGGCGGTCCGGCCGGACGTGGACCCAGCCGGTACAGCAGCACCGTGATCAGGTAGCCGCCGACCAGGAACCCGTGGCTGACCAGCCGGGGCACCGCCACCTGCGCGGTGACCAGGTCGTTGACCGACAGCAGGACCAGGGTGGCGACGAAGGCGCTGAGCATCGGCAGCAACCCGGCCGGCGGGGTACGCCGCAGCGCGACGAAGAGGAAGCCGGCACCCACCGCCACGTTCCACGCCGCCGACTCGTGCCACAGGTGCTGCCCGGCCGGGTGCAGGTGCTCGGCGCTGACGCCCTGACCCACCTGGGCCAGGCCGAGGGCGAGCTGGACCGCGCCGAGCAGGCCCAGCGCCACCCGCAACGCGGTGACCAGCCCACCTGGCCACCGCAGGCCACGCCGGGGGGTTGGCAGGGGCACGGCGGCGAGGATCGTCTCGGTCAGGTCGGGCGCGGGCGCCGTCACCACCCGGGTCCGGGCCCGCCGGGTCACCATCGCGGCGACCCCGTGCCAGGCGCGGCAGTCCGCGCAGCCGTCGAGGTGCGCCTGCACCGCCACCCGCTCCTCGGCGGTCTCCTCCCCGTCGAGCTGGGCCGACAGGATCTCCCGCCATGCTGCGCACCGCATCGGACGATTGTCGCTCATCCCGGCGCCCCGTCGGCGCAGCGTTCCGACAGGGCGTAGCGCATCAGCACCACGTCGCCGATCTGGCGTACCTCGGCGAGCCGGGCCCGCCGGCCCGGATGCCACGGGAACGCGCCGTCACCGACGAACCGGGGGGCCCGCCGGTCGCCGACGAAGAACGGGGCGACCACCAGGTGCAGCTCGTCGGCGAGGCCGGCGGTGAGGAACTGGGCGTGCACCGACGCGCCGCCCTCCACCATCAACCGCTGCACCCCCCGACCGGCCAGGTCGGCCAGCACCCGGGCCGGGTCCAACGGGTCACCCGCGTCGACCACGGTGGCCAGCCCGGACAGCAGCCCGGTGGTCCTGTCCACCGCCGGCCCGGCACAGTAGACGACCTTCTCGGCGTCCCCCACGGTGAAGAACCGGGCCTGCGGGTCCAGCAGCCCCCGGGCGGTCATCGTCACCTTCACCGGCGACGGCGGCAACCCGGCGGCCTGCCGGGCGGCCCGCAGCCGCGCCGAGCGGACCACCAGCCGGGGATCGTCGGCCCGGATCGTGCCCGCGCCGACCAGGATCGCGTCACAACCGGCCCGGACGGCGTCGATGCGCTCCATGTCCTCGGCGTTGGACAGCAGCAGCCGCTCCCCGGTGGCGTCGTCGATGTAGCCGTCGATCGACGTGGCGCAGCTCAGCAGCACGTACGGCCGTCCCGTCGACGCCGGTACGGCGGTGGACGTTGTCGCCGGCACGGCGGTGGACGTTGTCGCCGGCACGGCGGTGGCCGCCGTCCCGGCCGGTACGACACCCATCTCAGTTCAACGACGGCAGGTCGACGGCCCGGGCGGCGGCCCGGCTGGCCTTCGCCGCCAGGTATTCGGCATTGGCAGGGGAGAGGAACACCCCGGTCGGCACCACCTCGGCGACCGCCACGCCCAGCCGGGTCAACTGCTCGGCCTTGTCCGGGTTGCTGCTCAGCAGCACCAGCTCCGGCACCCCGAGCACCGCCAGCATCTGCGCGGCGGCCCGGTAGTCCCGTTCGTCCTCGTCGTGCCCGAGCGCCACGTTCGCCTCGTAGGTGTCCAACCCGGCGTCCTGCAGGGCGTACGCGTCCAGCTTCGGGTAGAGGCCGATGCCGCGCCCCTCCTGCCGCAGGTAGAGCAGGAAACCCCCGGCGTCGGAGATCCGTTGCACCGCCTCGCGCAGCTGCGGGCCGCAGTCACAGCGCTGGCTGCCGAAGACGTCCCCGGTGAGGCACTCGCTGTGCGGGCGGACCAGCGGCGCCGCCCCGCCCGCCGCGTGCCGGCGCAGCGCGCCCGCCCAGTCGCCCAGCCCGAACGCCAGGTGCTCCCGCCCGTCCACCAGCCCGTCGAAGGAGAAGACCCGGGCCGTCGTGGCGTACCCGTCGGGGAACCGCAGCGGGACCGTGACCTGTGTCCGGACCGTCGCGGCCGGCAGTGCGTCGTACATGTGTCTCCTCTGTCAGGCGCTGCCGGCGAGCCCGGCAGCGGATACCGGTGAGGAACCACCCTGGCTTCCCACCGTACGGTCACCCGGTCGTCCGCGCAGTGCGGACGGGCGACCCCGCAGCACCAGCACGGCGGCGCCCGGCAGGGCCGCCACCAGCACCAGTGCTCCGTACACCAGGGCGGTCGCCACCCCCTCGGCGGCACCCAGGCCGGCCGCCCCGAACGCCCAGGCGGCGACGCCCTCGCGCGGGCCGAAACCCGCCATGTTGGCGGGCAGGCCCATCGCCAACAATGCCAGCAGCGTCAGCGGCACCAGCACCGACAGCGGCGCAGTGACCCCGGCCACCCGGGCCGCGAGCACGAACGTCGCCAGATGGCAGCCGACCACCACCGTCGAGGTCAGCAGCACCCCCGGCCCGGTCCGCCGGCCCAGCAGCCCGGCCCGCACGTCGGCGACGGCGGCGCGCAGCGCGCGGGCCCGCCGCGACGGCCCCGACCGGGGCAGCGCCCGCACCAGCACCACCAGCACCAGACCCACCGCCACCGCCACCACCGTCACCGTCGGCAGGTACGGCCGCACCGGCGACGGCAGCGCCAGCAGCAGCGCCACCGCCAGCACCACCTGGACGAGCTGCCCGGCGGTCCGTTCCCAGACCACCGCGCGTACGGCCCGGCCCAGGTCACCGGCCTCCCGGCCGTGCCGCACCGCCCGGTGCACGTCGCCGAGCACCCCGCCGGGCAGCGTCGCGTTGAGGAACACCGCCCGGTAGCAGTCGGCCACCGCCGTGCCCAGCGGCAGCCGGATGCCGAGGGCCTCGGCGACCAGCCGCCACCGCCACCCGCAGCCGAGGGCCGCCAGCGCGCCCAGGGCCAGCGCGCCCAGCACCGCCGGAGCGTCGATCCGGCGCAGCCCGGCCAGGGCCGGACCGGTGCCCAGCCACCACAGCAGCGCGCCGACCAGGGCCACCCCGCCCAGGTTGCTCACCCAGGCCCAGGCCGTGCGGGCGCGGGCGGGTGACGTGCCGGTGGCGTCTGATGACACGCGGTTCCTCCTCCGGAGATCCTGTCCCTTCTCACGTACCGGCCGGGGAACCGGTTCATTCCACCCCGGCGAGCAGGTCGTCGTGGCCGACGGTGACGGTGAGCCGACCGGCCGCCGCCTCGGCCCGCCGCCACCGGGCGTACCCGGCCGTCCGGTCGGCCAGGTCGGGACGCTGGGCGACGGCCGCCTCCAGCCAGCCGTCGAACCACTCCACGATCAGCTCCGCCTGCCGCGGCCCCAGCCGCCACGGGGTCGACCGCACGGTCACCGGCATCCCGTGCCGGGCGAACTCGGCGACGGTCACCCCGGCGGCGTCCGGGCCGAGCAGCACCCGGCCGTCGACGGTACGCCGCTGGTGGGCGTCGAAGGCGGCGGCTACCTCCGCGTCGAGCGGATCGGCGGGGTCGAACCGGACCCGACCGACCACCGAGAGCACGAACAGGCTCGGGCAGCCGACGCCCGCGCAGGCGGCCACGATCCGGGCGATCTCGTCGGCGGTGAGCATGTCCAGCAGCGCCGACGCGGTGACCAGGTCCGCGTCGGCCAGGTCGGCTGGGGTCAGCCGGGTGATGTCGCCCTGGCGGGTGAGCACCCGCACCGGGCTGCCGTCGGCGGCCACCGGCACCGCCACGCCCGCCCGCTCCAGCAGCCCCGGGTCCCGGTCGTGCAGCACCCAGCGCTGCGGGCCGGGCAGCAGCGGAGCCAGCCAGCGCAGCATCGACCCGGTGCCGCTGCCCAGGTCGTGCACCACCCACGGCCGGTCCCCGCGCAGCGACGTGACCGACCCGACGCCGGCCACCAGCATCCCGGGCCCGCCCTCACCGGCCGGCGACACGGCCGGCGCACCGGCGACTGCGGCCGGCCCGCCGACCCCACCGGCGTCGGCGGTCGGCCCGGTGCCGGTGAGCCGGGCGCGGAGCAGGTCGACCAGCTCCCCGCTGCGGGCGTCGGCGTCGGCGGGTTCCCGCAGCCGCAGCCAGTCGGCGAACGGTCCGGTGGCGTACGCGGTCATGTCCTCACTCCGTCCAGCACCTGGGAGATGATCGTCACGGTGGCCGGCCACCCGGGCAGGTCGGCCCGCCGGCCCCGGGCCGCGTGGCGCAGCCGGTCCCGCAGGTCGGCCGAGTGCAGCCAGCGGCGCAGGGCGCCGGCCAGCGCCACCGGGTCGCCCGGCGGCACCAGCACCCCGGGTGCGGCGCCGTCGCCGGCCCGGCCCAGCGCCTCCGGCACCCCGCCGACCGTGCTACCCAGCACCGGGATCCCCCGGGCCAGGGCCTCGACCACCACCATCCCGTAGGTTTCGGCCCGCGACGGCAGGACCAGCAGATCCGCCCCCGCGTACGCCGCGTCCAGTGCCGGCCCGGTCACCGGTCCGTGCCAGCGCACCCGCCCGGCCAGCCCGTCCCGCCCGACCCGCTGCCGCAGCCCGGCCACGAAGGCCGGATCACGGTCCAGCGCGCCCACGCAGTCCAGCGTCCACGGCCGGTCGACCAGCCCGGTCAACGCGTCGACCAGCACGTCGTGCCCCTTGACCGGGGTGACCGCCGCGACGCAGAGCAGCCCGGTGCCGGCAGCCGTGCCGGGGGCCACGTCGGCCGGGTCGACCCCCGGGGTGGCCACCGTCACCCGCCCCGGATCGATCCGGTGCCGGGCCAGCAGCAGCTCCCGGGTCCAGCCACTGGTGGTGACGAGCGCGTCGGCCAGCGGCAGGGCACGGGCCTCGGCGTCGTCACCGAGCGGCATGTGCACCAGCACCACCTGGCGCAGCCGGCCGGCCTGCGCCGCCAGCAGTTCCGGCACGGTCGAGGCGACCAGCCCGTCGTAGAGCACCGCAACCCCGTCCGGCAGGGCCGCGAGCAGCCCGGCCAGCCGCGCCCGCGCCGCGTCGTCGGGGTGCGGCCAGTCCCCGGGTACGCCGTGCTCGCGCACCGTCCAGCCGGCCGCCACGAGGCCGGCGCAGACCCGCCTGTCGTACGCGTTGCCGCCGCTGGGGGTGGCCGGGTCGTCGATGTCGCCGGGCAGGACGACGTGCACCGCCCGCACGGGCTACAACGACCGCTCGTAGCTGGCCCAGGCGATGTGCGACTCGTGCAGGGTGACCGTGATCCCGGCCAGTTCCCGGGCGCCCGCGCCCAGCCCACCGGCGTGCACCCGGTCGGCGAGCCGGTCGGCGACGGTCCGGCACAGCACCTCGGTGGTGGTGTTCTGCCCGGCGAACGCCGGCTCGTCGTCGAGGTTGCGGTACGTCAGGTCGGCCAGCACCGCCTTCAGCTCGTCGGTCGCCCGGCCGATGTCCACCACGATGCCGTCGTCGTCGAGTTCGGTGCGGCGGAAGGTGGCGTCGACGACGAAGGTCGCCCCGTGCAGCTTCTGCGCCGGCCCGAACACCTCCCCCCGGAAGCTGTGGGCGATCATGATGTGGTCCCGTACGGTCACGCTGAACACGGCGTCTCCTCGTCGTAGGTGATCAGATGGCACAGCGCGGGGAGGTCCCCCGAGGCCAGCCGGGCGAGCACGGCGGGCAGCTCCGCGAAGCGGGACCGCCCGGTCAGCAGCGCGTCGAACACCGGGTCGGCGAGCAGTTCCAGGGCGAGCGTCAGCCGGTCGGCGAAGGTCCGCCGGGACGCCCGCGCCGGGGAGACCGTGCCGACCTGGCTGCTGCGCACCGTCAACCGGCCGGCGTGGAACGCCCCGCCCAGCGACAGCTCCACCGGCCGGTCGCCGTACCAGCTCAACTCGACCACCGTGCCCTCCGGGGCGAGCAGGTCCAGGCTGCGCTGCAACCCGGCGGCGGTGGCGCTGGCGTGCACCACCAGGTCCCGGCCCCCGGTCGCCGCCTGCGGCGGGGCGAAGTCGACCCCCAGCGCCGCGGCGACCGCCGCCCGCGCCGGATCGGCGTCGACCAGCTCCACCCGCACCCCCGGGAAGCGGGCAAGCAGGGCCGCCACGCTGCACCCGACCATCCCGCCGCCGACCACGCTGACCCGGTCACCGACCAGCGGCGCGGCGTCCCACAGCGCGTTGACCGCCGTCTCCACCGTGCCGGCGAGCACCGCACGGGCCGCCGGCACGTCGTCCGGCACCGGGGTCACCGCCGACGCCGGCACCACGTACGCGCTCTGGTGCGGGTGCAGGCAGAACACCGTCCGTCCGCGCAGCGCCGCCGGCCCGGCCTCGACCACCCCGACGCTGAGGTAGCCGTACTTGACCGGGGCGGGGAAGTCGCCCTCCTGGAACGGGGCGCGCATCGCCGTGTACTGGCCCGGTGGCACACTGCCGGTGAACACCAGGGTCTCGGTGCCGCGGCTCACCCCGGAGTAGCGGCTGCGCACCAGCACCTCGTCGGGGCCGGGCGTGGGCAGGGTCACCGGCCGCAGCTCACCGACGCCGGGGGAGCGGAGCCAGAAGGCCCGGGCATCGTGGATCACGCGGGTTTTCTCCTCTTCTGCCGGCGGAACCGAACGAAACGGCCGCGTCCTGCGTACCCACTGCCGAGGTCGTCGATCATAAACACGGAGGCAGGGTGTCCAGGGTTCGAACCGGTCCGGTGCTCGGCCTGACCGCACAGAGCGTCCTGCTGGCCGGGCTGGCCGCGACCGTCGGGCTCGACGTCGCCGGCTGGCTGGCCGGCCTCGGGTACGGCGTGGTCACCTGCGTCGCGTTGCAGCGCGGCCTGCGCCGCCGGGGTGTCGACCGGCTCGGGCCGGCCGACCGGGTGACGCTGACCCGGGGGGTGCTGGTCGGCGGGGTGACCGCCCTGGTCGTCACCGGGTTCTCCGGCCCGACCCCGCTTTCGGTGCTGGTGCCGATGACGGCGGTGGCGCTGGCCCTGGACGCGGTGGACGGCTGGGTGGCCCGGCGCACCGGCACCGCCAGCACGCTCGGCGCGCGTTTCGACATGGAGGTCGACGCGTTCCTCATCCTGGTGCTCAGCGTCCAGGTGGCGCCGGTGGTGGGGCCGTGGGTGCTGGCCATCGGCGGCCTGCGGTACGCCTTCGTCGCCGCCGGCTGGCTGCTGCCCTGGATGCGGGGGACCCTGCCGCCGCGCTTCTGGCGCAAGGTGGTCGCCGCCACCCAGGGGGTGCTGCTGCTCGTCGTCGCCGCCGACGTGCTGGCCCGGCCGGTGACCGCCGTGCTGGCCGCGGTGGCGTTGGCGCTGCTGGTCGAGTCGTTCGGCCACGACGTCGGCTGGCTGTGGTGGCACCGGTCGTTCCGGCCCGCCCGGGCGGTCGCCCCGACGACCGCCACGTCGGCGCCGCTGGTGCCGGCGGTCGTGGCGCTGCCGTCCGTATCGTCGGTGCGGCCCCGGGCCGACCCGGTCACCGACCGGCAGTTCGTCGCCCACCAGCCGGTCTGAGCCGCACCCGCCGACCCGGCCGCGCGCCGGGACCCTCCCCAGGAAGGACCATCCGGAGTGTCGTTGTTGTCACGCCTGCGTCGCCCGAGCACGGCAGCCGAGGAGGTCGGGCCCGCCGGACCCGACGGGCCTTCCGGTGCCGTCGAGCCGTCCGGGGCGGCCGGTCCGGACGCCGCCGATCCGTCGCCCACGGACCGGACGGGCCGGGGACGGTGGCGTACCGTCGCCGGGCGGGTGACCACCGTGCTGGCCGGACTGCTGGTCCTGGCGGTGCTGACCGCGCCGGGCCGGTTCGACCAGCTCACCCCGATGGCGTTCCTGCGGGTGCCGGTGGAGGCGCTGGTCGCCGCCGCCCTGCTGCTGGCGCTGCCCGGCCGGGCCCGGCGACCGGTCGCGGTGGCGGTCGGGGTGGCGCTGGGGCTGGTGGCCGTCGTCAAGGTGCTCGACCTGGGCATGTCGGCCAACTTCGCCCGCCCGTTCGACCTGGTCCTCGACTGGGTGCTGCTGGACGACGGCTACGCCTTCGTCACCGACTCGGTGGGCACCGGCGGTGCGGTCGCCGCCGCCGTCGCCCTGGTCGCCCTGGTGCTCGCCCTGCTGGTGCTCACCACCCGGTCGGTGCTTCGGCTGACCCGGCTGACGACCGGGCACCGTCGCACCGCCGTCCGGGTGGTGGCCGGCCTGACCGCCGTCTGGGTGGCCGCCGCGACGCTCGGGGTGCCGGTCGCCGACTCCGGCACGGCGACCCTGGTCGGGCAGCACGTCGGCCAGGCCGGTGCGGGCCTGCGCGACCGGCGGGAGTTCGCCGACCAGGTGGCCCGGGACCCCTACCGGGACACCCCGGGCGACCAGCTGCTCACCGCGCTGCGCGGCAAGGACGTGGTGCTGGCCTTCGTGGAGAGCTACGGCCGCGACGCCGTCGAGGACCCGGAGTTCGCCGGCAGCGTCGGCGCGGTGCTCGACGGGGGCACGAAGCGACTGGCCGCCGCCGGGTTCACCGCCCGTAGCGGCTTCCTCACCTCGCCCACCTTCGGCGGGGGGAGCTGGCTGGCCCACGACACGCTGCTGTCCGGGCTGTGGATCGACAACCAGCAGCGGCACGACAGCCTGCTGGCCAGCGACCGGCTGACCCTCAACAAGGCGTTCCAGCGGGCCGGCTGGCAGACCGTCGGGGTGATGCCGGCGGCCACCTCACCCTGGCCGGAGGGGGCGTTCTTCGGCTACGACCGCTACCACGACGCGGCGGGGCTGGACTACCGGGGCCCGCAGTTCAGCTACGCCCCGATGCCCGACCAGTACACCCTGGCGGCCTTCCAGCGTCGGGAGCGGACCCCCGGCCACGCCCCGGTCATGGCGCAGATCCCGCTGGTCTCCAGCCACTCCCCGTGGGCGGCGATCCCCCGGATGCTCGACTGGGAGCACGTCGGGGACGGCTCGATCTACCGCCGGCCGACGTCGGTGGCGTTCAACCCGAAGGACGTGGTGGGGCGCAGCACCACCGAGGTGCGCACCGGCTACCGGCGGGCCGTCGAGTACTCGCTGAACAGCCTGATCTCCTACGTCGAGACGTACGGCGACGACGACACGGTGCTGGTCTTCCTCGGTGACCACCAGCCGTCCCCGCTGGTCACCGGCCCGAACGCGAGCCGGGACGTGCCGATCACCGTGCTCGCCCGCGACCCGGCGGTGCTGGCCCGGGTCTCCGGCTGGGGCTGGCACGAGGGGCTGCGCCCCGGACCGGACGCCCCGGTGTGGCCGATGGACACCTTCCGCGACCGCTTTCTCGCCGCGTTCGGCCCGCAGCCACCCGCCCACGTCGCCGCGCCGCGCTGAGGTCCCGCGCCGGCCGTCCGGTGCCGCCGGACGGTCAGCGTTTCGCGGCCACCCTGACCGCGTTGCACACGTCGACCACGCCGGGCACCTGCCAGGCGACCTGGCCGGCGAGCTGCCGGGCGTCGACGTCGGGGGCGATCCCGCCGAGGATCGCCACCCGGTTCTGCACGGTGACGGTGATCCGCCGGGCCCGCAGGCCGACCCCACCGACGATCCGGTACGCCACCTCGGCGGCCAGCCGGACGTCCTCCCCGGGTGGGCCGGGCGGGTCGGGTTCGGGACGGAACCAGCTGTCGTCGGGCAGCGGCCACGGCATCACCATGCCGTGCTCCTCTCCCGGGGCTGCCCGGTCGCGGCGGACCGGGACCAGTCCACCGCCGCCCGGCGGGTGTCGAAGACCGGGAACACCCGGTCCAGCCGCATGGTGTGCAGCACGGTACGGACGAACCGGGACGGCCCGGCGAGGCTGAGTTGCCGGTCCCGCTGGCGGGCGTCCTGCCGGGCCCGGACCAGCTCCCCGAGCGCGGTGGAGTCGATCAGGTGCACCCGGGCCAGGTCCACCACCACGTGCCGGTCGGCCCCGACGGCCTCCGCCAGCGCGCCGTGCAGGACGTCACCGGTGGCGAGGTCCAGGTCACCGGCGGCGGTGACGACCGCGACCTCGTCGAGGTGCTCGACGCCCAGCACGCCGAGCGGGTCGGCGCGGCGCGGGGCACGCGTGGGCGCCGGATCCGGCTCGGGGGCCAGTTCGCAGCGGGGGCAACGGTGCGGCCCGGTGGCGAACGGCGACCCGGTCCAGCCCTGCTCGGCGACGAACGTCCAGACCACCTCGGCGTCGGGCAGGACGCAGGCCGGGCCGCTCGCCACCGCCCCGCAGCTGTCACAGATCAGCGTCATCAGCGGTTCGTCCGGTACGACGGTCATCGGATCTCCTCCTCGAGGACGGCCGTGGCTCTCCGGTGGTCGTGGCCCGGCGCGCGGTGGTCGACCGGAGACCCCGCGCACCGGACCACGACCGGTTCCGGTGGGTCAGGGCTCGGTCCGGCCGCCGGCGGTGCCGACGACCAGTGCCACGGCGACCCCGGCCAGGCCGACCTGCACGATCAGCTGCCGTAGCGTGAAACCGTCGCTGTCGATGCCGACCAGCCGGCTGACGATGGTGCCGAGCAGCGCGGCGACCAGGCCGACGGCCAGGGTGAGCCAGAGCGGGACCTGCGTACGGCCGCCGCCGACGAGCCGTCCCAACGCGCCGATGACGAGCCCGACGAGGACGGCGGCGACGATCCCGGGCACGCTCACCGGCTGTGCTCCCGGACCAGCTCCCGGGCGGGCTGCCGGTGGGCGGCGGACGGGACCTGCCCGCCGTCCACCCGCAGGGCCCGTGGGGTGGTGACCATCGGCAGCACCCGGGACACCCGGGCGGCGCTCAGCACGCGCAACGCCCGGGCGCTCGGGTCCCGCAGGGTCAGCACGCCTCCGTGGCGGGCCAGCTCGCGGTGCACGTCGAGCAGCAACCCGATCGCGGCGGCGTCGAGATGCCGGCACTCGGACAGGTCCACCACCACGTGGGCCGGGCGCAGCGCGACGAGCCGGTCGAAGACCTGCCGGGACCGGGCCAGCGAGGCCAGGTCCAGGTCGTCGGTGACGCACACCTCCACCAGCGGTACGGTGCACTCCGGGCGGGACGCTCCCACGACTCGGCCTCCTTCCACGCTCGCTGTCCGGCCCCAGCCTCCGGGGTGAGGTTGGCGACCGCCGCGCGGACGTATGTCAGTTGCGTGACAAATCCCGCGTTCGCCGTGCCCGGTTCGTCATCGTCGCCGCCCACCGGGCACGATTTCCCGATGGCGGGCGTACTGGTGATCGAGGACGACGACCGGATCCGTCTGGCGCTGCTGCTGGCCCTGGAGGACGAGGGCTACCTGGCGCGCGGGGCGGCCACGGCCGAGGAGGGGTTGCGGGCGCAGCGGCAGGACACCGCCGACTACGTCCTGGTCGACCTGATGCTGCCCGGTCTGGACGGTTTCGAGTGCATCAGGCAGTTGCGCCGCGACGACGACGTGCCGATCGTGGTGGTCAGCGCCCGCGACGACACCCACGACATCGTCGCCGCGTTGGAGGCGGGCGCGGACGACTACCTGGTCAAGCCGGTCGCCATCAAGGAACTCTCGGCCCGGCTGCGGGCGCTGCGCCGCCGGGGGCGGACCGCCGTCGCACCGTCGGCGGCGGTTCCGGTGCTGGTCTTCGGCGCGTTGGAGATCAGTCCGGAGGCCGGTGAGGTGCGCCGGTCGGGGCGGCCGGTGCCGGTGACCCGCACCGAGTTCCGGTTGCTCTGCGAGCTGGCCGAGCACGCCGGCCGGGTGCTGTCCCGCCAGCAGCTGCTCAGCCGGGTGTGGGGCTACGAGACGGGCGACGAGCGGCTGGTCGACGTGCACGTGGGCCGGTTGCGGCAGAAGATCGAGGCCGATCCGGCGAACCCCCGGCACCTGGTCACCCTGCGGGGCCTCGGCTACAAGCTGCAACGATGAGGCGGCTCGGCCTGCGGGCCCGGGTCACCGCCGCGTTCGCGATCGGGGCGCTGCTGCTGTCGGCGCTGATGGCGCTGATCTCGTACGAGCTGGTGCGCCGCTCGCTGCTCGACGAGCGGGAGCGAACGGCGTTGCGGGCGGCGTACTTCGACGCGGCGGTGGTCCGGGCCGGCCTGGACACCGACACCCCGGACGTCTACGAGGTGCTGCGCACCCTGGACACCGGGGGTAGCCGCCGGGCCCTGGTGCACCGCGACGGCCGCTGGTACGCCCGCACCGCCGACGAGGGCCCCTCGGGCGCGGTGCCGGCTGGGCTGATGGCGATGGTCGCCGGCGGTGAACCGGCGGTGCAGCGGGTCCGGGTCGACGGGCAGCCGGCGCTGCTGGTCGGGGTGCCGCTGGCCGACTCGACCGGCTACTACGAGATCACCTCGCTGCGGGAGCTGGAGCAGACCTTCCAGGTGCTGGCCCTGGCGTTGACCGTGGTGGCGGTCACCGTGGCCGGCTCCGGCGCGGCACTGGGCTGGTACGCCACCCGGCACGGGCTGCGGCCGTTGACGGCGGTGGCCGACGCGGCCGAGAAGATCGCGGCGGGGGACGTGACGGCCCGGCTCGCCCCCGGCACCGACCCGGACCTGGCCCGGCTGTCCACCTCGTTCAACCGGATGGCCGACCAGGTGGCGGTCCGTATCGAGCGGGACCGGCGGTTCGCCGCCGACGTCGCCCACGAGCTGCGCTCGCCGTTGCAGACGCTGTCGGCGGCGGCGAGCGTGCTGTCCCGTAGGCGGGACCGGTTGGACGACCGGACGGCCATGGCCGCCGGCCTGGTCAGCGAGGAGATCACCCGGTTCCAGCAGTTGGTCAACGACCTGATCGAGTTGGCCCGCAGCGACCGGCCGGCGCAGCGGGAGGAGGTCGACGTGGTGGCGCTGGCCCGGGACGTGTGCCGGGGGCGGGGCCTGCCCGGGTCGCTGGTGGAGGCCGGCCCGCCCGCGCCGGGACGCTGGTCGGTCGACCCCCGACGGCTGGAGCAGTTGCTGGTCAACCTGTTGGACAACGCGGTGCGCTACGGCGGCGGCCCGGTCGCGGTGCGGCTGTGGCTCTCCGACGGCACGGGGGTGGTCGAGGTCGACGACGCCGGCCCGGGGGTGCCGGTGGCCGACCGGGAGGTGGTCTTCGACCGGTTCGTCCGGGGGCGGGCCGCGCACGACCGGGCCGGCGGCGACGGGACCGGCCTGGGCCTGGCGCTGGTCGCCCAGCACGCCGCCGCCCACGGTGGACGGGCCGGCGTGTCCGACCGGCCCGGCGGCGGCGCCCGCTTCCGGGTGGAGCTGCCGGGGAGCCGACCGTGACCCGCCGGGTGGCGTCGACACTGCTGGTGGCACTGCTGCTGGCCGGCTGCGGGGTGCCGGCCGATGAGCGGCCCCGGGCGGTCCAACCGCCGTTCGGTCCGCCCGCCGCCCCGGCCGCGAGCAGTGCCCCGGGCCGGGTGGAGCAGGCGTTCTGCCTGGTCCGTGGCGGTCAACTGGTGCGTACGGTCCGGCAGGTCGACGCGGCCGGCGGGGTGGACGGGCACCTGCGCCGCCTGCTGGAAGGCCCCACCCGGGCCGAACGGGCGGTCGGCCTCGGTACCGCCCTGCCCGGCGCGGTGCACGTGCTCGGCGTCCGGCTGGTCGACGGGCGGGCCCAGGTGGAGGTGGAGCCGCCGGGGGAGGAGTCCGGTCGCAGCGACGAGGTGCTCGCCTACGGTCAGATCGTCTGCACCCTGGACAGCCGCTCCGACGTCGCCGGGGTGTCGTTCCTGCTGCGCGGCCGGCCGCTGGAGGTGCCCCGCGCCGACGGCTCGCTGTCGACCGGGCCGCTGACCGCCGCCGACTACCCGGCGCTGACCGGCCCGGACTGACGCCCGCGCCGGGCCCGGGGCACGACCAGCGGGGTGCCCGTCTCCGGGTCCTCGACGATCCGGCAGGGCAGCCCGAACACCTCCTCGACGAGGGCGGCGGTGACCACCTCGCGCGGGTCGCCCTGGGCCACCACCCGACCGTCGCGCATGGCGATCAGGTGGGTGGCCCAGCGGGCGGCGTGGTGCAGGTCGTGCAGCACCGCGACCAGGGTGCGGCCCTGCTCCTCGTGCAGCCGGGCGCACAGGTCGAGCACCTCGATCTGGTGCGCGACGTCCAGGTAGGTGGTGGGTTCGTCGAGCAGCAGCAGGGAGGTCTGCTGGGCCAGTGCCATCGCGATCCAGACCCGCTGCCGCTGCCCGCCGGAGAGTTCGTCGACGGGCCGTGCGGCCAGCTCGGTGACGCCGGTGGCGGCCATCGACTCGGCCACCACCCGCTCGTCCTCGGCCGACCACTGCCGCAGCAGTCCCTGGTGCGGGTAGCGGCCCCGGGCGACCAGGTCGGCCACGGTGATGCCCTCCGGCGCGACCGACGACTGCGGCAGCAGGCCGAGGGTGCGGGCCACCTCCCGGGACCGCATCGTGTGGATGTCCCGGCCGTCGAGCAGCACGGTGCCGGCGGTCGGCCGCAGCGTCCGCGCCAGGGCCCGCAGCAGGGTGGACTTGCCGCAGGCGTTGGGGCCGATCACCACCGTGAACGACCGGTCGGGCACGGCCACCGTGAGATCCCGGGCCACCACCCGCCGTTCGTAGGCCAGGGTCATCCCGACCCCGCCGAGTCGACTCGTCACCGCGTCCTCCTCAGATCCGTGCCGCGCGACGGCGCGTGGCGAGCAGCCACACCAGGTATGCCCCGCCGATCAGCCCGGTGACCACCCCGACGGGGAGTTGGTGGCCCTCGATGGTCCGCTGGGCGGCCAGGTCGGCGGTGAGCAGCAGCACCGCCCCGGTGGCGGTTGCGGCGGCCAGGTTCGGCCCGGGTGCCCGGGTGAGCCGGCGGGCCAGGTGCGGCGCGACCAGGGCCACGAAGGACACCGGCCCGGCGGCGGCCGCCGCCCCGGCGGCGAGCAGCACCGCCGCGCCGAGCAGCAGTTGCCGCACCAGCGACACCGGCACGCCGAGCGCGGTGGCGGTGTCGTCGCCCAGCTCGATCAGGGACAGCGCGCGGGCGGTGCCGGCCACCACCGGCGTCAGCAGCGCCAGCAGGCCGAGCAGCGGGACGGCCTGCGCCCAGTCCCGCCCGTCGAGGCTGCCGGTGAGCCAGAGCACGGCGCGCGCCGCGTCCATCAGCGGGGCACGGGTGAGCAGCCACCCGTTGACGCCGGTGAGGATCGCCGTGGTGCCGATACCGACCAGCACCAGCCGGTAGCCGTGCACGCCGTGCCGGCCGGCCACCGTCCACAGCAGCAGGCCGGTGGCGAGGCCGCCGAGCAGCGCCGCGCCGGACAGCAGCAGGGTGCCGCCACCGGCCACCACCACGATCAGCGCGCCGGTCGACGCGCCCTGGGTGACGCCGAGCACGTCGGGGCTGCCCAACGGGTTGCGGACCAGCGACTGGAGGATCGCGCCGGACAGCGCCAGGGCGGCCCCGACACCGAGCGCGGTCACCAACCGGGGCAGCCGCAGTTCGCCGACGATGAAGTTCTCGGCGACGCTGCCGCCGCCGGTCAGCGTGCGCAGCACGTCGGCGGTGCTCATCGGATAGTCGCCGCCACCGATGGCGAGCACCCCGAGGACGACGCTCAGGGCGGCGGCCACCAGCCCGACGGTCACGCTCCGGCCGCGCCAGCGTACCGAGCGGGTGCCGATGCGGACCGCCCGTGCCAGCGGCCGGGGCGGTGGGGCGGCGGATCGGGTGCGGCTCACCGGCGGGCCACCAGACGCAGGAACAGCGGGCCGCCGAGCACGGCGGTGACCAGGCCGACCTGGAGTTCCCCGGGTCGGCCGAGGACCCGGCCGAGCACGTCGGCGCCGAGCAGCAGCACCGGGGCGAGCACCGCCGCGTACGGCAGCAGCCAGCGCAGGTCCGGGCCGGTCAGCGCGCGCACCAGGTGGGGGACGAGCAGGCCGACGAAGACGATCGGGCCGCAGGCGGCGGTGGCCGCGCCGCACAGCAGGGTGACGGCGGTGACCGTACCGGCCCGGACCAGGGCGGGGCTGGCGCCCAGCGCGCGGGCCGCGTCGTCGCCCAGGGCCAGGGCGTTGAGCGGGCGGGCCCCGGCCAGCCCGACCAGCAGGCCGGCCAGGATGAACGGGGCCACCGTGGCGACGGTGGTGAAGTCGGCGGTGGCCAGCGAACCGACCGTCCAGAACCGCAGCCGGTCCAGCGAGGCCGCGTCGAGCAGCATCACCGCGCTGACGAACGAGTAGAGCACCGCGTTGAGGGCGGCCCCGGCCAGCGCGAGCCGTTCCGGCGTGGCCTGTCGGCCGCCGCCGACGGCGTGCACCGCCACCGTGACGACCACCGCTCCGAGCAGGGCGAACCAGATCCACCCCCGGACCGTGGCGACGCCGAACAGGGCGGTGGCGGTGGCCACGGCGGCGGACGCGCCGGCGTTGATGCCGAGCAGACCCGGGTCGGCCAGCGGGTTGCGGGTGAGCGCCTGCATCAGGGCGCCGGCCACGCCGAGGGCCGCGCCGGCGAGCAGCCCGAGCAGGGTCCGGGGCAGCCGCATCTGCTGCACCACCGCATGGTCGGGGGAGCCGGGGGAGAGCAGGCCGTGCCAGACCTCGACGAGGGTGAGCTGCTTCGCGCCGACGGCGATGCTGAGCACCGTCACGACCACGAGCAGCAGCAGGCCCGCGCCGAGCCCGGCGGTCCGGACGCCGACGCGCCGGCGGCCCGGTGCCACGCCCGGTGTGGCGGTGGGTGGGGAGAGGGTGGCGGACAGTGTCGGCTCCAGGAGGAGTATGAGCGGCGCGCGCCGGGTTGACAGCAATTTAGGTTAGGTTAGCCTAACCCTGCTGTCGCGGATCGTCACGGTCCGGGCCTTACCGAAAGACGTCGCATGTTGCCTTCCTCGTCCTCCCCCCGCCTGTCCCGCCGGGGACTGCTCGCCGCCGGTGGCGGCGCGGCCCTGACCGCCCTCCTCGCCGCCTGCGGCGGGGGTGACGACCCGGCCAAGCCCGCCGGTAACGGCCCGGCCGGTCCGTGGAGTTTCACCGACGACCGTCAGCGCAAGGTCGAGGCGGCCAGCGCGCCGACCCGGGTGGTCGCCTTCACCGGGGTGGCCGCCGCGCTTGTCGACTTCGGACTCGACTCCGCGCTCGTCGGGGTGTTCGGCGAGACCACCCGCACCGACGGCTCCCGCGAGCCGCAGGCCGGTGATCTCGACGTCGACAAGGTCACCGTGCTGGGCAACGTCTGGGGCGAGTTCAACGTGGAGAAGTACGCCGCGCTGCGCCCCGAGCTGCTGGTCACCCACATGTACGACCCGGACGCCCTCTGGTACGTCCCGGACGAGAGCCGCGACAAGATCCTCCAGCTCGCGCCGAGCGTGGCGATCTCCACCGCGCGGACCCCGATGACCCGCCCGATCGAACGCTACGCCGAACTGGCCCGCTCGCTCGGCGCGGACCTGTCCGCCGCGAAGGTCACCGCGGCCAAGACCCGCTTCGAGGCCGCCGCCGAGCAGGTCCGGGCGGCGGTCAAGGCCAACCCGGGCATCCGGGTGATGGCCTCCTCGGGCAGCCCCGACCTGTTCTACGTCTCCAACCCGAAGGTCAGCACCGACCTGATGTACTTCGCCGAGCTGGGCGTGGACATCGTGGTGCCCACCAAGCTGGAGGCCGGCGACTACTTCGAGGCGCTGAGCTGGGAGAACGCCAACAAGTTCCCGGCCGACCTGATTTTGCTCGACAACCGCTCCACCGCGTTGCAGCCCAAGGACCTCGCGGCCAAGCCCACCTGGGCGCAGCTGCCGGCGGTCCGGGCCAACCAGGTGACCCCGTGGGACGCGGTGCCCCGCTTCTCGTACGCGGGGGCGGCCCCGCTGCTGGAGAACCTGGCCGCCGCGATCCGCTCCGCCAAGCGCCTCGGCTGACCGGCGGGTCAGGTCTTCGGCAGCCCGCCGGCGCGGTCCGGGGGGTGAGACAGGGAGAAGACAGGTCGCGTCCCCCTCACCGGCCCGGTGCGCCAGCCGCCGGGGGCGAGGGGGACGGCGATCGACGGGTCAGGCCGCCTCGACGGTACGCGTGCGCCGCGCGGGCCGACCGGGCTGCTCCCGTACGGTGCGTCGGTCGTCGACGACGCCGGGCGTCACGTCGCCGGCCATGGTCAGCGCCCGGTGGGCGTTGCGTGCGGCGTCGCAGGGCCACTCCTGGCGTTCGCAGAGCAGGTTGTCGCAACGCCCGGCCTGGTCGGGATGGTGCGCGTCGATCACATCGAGGGCCATCCGCCACAGGAGCGGATCGGTGACCCCGGCGGGAACGGCGGCTCGGGTATGTCGCTGCGGGCGGTCGGTGTCGGGCACGGTCTCCCCCTTTGTCGGTACCGAAGAAGAGTCTCCACCCCGCGCGCAAGCGAAACCAACCGCCCCGGGTGGGGATGACCACCGCCACGCTGCGGATCTGTCCGACAGCGTGACCGTTCGTGCCCCCATTCCGGGTAAGTCCGTGCGTTGCGTTCGCGGGAAAAAGACGGTGGTTGCGGGCGGGCCGACCGGGGGAGGATGCCGGCATGCTGTTGATCGTCCCGGCCGACCCGCTGCGTCCCCGCCGCCCGGACCCGCACTTCGCGCCGGAGGCGCAGGCGGCCCGGGAGGCCGGGCACCCGGTCGCCGTCGTCGACCACGACGCCCTCGCGGCGGGGCGGGACGTCACCCGGGCGGTCGCCGGGGTGCCCGCCACCGACGACGCCGTCTACCGGGGCTGGATGCTCTCCTCCGCCCGGTACGCCGGCTTCGCCGAGGCGCTGGGCGCCCGGCAGGTCACCCTGCGCACCGACCCCGACCGGTACCGCCGCGCCCACGAACTGCCCGGGTGGTACGCCACGGCGGCGGCGCTCACCCCGCGGTCCCGCTGGACGGTCGGCGTCGACCGGGCCGACTTCGACCGCGCCCGTACCGCGCTGGGCGGCGGTCCGGCGGTGCTGCGGGACTGGACCAAATCCGCCAAGCACCACTGGCACGAGGCGTGTTTCGTGCCGGAGTTGGCCGACGGTGACGCCGCCTGGCGGGTCGCGACCCGGCTGCGCGAACTGCGGCACGACGACTTCGCCCGTGGTTTCGTGCTGCGTCGCTTCGAGCCCCTCGCCGGCGTCGAGATCCGCACCTGGTGGGTGGGCGGACGCTGTGTGCTCACCGGCCCGCACCCGGACACCCCGACGGACCTGCCCGACGTGCCGGCGGACCTCGGGCCGCTGGCCGCCGTGGTGACGGCGCTCGACCTGCCCTTCGTCACCGCCGACCTGGCGTGGCGGGCCGACGGCCGGTGGCGGCTGGTGGAGATCGGCGACGGTCAGGTCAGCGACCGCCCGTCCACGATGATCCCGGAGGCACTGGTCGCCGCCCTCGGCTGAGTCGGGTCGGCGCGCGGCGGCCCGCCCCTGCGGCCCGCCCAGCCGGTGGTGATCAGCAGCAGGGCGGCGAGGTAGGTGGTCATCACCCACAGCCCGTGGCCGGGCAGCCGGACGCCCGTCGCCTCGACCCCGATCAGCAGGTCGGACAGGAGGAACAGCGCGCCCCCGGCAGCCACCCGTCGGGACACCCCCCAGCCGGCGGCGGCCATCAGGGCCAACGCCAGGCTGTAGCCGAGCACCGGCAGCCGCAGGTCACCCAGCCGGCCCCCGAGCAGCGCGTTGCCCGCCGCCCACAGGGCCAGGTAGCCGGCCACTGCCGGCCCGGGTGGTCGCCGGTGCCGCAGGAACGCGGTCAGGAACGCCAGTTGGGTGCCGAGGAAGCACCCCATCCCGAGCAGGAACGCGGTGCTGCCGGGCACCAGCAGCGCCACGTCACCGGCGGCCGCGCAGACCAGCCCGGTCGCCACCGGGTCCCACCGCCGGCGTACGGCGAGCAGCCAGCCGAGCAGCAGCGGGGCGAGCAGCGGCTTGGCCGCCCACTGCACGGCCGGCGCGTCGAGGGCGACCCCGGTCAGCTCGACGGCGGCGGCCAGCCCGAACGCCACCAGCCACCACCGGCCGGCCACACCGGACGCCGGCCGGCCCGGCTCGGGTCGCCGGGCGGCACGGGCGTCGCTCATCGGGCGGGCTGCCAGCCGGGACGGCCGAGGACGTGCCCGAGCCGGTGCCGCCACGAGCCGGCCCGCCGGACGTCGGCCCAGATCGCGGCGTACTCGTGGGTGGCCACCCGCAGCGGGTTGTAGGTGCCGATGTTCGTGGTCAGCCCGTACCGGACGGGGGTGTCCTCCGGGGCGAAGCTGCCGAAGAGCCGGTCCCAGACGATCAGGATGCCGCCGTAGTTGCGGTCCAGGTACTCGCGGTTCGCGCCGTGGTGCACCCGGTGGTGCGACGGGGTGTTGAAGAGCCACTCGACCGGCCGGGGCAGCCGGTCGACCCGCTCGGTGTGCAGGAAGAACTGGTACAGCAGGCTGACCGACTGCTGGAGGAAGATCATCCAGGGTGGGATGCCGAGCAGCGCCAGCGGCAGCCAGAACGGCAGCGAGGTCATCGGCGTCCAGCTCTGCCGCAGCGCGGTGGACAGGTTGAAGTGGGTGCTGGAGTGGTGCACCACGTGGCTGGCCCAGAACAGCCGTACCTCGTGGTGGGTGCGGTGGAACCAGTAGTAGGCCAGGTCGTCGACGACGACCAGCAGCACCCAGGTCCAGACGCTGGTGGGGGAGAGCTGCACCGGCGCGACGGTCCACAGCGCGACGTAGAGGCCGACGGTGAGCAGTTTCCACGGGAAGCCGATCAGTTGGCTGCCGGCGCCCATGGTGAGGCTGGTGGTGGTGTCCCGCAGCTCGTAGCCGCGTTCGTCGTCGTCCGGGGCGAACCGGTACGACAGCGCTTCGACGGCGATGAGCAGCAGGAACGCCGGTACGGCGTAGAGCACGGCGGGGATCATGGGCGACGTTCCCTTCCGGGGGACGGGCGACGGGGGTGGACGCCCGGGACGGGTCGGCGGGTGGTGGTGGGGTCGACCGGCGGGGGGATGCCGGACGGTCAGCCGGTCGGGCTGGTGAGGGACGCGGTGAGCAGGGTGTGTGCCTCGGTGGCGGCGTCGTCGCCCCGGCCGTCGGCGATCGCGGCGGCCAGCCGGCGGTGCCCGGCGACGTCCAGCAGTTCGGCCGCGCGTCGGGCCGGTGGCACCTCGCCGACGGCCAGCGCCCCGGCCACCAGGCTGTTGAAGGAGAGCAGGTAGGCGGTGTTGCCGCTGCCGGTGACGATGTGCCGCCACAGGATGATGTTCGCCTCGGCCATCGCGGACAGGTCGGGGGCGAGGGCGGCGAACCCCTCCACGGTGTCGACCACGCCCCGGCGTACCGCCCCGGTGGCCCGCACCGCGCAGCACCGGGCCGCGTCGACCCCGACGCAGGCGCGCATCTCCAGCATGTCCCGGACCAGGTTCTCCACCGGCAGCACGTCGCCGGACTGGGCGAGGGACAAGGCCAGGTCGAGGCCGGCGTGCACCCGCCAGTCCAGCACCCGGGTGACGCCGCCCTGGCTGACCCGCAGCAGCCCGAGCTGCTGGAGCCGACGCAGCGCCTCCCGGACGGCGTGCCGGTTGACCGCGAACGCGGCGGCGAGTTCGCGTTCCCCGGGCAGCGGGTCGCCCGGGGCGTGCCGCCCGCTGACGATGGCGTCGCGGAGCTGGCCGAAGACGTGGTCGGAGACGGAGCTGCGGGGCACCGGGACGAAGGTCACGGCAGCAGTCTGGCGGCGTACCGGTCAACTCGTCAACTGGTTGGACCAGTCGTACCGAAAGAAACGGCGGCCGGGTCGGGTGACCCGGCCGCCGTCCCGGCGGACCTCACCGGTGGTCGTCGCCGGGGTGCCCGGCAACGGCCACGCCGACCTCAGTCCCGGCCGCGTTCCCGGCGGTAGCGACGGATCAGCGCGGCGGTGGAGGAGTCCACGTCGGCCAGGTCCGGCGCGTCCCCGGTCAGCTTCGGGGCGAGCTGGTTGGCCATCACCTTGCCCAGCTCCACCCCCCACTGGTCGAACGGGTTGATGTCCCAGACCGCGCCGCAGGTGAACACGATGTGCTCGTAGAGCGCGATGAGCTGGCCCAGCGTCGACGGGGTGAGCTTCGGCGCGATGATCGAGGTGGTCGGGTGGTTGCCCGGCATCACCCGGTGCGGCACCACCTCGGCGGGCGTGCCCTCCGCCTCGACCTGCTCCTTCGTCCGGCCGAAGGCCAGGGCGGCGGTCTGCGCGAAGAAGTTCGACATGAACAGGTCGTGCATCTCGCCCAGGTCGTGGTTGGGCTGGCTGAACGCGATGAAGTCCGCCGGGATCAGCACGGTGCCCTGGTGGATGAGCTGGTAGAAGGCGTGCTGGCCGTTGGTGCCCGGCTCGCCCCAGAAGATCTCCCCGGTCGGGTGGTCCACCGGCGTGCCGTCCAGGGTCACCGACTTGCCGTTGCTCTCCATGGTGAGCTGTTGCAGGTACGCCGGGAACCGGTGCAGGTACTGCGAGTACGGCAGCACCGCGTGGGTCTGCGCGCCGAGGAAGTCGACGTACCACACGTTGAGCAGCCCCAGCAGCGCCGGCAGGTTCCGCTCCACCGGCGCGGTGCGGAAGTGCTCGTCGACGGCGTGGTAGCCGGCCAGCAGCTCGCGGAACCGGTCCGGCCCGACCGACAGCATCACCGACAGCCCGACCGCCGACGGCAGCGAGTACCGGCCACCCACCCAGTCCCAGAAGCCGAACATGTTCTCCGGGTCGATGCCGAAGTCGGCCACCCGGCCCGCGTTGGTGCTCACCGCCACGAAGTGCTTCGCGATCGCCGCGTCGTCGTCGGCGTCCAGGCCCGACAGCAGCCACGTCTTGGCCTGTTCGGCGTTGGCCAGCGTCTCCTGCGTGGAGAAGGTCTTCGACACCACCACGAACAGGGTGGTCGCCGGGTCCAGGTCGTGGGTCTTGTCGTGGATGTCGGTCGGGTCGATGTTGGAGACGAACCGGCAGGCGATCCCGCCGTCCCGGTACGCCTTGAGCGCCTCGTACGCCATCACCGGGCCGAGGTCGGAGCCGCCGATGCCGATGTTGACCACCGTGCTGATCCGCTCGCCGGTGTGCCCGCGCCACTGCCCGGAGCGGACCCGCTCGCTGAACGCGGCCATCCGGTCCAGCACCCGGTGCACGTCGGACACCACGTCCTGACCGTCCACGGTCAGCGCGGCGTCGCGCGGCAACCGCAGCGCGGTGTGCAGCACCGCCCGGTCCTCGGTCGAGTTGATGTGCTCCCCGGCGAACATGGCGGCGATCCGGTCGGTCAGCCCGACCCGCCCGGCCAGCGCGGTGAGCAGCCCGATCGTCTCGTCGGTGACGAGGTTCTTGCTGTAGTCGACGTGCAGGTCGGCGACCTCGCCGGTGAGCCGCTCACCCCGTTGCCGGTCGGCCGCGAACAGCTCCCGCAGGTGGGCGCCGCGCATCGTCTCGGCGTGCTTGCGCAGCGCCTGCCATTCGTCGGTGGTGGTCACACTCGCAGCCATCGGGTCGATCTTCTCCTTCACGACGGTCGTCGGCGCGTGGTGCCGCCGACGGTTCGCGTCCCAGCCTGCCACCCGGGGCCCGGCCACGCGACGCGACCCGGCGCAGCGGGCGGCGCGGCGTGCCCCGCGACACGCCAATGCGACAGGTGTACGACACGCCGCCACGGCGAGACAGCCCCTCGTCGCTGACAGTAGGCTCGCCCGTGCCCCGCCCCCTTCGGCCCGGGAGGAACCATGGCGACGGTGACCGGTCCCCGCCGCGCGGCCGGCGCGGACGAGCCCGCCGAGCCCGACGCCGTCGGTGCCGTCGACGCCGGGCTCGACCTGCCGGAGTTGGCCGACGGCGCCTGGATGCACCACGCCACCGCGTTCGCGCACACCAGCTTCCGCGCGGTGGCCCGCCGGCTGCCCCGGCTGGTGCGCGAGGCCGTGGCGTTGGCCTGGGCCACCAGCCGGCGCGACACCCTCGCCGCGATCGGGCTGAACCTGGCCGCCGGGGTGATGACCACCCTCGGTCTGCTCGCCACCACCGGCGTCCTGCGTGAGTTGTTCGCCGCCGGCCCGACGCCGGACCGGGTCCGGGCCGCGTTGCCCGCGCTGGTGCTGGCCGCGGCGGCGGTGGCCGCCAAGGGCACCCTGACCGTCACCGCCGGCTGGGCGCAGGCCCGGCTGATCCCGCAGATCACCTACGCGGTGGAGCTGCGGCTGTTCGAGACCACCACGGCGGTCGAGCTGGCCGCCTTCGACGACGCCGGCTTCGCCGAGGAGATGGACCGGGTCCGCGACCGGGGCACGGCCGAGGCGGCGTCCATCGTCGACCACACGGTCAACCTGATCACCGGAGTCGTGGGCGTGCTGGCCACCGCCGCCGCGGTGACCGTGATCCAGCCGTTGCTGCTGCCGTGCCTGCTGCTCGCCGCGGTGCCCGAGGCGGTCACCGCGGTCAGGATGGCCCGCCGGCAGTACCTGGACATGCTGGCCAGGATCAACAGGCGCCGCCGGATGTGGATGCTGGCCAACCTGATGGCCAACCGGCACACCGCCGCCGAGGTGCGGGCCTACCAGATGCGCGACTTCCTGCTCACCGAGTTCCGCCGGATGATGAGCGCCGAGACGGCCGCGCTGCTGCGGTTGGCCCGCGCGCAGAGCCGGACCCGGGCCGTCGGGATGTCCATCGGCGGGATCGCCGCCTTCGCGGTCTACGCCGTGCTCGGCGGGCTGCTGCTCGCCGGCCTGGTCGCGCTGGCCGCGGCGGCGACCGCCCTGCTCGCCCTCCAGTCGGCCCGCAGCAGCCTCGCCCTCGCCGTCTTCGCCACCAACAACCTCTACGAGGACGCCCTCTACTACCAGGACTACCGGGACTTCCTCGACCGCGCCGAGGGCCGCACCGCCCCCGGGCAGGGGCGACCCACCGCCGGGTTCGACACCATCGAGCTGGACCGGGTGAGCCTGCGCTACCCGGACACCGACGCCCCGGCCGTCGACGAGGTCAGCCTCACCGTCCGGCGGGGCGAGGTGGTCGCGCTGGTCGGGGAGAACGGTTCCGGCAAGACCACCCTGGCCAAGCTGATCGCCGGGCTCTACCGTCCCACCGGCGGGGCGATCCGGTGGGACGGCGTCGACGTCGCCGAGCTGGACCCGGCGTCGACCGCCGCCCAGGTGGCGGTGATGACCCAGGAGTGGTGGAAGTTCCCGTTCACCGCCGCGCAGAACATCCGCATCGGCCGGTACGACCGGGCCCCGGACGCCGCCGGGCCCACCGTCGAGGACGCCGCCCGGTCGGCCGCCGCGCACGACATGATCGCCGGGCTGCCGTTCGGCTACGACACCCTGCTGGCGCGGGAGTTCAAGAACGGCCACGACCTCTCCGGCGGGCAGTGGCAGCGGCTGGTGGCTGCGCGGGGCCTCTACCGGGACGCCCGGCTGCTGATCTGCGACGAGCCGTCGGCCGCCCTCGACGCCCGCGCCGAACACGCGCTCTTCGAGCAGTTGCGGCGGCGGCCCGACCGGACGGTCGTGCTGATCACCCACCGGCTGGCCAACGTCCGGCACGCCGACCAGATCTTCGTGATGGACCGTGGCCGACTGGTGCAGCAGGGCGACCACGACACGTTGATGGCCGCCGACGGGCCCTACCGGGAGCTGTTCGAGTTGCAGGCGAGCGGCTACCTCGCCGCCTCCGAGTAGCGGCGGCTCCGGCGTCGACACGGCTGAGGCATCGACGTTCGTTGAACTCCCGGAGATGTTTCGATAGCGTCACCCTGGCAACCCCTCGACCTCGGCGGTGGCGGCTGAGCGATGACGCGGGCGGGTGTGGCCTCCGGGCGACCACACCGCCTCCCCGGCCGGCCACCGCACCCGGGCGAAAGGTCGGGACGGTGCACCCCCACCGTCGTGAAAGGCATCCGCCATGACCCATGTGTCCGCCCGCGACAGCGGGCGTCGGGCTACACCACTGCGGCTGCGTGCCGCCCTGGTCCCGATCGCCACCGGCCTGGTCACCGTCGCCACCACCGTCGCCCTCGCCGCCAGCGCCAGCGCCGGCACCACCCTCGGTGCCGCCGCCGCCCAGACGGGCCGCTACTTCGGCACCGCGGTGGCGGTGAACAGGCTCTCCGACTCCGCCTACGTCGGCATCCTGAACCGTGAGTTCACCTCCGTGACCGCCGAGAACGAGATGAAGTGGGACGCCACCGAGCCCAGCCCGAACCAGTTCACCTACGCCAGCGGCGACCGGCTGGTCAGCCACGCCGAGGCCAACGGGATGCGGGTCCGCGGTCACACGCTGGCCTGGCACCAGCAGCAACCGCGCTGGACGGCCGTCCTGTCCGGTACCGCCCTGCGCAACGCCATGCTCAACCACGTCACCCAGGTCGCCACCCACTACCGGGGCAGGATCGACGCGTGGAACGTGGTGAACGAGGCGTTCGCCGACGGTGGCAGCGGTGGGCGTCGTGACTCCAACCTGCAGCGCACCGGTGACGACTGGATCGAGGCGGCGTTCCGGGCCGCCCGCGCCGCCGACCCGGGCGCGAAGCTCTGCTACAACGACTACAACACCGACGGGCAGAACCCGAAGAGCAACGGCGTGTACGCCATGGTCCAGGACTTCAAAGCCCGGGGCGTGCCGATCGACTGCGTCGGCTTCCAGTCCCACTTCACCGCCCGGTCGCCGGTGCCGTCGGACTACCAGGCCAACCTCCAGCGTTTCGTCGACCTCGGCGTCGAGGTGCAGATCACCGAGCTGGACGTCGAGGGCTCCGGCAGCGCCCAGGCCGACAGCTACGCCCGCGCGGTCAGGGCCTGCCTGGCGGTCTCCCGCTGCACCGGCATCACCGTCTCCGGCATCCGGGACACCGACTCGTGGCGGTCCAGCGCCACGCCGCTGCTCTTCGACGGCAACGGCACCAAGAAGCCCGCGTACACCGCCACGCTGGACGCGCTCAACGCGGGCGGCACCACCGTCCCGCCGACGACCCCGCCGGCCGGTGACGGTGACTGTGCCGCGTCGGTGTCGGTGAACTCCTGGTCCGGCGGCTTCGTGGCCACCGTCACGGTCACCGCCGGCCCGGCCGGGCTCAACGGGTGGGTGGTCAACCTGACCCTGCCCTCGGGTGCCACCGTCACCAACGTGTGGAGCGCGCAGAACACCGGCACCTCCGGCGACGTCAGCTTCCGCAACGTCAGCTACAACAGCTCCGTCGGCGCGGGGGCCGGCACCGAGTTCGGTTTCCAGGGCACCGGCAACGGTCCCACCGGCACGGCGACCTGCGCCCGCGCCTGACCGGACACCGACCCCACCCCGGCGCGGCGGCGACCGTCGCGCCGGGGTGGTCCGGCCGCCCGTCGCACCCGGGCGGCCGACACCCCGGTCAGACCGCCGTCACCGGATGCCGGACCACCCCGTCGAAGAGGTACCCGAGGTCGTTGACCCCGGCCCGGTCCGGCTGACCGCGGCCGGTCACGTCCACCGCGCGGGCCCGCAGGGTCCACGGGCCGGCGGTCGGCGGACACCACCGCGTCGACCACCGCTGCCAGGGCCCACCCCGGTCCGCCCCGACCAGGGTGGTCGGTCGCCACCCGTCGCCCGTGTCGACCTCGACCCGGTCGATCGGGCCGGCCCCGGACCAGGACCGGCCGGTCAGCGTGGTCTCGACGCCGGCCGGCAGCCGGGCGTCCCAGGGCAGCTCGAACGCGCTCTTGACCGACTGGGTGTCGGCCGGCCCGCCGTCGGCCGGCCGGCCCGGGCCGAACATCCGGTAGAGGCTGGTGTTCCACGGGGAGAACAGCGGGGTGGTGGAGACCTCGATCGCGCCCACCCACTTGATCGAGGAGATCCCGATCCAGCCGGGCACCACCACCCGGACCGGGAAGCCGTGGTCCGCCGGCAGCGGCGCCCCGTTCATCTCGTACGCGAGCAGCACGTCGTCGAGGGCCTTGCCGATCGGCAGCGGACGGCGTACCCGGCCGAGGTCGACACCCCCGGTGACGTACGGCGGGTCCAGGCCCTCCGGCATCACGTCCACCGCGTCGGCGGTCAACCCGGCGTGCCGCAGCACGGAGGCCAGCGGCACCCCGCGCCAGCGGGCCACCCCGACGCCCCCGAGCCGCCACTGCACCCCGGCGGCCGGGGTGTCCTGCTGGCTGGCGAAGAAGTGCCGCCCGTTGCCGGCGCACTCGACCAGGGCGGGCAGCTCGACGGCGGGCAGGGCGCGCAGGCCGGCGTAGTCGAACTCGACCGGGGCGTCCCGGGTCGGGGCGTCCCGCAGGCCGTCGCCGTACAGCCGCAGCCGCCAGGTGCCGGCGTCGATGCGCGGGGTGTGGGTGTGGTTGCGCACGAAGAACCTGTCGTTCGGCACCACGTACCCCTGGCCGGCCATCGCCTCCCACCGCATCTCGGCGTTGCCGTCGCGGGGCGTGAGCAGCGCGGGGTCGAGCGGCTTGACGATGCCCGGGTCCACCCCGACCGCCCCGGCGGCGGGCGCGGACTGCTGCGGCGCGGCGAGGGCGGTCATCGCCGTGCCCAGGGCGACCAGGTCGGCGCGGGACACCCCGTCGGCGCGGGCCTGGCCGGCCAGCCACTGCCGGGTCCGGCGGGCGTCGTGGTCGGCCTCGTCGTACGACAGAACGGTGGACACCGGGGCTCCCTCGGCTCGGCGGTTGCAACTCCTATTGAATCAGTAGGAGTTGCGGCCGGGGAGAGCCACTGGCCGACCCGGGCCGGGGCCATTCGGTCAGATCGCCGCAGCCAGCGTCACCACCCCCGCCGCGACCAGCACCCCGGCCCAGAGCCGGTCCACGTTGAACCAGGCCCGGCGCAGCACCCCGACCCCCAGCACCTCGTACACCAGCAGCGCGACGGTCGACGCGACGGCCAGCATCGCCACGGTGTGCGCCCCGGCGGCGGCCAGCCCGGTCAGCGTGCCGGCCGGTGCCGCCGCCAGGTGCCCGGCGTGCCCGCCGGCCGACGGGTCGGCCAGCAGCACCGGCAGCAGCATCAGCCCGGCACCGTGCGCCGACGACATCAGGAACGACCACCCGGCCACCTGCGCCGCCGACAGCCGCATCCCGGCCCAGCGGAAGTGCCGCTGCGACAACAGCCGCCACAGCCCGAACCCGACCAGCACCGTCCCGCCGGTCACCGTCAGCGCGGTGCTGGCGGTGACCGAGCGGGTGGCGCAGACCAGCGCGGCGACCACCGCCACCGAGGCCAGGTGACCCGCCGCGACCGGGGGCAGCGCGGCCAGCAGCGCCGCCCGGCGACGCTCCTGCAACCCCCGGGCCACGGCGAAGAGCCAGCCCATCGCCGGGTTCAGCCCGTGGAACGCGCCGAGCGCCGCCACCGCCAGCAGGGTCCGCCCGGTCACGGGAAGCAGTACGAGTCGGAACTGGCGTCGCCGCCCTGCAACCGGGTCTGGTGCACCCGCAGCCCCCGGAACTGCTCGCCGTGCGGGAAGAACCGCTCGTCGGCTGTGAGCCCGCCGCGTTCCGGGTCGACGTCCAGCTTGGCCAGCCAGGCGCCCACCCCGTCGGGATAGAACTGGTCGTCCCAGGAGCCGTAGAGCGAGTTGCTGACGTAGACCCGCCGGCCGTCCCGGCTGACCTCCACCATCTGCGGGCCACCGGCGAGCGGCTCATCCGGCGCGGCCGGGTGGGCCGTGCGGGCCACGATGCCGCCGAGCCGCACCGAGCCGACCAGTACCGGGTGGAACGGGTCGCTGACGTCGTACTGACGCAGTTCCCCGGTGCCCCAGCAGGAGACGTAGAGAAACCTGTCGTCCACCGACAGGTCGATGTCGGTGACCAGCGGGGGGACCGCGCCGAACGGCTTGAGCAGGTCGGGTAGACCGGCCGGGTCGGCGGGCTCGGCGGGGATGTCGATCACCCGGGTCACCGCCCACGGCGCGTCCGCGCGGTCGCCGTCGCGGTGCCACAACCAGACCGACGCCGACAGGTCCTCGACGCTGATCACCACCCCGACGAAGCCGTACGACCGGGTCGGGTCGTGCGCGGGGCGCAGCTCCAGCGCCATCTGGTACTGGTCGCCGAGGTCGACCCGCTGCACGTGCCGGCGCTTGGCGAGGTCCCAGAAGTGGATCGCGTGCCCGTATCTCCGCCCCAGCAGCAGCTCGCCGACGATGCCGTCCTCGATCATCGACGGGGTGCCCCACTCGCTGGTGACCAGCACGTCCTGGGTCAGGTGCCACCACACGTCGTACGCCAGGAACTGCGGGCCCCGGTCGGCCTCCCACGCCCCACGGACGGCGAAGGTGGTGTGGTCGAGCACGGCGATTCCGCCCGGACCCTCGGCACCGTCGACGCCGCCGAGCGCCGACAGGTAGATGCCGTCCGGGCCACAGTGCACGGTGTGCGGGCGGGAGTAGCCGGACCTCTCGGCCAGCTCCTGCGCGCCGATCACCTTCACCAGCTGCGGGGCGCGGGGGTCCGGTCGGGTGTCGAACACGTGGATGCGCGACGACCGCAGCCCCGGCACGATCAGGTAGCGCCGCTCGACGTGCGGGTGCGGGGCGGTCGGGCAGAGCGCGCTGCTGCACGCGTTCCAGCCGAAGTGGTGCAGCTCGTCGCCGGTGTACGGCAGGTCCGTCCAGCCGACCACCCGGCCGTAGTCGGCGGATTCCGGATCGGTGTCGAGCACGACGATCGCGTCCGGCCGCTGCGCCGTACGGTCGAACGCCGCGACGTAGGCCAGCTTCTCGACGGGCGCGGTGGCCGCCTCGCGGGGGGAGGGGTAGAAACTCGGGTCGGGTGTCCAGCGGGTCATCGTCATCTCCGTGATCAGACGGCGGGTACGCCGAGGCGGTCGAGCAGCCGGCGACGCAACGCGCCGAAGGCGGGCTGGTCGGGGGAGCGGGCAGGGCGGTCGGCGGTGTGCCCGGCGGGGCCGAGATCGACGGTGATCTCCTCGGCGATGACGCCCCCGTCGAGCAGCAGGATGCGGTCGGCGAGCAGCACCGCCTCCTCGACGTCGTGGGTGACCAGCAGGGCGGCGAAGCCGTGCTCGGCGCGCAGCCGCCGCAGCAGGGACTGCATCCGCAGCCGGGTCAGCGCGTCGAGCGCCCCGAACGGCTCGTCGAGCAGCAGCAGGTCCGGCTCGCGGACGAGCGCGCGGGCCACCGCGACCCGTTGCGCCTGACCGCCGGAGAGTTCCGCCGGCCAGGCCCGGCGGCGGTCGGCCAGCCCCACCTCGGTCAGCGCCCGGTCCACCCGGGCCCGCACGTCGGGGCCGGTCAGCCCCAGCGCCACGTTGTCGCCGACCCGCTTCCAGGGCAGCAGTCGGTGTTCCTGGAAGACCACGGCGGCGGTGCCCCGCAACCGGGTCCCGCCGGTGGCGTCGGCGTCCAGGCCGGCGAGGATCCGCAGCAGGGTGCTCTTGCCGGAGCCGCTGCCGCCGAGCAGCGCCACCACCTCACCGGCGGCGATGGCCAGGTCGACCCCGGCGAGCACCGACCGGCCGTCGAAGGCCCGCCGCACCGCGCGGGCGGTGAGCACCGCCGCCGCGCCGGTCACGGCGTCGTCCGCAGCGGTCACCGCGTCGGTCGCCCGGCGCGCGGCCCCGCCCACTCCGCCGGTCAGGTCGCCCGTAGTCCGCGTCGCCATGTCAGGGTCCTCCTCTCCAGGATCCGCAGGGCGAGGTCGGACAGCAGCCCGAGCAGCGCGTAGATGACCAGACCGAGCACCACCACGTCGGTCTGGCTGAACTCCCGGGCCTCCATCATCAGGAAACCGACGCCGGTCTGGGCGTTGACCTGCTCGCCGACGACGAGGCTGAGCCAGGCCGCCCCGATCGCCAGCCGCAGCCCGAGGAACAGCGACGGCAACGCTCCGGGCAGCACCACGTGCCGCAGCCGCGCGGCCGGTCCCAGGCCGCAGGTGCGGGCCGCTTCGACGAGCCGCTCGTCGATGTCCCGGATGCCGGCGTAGGTGTTGAAGTAGATCGGGAAGAACACCCCGAGCGCGACCAGGGTGATCTTCAACGACTCGCCGATCCCCACCCAGATGATCAGCAGTGGGACGAGCCCCAGGTGGGGCAGCATCCGGGCCATCTGCACCGGCGGGTCGACCAGGTCGTCACCGAGCCGGAGCAGGCCGGCGGCGGCACCGAGCACCAGCGCCAGCACCCCGCCGAGCAGCAGCCCGATGCCGGCCCGGGTGAGCGAGTCGAGCAGGTGGACGCCGAGGGTCCCGTCGCCGGCCAGCCGTACGCCGGTGGTGAGCACCCGGCTCGGTGCGGGCAGCTTGTCCGGGGCGATCAGCCCGGCGCGGGCGGCGGCCTCCCACCCGGTGACGAGCAGGACCGGACTGACCAGTCGCCACCAGCGCCGCCCGGCCCGACGTCGCGGGCCGGCGTCGGGTGGGGCCGGGACGGCGGCCGGTGGCGCGGTGACCACCACGGTGGTGCTCACCGGAACACCGCGCTGAACCGGTCGTCCACCCGACCGGCGATGTCGACCGGGCCGGGGACGAGGTCGAGGGTGGTGAAGCCGTCCGCGATGGCCTGGAGTTCGACGCCGACGGCGGGGGTGACCGGGGCCAGTGGGCGGGCGCTGCGGGCCAGCGCCCGGGTGGTGACGTCCAACGGGATCTTCAGCTCGGGGGCGAGCACCGTGGCGCGTTCGGCCGGGTTGGCGATGCCCCAGTCGGTGACCTTCCGGTACGCGGTGAGGAAGGCGCGGACGTCGTCGGTGCGGTCCCGGACCACCTCGGGGGAGGCCAGCACGTACTCCCGGTTGCTGGCCAGGCCGGTGGCGTCGGCGAGCACCCGCACCCCGGGCTGCTCGGCGAGGGCGAAGTAGGGGTCCCAGATGATCCAGGCGTCGACCTGACCGTTGTCGAACGCGGGCCGTCCCTCGGCCGGCTTGAGGTACTTGACGTTGATGTCCTTCAGCGTCATGTTGTTCGCCGCCAGCAGCCGGACCAGCAGCCAGTGCACGTTGCTGCCCTTGTTCAGCGCGACCGTCCGGCCGCGCAGGTCGGCGAAGGTCTTCAGGCCGCTGCTCTGCTTGACCAGCACCGCCTCGCCCTGCGGGATCGGGGCAGAGGTGCCGATCACCGAGAAGGGGATCTTCGCGGCGGCGGCGAAGACCGGGGGCGCCTCGCCGACCTGCCCGATGTCGATCGCGCCGGCCTTGAGCGCCTCGGTCAGGGCCGGGCCGCTCTCGAACAGCGACCACTGCGCGTCGGGTGCGGCGTTGCGGGCCTTGACCAGGCTCAGCCCGCCGAAGCGTTGGTAGCCGATACGCAGCGGGCCCTTGCCGGACCGCGCGTCGGCGGCGTCGTCGGCGCAGCCGGTGACCCCGCCGACGGCGACCAGGGACAGGGCGGTGAACAGGGCGGTGGCCAGCCGGCGCAGGCTCCTCGGCGGGGTGGGCATGTCGGCTCCTCGGGAATGGACGGTGTGCTCGCGACGCCGGAGGTCGGCGGCGCGCAGTAACCTACCAAGCCGATAGGATTTATGGGTAGTCTGTCGTGGTCGTCGTCCCATCCCTCAGGAGGACCCCCGATGTCGCTGACCTTCCACTGGTTCCTGCCCACCTACGGCGACAGCCGCGACATCGTCGGCGGCGGCCACGGCATCGCGGTCGGCACCGCCGGTGGGGCCCGCCCCGCCACCGTCGCCTACCTCGGGCAGATCGCCCGCAGCGCCGAGCAGCTCGGCTTCGTCGGCGCGCTCACCCCGACCGGGGCGTGGTGCGAGGACGCCTGGCTGGCCACCGCCATGCTGGCCGAGGTCACCGAACGGCTGAAATTCCTGGTCGCGTTCCGCCCCGGGCTGCTCTCACCCACCCTCGCCGCCCAGATGGCCGCCACCTTCCAGCGGCTTTCCGGCGGCCGGCTGCTGCTCAACGTGGTCACCGGCGGGGAGTCCGCCGAGCAGCGCGCCTACGGCGACTTCCTCGACAAGGACGCCCGGTACGCCCGCACCGACGAGTTCCTGCACGTCGTGCGGTCGCTGTGGCGGGGGGAGACCGTCGACCACGTCGGGGAGCACCTGCGGGTCGAGGGCGCCCGGCTGGCCCGGCTGCCCGACCCGGTGCCGCCGGTCTACTTCGGTGGCTCGTCCACCGCCGCCGGCCCGGTCGCCGCCCGGCACAGTGACGTCTACCTGACCTGGGGCGAGCCGCCCGCCCAGGTGGCCGGAAAGCTCGACCGGGTCCGCGCCCTCGCCGCCGACGCCGGCCGGTCGCCGCGCTTCGGCATCCGGCTGCACGTCATCGCCCGGGACACCGCCGAGGCGGCGTGGGCGCAGGCCGGCCGGCTGCTCGACGGTATCGACGAGGCTGACATCCGGGCCGCCCAGGAGGGGCTGCGGCGCAGCGAGTCCGAGGGGCAGCGCCGGATGCTCGCCCTGCACGGCGGCAGCCGCGACGGGCTGGAGGTCGCCCCGAACCTCTGGGCCGGAGTGGGGCTGGTCCGGGGCGGAGCCGGCACCGCCCTGGTGGGCAGCCACACCGAGGTCGCCGACCGGATCGCCGAGTACCACGCGCTCGGCATCGACGAGTTCATCCTCTCCGGTCACCCGCACCTGGAGGAGGCGTACTGGTTCGGTGAGGGGGTGCTGCCGATCCTGCGGGCCCGGGGGCTGTGGCGGCACCCCGCCGGTGAGCCGGCCCCCGACCCGACGCCGAGCGTCCCGTTCGCCCCGCAACCCGCCCGGGTCTGACCGGGCACCGGCGGGCCCGGCGCTTCCGGCGGGCCCGGCGGGTCCGCGCCGGCCGGGCGCCGGGGTCAGTGCCGGCCGGCGAGGAAGTCGGCCAGCACCCGGGTGTGGGTGGAGAAGGCCAGCTCGACCGGCTCGGTGAGGACCAGCCACTCGGTGGCCTCCTCGGTCGGCGTCGACGGGGGGAGCTGCGCGGCCGGTCGCTCCGGCAGCGCCCCGAAGATCATCATGGTGCCGCCGTGCGGGGCGCCGTGCACCGCGAACAGCCGGGCCCGCTGTGCCTCGTCGACCAGCCCCGTCTCCTCACACAGCTCCCGCACCAGCGCCTCGGACCACTCCTCGCCGTACTCGACGAAGCCACCGGGCAGGGCGAGCTGGCCCCGGGCCGGCTCGATGTCCCGGCGTACCACCACCAGGCCGAGCCCGGCGTCGGTCCGGACCGGCAGCAGCGCCACCGCGACCGGGGTGGGGTTGCGCCACACCGTCTGGCCGCAGGCCACGCAGAGCCGGGGCCAGCCGGCGTCCGGCGGGTAGGCCGCCCCGCAGTAGTGACAGTGCGCGTACGGCAGGACGGTCATGCCGCCGCACGTTACCGCCCCGGGGCCGCCCGGCTCAGGGCAGGTCCGCCGCCTGCCCTGAGGCCGGGTCGGTCGGCCGGTCGTCGCGCAGGATCCCGCGGGCCTCCATCAGGGCGAAACCGAGCAGGTTGAGCCCACGCCAGCGGGCCGGGTCCTCGGCACGCGGGTCGTCGGGGGCCAGCCCGACCCCCCACACCCGGTCGACCGGGCTGGCCTCCACCAGCACCCGGTCCCCGGTGCCCAGCAGGTACGCCCGCAGGTCGGCGTGCTGGCCGAACTTGGCCAGGCTGCCGGCCAGCACGACGGCGTACCGCTCGGCCTCCCACACCGCCTGGTCTAACCCGCGGACCTGGCGGCCGACCGCCTTGGCCTGCTGCGGGTGGCCGGCGGCGAGCACCCGCTCGCCGGCCTCGACGTCGTCGAACAGCAGCGCCTTGCGCCACATCATCCAGTGCTCGGCGGTGGGGAAGCGCCGCCCGTCGACGGTGAACGACGCCGGCCACCACTGGCTCAGGCAGCCGCGGCCGACGGTGCCGTCCCGCTGCGGCCGGTGCCCCCAGAAGCAGAGGTAGCGCACCCGCTGCCCGGCGCGGTGCAGGGCGAGGACGTCTTCGGCGCGGCGCATCGACATGCCGCACAGTCTGACCGCCGGCACCGACAGCACGCACCCGGGTTTGGCCGACCCGGCGCGACCCGTACCGTCAGGCCGGTGGCGCGCCGGTGTACGCGGCGATGGTGCGGGCGGCGGCGGCCCGGGCGGCCTGCGGGTCGGTGCCGCCGGCGATGTCGGCCTCGGCCCACGCCTCGCCGCTGAGCGTCATGAAGCGTCGCCCGTCCTCGGAGCCGATCCACGCGGCGGCCTGGTCGGGGGTGACGCCCCCACCGTCGGCGTCGAGGTGGCTGGCCAGGCCGAGCAGGCCCGAGTCCCAGCCGACGCCGACCGCGCCGGGGCCGTACTCGGTCCACCGGACGTCGTCGACGTGGGCGACGTGTTCCAGGGTGAACCGGGTCCGCTCGTCGCCCTCCGGGGTGAGCTGCACCTCGATCCAGCTGATCTCGTCGCCCATCTCCCAGGTGGCGGCGAAGCTCTTCGGCGGGTCGCAGCGTTGCACCACGCCACCGGCGTTGCCCTCGAACTGGTAGCGGCCGTGCAGCCGCAGGTCGCCTGAGATCGGTAGGAACCAGCGCGGGATGCGCTCGGCGTTGGTGCAGGCGTCCCAGAGGTCGTCAAGCGTCGTCGGGTACGTCTGGCTGATGGTCAGCACACGTGCCTCACCCGCTTCGAGGGCGCGGCTGCCCACGGTGCGTCGTACGGCGCTGATCTGCTGGCTGGTCTCGATCATGAGGTGCTCCGGTGCTCGGTCGGATCGTCCGTCGTGGTGTGCGCCCGCCGTTCGCGCCGACCCCGGGCGATCTCGGTGGCCAGGGCGTCCAGGGCCGGCGTCCAGAACCGGCGGAACCCCTCCAACCACCTGTCGACCTCCCGCAGCGGGGCGGGATCGACCGCGTAGAGCCGCCGGGCGCCCTGCGGGCGGACCGTGGCGAACCCGTTGTCCCGCAGCACCTTGAGGTGCTGCGAGACGGCGGGCTGGGTGATCCCGAACTCCTCCTGGATCACCGCGCAGACCCCACCGGCGCTCCGCTCGCCCTGCGCGAGCAGTTCGAGGATGCGCCGGCGCACCGGGTCGCCGAGGACGTCGAAGGCGTGCACGGTCCCCTTTGTATCAGGCATCGCTTATATAAGCAATCAACCCAGTCGAGCGGCGACGGCCGACCGCAGCTCGGGCAGCCGGTCGTGCAGCAGCCCCGGGCACTGGGTGCTGGCGAAGTCCCTGTGGCCGTAGATCTGGCTGGCCGGGATGCCGTACTGCTGGCAGGTGAACGCGCAGAACACCACCAGGCTGTCCCAGAGCGCCTGCGGCGGCTGCACGTCGACGTAGATCCCGTCGTTCTCGATGCCGATGGCCTGGCTGTTCTGCCCCACGCAGTGCGCGCCCTGCACCATCGTCTGGCCGTGCAGCAGCGCGTACAGGCTGCCGTGCCGGCCCTCGGTGAGCTGTCCGCCCCGGCTGTTGGTGAAGTGCTGCCCGGAGTCCAGCCAGCCGTTGCCGTCCATGTGCAGGTCCTGGATCTCCCGCGAGTTGGCGTACGCGTGGGCCAGGCTGTAGTCGGTCGAGTTCGGGAACGCGGTGTGGTGCACGATGATCTTGTTGGGTCGGCTCGCGACCACGCTCACCGGCGACGACGGCGGCCGGGCTCCCCAGGTGGCGCAGTTGGCGATCACCGGCTGGTCGACGCGGCCGAGCGCGGCCGGGGTGCCGCCGGTGGCGGGTGGGGCGGCGACGGCGGCGGGGCCGCCGGACAGGGCCGGCGCGAGCGCCCCGGCGGTGCCGAGCAGGACCGCGCCGCGCAGCACGCTGCGCCGGGACACGGGTACGTTCATGGCGGGCTCCTCGCGGGTGTCGGGGCGGTCGGGTCAGCAGGGGCCGTTGCAGGCCAGCACCCGGAGCCGGTCGAGGCTGCCGTTCCAGACGTTCTGGTCGCCCGGGAAGGTGCCCGACGACGCCCACTGCCAGAAGGAGTACGTGGCCCAGCCGGCCGGTAGCGTGCCCACCGTGCCGGCGTAGCGGGCGAGCCACAACGGGTTGGTGGCGGCGAAGCCGCTGTAGTTGCCGGTGCAGGTCGTCCACCAGTCGGTGGTGGTGTAGATCGTCGCCCAGCGTCCGGTGCGGGCGTAGTACTGGTTGACGAAGGAGGCGATCCAGCTGCGCATCGCGCTCTGGCTCAGCCCGTAGCAGGTCGCGCCGTACGGGTTGTACTCGATGTCGAGCGCGCCGGGCAGCGTCCGGCCGTCCTTCGACCAGCCGCCGCCGTGGTCGACGAAGTAGTTGGCCTGGGTCGCGCCGGTCGTGGTGTCCGGCCGGGCGAAGTGGTAGGAACCCCGGATCATCCCGACGGAGTACGACCCGTTGTACTGCTGGGCGAAGTACGGGTTGGTGTAGTAGGTGCCCTCGGTGGCCTTGACGTAGGCGAACCGGGCGCCGTTGTTCCAGGCCGCGGACCAGTTGACGTTGCCCTGGTAGCTGGAGACGTCCATCCCGGGCAGGCCGGCCGGGGCGGCGGCGGCCGGGGTGACGACGCCGAGGGTGGCGGCGACCATGGTGGCGGTCGCCAGCAGGGTGCCCGTGAGTGCACGGAGACGGTTCATCTTTCCTCCCTGGGGGATGCCGCGTGGTTGCGGCGGGAGCGACGAAAGGAACTGTCAGGTATTAGGTCACGGCCGGAGATAGCTTTCAATAGATAGAATCAAGATTATCTATAGGTGCTGGTGCTGGTGCTGGTGCTGGTGCTGGGTTCGGTGTCGTCAGGCGGCGGGGCGGGCGAGGACCTCGGCCGCCGCCCGCTCGCCGGCCAGCACCGCGCCCTCCAGGTAACCGGCCCACCGGGTCGCCGTCTCGGTGCCCGCCCAGTGCACCCGCCCCACCGGCCGGCGCAGCTCGGGACCGTGGTCCCGCCACGAACCGGGGGTCAGCGCCCCGCAGAAGCAGCCCCGGGTCCACTCGTCGGCCGACCAGTCGTGCCCGACGAGGTCGTCGACCCCGGTGGCGGCCGGACCGAACAGCCCCACCAGCGCGGCCAGCACCTCGGCCCGCCGCCGCTGCGGCGACAGCCGGCGCAGATCCCGGGCCTGCCGGCCGTAGCTGAACGCGGTCAGCACCCCGCGGGTCGAACCCGGCGTCGAGTTGTCCACCGTCTCGGTCAGCGGCCCATCGGCCGACGTGGTCACCCCGGACCACCCGTCGGCCCGCCAGAACGGCGTCGGGTAGACCGCGTGCAGTTTCAACGCCGACCCCATCGGCATCCGCTGGGTCAGCGCGTCACGCAGGGCCGGCAGCGCCGGTGCGTACGCGATCCGGCCCGCCAGCGCCGGGGCCACCGCCACCACCACGGCCTCCGCCCGGTGCACCCCCTCGTCGGTGTACGCCACCACCCCGTGACCGTCCTGGTGGACCGCCCGCACCGGAGCCCCGGACCGTACCGTCCCCGGGGGCAGCGCCGCCGCCATCCGCTCCGCCAGCAGGGCCGGCCCACCCACCAGTCGATCCTGCTGGGCGCTCCCGGCCATCCCCAGCAGCAACCTGCTCCCGCCGCCGCTGCGCAGGTAGAACAGCACCTGCAACAGCGACACCTCGTCCGGGTCGACCGCCAGCAACCCGCCGGCGATCAGCCGCCCCACGTACCGGGCGGTCACCGGATCGGGCGTGGTGGTGTCCAACCAGCCGCCGAGGGTGAGCCGGTCCCACTCGTCGGCCCGCGCCGCCCGCCACGGGGCCGCCGGGTCCACCCCGGCGGCGAGGTCGTCCAGCAGATCCACCGTCCGCCGGACCGACTCCGGCGGTGCCTCCCGCAGCCGCCCGTCCCAGCGCACCGCCGGCCGCCCGTGCGCGGCCGACGGGAACGTGGCCAGCCCGTGCTCGGCCACCAGGGCGGCCATCCGGTCCTGGGTCGGGCCGATCCACTGCGCGCCCAGGTCCAGCGCGGTGCCGTCGGCCAACCGCCGGGTCGCCACCCGCCCACCGACCCGTTCCCGGGCCTCCAGCACCCGCACCCGCGCCCCACCCCGGCACAACGCCGCCGCCGCGGCGAGCCCCGAGAACCCCGCACCGACCACCACCACCCGCACCCACCGCGCATACCCCGCCCCCGCCCCCCTAAGCCCAGCCCAGCCCAGCCCAGCCCAGCCCAGCCCAGCCCAGCCCAGCCCAGCCCAGCCCAGCCCAGCCCAGCCCAGCCCAGCCCAGCCCAGCCCAGCCCAGCCCAGCCCAGCCCAGCCCAGCCCATGATCAAATTGCCGAAATGCAGACGACACGCCGGGGAGAGTGCAACAAATCGCGATACGATCTTGGGGCTCCATAGCAGGGTTCCGGTGGACCTGGGGGTTGTCCACAAGGGGGGTCGGCGTCCACAGGGGGAGGGTGGACGGTGGAGGCGGTGCGGGTCGGGCGGGCAGCCTCTGGACATGAACCCGGTCCTGCGATCCCTCGTCGAGCAGGGCGGTGGCGTGCTGACCCGACGAGCGGCGGTGCAGGTGGTTCCACCCTGGGTGCTCGCCCACGCTGATCGCGTCGGCCAGATCCGACGGGTCCTACCCGGCGTCTACGTCGACGCCGCCGTCGTTCCCGCCGCTGCCCACCCGGCTGGGGGCTCGACCTTTCCACTGCTCGACGCGGCCCATCGCATCCGTGCGGCGCTCGCCTGGGCGCAGGGGCGCGCGGCGCTGGGTAGCCTCACCGCCCTGGCCGCGTGGGGTGTACGCGGCCAGCCGGCCGAGGAACCGGTGTGCCTGAACGTGGTCGCCGGCTCCGGGCTCCGCCCCCGGGCACACCTGAAGATCCACCACCGAGAGGGTTTCGCCCTGGAACCACCCCAGGTGCTGAGCCGGGATGGTTGTCCGGTGGTGCGGTTGGAGCGGGCGTTGGTCGACGCCTGGCCGCTGCTGCCCGTGCCGGACCGCCCCGCTCCGGTGATCAGGGCCGTCAACGACCGGCTCACCACCCCGGCGAGGATCGCGTCGACTCTCGCCGCCTCACCGAGGCTGGGCGGCCGGGCGCAGTTGTGCACGCTGCTCGACCGGCTCGCCGCAGGATGTCGCAGCCCCCTGGAGATCTGGGGACACGACCACGTCTTCACCGGCCCGGGGATGCCCGCGTTCCGTAGGCAGGCCCGGATCGTCGTCGGCCGCCGCACCATGTACCTCGACGTGTACGCCGAGCGGGAGCGCGTCGACTTTGAACTCGACGGCGCGACGACCCACGGTGACCCCCGCCAACGCGAGATCGACCTGCGTCGGGACGCTCTGCTCGCCACCGTCGGCATCATCGTGGTGCGCTTCGCCCGCCACCGCCTGGTCCACGAGCCCGACGCGGTCCGCCACGAGGTACGCGAAATTCTCGCCACCCGCCGCGATGCGGCTGGTGCGTGACCGGCGCACCGGCTCGCGCGTCGCCGGGCCAGCCCTCGCCGCCGCTGGTCGACGCACCGGCCTCGACTCCCTGGCCCGCGGGCTCCCGGATCGCGGGCCTCCCCCAGCATCCGACATGCGGGGAACCCGGTCGAACTGCCGGCCGAGTAGCGGCCGAAGCGCGAGTCGGGCAGGGCTGGGCCAGGCAGGGCGGGGTCGGCCGCTACTCGGGCTGGGCTGGGCTGGGTGGGCCGGGTCGAGCCGGGCAGGGCTGAGTCGGGGTCGGGCGGAGCGGGTGACGCGGGGCGCAGTCAGTCGCGCAGGGTGCGCAGGATGCGGGTCAGGTCGGCGTGGTCGGTGGGGGAGAGGTGACCGAAGAAGCGGTCCGCCTCGGTGGTGCGGGCCGCCCGGATGGCCGCGCCGACCCGCGTACCCTCGTCGGTCGGCTCGACCAGGGTCGCCCGCCGGTCGGCCGGGTCGGGACGGCGCGCGACGAGCCCGCGTTCCTCCAGGCCGTCGACGACCTCGGTGGTGGACCGGGGTGCGATGTGCAGGTGCTCGGCGAGGGCGCTGAGCCGCATCGCCCCGTGCCGGGTGAGCACCGTCAGGGCGCGGGCGTGTCCGGGGTTGACGTCCCAGGGCTCGAGGGTACGTCGGGACTGGTGGCGCAGCCGTCGGGCCACCGCCCAGAACAGCTCGGCGAGGCTCTCCTCGGCCGGGTCGGTCGGCGGCCCGGCACAGCGTACGGACGGATCGGCTGGCGGGTCGGATGGCGCACCGGTCACCGGAATACGGTAGCAGGATTCGCTGTTGCTCCCTCATGATGAGGTAACCTCAGCAAATATCCCCCGAACGGAAGAAGGACCCCCTTGGAAACCAGCCCAACCCACCGGGAGGGCCGCGGCGGCGCCCCCCGGACCGTCAGTGCCGCCGAGAAGTCCCAGGCCCGTGCCGTCTCGCTGCGCCGCATCGGCCGGCTGTTCACCGCGTACCGTGGCCAGTTGGCCGTGGTCACCGCGATCATCGTGGTGTCGTCGATCGTCGCGATGGCCTCGCCGTTCCTGCTGCGGGCGGTGATCGACCGGGCGTTGCCGGAACGCGACCTGACCCTGCTGGTCTGGCTGGTCGCCGGCATGATCGCCGTCGCGGCGGTGACCGCCGTGCTCGGCGTGGCGCAGACCTGGATCTCCACCCGGGTCGGGCAGCTGGTGATGCACCGGCTGCGCACGGACGTCTTCGCCCACCTGCACCGGCAGTCGATCGCGTTCTTCACCCGCACCCGCACCGGCGAGGTGCAGTCGCGGATCACCAACGACATCGGCGGCATGCAGACCGTCGTCACCTCCACCGCCACCTCGATCGCGTCCAACCTGACCACCGTGGTGGCCACCCTGGTCGCCATGGTGGCGCTGTCCTGGCGGCTCACCCTCGTCTCGCTGGTGGTGCTGCCGCCGGCCATCTGGCTAACCCGCCGGGTCGCCGCGATGCGCCGCGAGATCACCGCCCAGCGCCAGCGGGAGCTGGCCGACCTCAACGTCACCATCGAGGAGGGGCTGTCGATCAGCGGCGTACAGCTCAGCAAGACCCTCGGCGCGGGCGGCGCGCTGATCGACCGGTTCACCGCCAGCTCGGCCCGGCTGGTCGACCTGGAGCTGCGCTCGGAGTTGGCCGGCCGGTGGCGGATGGCCACCATGACGATCATCTTCGCCGCCATCCCGGCGGTGATCTACCTGGGTGCGGGCCTGCCCGGCACCGCCGGCACCCTCAGCATCGGCACCCTGGTCGCCTTCACCGCCCTCCAGGGTGGGCTGTTCCGGCCGCTGATGGGGCTGCTCAACGTGGGCGTCACCCTGACCGCCTCGCTGGCGCTGTTCGCCCGGATCTTCGAGTACCTCGACCTGCCGGTGGAGGTGGACGACCCGGCCCGGCCGGTGACCATCGACCCGGCCCGGGTGCGCGGGCACCTGCGCGTCGAGGACGTCACCTTCAGCTACCCGGGCAGCGACACCGCCGCCGTCGCCGGCATCAGCCTCGACGTGCCGGCCGGCAGCACCCTCGCCCTGGTCGGCGAGACCGGCTCCGGCAAGAGCACCCTCGCCGCCCTGGTCAGCCGGCTGCACGACCCGGACGCCGGCCGGATCACCATCGACGGCGTCGACCTGCGTGACCTGCGGCTGACCGACCTGGCCGCCGTCGTGGGCGTGGTCAGCCAGGAGACCTACCTGCTGCACACCACCATCCGGGAGAACCTGCGGTACGCGCGACCCGACGCTACCGACGCCCAGTTGGAGGACGCCGCCCGCGCCGCGCAGATCCACGACCTGATCGCCGCCCTGCCCGACGGCTACGACACGGTCGTCGGCTCCCGGGGCCACCGCTTCTCCGGCGGCGAGAAGCAGCGCCTGGCCATCGCCCGTACGCTGCTGCGCGACCCCCGGGTGCTGGTGCTCGACGAGGCGACCAGCGCGCTGGACACCGAGACCGAACGGGCCGTGCAGCGGGCCTTCGACACCCTCGCCGAGGGGCGTACGGTGATCACCATCGCGCACCGGCTCTCCACGGTGCGCCACGCCGACCAGATCGCGGTGCTCGACCACGGCCGGATCGTCGAAGCAGGCACCCACGAGACGCTGCTGGCCCGCGCCGGCCGGTACGCCACCCTGGCCGGCTGACCTGGAGTGACCCGGCAGGTGGAAAAACCCGATCTGCGAGACGTGAGTCGCCGATCAGCGGTGGCTAGAGTGACGCCGTGCAAAGTGGTGTGCGGGCCCAGGTGCCGGTGCTGTACGTGGCGGACGCCGACGCGGCCCGGCGGTTCTACGAGAACTTCGGCTACACCGAGATCCGGGCCGGCGGCGACGGCGGATCACACTGGTCGTACCTGCGGTGCGGGGAGTTGACGCTGCTGCTGGCGGCGGTCACCCCGCGCCTGGTAACCGTCGAGCTGCCCCTGCTCGTCTACCTCTACGTCGACGACCTGACGGCGACCGCCGAGCGGCTCGCCGCCGCCGGGCACCCCGTGCAGAAGGCCGGCTACCCGGAGCATGCGCCGGGTGGGGAGTGCCGGGTCACCGACCCCGACGGCAACGTGGTCGCCTTCGGGCAGCGGCAGGCCGTACTGCAGCAGGAGCGTGACCCGCACGCGGGCGACGAGGTGCGGTTCTCGCTGATCCGGGAGGCCGCCGAGGCGGTCGGTCGGCGCGGCGGCGCACCCGCCCGCTGCCAGATCGGCGGCCGGCGCGGCGAGCCCTGCCCCGAACCGGCCGAGGTCAAGCTCGCCGACTCATGGGGTGACACGGTGTGGGGCTGCATGGCGCACGCCGACGAGACCCTGTTGACCGCACGCGGCGCGTTCCTGGCCACCGAGGACGGGATGGGCCTGGGCCCGTTCCTGCGCGCCCGCCAGGGTCAGCCGGAACGGCATCCTGCCGAGGCCGCGGCCGACGCCTGACAGGCGGGTGCCGCCCGGGGAGCGCCCGCCGGAGACCCGCCCTCACCGACGGGCCCCGTCGGGCCCGGCCGCCTGGCGGTCGGCGCGCCTGCCGACGCCCGGTGGGCCGGCGGTGTGTCGAGCGGAGTGGGTCTGTGGTGCCACAGCGCGTCGCCCCACCCCGGTCACCGATGGGGGTGAGCCAGTGGTGCGTCGACCGCCCCGGGGTGATGATGTCGTGGCGGCGGGGCGCAGGCCGGCGAGCCGGACGAAGACCTCCCGCTTGGCGGTGGCCTCGCCGCGCCGGTCGAGCACGTAGCCGGTGAGCCAGACCCATCCGTCGTAGGTCGGCCGGTCGGACACCGACACCACCCGCAGCCGCAGGGCACGCTCCCCGGTGAACTGCACCGAGGCGGCCCGGTCGACGATCAGCAGGTCGCCGGGGCGGGGGCGTTCGTTCACCAGTGCCCGCCGTTCGTGGGCGGGCAGTCTCGCGCGTGCCGGGCCTGCCAGTCGCGCAGGGCCCGCTTGAGCCGGTCGTTCTCCCGGGCGAGGGCGCGGATCTCCTGGTGCAGGGCGGCCAGTTCGTCGGCCAGCCGGGACTGGAACCGGCGTACCTCGGCGGGGTCGACGCCGCGTCGACGGGGCGGGAACTCGTGGGTGCGTACCTCGTGGGGGGTCAGTAGGGCCGGGTGACCGGTCCCGTAGGGCTGGCCACCGCGATACACCTGGGCCACGGGGGTCCTTTCCGGTGCTGGGGGAGGGCGGAGGGGTCCTTTCGGTGGTGCTGGAGGGCGGGTCGTCCGCCGCCGGCTGAGGACGACCCGCCGGCTCGGCGGTCGCAGCCCACTTCGGCGGTACGACGGCAGAGCAGCCGGACGGGGTCGGGACGGGCACACACACCCGCCCCGACCAGGGGAAACCCCTCTCTCGTTGCCACGCGAGGAGCGGTTCTCGTTCAACATAACCAGTGAACATAGGGAAGTCAAAGGACATTGTTCAAGCATCTAGGTTGTGATCAAATTCGGGTTGCCACGCGAGGAGTGACATGCCCGAATCAGCCGAATACCTACGCATCGCCGACGAGGTTGTAGCCGACGTCAGGACTGGCAAGCTGAAGCCAGGTGACCGGCTGCCCTCGGTGGCGGAGACTCGTGCGGCCTATGGCGTCAGCTACGGGACCGTCCAGCTCGCATATGTCCGGCTCGAAGCGCTGCGGATCATTCGACGGCAACAGGGCAAGGGCGTCTTCGTCAACGACCCGAAGCTCTGGATGCGCGAACCCTGACCCGCCTCTCTGACCCGCCGCCCTGCTCCGCTCCGCCCGATTCGACCTGCCCGGGTGATCAAGAAGTTTGTGTCAAGTTTGATCTTCCTGATGACGCGAACCTCTTGATCACCGGGCGCATGGCGGGTTCGCGCCATGTAAGTCGTCCATGCCTCACTTTCACCTGGCGGCGCTTGCCCGCCTCGGTCGGGCGGCGTGCCCGGTGATCAGGAAACGTGCGTCGTTCGGGAGGTCGAGCTTGATCGCACGGCCGCCACGTGTCGCCCCCGTGGACGCCACCCCCTTTGTGGGCGGGCCCCCGCGTGCTCCAAGGCTCTGCCACGAAGCACCAAGATCGTATTGCGATTTGTCGCACCCTGCTCGGCGTGTCGTCTGCATTTCGGCAACTTGATCATGAGCGGGGCTGGTTGAGCTGGGCAGGGCGTCTTGATCAGCGGGGTGGAGGCGGAAAGGAGTCGGAAAAATGGGGGGAGCCGTGGGGGGTCTGGGTGCGTCGAAGGGGGTATGACGAGTTTTCGAGGTGTGTGGGCGGCGGTCGCGCCGGTGCTTCTGCTCACTGCTGCCTGTGCGGGGCAGGACGGGGCGGGCGTCGCGCCCGATGCGGCCCCGACTTCTCTTCCCGCCAACGTGCCGGTGCTGCGGATCGACTACACGGGCGGCTTCGTGCGGCCGGAGACGAATGTGACCCGGCTGCCGGCCGTCAGCGTCTACGCCGACGGCCGGGTGATCACGCAGGGGCCGACCGTCCTCAGTTATCCGGGGCCGGCGCTGCCCAACATCCAGGTCCGCACGATCAGCGCGGCTGAGGTGGCGAAGTGGGTCGAGCAGGCCCGCGCCGCCGGGGTGGGCAGTGCGGTCGACGTGGGCACGCCGAAGATCACCGACGTGGCCACCACCCGGTTCACCATCCGGGGGCCGGTGGGCACCGAGCAGTTGGAGGTCTACGCGCTGGGGGAGGCGACCGGCCCCGAGGCCGGCCTGACCGCCGCCCAGCAGGCCGCCCGCGAGAAGCTCCGGGCGTTCGCCGACAAGGTGACCGACCCGGCGGGCGCGGCGACGCAGCCGTACCAGCCGACCGCGATCGCGGCGGTGGCCGGGCCGTGGGTCGCCACGCCGGAGACGGCGAAGCAGCCCAGGATGGAATGGCCCGGCCCGGCGCTGCCCGGTGCCAGCCTCGGCGAGGGCCTCGACCTGGGCTGTGTGACGGTCACCGGCACCGCCGTGCAGCAGGTGATCGCCGCCGCCGGCAGGGCCAACGAGTCGACGCCGTGGACCTCCGGCGGGAAGCGTTGGGCGGTCACCTTCCGCCCGCTACTGCCCGACGAGACCGACTGCGCCAGCTTCACCGCCGGCCGCTGAGCTGTACCCGGCCGGTCGGTCTGATCGTGTCGACCGGCCGGGGTGGTTCTCGGGAGTTGTGGACTGTCAATTCCCGAGATGGCCGTTCGGTTGGTGGTGGCGAGATCATCTTCGGTGAATCCTCTTCGGTGTGAAGGCATTCGTCGGGGTGACGGACGAGAAGTGGTATCGCTACCTGGCCGCGCGTCCGGGCCTGACCGAAGTCAACTTCTGGCGGCCGTCGGGCGGGGGGTTTCGGGCGTTGACCGCAGGTGAGCCGTTCTTCTTCAAGGCTCACCACCCGCTCAACCGGGTGGTCGGCGGAGGCTTCTTCAGCGGATTCACGCAGTTGCGGATCTCGGAGGCATGGGACCTGTTCGGCGAGGCCAATGGGGCCGCCAGTCTTGACGACATGCGTCGCAGCGTCGGACGTTACCGACGGCAGCCGATCGGCCCCGACGAAGACCCTGTCATCGGCGGCATCTTCGTCCGGGACGTGGTCTTCTTTCCCGACGACTCGACCGTCGACCCGCCCCCCGGCTTCGCCTCCAGCGTGGTGCAGGGCAAGACGTACGACCTGGCCGACGCCTCGGTCGCCGGATACTTCGAACTGTTGATCCACCGCCTCATCGGCACCACCGTCGAACTCGACCTGGCGGCACCGTGGCACCGGCCTGGCCCGGTATACGGCGACCCCCGCCTGGTGCCGCAGCGTCTGGGTCAGCAGTCGTTCAAGGCGGTGGTGCTCGGTGCCTACGAACGACGGTGCGCGATCACCGGCAACCGGGTGCGCCCGGTCCTGCAGGCGGCGCACATCCGGCCTCTGCCGGTGGGCGGGGAGCATCGCGTCGACAACGGGTTGTTGCTCAAGTCCGATGTCCACATCCTGTTCGACAGGGGTTACCTCGGCGTGGATCCGAAATACCGACTGCTGGTCAGCCCTCGGCTGCGCAGCGAATTCGGCAACGGCGACCAGTTCTACGCCAAGGCGGGCACGCAGATCGGTGTACCCGGACGGCGCGGTGACCGACCCCGCGCCGAGTTCCTGGAGTGGCACCTCGACACGGTCTTCAAAGCCGCCTGACCTGCCGGCGGAGAGTGGAGAATGTGGGCAACTCGCAGCAGGTGACGGAGGCAGCGTGATTTCTTCGGTGACGGTGTGCAGCAGTTCGAAGTTCTACGACCTGGCACAGCGCGCTGTCGATGCACTGCAGGCGACGGGACTCACCGTCCACACCCCGCGATTCGACTACAACGAGGAGCACGTCGTGGTCGGGGAGGCGGACAAGTTCCGGCTGACCCATGAGTTCCTCGCCAAGGTCGCCAGGTCCGATGCGGTCTACGTGATCGCGAGTGGTGGCTATACCGGGGTCAGTGTCTGCATCGAGGTGGGCTACGCGCATGCCCTGGGCAAGGCGGTGCTCTGCTCGGAGCAACCGACCGAGTTCGCCGTGCGCGCTCTCGTGGATGCCGTCGTACCCGTCGACGAGATCAGCGAGAGGGTCCGGTTGATCGGCCATCGTCGCACCTCGACGACGCACTTGTTTCCATAGGCAACCATCACTACATTGGGTCCGGGGCGCCGCCGAGTTGCCGGGCGGCTGTTTGGCCTGAGCCGGGCTGTTGTCCACGTGCCGACACGGCGCGTCGACGCGCGAGCGACGTCACTGCTCCCGCGCCGTCGGTCCACACCGACGGCCAGCCGGAAGGACCCCTGTGAGGATCTCCCGTACCCGTATCACCGCCGTCGTGGCCGCCACCGTCACGGTGGCCGCGGCCGTCACCACCGTGCTCGCCGGCACCGCCTCGGCGGCCCAGGGCTGCCGGATCGACTACCAGCCCAACGAGTGGACCGGCGGCTTCACCGCCAACGTCCGGGTCTCCCCGGGCGACACCGCCCTGAGCGGTTGGACGGTCACCTGGTCCTACCCGGGCGGGCAGCGGATCACCGGCGGCTGGAACGCCACGGTCAGCCAGTCCGGTACGACGGTCACCGCCCGCAACGCCGCCTGGAACGGCAGCGTCCCGGCCGGCGGTTCCACCGAGTTCGGCGTCCAGGGCACCAGCACCTCAGGTTCCGCCGCGCCGACCGGGTTCACGCTCAACGGCGTACCGTGCAACGGCGCTCCGCCGCCGACCACCACGCCGCCGCCCACGACCACGCCGCCGCCGACCACCCCGCCCCCGACGACCCCGCCGCCCACCACCCCGCCGCCCACCACCCCGCCGCCCACCACCCCGCCGCCCACCACCCCGCCCCCCACGACGCCGCCGCCCACCACGCCGCCGCCGGCCGGGTGTGCCGGGGCGGTGCTCTGCGACGGCTTCGAGAACCAGACCGGCAGCACGCCGGCCGGCGACTGGAGCGTGGTCAACCCGGACTGCTCCGGGACGGGCCGGGCCTCGGTGGACACGGCGACCACGCACAGCGGCAGCCGCTCGCTGCGCATCGACGGCGCGCAGGGCTACTGCAACCACGTCTTCGTGCGCTCCACCAGGGATCTCAGCGCGGTGGGCAGCGTCCGGTACGGCCGGATCTGGCTGCGCCACACCACCGCCCTGCCGACCCAGCACATCACCATGATGGCCATGACCGACGCCGCCGACGGCAACAAGGACCTGCGGATGGGCGGCCAGAACGGCGCGTTGCAGTGGAACCGGGCCTCCGACGACGCGACCCTGCCCGAGCAGAGCCCGGCCGGGGTGGCGTTGAGCGTGCCGCTGCCCACCGGGCGCTGGACGTGCCTGGAGTTCATGGTCGACGGCAACCAGGGGCAGTTGCGTACCTGGCTCGACGGCACCGCCGTCACCGGGCTGACCGCCGACGGGGTGCCCACCCACGACATCGACAGCCAGTGGCTCAACCGCACCTGGCGGCCCCGGCTGACCGACCTGAAGTTGGGTTGGGAGAGCTACGGCGAGGGCGCGGACACCCTCTGGTACGACGACGTCGCCCTGGGCACCAGCCGGATCGGCTGCTGACCCCGACCGGGACCGGGCGGCCGACGGGGCTGCCCGGTCCCGGTCTGCCTCCACCGGGCATTTCAGCCGACGGTGGCGTGCCGATCATGGTGCGTTCACCCACGGTTGCCAGGCTGGCCTCTGGTCGGCGGGGTTCGCCTCCCGCCAGAATGTGGCTGATCGGGATAACCATCCTGATCGATGCATTCCTGTCGGCCCCCGCGACCCGGAGGACCCGTTGAGCACTCCCGCGAACCCCGTCACCCCCGCCACCGCCCCGACCCCGCGCACCCGGGCCCGCCGGGTGCCGGGCATCCTCGCGCTGCTGACCGCCCTGGTCGCCGCACTGCTCGTCGGACCGTCCGTGGTGACCCCGAGGCTGACCGATCCCGCGTCGGCGGCGGTCTACGGCTCCTGCACGATGTCCCGCTGCGCGGACGCCCGTACCGCCCGCTCCGGCTGGTCGGCCAAGGGATTCCCGACCAGCCGGGGCTGGTACAGCTGGAGCGGTGGCCTGTCGAACTTCGCCGGCGGACAGTTCCACAACTACGAGGGGCAGCTTCCCGCCGGTGCCACCTACTACGAGTACGACGTCTACCCGCGGGTCTCCGGCGCGGCGCGCGACGCGTACCGCATCGTGGTGAACAGGAGCAGCGGGGCGACCTGGTTCTCTCCCGACCACTACGCGAACTTCTACCGGATCTGACCGAGGACCACCCGGGGCGGGCCGGTCCGCCGGTCCGCCCCGTCGAGCAGGAGGATGCACCATGACCGGACAGCGCCAGCCGGGCTGGCTACGGGTGACCGACGAGGCCCGCCCGGCGGGGCACCCGACGCCGTCGGTCACCGTGGCCGGGGCGGCGGCCCGGACCCGCCCCGCGCTGTTCGACGCCCTCACCGACGCCCTCGGCCTGCCCGGCCACTTCGGCCGCAACTGGGACGCCCTCGCCGACGTGCTGGCCGACCGGCTCGACGCCGGCCCGCTCACCCTCGAGGTGACCGACGCGGGCCTGCTGCTGGCCGACGAGCCGCCCGGGCAGCTCGGCACGCTGCTCGACGTGGTGGGCGGGGTGGCAGCCGGCGCCCGGGAGCCGGTCTGCCTGCTGCTGCGCGACACCCCGCAGCGGCTGCCCGACCTGCGGCACCGGCTGCACGCCGTCCTCGGCGGCGGCGGGGTGGCCGTCCCGCCCGGCGGCGCGCTGCGCTGAGCGTCCGCGCCGCCACCCGGCCCGCCGTCGCGCCCACCCGCCGTAGCGGCCCTGCCCCCGGCCCGGCGTCACCGGTCCGCCGTCGCGGCGGGGCGGGGTCAGTTGGGGTGGTCGAGGATCGCGCTGAACCGCTCCTCGGCCAGGTCGAGCTGGGCGAAGATGTGCCGCTTCACCGGTGCCGACAGCGGGGTGTCCGGCCGGGCGATCAGCTCCCGGTAGACCGGCACCAGCGGCCGGTACTTCGCCGCCGAGCGGGCGACCTTCGGCCCGACGGCGTAGACCACACCCACCCCGTTGTCGGTGAAGTCGGAGACCTTGATGACCCGGGCCCAGGGCTCCCGGTCCAGGCTGGCCGCGACGTGCTCGCGGTACTGCACGTGCGGGTCGCGCTCCGGGTCGTACACCGGGTTGGTGACCGCGGCGACCAGCCGGGCCACCCGGTCGCCGAACCGGTCGGCCAGCGCGGCCAGCGCCGCAGCCGTCGGGTCGGCCGTCCCCGCGCCGGCCAGCTCGCCCGGATGGTCCTCCACCGCGTCGTGCAGCAGCCCGGCGACGATCACGTCGGGGTCGCGCACCTGGTAGTGGTGCATCATCCGGATCGCCACCCGCAGCAGGTGGTTGAGGTACGGCTCGCGGGACCGCCGGTCGTCACGGTGCAGCTCGGCGGCCAGGTCGAGGGCTTCGGCCAGCCGGTCCCGGTCGGCCGTGGCGAAGGCCGGCAACTCCAGCCGGAACCGGGCGAGCAGGCCCGGTTCGCCGTGCAGCTCGGTGATCGCGTGCATCGGCATGGTGGCGAGGTACGGCGGGAACTCCATCGCCTACTTATAGCCGATCTTCACTGTCGGTCCGACCCCCTCGTCGGGCATGTGACCACGTCATTCCCGGCCGGAAAGGTACTTGACCAGGCGAACCGTCGTCCCGCCGGGAGTGCCGTCGAGCTGCGACTCGTCCATCAACCGGGCCATGATCAGTCGTCCCCGGCCCCGGTCGCCGCCCTGCGACGGGCCCGGTCGCCAGCCGCCGGTGTCACGGATCTCGACCTCCAGCCGCCCGGCGCGCAGCCGGGCCGAGACGGTGACACTCGCCCCGGGCGCGAACCGGTAGCCGTGCTCGATGGCGTTGGCGCACGCCTCCCCGACGGCGATCAGCACCACCTCGATGTCCGCCTCGTCGACGCCGGCCGCGGTGAGCCATGCCCGCAGTGCCTCCCGGGCGGGGGAGAGCTGGGCCGGATCGGCGGCCAGCGCCGTCCGGAACGCCGACGGCAGTGCCGTGCCGGTCGGGTCGTCCGCCGGACGGGGGGCGGCCGCCGGCTCGGGCCGGTCCGCGTCGACGTCGCGCCCACCGGCCACCCGGGTCCACCTCCCGCTGATCGTCGTCGTCCGGGGTCGGCAGCCCGACCACCCGGTCATTCTCCCTGTCCCGGCCCGCCGCCGGGCACCACCCCTGGGCAGGGGCCTCCCGGGAGGGCTACGAGGCCAGCCGCTCGCCGGGGTCGGGCACGGCGATCCCGCCGTCGGACTGGTTGATCTCCGACCAGACCGCGTCGAGGGAGAGGCCGAGGACGTCGGCGAGCACCGCGATGGTCGGGAACGCCGGGGTGGCCACCCGACCGGACTCGATCTTCCGCAGGGTCTCCGGGGACAGCCCGGCGGCCAGCGCGGTGCCGAGCATCGACCGGTGCCCCCGGGCGCGGCGCAGCAGGGCGCCGAGGCGTCGTCCGCGGGCGACCTCGGCGGGGGTGAGCGGCAGCCTGACCATGGCTGCGATTCTAGTACCGGGATAACATGGCCGGGATACTTATTGGTGGTCCACGGAAGGCGCCGCATGATCGAGATCCTGAACCCCACCGACGTGCGGCGCGCACGGGACACCGGCGCGCTGGTCGCCGAGATCCTCCAGACGCTCAAGGGCCGCAGCGCGGTCGGCACCAATCTGCTGGAGATCGACGCCTGGGCGCAGCAGATGATCGTCGACGCCGGGGCGACGTCCTGCTACGTCGACTACGCGCCGTCCTTCGGTCGGGGACCGTTCGGGCACTACATCTGCACCTCGGTCAACGACGCGGTGCTGCACGGACTGCCGTACGACTACCACCTGGCCGACGGCGACCTGCTCTCCCTCGACCTCGCCGTCTCCCTCGGCGGCGTGGTCGCCGACTCGGCGATCAGCTTCCTGGTGGGCGACACCCGCCCCCCGGAGAGCGTCGCGCTGATCGAGGCGACCGAACGTGCGCTGGCCGCGGGGATCGCCGCCGCCGGCCCCGGCGCACGCGTCGGTGACCTCTCGCACGCCATCGGCACGGTCCTGCACGCGGCGGGATACCCGGTCAACACCGAGTTCGGCGGGCACGGCGTCGGGTCCACCATGCACCAGGACCCGCACGTGTCCAACACCGGCCGGCCCGGTCGCGGGTACCGGCTGCGGCCCGGCCTGCTGCTGGCCCTGGAACCCTGGGTGATGGCCGACACCGCCTCCCTCGTCACCGACGCCGACGGCTGGACGCTGCGCAGCGCCACCGGCTGCCGCACGGCACACAGCGAACACACCGTCGCCATCACGCCCGAGGGCGCGGAGGTGCTCACCCTGCCGCGGTGACCCCGCGGTCGGGCCGCGCCGACGGACGGCGCGGCCCGACCAGGCTCACAGCGGCAGCCGACCGGCCCCGGCGAACGGCCCCACCACCAGCGGCACCAGCGGCGCGGGCACCGCCTGCGGCGTGCGCAGGGTCGGCGTCCACCCGGCGTCGCCGCCCAGGTCCGGGTCGTGGGTCGCGTTGTACGCGGCCACCAGGTCGACCGGGCGGGGCAGCGCGCCGTGTGCGTCCACCCAGTTGCCCCGGGTGGTGACGGCGGTGCCACCCCAGTCGTACAGCAGGTCACCGGCGGCGATCCCGGCACCGAGGGTGAAGAAGTTGTTCTCCACGTACGCGGCGGACTGCACGCCCACCCCGATCGCGTACGCGAAGTCGTCGCCGGCCAGCCGGTACCAGTTGTTGTAGACGTCGACCTGGCCGAACCGGACCCGGGGCAGCCGCTGGAGCACCCGGTCGAACAGGTTGTGGTGCAGCGTCACCTTCAACCGGCCGACGTCCGGCCCGACCGTGTTGGACGAGCCGATCAGCATCAGCTTGTCCCTGCCGACGAACCGGTTGTAGGAGGCGGTCACCAGGCTGGCCGTGTGCGTGATGTCCAGCGACCCGTCGTGGACCTGGTAGAGCCGGCCGAAGTACACCGGCTGCCCGCTGTCCGGGTTGTCGCCGTCGGTGAAGGTGTTGTGGTCGACCCAGACGTGCTCGCTGCGGCGCACCGAGACCTGGTCGTACTGGGAGTTCCAGTTGCCGGTCGCGCCGTCGGTGGGCGACCAGGCCGGGAAGCAGTCCCGGGCGTCGTCGAAGGTCAGGTTGCGGACGATGACGTTGCTGGCCCCGTCGATCATCAGGGTCAGCCCGGTGAGGACCGCCCCGCGCCGCCCGACGATGGTGGTGTTCGGGCCGACGTTGATCTGCGTCTGCCGGGTCTGGTTGGCCACCGACCGCACCCGGGCGGCCTCCAGCGCCCCGGTCGGCGGCACCATGCCCCACACCGCCGGGTCGTACGCGGCCAGGTAGGCCGCCAGGCTGTACTCCGGGTCGGCCAGGTCGGCGCAGCCGAGCAGGCGGCCGTCGTCGGCGGCGAACCCGTCGACGGTGCCGTCCACGACGATCACCTTCGGGGTGGCGTTGCTCCGGTTGGTGGCGTTGTCGCCGCCCAGCGCCCGGACCAGGTCGGCCCGGCTGCGGACCAGGTGGACCTGGTCCGGGCCGGCCGCCGCGCCGCCGGTGGTGCCGGGGCCCTCGGACGCCCAACCGTCGCCGGCCGGCAGGGTCTGCCGGGCCAGCCGTTCGACCGCCCGGGGCACCCCGTCGGCGGTCCGGCCGGGTGCGGCGTGGGCCGCCGTGCCCGGGGTGAGCAGGAGGGACAGGGCGACCAGGGCCGCCCCGGTGGTTCGTGGACGCATGGGAATCTCCGCAGGGTGGTGGTGGATGGTGCGTCAGTCGTCCAGCGCCGCCAGGGGGATCCGCACCGGCGGCACCGCCCACGGCACGGCCAGCTCCGACAGCAGCGCGCCCTGTTCGGCGGCCCGGCGTAGCGCGGCGTTGATCCCGGGTACCGTCACCACCCGTTCCGGCCCGCTGCCGGTGGCCGTGACCAGGTCGCCGCCGAGCAGGGTCGGTTCGGGGGCGCGCTGCACCTGTTCCAGCACGGCGGTGAACGGCGCGGTGCGGGACAGCGGGGCGATCAGCGGGGTGCCGGCCGGGTCGGCCCGGTGGGCGAGCAGGTTCTCCAGCAGCCCCCGCCGCCCCGGCACCTCCCGGGGCTGCGGGTCGCCGGGCAGCAGCAACCGGTCGGTGGGGTACTCCAGCACCGCCCGCCCGGCGGTGCCGGTCACGATCACCTCCCCGGCGACGAAGTCCTCCCCGGCCAGCGTCACCGCCGCCACGATCGGCGGCCCGCCCGGGGTGACGACGCGCAGGGTGGCGGTGTCGTCCACCTCGATCGGGCGGACCCGGTAGCGCTCCAGCTCGATCCGCGCCGGCCGCACCGGCCCGCCGGTCACCGTCTGGGCGACCGCCAGGCACTGCATCACCGCGTGCGCCAGCGGGTTGGCCAGCGCGCCGTCGAGCACCGGCCGGCCGTGCAGGCTGCGTCGGCCGGCCCACGGCGACCGCGCGTAGTAGCCGTCGGGGCGTTGCCAGCAGGCGACCGTCCCGATGCCGGTGACGGTGCCCAGCCGGCCCTGCCCGAGGGCGGCCGACAGTTGCGCCAGCGCCATCGAGCCGAGCGCCTGGAAACCGACCTGACAGGCCCGGCCGGTCGCGGCCAGCGCCCCGGCCAGCGTCCGGTGCTCGGCGGTGGACAGCACCGGTGGCTTCTCCAGCAGCAGGTCGGCACCGGCGGCGAGGACGTCCAGGGCGATCGGCAGGTGGGTGTGCGGCGGGGTGCAGACGATCACCACGTCCGGGCGGGTGGCGGCGAGCATCTCCCGGTGGTCGGTGTGCACGCTGACCCCGGGCGGCACCGGCGCGGCCGGCTCGTCCTCGATCGGCCGCACGTCGACCAGCGCCACCAGCCGCAGCCGTCCCGCCGCGTGCAGCCCGGCGACGCTGCGCCGGTGCCAGCGGCCGTGCCCGTTCGCGCCGACGATCGCCACCCGGGGCACGGCCGTCGCGGCGGCCCCGGCCGGGGCGCGCGACGGCGTCGCGGCGGGGGCCGCCGGGGCGCCCCGGGCGGCGGGCCCACCGGCGGCGGTCGGCGGCACCGGGCCCGTCACGCCGCACCGGCCAGGACCGCCGCCACCGGGTGGCTCCGCAGCGCGTCCAGCCAGCCGGCCACGTCGGCGCGGAACCCGTCGTCCTCGGCGAGCGCGGCCGGGAACACCTCGGACAGGGCGAACACCGCCGCGACCGTGCCGGCGGCGGTGCCGTCGGCGGCGGCGAGCGCGGTGGTGATCCGGTCGGCCAGCGGGTCGTCGAGCGGCAGCGCCGTGCCGTCGTCGGCCCGCCCGTCGAGGAACCGCAGCCAGGCCGCCACGACCAGCGCCGACCAGTACGCCGGACGGCCCTGGGCGCGCAGGTCGGCGGCGGTGTGCAGGACCCGCTGCGGCAGCTTCTGCGACCCGTCCATGGCCACCTGGAGGGTGCGGTGCCGGATCGCCGGGTTGGCGAACCGGACCAGCACCTCGTCGCCGTACCCGACGACGGTCGTCCCCTCGGGTGGGGTGAAGCTTTCGGCCACGTCGTCGGCGACGAACCGGCGTAGCACGTCGGTCAGGCCGGGCAGCGCCAGCGCGTCCGCGATCGTCTCGCGGCCGGCCACCGCCCCCAGGTAGGCCACCGCCGAGTGCACGCCGTTGAGGCCGCGCAGTTTCAGCCGCTCCCACGGGCCGGCGTCGGTGGTGAGCACCGCGCCGGCCTGCTCCCACCGGGGCCGCCCGCCGGGGAAGTCGTCCTCGATCACCCACTGGAGGTACGGCTCGGCGGCCACCGCCGCCAGGTCGGTGACCCCCAGCGCGGCGCGGGCGTCCGCCAGCGTCGCGGCGGTGCTGGCCGGGACGATCCGGTCCACCATCGTGCCGGGGAAGCTGACCTGCCCGGCGAGGGCATCCTGGACGGCGTCCGGCACCCCGGCCAGCGCCAGCGACTGCTGCACCAGGCCGCGCAGCCGCCGCCCGTTCGACGGCAGGTTGTCGCAGCTGACCAGCGCGATCGGCCCCGCCTGCGCGGCGGCGCGGGCGAGCAGTCCGCGCACCAGCAGGCCGGGCACGGTGACCGGGGGCCGGTCGGTGGTCAGGTCGAGGGTCAGCTCGTCGTCGGCCCGCAACGCCCCGGAGACCGGGTCGAGCCGGTACGCCTTCTCGGTCACCGTCAGCGTCACCACCCGGATCGCCGGGTCGGCGAGCAACGCGACCACCGCCGCCGGGTCGCTGGCCGCGTGCCGGACCCCGGCCAGCGCGCCGACCACCCGGGTGGCCGACCGGTCGGCGGCCAGCGTGGTGACGCTGAACAGGGCGTCCTGCGCGGCGAGCGCCTCGACCAGCGTGGTGCTGCGCGGGGCGACGCCGACGATGCCCCAGTCACCGCCGGCCGCGTCGATCGCCGCCTCGGTGCAGACCGCCTGGTGGGCCCGGTGGAACGCGCCCAGTCCGAGGTGGACGATGCCGGCCGGTACGGTGCCCGGCCGGACCAGCGGTCGGCTCTGCTCGGGCAGCCGGTGCAGGGTGGCCAGGCCCAGCCGGTCGGTGCCGACGTTCACCGCCACACCGGGCCGTCCGGGAAGCGGAACCGCGCGACCGACTCGGGGCGCATGGTGGCGCTGTAGCCGGGGGCGGTGGGCAGCAGGTACCTGCCGCCCCGGGTGCGGACCGGGTCGACGAAGTGCTCGTGCAGGTGGTCGACGTACTCGACCATCCGTCCGTCCAGGCTGGTGCCGACCCGCAGGTAGTCGAAGATCGCCAGGTGCTGCACGTACTCGCAGAGGCCGACGCCGCCGGCGTGCGGGCAGACCGGCACCCCGAACTTCGCCGCCAGCAGGATCTCGGCCAGCACCTCGTTGACCCCGGCGACCCGGCAGGCGTCGATCTGCATCACGCCGATCGCCTCGGCCTGGAGCAGCTGCTTGAAAATCACCCGGTTGGCGGCCACCTCGCCGGTGGCGACCCGGCACCGGCCGTCGGTCAGCCCGGTCACCGCGCGGGCGATCCGGGCGTGGCCGAGGATGTCGTCGGCGTGCGTCGGCTCCTCAATCCAGTACGGGTCGACCTCGGCCAGCGCGGTCATGTTGGTGATCGCCTCGTCGACGTCCCAGACCTGGTTGGCGTCCATCATCAGCAGCGCGTCCGGGCCGATCTCGGCCCGGATGATCCTCGCCCGGCGCAGGTCGTCGGCGGGCGGGCCGCCGACCTTCATCTTCATCGCCCGCCACCCCTGCGCGTACGCCTCGCGGGTCAGCGCCCGCACCTTGTCGTCCGGGTACCCCAACCACCCGACCGACGTGGTGTACGACGGGAAACCGTCCTGCTCCAGCACGGCGAGCCGGTCCGCCGCGCCGACCAGCCCCTTGTCCAGGATGGTGGCGGCCTCGTCGGGGGTGAGCGCGTCGGTGATGTGGTGGAAGTCGACGTTGGCGACCAGCTCGTCGGTGGACAGCTCGGCGAGGTAGCGCCACATCGGCTTGCCGGCCAGCTTGGCCCGCAGGTCCCAGACCGCGTTGACCAGCGCGCCGGCGGCCATGTGGATGACCCCCTTCTCCGGCCCCAGCCAGCGCAGCTGCACGTCGGCGGTGAGCGAGCGCCAGAACGCGACCGGCTCGGCGGCGATCTCGGCGACGGTGCGCCCGCGCACGTGGTGGGCGAGGGCCTCGATCGCGGCGCAGGTGATCTCGTTGCCCCGGCCGTTGGTGAAGGTGAACCCGGCGCCCGTCGGGCCGCCGTCGGTGCGCAGCTCGACGTAGCTGGCCGAGTAGTCCCCCCGGTTGATCGCGTCCGAGCCGTCGCCGGCCGCCGCGGTGGGGAACCGGACGTCGTGCACGTCGACGTCGGTGATCCTGGTGCTCATGCGGACCCTCCGAACCTGAAGACCTTCTTGGGCAGCCGGTACGCCAGGTCGACGACCGTCTCGGCGGCCTCGTCCTCGCTGAGCCGGTGCTCGGCGACGAGGCGGGCCAGGAAACCGGCGTCGATGCGGCGGGCCACGTCGTGGCGGACCGGGATGGAGCAGAACGCGCGGGTGTCGTCGACGAACCCGGCGGTGTTGTAGAACCCGGCGGACTCGGTGACCGCCTCCCGGAACCGGCGCAGCACCTCCGGGGAGTCCAGGAACCACCAGGGCGCGCCGAGGTAGAGCGCGGCGTAGCCGCCGGCCAGCGGGGCCAGCTCCCGGGTGAACGTGTACTCGTCGAGGGTGTAGAGCACCACCCGCAGCCGTGGGTCGTTGCCGTACGCGTCGAGCAGCGGGGCCAGCGCGTGCACGTACTCGGTGGCGTGCGGGACGTCCCCGCCGACGTCGCGGCCGTGGGTGGCGTAGAGCTTGCGGTTGTGGTTGCGCACGGCGCCGGGGTGCAGTTGCAGCACCAGCCCGTCGTCGAGCGACATCCGGGCGAACTCCACCAGCATGTGCGCCCGGAACGCCTCGGCGTCGGCGGCGTCGGCCAGCCCGCGCCGGCCCCGGTCGTAGAGCCGCGCCGCCTCGTCGGCGTCGAGCAGCAGCGTCCGGGCGGTGGGGTGGCCGTGGTCGGAGCAGGTCGCGCCGGCCGCGACGAACGCCGCCCGGCGGGTCCGCAGCGCGTCCAGGTAGCCGGCGTAGGTGCCGGTGTCGACGCCGGCCACCTCGCCGAGCCGGGCCACGTTGTCGGCCCAGCCGTCGAACTCCATGTCCACGACGTTGTCCGGGCGGAACGTGGTGACCACCCGGCCGCCCGGCCCGCCCCAGCCGTCGGCGGCGAGCTTGGCGTGCGCGGCGAGGTCGTCCAGCGGCGACTCGGTGGTGGCGAGCACCTCGATGCGGAACCGGGTGAACAGTGCCCGGGGCCGGAACTCCGGCTCGGCGAGCCGGGCGGCCACCTCGTCGTAGACGGCGTCGGCGGTGGCCGGGGTGAGCGCGGTGTCCACCCCGAACACCTCGCTGAAGGTACGTTCCAGCCACAGCCGCGACGGGGTGCCCCGGAACAGGTACCAGTGGTCGGCGAAGCGCCGCCAGATGGTCCGGCCGTCGGTCTCCACCGGGCTGCCGTCGACGCTGGGCACCCCCAGTTCGGCCGGCGGCACACCCTGGCTGAGCAGCATCCGGGTGAGGTAGTGGTCGGGCACGATCAGCAGCCGGGCCGGGTCCGGGAAGGGCCGGTCCTCGGCCAGCAGCGCCGGGTCGACGTGCCCGTGCGGCGAGATGATCGGCTGCGGGCCGGCGAGGGCGTACAGCTCGCGGGCGATGGCCCGGACGCCCGGGTCGGTCGGCAGGAGCAGGTCGGGGGAGGTCGGCACGTCGGAGGACTCCTCGGGTACGGGCGGAGGGCCGGCGGTTCGGGGCGGGGTCGGCGGTGCCGGGCGTGCGGGGCCCGGCCCGGTCAGGGCAGGGTGAGCAGGTCGGCGACGCGGACCGGTTCGCCGGTGTCGAAGGAGCGGTTGGCGGCCAGCCCGGTGAGCAGGGCCAGTGCCCCGTCGCGTGCGGTGGCGGCCCGGCCCAGCGGGTCCGGCTCGCCGCCGAAGATCACCCGGGTCATCCGGACGTCCGCGCCGCCGTGGCCCTGCCGGGTGTAGCCCGGCACCGGTATCCGGGTGGGTGGGGCCCAGAACGGACGCAGGGTGAGGGTGGCCGCGCCGTGTTCGGCGGCGGCCTCGTCGCCGTGCAGGGCGGCCCCCTTGAGCGCCCCGGCGGCGGCCGGGCTGACGAAGTCGCTCTCGGTCACCTCCAGTTCCAGCCGGCCCCGGCTGCCGTTGACCATCACCCGGTAGCCCTCCCAGGGGGCGTAGGCGGTGAGGTGGTAGGTCATCGTCGCGCCGGTGGAGTAGCGGGCCAGCACCGCCATGTCGTCCTCGATGCTCACCCCGGGGGCGAAGACGTTGCGGTCGCGCTGGTAGCCGTCCTCGGCCTCGGCGTCGAGGTACAGCTCGCGCAGCCGGGGGTGCTGGGCCAGCCGCAGGGCGAACGGGTCGTCGGCGGCGGCGGGGGAGTCGTGCGCCCGGTCGTAGTCGCGGGCGTAGCCGTGCCGGCGGCCCCCCTCGCCGTAGAAGAACAGCCGGCCGGCGGCGTACACCTCGACCGGGGTGGCGTCGAGCCACCAGTTCACCAGGTCGAAGTGGTGGCTGGCCTTGTGCACCATCAGCCCGCCGGAGCTGGCCTTGTCCCGGTGCCAGCGGCGGAAGTAGTCCGCGCCGTGCCGTACGTCGAGCAGCCACTCGAAGTGCACCGAGCCGATCTCGCCGACCGCGCCGTCGGCGAGCAGCGTTCTGACCTGTTCGTGCAACGGGTTGTAGCGGTAGTTGAAGGCGACGGTGACCTGCCGGCCGGTCTCGGCGACCGCGTCGAGGATGCGCCGGCAGCGGGTCGCGTCGACGGTCATCGGTTTCTCGGTGATCACGTCGCAGCCGGCGTGCAGGGCCGCCACGATGTACTCGTCGTGGGTGACGTCGACGCTGGTCACCAGCACCACGTCGACGCGTTCCCTGGCGAGCATGGTGGTGAAGTCGGCGGCCGGGTACGTCGGCACGGCCGGATGGCCCAGCTCGGTCAGCCACCGGTTGTGGGCGTCCATCCGGGTCTGGTTGACGTCGGCGAAGGCGACCAGCTCGGCGGTGTCGGCGTGCCCGGTGACCAGGGCCCGGACGAACATCTCCGCCCGCGCCCCGGTGCCGACGAGGGCGTGCCGTCGACGTGGCGTGGCTGGTGGTGGCATCCGTGGACCTCCCGGTGGCTGCAAAGGTTTGCAGTGAAGAAACCACGCCGGTGAAGAGCACGTCAACGATCGATGCCAATCCCGTGGCATAGATCCCGGTTCATGTGCTTAAGGGGGCATGGTAGGAGCGCCTCCGCAATCGACCTGTAACAATCGCCCGTTGACAGTGGAGCAACCGTTTGCATTAATTGGCGGCACCCACGTGACCCCGACCACACCATCGACGAGAGGGCCGCCCGTGCCAGCCACCATCCGCGACGTCGCGCGGGCCTCGGGCGTGCACATCTCCACGGTGTCCCGCACCTTCTCGGCGCCGCACCTGGTCAACCCGGAGACCCGGGGCCGGGTGCTGGCCTGCGCCGAGGACCTCGGCTACCGGCCCAACCGGGCCGCCCGCGCCCTGATCACCGGGCGGACGCACAACATCGGCCTGATCATCGCCGACATCGCCAACCCGTTCTTCCCGCCACTGATCAAGGCGGCCGAGGGGCAGGCCCGGCACCGCGACTACCACGTCTTCGTGGCCGACACCAACGAGGACCCGGCCGCCGAGGAGGAACTGGTCCACGCGCTGGCCAAGCAGGTCGACGGGGTGCTGCTGTGCAGCCCCCGGATGAGCAACGGCCTGATCGAGCAGGTCAGCCGGGAGGTCCCGGTGGTGGTGATAAACCGGCAGGTCACCGGCCTGCCCTGCGTGATGATGGACGTCGGCCAGGGGGCGCGCGCCGCGATCGAGCACCTGCTCGGCCTCGGCCACCGGCGGATCGCCCTGCTCGGCGGCCCGCGCGGCTCCTGGACCCACCAGCAGATGCGTCGGGCGGCCGGCGCCGCCGCCCGCTCCGGCGGGGCCGAGCTGACCGTGCTCGGGCCCAACCCGCCCACCGAGACCGGCGGCGGTGAGCTGGCCGCCCGGGTACGCGACAGCGGCGTCACCGCCGTGCTCGCCTACAACGACCTGATGGCGATCGGGCTGATCGAGGGGCTCGACCAGCTCGGCATCCGGGTACCGCAGGACGTCAGCGTGGTCGGCGTCGACGACATCGCGCTGAGCCGACTCACCCGCCCCAAGTTGACGACGGTGGCCACGCCAACCGCGGCCGCCGGCCGGACGGCCGTCGACATGCTGCTGCAACACGACTCCGACCCACGCCCGCGCGGCGGGGGACGGGCAGCGGCCGTCGGCGACCGTCGTACCACCGCACAGGTAATGCTCCAGACCGAACTGGTCATTCGCGACTCGACCGGACCCGTACCCGGTCGATCCCGTCCCGGTTCCGATCCGGATGGCCCGGGTCCGCATCGCCTTGCGGACCCGGGCGGCCCGACCGTGACCACCGGTGGCGTCGTCGCCTCCTAACCCGAGGAGTGAGCGCATGCACCCCGCAACGTCCCCCACCGCCGGCACGCCGGCCGAACCGCACCACCGTACCCCCGTGCCCCGTCGTCGATTCCTGCGCGGCGTGGTCGCCACCGCCGTCGCCGTACCGCTGATGTTCGGCGCGGCGGCGTGCGGCGACGACTCCGCCGGTGACGACGGCCAGGTCAAGCTCTCCGTCTTCTGGTGGGGCGGTGAGGCGCGGGCCAAGCTCACCGAGGATGCCCTCGCCCTCTACACCAAGAAGCACCCGAACGTGACGTTCGAGAAGACCTGGCAGGCCAACCAGGGCTACTTCGACAAGCTGGCCACCCTCACCGCCGGTGGCAACCCGCCGGACCTGTTCCAGATCGACGACAACTACCTGGCCGAGTACGCCGGCCGCAGCACCGTGCTCGACCTCAAGAGCTACCAGGACTCCGGCAAGCTCGACGTGTCGAAGTTCCCCAAGAGCCTGCTGGAGTACGGCGTCGTCGACGGCAAGCTGGCCGGGGTGGCCGCCGGGGAGAACACCCAGGGGCTGGTCTACAACAAGACCCTGCTGACCAGGAACGGCCTTCCGGAGCCGACCACCGGCCAGAGCTGGGAGGAGCACATCGCCTGGGCCGAGCAGGTGGCGAAGAAGGCCAAGATCCCCGGCACCCAGGACCCGAGCGCCGACTACAAGGCGTTCTGGGTCTGGCTGCGCCAGCAGGGCAAGGACCTCTACAACGGCAACGACCTCGGGTTCACCGCCGAGGACGTGACGAAGTGGTTCACCCTGTGGAAGGGCGCCCGGGACCGGGGCGCCACCCCCACCGCCGACGTGATCCACGAGGGCAACGCCAGCGACGTGACCAAGCAGCTCGTGGTCACCGGCAAGGCCGCGACCTCCTGGGTCTGGGTCAACCAGATGCCGGACCTGAAGAAGAACACCAAGGACGAGCTGGGGGTGGTGGCCTACCCGGGTGACCCGAGCGCCCAGTGGGCCCGTGCCTCGATGTACTGGTCGGTGTTCAAGGGCAGCAAGCACCGGGACACCGCCGTCGATGTGATCAACTTCCTGGCCAACGACCCGGAGGCGGTGGCGTTGCTCGGCACCGACCGCGGCCTGCCGTCGAACATGGACCTGCGAGCCACGGTCAGCCAGACGGTGACCGACCCGGCGATGAAGCAGTCCATCCAGGTCGAGACCGAACTGGCGCAGAAGTTCGGCACGTCGCCGCAGGTGCCGATCAAGGGACACAGCAAGGTCAAGTCCGAGCTGGTCAAGGCCGCCGAGAACGTCCAGTACCAGCGGGCCACCCCGGAACAGGCCGCCGAGCAGTTCCTCGCCGCCTGCAAGTCCGCGATCGCCTGACCGGCGCACCACGGACGACGAAAGGAGCCGGACCCGTGGCCCTCACCACGGCGCCCGGCCGGACCGGACGCACCGGTCCCGCCCGCCCCCACGCCAAGCGGCGTCGGGGCGGGCGGGACCGGCACGCCGAAGGACTGGCGGGGTACGTATTCCTCTCGCCCTGGCTCATCGGACTGATGGGCGTCACGGCGATCCCCATGCTGCTCTCGCTCTGGCTGAGCTTCACCAACTACGACATCCTCACCCCGCTGTCCGAGGTGCAGTGGGTGGGGCTGGCCAACTACGAGCGGATGTTCACCGCCGACCCGTCGTACTGGCACGCGGTGCGGGTGACGGTGACCTTCGCCCTGGTGGCCGTACCGCTGAAGCTGGCCGCCGCCCTCGGGGTGGCGCTGCTGCTCAACCGGGCGTGGCGGGGGGTGGGCCTGTTCCGGGCGCTGTTCTACCTGCCGTCGCTGCTCGGCGGCAGCGTCGCGCTGGCCATCGTCTGGGTCAACATGTTCAACCGGGACGGCGCGTTCAACTCGTTCCTCGCGCTGTTCGGCATCGAGGGGCTGCCCTGGGTCAGCGACCCGGACTGGGCGTTGCAGACCCTGATGGTGCTGGCGATCTGGCAGTTCGGCGCCCCCATGGTGATCTTCCTGGCCGGGTTGAAGCAGGTCCCCACCGAGCTGTACGAGGCCGCCTCCGTCGACGGCGCCGGCCGGTTCCGCCAGTTCTGGCACGTCACCCTGCCGATGCTCTCCCCGGTCATCTTCTTCAACCTGGTGCTGGAGACCATCAACGGGTTCCAGGGCTTCACCGCCGCCTTCGTGCTCAGCAACGGCACCGGCGGCCCGGTCGACTCCACCCTGATGTACACCCTGAAGCTCTACATCGCAGGCTTCACCGACCTGGAGATGGGCTACGCCTCCGCGATGGCCTGGGTGTTCCTGCTCGCGATCGGCCTGATCACCGTGGTCTTCTTCAGCACCGGGCGGTTCTGGGTGCACTACTCCGACGGGGAGAAGTGATGGTGGCGGTGACCTCGACGGCGCGGCGGCCGGGCCGGCGGCAGGGCGGCCGGCAGGCCGTACGACTGCTGGTGCTGATCGTGATCGTGGCGGTGGTGCTCTACCCGCTGCTGTGGATGGTGGGTACCTCGGTCAAGTCGCCGGAAGAGATCGTCAACAACGTCGGCCTGCTGCCCGAGCGGTTCACCCCGGGCAACTACACCGCCGGCTGGGGCAACTTCGACCTCAGCTTCGGCACGTTCTTCCTCAACAGCGCCATGGTCAGCCTGTTGACCGTGGTCGGCAACGCGGTCTCCTGCCTGCTCGCCGCGTACGCCCTGGCCCGGTTGCGGTTCCGGCTGCGGGGCGTCTGGTTCGCCGTCATGATCGGCACCCTGCTGCTCCCCGGCCACGTGCTGATCGTGCCGCAGTACATCCTGTTCCGCAGCCTCGGCCTGGTCGGCGGGGACTGGCCCTACCTGCCGCTGCTCATCCCGCAGTTCCTGGCCACCGAGGCGTTCTTCGTGTTCCTCATGGTGCAGTTCATGCGGGGCATCCCGCGCGAACTCGACGAGGCCGCCAAGATCGACGGGGCCAGCCCGTACGGCATCTTCCGGCACGTCATCCTGCCGCTGAGCCGCCCGGCGCTGGTCACCACCGCGATCTTCTCGTTCATCTGGACCTGGAACGACTTCTTCCGGCAACTGGTCTTCCTGTCCAGCCTGGACGACTACACCGTGCCGGTGGCGCTGACCCTGTTCATCGACTCCACCAGCCAGAGCGCGGTCGGCCCGATGTTCGCCATGTCGGTGCTGTCGCTGCTGCCGGTCTTCCTGTTCTTCCTGGCCTTCCAACGGATGCTGGTCGAGGGCATCAACACCAGCGGGCTGAAGGGATGACCGCCGTACCGGTGGCGCAGGAGGACGAGACACCCCTGCGCCGGGACTGGCGCGACACCCTGCGCGACGCCACCGACCTGGCGCTGCTCGGGTTCGCCGTGACGCTGGCCGCGCTGCCGGTGCTCACCCTCGCCCCGGCTCTGGCCACCGCCAGCGCCGCCGTGCACGACCGGCTCACCCTCGGCGGCTGGCCGGACCTGCGCACCACGCTGTCCCGGTTCGGCCGGGCGCTGCCCGCCGGCCTGGTGGCCAGCGCCGTCGGACTGGCCGTCGCCGTCGCGCTCGGCGTCGACCTGGTCGCCCTGGCCACCGGCCGGGTGCCCGGCGGCGGACCCGTGCTGGCCGGCACCGCCGTGGTCACCGCCGCCCTGGCCGGGTACGCCGGGCTGACCGTGGTGGCGATCGGCCGTACCGGCGGGCGGGGCTGGCGGGGTGCGGCCCGGGTCGCCGCCCGTACCGGCCTGGCCCGGCCCGGGACCTGGGCGGCGGCCGGCGGGGTCTGCGCGGTGGCCGGGGTGTTGGGGATACTGGTCACCCCGGTGGCGGTGCCGATCCTGGCCGGCTACGCGTTGGCCGCCCTGCACGCGGTCGCCGCCCGCCGGCCCACCGCCCGGATGGAGGCACCGTGACCGGTCACCCCCGCCCCGCCCCGGCCCTGACCCGTGCCGACCCGGCCCCGACCGGGGCGGCCCCCGGCCCGCTGCGGTCCGCCCCGGACCCCGGCGACGACGATCCCCGGCTGCACGTCGGCGACGTCGAGGTGGCCCGGTACGTGCTGTGTCCCGACCTGGACCCCCGGCACGGCCCCCGGCCCTACCTGCACCCGGTCCGGACCCTGGCCGGCACCCCGGTCACCGACGCCCTGCCCGCCGACCACGTCTGGCACCTCGGGGCGTCGCTGGCCGTACAGGACGTCGACGGCACCAACCTGTGGGGCGGTCGGACGTACGTCCGGGGCACCGGCTACACCTGGCGCGACGACCACGGCGTGATCGCGCACACGCACTGGCGGGAGCGCGCGCCGGACCGGCTGGCACACGCGTTGCAGTGGCGTGACCGGGCCGGCGGGGTGCTGCTCACCGAGCACCGCCGGCTCGCCGCGACCCCGGTGACCCCGGACGCCTGGGCGCTCGACGTCGACTACACCCTCACCGCCCCGGCCGGGCGCGACGTCCACCTGGGCAGCCCCGCCACCAACGGGCGGCCCGGCGGGGCCGGCTACGGCGGCTTCTTCTGGCGGGCCGTCGCCGACGGCGAGCCGGTCACGTTCACCGCCGACGCCGACGGCGAGCAGGCCGCCAACGGCAGCGCCGCCCGCTGGGTCGCGCTCACCGGGGTCGCGCCGGGCGGTGGGGCGTACACCCTGGTCTTCACCGGGCTGGGGCTCGGCGACCGGTGGTTCGTGCGGACGGCGATGTACCCGGGCGTCTGTGTGGCCTTCGCCTTCGACCGGCCGGCCGTGGTGCCCGCCGGTGGCCGGCGCACCGGCCGGCACCGGGTGCTGGTCGCCGACGGGGTACGCGACCGGGCCGGCGTCGCCGCCCTGCTCGCCGCCGCGGAACCGCAGTGACCGCCGCCGACCCGACCGGCGGGGCCGGGCCCGGCCCGGAGGTGGTCACCGTCGGCGAGTCGATGGTGGTGCTCGGCCCCGACCCGACCGGTCCGCTGGACCGGGCCGACCGGCTGGGCGTCTCGGTCGGCGGCGCGGAGTCCAACGTGGCGTGCGCGCTCGCCGCGCTCGGCCACCGCACCGCCTGGGTCAGCCGGGTCGGCGACGACCCGTTCGGCCGGCGGGTCCGGCGGCACGTCGCCGCCACCGGCGTGGACACCAGCCTGGTCACCGTCGACCCGACCGCCCCGACCGGCGTCTACCTCAAGGACCCGACGCCCGACGGCACCGCCGTGCACTACTACCGGTCCGGGTCGGCCGCCTCCCGGCTGCACCCGGGGGTGCTGGACGAGCCGGCGCTGGCCGGGGCGCGCCTGCTGCACCTGTCCGGGGTGACCGCCGCCCTCTCGCCGTCCTGCGCGGACCTGGTCCGCCGGGCGGTCACCGACCGGCCGCTGCCCGCCGCCCGGGTCACCTTCGACGTCAACCACCGGGCCCGGCTCTGGCCGGCGGCGACCGCCGCGCCGGTGCTGCGCGGGCTCGCCGACGCCGCCGACGTGGTCCTGGTCGGCCTCGACGAGGCGCACACCCTGTGGGGGGTCACCGGGCCGACCGCCGTGCGCGACCTGCTGCCCGGCCCGGAACTGGTGGTGGTCAAGGACGCCGCCGTCGGGGCGACCGCGCTGCCCAGGGACGCTGCGGCCGTCTTCGTGCCGGCGCTGCGGGTGCCGGTGCACGAGCCGGTCGGAGCCGGCGACGCCTTCGCCGCCGGCCTGCTGTCGGGGCTGCTGCGCGGCCTCGACCTGGACCGCTGCCTGCGGCTCGGGCACCTCTGCGCGGCCCCCGCCCTGACCGTCGCCGGGGACACCGCCCCGCCGCCGCGGCGGGCGCTGGCCGACCGGCTCCTCGCGTTGCCGGCGCAGGACTGGGCGAGCCTGGACCTGGTCGACGCCGGCCTGCTCCCCACCCCCGTCACCGGAAGGAACGGTCGATGACCGCGCACGACTTCGCACCCCTGTTCGGCACCGCACGGGTGATGGTGATCCTGCGGGACCTGCCGCCGACGGAGACCGTCCGGCTCGCCGAACGGGCCTGGAACCTCGGCATCGACGTGGTCGAGGTGCCGATCCGTACCCCGGACGCCACGCTGTCCCTGCGGGCGGCGGTGGAGGCGGGCAAGGACCGGGGCCGCCGGGTCGGTGCCGGCACGGTGCGCACCCCCGCCCAGGTACGGCAGGCCGCCAGCGCCGGCGCGGCGTTCACCGTCGCCCCCGGGCTGGACCTGGCGGTGGCCGACGCGGCGGTCAGCTACGGCATCCCGCACCTGCCCGGGGTGGCCACCCCCACCGAGGCGCAGCTCGCGCTCGACCACGGGCTGATCTGGCTCAAGGCGTTCCCGGCGGCCAGCCTCGGCCCCCAGTGGTTCAAGGCGATGGCCGGCCCGCTGCCGGAGCTGCGGTTCGTGGCGACCGGGGGGATCGACGCGGGCAACGCTGCCGACTTCCTCGCCGCCGGGGTACGGGTGGTGGCGGTGGGTTCGGCGCTGTCCGACCCCCGGCAGATCGACCGGCTCGCCGAGCTGGCGACGACCCCCGCCTGATCCGGTGCCGACCCCGCCCGCCCACCCGCCGTGCTGCCGGCCCGGTGCGGGCGGGTCAGGCCGGGGCGGGGCCGAGGCTGTCCCGGACGACCAGGGTGGCCGGCAGCACCTCGACCCGGGACCGGTCGGCGGCCGGGCCCAGCGCCAGGGTCATCGCCCGCGCGCCCAGCTCCACCAGGGGCAGCCGGACGGTGGTCAGCGCCGGGGTGACGTCGGCGGCGACCGGCATGTCGTCGAAGCCGACCACCGACACCTGCCCGGGGACCGGCACGCCCCGGGCGCGCAGCAGGGTCAGCGCGCCGACCGCCATCGAGTCGTTCAACGCCACCAGCGCGGTCAGTTTGGGGAAGGCGTCGAGCAGTTCACCGGCGGCGCGGGCACCCCCGTCGCGGTCGAAGTCGGCGTACCGGACGCGTTCGGCGGGCAGCGGGTGGCCGCCCTCGGCGAGCGCGGCACGCAGCCCGTCGAGCCGGTCGGTGATGGTGGTCAGCACCTGCGGGCCGGCGACCACCCCGATCCGGGTGTGCCCCCGGCGCAGCAGTTCCGCGCCGAGCAGCCGGCCGCCGTCGGCGTTGGCCGGCATCACCGCGTCGCCGGGGTGTTCGTGCCGGCCGACGACCGCCACCCGGCCGCCGGTCGCCTCGTAGGCGGCCAGTTTCTCGGCGAGCCGGGCGGTGAAGGTGGCGTCGTGGTAGCCGGAGCCGGCCAGCACGATCGCGGCGACCTGCTGGGCGCGCAGCAGCTCCACGTACTCCAGCTCGCGTTCCGGGTCGCGGTAGCTGTTGCAGATGATGACCAGCCGGCCGTGGTCGGTGGCGACCCGTTGCAGTCCCCGGGTCAGCTCGGCGAAGTACGGGTCGGACACGTCGTGCACCACCACGCCGACCACGCTGCGCTGCGGCCGGGCCAGCAGCTGGGCGTGCGCGTTGGGCACGTACCGCAGGTCGGCGACGGCCCGCAGCACCCGTTCGCGCAGCTCGTCGGCGACCGGTTTGCTGCTGCCGTTGATCACCCGGGAGGCGGTGGCGGGGGAGACCCCGGCGCGGCGGGCGACATCGGCCAGCGTCGCCATGGGCACCCCCGAAAGTGTCCGGGCCCGGTCGGGGCCGCGCGATAGCGGACAGGTTACCGCAACGGTCGGCGGTGGCCTCTTGCCCGTGGTGGGGCGGCCACCTAGGCTGCTAGGAAAGCGCTTACCTATGTGATGTGCAAAGGGGAAGGACGACCATGACCCGAAGGTCGATCGGCATCATCGTCAACGGCGTCACCGGTCGGATGGGCTACCGCCAGCACCTGGTCCGCTCCCTACTCGCCCTGCGCGAACAGGGGGGCCTGGCGCTGGACGACGGCACCCGGATCTGGCCCGAGCCGATCCTGGTGGGCCGGGACGAGACCCGGCTGCGGGCGGTCGCGGAACGGCACGGCCTCACCGACTGGACCACCGACCTCGCCGCCGCCCTCGCCCGCGACGACGCGGAGATCTACTTCGACGCCCAGGTGACCCAGCAGCGGGAGAAGGCCATCCGGCAGGCCATCGACGCCGGCAAGCACATCTACACCGAGAAGCCGCTCGCCGAGTCCAGCGCCGCCGCGTGGGAGCTGGTCCGCGCCGCCGACGCCGCCGGCATCCGCACCGGCGTCGTGCAGGACAAACTCTTCCTCCCCGGGCTGCGCAAGCTCAAGCGGCTCATCGACGGCGGGTTCTTCGGCCGCATCCTGTCCGTCCGCGGCGAGTTCGGCTACTGGGTCTTCGAGGGCGACTGGCAGCCCGCCCAGCGTCCGTCCTGGAACTACCGCGCCGAGGACGGCGGCGGCATCGTGATGGACATGTTCCCGCACTGGCAGTACGTGCTGGAGGAGCTGTTCGCCCCCGTCCGTGCGGTCACCTGCGTCGCCGCCACCCACGTACCGCAGCGCGTCGACGAGGCCGGCCGGCCCTACCCGGCCACCGCCGACGACGCCGCGTACGGCATCTTCGAACTCGACGGCGGGATCATCGCCGCGCTCAACTCGTCCTGGACCACCCGGGTGCACCGCGACGAACTGGTCGAGTTCCACGTCGACGGCACCGAGGGCAGCGCCGTCGCCGGGTTGCGCCGCTGCCGGGTCCAGCACCGGGCGGTCACCCCCAAACCGGTGTGGAACCCCGACCTGCCCGCCACCGAGGACTTCCGGGCCCAGTGGACCGAGGTGCCCGACAACGAGGAGTTCGACAACGGCTTCAAGGTGCAGTGGGAGGCGTTCCTGCGGCACGTCGTCACCGGCTCCCCGTTCACCTGGGACTTCCTGGCCGGCGCGCGCGGCGTGCAACTGGCCGAGCTGGGCCTGCGCTCCGCCCGGGAGGGCCGCCGGGTCGAGGTGCCGGAGCTGTCCCGGTGACCGCCGTCGTCCGGCTGCCCGACGGCGGCACCCACCGGCTGCGCGGGGGCGCCGGCCACGGGCGCCCCGCCGGCCCGTCGACCACCCGGACGGCGTACGCGGCGGCGCACGTCGTCGCCGACCCGCGCGGGGAGAACGTCCCGGGCGCCCCGGCCGCCGTCGACTGGGACACCACCCTCGCCTTCCGCCGGCACCTCTGGTCGTACGGGCTGGGGGTGGCCGAGGCGATGGACACCGCCCAGCGCGGCGCGGGACTGGACTACCCGGCCACCCGGGAACTGGTCCGGCGCAGCGCCGCCGAGGCCCGTGCGGTCGGCGGGCGGATCGTCGCCGGGGTCGCCACCGACCAGCTCCCACCCGGCCCGGCCACCATGGACCGGGTGACCCGGGCGTACGCCGAGCAGCTCGCCGACGTCACCGCCGCCGGCGCCCGCCCGGTGCTGATGTGCAGCCGCCACCTGGCCGCCGCCGCCACCGGCCCCGACGACTACCTGCGGGTGTACGACGACCTGCTCACCGCCGCCGACGAACCGGTGGTGCTGCACTGGCTCGGTGACATGTTCGACCCGGCGCTGGCCGGCTACTGGGGCTCGACCGACCTCGACGAGGCCACCGGGACGGTGCTGCACCTGATCAAACAGCACCAGCGGAGGATCGACGGGATCAAGGTGTCCCTGCTCGACGCCGACCGGGAGGTCGCGTTACGTCGCCGCCTGCCCGCCGGGGTACGCCTCTACACCGGCGACGACTTCCACTACCCGGAGCTGATCCGGGGCGACGAGCAGGGCCACTCCGACGCCCTGCTCGGTGTCTTCGCGGCCATCGCGCCGGCCGCCGCCGCCGCGCTCGCCGCCCTCGACGCAGGTGACCTGGACCGCTACGACGCGGTGTTCGCCCCGACCCTGCCGTTGGCCCGGCACCTGTTCGCCGCGCCCACCTGGTTCTACAAGACCGGCATCGTGTTCCTCGCCTGGCTGGCCGGGCACCAGGAGCACTTCACGATGCTGGCCGGGCAGCAGTCCGGCCGCTCCCCGGCGCACCTGGCCCGGCTGCTCGTCCTCGCCGACACCGCCGGGCTGCTGCCCGACGCGGACCTGGCCGCCGCGCGGGCCCGGGCGTACCTCACCGTGGCCGGGGTGCCCCAGTGACCGCCCCCGCGCCGTCCGGCGACGGCCCGGTCCACCCCGACGGCGCGGCCCCGGTGGCGGCACCCGGGCTGGAACGGTTCTCGTTCAACCAGGCCACCGCCCAGCACTGGCCGCTTCAGGCGGCCGTCGCCGGCTGTGCCGCGGCCGGGGTGCCCGGCATCGGCCTGTGGCGCGAACCCGTCCAGGAGTTCGGGCTCGACCGGGCGGCCCGGCTGGTCCGTGCCGCCGGGCTGACCGTCACCTCACTGTGCCGGGGCGGGTTCTTCACCACCCCCGACTGGTGGGACGAGAACCGGCGGGCCATCGAGGAGGCGGCCACCCTCGGCACCCGGGAACTGGTGCTGGTCTCCGGTGGTCTGCCCCCGGGCAGCCGCGACGTCGACGGGGCCCGCCGGCAGGTCGCCGACGCCGTCGCCGCGCTCGCCGACGAGGCCGCCGCTGCCGGGGTACGCCTCGCCATCGAACCGCTGCACCCGATGTTCAGCGCCGACCGGTGCGTGATCTCCACCCTCGGCCAGGCGCTCGACATCGCCGAACGGTTCGACCCCGCCGTGGTCGGCGTGGTGGTGGACACCTACCACGTCTGGTGGGACGACACGGTATACGCGCAGATCGCCCGCGCCGGCGACCGGATCGCCGCGTTCCAGGCGGCGGACTGGGTGACCCCGCTGCCGGAGGGGGTGCTGCTGGGCCGGGCGCTGCCCGGTGAGGGCTGTGTGGAGCTGCGCCGGCTGCGTGAGGCGGTCGACGCCGCCGGGTACACCGGGCCGGTCGAGGTCGAGGTGTTCCAGGCGGCGCTCTGGTCCCGCCCCGGCCCGGACATCCTCGCCGCCACCATCGACGCCTACCGGAGGCACGTGTCCTGACCGGGCCCCCGGGTAGACCCTGAGCGGGCCCGCCGCGGGTTCCGTCGGCCCGTAGGCGCAGGAAGGCGATACCGCGGTGGACTGATATGACTGTCCGTCATGTTTATGACGGACAGTCATATCAGTCGGTGGCACATCATGTCCCACCCCGCCGCACCCCGGTGGCGCGGACGGCCTTGACGATGGCGGGAACGGAACCCACCAGCAGGACCAGCCCCCACACGAGGGCCACGACGGCGAAGACCAGCGCGCCCACGTCGTCGAGGATGCTGACCAGGATCACCGGGACCAGCCGGTGCAGCAACTCCAGCACCACCGTGCAGACCAGGGTGGTCAGCGCCAGCAGGACGAGTCCCTTGTTCTGGAGGAAGCGGGGCTGGGCGAGCAGCAGCAGCCCGGCCCAGACCAGCTTCAACGTCAGCACCAGGCCGAGCAGCAGGCTGGCCTCGCCGACCGGGAAGAAACCCCACAGCGCCAGGTAGGCAAGCGTGCCGAACGGCACGGCCAGGAAGAGCGACACCATCACCGTCAGCTCGACGAAGACGGTCACCAGCAGCACCAGCGACGCCAGGATCAGCAGGACCGCGAAGACCAGGGTGGCCACCCCCTGCACCCGGCCCTGCACCCGCTCGGTGAGCAGCAGGCTCAGGCAGAACAGGCCGGTGGTCCAGAGCGCCACGACGTCGATGAGGGCCAGGTAGCCGGTGCCCCGGCCGGACGGCTCACTGATCCGTCCCACCTCGCCGACGTCCACGCCCAGGTCCCGGGCACCGGCCAGCAGCGCCCCGCCCGCGTCGCCGCCGCCGGTCAGCAGCGACGAGCCCAGCTCCAGCGCCACCACCAGCGCCACCGCCAGCAGCGCCAGGAGCAGGAACGGTTTACGCAGCCCACCCATGCCGGGTCACCTCCCGGACCGGGGTCACCGCGACCCGGGGCACCGGCCGGCGGCGGGTCACGAGCTGGCGATGGTGACGGTGCACGTCACACCTCCCGGGCAGCCCAGGCCGACCTCGGTGGCCCGGTCGACGGCGATCGTCGCGACGGCGTCGCCCCCGTCGCCCCCGTCGCCGGGCGTGACGTCGTCGCGTACGGTCAGGTCGGCGTCGCCGGGCGCGGGGGCGGTGACCGCGAAGGCCGCCCGGCTGCGCAGCACCAGGGTGCGCAGCCCGCCGGGGTCGTCCACCCGCAGCGCGCAGCCGCCGACGAAGGAGAGCACGTCCCCGGTACGGTCGCAGTCGGCCCGTACCGTCGCCGGGTCCACGGCGGTGCCGTCCCCACCGAGCCGGCCCAGCCAGCCCAGGGCCCCGGCGTCGGTCGGATCACCGCGACCGGCCCGGCCCACCCCGAGCGCGCCGACGAACGCGGCGACCAGCAGCACGGCGACCGCCACCAGCAGCAGCTTCCGCCGGCCGCTCACGGCCGGCCCGTCGAGGCGGGCAGCTCGGTGAACCGGACCAGGTCCACCCCGGCGAAGTACCGCTCGGTGCCCTGGGTCCGGCCGACCGTGACCAGGGTGAGGGTGTGCGCGCCCCGACCGAGCCGGACCGTGCCGACGTCCTCGACGGCACGCAGCGTCGGCTGCTTCGAGAAGCCGAGGAAGGTGCCGCCCACCTGTACCCCGTCGACCTGCCAGATGGTGTTGGCGTAGTCCGGCGCGGTGGTGCGGGACGCGGCGAACGACCAGGTGGCGTCCGCCGGCAGGGTGACGGTGAGACTGACCCGGTCACCCACCGCCAGCCCCTGGAAGAACAGTTGCCGACCACCCGACCAGGTGAGCCCGCAGCAGTCCGGCTGCTCCACCACCTTCACCGCGGCACCCGCCGGTGACTCCGTCGCAGCCCCGGCGATCAGGGTTTCCGCCTCCACCATGACCACCCGGGCGGTGGGCGGGGGTGCGGTGGCATCCGGGCGGCTGAGCAGGTAACCGACCACCGCGCCGACCAGCACCACCAGCGCCACCGCCGCCGCGATCCACGGCCACGGGGCCCGCCGGGGCGGGGCGACCGCGGTGACCTCGTACGTCACCCGGCCGCTGGCGCGGGAACTCTCCTCCGGCGCGGTGTTCGCCGAGTAGGCGAAGCCGGTCATGTCGTACCGCCGGGGTGGGGTGCCGGCCGGCACCGCCAGCCGGACCAGGAACGACACCGAGTTCTGCCCCGGCACCACCCGTCGCGGCTCGGCCACCGTGAACCAGGCCCGTTGGCTGCCCTCGCCCGGCGCGACGTCGAAGACCACGGTGTCCGGCGCGACCCCCGGATTGGAGACGGTGAAGGTCAGCTCGCCCCGGTTGGCCGGGTCGAGGGTGAACTGCTCGGCGGCGGCGACGACGGCCCATTCGGTGGTCATGGCGGCTCCTCAGGCGACGGTCCGGGCGGGGGAGGGGAGCCCGGGGCGGGCACGGTGGCGCGGCCGACCGCCGGCCCGTACGGCACCGGCCCACCGTCGGCGGGCCGGTCCCCGGCGGGTGGGGCGTCGGCGAGGACGACCTCGGCGGTCACCGCCGCCGGCTTCTCCGCCGCGACGATCCGGGCCACCACGGTCAGCAGCCCGGCCGCCTCCTGCGGCACCCGGACGACCAGGTGGAACGGCCGGTCGGCCGGCTCGTCGAGGACGAACCCGGTGACCCCGGTGGCCAGTTCCAGCGCGGTCCGCATCCCGTACGGGGTGCCCCGCCAGCGGGCCAGCAGCGCGCCGTGCGCGACCAGGTCCCGCAGCCGGCCCACGGGCAGCGGCGGCGGGACGTCCGGCCGGGGCGGGCCGAGCACGTGGTCCATCGCCACCCAGCGGGTCAGGTAGCCGGCGAACCCGGCCGGCGTGCGGTACGGGTCGAACAGCACGTCCACGTCGGCGAGCAGCGCCTCGTCCGGGGCGTGCAGCGTCTCCATCACGTCCAGCAGGGCGGCCAGGACGCTGCCCGGCCCGGCGGCCCGCTGGTAGGCCGCCGGCAGCAGCCGTTCAATCGCGGCCCGGCGCATCGTGGCCCACCACCTCGATGTCGTGCTCGCCGGAGCAGAGCAGCCAGGTGTCGGGGACGGTCACCACGTCGGCGGTGGCCTGGTTGGCGCTGGCCACCCAGTCGACGGCGTCGCCGCTGCGGAACACCCCGCGTTCGCCGCCGGCCAGGATCAGCCGGCCGTTCCCGCCCGTTGCCGTGGCGCTGCCGGCGATCGCGTCCACCGGCACGAACCGGGTCCGGTCGCGCAGTGGCAGCCCGCAGTTGACCACCACCGGCTGCCACTGCGGCTGGGTGGCCAGGGTGTCCAGGCGCAGCACCCCGCCGCTCTGCGTGGCGGCCACCGCCATGGTGCCGACGAAGGCGAGGTCCCGGCAGGTGCCGCCGACCCAGCCGGCCTGCACCTGTTGCCACTGCACGTCGGATTCGAACAGCCGGGTGCGGTGGCAGCCCTGCCCCGGCTTCTTGGGGTCCGGCTCGCCCGCGCCCGCCCAGAGCAGGGTGGCCGGGCCGTCGTACTGCACGGTGAGGACCCGGTTGTCCACGTTGGCCAGGCCGACGTGGGTGAAGCTGCCGGGGCGGCCACCGGCGGTGGACAGGTACACCCCGAAACCCGCCTGCGCCGCGACCGCCACGCCCGGCGCACCGCGCTCCGAGACGAACGCCCGGACGGCGTAGAAGCCCCGGTCGGCGTCGGCCGGGTCGACCAGGATCTGCAACGGCACCGCCCCGGGCAGCAGCGAGACCTCGTACAGGCCGGTGTCGGTGGCCAGCAGCAGCGCGCCCGCGCCGTCCCGGTCGATCCAGGCCAGGTCGGTGATCCGGGAGTCCAGGCCGGTCAACGCCGACCAGGTCTCGCCGAGGTCGGTGCTCAGGTGCACCCGGGAACCGCCCGCCGCCCGGGTGGTCACCACCGCCACCGCGCCGGGGCGGGCCAGCACGCCGGGACGGACCGGGGCCGGGGCGGGGGCGACCCGCACCACCGTCTCGTCGTCGTCGAACCGGCCCGCCGGCTCCCAGCCCACCCCCGCGTTGGACGAGCGGAACAGCACCGGGCCCCGGCCGGCGTACCAGGTGCCGGGCTGGTACTGGTCGACGGCGACGGCGCGGACCTGCGCGTCGGGTGCCTCGTCCACCACGAACCGGACCGACTCGACGTAGCGCACCCCCGGCTCGGCGTGCTCCAGCATCCGGTACACGTTGGAGGCGCGCAGCGGCTCACCGAACGCCCAGCCGGTCGGGTTCAACGCGGTGGGCAGCGGGCTGAGCGTCCGGTGCAGCCGGTCGTGGATGCGTCGGCGGACCGCCTCCACGTCCTCCTCCGGTCGGACCACCACCCGGGCCCGGATAGACACCGCCTTGTACCGGGCCCAGCCGGCCCGGCAGCTCGTGCCCAACGCCCGCCGCCGGTCCAGGTCCGCCTCCACCCGGCGGCGGGACTCCTCCACCTCGTGGGCGCGCAGCACCGCCACCGGCAACCGGCCACCCGGCCGGGCCTCGTCCGGCACGTACGGCACCAGCACCACCTCGACCTCGCCGGGGCGGGCGAAGCTGTAGACGGCGGCCCGGGTGAACGCCCGCGCCCGGGACACCCCGCCGGAGCCGGCGGCGAGGATCTCGAAGTCCCGGGCGGTGACCGCGCGTTGCTGGGCGAAGAACTCGTACGGGCCCCGCACCAGCGCCGATTCGAGGCTCTCCAGCTCCCGCCCGCCACCTGCCGGTTCCGGGTTGTCCGCCCGTACCCCGGGCAGCGGGTCCCGCAGGGTGGTCAGGGTGCCGGCGGCGACGTTGCCGGCCCGGCCACCGCCGGCCCGGTACCACAGCCGCACCCGCGCCCCGGCCGGCGGCACCGCCGCGACGGTGACCGGCCCACCGCCCGCCCGTGCGCCGGCCGGCCCCGGGACGCCCGGTCCCACGTCGGCCGGTGCCGGGCCGGGCGGGTCGGCGTCGGACGGGCGCAGGTCCAGCGCCGGGGCGAAGGTGACCAGCCCCGAGCAGCGGTCCACCAGGTAGACCTTGGCCTGCGGGCCGACCCCGGCGAAGCTGTCCACCGGCCGCCACACCTCGTACGTGGCCCCTTCGTGCTCGCGGGCCACCGCGCCCAGCTCCACCGAGCCGGCCGGCACCTCCACCCCGAGCAGCAGGTCCCGCGCCTCGGCGGTACGCGCGAGCGGCGCCCGGGCGGCCCGCAGCGCCTGCCCCGGCTGGCCGGTGCCGACGCCCAGCAGCTCCGCCTCGACCGGTTCACAGTGGTGCATCCGTACGGTCACCTCGTCGGCGTCCGCCGGCAGCAGCGCCGGCTCGGTGGTGACGAAGACGACGGGCCTCGGGTCGATGCCCCGGGCCGCCGCGACTCGGGTGCCCGCCGGGATCCGCACCGCCGCCCGGTCACCGCCGGTCCGGACGAACCGCACGTCGGCCCAGGCCGCCGTCGGCGCGTGCCGGGTGACCCCGAGCAGGTTCAGGAACTGCACGTACGCCTTCTCCGGCAACTGGTTCAGCCGGAAGATCATCACCTCGGTGAGGTGCGCGAACGCCTCCACCAGGGCGATACCCGGATCGTGCGCGGACAGGTCGGTCCAGCCGGGGCAGGACTGCCGGATGCGCTCCCGGGCCTCGGTGACCAGATCGAGGAAGGTGCGGTCGTCCAGGTGCGGCACGGGCAGCGTCATGACCCGTCCCCCTCGGCCCGGCCCCCGGCCGCCGGCTGACCAGCGGCCCGGTGCGCGGGCGGGTCGGCGTCGGCGGGCAGCAGGTCGACGGAGAAGACGAGCTGGCCGGGGGAGAGGCTGGCCCGCACCCGGTAGTCCAGCCGGACCACCAGCCGCCACGGGTCGTCCGGGTCGGGGCCGGCGTCGACGTCGATCACCTCGATCCGGGGCTCCCACCGGCGGATCGCCTGCCGCACGTAGTGGATGGCCAGCCCGGCGGTGGTGTCGTCGTTCGGCGCGAACACCAGCCGGTGCAGCCGGGAGCCGTACCCGGGGCGCATCAGCCGCTCGCCCGGCGTGGTGGACAGCAGCAGGTACAACGCCTGGCGTACCGTCTCGTCGCCGTCGGTCACGGCGAGCCCGCCGGTCGCGGTCGTCGCCAGGCCCCCGGCGCGGCCGGCGTCGAAGCCGGCCCCGACGAACCGCAACGCCCTCACCGGTCGGCCCCCACCAGACGCTGCCGGGCGTCGTGCACCGTGTGCCGGACCAGGTTCGGCGGGGTGCCGTCGGTGAACCCGGCCAGGTGCGACAACACGATCCGGTGCCCGTCGACCCGCAGCCAGTCGCTGTAGCCGACCCGCACCGCGAGGGTCTTCGCGCACGGCTTGACCGTCGGCCCGTAGTTGGGGCAGGCCACGATGTCCCGCCCTACCGGGTCGTCGTCGACCAGCACCGGCGTCCCGGCGACGGTCAGCCAGCCCTGCGACGCCCGGTTCGTGACCCGGCCGTCGTGGTCGCAGGCGATCAGCGAGTCGAGGGTGATCCAGCGCATCAGGCACCTCCGGAGTGGGCGCGGGCGAGCGTGCCGGCCTGTTGCCGGGCGGTCGCCGCGTCCTCGGTCGCGTCGGCGTGCAGGAAGTCGACGCTGCGGGCCCGCACCACCAGCGCCCGACCCGGTGCGGAGAGCACCAGGTCGGTCGCGGCGTGCAGGGTGGTCAGCTCGGGGGTCAGCTCCAGGAAGCTGCCGGCGTCGGTGGCCAGCCGCAGCGTCCGCGCCGCGTCGTCGACCACGATGGTCTGACCGCTGCCGGTCCGCACCGACCAGCGGCCCGCGCGCCCGTCGGCCACCCCCGCGTCGTACGGGGTGACGGTGCCGAACAGGGAGCCCAGCACCACCCCGGCGACCGGGTCACCGCCCGGCAGGGCCAGCAGCACCGTGTCGTCCGGGTCGGGCAGCGCCACGATGCCCTTGTCCCGTCCGGCCCCCGGGCAGAGCACGGCCAGCCAGCCGGCGTCCAGGTCGCCGTACCCGGGCAGCCGCACCCGTACCCGGCCGAGCCGCTCCGGGTCGTCGACGGCGGTGACCACCCCGAGGGTGACCACCGCCCCGCCGGCCGCGACGCGCGACGGGGAGGGCGGCGGGGCGGTGGCGAACCGGGTGAGGTGGCCGCTGCCGTCGACGGTGTGCACCACCTCGGTGAGGACGTACACCCCGGCCAGGTCGTCGGCCACCCCGGCCAGCGCGACCCGACGGCCGGGCCGCAACGCCGGGTCACCCTCGGCGACGCCCTCGGCGGTGACCAGCGCGGCCATCCGGTCGTCCAGGCCGGCCTGGGCGAGCGCGGCCAACTCGTCGTCGCCGCGGACCGGCTGGTCCACCACGGTCCGCACGCCGTCCGCGCCGACCGCCGCCGGGTCCGGACGCAACGGCACCCGCCGGCCGCTGCGCGCGGCGTCCACCCGGTGCCCGAGCGGCTCGGCCCGCTGCGGGTGCCAGCCCAGCGCGGCGCTGCCCCCGGCGGCCCGGTCGAGGTTGGCGGCCAACCGCACCGAGTTCAGCGTCCGGCCCAGGGTCAGCGGCACCGGCTCGCCGTGACCGTCCAACGTGACCAGCCGTACCCGGTCACCCTCGACGGCCAGGTGCAGGCCGGCCCGGCCGGTCACCTCCCGCAGCAGCTCCAGGTCGCTGTGCCGGTGCTGGAGCAGCCGGTCCAGCCGGGGCCCGTCGACCTCGGCGTCGACGTCGAGGCCGACCGCGCCGCACAACTCCCGGGCCAGGTCGGCGGCGGTCACCGCCTCGAAGACCCGTAGCTGCTGCCGCTTGCGCAGCCGGTGCAGCAGGTCGTAGCCGCGCCAGCGGGACAGGGCGGTGCCGTCGGCGGCGTACTCCACCTCGACGCAGGTGACCTCCCCGGTGAACAGCAGATCGTCGCCGAGGCGGACGGCCAGCGTCGCGCCGGTCGGCACCGCCGGGCCGGGACCCGGACCCCGGGCGGCCGGGCCCGGGTCGGCTTCGTACACCACCTCGCACTGGGTGGGCTGGTCGAGGCGGGCGGCCACCCGCACCGACCGGATACGGCGGTCCGCCACGCCGCCCAGCGGCACGCCGTCGAGGAACACCGACGGGCGGGCGCTCACCGCGGACCCCTGTCGGCCTGCTCCGGGCCGGTCCCGCCCGCGCCCCCCACCGGCGACGCCGTGGCGGGTTCCGGCGCGGCGGGCAGGGGCACCGCGAGGGCGGTGCCGGCCGGCACGGCGAACGGGTCGGTGATCCGGTTGTGCTCGGCGAGCAGCCGCCAGCGCAGCGGCGAGCCGAGCGCGTCGTGGGCGAGCAGGTCGAACCGGACCCCGGAGTAGCCGGGCGTGGCCGCACCGTCCCCGGCCGCCACCACCGCCTGCCCCGGGGGCGTCCCGGGCGGGGTGGCGGCGGCCAGTTCCTCGGCGAAGCCCTGCTGCGCCTCGTCGGCCGACTCGGCCACCCGCAGCAGCTTCATCCGCAGCCACGAGCGGCGGGGCGAGCCGGTACGGGTGAACACGTCGAACCGTTCGGCGACGGCCACCACCACCCCGGGCACGTTCCACGTCTTGCCCCAGACCAGCCGGACCAGCGGCGGACGTTGCCAGCCGTGCACCACGGCGGAGTTCTCGGCCAGCATCCACAGCGGCCGGGTGAGGGTCCGTACGTCCCCGGGCCGGGTCGGCCCCTCCACCAGGTCGGTGTCGAAGAGCAGGTCCAGCACCAGTTCGGTACGCCCGCCACCGGTGAAGGCCAGCGGGTCGTCGGCCAGCCCGATCCCGGTGAGCCGCCCCTGCGCGCTGCCCCGCGACCGTACCCCGGCGACCCGGGTGACCTGCACGGTCTGCGGATTGAGCAGGCAGTCGATCCGTACGCCGGACTCGTCGACCAGGAAGGCGACGCGTTCCATCAGGACCCCCGCTGTTCGGCGTCGAGCCGGGCGGACCGGGCGTCGTCGCTGGTGGTGCCCGTCGGCCACCGCCACCCACCGTCGTCGGGCAGCGCCGGCCACGGGTACGTCACCACCGGCTCCGACCCGTGCGCTCCGGGGTCACCCGGCCCGGTCGGGCCGACGTCGGGCAGCGTCGGCCACGGGTCACCGGCCGGGGCCGGGTCGTCCTGCGGCCACCGGGTCGCGGCGATCCGCCGGGTGACGGCCCCGCGCGCCCGTGCTCCGCCGTCGGAGCCCGGGTGGGTTCCGCCGCCGCGCCGACCGCCCGTGACCGGGCCGCCCGCCGGGCCGAAACCGGTGCCGTCCCCGCCGGCCGGGCCGCCGGTTGCCATGCCGGTGCCGTCCGCCGACGCCGCGTCGGACCCCGTCCACCCGGTCCGTGGTCCGCCGTCCGGCCGTCGCCCGGCGTTGGCCCCGGTGTCCGTCGCACGCTCCGGTCGACCCTGGCCGGCGCGGTCCGGCCACCCCGGCGGGGCGATGCCCGACGGGCCGGTGACCGGCGGCGGTACGTCGGACGTCGGCTGGCGCGCGCCGGCCGACGGGTGCGTGCCCAGGTCCCCGGCGTCGGACGCCTCCGCCGCCCACGGGCCGGCCTGCGTCCGGGGCCCCGGGTCGGGTTTCGTTCCCGGCTCCGGGTCGGCTTCCGTCGTCGGTGGGTGGGGCGGGATGATCCGTCGCAGGCCGGGTCGGAGCAGCCACCCGAGCCCGGCACGGACCGTCCACCCCGGACCGGGACGCGCTGCCGCCGGGCCGGGTCGGTCAGCCGTTGCCGGGTCCGGGCGGTCAGCCGTTGCCGGGTCCGGGCCGTCGGCCGTTGCCGGGTCCGGGTCGTGGGGCGGGCGCGCACGGTCAGCCGGGGGCGGGTGCGTCGGTGCCCGGTCCGGGCCGGGTGCCGGCGTCGGGTGCGCGCGGTGACCCGCCGACGCGGCGGTCGGGGTGACCGCCGCCGGGCCGGCTGGTCGGGGGCGGTGGGTGCCGGTCACCGGGCCCGGCACCGGCGACGACCCCCACGGCCCGGTCGGCGGGCTGGGGGCGGGCGGCGGCACCTCGACGGGCGGGTGTGCGGGGTGCCGGTCGGCGGTGGGGGCACCGGTCCGGGGCGGGTACGCCGGGGGCTCGGCGGACGCCGGGGCGGACTGTCCGCGTACCCCCGGGTGGGGTGCGGGCCACGGGCCGGTGCTCGGCGGCGGACCCGGCGGGTCGGCGGCGGCCGGCCCGACCAGGTCGTGCAGCAGGCCGGGGGCGTGCGCGGCGACCGTCCGCAGCCAGTGCTCCGGCGGTTGCCCCGGCCCGCGCGATGCCGGGACCGGTCCGGCCCACCGGGCGCCGGGGACGGTGGACGGCGTGGCCGGGTCGGCCGGAGCGGGGGCCACCGCGTCGGCGGCGGCCCGCAGCCGGGTGGCCAGCCAGTCACGCGGTCGTGGACGCCGCGGCACTGCCGTCCTCCAACTCCAGCCCCTCGTAGGCGAGGGTCAGCGCCACGATGGCGATCTCCTGGGACAGGGTGTGCAGGTGCGCGCCGCGCCACCGCATCGGCCACGCGTTTATCAGGTTCCAGCGCAGCACCTCGGCGGTGCCGGCGGCGTCCAGCAGCACCACCGACACGTTGCGGCGGCTCACCGTCCCGGTCGCCGCGCCGTGCACCCAGTCCCACAGCTCCCGCGACGGGGTGAGGCCGAAGTGCAGGGTCACCGGCGCGTAGTCGACCTGCCCCGGGACCGACCGCACCCGGTCGTTGCCGGCCTCCCGGTAGGACAGCCGGCCGATCGTCATCTCCAGGCCGCTGACCTCGGTGAAGTGTCCGTTGGTGATGCCGTTGATGAGCAGCTTGAAGTGGTACGCCCGGTACGGGTCGACCGGTGCGCCCGGTTGCGGGGTGGCCGGGGTCGGCATGTCAGCCTCCGATCGTCTCGGTGTCGGTGCCGCCGGCCCACTGGCTCAGCTTGAACACCACGAACTCCGCCGGCTTGACCACCGCGATGCCGATGTGCGCGACCACCATCCCGGCGTCGCGGACGTCGACCGGGTTGGTCTCCTCGTCGCACTTGACGAAGAACGCCTCCTCGGGGGTGCGCCCCAGCAGCGCCCCGTCGCGCCACACCCTGGTCAGGAACGCGCCGATGTCGCGGCGGATGGAGCGCCACAGCGAGTAGTCGTTGGGTTCGAACACCATCCACCGGGTGCCGCCCGCGATGGCCTGCTCGATGGAGATCGACAGCCGGCGGACGTTGAGGTACCGCCACTCGCTGGCCTCGGCGGCCAGGGTCCGGGCCCCCCACACCCGGATGCCCTCCCCGGCGAAGTACCTGATGACGTTGACCCCCCTGGGGTTGAGCACGTCGTGTTCCGAGCGGGTGACCAGGTACTCCAGGTCGACCGCGCCGCGTACCGGCTCGTTGGCGGGGGCCTTGTGCACCCCGCGCAGCGCGTCGGTACGCGCCCAGATGCCGGCCATGTGCCCGCTCGGCGGGGTGAGCACCAGCTCGCCGGTGAGCGGGTCACGCACCCGCAGCCAGGGGAAGTAGTAGGTGCCGTAGTCGGACTGCCGGGCCCGGTGGGCGGTGCCGGTGTCGGCGTCGGCCGGCTCGCCGGCCTTGCCGTCGGCCGGTTTTCCGTCGCCGGGCTTGCCGGCGCGCGCGGGGGTGGCCACCCGGGTCAGCGTCGAGATGTCCTCGATGCCGGGCGGCGGGTCGCAGATCGCCACCATGGTGCGCAGCCGCTCGGCCATGCTCAACAGCGCCTCGTGCGACACCGGGTCGTGGAAGCCGGGCGCGGCGAGGATGGCCACCTCGTCGATCGCCTCCACCAGTTGCAGCCCGGTGCGTCGCTGCCCGGTGCCGGTGAGCTGCCCGCCGGCGCCGACGTTGACCACCCAGCAGCGGCTGCCGCCGTTGTCGAGGAAGCCGAAGACCGCCCGGGCCAGCGGGGTGCTCTCCAGGTCGTCACCGTCGGCGTACAGCCGCAGGAACTCCGACCAGCTGGTGACGGCCAGCGCCCGGTCGACGTGGGCGGTGCGGTTCGGCGCGACCCCGACGAACGCGGCGACGGCCATCCCGACCGGCCCGATGGGTCGGGCGGCGCTGGGCACCTCCTCGACGTAGATGCCGGGGGAGAAGTAGTGGGGCATCGGTCCTCCTGTACGGCCGGTCCCCGGCTCAGCGGGCCGGGGGTTCGCAGACGATGACGATGTCCGCGTCGGCCGGGTCGACCTCGGCGGTGAGGGTGCGGCCCCGGCCGACCAGGCGCAGCCGGACCGGCTGGTCGGGGTGGTCCGGGTCGTGCGGGACACCGGCGAGCCGGAACCGTCCGCCCGCGTCGGTGTGGGTGGCGTACGGGGTGCCGACCAGTTCCACCCGCAGCGCCGCCAGGGGTTGCTGCTGCGGGCCGACCACCCGGCCGACGAGGTCGCGCAGGTCCAGCCGGCGCAGCCGCAGCGGATGCAGCACGGGCGGCGCGACCGGCGGCGTGGACGTCACCTGGGCCGGCACGTCGACCAGCAGCGCCGGCCGGGGGGCGACGCCCAGCGTCACCCACAGCGCCGGGTCACCGGCCTCCAGCACCAGTTCCGGTTCGCCGGCCGTGGCGGCGGCGGTCAGCACCCGGTCCAGCCCGGCCAGCGCGGCCGGCCCGGCGGCGGCGACCAGGTAGCGGATCGTGAACCGGTACGGCGTGGGCGTCCCGGTGCCCCGGGTCTGCCGGGCCGGCCGCAGGGCCAGCGGCCACAGGGTCAGCCCGACGCCCCCGTCGGCGGGCGGGCCGACCGGTACGTCCTCGCCGGCCGCCCCGGCCAGCCAGGCGGCCAGCTCGGCGGTGGCCGCCTCGACCGGTCCCGGCCCGTCGCCGGTCATCGCGGCGGCGTCCCCTGGATGCGGTACGCGATGGCCTCGTTCCACACGTGCGGGTAGACGCCGATCTCGAAGTACCGGGTGAACCGGTTGATCGGTGCGTTGGCGTGGTCGTGCCAGAGCAGCCACACCGGGGCGATGGTGAACAGCACGTAGTTGAGCGCCACCAGCGGCAGGTAGAGCGGGCCGAGCAGCCGGGCCTGGAGGATGTGCACGTCCTCGTGGCGTTGGATGCCGGGGCCGGCGCCGGCGCAGACCGTGCCGATGGTGGTGGCGTAGCGCGGGGACACCCCCTCGACCAGGCTGACCCGGCAGCTGTGCTGCGAGGTGGGCCGGTCCAGCGAGTGGCCGGCGACCAGGTGCAGGGCGAGGTAGAGCGCCCCGGCGGCGGTGTTCGGCAGGCTCCAGGTGTGGTCGACGACGAACAGGGCCACCCCACGGGCGTCCGGGCCGTACACCCGGGCGGCGGCGACCGACCAGCCGAACGGGACCCCGACGAGCAGGCCGACGACCGTGCCGACCAGCAGGCCGACCGGGCCACCGGTGGTCACCCCGAGCGCCGCCCCGCACAGGACGTGGACGGCGGCGCTGACGATTCCGTAGACCATGACACGCCTCCTCAGACCCAGGAGCGGACGAAGCGGGGCTCCCGCCCCTGGGCGAGCTGGCCGGGGGTGGCCCGGGTGGGCTGCCGGTTGCCGGACGGTAGCTGGTTGACGCCCAGCGCGGCGGAGAAGATGACCAGCCCGTTGAAGAACGCGATCAGCCACTTCTCGCCGCCCGCGTCGGTGGCGAACGCCGCGGTGGCGTACGACAGGAGCAGCGCCACGCCCAGGGCGATCCACTTGCGGGCCCTGTCGCTGTCCGGGCCGAGCAGGCCACCGATGACGTTGGCGGTGAGCAGGGTGGCGGCGCTGGCACCGGCCACGGTGCCGAGGGCGGCCCAGGTGAAGAGATCGTTCACGGCGATCCCCCTTCGGATGGTGCGGGACGGGCGGGGGCGGCCGGGGTGGCGGCGGTGCCGCCCCGACGGCGCAGCAGGACGGCGGTGACCCCGCCGGCCAGCAGGAGGAGCACGAGGGCCGCCACGGTCACCGGCAGCCATCCGAAGCCGCCCGGGTCGTCGGTGCCGGCCGCGGCGGCCGGGCTGGCCGACGGGGTGGGTCGCGGCGGGGCCTCGGCGATCGCCCGCAGCTCGGCCGGTTTGGGCTCGCTGGCGACGACCTTCCAGGTGACCGAGCGCCCGGTGAGCGTGCCGTTGGAATCGATCACCCGGCCGGGAAAGGTCACCGAGATCTCGAACGACATGAGATGCAGGAACCGCTGTTGGTTCTGGGGATCCTGTTCGGCCACCTTCCCGCCGTATTTCTTGGGGTCGAGCGGCAGGCTGAACCGGTAGAGATCACCGTCGCGGACGAGCTTCACGCTCTCGCTGGTGAAGTTCTTCAGCGGGGTGTGCCGATAAGTGATCTGCGCGCCGTAGAAACGCTCGTCCTCGTAGACGGTTTCCTCGCCGGCGGGCAGGGCGGGGATGTTCTCCCGCAGTTCGGCGTAGGCGACCGCGAGGTTCTTGTTGCGGCTGCTGAGCACCGACTTCTCCGCGGTGAGCAGGAGTTGCCCGTCGACGGTGTCGTCGGCGTTGACGGTCAGCCCCAGGTTGAGCTGCATGCATCCGGCCAGCAGGGTCAGCAGGGCCAGACACACCGTGAGCCGTGCCAACCTGCCGCGTCCGCGTCCGGTATTCATGGGCACATTGTGTGTGATCCACTTCACACCGGGCAGTCGGCGATCGGTCAGATGGCTGTCTCCGATCTTACCGATCCGCTTATCGGTCCAGCCGTCACGGAAATGGTCCGCCGGTCGATATCCTGAAGGGTCGGCATCGATTACCGGCCATTGTGGATGATCGCCGCGCCCCATTTCGGCGTCCGCTAGATCTGCGTTAAATCTCGGCGGCGACGGGTGCTGAACACGCCGGCCGCAGCCTGGGGACATGCATGCCGACGCCGAACAGGCAAGCCCGACCGAACGCAGCCGCCACGACCCACGACGGCCCGCTGCCCGCCCCGCCCGACCCCGCACCCCCACCCCGGGTGCGACGCCGGGCATCCTCGCCACCGGCGCCTGCCTCCCCGAGCAGGTGGTGACCAACGCTTCGCTGGCCGCGGCGCTCGGCGTCACGGCCGACTGGATCGTCGACCGGACCGGGGTCCACGAACGCCGGGCCGCCGCGCCCGGCGAGGCCACCTCCGACCTGGCCACCCACGCCGCCCGGCAGGCCCTCGACCGGGCCGGCGTCGACCCCGCCGACGTCGGCCTGATCATCCTGGGCACCTCGACCCCGGACCTGCCGCTGCCCGCCACCGCCTGCCGGGTGCAGGCCAACCTCGGTGCGTGGGGCGCGTACGCGATGGACCTGGACGCCGTCTGCACCGGCTTCGTCTACGCCCTGGACGTCGCCCACAAGATCATGCGGTGCGACCCGGCCATCAGGTACGCCGTGGTGATCGGCGCGGACACCTACTCGCGCATCCTCGACTACACCGACCGGCGCACCTCGGTGCTCTTCGGCGACGGCGCGGGCGCGGTGGTGCTGGGCCGCTCCGCCGACGCCGCCGGCATCGCCTACACCCGGCTGGGCAGCGACGGCCGCCAGCACGACCTGGTGCGGATCCCCGCTGGTGGCAGCCGCGCCCCGGCCAGCACCGCCACCGTCGCCCACGGCGGGCACCACTTCACGATGGACGGCCGGGCGGTACGCGCGTTCGCCGAACGCAAGCTGCCGGAACTCGTCGCCGACGCCACCGCCGCCTGCGGGCTGACCGTCGCCGACCTCGACCTGCTCGTCCCGCACCAGGCCAACGTGCGGCTGCTGCGCGAGGTGACCAAGGAGATCGGCTTCGTCGCCGACCAGGTGGCGATCAGCGGCACCCACTACGGCAACACCGGCGCGGCGTCCGTGCCGGTCACCCTCGACGCGGCGATCGACGCCGGCCGGGTCCGCCCCGGGGCCCGGGTCCTGCTCGCCGCCTTCGGCGGGGGGATGACCTGGGGAAGCGCCCTGATCACCTGGCCCGGTGGCACGGCCGGCCAGCCGACCCACGAGGAGCCACCGGCATGAGCATCCTGTCCGACTACGCCAAGCGCACCCCCGGCTCGAAGGAACACTTCGCCCGGGTCGGCGCGATGATCCCGGCCGGCGCGACCCGCAGCCTCAACTCCTGGCCGCCGTACCCGGTCTACCTGGAACGGGGGGCCGGCGGCACGGTCTGGGACGTCGACGGCAACGCCTACCGCGACTTCCTGGCCAACTACACCGGCCTGCCGCTGGGCTACGCCGACCCGGACGTCACCGCCGCCATCCGGGAGCAGTTGCCGCACGGTACCTCCCACTCGTTCTCCCGCACGTTGGAGGCCGAGCTGGCGGGGCTGCTGGTGGCACGGGTGCCGAGCCTGGAGCGGGTCCGGTTCACCGGCTCCGGCACCGAGGCGGTGATGTTCGCGTTGCGCCTGGCGCGGGCCCACACCGGTCGCCCGCTGGTCGCCAAGGCCGAGGGCGGCTACCACGGCACCACCGACGACGTCATGATCAGCGTACGGCCGCCGGCCGACCTCGCCGGTGACGTCCGGTCGCCCGCCTCCGTGCCGGAGATGCGGGGCATCCCCGCCTCGCGTACCCGGGAAACCGTGGTGGTGCCGTTCAACGACGTCGCCGCGTCGCAGGAGATCCTGCGCACCCACGCCGACCGGCTGGCGGCGCTGGTGCTCGAACCGGTGCTCGGCGTCGGCGGGATGATCCCGGCCACCGCCGAGTACCTGACCGCGATGCGGGCCACCTGCGACGAACTGGGCATCCTGCTGGTCTTCGACGAGGTGATCACGCTGCGGCTGGCGTACGGCGGCGCGCAGCAGGCGTACGGCGTCACCCCCGACCTGACCACCATGGGCAAGATCATCGGCGGTGGGCTGCCGATCGGCGCGTACGGCGGCCGGGCCGACATCATGGGACTGCTCGAACCCCGGGGCGGCACCGACGTCTACGACTCCCGCTCCGGCGGCCCCGCGCTCTACCAGGGCGGCACGTTCACCGGCAACGCGCTGAGCGTCGCCGCCGGCATCGTCACCCTCGGCAAGCTCGACGCGGCCACCATCGACGCGCTCAACCGCACCGGTGACCTGCTGCGCCGCGAGCTGACCGGGGTGTTCGCCGACGCGTCGGTCGACGCCGTCGTCACCGGTGTCGGATCGCTGTTCAACATCCACATCGGCCCGCGCCGGGTCGAGGTGTTCCGCGACGTCCGCGCCGTCGACGCCGCCCGCCAGCAGGCCTTCTTCCTGGGCCTGCTCAACCACGGCGTGATCGTCGCCCCCCGGGGCATGGGCTGCGTCACCACCTGCACCACCCCGGATGACGTCGCGGCCTTCACCGCCGCCGTCCGGCTCACCCTGCACGACATCACCGAGGCCGGCTGAGAGGGCACGACGATGCAGATCACCTGGACGCAGGAGCAACACGCCCGCCGGGAACGGTTCCGCCGCTTCGCCGCGACGACCGTCGCCCCCGGCACCGCCGAGCGCGACCGCGCCGGCGTCTTCGACACCAAGTCCTGGCAGGCGCTGGCCGACGAGGGCTTCTGGACCGCCCACCTGCCCCGCGAGCACGGCGGCGACGGCGGCACCCTGTGGGACTTCCTGGCCGGGCTGGAAGGGCTCGCCCAGGGCGCGGACGACTCCGGTTTCGTGCTGTCCGCCGTCGCCCACGCCGGCCTGCTGCACGTATTGTGCGAACACGGCACCCCCGAACAGCGTCGTCGGCTGCTCCCGGCGCTGGCCGGCGGCGCGGTGGGCGCCACCGCCGCCACCGAACCGGCCGGCGGCTCCCACGTCGCCGCCGTCGGCACCCGGGCCAGCGTGCACGGCGTCGACGACTGGCGGCTCACCGGGCACAAGGCACACATCACCAACGCGCCCGTCGCCGACCACCTGCTGATCGTCGGCCGGCTCGACGGCATCGGCGCCCGGGACATCACCCTGTTCGTGCTGGACCGCGACCGCCCCGGCGTCGACACCGGCGTCGCCGAGGACCTGCTGGGCCAGCGGACCAGCCCCACCGGGCCGATCATCCTGGACGGGGTGCCGGTCGGCCCGGCCGACGTGGTCGGGCCACCCGGTGACGGGCTCGCCACCCTCTACTCGTTCCTGGCCTTCGACCGGCTCATGTACGGCGTCGTGGTCGCCGCCCAACTGGAGGCGCTGCTGCCCGTGGTGCTGCGCCGCTGCGCCGAACGGCGGGCGTTCGGCGTACCCATCGGCGAGCACGAGTTCATCCAGGACAAGGTCGTCGGCATCCGGACCACCATCGAGTCGGCCCGGCACCTCGCCTACGCCGCCGCCGACGCGCTGGTCCGGGGCGACGACACGTACAGCGCGCTCGCCTCCTGCGCCAAGCTGGCCGCCTCCGAGGGCGCGGTCCGGTCCACCGTCGAACTGGTCCAGATCTTCGGGCACGCCGGCTACGACCGTACCGGCGGCATCGAGCGGCACCTGCGCGACGCCGTCGCCATCCGGATCGCCGGTGGCACCACCGAGATGCAGAAGAAGAACATCTACAAGGACGTGGTTCGCCGCTACGCCGTCCCGGGGGTGCCGGCGTGACCGCCCCGACCGGCTCCGGCCGGGTGACCGCACCCGTCGTCGGGTCCGCTCCGGCCGTCGGCGGGGTGGGCGGTGCCGGTGTGGGCCAGGGGCGTCGGGTCGAGGGGGAGCGGACCCGGGTGGTCCGCGAGGACGACTGCGCGACCCGGTGGGGCAACGAGGGCCTGATGGTCCTGTCCACCCCGGCCATGCTGGGCCTGATGGAACAGACCTGCGTTGAGGTGCTCGCCCCGGTGCTGACAGCCGGCGAGATGACCGTCGGCGTCGGCGTGACGCTGACCCACGCGGCGGCGGCCGGTCGCGGCGAGCCGGTCACCTACCGGGTCGCGCTCACCGTCGTGGGCCGTGACGTCGACGTCGACTTCACCGTGGTCGGCCCGACCGGGACGGTGCTCGGTCACGGCTCCCACCGGCGTCGGGTCGTCGACCGGGCCGCCTTCCTCCGCCGACTGGCACCCCCGGCCGGCTAGCCCACCGCACCGGGCCCCGGCCGGCACCCCCGGCCGGGGCCCCGGGACACCCGCGCCCTCGGCCCGTGCCCCCGGCCCGCGCCCTCGTGCGGTGATCAAGAGGTTCGCGTCACCGGCCACGGCATTTCCTGACGCAAACCTCTTGATCACGCGGGCGGGAGTGGGCCGGGGGGTGGGCGGGAGCGGGGTGGGGTGTGGGTGGGTGGTGGGGTGCCGGGGGTGTCGGGGTGACTACTGTTCGTCCCTGGTGGACAGGGTCGGAAGGGCGGGTCGGGTGGCTACGTCGCAGGTGGACCGCTCGGGTCGGGCCGGCACGCCCCTGCGGGCGGTCCTGCGGTCGCCCGGCTGGGTGGGCTGGGCGGTCGCCACCTTCGGGGCCCGGCTGCCGGTGGCGATGGCCCCGCTGGCACTGGTCTTCGCCGGCCGGGCGCTCAGCGACGGCTACCTGCTCAGCGGCCTGCTGGTCGGCGCGCACACCATCGGCGAGGCGGCCGCGGCACCGGCCGCCGGGGCGCTGATCGACAGGTGGAACCCGCGTCGCGTGCTGGCCGGATGCCTGGTGGCCGAGGCGCTGCTGTTCCTGGCCGCCGCCGTGGTGGTCGGCACCGGTGGCGGCACGGCGCTGCTGGTCGTCCTGGTCACGTTGGCCGGTGCGGTGCCGGCCGGCGCGCCGGGCGGCCTGCGGTCGATGCTCACCCACCTGGTCGACGCGGCCGTGCTGCCCCGGGCGCTGTCCCTGGACACGGTGCTCAACCAGGTCTGCTGGGGGCTCGGACCGGTGCTGGTCGGGGTGACGGTCGCCGCCGTCTCGCCCGCCGCCGGTGTGGGCCTGATCGCGCTGCCGGCGGCGGTCGCCGCCGGGGCGGCCCTGCGCCTGCCCGACGCGGCGTCGGCGCGGCCCGCCGCCGGCCGCAGCCGGGTGCTGCCGGTGCTGCGCCTGCTGGCCCGCACCCTGGCGTTGACCGCCGCGCTGCGGGTCCTGCTCGGGGTGCTGACGGTCGCGGCGGTGCCGCTGTTCACCGGCAGCGGGCAGCCGTCGCTGGCCGGGCTGGCCCTCGCCGCGTACGCGGTCGGGACCGGCCTCGGCAGCGTCCTGTACAGCATGCGGAGCTGGCCGGGCGGCCACCAGCGGCAGGCCGACGTCGCCCTGCTGGTGCTCGGCCTGGTGGTCGCGTTCGCGGTGGTCGCGCGACCGCACGCCGTCGCGCTGCTGACGCTGTACGCCGTCGCCGGGTTCTGCGAGGGGCCGACCGTGCTGGCCCGGTCGCTGCACCTGGAACGGATCCTGCCGCCCGACCGCCGGGCCACCGGCTTCTCCCTCCAGTACGCGGCGATCGGCTGGGGGTTCGCCGTGGGCAGCATGGTGCTGGCGCCCCTGTTGACCCGCTGGGGCGCGGCCCCGGTGGTCGCCGGGGCGGGGCTGGCGGTGGCGGCGCTCGCCCTCGCGGCGGCCCTGCTGCCGTCGCGGGCCGAACAGGGCCGGTGACCCGTCACCGGTACGCCGACCCGGACCATCCGGCCGCTGCTGACCGACGGGCGTCCGACTGCTCGCTGAGCGCCGGGTCGCCGTCGAGCACCTGCCGGTGCAGCCGCTGCAACGCCGGCCCCGGCTCGATGCCCACCCCGTCGGCAAGCGTCTGGCGGAGGTCGCGGTACACCGCGAGGGCGTCGGCCCGGCGGCCCACCTGGCACAGCGCCCGCATCTGCATGTCGCGCAGCCGTTCCCGCTCGGGGTGGAGGGTGACCAGCGCGGCCAGTTCCTCGACGGCCTCGTCGTACCAGCCGAGGCGCAGGTAGGCGTCGGCGCGCATCTCGATGGCGAGCAGCCGCCGCTCACCGAGCCGCCGGCTCTCGGCCAGGATCGAGGGGGACGGGTCGACGTCGGCGAGCGGATCCCCCCGCCAGGCGGCCAGCGCCTCGGACAGGGCCCGGACCGCGTCGTCGAGCCGGCCCGCCGCGAAGGCGGCGCGACCCCGTAGCACGTTGGCGTCGAAGAGGTGGCTGTCGACGTCGCCGCGTGCCAACCGCAGTTTGTAGCCACCCGGGCCGGTGATGATGGCCCGCCCCACCGACGGGGGCAGACTGCGCCGGAGGCGGAAGACGTACTGCCGGATCAGGTTGCCGGCGGAGGCGGGTGGTTCGTCGGGCCACACCTCGTGGGCCAGGCGTTCCACCGGGATGAGCACATTTCCGTTGACCGTCAGGACCGCCATCAGTTTGCGTTGTTTGGGAGCGTTGATGCAGTAGTTCTGCCCGGGAAGTATCACATATGTGCCGAGTATGCCGAACTTCACGAATCCCCCACGATGCGCGTGCCCCCGTACCGTCAGTGCCCACCACTGATTGAAGCCAGTCGATCAATAATGACGGTGTCGCGCCATCTCCGTTCGGCTGTGCCGCTGCGGTAAGGAGCAGATCTCGCTTGTGGCCGTGACGAAAGCGGTGTGAGATCGGCGGTGGGACGTCGGGCCCGGACGGGCCACACCAGGGGAAGAGGACCGCGCGCCGTGAACACCGCCACCGAGAACCGAACCGTCCCGCCCCCGGTGGTCCGGGCCGCCCGTACCGGTGTCGCGGTGGTCTTCGCCCTCAACGGCCTCGCCGTCGCCACCTGGTTCTCCCGGGTCCCGGCGGTCCGCGACGCCCTCGGCCTCAGCGCCGGCCGGCTCGGACTGCTGCTGCTGGCCATGTCCGGGGGTGCGGTGCTGGCGCTGACCAGCGCCGGCCTGGTGACCCAGCGGCTCGGCCCGGCCCGCACCGTCGTCGCCTCGACCGTGCTGGTGGCGGTCGGCCTGGTCGGGGTGGGCGTCGCCACCCCGCTCGGCTCGCTGCCCGGCGTCGCGGTCGGCCTGTTCGCCCTCGGCTACGGCTCCGGCACCTGCGACGTGGGCATGAACGTCGAGGGCGCGGCGGTGGAGAAACGGCTCGGCCGCACCATCCTGCCCCGCTTCCACGCCGCCTGGAGCCTCGGCTCGGTGGCCGGCGCCGGGCTCGGCGCGGGCGCGGCCCGGCTCGGTGTGCCGATCACCGTGCACCTGGCGGTGCTGGCGGCGGTGGTGCTCGGCGGCACCCTGCTCGGGGCGCGCAACTTCCTGCCCGCCCTGCCCGCCTCCACCGCCGACGGTGCCGCCTCGGCCCGCCGGGGTGGCCTGCTCGCGGCCTGGCGGGAGCCGCGCACCCTGCTCATCGGGGCGCTGGTGCTGGTGATGGCGTTCACCGAGGGCAGCGCCAACGACTGGCTGGCGGTCGCCTTCGTCGACGGCTACGGGGTCAGCGAGGCCGCCGGGGCCGCCGTCTTCGGGGTCTTCGTCGCCGGCATGACCATCGGCCGGACCGTCGGCACCGTGGCCATCGACCGGTGGGGCCGGGTACCGGTGCTGATCGGCACGATCCTGCTGGCCGCCGCCGGCTCCCTGCTGGCGGTGCTGGCCGGCTCCGGTCCGCTGGCCGTCGTCGGGGTGGTCCTCTGGGGGCTCGGCGCGTCGCTCGGCTTCCCGGTCGGGATGAGCGCCGCCGCCGACGACGAGGAGCGCGCCCCCGCCCGGGTCAGCGTCGTCGCGGTGCTCGGCTACACGTCGTTCCTGGCCAGCCCGCCGCTGCTCGGTCTGCTCGGCGACCACGTCGGCATCCTGCACGCCCTGCTGGTGGTGCCGGTGCTGCTGATCCCCACCCTGGCACTGGTGCCGGCGACCCGTCCGCCGGCCGGAACCGCGCCGCAGACACCCGCCGGCCCGGTACAGAAAAACTAACAGTCGTCGGTCCCGGCCGGTATCGGGTGCGCGGCCGTTACGCCGGGTCACCGCCGCTGGCTAGGGTCGCCGGATGCCAACCGAGATCACCGCCGCAGCGGCGGGCCGCTGGACCCTGGGCGACCGCACCGTGCACCGGATGGGCTTCGGCTCGATGCGGCTCACCGCCCACCCCGACCGGGACCGGGCGCTGCGCGTCCTGCGCCGGGCCGTCGAACTGGGGGTCGACCACATCGACACCGCCGCCTTCTACGTCTCACCGGGCGGCACCCTGAAGGTCGGCACCGGCCCCGCCCGGTACGCCACCGAACTGATCCGCGCCGCGCTCGCCCCGTACCCGGAAGAACTGGTCGTCGCCACCAAGGTCGGCTTCCGGGCCGACCCGACGACCGGCCTGCACGAGGAGACCGGCCCGGCACAGCTGCGCGCCCAGGTGGAGGAGAACCTGCGCAGGCTCGGCCGCGACCACCTCGACCTGGTCAACCTGCGGATCGTCAAGCGGCCCGCGCCGGACTCCGTGGCGGAACGCTTCGGCGCGCTGGCCGACCTGCGCGACGCCGGCCTGATCCGGCACCTGGGCCTGTCCAACGTCCGCCTCGACCACCTCGACGAGGCGCAGCGCATTGCCCCGGTGGTCTGCGTGCAGAACAACTACGCCCTGGACAACCGCGGCGACCAGGACGCCCTGGTCCGCGAGTGCGGTGCCCGGGGGATCGCCTACGTGCCGTTCTTCGCGCTGGCCGGGGCCAACCGGGAGGGCGGGGCCCGCACCGACCACGACGCGGCCGTACGCGCCGTCGCCCGTGCCCACGACGCCACCCCGCAGCAGGTCCGCCTCGCCTGGACGCTGCACCAGGGCCCGCACGTGCTGGCCATCCCCGGCACCGGCGACCCGGCCCACCTGGTCGAGAACGTCGCCGCCGGGGCGCTGCGACTCACCCCCGACGAGCTGGCCGCCCTCGACCGGTCGTGAACGGGCCGCTCAGCCGGCTGTCACCGGGTTCGCAGCGTCCTTGCAGGTGGGGGTGCTCCACTGGAGGGACGCCGAGGAGAGGACGGGCAGATGGGCTGGTTCAGCCGACGGACCCGGGCTGACGAGGGCCTCCCCACCAAGCTCGACCGGGAGGCCAACCGGGACGACCTGACCGCGTTGGCGGACTTCGTGGCCGCCCACCGGGGGGTGGAGTTCTATCTCGAACCCGAAACCACCGCCACCGACACCACAGTGGTGGCGATCGCGCACGACGGGGAGTGGATCCGCCGCCGCACCGGCTCCCCGCGTACGGCTGCGAAGCTGGCCCACCGGCACGCGGTGCCCCTCTACGAGGCGGCGAAGACCGGTTACCCGGAGCGGATGCGGGCCTGGAACCGGGCCCACCCCGAGCGCCGCCTGCGCTGATCCCCGGTCGCGCGGGGTGGGGGTGACCTGTCGGGTGCGGCCGCCGGCCGTCCCGGCGGCTGCGGGGCAGGGGTGTGGGTAGTCCTCGCGGGTCCTTTCGAGCTGATGACGATGACGGATCGGCCCGCCGGGTGGGGCGACCCATACCACCGGGCCAGGGGCGACCGCAACTGCCCGGCTGGCGCGGCTCTACCGCGCCGGACGGATGGCTCTGCGGCACCGGATAGGCGCGGTGCTGCCGGCACCGGATGGGCGTGGCGTTGCCGGCACCGGATGGGTGACGCCGGTGGCATCGGATGGGCGCGACCCTGGGGCACCGGACGGGCGTGGACCTGCGTCAGCGGCGTGGGCCGCCCCGGGGCGGCGGGTGGGGTGGCCCGCGCTGTCCGGCCGACCACCGTCCGGTCAGGCCGGACCGGGGCGGGCCCCGAATCGTTGACGTCATCAGCTCGACAGCATGCGGAAGAGGTATCCCGTCCTCCCCGGGACCGTCCTCCCCGGGACCGTCCGCGCGGGGACGGCCTGCCTCGTCACGGGGGTCGATCGGTGCCGTCGCGGGGCCGGTGGCCGCCGTTGACCTCGGGGTGAGGAGTGTGGCAGCATTCGCGGCCTGACGGCAGTGAAGGAAGTCGGTGCGATTCCGACGCGGTCCCGCCACTGTCACCGGGGAGCGATCCCCCCTCGTGGGTCACGACCGTGCGTGCACGGTTGGAAGGCCGGGGGTGAGCGTCGATCCGGGAGCCAGGATACTTCGGCCGTCGGAGAACCCCAGGGCGTGGACACCCGAGGAGGACCCGATGACGCACCGCGTCACTGCCGACCCGACTACGGTCGGTGATTTCCGCATCACCGTAGAGCCCGCGCCGCCGCGTGCTTCTTTCTCTGCCACCGTCGCCGGCCGTCGCCGGGGCGGTCTGCCTGCCACGTACCGCTGACGGCCGGTCCGGGTGCCCCGCCGCAGGCGGGGTGCGTCGTACCTCCGCCGCCGCTGACCGGCGTCCCTCCCGCCCCGTCCAGCCCGGCCCCGCGGTCGAGTCGGACGTCACTCTCCGGAGCCGAACGTGCGCATCCTGCTGCTGTCCACCGCCGACACCGATCTGCTCGCCGCCCGCGCCAGCGCCGCCGACTACCGCCTCGCCAACCCCACCCGGGTCGACGTGGCCGCCGTGCCGGCCCTGCTCGACGGGGTCGACCTGGCCGTCGTACGGCTGCTCGGCGGGCGGCAGGCGTGGCCGGACGGCCTCGCGGCGGTGCTCGGCTCCGGCATCCCCACGATCGTGCTCGGCGGTGAGGCGGTGCCCGACGCGGAGCTGATGGCGGCCTCCACGGTGGCCTCCGGGGTCGCCACGGAAGCGCTGTCCTACCTGGTGGAGGGGGGTGCGGAGAACCTCGCCCAGCTCGCCCGGTTCCTCTCCGACACCGTCCTGCTCACCGGTGAGGGCTTCGACCCACCCACCCCCACCCCGCCGTACGGCATCCTCGACCACCGTCCGACGGACCCGGACGACCGGCCGGACCCGGCGGACGGACGGCCGGGCGGCGGGCGGCCCACGGTGGGGATCGTGTTCTACCGGGCGCACGCGCTGGCCGGCAACACCGGTTTCGTGCGGACCCTGGCCGACGCGGTCGACGCGGCCGGCGGCGAACCGCTGCCGATCTTCTGCGGGTCGCTGCGCGGGCTCACCCCCGGCGACGGGCCGCTGGACCTCTTCGCCCGCTGCGACGCGCTCGTCGTCACCGTCCTCGCCGCCGGGGGGACGGTCGCCGCCGACGCCTCCGGCGGGGGCGACGAGGACGCCTGGGACGTCGGCGCGCTCGCCGCCCTCGACATGCCGGTGATCCAGGCGCTCTGCCTGACCAGCACCCGGGAACAGTGGGCGGCCAGCGACGCAGGGCTGTCCCCGCTGGACGCGGCCATGCAGGTGGCCATCCCCGAGTTCGACGGTCGGATCGTCACCGTGCCGTTCTCGTTCAAACGGATCGACGCCGACGGGCTGTCGGTCTACGCCGCCGACGCCGAGCGGGCCGCCCGGGTCGCCGGGATCGCCGTCCGGCAGGCCCGGCTGCGCCACCTGCCCAACGCCACGAAGCGGGTGGCGGTCGTGCTCAGCTCCTACCCGACGAAGCACTCCCGGGTCGGCAACGCCGTCGGCCTGGACACCCCCGCCTCGGCGGTCCGGCTGCTCGCCGCCCTCGCAGACGCCGGATACCACCTCGGCGACGCGCCACCGCCCACCGACGGGGACGCGCTGATCCACGCCCTGATCGCCGCCGGGGGGCACGACGTCGAGTGGCTCACCCCGCAACAGTTGGCCGCCGCCGAGGCCCGGGTGCCGGGGGAGACCTACCGGCGCTGGTTCGACCAGGTGCCGGTCGACCTGCGGGACCGGATGCGGGAACACTGGGGTGAGCCACCCGGCCAGCTCTACACCGACGACGGGGACATCGTCCTGGCCGGGCTGCGGTTCGGCAACGTCACCCTGCTGATCCAGCCGCCGCGCGGCTTCGGCGAGAACCCGATCGCCATCTACCACGACCCGGACCTGCCGCCCAGCCACCACTACCTGGCCGCGTACCGGTGGCTGGCCACGTCGGTCGACGACGGCGGCTTCGGTGCCGACGCGGTGGTGCACCTCGGCAAGCACGGCACCCTGGAATGGTTGCCCGGCAAGGGCCTCGGCCTGGCCGCCGACTGCGCCCCCGACGCCGTCCTCGGTGATCTGCCGCTGGTCTACCCGTTCATCGTCAACGACCCCGGCGAGGGCACCCAGGCCAAGCGGCGGGCCCACGCCGTCGTGGTCGACCACCTGGTGCCCCCGATGGCCCGCGCCGAGACCTACGGCGAACTGGCGAAACTCGAACAGCTGCTGGACGAGTACGCCACCGTGCAGGCCCTCGACCCGGCGAAGGTGCCGGTGGTCCGGGGGCAGATCTGGGAGCTGGTGCGCGCCGCCGAACTCCACCACGACCTGCACACCGAGGCGATGCCCGCCGCCGACGACTTCGACGACTTCGTGCTGCACCTCGACGGCTACCTGTGCGAGGTCAAGGACGTGCAGATCCGCGACGGGCTGCACGTGCTGGCCGGGGTGCCCACCGGGGAGGCCCGGGTCAACCTCGTCCTGGCCGTGCTGCGCGCCCCGCAGGTGTGGGGCGGCAGCCGGGCCCGACCCGGCCTGCGGCAGGCCCTCGCCGCCCGCTACGGCCTCGACGAGCAGACGCTGCTCGCCGAGCCCGGGGCCCAGGTGGCGGTGCCGACGGCGTTGACCGACGTCGTCGACGGGCCGGCGGTCACCGCCGCCGACGCGGTGGACCTGATCGAGGGGCTGGCCCGGCGGCTTGTCCTCGGCATGGAGACCCTCGGCTGGGACGCCGACCGGGCCGACCCGGTGGTCGCCGAGGTGACCGGCGGATCCTGCCCCGACGTCGCCGAGGTGCTGCGGTTCGCCGCCCGCGAGGTGGTGCCCCGGCTGGACCGCACCACCGACGAGATCACCCACACCCTCGGCGCGCTCGCCGGCCGGTTCGTGCCACCCGGACCGTCCGGGTCACCCACCAGGGGGCTGGTCAACGTGCTGCCCACCGGCCGCAACTTCTACTCCGTCGACCCGAAGGCGATCCCCAGCCGCAACGCCTGGGACGTCGGGGTCGCGCTGGCCGACTCGCTGCTCGCCCGCCACCTCGCCGACACCGGGGAGTATCCGCGGTCGGTCGGGCTGACCGTGTGGGGCACCAGCGCCATGCGTACCCAGGGCGACGACATCGCCGAGGTGCTGGCCCTGCTCGGCTGCCGGCCGGTGTGGGACGACCGGTCGCGGCGGGTCACCGGCGTCGAGGTGGTGCCGCCGGCGGAACTGGGCCGGCCCCGCGTCGACGTCACGGTCCGCATCTCCGGCTTCTTCCGCGACGCGTTCCCGCACGTCGTCGCCCTCCTCGACGACGCGGTACGGCTGGTCGCCGCCCTCGACGAGCCGGCCGGGGACAACTACCTGCGCGCGCACGTGGCCGCCGACCTCGCCACCCACGGCGACGAGCGGCGGGCCACCGCCCGGATCTTCGGCTCCAAACCCGGGGCGTACGGGGCGGGACTGCTGCCGCTGATCGACGCCCGGAACTGGCGCACCGACGCCGACCTGGCCGAGGTGTACGCCGTCTGGGGCGGCTACGCCTACGGCCGGGGCCTGGACGGGCGGGAGGCGCGGGCCGACATGGAACGGTCCTTCGCCCGGATCGCGGTGGCGGCGAAGAACCAGGACACCCGCGAGCACGACATCGTCGACTCCGACGACTACTTCCAGTACCACGGGGGGATGGTGGCGATGGTGCGCCACCTGACCGGGGTCGCGCCGGCCGCGTACGTGGGCGACTCGGCGATGCCGCACGACGTGCGCACCCGCACCCTCGGCGAGGAGACCCGGCGGGTGTTCCGGGCCCGGGTGGTCAACCCGAAGTGGATCGCGGCGATGCGCCGGCACGGCTACAAGGGCGCGTTCGAGCTGGCGGCCACAGTGGACTACCTGTTCGGCTACGACGCCACCGCCGGGGTCGTCGACGACTGGATGTACGAGCGCCTCGCCGAGGCGTACCTGTTCGACGGGCAGACCCGCGAGTTCCTGGAGCGGTCCAACCCGTGGGCGCTGCGCGGCATCACCGAACGGCTCCTGGAGGCCGCCGAACGCGGCCTGTGGGCGGCCCCCGACCCCATCACCCTGGACCGCCTGCGGGAGACGTACCTGGCCACCGAGGGCGACCTGGAGGAACGACAGTGACACCTCCGACCACAGTGAGCGGGTTCCCCTTCTCGGCCGTGCTCGGCATGGACGACATGCGGCTGGCGCTGCTGCTCAACGCGGTCAGCCCGGCCATCGGCGGGGTGCTGGTGCGGGGTGAGAAGGGCACCGCCAAGTCCACCGCCGTGCGGGCCCTGGCGGCCCTGCTCCCACCGGTGGACCGGGTCGCCGGGTGCCGGTTCGGCTGTGACCCGGCCGCCCCCGACCCGACCTGCCCGGACGGCCCCCACCCGACAGCCGGGCACGACGACCCGGCCGCCGGGCCGGTGGAGCGCCGTCCGGCCCGGCTGGTGGAGCTGCCGGTCGGCGCCGCCGAGGACCGGGTGGTCGGCTCGCTCGACCTGGAGAAGGCCCTCGCCGAGGGGGTACGCGCCTTCGAGCCGGGCCTGCTCGCCGCCGCCCACCGGGGGGTGCTCTACGTCGACGAGGTGAACCTGCTCCACGACCACCTGGTCGACCTGCTCCTGGACGCCGCCGCGATGGGCCGCTGCCACGTCGAACGGGAAGGTGTCTCGGTCAGTCACGCCGCCCGGTTCCTGCTGGTCGGCACGATGAACCCGGAGGAGGGTGAGCTGCGTCCGCAGCTGCTCGACCGGTTCGGGCTCACCGTCGAGGTGGCCGCCAGCCGCGATCCGGTCGTCCGGGTGGAGGTGGTGCGCCGCCGGCTCGCCGCCGACGCCGACCCGGCCGGGTTCGCCGCCCGGTGGGCCGCCGCCGACGCCGAGGTGGCCGCCCGGGTGGCCGCCGCCCGGGACCGGCTCGACCGGGTGCTGCTGCCCGACGGCGCGTTGCGGCAGATCGCCGAGGTGTGCGCCGCGTTCGACGTGGACGGGATGCGCGCCGACATCGTCACCGCCCGGACCGCCGTCGCGCACGCCGCCTGGCAGGGCCGGGACCGGGTGACCGCCGACGACGTCCGGGTCGCCGCCCGGCTGGCCCTGCCGCACCGCCGTCGCCGCGACCCGTTCGACACCCCGGGCCTGGACGAGAAGCGCCTCGACGAGGCGTTGCAGCGGGCCCGCGACGAGCACCCCGACGACGATCCGCCGGACACCGGCCCGAGCGGTCCGGGTGACCCGGGCGGCCCGGACGGTGCCGGTGGGCCGGGCGGCCCCACGGCGGGCGGCCCCGACGGCGGGTCGGGTGCGCGGCCGTCGGACGGTGGGCCACCCGATGCCGCCGGTGGACCGCAGGACGCCGCCGCCGGATCGCCGGGCCACGACCACGAACCGCGCGCCCGGACCGGCCCGACCTCCCCGCCGGCCGTGCACGACAGGTGGCCGGACCGCGCCGTCGACGGCGGACCGGACGCGGGTGACCGGTCGGGACGCCCCGACGACGGGTCGGCCGACCACGCCGGTGCCCGTCCGGGGCGACCCGGCCAGGGCGGCACCGCGAACCCGGGTGACCCGGCTGGCACCGGCTCGGTGGCCGTACCGCAGCGGGGGTTGACCGCCCGGTTGTTCACCGCGCCGGGGGTCGGTGACGGGGTGCCCGGCCGGCGCTCGCGGGCCCGGACCGGGCGCGGGCGCACCACCGGGGCCCGGGTGCCCGCCGGCCGGCCGGCCGCGGTGCACCTGCCGGCGACCCTGCGCGCCGCCGCCCCGCACCAGGCCCGGCGGGGCCGGTGCGGCGGCCGGCTGCTGCTGCGCCCCGACGACCTGCGGGAGGCGGTCCGGGAGGGCCGCGAGGGCAACCTGGTGCTGTTCGTCGTCGACGCCAGCGGGTCGATGGGCGCGCGGCAGCGGATGTCGGCGGTCAAGGGCGCGGTGCTGGCCCTGCTCACCGACGCCTACCAGCGGCGGGACACGGTGGCGGTGGTCGCCTTCCGGGGTGCCGGCGCGCAGGTGCTGCTGCCGGCGACGTCCTCGGTGCTGGCCGCGTCGGCGCGGCTGGCCGAGCTGCCCACCGGTGGGCGTACCCCGCTGGCGGAGGGGCTGCTCGCCGCCGCCGACCTGCTGCGGGTGCAGCGGCTGCGGGACCCGCGACGGCGTCCGCTGGTGCTGGTCGTCACCGACGGCCGGGCCACCGCCGGGCACCGGCCGCTGGAGCGTTCGGCGCGCGCGGCGGCCGTGCTCGCCGCCACCGGCGCGCCCTGCGTCGTGGTGGACTGTGAATCCGGCCCGGTGCGGCTGCACCTGGCCCACCGGCTGGCCGGTCAGCTCGGCGCGGCCCACCACCGGCTGGACACGGTCACCGCCGACCCGCTGGCCGGGCTCGCCACCGTCGGAGCGAATCGGAGCGTGCGCTGATGCCGCAGGGAAAACCGGAACACGTGCCCGCCGACGGGTTGACCACCCGGCAGCGGCGGCACCGCCCGTTGACCATCGTGCACACCGGGCAGATGAAGGGGAAGTCGACGGCGGCGTTCGGACTGGCACTGCGGGCCTGGACGGCCGGGCTGCCGATCGGGGTGTTCCAGTTCGTCAAGAGCGCCAAGTGGCGGGTGGGCGAGGAGAACGCCTTCCGCGCCCTGGGCCAGGTGCACGCCGACACCGGGCAGGGCGCGCCGGTGGCCTGGCACAAGATGGGCGAGGGCTGGTCGTGGATCCAGCGCGGCGGCGACGCCGACCACGCCGCCGACGCCCTGGAGGGCTGGCGGCAGATCCAGCGTGACCTGGCCGCGCAGCGCTACGGCCTGTACGTCCTCGACGAGTTCACCTACCCGATGAAGTGGGGCTGGGTGGACGTCGACGAGGTGGTCGACACCCTCACCCACCGGCCCGGTTTCCAGCACGTGGTGATCACCGGCCGGGACGCCGACCCGCGGCTGGTCGCCGCCGCCGACCTGGTCGCCGAACTGACCAAGGTCAAGCACCCGATGGACGCCGGCCAGAAGGGCCAGAAGGGCATCGAGTGGTGACCGGACCGACCCGCCGCACCGACCAGCGCCGCCCGCCGGGCAACGCGCCGGCCGGCCACCCGGGCGTGCCGCCGTCCGGCGCGCCGACCGGCCCGTGGGCGCTGTCCCGGCTGGTGGTCGCCGCACCGGCCAGCGGACACGGCAAGACCACGGTCGCCACCGGGCTGCTCGCCGCGCTGCGCCGCCGGGGCCTCACGGTCAGCCCGCACAAGGTCGGCCCCGACTACATCGACCCCGGCTACCACGCGCTCGCCGCCGGCCGGCCCGGTCGCAACCTCGACCCGTGGCTGGTCGGCGAGGACCTGGTCGCCCCGCTGCTGCGGCACGGCGCGAGCGTCCCCACCCCCGCCGACGTCGCCGTGGTCGAGGGGGTGATGGGGCTGCACGACGGCGCGGTCGGCCGGGGCGGCTTCGCCTCCACCGCGCACGTCGCCACGCTGGTCGACGCGCCGGTGCTGCTGGTGCTGGACACCACCGCGCAGGGCCGCTCGGCCGCCGCGCTGGTGCTCGGCATGCGCGCCTTCGACCCGGCCGTACGCGTCGGCGGGGTGATCCTCAACCGGGTCGGCTCGCCCCGGCACGAGACCCTGCTGCGCGACGCGCTCGCCGAGGTGGGCGTACCGGTGCTGGGGGCGGTGACCCGGGCCGTCGAGGTGGCCGCGCCGGCCCGCCACCTGGGGCTGGTGCCGGTCGCCGAACGGGCACCGGAGTCACTGGCCGTCGTCGACGCGCTCGCCGGGCTGGTCGAGGCCACCGTCGACCTCGACGCCGTGCTCGACCTGGCGCGCAGCGCCCCGCCGTTGACCGTGGACGCCTGGGATCCGGGCACCGCCGTCGGGGGCCCGGCCGGCGGGGACCGGCCGGTCGTCGCGGTCGCCGCCGGTGCCGCCTTCACCTTCTCGTACGCCGAGACGGCCGAACTGCTCACCGCCGCCGGCGCGACCGTGGCCCCGTTCGACCCGCTGCGTGACCCGGCCCTGCCCACCGGCACCCGGGCCGTGGTCATCGGCGGCGGATTCCCCGAGGTGCACGTCGAGGCGTTGAGCGACAACACCGGGCTCCGCGCCGAGCTGGCCGGCTTCGCCGGGCCGGTGGTCGCCGAGTGCGCCGGGCTGCTCTACCTCGGCCGTTCCCTGGACGGGGCGCCGATGTGCGGGCGGCTCGACCACCACGCCCGGATGTCCGGCCGGCTCACCCTCGGCTACCGCGACGCGGTCGCCGCCACCGACTCCCCGGTCCACGCCACCGGTGAGCGGGTACGCGGCCACGAGTTCCACCGCACCGTCACCGACCCCGGCCACGGCGACCGGCCCGCCTGGCGGTGGGACGGTGCCGACCACGGTTTCGTCACCGGTCAGGTGCACGCCTCCTACCTGCACACCCACTGGGCGGGTCACCCCCGGGCCGCCCGCCGGCTGGTCGAGGCGGCGGCCCGGTGACCGGCACCGGGGCGGACCACCCGCCCGACGCCGACGCCGGCCGGGCCACGCCGACGGAACCCCCGACGCTGACCGGGGTGGGGGTCGGGCCGGGGGACCCGGAACTGCTCACCCTCAGGGCGGTGCGGGTGCTGGTCGAGGCCGACCTGGTGGTCGTACCGGTGCTGGACCGGCTGGCGGCGGACCCGGCGACGCCCCCCGGCCGGGCCGAGACGACGGTCCGCGCGCACGTGCCGGCGGACCGGCTGCGCCGGCTGCCGTTCGCCCTCGAGGACCGGGGCGGGGTGACCGCGCGCCGGGAAGCCGCCTGGGACGCCGCCGCCCGCGCCGTCGTCGACGCCTTCGACGCCGGGGCCCGCTCGGTCGCGTTCGCCACCATCGGCGACCCCAACGTCTACTCCACCTTCACCTACCTGGCCGACGGGGTCCGCGCGCTGCGGCCGGCGGTACGGCTGCGCACCGTGCCCGGCGTCACCGCCATGCAGGAGCTGGCCGCCCGCAGCGGCGTCCCGCTGTGCCAGGGGCGGGAGCCGCTGACCCTGCTGCCGGCCACCGCCGGCCCGACGCCGGTCGCCGACGCCCTCGCCGGGCCCGGCACCGTGGTGGTCTACAAGGGCTGGCGGCGGCACCGGGAACTCGTCGACGAGCTGCGCCGCCACGACCGGCTCGACGACGCGGTGCTCGGCTGCGGCCTCGGCCTGCCCGACGAACGGATCGGGCCGGTCGGCCCGGACGACGAGCTGCCCTACCTGTCGACGCTGCTGGTCCCGGCCCGTCGGGACCGGCGGGGAGGAAAACTGTGACGTCCACCGGAAAGGTGTGGTTCGTGGGGGCCGGTCCCGGTGCCGCCGACCTGCTCACCCTGCGTGCCGCCCGGGTGATCGCCGACGCCGACGTGGTGATCTGGGCGGCCAGCCTGGTGCACGCGGACGTGCTGGCCCACGCCCGGCCCGACGCCGCGATCGTCGACTCGTCGCAGCTGCCCATCGAGGGGGTGCTGCCGCTGTACCGGCGGGCCGCCGCCGACGGGCTCACCGTGGCCCGCATCCACTCCGGCGACCCGGCGCTGTGGGGTGCCGTGCAGGAGCAGCTCGACCTGTGCCGGGCCCTCGACCTGGCCGTGGAGATCGTCCCCGGGGTGTCCTCGTTCACCGCCGTCGCCGCCATAGTCGGCCGGGAACTGACCATCCCCGAGGTGGCCCAGTCGGTGATCCTCACCCGGCTGGAGGGCGGCAAGACGCCGATGCCGGCGGGGGAGCGGGTCCGCGAATTCGCCCGGCACGGCACCACCATGGCGCTGTTCCTGTCCGCCGCCCGCGCCGGGCAGGCCCAGACCGAACTGCTCGCCGGCGGCTACCCGGCCGACACGCCGGTGGTGGTGGCCTACCAGGCGACCTGGCCGGACGAACTGGTGGTGCGGTGCGCCCTCGGCGAGCTGGCGGCCACCGTCAGGGAACACCGGCTGTGGAAGCACACCCTGTTCCTGGTCGGGCCGGCGCTCGCCGCCACCGGCACCCGGTCGCACCTCTACCACCCCGGGCACTTCCACACCTTCCGGCGGGCCGAGCCGGCCGCCCGCGCCGAGCTGCGCCGGTCCCGGGCCGCCGTGGAGGACGTTACCCCGTGACGTACGCCGAGCCGCCGCTGCGCGAGCCGGACCTGCCGCGTACCGCGAAGGTCCGGCCGGTGGCGTTGCGTACCGGCTGGACCACCGGCGCGTGCGCGACGGCGGCGGCGAAGGCGGCGGTGACCGCCCTGGTCACCGGCGTACCCCCGGGGGAGGTGGAGATCGGGCTGCCCGCCGGGCGGCGGGTGACCTTCCCGGTGGCCCGCTGCGACCTGACCGCCCGGCCCGAACCGACGGCCGAGGCGGTGGTGGTCAAGGACGCCGGGGACGACCCGGACGTCACCCACGGCGCGCACCTCACCGCGACCGTCGGTTGGCGGCCGGTCCCCGGCCTGGAACTCGCCGGTGGGGTCGGCGTCGGCACCGTCACCCGCCCCGGGCTCGGCCTCGCCGTCGGCGGACCGGCCATCAACGACACCCCCCGCCGGATGATCGGCCAGGCCGTCGCCGAGGTGGTCGACCTGACCGAGGTGGGGGTGCGGGTGGTGATCAGCGTGCCGGGTGGCGAGGTGATGGCCCGCAAGACCACCAACCGGCGGCTCGGCATCGTCGGCGGCATCTCCATCCTCGGCACCACCGGCGTCGTCCGGCCGTTCTCCACCGCCTCCTGGCGGGCCAGCGTGGTGCAGGCGGTGCACGTGATGGCCGCCCAGGGGCAGCGGACCGTGGTGCTGTGCACCGGCGGGCGCACCGAGAAGGCCGCCCGCGCGTTGCTGCCGGAGCTGCCGGAGGTGTGTTTCGTCGAGGTCGGCGACTTCACCGGCGCGGCCGTCACCGCCGCCGTCGGCGACGCGATGACCGGGGTGGTCTTCGTCGGGATGGCCGGCAAGCTGGCGAAACTCGCCGCCGGCATCCTGATGACCCACTACACCCGGTCGAAGGTGGACCTGTCGCTGCTCGGTGCGGTGACCGCCGAGGCCGGTGGCGACGCCGACCTGGTGGCGGCGGTGACGGCGGCCAACACCGGCCGGCACGCCTACGAGCTGTGGGAGGCGGCCGGGTTGCTGCGTCCCGCCGGTGACCTGCTCTGCGACCGGGTCCGCCAGGTGCTGCGCCGCTTCGCCGGGCCGACGCTCACGGTCGACGTGGCGATGGTCGACTTCACCGGCGACCACCTGGTCGCCTCCTCGGGCCGGTGGCCGGCGTGACGCGACCGGAGCCGCTCCCCGGCCCGGCCCCGGTCGTCGGGGTGCCGGATCCGGTCGTGGTGCTGGGGATGGACGCGGCCGGCCGGCCGCTGCCGCCACCGGCGCTCGCCGTCCTGGCCGGGGCCGGGCTGGTCGTCGGGGCGGCCCGGCACCTGGCCGCCGTGCCGGTGCCGGCCGGCGTCGACACCGTCACCCTCGGCCCGCTCGCCCCGGCGCTGGACCGGCTCGCCGCCGCGCACGCCGCCGGGGTTGCGGCCGTGGTGCTGGCCAGCGGCGACCCCGGCCTGTTCGGCGTGGTACGCCGGCTGCGCGCCGCCGCGCTGCCGGTGCGGGTGCTGCCGGCGGTGTCCAGCGTGGCCGCCGCGTTCGCCCGCGCCGGACTCGACTGGGACGGTGCGGTGGTGGTGACCGCCCACGGCCGGCAGGTGGGCCCCGCGCTGAATGCCTGCCGGGCACTGCCCGCCGTCGCCGTGCTGACCGCGCCGGACGCCGGGGCCGCCGAGCTCGGGGTCGGGCTGGCCGGCTGGTCCCGCCACCTGCTGGTGGCCGAGCACCTCGGTACCCCCGCCGAGCGGGTCACCCGGGTCACCCCGGAGCAGGCCGCCGGCCGCCGCTGGGCCGACCCGCACGTCGTGCTCAGCCTCGCCGCTGCGGCCGACGACGCCGGTACGACGCCTGCCGGTGCGGCCGACGATCCCGGTGCGACGCCCGCCGGTGCGGGTGGTGCGGCCGGGTGCGGTGGCACTGTCGGGCCGGTGCGCCGCGACAACCAGCCGGCCGCCGCGCCCGCCGGGGGCTGGGCGCTGCCCGAGTCCGCGTACCGGCACCGGGACTCGATGATCACCAAGGCCGAGGTGCGGGCGCTGGCCGTCGCCCGGTTGCGGCCCCGGCTCGGTCGGCTGGTCTGGGACGTCGGCGCGGGCAGCGGATCGGTGGGCATCGAGTGTGCGCTGCTCGGCGCGGCGGTGATCGCCGTGGAACGGGACCCGACGGCACCGGTGGCCGGCAACGCCGCCCGGCACGGCGTCGACGTCCGGGTGGTGACCGGTGCCGCGCCGGCCGCCCTGGCCGGGCTGCCCGATCCGGACGCCGTCTTCGTCGGCGGTGGCGGGACCGACGTGCTGGCCGCCGTCGCCGACCGCCGTCCCGACCGGGTGGTGGTCACCCTCGCCGCCCTGGACCGGGTGGCCCCGGCCGTGCACCTGCTGCGCGCCGCCGGCTACACGGTGACCGGCAGCCAACTCGCCGCCGCCCGCCTCGCCGATCTGCCCGGCGGGTCCGTCCGACTCGCGGCCACCAACCCGGTGGTCGTCCTCACCGGGGAGCGTCCGTGACCAGCACCGCACCACACCGGCACCGGGACACGCCCGACACCGGCCCGCACCGGGTCGGGCTCGTCGCGGCCACCGCCGCCGGCCGCCGGCACGCCCGGACCCTGGCCGCCGCCTGGCCGCACGCCCGGCTGGTCGAGGCCGACGGGGTCGCCGACGCGCTGCGGACCGCGTGGACGACGTGCGACGCGGTGGTGGCGTTCCTGGCCACCGGTGCGGTGGTCCGGGTGGTGGCGCCGCTGCTCGGCGACAAGCGCACCGATCCGGCGGTGGTGGTGGTCGACGAGGCCGCCCGGCACGCCGTGGCCCTGCTCGGCGGGCACGCGGGGGGCGCGAACACGCTCGCCGCCGAGGTGGCCGCGCTGCTCGACGCCCGGCCGGTGGTCACCACCGCCACCGACGCGGTCGACCTGCCCGGCCTGGACACCCTCGGCTGGCCGGTCGAGGGTGCGGTGGCCGCGGTGTCCCGGGCGATCCTCGACGGTGAACCGGTCCGGCTGGTCGCCGACGCGGTGTGGCCGCTGCCCGCCCTGCCGCCCAACGTCCACCGTGAACCGCCCACCGGGGGACACCCGCCCGCCGGGTCCGACCCGGACGGTGGGTACCGGGTGCTGGTCACCGACCGGGTGGTGCCGGTCGACGACCGGACCGTCGTGCTGCGACCCCCGTCCCTGGTCGCCGGGGTCGGCTCCAGCCGGGGGGTGCCCGCCGCCGAGGTCGACGCGCTACTGCGTCGGGCGCTCGCCGACGCCGGGTTGAGCCCGGCCAGCCTGCGCTGCCTGGCCAGCGTCGACGTGAAGGCCGACGAGGAGGGCATCCGGGCCACCGCCGACGCGCTCGGCGTACCGCTGCGGACCTGGCCGGCGGCGGAGCTTTCGGCGGTGGACGTGCCGCACCCCAGCGAGGTGGTCCGGGCCGCCGTCGGCACGCCCAGCGTCGCCGAGGCGGCGGCGTTGCGCGACGGCGGCACCCTGCTGGTGCCCAAGACCGCCTCGGCGATGGCCACCGTCGCGGTCGCCCGGCACGCCCCGCGCGGCCGGCTGGCGATCGTCGGCCTGGGTCCCGGCGCGGCCGACCTGCGTACCCCGCGCGCCGTGGCCGAGTTGCGCCGGGCCGCCGTGGTCGTCGGCCTCGACCAGTACGTCGACCAGGTCCGTGACCTGCTGCGACCGGGCACCCGGGTGCTCGCCAGCGGGCTCGGCGCGGAGGAGGAACGGGCCCGTAGCGCCGTCGCCGAAGCCACCGCCGGGCATGCCGTCGCGCTGGTCGGTTCCGGCGACGCCGGGGTGTACGCGATGGCCAGCCCCGCCCTGGAGTACGCCGACGAGCGGATCGACGTGGTCGGGGTGCCCGGGGTGACCGCCGCGCTGGCCGCTGCCGCCCTGCTCGGTGCGCCGATCGGCCACGACCACGTCTACCTGAGCCTGTCCGACCTGCACACCCCGTGGGCGGTGATCGAACGGCGGGTCGCCGCCGCCGCCGAGGCGGACCTGGTGGCGCTGCTCTACAACCCGCGTAGCCGGGCCCGGGACTGGCAGCTCGGCGCGGTGCTGGCGACGTTCGCCGCGCACCGCCCGCCGCAGACCCCGGTCGGGGTGGTCCGCAACGCCAGCCGTCCCGACGAGCAGGTCCACCTGGCCACCCTGGCCACCTTCGACCCGACCGTGGTCGACATGTACGGGCTGGTGGTGGTGGGCAGCTCGCAGACCCGGCTGGTCGGTGGCCGGATGGTCACCCCCCGGGGCTACCGGTGGCGCGGATGACGCCCGCCGTGCCGGTGCCCACCCCGGTCGGGGTGCCGCCGCCGGTGGTGATCGACGCCTGCCAGGGCTGCGGAGCCTGCCTGCTGACCTGCCCCACCCACGCGATCCGCCCGGTGCCCGGCGGCCTGACCGTCCGCGTCGACCGCTGCACCGGCTGCCTGGAGTGCCTGGAGATCTGCCCGGTGGACGCGATCCGGGTCACCACCGACCGTCGAGGAGCACCATGACCAGCATCCACCCGGCCCGCCGCCGGCCCACCCCGGGAGGTGGGCGGTGAGCCGGGTCGTCCACCCCATCGAACAGGAGTCGTACCGGATCCTGCGGGACCGGGTCGACCTGGGCGGCCTGCCGCCGCTGACCCGGGCGGTCGTCGAGCGGGTGGTGCACGCCAGCGCCGACCTCGACTACGTCACCGACCTGGTCTGCGACGAGGCGGCGTTGGCCGGCGGGTCGGCCGCGCTGCGCGCCGGGGCACCGATCGTGACCGACGTGGCGATGGTGGCCGCCGGGATCACCGGCGCCGGGCGGGAGATCGTCTGCCCGGTCGCCGACCCGGCCGCCGCCGCGCTGGCCCGACAGACCGGCCTGACCCGGTCGGCGGCGGCCGTGCGGATCGCCGCCGACCGGGTCGGCCCGGGGGCGGTCTGGGTGGTCGGCTGCGCGCCGACCGCGCTCGTCGAACTGATCGGGCTGGAAGCCGACCCGGCGTTGGTGGTCGGGTTGCCGGTGGGCTTCGTCGGGGCCGCCGAGTCCAAGGCGGCGTTGCGGGCCAGTGGCCTGCCCGCCGTGTCCAACATCGGCGAGAAGGGTGGCTCGGCGGTCGCCGCCGCCGCCCTCAACGCCCTGCTCTACCTGGAGGAAACATGACCGCACTGGTCATCGTCGGGCACGGCACGCGCAGCGCGGCCGGGGTCGACCAGTTCGCCGCGCTCGTCGACCGGGTGCGGGACCGGGCGGGGGCCGCCGTCGGCGACGTCGAGGGCGGGTTCATCGAGCTGTCCCGCCCGCCGCTGACCGACGCGGTGACCGCGCTGGTCGCGAAGGGTCACCGGGCGCTCGTCGCGTTGCCGCTGGTGCTCACGGCCGCCGGTCACGGCAAGGGGGACATCCCGGCCGCGATGGCCCGCGAGCAGGAGCGCCACGCCGGTCTGACCTACCGGTACGGGCGACCGCTCGGCCCGCATCCGCTGCTGCACAGCGTGCTGGAGGAACGGATCGACGCGGCGTTGGCCGGGGTCGACCGGGCCGGCACCTGGGTGGCGCTGATCGGGCGGGGCGCGACCGACCCGGACGCCAACGCCGAGGTGGCGAAGGTGGCCCGGCTGCTGTGGGAGGGGCGCGGCTACGCCGGGGTCGAACCGGGGTTCATCTCGCTGGCCGAGCCCTCGGTGCCGGCGGTGCTCGACCGGTTGCGCCTGCTCGGCGCCCGGCGGATCGTGGTCGCCCCGTACTTCCTGTTCGCCGGGGTGCTGCCGGACCGGATCGTGGCGCAGTCGCAGGCGTTCGCCGCCGCCCATCCCGACCTGGACGTCCGGGTCGCGGACCTGATCGGCGACTGTGACGCCCTGGCCGATCTGGTGCTGGAGCGGTACACCGAGGCGCTGCGCGGGGACATCCGGATGAACTGCGACACCTGCGCCTACCGGGTGCTGATGCCGGGCTTCGCCGACAAGGTGGGCCGCCCGCAGACCCCGCACGACCACCCCGACGACCCGGTCGACGGGCACGGCCACCACCATCACCAGCACGGGCACGACCACCACCAGCACGGGCACGACCACCACCAGCACGGGCACGACCACCACCAGCACGGGCACGACCACGCGCACGGTCCGGGGCAGGCGGCGACCCCGGTCGGCTGAGCGGGCCGGCGGTCAGCCGGCCAGCGCGCGGGCCAGCGCGAAGCCGAGCGCCGCCGCGCCCAGCCCGGCGACCACGCTGATCAACACGTTGACCAGCGCGGGGAGCCGGTCACCGGCCCGCGCCAGCCGGACCGTCTCGTAGCCGAAGGTGGACCAGGTGGTCAGCGCGCCGCAGAAGCCGGTGCCGACCAGCGCGGTCACCGCCGGCCCGGCGGGCACCCCGGTCACCACGCCGAGCAGCAGCGACCCGGCGACGTTGACGGTCAGCGTCCCCCACGGGAACCGGGAGCGGTGGCGGGCCTGCACGGCCCGGTCGGTGAGGTAGCGCAGCGGCGCGCCCAGGGCCGCACCGAGCGCGATCAGCAGCACGCTCACCGGGCCTCCCGCCGGCCGGTCCACCCCGCCGCCGGGCCGGACCGGCCGGGCCCGCGCCCGCCCCGGCCGGCGGCGGGCCGGTGGCGGTCGGTGCGGTCCAGCAGCAGGCCGGCCAGGGCGTCACCGGCGGCGACGGCCGCGAGCCCACCGACCAGGGTGGCGACCAGGTAGGCCAGCGCCGTCCCGGCGGCCCCGGCGGCCAGCGCCCGGTGGACGTCCATCGCGTACGTGGAGAAGGTGGTGAACCCGCCGAGCACGCCCACCCCGAGCAGCGGCCGGACCAGCGGGCCGGCCCGTCGTCGGCCGAGCACCGCCATCAGCGCCCCGATCAGCAGGCACCCGGTGACGTTGACCGTGAAGGTGGACCAGGGGAAGCCGGTCGGGGGGTGTGGCAGGGCGGCCTGCACCCCGGCGCGGGCGAGCGCCCCGAGCGCCCCACCGGCGGCGACCACGCCCAGCACGGCGGCCGGGTGCGCGGCCAGTTCGCCCCGGTCGGCCGGGACCCGCAGGTCGACGTCGGGATCGACGCGCCGCGACGACGGTGACGTCATCGGGACCTCCCCACCAGTATCGCCGGGCACTGGCAGGGACCGTTGGCGCGTCCGCGCGGTTCTCCCGGTCGGGCCGGGACGGCGGGCCCCACCGCCGACTCGTCCGTGAGCATAGCCCGGCCCGGGTGCCGTGGCCGGTCACCATCGGCAGCGTACGGTCGGCGGTGCGGCCGGCCGGGTGCCGGTCGTCGCGCCACGACCGTCAGTGCGCCCCGACCGTCGGCGTGCCCCGACCGTCAGGAGGAACAGTGCCGGACCGCAGCCCGTACCCCCGCGAAGCGGACCCCGCCGGGCGGGCCGACGGCGCTGCGGTGCCGCCGCCCCGGACCGCGGCCCACGAGATGTTCGACGCCGATGTGGCGTCGAGGGGGCTCGGCATCGAGCTGGTGCACGCCGGCGGCGGTACGGCGGTGGCGCGGATGCGGGTGACCGCCGGGATGGTCAACGGCCACCGCATCGGCCACGGCGGGTTCGTCTTCCTGCTCGCCGACACCGCCTTCGCGCTGGCCTGCAACACGCACGGCCCGGCCACCGTCGCGGCCGGCGGCGAGATCAGCTTCCTGCGTCCGGTCCGCGAGGGTGATCTGCTGACCGCGTCCGCCACCGAACGCGTCAGGTACGGCCGCAGCGGCATCTACGACGTCACCGTCACCCGCGACGGCGAGGTGGTGGCCGAGTTCCGGGGACGCAGCCGCACCCTCACCCGCCCCGCCGACGACTGACCCCGGCCCGGGTTTCGACAGGCCTCGGACGGGAAACAGAGCCGGTACGGGAGCGGTCCGCTGTGCACCCTCCACCCGCGACGGTCGTCGATTGCACTGATTTCCAGGATTTAACACCACTTTGGTCGGGTTTTGTTGACATCGCCCCGCCCGGCGGAGAAGACTCGCCATTCTGATCTGCCAGGCGACGAAGGGTGACCGAGTCCATGACCAGATCGAAGATCGTCGCAGCGGCGCTCGCCGTCGCCCTGACCGCGCTGGCCGGGTGCAGCGCCGGAGAGAGCGTCGACGTCAACGGCGGGTCCACCGCCGGGGGATCGACCGGCGGCACGCTCACCGCCGCCATCGGTGGCGAACCCGACCAGCTCGACCCGCACAAGACGTCGGCCTACCACAGCTTCCAGGTGCTGGAGAACGTCTACGACACCCTGGTCGAGCCGGACGCCGACCTGAAGATGGGGCCCGCGCTGGCCACGAAGTGGACCACCAGCAGCGACCAGCTCACCTGGACCTTCACCCTCCGCGAGGGGGCCCGGTTCTCCGACGGGTCGCCGCTGACCGCACAGGACGTCGTCTACTCCTACCAGCGGATCATCGACGAGAAGCTGAACGCGGCGTACAAGTTCGCCACCGTCAAGACGGTGACCGCGCCCGACCCGGCCACGGTGGTGGTCACGCTGACCGCGCCCACCCCCAACCTGCTGGCCAACCTCGGCGGCTTCAAGGGCGTCGCGATCGTCCAGAAGGCCAACGTCGAGTCGGGCGCGATCAAGACCCGGCCGGTGGGCAGCGGCCCGTTCACCGTCGCCTCCTACACCTCCGGCGACACCATCAAACTGACCCGCAACGACGCCTACTGGGGGCCGAAACCGAAGCTCGACGGGGTCACCTTCACCTTCGTCAAGGACCCGACGGTGGCGTGGCAGAACCTGCGCGGCGGCGAGGTGCAGTGGACCGACAACCTGCCACCCCAGCAGGTGCCGACCCTCAAGGAGGACGGCGCGCTGACCGTCGCCACCACCCCCTCCACCGACTACTGGTACCTCGCCCTCAACGAGGCACGCAAGCCGTACGACGACGTCAACGTGCGCCGGGCCGTCGCGTTCGCCCTGGACCGGGAGGCGATCACCAAGGCCGCCAAGTTCGGCCAGGCCACCGCCAACCAGACCGCCATCCCCAGGGGCAGTTCCTGGTACTACGACTACGCGCCGTACCGGCACGACCCGGAGCAGGCCCGGCAACTGCTCGGCCAGGCCGGCGTCAGCGGCCGCACCATGGACCTGATGGTCACCAGCGAGTACCCGGAGACGGTCACCGCCGCCCAGGTGATCGCCGCCCAGTTGAAGGACGTCGGGATCACCGTGAAGATCCGCACCCTGGACTTCGCCCAGTGGCTCGACGAGCAGGGCAAGGGGAACTTCGACGCCTTCCTGCTCGGCTGGCTGGGCAACATCGACCCGGACGAGTTCTACTACGCCCAGCACCACACCGGCGGCACGTTCAACTTCCACAGGTACAGCAACCCCGCCGTCGACACCCTGCTCGACCAGGCCCGCACCCAGACCGACGAGGGCGTCCGCAAACAGACGTACGAGCGGGCCGCGAAGCAGATCGTCGACGACGCCAGCTACATCTACCTCTACAACCCGGACGTGGTCCAGGGCTGGTCGGCGAAGGTCACCGGCTACCAGGTCCGCTCCGACCGGGCGATCCGGTTCCGCGACGTCGCCCTGAACCGCTGAGGGGGCGGGGTGGGACGCTTCGTCCTGCGGCGGCTGCTCCAGTCGGTCGTCGTCCTGTTCGGGGTGACCCTGGTGGTCTTCCTGCTGCTGCAACTGGTCCCCGGCGACCCGGTCCGGGTCTCCCTGGGCACCCGCTTCGACCAGCAGACCTACGACGCGCTGCGGGAACGCTCCGGGCTGGACCGTCCGCTGGTCGTGCAGTACCTCAGCTACGTCGGCAACGCGCTCACCGGTGACCTCGGGGTCAGCTTCCGCAGCGGCCAGCCGGTCACCACGATCGTGCTGCAACGGCTGCCCGCCACCCTGTCCCTGGCGGTGACCGCCGTGCTGCTCGCCCTGCTCGTCGCCTTCCCGCTCGGGGTGCTCTCCGCGGTGCGCAGCGGATCGTTCGTCGACCACGCCGCCCGGGTGTTCAGCCAGTTCGGCGTCTCCGTCCCCGACTTCTGGACGGGCATCATGGGCATCCTGCTCTTCGCCGGGGTGCTCGGCTGGCTTCCCCCGTCGGGGTACGTGGCGCTCACCGACGACCCGGTGGGCTGGGCGTCGCACGTGGTGTTGCCCGCCGCCGCCGTCGGCCTGGTCACCGCCTCCATCCTCACCCGGTTCATCCGCTCCTCGGTGCTGGAGGTGCTCGCCGAGGACTACGTCCGCACCGCCGAGGCCAAGGGGCTGCGCCCCCGGGTGGTGGTCGTGCGACACGTGCTGCGCAACGCGCTGATCCCGGTGGTCACCGTGGTCGGGGTGCAACTGGCCAGCCTGGTCGGCGGGGTGATCGTGATCGAGGTGCTGTTCGCCTGGCCGGGCGTCGGCCGGCTCACCTACGACGCCGTCCAGGCCCGCGACTATCCGGTGCTGCAGGGCGCGGTGCTCTTCGTGGCCACCCTGTTCCTGCTGATGAACCTGCTGGTGGACGTCCTCTACGCCCGCCTCGACCCGAGGATCACGCTGCGATGAGCGCCGGGGACCGGGCGACGCCCCCCGCCGCCCCGCCGGTCGACCCGGTCGACGACCGTCCGCCGGTGGCGGCCGGCGGGGCGGGCACCCTGCGCCGGGTGCTGACCGCGCTGTGGCACGACCCGCCGGCCGTCGCCGGCACGGTGGTGCTGCTGGTCCTGCTGGTCGTCGGGCTGGCCGGGCAGTGGCTCGCCCCGGCCGGGACCAACGACGTGGACGTCGAGGAGATGCTGCGCCCGCCCAGCGGCGCGCACCCGTTCGGCACCGACGAGTTGGGCCGCGACGTGCTCAGCCGGGTCCTGGTGGCGGCCCGGGTGTCGTTGCAGGTGGGCCTGGTCAGCGTCGGCATCGCCCTGGCCGTCGGGGTCACCGTCGGCCTGCTCGCCGGCTGGTACGGCGGCTGGACGGACAACGTCCTCATGCGCGGCATGGACGTGCTGTTCGCGTTCCCGGTGCTGCTGCTCGCCGTGGCGATCGTCGCGGTCCTCGGCCCGGGGCTGGTCACCGCCACGACCGCCATCGGGGTGGTCTACACCCCGATCTTCGCGCGGGTGACCCGGGCCGGTGTGCTCGCCGTACGGGAGCAGGTCTTCGTCCGGGCCGCCGTCTCCATCGGCACCTCCGACCTGCGCATCCTGCGCCGGCACGTGCTGCCCAACATCGCCGCCCCGCTGATCGTGCAGACCTCCCTGTCGTTGGCCTTCGCGATCCTCTCCGAGGCGGCGCTGTCCTTCCTCGGGCTGGGCGTGCAGCCCCCCGCGCCGGCCTGGGGCCGGATGCTCTACGACGGGCGCGGTTTCGTCACCGACGCCTGGTGGCTGGGGTTCTTCCCCGGCGCGGCGATCTTCCTGACCGTGCTCGCGTTCAACCTGGTCGGTGACGCCCTGCGCGACGTGCTCGACCCCCGTCAGCTCACCGTCAGCGAAGCCCGCAGGAGCACCCGATGAGCGGAGCCGCCGTACCGTCGCCCCGGGTCGCCGGGGACACGCCGGTGCTGGAGATCAGCGACCTGACGGTCACCCTGGGCACCCGCAACGGCCCGGCCCGCGCGGTCGCCGGGGTCGACTGGTCGGTGGCCCCCGGCGAGACCCTCGCCCTGGTCGGGGAGTCCGGCAGCGGCAAGAGCATGACGGTGCTCGCCGCCACCGGGCTGGCCCCGCGCTCCGCGACCGTCACCGGCCGGGTCCGGCTGCTGGGCCGGGACCTGACCGACATGTCCGGGTCGGACCGTCGCCGGTGGCGGGGCCGGCACGTCGGCTTCGTCTTCCAGGACCCGATGACCACCCTCAACCCGGTGCTCACCGTCGGCCGGCAGGTCGCCGAGGCGTGCGAGGAACACCTCGGGATGAGCCGGCGGCAGGCCCGCTCCCGCGCCGTCGAGCTGCTCGACCTGGTCGGCATCCCGGCGCCCGGCCGGCGGGTGGACGCCCACCCGCACGAGTTCTCCGGCGGGATGCGGCAACGGGTCGTCATCGCGATGGCCCTGGCCTGCGAACCGGCCCTGCTCATCGCCGACGAGCCGACCACCGCGCTGGACGTCACCACCCAGGCGCAGATCGTCGAACTCGTCGCCGACCTGCGCCGCCGGCTCGGCACCGCGGTCGTCTGGATCACCCACGACCTCGGCGTGGTGGCCGGGATCGCCGACACCGTCGCGGTGATGTACGGGGGACGGATCGTCGAGCAGGGCCCGGTCGACGCGGTCCTCGTCGCGCCGGGACACCCGTACACCCGGGCCCTGCTGGCGGCCCGGCCCCGGCCCGGCGTTCCGGGGGAGGACCTGGCGGCGATCCCCGGCGCGCCGCCCAGCCCGCTCGACCTGCCGCCCGGGTGCGCGTTCTGGCCCCGCTGCCCGGTGCGCGGGGACGCCCGCTGCGCCCACGAGCTGCCGCCGCTGGTCCCGATCGCCCCCGCCCACCGGGTCCGTACCTTCTACCCCGCCACCGCTGCCGGGTCCCGGGCCGACGCGGCCGCGACCCGGCCCGCCGCCGCCGACCCGGGCCCGTCCACCCCGGAGGACCGATGAGTACGGGAACGATCGCCGAACTCGACGACCTCACCGTCTGGTTCCCCAGCCCCGGTGGCCCACCGGTGCGGGCGGTGGACGGGGTGTCGCTGGCCGTACGGTCGGGCGAGACCCTGGGCCTGGTGGGGGAGTCCGGCAGCGGCAAGTCCACCACCGGCCTGGCGCTGCTGCGGCTGGTGGCCCCGACCGGCGGCCGGATCGTCGTCGGCGGGCAGGACGTCACCGGCTGGTCGCGTCGCCGGCTGCGCGGGCTGCGCCGCCGGGTGGCCATGGTGTTCCAGGACCCGCAGGCGTCGCTGGACCCGCGCCGCACCGTGGGCGCGAGCATCGCCGAACCGCTTGTCGTGCACCGGCTGGCGCGCTCGGCCGACGCCCGCCGGCACCGGGTCGCCGAGCTGCTCGACCTGGTGGGCCTGCGGCCGGAGACGGCCGGCCGGCACCCGCACGAGCTGTCCGGCGGCCAACGCCAGCGGGTCGGCATCGCCCGCGCGTTGGCCGGGGAACCCGACCTGATCGTCCTCGACGAGCCGATCGCGTCGCTCGACCTGAGCGTGCAGGCGCAGATCATGAACCTGCTGCGCCGGCTGCAACGCGACCTCGGACTCACCTACCTGTTCATCGCGCACGACCTGGCCGCGGTGGAACATCTCAGCGACCGGATCGCGGTGATGTACCTGGGCCGGATCGTGGAGACCGGCACCCCGGCGCAGCTCTGGCGGGAACCGGCGCACCCCTACACGGCGGCGTTGCTGTCGGCGGTTCCGGTGGCGGACCCGCGGGTGGAACGGCACCGGCGGCGGATCATCCTCACCGGTGAGCTGCCCAGCCCGACCGATCCGCCGAGCGGCTGCCGGTTCCGTACCCGTTGCCCGCAGGCCCGTCCCGCCTGCGCCGACAGCGACCCGCCACCGGTCGAGGTGGGTCCCGGTCACCGGGCCGCGTGCCTGTTCGCCGGGGAGGCGGTCCGCGCCATGCGCGCCGACCTGCCCACCCCGGTCACCGACGGACCCCGGTAGGGCGGCGGGTCAGGCGGCGCGCGCCGGTAACGGTACGGCGGGAGGCGGCAACCCCTCCCCACGTCGTCGCCGGCCGGTCGTCGGCCCCTGGGCAGCGGCGACACCGGATGGTCGGAACGGCAGCGGCACGACGGCGGCCAGCCGCCTGCCGTTCCGGCCGGGCCGGTCCGCCAGCGCCGACGGACGTCCGGTCACGGCCGCCGCCCACCCGGGCCGCCCGCCGTCGGTGCCGCCGGACGCCCGGCGTGGCTCGTGGGGCCGGGCGGCCCAGGGGAGGACCGCCGGCTGCCGACCCGCCCCGGGCCACTGACCGGCGGACCTCGCCCGGTGAGTTCCTGCGTCCTGCCCGGCGGAACCCGCGCGGTGGGCCGGTCCGCCCCGGCCGGCGGACCCGGCGCGGTGGACCGGTTCCGCCGCCCGGGTGGCCCCGGTCCGCCGGCCCGGTGCGGCCCGGTGCACGGGTGCCACCCGCCCCGAGACCCCGGCCCGGTGGGGCACCCCGAGCGGGCGGCGGGCCCCGGCCCGCCCGGTCACGCCGGTCGGCCGGACTGCCCCGGCCCGCGTGGCGACTGCCCCGGCCGGATCGGTGGCCCCGGCCTGTTCGGTCGCCCCGGCCAGCCCGGCGGATGCGGCCCGGCGGGCGAAGTCGGCGCGGACCGGGCGGGGCAGCCGGTCGGACGCGCAGCGGCGCACGGCCGGGTCGGCCACCACCAGGCCACCCCGGGCCGACGGCTCCAGCAGCCCCACGTCGGTGAGCCGGCGCAGCGCCCCGGCCACCCGATCCGGGGCCCAGCCGAGCAGCACCGCCACGGCCGGGGCGGTGACCGGGACGTCGAGGGTCGCGGCGGCCATCAGCACCGCCCGGTGTACCCCGTCGCACCGGTCCAGCCGGGCGGCGGCGCGGCGGCGCAGCGCCTCGGGCAGCGCAGGCTCCACCGCCGGACCGGCGAGAGGATCACCGCCCGTGCCCGGGCGGGGCACCGCCTCGACGTAGGCGGCGGCGTGGCCGGGCCGACCGGCGACCAGCGGCACCAGCCGGGTGGCCGCCCCGACCGGCCGGCCGGACCCGGCGAGCAGCCGGCGCAGCAACCGGCCGGTGTGGAGGGTACCCAGCGGGGCCAGTTCGACCCGGTGCCGGCCGGCGGGCGCGGGCAGCGGGTCCGTCCGGTCCGGCCGGTGGGTGGCCAGCACCGCCAGCGGCAGACCCCGGTCGGTCGCGGCGGCGAACAGCGCGTGCAGGAACCGTCCCAGCTCCGGGGCGGCCCGGTCCAGGTCGTCCACGCCGACCACCACCGGCCGGCGGGCGGCCAGGGCGAGCAGGACCCGGCGTACCGCCGCGGCCCCGGCCACCGCCGACCGGTCCGGGGTGTCCAGCAGCGCGGCGAGCGCCGCCACGGTCGGACCGACCTGACCCGCCGGGACCAGCCCGTCGACCAGGGCGGCCAGCCGGGGGCCGACCGTGTCCGTCGGGTCGCCGACGGGCAGCCCCGCCAGGTCCCGCAGCAGCTCCGCGACCGGCCCGAACACCTGCTCCGGGTACGGTGGGCAGTGCGCCACCGCCCAGCGCACCGCCCGGCCGTCGACCTCGGGCAGCCGGTGGCGCAGCTCGGCCAGCATCCGGCTGCGGCCGATCCCGTCCGGGCCGGTGAGGGCCACCCACCGTGGACGATGCTCCCGGACCGCCCCGGTCAGCTGGTCAAGGACGGTGGCGACCTCCCGGCGTCGACCGATGAGCGGGCCGTCGTGGCGGGCCGGCCGGTGGCGGGTCGGGCGGGTGACCCGCCAGACGTCGACCGGCAGCGCCTTGCCGGTGAGGCTGGCCGGGGCGAGGGCGTGCTGGTCGACCAGGCCGGCGGTGGCCCGGTGGGTGGCCGCGCAGACGACCACGCCACCCGCCGGGGCGTACCCCTGGATGCGGGCGGCGGTGGTGAGGACCGCGCCGGAGGCCATGCCGTGCCCGCCGTCGCGGGCGGCCGCCAGGTCGACCACGGCCTCGCCGGTGGCGACACCCACCCGGACCCGCAACGTCACCCCGCCGGGCAGCGTCCGCCGGTCCAGCGCGGCCTGGATCTCCAGGGCCGCCCGCACCGCCCGGTAGCCGTCCAAACCGTCGGAGGTACGCGCCCCGAACAGCGCCATCACCGCGTCGCCGACGTACTTCTCCACCGTCCCCTGCCAGCGGCGCAGCACCCCGGCGACGGTGTCGAAGTAGGCGAACTGCACCGCCCGGACATCCTCCGGGTCGAGCCGTTCGGTCACCGCGGTCGACCCGACGATGTCGGCGAAGAGCACGGTCAGCGTGCGTCGTTCCTGCGGCACCGGCCAGGGCGTCGTGGTGGCGTCTTCCCGACCGGTACCGACCGTGGACAGTGGCATCCCACCCACCCCTCTCCTGCGCGGTGCTGCTGTTGTCGACGACGATCGGAGACTGTCACCACCGGGCTGACGGGGGATCTGCCGAACGACGTATGTCGGTCGGTCGCCACCTTTAGTCGCAATATCGACGCGAGAGGTACCAATGCCGGATCCAGCCCGTAGAACGGTGCGGGGACCTGTGACTAGGCTGCGGACATGGCCAGCGATGTGGACAGCGCACCGCTCGTCGGCCGCGCCGACCAGCTGGCGGTGCTGCGCGCCGCGCTCCACGACGAGATCGGCCCCGGGCAGACCGCCGCCGTCTTCGTCACCGGTGAGAGCGGGGTGGGCAAGACCCGGTTGCTCACCGAGGCCGCGGCGCGGCTGCGGGACGCGGGAGCGGTGGTGCTCACCGGCTCCTGCCTGGACATCGGCGACGCCTCCCCGCTGCATCCGGTGCTCCAGGCGTTACGCCGCTTCGACGCCGACCTCACCGCCGGCCAGGCCCGCACCTCCTCGGCGGTGCGGGGTCTGCTGCGGACGTTCGCCGAGGACAGCGGCGGCGCGGACAGCGCCGGGGCGCTGCTGGAACGGGTCTCCCGGGGGCTGAGCCTAATCGCCGAGGGGCGTCCGCTGGTGCTCGTCCTCGACGACCTGCAGTGGGTGGACCGGACCACCCGGCAACTCCTGCTCTACCTGCTCGCCGGCCTGGGCGACCTGCAACTGTCGGTGCTGGCGGCGGTGCGGGCCGATTCGTTGCAGGGGGCCCACCCGCTGCGCCGGGTGCTCACCGAGCTGCGCCGGCTGCGGTCGGTGCGGGTGCTCGACCTGGGCCCCCTCGACCGCACCAGCACCGACCTGCTGGCCGCCGAGATCGTCGGCGCGCCGCTCGCCCCGGAGGCCGCCGACCAGGTCTGGCAGCGCAGTGGCGGCAACCCGTTCGTGGTCGAGGAACTGGCCCGTGACCTGCGCGACGGCCGCGACGGGCTGTCCGACACGCTGCGCGAGATCTTCCTGTCCCGGGTGGACGCGCTGCCCCGGCACGCGCACGCCGCGGTGCACGCGGTGGCGGCGGGCGTCGAACCGGTCGAGCACTGGCTGCTGGCCGAGGTGCTCGGCCTGCCCGAGGCGGAACTCATCGAGGCGCTGCGCGAGGCGGTCGCCCACCGGTTGCTCGTCGGCGCGGACGACGGCTACCGGCTGCGGCACCGGCTGGTCGCCGAGGTGCTCGCCCACGAGCTGCTCCCGGCGGAACGCGCCGGCCTGCACCGCCGCTACGCCGAGGCGCTCACCCGGGTCCCGGCGGAACTGCACCAGGCCCGGCTGGCCCACCACTGGCGGCTGGCCGGGGAGCCCGGCCGGGCCCTGCCGGCGGCGATGGCCGCCGCCCGGGAGGCCGAACGGCTGCACGGTTTCGCCGAGGCGCACCGGCACTGGACGGCGGCGTTGCAGCTGGCCGCGACGCCGGTCACCGGGCCGGTGGACGCCCCACCCGAGGTGGACCGGGCGGTGCTGCTGGGGCGGGCCGCCGAGGCCGCCCACAAGAGCGGCGAGCACGCCCGCGCGTTGTCCCTGCTGGCCGAGTTGACCGGGGGCGAGCCGCTCGACCCGTCCTGCGCGGTGCGCATCCAACGGGCCCGCTACCTGGCCGCCGCCGGCCGGTCCGCCCCCGCCGAGGCGGAGTACCGCAGCGTGCTGGAGGCCGCCGCGTGCACCGCCCGGGAACGGGCCACCGCCGCCGCCCGGCTGGCCGAGCTGCTGCTGCACCTGGGCCGGTACGCCGACGCCGGGCAACGCGCGCGGGAGGCCCTGGAACTGGCCGCGTCGGTCGACGGCAGCACCACGGAGGTGGTGCTGGCCAGCTCCGCGCTGGGCTTCAGCGAGGCGTTCCTGGAGGACCCGGACGCCGGGCTGGCCGTGGTGCGCCGGGCCCTGGAGACCGCCGAACGCTCCGGCGGTCCGGAGGACGTGGCCTGCGCGTACCTGCACCTGGCGGAGCTGCTGACCGGGCCGCTGAACATCCTGGAGGAGGGGGTGGTGGTGGCCCGCCGGGGTGCCGAGCGGGTCGCCGAGCTGGGCCTGGGCCGCACCTACGAGACCCGGTTGCTGGCGATCGCCACCAACGGGCTGTTCCGGGTCGGCCAGTGGGCCGAGGCGGAGAAGGTGGTCGCGGCGGCGCTGCGGCACCGCCCGTCCGGGGCCGACGCGGTCGAGTTGCTGCTGGCCCGCTGCCGGCTCTCCGTCGGGTACGGCGACGTCGAGGCCTCCGACCGGGACCTGGAGGCGGTGGCGACGATGCTCGCCGGCGGTGGCGCGCCCCGGCACGTCCTGCCGATGCTGATCCTGCGGGCCGGGCTGGCCATGTGGCAGGGCCGGCACGACGTGGCCCGGCAGGCCGTGCAGCGGGGGCTGACCGAGAGCCGCTCCGACGACGTGGTGCTGCTGGGCACGCTGGCCTGGCACGGGCTGCGCGCGGAGGCGGAGGCACACGCGAGCCGTACGGTGGCCGTGGACGAGACGGCGGTCCGCCGGCTGCGCGACGCGGTCGACCGGGTGGCGGCCAAGAGCGCGACGGCCGCCGGGCCGGTACGGGTCAACGCCGACGGATTCCTGGCGTTGTGTACGGCCGAGCTGAGCCGCCTCGACGGCCGGGGCGACCCGGACGCCTGGGCCCGGTCGGCGGCCGAGTGGGACAAGCGGAACCACCCCTACCCGGCGGCCTACTCCCGGCTGCGGCAGGCCGAGGCGCTGCTGGCCAGGCGCAGCCGCAGCAGCACGGCGACCACCCTGCTGCGGCAGGCGCACGAGATGGCGTCGAGCCTGGGTGCGGTGCCGTTGACCAGCGAGATCCGGACGCTGGCCGGCCGGGCCAGGGTGGAGCTGACCGGGCGGGCCCAGCCCGGGGCGGGGCGGATCCCGGCGGCCCGCACGGGCGGTTCCCGGTCGTCGGGCACGGGTCGCGGCCGCGCCGTCGCGGCGGCGGAGACCGCGGCCACCCCGTCGGGGGCCGACGAGCTGGCCCTGCTGACCGCGCGGGAGCGGGAGGTGCTCGCCGCTGTCGCCGAAGGGCTGACCAACAGGGAGATCGGTCAGCGGCTGTTCATCAGCGAACGCACCATCGGTGTGCACGTGTCGCACATCTTCGACAAGCTCCAGGTGCGGACCAGGGTCCAGGCCAGCGCCATCCACCTGCGTAACCGGGGCGGGTGAGCGTAGGTCCGGCGCGGGCGAATACGTCGTTCTACTGATCCCCGGCGCGGCCGGCGCTGACAGGCTGTGCATCGGAAACGACGGCGCGGCGCTGCCCCGACCACTGTGGAGGAGACATGACGGAACCGGTCTGGGGGCCCGTCCACGCGGACATCGTCGATCTCCTCGCCGACCACCCGGAGGACGTCCCGGCGGTGGTCGACCACCTCACCAAGCTCCAGGACCTGCTGGTGCGGCTGCCACCGCTGGAGCGCAGCTGCCCGCTCGCCGACTTCAACCGGCTCTACCTGACCATCACCAGCCGGGTGCTGGAGGGGCTCTACGACGACTACTTCGCCGACCCGGTGTTCCTGTCCCGGCTGGACGTGGAGTTCGCCGCCCGCTACTTCGACGCGTTGCGGCTGTGGACCGAGTCCAGCCCGACCACCCCGCGCGCCTGGTCGTGCCTGTTCAAGCGGATGCGCGGCCCGGACGCCCGGCCGTTGCCGTCGGCGGCGGCGGGGGTGAACGCGCACATCAACTTCGACCTGCCGTTCGCCCTGGTGACCACGTTCGACCACCTGGAGTCCGAGCCGGTGGACGGCACCGAGCAGCACCGCGACTACCTCAAGATCAACGACATCTTCGCCGACAAGATCCCGACGCTGCGGCGGGGGTACCTGGAGCGGTGGCAGCTGCTCCTGGACATGCTCAACGGCGACATCGACGACTGGTACCAGGGCGAACTGGTCGAGTACACCAGGGACGTGGCCTGGCGCAACGCGCAGAAGATCTGGCGTTGCCGGCACGACCCGCAGGCCCGAGACTGCGAGCGCACCCGGCTGGACGACAATGCCGCGGCGCTCGGCCGGCTGCTGCTGTCACCGCTGGGGGCGTTCCTGCAGTAGCAGCCGGGACGGGGGGTCCCCGCGCCCCGGGAAACCGGGGCGCGGGGACGCGTCCGTTGCACCAGGATGACCGGATGAGTCCGATCGAGGAGCCGCTGCCCGGCAACGTCACCACCGGCGTGGTGCGGGTCGGTGACACCGTCCGCCGGCCGGTCGGCCCGTGGACCGACGCCGTCGACGCCCTGCTGACCCACCTGCACGCCGTCGGCTTCGACGGCGCGCCCCGGCCGCTGGGCCGCGACGGGCAGGGCCGGCAGGTGCTGGAGTACGTGCCGGGGGAGCTGGGCCACCCCTCGGGCCTGTACCCGACCGCGGAGCTGCCCTCGATCGGCCGGCTGCTGGCCGACCTGCACCGCGCCACCGCCGGTTTCGTGCCCCCCGAACCGGCCCACTGGCAGGTGCCGATCCGCCCCGACGGCACGGACCTGCTCTGCCACCACGACCCGGCGCCGTGGAACCTGGTCCGCGCCCCGCGCGGCTGGGTGCTGATCGACTGGGACGGCGTCGGCCCCGGCACCCGCCGCTGGGAACTGGCGTACGCCGCGCAGGCCATGGCCGGGATGCGCCCCGACCGGCCGGTGCCCGACTCGGCCCGCCGGCTGCGCGCCCTGGTCGACGGGTACGACCTGCCGGCGGCGGACCGGCCCGCGCTCGCCGCGACCCTCGGCCCCCGGGCGCGGGCCATGTACGACCTGCTGCGCGACGGCGCCCGGCGCGGCATCCAGCCCTGGGCCCGGATCCACGCCGGGGACGGCCCCTACTGGCGGGCCGTCGCCGCCCACCTGTCGGCGCACGTCGACGACTGGACCCGCGCCCTGGCATGACCCGGCGGCGGGGTGTCGGACGGCCCGGCCGGGGTACCCGTCGGTCATGCCCGCACACCGGTTCGCGTTCCGCTTCGACCCGGCCTTCCGGGTGCCGTTGGCGCTGCTCGGCATCCGACCGCAGACCTGCACCGTGCTGCTCGACGACGCGGAACTGGTGATCCGGTTCGGCCGCTTCCGGCTGCGGACCGACCGGGCGAACGTGGTCGACGCCCAGCTCGGCGGACCGTACCGCTGGTGGCGGGCCGTCGGGCCGCACCTGTCCCTGGCCGACCGGGGGGTCACCTTCGGCACCGGCACCACGGCCGGGGTGTGCCTGCGGTTCGGTACGCCGGTGCCGGGGCTGGCCCCCGGCCGGTGGCTGCGCCACCCGGCGGCCACCGTGACGGTGACCGACCCGGACGCCCTGCTGGCGGCGCTGGGCCGTACCCCGGCCGGTCGGCACCGTCCCGCCTGACGTCCGGCTTCCCCGGTTCCGGCCGGCCGGACCGCTCCCAACGCCTACCGTCGGGGACAGGGGACACGAGGGCGGTCGGCGGATGGCGGACGGGCGGGACGGGACGCGGGGACGGCGCACCCGGGAACGACGGGGGAGCGCGTCACCGCCGGGGCACGGGCGGGCGCTGCGCGAGGCCCGGGACGCCGGCCAGGGTGAGCGCACCCGACCCGGGCCGGTGGGCCTGCCGGAGTGCGTGAACAGTCACGCCCGGCCGGCCCGGCCCGGTGGCGCGCTGCGCCGGTGGCTGTTCGCGTACCGGGTGCAGCCGGTCGGCCCGGAGAGCGAGGAGGGCAGCCAGCGCCGGCACCCCTGGTGGCAGGTGATGTGCCTGACCGGGGTCGACTACTTCTCGACGCTGTCCTACCTGCCGGGCATCGCGGCGTTGGCCGCCGGGGCGCTCTCCCCGCTGGCCACCCTGCTGATCGTGGCGCTGACCCTGCTCGGGATGCTGCCGATGTACCGGCGGGTCGCCCGGGAGAGCCCGCACGGGCAGGGGTCGGTGGCGATGCTGGAGCGGCTGCTGCCGTTCTGGCGGGGCAAGATCTTCGTCCTGGTGCTGCTCGGCTTCGTCGCCACCTCGTGGATCGTCACGATCACGCTGTCCGCCGCCGACGCCACGGTGCACCTGCTGGAGAACCCGTACCTGCCGTCGTCGGCGCCGCACGGCGAGGGGGTGGCCGTGCTGGTGACGGTGGCGCTGCTGCTCGTCCTCGGCGGGGTGTTCCTGCTCGGGTTCAGCGAGGCGGTGCTGGTGGCCGTACCCCTGGTGGTGGTCTTCCTCGGTCTCAACGCGGTGATCGTGGCCGACGGCCTGGCCGGGATCGCCGCCGACCCGGGCGTCGTGCGGAACTGGACGGCTACCCTGACCGCCGGGGGTTCCGGGGCGGGTGACCTGCTCGGCCCGGCGGTGCTGGCCTTCCCGCTGCTGGTGCTGGGCCTGTCCGGCTTCGAGACCGGGGTGAGCATGATGCCCCTGGTACGCGGGGCGGGCGAGGACCGTGGGCAGCGGTTGGCCGCGCGGATCCGCAACACCCGCCGGCTGCTCACCGCCGCCGCGCTGATCATGTCGGTGTACCTGCTGACCACCACGTTCGTCACCACCGTGCTGATCCCGCCCCGGGAGTTCCAGCCGGGCGGCGCGGCGAACGGTCGGGCGTTGGCCTGGCTGGCCCACGCCCGGCTGGGGGAGGGGTTCGGCACGCTCTACGACGTCAGCAGCGTGTTGATCCTCTGGTTCGCCGGGGCGTCGGCGATGGCCGGCCTGATCAACATCGTGCCGCGTTACCTGCCGTCGTACGGGATGGCACCGGAGTGGGGCCGGGCGGTCCGGCCGGTGGTGCTGGTCTACACCCTGATCAGCATCGTCCTCACCGTCGCCTTCCGGGCCGACGTCAACGCCCAGGCCGGTGCGTACGCCACCGGCATCCTGGCGATGATGGTCTCCGGCGCGGTGGCGGTGACCATCGCGACCGTCCGGGCCCGGCACCGGTTCGCCACGTCCGGCTTCGCGGTGCTCACCGCCGTGCTGCTCTACGCGCTGGTCGAGAACGTCATCGAGAAGCCCGACGGGCTCGCCATCTCCGGCATGTTCATCGCCGGCATCGTGGTGGTGTCGCTGGTCTCCCGGATCACCCGGACCACCGAGCTGCGCACCGAGCGGATCGAGTTCGACGAGCCGGCCCGGCGGTTCGTCGCCGAGTCGCTGGCCCACGACGGCCGGCTGCACCTGATCGCCCACAAGCGCGACAGCGGCGCGCTCAAGGAGTACCGGGTCAAGGAGCGGGCGCAGCGCAGCATGAACCCGGTGCCGGGCGCCTCCGACGTGCTCTTTCTGGAGATCGACGTGGTGGACCCGTCGGAGTTCAGCCAGGTGCTGTGGGTGCACGGGGTCGAGGTCGGCGGCTTCCGGGTGCTGCGGGCCAGCAGCCCGGCGGTGCCGAACGCGATCGCCGCCATCCTGTTGGCGCTGCGCGACGGTACGGGGGTCCGCCCGCACGCCCACTTCGAGTGGTCCGAGGGCAACCCCATCGCCCACCTGCTGCGCTACCTGATCCTCGGTCGGGGCGACACCCCGCCCGTGGTCCGCGAGATCATCCGCAAGAGCGAACCCGACCCCTCCCGCCGCCCCGGCATCCACGTAGGCGCCTGACCCCCACCCCCTCCCTCCCCTTTTATCCCGCGTGATCAAGAGGTTTGCGTCACCGGAGCGCGGATTTTCTGTCCACAATCTCTTGATCACCGCGCGGCGACCGTCGATGGGTGGGGCGGGGAGGGGCTACGGGATGGGTTCCTAGGATGGTTAGGGGGTGTGCTGCGGGCCGGGGATGGGTGATCTGGAGCGGACATGATGCGGCCCGCGCCCCGAGGGGTGGGCGCGGGCCGGGCAGGCGCGGCTTACTTGGACGGCTCGGGGAGCTTGCAGTCGATCTTCGGGTTGGCGCCGATGTAGTTCAGCGGCCCGGCCACGATCGTCACCAGGATGGTGCCGGCCTCGGCACAGTTGGTGTCGTCATTCCCGTAGTAACCGCGCTGACCAGCGGCGATGGCGCCGATGACCAGCCAGATGACGACGATGACTCCGAGGATCGACGAACCGCGCATGGGGGTGCCTCCCGGCTTGTGTGATGTTCGAGGTGACGCCCATGTACCCAACGGCCGGGACCGGGTAAACGGTATTCCGGAACGGTCAGCACGATGAATGCCCCATTCACCGACGGAGGGCCACCGCGCACCGGGGACGACGGGGGCCGGCGGCCACGCCTCGCACGTGTCCACCGGTCCCCGTCGGCACGGCACATTCAGTCCTGACTGTCGCCGCCGGTCGGCGTCGGCAGCACCCGCTCGGCCTCGGCACCCGCACCGGCCAGCACCTGCGCCTGCTGCGGCCAGGTGGCCAGGCTCGCGGTGGCACGCAGCCCGGCGGCACGGATCGTCTCCCGCAGGCTCGTCTCGTCCAGCGCGGCGAGCTGCCGGTAGCTGCGGATGCCGGCGGCCTGGAGGGCGGCGGCCATCTTCGGGCCGACCCCCTGGATACGCCGGAAATCGTCCACCGGCTCGTCCTGCGCCGCCGCGACCTCGGCGACGACGGCGTCCGGCGAAGCCGGGGCACTGTCCGCGACCGGGGCACTGTCCGCAGGAGCGCCATCCGAAACCGGGGTGCTGTCCGGGACCGGGGTGTTGTCGGCGTCGGGGGTGCGTTGCGTCGGGATCACCGGCTCGGCGGCGACCGGGACGTCGTCCACGTCGGCCACCGGCGGGGAGGTGTGCCCGGGCGCGCCGGCCGGCTCGGCCTCCGCGACGCCGGCCGGTTCCGGCTCAGCGACGCCGGCCGGCGAACCGACGACGTCGACCGGAGCCGGGTCGTCGACCGGGTTCGACACGTCGACCGGGTTCGGCTCACCGGCCGGGTTCGGCTCGTCAGCCGGGGTCGACCCGGGAGCCGGAGCCGGCTCGGCGGCCGGGGTCGCCTCCGAGGCCGTGACCGGGGCCGTGGCGGCCGGCTCCGGGTCCGCCGGGGTCGGGTCCGGCAGGTCGGCTGCCGCGCTGTCCGGGGTGTCCTCGACGGTGGCCCGGGGCGCGGGGACCGGTGCGGCGGTCTCCTCGGTGACGCCGCCCGTGGGCGCGTCGCCCGGGGTGACGCGGCCGGTCAGGTCGAGGGTGGTGGGTTCGTCCGCGAGGTCCGGCAGTGGGGCGGTCCGGTCGGCGGCGACCGTGCTGGACGTGCCGTTGACGGCGACGTCCTCGCCGGCGGAGGCCGTCGGGTCGGCGGAAGCGGCCGACCCGGTGGTGGCCGGGGTGAGCTGGTCGGGGTCCGGCGCGACGTGCGGGGTGGGTTCGTCGACGACGGCGGTGGGTGCCGGGGAGTCGTCGACCGTGGCGGCCGGGCGCGGGGCGTCGATCGTGGCCGCGGCCTTCTCCTCGGGGGTGAGCCCGACGACCGGGTCACCCTCCACGATGGGCGCGACGGCGGCGGTCGGCTTCTGCCGTCCCCACAGCGCCCAGCCTCCGGCCAGGCCCACCAGCAGGGCCAGGATCACGACGAGCCACTGCCCGACAGTCGACGGCACGGCTACCTCCCTATTGCGTATGTCGTTGAAGTCGCGAGGAAAACGCGAAAACCCGCCGCAGCTTTGCACACGCGAATGTCGGACGACAGGGAGGACCACACCTCGTTGCGCAGGTGGAATGCCCGGTGTCGGGCGGTATCGACGTCACGACAGGGTGTCGTCGGACGTCGGCGGCTGCGCTGCGACCCGGGAGCGGGCCGGCTGCGACGTCCGCCGGCCCGGCCGGCGGTTCAGCGCAGCGACTCGGGACTGGGCGCGTCGGAGACGTCCCAGCTGTAGAAGCAGCCGGCCGGCGCGTCCCGGGGTGACCGCCAGGTGGGCAGGTACGCCGACGTGTGGGCGGACAACCGTTCGTTGGTCCGCTGGTACAGCGGGTGCTGGCGGGCGGTGACCAGGGTGTCGACGTCCACCTCGGTGGTCTCCATCAGATGTACGCACAGGTCGTGCAGGCGGTACAGGGAGCGGTGGCGCAGCCCGGTGAGTCCGGGTAGTTCGGTCGCGTCGGCTTCGGCGAAGATCTGGGCGACCCGCCCCTCCGCGCCGGGAATGATCCTGCTGACGATCACCAGACGGCTCATCGGACCCCTCTCGCCGGTGGCGCGCCCCGATCGGTCCAGGGCTCACGGTGGGTCCACCCTGGCGGTGGGGCTGTCACCTGGTCGTCACGCCGTCCGGCCGGCTCGTGACGGCGGGCGGCCGGGGTGCGGCGGCTGGCCTGCCGGATCGGGGCGAGGGTCTCGTCGACCAGGGCGCACATCGCGGGGGAGGGTTCCAGGCGCAGTTCCCGCATGAGCAGGTCCCGGTAGACGTAGAAGGCGTGCACCGCCTCGAACGCGTTGCCCTCGGCGAGGTGGATGCGCACCACCAGGCGGTGCGGGGTCTCCCGCAGCGGTTCGGCGGCCATCGCCTCCAGGGCGGCCTGCAACGCCTCGCCGTGCCGGCCGGCGTCGAGGTGGTCGGCGGCGAGCTGTTCGAGCATGTGCAGCCGGAGCTGGCGCAGCCGTTCCCGGTCCAGCAGCACCCAGTCGTCGTACCAGCCGGGGAGCAGGTCGCGGCTGCCGGCGGCGAGCGCGTCGGCGGCGGCGCGCGGGTCGCCCCCGTCGCGGATCCGGGCGGCGGTGGCGACCAGGTCGTCCACGTCGAGCCGGACCGCCGGGTCGAGGCGGACGGTGTCCCCGCTGACCAGCAGTGGGCAGCAGGGGTCCTGGCGCAGCCGCCACAGGGCGGTCCGCAGGGACGACAGCGCCCGTTCCTCGGGTACCTCGGGCCAGAGCAGGCCGGCGAGGTTGCTGCGGGTGGCGCCGGGGCGCAGCCCGATCAGGGCGATGACGCGTTGCAGCCCCCGGGGGACGACCACGGGGGTGTCGCCGTGCAGCAGCCGGAAACCGCCGAGCAGGTGCAGGTGTACCGGCGGGTCGGCCGGGACGTCGCTGGTCGGCGTGCTGGCATGACCGGTCACGGGCGCACCCCCCCTGCACGGAAACCTGGGTCCAGATCGTCCGGTGTCCCGACGCGGTCCCCCGCGACGCCGTGGCCGGTTCACTGCGCGGCCGAGCCCGGCCGGCCGGCACGAACACTACCAATATGATTACTCTCGGTCAACGAAAGTGTAGTCATGGTGACCGGGCCCGAATTGCCTCTGATCTGCGAACCTACATCATGATGGACAGCTCGCGCATAGCCGGTACACAGTCTGCGTCAACGCAACGTCACCATCATGCGGGGGTGTTGCGGGCTGGGGTGTGACGCCCGGGTGACGGGTCCGGCCGGAGGGTGGCGGCTACCGGGGTGAGTCGCCCGGTGGAGGAGGACCCGAGATGACCGTCACCCACGGCCGACCGCTGACCAGCGAGATCACCGAGATCCTGGTGACCCGCTGCGGTCTCGACGCCGACGCCGCTGCCCGCGCGCCCGCCGCCAGCCTGGAGGAACTGGGCATGGACTCGCTGGCGCTGCTGGAACTGTCCGCCGTGGTCGCCGACCGCTGGCGGGTACGCATCCCCGAACAGGCCGGGCAGCTCAGCATCGCCGGTGTCGCCGACCTGGTGGCCAACGCCGGCCCGGCCGGGCACACCGAGAACAGCATCCTCATCGCCGCCCCGCTGGCGCTGGTCTGGGAGATCACCAACGACGTGGCGCGCTGGACGGACCTGTTCACCGAGTACGCGGTGGTGGAGATCCTGCACCGGGAGGGGGACACGGTGCGGTTCCGGCTGACCATGCACCCCGACGAGAACGGCGTGGCGTGGAGCTGGGTCAGCGAACGTACCGCCGACCCGGCGACCTGGCAGGTGCGGGCCCGCCGGGTGGAGACCGGCCCGTTCGAGTACATGCGCATCCACTGGTACTACGACACGGAACCCGAGGGCACCCGGATGACCTGGGTGCAGGACTTCGCGATGAAGCCGACCGCCCCGGTGGACGACCTGGCGATGACCGAGCGGATCAACACCAACAGCCGGGTGCAACTGGCCGTGATCAAGGAGCGGATCGAACGGGCGTACGCGGGAGGCGGCGATGAGTGAGGTCACCACCGGTCTGGTCGCCGCCCGGGACGTACCGGCCGACCGGCGGCGCGGCGGGGAACTGCGGGTGCTGCTCGGCCCCCGTACCGTCGGCAGCACCTCGGGGTTCATGGGGGTGGTGACGGTGGCCCCCGGTGACCGGGTGGCCGAGCACTACCACCCGTACAGCGAGGAGTTCCTCTACCTGGTGCGCGGCGCGATCACCGTCGACCTGGACGACGAGCCGGTGCCGCTGGCCGCCGGGGAGGCGCTGTTCGTGCCGCGTAACGTGCGGCACCGGCTGCGCAACACCGGCGACGTGGCCGCCGAGGTGGTCTTCCACCTCGGCCCGCTCGCCCCCCGCCCGGAACTGGGCCACGTGGACACCGAGCTGGTCGAGCAGCGGGGCCCGTCGTGACCGGCCGGCGGGTGGTGGTGACCGGTGTCGGGGTGGTCGCCCCGGGCGGGGTCACCCGGGACCGGTTCTGGAAGACCCTCACCGAGGGGCGGACGGCCACCCGGCGGATCAGCTTCTTCGACCCGTCGCCGTACCGGTCGCAGATCGCCGCCGAGTGCGACTTCGACCCGGACGCCGCCGGGCTCACCCCGGCGCAGCGGCAACGCTCCGACCGGTACGTGCAGTTCGCGTTGGCGTGCGCGGCGGAGGCGCTGGCCGACAGCGGTCTGGAGCTGACCGACGCCGAGCGGGACGTCGCCGGGGTGGTGCTGGGCACCGCCGTCGGCGGCACCACCGCGCTGGAACAGGAGTACGTCCGGGTCAGCGACGCAGGCAGGCACTGGCTGGTCGACCACGCCCTCGGCGGGCCGTACCTGTACCAGGCGCTGGTGCCGAGCAGCCTGGCCGCCGACGTGGCCTGCCGGCACGGGCTGCGTGGCCCGGCGCAGGTGGTCTCCACCGGCTGCACCTCCGGCATCGACGCCATCGGCTACGCCCACCAGCTCGTCCTCGACGGGGAGGCGGACGTCGTGCTGGCCGGCGCGGCCGACTCGCCGATCTCCCCGGTCACCGTGGCCTCGTTCGACGCGATCCGGGCGACCAGCCCGGACAACGACGACCCGGCGCACGCCAGCCGCCCGTTCGACGCGCACCGGCAGGGTTTCGTGCTCGCCGAAGGGGCGGCGGTGCTGGTGCTTGAGGAGTGGGAGCACGCCCGGCGGCGCGGTGCGCACGTCTACTGCGAGGTCGCCGGCTACGCGGGCCGCAGCAACGGTTTCCACATGACCGGGCTGCGGCCCGACGGGGTGGAGATGGGGTTGGCGATCGCGGCGGCGCTGCGCGAGGCCCGGCTGGACCCGTCGGCGGTGTCCTACGTCAGCGCGCACGGCTCCGGCACCCGGCAGAACGACAGGCACGAGACGGCGGCGTTCAAGCGGTCGCTGGGCCCCACCGCGTACCGGGTGCCGGTGAGTTCGATCAAGTCGATGGTCGGGCACTCGTTGGGCGCGATCGGCGCCATCGAGATGGCCGCCTGCGCCCTGGCCATCGAGTACGGCGTGGTGCCGCCGACGGCCAACTGGACCACCCGGGACCCGGAGTGCGACCTGGACTACGTGCCGAACGTGGCCCGGGAGACCCCGGTGGACGTGGCGCTGTCGGTGGGCAGCGGGTTCGGGGGGTTCCAGTCCGCGATGCTGTTCCGCCGGCTGGCGGTGACGCGGTGACGCTCCCCGCCCCCGCCGTCACCCCCGCCCGGGGTGAGCGGGCGCGGGCGGTGGTGACCGGGATCGGGGTGGTCGCGCCCAGCGGCATCGGCGTCGACGCGCACTGGCGGACGGTGACCGGAGGAATCCGGCGGACCGGGCCGATCACCCTGTTCGACCCGACCGGCTACCCCACCAGGGTCGGTGGCGAGGTCCCCGGCTTCCACCCGGCGGCCTACGTGGACACTCGGCAGCTCGTGCAGACCGACCGCTGGACGCAGCTCGGTTTCGCCGCGACCGCGTTGGCGCTCGCCGACGCCGGCCTGCCCGCCCGCGCCCCGGACCCGTACGCCTGGGCGGTCACCCTGGCCAGTTCGTCGGGGGGGAACCTGTTCGGGCAGCGGGAGCTGCAACGGCTCTGGGGCGGGCCGAGCCGCACCGTCGGGGCGTACCAGTCGATCGCCTGGTTCTACGCGGCAAGCGTCGGGCAGTTGTCCATCCACCACCAGTTCAAGGGGCCGTCGGGGGTGCTGGTCGCCGAGGCCGCCGGTGGGCTGGACAGCCTGGCGCACGCGGTGCGCACCATCCGGCGGGGCACGTCGGTGGTGGTCGCCGGGGCGACCGAGTGCCCGCTGAGCCCGTACGCGCTGGCCTGTCAGCTCCGCTCCGGGCTGCTCAGCGCCGTCGACGAGCCGGCGGCGGCGTACCGGCCGTTCGACCGGGCGGCCGGCGGGTACGTGCCCGCCGAGGGGGGCGCGGTCTTCGTGGTGGAGGAGCGGGAGCACGCCCTGGCCCGGGGTGCCCGGATCTACGGGGAGGTGACCGGCTGGGCGGCCACCCACGACGCGGTGCACACCGGCCCGGACACGGCCGGTGACCCGGCGACGTACGCGCGGGCGATGCGGCTGGCGCTGGACCGCGCCGGCTGCACGCCCGACGAGGTGGACCTGGTCGTGCCCGACGCGCTCGGGGTGCCGCGCTACGACCGCAGCGAGGCGACGGCGCTGCGGACGGTCTTCGGTGACCGGCCGCCGCCGGTGAGCACCCACAAGTCGTTGACCGGCCGGGCCTACCAGGGTGGGTCGGCCCTGGACGTGGCGACCGCGCTGCTCGCCTTCCACCACGACTCGCTGCCTGCGTCGGCCGGCCCGGTCGACCCGGCCCCCGGCTGCGAGTTGGGCTTCCTGCGTGCCCCGCGCCGGCCCGAGCACCGGGTGGCGCTGGTCTGCGCGCGTGGCTTCGACGGCTTCAACAGTGCCCTGGTGCTCCGGGGTGCCGTCCCGACACCGAGGAGCGCCACCGACTGATCACTGTGCGTGACACCCGGGGGTGTGCCCGGCAGGCGGACGTCCGCCCGCCGGGCACACTTCTGCCCGCACCCGCCGGTGCCGCCGCCCATCGTCCATGGTGACCGGTGCTGACCTGGTCGGAGGCCCGCCGGGCGGCCTGTGTCCCCAGCGGAGCGTCGGGCACGGCGAAGCCGCCGGCGGTGTCGCGGGCCGGCGTACGCGCCCGATCCTGCCCGGCCGATCGAGCGGCGGCAATCCGGCCGGCCGCCTTTTATGATCTAGCCATTCGCATCTAGTAATGGTCTTCCGGGCTGTCGTAGGGTGCCGTGAGCACGCCAAGAGACAACATTTATGGGCGCATTCGCCCGATTCTATGCTGGACGGTGGCCGGCGGTGACCATGTATCGCCCGACGGAAGATCCTGCGGCGCAAGACCCCGGTTGGGTGGACGACGTGTTGTTCGCCGGCCCGCCGACCGACGTTTGTCTCCGGCTGCCCGAGCCGGTCGACCGGGGCACCCTGCACCGCCTGGTCGTCGCGGCACAGGGCCGGCTGCGCGACGCGGGACTGCGCCCCGGCGGGGCCGTCGCACTGCGCCTGCCGCCCTCGGTGTCCTATGTGGTCAACCTGCTGGCGACCTGGCGCAGCGGCGGTCAGGCCGTGCTGCTCGACCACCGGCTCACCGACCACGAGGTCGACCGGGCGCTGCGCCGGCTCACCCCGCAGGTGGTCGTCGCCCCGGCCCGCACCGGTGGCGGCGCGCTGAAGGTCTTCCTCGACGTCACCGAGAGCGTCACCGGGTACGCCGACCGTCCGGCGGTCAGCGGGCACGCCGTGATCCAACTCAGCTCCGGCTCCACCGGACCGTCCAAGGTGATCGGACGCACCGCCGCCGACCTGGTCGCCGAGGTGCACCGATACACCCGCATCGACGGGGTTGCGCTGCCCGGTGAGCGGATCATCCTGCTGCCGTCCATGGTGCACGTGCTCGGCCTCGTCGGCGGCCTGCTCTACGGCCTGCACGCCCACGTCGAACTGGTCCCGCCGCAGCGGCTCGGCGGCGACGCCGTGCTGGCCGCGATCGCCGCCCAGGACACCCCAGCCACCGTGCTCGGCGTGCCGTTCCACATCGGCCTGCTCGCCTTCACCCGCCCCGACCGGCCGCTGCCCCAGTTCAAGCGGATGACCACCGGCGGGGAACTGGTCCCGCCGGCCGTCGTGCAGGCGTTCACCGACCGGCACGGCGTACCCCTGGGCAACATGTACGGGATGACCGAGGTCGGCGTCATCGGCACCGACCTGTACGGGCGGCACCGGCCCGCCATCACGCCCGCCCCCGGCATCGAGGTCCGCGAGTCCGACGGTGAGCTGCTGATCAGCTGCCCCGCGTCGCCGTACGTCGGGCTCAGCGACCCCACCCGCTGGGCCGACGGTTGGCTGCGCACCCGCGACGCCGGCACCGTCGATGCGGACACCGGCCTGGTCACCGTCCGGGGCCGGCTCGACTCGCAGGTCTCCGTCGGCGGCCTCAAGGTCGACCTCACCGAGGTCGAGGCCACCCTCACCGGCCTGCCCGGGGTGGCCGCCGCCGTGGTCGCCTACGACGACGGGATCACCGCGTACGTGCAGCCCGACGGGCCGCTGTCCGAGGAGGAACTGGACAAGCTCCTCGCGGAGCGGCTGGCCGGCTACAAGCGGCCCCGCACCCTGCACCTGGTGGCGCAACTGCCGCGTACCACCACCGGCAAACTGGTCCGCTCGCTGGACGTGCTGCGGACGGCGGTGCCATGACCGGTCCGCTCCACCCCGCCCCCCGGCCGGTCCCCGTCGACCGCCGCCGGGGCGCCACCACCGCGTCGCCACCGGCCGACCGTCGGCGGTACGCCCGAACCACCCCCGCACGGTGCCCCGACCGGGCACCGGCGATCCGCCCATCGAGAGAGGTAACCGTCATGCGAGACGAGGTCCGCACCTTCGTCATCGACCAGCTCCGGGACATGAACTACGACGTCGACGGGATCGACGACGACACCACCCTCGGCCCGTCCGGGGTGGACCTGGAGTCGCTCGCCCTGTCCGACCTGTCCGTCCGGGTGGAGGACCGCTACGGGCTGCGGTTCGCCGACGACGAGTCGGAGAAGCTGGCCCTGATGACGGTGGGGGAGTTCACCACCATGGTCGCCGACCGGGTCGCCGGGGCGACCACCGACAACCGCTGATGTCCGGTCAGCCCGACCTGGGGCGAGCTGACCTGGTGAGCATGCTCGCCGAACTGACCGGCAAACCCGTCGACCAGGTCCCGCACCGGGTCGGCTCGATGGAACTGGCCTGGCTGGTGCACCTCGTCGAACAGCGCTACGACACCCGGATGGACCTCACCGACGACCAGCTCGCCGGCATCCGCACCCTCGACGACGCCCTGGCCGTGTTCCACACCTGCCTCACCGCCTCCGCTGATGGTTGAGCGGAGCACCGTCACGATCTCCGGCACCTATGCGGTCAGCGCCTTCGGGCGGGGCGTGGACGCCCTGCTGGCCGGGGTCCTGTCCGGGGTGCCGGCGTTCCGACCGGTCCGCCGGTTCGACACCACCGGCCGCCGGGTGACCGTCGCGGCCACCCGCCCCGACGTGGCGACCCTGCCGCAGGAACTGGCCGACGCGGTCGACGCCGCCTGCCACGCGGCCGGGCTCGACCAGGCGCAGCGCCGGGCGTCCGCGCTGCTGCTGGCCACCCACGGCGGGCCGGCCACCCTGCCCGGCCCGTACACCGACGACCGGCCGGTCACCGACACCGCCGACCCGTGGTGGGCCGGTGGCGAACGCGACGACGCCGGCCCGGCCTGGCCGGAGCTGCCCGCCCTGGCCGACCGGCTGGCCCGGCGGTGCGGGCTCGGCGGCCCGACCCGGGTCTACACCACCGCCTGCGTCTCGGCCAGCAACGCGGTCGCCGACGCCGCCGCCATGATCCGCCGGGGGGACACCGACCGGGTCGTGGTGGCCGCCGGCTACCTGGTGGAACCGGACCAGTACGCGCTCTTCGACGCCGGCCGGGCACTCGCCGCCGACGGGGCGGTCCGCCCGTTCAGCGCCGGACGGCAGGGCCTGCTGCTCGGCGACGGGGTGGCCGCGGTGGTGCTGGAGTCCGCCGCCGCGCTGCACGGCCGGGGCGGTGCGCCGGTGGCGACGCTGGCCGGCTGGGGCCGGGCCGGCGACGCCCACCACCCCTGCCAACCCGATCCGCAGGGGGGCGGGCTGGCCCGGGCGATCGGCGCGGCGCTGGGCCGCGCCGGCCTGCCCGCCGGGGCGGTCGGCTACGTCAACGCCAACGCCACCGGCACCGGGTTCAGCGACGCCTCCGAGGCGGCGGCGCTGCGGCTGGCCCTGGGCGAGTGGGCCGGGCAGGTGCCGGTCAGCTCCACCAAGGCGCTGCACGGGCACGCGCTGGAGGCGTCCGGCCTGCTCGAACTGGTGGTCACCGTGGCGGCGCTGGGGCACGGGAAGCTGCCGGTCAACGCCGGCTGGCTCGGCCCCGACCCGGCCTGTCCGCTGGACGTGGTCACCACCGCGCCCCGCCCGGTGACCAGCCGGTACGCCCTCAGCCTCAACGCCGCCTTCGGCGGCGCGAACACCGCCCTGCTGGTGGGTGCGCCGTGACCGGCACGCGCGGCCCGGGACCCGGGATCGTCCCGGGCCGTCCGGCCGGTCACGGCGCACCCCGGGTGCTGGCACAGGCGCGCTGGCCGGAACCGGGCGACGGGCCGCCACCGCCGCTGCCCGGGTTCCTGCACTCGCCGTTCGCGCCGCTGGTCGCGGCGGTGGCCGGACGCTGCCTGGACCGCCGGCCCGGTGGTCCGCCGCCGGTCGGCACCCGGTGCGCGGTGGTGCTGGTCAGCGCCGCCGGTGACCGGCCCAGCGCCACGCACGTCCGGTCGACCGTCGCCGCCGGGGGGCGGGTCGGTCCACTGTTCTTCTTCCAGTCGGTGCCCAACAGCGTCGCCGGGCAGGTCGCCGCCCGGTGGGGGCTGACCGGGCCGGTGGTGTGCCTGAGCCCGACGGGTGACCCCCGGGCCGACGCCGTCGCCGAAGGGGAACTGCTGCTGTACGACGGCGACGCCGACGAGGCGTTGCTGGTCCTGATCGACGAGGCACCCGACGCGACGCCCACCGGCGCGGTCGCGGTGCTGCTGGGGGGAGGAGACAGTCAATGAGGACGAAGGGACTGCGGGGGGTGCTCGCCGCCGATCCGCAGCTCGGCGCGGGGAACGTGCTGGCCCGGGTGCTGGCCCACGGCGCTGACCCGCAGGGGCCGGGGCTGACCTTCGACACCCCGGTCGACGGGCACCCCGCCGGGCAGCCGCTCACCCTGGGGCAGCTCGACGAGCGGGTCGCCGCACGGGCGGCCTGGCTGCACGCCCGGGGGGTGCAGCCCCGCGACCCGGTCGCCGTGTGGGCCACCGCCGCCGCCGACATGGTGCTGAGCTACCTGGCGCTGACCCGGCTCGGCGCGATCCCCGCGCTGATGAACGGCAAGCTACGCCCCGAGATCGCCGCCGAGTACATCCGCCGGCTGCGCGGTGTCGGGGTGCTCGCCGACGCCGCGCACACCGAACTGCTGGCCGGGCACGACCTGGGCGTACCCCTGCTCGGCACCCCGGCGGAGGCCGGTGCCGGCGATCCGGCCCGGTCGCCCGCGCACTACCGGCACCACCCCGACGACCCGATCGTCATCACCCACACCTCCGGCACCACCGGGGTGCCCAAGGCGGTGCTGCACTCGCACGCCAGCCTCTTCGCCGCCACCCGGCACCTGCTGTCCATGCCGCAGGCGCAGGGCACCCGCCGCATCCTCAACGCGCTGCCCGCCCCGCACACCGCGACGGTGCTGATGGTCAACCAGGCGCTGGGCAACCGGGCGGAGATGTTCCTGCTCTCCGAGCAGGGCGGCGAACGGGTCCTCGACGCCATCCAGCGGTGGCGGCCCGACGGGGTCTTCGGCTTCTCGATGACCTGGGCCGAGCTGGCCCGCTTCGACCTCGGCGGGTACGACCTGGACTCGGTGCGGTTGTGGTTCAACACCGGCGACTGCTCGCACGAGCCGCACGTGCGCCGGCTCGTCGCGGTCGGCTCGCGGGACGTGGTCACCCGTCAGGGCGTCACCCGGGTCCCCGGTTCCGTCTTCATCGACGGACTCGGCTCCAGCGAGATGGGGCACTCGATGTTCCACATCACGCACACCACCGACACCGACCGGTACGGCCGCTGCGTGGGCCGGCCCTACGGGTTCGCCAAGGTGGCCGTCCTCGACGCCGAGGGCAACGAGCTGCCCCCCGGCCAGGTGGGTTTCCTCGGCATCGACTCGCCGTCGCTGTTCCGGGGCTACTGGAACGACTCGGTGACCAGCTACCGGTTCCGGCTGCGCGGCTGGTACCTCACCGGCGACCTGGTCCACGCCGACGCCGACGGCCGCTACTACCACCTGGACCGGGCCGTCGACTCGGTGACGCTGCCCGACGGGCGGCGCTACTTCACCGCACTGTCCGAGGAACGTGTCCTCGCCGCCTGCCCCGACGTCACCGACTGCACCGTCCTGATCGTCGCCGACGGCGACACGGTCACCACCGACGTGCTGCTGGAACTGGCCGCCGGGGCCGATCCGACGCTCGACCGCACCGACACGATCCGGGCCGCCCTCGGGGCGGACGTGGGAGCCACGCTGCGCCGGGTGGTGCCGGTGAGCGCCGACGACATCCCGGTCACCGTCACCGGCAAGGTCCGCAAGGTGGCGCTGCGGGAACGCTACCTCGCCGAGTCGTCGTCATGACCGTCGTCATCACCGGCATGGGCCTGTTCAGCCCCGTCGGGCGGGGCGTGGACGCGACCTTCACCGCGTTGACCACCGGCCGGTCCGGGTTGAGCCGACCGCCCGAGGGACACCCGGCCCGGGAGTCGCTGGAGGTCGCCGGGGTGCTCCCGCCGATCGACCCGCGTACGGTCGCCACCGGCCCGGAGACCAAGGTGCTCGACCGGGTGGTGCTGTTCGCGCTGCTCACCGCCGCCGACGCGCTCGCCGACGCCGGCATCGAGGTCGGCCGGGACGTCGATCCGACCCGCATCGGCGTCGTGGTCGGCGGGGTCGGCGGCATGTCCACCCTGGAACAGCAGGTGATCGCCCGCACCGAACGCGGCCGGGCGGCGGTCAGCCCGTACCTGCTGACCGGCATCCTGCCGAACATGGCCTCGGCGCGGATCGCCATCGCCCACGGCATCCGCGGCTACAGTTCCTCGGTCGGCACCGCCTGCGCCTCCGGGGCCCAGGCGGTCGCCGACGCGGCCCGGCTGATTCGGGCCGGCGAGGCCGACGTGGTGCTCTGCGGGGCCAGCGAGGCGCCGCTCTTCCCGACCTTCGCCGACACCTTCGGCAACGCCCGCGCGCTGGCCCGGGGCTGGGCCGACCCGACCGAGGCGAGCCGTCCCTTCGACCGGCGACGCAACGGGTTCGTGCTCGCCGAGGGGGCCGCCCTGCTGGTGCTGGAACGCGCCGGACACGCCGCCGCCCGGGGCGCCCGCACCTACGCCGAGGTGGCCGGCTACGGCAGCACCACCGACGCGCACCACCCGACGATGCCCCGGCCCGACGGGGAGGGGGCGGCCGACTGCATGCGCGCCGCCCTGGCCCGGGCCGACGTACCGCCGGCCGAGGTCGGCTACGTCAATGCCCACGGCACCGGCACCAAGCTCGGCGACATCGCCGAGAGCGCCGCGCTGGGCAAGGTCTTCGGGGTCGGCGGGGTGCCGGTCAGCTCCACCAAGGCGCTCACCGGGCACCTGCTCGGCGCGTCCGGCGTGGTGGAGGCGGCGGCCTGCGCGTTGGCACTGCGTGCCGGTCTGCTGCCGCCGACGTACCACCTGGACGACCCGGACCCGGAATGCCCGGCGGACCACGTCCGCGACGTGCCCCGGGCGAGCCGGGCCGAATTCGCGCTCACCAACTCCTTCGGATTCGGCGGGCAGAACGTGAGCCTGCTGCTGCGGCGCACCACCGGGGCTGGCGCCCGGCCCGCCGAGCCGGGGAGGTGATCGACGCTGCGACCCGGGCCGCACGTGCCCGGACGGCAGTCACGGGGGGACATGGGGAAGGGCTGGAGAGATGGATATTCGTGGAATAGACCACATTGAACTGTACGTGGGGGACGCCCGGCAGGCGGCCTTCTACTTCGGCACCGCCGTCGGTTTCACCCTGCTCGGGCAGGGCGGGCCGGAGACCGGGCTGGTCGGGCAGCGGTCCCTGCTGCTGGGGCAGGCCGACATCCGGATGGTGCTGACCACCGGCCTCACCGCCGAGCACCCGGCCTCGGGTTACGTGGCCCGGCACGGTGACGGGATCGCGGTCGTGGCGGTGGAGGTCGGCGACGCCGCCGGGGCGTACGCGGAGCTGGTGGCCCGGGGTGCGACGCCGGTGACCCCGCCACGCACCTGGACCGGCGCGGACGCCGAGGTGGTGACCGCCGAGGTGGGCGGCTTCGGTGACGTGCTGCACCGGCTGGTGGAACGCCGGGGCGACCGGGCCGACTTCCTGCCCGGCGCGATCGAGGCGACCCCGGCCGGCGGGACCGACGACCGGCTGCTCGCCGAGATCGACCACCTGGCGGTCTGCGTGCCGCCCGGTCAGCTCGACGACACCGTCGCGCACTACGAGCGGGTCTTCGGCTTCGCGCAGATCTTCGAGGAGCACATCGAGGTCGCCGGTCAGGCGATGAACTCCAAGGTGGTGCAGGACGCCTCCGGGCGGGTCACCCTGGTGCTGCTGGAACCGGACGCCGGTCGGCGTCCCGGCCAGATCGACGCGTTCCTCACCGAACACCACGGGGCCGGGGTGCAGCACCTGGGGCTGCGCACCGACGACATCGTCGGCGCGGTCGGCGCGCTCGGCGCCCGCGGGGTGCGCTTCGCCGGCACCCCGGCGGCCTACTACGACGACCTGGAGCAGCGGGTCGGCAAGATCGACGCGCCGCTGGAACGGCTGCGGGATCTCAGCATCCTGGTCGACGCCGACCACGGCGGGCAGCTGCTGCAGATCTTCACCGAGTCGATGCACGTGCGCCGCACCCTCTTCCTCGAACTCATCGAGCGGCGCGGGGCACGCACCTTCGGCAGCGGCAACATCAAGGCGCTCTACGAGGCCAAGGAACGGGAGCTGGCCGTGGCGGGGGTGACCCCCGCCGTCGCGGCCGGCACGGCACAAGGGGTTGGGGCATGACCACGACACATCCGACGCTGACCGCCGAGGAGGAGGCGCTGCTCCCGTCCGACGAGGACGTGCGCCACTACGCCGAGCACGGCTGGTACCTGTCGAAGAAGCTGCTCACCGACGACGAGGTGGACGCGTTGACCGCGGCCACCGACCGCTACTACGACGGCGAGCGGGACCGCACCCTGCCGGTGCGCCCGCCGAAGCTCGCCTACTGGGACCCGTCGAAGGGGCCGGTGCAGCGGCACAACGACTACGTCCACGTCGAGCACGACGGGATCGCCGCGATCCTGCGCAAGCCGCTGATCGGCGCGGTCGCCGCCCGGCTGGCCCGGGCCGACGAGATCCGGATCTTCCAGTCCACGCTGATCTACAAGCCGCCGATCTCCGGTGAACGGTCGAACATCGTGCCCTGGCACTTCGACAAGCACTACTGGTCGTCCTCGTCGTCGGAGCGGATGCTGACCGCGTTCATCCCGTTCCACGACTGCGGGGAGGAGATGGGCACCATCACCATGGTCGACGGCTCCCACCGGTGGTCGGAGACCGGCGCGGACGACACCGTCGTGCGGCACTTCGCCGAGCGCGACCGCGACCAGCTCGAGGAGATGCTGGCCGAGAACGCGGCGCACAACGGCGCGCAGATCCGCAAGATCCCCATGGTGATCCCCAAGGGACACATGAGTTTCCACCACTGCCGCACCTACCACGGCAGCGGTGCCAACGTCAGCGGACGCCCGCGCCGGGCGATCTCGCTGCACCTGCAGGACGGCGACAACGCCTACCGGGAGTTCCCGCTCTCCGACGGCACCCTCGCCGCGTACAACCACGACGTGCTGGTCCGCCGTACCCCCGAGGGTCGGCCGGACTACGCGGACCCCGACTACTGCCCGGTCATCTGGCGCGACCGCGCCCAGCAGGGAGGCTAGAACATGTCACGGTACGACTGGGGAAAGACACACCCGGGCATCGAGCGGCTGGAGCAGGCGGTGACCGACCGCCGCGACGTGGTGGTCAAGCACCCGCTCTACGCCAACCTGGACACCCACGAGGCGCTGGTCACCTTCATGGAACACCACGTCTTCGCGGTCTGGGACTTCATGTCCCTGCTGAAGTCGTTGCAGCGGCAGCTCACCTGCGTGACGGTGCCGTGGATCCCCACCGGGCCGACCGGCAGCCGCCGGCTGATCAACGACATCGTGATGGTGGAGGAGAGTGACGAGCTGGGCGAGGGCTACATCAGCCACTTCGAGCTCTACGTGCGGGGGATGGGTGAGGCGGGCGCGGACACCACCGCCGTCGACCGGCTGGTCGACCTGCTGCGCGGCGGCACGTCGGTGACCGACGCGCTGGTCGAGGCGGGTGTGCCCGAGGCGTCGCGGGCCTTCGCCGCCACCACCTGGAAGATCATCGAGTCGACGCCGGTGCACTGCCAGGCCGCCGCGTTCGCGTTCGGCCGGGAGGACCTGATCCCCGACATGTTCACCCAGGTCGTCGCGGTCAACGAGCGCAGCAACCGGCTGCACACCTTCGTCGACTACCTGGAGCGGCACATCGAGGTCGACGGCGAGCAGCACACCCCGATGGCCATGCAGATGCTCGCCGACCTGTGCGGCGACGACGACGTCAAGTGGCAGGAGTGCGCCGACACGGTCAACCTGGCGCTGACCGCCCGCGCCCAGCTCTGGGACGACATCCTCGCCGCCGTCAAGGAGGGCCGCGACCGGTGACCGACGCCGACCCGGCCCGGCTCTACCGCACCGTACGGCTGATCCGCCGGTTCGAGGAGCGGGCCATTGCCCTGGTCCGCTCCGGGCACATCGTCGGCGGCATCCACCCCTACCTCGGTCAGGAGGGGATCGCCGCCGGCGTGTGCGCCGCGCTCGGTGCGGGGGACCTGGTCACCGGCACCCACCGGGGGCACGGCCACGTGCTCGCCAAGGGTGCCGACCCGGCCCGGATGATGGCCGAACTGTGCGGCCGGGAAACCGGACTGAACCGGGGCCGGGGCGGCTCGATGCACGCGGCGGACCTCTCCCTCGGGGTGCTCGGCGCCAACGCGATCGTCGGGGCGTCCCCGGCGATCCTCACCGGCGCGGTGTGGGCCCACCGGCAGCGCGGGAACGCCGTGCTGGGGGCGAGTTTCTTCGGTGACGGCGCGGTCAACGAGGGGATGCTGCTGGAGGCGTTCAACCTGGCCGCGCTCTGGCGGGTGCCGGTGCTGCTGGTCTGCGAGAACAACGGCTACGCCACCACCATGCCGGTGGCCGGCGCGGTCGCCGGCACCATCACCGGACGGGCCGAGGCGTTCGGCATCCGGGCCACCGTCGTCGACGGGCAGGACCCGGAGGCGGTCCGGCAGGTCACCGCCGCCGCCGTCGCGCGGATGCGCGACGGCGGCGGGCCGGAGCTGGTCGAGGCCCGCACCTACCGGTTCGACGCCCACCACACCTTCGAACACGCGGTACGCCTGGAGTACCGCACGCCGCAGGAGGTGGCCGACGGCCGGTCCCGGGACCCGGTGGAGATCCAGGGTGCCCGGCTGTCCCCGGCCGACCGGGAGGCCGTCGACGCCGAGGTGGAGGCGACCCTCGACGCGGCCGTCGCGTTCGCCCTGGCCGGCCCCGAACCGGACCCGGCCGGTGCGCTGGACCACCTGTACGCCAGTGGGCTGACCGCCCGGGGAGGCTCCTGAGATGCCACGGCTGTCGTACCGCAAGGCGCTGACCCGGGCGCTGACCGACGAGATGACCCGGGACGGGTCGGTGTTCCTGCTCGGCGAGGACATCCGGGTGGGCGCCTCCAACGTCACCCCGGGCCTGCTCAAGCGGTTCGGGCCGGACCGGGTGCTGGACACCCCGCTGTCGGAGCAGGCGTTCACCAGCTTCGCCACCGGGGCGGCGCTGGCCGGGATGCGGCCGGTGGTGGAGTTCCAGATCCCGTCCCTGCTGTTCCTGGTCTTCGAGCAGATCGTCAACCACGCGCACAAGTTCCCGATGATGACCGGGGGGCAGTGCTCGGTGCCGGTCACCTACCTGGTGCCCGGCTCCGGTTCCCGTACCGGCTGGGCGGGGCAGCACTCCGACCACCCGTACCCGCTGTTCGCGCACGTCGGGATCGTCACCGTGGTGCCGGCCACCCCGGCCGACGCGTACGGGCTGCTGGCCTCGGCGATCCGGCACGACGACCCGGTGGTGGTCTTCGCCCCGGCCGCCGCGCTGGAGGTCCGTGAGGACGTCGACTTCGCCACCCTGGCTCCGGTGCCGCTGGGGCGCGGGGTGGTCCGCCGGGCCGGCGACGACGTCACCGTGGTCGCCGTCGGGCACCTGGTGCACGACGCGCTGGCCGTCGCCGAGGAGTTGGCCGACCAGGTGTCGGTGGAGGTGTTCGACCCGCGCACGATCTACCCGTTCGACCTCGACGGCCTGCTCGACTCGGTGTCCCGTACCGGCCGGCTGGTGGTCGTCGACGACTCCAACCGGTCCTGCGGCATCGCCGCCGAGATCATCACCTCGGTGCTGGAGCGGGTACCGCTGGCCGCGCCGCCGCGCCGGGTCACCCGGCCGGACGGCGCGGTGCTGCCCTTCGCGCCGGTGCTCGACCGGGCCGTGCAGCCGGGCCGCGAGCAACTCACCGCCGCCATCCAACTGACCATGAAGGACAGATCATGACCGATCCGAACTACCCCTGGCCCGAGCCCGGTCAGGCGTGGCGCGAGCTGCCGGAGACGGCCCGTACGGCGATGGTGGCCGGCGGGGCCGCTGCCTGGCGGGAGATCTTCTACGGCTGTGCGACGTACAACAAGCAGTGGCGGCTGGCTCGGCCCCCGGTCATGCCGGCGGACGCGTTCCGCGAGCTGAACGAGGTCTGCGACCGGATCGCCCAGCTCATCCTGGACGCCTGCCGGCGGCGGGCCCGCACCGCCGGGGAACTGCGCGAGCTGCTCGGGGTGCCCGAGGGGGCGACCCGGCTGCTCGACGAGTCCGAGGAACTGTCCGAGGAGCTGCTCGCCGCCTACCGGCCCGACGTGCTGATCTCCGGTGGGGTGCCGAGGATCGTCGAGTACAACATCGACAGCAGCCTGGGCGGCGGTTTCGACGCCGACACGGTGATCCGCCGGTACGCGGCGCTCTACCGGGAGCAGGGCATCCTCGACGGGCTGCCGGTGCGGCCGGCCCCGTCCCTGTTGGACCAGCGGTTCGTGGCGATCCGCGACGGGCTGTCCCTGCCCGACGGGGCCCGGGTGGCGCTGCTGCTCGACTTCGACGCCGACTACCCGGGCCTGGAGACCCCTGACGACTTCATCAAGATCCTCTCTCCGCTGGTCGACCAGGCCCGCCGGTTCGGCATCGACCTGGTGATCGCCCCGGTCAGCACGGCCACCCTGGACGACGCGAAGCGGCTGGTCGTCGGCGGCGCACCGGTCGACGCGCTGTTCCGCCTCTTCGTGCCCAACCGGGTCACCCCGAGCAGCGGCCTGGACGCGGTGGCCGGGGCGCTGCACGCCGGCACCCTGCCGATGTTCGTCAGCACCGCCGCCTGGCTGCTCGGCAACAAAATCAACTTCGCCTGGCTCTACGAGGACCTGGATCTGCTCTGCGCCGACGACCAGGCCCTGATCCGCCGGTACGTGCCGCACACCGTGGCGTTCACCGCCGCCGAACTGGACCGGGCCCTGGCCGACCGGGAGAACCTGGTGGTCAAGCCGGCCGACGGCTCGGCCGGCCACGGGGTGCTCATCGGCCGGGAGATGGGCGACGCGGAGTGGGCCGAGGGCCTGCGCGCCGCCCTCGACCGGGGCGGCGACATCCTCCAGCGCTACTGGCCCGCCGACCGGGTCGAGATGGACTTCGTCCAGATCGAGACCGGCGAGACGGTCACCGCCGAGGTGCCCTACAGCATCGCCCCGTACCTGTTCGGCCGTACCGGCTCGGGGGCCCTGGCCCGGGTCGGCTTCCCCGGCTGCGACGAGGTCCTCAACCTGGCCCGGGGCGTCCTGCTCACCGGCATCCTCCTCACCGACTGACCCACCCCCCGCTCCGCCCCGCCCCTGCCGCGCCCCCCGCCCCGCCGCGCCCCTGCGCCCCCGCCCCTGCCCCCCTCGCCCCCGTGATCAAGAGGTTTGCGTCAACATTCTGCGAGCGGATGACACAAACCTCTTGATCACCCGGCTCCGGCCGGGCCGGGGTGCGGTGATCAAGAGGTTTGGGCGGGGTCAGCCGCTTCGGATGACGCAAACCTCTTGATCGACCCCGCCGGGGGTGGTGGAGCGGGTGGGTACCCCGCCGGGCCGGTGGGGTGGGGGCCGGGGCGGCCGGTGGGGTGGGGGTCAGGGGTGGTTGCCGAGGTGGGCGCCGAGGCGGCGGATCGTCTCGGCAGCGGCGATGGCGTCGCTGCGGGCGCTGCCGTGGCGACCGTCGCTGCTGTACATCGACGGATCGGTGCCGGCCGGATGATCGGTCAGGTGCACGTGCAACGCCCCCAACCGGTCGGCCAGCCGGCCGGTCCGCGAGGAGAGCAGCCGCATCCGGGCACCCAGTCCGGGCCGCAGCGCCGCCGGGACCGCCGGGCTGTGCGACACGTCGAACATGCCCACCGTGATCACGTCGGCCCCGGCGTCGCGTAGCGCCCCGACGATCGCGGTCAACTCGGTGTCGACGGCGTCCGGGTCGAAGGCCGTCCGGAAGGCGTCGTTGCCGCCGCAGACCACCAGCGCCAGGTCGGGGGAGAAGGCCAACGCCCGGTCGAGCTGCCCGGCCCTGACCTGTTGCGCCCGCAGCCCGCGCCGGCCCAGGTTCAGGTACGCCAACCCGGGCCGTACCGCCGACAGTTCGGCGGCGACCCGGTCGGCCCACTGCACGTCCGGGTACCCCTCGACCGGCTCGCACATGCCCTCGGCGACGCTGTCGCCGAGCACCACGAACCGGTGCCACGGATGGTCGCGCAGCAGCGCGGCGCTCTCCCCCTCGCGCAGGCAGTACGGATCGGTGGCCTCGGTCAACATCGATGACATGGCCGGCAATCTAGCCGACCACGCGGGTGCCGTCGATCACACCGACCGCACGGATCGCCTGATGGTCGTCCGCGCGCGCCGAGCCGTCCCCGTCACCGATTCTGTCCGCCCCGCCGGTAGGTTGCCGGCACCGGGCCACGTGGACCGGTCGGGACACGGCGAACGGAGTGCGCGGTGCGCTTCCTCGCCGGGCGGCGCAGCCACGAGCTGATGTCCGGTTTCTGGCCGACCGCCGACGCCGATCCGGACAACCCCGCCCCGATCCGGGAGTTCGCCGGTATCTGGCGGCGGATGCCCAAGGTCGTCTACTCCCGTACCCTCGCCCGTGCCGACTGGGGTGCCACCGTCGTGCGGGACGCGAGGTCAACGCCCTGAAGGCGCAGCCGGGCGGTGACATGATCGTCGGTGGCGCGGAGATCGTCGCCGTCTTCCGCCGCCTCGACCTGATCGACGAGTACCGGATCTTCGTCCATCCGGTGCTGCTCGGTCAGGGCAACCTGCTGTTCGGCCCGACCGAGCGGCACGACGACCTACGACTGGTCGAGACCCGGGCGTTCGGCAACGGCGTGGTGATGCTGCGCCACCAGCGCTGACCCCTCGCCGGCGGGCCGGTCGGCCGACCGGCGGGCCGCTCCGGCGAGCCAGCCGCCGCTGCCAGGGCCGGGTCGCCGTGCTGTCCGGTCGTGCGCGGCCCGGGAGCAGAGGGCGTACCGACGGGCGTGCCGCCGACGACCCGGTCAGGCCACCGTGGTCGTCGGTGGTGGGGGCGCGGGACGCCCCATCCGCAGGGGCCCGGCGACCAGCGGCGTCACGGTCAGCACCGCGCACACCACCGCCATCACCAGCAGCGCCGGCCGCAGCCCGAGGGCCGCCACCGACCAGCCGCCGACCAACGCCCCCACCGGCAGCCCGACGAACGCCAGTGAACCGGAGATCCCCAGCACGCGGGTCTGCAACGCGTCCGGTACCCGTTCGTAGAGGGCCGCACCGAGCAGCGGGTTGACCGCCGCGATGCCGATCCCGGACAGGAACGTCACCACCAGCACCACCACCAGATGGTCGGTCAGCGCCAACACCAGCAGCCGGGGCGCACCGCTCAGCGCCGCCCCGGCCGCGAAGACCAGGGTCCGGGGCAGCCGGGGGCCGAGCATCGTGAAGACCAGGTTGCCGAGCAGCGCGCCACCGCCGAACACCCCGAGCACCAGCCCGAAGCCGGCCGGGTCGCCGAACTCGTCGCGGACCCACAGCGGCACCCAGACGGCCGTGTTGGCGGCGGCGAACATGTTCAACGCGGAGACCACCACCAGCATGGTCAGCAGCACCCGGTCGGTACGCAGGTAGCCGAAGCCGGTGCGCAACGCCTGGAAGTAGCCCTCCCGGGGCGCGGCGGGCGCGTCGCTCGCGGGCGGGCGCACCAGCAACCCCACCAGCAGCGCGCAGACCGCGAAGGTGCCCGCGTCGATCCAGATCGCCCGGGTCACCCCGACCCAGTCGATGAGCAGACCGCCGATGACCGTGCCGAACAGCGCCACCCCGCGCGCCAACCCGTCATAGGCGGAGGTGAGCCGGATCAGCTCCACGCCGGCGCGCTGCGCGGCCGGCCGGAACATGACGTGCTTGACCCGGTCGCCGATGCCGCGCAGCCCGCCGGCCACCGCGACGAGGGCGACGAGAGCACCGAAACCGAGCCACGGGGCCAGCGCCACCACCGCGATCACGGCCGCGCTCGCCGCGTCCACCGTGATCGAGGTACGCCGCACGCCGAACCGGTCCGCCCACGGCGTCGCCAACGAGCTGGACAGCATGTACGGCAGGAACTCGGCCGCCGCGACGATGCCCATCTTGGCCGGGCTGCCGGTGGTGGTGAGCACCAGCCAGGGGATCGCGATCACCGAGATCCGGCTGCCCAGGTTGGAGATCAGGTCGGCGGCGACCAGGGTGACCAGTTCCCGCCGGGCGGCCCGCCGCGCGGGACCCGGCGGCGCGGCGGGCGACCCGGCGTCGCCCTTACCGGTGCTGCCTGCCCCGGCACCACCTGCCCCGGCGTCAGCCTGACCGGTGGCCGGCCCGGCACCGGGCGGGCCGTCGGCCGGCCGCAGGCCGGACGCCCCGCCGGGAGCCCCGGTCGCGGCGTCGGGGCCGTCGGCCGGCCACCCGTCGGCGTCGGTGGCCGTACGGGGGCCGGTGTCGGCGTCGGCGGTCACGACGGGCTGCCGACCGGATCGGCGGCCGCGCCGGCGGCGTACCGTTCGCGCAGCGCCCGCTTGTCCACCTTCGCCGACCGGTTCAGCGGCAGCGCGTCGAGGAACTCCACCGCACCCGGCGCCCAGGTGTCGCTCAGTTCGGTGGTGACCAGGTCGATCAGCTCCGCCCCGGTCACCGTCGCCCCCGGCGTCGGCACCACGTACGCGTACGGCAGCTCCCCGGCGACCGGGTCGGGCACCCCGATCACCGCCGCCGCGCGGACCTGCGGATGCCCGGCGAGGACGTCCTCGATCGGCCGGGAGTAGATCGGCCAGCTGCGCTGCCGGGTGAGGATGCGGTCCTGCAACCGGTCGACCAGGTAGAGGAACCCGTCATCGTCGAGGTGGCCGATGTCGCGGGTACGTACCCAGCCGTCGACGAGCGTCTCGGCGGTCAGCTCGGGCTGACCGTGGTAGCCGTGGAAGCTGAGTTTCGTCCGCACCCACACCTCGCCGTCGGTGCCGGCCGGCAGCACCCGCCCGTCGGCGTCGCGGATCTCCACCGTCACGTCCCCGTACGGCCGGCCGCAGGAACCCAGCCGTTCCGGGTGCGCCGGGTCCTCGGTGAGGCCGGGCTGGGCGCAGATCACCACCGCCTCGCTGAGGCCGTACACGATGCGCAGGCACGGGCCGAACCGGGCGATGGCCTGGCGCAGCCGGGCGGGCGCGGCCGGCCCGGCGCCCACGTTGAACATGAACATGGCGGAGAAGTCCGCGCCGTCCAGGGCCGGGTGGTCGAGCACCTCGTAGAGCATCGGCGGGGTGACGAAGGTGGAGGTGAGCCGCTCGGCGTCCACGGTGGCGATGAACGCGGCCGGGTCCCACTGCTGACGCAGGAAGAGCACCCCGCCGGTGAACAGGTTGAACAGGGTGGTGATCTGGCCGCTGGCCAGCCACATCGGGGAGTGCGACAGGTGCCGCAGCAGCGGGAACCCGGCGGCGCGGAAATCCGCCGCCAGGGCGAGCACCTGCCGGTAGAAGCTCTCCCGGTGGTGCACCAGCTTGGGGGTGCCGGTGGTGCCGCTGGTCTGCAGGAACGACTCCGGCACCGGCACCTGCGCGGGCAGTTCGACCGGCGGGGCGTCGGCGGTCAGCTCGACGCCCAGCCGCAGCACCGGCACCCCGGGCAGCGAGGCGGCGATCTGGCCGCCCAGCCCGTCCGGGGCGTACGCGTGGTGCACGAACACCTCGGGGCGGGCCAGCCGGACGAACTCGTCGATCTCCCGCCGGGAGGTGACCGGGGCGATCCACATGCTGCGGCAGCCGAGCAGGTGCAGGGCGAGCTGGAGCAGCGGGCCCTCGACCGCGTTGCCGAGCATCACCAGTACCGCCGCGCCGGGGCGTACCCCGTGGCCGGTCAGGGCGTACGCCAGTCCGCGTACCTCGGCGGCGACCTGCGGGTAGGTCAGCCGGCGGCCGTCGCCGACCAGCGCCTCCCGGTCGCCGAACCCGGCGAACAGTTCCAGCGCGTCGTGCACGTAGGTGGTGGATCGGTCGGCCCCGTCGGTCATCGCACAGCCCCCAGCTCGATGCGGCGGGTCGCCGGCGGCCCGGTGGGACCGGCCGTGGCGACCGGCCGGGTTGGCGTCCGAGCAGGTCACAGCCCGGCCCGCGACGGGGGTGCGCGCCATGGGCGACCGCACCGCCGCCGCTAGCGAGCCTAGGCCGGCGGCCTCGCCCGGGGACAGAGCCGAACGGCGAGGGGCCGCCCACCATGGACATTTGATCATGTCTATCGGGTTGATTGACGCCTGTCAGACGTCGCGGCTAGGTTTCTGGACCATCGTCCGGGCGGTGCCGTCAATGGGCGCCGGCCTCGGGCGGCCCAACATGGAGGTTCAATGTCGACCCCGAAGAGATGGCAGGTCATAGCGTCTGCGGCCGTGTTGCTGGTCGTGGGTGCCCCGGCGGTGGTGGCCAGCGCCGGTCCGTCCGACTCCGACCGTGGCGGGGCAGCCGCCCGGGCGCAGTGGGCGGGTACGTGGGCCGCGGCGGTCACCCGCGGCAACACCGTCGGGCTGACGAACACCGGCCTGAACAACCAGAGCATCCGGATGACCGTGCGCACCACCGTGGGTGGGGAGCGGCTGCGGGTCCGGCTGAGCAACCTCTACGGCGAGCAGGCCGTGCAGGTGGGACACGCCACCGTCGCCCGCCCGAACACCGCCACCCTGACCGACCGGTCGGACATCCTGCCCGGCAGCCTGCGGGAGCTGAAGTTCGGCGGTTCCACCTCGGCGACCATGAACAAGGGCGCCGAACTGCTCAGCGACCCGCTGACCTACGCGGTCGGCGAGCAGGAGGACCTGGTCGTCACCCTGCACTTCCCGGTGCTCACCGGGCCGGTCACGTTTCACGGTCAGTCCAAGGTCACCACCTTCATCGGGGCGAACGACCTGACCACCGCCGCCGACGGTGCCGGCTTCACCATCCGCCCGGACTGCTGCTGGATGTTCCTGTCCGGCATCGACGTGCTGCGCCCGAAGAGCCCCGGCGCGGTGGTGGTGCTCAGCGACTCGATCGGTGACGGCAACGGCAGCACCGTCAACGCCAACAAGCGCTGGCCGGAACTGCTCGCCGGGCGGCTGGTCGCCGCCCGTCCCGAGGTGCACACCCCCGGGGTGCTCAACCTGAGCCTGGCCGGCAACCGGCTCAACCACGAGGGCACCGAGCCCGGTGCGGGCGGCTTCCCCGGCTACTACGAGCTGGGTCCGAACGCGCTGGCCCGGCTCAACGAGGACGTCTTCCCGCAGACCGGCGTGAAGACCCTGGTGACCCACCTCGGCATCAACGACATCTGGATGTCCGACGACTCCGCCGACCGGATCATCACCTCGCTGCGGCAGATCAACCAGCAGGCCAAGGCGCGCGGCCTGCGCAGTCTCGCGGTCACCCTGACCCCGTACGAGGGGCACGGCAACCCGGGGGTGTGGACGCCCGAGAAGGAGACCACCCGGCAGGCGGTGAACACCTGGCTGCGCGGCCCAGGGGCGGCCGAGTTCGACGGGCTGCTCGACTTCGACGCGGTGCTGCGCGACCCGGCCCAGCCGAGCCGGCTGCTGCCCGCGTACGACGCCGGTGACCACATCCACCCGAACGACGCCGGCAACCAGGCGTTGGCGGACGCCGTACCACTTCGACTGCTCGGTCTGTGACACCGGTGGGGCGACGGGCGTGACCCGTCGCCCCCCGGTCATTTCCTGGGGAGGAAGCACCATCGTGGACGTCGACGAGATCCTGTCCGGTCTCTACAGCGAGGCCGGCCGGCAGGACCCCTATCCGTGGTACGCGGCCCTGCACGAACACGGGCCGATCAGCGTCATCCCGAACCGTCCGGAGCACAGCACGGTGACCGCCGTGGCCGTCGGCTACGACCTGGTCGACCAGGTGCTGCGTGACCCGGAGTGGTACAAGCAGCCCCCGCCGGGCTGGGAGGAGCAGGAGATCCTGCGCACCTTCCAGTCCTCGATGATGTTCGTCAACCCGCCCGACCACGGCCGGATGCGCGGCGTGTTCTCCCGTACCTTCACCCCGCGCCGGCTCGGCGCGCTGGAACCGGTGATCGTCCGGGTGGTCGACACCCTGCTGGACCGGATGGCCGACGCCGGTGCCGACGGCTCCGAGATCGACTTCGTCGCGGACTTCGCCTACCCGGTGCCGGCGCTGGTGATGGCCGAGTTCATCGGCCTGCCCGAGAGCGAGCTGGCCTGGTACCGGCAGCGGGTCGACTGGATCGACGAGTTTCTCGACGTGGCCGGCAAGACCCCGCAACGGCTGGCGCTGGCCAACCAGGCCGCCGAGGAGCTGCGGGCGCTCTACCGGGACCTGATCGGGCACCGTCGCCGTCAGCCGGGTGAGGACCTGATCTCGGGGCTGGTCGAGGCGCTGGACTCCGGCGAGGTCGACCTGACCGAGGAGGAGTTGATCAGCAACCTGATCGTGCTGTTCAACGCCAGCTTCGTCACCACCGTCTACATGTTCAGCAACGGCCTGCCGGTGCTGCTGGGCCACCCCGACACAGTGGCCGCGCTGCCCGGCGACGAGATCCTGGCCCAGGGCTGCGTCGACGAGGTGCTGCGGCTGCAGAGTCCGGTGCACTTCCTGGCCCGCGCCGCGCCCCGGGACACCGTGCTGGGCGGCGTGCCGGTCGCCCGGGACGAGAACGTCCTGCTGATCATCGCCGGAGCCAACCGGGACCCGCGCCGGTTCCCCGGGCCGGACCGGTTCGACCCGCGCCGCGACGGTCCCCCGTCATTGGCCTTCGGCGTCGGCCCGCACTTCTGTCTCGGCGCGGCGGTGTCCCGCCTGGAGGGTCGGCTCGGCCTGCCCCGGCTCTTCGCGCGGTTCCCCCGGCTCGCGGTCAGCCAGCCGGCCGACTACAGCGGGAGCCTGTTCCTGCGCGGCATCGACAAGCTCTTCGTCACCACCGGCGGATAGGAGCCGATCCCATGTCCCTCGACCCCCAGGTGGTGGCCTACCGGGCCGCGCGGGCCGCCGCCGGCACCCCACCGCTGTACACCCAGACCCTCGCCGAGGCCCGCGCCGCCGACCTCGCCGCGATCCGGGCCGGCGGCGGCGACGTCGAGCCGGTCCACGAGGTACGCGACACGACCGTCCCCGGCCCCGACGGGGACCTGCGGGTCCGGGTGTACCGGCCGGCCGGTGACGGGCCGCTGCCCACCCTGGTCTACTTCTTCGGCGGCGGCTGGACGCTGGGCAGTGTGGAGACAGCCGACGGGATCTGCCGCCGGCTGGCCAACGCCACCGGCTGCCAGGTGGTGACGGTCGGCTACCGGCTCGCCCCGGAGCACCCGTTCCCGGCGGCCGTGCTGGACTGTCACGCCGCCACCCGGTGGCTGGCCGAACACGCAGCCGAGCTGGGCGTGGACCCGGACCGGCTGGTGGTGGGCGGGGACAGCGCGGGCGGCAACCTGGCGGCGGCGGTGACCCTGCTGGCCCGCGCCGAGGGCGGTCCCCGGCTGGCCGGGCAGCTGCTGGTCTACCCGAACACCGACCAGCGGGCCGCCCCCCGACCCGCCGACGACCAGGATCCGTTGCTGTTCAATCGGCACTCCGTGGACTGGTACCGGGGTCACTACCTGGCCGACCCGGCGGACGCCGCCGATCCGCTGGCCTCGCCGCTGCTCGCCGACGACCTGTCCGGCCTGCCGCCGGCACTGGTGGTCACCGCCGAGCACGACCCGCTGCGCGACGAGGGACAGCGGTACGCGCAGCGGCTGCGGGAGGCCGGCGTGCCGGTGCGGGCCACCTGCTATCCCGGCATGATCCACGGGTTCTTCGCCATGCCCGGGGTCTTCGACGCCGGCCGGCGTGCCCAGGACGAGGCCGCCGCCTTCCTGCGGGAGGTCTTCGGGCTGCCCACCCCGCCGGCCGACACCCCGGTCTCCGCCACCACGGTGGGGAACGAGCGGTGACCGTCGGGGAGGTCGCCCGGCCGCCGGTCAGCCTGGCCGACTTCGCCGAGCTGGCCAGGCGGGCGCTCCCGGCCGGGGTCTGGGACTTCGTCGGCGGGGGCAGCGGGGTGGAGACCACGCTGGCCGCCAACCGGGCCGCCCTCGACCGGGTCGCGGTGCTGCCCCGGGTGCTGACCGGGGTGGAACGTCCCCGCACCGACGCACCGCTGCTCGGCCGGGAGCAGGCGATGCCGGTGGCGGTCGCGCCGATGGCGTACCAACGGTTGCTGCACCCGGACGGTGAGCCGGCGCTGGCGGCGGCGGCCGGCGCGGCCGGGGTGCCCTACGTGCTGAGCACGTTGAGCAGCACCCCGGTCGAGGAGGTCACCGCCGCCACCGCCGGGCCGGTCTGGTTCCAGCTCTACTGGCTGCGGGACCGGGGGCTGGTCGCCGACCTGCTCGACCGGGCGCACAGCGCCGGCTGTGCGGCGTTGATGGTCACCGTCGACGTGCCGGTGCTCGGCCGGCGGCTGCGCGACGTGCGCAACGGGTTCGCGTTGCCGCCGGAGGTGACCGCCGCCAATCTGCCGGCCGGCCGGGACGACCTGGCCCACGCCGGCACCCCCGGTGTGTCGGCCATCGCCGCGCACACCGAGGCCGCCTTCGCGCCCGCCCTGACCTGGGCGGATCTGGCCTGGCTGCGGGAGCGTACCGGGCTGCCGCTGCTGGTCAAGGGGGTCCTCGACCCGCGTGACGCGGTCCGTGCCGCCGACGTCGGGGTGGACGCCGTGGTGGTCTCCAACCACGGCGGCCGGCAGCTCGACGGTGCGCCGGCCACCGCCACCATGCTGCCGGAGGTGGTCGCGGCCGTCGGTGAGCGGATCGAGGTGCTGCTGGACAGCGGGGTACGGTCCGGCACGGACGTGCTGCGCGCGCTCGCCCTCGGCGCGTCCGGGGTGCTGCTGGGCCGCCCGATGCTGTGGGCGCTGGCGGCCGGCGGGCGGGCCGGCGCGCAGGCCGCCCTCGACCTGCTCGCCGTCGAGTTGCGCGACGCGTTGACCCTGACCGGCTGCGCCGACCCGACGCAGGCCCGGCGGCTGCGTACCCTGACCGGAGGCTGACCCGTTGGAGCATCTGGTGGACCTGGACCTGGACCTGGCGACCCTGCACCCGGCGGTCGACGACCCGGCGCTGAACTCGATGAACTTCCTCAACGAGGTGTCCCAGCACTGGCCCGACGCGGTGTCGCTGGCGGCCGGGCGGCCGTACGAGGAGTTCTTCGCCGACGACGCGCCGGGGCGCTGGCTGGACCGGTTCCGCCGGCACCTCGCCGACGACCTCGGGCAGACACCCGAACAGGTCCGTCGCACCCTGTTCCAGTACGGCCGGACCAAGGGGATCATCCACCACCTGATCGCCCGCAACCTCGCCGTCGACGAGGACGTCCACGTCGACGACGAGGCGGTGGTGGTGACCGTCGGCTGCCAGGAGGCGATGCTGCTGGTGCTGCGGGCGTTGCGGGCCGGCCCCGCCGACGTGCTGCTCGCCGTCGCCCCGACGTACGTCGGGTTGACCGGGGCGGCCCGGCTGGTGGACCTGCCGGTGCGGCCGGTGGCCGGTGGCCCGGCCGGGGTGGACCTGGCCGACCTGCGGGCGCAGGTGCACCGGGCCCGGGCGGAGGGTCTGCGGCCCCGGGCGTGCTACGTGATGCCCGACTTCGCCAACCCCTCCGGCACCAGCATCGGCCTGGCCGACCGGCAACGACTGCTGGACCTGGCCGCCGAGGAGGACCTGCTGCTGATCGAGGACAACCCGTACGGGCTGTTCCCGGCCGGGGACGCCGACCGGGTGCCGACGCTCAAGGCGTTGGACACCCGACGGCGGGTGGTCTATCTGGGCTCGTTCGCCAAGACGGTGCTGCCCGGGGCGCGGATCGGCTACCTGGTGGCCGACCAGCGCGTCGGCGGGGCCGACGGCGCGGTGGGGTTGTTCGCCGACCAGCTGGCCAAGATCAAGAGCATGGTCTCGGTGAACACGTCGCCGCTGGCCCAGGCCGTGATCGGCGGGGCGCTGCTGGAGCACGGCTGCTCGCTGGTCGCCGCGAACCGGCGGGAACGGGCGGCGTACACCCGCAACCGGGACCATCTGCTCGCCGGCCTGCGGCGGCGTTTCCCGGCCGGCTCGCCGGTGCGCTGGAACACCCCGGCCGGCGGCTTCTTCGTCGTGGTCACCGTCCCCTTCCCGGTGGACGACGCGCTGCTGCGCCGCTCCGCCGAACGGTACGGGGTGCTCTGGACCCCGATGGCGCACTTCTACGACGACGGCCGTCCGGTCGACGCGTTGCGGCTGTCGGTCAGCGCCGTCACCCCGACGCAGATCGACCTCGGCCTGGACCGGCTGGCCGCGCTGATCGCCGACGAGTTGACCCGCGCCGCGATCCCGGCCGGCTGAGCGTCGCTTCCGCGGCCGGCCGGTGCCGGCCGCCGTCCGGCGGAACCGACCCCACCCGGTGTCGTCGAACCGCCACCCCCCGTGCTGCGCGGGGGTCGGGCAAGCGGCCATAATGGACGCATGGTCGCTTGGGAGTACGCCCTGTTGGTCCGCCGCTACCAGGGACAGGGACGCCAGTTCCACGTCTCGTTCGTCTGGTACGGCCCGGACGGCTCACGTACCGACGTCACGGCGTACGGCGACACCGCGATCGCCCACCTCAACCGGGTCGGCCGGGAAGGCTGGGAGCTGGTCTCCGCCGCCGAGGACGTCAACAACATCCAGGGCAGCACCGAGGTCCACCGCTACCACCTCAAGCGCCCCATCACCTGATCCCGGCTCCCCGTCGGTCAGGAGGTTCCGCCACCGGAACCTCCTGACCGCACGTGGGGCGGGCCGGGTCAGCCCAGGTCGACGGTGGGGTAGAGGGGGAAGCCGGCGAGCAGGTCGGTGGCCTGCTTGCCGACCGAGTCGGCGACCGCCGGGTCGAGCACGTACTTGGCCTTCGACGGGGTGCCGTCGGCGTTGGCGCCCGGCGTGGTCTGGCTGAGCACGGTGTGGATCAGCTCGGCGGTGGCGTCCATCTCGGCGGTGCCGAGGCCCCGGGTGGTCAGCGCCGGGGTGCCGATCCGGATGCCGGAGGTGTACCAGGCGCCGTTGCGGTCCTGCGGGACGGCATTGCGGTTGGTGACGATGCCCGAGTCGAGCAGCGCCTGCTCGGCCTGCCGGCCGGTCAGGCCGTAGCCGGAGACGTCGAGCAGCACCAGGTGGTTGTCGGTGCCGCCGGTGACCAGGGTGGTGCCCCGGCGCAGCAGCCCCTCGGCGAGGGCCTGCGCGTTGTCGACGATCCGCTGCGCGTAGTCGGCGAAGTCGGGTCGCCGCGCCTCGGCCAGCGCGACCGCCTTGGCCGCCATCACGTGCGGCAGCGGACCGCCGAGCACCATCGGGCAGCCCCGGTCGACCTGGTCGGCCAGCTCCGGGCCGCAGAGCACCATGCCGCCGCGCGGGCCGCGCAGCGACTTGTGGGTGGTGGTGGTGACGATGTGCGCGTGCGGCACCGGGTCGAAGTCGCCGGTGAAGACCTTCCCGGCGACCAGGCCGGCGAAGTGCGCCATGTCGACCATGAAGGTCGCGCCGACCGAGTCGGCGATCTCCCGCATGATCCGGAAGTTCACCTTCCGGGGGTACGCCGAGTAGCCGGCGACCAGGATCAGCGGCTTGAACTCCCGGGCGGCCTCGGCGACCCGGTCGTAGTCGATCAGGCCGGTGGCCGGGTCGGTGCCGTAGCTGCGCTGGTCGAACATCTTGCCCGAGATGTTCGGCCGGAAACCGTGGGTGAGGTGGCCGCCGGCGTCCAGCGACATGCCCAGCATCCGCTGGTTGCCCAGCTCGCGGCGCAGCGCGAACCAGTCCGCCTCGGTCAGGTCGTTGACCTGGCGTACCTGGGCCTTCTGCAGGGCGGGGGACTCGACCCGGTCGGCCAGGATCGCCCAGAAGGCGACCAGGTTCGCATCGATGCCCGAGTGCGGCTGCACGTAGGCGTGGCTGGCCCCGAACAGCTCCTTGGCGTGCTCGGCGGCGAGGGCCTCGACCGTGTCGACGTTCTGGCAGCCGGCGTAGAAACGGCGGCCGACGGTGCCCTCGGCGTACTTGTCGCTGAACCAGTTGCCCATGGTCAGCAGGGTCGCCGGGGAGGCGTAGTTCTCGCTGGCGATCAGCTTCAGCGACTCACGCTGGTCGGTCAGCTCCGCGCCGATGGCGTCGGCCACCCGGGGTTCGACCGCCCGGATCACCTCGAGTGCGCTGCGGAAGGCGGTGGACTCGGCGTTGGGCGACATGCGACCTCCAGGTGACGTGCGGAAGGCCCAGGCGCTCGGCGTGCGTCCTCATGACGGGGCCGCTTCCCGATGGTGCTCCATCCCCACGCGCCAGTCACGGCCCGCCGACGATCCTACCGGGTGGCGGGTGGGCCCTCCGGGGCACCTCCGGCGGGCCGCCGGCCGGAGGGTTGACCGGCCCGATCCGGGGCAATGCAGACGTAGGGGACATCCGGACGGCGGACCCGACCGAGGAGAGGACCACCTGCGCCGCGACGGCCGGGCCGAGATCCGGCCCGTCCAGGTCGACCTGGCCACCTACGACGGGGTGACGGCGTCGGCCGGGTGCTGATCACCTCGTCGATCGCGGCCACCATCCCCGGCCCCTACCAGGCGGTCTACAACGCCTCCGAGTCCTTTGTGCAGTCCTTCGCCGAGGCGCTGCGCAACGAGCTGAAGGACACCGGCGTGACGGTGACCACCCTGATGCCCGGCCCGACCGGGACGAAGTTCTTCGATCGTGCCGAGATGGGCGACATCAAGGTCGGCACGCAGGACAAGGACGACCCGGCGACGGTGGCCGCGCAGGGCTTCGCGGCGATGATGAAGGGCGAGGAGAAGGTGGTCGCCGGTTCGCTGAAGAACAAGGTCCAGGCGGTGGCCGCCCGGCTCACGCCGGACCGGCTGATGGCCGGGCAGCACCGGCGGGTGGCCGAGCCCGGCTCCGCCGACTGACCCCGGCCCGGGGTGTTCCCGCATGCCGCACGCCGGGGACCCTTCTGCGTACGATCGGCGGATGCTGGGGGAGGACACCGAGGGCAGTCTGGTCGCGATCAGCGACCTGCACGTCGGGTACGCGGAGAATCGTGCCCTGGTCGAGGCGCTACGGCCTGCCTCGCCACGGGACTGGCTGATCGTCGCCGGTGACGTGGCGGACACGGTCGCCGACATCGAGTGGGCGCTCGGCACGCTCGCCGGGCGTTTCGACACCGTCATCTGGGCACCGGGCAACCACGAACTGTGGACCCCGCCGGCCGACCCGGTGACCCTGCGCGGGGTGGACCGCTACGAACTGCTGGTGCGGCGGTGCCGGGACCTGGGCGTGGTCACCCCCGAGGACGACTACCGGGTGTGGCGGGGGCCGGGCGGACCGGCGCTGGTGGCACCCCTGTTCCTGCTCTACGACTACAGCTGGCGACCGCCGGGGTTCGACACCCGGGAGGCGGCGCTGGCCGAGGCGTACCGGACCGGGATCGTCTGCACCGACGAGTTCATGCTGCACCCCGACCCGTATTCGAGCCGGCAGGAGTGGTGTGCGGCCCGGTTGGCGGAAACCGCCCGCCGGTTGGAGGCCCGCGACCCGGAGCTGCCCACCGTGCTGGTCAACCACTGGCCGCTGGACCGCCACCCGACCGAGGTGCTGCGCTACCCGATCTTCGCGCAGTGGTGCGGGACGGAGGCGACCGCCGACTGGCACCGCCGGTTCGCCGCCACCACCGTGGTCTACGGGCACCTGCACATCCCCCGTACGACCTGGAAGGACGGGGTGCGGTTCGAGGAGGTCTCGGTGGGCTACCCCCGGGAGTGGCGCCAGCGCAGCGTGCCCCCCGGGCGGGTGCGGCAGATCCTGCCCGCGCCCACCGGCGCGCCGGTGCCGCTGTGGTGAGCCGCCGGCTCAGCCGGCGTGCAGGCGGGTGAGCAGCGCCTCGGTCACCGTGCCGAGGCGACGCGCGGCGGCCGGATCGAGCGTCGTGGTCGACAGCGGAACGGGTCTGCCCCGGTCGCTGGCGGTCAGCGCGTCCGCCGGTGGATCGTCGATCCATGCCACGACGGGACGGATCGGGGCGAGGGCCGGTTGGCGAACAGGGCCAGTGCGTCCACCCTCGGCCATCGACCCCTGATGGTGTCGACGGCCCGGCGGGTCTGCGCCACCGAGCGCAGATCGGCCTGGAGGAAGTGCACCCGGCCGGAGAGCGCCCGCACGGCCCGCCCCTTCGCCGGGTTGCTGCCGATGGCGACGACCTCGTCGCCACGGCGGATCCGGGCTTCCAGTGTCGCCCGGCCCATGCCGTCGGTGCCGCCGCTGATGACGATGACCCGCATGCCACCCCTTCCCGACGTCCGGTGGCCCCCGATCGGCACCGGACGTCGACCTCGTTCCTGTGACCGGCACAATCCTCTGCGGAGGCCGGCGACAGCGGAAGAAGGCAGTGTCATGTCCGTACCGAACACGGAGGTTCGTTCCCTGGTGGCGGCGTCTCTGCCGACGCCCGTCCCGGCCGACGAGTACGACGGCTGCCCGGTCACCCCCGCGACGTCGTCCGGACCGCGCTGACCTGTCCCACGCGGGGCGCAACCGTAGGCACCCCCGCGCGTGTCCGAGGGGCCCGACCGGATGGTCGGGCCCCTCGGACACGGTGCGGGTCGAACCTGCGGGTCAGGCGGCGGTGGCGTGCCGGGCGCTCCTGACCGCCTTCGGGTCGCCGGGGGAGCGGGGGGCATCGGGGCGCTGCGCGATCATGCGCTCGCCGATCTCCTGGAGCGGGTTGCGACCGAGCGCCTCCCGCACCTTCGGGAACCACTCCTGCTCCTCCTCCTCGATGTGGTGCTCGACGTTCTCGATCAGCACCGTGGTCTTGGCGACGAAGTGGTCGTCGGAGGCGTCCATCGCGGCCAGTTCGGCGCAGAGCACATCCGCGACGTGGTGCTCCTCGTACGACTCCAGGATGTCGTCCTCCAGGTCCGGCAGGAGCTTACGGACCTCCGGGTACATCACCTCGTTCTCGAGGTAGGTGTGGGTGGTCAGGGCGGCCACGATCTCGTCGACCAGCTTCCGGCGACGGCTGGCCGGCCCCTCCTGTGCCTTCTCGAACTCGCGGAAGAGGCGGCGCATCTCCTTGTGGTCCTCTTTGAGCAGGACGATGGCGTCGGTGGACACCGGCAGACCTCCTTGATCGGCTGACGGCAATCCCGGTACCCCGGGACGAACTGCGCAAACGGATCGCGGCCGGTGAACGCCCGACCCGCTCAGACGGTGGCGATGGTGTGCGGGATCTCGTCGAGCAGTTCCCGGGCCAGGAACCCGATCCGGCCGAACCGGGGCACCAGCCGTTGCCCGCTCACCGCGTGCACCCAGGCCGCCCAGCAGGCCGCCTGGGCCGGCTCCGCACCCCGGGAGAGCAGCCCGGCGAGCAGCCCCGCCCGCACGTCACCGCTGCCCGAGGTGCCCAGCCCGGCGTCGCCGCTCTCCTCCCGCCAGCCCTGGCCGTCTCCGGTGGCGATGTGGCCGTACAGGGAGACCACCGCCTCGTACCGGCAGGCCAGCTCGCGGGAGTCGGCGTCCAGGTCGTCGCCGGGGTCGCGGCCGAGCAGGTGCCGGGCCTCGGTGAGGTTCGGGGTCAGCACCACCTTCCGGTCCGCGCCGACCAGCAGGTCCGGTTCGTGGCTGAGCGCGCCCAGCGCGTACGCGTCGAAGACCAGCGCGGTGCGCGGCCCGGCCGCCGACAGCACCAGGCGCAGCAGGGCGCGGGTCTGGTCGATGTCGTTGAGGCCCGGCCCGACGGTCACCACGTCGGCCCGCTCCACCAGGTCACCGAGCCGGTCACCGGGCTCACCGGCGACCGCGCCGTCGGCGGTCTCCGGCAGGCCGACCACCATCGCCTCGGGCACCTGGATGCTCAGCGCGGCGGCGGTGGACTCGGCGGCGGCCAGTTGCAGCACGCCCGCCCCGGCGCGCAGCGCGGCCACCCCGGCCAGCAGCACCGCCCCCGGGGTGAACCGGGAGCCGCCGACGACCAGGACGGTGCCCCGGTTGTCCTTGCCGCCCGTCGGCACCGGCAGCGCCCAGTCCCGCAGCAGCCCCGGGGTGATGACCCGCGTCTCAGACCGGTTCGGCATGGATCTCGTCCTCCGTGGTGGGTGGTGCGCCCTGCGCGTGCAGGTGGGTGACGTCGTTGAAGGTCTGCGGGACGAGCCGGCCGGTGGCGTCGGCCGACCAGCCGGTCACCGAGCAGTTGGCGATCACGTGCTTCCGGGTCAACCCCATCAGCTCCGCCTCGGAAAGCCCTTCCACCAGGTAGCGGAGCAGGAACACCAGGGCGTCGTGCCCGAACAGCAGCACCCGCCGCCCCGGGTGGTCGCGGCGCAGGTCACCGAGGAGGGTACGCAGCCGCAGCGCCACGTCGGTCCAGGATTCGCCGCCCGGCGGCCGGTAGTAGAACTTGCCCAGCCGTTGCCGCCGGGCCGCCTCGTCGGGGAACCGGCGGGCCACCCCGTGCCCGGTCAACCCGTCGAGGATGCCCAGCTCGCGGTCGCGCAGCCGTTCGTCGACACTGGCCGGGATTCCGGTGCCGGCCAGGGCCAGTTCCGCCGTCCGCACCGCCCGCAGGTACGGCGAGACGACCGCCACGTCGGGACGCTGCCCGGCCGGTAGACCGGCCAGCCACCGGGCGGTCGCCCGCGCCTGCTCCTCACCGGTGTCCGACAGCGGCACGTCGGCGTCGCGGTGGGTCAGGTCGATCAGCTCGGCGCCGGCCGCCTCAGCCGTCGACGCGGCGACGTTCGCCGTGCTCTCCCCGTGCCGGACGATCCACAGCGCCCCCAGTTCCGCCATGTCCCCATGCCTACCCCCACCCCACCCCCGGTAACCCCGCCCCGCGCCACCTACCGTGCCCCGCGCCTCCTGCCCACCCCGGCCGCGCCCGGCCGGCCTGTGTCAGCGAAGTAGCGGCATCCACGCTCCGGGATGCCGCTGTTGCGGCGATGTGGAGTCGATCATGTGGGGTGATCGTCGGTCCGGGGAGGGATCGTCGCCGGGGGATGGGTACCCTGCCCGGGTGGACGGTGGGGCGGACGGCGAACGGCTCGCGGCATCGCTCACCGGACGGCTGGCCCGGCTGGAGTTCACCGACCTGGGCACCGACGAGGTGACCGCGCGGATCATCGACGCCGTCCTGGCCTGGGCCACCGAGCAGGGCTGGCGGTCCTACCGTCGGGCGGCGAGCGTGCTGCCGCTGCCCCCGCCGATGACCGACCGCCACTCGGTGCTGGACGTCGCGTGTGCCCGCCGGGACGGGCCGCCCGTGGTGATCGAGGTCGACCACACCGACCGGCGGCGCACCTGGGAGAAGCTCACGGCGGAGGCGGCAGCCGGCCGGATCGCCCTCTGGGTGCGCTGGGGTCCGGGGCGGTTCGCCGTGCCGCCGGCCCCGATCCACCTGGTCACCTGCGAGGTGTCCCGGCACTCCGGGCCGCCGGGCGCGGGCCGCCGGCACAGCCGGACGACGGCTCCCGCCCGGCCGGCACCCGTGCACTCCGCCCGTGACGTCGACCCGGTCGTTGCGCCGCTGCCGCTTCCGTCGGCGGACCCCGGTACGTCCTGACCGGACGTGACTACTCGAAGCGGGTCGGGTCGCCCGCGCCGTAGCGGACGATCTCCGGCTCGTCGGCGGAGAAGTCGATCACGGTGGTGGGCTGCGTGCCGCACTCGCCGGAATCGACCACCGCGTCGATCGCGTGGTCGAGTCGTTCCTTGATCTCCCACCCCTGGGTCATCGGTTCGGACTCACCGGGCAGCAGCAGGGTGCTGGACACCAACGGCTCGCCCAGCGCCGCCAGCAGCGCCTGCGCGACCGGGTGGTCGGGGATGCGTACGCCGACGGTCTTCTTCCTGGGGTGCAGCAGCCGGCGCGGCACCTCCTTGGTGGCGGGCAGGATGAAGGTGTAGCTGCCCGGGGTGGCCGCCTTCAGCGACCGGAACACCGCGTTGTTGATCTGCACGAACTGGCCGAGCTGTGCGAAGTCCCGGCACACGAGGGTGAAGTGGTGCCTGCTGTCCAGGTGTCGGATCTCCCTGATCCGGTCGAGGCCGTCCCGGTTGCCGAGCTGGCAGCCGAGCGCGAAGCACGAGTCCGTCGGGTAGGCGACCAGGCCGTCGCCGCGCAGCAGGTCGACCACCCGGGCGATCGTCCGGGGCTGCGGGTTCTCCGGGTGTACGTCGAGATAGATCGCCATGGCGGCGAGCCTAGTGGGGGAGTGGTGGCGGTCGCCGGTGGGCCCGGAGCACGTCGCGCGCCCAGGTCAGCATGGGGCAGCCGCCGTCGCGGCACTGGAAGCACCGGCGCAGGGGCGGCGGCCCGTCCGGTGCCTCGTGGTGCTGCGCCAGCACCCGCTGCGCGGTCCAGATGACCAGGGCGGGCGTGACGGGTCCGTCGTCCATCGGCATGGGACCCCTCCCGGGTACGGGCAGATCCGGGCACCGATCCCCGATCAGGTACCCGGACCGCCAGCGGATGTGCCCCATCAGCATCACCTGCAACGTGCACACCGTCAAGGTTGCAAGTGGCAACGTGTGCACGGGGCACGTACATACGGTCAAGGCGTGAGACTCGTGGCCCTCTCCGACATCGCGGACATGCTCGGCGGTGTGTCGCGGACCAGGGCCACCGAGATCACCAACCGTCCGACCTTCCCGGCACCTATCGACACGGTGGCCAGCGGCAAGGTCCGCGTCTGGGACCGGGCGGCGGTCGACGCGTGGATCAGGCAGTACCGGCCGAACCAACCGCGCGGCGCGGACGACGACGAACGCTGAACGGCTCCGGGTGTCGGGGGTGGCCGTTACCGTGTGAGCGTGGCGACGGCGGCCGAGGAGATCCAGGTGGGGGAGCGGCTGGTCCGCGTCTCCAGCCCCGACAAGCCCTACTTCCCTGAGCGCGGCCTGACCAAGCGGGACGTGGTCGGCTACTTCCTGGCCGTCGGCGACGGCATCCTGCGCGCCCTGCGGGACCGCCCGACGATGCTGGAGCGCTGGCCGCGTGGCGTGTTCGCCGGCGCGAAGATCGGCACCCGGCAGGACAACCGGGGTGACGCCTTCTACCAGAAGCGGCTGCCGGCCGGCGCTCCCGACTGGGTGCGCACCGCACACCTCACCTTCCCCAGTGGCCGTACCGCCGACGAGGTCGCTCCGGGCGAGCTGGCGGTGGTGATCTGGGCGGCCAACCTCGGCACCCTGCGGTTCCACCCGTGGCCGGTGACGGCGGCCGACGTGGAGCGCCCCGACCAGCTCCGGATCGACCTGGACCCGATGCCGGGTGTCGGCTTCGAGCAGGTGGTGCCGGTGGCCCACGAGGTCCGGGCGTTCCTCGCCGAGCTGGGCATGGTCGGCTACCCCAAGACCACCGGCGGGCGTGGCCTGCACGTCTACCTGTCCATCGAGCCCCGGTGGAGCTTCGGGGAGTGCCGGCGGGCCGTGCTCGCCCTCGGCCACGAGCTGGCGCGGCGGCTGCCCGACCTGGTCACCACCACCTGGTGGCGGGATCAGCGGGACCGGCCGGTCTTCATCGACTACAACCAGATGGCCCGCGACCACACGGTGACCTCGGCGTACTCGATCCGGCCCACCCCGGCGGCGCTGGTGTCGGCCCCGCTGGACTGGGCGGAGCTGGACGACGCCCGCCCGGAGGACTTCGACGTGCTGAGCATGCCGGCCCGGTTCGCCGAGCGCGGCGACCCGCACGCCGGCCTGGACGGCGACCGCTACTCGCTGGAGCCGCTGCTGGCGCTGGCCGACCGCGCCGGCCTGGCCGCCCCACCGGAACGCTGACCGCCCGCGCGACCGCCCCACCGCAGGGCCGACCGCGCCGCGCCGGCCGGTCGCGCGGGCGGGCCGCTCAGGCCCAGGGGCTGCCGGCGCCGTCGAACTCGTCGAAGACCAGCCACGTGCGGGTGGACAGCACCCCGGCGATGCCCTGCACCCGGCTGAGCACCACGTCCCGCAGGGTGGCGTTGTCGGGCGCGCGGACCAGCGCCAACACGTCGTGTTCCCCGCTGAGCAGCGCCACGTGCTCGATGTAGCGCACCCGGGCCAGCTCCGCCGACACCTCCCGCCAGGTGTTCTGCTGGATGGTCAACGAGATGTACGCCGAGGTGCCCAGCCCGGCCGGCTCCGGCGCGACCAGTGCCCGGAAGCCGGTCACCACCCCGTCGCGCAGCAGCCGTTCCAGCCGGGCGTACGCGTTGGTGCGCGACACGTGTACCCGTTCGGCGAGGGTGCGCACCGACATCCGGCCGTCGCGGACCAGCTCGGCGAGGATCCGCCGGTCCACCTCGTCCAGCGGCGTGGCCGAACGTCCCGTTCCGCCCGGCCCGGCCCCGGCTGTAGTGGTCTCTTGGCCCATCAGCAGCTCCCCGAAATGCCAATCGTCCCGCGTTGGGCCGGCATGTTGAGTCAATCATCCGACGGCAGGAGCATAGGGCCACCACACGTCCAGGAGGTCCCCGCCGTGACGACCACACCCCAGGCGGTCCGCAGGGCATCCCCGCGTACCCGTCGACCGGCCACCCCGGTCGCCCCCGACCCCACCGCCGGCCTGCTGCCGCAGACCGAGCCGGTCCGGCTGCTCGCCCCCGACGGCACGCCGCTGCCACGCCGCGCCGACCTGCCCGAACCGCCGGTCGAGGCGCTGCGCGAGATGTACCGCCGGATGGTCGTCGGCCGACGCTTCGACGCGCAGTCCACCGCCCTGACCAAGCAGGGCCGGCTCGCCGTCTACCCGTCCTCGCGCGGCCAGGAGGCGTGCCAGGTCGGCGCGGTGCTGGCACTGCGCGACGACGACTGGGTGTTCCCCACCTACCGGGAGTCGATGGCGCTGACCGCCCGGGGCATCGACCCGGTCGAGGTGCTCACCCTGCTGCGCGGCGACTGGCACTGCGGGTACGACCCGACCGTGGTCCGCACCGCGCCGCAGTGCACCCCGCTGGCGACCCAGTGCGTGCACGCCGCCGGTCTGGCCTACGGCGAGTCCTACCAGGGGCGGGACACCGTCGCGCTGGCCTTCATCGGCGACGGCGCGACAAGTGAGGGTGACTTCCACGAGGGGCTCAACTTCGCCGCCGTGTTCAAGGCCCCGGTCGTCTACTTCGTACAGAACAACAAGTACGCGATCAGCGTCCCGCTGTCCCGGCAGACCGCCGCGCCGAGCCTGGCCTACAAGGGCGTCGGCTACGGGGTGCCCAGCGAGCAGGTCGACGGCAACGACCCGGTGGCCGTCCTGGCGGTGCTCACCCGGGCGGTGGCGCACGCCCGCGCCGGACACGGGCCGTACCTGGTCGAGGCGCACACCTACCGGATGGAGGCGCACACCAACGCCGACGACGCCACCCGCTACCGGGACCCCGACGAGGTCGAGGCGTGGCGGGACCGCGACCCGATCGCCCGGCTGGAGGCGTACCTGCGTAGCCGGGGCGAGCTGGACGACGCGGCGGTGGCACAGGTCGCCGCCGAGGCCGAGGCGTACGCCGCCGACCTGCGGGAGCGGATGCACGCCCAACCGGCCGTCGACCCGCTGAGCCTGTTCGAGCACGTCTACGCCGAGCCGACCCCGCAACTGGTCGAGCAGCGCGAGATGGTCCGGGCCGAGCTGGCCGCCGACGCGGAGGGGGACGCCTGATGGCCACCATGACCATGGCGAAGGCGCTCAACGCCGCGCTCGCCGACGCGATGCTCGACGACGAGCGGGTGCTCGTCTTCGGCGAGGACGTCGGGCAGCTCGGCGGGGTCTTCCGGATCACCGACGGGTTGCAGGCCCGGTTCGGTGACAAGCGCTGCTTCGACACCCCGCTCGCCGAGGCCGGCATCGTCGGGTTCGCCGTCGGACTGGCCATGTCCGGGCTGCGGCCGGTGGTGGAGATGCAGTTCGACGCGTTCGCCTACCCGGCGTTCGAGCAGATCGCCTCGCACGTGGCGAAGCTGCGCAACCGCACCCGGGGCGCACTGAGCGTGCCGATGGTCATCCGGGTGCCGTACGCGGGCGGCATCGGCGGGGTCGAGCACCACTGCGACTCGTCCGAGGCGTACTACGCGCACACCCCCGGGTTGAAGGTGGTCACCCCGGCCACCGTGGACGACGCGTACTCGCTGCTGCGGGAGGCGATCGCCGACCCGGACCCGGTGGTGTTCCTGGAGCCGAAGAAGCTCTACTTCGCCAGCGGCGAGGCTGAACTGCCCGCCCGTACCGCCCCGTTCGGCCGGGCCGTGGTGCGCCGTCCCGGCACCGACGCCACCCTGGTCGCGTACGGCCCGTCGGTGCCGGTGGCGCTGGAGGCCGCCGAGGCCGCCCGCGAGGACGGCTGGGACCTGGAGGTCGTCGACGTACGCACCATCGTGCCGTTCGACGACGCCACCGTCACCGCCTCGGTCCGCCGTACCGGCAGGTGCGTCGTGATCACCGAGGCGCAGGGCTTCGCCGGGGTCGGCGCGGAGATCGCCGCCCGGGTGCAGGAGCGCTGCTTCCACGCCCTGCACGCCCCGGTGCTGCGGGTCGCCGGGCTGGACATCCCCTACCCGGCGCCGATGCTGGAGCACACCCACCTGCCCGGGGTGGACCGGGTCCTCGACACCGTGGCCCGCCTCCAGTGGGACGACCGGCCCGACCCGCGCTGGCTGGTGCAGGGGAGCGCGGCATGAGCGCCCGCACCGCCACCGGCACCCGGGTGTTCCTCCTGCCCGACCTGGGCGAGGGGTTGAGCGAGGCCGAGATCGTCGAGTGGAAGGTCGCCGTCGGTGACGTGGTCACCGTGGACCAGAGCGTGGTGGAGGTGGAGACCGCCAAGGCCGTGGTCGACGTGCCCTGCCCGTACGCCGGGCGGGTGGTCGCCCTGCACGGCGCGGCCGGCGAGACGCGTCCGGTCGGCCAGCCGCTGATCACCATCGCGCCGGCCGACGGCGGCGACGAGCCCGCCGGGTACGCCACCTACCGTGAGGAGGAGCGGGCCGGCTCCGGCAACGTCCTGATCGGGTACGGCACCGGCCACGGCGGCACCCGGCGGCGGCGACGCCCCCGGCTGTCCCTGGCCGCGGAGCCGGCCGCCGGGCCCGTCGCGGAGCCGGCCGTCGGGCCCGTCCCCGTTGGCACCGTCGGCCCGTCGTCCGCGCCGAGGGTCCCGGCCGGCGCGGGGACGGACACCACGGCCACCGGGGTGTCCACCGACGGCGTCGTCCCGCCGGCCGGGGACGGCACCGCGCCGGCCGGCGGGACGGCCCCCCTGGTCATCTCGCCGATCGTGCGCCGGCTCGCCCGCGAGCACGGGGTCGACCTGGCCGGGCTGCGGGGCACCGGCCCCGGCGGCGTGATCCGCCGCGGCGACGTGGAGGCCGCCCTGGCCACCGCGCCGCAGCGGCATACCGGTGACCCGGGGCGGCCCGCCGTCGTCGCGGACCCGGCCCCGGCGGCGCACGTCGGGCTGGCCCCGACCGACGCGTCCGACGTGGTCATTGCGCTGACCGGCATCCGCCGGGTGATCGCCGACAAGCTCTCCCGCAGCCGTCGGGAGATCCCCGAGGTCACCATCTGGGTGGACGCGGACGCGACCGCGTTGCTGGCCACCCGGGCGGCGATCAACGCGGCCACCCCGGACGCCCCGGTCAGCGTGCTGGCCCTGCTGGCCCGGATCTGCCTCAGCGGCCTGCGGCGGTTCCCGCAGCTCAACGCGCACGTCGACACCGAGGGGCAGCGCATCGTCCAGTCGGCCGGGGTGCACCTGGGCATCGCCGCGCAGACCGACCGGGGCCTGCTCGTGCCGGTGCTGCGCGACGCCCAGCGGCTGACCACCCGGGAGTTGGCCGCCGCTCTGGCGCAGACCACCGCCGACGCCCGCGCCGGCACCCTGCCGCCGGCCCGGCTCACGGGCGGCACCTTCACCCTCAACAACTACGGCGTGTTCGGGGTGGACGGTTCCACCCCGATCATCAACCACCCGGAGGCGGCGCTGCTCGGGGTGGGGCGGATCGTGGACAAGCCGTGGGTGGTCGACGGGCAGTTGGCGGTCCGCAAGGTGACCCAGCTCAGCCTCACCTTCGACCACCGGGTCTGCGACGGCGGGGTGGCCGGCGGGTTCCTGCGGCACGTCGCCGACTGCGTCGAACAGCCGGCGCTGCTGGTGGCGAACGTCTGAGCGGTACGCCCGGAGCCGGTCACCCTGGGCGGGGTGGCCGGCTCCGTCGTGCCGCCCGGTGTTCGTCCGGTTCAGGCGGGACGACCGGTCGGCTGGTGTTTTCCGGTCGGCGGGCCGGGAATCCGGCGCGGGTCACGGACGCGCCGCACCTCCGGTGGGCGCGCGCCGCACTGCGCACGCCCCGGTCGCGGCCCTGCCGTGTCGGTCGTGGACGCACCGCCGAGAGGAGCCACCCGTGCCGTACCAGGGTCTGCCCGTCGCCGTGCGGGACCGCCGTCCCCCCGTCGCCGGGGCGCCGCTGTGGTGCAACGCCCACGACTACGGGTTGACCGGCGACGGGGTGACCAACGACCAACCCGCGCTGGCGGCCCTGGTGGACCGGCTCGGCGCCGGCTACGCGGCCGACGGCCGGGCCCGGGTGATCTGGTGCCCGCCGGGCATCTACTCCATCCGCGACGCCGGCACGGTGTGGCGCAGCGGGGTGTCGCTGATCGGCGCCGGCCCGGCGGCCACAAGGTTCCTGCTCAGCAACGAGGGCAACCGCAGCGACCCGACGCCGTTGGCGTTCTGGACGGTGCTTCAGCACGGCGCGGACCGGGACCGGCACATCGCCGACTGCACCTTCGCCGACTTCGAGATCGACGGCTCCGGGGTGGCCATGGCCGAGTACAACTACCTGGCCAAGGGCCTCGGGTTGCAGTACGTGGTGCGCGGGGTGTTCCGCAACCTCTACATCCACCACACGGCCGCCAGCGGCCTGGGCTGCGACTTCCTCCAGGACACCCTGGTCGACGGGGTGGTGGTGGTCGGCTGCGGCCGGCTGGACAACGGCGAGCAGATGGGCGGCGCGGGCATCGGGATCGGCATCGGCGGCTGGGGCGACATGGAACGGCTCACCATCGCCAACTGCACCGCCCTGGCCAACGGCACCAACGGCATCTTCCTGGAACTCCAGAAGGACTACTGGACGCCCCCGCGCGGCTACCGGATCGTCGGCTGCCACAGCCAGGGCAACCGGTTCGGCATTTCGGACTGGGGTGCCGACGGGCTGATCGTCACCGGCTGCACGATGACCGGCAACCTGGAGGCCGGCTACGACGTGTCGGGCAACGGCACCTCGGGCGTCGCCGGCCGGGGTGGCCTGCTCACCGACTGCGTCATCGACGGCAACGTGGGCGACGGGATCAGCATGGGCAACACCCCGGGCCCGTACACGGTGCGGGGCAACCGGATCAGCGGCAACGGCGGCTACGGCTACCATCAGCACGACCTGGGCCGGGGCTTCCCGCATCCGGCGCAGGACGTGGTGGTGGAGAGCAACGAGTTCTGGGGCAACGGCCTGGACGCGATCCGGGTGGACCGCCCGATGACCGACGCGATGCTGCTCGACAACCGCATCCGCAACAACGGCCGGCAGTGCGCGGAGGCGTCCCACGGCGGCGGCGAGTCGGTCCGGTACACCGAGCGGTCCCTGGTCGACCGCTCGGCGACCTGGGCGCAGGACAGCCACCGGGGCAAGGTGCTGCGGGTCGGCCGGCGGGTCGCGGTGGTCGCCACCAACACCGCCACCGAACTGCACCTCGCCCCGGTACGCCCCGACGCCTACAGCGGGTGGAGCGGGGACACCCCGCTGCCGGGCACCGCGTACGAGTTGCCGGCCGCGCCGCCGACCCGGGCCGGCATCGCGATCAACGCGGCGTTCGACTCGGCGACGGTGCGCGGCAACCGGATCTGGGACAACCACGACGAGCGCACCCAGACCCACGGCATGTGGATCACTGCCCGGGGCAGTTGCGTCGGCTGCCGGGTCGAGGACAACGACCTGGCCGGCAACGCGGTGGCGGCCCTGCGGCTGGACACCCCGCCGGTCGGCGGGCGGTGGCACCGTAACCACGGTGACCAGGACTGGGACTGACCGCCCGGGGCGTGCGGGCACGGCCGATCCCGGACATCGGCGGCACCGTGGCCGCCTGCCGCCCGCCGGGGTCGATAAGCCCGGCCCCGCCCGCCCGGTTCCCCGGAAAGCCCGACCCGGCCCGAGAAACGCTGTACAGAATGTGGCCAAGGGGACTGGAAATGGGGGACGGAATATGGACGTGAGGCGGCGATTGACGCTAATGGCGGTGACCATCGCAGCCACACCGTTGGTCCTCGGCGGGTGCACCGTCGAGCGGAGGCCGGCGGCCGGGGCGGCGCCCGGCGCGGCGGCGGCCCCCACGGTGACGGTGACCCCCGCCGACCGGGCGAAGGACGTCCCGATCAGCGCGGAGGTCGGCGCCACCGTGAGCAACGGCCGGGTGACCAGCGTCAAGCTCACCGACGACAAGGGCAGGTCCGTCGCCGGGGAGCCGCGGGAGGACGGGTCGAGCTGGGTGCCGGCGGCCCCGCTGGGCAGCGGCCGGACCTACACCGCCGAGGTCACCGCGACCGGCGACGCGGGCCGGACCACCGTCGGGCGCACCACGTTCACCACGGCCCCGACGAATACGAACCGGCAGGCGCTGACCAGCGTGCTCTATTTCGCCGGAAACCAGACGTACGGCACCGCGATGCCGGTGACGGTGGCGTTCGAACCGGCAATTCCCAAAGAGGCCAGGGCGGCCGTGCAGCGACGATTGTTCGTGAAGACCGATCCGCCTCAGCCCGGCACCTGGTCGTGGCTGGAGGACGGCAGCCAGGTCTACTACCGGGCCCCCGACTTCTGGCGTCCCGGGACGACGATCAGCGTCCGGTCCGCGCTTGAGGGGCTGCCCGTCGGCAAGGAGTACGTCGGTGACGCCGACCGGCGGTCTACCTCGAAGATCGGCCGGCAGGTCGCCCTGGACATCGACAACGCCACCAAGCAGATGTCGGTCTTCCAGGACGGCAGGCTGGTCCGCCGGATCCCGGTCAGCCTCGGCAAGCCGAGCACCCCGAGTTCCAGCGGCAAGATGGTGATCATGGAGAAGCACCAGCAGACCCGCTTCGACACCCGGGGCGAGCCCGACGGCGGCTACGTGGTCGACGTCGAGGACGCCCAGCGCCTCACCTGGGGCGGCGAGTTCATCCATGCCGCCCCCTGGTCGGAGGGGGACCAGGGCTACACCAACGTCTCGCACGGCTGCGCCAACGTATCCTCGGCCGCCGCCGACTGGCTGATGGGCATCACCCAGGTCGGTGACCTGGTGACCGTGAAGGGCACCGAGGTGCCGCTGCGGCCGGGCAACGGCTGGACCGCCTGGAACACGAGTTGGGCCGAGTTCGCCCGGGGCAGCGCGCTACCCGTACCGCCGGGGTTGAAGCCGGCCCCCGCCACGAGCGCGCCGCACCCGGGGGCCGTGGCCGGCGGCTCGTCACCGGCCCCCGCGCCGTCGGCCAGCGGCGGCTGACCGAATCCGGGCGAGGAGGCACGACCGGTCGCCGGGACGGCCGGTCGTGCCCGGCCGGCTCCACCCTGAGGAGGACTCGGGGTGGGCTCCGGGGCGACCCTGGGACTACCCCGAAACCCGACCCGGGCAGGGCGGAAACGTCGCAGGTGGGGGCTAGATTCGGGGCATGACGCAGGCAGAGGACCGGTTTCACGTGCGGCTGCGGGTGGCCGACGATGTGGTCGAGGTGCGCGCGGTCGGTGAGATCGACATCGCCACCGTGGGCGCGTTCCGGGCCGCCCTCTGGGCCGCACCGGCCCGCCCGCTGCTCCGGCTCGACCTGTCCGGGGTCCAGGTGCTCTCCGCGGCCGGGGTGCGGGCGCTGGTCGCCGCCCACCTCAGAGTCCGGGCCCGGGGTGGCGAGCTGGTGGTGGTCGATCCCGATCCGGTGGTCGCCCGGGTGCTGCGGGTCGGCGGCCTGCACCGCGTCATCGCCGTCCGGCACGGCGACGTCCCGGTCGGGGCCGTGTCCCGCCCGCTGGCCGCCTGCGCCTGACCACAGGCCCGGTAGCGCCGGAGCGTCCGGTGGCCGGGCAGCGCCGGGAGCCGGCGACCGGGCCGTGCCACGGGGTGCCGGCGGTGGGGCCGCCGGGCGGTGCCGGCGACCCCGACCGACGTCAGCGCACGCCGAGCAGGTCGACGACGAAGACCAGGGTCTCGTTCGGCTTGATCACGCCGCCGGCACCCCGGCTGCCGTAGCCCAGGTGCGGCGGAATGGTGAGCCGACGGCGGCCGCCGACCTTCATCCCCACCACGCCCTGGTCCCAGCCGGCGATGACCTGACCGCCGCCGAGCGGGAACTCGAACGCCTCGCCCCGGTTCCAGGACGCGTCGAACTCGCGGCCGGTGGAGTGGGACACCCCCACGTAGTGCACGTTGGCGAGCTGGCCGGGACGCGCCTCCGGGCCCTCCCCGACGGTGATGTCCTCGATCACCAGCTCGGCCGGGGCCGCACCCTCGATCGGGCCGATCTCCGGCTTGCCTGCCTGGGGCGTGTTCATCTGCTGTTCTCCTCTGTCGTCACCCGATCGTCCGGACGGTGTCGATCCTGCCCGATCGCGGCACCCCGGCTGCCGCGGACCCCGCCGACCCGCGTCGCGCGTCGGGTGATCCGACCGGAACCCTGCGGGGACCGACCCGCACGCTGCGCGCAGACGCGGCAGGGGCGCCACCGTGGCGGTGGCGCCCCTGCCGGTCGGTCGACCACCCGGGCGGGTGGGACCGTCACCTGAGCCAGCCGAACCGGCGGACCAGCGGGAGGGTGGCCCAGACCCGGCCGAGGCCGAGGGTGTTCCCCGCGCCGACCAGGGCGAGGCCGGCCAGCACCGCGGCGTAGATCAGGTGGTCGTCCATGAAGGGGTTGTTCTCCGGAGGCAGGACGGCGGTCCACATCAGCACCATGAGCAGGCCACCGGTGACGGCGGCGATCCGCATCCCGATGCCGAGCAGCAGGGCCACCCCGATCCCGGCCAGGCCGATCATGAACAGCCAGTCGGCCCAGGCGGCTCCGGCGATGTCCTGGTAGATCCCCTGGAACGGGCCCTTCGCGCCGAAGGCGAGGAAACCCTTGGTCGGGCTGCCGCCGTTGATCCAGGCGTTCTTCGCCGGGGTCTCGTGGCCGAGGCCGAACAGCTTGTCCAGGAACGCCCAGAGGAAGATCCAGCCGAGGGCCAGCCGGGTTCCGGCCCAGACGTAGCGGGCGGCCCGCTGGCGGGTGGTCTCGGTTCCGGCCACCGGTGCGATGGTCCTGGCGGTGGTGTTCCGCTCGATCGTCGCGGTCATGGTCTCCACGTCCCTTCTCTGCCTGGCACCGCACTTCCCGGTGGCAGTTACATTCCACGCCGGTCGGCGCGGTCCCGGCAGGGCCGACCGGTCCGTGCCGGCGCGGGACCTAAGTCCCCTGGTACGGGCGTCCGGACGGGACCTTCGGCCTCGGGGCGACCGGTCCACCCGCCCCTGCCCGGCCGGTCGGCGCGGCCCTAGCGTCGGACGGGAGAACCGGGCGAGGAGGTCGTGATGAGGACGTGGCAGGTGGACGACGTGATGACCCGGGAGGTCGCCACGGTGGGGGAGGAGACCCCGTACCGGGTGATCGTCGACATGCTGATCCGCCGGGGCGTCAGCGCGGTGCCGGTGGTGGACGACTTCCGACGGGTGCTGGGGGTGGTGTCCGAGGCGGACCTGTTGCACAAGGTGGAGCACTCCGGGGCGCAGGATGAGCGTCGGGTCTTCACCGGGCGGCGGCGTCGGGTGTCCCGGGAGAAGGCCGGGGCGCTGCTGGCGAAGGATCTGATGACCGCGCCGGCCGTCACCACCTTCCCGGAGGCGTCGCTGCCGGCGGCGGCCCGGCTGATGGACCGGGAGGCGGTCAAGCGGCTGCCCGTCCTGGACGACCTGGGCCGGCTGGTCGGCATCGTCACCCGCAGCGACCTGCTGCGGGTGCACCTGCGCACCGACGCCGAGATCCGCGAGGACGTGGTGCAGGAGGTGCTGCGGCGGGTGCTGGCCGTGCGGGACGGGCTGGTCACCGTGCAGGTCCGCGACGGCGCGGTGCGCCTGGACGGCCGGCTGGACCGGCGGAGCGCCGCCGAGCTGGCGGAGAAACTCGCCGGTCAGGTCAGCGGGGTGGTCCAGGTCACCAGCACCATCGGGTACGACGTGGACGACGCCGGCCTGGTCGAGCGGGGGATCACCCCGGTGGCCTGACCATCCCGGTCTGACCGTCGGGGCGGACGGTCAGACCGGGGTGGCCAGTTGGGCGGCGAGCAGGGCCGGCGCCTCGGCCAGCGACGGGCCGTACCAGGTGAGGTGGCGGCCGGAGACCAGCGCACAGGGGACGCCGGGGAAGGCGTCCGGCCCGTCGTCGGCGGTGAACGCGTACGGCTCGTCGGGGAGGACCACCAGGTCGGGCCGGCGGGCCCGCAGCGCGTCGAGGTCGGGACGCGGATAACGGTCCGGGTCGTCGTCGTACACGTTGACCACGCCGAGGCGGCGCAGCACGTCCCCGGCGAAGGTGTCCCCGCCGAGCACCACCCACGGTCGCCGCCACACCGGCACCACGGCCCGCCGCACGGGGCCCGTGCCGGTGGGGGCGGCCCAGGCCCGGCGGGCGTCGAGCAGCCAGCCGGGCTCCCCGGTCACCCCCAGCGCGGCGAGCATCCCGGCCAGCTCGTCGAGGGCCTGCGGCACGGTCCGGGGGTAGGTGACCAGCACCGGAATCCCGGCGGCGGTGAGCGCGTCCGCGTCGGCACGGCGGTTCTCCTCCACGTTGAGCAGCACCAGGTCCGGCCGCAGTGCCCGGACCCGGTCCAGGTCGGGGTACTTGCTGCCGCCGACCCGGGCCACGTCCAACCCCGCCGGGTGCACGCACCAGTCGGTCGCGCCGACCAGCAGCTCCGGCGCGGTCACCGCCACCGCCTCGGTCAGCGACGGCACCAACGAGACCACCCGCACGTCGTCGTCCTCCCGTCCTCAGTGGGCGGCGCTGGCGACGGTCTCCCGGGCCACCGTCGCCACCGGGACACCCTCCCGGGCCGCCCACCCGACGGCGTGCCGCACCTCGGCCACCGGCAACGGCCGCCGGTCGGTCACGGTCACCGCCGTGTGCACCGCGAAGGACACGAACGGGTACGACCGGGCCAGCCCGGCCACGCAGTCGTGCACCTGACCGGCCACCGCCAACGCCTCCTCGCGGGTCAACGCCGGCAGCACCAGCAGGTACTCGTCGGCGGTGAGGCGGACGGCCCGGTCGACCGGGCGCAGCGGGGCGGTCAGCGCGGCGATCACGGCCTGAGCCTCGCGGGCGGCGCTGCGTCGCCCGAACCGTTCCGGGGCACCGGCCGGCTCACCGACGCGTACCCCGATCAGGGCCACCGGCAGGGTGCCGGCGGCGGTCACCCCGTCCATCCCGGTCCAGTGGCGCAGTGTCGGCTCGTCCACCAGCCCCGGCGGGCCGTCCCCCGGCTCGGCGTGCCGGCCCGGCCCGGCCCGGTGGGCGCGTTCGACCCGGTCGGCCATCAGCCGCAACGCCGCCTCGGCCCGGCTCTCCCCGGGGGTGGCCGGCAGGTCCCGGACCCGGTGCAGCACCTGGTCGATCGCGGTCAGCGCGACCGGGGGGAGCCGGTCGCCGAGCTGGGTGCGCAGCCGGATCACCTCGTGCAGCGCCTCGTCGCGGCGGAACCCCCAGCGGCCGGCGAAGAGCCGCCCCTGTTCGAGGGTGTCGGCCGGCACCGCCTCCCGGCGGTCCCGGGCCACCAGGCTCGCCCCGAACCGGGGGGTCAGCGCCACCACACTCCATTCGCGGGCCAGTTCCTCGGTGTCGTCGAGCGTCACCGGGTACGCCCCGGCGGGCAGCTCCGGCGGTGTCTGCCCGACCGACCCGACCACGGTGACCGTCGCGCCGGCCGCGATCCGGGCGTAGCGTTCCCGCTCCCGCAGGAAGTACGGCATCCGCTGGAACAGGGCGATCACCACCAGCGGGCCGTCCTCGGCGGTGGCCAGCGCCGACCGCTCGATGGCGTGGGAGACCGTGACGAGACTCCGCTTGGTCAACAGTTCCGGGGCCGGTCCGTCGTGCAGCACCCCGTGAGCGTAGAGATCGAGCCCGGGGCGCACCAACCGCCTGGTGCCGCGTCCGTGGCCCGAACCGGCGGGGCGGAGATCGCGGTCGACGTCCTAGACTCGGCCGGTCACTTTCGCCTGCCCCGGACGGACCGACCCGACGATGACGCGTACCGCCACCGACGACGACGCCCGGCTGCGGCCGGTCCCGTCCGGTGCCGCGCCGCTGTTCGTCCGGGCCGGCCAGGCCGTGTACGCCGCCCGTCGGCTCGGTGACCTGGTGTCGCGGCGGCCGGCCGGGGTCACCGGGCACCAGTGGAGTTCCGCCCTGCGCGAGGAGTTCGACCACGTCGTCTGCGCGGTCGACACCGGTGTGCCGCTGTTCGCCCTGACCGTCGGCCCGACCGCGCCCCCGGGCTCGGCCGGGCAGCGGGCCGGGCGGATGGCCGCCGCGGTGTGCGCCGCCGTGGGCCTGCCGGTGCTGCGGATCGGCTCGCCGACGCTGCGGGCCGCCGGGCACGGCCGGCGCATCGTCACGTACGTCATCGACGCGCGCGCCTACGCCGCCGGGGCCGCCCCGGACGGGTCGGACGACGCCCCGGTGGGTTTCCGGGACATCGTCGGCCGGCTGCCGGACGGGCGTACCGGGCCGGTCAACGATCTCGGCGCGTTGTCCCGGGTGGCTGCCGTCGAGGCGTACGTGTCGCGGCGGCTCAGCGATCCGATCGTGCGCGGGTTGCACGTGCGCTGGCGCGACGGGACGGCCGAGGGGTGGAGCTGGGTCGAGGTGCGTCCCGGCCGGTGCCTGGTGGAGCGGGTCACGGTGCTCGAGGCGCGGCTGCACTGCGGGGTGGACCCGGGCCGGCTGGCCGAGGATCTCGCGGCGGTGGCGGTGGGCGAACGGCTCACCGGGGCGGACAACGCGGAACCGGTCCTGCTCGACCGGGACGAGCTGCGCCGGCAGATCCGCGCCCTGCGGGACCGGCGCGACGAGTTGGGTGCCCCGTTCGCGTTCGAGCACCTCTGCGTGGACTGACCGCCGCCGAAACGGCCGGCCACCGAACGACCCGCCGTCATTTTCCGGCGACGGTTGGTGACATTGCGGCCCGCCCGGAAATCGGTCCGGGATTCCTCGATCCGCGTTGAACCTTCGCCGGTGCCGGCCCGTACCTAAGCGGGAATGGACAGGATCTTCCCAGCCGCGCCACCCGACGCGGCGGACGGTGCGGAAAGGCATCGTCGGCCATCGACGTGCGACCGGAACGTCGCAGCGTCTCCGGCGGGGGTGACCGACCCGGAAAGGGTCGCCTCGTCGGGGGCGCGAGTCAGGTACCGGATCGAGAAGGAGAGCAATTCGATGCGCAGGTCCACAGGGGCACGCCGGTCTTCCGGTAACGCGCGGAGCAAGCGGCTGCTGGCGGCGGTCGGTGCGCTCGTCGTCTTCGGCGGTATCGCCGCCGTCACCCAGATCTCCTCGGCCGGGGACAAGCCGAGGCAGCAGACCCGCAACGTCTCGTCGGCCTGCGTCGCACCGAGCCCCGGTGCCACCTCGCCGAGCGGGCGCGGCAGCACCACCCAGACGTGGCAGAACGGCAGATGGGTCCGCAACCACTGGGGTGACGGTCAGATGTCCGTCGCCGAGTGCCAGGCCGTCAAGGCGGGCAACGCGCCGGTGACCACGCTGGCCTCGACGGTGGCCTGCCCGGAGGTCACCCCCCGGCTGCCGCAGATCCCGGCCCAGGCCAAGGCCGAGGTGGACAAGGAACTCGCCCTGCTCAAGACCCAGATCGACGACGCCAACAAGCGGTTGGCGGCCGAGGGGCGCAACGGCAAGGCGTTCATCGACAACGCCATCCTCGGCCCGCTGGCCGACAAGCGCCGGTCGGCGCTGAACCGGATCGCCACCGCGATCGGCCGCTTCGCCCAGCGCCCGCAGGGCCTGGAGCAGCTCGCCGGCTGCCAGGTGGCGGCCAACAACGGCGGCAACAACGGTGGTCAGAACGGCAACAACGGCGGCCAGAACGGCAACAACGGGAACAACGGCGGCCAGAACGGCAACAACGGCGGCCAGAACAACAACGGCGGCAACAACGGCAACGCGCTGGGCGTGCTGGCGAAGGACTGCGCCAACAGCCGGCTGCAGGCGCACGACGGCTTCCAGAACGGCAACCGGTGCGTCAGCACCGCGTTCGGTGAGGTGGGCGCGGCGGCCAACAACCCGTCGCTGCTGATCACGCAGTTCCCCAACCAGGTCCAGCGCAACCAGGCCTTCACCCTGAAGGTCTCCACCCGCAACCTGGTCCGTGACCGGTTCCTGGCGGCCGGCCAGGGCGGCTACTATCTGGAGAGTTCGGTGCTCAACGGTCAGGGCTTGACCCGCGGTCACTTCCACACCGCCTGCCGGATGCTCCAGAACACCAACCAGGCGCCCTCGAACCCGCAGGACGTGCCGGCGTTCTTCGTCGCCACCGAGGACGGCAAGGGCGGCAACCAGGCCGACGACGTGACCATCCAGATCCCGGGCCTGCCGCAGTCGGGTACGGCGCAGTGCGCGGTCTGGGCCGGTGACGGCTCGCACCGGGTGCCGATGATGGAGCGGGCCAACCAGACCCCCGCCTTCGACGTGGTGCGCATCCGGGTCAACTGACCCGACCGGCAACGACTGCGGGCCACCCCGGGAACCCCGGGGTGGCCCGCAGTCGTTGCGTGCCCGCGGGTGCGTGCGGCGGGCGGACAGCGTACCGGCGGATGTTTTCGGTGCGGGGTCGTCGGATGGAAATTGTGGACACGGCAAAAACGCCGGGGTCACGCTGATATCCCAGCGTGACCCCGGCGTGCCCGTTCGTGATCCGGCCCGCTGTCAGCGGTTCTTCCACGCCTCCACGACCGAGACCGGGATGCGCCCGCGCTCGGAGATTTCGTGTCCGTTCTTGGTCGCCCATTCCCGGATGGCGCGGTTCTGCTCGCGATCCATTCCCGAGACGCCGGGCCGGGCCGGGCGCCGGGCCGGGCGACCGGACTCGACGGCGCCTCGACCCATTCGACGGCCAGCGGTGATGTAGGCGTCGAGCGCCTTGCGCAGCACCCCCGCGTTCTCGTCGGAGAGGTCGATGGTGTACGCCGCCCCATCCAGGCTGAACTCGACGGTCCGATCGGCCTTTCCGCCGTCGAGGTCGTCGGTCAGAACGGTGATTACTTTCCTTGCCATCGCCATTACTCCCTGTGGTGATCGGGGTGTGCTAAGAGTTTGACGTATCTGACGGCAAATCCGCAACAATATGCCTCCCTTTCATTTGGCGGGTCGCGTCAATCCTGGGAAATCCGGGTGCGGCCAATGCTGGCCGGCGGTGGCGGTGCTGCTGGGATGTGTCCTGAGTCACACGTCGGAACACGGGGCACGGTTTGTGACTTGAGTGAGACACGCTCAACCTCAAGTGATGGCAGGTGTCCGATGGCAACCCTTCCGGTACTTCCCCTGACCGACGTCGTCCTGCTGCCCGGCATGGTCATCCCGGTGACCCTCGACCCGACCACCCAGGCCGCCGTCGACGCCGCCCGGGCCAGCGGCGACAAGACCCTGCTCGCCGTTCCCCGCATCGACGGCGAGTACGGCCCCGTCGGCACGATCGCCACCATCGAGAAGGTGGGCCGCCTCCCCGACGGTGAGCCCGCCGCCGTGGTGCGCGGCCTCGCCCGCGCCCGGATCGGCTCCGGCGTCCCCGGACCCGGTGCGGCGCTGTGGGTGGAGGCCACCCGGCTCGACGAACCCGCCCCCGCCGGTCGCGCCCGTGACCTGGCCCGTGAGTACCGCGCCCTGATGACCTCCGTGCTCCAGCAGCGGGGCGCCTGGCAGGTCATCGACGCGATGGAGCGGATGACCGACCTGTCCGAACTGGCCGACGCGGCCGGCTACGCGCCGTGGCTCAGCCTGGCGCAGAAGACCGAACTGCTCGCCGCGCCCGACGTCACCGCCCGGCTGGACCTGCTCGTCGGCTGGGTGAAGGACCACCTGGCCGAGCAGGAGGTCACCGAGCAGATCACCAGCGACGTACGGGAGGGCCTGGAGAAGTCCCAACGGGAGTTCCTGCTCCGCCAGCAGCTCGCCGCGATCCGCAAGGAACTCGGCGAGGACGAGCCGGACGGTGCCGCCGACTACCGCTCCCGGGTGGAGTCAGCCGACCTGCCGGACAAGGTCCGCGAGGCGGCACTGCGCGAGGTCGGCAAGCTGGAGCGGGCCAGCGACGCCTCACCCGAGGCGGGCTGGATCAGGACCTGGCTGGACACGGTCCTGGAAATGCCGTGGAACACGCGAACCGACGACAACACCGACCTGACGGCGGCGCGGGCGGTGCTCGACGCCGACCACGCCGGCCTGGCCGACGTCAAGGACCGCATCCTGGAGTACCTCGCGGTGCGCAACCGGCGCGCCGAGCGCAACCTCGGGGTGGTCGGTGGACGCGGCTCCGGCGCGGTGCTCGCCCTCGCCGGCCCGCCCGGTGTCGGCAAGACCAGCCTCGGCGAGTCGGTGGCCCGGGCACTGGGCCGTAACTTCGTGCGGGTCTCCCTCGGCGGCGTCCGCGACGAAGCCGAGATCCGTGGGCACCGGCGTACCTACGTCGGCGCGCTGCCCGGTCGGATCGTCCGCGCGCTGCGCGAGGCCGGCTCGATGAACCCGGTGGTGCTCCTCGACGAGGTCGACAAGCTCGCCGTCGGGTACGCCGGGGATCCCGCCGCCGCCCTGCTGGAGGTGCTCGACCCGGCCCAGAACCACACCTTCCGCGACCACTACCTCGAAGTCGACCTCGACCTGTCCGACGTGCTCTTCCTGGCCACCGCCAACGTGGTGGAGACCATCCCCGGCCCGCTGCTGGACCGGATGGAACTGGTCACCCTGGACGGGTACACCGAGGACGAGAAGGTCGCCATCGCCCGCGACCACCTGCTGCCCCGGCAACTCCAGCGGGCCGGCCTGACCGCCGACGAGGTGACCGTCACCGACGGGGTGCTGGCGCTGATCGCCGGTGAGTACACCCGGGAGGCGGGCGTCCGGCAGCTCGAACGGGCCCTGGCGAAGATCCTGCGCAAGGTCGCCGTGGCCCTGGCCACCGACCCGACCCCGGTCCGGGTCGACACCGACACCCTGGCCCGCTACCTGGGCCGGCCGAAGTTCACCCCGGAATCGGCCGAGCGGACGGCGGTGCCCGGCGTGGCCACCGGCCTGGCCGTCACCGGCGCCGGCGGCGACGTGCTCTTCATCGAGGCCACCAGCATGGACGGTGAGCCGGGGCTGACCCTCACCGGGCAGCTCGGTGACGTGATGAAGGAGTCCGCCCACATCGCGCTGTCGTACCTGCGCGCCAACGGGCGGCGCTACGGCCTGGACCCGAACGTCCTGGCCGGACGCCGGATCCACCTGCACGTACCGGCGGGTGCGGTGCCCAAGGACGGTCCGAGCGCCGGCATCACCATGGTCACGGCGCTGGCGTCCCTGGTGACCGGCCGACCGGTACGGCCCGAGTTCGGGATGACCGGCGAGGTGACACTGTCCGGGCGGGTGCTGCCCATCGGCGGGGTGAAGCAGAAGCTGCTCGCCGCGCACCGGGCCGGCCTGACCGAGGTGATCATCCCGGCCCGCAACGAGCCGGACCTCGACGACCTGCCCGCCGAGGTGCGCGAGGCGTTGACCGTGCACACCCTGGCCGACGTGGCCGACGTGCTCGCCCTGGCGTTGCGCCCGGCCGAGATCGACGCGGACACGCTCGGCGGTCGACCGGTCGGCGCCGCCTGAGGCGGAACCCACCCACGGCCCTCGGCGTCGCGCCCGGCGTCGGGGGCCGTGGGTGGGGGCCGGCGCGGTCGTGGTGCACGCCCGCGCCAGGTAACACCCCGCCACCGTGTTGACCGTGGTGTTGCTGGTCCTGGCGGCGCTCGTCGCCTGGGGGCGGTTCGGGCCGTACCCGCTCTGACGAACGCGACCGGCCCGCGCCCCGTTCAGGGGTGCGGGCCGGTGTCGCGTCCGGGTCAGCGCCCGTCGACGCCGCGGTCGCGGCGTACGGTCGCCTTGCGTCCCTTGATGGTGCTGTTGCGCAGCCCGGCGATCACCTCGTCGGCGACACCCTGCGGCACCTCCACCAGCGAGAACCGGTCGGCGATCTCGATCGAGCCGATGTCCCGGCCGCTGACCCGGGTCTCCCCGGTGATCGCGCCGACCAGGTCCTGCGGGCGGACCCCCGCCCGGCGGCCCAGACCGATGAAGACCTGCGCGGTGCCACCCGTGCGGGGCCGGCCGCCGCCGCGCCGGTCCCCACCCCGGCCGTCGTACCCGGCCCGGGGCTCCCGGGGCGGACGGACCGACACCTGCGGGATCTCCTCCTCGTCGTCGGAGCCCGGCAGGGCCGCCTCGTGGGCCAGCTTGACCGCCGCCAGCGCCACCTCCATCAGGTCGAACTCGTCCGACAGCGACTCGACGATCACCCGGAACGGGTCCAGGTCGTCCTCCAGCAGGCTCTCCCGCAGCGCCGCCTGGGTCAGCGCCAGCCGCCGGGTGCGCAGGTCGGCCACCGTCGGGATCTTGTCGATGGTGATCCGCTGGCCGGTGACCCGCTCGATGGTCTTGAGCATCCGGTGCTCCCGGGGCTCGGCCAGGGTGATCGCCACCCCCTCCCGGCCGGCCCGACCCACCCGGCCGATGCGGTGCACGTACGACTCCGGCGCGGACGGCACGTCGTAGTTGACCACGTGGGTGAGCTGCTCGACGTCCAGCCCCCGGGCCGCCACGTCGGTGGCCACCAACAGGTCGGCGGTGCCGGCACGCAGCCGCCCCATCACCCGGTCGCGCTGCTCCTGGCTCATCCCGCCGTGCAACGCCTCGGCCCGGTAGCCGCGCCCGTTCATCGTCTCGGTGAGCCGGTCCACCTCCTCCCGGCTGCGGCAGAAGACGATCGCCGCGGTCGGGGACTCCACGTCCAGCACCCGACCCAGCAGCGCCGGCTTGTGCGCCCGGCTGACGATGTAGGCGCTCTGCCGTACCCGGGGGGCCTCGCCGGCGACCGGCTGCTCCCGCCCGATCTGGATGCGCTCCGGGTCGGTCAGGTGCTGGCGGGCCAACCCGTCGATCCGGGCCGGCATGGTGGCCGAGAAGAGCACCGTCTGCCGCTGCGCGGGCGCGTGCTCCAGGATCGCCTCGATGTCCTCGGCGAAGCCCATGTCGAGCATCTCGTCGGCCTCGTCCAGCACCACCGTGGCCAGCGACCCCAACCGCAGGGTGCCCCGGGCGATGTGGTCCAGCGCCCGGCCCGGGGTCGCCACCACCACGTCCACGCCCAGGTCCAGGGCGCGCAGCTGGCGGCCGATCGGCTGGCCGCCGTAGATCGGCAGCACCCGGGCGCCCAGGTCCTTGCCGTAGCGGTGGAACGCCTCGGAGACCTGCACGGCCAGTTCCCGGGTGGGCACCAGCACCAGCGACACCGGGTCACCGCCCTGACGGTCCTGCGGCATCCGCTGCAACAGGGGCAGGGCGAACGCGGCGGTCTTGCCCGTACCGGTGGCCGCCTGCCCGAGCAGGTCCCGTCCCGACAGCAGCAGGGGGATCGCCTCCCGCTGGATCGGGGTCGGCTCCTCGTAGCCGAGCGCGGCGAGAGCGCCCAGCAGCTCGGCGCGCAGCCCGAGATCCACGAAGGCGGGCCCGCCGTCGGAGTCGTCGGGCGCGGAGAGGTCGGTCGGTGTGGGTGTGGAACTCATGACCAAAGTTTTCCATCACCCCGGTCGGGCCGTGCCGCCGACCGGCCCCACCGTGCCGACCGGCACAGCCACGCCGCCCGCCGGCTAGCCTGACGGACGTGCGTACGGTGGAACTGCTCTGCTGCCCGGCGCTGGAGCGCACGGTGCGGGCCGCCTGGGAGCGGCTGGCCGCGGCGGGGCTGCCCAGCCTGGCCCGGCACGGCCACCCGACGAACCGGCCGCACCTGACGCTGGCCGCCGTCGAGGCGTTCCCGCCCGGCGCGGCCGACCGGCTCGCCGCCCTCTTCGCCACCGCGCTGCCGCTGCCGGTCACCCTGGAGCGGGTGACGGTGCTCGACGGCAGCGCCCCGCTGGTGTGGCTGGTCCGGCCCGGCCCGGCGCTGACCGCCCTGCACGCAGCCGTCTGGGCGGCGCTGGACGGCGCGGACGGGCAGCGGCCCTGGCACGCCCCGGGGAACTGGGTGCCGCACCTGAGCCTCGCGCTGCGCTTCCGCGACCACGACCGGCGGCTGGCCCGCGCCCTGGTCGGCGGGGAGCGGCCGGCGGGCACCCTCGTGGCGGCGCGCAGCTACGACGGCGACACCCGGACCGTCCAGCCGCTGGGCGGTGACTTCCCGGCGGACTGACGGTGGTCTATGGTGGGCGGAGCGCTCCCGTCGACGGTCCATCCGACCGCCCGGCGGATCACTGCTGCGCCGGCCTGGTCGGGTGGTCACTGCCATCCCCACCGGAAGAGGCCCCATGCCCCAGCATCCCCGACGGCGTCCGGTCGCGCTCGCGGCTGCCGCCCTGCTCGCCCTCGGCGGGCTCGCGGCCGTGCCGCAGCTCGCCTCCGCCGCCCCCGACCCCGGCTCACCGGTCAAGGTCAACCAGGTCGCCTACGTGCCAGGGCTGCCCAAGCAGGCCACCGTCGTGAACTCCGCGAACTCCCCGCTGGGCTGGACGCTGCGCAACGCCGGCGGCGCCACGGTCGCCTCCGGGCAGACCACGGTACGGGGTACCGACACGCTCTCCGGCGACCCGGTGCACATCGCGGACTTCTCGGCCTACGACACCCCGGGCACCGGTTACGTGCTGTCGGTCGGCGGGAGCAACAGCTACCCGTTCGACATCTCCGCCGACCCGGTCCGTCGGCTGCGCGGCGACTCGCTGGCGTTCTTCTACCACCAGCGCAGCGGCACCCCGATCGACGCCCAGTACGTCGGTTCCCGCTACGCCCGCCCGGCCGGGCACGTCAACGTCGCCCCCAACCGGGGGGACAACAACGTGCCGTGCCGCACCTCCTGCGGTTACACCCTGGACGTGCGCGGTGGTTGGTACGACGCCGGTGACCAGGGCAAGTACGTGGTCAACGGCGGCCTGTCCACCTGGCAGCTGCAGAACATCTACGAGCGCACGCTGTACGTGAACGGGGCGGACCGCTCCGCCGTCGCCGACGGCACGCTGGCCATCCCCGAGCGCTCCAACGGGGTGCCGGACGTGCTCGACGAGGCCCGCTGGGAGTTGGAGTTCCTGCTCAAGATGCAGGTGCCGGACGGCCGGACCAACGCCGGCATGGTCCACCACAAGATCCACGACCAGAACTGGACCGCCCTGCCCACCCGTCCCGAGCTGGACAGCGAGCCCCGGCTGCTCTCCCCGGTGAGCACCGCCGCCACCCTCAACATGGCGGCGACGGCCGCCCAGGCGTCCCGGCTGTGGAAGCCGTTCGACGCCGCCTTCGCCTCCCGCGCCCTGGCCGCCGCCGAGAAGGCGTACGCTGCGGCGAAGGCGAACCCGAACCGGCTCGCCCCGGCCACCGACAACACCGGCGGCGGCGCGTACGAGGACAACACCGTCACCGACGAGTTCTACTGGGCGGCCGCGGAGCTGTACGCCACCACCGGCGCGACCGGCTACCGCAACGACCTGAGCTCCTCCCCGCACGCCCGGGGCGCGGGCTTCACCCGGGGCGCGTACGACTGGAGCTGGACGGCCGGGCTGGGCGACACCACCCTGGTGCTGGTGCCGACCGGCCTGCCCAGCGGCGACGTGAGTGCGATCCGCTCGGCGATCGTCGGCTTCGCCGACCGGATGCTCACCCAGATCGGCAACCAGGGCTACCCGGCCCCGGGCAGCGGCAACGGCACGTACTACTGGGGTTCCAACGGCGCGGTCGCCAACAACGCCAACGTGCTAGCCCTGGCCTACGACCTGACCCGCACGGCGCGGTACCGCAACGGGGCCTTCGCCGCCTACGACTACCTGCTCGGTCGCAACCCGCTCAACCAGTCCTACGTGGCCGGGTACGGCGACAAGCCGGTGCGTAACCTGCACCACCGGTTCTGGGCCAACCAGAACGACGGCTCGCTGCCCACCGCGCCGCCCGGCTCGCTCTCCGGCGGCCCGAACAGCGAGTTGCAGGACCCGGTCGTGCAGGCCCAGCTCGGTGGCTGCAAGCCGCAGAAGTGCTTCATCGACGACATCGGGGCGTACTCGGTCAACGAGGTGGCGATCAACTGGAACGCGGCGCTGGCCTGGCTGGTGCACTGGGCGTCCGAGCAGGCCGGCACCGGCAGCGGCCCGGACCCGACGCCGACGCCGACGGTGACGCCGCCGCCGACCACCACGCCGCCCCCGCCGACCACCACGCCGCCGCCCACCACCACGCCGCCGCCGACCACCACGCCGCCGCCGACCACCACGCCGCCGCCGGCCGGCGGGTGCGCGGTGACGTACTCGGCGAACAGTTGGAGTACCGGCTTCACCGGCAGCGTCACGCTGGCCAACACCAGCGCGGCGGCCTGGTCGTCGTGGCGGTTGACCTTCCGGTTCACCGGTAACCAGCAGATCAGCCAGGGCTGGTCGGGCCGGTTCAGCCAGAGCGGCAGCGAGGTCACGGTGACCAACGAGAGCTACAACGGCGCGGTCGCGCCGAACGGCTCGGTCAACCTCGGCTTCAACGCCACCTACAGCGGCACCAACGCGACCCCGACCGGGTTCGCCGTGAACGGGACGGCCTGTACCCTGCGCTGACCGACGCCCGCCCCGGGCCGCCCGTCGCACCCCGACGGGCGGCCCGGTCACGGTCCCGCACCGGCCCCGGCCGCTGCGGGACCGGGCGACGCCGCTCGCCGCGTGTCGCCCTTCGGGGGGTGTGGGAGGAATGCTAGGTCTCCACCGGTTCACCACGGTTACGGTGCTCTCAGGTTCATCCGCACCGTGTCGCACCGGGAGAGGACCGACCATGCGCGTGCCCAGCCGAAGCCCCGGCCCCCGACCCGGCGTCACCCCGCCCGCCCCGGCCCGGCGGACGCCCGCCCCGACCCGTCCCGTCCGGTCGGCCGCCCCCGACCTCGACGCCTACCGGCAGGCGGTCGCCGAGCTGCTGGTCGAGGTCGGCGCGCTCGCCGGGACCGCCGGCACCGCCGCCCGTCAGGTGCTGCTCGACCAGCGGCTGCGCGAGCCGGCGATCGCCGACGTGCTCGACGCCACCGGGCAGGGGGTGCTGGGCGCCCGGGAGACCCTGCTGCTGGAACTGGCGCGTCACCAACCCGACCGGCCCGCCCCGGGCCCCGACCTGACCGCCCTGGTCCGGATCTACCTGCTGTCCCGCATCGACCTGATGTGGTGGCGGGACACGACGGCACTGGCGACCGACGAGCAGGCCGACACGCACCCCGACCTGATCGACCTGGAATGGCTGCGCCGCCGTGGTCTGCTCGGCTTCCGCTATCGGGAACAGCCGGCCGGCGTCCTGCGCCGGGGGGTGCGCGCCGTCCGGGGCCGGCTGCTGCCGGAGACCGCCCCGCCCACCGCCGGGGTACCGTTGCGCCGGACCCGCCGGGAGGTCGTCGCGCTCCTCAACGACCTGGCCCGGGAGTTCGCCCGGTCCGCCCCGCCCGGGACCCCGCCGCTGTGGGTGACCAACCTGGCCAACAGCGCCGAACACCGCTACCGGCTGCGCCGGCTCGGCCAGCCGGCCATGCTGCCCAGCGGCCACTGCCTCGGCTGGGCGGTGGACGTGGAACTGGCCTGGTACGCCCGGTTCGGCGCGCGGGACGTGCTGGCCGAGATCCTGCTGGCCCGGCAGGCCGCCGGTGAACTGAACGTCATCGACGAGGGGCCTGACTGGCACGTCTGCCTGGCTCCGGCCGCCCGCGCCCGGCTGCGCTCGGCGTACGAGGCCGAGATGGGGATCTGACGGCCCCGCCGTCGGGTCAGCCGGCGACCAGCAGGGCGAGCACCGCGGCGAGGGTGCCGAGCACCGCGACCACGGCGCTGGTCGCCACGAACCGGCGCAGCGGCACGGTCACCCCGGCGGCCCGGCACCGCTCGAACCACAGCAGGGTCGCCAGGGACGCCCACGGCACCGCCAACGGCCCCACGTTGGTGCCGATCAGCAGCGCCAGCAGCCGGGTCTCGTCACCGGGTGGGAGCACCGCCTCGCCGGCCAGGTAGGCGGGCAGGTTGTTGACCAGGTTGGCCAGCAGCGCCCCGGTGCCCCCGGCGCGCAGCGCCCCCGCCGTGCCACCGGCCTCCCCGAGCAGCACGGACACCAGATCGTCGAGCCCGTGCCGGCCGAGGGTCTGCACCACCAGGAACAGGCCGGTCACGAAGACCAGCAGCCGCCAGGGCAGCAGCGCCGGGCGCAGGGTCCGCCGGGACCGGACCGCGAAGCCGGCCACCACCAGCCCGGCGGCGACGGCGGCGGCCACCCCGATCTCCACCCCGACCAGGATGCCCGCGACGAACAGCAGGCAGCCGGCGGCCGCCGTGCCGAACAGCAGGCGGTCGGGCGGCCGGTGCGGCGGGGGAGGGGTGAACCGGTCGACGTCGCGCCGCCCCCGCCGCCAGTACCACAACCACAACCCCGCCATGGTCACCCCGATCGTCGCGAGCTGCGGCAACGCCATCCGGGCCGCGTACGCCGCCGGGGCCAGCGCGATCCGGTCGGCGGCGAGCAGGTTGGTCAGGTTCGACACGGGCAGCAGCAGGCTCGCGGTGTTGGCCAGCCAGACGGTGGTCATCGCCAACGGTCCCGGGGTGACGTCCAGCTTGCGGGCCAGCGCGATCATCACCGGGGTGAGCAGGACCGCGGTGGTGTCCAGGTTGAGGGTGATGGTGGTGAGCGAGGCGAACCCGACGCAGAGCAGGAACAGGCCGGCGAAGCTACCCCGGGCGGTGATCGCCAGCCGGGTGGCCAGCACGTCGAACACCCCGGCGACGGCGGTCAGTTCGGCGAGCACCACCACCGCGCCGAGGAAGAGCAGCAGCGGCAGGATGCGGTGCAGGGTGGCCTCGGCGTCGGCCCGGGGGAGCAGGCCGGTGACCACCGCGCCGAGCCCCAGCAGGGCCAGCCCGATCGCCACCTGATCCAGCGGGTGCAGCCGCAACCTGCGGGGCCGCTCGGTCGGTACGGGCGGGGTCCCGCCGGCAGGTGTCACGGCGGATGATCCTCGCACAGCCGGCCCGGCTGCGACGCCGGTTGGCCGCAACTGCCCGCCAGGCGACCCCGTGCCGTCGGACCCGACATCGACGTCCGCGGTTACCGCCACGGTGGACATCCCGGCACCGCTGCCCTAGCGTTCAGGAGATATGCGCAGGATGCTGCTGGGGGCCGGACTGGCCCTGTCGCTCGTCGCCACCGGCTGTGCCCAGGCCACCCCGACGGATCGGGCCACCCCGACGGATCGGGCCACCCCGACGGAGTCGACCCGGACCGGCCCTGCGTCGGCGTCGGCGAGCCCGCCGCGCGCCTCCCGGCAGGACCCGGAGCAGGCCCGGCGGACGCTGGACAGCCTGCGCAAGGTCGACGACCTGCCGCTCTACGAGATGACCTACGTCGGCGGCTACGACCCGACGGTGGGCACCGACGCCCGGCCGGACACCGGCCCGTTCGGCTGCTCCCTGTTCGCCGCCTCCGGTGACCCGGCCCGACCGTTGTTCGCCCGCAACTTCGACTGGGACGCCAACCCGGCGATGGTGCTGCGCACCGACCCCCCCGAGGGGTACGCCTCGGTCTCCCTGGTCGACCTGTCCTACCTGGGGGTGGGCCCGGACCCGACCGGTGACCGCCGGCTGCTCGACGCGCCGCTGCTGCCCTTCGACGGGATGAACGAGCGGGGGCTGGCCGTCGGGCTGGCCGCCGACGACACCGCGACGGCGAAGCCGGTTCCGGGCCGGCCCACGGTCGGGTCGGTGCGCATCCTGCGGCTGGTGCTGGACCGGGCGGCCACGGTGGACGAGGCGGTGGCGATGTTCGGCCGGCACAACCTCGACTTCGACGGCGGGCCGCCGCTGCACTACCTGCTCGCCGACGCGGGCGGCCGGTCGGCGGTGGTCGAGTTCGTCGACGGGACGATGCGGGTGCAGCGGGGGCAGGGGCGGTGGCAGGCACTGACCAACGTGCCGGTGGTCGACGTACCCGAGCAGCAGCGTCGCCGCGACCACCGGTACGGCGTCCTGGCGACGGCGCTGGACGCGGCCGACGGCCGGGTGGACCCGGCGGCGGCGCTGCGGCTGTTGGGCCAGGTCCGGCAGGGGCACACCCGCTGGTCGGTGACGTACGGGCTGCGCGACGGTGAGGTCCGGCTGGTTCCCGTGGCCGGTGGCGGTCAGGAGCGCCGCTACCGGTTGCCGATCCGCTGACCCCTCACCCGACAAACGGCCCGGCCCCCCGACGCGCGGGGGCCGGGCCGTCGCCGGTCGGCACTACCAGCTGAGGTAGCCGGCCTGGGTCTGCGCGTTCAGTTCGGGCACCCGGACCAGGTCGGCCGTCCAGGTCCGCCAGTCGTTGAGCTTCAGCACGTCCAGGCCCTTCTGGATGTCGCTGGAGTAGATGTGCCCGTTGTAGTAGTACGTCGACCAGGCGCCGCCGGTGGTGAGTTGGGTGTCCGACAGCGGCCCGCGCTCCCAGAAGCCGATCTCCTTCGGGCGGGTCGAGTCGGTGAAGTCCCAGACCGAGACCCCGCCCTGGTACCAGGCCTGCACCATGATGTCCTTGCCGAGGACGGGGATCAGCGAGCCGTTGTGGGCCACGCAGTTCTCGGTGTCGGCGTTGGTCCGGGGGATCTTGTAGTAGCTGCGGAAGACCATCGTGCGGGCGTCACCCCGGCCGGTGATGTCGTAGACGGCGTCCGCGCCCCGGTTCGGGCCGACGACCTCGTTGCAGGTGGCCGCGCCGCCGCCGCCGAGTTCGTCGGTGAACACCACCTTGGTCCCGGCGTTGTTGAACGTCGCCGAGTGCCAGAACGCGAAGTTGACCGTGTCCCGCACCCGGTTGATCACCCGGGGCGCCTCCCGGTTGCGGATGTCCAGCAGGACGCCGTCACCCATGCACGCGCCGGCGGCCAGGTCCTTGGCCGGGTAGGCGGTGATGTCGTGGCAACCGGTGGTGGCCGAGGTCTGCCCGGGGATGCCCTCGTAGCCACCGTCGGGGAAGAGGTTCGGGGTGGCCACCACGGTCGCCTCGGTGGGCTTGTGCACCGGGACCTTCACGATGGAGATCGAGTCGTGCGGCGGTTGGCAGTCGGGGAAGTCGGCCCGTGGGCTGTACGACGACACGTACAGGTAGACCGTCCTGCGGTCCTTGCCGGGGACGAGGGTGTGGGTGTGTGAGCCGCAGGCGGTCTCCACCGACTTGATGTAGCGCGGGTTGGCCTTGTCGCTGATGTCGAAGACCTTGATGCCCTCCCATGACTCCTTCACCGTCGCCGGTTGGCTCGCGCTGGCGCACGAGTCGTCGGTGCGCGACGAGTCGGTGGAGAGGAAGAGCAGGTCGCCGTAGACGGAGATGTCGTTCTGCGAGCCGGGGCAGAGCACCTGCGACACGATCTTCGGGGCGCTGGGCCGGGCGATGTCGTAGACGACGAAGCCGTTGTAGTTGCCGACGAAGGCGTACCGGCCCTGGAAGGCCATGTCGGTGCCGAGCGCGCTGGTGGTGTCGAACGGCGCCTGCTTGGGCAGGTTGGCGACCTGACGCAGGTTGGGGCTGCTGGAGATCTCGTCGACGGCGAGGCCGGAAGCCGCCGGCGTCCCGCCCTGGGTCGCGGTGGCCGGTGCGGCGACGCCCGCCGGGCTGGTGGCGACGCTCGCCACCATCAGGCCGGCGGCGACCACGCTGACGATCTTCAACTGCCGTGCTCGGGGCAGGGAGAACCTGATCATCGGCGGAACCCTTCGAAAGGGGACGATGCGTACCAGGCACCTTACCGGGCAGTGATGAAAGTTGATGTGATTCGCATCACATCTATCGGTGGCAGTGAATGGATACGATCGCGGCGACCTCGACCGGAGGGGGAGTCGCATGACCGGCCGACGTGGGCGCATCCTGCTCGCCGTCACAGTCGTCGCCGCCGTCGCGGTGCCGGTCGGGCTGGCCCTGCGCCCCGACGCACCGCCGACCCCGACGGCGTCCGCCCCCACGACGACGCCGACCGCGACCGGGTCGCCCGACACCCCGGGGGTGATCGTGCCCGGCCGGCCGGGGGAGCCGGCCGCGACCCGGCCGGCGCAGGAGGTCCGCGCCCCCGGCATCCCCCGGTACAACACCCCCGACGTCTGGTTCGTGCGGATGATGATCCCGCACCACCAACAGGCCCTCCAGATGGCCGAGCTGGCCCCCGACCGGGCCGCCAGCGCCCAGGTCAAGGCGATCGCCGCCCGGATCAGGGGCACCCAGGAGCCGGAGCTCGGCCTGCTGCGCGGCTGGCTCGCCGCCCGGGGCTTGGCCGCCGTGGAGCCCGGCCACGACCACGGCCGGATGCCGGGCATGCAGACCCCCGAGGCGCTCCGGCAGCTCACCGACGCCCGCGGCGTCACCTTCGACCGGCTCTTCGTCCAGCTGATGACCACTCACCACACCGGCGCGGTGGAAATGGCCACCCAGCTGCTCTCCGCCGGCGTCGACCAGCAGCTCAACGAGTTCGCCAACGCGGTGGCGACCGAACAGACCGTCGAGATCGCCCGGCTGCGCGAGCTGGTCTGAGCCCCGGTCGACCCACGGGCCCGCATCGACCCCGAACGGGGCACTACGCTCGGTCACCGTGAGCCGTACCCTCTTCGGTCGCCCGCTGCGCAGCGTCGCCTTCGACGTCTGCGTCAGCGCGCTGGTGGTGCTCTTCACACTGGTCACGGCGGCGGCCCAGCCCGGCCTGTCGGCCCAACCAGGTGGCTGGCCGTCCGCGCTGGTCGGCCTGGGCATGGCGGTGGCCCTGCTGTTCCGGCGCGGCCACCCGTCGCTGGTCGCGACGGTCGTCGCCGGGCTGGCGTTGATCCAGGTGGTCGCGGGCTGGGGGCCGCTGGCCTACGACGTCGCCGTGCTCATCGCCCTCTACAGCGTGGTCAAGTACGCCGACCGGCTGCGCGACGGCATGCTGGCCGGGGTCGTCGCCGCCGTCGGGGTGCTGCTGGCCGCCTCGCAGGCCCGGACCGCCGTCGCCTGGTGGGGCCCGGCGATCTACTTCGGCCTGATCACCGGCGGGGTGTGGCTGGCCGCGCTGAACGTCCGCACCCGCCGCCTCTACGTGCTCAGCCTGGAGGAGCGGGCGGCCACCCTGGAACGGGAACGCGAGGCCGAGGCCCGCGCGGCCGTGGTCGGGGAACGCGCCCGGATCGCCCGCGAGCTGCACGACGTGGTGGCGCACAGCATGGCGGTGATGATCGTGCAGGCCGACGGGGCCCGGCTGATGTTCGACCGGGACCCGGACACCGCCAGGAACGCGGTCAAGGTGGTGGCCGACACCGGCCGGCAGGCCCTGGAGGAGATGCGCCGGCTCGTCGACGTGCTGCGCGAGCCCGACCCGCCGGAGCCGACGACCGGCCCCGGCGCGGACACCCCCGGCACCGAACCGGAACGCCGCCGCGCCACCGTCGCCGAACTGCCCGCGTTGGTGGGCCGGTTCCGCGACGCCGGCCTGCTGGTCGGGTACCGGGCCGGGGAGGTGCCGGCCGCCCTGCCACCCGGGCTCGACCTGACCGTCTACCGGGTGGTGCAGGAGGCCCTGACCAACACCCTCAAGCACGCCGGGGTCGGCGCGCACGCCACGGTCGTGCTCGGCGTCGACGACGGGCTGGTGGTCCGGGTGACCGACGACGGGCGTGGCCGGCCACCGGCCCGGCCGGCCCCCTCCGGCGGGCACGGCCTGGTCGGCATGCGCGAGCGGGTCGGCGTGTACGACGGCCGCCTCACCGCCGGCCCCCGCACCGGTGGCGGGTGGCAGGTCGAGGTACGGCTGCCGCTACCGTCGACCCCGGAGGCGGAGGTGATCGCGGCATGACCGTACGAGTGGTGATCGTGGACGACCAGGCGCTGGTCCGGGCCGGCTTCCGGATGGTGCTCGACTCCCAACCCGACCTGGCCGTGGTCGGCGAGGCGATCGACGGGGCGGACGCGCTGCGGGTGCTGGGCCGGGTCGAGGCCGACGTGGTGGTGATGGACCTGCGGATGCCGACCATGGACGGGGTGGAGGCGACCCGCCGGATCTGTGCCGCCTCCACCGACGGCCGGCCCCGGGTGCTGGTGCTCACCACCTTCGACACCGAGGCGGACGCGTTCGCCGCGCTGCGCGCCGGGGCCAGCGGGTTCCTGCTCAAGAACGTGCCGCCGGAGGAACTGCTGGCGGCCATCCGGGTGGTCGCCGAGGGCGACTCGGTGGTCGCCCCGTCGATCACCCGCCGGCTGCTCGACCGGTTCGCCGACCGGCTCGGCCCGGCCCCCGCGCAGGACCCGCGACTGGCCCAGCTCACCGACCGGGAACGGGAGATCCTGCTGCTGGTCGCGCAGGGGCTGGCCAACGCCGAGATCGCCGCCCGGGTGCACGTCGCCGAGGCGACAGTGAAGACCCACGTCGGGCGGATCCTGGCCAAGCTCCAGCTCCGCGACCGGGTCCAGGTGGTGGTCCTGGCGTACGAGAGCGGCCTGGTCACCCCGGGCGGCTGAACCCGGGGTACGACCTGGGTCGTACGGGTCACCCCGGTCGGGGTCGACCTGTGGCGCAGCCGGGTCGCGCGTGCGGGTGGACGCGGGCCGCCGGGGCGCTGCCTAGCGTCGGAGGGGACCCGTACCACGCCGACCGGGAGTCCCCATGTCCGTCCTTGCCGCGCCCCGCCCACCCCGCCGTCCCGCAGCTCCCCGGGCCGGCCGCCGCCGGTGGGGGCGGTGACCGGGATGTGGCGGTTGACCCTGCGTACGCTGCGCGCGGACGCGCTGCGCCTGCTGCTCTCCTCGGTGGCGATCGTGCTCGGTGTCGCCTTCGTCGCCGGCACGCTGATGCTCACCGACGGCATGCAGGCCGGGGCGTACGAGCGGGCCGGCGCCTTCGACAGGCACACCGACCTGGGCGTCTACGCCGACCGGACCACCCTGCCGCCGTCCCTGGTCGACCGGGTGCGCACGGTCGACGGGGTGGCCGAGGCAGCCGGGGAGCTGACCGCCCTCGTCGGGGTGGTCGGCATCGACGGCCGGCCGGTGCCCGGTGTCGGGATGCTCGCCGCGATCCCCACCGGACCCGCGTTGCGCTCCTACCACGTGGTCGCCGGTCGGCTGCCCGACCGTCCCGGCGAGGTGGTCCTCGACGCGCCCACGGTCGCCGCGCAGGGGTTCACGCTCGGCGGCCCGGTCGGCGTCGGCGGCGCGACCGACGCGGCCCGCCCGTACACCCTGGTCGGTACGGTCGACGTGGCCGGCAGCACGCGCGACGTCGGCGGCCCGTTCGTCGGGGTGGTCGGCACGGACGCGCTGGCCGTCAGCGGGAAACCGGGCTACGACCGGATCATGGTGGCCGCCGCCCCGGGGACGGCCGCACCGGCGCTGGCCGACCGGGTGGCCGCCGTGGCCGGTGGGGACGCCACGGTGAAGTCGCGGCAGCGCATCCTCGACGAGGCCGTCGAGGACGGGGTGCGTGACCTCGACCAGTTCCGCCTGGTGCTGCTCGTCTTCGCCGGGGTGGCGGTGGTGGTGGCGGGGTTCGTCATCGCCAACACCTTCGCCATCGTGCTCGCCCAGCGGACCCGGCGGACCGCGCTGCTGCGGCTGGTGGGGGCCCGTCGGGGGCAGGTCTTCCGGGCCGCCGTGCTGGAGGCGGCGGCGCTCGGGCTGGCCGGCTCGGCCCTCGGGGTGGTGTTCGGGGTCGGGCTGGCCGCCGGGGCGGCGGCCCTGGTGCCCCGGCTCGACCTGCCGCTTTCCGCCGCCGGCCTGACGGTGACCGCCCGGACGGTCGGGGTCAGCCTGCTGCTCGGCACCCTGATCACCGTCGGGTCCGCGCTGCTGCCCGCCTGGCAGGGCACCCGGGTGCCGCCGGTGGCCGCCCTCACCGCCGCCGCCGGGCACCCGGCCCGGGGTGCCGGGCGGGTCCGGCTGACCCTCGGCGCGCTGGTCGGCCTGGCCGGTATCGCCGCGCTGGCCGGGGCCGCCGCCGTCGGGCAGATCGTCCTGGTCGCCGTGGGTGGGGTGCTGTCCTTCTTCGGGATCGTCCTGTTCGGTCCGCTGCTGGTGCCGGTGCTGGTCCGGTTGCTCGGCCGGCCCCTGCGGCCGGTGTTCGGGGCCACCGCCGCGCTCGCCGTGGCCAACGCGGCCCGCAACCCGCGCCGGGTGTCGGCGACCGCCACCGCCCTGGTGATCGGCATCGGGTTGGTCTCGGCGTTCGTGGTCGGCGCCGGCAGCGTCAAGGTGGGTATCGAGCGGGCGGTCGACGCCCGCATCGGCGTCGACTTCGTGGTCACCGGCGTCGGTGTGGAGCTGCCCGCCCCGCTCGCCGGGGAACTGGCCGCCCGACCCGAGGTGGGGGTGGTGCACGAGCACCGCAACCGGGTCGTCGACGGCGTCGAACTGCGGTCGGCGCACCCGGCGCTGGCCCGGCGTACCGTCGACGGGGTCGACGCCGGGGACGTCGCGGACCTGCGGCCGGGGTCGGTGCTGGTGCACCGCGAACTGGCCGCCGCCCGGGGCTGGCGGGTGGGGTCGACGGTCACCGTCGGCGGGCGTCCGTTCCGGGTGGCCGCCGTGGTCGCCGCCGACGGCCCCACGTCGCAGGGGGTGCCCGCCGGGCACGTGGTCGACCTGGCCGACAGCGACTTCACCGCGCTCTACCCCGACGAACGCGGCCAGCTGGCCGAGGTCGAGCCGGCCGACGGGGTGTCCGCCGCGCAGGCCCGCGCCGCCATCGGGACGGTGCTCGCCCGGTACCCGACGGTGAACCTGCTGGACCAGGCGGCCTACAAGAAGATGCTCACCGGCACGGTGGACATGCTGCTCGCCTTCGTCACCGCGCTGCTCGGCCTGGCCGTGGTGATCGCCCTGGTCGGTGTCGCGAACACGCTCAGCCTCGCGGTGGTGGAACGGACCCGGGAGAACGCCGTGCTGCGCGCCGTGGGGCTGTCCCGGGGGCGGATGCGTCTGCTGCTGGCCATCGAGGCGGTGCTGACCGCCCTGGTCGGTGCGTTGCTGGGCACCGCGCTGGGGGTGGCGGTGAGTGCCGGCACGGTGGCCTTCGTCGCCCGGCTCGGTGGCGGCTTCACGCTGGTGCTGCCCTGGGGCCGGCTCGGGCTGACCCTCGCCGTGGCGGTGCTGGCCGCGCTGGCCGCCTCGGTGCTGCCGGCCCGGCGTGCCCTGGCCCGCCCGGTGGTCGAGGCGCTCGGCGAGCAGTGACCCCGGCCGTCGCCCCGCCGCCCGGCCTGCCCGCCGGACGGCGGGGCGACGGTCAGAGCCGCTCCACCATCGCGCCCCGGCACCGGTCCCGGGTGTCGAAGACGTACCGGGCGTGCCGGGTGACCAGGTCGTAGTCGAAGCTGTCGTGGTCGGTCACCAGGACCACCGCGTCGGCCGCCGCGACCTCCCGCGCGGTCAGGTCGACCAGCACCACACCGCCGGGGATGTGCTGCGGCTCGGCGTACGGTTCCACCGCGTGCACGTCCGCGCCGAGCGCCTGCAACCGGCGGGCCACGTCGACCGCCGGCGAGTCGCGCATGTCACCGGTGTTCTTCTTGTACGCCAGCCCGAGCAGCAGCAGCCGCGCCCCGTTGACCGGCCGGCCGATCCGGTTCAACCCGGCCATCACCCGCTGGGCCACGTGCTCGGGCATCTGGTGGTTGATGTCGTCGGCCAGCTCGATGAACCGGAAGGGTCGGCCCAGGGTGCGCTTGACCTGCCAGGACAGGTAGCACGGGTCGATCGGCAGGCAGTGCCCGCCGACCCCCGGGCCGGGCCGGAACGGCATGAACCCGAACGGCTTGGACGAGGCGGCCTCGATGGCCTGCCAGGCGTCGATGCCGAGCTGGTGGGAGGCCATCGCCAGCTCGTTGATCAGGGCGATGTTGACCTGGCGGAAGGTGTTCTCGATCAGCTTGGTCAGCTCGGCCACCCGGGTGGAGTCCACCGGCACGGTCCGCTCGACCAGCCGCCGGTAGAAGCCGTCCACCCGCTCCAGCGACGCCGCGTCCACCCCGGACACCACCTTCGGGGTGTTCTCCAGCCGCCACGTCGGGTTGCCCGGGTCGATCCGTTCCGGGCTGTAACCGAGGTGGAAGTCACCCGGGCTGCGCAGCCCGCTCGCCGCCTCCAGCAGCGGCCGGAGCAGGTCCTCGGTGGTTCCCGGGTAGGTGGTCGACTCCAGCACCACCGTGCAGCCGCGTCGCACGTACGGGCCGACGGCGGTACCGGCCTGCTCGACGAAGCTCAGGTCGGGGACCCCGTCGCGCAGCGGGGTGGGTACGGTGATCACGCAGATGTCGAAGCCCTCGGCGTCCGGGTACTCGGTGCTCGGCCGGTACCGTCCGCTGGCCAGGGCCCGGCCCAGCCGGTCGGCCGGAATGTCCTCGACGAATGACTCGCCGGAGGCCAGCCGCTTGACCCGGTCGGCGTCGACGTCCAACCCGACCACGTCCAACCCGGCCTCGACGGCGCGCATGGCCAGCGGCAGTCCGACGTATCCCTGACCGATGACGACCAGCTTCTGTGCGTTCATCCGGGCTCCCTGCATGCGTGTCCTTGCAGGGAGCCTAGATGGCGATATAGCGATCTACGTCCGTTTTGGTATTCCTGGGGCCTGCGGTGTTCCCGGTGGCCGGTGACGACCGGTCAGGTGCCGGCCGGCGGCGGGTTGTTGCCGCCCCCGCCGCCCGTCTCGGTCGTGGTCGCCGTCGGCTCGCCCGCGGTCGGCCCAGTGGTGGGCGTACCCGTCTGGACGGGCTCGCTGGTGGCCGGCTCCGACGGGGTGGGCGGCGTGGAGTTCGTCGGCGGCGTCGAGGGCGGGCCGTCCGGCAGCGGCGTCGGACTGACCGAGACCGACGGCGACGGCTTCTCGTACTGGTTGGTCGGCCGGGGCGGACGCGGCGCCTCGTCGGAGCCGGTCTCCTCGACCACCGCCGGGATCTCGGAGCGGTCGGTGGGCGCCACCGCCGGGCCGGTGCTGCGGATGTTCGGCACGCCGCTGTCGAGCGACTTCGAGGCGCCCAACGCGGCACCGAGCGCGGTCAGGGCCACCAGCACCGCGGCCAGCGCGCCGACCAGGGAACCCCGGCGACCCCGCCGTGACCCCGAGCCGACCACCGTCCTGGACGTCCCCGCCGGGTCGACCCGCACGCCGTCGGCCCGGGACGGGTGGCGCAGCGGCGGCGTCACCAGCGCGGTGGCGGCGGTGTCGTCACCGGCGGCGGCGCGGGCGGCGGTGGCCATCTCGGCGCCGGTGGCGAAGCGGTCCGCCGGGTCCTTCTCCAGCGCCCGCGCCACCAGGGCCCGGACCGCCACCGGGATGTCGGCGGGCAGCTCCGGCGGCTCGTCGTCCAGGTGCCGCACGGCCACCTGGAGCGGGTTGTCCCCGGTGAACGGCGGCTGCCCGGTCAGGCAGCAGTACGCCACCGCGCCGAGGGCGTAGATGTCGGTGGCGGCCGACACGGGCCGGCCGGACGCCTGCTCGGGGGCCATGTAGAGGGCGGTACCCGGCACCGCGTTCGTGCTGGTGATGCTCGTCACATTGGTGGAGCGGGCGACGCCGAAGTCGACGAGCACCACGGTGCCGTCCTCCTGCACCAGCAGGTTGCTCGGCTTGACGTCGCGGTGCACGATGCCGCCGGCATGCGCCGCGTGCAGGGCCTGGGCGGCCTGCGCCACGACCGACATCGTCTCGTCCACGTCCAGGTGGCCGGCGGACTCGATCCGCCGCGACAGCGGTTCGCCCTCGACGAACTCCATGACCAGGTAGTCGGCCCGGCCACCGTCGGCGAGCCGGTCCTCACCGCAGTCGAAGACCTGCACGATGCCGGGGTGGCGCAGCGCCGCCATGATCCGTGCCTCGGCGCGGAACCGGGCGATGAAGTCGGGGTCCGAGACGAGCGCCGGCAGCAGCACCTTCACCGCGACCTGGCGACCCAGCACCAGGTCGGTGGCCCGCCACACATCGCCCATGCCGCCGGTGGCGACACGTTCGTCCAGGCGGTAGCGACCGCTGAGCACGACCTCGGATGACAACACCCCCATACCGTACCCAGGGTCCTCCCGTCCGGCAGACGCCGATATCCCTTCCGGCTTTTCGTGGGACGAACTGTCCAGGTCCCGGTGGGGTCGGCCCACCGGCCGGTCGCCGCTGGTCGTCGTCCGGTCACCGAGGGTGCGTGGTGACGTCATGGTCGGGACGGGGGCGTCATGGGGAGCGTCCGGAGGGTGAGCGGTGTTACTCCGACGCGCCGCCAGCGAGATTGATCTATCTCACCTTTTCCGCCCCGTTGACCGCTTGCCTGCGCCCGGCTCCGGCTCCTAGTGTTGCCCCCTCTGGCCCGTCCCGGTGCCGGTACCGCGCCCAGACCCGACGCCGTACTCTCCCGGCGGCGTCCAGACGGGTCACCCGACCTCCGGCGTCGGGTGCGAGCGGGGCAGCGGGGGGGCTGAAGGTGCGCGAAGGGGTCCGCTGGTCGGGCCGGGGTGGCGGCGTGTCCGTCGGCCGCCGGTCCGGGTCGGTCGACGGGGCGGCCCGGCGGTGACCGATGACCTGACCGGGGCGGTCTTGGCGGCGCAGGCCGGCGACGAGGAGTCGTTCCGCGTCCTCTACCGCAGCCTCCAGCCGGGCCTGCTGCGCTATCTCACCGCGCTCGTCGGCGCGGACGCCGAGGACGTGGCCTCCGAGACCTGGTTGCAGATCGCCCGGGACCTGTCCCGCTTCACCGGCGGCGAGTTCCGCGCCTGGGCGGTGACGATCGCCCGGAACCGGGCCATGGACCACCTCCGCCGGCAGCGTCGCCGCCCGTCGCTGCCGGTTCCCGTGCAGGACCTCAGCGACCTCGCCGGCGACGCCGACACCGCCGAGCGGGCCGGCGAGTCGATCGGCACCGAGTCCGCGCTGGCGTTGATCTCCACCCTGCCGCCCCGGGAGGCCGAGGCGGTGCTGCTGCGGGCGGTGATGGGACTGGACGCGGAGACCGCCGGTCGGGTGCTCGGCCGGCGGCCGGGCGCGGTCCGCACGGCCGCGCACCGGGGGCTGCGCCGGCTGGCGGCGATGCTGGAACGCGGGGACGCCCCCCGGTCGTCCGACGACGAGCGGGTCGTCCCACCCCGCCCCCGGCCGACGCCGCACGCGTCGCGGGCCGAGCCGGCGGACGGCTGACATGAGGGGAGACTGGATGAACCTGCGCCGGTCGGCCCGTCGTCGGCCGGTGAGCCGGGCCGAGGCCGAGCGGCTGCTCGACTCGACCGGGTCGGGGACCGCGCCGTCCACCGACGATCCGCTCACCCGGTTGCTGGCCGCGGCCGCCGCACCCGCCCGGGTCGACGAACTCGCCGGTGAACAGGCGGCGCTGGCGGCGTTCCGGGCCGCCCGGGGCGCGGCGGCACCCGGGCCGGCCCCGGCCGCCCGGCGGCGTCCCCGGCTGTCCACCGGTGTGGTGGCCTGGATCGCCGCGCTGGCCGCCACCGCCACCGCCGGGGTGGCCTTCGCCGCCGCGGCCCTCGACCGTCCCGCCGAGCGGGCACCCGGACCTGTCCCGTCCACCACTGCCACGGCCACCGGTGACGCCACCGACCGGCCCTCCCCGTACCGGTCCGAACCGCAGCGGCAGAGCCCGTCGCGGCGGCCCGGCGGTACCGCGCCCGGGGGCGGCCCCCCGGCATCGCCCGCGCCGCCCGGACACGGCGGGCCGGCGAATACCGGCAAACTGGTCGGGCAGTGCCGGGCCTACCTGGCCAAGTCGCCCCCGCAGCGGGCGAAGGCGTTGACCAGGCCCGGGTACGCCGACCTGGTGGCCGCCGCGGGCGGAGCCGACCAAGTGGAGGCGTACTGCCGCACCCTGGTCCCGCAGCGCACGCCGGCCAAGCCGTCCGACGCCGCCGGCGCTCCGGCCAGCCCAGGCGGGGGGCCCGGCCCCAGGAACTAGTCGAAAAGGCTTCACAATTATTTCTTCCCGTCGGGTCTGCGGGATCGGTCCCCGGGGCAGAAGATGGAGGACGGGACGGCCCATGCCGGCCGTGCCCACCGGCCGGCATGGCCGGACCCTGCGTCGGGAGGAAACCGTCTCGTGGTGACGTCGCCCGGGCTGGACCGGTCGACCGTGCTCGGCGAAGTCGCCGGGGCGGCCGGGCATCTGGCCCGCATCTGTTTCAAAACCGGCCCACCCACCCTCACCGGCGTCGAACTGGAATGGACCGTCCACGACGCCGCCGATCCCGCCCGGCCACTGGACCGGGCGCGGCTCCGAGCGGCACTCGGGCCACACAGCCCACCCACCCTGGACGACACCAGCCCCGCCCGCCCCCTGCGGCACGGCAGCACCGTGACCGTCGAGCCGGGCGGCCAGGTGGAGGTGTCCACCGCGCCGCGATCCTCGGTCGCCGCGCTCGTCTCGGCCACCCAGGCCGACATCGACGAACTTGACGCCCTGCTCGCCCGTGCCGGCCTGGTGCGCGGGCAGACCGGCATCGACCCGTGGCGGGAGCCCCGCCCGGTGGTCGACACCCCGCGCTACCGCGCCATGCGCTGCGTCTTCGACCGGCGCGGCCCGGCCGGGCAGACCATGATGTACAGCACCGCCGGCCTCCAGGTCTGCCTCGACGTCGGCCCGGCCGCCGGCCTGGCCGAGCGCTGGGCGGCGGTGCACGCGGTCGGGCCGCCACTGGTGGCGGCCTTCGCCACCGCCGACCGGCACGCCGGGCGGCCCACCGGCTGGGCGTCCGCCCGGATGGCTGCCTGGCTGGACATCGACCCGGCCCGCACCGGCCCGGTCTGGTCGGCGCACCAACCGGACCGGGACCCGGTCGCCGCCTGGACGGAGTACGTCCTCGCCGCACCCCTGCTCTGTCTGCGCCACGACGGCCCGGACTGGACACCCCCGCGCGGGGTCACGTTCGCCGACTGGATAGCCGGGGCACTGCCCGACCCACCCACCACCGACGACCTGGACTACCACGTCAGCACCCTCTTCCCACCGGTACGCCCGCGCGGCTACCTGGAGGTCCGCTACCTCGACGCCCAGCCCGGCCGGGACTGGACGCTCCCCCTGGCCGTGCTGACCGTGCTGCTGGGCGACGAGCGGACGGTCCGGGCGGCCCGGACGATCGCCGCGCCGGTGGCCGACCGCTGGCGCACCGCCGCCCGGTGCGGGCTGGCCGACCCGGCCCTGGCCACGGTGGCCGCAGCCCTGCTCGACCTGGCCCGGGAGGCGCTGCCGACGCTCGACCTACCGACCGACGTCCACCACGAGATCGACCGCGGGATCCGCCGACGGATCGCCGCAGCGCAGAGGGGAGACCGGTGACCACCACCGAGCAACCGGGCGCGCAGCCTGAGGCGTTGCGCAGCCGGATCGCCGCCGAATTCGCCCGGACCCGGGCCCGCACCGATGCGTTGACCAGCGCGGTCGACGACGACGACCTGGTCCGGCAGCACTCGACGCTGATGTCCCCGCTGGTCTGGGACCTCGCCCACGTGGGCAACCAGGAGGAACTGTGGCTGGTCCGGGACGTCGGCGGGCGGGAGCCGGTGCGGCGCGACATCGACGACCTGTACGACGCGTTCAAACAGCCCCGTAAGGACCGCCCCTCCCTGCCGCTGCTGCCCCCGAGCGAGGCGCGGGCCTACGTGGCGACCGTGCGGGACAAGGTGCACGACCTGCTCGACGGGGTCCGGTTCTCCGAGCGGCCGCTGGTCGCCGACGGTTTCGTCTTCGGCATGATCGTGCAGCACGAGCAGCAGCACGACGAGACCATGCTCGCCACCCACCAGCTGCGATCCGGCCCACCGGTGCTCGACGCGCCCCCACCCCCCGAGCCCCGGGCCCGGGTCGCCGCCGAGGTGCTGGTGCCGGCGGGACCGTTCACCATGGGCACCTCGACCGACCCGTGGGCGCTGGACAACGAACGCCCGGCGCACACCGTCGACCTGCCCGCGTACGTCATCGACGCCACGCCGGTCACCAACGGCGCGTACCGGGAGTTCCTCGCCGACGGCGGGTACGACGACCCGCGCTGGTGGAGCGCGGCCGGCTGGCGGCACCGCACCGAGGCCGGGCTGACCGCGCCGATGCACTGGCGACGCGACGGCGACGGCTGGGCGTACCAGCGGTTCGGCCGGTGGGCCCCGGTACGTGACGACGAGCCGGTGGTGCACGTCTGCTGGCACGAGGCGCAGGCGTACGCGCGGTGGGCCGGTAAGCGGCTGCCGACCGAGGCGGAGTGGGAGAAGGCGGCCCGCTGGGACCCGGCGACCGGCCGCTCCCGGCGCTGGCCGTGGGGCGACGACGAGCCGACCGCCGAGCACGCCAACCTGGGGCAGCGGCACCTGTGGCCGGCACCGGTCGGGGCCTATCCGGCGGGGGCCTCGCCACTCGGCGTGCACCAGCTCATCGGTGACGTCTGGGAGTGGACGGCGAGCCCCTTCCACGGTCATCCCGGCTTCACCGTCTTCCCCTACCCGGAGTATTCGGAGGTGTTCTTCGGCGGCGACTACCGGGTGCTGCGCGGCGGCTCGTTCGGCACCGACCGGGCGGCCTGCCGGGGCACCTTCCGCAACTGGGACCACCCGATCCGGCGGCAGATCTTCAGCGGATTCCGCTGCGCCCGCGACGCCCGGCCCGAGGAGGCCCACGGGTGAGAGGCGGCCCACGGGTGAGAGACGGCGTCGCCTGATGTGCCGGCACCTGGCGTACCTCGGCCCCCCGGTGACCCTGCGGTCGCTGCTGTACGACCCGCCGCACTCGCTGGTCCGGCAGTCCTGGGCCCCCCGGGACATGCGCGGCGGTGGCACGGTCAACGCCGACGGCTTCGGCGTCGGCTGGTACCCCGGCACCGACGGGCCGGGCGGGGACGACGGTCGCGGCGGGGCCCCGGTGCGGTACCGCCGGGCCGGCCCGATCTGGTCCGACCCGACGCTGCCCGAGCTGGCCGCGGTGACCGCCTCCGGCGCGGTGCTGGCGGCGGTGCGCTCGGGCACGGTGGGCATGCCGGTGCAGGAGAGCGCCGCCGCGCCGTTCGCCGGGGGGCGGTGGTTGTTCAGCCACAACGGGGTGGTGCGTGGCTGGCCGGACTCGGTCGTCGGAGCGGCCGGCGGCCTGCCGGTGCGGGACCTGCTCACCCTCGACGCGCCGACCGACTCGGCGCTGCTGTGGGCGCTGGTCCGGCACCGGCTGCGGGCCGGCGCGTCGCCGACCGGGGCGGTCACCGCGACCGTCCGGGAGGTCGCCGCCGCGGCCCCGGGATCACGGCTGAACCTGCTGCTCACCGACGGCGTGTCGGTGGTGGCGAGCGTGTGGGGGCACGCGTTGTCGGTGCGCGCCGACGACGGTACGGCGCTGCTGGCCTCCGAGCCGGTGGACGACGCGCCCGGCTGGCGGGAGGTGCCGGACCGGCGGTGGGTCCGGGCGGGACCGGACGGCGTGCACGTAGGCGAGCTGGAGTGACAGGACCCTTTTCGATGCGGGAGAGGACGACATGAGCGCGGAACCGCTGGAGATCTACCTGGAGGAACGGGACCTCGACCGGGCGTTGCGGTTCGACGTGCGGACCGGGCTGGCCGCCGACCCCAAGTGGCTGCCCCCGAAGTGGTTCTACGACGCCCGGGGCAGCGAGTTGTTCGAGGAGATCACCCGGCTGCCGGAGTACTACCCGACCCGGGCGGAACGGGCGGTGCTGGCCGAACGGGCACCCGACATCGCGGCGGCGACCGGGGCGAAGACCCTGATCGAGCTGGGCTCCGGTTCGTCGGAGAAGACCCGGCTGCTGTTGGACGCGTTCACCCGGCACGGCGGGTTGGGAACCTTCGTGCCGCTGGACGTGTCGGTGAGCGCGCTGCGGCAGTCCACCGCGCAGATCGCCACGGACTATCCGGCGCTGCGGGTACGCGGCATCGTCGGGGACTTCACCCGGCAACTCGACCGCCTGCCGACCGGTGGTCGCCGGTTGGTGGTCTTCCTGGGCGGCACCATCGGCAACCTGGTGCCGGCCGAGCGGGCCGACTTCCTGGCCGCCATGCGCACCGCCCTGGAGCCGGGCGACCACCTGCTCGTCGGCACCGACCTGGTCAAGGACCCGGCGGTGATCGTGCCGGCGTACGACGACGCGGCCGGGGTCACCGCCGAGTTCAACCGCAACGTGCTGCGGGTGATCAACCGGGAGCTCGACGCCGACTTCGACCCGGACGCGTTCGCCCACGTCGCCCACTGGGACCCGGCGCGGGAGTGGATCGAGATGCGGCTGCGGGCCCTACGCCCGATGCGGGTCCGCATCGACGCGCTCGACCTGACCGTCGAGTTCGCCGCCGACGAGGAACTGCGTACGGAGGTGTCGGCGAAGTTCCGGCCGGCGGGGATCGGCGCGGAGCTGACGGCGGCCGGTTTCCTGCCGACGGAGTTCTGGACCGACCCGGACGGCCTGTTCGGGGTCACCCTGGCCCGCGCCGCCTGACCGCCGACCGGCCGGTGCGTCGGGGCGTCGACGGGCACCCTGGGGGGTGACCTGGCGCACCCGGCGCACCGGCCGGTCGGGCCGGTCGGTTAGGCTGGCAGGCGCGAAGGGGAGTAGCCCCCAATGTCGTGGTCGACACACTGGTGCGTTCCGCACCCGGCCACGCGGCCCCACCAGCGGTGGGGCGGGCGAGACCTTCGACTCAGGCTGTCACACAGCCGGGTCGAGGTCGCCCCGTCACCTCCTCCCGGCCTGATCGGGAAGGTTCCTCATGGACGGTTTCCTCGTCGCGCTGGTCGTCAGCTTCGGCGTCATCTTCGTCGCCGAGCTGGGGGACAAGTCCCAGCTCATGGCGCTCACGTTCGCCACCCGGTTCAAGACGGTCCCGGTGCTGATCGGCATCACCGTCGCCACCGCGATCGTGCACCTGGCCTCGGTGGCGATCGGGGTCGGCCTGAACGCGGCCCTGCCCACCGGGTGGATCTCGCTGGTCGCCGGCCTGGCGTTCCTCGGCTTCGGCGTCTGGACGCTGCGCGGGGACAAGCTCACCGAGGAGGAGAAGCGCAAGGCGGAGAAGACCGGCAAGTCCGCCATCGTCGCCGTCGGTGTCGCGTTCTTCCTGGCCGAGCTGGGCGACAAGACGATGCTCGCCACCATCACCCTGGCCACCAAGTACGGCTGGTTCGGCACCTGGCTCGGCTCGACGCTGGGCATGGTGGCCGCCGACGCGTTGGCCATCCTGGTCGGCCGACTGCTCGGCCGGCACCTGCCGGAGCGGACCATCCGGTACGGCGCGGCGGTACTCTTCGCCATCTGTGGCCTGTGGCTGATCCTGGAGGCGGTGCGCGAGCTGTCCTGACTGCACGCACCGGCCTGACCCCGACTAGCCGGGGTGCGGGCGGGTAACGCCACCCGGTGAGGGTGGACGAGTTGCTGCGCCACGGCGACGCGGTCGTGGTGGGGGTGGTGGAGACCATCGGGGCGACCGTCATCGTCGTCGGTGCGCTCTGGGCGGCGCTGCGGTTCGTGGTCGAGGGGCTGCGGCACCGCAGCGCCGCCGTGTTCACCCCGATCCGGCTCTCCCTCGGCCGCTTCCTCACCCTCGGCCTGGAGTTCCAGCTGGCGGCGGACATCCTGCGGACCGCGGTGTCGCCGACCTTCGCCCAGCTCGGTCAGCTGGCGGCGATCGCCACCATCCGGACCGCGCTGAACGTCGTGCTGCGCCGGGAGATCGCCCAGGAGAAACGGCAGGTGGACGCCGGTGACCGGGCGCACCCCGAGCCACAGCCGGTCCCGGTCGGGGACGGCGGCGGGCCGGCCCGGTGACCGGGGTCGCGGTGCTGCTCGCCACCGGGGTGAGCGCGCTCGCCCTCGGCGTCGGCGCGGTGGCGCTGCTGACCACCCGCTCCTGGCGGACCGCCCTGCGGGTGCTGCTCGACCTGCTGGTCGCCGCTGGCCTGCTGCGGCTGGCCGGCGGCCGGAGCTGGTCGGCGCTGGCGACGGCGGCGGCGGTCGTGCTGCTGCGTCACCTGCTCGGGGCCGGGCTGACCGCGCCACCGCCCACCGCGCCACCGACTACCGACCCCCGGACGTGGGTAAGCCGAGCACACCCCCACCGGGGGCCAGCAGGGCACGAACCGACCGTGACGGGAAGGATTCCCCTATGAGCCGGCACGACGAGCCGAACGAGTACGGCTTCGCGGGCGGGGCCACCGCGCCGCAGCCCACACCCGGTGGCCGCCCCGACGAGCAGGACCGGGCCGAGGCGGTCGCGGTGCCGGGTGACGACCTGACCGGGTCGGTCACCGAGGCCCTGGAGGAGACCGAACCGGACGGACGGGACGACGACGCCCGGCGTCACCGCTGAGCGCTCACCACCGTCCGCCCGGCGGGACGTCGGGCGGACGGTGGGTTCAGCGTGGTGACGGCAGGGTGGACAGCCGGGCGGTGTCGTCGACCCGCACGAGGCGGTCGTCGCAGCAGGCCGCCAGCCGTTTGACCAGCTCGTCCGGGTCGCCGTACGGGTCGAGCCCGGCCAGCTCCGCCGGGTCCAGCGCGGGGACCCGAACGTGGGAGATGAGCGGGTGCAGCGGCCGGCTGTCGATCTCGTCGACGCCGAACAGGTCCTCGTGCAGCTTCTCCCCGGGGCGCAGGCCGGTGTAGACGATCTCGGGTGGCTGGGCCGCCTCGGCAGCCAGCCGCTGGGCCACCTCGGCGATGCGTACCGGCTCGCCCATGTCCAGCACCAGCGCCTCCCCGCCCCGGCCGACGACGGCGGCCTGGAGCACCAGGTGCACCGCCTCCTGCACGGTCATGAAGTACCGGGTCACGTCCGGGTGGGTCACGGTGATCGGCAGCCCGGCCCGGACCTGGGCCTGGAACGCGGTGAGCACCGAACCCCGGCTGCTGAGCACGTTGCCGAAGCGGACGCTGAGGAACGCCCCGCCGTACCGCTCGGCGTAGTGCGCGGTCAGCCGCTCGGTGATCCGCTTGGAGTAGCCGAGGACGCTGATCGGGTTGGCCGCCTTGTCGGTGGAGATGTTCACGAACTCGGCGACGTCGCGGCACGCCTCCAGCACGTTGAGCGTGCCCTGGACGTTGGTCTTGACCGCCTCGCCCGGGTGCCGCTGCAACAGGGTGAGGTGTTTGAGGGCGGCGGCGTGGAAGACGATGTCGGGCCGCCGTTCGGCGATGATCCGGGCGATCCCGTCGGCGTCGCGGAGGTCGGCGAGGATCAGTTCCGGCCCGTCCAGCAGCGCCCGCCCGTGCAGGGACATCTGGAGCGCGTGCAGCGCCGACTCGTCCCGGTCGAGCATCATCAGCTCGCCGGGGTCGCAGCGGGCGATCTGCCGGCACAGCTCGGAGCCGATCGAGCCGCCCGCGCCGGTGACCAGCACCCGGCGTCCGGCGAGCCCGTTGCGCTCCACGGGTAGTTCGGCCACCCGCTGGGCCCGTCCGAGCAGGTCGGTGAGCTGCAGGTCGCGGACGGCGTGCGCGGTGACCGGGCGGTCCAGCAGCTCGCGTACGGGCGGCAGCACCTTGAACGCGGCGCCGGCCTGGAGGGTGCGGCTGCGCACGTCACGCATCAGCTCGGCGTCCGAGCCGTTGATCGAGAAGATCACCGTGCCGGCCCGGGTGGCGCGGACGGCCTGGATCAGTTGCTCCCGGCCGCCGAGCACCCGGAGCCCGGCCACCCGCAGCCCCTGCCGCTCGGGGTCGTCGTCGAGCAGCCCCACCGGCAGGTATCCGCTGGTCGGGTCGCCGAGCAGCACCCGGACGAGGCGTTCGCTGGCCGCGTCGACCCCGTAGATCAGGGTCCGGTCGGCCGAGCGGGCGGGCCGGGCGTCGCGGTCGCGTCGCCACCGGTAGGTGACCCGACCGGCCCCCATCAGCAGCAACGCGACGGCGGCGCCGAGGATCGGCACGCTGGCCGGGACGGGTCGTTCGGCCATCGGCAGCAGCGCGGCCAGCGCCACGGCGGCGGCCAGCACGACCGTCCCGCCCAGGTCGCGGGCCTCACCGACGCTGCCGACCGGGTGCCGGCCCCGGGCGGTGAACCGGACCTGTTCGAGCGCCGCGTGGATGACCGCGCACACGACGGCGGCGCCGAGGGCCAGGGCGCACTGCCGGGGGGTGATGCCGAACTCGTACCGCGCCCAGGAGGCGACCAGGAAACCCGCGCACCAGGAGGCGGTGTCGAGCGTTAGCAAGGACAGGGCCTTCGCGCGTCGCGTGACCCAGTCGCGCCGCTGGCTGGGGTCGTCGTCGGGCTGGGGGTCTACGTGGTTCATTGGCGTCCTCTGCTTTTTGATCCTTGATTGCGAGGATTCGGCACTGGCAAGCGGTTTGCATCGTATACGTTGTTTTTGCAACTTAAGGGGCTACTCGCAGCGTTTAGACACTCTCATGCGCTTATAGGAACCTAGGGAGACTTCGTGCTTTTTCACCAGCTGGCCGTTCCGCCGGAACGGAGGGTGTGATGGACGTCCGCACCTGCCTGCGCCTGGTCCGCCGACACTGGTGGATCGTCCTGGTCACGCTGATGCTGACGGTCGGCTCGGCGGCGCTGGTCACGGTCCGCACGGCGCCCCGCTACGTGGCCTCGGTGACCTTCTTCGTCACCGCCCCCAACCAGGGCGTGAGCAACGCCTACCAGGGCGAACTCTTCCTCCAGCAGCGGGTGAAGTCCTATGCCGACCTGCTGCGCAGCGACCGCCTGGCGCAGGCCGTGGTCGCCGACTCCGGCCTCGGCCTCACCGCCGACGACATCCAGCGCCGGGTCGCCACCTCCACCGAACCGGGCACCGTGCTGCTGCGGGCCAGCGTCACCGACACCGACCAGACCCGGGCCATGAAGGTCACCGAGGCGCTGTCGGCCAAGTTCGTCGATCTGGTCAAGAAGATCGAGACCACGTCGGACGGCAAGGCCGGACCGACCCGGATCGAGGTGGTGGGTGGCCCCCGGGTCAGTGCCAGCCCGGTCTCCCCGCAGCCCAACCGCAACCTCGCCCTCGGTGTCCTGGTCGGCCTCCTGCTCGGCGTGGCGCTCGCCGTGCTGCGCGGCATGGTCGACGTACGGCTGCGGGACGCCGCCGGTCTGCAACGCGCCACCGGCAGCCCACTGCTCGGCGACATCCCGTTCGACCAGGGGGCCAAGTCGGCGCCGCTGATCGTCGGCGCGGCGGCGACCTCGGCGCGGGCGGAGGCGGTCCGCAAGCTGCGGACCAACCTGCGGTTCGTGGACGTGCACGAGCCGGCCCGGGTGATCGCGGTGACCAGCGCGTTGCAGGGGGAGGGGAAGACCACCCTGTCCTGCAACCTGGCGATCGCGCTGGCCGAGGCGGGCTGGCGGGTGCTGCTGGTCGACGCCGACCTGCGTCGTCCCAAGGTCGCCGACTACCTCGGGGTCGACGGCGGCGTCGGGCTCACCGACGTGCTCGTCGGCGACGTCCAGGTCGGTGACGTGGTGCAGCGTTGGGGCGACAAGTCCCTGCTGGTGCTGCCCAGCGGCTCGACCCCGCCGAACCCGAGCGAGCTGCTGGGGTCCAAGTCGATGGCCGACCTGCTCCTGTCGCTGCGTGAGTCCGCCGACATCGTGGTGATCGACACCGCGCCCCTGCTGGCCGTCACCGACGGCGTGGTGGTGGCCGTGCAGGCAGACGGCGCGTTGCTGGTCACCCAGCAGGGGCGTACCTCGCGTGCCCAGGCCGCCGCGGCGGCCCGGTCCCTGCACTCCGTGTCGGTGCGGCTGCTCGGGTGTGTGCTCAACATGGCCAAGGTGGCCCGCGCGGACGCCTACCAGTACGAGGCGTACCGGATCGCCACCGCGTCGCCGGCCTCGGTGCCGGCCGACCGCGCCACCGCCGCCCACCGCGACGACCAGGGGCTGCACCCGGCCGGCGACCGGACCCAGGAACTCACCCGGCTGCCGCGATGAGTGTCGCCGCGGGTCCGTCCGTCCGTCCCGCCCTGTCCGCCACGGGCGGGGCGGCGACGGCGGCCCGCGGGTCGGGGGCGGCGGTGCGCCGTCGCCCCCCGGCCCTCGACCGCGTCGGTCGACGACCCGTCGGCGGTACGCGGAGGGGAGCGCGGCGATGAGGGTGGGAATCCTGTCGTACCACTTCCCGCCGGAACCGGCGTTCATCCCCGGCAGCCTCGCCGAGGAACTGGCCCGGCGCGGACACGAGGTGCGGGTGCTGACCGGCTTCCCGGACTATCCCGGCGGCCACGTCTATCCCGGGTGGCGGCAGCGCTGGCGGCATGTGACCCACAGCGAGCGGTTGACCGTACGCCGGGTGCCCCGCTACGCGGGCGGCGACGCCTCGCCCACCGCCCGGATGGCCGGCTACCTCTCCTTCGCCGGCAGCGCGGCACTCGCCGGACGGCGGTACCTGGCCGGCGTCGACGTGCTCTACGTCTTCCAGTTCCCCGCGACCAGCTTCGCCGCCGCCGGGCTGCTGCGGCTGCTCGGCCGGGTGCCCACCGTCCTGCACGTGCAGGATCTCTGGACCGGGGAGGTCGCGACCGATCCGCAGCGGCCCGGCCGGATCACCACCACCATGCGCCGGGTGCTGCGGGCGGCCGACGCGGTGGCGGTCACCGCCCCTTCGATGCGGGACCTGGTGCTCGCCGACGGGGTCGCCGGGGACCGGGTGCGTACCGTGCCCAACTGGACCGACGAGCGGATCTTCCAACCGGTGCGCGCCGGCCGGGCCGCCCAGGCGCTGGTCCGCGGGGACGCGCGCTGCGTCGTCATGCACGCCGGCACGATCGGCGAGCGGCAGGGCCTGGAGACCGCGGTCCGGGCCGCCGCGGCGCTGCCCGACCGGATGGACCTGGTGCTGGTCGGCTCCGGGGCGCAGGAGCGGCGGGTACGGGGCCTGGCCAGCGAACTCGGGGCCGGCAACGTGCGGTTCCTCGACCGGCGGTCGCCGGGGGAGATGCCCGAGCTGTACGCCGCCGCCGACTACCAGCTGGTGACCCTGCGGGATCTGCCGGAACTGAACGGGACGGTGCCGAGCAAGGTGCAGTCCGCGCTGGCCTGTGCCGCCCCGCTGGTGGCCTCGGCCGGGGGCGACACCGCGGCGCTGGTGGAGCGGGCCCGGGCCGGCCTGTCCTGCCCGCCCGAGGACTGGGCCGCGCTGGCCGACCGGTTCTGGCTGGCCAGCACGATCCCACCGCCCGCGCGGGCGGACATGGGGCGGCGGGGGCGGGAGACCTACCTGCGGGAGATGTCGCTGCGGGCCGGGGTGGACCGGATCGAGTCGCTGCTGCGGGACGTGGCGTCCCCCCGGGTGCCGACCCGGCAATCCCGCGCGAACTAATCCAAGTACGAAAATTCGGTAACAGCCTGACAGTGGTATTTGTCATGCTACAAAGCTCATGAACGGTCATATCGCCCGAAAGGGAGAGTGGAGCAGCGGGTGGCGGAGAGCGGTAGGTCGCGCAGCGGCCGACGGAGACTGCGGCGGCGGACCCGGCGACGGATCCGCCGGGTCCTGCTGGTCTGCCTGGTCGTCGGGTCGGTGCTGTTCGGTGCCGCCGGCTGGGTGGGGTTCCGTGGCTGGCAGGCGCGCGCCCACCTGGTCAACGCGGCCGGGCTCGCCCGGGAGTTGAGCACCCAGGTGCTCGGTGGCGACCTCGACCGGGCCCAGCGCACCCTGGCGGCGTTGCAGGAACAGGCCGGGGCGGCCCGTACCGCCACCGGGGACCCCGGCTGGGCGCTCGCCCGGCACGCCCCGTACGCCGGGGACGACGTCGCGGCCGTCCGCACCATCGCGGTGGCCATCGACGACCTGGCCCGGGAGGCGTTCCCGGCGCTGCTGCGCACCGACCTGACCACGCTGGTGCCGACCGAGGGACGGCTGGACCTGGCCCGACTGCGGGCCGCCTCGGCGGACCTCACCGCCGCCGACGCCGCGGTGCGCAGGTCCCGGGCCGGCCTCGAGGCGGTACCCGCCGAGGACCTGGTCAGCCAACTCGGCACGGCGTTGACCGAGCTGCGGGCGGAGATCGACCGGCTGGCCGGGCTGACCGGAGCGGCGGACCGGGGAGCCCGGGTGCTGCCCGCCCTGCTCGGCGCGGACGGACCACGCAGCTACCTGCTGCTCTCGCAGAACCTCGCCGAACTGCGCGCGACCGGCGGGATGTTCGGCGCGTACGCGGTGATCCACGCCGACGACGGGCGGATCCGGATGCGCGAGCAGGGCACCAGCGCCCAGTTCGGGCGGTTCACCCCCGCGCTGCGGGTGGACGAGGAGGTGCGTCGGCTCTACACCGACCTGCCGGGCATCTACCCGGCCGATGTCAACCTGAGCCCGAACTTCCCCGCCGCGGCGAAGCTCTACCGGGAGATGTACCGACGGCACAGCGGCGTGACCGTCGACGGGGTGCTGACTGTCGACCCGGTGATGCTGTCCTACCTGCTCCAGGCCACCGGCCCGGTGCAGGTGCCCGGCGACGCCACCCTGGTCAGCAGCCAGGTGGTGCGCACCCTGCTCAGCGACGCCTACCAGGGCCGCGACGACACCGGGCAGGACGCCTTCTTCGCCGCGTCGGCCTCCGCCGTGTTCGACGCCTTCCTCACGAAGAAGGTCAACCCAAGAGTGCTTTTGTCGGCTTTAGACCGCTCCATCACGGAAAGACGGATACTGTTCTGGAGTGCCCGATCCACGGAACAGCGGACGTTCGCCGACACCCGGCTCGCCGGTGCGCTCCCCGAACAGGAGGCCACCCCGACCGTCGGGGTCTTCCTCAACGACGGCAGCGGCGCGAAGCTCGGCTACTACCTACGGCCGACGGCGACCCTCACCACCGGCGACTGTGCCGACGAGGGGCGGCGGCAGCTCAAGCTGCGCTTCACCCTGCACTCCTCGGCCCCCGACTCGGGTCTGGCCAAGTCGGTGCTCGGCCTCGGCATGGCCGGCGACCCGTACACGGCACGGACCCTGGTCTCCGTCTACAGCCCGGCGGGCGGCACGGTGCTCAGCGCCCGGGTCGACGGAAAACCGACCCCGCTGGGCAGTGGGATCGAACGTCGCCGGCAGGTGGTCATCGCCACCGTCGACGTCGCTCCCGGGGCGACCCGGACCCTCGACGTGGACCTGCTGACCGGCAGGAACACCACCGGCACCGCCGAACTCTGGCACACACCGACCGCCACCCCATGGACCACCCAAGTAGTTCCCGCACCTAGCTGCAAACAGTAGGAGGAGACCATCATGCGGCTATCCCGCATTCTCATGGCGCTGACGGTCGGTCTGGCCATCGTGGCCGTGCCGACCGCCGCGGGGGCTGCTCAGCCGCAGCCACCCGCCGACAGCACGCCGCAGCCGCCACCGTACCCGCCCGTCACGCCCTCGCTGACGGCCAACCCGACGACCATCTTCCTCGGCGAGACGGTGGTGCTCACCGGCACCGGCTTCGGGCCGAACGAGATCGTCGACATCGACGTCACCGTGGCGCCCCTCGCCGCGGCCGTGCCGGGGCAGGCGCCGGCCCGACGCAGCGACGGCACCACCGTCGCCATGGTGAAGGTGGACTACTCGCAGCCGCAGCCCGCGCCGCGGCACTTCACGGCGCAGACGGACGCGAACGGCAACTTCACCGTGAGCTACCGGCCGAGCGACATCGGGCGGATCACCTTCACGGCGACCGGGCGCACCTCGGGGCGTACGGCCAGCACGACGATCACCGTGCTGCCGAAGAAGAAGCCGCACCCGCACCTGCCGGTGACCGGTGACAACCTGAGCACGCCGCTGAAGGTCGGCGGCGGCCTGGTCGGCGCCGGTGTGGTGCTGATGCTCACCGCGTTCGGCTGGCGGCGTCGCCACCGGTTCGGCATGACCCGCTGACCCGGAACCCCTGCGGTACCCGGTGCCCGTCGGACCCTGCGGTCCGACGGGCACCGACCGTTGCCGGTACGCCGCCGAGGGCCCCCGGGCGTGGATCGTCACCCCCGTCCGGTTCACTGGACGGGTGGACGAGGTGATCTGGAACGCGGCCCGCGCCGCCCGCGCCTGGCTGGACGCCACCAACGGCACCGACCAGACCGAGCTGACCTGCCGCATCCTCAAGCTCAGCGAGGAGGCCGGGGAGGCGGCCGGAGCCTGGATCGGCGTGCTCGGCCAGAACCCCCGCAAGGGGGTCACCCACACCCGTGCGGAGGTGGCCGCCGAGCTGGCCGACGTGGTCTTCACCGCCCTGGTCGCCATCGAGAGTCTGGGCCTGGACGCCCGGTCGGTGGTGACCACCTGCGCCGCGAAGGTCGAGTCCCGGATCACCCCGTGACGACCCGGCCGCCCCGGATGGGCGGAACGGCTCCCGGCACCGGTGCGACGGTTGTCCGGTGTCGCCCGGTCCGACCCCGGTCGCCGTGACCGGCGGCACCCCCCGGCCGGAATCCCGACCCCGCCCCCGGCGTTACACCCTCCGTACGACCGCAGCAGCGCCCGGCCGACCCCGTACTACCTGCGGGAATGGCCCCGGACCCCCGGTCGTTACACCTGACCCCGGCACGAGCGGCCACCACCCCGGCCGGGAACCCCCCGAACCTTCCCTCCCCCGCATGAGCGCCCCGACGTGGTGCCCACGCCCCCCTGCGCCGCCCACCCACCACGGGCACACCCAGCCCGCCACGGGCCAGGGACGGGGCGTCTACCCCCGAAGGAGCAACCCCTATGAACACCACCATCACGAACACCACCATCCTGCGTAAGAGCATCCTCGGCATCGCCGGTCTCGCCGTCGCCGCAGGACTGGCCGCCGGCCCGCTCAACCACGACACCCCCACCATCGACACCCACCCCGTCGCCGCCGTCCAGGCCGACAAGCCGGCCGTGGACACCGGCAAGCTGATCCCCCACGGCGTACAGGGCGACCAGTCCCACATCGACCTCGACGACGAACAGACGAGCAACGTCAAGGCGATCATCGCGGCGACGAAGAAGGCCGGCATGGACGAACGGGCCGCGGTCGTGTCGATCGCCACCGCCCTACAGGAATCGAAGCTGGAGAACCTCGGCCACCTCGGCGACCGCAACGACCACGACTCGCAGGGCCTGTTCCAGCAGCGCCCCTCCAGCGGCTGGGGCACCGTCGAACAGATCACCGACCCCGAGTACGCCACCCTGGCCTTCCTCAAGGGCCTCAAGCAGGTCGACGGCTGGCAGGACATGCCCCTGACCAAGGCCGCCCAGACCGTCCAGGTATCGGCCTACCCCGACCACTACGCCCAGTGGGAACAGCAGGCCGCCGACCTCGTCACCCAGCACTGGAACAGCTGACCCGCGTACCCCGGGTGAGCACCAACGCCCGAACTGGCCGGACCCCGCACCGGGGTCCGGCCAGTTCGGCGTCCGACGGCCCGCGCACGGGGTGTAGTCCGCCGTGCCCCGGTTGCGTACCCCGGCGAGGATGGGACCCATGTCTACATGGGACAGCTGGCGGTTCCGCCTGGGCACGGTCCTCGCTACGGTCGGGCTCTGGGTGTTCGTACCGGTCATGGCCCGGGCATCGTCGGGCAGCGGCGAGATCGTGGTGCGGGCGGGACAGAACGCCCGCCCCGCCAAGGCCGGGTTCGGGGGCTTCGACTGCTGCCTGATGGCGGTTTTCGGCATCGGTCTGCTGGTGGTGCTGCTCCTCAAGCTTGCCCGCCAGCGCCCGCCGGACTGACACCGCCATCGCCCACCCGCAGACACCACATCCGACATACCCGGCCTGCCGACGAGTGGCGGGGGTCACCGCAGGGCGGGGAAGGAGCGTGGGGGGTCCCGCGTTGTGCAGGGTGTCGGTGTGTCCGGTGTCCCCGGGCCTCACCTGAAATAGCCGTCGCGGAGTTCCGTTCGGCTGGAGCCGCGTCGCGCCACGCGCCGAGAGGCGACCCGCACATCGACGCGCGCCGCCCCCGACCCCGAAGGTCGGGGGCGGCGCGCTGTGTGCGTACCGGGCAGAATCACGGGGTGGACTGGTCCAGCACGGCCGGCGTGGTCACCCTGCCCAGCGGCGCGACCGTACGCGGGCGACGGGTGGCCGACGCGGTGTCTCCGGCCGACTTCGCCCTGATCCTGGCACCCGGCCCGACCCCCGCCTGGGCGCACCGGCGCATCCGGTGGCCCGACTTCTGGTTGCCGACCGACCGGGCCGACGCCCTGGACGCCTTCCGTGAGGCGTTGCGCCGCGCCCGGGCCGGCGACCGGGTGGAGGTGGCCTGCCGGGGCGGGATCGGCCGGACCGGCACCACCCTCGCCGCCCTGGCGATCCTCGACGGGGTGCCGGCCCGCGACGCCGTCCGCTGGGTCCGCGACCGCTACCATCCGAAGGCTGTGGAGACCCCCTGGCAGCGCGCCTGGCTGCGCCGGCTCCCCAGCCACTGACCGGCGATCCCGACCGCGCCGACCCGCCCCCGACCGCGCCGACCCGCCCCCGCCTGCGGCCGGCCACCGGCGGGGGCGGGGGAGCGGCCCCGTTCAGCGGGGGGCGACGTACTCGCGCAGGTGTCGGGCGGTGAGGGTGTCGCCGTGGGCGACCAGGTCGGCGGGGGTGCCGGTGAAGACGATCCGGCCGCCGTCGTGGCCGGCACCGGGACCCAGGTCGACGATCCAGTCCGCGTGCGCCATCACCGCCTGGTGGTGCTCGATGACGATCACCGTGTTGCCGGCGTCGACCAGCCGGTCCAACAGGGCGAGCAGTTGGTCCACGTCGGCCAGGTGCAGGCCGGTGGTCGGCTCGTCCAGGACGTAGGTGGCCGCCTTCTCCGCCATGTGCACGGCCAGCTTGAGCCGTTGGCGTTCCCCGCCGGACAGGGTGGTCAGCGGCTGCCCCAGCGTCAGGTAGCCGAGGCCCACCTCGGTCAGCCGGTCCAGCACCACCCGGGCCGGGCCGGACGGGAAGAAGTCCCGGGCCTCGGTCACCGACATGCCGAGCACCTCGCTGATGTTGCGGCCGCGCAACGTGTAGGCCAGCACCTCGGGGGTGTACCGCCGCCCCTCGCACGCCTCGCAGACGCTGGCGACGGCCGCCATCGTCGCCAGGTCGGTGTAGACCAGCCCGATCCCCTTGCAGGTCGGGCAGGCCCCCTCGGAGTTGGCGCTGAACAGCGCGGCCTTCACCCCGTTGGCGCGGGCGAACGCGGTGCGGATCGGGTCGAGCAGGCCCGTCCAGGTGGCCGGGTTGCTGCGCCGGGAACCCCGGATGGGGGACTGGTCGACCACCACGACGCCGTCGCGGCGGGGCAGCGAACCGTGGATCAGTGAACTCTTGCCCGAGCCGGCGACGCCGGTGACCACGGTGAGCACCCCCAGCGGCAGGTCGACGTCGACGTTCCGCAGGTTGTGCAGGTCGGCCCCCCGGATCGTCAGGTGGCCGGTGGGCCGGCGGAACGTCGTACGCAGGCTCGCCCGGTGGTCGAGGTGCCGGCCGGTCAGGGTGTCGGAGCGGCGCAGCCCGGCGACGTCGCCGGTGTAGCAGATCCGCCCGCCGGACGAACCCGCGCCCGGACCCAGGTCGACGACGTGGTCGGCGATGGCGATCGTCTCCGGTTTGTGCTCGACGACCAGCACCGTGTTGCCCTTGTCGCGCAGCCGCAGCAGCAGGCCGTTCATCCGGGCGATGTCGTGCGGGTGCAGCCCCACCGTCGGCTCGTCGAAGACGTACGTCACGTCGGAGAGGCTGGACCCGAGGTGGCGGACCATCTTCACCCGCTGCGCCTCACCACCGGACAGGGTGCCGGACTCCCGGTCCAGGCTGAGATAGCCCAGGCCGATCTCCACCATCGAGTCCAGGGTGTCGCGCAGGTCGGCCACCAGCGGGGCCACCGACGGCGCGTCGATCCCGCCGACGAACTCGGCCAGGTCGCTGATCTGCATGGCCGCGCACTCGGCGATGTTCCGGCCGGCGATCGTCGAGGACAGTGCCGCCGCGTTGAGCCGGGCCCCGCCGCAGGCGGCGCAGGTGGCGAAGGCGACCGCACGGTCCACGAAGGCCCGGATGTGCGCCTGCATGGACTCCCGGTCCTTGGTCAGGTAGAGCCGGCGGACCTTCACCACCAGCCCCTCGTACGTCCAGCTGTTGGCGCCGACCTTGATCTTCGTGGCCGGCTTGTGCAGGAAGTCCTCCCACTGCTGCGGGGTGAAGTCCTGGAGCTTCACGTCCGGGTCGAACAGGCCGGAGCCGACGATGGTCTGCCAGTACCAGGAGTCCACGGCGAAGTTCGGCACCAGGATCGCCCCGTCGTTGAGCGAGCGTTCCACGTCCACCATCGCCGACACGTCGAGGTCGGAGACCCGGCCCAGCCCTTCGCAGGTCGGGCACATGCCCTCGGCGAGGTTGAAGCTGAACGCCCCGGCCCCGCCGACGTGTGGCTCGCCGAGCCGGCTGAACAGGATGCGCAGCAGCGCGTACGCGTCGGTGGCGGTGCCGACGGTGGAGCGGGAGTTCGCCCCCATCCGTTCCTGGTCGACCACGATCGCCGGGGTCAGGTTCCGTAGCGAGTCGACGTCGGGGCGGGACAGGTTCGGCATGAACGACTGGAGGAAGGCACTGTAGGTCTCGTTGATCAGGCGGCGGGACTCGGCGGCGACGGTGCCGAACACCAGGGACGACTTCCCCGAGCCGGAGACCCCGGTGAAGACGGTGAGCCGTCGCTTGGGTATGTCGACGGAAACCCCGGTGAGGTTGTTCTCCCGGGCCCCCCGTACCTCGATCACGTCGTGGCGGTCGGCGGCGGACTGCGCTGGTTGCTCCATACCTTCGATTTTCTCATTAATGTTCCTATAGAGACTTTCTCCGCATGCCCGGCCTCAGCTGCTCGACTATGCGTGAGAAGTCTCAAACCACGTGACAACCGCTAGGGTGGGCGGGAACGCGAGTGGTGGGGGAGGGGCCCGGGTGACGGGGGAGCGACGGTGGCGGCTGGTCGACGTCGCGGCCGGCGCCGGCATCTCCACCCAGCAGGTGCGCAACTATCTGGCCGACGGGGTGCTGCCGCCGACCGACCGCACCCCGAGCGGTTACCGGATCTTCACCGACCGCCACGTCCGGGCCCTGGCGGTGGCCCGCCGGATGGCCGAGGGGCACGGCTGGGCGCGTACCCGGGAGGTGCTGGCGGCCGTGCACCGCGGTGAGCTGCCGGCGGCGCTCGCCGCGCTCGACGCCGGGCACGCCGAGCTGGACCGCGAGCGGGCCGAGATCGCCCGGGTGCTGGGCGCGTTCGAGACCGTGCTGGGCAGCCGGCCGGCGGCCGTGCCCCGCCGGGACGCCCGGATCGGCGAGGTGGCGGCCCAGGTGGGGGTGCGGACCTCGCAGCTGCGCCTGTGGGAGCAGCGTGGCCTGCTCCGCCCGCACCGGCAGCGGGGCACCGGTTACCGGGTGTACGACGTGGTCGAGGGACGGGCGGCGCAGGTGGTGGCGCTGCTGCGCCGGGGCGGCTATCCGTTCGACATCATCACGGCCGTGCTCGACGAGCTGCGCAGCACCGGCCGGCCGGACCGGGTGCGCGCCGAACTCGCCCGGCGGGAGCAGGAGCTGAACCGTCGCAGCCTGCGCCGGCTGCGGGCCTCCGCCGCGCTCTACGACTACCTGGACGCCACCGGCACCTGAACCGGGCGGTCCCGGGGACCGCCCGCCCGCTGCCGGGCACCTGCGCGCACAGCCGGACGGCCCGGCGGATCATCCGCCGGGCCGTCGGTGTGTGTCAGGGTCAGTTCAGCCCGCAGGCGGCGAAGTTGTCCAGGTTGGGACGCTGTGCGCCGACGCGGTTGAAGGCGATCTCGATGCGGTCGAGGGCGGCCTGGCGCTTGTCCTTCAGCGGGCCGAGGATGGCGTTGTTGATGAAGTTGGCGCCGCCCTGGGGGTTGGCGGCCTGCTGGGCGAGGCGGGCGTTGGCCTCGCTGATCTGCTTGTCGAGGTTGGCCAGTTCGGCCTGGACGTTCGCGGCGGCCTGGGCCGGCACGGCGGGGATCTGCGGCGTCGGGCAGTTCACCGTCCGGGCGGCACCGGCGTTGCCGTTGCCCGCGTTGCCGTTGCCCGCGTTGCCGTTCCCCGCGCCCGCGTTGCCGTTGCCGGCGTTGCCCGCACCCGCGCCGTTCAGCCCGCAGGCGGCGAAGGCGTCGAGGTTGGGACGCTGTGCGCCGACGCGGTTGAAGGCGATCTCGATGCGGTCGAGGGCGGCCTGGCGCTTGTCCTTCAGCGGGCCGAGGATGGCGTTGTTGATGAAGTTGGCGCCGCCCTGGGGGTTGGCGGCCTGCTGGGCGAGGCGGGCGTTGGCCTCGCTGATCTGCTTGTCGAGGTTGGCCAGTTCGGCCTGGACGTTCGCGGCGGCCTGGGCCGGCACGGCGGGGATCTGCGGCGTCGGGCAGTTCACCGTCTGCGCGGCGGCGGTGGTGTTGTTCCCGCCGGTGGCGGCGTTGCCGGCCTTGACGGAGCTGTTCAGCGCGCTGGCCACGCCCGGGGCGTTCAGGCCGCAGGTGGCCAGGCTGTCCAGGTTGGGTCGCTGGGCGCCGGCCCGGTTGAAGTTGATCTCGATGCGGTCCAGCACCGCGACCCGCTTGCTCTTCAACGGGCCGAGGATGGCGTTGTTGATGAAGTTCGCGCCGCCCTGCGGGTTGGCCGCCTGCTTGGCCAGCCGCTCGTTCTGCCGGGCGATCTCCTCGTCCAGATTGGCCAGTTCCCGCTCCACCCCGGCGGCGGCCGACGCGGGGATCGCCGGCAGCTTGTCCCGTACCGTCGGGCAGTTGACGGTCTGCGCGGCGGTGCTGCCGGTGTTCTCACCGGCGGAAGCGAGTTGCAGACCGCCGCCCAGCAGCAGCACCGCCAGGGCGCCCACTCCGCCGAGCTTGAGGACGGCATTCTTCCGCATTGGCCTGGCCATGTACCTCTCCTCTGATCTCCGGCGGGTCGTCGACGGCGTAGCGTCCGTGGCCCGACGGTGGCTGGGGTCAAGGCGGACCGGATGTCCGACGCCCGGCATTGGCGTCCGCCCCGATCCGTCCTTGCGGCGATGGATACGGGGACCGGCAGAAGATCGTTCAAGAATTTTCGTGAGCTTCCGGTTTCGCTCCGTGGCAAACACAGAAATTCGCAGCTCAGAGGGGGTGGGAGCGGTTCCGGCGGCGTGCGGCGGAGGCGATTTCAGCTACGGAAGGTCACTGATCGATTATCCGTGGTCATGAAAGGGTCGATCGCGCCCCTGGGGAACCCGGTTCCCGCCTCGGTAGGGTGCCTCACCATGAGAGCCCGGGTCCTGGCCGCCGGCGTCGCGGCCGTACTCCTCACCGGCGTGCCGGCCACCCCCGCCACCGCGGGCGGTGTGGCCCGCGCCGGGTCTGCCGCCGCCGTCGTGCCGTGCCCGAAGCTGCCGACGCCGAAGGTGACCCGACCGCCCCGGCCCACGCCGCCCCCGGCCGTACCCGAGCAGCAGCGGGTGGGCGGCGAGGCGCTGGCCACCCCCGGGCTGACCGTGCCGGCCGGGGCCCCCGCGCCGCCGCCGGTCACCGCGACCTCCTGGCTCGTCGCCGACCTGGACACCGGGGCGGTGCTCGGCGGCTGCGGCCCGCACGAGTACGGCACCCCGGCCAGCGTGCAGAAGCTGCTGCTGGCCGCCACGATGCTGCCGAAGCTGAACCCGAAGCAGGTGGTCACGGTGACCCGCGCCGACCTGGACATCGAGCCGGGCAGTTCCGCCGTCGGCCTGCTCGACCGCGGCCGCTACTCCGTCGAGACCGCCTGGCTCGGCCTGCTGCTCCAGTCCGGCAACGACGCGGCGAACCTGCTGGCCCGCCTGGGCGCGGGCAGCGCCGCCGCCGGGGTCCGTGAGATGAACGCCGAGGCCCGCCGGCTCGGGGCGTGGCAGACCCGCGCGGTCACCCCGTCCGGCCTCGACGGGCCCGGCCAGTTCACCAGCGCGTACGACCTGGCGCTGATCGCCCGGGTCTGCTTCGCCGACCCCACCTTCCGCCGGTACGCCCTGACCGAACGCACCCAGATCCCGGCCCAGCCGGCGCTACGCAAACCCGGCTTCCAGATCCAGAACGAGAACCAGCTCATCTACCGGTACCCGGGAGCGCTGGGCGGTAAGACCGGCTTCACCGACCTCGCCCGGCACACCTACGTCGGGGCCGCCGAGCGCGGCGGGCGACGACTCGTGGTGACCCTGCTCGGGGCGGAGGCCCGCCCGGTGCGTGGCTGGGAACAGGGGGCGCGGCTGCTCGACTGGGGCTTCGGCCTGCCCCGGGACGCCTCGGTGGGGCGACTGGTCGAGCCCGGTGAGCTGACCGCCGCCAGCCCGTCGGCTGCGCCGTCCGCCCCGGTGGCCGCCGCGCCCGCCGCGCCCCGCCCGACGCCCGGCGCACCGCACTGGCTCGGCGGGGCGGTGGTCGGCGGGGCGGCCGGACTGGTCGGCCTGCTGGCCGTCCTGCTCGCGGTCGGCCGTCGGCGGCGGACCCGCCGCCGGGTCCGGCGGCGGGTCGCCTGGGACTGACGGCGAACCGTTCCGCCCGGGACCGCCGGCGCCGCGCGTCGACGGTCGCGACCCGCCGGATCGGCCGGCGTCGACAACCGGTGCGAGCCTCCATAGACTCCGGTCGTTCCGGTACCCGCCGTCTCTCCGGTACCACGAGTCCAGGAGGACCATCAGTGTCGAGTGAACCCCGACCGTCCGCCGCCGGGTCGCGCCCCCACGGCCGGCTGGCCCGCCTCGCCGGGGCGGCCCTGGCCTCGGCCGCGCTGGTCGTCGCCGGTGGCACCGCCGCCGTCGCCGCACCCGCCGACGGGCCGACCGCCGCCCGGACCACGAAGGGACCCTGCGCGTACACGTCCACGCCCGACGAGCCGCCGGCCCGGCCGGTGCCGCTGCCGCCCGACCCGCGCCGGACGCCCGACGACGGCACGGTCCGGGTCACCCTGCGTACCAGCCAGGGACCGATCGGACTGACCCTGGACCGCGAACAGGCACCGTGCACCGTGCAGAGCTTCCTGCACCTGGCGAAGCACCGGTTCTACGACTGGACGCCCTGCCACCGGCTGACCGCGTACCCGACGCTCAAGGTGCTCCAGTGCGGCGACCCGTCCGGCACCGGCGAGGGCGGGCCGGGCTACCGCTACCGCGACGAACTGCCCACCGACCTGCCGCCCGCGCCGACCGACCCCACCGGGGTACGCCGGCTCTACGCCCGGGGCACGCTCGCCATGGCCAACGCCGGGCCGGACACCAACGGCAGCCAGTTCTTCCTGGTCCAGTCGGACTCGGCGCTGCGCCCCAACTACACCGTCTTCGGCAGCATCGACGCGGCCGGGCTGAAGACCCTGGACAGGATCGCCGCCGGTGGCATCGCACCCACCCCCGAGGACCCCGCGCCGGTGGACGGCGTCCCGGCCCTGCCGGTGCAGATCCACCGCGCGATCCGGGGCCACTGAACGACACCGGCCGGCCCGTTCGCGGGGCCGGCCGGGGTGACGCCGGGTGGGGGCGGTCAGCCGCCCCCACCCGACGGTCAGCCCTGCTCGCCTGCCGCCCGGGCCCGGTCGGCGTCCGCGTCGGCCGCACCGACCGGCACGCCGTCGCCGTCGCGGGCGACGTCGGACAGGTCCACCTCCGCGCCGGCCCGGGCGGCGTCGGCGCGGGCGTCGTCCGCACCCACCACGGGACGGGTGTCGACATCGTCGACGTCGACCAGGTCACCACCGGCCGCGAGGCCGATCGGGGCGTAACGGGGGTCGGTCATGGTCTCCTCCTTCACCGGGGCCTACCCTCCGCTACCCCCATCCACCCCCGTCGACACCTCCCGCCGGCCGGCGGCATGCTAGCGGCCGGTCCGCACCCACCGGGTGGGATTCGCCGGATCGCCGGACCGGCGGGGCGGGCGTCACTACCTTCGGCAGCGTGAGAGTTCGGGGACGTACCGCCGCCGCCATCGCCGCCCTGCTGCTGTCGCCGGTCGTCGCACCCGCCGGTGCGGCGGACGCCGCCGGGGCCGTCACCACCGGCCCGTGCGCGCCGGTGCCGGCGGTGTCCCGGCCACCCCGACCGGTCCCGCCCCACGCCGACCCCGCCGACCGCGTGGTCGGTGGCCCCGCCCTGGCCACCACGGGGCAGGTCCGGCCGGCCGGGACACCCCGACCGCCCGCCGTGCCGGCCGTCTCCTGGCTGGTCGCCGACCTGGACAGCGGCGACGTGCTCGGCGGCTGCGGCCCACACGAGTACGGCACCCCGGCCAGCGTCCAGAAGCTGCTGCTCGCCGCGACCGTGTTGCCGAAGCTCGACCCCCACCGGACCGTCACCCTCACCGACGGCGACCTCGACATCGAGCCGGGCAGTTCCGCCGTGGGCTTCGCCGAGGGCGGCCGGTACCGGATCGAGACCCTCTGGTTGGGTCTGCTGCTCAGGTCCGGCAACGAGGCGGCCAACGCGCTGGCCCGCCTCGGTGGTGGCCCCGACGGGCTGCCCGGTGGGCTGCGGGCGATGAACGAGCACGCCCGGCGGCTCGGCGCGTTGCAGACCCACGCGGTGACCGCGTCCGGGCTCGACGGTCCGGGCCAGTTCACCAGCGCCTACGACCTGGCGCTGATCGCCCGTGCCTGCTTCGCCGACGCGACCTTCCGCCGCTACGACACCACGCGGGAGGCGATGATCCCCGCCCAGCCGGCGCTCGGCGAGAAGGCGTTCCCGATCCAGAACGACAACCAGCTCCTCGACCGCTACCCGGGGGCGCTGGGCGGCAAGACCGGCTATACGGACCTGGCCCGGCACACCTACGTCGGGGCCGCCGAGCGGGGCGGCCGACGGCTGGTGGTCACCCTGCTCGGCGCGGAGGTGCTCGACAGGCGGGCTTGGGAACAGGGGGCGGCCCTGCTCGACTGGGGATTCGGGGTGCCCCGGGGCGCGTCGGTCGGCCGGCTGGTCAACCCGGGCGAGCTGACCGCCGGCCCGTCCGCGTCCGCTACGGCCACCCCGCCCGCGCTGGCCGCCGCCGGTGGGCCGGCCCGGCTCGACCCGGACGGTCACCCGTGGTCGCGTCCGCTGCTCGCGGTCTCCCTGGCCGCCGTCGTGGCCGGGCTCGCCGGGCTGCTGTTCGCCCTGCGGCACCGACCCCACCACGGACGCCGACAGCGGTGAGAGCCGGCGCGGACCGTCCACGACGGGTGCTGCTCCGGTTGCTGGTCGCGGCGGTGGTGCTCGCGACGGCGGGCTGTGGTCGGCCGCCGCAGCCCGCGCCGGTGCCGAGCGCCGTCGTGCCCAGCCCGACCGGGTCGCGCGCCCCCGCCGACGTGGTGCTGCTGTCCGAGGTCGACCCGAGCATCGTCGTGGACATCCGCTACGCCGGCCCGCACAACTTCGTCGGCCGCCCGGTGGACGGCTACGACGAGCCGCTGTGCCTGCTCGCCCGGCCCGCCGCCGAGGCGCTGCGCCGGGTGCAGGACGCCGCCCGCGCCCAGCGGCTGAGCCTGCGGGTGTACGACTGCTACCGGCCGACCCGCGCCGCCGACGAGTTCGTCCGCTGGGCGAAGGACCCCGCCGCGCAGCAGACGAAGGCGGAGTTCTATCCCCGGGTGGCCAAGTCGAGGCTGTTCGCCGACGGCTACCTCGGCACGCCCACCGCGCACAGCCGGGGCAGCACCGTCGACCTGACCCTGGAGCCCCGCCCGGCCCCGCCCCGCGCCTCGTACTCCCCGGGCCAGTCGCTGGTGGCCTGCACCGACCCGGCCGACCGGCGGTTCGCCGACGGCACCCTCGACATGGGCACCGGATTCGACTGCTTCGACCCGCTCGCGCACACCGCCGACACCCGGGTCACCGGGGCCGCCCGGGCCAACCGGCAGCTGCTGGAACGCCTGATGACCCAGGAGGGTTTCGTCAACTACGACCGGGAGTGGTGGCACTACCGGTACGCCGACGAGCCCTACCCCGACACCTACTTCGACTTCCCGGTGGCCCGCGCGTCCCTGCCCCGCTGACCGGCCCGGTCGACGCCTCCGGGGCGGTCCACCGCCGGTCGGTGAAACTCCGGTGGGTCGGCAGCCGCAGACCGCTAGGCTGCCCGACGGCTCCCGGCCGCCCGCCCGGGGCGACCCCGTCCCCCGGAGGACCCTCGCCATGACCACCGAACGGATCGGCCCGCCGCTGCGCGCGGGGGAGCGGGAGACGCTGCGCGCCTTCCTCGACTTCCACCGGGCCACCCTCGCGATGAAGTGCGAGGGGCTGACCGACGAGGAATTGCGCCAGCGGGCCGTCCCGACGTCGAACCTGACCCTGCTCGGCCTGCTGCGGCACCTCGCCGAGGTGGAACGCGCCTGGTTCCGGCGGGTGATCGACGCGCAGGACGTCCCGCTGCTCTGGTCGCAGGACGGCGACTACCAGCAGGCGTACGACCCGACCGGGTCGACCGGCGCGGAGGCGTTCGCGGCGTGGCAGCGGGAGGTGGAGCACTCCCGGCGGATCGAGCGGGCGGCGGCCTCGCTCGACGTCACCGGTCACCAGGCGCGCTGGGGCGAGGACGTGTCGCTGCGCCTGGTGATGCTGCACATGATGCACGAGTACGCCCGGCACAACGGCCACGCCGACCTGCTGCGGGAAGCCGTCGACGGCAGCGTGGGCGTCTGACCCGCCGACCCGGCCGTGCTCGCTCCCCGGTCCGGCTGTTCAGCCGGCGGCCGGCCGGGTGCACAGCGGCAGCCAGGCCAGCACGTCCCGGATCGTGGCGTCCCAGTACGGCCAGTCGTGGTCGCCGGGGGAGAAGTCCACGGTCACCGGCACGCCCCGGTCGCGGGCGGCGGCGACGAAACGCTCGTTGTCGTCGTAGAGGAAGTCCTCGGTGCCGCAGGCGACGTAGAGCGGGGGAGTGTCGGCCCCGGCCCGGCCCACCAACGCCACGGTGTCGTCGTCGGGGCCGGCCGTCGGGGCGTCGCCCCAGACGGTGTGCCAGACGTCCGGGTCGAGCGGACGGTCCGGGGCGTGCCGGCGGTGGGCGACGTTGAGCGCCCCCGACAGGCTGGCCGCGGCGGCGAACCGTTCCGGGTGCCGCAGCGCCCACTTCACCGCGCCGTAGCCGCCCATCGACAGCCCGGCGACGAAGGTGTCCTCCCGGCGGTCGGAGAGCCGGAAGAACGACCGGCAGACCCGGGGCAGTTCGTCGGTGAGGAACGTCCAGTACCGGTTGCCGTGCGTCTCGTCGGCATAGAAGCTGCGCCCCGCCTGGGGCATCACCACGGCCAGCCCCAGGGCCGACACGTAGCGTTCGAGGCAGGTCTGGCGGGTCCAGGCGGTGTCGTCGTCGCTGAGCCCGTGCAGCAGGTAGAGCACCGGCGGGCCCGCGTCAACCGGCTTCGCCGGGTCGGGTTGCGGCAGGATCACCGTCATCGACGTGCTCATGCCCAGGGCCTCGGAGTCGAACGCGCACCGCATCAATGCCATGGCCATGGACCGTACCGCCTGCCGGCCGTACCGGACACGACATCGCCGTCGGCGGCCCTAGGCTGTCGCCATGCCCGCCGAGGACGCCGTGATCGACCTGGACGCGCACCGGAACGAACCCGTCGGGCCGACCACCGGCCGCGTCCGGCGTACCGCCCGGCCCGGGGCAGTCCTCGGCCTGGTGGCCGCCTTCGCGGCCGGCGTCATGCTGGGCGGCTGGGGCGTCGACCGGTCGCGGGAGGCCCGTGCCCGGCAGGAGCGGGACGCGACGGTCGCGCTGGTGGCCGTCCCCGCCGGAACGGGCGGCGGCGGCGTGAACTCCGGGGGCCGGGCCCGGATCGAGGGGTCGCTGGCCGTGGTCAACGCCGGGCCGGCCCCGATCACGGTACGGTCGGTCCAGGCGGAGACCCCCACCGTGCTCGTCCGCGATCTCGGCCGGACCCGGCTGATCCGGCCCGGCGGCACCGGCTGGATCGACGTGGTGGTGCTGTTCCAGTGCGGGGAGCCGTTCGCCGCGGAGCCGCTTTCGGTGCGGTTCGCCGTGCAGACCGCCGACGGGCAGGTCAGGGAGGCCCGCTACCCGGTCGCCATCGTCGGCAGCACCTGGCTCGACATGCTCTCCGTGATCTGCGGGTCTCGATAGCCGGAACGCCACGCGAGCGTCGATATCCGTTTGCGGCGCTGCCGGTGTCCGCCTAGGTTCAACGGCAACGCCACACCGACCAACCGGGAGCACACCGTGTCGCCGTACCTCAGCACCGAGACCACGCGGCCCCTGCCGCGCGGCGGCGTGCTGTCGCCGGCCGGCGAACGAGCCCGGGGGTGTCGGTGGCGATCGGGGTGGCGGCGCGGATAGCGCCGGCGCGACTGCGCAGCCGCCCACCCCACCAGGGGACCGGGCGGCTTTTTCGATTCCCGACACCCGCCGAGGGGTGTAGCTCAACGGGTAGAGCACCGGATTCCAAACCCGACGGTCGCAGGTTCGAATCCTGTCACCCCTGCTCCCACGAACGAGGAGAACGACCATGGCATTCACCCCGCTGCCGGGCACCAAGGCGCCGGTACGGGTCTGGACCGACCCGTACGCCATCGAGCCGCAGGCCGCGCAGCAGTTGCGCAACATCGGCGCGCTGCCCTGGGTGCAGGGCGTCGCCGTGATGCCGGACGTGCACTTCGGCAAGGGCGCCACCGTCGGCTCGGTGATCGCCATGCGGCAGGCCGTCTCGCCGGCCGCCGTCGGGGTGGACATCGGCTGCGGGATGAGCGCGGTCCGCACCTCGCTCACCGCCGCCGACCTGCCCGACGACCTCGCGTCGCTGCGGTCGGCGATCGAGGCGGTGGTGCCGGTCGGCTTCGCCAAGCGGGACGACCCGGTCGACCCGCGTCGGGTGCGGGGTCTGGAGCAGCGCGGCTGGGACGACTTCTGGGCCCGGTTCGCCACCCTGGACCGGAAGGTGGCGCAGCTGGAGAGCCGGGCCCGGCACCAGCTGGGCACCCTCGGCGGCGGCAACCACTTCATCGAGGTCTGCGTCGAGCAGGACGGCCCGGACGCCGGGCAGGTCTGGCTGATGCTGCACTCCGGCTCCCGCAACATCGGCAAGGAACTGGCCGAGCGGCACATCGGGGTGGCCCGTGCTCTGCCGCACAACGCTGACCTGCCCGACCGGGACCTGGCGGTGTTCCTCGCCGGCACCCCGGAGATGGACGCCTACCGGCGGGACCTGTGGTGGGCGCAGGAGTACGCCCGGCGCAACCGGGCGGTCATGCTGGCCCTGCTGTGCGGCGTGGTGCGGGACGCCTTCCCGCAGGTCAGCTACGGGGAGCCGATCTCCTGCCACCACAACTACGTGGCGGAGGAGCACTACGACGGGGTGGACGTGCTGGTGACCCGCAAGGGGGCGATCCGGGCCGGCCGGGGGGACCTGGGCATCATCCCGGGGTCGATGGGCACCGGGTCGTACATCGTGCGGGGCCGGGGGAACCCGGACGCGTACTGCTCGGCGTCGCACGGGGCCGGGCGGCGGATGTCGCGGGCGCAGGCGAAGCGCACGTTCGACACCGCCGACCTGGTGCGGCAGACCGCCGGGGTGGAGTGCCGCAAGGACGCCGGGGTGGTCGACGAGATCCCCGGCGCGTACAAGGACATCACCGCGGTGATGGCGCAGCAGGACGACCTGGTCGAGGTGGTGGCCCACCTCAAGCAGGTGGTGTGTGTGAAGGGTTAGACCGGCCGACGCCCCCGGGCGTCGGCCGTGAGCCCCGGTGGCGCAGCGGACAGCGCGCCGGTCTACGAAACCGGAGAGCCCAGGTTCGAATCCTGGTCGGGGCACAGGTCGGTCACTAGGGGGCGAGGTCACGCCGCGTCGAGTTTGTAGCCGACCCCGCGTACGGTGCGCAGCAGCCGGGACGCGGCCGGGTCGTGGTCGACCTTGGCCCGCAACCGCTGCACCGCCACGTCGACCAGGCGGGAGTCGCCGAGGTAGGAGTGCCGCCAGACCCGGTCCAGCAGCAGTTCCCGGGTGAACACCTGGCCGGGCCGGCGGGCCAGCTCCGTCAACAGCCGGAACTCGGTGGCGGTGAGGGCCAGCTCCCGTCCGTCGCGGCGGGCCACGAAACGGACCGGGTCGACCTCCAGCGGCCCGACCGTCAGCACGGGCTCGGTGGGCACGGCGTGGCCCCGGCGCAGCACCGCCCGGACCCGGGCCACCAGTTCCGACAGGTCGAAGGGCTTGCGCAGGCAGTCGTCCGCGCCGCACTCCAGGCCGACCACCACGTCGATGGTGTCGGCGCTGGCGGTGAGCATCAGGATCGGCACCTGGCTGCTGCGTCGGATCTCCCGGCAGACCTCCAGCCCGTCCAGGCCGGGCAGCAGCGCGTCCAGGACGATCAGGTCGACCGGTCCGGCCCGCCAGGTGGCCAGCGCGGCCCGGCCGTCGGCGGCGGTGCTGACCCGGAATCCGGCCCGGCGCAGACCGAGGGCGGTGGCCTCCCTGATGGAGGCATCGTCCTCGACCAGCAGCACCCGGCCGTCCATGGTGTTTCCAGGGTAGCCCCGGGACGGCCGGTCCCGACCCGGCACAACGGCCCGTGCCGGGAGCCGATCGTCGTCGGCCCCGGCCCGTCGGGCGGTCACCGTCGCCGTCACTCCTGCCACTGGTGTGCCACGTCGAGGACGATCCGACTGTGCGTGCCGGGGCCGGCGAGCAGCAGCACCCGGAACGGCAACTGGGCCCGGACGCCCACCGCGAAGGTGCTGTAGCCCTCGAAGGTGCCCCCGTAGACGACGTCGCGCAGGGTGCGGTAGCCGAGCACCGTCGCCACGTGGTCGCCGGCCCGGTACGGGTAGCCGGTCGCCGGCTCCCGCAACTGCACCCGCAGCACCGCCCCACCCGCCGTGTACGGCGACACCGCCAACCCCTTCCCCTCGGTGAACACTTCGCCGTAGCCGACCGAGTACCCGTCGGCGGACCCGTCGAACTCGAAGACCAGCCGGTCGTAGCAGTCCTGCTGCCCGGTACGGGTGGTCAGCAGCGGAGCCGGGTTCAGGTCGCCCCCGGCCTTCCCGGCGCTGCCCCAGGTGATCCCGCAGTAGGGTGCGGCGGCGGTGCGGAGCCGGCCGGCGGCGGTCGCCGTACCGACGGTGGTGAGCAGCACGGCCAGCACGGCCGTGACCGCCATCAGGGTCCTGGTGGAACGCATCGTGTCCTCCCGGCCGACGGTGTCCGGCCACGGTGGCCGGTCGAGGTCGACGGTGCGCCACCCGTGCCACAGTGCCCGCACCGCGACGTAACAACGGAGCAACAACCGCCGGCGGGTGGTCGGTTTACCACACGGTGCCCTTCATGTCGATCCTCCAGACTGGAGTTGCGGGAGTAGCGCCTGCGCCACCATGTGCCGGCAGCAGGCTGGATCGTTCAATGTGGATCTGGTCAGCATGATCAGGGCAACCGGTTCCGGGGACGTCGTGACGTCCGCGGGCGGAGTGGGTCACCCGCTCCGTCCGTCCCGGCCGGCCGCCTGCTGCCGGAGTGTCAGCGGGCAATCGGGTACGTGCCCTGAATGGAGAACATCGTGCGTAAACCATCGGCACTGCGGCGGGTGGCCCTCGCGGCCATGCTGTCCCTGACCATGCTCGGCGGCGCCTTCGGCGTGGCCCAGCCGGCCAGCGCCGTCATCGGCGGGAATTCCGCCGGGCACCTGCGCGGCCAGGTGCAGATCTTCGTCAACGACTCCTACAAGTGCACCGGCACGCTCATCGCCAGCAACTGGGTCCTCACGGCCAAGCACTGTTTCGACAAAACGGGCGGCAACGTCAACAACAGCTATATCGTCGCAGGTGAACGCGCGTTCGGACGGGGCCACCTGATGGGAATCGCCGGAATCTACCGGGAGCCCTTCCAGGACGCGATGCTCCTCAACCTCTGGCAGGATGTCCCGAACTGGTCCCGCATCGTCGTGGGCTACTCGGGGGCGTATCCCCCCATCAACTCCACCCCGGCGATCAGCGGTTGGGGGAGCACCACCCGTGGGAGTTACACTACGCCCTCCACCCTGCAGATCTGCGGTATGCGGGTGACGGACTACGGCATTCACCACGACCTCGTGGGGGCCGGCAACAGCGCCATGCGCCTGGTCAGCTATGGAAGCGGCGTGACGGCGACCGGTGATTCCGGGGCGGGGGTCCACTGGGGCGACAAGATCTACGGTATCCACATCGCCGACAACGAGACGGACGTGGCCTACGCCCTGACGACCCACTTCATCACCGGGTGGATCCAGGCCGTGAGCGGCGTCGGACCCAGCTGATCGTCGGGGTGGCCGGTCCGGGCACCCGGGCCGGCCACCCCGGCCGCACCCGGCCACCCGGGGTTCCGACCCCGGACGCTCCCCGGCCCGGCACGCCCGGGGCGGACCCGGCTCCCCTGACCCGTCCGGTCAGGGGCGGGTCAGCCCGATGGTGGCGGCGAGGCGGGCGACGTCGGCCGGGGTGGGGCCCGCGCGGAGCACGGCGGTCAGGGCGACGCGGGCGGCCGGGCGGGTGCGGGTCTCGCCGGGGGCGGTGCGGTCGGCGGTGAGCAGGGCCCGCCCGGCGGCGTCGGGGTCGCCGAGGTCGAGGTGGCTGCGGGTGATGTCGATGAGGTGGGCGGCGCGGTGCTCGGCGGGGAGTCCTCGCCAGCCGTCATGCCCGGTGGCCCGGCGGTGCAGGGCGACGGCCCGATGGTGGTCGCCGAGGTGGGTGGCGGCCAGGGCGCGGGCAAGCTCGACGCTGGTCGGGCCGAACGTGATGCCGTCCGGGCCGGGTGGCTCGTCGGCGGTGGCGAGTGGGGCGGCACGCTCGGTCAGGTCGTGGGCGGTGGCGGCGTCGCCGTAGCTGGCGGCGGCGAGGGCGGCCTCGATCAGCAGCGCCCCGGTCAGGGCCAGCGCCGGCGGGTCGCCCTGCGCCGCCGCCGGGTCCAGCTGGCGTACGGCGGTGAGCGCGGCGGTCACGGCCAGCCGGCCCCGCCGCAGCGTCCGGAGTACCTGTGCCAGGGTCACCGCCGCCCGGCCGATCCGCACCGGGTCACCACGGGTGGCGGTCATCATGGCCCGGTCGGCGGCCAGCCAGGCCAGGTGGGCGTCCCCGAGCTTGACCAGCGTCTGGGCGGTGAGCCGGTGGACCCGCACCAGCAGATCGAGGACGGGCGGGTCCACCGGACCGCTGTGGCCGGCGTGGCGGCTGTCGGCGAGCAGGTCGGGCAGCATCCGCAGCACCTGGGGGTGCTGCCCGTTGCGGTACGCCGCCCAGGCATATCCGGCCTGGTCGTCGAGCCGCCGCAGCAGGGGGCCGGCCGGGACGGACGCCGGGGGGTCGTGCCGGGCCAGCGCGGCCCGGACCCGTTCCAGGCCGGCTCCGACGTCGGTGACCGGTGCCGGCGTGCGGCCGGCGAGCAGGAGTTGCGGCGCGACGCCGAGCGCGCCGGCCACGGTGTCGATGACGGAGAGCCGATCGAGGGTACGCACCCCCCGTTCGACCTTGTCGACCCAGCTCTTCGACTTGCCGATCCGGTCGGCGAAGACCTGCTGGCTCATGCCCCGGCGGGCCCGTAGCTCGGCCATCCGCCGTCCGATCGCCGGCTCGGTGCCGGTGCGCTGCCGCCCGGGGCCGGTCACCGGTCGTGCCCCGGCACGGGCATGGTGTGGGTGGACCCGCCGCAGCGGGGACACCACCGGGACTTGACCCGGAACGCGAGCAACCCGAGCAGGAAGCCCGGCACCAACCCCCCGAACAGGACCGACAGGACCTGGGAAATCATCTGCACTCTCGCCTTCTGACGCGCCTTCGGGAGGCAGGGTGACCATTGCGTCGGTCACTCGCTGTTCCATAGGGTCTACTCGCAGTAAACGGACATGCTGAGGTGCTCGGAAGTCGTACCGGGCATCGTTGGTGTTGAACGCGTGGAACGCAGCCGCAACGGGGAAGGCCACCGATGGCAGTACGGCGACGCAACGAAAAACTGCTGGCCCTCGTTCGCGAGTGCCGGTGGTCGTATGACGCCTGTGCCGCAGCGGTACGTGCCGTCGCACTGGAGAACGGGGGCGCGCTCCCGTCCTGTGACCGTTCCCATGTGGGGCACTGGATCGCCGGAGTGAAGCCCACCGAGACGACCTCCCGCTATCTGGCCGAAGCCCTCTCCCGTCGGTTGGGCCGGATTGTCGGTCCGGCCGATCTCGGGCTTGTCGTCGGCGATAGCCTGGACCCTGATCTGACCGGCCTGGATTGGTGGAAGCATGACCCGGCCACTGATCTCCTGACGCTCGGGAGAGCCGACGTGGAACGACGGGCGTTCGGATTCACCGCCCTGTACTCACTGGCTGCGCTTGCCGTTCCGCTGGACTCCTGGGAGGACATTGCGGAGCGGGGTCGACGGGCACGGGGCGGGGGCGCGGCGGTGGGCCGCCGCGAGATCGATGCCGTGCGCGACATGCTCGCGGTGTTCAGCAGGGCCGACGAGCGGTTCGGTGGCGGGCATGCGCGGCTCGCCGTGGTCCAGTACCTCACCTCCGACGTGGCCGGCTACCTCCAGGGCACCTTCGCGTCCGACCAGGATCGTCGGGCCATGTTCAGTGCCGCCGCCGAGTTGACCTATCTCGCGGGATGGAAGGCGTTTGACTCGTCTCTGCACGGGGTGGCCCAGCGGTACTACCTCCAGTCGCTGCGGCTGGCCAACGAGGCGGACGATCGGGCGTTGGCCGGTTTCACGCTGCGGGCGATGGCGCATCAGGCTGTCGACCTGGGACACGGTGCGGAGGCGTTGCGACTCGCCACCTCGGCCCTCGCCTGGTCGAGGGGAAGGGCGACCCCGGCGGCGACCGCGCTGTTCACCGTTCTCACCGCCCGGGGGCATGCCGCGACGGGCGACCGGGCCAAGACGTCGGCGGCGCTCAGGGCCGCCGAAGCCCACCTCGAGAAGGCGTCCCCGGGCGACGAGCCGACCTGGATCCAGACCAGCGGTTTCACCGCCACCTCGCTGGCGAGTCAGGCGGGTCAAGCGCTTCGCGACCTGGGCGATCATCCCGCTGCGGAAGCCGAGCTGCGCCGCTCGGTCGCCACCCGCGACACCGAGGCGTACCGGCGGATCCACACCCTGACGCTGGCCAACCTCGCCGACGTCCAGTGTGTCCGTGGACGGCTCCGTGAGGCGACCGAGAGTTGGAACGACGCCCTGGACTCGATGGTCGGCGTCCGGTCCGGCCGGGCCACCGTGGCCGTGAAGAACATCCGTACCCGGCTCAGCAGCTTCGGCCCACGCCTGCCTGCATTCGCGAAGCAACTCGACCAGCGGGCCGCAGCCCTCCTCGTCGCCCCTTGATACCGCCCCGCTCGGCCATCCGCTCGCGCGGGCCTGCCGGGTGGTCGCCCAATCCACCTGCCAGCACGGGTGCGGGGACAACCGCGCCCAGCGCACCCGATACCCGACGCACGAGCCGTCGAGCCCGTGAGGGTGAACCGGGAGGACCATCTGCACCGCACTCCTGGTCACCGCTCACCGTCCCCGGGTCGGTGGCCGTGCTCGATCGGAAGCCGGTGCCGGGCATGGCAGGGCAGGTCGGCTCCACACCGGCAGATGCGCCGCCATCGCCGAAGTTCGATACTCATCGTCATGTGGCCGACCCTCCGTCGTCAGGACGCGGAGGACATCTGTTGATGTGCCTCGTCCCGCGTCCGGCTCCAGTGAGGTTCAGCGTTACGCCCGGCTCGCCGCCGATCCAGAGGGTGAGCGTCCGCTAACCGGGTGTTCTGTCCGCTGGCGGCTACCGCCTGGGTGCGTATTCCAGGCACGCGTCACGCAATGTTGCCGCCTCTGGTGCTCCCGACTGCTCCACCTTGGCCAGCAACTCCGCAGCCCGCCACCAGTTCGACGGCACCACCCGGCCGGACGTCACCGCCTGCGTCCCCAGCGCAGCCGCCTCGTCCGACTGGCCGGCGGCGACCAGGGCGAGACCGAGGTCGAGGCGGGCCGACGCGGACCGGCGGGGCCGTGCTCCACCGTCGCCGTGCGGGTCCAGTTCGGTCAGCACCGCCCGCGCCACCTGCTCGGCGCCGGGGTCACCCGCCCATGCCAGAGTCGTGGCTGCATAGGCAACGGCCTTGGTGGGGTCGTAGCGATAGTGGTGCTCGGCCCGCTCCGGAACGGGCAGATTCGCCGTCAGCCGCTCCACCCGGTCCAACGCCCGCCGGGTCGCACCGACGTCCCCGATCCGCGCCCACGCGCGGGCCTCCTGAGCAGTCGCCTGAATGCGGGCGGAACTCCCCCTCGGAGCGACCCGCTGCGCTTGTCGGGAGAGATCGAGTGCTGCCCGGTAGTCACCTTGGGTCAACAAGTCCCAGGCCCGGGTTTCGAGACACCACGCCTGGATCTCGCCATGCTCAGCATGATCGGCAAGATCACGAGCAGCTCGCAGGTGAGCGACCGCAGCGGTCCGCTGCCGCAGGTCGATGTGAACCGTCGCCCGCAGCACCGCCAGCCAGCCACCGGCCACCAACAACCGTCGCTGCTGCGCGAGCGTCACCCGTCCGTCCAGCAGCCGCCCCACGTACGAAAGATGCCGCCGCACCAACGGCAGGAGATCCGCCGGGGCCATCGTCGGATAGGAACTGGCCAGATCGTCGACGCCCTGCTCTATCCGATCGAGCACGTCCCCGCTGACATCGCTGGCGGCAACTCTCGCTCGAAGCTCACCGGCCTCGGCCGCGTGGTCGACTGGCGCATCCGCCAACCGAGCAAGCACACCTCCCGCTTCGAGAACCCGGTCGAGGTGACGCGCAGTGTCGACCGTCGGAGCCTTGAGCGCCGCCTCCAACTCGTGCAGATGGCTCTTGCTCCGATGAGCAAGCTGTCCCAGGAGGCGAAGTGACAACCCTCGCCGCTGCCGAAACTCACGGAGAGCTGCGCCGAAACGCGGATCGACGGACGAGGCCATAGCGCCACTCCAAGATCACGAGATCCAGGCAACCGAACCGGCCGCCACCTCGTCGGACGGTACCCCGACATGCCGCGCGCCGTGTCCCCCCTCGCCTGCAACTTCCGGATGTTCCGTTGCGGTCCGTCCACGGACATCACTTGAAGTCGAGATGATCTACTCGGCCCGTCGAGTGCGCCGCACCCGATCGGCGTTGACCGCTGCATGGGGCACGCTGCGAGCACGGCTGGCTGAGTGCTTACGCTGATGCCCATGGAGGGCATCGGGGCTGTGGCCATGTTGCTGTGTGGCGCGGTGAGTTGCCTGTTCGTCTGCCTCATGCTTTGCGCCGCCGCTGCGGCTTGGGCTACTCGGCCCGAACGTGGGCGCTGACCCCACGGATCGACCTTCGCATCCCGAACGAATGATCCGGATCGATCAAGAGGAACTGTGCAAGCAGCCGAAGAACCAACCTCTATCGTCTACAGCCTGCGGGCAGACGGAGTCACCGGCACAGGGACGGGCAGATGAACGACGACCACGACGCCGCCGGAGCCATGCGCTTCATCTTCGAGGCCGGCGTTCTCAAGCGCGCCGCCCGCACCGGTTGGTGGTTCGTCGGCGTCAAGGACCCCGAGTCCATCGCGGACCACTCGTTCCGGACCGCGCTGATCGGGATGGTGCTCGCCGCCATGGAGGGTGCCGACCCGGCCCGGGTGTCGATGCTGTGCGTCCTGCACGACACCCAGGAAACCCGGATCACCGATATCCCGCACATCGCCAGGCGCTATCTCACCGCCGCACCCAACGCCACGGTCACCGCCGATCAGGTCGCAGCCTGCCCGCCGGCCGTCGCCGACCTGATCAACGCCGCCGTCGCCGAGTACGAAGCGGGCGAGACACCTGAGGCCATCGTCGCCCGCGACGCCGACAAGCTGGAATGCCTCGTCCAGGCGGTCGAATACCGCCACCAGGGCATCGGCGACGTCCAACGCTGGATCGACAGCTCACGCGCGGCACTGAAGACCGCCGGCGCGCACCGCCTGGCCGACGCCGCCCTCAGCGGAGAACCCCTCGGCTGGCTCACCCCGCCCCCGGTGTAGCCCCCAGGCATCAGCTGCGGGACGTGGTCGCGCAGCACGTGCTGTCGTCGTCGGCTGCGGGCGGGGTCGGCGCGGAGGTGCCGTACTGGTCGGAGTCGCCCTTGACCACGTACACCTCCCAGCGCTCGTCGCCGGGTCCACGGACCCAGACCTTGTCTGAGGACTGGAAACTCACCGACCCCGCCGGCCAGCCGCTGTCCGTCGTCCGCGAGGTCCGCGACGAGATCCGCCAGCACGTCGCCCGGCTCCTCGACGACCTGACCTGAGTGTTCAACCTGATCGATCTCGTTCACCGGCCCTAAATGGTTTGCCGGTGGTCGGCCGGCGTTGGGATGCTGCGGCCGACCGGGAGCGGGGGAGGGGCCAGCATGCCGTCGGAGTCCGAGCCGGAAGTCCGTACCGTGTCAGGTGTCCTGCGCGGCTGCCGGGAGGCGGGCCGGGCGGTGTTCCGGGGCATCCGGTACGCCGAGCCGCCCGTCGGTGCCCTCCGGTTCGCCGCGCCGCAGCCGGTACGCGGCTGGGACGGCGTACGTCAGGCGCTCGCCTTCGGTCCGCCGCCCCCGCAGCCCGGCGCGTTCGGGACCGCCCCGCAGGGGACCGGCGACGACTGGCTGACGCTCAACGTGTGGACGCCGGACCCGGACCCGGCGGCCGGGTTGCCGGTGCTGGTGTGGATTCCCGGCGGCGGCTACCTCGTCGGCTGTTCCGGCCTGCCGGAGTACGACGGCGGGCACCTCGCCGGCGGCGGCACCGTCGTGGTGACGCTCAACTACCGCCTCGGCTTCGAGGGTTTCGGGCAGCTCGACGGGGCCCCGGCCAACCGGGGGCTGCTCGACCAGGTGGCGGCCCTGGAGTGGGTGCGGGACAACATCCGCGCCTTCGGCGGCGACCCGGGTCGGGTGACGGTCGTCGGGCAGTCGGCCGGCGGCGGTTCGGTCGCCGCGCTGCTGGCGATGCCGCGCGCCGCCGGGCTGTTCCGGCGGGCGGTCGCGCAGAGCGTCCCGGGGACGTTCTTCTCACCCGACCTGGCCGCCGACGTCACCGCCGCCTGCGCCGCCGAGCTGGGGGTACGACCGACCCTGGCCGACCTGTCGACGGTGCCGCCGGACCGGCTGCCGGCCGTGGGCCAGGCGATCTCGGCCAAGATTCTCCAGTGGCGGGAGCGGTGGGGTCAGATCACCCACCGGCCGATCCCGTTCGCGCCGGTCGTCGACGGCGACGTGCTGCCGACGACCCCGTGGCGGGCGCTGGCCGACGGTGCCGCCCGCGACGTCGACCTGCTCGTCGGGCACACCCGCGACGAGCACCGGCTGTTCAGCCTGCTCGACGGCGTGCTCGGCCAGGTCACGCCGGAGCAGACCGGGACGGCGCTGCGGATGCTGGCCCCCGGCCCGGACGGTGCCCGCCGCTACCGGGAGGCGTTCCCGGCCGCCACCGACGAGCAGCTCTACGAGCTGGTCAACGCCGACTGGCTGTTCCGGATGCCGAGCCTGCACCTGGCCGGGGCGCAACTCGCCGGGGGCGGCCGGGCGCACCTCTACGAGCTGACCTGGCCGGCCCCGGGCCTGGGCGGTGACCTCGGTGCCTGTCACGGTCTCGACGTGCCGCTGGTCTTCGGCAACCTGACCAGCGGGCAGCCCGCCATGCTGATCGGTGATCCGCCTCCGCCGGCGGCGCACGAGCTGTCCGGGCAGCTCCGCGAAGCGTGGACGGCGTTCGCCGCGACCGGCGACCCCGGCTGGCCGTCGTACGACGCCGGTCGCCGTACCCGGATCTTCGACGGGCGGTCGACGGTGGCCGCGTATCCGGAGGACGCCTCCCGGCTGCTGTGGCGGGACCACACCTTCGGCGCGCTCCCGCTGCTCGCCTGACCGCACCGGGGCGGCGACGGAACCCGGCCGTCACCGCGCGGCACCACCACCGGTGGCGGTATGGGTGAACCGGTCGGCGAGCAGCGCGAACGCCTCGGTGAGGGCCGGCGGACCGACGACGGTGATGCCGGTGTCGTACCGGGCGACGGCGGCGGCCAGGCTCACCCAGGACCACGACCCGAGGGTGAGCCGGCACCGGCCGGGGGCGATCTCCTCGACGAGGCCGTCGCGGGTGTGCCGGGCCACGGCCGCCGCAGGCAGGTCGAGGAGCACCGTGCCCCGGCAGGGCCAGTCCGCCGACCCGCCGCCCGAGCCCCGGAAGACCCCGGTGAGGTACGTCGCGACGTCCCCGCCGGGCAGCGGCCTCGGGGTGAAGCGTGGCCCGTGCGGCGGGCGCAGGGTGATCCGGTCGACGCGGAAGGTCCGCCAGTCGGCCCGCTCGAGGTCCCAGGCGAGGAGGTACCACCGGCCGTCCCAGGTGACGACGTGGTGCGGCTCGGCGTGCCGGGCCGGCCCGGCGGTCCGGTCGGTGCCGTAGTCGAAGCGCAGGATCTCGCGGGCGTGCACGGCGCTGCCGAGCGCCAGCAGCACCTCGCCGTCGACCGGTTCGGCCGCCGTGGTGGCGGGTCGCGCGACGGCGGTCACGCTGAGCGTCCCAACCCGCTGCCGCAGCCGGGCAGGCAGCACCTGTCGTACGGTGTGCAGCGCCCGCGCGGCGGCGTCCGCGAGTGCCCCGTCGGCACCGGTCGCCGCGACCTGGAGCGCGACGGTCAGGGCGACGGCCTGTTCGTCGTCGAACAGCAGCGGGGGCAGCTCGGTGCCGGCGTCGAGCCGGTAACCACCGTCGGGGCCCTTGACGGCGGCGACGGGGTAGCCGAGTTCCCGCAGCCGGTCGACGTCGCGGCGCACCGTACGCAGGCTGATGCCCAGCCGTTCGGCCAGCACCCCGCCGGGCCAGTCCCGCCGGCTCTGCAACAGCGACAGCAGGGCGAGCAGGCGGGCGGACGTGGTCGGCATGAGGGGAGATTCTGCCAGCAGTAGGTGCCACAACCTGTCACCTACTGCTGCGAATCTTCCTCCTGACCAGCCCACTTCCGGGCGTCGAGCACCATCAGCAAGGAGTCGATCATGGCCATCTCCGCCACCACGCACCTCAACTTCCGGGGTGACGCCCGCGCGGCGTTGGAGTTCTACCGGTCCGTGTTCGGTGGCCGCAGCACCGTCGTCAGCTACGGCGACCTGGGCATGCCGAAGGACCTGCCGGACGCCGACCGGGTCGTCTTCGGCCAGGTCACCGCCGACAACGGCTTCGCCATCATGGCCTACGACGTGCCCGGCGGGGCCCCCGCCGCAGCCGCGCCGACCGCCACCACCCGCGAGAACGGGATGACGCTGACCGGCGAACGGTTCTTCGTCTCCGTCCGGGGTGACAGCGCGGAGGAGGTCGGCGCGCTGTGGCACCGGCTCGCCGAGGGCGCGGACCTGATCGAGGAGTACGGCCCGTCGCCGTGGGCCCCCGGGTTCGGGATGCTCACCGACCGGTTCGGCGTCACCTGGGTCCTCGACGTCGCCACCCCGCACGCCGGCTGACCGCCCGGTCCGGGTCGGCACCCGCCGCCGACCCGGACCGGCGGGTCATTCGGTACGCAGCCCGTCGGCGCGGGTGAGCCGCCACAGCAGGGGCAGGCTCAGCCCGGTGATCGCCAGGACGGTCGACGCGCCGAGTCCGACCGAGAAGCCGACCACCGGCCAGGCGACCGTGACCGGGGCCTGCACCATGCGCAGCAGGGCAGCGCCGAGGCCGAGCCCGAAGCCGGCGGCCAGCACCAGCCCGACCCCGACCGGCAGGGCGGTCTGCCACAGCACCGACCAGCCGAGGGTGCTGCGTCGGGTGCCCACCGCCACCAGCATGGCCAGCAGCCGGCGGCGTTCCCGCAACTGCTCCAGCGTGCCGACCAGCATGCTGGTGGCGATCAGCAGCAGCGTGACGACCGTGCCGATGGCCAGGCCGCGCCGGATGTCGGCGAACCGGGGCGACTCGATGGTCGAGGAGAGCACGGACACCGGCGTGGTCAGGTCGATCGCGGCGGCGGCGTTGCGGACGTGTTCGACCGCGTCGGGGGCGGCCGGGTCGAGCTGGAGGTAGACGGTCGTGCGCAGCGGACCGAGGGCCCGTGTGCCGACCGCGCCGGGGGTGACCAGCACCGCGTTCTGCATCCAGCCGGCCGGGTCGGGCCGGGCCTGCGCGGGTCGCGCCGTCGTCGGCACCCGCCACCGTGACCCGTCCTCGACGGTCAGCGTCGTGCCGGCGGGGACGACCGCCGGGTCGCGCGGATCGGACACCAGGAACGTGTCCCCGTCCACGCACCTGTCGAGGCGGGCGAACTCGGCCAGCGCGGCGCAGTCGCCGATCCGGACATCCACCGGCAGGCCGTCCGGCGAGCCGGCGTTGGCCCCGACGCTGAGGGTGCCGGTCGCGGCGGTCACCCCCTCGGCCCCGCCGAGCTGCCGCAGCACCCGGGCCAGGTCCGGCTGGTCGCGGAACTGCACCTGCACCTGAGCCCGGGAGGTGTCCTGCCCGCTGGCGGTGGTGAAGTCCCCGGCGATCCCGGCGAAGAGCATCTGCAGGCCGATCGTGCCGGCGACGGCGACCGCGATGCCGTTGACCAGCCGGGCGGAGGTGGCGCTGTCCAGCTGCACCCGGCGGACCGCCAACTGCCAGGACACCGGGCCGCCGTGCAGCCGTCGTACCAGCAGGTCGGTCAGCCACGGCAGCAGGGTGACCGTGCCGATCAGCAGCAGCACCGCCCCGGCCGGCACCAGCCAGCGGGTGACCCCGCCGTCGCCCTCGCGCAGACCGGCCACGGGCAGGAGCAGGGCCAGGCCGGCGGCGGGCAGCAGCAGCCGCCACCAGAGCCGGCGGCGGACCGGGGTGCCGCGCCGGGTGATCCCGAGCGGCTCCACCACGACCGCGCGCAGCGCCAGCATCGCCACCAGCACGGCCAGCGCCGGCACGGCCAGCACGACGGCCAGTAGCAGCGCGGTGGGCGGCCGGATGTCGGCGGCGTACACGCTGATGTTGTAGAGGGTGACCAGCGGAACCAGTTGGCGGCCGGCGAGCAGGAATCCGATGCCGACGGCGACCCCGAGCAGGGCGCCGGCGGCTGCCTCCCCGGCGGCGATCCGCCGGACCATGGTGGTGTCCGCGCCGACCAGCCGCAGCGCGGCGAGCCGCCGGTCGCGTCGTTCCCCGCCGTAGCGCACGGCGGAACCGAGGAACACCGCGATGGGCAGCAGCAGCACCACGAAGATGACCGCCACCAGCAGCATCAGCACCGGGCCCAGGCCCTCGCCGGGCAGCCCGCCGCCGAACCTGTCCAGCCGGGTCGCCCCGGACGTGTCGGTCAGCCGGTCGTCGCCCTGGTAGTAGGCCAGTTCGTTGGGGCCGGCGAGGCCCTCGTCGGCGATGGTCCCGGTGACCCGCGCGCCGCCGAGCCGGGGGGCGAACAGCGGGCCGTCGGGGGAGTCGAGCAGCTTGCGCAGGGCGGGGGAGACGACCACCTCGCCGGGGGCCGGCAGGGCGGTCAGCCCCGGCGGGACGGGCGCGGCCGGTCCCTCCGGCCGCAGCAGCCGGCCCCGGACCGGCCGGCCCCGGAACTCGGTGTCCACGCCGTGGACCAGCAGGGTGCCGGGCCCGGCCGCGACCTGTTCGCCCAGCCGCAGGTCGTCGCGGGCGTCGCCGCGCGCCTGCCGGGCGTCGAGCGCCCCCGGCACGGCGGTGGCCAGCAGCAGCATGGCCACCCCGATCCCGACGCCGACGGCGGTGAGCAGCGCCCGGGTCCAACCCTCCCGGCCGCCGGTGACGGCCATCCGGGCGCCCATCGCCAGGTCCGCGAGCGCGCCCCGACCGGTCACGCCGCGACCTCCAGGTTCCGGGTACGCCCGTCACGCACCACGACCTCCCGGTCGGAGTACGCGGCCACGCGTGCCTCGTGGGTGACCAGGACCACCGCCGCCCCGGTGTCCCGGGCGGCCTCGGTCAGCAGCCGCATGACCCGTTCGCCGTTGAGCGAGTCCAGCGCGCCGGTCGGTTCGTCGGCGAAGATCACCCGGGGGCGGGTGACCAGTGCACGGGCCACCGCGACGCGCTGACCCTGGCCGCCGGAGACCTCGCCGGGGCGCTTGCCGGCCACCTCGGTGACCTCCAGCCGTTCCAGCCACTGCCCGGCCCGCTGTTCGGCCTCGCGGCGGGGCACGCGGGCCAGCCGCAGCGGCAGGGCGACGTTCTCCAGGCAGGTCAGCTCGGGCACCAGCTGGCCGAACTGGAAGACGAACCCGAAGGACTCCCGGCGCAGGGCGCTGCGCTGGGCGTCGTTCATCTGCACCAGGTCCCGGCCGTCGAAGACGACCCGCCCCCGGTCGGGGCGGACGATCCCGGCCAGGCAGTGCAGCAGGGTGGACTTGCCGGAGCCGGACGACCCGAGCACCGCGACCACCTCGCCCTCGTCGATGCGCAGCCCGGCGTCGACCAGCGCGACCGTCTCGCCGAAGCTGCGGTGCAGGCCCTCGGCGACCAGCAGCGGGGCGCTCATCGACGCACCCGCGCGGCCAGCTCGTCGAGGCGGGCGGTGGTGAGTTCGAGCCAGCGCAAATCGGCCTCCAGGTGGAACAGCGCGTGGTCGCAGATCAACTGTTCGGCCAGGTCGCCGTCGCGCTTGCGGCGGGTCAGCTCCCGCATCAGGCGCAGGTGCTCGGCGCGCTGCACGTCGAGCAGTTCGGCCGCCGCCCGGCCGGTGAGCAGGGCGAGCACCACCTTGGTGTAGAGGACGCTCTGCAGGTAGGGCTCGGGCTGCTCGGGGCGGGCCAGCCACTGGGCCACGTCGGCGACGCCGGCCTCGGTGATGGCGTACCGCTTGCGGTCGGGGCCCTCGCCGGGCTCGACCGCCTCCACCTCGACCAGGCCGCCGCGCAGCAGCCGGGACAGGGTCGCGTAGACCTGGCCGTAGGCGACCGGGCGGGAGTGGCCGAAGTGTTCGTCGTAGCGCCGTTTGATGTCGTAGCCGTGCCGGGGGGTCGCCTCCAGCAGGCCGAGGAAGGTCTGGCCGATGGACATGCGGGGGACTATACACACTGCGTATACGCGCGTTGTCTACACCCCGCGCCGACGGCCTCGCGGCCGCGCCCCGGTCCCCCTCCCGGCGTCACCCGGGAATGTGACACCGTCCGACGGATTGACCCGCAGATTGATACATGTAAGTGTTTGCTTCCCCGGCGTCTCCGCCGCGACCCCACCCCCGGGTCGCGGACCCCCGTGCACCCCCATGCCGACCCCGGCACACGGAACGGCGACGCCCGGGCGGACGCCCCGCCGACCCCCCATGAGGAGCTCGCATGAAGCGCAGAACCCTGGCGATCGCCGCCGTCACCGCGGTGACGCTCGCCCTGGCCGCGCCACCGGCCTCGGCCACCCCGACCGCCCGGCCGGCCACCGCCGCGCCGGCCGTCGCCGCGCTCGCCGCCCCGGACGTCTCGGTCAGCAACGTCCAGGCGCACCTGGCCCAGTTCCAGAGCATCGCCACCAGCAACGGCGGCAACCGGCGGGCCGGCTCGGCCGGCTACACCGCCTCGGTCGCCTACGTGAAGTCCAAGCTCCAGGCCGCCGGCTACACGGTCACCGAGCAGACCTGCACCACCTGCACCTACCGGGGCAACAACGTGATCGCCGAGTGGCCGCAGGGCCCCGCCGACGACGTCATCATGTTCGGCGCGCACCTCGACGGCGTCGCCGCCGGACCGGGCATCAACGACAACGGCTCCGGCTCGTCGGTGCTGCTGGAGAACGCCCTGGTGCTGGCCCAGCAGAACCCGGGCATGACCAAGCGGGTCCGGTTCGCCTGGTGGAACGGCGAGGAGCAGGGCCTGCAGGGCTCCAAGTTCTACGTCAACTCGCTGACCACCGCCCAGAAGGGCTACATCAAGGGGTACTACAACTTCGACATGGTCGCCTCGACCAACGGCGGCTACTTCATCAACCGGGTCACCTCCACCACCGCCGCGCCGCTCAAGGCGTACTGGGACTCCCTCGGGCTGTCGCCGGAGGAGAACACCGAGGGCCAGGGCCGCTCCGACGACTACTCGTTCCAGCAGGCCGGCATCCCCACCTCGGGCTACGCGATGGGGGCCAGCGCCCGCAAGACCAGCGCCCAGGCCAGCAAGTGGGGCGGCACCGCCAACGCCGCGTACGACCCGTGCTACCACGCGTCCTGCGACACCACCAGCAACATCAACGCCACCGGGCTCAACCGCAGCGCCGACGGCGTCGCGTACGCCATCTGGGACCTCGCGGTCGGCGGCGGCACCCCGACCAACGACTTCTCCGTCGCGGTCAGCCCGACCGCCGGCGGCGTCGCCCGGGGTGGCTCCGCCACCGCCACAGTCAGCACCGCCACCACCAGCGGCAGCGCCCAGACCGTCGCGCTGTCGGCCTCCGGCGCGCCCAGCGGCGTGAGCGTCTCGTTCAGCCCGTCGTCGGTCACCTCCGGCGGCTCGGCCACCATGACGGTCAGCGCGTCGTCGAGCGCCGCCCTCGGCACCTTCACCCTCACCGTGACCGGAACCGGCTCGGCCACCCGGACGGCCAGCTACACCCTGACCGTCACCGGCGGCACCGGGAGCTGCACCGGCGGGCAGGTCGTCGGCAACGGCGGCTTCGAGTCCGGCACCAGCCCGTGGACGGCCACCACCGGCGTCATCACCAACTCGTCCAGCCAGCCGGCCCGCACCGGCTCCTACAAGGCGTGGCTCAACGGCAACGGCAGCACCAGCACCGACACGCTGTCCCAGTCGGTGACCGTGCCGGCCGGGTGCTCCTCCTACACGCTCGCCTTCTACCTGCACATCGACACCGCCGAGCGGACCACCACCGTCGCCTACGACAAGCTGGTGGTCCAGGTCGGCAGCACCACCCTGGCGACGTACTCGAACCTCAACAAGGCGACCGGCTACACGCTGCGCTCGTTCGACGTGGGCGCGTACGCCGGGCAGACGGTGACCCTGAAGTTCACCGGCACCGAGGACTCCTCGTTGCAGACCAGCTTCGTCATCGACGACGTGACGTTGCAGGCGAGCTGACCGACCCGGGTGGGGTGGACGCCTGGTCCACTCCACCCGGACCGTCATGACGGTAAATGTCATACCCGGGTCGGACCATGGGGACATGGCTGCCCCCGCGCTGTCCCACCACAGTGGTCAACCCCGATCCGTGCCGCTGCGCGAGCTGCGTACCCGGCTGACCCAGCTGATCGCGATGGCCGAGCTGACCGACACGGTCACCCTGGTCACCCGCGACGGCGACCCCCGGCCGGTCGCCGCGATCGTGCCCGCCCCCGCCGCCCGCAGCGCCGCCCAGGCCCGCGCCGACGGGGAACGCCTCACCACCGTGACCGCCGGGTGGGCCCGCCGGCTGGAGGAGTCGCACCGGCAGGGCGCCCTGCGGCACGCCGCCGAGCTGCGGGCCGTGACCGACGCCCTCGCCGAGGTCTGGGCCGAGCTGGACCGGCACGTCCCGCCCGGCACCGACGCGACCGTAGACCGGCTCCGCGCCGCCCACGCCGACCTGCGCCGCGACTGACCTACGGGGCCGACCCGCCTTCCGCCCTGGCCTTCCTCCGGCCCGATGCCCGGGTCGGTCCCCACCCGCACCGCGCCGGCACGCCCGCTGCCAGACGCGCCGGCCCACCTCACCGCGCCCTGGCCCCGTCCGCCCTGGCTCCGCCCCGGTCCACCTCTTGATCACTGGGAACAGAGGCCGGAGCGGGGGAGGGAGTCCGGGCCGGGGGAGGGGGCCAGGAGGGGGTGGGTCGGTCAGGCGACCGGGGTGGGGGTCTGTGCCGGGTGGGCGGGGGCGGTCGGGCGGGACATCGTGCGCCAGGGGCCGCCCAGCAGCGGGGTCAGTACCACCAGCAGGTAGCAGCCACCCACGGTGAGCAGGACGGGCGTGGTGCCGAAGCCGTCGACGGCCACCCCGGCGGCGAGCGCGCCCAGCGGGATGCCGGCCCAGCAACCCGCCCCGATCACCCCGAACACCCGGGCCCGCAGGTGGGCCGGCACCCGCTCCAGCTCCACCGCGCCGAGCAGCGGGTTGATCGCCCCGGCGGCGAAGCCGGACAGGGCGAAGACCACGACGATCCACAACAGCGGTGGCGCGGCGGCCAGCGCCCAGAAGGGTGGCCCACCGGCGACCGCGAAGGCGGTGACGAAGGTGGCCCGGCGGGGCAGCCGGTGGCCGACCGCGCTGAACAGCAGCGACCCGACCAGCGCACCACCGCCCATCGCGCCGACCAGCAGACCGAACGCGGTGGCCCCGCCGAGTTGCCGGTCGGCCACCACCGGCAGCAGCACGTTGCTCTTGGTCGCGTCGAAGAAGTTGGTCACCAGCACCAGCAGCACCACCGCCCGCAGCAGCGGCTCCCGGGTCAGGAAGCGCACGCCGGCGGCGAATTCCCGCCAGTAGCCACCGCCGGCCTGCTCGGGCTGCGCGTCCGGGCGCAGCGACCGGGGCACCAGCAGCGCCACGACCAGCGCCGAGACCGCGAAGGTGGCGGCATCCAGGGCCAGCACCGAGAGCGCGCCCAGGGTGGCGACGAGCAGGCCGGCCACCGGGGCGCCGATCAGCCGGGCGCCCCGCTCGCTGGCCTCGTACCAGCCGACGGCCCGTTCCAGTGGCACCCCGGCGGCCACGGCCGCCTCCGGCAACAGGGCGTTGCGGGCGGTCTGCCCGGGGGTGTCGAGCAGTCCGCTGGCGAAGACCAGCCCGAGCAGCGCCCAGAACGGCAGGCCGACGGTGGCGTCGAGCAGCGGCACGGCCGCCACCGTCAGCCCGGAGACCACGTCGGCCAGGATGCTGGCCCGCCGGTAGCCGATCCGGTCCACCAGCACCCCGCCGAGCGCGCCGCCGAGCACCACCGGCACGGTGGCTACCGCGCCGGTCAGGCCGGTGGCGGCGGGCGAACCGGTTTCGGCGAGCACGTAGAGCGGCAGCGCGATCAGGGTGAGCATGTTGCCGGTGAGCGAAACCGTGTGACCGACCAGCAGGCCGACCAGCGGAGCGCGGCGGCGCGGCGACGTCACCGCAGGTCCCGGAAGGCGTGGTAGATCAACGACACGGAGGCGGCCCCCGGTCGGCCCGGGTCGCTGCGGGCCTGCCAGCGGGCGGCCAGCGCCTCCAGGTCGGCCCGCAGTTCGATCAGCTCGTCGCTGGTCAAATGCAGCCACGAGTCGGCGCTGGCGGTGCCGCGCACCCACTGCGGGTCGAGGGTCGCCTCGACCTCGAGGTAGTGGCCGAGACGTTCCGCGTACCGGTCGAGCACGGCCCGGCGCAGCAGGTCGGAGGCCGCCCGGCGCTCCGGGTCGGCAAGCATCTCGACCGGCTCCCAGGACGTCCGGGCGTGGGTCGCCCGCCACCAGCGTTCCCGGCGGTCCCTGGCGTGCTCGGGGGCCTCCTCGACGAAGCCGTGCTCGGCCAGCTTGCCCAGGTGGTAGCTGACCGAGCCGACCGCCTCGTCGACGGCGTCGCTGAGCATGCCGACACTCTGCGGTCCCCGGACGCGCAGCTCGCCGAGCAGTCGCAACCGGGTCGGGTGGGCCAGCGCGCGCATCGCCCGGGGGTCGGTCAGGTGGCGGGTGGGTTCCTCCGTCATGTGACCACCCTAGAAGCACAAGACATGAAGTACAAGAAGTCTTGTTGAATCGGGGTGGCCGCCACGATGGTGACGCGCTGCGGCGCGCGGACGCGGCGGGGAGAATGCGACGGAGCGACGGCTGACGTGGACCCGGCCGGGACCAGGAGCAGAGGCGGTGCCGATGACCGAGCCGGGGACGACCACCGCAACCGGGCCGGCGGCGTCCACCGGGCCGGTTGCGGTCGATCCGGCCGGGGGCGGACCGTGACGTCCGGCCTGGCACTGGCATTCGCTCTCGGCGCGGCGCTCGGCTACGGCGTCGGCTCCGTCCTGCAGGCCGTCGGGGCCCGGCGGGGGGCCAGCACCCTGCGCGCCCTCGGTCACCCGCTCTACCTCGCCGGCCTGGCCTGCGACACGCTGGCCTGGCTCGCCTCCCTGGTCGCCCTCCAGAAGCTGCCCGTGTACGCGGTCCAGTCGGTCACCGCCGGCTCGCTGGCCGTCACCGTGGTCGTCGCCCGGATCGTGCTCGGCGCGCGACTACGCCGCCGGGACACCGGGGCGATCCTGCTCACCGTCGCCGCCCTCACCGTCATCTCGCTGGCCGCCGGCCCCGAACCGCCGGTCACCGCGTCCGCGGCGCTGCGGGTCGGCCTGGCCGGCGCGGCGGTGCTGACCGCGATTGCCGGGCTCGCCGCCCTGCGGGTCACCCGGCCGATCGTCGCCGCCACCCTGGCCGGCCTCGCCTGGGGCATCACCGCGCTGTGCGCACGGGCGCTCACCCCGCCACCCGACCCGCTGGGCCACCCCGGCGCGGCGGCCTGGGACCTGCTGCGGGAGCCGGTCGCCTGGGGACTGGTCGTCTCCGGGGTGGCCGGGACGGTCCTCTACGCGCACGCCCTGCGCCACGGGCAGGTCGGGCCGGTCACCGCCGTGCTCTGGGCGGTCGAGATCGTCGTCCCCTCGGTCGCCGGGGTGCTGCTGCTCGGCGACGGGGTGCGCGCCGGCTGGCTGCCCTGGGCGGTCCTGGCCACCCTGACCACCGTGGCCGCCGCGATCGTGCTCGCCAGCGCCCCCGGCACCGCCGCAGCGGACGACGCCCACGGCTGAGCCGGTGCCGCAGGCCGACTCCGGCTCAGCCCGGCCGGCGACCCTCTCCGGCCGGCCGGCGGCCCTTGAGCCGCCGACCCAACTCCCGGGCGATCTCCCGGTTCGCGTCGCGTTCGGCGAGCACCTGCCGCTTGTCGTACGAGCGGCGGCCCCGGGCCAGCCCCACCTCGACCTTGGCCCAGCCGTTGCTGAAGTACATCGACAACGGCACCAGGGTCACCCCGGGATCGCGCAGCTTCTCCAGGATGCGGGCGATCTCCACCCGGTGCAGCAGCAGCTTACGGGTCCGCCGGGGCTGGTGGTTGGTCCAGGTGCCGAAGCCGTACTCGGCGATGTGCAGGCCGTACAGCATGATCTCGCCGTCGCGTTCCTGGGCGAACGCGTCGACCAGCGACACCCGCTTCTCGCGCAGCGACTTCACCTCGGTGCCGACCAGCACGATGCCCGCCTCGTAGGTCTTCAGGACGGTGTAGTCGTGCCGCGCCTTCCTGTTGACGGCGATCAGCGTGCGCTCCGCGTCCCGCGCCACGACGATTACCTCCGCCCGGATCTGCCAGCGGCGTACACCCTACCGCCGGCGCCGACCCGGCCTCCGCGTGGCAGGATCACCGCATGTCGGAGTGGGCGGCGATCGTGCCGGAGGACCGGGACTGGACCGGCGTCATCGACGACGGGTGCGCCGAGTGCGGCTTCGTGCCGCAGCCGGCCGACACCACCGGGGACCGGCTGCGCGCCACCGTCCCGGTCTGGCGGGAGGTGCTGTCCCGGCCCGACGCGACCCGGCGGCCCGCGCCGACCGTCTGGTCGCCGGGGGAGTACGCCTGCCACGTGCGGGACACCTGCCGGATCTTCCGGAATCGGCTGGCGCTGATGCTCGACGAGGACGACCCGGTCTTCCCCGACTGGGACCAGGACGCCACCGCGGTCGAGGACGACTACTTCCACCAGTCACCGGCCCGGGTGGCCGGGGAACTCGCCGAACAGGCCGGGTCGACCGCCGCCGCGTTCGACGCCGTCACGCCCGCGCAGTGGGCCCGGCCGGGCCGGCGCAGCAACGGTTCGATGTTCACCGTGGGCCGCTTCGCCGTCTACTTCCTGCACGACGTGGTGCACCACGTGCACGACGTCACCCGCCCGACGACCCCCCGCTGACCCCCGGCGCGGCCGCCCGGCCGGTAGGGTCCGCGGCCGTGACCGACGCCGACTTCCTCGCCGAGACCCGGGCCTCCTACGACACGCTGGCCGCCGAGTACACCACCCGCAACCGTGGTGAGCTGGCCGCCCGCCCGGTCGACCGGGCCATGCTCGCCGCGTTCGCCGAGACCGTGCTGACCGGCGGGGGCGGCCCGGTGCTGGAGGTCGGCTGCGGCCCCGGACGGATCACCGGCCACCTGCGCGACCTCGGGCTGGCCGTCACCGGGCTCGACCTGTCACCCGGGATGCTGGCGCAGGCCCGGTGGGCCCACCCCGACCTGCGCTTCGTCGAGGCGTCCATGCTGGACCTGCCGGTGGCCGACGGCGTGCTGGCCGGCCTGGTCGCCTGGTACAGCGTCATCCACGTGCCCGACGAGTGGCTGCCCCGGGTGTTCGCCGAGTTCCACCGGGTCCTCGCCCCCGGCGGGCACGCCCTGCTCGCCTTCCAGGTCGGCGACGAGACGGTCCGCTACACCGAGGCGTGGGGCCACCCGGTGGCGCTGGCGTTCCGTCGCCGCCGCCCGGACCAGGTGGCGGCGCTGCTGCACGCCGCCGGGCTGCCGGAGCAGGCCCGGATGTGCCGGGCACCGCAGGAGTTCGCCGGTGCCACCGAACGCACCCCGCAGGCCAGCCTGCTGGTTCGTCGGGACGACGACCGGGCGTGACCGGGCCGCCACGGCACCTCGTATCCTGTTGCGCGGATCTGGCCCGCCCGTACGAGGAGGTTGGTGTGAGCAGTCGGACCGAGACGCTGGAGTTCCAGGCGGAGACACGCCAGCTGCTGCAACTGATGGTGCATTCCATCTACTCGCACAAGGACGTCTTCCTGCGCGAGCTGATCTCCAACGCCTCCGACGCGTTGGACAAGCTCCGGCTGGAGTCGCTGGTCGACTCCGACCTCGACGTCGACACCTCCGACCTGCACATCGAGCTGGTGACCGACCCGCAGGCCCGGACCCTCACCGTCCGGGACAACGGCATCGGCATGTCCCGCGAGGACGTCGTCTCGCTGATCGGCACCATCGCCCGTTCCGGCACCGCCGAGCTGCTGCGCAAGCTCAAGGAGTCCAAGGAGACCGCCGGCGGTGAGTTGATCGGCCAGTTCGGCGTCGGGTTCTACTCGACGTTCATGGTCGCCGACAAGGTCACCCTGCTCACCCGGCGGGCCGGGCAGGCCGAGGGCACCCGCTGGGAGTCCAGCGGCGAGGGCACGTACGTGGTGGAGACCGTCGACGACGCCCCGCAGGGCACCTCGGTCACCGTGCACCTCAAGCCCGCCGACGACGAGGACAACCTGCACGACTACGCCGACCTCGCCACGATCCGGCAGATCGTCAAGCGGTACTCGGACTTCATCGCCTGGCCGATCCGCACCACCGTGCCGGGCGTCGACGGCGGCGAACCCACCGAGGAGACCCTCAACTCCCGCAAGGCGCTCTGGGCGCGCCCGCGCGACGAGGTCGCCGAGGAGGAGTACCGGGACTTCTACCGGCACGTCAGCCACGACTGGACCGACCCGCTGGAGACCATCCACATGCGCGGGGAGGGCACCTTCGAGTACGAGGCGCTGCTGTTCCTGCCCGCGCACGCGCCGTACGACCTGTACCAGGCCGACGGCCGGCGCGGGGTGCAGCTCTACGTCAAGCGGGTGTTCGTGATGGACGACTGCGCCGCGCTGATGCCGAACTACCTGCGCTTCGTCAAGGGCGTGGTGGACGCCCACGACCTGTCGCTGAACATTTCCCGGGAGATCCTGCAGCAGGACCGGCAGATCCAGATCGTCCGCCGCCGGCTGGTCCGCAAGGTGCTCGCCACGGTCAAGGACATGCGCACCGGCAACCCGGAGCGGTTCGCCACCTTCTGGGGCGAGTTCGGCCGGGTGGTCAAGGAGGGTCTGCTGGAGGACCCGGACAACACCGAGACCATCCTCGACCTGGTGTCGGTGGCCTCCACCCACCACGACACCGAGCCCACCACGCTGGGCGGGTACGTGGAGCGGATGAAGGACGGCCAGACCGAGATCTACTACGCCACCGGCGAGAACCGCACCATGCTGGAGAACTCGCCGCACCTGGAGGCGTTCCGGGCCAAGGGCTTCGAGGTGCTGCTGCTCACCGACCCGGTCGACGAGGTGTGGGTGGAACGGGTCGGCCAGTTCGACGGCAAGCCGCTGCGCTCCATCGCCAAGGGTCAGGTCGACCTGGAGACCGAGCAGGAACGCAAGGACACCGAGGTCGCCCGGGAACAGCAGAACAAGGAGTACGCCGAACTGCTCACCTTCCTCGGCGGGGCGCTCGCCGACACGGTCAAGGAGGTCCGGCTCTCCTCCCGGCTGACCACCTCGCCCGCGTGCATCGTCGGTGACGCGCACGACATCACCCCGACCCTGGAGAAGATGTACCGGGCGATGGGGCAGGAACTGCCCCCGGTCAAGCGCATCCTCGAACTCAACCCGACCCACCCGCTGGTCACCGGCCTGCGTGTCGCCCACCAGCGGGGCGACGACAGCGCGGCGCTGACCGAGACCGCCGAACTGCTGTACGGCACGGCGCTGCTCGCCGAGGGCGGCGACCTGGCCGACCCGGCCCGGTTCGCGAGGCTGCTCGCCGACCGGCTGGCCCGTACCCTCTGATCCGCCTCCGCCTCCGCCCCCGGCCGGGCACCCATCCGGCCGGGGGCGACGCGTAGTCACCCGGCGATCGGCGGCCGCACCGGATAGGGTTGCCCCAGGTGTGCCGGGAAGTCTGGTCGGCGGTGGATGACGCGACCCCTGCCGACGAGGAGTTTCCGTGACCGACGCCACCCGGCGACGCCCCAGCCTGTTCGCCCGCCGCTCCTGGGGCGAGACCAGCCGGATCTCGGCCATCCTGCGCCGGGAGACCGTCGGTGGGGCGCTGCTGCTCGGCGGGGCGCTCATCGCCCTGGTCTGGTCGAACTCCCCCTGGTCGGGCGCGTACCAGACGCTGCGGGACACCACCGTCGGCCCGGCCGCGCTGCACCTCGACCTGAGCGTGGCGACCTGGGCCGCCGACGGTCTGCTGGCGGTGTTCTTCTTCGTCGCCGGCCTGGAACTCAAACGTGAGTTCGTCGCCGGTGATCTGCGCGACCCCCGGCGGGCGGCGGTGCCGGTGGCGGCGGCCGTCGGCGGGGTGATCGTGCCCGCCGTCCTGTACGCCCTGATCGCCGCCGGCGCCGGGGGAGACGCGGGCCGGGGCTGGGCCATCCCGACCGCCACCGACATCGCGTTCGCCCTGGCGGTGCTCGCCGTGGTGGGCCGTTTCCTGCCGTCGGCGCTGCGGACCTTCCTGCTCACCCTGGCGGTGGTCGACGACCTGCTCGCCATCATGATCATCGCGGTCTTCTACACCTCGGACCTGTCGGTCGTCCCGCTGCTGGGCGCGCTGCTGCCGCTCGCCGCGTTCGGGCTGCTGGTGCAGCGCCGCATCCGGTCGTGGTGGCTGCTGCTGCCGCTGGCCGCCCTCACCTGGGTGCTGGTGCACGAGTCGGGCGTGCACGCCACCGTGGCCGGCGTCCTGCTCGCCTTCACCGTGCCGGTGGTGCGCAGCGACGCGGCGGGCGGCCCGGACGCCGGACCCGGCCTGGCCGAGCACTTCGAGCACCGGATGCGGCCGATCTCCGCCGGCATCGCCGTGCCGGTCTTCGCGTTCCTCTCCGCCGGGGTCACCGTCGGTGGGCTCGCCGGGCTGGCCACCGCGTTGACCGACCGGGTCGCGGTGGGCATCGCCGTCGGCCTGGTCGTCGGCAAGCCGATCGGCATCCTGACCGCGACCTGGCTGGTGTCCCGGTTCACCCGGGCCGACCCGGACGAGGGTCTCAACTGGCTCGACGCGCTCGGGCTCGCGCTGCTCGGCGGGATCGGCTTCACCGTCTCGCTGCTGATCGGTGAGCTGGCCTTCGGCCTGGGCAGTGCCCGCGACGACCACGCCAAGGTGGCGGTGCTCGCCGGTTCGCTGCTGTCGGCCCTGCTGGCCAGCGTCATCCTGCGCGCCCGCAGCCGGGTCTACCGGCGGGTCCACGACGCCGAGAGCGTCGACCTGGACCGCGACGGCGTGCCGGACGTCTTCCAGCCGGAGCCGCCCCGCCCCGGAGCCGGCCCGTCCGTTCCGAGGTGACCGCCGGCCCGACCGTTCAGGGCCCGACCGGGTAGGCCCGGGTGTCGCCGGCCGCGACGCTCGCCCACACCCGCTGCCCGGGGAGCAGCCGCAGCCCGGCGGCGACGGCGGGGGTGACGTCGGCGACGGTGTCGAGCACCCCGGTGAGCTGCACCCGCACGTGGTCGCCGTGCCGGTGCACCCCGGCGACGGTGGCCGGCCAGCCGGGCCGGGCGGTGTCGTCGGGGCGGTGCGGGTGCAGGCGTACGACGGTGGGTGCGAAGACCACGAAGGCGTCGCCGTCGAGCCGTTCGGCGGTCGGCACGGCGAAAGCGTCGGCGAGCCGGACCCGCCGCCCGTCGGCCCGGCCCCGGTGCAGGTTCAGCCCGACCAGCCGGGCCACGTAGTCGGTGCGCGGCCGGGTGGTCACCACGCTGGCGTCGCCCTCCTGGACCACCCGGCCGTCCTCGACGATCACCAGCCGGTCGGCCAGCGCCAGCGCGTCCAGCGGATCGTGGGTGACCAGCACGGCCGCCCCGGCGTGGTCGGTGAGGTGGCGGTGCAGTTCGGCGCGGGTGTCCAGCCGCGTCCGGGCGTCGAGCGCGGCCAACGGCTCGTCGAGCAGCAGCAGGGTCGGGTGGACGGCGAGCGCGCGGGCCAGCGCCACCCGCTGGGCCTGCCCGCCGGAGAGCTGCCGGGGCCGCCGCCCGGCGTACCCGGCCAGGCCGACCCGGTCCAGCCACCGGTCGGCCCGTGCCCGGGCGGCCCGCCGGGGCAGGCCCTGCCGGCGCGGGCCGAAGGCCACGTTGTCCCGGGCGGTCAGGTGCGGGAAGAGCAGGTAGTCCTGGAACACCACGCCGACCGGTCGCCGCTCGGGTGGCACGAACCGGCGGGCGTCCGGGTGGTCCAGTTCCACCCCGCTGAGGCGTAGCCGGCCGGCGTCGAGCGGTTGCAGCCCCGCCAGGGCGCGCAGCGTGGTGGTCTTGCCGGCGCCGTTCGGCCCGAGCAGCGCGACCACCTCCCCGGCGGCGACGTGCAGCCGGACGTCCAGCCGGAAACCGGCCCGGTCGACGACCAGGTGCCCGTCGAGCAGTGGCGGTGTCACGGGCCGCCGATCCACCGGTCGCGCAGCCCGGCGAGGATCAGCACCGAGACGGTGAGCAGCACCAGGCTGAGCACCACGGCGGCCTCCAGGTCGGTCTCCAGGGCCAGGTAGACGGCGAGCGGCATGGTCTGGGTCCGGCCCGGATAGTTGCCGGCGAAGGTGATGGTCGCGCCGAACTCGCCGAGCGCGCGGGCCCAGCACAGCACCGCCCCGGCGGCGATCCCCGGGCCGACCAGCGGGAGGGTGACCCGGGTGAAGGTGGTCCACCGGCCCGCGCCCAGGGTGGCGGCGGCCTCCTCGTAGCGGTGGTCGACTCCGCGCAGCGCCCCCTCCACCGCGATGATCAGGAACGGCATCGCCACGAACGCCTCGGCGAGCACCACGCCGGTGGTGGTGAACGGCAGCGTGACGCCGAAGGTGGCGTCCAGCCAGCCGCCGACCGGCCCGCGCCGGCCGAAGACCAGCAGCAGCGCCACCCCGCCGACCACCGGCGGCAGCACCAGGGGCACGGTGACCAGCGCCCGGACCAGCCGCCGGCCGGGGAACTCCACCCGGGCCAACAGCCACGCCAGGGGTACGCCCAGCGCCAGGCAGAGCAGCGTGGCGAGGGTGGCGCACTGCACCGACAGCCGCAGCGCGGTGAGCACGCCGGGTGCGGTCAGTCGCGGCCCCAGCGACGTCCACGGGGTACGCAGCAGCAGGCCGCCCAGCGGCAGCACCAGGAACAGCAACCCCAGGGCGGCCGGTACGAGCAGCGCGACCGGCACCCGTTGACCGGTGCCGCGTCGGCGGGTGGACGTGGTCACGGGCCTGCCGGCGGCTGGAACCCGGCATCGGCGAGGACGGCCCGGCCGGGCGCGGAACGGACCAGCGCGACGAAGGCGCGGGCGGCGGTGGGGTTCGGCGCGTCGGTGAGCACCACGATCGGGTAGTCGTTGCCGGCGCGGGCGGACTCGGGGAACTCGATGCCGTCGACCTCCCGGTCGGCCGCGCGGGCGTCGGTACGGTAGACCAGCGCCGCGTCGACCTCGCCGAGTTTCACCTTGGCCAGCGCGCCCCTGACGTCCTGTTCGAGGGTGACCGGGGTGACCCGTACGCCGGCCGCGTCCAGGGCGGTGGTGGCCGCCGCCCCGCACGGCACCTGGGCGGCGCACAGCGCGACCTTCAACCCCGGCCGGGCCAGGTCGGCCAGCCCGGTCAGGCGCTGCGGATTGCCCTGCGGCACGGCGATGACGAGCTGGTTGCGGGCGAAGACGGCGGGGGCGTCGGCGGCGTGCCCGGCGTCGGTGACGGTGGCCATGTTCCTCGGGGCGGCCGAGGCGAACACGTCGGCGGGCGCACCCTGGGTGATCTGGGTGGCCAGGGCGGAGCTGCCGGCGAAGTTGAAGGTGACCGTCGTGCCCGGGTGGTCGGCCTCGAACCGCCGGCCGAGGGTGGTGAACGACTCGGTCAGCGACGCGGCGGCGAAGACGGTCAACGTGCCGCGCGGTGCACCGTCGGCGGCCGGCGCAGCGCGCCCGCCTCCGCATCCGGCCAGGGCGAGGAGGGTCGCCACGAGGGGGACGACGACGGCGCGGCGGGTCACGGGTCGGTCCTTGCCCTGCCGGGTCCGGTGGGCGCGGGCCGCTCCACCACGACGGTGGTGGACTTGATCACGGCGACGGCCACCGAGCCGACCCGCAGGTCCAGTTCGTCGACGGCCTCGCGGCTCATCAGCGACACGATCCGGAACGGCCCGGCCTGGATGTCGACCTGGGCCATCACGGTGTCCCGGACGACGGCGGTGACTATCCCGCGCAGCCGGTTGCGGGCCGAGGAGAACTCGGCCCCCTCGTCGGGGGCGGCGGACTGGGCGCGGACGAAGCCGGCCAGGTCCACGCCGTCGACGATCCGGTGGCCGTGGGCGTCCCGCCGGGCGGGCAGCCGGCCGGCGTCCACCCAGCGCCGCACGGTGTCGGCGCTGACCCCGAGCAACTCGGCGGCCTCGCTGATCCGGAACACGCTCACCCGGTCACCCTAGCGACCCGCATCTGCTGAGAGGAAGGAGATATATCCCTCGCAGAAGCGAACGGTGAGGCCGTCTGCGGCCCGCAGTCGCGGTAACCAGTGGGAAGCCGGCCCGCGTCGGGTCGGCCGGGTCGGCTGTCGTCGGGTGGGCCTGCGTCGGCTCGCCGGGTGGGGCCGCGCCGGCCGCCGGGCTGCCGGGGGAGCGGTGGGGCGGACACGCCGACGGCCGGCCGTCGCGGGTGGCGACGACCGGCCGCTGCCGGCGGTGGGAGGCTCAGCTCAGGGTGAGCGCGGTGTCGTCCACCACGAAGGACGTCTGGAGGCTGCTGTCCTCCACCCCGCTGAACGAGATGGTGACGGTGCTGCCCGCCAGCGCGGACACGTCGAAGCTGCGCTGCACGTAGCCGCTGGCGGCGTTGACGTTGGAGTACGTCGCCAGGGTGGTGCTGCCGGCCTTGACGGTCAGCTTGTCGTACGCCGTGCTGCCCGACTCGGCCGTGTCGATGTGCAGCCAGAAGGACAGGGTGGCCCGGCAACCGGCCGGGATGGCCACCGACTGGGTGACGGTGTCGGTGTGGGTCGAGCCGTAGCCGTTGAGCCACGCCTTGTACGAGCCACCGTGCGCGGCCTGGCTGGCCGACGAGGTGATCACGCCCGAGGTGGCGGTCCAGCCGGTGGCGCCGGACTCGAAGCCGGGGTTGGTCAGCTTCTGGCCCGAGCAGCCGCCCGAGGTCGGGGTGGGCGTCGGGGTGGAGGTCGCCGTCGGGGTGGGCGTCGGGGTGCCGCCGGTGCAGGTCGGGTCGCCGGACTGGGCCGGCACGCTCACCGCGTCCCAGGCGGCCTTGACCGTGTTGAACTCGGTGCAGCTGCCCGGGTAGAGGGTCTTGGCGGCCTGCAACGTCCAGGTGCGGTACTTCAGGTACGACGAGCTGGTCGTCTTGAGCAGCATCGCGTTGTACATGATCTTGATGGCCTTCTGGATGCCGAGGCCGGTCACGGTGCTGCTGTTGCAGGTCGGGCTGGTCGGCTGCCCGTTGGTCGGGTTGCTGCCCATGGCCAGCAGGTAGAACCAGTGGTTGCCCGGACCGGCCGCGGCGTGCACCTCCTGGCTGGGGATGCTGCTGGAGTAGCAGTTCGCGTCGCCGAGCGCGGACGGGTTGTACATGTTGCGGATCGGGCCGCTGCCGACCAGGTTGATCTTCTCGCCGACGAGGAAGTCCGGCGCGTCGTAGGTGGACGGCTCGTTGGCGAACCACTCGGTGGCCGCGCCGAAGGTGTCGGCGACGAACTCCTGGGTGTTGCCCCGGGAGATGCCGCCGGGGGTGGTGTCGTCGATGCCGTGGCCGATCTCGTGGGCCACCACGTCGAGCGAGCCGATCCACTGCCCGGCGGTGTTCTTGCCGATCTGCACCTGGCTGCCGTCGTAGTAGGCGTTCTGCTGGTTGAGGCCGACCCGGATGGGCCACGCGCCACCGCTGCCGTTCGCGCCGTTGCGGCCCAGCCACTGCGTCAGCATCTTGTGCTCGGTCTGCGCCGAGAACAGGGCGTCGACGCAGCCGGTCTCCTTGCTGGTGCCGGTGCCGTTGCCCCACACGTCGTCCGAGCCGGAGAACGTGGTGTTGTTCGCGGCGTCCTGGCAGCTCAGGTTGGTGATGCTCGGGTCCTTCAGCGAGTAGGTGCCGCCCGACTGGGTGGTGTTGAGGGTGACCGGGCCGTTCCACGCCCCGGTGCCCGTGCCTTGCACCACGTGCTCCTGGGTGTCCAGCACCGCGCCGGTGGCGGCGTCCACGTCGACGGTCAGCCGGCTCGGGCCGTCCGCGCCGGTGCCGGTGACGGTGGTTTCCCAGGCCAGCGTGGGCCGTGCGCCGAGGGTGTGCACGACCAGTGTGGTGCCCTCGACGCCGCTGACCTTGCGCAGTTGGGCACGGGCGGTCCGCTGCGCGGCGGCGGCGGTGAGCTTCGGCGTGGTCGACAGGTTCCCGATGCTCTGCTGCTGGGCGACGGAGGCGTAGGTGACCTCGCCGGTGGCGGTGGTCGCCAGGACGAAGTCGCCGCCGACCACGCGCAGGCCCTTGTAGGTGCGTTCGTACGGGACGTACTGGATGCCCTCGGAGGCGATGACCGGTCGCTGCACGAACGCGTCGTCGGCGCTGGCGTGCAGGTAGGCGGGGCGGCTGGCGACCAGCGAGCTGGCCGCGCCGACGGCGGCGGCCCGGGCCTGGGCCGGGTCGGGGGCGGGGCGGGACGGCGCGGCCTGGACGGCCGCGGCGGTACCCGCGGCGATCAGGCCGGCCGCGACCGCGCCGGAGAGCGCGACGAGGCGGGGTGAGAGCGTCAAGGGGGTGCTCCTGTTCTCGGGCGGCGTCGCGGTGCCCGGTGGGGTCGCGCGCCGGTGCTGCGTGAGGCGTAGCCGCGACGGGTGGTCTCCGGGCTGCCGGCGGGCCCGGTGGGGGTGACTGTCCGTCGCGTGTCGCCGGGGGTTGGCGACCGCTGGAGGCACGATCACACGGGCAGGCACCCATATCAATGGGTTGACCCAGGCAACCACAGCCGCGGGCTGCCGAAACCCCTGTTGCCGGGTGGTGAACGCCCCCGGCCACCCCGTTCTGAACAGGTCATCCCCGTCGATTCCGGTCCCGCCGGCCGCCCCAGTTGCGGGTTTTCGCCGGAACGCGCGCCGGATGCGCATACACCCTCCGACCAGCGGTACGACGCCCCCGCGGGGTCCGTCCTGCCCGGCCCGGCGGGGTGCGTGCCCGGCCCCGGCGGGTGCGGGCCGGACGGGCGTCGGTCGCCTACCATTCCGGCTGTGCCGGACATCGACGGATCGCTGGCCGCCGGGCAGGTCTGGCGGGGGCAGGGCGACTGGTCGCAGGCCGCCCGACGGGCCAAGCGACGGATCACCACCGGGCGGCGGGCGGTCGCCGCGCTGACCGCCACCGCTGCCGTCGCCGGCACCGCCGCGGCCCGGCTGGCCACGTCCGCACCCACCGCCGGCCGGGTGCTGGCGCTCGTCGCCGCCGTGTCGCTGCTGCTGGTGCCGGTGCTCGGCCGCCGTGCCTCCCGCGATGCGGTGGCCGTCTGGACCCGGCTGCGGGCGGTCTCCGAGGCGTCCAAGGCGGAGCTGTACCGCTACCTCGCCCGCGTCGCCCCCTACGCCGGTGCCGACGCCGACGCCGTCCTGCTGCACCGCTACGGGCAGCTCGTGGACGGCGTCGGCGACCTGGTCGGGCACACCCTCGACGGCACCCCCGTCGACCGTCCACTGCCGCCGGTCACCGACCTGCCGAGCTACCTCGTCGAACGGGTGCAGCGGCAGATCGACGGCTACTACCTGCCGGCGGCCCGGCAGGCCGCCCGCGCCGCCACCCGGATCGGCCGGGCGGCGACCGCGTTGACCGTCCTGGCCGCCGTGCTCTCCGCCGTCGTCGGGGTGTTCGGCGACGCGCTCGGCCTGACCGCGTGGGTGCCGGTGGTCGCGGCGGTCACCACCGCGCTGGTCGGCTACGGCGCCGCCGAACGCCACGAACAACAGCACCTGGAGTACGCCCGGACGGCCGACCAGCTCACCCGGCTGCGACTGACCCGGGACGCCGGGGTGGGCTGGACCGACGACGCGGCGTTCGTCGCCGAGGCCGAGCGGATCATCGCCCAGTCCAACGCGGCCTGGATGGCCAAGATGATCGAGGACGATGGCGCTGCGCAGCAGTGACATGACGGGCTGTGGCGGATAGCATCATCGACATCCGTGATTGGTCGTCGACGTGGACGGACGTCCGTCCACCTCCGACACAAGATGGGGGCCCGACGTGGACCGCACCCAACGCCCGTCCGATCCGTTCCCGACGCCGATGAGCGACGTGCGACGCACCCCGCTCGGTCAGATCCCGGTCGAGCGGGCCGTCGCCGTCGCCCGCATCGACGACCGCCGGGCCGCCCACCCGACCCGGGTCGATGTCGCGTCCTTCAGCTCGCACGTCTGACCCGGCCACCGCGCTGCGCGCCCCGGTCACCCCGCTCAGCCAGTACGTCCTCAAGCTGACCAGCCGGTGCGACCTGGCGTGTGACCACTGCTACGTCTACGAACACCCCGACCAGTCGTGGCGTCGTCAACCCCGGCTGATGACGCCCGACACGGTCGAGGCCACCGCCCGGCGGATCGCCGAACACGCCGCCACCCACCGGCTCAGCACGGTCCGGGTGGTCCTGCACGGCGGGGAACCCCTGCTCGCCGGCGCGGCCCGGCTCGCCGCCACCGCCGCCGTCCTGCGCCGGACGATCGACCCGGTGACCCGGCTCGACCTGCGGATGCAGACAAACGGCGTGCTGCTCACCCCCCAGATCGCCGACGTCCTCGTCGCCCACGACGTCAAGGTGGGCGTCTCCCTGGACGGCGACCGGTCGGCCAACGACCGGCACCGCCGGTACGCCAACGGCGCGAGCAGCCACGACCAGGTACGCCGGGCACTGGCCCTGCTGCGCCGCCCGGCGTACCGCAGCTCCTACGCCGGGCTGCTGTGCACCGTCGACCTGGCCAACGACCCGCTGCGGGTCTACCGGGCGCTGCTCGCCGAGGAACCGCCCCGGATCGACTTCCTGCTGCCGCACGCCAACTGGGACCGGCCACCCGCCCGCCCCGACGGGGTCACCACCCCGTACGCGGACTGGCTGCTCACCATCCACCGGCGCTGGCTGGCCGACGGGCGGCCGGTGCCGATCCGGCTGCTGGAGTCCCTGCTGGCCACGGCCACCGGCGGCAGCACCGGCACCGAGGCGGTCGGGCTCGCCCCGGCGGACCTGGTCGTGGTGGAGACCGACGGCAGCTTCGAGCAGGTCGACTCGCTCAAGTCCGCCTTCCACGGTGCCGCCGCCACCGGCCTGGACGTGTTTCGGCACGCCGTCGACGAGGCGGCGGCCCACCCGGGCATCGCCGTCCGGCAGACCGGCCTGGCCGGCCTCTGCGCCACCTGCCGCTCCTGCCCGCTGGTACGCCGCTGCGGCGGCGGTCTGTTCGCCCACCGCTACCGCTCGGGCACCGGTTTCGACAACCCGTCGGCGTACTGCGCGGACCTGGCCGCGTTGATCCGGGCCACCGCCGTCCCTGCCGGGTCGCCGCAGCAGCGGCCGGTCGACACGTTGCCCCCCGCCGTCCTGGCCGACCTCGGCTCCGGGCGGGGCGGCCCGGGTTCGGTGGGTCAGCTCGCCGCCGTCCACCACGGCATCGCCCGCGCGCTGACGGTCGCGCTCAGCCCCGCCGCCACCGCCGACCCAGTCGCGGCGGCCGGCTGGCACCTGCTGGTGGCGCTGGACGTGTCCGCGCCCGACGCCGTCGACCACGTGCTCACCCACCCGTTCGTCAGGCGGTGGGCGCAGCGGTGCCGGGCCGGGGCGACCGGCGACCTGTCCCACCTCGCCGCCGTCGCCGCCGCCGCGGCGGTCCGGGCCGGCGTCGACGCCGAACTCGTGCTGCCGGTGCGGGCCGGCGCGGTGCACCTGCCGACCCTCGGCGCGATCATGGTGGACACCGACGCCGCCACGGTGCCCGTCACGATCTCCGCCGGCGGCGTCGCGCTGCGGGCCGGCCGGCGACGCGTGCGGGTCCGGCCGGCCGTCGGACCCCACCCGGACCGGTGGCGGCCCACCCGGGCGGCCGACACCGGCGACGGGACGGTCCTGCTGGAGGACACCGACCCGTACCGTGACTGCTTCGACCTGCCGGTGGCGGCCCGGCTCACCCCGGCGGTCGCGGACCGCTGGACGCGGCAGGTGCACCGGGCGGTCGACCGCCTCGACACCGAGGCCGCCGGATACGCCGCCGGGGTACGCGCCCTGCTGCGCGCGGTGGTGCCGCTGCGCCCGGACCCGTCCGGCCGTTCCCGCAGTGCCACCGCCCGGTCCGCGTTCGGCGCGGTCGCCGTCACCCCCGTCGCCGACGACGCCGCGTTGGCGGTGCTGCTCGTGCACGAGGTGCAACACCTCAAACTGGACGCCGTGCTCGATGTCTGCGAACTGTTCGACCCCGCCGACGCGCGAAGGCTGCGGGTGCCCTGGCGCGACGACCCCCGGCCGGTGGAGGGCGCGCTGCACGGCGTCTACGCCCACCTCGCCGTCGCCGACGTGTGGCGGCACCGCCCCGGAGCCGAGGCGGCGGCGCACCACCGGCGCTACCGGGAGTGGACCGACGCCACGGTCGATGCGCTGCTCGACCTCGGCAGCCTCACCGCCGACGGCGAGCGGTTCGTCCGCCGGATGCGCGCCACCCTGGACGGGTGGCGGTGAACGACAGGGCCGTCCTCGCCGCCGACCTGCGGGCGCTCGGACTGTCCACGGGCGCGACCGTGCTGGTGCACTGCGCGCTGTCCCGGGTCCGCCCCGACCCGGCCGGGCCGGCCACCCTCCTCGCGGCGCTGCGCGACACCCTCGGCGACGGCGGCACGGTGGTCGTGCCGACACAGACCGCCGGCAACTCGGTGACCTCGCCGGCGTTCCGGGCCGCCACGGCGGGGATGACCCCGGCCCAGGCCGCCGCCGTCGAGGCGACCATCGAGCCGTTCGATCCGGCGCACAGCCCGGCGCAGGGGATGGGGGCGTTCGCCGAACACGTCCGCCGGCAGGCCGACGCCCGGCGCAGCGCCCACCCGCAGACCTCCTTCGCCGCCCTCGGCCCGGCCGCCGCCGCCCTGACCGCCACACACGACCTCGACTGCCACCTCGGCGACCGGTCCCCGCTGGGCGCGCTGTACGCCGCCGACGCCCTGGTGCTGCTGCTCGGCGTCGACTGGTCGGTGTGCACCGCGTTCCACCTCGCCGAGTACCGGTGCGCCCGGCCCGCCCCGCACCGGGCGTACCGCTGCTACCTGCGCGACCCGCAGGGCCGCCGGGTCCGCCGGGACTTCCGCGCACCGCACCTTCACGACGGTGACTTCCCGCGGATCGGGGCGGCCGTGGTCGCCGACGGGGCGGTCCGCTCCGGGCCGGTGGGCGCCGCCGACGGTCACTGTGTACGGCTGCGCCGCGCGGTCGACCTCGCCCAGGGGTGGATGGATGAGCACCGACTGGCGTGAACGGGACAGCGCAGGGTTGGCGTCTGTCGATACTGTGGTCGGCCGGGAGCGGCGACGCCGGGCGGGAGCGGTAGGTGGCGGAGAAAGAGTTCTGGGAGGACGAGAGCGCCCCCGTGTTCTTTCTCAGCTACGCCCGCACCCGCGTCCGACCCCGGGCGGTGGCGCCCCCGCGGGACAACAACGAGAAGGTCTTCCAGCTCTTCGTCGACCTCTCCGACCACGTCGTCGAGCTGCTCGGCCTCGACCCGGGCCGCACGGCCGGCTTCATGGACCGGGTGCTCGACGGAGGGCAGCTGTGGACCGACGATCTCGCCTTCGCCGCCGGCCACTGCCAGGTCTTCATCCCACTCGTCTCGTCGCAGTACCTGCGCAGCCAGTGGTGTGCCCGGGAGTGGGACGCGTTCACCAGGCGGCGGGTCGTACCCCGCCCGGACGCCGATCCGTCGGCGGGGGAGACGCCGGTGATCCCGGTCAACTGGTCGGTGGTGGACCGCCGACGGGTGCCCGAGGTCGTGTCGCGGCGGCAGATGTTCACCCCCACCCGGTTACCCTCGAACATCGCCCCGATGTACCGCGAGGAGGGCATCTACGGCCTGTTCAGCCTCGGCAGCAACGGCAAGGACGCCTACGACGCGGTGGTCTGGCGGCTGGCGCAGCGGATCGCCCACGCGTACCGCACGCACTGGGTCGAGCCGGCGGTCACGACCGACCTGCGGCAGCTGCGCGACCGGTTCGAGGAGGACGGGCATGACGTGGGCTGACCCCTCCCCGGCCGGGATCCCCGGGCCGGAGACCTACTTCTTCCTCAGCTACGCGCACTCGGTCCCGCTGTCCGACGCCGCCCGACCGGACACCGACTACTGGGTCGGCAAGTTCTTCCAGGACCTCGCCAGGTCGGTCCGGGAGCATCCGCGGCGCACCGTCGAGATCGAGGCGGGCTTCTTCGACGGCCAGGTCGTCCCCGGCGCCGACCTGCGTCGCACCCTCACCGACGCGTTGAGCCTCGCGCACGTGTTCGTGCCACTCTATTCGCCGAACTACTTCCGCAACGCCTGGGCGCTCGGCGAACGGCACTCCTTCCGCAGCCGGCTGGCCCGGCTGCCGGCCGGGCACGCCGACCGGCACGTGCTGCCGGTGCTGTGGATGCCGCTGCCGTCCTGGGAGGACCGCCCCGAGATCGTCCAGGCGCTGGCGGTGACCGACGACCCCGACGACCGCGCCGACTACGCCGACAACGGGCTGCGCGCGCTGTGCAAGCTCAGCGCCTACGACCCGCTGTACCGGCGGCTACGCGAGGCGCTGGCCGACCGGATCGTCACGGTGACCGAGCAGCAACCGCTCGCCCGATCCCGCGCGGCGACCCTGACCAGCCGGCCGGTCCCCGACGGTCCGGGCGCCGTCCTGGTGGTCACCACCCTCACCGCCGACCGGGCCCACTGGCGGCCCTACGGCGACCAGCACCAGTTGGCGGTCGCCGACTACGTGGCCGCGACCGCCGAGCGGCTCGGCCTGCCCACCCGGGTGGTCGGCCTGGCCGAGGCCCACGACCGGGCCCCGCACAGCCCGGCTGTGGTGCTGGTGGACGCCGGGGTCGGGGTCGAGGCCGCCCGCGCCGCGCTCGCCGGGCTGCCACAGTGGGTGGTCCCGCTCGTCATCGCCGCCGACCATGCGCGTGGCGAACCGACACCCGAGGAGATCGCCGGTACCTTGCAGGACGCCCGGTTCCCCCGGGTGCTGCCGGTGCGCACCATCGACGAGTTCGAGCGCTGCGCGCCGCTGCTGGTCACCGAGGCACGCAAACAGTTCCTCCGGCACGGGCCGGTCGATCCGCCGGAGGGCCCGCACGATCCGAAGCCGAGCCTGGGGCCGGTCGGACCGTTCGACGTACGGCGAGGGAAGGCAGAACGATGACTCCACCCGACGGCCAGGTCGTCACCTTCTACTCGTACAAGGGTGGTACCGGTCGCACCATGGCGCTGGCGAACACCGCCTGGATCCTCGCCGCGAACGGTCACCGCGTGCTCGTCGCCGACTGGGACCTGGAATCCCCCGGCCTGCACCGGTTCTTCGCGCCGTTCCTCGACCCGGACCAGGTCGCCTCCACCGGCGGCGTGATGGACCTGATCCTGGAGTACGAGTGGGAGAACGCCCGCCGTCGGCGCGAGGGCGAGGACACCCGCCCCGGCGACTGGCACCGCCAGTACGCCCGGGTCCACAAGTACGCCTTCTCGGTGAGCTGGGAGTTTCCCGGCGGCGGCACCCTGGACCTGCTGCTCGCCGGCCGGCACAACCCCGACTACGCCACCAGCGTCACCGGGCTGAACTGGGACAACTTCTACAACCGGCTCGGTGGCGCGCAGTTCTTCGACGCGCTGCGGGCGGACATGAAGCGGCACTACGACTACACCCTGATCGACAGCCGCACCGGCATCAGCGACGTCGCCGAGATCTGCACCATCCACCTGCCCGACGTGCTGGTCGACTGCTTCACCCTCAGCGACCAGGGCATCGACGGCGCCGCCTCGGTCGCCACCCGGGTCCGCGGCTACGAGGGCCGCCGCGCCCGCCGGGTGCTGCCGGTGCCGATGCGGGTCGACGAGGGGGAGAAGACCAAGACCGACGCCGGCCGGGCGTTGGCCATGCAACGCTTCGCCGGGTTGCCCAGCGGCATGACCGAGCTGGAACGGCAGGACTACTGGCTCTCCGTCGAGGTGCCCTACCGGGCCTACTACGCCTACGAGGAGACCCTGGCGACGTTCGGTGACGTGCCGGGCAGCCGGGGGCTGCTGTCGGCGTACGAGGCGTTGACCCGGCACATCACCAACGGCACGGTCGCGGGGCTGCCCCGGATGGACGAGGGGCTGCGCCGGCAGACCTTCCAGCGCTTCGAACGCAAACCGGTGATCGTCGACGAGCTGATCGTGCTGCGGTACGTGCCGGAGGACCAGGCGTGGGCGGAGTGGGCGCAGTCCGCGCTGCACGCCGCCGACCTGCGGGTGCTGGCCGCCCCGCTGGGTGCCCCGGCGACGGTGCCGACCGGCACGGCCTCCCGCGAGCTGCACCTGGTCTCCCGCTCCTACCTGGCCGCCCGCCGGGCCCTCGGCGGTACCGCGGGTGCCCCGTTGCTCGCCCTGCACCTGGACGACACCACCCCGTCGGTGGACACCCCGCCCGGCAGTTGGGCGACCGTCTACGAGCGGGGCGCCGCGGCCGCCGCCGAGCAGGTGTGGGAGCTGGTCGGCCGGCCCACCGACGGCCGGGACCGGCCGGTGCCGGCGACCCGCTACCCGGGGGTCGAACCGCTGGTCTTCTACGCCCCGGCGCGCAACGTGCGGTTCACCGGCCGGGACCGGCTGCTGCTGACCCTGCGCGAGGAGCTGAAGACGGCGGCCCGGGAACGGGTCCCGGTGGCGCTGCGCGGCGGGGCCGGCATCGGTAAGACCCAGCTCGCCACCGAGTACGCCTACCGCTTCCATGGCGCGTACGACGTGATCTGGTGGGTGGACGCCGACCCGGTGCAGTTCATCGACGTCCGCTTCGCCGACCTGGGTCGCCGGCTCAACCTGCCCGACCTGCAGAGCGTGCCGGACAACGCCCGGGCGGTGCGGGACTGGTTCAGCCACGGTGGCGGCCGGGGCGCCGACGGGCCACCCCTGCGCTGGCTGATCGTCTTCGACAACGTCGACCAGTACGAGCACGTCCGGGACTACCTCCCCCAGGGCGAGGGGCACGTGCTGGTGACCACCCGCAACCCGGACTGGGGTGACCTGGCCCGCGCGGTGGACGTGGACGCCTTCCAGCGCGGCGAGAGCGTCAGCCACCTGATCGGCCGGACCAGCCGCCGGGGCATGACCGTCGCCGAGGCGCAGCAGGTCGCCGAGGCGGTGGAGGACGTGCCGATCCTGGTGGCGCTGGCCGGCGCGTGGCTGGCGGAGAGCCCCGACTCGGTCGCCACCTACCTGGCCGGGCTGGCCCGCACCGGCCCGGACAGTGACGTGTGGGGCCGCTCCCTGGCCGGTCTGCGGCAGCAGTCCCCGGGCGCCTACCGGCTGCTGCAGCTCGGTTCGGTGCTCGCCCCCGACATCGCCCTCGACCTGCTCTACGGCGACCAGGTGGCGAAGGTCATCGCCCCGCACGACGAGTTGGTCGCCGCGCAGGTCGCCGACCGGGTCTCCGAGCGGGACATCGCCGCCGCGCTGGTCCAGCGGATCAACCGGCTCGCCCTGATCAAGGTGGACCAGCACGCCCAGCGGGTGCAGATCCACCGGCTGCTCCAGGCGGCGTTGCGGTCCCGGATGTCCGAGCAGGAACTGGCCGAGGTCAAGCACGACGTGCACCGCATCCTCGCCGGTTCCCGTCCCTCCGGCGAGGTGGACGACCCGGCCTTCCAGTCCGGCTACCGGCACCTGTGGCCGCACCTGGACGGATCCGAGGCGGTGTCCTGCCACGACGACACGGTCCGGCAGTTGGTCATCGACCGGGTCCGGTACATCTTCCTCAACGGCGGTTTCGAGCAGGGTGCGCAGTACGCCCAGGACGCGGACAAGACCTGGACGACGATGCTGGAGGGGCTGTCCCCGGAGACCGGCGCCCACCGGTCGCTGCGGGTGCAACTGCTCAACCTGCGCTTCAACCGGGCCAACCTGCTGCGCAGCCTCGGCCAGTTCGAGCAGGCCCTGACCCTCGACGAGGAGACCCTACGCCAGCAGAGGGAGCTGATCGGCGAGAGCCACCCGTACACCCTGATGACCGCCGGCGGGTACGCGGCGGACCTGCGGGCACTCGGCCGCTACCAGGAGGCTCTGGAGCAGGATCTGCGAACCTACGAGTCGTCCGTGGAGGTGTTCGGGGAGGACCACCGGCGCACCCTGAACGCGGCCAACAACCTGGCCGCTTCCTACCGGCTCTCCGGCGAGTTCGCCCGCGCGCTCGACATCGACCAGACGACCTACCGCAGGCTGCGGGTCGTGCTCGGCCCGGATCATCCCCGGACCCTGCTCTCGGCCAACAACTACGCGCGTGACCTGCGGGAGACCGGGGACTACCGCGCCTCGGTGGCGTTGCTGGGCGAGGTGGTCGAGGCGTACCGCCGCGTCTTCGGCGAGGATTTCCGCCCGGTGCTCACCGCGCAGGCGAACCTGGCGACCTCGCTGCGCAGCACCGGCCGGATCGCCGAGGCGGGCCGGCTGCTCGACGACGCCTACACCCGGCTGCGCTCCACCGTCGGGCCGACCAACCCGGACACGTTGCTGTGCCGGTTGAGCCGGACGGCCAACCTGATGCTCCAGGGAGAGGGGGCGCAGGCCCGCTCGGAGTTGGAGGAGGTGCAGCAGACCCTCACCCAGGTGTTCGGGGCACGGCACCCCTACACGCTGGTGTGTGAACTCAACCGGGGGGTGGCCCTGTGGGACGCCGGGGTGCAGGACGAGGCGTACGCGTTCACCGTGGCGGCGGCCGACGGGCTGCGGGAGGTGCTCGGACCCGAGCATCCGTTCAGCATGGGCGCGGACAACAACGCCGCCGTCTTCACCCTCCTCACCGGGCAGGCCGAGGAGGGCCTCACCCGGTTGCAGGCCGTGGTGGCCCGGCTGACCGCGGTGCTGGGGGCCGACCACCCGGACACGCTACGCAGCCTCGGCAACGTGGAGACGGCCCGGCAGGCGGCGAGCGGGGGAGTGGTCAGCATCGGGCGGATGCGGCTGGCGGACCGGCTCGCCGACCGGATCGGGCAGGAACACCCGAGCGTGGTGGTGCTGCGCGACGGGCGCTACGTGCGGCGGGTCCTCGACCCGCACCCCTACTGACCGGGCTGGGCGCCGATGAGCACATCAGAGTTCGTCGGCGTCCCCGCTTCGCTGAGCCAGCGCAGGATACGGGGGAGTTGTTGCATGGCGTCGAAGTGGGCTGCGCCCGGCTGCACCTCGATCTCGGCGCCCGGAATCCGGTCGGCCAACCAGCGGCCGTGGCTGGCCGGGGCGAAGGTGTCCTCCGCGCCGTGCCACAGCCGCACCGGGGTGGCCCTGGTGTCGATCGCGTCGAGGTCGAACTTCCAGTTCCGGCGTAACGCCAGCACGTCGTCGATCCAGCCGTACGGGCCGGTGCGCAGCGCCTCCTGGTAGGTGTCGAAGATGATGCCGCGCAGCGCCGCGTCGTTGATCGCCCGGCGGTCGGGGAGGCCCATCTGCGTCATCAGGTCCCGCAGCAGGAACCTGGGGTCCTCGGCGGCCCGGGCGGCCCGCTGCCGGATCTCCTCCACCACGGCGTCGGTGTCCGGCCGTTCGGCCCCGAAACCCCGTTGGTTGTCGGTGTTCATGCCGTCGAACCAGTCCAGGCCGGTGGCGTCGGAGGGGGCGAGGCTGACCAGCACCGCGACCCGGCTCACCCGGCCGTGCAGGCGTTCGTCGGCGGCGCAGGCCAGCGCGTGCGGCCCGCCACCGGAGCGGCCGGCGACCGCGAACCGGTCCAGGCCGAGCTGGTCGGCGATGGCCTCCACGTCCCGTGCGGCGTCGGCTACGTCCCGACCCTCGAACCGCTCGGAGTCGCCGTAGCCGGGGCGGTCGTAGGCGATCAACCGGATGCCCATCCGGTAGAGCACGATGCCCCGGGGTTTCGGCCCCCGCCGACTGCCGGGTGTGCCGTGCATCAGGAAGACGGGGAACCCGTCGGGAGCACCGGTTTCCTCGTACGCCACCCGCTTGTTGTCCGCGCGGTGGGCGTATCGCGGCCCAGGCTCACCTTCTCGGGTCACTCCAGCCTGCCTTCCGGTGCCACTACCAGCAAATACTCGCAACCCGCATCGAGCGAAGACGATGTTTTCGTCGTCCCCGTTCAGCCTTTGAGCCTAACGGTCGGGCCCGCCGCACCGCTATGGCGAGCCCGAACAACGGGCCGGATCTGTCGGAAACGACACCTGTCGGCCCGTCCGTTCGGAACGTCCGGACGAATGGGCGGCGGCGCTCAGCAGGCCAGGGGTCGGATATCCGACGGGGCGTCGACCAGGGCGGCACGCGGATCGGCGTAGCGCCACTCCACCCGGTACTGCGCCCGCAACCGGGGCCGCGACACCACCCACTCGTACGCTATCCGCCCCTGCCGTTCCCGACCGTCCGGGCGGACCTCGGCGGTGCTCTCCGCGGTGAACGAGGTCTCGTTGCCCCAGACGGTGGGGCCCGTCTCGGCCGGGAAGTCGAGCCGGATCACCAGGTTACGGGTGGGCAACCGGATGTCGCGTTGCAGCCAGTCGCCGAACTTCCACGCCGGCACCCGGTAGGAGTAGTCCACCACGGTGCGCTGGCCGGGATAGAGCGGCACCGGGGTGCCCCCGCCGTCGAGCAACAGCACGATCTTGAGGAAGGCGTCCCGGCTGCGCCCGACCCGCCACCGCATCGGCTCCGGTTGGTCGACGCCGATGGTCGCCCGGAAGTCGACCTCGTCGATGGTGAGCGGATGGCGACCGTGGAAGGCCGTCGACCGGGCCGGATCGTCGGGGAACCGGTCGATGTCGATCTGCACCGTGTGCCGGGTGATCGGCTCGGTGCCCACGCTGTGCAGCACCCGCCGGAACCGGCACTCGTACACCCCGTCGACGAGGGAGAGGTTGGCCTGCTCGTCCTCGATCACCAGATGCGACCCGGCCGGGGGCGGCACCGCGGTCGGGCCGAGCGGGGAGCGGCGGCCCCCGGCGCCACGGCTGTCGGCGAAGGCGACGTACTGCTGCCAGATCCGGTTGCCGCTGTCCAACACCAGCTCGACCCGCCGGGCGAACTCCTCGGTGGGTTGGTGCCGGCCGTTCTCGATGTGACTGACGTACGACGGGTCGAAACCGGTGCGTTCGGCCAGCTCCTTTTTGGACATGCCCCGCTGGTGACGCCAGTGGGTCAGTTCCCGCACGAATTCCGCCGCCGCATCGTCCTGTGTGGAGCCGCCCATGCCCCCGTCCTCGCTGTCGGGCCTCAAGTCTGTCCCACCCGTGGCGTCCGCGCCAGGGGTCCCCCCAACCCGACGCCGCCCGGCGGCCCTCATCCCGACCCACCGGGGCCCGCACCCCGACGGCCGCCGGCGCGGGCGGCAGGATGACCGGCATGGACACGACCGTGCACCGCTACCTGGTCGCCGCCGCCCGGGACGTGCTCGGTTCGGATCTGGTGGGCGCCTACGCCGCCGGATCGGTGGCGCTGGACGCTACACCGCGGCCCGCGCCTTTCAACAGCGGGTGCTCGACGAGATCACCGCCGGCTGACCGGGCGACGCCCGCCGGTGCCGCTCCGCGCTACCCCGCGACCCAGCCGCGGGTTTGCGCAGCCCGCGGCGGTGCGGGCCGCCCGGTCCACGTCGCCACGGGCAGCCGGGCCGGGGGCGGCCCGGACCGGACCGCCCCCGGTCGGGTCAGCGCCGGAGCAGGGCGAAGACGCCCCAGCCCAGGTACTCCCGCCGGTACCGGACGTGCCGCAGCGGGTCCCCGGTCAGCTCCCGCCGGAACGACCCGGCGAGCGCGTCGTCGGGATGCGCGTCCAGCCAACGGCGCAGCGTCAGCCAGTGCGCTGCGGCGTACCGGTCCCAACTGTCCTGGTCGGCGAGGACCATCTCGACCACGTCCCAGCCGTGCCCCTGCATGCGGCCGATCAGCCCGGGAAGATCGTCGAAGTCGTCCCGCACCGTGGCGTGGCACGCGGCGACGGTCTCCTGGTCCGGTGGCTCCCGCCGCCAGTACGGCTCCCCGACCAGCAGCATCCCGCCCGGACGCAGCGCCCGTGCCAGCAGGTCGATGGTGCCGGTGACGCCCCCGCCGATCCAGGTCGCACCGAGACACACGGCCACGTCTACCGGTACCGGATGGACGTGGCCGGCGGCGTCGTCGTGGACGAAACGGACCCGGTCCGCCACGCCGAGTGCTTCCGCCCGAGCCCGGGCGGCGGCGGTGAACGCGGTGCTGATGTCGACACCGGTGCCCCGGACCCCGTGCGCGCGGGCCCAGGTGCACAGCAGCTCACCCTTGCCGCTGCACAGGTCGAGCAGGGTGTCGTCGTGACGTAGCCGGATCACCCGGCCCAGGGTGGCCAGCTTGTCGGCGTCGAACGGGTTGAGGATGCGAAGGTCGCCTTCGCGGATGACGAAACTACGGTCGAGATCCATGTCGATGACTCCGGAGGTGCGTGGACGGACGCGGAAAGCGGACGGTCGGCACACGGAGCACGGGCACGGGACACACCTCGTTCGCCGGTCGTGGAGACGGGGCCGTCAGGCTACGTCCCCACCCGGCCCGGGGCACAGCGAATTCGCCCCGGGCCGCACCCGCACGTCAGACGTTGGTCGGCACCTTGCCGGCGGGCGGTTCGGTGGCCGCCTCGACCGGCGCTTCGGCAGCCGGCCGGGCCGCCACCGTCGGGTACTCGGCGGTCTCCCCACCCCCGGCGGCAGCCGCCATCACGGCGGCGGCAGCCAGGTCGGCGACCCGCTTCGCCTCCCGCTGCACCCGGGCCCGGACGTCCTTGGCGTGCCGCTCCACACTCTCGGCGGCCTGCCGGGCCTCCTCCAACCGTCGGTTCTCGGCGGTCAGGTCGCGACGCACCTCCTCCAACCGCTGCCGGGAACGCGCCAACTCCCGCTCGGTGGTGTCACCCTCCTGCTGGATCTCGGCCAACTGCGCCCGGGCCGTCTCCAGCTCACCCTGCACCTCGGCGAGGGCCTTCTGCCGGTCGCCGATCTCCCGCTGCACCGTGACGAGCTGCTCCTGGTGGCTGCTGATCTGCTCGTCGGCCCGCTGGCGGACCTCGGTGGCGTACTGCTGCGCCTCGGCGATCAGCGCGGCGATCTGCTGCTCGGCGGCGCTGTGCTGGTTGGTCAACTCCCGTTCCGCCGCCGCGCGCTGCTCGGCCAGCTCCTGCTCGGCCGCGGCCCGCCGCTCGCCGACCTCCCGCTCCACCGTGGCCTGCCACTGGGCCAGTTCCTGCTGGCTC
>NZ_CP186060.1:3022500-6869443 GCF_049315245.1 Micromonospora sp. WMMD708
TAATAGCTCACTGGTCAAGTGGTTCCGCGCCGACAATGTAGCGGGGCTCAAGCACACCGCCGAAGCTGTGGCATTCACATTTTAACTTCGCGTGCCCTTGATGGTGCGTGCAGGTGTGTGGATGGGTAGGGGAGCGTCGTGCCGGGGGTGAAGCAGCGGGGTGACCTAGTTGTGGACGCGGCACGAGTGAGAATGCAGGCATGAGTAGCGAAAGAAGGGTGAGAAACCCTTCCGCCGGATGACCAAGGGTTCCAGGGCCAGGCTAATCCGCCCTGGGTGAGTCGGGACCTAAGGCGAGGCCGAGAGGCGTAGTCGATGGACAACGGGTTGATATTCCCGTACCCGCGAAGGAGCGCCCGTGATGAACCTCGTTGTGCTAACCACCCGAGCTGGCTGATGTCTTCGGACGGATGTTGGGGAGCGTGGGAACCTGGCGGGTAGTAGTCAAGCGATGGGGTGACGCAGGAAGGTAGCTGATCCCGGCCGGTGGTTGTGCCGGGGTAAGCGTGTAGGCCGACATGTAGGCAAATCCGCATGTCATGGGGCTGAGACGTGATGCCGAGCCGATTCAGGTGAAGTCAGTGATCCTATGCTGCCGAGAAAAGCCTCTAGCGAGTTTCGAGCGGCCCGTACCCCAAACCGACACAGGTGGTCAGGTAGAGAATACCGAGGCGATCGGGCGAACTGTGGTTAAGGAACTCGGCAAATTGCCCCCGTAACTTAGGGAGAAGGGGGGCCGGAGACGTGAAGCCCCGTGCGGGTGGAGCGTTGTATGGCCGCAGAGAGCAGGGGGAAGCGACTGTTTACTAAAAACACAGGTCCATGCGAAGAAGTAATTCGATGTATATGGACTGACGCCTGCCCGGTGCTGGAACGTTAAGGGGACCTGTTAGCTCTTCGGGGCGAAGCGGAGAACTTAAGCGCCAGTAAACGGCGGTGGTAACTATAACCATCCTAAGGTAGCGAAATTCCTTGTCGGGTAAGTTCCGACCTGCACGAATGGCGTAACGACTTCCCCACTGTCTCAACCACAGGCCCGGCGAAATTGCAGTACGAGTAAAGATGCTCGTTACGCGCGGCAGGACGGAAAGACCCCGGGACCTTTACTATAGCTTGACATTGGTATCTGAATGGACTTGTGTAGGATAGGTGGGAGCCGGTGAAACCTGTACGCCAGTATGGGTGGAGGCAATCTTGAAATACCACTCTGGTTGATTTGGGTATCTAACTTCGGACCGTTATCCGGTTCAGGGACAGTGTCTGGTGGGTAGTTTAACTGGGGCGGTTGCCTCCTAAAGGGTAACGGAGGCGCCCAAAGGTTCCCTCAGCCTGGTTGGCAATCAGGTGTTGAGTGCAAGTGCACAAGGGAGCTTGACTGTGAGACTGACAGGTCGAGCAGGGACGAAAGTCGGGACTAGTGATCCGGCACTTGCGTGTGGAAGCGGTGTCGCTCAACGGATAAAAGGTACCCCGGGGATAACAGGCTGATCTTCCCCAAGAGTCCATATCGACGGGATGGTTTGGCACCTCGATGTCGGCTCGTCGCATCCTGGGGCTGTAGCAGGTCCCAAGGGTTGGGCTGTTCGCCCATTAAAGCGGTACGCGAGCTGGGTTTAGAACGTCGTGAGACAGTTCGGTCCCTATCCGCCGTGCGCGTAGGATACTTGAGAAGGGCTGTCCCTAGTACGAGAGGACCGGGACGGACGAACCTCTGGTGTGCCAGTTGTCCCGCCAGGGGCACGGCTGGTTAGCTACGTTCGGAAGGGATAACCGCTGAAAGCATCTAAGCGGGAAGCCTGCTTCAAGATGAGGTATCCCACCCCACTTTGTGGGGGTAAGGCCCCCAGCTAGACGACTGGGTTGATAGGCCGGAAATGTAAGCTCGGTAACGGGTTGAGTTGACCGGTACTAATAGGCCGAGGACTTGATAACAAGGCTGCTACGCGTCCACTGTGTAACTCTGAACAAACATCGAACAACCCCCCGCAATGTGGGTGTGTGTGTTGTTTGATATGTTCATAGTGTTACGGCGGTCATGGCGGAGGGGAAACGCCCGGCAACATTCCGAACCCGGAAGCTAAGCCCTCCAGCGCCGATGGTACTGCACTCGGGAGGGTGTGGGAGAGTAGGACACCGCCGGACAACCTTTCAGTTGAGGCCAACCCCTGATGGGGTTGGCCTCAACTGTTGTCTCCGCAAGAATCTGCGCCCTCCGGCGGCCTGATGCATTTCGACCGTTTTCCCGCTGGCCGGAAACGGGTCGTCATTCCGACAATCGCGACTGCTGCCGCCTCCCTTTGGGAAAATGTGACGGATGGACGAACTGACGAGCGGAAAACAGTCATCGTCGGGTCCGGACCGGGCGGCAGAAAACGATGAAACGACGATTCGTGTCGTCGTGGTGGGGCCGCCGGGACTGTTGCGTACCGCCCTGGCGGCGGTCCTGGCCGCCGCCCCCGGATTCGAGTTGGCCGGCGAGAGCGATCCCGACCACCACCTGACGGAGGGAGTCGTCACCCGGCGTCCCCAGGTCGTCCTCGTCGATCTCGATGCGATCGAGGACCCCGCCGTGCTCGCCGCGCGGTGGCATGCCCGGGTGCCGGGGTGTGCGGTGGTGGTGCTGACCTCCCGGCGGACCGCCCGGGTGCTGCGTCGGGCCCTCGGGGCCCGGGCCCGGGGGATCATCGCCAAGGACGTCCCGCCCCAGGAACTCCTGGACCAGCTCCGTCTGGTCGCGGAGGGGCAGCGGATGATCGACCCGGTGACCGCCCTGGCCGCACTGGACGCTGCGGTCAATCCCCTCAACGAGCGGGAGCGCGAGGTGACCGCCGCGGCCGCCCGGGGAATGTCCACCAAGGAGATAGCCGGTCACCTGCACCTGGCGCCGGGCACCGTCCGCAACCACCTGTCCGCGGTGCTCCGCAAGACCGGTGCCCGCAACCGGTGGGAAGCGGTTCAGCGGGCTCAGGACGCGGGGTGGATCTGACCACCCGTGGGAAGGGGTGTCGAACCAGTTACGGATTCAATAAGATTCCGAACCGTGCGTCATCGACCGCACACATTTCGTCAACACGGGCATCATCTCGGGAGTCGCTTATGGTTCGCACATTGCTTGCCCTCCAGGGTGGGCTCCTCCGGGGCGCACTCGCCCAACTGCTCGCCGCCGAGCACGACATCGAGATCGTGGGTGAGGTGGACAGTCCACACCACCTGCGCGCGGCGGTCCGGGCCGAGCGGCCCGACGTGGCCGTGGTCGAGTTCGACATGTTGACCGTGACGGAACTGGTGCGGCTGGCCACCCTGGGCGTCGCGGAACCCGTCGTCGAGACCACGCCGGGTGCCGGTGGCAGGTCCGCCGTCCCGACCAGCGCCCCGCCGCCGCACTCGTCGACGGAGCCGGCGACCACGCCCGTGGGTGCGCTACTGGTTCTCGTCGAACAGCGACGGGCCGGCCGGCTCGGGCCGGTGCTCGCCGAGCACGGCCACCGCATCGGCTTCCTCAGCCGTGACGTGCCACCCGGCCGGATCGTCGACGGGGTACGGCAGCTCGCCGAGGGACGGGTCGTCCTCGACCCCGACCTGGTGGTCGCCGCCCTCGAGGTCGCCGACAACCCGTTGACCAACCGGGAGCGGGAGGTGCTCGACGTGGTCGCCGAGGGGCACCCGGTCCAGGAGATCGCCGAACGGCTGGTGCTGTCGGCCGGCACCGTGCGCAACCACCTGTCGCGGATCATGGCGAAAACCGGAGCGCGGACCCGCTGGGAAGCGGTGCGGATCGCCCGGGAATCCGGCTGGCTGTGACCGGTACCCACCCGATCCCGGCGCCCGGCGTGCCCGCCGGCACCGCTGCGGGGCACTCAGGTGCGGGCCGCCGCTGACGTCCCGCCCGATGCCGTCCAGAAGGTGGCGGTGTCCGACGGTTCCGTCTCACCGTAGCCGACCAGGGCACGGTAGGCCGCTGAGCGTTCCAGCAGCCCCTGATGGGTGTCCAGCAGCGCGGTCCGCCCGTCGAGCAGCAGGACCCGCCGCGCCCGCAGCGCCGAACTGACCCGATGGGCGATCACCACCAGCGTGCCGGGCCGGGCGGCGAAAGCCGTCTCCAGCCGCGCCTCGGTGGCCGGGTCCAGGTGACAGGTCGCCTCGTCGAGGATGGTCAACGGGGCGGGGGAGAGCCAGGCCCGCAGCAACGCCACCTGCTGCCGCTCCCCGGCCGACAGGTCCGCCGGGCGCAGCGTCGCCTCGTACCCGCCGAGCCGGGTCAGCAACCCGGTCAGTCCCAGCCGGGCCGCCGCCCGGTCCATCACGTCGTCCGGCACGCCGGGGGCCAGGTAGCCGAGGTTGTCGCGGAGCGTGCCGGTGAAGACGTACGCCTCCTGGGGGATGAGCACCCGCCGCTGCGCCAGTTCGCCGGGCGTCACCCCGCCCACCGGCGACCCCCCGACGTGGACGGTTCCCGCCTGGGGGTACAGCACCCCGGCGATCAGCCCCGCCAGGGTCGACTTGCCGATCCCGCTGGCCCCGACGATCACCAGGTGGTCCCCGACGGGTACCTCGAGGTCGAGCCCGTCGAGCACCGGATCGGCGTGCGGGCCGTACCGGAAGGTCACCCCGCGTAGCGACAACGCGGCCCCGGTTCGCTGCGGTGCGGGGCGGGGCAGCGACCCGGCCCGGTGGCTGTCGGCCGGAGCGGTGTCGGCCGCAGCGGCGGTACGCAGCAGCCGGTCCAGGGTGACGGCGAACCGGAGGCCACCGGCGGCGACGCCCTGCACCAGGCTGTGCAGCGCCGGCTGCACCCCCCGCGTGACGTAGACGAGCGCGCCGAGCAGTGCGCCCGGCCCCAGCCCCTGACGGACCAGCCACGGCGCGGCCAGCAGCAGCGCCGGCACCGGCAGCCAACCGCCCAGCGCGAGACTCAGGCTGCGGGTCGCCGCCATGGTGGCCAGTCGACGTTCCACCCGGGCCTGCGCGTCGACGGACCCGCCGACCCACCCGGTGACCTGGTCGCGGGCCCCGCTGGCGGTGACGTCGCGGTGGCCGCTCACCGCGGTCACCACGGCCCGGCCGAGCTGCTCGTCGGCCAGCACGTACTCCCGCTGCCGGGCCACCATCACCGGCAGCGCCACGGCGAACAGCCCGAGACCGGCCAGCACCGGCACCGCGACCAGCAGCGCCACCGGGGCGGCCAGCGAGAACAGGCCGAGCACGGCGGCGCCGAGGGCGAACAGGAAGCCCCGCACCACCATCAGCAGGCCGGCGTAGGTGTCCCGGACCAGTTCCACCTGGTGGGTGAGCCGGGCCACCGCCGCGTCGTCGGCCCGGCCGCCGGCCGCGCCGGCCACCGCGCCGCGCACCACCCGACGCAGCAGGTCGTCGCGGAACGGCTCCACCACCGCGCCGAGCAGCGCGTACGACCGGTTGGTGCCGGCCGCGCCGACCAGCACCGCCAGCCCCAGCAGGGCCAGCCAGGCCAGCCCGACGCCTGGCCGCCCGGCCAGGAAGCCGCTGTCCACGGCCCGCGCGGTGAACAGCCCGGACAGGGCGGCCGGCAGCACCTCGGCGGCCGACCAGCCGGCCAACCGCCACAGTTGCGCCCGCCGGTTCCGCAGCGCGGCCCGGGTCACGCCGACGACCGTGGTCACGACCGGAACACCTCCCGGTAGTCGGGGTCGGCCCACAGCGTCCGGTGCGGGTCGACGGCGCGGATCCGCCCGTCGGCCACCCACGCGACCAGGTCCGCGCGGGCGGCCATGCCGAGCCGGTGGCTGACCACCACCCGGGTACGCCGGTCACCCGGCCCGGTCAGCGCCCGGGTCACCTGGTACTCGGTGGCGGTGTCCAGGCTGGACGTGGCGTCGTCGAGGATCAGCAGCCGTTCGGCGCGCAACGCGCGGGCCAGTCCGAGCCGTTGCCGTTCACCACCGGACATGGCGACCTCGGCCAGCGGGGTGCCGTACCGCTCGGGCAGCCGTTCGACGAAGTCGTGGATGGCGGCGGCGCGGGCCAGCGGTACCGGGTCCGCGCCGGCCCCGAGGGCGGCACCCACCGTGTCGCCGACGAGCACCGGACGTTCGAACCCGTAGCCGATCGCGGCGTGCAGGGCGGCCGGGGCCAGTTCCGGCAGCGGCACACCGTCCAGGAGCACCACCCCGTCGTCCGGGTCGCGCAACCGGCCGGCGACGGCGGCGAGCAGGGATTTGCCCGCACCGGAGGTGCCGACGACGACCAGCAGCGTGCCGCCGGGCACCCGCAGGTCCACCCGGTCGAGCAGGGCCAGGCCGTCGGCGTCGCGGACGGTGACACCGCGTAGTTCCAGGGTGCCCGGCCCGCACGGCAGGGGTCGGACGCCGTACGGGCGGGCGGGTTCGGTGAGCACGTCGGCGGCCCGGCGGCAGCCGGCGCGTACCCGGACGGCGGTGTTGAGGGCGGCGACCACGGTGCCGAGGCCCGCGCCGAGGGCGGCGTACTGGATGGCGGCCAGCAGTTCCCCGGGGGTCAACCGGCCGGCGGTCAGCGACAACCCGCCGACGGCGACGATCGCGACCTGGAGCAGCGGGTTGAGCACCGCGCCCCGGGTGGCCGCGCCGGCGAGCACCGTCCAGGTCCGTGCCCCGTGCCGGTGCAGCGCGACCAGCGGGGTCAGCACCCGGTCGACCTCCCGTTCCCCGGTGCCGGCGGCGGCGATGGTGCGTGCTCCGGCCAGTGCCTCCACCAGCCGCCCGGCGAGCTCGCCCTGGGCCTGCTGGTAGCCGGCGACGGCGGCGGAGGCGTCGGCGACGAAGCCGCGCAGCAGCAGACCGAGCAGGAGCAGCCCCGTGACGAAGGTGACGCCGAGCCACGGGTCGATCAGGGTGAGCGCCACCAGGCTGCCCACCGGCGGCAGCGCCACGGTGGCGGCCGTGACCAGTGTCGGGGCGGCCTGACCGGCGTCGGCGACCTGGCCCACCACCCGTCCGGCGAGGTCACCCACCGGGCGGCGGGCGGCGGTCTGCGGGGCGAGGGCGAACAGGTGCCGGACCAGGGTGTGCCGCAGGTGGGCCACCGACCGGGCGGTGGCCGCGCCGGTGCCGTAGTCCCGCACGACGCCGACGACGACCAGCAGCGCGATCAACCCGACGACGGCGGCCAGCCACCGGTCGGGGGAGCCCTGCGGCGCGGTGCCGACGGCGGCGTCGACGGCCCGGCCCAGCACGGCCGGCAGGGCCAGCTCGGCGACCGTGCCGGCCACGGTGACCACGGCCAGCGTCGGGGTCCACCAGCCGGCCGCGCGGACGGCCCGCAGCAGGAGCCGGTCGGTCGGTGTCATCGCGTCCCCTCCCACGCCGCGCGGCCCCGGACCGGCAGGTGCCGGTCCGGGGCCATGCGATACCGGTCGATCAGTTGCAGGTGGTGACGCTCAGCGAGCTGTCGCCGCAGAGCAGGAGGCTGGCCTGGCTGCCGCCGCCGGTGCGCTCGGTGGCCGGCAGTTCCATCGCCTGGAGGTCGAGCAGAGCCATGGTCTTACCTCTTTCTGTCGGTGTTCGGTGCGGATGTGCCTGGTGTGAATCCGGTCGGGTCGTCGGGTCGACGACCGTCGGTTCAGTTGCAGGTGGTGACGCTCAGCGAGCTGTCGCCGCAGAGCAGCAGACTCGCCCGGCTACCACCGCCGGTGCGCTCGGCGGCCGGCAGCTCCATCCCCTGAAGGTCGAGCAGGGCCATGTCTTTCCTCCTTTCCACAGTCGTCGGGTCGGGTGGCCCCGGGGTGACCCCCGGGGAGCGGGTGGGCCGTCAGGCGGCCGGGGTGGGGTCGCCGGTCGGCGCCAGCAGCGGCAACCGGACCGGATCGGTGGGTCGGCTGGCGGCCACGGCGGCCAGCACGCCGGCCGTGCCGGTGGCCAGGTCCATCGACAGCCGCAGCAACTGGTCGCCGGGGAAGGCGGTGCCACCGGCGTACGGCAGGGCGTGCCAACCCAGCAGGCGTGCCTGGTCGTGGGCCACGTCGTACTCGCCCCGGGCGGCCAGGTAGGCCACGATGCCGGCGCGTCCGGCGAACAGCCCGGACTGGGCGTAGAACGGGAAGTCGGCGCAGCGGCGGATCGCGTCGGCCTGCTCGCGCAGCGCTTCGTCGGGACGGTGGCGCAGGTACCGGTCGAGCACCAGCCCCACCCCGACGCTGCCCTCCGCGAGGTACGGCATGGTCCGCCAGCCCTCGTTGACCTCCAGGTGCCCGTCGTCGCGGCGCACGCAGCGGCGCAGGTCCTGCCGCAGCGCGGTCTCGGCGTGGTCGAGTAGCCGTGCGTCGGGTTCCCGCTCGTACCGGTGCAGCAGCATCAGGGCCACTCCCGCGCCGCCGCGCATCAGCCCGGCGTACGGGTGCCGGCCGCCGCTGACCTCGGCCACCGAGTCGACGTCACCGAGCCGGTCGACGACCAGGTCGACGGCCTGTCGGGCGGCGGCCTCGTAGCGGTCCTCGCCGGTCAGCGTGGCGAAGTGGGTCAGGTTCAGCGCGATGCCGGGCAGCCCACCCACCAGGTCGTTGCCGAGTTCCGTCCACGGCTCGCCGAGGCAGCGGTCGAGCAGCCGGCGGGCCTCGTCGCGCTGGCCGAGCAGGTCCAGCACGTACGCCACCCCGTGCAGCCCGTCGAAGAGGCCGAGTCGGCTGCCGGAGGCGGGTTCCCGGACCCGGTCGATCAGCCAGCGGACGTGGTCGGGGTCGACGGGCGCGCCGGTGGCGTGCAGCGCCCAGAGCACCCCGGCCGCGCCGTGGGCGAGGTTCAGCCCGCCGTCGTTGCCGCTGAACTGCCGGATGTCACCGGGGAAGAGCCGGTCGTCGCGGTGCGGTGTGGCGCTGGCGGTGATCGCCCGGACCAGCCGGTCGCGCAGGCCGGGCCAGTCGTCCGGGTCGACCCGCACCACGTCCGGGTCCAGCCGGCTCGCCGCTGCGGGTGCCGTCGGGGTCGCCGTGCCGGTGGCCGGCGGGTCGCCGACGATCACCGCGACGGTCTCGTCGAGGATCGTCCGGTCGACCGGGAAGTGCTCGGCCACCACGTCGGCCAGGTGCGCCGCCTTGTCCGGGGCCAGCCGCAGCATCGCGGTCAGCGGCAGGAACAGGGCGAGCCGCAGGCAGGCCAGGGCGTACCGGTCGACGTCGGGGCCGACCCGGTCGCGGGGCGCGGCGAACGCCTGGTTGCGCAGCGCCGGGCGGCTCGCCTCGGCGGCCGGGGCGGCGACCTCGAAGTCGATCAGGGTGACCGCGCCGTCGTCGCCGACCATGATGTTGAACATGTGCAGGTCGCCGTAGACGATGCCGTGCGCGTGGATGGCCTCGACCGCCTCGGCGACCTGCCGGTGCACGTCCAGCGCCCAGCGGGTGTAGCCGGCGCGGTCGGCGTCCGGGTGCACCAGCGGGTAGCGCTGCACGACGACCTGGTTGAGCGGGCGGCCCTCGACGAACTCCAGGGCCAGGAACTCGTGCCCGCCGAAGCTGAACTCGTCGTGCACCCGCACCAGGTGCGGGACGTCGGCGAGTTGGCGCAGCACGGTGGCCTCCCGGCGCAGCCGGGTCACCGCGTCCGCGCCGGTGGCGTCGAGGCCGGCGTACGGGCGGGCCTCCTTCAGCACCACCCGGGTGTCGGTCCGGGTGTCCCGCGCCTCGTACAGGCCGCCGCCGTTGGAGAAGTGGATGACCTTCTCGATCCGGTAGGGCAGCTCGGTGGTGCTGGCGGCGTTGCGGGCGGCCAGGTGCGGGGCGAGGAAGTCCGGCAGGGTCACCCAGTCGGGCAGGTGGAACACCGGGTCGCGGCGGTCGGGCACCAGGGTCCCGGTGGCGTCGGCGATGGCGGGCACCACCTGCCCCTCGGGTGAGAGGCAGAAACGGGCGGCGAAACCGCCGTAGCGCAGGTAGACCGGGCCGTCGCCGTAGCGCAGGTCGCTGAGGATGTAGGGGCCCTGCTCGCCGTCGAGCAGCGCCGCCAGCTCCTTGGCGGTCAGCTCCAGCTCGGCGTCGTCACGGGGGTAGACGGTGACGAACTTGCCGCTGCCGCCCCGGCGGGCGTACTTGCTGTTGCGCATCAGCAGCATCCGGGGGCCGCGCAGGTGCTTGAACGGGATGCCGCGCGGCTCGCAGTAGTCCATCACCCGGGCGAGGACCCGCTCGGCGTTGTCCAGCCGGGCCGAGACGTGGATCTTCCAGCCCTGGGCGGGCAGGGTGCCGCCGACCGGCGCGTGGATCAGCCAGTCGTCCTTGACCTCGCGTTCCCAGTCCGCCGGCTGCGGGCGGTCGGTGGCGTAGCCGATGCCGGTGGCGGTGGCGCTCGCGCTGGACAACGAGTCGTAGAAGAGCGGATCGACCGCGCAGTACGAGTCGTATCTGTCGTCCATCTCGGCTGCCTCCCATCCCCTGATCGGTTGACGTCAATCCTGCGATCGGCGGGCCGTCGCGCACAGTGCGATGCGTCATCGACCGACGGTGAGGATCCGGCCGGAAACTCGTGACAATGGCGGAGTTTGAAATCGTGAATACCGCATCACCTGCGGATCGGCCCCGGCGTCGGCCCCGGCCCGACGCGACCGCCGCGCTACCTGTGGGAAGCCACAAAAGACCGCCGGTCGGCCGGGTCCCCAGGGGACCCGGCCGCCCGGCGGAACGGGGAACGAGACCTACCGGCGGTCGGCGTACGGGTGCCGGGCCAGGCCGGCGTGGACCATCGTGGTCAGGGTGACGATGTCGTAGACCGGCACCCCGAGCCGGGCCTGGACCAGGTACGCGAACGGCACCAGGTCGGTGCACTCGATGACCACCGCCCCCAGGTCCGGCCCGGCCAGGGCATCCGCCCGCGCCACCACCTCGGCGGCCAACCGGTCGACGTCGAGGGCGTCGCGTCGACCCTCCAGCATCACCTCGCGGAACTCCGGCGCGTCGGCCATGCCGGCCACCCGGACCGGCACGTCCTGCGCGCCGACCGCGGCCAGGTGCCGGCGGGTCAGCGCCGCCGCGTCGGCGGTCAGCACCCCGACCGTCCGGCCCGGACCGAGCATCCGGTGCACCATCGGCAGCTGGAGCAGGCTCGACGAGTGCAGCGGCACGTCCACGGCGGCGGCCAGCTCGGCCTGGAACAGCACCAGGAAACCGCACGCCCCGGTGATCGCGGCGACCCCGGCGCCCTGCAGGTCCCGGGCCGCCGTGACGAACGGTGTGAGCAGGGTCGGGTCGGCCTCGCGGACCAGCCGTTGCGGGGTGGCCCCCTCGACGACCCGGTACACCACCGGGAAGTCGAACGTCGCCGGGTTGCGGATGTGGCCGGGGATCTTGTCGAAGCTGGTCTGCAGGCAGAGCACCCCGATCGTGGGGGCGTTCACCGGTGCCCCCGCCGGTGCCGGTCCACCGCGAACGTCGCCAGTGGCACGTCCGGCGTCGCCCCGGTGACGAGCTGGGCGAGCAGCCGCCCGCCGGCCGGGGCGATCCCCATCCCGATGTGCCCGTGCCCGGTCGCGACGCTGACGTTGCCGTACGACCCGAGCCGGCCGATCAGCGGCAGGCTGTCCGGGGTGCACGGCCGTAGCCCGCTCCACACCTGCACCCGGCCCCCGGTGTCGCACCCCGGCAGGTACGACCGCACGGTGCGCCGGATGCCGTCGACCCGACGCGGGGACACGCTGGTGTCCAGGCCGGTCAACTCCAGCGTCCCGGCCAGCCGTATCCGGTCGCCCAACGGCATGACGGCCACCTTCCCCTCACTGAGCAGAACCGGCAGGGTCGGGGTGGCCGGGCCGGCGTCGACGGTCACCGCGTACCCCTTGGCGGGTTGCAGCAGCAGGCCGACGCCCAACTGCCTGGCGCACGCCACCGACCACACCCCGGCGGCGAGCACCACCTCGCCGGGGCGCAGGTCGCCCCGGCTGGTGCGCACGGCGCGGACCTGACGGCCGACGGTGTCGAAGCCGCGTACCTCGGTGTCGGTGAGGATCTCCACCCCGGCGGCCCGCAACAGCCGGGCGAACGCGACCAGGAACGCCGGGATACGTAGCGCGGCGCCCTCCTCGTTGAGCAGCGCCCCGGCGACGGCGAACTCGACGCCCGGTTGCAGCCGGGCCAGCTCCGCCCGGTCCACGGTACGCAGCGGCACCCCCCGGGCCACCGCCGCCGGCACCGACGCCCGCGCCTGCGCGTACCCCTCGGAAGTACGGCAGGCCAGCAGCATGCCGCGGGCGGTGAGGGTGCCGGCCAGCTCGTCGTGGGCGCAGACCTCCCGCAGGATGGCCAGGCTGCGCTGCTTGAGGTCGAGCAGCACCTCGAAGCCGGCGCGGGCCTGCCGTTGCGTGCAGTTGCGGCGGAAGTGCCACAGCCAGGTCAGCAGCTCCCGGTCGGGCCGGGGCCGGACGTGGAACGGGCTGTCCGGGTGGAGCAACCAGCGCAGCCCCTTCGCCGGCACCCCCGGCTCGGCCAGCGGGGCGGCCCCCTGGGTGCCGACGAAGCCGGTGTTGCCCGACGAGCAGGCGGCCGGGTCGCCGACCTCGCCCCGGTCCACCACGGTCACGCTCAGCCCGGCCCGGCGCAGGAACCAGGCGCAGAACAGCCCGGCCACGCCCGCGCCGACGACCAGGACGTCGGGATCGGACCGTGCGGGTACGTCGTGCGGCGCGGGCGTGGTCGCCATGTCGGCCCCCGCTACAGGGTGACGACGAAGAAGCAGGTGGGCAGGTTGACCACGACCCGTTCCCAGATCTCGGCGCACAACGCCCGACCCGGCTCGGCGAAGGTGCCCGGCGGCGGCTCGGCGAACCGGATGGTCGACCGGCCGGCGTCGAAGAGCACCGCGCCGTGGCCGAAGTCGCCGACGATCGCGGTGCCCGGGTCGACCAGCCGGGTCCGGACGATGAACACGCCGTTGTCCTCCACGTCGCGCATCAGGTGCCCCTCGCCGAGCAGCCGGTAGTAGTCGGCCGGGTTGATGATCAGGCCGTCGGCGGTGCTGCCCATCTGCTCCACCTCGTTGCAGGCGGCCAGAATGGTCGAGGCGAACGGCGCGGGGTCGGTGAGCCGGCCGAGCTGCGGCATGTTCAGCAGCCCGCCCTCGCCGCGCAGGATGGTGTGGTTCTCGGCGGTGGCCAGCCGCACCACCAGGCGGTAGTCGATGAACTGGGCGAAACCCACCGGGTCGGCCCACAGCTCGTCGGGCACCTGCACCCAGGCCCGGGTGGTCAGCAGCTGCGGGATGGGGGAGCGGTGGAAGTGGTTGGCGGCCTCCCGGCGCAGGTCCGCGCCGTCCACGACGGGGTCACCGGGGCGCGGTGGGCTCTCGTGCCAGTAGAACTCCTGCGGCTCCCGGGACAGGTCCACCACCTTGAGCATGTTCCGCGACGGGTAGCGGGGCTTGCGCCGGGAGCTGGTCAGCGAGTCGGTGATGGTGACGTCGTAGTCGACACTGGTGTCGAAACCGTCCTTGGCGAACGCCTCGACGAACAACCCGCCTGGCGACATCTGGGTCCTGCGTTCGGCGACGACCTCGGCGATCGTCCGCTTGACGGCGTCGGTGCGCTGCATGGTTGCCCTCCTGGTTGCGAAGCTGGTACGCGGGTCGGTGCGGCCGGTCAGGCCGGCTTGCGGGCGACGAACATGCCCCAGCCGAACTCGCCCCGGTCGATCGCCGCCTGGATCTCGTCGCAGGAGGCGGCGAAGCCGAGGATCCACCGCCGGGCCGCCTCGTCGACGCTTGCGGCGGCCCGCTGCCGGGCGGTCTCCCCGAGCACCCGGTACGTCTGGCGGATGTGCGTGTCGAGGCTGCGGGCGACGGTCACCTCGAACCCGGCCGCCGTCAACGCCTCCCGGTAGCCGTCGAGGGAGTAGCCGCTGCTCCACCGCACCCGGTCGTAGACGTGCCGGCGGGCCGCCTCGCCGACCTCGGCGACGGGTTGCAGGAAGTCGGTGACGGCCAGCGTCCCGCCGGGGGTGAGCACCCGGAACATCTCCGCGTGGCTGCGCGCCTTGTCCGGCACCAGGAACAGCGCGTCCTGGCTGACCACGTGGCTGAAGCTGCCGTCGGCGTACGGCATGGCGGTGGCCGAGCCGTGCCGGAAGGCGACCGGCAGGCCACCCCCGCGTTCGGCCAGCTTGGTCTGGGCGAAGCGGACCCGTTCGATGCTCAGGTCCAGCCCCTCGCCCCGGCAGCCGGTGCGCCCGGCCAGCCGCAGCAGGAAGTTGCCGCAGCCGCAGCCGACGTCCAGCACCGTCGAGGACGCGTCGATGCCGGCCTCGGTGGCCAGGATGTCGGACGTCCGGTCGGCCGCCGCCGGGTAGTCGGTGTCGTCGGCGTCGGCGAAGTAGCCGGTGTGCAGCACCCCCTCGCTGTCCCAGAAGCTGAGGTACGTCTGGGTGGTCTGGTCGAAGAACTCGGAGACGTCCCGTTCGGTGAACTGGCTGGTCGTGGACATGCGGCACTCCTTCGTGCGCGGGGCGGGCGGGGGTGTGGGCGGGCTCAGGCGTAGGTGTTCCTGCCGACGCCGGTCAGGTGGGGCAGCTCCGGGCCGGTCGCGGCGGCCCCGCCGTCGATCAGGTGCACCCCGGCGGTGACGAAGGAGGCCCGCTCGCTTGCCAGGAAGGCGGCCACCGCGGCCACCTCGTCCGGCCGGGCCAGCCGGCCCACCGCGCTGTGGTGGCCCATCGCCGCCAGCCGGGCCTCCACGTCGCCGTCGGTGGCGAGCCGGGCGGCGGCGCGTTCCATCGGCGGGGTCCGTACCCCGCCCGGGGCGAGCACGTTGACGGTGATGCCGTCGCGGCCCACGTCGACGGCGAGGCCCTGGGCGAACCGGACCAGCGCCGCCCGGGTCACCCCGGAGAGCACCAGCGGCCCGATCGGCACGCAGGCCGTCTCGGAGGCGACGAACAGCAGCCGTCCCCAGCCGGCGGCCCGCAGGTGCGGCAGCGCGGCGGTGGCCAGCGCCACCGCCGGCAGCAGCACCCGGTCCACGGCGGCCCGGTAGTCGTCGACGGCGAAACCGCCGGCGGTGCCGACCGGCGGGCTGCCGCCGCCGGCCACCAGCACGTGCACCCCGCCCAGGTCGGCGGCGACCGCGTCGACCCAGTCGCGGGCCGCGTCGGGGTCGGTGAGGTCGACGCTGGTGGCGCTGACCCGACCGGTCGCCACCTGCGCCACCTCCCGTTGCGCGGCTTCCAGCCGGTGCGGGTCGCGTCCGCAGATCGCCACCTGGGCGCCCTCTGCGGCGAACTCCTTCGCGCAGGCCAACCCGATGCCGCTGGTGCCACCCGCGACCAGGGCGACCCGCCCCTTCAGCCCGAGATCCACGACTGTTACCTCCCGTTGTCCGATGTGCTGCCGACCGTCGCGGGGCCGGGGGAGCGGTAGCCGTAGCGGCCGAACAGCGGCCAGGCCAGCGCGGTCGCGGCCCACCGCCGGCCGGGGGACAGGGTGCGCCGCCAGCCGTCGTCGGAGTCCCGGATGAGCGTCGGCCCGGTGCGGAACCGGTCCGGGTTCCCGGTGACCGTGTGGTTGGTGTGCAGGTGCACGGTGCGGTCACGCACGGGGTTGCCGGCCGGGTCGGCGGCGCAGAGCCGCAGCAGCGCGTCGACGGTGCCGGCCGGGTCGGCGGTGAACTGCTCGTAGCGCAGGAACATCGACCGGTCCGGGTACCGACGGGTGATCGCGGCGGCGGCCCGGTTGAAGCCGTGCCAGTAGCCGGTGCTGCGGGCGGCGGACATCGCGTAGACGTACTGCTTGGGCTCCCGCCACGAGTGCGCCACCGCCCGGGGGTCGCGGACCAGGTGCACGTAGTACGGCCGGATGCCGGGCAGGTGCGCCAGCAGCGCCGCCTCGCCGGGGATCTTCGTGGTGTCCACGATCACCCGTGCCCCGGTCCGCTCGGCGATGCCGTGGTAGACCCGGCCCATCAGGTCGGCGTGCGCGCGGATCTCGTCGTCGTACAGGCCGCGCCGCAGCACCCGCCAGGTGTGCCGGGTACGCACCCGGGACCACTGCCGCCGGATCACCGTCGCGGCGTGCGCGTCCGGGGACGTCCCGGCGGGCCGGCCGATCGGCAGCACCGTCGACCAGATCGGGCAGCCGGTCAACGCCTCGCCGCAGCCGCACCTGTCGTTGACCCCGCGGCCGGTGGCGTTCTTCCACAGGAAGTGCAGCTCACCGACGTGGAAGAAGCCGGGCACCTCGTTGAGGACGTTGCCGATGATGGTGCTGCCGTTGCGGCACCAGCCGGTGATACACAGGACGGTCAACGGCTCGCTCATCCGGCGGGTACCTCCGTGGGTGTGCGGGGGCGGCCGATGCGTACCGCCAGGGCCGCCGCGACCAGCGCGCAGGCCGCGCCGACGACGAAGACCGCCGGGTAGCCGAAGCCGGCGGCGACCAGGCCGGTGACCGGCCCCCACACCGCGAGCCCCAGATCCCAGAACGAGGTGTACGCGCCGATCGCCGCGCCCTGCCGGGCCGGGTCGGTCCGGTCCATCACCATCAGCGCCAGCGACGGGTGCAGCAGCGAGAAGCCGACCCCCATGACCACGCTGCCGGCCACCGCGACCGGCAGGTTCGGGGCGACCGCGACGACGGCCAGCCCGACCGCCTCGCCGACCCCGCACCAGGCGGCCACCCGGCGCGGGCCCAGCCGGTCGGGCAGGTGCCCGATGACCAGCCGGGTGCCGGCGTAGACGGCGCTGAAGCAGCTCAGCACCACCACCCCGTGCCCGATGTCGCGGGCGTCGAGGTGCAGCACCACGAACGCGGCGAGCCCGGCGTAACCGGCCGCGCCGAGGGTCAGCGCGATCCCGGGCAGCAGCGCCGGACGCAGCAGCAGGCCACCGCCACCGCCGCCCGGGGCGGTCCGGGGCGGCGTCGGCACCACGGCGACCAGCCCGGCGGCGAGCAGCGGCGCGGCGGCGCTGAGCACCCACACCGCGGTGAAGGAGACCTGTTGCAGGGTCGCCCCGAGGAACGTGCCGGCGGAGATGCCGCCCCACATGCTCACCCCGTACAGGCCGATGAGCTGGCCGCGCCGGTGGTGCGGGGCCAACGCCACCGTCCACACCGCACCGGCGGTGAACAGGGCGGCCTCCCCGGCCCCGAGCAGCAGCCGCACCGCGACCAGCGTGGGCACGCCCAACGGCAGCAGGTAGAGCAGGCCCCCGGCGGCGACGGCCAGCGCCCCGGTCAGCATCACCGTGCGGTGGCCGTACCGGTCGGCCAACGCGCCCGCGACCGGGCGGACCAGCAGCGCGGTCACCGCCGTCACGGTGACCACCAGGCCGACGGTGAAGTCCCCGGCGTCGTGCCGGTCGCGCAGGAACGCCGGGAGCACCGGGATGACCGCGGTGAGCCCCAGGTAGCCGGCGAAGAGGCCACCGAAGATGCCCACCATCGCCAGCCGGGGGACGGTGGTGTCCCGGGTCGGGGCGGTGGTCATGCCCGCACCGGCTCCACCCCGACGGCCGCCGGGAGCGATCCGTCCGGTGCCGCGCCGCCGGGCGTCCCCGCCGCGGCGGCGACCTTGCGGACCGCGCGGATCAGCTGGTCGCAGTCGTCGGGGGTCAGGCTGGACGACAGCGGCACGTCGACCGTCTCGGCCAGCAGCCGGGCGGTGCGTGGCAGGGCGGCCCGGATCCGTGCCGGGTCACGGTCGTCGTACATGAACCGCCAGTTCCAGAAGGCCCGCACGTTGAGGTCGTCGTCCGCGCCGATGTTGCGGGCGTCGATGCCCTCGGCGCGCAGGGCGCGGGCGAACCAGCCGGCGTCGCCGCCGGGCACCCGGAACACGAACGCCTCACCGAGGTACGCCCCGGGCGCGACCGGGTTGCGGATAGCGATCCCCGGCAGGTCGGCCAGCGCGCCGCTGACCTGGGCGTAGTTGCGGTGGAACAGCGCCAGCCGCTGCGGCAGCCGGGTCAGCTCGGCGCGCAGCAGAGCGGCCCGGATCTCATCCATCCGCAGGCTGAGCAGGGGCAGGTCCAACCCGTCGACGGGTGGCTCGGTGCCGGGGAAGTGCCGCCGCAGCCGCCCCTCGTACGCCCCGGACAGCGCCACCGCCCGGCCGAACAGGGTGCTGTCGTCGGTGACCAGGAAGCCGCCCTCACCGCAGTTGAGCGCCTTGTCGGACTGGGTGCTGAACGCCCCGGCCACGCCGAACGTGCCGAGCTTGCGGCCGTGCAGTTCGGCGCCGAGCGCGGGCACCGCGTCCTCGATCAGCGGTACGCCCATCTCGGCGGCGAAGGCGGCCAGCGCGGCGACGTCGGCGGCGAAACCGCGCATGTGCACCACGAGGATCGCCTTGATCTCCGGTCGCCAGCGGCGGCGCAGGTCGTCGAGGTCCATCCGCAGGTCGTCGTCCACCTCGACCAGGAATGGTCGGCACCCGGCCAGCACGATGGCGCTCGGGGTGGCGACGAAAGTGAATCCCGGGCAGGCCACCAATGAGCCGGGCGGAACGGCGGCACCCATGATCGCCAGGGCGAGCGCGGCGGTGCCACTGGATACGGCGAGGGCGTGCCGGGTACCGAAATAGCGGCACAGTTCCGCCTCGAACTGCCCGCACTCTGTTTCCGCCTCGGTGCGGTGGTCGTAGCGGAAATAGAGGTGACTGCGGATAGCGCGCATCGCCGCTTCCTCGTCGTCGGAGCAGACGTGCACCGCGCCTTTGTCGTAGGTGGGCCAGGGGGTGCGGCGGATCGGTGCGCCACCGTGCAGGGCAAGCCGTTCATGCAGCTCAGCGCCGTGTGAAGCCGGCCGGGGCCGGGTCGGCGCGGGATCTTCGTCGTTCCCGTTCACCGGTGTGCTCCTGACTGCCTGCGGCAGTTTTCCCGACCGGATCGACAGGGAATTGCGCACGGGGCATCCGCCTCGCGGCAACCGCGTCGAAACGCCGGAACAACTACCAGATCCGACATTTGCGCGGGCCGGGAATCCGGTGAACAACATGATTGCCCTCGGGATGCGGGCCGTCAACCATGTGCCGGGAATGAGCGTCGACTTAACACCCGTTGAGGTCAGTGGGTCATGACGGTGGTGGCGGACAGTGACCATTACGAATGGCGAATGTCGGGCATTCCGCCGGGCCGGATCGTCCCGGCCTGCCGGTATGCCCCACCGACGGGGGTCCGGCCTCCTACCGTGCGTGCGGGAAGCCGGCCGGGGTCGCACGGGGACGACGAACGAAGGCCCCCGCTCAGCCGGGCACCCGCCCGGCGACGAAGGTCCTGCGGTACACCTGCGGTGAGACTCCACTGAGCCGCTTGAACTGGACCCGGAAGTGCGCCGGTGAGGCGAAACCGACGAGGTGGGCGATCCGGTCGACACCGTGGTCGGTGCGTTCCAGCAGCTCCTGCGCCCGGCGGATCCGCACGGCGGCGACCCACTGCATCGGGGTACGGCCGGTCTCCTCGTGGAAACGGCGATTGAGGGTACGCACGCTGAGCCCGGCCCGGGCGGCCACGTCGGCCAGGGTCAGCCGCTCGTGCGCGTGCGACTCCCACCATTGCAGGACCGGGCCGAGACCCGCCCCGCCGGGGTCCACGCCGGGGCGCACGATGAACTGCGCCTGCCCCCCGTCGCGGTGCAGCGGGGCCACGGCCTGCCGGGACGCGTCGGCGGCGACTGCGGCACCGTGGTCCCGGCGGACCAGGTGCAGGCACATGTCCACACCCGCCGTCGCCCCGGCGGAGGTGACGAACTGGCCGGCGTCGACGTACAGCACCGCCGGGTCCACCCGGACGGCCGGGAACATCGCCTGGAACAGTTCGGCGGCGGCCCAGTGCGTGGTGGCCCGTCGACCGTCGAGCAACCCGGCGGCGGCGAGGGTGAACGCGCCCACGCAGATCGAGGCGATCCGGACGCCGACGGCAGCAGCCGCCCGCAACGCGTCCAGCACCGCGCCGGGCACCGGCGTGGCCGGGTCGTACCGGCCGGGCACGATGACGGTGTCGGCGGCGGCGAGCGCGTCGAGGCCGTGGTCGACGGACAGCCGCAGCGGGCCCGCGTCGACGACCGGCCCGCTGCCGCAGACCAGCACCCGGTAGCCGGCCCGGCCGCCCGGCAACCACACCCGGCCCAACACCTCGATCGGGGTGGCCAGGTCGAACGCGATCGTGCCCGGCAGCGCCAGGACCACCACGGTGTGCACGACGGCACCTCCCCGGGATCGTCGGCGGACGGCAAGAAACAGTCGGACGATGGCAATCGTGCCACTGGCCGGTTCAGGCGGCGAAGCCGAGGATCGGTGGCATGTTGGTACAGATCGTGTTGTTCGACGGGTTCGACCCGCTCGACGTCGTCGCGCCCTTCGAGGTCCTCGCCGCCGGCGGCGACGCCGTCGGCGGCGCCCTGGCGGTGGAACTCGTCTCGGCGCAGGGCCCGAGGGAGGTGGTCAGCGGCACCCGTGGCCTGACGCTGCGGGCGACCGGGACGCTGGACCCGACCCGGCCGGGCTACGTCGTGGTGCCCGGTGCCAGCGGTCCGAGCACCGGCGACCCCGACGAGGGTGCGGTGACCATCCCCGTGCTGCTGGCCCGGTTCGCCGACTCGGCGGCCGTACCGCTGCTGCGCGCCGCCCTCGACAATCCCGACGTGACGGTGGCGGCCGTCTGCGGCGGGTCGCTCGCCCTGGCCATGGCCGGTCTGATCGAGGGCCGCCACGCGGTGACCCACCACCTCGGCATGGACGTGCTCGACGCCACCGGCGTACACGCGGTGCCGGCGCGGGTCGTCGACGACGGCGACCTCGTCACCGCGGGTGGTGTCACCTCCGGCCTGGACCTCGGGCTGCACATCCTGGAACGGGAGTTCGGCCCCCGGGTCGCGCACGCCGTGGAGACCCTCTTCGCCTACGAGCGACGCGGCACCGTGTGGCGTGCCGCCGGCCACCTTCCCGTCCCGGTCTGAGGAGGAACGGTGGTACACCCCGTCATCGGCACCTGGGACGTCAGCCTGAGGACCCCCATCGGCACGCTGCGCGCCACCTACGTCTTCCACGACACCGGCGGCGCGCTCACCGGCACCGCGTCGACCGCGGCGGAGACCGTGGCGCTGGCGGCGGTGACCTGCGCCGACGCCCGCGTGACCTGGCGGCAGTCGGTGACCCGGCCGATGCGCCTGCACCTCGACTTCGACGTGGTCGTGGACGGCGACACCCTGGCCGGTCATTCCCGCGCGGGTCGGCTGCCCCGCACGGTGGTCACCGGCACCCGCCGTCCATCCGGCAGTTGAGGACCACCGCCCGGCGCAAGCAGCCCGCCTCCGCTGCTGTGGCCGGGGTCGGCCTTGCGGGATGTTGACCGGGAAGCCGCTGTCCATCAGATACTGACGGTTGAGCGCGCCGGCCAGGCAGGCGGCGGTCCAGCCTCTGCCGAGATCGAAGCGCTCCTGGCCAACCTCGACCGCCTCGGAGACGGCAGCGCGAACCCCTGACCTGCGGGTTCGTCGAGCAGTGGGCTACGAGGTCTGCTGCGGCGGGCCAGCGACGAAGACACCGATGCCCGCGCGGCCGACCAGTTCGTCAAGCTCGATCATCGAGTCGAGAGCACGGCGGATGGTCACGTGGCTCGTGTCGTACTCCTCGGCGAGGAGACGCGCAGAGGGGAGCTTGCTCCCTGGTGGGTAGATGCCAGACTTGATCTTCGCGCGCAGGTCATCTCTGATCTGTCGCCAGAGTGGCTGTGCGTATGGCATGAGGTCAGCAAAGCAGCCGATTTCGGGGACGTATAAAGCATCCCCATGCTGTCTTTACAGGCTTTACAAGCTTGCTAGGATCTCTCCAAGTCGGCGAGGGAGGCGGCATGGGTAGGCGGTGGAAGTGGTTTCTGCGGGCCGGGACGGTCGCGGTGGACCTGACCGGGCAGGTGGTGCCCGACGGGAACGGCCCGGGGCGCTGGCGGCGCAGGACGGTCGAGGGCGTCGTACCCGATGGGGTGGTGACGTCGCGGTGCGACGGCGTGCCCGGTCACGCGCGGCGGGCGGCGGAGACGCCCAACCAGCGCGCGGACCGCTACCGGGTGCGGGTGCCCCGCCAGCGGCGGGCGGGTTCCGATGGTTGAGGCCACCGGCTCGTCCGTGCCGCGCCGGCACCTCGGGCGGGTGCTGCGGGAGCTGCGCATCGCGGCGTGCATGACGCTGGACGCGGCGGCCGAGGCGCTGGAGTGCAGCCGACACAAGATGTGGCGCATCGAAAGCGGCCTCGGCATGGTGCGCGCAGTCGACGTACGGGCCATGTGCGAGCTGTACGCGGCGCGGCGCGCGCTGACCGCCGCGCTGGTCGCGCTGGCCGGAGAGACGCGGGGGAGGGGCTGGTGGCACGCGTACGGCGACCCCGTACCCGAATGGTTCGACCTCTACGGCGGCCTGGAGTCCGCCGCGTGCCGGCTCCGCGAGCACGCCGGCGCGCTCGTCCCCGCCCTGCTGCAGACCCGGGCGTACGCCGCCGCGACCTGCCCGCGCCGGCCCGGCGCGACCCCCGAGGAGCGGGAACAGCCGGTCGAGGCGCGGCTGCGGCGGCAGGACCTGCTCCGGCGGCGACTGCCCCGACCGCCGCGCTACGAGGTGCTGCTCGCCGAGGCGGTGCTGCTGCGAAAGGTGGGCGGCGCGGCGGTGACGGCCGGACAACTCCGGCACCTGGCGGAGGCGAGCCTGCTGCCGCAGGTGTCGATCCGGGTGCTGCCGCTGGCCGCCGCGGCGCACGACGGGGCGCTCACCGGCTCGTTCGTGCTGCTGGAGTTTCCGCTGGGCCTGCGCGCCGACCCCGACCCGCCGGTGGTCTACCAGGAGTCGTTGACCGGGGCGCTCTACCTCGACCGGCCGGCGGAGTGGGCCGCCTACGAGCAGGTCTGGGCGGGCCTGGACGGGGCGGCCCTGGACGAGGAGGAGTCACGCCGGCTGATCACCAAGATCGGCGAAGAGCTGCACCCCGGCTGAGCGGCGAGTGACCGGGGTGTCGCTCGGCGTTGCGCCCGGTGCTGTGGCGCTCGGCGCGTACCCTTTCTGGACCGGCAGCGCGAAGCGCGGAGGAGGGGACGATGGCGACTGATGATTCGTCGGCCGTCGACCTGACGCTGCGGGCGGTCGGGCCGGCGACGGAGGGCGGTCGCCTGCCCCTCGCCGAGTTGTCCCGGCTGGCGAGCGGGTTGCAGGCGGCCCTGGAGTTGCTGGCGCTGAGTATCGCCGGCAAAGCTACCGGCCCCGGCCGCCGACCCCGCGAGATCGTGGACGCGGTACGGCTCGACTTCGTTGGATTCCGAGCGGGCTCGGCGTTGCTGGACATCGCGCGAACCGGGCAGCTCTCGCTCGACGAAGGAGTGTTGGAACAGGCGCTGACGGCGCTCGAAGAGGGCACGAACCGTCTCCGTGAACGACCGGAGATCCTGCCCCCTCATTTCGGCCCGCAGGTGCTCAACCAGCTGCGAAGTCTGACCGGTGGGATCAGCGCCAGGGGCGTCACCCGGGTGGAGCTGTGGCAGGGCGGTCGCACCCGGTTCGTGATCGACGAAGCGCTACACCGAGCCGTCCGCCGGACATCCCTGGAAAAGATCGCCCAGGAATCGACGATCGTCGGCCGCCTGCACATGGGGGATTTCTCCCCCGCGACCCTGCGCTGCCGGATCGACACTTACGCCGGAAGTATCCTCTGTGACTTTGACTCCGACCTGCGGGACGCCGTGCTGGACGCGATGGACCAGGTGGTGATGGCCGAGGGCGTCGCCGAGCTCGAACCCAACGGCACGACGATCCACATTCTGCACCTGTCGAGCCTGCACAGGCTCGACTCGGCCGAGCCGAAGAGCCTGGACGACATCGCCAGGGCGCAGGGTGTGACGCCAGTCCGTTCGGTCGAAGAGCTACGAGGGGCACCGATCGACGACATGGGCGACTTTCTGGCGGCGCTGCGCTCGGCCAGAGGTGAGGGTGAAGGCCAGTGAAGACCGGGACGACTACCGCGCGGCGAGCCGCCGGGGCCGGGGTTCGGCGTTAGGCACCCGCCAACGTGACCAGGTGTGGGATGCCGTCGAGATGTTCCACGCGGAGCTGACCGCCGCCGGGTCCGCAACGTACCCGCAGATCTGCGCGCAGGCCGCGGACCTGCTCGCCGGCGCGGACCGGGCCACCCACGGTTACCACCATGTGGTGGTCAACGAGGCGCAGGACCTGCACCCCGCGTAGTGGCGGGTGCTGCGGGCCGCCGTGCCACCCGGACCGGACGAACGCTGCCTGCTGTTCGTGGCCAGCACCCGCGCCCGCGAGGCGCTGCAGGTGTCATGGAGCGGGGCACCCAGCCCGTTCCTGCCGTCGACCCGGTGAGGACGGCCGAGGAGATCCCGACCTGTCGGTAGCGTGCGGAAGGATGGGGCTATGCAGAGCTTCCTGACCCCGGAGCAGATCGCCCAGCGGACCCGGCGTGCGGTCGACGCGGCCGTCCACGCCGGACGCGCACGGGGGCTCGACGTGACCGACGCCCGCGTGCTATACGAGGCCTTCTCCGTGGTCGTGCACCTCGCGCCGTCGCCGGTCGTGGCCCGGGTGCCCACCGTCCTGCCCGCCTATGCGGACCTCGACAGTGTGGCCGGTCGGCAGCGGGCGGAACTGGACGTGACGGCATGGCTCACCGAGCGGGGCGTCCCGGTCATCCCGCCCAGCCCCCTCGTACCCCGCGAACCCGTCCGGCACGACGGCTTCTCGATGACGTTCTGGCAGTTGATCGAGCTGGCCCCGGCCGGGGAACCCGACTACGTGGCGAACTGTGGCCTCGTACCCGAACTGCACGCCGCGCTGCGCGACTACCCGGGTGAGTTGTCGTTCCTGTCCGCCGCCGAACCGCAGTTCGTCGAGGACGGCCTCGTCGCGCTCGACCGTCAGCCCGAGCTCATCGACCCGGCCGACCTGGACCGCGCCCGCCGGGAATGGCAGGTGCTGGCGCCACTCGTACGCTCCCGCGAACTGTTCGAGAAGACGTTCCCCGGGATCGACCTGCAACCCGTCCACGGCGACTCCCCGGTCGTCAACATGGTCGCCGGGGTCGACGGGTACCGCTACGCCGACTTCGAGATGGTGACGCTGGGGCCCGTCGAGTGGGACGTCGTCGGCGTCGGTCCGGAGGGGGAAGCCGCCTACCGGAGTGCGGCGCAGCTCCGAAACATGCGGGACCTCGACGAGGGGGTGCTGCGGTTCGTGACGGCGGTGGGGATGCTGCGGGGCGTCGCCTGTCTCGCCCTGGCCCCCCAGCTGCCGATGCTGGCGGACGCCCTCGGCGGCATGCTCGACCAGTGGCGGTCCACGGTGTTCGCCGGAGGGCTCGGCTGAGCGGGCGGGTTCAGCTGTCTCCGGTGACGTCGAGGCTGTCCCGCAGGGCGGCGGCACGGGCGTCGTCGAACCCGGCGAGCAGGTCCCGTGCCTCCCGACGCGTCGCCTCCGCCTCCCCAGGGCGACCCGCCTCGACCAGGGCGGTGGCCAGATTCGCCAGGGAGGCCGCCAGGTGCCAGGTGTCACCGAGCCCACGGTGGGTGGCCGCCGCGCGGAGGTGGAACGCCACGGCCTCCGCCGCCCGGCCCAACTCCCGGTACGCCTCGCCCGCGCCGTTCAGTGCCATCGCCTCGCGGCTGCGATCACCCAGCCGCCGCTGGATCGTGGCTGCGCGATGTGCCGCCTCCAGCGCCTCCGCCGGCCGTCCCGACGCGCGCAGCACCCGGGCCTGTTCGACCAGCCAGTGCGCCAGCCACACCGGGCTGCCGGCATCCTCGGCGATGGCGAGCGCCCGTCCGATGGCGGCGTCGGCCTCCCCGACGCGTCCGAGCTCCCGCAACGCCATGCTGAGGAAGAACAGCGAGTTGCCCTCCTGCGCCCGGTCGGCGATCTCCCGTTGCACGGCAAGCGCCCGCTCCAGCAACTCGACAGCCTGTGCCGGCTCCCCGAGTTCGTAGCGGGTCTCGGCGAGGTTGCTGAGCAGGAGGGCCTGCCAGCGTCGGCTACCGAGCCGTTCGAACCGGGTGAGCGCGTCCGTGAAATGGGCGAGCGCTTCGGTGAGCCGGCGGTGCCGCAGCCCCAGCAGGCCGAGGGCGTTCACCGACACCGCCGCACCGTGCGCGTCGCCGATGTCGCGTCGGATCGCCAACGCCGCCCGGTGGTGTTCGGCCGCCTCGTCGAGCTGACGGGCCTGGAAGTGGGCCTTGCCCAGGCTCTCCAGCGCCTCCGCCTCGCCCCGCCGGTCGCTGAGCGAGCGGGCCGCCACCAGCCCGATCCGGGCGGTGGCGAACCAGTCGTCAAAAGCGTTGCGGTGCATGAAGACGCTACGGAGGATCGCGGCGAGCTGCCCCGCCACGCGCGGCAGGTCGGCCTCGGCCGCGATCCGGGTGGCGGCGACGAGGTTGTCGCGTTCCCCGTCGAACCAGGCGTCCGCCTCGGCGGGACCGGCGAAGGCCAGCGGTACGACGCCGGCCGGTGGTTCCAGCGGCACGGTGCGGTTGAACGGCTGGGTCCGCGCCAGCGCGGCGTCCGCCGAGTGCAGATACCACTCCAGTACGCGACGCAGCGCCTCCCGCCGGCTCTCCTCGTCCTCGAACTGCCGTACCTGGTCGACCGCGTACGCGCGCAACAGGTCGTGCAGGTGGTAACGCCCGGACGCATGCTGCTCCACCAGATGGGCGGTGACCAGCGCATCCAGCGGCTGCCGCACCTGCGCGGCGGGCATCCCGGCCAGCGCGGCAACCGCCGGCACACTGAAATCCGGCCCCGGATGCAGCCCGATCAGCCGGAACAACCGGGCGGGCACGGTGCCCAGCCCACGGTAGGACCAGGCGAAGACGGTCCGCACCGCATCGGCCTCCTCGTCGTCCTCGGCGGTGAGCGCGTCCCACAGCGCCGACTCGTCGCGCAGGTCCTGGATGAGCTCCCCGAGCGGCATGAACGGGCGGCCCGCGGCCCGTTCCGCGGCGATCCGCAAGGCGAGCGGCAGGCGTGCGCAGAGCCGCGCCAACTCGACCAGCTCGTCGGGGTCGTCGCCGGCCCGGTGGTCCGCGGTGACGCTGCGCAGCAGGGCGACGGCGTCGTCCTCGGTCAGCATGGGCAGGGTGAGCCGCCGACCGCCGTCGCGGGTGACCAGACCGGAAAGCATGCTCCTGCTGGTCACGATGGTCAGGCAGGTGTCCGAGCCGGGCAGGAGCGGACGCACCTGTCGGGCGGTTGCGGCATTGTCGAGGACCAGCAGCACCCGCCGGTCGGCCAGCCGGGAGCGGTACAACGCCTCGCGGTCCTCCCGGTCGGCGGGAATGGCGGCAGCCGGGACGCCGAGCGCCCGCAGGAACCGGTCGAGCACCGCCTCCGGCCGGGTCGGCTCGCCCGGGTCGTATCCGCGCAGGTTGGCGTAGAGCTGCCCGTCCGGGAAGCGGTGCCGGGCGCGGTGCGCCCAGCGCAGGGCGAGGGAGGTCTTACCCACGCCGGCCGTTCCCGTGATCACCGAGAGGGTCACCCGGGCGTCGCCGTCGCCGGTCAGCCGGTCCAGGGCGCTCAGCTCCGCGATTCGGTTGACGAAACCGCGCACGTCGCCGGGGAGCTGCCGAGGTGGCGGCTCGCGGTCGGCCGCGTCATGGTGGAAGTGCACTCCGCCGAAGACGTCGCGCGCCTGGACCAGATCGGCGGGACCGTCCAGGTCCGACCGGTTGACGTGGCGGGGCGGCGGCTCCTGCTCGTCCCGCTCACTCACGTCAGTCGATCCGTGGTGGCTCCAGGGGCGCCACGGCGCGGGCGAAGAACGCGTCGAGCGGCTCGCCGTCGCGGTAGAGCGACTCGATGAACGACTGGCAACGCGCCACCAGCTCCGGATCGCGCCAGCGGCGGGCCGCCGCCAGCACCCCGTCGGCGTCGTACACCGCTTCGTACATGACCTCGGTGCCGAGTGTGTAGATCTCCGGTAGCACGCCGGCCGACTCGGCGTCGGCGACCCGGGCAGAGTCCACCACCCGGGTCAGGCCGCCGTACTCGTGGCGCAGCCGCAGCACGTGCAGCTCCCACTGAAGGTAGGGCGTGAGCGGCTCGTCGACGACACGTACCCGTCGGGTGGCGAAGCCGGTCTCGGCGATTCGCCGGTAGTAGTCGGCGAACTCGGAGCGGCGGCCCTCCAGGATGCGCAGCGAATCGACCCACCGGCCCTCGGCAAATGCCCGCCAGCCCTCGTCTCCGGGCTCCTTGAACGTCTGCTGCCGTTCCAGCTTCCAGAATCCCGGTGCCGACGTCTTCCAGAACCGGTCCTCGAAGTCCGCCCAGTAGTCCGCCAGGTCGAGCCGCTCGCCGGGATCGCCGCCGAGGAGGTCATGCATCGGGGATGTCCACCTTCGCCGCGACGACGGTGGAACGGGGAACGATGATCAGGCGCTCGCCCGGGTCGATCGACACCCCGTCGGGCAGCCGGCCGCGATACTCCTCCGTGGCGTCCTGCCCGATCATCGCGACGTCGCCGTTGCTCAGCTCCCAGATGTCGGGGCAGCTACCGTCGCCGGACGTGTTGCCCAACTCGTGCGACGACTCTCCCCAGCGTCGAGTGAGTTCGGCGGAGGTGTCCGCCTGCCAACGGTTCCCACTCATCTGGACCTCCAGGTGGGTTCACGAATGGAATATCGACCGTATTATCGAGTTGCCCGACTTCGTCGCTCTGTCAGCTGTCGTATTTCCGACGCAAATCGCATTCGAGGAGACCGGATGACGGACCCGATCACGCTCGCCGCCGTCACCACGCTCGTCACGTGGGGCACCACCCAACTGGCCCAGGGCGGCCGGGAAGCGGTGGGCTCCCTGGTCACCTTCCTGCGCGAACGCTTCCGGCACGAGCCGGCCGCGCAGGCAGCGATCGAAAGGGCGTTCGCAGAGCCGTCACCTGCGGCTACCCGCCTGCTGGCGGCCGTCGTGGCCGATGAGGCGCAGCGCGACCCCGGCTTCGCCGCCGAGTTCCACGACCGATGGGCGCGGGTCGAGGCGACCCTCGCCGCCGGCACGGGCGGGGTGGTGAACTCGGTATCCGGTGACGTCAGCGGCCCGGTCGTCCAGGCACGCGACATCCACGGCGGTATCTCCTTCGGCAGGTGACGGCCCGCGAGATCGCGGTAACGCTCGTTTGCCCACGCGGTCATTGATCTGGTTGTCTTGCCGGCCCAGGGACGGGTCCACAGGGGGCGGGGTCGGCATGGTCACGGCGCAGGAAACCACGTTGCAACGTCTGCTGGAGGGGGCGAAGCAATACCAGGTGCCGCTCTACCAGCGGACCTATTCGTGGACCGAGCTGCAATTCGCCCGTATCTGGGACGACGTCTGCCAACTCGCCAGGGACCGGGCCGACCACCCGGGGGCCACCCACTTCATCGGCTCGCTCGTGCTCGCGCCCAGCCCGGCCATCGGTCCGGTCGGCGTCGCCGAATACCTGGTCGTGGACGGCCAGCAGCGGCTCACCACGCTGTCCATCCTGCTCTGCGCCATCCGTGACCACCGTGCCGAGCACGAAGACCCGAAACACCGGCTCCGACTCGACCAGCAGTACCTGACGAACCCGTTCGAGGAACAGCGCTGGTTGAAGCTGGTCCCCACCCAGGCCGACCGGAACGCGTACACGGCCTGTGTGAAGTCGACGCCGCACGTCGGCGGGGACGACGCGGTGGGCCGGGCGTACCGGTTCTTCGCCAAGGCGCTGGACGCCCTCGGGACCGCCGAGGAGCCGGTCGCCATCGAGCAGATCGAGAGCGCGGTGATCACCGGCCTGGCGTTGGTGGCGATCACCGCCAAGCCCGGTGACAACGTCTACCGGATCTTCGAGTCGCTGAACAACACCGGCCTGACGCTCACCCAGGCCGACCTGCTGCGCAACTACATCTTCATGCGGCTGCCCCATCGGGGGCCGGCCGTCTACGAGTCACTGTGGCTGCCACTGCAGGAGCGGTTCACCCCGACGGAGCTGGTCCTGCTCTTCTGGCTCGATTTGGTCCACCGCGACCCCAAGGTCAAGCAGACCGAGACGTACTCGTCCCAGCAGGAACGCCTCGAAAAGCTGCGCACCGAAGCGGACGTCGAAGCCGAGGTGCAACGGTTCAGCCGCCTGGGGGCGTTGCTACGGGTGATCCTGCACCCGACCGAGGAACAGGACCCGGGCGTACGGCAGCGGTTGGAACGGCTCAGCGCATGGGGCACCACCACCGTCTATCCGGTCCTGCTGCACCTGCTCGACCGGCGGGACCGGGGCACGGCGACCTCCGAGCAGATCGCCACCGCGATGCTGTACCTGGAGAGCTTCTTCGTCCGACGGCTGCTGATCGGCCGGAGCACCATGAACATCAACCGGATCCTGCTCTCGATCGTCACCGAGATGAGCAAGAGTCTGCCGGTGGACGAGGCGGTCCGGGCGTACCTGTCGACCGGACGTAAGTACTTCGCCACCGACGCCGCCGTACGTTCCGCAGTGCGGTCCATTCCGTTCTACCTGCACGGCCGGGCACCCCAACGCAGCCTCGTCCTTCGTTGGCTGGAGGAGTCCTACGGCAGCAAAGAACCGGTCTCGTTGGAGAAGGCGACCATCGAGCATGTGCTGCCGCAGACGCTCCCCGACGAGTGGCGGCGGATGCTCGCCACCGACTGCGGGCCGGACGAGAACCTCGACGAGATGTACGAGGCGCTGGTGCACACACTGGGGAACCTGACCCTGACCGGCTACAACCAGGAGTTGGGCAACAAGCCCTTCGCGGAGAAGCGCGAGAGGCTGAAGGAAAGCGGCATCCGGCTGAGTCAGGAGATCGTGGCGCAGTCCCGCTGGGGGCGCCCAGAGATCCACGCCCGTGCCGAGGCCCTCGCCGAGCGGGTGATCAGCTCCTGGCCGGGACCGACCGCGCAGGCAGGCAACCAGTCCGAGGTGCCCTGGGACCTGATGGACAAGGCGCTGTCCGAACTGCCCGCTGGCTCTTGGACGACGTACGGTGACTTGGCTGCTCTCGTCGGCACCGCGCCGATGCCGCTCGGGATGCGGCTGGCCAACCACCCGGCCCCGAACGCGCACCGGGTGTTGCAGGCCGAAGGCACGATTGCGCCCGGCTTCAGGTGGCTCGAACCGGACCGCACCGACGACCCGCGCGAGGTGCTCCGTGCCGAAGGCGTGACGTTCGACCGGAACGGCCGTGCCGACCAGGGGCAGCGCATCGGCACCGAGGAGTTGGCGCAGCTCGCCGGCATCACGTCGGAGGAATTGCCCGAACGGGCCTTGCGGTACCGGCCGGGTCGGAACGGCACCTACGCCGAACGGTTCCTCGAGCAGATCACCGCTCGGCGGACACCGGCAGTGTCCACCGCCACGGTCGTCCTGCTCGAGGCATGGACCGCGATGGGCGGCACCCTGTCCTACGGCACCGGCGCGGAGACGTCCTGTTTCCTGATGGCGCGGCGTAGGGAACACGAGCTGGGCAGCATCTGGCCGGCGGTCATCTACCCGAGTGGAAAGTTCGAGGTGGTGTTCCAGCACCTCAGTGTTCGCACGCCGTTCAACGACATCGCCCTACGGGAAGATTTTCGGCAGCGGCTCAACCAGCTACCGGGAGTGAACATCGCCGCCGCCAGGCTCGCCCTGCGCCCGGGCTTTCCCCTGGAGGTCCTCGCCGACGCCGAAGCCCGTGAGGCGTTACTCGACCATCTCCGCTGGTTCCTTGACCAGGCACAACCGTCCACCTCGGAAGAGTCGGTCGTCGAGTAGGAGCCGCGTCGAACCGCCAGCCTTGGAGGGTGCCCGTGCCGCAGCTTGCTTTCGCCAACAGTTTCTGGCAGCGCTTCGACGTCCTGGAGAAGCCGGTCCGGGCCGGCGTCCGCAGCGACACGCTCCTGCTGCTCAACGTCGTGCCACACGACGGGGCGTACACCTGGGCGGCGAATCGGCTGGCGGCGCTCCATCGACTCCGGCCAATGACGCAATGACGGCACCGAGGTCACGCGTTCGTCCGACGCAGTGCATCTGCGTCAACTGCGGCGACACCGTCCACGGCCGGGCGAACACCCGCCAGCGTGGGCCGGACATCGCCTGGTACGCCCATTGCCGACCCTGCGCGAACCTGGTCGCCGACCAGATGCAACCGCTCGGCCTGCTGCCGGGCGGAGGCGTCGACGTCTACCGGTGCCGCACCTGCGGCAACCTCCGGGTCTGCCGTACCGGCTGGCGGACCCGGTGCCACCTCTGTCTGGACGAGCGGTCCGCAGGCCCGAGTCTCGCCGCCGGGGCACGCCTGCTGACCCGGTTGCCGGACGAACCCGCGCTCGCCGACCGGGTACGCCGATTCGCCGGCCTGGCCGACACCGACACCATCCCCACCCGGGCCGCCGCCGAGTTCCAGGCCGCGATCGCCCTCGGCGAGGAGCTCGACAGACGCCACCGCGACGGCTGGACCGACCTGGCCGGTGACGTCCACGGCCTACCGTGGTACGGCGCACGGCAGGCACCCTTCTCCCACGGGACCTGGGGCCTGCACCTGCGCTGTGGCTCGTGGCAACGGCTGCGCGACCGCACCTGCGCGAAGTGCCCACCCGAGCCCGAGGACCGGACCTTCGCCGCGCTGCGCGACACGCCGTACCTGCTGTATCTGGTGCGGTACCGCGGATTGCTCAAGTTCGGCGTCGGCGGGGCGAGCCGGGTACGGCAACACCTGCGGGCGGGTGCCCAACTGGTCGAGGTCATCGAGGGTCGGCACGCGGACGTCATCGAGGCGGAGGCGGACCTCAAGCGGCAGAAGCGGACGGCAGGGGAGCCGTTGCGCTGGTGGCGTACCCGACGGATGCCGGAGTCGTTCGGAGCGGGCACCGAAGTGGTCCGGAACGGCGTGCGGATCAGCCTCGGCGACTACCTGCGCGACGGAATCGACGTGACCAGCCGCTTCACGAACACCCTCGACACGACGCGGGACAGTGCCCGATGATCGGCAGGGCCCCGGATTCCGGTTCTGTCAGCCGAGATCGTGTTCTGCCGGATCGGTGTTGAGGACCCAGGCGAGTGGCATGGTCGCCCGCACGGCGTAGTGACCGCCGTCCAGACGGTGCATCGTCACCGTCTGCGCCTGATCCTGGTCGACCATCCAGTACTGGGGGATTCCTGCGGCGGCATACTCGCTGCGCTTCGTCACGGTGTCCACGCCTTCGGAACCCGGTGAGACGATCTCGATGACGAGCAGCACGTCAGCAACTGGAAGCCAGACCCCGTCGGCCTGTTCCTTGCTCCACACCACCAGGTCCGGAATCCGTCCACCGACGCCTCCGTGCCGTCCCGGAATGCGCAACCCGACCGCTTGGGCGACCCGGTCCGCCGGTACGCCGCCCTGGGCGAGCCACAGCATCAGCCGGGTCGCGATGATGGCATGGGCGTATCCCGGCGGCGGCATGATCGAGAGGACTCCCTCGGGACTGATCTCGTACCGGTGGTGTTCGTCCGCAGCCATCATCGCGGTGAGATCGTCGAGCGTCACGACAGGGGGCATGTGTCTGCCGACCGCCTCCGAACTCATGGCACACATCGTACCGGTCAGTGAGCCGGGCACCCGGCAGGCCGCGCCTCATCGTCGGAGGTTATGCGACGTGTGGGGGCGACGGCCGGTGGTAGCCGAGGAGCCGCATCGCCTCCTTGCCAGCCGCACGAAGGTCCTCGACCGGCAATTCAGGAACGTGATAGCTGCTTCTCCGTATGGTGGCCAAGAAGTCCTCGGGAAGGCGTACGTGGTAGGTGGTCACGTAGAACCGCAGGTCGTCGCGCCAGAGCCACTCGCCGTCCGTCATGACGGAGGCGCCGCCCACCAGATGCCGGTCACTACCGAGGACGTCCGCCTCCGCGCCCATGACGTCGATCAGGCCGTGCCCGTCGCGGAGATAGCGCACCACATCCTCGACGTCAGGTAGCGGGCCTGTGCCCAGGTGAGCGCTGATGCTTTCGGCATATACCTCGGCTGGGTCCGGACCGAGTTCACGGAAGAAGCCCACTGTCTTCATCGACGGCCTTCCGGTCGTGGGTCGAATGTCCTCCATGCTCCACCGGCCTCGATGACAGGTGGCTCCGGTTCCGCCGCCCACCGTTCCGTGCCCACTCTCTTCGTCGGCGCGATCACGGTCACGCCAAGCTCGTCAGCGACCTGCTGTCCGAGCGGGACGCCGTTGATTACACCGGGATCAATCGAGCCCGAGTAGCAGGAGACCAGTCGTACGGGGCCCCCGTCATAGGCCGGATTCTCTCTGATTGCGGTAGCGATCTGTACCGCGCTGGTCGGGTTCCCGTCCATGTCCGCCCCCTCGGCAGAGACCTTACCGGGGAGGAAGTAACCCTTGTCCGTGCCGTGGACGACCACATCGTGGTGCCCGTCGAGAGGCAGAACCTTCTCGCTGTTCCGCATCGTGCGTGCGTCGTACCCGACGGTCGTGGAGTGGTTGGTGTGGTAGACCGGATCACCGGCCGGGAGATGGGAATCCGGCCGTTCCTCCGGGGGGTGTGGCCTGGATCGTGGGTCGGCCCAGTCACGGCGTGAGCCCATCCGATCGGTCGGGCCGATCCGAGCGAGCCGGTTGAGGGCCTGCTTGAGCTTTTCGATGAGGTCGCCGAGGTGGCGTAGTTCCGGCAGTAGCCGCCGCAGGCTGGCCAGCAGCCCGCGCAGCAGCCGGGCGATCCGCGCGGCCCACGAGCCCACCAGCGTGGTCACCTGCTCCACCACCCACGGCGTGGCGAGCCCTCCGGTGGCGAGCAGTTCGCCCGCGTACACGATGAGGCGGGAGACGCAGGCGGCGATGGCGTCGCGGACGAGGAGCCGGACGGCGGCGACGAGGCCGGCGGCGGCCTCGGTGGCGGTGGCGAGGGTGTCGGCGCCTTCGGCGAGACCGGTGATGGCCCGGTGCTGCTCGGTGGCCCAGGCCCGGTAGGCGGTGCCGGCGCTGCCGCCCCAGCCGGTGACCTCGGTGCGCACCGCCTGGGTCAGTTCGGCGGCGTCCTGCCGGAGGGCTACGGCGACGTTGCGCCAGGTCTGGGCGTGGGCGGTGATCTGTGCGGGGTCGCCGGCGAGCCAGTCGAGGGCTTCGCTGAGCGGCCTGACGTGTTCGATGAGCCAGGCGATGCCGTACTGGAGCAGCGCGCCGACCGGGTCGGAGACGAGGGCGAGGGCGTCCAGGCCGGCGCTGACCACGCCGAGGCTGCCGTCGATCCAGCTGCCGGTGCGCACGCCCTGGGCGATGAGTTCGATGTCCTCGCAGATCCAGATCCCGGCCCACGCGCCGGGGCCGGCGTCCGACGGCGTGGCGACCAGCGGGTTGCCGGTCACCGGCCGTCCCGTATCCGGTCGAGGTGTCGGGCGGCCCGGGTGTCGGCGGCCCGGTAGCCGGCGGCGCTGGACCGCAGCTTCGCGGCGGTGTCACGAACCGATCCGGCGGCGGTGCCGACGCCGTCGACCAGGGTCTGCTGGAGGCCGCCGAGCAGCACCGGCATGATCGCGCAGAGTTGCCCGTACGCATCGGCGTCGAGCCGGACGTGCCGGCCGGCCCTGCCGGCGGTGTCGAGGCTGTCGGCGCAGCGGTCGAGGTGGGCGGCGTGCCGGTTCAGGTCGTCCGGGTCGACCCGGATGCCGTCACCGGTGGGCATCCGGCGTGCCCGGCCCGGCGTCGAGTCGCCGCCGGTGGGACTCGATGATCGCCCGGGTGGCCGGGTCGTCGGCGCCGAGGGCCCGGGTGGTGGCCTCGGTGAGCTGCCGCAGCAGGTCGGTGCGGGCGGCCCGGGTGGTGGCCATGATCTGCCGTGCGGTGTGGGCGGCGGAGTGCTGCCGGGTCTGCTCGTCGAGCCGCAGGTCGACCAGCAGGCCGGTGGAGTCGACGGTGACCTCGATGGTGCGGTCGGAGCTGCGGGCGGTGCCGGTCAACGCCTGGGTCCGGGCTGCCAGGGTCCGCGCCCGTTCGGCCTGCCCGGCGAGCGACGACTCCCATTCGTCGAGCCGGCGTGCCGCGGCGTCCAGTGCCGACTCGTCCGCCCACATCCGACCCTCCCCAGGGGATAGTGGCCGCCTACGCCACCTTGCCCGGCGGTGTCGGCCCGCCGTGGTCGACCGACCCGACGTCACCGACACGGTAGCAACCGGTTACGCGCGGCAGTGTCCCGTCGGGGACGGGCCTGGCGACCGGCGGTGCCGCTGTCCGTCCCTCATCGCTTCCCGGGGGTTGCCGGGCGGCCCCCAAGCGTCCATTATGATCACAGCGCGTATCGGCAAAGATGCCCTCGGTAGTCGCGCACCCCCTGAGTGAAGGGATCCCCGCGTGAACTGGATCGCCCGGACGGGCCTGCCGCTGCGGCGGCGGGGCCCGGGAACGACCACCCCCCTGCGTGCCGTCCTGGCCGCCCTCGCCGTCCTGGTCGCGGGGGTGGCCGCGACGTTCACCGTCGCCACGCCGGCCAGCGCCGCGACCACGACGATCCGCAGGAGTTCCCCGATCCCCGCCGGCTAGGTGATCATCACGGAGGGGTCCTCGGCGTCCTGCCCGTACAGCTTCCCGAGCACCCGCGGCATCAAGCTGCCCCGTAGGGCGGTCCCGCCGGCCGGCGGTGGCCCAGCTCACCGCCGCCGCCGTGCGTGCACGTCGCGCCGACCCGACCCGGGTGCGTAGAGTTCCCGGGTCGGGCCGGCGGTCGGCCCCGGACGCGAGGGCGGGACGATAGCGGACATGACGGTGGACAACGTCGGACAACCGGTCCCCGACGCCGGCACTCCCGGTGTCGACCAGGGCGACCTGGCGGCCGCGCTGCGGGTCTTCGCGGCGCTGGAGTCGCTGCCCAGCGACCACCCGGACGTGGTGCGGGTGCAGCGGGCCACCGCCCGGCTGTTCAAGATGGTGAAGCAGCGGCGACGTGAGGAGCGGCGGGACGCCGTCCTGGCGCACGACCGGGCCGTGACGGCCGCCACCGCCACCGGCGCCCCGGGGCGGATCGACGACGAGACCAAGGGCATCCCGCTGGCCTCACCCACCGCCGGGGACACCGCCGGGACGCTGATCAACCCACGCGGCTGCTACATCTGCAAGACCCGGTACCGCCAGGTGGACGCGTTCTACCACCAGCTCTGCCCCGACTGCGCCACCGTCAACCGGGAACGCCGTGACGCGCGGTGCGACCTGACCGGGCGGCGGGCGCTGCTCACCGGGGGCCGCGCCAAGATCGGCATGTACATCGCGTTGCGCCTGCTGCGCGACGGCGCGCACACCACGATCACCACCCGGTTCCCGCACGACGCGGTCCGCCGGTTCACCGCCATGCCGGACAGCGCCGACTGGCTGCACCGGCTGCGCGTGGTCGGCATCGACCTGCGCGATCCCGCCCAGGTGGTGGCGCTGGCCGACTCGGTCGCCGCGCAGGGCCCGCTGGACATCCTGATCAACAACGCCGCGCAGACCGTACGCCGCACCCCCGGCGCGTACGCCCACCTGGTCGCCGCCGAGGCGGCGGCGCTGCCCGAGGGACCGCTGCCGGAACTGCTCACCTTCACCGGCGGCCGGGGCGTCACCCTGGCGCTGCCCGAGGGCACCCTGCCCACCCCCACCCCCACCATCGCCCCGCACGCCCTCACCGCGCTGGCGTTGACCGGCCGGTCCGCCACGCCGGAGCGGATCGCCGCCGCCACCGCCGTCGACGCCGGTGGGCTCGCCCCCGACCTCGGCGACACCAACAGTTGGGTGCAGCGGGTGCACGAGGTCGACCCGGTCGAGCTGCTCGAGGTGCAGCTGTGCAACGTGACGGCCCCGTTCGTGCTGGTCAGTCGGCTCCGGCCGGCGTTGGCCGCCGCGCCGACCGGGCGGGCGTACGTGGTGAACGTGTCGGCGATGGAGGGGCAGTTCGCCCGGGGCTACAAGGGGGCGGGGCATCCGCACACCAACATGGCGAAGGCGGCGCTGAACATGCTCACCCGTACCAGCGCCGAGGACATGCGCGCCGACGGCATCCTGATGACCAGCGTCGACACCGGGTGGATCACCGACGAGCGCCCGCACCCGACGAAGATGCGCCTGGCCGACGAGGGGTTCCACGCCCCGCTGGACCTGGTCGACGGAGCCGCCCGGGTGTACGACCCGATCGTGCGTGGCGAGCGGGGCGAGGAACTGTACGGCTGCTTCCTCAAGGACTACGCCCCCTGCGCCTGGTGAGCGGCGCGGGGCGGCCGGTGCGGTCAGGCCACCCGGGGGACCGGCAGCATGCCCCGGTGGGCGGTGCCCGAGATGTCGCCGGTCTGGTCGACCGCCGGTGACCGCGGCGCGACCCGGGCGGTGGCCGGCCCGGCGGCGGGCGGGACGGCCGGCAGCACCGTGGTCGGGATGAGCGTCGCCTCCACCTCGGCCAGCACGGTGCGCAGCCGGGACACGTCGTCGACGGCCATCCGGAACGACCCCCGGCAGGTGGTGCCGCTCCACAGGGACAGCACCACCGCACCCCGCTCCGGGTGGTAGCTGACCCGCATCGTCCGGTCGTCGCCCCGTACGTCGGTGAACAGGTCACCGAAGCTGGGCATCGGCAGTACCTCTCCCATCGACCCAGCATGCCCGAGCCGACGGTGCCGGGGAAGCCCCGACGGATCAGTCGGGCAATCGGGGCATCTCCAGGCCGGGACGGCGGCCGAGCAGGGTGGCCCGGGTCAGTGCCGCCGCACCGAACCGCTCGCGGACGGCGTCGACGGCGGTGTCCAGCCCGATCTCCCGGTCGGGGGTGAACGGCAGTTCGGGTTGGACCGGGGCGTCGTCGAGGTTGCCCACCGCCACCCCGACCAGGGTGATCCCCCGGCGGTCCAACTCGGGTCGGGCGGCCCGCAGTAGCGATTGGGCGGCGGCCAGCAGCGACGCCGTGCGGTCGGTGGCCCGGCGCAGGGTCCGCGACCGGGTGGCCGCGGTGTAGTCGGCGAACCGCAGCCGCAGGGTCACCGTCCGGCCGGCCCGGCCGGCGGCCCGCATCCGGCGGGCCACCCGGTCGACCAGCCCGGCCAGCGTCGCGTCGACGTCGGCGGGGGAGTGCGGCCCGGCCCCCAGGGCGTGCTGTGCGCCCATCGACGACCGGCGGCGGCCCACCTGCACCGGCCGTGGGTCGCGGTTGTGGGCCAGCGCGTGCAGGTGCCGGCCCGCGCCCGCGCCGAGCAGCGACTCCAGGGCCGGGACGTCGAGGCGGGCCACCTGACCGACGGTGTGGACGCCCCGGGCGCGCAGCTTCGCCGCGGTGACCGGGCCGACGCCCCAGAGCCGCTCCACCGGCAGCGGGTGCAGGAACGCCAGCTCGCCGTCGGGTGGCACCTCCAGCAGCCCGTCCGGCTTGGCCACCCCGCTGGCGACCTTGGCGAGGAACTTGGTCCGGGCCACCCCGACGGTGATCGGCAGCCCGACCTGGTCGCGGACCGTACGGCGCAGCCGGGCGGCGATCTGCACGGGTGGCCCGCAGAGCCGGCGCAGCCCACCCACGTCGAGGAACGCCTCGTCGATGGAGAGCCCCTCCACCCAGGGGGTGGTGTCCCGGAAGATGGCGAACACGGCCCGGCTCGCCGCCGTGTACGCGGCCATCCTCGGCGGCACCACGACCGCTCCGGGACAGAGCCGCCGGGCCTGCCGGCCACCCATCGCGCTCTGCACCCCGTACGCCTTCGCCTCGTAGCTGGCGGCGAGGACCACCCCGCCGCCGACGATCACCGGACGGCCGCGGAGGCGGGGGTCGTCCCGCTGCTCGACCGAGGCGTAGAAGGCGTCCAGGTCGGCGTGCAGGATGCTGGCTCCGGTCGACACCGCCCCATCTTCGCACACATGTTCGAATAATTGCGCTGAGCTGCTGAAATCATGGTCAGCCCTGGGCGGTGGCCGAGGGGAGGGCGCTGCCGCCCCGGGGCGCCTCGCCGGCCATCAGCCGGGCGATCTCGGCCCGGTCGGCGGCCGACGGCAGCCCCCACTGCGGCTGGTAGCCGTAGACCTCCCGCAAGGGGCGGGCCGAGGTCCGGCCGTCGAGGATCTCGATGGCGTCGGTGTCGATCAGCCCCGGGTGTTCGACGCCGCACGCCTCGGCCACCTTGACCAGGTCCCGGCGCAGGGTGCCGATGTAGTTCGCCGCCCGCACCGACTTGCGGGCCGGGTCCAGGCCCCGCGCCAGCCAAACGTTCTGGGTGGCCACCCCGGTGGGGCAGGTGTCGGTGTGGCACTTCTGCGCCTGGATGCAGCCGATCGCCAGCATCGCCTCCCGGCCCACGTTGACCAGGTCGCAGCCGAGCGCGAACGCCACCACGGCGTTGTCCGGCAGGCCGAGCTTGCCCGCGCCGACGAAGACGGTCTGCTCGTGCAGCCCTCGCTCGGCGAAGGTGCGGTAGACCCGGGCGAAGCCCTGCTGGAACGGCAGTGACACCGAGTCGGTGAAGATCAGCGGCGCGGCACCGGTGCCGCCCTCGCCGCCGTCGACGGTGACGAAGTCGACGCCCCGCCCGGTGTCGCGCATCAGCGTGGTCAGCTCCTCCCAGAACCCCAGGTCGCCGACGGCGGACTTGATGCCGACCGGCAGCCCGGTCTCGGCGGCCAGCAACTCCACCCAGTCCAGCAGGCTGTCGCAGTCGGAGAACTCGGCGTGCCGCGACGGGCTCACGCAGTCCTGCCCGGGGGTGATCCCCCGGGTGGCGGCGATCTCGGCGGACACCTTCGCCCCGGGCAGCAGCCCGCCCAGGCTGGGCTTCGCGCCCTGGCTGAGCTTGATCTCCAGGGCCCGCACCGGTGCCCCGGCGACCAGGTCGCGCAGCCGGGCGAGGTCGAACCGGCCCTTGGCGTCCCGGCAGCCGAAGTACGCCGTACCGAGTTGGAAGACCAGTTCGCCGCCGTGGCGGTGGTACGGCGACAGCCCGCCCTCGCCGGTGTTGTGCAGGCAGCCGGCCAGCGCCGCCCCCTGGTTGAGGGCGGACACTGCGTTGCCGGACAGCGAGCCGAAGCTCATCCCGGAGATGTTGACCACCGAACCGGGGCGGAACGCCTTCGCCCGGCCGCGTGGCCCACCGAGCACCTTGGCCGCCGGCAGCCGTACGTCGTGTCCGGCGGTGGGGTGCGACGGCGGGACGGTCGGGGCGAACGTGCGGTGTTTGATGATCGGGTAGCCGGGGCTGCGTTCGATGTCGTTGTCGGTGCCGAACCCGAAGTAGTTGTTCTCCTGCTTGGCCGAGGCGTAGATCCACCGCCGTTGGTCCCGGGTGAACGGGCGTTCCTCGTCGTTGCCGGCGACGATGTACTGGCGCAGCTCCGGCCCGATCGCCTCCAGCAGGTACCGGGCCCGTCCGACCAGCGGGAAGTTGCGCAGCAGCGCGTGGTCACGTTGCAGGACGTCGCGGGCGGCGAGGCCGGCTACGGCGGCGGCGATCACGGGTACGGTGCGGCGGGCCCACGTCATGCCGGCCACACTCCCCGTTGCCGCCGTCGCCCAAACGCCCCTGCCCGCGTGGCGGGGTCAGCGCCGCAACGACTGCCGCACGATGCCCCCGACCAGGGCGCACCAGGTGCCGGTGGAGACCCGGCCGGTGCGGGGCAGGCCGTGCAACCCCTGGAGGTCCTGCACGGCACGGCGGGTGGCCCGGTCGTAGCTGCCGGTGACGGCGACCTCGGCGTAGCCCTTCCAGTTCAGGATGAACTGCACCGCCTGCACCGGCAGGCCGGTGGCGTCGCGGTCCAGTTCGGGTGCGAGGGTCTCCCAGGTGGGGGCGGTCAGGGTGGCGTCGACGTCGACCGGGATGCCGTTGCGGGCCTGCCAGTCGCCGACCGCGGCGACGGTGGCGGCGTCGAACGTGCCGGTCGGGGTGACCGGGTAGCCCCGGTGGGCCAGCAGGTACTGGGCGACCTGGACGCCCGGGGCGTTGACGAAGCGCCACAGGTCGGGCCAGCGGCGCTCCGGCACGTCGGCCGGCCGGGTGCCGAGCCGGCGGAACACCTCCCGGCGCACCCCGGGGAACAGGCGGTAGAACTGTGCGCCGGGGCACTGGGTGACGCGGAAGTCCCAGTGGCCGAAGATGTCGTGGGCGTGCAGGCCGTACTGCCGGCAGATGGTGGTGCAGAGCCGGACCAGGGAGTCGAGCAGCGCCTGCGGCGGGGTGTCGGTGACGTAGGTGCCCTCGTTCTCGATGCCGATGGCCCGGCCGTTCTCGCCGGGGCAGTGCGCCGAGACCATCTGCCGGTCGCCGGCCCGCAGCCGCTCCAGGCTGCCGTGCCGTCCCTCCAGGACGTAGCCGCCCCGGCTGACGGTGAAGTGCTGGCCGGTGTCGGACCAGCCGTTGCCGTCCATGTGCAGGTCCTGGCAGTCGTGGGCCAGCTTGACCGCCTGCTCGCGGGAGTAGTCGGTGACGTTCGGGAAGGCCATGTGGTGCACGATGATCTTGTTGGTGGGGATCGTGCTGACCGACAGCGGGTCGGCCGGCGGGCGGGCGTCCCACCCGTCGCACCCGATGATCCAGTCCAGGTCCGCGCCGGGGGCGGCGGCCCGGGCCCCGCCCGGCAGGGCCAGTTCGGAGCCGACGACCGCGACGGTGGCCGCGCCGAGGCCGGCCCGCAGCAGCGTACGACGGTCGAGTGCGGGGCGTACGACGGACATGGCATCTCCTCGGCGGCCGGCGACGGCGCTGGCGCGGACGTGAAAACTAGCTCCAGCGATTTCGCGTGAGATGGAGGATATTGCCACCTCGACGGTCGGCGCTAGAGGGCGTCATCGATCGATTCTGCCCATCGTCGCGGCGTGCCGTGCAGAACTGTCCGAATTTCCTGCCGTCGGGGGGTGAACCGCTCAGCCGGCGGCGGCGAAGTCGTCCAGGGCGGCCAGCAGCAGCCGCCGGGTCTGCACCGTGCCGAAGTGACCCGCCCCCTCGACCACGTGCAGGCGCGAATCCGGCCAGGCCCGGTGCAGTTCCCAGGCGGTGGCGAGCGGGCTGCCCAGGTCGACCCGGCCGTGGATCAGCACGCCCGGGATGCCGGCGAGCCGGTCGGCCCGCCGGATCAGCTCGCCCTCGGCCAGCCAGGCCCCCTGCGAGAAGTAGTGCGCGCAGATCCGCACCATCGCGGTCCGCTCGGCCGACGGGCGGTCGCCGTACGGGTTGCCCACCCCCTCGGCGGAGACCACCGCGTCCTCCCAGGCGCACCAGTCGCGCACCGCCCGCTCGCGGACCACCGGGTCGGGGTCCTCCACCAGCCGGGCGTACGCCCCGACCACGTCGTCGTCCGGGCCGACGCCGCCACCGGCGAGGAACCGTTCCCACTCGCGGGGGAAGTACCTGCCGACACCCCGGTAGAGCCAGTCGACCTCGGACCGGCGGGTGGTGGTGACCGCCCCGATCACGATCGCCGACACCCGCTGCGGGTGCCGCTGCGCGTACGCCAGCAGCAGCGTCGAGCCCCACGAGCCGCCGTAGAGCAGCCACCGCTCGACGCCCAGGTGCTCGCGCAGCCGCTCCATGTCGGCGACCAGGTGCGCGGTGGTGTTGTGTCGCAGGTCGGTGGCCGGGTCGGCGGCGTGCGGGGTGCTGCGCCCGCAGTTGCGCTGGTCGAACAGGACCACCCGGTAGCGGTCGGGGTCGAAGTACCGCCGCGCCCACGGGCCGCAGCCCGAGCCCGGTCCGCCGTGGACGACGAGCGCCGGGCGGCCCGCGGGGTTGCCGCAGACCTCCCAGTAGACCGCGTTGCCGTCGCCGACGTCGAGCATGCCGTGGTCGTACGGCTCGATCGGCGGGTACCGCTCGTCCATCGGTGGACCTCCCCGGGGCCGCGAGATACAACAGCGCTGTTACATTACGGCATGCCCGACGAAGTATCCGACCCCGCACTGCTCGGCACCCGGCTACGGCACCTGCTGGACCTGCTCGACGGCGACGTCGCCGCCGTCTACACCGACCTCGGGCTGCCCGGCCTGCGCCCCCGCTACACCCCGGTGCTGATCGCGCTGGACCGGCTCGGCCCGGCATCGATCCGTACCCTCGCCGGGGCGACCGGGGTGACCCACTCCGCCGCCAGCCAGACGATCGCCCGGATGGCGGCCGACGGGCTGGTCACCCTCGCCCCCGGTGCCGACGCCCGGCAGCGCATCGTCACCCCCACCGACCGGGCCCGGGACCTGCTGCCCGTCCTGCACGCCGAGTACGCCGCGACCACCACCGCCGCCCGCCGGTTCGAGGCGGAGCTGGCGTACCCGCTGAGCCGCCTCGTCGACGAGGCCCTGGCCGCGCTGCGGCGGCGGTCGATGCGGCAACGCATCGCCGACGTCGCCCCGCAGCTCGTCCGCCCGACCGGCCCCGACCAGGGCGACCGGCCGGCGACCCCGACCGGGTGACCGGAACCAGTCTCCGCCGCGGGACGTCCGGACGCGAGGAAACAACCGTTGCGCCGATGGACCGCAGCTCGACCCGGGTAAGAATGATCAGTGTGGCCCTGACCTGTGACCAGTCCCGGCGGACCGGAAAGGCCGGCGGGTGACCGGCGACTGGCGGTTGTCCGGCTACACCCCGGTACGGCAGCTCGGCACGGGCGCGTCCGGCCGGGTGCTGCTCGCCACCCACGACGCCACCGGCACCCCGGTCGCCATCCGCTACCTCACCCCGTCCCTCGGTGCCGACCCCGTCTTCCGGATGGCCTTCCGGGAGCAGGCGCGGCTGCTGGTCGACGTGGACGATCCACACGTCTGCCGGCTCTTCGAGTACGCCGAGTCGCACTCGGCCGCCGCGATCGTCACCGAACTGGTCAACGGGGTGGCGCTGCGGGACCTGCTGCGCGCGCACGGTCCGGTCCCGCCGGAGGCCGCGCTCCACGTCCTCAAGACCTCGCTCGCCGGGCTCGCCGCCGCGCACGCCCGGGGCGTGGTGCACGGCGACCACCGGCCGGAGAACGTCCTCGTCACCCCGGACGGGCGGGGCAAGCTCACCGACTTCGCCATCGTCCTGCCCACCGGCATCGGCCGCCGGCTGGCCCCCGAACAGTGGACGGGCGCCCCCGCCGAGCCGGCCGGCGACATCTACGCCGCCACCGCCACGTTCGTCGAGTGCCTCACCGGGCGACCCCCCTACGACGGGCGGGACCTGGCGACCCTGCGCGCCCAGCACAGCGCCGCGCCGGTCCCGGACGCCCCGACCCCGGCACCCGTGCACGACCTGCTCCGGCACGGGCTGGCCTGGTGCCCCGGCGACCGTACCCAGCCCGCCGAGATCTTCCTCACCGAGCTGGAACACACCGCCGCCCGCTCCTACGGCGGGGACTGGGAGGAACGCGGTCGGCGTCAGCTCGCCCAGCGCGTCGCGCTGCTCGCCGCGTCCCTCCCCCTGCCCGACGGGGCACCCGGAGCCGGCGAGGCGGCGGACGCCCCCGACGCCGGTCCCCACCCGGCCCTGCGGCGCGGCGGCCTGCGCAGCGTCCTGGTCGGGGTGGGCCTGACCGCCGCCCTGCTGGTCGGCGTCGTCGTGCTGGGTGTCGCCGCCCGGCGGTCCGGTCCGCTCACCCTCGCCGACGGCGCCGTCGGACCGGGAGCGACCGCCGCCGCCACCCGCAGCCCCGCACCGCTGGCCGCCGCGCCGGCCATCACCGTCGTGCCGGCGGAGCCGAGCCGCAGCCCCACCCCGGCGGCGAGCACCACCGGTGCGCCGACCAGCACCGCACCGACCCGGTCCGCCGCCGCGACCACCACCCGGGTACGCACCCCGAGCCCCGCGCCGCCGCCGACGCCGAACCTCCCGCTCCTGCCGCCGGACGTGTCGCCGCCGACCGTGTCCCTCCCCGACGTCACCCCGACCACCGTTGAGCCACAGGGCTGCCCCGACGGGGTCACCGCGACCACGGTCACCGCGACGGTCGTCGACGACCGGGCCGCCGGCGACGGACTCCGGGTGGTGTTCCGGTACACCATCGACGGTGCCACCCGGACCGTCGGCATGGACCAGACCGCGCCGGACGTCTTCCAGGGCACCCTCGGTGACCTGCCGGCGCCCTCGGCGACCGCCCGGATCCCGATCCAGGTCGTCGCCGTCGACGACGCCGGCAACGCCTCGGCACCCGCCGGCCCGGTCGTGGTGTCGCTGCTGCCCGCCTGCACGTCGCGCTGAGCGGGCCGGCGGCCGGGGGCCGGGGCCCGTCGGGTTTCCGGCGACCGGACCGGGGGTAGCTTCGGGGGCCGACCGAGCTGACGGTGGAGGACCACGGATGACAGAGAAGTTCAGCGATGCGGTGGGCGACGCCCTGCGGGCGGTGATGCTCTTCCTGCCCAAGGCGGTCGCCTTCGTGGCGATCCTGGTGGCCGGCTGGCTGATCGCCAAGGCCGTCCGCAGGATCGTCGACAAGGTGCTGGAACGGGTGCACTTCGACCGGGCCGTCGAACGGGGCGGGATCAAGACCGCGCTGGCCCGCTCCCGCTACGACGCCAGCGACATCGTCGCCAAGCTCGCCTACTACGGGGTGCTGCTGGTGACCCTCCAGCTCGCCTTCGGCATCTGGGGCCCCAACCCGATCTCCGACCTCATCGCCGGCGTGATCGCCTGGCTGCCCCGGGCGTTCGTCGCGATCGTCATCGTGGTCGTCGCCGCCGCCATCGCCAACGCGGTCAAGGACATCATCAGCAGCGCGCTCGGCGGCCTGTCCTACGGTCGGGTGCTGGCCAACATCGCCTCGGTGTTCATTCTCGGCCTGGGGGTGATCGCCGCGCTCAACCAGATCGGCGTCGCCACCGCGGTCACCACGCCGGTGCTGGTCGCCGTCCTCGCCACCGTCGGCGGCATCCTCGTCGTCGGGGTCGGCGGTGGGCTCGTCCGCCCGATGCAGGCCCGCTGGGAGTCCTGGCTGACCCGCGCCGAGCAGGAGTCGCGCACCATCGCCACCCACGCCCGCGCCTACCAGGCCGGCCGGCGCGACGTCGAGACCCGGCTGGACCCGTACGCGGAGGCCGAACGCACCCAGCCGGTCCCCACCACCCCGGCCGCGCCGGTGCCCACCACCCCCACCCCGGCGGTGGCGGTCCCCACCACGCCGCCTGCGGCGGTGGACGACGACGCCGAACGGACCCAGGTGGTGACCCGCCCCGACGACGTCGAGGCGACCCAGGTCGTGCCGCGCCAGGCCGGACCGGCCGACGGTCCCGCCACCGACAGCGAGGCCACCATGGTCATCCCCCCGGTGGACCAGGACACCCCCCGCCGCTGACCGTGCCGCGCGACGGGGGCGGACGCCGGACCAGGCGCCGCCCCCGTCGGCAGGTGGACACCGCGCCGGGGCCGCGCCGGAGGCCGCAGCCGGCTAGCATCGGGCACATGACCTGGCGATGGTGATCCTGCACTGAAGGCCGAAACCGTGGACCGCCACGGACGCCGTACCTCCCGCGTCCGTTCCGTCCCCGGGAAAGGCCCTGATGACCTCCCTCTCCACGCGGGTGCCCGACACCCGTGTCCGCAGGCTGTCCATCACGCTCTACGGCTACCTGTTCCTCAGTGATCTCGTCCTGCTCTACCCGGTGTACGTGCTGCTGTTCAGCGACACCGGGCTCACCGTCGGGCAGATCTCCGCGCTCTTCGTGATCTGGTCGGTGACCGCGATCGTGCTGGAGGTCCCCTCCGGGGCCTGGGCCGACGCCGTCTCCCGACGTCTGCTGCTCTGCCTCGCGCCGCTGCTCACCGGGGCCTGCTTCGCGCTGTGGGTGCTGGCCGGGTCGTGGTGGACGTTCGCGCTCGGCTTCGTCCTGTGGGGAGCGGGCGGCGCGCTCGGCTCCGGCGCGCTGGAAGCGCTGGTCCACACCGAACTCGACCGGCTCGGCGCGGCCGGCCGCTACGCCCGCACGATGGGGCGGGGACGGACCGCCGGGGTGCTCGGGGTGCTCGCCTCCATGGTCCTGGCCGGACCGGTCCTCGCCGCCGGCGGCTACCGGGCGGTCGGTGCGGCGAGCGTGCTGTCCGCCGTCCTCGCCGCCGCCGTCGCCACCCGCTTCCCGGAACACCGGCCCGCCGTGTCCGCCGACGAGGCGGCCGGGCCGGGTTGGTGGGCGGGGCTACGCGCCGGCCTCGCCGAGGCCCGCGCCGACCGACGGGTACGGGCGGCCGTGCTGCTCGTCCCGGCGGTGACGGCGGTCTGGGGAACCCTCGACGAGTACGCCCCGCTGCTGGCCCGCGACACCGGCGTCACGGCGTCCACGGTGCCGCTGCTGCTCCTGCCGGTGTGGCTCGGGATGACCGTCGGCGGCCTGCTCGCCCCGGCCGCGGAACGCCTGACCACCCGCGGCTACGCGGCGCTGCTCACCCTGGCCGCGGTCGCCCTGGCCGCCGGGGCCGCCGTCCGGCACCCGGCGGGCTTCCTGCTGCTCGGAGTGGCGTTCGGTGCCCTGCAACTCGCCACCGTGCTCGCCGACGCCCGCCTCCAGGACCGGATCACCGGCCCGGGGCGGGCCACCGTCACCTCGGTCGCGGGCATGGGCACCGACCTCGCCATGGTCGTGGCCTACGCCGGTTACGCGCTGGTCGCCGCGACCGGCGGGCACCCGGCGGCGTTCGTGGCGGCGGCCGTGCCGTACCTGCTGGTGGCCGGGTTGCTGGCGGTGTCGGGGTCAGTCCGGTAGCGCGTCGAGGTAGACCCAGTTGCCGTCCTCGCGGACGAACCGGCTGTGCTCCGCCATCGTGCCGGACTGCCCGGCTTCGCGGTAGTGGGCGCGGAACGTCACCGTGCCGGCGGTGTCCAGCAGACCGCCACGCGTGCTGTCGACGATCTCCAGCCGGGTCCACCGGGTGGCGGGGTCGAGGTGCAGCCGACGGGGCCGGGTCGTGGAGTGCCAGCTCCGCAGCAGGTAGTCATCGTCGCCGAGGGCGAAGGCGCTGAACCGGGAACGCATCAACGCCTGCGCCGTCGGGGCCGTGCCGTGGCCGGCGTGCAGCGGCCCGCAGCAGTCGGCGTACGGCAGGCCGGTGCCGCAGGGGCAGGGGGACGCGTGTTTCGCCACCCGCCCATCCTGCCGCAACCGCCCGACGGGCCGACCAGGGGCCGGCCCGTCGGTGCGGCGGTCAGGAGGCGTAGCCGCGGCTGGCGATCCAGTCGCCGAGGTTGTCGACGGTGATGCGGTACGAGGCGGTGTCCGGGTTGGCGGAGTCGGCGATGGTCACGGTCCTGCCGTCGTCGTGGTAGCCGGTGACGCTGATGTAGTGGCCGCCCTCGAAGGAGTGGGTGTTGCCGTCGGTGTCGGTGGTGGTGCCGGCGATGTTGGCGACCACGGCGCGGCCGTCGTCGATGGCGCGGACGATGTCGGCGCGCAGCGTGTCGGTCTGCTTGTCGTCGGCCCTGCTGCTGCGGATCTCGGTGCTGCGGTAGGCGTCGCGGCCGGTCTCCCGGTTGAGCACCGGGGTGATGTCGTTGATGCTGTCGGTGCCGTCCTCGGTGGTGCCCATGTGCTTGGCCATGGTGTCCACGTCGATGTTCTTGCCCTGCACGCTCAGCGCGTTGCGGGCGGCGGCCGGGCCGCAGTAGTAGAAGTTGGGCTGCGCGGCGTAGTCGACCTTCAGCTCGCGCTCGCCGGCCGGCTTGCGGTCGGCCTGCACGGCGGTGGGGCGGGTGGTCCCGGCGGCGTGGGCGGCGATCGCGGGGCCGGCGACGCCACCGGCGGTGGCGGCCAGGCCGGCGACGGTCAGGGCGGTCTTGCGCAGGATGTCGGTACGCATGGGGAGGCTCCTCTGCGTCGGGGTGCGGTGGACGCCCGGGGGAGAGGACGTCGCGGAAGTCAGGAGGGAAGCGCGCGGCGGTCGGGGGGGGACCTGCTCGGGCGTCCGGGGGAGGTGTAACCAATCCGGTGACGACCGCATTCCGTGGTCGGGGTCCCGGGGCCGGCTCCGGTGCGGGAGCGGCGGTGGTATGCCAGGTACAACGCCCCGGCCCCGGCGACGATTCCGCCGTGGGGGTGGCCCCGGCCACGCGACACCGGCCCCGGAGGCGACACACCGGCGGTTACCGTGCGCCACATCGGCCATGCCCACCGGACACCGACGGCGACGCCGCCCCGTACCGGCCGGCGGGCCGCATGCCGCGCAGGCCGATGACGGTGGCCCGCGAACCCGGCACACCGTGCATACGGCGATGCGGGGGACGAACACCCGTCCCCGGCCTGGCGTTGGGCGACCGCCCCGACCGCCGGCCCGACGGCCGTGGCCGCCGCCCGCCACCGGCTCTGCGGCACGGGCGCTGGCCGGGCCGGCGGGGTCAGAGCCAGCCGGAGCGGCGGAACAGCCGGTGCAGGGTGAACGCCGCGGTCGCCATCAGCGCCAGCGCGGCCGGGTAGCCGTACCGCCAGGACAGTTCGGGCATCCGGGCGAAGTTCATCCCGTAGACCCCGGCGACCGCCGTCTGGGTGGCGGCGATCGCCGCCCACGCCGCGATCTTGCGCATGTCGTTGTTCTGGTCGACGGCGAGCTGGGCCAGCCGGGACTGCAGCAGTGAGTTGAGCAGCTCGTCGTAGGCGGCGATCCGGTCGACCGCCCGGGTGAGCCGGCCCTCCACGTCGACGTACCAGCGGCGCAGCCCCGGCGGTAGCCCGCCGTCGGCCCCGGCGACCAGGGCACGCAGCGGTTCCTGGAGCGGCAGGACCGCCCGCTTGAACTCGACCAGTTCCCGTTTGAGCTGGTAGATCTGCTGGATGTCGGCGGCGTGGTCGGGGGCGAAGACGGTCTCCTCGACGCGTTCCAGGTCCCGCTCGAGGTGGGCGGCGACCTCCAGGTAGAGGTCGACCATCCGGGCGGTGACCGCGTACGCCACCGCCCACGGGCCCTCGGCGAGCAGCGACGGGCGGCCCTCGATCGCACGGCGGACCGGCGCGAGGGCACCGGACGCGCCGTGCCGGACGGTGACCACGAACCGGTCGCCCAGCAGCACCATCACGTCGCCGGTGTCCACCACGTCGGAGGTCGCGGTCAGCTCGCCCTGGGCGACGTAGGCGGCGGTGCGCAGCACCAGCAGGGTGACCGGGCCGTGCCGCTGCACGGTGGGGCGGTGCCCGTCGGCGAGTGCCTGCGCCACGGTCAGCTCGTCGAGGCCGAAGACCTGCCCGACGGCGGCGAGCACCGCCGCGCCCGGGTCGTGCAGGCCCAGCCAGACGAAAGCGTTGCGGCCGCGCCGGGTGCGGGCGTACGCGTCGGCGTAGTGCGGCCGGCCGGCCTCCCGGCGGCCGTTGACGTAGACCGCGCAGTCGACCACGGCGTCCGGGTTGGACCGGCGGGCCGGCCGGTCGGGGGCGTCCCCGGGACGTCGGCGCAGCCGGCCGACCAGGGTGCCGAGCCGGGTGCCGAGCAGGGTCGTCAGCGCTCGCCGCTCCACCGGACACCTCCGCCTCGCCGCCCGTCCGCCGGCCCACCGTAGTGGGTCGGCGCGACACCGGGCGGGGCGGGTCAGCCGACGGCGGTGGCCCGTACGACGACGTTGTCGGAGTAGTCGCGGGACCGTTCGTCGAACCGTCCTCCACAGGTGACCAGGCGCAGCGTCGGTCCGGGTCCGCCTGGCCCGTAGACCAGCGCGGTGGGGAAGTTCCGCTTCGGGTACGCCCCGACGCCGTCGACCGCGAACCGCACCACCCGCCCGTCGGCGCGGGTGACCCGGACGGTGTCCCCGGGGCGCAGCCGCCCCAGGTCGAAGAAGACCGCCGGCCCGTCGCGGGTGTCGACGTGCCCGACGACGACGGCGTTGCCCGCCTCGCCGGGGCTGGCCCCGGGCCGGTACCAGCCGGCGACGGTGGGTCGGTCCAGTGGCGGCACCTCCAGGGTGCCGTTCGGGTCGCCGGCCACCGGCACCAGGTCGGCGTGCACGCCGATGGCCGGGATGTCGATGCGGACCGGGGTGGAGCGGGGCAGCGCCGGGACGGGGGAGCGGCTGGTGTTGCCGCCGCTGACGTCGATGCTCGGCTGGGGTGGTCCGACCGGTCCGAGGGTCAGCCCGGCGGCGATCAGCGCGATCCCGGCGATGCCGCTGAGGGTGACCGCGGTGACGGCGGCGCGGGTCCGGCCCGCCCACTCGCGTACGCCCATCGCCCGTCCTCCCCGACGTCCGATGTGGTCGGGGTGCCCGTACCGGTTCGGTGCGGGCACCCGTCCCCAGGGATGGTGTGGCGCGTCGTCGACCGACGCCTGTCGTGTCGTCAGGCGACGGTGCCCGCGGCCGCCCGGCGTCGGCGGCGCAGCAGCACGGTGGTGCCGATCGCGGCGGCACCGGCGAGGGCGCCGCCGGCGGCCAGCAGGCCGGTGTTGCCGGTGCCGCCACCGGCTCCGGCGGGTGCCGCGCCGATCGGCGTGACGGTGAAGGTGGCGCTGCCGGCGGAGCTGCCGTCGCCGCAGGTGGCGGCCACGGTGTAGCTGCCCAGGGTGAATCCGGCGGTGAAGAGTTCGGCGCTCAGTCCGCCGCCCGCCGCGGCGGTGGTGGAGCGGACGTTCTGGTCCCGGTCCGGGCCGGTGACCCGGAAGATCACGTCACCCGCCTTCGGGTTGCAGGTCGTCGCGGTGAGCACGACCGTCCCGCCGACCGGCGTGGTGGCCGGCGACACCGTGGTGTCCGCGAGTGCGGCGGTCGGGAGCAGGAGCGTGCCGAGTCCCACGCCGAGCGCCGTCGATACGAGGATCTTCTGTGCCTTCATACGCGTCTTCCCTCACTTTTCGTCCGCTGTCTGCGTGGGACGTCGTTCGGGTGGCCAACTCCGCAACTAGCACCGGTGTGCCCAACACTAGGAGGGATGGGCCCTCCTACCGGGGTAAATGAGAAATCTTCGTTGCCGTCACGTGTTTTCCCGTCCGCCGGAGAGCGGCGGAATTGCCGGGACACCGCGGACAGCCGTGCCCACCTCACAACCCAGCCTCCTAGGATGCCTTAGGGGTAGTGACCCGCACGCCACGCGCACAGGCCGACGAACCCGCCGACCTGTGCGCCGGGATCAGCGGCGGCGGGCCTGGAGGGTGTAGGTCTGGGGGAGCCGCCACGGGCGTTCGGTCAGCCGCCACTCGCCGTACGCGTCGCGGGTCTGCCGCCCCGGCAGCGCGTCCCAGGGGGCGCTGTCGTGCTCGTGCAGCATGGTCAACTCCAACCCGGAGTCGAGCAGGGCGGTGACCACCTCGCCGAGCCCGTGGTTCCACTCGTGGGTGGTGTTGTGGGTGAAGGTGGCCTCGGTGCTCACGTACGTGCCGCCCTCGTCCAACACCAACGGTTCGGCACGCTCGAAGTACGGGTGCTCGACCGCCAGCACGCCGTCCGGGCGGGTTTCGTCCAGGGCCCACAGCATCGGGTGCCCCTCGCGCAGGAACAGTCGCCCTCCCGGACGCAGCAGGGCGGCGACCACGCCCGCCCAGCGGCGGATGTCCGGCAGCCAGCACAGTGCGCCGACGCCGGTGTAGACCAGGTCGAAGCCGCCGACGCCGAGCACGTCGGGCGCGTCGTACACGTCGGCCTGGACGAAGTCGACGGCCGCGCCGGTGCGCCCGGCCAGCGACCGGGCCTGGGCCAGCGACGCGCCGGAGAAGTCCAGGCCGGTCATCCGCGCGCCGAGCCGGTGCAGCGACACGGTGTCGGTGCCGATGTGGCACTGCAGGTGCACGCCGCGCAGCCCGGCCACGTCACCGAGGCGGGGCAGGTCGAACCGGACCACCTCGCTGAGGTGGGCCGGGTCGGCGGCGAACCGTTCCACGGCGTAGTCCGGGGAGGCGGCGTGGGCGGCGGCCCGGTCGTCCCAACTGGCCCGGTTGAGGGTGCGGTAGTCGGTGCCGGGCGGCTGCCGGCCCGGCTCGTCGTCGTCGGTCATCGGCTGACGGTGGCAGATGCGGCAGGTCGGCTCAACGGCAATTCGTGGTTTCCGCCGTACCGTCAGGTCCAGGTCAGGCGGGGACGGGCAGCACGGTCCGCTCGGCGGCGCTGCGGTGCGCCAGCTCGATCAGTTCCACCGTGCGTACCGCGTCCCGGGGGTCTACCGGCAGTGGTCCGTCGCCGCGTAACGCCGTCGCGACCTGGGCGTAGAAGTCCTGGTAGCGGCCCGGTTCGGTGGGCACCGGGCGGAGGTCGTCGCCCGCACCGAGCAGGCCGTACCGGTCGGGGGTGACCTCGCCCCAGCCGGGTGAATCGGGCCGGCCGCCACGGCGCAGCGCGTCCTCCTGCCCGTCGAGGCCGTGGCAGGTGTACGCGGCGCGGTCGCCGAGGACCCGTAGCCGGGGGCCGAGCTGGGCGGTGACCGCGCTCATCCACAGGTGGGAGCGGACCCCGCCGACGTGGGTGAGCGCCACGAACGCGTCGTCGTCGACCTGCGCGCCGGGGCGACGCCGGTCCACCTCGGCGTAGACGGTGTCGACCGGCCCGAACAGCTGCACGGCCTGGTCGACGAGGTGCGCGCCGAGGTCGTAGAGGACCCCGCCGGCGTCGGCGGGGCTGCCGCCCTCCCGCCAGCCGGCTTTGATCTGCGGTCGCCAGCGTTCGAACCGGGACTCGAACCGGGTCACCCGACCGAGCGCGCCGCCCTCGACCAGCCGTCGTACGGTGCGGAAGTCGCCGTCCCAGCGGCGGTTCTGGAACACGGTCAGCGGGACGCCCCGGTGGTCCGCCTCGTCGACCAGCGCGCGGGCGTCGGCGGCGGTGGCGGCGAGCGGCTTGTCCACCACCACCGGCAGCCCGGCGGCGAGCGCGGCCCGGGCGTGGGTGACGTGGGAGCTGTTCGGGGTGGCCACCACCACCAGGTCGAGGGCGTCCGGGTCGGCCCACAACGCCCCGGCGTCGTCGACGACCCGGGCGTCGGGGTGTTCGTCGGCGACCTGTTGCCGGCGCTGCGGGTCGGCGGTGACGACGGCGGCCAGCCGCAGCCCGCCGGTGGTGGCGATCAGCGGGGCGTGGAACACCCGGCCGGCGACGCCGTAGCCGAGCAGCCCGACCCGCCGGGGTTGCCGCGTGCCGTCCGTCATGCTGGTTCCCCGATCGTCGCCGCAGGTGGTCCGGTCCCCCCGAACCTACGCGCCGGTGGGTGCGGGTCCGGTGTCAGGCCGGCGTCGGGTCGGTCACCCAGCCGGCGACCAGCACCAGGCCGGTGGGGCGGTGCACGGCGAGGAATCCGAACGGGCGGTCCACGTCGAGGCGTACCCGTCGCCGTCGGACGGTGGCGCGGGGTGCCGCGCCGCCGGCCCGCATGGCCAGGGCGGTGACGGCGGCGGCCCGGAAGCCGGTGGTGGTGAACTCGGCGCGGGCGCTCTGCCGGGCGTCGGACACCGACAGCCGGGGGCTGATGTCGGGGAAGTGGTCGCCGTCGCGGGCGGCGGTGGCGAGGCCGAACAGGTCGGCGTGGTCGAGCAGGTCGTGCTCGCCGGTCACGGTGAACCCGACGGTACGCACCAGCAGCTCCGGCCGGTCGTCGTATGCGTCGACGGTGTCCTCGGTGACGCCGGGTCCGGCCGGTGCGGGCAGGGTCGCCGGGTGGTCGAGCGCCCCGATCGCGGCCGGGAGCACCCGGGCGGCGGGTTGCCCGTCCGGGCCGAGGGCGAGCAGCACGTCGACGTCGGCGTCCCCGGCGACGGTGAGCAGGCTGACCGGGCCGGCGGCGGTGTCGGCGACCCGCAGCGCGGCCGGGTCGCCGCCGGCCCGGTGCAGCCCGGCCAGGGTGCGACCGTGCCACGGGCCGGTCGCCGGCCGGTAGGGGGCGGGGTGGAACGGGGTGGCCCAGTCGACCAGCACACTCAGCGCGGTGGCCAGCACCAGCGCGGTCCCCGGCCCGACCTGGACCGGCATCCGGTCGACCAGGCCGTCGGTGTGCTGCCGCACCCATCGGTCGAGGCGCGGCTGGTCGACGGCCGGGTCGCCGGTCAGCTCGCCCCGGTTCGCGGCGTCCACCTCGGTCAGCCAGCGGCGGCCCAGGGGCAGCCCGGCGCGGGACCAGAAGCCGGCCGCGAGGCGGGTGGTGGGGGAGTCGACCGGGGCGGCGGGGGTGGGGGCGACGGCGTGCAGTTCGTCGCGGGCCGGGCCGGTGGCGTACCGGGCGAGTTGGGCGAGCAGCGGGTACACCCCGGCACCGGACAGGACGGTCTGCCGGTCGTCCAGGCGGGCCGCCCAGCGGGCGGTGAGGGTGTTGGCGGACGGGGTCATGGGGCGGCACGCTACCCGGCCGCCTCTCCGGCGCCAGGGTGCACGGTCGGCGGCACGGTGGGCGGTTGCGGGCCGGGATGCGGGTGGCGCGTGGTGGGTGGGGTCCGTGCCTGCGGCCCGGCAGGGGTGTGACAGCGTGACCTGGTGGGTGTGCGCGAGGTCGACCTGGCCGTCGTCGGTGGTGGTGGGGCCGGTTCGCTGGTGCTCGCCGCGCTGGCCCGGCACGAGCTACCGGGGTTGCGGGTCGCCGTGGTGGACCCGGTGCGCAAGCGCGGCCAGGACCGCACCTGGGCGTTCTGGGGCGCGCCCGGCGGTGATCTGGAGCCGATGCTCAGCGCCAGCTGGCCGCGGGTGGAGGTGACCACCGCAGCGGCGACCCGGGTGCTGGAGCTGGCCCCGCTGCGGTACGCGATGCTGCGTTCCGCCCCGGTCTACGAGCGGGCCGCCGAGGCGGAGCGGCGGCTCGGTGCGACCCGCCACGACGTGGCGGTGGGGGCGCTCGACGACGACGGCACGGCGGTGACGGTGCGTGACACCGACGGGCGGGCGGTGCTGCGCGCCGGATGGGTGCTCGACTCGCGTCCGCGTCCGCCCCGCCGGCCCGGCCGAACGGCCTGGTTGCAGCACTTCCGGGGCTGGTGGTTGGAGTCGTCGACGCCGGTGTTCGATCCGGGGCGGGCGGTGCTGATGGACTTCCGCACCCCGCAGCCGGCCCGGGGGGTCTCGTTCGGTTACGTGCTGCCGGTCAGCGACCGGTACGCGCTCGTCGAGTACACCGAGTTCTCCCCGGCGGTGCTCACCGACGCGGGCTACGACGCCGGCCTGCGCGGCTACGCGGGGCTGCTCGGACTGGATCTGACGGCGTTGACGGTGCGGGAGGTGGAGGACGGGGTGATCCCGATGACCGACGCCCCGTTCGACGCCCGCCCGTCGCCCCGGGTGGTGCGCCTGGGCACCGCCGGTGGGGCGACCCGCCCGTCGACCGGGTTCACCTTCTCGGCGATGCACCGCCAGGCCGGGCAGGTCGCCGCCGCGCTCGCCGCCGGTCGTCCGCCGGTGCCGCGGCCGGCGTACCCGGGGCGGCACCGGTGGATGGACGCGGTGGCGTTGCGGGCGTGGGACTCCGGGGCGGTGGCCGGGCCGGAGTTCTTCGACAGGCTGTTCGACCGGAACCCGGCGTCGCGGGTGCTGCGGTTCCTCGACGGGGCGACGAGCCCGGCTGAGGACGTGGCCCTGATGCGGTCGAGTCCGCTGCTGCCGATGACCTCGGCGGTGGTCGGTGACGCGGTGGGCCGGCTGCGGGCCCGGCTGACCCAGCGCTGAGCCGGCGCTGAGCCGGGGCGGCGGTCAGCCGGCGGCCCGGACCGCGTCGCGGATCAGCGTCCGTAGGCCCTCCATCGGGTCGCCGTCGTTCGCGCCGAGCCGGTTGCGGGTCGCCGCCACCGACAGGCCCAGCTGCGGGTACGCGTAGGCGAGGCTGCCGCCGCTGCCGGAGGTGCCGAACGAGCCGTCGTCGTCGACGGCGTAGCCGAGGCCGAACGCCATCTCCTGCCCGAACACCCACTCGACGCCCCGGACGGCGACGGCGCTGACCTGGCGCAGCCGGTCGGCGGAGATCAGGCGTACCCCGTCGACGTCGCCGATGAGTGCGGCGTAGAGCCGGGCGGCGGCGCGGGCGGTGAGGGTGCCCACGGCGGGCACGTCGGCGCGCAGCACGTCGGGTCGGCTGCCGATGGTGGCGTCGGGGTGGACGGCCGGTGGGGCGACGGCGTCGAAGTGCGGCAGGTGGGCGGAGGCGAACGCCATCAGGTCGGCCAGGCCGTTGTCCTCCAGGACGGCCAGCCGGGGCAGGTCGGCGTCGGGCACCCCGAAGAACAGTTCCCCGGTGACGCCCAGCGGGGCGGCGACGTCCTCGGCGAGGACGGTGGAGATCGTCCGGTCGGTGGCCCGGCGGACCACCTCGCCGACCAGCCAGCCGTACGTCCAGGCGTGGTAGGCGATCTGTTCGCCGGGCGCCCAGCGGGGCACCGCGTCGGCGACGAGGGCGCACATCCGGTCCCAGTCGGTGAAGTCGGCGGGGGTGACGTCGGCGGGGAGGTCGGGCACCCCGGCGGTGTGGGTGAGCACGTGCCGCAGGGTGACGGTGTGCTTGCCGTGCCGGGCGAACTCCGGCCAGACGTCGGCGACGCGCAGGTCGTGGTCGAGCCGGCCCGCTTCGGCGAGGACGTGCACGACGCTGCTGGTCAGGCCCTTGCCGGTGGAGACGCTGAAGATCGGGGTGTCGGCGGCCAGCGGCCGGCCGGTGGTGGCGTCGGCGGTCCCGGCGGTCTCGTCGACGATCAGCCGGCCGTGCCGGTAGGCCGCCACCTGCACGCCCGCCTCCCGGCCGGAGTCGACGAGCGCGTGGATGGTCCGGCGTACCTCGGCCCGTACGGCGTCTTCGTCGATGGTCACGGTCGCCGACTCTGCCAGAGCCGGTCCAGGGCCGCCGCCCGTTTTCCGGCCGGTGGCGGGGCGCGTCCGTGTCCCTGCGGCGGGGGCCCGGTGGGGTGCCGGTAGGTTCGGCGGCATGGTGGACGGGGTCGTGGAGATCTGGACCGACGGGGCGTGCAGTGGCAACCCGGGGCCGGGGGGTTGGGGTGTGCTGCTGCGCTACGGCGGGCACGAGCGGGAGCTGTGCGGTGGCGAGGCCACCCCGACCACCAACAACCGGATGGAGCTGACCGCCGCGATCGAGGCGTTGGAGGCGCTGACCCGGCCGGCCACGGTACGGCTGCACACCGACAGCACGTACGTGCGCAACGGCATCACCGGCTGGCTGGCGTCGTGGAAGCGCAACGGGTGGCGTACCGCGGCGAAGCAGCCGGTGAAGAACGCCGACCTGTGGCAGCGGCTGGAGGCGGCCTGTGCCCGGCACGAGGTGAGCTGGCACTGGGTGAAGGGGCACAACGGCCACCCGGAGAACGAGCGTGCCGACGCACTGGCCAACCGGGGGATGACGCAGGCGCGGGCGGCGGCGGGCGTCGCCCGCTGAGCCCCGGGCCCCGCGCGCCGACGCCCACCGCGTCGCCGTGGCCGCGCCGGGGCCGGTGGCGGCGCGCTACTCGGTGGGCGGGTGGGCGGCCTCCTCCTCGGCGGGGTCGGCCGCGCCGGAGACGGCGGCCACGTCGTAGCCGGCGCGGCTGGTCTCCCGGGCCGACCGGTGTTCCTCGGCGGGCAGGTCGGCGAAGTCGTCGCCGGTGTCCCCGCCGTCGCCCAGCGACTCGCCCGGCGGGCGCAGCGACGCCTCGTACGCCGGCACGCCGTCCGGCTCGTCGGTGTCGGCCCGGTCGGTGCGTGGTTGTTCCGTCATGCCGACCTACCTGCCCGCCCTACCGCCCGGCAAACCCACCCGCCGGGGCGCGGCCACGCCGGTCGCCGTCAGCGGCGAGGGCTGTCAGCGGCGGGGGCGGCGCGGCCGGCGGGCCGGGGTGGGCGGCACCACCGTGGTCCAGTGCGCGGGGCGGCGCAGCCGGGCGGGCAGGGCGGTGTGCCGGTCGCCCCGGGCCGCCTCGAGCTGGGACTGGTGCAGGAACAGGGTGTCGGACAGGTCGGCTGCGCGCAGGTCCGCGCCGCGCAGGTCGGCCCCGGTGACGTCGGCCCGGCGCAGGTCGGCCCGACGTAGGTCCGCGCCGAGCAGTCGGGCGCCGCGCAGGTTCGCCCCGCGCAGGTCCGCGCCCCGCAGGTCCGCGCCGAGCAGCAGCGCGCCCCGCCGGTCGGCCCCGCCAATGCCGGCACGGGCGGCCTCGCTGGCGGCCGCGAGCAGCGGGTTCACCAGGTCGCGGTGGGCGTCCACGTCGACGGTGGAAAGCTCCTGCGGCGTGCCGCCGGCCAGCGCGTCGGTGGCGTCGCGGGCGGCGCGCAGCTCGTCGTGCAGCGGGCCGGCGGGGGTGAGGGTGAGCGCCTCGGTGAGATACCAGAGCAGCTCGTGCAGGGGGCGGGTGACGGTGAACGCGGCGAACATGCCGACGGCGGTGGCCGGGTCGGTGCGCCAGTCCCGGCCGGCGAAGGTGACCTGGCTGACCCGCTGGCCGGCGCCGAAGCAGTCGAACACGACGCAGCCGGGGTAGCCGCGGTCGCGCAGCTCGTCGTGGATGCCGCAGCGGGAGTCGACGCGCAGGTGGTGGCAGGGGCGGCCGGCGGGTTTGTCCCGGGCGAAGTCGGCGGAGGCGGCGAAAGCCGGAGCGACGCAGCACAACCCGACGCAGCGGGTGCAGTCGGCCCGCAGCCCGGTGGTGTCGGCCATGCCGCCCGTCGCCTCCCTCGCCCGGTGGTGGTTGCCGGCCCTGTCCGGGCCGGTCCGCCCCGGCCATTGTCCGCCGGGCCCCGGCCCGCCGACCGGGAGGGGCCCACCCACCCACCGGGGCGGCGGATACGGCCGGACGGTCCGGCCGGTCGGGCGGGTCGGCGGCACCCGCCGCCCCGGGAGGGTGGGATAGGGTCCGGTCACGCCTCGGACCAGGGAGACGCGATGCCCACCGACCACGTCGACGTGCTCGTCGTCGGCGCGGGGTTGTCCGGTGTCGGTGCCGCCTGCCACCTGCGGCGCACCTGCCCCGACACGACGTACGCGGTCCTTGAGGCGCGGGACGCGATCGGTGGCACCTGGGATTTGTTCCGCTACCCCGGCATCCGCTCCGACTCGGACATGTTCACCCTCGGCTACGCGTTCCGCCCGTGGACCGCACCGCAGGCCATCGCCGGCGGCGACACCATCCTGCGCTACGTCCGGGAAACCGCCCGCGAGTACGGCGTCGAGGAGCACATCCGGTTCCGCCACCGGGTGCGCCGCGCCGAGTGGGACAGCACCACCGCCCGCTGGACGGTCCACGTGCACCGCGACGACACCGCCGAGGACATCGTCCTGACCTGCGGTTTCCTCTTCTCCTGCACCGGCTACTACCGGTACGACGCCGGCTACACCCCCGACTTCCCGGACGTGGGACGGTACACGGGTCGGCTGGTGCACCCGCAGCACTGGCCCGACGACCTCGACCACACCGGCCGGCGGGTGGTGGTGATCGGCAGCGGGGCCACCGCGGTGACCCTGGTGCCGGCGCTGGCGCGGCGCGCCGGGCACGTCACCATGCTCCAGCGTTCCCCCACGTACGTGATCGCGTTGCCGGCCCGGGACCGGCTGGCCGACGTGCTGCGCCGCCGGCTGCCCGCCCGTGCCGCCCACCGGCTGGTACGCGCCAAGAACGTGCTGTTCGGCACCGTCAACTACCAGCTCGCCCGACGTGCGCCCCGGACGGTGCGGGCGTTCCTGCGGCGGGCCGCCAAGGGTCGGCTGCCTGCCGGGTACGACGTGGACCGGCACTTCTCGCCCCGCTACGATCCGTGGGACCAGCGGCTGTGCGTGGCACCCGACGGTGACCTGTTCGACGCCCTGTCCACCGGCCGCGCCTCGGTGGTCACCGACACCGTCGCCGCGTTCACCCCGGGCGGCGTCCGGCTCGGCTCCGGCGTCGAGCTGCCCGCCGACATCGTGGTCACCGCCACCGGGCTGCAACTGCTGGCCCTCGGCGGGATGACCCTCACCGTCGACGGCGTCGACGTCGACCTCGGCGCGACGGTGGCGTACAAGGGGATGATGCTATCCGGGGTGCCGAACTTCGCGCTGACCATCGGCTACACCAACGCCTCGTGGACGTTGAAGGCCGACCTGGTCGCCAGCTACGTGTGCCGGCTGCTGCGGCACCTGGATGCCACCGGCCAGCAGGTCGTCACCCCGGTCGCGCCCCCCGACGGCGACCTGTCGCCGCTGATCGACCTGCGGTCCGGGTACGTGCTGCGCAGTGTGGACACGCTGCCCCGGCAGGGTGCCCGCGCGCCGTGGCGGCTGTACCAGAACTATCCCCGTGACGTCGTGCTGATGAAACACGGTCGGCTCGTCGACGAGGGGGTCCGCTTCTCCCGGGCGACCGCCGACACCCCGGTCGGCTGAGCCCGTTCCCACCGTCCCATCGTCTCTTTCCCCGCAGCTAGGAGGCCGCGTGCGTAACTTCGACTTCACGGCCGGGACCGCCGTGGTCACCGGTGCCGCCAGCGGAATCGGCGAGGCCCTCGCCCACGGGCTGGCCCGCCGCGGCAGCGACCTGGTCCTGCTCGACCGCGACGGCGACCGGCTCGACGCGGTGGCCGCCGCGGTCCGCGCCGCGCATCCCGGTCGTCGGGTCGACACCCACCTGGTCGACCTGGCCGACCTGTGCACCACCGCCCGGGTGGCCGAGGAGGTCATGGCCCGGCATCCCCGGATCCGGCTGCTGGTCAACAACGCCGGGGTGGCCCTCGGTGGCCGGTTCGACCAGGTCACCATGGACGAGTTCCACTGGGTCGTCGACATCAACTTCCGGGCCCCGGTGCAGCTCACCCACGCCCTGCTGCCGGCGTTGCGGGCCGAACCCGGCGCACACCTGGTCAACGTGTCCAGCCTGTTCGGGCTGATCGCCCCGGCCGGGCAGACCGCCTACGCGGCCAGCAAGTTCGCCCTGCGGGGTTTCACCGAGGCGTTGCGGTACGAACTGGCCGACGACGGCATCGGGGTGACGTCGGTACACCCCGGCGGCATCGCCACCCGCATCGCCCACAACGCCCGGGTCGGCAGCGGGGTGCCCCGCGAGGAGTTCGACGCGGCGCGGCGGCAGTTCGAGAGGCTGCTGTCCATCCCGCCCGGCCGGGCCGCCGAGGTGATCCTGCGCGGGGTCGAACGTCGTCGCGGCCGGGTGCTGATCGGCTGGTCGGCGAAGCTGCCCGACCTGCTGGCCCGGGTCGCGCCCGGATCGCACGGCCGGCTGGTCGCCGCCGGGGTCCGGCTCGTCGGCGGGCCGGGCCCGCGGTCCGCGCCGACCGCCCGGGTGGCGGCCCCGGTGCCGGCGGAACTACCCGCCGGTGAGGTCGCCTGACCCGGGCTACGGCACGACACTCCCGCCCGCGACGGTGGTGGCGGGGGAGGACGGCCGGTCAGGGCGGGCTGCCGCCCCGCTTCTCCTCCTGCGCCAGCACCGCCTCCCGGCGTTCCGGGTCGTCGCGGGCGGCCAGTTCCGCGGCGAGCCTCGGGTCGCCCACCAGCCGCTCCCGGTTGCGGTGCAGGAACGCCGCGAACCCACCGGTGTACGGGCAGGCGAGATCACCGAGTTCCCGGTCCGGCTGGTAGCGGCAGCCGGTGCAGTAGTCGCTGATCTCGTCGATGTACCGGCCGTCCACGGCGTACGGGCGGGTGTCCACCCGGGCCAGGTCGGCGTACTGGCTCATGCCGAGCACGGTCGTGTTCATCACCCACTCGGCGCCGTCGACGAAGCTGCGTTGGAACCAGTCGACCAGTTCGGTCGGCCGCCAGCCACGCTGCAACGCGTGGTTGCCGAGCACCAGCAACCGCTGGGCGTGGTGCGCCCAGGCCCGGTCCCGGACCCCGGCGAGCACGTCGGCCAGGCAGCGTGCCTCCACCGCGTCGGCGTCGAGGTCCTCGAACCACTGCGGCAGCGGTTCGGTGGCGGCGAGCCAACCGGTGCCCAGGTAGGGCGGGTCGATGTACCAGTAGAGCTGCCAGAGGAACTCCCGCCAGCCGAGCACCCCCCGGACGAACGCCTCCACCGAGGCCAGCGGGGCGTCACCCGACCGCCACGCCGCCTCCGCCCGGGACACCGCCACCGCCGGGTCGAGCAGCCCGAGGTTGAACGCGGCGGAGAGCATCCCGTGCGCCAGCACCGGGTCCTCGGCGCTCATCACGTCGCCGTAGCGGCCGAACGCGGGCAGCCGGTACCGCAGGAAGTGCGTCAGCCGGTCCTCGGCCTCGGCGGCGGTGGCCGGATGCGAGCGGGGGGCGTCCCGGCCGACGAACCGCACCCCGTCGCGTTCCCACCGGTCCAGGTCGGCCCGCACCCCGGCGTCGATGTCGTCCTCGACGATCGGCGGTGGGGGCGGCACGTCCAGGGTGCGCCCCTGCGGGGCGCCGCGGCCACGGTCGGCCGGGCCGGGGCCGGTGAGCACGCCGTGGCGGCGCTTCGCGTGCCGGTAGAAGTCGACCATGCGCAGCGGCCCGCGCCGTGGCCGGTCCGCCCAGTCGGCGAAGTCCGCCCGGTCGGTGAGGAAACCCCGGGGCGGCAGCACCGTCAGCCCCGGCACGGACCGGGCGAAGTCCCGCGTCGCCCGGGTGCTCGGGTGGCAGACCTCGACCGGGCCGTCGACGGCTGCCAGGGCCTCCCGGAACGTCGCGGTGCGCAGCAGCACGGCCCGGTCGCCGAGTTCGGCGGCGCGGTGGCGCAGCGCGCTGAGGATCAGGTGCGCCTTCTGCCGGTGCAGCCGCCGATGCCGGAACAGGTCGGCGACCTCGACCAGCAGCACCGGTTGCCGGTCGTCGTCCAGGAAGTGCGGCCCGAGTTGATCGGCGAGCAGCCACCGGCGGGGAGACATGCGTCGATTGTGCCCGCCGTCCGGTCACCCCACGTGCCGGGGTCGATCGGTCGCGGTGATCGCCCCTGCCCGTCCGTGCGGCGACCGCACCGCCCGTCCGGCGGTGGCGCGGGCCACCGGCGTCGCACCCGCCACCGCCCGCCCGCCGGCCCCGACGCACCATGGTGGTATGACGGATAGCCGTACGCTGATGTTCCGGTGTCGGGGCACCACGCGGAACAGCCGGTTCCCGGCCCGGTGCGGCGGGCACGTCGATTGCACCGGCGTGCCGGACGCCGGCCCGGCCCACCGGTGAGCGTCGTCCCCGCGTCCAGCGTCCGGCGGGCCACCGTGGTCTGGGCGGTGGCCGTCACCGCCTACCTGGCGGCGGTGTTCCACCGCAGCTCCCTCGGGGTGACCGGGGTGGAGGCCACCCACCGGTTCGCCGTCAACGCCTCCGCGCTGGCCGCCTTCTCGGTCGCCCAGCTCGTCGTGTACGCGGCCATGCAGATCCCGGTCGGCGTGCTGCTGGACCGGTACGGGTCCCGCCGGCTGCTGCTGGCCGGCGGGACGCTGATGGTCACCGGGCAGCTCTGCTTCGCCGTCGCCACCGACGTCCGGCTCGCCGTCGCCGCCCGGGTGCTGGTGGGGCTCGGCGACGCGATGACCTTCATCAGCGTGCTGCGGATCGTCGCGTTCTGGTTCCCGGGCCGCCGCAACCCGCTGCTGGTGCAGCTCACCGGCACCGTCGGTCAGCTCGGCGCGATCCTTGCCGCGGTGCCGCTGGTGGCGCTGCTGCACCGGGCCGGTTGGACCCCGGCGTTCCTGGTCGCCGCCGGGCTGGGGGCGACGACGGTGCTGCTGGTGCTCGTCGCCGTCCGGGACGCCCCGCACGTCGGGCCGGGGGTCGCCGTCACCCCCGCCCTGTCGGCCGTGCGGCGGGAACTCGCCGCCGCCTGGGCCCAGCCGGGCACCCGGCTGGGCCTGTGGACGCACTTCGTCGCCCAGTTCTCCGGGGCCGTGTTCGCGCTGCTGTGGGGTTACCCGTTCCTGGTGCAGGGGCAGGGGCTGTCACCGACGGTCGCCGCGTCCCTGCTCAGCCTGATGACGATCGGGACGCTGGTCGCCGGGCCGGTGGTCGCCCACCTGTGCGCCCGGCACCCGTTCCACCGCTCGGCGCTGGTCCTCGTGGTCACCGCGGCCAGCGCCGCGGTCTGGGCGGTCGTGCTGGCCTGGCCCGGCCGCTCGCCGCACTGGCTGCTGGTGGCCCTGGTGCTGGTGCTGGCCCTGGGCGGCCCCGGCGCGGTGATCGGCTTCGACTACGCCCGCACGTTCAACCCGGTGCACCGCATCGGCAGCGCCACCGGCATCGTCAACGTCGGCGGGTTCGCCGCCTCGATCGTGCTGGTGCTGGCGATCGGGGTGGTGCTGGACCTGACCACCCCGGCCCGCGCACCGGCCCCGCCGCTGTCGGCGTTCCGGTGGGCGTTCGCCGTGCAGTACCTGCTCTGGGCGCTGGGTGCGGTCCAGGTCCTGCGCTACCGCAACGCCGCCCGGCGACAGCGCGCGCAGGCCCTCGACGCCGGGCCGGTGGCGACGCCGGAGGTGACGGTGTGCGTACCGCCGGGGGAGCGGCCCGACGGCGGCGGTGAGCGGCCGGCGGGTGGTGGGTCCGGCGGACCGATGGGTCGGGCGGCATGATCGCGGTAGGTTCGGCGGTGAGCGGGACCCATCCGGCCGTCGGGCCGGCAGGCAGGGAGGATACAGCGTGAGCCAGGAAGTCCGGGGCGTCATTTCACGGAGCAAGGGCGCTCCGGTCGAGGTCACCACGATCGTGGTGCCCGACCCGGGGCCCGGCGAGGCGGTGGTGCGGGTGCAGTCCTGCGGGGTCTGCCACACCGACCTGCACTACCGCGAGGGCGGCATCAACGACGACTACCCGTTCCTGCTCGGCCACGAGGCGGCCGGGGTGGTGGAGCAGGTGGGCGAGGGCGTCACCGACGTCGCCCCCGGCGACTTCGTGGTGCTCAACTGGCGTGCGGTGTGCGGCGAGTGCCGGGCCTGCCGCCGGGGTCGGCCGTGGTACTGCTTCAACACCCACAACGCCGCCCGCAGGATGACCCTCACCGACGGCACCGAGCTGACCCCGGCTCTGGGCATCGGCGCGTTCGCCGAGAAGACCCTGGTCCACGCGGGTCAGTGCACCAAGGTCGACCCGGCGGCCCGGCCCGCCGCCGTCGGGCTGCTCGGCTGCGGGGTGATGGCCGGTCTCGGCGCGGCCATGAACACCGGGCAGGTCACCCGGGGCGACTCGGTGGCCGTCATCGGCTGCGGCGGGGTCGGCGACGCGGCGGTCGCGGGAGCCGTCCTGGCCGGCGCGACCACGATCGTCGCGGTGGACACCGACGGCCGTAAGCTCGACTGGGCGCGGAAGTTCGGTGCCACCCACACCGTCGACGCCTCCGCCGAGGACGCCGTGGAGGCGATCCGGGCCGCCACCGGCGGGTTCGGCGCGGACGTGGTGATCGACGCGGTGGGCCGGCCGGAGACCTGGAAGCAGGCGTTCTACGCCCGGGACCTCGCCGGCACCGTCGTGCTGGTCGGGGTGCCCACCCCGGAGATGACCGTCGAACTGCCGCTGCCCGACGTCTTCGGCCGGGGCGGCGCGCTGAAGTCGAGCTGGTACGGCGACTGTCTGCCCAGCCGGGACTTCCCGCTGCTCACCCAGCTCTACCTGCAGGGCCGCCTCGACCTGGACGCCTTCGTCACCGAGGAGATCGCCCTGGACCAGGTGGAGGAGGCGTTCCGTCGGATGCACCACGGGGACGTGCTGCGGTCGGTGGTGGTGTTCCCGTGACCGCCCGGATCGACCACACCGTCACCTCCGGCACGTTCTCCCTCGACGGGCAGACCTTCGACGTCGACAACAACGTCTGGGTCGTCGGGGACGACACCGAGTGCGTGGTGCTGGACGCCCCGCACGACGTGGCCGCGATCCGCCGGGTCGTCGGCGACCGCCGGGTGGTGGCGATCCTCGCCACCCACGCCCACGACGACCACGTCCGGGTCGCCCCGGAACTGGCCAAGGCGACCGGTGCGCCGATCCTGCTGCACCCCGCCGACCGGGTGCTGTGGGACCTGGTGCATCCCGGGCTGGCCCCCGACGGGGAGCTGACCGACGGGCAGGAGATCACCGTCGGGGACACCGTCCTGCGGGTGCTGCACACCCCCGGGCACAGCCCCGGCGCGTGCAGCTTCCACGCCCCGGCGCTGGGCGCGGTGTTCACCGGGGACACCCTGTTCGCCGGTGGGCCGGGGGCGACCGGCCGGTCGTACAGCGACTTCGCCATGATCGTCGAGTCGATCCGTACCCGGCTGCTCACCCTGCCGGCGGACACCGTGGTGCACACCGGGCACGGCGACGACACCACCGTCGGTGCGGAGGCCCCGCACCTGCAGGAGTGGTTGGCCCGCGGCCACTGAGGCCGGCTCCGCGCGTTCCGTTCCACCGTTCTCGCCGATATGGCGGTATTCGGGCTCCTCCGATGCCGCCATATCGGCGTTTCTGCGCCCCCGGGTCGGCGGATGTCCGGGTCCGGGGGGTGTGTCCGGTCCCCGGGATGAGCCGGGCCACAGCCCGACGTGGCGTGCGCATTTGCGGAATGACGGACAGGGGCGGTGGGTTGTGTTCCCCGTACGCCGGTCAGCACACCTCCGGCCGGCGGGGAAGTTCCCCCGAGGCCCGCTCACCCCGGAGCGCGTCGCCACGATCGAAAGGGCAACCATCGTGAAGCTGGACTTCACTCGATGGCTCCCGGCCATCGCGAAGGACCGCAGGACCGCACTGAGCATCGCCGGCGTCGCCGCCCTCGGCGGCCTGGCGTTCGGGCCGGCCGCCGTGGCCGCTCCCGTCACCAGCGGCCCCCACGAGGGGGCCCGAGCCGCGATCGACCTGGCCACCGGCAAGGGCCGGCAGGGCGTCACCGTCGAGTCCGGACTGACCACCGGCACCCCCACCACCGAGGTGCCGGCCGGCAAGCCGAGCACCGACGAACTCATCCCGCGCGGCGTCGAGGGCGCCCAGTCCCGCGTCCCGCTCGACGACGCGCAGCTCGCCAACGCCAAGGAGATCATCGCCGAGGCCAAGCGCAGCGGCGTGGGCGAGCGCGGCGCCGTGATCGGCGTGGCCACCTCGCTGCAGGAGTCGAAGCTGTACAACCTGGGGCACCTCGGCGCGTACAACGACCACGACTCGCAGGGCCTGTTCCAGCAGCGCCCGTCGTCGGGGTGGGGCACGCCCGAGCAGGTCACCGACCCCCGGTACGCCTCCCGGGCGTTCTTCGACGCGTTGAAGAACGTGCACGGCTGGGAGGACCTGCCGCTGACCACCGCCGCGCAGACCGTCCAGGTCTCGGCGTACCCGTACGCGTACGCCCAGTGGGAGCAGCAGGCGGCGGACATCGTCCAGCAGCTCTGGTGAGCCCGGGCCCGACCGGCCGGCCCCCACGACGGGGGTCGGCCGGTCGGCGTCGACGCCGTCAGGCCGGCGCGTCCTCCCGGCGCAGCCTCGCCGACCCGACGCCGACCGAGAACCCGGCGGCCCAGCGGCTGGCGCTGTCGGGCCGGGTCCGGTCGACCAGGTGGTACCAGTCCATCCGGCAGCGCTGCGGGGTCACCTCCAGCACGCCGTAGCCGTGCCCGTCCAGCTCCGTCCACTTCACGTGCGGGTTCGTCGAGCGCAGCAGGGTCGCGCCCAGCAGGCTCAGCCCGTTGCCGGCCGGCAGCCCCAGGACGTCGTCGAGGTTGTCGCTGGTCACCGACGGCACCACGAACTCGGCGGCGGCCGGGTTGGTCAACCCCGTCGACCGGGTGGTCACCTCGCTGGCCCACGAGGTGTGGATGTCGCCGGTGAGGAAGACCACGTCCCGGGTGTCGGTCGCCTGCAGGTGGTCGACCAGCCGGTTGCGGTCGGCGTTGTAGCCGTCCCACTGGTCGGGGTTGAGCACCGCGCCGTTCTGCGGGATGCCGAGCAGCTTGGCCAGCGGGCCGAGCAGCCACGCCGGCAGCGAACCCAGGTCGACCCGGGCCATCATCACCGGGTTGCCGACCAGTTTCCACTGTGCCGTCGAGGCGGACAACCCGTCTTCGAGCCACCGCAGCTGGGCCGTACCGGCGATGGTGCGGGTCGGGTCGTCCACCGCCGTGCCGCCGGCCTGCTGCGACCGGTACGACCGCAGATCCAGCATGGACAACTCGGCGAGCCGGCCGAAGCGCAACCGCCGGTAGATCGTGCCGTCCGCGCCGGTCCGCACCGGCATCCACTCCTGGTACGCCTGCCGGGCGGCGGCGACCCGGTCGGACCACGCGCCCTCGCTGCCCGGGGTGTGGTTCTCCGCCCCGCCCGACCACGCATCGTTGGCGACCTCGTGGTCGTCCCAGGTGATCACCCAGGGCAGGGCGGCGTGCAACGCCTGCAGACCCGGGTCGGTCTTGTAGAGCGCGTGCCGGACCCGGTAGTCGGCCAGGGTCAGCGTCTCGTGCTCGGGTACGACCGGGCGCACCACCGTGCCGCCGGCGTCGAACTCGCCGGTGCCGTACTCGTAGAGGTAGTCACCGAGGTGCACGACCAGGTTGAGGTCACCCCGGTCGGCCAGCCGCCGGTAGGCCGCGAAGTGCCCGGCCTCCCAGTTCGCGCAGGACACCACGCCCAGCCGCAGCCGGTCGATCGCCGCGTCGGCCGCCGGGGCGGTCATCGTCCGACCGGTCGGCGACCAGGCGTCACCGTGACCGAACCGGTACCAGTACGTCGTCGCCGGGGCCAGCCCGGTCACCGCGACCTTGACGGTGTGGTCGCGGGTCGGGCCGGTCGGTGCCACGCCCTGCGCGGTCACCGTGGCGAAGTCGGGGTCGGCGGCGACCTGCCAGCGCACGTCGACGTCCGGGCCGAGGCCGGAGCCGGGCAGTGCCTCCGCCACGGGGGTGACCCGGGTCCATAGCAGGATGCCGTCCGGCAGCGGATCGCCGGAGGCGACCCCGTGCCGGAACGCGCCGTCCGCCGCGTGGGCGGGGCCGCCCGCGGCGAGGGTGGTGCCGGCGAGGACGGCGGTGCCGGCGGAGGCACCGGCGAGGCGCAGCAGGGTACGACGGTCGAGGGTGTTCGTCATGGTCTATGTGTCTACCGGGTGTCGCGGTGCGTCCGCAGCCCCGTGCGGTGAGTGTTCGCCGACGGTTCCCCCGGGGTTGGTGTCGCCGGTGGACGGTCGGGTTCAGCGGCGGTGGGCGGCGCGGTGGTTCAGCACGATGTCGGTCGCCGCGGCGACCAGGGCCAACGCGACGATGCCCATGGCCAGCAGCAGGGAGTGCCGGAACGCGGCGGCCCACTGGCCGCCGGAGCTGGCGAGCGACGAGAAGAACAGCGCGCCGACGGCGGCGATGCCGGCGGCCGACCCGATCCGCTGCCCGGTCTGCAACATGCCGGCCGCGCTGCCCGCCTGCGGCACCGGCACCTCGGACAGGGTCAACGTCTGGTTGGGGGTGATCACCAGGCCGCTGCCCAGGCCGGCGAGGAGCAACGGCAGCGCGGTGAGCAGCGGGACCGAGCCGTGCGGGTCGCCGCGCAGCACGAACACCACCCCACCCAGCCCGACCAGCACCATGACCAGCCCGATCCCGACCAGCGGCCGGCCGAACCGGGTGACCAGCCGGCCCCCCAGGGCGGCGGCCAGCGCCGAACCGAGGGCGAACGGGGTGATCGCCAGGCCGGCGGTCAGCGCCCGGTAGCCGAGGCCGTTCTGCAGGTAGAGGGTGAAGATGAAGAAGATCGCGGTGAAGCCGCCGAAGTAGATGAGCGCGATCACCGCCCCGATCGTGTACGACCGCAGCCGGAACAACCCCAGATCGAACAGGGGCGTGCGGGTACGCCCGTACCGGTGCTCCCAGAACCCGAAGCCGGCCAGGACCACCAGCCCGACCGGGATCAGCGCCCACTTCCACGGGCTGGGCCACTGTTCCCGCTGCACCAGGGGCAGCAGCAGCAGCGTCACGCCGACGCCGAGCAGCAGCACCCCGACCGGGTCGAGCCGGTGCCGGTCGAGCCGGCCGGCGGCCCGGGTGGGCAGCAGCCGCCAGCCGAGCAGCACCGCCACCACCCCGACGGGGACGTTGACGAGGAACACCCACCGCCAGCCGTGGTCCTCCCCGCCGAGCTGGATGAGCAGGCCGCCCAGCAGGGGACCGACGGCGGTGGAGATACCGATGGTCGCCCCGAGCAGGCCGAACGCCCGACCGCGCTCCGCACCCCGGAACAACTGCTGGATCAGGCCGGTCACCTGCGGATTGACCACCCCGGCGGCGACGCCCTGCAGGAGCCGGGCGGCGACCAGCCAGGTCGGGGACTGGGCCAGCCCGGCCAGCGCGCTGGTGACGGTGAACAGGGCGACCCCGACGACGAAGGCGTTACGCCGGCCCCGGGCGTCGCCGAACCGGCCGGCCGGCACCAGGACCAGTCCGAAGGTCAGCGCGTAGCCGGACAGCACCCACTGCAGGTCGCTCGGGCTGGCCTGCAACGCGCGGTCCATCGACGGGACGGCGACGTTGACGATGCTGACGTCCAGCAGCGTCATGAACGCCGCGACGAGGCCGACGCCGAGGGCCTGCCAGCGGCGGCGGTCGTCGGTGGCGCCGCTCACGGGAGCGTCGGCGGTGGCGCGGTCCGGCACGGACCGGTGATCGGGCATGCCACAGCGCTACCCGGGGGCGGGGGTGGCAAACCGGTGTCCGGCCCGGCCGCCCGGCGGGGCGCGACGGCGTTCACGCCGGCTGGCGGGCGCACCAGCGGGGGCCGAAGTCGAGCCCGGCCAGCGGCGAGTCCTCGCGGTGCAGCAGGCCCTTCTCGGTGAGCTGGCGCAGGGGCGTGTGGACGTCCTGCTCGGTCAGCCCCGCCTCCTCGGCGATCAGGTCGGGGTAGGGCACCTGGCCGCGTGTCTCCAGCACGCTGACCGCCTCGTAGACGCGTACCTCGACCTCCGACAGACGTACCTGCTGCATGGTGCCCTCCTTGCCGTGACCCCGGCCGGTCGGTCGGGCGGTCCGGGTGGCGCGGCTTACCCGCTGGCCGCCCGACGATGCCTGCCGCACGGCCGGTCGTGCGCGCCACCGGACGGGCCGGTGCCCTAGGCTGGACGGCATGATCATCTGGGATCTCGTCGTGGTCGGCGCCGGGCCGGCCGGGCTCAGCGCGGCCCGGGAGGCCGCGGCGGCCGGCGTGCGGACGCTGGTGCTCGACCGGGCCGTGCACCCCCGCTACAAGACCTGCGGGGGCGGCCTGATCGGCACCTCGCTGTCGATGGTGGCCGGCCGGATCGAGGTGCCGGCGCACGACCGGGTCGACCGGGTCACCTTCACCCGCGACGGCCGCTGGGGCTTCACCCGCCGGCACGGCACACCCCTGGTGACCATGGTGCGCCGCGAGGAGTTCGACGACCGGCTGCGCGCGGCGGCGGTGTCCGCGGGGGCCGAGGTCCGCGAGGGCGTCGCCGTACGCGCCCTCGACCAGGACCCCGACACGGTACGCGTCCGCATGGCCGACGGTTCCGAGGTGACCGCCCGGACGGTGATCGGGGCCGACGGTTCCGCCGGGGTGACCGCCCGGCACGTCGGTGTCCGCTACGGCCAGGTGGATCTGGGCCTGGAACGGGAGCTGCCGGTGTCACCCGCACAGGCGGCCCGCTGGCGGGGGCGGCTGCTGCTGGACTGGGGCCCGTTCCCCGGCGCGTACGGCTGGGTGTTCCCCAAGGGTGACCTGCTCACCGTCGGTGTGATCGGGGCCCGGGGCGAGGGTGAACGCACCCGCGCCTACCTGCACGACTTCCTCGACCGGCTGGGCCTGGCGCAGGTGCCCGCCGCGCACGACTCCGGGCACCTGACCCGGTGCCGGGTGGACGACTCCCCGCTGCGCCACGGCCGGGTGCTGGTGGCCGGCGACGCGGCCGGCCTGCTGGAGCCGTGGACCCGGGAGGGGATCAGCTACGCCCTGCGCTCCGGGTCGCTGGCCGGTGCGGCGGTAGCCGCCGGTGACCTGGACCGCTACCCCCGCGACGTGCAGGAGCGCCTGGTGCCGTCGATGCGCGCCGGGCGGCGGATGCTGACCCTGTTCGCCCGCCGCCCGGAGCTGTGCCACGCGTTGGTGGCGACCCCGGCCGGCTGGTCGATGTTCGTCCGGTTCTGCCAGGGCCGGCTGAGTTTCGACCGGACCATGGACCGGTTGCCGGTGCGGGCCGTGGCGGCGCTGCTGGACCGGCTGCCCGCCCGGGGCCCGCAGCCGGCCGGGTCGCCGATTCGCTGACCCGCCGGCCGGCGGGCGGGTCAGGGCACGATCACCGCGCGGCCGTGGATCTCGCCGGCCCGCAGCAGGTCGTACGCCTCGGGTGCCCGGTCCAGCGGGAAGGTCTGCACGTCGGCGGTGAGCAGCCCGGCCCGGCCCAGGGCGATCACCTCCTGGAGTTCGGCCCGGGTGCCCCAGAACGGGACCTCGACGCTGGTCTCGAACGGCACGGTGGGCGGCTCGTCGGCGACCGGACGCACCGGCAGGGTGCCGCCGCCCAACCCGACCAGCAGCAGCCGGCCGCCGGTGGCGACGACGCCGCGGGCGGTGGTGAGGGTGGTGTCCACCCCGACGCAGTCGATGACCACGTCCGCGCCGTCGGGCGCCGGCCCGACGAGTTCGCGGACCCGGTCGACCGCGTCGGGGCCGGCCGGCACCACGTGGTGCGCGCCGACCCGGGTGGCCAGGTCGAGGGCGGCGACGTTGCTGTCCACCGCGATGATCCGTACGGCGGTGGTGGCGGCGAGGATCTGCACCGCCATGTGCCCCAGCCCGCCGATGCCGATCACCACGACCGACGTCCCGGGCCGCAGCGCCGGCCGGGCCAGCTCGATCGCGTGGTACGGGGTCAGCCCGGCGTCGGTCAGCGGTGCCGCCTGGGTCACCTCCAGGTCACCGACGGGCAGCAGCCGCGAGGCGGGCACCAGCACGTGCTCGGCCAACCCGCCGTCGCGGCTGAGCCCGATCCCACCGACGGGCACCTTCCGGCACTGGTTCTCCCGGCCCCGCAGGCAACCCCGGCAGGTGCCGCAGCCGATGATCCCGTAGACGGCCACCCGGTCCCCGGCGGACCAGCCGGTGACGCCGTCGCCGAGGGTGTCCACGGTGCCGGCGATCTCGTGGCCCAGGGTGATCGGGGTGGGGAACATGCCCGGCGGCGCGTCGAGGATGTGCAGGTCGGAGTGGCAGGCCCCGACCGCGCCGACGCGTACCAGCACCTCACCGGGGCCGGGCGTCGGGGTGGGCACCTCCACCTGTTCGAGCACCCCGGGAGCGGTCATCCGTACCGCGCGCATGGTTACGTCCTCTCGTCGCCGACGGTCCCGCGCGCTTACCCCTCCCGCCGGCCTTGATGCCGGGCGCACACTGGGCGTCATGAGCGAACCGTTCACCGACGAGCAGTACGCGTTCCTGCGGTACGCGCGTTTCGGCGAGCTGCCGCCGGCGGTGCGCCCCGACGAGCGCACGGCGTCGACCGAGACCGACCCGCCCCGCTACCAGCCCGACCCGACCCCCGGCCAGCACGAGCGGGACCTGCGCGCGGGCGGCTGAACGGCGCGACGGGCCCCGGGGTGGCATCCCGGGACCCGTCGGGTGTGGCAGTCGCCGGCCGGGCGGCTCAGAAGACCGGCACGCCGGCGCGGACCAGCCGCCAGTTCGGCACGGAGAAGTCGGCCGGGTCGATGGTGCCCCGGGCCTGCGCCCAGTCGATGAGCAGCTGGCGGATCTCCTGCTGCGCGTTGTAGACCTGGGTCTTCACGATGCCGGGGAAGTTCCCGCCGCCGCTGCGCCGGTAGTTGTTCACCGCGACCACGAACTGCGCGTCAGCGGCGACCGGGGTGTCGGTGCCGGGCAGCACCAGCCGGGTGATCCGCTGCCCGACCGGCTTCGAGATGTCGATGTCGTAGTCCAGCCCGGAGATCACGTCGTAGTTGTAGTCCGGGACGGCCGGGTCGCTGATCGTCGCCGGGTCGACCGGGGCGCCGACCGGCAGCGTGGTGAAGTACTTCGCCGAGTACTCCAGGTACGCCTTCACCTCGGCGCCGGTGAGCACCACCGCCTCCAGGGTGTTGTCGTAGACGTACAGCCCGGCGACGTCACGGATGCGCACGTCACCCTGCGGGAACACGGCGGTCCGGCTGAACGGCGCGGCGATCGACAGCACCGGCAGCGCCGCGTACGGGCCGCCGGTGAGCGCGGCGGTGACCACCTCGGTCTGCACGTGGTTGATGAAGTCCAGGATCGGGGTGTCCCGGTAGCGTGACTCGGCCGCCGACAGTTCCTGCGCGGAGCGGGCGACCACCGTGTTGACGTACCCGACGGTCGTGGCGTGCTGGCCCCGCACGGCGGCGAGCACCGTCGGGTCCTCGACCACGGTGTTGGTGTTGAGCATGGTGGCGCCCTTGGCGACGACCTTCCAGCGGCCCCGCTCCCGGGTCAGGGTGAAGTCCATCCGGGTCAGCCGCTGCCCCCACTTGGACGGTTCGGCGGTGAGCACCTGCGCGCCGGTGGCGGTGTTGGTGACGAACTTCTCCACCACCTCGTTGTGGGCGTGGCCGAACAGGATCGCGTCGATGCCGGGGACCTGCTGGGCGATCAGCGCCACCGGGTTCTCGTTGGGCAGCTCCGGGCCGTAGCTGGAGGTGCCGCTGTCGCCGCCGTGGGCGGAGACGATGACCAGGTCCGCGCCGCGGGCCCGCATGACCGGCACCCACTTCGCGGCGGTCTCCACCATGTCCGGGAAGACCAGCTTGCCCTCGACGTTGCCCTTGTCCCAGATGGCCACGCCGGGGTTGGTCAGGCCGAGGATGCCCACCGTCAGGGTCGGCGAGCCGGGCCCGCCGGGCCGCACCCGCTTGAGCACGTACGGCTGGAACGCCGGCCTGCCGGTCTTCGCGTTGACCGCGTTCGCGGCCAGCGCCGGGAAGCCCAGCTGCCGGATCCAGGTCGCCAGCAGCGGCAGCCCGTAGTTGAACTCGTGGTTGCCCAGCGTGATGGCGTCGTACCGGAGGATGTTCATCGCGCGGGCCATCGGGTGCGTCGCGCCGGTGACGGTGATCGGCTCCTGCTTGGCGTAGTACGTGGCCAGCGGGGTGCCCTGGATGGTATCGCCGGCGTCGAGGACCAGGGTGGCCCGGCCCCGGCGCTCGGCGCGGATCTGGTTGACCAGGGTGGCGAGCTTGGCGACGCCGACGTCGTTGTGCTTGCTGTCGTCGAACTCGGCGTCGCGGTAGTAGTCCCAGTTGTAGACGTTGCCGTGGGTGTCCGAGGTGCCCAGGACGGTCAGGTCCCAGGTCTTCGGACCCTTCGGGCCCTGCCGCCCGGCTGCCCGGGCGGGCGCGCCGGCGATCAGCGGGGCGGTGGCCGCGGCCGCGGCGACGGCCAGCACCTGGCGGCGCGACGCGCCGGGAGAGGAGGTCATGGGGGTGCCCTTCGACGGGGATGGACGCGCCTCGTAGGCGCCGTTGCGCACCATAACGAGCAGCGGTCACTCCTGCCACAGTGGCCCGCACTGTTCCACCACCGCGCCGTCGCCGGTCACCTGCCGGTCACAGCGCCGTCGACAGGTGCCCGGCACGGGTTGTTTCCGGCCGATCCGTCGGGGTAGGTGACCGGGCAACCCAGAACGGACCAAACCAGACAGGGGAGCCGCACGGTGAGCCAGGACCAGTACACCCCGCAGGACCCGAACACCCAGTACGGCCACCAGGAGGGTCAACCGGCGCAGCAGCAGTCGACGCCCGGCCGGACCGACCGGATGGGTCCGGAGCCCGACCACGGCGAGACGTCGTACCGGGGCAGTGACCGGCTGGCGGGCAAGCGGGCCCTGATCACCGGCGGCGACTCGGGCATCGGCCGGGCGGTGGCGATCGCGTTCGCCCGGGAGGGTGCCGACGTGGTCGTGTCCTACCTCGACGAGGACGAGGACGCCGACGCCCGGGAGACCGTCCGGCTGATCGAGGAGGCCGGCCGCCGCGGGGTGGCGGTGCGGACCGACCTGACCGACGAGCAGCACTGCCGTGACCTGGTCGACCGGACGGTGACCGACCTCGGCGGGCTGGACATCCTGGTCAACAACGCGGCGTACCAGATGGCCCAGGACGACGGCATCGAGGCGATCAGCACCGACCAGTTCGACCGGGTGATGAAGACCAACCTGTACGCGATGTTCTGGCTCTGCCGCAGCGCCCTGCCGCACCTGAAGGAGGGCGCGACGATCATCAACACCACGTCCATCCAGGCGTACGACCCGTCGCCGCCGCTGCTGGACTACGCCACCACCAAGGCGGGCATCGCCAACTTCACCAAGGGGCTCGCCGCGCAGCTCGCCGACCGGGGCATCCGGGTCAACGCGGTGGCGCCCGGCCCGATCTGGACGCCGCTGATCCCGGCGACCATGCCGCCGGAGAAGGTGGAGAAGTTCGGCACCGACACCCCGCTGGGCCGGGCCGGGCAGCCCGCCGAACTGGCGCCGGCGTACGTCTTCTTCGCCTCGCAGGAGTCCAGCTACGTCACCGGGGAGATCCTGGGCGTGACCGGCGGCCGGTTCACCAGGTGACCGCCCCGTCCGCCGGGCCGGAGTCCCGTCCCCGGTCCGGCGGTCAGCGGGGCCAGTCCGCCAGCCGGCGGCGGACCTGCGCGATCTGCGCCTGGTCCAGTCCGTAGCGGGCGAGCCGCCGGTCCGGCAGCCGGTCCAGGTAGCGGCCGGCGGCCCGCACGTCCTCGTCGTCCAGCGCCGGGTCCACCTGCCGGGCCAGGGCCAGCAGCTCGTCGACCGGGTACTGCGCCAGCGCGGCGGCGACGTCGATGTAGTCGCGGGCCTCCCGCCGGTTGACCAGGGCGGCGGTCTTGTTGGCGACCAGGTCGCGGACGTCCATCACCGGACCGAGGTCCATCACCACCGGTGAGCGGTACCGGTCGAGCCGGGCCAGGCTGAGCCGGATCTGCCGGTCGTCCCGGCCGACCACGAAGTCCCGGATGTCCCGGTCGAACCCCTCGAACAGGTCACCGAGGTCGCTGTCCGGGTCGGCCGGCGCGACGGTGTACCCGGCGCGTTCCAGCGCGGCGCACACCTCCGCCGCCGCGGCGGCGGCCGCCCCCTCCACGTCGGCGAACAGGTCGACGTCCTCGGTGGGGCGGGTGACCAGGCCGTGCGCCGCCCACGCCACCCCGCCGCCGAGGACGAACCGGTGCGGCCCGGCCGCGGTGAGGGCGACCCGGGCGACCTCCCGGTAGAAGTCGTGCAGGTGGGTCACGCGGTCCGCAGACCCCGGTGCCGGCTCTCCCAGGCCGCCCGTACCCCCCGGGGCAGGTTGAGCCGTCGCCACACCCGGCGCAGGGTGCGTCCGTCGATCAGCGCCCGCAGGTCGTCGGCGCGGGTGGTCTCGCGCAGCACGTTCTCGTACAGCCAGAGCAGGTCGTCCGGTTCGGCCAGGTCGAACGTGCGTTCGCTGCTCCACATCAACCGGACCGGCAGCTCCACCACCCCGCCGGTGGGGCCGGTCAGCTCCGCCAGGGTGCGCGCCACCACCACCGGCCGGCCCGGCCGGGACAGGTGGGTGACGGTCGCCAGGGTGGCCTGCATGCTGTCAGGGTAACGCCGCCGCGACCTGCGCCGGCACGCGACTTTCCCGGAAGCACCGCGGCCCGCGCCCGCGCCGCCCCTGCGCGACCGGGGCGCGGACGGCCGGCGCGGGGTATCCTGGTGGGCAGGAGCGTCGGTGTGTCCAGTGTCCCCGGGCCTCACCTGAATTGCCGTCGCGGAGTTCCGTTCGGCTGGAGCCGCGTTGCGCCACGCGCCGAGAGGCGACATGCACACCGGCGCTCCGCCACCGTTTTCACGGCGCTGCCCCCGACCCGCCCGGTCGGGGGCAGCGCCGTATCGGTGGGCAAAGATCCTCGCATCCTCCGCCCCGCTGGCCTATGTTCAGAGGGTCGGATCAGGCGGGGAGGGGGGTGCGCGGTGGGTCTGCGGACGTTCATCGCGGGCTGGCCGGTCTACCGGCAGCTCACCGGCACCGACCCGCTCGGCCGGGGCGCGGCGGCGCAGTCGGGCCGTTCCGCCGGGCTGACCGCCCGCACCGGGACCGCCGACCGGGTGGCCCGCTCGGTCTGCCCGTACTGCGCGGTCGGCTGCGGTCAGCGGGTGTACGTCTCCGACGGGCAGGTCACCCAGATCGAGGGCGACCCGGACAGCCCGATCTCCCGGGGGCGGCTCTGCCCGAAGGGCTCGGCCAGCAGGAGCCTGGTCACCAGCCCGCTGCGGCAGACCACGGTCCGCTACCGGCGTCCGTACTCCACCGAGTGGGAGGACCTCGACCTCGACACCGCGCTGGACATGATCGCCGACCGGGTCCTCGCCGCCCGCGAGCAGACCTGGGAGGACGTCGACAGCGACGGCCGGCCGCTGCACCGCACGCTGGGCATCTCCAGCCTGGGCGGGGCGACGCTGGACAACGAGGAGAACTACCTCATCAAGAAGCTGTTCACGGCGATGGGGGCGCTCCAGATCGAGAACCAGGCCCGCATTTGACACTCCGCCACCGTCCCCGGTCTGGGGGCCAGCTTCGGTCGCGGTGGCGCGACGGACTTCCAACAGGACCTCGCCAACGCTGACGTCATCGTCATCCAGGGGTCGAACATGGCCGAGGCCCATCCGGTGGGCTTCCAGTGGGTCATGGAGGCCAAGCGGCGCGGCGCGAAGGTCTTCCACGTCGATCCCCGGTTCACCCGGACCAGCGCGGTGGCCGACTCGTACCTGCCGATCCGGGCGGGCACCGACATCGCCCTGCTCGGTGGGGTCGTGCGCTACATCCTGGACAACGAGTTGGACTTCCGGGAGTACGTGCTGGCGTACACGAACGCGGCGACGATCGTCAGCGAGCAGTTCGCCGACACCGAGGACGGCGACGGCCTGTTCTCCGGCTACGACCCGAACACCGACAGCTACGTGCAGACCAGCTGGCAGTACGCCGGGCACGAGGGGGACTCCGGCAGCGGGCACACCGCCAAGGAGCGCGACGGCGCGGCGGGCCTGGTCCACGAGTCGCACGGTGCGCAGGTGCACGGGCAGGCCGAGCGGGACGAGACCCTCCAGCATCCGCGCTGCGTCTACCAGATCCTGCGCCGGCACTTCGCCCGCTACACCCCGGAGATGGTGGAGCGGGTCTGCGGCATCCCGGAGGAGAAGTTCCTGGAGCTGGCGCGGGCCTGGACGCAGAACTCGGGCCGGGACCGCACCGGCGCCCTGGTCTACTCGGTGGGCTGGACCCAGCACAGCGTCGGCGTGCAGTACATCCGCACCGGGGCGATCATCCAGTTGCTGCTGGGCAACATGGGTCGTCCGGGTGGTGGCATCCTGGCGTTGCGCGGGCACGCCAGCATCCAGGGCTCCACGGACATCCCGACGCTGTTCAACCTGCTGCCCGGTTACCTGCCGATGCCGCACCACGCCGACCACCCGACGTTCGACGCGTGGGTGGACAGCATCCGCCACCCCGGGCAGAAGGGCTTCTGGGGCAACGCGCGGGCGTACGCGGCGAGCCTGCTCAAGGCGTACTGGGGGGACGCGGCGACGCCGGACAACGACTTCTGCTACGACCACCTGCCCCGGATGACCGGCGACCACGGCACCTACCAGCAGGTGCTGAACATGATCGACGGCAAGATCAGGGGATACTTCCTGCTCGGCCAGAACCCGGCGGTCGGCTCGGCGCACGGGCGGGCGCAGCGGCTCGGCATGGCCAACCTGGACTGGCTGGTGGTCCGCGACCTGTTCATGATCGAGAGCGCCACCTTCTGGAAGAACGGCCCCGAGGTGGCCACCGGCGAGATCGTCCCGACCGGGTGCCGCACCGAGGTGTTCTTCCTGCCGGCGGCCTCGCACGTGGAGAAGGAGGGCACCTTCACCCAGACCCAGCGGCTGTTGCAGTGGCGGGACAAGGCCGTCGAGCCGCCGGGCGACGCCCGCTCCGAGCTGTGGTTCTTCTACCACCTGGGGCGGCGGCTGCGGGAGAAGCTGGCCGGTTCCCCGCACCGCCGTGACCGTGCCCTGCTCGACCTGGCCTGGGACTACCCCACCCACGGCCCGCACGACGAGCCGAGCGCCGAGGCGGTGCTGCGCGAGATCAACGGCTACGACGTGTCCACCGGCCGTCCGCTGTCCTCGTTCACCGAGGCCAGGGACGACGGCAGCACCGCCGTCGGCTGCTGGATCTACTCCGGCGTCTACGCCGACGGCGTCAACCAGGCCGCCCGCCGCCGGTCCCGGCACGAACAGGACTGGGTGGCCGCGCAGTGGGGGTGGGCGTGGCCGGCGAACCGGCGCATCCTCTACAACCGGGCGTCGGCCGACCCGCAGGGCCGACCGTGGAGCGAGCGCAAGAAGTACGTCTGGTGGGACCCGCAGGCGGGCGAGTGGACCGGCTACGACGTGCCGGACTTCGAGAAGACGAAACCGCCGACGTACCGCCCGCCGCAGGGGGCGTCGGGCCCGGCGGCGCTGGCCGGCGACGACCCGTTCATCATGCAGGCCGACGGGAAGGGCTGGCTGTACGCGCCGAGCGGGGTGCTCGACGGTCCACTGCCGACGCACTACGAGCCGGCGGAGTCGCCGCTGCGCAACCCGCTCTACGGCCAGCAGGCCAACCCGACCCGCAAGGTGTACACCCACCCGGTGAACTCGGTGAACCCGAGCCCGCCGCAGCAGCACAGCCAGGTCTTCCCGTACGTGTTCACGGTCAGCCGGCTCACCGAGCACCACACCGCCGGGGCGATGAGCCGGACGGTGCGTCCGCTGGCCGAGCTGCAACCGGAGATGTTCGTGGAGGTGTCCCCGGAGTTGGCCGCCGAGGCGGGGCTGACCCACCTCGGCTGGGCGCACCTGATCAGCGCCCGCGCCGTGATCGAGGCGAAGGTGCTGGTCACCGACCGGCTCACCCCGTTGCGGGTGGACGGTCGGGTGATCCACCAGCTCTGGTTGCCGTACCACTTCGGGTACGAGGGCCTGGTCACCGGCGACTCGGCCAACGACCTGTTCGGCATCACCCTGGACCCGAACGTGCTCATCCAGGAGAGCAAGGTCGGCACCTGTGACGTCCGGCCGGGCCGGCGACCGACCGGCCCGGTGTTGCGGGACCTCGTCGAGGACTACCGTCGACGGGCCGGGATCGTGCCCGGTGAACGCCCGCCGACGGTGACGACCCCGGTGCTGCGGCCGGCCGGTCGCAGCGACGACGGCCCACGGGAGAAGGGCGCCGACCATGCCTGACGCCAACAGCCTCTACGGCCCGCTCGATCCGGCTCCGGACGCGGGCTGGACGGCTGCCGGTCCCCGGATGGGGTTCTTCACCGACACCAGCGTCTGCATCGGCTGCAAGGCGTGCGAGGTGGCCTGCAAGGAGTGGAACGCCGTCCCCGAGTCCGGCTTCGACCTGCTCGGCATGTCGTACGACAACACCGGCGCGTTGACCGCGAACTCGTGGCGGCACGTGGCCTTCATCGAGCAGCCGGTGCCGGCCGGGCACCGTACCGCGACCTTCGCCGGGAACCCCACCGGCGGCTCGGCCAGCGCCGCGTCGGCGGCGGTCGCCGCCGGCACCGGCAGCGCCAGCGGCACGAACCCGGGCGTTCCGGCTGGTGACGCCGACGCCGCCGCCCGGATGGCCGCCGCCGGGTCGTCCACCGCCCCGGACGGCACGGGCACCCGGTTCCTCGGGATGCCGGGGGCCGCACCGCCCGGCCGGGGCACGGGCGCCGAGACCCGCACCGACTTCCGCTGGCTGATGATGTCGGACGTCTGCAAGCACTGCACCCACGCCGCCTGCCTGGACGTCTGCCCCACCGGTTCACTGTTCCGCACCGAGTTCGGCACCGTCGTGGTGCAGGAGGACATCTGCAACGGCTGCGGCTACTGCATCTCCGCCTGCCCGTACGGGGTGATCGACCAGCGTAAGGGTGACGGCCGGGCGTGGAAGTGCACGCTGTGCTACGACCGGCTCGGCGCGGGCATGACCCCGGCCTGCGCCCAGGCCTGCCCGACCGAGTCCATCCAGTACGGCCCCCTCGACGAGCTGCGTGACCGGGCCGCGCAGCGGGTCGCCACGCTGCACGGGCGGGGCGTGCCGCAGGCCCGGCTCTACGGTCACGACCCGACCGACGGCGTCGGCGGCGACGGCGCGTTCTTCCTCCTCCTCGACGAGCCCGAGGTGTACGGGCTGCCCCCGGACCCGGTGGTCACCACCCGGGACCTGCCGAGGATGTGGCGGCGGGCGGGGCTGGCCGCGTTGGCGATGACGGCGGCGGCCGTCGCCGCGTTCGTCGGGGGGTCGTCGTGACCGCCGGCCGGATCCCGGTGGGGCAGCGGTTCCGGGGCTTCCGCGCCCGGCTCGCCGCCGACGGTGTGTTCCGGCCGCAGCGTTCCTCGGCACGGCTCGGCCACGGCCCGAAGGTCGGCGTCGGCCCGGCAGCCACCGCACCCCCCGCCGACGCACCGGTCGTCGTACCGTCCCGGGACGTGCCGCCGGTTGGGCGGCGGTGGGGCCGGGGCGGGCGCGGCGGCGAGGAGCTGCGCGTCCCGGAGGCGGAGTTCACCTCCTACTACGGCCGGCCGATCCTCAAGGCCCCGGTGTGGCGGTGGGACATCGCCGCGTACCTGTTCACCGGCGGGTTGGCCGCCGGGTCGTCGCTGCTGGCCGCCGGGGGGCAGCTCACCGGCCGGCCGGCGCTGCGCCGGGCCGGTCGGCTCACCGCGTTGGGCGCGGTCACCGCCAGCGCCTACTTCCTGATCAACGACCTCGGGCGGCCGGCGCGGTTCCACCACATGCTGCGGGTGGCGAAACCGACCTCCCCGATGTCGGTGGGCACCTGGATCCTCACCGCGTACGGCCCGGCCGCCGGGTTGGCCGCCGTCGCCGAGGGCGCACCGCTGCTCCCGGCACGCGGGGTGTTCTCCCCGGTGCGTCGCCTGCTGCCGCCGGCCGGGCAGGTCGCCGGGCTGGCCGCCGCCGCCGTCGCACCGGCGCTGGCCACGTACACCGGGGTGCTGCTGGCCGGCACGGCGGTGCCGTCCTGGCACGAGGCGTACCCGGAGCTGCCGACCATCTTCGCGGGCAGCGCCCTGGCCAGCGGCGCCGGCGTGGGGCTGCTGGCCGCGCCCTGCGCCCAGGCCGGCCCGGCCCGGCGGATGGCGGTGGCCGGGGCGGCCCTGGAACTGTGGGGCGCGCACTCGGTGGAGACCCGGCTGGGGCTGCTCAGCGAGCCCTACCGGCTCGGTACGGCGGGCCGGCTGCTGCGCGCCGGTCGCCTGCTCACCGCCGCCGGGGTGGTCGGGGCGCTGGCCGGCCGACGCAGCCGGGTGCTGTCCGCGCTGTCCGGCACGGCGCTGCTGGCCGCGTCGGTGGCCACCCGGTTCGGCATCTTCCACGGCGGGGTGGCCTCGGCGCGGGACCCGAGGTACACGGTGCTGCCACAGCGGGAACGGATCCGTCGCCGCGAGGCCGGGCAGGTCTGACACCTCGCCGCGCCACCGGCGGGGCCCTGTGGTTGACTCGGGGGCGGAGGCGTTCAGGCGGCTGGTGCCCCTCCCAGCCTTCAAAGCTGGTGTGGTCCGGGACCCGGGCCAGGCGGGTTCGATTCCCGTCCGTCTCCGCCAACCGTCCGCGGGGGAGATGACGACGCATGGGTGAGGCGGTCGATCCGCGTCGACGGGTGCCCCGCACCGACACGGTGCTGGCCGATCCGGCGCTGGCCGCGGCGGTGGCGACCCTCGGCCGGGCCCGGGTCAAGGCCGCCGTCGGCCACGCCCAGCAGCGGGCCCGGCACGGTGAGATCGGCCCCGAGCAGGTCCGCGACGCCGCCCTCGCCGCGTTGCCCACCCCGACCCCCCGGGCGGTGCTCAACGCCACCGGGGTGCTGCTGCACACCAACCTCGGTCGGGCCGTGCTGTCCCCGGCCGCCGTCGACGCGCTGGTCGCCGCCGCCGGCAGCACCGACGTGGAGCTGGACCTGGGCACCGGCCGGCGGGCCCGCCGCGGTCGGGAGGCGCTGGCCGCGCTGGCCGCCGCGGTACCCGACGCCGCCGCCGTGCACGTGGTCAACAACGGGGCGGCGGCCCTGGTGCTCGCCGCGACCGCGCTGGCCGCCGGCCGCGAGATCGTGGTCAGCCGGGGTGAGCTGGTGGAGATCGGCGACGGGTTCCGCCTGCCCGACCTGCTGGCCAGCACCGGCGCCCGGCTGCGTGAGGTCGGCACCACCAACCGCACCACCCGCGACGACTACGCCCGGGCGGTCGGCCCGGACACCGGTTTCGTCCTGAAGGTGCACCCGTCCAACTTCGTCGTCACCGGCTTCACCTGCGCCGTCGGCGTCGACGAGCTGGCCACCCTCGGCGTGCCGGTGGTCGCCGACATCGGCTCCGGCCTGCTCACCGCCGACCCGCTGCTACCCGCCGAGCCGGATGCCGCGGGCACCCTGCGGGCCGGGGCGCACCTGGTCACCGCCAGCGGCGACAAACTCCTCGGCGGCCCGCAGGCCGGCTTGCTGCTCGGCGACGCCGACCTGGTCGACCGGTTGCGCCGGCACCCGCTGGCGCGGGCACTGCGGGTCGACAAGCTGACCCTCGCCGCACTCGCGGCCACCCTGCACGGGCCGGGCACCCCGACCCGCGACGCCCTGCACGCCGACCCGACGGTGCTGCGGGACCGCTGCGAACGGCTGCGCGACGCCCTCGGTGCCGAGGGGCACAAGGCCGAGGTGGTGCCGAGCGTCGCCGTGGTCGGCGGGGGCGGTGCCCCGGGCGTCGAGCTGGACTCGTGGGCGCTGAGCCTGCCCGAACGGTACGCCGAACCGTTGCGGCTGGGTGACCCGCCGGTGCTCGGCCGGGTGGTCCGGGGTCGACTGCTGCTGGACCTGCGCTGCGTCCCCGCCGTCGCCGACGGCACGCTGCGCGACGCGGTGCTGCGGGCGGCCGGCTGAGATGCACGTCGTCGCCACCGCCGGGCACGTCGACCACGGCAAGTCCACCCTGGTCCGGGCGCTGACCGGGATGGAACCGGACCGGTGGGCGGAGGAACGCCGCCGGGGGATGACCATCGACCTCGGCTTCGCCTGGACCACCCTGCCCGGCGGCGACCCGGTCGCTTTCGTCGACGTGCCGGGGCACGAACGGTTCGTGCCGAACATGCTCGCCGGGGTGGGGCCGGTGCCGGCCGCCCTGGTGGTGGTCGCCGCCGACGAGGGGTGGATGCCGCAGTCGGCCGAACACCTGGCCGCCCTGCACGCCCTCGGGGTGTCCCACGGGCTGCTGGTGGTGACCCGGGCGGACCTGGCCGATCCGGGGCCGGCGACGGCGCAGGCCCACGCGCGGCTCGCGGCGACCTCGCTCGGCGCGGTGGAGTCGGTCGCGGTCAGCGCGGTCACCGGCGTCGGCCTGCCGGAACTGCGCGCCGCCCTGGACCGGCTGGTCGCCCGGCTGCCCGCGCCGGACACGGACCGGCCGGTGCGGCTGTGGATCGACCGGGCGTTCACCATCCGGGGCAGCGGCACCGTCGTCACCGGCACCCTCGGCGGTGGTGAGCTGCGCGTCGGCGACCGGTTGACCCTCGCCGGCACCGGCGAGCCGGTCCGGGTGCGGGGCCTGCACCGGCTCGGCACACCCGCGTCTCGGGTCGCCGCGGTCGCCCGGGTGGCGGTCAACCTGCGCGGGGTGCCCCGGGAGCGGCTCGGGCGCGGCGACGCGCTGCTCACCCCCGACCGGTTCCACCGCACCGACCTGGTCGACGTGCGGCTGGCCGGTGATCCGGCAGGTGACCTGCCGGCGACGCTGACCCTGCACGTCGGGTCGGCGGCCGTTGCCGCCCGGGTCCGGCCGTTGGGCGGCGACACCGTACGGCTACGGCTGGCCCGGCCGCTGCCGCTGCTGACCGGGGACCGGGCGTTGCTGCGTGACCCGGGTCGACACCACGTCTGCGGTGGGGTGACGGTGCTGGACGTGGCCCCGCCGCCGCTGTCCCGCCGGGGTGCCGCCGCCGCCCGCGCCGCCGTCCTGGCCGACCTGGACGGGCGTCCTGATCTGGCCGGTGAGCTGCGCCGCCGCCGGCTCGTGCGGGCCGCCGAGCTGACCCGGATGGGCGTCACCGGCGACGCGACCCCGGTCGCCGGGGACTGGCTGGCCGACCCGGCGCACTGGCGGTGGCTGGGGACGAGGCTGGTCGAGGAGGTGGCCGCCTGGGCGGACGCGCACCCGCTGGAGCCCGACGCCCCGACCGAGGTGGTGCGGCAGCGCCTCGGCCTGCCCGACCGGACCCTGGTGGAGGCGCTGGTCCGGCCGCCGCTGACGCTGCGGGCCGGGCGGATCGGCACCGGCGTCGGCGGGCTGCCCGAGCCGGTGGCCCGGGCGGTCGACCGGTTCCGGGGCGAGTACGCCGCCCATCCGTTCCGCGCACCGGAGGCCGACCGGCTCACCGCGCTGGGCCTGGGTCCCCGGGAGGTGGGCGCCGCCGTACGGGCCGGTGCGCTGCTGCGGCTGGCGGAGAACGTGGTGCTGCTGCCGGACGCCGCCGACGACGCGGTACGGGTGCTCGCCCGGCTGCCGCAGCCGTTCACGCTCAGCGCCGCCCGGCAGGCCCTGGACACCACCCGTCGGGTGGCGGTGCCGCTGCTGGAGCTGCTGGACCGGCGTGGGGTGACCCGGCGGCTGCCCGACGACGCCCGGATGGTCGTCGGCTCCGGTTGACCGGCAGGTGTTCGCGGGCGTGCTGCCGGCGAACAGCCTCCGGCCCGGCGCGGGGTCGCCTACCGTGACGCCATGGACCCTTCGGCGGTCTGGCGGGACCGGAACCATCGCTGGCGGATCGAGGCGTACCGGGCGCCGGACCTGCGGTTCGCCATCTTCGCCACCAACGGCACCACCGAGTCGGCCCCGCTGTGGTTGTTCGGCATGGCGGCGCTGGCCCGCTGGTTGATGACCCACGCCATCTCCCTGGACGACCTGGAGACCGGCTGACCGGGCGTCGCCCGGACGGGGGAATCCGCCCGGAACGTCCGCCTCCGCACCGGGGCCGCCCGTACGGTGCGGGCGTGAAGGACCGAGGAATGCGGACGTTTCTGGCGGTGCTCGCCGGCCTCGCGGTGATCTACTTCGGGGTGACCGGGCACCGCTCCACCGGGGACGGTGGCGGGGTCTCCGGCGGTGTAGTGCTGTTGGCCCTGCTGGCCGCCCTGCTCGTGTGGTACCTGACCAAGCCGGCGGGCAACAAGCCGGTCGACTGACCGGCCGAGCCTCAGCGGGACGTGGCGGCGGTGCGGGCCACCTCGCCCGCCGACTCCTCGCCGAGGGCCACCCGGACCAGCGCCGACGCGAGCCGGCCGAAGTCCGGCGCGGCGACCAGTCCGGCCAGCCCGTGCGGGTCGGCCGGGAGGCCGAGGCGTCTCGCCCCGGCCAGGGTGCGCCGGTCGGCGTACGGGCGGACGTCGGGCCAGACCGTCTGCGCCTCCCGCAGGAAGATGTCCGCCCCGGTCGGGCCGATCCCCGGGAACTCGGTCAGCCGTCGCCGCAGCGCCGCCGGTTCGCCCCCGGTCTCCCGGTGCATCCGCCGCAGGTCACCGTGCCAGCGGTCCAGGCACAGCCGGGCACCGGTGCCCAACATGGTCGCGGTCCGTTCGTCGTAGCGGCGGTAGTGGCCGCGTCCCAGCGCGTCGACCCGGTCCTGCCAGCCCGACGCCTCCATCGCCTGCGGGGTACGCCAGCCGGCGGCGAACAGTTCACGGGCGGCGGCCACCGCCACCTGGGCCCGGATCCGGGTGCTCAGCAACGTGGTCAGCACCAGCAGTTGGTAGAGCGGGCCGGGCCGGTCGGCCAGTGTGATGCCGGCGTCCTCGGCGTAGGTGCTGCCCTGGCGGGCCAGCAGCGTCCGGGCCACCCGTCGGTCGTCTCCCATCTCCCCGTACTACCCGTCGTGGCGCCGCTCAGCCCTGCCCGGAATGGTCGACGTGTGGCCGGCCCGCATGCGTCCCCCGGTGACGGGTAACCCGGCGACGGGCGCGGAGCATCCGTGCCCGTCCACCCGGAAGGAGACACCCGTGACGAACGTGCAGCAGCCCGAGATGCGCCGCAACGGGAAGAACCCGACCGTGCAGGACAGCAAGGGGCCCGGCGCGTCCGGTCACCCGGCCAACCGGGGCAGTTCGGCGGGGGACCGGGGCCGTCCGACGCCCCGTGGTCAGGCGTCCCCGTACGGCCCGGGCGCGTCGACCGCCGACGACGACAGCGACCGCCGCTGACCGCGCCGCCGTCCGTCCGGTGATCCCCGTCGGGCGGGCGACGCGTACGGGTGGCCGGGCCGACGCCCCTGCGGGGAGCGTCGGCCCGGCCACCCGACTCACTTCGGGTCGCCGGGTCCGCGTTCGGCCTTGGGGCCGTAGGCCCGCTCACCCCGGACCATGCCGCGCTGGCCCCGGTCCTCCTGGAGGATCCGGTTGGCCACCTGGTTGGCCTCCTGGTCGGACGCGCGTCCCGACTGTTCGATCAGGTCGCGCAGCCGCGCCCGTTCCTTGTCGTACGCGTTGCTTCCCGGCCGTGGTCCTGGCATGTCGCCTCCTCGGTGGTCCGCCTGCGGTACCCGCGCCGACTACCCGTCCCCGGCCCGGCCAACCGCCCCCGCCGCCGGCCTACCGGACGGTCGCCGGTTCCGGTACCACCGCCACCGGGCAGGCGCTGTGGTGCAGCATCCCGTGGCTGACCGAGCCGAGCAGCAGCCCGGCCAGCTCGCCGTGGCCCCGGCCGCCGACCACCACCAGTTGGGCCCGGCGGGACGCCTCGGTGAGGGCGGCGACCGGACGGGCGTGTACGGGTTCCCGGTCGACCGGCAGGTCGGGGTGGCGGTCGGCGAGCCCGGCGAGGCCCGCGGCGAGCGTGTCGTCCTCCTCGTCGCGCAGCCGTGCCTCGTCGTACACCAGGGGTTGGAAGTCGCCGGGGCCGGCGGAGGCCGGATGGGTGTAGGCGTGCACGGCCCGCAGCCGGACCCCGCGCGCGGCGGCCTGCGCGGCGGCGAAGTCCACCGCGGCGCGGGAGGCCGCCGACCCGTCGACCCCGACCACCACCGGGCCGTCGTCGGTCGGGGTGCCCCGGGCGACCAGGACCGGGCAGTCGGCGTGGGTGCTGACCTGGATCGCCACCGAACCGACCACCAGTGCGCCGAACCCACCGAGGCCCCGGTCGCCGAGCACGATCATCGCCGCGGTGGGGGAGGTGCCGAGCAGCACCGCCGACGCCTCGCCGTCGATGATCTCCCCGGTGACCCGGAGGCCGGGGCTGACCGTGCGGGCCTGCGCCACCGCCGCCTCGACCAGGTCCTGGGCGGTGCGGCGCAGCCCGCCGCCGGGCGGGTCGGCGGCGACCGGGTCGACCGGGGTGTGCAGCAGCGGCCAGATGAAGCCGTGCACCACCCGCAGCGGCCGGCGCAGGCGGGCAGCCTCGGTCGCGGCCAGCCGGACGGCGCGCAGCGCCGGCTCGGAGCCGTCCACGCCCACCACGATCGCCGCGCCGTCCGTCGGGTCCATCGTGCGCACCTCCTGCCCGTGGTCAGTATCGCGGCTGGTCGGGGTCCGGCGGGCGGATACCGCCACCGGTTCCCCCGTGCGGCCCGGTGCCCCGGACGGGGGTGGAACGGCCGCTCCGTATGATGCTTGCTCTGTAGCAAGAATCTCGGAGGACAACCATGCCGGACGCGCTCGCAGCGATGTCGCGTGCGCTACGTGAGGCCCCACCCGACCAGGTGGTGGAGGCCGTCGATCGGGCGCTGCGGTCGGAGTTGGCCGCGGTACGGGTCGACGCGTTCCTGGCCGACTACCGGATCAGCGGGTTGTGGTCGGTGCTCGACCCGGAGGCATCCGCCGGGTCGCTCACCGGCCAGAGCGCCTCGCAACGCTGTTTCAGCAGCCAGCAACCGGTGCGCGAGCCGTCCGACGGCGGCTGCTGCAGGGTCTGGGTGCCGTTGACCACCCGGGGGGAGCGGCTGGGGGTGTTCCTGGTCGAGCTGGCCGTCAGCCCGGACGATCCGACGGTGGAGCTGATCGTCGACCTGGGTGTCGACCTGGCCACCACGTTGCGGGCGGCCGACCGGGAGACCGACCGCTACCGGCGGACGCGGCGTCGGGAGCGGCTGAGCATGGCCGCGGAGATGCAGTGGGACCTGCTGCCGGGACGCAGCGTCACGCACGAGGCGTTCCTGTTGGCCGGGCAGCTCGAACCGGCGTACTCGGTGGGCGGTGACCACTTCGACTGGTCGGTCGATCCGGGACGGCTCACCCTCACCGTCCTCAACGGTGCCGGCACGGGCCTGTCGGCGGCGATGCTCACCGCGCTCACCGTCAACGCCATCCGCAACGCGCGCCGCTCGGGCGGCGGGCTGGTGGAGCAGGCCGAGCTGGCCTCGGACACGCTGTTCTACCAGCACCGGGGGAAACGGCACGTGGCCACGCTGCTGTTGTCGGTGGACACCGGCACCGGCCGGGCGCGGGCGGTGGACGCCGGTTCGCCGCGGGTGCTGCGGCTGCGGGGGACCACCGTCGAGCGGATCGACCTGGAGCAGCAGCTTCCTTTGGGCATGTTCGCCGAGACCCGCTACACGGTGCAGGAGTTCGACGTGCTGCCCGGTGACCGGCTCTTCGTGGTCAGCGACGGCGTGTACGACGCGCAGCCGGGGGGTCAGGAGGCCTACGGTGAGCGGGCGATGGCCCGGGCGATGCGGTCGACTCGGCTGCAACCGGCCACGGAGGCGGTTGGTACGGTGATGCGCGAGCTGTTCGCTTATCATGCCGACACCGATCTACGTGACGACGCCGTTGTCGTGTGCCTGGACTGGTGCGGGCCGGGCGGGCGGCGCGAACGGTGATCGGCCGTCAGTGACTTTCGACAGCGGACAATCGCAGGGGACAGCGGGTGGAGCGACCTCCGGATCTTGCTGCGGCGATCGATGCCGCGGCCGAGGCGCTCGTCGGCGTGCTCGATTCGGCCACCTCGCGTCACCAGGTGGCGGTCCCGCCGACCCAGCTGCGGGTGCTGGCGCTGATCCGGGACCGGCCGGAGACGAACGTCAACGGGCTGGCCGAGCTGCTCGACGTGGTGCCCTCGTCGGCCAGCCGGCTCTGCGACCGGCTGGAGGCGACCGGGTTGCTGCGCCGGACCCCGGATCCCCGGGACCGGCGGGAGGTGCGGTTGGTGCTCACCGCCGCGGCGGTGACCCTGCTGACCGAGTTGCGGGAACGCCGGCACCGGGCGGTGCAGGCGGTGCTGGACCGGATGCCGCCCCGCGCCCAGCACGAGCTGCTGCTGGCGTTGCTGGCGTTCGGCCAGGCCGCGGCGGCCGGCACCCCCACCGTGCAGCCTGACACCCCCGCCCGCACCGCGTGAGCCGTCCCCTCCCGCTACCGTCCCCACGTTGTCCGCTAGTGTCCTAGGATGCCTTAGCGGTGGTGACACACCACACATACCGCAGCACCGCCCCGGCGGGATGCGCGTCCCGCCGGGGAAGCGCCACGCGCCCGATATAGTGGCTGCCGGTCCCGGGGTGCCGAGCGCCATGGGCCGTACCAGGGGGAGGTCCCGGCCCGGGATCACCGAGACACCGGCGAGCGCCGGTCCGGTAAGCGCACGGCTGACCGGGTGCCCGCGTGGGCATCCGGACCGTGCTGCGGGGGGAGGTTCGGTGTCACGTCGGGCTCGGGCAGAGCAACCGCGCGGACCGGGCGGTGACGACGCCGCCGGTCGGGTGCTGACGTTGCCGAACCTGATCAGCTTCGTCCGGCTGCTCGGCGTACCCCTGTTCCTCTGGCTGTTCCTGGTCGTGGAGGCGGACGTGGCGGCGATCGTGGTGCTCGCCATCGGCGGCACCTCCGACTGGGTGGACGGTTGGATCGCCCGCCGGCTCGGGCAGGTCAGCCGCCTGGGCGAGCTGCTCGACCCGCTGGCCGACCGGCTCTACATCCTCGCCACGCTGCTCGCCTTCACCGCGCGGGAGGTGGTGCCGTGGCCGTTCACGGCGGCGCTGCTGGCCCGGGAGTTGCTGCTGCTCGGTTCGTTGGCGGTGCTGCGCCGGCACGGGTACGGGCCGCCGCCGGTGCACTACGTCGGCAAGACCGCAACCTTCCTGCTGTTGGCCGCGTTCCCGGTCCTGCTGCTCGCGGCGGCGACCACGTCGGTGACGGCGACGACCGCCGCGGCCATCGGCTGGGGGCTGGCCTGGTGGGGTCTGGTGCTGTATTGGGTGGCCGGCGCGATGTACGTGGTGCAGGCGGCCCGGCTGGTGCGCGCGGCCCGGCGGGGGGTCGCCGCGTGAGCGCGCCGGGGGACGGGTCGAAGCGTCCGGCGCGGTTGTTCACCCCGGACTTCCTCACCGAGCTGTTCCAGAACCCGTTGGACCCGGGTTACGCCGACGCGGCGGCCCGGCGGCGGCTGGACCCGGCTTCGGGTTCCGGGTGGCGGGGCGCGTCCGCGCGGGCGGTGGCGGTCGTGGTGGTCGCCGCGGTGGGGTTCCTGTTCGCGGTGGCGTACCGGGAGACGATGGCCGACGAGCCGAGCCGTAGTCAGGCGCGGGCCGCGTTGATCGCGCAGATCAAGCAGCGGGAGGCGGAGACCGACGCGATGACGGCGCGGGCGGCGCGGTTGCGTGAGGAGGTGGGTCGGCAGCGGGACGCGGCGTTGAGTGGTTCGCAGGCGGCCCGGTTGCGCAACCTGGAGGCGGGTACGGGGCTGGGTCGGGTGCGTGGTGACGGGGTGGTGGTGAAGTTGGCCGACGCCGCGGTGCAGGACGACGGCGCGGTCAACGGTGATTCGGCGGCGGGTCCGTCGCGGGTGATCTATTCGGATCTGCAGAAGGTCGCCAACGATCTGTGGGCCTCGGGTGCGGAGGCGATCGCGATCAACGGGCAGCGGTTGACGGCGACGTCGACGATCCGTTCGGCGGGGGCGGCGATCCTGGTGGACTTCCGTCCGGTGACCAGCCCGTACGAGGTGTCGGCGATCGGGCCGCGGTCGTTGCGGGACCGGTTCGACGACAGCCGGTCGGCGTATCTGATGCGTCGGGTGGCCCGGGACACCGGGCTGTCGTTCGAGGTGCGCCGGGCGGAGGACCTCACGTTGCCGGCTGCGCCGGAGCCACGGCTACGCTACGCGCAGCCGTCGGTCAGTCCGAGTCCGTCGCCGGCGGGTTCGGGTGCTGTCGGTTCGTCCGGTGCCGGGTCGTCCGGTCCGGGTTCGTCTTCCCGCCCCTCCGGAGGTGTCCGATGATCGCGGTGCTGGCGTTGCTCGCCGGTGTGGTGCTGGGGATCTATCTTGATCCGACGGTGCCGGCGGCGTTGCAGCCGTACCTGCCGATCGCGGTGGTGGCCGCGTTGGACGCCGTGTTCGGTGGGGTGCGGGCGAAGCTGGATCGGATCTTCGATGACAAGCAGTTCGTGGTGTCGTTCATCTCGAATGTGCTGGTGGCGGGTCTGATCGTTTATCTGGGTGACCAGTTGGGGGTGGGTGGGCAGTTGTCCACGGGTGTGGTGGTCGTGTTGGGGGTGCGGATCTTCGGGAATGTGGCGGCGATCCGTCGGCACCTGTTCCGGGCGTAGGTTGGTGTCGTGAGCGACGAGCATCGGGAGACGGGTACGGGGTGGCCGCAGCCGGTGGAGCCGGTGCGTCCGCCGGGGCCGGCGGGTGAGCCGGATCCGCGGCCGGACGCGCCGGATGCGGACGAGGTGAGTCCGTTGGTGCCGGGGGAGCCGTCGCGGGAGCAGCCGGCGGAGTCGGGTGACGACGACGGGGCGACGGTGAACCTGGCGGAGGTGGCGTCGGCGCAGCCGTCGGCTGAGGTCGGACCCCGGTCGGGTGTGGCGGGGCGGAAGGTGTCGTCGGCGGCGGTGATGATCGCGGCGTTGCTGGCGTTGTTGGGGTTCACGTTGGTGGTGCAGTTGAAGACGACCTCGACGGATCCGACGTTGGCGGCGACGCGGCAGGAGGATCTGGTGCGGATCTTCTCGGATCTGGATTCCCGGGAGAAGCGTCTGCAGCAGGACATCGAGGGCCTGGAGGACAGTCAGCGGCAGTTGCGTTCGGGTGAGCAGGGTCGGCAGGCGGCGTTGGAGGAGGCGACGAAGCGGGCCGACGAGTTGGGCATCCTGGCGGGTACGTTGCCGGCGCGGGGGCCGGGGTTGGCGGTGCGGTTCGAGCCGGGTGGCAAGCCGATCCGGGCGGACCGGGTGTTGGACGCGGTGCAGGAGTTGCGGGGTGCGGGTGCGGAGGCGATGCAGATCTCGGGTGGGGATCGGGCGTCGGCGCGGATCATCGCTTCGACGTACTTCCTGGACGGGGCGGGGGACGTGTTGGTGGTGGACGGGCGGCCGTTGACGGGTCCGTACACGATCACGGTGATCGGTGATCCGGAGACGATGCGTACCGCGTTGAACATTCCGGGCGGGGTGGCCGCATCGGTTCGCGGTGACGGCGGTAACGTGAGCGTCGAGGATCGTGAGGTTGCCGAGGTTTCGGCGCTGCACGCGCCGTTGAAGCTGGAACACGCCCGTCCGGTCTCCTGACCGGCGCGGCCGCGCCGGGTGGTCCCGGTGCACCGATGGATGAGGGACGCGCTGGTGATTCCTGAGGATCTGCGTTACACCGCCGAGCACGAGTGGGTGGTGGGTGCCGAGGGCGGTAACGTTCGGGTGGGTATCACCCAGTTCGCGCAGGATGCGCTGGGTGACATCGTGTTCGTCCAGTTGCCGGACTCCGGTGCGGTGGTGGAGGCCGGTGAGTCGTTGGGTGAGATCGAGTCGACCAAGAGTGTGTCGGAGATCTACGCGCCGGTGAGCGGGACGGTGGCGGCGCGCAACGAGGCGTTGGCCGACACTCCTGAGGTGATCAATTCTGATCCGTACGGTGCGGGTTGGTTGGTGGAGATCGTGCCGGTGGATCCGGCGGCGGTGGACGGGTTGTTGACCGCGGCCGCGTATCGTGAGCTCACCGAGAGCTGAGTGGTGTCGTGCCGGGCGTGGGTGTTTCTGCCGCGCGTCCGGTTGCCCTGCATTTCGGCGCTGGCTAGGCTCGCCCAGTCGACCGAGAACCCCAAATTGGTGCAGTGTTGGGTGATTGCCTTTCGTGGGCAGGGGGAGCCAGCCGCCGGGTGATCTTCCCGGGGGCCGTACCCGCCGTTATCCTGTGCTGACCGAAACTGATCCGTGAGGTGGTCCCATGACGCGCCCAGGCGACGAGTTCCCCCCGCTCGACGTCACTTCGACGCTCAATCTCGGTTCGTTGGACGAAGTGCTGGAGGGTCCGGACACCGATGTGGTGCCGAGTCGGATGTCTGGCTCGTTGCCGCCGGGTATGGCGCTGCTGGTGGTTCGACGGGGCCCGAATGCGGGTGCCCGGTTCCTGTTGGACCATGACGTGACGACGAGTGGCCGGCATCCGGACAGTGACATCTTCCTGGACGATGTGACGGTGTCGCGGCGGCATGCGGAGTTCCATCGGGATTCCGGGACGTTCACGGTGCGGGATGTGGGGAGTCTGAACGGCACCTACGTGAACCGGGAGCGGGTGGAGGCGGCCACGTTGAGCAATGGTGACGAGGTGCAGATCGGTAAGTTCCGGGTGGTCTTCATCGCCGGTCCTCGCCCGGAGGAGGAGGCCGGCCGGGGGTGAACGAGCCTGCGGCCTCCATGCCGTCCGGGGCGGCCCGGTCGCACCCGCTGATGAGTATCGGTGAGGTGTTGGGTCAGCTGCGGGTGGAGTTTCCGGACGTCACGATTTCGAAGTTGCGGTTCCTTGAGGCCGAGGGTCTGGTGGAGCCGCAGCGGACGGCGGCGGGGTACCGGAAGTACAGCTGGGACGATGTGGCCCGGTTGCGTTTCGTGTTGACTGCGCAGCGTGATCAGTATCTGCCGTTGCGGGTGATTCGTGAGCAGTTGGCGCAGTGGGACGGTGGTGAGGAGGCGCCGGGTCGGCAGCGGCCGACGTTGGTGGCGGTGGGTCCCGGTGGTGAGGTGCCGGGCCGGTCGGCGGAGGAGCCTGAGTCGCAGGTGCGGCTCGGGCGGGCCGATCTGGTGGCGCGTAGTGGGATCGCCGAGTCGACGTTGGGTGAGTTGGAGCGGCTCGGGGTGTTGGTGCCGGATCCTCCGGGGTGGTATGACGCGGATGCGTTGATCATCGCGCGGGCGGTGGCGGGTTTGGCGGCGTACGGGTTGGAGCCTCGGCATCTGCGGGGTTACCGGTCGTCGGCGGATCGTGAGGTGGGTTTGTTCGCGCAGTTGGTGGCGCCGTTGGCGCGGCAGTCCGATCCGGCGGCGCGGGCGCGGGCGGCGGAGACGGCGCGGGAGTTGGTGGCGTTGTCGCAGCAGTTGCATGCGGCGTTGGTGCGGGTGGGGTTGCGGTCGACGTTGGGTCGGTGACGGGTTCGGCTGGTGTGTGCGGAAGGTTCTGCCCCGGGGAGCGTGCCGTAGGCTTGCCGGGGTAACCCCTTTTCCGGCGCGGTGCGGGGCTGGTGCGGTGGGGACTGCCGTGTCGTGGTCCGTGTACCGTGCAGGGACGGGGCGCGGTGCGGGTGTAGGCGACAACGACACGGAGGCGGCGGTGCGCGAGCTGAGCGTGGTCGGGGTTCGGGTGGAGCTGCCCAGCAACCAACCGATCGTCCTGCTCAGGGAGGTCGAGGGCGACCGCTATCTGCCGATCTGGATCGGTGCGGTCGAGGCCACGGCCATCGCCTATGAGCAGCAGGGGGTCAAACCGGCCCGGCCGTTGACGCATGATTTGTTGCGGGACGTGCTGGCGGCGTTGCAGGCGCCGTTGCGGGCGGTGGAGATCACCGAGTTGAAGGAGAACGTCTTCTACGCGGATCTGTTGCTGGGTGACGGGGTGCGGGTGTCGGCCCGGCCGAGTGATTCGATCGCGTTGGCGTTGCGGGTGGGTGCGCCTATTCGTTGTGCGGAGCAGGTCCTCAGTGAGGCGGGGATCGTGATTCCCGACGAGCAGGAGGATGAGGTGGAGAAGTTCCGGGAGTTCCTGGAGCAGGTGCGTCCGGAGGATTTCGCGGGCTGATCGTGGCTTCGTCGTGGGTGTCGCGGTGGCGATGCCGGTGTCGTGGTGTGTCGTCGCGCGGCGTGTCGCGGCGGTTTCTCCGTGGTAACCGCTTGGTGCGGCGTTAGGGTTGCCGTGTCGAGGGGTGTGCGTCGGTGGCACCGGCGTGTTACCGCACTGACGGGGAGGTTGTCGGGATGCACGAGCCGCGGGAGCCTGAGCCAGGTGTGGAGCGGGGCGAGTCGGTGGCGGTCGCGTCGTCGGTGCCGGTGGACGGTGATGGTGCGGTCGGGTACCGGGGTGTGACGGCCTGTCATGCGGTCGGGATCAGTTATCGCCAGCTGGATTACTGGGCGCGGACGGCGCTGGTGGTGCCGAGTGTGCGGGACGCGTCGGGTTCGGGGACGTCGCGGTTGTATTCGTTCCGCGATCTGGTGGTGTTGAAGGTCGTGAAGCGGCTGCTGGACGCCGGGGTGTCGTTGCAGAACATCCGTAAGGCGATCGAGGCGTTGCGGTCGCGGGGGGTGGAGGACCTGGCGGGGATCACGCTGATCTCGGACGGGACGACGGTGTACGAGTGCCGGTCCCCGGAGGAGGTGGTGGATCTGTTGCAGGGTGGTCAGGGGGTGTTCGGGATCGCGATCGGTGGGGCGTTCAAGGAGATCCAGGGTTCGTTGTCGCATCTGCCGGCGGAGCCGGCGGTGCCTGGTGGTGGTGAGGTTGCGGCGGCGCAGGAGGGTGTGTCGTCGGAGGTGGTGGGTGATGAGTTGGCGGCGCGGCGGGCGCGGCGTCGGGCGGGTTGATTCGGGTGGTGTGGGCGCCGCGGCCGGGTTCCGGTCGCGGCGTCGTCGTGTCCGGGTGGTGCCGGGTGTCGGATCGATGTGGTGGGTGACCGTGGGTGGTGTCGGGGTGGGTGGGGCCGTCGTTGCCGTCCATATGGGACGTTCCGGGGTGGAGCGCTGTTGTTGACAGGTGTGGTCCGGCCAGGAATCCTGTCCAGGGCGATCACCAGAGACACCGATCGGGTCACGGTGAGTGACGGTTGGTGGTGGCGTCGAGCTGATGCGTGGAGCATGGTGCGGGGGTCGCATCCGTGGTCCCGCCGAGGACGGGAAACGAACCGAAGTGCACATCGATCACTATGTCGGCCTGGGTTCCGCGCGGGCCGGCGGTGCTGTCGCCGATCATGCCGCCGAGTCGCGTTGCCCGGTCACCGGCGCGTCGCCGGTCGAGCCGGTCGGCTCCGATGGGGACGTGCTGGCCGAGGCGACGGAGTTCCTGGAGGCGTTGCACGCCGAGCGGCGGTTGCCGGGGTTGGCGGCGCGGTTGGCGGAGGTGCGGGAGGAGGTCGCGTTGACCGGCTCGTACCGGCACACCCGCCAGGAGTTGGAGTACGGGGCGAAGGTGGCGTGGCGGCAGTCGGCGCGGTGTGTGGGTCGGGTGCGGTGGGCGGGGTTGCGGGTGCGGGACCGTCGGCATGTGACGACGGCGGCGGGGATCGCGCAGGAGTTGGCGGCGCATCTGGCGGCGGGGGACAACGGGGGTCGGATCCAGTCGGTGATCACGGTGTTCGCGCCGGACCGGCCGGGGGTGGGTCCGCGGGCGCGGATCTGGAACGACCAGTTGGTGCGGTACTGCGGTCATGTGCGCGCCGATGGTGGGGTGTTGGGTGATCCGGCGCAGGTGGCGATGGTGCGGGCGGCGCGGCGGTTGGGGTGGCGGCCGCCGCCGGTGCCGGGGCGGTTCGATCTGCTGCCGTGGGTGATCGAGACGGCGCACGAGTCGCCGTCGGTGTGGGAGGTGCCGCGGGAGTTGGTGCGGGAGGTGGCGTTGACCCATCCGGATCATCCGTGGTTCGCGGATCTGATGCTGCGTTGGCATGCGCTGCCGGTGATCAGTAACATGCGTCTGCGTATCGGCGGGGTCGACTACAGTTGCGCGCCGTTCAACGGTCACTACCTGGGTGACGAGATCGGGACCCGGAACATGGGCGACCGGGAACGGTACGACCAGTTGCCGGTGGTGGCGGCGGGGTTGGGGTTGGACACGTCGCGGGAGGACACCCTGTGGCGGGAGCATGCGGCGTTGGTGTTGAACCAGGCGGTGCTGCACTCGTTCCGGGTGGCGGGGGTGCGGGTTTCCGATCCGCACACCGAGTCGGAGTTGTTCATGAAGTTCTGCGCGCAGGAGGAGCGGGCGGGTCGGCCGGTGCACGGTGACTGGTCGTGGTTGAACGGGAGTGTGGGGTGGGCGGCGTTGCATGCGGTGCACCACCGGTACTACGACACCCGGGTCCCGAATCCGAATCTCTGGCAGACTGACCGCGTTTACGACCCGGATGGTGTGGTGGCGATGACGTTGCGTGAGCGTCACGACGTGGCTCGCGCGCAGGAGGACTGACGATGGACAACGTGGCGTTGCGCCAGAGTTGGAGCCAGTTCTCCGCCGCCGGGCCGGAGGCGGCGAAGTATTTCTATGCCACGTTGTTCGTGGTGGCGCCGGAGGCGCGGTCGATGTTCCCGACGAACATGCAGTACCAGGAGGACAAGCTCCTGGCCGCGTTGGGGCACATCATCACCAGTCTGGACGATCCGGAGGCGTTGACGGCGTTCGCGCAGCGGTTGGGTGCGGACCACCGGCGGTTCCACGGTCACGACCAGCGGGGTAATCCGGTGGTGTTGGGGGAGCGGCACTACATCTGGGTGGGTCAGGCGTTGCTTGCCACGTTGGAGCGTTTCCTCGGCCCGTACTTCACGCCGGCGTTGCGGGCGCAGTGGGCGGCGGCGTACGAGCTGGTGGCGAAGATGATGCTGGACGGGGCGGCGGAGGCGGAGCGGTCGTCGCCGCCGCACTGGGAGGCGGAGGTGGTGACGGCGGAGCGTCGTCGCGCCGACATCATGGTGTTCACGGTGCGTCCGAACTATCTGTGCAACTACCGGCCGGGGCAGTCGCTGCCGGTGCAGGTGCCGCAGTTGCGGACGTGGCGGTACCTGTCGCCGGCGAACGCGCCGCGGGCGGACGGGACGATCGAGTTCCACGTGCGGGCGGCGGGCCGGTTCTCCACGCATCTGGTGCGCCGGTTGCGGGCGGGGGAGCGGTTGTTGTTGGGGCATCCGACGGGGTCGGCGTTGTCGTCGTACGACCGGTCGCCGCACCTGCCGTTGTTGCTGATCGCCGGGGGCACGGGGTTGGCGCCGTTACGGGCGGTGGTGGAGGCGGTGCAGCAGGGTGCGGGGCGGCGTACGACGCTGGTGGTGGGTGGTCGTACCCCGGATGACCTGTACGACGAGGCGGCGTTGTCGCGGTTGGCGGCGATGCCACCGGCGGCGGGGTGGCAGCATGCGGGTACGGGCTGGTTGCGGTATGTGCCGACGGTGGAGACGGGGTGGGGTTGGCAGGGGGCGATCGGTCGGGCGGGTGACACGGCGGTGCGGTTGGGGCCGTGGGCGGATGCGGAGATCCTGGTGTGTGGGAGTCCGGAGATGACCCGGGACACGGTGGCGATGCTGGTGCGGTCGGGTGTGGCGCCGGAGCAGATCCTGACGGAGAGCTATGATCATTCTCTCTATCCGCCGCTCGCCGGGGCCGGTGCCGTGGGCCCGCGCGACTTCAGTGGGACAGGTGCCCGATGAGCGTCGACCACTCCGACCGGGTTTCGGCGGAGCAGGGTGAGATCGCCCGTCAGTTGTCGGTGTTGGAGGAGCGGCGGTTCCGGGGTAGCCACTGGTTGTCCGCCGACGAGGTCGCGGCGGTGGTGCGGGCGGCCGACGACCGGATCGGGTTGCTGACGGCGGAGTTGGAGCGGCAGCGGCGGGAGAACCAGGGGCTGCTGAGTCAGGTGGAGATGCTGCGGCACGGGACGTTGCCGAGCACCGCGCCGCAGGGGCCGGATCCGATGACCGTCGAGTTGGCGATGCGGGCGCAGGACGAGGCGAACCGGACGATCGGTGAGGCCAGCGCGGAGGGCGCGGAGATCATCGCCGATGCGCGGCGGCAGGCGGAGGAGATCCTCGCCGATGCGCACCGGCGGGCCGGTGAGCTGGGTGCGGCGGCGGTGCCGGCTGCCGGGCCGTCGCCGGAGTTGGCGGGGAAGTTGCAGGCGTTGGAGGAGCGGCACGCGGCGGCGTTGGCGGCGGTCGCGGCGGCGCAGCAGCAGCTGAACCGGTGGCAGTCGTATCTTGCGGCGCAGTCGGAGCAGTTGCGGGCGGACGCGGCGGCGGCCGGTGGGGCGAGCGCCCAGCTGCGGGCGGTGCTGGGCGGCTGACCCGCGCCGGCCACCACGCGTGCCCGTGCGGGTCGCCGCCGCTGGGGTGGCTGAGGCAGCATGGGACGGGTGACGGAGACGATCGACGCGGTGGCCGCCCTGGTGGCGGCCGGTGGTGTCGTGGTGGTGAGCGGGGCGGGGCTGTCCACCGAGTCGGGTATCCCCGACTACCGGGGGCCGACGGGTGCGGCCCGTCGGCACACGCCGATGACGTACCAGGCGTTCGTCGGGGATCCGGTGGCGCGGCGACGCTACTGGGCGCGTAGCCACCTGGGGTGGCGCACGATCGTGGGGGCGAGGCCGAACGACGGGCACCGGGCGGTTGCCCGGTTGCAGGCGGCCGGCCTGGTCGACGGGGTGATCACGCAGAACGTCGACGGTCTGCACACGGCGGCGGGCAGCGGGCGGGTGGTGGAGTTGCACGGCCGTCTGGACACGGTGGTGTGCCTGCGCTGCGGTGACCGGACGTCGCGGGCGGAGTTGCACGGGCGGCTGGTGGCGGCGAATCCGGGGTTCGATGCGACGGTGGCGGTGGTGAATCCGGACGGTGACGTGGATCTCGACGACGATCGGGTGGCCGGGTTCCGGATGGTCGACTGCGACTGTTGTGGCGCGGGGATGCTGAAACCGGACGTGGTGTTCTTCGGGGAGTCGGTGCCCGCGGCGCGGGTGGCGGGGTGTTTCGCGATGGTCGACGCGGCGCGGGCGGTGCTGGTGCTGGGGTCGTCGTTGACGGTGTTGTCGGGGCGGCGGTTCGTGCTGCGGGCGGCGAAGTCGGGCATTCCGGTGGTGATCGCCAACCAGGGTGTCACCCGTGGTGACGGGTATGCGGCGCTGCGGGTGGACGCCCCGTTGGGGCGGTTCCTGCCGGCGCTCGCCGACCGGGTGGCGGCGGTCGTGCCACCCGGGTCGGGTCTGCTGGCGGCGGGATGATCTCGCGCGGGTGGGGGTACGACATCCGCCGGTAACGGGGGCGCTGGTAGCGTTGACCATGCCGACACCACCCGCGCGGGAGAGATCGCCCAGCAGTATCCGGGCGACGCCGAAGGGGCAGATTCTCCCCGGAACCTCTCAGGCAGAAGGACCGCGACGGGCAGGCACTGTGGAGCGCCCGTGGCGTGACTCAGGGGGAGGCCGATCCGTCGACCTCGCCGCCTGAGTCAGGAGCGTCACGCATGACCGTAGAGCAGTTCGCCGACCGGCACATCGGTCCCGGTCCGGACGACGAGCGCCGCATGTTGGAGGCCGTCGGGTACGGGTCGATCGACGAGCTGATGGACGCGGCGATCCCCGAGGTGATCCGTTGGCACGGGGCGTTGGATCTGCCGGCGCCGGCCACCGAGCGGGAGGCGATCACCGAGTTGCGGGCGTTGGCGTCGCGCAACACGGTGGCGGTGTCGATGATCGGCCTGGGCTACCACGGCACCCACACCCCGGCGGTGATCCGCCGTAACGTGCTGGAGAACCCGGCCTGGTACACGGCGTACACGCCGTACCAGCCGGAGATCAGTCAGGGCCGGTTGGAGGCGCTGCTGAACTTCCAGACGATGGTGACGGACCTGACCGGCCTGGCGACGGCGAACGCGTCGATGCTCGACGAGGCGACCGCGGCGGCGGAGGCGATGACGTTGGCGCGGCGGGCGTCGAAGAGCCGCAGCGCCGTGTACGTGGTCGACGCCGACGCGTTGCCGCAGACGGTGGCGGTGCTGTGCGGCCGGGCCGAGCCGTTGGGTATCGAGGTACGGGTGGTGGACCTGGACACGCAGGAGTTGCCGGCGGAGTTCTTCGGTCTGCACCTGCAGTATCCGGGGGCGTCGGGGCTGGTGCGGGATCATGGGCCGCTGGTGGTGGCGGCGCATGCGGTGGGCGCGTTGGTGACGGTGGCGGCGGACCTGTTGGCGTTGACGCTGCTGCGGGCGCCGGGGCGGATCGGGGTGGACATCGCGGCGGGCACCACGCAACGGTTCGGGGTGCCGATGGGGTTCGGGGGGCCGCACGCCGGTTACCTGGCGGTGCGGGCCGGGTTGGAGCGGATGCTGCCGGGTCGGCTGGTCGGGGTGTCCCGGGACGCGGCCGGTGAGCCGGCGTACCGGTTGGCGTTGCAGACGCGGGAGCAGCACATCCGGCGGGAGAAGGCGACCAGCAACATCTGCACGGCGCAGGTGTTGTTGGCGGTGATGGCCGGCATGTACGCCGTGTACCACGGGCCGGACGGGTTGCGGCGGATCGCCGACCGTACCCGGTCGATGGCGCTGCGGTTGGCGGCGGGGCTGCGCGCCGGTGGCGTGGAGGTCGTCGACGGGGTGTTCTTCGACACGGTGACGGCGGTGGTACCGGGTGGGGCGCAGCGGGTGGTGGCGGCGGCGCGGGAGCGGGGTGTGAACCTGCGGCTGGTCGACGCCGACCGGGTGGGGGTGTCGTGTGACGAGACGACCACCGGGGAGCACCTGGCGGTGGTGTGGGAGGCGTTCGGGGTGGACCCGGTCGTCGGGGACGTGGCGCAGGCGGTGCCGGCCGGGTTGGCGCGGGACACCGACTTCCTCACCCACCCGGTGTTCCGCAGCCACCACAGCGAGACGGCGATGCTGCGGTACCTGCGTCGGCTGGCCGATTTCGACTACGCCCTGGACCGGGGCATGATCCCGTTGGGGTCGTGCACGATGAAGCTGAACGCGACCACCGAGATGGAGCCGGTGACGTGGCCGGAGTTCGCCCATCTGCACCCGTTCGCCCCGGCCGAGCAGACCGCCGGTTACCGGGAGCTGATCGGGCAGTTGGAGGGGTGGCTGGCGGAGGTGACCGGCTACGACGCGGTCAGTGTGCAGCCCAACGCCGGGTCGCAGGGGGAGTTGGCGGGGTTGTTGGCGATCCGCGCGTACCACCGGGACCGGGGTGAGGGTCACCGGAACGTGTGTCTGATCCCGTCGTCGGCGCACGGTACGAACGCCGCGTCGGCGGTGATGGCCGGGATGCGGGTGGTGGTGGTCGGGTGTGACGCCGACGGCAACGTCGACCTGGTCGACCTCGACGCGAAGATCGACAAGCATCGGGACGCCTTGGCGGCGATCATGGTGACGTACCCGTCGACGCACGGGGTGTACGAGACGGGTATCGCGTCGCTGTGCGCGAAGGTCCACGACGCCGGCGGCCAGGTGTACGTGGACGGGGCGAATCTCAACGCGTTGGTCGGGTTCGCCAAGCCGGGCCGGTTCGGGGCGGACGTGTCGCACCTGAACCTGCACAAGACGTTCTGCATTCCGCACGGCGGTGGCGGTCCGGGGGTGGGTCCGGTGGCGGTGCGGGAGCATCTGGCGGCGTACCTGCCGGGTGACCCGTCGGGTGCCCGGGTGCAGGGTGCGCCGGCGATCTCGGCGGCCCGGTACGGGTCGGCGGGCATCCTGCCGATCCCGTGGGCGTACCTGCGGATGATGGGCGCGGCGGGGCTGGCCCGGGCGACGGGGGTGGCGGTGCTGGCCGCGAACTACGTGGCGGTGCGGCTGCGCGAGCACTTCCCGGTGCTGTACGCGGGCAACAAGGGCCTGGTGGCGCACGAGTGCATCCTGGATCTGCGGCCGGTGACGAAGGCGACCGGGGTGAGTGTCGACGACGTCGCGAAGCGGCTGATCGACTACGGGTTCCACGCGCCGACGATGTCGTTCCCGGTGGCGGGGACGCTGATGGTGGAGCCGACCGAGAGTGAGGATCTGGCCGAGCTGGACCGGTTCTGCGACGCGATGATCGCCATCCGGGCGGAGATCGACAAGGTGGCCTCGGGTGAGTGGCCGGCGCAGGACAATCCCCTGGGTAACGCGCCGCACACCGCGGCGATGGTGTCCGGGGACGGGTGGCCGCATCCGTATCCGCGGTCGGTGGGTGCCTACCCTGCCGGGGTGGACCGGGTGGGGAAGTACTGGCCGCCGGTGCGGCGCGTCGACGGCGCGTACGGCGACCGGAACCTGATGTGTTCGTGTCCGGCGCCGGAGGCGTTCCAGGACTGAGGCGCGGTGCCGGGGCGGCGGTCGTGCCGCCCCGGTGCGGCGACCGGGGGAGGGCGGCCCCCCGCGTGGGGGCTAGCCTGGTGTGACGGGTCGGCGACGCCGACGCATCGTGACCGGGTCAGGCGACGAGGGCGTGCCGGGCCGGCCCGCGGTGCGGGGCGATGGTGCTGCCGTCAGGGAGGAGTTCACCGGTGTCCTCGAAGACGATGACACCGTTGCAGAGCAGGCTCCAGCCCTGCTCTGGGAAGCAGGCGATGACCCGGGCGGCATCCCGGTCGGTCGCTTCGGCGGAGGGACAGGGGATCTGGTGCTGGCACATCGGGTTCTCCGGACTGTGGGGGCACTGTGTCATGGTTCACATGACCAGTGACGCACAGTACCAAGGTTCGGCGCGCCGGATCGAGCAGCCTTCCGCCATGTTGCCCGGAAATCCGCTGAACGGATGAGGAAGAATCAGCCACCCGGCGTGGAAACGCTCCCAACGGCCCCGGTCGACGTACCCGCCGTACCGGAGCGCTGCCGCAGCGTGCTCGTGGAACGGGACCGCTACCTGTGGCACGTCACCGACGGTGGCGACCCGGCCGCCCAGATCACCGCCTTCCTCACCGCCCACGGCCTGCCCGTCGACGACCTGACCCGCCCGGCGACCCACCGCACCGACGGCCCCTGCGGCGCCGCCCTGTTCGTCTCCGCCGCCGCCGGCGCCCGGATGGCCGGCGCACCCACCGGCCCCGCAAGCCCCGTGCCCGCCCTACCCGACGTGGCCGTCGTCGTCTACGACCACGGCCCCCGCCGACCGCCCCCCACCGCACCGGCACCCGAGCGGCTGCGTCTCGGACCGTGGCGGGACAGCTGGAGCGGCACCCGGCACGCCGACGCCGTGCGTGCCGTGCGCGCCGCGATCGGCCGCGGCGACGTTTACCAGGTCAACGTGGTCGGCCACGCCGCCGCCACCTACACCGGCGACCCCCGGCCCGCCCTGGCCCGCCTCGCCGGACTGCCCGGTGCCCGCTACGGCGGCACCCTGCACGGCGACGGATGGAGCATCGGCTGCGCCTCACCGGAAACGCTCGTCGCCGTGCACGCCGGCCGGGTCGTCACCCGCCCCATCAAGGGCACCCGCCCCGCCACCCCGGCCGGCCGCCGTGACCTGCTCGCCTCCGCCAAGGAACGCGCCGAACACATCATGATCGTCGACCTGGAACGCAACGATCTCGCCCGGATCGCCCGCACCGGCTCGGTGACCGTCGACGACCTGTTCACCGTCCGCCGCTGGTGTGACCTGTGGCAGGCCGAGTCGACCGTGTCGGCGGCCCTCGCCGACGGGACCGGCCTGACCGACCTGCTGCGCGCCACCTGCCCCGGCGGGTCGGTCACCGGGGCGCCGAAACACGCCGCGCTGGCGTTGATCGCCGCCGTGGAACCCGTCGGCCGGGGCGCCGGCATGGGCGCGTTCGGCTGGATCGGCCCCGGCCACCTCGACCTGGGCCTGACCATCCGCACCGCCGCCGCCGACCACGACCGGCTGCACCTGTGGGCCGGCGGCGGCATCACCTGGGACAGTGACCCCGCCGCCGAGGTCGCCGAGGCCGCCGCGAAGGCCGCCCCGCTGCGGGCCCTGCTCGCCGCCGGTCGAGCGCACCGGGGCCGTTAGGGTGGCGGGCATGCACGTCGAGTACAGCGGCACCGGTGACCCCGCCCGCAGCCTCGCCCTGCTGTGGCGCACCCGCGAGCGGGTCAGCCGCAGCGGCGGCCTCGGCGTCGACCAGATCGTGCGGGCCGCCATCGACGTCGCCGACGCCGAGGGTCTCGCCGCGCTGTCGATGCGCCGGGTCGCCGAACGTCTCGGCGTCGGCACCATGTCCCTCTACACGCACGTGCCCGGCAAGGGGGAACTGCTCGACGTCATGCTCGACACCGTGCACGGCGAGACCCCCCGCCCCACCGACGTCCCCGGCGGCTGGCGCGGCCGCCTGGAGCGCATCGCCCGGGACAAGTGGGCGCTGTACCTGCGCCACCCGTGGCTGTTGCAGGTCGCCACCACCCGTCCACCGCTGGGCCCCCAGGTCACCGCCCGCTACGACTACGAACTACGCGCCGTCGAGGGCACCGGCCTGACCGACCTGGAGATGGACGCCGTGGTCACCCTCGTCGACTCCTACGTCCACGGCGCGGTACGCGGTGCGGTGGAGGCCGCGCAGGCCGCCGGCCGCACCGGCCTCACCGACGAACAGTGGTGGCACGCCCACGCCCCCTACCTGGAGAAGGTCATGGACCCGGCGCGGTTCCCCACCGCCGCCCGGGTCGGCGCCGCCGCCGGGCAGGAGTACCAGGCCGCCACCGACCCGACCCGCGCCTTCGACTTCGGCCTGGCGCGCGTCCTGGACGGCATCGCCGCCCTGATCGCCGACCGGTGCGCCGGGTCACCGCCGCCGGTGACCCCCCGATAGCCTTCCGGACATGACCGTACGCCCGATCCGGATCATCGGTGATCCCGTCCTGCGCACCGCCTGCACCCCGGTGACCCGCTTCGACGCCGCCCTGCAACGGCTCGTCGACGACCTGATGGACACCCTCACCGGCGAACCGGGCCGGGCCGGTGTCGCCGCCCCCCAGATCGGCGTCGACGCCCAGGTGTTCGTCTACGACGCCGACGGCCACCGGGGGCACCTGATCAACCCCACGATCGAGCTGTCCGACGAGATCCAGGACGACGACGAGGGGTGCCTGTCCATTCCCGGCCTGTACTTCCCGACCCGCCGCGCCCTGCACGCCACCGTGCACGGCGTCGACCGGCACGGCGACCCGTTGACCATCTCCGGCAGCGGCTTCCTCGCCCGCGCCCTGCAACACGAGACCGATCACCTCGCCGGCCGGCTCTACGTCGACACCCTGCGCGGCGACGTGCGCCGCAAGGCCCTGCGGGAGATCCGCGCCGGCCGGTTCGACTCACCCCGCCGACGCGGCTGACCCCGCCCCGACGGTCATCGTGTACTCGCCGAACCCGGCGACCCGGGTGAACCCCAACCGTTCGTAGAGGCGCACCGCGACCGTGTTGTCGGCCCGCACGTTCAACGTCACGTGGTCGACGCTCGCGGCCAGCCGGGCACACAACGCGGCCACCACCGCAGCGCCCAGCCCCCGCCCCCGCACCTGCGGACGGGTGGTCACGTTCCCCACCGCGGCCACCCGGTACGTCGGCGACCACACGTGCACCCCGGCCACCGCCAGCAGGGCGTCGCCCTCGCGTATCCCCACGTAGTGGCCGGTGTCGAGCATCCGCGGGTCGAACCAGTTCCCCGGGTACGCCGCCGCGTACAGGTCCCGCAACGCCGGCAGGTCCGCGGTGTCGAGCACCTCACCCTGCGCGGCGGTGCCGGCGATCCGCCCCGGGTCGGTCAACGCCATCCGCAGGTGCGCCCCGGCCGGGGTGAGGACGTACCGGCCCGCGAGGACCCGCTCCAGGCCGGGGGACAGGTGCGCGTACAGGCGGGCCGGCAGCACCGGGGCTACCTCGTCGAGCAGCGCCGTCATGACGGCGCCGTCGCGTTGCGCGGCGAACGCCAGCAGCACCGGCTCGGCCGCCCCGTGGTAGAGCAGCACCACCTGGTCGCCGCGCCGGAACCACGTCGTGTACGGCCAGAAGAAGTCGTCCAGGTCACCCAACTGGTAGGCGTGCAGCACCGGATCGCGGCGCAGCAGCGCGGCCAGCTCGGCGCGGTCGTGTTCGGCGCGGACCGGCACCGGTCAGCAACGACCCGTGGGGAGGTTCTCGTCGGCCCACCGGGCCAGCTCGTCCAGCGCCGGCAGCAGGGCCGCGCCCCGCCCGGTCAACTGGTAGCTGACGCCCAGCGGGGGACCCTCGCGCACCGTGCGGCTGACCAGGCCGACCCGGGCCAGCTCACCGAGCCGGTCGGACAGCACCGACTCGCTGATGCCGGGCAGCGCCCGCGCCAGCTCGGCGAAGCCGGCCGGCCCCTGGGCGAGGGTGCCCAGGATCATGCCGTTCCACCGCTTGCCGAGGAACGCGAACGCCCGGGACAGCCCCCCGGGGCAGGCGCGGGGCCCGCCGTCGGTCGGGGAGCACGTCGTCATCGACCCAGCATACGTGGTCCGCAACTCACCCTAGCCACTTCGAAAAAACTAGCTGCTACTCTGGCCGCAGCACATCGTCGATCCGACCGGAGGACACCATGACCGACGTACTGCCCGACCACCTCATCACCCTCGACCCGCAGGCCCAGGCCCAACTGTTCACCGAAGCCCGCACCGCCAACACCTTCACCGACACCCCCGTCAGCGACGAACAACTCCGCGCCATCTACGACCTCGCCAAGTACCCACCCACCGCCATGAACGTCCAACCCCTGCGCGTCCTGTTCGTCCGCCCCGGCGACGGCCGCGACCGCCTCCTCACCCACGTCGCCGAGGGCAACCGCGCCAAGACCGCCACCGCCCCCGTCGTCGCCGTCCTCGCCGCCGACACCGACTTCCACGAACACCTCGACACCATCTTCCCCATCCGCCCCGGCATGCGCGAACACTTCGCCGCCGACCCCACCACCCGCGACGGCATGGCCCGCTTCAACGCCGGCCTGCAGGTCGGCTACTTCCTGCTCGCCGTGCGCGCCGCCGGCCTCGCCGCCGGACCCATGGGCGGATTCGACGCCACCGGCGTCGACAACGAATTCTTCACCGACACCGGCTGGAAGTCCCTGCTCCTGGTCAACATCGGCCACCCCGGCCCCGACGCCTGGCACCCCCGCCTGCCCCGCCTCGACTACGACACCGTCGTCCGGCACGCCTGACCCACCCCTGACGACCAGTGGCTGGCCCGCCGAGCACCCACCCCGCTCAGCCGGCCAGCCACTGGTCGTACCCCAACTTCGCCACCAACGCCAACACCACCACCAGCAACACCACCCGCACGAACCCCGCACCCCGACGCAACGCCATCCGCGCCCCCACCAGCGCCCCCACCACGTTGCACACCGCCATCGCCGCACCCAACGCCCACCACACGTGCCCGGTCAACCCGAACACCACGAGCGCACCCAGATTCGTACCCGCGTTCACCACCTTCGCCATCGCCGAGGCATGCACGAAATCCGACCCCAGAACCGCCGTGAACGCCAACACCAGGAACGTGCCCGTACCCGGCCCGATCAACCCGTCATACAGAGCGATACCCAGACCCGCCACCCCCACCGCCACCACCACCCGCACCGGCGTGCGCCGCTGCGGTGCCGCCACCACACCCAGCGACGGCCGCGCCAGCACGAACACCGCCACCGCCACCAGCACCACCAGCACCACCGGCCGGTACACGCCACCCGGCACCGCACCCGCCAACGCCGCACCCAACCCCGCCGTCAACACCGCCAACCCGGCCGCCGGCCCCGCCACCGCCCAGTCCAGCCTCGTCCGCCGCGCATACGTCACCGCCGCCGTCGACGTACCGAAGATCGCCGCCACCTTGTTCGTCCCCAACGCCGTCGCCACCGGCACCCCCGGCGCCGCCACCAACAACGCCGGCAACAACAACAACCCACCCCCACCCACCACCGCATCCACCCACCCCGCCAGGGCAGCCGCAGTCAGCAGAGTCGTCAACGACACAGGATCCACGGCCGGCCATTCTCCCCGCCCCACCCGGCCACCCACCCGCCCAGGTGGCCCACCTCACCGCCCACGCCGCCGCCGCAACCACACCCCCACCACACCCACCGCCACGAACACCAGCACCGAACAACACAGCAACTTGATCATCCAGCAACTGTCCCACGCCACGTAGGGTGCACACGTGCGCCTGGCCACCTTCAACCTGCTCCACGGCCGCTCCCTGACCGACGGACTCGTCGACCCCGACCGGCTCACCGCCGCCGTCCACGCCCTCGACGCCGACATCCTCGCCCTCCAGGAAGTCGACCGCGACCAGTCCCGCAGCGGCCACCACGACCTCACCACCATCGCCGCCCACGCCCTCGACGCCCCCGAACACCGCTTCGCCGCCGCCGTCGTCGGCACCCCCGGCGAACACTTCCGCCCGCTGCGCCACGACGACGACGGCCACGGCGAACCCTGCTACGGCATCGGCCTGATCAGCCGCCACCGGGTCCGCAGCTGGCACGTCACCCGCCTCAACCCCGCACCCGTACGCTCACCCCTCTACGCCCCCGGCCCCGGCGGCGGCCTCATCCTCCTGCGCGACGAACCCCGCGTCGTCCTCGCCGCCGTCCTCGACACCCCCCACGGCCCCCTCACCGCCGCCGCCACCCACCTGTCCTTCGTCCCCGGCTGGAACGCCTACCAACTCCGCCGCGTCGTGCGCGCCCTGCGCGCCCTACCCGCCCCCCGCATCCTCCTCGGCGACCTCAACCTCCCCGCCGGCCCCGCCCGCCTGCTCACCGGCTGGCAACCCCTCGCCCGCCACCCCACCTACCCCGCCACCGCCCCCCGCGTCCAACTCGACCACATCCTCGCCGACCCCCACGACCGGCACCGGCTACCCCCGGTCACCGCCACCGCCACCCCCCGCTCCACCATCTCCGACCACCGCCCCCTCGTCGTCGACCTCGGCTGAACCGCCCCCACCCGGTCACCCCCGTCCCACCGCCCGCTGCGCCGCCCGCAACGCGTTACGGAACAACATCGCCACCGTCGTCGGACCCACCCCACCCACCCGCGGCGTGATCGCCCCCGCCACCCGCGCACACGACTCGTCCACATCCGGCAACAACCGACGACCCTCATACCGCACCCCACCACCCACCACCACCGCACCCGGGCGCACATGCTCCGGCCGCACGATCCCCGGCACCCCCGCCGCCGCCACCAGGATCTCCGCCCGCCGCGTGTACCGCGGCCAGTCCGCCACCCCCGTGTGCACCACCGTCACCGCCGCGTTCGCCGTCGGCCGCTTCTGCGCCAACAACATCGCCAACGGACGCCCCAACGTCGCACCCCGACCCAGCACCACCACCTCCCGCCCCGCCACCGGCACCCCGTGGAACGCCAACAACGCCTCGATCCCCGCCGGCGTACACGGCAACGGCCCCGGCAACCCCAACGCCAACCGGCCCATGTTCACCGGATGCATCCCGTCCACGTCCGAATCCGGATCCAACACCTCCAACGCCCGGTCGTAATCCAGATGCCCCGGAACCGGATGCTGCACCAACACCGCGTGCACCCCGGCGTCGTCGTTGAAATCCCGCAACACCCGGTGCAGATCGGCCTGCGACGCCGACCCGGGCAGCCGCACGTGCGGCGACGCGAACCCCAACTCCGCCGCCTGGCGAGACTTGATCCGGATGTACCCGACGCTCGCGTCGTCGTCACCCACCAGCACCGTCGCCAACGCCGGCACCACCCCGGCCGCCCGCAACGCCGCCACCCCCTCGGCGACCTCGGCGAGAATCCGCTCCGCCACCGGCCCACCCGGCAACAACCGGGCCGTACCGGACATGGGGGAGAAGGACGAGGAAACAGACATGACCCACCTCGACCACGGAGGCCCAGGCGGTCGACCCCCGCGACGAGCTCCCCGATGGTTGACCCATCCCCGTGCCGCCAGTCGCATCCACCACCACCATGCCACAAACCCGCCGCACACACCGCCCGCCACCACCACACGCGCCGGGCCCGGCCGCCACACGACGACCGGGCCCGGCTGACCGACCCGCTACGAGACCGTGATCTGCGCGACCCCACCAGCCGGATTGCTGATGATGCCGACCATCGACCGGCGACACGACCCGATGAGCGGATCGTTCGCACACCCCGGGGCGCTGTAATCCACCGCCACCACCTGGATCCGATGATTGGCCACCGTCGGCGAGTAGTTGAACGGCGAACCCACCGGACAACTACTGCCGCTCCACTGCGAACCCAGCAGACCCAGATCCGTCCAGACACCCCCGGCATCCATGTCGTTGATCCAGATCCGCAGCGGCCGCCGGTCGTTGTGACAGTTGTACGTCAACAACGTCCGCACCCCGGTCACCCCCGAATCCGGCGGCGTGACCATCGCATCACCCGACCAGATCAGATTGACCCCCCACGGCCGACTGCCGTACACCACATAGTCGTTACGGCTGCGGTTGAACAACGCCTGACCACCCGCCGTGGTGATCAGATTCCACTCGTACACCGCGGTGGCCGACCACACCAGGTCGATGCCGTAACTCTGCGCACCCCACCGCAGGTAACCACCGCCCGGAACCCGCAACGCCACCTTCGTGGTGCTCGTGATCGGCGCATTCGTCGGCAGACCCTCCCCGTACACCTCCCACCGGGAATTCGGCCAGTCGGTCCAGTTCAGATTGATGCCGTAGTCGCGCTCCGCATACCGCAGCGCCTTCAGACCATTGCTCTGGTTACGCATCGGGCCGTACCCACCACTCCACGTCGGCAGGCCCTCCCAGTCGACGACCGCACTCGGCGGCGCCGCCGCCGACACACCCGACGCCGGAACCGCCGACACACCCGACCCGGCCGACGCCGGCACCGCACCGGTCAACCCGGCGAGGACCACCGCCACCACCAGGCAGAGCACTCTGTGAACACGGGACATGTCTCCTCCGAATCAAGACACCAGCACGGACACCCCTAACGGCGTTCCACCCCGTGCCATCCCGTTCCACCTCCCTCAGTACGCCGCACCCACCTCCTCCGGCGCCCGCCGCGCCATCGCGGCCAACAACGCCACACTGCCCCGCAACGTCTCCACATCCGGCGACGACGTCGACAACCGCACCGCATCCGGCACCGGCACCCCCACGACCGCATAGTCGGCCGCCGGACTGATCACCACCCGCTGCCGGGCCGCAGCGGACACGAACGCCCCCGCCGACCACCCACCCGGCAACCGCCACCACACGTGGTACGACCCAGGATCAGCACGCACGTCGAACCCGGCCAACACCTCCGCCACCACCGCCTGCCGCAGCCGCGCATCCTGCTGCTTGAGCCGCACGATCCGCTGCGCCGTACCATCGGCCAACACCGCGGTCGCACACGCCAACGCCACACCCGGCACCCCCCACGTACCGGAACGCACCGCCGCCGCGACCCGCCCGCTCAACCTGGCCGGACACACCAGCAAACCCAGATTGAGCCCCGCACCCACCCGCTTGGACAAACTGTCCACCAGGATCGTCTGCTCGGGAGCATGCGCGGCCAACGGCAACTCCCCGTCGCACAGAAACGAATTGATCCGGTCCTCGATCGCGACCAGACCCAACCGCGCGAGCCGCCCACCCAACTCGGCCCGCCGACCCGCCGACATCGTCATCCCCAACGGATTGTGCAACGAGGGCTGAAGGTAGACCGCCGCGAGCGGAGCCCGACGATGCGCCTGCTCCAACGCCGACCCACTCAACCCCTCCCCATCCATACCGATCGGCACCAACGTCACACCGTGCCGCGCCGCGATCGTCTTCACCACCGGATACGTCAACTCCTCCACCCCGAGCCGCTGCCCCGGCGCCACCAACGCCACCATGGCCGCCGCGATCGCCTGCCGCCCACTACCGGTGAACAGCAACCGCGCAGGATCCACCACCCACCCCGGCCGAGACAGGAAGGACGCACCGACCCGCCGCGACTCCCGCGTCCCGTCCACCGGCACCGGATGCATCGCCGCCTCCAAGCCCGCCGGCACCAGCACCCGCCCCAACGCCCGCGCCACCATCGACGACTGCCCCGGCAACACCGGAAAGTTGGCCTCCAGATCGACCAGGCCCACATCCCCCGACCACACCGAGGAATCCGCCACGAACGTGCCCCGCCCCACCGCCCCGGCCACCAGACCCCGCCGCGCGAGCTCCTGATACACCCGAGCCGCCGTCGACACCGCCATACCGTGACGCCGGGCGAACTCCCGCTGGGGGAGCAGCCGCTGCCCCGGCCGCATCCGCCCCGACCGAATGTCGGCCGCCACCGCATCGGCCACCAGCCGGAAATCGTCGCGCACCGTCACCCTCACCTCCACCGGACCAGGCACACCCACGCCCCCGCAGCGCCTCCGATCAATCCGACCACAACCTCGGTGCAATAAACAGACGCCCAACCACGGAAAACCCCCGAATGTCAGATTCCCGGCCGCAGACGCCGTTGACGCCACCAACCAAACCGATGCGAGACTCACCTCAATCACCCCATTGACTCGGTTCATTGAGAGGTGTGACCCGTGAGGACACCCACCACCACCCACCCGACCGAACTGCTCCGCCGCGCCACCGACGCCCTGTGGACCGACGGCGACCTCACCACCAGCCGCATCCACTTCGACGCCGCCTACCGCGCCGCAGAAGCCGCCGACGACCACCACACCCGCACCCTCGCCGTCACCGGCATGGGCGGCCTCTGGGTCCACGAACACCGCACCACCAGCGACGCCACCCTCCTCCTCCACCGCCTCCACCACGCCATCGCCACCACCGACCCCCACACCCCCCTCGGCATCCGACTACGCGCCCGACTCGCCGCCGAACACGACTACCGCACCGCAACCCACACCGACACCCTCACCCTCGCCACCCAGGCCCGCACCACCGGCGACCCCGTCACCATCACCGAAACCGCAAGCCTCGCCCACCACTGCCTCCTCGGCCCCGACCACACCCGACTACGCCACGAACTCAGCCAACACGCCCTCACCGCAGCCCTCGCCACCGGCCGCCGCAGCGACCTCCTGGTCGCCCTCCTCTGGCGCACCGTCGACCAGTTCCTCGACACCCACCCCCAAGCCGAACGCAGCCTCACCGAACTCCACACCCACCTCACCCACCGCGACCACCTCGCCGTGTCCTACGTCGCCCACGCCATCGACGTCATGCTCACCATCCGCGCCGGCAAACTCACCGAAGCCCACGCCCGCGCCGCCACCTGCGCCCAACGAGGCATCACCGCCGGCGACGCCGACACCACCGGCTGGCACGGCGCCCACCTGACCACCATCGCCTGGTACCAAGGCCACCTCGCCGACCACCTCCCGACGCTGCGCGAACTGGCCGTCTCACCCACCCTCAGCGCCGTCGACCACTCATACCAGGCAGCACTCGCCGTCGCCTCCGCCCTCGCCGGACACCGCCGCGAAGCCACCGCCGCCCTCGCCCGCCTCCGCCAACCCGACCTCACCACCCTGCCCCGATCCAGCAGCTGGCTCGTCACCCTCCACGGCATCGTCGAAGCAGCCCACCTCCTCGACGACGGCCACCTCGCCACCGAGGCCTACAACCTCCTCACCCCCTACGCCGACCGACCCATGCTGGCCAGCCTCGCCATCACCTGCTTCGGCAGCACCCAGCACGCCCTCGGCACCGCCGCCCTCACCGCCGGCGAAACCGACCGCGCCATCACCCACCTCCACGCCGCCGTACACGACAACCTCAGGCTCGGCCACCTCCCCGCCGCCACCCTCTCCCGCGCCCGCCTGGCCCAGGCCCTCGACCAGCGCCCCGGCCAACACGACCGCCGAGAAGCCGAACGACAACGCCACCTCGCCCACACCGACGCCACCGAACTCGGCATGACCCTCCCCACCCCACCACCACGCCCCCGCACCCCCCACCGCCCACACATCCGGTGCCACCGCCACGGCCGACACTGGCAGCTCAGCCTCGGCCACCGCACCGCCACCATCGACGACTGCGTCGGCGCCCGATACCTCGCCACCCTCATCGCCAACCCCGGACACGACATCCCCGCCATCCAGCTCGCCGGCGGCACAGCACCCACCACCGACCACCAACCCGTCCTCGACGACACCGCCAAACGGGCCTACCAGCGACGACTCCGCGACCTCACCGCCGCCATCGACGAAGCCGACGACGCCCACGACCCGCGCCGCGCCGAACAGGCCCGCACCGAACGCCAGTGGCTCATCGACGAACTCGCCGCCCACACCGGACTCCACGGTCGCGACCGCACCTTCACCGACAACACCGAACGGGCCCGCATCGCCGTCGGCAAGGCCATCCGCCGTGCCCTGGACCGCATCACCATCAGCGACCCCGTACTCGGCGACCACCTACGCACGACGATCAGCACCGGCACCCGCTGCTCCTACCGCCCGAGCTGAACCCGACACCAACCCCACCAACACCCGGTTCGTCCGGTTCGACCGCACCGCCGCCCGCTGCTGACCCGCCGTCACCTCGATGTACGTCTGCGACGACGCCAACGACGCATGCCCCAACAACCGCATGATCTCCGCCGCCCCCGCCCCGTCCTCGGCCAACCGGGTGGCGAACGTGTGCCGCAACGCGTGCAACCGGGCCCCCGCCGGCACCCGGTCGGTGATCCCCGCCCGCCGGTAACAGGAATCCACGAGATACTGCAACCCGCCCCGCCGCAGCGGCTCACCCCGCCGGTCCACCAACAACACCCCGTCCCGGCGTACGCTGCGCGCCCCGAACCGCCGCCGCCGACTGTCCAGGTAGGCCGACACCACCTCGTCCAGCTCCGGCTCCACCGGCACCACCCTCGGCCGGCCACCCTTGCCGTCCACCGCCACCCGCCGCTCACCGACCCGCCCCGACACCGACGACACCCGCAACGCCAACAGCTCCGCCAGGCGCAGCCCCGCGCACAACGCCAACGCCAGCACCGCCACGTCCCGCTCCGGCCACGGATCGCGCTGCCGCGCGTCCTCCCGCGACACCGATTCCAGGAGCACCTCCGGCGTGTCCTCACCCCGCAACGGCTTGGGCTGGGGGAGCGGGGTACGGGGACGCCCCACCGCCGGCATCGGGTTGCCCGCCACCACCTGCTCGGCCACCAGGAACGAGAAGAACCCGTTCCAGCTCGACCAGGCCCGGTGCACCGACGCCGCCGCCCGGGGCGCGGCGAACCGGGCGAACGCCGCCCGCATCAACCGCGGGGAGAGAGCGGAGATCGTCAGCTCGTGGGGGGACAGGGGAGGGGTGCACTCCTCGCCGGCCAGCGCCGCGACGGTCCGCAGATCCCGCCGGTACGCCTCCTGGGTGTGCGGTGAGGGTTTGCGGGCGGCGCGCGCGGTCAGGAACTCCTCGATGAGCAGCCCTACCGATTCGTCCTGTTTGTCATGCATAAGGGATATTATGCAGCTTTCTCGGGTTGTCGGCGACCGAGGGGAGGGGAGCGACGTCAGGCTGCTCCGCGGTGCGTGCGGACCGGGTCGCACCCGCCGACATCGCCCACGCTCTCGGCGGAGCACCAGCGCGTGGGGTCCTACGGCTGGACGTTGGTCCGGTCGGCAGTGGAGGCCGGCCATGCGCGGCCAACTGGCGCGTCCTGCCGCCTGGAAGACCGACGGCTCGCCCGTGGGGCCGGCGGCGGTGCGACCCCGCTGCTGCGGGTTTCCATCGCGCGGGTGTGAGAAGCAGCGGGGCGTGGCTGTGGAGACGGGCAGTCCGCCACCCGGGGGTCCGAATGCCGGCAGGGGCCCCTCTCCCGGTCAACTTTACATAATGTACATTATCGAATCGAGGCCATGGTGGTGGCGAGGGCGGTCGGGTGACCGTTTGCTCACCACGATGACCCGGCAGCCGCCGGGTCGACGGTCTCGGGGTCGGTGCCGGCGAGCACTTGTACTCCTCGACTTCGCGGACGCGGCCAGCCCCTCGTATCCCACATCGCGGGTGTAAAGGCTTGGTCGGCAATAGCGTGGCTAAAACCGGATCGGACGGGTGCCGGCGGTTGGCCGGGTTGAGGTCAAATGGAGACATGCCCCCCAACGTCCGGATGTCCCGAGCCGCTTCCCTTCCCAAACATGGTCCTGTCGTCCGTTTGCGCGACGGCAGCCGGAACCGCGTCATGCGCCTGGAGCATGCGCCGATCGACCTCAGGCCCGACCCGTGGCAGCGGTGGATCGCCGTCGGCCAGGTGGTCTCGGTGCTCGTCCTCGCCGCCGGCCTGTACCTGACCTATGAGGCCAACCAGGAAATCAGCAGGGCCAACCGCGAGCAGCGGCGCCTGACTGAACAAGGACAGATCACCGACCGATTCACCAAGGCCGTCGAGCAGCTCGGCCAATCCGGCCCGGAAAAGGTCGACGTACGCCTCGGCGCGATCTACGCCCTGGAACGCATCATGCGTGACTCTGCCGAGGACCAACCCGCCGTCGTTGACGTCCTTGCCGCGTTCGTCAGGGTGCATGCCCCTGCACCCCCGAAGCCCGCACGCCCGGTCCCACGTCCAACCGCCGACCGTCCTGCGGTCCCCCCGTCGGTGGATATTCAAGCCACACTAACGGTGCTGGGCCGTCGGGACATCACCCACGACGGCAGCACCCGGCTCGACCTCACCCGCTCGAACTTGTCGGGCGCGAACCTGACCCGTGCGAACCTGGCGCGCGTGGACTTGCGCGACGCATACCTGGCCGGCGCAAACCTGAATCTCGTGAACCTGAACAGCGCGGGTCTGCGCAACGCGTATCTGGCCGGCGTAAGCCTGGGCGGGGCGAATCTTGACGACGCATTCCTGACCAACGCGGACCTGACCAACGCGGACCTGAGCGGTGTGAATATGAACGAGACCGACCTGGGGAATGCGAAACTGGTAAGTGCGAACCTCGGAAGCGCGAACCTGGTGAGCGCGAATCTGACCAATGCGAACCTGACTGATGCGAGCCTGACTGATGCGGACCTGAGCGGTGCGTACCTGACCAATACGGACTTGAGCGGTGCGTACCTTGGCGGGGTGAAGGGCATGAATACCGACTCAGTGGGATGTGCCCGAGTGGACGACGAAACGGTGCTGCCTGATGGGGTGGCCCTGCCAGCAGTTATCCCGCCGCGGGATAGAGAGGGATGTTGAGTTGATCGGAGGAGTCTGAGCTGGCGGCGAATGCGAGGCGTCTGTCCGTGTCCTTCGGCTGACCCCCAGAACGGGCGGTCGTTTACGAGACCGCTGTGACCGGACCAGAATTAAGCCGTGTGCAGTACATCGAAAGGCGAACTTGCGAGCAGGTCAGACCTGAAGTGCGGCGCACAGCAGGCAGCGGGCTTCGTCCCGGCGGCCAGCGTCGGTGGAGAAAGGGTGCACTGCGGTCAGGACGCGGAGCTGTGCGCGGCACTGGCCCTGGCCGGCCGGCCAACAGCGTTGTTCGTGCTGCTGAAGTGCGGCATCCTGTCGTTCTACAGCGGTGGGTTCGCGACGGTTCCGATCGTGGGTTCCTGGTCGGTGTCGGTGCTGCTGGTGTACGGGGTGGTGCAGACGGTGCTGACGGCGGCGAAGCTGTTCACCGGGTGAGAGGGTGTGGCGACGGCGGTCAGAGGCCGCCGGCGACGCGTAGTACCGCGCCGGTGGTGTAGGTGGCGTCGGGTCCGAGTAGCCAGGCGACGGCGCCGGCGACCTCGTCGGGTTCGCCGGCGCGGCCGAGGGGAATGCGGTCGGCGGCGGTGTCGGCGCGGTCGGGTACGCCGGAGTCGGTGTGGATGTCGGTGCGGATGATGCCGGGGGCGACGGCGTTGACCCGGATGCCGCGGGGGGCGAGTTCCTTGGCCAGGCCGATGGTGAGGGTGTCGGTGGCGGCTTTGACGGCGGCGTAGTGGATGTACTCCCCCGGGCTGCCGAGGGTGGCGGCGGCGGAGGAGATGTTGACGATGGCGCCGCCGTGGGTGAGGCGGTGGGCGGCCTGTTGGGCGCAGAGGACGTAGCCGATGAGGTTGACGTCGACGACGCGCCGCAGGTCGTCGGGGCGCAGCGCGGTGAAGGGGCCGATGGGGCTGGTGATGCCGGCGTTGTTGACCAGGGCAGTGAGGGGGCCGAGGTCGGCGGCGGCGGTGAAGAGGCGGTCGACGTGGGTGGGGTCGGTGGTGTCGGCGGGGACGGCGACGGCGCGGCGGCCGAGGCGGTGGATGTCGGCGACGACGGCGGCTGCGGCGGCGTGGTCGCGGCGGTAGCCGATGGCGAGGTGGTGGCCGGCGGCGGCGAGTCGTCGGGCGGTGGCGGCGCCGATGCCTCGGCTGCCGCCGGTGATGACGGTGACCGCGGTCATTGTTCCTGCTCCCCTGCCGGTCCGGTGTGCGGTGGGGTGACGGTACCTCCGTCGGGGGTGTGGTGGGCAGGGTGTGGGTGCTCACGTGGCGCGGTGGCGCGGCGCTGTGCGTGGTGATCGCTTACGCTCTCCGCGTTTCGGACGGATCGGATCGGTGGAGGTGTGTGGTGGGTGTGAGTGTCGGTGATCTGGTGGAGGATTTCGTGCTGCCGGATCAGACGGGTACGCCGCGGCGGTTGTCGGAGTTGTTGGCGGCGGGACCGGTGGTGTTGTTCTTTTATCCGGCGGCGATGACGCGTGGGTGTACGGCGGAGAGTTGTCACTTCCGGGATCTGGCGGCGGAGTTCGCGGCGGTGGGGGCGCAGCGGGTGGGGATCAGTCGGGATCCGGTGGAGAAGCAGGCGGAGTTCTCCCGGATGCACGGGTTCGACTATCCGTTGTTGTCGGATGTCGACGGTGCGGTGGCGCAGGCGTTCGGGGTGCGGCGGCGGTTGCCGTTGGGGCCGTTGAGCACGCGGCGGATGACGTTCGTGATCGGTCGGGACCGGCGGGTGCTGGCGGTGGTGCACAGCGAGTTGGGGATGAACGAGCATGCGGACGAGGCGTTGCGGGTGTTGGGGGGCTGATCGTCCGGTTGTCGCGGTGGGCTGGTATCAAGGCAGGATCAGACACGTGTACGAAAGAGGGTTGTGATGGCGGGCCAGGGTTTGTCCGATGACGAGGTGCGGGGTATCCGGGAGGCGTTGGCGGCGGGGCGGAAGCCGAAGGTGGTGTTCACCGCGTCGGCGGGGCAGATCGCCGGGCAGGTGGGTCAGGTGGTGGAGGTGACCGATCCGGCGGTGTCGGACGAGTTCGTGGTGGTGCGGTTCGGGCGCGACGAGTTGCCCTTCTCCCCCGCTGATCTGGCGGTGGCGCCGCGGGGGGCGGGTCGTCGGGTGGTGGAGGCGAAGTCGGAGCCGGTGGTGGAGCAGGTGGAGCCGGCGGTGAAGGCGGAGCCGGAGTTCGTGTTGGACACGCCCCGGGTGCCGGTGCCGCGTCGGGAGGAGTCGAGGGTGGAGCAGCAGTCGGTGCCGGTGGAGAAGCCGGCGGCGCGTCGGCCGGCGAAGGTGGCGAAGCCGAAGGGGCCGGCGGGGTTGACGGTGACGTTGGCGTATGCCGACGGTGAGTGGACGGTGGCGGCGCAGCAGGGGGCGAAGGCGTTGGCGAAGCCGTACGTGGTGAAGCCGGCGGAGGCGTTGCGGATGGTGGCGTTGGTGGATGTGCCGGGGGTGCAGGAGGCGGTGGAGCAGATCCTGTCGGCGGAGCGGTCGGAGGCGGAGCAGCAGGCGGAGAAGTTGCGGGCGGAGTTGGCGGAGATCGAGGCGCGGTTGGCGGAGTTGCGTGAGGCGCGGTGAGGTGGGGCCGGTGACGGCTGTGGTGGGGGCCGGTCGGGGGCAGCAGGCCCGCAGGCCCCCGGCCGGGGTGGGTCAGAAGTAGTCGCCGAGTTGGGCGGGGCCGCCGGCGGCGAGCAGGTCGAGTGGGGTGGGGTCGGTGCCGGTGGGGTGGTGCAGCAGGCCGGCCTGGGCGACGGTGCGGGCGGTGGCGGCGCCGGTGTAGAGCAGGGCGAAGCCGCGGACGGTCAGGTGCAGGTCGGCGGGGGTGGTGGTGCGGCGTAGTTCGGCGTGGCCGTCGGTGATCTCCAGGTGCCAGGTGCCGGTGTTCCAGTCGGCGAGGGGGTCGTCGAGGGTGAAGGTGACGGTGCCGTGCAGGTGTGGCGGCCAGCCCCGGTCGCGGATGGCGCGGGTGACGTCGACGGGGCGGTGCATCCAGGTGTCCTGTTCGTGTTCGCGGGCCTTTTCCACGGGAAGGTGGGGGGTGAGGGGGTCGCCGGGGAGCAGGGTGAGGCGCAGGGTGGGGGCGACGCTGTGCCAGCTGGCGAGGATGCCGACGAGTTCGCGGGCGGCGTCGGCGGTGGTGGCGGCGAGGTCGTCGACGGTGATGGTGCCGTCGTCGCCGTAGTGGTTGCGGCGGTCCCAGCCGGCGTAGCCGACGAGGTGGCCGTGGTGTTCGACGAGGGTGAGGCCGTCGTAGGGCAGGGTGTTGTCGGTGGTGTGGCGGGTGCGGTGGTGTTCGTGCAGGGGGCCGCTGCGGGCGAGTAGGCCGCGGCGGTGGCGGGTGGTGTGGGTGTGCAGTTCGTCGACGGCGGTGAGGTCGGCGGGGGTGCCGGGGCGGACGGTGAGGTGTGGGCTGGGGCGGTGGCGGGTGAGCAGGGCGGTGGGGAGGTTGACGGTGCGTAGGGTGCCGGCGGTTTCCCAGCCGCAGGCGCGGTAGGGGGCGGCGACGGTGGGGAACAGCGCGCTGACGGCGGCGCCCCGGTCGTGTGCGTCGCGGAGGAGGGTGGTGAGTAGGGCGCGGGCGATGCCGCGGCCGCGGGCTTCGGGGGTGACGGCGACGCCGGCGATGTCGGCGGCGGCGATGGTGCGGCCGTCCCACCACTGGTGGTGGTGCAGGTCGACGGCTTTGCCGATGAGGCGGCCGGTGTGGTCGAACGCGCCGTAGCGGGTGGTGCCGGGGGTGGTGGTGGGTGGTGGTTCGGGTTGCGGGTCGGAGCCGAAGGCGGTGCGGCCGAGGTGCCAGGCGGCGGCGTGGTCGTCGGCGGTGAGTTCCCGGACGTGGGGGTCGTGCGGCATGCGGCGACGATAGCGGTGGGTGGGCGGGTGGGCGACGGGTTTGTGGTGGACGCGTTGCGGGGCCGGTGCGACCCCCTCGCTCCGGCCCCGCGTCCCCGCGCCCCTCGCGCGTCTTTTCAGTGTTGCGGGATGTTCTGTACCCCGATTCGCTTGCGGAACACCCAGTAGGTCCAACTTTGGTAGGCGAGGACGATCGGGGTGAAGACGACGGCGACCCAGGTCATGATTTTCAGGGTGTAGGGGGTGGAGGCGGCGTTGGTGGCGGTGAGGGTGCCGGCGGGGTCGCCGGTGGAGGGCATGACGTTGGGGAACAGGGCGGTGAAGAGGGTGGCGACGGCGAGGGCGATGGCCAGGGCGGTGCCGGTGAAGGCCCAGCCTTCGCGGCGTGCCCGGGCGGCGGCGAGTGCGCCGAGCAGGGCGAGGGCGGCGCCGACGGCGAGGGTGATGGCGGCGGGGTTGGCGCGGATGGTGAGGGTCCAGGTGAGGAAGGCGACGGCGGCGACGGCGGTGCCGGTGCCGAGGGTGACGGCGAGGGTGCCGGCGCGGTGGCGGATGTCGCCGGTGGTCTTGAGGGCGAGGAACACCGCGCCGTGGGTGAGGAAGAGGCCGAGGGTGGTCAGGCCGCCGAGCAGGGCGTAGGGGTTGAGCAGGTCGACCAGGCCGCCGACGTATTCGTGGTCGGCGGAAAGCGGTACCCCGCGGAAGATGTTGGCGAAGGCGACGCCCCAGAGTAGGGCGGGGATGGCGGAGCCCCAGAAGATGGCGTGGTCCCAGCGGCGTTTCCAGGCGGCTTCGGGGCGCTTGTGGCGGTATTCGAAGGCGACGCCGCGGGCGATGAGGGCGAGCAGGATGAGCAGCAGCGGCAGGTAGAAGCCGGAGAAGAGGGTGGCGTACCACTCGGGGAAGGCGGCGAACATGGCGCCGCCGGCGGTGATGAGCCAGACCTCGTTGCCGTCCCAGACGGGTCCGATGGTGTTGATGAGGACGCGGCGTTGCCGGTCGTCGCGGCCGAGGACGGGTAGGAGCATGCCGACGCCGAAGTCGAAGCCTTCGAGGATGAAGTAGCCGGTGAAGAGCACGGCGACGAGGAGAAACCAGATGGTGGTGAGTTCCACGGTGGGGCTCCGGGTCAGTAGGCGAAGGCGAGCGGGCGCTCGGCGTCGTCGGTGTCGTCGGGGGTGGGGGTGACCTCGGGTACGCCGGCGCGGGCGTAGCGCAGGAGGAGTTTGAACTCGATGACGGCGAGGACGGCGTAGATGAGGGTGAAGGCGGTGAAGGAGGTGAGGACTTCGGTGAGGGAGACGCTGCGGGAGACGCCGTCGCGGGTGAGCATCTCGCCGAAGACGATCCAGGGTTGGCGGCCCATCTCGGTGAAGATCCAGCCGAAGGAGTTGGCGAGCAGTGGTAGCACGGGCATGATCAGGCCGGCGCGCAGCAGCCATCTGTTGGTGGGGGTGCGGCCCTTGCGTTGGCTCCAGAGGATGAGCAGGGCGATGGCGGCGGCGGCGAGCCCGAAGCCGATCATGAAGCGGAAGCTCCAGTAGGTGACCGGGATGATCGGGGTGTAGCTGCCGGGGCCGTACTGGCTGGCGTACTGGGCCTGGAGGTCGTTGATGCCGTGGACGGTGCCGTTGGGGTCGCCGGTGCCGAGGTAGGACAGCAGGTAGGGGATCTTGAGGGCGAAGACCTCGCGGCTGCCGTCGAGGCTGCCGACGGTGAGTACGGAGAACGAGGCGGGGCTTTCGGTGGTGTAGAGGCCTTCGGCGGCGGCCATTTTCATGGGCTGCACCTGGGTCATGATCTTGCCTTGGATGTCGCCGGTGAGGACGACGAGGGTGGCGGAGATGAGCACGACCCAGGCGCCGAAGCGGGTGGCGTGGCGGTAGGCGTCGGTGTCTGGGTTGTCGCGGCGGCGCATGACGTGCCAGAGGCCGACGGTGGTGACGAGGGCGCCGGCGACGAGGAAGGAGCCGGCGAGGGTGTGCGGGAAGGTGATGAGGGCGACCTTGTTGGTGAGGACGGCGACGAAGTCGGTGAGTTCGGCGCGTCCGGTGTCGGGGTTGAAGCGGTAGCCGACGGGGTTCTGCATGAACGAGTTGGCGGCGAGGATGAAGTAGGCGGACAGGTTGGTGCCGATGGCGGCGGCCCAGATGCTGGCGAGGTGCAGGCGTTTGGGGAGCCGGTCCCAGCCGAAGATCCACAGGCCGATGAAGGTGGATTCGAGGAAGAAGGCGACGAGGGCTTCGATGGCCAGGGGTGCGCCGAAGATGTCGCCGACGAAGCGGGAGTAGTCGGACCAGTTCATGCCGAACTGGAATTCCTGCACGATGCCGGTGACGACGCCCATGGCGAAGTTGATCAGGAAGAGTTTGCCGTAGAACTTGGTGAGTTTGAGGTATTTCTCGTCGCCGGTGCGGTGCCAGCGGGTCTGGAGGATGGCGACCAGGACGGACAGCCCGATGGTCAGTGGTACGAAGAGAAAGTGGTAGACGGTGGTGACACCGAACTGCCAGCGGGCGACGTCCAACGCGTCCACCGGGATCCCCCTGCCATTGATACTACGAGACGTAGTAGATACTACCGCGCGTCGTAGGCCGTGGGGCAGGGTCGGGGGTCCCGACCCGACCCGGGACCAATGACCCTGATCACCACAGGCCGCACGACCCGGCGTTCGGTCCTCCCCCACGCCCGTGCGACCATCGGCGACTGATGGACACCCCGCGCCCCGGCTGGCAGCCACCACGGTTCTGGCGTGCCGCCCAACTGCTCGCCCGGCTGGTCGTCGCCCTGTTCGCCCGGCTGGAGGTCAGCGGGGACGTCCCCGAACACCTGCGTCGGGGGCCGCTGATCCTGGCCGCCAACCACATCAGCCCCTTCGACCCGATCGTGCTGGGCGCGGCCTGCCGGGCCCGGGGCGTCTCGCCCCGCTTCATGGCCACCGGTGGGCTGTTCCGCACCCCGGGGCTCGGCGCGTTGATGCGCCACGCCGGGCACCTGCGCGTCGACCGGGGCAGCAGCGCCGTACGCCGGGCCCTCGACGACGCCGCCGCGGCGGTCACCGCCGGGTCGGTGGTGCTGGTCTACCCGGAGGGACGCATCGGCCTGGACCCCGGCATGTGGCCCGAACGCGGCAAGACCGGCACCGCCCGCCTCGCCATGGCCTGCGACGCCCCCGTGGTGCCCGTGGCCCAGTGGGGATCGCACGAGGTGCTGCCCTACCGGGCGCCCCGGGGCATGCTGCGCGCGTTGGCCCGGACGCTGGTGCGCCGCCCGGTGATCCGGGTCCGCTTCGGCGCGCCGCTGCACCTGGCCGACCTCTCCCCCGTCGCGCCCGGCGCGGCCCGCCGGGGCACCGACCGGATCATCGACGCGATCACCGACACCCTGGTGCCACTGCGTCCCGACGAACCCGACCGGCCCCGGCACGTCGACCCGGGACGTCCCGTCGACACCAGCCGGGTCCACCGCCGCCCCACCTCGGCCTGACCCGTCGCCGGTCGGCCACCCGCCGGCCACGCCGGGCGGGCATACTGCGCTGCGTGTCGACCCGAGCCGGCTACCTGGACGCCCCCACCCCGCTGGCCTTCGCGCACCGCGGTGGCGCCGCCGACGGCGACGAGAACACCGTCGCCGCGTTCGCCCGGGCCGTCGACCTGGGCTACCGGTACGTGGAGACCGACGTGCACGCCACCGCCGACGGGGTGTGCGTGGTCTTCCACGACTCCACCCTGCGCCGGGTCACCGGGCAGCGGGGCCGCATCGCCGACCTGCGCTGGGCCGACCTGGCCACGGTGCGGGTCGGCGGCGCGGCGGTCGTGCCCCGCCTCGACGACGTGCTGGCCGCCTGGCCGCAGGTCCGGTTCAACATCGACGTGAAGGCCGACGGTGGCGTCACCCCGGCGGTCGAGGCGGTGACCCGGGCCGGCGCGGCCGACCGGGTGCTGCTCGCGTCGTTCAGCGACGCCCGGCTGGCGCGGCTGCGCGCGGCCACCGGCGGCCGGGTCGCCACCGGCCTGGGTGCGCGCGGGGTGGCGCGGCTGTGGTGGGCGTCGCGACACGGCCGGCCGGTGCGGTTGCCGCCGTCGGTGGTGGCCGCGCAGGTGCCGCCCCGCTACGCCGGGGTGCCGGTGGTCGACCGCCGCTTCCTGGCCTACTGCCGCCGGCTGGGCGTGCACGTGCACGTCTGGACGATCGACGAACCTGCCCGGATGCACGACTTACTGGATCGTGGCGTGGATGGCATCATGACCGATCACGTCGGCGTGCTGCGCGACGTCTACCGCAGCCGCGGCCTCTGGGCCGCCTGAGCCCCGAGGACCCCGATGGCCGACCCGGTCACCACCACCCCCACCACCGTCGACACCCCGGCGGGCCTGCGCCGGGAGCGGCGCGGCTGGTACCTGTACGACTGGGCCAACTCGGCCTTCCAGACCACCGTCATCACGGTGTTCCTCGGCCCGTTCCTCACCACCGTCACCGAGTTGGCCGCCGGCTGCGAACTCGGCGCGGACACCTGCGACGGGTACGTGCACCCGCTGGGCGTCCGGGTCGCCGCCGGCTCCTACTACCCGTACCTGATCTCGCTGTCGGTGCTGTTGACCGTGTTCGTGCTGCCGGTGGTCGGGGCCATCGCCGACCGGACGGTGCACAAGAAGCGGCTGCTGGCCGGGGCCGCGTTCACCGGCGCCGGGGCGACCATCGCGATGGCGCTGGTCACCGGCGACCGGTACCTGCTCGGTGGGGCGTTGTTCCTGGTCGCCAACATCGCCTTCGGCGCGGCGGTGGTGGTGTACAACTCGTTCCTGCCGCAGCTGGCCGGACCGGACGAACGCGACGCGGTGTCCAGTCGCGGCTGGGCCATCGGCTACCTCGGCGGTGGTCTGCTGCTGGCGTTGAACCTGGTGGCGGTGACCCTGCTCAGCGAGGACGACAACCCGCAGCGCACCCTGGACCTGGCCCGTTGGTCGATCGTGTCGGCCGGGGTGTGGTGGGCGGTGTTCACCCTGGTGCCGCTGCGGTGGCTGCGGGAGCACCCCACCGCCGAGGCGCTGCGCGGGGCGGGCCGCAACGTGGTCACCGACGGGTTCCGGCAGCTCGGCCGGACCCTGCGGGAGATCAAGGCGTATCCGTTGACGCTGTTCTTCCTGCTGGCGTTCCTGGTCTACAACGACGGCATCCAGACGGTGATCACCCTGGCCAGCCAGTACGGCACCGAGGAGCTGCGGCTGGGGCAGAGCACCCTGATCGTGACGATCCTGCTGGTGCAGTTCCTCGCCTTCGGCGGGGCGTTGGCGCTGGGGGCGTTGGCCCGGCGCATCGGGGCGTGGAAGACGGTGCTGCTGTCGCTGGTGCTGTGGACCGGGGTGATCATCGGGGCGTTCCGGTTGCCCGCCGAGGCACCGCTGCCGTTCATGATCCTCGGTGGGGCGATCGGTCTGGTCCTCGGCGGCAGCCAGGCGTTGAGCCGGTCGCTGTTCAGCCAGCTCATCCCCGCCGGCAAGGAGGGCGAGTACTACGGGTTCTACGAGATCAGCGACAAGGGCACCAGTTGGCTCGGCCCGCTGGCGTTCGGCCTGGTCTTCCAGCTCACCTCCTCCTACCGGGTGGGTCTGGTCTCCCTGCTGATCTTCTTCGTGGTGGGGTTCGCGTTGCTGGCCGCCGTGCCGATCCGTCGGGCCATCGTCGCCGCCGGCAACACCCCGCCCCGGGTGCTCTGACCATCGGCCCGATCCACCCGCGCCGATGGGCTAGGCTGCCCCGACGTGACCGACGACGCCGCTGCCACCCCCACCTGCCTGGCCCGTCCCCTGCCCGGCCCGCATGACGGGGGGACCGGGTGCGCCGCCGCGCGGGGCGTCGACGGCCGCCCGTTGCACGCCGCCGCGTTGAAGTTCTTCTGGGGTCCGATGGACTGCGGCAAGTCGACGATGGCGTTGCAGATGAACTACAACCACGCCCGGCAGGGCCGGCGGGGGCTGGTCACCACCCGCATCGACAGGTCGTTGGGGCCGCGGGTCACCACCCGCATCGGGTTGGCCCACTCGGCGGTGGAGGTGACCGACGGGCTGGACCTGCGGGCCCTGGTCCGCGACACCTGGGCCGAGGGGGTCCGCATCGACTACCTGATCTGCGACGAGGCGTCGTTCTACGACGTGGCGCACGTCGAGCAGATGGCCGAACTGGTCGACGGCTACGACGTCGACGTGTACGCCTTCGGTCTCGCCACCGACTTCCGGTCCGACCTGTTCCCGGCCGCCCGGCGGCTGTTCGAACTGGCCGACGAGGTGGCCCGCATCCAGGTGGAGGTGCTGTGCTGGTGCGGGCGGGAAGGGCTGCTCAACGCCCGCGTCGTCGACGGGCGGGTGGTCCGCGAGGGCGCGCAGGTCGTCATCGGGGACACCGTCGACACCGCCGACGTGCGCTACCAGGTGCTGTGCCGGCGACACTACCGCTCCGGCGACCTGGGTCCGCGCGCCTGACCGGGCCGGCCGGTCAGTACGGGTCGCCGCAGACCCGCCACTTCCCGTCCTCCTTCACCACCGGCAGCCGCCGCTGCTCGTCGGCCCCGCCGTCGCGGGTGACCCGCACCGCCACCTCCCCCGCCGGCCGGCCTCCCCGGGTGCGTACCGACACGTCGAGGATCTCGTAGCCGGTGACCACCGGCGGGGTGCGGACCCACCCGGCGAAACCGACCTCGCTCCACCGGCTGCGGGTCGGCGCGCACAACCGCCGGTACGCCTGGTCCACCTCACCGGCGGACAGCTCCCGCAGGAACCCGTCGGCGGTCTCCCGCACCGGGCCGGTGGCGCCCGCCACGACCTGCACGTTCCACAGTCCCAGCCCGGCCACCCCGACCAGGCACAGCCCGACGGCGAGACCGGCCAGGAACAGGCCGGTACGCACCGGGCGACGTCGCCGCGCCGGTCGGGTCCACGCCTGCTGAACGCTCATCACCTGCGACGGTAGGCGGGCGGGCCGGGACCGCGCAGGCGGTTCGCCCCCTGTCGCGCCGCCGGGGCGATCGTCTACGGTCGGCGCACACCCCTGGTGAAGGAGCGACGGATGAGCCGCTACGTGCAGCCGGTGCCGGACATTGACGACCCGTACGCCGGTGACCGGCTGCTGCGGTCGTGGCTGACCCGGCAGCTCGGCGCGGACGGGCACACCGCCGCCCGGGACCGGCTGACCGCGCTGGCCGCCGACGTCACCGGGCCGCTGCGCGCCGCGCACGCCGACGCCGAGGCCCACCCGCCGACGCTGGTCCGCTACGACCCGTGGGGCGCGCGCGTCGACCGGATCGCCACCAGCGCCGGCTGGCAGGCCCAGCGGGCCGCCGCCGCCCGGCACGCCGTGGTCGCCCTGCCCTACCTGCCGGCGGCGCGTGGCACGTGGGGGGCCGCCGCCCGTGTCGTCCAGCATGCCCTGCTGCACCTGTACGGGCCGGAGTCGGCGACGTTCTCCTGCCCGGTGGCGATGGCCGACGGGGCCGCCGCGCTGCTGAGCACCCCCGACGTCGACGCGGGGGTGCGTGACGCGTGGCTGCCGCGGCTGGTCGCCACCGACCCGGACACGGCGATCGTCAGCGGGCAGTGGATGACCGAGTCGCAGGGCGGCTCCGACCTGTCCGGCACCGGCACCCTCGGCCGGCCGGCCGCCGACGGGTCGTGGCGGCTGACCGGGGAGAAGTGGTTCTGCTCGGCCGCCGACGCGGCGATGGCGGTGGCGTTGGCCCGGCCGGAGGGCGCCGGCCGGGGCAGCCGGGTCCTCGCCCCGTTCCTGGTGCCCCGCTACGCCGCCGACTCGCCGCTGGCCGGTGCGACCGCCACGCCGGACGGTCCCGCTCCCGGGGTGGTGGTGCGGCGGCTCAAGGACAAGCTGGGCACCCGGGCGTTGCCGACCGCCGAGATCGGCCTGCGGGACGCGTACGCGCTGCCGTTGGGTGACCCGGCGGTGCCGGGGCTGGTGCGGGCGATGACCCTGGTGGTGGTGACCCGGGTGCACAACGCGTCGGCCGCCGCGTCGGGGATGCGCCGGGGCCTGTCCTACGCGCTGGCGTACGCGCGCACCCGGCGGGTGGCCGGCGGGCTGCTGGCCGACAATCCGCTGCACCGGGCCACCCTCGGCGCGTTGGCGGTCGACGCGGCGGGCGCGTTCGCGCTGGCCGGGCACGCGTTCGCGTTGCTCGGCCGGGTCGAGGTCGGCGGCGACCCGCAGGCCGCCGCGGAGCTGCGGGTGGTCGCGCCGCTGGCGAAGCTGGCCACCGGACGGCTGGCGGTGTCGTCCGCCGCCGAGTACGTGGAGGCGTTCGGTGGGGCCGGCTACGTCGAGGACACCGGCGTACCGAGGCTGCTGCGCGACGCGCAGGTCCTGCCGATCTGGGAGGGCACCACCAACGTGCTGGCGGTGGACGTGCTGCGGGCGGTCACCCGCCAGGACGCGGCCGGGCCGCTGCTGGCGCGGCTCACCGCCGCCGCCGACGTGGCGCGTCCGTTGTCCCCGGCCCTGGCCGGCACCCTGGCCACGGTGGCCGCGGAACTGCGGGCCACCGTCGGTGAGGTCACCGCCGATCCGGCGTCGGCGACGGTCCTGGCCGGCGCGCGTGGCCTGGCCCTGCGGATGGCGTACGCGCTGGCGGCGGCGCTGCTGGTGGAGCACGCCGCATGGGGTGACGGGCAGGCCGAGGTGGCCGCCCGGTTGTGGACGTGGCGGTGGCTGCGGCACGAGGACATCTCCGCCGACGCCCACCACCACCTCGACCTGCTCACCTGACCCGGGTCAGCGCACCGTGCAGGAACAGGTCGACCAGGTCGGTGGGGGGCGACGCCGTGCCGGCCAGCGGGCCCGGTGGGGACAGCAGGCCGAGGAACAGGTCGGCGAGCTGGTCGGGCGGGAGCCGTAGCCGGTCGGCGTCGGGGACGAACAGGGCGGCCACCGCCGACCGGACCGCCGTCGCCGCCGCGCCGGCCGGTGGCGGGTCGGGGCGGGCGCGGCCGGCGGCGTGCAGGGCACCGAGCACCGCGCCCAGCCGGGCCAGGTGGGCGTGGACCGCCACGGCGGCCTCGGTGAGCCGACCGGCGAGGGGCTGGCGTCGGTCGATGCGGGCCAACCGGTCGAGCAGCGGGTCGGGGCGCAGGACCTCGGCCACGCAGGCGTCGATCAGCGCCTGCTTGTCGGCGAAGGCGCGGAACACGGTCGCCTCGCCGATTCCGGCGGCCCGTGCCACCTCGGCCGCGGTCAGGGTGGTGCCCCGGCGGGTCAGCAGGGGCAGCGCGCTCTGCACGATCATGGCGCGGCGGCGGTCGGCGGCCATGGCCGGCGCGCGTCGTCGGCGTCCCCCGGGTGCCGTCATGGCACCACACTCGGGAGTGAGCGCTTACTCCGTCAACCGGTTTTCCTCAGCCGCGCCGCCGGGCCCGCGCCGCCCAGATGACGTACGCCGGGTCCCGGTCGAGGTTGTGCCGGTCCCGGTCGTAGCGGCGGGTGGTCCGCGGGTCGGCGTGCCCCATCGCGTCCTGCACGTCCTCCAACGGCACCCCCTCCTCGCGGGCTGTGGTGGCGAAGGCGTGCCGCAGCGAGTGCGGGGACAGTTTCGCCGCCGCCGCGATGCCCGCCGTGGCGGCCAGCCGGCGCACCAGCCGGAACACCGAGTGCCGGTCGAGTCGACCGCCGGTGGTGGTGGCCAGCAGCGGCCCGGTCAGTTCCGCCACGCCGACCCCGGCCGCCGCCGCCCGCTCGGCCAGATAGGCGTCGAGGGCGTACGCGGTGCCCGGGGTGAGTGCCCGACGGCGGGACTTGCCGCCCTTGCCGACGAACCGGATGCTGCGGTGCCCCCGTTCCGCGCCGAGGTCGGCCAGGTCGAGGGAGACCAGTTCACCGACGCGCAGGCCGAGGTCGGCCAGCAGGGCGACGGCGGCCCGGTTGCGGGCGGCCGTCGGTCCGGTGTCGGCGTCGGCTGCGGCCAGCAGCGCGTCGACCTCCTGCGGGGTGAGGCCGACGGTGGCCGAGTGGTCCCGGTCGATGCGCGGCCGGTCGGCCCCGGAGACCGGATTGGCGTCCACCGCCCGCAGCTTCAGAAGGAACTCGTACCAGCTGGACAGGGCGGACAGTTTCCGGGCGACGGTGGCCGGGGTCAGCGGCCGGCCGCTGCGCGCCGCGGGGGTGGCCTCCAGGTGTCGGGCGTAGGCGTTGACGTCGAGGAAGGTGGCCCGCAGCGGATCCAGGTCGCCGTCGGCGCACCAGGTGAGCCAGCCGGCGATGTCGCGGCGGTAGGCGTCGCGGGTGTGTGCCGACAGTCGACGGTTACGCAGCCACGCCTCGGTGAAGTCGACAGGTGTGCCGGTCAGCGCCGGGCGGGTCGGGGTGCGGGGCAGGACGGGGCCGTCGGGACGCAGCATGCGAGAAAGACTCTCAGCCCCGGTGGGTAATCACGGGCAGGCGCGCCCGAGTGGATCGCCCGACGCCCGGGCGCGACGGTGTTCGGCCCGGTGGGGGCCGGTCCGGCCCCCACCGTGGGCGTGCCGGTCAGGCGGTGATCTGCCGGTGTCCGTTACCGGCGGTGACCGGGACCCGACGCGGCTTGGCCCGCTCGGCGATCGGGATGCGCAGCGTCAGCACCCCGTGCTCGTAGGCGGCCTCCAGCCGGTCGGTGTCGAGGGTGTCGCCGAGGAACAGTTGCCGGGAGAAGGTGCCCATCGGCCGTTCGGCGGCGACCAGTTCGATGCCGTCGGAGGTGGGACGGCGGCGCTGCGCGCGGACGGTCAGCACGTTGCGCTCCACCGTGCAGTCGATGCTGTCGGGGTCCACCCCGGGCAGGTCGAACGCGGCGTGGAAGTAGTCACCGTCGCGCCAGGCGTCCAGGTGCATCACCGCGGGGCGGCTGGTGGTGCCGAAGAACTGTTCGGCGAGCCGGTCGATCTCACGGAAGGGGTCGGTACGCATCAGCATGGTCGTGCCTCCTCGGTTTCCTCGGGCCGAAGGTTTCCAGTGGACTTGAGTCGGGGCGACTCAAGTCGTACTTCAGTATTTACCTCGTCCCGGCGCGCCCGTCAACCCGCCCGTGCCGCCGTCGTCGGTCACGGCCCGGTACGCCAGTAGACCCCCTGGTCGCGGCTCAGCAGGGCCTCGTCGATCAGGTACCGGCGGACCGTCACGTGGTCGGTGCCGCCGCCGTCGCACCACCGGCGCAGCACCTCGTCGACCGCGCGCTCCGGGTAGCGCACCCCCGGGGTGAACGACGTGACGATGCGGGCCAGCAGAAGCCGCCGCCGGCCCCGCTGCGCCGGCAGACCCCGCAGCACCCCGTCGCGCAGGAAGATGCGTGACACCCGCTCCGCCGGTTGCTCGGCCGCCCGCTGCGGCTGCGGCGTCCGGGCGGCGTCACGCAGCCGTACCGCGTCCACCCGCAGTTCCCCGTCGTCCTCGACGACCCACCCCGCGTCGGCCAGCCGCCGCACCGCCGTGACCACCTGACGCAGCGGCAGGTCGGCCCGCCCGGCCACCGCCGCGACGTCACCGCCACCGAGCACGATCGCCGCGAAGACCCGTCGGCGTGCCTCGTCGGCGAGCGCGCCCGCCAGCGCCTGTGCTGTCATGCCGGTCACCCTGCCAGCCGGTCGACGCGAGCCGCCAGACGTTTTCCGCACCGGCCGGGGCGGAGCCGGTGCGCGGCGGTCAGGAGGACTGGACCTCGTCGAAGAGGGCGAGGGCCGCGGCCGGGTGCGGGCCGACCAGGCGTTCCAGACCGGCCGTGGTGATCGCCGCCCACCTGCCGGCCCGGGCCCACATCCGTTCCTCCCAGGCCCGCACCACCCCGTCCAGGTCGTCGGGGGCGGCGGCGACGGACTCCGCGAGCTCGGCGCCGTCGAGCATCGCCAGGTTCGCCCCCGCCCCCAACGGCGGCATCAGGTGCGCGGCGTCACCGAGCAGCGTCACCCCACGCACGTGGGCCCAGGTGTGGGACACGGGAAGGACGTGGATCGGGCGGTGGACGAACGCGGTGCCCCGACCGACCAGGTCGCGCACCGGTTGCGCCCACCCGTCGAACAGGGCGAGCAGGGCCGACCGTGCCGCCTCCACGTCGGCCGGGTCCAGCCCCGCGTGCCAGTCCAGTGGCGCGCGGAGCTGCACGTACACCGTGACGTGGCCGCCGCTGTTGCGTTGGGCGACGACCCCGCGGTTCACCCCGTACACGGCGACCGCGCCGTCGCCGATCAGCTCGGCCAGGTCCGGGTGGCGGGTGTCGACGTCGTCGAGGGAGGTCTCGACCGCGGTGACGCCGGTGTACCGCGGGGTCACCGGCGACACCGCGGGCCGCACCCGCGACCACGCGCCGTCCGCGCCGACCACGAGATCGAACGCTTCCTGCCGCCCATCGGCGAGGTGCACGAGCGCGCCGTCCCCGGGCACCACCCGGGTCACCTTCTGCCCCCACCGCACGTCGAGCGAATCGAGCAGCAGGTCCCGCAGTTGCCCACGGTCGATCTCCGGATTGGCCCGCTCGTCCGGTCGGGGTCGCCAGTCCCGCAGCACGGTTCCCGCCGGGTCGAGGATGCGCATGGCCTGCCCCTCGGGACGCGACAGCTCCCGGAACCGGGCCGTCAGCCCCGCCTTGTCCAGCGCCAGCTGGCCGAGCCCCTCGTGCAGGTCCAGCGTGCCGCCCGGGGGACGGGCGTCGGGCCCGCGATCGCGTTCCAGGACGACGACGGGATGGCCGAGGCGGTGCAGGACCCGGGCGAAGGTGAGGCCACCGGGGCCGGCGCCCACCACCGCGATACGCTGTCTCATGGCGATACACTGTATCGACGCGGACCGTCTCGACGCCACCAGCCGGAGGTGACCATGACCGTGTGGGACCGGCCGGAACCGCCGCCTCCCCCGGCGCCGCTCGACCGGGAACGGATCGTCGCCGCCGCCGTCGCGCTGGCCGACGAGGGCGGCCTGACGGCGGTGTCGCTGCGTAAGGTCGCCGCCCGCCTCAACGCCGGCCCGATGCGGCTGTACGGTCACCTCTCCACCAAGGACGAGTTGCTCGACCTGATGGTGGACGCCGTGCACGCCGAGATCCTCCCCGGCGAACCGCCCGCCGACTGGCGGGAGACGCTGCGGGTCGTCGCCCACCGCACCCGGCGGACCGTGCTGCGGCACGAGTGGCTGGCCGACCTGCTCGGCGGCCGACCCACCCTGGGACCGAACGGCCTGGCCGTGACCGAGACCCAACTGGCCGCCCTCGACGGGATCGCCGACACCGACACCGTCCTGCGCACCGTGGAGACCGTCGGCGCCTACGTCATCGGCGCACTGCGGCGGGAGATCGCCAACCTGCGGGCGGAACGCGCCACGGGTCTGTCCAAACGCGACTGGCAGCGCGCCCACGGCCCGCACGTGACGAGGATGCTGACCACCGGCCGCTACCCGGCGCTGGCCCGGGCCGTGCACGACGGCACCGAGGTGGACGCCGAGACGTCCTTCACCACCGGCCTGGACTGGGTCCTCGACGCCGTGGCCGCCCGACTGCCCGGCTGACTCCGACCAAAGGAGCGAGCAGGAGTGCGACGCCCGGCGTACCGCCCAGCAGCACCGCTGCGCCATCTGCGGCATTCATGAACGCGACCTGCCCTCCCCTCCTGTCGGCCGCCCTCGACTTCGACGGCACCCCCACCGCCGACGCCGTGCGCCTGGTGGTCGATCACTGCCACGAGACCGGACGGGTGCGCGGGCTGCTCTGCGTGAGCTGTAACGCCGCCCTCGGCCACTTCAGGGATTCCCCTCGGGCTCTTCGCGCTGCTGTGCATTACCTGGAGCAGGCTCGCAGGTAAGCACCCTGATGGGTGGAAGACCCGGCGGTACGCCCATCCGGTGAACTCCGGGCGAGGGGGCCACCAGGCAGGTGCCGTCATGCGGAGCAACTCCCTCTGAACCCCGTCAGGGCCGGGCCGGGAACCCATCGCCCCCTTGCAGGAAAACCCGCCCAGCGGCTGACCGACCCTCCACCGGCAACGGGGCACCCGCGTGCCCCCGAAGAGGCGGACGATACGACCAATTCCTATAGCCAGGTAGGGAAATAACAGAACAGACATTATGGTGCTCCACCGTTATGCCCGTTTTGGCTGCTCTGATTAACGGTTTGTCATTATCGGTAATTCGTTAACTCACCAGCACGGGTCCGTGACCACCGGGGCGGGCCGTCGCCGCCCGCCCGCCATGCCCCCGCACCCGGGCCACTGACCATCCGCCCGGGTGCGGGGTGACGTGGTTCAGGCCGTGTGGCGGATGATCGAGCCTGCGATCCGCCCGGTGAGCCCGGGGGCGAAGAACGGGTGGTGGCCCATCCCGGGCACGATCTCCAGTTGCGCCGTGGGGATCTGCGCCGCGAGTGCCCCACCATGGGCCGGCGGGAACAGCGGGTCGTCGCTGCCGTGCAGGACCAACGTCGCGGCCGTGATGCCGGACAGCGACGCCCGCCGGTCGTCGTCCCAACGCCGACCGGCCAGATCGTGGTTCGCCGCGGCGGCGAGGTTGCCGGCCCGGTCGTGACAGTGTTCGACGAACCGCCGCGCGGCCGGCTCGTCGAAGGGCAGCACGTCACCGTTGAGCACCCGCCAGGTCTGCACGTCGGCGTCCACCCGCTGCTGCGCCGTCGCCCGGGGTGTCCTGGCCGCGCCCATCAGGTGGTCGAGGAACCGTGCCGTCGGAGGCGGGAGTTCACCCTCCGCGGCCGGTTGACCCGCCAGCGCTCGCGCCCACGCGGGGCCGGGGTTGTTCCCCATCGGGGAGGAGGCCATGGCCGTCAGCGTGCGGACCCGGGCGGCCCGGTGCACGGCGAGCCACTGCCCGATCGCCGCACCCAGCGACGTCCCCACGATGTGCGCGGCGGCGACACCGTGCGCGTCCAGGACGGCGACCGCGTCGCAGGCCAGGTCGGCGAGCGCGTAGGGGTGCGCCGTGAAGTCCAGGGAGTCGGAACGGCCGGTGTCCCGGTGATCGAAGCGGATCACCTGCCGACCGCTGTTCACCAGGGCTTCGACCAGTTCGTCGGGCCAGCCGATGCCCTGGGTGGACGTGCCCATAACCAACAGGACGGTGGGGTCGTCCGGGCGCCCGAAACGCTCGGTCCACAACCGGACGGCCCCGCGAACGAACTTCTCCTCGCCAGTAAGCATGGCGGCACGGTAGCGGTCACCGGTTCACACGTATGCCACTACCCATTGTGGTGGAAAAACGCGCCCGTGAGATAATAGAGGGGCAGGACGGGGTCTGCGGCGAGCCGGCTGCGATCGTCGACCCGCCGGCCCGAGAATCGACGGATGGCGACGGCCCTGCGCTACCACGCGGCTCTGCACTACTACGTGGTCCACGACGGTGCCGGCGAGCCGGAGGGGTTGCTGGCCGAGGAGTTCCTCCTCGGGGCAGACCACTCCTGCGTCGGGTTGGTGGGTGGTGGCTGGAGCCGCTCGGAGCGCCGGTGGCACGACGCGTCGGCCACCAGCCGGCGGCTGCGCGTCGACCCCGCGCTGCGGGCCCGGGTGACGCCCGTCAGCCGGGACGGGGCGGCGACTCTCTACCGGGAGTTCTGCGGTACCGCCCTGCCGGACGAGGCCGCGCTGCGGACGTGCTTCGGTGCGCCTTCCGCGCCGCCGTCACCGCCCCTGTCGCTGCATCGGCCCGAGGCCACACCGGGGTTCCGCGAGACGCGCACCTACCGGATCCTGTTCCCGGCGCGCTGGCCCCGGGTGGGCTCACGCTGCTCGGCGAGGCGTGGCAGATGCCGCTCACCGGCGATCTCGCGGATACCCGGGTACGCGTCCTGGGCACGGTGTGCCGTCAGGTCGGCCGGGACGCCTTCCGCTGGGAACTGCGCCGCATCGCCGCGGGCGCCGCGTGGGGACTGGACGTGACGTGTGACCTGACGGGCGACCGTGACGAGGCGGTCGGTGTGCTCCTGCGCGCCCTGACGACGCAGGTGCAACTCCAGGGGCTGGTGCCCGTCACCGTCGACCGGTTCCGCTGAGCGCTACGGCTGCGCGAGGCGGTGGGCTGAGGATCGAGCCGTGGCCAGGCGGGGTGGGGGACGACGACGTCGGGTCCGGGTCGGCTAGGGCTGCGGGTGGCGCAGCAGGGCCAGTGACCGGTCGAGCCACTCGGTCAGCAGCGTGCGTTCGGCGTCGGTGAGGCCGGGTAGGTCCGGCGTCAACGCCGCGAGGGTCACCGCGACCGTGCGCGGGGTCGGGTCGGGGGTCACCGGGGCGGCGGTGAGGATGCCGCCGAGGACGGCGTCGAACACCGCGTCGCCCAGTCCGGGGTCGCGGTGCGGCGCGGGGGTTCCCAGCAGGGTGAGGATGACGCCGGTGCCGGCGGCGTGGATCATCATGGTGGCCCGCTGCTCGTCGACCCGCAGCCGGCCGGCTGCGGCGAGCCTGCGCACCCGGGAACGCAGCACCGCCAGGCCCGCCAGCGACGCCGGGGACGGGTCGCCGGGGCCGCGCGTGCCGAGCAGCCGGAACAACTCGGGGTTGGCCAGGCCGAACTCCAGGTGCGTGCGCCACCCGGCACGCAGGTCGGCCACCGGGTCCTGCGGCGTGGCGTGCGTGGCCACCGCCTTGGTGGCGACGTAGCTGGCCAGCACGTGTTCGGCGACGGCGTCGACGAGGCCGTTCTTGTCCCCGAACAGCCGGTAGATGGTGGGTGCCTGCACGCCCGCGGCCTGGGCGACGGCGCGGGTGGTCACCGCGTGCGCCCCGTGCTCGCGCAGTAGGCGGGCGGCTGCCGTGACGATGTCGGATCGCACGTCGTCGCGGGGTGGGGTGTCGGGCGTCACGGTCACGAATCAACGATAACAGGACCCTGTTAGCGGTGAAGTATCAGTGTTAGCGTCAGCGCAGTAACACTGATACGTCGAAGGGGTCACGCTCGTGTTCGTCATCACCGGTGCCACCGGGCAGCTCGGCTCCCGGATCGTCGACCAACTGCTGGCCCGGGTGCCCGCCACCACCGTGGGGGTGAGCGTGCGCGACGTCGGCAAGGCCGTCCACCTGGCCGAACGCGGCGTGCGGGTCCGCCGGGGGGACTTCACCGACCCCGCCACGCTGGAGCACGCCTTCGTCGGCGTCGACCGGGTGCTGATCGTGTCCGCCGCCATCCGGGGCGGCGACGCGGTCACCGCGAACCGGGCCGCCGTCGACGCCGCCCGCGCCGCGGGAGCCACCCGCATCCTCTACACCAGTCACCAGGCCGCCTCCCGCGACTCGCTCTTCCCCGCCCAGGTCACCCACGCCGCCACCGAGGAGCACCTGGCTGCGACCGGGGTGCCGTTCACCGCCCTGCGCAACGGTTTCTACGCCGGTGCCCTCGGGTTCGTCATCGGCGACGCCCTGACCACCGGCCGCCTGGTGGCACCGGCCGACGGGCCGGTGTCGTGGACCGCGCACGACGACCTGGCCGAGGCCGCCGCCCTCGCGCTGGCCGGTCAGGGCGTGCTCGACGGCGTCACCCCCGCGTTGACCGCCGGGGAGGCCCTCGACCTGATGGACGTCGCCGGCATCCTCACCGACCTCACCGGACGCACCGTCACCCGGCTCGTTATCGACGACGACGAGTGGCGGGCCGCCGCCGTCGCCCGGGGCATGCCCGGGGCCGCCGCCGACTTCACCCTCGGCATGTACCGGGCCGCCCGGCGGGGCGAGTTCGCCGTCACCGACCCGACCCTTGAGGCTCTGCTCGGCCGGCGTCCGACGCCCGCCCGGTCGGTGATCGAGGCTCTCGTCGCCGCCGCGCCGCAGCCCGTACGTCCGGCCTGAGCCGCGCCACACGGTCCGGCGCGCGGGGCACGGCGGTGCGAGGATCGGTGGCATGCCCACCCAGGAACGGCTGACCGGTCGCGGGGTCCGCGACGCCGTCGACGAACTGACCCGCACGCTCGGCCCGCACACCGACCGGGACTGGAGCGGCCCCGCCGGGGACCTCGACTGGTCGTGCTGGACGACCGCCGCGCACGTCGCCCACGACCTGCTCGGCTACGCCACCCAGCTCACCGGTCGGCCCGACGCCGGGTACCTCCCACTCGACCTGCGGGTACGCCCCGACGCCACCCCGGCGCAGGTGCTGGTCGTGGTCGCCGCCTGCGGAGGGCTGCTCACCGCCGCGCTCGACACCGTCCCCGCGAACACCCGGGCCTGGCACTGGGGGCCCTGCGACCCGGCCGGCTTCGCCGCCATGGGCATCGCCGAGACGCTGCTGCACACGTACGACATCACCCGCGGTCTGGGGGTGACGTGGCGGCCGCCGACGGCGCCCAGCGCGGCGGTGCTGGGGCGGCTGTTCCCCGACGCGCCCACCGGCGACCCGGCCGACGTGCTGCTGTGGATGACCGGGCGGGCCACCCTGGGTCAGCGGCCCCGCCGCACCGCGTGGACCTGGCGGGCCGCCGTCGACTGACCCGGCGGCTACCCCGGCGGTCGCCGCCACGGCCAGCGGAACCGGGGGCGTCGTGCCGGGGGCGCGGGCGTCGGAGCGGACGGAGCGGGGACAGCGCGGGCGGCACGGTGGGCCCGCCACCCGCGCAGCACCGCCTCGGTGTCGACCGGTCGGACCGCCACCCGGGGCCCTGCGGGATACCGCAGCCACGCCACGATCTCCTGGTTGAGCAGGCCGACGAACTCCCGGACCGACTCCTCGGTGGGCAGGTCACGGACCTCGTCGGGTACCTGCTCGACCCGGCGGCGCAACTGCAACGGGGTGGGCAGCAGCAGGTCGGTGGGCAGCGCCTCCCGCTCCAGGAAACTGGTGATCCACCAGGACTCGTCGTAGGGGACGTCGCGGCCGGGGATCGGCTTGCCCATGCCGGGCAGGTTGTCGAACTCGCCCCGTTCCTGGGCGCTGCGGATCTGCGCCTCGACCGAGGCCTCCCACGCGTCCACCATCCTCCGGACACCTCCCCCGCCACCGTATCCGCCCGGCCGTCACCGGTGCAGCGCCCGCGGGGCGGGCGGCATTCCCCGGGTTCAGCGGTGGTGCCGCACGTGCCGGTGCCCGTCGAGGGGAAACGGCGGCCGGGCGGGCAGCACCTCGACGAACGGGAAACCGCTCTTCTCCGCCACCCGGCACGACGCCGGGTTGTCCAGCTGGTGCAGCAGCTCCAGGCGGGCCAGCCCGGTCGCGGCGAACCGGGTGAACGCCCACCTGCTCACCGCGTCCACCGCGCGGGGCGCCACCTGACGGCCGCGTGCCGGCCCGGCCGTCCAGTAGCCGACCTCCGCGTCGGCGCGGCCCGGCACCACGTCCTTGAGCAGGACGCAACCGACCACCCGGTCGCCGTCGGACGCGGGTTCGCAGACGGCGAAGCTGAACCGGCGGCCCGCCGCCCAGCCCTGCCGGTTGCCGTCGACCCAGCGTCTGGCCTGCGCGGGGGTGGTCAGCGGGTTACGGGTCCGGGCCCGCAGCTGCGGGTCGCGGTGCGCCTCGACCAACGCGTCGACGTCGTCGTCGCGCCAGCAGCGCAGGAGCAGTCCGGGTGCGGTGACGGTGGGGGCGGCCCGCAGGGTCACAGACATCTGAGCAGTGTGGCCGTTGCCCCGCCCGTCCGGAAGCCCCACCGGGGTCGGGCACCACGGGGCGTCGCGGACCGACGGCGCGGCGTAGGGTGCCGGGCAGGGACGACGGGACGGGGGCGGCGATGGTCACGGTCGGTGCGGTGGCGGGAATCGCCCTGGTGGCGCTCGGTCTGGTGCTCACCCCGGGGCCGAACATGGTCTACCTGGTGTCCCGGTCGGTCAGCCAGGGCCGCCGGGCCGGGCTGGTGTCCCTGCTCGGGGTGGCCGCCGGGTTCGGCGTCTACCTGGCCGCCGCCGTCGCCGGCATCGCCACGGTGTTCGTGCTGGTGCCGCCGCTGTACACGGCGGTGAAGCTGGCCGGGGCGGCGTACCTGCTGTGGTTGGCGTGGCGGACCCTGCGCCCCGGTGGGCGCTCGGCGTTCACGCCGCAGGAACTGCCGGTGGACCGGCCGCGCCGGCTGTTCGCCATGGGCCTGCTCACCAACCTGCTCAACCCCAAGATCGCCATCCTGTACGTGTCGTTGCTGCCGCAGTTCGTCGACCCCGCCCGGGGTGACGTGGCGGTGCAGAGCCTGCTGCTCGGCGGCACCCAGATCACCGTCGCGTTGACGGTGAACGCGCTGATCGTGCTGACCGCCGGGTCGGTGTCGGCGTTCCTGGTGCGCCGGCCGGGCTGGGCGCGGGTCCAGCGGTGGGTGACGGGCAGCGTACTCGCCGCGATGGCGGTGCGGATCGCTGCGGACCGGTCCCGGGCCGCGGTGGCGACCGGTTGATCCGTTCAGACCGGTGCCGGCCGGGGTGCCGCCGTCGGCAGTTCCCGGTTCACCGGGCCGTCGACCGCGGCCACGGCCAGTCCGATCGCGTAGAACATCACCGACAGGTTCATGTCGGTGAAGCCGTAGAACGGGGCGAGGGCGAGGGCGACCACCGGCACCACGCTCAGCCACCGGCCGGCCGCGGACACCGCGACGGCAGTGCTGCGGACCAGCACCACGAGCAGGGCCAGCAGCGTCAGCAGGGCGGGGATGCCGTGGCTGTACATGGTCAACCAGACCTGCCCCTGGGTGCCGAGGGGTTCCGCGCCGGTGGTCGTGTCGGCGCTGCGCGGGGCGCCGTAGCCGAGCAGCGGCGAGTGCAGGACCGCGTCGAGGGTCTGCCGGTACAGGTCGGCGCGGTCGCGGGTCGAGTCGGTGTTCTCCACCCGGTTCATGATCATGTCGCCGACCGGGACGACCAGGGTGACCACCCAGGCCACGGCCATCCCGGCGGTGATCGTGCCGATCAGCCGGACGTCGCCACGCAGCAGCGCCCGCAGCCCCAGATAGGCCAGGCCCACCCCGAGGCCGATGAACATGCCCCGGTTGAGGGTGAGGAACGCCGGCACCATGGCCAGCGGCAGGGACACCAGCAGCACCCGGCGCAGCGCTCCGGTGCGCACCGCCGACAGGTACGCCAGCACGCACGGCACGAGCAGTGCGAACCCCGTACCCCAGTTGTTGGTGTACGGGTACGGGGCGGCCGTGCGGTAGTACGGGTTGCGGCCGGTGGGGTTGAACTCGGTGGAGTGCACGTGGGTGACCGCCCGGATCATCCGCTGCCCGGCCAGCCCGTCGGGCAGCAGCACCTCCACCGGGGTGGTCAGCGCCAGCCGGGGGGCCAGCACGCCGACCCAGCCGAGGGCCACCATCCCCAGCCAGAAGAGCAGCACGGGTTGGAACAGCCGGTCCCAGCGGGCCCCCTGCCGGGCGGCGGTGTAGACGTACAGGTAGACCACCAGGGCGGTGACGACGAAGCCCAGCCGCAGGCCGTAGACGAGCAGGCTGCTGGCCTTCTCCAGCCGGGTGGCGCTGACCACGATGAGGCCGACGAGGACGAACCACAGCGCCGAGCCGGGCGGCCAGGACACCCGGCCGTGGGTGAGCAGGACCACCGCCAGCAGCATCCCGAACAGCGTCCAGCCGAGGTAGAGGCCGCCGAGCAGCCACCACAGCGGCATCGCCGCGAACATCAGGTGCAGCGGCCAGAGCGGCAGCGTGCGCGGTGCCGTCGTGTTCCTCGTCCCCACCGGGGCAAGGTTAGGCGGGCAGGGGCCGGCCGGTCATCGGCGGAGTGGCTGTGACGGACGCCGTCGGGGCCGGTTCCTCGCGGATCACCGCGACGCCGCCGGCCGGCAGGACCACCGTGCCGTCGGCGGGGGTGTCGATGAGCAGGTCGACGCCGGTGACGGGCACCCGCTGCGGCCGGTCGGTGTGGTTGAGCAGGAACAGCCAACTGCCCTGCTCACCGGCGCGGCGGACCGCCTCCACCCCGGGTGGGGCGTCCGGGCAGACCGGGGCGAGGCCGGCGGTCCGGGCCACCTCGGTGAGCAGCCGCCGGTAGGTGCGGTCGTCGGGCCGGGTCGACAGGTACCAGGCGGTGCCGTCGCCGGTGCGGTGCCGGGTCACGGCCGGTCGGCCGTCGAGGACCCCGCCGACGTACGTGTAGACCGGTTCGGCGCCGCACAGGTGGACGGTCTCCGACCAGATCTGACCCGTCCCGCCGCCGGAGAGCAGCACCTGTTCGTCGGCGGCGAGCGGGTGGAACTCCTCCACCCGCAGGCCGAGCAGATCCCGGTACGCGCCGGGGTAGCCGCCGAGGTGCACCCGGCCGTACGGGTCGGCCACCCCGCTGAGGTAACTGACCAGCAGGTGTCCGCCTGCCTCGACGTGGGCGCGGACCCAGCCGGCGGTGGCGTCGTCTGCCAGGTAGACGGCGGGCAGGACGAGCAGCCGGTACCGGTCGAGCGGGTCGCCGGGGACGACGACGTCACAGCCGTACCCGGCCCGCCACAGCGCCCGGTGCGCGGCGGCCAGCTCGGCGTGGCCGTCGAGCAGGGTCGAGGGCATGCCGGGGTGGCGCAGCGCCCAGCCGCTGGCGGCGTCGAAGGCCAGTGCGACCGACGCGGTCACCTCGCCGGCGGTGACCTCGGCGAGCCGGTCGAGGTGCTCGCCGAGGCGGACCGCTTCGCGGAAGACCCGGGTGTCGGGGCCGGTGTGCGGCACCAGCGCGGAGTGGAAACGTTCCGCGCCGCCGGCCGGGGCCCGCCACTGGAAGAACATCGCCCCCTGGGAGCCGCGGGCGACGTGGGACAGGCTGTGCCGGGCCATCCGGCCGGGTTCCTTGGTGTGTGAGCGGCCGGTGGTGTGGATCTGGCTGGCGGCGCTCTCCATCAGCAGCCAGGTGGCCGGCCCGTCGACGGGGGCCGGGCCGCGTCGGGTGGTGGCCCGGCGGCGGCCGTGTCGCGCCCAGCCGCGGGCCAGGTCGGCGGCGAGGGCGGTCTGCTCCTCGGCACCGCCGTCGACGGCCGACGGGTAGTGGTCGACGGCGACCAGGTCCACCTCGGCCGCCCAACGGGCGTGGTCGACCGGCACCCAGTCGCCGAGGACGTAGTTGGTGGTGACCGGCAGCGCCGGGTTGGCCGCGGTGAGCAGGTCACGTTGTTCGACGTACGCGGCGAGCAGGGTGTCGGACCAGAACCGCCGGAAGTCCAGCAGTTGGCCGGGGTTGCCGAGGTACTGGGTGGCCCGGGGGGTGCTCACGTACGCCCAGTCGGTGTAGTGCTGGCTCCAGAAGCTGGTGGCCCAGGCGGCGTTGAGGGTGTCCAGGTCGCCGTGGTGTTCGACGAGCCAGCGGCGGAACGCGGCCTCGGCGTGCGGACAGTGGCAGGTGGTGCCGTACTCGTTGTGCACGTGCCACAGGGCGACGGCCGGGTGGTGGGCGTAGCGGGCGGCGAGGGTGGCGGCGATGCTCCGGGCGGCGGCCCGGTAGGCGGGGGCGGCGGCGCAGTAGGTGTCGCGGCTGCCGTGGTGCAGTCGGACGCCGTCGGCGGTGACCGGCAGCGCGTCGGGGTGCGCCAGGGAGAACCAGGGCGGTGGGGAGGCGGTGGGGGTGGCCAGGGCGACCCGGATGCCGCCGTCGTGCAGCAGGTCCAGCACCTCGTCGAGCCAGCCGAGGTCGTAGCGACCGGGGGCGGGTTCGAGCCGGGACCAGGCGAACACGCCGACGGTGACCAGGTTGACCCGGGCCCGGCGCATCAGGGCGACGTCCTCGCGCCAGGTGGCGGCGGGCCACTGCTCGGGGTTGTAGTCACCGCCGTAACAGAGCCGCCCGTCGTCCCACATACCCACCATCCCGTCGACTTTGTTTGATAGGTGTCCAAACTATGGATGCGATTTACCCATGTCAATCGGGTTGACCGCGAGTCAATCGAAGTCTCTCGTTGACAGTTCGTTGGGAAAGCAAAGAAACTGTCGGTACCGCCGGAAACGCCCCGAGGAGAGCCGATGCCGTACCGACCGCCACTGGTCCCGTACGAGACGTTCGTGGCCGACCCGCCCGACCTGCCCGTACGGGAACCGGGCGAGGACGGGGTCGCCACCGTCGGCCGGGCCGAGGTCGTCGCCACCGACGGGCACGGCGTCACCGTCAAGGCCACCCTGTCCGACGGCGGCAGCCTGGTGGTCCGCCTCGACGCCGCCGGCCACGGCGTGATCCGGGTCCGCCTCGCCGAGGACCCGCAGGCCCGCAGCCGCTCCGCCCGCGCGCTGCCCCTGGTCCACCCCCGCAACCATCCCGCCGCGATCACCGTGGACGACACCCACGTGCTCATCGACGCCGGCGCGGTCGTCGCCGAGATCCGCCTCGACCCCTGGCACCTGCGGTTCCTCACCCCCGACGGGCAGGTGCTGCTCGACCAGGACGCCGGCACCCGGGACATCAGCGGCCGACGCCGCACCCTGCCGTTCGGCCGCAGCAGCGTCGACGGCGCGCCCGTCGCCTGGCACGAGAGCTTCGTGGCGTTCGGCGACGAACGGTTCGTCGGCTTCGGGGAGAAGTTCACCCCACTGGACAAGCGCGGCCAACGGGTCCTGATGTGGAACTACGACGCCTTCGGCGGCGAGTCCGAGCGGTCCCACAAGAACGTGCCGTTCTACCTGTCCGACCGGGGCTACGGGGTGCTCGTCGACAGCGGCATGCCGGTGCAGTTCGACGTCTGCCAGTCCACCCACAGCGCCGTGCAGATCCTCGTCCCCGACGACCTGCTCGACTACTACGTGCTCGCCGGCCCCACCCCCGTCGAGGTGCTGGACCGGTTCGACGAGCTGACCAGCCGGCCGTACCTGCCGCCGAAGTGGGCCTTCGGGGCGTGGATCTCCTCCGGCTTCTACCCCGACAGCCAGCAACGGGTGCTGGAGCGGGCCCGCCGCATCCGGGAACGCGACATCCCCTGCGACGTGCTGCACCTGGACTGCTACTGGCAGGTCGCCGGCCGCTGGTCGGAGCTGCGCTGGGACGAGGCGGCGTTCCCCGACCCGGCCGGGATGCTGGCCACCCTCGCCGGGCAGGGGTTCCGGGTGTGCCTGTGGATGAACCCGTACCTGATGACCGACAGCCCGCTGTACGCCGACGCGGCCCGCGCCGGCTACTTCCTGCACCGCGCCGACGGCAGCACCTACGTGGCGGACGTGTGGCACGGCAGCTACCCGGCCAGCGCCATCGTCGACTTCACCAACCCCGACGCCGTCGCCTGGTTCCGGGGGCTGCTGCGGCCCCTGCTGGAGCAGGGGGTGGCGGTGTTCAAGACCGACTTCGCCGAGGGGGTGCCGGCCGACGCGGTGGCGCACAACGGCATGACCGGCGTCGAACTGCACAACGTCTACACCCTGCTGTTCAACGACATCGTCGCCGACCTCACCGAGGAGGTAGCCGGGCACCGTACGGTGTGGGCCCGCTCGTCGTACCTGGGCGGGCAGCGGCACAGCGCGCAGTGGAGCGGCGACGTCAACGCCACCTGGCCCGGCCTGGCCAGCACCCTGCGCGGCGGCCTGTCGCACGGGCTGTCCGGGGTGCCGTTCTGGAGCCACGACACCGGCGGCTTCCACGGCACCCCCGAGGCGGACCTGTACGTGCGGTGGACCCAGTTCGGGGCGCTGTCGCCGCTGGTCCGGCTGCACGGCACCACCAGCCGGCTGCCCTGGGACTTCCCCGCCGGGGCCGAACGTGACGCGGTCGCCGCGCTGCGGCTGCGCTACCGGCTGATGCCGTACCTGTGGTCCGCGGCGGTCCAGGCGGCGCGCACCGGCGCGCCGATGATGCGGGCACTGCTCGTCGACACCCCCGAGGACCCGACCGCGTGGACCACCGACCTGCAGTACCGGCTCGGCACCGACCTGCTCGTCGCCCCGGTCACCGACCCGTCCGGGCGGCGGGCCGTCTACCTGCCCACCGGCGACGACTGGATCGACGCCGGCACCGGCGAACGGCACGGCGGCGGCCGGCACCGGCGGGTGGCCGTGCCGTTGCACCGGCTGCCGCTGTTCGTCCGGTACGGCGCGCTGGTGCCGCTCGTCGCGGCCTCGGGCACCGTCGGCGACGGCCCGTTCGACGACGTCACCCTGGTCAGCTGGGGTGGCGTGGACGCCCGTACGGTGCTGCACGACGTCGACGGCGACACCGTGGTGCAGGCGCTGCGCGACGGCGACACCCTGCGGGTACGCACCGACGGGCCGCTGCGGGTCCGCCGGCTGAGCGTGGTCGGCGACGACGCCCCCCGCCGGCTGCTGCTCAACGGCGAACCGGTCGCCCCGACGCCGTTCACCCCGTGGTTCCCGCCGGACTGACCCCACCGGGCCGGGCGGCTGTCCGGGCTGCGGACGTGCCGCTAGAGTTAGTTGAGTTTCCAGCCGAACAGACGCACCGACGGCGCACCGGCCCGCCGACGGCGTCGCCCACCGGCCGACCCGGCGTGCCCGTGCGGGGTCGACGGTGGGCGACGACGCACCGGCACGGCACCACCCACCGTCGGGCGCAGGGAGCGGACAGACCGTGATCAGCATCCACAACGAACCGCAGCCGACCGACCTGGGCGACGTCCGGGTGGCCAACCGGGCTGTGGTCCTGCGGCACGTCCGCCTGCACGCCCCCTGCTCCCGGGCCGACATCGCCGCCACCACCGGGCTCAACAAGGCCACCGTGTCCAGCCTGGTCACCGAACTGCTCGACAGGCGGCTGCTCCGCGAGACCGGGCTGACCGGCAACCGGGTCGGCCGCCCGGCCACCATGCTCGTCCTCGACGGCTCCCCGTACGCGGCGCTGGGCCTGCAGATCGGCGCGGACGACCTGGTGGTGGTCGCCGTGGACCCGGGCGGCAACCGGCTGCTCACCTGGCGGCGGGCGTTCCCCGCCCCGACCGCCGACCCCGCCGACACCGTCCGGGCGCTGGTCACCCTGGCCCGCCGCGCGATCGGCCGGGTCACCGGGCAGGGCCGCACCGTGCTCGGCCTCACCGTCGGGGTGCCCGGCCTGGTCGACACCGCCGGTGCGGTGCCCCTGGCCAGCGGCCTCGGCTGGCGGGACGTGCCGCTGGCCGCCGACCTGCGGGCCGCACTGCGGGAGACCGGGTTCACCGTCACGGTGGACACCGACGCCAACCTCGCGGTGCTGGCCGAGCAGCGCCACGGCGCGTACGCCGGCGCCACCGACCTGGTCCACGTCACCGGCGGGGTCTCCGTCGGCGCGGGAGTGCTCGCCGGTGGCCGGCTGCTGCGCGGCGGCCGGGGCCACGCCGGTGAACTCGGCCACCTCTGCCTCGACCCGGCCGGGCCACCGTGCCCGTGCGGCCGACGCGGCTGCCTGGCCGCGTCGACCGCGCTGCCGGCCGTGGTGGCGCGCCTGCTGCCCGACGCCACCCACGACGGTCCCGTCACCGACTACCTGCCGGAACTCGACCGGATCGTGGCCTCGGCCCGGCAGGAGGAGCCGGCCGTGCTGGCCGGGCTCGCCGAGATCGGAAGGCAGCTCGGGCACGGGGCGTCGATCCTGGCGAACCTGCTCAACCCGGAGGCGATCGTGGTCGGCGGGCACTTCGCCACGCTGGCGCCCTGGCTGCTGCCGGCCGCCCGCGCGGAGCTGGTCGCCCGGACCCTCGCCCCGCAGGCCGGGGGCTGCCGCCTCGACGCCTCCACGCTGGACTCCGCCGCCCCCGCGCTGGGCGGTGCCACCGCCGCGTTGGCCACCATCGAGGCCGGTCGACTCCCCGTCGGCTGATCCGGGGGCCGGTCCCCTCTTGACCGGCCGACGCGCAGGTGCCAACCTCGAACCGCCGCCCCGTCGTTCGGGCACCCGGGGCGGCACGTTTTCCGCAGTCGTCGAAGCGCTTCGCCGCTCCGGGCCGGCGACCGCCACCACCCTCACTCCGCGATGCCGCACGTCACCACGGCCGTCGAAACGCTTCGACCGCCGGCCGGACGCCTCACCGCGAGCCACCGGAAGGTAACCGCAGATGAACGACCCCACCGGACCGTCCCCCGAAACGCACGCCGAGGAGCTGCTGGCCCAGCTCACCCTGCCGGAGAAGATCGGCCTGCTGCACCAGTGGCAGGCCCCCGTGCCCCGGCTGGGCCTGCCCGGCTTCCGCACCGGCACCGAGGCGCTGCACGGGGTCGCCTGGCTCGGCCCGGCCACCGTCTTCCCGCAGGTCGTCGGCCTGGCCAGCAGCTGGAACCCCGACCTGATCCGGGCCGTCGGCGACGCCGTCGGCGCCGAGGTGCGGGTCAAACACCAGGCCGACCCCGCCGGCGTCGGGCTCAACGTGTGGGCGCCGGTGGTCAACCCTCTGCGCGACCCCCGCTGGGGCCGCAACGAGGAAGGCTGGTCGGAGGACCCGTGGCTGACCGGCCGGCTCGCCACCGCCTACGCCTCCGGGCTGCGCGGCGACCACCCCCACCGGCTGCGCACCGCCCCGACGGTGAAGCACTTCCTCGGCTACAACAACGAGACCGACCGGGCCACCACCTCCAGCGACCTGCCACCCCGGGTCCTGCACGAATACGAACTGCCCGCATTCCGCGCGCCCCTCGCCGCCGGCGCGGCGGTCGCCGTGATGGCCTCCTACAACCTGGTCGACGGGGTACCCGCGCACCTGAGCCCACTACTGAACGACGAACTGCGCCGGTGGACCACCGACGAGGTGATGGTCGTCGGTGACGCCGGGGCGGTCACCAACATCGCCGGCATCCAGCGCCACCTGCCCGACCACGTCACCGGATTCGCCGCCGCCCTGCGCGCCGGCATCGACAACTTCACCGAGGACGACACCGACAGCGCACCGACCGTCCAACGCATCACCGAAGCCCTGCACCGGGGGCTCGTCGACGAATCCGACGTGGACCGGGCGGTCCGCCGCATCCTCAGCGTCCGCATCCGCCTCGGCGACCTGGACCCACCCGGGCAGGACCCGTTCGCCGGGGTCTCCCCCGACGTGCTCGACAGCCCCGCCCACCGGGACCTGGCCCGCGAGGCCGCCCGCCAGTCGATCGTGCTGCTCGACAACGACGGGCTGCTGCCACTGCCCACCCGCACCCCACCCCGGGTCGCGGTACTCGGCCCGCTCGCCGACACCGTGTACGAGGACTGGTACAGCGGCACCCTGCCGTACGCGGTCACCGTCCGGGAGGGCCTGGCCCGGGAACTGCCCACCGTCACCCACCACTGCGGAGCCGACCGGATCGCGTTGCGCGTCGGCGACCGGTACGTCCGCTGCCCCCGCTCCTCCGAGGGCGGGCCGCTGACCGCCGACGACGGCCGCGACGGCACCTGGTTCGACGTGTTCGACTGGGGGCAGGACGTGGTGGCGCTGCGCGCCGTCGCCAACGGCCGGCACGTCGGCGCCGACGACGACGGGGCACTGGCCAACGACCGCCCCGGACCGGGCGGCTGGATCGTGCGGGAGACGTTCCGCTTCCGACGCCGCCCCGACGGCACCACCCTGCTGCACCACCTCGCCACCGGCGCGTACGTGCGGGTCGACGAGGACGGGCGGCTGCGCGCCGACGCCACCGACCCGGACACCGCCACCGCGTTCACCGTCGAACCCGTCGCCGACGGCGTGGCCGAGGCCGCCGCGCTGGCCGACGCCGCCGACGTCGCCGTCGTCGTCCTCGGCAACCACCCGATGGTCAACGGCCGGGAGACCGAGGACCGCGTCGACCTGGCCCTGCCCGCCGGGCAGGAGCGGCTGCTGCGCGCCGTATACGCCGCGAACCCGCAGACGGTGCTGGTGCTCACCAGCAGCTACCCGTACGCGGTGGGTTGGGCGCACGAGAACCTGCCGGCGGTGCTGTGGTCGGCGCACGGCGGGCAGGAACACGGCACCGCCATGGCGCAGGTGCTGCTCGGCGTCGCCGACCCCGGTGGCCGGCTCACCCAGACCTGGTACCCCGACGCCGCCGACCTGCCCGACCTGCTCGACTACGACGTCATCGGCACCGACAGCACCTACCTCTACTACCGGGGCGAACCCCTGTACCCGTTCGGCCACGGCCTCAGCTACGCCCGGTTCCACTACGCTGACCTGCGGGTGGACCCGTCGACGGTGACCGCCGGGGACGAGGTGGAGGTGAGCGTCGAGGTCACCAACACCGGCGACCGGGAGGGTGAGGAGACCGTGCAGCTCTACACCCGGCAGCGACGCTCCCGGGTCAAGCAGCCACTGCGGCAGCTCCGGGACTTCACCCGGGTCACCCTCGCCCCCGGCCAGCGGCGCACCGTCACCCTGCGGCTGCGCGCCGACGACCTGACCTGGTGGGACGAGGAGCGCGGCGGCCCGGTGCTGGAGGACGCCACCCACACCCTGCTGGTCGGCCGCTCCGCCCGCGACATCCGCGCCGTCGGCGCGGTGACCGTGCACACCCGCGCCGCCGCGCCGCGGCCCCGCCCCACGGTGGCCGCCGGCGGCACCCGGTGACCGGCGCGTCCGGGCGCAGCCGCAAGTCGCCCGACCAGGTCACCATCGTCGACGTCGCCCGGCACGCCGGCGTGGCGGTCAGCACCGTGTCGTACGTGCTCAGCGGCAAACGGGCCATCTCCGAGGTGACCCGCACCCGGGTGCTGGCCAGCATCCGCGAACTGGGCTACCACCCCAACGCCGGGGCGCGGGCGCTGGCCAGCCGACGCGCCAACACCATCGCCCTGGTGCTGCCGTTGCGCGCCGGCATGCAGGTGCCGGTGGTGATGCAGTTCGCCATCGCGGTGGTCACCACGGCCCGCCGGTTCGACCACGACGTCCTGCTCGTCACCTCCGACGAGGGGCCGGCGGGGCTGCGCCGCATCGCCGGCAGCGCCATGGTCGACGGGATGCTGGTGATGGACGTCGAACTGGACGACTCGCGGGTGCCGCTGCTGCGGGACCTGACCCGACCCAGCGTCCTGATCGGCGTCCCCGCCGACCCGACCGGCCTGACCTGTGTGGACCTGGACTTCCACCGCGCCGGCCAGGTGTGCGTGGAACACCTTGCCCGGCTCGGGCACCACCGGGTGGCGCTACTCGGCGCCCCCGCCGCCGTCTACGACCGGGGCACCGGCTTCGCCCACCGCACCCGCGCCGGGGTGACCGCCGCCGCCGACCGGCACGGCGTCACCGTCGTCACCCAACCCTTCGAGGAGGGACCCGCCGCGATCCGTCAGGAACTCGCCGACCTGCTCGACCGGCACCCCGACCTGTCGGCGCTGGTGGTGCAGAACGAGGCGGCCGTCGGGCCGGTGCTGGCCTGCCTGCCCACCCTGGGACGGCGGGTGCCGCACGACATGTCGGTGGTGGCGATCTGCCCCGACCAGTTCGCCGAACAGGCCGCGCCCCGGATCACCTCGGTGCCGGTGCCCGCCGAGGAGATCGGCCGGCAGGCGGTGGCGTTGCTGATGCGCAAACTGCACGACGAGCCGGTGCCGGAGGTGACGCTGCTGCCGCCCCGGTTGACCATCCGGGACAGCACCGCCGCGCCGACGGCCCGGACCCCCCGGTGACCGGCGGGCCACCCCCGTCGGCGCACCGCATCTGGGACGACGCACCGGCCGTCGACTGGACCGACGCCTTCCTCACCGGCAACGGCGAGTACGGGCTGATGGTCCCCGGTGACCCGCACACCGAACGGCTGGTGGTCAACCACCACCGGTTCGTGCTGCCCAACGGCACCCACGACGCGCGGGCCCCGCAGCTGGCCGCACTGCTGCCCCGGATCCGGGAACTGGTCCTCACCGGCCGCCGCGCCGAGGCCGGTGAACTGCTCACCGGCGGCCGGGACCTGGCCTGGACCCAGTCGTACCATCCGGGGTTCGCGCTGACCGTCGACGCTGCCGTGACGACGGTGCGGAACTACCGGCGGCACACCGACTTCACCACCGGTGAGGTGGAGGTGCGGTGGTCCGGGCGGCGGCGACGCAGCTTCGTCTCCCGCGCCGACCGGCTGGTCGTCACCCACCTCGACCAGGGCGACTGTGTCGTCGGGGCGACCGGTGACCTGCCCGGTCGCCCCGACGCGGTGCACTACGACACCACCGCCTACCGCCACGACGGGCTGGTGTTCCTGCGGGTACGTGGCCGCTACCCCGACGTCGGCGGCGCGTACGGCTTCGAGGCGGTGACCCTGGTCCGCGGTGCCGCCGAACCCGCCGGTGACCGGGTGCTGGTACGCGGGCCGGCGCTGCTGACCACCGCCCTGGAGCGCACCGCCACCGCGGCGTGGCCCACCGCCGCGCAGCAGCGGCGACTCGCCGCCGGCCCGGCCGACTACCCGACGCTGCTGGCCCGGCACGTCACCCGGCACACCGGCCCCTACCGGCGGGTAGACCTGGATTTGGCGGTGCCGGCGGCCGACCGGGACCTGCCTGTGGGTGCGCTGCTCGCCCGGCAGGCCACCGCCGGTGACCGGTGCGATCCGGCGCTGCTGGAACGACTCTTCCACGCTGGCCGGTACCTGCTGTTCAGCGCCAGCGGGGTGCTGCCGCCCCGGCTGACCGGCATCTGGACGGGTTCCTGGGACGCGGCCTGGGCGGGGGACTTCACCACCGACGCGAACCTCAACCTGCAACTGGCCGGCGCGAACATCGGCGCGTTGCCGGAGGTGACCGCCGCGCACGCCCGGCTGGTCCGCGCCCAGGTCGACCACTGGCGGGACAACGCCCACGCCGTCTACGGGGCACGGGGCCTGCTGGCGCCCAGCCGCACCGACGGTGAACACGGGCACCTGTTCCACGTGCACCCCCACTGGCCGTTCACCGCGTGGCTGGCCGGCGCGCACTGGCTGCTGCACCCGCTCTACGAACACCACCAGGTGACCGGGGAGCCGCTGGGGGAGGTGGCGGGATGGCTGGCCGAGGTGGCCGACTTCTTCACCGACGTGCTCACCGACGTCGACGGGCAGCCGGCGCTGGTGCCGTCGTACTCGCCGGAGACCGGTCCGCCCGACGGGGCCGGCCGGCCGGTGCCGGTCGCCGTGAACGCCACCATGGACGTCGCCGCCGCCCGGCACGCCATGACGGTCGCCGCCGAGGTGACCGGGTCGCGGCGGTGGGCGGCGGTCCGGGCCCGGCTGCCCGGCTACCGCATCGACGCGCGGGGCGCGCTGGCCGAGTGGGCGTGGCCCGGCTACCGCCCCGACGACGACCACCGGCACGTCAGCCACCTCTACCCGGTGTGGCCGACCGGGGAGATCGACCCCGAGGACACCCCGGAGTTGGCGGCGGCGGCGCACCGGGCGTTGACGGTCCGCGGCGACGAGGACGGCTCCGCCCACGGCACCCTGCACCGGGCCCTGGTGGCCGCCCGGCTCGGCGACGGGCCGCTGGTCGGGGCGTACCTGCGGCGGATCGTCGCGGCGGACATGTTCTTCCGGTCGCTGATGAGCGCCCACAACCCGGGCCGGGTGACCTACAACGCCGACGCCGCGCACACCCTGCCGGCGGTGCTGATCGAGGCGCTGGTGCAGACCCGCCCGGGTCTGCTGCGGCTGCTGCCGGCGCTGCCGCCCGGCCTGCACCGGGGGACGCTACGCGGGGTGACCTGCCGTGGCCGGCTCACCGTCGAGGAGCTGACCTGGGACGACCGTCGGGTCACCGCCCGGCTGGTCGCCGCGACCAGCCGACGGATCCGCGTCCGCAGCCCCCACGGGGACACCGGCTGCGACCTGCCGGCCGGCACGCCGGTGCGGGTGACCCACCGCCGGTGACCCGCCGGATCACAGTGCGTCGGGCCGGCACAGGGCGGGATGCCGCTGGCCGGGCCGCGCGTACCAGGGGGTGGCGTCGGGGGCGGCGGCGGTGTCCAACCGCAGCCGCGCCCACTCGTCCAGATCCGGCAGCGCGTCGGGGGTGAACCAGGCGACCTCGGTGGACTCGTCGCCGTCGGCGCGGGGCCGCCCACCCACCGGCCGGCACCGGAACCACACGTTGAGGTACTCGCAGGCGTCACCGTTGGGGTAGACCACCGGGTGGGTGGCGACCCCGGCGATCCGGTCGACGACGACCCGGACGCCGGTCTCCTCCCACACCTCCCGCACGACCGCGTCGGCGGGCTGCTCACCCGGGTCGACCACGCCGGCCGGCAACGACCAGCGGCCGTTGTCGCCACGGCGGGCCAGCAGCACCCGACCGGCGTCGTCGTGGACCACCCCGGTCACCCCGGGCAGCAGCAACAGGTCGTGTCCGACGTGGGCACGTAACTTCACGATGTACGGGGAGACGGCCACCGGCCCACCGTAAACGGTCACCGGCGGCGCGGGTCGACCGGTGGTGGGGGTGTCCCCGGGCAGCCTCTAGACTTCCCCGTCGATGGACCCGCAGCCCACCACCCCCGCCGACCTGCGTCCCTGCGCGCACTGTGGACGTGACGTGCCGCAACGCTCCGGTGCGGGACGCCCCTTCCGGTACTGCCGGGACAACGACGGCGCCTGCCAGCGGGCGTCCCGCAACTCGCGGATGCGCCACCGCAACGCCCCCGGCCTGCCCGGTCAGGTGGCCCGCACCTGGGAGGTCGTCGACCGGCTCGACCAGGTGGTGGAAACCCTCACCGAGGCGTTGCACGCCGAGTTGTCCCCGGCGGGGGTGCAGCGGCAGCTCGCCCAGGCCCGCGCCGACGCCGCCGCCGAGATCGCCGCCGCGCACACCGCCCGCGACGAGGCCCGCGAGGCCGCCGAGACGGCCGCCGCCGACACCGCCCGCGCCCGTCAGGAGACCCGGGCCGCGCTCGCCGCCGCCGACACGGCCCGCCAGCACGCCGAGCACGCCGACGCCGCCGCCACCGCCGCCCGGGAGCAGGCCGAACAGGCGCTGACCGCCGCCGACACGGCCCGTCGCGACGCCGCCGCCGCGCAGGCGCTGCGGGTGCAGGCCGAACGGGACCGCGACGCCGCCCGCCACGAGCTGCGGACCCTGCGCGCCGAACGGGACACCGCCCGGCAGCTCGCCGCCGACCTGACCGTCGACCGGGACGCCGCCCGCGCCGACGCCGCCCGGCACGCCACCGACGCGCAGCGGGCCGTCGCCGACGCCGCCGCCGCCCGTCAGGAGACCCGGCAGGCGCACGCCGACGCCACGGCGGCCCGCGCCGACGCCACCGCCGCCGCCGACCGGACCCGGCAGGCCGAGGACGCGGCGCAGGCGGCCCGCCGCGACGCCACCGCCGCGCGCGCCGACGCCGACACCGCCCGCGAGGAGGCCGCCGCGCGGACCGCCCGCGCCGCCGAGGAACTCGCCGCCGCGCTGGCCCGGGTGGACGCCCTGACCGGCGAGCTGGAGCAGGCCCGCGCCGAGGTGGCGCAGGCGCACCGGGCATCGGTCGCCGACCGGGCCCGACTGGCCGAACTGGACCGCGCGCTGACCGACCGGGACGCCGCCCAACGCCGCGCCGCTCAACTCGCCGACCAGGTCAGCGACCTGGCCACCGCGTTGGCGCGGATCAGCGCTCAGTCGTCGGGCTGAACCACGCCGGCCGGGGCGGCCTGCACCTCGACGCGGGTGTCGTGGAACGTCGGCCCACCACCGAGGTCGGTGTCCCGGACCGCGGTGACCGCGTTGACGGTGCTGCCGCCGGGACTCAACCGCGCCCAGTACGCCTTGTAGGTGAACGCCAACCCCGGGCGGGTGGCGTCGTCCACGGCGACGGTGGCCAGGAACTCCCCCCGGTCGTTGTGCACCCGCGCCGGATCGCCGTCGGCCAGGCCCCGGGCGGCGGCGTCGACGGGATGCAGGTGGATGCGGGGCGGACCGGTGCGGTCGCGGTGCCACGGCAGCGACGCGAACGTCGAGTTGAGGAAGAACCGGCCCGCCGGGGAGATCAACGCCAGCGGGAACCGGCGGGCCAGTCCCACATCACCCACCTCCACCGGCGGGGTGTACCCGACGAGCGGGTCGACGCCCTGCCCGGTCAGCCGCGGATCGTGGAACCGGGCCCGCCCGTCGTGGCTGGGAAACCCACCCTCGGCGTACGGGGCGGAACCGACGGCCACGCCGGTGGCCCGCACGTACGTCCGGCGGGTCAACTCGTCGTAGTCGACGCCGGTGCCGTCGAGCAGTTGCCGAGCAAGGTCCTCGTCGCTGTCGCCCAGCCGGGGATGGTCCAACCCGAGTGCGGCGGCGATCCGCCGGAAGATCTCCGTGTTGGGCAGCGCCTGCCCCGGCGGGTCGAGCACCGGCCGGTTCAGGGTGGCGTAGTGGTGGCCGTAGGAGGTGTGCAGGTCGAGGTGTTCCGGCTGCATGGTGGCCGGCAGCACCACGTCGGCGAAGTCGCAGGTGTCGGTCCAGCGTTGCTCCAGCACCACCGTGAACAGGTCGGCGCGGGTCAGGCCGGCACGCAGCCGGTTCTGGTCGGGGACGGTCGCGACCGGGTTGGTGTCGAAGACCACCAGCGCGGTGACCGGCGGATCGGCCTCGTCGGTGAGCGCCTCGGCGAGCCGACTCATGTTGATCGACCGGGCCGGCGGGGCGGGCATCCCGGCGGGCCGGGCGACCCGGTCGGCGTCGATGCGGTGGTGCCCGCTGGTGGTGGCCAACGCCCCACCACCGGGATACCGGAAGTCCCCGGTGAGCAGGGGGATCGCCGCGATGGCCCGGACCGCCTGCCCGGCCCCGGCGTGCCGTTGCAGACCCAACCCGATCCGGATGGCGGTGGGGCGGGTGCCGGCGATCCGCTCACCGAGGTCCCGCACCACGTCCACGTCGAGACCGCACTCGGCGGCGGCGCGATCCACCGGCCACCCGTCGAGGCGGGCCTGCAACCGGTCCCAGCCGACGGTGTGCGCGGCCACCCACGACTCGTCGACCGCGCCGGCGTCCCGGATGTGCCGCATCAACCCCAGCGCGAGCGCGGCGTCGGTGCCGGGCAGCGGCGCGACGTGCGTGTCGCTGCGGGCGGCGGTGTCGGTGCGCAGCGGATCGATGGTGACGACGTGCGCGCCGCGCTGCTGGGCCTGCCGCACGAACGGCCAGTGGTGCAGGTTGGTGGAGAGCAGGTTCGCCCCCCACAGGACGACCAGTTTCGCCTCGACCACCGACTCCGGTTCGAAACCGACGGACCCGCCGTAGACCGACCCGAGGGCGGCCCGGGACGCGGCCGTGCAGATGGTGGTCCGCAGCCGCGACGCCCCCAGGTGCGCGAACAGCCGCGGACCCATCGACCAGCCCTGCACCAGTCCCATTGTGCCGGCGAAGTAGTAGGGCAGGACCGACTCCGGGCCGTGCACGTCGATGCTGGCGCGCAGCCCGTCGGCGACCCGGCCGATCGCCTCGTCCCAGCCGGCCGGCCGGTACGACACGGGCCCGACACCCTTCGGGCCGACCCGCACCAGCGGGGTGGTCAGCCGGTCGGGCCCGGTGACCGCGTCGAGGTAACGGTTCACCTTGCCGCACAACGCGCCCCGGGTGAACGGATGCTCCTGGTCGCCGCGCAGCGCCACCGGTCGCCCGTCGGTGACGGTGAGCTGCCAGACGCACGTGTCGGGGCAGTCCAGGGGACACGCGCCGGGATGCACGGTGGTGGCCATGCCGCGGATGCTATCGTCACCGGCCGCCCCGCGACGGCCCGTCCCGGCTGCCCCGTCGGCCCGCGACGGCTACCATCGCGGTGCACACACCGATGTCGACCCGGCCGGGGCGAACCCGCCGGGTCGGTGTGGTGGCCGGCTACCCTTGCGGGGGTCGTCCCACCCGCCGGGGCGGGAATGCCCCGGCGGTGACCGGCCGTTACACCGGAAGACCAGCACCACGAGCGAGGGGAAGTCGAACATGGGCGAGCGCATGCTGCGCGGTAGCCGGCTGGGCGCGGTCAGCTACGAATCCGACCGCAACACCGAGCTCGCGCCGCGCCAGACCCGCGAGTACCTCTGCGCCAAGGGCCACCAGTTCGAGGTGCCGTTCGCCGTCGACGCCGAGGTCCCCACCACCTGGGAATGCAAGTTCGACGGCAGCGTCGCCCGACTCGTCGACGGCACCGAACCGGAACAGAAGAAGGCCAAGCCGCCGCGCACCCACTGGGACATGCTCCTGGAGCGGCGGTCCATCGCCGAACTGGAGGACATCCTCGCCGAACGGCTCCAGGAGGTCCGCACCCGCCGCGGCCGCGCCTGACCCACACCGCGACGACGACGCCCCCGGGACCTCCCGGGGGCGTCGTCGTGTGTCCGGTGTTCAGGGCCGGCGGGGTTCCACGATCTCCCCCTCGATGGCCCGACCCCCGTCGACCACATGCGGGGCCACCACGTCCTCCTCGGCCGGCGGCGCCGCCGGGTCCCCCCGCCGCACCCGCACCGTACGCGGACCGAACAGGTCACCGGCGACCATCGACGACACCCGCCGCTCGGTGGCCCGCTGCACCCCGGCCCGCGCCAACCGGCGCACCGGCGGCACCAGCAGCAACACCCCCACCAGCCCGCTGAGCAGGCCGGGGATCGCCAGCAGCAACGCCCCGGCCAACCCGACCAGCCCGTCGGTCACCTGCCGGCCCGGCGGCTGCCGGGAGTCCACCGACGTGCGGAACCCCCGCCAGGCGCGCATCCCCTCCCGGCGCAGCAACACCAGCCCCAGCAGGGACGCGGCGAACACCAGCAGCACCGCCGCACCGAACCCGACGGCCCGGCCCACCCCGATGAACACGGCCAACTCCGCCACCACCGCCAGCAGCAGGGCCGGCGGCACGAACCTCAGGTATCGGCGCATCTCACCTCATCCGCATCGCGCGGCACCCGCTCACCGCCACCGGCCGGACAATGCCCGCAGGGCGACAGGCCCGCCCCTCCAGCATGCCACGCCCCCACTCACGGCCACCGGTCGTGACCGCGACGCCACCGCACCGGCCGCCGGTCCCGCAACCCCCAGGTGGTGATCCGCCACAACGCCTCGGCCACGATCAGCGGGCTCATCTTGCTCGCCCCCCTCTCCCGCTCGGCGAACGTGATCGGCACCTCCACGATCCGCACCCCCGCCCGGTGCGCCAACCGCGACAACTCCACCTGGAACGAGTACCCCTGCGAACACACCGACTCCAGCCGCATCGCCCGCAACGCCGACAACCGGTACACCCGGAACCCGCCTGTCGCATCCGACACCGGCATCCCCAACGCCATCCGCGCGTACAGGTTCCCGCACCGCGACAGCAGCAGCCGCCGCCACGGCCAGTTCACCACCCGCGCCCCACCCACCCACCGCGACCCGATCACCACGTCGGCGTCGCGGGCAGCCGCCAGCAACGCCGGCAGGTCCTCCGGGGCGTGCGACCCGTCGGCGTCCATCTCCACCACCGCGTCGTAGCCGTGCTGCCGCGCCCACCCGAACCCGGCCAGGTACGCCGCCCCCAGCCCCTGCTTGCCGGGCCGGTGCAGCACGTGCACCTGGGCGTCGGTGGCGGCCATCGCCTCGGCCAGAGTTCCCGTACCGTCGGGGCTGTTGTCGTCGGCGACCAGCACGTCCACCGCCGGTGCGGCCCGGCGGACCCGGGCCACCACGTCGGCGACGTTGTCGGCCTCGTTGTAGGTGGGGATCACCACCAGCACCCGGCCCACCCCCGGCGCTCCCCCGGCTGCCTCGCCCACCGTCTCCCCCGTTCCTGCCGGCTCACCCGGCGGCGGTGACCTCCCGGCGACGCCGCAACACCCCCGCGACGACCAGGGCCGCGACCGCCAGCCCGGTCAACGCCACCTCCGGCCACCGTCCGGCCCGGGTGGCCGGGGTACGCCCGTCGGCGAGCGTCACGTCCCGCACCACCACCGCCCGGGTGTTGAACCCGGTGGCGTCGCTTACCCGCCCGTCCGGGGCCACGAACCCGGACACCCCCACCGTCGAGGCCATCAACGCCGCACGGCCGTGTTCCACCGCCCGCAACCGCACCATCGCCAACTGCTGCCGGGCCTCCGCCACGTCGAACGTGGCGTTGTTCGTCTGCACCACCAGCAGCTGCGCCCCACCGTCGACGGTGTCCCGCACCAACCCGTCGTAGGCCACCTCGAAACAGATCACGTCCCCGAGCACCACCGCACCCGCGTCGACCACCCCCGGCGTGGACCCCGCGACGAAATCCGCCCGCACCCGGTCGACCTGCTTGGACACCGCACGCGCCAGCGACCGCATCGGCACGTACTCGGCGAACGGCACCGGATGCCGCTTGACGTACACCTGGGCCAGATCCGGGCCGCTGCCCGGCCGCCACAGGATGCCCGCGTTGCGGACCTCACCGTCACCCGGGCCGGCGAGCACCGCACCGACCAGGATCGGCGCACCGATCGCGTCGGCGGCCTGCGAGATCCGCGCCCCGGCCGCGGCACTGCGCAACGGGTCGATGTCCGAGGAATTTTCCGGCCACACCACCAGGTCGGGACGCCGTTCGACGCCCGAACCGACACGCTCGGCCAACCGCAACGTCGCGTCGACGTGGTTGTTCAGCACCGCCTGCCGCTGGGCGTTGAAATCCAGACCCAACCGGGGCACGTTGCCCTGCACGATCGCCACCCGCACCGTACGGCCGCCCGTGCCGGTGCCCGACGGCACCAGCCACCCCGCCGCCACCAGCACCACCACACCCGCCACCACCCCCGCCACCCGCTGCCACCGCACCCCCGGCCACCGCCGCCACACCGCCACCAGCAGCAACCCGCCGACCACCGCCACCACCCCGGTGACCAGCGGCGCACCACCCAACCACGCCCATCCCAACAGCGGCGACGAATCCTGGCTGAACGCCAGCCGACCCCACGGGAACCCCCCGAACGGGGTACGGTCCCGCAGCGCCTCCTGCCCCACCCACAACACCCCGGTCACCGGCGGCCACGCCCACCGCCACCGGTCCACCACCGGCGACACCCACGCCGTCGCCGCACCCAGCACCGCCAGGTAGCCGGCCTGCAACAGCGACAGCAGCACCCACGGCAGCAGCCCGGTGTGCAGGTTCGTCCACGCCAACAGCGGAGCGAACAACGCCACCCCGGTCAGGAAACCCAACCCGGCGCCCGCGCGCAGCCGACGCCGGTGCGTCGCCGCCGCCAACCCGGCCACCCCGACCGCCGCCAACGGCCACCAACCGTACGGCGGGAACGCCACCAGCATCGCCAGCCCGGCCGCCACCGCCACCGGCACCGCCACCCGCAGCGGCAACGGCGACCGGACCGGCCGCACCACGGTCGGGGTACGCGTCTCATCCCGGTCGAGCGTCGTCACCGGCACCTCACCACGATCACGGGCCGAAGGCTACCCGCCCCGGCCCGGTACCCCGACGCCACCGAGCCCGAACCGGCCGAGGTCACCCCGGCCCCACTCGCCCTGAACCCGGGGGCCGGCCGTGGTGGGCGGACACGAAATCGGGGCGCGGCCTAAGCCGCGCCCCGATGCTCCCAGGCCCTTCCCGGCCGGTGGGGCGAGAATGAGCGACGCCGACCTTCGGACCGACCCGACGGTGGACTGGCTGCCCCCGCCTGGCCGTTGTCTACTGGCCGTGCCTCTCACCCTGCCCGTACACCGGTAACCGCGGCCGGTTCGCGCCGCCCCGCCGACCCCCGCCCGCTGGACCTGGCCGCCGCGACGCGATGCACCAACAATGTCGCTCGGCCAGCGGACGAAGGGACGAAGCGAACAACAGCCGCTTCCCGTAGTAGGACTCAAAGACGGTACGGCCTACACCCCCGCCGCTGTCAACCCACCCACGGCCAGTCGTCCCCACCGACCCGGCGTGTCGCGTCGGCAGGTCTCAATCCCCACCCAGATGCCGCCGCAGCAACGCCCCCGCCGCAGCCGGATGCTCCGCGGCGAGCAACCCACCGGCGGCCAGCACATAATCCACGTCCACCACCGGCCGCGCCGCCCGCGGCAACGGCCACCCCCCGGCATGATCGGTCAACACCCGCGTCAACACGCCCACCGCCGCCCCGGCGTCAGCGTGACGCAACACACCACCGGAACCCACCAGCAGCCGCACGTCCCGCAGATCCCGCCCCGCCCGCTCACCCGTCGCCGCACCCCGGGCGTGCCGCCGCAACGCCACCGTCGCCGCCAACCCCGCGATCCGCCCCTCCACCGCCCGGTCCCGGCCGTCGACCGGCAGGAACCCCGGATCGGCCGCCCGCGCCGCCGCCGCCACCCCCAACGTCTCCTGCTCCACCGCATCGAGCAGCCGCTCCTCCACCGCCGCCCGCACCACCCCCGGCGCACTCCACCGCATCCCCAGGTCACCCTCCACCGTGCGGGCCCGCCACAACGACCCCGCCACCTCCCGACCCGGCCCGTCGGCCCGCTCGTCGGGCGTCAACACCGAGTACACGTCGGTCGTCGCCCCACCCACGTCCACCACCACCAGGTCACCGCCCACCACATCGGCGAGGACCTCCACCCCCGTCAACACCGCGTCCGGGGTCGCCGCCCGCACCAACCGGCCGAACCGGGCCCCCCGCGACAACCGCTTCCCCCCGATCACGTGCCGCAGGAACACCTCCCGGATCGCCGCCCGCGCCGACGCCGGCGCCAACACCCCGATCCGGGGCAGCACGTTGTCCGCCACCGTCACCGGCACCCCCGCCGCCGCCAACACCCCCCGCAGCGTGTCACGCACCTCCACGTTGCCCGCCAACACCACCGGCACCCGCCACCGGGCCCGCGCCAACCGGGTCGCGTTGTGCGTCACCGTGTCGACGTCCCCACCGTCGGTGCCACCCACCAGCAACACCACGTCCGGGCGGGCCGCCCGCACCGCCGCCAACTCCGCCGCACCCAACCGGCCCGCCGCCACGTGCACCACGTTCGCGCCCGCCGACAACCCCACCCGCCGCCCCGCCTGCGCCGTCACCAACGGCTCGTAACCCACCACCGCCAGCCGCAACCCGCCCCCCGCCGACGAACACACGTACCACGGCAGCACCCCGGCCGGCCCCGCGCCGGCCCCGTCGGCCGCCGCGCCCACCGCCGCGTCCAACCCGTGCAGCACATCCGTACCGACCGACGTGGGCGCCGACGCCGCCCCCACCAACCGGCCCGCCTCCAGATCCACCACCGCCGCCTTCGTCCAGGTCGACCCGACGTCGGCGCAGACCGCCAGCCTCACGCCGCCGCCGCAACGACCACGGTGCCCGTCGCCGTCACCGCCACGAGCGGCTCCGCCAACACCTCCGCCGCCGACGCACCCCGCTCCGGCCGACCCCGGCACACCACCCGCGCCACGAAGTCGATCCCCCGACTGCGGGTACCCACCCGCACCACCGTCGCCGTCACCTCCACCACGTCACCCGCCCGCACCGACGACACGAACTGCACGTCCGAGTACGACGCGAACAAGCCCTCGTCACCATCGGTACGGATACACACCTCCGTCGCCACATCCCCGAACAACCCCAACACGTACGCCCCGTCCACCAGGTTCCCCGCATAGTGGGCATGCGCGTACGGCACGTACCGCCGGTGCGTCACCGTCAACCCCAACCGTGCACCACTCATCCCCGCGCCTCCCTGCTCGTCACCAACGCATGCACCAGGTACGACGCCACCTCACCCGGCGTGGTACCCCGACCGAAGATCCGGTCCACGCCCAGCTCCGCGGTCATCGTCTCGTCGAACCGCGGCCCACCCACGATCAGCAACGGCCGCTTCCCCGCCGGCATCGCCTCCCGGAACGCCGCCGACATCTCCCGCGTGTTGTGCAGATGCGCATCCCGCTGCGTCACCACCTGCGACACCAGCACCGCATCCGCCCGCTCCCGCCGGGCCGCCCCCACCAGCTCCGGCACACTCACCTGCGCACCCAGATTGGTGACCTTCAACTCCCGGTAGTACTCCAGCCCCTTCTCCCCGGCGATACCCTTCACGTTGAGGATCGCGTCGATGCCCACCGTGTGCGCGTCCGTGCCGATACACGCCCCCACCACCGACAGCTTGCGACGCAACCGCCGCTTCACCACCGCGTTGACCTCCTTGGCCGACAGCAGCGGATAATCCCGCTCCACCACCTGCACCGCCGACAGGTCCACCAGATGGTTCACCCGCCCGTACACCACGAAGAACGTGAACCCGTCACTCATCGGCTTCGCGTGCACCAGCATCGCCGGATCGATGCCCATCCTGTTCGCCAACTGCACCGCCGCACCCTCGGCCCGCTTGTCGTGCGACACCGGCAACGTGAACGACACCTGCACCATGCCGTCACCCGTGGTGTCCCCGTACGGCCGCACGATCGTCTTCTCACTCACGGGGTCTGCTCCAGGATCTCCGTGGCCGGGTTGTAGTAGTCCGCCTCGTGCCGCGCCACCCCGGACAGGCCCTTACCCCGGTCCGCCGGCCGCTTCATGATCCCGAACGTGCCCTCAGCGATCGCCGTCAACAACGACTGGTCACCGATCCGCTCCAGCAGATCCACCGCCTCACCCAGCACCCGGTGCGCCCGCTGCTGGATGAACCCACCCGGCGCCGGCACGAAATCCTCGTGCAACCCGCCCGCCGCACCCAACACGTACCGCACGTTCTGCAGGGCGATGTCCCGGTCCGACAACCACGGCGTCACCACCGCCTCGGTCATCATCCCCACCAGCAGGATCCCCTGCCCCGTCATCGTCCCCACCAGATTGAAGAACCCGTCCAGCAGATTCCCCCGGAACACGTCCCCCGTCATGTGCTTCGTCGGCGGCATCCACTTCAACGGCGCATCCGGGAACAACTCCCGCGCCAGCAACGCGTGCGCCAACTCCAACCGGAACGACTCCGGCACCTCCGGATTGATCTCGAACGCGTGCCCCAACCCCAACTGCGCGTCCGCCAACCCCGCCTCGTGCGCGAAGAACTCGTTCAACAACTGCGACACCGTCACCGTGTGCGCCTCATCCACCGCATCCGCCGTGGTCAGGTAATTGTCCTCACCGGTGTTGATAATGATCCCCGCCCGCGCATGCACCTGCCGCGAGAACCGCTGATCCACGAACGTCCGAATCGGGTTGATGTCCCGGAACAGAATCCCGTACATCGAATCGTTGAGCATCATGTCCAGCCGCTCCAGACCGGCCAACGTCGCCATCTCCGGCATGCACAACCCCGACGCGTAGTTCGTCAACCGCACGTACCGACCCAACTCCCTCGACGTCTCGTCCAACGCCGCCCGCATCAACCGGAAGTTCTCCTGCGTCGCGTACGTACCCGCGAAACCCTCCCGGGTCGCCCCCTCCGGCACGTAGTCCAACAACGACTGCCCCGTCGACCGGATCACCGCGATCACATCCGCGCCCGCCCGCGCCGCCGCCTGCGCCTGCGGAATGTCCTCGTAGATGTCCCCCGTCGCCACGATCAGATAGATCCACGGCCGCTGCTTCGGATCCCCGTACCGCTTCACGAGGCGCTCCCGCTCCACCCGCCGCCTGTCGATCCGCCGCACACCCGCACCGACCGCCTTACGGGCCGCCCTCCGGGCCGCCGTCGCCGCCCTACCGGTGGGCTGCGTGAACCGCACCGACCCCGCCGCCGCCTTCTGCGCCAGCAACGTCACGTCGTCCAACTGCTCCCGCACCAACGCGTCGAACACCGACACCGCCACCCCGTGCCCCAACCCCACATCCGCGACCACCGCGTCCACCAGACGGTTCACCCACGGAATACCGTCCGGGTCCGCACCCGCCACCCCCGCCAGGCGCAGCACCGCCCGCTCCACCGACACCGTGGTGTGGGTACGCGCCAACTCCACCACCGGCTGCCCGGCCCGCCGCGCCAACTCCCGCGCCCGCGCCACCAGCACCGGATCCAGGTCGAGCTTCCCGCTCACCACGTCAACCCGCCGCACCCGACGACGACGCCGACCCGCACCTCAATGGTCCGCTCGCTCACGACACGCCTTCCTCATAGATGACCTCACCACGCAGCACCGTCGCCCGACACACCGGCAACGGCGTCGGATCCTGCGGACCCCGCGCCTCCGGATCCTCGGCCTGCAACACCGGCAGACCCCGCTCCACCCCCGCAGGGGTGTCCCACACCGCGAACGTCGCCGGAGCGCCCTTGGCGATCACACCCTCGTTGTCCAGATGCACCGCCCGCCAGCCGCCCCGGGTGTGCGCCGCGAACGCCGCCCGCACACTCATCCGCTGCGCCGGATTGTGGTGCGCCGCCGCAGCCCGCACCGAACCCCACGGATCCAACGGCGTCACCGGCGAATCAGACCCGAACGCCAACGCCACCCCGACCGAGTGCATCGCCCCCATCGGGTTCGACTCCCACGACCGGTCCAACCCCAACCGCGACTCGTACATCCGACCCGCACCACCCCACAACCGGTCGAACGCCGGCTGCATGCTCGCCACGATCCCGTACTCCACGAACCCGGCGATCAACCGCTTGCTCATGATCTCCGCGTGCTCCACCCGGTGCCGCGCCGCCCGCACCCGATCCGTGCCCAACCGCGCCACCGCCCCCGCGAAGCCCGCAAGCACCGTCGCGATCGCCGCGTCACCGATCGCGTGGAACCCGCCCTGCACCCCGTGCGCCGCACAGTCCACCAGATGATCACGCACCTGATCAGCGCTCAGATACCCGTGCCCACACCCCTCACCATCGCGGTACGGCCCCGACAGATGCGCCGTGCGCGACCCCAACGCCCCGTCCGCGAACAGATCACCACCCGCCCCCACCGCCCCCAACTCCCGCGCCCGCGCCGCCCCCGACAACTCACCCCAGTACCCGTACACCTCCGGCCCACCGGCACCAGACAGACCCAACAGACCCGTGAAATCCTCCTCGTCGGAGATCTCCGGCCCACCACACTCGTGCACCGCCGCGATCCCCAACGACGCCGCCCGCGCCAACGCCACCCGCTGCGCCGCCACCCGCTGCCCCCGCGTCACCCCGGCCCGCGCCGCCGCCCGCACCACATGGTGCGCGTCCCGCCGCAACCACCCCGACGCGTCAAAACCCGGCAAACCCACCACCTGCGGACACGCCGCCAACAACGCCTGCGACACCAACGCCGAATGGATCGACGCCTGCGACAGATACACCCGCCGGCCACCCGCCGCCCGGTCCAACCCCGCCGCGTCCGGCAACGCCGCATCCACCCAACCCGACTCGTCCCAGCCGTGCCCCAACACCACCGCGTCCGACGGCAGACCCGCCGCGAACACCGCCACCGCGTCCAGCAACCCAGCCGCCGACCGCACCGACGACAGATCCAGACCCGACAACACCAACCCGGTGTCCGTCGCGTGCACGTGCGCGTCCACGAACGCCGGCGTCACCAGCGCCCCACCCAGCTCCACCACCCGGTCCGCGACCGGCGCGTCCGCGTCCACACCCAACCAGGCGATCTGCCCGTCCCGCACCAACAGCGCCGTCGCGCTCGGCTCCGCCGGACAGTGCAGCACTCCACCGCGGTACAACGTCGAGGGGTTCGTCATGGCACTCAGTCTGCCGCCAACCGGGACGCGAAGAGACCACGTACCCCCGGCTCCGACCGCACCAACCCCAACGCCAACTCCGCGTGCCCCGGCACGTAACCGTTGCCCACCAGCATCGTCACGTCCGCCGCCAACCCCTCCGCACCCAGGGCCGCCGCCGCGAAACTCGTCGCCATCGAGAAGAAGATCACCGTGCCGCCGTCCGCCGTGGCCAACACCGCGCCGTGCTCACACCCCGGCACGTCCACGCACACCACCGTCACGTCCGCCGGCCCACCCAACGCCGTCGTCACCGCCGACGACACCCCTACCGGATCCCGGGCGTCGGCCAACGCCACCACCGACGCCAGGTCGGCCGCCACCAGCGCGTCCCGCTCCCCCGCCACCGGCACCACCCCCACCGTACGACCGGCACCCGCCCGCCGCGCCGCCGCCAACGACAACGACCCGCTCTTGCCCGCCCCACCGATCACCGCCACCGTCACCGGCGACCCGTCACCGGCCCGCTCCCGCCGCGCCACCTGCTCGGCGACCACCCGGGCCGTCAACGCCGGCGCACCGCACACGTCCAGCACCGCCAACGCCAACTCCGGATGCAGATCCGCCGGCAGCACCGCCGCGATCGACCGGGCGAACAGGATCGCGTACCCGTCACACGGCACCTGCTCGCTACGCCCGTCCCAACGGGCCAGCCCGTCGAGGATCGCCAGCGGGGTCAGCGTCAACGACACCAACGTCGCCACCCGGTCACCCACCGCCAACCCCAACGGCGACCGCCGGCCGACCTCCTCCACGGTGCCGATAAGCATCCCACCCGACCCGGTCACCGGATTCTGCATCTTGCCCCGCGCCGACACGATCTCCAGCACCTCGGCACGGACCTTCTCCCCGTCCCCGCCGTGCTTCTGCGCCAGCTGCCGGAAACTCGCCGCGTCCAGGTTCAGCCGCTCCACCCGGATCCGCACCTCGTTGGGGGCGATCCGCGGGTCGGTGTCCAACCGCCGGGCCGCCTGCGGCAGCACCCCCGCCGGTTCCACGACGCGGTGCAGACCCACCGGTGACGTCACGCCGACCTCCCCCTCTCCACCGCCCGAAGCCCCGACCAGGACTCGCATCGCGGGAAAACTTACGGCAGACTAATTTCTTCGCCGGATATTTTCCAGTAGCCTTCGGATCCACCGATCATCGCCCGCCGGTCACCCCGGCCACACGCACCACGAGGAGGGGCCGTGACCCAGACCCAACCGATCGCGACCATCCCCGGGCCCCGCCCCGCCCCCGCCGCCGCACCCACCGCCGGGCAGCCCTACGAATACCGCCGCAGCCCCCTGGTCGAACCCGACTGGACCCGCTTCCCCGGCTGGCGGGACGTCACCCGCGAACAGTGGGAGAACGCCCAGTGGCAACGCGTCAACTGCGTCAAGAACATCAAGCAGCTACGCGCCGTCCTCGGCGACACCGTCGACGAGAGCTTCTACACCGACCTCGCCGCCGACCAGCAGGCCCTGGCCACCATGTCGATGCTGGTGCCACCCCAGATGATCAACACGATGGTGCCGTTCGCCCCGATGACCACCGAGGCGTTCCGCGCCGACCCCATCCGCCGCTACATGATCCCCGTCACCGCCGACCGGCGCACCGACTGGCCCTCGCACCCCTACGCCAGCCGCGACTCCCTGCACGAGCACGACATGTGGGTCGCCGAGGGCCTCACCCACCGCTACCCCACCAAGGTCCTCGCCGAACTGCTCTCCACCTGCCCCCAGTACTGCGGGCACTGCACCCGGATGGACCTGGTCGGCAACTCCACCCCCGCCGTCGACAAACTCAAGCTCACCCTCAAGCCCGTCGACCGCTACGACGCCCACATCGCCTACCTCAAGGCCCACCCCGGCGTCCGCGACGTGGTCGTCTCCGGCGGCGACGTGGCCAACGTCCCGTGGCGCAATCTCGAGTCGTACCTGATGCGGCTGCTCGAACTGGAAACCGTCCGCGACATCCGGCTCGCCACCAAGGCCCTGATGGGCCTGCCCCAGCACTGGCTCAAGAACGACGTCGTCGAGGGGCTGGAGCGGGTCGCCCGCACCGCCGCCCGACGCGGCGTCAACCTGGCCATCCACACCCACGTCAACCACGCCCAGTCGATCACCCCGCTGGTCGCGAAGGCCGCCCAGACCGCCCTCGACGTCGGCGTCCGCGACGTGCGCAACCAGGGCGTGCTCATGCGCGGCGTCAACGCCACCAGCGAGGACCTGCTCGACCTGTGCTTCGCCCTGCAGGGTGAGGCCGGCATCCTGCCGTACTACTTCTACATGTGCGACATGATCCCCAACGCCGAGCACTGGCGGGTCCCCGTCTGGCACGCCCAGCAGCTCCAGCACGACATCATGGGCTACCTGCCCGGCTACGCCACCCCCCGGATCGTCTGCGACGTGCCCTTCGTCGGCAAGCGCTGGGTGCACATGCTCACCGAGTACGACCGGGAACGCGGCATCTCCTACTGGACCAAGAACTACCGCACCTCCATCGAGTCGGCCGACCTGGAGGCGCTCAACAAGCGCTACGCCTACTACGACCCGATCGACACCCTCCCCGAGGCCGGCCAGCAGTGGTGGGCCGCCCACCGCGACGACTGACCCGCACCACCCCGTCGCCCCCGTGACCCGGACCTGGTCGCGGGGGCGACGGGCGTCACGCCCCGCGCGGGGCGTACATGATCACGGCGACCCCGAGCAGGCAGATCGCCGCGCCCGCCAGGTCCCACCGGTCCGGCCGGAAACCGTCGACCAGCACCCCCCACGCCAGCGACCCCGCCACGAACACCCCGCCGTACGCGGCCAGGATGCGCCCGAAGTTCGCCTCCGGCTGGAACGTCGCCACGAACCCGTAGACACCCAACGCGAGCACCCCGGCGGCAACCCACCACAGGCCCCGGTGCTCCCGCCAGCCCTGCCAGATCAGCCACGCCCCACCGATCTCGGCGAGCGCGGCCAGGACGAACAACACCAGCGAACGGGCGACCAGCATGCCCGCACGCTAACCCGGATGGCCCCCGCACCGTCCCCAGGGGCCACCCGGTGAGCGCGGATCGTCAGCGCATGGCGTCCCGGACGTCCCGACCGGCGTCCTTGACGTGCTCGCCGGCCTGCCGGGCCCGCGCCTCGCTCTGCTCGGTGGCGCCCTCGGCCCGCATCCGCTCGTTGTCGGTCATGTCGCCGAGCCGCTCCTTCGCGGCGCCGGTCAGCTCCTGGGCCTTGTTCTTCGCCTTGTCGGTGAAGCTCATGTCGCCTCCTGTCGCTGCGGCGGTCACGGGGCCGTCGCCCCGTACCTGTGGCGTCCCCGATCCGGCCGACCCGAAACAAACCGCGCCGTAGGCGCTCATCAGAAGGGGTGCGCCGGGGCGCACCATCTCTAAGGCATCCTAGGACAATAGGTGGTCGGCTGGGACCGGCGGATGCTGGTTGACTGGGCGGATGAGCGAGATCATCCTGATCCGGCACGGCGAGACGACGTGGAGCGCCAGCCGACGGCACACCTCGTACACCGACCTGGAGCTGACCCCCGACGGCGAACGGCAGGCCCGCGCCCTGGCCGGGGTGCTGGCCGGGCAGCGCTTCGCCACCGTGCTCGCCAGCCCCCGACGCCGGGCGCTGCGCACCGCGCAGCTCGCCGGCCTCACCGTCGACGACACCGACGACGACCTCACCGAGTGGAACTACGGCCGGTACGAGGGCCGCACCACCGCCGACATCCACACCGGGCGCCCCGACTGGGACCTCTGGACCGACGGCTGCCCCGGCGGGGAGGCCCCCGACCAGGTCGGGGCCCGGGTCGACCGGATACTCGCCCGGCTCACACCGCTGCTGGCCCAGGGCGACGTCGGGCTGGTCGGACACGCCCACCTGCTCCGGGTGGTCGGTGCCCGGTGGATCGGCCTGCCCCCCGCCGGCGGCGGCAAACTACGCCTGGACACCGCCACCGTCAGCGTGCTCGGCTACGAACACGGCCGCCCGGTGATCCTGCGCTGGAACGGCCGCTGAGCGGCAGCTACGCCGGGGCCTCCGGGCCGCTGCGGGTACGGCCCCGCAGCTCCCCCACCGCCACCTTCGGCGGACGCCCCTCGTACGGGGTGGACAGCACCACCGTCGTGCGGGTGGTGACGTTCGCGGCGGTGCGGATCTCCTGGAGCACCCGTTCCAGGTCGGCCGGCCCGGCCACCCGAACCAGCAGCAGGTAGAAGTCCTCCCCCGCCACCGAGTAGCAGGAGTCGATCTCGGGCAGGTGGGCCAGCCGCTCCGGCGCGTCGTCCGGCTGCGACGGGTCGAACGGCCGGATCGCCACGAACGCGGTCATCGGCAGGTCCAACGCCTCGAACGACACCCGGGCGGTGTACCCGTTGATCACGCCGCGCTGTTCCAGCCGGCGGACCCGCTGGTGCACGGCCGAGACCGACAGGCCGACCCGCTCCGCCAGATCCGTGTACGACAGACGGCCGTCGGCGGTCAGCGCGGCGACGATGGCACGGTCGATCTCCTCCACCCGTGCAACCTACCCGGTGGAGCGCTCCCCTGGCGACGACGTCCCGCCCGATGTGACGCTCAGCGGGCCGCCCGGTCGCGCACCGCGTCGGCCGCGAAGTTGAGCACCTCGGCCAGATCCTCCTCGTCGAGGAAGGGCAGATCGGTGAGGATGTCCGTCACCGACATGCCCTCCGCCATCATCGCCAGCAGGGTCGCCACCGGGACACGGGACTGCCGCACGCAGGGTGCGCCGCCCATCACCTCGGGGTCGATGGTGATCCGGGGAAACGTCACCGGCACAGGTTAGTCCCTCGCCAGCGCCCGGGAGATCACCAGCCGCTGGATCTGGTTGGTGCCCTCGACGATCTGGAGCACCTTCGCCTCGCGCATGTACCGCTCGACCGGGTGGTCAGCCACGTAGCCGGCCCCGCCGAGCACCTGCACCGCGTCGGTGGTCACCCGCATCGCCACGTCGGTGGCGAACAGCTTCGCCTTGGCCGCCTCGATCGAGTACGGCCGGCCGGCGTCGCGCAGCCGGGCCGCGGCCAGGGTCAGCGCCCGCGCGGCGGAGATCTGGGTGGCCGCGTCGGCCAGCAGGAACCCCACCCCCTGGAAGTCGACGATGGCCCGGCCGAACTGCTGCCGCTGGCGGGCGTAGCCCACGGCGTAGTCCAGCGCCGCCTGGGCCAGACCGACCGCGCAGGCGGCGATGCCCAGCCGCCCCGAATCCAGCGCGGACATCGCGATGGTGAAGCCCGCGCCCTCCCCGCCGATCAGCCGCTCGGCCGGCACCCGGGCGTCGTCGAAGGCGATCTGCGCCACCGGCGACGAACGCAGCCCCATCGTCCGCTCGGCCGCCTGCGGGGCGATGCCCGGCGTGCCCCGGTCGGCCAGCAGGCAGGAGATGCCCTTCGGGCCCGGCCCGCCCGTCCGGCAGAACACGTTGTAGAAGTCCGCCACCCGGGCGTGCGTGATCCACGCCTTGACCCCGGTGACCCGGTAGTCGTCGCCGTCGCGGACCGCCCGGGTGGTCAACCCGGCGGCGTCCGAGCCGCCCTGCGGCTCCGACAGGCAGTACGCCCCGAGCAGCTCCCCACCCACCAGCTCCGGCAGCAGCTTGCGCTGGGCGTCGGTGCCGAACTCGGCGAGCGGGTAGCAGGACAGGGTGTGCACGCTGACCGCCTCGGCGACCGCGAGCCACCGGCCGGCGAGGATCTCCAGCACCTGGAGGTATACCTCGTACGGCTGGGCCGCGCCGCCGTGCTCCTCGGCGTACGGCAGGCCCAGCAGGCCGGCCCGGCCCAGGGTGCGCAGCACGTCGCGGGGGAACTCGGCGCGCTCCTCGAAACCGGCGGCCCGGGGCGCGAGTTCCCGGTCGGCCAGTTCGGTGGCGAGGTCGAGCAGGTCGTGGGCCTCGTCGGTGGGGAGGATGCGGTCGACAGTCATAGCGCGATGAGCTCCAGAGGTGGGTGAGCCGCCGCCCGTCGTCCGTCGGGCGCCACCCCGCAAGCTTAACGGTCGTTCGGGTTCCGGCCCAGTCCGGCGGGGGCCGACGCCTCCGGTGAACCGCGCCCGCCGCGGCTACGTACCACCGGACGCCTTCCCCGGTCCCGACGAGCCCGACCGGAGTCCCCATGCACCGACGCGCAGCACTGACCTCGACGGCGGTGGCCCTCGCCGCGCTCGTCGCCGGCTGGGCGGCCCTGACCGTCCCCACCGCGAACGCCGAGACCGACACCGCACCACCGGCCGCCACCGGCCCGGCCCGCACCCGGGCGGCCGACCCGCCACCGGCCACCGCCGACGCCACGACCCCGGCCACGATCCCCGCCACCGGGGCACCGGCCGCCGCGCCCGTCGGGTCCCCGGTGGACCGGCACGGCCCGCTGCGGGTGTGCGGGGTGCACCTGTGCGACGCGGCCGGCGAGCCGGTCCAGTTGCGCGGGATGAGCAGCCACGGCCTGCAGTTCTTCCCGGACTGCCTCAACCCCGGCTCGCTGGCCGCGCTGCGCACCGACTGGCGGGCCGACTTCGTCCGGGTGGCGATGTACGTCCAGGAGGGAGGATTCGAGACCGACCCGGCCGGCTTCACCCGCCGGGTCGACGAGGCGGTGGAGACCGCCAGCGCGCTCGGCCTCTACGTGGTGGTCGACTTCCACGTCCTGACCCCCGGCGACCCGCTGGTCAACCTGGACCGGGCCCGGTCGTTCTTCGCCGAGGTCGCCGCCCGGCACGCCGCACGGACCAATGTGCTCTGGGAGATCGCCAACGAACCCAACGGGGTCGCCTGGGCCACCATCAAGAGCTACGCCGAGCAGGTCATCCCGGTGATCCGGGCCGCCGACCCGGACAGCGTGGTGCTGGTCGGCACCCGGGGCTTCTCCTCCCTCGGCGTCTCCGAGGGCGCCGACGAGACCGAGGTGACCGACGACCCGGTCGAGGCCGGGAACATCATGTACACGTTCCACTTCTACGCCGCGTCCCACCGGGACCTGCAACGCGAGACGGTGGCCCGGGCCGCCCGGAGCCTGCCGCTGTTCGTCAGCGAGTTCGGCACCCAGACCTTCACCGGCGACGGCCCCAACGATCTGGCCAGCGCCACCACCTGGCTGGACCTGCTGCAACGCCTGAAGATCAGCTACTCGATGTGGAGCTGGTCCGACGGCCCGGAGAGCAACTCGGTGTTCCGCCGGGGCACCTGCGCCGGCACCGACTTCACCGGCACCGCCGTGCTGACCGAGTCGGGAGCGTTCATCCGCTCCCGGCTGCGGGGCTGACCGGCCGCCGGGTCCGTCAGCCGGTGACGGCGGCACCGACCCGGCGGACCCGGTCGGCGTGGGTCAGCACGTCCACGCTGTCGACGTACTGGTCCACCGCGCCGACCAGGGGACGGTCCCGCAGGGACGGGTCGACGATCGAGTTGCGCAGCGCGGTGGCCAGGCGGGGCGCGTCGAGCACCAGGAAGGGCCGCCCGTGGAAGGGCCGGACCGTGACGTCGACCGGCCCGGCCAGCCCGGTGTCGTCGGTCCACCCGGCGACCGTCTCCAGCGCCCGCACCAGCCCCGCCTGCCGGTGCGGCCAGTCACCCGGACCGAGCGTGTCCGCCAGCGCCGCCACCACCGGGCCGGCGTCCGGTAGCGCGGCGAACACGCTGCCGAGCCACTTGTCGTACGGCGGCCAGCGGCGACGGGCCAGCAGACCGAGCCGCATCAGGTCCCGGGCGACGCGGGCGGCCACCAGCCGGCTGCCCAGCGCGTCGCCCACCTCGGCACACCGACCGACGAGATGCTCGGCCTGCCCCACCCGGGTCCACCCGGCGGCCAGCACGTGCCGCCACACGTCGTCCGGATACCAGGCCAGGGCGGCCCGGACCGCGCCGAGGGCACCGTGCAGCCCGTCGTGGAAGACCGCACCGCCGGTCAGCTCGGCCAACCGCTGGGTCGGCACGGCGAGCCAGTCGTCGGTGGTGACCGCGACGGTCGGATCGAAACCGAGCCGGTCCCGCAGCCAGTCCCGCAACAGGAACACCTGCACCCCGCTGCGGTCCCCGGCGACGTCGGGCACCCCCAGCCGGGCGGTCGGCCAACTGAGGAACCGGGTCGGCCGGCCCAGGAACGAGGCCGGCAGGTCGGCCAGTGCCGCGCGCACCGGTGCCGCGTCGGCCGGGTCGGCGACGAAGACCTGGGCCCGTGGCCCCCAGTCGTGGTCGGTGGAGCGCTCGGTGTCCAGACCCAGCAGCTCCGAACCGCCGTCGAGCAGTCCGGCGGAGTACCGCAGGCCGGGCAGGCGGTCCACCAGCAGCGGCGCGACCGCCTCGTCGTGGAAGCGGCGGCACAGGACAAGACCGGGCACGAACTCCATGCCCGGCAGTCTCACCCGGCGGCCACCGTGCCGTCACGCCGGTTCCCGACCGGCGCCCACCCCGGCGCGGGCGTTGGGGAGGACCGGCCCACGATGGCGGTGGCAGGTGGGTCGCGGTCACCGGTGTCCCTGTCGGGGTGGGCCCTCCGGACGTGGCTCAACGGCGTGAGGTGGGCGTGTTCGACGAGGTGGCCGGGTCGCCGGTGCCGGGAGCCGGGCCGTCGATCGCAGCGGTGCTGCCGCGGGTGGAACGCAGGCTCCACCCGATCGACACGGTGATCGTCACGACGATCACGCCGAGGGTGACCGGGATGGGCAGTTTCCCGACCGGGGTCTCGGACAGGATGAGCTTGACGCCGGCGAAGGCGAGCAGGACGGCGAGGCCGTAGTGCAGGTGGACGAAGCGGCGAAGCAGCCCGGCGAGGCAGAAGTACAGGCTGCGCAGGCCCAGGATGGCGAACGCGTTGGCGGTCCACACGATGAAGGTGCTGGTGGTGATGGCCAGGATTGCGGCCACGGAGTCGATGGCGAAGATCAGGTCGGTGGCCTCGATCGCGATGAGCACCACGAACAGCAGGGTGGCGACGCGCTTGCCGGAGACGCGGGTGAAGAACTTGTCGCCGTGGTAGGCGGCGTCGGTGGGGATGATCTTACGGACCAGGCGCACGACCGGGTTGCGGTCGGGTGATGTCTGCCCGCCGTGCCGGAAGGCCATCTTGTAGCCGGTGTAGATGAGGAAGACGCCGAACACGTAAGCGGTCCAGAAGAAGGTCTCCAGCAGTTCGGCCCCGACGAAGATGAACACCAGGCGGAAGACCAGGGCGCCGATGACGCCCCAGAACAGCACCTTGTGCTGGAACGCGGGCGGTACGGCGAAATAGGTGAAGATCAGCGCGAAGACGAAGACGTTGTCGATCGACAGGGCCTTCTCGATCAGGTAGCCGGCGTAGTAGGTGCCGGCCGCGTCGCTGCCCTGCCACGCCCACAGGATCACGCCGAACAGCAGCCCGGCGGTGATCCAGATGCCCGACCAGACTGCGGCCTCACGAAAGCCGATGACGTGGTTGTCGCGGTGCAGGAACAGATCGACGGCGAGCATCGCGGCCACCGCGACCATGAGCAGGGCCCAGATCCACCAGGAGACGGCCATCGGGATACCTTTCCGACCAGCCGAACCCGCGACCGCGGGCCGGCGTGCTGGTCGAAGGTCTCCCCGAGCCACCGCACCGGTGGCCTGGCCGCCGGAACCCGGATGGGCCGGATCCGTACTGACGACGGCGCATTGAGCGTCTGGGTACTCCCCCTCGAACTACGATCAATGATTCACGAAACGAGAATCGCGTGTCAACCGGATCCGGCTGACAGAACACTGTGAATTCGCAGCACCCCGGCAAGGCGCTGCCGACCTACGACCTCGGCGCGGGAGGCCATGCGCCCGTGACAGTGGAGACCGGGCCGACACGGTCCCCATGTCGTCGGTGGCATGTGCCAGGCTGTCGGGCGTGGCAGACCAACAGCCGATCCTGCTGATCGACGCCCCCAGCCTCTACTTCCGGGCCTACTTCGGGGTGCCCGAGTCGGCGGCGCGGACCGACGACGGCCAGCCGGTCAACGCCGTGCGCGGGTTCCTCGACATGCTCGCCCAACTGGTCCGCACCCGCCGGCCCGACCGGATGGTCTGCGCACTCGACCACGACTGGCGGCCCGCCTGGCGGGTGGAGCTGCTGCCGTCGTACAAGGCGCACCGGGTCGCCCCGGCCGGCGGCGAGGAGGTGCCGGACACCCTCTCCCCGCAGGTGCCGGTCATCCTCGACGTGCTGGCCGCGATCGGCATCACCGCCGTCGGCGCGACCGGCTACGAGGCCGACGACGTGCTGGGCACCCTGTCGGTCACCCAGCCCGGCCCGGTGGAGGTGGTCTCCGGCGACCGCGACCTGTTCCAGCTCGTCGACGACGACCGCCGGGTCCGGCTGCTCTACATCGGTCGCGGGGTGGCCAAGCTCGACGACTGCGACGACGCCGCCGTCCGGGCCCGCTACGGCGTACCCGCCGACCGGTACGCCGACTTCGCCGCCCTGCGCGGTGACCCGAGCGACGGGCTGCCCGGCGTGCCCGGGGTGGGCGAGAAGACGGCCGCCCGGCTCATCGACCGCTACGGCGGCCTGCCCGGCATCCTCGCCGCGCTCGACGACCCCGGCTCCGGGTTCGCCCCGGGGCTGCGCGCCAAGCTCGACGGTGCCCGCGACTACCTGGCGGTGGCCCCGAAGGTGGTGCGGGTCGCCACCGACGTCCCGCTGCCGGCGCTGCCGACCGCCCTGCCGGCCGCGCCCGCCGACCCCGACCGGCTGCTGGAGCTGGCCCAACGGTGGAACCTGGCCGGCTCGTGCCGGCGGCTGGTCGACGCCCTCGCCCAGCACTGACCGCGCGGAGACGGAGCGGGCGGCTCGTCCACCGGTCCGCCCGCACCACCGACCGGGCGGTCGGGTCCCGCCGTCGGAGCGCGCGGCGGTCAGCGCGACGACGGGGGTGGGGCGTCCCGGCGGGACGGGAACGGGGTGCCCGGCCGGCCCAGGGTGCTCGACCGGGCGCGCAGGCCCACCGGGTCCGGGGCCGTCTGCGGTTCGACGGCCGGCGCGTTGACCTGCCGGGCCTGCAGGTAGGCGGCGGCGGCCCGGTCGTCGTCGGTGGGCGCGGCCAGCAGCGCGTAGACCAGCCCCACCACCACGAAGATCACCGCGAGGACGATCGGCACCAGCAGGGTGCTCACCCCCGCGCCGGTCACCTCGCCGCGCTGCCCGTGCAGGTGCACCGACAGGGCGCTCATCCCGGTGAAGTGCATGCCGTTGACCGCCACCCCCATCAGCAGGGCGGACCCGACGATCGCCAGGCCCCGGCGGACGGTCATCGCCAGCCACAGGGCCACGGTGGCCGCGACGATGGCGATGGCCACCGACAGCCCGACCCGGATGGCGTCGTAGTTCAGGTCACCGTTGAGCCGCATCGCGGCCATCCCGGTGTAGTGCATGGCCGCGACGCCGATCCCGGTGAACAGGCCACCGCCGAGGACCTTCGCGGCGCTGAGCCGGCCGGTGCCGACGATGGCCAGGCCGATCCCGACGGCGGTGACGGCGATCACCGTGCTCGCGGCGGTCAGCGGCACGTCGTACCGGATGCGGGTGCCGGTGACCGCGAACCCGAGCATGGCCATGAAGTGCATCGCCCAGATCGCGGTGCCACCGATCGCCCAGGCTGCCAGCAGACCCCACCAGAACCGCTGACCGGACCCGGTTGCGGTACGGATCCGCCCGGCGCAGACCAGACCGAGGAACGAACCGAGCACGGACAGCGCGTAACTCAGCGCCGGTGTGATCCACCCGTACTCAAAGTGATTGATCTCCGCCACGGCGGTCTTCCCCCCACTCATTACCGGCGCGTAGGCGACCGCGCCCGAGCAATGATCGGGGAGCCTGCGAGCAGGCGCAACAGCGGCCCCCCGGCAATCCGCGGGGTGCCGTCACGGTGACCGTCCGATGCGTCGATTCACCGCCCGACGGTGACCGAAAGTGATAATCAGGCGGAGGTGTAATGGGCGAGTACGCCCCGGTTCACGGCGGCGATCGCCTGTCGTGCGGTAGCCCGCAACTCGACCGACGCCCCACCGGAGTCGGATAGTTGACCGAGCAGGTCGGCGACCTGTCGGGCCCAGCGGACGAAATCCCCGGCCGGCATCTCCCCGTCGAACTGGTGCCCGCTGGCGAGCACCTTGGCCAGGGTCTCCCCCCGCGCCCACCGGTAGATCGGCCAGGCGAACCCGAGATCCGGCTCCCGGGTGGCGGTCAGGCCCCGCTGCGCCTCGTCGGCCTCGATCTCGCTCCACAGCTTGAGCGTCTCGTCGACCGCATCGGCGACCGGCCCCCGCGGCAGCGACGCCCGCTCGTCGACGTCCCGCCGGGCCTCGAACACCACCACCGAGACGGCGGCGGCCAATTCCGCCGGGGACAGGCCGTCCCAGACGCCCCGCCGCAGACACTCGGCGACCAGCAGGTCGGCCTCCGTCCAGATCCGGCCCAGCATCCGACCTGCGTCGGTCACCCCACCGTCGGCGGACAGGTAACCCCGCGCCGTCAGCAGGGCCACGATCCGGTCGAAGGTCCGGGCCAGCGAGCCGGTGCGCCCCGACACCCGCTGCCGCAGTTCGTCGGTGTCCTTCTCCAGCCGCCGACGCCGCTCCGCCCACCGGGCGTGGTCCTCCCGCTCCGGGCAGGCGTGACAGGGATGCCGCCGCAGCTCGGTGCGGAGCTGGCTGAGCCGGTGGTCCTCACCGGCGGCCTGCCGGGACCGGCCACCCCGCCGGCCACCCCGCCGGCCACCGTGCCGGTCCAGCCCGGTACCGCTGACCTCGGCGGCGAGATCCCGCCGTGCGGCCGGCGAGCGGTGGTTGAAGTGCTTGGGCACCCGGATGCGGGCCAGCACCTCGGCCGGGGTGGTGAAGTCACCGGGACTGATCCGACCCGCCCAACGGTCCTGGGTGAGCACCAGCGGCCGGGGCTCACCGAACCCCCCGGTCGCCGGATCGAGGACGACCGCGAGCCCGGCCCGCCGCCCGGACGGCACCCGGATCACGTCACCGACCCGCAACCGCTCCAACGCCGCCACCGCGGCCGCCTTGCGCTGGGTCTGCCCCTGCCGGGCGATGGCCCGCTCCCGGTCGGCGATGGCCACCCGCAGCGCGAAGTACTCGTCGAAGTCACCCTGGTGACAGGCCGCCTCCGCGCCGTACGCGTCGATGGTCTCGGTGTTGCGCTGCACCTGGCGGGCCAGCCCGACCACCGACCGGTCCGCCTGGAACTGGGCGAACGACGACTCCAGCAGCGCGCGGGCCGGCTCGGCGCCCACGCTGCCGACCAGGTTGACCGCCATGTTGTACGACGGCCGGAAGCTCGACCGCAGCGGATAGGTGCGGGTGGAGGCCAGGCCCGCCACGTGCCGGGGATCGGTCTCGGGCGACCACACCACCACGGCGTGCCCCTCCACGTCGATGCCCCGCCGACCGGCCCGCCCGGTGAGCTGCGTGTACTCGCCCGGGGTGAGATCGACGTGGGCCTCGCCGTTGAACTTGACCAGCCGCTCCAGCACCACGCACCGGGCCGGCATGTTGATGCCCAGGGCCAGGGTCTCGGTGGCGAACACCGCCTTGACCAGCCCCCGGACGAACAACTCCTCGACGACCTCCTTGAACACCGGCAGCATCCCGGCGTGGTGGGCGGCCAGCCCACGCTCCAGGCCGTCGAGCCACTCCCAGTAGCCCAGCACGCTCAGGTCCTCGCCGGGGATCGCGGTGACCCGGGACTCCACCACCCGCCGGATCTCGGCGCGTTCCTCCGCCGAGGTCAGCCGCAGACCGGCCGCCAGGCACTGCTGCACGGCGGCGGCGCAGCCGGCCCGGCTGAAGATGAACAGGATCGCCGGGAGCAGCCCCTCCCGGTCGAGCCGGTCGACGATGTCCGGACGCAGCGGCCCCCGCCAGCGCGGGCCACGCCGACCGCCACCGGGGCCGGCGCCGCGCCCCTCCCCCAGCTCCAGCCGGCGGGTCTGCTCCCGGGTGTAGCGCAGCAACTCCGGGTGCACGTCGTGCTTGCGGGCCGCGTCGGCGTCGTGGAACAGGTCGAACATCCGGCGGCCGACCAGCATGTGCTGCCACAACGGCACCGGCCGGTGCTCGCTGACCACCACCGCCGTCTCACCGCGCACCGTGACCAACCAGTCGGCGAACTCCTCGGCGTTGGAGACCGTCGCCGACAGCGACACCAGGGTGACCGAGGACGGCAGGTGGATGATCACCTCTTCCCAGACCCCGCCCCGGAACCGGTCGGCCAGGTAGTGCACCTCGTCCATCACCACGTAGGCCAGGCCGGCCAGGGTGGCCGAACCGGCGTAGAGCATGTTGCGCAGCACCTCGGTGGTCATCACCACCACCGGGGCGTCCCCGTTGATCGCGTTGTCGCCGGTGAGCAGCCCGACCTGCGTGGCGCCGTAACGCTGCACCAGGTCGTGGTACTTCTGGTTGGACAGCGCCTTGATCGGCGTGGTGTAGAAGCACTTGCGCCGGGCGGCGGGTGGCGCGTCCCCGCCCGGCGACGCCGCACCGGGCACCCCCCGCAACGCCAGGTGCACGGCGAACTCACCGACCACCGTCTTGCCCGCCCCGGTCGGGGCGCAGACCAGCACCCCGCTGCCCCGCTCCAGCGACTGGCAGGCCTCCCGCTGGAAGTCGTCGAGATCGAACCCCAGGTCGAGGGTGAACTCTTCCAGGGCCGGGAACTGGGCGGCCTGGGCAGCCCGGCGACGGGCCTCGGCGTACCGCTCGGCGGGGCTCGACATGTCAGCAAGATTAATCGGTGCCACCGACACCCACCCCCAAGGCCGTCCGGCACGGCCGTCGGAGCGGGTCGGTAGGGTGCACGACGTGCCGGATCATGCCGAACCGTCCCCGACCCCGAAGGGCGTCACGCACGCCACCCGGGCGGGCGCGTCCCGTCATCGCGTCCAGGCGGTGCTCTTCGACTTCCACGGCACCCTCGCCCAGGTCGAACCGGCCCACGACTGGGTGGTCGCCGCCGCCGCGACGTGCGGGGTCGAACTGGAACGGATGCGGGCCACGGCGCTTGCCGACCGGCTGCTCACCGCCGGCCGGGCCGGCGGCCCGCTGCCGGCCCGGGTACCGCCCCGGCTCGCCGAACTCTGGGCCGACCGGGACCTCTACGAACACGCCCACCGGGCCGCGTACACCGGGCTGGCCGAGACGGTCGACACCGGGATCGAGGGCTTCGCCGAGGCGCTCTACGAGCGGGTGCTGGCCCCGGACGGCTGGGTGCCCTACCCGGACACCGCGCCGGTGCTCACCGCGCTCCGCGACGCCGGGATCCCGGTGGCGGTGGTCAGCAACATCGGCTTCGACATCCGGCCCCTCTTCGACGCCTGGGGCCTGGCCGACCTGGTCGACGCGTACGCCCTGTCGTACGAGGTCGGGCGGTGCAAGCCGGACCCGGGCATCTTCCTGCGCGCCTGCGGGATGCTACGGGTGGACCCGGAGCGGACGCTGATGGTCGGCGACACCCCGGCCGATGCCGGGGCGGTCGCCGCCGGCTGCGGGGTGCTGGTGCTGCCGGCCGCCGGACCCGGCCGCCCCAGCGGCCTCGGCACCGTGCTCGACCTGGCCCTGCCCTCCCCGTGACCGGCTCGTCCGGCCGGGCGACGGCGGTCGGGCTGGTGCTCGGCGGGGCGTTGTCGGTGCACTTCGGCTCCGCCGTGGCCGCGCTGCTGTTCCCCCGGGTCGGCGTCCCCGGCACGGTCACCCTGCGGCTGGCCATCGGGGCGGTGCTGATGCTCCTGGTGTGCCGCCCCCGGCTGCGCGGGCACGACCGGGCCGACTGGCTGGCCGTGGGCGCGTTCGGGCTCGCCCTGGCCGGCATGAACTCGGTCTTCTATCAGGCCATCGAACGTATCCCGCTCGGCCCGGCGGTGACCCTGGAGGTACTCGGGCCGCTCACCCTGTCGGTGCTTACCGCCCGCCGGTGGACGGCCTGGTGCTGGGCGGGTCTCGCCCTGGCCGGGGTGGCGCTGCTGGGCCAGGGCGGCTTCGACCGGCTGCACCCCGTCGGCGTCGGCCTCGCACTGACGGCGGGCGCGCTGTGGGCCGCGTACATCGTCTGTTCGGCGCGGGTCGGCGGCCGGTTCCCCCGGGCCGACGGGCTGGCCCTCGCCCTGGCCCTGGCCGCGCTGCTGTCCCTGCCGTTCGGCCTGGCCGACGCCGGGGCCCGGCTGTGGCATCCGGGGGTGCTGGCCCTCGGGGCCGGGCTGGCGCTGCTCGCCTCGGTGCTGCCCTACACGCTGGAACTGCTGGCCCTGCGCCGGCTGGCCACCCCGACCTTCGCCGTGCTGATGAGCCTCGGTCCGGCGCTCGCCGCGCTCGCCGGCTGGCTGATCCTGGGGCAGGACCTGCACCCGGTCGAGGTGCTGGCGATCGGCCTGGTGGTAGTCGCCAGCATCGGCGCGGTCCGCGCCGCCACCCCCCGGGGGCCGCTCACCGCAGCAGACGCACCGCCCGAGGTACCGCGCTGATCCGCACCGGCAGGTCCAGGGACCGTTCCCCGTCGGCGTACGTGGTGATGCCCTCGGCGGCCAGTTCCACGGTGCGGGCCCGGAAGCTGCTCGCCAGCGGATGCGTCACGTGGGTGCCGGCGTAGATGCGCGGTTTGACCCGGATCAGCGTGCGCCTGTCGAAGCGGCCGCCGACCACCACGTCCAGCAGGCCGTCGGTGAGGTCGGCGGCGGGGCAGATCCGCATGCCGCCCCCGTAACGGGCACCGTTGCCCACCGCCACCAGCACCGCGTCCATCTCGTGCGCGACGCCGTCGAGGCGCAGCGTGTAGCGGCGCGGGCGCAACCGGGCCAGCTCGACGAGGATGGCCAGGTCGTACCGGCGGGGGCCGCGCGGCCAGCGCATCCGGTTTGCCCGCTCGTTGACGATCGCGTCGAAGCCGGCGGCGAGGACCGCCCCGTACCACCGTTGCGTGCCGTCGCCGCCGGTCATCCGGGCCAGATCGACCGCACGGGTACGGCCGGCCCGCAGCGCGTCGGTGATCACCGCGACGGCGGCGAGTGGATCGGCCGGGAACCCCGCGTCGGCGGCGAAGTCGTTGCCGGTGCCGACCGGCACCGGGGCGAACGGCACCGGCGTACCGCCGACCGCCTGTAGGGCCCGGTGGACGGTGCCGTCGCCACCGACCGCGACCAGCGCGGACACCCCGGCGGCGACCGCCGCGTGGCAGGCCGCCTCGGCCCCGCCGGCACCGCGCGCGGTGAGCAGTTCCACCGGGTGACCGGCGGCGGCGAGGCCGTCGAGGACCCGGGGCAGCAGGGCCCGGTGCCGACCCCGGCCAGCGACGGGGTTGGCGAGCACGGCGACCGGGCCGGGCGTCCGACGATCGTCTGCGGTCACGGCGAGCACCGTACCGGCCCGACCGGCCTGCGGGTTGACCCCGATCCCCCTCGATGGGTCGGGGTGGGTCACCACCCCTAGGGCATCCTAGGCTGCTAGGTGGGTGGTCGCCCGTCGTTTCCCCTCAGCTACGGCCTGCTCCGCAGGGCAGGTGCTGCACCGCTGGCACCTGTCATCCGACCGTACGGGGCAAGGATGGTCGGTGCGCGTCCTTTCGATCTGACGACGACAACGACTCGGCTCCCGGCCGGGACCACCGCGGCGGGGTCCCCGCCCCTGGGCATCGACGACACCGGTGTGCCCCGGTCCTGCGGTGGCCAGCCCGCAGCCCGCGCGTCGGCGCTGCCGACCGACGGTTCCCGTGGGGCCGCCGGTCGGCAGGCTGCCCGACCGGCGGCCGACTCAAGGCGCTCGGGGCACCGGTCGGCCGATATCGTCCGGCACGGAGGTGTGACGCCGGCGGCGGGTGTGATGACCTGTGGCGGAGTGTGGCATCCCGTGGCGGGTGACGCGTCGACGTCATCAGCTCGAAAGGACCCGGACCACCCACCGGCCCCGCCCGCCGGTCCGGGTCCCGCCGGCCGCTCCCCGTCGCCACCGTCGGCTCCGCCCGACCACCCCGCCGGCCGGAGCCGACGGTGGCGCACGCCACCGCCGCGCCGGGTCGGGTCGGACGGGTCAGCCGTGGGCCTTCTGCTGGCAGGGGACGCAGAAGCGGGCCTGCGGCAGCACCTCCAGCCGTTCGGCGGGGATCGCCACCTGGCAGCGTTCGCAGCGGCCGTAGCTCCCCTCGGCGATCCTGCGCAGCGCGCCGGCCAGGTGGTCCAGGCTCTGCCGGGTGGCGGCGATCAGCGCGCCCCGGGTGTGCGCCTCGGCCGGGTCGCCGGTGTCGGCGGTCAACTCGGTCAACCGGGCGGTCTGCGACGCGAACTGGTCGGTGAGGCTCTGGCGGAGCATGGTCAACCGGTGCTGGTCGGCCTGATGGTGCAGATCGGTGCTCATGGACGGGTCCTTTCGGGAAAAAGAAAAAGGGCCGAAGCCTGCTGGCTTCGCCCTGGGTGGCCGTTTGCGGAGGATGCTCGGTCTCCGGGTGGGCCACGCCCGGCGGGGATCGGGCTCGGCCGCCCCCGGCCGACCACGACCACCGCCACCGGGACACCGGTGGCGGTCGGGCGGGGGCTGACGGCCGGGAACATGCGGCCCACCATAGGCCGTGTCCGGGAGAAAACCAACGGATAACCACGTCGGGCCGCCCACCCCGGGCCACCGTCGGCGGCCCGGACGCCCGGCCCGACGGCTGTGCTTACATGGGCACCATGGCACAGCCGGTGATCCTCACCATCGACGACGACCCCGCCGTCTCCCGGGCGGTCGCCCGCGACATCCGCCGCCGGTACGGCGACCGCTACCGGGTGGTCCGGGCCGACTCCGGCCCCGGCGGGTTGGAGGCGCTGCGGGAGATCAAGCTGCGGGGCGAACGGGTGGCGGTGATGCTGGCCGACTACCGGATGCCCGAGATGAACGGCATCCAGTTTCTGGAGGCCGCGATGGACCTCTTCCCCGCCGCCCGCCGGGTGCTGCTGACCGCGTACGCCGACACCGAGGCGGCGATCGACGCGATCAACGTGGTCGACCTCGACCACTACCTGCTCAAGCCGTGGCACCCGCCGGAGGAGAAGCTCTACCCGGTGGTGGACACCCTGCTGGAGGCCTGGGCGGCCAGCCCCGACCAGGCCAGCGACGAGATCCGGGTGGTCGGGCACCGCTGGTCGGCCCCGTCGTTCGCGGTCCGTGACTTCCTCGCCCGCAACCTGGTGCCCTACCGCTGGCTGCTCACCGACGACCCGGAGGGTGGCCGGCTGCTCGCCGCCGCCGGGGCCGACGCCACCGACGTACCGCTGGTGGTCACCCCGGACGGCAAGGCGCTGGTCGCCCCGACGGAGGCGGAACTGGCGGCGGTGGCCGGGCTCACCGTCGCCCCGTCCGCCGACTTCTACGACCTGGTGGTGGTCGGTGGCGGGCCGGCCGGGCTCGGCGCCGCCGTCTACGGGGCGTCGGAGGGGCTGCGCACCGTGCTGGTGGAGCGGCGGGCCACCGGCGGCCAGGCCGGGCAGAGCAGCCGGATCGAGAACTACCTCGGTTTCCCCGACGGGGTCTCCGGGGCCCAACTCACCGACCGGGCCCGCCGGCAGGCGCTGAAGTTCGGCGCGGAGCTGCTCAGCACCCGCGAGGTGGTGGGGCTGGAGAGCGCCGGGACGGCCCGGCTGCTGCACTTCGGCGACGGCAGCACCATCGCCGCGCACACGGTGGTGCTGGCCACCGGGGTGTCCTACCGGGTGCTCGACGCGCCCGGCCTGGCCGACCTGACCGGGCGCGGAGTGTTCTACGGTGCCGCGTCGACCGAGGCGCCCAGCTGCGTCGACCAGGACGTCTGGATCGTCGGCGGGGCCAACTCCGCCGGCCAGGCCGCGGTGCACTTCTCCCGGTACGCCAGCCGGGTGCACCTGCTGATCCGGGGCGCCGACCTGACCGCGTCGATGTCGTCGTACCTGATCCAGCAGCTGGAGCGCAACGACCGGATCGTGGTGCACCCGCACACCGAGGTGGTCGGCGGTGAAGGCGACGACCACCTGGAGCGGCTGCGGCTGCGGGACACCCGCAGCGGTGACGTCCGCGAGGTGGACGCCTCGTGGCTGTTCATCTTCATCGGCGCGGAGCCGCGCACCGAATGGCTGGACGGGGTGCTGGTCCGCGACGGGCGGGGCTTCATCGTCGCCGGCCCGGACCTGACGGCGGGTGGCCGCAAACCACCGGGGTGGACCCTCGCCCGCGACCCGTACCACCTGGAGTCGAGCCTGCCGGGGGTGTTCGCGGCAGGTGACGTGCGGGCCGCCTCGGTCAAGCGGGTCGCCTCGGCGGTAGGTGAGGGTGCGATGGCCGTCTCGCTGGTACACCGCTATCTGGAGGCACAGTGAGCGACTCCGACGAACGACTCACCCCGGACCAGCTGCGGGAGCTGTTCCTGTTCGCCGCCCTCGACCCGGACCAGCTCGACTGGCTGGCCGAACACGGCCGGGTCGAGCACCGGGCCGCCGGCACCGTGGTCTACGCCGAGGGTGAGGAGGCGACCTGCTTCTTCACCCTGCTGTCCGGCACGGTGTCGATGAGCCGGCGGGTGCACGGCGACGACCTGGAGGTCACCCGTACCGACCAGCGTGGCGTGTACGGCGGGGCCACCCAGGCGTACCTCGGTGGGCAGGTCGACCAGGTCTACCTGAACACGCTGCGGGCGGTCACCGACGCCGACTTCCTGGTGCTGCCCGCCGAGACGTTCGCCCACGCGGTGCGGACCTGGTTCCCGATGGCCATGCACCTGCTGGAGGGGCTGTTCTTCGGGATGCGCGACACCCAGACCATCATCGGCGAGCGGGAACGGCTGCTCGCCCTGGGTTCGCTGTCGGCCGGGCTCACCCACGAGCTGAACAACCCGGCCGGCGCGGCGGTCCGGGCCACCTCGGCGCTGCGCGACCGGGTCGCCGGGATGCGGCACAAGCTGGCGATGATCGCCGACGGCCGGCTCGACGGGCGGCGGCTGCACACCCTGGTGGAGTTGCAGGAGGAGGCGGTGAAGCGGGCCGCCCGCGCACCGCAGCTGTCCCCGATGGCGGCCAGCGACGCCGAGGACGCGTTGGCCGACTGGCTGGACGAGCAGCGGGTCACCGCCGGCTGGGACCTGGCGCCGACGCTGGTCGCCGCCGGCCTGGACACCGCCTGGCTGGAGCAGGTCCGCGAGGTGGTCGGCCCGCAGGACCTGGAGTCGGCGGTGCGGTGGCTGTCGTACACGTTGGACACCGAGCAGTTGATGGCCGAGATCGACGACGCGGTCACCCGGATCTCCACCCTGGTCGGTGCGGCCAAGCAGTACTCGCAGCTCGACCGGGCCCCGCACCAGGTGGTGGACGTGCACGACCTGCTCGACGCCACCCTGGTCATGTTCAAGGCCAAGGTCCCGCCGGGGGTGCGGGTGGTCCGGGCGTACGACCGGGGCCTGCCCCCCATTCCGGCGTACGCGGCCGAACTGAACCAGGTGTGGACGAACCTGATCGACAACGCGCTGTCGGCGATGGGCCCGGAGGGCACCCTGACGCTGCGCACCGGTCGGTCGGGCGACCTGCTGACCGTCGAGATCGTCGACACCGGGCCGGGGATCTCCGAGGCGGTCCGGCCGCGTATCTTCGAACCGTTCTTCACCACCAAGGCCGTCGGTGAGGGCACCGGGCTGGGGCTGGACATCTCGTACCGGATCGTGGTCAACAAGCACCACGGCGACATCCGGGTGGACAGTGTGCCCGGGTCCACCGTGTTCCGGGTGCTGCTGCCGTTGACCGCACCGGCGCGCGCCACCGACGCCCCGGGACGCTGACAGCGAACCGTTCCGTCCAGGACCACCGTGATCGCGCGGTCACGGAGGATAATGGTTGGTCGCCGTCGGGGGCAAGTAGTGGTTCCCCTTCTGTCGCCCGGGAGTGGCCCGGCCATACGCTCGGCCCCGGGGGGTCTGCCGTCCGCCGCAACCGGCCGGCAGGTCGCCGTACCCCGTCCCCGACGCAGGCGGAGGCTACCGTGACCATCGACCGGGTGACGACCGGGCCGGCGAGCGCCGGAACCGCGGTCGGCTACACCGTGGAGGAACTTGCCCGCAAGGTGGGCATGTCGGCGCGGAACATCCGCGCCCACCAGGCCCGGCGGCTGCTGGCACCCCCGGTGCGCCGGGGGCGGGTCGCGCTCTACGACGACTCCCACGTCCGCCGGCTGGAGGCCATCCTGACCCTGCAACGGCAGGGTTTCAACCTGGTCTCCATCGAGGCGATGCTCGGCGTGCGGGGCGGCGACGACACGCCCGACGGGCTGACCGCGATGCTGCAACGGCTGGCTGCCGAACGGCCCGCGTTGACCCACGCGTTGACCCGGCACGGGGTGATCGGGCGGGCGCCGGACGGCACGGTGTGCACGGTGCGGCCCCGGCCGTTGCGTGCCGCCCTGGACCTGCACCGGGTCCGGATGGGCACGGTGCCGGCGTTGCAGGCGCTCAGTGAGGTGCTCGACAGCGTCCGGCCCCTCGCCGACGAACTGGTCGCGGAGGTCACCGCCCGGATGTTGACGCTCGCCCCCGAACTGGGTGGCGGCGGGCCCCGGCCGTCGTGGTCCGACGGGGACCGGGAGACGATCCTGCTGACCCAGGGGGTGGTCAACGTGCTCACCGAGGCGTTCCGGTTGGCGGTGGAGCACCAGGCCGAGGCGCACATCGCGGGCCTGCTGGACACCAACGGTCCACCGCCGACGCCCGTCGGGGACGGCGTCCTGGCCGACAAGGGCTGACGTCGCCGGAGCCGGTGCCGGTGCCGGTGCCGGGTCAGCGGTCGGTGTCGTCGAACCGGGACACCCAGGCGACCAGACCGGAGCGGGACTCCACGCCCGCCTTGCGGTAGATCCGGGTCAGGTGCGCCTCCACCGTACGGGGGCTGATGTGCAGCTGACGGCCGATCATCCGGTTGGTGACGCCGGTGCTGGCCAGCCGCGCGATGTGCCACTCCCGGTCGGTCAGGGCGGTCTCGGCGAGCGCCCGCACCGGCCGGGCCAGTCGCAGGCCGACCCGTTCGGTGCCGCACCGGGCGGCCAGTTCCTCTGCCCGGCGGCGGGCCCGGCCGGCGGGGCCGTGCTGGTCCACCGCCTCGGAGGCGCGGGCGATGGCGACCAGGGCGAGGCTGTGCCGCAGCGTCATGCCGGCGGCCCGGAACCGGTCCGCCGCGGTGCGCAGGTACGGCAGCGCCGTCAGCACCTCGCCCCGGGCGAGCAGCACCTCCCCGTACGCCGACTCGGCGAAGGCGTGCTGACCGGGCAGGCCGAGCCGGTCGGCGGCGGCCAACGCGGCGCGGGCCCGCCGGTACGCCTCGGGCAGGTCCCCGGTGGCCAGGGCGGCGGCGCAGAGCAGTTCGTGCCACATCGGTCGCAGGGAGGCCTGCAGACGGGTCAGCCGGCTGTCGCCACCGGCGTCGGTGAGCATCTCCACGCAGGTGTCGGGATCCCCGGCGAGCAGTGTCGCGGTGGCCAGCGCGGTCGCCGCGGTCCGTCCCGACCAGCTGTCGAGGTCGTTGGCGAGCTCCACGGCGGTACGGGCCAGGGCCACCGCGCGATCGTCGTCACGCGGGCCACCCCGCCACGCGGTGGCCTGTGCCTCGAAGGCGAGGGCGAAGCTGAGCAGGGAACGGCTGCCGATCCGACGGGCGATGCCGCCGGCCTCGGTGGTCAATCCGATCACGGTGCCGAGCTGGCCCCGGTGGTAGGCGACCTGGCTACGGCCGAGCAGCAGTTGGCAGAGCCCGTCGTCGCGGTGGGCGTCCCGGACCAGGGTGATCCCCCGGTCGAGGTGCCGGGTGGCGTCGGCGGGACGTTCGAGGAACAGCTCGGCGAGCCCGACCGCCAGCAGGCAGTCGGGGCGTTCGCGCAGGTCCCGGTCGGGCAGCGCGTCGACGATCGGCGTGCCGGCGGCGAGCAGTTCCCGGGCGATCCGCACCTCGCCGTCGTGGGCGGCGGCGAGTCCGCGGACGGCGAGCAGGCCGGCCCGGTCGATGCCGCTGGCCTCGCCGTCGGGGGCGCCGCCCGGCACCGGTGCCGGGTGACCGGACAGGATGCCGATCGCGCCGAGTTCGGTGGCGAGTTGGAACGCCCCGGCGGTCGGCGTCGGCGTCCCGACCAGTTCCCGGCGGCTGATCGCGGCGGCCTCGGCGTAGTTGCCGAGCAGGCGTTCCACCCGTACCCACTGGGCGACGGCGGCGGTCCGGCGGCCGGGCGGGTGGACGGGCAGTTCGGGGACGACCTCCCGCAGCAGGCTGCGGCTCTCGGCGAGGTTGCCCATCTCGCCGGTGATCCGGGCCAGCAGCAGGGTGACGTCGTGCCGGCTGTCCGGGGAGCCGGCCGGCGGGCGTACCGCGCGCAACGCCGTACGCAGCCAGCGGACGGCCGCCTCCGGGGCTTCGCCGCGGATCTCCTCGGCGGCCCGGCAGAGCACGTCGACGTAGGGTTCGACCGGCCGGCCGTGGGGCAGCCCGAGCAGGTGTTCGGCCTGCGCCGCCCGCTCGGCCGGTGGGGCCTGCCGGGCGAGCAGCACGGTCAACGCCCGGTGGTGCGCCTCCGCCCGCCAGGCCGGGTCGGTGTCCTGCGCGACCGCCGCGCGTAGCACCGGGTGCCGGAAGGTGAACCGTGCCGTGGTCGGGACGACCCGCAACAGGTCCCGGCGGACCAGGCGCCAGGCGGACTCGGTCACCTGCCGGGCCGGCAGCCCGGCGACCTCGGCGAGCAGGTCCACCCCGCACGGTGTGCCGTGCACGGCCGCGGCGCGCAGGCAGGTCGCGTCGACCGGGGACAGGCCGGCCCACTCGGCGCGCAGGGTGGCCACGGCCCGGTCGGTGAGCCGGAGCCCGGTGCCCGGCGGGGGGTCCCGGTCGCCGTCGGCCGACCCGACGCCGTCCAGCGCGGCGAGGTAGCCGGGGTTGCCGGCGGCCCGGTCGTGGCGACGGCCCAGGTCGGCCGGGTCCTCGTCCGGGTACAGCGCGACGGTTTCGGCGAGGCTGAGTGGTCCCAGTTCGATCCGCTCCCGGCGCCGGCCGCCGGGGACGCCGGTCTCGGGCGGACCGAACGGCATCGCGGTGTCGAGCTGGCGGGGCCGGTAGACCAGGATCAGCAGCAGCGGCGCGGACACCGGGTAGCGCAGCAGGTGGGCGACGAGCCCGGTGGACGAGGTGTCGGCCCAGTGCAGGTCGTCCAGGACGAGGGCCAGCCCGTCGCTGGCGGCCAGGGTGAGCAGCCGGCGGGCCAGTTGGTAGGTGCGGAACTGGCGTACGTCGAGCGGAGCGACGGCGGGCCGGGTCGGCAGAGCGTCGGGCACGGCGGTGGGGTGCTGCGGATCGACGCTTACGGGGTGGGGAGCGCCGAAGGCGTGCCGGAAGACGTGGAACGGGATGTCCCGCTCGGCTTCCACGCAGGTGCCGACGGCCCGGGGCAGGGCCGGGACGCAGCCGTCGAGGGCGGCGTGGACGAGGCGGGTCTTGCCGATTCCCGGGTCGCCGACCACCTCGCACACCACCTGGGTGCCGGTGCGGACGCTGTCGGCGTGGGCGGCGCGGATGCGGGCGACCTCCGGCCGCCGTCCGACGAATGGTGAGCCGGACAGCGCATCCTCCAGCCCAGCTGCCGTCACGCAGATCACGTGTATTCCCTGCGATCCTCCAATGGGGATTGCCGGGACTATACCGGTGGCCGGAAACACGAGGAACATCGATGTCGCGGGGGTGACCGAACGATTCGGCCAGCTGACCGTACGGATGGGGGAATCGGCCGTTTCCGGTGTGGCGTCGGGCAGGGCCGCGGCGGTCGGTGGTCAGCGGGTGGGTGGGGTGACCGGCAGCGTGGCGATCAGTCGGATCTGTGCGGTACGGGATTCGTCGATGCGCCGGGCCAGGTCGCGGACGGCCGGGGCGACCGCCACCGAAAGGTGCGCCCGGGCCAGCGCGGCGGCCTGCCGCTGCTGCGGCACCAGCACCGCCACCAGGGCGGCGTCGTAGCCGGCGTCCGGGGTGCCACGCAGCAGTGCCACCGGGTCGGCGGTGTCGCCCGGGTCGGGGTGGGTGTGCCGGTGGTGGCCGGTGTCCGGGCCGGCGGCACTGATCCACCGGCGGGCCTGGGCCACCTCGTCGGTCTCGGTGGCGTCGATCGCCGCGACGAGGGTCCGCAACCGGGGTTCCCGGACCCGCTGCGGCGCGGCCCGGACGATGGCCAGGGTCCGTTCCTGGTGGGCGGTCATGGTGTGCAGGAACGCCAGGTCGGTGCCGTCGACCACGGTCGTGGTGCCCGACGGCACGGGGGCGGCCGGGGGCGGGGTGGGCGCGCATCCGGCGAGCAGCAGGGCCGCCACGGCGACCACGGTGCCCCGGCCTCGGCGGGTGGTCCGGCCGACGGTCGCGGGTGGCCGGCCGCCGCCGGCCCGTCGGGGGCCGGCGGCGGGTGGGGACGTGACGCCCGGTCGACGTGGTGGCATCTCGACGGCCGGGTCAGATCCGGGTCCACAGGGCGGGCACGTACGGCGGTTCCCAGCCCGGCAGGGCGGTGTGCGCCTGCCGGCACCGGTAGCTCACCGCCTGGTAGGTGACCACGTCGTTGACCTGGTAGCTGCGGCCGGCCGTCCAACTGCCACCGGCGGTCGGGCCGGGCGTGGGGGTGAGGGTCGGCGTGGGGGTACGGGTCGGTGTGGGGGTGGGGGTCCGGGTCGGCGACGGGCTCGGCGTGGGGGTGGGGCCGGTTCCGCCGATCTGCACGTCCACGCAGGAGTAGAAGGCGTTGGCGGTGTCGGCGATGTTCCAGACGGCGAGGATCTTCTGCCGACCGGTGAAGCCGCCGAGGTTGACGGTGTGCGAGACGGTGGCGTCGGGTTGCCGGCCGCCGCCGTCGACGACGCCGACCCGGGTGCCGCCGATGAAGTACTCCCAGGTGCTGGTGGCGTGCCGGGCGGTGTTCACCCAGGTGAAGGTGACGGTGCTGCCGACCGGGGTGGCCGGCCAGCCCCGGTTGTCGTCGTTCAGGACGTCGAACTGGGTGATGCCGGCGTTGCAGCTGCGCAGACCCTTGACGCCTTCGACGCTCTGTGGTTCGTAGCGGATCTGCCCGCAGTCGGGCACCTTGCCCTGGGCGCAGAGGGCCTGGCGGCTGGGCGGGGCGGAGACGTAACCGTGGGCCTGGGCGGGCGCGGCGAGACCCAGGGAGGTGACGACGGCACCTGTCGCCACCAGGGGGACGGTGATCGTACGGCGCATGGGGCACTCCTCACGGGGGGATTGCCACCACGGTAAATTAAAGTTTGTTAACAGTAAAGACGTCTTCCGGTCGGCGTCGCCGCCGGTCAGTCCGGAGGCACCAGGACGAGACGACCGGCGGTGGTACCGGCCCGCTGGTCGGCCCAGGCCTCGACCGCCTCGGCCAGGGGTCGCACCTGGTGGGTGACGGTCAGCCGGCCGGCGGCGGCGTGCCCGGCGACCAGTGTCACCGCTGTGGCCCGTTCGGCGGGGGTCAGCTCGTTGTTGGTGTAGCCCAACAGGCGCAGCGACCCGCCGCGCAGGGTCGCCGAGTCGATCGTCGCGCTCGGCGCGGCCGACCCACCGAGGTTGACCAGCCGGCCGCCCGGGGCCAGGGCCCGCAGGGCGGCCACGGCGGGCACCCCGAACAGCGGGTCCAGCACCAGGTCCACCGGGCCGTCGGCGGCCTGCCGGAACCGCCGGGCGAGGGTCCCCGGTTCGTCGGTGGCGGTGAACCGGACCACCGCGTCCGCGCCGCAGCGGCGGGCGGAGTAGGCGGCGGCGTCGGAACGGCAGGCGGCGACCACCCGTCCCGCCCCGGCGAGCCGGGCGAGTTGCACGGCGGCCTGCCCGACCGTGCCACCGGCGGCGAGCACCAGCACCACCTCCCCCGGGCGTAGGCCACCGCGCAGGGTCAACGCCGCCCAGGCGGCGACCGCCGAGAGCCCGAGGGCCGCCACCAGGTGGTGGTCGGCGTCCGGCGGCAGCGGGACCGGGTCGGCGGCGGGGACCACCGCGTACCCGGCGAGGCCGCCGTCGCCCGGTGCCATCCCCGCCCGGGTGGGGAACCAGACCGGGGTGCCGTCGTCGAGGGTGCCCACGCCCTGCACCCCGGGCACGTACGGCAGCGCCGGTGCGCCCAGGTAGGAGGTGCCCGAGGCGCAGAGCAGGTCCAACGGGGTCAGCGGGGCGGCGGTGACGCGTACCCGCACCTCGCCGTCGGCCGGCACCGGTCGGGGGCGGGTGACCACCTCGGGTGGCGCGCCGTGACCGGTGACGACGACGGCGGGCATCGACGCGGGGTCGGATCCGGCGGTCATCAGGTGGCGATGTCGGGATAGGGCAGCGAGAAGTGGGCCAGCCGCAGGCCGTACTGCTTCTGGTAGGCCATCGGCTCGTCGTGGTCCCGTTCGAACATGGCGATGAACAGGGTCAGGGTGAGGAACGGGTGCGCACCGAGGGCGAAGAGCCGGACGTGGTCGTGGCTGGCCAGCGCGTCGCGCTCCTCGTCGGTGAAGCGCAGCCAGGTGCTCGCCTCGCCGGTGTGGCAGTTGAGGACGGCGTTGGCGCGTTCGGCCTCCCACCAGGCCACCGTGCCCTGCGGGTCGGTACGGTAGCGCTCGACCAGTTCCGGATCGCGGTCGACGGTGTAGAGGAACTTGTCGACCAGGTAGCGGCTCATGCCGGCGCTCCGTTCGGGTACCAGGTGAAGTACGCCTCCATGGTGTGGAACAGGTCGAGGGTGTCCACGTGGTCGGCCTTGGCGCCCGCGCCGGCCACGCCCATCATCAGCATGAAGTCCATGAAGCCGTGGGTGGCGTTGCCGGGGGCGTGCAGGCTGTCCAGGGTCACCTCGGACAGGCAGCCGTCGAGGTCGCCGTTGGCGATCCATTCCACCGCCCGACGGTCGAACTCGGGGTCGGGGCCCTGCGGGCCGAACTGGCGGGGCCCGCCCAGTTCCAGCGACAGGTGGCCGGTGCCGATGACGGCCACCCGCAGGTGGCTGGGCCAGCTCTCGACGATCTCCCGGATGGCCGCGCCGAGCTGCACGAACCGTTTCGGCTGCGGCAGCGGCGGGGCGAAGATGTTGGTGTAGATGGGCACGATCGGCAGGTCCGCCTCGGGCCGCAGCGTGATGATCGGGCAGGTGATGCTGTGGTCGATCCGCAGCTCGTTGCTGAAGGCCAGGTCGAACCCGGCGTCCAGGCCGGCGCGCAGCACGTGGGCCGACAGGTCCTCCTGACCACGCAGCAGCATCCGGGGCAGCCCGAACTCGCGTTCCTCGTTGTACCAGTTGGCGTCGTAGAACGGGGCCTTGCCGACCAGGAACTGCGGCATGTTGTCCAGCCAGAGCTGGTGGAAGTGGTCGGAGCCGACCATCACCAGCACGTCCGGCCTGGCCCGGGTGAGGGTCTCCCGGAACGCGAGGATCTTGCGGGCCCACTCGTCGGCGAACGGGGGCCGGTCCTCGCCGGTGGCGGTGGTGGCGCGGTAGTAGAACGGGTGGTGGGTGGAGGCGATGACCGCGACGACCTGGGCCATGGCCGCTCCTCTCGCAGACGGTGGTGGAGTGGGGGATCAGTCGGCGTCGTCCGGCACGTACCGGGCGTTGCGGTCGACGGTGCGGTAGATGTCCATACCGAGCGGGCGGCGGCGTTCCTCGGCGAGGTGGCCGAGCAGGCCGGCGGTGCGGGCCAGCAGGGCGAAGCCGCGCAGCAGGTCGATGGGCAGGCCGAGGTCGGCCAGGGCCGCGCCGCACACCCCCGCGCCGTTGAGCGGCAGGGTACGGCCGAGCACCTGCGGGTGGACCCGGCCGATCGCCTCGAACAGCCGCAGGTGCGGACCGCGCAGCCCCTCCTGCTCGGCGATCGCGACCAGCACCGGGGTGCGCGGGTCGGTCTCCTTGTGCACCGGGTGGCCGAGCCCCGGCACCAGACGCCTGTCGGCGCGGGCGGCGCGGACCGCGTCCAGGGCGACGGCGTCCCAGCCGGCGTCGTCGGTGGGCGGCCCGGGAAGACCGGCGAGGGTGTCGGCGAGGAACCGGCCGCAGTCCTCGGTGACGCCGAGGAAGCGGGAGCCGCCACCGAGCAGGCCGGCGGCGATCGCCCCCTGCAACGCCTCCGGCGCGCTGAGGTACGTCAGTCGGGCGGCGATCGCGGTGGGCGTGAAGCCGTGGTCGGCCAGGGCCACCAGGACGGCCTCGAACACACGGACCTCGCCGGGGCCGGGGCGACGCCCGGCGACCAGCCAGAAGGCCAGTTCACCGAAGCCCACCCGGCCCATCAGGTCGCCGGCCAGGTCCTGACCGAGCAGCCGGATGGTGGTCGGGTCGGAGGTGCCGATCGAGGTCGGGAAGTCTAGCTGCCGGTCAGCCACGCGCGGATCTCCTCGCCGTGTTCGTCGAGCGCGGGCGGCGGGGCGCCGTACCGCGCGGGGGTGTCCGAAAGGGTGATCGGGTGCCGGATGCCGGGGACCGCGGCGGCGCCCTCGCCGACGGTGACCACCGGGTCCAGCCCGAGGCGTTCGGCGAGCGCGACCCCGCCGTCGATGGTGTTGATCGGGGCGCAGGGCACCCCGGCGGCCATCAGGTCGGTGAACCACTCGTCGCGGGTGCGCCGGCGCAGCCGCTCGACCAGCAGCGGGCGCAGTTCCTCCCGGTTGGCGGTGCGGTCCTGGTTGCGGGTGAACCGGGGGTCGTCGACGAGTTCCGGCAGGTCGAGCACCTGGCAGAGCTTGCGGAACTGCCCGTCGTTGCCGGCGATGACGATCAGCTCGCCGTCGGCGACGGGCAGCGGCTCGTACGGGAAGAGGCTGGGGTGGGCGTTGCCCATCCGGTAGGGCACCACCCCGCCCGCGACGTAGCCGCTGCTGTGGTTGACCAGCCCGGACAGCGCCGAGGAGAGCAGGTTGACCTCGACGTGCTGGCCACGGCCGGAGTCGTGCCGGTGGTGCAGGGCCGCGAGGATGCCGATCGACGCGTGCAGGCCGGCCATCACGTCGAACACGGAGATGCCGGCCCGGTAGGGCGGGCCGTCGGGGTCGCCGGTGAGGCTCATCAGCCCGGAGATGGCCTGCACCATCAGGTCGTAGCCGGGGTAGGCGGCACCCGCGCCGGTGCCGAAGCCGCTGATCGAGGCGTAGACCACCCGGGGGTTGCCGGCGGCCACGGTGTCGTAGTCCAGCGCGAAGCGGCGTAGCCCGCCGGGCTTGAAGTTCTCGATCAGCACGTCGGCGCGGGCGGCCAGCTTGTGTGCCACGGCCAGGTCGTCGGGGTCGGTGAGGTCGAGTGCGATGGACCGTTTGTTGCGGTTGATGCCCAGGTAGTAGGTGGCCACCCCGTCGCGGACCGGGGGCATCCAGGTGCGGGTGTCGTCGCCGCCGGGCCCCTCCACCTTGATCACCTCGGCGCCGAGGTCGGCCAGCAGCATGGTGGCGTACGGCCCGGCGAGGATGCGGGAGAAGTCGGCCACCACGACGCCGTGCAGCGGCCCGGTCCTGTTCGGTGTCTCCTCCACCATGCCCCACCCCTCGCTGTGACCGCCTAGCGGACGAGTGTCCGCCAGGCCAGTTTCCCGACGCACCCGCCCGACGTCAACACCCCGAGGCAATTCCCGGGAAAATCCCAGGTCCACGCCGTCTGCAACGACCGGAAACAGTTCGGCAACTCGCTCTTGACATGGCCGGTGACCGGGAACACACTGGCGAAACTTGATCTGACCGTAGAGCGGACGATCGTCCGCAGACCTCGGAACGGAAGTGGCGGCGATGAGCGCGAACGAGGGGCGGACACCGGCGGCGGGCCGGCCGGTGGTCTTCCGCAACGGCCTGGTGCTGACCATGGACGACACCCACACGGTGCTCCCCCGCGCCGACGTGCTGGTCGTCGACGACCGGATCGCCGCCGTCGGCATGGGGCTCGACGTGCCCGAGGGCACCTGGGAGATCGACGCGGCCGGCGGCATCGTCATGCCCGGCATGATCGACACCCACCGGCACATGTGGCAGACCTCGATGCGCGGCTACGGTGCCGACTGGACACTCACCCAGTACTTCGTCTGGTACTACCTGGAATCCGGCAAGCTGTTCCGCCCCGAGGACGTCCACGCCGGCAACCTGCTCGCCGCCATCGAGGCGATCGACGCCGGGGTCACCACCACCGTGGACTGGTCGCACGGCCTGCAAACCCCGCAGCACGCTGACGCCGCCGTCGACGCCCTGGAGGCGGTGCCGGGCCGGTTCGTGCTCGCCTACGGCAACCTGCAACAGGGGCCGTGGGAGTGGGCCACCACCCCCGGGTTCCGCGACTTCGTCAACCGCCGCATCCACGGTCGCGGCGACCGGCTCGGCTTCCAGATGGCCTTCGACGTCACCGGCGACCCGGCCTTCCCCGAGCGGGCCGCCTTCGAGGTCGCCCGCGACCTCGGCGTGCCGGTCACCACCCACGCCGGGGTGTGGGGGGCCACCAACGACGACGGCATCCGGCTGATGCACGAGCACGGGTTCATGACCGAGTCGACCGTCTACGTGCACGCCGCCACCCTCAACCGCGACTCGTACCACCGGATCGCGGCCACCGGCGGCTCGGTCTCGGTGTCCACCGAGAGCGAGCAGAGCGCCGGCCAGGGCTACCCGCCCACCTGGCAGCTACGCCAGCACGACATCCCGGTCTCGCTGTCCATGGACACCAGCGTCTGGTGGAGCGGCGACCTGTTCTCCGCGATGCGCGCCACGCTGAGCGCCGACCGTTCCCGGGAACACCTCGAGGCACACGGTCGACAGGAGACGGTCACCCACTGCCACCTGCGCGCCGAGCAGGTGGTGGAGTGGGCCACCCGGGGCGGCGCCCGGGCGCTCGGCCTCGACCACCTCGTCGGCGCCCTCACCCCCGGCCGCAAGGCGGACGTGGTGCTGATCAAGAACGACCGCTCGCCGGTGATGTTCCCGATCCTGCACCCCTACGGCCACGTGGTGTTCCAGGCCCAACGCGGCGACGTGCACACGGTGCTGGTCGACGGCCGGGTGGTCAAGCACGAGCACCGGCTGGTCGACGTCGACCTCGCCGCCGCCCGCGCCGCGGTGGAACGCACCGTCGAGCACCTCACCGGCACGATGGGCGTCGACGCCTGGGAGAAGGGGATGAACCCGGACGTCCCCGAGACGGCGGTGCTGGACAACCCGTACACCTACACCGAGTGGGACGCCGGCTCGGCACAGTGGAAACATTAGCCATCCGACGCGCCCGGCGGGTGACCGCCCGCCGGGTGCGGGGCAGCCAGCGGAGGGACTCCATGGGGCGCGAGGCCGGAACCGACTTCATCGAGGCGCTGGCGCGCGGCCTCGACGTGCTGCGCTGCTTCCGTCCGGGCCAGCCGACGATGACGCTCAGCGAGATCGCCGCGGTGACCGGGCTGGCCCGCCCCACCGTCCGCCGCATCCTGCTCACCCTGGAGGAGCTGGGCTACGTGCGCGCCGCCGACCGGGGCTTCACGCTCACCCCCCGGGTGCTGGAGCTGGGCGTGGCGTACGTCAACTCGCTGAGCATCTGGGACGTCGCCCGCCCGCACATGCGCCAGCTCGTCGCCGAGACCGACGAGTCCACCTCGCTGGCCCAGCTCGACGGCAGCGACATCGTCTACGTGTCCCGGGTCGCCGTGCCCAAGATCGTCACGCTCGCGGTGACCATCGGCACCCGGTTCCCGGCCGTGGCCACCTCGATGGGCAAGGTGCTGCTGGCCGCCCTCACCCCGGCCGAACTCACCGCCGTGCTGGCCGTGCCGAGCCGCTCCGGCATCGCCGCCCGCTGGCAGCCCGACCGCGACGAGCTGGACCGGGAACTGCGCGAGGTGCGGGCACGCGGCTGGGCCCTGGCCGACCAGGACCTGGCCGCCGGCATCCGGTCGGTCGCCACCGGGGTACGCGACGGCGACGGCCGGGTGGTGGCCGCGCTCAACGTCACCGTGCACGCCGCCGAGACCTCACTGGAACGGCTCACCGACGAACACCTGCCCCGCCTGCTGCGCACCGCCGCCGAGATCAGCCGGGACTGGGCCCGGCTGGACACCGTGCCGATGACGGTGCAGCGGACCGCCCCGCACCACCCAGGCTGAGCCGTCGGTCGAGCCGCTTCGACGCGCGTCTCCCGCAGCCGGCACGGCCGCCGGTGACGATCAGGCCGGACGGGAGGCGGAGCGGCCGACGATGGTCGGGTAGACCTGCTCCACGATGGTCAGCAGGGTGGCGGTCAGCAGCAGGTGCACCTGGTCGCGGTCCAGCGCGCCCCGCTGGAGCCACTCCCGGGCGGTCGAGGTGGCCAGCCCCCCGTACGCCCGGATCATGCCGCGCAGCTCGGCACGGCAGGCCGTGACGTCGGCCAGCCCCACCGCGACGAGCACGCTGTCCGCCGCGACCTCCTCGGCCTCGGTGAGCACCCGGGCCACGTCGGCGTCGTGGCCCATCCCACCGGCGGTCACGGCGGCCAGCCATGAGTCGCGGTGCCGGCAGACCACGTCGAGGAACCAGGTGACGCTGGCGTCGACCCGGGTGCGCAGGTCGCCGTCGGGCAGCCGCTCGACGGCGACCCCGGGCACCGTCGCCATCACCCGCACGACCTCCAGGTAGAGCTGCTTCTTGGTGCCGAAGTAGTGGTTGATCAGGCCCCGGGCCACCCCGGCCTCGCGGGCGACGTCGGTGGTCGACACGTCCGCGTACGGGCGCACGCCGAACAGCCGTACCGCGCAGGCGAGGATCTGCCCCCGCCGGGCGTCGGGCTCCAGCCGCCGTCGCCGGGGTTCGGTGTCAACGCTCATCCGCCGAACCCTATCGGCAGGTGGGCGCGCGTGTTCCGGGTCGGCGGGCCGGTCCCGTCAGCCGGGCGGCGGCGGGCTGCCGGCCGGCGGGGGCGGGAGGTGACGCCGGACGATGATCAAAGATTGTTGACACGTCGCCAACAGGGCGTGAGGGTGGACCCATGCCGACGCCTGGACTCGACACCTACACCCCGCCGTGGCGCGCGCCCGAACACGACGACCTCGCCGACCTGGCCCGCGACTTCTTCACCCGGGAGGTGCTGCCGCACACCGAACGGCTGCTGGCCCAGGGCCACCCGGACCGCGACCACTACCGGCGCGCCGGTGAGCTGGGCCTGCTCGGCCTCTCCGTGCCCGAGGAGTACGGCGGGGGCGGCGGCGACTTCACCCACGAGGCGGTCCTGCTGCACGAGCAGGCACACGTCGGGGAGAGCACCCTCGGGCTGGGGGTGCACAGCGGCATCGTCACCGGCTACCTGGTCGCCTACGGCAGCGCCGAGCAGAAGCGGCGCTGGCTGCCCGGACTGTGCCGGGGGGAACTGGTCGGGGCGATCGCGATGACCGAACCCGACGGCGGCTCCGACCTACAGGCGATCCGGACCCGGGCCGTGCGCGACGGCGACGACTACCTGGTCACCGGGGCCAAGACGTTCATCAGCAACGGCGGCCTCGCCGACCTGGTCGTCCTGGCCGTCAAGACCGACCCGACGCAGGGCGCCGCAGGCATCTCCCTGCTGGTCTGCGAGGTCGGCGACGAACCGGCCGGATTCCGGCGGGGCCGGCTGCTGTCCAAGATCGGGCTGCACGGCAACGACACCGCCGAGCTGTTCTTCGACGGGCTGCGGGTGCCGGCGGAGAACCTGCTCGGCGGGGCCGAGGGGCTCGGCTTCGGCCAGATGATGCGACAACTGCCCCAGGAACGCCTGGTCATCGGCATCGGCGCGGTGGCGGCGATGCAGCGGGCCGTCGAGCTGACCACCGCGTACGTCAAGGAACGCACCGCCTTCGGCAGGCCGCTGATCGGCCACCAGAACACCCGGATGGTGCTGGCCGAGTGCGTCACCCGGACCCGGGTCAGCCGGGTGTTCCTCGACGACTGCATCGGCCGGCACGACCGGGGCGAACTGGACGTGGCCACTGCGGCGATGGCGAAAGCCTGGCTCACCGAGGGACAGTGCGAGATCGTCGACAGGTGCCTGCAACTGTTCGGCGGCTACGGCTACACCACCGAGTACCCGATCGCCCGGATGTACGCCGACGCCCGGGTGCAGAAGATCTACGGCGGCACCAACGAGATCATGAAGGAGCTGATCGCCCGTGCCCTCTGACCCCGACGCGCCCACCGGCGGACCGCTGGCCGGGGTACGGGTCGTGGAGCTGGCCAGCCTCGCCCCGGCCCCGTTCGGTTGCATGGTGCTGGCCGACCTCGGCGCGGACGTGGTGCGCGTCGACCGGCCGGGCGGGGTCGGCCCGGGGCGGCTGAGCATCCCGACGACCGGCCCGCTGCACCGGGGACGGCGGGTCACCGCGCTGGACCTGAAGACCTCCGCCGGGGTGGCCGACCTGCTGCGCCTGGTCGAGCGGGCCGACGTGCTGGTCGAGGCGTACCGGCCGGGGGTGGCCGAGCGGCTCGGTTTCGGGCCGCGGGCCTGCCGGGACCGCAACCCCCGCCTGGTGTACGCCCGGATGACCGGCTGGGGGCAGGACGGCCCGCTGGCCACCCGCGCCGGGCACGACATCGACTACATCGCGCTGGCCGGCGCGCTGGAGCCACTGGGCCGGCCCGGGCACCGCCCGCACGCCCCGCTGAACCTGCTCGGCGACTTCGCCGGGGGTGGGATGCTGCTCGTCACCGGTGTGCTGGCCGCGCTGTTGGAACGGGAACGCTCCGGTCTCGGGCAGGTCGTCGACGCCGCGATGGTCGACGGGTCGGCGCTGCTCACCGCGTTCCTGCACGGAATGCTCGGCGCGGGCCGGTGGAGCGCGCCCCGGGGCGGCAACCTGCTCGACGGCGGCGCGCCGTTCTACGACACCTACCGCACGGCCGACGACCGGTTCGTGGCGGTGGGCGCGCTGGAGCCGGCGTTCTACGCCGCGCTGCTGACCGGCCTCGGCCTGGCCGACGACCCGACGCTACCCGCCCAGTACGACCCGGCCGGCTGGCCGGAACTGCGCCGCCGGTTCGCCGGCCGGTTCGCCGAACGCACCCGCGACGAGTGGACGGCGGTCTTTTCCGACCTCGACGCCTGCGTCGCACCGGTGCTCGCCCCCACCGAGGCGCACCGCCATCCGCACAACGCCGCCCGGGACACGTTCGTCACGGTGGACGGCGAGGTGCAGCCGGCGCCGGCGCCCCGGTTCGCCCGGACGCCCGCGCCGCCGCCCCGACCGGCACCGGACCCGGCCGACCGGCTGGACGTCGCCACGGTCCTCGACGCCTGGGCCGCCCGACCGTGACCTGCCGGCCGGCGGGAACCGGTCCGGCGCCGCACCGGGTGCGGCGGTGGCCGACCGGCGGTCCAGTCGGGCCGGAGCGGCGGCGGACCGGGCCGGTCAGCCCACCGCGACGGCGGGGGCCGGACGGGCGGGGGTGGTGGCCGGCAACTGGCGGTCGTGCCACCGGCTGAGCAGGGCCAGCGAGGTGAGCGCCCCGACCAGTGCGAGGAACATGTCCCACTGGGTGTCCCAGACGTCGCCCTGGGTGCCGAGGAAGTCGTCGGCGGCGGAGCCACCGGCGACCGAGGACCACCACTCGATCATCTCGAAGAAGGCGCTGAAGGCGAGGCAGGCGCAGACCACCAGCGGGGCGAGCCAGCGACTGCCGCGCAGCGGGGAGCGGCGCACGAGGATCTCGCGGACCAGGATCGCCGGGACGAAGCCCTGCACGAAGTGCCCGAGCCGGTCGTACGGGTTGCGGGAGAGGCCGAGCGCGTCGCGTACCCAGTCACCCGCCGGGACCCGCGCGTAGGTCCAGTGCCCGCCGATGACGAGGACCAGCGCGTGCGCCGCCAGCAGGCAGCACAGCAGGGTGGTCAGCGGGAAACGCCGCCACACCAGCAGCACCACCGGCAGGCCGACGATCACCCAGACCGTCTCCAGCAGCCAGGTCAGCCGGTCGTACGGCCGGATGCCGGACAGCACCAGCGCCACCACGACGAGGCCCAGCAGCACAGGCGGGACGAGGGTACGGGCCCGGGTCACGGCGACCACCTGTCCGATGTCGACGGGCGGCCCGGTCGCCGCCCGGCCGCCGACGATAACAGCGCACGCACCGGGTCGGGATCGTCGGGCCGGACGTCCCGGGCGACGGCGAACGGGGGAATTGCGGCCAATCCACATCCATCGATACCGTGCAGGCGGAGGTCGCCCGTCCCGGCATCCCACCTCCACGGAAGGAGCCCCATGCCACCCGCCACCCGCACCCGAGGTCCCCGTCCCCGGCGGCTCGGCCTGCTGGCCGTCACCACCCTCGCCCTGGTCGCCGCCGCCACCGCCCTCGCCCCGCCGGCCGCCTCGGCGGCCACCGTCGACACCGGCGTGAACTACGTGCTCGTCAACCGCAACAGCGGCAAGGCGATGGACCTGTACGACTGGTCCACCGCCGACGGCGCGCCCGTCAAGCAGTACACCCGCAACGACCTCGCCGTGCAGCAGTGGCGGTTCGTCGACGTCGGCGGCGGCTACTACCAGATCCGTTCGGCGCACAGCGGCAAGGTCCTCGAACTGCCCAACGCCCTCGACGGCACCGCCCTGGTGCAGAACCCGGCGGCCGGCGGCAACACCCGGCAGCACTTCCGGCTCGTCGACTCGGCCGGCGGCTACGTCCGGCTGCTCAACCGGCACTCCGGCAAGGCCCTCGACGTGTGGGAACGGTCCACCGCCGACGGGGCGACGATCTCCCAGTACCAGGACCTCGACGGAACCAACCAGCAGTGGCAGCTCGCCCGGGCCGGCGGCACGGCCGACTGCGGCAGCGGCGCGTTCCAGGCCGAGGCGGTGCTGGCCGGCGGCACCTGGACCGTCCGCAACGGGGGCACGACCGTGCACACCGGTACCGACCTGCGGGCCGCCGTGCAGGCCGCGGTGAACAGCCTCACCGCCGGGCGGACCAGCAAGCAGCGGGTGGTGGTGCGCGGCTCGGGCACGATGAGCGCCAACTCGCGCATCTCGCTGCCCAGCTACACCACCCTCGACGTGTGCGGGACGATCAACGTCACCGGCACCGGCTCCGGTGACCAGGCCCCCGTCTACTCCCGGGGAACCACCCAGGTCGAGGTGCAGCACCTCACCCTCACCGGCACCCCGCTGTACGGGGTCTTCCTGCGCAACGTCACCAACGTCGTGCTGGGGCAGCTCGACATGCGGCTCTCCGCCGGCCTCGGCGTGCGCATCGACAACCGGGGCGACACCAGCCAGTGGACCCGCAACGTGCGCATCGACAACGTGTACGTCTCGGGCGCCAGCTCGCACGCCGTCGAGACGTACGGCGTGGACGGGCTGACCGTGGGCACCGTCACCGCCCGCAACGTCGGCGAATCCGGTCTGCTGCTCAACCAGACCATCAACGCCACCGTCACCACCGTCGACGCCGAGAACGCCGGCACCGGCACCGGCTACGCCGCGTTCCGGATGGCCAACCGCAACGGCCGCATCGGCGACAGCTACCCGACCAACATCCGGGTCGGCACCGTCCGGGCCCGCGGCGGCGGCCGGGGCGTGTTCTGCGTCTCCGAGTCCGGCGGCGCGACGATCGACCGGGTCGACATCGCCAACACCGGCAACAACGCTGTGCTCATCGAGAACTGCTACGGGGTGAGCCTGGCCACCAGCGGCGGCACGATCAGCGGCGGCGGCGAGGTCCGGCTCGCCGAACGCACCGAGTTCCCCGGCAACCGGGACCTCACCCTGCGCAACTTCACCCTGGTCAACAACCGGATCGTGGAGAACCCCTGCGCCGACAACCTGACCATCAGCAACGTCACCCTGAACAACGCGACGATCGTCCGCTGCTGACCCCCGGGCGGGGGCGTCGGCGGCGTGTCGGTGGCATGTCGGCGCGGTGTCAGCCGGCCGGCACACGCTGGCCGGCATGACAGCTGAGTTGATGATCGAAGCCGAGGGCCTGGTCAAGACCTTCGGGTCCACCCGGGCGTTGCAGGGGGTGGACCTCGCCGTGCCCCGGGGCACCGTGCTCGGGGTGCTCGGCCCGAACGGGGCCGGCAAGACCACCGCCGTGCGCATCCTGTCCACGCTGCTGGTCCCCGACGCCGGCACCGCCCGGATCAACGGCCTCGACGTGGTACGCCAGGCCGAGCGGGTCCGCCAGTCCATCGGCCTCACCGGCCAGTACGCCTCGGTAGACGAGGACCTCACCGGGCGGCAGAACCTCGAACTGTTCGGGACGCTGCTGGAACTCGGCCGGGCCGGCGCGCGGCGGCGGGCGGCCGAACTGCTCGACTGGTTCGACCTGACCGCCGCCGCGAACCGGCCCGCCAAGACCTACTCCGGCGGGATGCGCCGCCGGCTGGACCTGGCCGCCAGCCTGGTCGGCTCACCGGACGTGATCTTCCTGGACGAGCCGACCACCGGCCTCGACCCGGCCAAACGCGAGGACATGTGGGACGTCGTCCGGTCGCTGGTGGGCAACGGGGCGACCGTGCTGCTCACCACGCAGTACCTGGAGGAGGCAGACGCGCTGGCCGACGCCATCACGGTGATCGACCACGGCCGGGTCATCGCCCACGACACCCCGGACGGGCTCAAGCGGGTCGTCGGCGGGCAGACCCTGGAGGTGCGGCCCACCGACCCGGGGCAGCTGGCCCCGACGGCGGCGATCCTGTCCCGGGTGGGCTCCGGCGCGCCCGCCGACGAGATCCGCAGGGGCGTGCTCGCGGTGCCGGTCACCGACGACTCCGCGTTGACCGAGAGCGTCGCCCGGCTGGCCGCCGCCGGCATCGCGGTCACCGAACTCTCGCTGCACCTGCCCAGCCTCGACGAGGTCTTCTTCACCCTCACCGGCCGGACCGCGGCCGACGACGACACCACCACCCGTACGGAGGTCGCCGCATGAGCACCCTGACCGGCACCCCGCCGCGCACCGCGCCGACGCTGTCCACGGTCGCGGCACAGCCCCGGCCGCTGCGCCTGCTGCGGCACTCGCTGGCACTGGCCAAACGCAGCCTGATCAAGACCTGGCGCACCCCGGAGGCGTTGATCGACGTCACCCTGCAACCGGTGCTGTTCCTGGTCATCTTCGTGTACGTCTTCGGCGGCGCGGTCGCCGGTTCCACCCACGACTACCTCCAGTACCTGCTGCCGGGCATCCTGGCGCAGACCATCGCCACCGGGTGCATCGCGATCGGCGTGAACCTCAACACCGACATCGCCAAGGGCATCTTCGACCGGTTCCGTTCGCTGCCCGTCCCCCGGTCCGCACCGCTGGTCGGCGCGGTGTTCGGCGACGTGGTGCGGTACGTGATCGTGACCGTGTCGACCCTGGCGATCGGCTACCTGCTCGGCTTCCGGGTCGAGTCCGGCCCACTGCGGGCCCTCGCCGGTTGCCTGCTCGCGGTGCTGTTCGCGCTCTGCCTGAGCTGGCTGCCGGTCTACGTCGGGATGAAGGTCCGCACCCCGGGCGCGGTGCAGGGGGTGATGTTCGCGCTGATCATGCCGTTGAGCTTCGCGTCCAACGTGTTCGTCGCGGCCGGCACCCTGCCGGGATGGATGCAGGCGGTGGTGACGGTGAACCCGCTGACCCACCTGGTGACGGCGATGCGCGGACTGTTCCTCGGCACCCCGGTCGGCAACCACGTGTGGTGGACGCTGCTGTGGTGCGCCGGCTTCGTGGCGGTGTTCATGCCACTGGCGCTGCGGGCGTACCGTCGGCGGGTCTGACCCGACCGAGCAGGTCGTCCATCAGCTCGCCGATGCGGGCGGCAGCCGCGGGGGCCGGCCGCGCCCGCCACCCGGCCAGCAACGGCTCCCGCCGCGCCTCGTCACCGAGCGCGGCGGTGAGCCGTTCCCCGATGCCCGACGGGAAGAACGCCGCCGAGTTGCTGCCCAGCCGGGTGCCGAGCGCGAACAACTCCCGGGCGGTCCCGACGTCGTCGCGCCAGGCGGCCAGTTCCGCGCCCCCCAACGCCCAGGTCCCGATCACCGGCAGGTCCCGCGACGACAGCGCCTCCGCACCGGCGGCGGCCAGCAGGTCGGTGGCCCGGAGGTCGACGTCGCGCCGGGCGGCCGGCCAGGCCTCGGCGATCCGCAGGCGCAGCACCGCCACCGCGACCCGCAGCACCACCCGGGGCTGCGGCGGCGGACCGGTCCAGCCGGCCAGCGTGCGGACCACCGCGTCGGCGTGGTCGAGCGCCTCGGCGTGCCGCCCGCGCTGCCAGGCGAGGCGGGCCAACCCCAGGCCCGCCTGCGCGGTCTCCACCTCCTCCCCCTGGCCGGGTGTGGCCGTGTCGACCAACCGCCGCTCGGCCGCCGGGTCACCGCGCAACGCGAGCTGCACGTCCAGCACCACCCGGGCGGCGCGGACGTCCTGGGTGGCGCCGATCAGCTCCATGTGGTGCACTCCGCGCGCCAGCCACTCGGTGGACCTGCCGTCGGTAGGGGTCAGGCCGTGCCCGACGACCTGCGCCGCCATCGCCATCCCCCAGTGGTCGCCGGCCGTCTCGAACCGGCGGTACGCCTGCTCGGCGTCGGCCACCGAGGCCGTCGGCAGACCCCCGCTGTCCCCGATCGCCGCGCGGGCGAACAGGCCGAAGCCCTGCACGTACGGGTCGGGATGCTCGATCAGGGTGGTGGTGCCCGGCAGCGCCTGCTCCGGGTCGAGCTGGTCGAACGCCGGCAGCACCGAGGCGAGCACCGCGTGCCGGGAGGAGACCTCCCGGGGCCGCTCGGTCAGCAGCCGGCGCAGGGCCCGGCGGGCGAGCACGGCGAGCCGGAGCGGGCCGGTGATGCCGGCGTTGACCACCACCAGCAGGCACATCCAGGCCAGCCGGTCGGCGTCGGGCAACGGCCGACCGCCGGCCCGGCCGGAGACGACCGCCGAGCCGCCCCGCCGCTCGGGGGCGTCGAGGTGCAGCAGGCCCCGGGACCAGCCGGAGACCTCCAGGTGCAGGCCCCGCACCGCCCACAGGTGGAACAGCGGGGTGGCGATGTCCACCACCGCCGGTTCGTCGTCGTGCCCGGCCGCCCACCGCAGACCGGCGACGAGATTGTCCTGCTCGGCGGCGCACCGGTCGAACGCGTCGAGCTGGTCGGGGCCGATGAACCGGTCGAGCAGCGCGACCGCCTGCCGCCGGGCCCAGCCGACCAGGCCGGCCATGGCCGGGGCGCGGTCACCGGCCGCGTCGAGCCGGGCCTCGCCGTGCTCGCGGACGGTCTCCAGCATCCGGTAGCGGGGTGGGCCGTCGCCCTCGACGAGGGTCAGCAGGGACTGTTCGACCAGCCGCGCCAGCCCACGCCGGACGTCGGGGACACCGGCGACGGCGGCGGCGAGGTCGGCGGTGAACGGGGCGGGAACCACCGCGACCCGCTGGAGCAAGTCCCGGTCGGCGGGGGCGAGCAGTTCCCGGCTCCAGTCGACCATCGCCCACAGGCTCGCGTGCCGCTCCGGCAGGCCGCGCAGCGCGGCGTCGAGCAGCGCGAACCGGTCGGTCAGCCCGGCGAGCACGTCGTCGATCGGCATGTGCCGCAGCCGGGCGGCGGCCAGTTCGAGAGCCAGCGGCAGGTTGTCCAGCCGGTGGCACAGGGCCAACGCCCGGTCGGCGTCCCAGGTGGGCACCGCACCTCCCGCGCGCGCCCGGGACTCCACCAGCGCCACCGCGTCGGCGTCGGGCAGCACGGTCAACCGGTGCACCCGTTCGGCGGCCAGGCCCAGCGGCGCCCGGCTGGTCGCCAGCACGGCCACCTCCGGTGGGCTCACCGCGAGCAGGTCCGCGACGACCGCCGCCACCGGGTCCAGGAGGTGTTCACAGTTGTCCAGCACCACCAGGCCGTCGAGATCCGGTGCCAGGGCACGCAGCCGCTCCGGCGGGGTGAGCACCCGACGGTCGCGGCCCAGGGTGCCGCCGCCGGCCGTCGTGGTGTCCGCCCCGCCGAGGGCCGCCAGGACGGTGGGCAGCACCTCCTCCGCGGCCCGCAGGCCGGCCAGTTCGACCACCCGGGTCGGCCGTCCGGCCGCCACCGCCCGGCGTACCACCTCCGCGGCGAGCCGGGTCTTGCCCGCGCCGCCGGTGGCCACGACGGTCACCAGGGCCGCCTCGGCCAGCGCCGTCTCCACCGCCTCGACCTCACGGTCCCGGCCGACGAGCGCGGTCACCGGCCGCCGCCACCCGGACGGCAGCGCGGTCCGGGTCGACCCGACCGGCGACGCCGGGCCGGCCGGGGCGGTCAGTTCACCCCGCAGCAACGCCAGGTGGACCTCGCTGATCACCGGTGACGGGTCGCTGCCGTAGCGGTCGGCCAGTTCGGTGCGCAACCGCGCGACCACCTCCAGGGCCTCGGCGTCGCGCCCCTGGGCGGCGAGCATCCGCACCAGCAGGGCGGCCGACGGCTCGTCCGGCGGGGTCCGCGCGACGAGCCGCCGCAGGTCGCTGTCGTCGTACGGGCCGGGGCCGGTCAGTGCCGCCTCGGCGCGCAACACGACGACGTCGGCGAACAGCCGGCGGGTCTGCTCGGTGTCCCACTCCGGGACCTCGGGGAACAGCGCCCGGGCCGCGTCGGCGGCGTCGCGGGCGGCCGGCCCGGCACCGTCGCGCAGGGCGGCCCGGCCCCGCTCCAGCAGCGACCGGGCCCGGACGGCGTCGACGGTGACCTGATCGGCGGGCAACCGGTAACCACCCGGTACGGCGACCACCGGCAGTCCGAGCCGACGTACCCGGGAGACCAGGGCCTGCACCGCGCCGGTCGCGTCGTCCGGCGGTGCGCCGTCCCACACCGCGTCCACCAGCAGCGGGGTGGAGACCGCCCGACCCCGCGCGTCGACCAGCGTGCGGATCACGGCGGCGAGCCGTTCACCCCGGACCGGCCGGCCGTCGACGGCGAGCGGGCCGAGGATGCTGATCTGCACGCGTCCAGCATCCCCCACCGGCGCATCCCGCCGACGCCGTCCCCCGGTTCAGCGGCGGGTCCGCCGCGACCTGACCACCCCGACCAGCGCCGCCAGCAGCAGGCCGACACCGATCACCCCGACCCCCAGCAGCAGCGACCGGGTTGCGCCGACGTCGCCCCGGGGCGCCGGGGCGGGGGCCGCGCCCGGGGACGCCGCCGCCGGTGCTCCGCTGGACGCCGTCGGTGCCCGGTCGGACGCCGTCGGGGCGGGCGGGGACGACCCGGCCGGCGTGGCGGTCGACCCGGCCGACGGGCGGGCGTAGCGCAGCACCGTCGGCAGGGTGCCGGGCGGCTGGCCGGCGGTCTCGGAGACGGTGAGCAGGAAGCGGCCGTCGCGGCTGTAGCTGACCGACTCGCCCTGCGGCTCGTCGGGCAGCGGCACGGTCCGGGGTGTGCCGCCGGTCAGCGCGGCCACCACGTCACCGTCGGTCACCTCGTACTCGAAGGCGTCGGCGTAGGTGCGCAGCACCACCCGGCGGCCGTCCGGGGCGACGGCCCCGCCGGTGACCAGCCGGCGGCCGAAGAACGAGTACGGGTTCGGGGTCGTGGTGAGCGGCAACCGGACCTGCCCGGCCAGCGTCAACGGCACCGTCGCGCCGACCCGCAGCGGCCCGGCCGGCAGGTAGACGCCGGCGCTGCCGCCCTGCTTGGTCACCACCACCGGGCGGCCCGCCCCGTCGAGCAGCAGCGCCTCCGCGTCGTGCGCCCCGTCGGGGTACGTCAGGCGGTGCAGCACCGGCCGACGGGTTCCGGGGGCGAGCTTCCACAGTGCCACCGTCGACCGGGTCCGGTCGTTGTCGCCGGTGTCGGCGACCCAGACCGTGCCGTCCGCGCCGAGCGCCAGGTCCTCGGTGTCGCGGGGCCGCGACGGGTAGGCCACCGTGCGCACCACCGCGCACCGGGCGTCGAGGAAGAAGATGCGCCGCCGGGACGCGTCGTCGGCGCCGTCGTTGACCATCACGAACCCGGAGTCGGTGGCGACCATGCCGGAGATCTCGGTCAGCCGCCCGTCGCGGACCCGGCACACCGTGGCCGGGGCCGCCGCACGGGCCGGATCGGGGACGGCCACCGTCGCCGTGCCGACGACGAGCAGCGCGGTGAGCAGCGTCGATACGCGGATGGCCGGCCGCCGCGTCATCGACCCTCCCCCGCCGTGGCCGGCGACGCCCGCCGCCGACGATCCGAGCACAGGAGCTTGCCGGTCGTCGTACGCCGCGTCAATCCCGCCACCCGGCCGGACACTGAGGGGTACGCCACCGCGTCACGGCCACCTACGGGCCGGTACGGGCGGCGGCCGGTGACTAGCCTGGGTCGGTGCCTCCACGCCTGCCCCACCCGGACCCGGGCACGCCGGACACGGCGGGGCCGCTGCGGTACATCTGGTGGCTGGTCCGTTGCCAGCCGTGGCGGGTGCTGCGCGGGTCGCTGTTCGGCACGGTCTGGATGGTGGGGCTGTCGGTGCGGCCGTTCCTCGTCGCCCGCGCCGTCGACGACGGGCTGCGGACCGGCGACACCACCGCGTTGCTCGGCTGGGTCGCCGCGATCATGGTCGCCGGGGCCGCGCTGGCCTGGGCGGGCATCATGCGGCACCGGACCATGACGTTCATCCGCGAGGACGCCAGCGCCCGCTCGGCCGCCGTCCTGCTGCGCCAGCTCGCCCGGGTCGGGGCGGTGCTGCCCCGCCGGCTCGCCGCCGGGGACGTCGCCACCGTCGGCGGGTACGACATCGTGCGCACCTCACAGGTGCTCACCCTGACCGGCCCCGGCGTGGGCGCGGTGCTGGCGTACGCGGTCGCGGCCGTGGTGCTCTGGTCGATCGACCCGGTGTTGGCGCTGGTGACACTGCTCGGGGTGCCGGTGATCGCCGTGGTGGTCGGCCCGCTGCTGCGCCGGCTGGAGCGGGCCGAGGCGGCCTACCGGCAGCAGCAGGGCGAGCTGACCACCCGGGCCGACGACATCGTCGCCGGCCTGCGGGTACTCGCCGGGGTGGGCGGCAGGCACCTGTTCGCCCGCCGGTACGCCGCCCGGTCGCAACGGCTGCGGGCCGAGGGCTACCGGGTGGGTGCCGTACTCAGCTGGGTCGACGCGCTGACCGCCGTCATCCCCGGGCTGTTCCTCGCCGTGGTGGTGTGGCTGGCCGCCCGCACGGCCGTGACGGGCGGGATCACCGTCGGGCAACTGGTGGCCGTCTACGGCTACGTGGCGGTGCTCATCGTGCCGGTCTGGTTCCTGCTGGAGGGCAGCTACCAGTTGATCCAGGGCCGGGTCGCCGCCCGACGGATCGTCGACCTGCTCCGGCTCGCCCCCGACCCGGTGGGTGGCCCGGGGACCCGTCCCGCCCCGGCCGGCCCGGCTCCGCTGCACGACCCCGACAGCGGGTTGACCGTCCCGGTGGGCCGGTTGGTCGGCGTCGCCGCCGACGACCCGGCCGACGCGGCGACCCTGGCCGACAGGCTGGGCCGGTACGTCACCGGCGCCGTCACCTGGGGCGGGGTTCCGTTGACCAGCGTCGACCTCGACGAGGTACGCTCCCGCATCCTCGTCGCCGACCACGACGGGTACCTCTTCGCCGGGACGCTGCGGCAGGTCCTCGCCGGCCCGCACGGCAGCGTCGACGACGCCCGGATCGACGCGGCGTTGCACGTGGCGTCGGCCCGTGACGTCGTCGAGGGGCTCCCCGACGGCCTCGACGCCCCGGTCGGCGACCGGGCCCGCACCCTCTCCGGCGGCCAGCGGCAGCGGGTCCGGCTGGCCCGTGCCCTGCTCGCCGACCCGGAGGTGCTGATCCTGGTCGACCCGACGTCGGCGGTCGACGCGCACACCGAGGCCCGGGTGGCGCAGCGCCTGCGACAGGCCCGTACGGGTCGCACGACGGTGCTGCTGAGCACCTCACCGGTGCTGCTCGGGCACGCCGACACGGTCGTCCACCTGCGCGGTGGCCGGGTCACCGGCACCGGGACGCACGCCGCGCTGCTGGCCGCCGACCCGGACTACCGGCGGCTGGTCTCGCGGACCAGCGGCACCGACGACACGCCGGTGGGGCGGCCCGGACGATGACGAAGCTCCCGGTCGCGAGTGCGGCGGTGGTCCGGCGGGCCGCCCGCGACATGCTCGCCGGTGACCGGTGGGCGGTCGCCGGGGTCCTGGCGTTGCACAGCGCCGCCGCCCTCGCCGGGCTGGCCGCACCGTGGCTGATCGGGCGGATCGTCGACCAGGTCACCGCCGGGGCCGGGACGGGCGCGGTGGACCGGTTGGCGCTGGCCATCGGCGGTTGCGTGCTGGTGCAGGGGCTGCTCGCCCGCTACGCCCAGTACGCCGGACACCGGTTCGGTGAGCGGGCCGTGGCCCGGCTCCGCGAGGACTTCGTGACCCGCCTGCTCGGCCTGCCCGTCTCGGTGGTCGAGCACGCCGGCACCGGTGACCTGGCCACCCGGAGTTCGGTGGACGTGTCCACGGTGGGCACCATGCTGCGTGACGTGGTGCCGGTGGTGGTCATCGCGGGCACCCAGTTGACGCTGCTGTTCGGCGCGGTGTTCTTGCTGGACCCGCTGCTCGGCCTGGTCGCGCTCGCCGGGCTGCCGTCGATCGCGGCGGTGGTGCGCTGGTACCTGCGCCGGGCCGCCCCGGCCTACCTGGCCGAGGGGGCGGCGACGGCGGAGCTGACCGAGACGCTGACCACGACCGCCGAGGGCGCCCGCACCGTGGAGGCGCTGCGGTTGGGCGGTGACCGGGTCGCCCACGGCACCGCCCGGATCGGCGCGGTGTGGACCACCCGACGGGCCACCCTCGCCCTGCGGTCGGTGTTCTTCCCGGTGGTGGAGGGCAGCTACCCGATCCCGATCGCCGCCGTGCTGCTCACCGGGGGTGTCCTGCTGTCGCGGGGGCGGGTCAGCCTGGGCGAGGTGGTCGCCGCCGCGCTCTACCTGCAACAGGCGATCGACCCGCTGGACCGGCTGCTGCTGTGGGTGGAGCAGGCGCAGCGCGGTGTCGCCTCGTACGCCCGGGTGCTCGGGGTGGGACAGGTGCCGCCGGAGCCCCGGGGCCGGGCGGCCCTGCCCACGGGGCGCGTGGTGCAGGTACGCGGGGCGACGTTCCGGTACGCGGACGGCCCGCAGGTGCTGCACGGCATCGACCTGACGGTCGCGGCGGGGGAACGGCTGGCCGTGGTCGGCCCGTCCGGGGCGGGCAAGTCCACCCTGGCCCGGTTGCTCGCCGGCATCGACGTGCCCGCCCGGGGGGTGGTGAGCCTCGGCGGGGTCCCGGTCACCGATCTCGACCCGGCCGAACGCCGCCGCCGGATCGCCCTGGTCACCCAGGAGCACCACGTCTTCCTCGGTACGCTGCGGGACAATCTGGCGTTCGCCGCGCCGGGGAGCACCGATGCGCAGTTGCGGGCCGCCCTGGCGGCGGTGGGGGCCGACTGGTACGCCGACCTGCCGGACGGTCTCGACACCCCGCTCGGGGCCGGGGTGCGCGAGCTGGGCCCGGCCGAGGCCCAGCAGCTCGCCCTGGCCCGGCTCGTCCTGGCCGACCCGGACATCCTGATCCTCGACGAGGCGACCGCCGCGCTGGACCCGACGACCGCCCGGCGCACCGAGCAGGCGCTCGGTGCGGTGCTGGCCGGCCGGACGGTGATCGCCATCGCGCACCGGCTCAACACCGCGCACGACGCCGACCGGGTGGCGGTGCTGGAGGACGGCCGGATCACCGAGATCGGCAGGCACGACGAACTCGTCGCCGCCGACGGCGTCTACGCGTCGCTGTGGCGGTCCTGGCACGGCCACTGATCCGGCCCAGGGATTGGCCCGACGCAATCGCCTTGTTGCCCCACCGGTCGGCGTCTACTGTGCGGTGATGCTCTCGGGACCCCTGACGTTGACCCTCGATGCGCGAAATCCGGCCCGACTCGCGCGCTTCTGGGCCGGCCTGCTCCACCGGGAGGTCGTCGAGGACGCCACCGGTGGTGCGCTCCTGCCCGGCACGACCACCCAGCTCGGTCTCCGGTTCGTCCCGAGCCCCACGGAGAAGCGCGGGCCGAACCGGATGCACCTGCACCTGACCAGCACCAGCCCCGACGACCAGCGGCGGCAGGTGGCGACCGCGCTGGACCTCGGCGGCAGCCACCTCGACGTCGGGCAGCGTCCCGAGGAGGGGCACATCGTGCTGGCCGACCCCGAGGGCAACGAGTTCTGCGTCATCGAGGCGGGCAACGGTTTCCTCGCCGGGTGCGGTCCGCTCGGCGAGATCGCCTGCGACGGCACCCGGGAGGTCGGCCTGTTCTGGAGCGAGGCGTTGGGCTGGCCGCTGGTCTGGGACCAGGACCAGGAGACCGCCGTCCAGTCACCGCACGGCGGCACGAAGGTCGCCTGGGGCGGCCCGCCCCTGGCCCCGAAGCAGGGCCGCAACCGGCAACGCCTGGACCTCGCCCCCGCGGGTGACCAGCAGGCGGAGGTCGACCGACTGGTCGCCCTCGGAGCCACCCGGCTCGGGATCGGCGCGGACGACGAGATCGTGCTCGCCGATCCGGACGGCAACGAGTTCTGCGTGACGGCGAGCTGATCGCCCGACCGATCGCGACCCGTGCCGGCCGGTCGGTCGGTCGGTTCAGTCGAGGATCGTGACCGTGGTCAGCTCGGTCAGGCCGGAGATGGTCAGGACGCTGCCCAGCAGCGGGTTCGCCACCACCCGCAACCGGTCGACGTGGGCGAACAACGCGGCCAGCGCGGCGCTGTCCAGGTATTCCACCCCGGTCAGGTCCACGGTCAGCAGGTGCCCGTCGGCCATCGCGTCGGCGATCGCGGTCCGGAACCGGTCGGCGTTGCTCATGTCGATCTCGCCGGTGACGGTCAGCACCGGCGCGCCGCCGGCCTGCCGGCCGGTGGCCAGGCCCAGGGGCGTGTTCATGCGGGAATCCTCGTGTGCAGCTCGACGGTGGTGCCGGCATCGGTGGTCCGGATGTCCACGTGCGACATCAACGCGCGCATCAGGTTGATGCCGCGCCCCCGCTCGTGGTCTGTCTCGGGCACCTTCCACCGTCCGGAGTCGACCACCCTGACGAACAGGTCGGTGCCGGCGGCCACCGCGAGCAGACGGATCAGCCCGGGACGGGCGTCGCGGTGGCCGTGCTCGACCGCGTTGGCGCAGGCCTCACCGGCTGCCACCAGCACGTCCTGGGCCAGGTGCGGGTCGGCGCCGGTCCGGCGCAACCACTGGCGCAGGGTGGAACGCACCGGGGCCATCTGCGAGCGGTCGGCGGGGAACGACAACTCCAGCGGCGCCGGGTGGCGGTAGAGCAGCAGGGCGATGTCGTCGTACCCGCCCTGCGGGGTCATCCGCCGCATCACCCGGTCGGCGAGCTGCTCCACCCCGGCGGTGTGGTCCTCCCGGACGGCGGAGGCGGCCTGCGCGATCCCGGTGTCGAGGGACTGGCGGCGGCGTTCCACCAGGCCGTCGGTGTAGAGCAGCAGCACGGCCCGGGGCGGGACGATACTGGTCGCGTCGGGGCGGCCACCGCGCGACGGGATGCCCAGCGGGCTGCCCCGGCCGGCGGCCAGCAGTTCGGTGTGGCCGTCGGGGTGGGTGAGGATCGCCGGCGGATGCCCGGCGCTGCTGTAGGTCAGCTTCCCGGTCTGCGGGTCGAGGATGCCGCAGAACACGGTGGTGCAGGCCGCGCCGGGCAGCATCCGGGCGAACCGGTCCAGGGCGGTGAGCACCTGCGCCGGGCCGGACGCCTCCAGCAGCAGGGCCCGGCAGGCGCTGCGCAGTTGCCCCATCACGGCGGCGGCGGGCAGGCCCCGGCCCACGCAGTCGCCGACGACGATGCCGATCCGGCCGTCGGGCAGGGTCACCGCGTCGTACCAGTCGCCGCCGACCTCGAGGGGGCGGGTCGCCGGCTCGTAGCGGACGGCGAACCCGGCGGGGAGTTCGGCCGGGCCGAGGATGGAGCGTTGCAGGGCGACCGCCACCTCACGTTGCTGGTCGGCGGCGTGGGCCCGGTGCAACGCCTGCCCGAGCGCCCCGCACAGCAGCAGCAGGAGCATCTGGTCCTCGGTGCCGAAGCCCCGTGCCGGGTCGAGTTCGAGCCAGACCACCAGTGGGCCCTGCGGCGAGTCGACAGTGGTGCCGACGCCGGCGGGCCGGGTCCCGGTGGCCGGGTCGATGGTGATCCGCAGGGGTGGCTGCGCCCGCAGCGCGGTGACGGTCTCGCGGACCGGGTCGGACAGCTGCCTCCAGTCGGTGCCGGGGGTGGCGGTCACCGTCGGCGTGCCGTCGGGCGTCCAGTGGGTGGCGACCGCCCGGTGGGCCTGCCAGAGCTGGCGTAGCTCCTCGACACCGGCGCGCAACGCCTCGCTGGTGCTGGCGGCCCGGGACAGCCGCTGGTTGAGGGTGCTGAGGGCGGTCTCCCGCTGCACGGCGTACCGTTCGGCGGTGACGTCGCGGATGGTGCCGACGACCATCCGCCGGCCCTGGTCGTCGGTGACCGCGTTGAAGGCGACCGCCGTCCAGAGGCGGTGCCCGTCGCGGTGCCGCAGCGGCACCACGAACGACCCGTGGGTGACGGTCATCGCCTGGGCGAACGCGTCGGCCACCAGCCGGTTCGCCGAGGCGTCGGCGACGTCGTCGGGCCACCACGGGTAGCGGGGACGGTAGGGCAGGCCCTCGGGGCCGTAGCCGAACAGCTCGGCGAAGGCGGTGTTCATCTCCACCAGCGCGCCGTCGGCGTCGAGGACGAAGAACCCCTCCTGCAACGAGTTGATCATCGCGGCCCGCCAGTTGGCGTGGTGGTTGCGCAACCGGGCCAGGTCGACGTTGGCCCGGACCCGGGCCAGCAGCTCCTCGGCGGAGAACGGCTTGACCAGGTAGTCGTCGGCACCCGCCTCCAGCCCCTCGACGGCCGCCTCCTGACCGGCGCGGGCCGACAACAGCAGCACCGGCACCCCCATGGTGCGGGGTTCGGCGCGCAGCGCGGCGACCAGTTCGAGGCCGTCCAGGCCGGGCATCATCACGTCGCTGACGATCAGGTCGGGCGGTGCGGTCCGGGCCCGGGACAGCGCGGCGAGCCCGTCGCCGACGGCGGTGACGTCGTAGCGGGACCGCAGCAGCCGGTGCAGGTACTCGCGCATGTCGGCGTTGTCGTCGGCGATCAGCACCCGGGGCCGGTCCCCGCCGGGCAGGCCGGCCGGTGCCGGCTGCGGCACCCGGCGGTCGTCGGTGCCGGCGGCCGGCAGCCAGCGCAGCGCCTCGGCGACGAACGGTTCGGCGCTGTCCGACGGCACGGGCGCGCCGACACCGGTGACGACGTGCTCGGCGGGCAGGTGGGCCACACCGTACGGCAGCCGTACGGTGAAGGTGGTGCCGACGTCCGGGGTGCTGTCCACGGTGATCGTGCCGCCGTGCAGGCCGACCAGTTCCCGGACCAGGGCCAGGCCGATGCCGCTGCCCTCGTGGGAGCGGGACCGCGCCTGCGGCACCCGGTGGAAACGCTCGAACAGTCGGGGGATCTCGTCGGCCGGCACCCCGATGCCGGTGTCGGCGACCTGCACCGTCGGGGTGCCGTCGCGTTCGGCGACCGTGACCCGGATGCCGCCGTGGAAGGTGAACTTGAGGGCGTTGCTGAGCAGGTTGAGCACCACCTTCTCCCACATCGTCCGGTCGACGTGCACCGGCCCCGACAGCGGCGGGCAGTCCACGTCGAGGGTGAGGCCGGCGCGTTCGACCGCCGCCCGGAACACGCTGGCCAGCTCGGCGGTGAACCGGGACAGGTCGACCGGCTCGTAGCTCGCCTGCATCCGGCCGGCCTCGATGCGGGAGAAGTCGAGCAGCGCGGTGACCAGTTTGCCCAGCCGCAACGCGTTGCGGTGCATGACGTCCAGCTCGTCGCGGACCTGCGCGTCCTGGTCGCCCAGCCGGGCCCGCAGCTCCTGCAACGGGCCGCTGATCAGCGTCAGCGGGGTACGGAACTCGTGGCTGATGTTGGAGAAGAACGCCGTCTTGGCCCGGTCCAGCTCCGCGAGTTCCTCGGCCCGCTGCTGTTGCACCTCGTAGGCGACCGCGCCGTTGATCAGGGCGGCGCTCTGCTGGGCCACCAGGTCGAAGAAGGTGCGGTAGCCGTCGTCGAGCGCCCGGCCGGCGCTGGCGGCCAGCACGATGACGCCGATGTCCTCGGCGCCGGTCTCGCCGTGCAGCGGCAGCACCACCGCCTCGGTCGGGGTGGTCTGCCAGCCGCCGGCCGGCAGTTCGCCGACCCGGTCGACGAGGTCGGTGACGTGCGCCGGGCGGCCGTCGGCGAGCACCCGGGCCACCGGCCACCCCGCTGCGGCGGCCCCGTCCGCGCGGTCGACCTCACCGGCCCGGGTGCTGGCGGTCAGGCGCAGGCCGCCGTCGCGGGCACGCAGGTACACCGCCGCGTACGGCACGTCGGGCCCGGCCCGGCCGAGCGACCCGGCGACCAGCTCGCACGCCTCACCGACGGTACGGGCGGTGCCGGCCTGGGCCCCGAGGTCCTGCAGCGCGGCGAGCCGCCGCTGGCCGATCACCCGTTCGGTGGTGTCGCTGACCGCGGTGAACACGCCGCGCACCACACCGTCGTCGTCGTGCAGCGGGCTGTAGGAGTACGTCCAGTAGGTCTCCTCCCAGTAGCCGTGCCGGTTCATCGGCAGCAGCAGGTCCTCCGACCAGGTCGCCTCGCCGGTCTCCACCACGCCGCGCAGCATCGGCCCGATGATGTGCCAGATCTCGCCCCACACCTGGTCGCCGGGCTTGGCGAGGGCCGGGTGTTTGCTGCCGAGCAGCGGACCGTAGGCGTCGTTGTAGAGGAAGCGCAGCTCCGGGCCCCACCAGACGATCATGGGGAACCGGGAGGTGAGGCAGATCCGGGTGGCGGTGCGCAGGCTCGCCGGCCAGGCGTCGACCGGGCCGAGGGAGGTTGCGGGCCAGTCGAAGGCGCGCATCCGGGCCGCCATCTCGCTGGCGCCGGTGAACACGGAACGCCCCGCCTCAGCCTCGGCCATCGCCGCCCCGCCCTCCCGCACGTCTCGCGCAGGGACGACCGCCTGTCCGCGGCTCGTCGCCGGTCACCGGCAGAGTCTCCTACCGTTGCGGCACAGCATGCCGTACGCGCTGCCGGAGCAAAAATCGGGCGGGGCGCGACGGCCCGGCGTTTCCCGGCCTATCCCTCCGCACCGGACAAGTCGGTTTCGGGAAAGTTTCGGCTGCCGACCGCCCACCGGGGCGATGCCCGGCACCCTCCGACCGGCCGGTGCCGCGCGTCGCACCGCCGTGACGACCAGGGCACCGCCCGACCTCCGAAACTTTCGGGCTATGCTGCCGACGGGCGCACGACTGCGGAGGAGATGGGCATGGCGGAGGACCGGGCGACGCTGTCGGAGATCGCGACCGCCGCGGGGGTGTCCGTGCCCACCGTCTCGAAGGTGCTCAACGGTCGACCCGACGTCGCCCCGGCGACCCGACGCCGGATCCAGGACCTGCTCGACCGGCGGTCGTACACCGCCCGCCGGGCGCCCTCGATGCCCGGTGCCGCCGGCCTCATCGACCTGGTCTTCCGGGATCTCGGCAGCCCCTGGGCGATGCAGATCCTCGACGGTGTCGAGGATCTGGCCTACCGGGCGGGCGTCGGGGTGGTCGTCTCCGCCGTGCACGGGCGCAGCCGCAGCCGTCCCGACCGGCGGTGGATCGAACAGCTCTCCAAGCGCCGCTGCGACGGGGTGCTGCTCGTGCTCTCCGACCTGTCCCCCAGCCAGCAGGGTCAGCTCGAAGAGCTGGGCATCCCGGTGGTCATCATCGACCCGGCCGGCCAGCCCGGCGCGGGCATCCCGTCGGTGGGGGCGACGAACTGGTCCGGCGGGGTGGCCGCCGCCGAGCACCTGCTCGACCTGGGTCACCACCGGATCGCGGTGATCGGCGGCCCGCCGACGGTGCCGTGCAGCCGCGCCCGGGTCGACGGGTACCGGGCCGCGATGAACGCGGCCAACCGCAAGATCCCCGCCGGGTACGTCCGGCACGGCGACTTCACCTCCCCGTCGGGCTACCGGGAGATGAACGCCCTGCTGGACCTCGCCCAGCCCCCCACCGCCGTGTTCGCCTGCGCCGACGAGATGGCGTTGGGCGCCTACGAGGCGCTCTACGAACGCGGTGCCCGGGTCCCCGACGACATCAGCATCGTCGGCTTCGACGACCTCGACTCGGCGCGCTGGGCGGCCCCGCCGCTGACCACCGTGCGTCAGCCGCTGGCCGAGATGGCCGGCATGGCGACCCGGATGCTGCTCTCCCTGGTGGCCGGGGAGGGCCTGGACAGCCACCGGATCGAGCTGGCCACCCCGTTGATCGTGCGGCACAGCACCCGCCGGCTGGCCTGACCGGGCGGGTTACCGTCCGCGCAGGCGGCACGGACCGTCCGGGGCACCGGCCGCGGGGTCAGCGCGGCAGGGAACGGGCCAGCCGGAAGCCGACGTCGTCGATGCGCAACGTCGGGTGGCTGCGGCGGCGTACCGAGGCGCGGCAGCTCCAGTGCTCGTCGAACCAGCCGCCCCCGCGCAGTACCCGGTAGCCGCCGTACACCTCGGCGTCGTAGATGTCCCAGCACCACTCCCAGACGTTGCCGAGCAGGTCGTACAGGCCCCACGGGTTGGCGGTACGCCCGGCCACCGGATGCGGCCGTTCCCCGGAGTTGCCCCGGTGCCAGGCGATCTCGTCGAGCGGGCCGTAGCGCGGACCGGTGGTGCCGGCCCGGCAGGCGTACTCCCACTCGGCCTCGGTCGGCAGCCGGTAGCCGTCGGCGCGCGGGTCCCAGTCCGCACCCTCACCGTCGTCGTGCAGCCGGTACGCCGGGGTCAGCCCCTCCTGCCGGGACAGCGCGTCGCAGAAGCGCACCGCGTCGACCCAGGACACCCCCTCGACGGGCAGCCGGTCGCCCCGGGTGCTGCTCGGCCGCTCCCCGGTCACCCGGGCGTACCACCCCTGGGTGACCGGGACGACGCCGAGCCGGTACGCCGCCACCCCCACCGACCAGCGTCGCCCGGTACGCCGGTCGGACAGGGTGACCTGCCCCGCCGCGACGGTCACCATCGCGGTCAGCGCGTCGTCGTCCACGGCCGCCGAGCCTACCGGGGCCTTGCCGGGTGGCGGCGTCAGGCGACGGCCGCCGCGGCGGCACGACCGGCGGTGCGGCCGGAGAAGAGGCAGCCGCCGAGGAAGGTGCCCTCCAGGGCGCTGTAGCCGTGCATGCCCCCACCCCCGAACCCGGCCACCTCGCCGGCCGCGTAGACCCCGGCCAGCGGTTCGCCGTCGGGGCGCAGCACCCGGGCGGACAGGTCGGTGTGCAGCCCGCCGAGGCTCTTGCGGGTCAGCACGTGCAGTTGGACCGCGATCAGCGGGCCGGCCGCCGGGTCGAGCAGCCGGTGCGGGGTGGCGACCCGGATCAGCCGGTCACCCCGGTAGCGGCGGGCCCCCCGGATCGCGGCGAGCTGGGCGTCCTTGCCGAACGGGTGGGCGATCTCCCGGTCCCGCGCCTCGACCAGGGCGGTCAGCGCGGCGGTGTCGAGCTGCGGCCCGTCGGTCTCGGCGGCCAGCTTGTTCATCCCGGCCACCAGCTCGGGCAGAGTGTCGGCGACGACGAAGTCGGCCCCGTGCCGCTTGAACGCCTCGACCGGGCCGGGTGCCCCCGGCCGGACGCGTTGCAGCACCTGCCGGATGCTGCGGTTGGTGAGGTCGGGGTTCTGCTCGGAGCCCGACAGCGCGAACTCCTTCTCGATGATCTTCTGGGTGAGCAGGAACCAGCTGTAGTCGTGGCCGGTGGCACGCAGGTGCCGCAGGGTGGCCAGGGTGTCGAAGCCGGGGAACAGCGGCGCCGGCAGCCGCGCCCCGGTGGCGTCGAGCCAGAGCGAGGACGGGCCGGGCAGGATGCGGATGCCGTGCTGGGGCCAGATCGGGTCCCAGTTGCGCAGCCCCTCGGTGTAGTGCCACATCCGGTCCGGGTTGATCACCTGCCCGCCGGCGGTCTCGGTGATGGCGAGCATCCGGCCGTCGACGTGGGCGGGGACGCCGGTGACCATCCGGGTGGGCGGGGTGCCGAGCCGCGCCGGCCAGGCCCGCCGGACGAGGTCGTGGTTGCCGCCGATGCCGCCCGAGGTGATGATCACGGCCTGGGCGTCGTGCCGGAAGTCACCGACGACCTCCCGGGAGCTGCTGCGCCCCCGGGGCGCGTCGTCGGGGGCGAGGAGCGCGCCGCGTACCCCGGTGACGGCTCCCGCGCTGGTGACGAGCTCGTCGACCCGGTGCCGGAACAGCAGCGTCACCCGGCCCTGCGCGACGGCCTGCCGGACCCGCCTGGCGAACGGCTCGACCACGCCGGGGCCGGTGCCCCAGGTGACGTGGAACCGGGGCACCGAGTTGCCGTGCCCGTGGGCCGCTCCCCCGCCCCGCTCGGCCCAGCTCACCACGGGGAACACCCGGTGGCCCATCGACCGCAGCCAGGCCCGCTTCTCCCCGGCGGCGAAGTGCACGTACGCCTGCGCCCACTGGCGCGGCCAGTGGTCCTCGGGCCGGTCGAAGGCGGCGCTGCCGGTCCAGTCCTGCCAGGCCAGCTCGACCGAGTCGCGGATGCCCATCCGCCGCTGCTCGGGCGAGTCGACGAAGAACAACCCGCCGAACGACCAGAACGCCTGCCCGCCGAGGTTGTGCTCCGACTCCTGGTCCAGCAGCAGCACCCGGCGGCCCGCGTCGGCGGCCTCGGCGGCGGCGACCAGACCGGCCAGGCCTGCGCCGATCACGATGACATCCGTCTCCATGCGCCGACCCTACGTAGCGCGGTGCCAAAATGATCCGTGCCGGGGCGCAGTATTCACCGCCGGAATTATCACCCCGATGACAAAGGATGGCCGATCGTGTCGGACGCCCTGCTCGACATCGAGCCCGGTCTCGCCGGTCTCGCCCCGTCGGTCGGCGACCACCTGCGGGGGCTGCGCGGGCCGCTGCACGGGCGGATCCTCGCCACCGTCCGGGCCGCGATGGCCGCCCAGGGCCGGTCGCTGACCGGTGGGCAGGGGCAGGGCCTGGCGCTGGGCGTGCAGACCGCCGTCGACACCTTCGTCGACGCGGTCGCCGACCCCGGCCGGGAGCTGACCGCGACCCGGGAGGTGTTCCACGCGCTGGGACGCACCGAGTACCGCGAGGGGCACCGGGTGGACGCGCTGCGGACCGTGCTCACCCTCGGGGCCCGCGACATCTGGGCCTTCCTGGTGGAACACGCCACCGCGCAGACCGGGCCCGCCGGCCCGGCCCCGGCCGACCTGTACGTGATCGCCGGGGCGCTGTTCGGCTACGTCGACGCGCTGGCCGGGGCCGCCGCCGAGGGGTTCCTCGCCGAGCAGCGGGACACCGCCCAGGACTGGGCCACCACCCGACGCCGGCTGGTCACCCTCCTCGTACAGCCCGACCCGCCGACCGGGGCGGTGCTGCACGCCGCCGCCGACGCGGCCCGCTGGCCGTTGCCGGCGACCGTGGCGGTGTTCAGCGTCGACGGCACCGACGCCGAGCACGTGGCCCGGGGCATCGGCGCGGGCGCGCTGGCCGCCGTCGTCGGCGACGCCATCCGGGTGGTGCTGCCCGACCCGGGTACGCCGGGACGGCTGGACCGGGCCCGGCAGGCACTGGTCGGACGGCGGGCCGCGCTCGGGCCGACGGTGCCACGGCAGCGGGCGCGGTTGTCGTACCGGCTGTCCCGCCGGGCGCTGACCCTGCACCAGCACGGTGCGCTCGGCCCGGACCCGGTGGTGTCCTGCGACGACCACCTGCTCACCCTGCTCACCGCGTGGGAGCCGGGCCTGGCCGGGCACCTCGCCGGCACGGTGCTGGCCCCGCTGGCCGGGCTGCGGCCCACCACCCGCCGGGCCCTGGCCGAAACCCTGGACGGCTGGCTGCGCCGGCAGGGGCAGGTGGTCGCCGTCGCCGAGGACCTGCACACCCACCCGCAGACGGTCCGCTACCGGATGCGGCAGCTGCGCAGCCTGTTCGGGCCGGCCCTCGACGACCCGGACGCCCGCCTCCTGCTGACCCTCGCCCTGCGCCAGCATCCGACCGGTGAGCCGGATCATTCCGGCGACGGTTGAACCATGTGATCACGAAATACGAACCACTGTGCGTGCGTACCACCCGTTCCGCCGTGCTGCTGGGGTTGCTCCTCGCGCTGCTGTCCGTACCGCTGACCCCGGCGACCCCGGCCGCCGCCCACGCCGCGCTGGTCGCCACCAGCCCGGTCCGCGACGCGGTGATCGGCTCGCCGCCCGCGGAGGTGGTGCTGGTCTTCAGCGAGTCGGTCTCCCCGGTCATCGGCCGGGTGCAGGTGCTCGGCCCGGACGGCCGGCGGGTCACCGCAGGCGAGCCGGTCGCGGACGGGGCCACGCTACGCATCCCGGTCCGGGTGCCGGACCGGCCGCTCGGCACCTACCTGGTGAGCTACCGGGTCATCTCGGCCGACAGCCACCCGGTCGCCGGCAGCTTCGCCTACTCGGCCGGGGCGCCGTCGGCGACACCGCCGGAACCGGTGAGCGTGGACGAGCGTCCCTCGGGCGCGTGGACCCCCGCCGCCCGGTACGTCGGCTACCTGGGCCTGGTCCTGGCGGTCGGTCCCACCCTGTTCGGCGCGGTGCGCTGGCCGCGCCGTCACCGCCGGCGCGCGGTGACCGCCACCGGGTACGTCGGTCTCGCCCTGGTGGCCGTGGGCACCGCCGGGACGTGGGTGGCGCAGGCTGCGGACATGGTCGGGGTGCCGGTCGGCGACCTGACGCGCGGCGACCTGGCGGCGGTGGCGGACAGCGACGTCGGCCCGGTGCTGGGCGCGCGGCTGGCGCTGGCCGGGATCGCCGCCGGGCTGCTGGCGGCGGTGGCCGGCGGGCGGGCCGGGCGGGGCCGGCGGGCGGCGCTGGCGGTGGTGGGCCTGGCCGGGCTGGTGACCTGGCCGCTGGCCGGGCACCCGGTGGCCTCGCCGCTGCCGCCGGTGAGCATCCTCGCCGACGTGGTGCACCTGGCCGGGATGAGCGTGTGGCTGGGCGGGCTGGTCACCCTGGCGGTGTTCCTGCTGCCCGGCACCCACCGGCGGGTGCTGGGCCGGGTCCTGCCGGCCTGGTCACGGTGGGCGACCGTCGCGGTGGGGTGGCTGGTCGCCTCCGGCGTCGGGCAGGCCGCGATCGAACTCGGCCGGCCGGGCGCGCTGGTCGGCACCGCGTACGGTCGGCTGCTCTGCGCCAAGGCGGCGCTGCTGGCCGCCGTGCTCGGCGTCGCGGCCTGGCAGCGGCGGGCGGTGCGTACCGGCCGGGCCGCCGACCGGCCGGGCCGGGTCGCGCGCGCCGCCGGGGTGGAACTCGCCGCCACGGCGGTGGTGCTGGCGCTGACCGCCGTGCTGGTGCAGACCTCGCCCGGTCGGACCGCCGGCACCGAAGCCGCCCGCGCCACCCGCGAGGGGGTGGCGCAGACCCTCACCAGCGGCACCTACACCCTCCAGTTCGACATCTACCCGGTACGGGTGGGGGTGCCGAACTCGTTGCACGCGTACGTCTACACCCCGCAGGGGCAGCCGCTGCCGGTGGCCCAGTGGACGGTCAGCCTCGCCCTGCCGGCGGCCGGGATCGAACCGATGACCGTGCCGGTGGACACCCCGGAGCCGCACCACGGCAGCGCCGAGATCAGCCTCCCGGCGCGCGGCGACTGGACGATCCGGTTCACCGTCCGCACCAGCGACATCGACCAGGCCACCGTCACCGCCACCGTGCCGGTCCGCTGACCGCGGCCGACCCCACCGGGGTACGGGGTGGCCGGGCCACCGGCCGTTACGGACCGCCGGGCCGATCAGCTAGCCTGCATCGGCCCGGGTGCCCCGGGGCGGAGGGAGGACACCATGAGCACACATTTGTCCCGCGATGTCGCGCGGGAGCGGGACGCCGCCGATCCGCTCGCCGGCCTGCGGGACCGGTTCGTGGTCGACGACCTGCTCTACCTCGACGGCAATTCGCTGGGCCGGCTGCCGGCCGCCACCGGCGACCACCTGGCCGGCCTGGTCCGCGACGGGTGGGGCACCGAACTGGTCCGCAGCTGGCCGACCTGGATCGAGTGGCCGCGGCGCATCGGTGACCGGATCGCCGCCCACGCGCTGGGCGCCCGCGACGGCGAGGTGATCGTCTCCGACTCCACCTCGGTCAACCTCTACAAGCTGGCCGCCGCCGCCCTCGACGCCCGGCCCGGCCGGGGCACGATCCTGGCCGACGCCGAGGAGTTCCCCACCGACCGGTACCTGCTGGAGGGGTTGGCGGCCCAGCGCGGGCACAGCCTGCGGCTGCTCCCCTCCGACCTCGACGAGGGGCTGGACCCGGACACCCTGGCGGCGGCGCTGACCGAGGACGTGGCACTGGTGGTGCTGTCGGCGGTGTCGTACCGCTGCGGGGCGCTGCTGGACGTGGCGGCGGTGACCGAGGCGGCCCGCCGGGTCGGCGCGCTGGTGCTGTGGGACCTGTCGCACGCGGTCGGCTCGGTGCCGCTGGACCTGACCTCCGCCGGGGCCGACCTCGCGGTCGGCTGCACCTACAAGTACCTCAACGGCGGCCCCGGAGCGCCGGCCTTCCTCTACGTGCGGCGGGAGTTGCAGGAGTCGCTGCGGCAGCCGATCTGGGGCTGGTTCGGCCAGCGGGACCAGTTCCGGATGGGTGCCGGTTACGAGCCCGCGCCCGGCCCGGAGCGGTTCCTGGTGGGCACCCCGTCGGTGCTCGGGATGGCCGCCCTCGACCCGGCCCTGGACGTGCTGGCCGACGCCGGGATGGCCCGGGTCCGGGAGAAGTCGGTACGCCTCGGCGAGCTGATCGTCGAACTGGCCGACGCCTGGCTCGTCCCGCACGGCTTCCGGCTCGCCTCGCCCCGCGACCCCGCCCGGCGCGGCGGGCACGTGTCGCTGTACCACCCGGAGGCGTTGCGGATCTCCCGCGCCCTGGTCGACGCCGGGGTGGTCGGCGACTACCGGGTGCCGGACCGGCTGCGGCTCGGCCCGGCGGCGCTCTACACCCGCCACGTCGACGTGTGGGACGCGATGGACCGGCTGCGGGACATCGCCGAGCGGCGGGCCTGGACCGGGGTGCCGGCGGAGCCGTCCCGGGTCACCTGAGCCGACCGGGGCAGATCCCGGATTCCCCCCGCCCCGCCGCCGACTTCGTACCAGCATGTCGGGTGGAGGCGGGGGGTGGCGTGGACGTCCTGGTCCTGATCGTGGTGCTGGCCGCCACCGTGCTGGTCGGCACCACCATCGGCGGCCGGTACCGGGTCGCCCCGCCGGTGCTGCTGATCACCATGGGTGGCCTGCTTGCGCTCCTGCCGCCGCTGTCGGACGTGGTGCTCGAACCCGAGGTGGTGCTGCTGCTCTTCCTGCCGGCCGTGCTCTACCGGGAGAGCCTGGTGATCAGCCTGCGGGAGATCCGGTCGAACCTGCTGGTGATCGCCTCACTGGCGGTGGCGCTGGTGGTGGTGACCATGGTGGCGGTGGCGCTGGTCGCCAAGACGCTGGGGATGAGCCCGCAGGCGGCCTGGGTGCTGGGCGCGGTGCTCGCCCCCACCGACGCGGCGGCGGTGGCCGGCCTGGCCAAGCGGATGCCCCGCCGCATCCTGACCACGCTACGGGCCGAGAGCCTGGTCAACGACGGTACCGCGCTGGTGCTGTTCTCGGTGACGGTCGGACTGATCGTCGGCGGGTCCGCGCCGGGGGTGCTCGGGTTCCTGGGCCGGTTCGTCGGCTCGTTCGGCGGTGGGGTCGCCGCCGGGCTGGCGGTCGGACTGCTGGTGGTGCTGATCCGCCGCCGGTTGGACGACCCGCTGCGGGAGGGCGCGCTGAGCGTGCTCACCCCGTTCGCCGCGTTCCTGCTCGCCGAGGTGGTGCACGCCAGCGGGGTGCTCGCCGTCGTCGTGGCCGGGCTGCTGCTGTCGTACGCCGGTCCGAGGGTGATCCGGGCCCGCTCCCGGGTGCTGGCGTACGCCTTCTGGGACCTGTCCACCTTCCTGATCAACGGGGCGTTGTTCGTGCTGCTGGGGATGCAGATCCCCCGGGCGGTGAACCACGTGACCAGCATCTCGCTGGTGCGGTCGGTGGCGATCGCCGCCTCGGTCACCCTGATGGTGGTGGTGGTCCGGCTGGTGTGGTTGCAGTTGTTCTCCTACGGCCTGCCGGTGGTGGGCCGGGGCGCCACGGTGAGCCGGCGGGTCCGGGTGGCGGCCGGCTGGGCGGGGTTCCGGGGGGCGGTGTCGCTGGCCGCCGCCCTCGCAGTGCCGGTCACCACGGCCACCACGCACACGCCGGTGCCGGAACGGGATCTGATCATCTTCTGCACCGCCGTGGCGATCGTGTCGATCATGCTGGTGCAGGGCACCACCCTGCCGGCGGTGGCCCGCTGGGCCGGCCTGCGGGGCGACGAGACGCGCGGGGACGAGGTGCGGCACGCCCGCCGCCGGGCCACCGAGGCGGCGCTGACCGCGCTGCCGGACGTCGCCGCCGACCTCGACGTCGACCAGGAGGCGGTGGACCGGCTGCGCGCGGACTACCAGCGGCATCTGGACCTGGTGACCGCGACCGGTGCCGGGGACGAGGCCGACCGGGCCCAGGAGTCGGACACCCGGCTGCGGTTGGGGGTGCTGGAGCACAAGCGCCGCGAGGTGACCCGGCTGCGCGACAACAACGAGATCGACGACAGCGTGCTGCGCGAGGTGCAGGCGGCGCTGGACATCGAGGAGATCCGCCTGCTCGGCCCCCAGACCGAGGACTGACGCCACGCCTCCGGAGCCGCTGACGGATGCGGAGGGTAGGCACCCGGACACTTCCTGCGCTCAACGCCGGGCGTACCGTTGCGCGACACCTCACCCACCTGGTCACGGCAGCAGCGGTACGCGCGGGACATCGTGGACACCATCGCCACAGGTCGCCGTCGGGCCATGACGAACGAATTGGCGGCCCTGGCTGAGCTGATGGGCGGCGCCCGCTGACTGGTACGGCGCGTCCGAGTCGGTGCGAGGCGATCTTCGGATCGCACCTTCCGCACCTGTCTGATCACCCTCGGTAGCGCCAGCCTGTGTTTCGGTGGCCGACTCGTTGAAGTCGGTAGCCGGGGGTCGGGCACAGCGGCGACGTTTCTTCGAGAACGTCCCGCCATGCCCCCTATCGATGGAGGTGGGCATGCGGGACCAGGATGACAAGCCGGGGGCGAGCCGGAGCGAGCAGTTGGAGGAGGCTGAGCGGGAGGCGGCGCGGCGACGAATTCTCGCGCAGGCGGAGGCCGAGCGGATACCGGTGGAGGAGACCACGCGGGCCGTACCCGACCGGCAGTGGCGTCGTGGACAGTAGCGGGCTGTTGCCGGTGGGGCGGCGGGTTGCGCGCCGGCGGTGAGATGCGGGCGGCGAGGTCGGCGATGCTGGCCGCCGCCGCCCACGGCGAACGACGCGGCGGTGGCCGGCCTGCTCGACGAGGCCGACGACCTGGCCGCGCTCGTCGGTGACGGGCACGACCACCACCGGACCGGTTTCGGACCGACCGCCGTGGCGGTGGCGCGCGCCGCCACGGCGGTCGAGCTGGGCGACGCCCCCGGCGCGTCGGCCCGGCACGAGGAGGTCATCCGGCGGGACGGCTGGCGGTGGCTGCCCGTCGGGCACCGGGCCGCCTGCCTGGTCGATGCGGCCCGCGCGCATCTGGACGGCGCCGATCCGGTCGGGGCCGGCCGGGTCCTGGTCCGGCTCGCCGCCACCCTCGGGGTGGTTGAGGGTCCCGCCGCAGGTGGGACGGCACCCGCCCCCGCCGGGCGCCCGCGCATTGACAGTCGCATACGTGCGGAGTTACGGTGCGCCAGGAAAGCGCTTTCACGGCTGTTCCCACCTCCACCCCCCGTCCCCGGAGGTTCATCCGCCATGCGCACGAAGCGCCTCCGCCCGCTCGCCGTCACCGTCGCGGCGCTCACCGCCGTGCTGCTCGCCCTCACCCAGTTCGGCGGCGCGCGGGTGGCCCACGCCGCCCCGTTGTTCAGTGACGACTTCTCCGACGGCGACCTGGCCGGCTGGTCGAGATCCGGCGGCACCTGGTCGGTGGTCTCCGACGGCAGCCCGGCGTTGCAGCAGGCCAAGGCCGACACCGGCGACGCCCGCCTCTTCGCCGGCAGCTCGTCCTGGGCCGACCAGGTCGTCCAGGCCCGGGTCAAGCCGCTCACCCTGCCCGGCAACGGCCTGGTCGCGCTGCTGGCCCGCGCCAGCGGCGCGACCAGCTACTACCGGCTCGCCCTGCTCCCCGGCGACCAGGTCCGGTTGGAGGCGGTCCGCAGCGGCCGGGCCACCCCGCTTTCCACGGTGTCCCACCCGGTGACCACGGGCACCTGGTACACCCTGCGCATCGAGGTCGCCGGGACGACGGTCCGGGGCTGGGTGGACGGCGTCCCCGTCGGCTCCGGCACCGGCACCCTCACCGCGACCGGCCGGATCGGCGTGCAGACCGGCCACGCCACGGCCCGCTTCGACGACGTGGTGGTCACCAGCGGCGGCAGCACGCCGACCAGCGCACCGACCACGCCCACCGCGACCCCGACCGGCGCACCGCCGTCCCCCACCCCGACGGTCACGCCGACCACCGTGCCGCCGACGTCCACCCCGACCGGCACGCCGCCGGCCGACCGGTCCTCGGTGGTCGCCGCCGACGGCAGCGGGGACTTCACCAGCGTGCAGGCGGCGGTGGACGCGGTGCCGACGGGCAACGCGGGCCGGTACACCATCACCATCAGGCCGGGCACCTACCGGGAGACGGTGTCGGTCCCGGCCGGCAAGCCGTACGTGTCGTTCGTCGGGTCGACCGGGAACGCCCGGGACGTGGTGATCGTCTACGACAACGCCTCGGGCACCCCGAAGCCGGGCGGTGGCACGTACGGCACGTCGGGCAGCGCCTCGGTGACCATCGACGGCAACGACTTCACCGCCCGGCACCTGACCTTCGCCAACGACTTCGACGAGGCGGCGCACGACTACAGCGCCGAGCAGGCGGTGGCCGTGCTGACCCGGGCCGACCGGCTGGTCTTCGACGACGTGCGGTTCCTGGGCAACCAGGACACGCTCTACCACAACAGCGCCTCCGTCGACGCGGTCGGCCGGGCGTACTTCCGGGACTGCTACGTCGAGGGCGACGTCGACTTCATCTTCGGCCGGGGCACCGGGGTCTTCGACAATTGTGAGATCCGCTCGCTCGACCGGGGTTCGACCACCAACAACGGGTACGTCACCGCCGCCTCCACCATGATCTCCAACCCGTACGGCCTGCTCTTCACCGGGTGCGTGCTGACCACCGACGCGGCGGCGGCGCAGAGCGTGCACCTCGGCCGGCCGTGGCACCCGGGCGGGGACGTCAACGCGATCGGGCAGGTGGTGTTCCGCGACAGCGTGCTCGGCGCGCACGTCAAGGACTCCCCCTGGACCGACATGTCCGGCTTCTCGTGGCGCGACGCCCGGTTCGCCGAATACCGCAACAGTGGACCCGGGTCGACGGTCACCGCCGACCGGCCGCAGCTGACCGACGCCCAGGCCCCGGACTTCACCCCGCAGCGCTACCTGGCCGGCGTCGACGGCTGGAATCCGATCCCCTGACGGCCCGCGCCGCCGCCGGCCACGACCCCGCCGGTGGCCGGCGGCGCGACCCCGTCGACTGTGGAGCATTTACATTTAACAAACTTAACTGATAGCCTCCCCGCCATCGACGAGGAGGTATGTCATGCGACTTCGACCTGCGACGACGGCCGTGCTGGCCGGTGCGGTGCTGTTCGCCGCCGCGCTGCCGGCCGCGAACGGCGTCGCCGCGCCGACCACCGCCACCGCCGGCACCCTCGCGGCCTGCTCCGCACCGGCCTGGGCCGAGGGCGTCAGCTACCCGGCCGGCACCCGGGTCAGCTACCTCGGCCACCTCTACGAGTCGCTGGTGACCCACACCCCGCCGGCCGGCGCCGGCTGGAACCCGGCCGCCGTCCCGGCGCTCTGGCGCGACCTGGGCGAGTGCACCGGCACCCCCTCCCCCACCCCGTCACCGACCCCGACCGCCACGCCCACCCGGCCCCCGTCACCGACCCCGACGCCCACCCGCACGCCGTCCCCCACCGCCACGCCCGGCACGACGACACCGCCGCCCGACGGCACGGGTTGCGCGCTGAAGCCCCGCCCGGCCGGTAAGGTGCTCCAGGGCTACTGGGAAAACTGGGACGGCGCGGCCAACGGCGTCCACCCGCCGCTGGGCTGGATCCCGATCACCGACGCCCGGATCACCGGACACGGCTACAACGTGGTCACCGCCGCCTTCCCGGTGATCCGCGCCGACGGCACGGTGCTCTGGGAGGACGGCATGGACGCCACCGTTAAGGTGCCCACCCCGACCGAGATGTGCCAGGCCAAGGCCGCCGGGCTGACCCTGCTGCTGTCGATCGGCGGCGCCACCGCCGGCATCGACCTCGGCTCGGCAGCCGTCGCCGACCGGTTCGTCGCCACCGTCGTGCCGATCCTCAAGCGGTACCACTTCGACGGCATCGACATCGACATCGAGACCGGACTCACCGGCAGCGGCGACATCACCCGGCCGTCCACCTCACAGGCCAACCTGATCCGCATCATCGACGGGGTGCTGGCCCAGATGCCGGCCGGCTTCGGCCTCACCATGGCCCCGGAGACCGCGTACGTCACCGGCGGCAGCGTCACCTACGGCTCGATCTGGGGCGCGTACCTGCCGGTCATCAAGCGGTACGTCGACAACGGACGGCTCTGGTGGCTGAACATGCAGTACTACAACGGCAGCATGTACGGCTGCGCCGGTGACTCGTACCCGGCCGGAACGGTGGCGGGCTTCACCGCCCAGACCGACTGCCTCAACGCCGGCCTGGTCGTCCAGGGCACCACCATCCGCGTCCCGTACGACAGGCAGGTGCCGGGCCTGCCCGCGCAGCCCGGCGCCGGCGGCGGCTACCTGGCACCGGCCTCGGTGGCGCAGGCGTGGAACGCCTACCGGGGCGGCCTGAAGGGGCTGATGACCTGGTCGGTGAACTGGGACGGGTCCAAGGGCTGGACCTTCGGCGACAACGTCCGCACGCTCCAGGGACGCTGAACCCGACGGGTCGGGGCCCCCGCCCGCAGCGGGGCCCCGACCCGTCGGGAGTATTCCGGGAATGACAGCCGACCCCGTACCCGCACCGGCGACGCCGATGACCTACCGGCAGGTGCTCACCACCCGCAACGTGCCCCAGTTGCTGCTGTCGGCCTCGCTGGCCCGCCTGGCGTCCGAGATGCTGCTGTTCGTCGTCGTGCTCTACGTCCTCGCGCGGTTCCGTTCCCCGGTCCTGGCCGGGCTGAGCGGGTTCTTCCTGACCCTGCCCGGCTTCCTGGCCAGCCCGATGGCGGGCGCGCTGCTCGACCGGGTGGGCGCCGCCCGCGCGGTCGTCCTGGACAACCTCGCCAGCGCCCTCCTCATCGGTCTGATCGCGCTGGCATCCGCGGGTGGCCGGCTCACCCCCGCCGTGCTGCTGGCCCTGCTGGGGCTCTTCTCGTTGACCAGCCCGCTGAGCGCGGGCGGGATCCGCACGCTGATCCCCCGGTTCGTGCCCGACGCCGCCTACGACAAGGCCAACGCGCTGGACCTCAGCACCTACTCGGTCATCGAGGTCGTCGGTCCGCTGGTCGGCGGTGCCGTGATCGCGCTGATCGGCCCCGACCCGGCGCTGGTACTGGTGGCAGCGATGTACGTCCTGGCCGCGCTGAGCCTGCTGCTGCTGCGCGGGTCGGCCGCCGAGCCGCCCCGGGCCGAGCGCCGGCACCTGCTGCGCGAGGCGTGGGAGGGCGTCACCTACCTCGTCCGCGACGCCACCCTGCGCGGGCTCGCCCTGTCCTACTCCTGCTTCCAGGTCACCTTCGGCATCCTCGTCGTGGCGGTACCGGTCTCGGTGGCCCAGCGGGTCGGCGGCGCAGGACACACCGAGCAGTACACCGGCGCGCTCTGGAGTCTGGTGGGTCTGTGTGGTGCGGCCGGTGCGCTGGCCGCGGGCAGACTGCTGCGGGCCGGCCGCGAACGGCTGCTGCTGATCGTCACCATGGCGCTCTCCGCCGTCGCGATCTACCCGCTGGGCGTCATCGCGACGCTCGCCGTCCTGGCGGTCGGGCTGGCGTTGTTCGGTCTGCTGGAGGGTGCCCTCAACGTGGGTGTGCTGTCGCTGCGACAACGGCGCACCGATCCAGCCCGGCTGGGCCGGGTCATGACGGTTTCCATCAGCGTCAACCTGATCGGATTCCCGGTCGGCACCGCGCTCGGCGGGGTCCTGGTCGGGCGTTCCGGGTCGCTCGCGTACCCGGTCGCGGCGGGCTTCGCGCTCCTCGCCGCGCTGTGGGGCGCCCTGGTCATCCCCCGCGAGCCGGCCGGGCAGGCGCCGGTCAGAGCCGGGCACCCACGTCGACGCCGCGTGCGGGGCGCAGGAAGTCCGACGTCGGGACGGATCCGTCGGCGGCCCGGGGGCCGGTGATCGTCGTCGGGTCGGTGCTGGCCAGCGGCCAGGTGCCACCGAGGTCCCAGGAGTTGCCGGTCCCGGTCGAGGAGCCGGGCGACACGTCCGGGGCGTTGCCGACCGCGAGGTTGCGGTTCAGTTGGGAGGAGGATCGGGAGACGTCGAAGCCGGCCCTACCGTTGCGCCATGCGGTATTGCGCTCGAAGACCAGCGCGCCGGGGTTGCCGTTGTCGACGAAGCCGCCGGCCGAGTTGCCCCAGGCCATGCTGTTGCGGGTCACGTGGTCGACGGCGGGGCGTGGATCGTTGCCACCGCCGTGCTTGAAGCCGTTGCCGTCACCTGCGTAGTCGGGCAGGTCCCAGTAGTTGTAGCCGTTGTCGTAGGCGACGCTGTCCTCGATCAGGATGGGCGACTCGAACAGCCAGGCGTCGAACCCGTCGTCGGAGTTGCGCCACAGCCGCGCGCCGCTCACCCGGTTGTCGAGGCCCGCACCCTCCTTGATGGCCAGCCCGTCGGCGCTCTCGCCGTTCTTGCGGGGGTCGCGGTTGCCGTAGCTGTCCAGGTTGACGATCCGGTTGCCGCTGGACTCGCCCTGCAGGTGCAGTCCGGACTCGTAGTTGTCCCGGGTGACCAGGCGCTCGTACCTGCCGTAGTTGGTGTCGACGCCGAAGATCCCGTACGGGCCGTGGATGATCTCCAGGCCGACGAACCGCCACCAGTCGGCCTCGACGTGCAGCACACCCCGGTCGGCGCGGGGGATGCCGGCGCCCACCGCGGCCGGCGTGTACGGCATGTTCTCGCCGTCGATGACCACCTTCTCGCCCTGGTAGTTCATCAGGGTGATCGGGTGGTACCCGTTGCCGTCCTTGAGGATCTTGATGGTGCTGGTCGGCGCGTAGGTACCGCCGCGTACCGCGATGGTGGTTCCGGGCTGGGCCAGGTCGTGCGCGCGTTGGATGGTGCGCAACGGCCGGGCCAGCGTGCCGGGGTTGGCGTCGTCGCCGTCGGTGGCCACCACCAGCACGACGGTCCCGGGCGGCGGCACGGTGGGTGGCGGGGTCACGGGCGGCGTGCCGGGTGACGGCGTGACCGACGGGGTGGGGCTCGGCGGTGTGGGGCTGGGCGGTGTGGTCGGCGCGGTGCCGCCGTCGCGGACCAGGACGTCGTCGAAGGTGGCCACCGACGACGCGGTCTGCAACCCGATCCGACCGGCGGCGACCAGCGGGCCCAGCCGGCGCTGCGGGGACGGGCGCATGGGCGTACCTCCGGCGGGCGGGTGGCGAGGGAGCGAGAAAGCGCTTTCCCCGGACGATACGAGAGGACATCGACATCCGTCAACCTCAGGTGTCACCGTGACCGGAGGTCGAACGGCGCGGCGGCCGACCCCCGGGAAGGGGATCGGCCGCCGTGGTACGCCCGGCGTCACCGCCAGGTGTCGTTGGCGCTCCACGAACCGGTGGACCCGACGGTGGCGCTGCGGTTGCCACCGGACTCCCAGGTCACCGTGCCGTTCGGGTTCTTCTTGAGATATTTGTACTCGAACGTCGTGTTCGCCGGCAGGGCGACCGCGGCCCGCCACAGCGGGTAGGCGGCCGAGGAGAGCGCCACCGCGTTGGCCGGGTTCCACGAGCCCAGCGCCGCGACGCTGCCCACCACGAAGACGTTCTGCCCGTACGAGGTGGTGGCGTTGACGGTGAACGACGCGCCCTGGGTGCCCGCCGGGTCACCCCGGAAGGTGTCGGTGACCGACGCGGTGCCGCCGCTCGGCGTGGTCAGCGTCCGATTGCTCCCCGATTCCCAGGTCACGACGCCGGCCGTGGTCTTCTTGAGGAACTTGAACTCCACGGTCGAGGACGCCGGCAGGTTGACCACCGCCCGGTACGTCCCACCGCCCTGCGCGGTCAGCGGGACGGCGGCGGCCGGGGCCCACGAGCCCAGCGCAGGGACACTGCCGACGACGTAGGCGCTCTGGTCGCCGGCCAGCGCGGCGGTCACGGTGAAGGTGGTGGCGACCGTGCCGGCCGGTGCGGTCGGCGTCGGCGAGGCGCTCGCCGTGGGCGTCGGGGTGGCGGTGGGCGTGGTCGCCGGGCCGCCCTTCGCGTTGACGTGCAGCGCCACCGCACCGTTGGCGGGGATCTGCACCGTGGCCCGGCCGCCGCTGACGGTCACCGTGGTGCCGGTGCAGCCGGCCGTGCCGCGCGCCCCGGAGATCACGTCGCAGTACGACCCGTCGGCCAGGCCGGTGGTGAAGGTGGCGGTGGTGGCGGCCCCGGAGTCGTTGATCCCGATCCAGGCCCGGTCGCCCCGGTGGAAGCCGATGACGTTGCTGTTGACCACGGTGAAGTCGGAGACGGTCTTGACCGACTTCGCGGTGTTCGCCCAGCCGACCATGCCCTTGATCCCGGTGGACCGGGTCAGGCAGTTCCAACTGCCGCCGCAGACGGTGTCGGTGACGTACCCGTTGCCGTCGGCGGGCGGCGACTGGTTGCGGTTGGACCAGGTGAAGCTGTCGTAGACCGACGGCTTGCCGTGCGGGTAGGCCAGCGCGAAGTAGTTGGCCAGGACGTAGTCGCTGCCGTCGCGGTAGGACAGCACCACCCCGTCGCGCTCCAGGTCGTGGTTGGTGACCATGGCGAACACGTTGGCGCTGGGCGCGTCGAGGTTCCAGCTGCCGACGTTGGCCAGGTTGGCGATCGAGCCCTGGAACGCCGACTTCAGGCCCTTGGCGTACCCGAAGTCGAGCACGTCGCCGTTGCCGATGAAGGCCCGGGCCTTGAGCGCGTCGTTGCTGGCCCCGTCGAAGATCTCCTGGGCGACGTACGGGCGCTTGTTCTCGGCGGTGGTGTTGCGCACCTTGCCGAGGATCGCGGCGAAGTCGTCCTTCTTCACGTGCTTGACCGCGTCCACCCGGAACCCGTCGACACCGAGGCCGACCAGGTCGTTGAGGAACCCGGCGATCTTGGTACGGACGCTGTCCTTCTCGGTGTAGAGGTCGGTCAGGGAGAGCAGCTCGCAGCTGGTCACCTGCGCCTCGTTGTTCCAGTCGTTGATCGCACCGGAGGTCGGGCAGTTGTCCCCCGGGCGGTGGAAGTCGCCGGTGCCGTAGGGCACGGCCGGGAAGCTGTAGCCGGGGCCGGAGAAGTCGGTGCCGGCGTACCCGACGACCGACTCGGGGTTGTTGGCACCGGCCATGTGGTTGACCACCGCGTCGACGTACACCCGTACGCCGGCGTTGTGGCAGGTGGTGACCATGTCGGCGAACTGCTGCCGGGTGCCGAACCGGCTCTCCAGCCGGTAGGAGACCGGCTGGTAGACCTCGTACCAGGGGTGGACGCCGTCGGCGCTGCTCGGCAGGCTGACCGACTCCTGCGGCGGGGCGACCTGGACCGCGCCGTAGCCGGCCGGACCGAGGTGGTCGGTGCACGCGGCGGCGACGGAGCGCCAGTTCCATTCCCAGAGGTTCGCGGTGACCTCGCTGTCGTTGAGGGCGACGGCGGCGGTGGCGGGAACGGTGGCCGGCAGCGCGCTCAGGCCGGCGAGGGAGGTGGCGGTGACGGCGAGAGCGAGGAGGCCCCGTCGCAGACGGGTTCCCCGGGAGACGCGGGGTGTGGACATCGGGAGTGGACCTACTTCCGGGGGTCGAAGAGGCGCTTGGCGGTGGGACGGCCGTCCGGTGGAGAAGACGATGCGGCATTGATGAAAGGTTTTGCAAGACCTTGCGGCAAACTTTTCGACATCCGCCGGCAATGATCTGCAAGGTGTTGCAGGGTGCATCCCGTCCGCCACCCGGCGTCGCCGCCCCACCGTCCACGAGGGGCACCACGCACGCAGGCCCGGTTTCCCCGCCCCGGAGGTCGGGACGGGGAAACCGGGCCTGCGGGTGACCCTCGTTCAGGGCCGTGGCGGCCGGGTGCTCACATCGGGTCCCAGCCGTCGCTTCCGGCGAGGTAGCGCTGCGGCGTGTAGGTGGCCGCCTGCGCATCAGTGAGCTGCGGACGGTTGCCGTTCGTGCCGGCACCGGGCCCGGTGTTGCGGTACTCGCGGAACCGCGCGTTCTGCCACACGTTGCCGGACATGTCGGTCCAGGGCTGGGCGGTCTTCATGGTCGCGCTCAGCGTCGACTCGCGGTAGAGGACCTGGGCGTCCGGCCCCCACGGGCGGCCGAGCTGGGTGGTGTTGTTCGTCGCCCCGGTGACCGTCGACCGGTAGATCAGCATCCCGTACATCTTGCTGGCCGGCGTCCGGGCGGCGGTGATCGGTCCACCGGTCGACCGCTTCTCGTAGATCGAACTGCCGTCGATGACGATCGTGCCGCCGCCGAAGATGAAGTCGACGGTGCCCTCCACGTAGGAGCCGACCACGTACGCCCGGGTCTTGTCGTTGACCAGGAAGGTGTCCTGGTCACCGAGGAGCCGGACGTTGCGCAGCACCGCCCGGTCGGCGTTCAGGTGCAACGCCACCGCCTGCTGGTCGACGCCCGAGGAGTTCTCCACGAAGTCGTTGGCGATGGTCAGGTTCTCGGCGACGAAGTTCGCCCCGTCGACGAACATGCTCGCGCTGTTGAAGGTGCCGTAGGTCGTGCCGTCCGGCTTGCGGGTGCCTGCGGAGTTGTTGTAGACGAGCACGACGTTCGAGGGCGCCGAACCGAGGCCCCGCAGGGTGACGTTTGTCTTGTTCGACGCTACCCGGACGACCTCGCGGTAGGTACCGGGCTTGATGGTGATCGTGGTGCGGCTGGAACTGTTCGCCGGCACCGCGTCGATGGCGGCCTGGACCGTGCGGTACCTGCCGGTGCCGTCCGCGGCGACCGTCGGCGTCGCGGTGGTCGGCGGCGGCGTGGTGGTCGGCGGCGGGGTCGTGGTCGGGGGCGGGGTGGTCACCGGCGGCGGGGTGGTCGGTGGCGGCGTCGTCGGTGGCGGGGTGGTGGACGGCGGTGGTGTCGTCGGCGCGGCGGTGGTGGGGGTGGTCGACCCGGTGCAGGCGGTGCCGTTGAGGGTGAAGCCGGCGGGGTCGGGGTTGCTGCCGGTCCAGGTGCCGTTGAAGCCGACGTCCACGACGCCGCCGGTGGCGATGGCGGCGTTGTAGTCGAGGTTGGTGGCGACCACGTTGCCGCTGGTCGGGCTGGCGGTGAAGCCCCACGCGCTGGTGATCGTCTGCCCGGCCGGGAAGGTCCAGCCGAGCCGCCAGCCGGTGACGGGGTCGCCCAGGTTCCTGATCGAGATGGCGGCGGTGAAGCCGCCGGCCCACTGGGCGCCGACCTGGTAGGTGACCTGACAGCCGGCGGCGGCCTGCGCCGAGACGGCGGTGACGACACCGGCGACGAGGGTGGTGGTGACGGCGGTGGCGACGATCGACGCCGCCCGCCGGGTGCGATTTCTCACGAGCGAACTCCCCAGGGGTATCCGACACGGACAGCCGTGGGAGCGCTTTCCTGAGCCTCCCACACCCACCTTCCGCTGTAAAGCGTCACCGACCGGACACCCCTGGTGGGCGCGGACCGGTCCGGTCACCCGGTGCTGATCATCCTGTCGGTCGGGCCTGTTACGGTCGCGCCGCTGTCACACCAGTCGAGCCGGAGGTAGGCGTGATCCGTTCGCACTTGTCGTCGTTCGCCGGAATGCCGGTGGTCCCCTTCACACCGGGGATGACCCTGCCCGACGACCCGTCGGCCGTCGCCTGGCGGCTGGAGGTCGAGGACTTCGAGGCCGAGCCGGAGGAGTTCGCCGGCCTGGTCGCGGCGCTGCGGGCGGAGGTGCCCGGCGAGGCGGTCCGCGCCCTGGTGATCGGCGAGTGGGGCTCGGCGTACGAGCGGGCGCTCCCGGTCGACCTGCTGGCCGACGCCGCGAAGGACTGGACCGGCCTGCGCGCGGTGTTCCTGGCCGACCTGGTCAGCGAGCAGTGTGAGATCTCCTGGCTCACCCACGGTGACCTCACCCCGCTGCTGACCGCCTACCCGGAGCTGGAGACGCTGTGGGTACGCGGGGCCAACGAGCTGACCCTGCAACCGGTGCGCCACACCGGCCTGCGGGAGCTGGGCTTCCAGACCGGCGGCCTGCCCGGTGCGGTGACCCGGGCGGTGGGCGACTGCGACCTGCCCGCCCTGCGCCGGCTCGACCTGTGGCTCGGCCGGCAGGACTACGGCGGCGACACCGGCGTCGAGGACCTGGCCGCCATCCTGGCCGGCGACCGGCTGCCCGCGCTGCGGCACCTGGCGGTCTGCAACGCCGAGTTCGCCGACCACGTCGCGCGGGCGGTGGCCACCGCCCCGGTGGTGTCCCGGCTGGAGGTGCTCGACCTGTCGATGGGGGTGCTCACCGACCCCGGCGCCGAGGCGCTGCTGGCCGGGCAGCCGCTGACCCACCTGCGCCGCCTCGACCTGCACCACCACTTCCTCTCGCCCGAGGTCGCGCAGCGGCTGACCGACGCGCTGCCCGGCGTCCAGGTCGACCTGGACGACCCGCAGACGCCCGACGAGTACAACGGCACGGTCTACCGGTTCACCGCGGTCGGGGAGTGAGCGACGATGACCTTCGGTTCCCACGCCCGCACGTTCGCCGGCCGGCCGGTGGTCGAGTTCCCCGCCGACGGGCCGCCGCCCGTCGTGGACGGCGAGGTCTGCTGGCGGATCGCCGACTGGCACTTCGACGGGAACGCCCGGCAGCCCACCCTGTCGGAACAGTTCCGGGACCGGTTCGACAGGTTCGTCGAGCAGGTAGGTGACCGGGTCGAGGCGCTCGTCGTCGGGGCCTGGGGATACGCGGCGTTCCACCACGCCCCGATCGCCCAGCTCTGCGCGGCGGCGGACCGGTTGCCCCGGCTGCGGGCCCTGTTCCTCGGCGACATGGTCGTCGAGGAGTGCGAGGTCTCCTGGATGCGGGTCGGCGACGTCAGTCCGTTGCTGACGGCCTACCCGCAGCTGGAGGTGCTGCGGGTGCGCGGCGGCGAGGACTTCAGCTTCTCCCCGGTGCGGCACGGGCGGCTGCGGAAACTGTCCGTGCAGAGCGGCGGCCTGTCCCGGGAGTTCGTCGCCGCGGTGCTCGCCTCGGAGCTGCCCGCGCTGCACCACCTGGACCTGTGGCTGGGCACCGACGAGTACGGCGGGAACACCACCGTGGCCGACCTGGAGGCGCTGCTGGCCGGGAAGCTCTTCCCGGCGCTGCGCCGGCTCGGGCTGCGCAACGCCGAGATCGCCGACGAGCTGGCCGCCGCGCTCGCCACCGCCGCCGTGGTGCCCCGGTTGGAGCGGCTCGACCTGTCGCTGGGCACCCTGTCCGACGACGGGCTGGCCGCGCTGCTCGCCGGGCAGCCCCTGACCCACCTGTCCGCGCTCGACCTGCACCACCATTACCTGTCGGAGGAGGCCGCCGACCGGGTGGTCGCCGCGTTGCCCGGTGTCGAGGTGGACGTCTCCGAGCCGCAGGAGCCGGACGAGGACGACGGGGAGACCTACCGCTACACGGCGGTGTCGGAGTGACATGCGACTGACCGTGGTGGGCAACCCCGACAACCGGCGGGTCGCGCTGTTCCGGCGGGCCGTACGCGGGGCGGGGTTGCCCGATCCGACGGTGCTGCCCTGGGCGCGGGTGCTCACCGGGGCCGCCCCGCCGGACGCCGACGCCCTGGTCCGGATCGACTCCCCCGGCGAGGACGCGGAGGTGGACCGGCTGCTGCGCGGCGCGGCCACCCCCGCCCGGCACGGGGAGCTGATCGGCCTCGCCGACACGTACGCCGGGCTGGTGGCCGCAACGGGCCGGGTGGCCGCCGGGGGCGCGACGCTGCTCAACCACCCTGACGACGTGGCGGCGCTGTGCGACAAGCGCCGCTGCCACGCGCTGCTGTCGGCAGCCGGGGTGCCGGTGCCGGCGGCTTTGCCGCCGGTCGAGGGCTATCCGCAGTTGCGGGCGGCGATGGCGGCGGCCGGCTGGCACCGGGTGTTCGTCAAGCCGGCACACGGCTCGTCGGCGGCCGGGGTGATCGCGCTCGCGGTCGGGCCACGCCGGATCCAGGCGGTCACCCCGATCGAGATCACCCCGGACGGGCTGTTCAACTCGTTGCGGCTGCGCCGCTACGACGACGAGGCGACCGTCGCGGCGCTGGTCGACCGGCTCGCCCCGGAGGGCCTGCACGTGGAGCAGTGGCTGCCCAAGGCCGGGCTGGCCGACCGGGTGGTCGACCTGCGGGTGGTGGTGGTCGCCGGCCGGCCCACCCATGCCGTGGTCCGGGCGGCCCGGGGCCCGCTGACCAACCTGCACTTGGGCAACGCGCGCGGCGACCTGGCCGCGCTGCGGGCGGCGGCCGGCCCGACGGCCTGGGCGGCGGCGATGCGGACCTGCGAGCGGGCGGCGGCGTGCTTCCCCCGGTCGCTGCACGTCGGGGTCGACCTGATGTTCCTGGTGGGCTGGCGGCGGCATGCGGTGGCCGAGGTCAACGCGTTCGGCGACCTGCTGCCCGGGGTGCTGACCGACGGCCGGGACACCTACGCCGAGCAGGTGCACGCGTTGACAAGTGGCCGGTGGGAGCGGTGGCGGCAGGAGGTCGGATGCGCACGCTGATCGGCAGTCACGACATCTGCCTGGTCACCCTCGACACGCTGCGCTTCGACGTGGCCGCCGAGCTGGCCGCGGCCGGGCGGACACCCCGGCTGGCCCGGGCGCTGCCGGGCGGGCGGTGGGAGCAGCGGCACTCCCCCGCCAGCTTCACCTACGCCGCGCACCACGCCTTCTTCGCCGGTTTCCTGCCCACCCCGGTCGGGCCGGGCCGGCACGAGCGGCTGTACGCGGCGGAGTTCCCGGGCAGTGAGACCGCCGGGGACGACACCTGGGTCTTCGACGCCCCCGACCTGCCGACCGCGCTGGCCGGGGCCGGCTACCACACGCTCTGCCTGGGCGGGGTGGGCTTCTTCAACCGGCGCACCCCGCTCGGGTCGGTGCTGCCGGGCCTGTTCGCCGAGGCGCACTGGGAACCGGAGTTCGGGGTCACCTCCCCCACCTGCCTGGACGCGCAGCTCGACCGGCTGGCCGAGGTGCTGCCCGGCCAGCCCGCCGACCGGCCGGTGTTCACCTTCCTCAACGTCGCCGCCCTGCACCAACCCAACCGGCACCACCTGCCCGGCGCGGCGCACGACAGCCGGGACAGCCACGCCGCCGCCCTGGAGTACGTCGACTCCCGGGTCGACCGGCTGTTCGCCCTGCTCACCGGGCGGGGACGGCCGGTGTTCACGATCATCTGTTCCGACCACGGCACGGCGTACGGCGAGGACGGGCACACCGGCCACCGGATCGGCCACGACGTGGTGTGGACCGTCCCGTACGCCCACTTCACTCTGCGACCGGGGGAATGGTGACCAGCACCGACACGGGCCTCGACGGCTCGCCGTACCAGCAGTACCTCTACGCGTACCCGCACAAGACCTCCTACCGGGCACTGCGGCCCCGGCCGCTGCTGGCCGACGTGTGGCGGGCCGAGGCCCGCGACGCGCTCTTCCTCTACGTGCACCTGCCGTTCTGCGAGATGCGCTGCGGCTTCTGCAACCTGTTCACCCGGGCCAACGCCCCGCAGGAACAGGTGACGGCCTACCTGCGGCAACTGCGCCGGCAGTCCGAACGGGTCGCCGACGCGCTCGGCGACGACGCCGGGTACGCCCGGGTGGCGCTGGGTGGCGGCACCCCCACCTACCTGACCGCCGACGAGCTGACCGACCTGTTCGACATCGTCACCGGAGTCTCCGGGGCGCGGCTGCCGGGCGTACCGCTGGCGGTGGAGACCTCGCCGGCCACCGCGACGCCGGACCGGCTCGCGGTGCTGGCGGCGCACGGGGTGCACCGGGTGAGCATCGGCGTGCAGAGCTTCCTCGACGTCGAGGCGCGGGCCGCCGGCCGGCCGCAGCGGCGCGCGGAGGTGGAGGCGGCGCTCGGCGCGATCCGGGCCGCGGCGGTCCCGGTGCTCAACATCGACCTGATCTACGGCATCGACGGGCAGACGGCGGCGACCTGGCGGGAGAGCCTGGACGCGGCGCTGGCCTGGCGGCCGGAGGAGCTGTATTTGTACCCGCTCTACGTGCGGCCGTTGACCGGGCTGGGTCGGCGGGCCCACGGCCGGGCCGACTGGGACGCCCAGCGGCTGGCCCTCTACGAGCAGGCGGTGGAGGTCCTCGGCGCGGCCGGCTACCGGCAGGAGTCGATGCGGCAGTTCCGCCGCGCCGACGTGCCCGCCCCGGCCGGGCCGGACTACTGCTGCCAGGACGACGGCATGGTCGGGCTCGGTTGCGGGGCGCGCTCCTACACCACCGCGCTGCACTACTCGTTCGACTACGCGGTCGCGGTGTCGCAGGTCCGGTTGGTCCTAAACGACTACCTGGCCCGGCCGGCGGACGACTTCCGGTACGCCGAGTTCGGGTTCGCCCTCGACGGCGCCGAGCAGCGCCGCCGGTGGTTGCTCAAGTCGTTGCTGCGCGCCGAGGGGGTCGACGCGGCGGCCTACGCCGCCCGGTTCGGCCGGCCGCCGGGCGAGGACTTCCCCGAGCTGGGGCGGTTGGCCGACCGGGGCTGGGCGGACGCCGACGGGCTGCGGCTCACCCCGGCCGGGTTGGCCCGCTCCGACGCGATCGGCCCGTGGCTGACCTCCGCCCGGGTGAGGCAGGCGATGACCGGGTACGTGCCCCGGTGACCGCTGCGCCGCCGCACGTCGTACCGCCGCGCAGGGCGCTGCCGCTGCACCCCGTCGCACCCCGGGCGACGCGGTCGGGGTGTTCCGGAGCCGGGCCCGCCGACGTCGGGGCGGAGCTGGCGGTGCTCTACCGGGGGCCGTTGGCGAGCTGCAACTACGACTGCCCGTACTGCCCGTTCGCCAAGCGGGTCGACCCGCCGGAGCTGCTGCGCGCCGACCGGGCCGCGCTGGAGCGGTTCACCGGGTGGGTGGCGGCCACCACCGACCGGCGGCTGTCGGTGCTGTTCACCCCGTGGGGCGAGGGGCTGACCCGCAGCTGGTACCGCGAGGCGATGGTGACGCTGTCGCATCTGCCGCACGTCGACCGGGTCGTCATCCAGACCAACCTGGCCGCCCGGGTGGACTGGCTGGCCGACGCCGACCGGGCCACGGCGGCACTGTGGACGACGTACCACCCGGGGCAGGTCAGCCGGGAGCGATTCCTCGACCGCTGTACCCGCCTGTCCGAGCTGGGCGTGCGCTACTCGGTGGGGGTTGTCGGCCTGCCCGAGCACCTGGCCGAGGCTCAGGCGTTGCGCGCCGCCCTGCCCGCGCAGGTGTACCTGTGGGTCAACGCCGCCGACGGGCACCGGTACACCGCCGGGCAGGAGGCGGCCTGGACGGCGCTGGACCCGCTGTTCGGCTGGAGCGTCCGCCCGCACCCGTCGCTCGACCGCCCCTGCCACGCCGGGGAGACGGCGATCTCCGTCGCGGGCGACGGCACCGTGCGCCGCTGCCACTTCCGGCCCACGCCGATCGGCAACCTCTACGACGGGTCGTGGCGGGCCGCCCTGAAGCCCCGGGCGTGCGACGCCGCCCTCTGCGACTGCCACATCGGGTACGTCCACCTCAAGCCGCTCGGGTTGCGCGACGTGTTCGCCGGTGGGGTGCTGGAACGCATTCCCGCCGCCTGGCCGGCCCCGGGCCCCGAACTCTGAACGACCCCGGTCAGCGGGTGCGCTCGGCGCGGCGCAGCAGCCCGGCGGCGAGCAGCCCACCGGCCAGCACCGCCACCGCCCCGGCGGTCTGCCCGGTGACCAGCGCGGACGCGAACGCGTCGGTGACCTGGGCGCGTTCGGTCCCGCCCGTGGCGGCGGCCAGCGCGGCCGGGTACGACCCGGCGCCGGCCACCGCGACCGGCACCAACGCGGCGAACCGGGCGTTGAGCACCGCGCCGAGGACGGCGATGCCGAGGCTGCCGCCCAGCTCGGCCATGGTGCCGTCGATCCCGGCGCCGACGCCGGCCTTGGCCGGGGGGATGGAACTCATCACCGCCTCGACGATGGCCGGGTTGGCCAGGGCGCAGCCGAAGCCCATCACCAGCAGCCCGGTGAGCAGCACGGCGTAGCCGTCGGAGCGGACGTGGGTGATCAGGGTGAGGCCGGCGGAGAGCAGCACCATGCCCAGCGCGATGGCCCCGGGCACCCCGAGCCGGCGGATCAGCCGGGTGGCGACCCCGCCGAGGTTGAGCAGCACGATGGACAGCGCGAACGGCACCATGCGCAGTCCCGCCTCCCAGGCCGGGTAGCCGCGCACGAACTGGAGGTGCTGGGTGAGCAGGAACAGCGCGCCGGTGGAACCGAAGGTGATCAGGACGACGCCGGTGACCGCGCCGACGAACCGCCGGTCGGTGAAGAAGTGCATGTCCAGCATGGGGGCGGCGGTGCGCCGTTCCCATGCCACGAACGCGGCCAGCAGGAGCACGCCGACGCCGGCCGCGCCGAGCACCGGCGGTGCGGTGAAGCCGCGTTCGGGGCCGTCGATGATGGCCCAGACCACGCCGGTGAGGCCGGCGGTGGACAGCAGCACCCCGCCGAGGTCGGGCCGCCCGCCGACCGGGTCCCGGGACTCCGGCACCAGCACCCGGGCGGCCGCCAGGCAGACCAGCACGATGGGCACGTTGACCAGGAAGATCGCACCCCAGGGCAGGTGGGCGAGGATGATCCCGCCGATCGGCGGGCCGGCGGCGTAGCCGAGGGCGCTGGTGGCCGCCCAGATGCCGATCGCCCGGGAGCGTTCGGCACCGTCGAAGACCTGCATGGCGACGGCGAGGGTGGCGGTGACCAGCAGCGCCCCGCCGACGCCCATTCCGGCGCGGGCGGCGATCAGCTGGTCGCCGGAGCGGGCCAGCCCGGCGGCCAGCGAACCGACGCCGAACAGCACCAGGCCGGCGACGAGCATCCGGCGGCGGCCGTACCGGTCGGCGGCGCTGCCGGCGGTGAGCAGCAGCCCGCACTGCACCAGCGCGTACGCATTGATCATCCACTGGATGTCGGTGGTGCTCGCGTCCAGCTCGGTGGTGAGCACCGGCACCGCCACGGTGAGCACGGTGTTGTCCAGCACCACGGTCAGCTGGGCCAGGCAGAGCACCGCCAGGATCAGCCAGCGGGACCGCAGCGGGGTCGCCGGGCCGGGGCGCGCGGCGGACAGCGCGGTGGTCATCGGGGCGGGGCGTAGCGGGCGAGCGGGTTGGTGAGGGTGCCGGCGAACTGGAGCGCAGCCGACGGGTCGGCGAGGTCGACCATCTGCTGGTTGTTGCGCAGTTGCAGCCGGTTGAGGCAGGACAGGGTGAACTCCGGGGCGAACAGGTCGTGCCGGCGCAGCCGGTCGGCCAGGTGCGGCACCCGGGCGGCGTAGTCGGTCGCGCAGTCGGCGACGGTGCGCCAGAAGTCGTCCTCGTCGAGCACCCCGGCCCCGGCCAGCACGGCGTTGAGGTGGCGGAAGAAGCAGTCGAAGACGTCGGTGAAGATGGTCAGCAGCTGCTCGTCGTCGGGGATGGCGGCGCGGATCCGCCGCACCAGCGGTGGCAGGTCGGCGTCGGGGTCCATCACCACGATCTCCTCGGCGATGTCCTTGAAGATGACCCGCTCCACCGCGCCGTCGTGCAGCACCAGGATGACGTTCTCGCCGTGCGGCATGAAGGCCAGCCGGTGGGCGTAGAAGCTGTGCAGCAACGGCACCAGGTAGGCGTCGAGGTAGCGGCGCAGCCACACCTGCGGGGGCAGGCCGGACTCGGCGATCAGGGCGGCGGCCAGCGACCGTCCGTCACGGTCGGTGTGCAGCAGGGCGGCCATGGTGGACAGCCGCCGGCCGGGGGCCAGGCCGGGCACCGGGCTCTCCCGCCACAGCGCCGCCAGCATCTTGCGGTACGGCGAGTAGCGGTCGGTGGCCGCCTCGTACTGCGGGTGGCGGTAGCCGACGGCGGCCCGCTCGCGCAGGATCGTCAGCCCGGTGCCGGCGAGCACCGGGTCGCCGGTGACCAGGTCGACGAGCCAGTCGTTGATCGCCGGGGTGGCCTCCATGTAGGCCGCCGACAGGCCGCGCAGGAAGCCCATGTTCAGCACGGACAGGGCGGTCTTGACGTAGTGCCGGCGCGGGTCGGTGACGTTGAAGAAGGTCCGGATGGACTGCTGCGGCAGGTACTCGTCGGGGGCCTCGCCGAGGCAGACCAGCCGTCGGCGGGCGACCTCACCGGCGAAGGTGACGGCGAGCCGGTTCCACCACTGCCACGGGTGCACCGGGATGAGCAGGTAGTCGTCGGGGTCGAGGCCGGCGTCGGTCAGGGTGGTGGTGAACCGGGCCAGGGTGTCCGGGCCGAGTTCGGTGTGCAGCAGGGTGGCGTAGTCGAGGTCGGCGGCGCTGCTGAAGGTGGCGTGGTCGCGGTGCGCGGCGACCCAGACCAGCCGGACCGGCCGGCCGGCCTCCGGGGCGTACGCGTGGTATTCGCCGATGCCGAAGCCGAGGCGGCCGTTGTTGGCCACGAAGCACGGGTGTCCCTCGGTCATCCCCGTCTCGATGGCCTGGAAGTCGGCGCGGGCCAGTTCGTCGGCGTCCACCGCCGGCCGGGTCAGCTTGTACGCCGTGCCGGCCAGGGTGGAGGTGATCTCCTCCAGGTAGACGGGGAGCACCTGGTCGCTGAGGCCGAGCGCGCCGCGCAGTTCGAGGCAGAGGTCCACGGCGTCGAGCGGCAGCTCCTCGTCGCCGCGTCGCCGGGTGATGCTCTGCGGGTCGATCTGCCAGTGGTCGAGGGTGAACCGGCGGGCGGTGAAGCGGTACTCGACCGTGCCGTCGTCGCAGCGGACGGCCCACCGGCCGTCCCCGGTGGCGGCGGGTCCGATCAGGCGTTCGTGGGCGAACTCGGCAAGCGCCTTGGCGACCAGCAGCCGGTTGGCGTGGGCCCAGGTGGCGGGGGTCAGGTGGGCCACGGATGCGGCGGGGTTCACGCGGGCACGTCTCCTCGGGTGGCGGCCAGGAACTGGTCGCGGGTACAGACGCTGAGCAGGGCGTCCTTCTCCGGTTTGCGGATCGGTCCGACGACGGTGAAGCCGACGGCGGCGTTGAGGGCGTGCACGGCGGTGTTGCGCACGTCGGGTTCGACGACCACCCGTCGGGTGGCCGGGTCGGCGAACAGCCAGTGCAGGACGGTGGTGATGACGGCCCGGGTGAAGCCGTGCACAGGCTGGTCGGTGGGGGCGCAGAGGAAGTGCATGCCGACGTCGCCGGGCTGCGCGGGGTACAGACCGACCAGCTCGACCCGGGCCGGGTCGTAGCGTTCGGCGAGGAACGTCGCCTCGCCGCGCCACAGCCCGAGGTACGCGTCGTGGTGCGGATGGTCGGCGATCCCCCGGTACTCCCGGGCGACCCGGTCGACGTCGGCGTCCTGCATCAGCCAGAACGCCGACTTCGGGTGGGTCACCCAGCGGTGCAGCAGCGCGGCGTCGCCCTCCGGGTCGAGGGTGCGCAGCGCGAACTCGCCGAGTGCGGGGTCGTGCCGGCGGTGGACGACGTGGGTCACGGGGTGCCGCCCGCCGGGACGCCGAACTCCTGGAAGGCGATCCGGTCCTCGATCGGGTAGTGCTCGCGTCCGGTCAGCTCCCGGATGATCCAGGAGTTGCGGTACGGGCCCATGCCCAGGTCGGGTGAGGTGATGCTGTGGGTGTGGGTGCCGGCGTTCTGCAGGAACACCCCCCGGCCGGTGTGGTCGATGCTGTAGTTGCGGGCCACGTCGAAGCGGCCGTGGGAGTCGAAGCGCAGCCGGTCGCGGATCGGGTCGAGGAATTCGGGCACCCGGTAGTGGTAGCCGGTGGCCAGCACCAGCGCCTCGGTGTCGAGGGTGAGGTCCCGCTCCTGCTCGACCTGGCGCAGCCCGAGGGTGTAGCGGCCGGCAGCCTCGTCGTACCGGGCGCTGGTGAGTTCGGTGTTGGTCAGCAGCCGGGTCGGCACCGGCCCGTGCACCCGGTGGGCGTAGAGCAGGTCGAAGATGTCGTTGATCAGGTCGGCGTTGATCCCCTTGAACAGGCTCTTCTGGGTGCCCTCCAGCCGGTAGCGGGTGGCCTCGGGCAGCGCGTGGAAGTAGTCCACGTAGTCCGGGGAGGTCATCTCCAGGGTGAGCTTGGTGTATTCGAGGGGGAAGAAGCGCGGCGACCGGGTGACCCAGTTGAGCTGGTAGCCACAGGTGCCGAGGTCGGTGAGCAGGTCGTGGTAGATCTCGGCGGCGCTCTGCCCGCTGCCGACGACGGTGATGCTGCGCTTGGCGCGCAGCGCCGCCCGGTGCTCGCGGTAGCGGGAGTTGTGGATGACGTCGCCGCCGAGGTCCCGGCAGGCGTCCGGGACGTACGGCGGGGTGCCGGTGCCCAGCACCAGGTGCCGGGCCCGGTGGGTGACCCGTTCGCCGGCCACCTCGGCGTGCACCACGTACCGTTCGTCGGCGGGGTCGTAGGAGATGCCGGTGACCTGGTGGCCGAAGCGGACCGAGGGCAGCTTCGCCGCCGCCCAGCGGCAGTAGTCGTTGTACTCGTGGCGCAACGGGAAGAAGCTCTCCCGGATGTAGAACGGGTAGAGCCGGCCGACCTCCTTGAGGTAGTTGAGGAACGAGTACGGCGAGGTCGGGTCGGCCAGGGTGACCAGGTCGGCGATGAACGGCGTCTGCAGCCGGGTGGACTCCAGCAGCATGCCGGGGTGCCAGTCGAACTCGTCGCGGGCTTCGAGGAACAGGCCGTCGAGGTCGTCGAGCGGCGCGGTCAGACAGGCCAGCCCGAGGTTGTACGGGCCCAGCCCGACGGCGATGAAGTCGTGGGTCGACACAGGGGTTTTCTCCAGGGCGGGGTGGTCAGCCGACGGGGCTGGGCAGCTAGGCGGTGGCCCGGGTGCGGGCGTACCAGCCGGCGTGTTCGGCGATCAGGTCGCACACGTGGGCGATGTCGTCCAGGGTGGTCTCGGGGTTGAGCAGGGTGAGCTTGAGGTGGTGCGCGCCGTCGACCTTGGTGCCGGCGACCAGCGCCGCGCCGGAGGCGGCCAGCGCCTCCCGGGCGTACAGGTTGGCGTCGTCGACGACGTCCCGGCCGGCACCGGGGGGCAGGTAGCGGAACACCACCGTACTCAACTGCGAGCGGGTGACCACCTCGAAGCGGGGGTCGTCGGCGAGCAGCCGCCAGGCGGCGGCGGCGAGGTCGACCACCTCGTCGAACAGGCTGCCGATGGCGTCGGGGCCCATGGTGCGCAGGGTGAGCCAGAGCTTGAGGGCGTCGAACCGGCGGGTGGTCTGCAGGCTCTTGTCGACCTGGTTGGGGATCCGCCGCTCGGCCATCCGGGCCGGGTTGAGGTAGTCGGCGTGCCAGGTGGCGTGGCGCAGCACCCGCCGGTCCCGGACGACCAGGGCGCTGGAGCTGACCGGCTGGAAGAACGACTTGTGGTAGTCGACGGTGACCGAGTCGGCCCGTTCGATGCCGGCCAGCAGGTGCCGCCGGGTGGGCGAGACCAGCAGCCCGCAGCCGTACGCGGCGTCGACGTGCAGCCAGACCCCGGCGGCGGTGCAGATCTCGGCGATCCGGTCCAGCGGGTCGATGGTGCCGAAGTCGGTGGTCCCGGCGGTGGCGACCACGGCCAGCACGGTCTGACCGTCGCGACGGCACCGGTCGAGGGTCTCGGCCAGTTCGTCGGTGCGCATCCGCCGGCCGGCGTCGGTGGCGATGGTGAGCACCGCGTCGGCGGCGAGGCCGAGCAGCTTGGCGGCCTTCTGGACGCTGAAGTGTCCGGCGGTGGAGGTGATGATCCGCAGCCGGGACAGCACCTCGGGCCGGCTGGGCCGGTCGGGGCCGCCGCCGACGATCCGGGCGTACGCCTCCTCCCGGGCCAGCAGCAGCGCCTGGAGGTTGGACTGGGTGCCGCCGCTGGTGAAGACGCCGTCGGCGGCCGGACCGAAGCCGATCCGCCCGGCGGTCCAGTCGACCAGGCGACGTTCGATCAGGGTGCCGCCGGCGCTCTGGTCCCAGGTGTCCAGGGAGGAGTTGACCGCGCTGAGCACCGCCTCGCCGACCAGGGCGGGGATGACCACCGGGCAGTTGAGGTGGGCCAGGTAGCGGGGGTGGTGGAAGTAGACGGCGTCGCGCAGGTAGACGTCGTGCAGTTCGTCGAGGGCGGCGGCGGTGTCGCCGAGCGGTCGGTCCAGGTCGATGCCGGCGACCCGGGGGGCCAGCTCGTCGGGGGTGATGCCGGTGCCGGGCCGGTCGACGCCGGCCACCCGGGCCGCGACCCGGTCGATGCCCTCGGTGACGGCCCGACGGTAGTCCTCGACGGTGCCGGCGGTGAACAGGTGGGCGCGGGGCGGGGTGGGACGCGTCCCGGTCACGGGGGCCTCGATTGTGGATCCGGGCAGGCTCATGAGCAGTCCTCGACGGTCGGTGACGGGGGCGCGGGCGGGGGCGGGGGCGGGTCAGGTCGTCCCGGCAACCCAGTTGATCTCGCTGAGTTAGGCTACCCTAACCTAACTACTTGTCAATGCCGACACCCCCGCCCCGCCCACCGGCTCAGCCGACCGGGGCGGGCGCAACCACCGGCTCGGCCGGCCGGATCGCGCCCGGCCGGAACCGACGCTGGTGCCCCAGTCCGACCAGGACGCCGACGGCGACCAGCACCACCGAGGCGAGCGCGACGGCGGGATAGCCGACCCGGTCGGCGGCGGCCAGCCCGACCGAGGCCGCCAGGAACGAACAGATCAGCCCGAACGACGACAGCACGGTGAAGTCGGTCCCCCCGGTGCCCGGCCGCGAGTAGTCCATGTTGACCACGTAGAGCACCACGTTGGCCACCGTGTACGCGGCCATGAAGCAGCACAGCGCGGCCACCGTCGAACCCAGCGGCGCCCGCCCGTTGAGCAACGGCAGCAGCAGCACCGTGGAGACCGCGAGCGCCGCTCCCCCGACGACGAGCAGCCGCGCCCGGCCGAACCGGTCCACCCCGACCCCGGCGAGCAGGCCGGCGACGATCGCCGGTGCGCTGATCACCACACCGGTGACCACGCCGATGCGGGAAAGCGACCAGCCCGCGTCGACCAGCGCCGGGGTGACCAGGGCGTAGGCGGCACCGGCTCCGGTGTAGACCAGCGGCACCACGCCGAAGGTCCACCAGCGGCAACCGGGCTGCCCGAACACCGACAGCAGCGCCCGGTACGCCTGCCCGGCGCCGGCCACCCGGGCGACCCGGTCCGGTTCCCGCAGCCGCCACACCACCACCAGGCCGACGGCGGTCAACGCGGCCAGCAGACCGATCGCCGGCAGCCAGCCGAACCGGTCGTAGACCAGCACGCACGCGCCGCCACCGAGCAGGTTGCCCAGGTAGCTCGCGGCGACCTGGATGCCGTTGCCGGCACCCCGCGTCCCCTCGGACAGCACCCGGACGGCGACCGCGTCGACCGCGATGTCCTGGGTGGCGGAGAGGAAGACGTAGGCGGCGCAGATCGCCACCACCGGGCCGAGCTGCCGGGTCGGGTCGGCGAACGGCAGCAGCGCCAGCAGGCTCAGCACCAGACCCGCCTGCAACGGCAGCAGCCAGGACCGGTAGTGCCCGTGCCGGCGGGAGCCGTACCTGTCGAGCAGCGGGGCCCAGAGGAACTTCAGCGGCCAGACCAGGCCGACGAACTGGAGCAGGGCCAGGGTGTCCAGTGAGGTGCCGCCGTCGCGCAGGATGGCGGTCAGCCCGACGGTGATGAACCCGATGCCGAGATACTGCGTGACGTAGAGCGTGGTGAGCGTGCCGAGGCGTCCGGTCACCGCGCGCTCCAGTAACCCAACGCGGTGAGCTGCTGCTTGCCCAGACCGAGGGTGCGGCGCACGTGCCGGGTGAGCGCGCGGGTGCTGCCCGCCTCGCAGGCCAGCCAGTAGTGGGCGTCCGGCGCGGCCGGCAACTCCGCCCGGACGGTGTCGACGAGCTGCTGCCCGTCCTGCCCGCGCGGCACCCAGGTGACCCGGTGCTGCTCCCCGGCGCGGGGGGTGAGTGCCTGCTCCCCGGGGTGGGCGTACTCCAACCAGACCGTGGCGGGGATGTCGGCGGCGGCGTCGAGCAGGCTGTTCACCGCCGGCAGCGAGGCGGCGTCACCGACCAGGTAGAGGTGGGCGGGGACCGGGTCGGGCAGGGCGAAGGCGCTGCCCTGCAGGGTGGCCACGATGGTGTCACCGACCTGCGCGCCGGCCGCCCAGCGGGCCGCGCAGCCGTCGTGCAGGGCGAACTCCAGGCTGAACCGGCCGGTCGCCGGGTCCGGGTCGACCAGGGTGTACGCCCGCTGGTGCGGGCGGCCCGCGTCGTCGAACCAGAGCCGGATCCACATGGTGGGGTGCACCTTGGCCGCCGCCAGCAGGCCGCCGTCGTCCATCAGCAGACGCCGGTAGTGGTCGCCGACCGGCTCGGTGCCGCGCACGGTCAGCCGGAAGTCCCGACCGCCCATGGCCTTGAGCACCAGGGCCTCCCAGTTCCGTTTCACACGCCCTCCAGGTAAGGTCCGCCTAAGTTAGGCGAGGGTAACTTACCTGGGGAGTCCTGTGGAGAGTGGGACCGGCACGCAACCGGGCGGTCGTCCGGCCACCGGCGTGCACCGCGATCGGTGGGGCGTACCGCACCTGTGGGCCGACACCGTCGACGAGCTGGCCCGATGGCAGGGCCGGGTGGCCGCCACCGACCGGGCCTGGCAGCTCGAGGTCGAACGGTGGCGGGCCGAGGGCCGGCTCGCCGCTCACGTCGGGCCGACCGAACGCGACTGGGACCGGTTCGCCCGGCGCTCCCGCCTCGACGACACCGCCCGGCGCTGCTTCGAACGGCTCACCCCGGCCACCCGGCGCTGGGTCACCGCGTACGCCGACGGGGTCAACGACGCGTTGCCGGCCGGCGCGGCGGCGGCCCCGGAGTTCGCCGCCACCGGCAGCACGCCCGGCCGGTGGCGACCCTGGACGCCGCTGGGCGTGTTCCTGGTCCAGCACATCCTGTTCGGCACCTTCCCGCAGAAGCTGTGGCACGCCCACGTCGCCGCCACCCTCGGCCCGGACGCGACCGAGCTGTTCGCCGTCGAGGGACCCGGCGGCTCCGGCAGCAACGCCTGGGCGCTGCCCGCCGACCCGCTGACCGGACGCGGGCCGGTCATCGCCGGTGACCCGCACCGGCTGCTCGAACTGCCCGGCATCTACCAGCAGATCCGGCTCGCCTGCCCCGAGTTCGACGTGGTCGGGCTGGCCTTCCCCGGCGTGCCGGGGCTGCCGCACTTCGGTCACGCCGGTGACGTCGCCTGGGCGGTCACCAACGCGATGGCCGACTACCAGGACCTCTACCGCGAACAGTTGCGCCGCGACGGCGACCGGGTGCTGGTCCGCGACGCCGACGGCTGGGTGCCGGCCCACCGGCACGTCGAACGGATCGAGGTACGCGGCGGCGCGACCGAGACCGTCGAGGTGATCGAGACCCCGCGCGGGCCGGTGATCGACCACGACCGGCACACCGGCGAGGCACTCAGCCTGCGCACCCCGACCCGGGTCACCGGGAACCTCGGCTTCGAGGCGCTGCTGCCGCTGCTACGGGCCCGCACCGCCGACGACGTCGCCGACGCGCTGCGTGGCTGGGTCGAACCGGTCAACAGCGTGCTCGTCGCCGACCGGCACGGCACGGTACTCCAACTCGTCGCCGGCCTGGTGCCGCAGCGCGACGACAGGTGCCGGCGCGAACCGGTGCCCGGCTGGGAGCCCCGCTACCGGTGGTACGGCGACTACGCCACGGCCAAGCCCGTCGAGGTCGGCGGGCCGGCGGTCTGCGCCAACGACCGCCGCGACGACACCGCCGCCCTCGGCGTCGACTTCGCCCCGCCGCACCGGGCCCACCGCATCCGTGACCTGCTCGCCGACGGCGTCACCGCCCCCGACGTGCACACCGACACGCTGCTGGGGTCGACGGTGCTACGCGACCTGCTCGCCCGGCTCGACCCGACCCCGCTGAGCGCGCCGGCCCGACGCCTGCGGGACCGGCTGACCGGGTGGGACGGCCGGATGGCCGCCGACAGCGTCGACGCGGGGGCGTTCGCCGCCTGGCGGGCCGCGCTGGTCCACCGGCTGGCCGCGCACCCGGCCCTGGCACCGCTGCACTCCCCCGGCGGCTTCGACCCGCTCTTCGCGCCGTGGACCGACCCGCTGGCCCGCATCGGGCACGCCGTGGAGGGGGTGGTCGCCGGGCTGCCCCGCCTGGGCGGTGCGGTCGGACCGCTCGCCGCCGCCGCGCTGGAGGACGTCGCCGCCGGCGACCCACCCGGCCCGTGGGGGCGGCGGCACCTGCTGCACCCGCTGCACCTCGGGGTGTCCGACGCGGTCACCGAACGGGTCGCCGCGATGCGGGCGGCCACCGCGCTCGGCGGTGACACCAACTGCGTACTGTCCACCTCCAGCGTGCCGGGGGTCTCCGACGCGTGCTGGCGCGGGCCGGTCGCCCGGTACGTGTGGGACCTCACCGACCGGGCGGCGAGCCGCTGGATCGTCCCCTTCGGCGTGTCCGGCCGCCCCGACGACCCGCACTTCGCCGACCAGTTGCCGCTGTGGGCCACCGGTGGGCTGATCCCCGTCGACACCGGCTGGCACACCCTGACCCCCGCACCCCGAGACGAGGACCCCGTGACCTACCAGGAACAGATCCCCGGCTTCGGTGAGCTGACCCTCACCGTGGTCGACCCGGACGCCCACGCCACGCTGCTGCACGGCTGGGTGACCGAGCCCCACGCGACGTTCTGGGGCATGGGGTCGTACACCGTCGAGGAGGTGCGCGAGGTCTACGCGTTCGTCGACGGCCTGAGCACCCACCACGCGTACCTGATCGGGTTGGACGGCACGCCGGTGGGCCTGTTCCAGACCTACCAGCCGGAGGCCGACCCGGTCGGGGAACGCTACCGGGTACGCCCCGGCGACATCGGGATGCACCTGCTGCTCGCCCCGGGCCGGCGGCCCCCGCGCGGGCTCACCGACGCGATCGGCCCGGCGCTGGCCCGGTTCCTGTTCCGCGACCCCACCCGGCTGCGGATCGTGGTCGAACCCGACGTGCGCAACCGGTTCGCGCTGCGCCGGCTGGAACGGGAGGGGTTCACCTTCGCCGACGAGATCGACATGCCCGACAAGCGCGCGCAGTTGGCGTTCCTCACCCGGGAGCGGTTCGAGGCGGACCATCCCGTCCCGGCGTGAGCCGCCCGTCGAGCCACCCGGGCGGGGCCGCCGGACGGGCCGGCAGGCCGGTCAACAGGTACGGATCCTGCCGTTGTGGCCGGCAGGCACCAGTCGTCCCGCGTACGCCCAGCCCTGCAACGGGTCGGACGACTGGGACGAACGCATGTCGTCCCCGGGATCGAGTCGTGGCCAACGGATCTTGATCCAGACGCCCGCGACCTCGTCGTCCAGCACCGGATCGAAGCTCGTGGTGGTCGAACAACCGGCATAGACCAGCGTCTTGTCCCAGGCCGCACCGGCCCGCCTGCCCTCCGCCTCCGGCGAGGTACGGACGAACAGGTGTCCGGGAGCGACAACGAGATACGGTGCCAGATCACCTGGCGGGGGCGGAACGTCGGCATACCTCGCAGCCCGCTCGAGTGCCTCTTCGCGGGTGAGTTCCCTGGCGCCGTTCTGGAAGATGTTGGCATTGTTGATGACGTCGGCGGCCTGACCACCGTTCTGCGCCTGCTTGTTGCCGGTGCCACCGGTCTGGGACTGACTGTCGCCGGTCCCGCCCTCCTGGTCGGACTGGAGGCAGGCCACCACACCGAACACGACGGTCGCCACCACGCCGCACACCGCGACCGTCAGGTTCTTCCGGTTCCAACTCCACACCATGGCGATCACTCCGCAGTTCGGCACCGGCCCCGGATGAGCGTGACCGTGGACGAGCACCGGGCGATTCGCCCGGATTATCGACCTCCGATCAATACAAGCACCAGTTTCGATGCCCACCAAGGCCGCGAACTGTCCCGAAGGCGACACCGGTTCACGTCGACCCCACAGGTCCGTCGCCCCGGCCGCCGGCCACGAGCGGGTAATCGGGTCGCGGTCGGGCGGGCCAGCGGGGACGATGTGGCCATGTCCGGCGCACCCGAGGGGTTCACCTACCGCCTGCGCAAGAACGGCGACGTGGAACTGCTGCACCACGGCCGCCTCGCCACCGTGCTGCGCGGCGTCGCCGCGACCCGGTTCCTGACCGACGTGGACGGCGACGATCCGCAGGAGCTGATGGCCCGCCTCACCGGCAACTACCGGCACGGCAACGAACGGACCGCCAAGCGGCACCCCCGCAACCGGGCCCGCTGACCCGCAGGGCCCCTGGCCGGTCCGGGCCCTTGGGTGGGTCAGCCGTCGACGATCTGCTCGCGGAGGATGTCGGCGTGCCCGCAGTGCTGGGCGAGCTCGCGCAGCACGTGCAGATACACCCACCGCAGCGGGACCGGCCCCATTCGGTGCCCGGACAGGACGTCGTCCAGGTCCAGCGTCGCCGTCGCCCGCCGGGAGGCCGCGCAGGCATCCCGGTACACGTGCCGTACGCCGGCGATCGTGTCGCCGTCGTCGAGCACGAACGATTCCTCCGACGAGGCGGGGATGCCCAGTTCGGCGCGCGACCGACCGGTGACGGCCTCGTCGAACCAGACCCGCTCCACGAAGGTCGCGTGTTTCACCAGACCCAGCAGCGTGGTCCGGGAGGCCACCAGCGACCGGCGGGCCTGTTCCTCGGTCAGCCCCTCCAGGCAGCCGTCGAGCGCGGCACGGTGCTCGTCGAGGAACGCCTCGAACTGCGCACGCAGCGGCTGGGCGACGACGTGTTCGGCGAAGGTCGGCGGAAAGGCGGGCATGCGGGACAGCATCCCAGACCCCACGGCCGGTCGGCTGCCCGGGAAACCCTCTGACATAGTGTCGGTCGCGGCACGGACGCGCAGTGGCCGAAGGACCACCGGGAGGGAGGGCGGGGAGCATGACGAGGTGTCCGGTCCCGTCCGGTGCCGGGCCGACGGGCCACGTCCCGGGCGGCGTCGACCGGTGGCGGTGACGGACCCCGTCGACGGGAAGGTCGACTTCCGGCGGACCCTGGACGCCTACCGGGCGCGGAAGGGCCGGTTCCGGCTGGTCGACGTGCCCGACATGCACTATCTGATGGTCGACGGTCGAGGCGATCCCAACAGCTCACCGGCCTTCACCGGGGCGGTCGAGGCGCTCTATCCCGTGGCGTACCGGGTGAAGTTCGCCAGCAGGCGGGAACTCGGGCGGGACTACGTCGTCCCGCCACTGGAGGGCCTGTGGTGGGCCGAGGACATGGCGTCCTTCACCAGCGCGCGGGACAAGTCGCGGTGGCGCTGGACGCTGATGCTCATGGTCCCCGACTGGATCGGGCCGGACATGGTCACCGCCGCCGTCGCGCAGGCCGGGGCGAAGCGGCCACCCGGGCGGCTTCACGACCTCCGCCTGGAGCGGCTGGCCGAGGGACGGTGCGTGCAGACCCTGCACATCGGTTCCTTCGACGACGAGGCCGCCGTGCTCGACCGCCTGCATCACGAATTCGTCCCCGCCCACGGGCTGCGCCTGACCGGCACCCACCACGAGGTCTACCTGAGCGACTTCCGCAGGGTCGCGCCCGACCGCAGGCGCACCATCCTGCGGCAACCGGTCGTCGCCGACACCCGGCCCGTCGGGGAGCGTCGCGGAGCGAGCGGCGACGGCAGCGGCCAGCCGACGCGGTAGCCCAGGCCCCTGGGGCACGCCCACGGGCCGCGACCCGACGCCACCCGCGCGATCCACCGACAGTGACGGGAACCGATATCACTTTCCGTGATGGCTGGGCGCACCGTCGAGGAGCGCGTACGCGATGTCGACCGTCGGGAGTGACGGCGACATCCCGGACGGTGACGGAACGGCCGGTCGGGTCGGCCGGCCGGACCGGACCGCGGGACGGGCGACGGGAGACCGTGGAAGTGTCGTACCCGTGGGCCATGATCTTGTGATCACGGCGACGCCGGCCCGGCCGGTGCGCGCCATCAACCATGGTCGACGCCGTTTTCCGGCGGGTGGGAGGACATGCGGTGACGGACGCTGACGAGGCCGCGTGGCGGCGGCGGAGCGTGGCGGCGGTGGTGCCGCCGGCCCGGCCCCGCAAGCTGGCCAAGGTTCCCTTCGTCGAGCTGGCCGACGGACGGTTACAGGGTGTGGTGTCCAGCGGTTCCGACATCGAGCGGGTGTACGTCTCGTCGGTGACCGCCGGTAGCCACGCCTACCACTGCAGCACCAACAACAACCGGCCCTGCGGCGGACTGCGCGGCGCGCCCTGCAAGCACCTGGAGGCCCTGGCCGACGAGGCCGTCCTCCAGTACGGCGTCGACCGGGTCGCCCGCTACCTGCGGGTGGACGCCGGTGACGGCACGCAGACCGGGGTCGAGCTGCTGTCCCGGCTGGACGCCCGGCACGAGCCGACCTCCGCCGCCGTGGTGTTCAGCCGGTTCCTGCGCCACCTGGCCTACCTCGAACTCCCGACCAGCACCACGGCGCTGCCCGAGCTGCACTGGTTCCCGTCGACCGGGGCAGGTCGCTGATGCTCGGCACACAGCTGGCGCAGCTGCACGGCGACGCCCCCACCGGGCTGGCCGACGCCGACGACGTGGTCGCCGGATTCGACGAGGCCCTGCTGCAGGGCTTCGCCCGGGTCGGCGAGGCGGACGCCACCGCGCTGACCGCACTGGCCGGTGCGGTCGCGGGCACCCCGCTGGGTGAGCGGGTGGCCGAGGCGGTGGGCAAGGTGACCGCCGGGTCCGGCGGGCAGGAACACCTGGCCGCCCTGGCCGGGGCCCGGACGGCGCTGCTGGGCGCGGCCCACGACGCCCTGACCGCCCGGTTCGACACCGCTCTCGGGCGGGAACGCACGGCGTGGACGGCACCCGCAGGTGAGCCCGCCGACGCCTCCCCCGCCCGCGCCGCCGCCCGGTCCTGGCTGCACGAGACGGCGCTGGCCGGATGGCGGGGCATCGACCACGAACTGCTCTCCGCCGTCGGCACACCGGTCGAGGCGGCGCTGGCCGAGCCGGGAGCGCGCCGGCTGGCGGTGCTGCTCGACGGGCTCGCCGCCGAGCTGCGGGCCGGGCTGCCGGTGGCCACCATGGCGCAGCCGCCGGTACGCCGCTGGGCGGACCTGTGGGCCCGTGGCGTGCTGCTCGCCCAGGACGGGCCGGCCACCGACCCGACGGCCGGCACCGCCCCGGTCAGCGGTCGCCTGCTGCCGCTCGGGGTCGACGTCCACGAGCACGAGACCGCCGTCCAGGTGCAGCTGCACGCGATCCTCGAACCGGCCGACGCGGGCACGCCCCGGCTGGTCCGGGTGACGGTGGGCGCGGCCAAGGTCGCCACGATCGGCGGCCCGGCGGTGTGGCGGCTGCTGTCGGCGTACCCCGTGCTGCTCACCGCGATCGCGCAGCGGCGGGCGCTGACCGTGACCGACCTGCCGGCGTACGGCGGCGACCTGCACTGGTTCGACGAGCGGGCGCGGGCCGGCGAGCCCGCCGACCCGTTCGCCACCGCCCGGGTGCTGCTCGGCACGGCGACGGCGGCGGCCACCGCGCCGCTGGACCGGCACCCGGCGGCGATCGCCGAGCCGGTGCTGCTGGAGGGGTACACCGTGCACGACGGCGGGTCGGCCGTCGACCTCGGCGGGCAGCGCCTCGCGGTCGCCCTGGACCGGCTGCCGGCCGCCGGGCCGCTCACCCCCGCGCTGGTCGCCGCCTCGTCGTCCTGCCTGGGCCTGGCCCGTTTCGACGGCGGCCGGTGGCTGGTGCAGCCGCTGGCGGTGCAGGCCACCGTCAAGCGTCGGCCGGTCGAGGCGCACAACGGCGACTGGGCCGACGGGGTGACCGACCCGAAGGTGGCGAAGGCCGAGGCCAGGGCGGGCGACGCCGTGGCCGTGCTGCGCGAACGCGCGGGACGGTTGCTGCGCCGATGAGCGACCCGACCCCCACGACCGGCGCCCTGCCCCCGGGCGACACCGAGCCCCCGGCCGATGCGGTCACCCCGGGTGACCTCGCTGCCGCCAACCGCCGGCAGGTGCTCTACTGGCGGCTGCTGGGGCGGCTCTTCGACCCCGACGAGCAGCCCACGCTGGAGTCGGCGAGCGTGGCCGTGGTCGACGACCTCGGCCTGCCCGCCGCCCTGCTGGACCCGACCGTGTCGGTGGACACCGTGGTGCAGCGCTTCCCCGCGCTCGCCGACGAACTCCGGGGCCTGCTCGCCCCCGACCCGGCCGCCGCCCCCGACAATTCCGACGGCGGTCACCGGCCCGGCGACGCCGAGGTGCGCCGGGCGGCGCTGGTGTCGAAGCTGCTGCTCAACGTCTTCGGCACCGGGTCCGGGCCGGTCAGCGCCGGCCAGCTGGCCCGCTGGCAGGCCGACGCCGGCTGGTTCGCCCAGGCGCTCGGCACCACCGCAGAGGAACTGCGCCGGCAGGGCGGCGGCGGGTTGGGAGCCGCCCTCACCGGCCTGGAGGGTGACCTGGTCCGCCGGATGCACCTGCGGGAGGTGCTGGCCGACCCGAAGCTGGCCGCCCAGCTCACCCCCAGCATGTCGCTGATCGAGCAGCTGCTGCGGGACAAGTCCAACCTGTCCGGGGTGGCGTTGGCCAACGCGAAGTCGCTGATCCGGCGGTACGTCGACGAGGTCGCCGAGGTGCTGCGGACCCAGGTCGAGCAGACCACCGTCGGCGCGATCGACCGGTCGGTGCCGCCGAAGCGGGTGTTCCGCAACCTCGACCTCGACCGCACCATCTGGCAGAACCTCACCAACTGGAGCCCGGAGGACGAGCGCCTCTACGTCGACCGGCTCTACTACCGGCAGACCGCCCGCAAGACCACCCCGTCGCGGCTGATCGTGGTGGTGGACCAGTCCGGGTCGATGGTCGACTCGATGGTGAACTGCACCATCCTGGCCTCGATCTTCGCCGGACTGCCCAGGGTGGACGTGCACCTGATCGCGTACGACACCCGGGCGTTGGATCTGACCCCGTGGGTGCACGACCCGTTCGAGGTGCTGCTGCGCACCAAGCTCGGCGGCGGCAACGACGGGCCGGTGGCGATGGCGATGGCCCGCCCCAAGATCGTCGAGCCGCGCAACACGGTCATGGTGTGGATCTCGGACTTCTACGAGTTCGACCGCTCCCAGCCGTTGTTCGACGGCATCGAGGCGGTGCACCGCTCCGGGGTGCGGTTCATCCCGGTCGGCTCGGTCAGCAGCTCCGGTCAGCAGAGCGTCAACCCCTGGTTCCGGCAGCGCCTCAAGGACCTGGGCACCCCGGTGCTCTCCGGTCACATCCGCAAACTCGTCTTCGAGCTCAAGAGCTTCCTCACCTAGGAGAATCACCCCTCATGTCCGAGATGTTGCGTGCCCCCGCCGAGGTCAAGTACGCCGACGAACTCGACTACCTGGAGTCGGTCGACACCGGCCCGAAGCCGTTCTCGTGGCGGTTGAGCCCGCGCATGGTGCGGCTGTTCGTCCTCGGCTCGGAACGGGCCGACGGTCTGGAGCGGGAGATCCCGCAGAAGTGGTTCGGTGACCGCAGTTTCGTCGAACGCAGCATCGTGACCCTGGCGTCGGACCGGGGCCTGCTGCTCATCGGCGACCCCGGCACCGGCAAGAGCTGGCTGGCCGAGCTGCTGTCCGCCGCGATCTGCCGCAACTCGACGCTGGTGGTGCAGGGCACCGCCGGCACCACCGAGGACCACATCAAGTACTCGTGGAACGTCTCGATGGTCATCGCCAAGGGGCAGTCCCGGGAGTCGATGATCCCGTCGCCGATCATGACGGCGATGGAGCAGGGCGTGGTGGGGCGCTTCGAGGAGCTGACCCGCTCCACCAGCGACGTGCAGGACGCGCTGATCTCCATCCTGTCGGAGAAGTACGTCTCCATCCCCGAGCTGAACGACGACAACATCGTCTTCGCCCAGCCCGGTTTCTCGATCATCGCCACCGCGAACAGCCGCGACCGGGGCGTCAACGACCTGTCGTCGGCGTTGAAGCGCCGGTTCAACTTCGTCCGCATCCCGGTGGTCACCAACAAACGCAGCGAGGCGGAGATCGTCCGGTTCCGCACCGAGGAACTGCTGCGCCGGCACCGCATCGAACTGGACGTGCCGCCCACCCTGCTGGACATCCTGTTGCAGAGCTTCGCCGACCTGCGGGCCGCCGCCGCGTCGGCGACCAGCGACGACGAGAAGTTGGAGTCGGCGCTGTCCACCGCCGAGCAGATCGGGGTGCTGGAGGACGCCATCCTGCACAGCCAGTTCTTCGGCGACCGGGCCCTGCGGGTGGAGACGCTGGCCTCCTCGCTGGTGGGGTCGTTGGCCCGACGCAGCCCGGAGGACCTGGCGATCCTCAACAAGTACCTGCACGGCGTGGTGGAGCCCCGGGCCAAGAAGAACGGCGAGGGCTGGGCCGGCTTCCTCGATGGCGGTCGCCAGGCGATCGCCTCGCTGTCGTGACCACCACCGACACCGGCGCCACCGCGCCGCCCGGCGGCACCCGGCCCGCAACCCCCGCCGTCGACGGCGCCGGCGGGGTGACCGCCGGGCCGTTCGGGGCGCTGCGCGAGCAGCTCACCGACGCGGCGGCCACGTTCGCCGGTTCGGCCGACGCGCTGGCCGGCATCCTCGCCGGCATCGTCGACGACGTCGACCGGGCGCTGGGCGAGCGGTTGGAGATCTTCCCGGTCTGTCACCACTCGCCGGCCTCGGCGCTGGCGATGGTCCGCCGGCTGCGGCACAAGCAGCCCAAGGTGATCTACCTGGAGCTGTGCGAGGATCTCCAGCCGCTCCTGGGCGAGCTGCGCAACTGCCGGCTGCCGGTGGCGGTGCAGGCGTTCGCCTCCGAGCTGGACGGTTTCCCCGCCGAGTGGGGGCCGCTGAGCGTCGTCGCCCCGGTCACCGAGGCGTCCGCCGAGTACCAGGCGATCGCGTACGCGCTGGAGACGCCCGGGGTGGAACTGGTGCTGGTGGACCGCTCCACCGACCACGTGTTCCAGTGGTCACCGCGCGGCGACGCCGCAGCGGCCACCGACGCGCCGGCCGACACCGCGCCGGAGGCTGCGGGTGGCGAGGCCGGGGAACAGGCGGCCCTGCACGGCGACGCGGTCGGCGTGGAGATCGGTGACCTACGGCCCCGGTTCGCCGAGCTGGAGGCGTACCTGCTGCACCACGGCAAGGTGCGGCACTGGTCGGAGTGGTGGGACCAGTACGTCGAACGGCCCCTCGCCGACGCCGACCACGACACCTACCGGCAGGTGATGGTGCTGATCGGCAGCCTGTTCCGCCGGCTGCGCCCGGCCGGGTCGGACCGTACCGACCGTGACGAGGACCGGGAGCGCTACATGTGGACCCGGATGCGGGAGCACCTCGCCGCGTCCGGGGCCGACCCGGCGGACTGTCTCTACGTGTGCGGAGCGTTCCACGCCGCCAGTCGGGTCGAGCAGTTCGGCCTGGACTCCCCCGCCCCGGACTTCGCGATCACCCCCCGCACCGGCACCCGCTGGCGGTACGGGCTGATCCCGTCCAGCCACTCGGCCATCGAGGCGCAGTTCGGGCTGGCACCGGGGTCGGTGTCGATCGCCGCCGCCAACTGGACGCGGGCGGTCGGCCGGTCGGGCCTGACGCCGTACCGGCTCGACGGTCAACGGGGCGTCAAGGGCGGCCGGGGCAGGCGCAAGGCCGCCCCGCCGGTCGCCACGCCGGCCGGTCCGGTCGCCGACCGGCTCACCGGCTTCCTCGCCGCGCCACCGGAGCTGGACGGGCTGGACGAGGCGGAGCTGCGCGGCTGGTGCGTGGACATCGTCCGGTTGGCCCGCCGCAACGGGTACCTGGCCAGCACGGCCGACGCGATCGCGGTGTTCGAGACGTCGATCCTGCTGGCCGGGTTGCGCAACCGGGCCCGGCCCACCCCGTACGACTTCGCCGACGCGGCGGTGACCTGCATCGAGAAGGACGTCGTGCCGGGGCGGCGAGACGTGCGGCGGCTCTGCGAGATCCTGCTCGGCGGGGACCGGATCGGGCAGGTCGGCTACGACGCCCTGCCCCCGCTGGCCCGCGACGTGCTCGACCGGCTCCAACCCCTCGGCCTGGACCTGGAGAAACGCACCATCCAACGGGCCCTGCTCGACCTGCACGCCACCCCGGCGCTGGCCGGTTGCTCGGATCTGCTGTGGATGCTGCGGCACCTGCTGCCCGCCGACGCGGTCCGCCCGATCATGGGTGAGCGCCGGTTGGGGCACCGGTCGATCCAGGAGAGCTGGGACCTCGCGTTGGGCCGGCACCAGCGGGCGCTGATCGAGCTGGGCTACGAGGGGGTGACCGTCGAGCAGGTGCTGGAGCAGCGCCTGCGGCGGGCGGTCCGGGGCCCCGACGCGACCGCCGCAGGCGCGCTCGCGGCCGTGGAGGACGCCATCCGGTTGCTGGACAGTCCCCGGCTGGTCGACGAGTTGGGCACCCGTGCGGTGGAGCTGCTGTCCACCGAGCGCACGGTGGACGACGCCCCGGAGGTGCTGCGGCGGATCCGCCGGTTGCTGGCCCACCACCGGGCCACCGCGCCCACCCTGCCCGCCTGGTGCGAGGCGTTCGTGACGACCGGGTACGCGCACTACTGCACCCTGCTGCCGACCGCGTTCGTCGAGGAGGAGACCGGGGTCCGGCAGGTCGGGGCGATGCTCGGTTTCCTGTTCAGCATGGAGAGCCTGGCGCTGTCGTTGGGCTGCGACCGGTCCCAGCTCGAACTCGCGGTGGCCCAGTCGCACCCGGAGAGCCCGGCGAAGGTCGCCCTGCTCTGGGCGGCCCGGCACCAGCTCGGCCTGCTGCCGCTGGCCGAGCTGCGGCAGCGCTGCGCCGACCTGCTGGGTAACCCGCTGGTGGTGCCGGCGTTCCCGAGGTACCTCTCCGGTTTCGTGCACGCGCTGGAACCGGTGCCGGGGCTCGCGCCGTTCGTGGTGGAGACGATGTCCACCGCGTTCGCCCGGTTGCCCGACCCGGTGCTGCTGCCCTGGCTGCCCACGCTGATCACCACCCTGCGCGAGCACGGCCCGGAGCTGGTGCCGCTGCTGGTGCGGGAGGCCGCGCGCACCTTCCCGGGGACGCTGTCCGAGCTGGACGCCTGGGTGCCGCCCTGGTCGGGGCCGCCGTCCGGGGCCGCCCCGACCGCCCGGCCGGACGCGCCGACGGGGCAGGTGCACGGCCTGCTCGCGGCGCATCCGGTGGCGGTGGACGCGGTCGCCGGGCTGCTGGGCTGCGGGGGCGGCTGGTCGGAGCCGGTCGATGCCCCGGCGGAGTCGGCGGCGGCGACGCTGCTGCTCACCCATCCGGACACGGTGGAGGCGGTGTCGCTGCTACTCGGTTGAGGGCCGGCGGTCGCGTCGGGCGGATGGAGGCCCGGCACGACCGCCGGTCGCCGGCCGGGGGTGCCGCCACCGCGGGTGTGGTGGCGGCACCCCCGGCCGGGGGGTCGGCGCCGGAACGCCGGAATGGTTGCTCAGGGCCGGGTCACGGGGTGTACGTCACGCCCGGGTAGTCGGCCTGGGCCTGGACGAACTGCGCCTGCCAGTCGGCGGGCCAGCCGCCGAACGCGGTGGTGGCCAACGGCTTGAGGCTCACGCCGGCCGCGCCGCTCCAGAAGTGCACGAACTCACCCCAGTTGAGGTCCCGCGCGTAGACGCCGTCGAACTGGTGGAAGTGCTGGGACAGCAACTGGAAGAACTTGTTGAGCACGACCTTGCCGCCGTAGTTCTGGTAGATCGGGTAGAACCAGTCCCGGAACCAGTACGTGTTGGCCACGGGGAAGTTGTCCGAGGTGAGCAGCTTCGCGTTCTTCCACCGGGTGGCGTCGGCGGTCCGGCCGGTGCCGACGTAGCAGTCGTACTGGAAGATCTCGGCCCACTTGCTGTCGCCCCAGATGCCGTACGCGGGTGAGCCGTTCACGCCGAACGCGGTGAACTCGACGGTGTGGTTCATCTCGTGGGAGATGACGTCCTCGTTGAGGTCGGTGTTTCCCCAGCCGCCGCCGCTCATGTCGTTGACGTCGCGGAATGCCGTGTTGGGGTCGAACTGGCTCAGCGCGAACCCGCCCGATCCGGCGTCGTCGTGCAGCACCTCGTACAGCCGCTGGCCGCTGAGGTTGCCGTAGTTGGCCTGGACGTACTCCCAGATCTGTTTGGCGTAGTCCTTCACCCAGGTCAGGTCGGTCGAGGCCAGTCCCGGATCGCGGTAGACGGCCACGTTGGCGTCGTAGTAGTAGCGGGTGAGCGTCTCGTTGGGGGCGTGCCAGGTCTCGGTCCAGGTGGTGGCCGGGGTGGCGCTGAGGGTGGTGGTGTCGGCGGTGGCGTAGCCGGAGTTGCCGGCCGCCCCCTCGGCGCGGAGCCGGTAGTAGTAGTGGGTGCCCGCCGGCAGTTTCAGGTTGTGGAACTTCGTGGTGCTGGCCGGCAGCACGTACGCGGTGCTCCAGGTGGTGCCGTTGGTGGAGCGTTCCAGCCGGTAGGCCGTCTCCCACCGGGTGTTGTCGGTCCAGGTGAGCCGGATCTGGTCGGCGGCGGCGGTGGCGACCAGGCCGGTGGGCGCGGCCGGCGCCGGGGTGGTGGCGGTGGTGGTCCCGTAGATCTGCCACTCACCGATCTGCATGTTGACCGACCCGTTGGTGGCGGTCACCCGCAGCCGGTAGTACCGGTAGGCGGTGGTGTTGCTGAACGAGTAGGTGTTGCGGTGGAAGCCGGTGATGAAGGTCTGGTTGCTCCGGGTGTCCAGCGGTGTCCAGCTACTGCCGGTGGTGGAGGCCTCGAAGACCCAGCTGCGCGGGTCGCGGTCGGGCCAGTCGTTGGCGGAGGTGACGGCGTAGCTGGTCACCACGGCCGCCGTGGTCGCCTCGAACTGGATCCAGCCGGCACCGCTGTAGGTGAAGTACTTGCGGTAGGGCGTGTTGTCGATGACCTTCTCGATGCCCTCGTCGCCGGTGGTGGACCACTGGTCGGTGATCGTGCCGGGGGTGTCGGTGATGTCCACCGCGGCGGCGAGGTGGACACCGGCGAGGTGGCTCGGGGTCCCCGCGAGGAGCAGGACGATCGCGGCCACCGCGGCGAGCAGGGGCAGTGCCGTGCCCGGGGGGCGGCGGCGGATCGGGTCAGCGCGCATGGAGTGGGTTCCTCTCGGCGTGGTCGGTCTTCCCGGTGCGCGCCGGGAGTCGATGCCACCTCCCGGTGACCCCCGCGCACGCGGCACGACGACCCGCCCCCGTTTCCCGGGGTCAGGTCGTGGAATAGGTGGTGGGGAATGTTTTCGCCAGGAGCTTGACGAATCGGCCGGGCGGCGCCACCGGAAAGTCGTTCGATATGGATACCGCGACCGTTCCCCGTTGACCTTCTGCGCACCGAATACTAGTTGCGGCATAGCAAATGGTCAATGAATTTGCGTTCTCGCCAATGAGCGGGATATGCATTCGCACGGATATCCCACCGATGGGAGGCGACCCGGGGCGGTGCCGCGGCGACGCTGGCCGGCCGTCGTTCACTCCCACCCCGCGCGCCGTGCAGCGGCCGTTCACCCGCCTTGCGGAGGCTTCGTCACCGACACGGTCGACACCCGGATCACGTCGACACCCGGATCACGTGGAGGGCTCCGCAGTGCAGCACAGGGATTCCGAGGACGCCACAGGCGGTCACCTGTCACGCCGCCAACTGGTGAAGTACGCGGGCGTCGGCGCGACGCTCGCCGCCGCCGGCCCGTTCGTGGGCGTCGAGGCGGCCCACGCCGATCCGGACCGGCAGGATCAGGCGACGGCCGGCGCAGGTCGGGCCGATGACCGGATCTGGCGGGCCGGCGACCACCACATCCACTCCGAGTACAGCGGGGACTTCGACACCTCGACGAACCCGCCGACGTTCCGCAAGGGCGCCGACGCGGTCTACCCGATCGTCACCAACGCGATCATGGCGAAGAACTTCGGGCTGACCTGGGCCATGTGCACCGACCACGGTGGACCGACGCACTCCAAGGTGAACCTGGAGCAGGCGTACCCCGATCTGCTGCGGTCCCGCCGGCTGGTGCCCGAGGTGTTGCAGTTCTGGGGCATGGAGTTCGACGCCCCGGCGATGGACCACCACACCCTGATGATCCCCCGGCACGCCGACGAGGCGAAGCAGCTCTTCGAGCTGGAGAGCCGGTTCGCCAAGCGGGACCCGTTCCCGGCCGACCCGGGCCGCGACACCGAGGCCAAGATGGTGGAGTTCCTCCGGGTGGCGCGGAACATGCCGCACAAGCCGCTGGTGATCGCCCACCACACCTCTCGCTCGGCGACCGGGCTCGGGGTGTACGGGCAGGACCTCCCGCACGAGTTCCGCAACGGCAACGACGCGGCCCCGGACGTGTACGTCGGCTTCGAGGGCGCCCCGGGCCACCAGGCGGGCCCACTCAACGGCAGCGCCCGCGGCGGCTACGGCAACCACCCCACCTACGGCGGCTACGACCAGGCGACCGCCCGGGTCGGCGGGCTGTGGGACGCGCTGCTCGGCGAGGGGCGACGCTGGTGGATCACCGCGACGTCCGACTCGCACGTGCACTGGACCCGGGGCGGCACCGACTTCTGGCCGGGTGAGTACAGCAAGACCTACGTGCTGGCCCGGCAGGAGTACCACGACATCATGGACGGCCTGCGCCACGGGCGGATCTTCGTCACCACCGGTGACCTGATCAGCCGCCTCGACGTCACCGCAAGCAGCCAGGGACACTCGGCCGGCTCGGGTGAGACCGTCACCGTCAGCCGCCGCGACCGTACCGACGTGGACGTCGTGATCCGGTTCCGGCCGCCGGCCGGCACGAACGCCAACGGCGACCGCCCGCAGGTCCGCCGGGTCGACCTGATCGTCGGCCGGGTGACCGGCCCGAGCGTCGACCGGGACGCCGACACCAACCCGACCACCGCCGTGGTGGCCCGGTTCGGCCCCCGTGACTGGCGGCAGCAGGGCGCGCAGTACGTCATCCGGCACACCCTGCGCGACGTCGGGACCGACAGCTACCTGCGGGTGCGCGGCACCAGCACCGACGAGGCGGAGCCGCTGGCCGACGGGCTGGAGAGCCCGTGGAGCGACCTGTGGTTCTACTCCAACCCGGTGTTCGTCCGGGTGCGCTGACCGCCCGGTCCCGGCCCGCCGCCGGCGGGCCGGGACCGCCACCACCCGGTCGACGACGTTGAATATGATCCGGCGTACGGCGGGAGTCTCCACGGGCGGACGAGCGTCCAGGGTGGACGCCGACTCGCCAGCAAACGCCCGCGTTCGAGCGGGTGTGGGGGAATTGGCGAATCGCGTACCGGTCCCCGGTTGTGAATCTTGACCACCCGAAAGCGCAGGTCATACGCTCCGGGCACCCTTGATTCATTTCCCGGGAAGGGAAACGAAACGCCTCATGCGAACGCCGATAATCCGCTCCGCATCGCTTTCCCGCAAGCGGTTGGCCAGCGCCACCGCCATCGTCCTCCTGGCCGGGATCACCCCCCTGGTGGTCGGCCCGTCCGCCTCCGCCGCACCCCCGGCGACCTGCAGCACCGATCCCACCGACCGGTTGGCCTCGGTACCCAGCCCGGAGAGCTTCCTCGGCTTCCCGCTCGGCACCGGCCAGGAACGGGTGGTCACCAACGAGGAGGTGCGGGGCTACCTCGACGCCGTGGACACCGCCTCGAAGCGGGTCGTCACGGGCGTCATGGGCACCAGCGTGCTCGGCCAGCCGCTGCCGTACGCGATCGTGTCCAACGAGCGCAACGTGCGTCCGGCCGTACTCAAGGGCATCGCCGAGGACGTCCGTTCGCTGCGCGACCCCCGGACGGTCAACCAGCAGCAGGCCGGCGAGATCGCCGGGGCGGCCCCGGCGATCGTCTGGGTCACCGCCAACGTGCACGGCGGCGAGAAGAGCGGCACCGACGCCGCCCTCAAGACGCTGTACGAGCTGGCCGCCGGGCTGTCGTGCGAGGTCCAGCAGCGCAACGACAACCTGGTCACCATCATCGTGCCGACGCAGAACCCGGACGGCCGCGACGCCAGCCGCCGGCAGAACGAGTACGGCTTCGACATGAACCGGGACTGGTTCGCCCGGACCCAGCAGGAGACCGACGGCAAGCTCGAACTGATGCGCAGGTACCCGCCGCAGGTCTTCATCGACGCGCACGAGATGGGCGGCCGGCAGTACTTCTTCCCGCCCAACGCCGACCCGATCCACCACGAGATCTCCGGCGAGGCGGTCGACTGGATCAACCGGATCGGCGAGGCCAACAAGGCCGGCTTCGGTTACAACGGCGCGTGCGGTGGCGCGGTGACCACCGAGTGCTACTTCAACTACTCCACCTACGACCTGTTCTTCATGGGGTACGGCGATACGGTGCCGGCCGCCGGCTTCGGGGCCGCCGGCATGACGTTCGAGAAGGGCAGTTCGTCGGCGGTGGCCGACCGGGTGCAGCAGCAGTTCCACACCCAGTGGTCGACCCTCGGGTGGGCGGCGGCGCACAAGGGTGAGGTGCTGAACGGCTGGTACAAGGTCTGGAAGGACGCCCTCGCCCAGGGCCGGGCCGGCACGTTGGAGCCCAACGAGGTGGTCCAGCCGACCAACACCGTGCAGTTCCCGGTGCCGGCGCAGACCATCCGGTCGTACTTCCTGCTGCCCGACCGGCAGCTCGCCGACGCCCGCCAGCTCGTCGAGCGGCTACGCCGGATGGACGTCGAGGTCTACCAGGTGCGCAAGGCCGTCAAGCTGCCCACCGCCAAGCTCTTCGGCGGCCGTTCCGCGACCAACCTGACCGTTCCGGTCGGGTCGTACTGGATCCCGATGAACCAGCCGCAGAAGCACTGGATCCAGGCGATCATGGGTGAGGACCCGTACACGCCGTTCCCGTACTTCTACGACGTGTCGTCATGGAGCAACCCGCTGCTGATGGGTGTGAACGCCGTCTACACCGGCGCGGACGTCAAACCCAACGCGGAGCTGATCGACAAGATCCAGAACACCGGTGGCGGCAAGATCCTGGCCGCGCCGCCGCTGAAGGGCTCCTACACCTACGAGCTGGACTCCGCCGCCGCGGCCGAGTTCACCTTCACCCTGCTGGGGCAGGGCGTGCAGCTCGTCCGGGACCTCGACGACGGCCAGGTGGGGATGCCGGCCGGCGCGTTGACGCCGGAGCTGAACACCACGGCCAAGAAGCTGGGCGTGACGCTCACCCCGTACACCACGGCGGCCGTCGGCACCCCGATCAGCCGGCCGGACGTCGGCCTGTTCCAGGGCGCCGGCATCTCCACCACCTCCGGCTCGCACGGCGAGGCCCGGTACGTGCTGGGTAAGCGGTGGGGCCTGGACCTCACCCCGGTCACCACCGCCGACATCAACGACAACACCCCCGCCTTCACGGGCCGCACGGTGCTGCTGGTGCCGGACGGCAGCAACGCGACAGGCGGGCTGACCGCGACCGGGCAGGCCAACCTGCGGGCCTGGATCGCCCAGGGGCACACCTACCTGGGCCTGCGCAACGAGGGCACCCGGATGGCCCGCGCCGCCGGTCTCACCTCGACCACCGAGAAGCCGAAGCCGACCGGCTACACGGTGATCGGCTCGCACCTGCGGGTCGACGTGGACCCGGACAGCCCGGTCGGGCTGGGGCGGCCGGCTGAGGACTTCGAGTTCAACAACAACGACCCGATCCTCACCCCGAGCAGCACCGGCCGCAACGTGCTGCGCTACCCGAGCGGGGACACCTTCTGGGCCAACGGCTACACGGTGCAGGGTGACGCGCTCAAGGGCACGGTCGCGGTGGTGGACGAGCCGACCGGTGCCGGACGGGCGGTGCTGTTCGCGTTCAACCCGCTGTTCCGGGCGTACAACGAGAGTGGCCTGCACCTGGTGGCCAACGCGCTGCTGTACCCGGCCGGCGGCACGGCGGCCCGGACCGCGTCGCCGGTCCCGGTCGACCCGGCCCGCGCCGCCGCGGCGGCCGCGCCGGTCGCGGAGAACCTGGGCGGACAGTGGCGTCCGTTCACCCTCCAGGTGGCCGCCGGTGACCTGGCCCGCACCGAGGCGGTCGTGCAGCGGTTCACCGACACCGCGCGGGTCACGGTGGCCGACGGCTCCGCGTACCTGGTGATCCCCAACCCGGCGGGTCTCCAGATCGACGAGCACCCGTTCCTGGGTGACCTGGTACGGACCCTGCGGGCCGAGCAGGTTCCGCTGCGCTCGCTGGTGGGCTGATCCCGGCCGGTCGGGGCGGGCACCGTGCGGTGTCCGCCCCCGACCGTCCCGGCACCCCCGCGCGACGCCGGGCAGGACGCGTCGGCTAGGAACATCGCATGCCCCGCTACCTGCTGTTTCCCGGCCGACATCACCTGCTGACCCGGTTCCAGGCCGACTATCTGCACCGGCTCGCCACCGCCGGTCACCACGACACCCCGGACGGCGACCGGGCCACCGGTGACGACGGGGTGACCGTGGTGTGGGCGGTCACCTCGGCCAACCACGAGAACACCCGCCGCAACCCGGTCCCCTACCACCGGCGGGAGGCGGCGATCGAACGGTTCAGCGTGCTGGCCGGGCTGCGGTCGGTGGTGGTGCCGGTCTTCGACACCGCCGAGACCGACCGGTTCGCCGAGGTGACGCTCAAAAACGTGGCGGCCACCGCCGGGCTGGAGCTGAACCCGGCGAACACGGTGGTCGCCTGCTCGACGCCGCAGGTCGCCGCCATGTACGCAAGGCTGGGGTTCCCGATCGCCGGGGTGGAGGCCGACGTCGACCCGGCCCCGGCCCGGCCCTGGGACGTGCTGCTGCGGCTGGCCGCCGACGACCCGTCGTGGCGGGAGCTGGCCCACCCGGCGACCCTCGACGTCTACGCCCGCTACCGGCTCGACGACCTGGTCCGGTCGGTGGTCAACGATCCGGTGGTCGGCGACGAGGGCGGGCTGACCGCCACCCGCGACTACCGGACGTACGCCGAGGCGTTCGCCGACGCGGCGCAGCGCAAGTGGGCGGCGGTACGCGAGCACGTGCGGCCCGGCCGGATCGTCGACGTCGGCTGCGGCGCGGGCGCGGTGCTGGAGTTGGCCGACCGGGAGCCGGCGCTGCGGGAGAGCGACCTGATCGGGGTCGAGGTGGCCCGGCACCTGTACGAGGAGTGCGTACACAAGAAGGCGCAGGGGGTGTTCAGCAACCCGAACGTGTTCTTCTACCGGCGCAACGTGCTCGGCGGGGCGGTGTTCGCCCCCCGCTCGGTGGACACCACGATGACCTTCGCGCTGACCCACGAGATCTGGTCCTACGGCGACCGGATGGCGTCGCTGCGCCGGTTCGTGCAGGCCATCTACGACCACACGGTACCCGGCGGGGTGTGGATCAACAGCGACGTCTGCGGGCCGGACGGCCGGGACCGGACGGTGCGGCTACGGCTGTCGACCACCGACGGGGCGAACCCGGCCGGGCCCCGCGAGGATCTGGCGTCGCTGCCGGCCGACCGGGTGGCCGCGTACCTCGCCGGGCTGTCCACCCGGGCCCGGCTGGACCAGTTCGCCGTCGACTACCGGTTCCCGTTCGGGTTCCGCCCGGTCGACGACGGCACCGGCGCGGTGGTCGAGCTGCCGCTCGGCGCGGCGATGGACTTCCTCACCCGCAAGGACTACACCGACAACTGGTTGTCGGAGACCCAGGAGGAGTTCTGCGGGCTGGAGTGGGCCGACTGGAAGTCCCTGCTGGCCGACGTGGGGTTCGAGGTGGACCCGGCCAGCGGCCCGTACCGCAACGACTGGATCGTCACCCACCGGCTCGCGCCGAGCGCGGCGCTGTCGACGGTGGACGGAACGTCGCTGGACTGGCCGGTGACGCACGTGCTGCTGGTCGCCCGCCGGCCGGTCAACACCTGATCCGGCGGGAGGCGGAAGGCCGGGGGCGGGAGGGATCCTCCCGCCCCCGGCACCGCCGTCAGGAGCCGGTCAGGACAGGAACTTGTCCAGCGCCGCCTCGATGGTGCCGCTGTCCGGGGCCGCGTACGCCTTCATCGTCGTCTTGTTGTACGAGATGAAGCTGGGGCACCGGGTCGCCGGGGCGTTGACGATCCCGCCGTCGCCGATCTTCTCCGCGGTCTTCGCGGCGTAGAAGGTCAGCTGGTAGCGCGAGGAGATGTAGGAGACGCTGACGTTCTTGCCGTCGCTGGCCTTGTAGTCGCACTTCTTGGGCGCGCCCTCGCTGCCCGGGACCATCGACATGCAGCCGACGACCGAGACGGTGGCGAAGTCCGCCGACTTGGCGTAGTACCGCTTGTCGGAGCCGACGATCTTCGACGACCAGAACGACGGCCGCTCGGGGTTGTTCGAGAAGACGTACGCCTTGGCGGTGGCCGGGCCGCTGTAGGTGGCCGCGTTGAGGATCGGGCTGCCGTCGCAGACCGCGGACATGTCGCTGGAGTAGCGCGCGGTCACCGCGTTGTTGTTGTTGTTCGGCTGCTCCGTGGGCGGCTCGGACGGCTGCGGGGTGGACGAGGTGTCCGTGCCGGGCCCCGGGTTGGCGGCGGTCGCGCTCGGCGTCGGGTCGGGCTCGTCGTCGTTGCCGACCAGGGCGAGCCCGATGCCGGCGCCGCAGAGCGCGAGGATGAGGACCACCGCGCCGATGATGAGCCCGATGACCAGGCCCCGGTTCGACTTCTGCGGCGGCACGGGAACACCGAACTGCGGGGCCTGGCCGAACTGCGGGGCCTGACCGTACTGCGGGGGCTGACCAGGCTGGCCGTACGCCGGGTAGCCGGCGGACGGTGCCGGCGGCCCGCTCCACGGGGTGACGTTCGGATCCGGCTGTTCTCCGTACGGAGGGTGACTGTTGCTCATCTGAAGCCCTTATCGCTGTCGACGGTACCCAGGCACTGGATCATCGGTCAGGGTAGTGAGCGGCACAAACCGAGGCGCTGGTTGTCGGACGGCAACGAACCCCGGCCGACCACGGGCGGGCGGGGTACGACTACTTTCCGTGGCGAAGTGCGATCCGTCCCGCCGCCCACCGACCCGCCCCGGGTGGCTCCGGAAGCGAAAAGTGGGGTGCGGGAAAGGGATTCCGCCCGGATCGCGCCTTCCGTTCCGGACAGTGCGAGAAGGGTTCGCAATGTGACGTAGATCATGCATGACGATCTCGACAACCGCGACGACCCCTGCAACCCGCAACGTGGCGCGAATCTCCTACCCGCCCGCTATATATAGATGTTCATCACATTGAAGTATGGGCATGTGTCGGTGCGTAGGCTTATCGTGAGGCTCACGAAAAGGTCCCGTCCGTCCCGGCGGGCACCCCACGTCCACCGCACGAGGAGGCGGCCCATGCCTGCCGCGCCCCACCCCACCACCCTCCGCCGGATCATCCTCGCCCTCGCCGCCTGCGCGGCCGTGCTCGTCCCGCTGACCCTCACCGCCCCCGCCGCCCGGGCCGCACCCGTCACCGTGGTCAACGGCACGCAGTTCACCGACACCAGCGGCGCCGGCGTGCACGCCCACGGCGGCGGCATGATCAAGGTGGGCGACTACTACTACTGGTTCGGCGAGAACCGCAACGACAACAACACCTTCCGGTACGTGTCGGTCTACCGCTCCACCGACCTGCGCACCTGGGAGTTCCGCAACAACGTGCTCACCCAGTCCTCGGCGGGCGAGCTGGCGACGGCGAACATCGAACGCCCCAAGGTGATCTACAACGCCAACACCGGCCAGTACGTGCTCTGGATGCACTGGGAGAACGGCGTCGACTACAACCAGGCCCGGGTCGCGGTGGCCACCTCCAGCACGGTCGACGGCAACTACCGCTACCTGGGCAGCTTCCGCCCGCTGGGCCACGACTCCCGGGACCAGACGGTGTTCCGCGACGACGACGGCACCGCGTACCTGATCTCGGCCACCCGCAACAACGCCGACCTGAACATCTACCGCCTGACCGCCGACTACACCGGGGTCGCGTCGCTGGTGCGGACGCTGTGGCCGGACAACTACCGGGAGGCCCCGGCGATGTTCAAACGCAACGGGGTCTACTTCCTGGTCACCTCGGGGGCCACCGGCTGGTCGCCCAACCAGGCCCGGTACGCCACCGCCAGCAGCGTCGGCGGCACCTGGACCAACCCGACGAACTTCGCCGACGGCACCACCTACGACTCCCAGTCGGCGTACGTGCTGCCGGTGCAGGGCAGCGCCGCCACCTCGTACCTCTACCTCGGCGACCGCTGGGCCGGCGCGACGGGCGGCCCGGTCAACCAGTCCCGCTACGTCTGGCTGCCGCTGAACTTCCCCACCGCAACCTCGCTGACCATGAACTGGTACCCGCAGCTCACCATCGACACCGCCACCGGCGTGGTCTCCGGCGTCGACGGCGGCTACAGCTTCGACACGTTGCGCGCCCGGCACAGCGGCAAGTGCCTGGACGTGCTCGACCGGTCCACCGCCGACGCCGCCGCCGTGGCCCAGTACGGCTGCAACAGCGGCACCAACCAGCAGTGGCAGCTCCGCGACGCCGGCTCCGGCTACGTCCAGATCGTCGCCCGGCACAGCGACAAGTGCCTCACCGTGGCCGGCGGGTCCACCGCCGACAGCGCCGCGGTGCAGCAGTTCGGCTGCCAGTCGGGGCGTACCGACCAGCAGTGGCAGGTCCGCGACGCCGGCTCCGGCTACGTCCAGATCGTCGCCCGGCACAGCGGCAGGTGTCTCGACGTCAACGGCTACTCCACCGCCGACGGCGCCCGGGTGATCCAGTACACCTGCGGCACCGGCGCCAACCAGCAGTGGCAGCGGGTCCGCGCGGCCTGAGCGCACCCCGTCCGCCGTCCCGCCTCCCGCAGGCCGGGACGGCGGACGGCCACCACCCCGCGTCCCACCAGCCCCGGAACCAGGTGTGACGATACCCTCACCCCACGTGGCGCCCCGGCGACGTCTACTGGACCGGACAGCAGTCGTCCTGGCGGGGGTACGGGATGCGGGAAGACACGCAGGAGCAGCTTCACCGGCTCCGGTCACTGCGGATGGCCGCCGGGCTGACCATCGACGAACTCGCCGTACGCTCCGGGGTGAGCCCACGAACGATCGGCGGGATCGAACGGCACCGGATCCGTCGCCCACACCGCGGAACCCTGCGGGCGCTCGGCGCGGCCCTCGGCCTGGACGGGGTGGACGCCGGCCAACTGCGCCCGGCCGGCGGACAGGTCGCCGGGGTCACCGGCCTGCCCGGGGTGACCACACACTTCACCGGCCGCCACGACGACCTCACCTGGCTGGCCACCAGACTGGAACACCGCCACGCGGTGCAGCTCATCGGCCTACCCGGTGCGGGCAAGACGGCGTTGGCGGTACAGGCTGCCACCGACCTCGCCGGGCGGTTCCCCGACGGGGTGCGGTTCCTCGGACCGGTCGCGGACGCCACCGCCGCGACGATCGCACGCCGGCTGCTGCCACCGTCCGACGCGTCCTCGCACGGGCCCGACCGGGTGGCCATCGGGGCGTACCGGGACCTGCTGCGCAGCCGGCGGATCCTGGTCGTGCTGGACGACGTGCGCGACGACCACCAGGTCGGACCGCTACTGCCGCCCGATGCCCTCGGTGTCACCCTGATCACCGGCCGGCACCCGCTGACGGGCCTCGCGGTGACCGACCGGCGGCTGGTGCCGCCCCTGCCGGCGGCCGACGCGCGGGCCGCCCTCGACACGATGGTGGACGGCACCGCGCCCGCACCCGCGGTCGCCGCGCTCGCCGCCGGCTGCGGCGGCCTGCCGCTGGCCCTGCGGGTGGCCGCGAACCGGCTGCTGACCCGTCCGCAGTGGAGCGCACAGTGGCTGGTCGACCGGTTGGCAAGGCCGGAGCGGGTCCTGGACGCGCTGGTCGCCGGTGACCTGTCGGTACGCGACGCGTTCGAGCGCACGTACGCGGGGCTGCCGGTTCAGGCCCGCCGGGCCGTCCGGCTGCTGACCGGGCCGGCCGGCCCGCTCCCCGCCGAGGCGGGCTTCCTCGACCTGGCCGAACGGGGCTGGGTCACCACCGGCCGCGGACACCGCTACGAACCACACCCGCTGGTACGCGCCTTCGCCCGCGTCGCCGCCGGCACCTGACCACCCGGGTCGACGCCGTCGGGGGCGAGTTCGGCCAACAGCGTCGCGGCCCGGCCCGCCAGATCCGGATCGTCACAGTCGTCGGCCAGCTCCACCGCCCGCCTCAGGTACGCCGGGGCGTCCCGGGTCTCCCCCGTGCGGCGCATCGCCTCGACCAGTTCCACCGACACCAGGGCCTCCAACGCCGGCATCGCGTTGGCGCGCAACCGCGCGACCGCTTCCCGCAGGGCGGCGACACACTCCGGCCACCGGTCGAGCGCGGCGAGATCGTCGGCGATCCGCCGGCAGTTCAACGCGTCGGTGGCGGCGCGGGCGAAAGCCGCGATGGGATAGCGCGGATCGCGGAGCAGGCATCTCGTCCGCTGGTGCACCCGCAGTGCCTCGACGGGTCTGCCGAGGGCCAGCAGCGATGAGCCGAGCGAGGCCATCGCCTGCGGCAGGCCCTCCGGATCGGCGGCGCGGCGCAGCAGCACCCAGGCCCGTTGCCGCCGCCGCAGCGCCGCCGCGTGCTCGCCCAACCCGGTGTGACCGCTGGCGGCGTAGAGCAGTGCCCAGCCCTGCTGGGCCGGGTCGCCCGCACGGACCGCCCGGTCCAGCGCCCGGGTGGCGGTGGCCACGCTGGCGGCGTACTCGCGCTGGCAGATCGCCTGCGCCCAGGACAGGTAGTTGAGATGGACCGCCTCGGTGCGGGGGTCGTCGAGCCGGGCGGCGGACTCGGCGGACAACCGGAAGACCTCCGGCCACAGGTCGAGGTGGACCCGGCTGTCGGAGAACCAGTGCAGCGCGTCGACGGCCTCGACCACCGACCCGTGCAGCCCTTCGGCGGCGGCCGACCGCAACGCCACGAACCAGTTGCGCCGTTCGGCGTCGAGCCACGCGGTCGCCGCCCCGCGATCCCCGAACTCCGCCAGCGACGGCGGTCCGTCCGGCTCGAAGTGCCGCCCCGCCGCCGTGGTCCGCGCCAGCCACCAGCGCAGCGAGGACGTCCGCAACGGGCCGGCCGCGTCCGGCTCCTCGGCCGTCAGCCGGTCGACGGCGAAGTCGCGTACCAGGTCGTGCAGCCCGTAGCGGTCCGCCGGCACGGCCGCCACCAGACCGCTCTCCACCAGGGCTTCCAGCTGTTGCTCGGCGTCGACGTCGGAGACGTCGGTGACCACGGCGACCGGGTCCGGGCCGAAGTCCGGACCCGGCATCAGCGACAACCGCCGGAAGGTCCGCCGCAGGTCGTCCCCGAGCCGCCGGTACGACAGGCTCAGCGCGGTGTGGATGCCGGCGGTGTCGGCGTCGATGACCCGTAGGCGGGCCTGCTCGCCGGTGAACCGTCGGTTGAGCTCCGCGACGGACAGGCCCGGCTCGGCCGACAGCCGTTGCCCGGTGACATGCAACGCCAGGGGCATGTGACCGCAGTGCCGGGCCAACTCGCTGAGCCCGGCCGGGTCGACGTCGACGGGCCGGGCGATGGCCCGCAGCATCGCGGTGGCGTCCTCGGCCGGCAGCGGCTCCAGGGACAGCCACTGTGCGGTGTCCAGACCGCTGAGTCGTCGCCGGCTGGTGAACAGCACGAGACTGCGTCCGGCCCCGGGAAGCAGCGGTCTGGCCTGCGCCTCGTCGGCGGCGTTGTCCCACACCACCAGGGCCCGGCGCTCACACAACGCCGACCGGTACGCCGTCGCCCGATCGTCGCGGCCGGCGGGGATGCGCCGTTCCGGCACACCGAGCGCCCGCAGCAACCGGTGCAGCGCCTCGCCGGGGGTGGTCGGGACGTCGTCCATGCCGCGCAGGTCGACGAAGAACCGGCCGTCGGGGAACTCCGTGGCCAGGTCGGCCGAGGCCCGCAGGACGAGGCTGGTCTTGCCCACCCCGGCCGGCCCGGTGACGACGACCACCGTGGCCTGCTGCCGGTCACCCGGCGGACGACGGGCGATGTCGCCCAGGGCACGCAGCTCCGTCGCCCGGCCGCTGAAGTGGCGCGGCAGATCGGGCATGGCCGGCCGGGCGGAGGTGGCCTCGACCAGGCGGTGGCGCTCGTCGTCCGGCACGGCGAGGACATCGAACAGGACGGTCAGGGTGCGCCGTTGCGGACGCCGGACCCGGTCGCGTTCGATGTCGCTGATCGCCCGGGCGCTGACCCCGCACCGCTCGGCGAGCGCCTCGATCGACAGGCCCGCCGCCACGCGGAAGCCACGCAGGACGGCACCCAGCGACGGGCGTCCGGGTGTGCTCGGGCGTCCGGGTGCGCTCGGTATCGGCTTCACCGGGCACACCCTCACAGAAACACCACCCGCGACGCCAGGCATCGATCAGTGACTTTTCGCACCGGTCCGATCACCGACCATTGAGCCGCCACGTCTGGTATCCGCCGTAGTTGCACGCCCGGGCGTACGCCTCCCCGCTGCCGTGGGTGTCGACGCAGATGTAGCGGGTGTCGAAGTAGTTGAGCCGCAGCGACACCTGGTTCCAGTTCGGACCGTAGCCCTCGATCAGCTGTTTCAGGCTGCCGGTGCACGGGTAGGCGTGCTGTTGCGGGCCGCCGTACTCCCACATCTCGATACACCGGCCCGTCTGCCGGTTGCGGATGGTCACCCGGTCGTATCCCGACGGGGCCTTGCCCGCCGAGGTGACGGTCCACGTCTGCCAGTTGTTGCCGGCCTGGCACGGCAGGGTGTAGATCGCTCCGACACTGTTGCTGTCCAGGCACATCCCGGTGGCGAAGTTCTGGAACTGGCCGGTGAACTCGTAGGCCGCCGCCGCCGGGGAGGCGGACGCCACCGCCGCCCCCGCGACCAGCATCATCGTCGCGGCCAGTCGCGCGAGAACCCCGCGCCACGTCATGCCGCCCATCCTGACCGTCATGCCTGTTCCTCCTGTCGTCGGTGGGACCCGCCGCCCGTGCGGCTGTCCCGATTACACCGACGTCTGCCGACGGGAGCCAGGCAGAACGGCAGGCAAGAAGCGGCGTCGTCACCGATCCACCCACCGCTACGGTCACCCTTTCGTGACGTCACCGGGCCCGACCGGGAACTGCCACCGAGTACGGACGATTTGTCGGCCACCGCTGGTGCGCCGTCAGACGTCAGACCATTCACGTCAGTTTTTCGCGCCGGATATTGCACCGCCTTTCGACCGGCGCGGGCCGGCCGACCTCGGCGGCCACGACCATCGGTATCACGGGATTGGTTACGGCACGTGTCGGAACTGTCGCCGCGCCCGCCGCGAATTGCGGAACCGTTATGCTCCTCGCAAGCACGGCGCATTCCCGCGTCGCTGCCGGAATTCGGCGTTGAGGGCGGAAATGAACATCGGGGAGATCGCCCGGCGGGCCGGAGTGTCCCGCAGCACCGTGTCCTACGTGTTGAGTGGGAAGCGGGCGGTGTCGGCGACGACCCGGCAACGGATCCAGGCGGTCATCGACGAGCTGGGCTACCGGCCGAACGCCAGCGCCCGCGCGTTGAAGGAGGGGCGTACCCGCACCCTCGGGCTGGTCATCCCGCCGGCCAGCCAGCGCCTGACCGACATGCAGCTCGGTTTCGTCGCCAGCGTCGTCGAAGCGGCCGCCCGGCACGACCTGGACGTGTTGCTGTCGCCGTCCGGCGGCGACCACGACCGGTCGTTCGAGCGGATCGTCACCGGACGGCGGGTGGACGGGGTGGTGCTGATGGAGATCCGGCTGACCGACCACCGGGTGACCCGGCTGGCGACGGCGGGCGTGCCGTTCGTGACGATCGGCCGGACGGCCGAACCGCACGGGATGAGCTGGATCGACGTCGACTACGCGACGTTGATCTCCCGCTGCGTGCACCACCTGGCCGACCTGGGACACCGCCAGGTGGCCCTGGTGAACCGGTCCGCCGAGCTGGTCGCGGCGGGTTACGGCCCGAGCCACCGCGCCCTGGCCGGGTTCCGGGCGGCCGTCGCCGAGCGGGGCCTGACCGGTGTCGACGTCTGCTGCGGTGACGACACCGCCTCGGGCGAGGCGTGCGTGGCGCAACTGCTCGCGAACCACCCGCAGGTCACGGCGGTGGCCACCCTCAACGAGGCGGCGTTGCCCGGGATGCGGCGGGCGTTGGACGCCGCGGGTCTGTCGGTGCCGGGCGACTTCTCCGTCACCGGGGTCGCCGCCCGGCACTGGGCCGAGGACTTCCACCCGCCGCTGACCGCAGCGGACGTGCCGATGCGCCAGATGGGGGCCGAGGCGGTGGAGCTGCTGCTGGAGCTGATCGCCGCGCCCGGCGGCACGCCCCGGCACCGGCTCCACGCCCCGCCGATCTCGCTGCGGTCCAGCACCGGCCCGGCCCGGTCTAACTGACCCGGGTCGGGCCGGCGGTCACGACCCGGCGACCGGTGTGTTCCGGCGTTCCTGCCGGGCTGCGGCGAGCACGAGGTAACTGCTGGCCGTCCAGGTGTACGCCCGGTCGCGCAGTCCCGCACCGGTCTCGGCGTCGAAGTTCTCGGCGAACCCGGACCTCTCGCACAGGGCCAGGAACCGCCTGCTGATCTCGTCGGCCAGCGCGGTGTGCCCGGCCCGGCGCAGCCCGTCCTCGACCAGCACGGTGGAGGGTGCCCAGATGGGGCCCCGCCAGTAGCCGTCGGCGAGGTAGTGCGGCGAGTCGGTCGGTTCGGTGGCCAGCCCGTGGGTGGTCAGGTGGGCCGCGACGCCCCGGGCCAGCGCACCGGCGACCGGGGTGGGCAGTTCGTCGCCGAGGACGACGGGCATCAGGTCGAGCAGGCTGCGGCTGGCCCGGCGTCGCCCGGTGTGCGGGCTGCGGGCGGTGAAGCGTTCGCCGTCCCACAGATCGCGCAGCAGGGCGGTACGGACCCGGTCGGCCTCGGCCGACCACCCGGCGGCGGGCCCGCCCAGCTCGGTGGCGAGGTCGGCCAGGCAGCGCAGTTGGCCGACCAGGAGGGCGGCGAGGTCGGCGGTCTCCAGGACCCGGCCGTCGTCGAAGGTGGTGGCGTTGTCCCAGCCGCTGTCGTTGCCGTGCTGGTAGTGGGGCAGGTCACTGCCGGGGGCGCGGCGTGCGTCCAGCCAGAACCGGGTCCACCGGGCCAGCCGGTCGTACGTCCGGGCCAGCGCCGCCCGGTCCGGCGGGGTGGGCAGCCGGCGGCGCAGCCGGCCCAGGGCCCAGCCGTGCACGGGGGGCTTGACGAAGTTGTGCAGCACCTCGGAGTGGGTGACCGAGTCGGGCAGGGCGCCGGCGTCGTCCTGGTGGTCGAACGGGAGGTGGAACTGGTGCCAGGCCAGGTCGGGTTCGCCGGCGGCCAGGGCGATCGCGTTGAAGCAGTGGTCCCAGCTCCACACCTTGTCCATCCAGTGCTTGGACATCAGCACGGCCGGTCGGGTGACGAAACCGCCCGGCTCGACCGTGGCCGACCACAGCACGTACGCGGCCAGCTCGGCGGCGGGGGTGTCGACGTCGCGCCAGGGGGCGACCGCCTCGACGAAGGCGGCGAACTCGGCGCTGCGCTCGCGGCACATCTCGTCGAAGGTGCAGGTCGGCCGGTAGGGGGGCCGGGCGGTGGCGTACTCCTCGATCGCGACCTCCCAGGGCCGGTCGGCGGGGAGGTCCAGCCACCGGTCGGCGACGCCGAGCGCCTCGACGCCCACGACGTCGTGCAGCGGCGCGGACAGCCCGGTCACCCGGTAGCGGCGGCCCGTCTCGTAGGAGGTGAACACGGCCGAGCCGTCGACCGGGTCGCGGTAGAGGTAGGTGCCGCTGAACGGGGTGAGGGTGCCCGCGGCCGCGGCGATCCGCAGGCCGAGGCCCCGACCCCGCAGCCGGAGGGTGTCCGGCCCCTGGTAGCCGACCTCGATCCGGCCGTCGCGGTCGCGCCAGGTGAGCAGTGCGGGGGTGGCGACGACCGTGGCGTCGGCGTGCGGGGCCAGGCGCAGCACCGGGTGCATGCCGGTCTGGTGGGAGACCAGGTGCAGGTCGTCGGCGTACGTCTTCTCGGCCACCACCGGGGAGATGTCGAACCAGGAACCGCGGTAGCTGAACGGGACGTCCTGGAGGGAGAACTCCGGGCCGGACGGTGCGACGGTCATGTCGGGTGACGCCCTTTCGTGGTACGGGTGGTCAGCCTCCGACGGTGCCACGTCGGGCCACCCGTGGCGGGACGACGGAACCGGAACCTCGAATCGATTCGCACGAAGATAGGTCCGCCCGCGCCCAGTGGTCAAGGAGCCCCCCTGCCGGTCCGGGCCAGCAAGGACACCTGGGCGACCGGAAGGCGGATCAACTGCGGAAACATCCCCTTCACCGGACCGTCATTATATTGACATCCTTCATCATTCCTACCTACGATCACTTGCGAATCGATTCGCATGCGAAGCCCTCCCGGAGAGCGTCCCCACGCCCCACAAGGAGCCGCCGTGAACACCCCGTCCCACCGCCGGTCCGGACGAGCCCGCGCGATCACCACCCGGATCGCCGTCGGCCTGCTCGCCATCGCCGCCACCGCCGTCGCCGCCACCCCGGCCCGGGCCGCCGACGAGTCGATCAGCGTCAACTTCTCCGCCACCGACGGCACGCCGACCTACCGGGCCTCTGGCTGGATCTACGGCATGACCGAGAACGCCAGCGGCCCGGCCGACCACTTCTACCGGGACGTCAAGTTCCAGTACATGCGGGCGGGGGGCGCGCAGCTGCCGGGCAGCGGTTGGGTCGGCGGAAACTACGACCGCCGGTGGAACTCCACGCTCGCCCAGGCCCGGCGTACCGCCGCCCTGGGCGGCCAGTTCATCATCCTGCCGCACGACCTGTGGGGCGCGGACGGCGCGGGGATCTCCCGCTTTCCCGGCGACAACGGCAACTGGACCGACTACGACAACTTCCTGACCCGGCTCATCGGCGACGTCCGGGCGGCCGGGCTGAGGGTGCAGTGGGACATCTGGAACGAACCCAACATCACCATCTTCTGGAACCGCCCGATCTCCCAGTACCTCGAACTGTGGCGGCGCACCTACCAGCGACTGCGCGCCGAGTTCCCCGACCAGCTCATCGTCGGGCCGAGCTGCGCCTGCGTGCCGTCGACCAACCACGCCTTCTGGAACCAGTACCTGGACTTCGTCCGCTCCACCAACACGGTGCCGGACATCGTCAGCTGGCACTCGCTGCCCGGCGACCCGGTCGCCAACGTCGCCGCCGCCAACGCCACCCTCGACCCGCGCGGCATCGCCCACCCCCGTCCGTACCAGATCAACGAGTACGGCGCGTCCAACGAGCAGAACCCGGCGGACGGCGCCTGGTACATCGCCCGACTGGAGCGGGCCCGCGCGGACGGCCTGCGGGCCAACTGGGCCAGCGCCGGCAACCTGCACAACGACCTGGGTAACCTGCTGGTACGCAACTCGACCGGCCAGCACCAGCCCAAGGGCGAATGGTGGGTCTACCGCTACTACGCCGCGCAGACCGGGCAGATCGCCGCGGTGACCCCCAGCCCGTCCTACGACGCCTTCGCCACCAGGACGACCGGTGTGGCCAAGGTCCTGGTGGGTGGCGGTCGGACCACCGGCAACCTGACCGTCAACCTGCAACGGCTGGACGCCACCAGCGGGATCGTGCAGAACAACCAGGTGCGGGTGCTCACCCAGCGCATCCCGTACAACAACGGCGGCGCGGTGCAGGGCCCGGTCACGGTGTCGAACACCGTGGTCACGCTGACCAACAACGCCGCCTCGGTGACCCTGCCGTACGGCAACCAGAACGACACGTACACCGTCACCGTGCTGCCACCCACGGACACCGGCTTCACGTCGGTGGCGGTGGCCCAGCACTCCCAGCAGTGCCTGGACAACACCGGCCTGGGCACCGCCGACGGCAACCCCCAGCAGCAGTTCCCCTGCGAGGGCGGCGACCAGCAGCTGTGGAACTTCCGTCCGGTCGCCGGGGTGGCCGACACGTACACGGTCGTCAACCAGCAGAGCGGCAGGTGCCTGGCCGTCAGCGGGGCGTCCACCGCCGACGGCGCGGCCGTGCAGCAGTGGACCTGCCAGAACAGCCCCAGCCAGCAGTTCACCCTGCGCCGGGTTACCTACGGGGGCAACGACCCGCACGACTACCAGCTCGTCGCCCGGCACAGCAACAAGTGTGTCGACGTCAACGGGGTCTCCACCGCCCCCCAGGCGCGGATCCTGCAGTGGACCTGCAAGCCGGTCGGCCAGAGCAGCCCGCTGAACCAGACGTGGCGCGTCTGGGGCCGGTAGGCCCACCCCGCGCGGGTCGGGTGCCGGGCGGCCGGTGCCCGACCCCGCGCCGGCCGGCGGAGGCAGCCGGGACGAACCACCCCCAGGCATTGATTGATGTCACTTTGTCCGTGATCCTGAAAGGGTCCGAACCGATTCGCCACCACCACCGTAGGCGGATCCGCCCCGCGCGCCGCCGACGAACCAAGGAGCCGCTTCGTGCGAACCCCGTCCCCGACCGGACCAGGACAGGTCCACGACCCCATCCCGCGCCGCCGCCCGCACCGGCTGACCCTGCTGGTCGGCGCGCTGGCCGGCCTCCTCGTCATCGCCGGGGCCGCCCCCGGCGTCACCTCCCCCGCCGCCGAGGCCGCCGCGCCGGCGCTGGCCGCCATCGAGCCGGGGCAGAGTACCCGGATCGTCGGCACCGCCTCCGGGCGCTGCCTCGAGGTCCCCAACTCCAGCACCACCAACGGCGTCCAGACCCAACTGTGGGACTGCCAGGGCGGGGCCAACCAGACCTGGACCTGGACGGCCAGCCGCCAGCTCACGGTCTACGGCAACAAGTGCCTGGACGCCTCCGGCCGGGGCACCACCGCCGGCACGGCGGCGATCATCTGGGACTGCAACGGCCAGACCAACCAGCAGTGGAACGTCAACGCCAACGGCACCATCACCGGCGTGCAGTCCGGCCTGTGCCTCGACGCGAACGGCAACGGCACCGCCAACGGCACCAAGATCCTGCTGTGGACCTGCAACGGTCAGGCCAACCAGCAGTGGACCTCACCGGCCACCCCGCCCACCACCACCCCGCCGACCACGCCGCCGCCGACAACTCCCCCACCCGCCGGGGCCCTGCCGTGCGACATCTACGCCGCCGGTGGCACCCCGTGCGTGGCGGCGCACAGCACCACCCGGGCGCTCTACGCCGCCTACACCGGCAACCTCTACCAGGTACGCCGTTCCTCGGACAACACCACCCGCAACATCGGGCTGACCGGCACCGGCGGCACCGCCAACGCCGCCACCCAGGACTCGTTCTGCGCCGGCACCACCTGCGTGGTGACCGTCGTGTTCGACCAGTCCGGTCGCGGCAACGACCTGTGGTACCAGGGCTCCAGCGTGGTGCCCGGGTCGCCGCAGAGCCGGCCGGCGGTCGCGACGTCGGAGTCGCTGACCGTGGGCGGTGCGAAGGCGTACTCGCTCTACATCAACCCGGGCAACAGCTACTGGCGTGACGGTCACCTGACCGGGGTGCCGACCGGCGCCGCGCCCGAGGGCATGTACATGGTCACCAGCGGCACCCACGTCAACAACGGCTGCTGCTTCGACTACGGCAACAGCGAGACCACCCGCAAGGCCGACGCCGCCGGTGCGATGGACGCGATCAACTTCAGCACCCAGTGCTGGTTCGGCGGCTGCTCCGGCTCCGGCCCGTGGGTGCAGGCCGACCTGGAGTGGGGGCTGTTCCCCGGGGGCAGCAGCTCGTGGAACCCCAACCAGCGGGCGTTCCCGCACAAGTTCGTCACCGCCACCCTGAAGAACAACGGCACCTCACGGTTCGCCATCAAGGGCAGCAACGCGCAGTCCGGCAGCCTCTACACCCTCTACGACGGGTCGCTGCCGCCCGGCTACAGCCCGATGAAGAAGCAGGGCGCGATCATCCTGGGTAGCGGCGGGGACTGCTGCAAGCCCGACGGCGGCGCGAACCTCAGCGCCGGCACCTTCTACGAGGGGGCGATGGTCGCCGGCTACCCGTCGGACGCCACCGAGAACGCGGTGCAGGCCAACATCACCGCCGCCGGCTACCGCTGACCGACCACAGGTCGTCGCCGCGCCGGTCACCGTCCACGGTGGCCGGTGCGGCGGCCGTCGGCGTGGGACACCGGCGCTACCCGGCCGGCGCGCCGAGGCGGTGGTCCAGGGCGGTGTGGCGGCGGCCCGCGCCGACGGTACGCACGGCGGTGGCCAGTGCACGGCGGGAACCGACCAGGACGACGAGCTGCCGGGCCCGGGTGACGGCGGTGTAGAGCAGGTTGCGTTGCAGCATCATCCAGGCACTGGTGGTCAGGGGTACGACCACCGCCGGATACTCCGAGCCCTGCGAGCGGTGGATGGTCATCGCGTAGGCGTGGGCCAGCTCATCCAGTTCGTCGAACTCGTAGTCGAGGTTCTCGTCCTCGTCGGTGCGTACGGTGAGGGTCTGTTCCTCGGGGGTGATCGCGGTGACGATGCCGAGGGTGCCGTTGAAGACGCCGGCCTGGCCTTTGTCGTAGTTGTTGCGGATCTGGGTGACCTTGTCGCCGACGCGGAACACCCGTCCGCCCAACCGCCGCTCGGGTTGCCCCTCGCGGTGCGGGGTGAGCCGCTGTTGCAGCAGGGTGTTGAGGGCTGCGGCACCGGCCGGTCCCCGGTGCATGGGGGCGAGGACCTGCACGTCGCGGCGCGGGTCGAGGCCGAACCGGGTGGGGATCCGGGTGCAGGCGACGTCGACGGTCAGCGCGGCGGTGGCCTCGGTGTCCTCGCAGGCGAACAGGAAGAAGTCCGGCAGGCCGTCGAGCAGGGGTGGCCGGCCGGCGTTGATCCGGTGCGCGTTGGTGACCACGCCCGACTGGGCGGCCTGGCGGAACACCCGGGTCAGCCGCACCCGGGGAACGGCCGGCGCGGTGAGCAGGTCGCGCAGCACCTCCCCGGCGCCGACGCTGGGCAACTGGTCGACGTCGCCCACCAGGAGTAGATGCGCCCCCGGCGGCACCGCCTTGACGAGCTTGTTGGCCAGGATCAGGTCGAGCATGGACGCCTCGTCGACGACGAGCAGGTCGACGTCGAGCGGGTTGTCCCGGTCGTGCACGGCTTCCCCGCCGGGACGCAGTTGCAGCAGCCGGTGCACGGTGGCGGCGGGGTGCCCGGTCAGCTCGGACAGCCGTTTCGCGGCCCGTCCGGTCGGCGCGACCAGGGTGATCCGGGCCTTCTTCGCGGCGGCCAGCGCGACGATGGACCGCACGGTGAAGCTCTTGCCGCAGCCGGGACCGCCGGTGAGCACCGCCACCTTCGCCGTGAGCGCCAGCCGGACGGCGTGCTCCTGTTCGGGGGCGAGGTCGTTGCCGGTGACCGCCCGCAGCCAGGCCAGCGCGCGGGGCCAGTCGACGTCGGTGAAGTGGGGCAGCCGGTCGGCCCGGTCGTGCAGCAACCGCAGCAGTGAGGTGGCCAGGGACTGCTCGGCGCGGTGGAACGGCACCAGGTAGACCGCCGGCACCGGCTCGCCGTCGTCGCCGGGCAGGAACTCCCGGACCACCCCCTCCTCGGCGATCAGGTCGTCCAGGCAGCGGGTGACGAGATCGCCGGGGACGTCGAGGATCTTCGTGGCGTCGGCGACGAGCGCCGGGGCGGGCAGGTAGCAGTGGCCCGAGTCGGTGGCCTCGGACAGGGTGTACCGCAGGCCCGCCATCACCCGCTGCGGGCTGTCGTGCGGGATGCCCACCGCCCGGGCGATGGTGTCGGCGGTCTTGAAGCCGATGCCCCACACGTCGGCCGCCAGCCGGTACGGCTCCTTCGTCACCACCTCGATCGACGCGTCGGCGTACTGCTTGAAGATGCGTACCGCAAGCGACGTGGACACCCCGACGCCCTGGAGGAAGACCATCACCTCCTTGATGGCCTTCTGTTCCTCCCACGCCGCGGTGATCTTCGCGGTGCGTTTCGGCCCGAGCCCGGCGACCTCGACCAGCCGGGCGGGTTCCTCCTCGATGATCCGCAGGGTGTCCAGGCCGAAGTGCGCCACGATCCGCTCGGCGAACACCGGCCCGATGCCCTTGACCAGGCCGGAACCCAGATAACGCCGGATGCCCTGGATGGTCGCCGGCAGCACCGTGGTGTACGAGTCGACCTCGAACTGCCGGCCGTACTTCGGGTGCGACGACCAGCGTCCCGACAGCCGCAGGCTCTCCCCGGGCTGCGCGCCCAGCAACGCGCCGACCACGGTCAACAGGTCGCCGCCCCGGTCGGTGGCGACCCGGGCGACGGTGTAGCCGGTCTCCTCGTTGACATAGGTCAGCCGTTCGAGGACCGCGTCCAGGGTGGCGAGCGGCGGGCGGGCGGGGGCGGACACCCCCTCATCGTGCCGGGTGCCCGACGCGCCCCGTGCACCGCCCGGACGGACACCGGCGTCCTCCCCCGCCGGTCGGGCGGGGAAGGACGCCGGGTGTCGCGGTGCGCCTGGTCAGCCGATGGTGAGGTTGCCGCCGGAGGCGGTCAGGGTGCTCTCCCGGGTCGACGCGCCGGTCCAGTCCGACGAGAAGAGCAGCCGGTCGCCGTCCCAGACGGTGATGCCGACCCCGTCGCGCCGGCCCGGCTCGCCCCGGTCGGTGGCGGTCACCCGCATGGTCAGCCCGGTGGCCACCGCGACCGGGTTCTGCGCGGTGGAGATGTCGTACAGGGTGACCTGGTAGCGCAGGTCGGCGACCGGTTCCCCGTCCACCGAGACACCGAACGACTCCAGCGCGGTGCTCTGGAACTTGTACCGCTTGCCGCCCGACTTGTAGCCGACCTTCGCGCTGCCGACCAGCTTCCTACCGTTGTTGATCCGGCCGTCCAGGGTCACCTCGATGCGCCGGTCGTCGTCGAGCGGGTAGCCGCCGGCGGTGGCCCCGCCCTTGAGGTAGCCCGAGCCGGCGACCGTCCGGCCGTACCCGCCGGCCACCGTGACGGTGGCCGTCGCGCTGCCGGTGTACGCCCCCGACACCGTGGCGGTGACCGGGTGCGCGCCGTGCGGCAACACGGCGCGGCAACTGGCCGAGCCGTCGTCCGCCGCCGCACCGAACGGCGTGGCGACCGCCGAGCAGAGGGTCTCGTCGCCCTCGGTGAAGGTCACCGTGGCGTTGCGGACGTCACCGCCGCCACCCCGGACGGTGGCCCGCAGCAGCACGCCGGTCGTGTCGGCGTCGTCCACCGGGGCGGCCAGGGTGTCACCGACGTAGGTGACGGTGGCCGCGCGGACCTGGGTGATGGTGAGGTCGGCGTCGCTCAGGTCGAAGAAGACGTTGCCGACCGCCTCGATCTTCAGCCGGCCCCGGGCGGTGTCCACGTTCGGCAGGGTCACCGTCGCCGCCCCGGTGTTCGGCACGCTCTCGGCCAGCACGTGCGGGAACGTCTTCCCGCCGTCGGTGGACAGCGAGATCCGCACCTCGCCCACGTTGACCGGGGCGGTGTCCGTGCCGGCCACGTCCCAGGTGACCGGCATGGTGCCGCCGCCCAGGTGGGCCGCCGGGCTCGCCTGCGAGGTGACCAGGAACGGGCCGGCCGCCGGGGCGAGGGTCAACGCCACGTCGGCGCTGCCGATGCCGCCGCCGCCCGGGTGGTGGTCCCGGCCGGTGAGCCGGAAGTGCAGGGTCCGGTCGTTGGCGACACCGACCCAGTCGGCGGTGGGCAGGAACTCCGAGTAGCAGTCCACCGTCGCGGCGGGCACGTTGCTCGCCCCGCCGGTGGCCGGCGGTGCCGGCGCGGCCGGGCAGGCCCCGGTGGCGGCGTTGGTGTTGTTCGCCGCGATCTGCGCCAGGTCGGGGAAGTGCCGGGTCGGATCGGTGGTCACCGCGTTCTCCCCCGGCGAGTGGTACTCCAGGGTGTCGGTCGGGCTGACCGCCGCCGCCTCGCCGAACTGCCGGAACAGCGGCCCGTTGGTCTTGGTGTTGCTGACCAGCGCGGTGCCGGTGCTGCCGCCCCGGTCGTTCTGCTCCCACAGGTAGCTGACGGTGTCCCCGTCGGCGTCGGTGGCGCTACCGGTCAGCGCGAACGGGGTCCGCGCCGGAATGGTGTACGCCGCCGCCGGCACGGTCACCACGGGGGCCCGGTTGCCGGTCTGCGCGGTCTGGAAACCGTTGTTGCCGGCCGCCCCGCCCCGGGCGGTCTCACCGACGAAGCCGGACGCCCCGACGAGGTCGGTCAGTTCGAGCGCCGGCACGTCGACCCCGGCCAGCGGACCCGCCCCGAAGGTGACCTGGAATCCGGTGTCGTTCGGCGCGCCCAGCCCGCCGAAGGCCGACACGGTGACGGTGGCACCGGCCGGCCAACCGGCGATCGACTCGATGGCCGACTTGATCCCGGCCGCGGTGTAGTTGCCGCCGCGCACCACCGGCACGGACGACTGCCCCGCGTAGCTGATGCGCAGCGCGTCGCCGTCGGTGTCGAAGCCGGACAGCGAGACGGTCTGCACCTCGTTGAGCGCCGGGCGGGTGCCGGAGACGAACGTGCTGATCTCGGTGTAGCTGCGCTGCGACCAGTACGGGTCGCTGTGCGGCTGGAGGTTGTCCTGCTGGCAGATGCCCGCGTACGCCATGATCGACGAACCGCTGCCCGGCTCGTAGGAGTTGGCGGCGCTGCGGTTGCCGCCGGAACAGTTGTACTGGGTGCCGTTGAAGGTGTGGTTGCCGGCGAACTGGTGGCCGATCTCGTGCGCCACGTAGTCGACGGCGTAGAAGTCACCGACCGGGGTGGGCAGGCCGGTGCAGCCCCGGGCTTTGCCGTCCAGGCCGACCACGCCGAGGCCGGCGACACCGCCACCGGGCAGGCCCAGGCCGATGTGCCCGACGTCGTAGTTGCCCGCGCCGACGAGCTGGCCGAGCACGATCCGGTTGCGGTTGAGCAGCGAGCTGGTGCACGAGGAGATCTGCGTCGGGGTGTAGCAGGCCGCCGCGCCGCACGGCCCGTTCGGCTCGGTGGCCAGGGCGGCGGTGTTCAGGTTGGTCTTGTCGGTGTCGTTGACCAGCACCAGCCGGATCGCCGTCTCGTCCTCGTAGATCTGGGTGACCCGGTTGATCAGGGTCACCTTCGCCGCGGTGACGTTCTCCGCGCCGAAGAAGGTGGCGTACGACGGGTCGGTGACCAGGGCCAGCCGGTACGTGCGCAGGGTGACCGGCGGGCCCGCCGGCTCGTCCGCGGCCACCTCCGGCGTCAGCGCCCCGGCCGCCGCCGCGACGTCCTCCCGTTCCACCATGGCCGGGTCGGTGTCGACCAGGTCGCGGGCGTAGTAGCTGGCGTAGACGCTCTGGTCGCCGTGGTAGTACGGGTCGAGGTACCAGCTGCCGCCGGTCGAGCGGACCGAGGCGTGGAAACCCAGCGGGGTCAGGTCGGCCCGGATGGTCGCCGTCGGGTCGTCCAGGCCCCGGCCGACGTACGTGCTGATCTCGGGGTGCCGGGCGGCGAGGCCGGGCTCCATCACCGGCGAGTCGACCAGGCTGAACCGCTGGAAGCCTCCGGTGGGGGTGGGCAGCGCGACGGTCAGCGCCGGCTGCGCCCGCCGGGCCGTGCCGGCCCGCTCAGCCGGGGCGTCGGCCAGGGTGTCGGCCAACGCGGCCCGGTCGAGGGTGTACGCGGCGAACCGCTCGGCGCGGATGTCGGGGGTACGCCCGTCGCGGGCGTTCACCGACGGCCCGCCCGGCAGCTGCCGCCAGGGGCCGGAGTCGGCCGGCGCGGCGACCGCCGCGGGGCCGCCGGTCAGCGGCAGCGCGGTGGCGACCAGCACCGCGGCGAACAGCCCGGCCAGTCGGCGGCGGCCGCGACCAGCGGGTTCGGGGGGTGGAACCGTCATCGAGTGGGCCTCACTTCACCAGGTAGGAGGAACGGGCCGGATGGCGTGGCGTTCGTGGGCCACACCGGGCTGTCCCGGAGAAGCCCACGCTATGACGGGTCCCCTGTCGACAGACATCATCCGTAAAGTCGACGCGGCGACAGGCCGCAGCGGTGTAGACCCTCCCCAGTGGAGTCGGCGTGGTGGGCAGATGGCCAGGGACCGGTGCGTCGTGGTCGGACCCCGCTGACCGTGGCGGGGTGCCACCGGCTCGCCGACGCGGGCGCGGCCAGGACATTTGTCCTGGCCGGACGGGTATCGCCGGCTCTGCCCCGCCGGTCCCCGACTGCCTAGCGTGACAGGCATGGATGACACCGCGGTACGCCTGACCGGGCTCACCCGGCGGTTCGGCCCCGTCCGGGCCGTCGACGGGATCGACCTGACCATCGCGTCGGGCAGCACGGTCGCCCTACTCGGCCCCAACGGCGCCGGCAAGACGACCACCCTCTCGCTCCTGCTCGGCCTCGCCCCACCCGACGCCGGAACGGTGACGCTGTTCGGCCGGTCACCGGGCGAGGCGGTCCGGGCCGGCCAGGTCGGGGCGATGGTGCAGGACGCCGGTTTTGTCCCCGGTGCCACCGTGCGGGACCTGGTCGCCCTCGCCCGGGGGTTGTACCCCCGGCCGCTGGACACCGCCCGGGTGCTCGCGCTGGCCGGGCTGACCGACCTGGCCGACCGCCGGCTGGACCGGCTCTCCGCCGGCGAGACGCAGCGGGCGCGGTTCGCCTTCGCGTTGGCCGGTGACCCGGACCTGCTGGTCCTGGACGAGCCCGGCGCGGCGCTGGACGTCGCCGCCCGGCAGGCGTTCTGGGCGGCGATCCGCCGGTACGCTGCCGACGGTCACACCGTCCTGTTCAGCACCCACCACCTGCACGAGGCCGACGAGTACGCCGACCGGGTCGTGCTGCTGGCCGGCGGGCGGGTGGTGGCCGACGGCCCGCCCGCCGAGATCCGGGCGGTGGCCGGCGGCCGTACGGTGGCCTTCGACCTCGCCGACGGGTCGGTGGCGGGCCTCGACCTGCTGCCCGGCGTCCGGTCGGTGCAGGTCCGGGGCGGTCGGGTGGCGCTCACCACCGACGACGCCGACGCCACCGTGCTGGCCCTGGCCGCCGACCGGGGCTTCCGGGGCCTGGAGGTCACCGGCGTCGGGCTGGAGGCGGCCTTCCTCACCCTCACCGCCGCGGAAGGGAACCACTGACATGCGCGCCTATCTGCACTTCGAGCTACGTCGCCTGGCCCGGGACCCGCGGCTGGCGCTGTTCACCGTACTGGGCCCGGTCGTCACCTACGTGATCTTCTCGGGCCTGCTGCCGGCGGATGACCGGCTGGAGGGCGTCACCGCCGCCGCCGCGCTCATGGTCGGCCTGGCCGGCTACGGCGCGATGGCCGGGGTGCTCTCGGTGGGCTCGTCGGTGGCCCAGGAACGCGCGGTGCGCTGGCTGCACCAACTGCGGGTCACCCCGCTGTCCCCCCGCCGGGTGGTCGCGGTGAAGGCCCTGGTCAGCACCGTGAGCGGGGTGCCGTCGCTGATCGCGGTGGGCATCGCCGGCCGCCTCCAGCACCACGTCGAACTACCCGCCGGCAGGTGGGCGGCCCTGCTGGTGCTGATGTGGGTGGGCACGGTGCCGTTCGCGCTGCTCGGGCTCGCCATCGGGTACGGCCTCACCCCGCAGCTCGCCCAGCCGGTCAACTTCCTCGCCTTCCTCACCCTGTCGGTGCTCGGCGGACTGCTGGTGCCGGCGGCGTACTTCCCCGACCTGCTGCGGCACCTGGCGCACACGCTGCCGACGTACCGGTTCGCCGAACTCGGTTGGCGTACGGCGGCCGGCCTGGCCCCCGACCCGACCGGACTGACGGTGCTCGCCGGATGGACGGTGGCCTTCGGCGTGCTCGCCGCGGTGGCGTACCGCCGGTCGACCGCGCGTCGCTGAGATCCCGCTACGGTGTCGACCATGTCCGGTGCCACAGTCGCGGCTCCCGCCACCGGCGGCCGCCGGCGGGGATTGCTGCTGGTGGCGTCGCACACGCTCTGGTTCTGGCTGCTGCTGCCACCGTCCACCGCGATCGCCCACGGGCAGGTACGCCCGACAGCGGTCGCGGCGGCCGGGCTGGTCACCTTCGCGCTGCTCTACCTCGCGCTGGTGGCGGTGCCGGTGGCCGACCTGGTGGTACCGCCCGTGCTGTTCCACCTCGGCCTGCTGGTGTTCGCGGCGCTCGGGGTGGGCCTCGCGGGCGCGTACGCCGGCGGCCCGGAGGGGTGGCTGATCCTGCTGACGTACGTCGCGACAGCCGGTGCGGTCGGGCTGGTCCGGCCGGTGCAGGGGTTCGCCTGGGTCGGCGGCAGTGCCGCTGCCGTCCTGACGATCGGGCTGGCGCACCGGGTGCCGGTCGGTGACATCGCCGCCTCGGCACTGATCACGGTGCTGGCAGGCGCCATGACCCTGGCGTTCACCCGGACGGCCCGACTGGTGGCGGAGCTGCGCCGCACCCAGCAGGAGCTGGCCCGGACGGCGGTCGAGCAGGAACGGCTACGGTTCGCCCGGGACCTGCACGATCTGCTCGGCCACACACTGTCACTCGTGGTGGTGAAGGCGGAGGTGGTACGCCGGCTCGCCCCGGCCGACCCGGGGCGGGCAGCGGCCGAGGCCCGGGACATCGAGCGCATCGGCCGTACCGCGCTCGCCGAGGTACGCGAGGCGGTCACCGGTTACCGGGACCGCAGCTTCGGACGGGAACTGGACGGTGCCCGGACCGCCCTCGCCGACGCAGGGATCACCGTCACCGTGCGGCAACCCGGTCGGCCGCTGCCGGTGGAGGCGGACGACGCGTTCGGCTGGGTGCTGCGGGAAGGAGTGACGAACGTGCTGCGGCACAGCCACGCGTCGCGGTGCGAGATCGAGGTGCACGCCGACGCCGAGGAGTCGGTGCTGACCATCGGCGACGACGGTGTCGGCGGCCGGGTCGAGCCGGGCAACGGCCTGCGGGGTCTCACCGAACGGCTGGCACGGGCGGGCGGGGAACTGCACGTCACCTCCGTCCGTGGCGGCGGTGTGCGGCTCACCGCCCGGATTCCCACCGGCCCGGACGGGTCGGCGCGCGGATGATCCGGCTGCTGCTCGCCGAGGACCAGGGCATGATGCGCGGCGCACTGGCCCTGCTGCTCAACCTCGAACCCGACATGGAGGTGGTGGCCGAGGCCGGCACCGGCACCGCCGCGTTGGCGGCGGCCCTGCGGGTCCGCCCCGACGTGGCCCTGTTGGACATCGAGATGCCCGGCGGCAGCGGGCTGGACACCGCAGCGGCGTTGCGGCGGCAACTGCCCTCCTGCCGGGTCCTGATCCTCACCACCTTCGGGCGACCCGGCTACCTGCGCCGGGCCATGGAGGCCGGGGCGCGGGGATTCCTGGTCAAGGACGGACCGGTGGAGGAGTTGGCGGTGGCGGTCCGGCGGGTGCTGGCCGGTGAGCGGGTGATCGATCCGGCGCTGGCGGCGGCGGCCCTGGCGACCGGCCCGAACCCGCTCACCGAACGGGAACGGGAGGTGCTCGCCGCCGCCGTGGACGGTGCCACGGTGGCTGACGTCGCTGCCCGGCTGCACCTGTCGGAGAGCACGGTCCGCAACTACCTGTCGGCGGCGATCGGCAAGACGGGCACCCGCAACCGGATCGAGGCGGCCCACACCGCCCGCGCCAACGGCTGGCTCTGACCGGCCCCTGGCCCCGGCCGGGGTGCCGGGGGTCAGCCGGCTGGCCGATCGCCCCGGATGCGGGCGTGCAGGTGCATGTCGTGCCGACCGTCGGCGTGCACGGCGTCGCTGCGTCTGGTGCAGAGGGGGACCCGCACGCCTCATCCTCCCCCGGTGCCGTGGGCCGGTGTCAAACGCCGGCCGGCGGGTCGAGGTCGACCTCGACGCGGGGGATGCCCCGGTGCGCGGCGAGGCGTTCCGCCTGCGCGACGATGCCGTCGCGGGTGGCCGCGGACAGCTTCCGCCACGGCTGCACGGCCAGCGTCAGCGTCCGGCCGGCCTTACGGGGCCGCCAGGTGCCGGCGATCTCACCGCCGGCTAGGACGGCGCCGGGGCGGCCCAGCACCGGCCACAACTGCTTGGCGTGGGCCGCGTCCGGCACCAGGGTCGCCCGGTCCCGCGCCTGGAGGAACAGGTCGTACGGGCCGAGCAGGCGCACGGCCGTGGTGTCGGCGGCACCGGCGAGCGCCGGCTCGTCGGCGGCGAGCAGCGAACGTGCCTCCCCGTCGACCCGTACCTCGACCACGTCCTGCGGCCAGCGGGCCCGCACCTCCCTGACCGGGGCGTCGAGGTAGTCGGCGACCTGCCTGGGGGTGGCCGGGCCGAGCAGCCGCAGGTAGGCGCGGACCAGGTCGAACCGGTCGCCGGGCGGGGCGGGGCGGGTGAACCCGGGGATGCGGCGCAGGACCGGTGGCGAGGTGTCGGGGCGCAGCTCCAGCCCGGCCCGCACGGCCGCCAGCCGGAACGGCATCTCGTAAAGGTGGGTGGCGGCGCAGGAACGGCAGAACCGCAGGTAGGGCTCGGGCAGCAGCTCGGCCAGCCGCCCCGAGACGTCGCCCTTGACCGTCGGGGTGGTGACCACGGCCCGCATCCGCGCCGCCACCTCGTCGAGAGCGGCCAGGTTGCCGATGCCGGCGGCCTTCAGCGGCCGGGCCGCGTCGTAGATGCGTTTGCCCGCGTCCGCGTCGGAGTACGGCGCGACCGCCCCCGCCACCTCGGCCGCATCGGCGCGACGGTAGAGATGCGGCGCGCCGCGAACGGTCCAGAGCAGGATCAGGTCGTCCGCGACCGGTGCCGTCACCTCGACGCCGCGCAGCGCCAGGGCCCACCGGCCGCCGTCCGGGCCGGTGTCCTGCACCCCGATGTCGAGTACGGCGGTGTCCGTCGGGGTGCCCTCGGTCCGGTCGAGCTGTTGCGCCCCGACCCGGAACTGCATCACCTGACGACTGTCGATCATCCGGACAGCCTAGGTGCCAACCCCGACAATCTCCGGCACGCCGGGTCCGGCACCCCGGGCACCCCCACCGACGCTACCCCCGGCCGCCGTCGAGGTGCCGCAGCACCGCGGTGACCCGGCGGTCGACCCGGTCGTCCGGGGGGAGCTGGAGCTTGGCGAAGATGTTGCGGATGTGCTTGTGCACCGCCCCTTCGGTGACGAACAGGCGCTCGGCGATCGCGGTGTTGCCCAACCCCTCGGCCATCAGCCCCAGCACCTCACGCTCGCGCGCCGACAGCTCACCCAGCGCCGTGTCCGGGCGGCGGTTGCGGGCCAGCAGCTGCCCCACCACCTCCGGGTCGATCACACTGCCGCCGTCGGCGACCCGGTGCAGCGCGGCGAGGAACTCCTCGACCCGGCCCACCCGCTCCTTGAGCAGGTAGCCGAGCCCGACCGCGCCGACGGAGAACAGGTCGGTGGCGAACGCCTGCTCGACGTACGCCGAGAGGACCAGCACCGCGAGGCCGGGCCGACGGCGGCGGGCCTCCACCGCGGCCACGATGCCCTCGTCGGTGTGTGTCGGCGGCATCCGGACGTCCACGATCGCCACGTCCGGCGTGTGGGCGTCCACGGCGGCCAGGAACCCGCCCGGGGTGCCCGCGGTGGCGACCACGTCCAGGTCCTCCGCCCGCAGCAGCAGCGCCAGCCCCTCCCGCAGCAGCGGGTCGTCCTCGGCGATCACGATCCGCACGGCAGATCCACCTCCAGTCTCGTCGGTCCGCCCGGTGGGCTGGTCAGCGTCATCCGGCCGTCGTACGCGGCGACGCGCCGACGGATGCCGGTCAGCCCCGAACCGCCGCCCTCGTCGGCGTCGCCGTGCCCGTCGTCGGTGACGGTCACCAGCAGCCGGTCCCGCTCGCGGCGGACGGTCACGTCGACCCGGCCGGCACCACTGTGCCGGACCACGTTGGTCAACGCCTCCGCCACCACGAAGTAGGCGGTGGCCTCCACCGAGACGGCGCAGCGTACCGGCACGTCGACGGTGAGCTGGCAGGGCACCGCGCAGCCGCCGGCCAGGCCGGCCAGCGCGCCGGTGAGGCCCCGGTCGTCCAGCACGGGCGGCAGGATGCCCCGCACCACCGTACGCAGTTCGCCGAGCGCCTGTTCCGCCGCGTCCTGCGCCCACCCGAGGATCTCGTCGGCCCTGGCCGGGTCCCGCCGCACCGCCCGGCGGGCCGCCCCCAGCAGCACATTCACCGCGACCAGCCGGTTCTGGGTGCCGTCGTGCAGGGAGCGTTCGATGCGGCGCAGTTCGACCGCGTGGGCGTCCAGCGCCGCGGCCCGGGTGGCGGTCAGCTCGGCGACCCGCAGCGACAGGTCGAAGCCCGGCGGTGGGGGCAGCAGCCACCGGCCCGGCCGGGCCTGGAGGCGGGCCAGCACCGGACCGAACGCGACCGTGGCGACCAGCCAGCCGAGACCGAGCAGTCCGACCAGCAGCGCGTCGGTCAGCCCTTCGACGCGCCACCAGACGATCCCCGGCGCGCCGGCGTCGGGCGGCAGCAGCCGGTACCACAGCGGGAACGTGAGGTCCTGCACGGCGTAGAGCGGCAGGGCCAGGCCGAGCAGTCCGCCGGTCAGGCCGGTGACCGCGTGCAGCGCGACCCAGAGGAGTTCCCGGTGGACGAACGGGTCGCGCACCGCCACCCGCAGCTCGGCCGGCACCGGGCCCGGGGCGGGGATCGACCCGCCCCAACGGGACAGGCGGGCCCGCTCCCGGTCGGCCACGGCGCGTACCGCCCGCAGCGCACCGGGTACCGCCGGCAGCCCCACCCAGACCAGGCAGGCGGCCGCGACAAACACCGCCCAGAGCAGCGCGGCCAACGCCAACAGCGCGGTGCCGAGTCCACCGACCAGGTGCTCGAGGGCGTCGACCGAGGCACGGAGCCGGTCGCGCAGGTGTGTCATCGGAAGACCTCCCGCGCCAACATAGGCCACCGGGCGGCCGGCCCGGCACCGTCGGTGCGGAAAGTAGCGCCTGCTGTACCACCGCCGGTCGTGCTGGCGGGATCGTGTCCGACCCACCGTCGCGCCTAGCGTCGAACTGGTCGAACACCCGCCACCGAGGAGGCAGCCATGACCGATCCGTACCGCATCGCCGACGCCCCGGCCGACCCGACCCAGCCGACGCCCGACCGGCTCCGCCCGTTGCTGTGGGTGGTGCTGGTCGTCAGCCTCGCCGCCAACGCGGCGTTGACGACCGTGCTGGACAACCAGTGGGCCGGCTCCGCCTGCGGCCTGCTGGCGGTGCTCTGCGCCGGGACGCTGGTCGCCCGGCACCGCCGCACCCGGTGACCGAGGCCCGGGACGCCCGGCCGACGGTGGACGCGGGAGGGGCCACCGGCCGGCCGGCGCTCAGCGGACGTCGGGGGCGGTGCGCAGGGTGAGCAGGTAGCGCGCGGTGAGGGCGACGGCCCGGTCGTCGTCCCCGGTCAGCCCGGCCAGGGCCCGGGACGTCGTGTCCCCCGGAATGCCCGCGAGCGCCTGGGTCAGCCGGCCGCGCGCCGACGCCCCGGTGTCGCTCCGGGTGAGCAGCTCGATGAGGCGGGCGGCGATCCGCTCCGCCGTGGCGGGATCGGCCGCCAGCACGCTGAGCGCGTCGGCGGCGTCGACGTCGTTCACCTGGGCGACGACCATGTCGACGAGCGTCGGCACGGCGTCGGGCTCACCACGACTGCCCAGCGCCAGCGCCGCACACCTGCCGACCACGGGGTCCGGATGGCGCAGGGCGTCGCGGAGCAGCGCGGTGGCGTCTGCACCCGGGATCTCGACGACGGCCCGGACGGCACGTTCCCGCACCGCGGCCGTGGGCACGTCGAGCCCCTGCGCCAGCAGGGGCAGGGCGTCGACGCCCGCGTGGGCGAGCGCCCAGCGCAGCGCCCCGGCGACGTTCGGGTCGGACTCGTCCAGCGCCGCCGCCACCAGCGCCTCCACCGGCACCGGCACCTCGCCGACCGAGGCCAGCGCCGCGCGTTGACGCTGGTCCGCGCGGGGTGAGCCCAGGTCCCGCAGGAGCGCGACCACCTGCAGAACGTCCTGCCAGTCGGCGGGCCCGGCGGCGTCGATCCGCCGGAGGCGGGTGAGCAGTTCCCGCTCCGCGCTGATCCGCGCCCGCGTCTGCCGGATGAGGTCGCCGACGAGTTCCGCAGGGGTGAAGGCGGGGTCGTCGAGCGCCCGTCCCACCGCCCGCAGCGACAACCCCAGCGAGCGCAGGCTCTCGATGTGGAAGATCCGCCGGAGGTCCGCGCCGGAGTAGTCGCGGTAACCGACCCCGGTACGACCGGTCGGTCGGAGCAGTCCGAGCGACTCGTAGTGCCTGAGCATCCGGACGCTGACGCCGCAGCGTCGGGACACCTCACCGATCAGCACCGCTTCACCCCGGCCCGCCGCCTCACCCCGGCCCGCCGCCTCACCCCGGCCCGCCGGTCCCGCCGAGGGCCACGGCGCGCGTCGCCTCGCCGAGGGAGAACTCGAACCCGGCGTCCGGGTCGCGCACCAGCCGCTGTGTCGCGGCGGCGTGCGCGCGCACCCGGGGGTCCGGGTGGGTCCCGGCGGAGAGCAGGACCGTCGTGCCGGCCCCGCCGAGGGTGGCCAGCGCGCGGCTGAGGCTCAGCCAGGTCGCCCGGTCACCCCGCCCGAGCTGGGTGGCCAGCACCTCGGCCAGCCCGGACTCCGCACCGTCGGGCACCAGGGTGACCGCCGCCCGCCAGGCGCTACGCGCCACCTCGTCGTCGGGATCGGTCAACAGGCCCCGGGTGATCGCCGGCCAGGCCCGCCGGTCCCCGATCTTGGACAGCGTGTGCAACGCCTGACTGCGGGCCTGTGCCCGGGGCGACCCCAGGGCGGCCACGAGCCGGGGCACCGTCGCCTCCGGTGGGTGACGGGTCAGCGCCCAGGTCAGCATCTCGCGGACGGAGAAGTCCGGTTCGGTCGCGCAGCGGGCGACGAGCGGCTCGACGAACGCCGGGTCGGGGGTGGTGCCGATCGCCAGCGCCGCCCGCAGCCGCACCGACGGGTCCCCACCCGCCAGCCCCCGTAGCGCCCGCGTCGGGTCCACTTCCGCTCCGGTCATCCGGACCACCTCCCCGACGCAGTGTCGACCCTGACACCGTGTCAGGGTCAACCGGCGGCCCGCCGGGTCCGTCGCACCCGGTGGGGTTCACCGGGAGCGCAGGGCGGCCGGTGGACCGAACCGGACCGGTACGCCGGGTGAGTACAGCACGCTGACCGGCGGGCCGGTCGGCGTCGGTAGCCCGGCGGCGGTGACCAGTTCGTCGTCCAGGTGCAGCAGCTCGGCCCGGTGCAACGGCCACTGCGGATGCCAGTTCGGCAGGTGCCGGGTGCGCCCGTACGCCCGGGTGTGCAGGCCCCACCGGGCGGTGAGGAAGTGCTCCACCGGGGTCGGTCGGCGGATCGGCGTACCCACCCGGACCACCACCTCGCTGGTCGTGCCGACCGGCCCCGGCCAGCGCCGACGACACCGGTAGATGCGCAGGTCACCGTCGTGGTCCAACCGCATCGCCGACCACAGGTACGGCAGTCCCAGGGTGAGCCGGGCGACCAGCACCGGGATCAGCCGGGACGCGTCGAGGGAGCGGAACACCACGGCCCGCCGACCGGTGTGGTCGACCGAGTAGAGCCGCACGTTGGTCTCCCAGAACGTCCCCAGGTACGGCAGGGCCGGCCCCCGGCCGAAACCGAGGCCGACCATCCGGAAGCCGACCAGTCCGACGTAGGTGGTGCCGTCGAGGGTGTCCGGACGGGTGCCGGCCGGCAGCAGCGGCGCGACGAGTTCCGCGGCGACCGCCCAGTGCAGGAAGGTCAGGTCCGCCCACCGCTGGCGCAGCACCGTACGGGGGAACGTCCGGGCGGGGGCGGGGTCGACCGGCTCGATCTGCACACAGCCCATCCTGCTCCGCCGACCGGTGGGGTGGTCAACGGAGGGCCTGTCCGGCCGTTTCCCCGGCAGGGGTGGACGGCGGGGCGACGGAGCGGCGGGCGACGAGCACCCCGAAGGCCGCGGCGGTGAAGAACATGAGGCTGCCGTAGACCACCGACGGCATCGCCATCGTGGCGTTGTCCAGCAGCGTCGGGCTCATCCCGATCGTGATGGCCAGGGTGGCGTTGTGCAGGCCGATCTCGAACGAGGAGGCGACCGAGTCCCGGTGCCCGGCCCGCAGCAGGCGCGGCGCGAGGTAGCCGACGGCGAGGCTGACCAGGTTGAACAGGGCGACGATCACGATGATCTCGCCGAGGGTGGCCAGCACGTCGTCCCTGATGCCGAGCACCGCGCCCACGATGACCACGGCCAGCACCAGGACGGAGACGATCTTCACCGGTCGTTCCATCCGCAGGGCGAACGTGGGGAACCGGCGCCGCAGCAGCATCCCGATCGTGATCGGGACCAGGACCAGCGCGAAGACCTGGACCACCTTGCCGAACTGGAGACCGATCGTGCCGTCCGCACCGGCGAAGCCGGCCACCGACAGGTTGACGATCAGCGGGAGGGTGAACAGCGCCAGCACCGAGTTGATCGCGGTCAACGAGACGTTGAGCGCGACGTTGCCCCGGAACAGGTGACTGTAGAGACCGGCGGTGCTGCCACCCGGCGAGGCCGCCAGCAGCATCATCCCCACCGCCAGCTCCGGGCGCAGGTCGAAGGCGGTCACCAGGCCCAGGCAGACCACCGGCAGGAGCAGCATCTGACACCCGAGGCAGATCAGCACGACCCGGGGGTGGCGGGCCACCCGGCGGAAGTCCTCGACGGTCAGGCTGAGGCCGATGCCCAACATGACGATGCCGAGGGCGACCGGGAAGAGGGCGAGCGACAACCCGGAACCCATGATCCACCACCCTCCCGGGAGAAAAATTGGCTTGTCCCGTTGGAGGATGGCACCGCGGGTGTCCCCGGGCACCTCCCGGCATGCTCACCCGTGACCGTCCGGCCCGGAGCCACCGCCGCGCAACCGCCCCGACCAGGCAACCGCGCGGCCCAGGGTGTCAGGTAGTTGACGCGGCGTAGTCGGGTGCCCGCTAGAGGCGGGTGCGGGGTGAGCGGAGGGTGACATCAGCCGACCCGCCACTGCGAGACGAGGTAGTCATGCCCGTCACCCCGACCTATCCCGGCGTGTACATCGAGGAAGTCGCGAGTTCCGTCCGCCCCGTGATCGGCGTGGCGACCGGGGTGACCGCCTTCGTCGGGTACGTGCGGACCGGACCGGAGCACCGTGCCGTCCGGGTCAACACCTTCGGCGAGTTCGAACGCCGGTTCGGCGGGGTCGACCGGGACTCCGAACTCAGCCTGGCCGTGCAGCAGTTCTTCCGCAACGGCGGGGCCGCCGCCCTGGTCGTGCGGGTGCCCCGCACCGACGCCCGGGCCGCCTCGGTGGCCCTGCTGGACAAGGTCGGCGCCGGGGCGAAGTCCGCGCTGCTGCTGGACGCGACGAGCACCGGCGCGTGGGGCAGCGGACTGCTCGTCGACGTCGACCACGACGGCGTCAACGACGTCAAGTCGTTCAACCTCACCGTCACCGACACCGCCACCGGCGACACCGAACGGTTCACCGGGCTGTCCGCCGACCCGGCCGCCGCCGCGTACGCGGTGGCCCTGCTCAACGACCCGGACCGGGGTTCGGCGCTGGTCCGGGCGCGCGCCGGGGCCGCCGGGGCGGGCCGGCCGGTGCCCAGTGGCACGGTCGGCACCGCTCTCGGCACCCCCACCGTCGACGCGGCGAAGAACTACCGGCTCACCGTGCAGCCCGACCGGCCCACCAAGCCGGACCCGAACGACCCGGCCAAGACCGTGCCGGCGGTCGCCCCGGTGACCGTGACCGTGCTGGACAAGGGCGAGCGGTTGCCGTCCTCCCCCGCCGGGGTGGCCGCGCTGCTGCAACGGAAGGTCAACACCGCGCTGGGCGCCGCCGACGGCGCGGCAGGCCTGCGGGTACGGGTGGTCCCCACCGCCACCGGCGGGCTGCGCGTCCTCGGGGACGTGGACGCGGTGGTCGCCCCGGCGGCGGTCGACGCGGCCTTCACCGTCGCGGGGGTCTCCCCCTCCGGTGACGTCGCCGACGGCGCGGCCCTGCTGGGCCTGGCCGGGACGACCGCCAACGTCGGCCGGTTCAGCCCGCTCGGCGTCAAACGGCTCGGCCAGGGCGACCTGGTCACCGGCTCCGACGGCACCACCCTGCCCGGCACCGGCGCGCTGATCGGCAGCGAGGCCGCCTACACCGGCATCTACGCGCTGCTCAAGACCGACCTGTTCAACCTGCTCTGCATCCCCGACGCCACCCGTGCCCGGCACGGCGACCCCGCCGCCCTCGACAACGGGCTGGACCCGGAGGCCGTCTGGTCGGCCGCCTACGACCTCTGCGAGCGCCGCCGGGCGGTCCTGCTCGTCGACCCGCCGCCCGGGGTGGACGACCCGGACCGCGCCCTGGACTGGATCAACCAGCTCGGGGTCAAGGGCCCCAACGCGGTGGCCCACTTCCCCCGGCTGCGCATCCCCGACCCCACCGACGGCTTCCAGCCCCGCACCGTCGCCCCCGGCGGCACCCTCGCCGGCCTGTACGCCCGGCAGGACACCGAGCGGGGCGTGTGGAAGGCACCGGCGGGCACCGAGGCGCAGCTACGCGGGGTGACCAACCTGGTCTATCCGCTGACCGACGCCGAGAACGGGGTGCTCAACCCGTTGGGGCTCAACTGCCTGCGTACCTTCCCGGTGACCGGCACGGTCAACTGGGGGGCCCGCACCACCGCCGGTGCGGACGCACTGGCCAGCCAGTGGAAGTACACGCCGGTGCGCCGGCTCGCCCTGTTCATCGAGGAGAGCGTCTACCGGGGCACCCAGTGGGCGGTCTTCGAGCCCAACGACGAACCGCTGTGGTCGCAGCTGCGGCTGAACCTGACGTCGTTCATGCAGGACCTGTTCCGCAAGGGCGCGTTCGCCGGGCGGACGCCCCGGGAGGCGTACCTGGTGCGGTGCGACGCGGAGACCACCACCAGCGACGACCGGGACCGCGGCGTGGTCAACGTGGTCGTCGGGTTCGCCCCGCTCAAACCCGCCGAGTTCGTCATCGTGCGGATCCAGCAGCTCGCCGGCCAGAGCCCGTCCTGAGAGGTGTGAGTCATGGTGCAGTTCGCGGTCAACCCGACGCGCTTCGACCCGTACAAGAACTTCAAGTTCCGGGTGAAGTGGGACGGCCGCTACGTGGCCGGGGTCAGCAAGGTCAGCGCGTTGAAGCGGACCACCGAGGTGGTCAAGCACCGCGACGGCGGCAACCCGTCGACCAGTCACAAGTCGCCGGGGCGGACCGAGTTCGAGGCGGTCACCCTGGAGCGGGGGCTGACCCACGACGCCGAGTTCGCCCAGTGGGCGGGCCGGATCTGGGCACTGCACGCCGGGGCCGGCGCGGAGGTGTCCCTGGCCGACTTCCGTCGGGACATCACCATCGAGCTGCTCAACGAGGCCGGGCAGGTCGCCCAGTCGTACCGGCTGTTCCGCTGCTGGGTGTCGGAGTACCAGGCGTTGCCGGAGCTGGACGCCAACGCCAACGCGGTGGCGATCGAGCACCTCAAGCTGGAGAACGAGGGCTGGGAGCGCGACGAGGCGGTCACCGAACCGGCCGAACCCCGGCTCGGGTCGTGACCGTCGTGGGCCCGCCGTCGACCGAGGTGGCGCTGGTCCACGCCTGGGACGACGCGCTCGGTCAGCCCGCGCCACGCCGGGGGTTGCTGCTGCTCGGCCGGCCCGACGTCGACCGGCTGCCGGTGGGCGAGGTGACCGCGCTGCTGCTCGCCACGGCCGGTGGCTGGACCGGTGGGCGGGTGGCGACCACGGTGGACTGTCCGGCCTGCCCGGAACAGCTGGAGGTGACCCTCACCGTCGCCGACCTGCTGGCCGCCGCGCCGCAGCGGGCCGACCGGACCACCGGCCCGTTCACCCTGCACTGGCGGGGGCACCGGCTCACCCTGCGGCTGCCCACCCCCGCCGACCTGGCCGGGGCGGCGCGGGCCGGCGACGTGGCGGCGGCCGAGCTGTGGCTGCTCGACGCCTGCCTGCTCAACGCCGACCCGCTGCTGGCCGACCCGTCCGCCGCGCTGCCGGCGGTGTCCGCCGCGATGGCCGCACGCGACCCGCTCGGCGTCGTCGCGGTCGCCCTGACCTGTCCGGGCTGCGGCGGCGGCACCGAGGCACTGCTGGACGTGCCGGCCTGGGCGTGGCACGCCGCCGACGTCCGGGTGCGTCGGCTGCTCGACGAGGTGCACCGGCTGGCCCGCGCGTACGGCTGGTCCGAGGCGGAGGTGCTGGCGTTGGGTCCGCACCGTCGGGCGGCGTACCTGGAGCGGGTGCCGTGAGCGGCTACCTGGCCGCGCTGGCCGCCCTGGCCGTCGGGACCGCGCCCCGGCTGCGCCCCCGCCCCCTCGGCCGGTTCGAGCCACAGGAGCCGGAACCGGACGGCTTCCCGACCGACGAGGCACCGTGGCCGGCCACCCCGCCGACCGACCGACCGGCCGACCCGCCGCCGGCACCGCACGCGCCGGCACCGCAGTCACCGCAGTCGCCGGATGCGCCGTCGGTCGTTGCGGCGACCCCGGCCGTACCGGTGGCGACGCCGCCCGCGCCGCCGCCCGGGGCACCGGTCCCCGGGCCGCCCCAGCCACCGTCTCCGCCCGGTACCCGCGCCCCGGAGGTGACCGGGCCGGGCCGGCCGGTGGTGGTCCCGGCGGAGGCGACCCGACCGGACGCACCCGTGCCCGCGCCGGCGACCCGGGACGCACCGCCCCGACCGCCGGTCACCCCGACCACGCCGACCGCCCCGACCGGGCCACCGGCACACCGGGGAGCGGCGCGTCGCCGGGACGACCCGGACGGTCCGCCGGCCCGGCCGGCCACCCCGACGCCCCCCGTGCCGGCCCCGGTCGCCCCACCGCTGCCCGCCGTGCCGGCGGCCCGTGTCGCGCCTGCTGTTCCGCCCGCCCACCGGACGCCGGTCACCCGGGCCGACGCGCGGGCACCGGAGCCGGTCGCCGTGCACGTGCACATCGGTCGGATCGAGGTACGCCTCACCCCGCAGCGGCAGCCGGCCACGCCTCCGGCGGTCGCCGCCCCGACGACCTCCCCGGCACCCGCCGTCGCCCCAGGTCCGGCACCGGAACTTGAGGCGTACCTGCGCGGAGCGGGGGTGACCCGATGAGCACCGGGTACGCCCTCGCCGCCGTCACCGCCGTGCTGCGCGGGCAGTTGATGGCGTACCTGCGGGCCACCGGCGCGTCGTCGGCCGTCGGCGGGGTGTCCGTCTCCGCCGGCCCACCCGACCGGGTGACCGTCGGCAACCAGGAGGGCAACCAGGTCAACCTGTTCCTGAGCCGGGTGACCCGCAATCCGACCTGGGCCAACCTGGGGCCGCCGCCGCGCAGCACCGCCGGGGACGACGTCGCCGCGCCGCCGCTCGGTGTCGACCTGCACTACGTGGCCAGCGTCTACGGCCACGACCCGTTGACCGGGGAGATCCTGCTCGGTCACCTGCTGGCGATGCTGCACGAGACGCCGGTGCTGACCCGGGCGGCGATCCGCCGCTCGCTCGCCCCCGATCCGCCGGATCCGACGCTGCCCGCCCCGGTGGCCGACTCCCGCCTCGCCGAGCAGGTCGAGCAGTTGCGGGTGAGCGTCACCAACAGCCCCGGCGGGGAGGAGAGCTTCCGGCTCTGGTCGGCGTTCAGCGCGCCGTACCGCAGCAGCGTCTTCTTCGACGTGTCGGTGGTGCTGATCGACCCGCTGCGCGGCGCGCGGGAACCGCTGCCGGTCCGCGCGGTCAGCGCCGGCACGATCGACGTCGACGGCCCCGAGGTCGACCAGGTCCGCGCCGACGGGCCGACCGGCACCCCGGTCACGGCCGGCGCGACCCTGGTGGTGACCGGCCGTAACCTCGCCGGGCCGGACGTGCGGGTGCGGATCGGGGCAGCCTCGGCCAGCCCCGCCACCGTCACCGCCGGTGAGCTGCGGCTGCCGCTGACCGCGTTCGACCGGCCCGTCGCCGCCGGCATCCGGGGTCTGGTCGTCACCCACGCGGTGGCGTTGGGCGACCCGCCCACACCCCGGCCGGCGGTCAGCTCCGACGCGGTACCGGTCAGCTACCGGCCGACGATCACCGTCGCCCCCGCCGACGTGGTGGTCGAGTCCAGCCGCACGGTCGACGGGGTGACGCTGCGCACCGGCACGGTCACCGTCGACGTCGTCCCCGAGGTCGAGGCCGGCCAGCAGGTCACCCTCGCGCTGACCGGGGCGGGTGGCACGGTGCTCGCCGCGCCCGCCGGCAACGGGGTGCCGCCCGGCGGGGAGCGCACCGGGCGGATCGGTTTCGCCTTCCGCGACCTGCCGGCCGGCACGTACCTGGCCCGGTTGCGGGTCGACGGGGTGGACAGTCCGCTGCACGCCGACCCGACCGGCCGGTACGACGGCCCGGCCGTGGTGCTGTGATGCCCGGCCCACGCCCGGCCGCCCGCTGGCCCGCCCCGCCCCCGGTCACCGCCGGCGGCGACGGGCTGGCCGGCGAGCTGGACCGCATCCGCCTGCTGCTCAAGGGGGAACCGGCGGCCGACGCCCCGACCGCCGGTTCCCCGCTGGACCGGATCGGCACCGGGTTCGGGCTGACCGGCTTCGAACGTGACGTGCTGGCCGCCACGGTCGCCGGTGAGCTGGGCCTGCTGGACCGCCCACCCACGTTCGCCTGGTGCCTGGACGCCCTGCCCGGCGGGCACTGGGACGCCCTCGCCGCCGACCGTCCACTGCGCGCGGCCCGGCTGGTGGAGCTGGCCGATGGCCCCCTGCCGCACGCCCCGCTGCGGGTCGACGAGCGGGTCCTGCACGAGCTGCACGGCGTCGGCCGGCTCGACGAACGGCTCCGGCCCTACCTGGTGGCGCTGCCCCCGCCGCCGGCCACCCTGCCGGCCAGCCGCCGCCGGGCCGTACGGCAGCTCTGCGCCACCTGGCAGGCCGGGCGACGCCCGCTGCGGGTGTGCGGGCCCGACCACGACGACCGGCTCGACGTGGTGGCGGCGGCCTGCGCGACGGTGGGCCGGGCCGGGCACCGGGTGGCCGCCGCCGAGCTGCCCCGGGCGGTGACCGACCGGGACGCCTTCGCCCGGCTGTGGAACCGGGAGGTGGTGCTCGCCGACCCGGTGCTGGTCGTCGAGCTGACCGGCGACGAGCCCCCGCAGACGCGGGACACCGTGGCGCACCTGCTGGCCCGGCTCGTCGGTGACGTGGTGGTCAGCGTGCCCCGCTCGGTCGCCCTCCACGGGGTGACCCCGGGGCCGACGGTGGACCGGCCCACCCGGGACGAGCAGCGGGCGCTGTGGCGGGAACTGCTGCCCGGCCCCGCCGCGTCGGCCGCTGCCGGGCTGGCCCGGGAGTTCGACCTGGGGCACCGGGACATCCTCGACTGTGCCGCCCCCGCCGCCGGGCCGGGCGACGACCCGGTCACCCGGGCCCGGGGGCTGGTCCGTGAGCGGGTCCGCCGCGACCTGGACGGGTTGGCCGAGCGGATCGACGTGCGGGCCGGCTGGGACGACCTGGTGCTGCCCGCGCCCGCCCTGGCCCAGTTACGGCAGTTGGCCGCCGCCGCGGCCGGCCGGGCGCTGCTGGTCGAGCAGGGCTTCGCCGGCCGGACCGGTCGGGGCCTCGGGGTGGGTGCGTTGTTCGCCGGGCCCAGCGGCACCGGCAAGACCCTGGCCGCCGAGGTGGTCGCCGGGGTGCTCGGGCTGGACCTGCACCGGGTGGACCTGGCGACCGTGGTGAGCAAGTGGATCGGGGAGACCGAGAAGCAGCTCCGGCGGATCTTCGACGCCGCCGAACGGGGTGGCACGGTGCTGCTGTTCGACGAGGCCGACGCGCTGTTCGGCCGCCGTTCCGAGGTCCGCGACAGCCACGACCGGTACGCCAACATCGAGGTGTCGTACCTTTTGCAACGGATGGAGCGGTACCGCGGTGTGGCGGTGCTGACCACGAACATGCGCACCGCCATCGACCCGGCGTTCCTGCGCCGGCTGCGGGTGGTGGTGCCGTTCGGGCATCCCGGTCCCGCCGAGCGGGCCGGGCTGTGGCGGCGGGCCTTCCCGCCCGGGGTCGCCACCGCCGACCTGGACCTGCCCCGGCTGGCCGAACTGGACCTCACCGGCGGGGACATCCACACCGTCGCGCTGCGCGCCGCGCTGGTCGCCGCCGGGGAGGGAGGTCCGGTCGGGATGCGGCACGTGCTCGACGCGGTCGCCGCCGAGTACGCCAAGCACGACCGGCCGGCCGACCCGGGGCTGTGGTCGTGAACGCCGACGTCACGACCGTCGAGGTCGACATCCGCCGGCTGGTCGTCACCGGCCTCGACGCGCCGGTCGACGCCACCCTGGCGGCCGAGGTGGGTGCCCGGCTGACCCGGTTGCTGGCCGAGCGGGGGCTGCCGTCGACCGTGACCCCGGTGACCGACGCGCCGGCCACCGCCGACCTGCCGACCGCGCTGGCCGAGGCGATCTGGGTCCGGTTGCGCCTGCCCGGGTGGCCGCGGTGACCGCCCCCGGCCCGGCCGCGCGGCGGGCTCCGCTCCCGGTGACGGAACCCGTCGCGGCGCGCGACGACGCCCTCGCCACGCTGACCCGGGACCTGGTCGACAGGTACGCCCCGGCACTGGGGCTGCGCCCCGACGCGGTGCGGGTACGCCTCGGCGGGGACGGCCGCCGGGCCGCCAACCACGGCGCGCGGGGGCTGCTGGCCGACCAGGTGGTGCACCTGGCCCCGGGTTTCGACCCGTCCCGGGCCGCCGGGCGGGCCCTGCTCGTGCACGAGCTGGGGCACCTGGCGCAGGCGGGCGGCCCGACGGCGTACCCGGGACGGCAGGTGGCCGACCCGGAGGCCGAGGCGCGGGCGCTGGCCGACGCCGCGGCGGCCGGGCGCGCCCTGTGGCGGCCGGTGGCGTGGCTGCCGGCCGGCGCGGTCGCCGCCGACACCGGTGCCGTGGCCACCCCGCGCCCGGCCACCCCGCCGGCCCCCGACCGCGCGCCCGCCGAGGAGGCCACGACCGGGCCGTTGGAGGCGGAGCTGGGCGCGCTGGTGGACCGCCGGTACCGGGCGGAACGGGCCCGGATGATCGACCTGCTCGACGGGCTGTGGGTCTCCGGCGACGACGTACGCGGCTGCCTGCGCATCCTGGACACCCTGCCGTTCGTGGTCGCCCGCAGCCTGGTGCACAGCCTGCCCGCCGCCCGGCGCACCGACCTGGCGCGCAACCTCGACGACGACCACCACCGCGCCTACCCGCGGGCCGCGCTGGCCGCCCTCGGCGGGCAGACCCCCTACCTGCTGCGGGTGCTGGAAGCCGACAACGTGCACGGGTTGGACACCGACGGGCTCGACCCGGTGCAGCGGCGCACCGCGCTGAACGTGCTGCGGGCCCTGCGGACCGGCGTGCTGCGGGAGCTGCTGGCCGGTGACCGTAGGGCGCACTTCCGGGCGTTGCTGGCCGAGCGGCCCCCGGCGGGCAGCGACGCCGACGCCCTGCGTGAGCAGGTCACCGCGCTGGGTGGGGCGTCGGCCGACGACGAACGGCTCGACCGGGACACCGACCTGGCCACCCGGCTGCGCCAGGTGCAGCGGTCGATCGACGACCGCCGGGCCGACGACGCGCTGCGCCAGCTCGCCGACCTGGCCCCCGCCGCACCCACCGCCGGCACCCCGGCCACCACCGCGCCGGCCGCCGCCGGGCCGCCCGAGCCGGGGCCCCGGCTGCGGTACGCGGTCCGCCAGCTCGACGACGGCGGCCACCTCGACACGCTGCTCGACCAGGTGCCGTGGGAGGAGAAGCGGGTCGACGCGCCGCTCGGCCCCCGGCTGCTGGTCGTCCTCGCCGCCCGCGCGGAGCACCGCAACCTGGCCCGGGTGGAGGGTCTGCTGTCGTACGGGCTGTTCGACTGGGCAATCCGCGACCACGAGGCCCGCTTCGCGTACCTGCTGCTGCGCAGCCTGCCGCTGGCCGCCCAGGACCGGTGGCGGCAACTCGACCAGGGCAGCTGGTTCGACCGGTTGGAGGAGAACATTCCCGCCGCCGACGTGCTCGGCGGCGGCTACACCGGCGTCGGCACCCTCGCCGAGCCGCTGGACCGGCGGCGGCGCAGCGCCGGGCAGGTCGACGCCGACCGGCTCGTCGCCGACATCCACCGGACCGTGCAGGGCGGCCTGGACGGGGTGAACGCCGTCGAGCTGGTCCGCCGGCTGATCGGCTACGACCGGCCGACCGGCGCGACCGCCGGCCCGGATGCCCGGGGGCGGGAGGCGTTGCGGACCGCCGTGCACCGGTTGGACGCGCTGCGGGACCTGGACCGGATCGTCGGCGCGCTGCCGGACGCGTACCTGACCCACGAGATGTGGCGGGCCGAGCTGCTGGACCTGCTCGCCCTGCGCGATCCGGCGCACCTGCAACGGCAGGCGCGCGGTCTGCTCGCGATCGGGCTGACCGACTGGGCGGTGAACCCCCGGGAGGCGTGGCTGGCGTTCCAGCTGGTGCGCAGCCTGCCGGTGGCCGACCAGGCCCGGCTGGCCGCCGAGGATCCGGACCGGTGGGCCCGGATGCAGTCCGGGATGACCCCGCAGATGCGCGCCTCGCTCGCCGTCACCGCGATCTCCGGGCCGCGCCGTGTCGAGGCCCGCGACCAGCTACGGGACCGGCTGCGTGACGACCGGCTCTGGCGGGCCGGGCGGGTCACCGAGCTGCGGTCGCTGATCATCCAGGCGTACGCGTTGGACGACCGGCGGTGGGTGTTCCTGCGGTCCCGGGAGGTCCGCGCGGACCTGCTGCCCGCCCTGGCGACGCTGGTGGCGGAGCTGCGGCTGTACCACGCGACCCGGCGGCCCTCGTTCGACCCGGAGTCGTTGCGCACCGACGGCCTACCGACGGTGGTGGGTGACCTGGCCCGGCTGGTCGCGGTGGGGCTGAAGCTGCTGTTCCTCAGCCGCACCGGGTTGAGCCTGTTCACCGACGAGGTCACCGTCGACGAGTTCGACCTGCACGACGCCCAGTGGATCAGCGGCGACCTGGGGGGTGCCCGGCTGCGCGACACCGACCGGGAACGCGCCAACCGGCTGTCGCTGTCGCTGGACGCCCGGCAGGGGGTGCTGCGGATCAGGCTGCCCCGGCTGGAGCTCGACGGGGTGAACCGCACCTTCACCGGCAGTTCGCTGCGGACCGGCCGGGTCACCCTGACCGACCTGGACATCGTCGCCTCGTTCTCCGACCGGGGCTACGAGCGGCCGGTCGGCGCGCAGGCCGGCATGGGCGCGCTGAGCGTCTCCGACGTGGTGTACGCCAGCGACGGGCTGCCCGGCGGGCTGCTCGGCCTGACCCGGTTCGGGCTGTCCACGCTTGCCTTCCGGGCCGGGGCGACCGGGCAGGAGAACGTGACCGAGCCGGGCCGGCACGGCTGGGTCGGCATCCCGATCATCGATCCGCTGATCCACCTGCTGCACAACGTCATCTCGTTCTACGGCGGGCTGCCGTTCCTGTCCAAGATCAGCGATGCGTTGCTGGCCCCGTACACGGCCGGCGCGCCGTTTCTGGCCCAGCAGTTCACCTCGCTGACCGCCGGGGAGATCTTCACCCCACTGGCCAACGCGACGATCGGACTGCTCACCGACGGGGTGTTCCGGCCACCGCGGACGGTCGGCGAGCGGGTCACCGACGCGGTGGCGATGATGCACTCGCTGCGGGTCAGCTTCTCCAGCGCCACCGCCGAGGGGCTCTCCTTCGCCGGCCTGCAACAGGTCGGCCGGATCGAGGTCGGTCGCACGCTGATCGGGGTGGCCACCAGCCTTCCGGCCCGGCTGCGCGCCGAGCGGGAGTCGCTGCGGCTGCGCCGCGACACCGCCACCGGGGCCGGGCGCGCCGCCCTGGACGAGCGGCTGCGCGCCGTCGACAGCCAGCTCACCACGCTGGAGCCGGCCGAGCGGGAACTGGACCGGTTGGAGGCCCGGCACCGCTGGCACGCCGAGTCACTGTCCGAGGCCGAACGTCGCCGGCTGGTGGAACTGTCCGACCAGCTCCGCCAGTCCGTCGGCGGGGCGATCGACGTCGGCGGCATCCGGGTCACCGGGCTGACCGGCCGGGTCGAGGCCGCCGGGGTGGAGATCGACCCGATCCACGCCGAGGCGTCCCTGCCGTCGCGCGCCGGGGAGTACCTGCCCGACGACGAGCTGATCACCCGGTTCCGCCGCGACCGCGTTCCCGCCGACGCGGCGACGACGGCCCGGGGCAGCACCGGGTCGGCCACCCTCGCCGGGGTACGGCTGCTGCCCGGCCCGGCCGGCGCACCGGCGCTGCGACTGACCGCCGGGGACCTGCCCACCCGGGCCGACGTCACCGCCCAGCTCGCCGCGCTGCCCGACGAGCCCCGCTGGGCGGACCGACGGGCGGAGCTGACCCGCTGGCTGACCGACCTGGACCGGTTGCGGGAGCTGGAGTCGCTGGCCGCCGAACCGGTCGACCCGGCCGGCCGGTACCTGCCGGGACACCGGACCCGGGCCCAGGAGCAGGAGCTCCAGCTGCTGCGGGAGCGGGCCCGCCGGTACTTCGGCGTCACCGTCGGCGGGCTGAGCGTCGGCGGGCTCGACGTCACCCTGGACCCGGCCACCCTCGGCGTGCAGGTGCGGCTGGCCGAGCTGACCGCCACCGACGTCCGCGCCGGGGCCACCGCCGTGGAACGGTTGGCGGCGTCCCGGCTGCGGGTGCGCGCCGACCTCGACACCGTCGGTGGCGGTGTGCTCCCCGCCGAGCTGGCCGGCCCGGCCGCCGCCGCACGTTTGCCGATCGGCCGGACCGCCGTCCGTTTCGGGGTCGGTGAGCTGGCGGTGACCGGGTTCTCCGGGCCGGGCGTCGAGGCCCGGCGGATCGCCTTCACCGCACCGGTGCGCGCCGACGGCTCCCCCGGCGAGGCGATCCACGGCCGGGTGCTGCCCGTCGGTGACGACCTGCGCCTGCCCGACCTGGTGGTGGAGCAGACCGAGCTGACCGGGCTGGCGTGGAACTCCCCCGGCCGCAGCGTCTACGCCCGGGGCAGCACCCGGATCGGTCGGATGAGCCTCGACGTCCAGGTCCGCACCGGCGTGACGGCCGCCGGCCGGCAGGTCCGTGGCGCGCTGGTCCGCAACCTGGTCATCGACCGGATCGACGCCGACCGGATCGGCATGGACGTCACCGACCCGGCACCGGGCATGAGCGTCGAGGTGGTCTCCGGGGCGCTGATCGGGGTGCGGCTGCGCGACCTCACGGTGGACCTCACCGACGAGGGGCTGACCTACGACGGGCGGTTGACCGTCGGCCAGCTCGACCGGCTGCGGTTCGCCGTGGTCTCCCGGGCGGTGCAGGGCGGCCCGACCACGATCACCGGCACCGTGGGCGGCCGGCCGACCGCCCCGAACGCCGCCTCGGTCACCGTGGACCTGATCCGGGCCGGGCCGCACCAGGTCGACCCGGTGACCGGCCGGATCGTCAGCGACCCCACCGACAGCCAACGCATCCAGCTCGACGGGCTGACCCTCACCGACACCACCCTGCGGACCCCGGACGGTGCGGTCACCGTACGCCGGGCGGGGTTGGGTGGCCGGCTGGTCACCGAACGGGCCGGCGGGCTGCGCTTCGAGGACGTCGGCCCGGCCCGCATCGAGCTGGGCGCGATCGACTGGCGGGCCGGCGACGGGCGGATCGTCTCCCGGGGGCCGACAGTGCTGGACGGGCTGACCGCCAGCGGACGCTGGGACAGCACGCCGGAGCAGCGCGACGCCGCCGGTCGGGTCGTCCCGGCCACCGCCGCGCTGCACCTGGAACGGCTGCGCATCGCCCGGATCACCGGGCGGGACCTGCGCTACCGCGACGGGGTGCTCGACGTCGGCCTCGGCCGGCCCGAACCGGTCCCGGCCGGGCAGCCGGACCGGCCACCGCTGGAGATCCTCGACGTGGACCTGCGCGGCCTGCGCTGGTCGGCGGCGGCGGGGGTGACCGCCGGACGGCTCACCACCGGGGTGACCCGGGTGGAGATCGCCGGCCGGATCGACGCCGGGCTGCACGTCGACGGCGCGTTGTGGGCCGCCCAGCTCACTCTCGCCTTCGGTCGGGGCGGACGGATCCAGGCCCGGGTGGTAGGCGGCGAGGGTCACCTCGGCGTCGGGCCCCGGCCTGGCGAACACGACCAGCACGTCGGCATCCAGGGGCTGGACACGGGTGTGGTCAGCATCGGCCCGGACCGGATCGAGATCGGCCCGGACGGGCAGCCGGGGCTGAGCCTGGCGACCATCTCGGTGGACGCGCTGAACTGGCAGGGCGCGGCGCTCGGGCTGCGCATCCCGCCCGGCGCGGGGGCGATCAGCCTGCTCGGCATCAGCGTGCGGGCCCGGGTCGACCTGTGGCCGGCGGGCACCCCCGGCGGCCGGTTCCGCCGACTGCTGCTGCGGGAGCTGGTGGTGCAGCAGACCCGGGCCAGCGGGCTGCTGGTGGACCTGCACGACGGCACCACCATCCGGCTCAACCCGGACGTCGAGGCGGTGCTCGGTGAACTGCGGCTGGTGCCCGCCGCCGGGCAGGACGGCTTCCTGGTGGAGGCGACCCGCACGGCGGAGGGGATGCGGATCCTCGGCGGCCTGCGGATCGGGGCGATCGAGGCGGCCCGGGTCGGCTTCGACATCGGCACGTTCCTGTCCGGCGGCACTGCCGACTTCACCGCCGGTGGGCTCAGCGTCGACTTCCTCGACCACGGTGGGCTGCGGCTCAACCTGGCGCAGCCCACGCTGACCGCGATCAGCGCCCAGGTCACCGCCGACCCGCGCCGGCAACTGCTGTTCCTCGGTGCGCCGACCGGCCGCCCCGAGTACGGGCTGAGGTTCACCTCGATCGGCTACGAGCAGGACCCGGCCGGGCCGGACGGCACGGCGGCCCCCGGCCGGCGGATCTCCGTCCGCGGTGGCGAGGTGACCGGGCTGACCTTCGCCGACGGCGGCCTCGGGTTGTACGTCTTCGTCGAGCAGGGGCTGCTCGGCGACCTCACCCACGACCTGACCAGCGGTTCGGGTGAGCTGCCGTCGCTGGACATCCGCAACGCCCGGTTCGTACTGGACCTGGCCACCATGCTCGGCGGCGGCTCCCCGATCCCGGCCCCGCCGCCCGCCCGGACCACCAGCGCGCAGCGGCGGGCGGCGCTGGCCGGGAAGTGGGACGCCCTGGTGCGGGTGCTGGACGCCTACCGCATCGGCGAGGTGCTGGACAGCCTCAACGGGCACATCGACTTCGACGTCACCCACGACGGGTTCCTGTGGGGTGAGCGCAGCTGGGAGGTGCGGCTGACGTTGCGCGACGGGGCGGTCGACTACCGGCGGCTCACCGGCGCGCTGCCGTGGTGGACCCCGGGCCGGTTCATCGTCGAGGGCGACGACCTGGTCTACCGGGTGCACCTGCCGAGCGTCGCGCCGGAGGGCGCTCCCCCGCCGGACACCGACGTCGACGTGCTGCGGTGGCAGCTCGACACCGGCGAGGTCAGCCAGGCCCGCACCGATCACCTGGTACGGCTCAACCGGCTGCTGCGACCGACCGCCGCCTCCCGCGACGACCTGCTGCACACTATCGCCGACGTGCAGAGCGACGAACCGTCGAGCGGCCCACCCGGCCTGTTGGCGATCGGCAACGTCGACGTGGACCTGTCGGTCAACAACCCCCGGGAGATCACCCTGCCGCTGGGCGGCGGCAACGAGATCGTGCTGGCCCCCGACGCGTTGGTGCACCTCGCCGTCGGCGGCGGGGTACGCCGGGCCGCCGGTGGCGTCGGCCGGCCGGGCCGGCTGCGGCCGGTGTCGTTGCAGAGCGCCACCGTGGCCCGGGTGAACCTGCTCTTCGACGGGCTCGGCCTGTCCACCGGGCAGATCCGGATCACCGAGCTGACCGACTGCACCGTCGACTTCAGCGGGTTGGACCCGCTGTTGATGCAGGGCCGGATCACCCGGGCCGTGGCGGAGCGGATCCGCTGGCGGCGTCCCACCTCTGGAGGCACCCCGTGACCAGTCCCCTCAGCCCCCGACTGCTGCGCGCCGGCCTGGTCGTGCTCGACCCGGACAGCGGGCGCAGCCGCCGGGTGATCACCCTCCAGTACAACCCGGACGCGCTGACCCGCGGCTTCCAGCTCAAGACGGCCGGGGCCGAGGGTGGGGCCAGGGGCGAGGCGCTGCGGATCACCGGCCCGCCGGTGCAGACGCTCACCCTGGAGGCCGACCTCGACGCCGCCGACCAGCTCACCGACCCGCAGACGGTGGAGCTGGGGCTGACCGCGCAGTTGGCCGCCCTGGAGTCGCTGGCCTACCCCAGCCTGGCCGCCGTGCAGGACGCGGCGGCGCTGCTGGCCGCCGGAACCCTGGAGGTGGTGCCGCCGCCGGCGCCGCTGGTGCTGCTGGCCTTCGGACGACGCCGGCTCTGGCCGGTACGGATCACCGAGTTGACCATCACCGAGGAGGCGTTCGACCCGATGCTGAACCCGATCCGCGCCAAGATCCGGCTGGGTCTGCGGGTGCTGACCGTCAACGACGTGGGCACCGACGGCCGGGCCGGTGGCCTGGCCATGGCCGCCCACCAGCAGCTCGAACAGCTCGCCGGGCGGGCGCGCGGCGGGCGGCTGGCCGAACTCGGCATCGACCGGCTGCCATGAGCGACCCGACCGACACCGACCCGGCCCTGGTGGCCGCGCAGAGCCGGGTAGCGGAGACCCTCTTCGCCGCCACCGGCGCGGGGGGCGTCGGCACGCCGGCCCCCGGGGCGGTGGCCCCGGACAGCCGGTACGCCGCCGTGGGCACCACCGTCACCGTCGACCCGGACACCGGCGAGGAGATCGTGCACCTGCGTCGCCGGTTCGTGCCGCCCGCCGAGCGGCTCGCCACCGCCGGCTGGGAACCGGTCGCCGACGGGGACCGGGTCGACCTGCTGGCCGCCCGTACGGTCGGCGACCCCACCGCGTTCTGGCAGCTCTGCGACGCCAACGGGGTGTTCGACCCGGCGGAGCTGATCCGCCCCGGCCAGGTGGTCCGGGTGGCCCTGCCCGAGGGGTTCCCGGGGAGCCTCGATGCCTAGCGGGGTGCGGTTGCAGGTGCTGATCGGGCCGCTGACCTTCCGGCCGGCCCCGATGGAGCTGGTGGCGGCGGTGCAGGAGGCGCAGGTCACCCAGAACGCCGGGCAACGCTCGGGGTTCCAGCTGCGTCTCGCCTTAGGCCGGGGGTCGCTGGTGGAGCGGATGCTCGCCGACGGCAGCCTGGACCCGCCGACCCGGGTGCTGCTGGTGCTGCACGTCGACGGGCGGCCGCAGGTGCTCTCCGACGGGGTGGTGACCCGGCACGACGTGGCCCGCAGCAACGACGCGGGCGCGTCGACGCTCACCCTCACCGGGGTGGACGTCAGCCAGATGATGGACCTGATCGACCTGTCGGACCTGCCGATGCCGATGCCGGCGGAGGCCCGGGTGCTGACCCTGCTCGCCCCGTTCGCCGCGTACGGGGTGGTGCCGATGGTGGTGCCCAGCGTGCTGGTGTTCGCGCCGAACCCGGTGCAGCGGATCCCGGCGGTACGCGGCACCACCTTCGCGTACGTGTCGCAGCTCGCCGACGAGGTGGGCTACACGTTCTACCTGGAGCCGGGGCCGACCCCGGGGATGAACACCGCCTACTGGGGGCCGGAGGTGCGTGCCGGTCAGCCCCAGCCGGCGTTGACGGTCAACGCCGACGCGGGCTCCAACGTGGAGTCGTTGTCGTTCTCCTTCGACGGGGTGCAGAAGACCGTCTACCTGCTCACCGCGTTCCCCGAGCAGGTACGGGTGCCGATTCCGCTGCCGGTGCCCGACGTCAGCCCGCTCAACCCGCCGCTGGGCCGCAAGATCCCGATTCCGCTGTCGTACCGGCGGATGAACGTCGGGCGGTCCAACCCCGACGGCACCGACGACGCCACCGCCCGGATGGACGTCGTGCAGACCCTCGCCCGGGGCCTGGCCCGGGCCGCCCAGTCGGCGAACGTGATCACCGGGTCCGGCTCGCTGGACGTGCTGCGCTACGGCCGGCTGCTGCGCTGCCGCCGGCTGGTCGGGGTGCGCGGGGCGGGCCGCGCCTACGACGGCGAGTACGTGGTGCGCAGCGTGACCACCACGGTCAGGGCGGGCGAGGTCAAGCAGCGGTTCACCCTCGGCCGCAACGCCCAGGTCTCCACCTCCGGAAGGGCACAGCCATGACGACGAGGTACTACGGTAAGTATCGCGGCACGGTGGTCAACCACCTCGACCCGTTGCAGCAGGGCCGCATCCAGGTGACCGTCCCGGACGTCACGCTCCCCCCGTCGAGCTGGGCGATGCCCTGCTTCCCGCTCGCCGGCATCCAGGCGGGCATGTTCGCCGTGCCGTTGCCGGGCACCGGGGTGTGGGTGGAGTTCGAGCAGGGCGACGCCGACCATCCGATCTGGACGGGCTGCTGGTACGGCTCCAAGGCGGAGATCCCGGCGCTGGTGTCGTCGGCCCCGCCGCCCACCCCGCCGATCGTGTTGCAGACCCCCGGCCAGGCCACCCTGATGATCTCCGACGCTCCCGGTCCGACCGGCGGCATCCTGCTCAAGACGCTGACCGGGGCGATGATCTCGATCAACGACACCGGGATCGTCATCTCCAACGGCAAGGGCGCCTCGGTAACCCTGGTCGGGCCGACCGTGGCGGTCAACCAGACCGCGTTGACGGTGACCTGATGCCCGGCCCGTTGCTGCACGTCGGTGCCGTGCTGACCTGCCCGCACACCGGCCCGGTCACCCCGCAGACCGGCAACGCGCGGGTGCTGGTGGGCGGCCTGCCGGTGGTCACCGCCACCGACGCGTACCCGGTCACCGGGTGCACCTTCCAGGTGCCGGTGGGCGCGGGCACCAAACCGCAGCCCTGCGTCCAGCTCCAGTGGACCACCCCGGCGGCCCGGGTTCTGGTCAACGGGCAGCCGCCGGTGCTCGGCACCAGCGTCGGGCTCGGGGTCAGCGCGGAGGGCATCCCGCAGGGTCCACCGACGGTGGCCGGCGTCCAGGTCCGGGCGGTGGCGTCATGACGTACCCGGCGTTTCCGTGGCGGCCCGACAACCGGGGCCGCTCCGGGCTGGCCGGCCCGGACCGGCACGTCGCCGACCTGGTGGAGGCGGTGCTGTTCACCGCGCCCGGGGAGCGGGTCAACCGGCCCGACTTCGGCGCCGGCCTCGGCCAGCTGCTGTTCGCCCCGGTCGACGACGCGGTGGTGGGCACCGCCGAGTTGCAGGCCCGCAGCGCGTTGCAGCGCTGGCTCGGCGAGCTGATCGAGGTCGACGACGTCCGGGTCGACCTGGCCGAGGCGGCGGTGCGGGTGCACGTCGGGTACCGGCTGCGGGCCACCGGCCGCCCGGCACAGGTGTCGGTGGAGAGGGGTGCGGGATGAGCGTGCGCTGCGACGACGACGAGCGGCGGGCCGAGGTGGCCCGGCCGGGCAGCGCGTTCAACGGCATCGACTGGGTCGAGGTGGACGCCGCCGACCAGCGGCTGCTGCACGTGGGGTTCCTGCACCCGCTGCCCGGCCAGAGCGGCGGAGTGCCCGCCGGTGCGCCGCTGGCCGTGGGCAACGTGGTGGTCGACGGCGGGGTCCGGATCACCGGCGTACGGGTGCTCAGCGTCACCGCCGCCGGGGCGGAGCTGACCGTCCGGGTGGACCGGGCCGGTGACTTCTCCCCGTACACCCTGCGGTTGGTTCGTTCGGCGGTGGACGACCGGGTGCCGCCCGGCTTCGACCCGGTGCTGTCGGCGCAGGATTTCTCCTTCAAGGCAAACTGTCCCAGCGATCTGGACCCGGCGCCGGCCGCCCCGCCGGTGCCGCCACCACCGGCGACCACCGCGCCGGCCGACTACCTGGCCAAGGACTACGCCGGGTTCCGGCGGCTGATGCTCGACCGGCTGGCCGCCCTGCCCGGCGGTGTCGACCGGCACCCGGCCGACCCGCTGGTCACGGTGGTGGAGGCGCTGGCCCACGTGGCCGACCGGCTGTCCTACCGGCAGGACGCCGCCGGCACCGAGGCCTACCTGGGCACCGCCCGCAGCCGCATCTCGGTACGCCGGCACGCCCGGCTGCTGGACTACGCGGTGCACGACGGCTGCGCGGCCCGCGCCTGGCTCAGCGTGCGGGTGGCCGCCGGATCGGACGTGGAGAGCCGGGGCCTGCCCGCCGGGACGCCGGTGCTGGCCGCCGACCGGGCCACCCCGGCGGTACGACCCGCCGACGCGACGGCGCTGCTGGCCGGCGGCGCGACCGGGTTTGAGACGTTGACTCCGCTCGCCCCCCGGGCCGCCCGCAACGAGATCGCCCTGTACGTGTGGGGCGGCCGGGACTGCGGCCTGCCCGCCGGGGCGACCCGGGCCACCCTGGTCGACCTGCCCGCCACCGGCCTGGCCGCCGGTGACCTGCTGCTGCTGGAGGAGGTGCTGTCCCCGCGCACGGGTCGACGCGCCGACGCCGACCCCACCCACCGGCAGGTGGTCCGCCTGGTGTCGGTACGCCCCACCACCGACCCGGTGACCGGGGTGGCCGTGCTGGAGGTCGGGTGGAGCGCCGCCGACCGGCTGGCCTTTCCGCTGACCGTCACCGCCTCCGTCGCCGGCACGGGCACCGACCACCTGGTGACCTGTGCGGTGGCCCGCGCCAACCTGGTCGCCGTCCAGCACGCCAGCGCGGTGTCCGGGCAGCTCCCGCCGGCCGCCGAGCACCGGTGGCGGCCGGTGCTGACCGACGAGCCGGTCGCCGCGGCGGTGCCGTTCACCACCGACACCCCGGCCAGCCAGGCCCTCGACCAGGACCCGCGGGCCGCGGTGCCGCTGATCCGGTTGGAGACCACCGAGGGCAGTTGGCGGCCCCGCCGGGACCTGCTCAACGCCGACCGCTTCGACCAGGGTTTCGTGCCGGAACGGGAACGCGACGGCCGGGTGAGCCTGCGCTTCGGCGACGACGTGTCGGGGCGGCGGCCGCCGGCCGGCACGGTCTTCCAGGTCGCCTGGTGGCGCGGTGGCGGCGCGGCCGGCAACCTCGGCCACGACGCGCTGACCACCCTGGTCACCGACCGGGTCGGGCTGCTCGCCGCGACCAATCCGCTGCCCGCCGTCGGCGGCACCGACCCGGAGGACGTCGAGCACGCCCGGCAGCACGCCCCGGTCGCCTTCGCCACCCAGGAACGGGCGGTCACCACCGCCGACTGGGTGGCGGCGGCGCGGCGGCTGCCCGAGGTGGCCAACGCCACCGCCCGGGTCCGCTGGACCGGTTCCTGGTGGACGGTCTTCCTCACCCTCGACCTGACCGGCGGACAGCGGCTGGCCGACGAGCCGGAACTGGCCCGCCGGCTGGCCGGGCGGCTCGACCGGTTCCGGGTCGCCGGCTACGACCTGCAACTGCGCGACCCGGTGGACCTGCCGGTGGAGCTACGGCTGTGGGTGTGCGTCACCGGCGGCGCGTTCCGCTCGGACGTGCGCCGGGCCCTGCTGGACCTCTTCTCCGCCCGGGACCTGCCGGGTGGGGGGCGCGGGTTCTTCCACCCCGACCGGTTCAGCTTCGGCACCCCGCTCTACGTCAGCCAGCTGCTGGCCGCCGCGGTCGGTGTCCCCGGGGTCACCGACGTGAGGGTGACCGAGCTGCACCCGGTGGGGGTGGCCGCCGGAGCGGAACTGGACGCCCGGGTGCTGCGGGCCGGCGACACCGAGGTGATCCGCCTCGACAACGATCCCAGCGTGCCGGAGCACGGCATCCTGCACCTCGACCTGGTAGGTGGACTGTGACGTCACGAGTGGGTCGGGAACCCAATCCGCCCGGCCGGGCCGCCATCGGGTACCGGCTGGGCCGGCAGGCGGACTTCGCCGCCGAACTGGTCGACCGGCTCTCCGGACGGCCGGAGCTGGCCGGGCTGACCACCCGGGAGGTCGACGATCCGGCGGTGGCGCTGCTGCACGCCTGGGCGACCACCCTGGACGTGCTCGCCTTCTACCAGGAGCGGATCGCCAACGAGGGTTTCCTCGGCACGGCCACCGAACGTGGTTCGGTGCTGATGCTGGCGCGCGCGATCGGCTACGAGCTGCGCCCCGGGGTGGCCGCGACGACGTGGCTGTCGTTCACCGTCACCCCCACCCCCGGCGCCCCGGAGGGGGTGCCGATCCCGGTGGGCAGCCAGGCGCAGAGCGTGCCCGGCCCCGGCGAGCTGCCGCAGGTCTTCGAGACGGTGGCCCCGCTGCTGGCCCGCCCGGAGCTGAACGCGGTGGGGTTGCGGGTCACCGCGCCCCGCGCGCCCCGGCCCGGCGACGACACGCTGCACCTGGCCGGCGTCGACACGGTGCTCACCCCGGGCACCGCGCTGCTGGTGCTCGGCCCCGACTGGTACGACGTGCGCCGGGTCCGCTCGGCGACGACGGTGCTGCCGGGGGTGGTGGCCGCGTCCGACGGCGGCGCGGTGGTGCCGGCGTACACGGTGGTCGGGTTGGACGCGGCGGTGACCGCCCGGCCGCTCGGCACGGAGCTGCGCCAGTCGGGCCGGGAGGTGCAGGTGCACCTGCTGACGCAGCGGGCGGCGCTGTTCGGCCACCAGGCGCAGCCGTGGGCGGCGTTGCCGGTGGCGTTGCGGGTCGGCGAGTTGAACCCGGGCACCAACCAGGTGCTGCCGGGCGCGTACGCCACCCGCAAGGACAGCTGGGTCGACGCCCCGCTGGGTGCCGCCGAGCGGACGCTGCACCTGGACCAGTCGTACCCGTCGGTGGTGGCCGGGTCGTGGCTGGTGCTGGAGACCGCCGGGGTGGCGCAGCTGCGTCGGGTCGATGCGGTGGCGGAGTCGCCGGTCGCCGACTTCGGCATCGCCGCCCGCACCACCCGGGTCACCGTGGCCGGCGGCGACTCGAACACGTTCACCCGCCGTAGCACCACCGTGCTCGGCGGGAGCCGGCTGCTCCCGACGGCCGCCGCGCCGCTGACCGCCCCGCTGGCCGCGACCGCGACCCTGGAGCTGGCCCGCCCGATGCCCGGGCTGGAACCGGGCCGGCCGCTGGTGCTCACCGGCGTCGACCCGGACGGCGGGCCGGTCGGCGAGGTGGTGACGGTGCTGCGGGTGCGCGACGCGACCACGGTGGACCTGACCGCGAACGTGACCCGGCGCTACCGGCGCGACAGCGTCCGGGTGCTGGGCAACGTGACACCGGCGACCCACGGCGAGAGCCGGGCCGAGGTGCTGGGCAGCGGCGACGCGCGGCAGGCGTTCCCCCGGTTCACGCTGCGGCACGCGCCGCTGACCCACGTGCCGGCGGCGACCGCGAGCGGATCCCGCACCACCCTCGCGGTCTGGGTCGACGGGGTGCGCTGGCAGGAGGTGCCGGCCCTGCTCGGGCAGGCCCCCACCGCCCGGGTCTACACCGTCCGGCGGGCCGACGACGGCGTCGTGACGGTCACCTTCGGCGACGGCCTGACCGGGGCCCGGCTGCCGACCGGGCGGGACAACGTGGTGGCCACCTACCGCAGCGGCGTCGGGCGGTCGGCCGACCTCGCGCCGGGACGGTTGACGATCCCGCTGTCGCGGCCGCTGGGCCTGATGGAGGTGGGCAACCCGGTGCCGGCCGCCGGGGCCGACGACCCGGAGGGGGTGGACCGGGCCCGCCGCAACGCGCCGCTGGCGGTCCGCACCCTGGGCCGGGTCGTCTCGCTGGCCGACCACGCCGACTTCGCCCGTGCCTTCGCCGGGATCGGCAAGGCCCGCGCGGACCTGGTCTGGGACGACGCCCGGCAACTCGTCCTGCTCACCGTCGCCGGCCCGGACGGGGCGGAGATCCCGCCGGACGCGGCGGTCCGCGCCGACCTGCTGCGGGCGCTGGACGCCGCCCGCCAGGCGGCGGTGCCGGTGCGCATCCTCGGTCACCACCGCCGCCGGGTGGCGGTGACCGCCCGGCTGCTGCTGGCCCCCGGGTACCGGTTCGCGGCGGTCTCGGCCGCCGCCCGCGCGGCGCTGGTCGCCGGGTTGAGCTTCGACGCCCGCGACTACGCCCAGCCGGTGCGCGCAAGCGAGGTGCAGGCGCTGCTGCACCGGGTGCCCGGCGTCGCGGCGGTGGTGCTGGAGCTGCTCTACGACGCCGGGCAGTCGCCGGCCCGGCTCGACGTGATCACCGCCGCCCCGGCCCGTCGGGTCGGTGACGTGCTGCTGCCCGCCGATCTGCTCACCGTGGACGCCGGTGACGTCACCCTGCTGGAGGCATCGTGAGGGTCGAGGAGATCTGGGACCTGCTGCCGGCCGCCCTGCGCAGCCGGGACGAGGCGGCCGGCGGGATGCTGCGCGCCCTGGTGGAGGTGCTGGCCACCCAGGCCGCCGCGCTCGACGCCGACATCGACCAGCTCACCGACGACTGGTTCGTGGAGACCTGCGCCGAGTGGGTGGTGCCCTATCTCGGTGAGCTGGTGGGGGCGGGCCAGCTGCATCCGCTCGTTGACGGCGGCGGGCTGTCCGACCGGGCCCGGGTCGCCGACACGATCCGGTTCCGCCGCCGCAAGGGCACCGCCGCCGCCCTGGAGGAGCTGACCCGGGCCAACACCGGCTGGAGCGCCGCCGTCGTCGAGTTCTTCGAACGGCTGGTGGCCACCCAGCACGTCAACCACGTCCGGGACGCGCCGGCCACCGCGTCGATCCGGGCCGCCGCGCCGTTGGAGCTGGTCGGCGGGCCGTTCGAGACGGTCTGCCGGACGGTCGACGTGCGGGCGATGGACACCGGGACCGGCCGCCCCAACATCGGGCACATCGGCCTGTACGTGTGGCCGCTGCCGTCGTACCGGCTGGACCGGGCGACGGCCGCGCCGGTCGTGACCCCGTCGGACGGCCGGTGGTGGATCGACCCGGTGGGGGTGGGCCGGCAGTTGACCGGGCCGACGGTGACCGAGCCGGACATCGACCACCGGGCCGACGAGGCGAACGTGCCCGGTCCGCTGCGCCGTCGACCGTTGCGCGACGAGCTGGCGGCGCTGGCCTCGGACAGCCCGCCGTCGGCGGAGCAGCGGCGCTGGTTCCGCGACGACGACCCGTCGTTCGTGGTGTGGATCCAGCCGACCCCGGCCGACGAGCTGCGCCCGGTGCCGCTGGACCTGCTGCGGATCTGCGACCTGGCCGGCTGGGAGCTGCCGACCGGCAGCGTGGTGCGGGTGGACCCGGTGCGTGGCCGGATCACCGTCGCCGCCGGCCGGCCGGTGCACCGCCTCGCGGTCTCCTGGTGGTACGCGTTCAGCGCCGACGTCGGCGCCGGCCCGTACCCGCGCCGGGGCGACCTGGGGGCGGCGGACGGGCCGGTGGACTGGCAACTCGCGGTGAGCGTGACCGAGCCGCCGCGGGCCGGGGAGGTGGTCGCCTCGCTGGGTGAGGCGGTGACCGCCTGGCACGACTTCCAGGCCGCGCACCCGGGCGGCACCGGCCGGATCGTGGTGCTGGACAGCCACCGCTACCGGGAGAACCTGGCGGTGCGGGTGGGGCAGGGCAGCCGGTTGAGCGTGCTGGCCGCGCAGTGGCCCCGGCCGCCGGACCGGCCCCGCCGGCAGACTGACCTCGACCCGGTCGGGGTGCGGCCGTGCCTGCTGGGCACCCTGGCGGTCACCGGGGGCGGCGTCGGAGACCGTCCGGGTGAGCTGGTCGTCGACGGGCTGCTGGTGGCCGGGGCGGTGACCGTCACCGCGCCCGCCGGGGGCGGGCCGGGCCTGGGCCTGGTCGAGCTGCGGCACTGCACCCTCGGGCCGGCGGCGACCGGGCTGACCGTCGCCGCCGGCAACGACCGGACCCGGGTGGTGGTGCACCGCTGCGTGACGGGTGCGCTGACCACCACCGACGGCCCGTTGACCGTGACGGACACGCTGGTGCACGGCCCGGTCGCCGCCGGGGACGCGGCGGCGGAACTGGCTGGGGTGACGGTGCTGGGCACCACCACGGCGCGGGTGCTGACCGCCACCGACTGCCTGTTCGACCAGCCGGTGACGGTGGCCCGCCGGCAACAGGGGTACGTCCGGTTCAGCTACCTGCGGCCCGGCTCGGTCACCCCGCGCCGCTACCGCTGCCAACCGGACCTGGCCCAGCAGGCCCACCCCGACGACCCGGACGTGGCCACCCGGGTCGGGCCGGCCTGGGCGAGCACCCGCTACGGCGACGCCACCTACGGCCGGCTCGCCGCCACCGCCGCCACCGAGTTGCGTACGGGGGCGGAGTCCGGGGCGGAGCTGGGGGCGTTCCGTCGTGCCCTGACCCCGCAACGCCTGCACAACCTCACCCTCGCGCTGGCGGAGTACCTGCCGCTGGGGCGGGTGGCCGCTGCCCTGCCCGTCCTGCCGACCGGAGGAACCACACCATGAAGGGCGACATCAGCCGCGTCACGTTCGACCAGCGGCGGCACGCGACCAGCGTCCGCAAGCAGCAGGGCCGGGTCGACCTGGACGCGGACTGGAACGAACAGCAGGACATCCAGGCGCACCTGCGGGCCACCGCGCTGACCGACGTGGTCGGCGCCGCCGGTGCGCCGCTGGTCGGTGGGGCGTTCGGGTTGACCGGCGGGGCCGACCTGAAGCTGTCGGCCGGCCGCTACTACCTCGACGGGGTGCTCTGCGAGAACGACACGCCGGTCTCCGTGTTCGCCCAGCCGGACCTGCCGGCCGCCGGCCCGTTCGTCCGCAAGCCCGACGGCACCTGGCTGGCCGCCGGCACCCCGGTGCCGCCGGGGGTGTACGCCGCCTGGTTGCAGGTGTGGTCGCAGCACGTGACGGCGATCGAGGAACCGGCGCTGCGGGAGGTCGCCCTCGGCGGGCCGGACACCACCACCCGGCTGCGGACCGTGTGGCAGGTACGGCTGTTGCACGTCGGGCCACCGAACATCCCGGTCGGCTGCGCGGACACCCCACCCGGTTGGGCGGAGCTGACCGCCCCCTCCACCGGCACCCTCGCGGTGCGTGCCGACCCGACGGGCAGTTCCGGCGGTGACTGCGTGATCCCGACCGGGTCGCCGTACACCGGGTTGGACAACCAGTTCTACCGGGTGGAGATCCTCACCGGCGGGGCGCCCGGCACGGCCGGGTACGTCTGGTCCCGGGACAACGCCGCCACGGTGGCGACCTGGGAGAGCATCGACGTGGACGTGCTGACCGTGAAGGTCCCCGGCCGCGACGGCAGCGCCGGCTTCACCAACGGCTCCTGGGTGGAGTTGACCGACGACGGCCGGGAGCAGAACGCCCTGCCGGGCACGCTCGTGCAGGTCGACCGGGTGGAGGGGGACCGGATCGTGATCCGGCCGGGCACCGCCACCGGCAGCCTCGACCGGGCCGACTTCCCGTCCCGGCCCCGGGTGCGCCGCTGGGACGGCCGGGGCACCGTGCCGGCCGGCGGCGGCGAACTGGACCTGGAACTCGGTATCAAAATCCGGTTCTCGGCGGCGGGCACCTTCCGCACCGGCGACTGGTGGTCGTTCCCCGCCCGCTCGGCGGTGCACGACGTGCAGTGGCCCCGGGTCGGCACCACGCCCGTCGCGCAGACCCCGCACGGGCCGCGCCGGGCGCACGGCCGTATCGGCGTCGTGAGCTGGGACGGCAGCCAGTGGAGCGTGCTGCGCGACTGCCGGCCGGTGTTCGCCCCGCTGACCGGGCAGGCCACGCTGAGCCTGCTCGGCGGGGACGGCCAGGAGGCGGTGCCGGTGCCGGGCAACCCGGCGACCCTGGTGCCGCTGGGGCACGACCTGGTCACCGGGGTGGCCATGGGCGGCCAGCCGGTCGCCAAGGCCCGGGTCCGGTTCACCGTCACCGGCGGGGCGGGCCGGGTCACCGCCGGGGCGGTCACCGCCAGCACCGTCACGGTGGAGACGGGCACCGACGGGCGGGCCCGGTGTGCCTGGCAGCTCGACTCCGCCGCCGCCAGCCAGGAGGTCACCGCCCAGCTGCTCGACGAGGCCGGCCAGCCGGTCCACCTGCCGGTGACGTTCACCGGCGCGCTGTCGCGCGCCGACCGGGTGTCGTACGACCCGACCGGGCGGCCGTCGCTTTCCGGGGCGACCACCGTGCAGGCCGCCATCAACCAGCTCGCCGCGTCCGCCACCGGTGGCTGGGCGACGATCACCATCCGGCCCGGCATCGACTGGGTGCAGGCGCTCACCACGCTGCCCGCCGGGGACGTGCTGATCTGCTTCGCCCCCGGCCTCTACACCAGCACCGTGCCGGTCACCTTCACCGGCCGGGCCAACATCCGGGTGCTGGGCAGCGGGCCGGCCAGCCGGATCCGGGTGCAGGGACAGGAGTACGCCCTGATGTTCGTCAACTGCGGCACGGTGTCGGTGGCGCAGCTGGCGGTGGAGACGCCGGGCCCGGCCGACGTGCAGGGGCGGCTCGGGCCGGTCTCGGCGATCAACTGCGCCGACGTGACGATCGACCAGTGCCAGCTCACCGGGGTGGCCGGCGCGTCGCCGCGGAGCACCTGCCTGACCGTGCGCAACGACCAGGGCACCCCGCCGGGGAAGGTCCGGGTGCTCGACTCGGACTTCCTCGTCGGTCACGGCCAGCAGGGTGTGCTGCTGGTGAACCCGGACCACGCCGTGGTCACCCGGTGCCGGTTCTCCTGCCCGCCCCGGCCGGCCTCGTTGACCCTGGCCGAGCTGGTCAAGGACGAGAAGTTCCGGGGGCAGCTCGCCACCCAGCTGGTGGGCCGGCTCGTCCTGGACCGGGACGACCGGCTGGAGACGGGTGAGTGGAACACGGCGCTGCGGGTCGGCCGGTGGGGCGTGCGGATGAACTCGATGGTCCCGCTGAGCGAGTGGAAGACCCTGGCCACGCTGCGCCCGCCGACCGCCGAGGAGCTGCGCACCGCGCAGGGCGCCGGGGCGTACGTGCTGCGGCTGGCGGACGTGGCCACCGAGGACCCGGCCCAGTTGCCCTCGTACAAGCGGCAGCTCGCCTCGCTCAAGGGGCGGCTCGGGCAGAACGCCGGGCGGATCTTCGACACCGACGAGGGTCGCAAGACGCTGCGGGACTACCTGGTCGGTGAGGGGATCGACGTGCGGGAGGCCGACGGGATCGCCAGGGACCGCCGCGAGGTGGCGTTGCCCGTGCCGGGGGCGAGCCTGCGGTTCGACTCGGCGTTGAGTCAGGGCGCCTGGGAGGCGGCGGTGGCGGCGTCGCCCCCGTCACGTCCGGTGCAGACCCCGTCGGCGGCGGCCCGGCACCTGCGCGGTGTCGCCGACCGGATCCTGCTGGAGCCGGCCTTCGGCGAGAGGTACGCCGGCGGTTACCGGCAGGAGCTGACCGCTGCGGCGGAGGTGTCGGTGGGGGCCTGTGCGGTGGTGATCGGCGGTGGCACGGTCGTCGGTGACGTCGAGGTCTCCGACTGCCGCATCGACCAGATCGCCGAGGGCGTGCACATCGGTGTGTCATACCACAAGGGACCGCCGATCCAGGCCCGGACCATCCGGGTCACCGGCAACGACATCCACCTCTACAAGGCGTGGTGGCGCAACGCGAGCACGATCCGGGGCATCAAGATCGGCAGCGTCCGCAACGTGTTCGTCTCGGACAACCGGATCTCGGTGGCCGCCGGGACGGGTGTCGGCATCTGGGCCTTCGCCGCGGGCGGCCCCATCATGGCGATCCGCGACAACCTGGTGCAGAACTGCGAGCCGGCGATCCTGTGCAACCCGTCCTGGTCGGGGGCTCCGGCGAAGCGGCTGTGGTCGGTCACCGACAACGTCTCGCTGAACGGCGCCATCCAGGTGAGCGGGGGTGCGCGCAGCACCGGCAACGTCAGTTGAGCTGTCACAAGGGCGACTGCACCGGCCGGCAGGCGGGCCTACGCTCATGGTGACTGCCACTTAGCGCGGTTGCGGATCGCAGATGTGGTCTAGGGGTTCAAATCCTCTGGTAGTCGCCAACAAGCGGCGGGGCGGGCCTTCGGGTCCGCCCCGTTCGTCGTCTGCGCTTCGGCACCGGCGGCGGCGGGGCACGGGTTGCGGGTCGGACCGCCCGTCGCACACCCGCCCGGTCACCTCCGCCGCCGGGACCACAACCAGGTTTATAAGCGGTGACGCGACCGTTAAATTCGCGCTGGCCCGTCGCACATAAAAGAATCGGCGGGACAAACCGCTCCCGACTGACAAATATTTCGCCAGGCCCGGCCACTCCGGCCGACAGCGCCGACTGACCCGCAAAAACGGCCGTTCACCAGCGGCAAGGTCGCGTAGCGCGACCAGACTATTGACCGTGCGCGATGGGTCGCATATTGTTCGCGGTGCAAGTCCCACCGCACGAGATAAACACCGGCCACAATCAGTTGCCAGCCGTCGGCAATCGACGCAGCCTTTCCGCTGCCCGCCGTGTCGGGTCAACCGCGCACGCATTCCCCCCGACCAGCGAGGAATCCCGTGGAAATGCTCACCCCCTCCGGGCGCACCCTGGCCCTTTTCGACGGAATAGGTGGTCACCAGGGAAGTCTGCTCCCCACCCTCGGGGCGCTGTACGCGCAGCCGGAGAACGCGCTCTTCTTCGACCGCATGTTCCGGACCCTCGACGACCTGCGGGAGCACGTCGGCTGCGCGTCCGATCCGGTCGTTCCCGCCGGGAGCCGGCTGCGCCGGTGGTTGACCGACCCCGCCACCGCGCCGCCGACCGGCACCGACGACTCGGTCGTCGCCGGTATCTGCGTCCACCTGATCCAGCTGTGCGACCTGCAACCCCGGCGGGCCGCCCTCGACACCGCCACCGCCGCCATCGGGCACAGCATCGGGTTCCAGGCGGCCATCGTCGCCGGCCTGCGGCCGAAGCGCACGGACGCCTTCCTCGCCCTGGCCGAGACCTCACTCAGGCTGGTCGCGCTGAGCCTCGTGCGGGGGCACCAGGCCACCACCGGCCGTCCCGTCCCCACCGAGCTGACCGAGCGGTACGCCACCTGCGGCGACCCACGCCAGCGGCCCGGCCCGATGGCGCTGGTCAGCGGCCCCTCCCGGGCGGAGCTCGCCGCCCTGGTCGACCGCTACCGGCTCGACACCCGACGGTCGGTCTCGGTCGGCCTGGTCAACACCCCCACCACCGGCGTGCTCAGCGGACACACCGCAGACCTGCTGCACTTCCACGCCCACCACGAGGCGGTGTTCCGTGGCGGTGCGGCGACCTGGACGTTCCTCACCAACACCCTGCCGTTCCACAGCCCGCACCTGGCCGCCGCCGCCGACGAGGTACGCCGGGACCGGACCTTCGTCGGTCCCCTGCCCGCCGCCGGTGAGCTGCGGATAGCGGTGTACGCGGCGGACGCCCCCAGGACCCTGCCGCCCGACGCCGACCTGCTCGACGAGTTCGTCGAGCAGGTGCTGGTCCGCCCGGTCGACTGGGCGACCGCCAGCGTCCACGCCGTCACCGACGCCGGCATCACCACCGTGCTGGACTGCGGCCCCGGACCCGCCGCCCGCCGGTTCACCCGGGAGTGCCTCGCCGGCCGCACGCTGCGCTTCGAGTCGATCCGACGAGCCTCCCGGCGACCGTGAAAGGACACCACGTGCACTGTCTACTCTTCCCGGGCCAGGGGGTGCAGCGCCGCGGCATGGGCGCCGACCTGTTCGGCCTGTTCCCCGAGGCCACCGCCAGGGCCGACGAGATCCTCGGCTGGTCCATCGAGGAGCTGTGCACCCGGGACCCGCACCGACGCCTGCGCGACACCCGCTACGCCCAACCCGCGGTGTTCTTCGTCAACGCCCTGCTGGCCCAGCAGATGACCGCCGAACGCCCCGGGCACTACCGGTACTTCGCCGGCCACAGCCTCGGGGAGTACAACGCCCTGGTCGCCGCCGGGGTGCTCGACCTCGACGTCGCCCTGCGGCTGGTCGACCGGCGGGCCGAGCTGATGTCCCAGGTCACCGGCGGGGGCATGTCGGCGGTGCAGGGCCTGCCGGTGTCGTTCGTCCGGCGGGCGTTGACCGAGACCGGCCTGCCCCGGGTGTTCGTGGCGAACCTCAACGCCGACACCCAGAGCACGATCGCCGGGGACCGCGCCGAACTGGCCGTCGCGGCCAAGGCGATCGGCGCGCTGCCCGGGGCCCGGGTCGTCCCGCTCAACGTCAGCGGCCCCTTCCACACCCCGTTGATGGCGACGGCGGAGCAGCGTTTCCGACCCGTCCTGGACGGCTGCGACTTCGCCGCCGGGCACACCCCCGTAGTCTCCGGGATCACCGGGGACGTCTTCGACACCGACCGCGCCGCCGAACTGCTCGCCCGGCAACTGTCCACCCCCGTGGAGTGGGTCCGGGCGGTCACCACCCTACGCGCGGCCGGTGTCACCGTATTCGACGAGGTCAACGGCAAGACCCTCAGCGCATTTCTCACCCGCATCGCGGAGAGGTGATTCACCGCATGGACACGGATATCGCGGTCGTCGGTCTGTCGGTCGAGGTTCCCGGGGCCGACGATCTCGACACCTTCTGGCAGATCATCAGTTCCGGGGCGAGTCTCACCCGACCATTTCCCACGAACCGTCGGGAAAAACTCGCCGAGTACATCAGGTATCTGCGGGCGACGAGCATCGAACCGGTGGACGAGCCCGACGTCGAATACCACAACGGCTGTTTCCTCGACGAGGTCGACACCTTCGACCACACCGTGTTCGGAATGAATCCCCGGCAGGCCACGCTGACCGACCCGCACCACCGGATGGTCATGCGCGCGATGTTCCTCGCCTTCGAGGACGCCGGTTACGGTTTCGACCGGCTCCGGGGCAGCCGGACGGGGGTGTTCGTCGGTTTCGCGGTCAACCCCGGATCGACCTATCTGGACTACATCTGCCGCGTCGACCCGAACAACGGCCAGCAGGCCATCACCGGCAACATCCCGGCGATGCTGGCCAACCGGCTGTCGCACCTGCTGGACCTGCGCGGCCCGAGCCTGGTGGTGGACACCGCCTGCTCGGCCACCCTGGTCGCCGTGCACCAGGCCAGGAACGCGCTGCTCGCCGGGGACTGCGAGATGGCGGTGGTCGGCGGCGCCCGGATCGTCTTCTCCCCCGTCAAGCACCCGCACTCCAACATCGGCATCGAATCCTCCGACGGGGTCACCCGCACCTTCGACGAGGCCGCCGACGGCACCGGTTTCGGTGAGGGGTCGGGTGCGGTCGTCCTCAAGCGGATGTCACAGGCGGTCGCGGACGGCGACCGGATCTACGCCGTGATCAAGGGCAGCGCGGTCAACCACGACGGCAACACCGAGGGCATCACCAACCCCGACTCCGACTCGCAGGCCGACCTGCTGGACGCCGCCTGGCGCAACGCGGGCGTGCACCCCCGGACCCTCGGCTACCTGGAGGCCCACGGCACCGCCACCCGGGTCGGTGACCCGATCGAACACGAGGGGATGAAACGCGCCTTCGCCCGGTACACCACCGACCGGGGGTTCTGCGCGGTCGGCACCGTCAAGGCGAACGTGGGGCACCTGTTCGAGGGCTCCGGCGTCATCGGCCTGATCAAGGCCATCGCGGTGCTGCGCAACCGGATGATCCCACCGCAGGCCAACTTCAAGAACCCCAACCCGAAGCTCGACTTCGCCGCCGGACCGCTGTACGTCTCCACCAGCCTACGACCGTGGGAGTCCCCCGACGACGGCCCACGGCGCTGCGGGGTCAGTGCCTTCGGCCTCGGCGGCACCAACGCCCACGTGGTGCTGGAGGAGTACGTGGCGCAGCCACCGGCGACCCCCGCCGGCCCGGGACCGTTCCTGTTCACCCTCAGCGCGGCCACCCTGAAGTCCCTGGTCCGCCTCGGCGAGCGGTACGTGCGGTTCATCGACGCCGCCGGCCTCGACGGGGTCGACATCGCCGACGTCTGCCACACCAGCCAGGTCTCCCGCAGCGGGCACCGGCACCGGGCGGCGTTCGTCGTCCACGACGTCGCCGACCTGCGCCGGCAACTGGTCGCCTCGCTGGCCGACGGGGCGTCGCCGCCGCCGGACGGCCCGCTGGGCGACGAGGCCCGCCGCTACCTGGCCGGCGAGCCGGTGGACTGGCGGCGACTCTCCGACGGCCACCGCCGGATCGTCCGCCTTCCCGGGTACGCCTTCGACACCACCCCCGCGTGGGTGCAGTTCCCCGACACCTGGCGGGCACAACTGTCACTGGGCACCGTCGACGAGGAGCACCCGGTCACCCACGACGTGGTGTTCGCCCCCGCCGCAGACCCGGCGCCGGCCACGCCCGGGGCGCGGGTGCTGGCCCTGGTCGACCCGGACACCGACGCCGGACGGCTGCTCGCCGCGACCGGCCTGGACGACCTGCGGGTGCTGCGGCTCGGCGAGCCGGTACACCCCGGCGGGGCACCCTTCGACGCCCGGTCGGCGGACTCCTTCGCCGAGATCGCCCAGTTGGTCGACGACGGCGGCATCACCCACCTGGTGCACGCGCTCGGCTTCGACGCCGTCCCCGCCGCCGACCTCGCCGGGCTCGACCTGCGGACCGGCAAGAACCTGCACAGCCTGTTCCACCTGACCAAGGCGTTGATGGCGGCCGGCGTCAAGCTGGAACTGACGGTGCTCACCCGCCGCGCGGTCTGCGCCCACGACGCGGAACCCGACGTGGTGGTCGAGAACGGCGCGCTGGTCGGCTTCGGCAAGGTCATCGGCCGGGAGTACCCGTACCTCGGGGTCACCCACCTCGACGTCGACCCGGACGTGTCGCCCGACGCGGTACGGGCGGAGATCCTCTCCCCCGAACGCGGGGTGTTCCTGTGGCGCGACGGCCGACGCCTGCACGAGGTCTTCGTCGAGGTGCCGCAGGTCGACACCGACGGCCCGCAGAGCTACCTGCGGCCGGGCGGCACCTATCTGGTCACCGGCGGCACGGGCGCGCTCGGCCTGGCCGTCGCCCACGCGTTCGCCACCCGGCAGCCCGACGTGACCCTGGTGCTGCTCAGCCGGTCCGGCCTGCCGCCCCGCGCACAGTGGCCGGAGCTGCTGGCCGCGCCGGCCGGCGACGCCCGCGCCGGGCGGGTCCGCGCGGTGCGGGAGCTGGAGGAACTCGGCGCGCGGGTGCGGGTGGTGGCCGCCGACGCCGGTGACCCGCAGGCGCTGGCCGCCGCGGTGGCCGACGTGCGGGGCGAGTTCGGCCGCATGGACGGCATCGTGCACGCCGCCGGCCTGCCCGGTGGCAGCACCGTGATGTTCCGGGAGCTGGCCGACTTCGACGCGGTGGTCCGGGCGAAGCTGCACGCCGCGTTCCTGCTCGACCAGCTCACCCGGGACGACCGGCCGGACTTCGTCGTGCACTTCTCGTCGGTGGCGTCGGTGTTCCCCGCCCCCGGCCAGGCCGACTACGCGGCAGCCAACTACTACCTGGACAACGTGGCCCGCAGCCGGGCCGGCGGGCCGACCCACGTGATCGCGCTGGACTGGGTCGCGTGGAAGGAGATCGGCATGGCCGTCGACCACGGCACCAGCGGCGACACCATGTTCCGGGCCCTGCCCACCCGGGTCGCGCTGGACGTCCTCGACGCGGGCCTGCGCTCCGGCCGGTCCCGGCTGTTCGCCGGGGAGCTGCACTACCGGGGGGAGCTGATCCACCTGCTGCGCTCCTACGACGTACGGCTCTCCGCCGAGATCGACGCGAAGGTCGACAAGGAGATGCAGGCGTTGGAGCAGCGGCTGCGGCAGGCCGCCGACAAGATCCGGGCCACCGTCGACGCGGTCGACGTCGAGCTGGAGGGCCGGCCGGACGGCGGGTACACCGATGTCGAGCGGTCTGTGGCGCAGTGCCTCGCCCTCGCCTTCGGCTATCCGACGCTCGACGTGGAGGCGGACTTCTTCGACCTGGGCGGCGACTCCATCATGGCCGCCTCGGTGGCCAACACCATCGCCGTGCGGCACGGCGTGCAGTACGACGTCGCGGACCTGCTCGCCGACCGGACCGTCGCCGAGATCGCCTACCACGTCGAGGACCTGGTCGCGTTCGCCGACGCCGCCGCCTGACGACACCGATCGGAGGGGTGGCATGTCGGACATGACTACCGGGCCGGCGCTGCGGCGCATCGTCGGCTTCGCCCTGCCGCTGACCGCGGCGAACCTGCTGCAACAGGGTTATCTGCTGGTCGACAGCGTCGTCGTCGGCCGTTACGTCGGGGTCGAGGGGCTGGCCGTGGTGGGTGCCTGCGGGCCCCTGTTCTATCTGCTCAACGCCATGTTCATCGGGCTGGGCACGGCGTTCACCATCCGGTTGGCCCACCTGACCGGCGGTCGGCAGGTCGACCGCCGCCGCGACGTGGTCGCCGCCCTCACCCTGCTCACGGTCGTCTGGGCCGTCGGCTGTGTCGTCCTGGCGACGCTGCTGGTCGAGCCGGCGTTGGCGGTGATGGGTATCGACGGGCGGCTCGCCGCCGACTCGGCCCGGTTCTTCGGCACCCTGGCGCTCGGCTTCCCGGGGATCTTCGGCAGCGCCGCGGTCAGCGCCTACTTCCGGGGGCTGGGTGACTCCCGCTCGGCGATGTGGGTGCAGGGCGTCGGCAGCATCGCCAACGTCGTCCTGGTGCTGGTCTTCGTCGCCGTCCTCGACGGGGGTGTGGTCGGTGCGGCCCTGGCCACCGCGGTGGCCAGCACGGTGGCCCTGGTGGTCGGGCTGCTCTGGGCGGCGCGCGCCCACCCCGTGCGGCGCGGCGGGCCACGGCCGGCCGTCCGCCGGGAACTCGTCGACGCCGCCCGGCTGGGCCTGCCCCTGGCCAGCCAGCACATCGTGCTCGCCCTCGGGATCATGGTGCTGGTCGGAATCATCCAGTCCTACGGGGAGGTGGTCCTCGCCGCGTTCACGATCGTCTCCCGGATCGAGTTGTTCACCGGCATACTGTTCCTCGACTTCTCCGGCGCGGTGACCGCCTTCGCCGCGCAGAACCTCGGCGCGGGCGACCTCGCCCGGGCCCGCGCGGGGCTGCTGCGCACGCTGCGGTTGACGGCCGTGCTGTCGGTGCTGGTCGCCGGGGTGGTGCTGGCCGCCCGCGACCCGCTCGCCGCGCTGTTCACCGACGATCCGGCCACCCGGGAGCTGACCGGACGCTACCTGACGATCATCTATCCCTTCCTGCTCCTCTACACCGCCATGGTGGTCATCCACGGCTACCTCAACGGTGCCGGCCGGACGACCGCGCCGCTGATCTGCACGCTGATCGCCTTCGTCGCCGTGCAGATCCCCTTCGCCTGGCTGCTGAACGGGCCGTTCGGCATCGACGCCGTGATGTGGGCGGTGGTGGCCAGCTGGACCGCCGGGCTGACCTACAGCGTGTTCTGCCTGCGGCGGGTGCTGTTCGTCCGGCCCGCGCCAGCGGCGGTGCCCGCCGCGACCTGATGTCCCGTCCATCCCCCGCCCCGTGAGGACCACCAGTGATCAACCACCGCACCGCCGAGGTGACGTTCCACGCGGGCCGCAGCCGGACCGCCCACCTGACCTGGGGCCAGCAGGGCACCTGGGACGTCCTGCGCCGGTGGCTGCCGGAGATGAAGCCGTTCTTCGTGCTGACCCGGTGGCTGGACGTACCCCTGCTGCTCGAGGTCGACGACGTGCTGGCGCAGCTGTCCCACCTGCTCCAGCGGCACGAGTCGCTGCGGACGCTCTTCCCGGCGGGGGTCGACGGCCAGGGCAGCCAGCACGTCCTCGGCGAGGGCGTCGTCGCCGTCGAGGTCGTCGACCGCCCCGACGGTGACCCGGTCAGCTTCGCCGACATCATCACCGACTGTCTGGGCCGGGCCGGTGGGCGTCCGTTCGCGCACGACACCGAGCTGCCGATCCGGTTCGCGGTCGCCACCCACGAGGGCATCCCCGTGCTGCTGATGTTCGCCGTGTCCCACCTGGCGGCGGACCACCTCGGCGCGGACCTCCTGGCCGCCGAGCTGGCCGCGCTGCTGCGGGCCAGAACCGACGGCGACGCCCCGCCGCCGCCCCGGCCGGCGATGCAGCCGGTCGACCTGGCCGTCTTCGAACGCTCCCCGGACGGGCAACGCCTCAACGTCGACGCGCTGGCGTACCTGCGTGAGCAGCTCCGCCGGCTGCCGGTCGCGCCGCTGCCCGAGCGGGTCACCCCGGTCAGCCCCCGGTACTGGCGCGGTGAACTCGCCTCCGACGCCGCCGCCGTGGCCCTGCGGCTGGCCGCCCGACGACTGCGCACCACCACGTCGGTCACCCTGCTGGCCGTCGTCAACGCGCTGGTGCGCACGTTCTGCGCCACGCCGGTCTATCCGCTGGACATCATGCAGAGCAACCGGGTGGAGCCGGAGCTGCGGTACACCGTGACCAGCCTCAACCAGGCGGTCCGTACCGCCATGGAGGTCTCCGGCGACACCGTCGGTGACCTGGTCGGGCACGCCCGTGCCGCGATGGGGGCGGCGATGCGCCACGCCCGCCACGACGGCCGCGCCGCCGCTCAGGTGGCCCGCGCCGCCGCCGACGCCGCCGGGCGTCCCCTGCCGGTCGGCGGCCAGTTCAACGACCGGTGGTCGCTGCAACCGCGACCCGCCGGCCCGGCGCCGGGCTCGCAGGCGTTGGCCGGGCTGGCCGCGACGACCACCTTCGCGTGGCCGCAGCGGGCGACCGCCGAGGCGATGCCGTTGTACGTCGACGCCAGCGGTACCGCCGAACGGATCCAGCTGTCGCTGATGGCCGACACCGCGCTGCTCGCCCCCGCCGACATCCGGGGTTTCCTGTACGCCGTGGAGCAGGTCACCATGGAGTTGGCCCGCGACGACGTCAGCCTGCGCCGGGTGACGGAGATCTTCGACAGCCACCGGCCCTGTGAGGTCCACCCGGACGCCCCGTGACCGGCCCCGCCCCGACCGTGACCGGGCGGTAGGGTGTCCGGTCACGGTCGCCCCGTCAGTGCGCGACGACGACCGCCGAGGGTGGTTCCAGGTCGGCGAGCCGGGACGGGCGGACCACGAGGAACAGCACCGCCAGCGCGGCCACCATGCCCCCGGCCACCACCAGCGCCATCGCCACCGCGCCGTTGCCCAGCACCCCCACCATCGGGGCGGCCACCGCGCCGACGCCGAACTGCACCGCGCCGAGCAGGGCCGAGGCGGTGCCGGCGGCCTCACCGTGGCGGGACAGCGCCAGCGCCGGGGCGTTCGGCATCGCCAGTCCGGCCGCCGCCAGCACCACCCACAGTGCCACCAGCAGGGCGGGCAGCCCACCGAACCCGGTGACGGCGAAGGCCAGCAGGGTCAGCCCGGCCAGGGTGCCGACGCTCAACGAGGTGACCAGGATGCGCTGCGGGGAGTGGCGGCGCAGCAGCCGCACGTTGTACTGGGCCGCCCCGATCAGGCCCACCGCGCCCGCCCCGAACGCCAGCCCGAACTGCTGCTCGTCGAGCCCGTACCCCTCCTGGAGGACGAACGACGAGCCGGCGACGTACGCGAACAGCGCCGCCATGGCCAGCCCGGCGACCACGACGAGCCCCACGAAGGTCCGGTCACGCAGCAGCGAGCCGTACAGGCGCATGGTCGACCACGCGCCGCCGGGTTGGCGACGCCCGGCGGGCAGGGTCTCGGGCAGGCCGATCACGGCGACCACGACGAGCAGCACCCCGAAGACGGCCAGGGTCACGAAGACTCCCCGCCAGTCCGTCCAGCGCAGCACCCCGCCGCCGAGGGTCGGGGCGAGGACGGGGGCGGCACCCATCACCAGCAGCAGCCGGGACAGCAGGGTGGCGAAGGCGGTGCCGTTGAACAGGTCCCGCAGCACCGCCATCGCGACCACCGTGGCGGCGGCGACACCGAGGCCCTGCACCACCCGCAGCGCGCCGAGGACGGCGATGTGCTGGGCGACGACGCAGAGCGCCGACGCCACGACGTGCAGGGCGAGGCCGGCGATGAGCGGGCCACGGCGGCCGACGGCGTCGGAGAGCGGCCCGATCAGCAGTTGGCCGAGGGCCAGCCCGGCGAGCGTGCCGGTGAGGGTCAACTGGACCGCCGCCGAGGTGGTCATGAGGTCGGTGGCGATGGCGGGCAGCGCCGGCAGGTACATGTCGATGGTCAGCGGGCCGATGGCGATCAGCGAGCCGAGGACGAGGACGAGCCGTACCCGCTGCCGGCGGGTCATCAGGTCTCCGGGCGTCGGTGCGACCTTGGTCAGCCGGTCGGGGGCGAGATCGGTCATCGGGGAAGCTCCGCCCGGTCGTGGTACGGCCGGGCGCGAGACGGTACGACGGTCACACCTGGCTTCAAATCCTGACCTGCTGCTCTGATTCCCGCTCCACGCAGAGGTAACGCGGGTCACAGCCGTCGGTCACGGATCAGGCCGGGTCCACGCGCCCCAGCCGCCAGTACCCCATGAAGGCGACGGCGCGGCGGTCCACGCCCCGCTCGACGACGAGGTGGCGGCGCAGCGCGCGGATGACGCCGGCCTCCCCGGCCAGCCAGGCGTAGACGGGCACGGGCACGGTCGGGGTCGGCACCTCCCACAGCGGGGTCACGTCGACGTCCACGTCGGCGACCGCCTCGGCGGGCGTCGTCCCGGTGCCCGACAGCAGTCGTTGCGCCGCCGCGGCCACCGCGGGCAGCAGCCTGCTGCCGTGGTCGTCGCCGACGCGGGCCAGCCAGCTGACGGTGACGCCAGGTGGGGCGGCCACCGGCAGGACGTCGGCCGGGTCCGGCACCTCGAGCAGCACCTCACCCCGGGCGTCGAGGGGCAGGCGTTCCAGGATGGCGCTGATCGCGGGCACGGCGGTCTCGTCGCCGGCCAGCAGCAGCCGGCCGGCGGGCGGCGGGCGGAACTCGATGCCGCCGTGCTCGCCGTCGTGGCCGGCGTCGGGCCCGAGCAGCCCGGCCTCGTCACCGGGGCGGACCCGCAGCGCCCACCGGCCGGCCGGGCCGTGGTCGCCGTGCAGCACCAGGTCCACGTCCACCTCGGCCAGGTGCTGCCGGACCGCCCGGACGGTGTACGTGCGGATCGGGCAGCGCTCCTGCTCGGGCAGGGCGCGCCAGTGGGTGTACCAGTCGTCGCCGCCGGGCAGGTGGACGCCGGGTCGCCCGGGCACCGGCAGCACCAGCTTGATCCGCTGGTCGTACCCGTTGTCGGCGAACCGGTCGAGGTCCGGGCCGGTGAAGGTGACCCGCAGGAACGACGGGCTGAGCCGACGCGCCGCGCGTACCTGGACGTCGAACAGCCGCCAGGGGGCGACCGGCAGGGTCGCGGTGCCGGTGGGGCGGTGCCGCTCCCCCGTCGAACGAACTCGATCACCAATCACGTAGGTGAGGCTAACCTAACCACCAACATGAATGGCGACGTGGGTCACCCACCCCCCGTTCGGGGCACGTCACCCACCTGCCCGAGTGGCCCCGACCCTGGTCAACGGGCCCGGGCGGCGCGGTCGAAAAAGAGCAGCCGGGCCCGCTTGTCAGGCAGGTCGATCTCCGGTCCGGGCACGAAGCCGGCCCGGACCAGCCGGTCGATCGCGCGGGCGTTGCGGGCGTCCGGTTCGGCGACGATCCGCAGCCGGGTCGGGTCGGCCAGCACGAACGCCAGGAACACGTCGAGCAGTACGCCGGTGAAGCCGGGCTCCGGGCCGTCGTCCGGCGGGCCGATGAGCAGGTGGATGCCGAAGTCACCGGGGCGTACGTCGTAGCACCGCCCGACCGGGTCGGCCGCCGGCTCGTAGGTCTGGAACAGCGCCACCGGCCGGCCGTCCCGGTGGGCCAGGTAGGCGTGGTGGGTGGTCAACGAGTCGAGGTACGCGTAGATCTCGCGGACCCGCTCCCGGCTGGCCCCGCCCATGCCCCAGAACCGGGACCGCTCCCGGGTCACCCAGTCGTGGATGACCGCGACGTCCCGGTCGGGGTACACCGGCCGCAGGGACACCTCCCCGAACCCGTCGACGTGACACGAGGTGGAGGTCGGCGCAGTGGTCATGGCACTCCTTCCGGGCGACCGGCCCGGCGGGCCCGTCACGTTTCGCTTTCGAATCGGCACCCTCGGCGACGATTCCGCCAGACCCCATCACAACTTCGAAAAGTATGCAAACGAACACCCGCAGCAACGCCCCGCCGGCAGGCGCCCTACGCCGACAGCGACACCGGAACGGCGAGACCGGAAAACCGCACCCGGCCACCGGCAGTTCGGCGACCGCGTCCCGGGCCGCCGACCTGTGACCCGTCAGGCACTCTGCGGTATTGACTCTCGTAATTCATTCTGATAGCCGGCCAGCGCTGGCGAGCAAAGGTCGGCATTCGCTCGGAGCGCCGAGGATCACTAATCGTGGAACAGGGGGTGACACATTGCCGTTCGTCGTTGAATAATTGCCGATGTCGAGTGCCGGTCCCGTGCGCGCCGGTGTTTAGGGGAAGGGACAGCCGTGAAACGTGACCAGTCACCGGTACTGCCGGGCGACGGATCCACGGACTACGCCCGTTACATGCGCACCGACGAGCTGCTCGCCCTGCAACGCCGTCCGGAGGAGATGCTCCACCGCGACGAGCTGCTCTTCCAGGTGGTGCACCAGTCCGCCGAGCTGTGGCTGAAGCTGGCCGAGGCCGAGCTGACGGCCGCCGTCGGGCGGACCGCGGCCGCCGACCCGGCCGGGGCGGCGGCCCTGCTGGCCCGCGCGACGCTCGCGGTGCGACTGGTCACCGAACAGCTGGAGATGTTCCGGCACCTGTCTCCCGTCGACTTCCAGACGATGCAACCCGCGCTGGGCAACGGTTCCGGCGCCGAGTCACCCGGCTGGCGGCGGGTCGCGACGGTGAGCCGGCAGCTCGGCCGGGTCTTCGCCGAGCACCTCGCCACCCGCGGCGGCAGGCTCGACGCGCTGGCCCCGACCGACCCGACCCGGCGGCTCGCCGAGGCGATGATCGCCTGGGACGAGCAGGTCCACCAGTGGCGGGTGCGTCACTACGAGGTCGCCCTACGGGTCGGCGGGCACGCCCCCGGCGGCACCCCGGGCAGCGCGGCGAGCGTGCTCGCCAAACTCATCGGACACCGGTTCTTTCCCGAGCTGCACGCGCCCCGGCCGGACACCGACGTCCGGGTGGCGGCGCATTCGGGCACCGCAGAGGCATGACGAGCCGCGCCACTCGAAGAATCGTCGGCGCTCCCTGTGACAGATACCCATCCGAGGTGCGGTTCGTGCGTGAGCTGACGAGCTGGTCGTCCGGTACGGCCGACCCCGAGCAATTTCCCTACCAGGCAGTGGTCACCGAATTTCATCGTGTCGGTAAACACTTCGTCAAAAAGGAACTCCTCGTCCAGCTGGACGCCGCGCGCGCCCGGGTGAACGCGCGGACCACCCCCGCCCGCGAGTTGTCCGCCTTCCTCGACGTGGCGCTCGACAAGTGGGACGGCCGGTACGACTACCGCAGCTACCTGGCCCTGCCCCTGCTCCCCCTGTTCACCGCCGCCCAGGACACCGGACCGGGCGCACGGGTGGCCGACGGGGTCGACCGGCCGGGGCCCGGCGGCGGGCGGCGGGAACGCGACCGGCTCCTGGTCGACCTCGTCGCCGACGCCCTCGCCTTCGAACTGGCCGCCTCGACCGACGCCATCGACCTGCTCCCCGAGCAGCGGCCCGGACCGGAGCTTGCAGCCAAGCGGTGCCGGCTCGGGGTACGCGCCGTCTCGTCGGCCCTCACCCGCCTCGGCCTGACCGGGGCGCTCACCGAGCGGGACCCGGTCGCGGCGGCGGTGGCGCTGCACCGGCTCGCCGTCACCGGCCGCGACCCCGCCCGGGAACGCGCCCTGGCGTTGAGCATGCTGCCGGTCTACGTCTCCCACGACGAGTACCTGTTCATCCGGGTCCTCCAGGCCTACGAGTGCGTCTTCGCCGGGGTCGCCGAGGAGCTGCGGGGCACCATCGCGGCGTTGGACACGGGCCGCCCCCGCCCGGCCGCCGGCCGGCTGGCGTACGCCCGGGAGCTGATCAGCGGCGCCGGGACGCTGTTCTCCCTGCTGGCCACCATGCAACCGGCGGCGTTCCGGACGTTCCGTGAGTACACCGAGGGGGCCAGTGCCATCCAGTCCCGCTCGTACAAGCTCATGGAGTCGCTGTGCCGTACGCCCGAGCCGGAGCGGTTGGACTCCACCGCGTACCGGTCGGTGCCGGAGGTACGCGAGGTGGTGCGGGCCGGCCAGCCGTCGATCGACCGGGCCTACCGCGCGGCGGTCCGGGCCGGCTCGCTGCGGGGGCCCGACCTCGACCTGGTACGGCAGCAGATGGCGGCCTTCGCCGAGGCGGTGCTGACCTGGCGGCGCACCCACCACCGGCTGGCGGTCCGGATGCTCGGTACCCGCTCCGGCACCGGCTACACCGAGGGCACCCCCTACCTGGCGGCCGTCCGCGCCGTCCCGGTCTTCACCACCGTGTCCACCGTCAACCGTCCACCCCGGACCGACCCGATCGGAGGCTGCTGCGAGTGAGCGCACCCGCGACCCACCCGGCGCGTTGCCTGGACGCCGCCGCACACGCCGCCCTGCGCGCCGAGTTCCCGCTGCTGGAAACGTGCGTCTACCTGGGCAACAACTCCACCGGCGCATCGCCCCGGGGGGTCGAACGGGTGCTCGCCGACTACTGGGCGACCCTGCGCGACTGGCGCGACGACGTGTGGCAGGACTGGCACGTCGGCCTCGACCGGTACGCCGACTCGGTCGCCGCGCTGCTCGGCGCTCCGCCGGGCAGCGTGGTCACCGACGCCAACCTGAGCACCCTGCTGGTCCGGGTGCTGTCCTGCTTCGACTACCGCCCGCCGCGCGACCGGATCGTCACCACCGACCTGGAGTACCCGACGGTGCCGTTCATCGGCACCGCGTTCCGCCGCTACGGCGCGCGTCTCGACGTGGTCGGCACCGGCGGCCCCCGGTTCGACGAGGACGCCCTCGAAGCCCGCATCGACGAGCGGACGCTGCTGGTCTGCGTACCCCACGCGAGCTTCTCCTCCGGGGCCACCATCGACCTGGCCCGGCTGGTCGCCCGCGCCCACGCCGTCGGCGCCCTGGTGGTGGTGGACGCGTTCCAGACCGTCGGGGCGGTCCCGCTGGACGTGACCGCGCTCGGCGTCGACATCGTCCTCGGCGGCGCGCACAAGTGGCTGTGCGGGGCCGGCACCGCCTTCCTCTACGTCCGCCCCGACCTGGCCGGGCGCCTGGAACCGGCGGCGACCGGGTGGCAGGCCGGCGACCGGGCGTTGACCTTCCGGGTGTCGACCGGGTGGGCGGCGGGGGCGCAACGCTTCGCCGGCGGCACGCCGTACCCGTTGACCTCGCTGATCTCCCAGGTCGGCCTGGACCTGCTCGCGGGCGTCGGGATCGGGGCGATCCGGGCGCACTCGCTGGCGCTGACCCAGCGGGTCCTGGACCGGGCGGCGGCGGCCGGCGTCACCGTGGTCAGCCCCACCGACCCGGACCGCCGGGGCGGGGTGGTCTGCCTGGACGTCCCCGACGGCGAGGAGGTCAAGCGGCGGCTGGCCGCGCGGAACATGATCTGCACCTGGCGGGGCTGGTTGCGGGTCGGACCGCACGTCTACAACACCCTCGACGAGGTCGACGCGTTCATGGACGCGCTGACCGAGGAGCTGGGCCGGTGAGCGTCACGTTGTCCCCCCGGGCGCTGATGAGCCTGCTCGTCAACGGCGCCAAGGCCGTCGACGTGCTGGAGACCGCGCTGGCCCTCGGCCTGCTCGACGCGCTGGAGGCCGGGCCGGTCCGCCTGGACGCGCTGGCCGACCGGTTCGCGGTGCGCCCGCTGCGGCTCTACAAGTTCCTCGACTGCCTGGAGAGCCTCGGCTGCGTCACCCGCCACGAACCCGACGACGACATCGCCGGGGCCAGCTACCGGGCGGTGCCGGGGCTGCGCGACGCTGTGCTGGCGGTGCTCGGCCCGGACGCGATCGAACGGGACCGGGACCGCTACCCGTGGCGGCTGCTGCACGGCCGGCTCGCCGGGAGCCTGCGCGGCGAGGTGGGGATGACCGACGACGATTTCGCCTGGCCGCCGAAGACCGACGCGCAGACCGCCGACTTCGAACGCAGCATGGCCGCCGGGCTCGGCCCGGTGATCGAGACGCTGCGCCGGCACGCCGACCGGCTCTGGTCGGACCGGCGACGGCTGCTGGACGTCGGCGGTGGCGACGGCACCCTCGCCGCGCACGTCCTCGACACCGCCCCCGCCCTGCGGGCCGACGTGTTCAACCTGCCGGCAGTGGCGCCCCTGGTGGCGGCCACCCGGGCCGACCGGGGGCACCCCGAGCGGCTGGGCTTCGTCGGCGGCGACTTCCTGGCCGGGCCGCTGCCGACGGGTTACGACGCGATGGCGTTCGTCCGGGTGCTGCACGACTGGCCCAACGACGTCGCCCGCCGCCTGGTCGAGCAGGCGTACGCAGCACTGGAGCCGGGCGGGCTGCTGCTGATCGCCGAGGAGTTCCGCACCCCGGACCGGCTGGCCGTGCAGTTCTTCTGGAGCTACTTCCTGATCGGCGTGGACAGCTGCGTCAGCCGGCTGCGGGAGGTCGGGTTCTACACCGGGCTGCTCACCGAGGTCGGCTTCACCCGGGTGGCGGTGCTGCCCGGCGGGTGGGAGCTGGTCACCGCGTACAAGCCGGGGTGATCCACCGGTCGACGCCGGGGCCGGCGGGCGCCTGAGGTCCGCCGGCCCGGCCGGGCCGGTCAGGGGCGGCGGGCCAGCACCGCGCCGTTCGCGCCGGGAGCCTCGAACGGCACCGTACGCACGTCGACGAAGCCGGCGTCGGTCAGCCAGGCCCGATACTCCGCGCCGGAGTAGTTCTTGCCGCCCTCGGTCTCGACGAGCATGTTCATGCCCATCAGGGCGGCCTCCGGCGGGCCGGTGCGCTCGTCGTTGAGCAGCAGCTCGGAGATGACGATCACCCCGCCGGGCGGCAGCGCGGCGAAACACCGGGCCAGCAGCGCCCGGTTGGTCGGCTCGTCCCAGTCGTGCAGGATCATGCTGAGCAGGATCACGTCGTGCCCGTCGGGCAGGGCCGGGTCGGCGAGGAAGTCACCGGCGACCGTGCCGATCCGGTCGGTCAGGCCCGCTTCCGCGATCCGCTCCCCGGCCCGCACGCACACGTGCGGCAGGTCCAGGATCGTCGCCCGCAGCTCCGGCAGCCGCAGGCAGAACTCGATCGGGAACGCCCCCGCACCACCGCCGACGTCGAGCAGCCGTCGGTGCGCGCCGAAGTCGTACGCGTCGGCCAGCGCGCGGGCGGTGAAGCGGGAGGTGGCGAACATGGCGTCCCAGAACTGGGCCACCAGCTCCGGGTCAGTGGTGTCGAACAGCGAGTCCTGCTGCTGCGGGTCCCAGGTGAGCGGCCGGTTGCCGCGCAGCGCCTCGCCCACCCGGTGCCACGGCAGGTAGGTGCGCAGGTCGGAGTAGCGCACCTGGGCACCGAAGTAGTAGGGCCGCCCCTCGACCAGGAACTGCTCGGCCAGCGCGGAGTTGCGGTAGCCGTCACCGGCCTTGTCCAGCAGCCCCAGCGACGCGCTGGCCGACAGCAGCAGGTCGGCGGGGCGTTCGTCGAGCCCGAACTCGGCGGCGGCCTCGGCCACCGTGACGGTCCGTCCGCCGGCCAGCCGGGTGAACAGGCCGAACTCGACCCCGACGGCGAGGGTCTTGAAACCCCAGACGCCGGCGACGAGATGCATGAGAGGAGTGGGAGTGATCATGGGAATATAAGATCATGGAACGGTGACGCGGTGGCACGCACCGGTCACTATGGAGTAATGATTCGCTTCATCCTGAACCTGTTGTGGCTCATCCTCGGTGGCGGAATCGTGCTGGCGCTCGGCTACTTCGTCGCGGCGGTGGTCTGCTTCGTGCTCATCATCACGATCCCGTTCGGGGTCGCGTCGCTGCGGCTGGCGTCGTACTCGCTGTGGCCGTTCGGCCGGACCCTGGTCACCAAGCCCGGGGCCGGCGTCCCGTCCGGGCTGGCGAACGTGCTGTGGGTGCTGCTGGCCGGCTGGTGGCTGGCACTGTCCCACCTGCTCGCCGGGATCGCGCTCTGCGTCACGATCATCGGCATCCCCTTCGGCATCGCCAACTTCAAGCTCGTCCCGGCGGCGTTCTGGCCGCTCGGCCGGGAGGTCGTCGAGGCCCCCTGACCCGACCCCGCGGCGACCTGCGGCGCATCTGTGGCGATCCGGCGGTGTCGACGGGGTGTCGATACCGCTCGATCGGCCCATGAGCGGACCGGCGACGGCCGGGCCACGGGGCCGCCGGGTCAGGGCCGCCGGTCGGCGTGCAGCCGGTCGAGGTGGGCGGCGAGTTCGTCGGTGACCAGCAGGTCGGTGCGGATCCGGTCGTGCGGGTAGCCGGCCCGGCCGATCATGTGCGCGGCCACCGGCGCGGTGGCCAACTGGAACGCGCCGACCAGCACCAGCGTGGTGACGTCCACCCCGGTCCGCAGTCGCAGCGCGCAGCCGAGCAGCACCAGCAGCAGGCCGAGCACCTGTGGCTTGGCGGCGGCGTGCATCCGCGACAGCAGGTCGGGGAAGCGGACCAGGGCGACCCCGGCGGCGAGGCTGAGCAACGCGCCACCCAGCAGGCAGGCCGCAGCCACCACGTCCAGCACCGCGTCGACGCTCACCTGTCGTCCCGGCGGGTGGCGAAACGGGCGACGCTGACCGAGCCGACGAAGCCGAGAATGGCCAGCACCACGAGGATGGGCAGCGCGGTCGCGTCCCGGCTGTAGGCGGCCTCGGTCGCCACGGCGGCCACCACGATGGCCAGCAGCACGTCGGTGGCGACCGCCCGGTCGAGCACCGACGGCCCCCGGACGATCCGGGTGAGGGTGAGCGCGCCGGCCACCGCCAGCAGCACGGTGACGATCACGGCGACAGCGGTCATCTCGAACTCCCTTGCAGCGCGGACGGTGGGTGCTCCCGGATCAGACGTTGCTCCTGCGCCGAGCCGATCGCCGCGACCAGCCGGGCCTCCAGCTCCAGCACACCCACACGGAAGCGTTCGACCTCGGCGCGGTCGCGTACCCCGAGCACGTGGACGTAGAGGATGCCGGCGTCCCGGTCGACCTCGACGATGAGGCTGCCGGGCACCAGGGACAGGGCCTCAGCGGTCAGGGTCAGGTTGAGGTCGGAGCGGACCCGCAGCTGCACCGCGATGATCGCGCCCAGCGGGGGGTGCCCGAACCGCAGCGCCAGGGCCGCGATCTGGACGCTGGCCACCACCAGGTCGCGCAGGAAGCGCAGGGCGAAGCGCAGCAGCGGCACCGGGTGCACCCGCCCCGCGAAGGTCACCGGGGGCAGCGGGAAGACGGTCAGCACCACCAGCCCCACGACCAGCCCACCGAGTACGTTGGCCCAGCTCAGCGTCCCCCAGAGCAGCACCCAGACGGTGACCAGGACGATCATCGCGACGGCCTGGTTGCGGCGGCGGGCCGCCCGGGTCAGCGGCTGGTCCTCGGGATGCTCCGGGGCCGACGGCTCCCCGGCACGCTGCGACGGCAGCGCGCCGGGTGGCGGGTCCGTGGACCGCTGCGGCGGCGGATCGTGGCTCACGGGGTCCCCCCGGGGTAGACGGCCTCGACGTACGGGGTGCGCCGCAGCAGGTCGTCGGCGGCGTCGGAGCTGAGGTCGAACAGCGGCCCGGCCACCACGGTCAGCCCCAGCCCCAGCACCACCAGAGCGACCGTCGGGGCGATCATCAGGCGGGGCAGCATCGCGCCCGGGTGGGCGTCGCGGTCCGGTCCCCGGTAGGGCTGCTCCACCCCGTCGGTGCGGACGGTGTGCACGCTGTCCTGCGGCTCGGGCATCTGCGGGTGCGGGCGACGCCAGAACGCCAGGTTCCACACCCGGGCGATGGCGTAGAGGGTGAGCAGGCTGGTCAGCAGCCCACCGGCGACCAGCACCCAGGCCAGCACGCCACCGTCGTCGACCCCGGCCTGGACCAGGCCGAGCTTGCCCAGGAAGCCGGAGAACGGGGGGATGCCGGCCAGGTTCAGCGCGGGCACGAAGAACAGCACGGCGAGCAGCGGCGACAACCGGGCCAGCCCGCCGAGGCGGTCCAGCGCGGTGCTGCCGCCCCGGCGTTCCACCAGCCCGGCGGCGAGGAACAGGGTGGTCTGGATGGTGATGTGGTGCACCACGTAGAAGATCGCGGCGGCCAACCCGAGCGACGAGCTGAGCCCCACCCCGAACAGCATGTACCCGATGTGGCTGATCAGGGTGAACGACAGCAGTCGTTTGATGTCGGACTGGGCGACCGCGCCGAGGATGCCGACGAGCATGGTCAACGCCGCCACCACCAGCAGCAGGTCGGCGGTCCGGCCACCGGGGAACAGCAACGTCTCGGTGCGGATGATGGCGTACACGCCGACCTTGGTGAGCAGGCCGGCGAAGACGGCGGTGACCGGCGCGGGCGCGGTGGGGTAGCTGTCGGGCAGCCACGCCGACAGCGGGAAGACCGCCGCCTTGATGCCGAAGGCCAGCAGCAGCATGCCCTGGAGCACCAGCCGCAGGTCGTCGGGGAGGGCGTCGAGCCGGTCGACGAGCTGCGCCAGGTTGAGGGTGCCGGTGGCCGAGTAGACCAGCCCGATCGCCACCAGGAAGATCAGCGACGAGAGCAGGCTGACCACGACGTACGTGGTGCCGGCCCGGATGCGGGTCTCGGTGCTGCCCAGGGTGAGCAGCACGTAGCTGGCGACCAGCAGGATCTCGAAGCCGACGTAGAGGTTGAACAGGTCACCGGAGAGGAAGGCGTTGCACACCCCGGCGGTCAGCACCAGGTAGGTGGGGTGGTAGACCGACAGCGGGGTCTCCTCGTGCCCGTCGGCCATGCCCTGCCCGATGGAGTAGACCAGCACGCAGAGGGTGACGGCGGCGGAGACCACCAGCATCAGCGCGGCGAGCTGGTCGGCGACGAGCACGATGCCCAGCGGCGCGACCCAGCCCCCGACCTCGACGACGAGCGGCCCGTCGAGCGAGGAGCGGACCAGCAGGGTGGCGGCCACCGCGACGGTCGCGGTGAGCACGGTGAGGCTGACCCACCGCTGCGCGCGGGGCCGGCTGGCCAGCAGCAGGGTCAGGGCCGCGCCGAGCAGCGGCATCACCACCGGCAGTGGGACGAGGTGGTTCACGCGTCCCTCCCCCGCTCGCCGGCCGTCGCCGCCACCGAGGCCGCCGAGGGCCGTCTGCTGTCGGGATCGGGCCGGCCGTCCGGGTCGAGCTGGTCGTCGGAGTCGGGCTGGTCGGCGTCGTCGGTGCCCGGCCCCTCGTCCCGGTCGGCCAGGTCCATGATCCGGCGGTCCTCCACGTCGTCCTGCACCTCGTCGTGTCCGTTGAGGTGCCAGCTGCGGTACGACAGCGCCAGCAGGAACGCGGTCATGCCGAGGGTGATGACGATGGCGGTGAGCACCATCGCCTGCGGCAGCGGGTCGCTCATCCCATCGGTGTCGGTGGTGCCGACGATCGGCGGGCCACCGGCCCGGCCACCGGTGAGCAGCAGCAGGTTGGCCCCGTTGCCGAGCAGGATGACACCCATCAGCACCCGGGTGAGGCTGCGTTCCAGCAGCAGGGTCACCCCGGCGGCGAACAGCACGCCGACCACCACGATGTAGGTGAGGTTGGGGGTCACACCAGCTCCTTGTCCCGTACGTCGTCGTGGGCGTCCTCCTGCTGGCGGTCCATCTCGGCGCCGAGGCTGCGCAGGATGTCCAGCACCAGGCCCACCACGATCAGGTAGACGCCGACGTCGAAGAAGACCGACGAGACGAAGTGGACCTTGCCGAGCAGGGGCAGGTGCAGGTCGAGCACCGCGCTCTGCAGGAACTCCCCGCCCAGCGGCATCGCGGCCACCCCGGTGCCGACGGCGAGGAACAACCCCGCGCCGAGCACCGCCCCGGCGTCGACCGGCGCGGCGGCGTTGAGTTCCCGCCGGCCGCCGGCCAGGTAGCGCACGGCCAGGGCCAGGCCGGCGACCAGTCCGGCGGCGAACCCGCCACCGGGGGCGTTGTGACCGGAGAAGAGCAGGTAGACCGAGAACAGCACGATGGCGTGGAACAGCAGCCGGGTGACCACCTGGAGGATCACCGAGTGCCGGTGTGCCTCGAAGCCGGCGGTCAGCCAGCGCGGCCCGCCGGTGGTGGCCGGTCGGGGGCCGGGGACGGCGCTGCGCCGGTCCAGGTCCCGGGAACGGCGGAAGATCAGGCTGGCCACCCCGGTCGCGGCCACCACCAGCACCGCGATCTCGCCCATGGTGTCCCAGGCCCGGATGTCGACCAGGGTCACGTTGACCACGTTCTTGCCGCCGCCGTAGGAGACCGCCTCGTCGGGGAACCGCTCGGAGACCGGGGTGGCCAGCCGGCCGCTGGAGGCGACCCAGGCCATCCCGGACACGACCGCGCCGACGGCGACGCCGATGGCGATCCGGCCGCGCCGGCTGCGGCGGATCGGCCGGGCCGAGAACTTCACCGGCAGCCGGCGCAGCACCAGCACGAACATGACGATGGTGACGGTCTCCACCAGGAACTGGGTCAGCGCCAGGTCCGGTGCGCCGTGCAGGACGAACATCAACGCGGTGCCGTAGCCGGCGACACCGACCAGGATCATCGCGGTGAGCCGGCGCAGCGCGCGGGCGGCCATCACGGCGGCGACGATCACCAGGGCGGCGACGACCGCCTGCAACGGGGTGTCCCAGGCGCGGAACTGCCGGGGCCAGGGCCCGCCGGTGAGCAGCGCACCGCCGGGCAGGACGACCAGCACCACCAGGATGATCCCGAGGTAGAACGGCAGCGAGCCGCGCTGGGTGGCGCCGGTCAGCTCCACGGCCAGCCGGTCCACCCCGCCGACCACCCGTTCGTAGCCGGCCGCGCCGTCCAACGGCGTCCACCGGGCCGGACGCAGCCGACCACGGTGCAGCAGCAGGAACAGCCCGGCACCGGCCGCCACCGCGAGAGCGGACAGCCCCAGCGCGGGGGTCAGGCCGTGCCACAGCGCCAGGTGGTAGCCGGGCCCGGTCGAGGAGAACCCGTCGGCGTACGGGGCGAGCAACCCGTCGAACGCCGGGGCGGCGACGCCGACGGCCAGCCCGGCGACGGCGAGCAGCGCCGGGGCGGCGAGGAACGTCCGGCCCGCCGGATGCGGTTCGGTCGGCGCGACACCGGGCTTGCCGGCGAACGCGCCCCACAGGAACCGCAGCGTGTACGCCACGGTCAGCGCCGACCCGGTCACCACCCCGGCCAGCACCAGCAGGTCAGCCGTACCGCCGTGCCGGAACGCCTCGAAGGCGGCCTCCTTGGCGACGAAACCGGCCATCGGCGGCAGCCCGGCCATCGACGCGGCGGCCAGCACGGCGATCCCGGCCAGCACCGGCGCGCGCCGGCCGAGGCCGCTGAGTTCGCGCAGGTCCCGGGTGCCGGTGGTGTGGTCGACGATGCCGACGACGAGGAAGAGGGTGGCCTTGAACAGGGCGTGCGCCAGCACCATCGCCGCGCCGGCCAGCGCGGCGTCGCGGCTGCCGGCGCCGAGGATCACCATCAGCAGCCCGAGTTGGCTGACCGTGCCGTAGGCGAGGAGCAGTTTCAGGTCGGTCTGGCGCAGTGCCACCCAGGCGCCGAGGAAGAGGGTGGCCAGGCCGGTGCCGAGCAGTACCACCCGCCAGGCGGTGACGTCGGCGACGGCCGGGCCGAGCAGGGCGACCAGGAACACCCCGGCCTTGACCATGGCGGCGGCGTGCAGGTAGGCGCTGACCGGGGTGGGGGCGGCCATCGCGCCGGGCAGCCAGAAGCTGAACGGCACGATGGCCGACTTGCTGAGCGCGCCGAGCAGGATCAGCATCAGCGCGGTGACCAGGTAGCCGCCGCCGGGCAGGTCGGTGGCGACGACCGACCAGCGGTAGCTGCCGGCGTGCTGGCCGAGCATGACGAACCCGGCCAGCATGGCCAGCCCGCCCAGGGTGGTGACGAGCAACGCCTGCATGGCGGCCCGCCGGCTGGCGCGCTTCGCCGGGTCGTAGCCGATCAGCAGGTACGAGAAGACGGTGGTCAGTTCCCAGAACACGTAGAGCAGCAGCAGGTCGTCGGAGACGACCAGGCCGAGCATGGAGCCGGCGAAGGCGACGAAGACCGCGGCGAAACGGCCCAGCCCGGGGTCGTCGGAGCGGAAGTACCTGGCGCTGTACGCCAGCACCAGCGCGCCGACCCCACCGACGAGCACCACCATCAGCCAGGACAGGGTGCCCATCCGCAGGGCAAGTTCCAGACCGATGCGGGGCACCCACGGCCAGGTCTCCACCACCGGCTCGCCGGCCCGGACGGCACCGGTACGGGTCAGCGCCCAGACCAGCGTGGCGGCCGGGGCGAGCGCGACGGCGTAGAGCGCACGGCGTCCGAAGCGACGTACCAGCCCCGGGGCGACCACGGCTGCCAGTGCGTGGACCGCCACCAGGACCAGCACATACCCTCCTCGAAGATCAGCGTCGGTGGCCACCGGCCCGTTCGGGACGGTGCGGAACCGGCGGCGCGGGGACGGGCGTCCCCGGGTCGCACGGCCACCGCGACGGTGGCGTGAGCAGTAATTGGTTGGTCGGTGCTGGCACCCGGTCAGTGACCGGCTAACACGTCCACAGCGGTCGTGGTGGCCGCCTCCGCACCCGCGACGACGACCTCGTCGCCGGCGAGCAGCACGTGGTCGTCTCCGGGGGTCGGCACGACCCGGCCGGCGCGGACCACCGCCAGCAGCGACAGCGGCAGGCCGGACAGCGTGGTGTCCCGCCAACGCTTCCCGTCTCCGGCGCTGCCCACGGCGACGGGTATTCGCACGACGGTGACGCCGGGGAGCTGGCGTTCCAGCTCGGCGAGGTGGTCGACGGTGACCGCCTGGTTGAGCACCGCGGCGACGGCCTGCGCCTCGGACTGGTCGAGCACCAGCGTGCCGACCGCGGTGTCGGTGTCGTCGGGGTGGTAGATCACGATGTCGCGCCGCCCGCCGGGGTGGGAGATGACGCTGGCCCACTGGCCGTGCGCGGTGGCGAAGCGCTGGCAGAGTCCGACCCCGTGAATGACCGTACGTTCGAACCGCACACCGACCTCCTTCGCCCAACATCGAAGGGGCGTCCGGCCGGTAACGACCGCGCGCCCCTTCATCCCTATCATGATCAGGACGTGATCGCCCACCTCCATCGTCCCACCATTCGGGAGACCTGGACGTCGGGGCCGGTGTCGACGGACCCTCGGCGGCGCTCGGGCCGAGGGTCGCGGGTCCGCCGACCGGCACCGGTCCGGTCACCGGCCGACGGGCCGGGCGACACGTCGGCAGGGATGCCGACGCCCGCCGTCACCGGGCGTCGGTGCGTTCCGGCACCGGCCGGTGCCGGCTCGACGAGTCGTCCCGGTCGATGCGCAGCTCGCGTTCCAGCTCGGCGATCACCGCCCGCAGGTCGTCCAGGCGCTGGGTCAGGGCGATCCGGTCCACCTCGTCGGGCACCCCGTCGCCGTCGGCGTCGTAGCCGGGCGCCAGCCGCTCGGTCATCTCCAGCCGACGGGCCTCCTCCATCGAGTTCACGATGACCGCGATCAGGATGTTCAGCAGCAGGTTGACCGTGATCAGCACGTAGCTGACGTAGTAGACGAGGGTCCACGGGGACAGCGCCATCCCCTGCTCCACCAGATCCGGCAGGGTCTCCAGGGACAGCAGCACGAACAGGGTCAGCAGCGACCGGCCGATGTCGCCGTACTGCTCCGGGTAGGCCCGGCCGAAGATCAGCCAGCCGGCCATGCCGTAGACGTAGAGGGTCACCATGGCCAGCGCGAGGAACCCGCCGACACCGGGCAGGCTGCGCCACAGCGCGGCCACGATGGTGCGCAGACCGGGCGAGAAACGCACCAGGCGCAGCACCCGGGCCACCCGGACGACCCGCAGCAGCGCCGAGTCGCCGTGCAGGCCGGGCAGGAAGATCGCCGCGATCACCACCAGGTCGAACACGTTCCAGCCGTGCCGCAGGAAGTCCTGCGGCCGACGTCCGTACGCCAGCACCCGGACGGCGATCTCGGCGACGAAGGCCGCCCGGAAGCTCATTTCCAGCCAGTGCAACGCCGGGCGGGCCGCACCGAGATCCGGTAGGTCTCCACCCCGAGGACCGCCGCGTTGGCCATGATGAGCACCACGATCGCCGCCTCGAAGGGGCGCGACCGGGTGACCCGGGCACACCACCGGGCGAGGCCGACGGGGTGGACGGGCCCGGAATCGGCGCCACGCCGCCGGGTGGGAACAGGCACGGAAGGCACCGGTCACCCGGTCCCGGGGCGGTACGGGAGCGCGGCGGCCATCCCGACACCCTACCGGCCACCCGGGACGATCACTGTCGGTGATGGACCGGGCACCCGACCACCGGCGATCACAGGTTCTCGTCCCGACATTGAACGACCGACGCCCCGGCTTCGTACCACCCGGTGAAGGGAGCTGCTCATGAAGCGCACGACCCCGTTGCTCACCCTGCTGACCGGGACGGGCATGGCCGCCGTCCTGTTCGCGATGAGCGCCCAGGCGGCGCCGCGTACGGTCGATGCCGGTGCGGCCGCGCCCGCGACGAGCCCGACCGGTGCCGCCGTGGCGTCGCCCGCCGCCCCCGCGGCCGAACCGGACGCCGAACCGGCGGCCGAACCGGAGGCCACCCCGGCGGCGCCGGGCCAGCCCGGACCGGCGGAGACCACGCCACCGGCCACGACGCCGCCGGCGAAGCAGGCCGACTCCAACTGGACCGGACGGCTCGACGGCGGCGCCACCATCGCGATCACCGTCACCGACGGCAAGGCGGTGGCGTACGTCTGCGACGGCAGGAAGCTGGAGGTGTGGCTCAACGGCACCGCCGCCGACGGCCGGATGAAGCTGACCGGCAAGAAGGGCGAGGTGCTCACCGGGTCGTTCGGCGACGGGGTCGCCTCCGGCGAGATGGTGGTGGGTCAGCGCCGGTGGAAGTTCACCGCCAAGCAGACCGGCAAGCCCGACCCGGTGCTCTACCGGGCCACCGCCCAGCAGCGCCGCGCCGGCGTCGACGGTGGCTGGATCATGCTGCCCGACGGCAGCCAGATCGGGGTGGTCACCCGCGACGGCGCGCCGGTGCCGGCCCCGCCGCTGGACCCCGCGTTCGGCACCACCATCCTCGACGGCCGGACCGTCACCGCGTCACCGGTCGTGGCCGACCCGGGGTCCGGTACGTGATGACGACGGCACGCCGCAGGTTCGAGACCGACGTGGGACGCGACTTCGACGACGGGCCGTCCGTCCGGGTCCTGTCCGACCCCCCGCCCGCCCCGGCCCCGCCCGACCCGGTCGCCGCGCCGTCCACCGGCTCCGGCGCCCCACCCGCCTCGGTGCTCGTACCGCTGCTGGTCGGGGCGGCGGTCGCGGTGGCCCTCGGGGCGTACGGCCGGATGCACCAGCCCACCGGGATCGCGGTCAACGTGGCCGGCTTCTCCAGCCCTCAGGCGGTCAAGGTCTGGCTGGGCACCGGGGCGGCCTTCTTCGCCGTGGTGCAGCTGCTCAGCGCGTTGGCGATGTGGGGCCGCCTCGGTGGCTTCTCGCCCTCCTGGGCGGGTGGGCTGCACCGGTGGAGCGGCCGGGTGGCGTTCCTGCTGACCGTCCCGGTGGCGGTGCACTGCCTCTACGCGCTGGGCTTCGCCGACTACGACCTGCGGACCCTGCTGCACTCGCTGCTCGGCTGCCTCTTCTTCGGGGTGTTCACCATGAAGATGCTGGCGCTGCCCAAGCGGGGGCTGGCCGGGTGGGTGCTGCCGGTCGTCGGTGGGCTGGTCTTCACCGTCCTGATGGGGATCTGGGTGACCTCGTCGCTGTGGTACTTCACCACCTTCGGGGTGGGGACGTGACGGGCTCGTGACACGGGAGAGGAACGACGGGCAGATGTGCGACGAGCGTGGGGCCGGGTGCGCGTCCCGACGGGCGGTGCTGGCCGGCGTCGGCGGGGTGGGCGTGACCGCCCTGCTCACCGGCTGCCAGACGTACGGTGAGCCGACCACGCCGGCCGCGGCGCCGCAGACCGGCGGATCGGCCGCCGCGCCGGCCGGCGCCTCGCCGGGTGGCGGTGCACCGGCCGGGCCGTCCGCCGGGGCGAGCGGTTCCCCCACCGGTGGCGGCGAGCAGCCGCCCGCCCCGGCGGCGCTGGCCGCGGTGGCGGACATCCCGGTCGGCGGCGGCAAGATCTTCAAAGCCGAGGGGGTGGTGGTGACCCAGCCGGCGGCCGGCACCATCAAGGCGTTCTCGGCGACCTGCACCCATCAGGGCTGCACGGTCACCTCGGTCAAGGACGGCACCATCGTCTGCGGCTGCCACAACAGCGTCTTCGGCATCGCCGACGGCGCGGTGCGCAGCGGCCCGGCCGGCAGTCCGCTGCCGCCCCGGGCGGTGACGGTCGACGGCGACGACATCCGGCTGGCCTAGATCGCCGAGTCCAGCCACGCCATCCGGCGGTCCAGCCAGTCCCGCAGGTAGTCGAGCTGCCCCTGCCACGTGTCGGCGGTCGGGGTGACGATGGGTCCGATCTTCTCGGTGGTCAGGTTCGGCCACCGCTGGAAGTTGCGGTCGGCGGCGTTGGCCAGCGGCGCGGTGAGACCGGCGAGGCGCGCGTCGAGCCCGGCGGCCGACAGCGGGCCCCGCCGCAGCTCGGCCCAGCGGGCCCGGACCAGCGCCATGAACCCGGGGTCGGTGACCAACCTGTTGATCCAGTTGTTGGGCTTCGGCCACCGGGGCTGCTCGTACTGCCAGCCGCTGGTTTCCAGGTTGTCCCCGCCACCGACGCCGTAGGTGAGGTCGAGATCCCACAGCGGCCCGGCGGTGATCTTGCCACCCCGGTCCTTGTAGAAGTACGAGCTGCGGGCGTAGGCGTCGAAGTTGCGGGTCAGTTCGTTGAGGATGAACGAGTCGACGAACGATCCCACGTCGATCCAGGCGGGATAGCCGGTCACCGGATCGGCGAAGTCGCGGGACTGCATCAGGTCGTTGAACTGCTGGAGGTGCCCGGTCAGCCAGGCCTGCTGCTCCGGTGGCAGCGGCGAGGGGTCGACCACCTCCAGGTAGTGCCAGCAGGTAGCGGGCCGGCCCTGGCACTCCAGGGTGGGTTCCTCGGCCGTCAGCCACTCGAACTTGACGATGTACCCACCGGTGATGGCCGGCAGGGTGACGTCGTCGGGGTCGAGCTCCTTGAGGTCGAGCCGGTTCTTGGCGTTCTTGATGGTTTCGACGATCAGGTAGACGCCCTGGTAGTCCTCGGCGGCCACCGGCCGGTCCGCGACGTTGTGGTAGAACTCCACGAAGGCGTACCGGGGCGCCTGGAATCCGATCTCGCGGGCCAGGTCGAAGGTGAACGCCTCCCGGATCAGCGCCTTGTCGGTGTAGGGCCCGCGCAGCACCCAGTCGGACTCGGCCGGCATGCCGAGCACCGGCAGGTCGACGTCGTCATCCTCGTTGTCCCGGAACTCGACCCGGTAGGGCGCCTTGTCGAACAGGGAACTCGACGTGCCACGCAGGTGGTAACCGATCCGGGTGGCGAGGGTGGGTGGCGTCGCGAGCGACGCGTGTCCCCCGGTCGGCGCGAACAGCAGCGCGGCGGCATCGACGAACTCCCGTCCCGGCGCACCCTGGCCGTACCCGTCGATCAGCAGGATCGGCAGGTCGAGGCTGACGTCCACGGCCCGCTCGACGTAGAGGGCGGTGCCGGGGTCACCGGTCGCCACCCCGTCGACGAACGCCTGGGCCCGTAGCTGGGTGGTGTCGACGAGGGTCAGTGCGGTGCCGTCGTAGCGTGGGGAGTCGGTGCGGGGCAGCGACCCGTCCGTCGTGTAGCGGATCTCGGCGTCGCTCACCGTCGTCCGCAACGAGACCGTGAGTTCGTCGCGGAAGGTGCCGCTGGGCACGGAGAAGACGATGTCGCCGGTCAGCTCGTCCGCCGGGTCCGCCGCCGGGGCGGCGGCGGCCGACGCGCCGGCCGGCCGGTCCGGGGCCGGCGACGGAGCGCCGACCACACCGAGCGAGATCGCGGTCACGACGCCCAGGACCCGGGCCGGCAGACTCCGCACAGTCACTCCCCTGCGTCACGGGCGGCTGGAGCACACCCCCATCCATCTACGCACGCCAATGTTACAGGGAGCGTCACCTTCAGTGATCAGTTCGGCACTCTCAGACGGCGAGCGCCTGACGGACCGACCGTTCGGCGTCCCGGCCGCCGTCGCCGCTTGCGGTGACCCGGCCGGACTCCAGCACGTAGTGCCGGGTCGCCACCCGCAGCGCGAAGCCGAGGTGCTGCTCCACCAGCAGCACCCGGATGCCGGCCCCGGTGGCCAGCTCGACGATCCGGTCCTGGATCTCGGCGACCACCGACGGCTGGATGCCCTCGGTGGGTTCGTCGAGCAGCAGCAGCCGGGGCCGGGTGACCAGCGCACGGGCGATGGCCAACTGCTGACGCTGACCGCCGGAGAGCAGGCCGGCCCGTCGCCGCAGCAGGGGACGCAGCGCCGGGAACAGGTCCAGTGCCTCGGCGGTGGCGGCGGCCCCGTCGCGCCGACCGTCGGCCACCAGCCGCAGGTTCTCCGCCGCCGTCAGGTGCGGGAAGCACTGCTGGCCCTGCGGGACGTACGCCAGGCCCCGGGCGACCCGCTGGTGCGGGGCGAGCCGGGTGACGTCCTCCCCGTCGAGGGTGACCGTGCCGGCCCGGGGGCGCAGCAGGCCGACGGCGACCCGCAGCAGGGTGCTCTTGCCCGCGCCGTTGTGGCCGAGCACGGCGGCCACCCCGTCGGCGGGGACGGCCACGTCCACCCCGTGCAGCACCTCGCTGCGGCCGTAGCCGGCGTGTACGCCACGCAACTCCAACATCACGCCTCCGGTGCGGTGTCGACGCCGAGGTAGACCTCCTGCACCCGGGGGTCCGCCTGGACCTGGGCCACGGTGCCCTCGCTGAGCACCCTGCCGGCGTGCAGCACGGTCACGCTGCGGGCGAAGCGGCGCAGGAAGTCCATGTCGTGTTCGATGACCACCACGGTGCGGTCCCGGCTGACCGTCTCCAGCAGGACGCCGGTGGCGTCGCGTTCCTCGTGGCTCATCCCGGCGACCGGCTCGTCGAGCAGCAGCAGCCGGGCGTCGGAGACCAGCAGCATGCCGATCTCCAGCCACTGCTTCTGCCCGTGCGCCAGCGCGCCGGCCGGCTGGTCGCCCCGGTCGGCCAGCCCGATCGTCTCCAGCGCGGCGGCCACCTCGTCGGGGATCCGGTTGCGTCGTCGGGCCAGCGTCCACCAGCTCCGGGTGGCCCCGGCGGCGATGTCGAGGTTCTGCACCACGGTCAGTTCCTCGAACACCGACGCGGTCTGGAAGGTGCGGCCGATGCCGAGGCGGGCGATGCGGTGCACGTCGCGGCCGAGCAGTTCCCGGTCACCGAAGCGGACCGAGCCGGTGGCCCGGACCAGCCCGGTCACGGCGTCGACCACTGTGGTCTTGCCCGCCCCGTTGGGGCCGATCAGGAACCGGATGTCACCGGGCGGCACGTCGAGGTCGACCCCGTCGACGGCGGTGAAGCCGTCGAAGGTGACCCGCAGGTCGCGTACGCACAGGCCGTCGAGCTGCGGACCGGTCATGCCGCCGACACCTCCGTCCGGGTCTCGGCCGGCTCCGCCGTCCGGGTACGCCGCCACCACCGCGCGCCGGCCGGGTCCGACCGGCGCTTGCGGGCCAGCGCCCACAGCGACGCCAGGCCGCCCGGCAGGAAGGCCACCACCAGCACGAACAGCAGCCCCTGGAGGTACGTCCAGGTGCCCGGGAACCGTTCCGACAGGGCGGTACGCGCCCAGGCCACCGCCACCGCGCCGAGCACCGGGCCGAGTAGGGTGGCCCGGCCGCCGACGGCGACGCCGATGACGAACTCGATGGACGGCACGATCCCGATCAACGCGGGCGAGATGATCCCCACCGCCGGGACGAACAGCGCCCCGGCCAGCCCGGCCATTCCGGCGGCGATCACGTAGCCGACGAGCTTGACGCCGGCCGGGTCGTAGCCGAGGAACCGGACCCGTTCCTCGCCGTCGCGGACCGCCACCAGCAACTCGCCGTACCGGCTGCGGATGAGTTGCCGGGCCAGGGCCAGCAGCGCGAGCAGGCTGGCGGCGATGATGAAGTACACCATCCGCTGGTTGACCGGGTCGTCCAGGTCGTACCCGAAGAAGCCCTGGATGTCGGTGAGGCCGTTGGTGCCGCCGGTGGTGCCCTGCTGGCCGACCAGCAGGATCACCATCGCGGCGGCGAGCGCCTGGCTGAGGATGGCGAAGTAGGCGCCCCGGACCCGGCGGCGGAAGACCAGCGAGCCGAGGCCGAACGCGACGGCCATCGGCAGCAGCACGGTGGCCGGCAACGCGATCCACGGGCTGGCGAACGGCCGCCACCACAGCGGCAGCTCGTCGAGCTGGCCGTAGAGCTGCATGAAGTCGGGCAGTTCGCCGGGGCCGGCGTCGGCCAGCTTGAGGTGCATGGCCATCGCGTAGCCGCCGAGGCCGAAGAACACCCCCTGGCCGAGGGTGAGCATGCCGCCCCGGCCCCAGGCGATGCCGATGCCGACCGCGACCATCGCGACACAGAGGTACTTGGCCAGCAGCGACAGCCGGAAGTCCGACAGGGTCAGCGGGGCGACGGCGAACAGCAGCGCCGCGCCGAGGGCGAACCCGGCGGCGGTGCGGGCCGGGCCGTCGAACCGGCGGCCGCGCCGGCCACCGGACGGGGTGCCGGCCACGCCGGCGGGATCGGTGCGGACCAGCGGCGCGGCGCTCATGCGAGGCTCCTGGTACGCAGGGTGAACAGCCCCTGGGGCCGCCACTGGAGGAACGCCACGATCGCCACGAAGACGATCACCTTGGCGACGCTGAGCGTGGTGAGGTACTCGCCGGTGGCCTGCAGCACGCCCAGCGCGAAGGCGACGATCACGCTGCCCTTGAGCTGGCCGATGCCGCCGACCACGACGACCAGGAAAGCGTCGATGATCAGGTTGGTGCCCATCGTCGGGCCGATCGGCCCGAGCAGGGTCAGCGCCACCCCGGCGACGCCGGCCAGGCCGGAGCCGATGAAGAAGGTCGTCCGGTCGACCCGGGCGGTCGGGATGCCGGAGACGGCGGCGAGGTCGCGGTTCTGCACCACGGCGCGGATGCGCCGCCCGAGCGGGGTGAGCCGCAGCGCCAGGGTCAGCGCCAGCACGGCGGCCAGCGCGAGGGCCAGGATGAACAGCCGGTTGTTGGCGACGGTCAGCCCGCCGGGCAGGGACACGTTGCCGGTCAGCAGCGCCGGGGCCCGGGTCTGCACGTTCGGGCTGCCGAAGACGTCGCGGGCCAGTTGCTGGAGCATCAGCGAGACGCCCCAGGTGACCAGCAGGGTGTCCAGCGGACGGGCGTAGAGGCGGCGGATCAGCAGCACCTCCAGCAGCACGCCCATGGCGCCGGCCACCGCGAAGGCGACCGGCAGCGCCACCAGCAGCGACCAGCCGGCGGCGGTCACGGTCTGCTGCAGGACGTAGGTGGTGTAGGCGCCGGCCATGATGAACTCGCCGTGCGCCATGTTGATCACGTTCATCTGGCCGAAGGTCAGCGCCAGGCCGAGGGCGATGAGCAGCAGCACCGCGCCGATGCTGACGCCGGTGAAGAGCTGACCGAAGAGGACTGTCACGTTCGCGCTCCGAAGGGGTGGGTCGGCCCGGGCGGGGGTGCCTCCCGCCCGGGCCGGGATCGGTCAGCTCAGGCCGCTCGCCCAGGGGTAGCTCTTCAGGTACGGATCGGGCGTGATCGGCTGGCCCGAGTTCCACACCTCGGTGATCAGCCCGTCCGCGCCGACCTTGCCGATCCGGGCGGTCTTGGCGATGTGCTGGGTGGTGCCGTCCACGGTGACCAGGCCCTCCGGGGCGTCGTAGGTGATGCCGCCGGAGGCGGCCCGGACCTTCTCCACCTCGAAGGTGCCGGCCTTGTCGACCATCGCCTTCCACAGGTGCACCGCGACGTAGGCGGCCTCCATCGGGTCGCTGGTCGGCTTGTCCGCGCCGTACTTGGCCTTGTACGCGGCGACGAACTTCTGGTTCGCCGCGCCGGGGGTGGTCTGGTAGTAGTTCCAGGCGGTGAGCTGGTCCTTGAGGTACTGGGTGCCGATCCCCTTGACCTCCTCCTCGGCGATCGACACCGACACCACGGGCATGCTCGCGGCGGTCAGCCCGGCGGAGGTGTACTCCTTGAAGAACGCCACGTTGCTGTCGCCGTTGAGGGTGTTGAACACCGCGTCGGCCTTCGACGAGCGGACCTTGTTGACGATCGTGCCGAACTCGGTGGAGCCGAGCGGGGCGTAGTCCTCGCCGAGCACGGTCATCCCGTTCGCCGCCGCGTACGCCTTGATGATCTTGTTGGCGGTACGCGGGAAGACGTAGTCGCTGCCGACCAGGTAGACCGACTTCTTGCCCTGCGCCTTGAGGTAGTCCAGGCCGGGCACGATCTGCTGGTTGGTGGTGGCCCCGGTGTAGAAGATGTACGGCGACTGCTCCAGCCCCTCGTACTGCACCGGATAGAACAGCAGCGCCTTGTTCTTCTCGAAGACCGGCTTGACCGCCTTGCGGCTGGCCGAGGTCCAGCAGCCGAAGACGGCGGCGACCCGGTCCTGGGAGATCAGCTTCTCGGCCTTCTCGGCGAAGGTGGGCCAGTCGGAGGCGCCGTCCTCACCGACCGGGACGATCTTCTTGCCCAGCACGCCACCGGCGGCGTTGATCTCCTCCACGGCGAGCATGATGGAGTCCCGTACGGTGACCTCACTGATGGCCATGGTGCCGGAGAGCGAATTGAGCAGGCCGACCTTGACGGTGTCGCCGGACACGTCGGCGCTGACCCCGGCGGTCGACTTCTCGTCGGAGGTCTTGCTGCCACAACCGGCGAGCGCGGCGGCGGCAATCAGGGTCAAGGCGCCCGCCAGGATGCGGCGGCCCCGGAACTGTGACATTCATTCTCCCTGCGGAGCGATGTTCGCCGGATAATTTCCGTGCCGGCCCGCACTGGCCGGCAGGTATTGCTGTCAATGATTGGTAGGCGGTGCGGTCGTGGTGCAGGTCGGCGGGCTCACCGGGCGACGGGTGGGGCGTCGCGACGGCGGTCCGCAGTGGACTTTCGGGCAGCAAAAGCCTCTGCCCAATTGATTGCCGCCACGTTTCCCGGCCCTTAATTGGCTGTTTCCCGAACCGATCTCGACACACACAAAAAAGGCCACCGCCACAATGGACGATGACCGCTCACGAAAATGCGCGCCGCCTGTCCGACACAGGACGGCCCATCAACCACCGAACCCGCCCGACAATAGGCAGGAATGGCGATTACTTCACGCAGGAAGCATCCTAGAACCCCCACCCACCCCCCTGTCAACACCCCCGCTCCCGCCTCTCCCGGCCCGCGTGATCAAGAGGTTTGCGTCAGCTCCAGCTCCACGGCTGACGCAAACCTCTTGATCAACGGGGATAACCGGGGGCCGTCGGAGGGCCGGGAGAGTGGGCGGGGTCAGAGTTCGGCGAGGACGGTGAAGTCGAGGCCGTCGGCCTCTGCCAGGTAGATGCGTTGGCGGACGTGGCGGCGGCGCAGCTGCAACTCGCCCCGGGGGCCGTGGTAGGTGACCGCGTCCGCCGCCGCCCCGATGGCGCGTACGTCCAGCGTGCGGGCACGGGCGATCAGGGCGGCGAGCAGCATCACGCCCTCGTAGCAGGACTCCCCCAGGCTGCCCAGCGGTGGCGCGTCCACCCCGAACCGGCGGGCGAACGCGCCGTGGAAGTCCAGGTTCTCCCGGGTGACCAGGCCGGCGAAGAACCCGGCGGTGCTGAACAGCCGGCGGGTGCCACCCACGCCGCTGGCCAGCAACATGTTCTCGTCCATCAGGGTGCTCAGCCGCAGGCACCGCTGGTCCAGTGCGGACCGGCCGAAGGCCCGGTTGAACCGGACGGCGTCGGCACCGACGAGCAGCATCAGCACCGCGTCGGCCTCGGTCCGCTCGATCTCCCGCAGCACCGGCCCGAAATCCTCGGTGCCCAGCGGCAGGAACACCCGCCCGCACACCCGCGCCCCGTCGTCGCGGGCGTACCGCTGGGCCGCCCGCGCGGTGCGGCGCGGCCAGACGTAGTCGTTGCCGACCAGGTACCAGCGGCGTACCCCCTGCTCCCGGGCCAGCAGCCGCATCGCCGGCCGGAGCTGCGCATCCGGCGTCTCGCTGGTCAGGAACACCCCCTCGGTACGCTCCCCGCCCTCGTAGAGAGCGGTGTAGACGTAGGGCACCCGGTGCGCGATCCGGGGTGCCACCGCCTGCCGGACCGACGAGATGTGCCAGCCGGTGACCCCCTGCACCGCCCCCGTGGACACCAGCGCCTCCACCTCGGCGGCGACCTGCGCCGGTGGCGCACCGCCGTCGACCGGCACCAGCCGCAGCTCCCGGCCCAGCACCCCGCCGGCCCGGTTGACCTCCTCCACCGCCAACTGGGCACACAGCTCACAGGTGGGGCCGAACATGCCGGCCGGGCCGCGCATCGGAAAGACCAGCGCGACACTGACCACCGACCGGTCGACGGTCAACCAGGGGGCCGCCCCGGCCGTGCCGCCCGAGCGGGGCGACGGCTCCGACACGCCGTGGGGGCCGGGCACCGGCACGGACATGCTGACATGATTGCCGGCAACCCTGGCAGGCCACCAGACCCGACCGAAAACCGGGACGCTTCGGTAACATGGCAACCCACCGAACGGGGAGAGACATGGCCGACGATCCCACGACGCCCGTCGACCTGATGCGCGCGCTCACCCGCGCCGAACGGCTGCTCGCCCGCCGGGTCGGCGCGGTGCTCACCACCGAGGGGCTCACCGTCGAGGCGTGGCGGGTGCTCTGCCGCCTCGCCGACGGGCAGGGCCACCCGATGAGCGAGGTCGCCACCGAGGAGTCGTTGCCGCCGGGCACCCTGACGAAGCTCGTCGACCAGCTCGTCGACCAGAACCTGGTGCACCGCCGGATCGACCCGTTCGACAGGCGACGTATCCGGGCCTACCTGACCCCCCGGGGCCGCCGCGAACAGGAACGCATCGACGCCCTCGTCCGCGCCGAGCTGGCCGGGATCCTCGACGACGCGACGCTGACCGGGCAGCTCGTCGACCTGGTCGCCCGGCTCGACCCGCGCCGGCAGCCGGTCCGCGCCGGCTGACCCGCACCGGCCCGGTCCCGGCGGAGGCGGGAACCGGGCCGGTGGCCGTGCGGGGTGGTGGGCCGTCAGGCGACCGGCACCGCGTCGGCCCCGGTGCGGGCGGCGGTCCGACGGGTAGCCCCGGCGGTGTCCCCGGGCCCGGTGTGCGCGCCGACCGGGGCGGTGAGCAGGGTGCGCAGGGTGTGCGCATCGGCGGCGGTGGCGGTGAGCAGGGCCGCCGGGCCGCCTGCCAGCGGCAACCAGGCGGCGGACGCCCCGGGGCCGGCGGGGAGCAGCCGGCCCCGGGGCTGGCCGCCGCCGGCGTCCACGGTGGCCGGTCCCGACGCGGCGGCGGGACCGACCACCAGCAACGACCCGGTCGCCGTCGCCCCGCCCAGCACGGCCGGCCCGGCCCAGCCGGGTGCGGCCGGGCCGACCGCCAGGGACTGGCGCAGCAGCGGCCGGCCGGCGCGGTCGACCGAGGTGGCCACCACGACGTCGCCGGCGGGTTCGCCGTACCGGCCGCAGACCAGTTCCTCGCGCCAGAGCAGCCCGGCCCCCTCGGCGAGGGTCACCCGGGAGCCGGCGACGTGGTCACAGCCGGCCGCCGCGACGAGCTGCTCCGGCAGCCAGTGCAGGGTGCCGCCGTCGTGCACCACCGCGTCGACCCGCATCCGGGAGACCGCGCCGGGCCGGCCGGGCAGGGCGACCGAGGCGGCGACGGTACGCACCCGCAGCGCCGCCCCCGGCCCCACCTCGACGCTCAACCGCAGGTCGTCACCGGCCAGCGGACCGGCCGCACCGCCGACGACGTACACCGTGGGGACGCCCTGCTCGGCGGCGGCCTGACGCAGCAGCAGCGGCGACTCGCCCCGCAGCTCGCGCAGCACGGTGCGGCCCCGACGGTCGGCCACCGCCACCACCCGGGCGACCGCGCGCATCAGGCGATGGCCAGCCGGCCACGGTGGTGGGCCAGCTCGTGGCGGACCCAGTCGGCCACCCCGGTGGCCAGCGGATCACCCACGATGGACAGGAACACCGTCGGCAGGTCCCCCCGCCGGGCGCGGGCGTCGCGGTCCATCACCGACAGGTCGGCCCGGACCAGCGGGGCCAGGTCGGTCTTGTTGATGACCAGCAGGTCGGCGGCGGTCACCCCGGGCCCACCCTTGCGGGGCACCTTGTCGCCACCGGCGACGTCGACCACGAAGATCTGCCGGTCGACCAGTCCCCGGCTGAAGGTGGCGGTGAGATTGTCCCCGCCGCTCTCCACCAGCACCAGGTCCAGCGGCCCGACCCCGTCGACCAGTTCGTCGATGGCGTCGAGGTTCGCGCCGATGTCGTCGCGGATCGCCGTGTGCGGGCAGCAGCCGGTCTCCACCGCGCGGATCCGCGCCGGATCGAGCACCCCGGCCCGGCGCAGGAAGTCGGCGTCCTCGGTGGTGTAGATGTCGTTGGTGACCACGCCCAGGCGCAGCTCGTCGGCGAAGGCCCGGCACAGCGCCGCGACCAGCGCGGTCTTGCCCGACCCGACCGGCCCGCCGATACCGACCCGCAGCGGGCGGGCGGTGGGCGGCAGCGGGGCGTGCGGGTCGACCCCCGGCTCGGGGTGGGTGTGCGGCACGGTCTCGTCGTGCGGGATCGACGCGTGCGGGGTCGGCGATACGGTTTCAGGACGCAAAGAGACGCACCTCCCAGGTGGTGTGGACTTCGGCGTGGATGTCGGTGAGCGGGGCGGCCGGGGCCGGCAGCCACTCGGGCGGATCGTCGGCGGTGGCGACGGCGCGGGCCGCCGTGGCGTCGCAGTCGACGGCCAGCGCCGCCAGCACCGCGTGCACCCGGTACGGGTCGAGGCCGAGCAGCCGGACCGCCGCGCTGGCCGGGCCGGTCACCGACCCGTACGCGGCGACGGTCGCCACCGCCACCGGGTCGAGGCCGGCGGCGGCGGCGACCAGGCCGAGGACCAGCGGCTGGTGCGGCCCGGACGGGCCGGTGGACAGGTCGTCGAACCCGCCGCCGGGCCAGATCTCCCGGCCGGCCCGCAGCAGCGCCCGACCCTGCCGGCGGGAGACGGCCCGCAGCGCCGGGGCGGCGGTACGGGCGTCCAGTTCGGTGTCCAGCCGGGCCAGCGTCGCCCGGCGGTCGACGGTCCCGGCGGCCCGGTGCGCCGCCACCGCGAAGGCGGCGGCGACCAGCCCGCCGGTGGCCAACCGGCCGCGCAGGAACCCGGCCAGGGTGGCCGGGTCGGTGACCAGCCCGGCCGCCACCGCCGCCTCCAGCCCGCCGGAGTGGGCGTGCGCCCCGGCGGGGAACCTGCCGTCGGCCAGCAGCAGCACCATGCTCGACGGGGTCATCAGAACAGGTGGTACCGCTGGGCCATGGGCAGCTCGGCGACCGGTTCCGGGTCGACCACCACCCCGTCGACGCGGACGGTGAAGGTGTCCGGATCGACCTCGATGCGCGGCAGCGCGCCGTTCTCCGGCAGGTCGGCCTTGCCCCGCGAGCGTACGTCCGCCACCGGGACCAGCGGGCGGCGCACGTCCAGCCGCAGGCCCGCCTCCAGCGCGGCCGGCGCGACGAACGCCACGCTGGTCGCGGCCGGCACCACGCCGTACGCGCCGAACATCGGCCTCGGCAGCATCGGCTGCGGGGTGGGGATGGAGGCGTTCGCATCGCCCATCTGCGCGTACGCGATCATCCCGCCCTTGATCACCAGGTGGGGCCGGACGCCGAAGAACGCCGGGTCCCAGAGCACCAGGTCGGCGAGCTTGCCCGGTTCCACCGAGCCGATCTCCCGTTCCAGCCCGTTGGCCATCGCCGCGCAGATGGTGTACTTCGCCACGTAGCGGCGGGCCCGGTGGTTGTCGGCCGGGCCGTCACCGGGCAGCGCGCCCACCCGACGCTTCATCACGTGCGCGCTCTGCCAGGTCCGGGTGATCACCTCGCCGACCCGCCCCATCGCCTGCGAGTCCGAGCCGATGATGGAGATCGCCCCGAGGTCGTGCAGCAGGTCCTCGGCGGCCATCGTGGACGGCCGGATCCGGCTCTCGGCGAACGCCAGGTCCTCCGGCACCGACGGGTTGAGGTGGTGGCAGACCATCAGCATGTCGAGGTGCTCGGCCAGGGTGTTGCGGGTGTACGGCCGGGTCGGGTTCGTCGACGACGGCAGCACGTTCGGTTCCCCGGCCACCGTGATGATGTCCGGAGCGTGCCCGCCCCCCGCCCCCTCGGTGTGGTACGAGTGGATCGCCCGGCCGCCGATCGCGCGCAGCGTGTCGGCCACGAACCCGGCCTCGTTGAGGGTGTCGGTGTGGATGGACACCTGCACCCCGGACGCGTCGGCGACCCGCAGGCAGGCGTCGATCGCCGCCGGGGTGGTCCCCCAGTCCTCGTGCAGCTTGAACCCACCCGCCCCGGCCCGCAACTGCTCCCACAGCGCCTCCGTGGAGACCGTGTTGCCCTTGCCCAGCAGCAGCACGTTCACCGGGAAGGCGTCCAGTGCCTCGTGCATCCGGGCCAGGTGCCAGGCGTTCGGCGTGACGGTGGTGGCCCGGGTGCCCTCGGCCGGCCCGGTGCCCCCGCCGACCAGGGTGGTGATGCCCGAGGTGAGCGCCTCGGTGACGAGCTGCGGGCAGATGAAGTGCACGTGGGTGTCCACCGCCCCGGCGGTGAGGATGCGCCCGTTGCCGGCAATCACCTCGGTGGACGGGCCGATCACCAGGTCCGGGTGGACGCCGGGCATGGTGTCCGGGTTGCCGGCCCGGCCCAGCGCCACGATCCGCCCGTCGCGCAGCCCGACGTCGGCCTTCACCACCCCCCAGTGGTCCAGCACCACCGCGCCGGTGATCACCGTGTCCAACGCGCCCTCGGCCCGGGTGGCCCGGGACTGGCCCATCGACTCGCGGATCACCTTGCCGCCGCCGAAGACCGCCTCGTCCCCGCCGACGCAGTGGTCGACCTCCACCTCGATCAGCAGGTCGGTGTCGGCCAGCCGGATGCGGTCGCCGGTGGTCGGGCCGTACAGGTCGGCGTAGCGTCGCCGGTCCACGGTGCTCACCGGCCGACCTCCCCGTCGTGCGCGCCGGACCCGCCGACGTCCGGGCCCGGGTCGAGGGGGCCGGCGACCTCGCCGCGCAGCCCCGGCACCACCCGGGCCCCGCCCAGCGGCACCAGGTCCACGGTGCGGCTCACCCCCGGCTCGAAGCGCACCGACGTGCCCGCCGGCACCGCGAGCCGCTGCCCGTACGCGGCGGCGCGGTCGAAACGCAGCCCGGGGTTGGTCTCGGCGAAGTGGTAGTGCGAGCCGACCTGGATCGGCCGGTCGGCGGTGTTGACCACCAGCAGGGTGGTCACCGGACGTCCCGCGTTGATCTCGACCGGCCCGTCGCCGGGCAGGATCTCCCCCGGGATCACGGGATCGGGTGGTGCACCGTCACCAACTTGGTGCCGTCCGGGAACGTCGCCTCCACCTGCACCTCCCCCAGCATCTCCGGAATACCGTCGAGCACGTCGTCGCGGCTGAGCACGGTCCGGCCGTCGGCCATCAGGTCGGTGACGCTCCGGCCGTCCCGGGCGCCCTCCAGCAGGAAGGCGGTGATCAGGGCGACGGCTTCGGGATAGTTGAGGCGCAGTCCGCGCTCGCGCCGGCGGCGGGCGACGTCCGCGGCGACGTGGACGAGCAGGCGGTCCTGCTCGTGGGGCGTGAGGAACACGGGATCTCCCGGGCGGCTCGGCGTGTTTCCCACCGTAACGGCCGGAACCGGGCCGGGGGCGCGGAACGGGCAGGGGCGGGAAGGACACACGGGACCGCCGTCGGACCACCGGCAGGGTGCTCCGGGGCCCCACCGGCCCCGGCCCGCCACGGGGCCGCTCGGCGGTGGTGGTTGGGAAGGACCGCACCGCCAACCGCTGGACCGACCGTAGAGGATCACCCCGGGCCGTGGCAACGCCCCGGCGGGGCATCAGGCGAACAGCAGCAGCGGGTCGGTGTCGCCGCGTACCCCGACGAAGCAGGCGGCGGACGTCCGGCAGCCCCGGCGCACCTCCCGCACCCCGTGCATCCGGCCCGCCTCGAACATCACCAGGTCACCCTGGCCGGGCAGCACCGTGTCGTGCGGCGGCCCGACCCGTTGCGGGTCGAGTCCGTAGTCGAACGGGTCGGCCTTGAGCGCCACGAACTCGTCCTCGCCGAGGCGGCCCCAGAAGTCGATCTCGCCGCCGTCACCGGGCGCCGGCACCTCCAGGTAGATGTTGACCCCGAGCCGCCGCCGCAGCCGGTAGGTGTCCAGCAGGGGGATCTGCCGACGGTCGATGTGCGGGCGGCCCCGACCGCCGGGGGTCATCCGGCGCAGTACCCCGGGGAGCATCATCCGCCCCTCGTGCCGGCCGACCGTCGCCCCGTACGGCCACATCTCGTCGAGGTCCAGCCGGATCAGGTCGGTGGGCGACTGCCGGCCGGCGAACACCTCGTGCCGGATCAGCCGGGTGGTGGCCGGCGCGTCGTCGAGGTACCGGCGGACCACCTCACCGCCGTTGGCGACCTGACCCATCGAGGTGCCGACACTGGTGAACTCCGTGGTGAGGGAGAAGTTCGCCGCCGCGACGGCGGCCACCACCCGGGGCAGGACGGCGTCGCACTCGGCCGGCGGGAAGTACTCCCGGTGCCAGATCAGGTCGATCCTGCCGGTGGCGAGGTCCCGCAGCGACCCGGGGGTCAACCGGTCGCTGCGGCGTAGGTGTTGGCTCACGTCACTCCCTCGTCGGGCGGTTGCGGCACGGACCGCGCTCATCCACCCTGTAGCTGTCGCAGGTCGGCCTCCGCCCGTACCGTGTCGGGGTGGTCGTCGCCGAGGATGCGCCGCCGGTCGGTGACCACCTTGGCGAGGACCTTCTCAGCCTCCACCCGGTCGCCGGTGGCGACCAGCGCCTCGGCCAGGGTGTGCCGGGCGGCGATCATCCCGAGGTGCTGGTCCTCGCGTCGGGCGGTGTCGGTGGCGAGGATCGCCCGCAGGTCGGCCAGGGCCTCGGCCGCCCGCCCCTCGTGCAGCAGGCAGTAGTCCAGGGTGTGCCGGACGGTCAGCGTCTCCAGGTGGTCGGGGGCCCAGTGCCGCAGCCGGATCTCCAGGATCTCGGTCAGCTCGGCGCGGGCGTCGGCGTACCGGCCCTGGGCGGCCACCGCGCGGGCCAGGCTGTGCCGGGCGGTCATGGTGTCCCGGTCCTCCGGGCCACGGACCCGGAACTCCGCCCGGACGATGTCCCGCAGCTCCTGCTCGGCGTCGGCCCACCGGCCCTGCTCGAGGATGGTGCGGGCGAGCTTGTGCCGGCTGGCCAGGGTGTTGCGGTGCTCCCGGCCGAGCAACGCCTCCCGGGCCGGGATGATCTCCCGCAGCTCGGCCTCGGCCCAGTCCAGTTGCCCCTGTTCCAACGCCGCCCGGGACCGCTCGTGGCGCAGGCTGAGCACCGCCCGCTCGCGGGGGTCGAGACCGATCCGACGGCAGGCGGCCAGGCAGCGGTCGAGCAGGATCTCGGCCTGGCCGGGCAGGCTGACGGCCAGCAGGAAGCGGGCGATCAACCGGGCCAGGTCCAGCGCGGTGGTGAGCAGCTCCGGCTCGGTACGGGGCAGCTCTCCCGCGTCGAAGAAGGCCAGCACCGCCCCGGTCGTCGGCGGGGCCAGCACGTGCCAGCTGGCCCACTTGTCGGGCTCGTCCGGGTCGAACTCCTCCTCCCGGGGGCGGTCCGGGTCCCGCAGGCGCAGCACGTCGAGCAGGGTGAGCACCAGCTCGTGGTAGGCGGGCCGGTCGGCGATCACGTCGGGGTGGTCGTGCACCAGCTCGCGTACCAGCGGGTGCAGGGTCACCACGTGCGCGACCGGCGACTGTGCGGGCAGCGACTCGATCACGCCGAGGTCGACCAGGGCGAAGTCGGCGAGTGATCGGAGCACCTCACGCAGCCGGTCCTCGCCGATCTCACCGACCAGTCGGGACGCCGACAACCGGGCCGGATCGAGCAGGATCTGGTACGGGATCGGCGCGTCCCCCAGCGAGGCCAGCAGCCGCAGCACCGGGCGGGCCTGGGCCAGCCCCCGCCCGGCGAGCAGGTCCAACGACATCTCCCAGGACTGCACGACCGGCCGTACCGCGCGGTCGAACGCCTGCGACACGGTACGGGTCGTGCCGGCGCCGGAGCGGCGGTCCAGGGCCTCCCGGTAGCCGTCGTAGGTGCGGATGGACACCCCTGGGCCGCCGACCGGGATGCGGTTGGCCTCGGCGAGGTAGGTGCCCGCCCCGCGTAGGGCCAGCGGATGCCCCTTGAGCCGGGTGGCCAGGCTGGTGGCCTGGGCGAGGTTGCCCGGTGCGTCGCCGGCGAGGTCGATCAGGACCTGGGCGGCGTCCGGCGGGGAGAGTTCCCGCACCGGGTGCATGGTGGACCAGTCGCCCCAGGTCTCCTGGCGACCGTCGCGGGTGGTGACCAGGACCAGCCCGTTGCGGGTACGCGGCTGGCGGAACCACCCGGTGCCCTCGGCGACCCGGCCGTCGAGCGGGGCCAGCAGGGACGGCTCGTCGGCGTTGTCGAAGATCAGCAGCCACGGCCGGTCCGACTCGTTGAGCAGCGTCCACACCAGCTCCACGGGGCTGCGGGTCTTACCCGCCCAGGCCAGGTCGAGCTGGCTCTCCGGGGCGTGGAGCTGGCCCGCGATCTCGCGCATGCCGGCGCTGACCCGGGCCGAGTCCTTCGCCGAGATCCACCAGACCAGCCGACCGCGTGCCTCCAGCCGGCGGGCCACCTCCAGCGCGGTGGCGCTCTTGCCGCAGCCGCCCAGGCCCCAGAGGATCTGGGCAGCCTCCTCGGCCGGGCGGGGTGTGCCGGCCGGCGGCTCGGCGGCCCGCAGGATCGTCTCGACCAGTGCGTCGCGGCCGCGCAGCGGCAGCCGACCGGGGCGGGGCGGGGTGATGGAGAAACCGGCGTCCGGCACCGCGCCGGTCATCGTCGACCGGTGCCGGGGCCGAGGGCCGGAGTGCGGCCGGACCGGAACGTGGACGGGACAACCGGTGCCGTGTGACGTCGGAGAAGGGCCGGGGACGGGAAGGGCCGCCGCGTTGCGGGCCGGGCCGCTCGGTTCTGGTGAGCGGGATCGAGGGAACTCATCTGACCTCCCGGAGGGGCGGGACGACAGGGGCCACGCCCACGGGTCGAGCGCGGCCCGTGGTGGTGATCCTTCCCCCAACCCTACCCGTCCGCAGCGCCGGTATCACTGAGTGTGGACCACCCGGGCCGAACGTGCGGGTCTTGTGGACGGGACGGTGGGACGGGCCGGCCGGGCAGGGGAGGTCGACGGCGTAACCCGTCGGCCGCACCGGGTGGTGGCGGGCCGACGGTACCGTGCCGGCCATGTCGACTGTGGAGCTGCTGGCCTGGTTGCCCGTGCACGGGCACATCGACTGGGGGTCGGTGCCGGACTGGTTCGGCGGCCTCGGCACGGTGGGCACCCTGCTCTTCGGCGTGCTCAGCCTGCGCCGGGAGATCCGGGCCCGCCGGCGTGAGGACCGGGCCGCCCGCGCCCGGCAGGCCCGCCTGGTGTCGACCTCGACCCGGATCGAGGGTGGCGGGGTGCTGCGGGTGCGGGTCACCAACGACAGCGACGGACCGGTCTTCGACCTGACCGCCACCCCCCGGGTCCGGGCCGCGGGCGACGACGGGGACGTCGTCGTCGGGGTCACGGCGGTGACCGGGCCGGTGGACCGGCTCAACGGTCACCGCGACGGCGAGCTGTTCGTCACCGTCGACCGCGCGGTCGACCTGACCGGTTTCGCGTCGGCCACCGTGGAGCTGTCCTTCACCGACCAGCAGGGCAACCGGTGGCGACGCCGGGGCGCGACGGAGCCGGAGCTGGACCTGGGCGTCGAGCCGTCGGGCCGTCGGCTGCGGCTGCCCTGGCGGCGGGGCTGACCGACGGGCGGCCGGCCCGCGCGCCGGTACGCCTCAGGTGGCCGGGCTGACCGCCGCCAACCACTGCTGGGCCAGCACGGCGTGACCGGACGGGGTCAGGTGCACCCCGTCGTCGGTCCACACCCGGTCGTCGACGTCGGCGGTGTCGAACCGCGCCTGCACCGCGACCAGCGTCGCGTCGAACTCGACGGCCAGCTTGCGCACCGCGTCGAGCTTCGGGTCCAGGTCCTCGTGCCAGCGCCGCTGGTCGTCGTCGACCGGGAGCAGGAACGGCTCCATCAGCACCAGCCGGACGTCGGGCAGCGCGTCGCGGGTGACGCCCAGCACATGCCGGTAGTCGGCGGTGAACTCCTCGACGGTGGTGGTCTCGCCGCTGCTGTACCGCCGCCAGGTGTCGTTGATCCCGATCAGCACCGACACCAGTTGCGGGGACAGCGCCAGGCAGTCGTCCGACCAGCGGGCCCGCAGGTCGCGTACCCGGTCGCCGCCGACGCCCCGGTTGCGGAAGGTCGCCCGGTGGCCCGGGTGCCGCGCGGTGAACCAGGCGGCGGCCATCATCGCCCAGCCCACGCCGAGGTCGGCGGGGTCGGTCCGGTCCCGTCCGGCGTCGGTGATGCTGTCGCCGATGAACAGCACCCGACCGTCGCGCGGTATCTCCACCGTCATCCGTCCGCTCCCCTGTCGTCGTCGGACGCCCATCATCCCCGTTGTCCGACCGGGACACCAGCGCGGAACCCGACGCGGCGGTGGTGTCCGTCGCGTGTCCGGACCGACCGACCGGTACAGTGGTGCTCCGCATCCGACGCCCCACCGGGTGTCGTGCGTGAGCGTCAAGCAGCGGCGCGGTCCCCGGCCCGTCCGGCGGCTGCACCTGCGGCCCACCGGCATGGACCGATCATCACGCGCCGCCGGCTCCGGCCGGTGGTTCCGCGCCGGTTCGCAAGGACGTCAGACGCCATGCCGCAGTCACCGCTCGACCTCACCGAGGCTGTCCTCCGGTTGGGGTCCATCCGCCACGACGAGATGGGCCTCGACGCCGTCCTGTCCCGGATCACCGAGGTGGCCCTGGAGAGCATCCCGGACGCCGCCGAGGTGACGGTGACCCTGGTGCACGGCACCGAGGCGAGCACCGCCGCCCACACCGGCGAGCTCGCGCTCCAGCTCGACAGGTGGCAGTTCGAACAGGGTCGTGGCCCGAGCCTGGACGCGGCCACCACCGGCACGGTGCTGATCGTGGCGGACATGACCGAGGAGCGGCGGTGGCCGGAGTGGGCGGCCCGGGCGCACGCCGTGGGGGTGTGCTCGTCGATGTCGCTGGGCCTGCCGATCCAGGAGGCGGTGGTGGGGGCCCTCAACCTCTACGGCACCCGGGTCGGCGCCTTCGGCGCGCTGGCCGTACCGGCCCGGACGTTCGCCGACCACGCGGCGGTGGCCCTGGCCAACGCGCACCTCTACGACAGCACCGCGACGCTGGCCGGGCAGATGCGCTCGGCGATGGAGAGCCGGGCGGTGATCGAGCAGGCCAAGGGCATCATCATGGGGCAACGGCGGTGCACCGCCGACGAGGCGTTCGCGATGCTGGCCCGGGTGTCCCAGAACTCCAACCGCAAGCTGCGGGACGTGGCGGAGGCCCTGGTGCGGCAGGCCACCCGGTCGGTGCCCGGTCAGCCCACCGCCGCCGACCGCTGAGGCACGGGGGTTTAGCGGCTACCGGCGGTGGCCCGGCCGACGAGGGCGGCGGCGACGTCGCGCAGCTTGCGGTGGGAGTCCTGGGAGAGCCTGGTGAGGATGCCGAAGGCCTCGTCGGCGGTGCACCGGCGTTGCCCCATGATGATGCCCTTGGCCTGCTCGATCACCGCCCGGCTCTCCATCGCCGAGCGCATCTGCTCAGCCAGGGTGGCGGTGCTGGCGTAGAGGTGGGCGTTGGCCAGGGCCACCGCCGCGTACGCGGCGAACGTCCGGGCCAGTTCCACCGTCCCGGCGTCGAACGCGTGCGGCCGGGTGCCGTAGAGGTTGAGGGCCCCCACCACCGCCTCCTGGATCGGCAGGCCGATCGCGACCACGCTGCCGATGCCGGCGTCGGCGGCGCGCGTCGCCCAGCCCGGCCAGCGTTCCTCGGTGCCGGTGTCGGACACGACGAAGGTGTCGCCGGTGACCGAGGCGTCCAGGCACGGCCCGTGGCCCTGCCGGTACTGCCACTCGTCGAGCCGCTGCGCGGCGTCGCCGGTGACGGCGACGCTCTGCGGGCTGCCGCCGCGCAGCAGGGTCACCGACACCTCGGACACCCCGCGCAGGCTTCGGCAGGCCAGGTCGGCGATCATCCCCAACACCTCGTCCACACCCACCTCGTCGAGGCGGATCCGGCCGAGTCGGGTCAGGGCGTCGTGCGGGGAGATCGGGGGCGCTGCCATCGAGCGGTTCCTTTCCGGCGGGCGTCCCCCGGCTGCCCGTGGTGGGGGGCGCGTGGCGTGTCGGCCCCCGGCCCGACCCGCCGGGTTGGCGCGACAATCCGCACCATACCCGTACCGGGGGCCGGTCGCCCCCGCACGCACGGGTGGCCGGTCAGGCCAGGTAGGCGGGCGGCACCGCGTCGGTGAGCCACACGCCGTTGGCGCTGCGGTAGAAGGTGTGCCCGTCGCGGGCCATGGCCGCCGCGTCGACGGTCAGCACCACCACCGCGCCACCCCGGCGGGCCCCGACCCGCCGGGCCGTCGACACGTCCGGCGACAGGTGTACGTGGTGCCGTCCGCCCCGGTTGAGCCCGGTGGCCCGGATCGAGTCGAGGGCCGCGGCGCCGGTGCCGTGGTAGAGCCGGGTGGGTGGCGGTTGCGCGGTCAACCCCAGGTCGACCGGGTAGGAGTGGCCCTGGTTGGCCCGGATGCGGTCCACCCCGTCGGCGTCCCGGGTCACCGCGAACCGTTGCTTGTCGTTGTCGGCGACCACGGCGTCGAGGGTGGCCCGGTCGATCCGCAGGGCGGCCAGCAGGTCGCCGACGGCGACCCACCCGCCCGGATCGGGGTCGAGGCCGAACCGGGCGGGTCGGTGGCGCAGGGCCAGTGCGATCCGTTTGCTGGTCCGCACCAGCGTGTGGTGATCCATGTCGAGCATTGTCGGGCCGGTGGGGGGCCCGCTCCACCGGTTATCCGGTGCCGTGCCCGCCCGTCGCCGCCGGGTCAGCCGGCGACGCGCAGCGCCTCGGCGAGGGTGGTGGGCCGGCGGCCGAGCAGCTTCTCCAGGTGCTCCACCGGCACGTACAACGCCCCGTGGGCGATGCCCCGGTCGGCGTCGGCCAGGGTGGCGGCGTAGGGCTCGGGCAGCCCGGCGGAGACGAGCAGTTCGGTGTACGCCGGCACCGGCAGGTCGGTGTAGCTTACGTCGCGTCCACTCTGGCGGGACACCTCGGCGGCCAACTCGGTCATGGTGAACGCCTCACCGCCCAGTTCGTAGACCTGACCGGCGTGTCCGTCGGTGGTGAGCACCTCGGCGGCGGCCTCGGCGTAGTCGGCCCGGGTGGCGGCGCTGACCCGGCCGTCGCCGGCCGACCCGGCGACCCCGTGGGCCAGGTAGCCGGGCAGCTGACCTGTGTAGTTCTCCAGGTACCAGCTGTTGCGCAGCAGCACGTACGGCAGCCCGGAGGCGCGCAGTTCCTCCTCGGTGGCCCGGTGTTCGGTGGCCAGCAGCAGGTCGGAGGTGTCGGCGTGGGCGATGCTGGTGTAGACGACCAGACCGACGCCGGCCTGTCGGGCGGCCTCGATCACGTTGTGGTGCTGGGGCACCCGCTGGCCGACCTCACTGCCGGAGACGAACATCAGCTTCTCGGCGTCGGCGAAGGCGGCGCGCAGCGACTCGGGGTCGGTGTAGTCGGCCGCCCGCACCACGACGCCCCGGTCGGCGAGGTCGGCGAGCCGGTCCACGGAGCGGCCGAGGGCCACGATCTGCCCGGCGGGTACGCCCCGGCGCAGCAGGGATTCGACGATCAGGCGGCCCAGCTGGCCGGTGGCCCCGGTGACGACGACGGACATGGCGCTCTCCTTCGGGTGGCGTTCTCTTGTCGTACTGGCCAACACGCAGGTGGGAGCCGATACTTCCCGGCAGAGAGTAGGCACCTTGAAGTTTGTGACGCACTGATGGAGAGTAAGCTGATGCGACCCGACCCGTTCCAGCGCGACTGCGGCAGCCGGCAGGTCATCGACCGGATCGGCGACCGGTGGAGCGTGCTGGTCGTGCTCGCCCTCGCCGGCGGCGGACGCCGCTACGGCGAACTGGCCGGGCACATCGACGGGATCAGCCAGAAGATGCTCACCCAGACCCTGCGCGGGCTGGAACGCGACGGCCTGGTCACCCGCACCGTGCACGCCAGCGTCCCGCCCCGGGTCGACTACGCCCTCACCGACCTGGGCCGCAGCCTGCTCGACCTGGTCTCCGGCCTGGAAGCCTGGGCCACCACCCACCTGGCCGAGGTGCAGGCGGCCCGGGTCCGCTACGACGCCGAGGTGGTGCGCCGCCCGCCGGCCACCACGCGGGCCGCCCGACGGTAAGGGGCGGACGTGAGGGCCGTCATAACGGGTGGACGACCGGCGGGGCGCTGCTGCTAGATTTCGGGCAGGTCATGAGCGCCAGCGTCAAGCCCCGGCTCGCTGGCCGGCAACCCTCCGCCACGGTGGGGTGCTCCGGGTGAGGACCAGGCACCGGTGAACGACCCGGTGCAAGCGTGGCCTGGTCACCCCAGGTCGACACCGATCAGGGAGAAGCCGTGTCGTACCAACCACCCGCCCCACCCGGTGGCGGCGTCACCGCCGTGACCCGACCCGGCGTACGGTCCGTCGGCGTCCGGCTGGTCAGGCGGCGGCATGTCGACCTCATGCGGGTGCACAGCGACTCCTGTCGCCGCCGCTAGTCGAACCCCTCTTCCCGTGACACCTCGAGCGGGATGCCCGGTGGGCATCCCGTCGGCGGCGCGCGTCCGCCGCCGCCCGACCACCTCCGGAGACACCCGTGCGATTCCTTCCTGCCCTGCCCGCCCCCCGACTGCCCCGCGCCGCGTGGAAGCGGGTCGCCGCGCTCGGCGTCGCCGCCCTGCTCGCCGGCACCGCGCTGACCGCCTGCGGCGGCGGCTCCGAGCCGGCCGACAACCCGTACGGCCTGCTCCAACCCGGTGTGCTGCGCGCCGGCACGCTCACCGACGCCCCACCGAACGTCTACCTCAAGGACGGCAGGTTCACCGGCTTCGACAACGACCTGCTCGTCGCCGTCGCCGGCAAGGTCGGGCTGAAGGTCGAGTTCGTCGGCACCGACTTCTCGGCGCTGCTCTCCCAGGTCAACAACCGCAAGTTCGACGTCGGCAGTTCCTCGATCACCGTCACCGAGGCGCGGAAGAAGACCGTCGACTTCGGCAACGGCTACGACTTCGGCTACTTCGGCCTGGACGTGCCGGCCGGCTCCCCGCTCACCGGCTTCGACCAGCTCGCGGGCAAGCGGGTGGTGGTCGTGCAGGGCACCGTGCAGGACGACTACGCCACCTCGCGCAAGCTCGACCCGGTGCGGGTGCCCGACTACAACGGGGCGATCAACCAGCTCAAGGCCGGTACCGCCGACGCCTGGATCGCCCCCGCCGAGATCGGCGAGAAGTCCGCCGCCGACAGCAACGGCAAGATCACGGTGGCGGCCACCGAACTGAGCCCGGCCCCCACCGCGTACGCCGTCGCCAAGGGCAACGACGCCCTACGCGAGGCGCTGGACAAGGGCCTCGACGAGGTGATCGCCGACGGCACCTGGACCCGCCTCCAGGAGCAGTACTACCCGGGTCGGCCGATCCCGGAAGGCTTCACCCCCGGCAGCGGCGACGTCACCGCCCCGGGCGCGGCGACGCCGTCGGCGTCGGCCACCTCCTGACGGTACGACCAGACCAGCGAGCGGGGCGGTGGGAGAAACACGATGGATCCGTTGAGCACCCTGTGGGAGACCTTCTTCGACTGGGACTCCATGCGCGAGGCGCTGCCCGAGATGCTGACCGTCGGGCTGCCCAACACGCTGATCCTGGCGGTCTCCGCCGCCCTGCTCGGCTCGGTGCTGGGCATGGCGCTGGCCGTGGCGGGCATCTCCCGTACCCGCTGGCTGCGGGGGCCGGCCCGGGTCTACACCGACGTGTTCCGGGGTCTGCCGGCCGCCGCCACCATCCTGCTGATCGGCGTCGGCCTGGCCCCGCTCGGCATGCAGGTGTGGGGCCCCAACCCGTACCCGCTGGGCATCCTGGCGCTGTCGCTGATCGCCGCGGCGTACATCGGGGAGATCTTCCGCTCCGGCATCCAGAGCGTCGAGGCGGCGCAGCTGGAGGGGGCCCGAGCGCTCGGGTTCTCCTGGGGTGAGGCGATGCGCCTGGTCATCGTCCCGCAGGGGATACGCCGGGTGCTGCCGGCCTGGGTGAACCAGCTGATCGCGCTGATCAAGGACTCCAGCCTGGTCTACTTCCTGGGCCTGCTGGCCAGCCAGCGGGAACTGTTCCGGATCGGGCAGGACTACGCGGCCAACACCGGCAACCAGTCGGCGCTGCTGCTGGCCGGCCTGTGCTACCTGACGTTGACCGTGCCGCTGACACACGCGGTCAACGCCATCGACCGGCGGTTGCGCCAGGGCCGGGCGGTCGCCGTCGACCCCGACGACGACGGCGGGCTGGCCCTGGCCGGCGAGACCGCCCTACCGCAACCGCGTCCCACCCGGGAGGACCCCCGATGACCGCCGGCACCGTGACCACCACCCCGGTCAGCCTCGCCGTCCGTGACGTGCACCTGGCCTTCGGGGCGAACCGGGTGCTGCGCGGCGTCGACCTGGACGTCGCCCGGGGCGCGACGGCCTGCGTCATCGGCCCGTCCGGTTCCGGCAAGTCCACCCTGCTGCGCACCGTCAACCGGCTGATCGAACCGGACTCCGGGGACGTCCTGCTCGACGGGCGCAGCGTGCTACGCGACGACCCGGACGCCCTGCGGCAGCGCGTCGGGATGGTCTTCCAGCAGTTCAACCTGTTCCCGCACATGACCGTGCTGCGCAACATCACCCTGGCGTTGCGCCGCCTCAAGAAGCTGCCCGAGGAGGAGGCCGTCGCGCTGGCCCGTTCCCAGTTGGCGTTGGTCGGCCTCGCCGCCAAGGCCGACTCGCGACCCGCCCACCTCTCCGGCGGACAGCAGCAGCGGGTCGCCATCGCCCGCGCGCTGGCCCTGCAACCTGAGGTGATGCTCTTCGACGAGGCCACCTCGGCGCTCGACCCGGAACTGGTCAAGGGGGTGCTCGGCGTGATGGCCGACCTTGCCGCCGGGGGCATGACGATGGTGGTGGTCACCCACGAGATGGGCTTCGCCCGCTCGGTCGCCGACACCGTCGCGTTCATGGATCACGGCGTCGTGCTGGAGGCCGGCGCACCGGAGGTGGTCTTCGAGTCACCGCGGCACCCCCGGCTACGCCGCTTCCTGTCCCAGGTGCTCTGAGCACGCCCCGAACGGACGACGCCGCTCCCGGCAGGGCGGGAGCGGCGTCGGATGGTACGGATGGCCCGGCGGTCAGGTCATGTCGTCGTATCGGCGGTCGATCGGCTTGGGCGGGGCCACCGGCTCGGAGGCGTGCACCGGCTCGGACAACTCCAGCTCCGGCGTGGCCACCACCGGGTCGTCGTCCAACTCCAGCGGCGACACCTCGTCGTCACTCAACCCCGCGTACGATCCACCGCGCCGCTTCCTGCGCCGGTCGTTGATGAAGGCCACCCCGACCGCGACGAAGTACAGCAGCGACAGCGACAGCGCCAGCAGCGTCATGCCGAACGGGCCCGGGTCCGGGGTGGCGATCGCGGCGAACGCGAAGCAGATGAAGATGACCGCCCGCCACCAGCTCAGCAGGCGCTTCGCGCTCGCCACGCCGGTGAAGTTGAGCATCAACAGGATCAGCGGGAACTCGAACGCCACCCCGAACAGCAGGATCATGTTCGTGACGAACGAGATGTAGCGGGTCACCTCGAGCTGGGTGGACAGCCCGGTGACACCGGACTCCATCAGGAACGCAAGGCCCTTGTCCACCACCAGGTAGGCCAGGACCGCCCCGGCGGCGAACAGTGGCGCCGCGATCGACACGAAGACGTACGCCCACTTGCGCTCGTGCCGGTGCAGACCGGGCGCGATGAACGCCCACAGCTGGTAGAGCCAGACCGGCGCGCCGACGATCAGGCCGATCCACAGCGCCAGCTTCAGCTTGAGGATGAAGCCGTCCGCCGGGGACAACTGGAGGAACTGCTGACACTCCCCCGACGCGTCGAGGGCACCGGGCAGCCGGCAGTACGGCTCCTTGAGCAGGTCGAACGCGGGCTGCGCGAGCCAGAAACCCACGATCAGGCCCACCACGATCGCCAGCGAGGCGCGGAACAGCCGGTTCCGCAGCTCGCGGACATGCTCCATGAGCGTCATGGAGCCGTCGGCGGCCCGTTCGAAGGTGCTGGGGCCGCGCTTACGGAGCGCGAAGGCCACGGTGATCGGGCCCTTCGGTCAGTTGTCGCGGACGCGCTGCACCGGGTCGACCGGCGGGGCGAGCGGCTGCTGCTGGGGCTGCGGCGGGGCGTACTGCTGCTGGGGCTGGGCGTACTGCTGCTGGGGCTGCGGCGCGTACGGCTGCTGCTGCACGGGCTGCTGCTGGGGCGGCAGCGGCTGGTAGCCGGCCTGCGCGTCGGCCTTCTCGGCCAGGTCGCGGTCGTCGTCGGCCAGGCTCTTGGTCTCCGCCTTGATGATCCGCAACGAACGGCCGAGCGAGCGGGCCGCGTCGGGGAGCCGCTTCGCGCCGAACAGCAGGATCAGCACGACCACGAGTACGGCGATGTGCCACGGCTTGAGGGCACCCATGGGAAGCTCCAGTCGCTCTGTGTCGAAGGGTGTGTCGGAGCCCATCGTACGTGCGTGACGGGCCTCTGCCACCCGCCGGGCCACCGCTGATGCGGCCCGGCCGGTGAAGTCTTGACCACCTGCGAGTGTCCCGTCAACCACCTGGACGGGTGCAGAGCTGCGGGAAACGGACTCCGGGCGGGCCCCGGGCGGGCGGCCCACCGACCGCTGTCGATCAACTCCCGCGCTTGGCCTTGATCAGTTCGAGCCGCTGCTGGGTCGTCTCGGTCTGCCGCTGCAGCGCCTCGGCCCGTTCCTGCAACGCCTCGGCGCTGTGCCGCAACGTCTCGGCCTCGGCCTGGCGACGCTGCAACGCCATTGCCGCCCGGCGCAGCCGGGGCAGCCGCACCAGCACCGGACGGACCGCCAGGGCCAACACGACCAGCGCGAACAGCAGCACCGCCAGCACGATCCACTTCACCACGGCGGTCAGCCTACCGGCACGTCACCGCGCCCGCCGGGCCGGCCGAGGCCGCCGGGCGTCGCGTACGCCTCCAACGCGGCGGTGGCCTGGGCGCGTACCTGGGTGGCCAGCTCGACCGGGGCGAGGACGGTGACGTCCGGGCCGAGCCCGAGCACGAAGCGGCGGGCCCAGTCGAGATCGGTGACCCGCAGCGACACCAGCCAGTGGTCCCCGTCGACCTCGACCCGCTCACACGGGTAGTACTCGGTGATCCACCGCTCGCCCCGGCCGATCCGCAGGGTGATCAGCGGCAGGTCCGACGACGGCCGGAACACCCCCTGCCGCAGGTCGTGCGGGCGGGCCTGCGGCGGCACCACGGCCGGCTCGTCCAGCTCGACCACCGCGTCGATCCGGTCGGCCCGGAACAACCGGACCGCCTCGGCGCGGCGGCACCACGCCTCGACGTACGCCCGGCCGTCGACCATCAGCATCCGCAGCGGGTCGATGACGCGGTCGGTACTCTCGTCCCGGGCCGCGGTGTAGTAGGTGATCCGCAGCGCCCGCCGCCGCTCGACCGCGGTCCGCAGTTCCTGCACCCGCTGGCTCTCGCCGGGCAGCCGGACGGCCACCGGGGCGCCGACCAGGTCACCGGCCGCGTTCTCGATCTTGGCCAGGGCCCGCTCGACGGCCTCCCGGTTGGCCACCCCGGGCGTCTCGGCGAGCATCCGCAGCGCCACCACCAGGGCCAGCGCCTCGTCCGGGGTGAGCCGCAGCGGCCGGTCGATGCCGGCGTCGTAGGTGATGGTCACCCGGTCGCCGTCGAAGGCCATGTCGATCAGGTCACCCGGGCCGTAGCCGGGCAGGCCGCAGACCCAGAGCAGTTCCAGGTCCTCCCGCAGCTGCCGTTCGGTGACGCCCAGGTCGCCGGCCGCCTCGGCGATCTCGATGCCGGGCCGGGCCAGCAGGTAGGGCACCAGGTTCAGCAGCCGGGCCAGCCGGTCGGCGGAGGTGCGCGCGGCGGGGCGGGTCACCGGGCACCCCCGGCCACGGCCAGCTCGTCGTGCCGGGCGGCGATCTCCTTGAGCCGTTGGATCACCGCGTCGCGTACCTCGGGTGGGTCCAGGACCCGGACGTCCGGGCCGTAGCCGACGAGCTGACCGGCCAGCGACTCCGGATCGGCGTAGGGCAGCACCAGCCGGTCGCCGTCGGGGCCGGGCACGCTCTGCACCGCCCACCGGCGCAGCCCGGCGGCCCGCCCGGGGGTGGCCAGCACGGTGGCCCGGCCGGTCCGCTCGACCGGCCCGGACCAGGCGGCCACGTGCGAGATCAGGTCGACGCCGGCCGGGGGCTCGTAGCCGCCGGGGGCACCGGTGACGCGCACCGCGCCGGTCACCCGGGACAGCCGGAAGCAGCGGGTGGCCGCCCGGTCCCGGTCGTGGCCCACCACGTACCAGCGGCCCCGCCAGCAGACCACGCCCCACGGCTGCAACCGACGGCGGGTCGGCGCGTCCCGGTCGGGGACCCGGTAGTCGAAGGTGACCTCGCGGCGGTCGCGGGCGGCGGCGGTGAGCGGGGCGAACGCCGGGTCGACGGTGACCATCGGCTCCAACCCCAGGGTGGCCTGCGGGTCGACGTCCACCCCGGCGGCGCGCAGCTTGGCCAGCCCCGAGGAGGCGGCGGCGGCCAGCCCGGCGTGCTGCCACAACCGGGCGGCGATGCCCACCGCGGCGGCCTCGTCCGGTTCGAGCGGAATATCGGGCAGGGCGTACTCCCGGTGGGCGATCCGGTAGCCGGGCTCGGCGTCGAACACGCTGGCCGTCCCGGTCTCCAGCGGCACCCCCAGCTCGCGCAGTTCCGCCTTGTCCCGCTCGAACTTGCGCTGGAACGCCTCGTGTTCCCGGGCGTCGTCCGGATCGTGTTCGTAGCCGGGCACGGTCGCGGCGATCTGCGCGGCGGTCAGGAACCGCCTGGTGGACAGCAGACAGATCACCAGGTTGACCAGGCGTTCGGTACGACTCCGCGACACGGGGTGAACGCTAGCAGCCCGGGCGCGGTACCCGTGCACCCGCGCGGGGTGTGGCGTGACGGACAGCCCGCCGCCCAGCGCAGGCGGCCGGGCGGACTTACGGTGACCGCATGGCGGAGGCCGAAGGCAACAGCGAGAGCGTCGGCACGGTCGTGGTGGCCGGGGCGGCGAACCTCGCCATCGCGGTGGCGAAACTGGTCGCCGGGATCGTGTCCGGCTCGGCGGCGATGCTCTCCGAGGCGGCCCACTCGGTCGCCGACACCACCACCGAGGTGCTGCTCTACCTGGCGTTGCGCCGGGGGGCCCGGCCCGCCGACGTCCGGCACCCGTTCGGGTACGGCAAGGAGAGCTACGTCTGGGCGTTCCTGGCCGCGCTGTTCACCTTCGTGGCCGGTGCCGGCTTCGCGATCACCCACGGGGTGACCACCATCCTGGTCCACGAGCACAGCGGCGACTACCTGATCTCGTACGTGGTGCTGGCGGTCTCCTTCGCCATCGAGTCGGTGTCGCTGGCCCGCGCGGTACGCCAGGTACGCGGCGAGTCCCGCCGCTGGGGAACCACCCCGCGCCGGTTCCTGCGACTGACCGCCGACACCACCGTCAAGGCGGTGTTCCTGGAGGACAGCGCCGCCCTGATCGGCCTGCTCATCGCGGGGGTCGGGCTGGGCCTGTCGCAGTGGACCGGCGACGAACTGTTCGACGGCGTCGCCTCGATCCTGATCGGCCTGCTGCTGCTCGTCGTCGCCGCCATCCTGGCCAGGAGCAACATCTCCCTGCTGGTCGGCCGGGCGGTGCCCGAACGGCTGCACCACGAGATCGAACGCGAGCTGGCCGCCCTGCCGACGGTGGACCGGGTCGACACGCTGCTGACCATGCAGCTCGGCCCGGACGACATCCTGGTGGCCGCCAAGGTCGACTTCCGGGACGAGGCGACCGGGGCCGAGATCGAGGCCGCCGCCGACGAGGCCGAACGGCGGCTCACCGACCGCTACCCGGAGATCGGGTACGTCTTCCTCGACCCCACCCGGTCGCTGCGCGGCTCCGGCCGCCACGCCCGGCGTACCCAGGAGGAGCCCGGCCCGGTGGGCGACGCCCCGCTCGGCACGGCGTACCCCGGCCCGGCCGGCGACGCGCGCCCGACCGACGGGCCCTCCGGTCAGGAGGCGGACGGGCGGGACTGACCGGAGGCGGCCCCGCACGCGGCCGACCGGGCGGCCGGCGATAGCGTGCCGGGCATGGTGCGATGGCGGTCCGGGACGGTCACGGCGGTACGGCGACGGTGGGCCGGCGCGGTGGAGCTCGACGTCGCCCTGCCCGACGGGGCCAGCATGCGCGCGCTGGCCTACCCGGAGCTGGTCGGCGACCCCGTCCCCGGCGACCGGGTGCTGCTCAACGCCGGCGCGCTGCTGATGGGCCTCGGCACCGGCGGGTACGCCCTGGTGGTCGCCCTGCCCGACCGGCTGCCCGCCGACCCGCCGCAGGCCGGCGACACCCGCGACGCCGGGCACCTGGTCAAGGCCCGCTACACCCCGCTCCAGCCGATCATGCTCGGGGTCGACGAGGAGGCGTCACCGCACCACACGCTGCTCGCCGCCGTCGACAGCCTCGACGGGCTGCCGGTGGTCACCGCCGACCTGCACTCCGCCCTGCCGGCGATCCTCGCCGGCATCCACGCCGACGCCCCCCGGGCCCGGGTGGCCTACCTGCTCACCGACGGCGGCGCGTTGCCGGCCTGGTTCTCCCGAACCCTCGACGGGCTGCGCGACACGCTGGTCGGCACGGTCAGCGTCGGGCAGGCGTTCGGTGGTGACCTGGAGGCGGCCACCCTGCACACCGGCCTGCTGGCCGCCCGGCACGTGCTCCGCGCCGACGTGGCGGTCGTCGCGCAGGGGCCGGGCAACCTGGGCACCGGCACCCGGTGGGGGTTCTCCGGCGTCGCCGTCGGCGAGGCGGTCAACGCGGTGGCGGTGCTGGGTGGCCGGCCGGTCGGGTCGCTGCGGATCTCCGACGCCGACACCCGCCCCCGGCACCAGGGGGTGTCGCACCACAGCCTCACCGCGTACGGCCGGGTGGCGCTGGCCCCGGCGGAGCTGGTGGTGCCGGACGGCCTGCCACCGGAGCTGGCGGCCCGGGTGGACGCCGCACTGGCCCCGCTGACCGACCGGCACACCCTGGTCCGGGTCGACACCACCGGCCTGGACGCCGCGCTACACGCCCTGCCGGTGCGACTGTCCACGATGGGCCGGGGCCTGGACGCCGACCACGCCTACTTCCTCGCGGCGGCGGCCGCCGGCCGGCACGCCGCCGCGCTGCTCGGCTGACCGGTCCCGGCACCGCCCGCCGGGGCGGTCGACCCCGTGGTCAGGCCGTGTAGCCGTGCTCGACGATCCGCGCGGCCGTCGCCTCGTAGCCCTCACCCTCGGGGGCGTAGGTGCCCAGCCCGTCGACGTACCGGTTGAACATGCAGAACGCGGCGGCGATCAGCACCGTGTCGTGGATCTCCAGGTCGGTGGCGCCCTCGGCACGGGCCGCCTCGACCAGTTCGGTGGTGACCTGCCGACCGCCGGCCTGGACCGCCGCGCCGATGCGGAGCAGGGCCCGCAGCTTCGCGCTGATCGGCGCGGTGTCCGGGTCGGCCCGCACCTGGTCGACCAGGGTCATCCCGGTGGGCAGTTGGGCGGCGGCGAACGCCGAGTGGGAGGCGCAGCAGAACCGGCACTCGTTGAGCCCGGAGACGTAGGCGGCGATCAGTTCCCGCTCTCCCGGCGTCAGCGTCGGGTGCGGGGCACGCAACAGCACCTCGGCCAGCTCGTTCAGCGGCTTCGCGGTCTCCGGCCGGTAGCGCATCGGCCCGGTGATCCCCGGGAACGCCTTCTCGTCGAGACCCAGATCGATGTGCGCCACCGGCACCCCCTGACTCGTCGGCCGCCCCCGACGGGCCGCCGTCGCACCAGGGTGCCAGCACCGGTGGGTCGGTTCATCTTCCCGATTGCTCGATCCGCCGCGTCGACGGGCGTGCGGCGCGGGCCGCGACGGCCCCGGCTCAGCCGACCAGGAAGATCAACGCGAGCCAGCCGACCACGATGACGACCAGCGCCACGGTCAGCACCCAGGTCGGCACGGTGTACTCGCCCCGGCGGTTACGGGCGATCTCGTCGCGGATCTTCGCCCGGCGGCGGTCGATCCAGTTGAGCCGCTGGTTGTCGCCGCGCTCGCGGTCGGCGGATTCGGAATCGTTCATCGCCCCGCCAGCGTACCGGTGGGCCGGCGGCCGTCTCCGGCCGCCGGCCCCCTGGTCACATGCTCGCGATCAACCGCTCCACCCGCTCGTCGTACGCCCGGAACGGGTCCTTGCAGAGGACGGTGCGCTGCGCCTGGTCGTTGAGCTTCAGGTGCACCCAGTCGACGGTGAAGTCGCGCCGCTTCTCCTGGGCGTGCCTGATGAACTCGCCACGCAGCCGGGCCCGGGTGGTCTGCGGCGGGGTCTCCTTGGCCTCGAAGATCTCCGGGTCGGTGGCCACCCGGTCGACCTGGCCGCGCCGCTCCAGCAGCCCGTACAGGCCCCGGCCCCGGCGCAGGTCGTGGTAGGCGAGGTCCATCTGCGCCACCCGGGGATGCGACAGCGGCAGGTCGTGCTTGCGCTGGTAGCGCTCGATCAGCCGGAGCTTGCTCACCCAGTCGATCTCCCGGGCGACCGGGTCCAGGTTGCCGCTCTCCACCGCGCCCAGCACCCGGCCCCACAGCTCCACCACCCGCTTGGCGGTCTGGTCGCCGCCGCGACGCTCCACGAACTCGGTGGCCCGCGCCAGGTACTCCTGCTGGATCTCCAGCGCGCTGACCTCCTTGCCGGAGGCGAGGCGCACCTTGCGCCGGCCGGTGATGTCGTGCGACACCTCCCGGATGGCCCGGATCGGGTTCTCCAGCGACAGGTCGCGCATCACCACGCCCGCCTCGATCATCCGCAGCACGATGTCGGCCGAGCCGACCTTGAGCAGCGTGGTGACCTCGTTCATGTTGGAGTCCCCGACGATGACGTGCAGCCGGCGGTAACGCTCGGCGTCGGCGTGCGGCTCGTCGCGGGTGTTGATGATCGGCCGGCTGCGGGTGGTCGCCGAGGAGACGCCCTCCCAGATGTGCTCGGCCCGCTGGGACAGGCAGTAGACCGCCCCGCGCGGGGTCTGCAACACCTTGCCGGCGCCGCAGATCAGCTGCCGGGTGACCAGGAACGGGATGAGCACGTCGGCGAGCCGACCGAACTCACCGTGCCGGGACACCAGGTAGTTCTCGTGGCAGCCGTACGAGTTGCCGGCCGAGTCGGTGTTGTTCTTGAACAGGTAGATCTCACCCGCGATGCCCTCGTCGTGCAGCCGCTTCTCCGCATCGACGAGCAGGCCCTCCAGGATGCGCTCACCGGCCCGGTCGTGGGCGACCAGGTCGGTGACCGAGTCGCACTCCGGAGTGGCGTACTCCGGGTGCGACCCGACGTCCAGGTAGAGCCGGGCCCCGTTGCGCAGGAACACGTTGCTCGACCGGCCCCAGGACACCACCCGGCGGAACAGGTACCGGGCGACCTCGTCTGGGGACAGCCGCCGCTGCCCGCGATAGGTGCAGGTGACGCCGTACTCGGTCTCGAGGCCGAAGATTCGCCGCTCCATGATGTGACACTAGCCGCCCGGAGGGTCGGTTCGTCACTGTCACAGCACAGGTAGTGTGCTGCGGTCGCTCAGATCCCGTCGGTGCGCGGCGTCCCGTCCGGCCCGAGACCGGCCACGAACGCCTGGCAGGCGGCATAGTCGGGCAGGGTTCCCGCCGCCCGGGCCTGCGCGAACGTCGGTGCCGCCGCGTCCCGGGCGGACAGTTGCGGCACCTCGACCGGCCACTCGATGCCCAGCTCCGGGTCGAGTGGGTGCACCGCGTGTTCCCCGGTCGGGTTGTAGGTGGTCGAGCAGAGGTAGCTCAGGGTCGCGTCGTCGGTCAACGCGCAGAAGCCGTGCCCCAGCCCCTCGGCCAGGTAGACCGCCCGCCGGTCGGTGTCGTCCAGCCGGACGCCCTCCCAGCGGCCGAAGGTCGGCGAACCGGTCCGCAGGTCCACCACCACGTCGAGCACCGCGCCCCGGACGCAGGTGACGTACTTGGCCTGGCCGGGCGGGACGTCGGCGAAGTGGATGCCGCGCACCACGCCCCGGCCGGAGATCGACAGGTTGGCCTGGGCCAGCCGCAGCGGGTGGCCCACCGCCTCGGCGAGCTGGTCGAACCGGTACCACTCCATGAACAGCCCGCGCGGGTCGCCGTGCTGCTGCGGGGTGATCTCCCAGGCGCCCTCGATGCTCAGCGGACGAATCTTCACCGCACCCCCTCCGTTCCCACCTGCGCCGCGCGCAGCACCGCCTCGTCGTGCTTGTCGGCCAGCAGACCGAGCAGGTAGTCGCCGTACCCGCTCTTGGTCAGCGGCTCGGCCAGCGCGCGGAGCTGGTCGTCGTCGATCAGGCCGGCCCGCCAGCAGACCTCCTCGACGCACCCGATCTTCATACCCTGCCGTTCCTCGATCACCCGGACGAACTCGCCGGCCTGCATCATCGAGGTGAAGGTCCCGGTGTCCAGCCAGGCGGTGCCCCGGTCCAGCACGGTCACCGACAGCTCCCCGGCCTCCCGGTACGCCTCGTTGACCGCGGTGATCTCCAACTCGCCCCGGGCGCTCGGGGTGAGCTTGCCGGCGATCTCGACCACCCGGTTGTCGTAGAAGTACAGGCCCGGCACCGCGTAGCGGGACTTCGGCCGGGCCGGCTTCTCCTCGATCGACAGCACCCGGCCGTCGGCGTCGAAGTCGACCACCCCGTACGCCTGCGGGTTGGCCACCGGGTAGGCGAACACCCGCCCGCCGACCAGGTCGCCGTTGTCGGCCAACTGCCGGCCGAGGCCGACGCCGTGGAAGATGTTGTCACCCAGCACCAGGGCCACCGAGTCGTCGCCGATGAAGTCCGCGCCGAGCACGAACGCCTGGGCGATGCCCTCCGGGCGGGCCTGGGCGACGTACTCCAGGCGCAGCCCCCACTGGCTGCCGTCGCCGAGCAGCCGCTGGAACTGGTCCTGGTCCTCCGGGGTGGTGATCACCAGGATCTCCCGCACGCCGGACATCACCAGCGTCGACAGCGGGTAGTAGACCATCGGCTTGTCGAAGATCGGCATCAGCTGCTTGGACACCGCCCGGGTGATCGGCCACAGCCGGGACCCGGTGCCACCAGCGAGAAGGATTCCACGCACCGGGGGAGCCTACCGGGACCGGCGCGAACCGGACACCGGGGTCACGGTCCCCGGAGCGGCGGGCGGGTGCGCGTACACTTCCGTTCCCGTGAGGATTCTCGTCACCGGCGGAGCCGGATTCATCGGGTCGGAGTACGTACGGATGCTGCTGGGCGTGCCCGGCGGCGACGCGTCCGGCGTGCCCGCGATCGAGCCCACGACGGTGACCGTGCTGGACAAGCTGACCTACTCCGGCAACCTGGACAACCTCGCCCCGGTGCGCGACGACCCCCGGCTGCGGTTCGTCCGGGGCGACATCTGCGACCCGGCGACCGTCGACGAGGTCGTCGCCGGCCAGGACGTGGTCGTGCACTTCGCCGCCGAGTCGCACGTCGACCGCTCGATCGCCGGGGCCGCCCCGTTCGTCACCACCAACGTGCTGGGCACCCAGACCCTGCTGGACGCGGCGCTGCGGCACGGCACCGGCCGGTTCGTGCACGTGTCCACCGACGAGGTGTACGGCTCGATCGACGAGGGGTCCTGGACGGAGACCTGGCCGTTGGCCCCGAACTCGCCGTACTCGGCCTCGAAGGCCGGTTCCGACCTGCTGGCGCTGGCCTACCACCGGACCCACGGGATGGACGTGGTGGTGACCCGCTGCTCCAACAACTACGGGCCGTACCAGTTCCCGGAGAAGGTCGTACCGCTGTTCGTGACCAACCTGCTCGACGGTGGCACCGTGCCGCTCTACGGCGACGGCGGCAACGTGCGGGACTGGCTGCACGTGCACGACCACTGCCGGGGCATCGCGATGGTGGCGCACGCCGGGCGCTCCGGCGAGGTCTACCACATCGGCGGGGGCACCGAGCTGAGCAACAAGGAGCTGACCGGGCGGCTGCTGGAGGCGTGTGACGCCGGCTGGGACCGGGTCGTCCCGGTCGCCGACCGTAAGGGCCACGACCGCCGCTACTCACTGGACATCAGCAAGATCAACACCGAGCTGGGGTACGCCCCGAGCATCGGCCTCGACGAGGGCCTGGCCCGGACCGTCGCCTGGTACCGGGACAACCGGGCCTGGTGGGAGCCGCTGAAGACGGCACCGGCCGCATGACCCGGGTCCTCGTCACCGGCGCGGGTGGCATGCTCGGCCGGGACCTGCTCGCCGCGCTGGCCACCCGGGGCGACCTCAAGGTGACCGCCGCCACCCGCGCCGACCTCGACGTCACCGACGCCGGGGCGGTGCACGCCGCGGTCGCCGGGCACGACGTGGTGTTCAACGCCGCGGCGTGGACCGACGTCGACGGCGCCGAACGCGACGAGGCGGCGGCCACCGCGATCAACGGCGACGCGGTGGCCCACCTGGCCCGCGCCTGCGCCGGGCACGGCGCGCGGCTGGTGCACGTCTCCACCGACTACGTCTTCGCCGGTGACGCCGACACCCCCTACGCCGAGGACGCCCCCACCGACCCGGTCAACGCCTACGGCCGCAGCAAGCTCGCCGGGGAGCGGGCCGTGGTCCGATTCCTCCCCGAAACCGGCTACCTGGTGCGGACCGCCTGGCTCTACGGGGCGCACGGCCGCAACTTCGTCACCACCATGCTCGGGCTCGCCGCCACCCGGGAGCACCTCGACGTGGTCGACGACCAGCACGGCCAGCCCACCTGGTCGTACGCGCTGGCCCGGCACCTGGTGGCGCTCGCCGACGCGGCCCTGGCCGACCGGGCCCCCGCCGGGATCTACCACGGCACCTGCACCGGCCGGACCACCTGGTACGGGCTGGCCCGTGCCGCCTTCTCGCTGGCCGGGCTCGACCCGGACCGGATCCGACCCACCACCAGCGACCGGTTTCCGCGTCCGGCCGCACGACCCGCGTACAGTGTGCTAGGGCACGACCGGTGGGCCGAGGCCGGCCTGCCCCCGCTGCCGGACTGGCACGCCACGCTGTCCGACGCCTTCGCCTCCCCGACTGCACCCGCCCCGTGGAAGGTCGCATGAAGCTCACCCTCGTCACCGGTCTGACCGGCCTGATCCTGCTCGCCACGATCGTCGAGCTGCTGCGCCGCCGGCAGCTCCGCGAGAAGTACGGCATGCTCTGGCTCGGCGTGTTGGTCATCGTCATCCCGTTGTCGCTGTTCCCCCGCCTGCTGGACAACGTGGCCGGATTCTTCGGCGTGGTCTCCGGCGTCAGCCTCGTGCTCTTCCTCGGCATCGTCTTCCTGCTGCTGGTCTGCGTGCACCTGAGCTGGGAGGTCAGCGCGCTGGAGGAGGAGACCCGCACCCTGGCCGAGGACTTCGCGCTGCTCCGCGCGCAGATCGACGCGGAGCGCGCCGCCCGGCTCGCCGACGGCGCACAGGTCACCGCAGCCACCCGAGACGAACTGGTGTCCCACGATGGTTAACGGCAAGCGTGTCCTGATCATCATCCCGGCGCTCAACGAATCCGGGTCGATCGCCGACGTGGTCGGCGAGGTCCGGGGCGAACTGCCCGGCGTCGACGTGCTCGTGGTCGACGACGGCTCCACCGACCGGACCGCCGCGGTGGCCGCCGCCGCCGGCGCCCGGGTGGCGAAGCTGCCGTACAACCTCGGGGTGGGCGGCGCGATGCGGCTCGGCTACCGGTACGCCCGCGACAACGACTACGACGTGGCGATCCAGATCGACGCCGACGGCCAGCACGACCCCCGGTACGTGCCCAAGCTGGTCGACCTGCTCGACGACAACGACCTGGTCATCGGTGCCCGGTTCGCCGGTGAGGGCGACTACTCCGTACGCGGCCCCCGCCGCTGGGCGATGGTCATGCTGTCCGGGGTGCTCTCCCGGGTGGCGAAGACCCGGCTGACCGACACCACGTCCGGGTTCCGGGCCGCCAACCGGCGGGTCATCGAGATGTTCGCCGGCTGGTACCCGGCCGAGTACCTCGGCGACACGGTGGAGACCCTGGTGCACACCGCCCGGCGCGGCTACCGCATCCGTCAGGTGCCGGTGGCGATGCGCAAACGGATGGCCGGCACGCCCAGCCACTCCCCCGCCAAGGCGATGATCTACCTGGGCCGGGCCTTCGCGGTGCTCACGCTGGCGCTCATCCGCCGGTGATGCGGCGGCTGCTCCACCTCGTCCCGCCCGGCACCCTCGCCGTCGGAGGCGGGCTCGCCCTGCTCGGGCTCGCCTCCTACGTACACCTCGCGGTGGCCGGGCACGCCCTCGACCGCGCCGACTACTCCTCCCTGTCGGTGCTCTGGTCGATCGTGTTCACCCTCGGCATCGGCGTGTTCATCCCCGTCGAGCAGGAGGTGGCCCGGGTCGTCGCCGCCCGCCGCAGCCAGGGGCTCCCCCCGGGGCCGGTGCTGGCCCGGGGGGCGGTCGTCGCCGCCGTCGTGCTGGCGCTGCTGGTCGTGGTCACCCTGGCCGGCTACCGGACGCTCACCGACCGGCTGTTCGCCGGTGACGGCACCATGGTCGCCGTGCTGATCGGCGCGCTGGTCGCGATGGCCGTGGCCTACACCACCCGGGGCGTGCTGTCCGGCCTGCAACTCTTCCCCTGGTACGGCACCCAGCTCGGCGTCGACGGCGGGGTACGCATCGCGCTGGTCGCCGGGCTCGGCGTCAGCGGCGTCACCGACCCGGTCTGGTACGGCGCGGTGCTGGTCGTCGCCCCGCTGCTGTCGGTGCTGGTGACCCTCCCCCCGGTGCTGCGGGCCGTCGGCGGCGGCGTCCCCGTCGCCTGGGACATCCTGCTGCGCGGCCTCGGCCTGCTCACCGTCTCCAGCCTGCTCTCCCAGGTCGTGGTCAACATCGGCGTGATCAACGCCCGGCTGCTCGACCCGGCCGACGTGGCGACCGCCGGTGCGCTGCTCTCCGCCCTGGTGCTGGTACGCATCCCGCTGTTCGTCTTCGGCTCGATGCAGGCGTCGCTGCTGCCCGGCCTGGCCACCACCGCCACCACCGGCGACCAGGCCGGCTTCCACGGCCTGCTGCGGCGGGCGCTCGGCGTGGTCACCGCCCTCGGCGTCGCCGGGGCGATCGGCGCGGTGGCGCTCGGCCCGTGGCTGGTGCACCGGCTCTTCGACGCCCCCGGCGTGCTCGGCCACGGCGACTTCGCCTGGCTGGCCGTCGGCACCCTGGCCTATCTGTGGGCGATGGTGCTCGGTCAGGCCCTGCTCGCCCTCGACCGGCACCGCGCCCAGGCCGTCTCCTGGACGGTCGGGGTGGCCGCCCTGCTCGCCGTCACGGTCGTCCCGGCCCCGGTCGCGCTCCGCGTCGAGCTGGCCTACGCGGTCGGGTCCGTCGTGGTGGCCGCCACCATGGCCGTCCTGCTGCTGCGCCGGGGCACCCGCCCGGCCACCCCCACCCCCGGCCGGCCGCTCGACGACGTGGTGGCCACCGGCGTATCCGGAGGTCTGTAGATGTCCCGCCCCCAGGTGTCCGCGGTGATGCTCGCCTACGGCACCGAGCCCTACCTGGTCGACGCCGCCCGCGCCGTGCTGGCCAGCACCGACGTCGAGATCGAACTGATCGTGGTGGACAACGGCTGCACCGGTGACGGCATCGACGTGGTCAAGGGCTTCCCCGGGGTACGGGTGGTCCGGCCGGAGGAGAACACCGGCTACTCCGGCGGCTGCCGCGTCGGCGCCGCCGAGGCCACCGGCGAGTGGTTGGCCTTCGTCAACTCCGACGCCGTCGTCGCCCCCGACGCACTGGCCAAGACGGTGGCGGTGGCCGGCGAGCCCGGCGTGGGCGCGGTGATGGCCTCGATCCGGCTCGCCGAGAACCCCGACCTGATCAACACGTCCGGCAACCCGCTGCACTACATCGGGCTGTCCTGGGCCGGCGGCAACGGCCAGCCGGCCGGCGCGCACGCCCGGCGGACCACCGTCCCGTCGATCAGCGGCTGCTGCTTCGTGATCAACCGGGCGCTCTGGCGGGAGCTGGACGGCTTCGCCGCCGAGTACTTCGCCTACCACGAGGACACCGAGATCAGCCTGCGGCTGTGGCAACGCGGGCTGCGCCAGGAGTACGTGCCGGACGCGGTGGTGGTGCACCACTACGAGTTCTCCCGCAACAAGCTCAAGCACTACCTGCTGGAACGCAACCGCCTGATCTCGCTGCTCACCGCGTACGAGACACGGACGCTGGTGGTGCTGGCCCCGATGCTGCTGCTCACCGAGGCGGCGATGCTGGTGGCCGCGCTGCTCGGCGGCTGGGCACGGGAGAAGGCACGCGGCTGGGGTTGGCTGTGGACCAACCGGGCCTGGGTACGGGCCCGGCGCCGGCAGCTCCAGCAGGAGCGGACGGTCCCCGACGGGACCATCGCCGAGCTGATGACCGCCAAGGTCGACCCGTCGAACGTCGAGTCGCCGCCCGGCATGGGCGTATTCAACGTCATCGCCGCCGGCTACTGGGCGCTGGCGAAGCCGCTGCTGCGCACCCGCTGACCGTCGACGCCAGGGGGCCGGGGTTCGCACCCCGGCCCCCTGGCTACGCGTGCGCGTCAGGCCTCCGGCTTCTCCTGGGGCTGACCCTCCAGGTCGGCGGAGCCGGCCGAGGTGGTGGGCTTGTGCGCCTCCTCCGTCGGCACCGTCGGGGTCGCGGCCCGGCCGTCGGCCGGCGCGGCGTCACCGGCCGCGTCGCCCTCCAGCAGCGCGGTCAGCGCCGCGCCGGTGATCCGCCGGAAGGTACGCCCCACCCGGTTGCGGTCCAGGACCGCCACCTCCAGCTGGTTGGGGGCGATCGTACGGGCCGCACCACCCTCGCCACCGACGCTGCTCAGCGCCTTCATGGCCACCCTGACCGCCTCGCTGAGCGACATGTCGGGGCGGTGCTCGGACTTGAGCACACCGGTGATCGCCTCGGCCTGACCGCCCATCGCCATCCGGCCCGGCTCGTCGTTGACCGAGCCGTCGTAGGTGAGCCGGTACAGCTCGTCCTCGTCGGCCGTGGCGCCGACCTGCGCCACGCAGATCTCCACCTCGAACGGCTTGGACTGCTCGGTGAAGATCGCGCCGAGGGTCTGCGCGAACGCGTTGGCCAACGCCCGGCCGGTCACGTCGCGCCGGTCGTAGCTCAGGCCGTTGAGGTCGGCCATCCGCACCCCGGCGCGGCGCAGGTTCTCGAACTCGTTGTACCGGCCGACGGCGGCGAAGCCGATCCGGTCGTAGATCTCACTGACCTTGTGCAGGGCGCTGGAGAGGTTCTCCGCGACGAAGAGCACCCCGCCGGTGTAACTCAGGACCACCGCGCTGCGCCCCCGGGCGATGCCCTTGCGGGCCAGCTCGGAGCGGTCGCGCATGATCTGCTCGGGCGAGGCGTAGAACTGCATGGCCACGGCGGCGGTTCTCCTTCTGGCGCTGTGCTGAGACTGGGGCTGGTGGGGGTGGGGACGGCGTCAGCCGCCCGGGTTCTCCATCCGCCCGGCGACGACGGCCTCGGCGATGGTGGCCGTCTCGGCCTCGGTGAGCCGGTGGGTGCCCTCGGCGGTCGCCGTCATCACCACCGGGTAGATCCGCCGGGTCAGGTCCGGTCCACCGGTGGCCGTGTCGTCGTCGGCGGCGTCGTAGAGCGCCTCGACGGCGAGCCGGGTCGCGTCGTCGATGGACAGGCCGGCCCGGTAGCGCTTCTTCAACGCCGACTTGGCGAACAGCGAACCGGAGCCGATCGCGTCGTAGCCGGTCTCCTCGTAGGGGCCGCCGGTGACGTCGAAGCTGAAGATCCGCCCGGCCCGGGCCGGGTCCCGGGCGGCCAGGTCGAACCCGGCGAACAGCGGGACGACCGCGAGCCCCTGCATGGCGGCGCCGAGGTTGCCCCGGATCATCGCGGCGAGCCGGTTGGCCTTGCCGTCGAGGGAGAGCATCGCGCCCTCGATCTTCTCGTAGTGTTCCAGCTCCACCTGGAACAGGCGCATCAGCTCGATGCCGATGCCCGCCGTGCCGGCGATGCCGACCAGCGAGTACGCGTCGGCGGGGTGCACCTTCTCGATGTCGCGCTGCGCGATCAGGTTGCCCATGGTGGCCCGGCGGTCGCCGGCCAGCACCACGCCCCCGGTGGCCGAGATGGCCACGATGGTGGTGGCGTGGGGTGCCAGGTCGGCGGCCATGCCCGGCGGCAGCGGCCGTCGGCCGGGCAGCATCTCGGGGGCCACCCTGCTCAGGAACGAGGTGAAGGAGGACGTCCCCGCGTTGGTGAACACATCTGGTAGACGCCCGGATGGATCAAAGCCCGCTGCCACGTGGTTCCTCTCAGGTACGTGATCGCCCTGGCCAGCCTCGTGGGACTGTCACGGAACTGGCCAAGACCACCGTTGCAGTTGAAGCAGAGTATCCCGCGCACCCATCCGGTGCGGTGATCGTGGTCCACATGTTGAGGATCTTCCGCCCCGCAGACGGCGCAGACGCCGCCCTGCTCGGCGAGCAGCTCCTGGAACTCCTGCTCGCCGATCCCGTAGCGGCGGCGCAGGTGGTACTCGCGACTGCCGCCGTAGAGCCGCTGCACGGTCTCCTTGCCGCGTGAGTTGTGGCACGGCTTGCAGTAGCTGTGGCGTCCGCTCGCGTTGGTGGTGCGGGGAAAGTCGTCGACGGGCTTGATCTGCTCGCAGTCAGGGCACCACTTCAGACCGTCCGCGAGCGGCACGGCCGCCTTCTTCTGCGGAGCGATGCCGCGCCTACGGCGGCTCGCCTCGGAGCGGGCCGCCGCGCAGGTCTTACAGTAGAACGCCAGACCGTCCGCGCGACGCCGGTTACGGTGGAAGGCCGACGTCGGCAACGAGCGACCGCACTGGGGGCATACCTTGTCCAGCACCCCTGGCGAATCGGACATTTGCCTCATTCACCCCCTTTCTGCACATACCCCCTCACGAATTCCTCGGCGTTCTCCTCCAGGACCGAGTCGATCTCGTCGAGCAGGTCGTCGACGTCCTCGGTGATCTCGGCGTGCCGCTCGGCGACCTCGGGGTTGACCTCGGTGGTGACGTCGTCGATCTCCTCGGCCTGGTGCGACTTGCCCGACTGGGTCTGGCCGCCCTCTTGTGAAGCCATCTCGCTGCCTCCTCCACGATCGTCTGCGATGAACTTACCTCGCGGAGGCGACGAAAAGCCCGCCGCGCGCCGGCATCCGACGCACGACGGGCCACCGCCACCGGTCGGGTCAGCCGCCGGTCAACGTCTCCAGCAGGTCCTTGGCGGTGTCACACCTGTCGAACAGCGCGCCCACGTGCTTGCGGGTGCCCCGCTCCGGTTCCATCATCGGCACCCGGACCAGCGACTCCCGGCCCACGTCGAAGATCACCGAATCCCAGCTCGCCGCGACCACCTCGGAGGCGTACTGGGCCAGGCAGCGGCCCCGGAAGTAGGCGCGGGTGTCCTCCGGCGGCTCGGTCATCGCCCGGCGGGTCTGCTCGTCGTCCAGCATCGTCTTCATCGAGCCCCGGGTCACCAGCCGGTGGTAGAGGCCCTTCTCCGGCCGGACGTCGGAGTACTGGAGGTCGACGAGCTGGAGCTTGTGCGAGCCCCAGCCCAGCTTCTCCCGCTCCCGGTAGCCCTCCAGCAACCGCAGTTTCGCCACCCAGTCCAACTCGTCGGCGCAGAGGAACACGTCCCGGCCCAGCCGGTCCAGCACCCGCTCCCAGCGCTCCAGCACGTCCAGGGTCTGCGCGTCGGCGTCCGCGCCGTACCGCTCGTCCACGAAGGAACGGGCCCGCTCGTAGTAGGCCCACTGCAGGTCCAGGGCGGTCAGTCGCCGGCCGTCACGCAGCCGCATCCGGTGGGTCAGCGACGGGTCGTGGCTGACCGCCCGCAGCTCGGCCACCGGGTCGGCGATGCCCAGGTCGGCGCCGAGCGCCTTCTCCTCGATCATGGTGAGGATCAGCGCGGTGGTGCCCACCTTGAGATAGGTGGAGATCTCCGACAGGTTGGCGTCGCCGATGATGACGTGCAACCGGCGGTACTTGTCGGCGTCGGCGTGCGGCTCGTCGCGGGTGTTGATGATCGGCCGCTTGAGGGTGGTCTCCAGTCCCACCTCGACCTCGAAGAAGTCCGCCCGCTGGGAGATCTGGAAGCCGCTCTGCCCGCCGTCCTGCCCGATGCCGACCCGGCCCGCACCGCAGACGATCTGCCGGGTCACGAAGAACGGCGTCAGGTACGCCACGATGTCGGCGAACGGGGTCTGCCGCCGCATCAGGTAGTTCTCGTGGGCGCCGTAGCTGGCGCCCTTGTTGTCGGTGTTGTTCTTGTAGAGGTGGATCGGCTGGGTGCCGGGAATGGTGGCCGCCCGTCGGGCCGCCTCGGCCATCACCCGCTCCCCCGCCTTGTCCCACCGCACCACGTCGAGCGGGTTGGTCACCTCTGGTGTGGAATATTCCGGGTGGGCGTGGTCGACGTAGAGCCGGGCGCCGTTGGTGAGTATCACGTTGGCCAGGCCGAGATCCTCGTCGGCGAGCGCCTCCGCCGGGTCGTAGGCGGCCCCGGAGTAGGTGAAACCGCGGGCGTCGCGCAGCGGCGACTCCTCCTCGTAGTCCCAGCGGGCCCGGCCACCCCGGTTGAGTTCCGGGCGCGCGCCGTACGCGTTGACCACCTGCGACGAGGTGACCATCGGGTTTGCCCCGGCCTGGCCGGGCACGGAGATCCCGTACTCGACCTCGGTGCCCATGATCCTTCTGACGCTCATCGACCTACCCGCTCCGCTCGCCTCACCCGGTCCGCCGTCACGTCGAGCGTAGTCCGCCTCACCGGGGAAGGGGGCACGCCGCCGCGGCCGGGTCGGGTGGTGCCGTCTCCGGGGTCGGCGGGGGTGGCTCGTCGGAGGGTGCCACGTCGCACTCGGGGACGGTCAGCGGCACCCAGCTCAACCGGTGCCGCAGCGCGGGTTCGTCGCGCAGCATCCGGTGCACCCGGCGTTCCCCCTTGGGATCGGAGGTGATGAACCGGACCGGGCCGGCGACCCGGCGCACGATGATGTCGGTGCGGTCCGGTTCGAGGAACGGCAGGCTGTAGATGCCGGGGTCGGTGGCGGCGGTGGTGCCGTGCAGCGCCGACAGGCACAGCGAGATGAGATAGGAGCGCACCGGCCCCCGGTCGATGACCAGGGTGGTGGTCCCCGGGACCTCGGGGTAGCGCTGTTGGGCGTCGGCGCACACCCAGGCCACCCGGGACGGCAGGGTGAGGTCCTGGTGGACCCAGCGCTGCGCCCAGGTCTGCTCGTCGACCACCAGCAGGCTGCGGTGCCAACCGGTGACGCCGCACAGCGCCACCACGACCGTCATGGTGAGGGCGGCGGCGAGCACCCCGGCGGTGGTGCTGCCGGCACCGCGCCAGCTCAGGCCGGGCCGGGGCACCGGCAGCAACCGGACCACCGCGGCGGTGCCGACGATGAGCAGCGCGGTGGCCAGGTGGGTGCCCTTGACGAAGTAGTAGCCCGGTGCCACCCCGGCGTTGGTGTTGATCTGCGCGATGGTCAGCGGCAGGGCCACCCCGACGACGCCGACCAGCAGCCAGCGTCGCCAGGCCGGGTCGGTGCGGGCGATCTGCACGAGCAGGGCCACTCCGACGATCCCGCCGAGCCAGATCAGCGCCCGCCAACCCTCGACGGCCTGGGACGAGCCGATGACCAACGCCTCGGTCTGGCCGGCCCGGAGCACGCCGAGCAGCGGGGCGATCAGGGCGAGCGCGGCTCCGGCCAGGCCGACCGTCAGCACGGTGAACCAGCGGCGCAGCGCCTCCCGCCAGTGGGTGAGCACCCAGCACAGGACCAGGACGGCGGCCGCCGGCAGGAACAGGTAGTAGGTGAACCCGACGGCGGCGAGCAGGGCGCACAGCAGCACGACCTGTTCGCGGGTACCGGGGACGGGTCGGGCGACCAGAATGGCGATCAGGACGGTCAGGGTCAGCCCGAGCACCTCGGTGGGGTAGCCGGCGTTGAGCAGGCGGGGTAGCTGGGTGCCGAGCACGAGCGCGCCGACGACCACGGTGAGCACGGTGCGGTGCAGCAGGTGGATCGGGCCGGCCAGCCGTTGGGCCGCCCAGATCAGCACGAGGGTGAACAGTCCGAAGCCGGCGATGGTCCAGCCGAAGTAGTGGGCGACGAGGGCGTCGACGCGCGGCCCGGTGGGGGTCAGGAAGCCGTCGAGCAGGGCGGTGACCAGGTGCCAGCCCTGTGGGTAGTAGATGAGCTGGGCGGTGATCTGCTCCCGGGCGGCGGCCGGGTCGACGAAGGTGTAGCCGTCGAGGCGGCCCATGGCGTCGAACAGTGCCAGGTGCCGCCAGTTGTCCTCGCCCATGCCGAGGACGGTGAGCCGGTCGGCGAGGTCGGTGGCGCGTTGCCAGGGCTGCCGCAGGTAGACCACCATGGCGGCGGCGCCGGCCAGCGGGAACAGGTCGGCCCAGCCGGGTCGGGGCAGCCGGGGTCGGCGACGCAGCGCGGCGGCGGCGAGGGCCAGCGCGGTGAGGGCGGTCCCGGTCAGCGGCACCGGCTGCATCCCCCACGGCCAGACCGGGAAGACCAGGCCGGCGATCGCGGTCAGGCCGAGCAGCAGGCCGAGCGCGAGCATCAACCGGTCGAGCAGGGTGCGGCCACCGCGTAGCAGGCTGGCCGTGGCGACCAGGACTATCGGCGGGAGCAGCCACTCCCGGTGCAGGGCGTGTCCGGCGAGGGGCACGGCCCAGGCGGCGACGAGGGCGGCCAGCAGGAGGGGTATCCACCGCCAGCTACGGCCCCTCGGGGCCGTCGGGACGGTGGGGGGCGTGCGATCCAGTGCCGGGGACAGCGGCGGATCGGCGACGGAGAGCTCGGGCGGCACGCGGTTCCTCGGAGTCGACTACGCGGTGGGGGAAGTCTAACGACGAGTCCGGCATTCCACCCGCCCGACGCGGGGTGGCGCGGTTAACAGTGGGTGACGCAGACGGGCGGGCCCGCGACGCATCGCGGGCCCGCCCGGTCGGCCGGTCAGAGGTACTGGCCGGTGTTGCTCGCGGTTTCGATGGAACGGCCGGCCTCGGTGCCCTTACCGCCGGATACGAGCGTGCGGATGTAGACGATCCGCTCGCCCTTCTTGCCGGAGATCCGGGCCCAGTCGTCCGGGTTGGTGGTGTTGGGCAGGTCCTCGTTCTCCCGGAACTCGTCGACGCAGGCGTCGAGCAGGTGCTGCAGCCGCAGCCCCTTGCGCCCGGAGGTGAGGAACTCCTTGATCGCCATCTTCTTGCCCCGGTCGACGATGTTCTGGATCATCGCGCCGGAGTTGAAGTCCTTGAAGTACAGGACCTCCTTGTCGCCGTTGGCGTAGGTGACCTCGAGGAAACGGTTCTCCTCGGTTTCCGAGTACATCCGCAGGACGACCGCGTCGATCATGGCCGCGACGGTGGCCTGCGGGTCACCGCCGTGCTCGGCCAGGTCGTCGGCGTGCAGCGGCAGCCCGGCGAGGATGTACTTGGAGAAGATGTCCTTGGCCGCCTCGGCGTCCGGACGCTCGATCTTGATCTTCACGTCGAGCCGGCCGGGGCGCAGGATGGCCGGGTCGATCATGTCCTCCCGGTTGGAGGCACCGATCACGATCACGTTCTCCAGGCCCTCGACGCCGTCGATCTCGCTCAACAGCTGCGGCACGATGGTGTTCTCCACGTCTGAGGAGACACCGGAGCCACGGGTCCGGAAGATCGAGTCCATCTCGTCGAAGAACACGATGACCGGGGTGCCCTCCCCGGCCTTCTCCCGGGCCCGCTGGAAGATCAACCGGATGTGTCGCTCGGTCTCACCGACGTACTTGTTGAGCAGCTCCGGACCCTTGATGTTGAGGAAGAAGCTGGTGTGCCGGTCCTTACCCAGCCGCTCGGCGATCTTCTTGGCCAGCGAGTTGGCCACCGCCTTGGCGATGAGCGTCTTGCCACAGCCAGGCGGACCGTAGAGCAGGATGCCCTTCGGCGGCCGGAGCTGGTGCTCCCGGAACAGATCGGCGTGCAGGAAGGGCAGCTCCACCGCATCGCGGATCTGCTCGATCTGCGACTGGAGGCCGCCGATGTCGGTGTAGTCGACGTCGGGCACCTCCTCCAGCACCAACTCCTCGACCTCGCTCTTCGGGATCCGCTCGTAGGCGTACGCCGAGCGGGGCTCGATCATGAGCGAGTCGCCGGCCCTGATCGCGCTGCCGATCAGGGTGTCGGCCAGGTGGACGATGCGCTCCTCGTCGGAGTGCGAGACCACCAGCGCCCGGTCACCCGGAGCGCCCTCGGGACCCGCGAGGATCTCCTTGAGCATCACCACCTCACCGACCCGCTCGTAGCCGAACGCGTCGACGATGTTGAGCGCGTCGTTGAGCAGGACCTCCTGGCCGCGCCGCAACTCCTCGGCGTCCAGTGAGGGTGAGACGGCTACCCGGAGCTTGCGTCCGCCGGTGAAGATGTCCACCGTGCCGTCGTCGTGTCGCGCGAGGAAGACACCGTAGCCGGACGGCGGCTGTGCCAGCCGGTCGATCTCCTCCTTGAGCGTCACGATCTGCGCGCGAGCCTCCTTGAGGGTGCTCACGAGCCGGTCGTTGTTCTCGGTGAGCCGCGCCAACTGTGCCTGGGTGGCCGCCAGCCGCTCTTCGAGCTGCCGGACGTGTCGGGGGCTTTCGGTCAACTTGCGCCGCACCAGGGCGAGTTCCTCCTGAAGGAACGCGACCTGCGTGGAGAGATCGTGGGCCTCCTTCTCCCACCGTGCGGCGCGCGAGTCCGCGTCGTCACTGCGTGCCACGTCCCACCTCCCCGGGGGGCTTGAACGTTCTGCCCTAACACTAGCCGCTATGAGGCCGATTCGGTCCCACGCAACGCCCTCGTCACCGAACCTTGATCGCCAGGGACGCCTGAGGGGCAGGTCCGGCCGTTCGGGTACCGTCGGGGAGTGGGACGGGAGAACATGGGGGGTGCCGGGTGACCGACGTCGCTACCGACCAGTTGCAGGTCTGGGTTGACCAGGACCTCTGCACGGGTGACGGGCTCTGCGTGCAGTACGCGCCGGAGGTCTTCGAGTTCGACGTCGACGGCCTGGCGTACGTCAAGGGCGTCGACGGTGAGCTGCGGCTCGCCCCCGGCAGCCGGGTCGACGTGCCGGAGCACCTGCGGCTGGAAGTGATCGACTCCGCGAAGGAGTGCCCGGGTGAGTGCATCCACGTGGTGCGCGGCAGCGACGGCGTCGAGGTCGCCGGCCCCGAGGCCGACGACTGAGCCGAGGACGCCGGGGCGGCCCCGGCGTCACCCACGGCCCGGTCGCGGCGTCACAGCAGCGGGCGGCCGACCACCGAGGCGACCAGCCGGGCGAACTCCTCCAGCCGGGCGATCTGACCGGCCCCGCCGTCGTCGAGGGTCTTGCCGAAGCGCAGCGCGTCGTGCCGGGGCGCGCCGACCATCTCGTCGCCGGGCGGGGCCTCGTCCAGCGAGGTGAGCAGCAGGTAGACGTCGATGCTGTCCACCCGGACCTCGCCGTTCTCGGCCCGGGTGAGCCGCCGCCGGCAACCCACCTCGGTGACCGTGGAGACCGGCACCACCCGCAGCGACGACGTCATCGACCCCGGCGGGCCCTCCCCCGGTGGCACGTCCTCGCCGTGCCAGAGCACCAGCCGGCTGCCGTCGCACACGACGACCTCCTGCCACACCCCGTTGACCTCGTTGACGAAGCGTTCCAGGGTGAAGCCGAGCACCGACGCGCCCCGCAGCACCCCGCCGAGCGCCTCCAGGGCGATGTCCGGATCTCGCAGGTAGGCCCGCGCCGCCGACTCCAGGTCCTGGTACGGCGACCAGTCGGGGAACACGGCCGGCAGTTCACCGCCGCCGAAGCCCGGCCGACTCATGCCCACTCCCCGCGGTCACACCGTCGGCCCGCACCGGCCGTCGGGTTCTGCCCGTTCACGCCCAGCTGCTCCGATCCGCCGTCACGGCAGGTCCTGCCCGTCGGCTCCGGCGGCCGACGCGGCGGCGGTGGCCTGCGCCGCCGCCTCCCGGGCCGCCGCCGCCTCACGCAGCGCCTGCTTACGTTCGGCGTACGCCTCCGCGCCCTTGCTGGGCTTGCGGCGACGCGGCGGCGCGGTGACGCCCGGAGCGAGCTTACGCGCGGACACCAGGAACGCGGTGTGCGCGATCATCCGGTGGTCGGGCCGGACGGCGAGCCCCTCGGCGTGCCAGTCGCGCACCAGCGACTCCCAGGCCCGTGGCTCGGTCCAGCCGCCCCGCTCGCGCAACGCCTCGACCAGCTCGGACAGCTGCGGGGTGGTCGCCACGTAGCCGATGAACACGCCGCCGGGCAGCAGCGCCCGCTCGACCATGTCGAGGGTCTCCCACGGGGTGAGCATGTCCAGGATGATCCGGTCGAAACCGGTCTCCGGGCACCCGGCGACGTCGCCGACGTGCAGCCGCCAGGCCGGATGCGGTGCGCCGAAGAACGCCTCCACGTTGCGCCGGGCGATCTGGGCGAAGTCGTCGCGCACCTCGTAGGAGTGCAGCTCACCGCCGGTGCCGACGGCGCGCAGCAGGGAACAGCTCAGCGCACCGGAGCCGGCGCCGGCCTCCAGCACCTTGGCCCCGGGGAAGATGTCGCCCATGGCGACGATCTGCGCCGAGTCCTTCGGATAGATCACCTGGGCACCGCGCGGCATGGACAGCACGTAGTCCGACAGCAGCGGACGCAGCGCCAGGAACGCCGTCCCGCCGCCGGCGGTGCTGACCACGCTGCCGTCGGGCTGCCCGATCAGCGCGTCGTGCGCCAGGATGCCGCGGTGGGTGTGGAACTCCTTGCCGTGCTCCAGGGTGACGGTGTGCATCCTCCCCTTGGGATCGGTCAGCTGCACCCGGTCACCGGGACGGAAGGGACCCCGGTGCACCGGGGGTAGTTCCGCGACGGCCGTGGCCGTCGGTGTGCCGTCGGGGGCCGGGAGGGCGGGGGGATGTGCTGCGGTCACCTGTTCATCTTCCGTGTGGGTTCGAGGACCTGGGCGAGATCCGCGATGTGCAGAACGCCGACCACATCTTCGCCTGACGTCACCACGTACCGCGCGCCCGGGTGGGCCTGCACGGCCGCCATCAGCCGTTCGCCGTCCAGACCGAGCGGCACCGCCGGGAGCGCGGCCAGCGGCCGGGCCACCGCGTCCACCCCGAGCCAGGGCCGCCGGCCCACCGGTACGGCCTCCGCCGCCGCCGGGTCGACCAGGGCGACCGGCCGCCCCGCGCCGTCGACCACCAGCACGGCGGACCCGGGTGGTCCCTGCTCGGCGTGCCGGCGCTGCGCCTCGGCCAGTGGCGTGCCGGTGGGGACGGCGACGACCGGGCGGACCAAACGGCCCAGGTCGAGCAGCGGCACCCGGCGGCTGATCCGGGCGTACCGGATCGACTGGCCGGCGCCCCGCCAGAGGGTGACCGCGACCAGCAGCATCAGCGGCAACGCCAGCGGCACCAGCACCCGCTCGACGGTGAGCAGTACGACCAGCCCGGCGGTGCCCACCGCGACGGCCCGCCCGACCCAGCCGGCGACCTCGGTGGCCCGGTGCCGGTCGCGGGTGATCCGCCACAGCACGGCACGCAGCGCCCGGCCACCGTCCAGGGGCAGGCCGGGCAGCACGTTGAACACGGCGACGATGACGTTGCTCAACGCCAGTTGCAGGGCGAGCTGGTGGGCCAGGGTGTGGTCGGGGGTGGCCAGGGTGGCGGCCACGGCGAGCCCGCCGAGCAGCGCCGACACGGCCGGACCGGCCAGCGAGACCAGCAGTTCCACCCTGGGGGTGGGGGCGTCCCGGTCCATCTCGGTGTAGCCGCCGAGCAGTTCCAGGGTGATCCCGCGCACACCGATGCCGTACCGGCGGGCCGTCAGCGCGTGCCCCAGCTCGTGCAGCAGGACCGAGCCGAGCAGCGACACCACGAAGCCGAGGCCGATCAGGTAGCCGCCGAGCGGGGACAGGCCGAGCCGGTCCCGGGCGAACTCGGCGTAGGTGACGGTCACCAGCAGCGTGAGCAGCAGCATCGACACGTTGAGGTGCAGCGGCACCCCGAACACCCGGCCGACGGTCAGTCCGCTGCGGGGCCGACGCGGCGGGCGGGGACGGGATTCCACCGCCCCGATGCTACGCGCCGACCCGATCATGCCCGGTGCGGCGAGCACCGCCCTGTCAGACCGGTGTCCTAACCTTCGGGTCATGACGGCGGAACCGGTGATCGGCCAGCAGCATCCTCCGGCGGCGCTGCCCGCCACGGTCCGGGCCTCGCTGTCGCCGTCACGGGCGGCCGACTTCAAGACCTGCCCGCTGCTCTACCGGTTCCGCAGCATCGACCGGCTGCCCGAGCGGCCCAGCGTCGAGCAGGCCCGGGGCACCCTGGTGCACGCGGTGCTGGAACGGTTGTTCGACCTGCCGGCGGCCGGGCGCACCCCGCAGGCCGCCGGTGACCTCGTCGGCCCGCAGTGGGACCGGCTGGTCACCGAACAGCCCGAGCTGGCCGGGCTGTTCGACCCGGGCGACGAGCCGGGCACCGCCGATTTCCTCCGGTCGGCGGCGGCCCTGCTGGAGGGCTACTTCGCGGTGGAGGACCCGCGCCGGCTGGAGCCCGCCGAGCGGGAGAGCCTGATCTCCGCGGTGGTCGACGACGAGCTGCTCATCCGGGGTTACCTCGACCGGCTCGACGTGGCCCCCGACGGGGCGTTGCGGGTGGTCGACTACAAGACCGGCGGCGCGCCGAGGGAGGCGTTCGAGGCGCGGGCGCTGTTCCAGTTGAAGTTCTACGCGCTGGTGCTGTGGCGCACCCGGGGGGTGGTGCCCCGGGTGCTGCGTCTGCTCTACCTCAAGGACGCCGAGGTCTGCGACTACTCCCCCGACGCCGACGAACTGCTGCGGTTCGAGCGCACGGTGGTGGCGCTCTGGCAGGCCATCGAGCAGGCCACCGCGCGGCGGGATTTCCGCCCCCGGCCGAGCCGGCTCTGCGACTGGTGCAACCACCAGGCGCACTGCCCGGCCTTCGGCGGCACCCCGCCGCCGTTTCCCGAGCGGGCCGGGGCGGCCGACCCGTTGCGTGACGCCCGGTCCCGTCCGGCCACCCCGGGCACCGACGAGTAGCGCCAGCGTCCCCAGCGGGTGGAGGTCGGCTCATCCGTGAGGAGGAGACGAGGTTCACCGTCGGCGACGACGGGACGCCCCGGCAGGCGGCTAGCGTCGCGGTATGACCGAGGGACCCGAGCGGTGGTGGGTGCGCCGGCCGTTGGCCGGTGACGTCCTGTTCGCCGCCGCGCTGGTGCTGGTCGAGGTCGCCTTCGTCCTGCTCACCCCGCGCGAGTTCTGGCCCCGGCAGCTGCCGTCCATGCTGGCCTGGAGCGGGTTGTGCGCGGCGCCGGTGGCGCTGCGCCGGGCCGCGCCGTGGCCGGCGGTGGGGGCGGCGCTGGCCACCCTGGCCGTGCCGGCGGTGCTCGGGCACGCCCCGACCACGCAGAGCCTGACGTTCCTGGTGCTGACGTACACGATGGCGGTGCACCGGGCGGCGCTCGCGGCGGTGGCCGCCACGGTGCTGCTGTGGGTTCCGGTGGCCGCCCTCAACGTGCTCACCCCACTGGACACCGGGCTCGACGTCGGTCCGGCGTACCTGGTGCTCAACAACCTGCTCACCGCCCTGCTCGCCTACGCGGTCGGGCGGGCGGTGCGGGCCCGGCGCACCTCGCTGCGGGCCCTGCGGGAGCGGGCCCGGGCGGCCGAGGACAACCAGCGGGCGCTGGCCGAGCAGGCGGTGGCCGACGAGCGGCGACGGATCGCCCGGGAACTGCACGACGTGGTCGCCCACCACGTCAGCGTGATGGGAGTGCTGGCGACCGGGGCCCGGCGGGTGCTGCACCGGGACCTGGCCGCCGCCGACGAGGCGATCGCCACCATCGAGGACACCAGCCGGGTCACGCTGCGGGAGATGCGCCGGCTGCTGGACGTGCTGCGCACCGACGCGGAGCCCGCCGCCGACCTCACCCCGCAGCCCGGCCTGGCCGGCATCACCGCGCTGGTGGAGCAGGTCCGCGAGGCGGGGCTACCGGTCGTCCTGGAGGTCGCCGACCCGGTGCCGGCGCTCGACGAGGGTGTCTCGCTGACGGTGTACCGGATCACCCAGGAGGCGTTGACCAACGCGCTCAAACACGCCGGGTCGGCCACCGCGACCGTCCGGCTGGGCGTCGACGCCGGCGGCCTGACCGTGGAGATCACCGACACGGGGCGGGGGCCGGAGCCGGGACCCGACCGGATCGGGCACGGACTGGTCGGCATGCGCGAACGGGTGGCCCTCTACGGTGGAACCCTGCGGATCGGGCCACGGCCCGGTGGCGGCTTCCGGGTGTACGCGAGAATTCCGGTGGAACCGGCCGGGACGGTCCCGGCGTGACGGGGGAACGGGGACAGCAGATGGGCCAGACGTACGGCAGCCCCCCGTCGTCCGCGCCGGACGACCGGGCCGCCGGGCACCCGCCGGGACGGCCGGTGCGGATCCTGCTCGCCGACGACCAGCCGTTGCTGCGCACCGGGTTCCGGATGGTGCTGGGCACCGAGGACGACCTCGACATCGTCGCCGAGGCCGGGGACGGTCAGGAGGCGGTGGAGCTGTCCCGGCGGCTGCTGCCCGACGTGGTGCTGATGGACATCCGGATGCCCCGGATGGACGGGGTGGCCGCGACCCGGGCGATCGTCGAGGCCCGGTTGCCGGTGCGGGTGCTCATCCTCACCACCTTCGACCTCGACGAGTACGTGGTGGGGGCGTTGCGGGCCGGGGCGAGCGGTTTCCTGGCCAAGGACGTGCCGGCCGACGACCTGGTGACCGCCATCCGGACGGTGGCCGCCGGGGAGGCGGTGGTGGCGCCGCGCATCCTCAGGCGGCTGCTGGACCGGTTCGCCACCGTGCTGCCCGACCCGGCGGCGAGCCCACCGAAGGCGCTGGGCACGTTGACCGAGCGGGAACGGGAGGTGCTCGTCCAGGTGGCCCGGGGGTTGTCCAACGCGGAGATCGCCGCCGCGTTGTCGGTCAGCGAGACGACGATCAAGACGCACGTCGGGCACGTGCTGACCAAGCTGCGGCTGCGCGACCGGGTGCAGGCGGTGGTGCTGGCGTACGAGTCGGGGCTGGTCCGCCCCAAGGCGTAGCCGGGCGGCACCCGGTGCCCCTCGGGGCGTACCCGGGGTGAGGCCGGTGGGGGGACGGCAGCGTTGCCGCGCTCACCTACCGTGACGAAAGGCGGCGCGGTGCGGTTGACCGTGTCGTGGCGTCAGATCCTGACGTCGGTGCCGGGCCCCGCCGCAGGGTGGGGTGGTAGGACCGGTCGGCGGCTCAGGGACAACCCTGAGCCGTTCTCCGGGCCGACCCGCAGCGGGAAATCCGCGCCGGGTCAGTCCGTGGTCGGACGGATCCGCGCCGACCGGCACCGAGGATGGGATCGACCCCACCGACCAGCGGGGGCGGTGGGGGCAGACACAGCCAGACGGAAGAGGTAGATGACGTGACCGCGACGGTAGGCCGTCATGCGCAGGCCGCGGCCCGGGCGAACGACGTGTGGAAGGTGTACGGCACCGGCGAGGCGCAGGTCGCCGCGCTGCGGGGGGTCAGCGCCGAGTTCGAGCGGGGCAGGTTCACCGCGATCATGGGCCCGTCGGGCTCGGGCAAGTCGACGCTGATGCACTGCCTGGCCGGGTTGGACTCGGTCAGCAAGGGCACGGTGCAGATCGGCGACACCACGGTGACCGGGCTGGGTGACTCGGGTCTGACGAAGCTGCGCCGGGACAAGGTGGGCTTCATCTTCCAGCAGTTCAACCTGCTGCCCACCCTCACCGCCCAGGAGAACATCCTGCTGCCGATGTCGATCGCCGGCCGCAAGCCCGACCCGGCCTGGTACGACACGGTGATCGACACCGTCGGCCTGCGGGACCGGCTGGGACACCGGCCGTCGCAGCTCTCCGGTGGCCAGCAGCAGCGGGTCGCCTGCGCGCGGGCGCTGGTCGCCCGGCCCGAGGTGATCTTCGCCGACGAGCCGACCGGGAACCTGGACTCCCGCTCCGGCGCGGAGGTGCTCAACTTCCTGCGCAACTCGGTGCGCGAGCACGGGCAGACCATCGTGATGGTCACCCACGACCCGACCGCCGCCGCGTACGCCGACCGGGTGGTTTTCCTCGCCGACGGGCAGATCGTCTCGGAGCTGATCGAGCCGACCGCCGACACGGTGCTGGACACCATGAAGAAGCTGGACACCCCGGTCGAGGTGGCCGGCTGATGTTGCGGGCCACCCTCAAGAGTCTGCTGGCGCGCAAGGTGCGCCTGCTGCTGTCCGGCCTGGCCGTGGTGCTGGGTGTCATGTTCGTCTCGGGGGCGTTCGTGCTCACCGACACGCTGGGCCGCTCGTTCGACGCGGTCTTCGCCGACGCGTACGAGGGCATCGACGTCAACGTCGCCGGCAAGCCCAAGGTGGCGCTCAGCGAGATGCAGGGCGAGCAGGTGCCGACCACGGTGCCGGCGGCGACGGTGCAGCGGATCGCCTCGGTGCCCGGGGTGGCCGAGGCCACCGGCGTGGTCACCACCGACGGGGCCCAGCTGATCGGCGGCAACGGCAAGGTGGTCACCTCGTTCGGGCCGCCGCAGCTCGGGTCGAACTGGCAGGGCGAGAGCGACCTGGTGAAGCTGCGGGAGGGCCGCGAGCCCCGGGCCGACGACGAGATCGTCGTCAACGCGGCGCTCGCCCGGGCGGGCAAGGTGAAGGTCGGCGACCGGGTCGGGGTGCTGACCCCGCTGACGCCGAAGCAGACCTTCACCCTGGTCGGGATCTTCGGCTACAGCGGTGACCGGGACTCGATCGGCGGGGTCAACGAGATCGCCTTCACCACGCCGGTGGCGCAGCGGCTGCTGCTGGGCGAGCGGGACGCCTTCACCAACGTCACGGTCCGGGCGTCCGCCGGGGTCGGCGACGCCACGTTGCGCGACGACGTGGCCCGTACGCTCGGCGACGGCTTCGAGGTCAAGACCGGCGCGCAGTTGTCGGCGGACGCCTCGGCGAGCCTGAAGGAGGGGTTGTCCTTCTTCAACAAGATCCTGCTCGGCTTCGCGGCCGTCGCGCTGCTGGTAGGCACGTTCCTCATCCTCAACACCTTCTCGATCATCGTGGCGCAGCGGACCCGGGAGCTGGCGTTGATGCGGGCGATCGGGGCCAGCGGCCGGCAGATCATCGGTTCGGTGGTGCTGGAGGCGGTGGCGATCGGCCTGATCGCCTCGGTGCTGGGGCTGGGTGCCGGCATCGGCATCGGCGCGCTGCTGGCGTACGTCTTCGGCAACCTGGCCGGTGGGTTGACGCTGGCCGGCATCGGCGTCCCGGCGTCGGCGGTGATCGGCTCCTTCGCGGTCGGCCTGCTGATCACGGTGGTGGCGGCGCTGCTGCCGGCGCTGCGGGCCGCGCGCATCCCGCCGATCGCGGCGATGCAGGACGTGGCCAACCCGGACCGGCCACTGACCCGGGTCACCGTGACCGGTGGGGTGATCACCGGGATCGGCGCCGTGCTGCTGTTCCTCGGACTCAGCGGCAACGCCGGGGACAACACGTTGCCGGTCATCCTGGGTGGCGTGCTGTTCGCCTTCATCGGGGTGGCGCTGCTGACCCCGCTGATCAGCCGCCCCGTGGTGTCCCTGCTGGGGGCGATCTTCGCCTGGTCGGTGCCGGGCAAACTGGGTCGGCTGAACTCCGGCCGCAACCCGCGCCGCACGGCGATCACGGCGGCGGCGCTGATGGTCGGCATCGCCCTGGTGACCGGGGTGACGGTGATCCTGGACTCGGCGAAGGGCAGCATCGGCGCGCTGGCCCAGGACACCATCAAGGCCGAGCTGGTGATCTCGGGCTCGACGACCGGTCCACGGCCGGCGAGCTTCGACCCGGCGGTGCTGACGAAGGTGGCGGCGCTACCCGGCGTGCAGATGGCCGACGGCGAGTACGGCGACATGGGGATGGTCGACGGGAAGGTCACCTGGCTGGCCGCGTCCAGCGACGTGACCGCGTTGCAGCGGATCTTCGGGGCGAAGACGACCGCCGGTGACATCAGCCGGCTCGGCCCGGACCAGATGCTGTTCAGCTCCGACGCCGCCAGGTCCCGCAACATCTCGGTCGGCTCGACGGTGACCGTGCAGGCCTCCCGGGGCGAGCCGCGCACCTACACGGTCAGCGGCATCTACGAGAGTTCCGAGCTGACCAGCCCGGTGCAGTTGCCGCCGCAGGCGGTGAAGGACTTCGCCATCCCGAAGCCCAACCAGGGGTTCATCCAGCTGGCGCCGGGCACCCGGGTGGCCGACGTGCAGCCGCAGGTGGAGGCGCTGCTGGCCGACAGCCCGGAGGTGTCGGTGGCCGACCGGGACGCGTTCATCGAGCAGCAGACCGGCTCGCTGGACAGCCTGCTCACGATGATCCAGATCCTGTTGGCGCTGGCGATCGTGATCGCGGTGCTCGGCATCGTCAACACGCTGGCCCTGTCGGTGCTGGAGCGGACCCGCGAGCTGGGGCTGCTGCGGGCGATCGGGCTGCGCCGGGCGCAGACCATGCGGATGATCACCGTGGAGGCGGTGGTGATCTCGGTCTTCGGGGCGCTGCTCGGGATCGTGGTGGGCGTCGGCCTCGGTGCCGCGGTGGTGCGGGCGCTCAAGGACGACGGCATCACCGACCTGATCCTGCCGTGGGGTCAGATGGGGTTGTTCCTGCTGCTGGCGGCCGTCATCGGCGTGGTGGCGGCGGTGCTGCCGGCGGTGCGGGCGGCCCGGATCAACGTGCTGGGCGCGATCGCGCACGACTGATCCCGTCCACCGCGAAGGGGGTTCCGCCGGCCGGTGGAACCCCCTTCGTCGTGTCGGCGACTCAGCCGGGCGGCTCGCCGAGCAGCGCCGCCAGCAGCTCCAGGTCCGCCGAGGTCAGGCTCTCCACCTGGTGTACGCCGTCGGTCGGCGGCACCGGCACCTCCGCCGGCACGGCCAGCACCGCCGCACCGGCGGCGAGCGCGCTGGCCACCCCGGTCGGCGAGTCCTCGATCGCCACGCAGCGTCCGATCGGCACGTCGAGCAGCCGGGCGGCGGTCAGGTACGGCTCGGGGTGCGGCTTGGCCGAGTCGACCTCGTCGCCGCAGACCACGGCGTCGAAGCTGTCCCGGCCGAGGGTGTCCAGGGCCACCTCGACCAGCGGCCGACCGCTGGAGGTGACCAGCGCGGTGGGGATGCCGGCGGCGCGGACCGCCCTCAGCAGCGTCAACGCGCCCGGCCGCCAGCGCAGCCCGGTGCGGAACAGTTCCAGGATCCGCGCGTTGATCCAGTCCGCGCTGGCCTGCGGGTCCCGCTCGGGTTGGCCGAGGTCGTCGTGGAGGATGCGCATCGACGCGTCCATCGCGGTGCCGATCATCGCCCGCCGGGCCGGGCCGGTGAGCGTGCCCCCGTACTCGGCGGCCAGCTCGTGCAGGGCGACGTCCCACAGCTTCTCGCTGTCGACCAGGGTGCCGTCCATGTCGAAGAGCACGGCGGCGGGGTGTGGGCTGCTCAGCGGAATCCTCCTGGCGCTCGCGGATGGTCTCCGGGCGATCCTGCCAGCCCGGTCCGGGACGCGCGCCGCCGTACCGGCCGGACGTGACCTGCTCCTCAGCGCAGGTTGCAGGCGTCCAGGGACCGCTCGTAGCCGCGGAAGAACCAGTCGGTGCGCTGTTCGGCGGTGCCGTGCGAGCCCTCGGCGAACCACGGCTGGTCGGGGTCGTCGCCGACGGCGAGCAGCCCCTCACGGAACTCGTCGAGGTCACCGGCGTCGAGTCTCAGGGTGCCGTCGCGGACGGAGTCACCGAGGTACGCCCCGGCCATGCAGTCGGCCTGCAACTCCTGCTGGATGGTGAAGTCGGCGCGGATGCCGAGCCGGACCTGGATGCCGTGGGCGTACTCGTGGCCCAGCAGATAGAACACGAACGCGTCACCGACCTGCCGGAACGCCGACACCGACCAGTTGACGTCGTAGGCGATGAAGTCGCCCCGGGAGCAGTAGACGGCGTTGTTGCGGGGCAGTGCCTGCCCGGCGCAGGACACCTCACCCTCGCGCTGGTAGGGCACGATCCGGCTGATCGGGCGGAACTGTTGGCCGGAGTCCCGGAACTGGGCGGCCCAGTAGCGTTCGGCAATGGTGACGGCGTCGTCGATGTCGCTCTTGAACTCGGCCACGCTGGTGGTCCCGTCGGCGCGGGTGGTCTCCGCCTGCGGCGAGGCCGGGGCCGCCGGGCGCGTCGACTGCCGGGGGGCCGGCTCCCGGGGTTGCTGCGGCGCGTTCTCCCCCACCCCGCCGGCCGCGCAGCCGACCGCCACCACCAGCGCCGTCAGCGCGGCGAGCAGTGGTCCGTGCGAGCGGCGTCGCGAGCCTGCCGTCACCGTGTGCCTCCCAGGCGTGCCGGTCCTGCGATCGGTGGTACCCCGACCGTGGAACGATCATGCCCGGCCGGCGTCCCGTTGACCATGGGTGACCCGGACTGGCTCGGCCCGGGTGGTCACCACGGCTGGCCGCCGTAGATCGTCCCACCCTGGCTGCTGTGCCGCTGAACCTCGTACCGATGCTGTCTGGACTGGGCCTTCTGCCCGGCGGCACCGTTCTCCGCCCCGACGGTGCGGGCCCGGTCGCGCCAGGCGACCCAGCCGACCGTGCCGATCATCACCAGGGCCGCCGCCCCGAGCACGAGCCACATCGTCACGGGACCACGGTAGGTGACCGCCGCCACCCGTCCCGGGGGTTAGCCTCGCAGCCGGTGTCCGGATCGGTCCGGCGGCTCCGACGTCCCGGATGTCCGGCCGCACCCCGCGGCCGAGAGGAGAACCATGAAATACATGATCATGTTGTACGGCTCGCAGCGCGACTACGACGCCATGGCCGGCCGTCCCGGGGCACAGCCGCCGATGACACCGGAGCAGGTCGCCGCGATGCACGAGCACATGGCGACGGTGCACCAGGAGCTGGCCGAATCCGGCGAGCTGGTCGACGGGCAGGGGCTGACCGCGCCGGTGCACGCCCGCCGGGTGCGGCTGCGGCAGGGCACGCCGGTGGTCACCGACGGGCCGTACCCGGAGACGCAGGAGGTGCTGGCCGGGTTCACCGTCGTCGACTGCGTCAGCTTCGACCGGGCCACCGAGATCGCCGCCCGGTTCGTCGACCCGGACACCGAGGGCGGGTACGTCGACGTACGACCGGTCGCCGACGGCATCGACGACCTGGACGGCTGACCCGGTCGCCATGGGACCGTCCACCGTCGAGGACCTGTTGCGCGTGCTCGCGCCGCAGGTCCTCGGCGCGGTCGTGCGCCGGTACGGCCACTTCGACACCGCCGAGGACGCCGTCCAGGAGGCGCTGCTGGCCGCCGCGACCCGCTGGCCGGTCGACGGGCTGCCGGAGCATCCCCGGGGCTGGCTGGTCACGGTGGCCGCCCGGCGGCTGACCGACCTGCTCCGCGCCGAGCAGGCCCGGCGACGACGGGAGGACGACGCAGGCCGGGGACACCGGTGGGTCGGGCCGGCGGCCGACCACCGGGAGCCGGGCGACGACAGCCTGGTGCTGCTGTTCCTGTGCTGCCATCCGGCGCTGCCGCCGGCCGCCCAGGTCGCGTTGACCCTGCGGGCCGTCGGCGGGCTGGGCACCGCCGAGGTGGCGCGGGCGTTCCTGGTGCCCGAGGCGACCATGACCCGCCGGATCACCCGCGCCAAGCAGCGCATCCGCGACAGCGGGCTGCCGTTCGCGCTGCCCGGACCCGACGAGCGCGCAGCCCGGCTCGACGCCGTCCGCCAGGTGCTCTACCTGATCTTCAACGAGGGGTACGCCAGCACCACCGGCCCGCGCCTGCGCCGGGTGGACCTGTCCACCGAGGCGATCCGGCTGACCCGGCTGCTGCACCGGCTGTTCCCGGACGACTCGGAGGTGAGCGGGCTGCTGGCGTTGATGCTGCTCACCGACGCCCGGGGGCCGGCCCGGGTGGGCCCGGACGGCGAGCTGGTGCCGATGGCGCAGCAGGACCGCAGCCGCTGGCGGGCCGACCAGATCGCCGAGGGGGTGGCCCTGGTCAGCGCGGTGCTGCCGCGCGGCGACGTCGGGCCCTACCAGCTCCAGGCGGCGATCGCGGCGGTGCACGACGAGGCGGCGAGCGCCGGGGCGACCGACTGGGCGCAGATCGAGGCCCTCTACGGGGTGCTGCTGGGGATGTCGGACAACCCGGTGGTGGCGCTCAACCACGCGGTGGCGGTGGCGATGGCCCGAGGTCCCGCCGCCGGGCTGCGCCTGCTCGACGCGTTGGCCGACGACCCCCGCGTCGGCGACGACCCCCGTCGGCACGCCGCCCGCGCGCACCTGCTGGAACGCTGCGGCAGGCTCACCGAGGCGCGGGCCGCGTACGCCGACGCGGCCCGCCGTTCGACCAGCCTCCCCCGCCAGCGTTACCTGTACGGCCGGCTGGCCCGGCTGACCGACGCCGGGGACGGTGAGCACGGCAACGGATGACCGTCGCCGGGCGGCGCTGCGATGGTGGACGGGTCGCCTGGCCAGGCCCGTCACCGTCTTCGAAGCTGGAGGGCTCGATGGACCATCCGCGCGATCTGCTCGACGCCGCGACGAAACTGCGCGCCGAGATGGTGGACCGGCTGGGTGTCCTGGTCGCCGCCGAGTCGGCCCCGGGCGATCTGCCCCACCTGGAGTCCTGCGCCGACCTGCTCGCCGGCTGGGGCGAGGAGGTGCTCGGCCGGCCCGCCGAACGTGTCGTCGTGGACGGGCTGCCGCACCTGCTGTGGCCGGCGGCCCGGCAGCGGGTGCTGCTGCTCGGCCACTTCGACACGGTCTTCCCCACCGGCACCGTCCGGTCCCGGCCCTTCACCGTACGCGGGGACGTCGCCACCGGCCCCGGGGTGTGCGACATGAAGGCCGGCATCGTGCAGATGTTCACCGCACTGGGCCTGCTGGCCGACACCTCCCGGGTGGGGGTGCTGCTCACCTGCGACGAGGAGAGCGGCTCCGGCACCTCCCGGCCGCTGATCGAGCGCGAGGCGCGCCGCTCGGACGCGGTGCTGGTCTGCGAGGCGGCCACCCCGGACGGGCAGGTGAAGGTGGCCCGCAAGGGCGGCTCGGTGTACCGGGTCATCGTGCAGGGCCGGGCCGCCCACGCCGGGGTGGAACCCCAGCGGGGGGTGAACGCCACCGTCGAGGTCGCCCACCAGATCCTCACGCTGCGCGCCCTCGGCACCGGGCACAGCGCCGGCACCTCGGTCACCCCGACCCTGCTGGCGGCGGGCACCACCACCAACACGGTGCCGGAGCTGGCCAGCCTGGCCGTCGACGTCCGGGCCTGGACCAGTGCCGAACTCGAACGCGTCGACCGGGCCATCCACGGGCTGGTGCCGTTCCTGCCCGAGGCGACGGTGGCGGTGGAGGGTCGTATCGGCCGGCATCCGATGCCCCCGGAGCTGTCCCGGCCGCTGCTGGAGGTGGCCCAGTCGGTCGCCGCCCGGCTCGGCCTGCCGGCGCTGGGCGGGGCGCACGCGGCGGGCGCGTCCGACGGCAACTTCACCGCCGCGCTGGGGGTACCGACCCTGGACGGGTTGGGCGCGGTCGGTGGTGGGGCGCACGCCCGCGACGAGTACGTCCACCTCGACCGGATGCCGGAGCGTACCGCCCTGCTGGCCGGCCTGGTCGACCAACTGTCCATGAAGGAGTGCACTTGAGCGCGGTCCGGCCGGCGGGGCCGTAGGCTACCCCCGTCGGCGAGCGACCGACGGGCAGGGGTCGGACGCGCGCATGAGTACGGCACACCGGTCGGGATCGTCCGTTCCCCTGCTCGGTGTCGAGGAGGAGTTCCTCGTCGTCGACGCCGAGCGGGGCGAGGTGACGCCGCAGGCCGCCACGGTGGTCGACCGGGCCCGCCCGGCGCTCGGCGACCGGGTGGGTGGCGAGATCACCGAACTGCAGATCGAGACCCGCACCGACCCCTGCCACGCGGTGGCGGATCTGCACGCGCAACTCGTCGGGGCGCGCAGGGCGTTGCAGGCGGCGGCGGGTCGGGACGGGCTGCGGGTGGTCGCCACCGCCTCCCCGGTGCTGGGTCCGGCGGTGCCGCCGCCGATCACGCAGGGGCCCCGGCAGGACCGGGGCAACGCCACCTACCGTGGGCTGCACGACGACCTGGCGATCTGCGCGGTGCACGTGCACGTGGAGCAGCCGGACCGGGACCGGGCGGTGCTGGTCGGCAACCACCTGCGTCCGCACCTGCCGGTGCTGCTGGCGCTCACCGCCAACTCGCCCTTCTGGCGCGAACGCGACACCGGCTACGCGAGCTGGCGCAGCCTGACCTGGCAGCGCTGGCCGGTGGCCGGGCCGCCGCCGTTCCTGACCTCGGCCCGGCAGTACGACGCGCACATCGACCTGCTGCTCGACGCGGGCGCGATGGTCGACTCGGGGACGATCTTCTGGGACCTGCGGCTGTCGGCCCGCCATCCCACCCTCGAGGTGCGGGTGGCCGACATGCCGATCACCGCCGCCGAGTCCGCCGGGTTCGCAGCGCTGGTCCGGGCCCTGGCGATGGTCGCCGCGACGGCCGTCGAGCGGGGCGACGAGGGGCCCCGCACCGACCCGGAGCTGATGCGGCTGGCGTACTGGCGGGCCGCCCGCGACGGGATGGGCGGTCACGGCGTCGAGGTCGGCACCGGCCGGCTGCTGCCCGCCGGGGTGCTCGCGGCGCGGCTGGTCGAGTTGGCCCGGCCGGCGTTGGAGGAGACCGGCGACGGTCCCCGGGTGCAGCGGTGGCTGGCCGGGCTGGCGTCCGGCGGCGACGGGGCGGCCCGGCAGCGGGCGGCGGCGGCCACCCGGGGCCGGCTCACCGACGTCGTCGCGGCGCTGGTCACCGCGACCGCTCCGGACGTGCCCGACGGGCAAGACAGCACACTGGCGTAACGACGAACCGGACCGCCTCGGAAATGCTGGGAGCAGCCGCCCCGCGTGACCCTCGCGTCCTTTGTGGAGCAGAGGTCGGCGGTGGCCGGTGGCGGTTCTCCCAGGGAGGCGAGAGATGGCCGACGCGGTCCTGCTACCCACCGTCCCGATCCGACTCGAACGCCGTCCGGAGGCGGAGATGGTCCGCACGGCGGAGGCGTTCGCCGAGCAGATGGCCCGCCGCCGTTCGGTGCGCGACTTCGCCCCCGATCCGATACCCGAGGGGGTGATCGAGGCGGCGATCAGGGCCGCCTCGACCGCCCCCAGCGGGGCCAACGTGCAGCCGTGGCGGTTCGTCGTGCTGACCGACCCGGCCCGCAAGCGCCGGCTGCGCGCGGCGGCCGAGGCCGAGGAACGCGACTTCTACCAGCGGCGCGCGCCGCAGGAGTGGCTGGGTGCGATCGCCGCGCTCGGCACCGACTGGGAGAAGCCGTTCCTGGAGACCGCACCCGCCGTCATCGTCGTGTTCGAGGTGCACCAGGGGCCGCACAGCCCCAAGCCGTACTACGTCAAGGAGTCCGTCGGCATCGCCGTCGGCCTGCTGATCACCGCGCTGCACCAGGTCGGGCTGGCCACCCTGACGCACACGCCCAGCCCGATGCGGTTCCTCAACGAGGTGTGCGAACGCCCGCCGGAGGAACGACCGAACCTGGTGCTGCCGGTCGGGTACCCCGCGCCGGACGCGCGGGTGCCCGACCTGTCCCGTAAACCGCTCGACGAGGTCATGATCCGTCAGTGAGGTCCCGGCTGAGGAAGCGCACCAGTGGCTCCACGTGCCGGTCCGGCCGCCGCCACTCGGCCAGCAGATCCTCCAGCAGGTGCTGCTCGGCCACCAGTTCGCCGTGGCGGTACCGCCGGATCACCGGGTGGATGAAGGCGCTCTCCCTGGCCCGGTCGGGGGTCGGGTGCCGCTCGATGGCGAACACGTCGCCGTAGTCGTCGCGGCCCCAGCGCAGCGCCAGGGTGTAGCAGTGGGCGGAGTCGGCGAACCGCTGCACCGCGTAGTCCTCCGGCAGGTCCTCGTAGTGCCGGAAGTCGCCGGTGGCGTCGTCGCGGACGAAGACGTCGCAGAGGTACTCGAACTGGGTCCACAGCGCCGAACTCCAGTTGACCCGGTCCAGCATCACCTTGGTCAGCGAGGCCGGCTCGCCCGACACGTCGGCGACGGGCAGCGGCACGTCGTCGTAACGCTCCCGCAGCAGCCGGGTGAAGGTACGCAGGTTGTACCGGAACCCGTCGATGAACGGCGACGAGGCGTGCTTGACGTCCCGCGCCTGGGCGATGGTGCCGGCGAAGTACAGGTCGTCGACATTGCTGGACTGCCAGTCGGGGCGCAGGCCGGGCATCCGGCCGTCCCGCACCATCTCCGGGGCGCAGGAGGCGTCGAACAGGGAGGTGTCCATCCGGAAGCCGGTGCAGCGCAGCACCTCGTGGTAGTCGAGTTCGGCGGTCTCCCCCTGGGCGTGGGTGTAGGTGATCGACACCTGGAACCGGCCGTCGACCGGCCGGATCTCGTCGATGGTGCAGTCGAGCACCGAGTGCAGCGTCTTGAACTGGTAGCTGTCGAGGATCGCGCCGTACTGGCCCCGTACGTCGCCGGGGTGCTTGGTGTTCCAGGCCAGCCGCAGCGGCTGCCGGCTGGCCAGGTGCACCATCGACGCCTTGCCGAGGATCGACGAGGCGGTCTCGAACGCGGAGTTGCCCTTGCCGATGATCAGGACCCGCTTGCCGGCGTACCGGTCGGGGTCGACGTCCATCTCCTCGTAGCCGGTGGCGTGCTCGATGCCCCTGATGTCCGGCACGAACGGCCGCCCCCAGCCGGTCGCCACGATCAGGCACCGCGCCCGCACGGTCCCCCGGTCGGTACGGACGGTGAACCCGTCGTCGTCGCGGGAGACGTGCCCGACGGTGGTGCCGTAGCGGACCCGGAGCTGGTGGACGCGCTGGAACTCGGCGAGGTACCGCACCAGGTCGTCGGCGGCCGGCAGGTACTCCTGGCTGAAATTCGGGAACAGCAGCTCCGGGTCGTCGTTGAGCAGCGAGTTCCAGTCCCACCGCAGACGGATCTCGGGGTCGCTGCTGTCGGTGTGCACCTTGTTGAGTGAGATCAGGCGACGGTGGCGCGGGAACCGCCGGAAGAAGCCCCCCGGCTCGGCACCACGTTCGAGCGTCAGGTAGTCGGCGCCCTGCTGCTGGAGGTAGTAACTCAGCTGCAGGCCGGCGGGCCCGGCTCCGACGATGACGTACGTGTGCGCGGTGTCGACCATCAGGCAAACCCTTCGATGCGGAGGCGGTTCCTCCGACGATGAGGTGGACCACGAGATGTGTCAATGGTCGACGGCGGTCGGGTCAGTCGTCGCGTTGGCGGCCCGACCGGCGGGTGGTGCGGGCGACCACGACGGCGGCGGCGAGGCTGAGCGCGGCGGCACCCAGTTGCAACAGGCCGTCGAGCAGATCGACGAGGTCGACGAGAGAGGTGGAATCCACTGTGGCCTCCGGGGGTTGGTCCCCCGCCGTCCGCGTGTTGCGGAGGCGGCCCCCCGGGCCCGGCGGTGACAACCGCGGGCGCCACCGGAATTATGGCACGGCGGTCCGAACGGCGTCACCCGGCGACCACTTCTCGGCGACCACTGCCCGGCACCGGGACGACGCCGGCCGGTCAGAGCTGGCCGGGGTAGAAGCCGTACCTGGCCAGGGGTTCGACGATGTTCCGTTCCTCGTAGGACAGGTGCGACAGGAGGGTGTCGGTGAGCACGTCCACCGCCTGCTGGAGCCCGGTGAGCCGCGCCGGGTCCCCGATCAGCGCGACCAGGGCCCGGTCGACGCCCTCGACGACCTCGTGGATGACGACGTGTTCCTGCTCCAACCGGTCGATCACCGGGACCAGCCCCGGATCGGCCCGCCGCAGGTGCGGGAAGATCGCGTCGTCCTCCAACCCGTGGTGCTGGGTGACCAGCATGCAGTAGGCGGCGCAGTACGCCCCCAGCGTCCAGTTGTTCTGCCGCAGGGTCATCCGGTTCAACACGCCCCGGGCGTCCCCGGCGGACACCACCCCCCGGCGGACCTGGTCGAGCAGGTCGCGGATCTCGCCCAGTTCCCGACGCAGGTGGTCGTGCACGTCGACCAGGTGCCCGCCGACGGCCTGGGCCTGCGGGGAGTAGACGTGCCCGGCCGGGGCGGGCGGGGCGACCGGCCGGGTCGACTCGTCCCAGAGCCGGTGGTCGCTGTGCCGTACCTCGGGTGCGGGAGTGGGGGTGACCGCGAGTCCCGCGACACCCCCGGCCCGGACGGTCTCCCGCCGCCCCGACGCCGGTCCCGCCGTACCGGTCGGCTCCGTCGGGTCGCCCGCCGGCCCGGTCGGCTCCGGCGGCAGCGAGACTGCGGGGGTGGTCGAGCCGGCCCGCTCGGCGGCGACCAGTTCGCGGACGCCGGGGGCGACCTCCTGGGCGAAGAGCTGGATGCTCGCAGGGTCGTCGGTGCCGAGGACGAACCCGGAGGTGCCGTGCTCCAGCACCAGGTCGGTCAGCTCCCGCACCCACTGCCGGGGCGGCCCGTCGAGGAAGCCCACGCCGGTGCCGGTGAACCGGCCGGAGACGTTCAGCAGCCGCCGCACCTCGGCGGGGTCCCGCCCGGCCGCCGCCGCGCCCTCGTCGACGAGCGCGTTGAGCCCGGCCAGGTCCGCCGGCCCGTTCGGCAGGTACGAAAGCGACGGCAGCCAGCCGTCCGCCGTCCAGCCCACCAGCCGCAGCAGCCTCGGCTTGTACGCCCCGACCCAGATCCCCACCGGGTGCGCCGGGGCGGGGCCGCGCTTCGCGCCGACCACCCGGTAGTGCTCGCCGTCGACCCGAACCCCACCGCGCCGGTCGGCTGCCCACACCTCCCGGATGATCCGGATCGCCTCGTCGAGGGCGTCCACCGACTGCCCGGGGGTGAGCCGTCGACCTCCGTTGGCCTCGATGGCGTCCCAGAACGCGCCCGTGCCGAGGCCGAGTTCGACCCGGCCGCCGCTGAGCAGGTCGAGGCTGGCGACGCTGCGGGCCAGCACCACCGGCTGCCGCAGCGGCAGGTTGAGCACGTTGCCGGCCAGCCTGATCCGGCTGGTCGCCGCCGCGAGGTAGGACATCAGCGTCCAGGTGTCGAGGAACCCCGGCTGGTAGGGGTGGTCCTGGAAGGTGACGAGGTCCAGGCCGGCCTGCTCGCAGAGCCGGGCGCGGGCGACCACCTGCTCCGGTTGCCGGGCGTCGGGGGTGAGGAAGCCGCCGAACAGCAGCTCGTGTCCGTAGTCGGTCATGACGCTGCCGTCACCTGGTCCCCTCGTCGCGTTTGCGGCGTCGCCCGGCGGCCCGGCGGGGTGGGCGACCGGCCCACCCTAGCGCTGACCTGCGCCGAACCGCCCGGGCGGTCGTGGGTCCAGGTCGCCCGGGGTGGGTGCCGGTGACCTCAGACGTCGACGGTGAGGTGCACGGCCACCCGGTCGCCCACCGCGATCCGCTCGGCCGCACGCACCCGGGTCTTCACCGGCACCAGGTAGCGCCCGTCGCGGGGAAACAGCGAGGTCCGCCAGCGGGTGTCCCCGATCCGGGCGGTGACCGGGACCATGCCCCAGCCGTAGCTGACCGCGGCGGACGCCGCCGACAGCGCCGCGCACTCGTCGTCGGGGACGGTGACGAAGTGCCAGGGCGCGGGGCCCTTCCACCACCACAGTTCGCCGCTGAACGCCAGTTCCACCCGGTCAGGATAGGAACAGACCCCCCGGGCACGGCGACCGGGACGACCACGAGTGGCACATCTTGCGACCGCTTGCGAGGCTAGGAGCCGTGTATGACTACGACCTGTTGGTGCTGGGCTCCGGGCCCAGCGGTCAGAAGGCGGCGATCGCCGCCGCGAAGCTCGGTAGGCGGGTCGGCATCGTGGACCGCCGCGACATGATCGGTGGGGTGTGCATCAACACCGGCACCGTCCCCTCCAAGACGCTGCGGGAGGCCGTGCTCTACCTCACCGGCCTGAGCCAGCGGGACCTGTACGGCAGCAGCTACCGGGTCAAGGAGGAGATCACCGTCGGTGATCTGGCCGCCCGGACGCAGCACGTGATCAGCCGACAGACCGACGTCATCCGCAACCAGCTCGCCCGCAACCGGGTCGCGTTGATCACCGGCACCGGCCGGTTCGCCGACCCGCACTCGATCTGGGTGGACGGTGGGTCCGGGCACGAGTCGAAACTCACCTTCGACAAGATCGTCATCGCCGCGGGCACCCGCCCGGCCCGGCCGGACAGCGTCGACTTCGACGACCGGACGATCGTCGACTCGGACGGGGTGATCAACCTCCAGGCCGTGCCGCGCAGCATGGTGGTCGTCGGCGCGGGCGTGATCGGCATGGAGTACGCCTCCATGTTCGCCGCGCTCGGCACGAAGGTGACGGTGGTGGAACGCCGCGACGGGATGCTCGACTTCTGCGACGAGGAGATCGTCGAGTCGCTCAAGTACCACCTGCGCGACCTGTCGGTGACGTTCCGCTTCGGCGAGGAGGTCGCCGCGGTCGAGAAGCACGGGACGGCCGCGCTGTGCGTCCTCAAGAGCGGCAAGAAGATCGTCGCGGACACGGTCATGTACTCGGCCGGCCGGCAGGGGCAGACCGACGACCTCGCCCTCGACGCGGCCGGGCTGGAGGCCGACAAGCGCGGCCGGATCGCCGTGGACGAGCACTACCGCACCAGCGTCGAGCACATCTACGCGGTCGGTGACGTGATCGGCTTCCCGGCGCTGGCGTCCACCTCGATGGAGCAGGGCCGGATGGCGGCGCTGCACGCCTGCGGGGAGCCGGTGCGCGAGCTCCAGGAATTGCAGCCGATCGGCATCTACACGATCCCGGAGATCAGTTTCGTCGGGAAGACCGAGGAGGAGCTGACCAACAGCGCCACCCCGTTCGAGGTCGGCGTCGCCCGTTACCGCGAGTTGGCCCGGGGGCAGATCGTCGGCGACTCGTACGGCATGTTGAAGCTGCTGGTCTCGCCGCAGGACGGCCGGCTGCTCGGGGTGCACGTGTTCGGCACCGGCGCGACCGAGATCGTCCACATCGGGCAGACGGTGATGGGCTGCGGTGGCACGGTCGACTACCTGATCGACACGGTCTTCAACTACCCGACCCTGTCCGAGGCGTACAAGGTCGCCGCGCTGGACGCGTCCAACAAGATCCGCAACATCACCCGCATCGAGGGGTGACCCGCCGGTTGTCGCGGGCCCGGCGGCGGGCCCGCGACAACCGGTGGGCACGGTCACCGTCCGGGTACGCGAGGTGGCTGGCGGCCGGCGACGCCACTACCCTCGACGGGTAGCCAACCGCCGATCGACAGGGTCCGCCTCGTGATGCCGAGAAGTCCCACCGTGGACGGGCAGTCGCCGGGTGACAGCCGTCGCCGGAGCCTCGGGGCGCTGCTGCGGCGGGTGCATCTCGGTGGTCCGGTGTCGCGGGCCGGGCTGGCCGAGTGGCTGGGCGTCAACCGCAGCACGGTGCTGGCGCTCACCACGGAACTGGTCGCGGCCGGCCTGGTGCGGGAGGGCTTCCCCGAGCTGACCGGCCGGGCCGGTCGGCCGTCCCTGGTGGTCCGGCCGGCCGCCGACCGGGTGTACGTGCTCGCTTTCGACATCGCGGTGGACCGGCTGGTCGCGGCCCGGGTGGGGCTGGGCGGGGCCATCCAGGACCGCCGCGAGGCGCACCGGGCCCGCGCGGGCGCCGACCTGGACACCGTCGTGGGCGTGCTGGCCGACCTCGGGCGGCAGTTGCACGGCACGGCGGCGTCGGGGGCGACCTGCGTCGGGATCGGCGCGTCGTACTGCGGGATGATCCGGCCGGGCGACGGGATGGTGCGCTTCGGGCCGGACATGGGCTGGGTGGACCAGGCGTTCGGCGCGGAACTGGCCCGCCGGCTCGATCTCGGCCTGCCGGTCCTGGTCGGCAACGAGGCCCACCTGGGCGCGGTGGCCGAGCACCAACGCGGGGTGGGCGTCGGGGTGAACAACCTCGTCTACCTGCACGGTGACGTCGGGGTCGGCGGCGGGATCATCGTCGGTGGCGAGTTGCTCGGCGGCGACGGCGGGTACGGCTCCGAGGTCGGTCACATGCTGGTCAACCCGTACGACGGCAGACCGTGCGGGTGTGGTTCGCGCGGCTGCCTGGAGGCGGAGGTCGGGGAGCGGGCGCTGCTCGACGCGGCGGGTCGGCCCGCCGACCGGATCGGTCGGGGCGCGGTCCGGGAGGTGGTCGACGCGGCGGACCGTGGCGACCCGGCGGCCCGGGAGGCGCTGCGGACCGTCGGCGACTGGCTCGGCATCGGGGTGGCGAACGTGATCAACCTGTTCAACCCCGGCATGGTGATCTTCGGCGGGGTGCTGCGGGAGGTGTACCGGGGCTCGGCGGTGCACGTGCGGGACCGGATCGCCGTCAACGTCCTGCCGGTCTCGCGTACCCGGGCGCAGCTTCGGGTGTCCGCCCTCGGTGACGACGCCACCCTGGTCGGGGCGGCGGAACTCGGCTTCACCCGGCTGCTCGCCGATCCGTTGGGGATACCGGTCGGCTGAGCGGCCGACCGAAAACCGGTTGGCGGAAGCGGGCCGGTGGGCCAGGCTGACGGGCATGACGTACTGACGGACACCTCCGCATCCCGCACGCCCGTGCCGCGCCACCGCGCGCCGTGGCGCCGCCGCACGCCATCGTGCCGCCGGCCGCCATCGTGCCGCCGCGTGCCGTCCGTCGTTCCCGTCACCCGAAACGAGCGTCCGTGTCCCCACCGCGTTCCCTGCCGTCCCCGACCACGGCCACGGCCACGGCTGCGGCCACCGTCACCGTCTTCGCCTCCCCCGAGAGCTGGATCGAGTCCGACGCCGTGCGGCAGTGCCACCAGGTGGCCGCCCTCGACGGCATGCGGCACGTCGCCGCCATGCCCGACCTGCACCCCGGCAAGGGCGCCCCGATCGGCGCGGCGATGGCCTCGACCGTGCTCTACCCGCACCTGGTGGGCTCCGACATCGGGTGCGGCATCGCCGTGTTCCCGATCGGCCTGAAGCGGGCCGTACCCGAGCGCGTCGCCGCCCGGTTCCCGGACCTGGACCGGGCGCCGGACCCCGACGACCCGGCCTGGGCCGTCGCGCCCGGCGAGCCGCCCGCCGGTCACGTCGAGGGGCTCGGTACGGTCGGTCGGGGCAACCACTTCGTCGAACTCGCCCGGATCGACACCGTCCTCGCGGCGGACCACGCGGGCCGGCTCGGGCTCACCGCCGGTGACCTCGTGCTCATCGTGCACAGCGGGTCGCGGGGCCTGGGCGAGCGGATCCTGCGGGCCCACACCCGGGCGCACGGCGCGGGGCCGGCCCCCGACCCGGCCGGCTACCTGGCCCGGCACGACGCGGCGGTCCGTTGGGGCGCGCTCAACCGGCGGGTGCTGGCCGCCCGGGTCGCGCACGCCCTGGGGGCCGAACCCACCGAGCCGGTCGTCGACCAGTGCCACAACCTGGTCGAGGTCCGCGACGGCGAATACCTGCACCGTAAGGGGGCGGCCCCGGGCGACGGCCGGGACGTGCTGGTCGCCGGCACCCGGGGCACCCCGTCGTACCTGGTGGCCGGGCACGCCGGCCCGGCGGCCAACCACTCCGTCGCGCACGGCGCGGGCCGGAAGATGTCCCGCGCCGACGCGCTGCGCCGGGGTCGGGCCAAGCACACCGTCGCGCAGTTGCGGCGTACGCCGGTGGGTTCGCTGGTCGTGTGCGGCGACCGGCAACTGCTGTTCGAGGAGGCACCGACGGCCTACAAGCGCATCGAGCAGGTGGTCGCCGACCTCGTCGCGCACGACCTGGCCACCCCGGTGGCGAGCACCGTCCCGCTGGTCACCTACAAGACGCCCGACCCCGGGCCGGCCCGCCGGGACGGACGTCGGCGGGGTAGGGAATGAGCGTCCACCTGCTCCTGTCGGCCGGGCGCGGCCCACGGGAGTGCGCCTGGGCGGTGGCCCGGCTACTGGGCCGGTTGCAGGCCGACGCCGCCCGGCACCGGGTGGACAGCCACCTGGTCGAGTCCGTCGCCGGCGACCGACCGGGCACCTACCGGTCGGTCGTGGTCCGGCTCGACGGGCCCGACGAGGCGACGTTCGCCGCCGGGTGGACGGGCACCCTGTGCTGGCAGGCGCCCAGCCCGTACCGGCCGGGGACCGGCCGGAAGAACTGGTACGTCACCGCCCGACCGTGCCGGGTGGACATCCCGAGCACGGCGTTCGTCGAGGCCGACGTGCACGTGGTCGCCTGCCGCACCGGTGGACCGGGCGGTCAGCACCGGAACAAGGTCGCCACGGCGGCGCAGGCGACCCACCGTCCCTCCGGCACCCTCGTGGTGGTCGACACCGAACGGCAGTTCGGCCTCAACCGCGCCGCCGCCCTGCGGTTGCTACGGCGGCGTCTCGCCGAGGGCGACGCGCGTGCCGGCCGCGCCGTCACCGCCGCCCGCCGACGCCTGCACGACGAACTCGTCCGGGGCGACGCGGTGCGGGTCGAACGTCCCCGGCCGCCCGGCGCGACCGGGGCCCGGCTCAGGAGCCGTTCCGCAGGTCGGTCAGCCGGTCGCGGGTGAAGCGGATGTCGTCGAAGACGACCCGGCAGCCGTCGCCGGTGGGCGACTGCGCCTCCAGGCCGATCGTGGCGGCGGTGGTCGCGCCGTCGATGCCGAAGTACCTGACCATCCGCCAGGTCCGTCCGTCGACCGAGGCGTGGTACGCGAACGCGTGGTCGATCCGGGACACCCGTAGCCAGACCGTGCGGGCGTCGACGACGAAGGCGTTGGCGTCGTCGGCGACACCCCGGGCGACCACCGAGACGATCATCGGTTCGCCGTCGGGAGAGAGCTCGAAGCAGAGCTTGCCCCAGTGCCGCTCGTCGACCCAGAGCAGCAGCACCCCGGCGTCGTAGGTGGCCGCGAAGTCGACGGTGACCCGGGCGCTGAACTGGAAGTCGCCGTCCGGGGGCGGGCCGAGCAGGGTCGGCGCGTCGAGTGTCGACCCGGCGGCCGGATCGCCCGCCGCCGGGTCGATGAAGATGTCGGTGCGCGGGGCCGCTGACCCGGTCACCACGCCGTCGGCCTCGGCGATCGTCCACGCCGCCTCGGGCGACGGTGACAGGGCGAACGGCAGACCCGGGACGTTCCAGGTGGTGGTGGTCATGGCGTCGATTATCTGCCGGGGCCCCTGCGCCCGTTGCCCCGGTGGTGTGTTCCGGGCGACGGGTGCGCGACCGGGACCGGCGGACGCCGACGCCCGGCTCCCCCACCGGGCCGGTACCCGCCGGCGTCGGTCGGGCCGCCTAGGGTGAGGGCATGGCTGAGCGAGGTCTGACCCTGATGGCGGTGCACGCGCACCCCGACGACGAGGCGACGAGCACCGGTGGCGTGTTGGCCCGGTATGCGGCGGAGGGCATCACGACGGTATTGGTGACCTGCACCGACGGTGGTTGCGGCGACGGCCCCGGCGGGGTCAAGCCGGGCGATGCGGGGCACGACCCCGCCGCCGTGGTGGCGATGCGGCAGGCGGAGCTGGAGGCCAGTTGCGCGGCGCTGAAGGTCAGCCACCTGGAGACGCTCGGCTACGCCGACTCCGGCATGATGGGCTGGTCGACCAACGAGCTGCCCGGCGCGTTCTGGAACACGCCGGTGGCGGAGGCCGCGCAGCGGCTGGTGGAGCTGATCCGCCGGTACCGGCCGGACGTGGTGGTCACCTACGACGAGAACGGCTTCTACGGCCACCCGGACCACATCCAGGCCCACCGGATCACCATGGCCGCCGTCGAGATGACCGACATCCCGGCGAAGGTCTACTGGACCACGGTGCCGCACACGGCGTTCGCGGAGTTCGGCCGGGTGATGAAGGAGCTGGGCGTCGAGTGGGCCGAGCCGGACGCGGACGCACCGGGGCCGCAGCTCGGCCTGCCCGACGACGAGATCACCACCTGGGTGGACACCAGCAGCTACGGCACGCAGAAGTTCGACGCACTGGCCGCCCACGCCAGCCAGACCGAGAACATCTTCTTCCTGCGGATGGGCCGGGACCGGTTCGTCGAGCTGATGGGCCGGGAGACCTTCGTCCGGGTCCGTGACACCACCGGGGCGGCACTGCCGGAGGACGACCTGTTCGCCGGTCTGCGCTGACCGGTCCGGCGAGTGTTGCCGGGGTGTTCCAGCCGTAACCGGGGCGGAACACCCCGGCGGTCATCACCTCGGCAAGATGGCCGATTCGGTATGGTTATCCATCGACATCCGTCTTCCCAGACCCTCCACAGCCGACGATGATCGCGTCATCGAAAGATGCGAAAGCATCTCGGATCGGGGAGGTCAGTTTGAGATCAGCCCTAGCGCTGGCCGGCGTCACCATGCTGGTCGGCAGTGGTCTCGTGGTCACCACCACGAGCGCGTCCGCCGCTCCGCCCGCGACCCCGGGACCATCGCTGGTCGCCGCCGCCGACACAGCGCTCAAGGAGCACTCCCGCGACGTCAGGTCCTCGGCGAAGGACCGCTACGCCGTGCACAGCAGCAGGCGCGACGCCCAGGGCCGGGGCGCGGTCCGCTACACCCGCACCTACGACGGGCTCCGCGTCTACGGCGGGGACGTCGTCATCCGCACCGGGGCCGACGGTGACTACGCCGGCAGCTCGGTCGGCCTGGCCGCGCCGCTGAGCCTCGCCACCACCCCGAAGGTCAGCGCCGCGAAGGCCCGCAAGGCGGCGACCACCGCGTTCTCCGGCCGGATCACCGCCACCGGCGCGGCGGAGCTGTTCGTCGACGCCAGCAGCGGGACCGGCCGGCTGGCCTGGGAGACGGTGGTCACCGGCTGGGCGCCCGACGGGCAGACCCCCTCGAGGCTGCACGTGATCAGCGACGCGATCACCGGTGCCCGGATCGGCTCCTACGACGAGATCGAGTCCGTCGTCGGCACCGGTAACAGCATCTACGCCGGCCCGGTCGCGATCGACACCACCCAGTCCGGGGCCACGTACAGCATGATCGACCCGACCCGGGGCAACGGCCGTACCTGCGACATGAACAACGGCACGTCGACCTGCACCACCTTCACCGACGCCGACAACGTGTGGGGCACCGGCGCGGCCTCGAACCGGCAGTCCGCCGCCGTCGACGCGCACTTCGGCGCGGCGACGACCTTCGACTACTTCACCGAGGTGCACGGGCGCAACGGCATCTTCGGCAACGGCACCGGGGTGCCGAGCCGGGTGCACTACGGCAACGCGTACGTCAACGCCTTCTGGGACGGCGCGCAGATGACCTACGGCGACGGCGCCGGTAACGCCAAGCCGCTGGTCGCCCTCGACGTCGCCGGCCACGAGATGTCCCACGGCGTCACCGAGAACGTGGTCCCCGGCGGCCTGACCTACTCCGGCGAGTCCGGCGGCCTGAACGAGGCCACCAGCGACATCTTCGGCAACATGGTGGAGTTCTACGCGAACACCCCGGTCGACCCCGGCGACTACGAGGTCGGCGAGAAGATCGACATCCGGGGCACCGGCGCGCCGCTGCGCTACATGTACAACCCGACGCTGGACGGCTCGTCGCACGGCTGCTGGTCGACCAGCACCAACAGCCTCGACGTGCACTACTCCTCGGGCGTGGCCAACCACTTCTTCTTCAACCTGGCCGAGGGCTCCGGCGTCACCCCGTACGGCACCTCGCCGCTGTGCGGGTCGGCTCCGCCGGTGACCGGGATCGGCCGGGAGAAGGCGGAAAAGATCTGGTTCCGGGCGCTGGACGCGTACTTCGTCTCGAACACCCGCTACGTGAACACCGCCCAGCCGACCAACACCGCGCGGATCCACACCCTGTCGGCCGCCACCGACCTGTACGGCCTGTGCAGCACCGAGTACAAGGCCGTGATGGCCGCCTGGACCGCGGTGAACGTCAACGGCACCGAGTCGTGCGCCGCCAACGACTTCAGCGTCGCGGTCACCCCGGCGACGGTGACCGTCGACCCGGGCACCTCGGCCACCGCCACCGTCACCACCACGGTCATCCGGGGCACCGCCGAGACGGTCACCTTCTCGACCGGCCCGCTGCCCGCCGGGGTGAGCGTGTCCTTCTCCCCCGCCTCGGTCACCGCCGGCGGGTCGACCACCGTCACGGTCACCGCCGCCGCCACCGCCGGCAGCGGCACGGTGCCGGTCACGGTGGTGGGCACCGCCCCCTCGGTGGCCCGTACGACCACGCTGAACGTGACGGTGAACGGGCTGCCGGGCTGCTCCGGCAGCAACGGCACCGACGTGCCGATCGCCGACAACTCGACGGTGGAGAGCACCATCGTGATCAGCGGTTGCGCGGCGACCCCGTCGACCACCAGCAAGGTGGAGGTGCACATCGTGCACACCTACATCGGTGACCTGGTGGTCGGCCTGATCGCCCCGGACGGCAGCGTGTACACGCTGCAGAGCCGTTCCGGGGGCAGCGCCGACAACATCGACCAGACGTACACCGTGAACCTCTCCCCGGAGGTGGCGAACGGCGCCTGGCGGCTGCGGGTGCAGGACGCGGCGAGCCTGGACACCGGTTACCTCAACAGTTGGAGCCTGAACCTCTGACGCGTCGCTGACGCAGGCGGGCCATCCGGGTCTCCCGGGTGGCCCGCTCGCGCGTCGGCAACCCCACCCCACCCCGGTATAGTCATGCCCGTCTATTGGTGTCGCCGTCCCGACGCCCCCACCACCCCACCACCGAGGAGGTCCGGATGACTCCGTACCGATCCCGCCTGCGGGCCTGGGCCGTCGCGTTCCTCGCGGCGGTCGCCCTGCCGGCTGCCCTGCTCGGCCCGCCGACGTCGGCGTCGGCCGCGAACACGCTGACCATGCTCGGCGCGGACGTCTCCTCCGTGCAGCGCAGCCTGGACCTCGGCGCGCGGTACTACGACGCCACCGGCACCGCCCGCGACCCGCTCGACATCCTCAAGGGCGTCGGCGTCAACTACGTCCGGCTGCGGATCTGGAACAACCCGGCCAGCGGCTGGAACAACAAGGCCAAGGTGCTGGCGTACGCGAGGACGGTCAAGGCCAAGGGCCTCAAGCTGATGATCGACTTCCACTACTCCGACACCTGGGCCGACCCGGGCAAGCAGTACAAGCCGGCCGCCTGGGCCAACCACGGCATCGGCCAACTCCAGACCGACGTCTACAACTACACCTACGACGTGTGCACCAGCCTGCGCAACCAGGGCACCACGCCGGACAGCGTGCAGATCGGCAACGAGATCAACGTCGGCATGCTGTGGAACGACGGCAAGGTCGTCAACAACGACTTCACCAACCTCAGCCTGCTGCTCAAGGCCGGATACCAGGCCACCAAACAGTGCAACGGCGGCACCCAGGTGATCATCCACACCGCCAACGCGGACAGCATGGACCACGCCCGCTGGTTCTACGACGGCATCCGGGCCAAGGGCGTGCAGTGGGACCTGACCGCCCTGTCGTACTACTGCATGTGGCACGGCACGCTGGCCAACCTCTACAACGTCATCACCGACGTCCGCACCCGGTACGGCAAGCCGGTGGTGCTCACCGAGACGGCGTACCCGTTCACCGCCGCGAACGCCGACAACGAGCCGAACGCGATCAACGGCACCGAACCCTGCGCGGGCCACCAGGCGAGTTGGAGCGGCCAGGCCACCGAGTTCTCCTGGGTGCAGGACACCGCCCGCAACGCCGGCGCGGTCGGCGTCTTCTACTGGGAGCCGACCTGGTACGCGGTGCCCGGCAACGGGTGGGACCCGGCGAACATCAACGGCACCGGCAACCAGTGGGACAACATGGCCATCTTCAACTGGACCGGTCAGGTGAACCCGAACATCCGCTGGCGGCCGTAGAGCGGGCGCGAGGCTCCCGTCCCGGTCGGCGGGCCACCGGCAGTGGCCCGCCGACCGGGCACTACCCTGGCCCGGTGCGATACGACGAGTGCGAAGCGGCCATCCGTGAGCTGGTCGACACGGCCGACGAGGACGCCCTGCACGCCTTCGGGCTGGCGACGGTCACCCGCCTGCTGGAGGCCGACCTGATCGACGAGGCCGGCGAGGACGACCTGGACGAGGACGCCCGGGCGGCGCTGGCCGCCGCGCGGGAACGGATCGCCACGGCCGGCGCGAGTGAGCTGCGCGCCCACCTCGACCGGATCGACGAGGGTATCCTCGCCGACGGCGACATGGACCCCGGCCTACTGATCGCCCTGTCGGCCCTCGAACACTGGACCAGCTACCTGGAGGAGCACCGGCGCGGCGAGCTGCACGAACTCGCCCTGCGCTCCGTCGAGGAGGTCGACTACCGGGTCTCGGCCGTGCTCGACGACTTCCTGGCCACGCCGGAGATGTCCGCCGAGTACGCGCGGATCAGGCAGTCGCTGACCGTCTGACGACCCGCCGCGTGGCGGGCCGGACCGACCGCGTGCCGCCAACCCCGGTGGGTGGCGGCACGCGGTCGGGAACCTCGGTTCCGTGCGGTGTGTCCGCGCGCCGGCACGGCCGTCGCCTGCCGGCCGACGGTCACCGGCCGCAGTTCAGCGTCAGCGCGGCCGGCGAGTTGGTCCAGACGAGCATGCCGAACGTCGTGCTGCCACCCGGGGCCAGCGTGCCGTTCCAGGAGGCGTTGCGCACCGTGACGTCGGTGCCGGAGGTGCTGAGCACGCCGTTCCAGAGCGCCGAGATGCGCTCGTCGCCGTACCACCGCCAGCTGACCTGCCAGCCGTTGAGCGTCTGCTCGGCGGTGTTGCGCACGGTGACCGTGGCGGCGAACCCGCCGGTCCAGCGGTTGTCGACGGTGATCGTCGCCCGGCACGACGCCGACCCGGCCGGCAGCGTCCGGACCGGCCCGCTGATGACGTACGGGTCGTGCTTCTCCCCGGCGCTGAACCGGTACCAGTAGTCGCTGTCCGGGGTCAGCCCGGTGACCGTGATCTCACCCTGCCGTTCCGGGCCGGACACCGCCGAGGCGACCGGGTTCAGCCAGGCCGTCGCGTCCTCCCGGCTGGCGAAGACGACCAGGGTCATCGGCGGGTCGTAGCCGCACGGCGGGGTCATGATCATCGAGTACCGGACGGTGATGCTCGTGGGGCTGGCCGACAGGAACTGTCCGGAGACCGGCAGCGCCGGGGGGCACGCGTAGGTGGGGGTGGGTAGCGGGGTGGCCGAGAGCGCCGGCTGGGCCTGGGCCCCGGTGAGGGTGCCGGCCCAACCGGCCAGGGTCAGGGTCGTGGTCGCCAGCACCACGCCGAGCGTGCGGAGCATCCGTACCTCCGAGAGGGTTGCGGGGGCACCGGCGGCCGGGACAGGCCTGGGGTGCCGGGTCCGGGACTGTCGCCCACCGTGCGGTGGGCGGGTGAGGTGCTGCGCGATCATCGGCTGTCCTGGCCGGGTGGACGCCGGACGGCGCGACCGACGGGACGAGGACGACCGACCGGTGGGCACCGTCGCGGACTGCCCGGCGCGGGGTGGCGCGGCCACCTCGCGTGTCCGACGGATCGGCGCACGAGTGGTCACGCCGGCTCCCGGGCGTGACGACGCCAGAACAGTTTGGCATTCGATGACTGTCGATGCAATGCTGTCCGATCGGGCCCTCCGGGGCCGGCCGACCGGCCGCCACGGACCGCCTCCCGGCGTCGATCGGCCGACCACCGACCCGGTTTGCGGTCCGGGTCAGCGGCTACGCGGCGCGGCGGCGCTGTCCCGGACGACCAGATCGGTGGCGAGCTCGATACGCGGACTCTCGATCGTCTCGCCCCGGGCCAGCCGCAGCACGGTCCGGGCGGCCAACATGCCCATCTCGGCCAACGGTTGCCGGATCGTGGTCAGCGGCGGCGAGCACCAGCGGACCTCCGGCAGGTCGTCGAAGCCGACCACGCTGACGTCGTCGGGCACCCGCAGGCCACGCTTGCGGACCGCCTCGTAGACGCCGAGCGCCATCTGGTCACTGGAGGCGAAGATCGCGGTGGGCGGTTCGGGCAGGCCCAGCAGGTGCATGCCGGCGGTGTAGCCGGACTCGTGGTAGAAGTTGCCGGGCCGCACCAGCCGGTCGTCGACGGCGAGGCCGGCGGCGTCGAGCGCGGCCCGGTAGCCGTCCATCCGGGCCCGGCTGCACATCAGCTGCGGCGGGCCGGCGATGAAGCCGATCCGCCGGTGACCCAGGCCGAGCAGGTACTGGTTGGCGCGCAGGCTCCCCGCCCAGTTGGTGGCGCCGATGGTGGGGGCCTCCTGGGGGGCCACCCCGGCCGGGTCGACGATGACCACCGGCAGCCGCAGCCGGCGCAGCTCGGCCTGCAACGGCGGCTCCACCATCGAGGTCACGAAGATGACCCCCTCGGTGGATCGGGTCCGCATGTTGTCCAGCCACTGCTTGGCCGACGAGGTGCGCCGGTGGATGGCCGACACGACCGTGCCGGCCCCGCTGGCCTGCGCGACGTCCTCCACCCCACGGATGATCTCCACGGCCCACGGGCTGTCCAGGTCGTTGAAGACCAGGTCGATCAGGGCGGACTGGGTACGTCGCGCCGCCGAGCGGGGACGGTAGCCGTGCCGGGTGAGCAGCTCCTCCACCCGTTCCCGGGTCTGCGGGGCGACGTCGGACCGGCCGTTGATCACCCGGGAGACCGTGGGCACGGAGACGCCCGCCAACCGCGCGATCATCGCGATGGTGACGTTCCTGCCGTTCTCGGAGCCCACGGTCGCCCTTTCGGTCGGGGGAACTACGGTCGCAGAAGGCTATCGCAGCAGGTCGGGGTCACCCCTTGACGCTGCCGGAGAGCCCACCGATGAGCTGACGTTCGGCGATGGCGTAGAAGCCCAGCGCCGGGATCATCGACAGCACGACGTAGGCGAGCACCTTCGCGGTGTCGTCGGAGTACTGCCCCTGGAACGCCTGGACCCCCAGCGGCAGGGTCCACCAGCTCTGGTCGGTGAACACCACCAGCGGCAGCATGAAGTTGTTCCAGCTGCTCACCAGAGCCAGCACCGACACGGTGGCCAGCGCGGGACGGGCCATCGGCAGCAGCACCCGCCAGAAGAACCCGAAGGGACCGCAGCCGTCGAGGGTCGCCGCCTCCTCGACCTCGCCGGGAATGGCCCGGAAGAACTGCCGCAGGATGATGATGGTGATCGGCAGGCCGAAGGCGGCCTGCGGCAGGATCACCCCGAGCGGGTTGTCCAGCAGCCCCATCCCGCGCAGCAGGATGAACAGCGGCAGGATCGCCACCGCGAAGGGGAACATCAGCCCGATCGCGAAGAGGGTGACCAGGAACTCCCGCCCCCGGAAGGCGAACCGCGCGAAGACGTACGCGGCCATCGCCGCCGCCGCGACCACGACGAACGTGCTGGCCACGGCGATCAGAACGCTGTTGCCGACGTTGCGCCAGAACACCCCGGCGGTGAAGATCTCGACGTAGTTGGCCGGCACCCACGGGTCGGGCAGGCCGAGCGGGTTGGTGGAGAGCTGCCCGTTGTCCTTGAACCCGCCGATCACCCCGAACCAGACCGGCACCACGATGAGCGTGCCGACGGCGATGGAGATGAGGTGCAGCAGGAGGCGGCGGGCCCGCTGGGCCGGGTTCGCCGGGCTGGTCATCGCTGGTCTCCTTGCACGGTGAGGGCGCCCTCGGTGTCGCGACGCAGGACGATGCGCTGGTAGATGAGGGCGAAGACGAGGCTCAGCAGGAACATGATGATGCTGATCGCGCTGGCGTAGCCGACCTCGAAGCGGCGGAAGCCGAACTGGAACATCGTCACGGCCATGGTCTCCGAGGCGTGGATCGGCCCACCGCCGGTGAGTACCCAGACCATGTCGAACAGCTGGATGGTGCCGATGACCGACAGGAACACGCTGATCCGGATGGTCGGCCCGAGCAGCGGCAGGGTCACGAGCCGGAACGCCTGCCACGCGTTGGCCCCGTCGGTGACCGCCGCCTCGTTGAGCTCCTTGGGGATGTTCTGCCGGGCGGCCAGGAAGAGGATCATGTAGAGGCCGAAGTACTTCCAGGAGACCACCAGGAAGACGGCGTACAGGACGGTGTCCGGGTCGGCGAAGACCGCTCCCGCGTCGGCACCCAGAAACCGGGAGATCGCGTCACCGAACCCCCGGTTGGGCGAGAACACCAGGTTGAACAGGACCGCGGTGGTGACCTCGGAGAGCACGTACGGGGCGAAGAAGATCACCCGGTAGATGGCGCGACCCCGCAGCGGCTGGTTGAGCAGCATCGCCAGGCCCATCGCGACCGGCAGCTGGACGACCAGGGAGAGCACGATCAGCACGAGTCCGTGCCACAGGTCGCCCCGGAACACCGGATCGCCGAAGGCGCGGGTGTAGTTGTCCAGCCCGATGAAGTTCTCGGGCAGCCCGAAGCCGTTCCACTTGTAGAGGCTGGCGTAGCCGGCCACCACGATGGGGGTCAGCACCAGCAGCAGGAACAGCAACAGGGACGGGGTGAGGAAGACGGCCAGGGCACGGCGGCGGCCCGGCCGGGGCCGGCGGCCGGTACGGCGTACGCCGCCCGGCCCCGGCCCCGACGGTTCGGTCACTCGGCCGCCGGGTCCCGCGTTCGACAGGATCGATGGCGTGGTCATGCCTGCTCCACTCAGTTCTCGCCGGCGGCTGGTGATCGGTGGGGGTGGGACGTCACTACTGGGTCTTCGCCACCTGGGTGATGTCCTTGAGGATCTGCGCGGGTGACTTGCTGCCGGCGACCAAGGCGGCGACGCTGTCGTTGACCTGCTGGCCGACGGCCGGCGGGTACGCCTGGTCCAGGTAGAGCTGGAAGCCGGTGGCGGCGGCCAGCGTCTGCGCGACGACCTTGGCGTTCGGGTCGGCGATGGCGTCGGTGGCCTCCTTGACCGTGGGCAGCACCGCGCCGGTCTTGGTGCTGCGACGCTGCACGTCGACGCTGAGCAGGGTCTTGAGGAAGTCCATGGTGGCCGGCGGGGCGTCCTTGCCGACAGCGAAGCCGTTGCCACCGCCGAAGACCTCGGTGGCCGAACCCTTGCCGCCGTCGACGGCCGGGAACGGGAAGAAGCCAAGCTTGTCGCCGAGCCCCTTCTTGCTGGTCGAGCTGGACGCCTGCACCGACGGCGCCCACTGCCCCATCAGCTCCAGCGCCGCACCGCCGTTGCCCATGGTGGCGGCCTGGCCGTCCGGGGAGCCGTACTCGGCGCCGAGGAAGCCCTTCTGGAACGGCTGAAGGTCGATCAGCTCCTTGAACCGCTCGCCGGCGGCCACGAAGTCCGGGGTCTCGAAGTTCTTGTCCTTGGCGGCCTGCTGGAGTGCGCCCAGACCGCCGATGCGCATGGACAGGTAGGCCCAGTAGAAGTGGGCCGGCCACTTGTCCTTGCCGGCCAGCGCCACGGGGGTGATCCCGGCGGCCTTGAGCTTGCGGACCACGTCGAGCAGCTCGGCCCAGGTGGCCGGCGGCGCGGCGATCTGCGCCTTGGCGAAGAGGTCCTTGTTGTACCAGAAGCCGACCATGCCGATGTCGAACGGCACCCCGTAGATCTTGCCGTCCACGGTGTACGGCTCCAGCGACAGCGGCAGCAGGCCGTCCTTCCACGGGGCGATGGTCTCGGTGAGGTCCTTGACCAGGCCCGCGTCGACCTGTTGCTTGAGCACCCCGCCGCCCCAGGACTGGAACAGGTCAGGCGGGGAGCCGGCCTGGGTGGCGGTGGTCAGCTTGGCCTTGAACGCCTCGTTCTCCAGCGGCTGGATCTCGATCTTCACGTTGCTGTGCGCGCTCTGGTACTCCTGGGCCACCGCCGCCCAGACCGGCAGCATCGGCTCGGTGTTCTGGATGTGCCACCAGTTGATCGTCTGGGGCGCGTCCGGGTCGTCGGACGCGTCGTCGCTGCAGCCGCTGAGCAGGTAGGCGCCGGCGCCGGCGCCGACGAGGCCGAGCAGCGATCTGCGGGAGAGGTGCGCTGTCATGATCCATCCCTTCAGGGACTCACGAGGTGCTCGGGCGCCGGCCGGGCCGGCGGGTTTCGAAACGTGTATCTCCGGAACTTTCAGAGCGTCGCCGGTATTACCGATCGATGGCGGGCACGCTACGAGTTGTTTCCACGCGGGTCAAGCCCTCTGTCCTATCGCGGCGAAAACGGCTAGCGTGTGCAGGGCTTCACCGACTACGGCCCTGATTCCGAAAGTTTCGAGAGCTGCCCGAGGAGTGCACGTGTCGACCGACACCGCTGAAGTGGCGACCGCTGCCCGGTCGATCCGCAATCCCGTCCTCGCCGGGTTCCACCCGGATCCGTCGATCCTGCGGGTCGGCGACGACTACTACCTGGCCACCTCGACGTTCGAGTGGTATCCCGGGGTCCGCCTGCACCACTCGCGCGACCTGGTGCACTGGCGACCGCTCGGCGGGATCATCACCGAACGCCGCCTGCTCGACCTGCGCGGCTGCGGCGACTCCAACGGCGTGTGGGCCCCCGACCTGACCTACCACGACGGGCAGTTCCACCTCGTCTACAGCGACGTGGCCAGCTTCGCCAGCGGCTACTGGGACCCGCAGAACTTCCTGATCACCGCACCCGACATCACCGGTCCCTGGTCGGACCCGGTGAAGCTGCACGGGCGCGGCTTCGACGCCGCGCTGTTCCACGACGACGACGGCACCACCTGGCTGCTGGCCATGAGCGCCGACTGGCGGCCCGGCCGGGACCGCTTCGGCGGCATCGAGATCCAGCAGTACGACCGGGCGGCGCGCCGGCTGGTCGGCCGGCCGCGCATCTTGTTCACCGGCACCCCGGTCGGGGTCACCGAGGGCCCGCACCTCTACCGCCACGACGGCTGGTACTGGCTGATCACCGCGGAGGGCGGCACGAGTTGGGAGCACCAGGTCACCGTGGCCCGCTCCCGCGAGCTGTTCGGACCGTACGAGGTGGACCCGGGCGGCCCGCTGCTGACCTCGGTCGGCCGACCCGACCTGCGGTTGCAGAAGGCCGGCCACGGCAGCCTGGTCCGCACCCCCGACGGCGGGTGGTACCTCGCCCACCTGGTCGGTCGCCCCTACTCCCCGCTGGGTAGCTGCGTGCTGGGCCGGGAGACCGCGATCCAGCGGGTCGAGTGGCCCGCGGGCGGCTGGCCCCGGATCCCCGGCGGGGTACCCGCCGACGAGGTCGACGCCCCCGACCTGCCGGCGCACCCGTGGCCGGCGGAACCCGACACCGACGACTTCGACGCCGACGAGCTGGGCACGGCGTGGTCGACGTTGCGCCGGCCGGCCACCCCGGACTGGATCGACCTGCGGTCCCGCCCGTCACACCTGCGGGTCCACGGTGGACAGTCGCCGGTGGGGCGGCAGGCCCCCAGCCTGGTCGCCCGCCGGGTCGGCGCGACCCGGTGCGCCCTGGAGACCGTCGTCGAGTTCGACCCGGTCGACCACCGTCAGCTCGCCGGGATCACCGCCTACTACAACACCCTGAACTGGCACCACCTCTACCTGACCCGCGCGGACGACGGCCGTACCGTGCTGGAGCTGCTCAGCTCCGACAACGGCCGGCGCACCGCCCACCCGGAGCTGACCGTGGACACCGGCGGCGTCACCCGGGTCGGCCTGCGCGCCGAGTTCGACGGGCCGGTGGTGCGCTTCGGCTACGACCTGGGCACCGGCTGGCAGCAGCTCCCGGTCGAGCTGGACGCGACCATCCTCTCCGACGAGCACGCCGCGCTGATCATCGACGGCGAGCCGGCCGCCTGGGGGTTCACCGGGGCGTTCCTCGGGCTCTGGGTGCAGGATCTCGGCGGCGACGGCGGGTACGCCGACTTCGACCGGGCCACCTACCGGGAGCACTGACCGGCGCAGCACGCCCGACCGCACCACGACCGGCTCCGGTGGAGCCGGTCGTGGTCGTGCCCGGGTCCCGGTCGGCGTCGAAACGTTGCGAGGAACGACCGGCAGCGTGACCAGGAGTTCCGGAAGTATCGATGGTTGACCGGCCGGGTCTGCACTCGTAACGTTCCAGTCGACTTCCGGAAATCGACAGCCGACTATCGGTAGGTTCCGGCACGGCCCTCCCCCGCGCGCACCGGTGGCCGTACCGTCCCCGCCCACCTCGCCGCCGTCGACCCGTCGACGCGCCTCGGGAAAGGAACGCAGATGATGCTCAGACGGTGGATGGCCGCCGGGTTGGTCGCCGTCGCGACCGCCGGCGTGTTGAACGCCGTACCGGCCGCCGCCGAACGGCCGTACGACCCGACCGCGCAGAGCCTGCGCGCCCTGGGCCAGCGCCACGGCCTGTACGTCGGCACCGCGGTCGACATGGCCGCCCTCGCCGACCCCGCCGAACCCCGCTACCGCGAGATCGTGCGCGACGAGTTCTCCACGGTCACCGCCGAGAACGTGATGAAGTGGGAGTCCCTGGAACCGACCCGGGGCAGCTACGACTGGTCGGCGGCCGACGAACTCGTCGCCACCGCCCGGCGCAACGGCCAGAAGGTCCGGGGTCACGTGCTGGTGTGGCACAGCCAGCTGCCCAAGTGGCTCACCGACGGGGTGGCCGACGGCTCCATCGACAACACCGAGCTGCGGTCGATCCTGCGCAGGCACATCACCACCGTCGCCAGCCGCTACCGGGGCAAGATCTGGCAGTGGGACGTCGTCAACGAGGCCGTCAGTGACCCCTGGGACACCCCGTCCACCCTGCACTACAAGGGGTTCTGGGCCGAACACCTCGGCCCCGGCTACGTGGCGGACGCGTTCCGCTGGGCGCGCGCCGCCGACCCGACCGCCCTGCTGTTCTACAACGACTACAACATCGAGGCGTTCGGCTCCGGTGACCCGGCCAACGACAAGACCCAGTTCGTCTACGACATGGTCAAGGGCCTGCTGGCCCGGGGCGTGCCGGTCGACGGGGTCGGCAGCCAGGGTCACCTGGGCACCCAGTACGGCAACTACGACACCCTCCAGGTCGCCGACGCGCTGCACCGGTTCGCCGGGCTGGGACTGTCCACCGCGTTCACCGAGGTCGACGTGCGCAGCCGGCTGACCGACGGGGTGCAGGCCGGCGACTCGGAGGAGATCAACCCCCGGCTCCAGGCGTCCGCGGCGAACTTCCACGTGCTGTTGCAGGCCTGCCTGGCCGAGCCGCGCTGCCTGTCGTTCACCGTCTGGGGCTTCACCGACCGGCACTCCTGGGTACCCGGCACCTTCGACGACCCGCCGCAGGGCCTGGCCACCATCTACGACGAGAACTACCAGCCCAAGCGGGCGTACCAGGTGATGAAGGCCGACCTGATCTACGCCGGACCGCCGTACGTGCGGATGCGCGCGACGCCGAAGCCGCGCCGGTAGGCCGGCCGGTGGGTGCCGACATCCTCGACACGGCCCGGGGCGGCGGGCGGACGGTCAGCCTCACCTTCGACGACGGCCCGAACCCCGCCGACACCCCGCGCCTGCTCACCGTCCTGCGGCGGCACCGGATCGCGGCCGTGTTCCTCCTCTGCGGCGGGCAGGTCGAGGCCCATCCCGAGGTGGTACGCAGGATCGTGGCCGACGGCCACCACCTGGGCAACCACAGCATGCACCACGACGACATGACCACCTGGTCGGCCGAGCGGATCGAGGCGGATCTGCGGGAGACCAACGAGGCCATCCGGCGGGCCGTGCCGACGGCCCGGGTCCGGTACTTCCGGGCCCCCTACGGGGCCTGGGGTGCGACCCCGGCGGTGGCCGCCGCGCTGGGCATGCGACCGCTCGGCTGGCGGTTGGCCGTCGGGGACTGGGAGCCGCCGGGCACCGACGAACTCGTCCGTCGGCTGCTCGACGGGGTCACCCCCGGCGCGGTGGTGCTGCTGCACGACGGTGGCGGGGACCGCAGCCAGAGCGTCGCGGCGGTCGACCGGGTCGCGCCCGTGCTGCGCGCACGACGCTGGCGGTTCACCCTGCCGGCCGGATGAACCGCTGCCGGCCCGCCCCGGCGGAGCGGGCCGGCAGACCGGCCACGGCCGGTGCGGGTGGTGGGTGGAGGGTCGGGGTGTGCCCGTCCACCCACCACGCCGTCGGGGTGCCGCCGGTCCACGTCCCTGGACGCGGCGGCACCCCGACCTGGCCGCTCCCGGCAGGCGTGACCTACCGGACGACACCCCCGCCACCACCGCTGCTGCCACCGCCGCTGCGCCGGTGGTGGTCGCGGGTACGGTCGGACCCGTTGCGCCGGTTCACCGGCTCGTGCGACGAGCCGCTGTCGCGGCCGCTGGTGCGGGAGGTGTGGGTCCGCGACGTGTGGTTACGGGAGGTGGCACCGCCCCTGCGGTGCGAACTGGCGGTGTCGGCGACGTCTCCCCGGGACTCCGTGTCCTGCCGGGAACGCCTCGGCTGTTCCCGGGGGCCCCGGGTGACCATGAACGCGGAGCCCGCACCGTGCACGATGGCTCCCGAGTTGCCGGCCGTGGTGTCCTGTCCCGGCGCGTAGCCGACCCCCCAGGTGATCGCGCCGGCAGCGGCCACCGCGCCGTAGGCGGCCCGGACCAGGTCACCCTGCTGGCCGTTGCGCAACGAGTTGACCACCTCCTTGCCCACCACGTACATGCCGGGGCCGGCGGCCAGGGCCAGGCCCACGCTGTTGGCCACCGCGTTGCCCCGCAGCCCGGCGGCGCCCTGCACCCCGGGCGACGCGACCAGCGACACGAAGTTGACGATCTTCTCGTCGTTCTCGTAGATCCACCTGCCGGCCTGCTGCGCCCAGGTCATCACCCGGTTCTGGCTGTCCAGCGAGTGCTCGCTGGTCTCCCCCTCGTTCCACTCGACGCTGATCGAGTCGCCGGGGCCGGGGCTGCTGCGCCCCGAGGAGGTCGATGTGCTGTACGGCTGGACCACCTCGGCCTGGTAGTCGGCCGCGCTGTACTGGCCGTAGCCCGACGGCATGGACGAGGTGCTCGGGGCGTCCTGGCTGTAGTTGCTGGGGGTGTAGCTGACCTGCGGGTTACTGGCCTGGCTGTAGACGCTCGGTGAGTAACTGATCTGCCCGTACCCGCTCTCGGTGGGCGGGTAGTGGACGCTGTAACTCTCGCTGCCGGTGGGACTTCCGGTCCCGCCCGGTGGCGGCTGATGGGGTGAGGACACCTGGGCTCCCTGATGCTCGACAAGCGGTTGACACGCTCTTTACGACCGGCCCGGCGGGCCGGTTCAGCCGACGGCGGGGGTTTCTCGCCGGTCTTCCCGCCACGGGGTCGCGGTGGCCTTGCCGGCGGCCCGTTCGGTGATCGCCGCGACCTCCTGCCGGGCCTGCGCCGAGATCCGCGCCGCGTCCGGCTCCTTGTACCAGGGCCGCAGCGTGATCACCGCCGGCCGGATGCCGGTGGCGAGCAGCAGCGCGGTCCCCTTCGGCAGGGCCCGGATCCGGTCCGGCGGCAGCACGTGCTCCTGCCGGTACGAGGTGGACCGGGACGAGCCGTCCCGGCTGCGCGAGACGCTGACCGTGCTCACGTCGTGCTGCCCGACCAGCTTGGAGACCTTCTCCACGAAGTCGGCGTCGTCGAGGCCCGCACCGAGCAGCTTGATGGTGGCTGCGCCCCACAGCGCGTCCATCCCGGCCTCGCCCCACACCCGGGACCCCTGTCGGTAGCTCTGCAACAGGGTGACCACGTTGATCCCCCGCGACCCCAGGTGCGAGTAGAGGTCGGGTAGGTCGGAGATCCGGCACACGTTCGCCGCCTCGTCCAGCACCGCCGTCATCGGGGGGTCGAGCCGGCCGCCCATCCGTTCGGCGGCCACCACCCCCGCCCGCAGGGTCGCGTCGGCGAGGCCGGCGATCACCCCGGCGGCCGAGCCGCCCCCGTCCTTGGAGAGCAGGAAGAGGGTGTCCCGGCCGAGCACGTGCCGCTCCGGGCGGAACTGCGGCAGGTACGGGTCCGGCGACACCCAGGCCAGGATCTCCGGGTCGAGCAGGCACGCCACGCACTGCCGGGCCGTCTCGTAGATGCCGTCGCGGGTCTCCACCGCCCCGCGTACGGTGCCCTGGAGCTGCTCGGCCATCGCCGGCAGCCCGGCGTCGCGCAGCAGGTCGATCGGGGTGCGGTCGGCCGGGTCGGCCAGCCAGCCGAGCAGCTCGGCGACGGGTGCCCGCCCCCGGGCGGCGGCCAGGAAGAGCGCGGTCAGGGTGTTCTGCGCCGCCGAGATCCAGAAGTCCTTCTTGGCGGTGTCGTCGTTGACCGACGCCACGAAGTGCCCGGCCAACCGGCGGGCCCCCTCGATGCTCGTACAGTCGGCGAGGATGTCCCACCACATCTGCCGGGGCACGTGGGCGATGCCCTGCGGGTCGAACGTCCACACCGTACCGACGCGTTCCCGTTCGGCGCGCGTCACCGCGTACACGTCGGACTTGTTGGAGGTGAGCAGCACCGCGCCCCGGGCCCGCAGCACCCGGGGCACCGCGATGCCGGTGGACTTGCCGGCCCGGGGGGCCATCAGGTCCAGCTCCACGTCCTCGAAGGAGGAGCGCAGCTCCGGGCCGTTGGGTGACAGGTCACCGAGCAGGTTGCCGGTGTCGTCCGGGCTGAGCTGCCGTACCCCGGCCAGCGAGGGACGCAGCTCCCGGGCGCGGGCCGCGATCCCGGCGGGGGTCAGCGGGGCCAGGTCACGCACCCGGGCCAGCCCGACACCGCGCCCGCGCAGGTCCAGCAGCCGGCGTCCGGCGAGCACCCCCGGCACCACCAGCAGCAGCGCCACCACCAGCATCCCGGCGTAGACCGGATACGGCGACGCGCCGGGCCAGAGGGCCCCGGTGTCCCCGGAGACCAGCGCCAGGTACGCGCCGAGCGTGAACGGCGGCGGATGCCAGCCGTGCCCGGTCACCGCGGCGCCCAGGGTGCCGCCCAGCCAGGCGACCGTGAACAGCGCCGCGTTGGCGAGGACCACCAGGCAGAAGGCCCAGAAGAACAGGTCCGCCCCCCGGGGCGCGCCCGACGACATCCGGTTCACGCCCGCCACCCCCGCTCGCCGGCGGCGACCCCGTCGGCGGCCAGTTCCGGCCGGGTGGTCAGGTTGCCCAGTTCCGCCTCGGCCTCGAAGACCGCCTGCCGGGCCGCCGCCCGCTCGGCGGCCTGCTGGGCGGCGTAGCCGTTCTGCACCCAGCGCTGGTTGGTGTCGTGCAGCCGCCGTTCGGTGTCGGTGATGGACACCCGGATCGGGATGCCGGGCCTGCCACCCACCTTGATCAGGAACCGGCCCCGTCCGGGTGGCTCCTCGTTGCTGCCGGTGCTCGCCCAGCCCGGCGGCGACGACCAGGAGGAGACCAGCTCGATCTCCCGTTTGGACAGGCCGATCACCCGGCCCAGGTCGGTCATCTCCGCCGCCGGCAGTCCGGCGCAGGCGACGATCCCGGCCCGTTCCACGAAACCACGCGCCTTGGCCCGGTCGGCGTCGGAGCCCAACGCCTCGGCGTCCTTGAGGGTGTGGGTGATCTTGGCATCGCCGAGGCCGAGCGACCGGTTGAGCCGGGTCAACGCGTCGATCCGGTCGACGATGCCGGAGGCCGCCCGCAGCGGCCGCCACAACTCGTCCAGGATGGTGAAGAACCAGCGGCGTGGGGCCAGGCCGGCGTCGGCCAGGGCGTGCGAGGCGGCGACCGTGCCCAGCCCCTCGGACCAGGCGGCCAGCATCGCCGCCGCGGTGAGCTGGGTGTCGGACTCGCCGATGCGGGAGATGTCGATGCACACCGCCGGTGCGTCGGGGTCGATCCGGGTGGAGGTGGTCGAGCCGAAGGTGTCGCCCAACGCCCCGTCGAGGATGCCCAGCAGCGAGCGGTGCAGCGGGTCCACCGCGTCGCGGTAGCGGCTCTCCTGGCCCCGGTCCAGGGTCACCGCACGGACCCGGTCCGGCCCCTCCTCCAGCACCCGCAGCAGGTCCGGCAGCAGCGGGGCCCGGCCCTGCGGGGTGTGTTCGCGCAGGTGCCGCAGGCAGGCCGAGAGCACCGACTGTTCGTGGTCGTCCAGGGCCCGACCGCGCACGATGGTCAGCAGCGCCGCCACCATGTTCAGCACCCGGCCGTGCGTCTCGGCGGCCAGCGCCCGGCCGGCCCGGCCGCCGATCCGCTCGGCGGCCAGCCCCATCGCCCCCGGGTCCAGCACGTTGATCCCGCCCACGCCGCGCCCGATCGGGATCACCTGCCCGCCGAGGGCACGGACCGTGTCCGCGTAGTCCGGCTTGAGGTCGCCGAGGACCAGCGGCACCACCCCGGTCGCGGCCAGGCCCACCGCCATCCGGTTGATCAGGGTCGACTTGCCCAGGCCGGGCATGCCCAGCATGAACAGCGACGGGTTGGAGATGTAGCGGGCCCGGGTGAACCAGGAGATCGGATCGCCGCAGACCGTGGCGCCGGTGTAGAGGTGCTGGCCCAGCGGCACCCCGGACATCGGCGCCCCCGAGCCTGCCGAGAACGGCCACAGCCCGCACGCCTGCACGGTGGTGGCCCGCCACATGGTGGGCGCGTCGAGGTAGCCGACCCGCCCGCCACCGGGCCCCTCCCACCCCCGCGCCGAGGGGGGCAGCTCCCGGCGGGGCCGGGGCGGCCGGGTGTTCTTCGGCGGTACGGGGGCCCCGTCGTCCGGGTCGCCGACCAGCCCGGTCAGCGCGGTCCGCGCCCCCGAGGTCCCGGCCGGCCAGCCTGCCCCGAGCCCGTCCGGTGCGCCGCTCACATCGCCTCCTGGAGTTCGTGTGGCAGCACGGTCTGCTCCCACGGAAGGATTCCGGCCGGCAGGGTGCAGGTGAACGCCGCCGCCTGCATCCGGTGGGCCGGCCGCATCGCGATCCGGGTCGCCCCGGTCATGTTGCGGACCAGCACCGACGCGTCGTCGAGCTGGGACCGGTCGTCGACGGTGACGGTGAGCATCAGCGAGAACTCCACCAGCCCCGCGCCGGTGGCCTCCTCGGCGGCGGCCTGCTCGGCGGCGCGGACCTCGGCGGCGGCCCGCGCCTGCACCATGCCCCGCCCGGAGGTGGCCATGAACTGCGCCGTACGCCGGTCGGCCTCGACGATGCGGGCCGAGGTCGCCGGGTCGATCGGCCGGTAGAGCAGCGCCACCCGCTTGCGGCGGGTGCCGGCGGACGCGTCGAGCATGGTGCGCAGCACGCTGGAGCGCACCGTGCCCCGGGGGGCCAGGGTGAGCAGCCAGGTCCGGGACACCCCCGAGTCGTGCTGGTAGGCGTCCACCGACTCGACCGCGGCGACCGGCCCGCAGTCGGCCCACTCCAGCCCGGTCTGCCCGTGCTCGGCCCGGACGCTGAGCACCTCGGCGGCGCAGGCCGGGTCGTACGCCACCCGGACCACCTCGGCGATCTGCTCGGCGGACAGCGGCTCGGCGACACCCCCACCGGCCCCGATCAGCCCGGTCAGCAGGCTCGGCACCCGGATGGCCAGGTCGGTGACCACGTCCTCCGGATCGCGTCGCGGCCCACCCACCGGGGCGTAGGTGAGGGTGATGTAGGAGTTCATCTCCGACGACGCCGACGGGTAGTCCTCGACCACCTCCTCCAGCACCGCGCGGGCGGCGGCGGGAGCGGCGGCGTCCAACCGGGGCAGCACCTCCGCCGCGAGCCGGGTGCCCGGGTCCGGGGCGGTCTCCACCACCACCGACGCCCCCCGTAGCCCCGGCTCGTGGGCGAGCCGGGACAGCCACTCCCCCCACAGCGACACCCACGTGTCGACCTGCTCCGGGTCGACCAGCGACCCGCCGTCGGGCTCACACCGCAGCACGATCGTGTAGAGGTTGCGGCTCTTGTGGTGCAGCACCCCGAACGGTCTGTCGTAGGCGTCCCGACCCTCCCGGGCGAGCACCCCGCTGAGCAGGCCGGGCGGCGGGAACCGGCCACCCGGTCGCGCCGAGAGCGGCCCGGAGACGTACAGGTGCTCGCGCCGGGACACCCGACGCGACCAGCCGATCCGCAACGTCAGGAGCTGGTACATGTTGCGGCCGTCCTGGGTGCGTACGGCCATCGGCAGCAGCGCCACCACCAGCGGCACGCCGACCACGAACGCCGCCTGCAGCGACGCCAGCGAGGCCAGCAGCACCAGCACCAGCCCGCCGAACACTCCGACCGTGCCGACCAGGCCGAGCGGACCCAGCCCGGCCCGGCGTGGCCGACGCCAGTTGCCGTACGTCGGTTCGATGGCGGCTTCGGTCGTCATTGCCTCCCCCTCGTCTCACCCGGGCGACGGCCGGCCGGCCGTCGCAGCGCACTGTCAGTTGTGGCCGGCGTCGCCGTCCGCGCCCGACACGGTGCCGGCCGCCATGCTCCGGCCGGCGCGGGCCGCCCGGTGCGCCCCGTCGATCGCCGCCCCGACCGGCCCGGCCAGCCGGGCGGCGGAACTTGCCGCCGCCGCGGAGCCGGCGGAGCCGCCCGCGTTCCGGCCGGTGCGGCCCTCGCCGCCGGACGGTCCCTGCCGGCCGCTGTCGCCCCGGCTGCCCTGCGGCCCGCGGGCCCCGGACGGCGCGCCACCGCCCCCTGCACCGCCGGAGGACAGGGCGGACCCGGCGACCCGTTTCGCGCCGGAGGCGACCATGCCGCCCGCGGCCGAGACGGCGGTGCCGGTCGGGTCGCCGGTGCCCAGCGCCGCCGTGGCCGGTACCACGATCTTGAGCAGTGCCGGCAGGGCGATCGCCGACAGCAGCAGCACACCGATGCCGGCGATGCGGATGTGCGAGGAGTTCTGGGTGCGGCTGCCGACGGCGAGCATCTCCGCGCCGGAGAACATGATCAGACCGACGGCGGGCTTGTAGAGCAGCCAGGCCACCGTCCAACCGATGTGCTTGCGCCACCAGCCGGCGCCCCAGTTCGTCATCGACGCGGCGGCGGCCAGCGGCAGCGTACCGAGCATGATGGTCATCACGCCCAGCCGCAGGTAGAGCATCAGCACGTGCACGATGGCGGCGATCAGCAGCAGGAAGGCCAGCACCAGCAGCAGGAACGACTCGATGGAGGAGCCGTTGTCCACACACGGCACACCCATGATCACCTGCATGGCCGCCGACTTGAGCAGATGGTCGGAGAAGCCGTCGGAGAGGCTGGCCGCCCGGCCCACCACCCACGAACCGGCCCCGGCGACCAGGATGACCCGCAGGAAACCCTGCAGAGCGGTCCGCCCGGCGGTGCCCTTGCGTTCCATCGCCATCCGGGCGGCGGCGAACAGCACCGACCCGATCGCCAGGTAGGTCACGACCCACTCGATCTGGTCGCTGATCAGACTCGGTACGTCGTCCGGACCGCCCTCGGTCGTGGTGCCCAGCGTCGGCACCGAGGCGCTCAGCTCGGCGAAGATCGAGATCGCGGCGGCCAGCATCAGGTTGGCGATCATCCGGACCAGGGTGCCGATCGGGTCACCGAGGAACGAGAAGAAGCCGGTGATGATGTCCAGCGGACTGGGAGGTGAACACCCGCCCATCTACTTCCTCCAGAGGGTGTAGCCGGCGCTGCCGGTGACCGTGCCGAGCGAGGCGTGCACCACGCCGGCCCGCGACGGCGTCACCTTCCAGTCGCCGGCGTCCCAGCGCAGCTCGACCAGGGTCGCCACGTAGCCCCCGGCACCGGTCTTGACCAGCAACTGCACCCGGGCGGCGTCGGCCGCGTACCGGGACAGGGCGAAACCCGCGTAGCTGCCGCCGCCCCGGCTGGTGACCACCCCGGCGGCGGCCTCCAGCCGGGCCACCAGCACGTCGCGGCCCGGCCCCGGCAGCACCTGCCGGTCGGCCACCGTCCGCCAGGCGGGCCCGGCCAGCTGGGTGGGCACGGCATGCGCCGCCAGCACCGCACCGATCGGGGTGTGCGCGAAGCAGCCCAGCACCCCGTCGGCGGTGCGCGACGGCCCCTGCGTCGCGGAGACCGGCACCCGGTCGCCGCCGTCGAGGGTCCGCCACGCCACGTCGTCGGGGGGCACCGCCGGCCCGGACGCCACCACCGGCCGGGGTGGACACTGCGCCACCTGCGCCTCGGCGGCGGCGCGGGCCACCGGGTCGACAGACGTCTGCCGGGTCACCCCGGACACCCAGACCCCCGCCGCCAGCAGCGCCATGCCGGCGAGGAACGCGACGGACAGCAGCCAGCCCCGTTCGGTCCAGAACGGCGGGTCCGCCGGGGAGCGGCCTCGCCCGCCGGTCACTGCGGCTGGCCCTCGGTGGTGCCGCCACCACCGAGGAAGAAGTTGGCCAACGGACCCGCGACGGCGACCAGGATGCAGCCGCCCAGCACCAGGCCGAGGCGGGACATGTGCTCGGAACTCTCGCCCCGCTTCACCGAGATCGCCATCATCGTGCCGGTGATCAGTACCCCGGCCACCCCGGCGGCCGTGCCCGCCCAGGCGATCAGGCCCAACAGCTTGTTCACCAGGGTGGTCAACTGGCCCGGGGCGCCGGGCTTGGGGTTGATTCCGCTGCCGGGTCCCGGATCGGGGGCCATCGGGAGGCGGGCGAACAGATAGGCCGCCGCGTACTGGGACAGGCTCGTGAACGTCATCGGAACAGCTCCTTCAGGGCAGGTGGCATCACCGGAGGCGTCGACGACGCTCCGGCGGTGACGGAGGTGGAACAGGGCCGGCAGTGCGGGTGCGCTGCGGCCGGCGGCGGTCGGCTCAGAGTCCGAGGTCGCCGAAGAACATGACGAGCGGTCCGGCGGTCGCACCGAGCACGCAGCCCATCGCGACGAACACCGCCCCGCGGAAGTGGTCACTCATTTCCCCGGGCACACCCCGGTTGAGTTGGATGGCCATCGAGATGCCGAGGATGAGCAGCCCGGCGACGCCCGCCGCGCTGACCCCCCAGGCGAGCAGGTTCAGCAGGTCGTCGGCCGCGCCACCGGCCGGGTTGTACGGCGGCGGGGGGTTGAAGGCCGGCAGCGGGGAGGGTGCCGCCGCCGGACCGCGCGCCAGGACCGCGGCGACGGTCCCGTACCCGGAGGTCACGGGGTCCTCCCCTCGCCGGCCGGTCCGGTCGCCGCCCGCAACCGGTCCAGGGCCCTGGGCATCCGGGCGGGCTGCTGTCCCAGCCGCCACGCCGGAATCCACGGCACCCGGTGCACCGGCGCGACCGACCGCAGCACCCGGATGCGGCGGGCCAGCGCCGGCGGCAGCCGGCCCGGGGCGTCGGCCAGCAACACCAGGCCGACCAGCCGCATGCCGGGCGGATGACGTCCCTCCCGCAGCGCGTTGAGCGCCCGGGACATCGCCCGCATACCCTCGGCGTTGGTCCGGGCGACCAGCATCACCGTGGCCGGCTCCGCCCGCGCGGCGTCCGGCCACCGGCAGCCGAGGTCGACGCCGCCGAAGAGCCGGGACAGCGTCGTCGTGCCGGCGCCCCCGTGCGCCGCGATCCAGCCGAGCCCCGTCTCGGCCAGGGAACGCCGGGACGGGGCCGCCCCGGGACCGGTCCGGGCGGACGGCGGCCCCGGTGGCATCCGCGCTGCCGGGTCGGTCATCGTCGCGGACCCCATGCACCCACCTCCTTTCGGATGTCGCTCCACGTCGTCGACTTCCCGGTTGAACCACCCCGGGTCCGGACCCGTCAGTACGGCGGGCGGGCGGTCGACGGACGCCACTACGACAGGCCCCGCCACCCGGTTCACGCCGGGGACGAACTTTTTTCCACCACGGTGGTGAGCAGCCTGGGAGGCGACATGGCAGCGTCCGACAACGACGGCGCGGAGCCGACGCAAGGGTCGAACCGGAGCAGCGCGGCGCTGATCGGCGCGGCCGTCGCGGCCGGGCTGAGCTGCCTGGCGACCCCGGTGGCCGGGGTGGTCGGGGCCGCCGCCGTCTTCGTGATCGGCGCGCTGGGCGTGCTGCTGGCCCCGCTCGTCGCGCTGATCCTGCTCTTCGGCGGCGGCGGTGGGTCGGCCGACCCGGTCAGCGCCGCCGACGACTCGCTGGCCGCCGCGCAGGGCGACGGCAAGGGCACCCTCGACCCCGACCAGGTGCCCGAGGGGCTGGCGGACAGCATCGAGGACGCCGGGAAGACCTGCACCCAGATCGGACCCGTGGTGATCGCCGCGCAGATCGAGGTGGCCTCCGGGTGGGACCCGGCGAAGGTCGGCCCGAACGGGGAGAAGGGCATCTCCCAACTGCCGCCCGAGGTGTTCACCCGGTACGGCGAGGACGCCGACGACGACGGCGACACCGACGCGGTCGACGAGGAGGACTCGATCGCCGCCCAGGCCAAGCACGTCTGCGCGCTGGCCGGGCAGGCCCAGGCCCTGCTGGACGACGGCGAGGCGATCGGTGACGTGCTCGATCTGACGCTCGCCGCGTACGCCGTCGGCATCGACGAGGTACGCCGGGCCGGTGGCGTGCCCTCCACCAACGCCGCGCAGCTCTACCTCGCGCAGGTCAGGTCCCTGTTCGCCAAGTACCAGGGGATCGGCGGTCCGCCGCCGTCGTTCCCGCCCACCGCCTCGCCCAGCCCCACCGCCTCGGGCGACTGACCGCACCGACCGGCGGAACCGATCCGACCGGCAGACCGATGAGGAGTGTCCATGACGGTGACCACCCCGCAGGAGCAGACCCGTGCCGACGACGCGCCGCCGGGCGACCGGCCGCCCACCTCGCCGTTCATCCTCTACCTGCGTGACGACGAGTACGTCGAGGAGTTGGAGCTGCTCAGCAACTGGGTCCGGCTGCTGCTCGTGCCGATCTACGCCCGGGAGGCGTCCTCGACCGCGCCGTGGTGCGGGCAGTGGTGGCGGCACCCCGAGGCGGTGGCGCAGTTGCACGGCCTGTGGTTGGCCTGGCAGGAACTCACCGGCCCGGAGGCGGGCCTGTGCGGCCCGGCCAACTGGCACCGCGACTACCTGGAACCGGTGCTGACCAGCCTGCGCAACCCGGCCGGGCCGTTCGCCGGCTGCAAGGCGGGCGCGCACCGGGCCAAGGAGGTCCCGCACACCGACCCGTACTGACCCCGGTGGCCTGCCCGGCTCCGGACCGGCGGGTGGGGTCCGGGGCGCGGGCCGGGTCGCCCGGACCCCGGCCGGGCGGGTCGGGACGGTTCAGCGGGAGATCGGGGCGGTGACGATCGCGGTGCCGTCCACCAGCCCCACGGTGACGAAGGCCAGGTCCGCGACCGGCAGCGACAGTTCGCCGGTCACCTCCTGCGGGCCGGTCGAGGCGGTCCAGTCCCGCACCACGTGGGTGACGCCGTCGCGGGTCACCGCGAACAGCCGGTACCGCAGGCCCTGACGCAGGCCGGTGGCGGTGATCCGGATGGTGGAGCCCCGCCCCTCGTCGGTGGTGATCGCGACGGAGAGGCTCACCCCCTCGGCCGGCGCCTCCCCGGTCGCGGTGAGCACCACGCCGCTGCGGTCGCCGAAGCCGTCGACCACGGCGGTCCCGCCGGCCAGGACGACTGCCACCAGCGCGGCGGCCACCCCGCCCCAGAGGACCATCCGGCGACGCCGGGCCGGGTCGGCGGGGCGGGTGCCCCCCGTGCCGGGGGCCGTCGCGGGCCGGTCCCCGCCGGGGCGGCTGCCTGCCCCACGGCCGGTGGTACGCGGGCCGGCCCCCCGGCGGTCACCCCGTCGGGGGGCCACGACCGGCGTGCCGGACCGCGGGGCCGGCGGTACGTCGGCGAGCGGCCCGGCGTCGGCGGGGGTCGGGGTCGATCCGGCGACGGTCGCCGGCACACCGTCGGCGGTGGGTGTCACCGGCTCGCCGTCGGCGGGGGGTGCCGGCGGCGGCGAGCCGGCGGGCGGACGCGCGAGCGGCACCGGTGCCGCCGGACGACCGGAACCGGTGGGGGATGGCGGGCCCACCGGCGGCGGGTCGGCCGACAGCGGGCCCGGTGGCGGACCTGGCGACGGCGGGTCGGCCGGTGGCAGGTCGGCAGGCAGCGCAGCGGCCGTTGGCGGGTCGGCAGGCGGCACGGCGGGGGCGCGGTCCGGCGGTGGGCCGTACCCGGGCGGTAGCGGGAACTCGGGCGTCAGCCCGGCGAGGTCGTCCCAGTCGGCGGCGTCGAGCCCGCCGAGGGCGCTGGTCACGCCGCCCATCTCACCCGCTGCGGACAGGCACTCGTCACAGCCGGCCAGGTGGGCCTCGAACGCCACCCGGTCGGCGTCGTCGAGTGCGCCGAGCAGGTAGAGAGCCAGGGCGGCGTGCTCAGCGGTGGGAGGTTCGCCCCCGGTGCGCATCACGCCCCCCTTCTCGACCCGGAGACACCGGTGACGGTGTGACGACCCCCGGGACGGCGGCCGTCCGGGAGATCGAGCGGGAAACCGACACGTCGCGCCATCACGACGACTCGGTCGGGCCGATCGCTGCGTGCAGCGCGCGCACCGCATAGTACGTTCTGGACTTTACCGTACCCTCCGGGATTCCCAGTCGCTGCGCGGCCTCGGCGACCGAGGAGCCCTTGTAGTACATCTCGACGAGCACCTCACGGTGTTCCGGTTTGATCTGCTGCAACGCCAGCCGGACGGTGTGGGTGCTGACCACCCGGTCCATCTCGTCGTCGGCCGAGGCGAGCCGGTTGAGGTCGGGGATGGCCACCTCGGGCGGGCGGGACTGCCGGGCGCGCATCGCGTCGATGGCCACGTGCCGGGCGACCGTGTAGAGCCACGGGGCGATCCGGCGCGGGTCCTCCGCCAGCGTCTCCAGGTTCCGCCAGGTGCGCAGGAACGTCTCCTGGACCAGGTCCTCGGCGAGTTCCTGCCGGCCGAGGACCAGTCGGGTGAGGAAGCGCAGCAGCGGTCCCCGGTACTGCTCGTGGATCCAGCGCATCAGGGCCTCGGGGGAGGCCCGCTCGGTCGCCGCGTGGCCGGTCACCCCGGGCGCTTCGTTGGGCACCGCCGACACAGAACGCCTCCCCCTGACGTACGGGTCACCCCCGTACGGCCGCGCCGTCGTCTCGACGTCGAGCCCGTCTAGGAAGAGAGCATAACCGTACTGATCGGACGGTCGACCGGGCCGTCGGCCCGCCGACCGGTGAGGCCGGGGTACGGCGGTGGACGGCACGGTGGCGGCCCACCGGTCGGTGTCGTGCGCGGGGGCGACGAGGGTGGCCGCGCTCATCGGGTGAAACGCAGCCAGCGGACGTTGACGAACTCCTCGGGTTGGCCGCTGGCGAACGTGAGGTAGACGTCGTGCACCCCGGTCACCGGGGCGAGGTTCCCCGGCACGGTGACCCAGTTCTGCCAGCCTCCGGTGCCGGCCACCGCGACGCTGCCCACCGGCGGCAGGCCGGGGGCGTCGAGGCGTACCTCGATCAGGCCGGAGACGCCCTGCGGCGCGCCGGAGGCCACCCGCACCTGGAACTGGGTCGCCGGCTCGCGGCCGAAGTCGACCCCCCGGTACCCGGCCCAGTCGCCGTGGGCGAGGAAGCCCAGGTGCTCGCCGCCCTCGCTGGAGGGCTCCTTCCGTACGCCCTGCTGCCGGTCGAAGCTGACCGCCGCGATCTCCTGGCCCACGCCCCGGGCGGCGGCGACCTCAACCGGACGCTCGACCTCCACCGGACGCTCGACGACCACCGGGCGCTCGGCCTCGGGTGCCGGCTGTCCGGCCGCGCCCCCGCCGAACGGGGTGAGCGTGATGGTCATCTCCCGGGGTGCGGTGTCCTGGATGTAGGAGGCGTCGTCGGCGACGTCGTCGAAGGGGAAGCCGTACGCGCGGCCGTCGGCGCTGTGCCGGTGCAGCACCCGGGAGTAGTGGTTGGTCACCGGATGCTGGTAGTAGGCGTCCCGGCTGGTGGTCGGCTGGTCCGGCTGGTCGAGCACCGACCGGTTGAACCCGGCCCCGAGGACCGCCGCCACCGGCCCGGAGCGCCCGTCGTTGGGGGCGGCGAGCGCCCCGTCGCAGTGGAACACGTTGAGCGTCGACGGCCGGTCGAAGGCGCGTACCCCGCCGTCGAAGGTGAACCGCCCGTCGACCACCCGGCCCCGGAAGGTGCCCGTCGGCCCGTGGACCCGCAGCTCGGTACGGCTGTACCGGTCCCAGGTCTCGGCGATGTAACCGTCGTAGTACGCCGGGTCGAAGCGGCCCGTCTCGATGCCCTTGCCCGGCGCGATGACGCGCAGCCCGTCGCCGAGCACCAGCCGCTCGAAGCCGGGCTGGCGGGACAGCTCGGCGAAGATCGCGTCCCGGCCGCCGTCGACCAGCTTGCCGGTGGCCTGCTCCACGTCACCGAGCAGCCGGATCGACAGCGGGATGCTGAACATGTCAACGGTGGTGGTGTTGCAGAACATGCCGGAGGCGTTGTAGGTGAACTCACAGCAGTCGTGCAGCACGCCGAAGCTCGGGTCGTCGGTCACCCAGCCGACCGGGTACTGCAACGCCGGCCGGCCGTTGCCGTCGGTGACCACGGTGAACCGCAGCTCACCGTCGATGGCGAAGTAGATCCGGCCCGACATCATCGGCAGCACGAACCGGGTCACCCCGGAATCGGCCAGCCGGACGCCGATGTCGGCGGCCCCGTCCGGGCCGTTGTGCGCCGGGTCGGCCGGGGTGAACCGTCCGCTCTCCCGGACGTAGCCCATCGCCCCGGTCTCCGGGTCGGTGCCGACGACGTACATCCGGATCGCCGCGTTGGCGAACCGGCCCGTGCTGTTCACCACGTTCAGCGGCAGACCGCCCGAGGCCCGCGCCCGCGAGATCAACGGGGCCGCCACCAGCGGCACACCGACCACGGCGGCACCGGCGAATCCCATCCCGAGTACCCTGCGGCGAGAAAGCATCCCAAGCTCCGATCAACGACACGGCCATCGCCGCCGACGCCCGGTGTGACTCCGGCCCGGCCCGGCGGTAGCCACGTTGACGGCCCGCTACCCCCCTCGGTTCAATGTCGACCGGACCAAAATCATCAGATCCGATTCGAGCCCGGTGAACCAGGGACATCGCGCATCCGTCACGACAGCGATGTCGCCACGCCGGAAGGGACACCTCCCGTGAAATCCGATCACCCCTCCGTACTCGCCCGACTGGGGTCGATCCCCCGTCGTACCGCAGCCTTCGTCGTCGCCGGACTCGCCGTGCTGTCCATGGTGGTGGCCGCTGTCGGCTGGGGCGCGGCCGAGGCCCGCGACGACGACCTGACCGGTCGGCCCGTCTCGAAGGAACACCTGACGACCATCCAGGCCGCCGCCCGCTCGTGCCCGACGCTCACCCCGGCCCGGCTGGCCGGTCAGCTGATGGCCGAGTCGGGGTTGGACGGCCGGGCCGACCGGACCGCCTCCGGCGGGCAGGGCATCGCCGGCCTCGACGCCGCCGCGTGGAAGGCGTGGGCACCGTGGCCCGGCGCGGAGCGCTCCGACCCGGCCGCGAACATCCTCGCCCTGGCCCACCTGATGTGCGACCTCAGCGGCCAGGTCCGGCTGGCGGACGTCCCGGGTGACACCTGGCGGCTCTCGCTGGCCGCGTTCCACACCGGCCTCGACGAGGTACGCGACGCCGAGGGGGTACCCACCGACGCGGTGAAGTACGTCGACCAGGCCAGCGGGTACGCCGCCTACTACGGCAAGCTGACCGCGTTCGGCGGATCCGGCCAGCCCCGTCCCAGCACCGGCGTCCAGCAGCCCAAGGCGGTGCCCGGCAACTACACGGCACTCGTCGTGCGGGCCGGTTCGGTCTGCCCCGAGGTGACGCCGCCGCTGGTCGCCGCGCAGCTGATGGCACTGTCCGGGTTCGACGCCAACCTGCTCGGCCCCGAGGGGCAGCGGGGCGTCGCGCAGTTCCGACCCGAGGTGTGGCAGGCGTACGGCCCGTCCGACGCCTCGGCGTGGGACCCGCAGGCGGCGGTCCCGGCGGTCGGCACGGCCCTGTGCGCCCTGCACAAGGAGCTGTCCGGGCTGGAGGGTGACCCGTCGCTACTGGCGCTGGCCGCGTACCGCAACGGCCCGGCCGCCGTCCGTCAGGCCGGCGGTGACCTGGACGCCGGGACGCAGGCGTTCCTGCGGACCGTGCGGGAGCACACCGACTACTACGCCCTCGACAACCGGCTGCGGCCGGCACCGCCGTCGGCGTCGCCGTCGCCCAGCCCGACCGTGACGCCCCCGGCGTCGCCGTCGCCCAGCCCGAAGGGCAGCTCGGACGCCCCGCCGCCGCCCGCGAGCCCGTCGGCCAAGCCGGCGGCGGCACCGACCCGACCGGCCGGCACCAAGCAGCTCGTGGGCAAGGAGACCGGGCTGTGCGTCACCGCCGGGACCAGCGACGGGGTACGCGCGGTGCTGAACAAGTGCCGGGAGGAGCGGTCGCAGTGGTGGGACTTCCGCTCCGACGGCAGCGTCCGGGCCAACGGGCTCTGCCTCGACGTGGCCTGGGGTGAGAAGAAGGACGGCACCCCCGTGCAGGTCGCGGTGTGCAGCGGCAATCCCGCCCAGAAGTGGGAGTGGATCGAGCACAACGGCCGCACCTCCCTGTTCAACCGGGAGACCGACCGCTGCCTGGACGTCGACGGGCACGGCGTCGGCGCGCCGATGATGTCCTGGATCTGCGTGTTCAACCCGAAGCAGACCTTCACCCGGCGGTAGCCGTACCGACAGGCGGGCTCCGGTGGGCACGCCCACCGGAGCCCGTCGCGTCGGGACCACCGGGGCCCGGCGGTTACCGGGGCCCGGCGGTTACCGGGGCCCGGCGGTTACCGGGGCCCGGTACCGGTGTCGACGGCCGGGCCGGGCACGACCGGTGACCGGCTCAGCCGGCGAACCGGCGGCGACGCAGCCGCAGGCCGAAGACCACGGCGACGCCGCAGAGCAGCGCGATGCCGAGGATCACGGCGAGCGCCGCGCCGTTGTTGCCCTGCTGCTGGCTGGCCACCTGGTTGCGGTCGTCGACCGCCACCGACACCGAGGCGGCCGGGTTGATCATGCCGGAGCCGTACCTGGCGTCGGGGGCCGTGCCGATCGCGTCGGCGGTGCTGCGGATGCGCTCCTTGACCTGGGCGGCGGTCAGGTCGGGCTGGGCCGCCCGGATCAAGGCCGCCTGCCCGGCGACGAACGCGACGGCGAACTCGGTGCCGGTGTTGCTGACCGCCTTACCCCCGCCCACGCCGAGGCTCGCCACGTCCACCCCGGGCGCGACCACCTCCACCGCGCCCTCCACGTACTGCTCGGCGAGCTGGTCGCCGGCACCGACGCCACCGGTGAACAGCAGCGCCCCGCCCCCGGACCGGCCGGCCGGGGACGGCGGCGTCACCGCCTTCGTCGGCGCACCGGCCACCAGCAGGACATCGTGGTCGAGGGCGGTGGCCACGGAGGACGCCACCGCCGGGTCACCGAGGTCGACGTGCGAGCCGACCGCGACCACCGACGCACCGGCGCTGACCGCCACCTCGATGGCGTTCGCCGCGTCGGCCGCCCGCGCGGCACCCGAACCGCGGACCACCCGCACGGGCAGGATGGTCGCGTCCGGGGCGATGCCCACCGGGCTGCCGTCGACGCTGCTGTCACCGGCGATGATGCCCGCCATCGCGGTGCCGCTGCCCAGGCAGTCGGTGTCGCCGCGCCCGTTGCCGACGGTCACGTCCGCGCCGACCGCCACCCGGCCGCTGAGCTGCTGCACACTCGCGTCGACGCCGGTGTCGACCACCGCCACCTTGACCCCGTTGCCACGGGTCAGGGTCCAGGCGCTGTCGGCGGCCATCCGCAGCTGCGCCCAGTCCGACCTGCTGCTCGACCCGGTGGTGGCGGTGCACTTCGGGCCGTTCGCGCCCGGTCGGGGGCTGCCGCCCGGCCGGGTCGGACTCGGACTCGGACTCGGGCTCGGGCTCGGGCTGACGGCCCTGGGCGTGGGGTCGGCCGCGCCGGAGGGCCGGGCACCCGGGGTGGGTCGCTTGCCGGTCGGGAGCTGGCCGTACTTCACCCCCTCACCGGCCGCGTCCCAGGGCAGCACCAGCTGCCAGCCGGCCTTCAGGCTGCCCGGGTCGGTCAGCCGGGACCCGTCGGGCTGTACCCGGCCGGTGTTGAGGTGGTAGATCTCCGCGGACCGCTCGCCGCTACCGAGGAACCGCCGCGCGATCGCCGTCAGGCTCTCCGGCTGACCCTGGTACTGCGCAGCGACCACGTAGTACTTCACGTAAGGCTGCGGATCGTTGGTGGCCTTCGCCACAACCGGCCCGGTCGGCGCCATCAGCACGCAGCCGGCCATCGCCACCGCGAGCAGGCGGGCAAGGATCGAGCGCTTCGCCAGCACTGGGTGTCCCCCTTCAGTCACCATGGCCGAGCGTCACCGGCCTTCACCGTCTATTGCGGATCAGCGGCCGGTCCGTTCAAATCAATCTGAACCAGATTTCCATGATCCTCGTCATGAGGTCAGCCGAGGGTACCGGCCGCCGATGACGGGAACGTCTCCTCGGGCCGTCCCCCCGGTGGGGACAGGTGACCGGCAGGCGGGCGACCCTCCACCGGAGACGGTGGGGACGAACGACCGGCCGGGCGGTCAGGTGCCGGTGGAGACGAAGGTGGGGCGGCGGTGAACGGGCTCGGGCGTACGATGGAGCCGGTGGGCGGCAACGGCTTGGACCGGGTGCCGGCCACCCGCCGTTTCGACCCGCGCCGGCACCGCCGCATCGCCGGCCTGTACGACCTCTGGCTGGCCCCGGGGCCCGGCGGACGGCTGGTGCTGCCCACCGCACCCGGCCGGCCGCTCGACGCGCGGGCCGTCGCCACCCTGGTCCGGCACGGCGCGGACGCGGCGCAGGACGTCCGGATCCTCGCCGACGACGGGGCCCGCCACCTCGACCTGTTCACCGAGGTGGCCGGGCTGCTCGGGCACGACGTGCTGGTCAGCCCGGACGGCTCCGACATCAGGCACGCCATCGACCGGTCGACCGCCGGGTCCACCCGTCCCACCGCCGACAGCGGGCCACTGGACGCGGTGCCGCTGGACCGGGTGACCCGCCAGCCGATGGACTGGCTCGTGCTCCAGCCACCGGACCTCGCCACCTCCCTGCCCGGCTGGTTCGCGGTGGACGACGGGCTGGTCCGTCCCCGTACCGGGGTGGTGGGGTTGCCGCTGGCCGACGGCCTCGCCCTGGCCACCCGGGCCGATTTCGTGACCCGGCGGGCCACCGCGCACCGGCTCGGCGCGTCGACCGGGATGGTCACCGTCGCCGTCACCGCCCGCTCCGGCGGTTTCCTCGTCGGCACCTACAGCGGTACCCAGGACGTGCACAGCGGCGGGCAGCTCGCCGCGCTCCTCGGCGACCTGCCGCTCTACGGCGCCGACCTGCGGCTCTGGCTGACCTGGCCGTCCGACGCCGACGAGCAGGCCCGGCTCGTCGCGGAGGTGGTCGAGTTGGCCGAGACGACCGGGGCCACCGTCTGGACCCCGCCCGCGGGCGGCCGGGCCGAGCTGATCGACGACCGGCGCGACCTGCGGGCGTTCGACCCGACGGGCGCGGTCGCCGCCTGGCAGGCCCACCGGCCGAGGTACGCCGACGGCCCGTCGACCCTGGACGCGACCCCCGAGGGGCTGCTGGTGTCCCGACGGGACCGGGAACGGATCGTGGTCGTCTCCTCCGCCGCCGCAGTCGCCGACGCCGGGCCGGCCGACGGCCACCCGGGGCCGCCCCGCGCCGACGACACGACCCCCGGACCGGACGGCACCGCCGCGCCCGCCTCGGTGGACCCGGCCGACGCGGCACCCCCGACGCCCGTCGGCGACGACGTCGCGGTGGCGGAACAGCCGGCCGTGCCCCTCCCCCGGCCGACCCTGGTCACCGACAGCCGCCGCGCGGCCGACTACGGCCCGCCCTGGTTGCGGCGCGGCCAGCAGGTCAACGCCGAGACGTTCGAGGCGTACGTCCTCGTCGAGGGTGACCCGGCGCGGGCGGTCGGCGACGGGCTGCCCGGCGTCGAGTTGTTCGTACCCGCGTTCCTCGACCCCCGGTCGGCCCCGGCCGGCAGCGACCTGCTGCGGGTGCGGATCGCCCCGGGCGGCGCGATCCCGATGGCGGTGCTGCGGGCGCACGTGCCGGCACGGTTCAAGTACGTCCTGGGCAGCCCCGACACCTACCTGCTGCCGGCCGCCCGGCTGGACCGGGTCCGCCTGGTGGGCGGTTTCCGCTGCGACGGGTTCAGCCGCCTGCTGCCCACCGTGGACGCCGACGGTGAACCCCTGCGGATCCGTACCGCACCCACCAACCGGTCGGTCGCCGGGCTGCCGAACGACGTCCGCCGCTGGCCCGGCTTCGGCACCCGGCAGGCGTACGCGCTGCTGCCGGCCCGGTCCCGGGGACTGCCCCGGGGCTGGCTGCCGCTCTACCAGCAGCGCCCGGTGGCCCGGCCGGGCCGGTTGCTGGTGGAGGTACGGGTGCCGGCGGGACGCACCGTCGACGTCGGGGCCACCCACACCATGCTGGCCGGGTTGACCCTGGTCCGGACCAGGGTGGACCGGCTGCACCGGGCCGGGGTGGACCTGGTCCTGGGCAGCCGCTCGTACGACCGGATCGTGGTGCAGCGCGCCTTCCGGGCACAGGGGGGCGGGTGGCAGCGGATCGGGGAGGTCACCCCGGGGCCGCTGCCGTCCGCCGTCGCCGGCCTTCAGGCCGCCGTACCGGCCCGGGTGGTGGACCCGCCGTCGACCGGGGACACCTGAACCGACCACCGGCCGGCCGGCACCGGCCCGATCACCACCGGCACGCACCGCCCCCCGGTGTCCGTGGCGAGCCGCCGCGCCCCGGCCAGTTCCGCACCGGCCAGGCCGGGGGTGAACACCACGTACGGCGCGGGCGGGTCGACGTCGGGTGCGCCCGCCGCCGGCAACCCCGGCAGCGACCGGCATCCCTGCGGGGCCTGTCCACCGAGCACGTCGCCGACCGTGGCCACGCCGACGCCGCCGGCCCGCAGCCGCCCGGCGAACAGGGCGGCCGTCCGCCGGCAGTCGTCGGTGTCGCCGACCAGGGTGAGCACGTCGGGTGCCCGGCCCAGGTCGACGTGCAACCGCCACGGTCCCCGGTGACCCAGCACCAGGGGCAGGGTCGCCGGGGGCGCGGCCTCGTCCGGGCCGAGCCAGGCGTACGCGGGCGCGCCCCGGCCCGCCGCGACCCCGACCAGCCGGACCCGGATCGGCCCCAGTTCGGTCTCCAGCTCGGTGCTCAGGTACGGGACCTCGTTGCCGGTCGGCACCGCCGGACGCGGCAGATCCACCCCGGCCGACTCCGGGACGGCTGGCGGCTGCCGGACGGTCGGCGGCTCCGGGACGGAGGGCGGCTGCGGTGGGTCGACCGGGGTCGGTCGGGGTGGTGCCGCCTGCGGAGCCCGGGGCGGCCAGACCGGCTTGGCGGGCAGCCCGCCCGTGGCCGCCGGGGGTGACGGTCGGGTGCCGGGGACCACCGCCTCCGATACCGCCACCTGGTCCCCCGCTCCCGGCACGGGCTCCGACGCCGGCACGGAGGTCAGCCCTGGCACGGAGGTCGACGTAGGCACGGAGGTCGGCCCTGGCAGAGAATCCGGTTCCGACGGGGAGGCCGGTTCCGGCGGGGAGGCCGGTTCCGGCCGGACCGACGCCGGCGGGGTGGCGGCGGCCGGCAGCGGTGCCGGTTCCGCTGCCCGGGGCGGGGCGGTTGGCCGGGCGGCGGTACGCGGTGCCGGCAGGACCACCGACGGCGGCGGGGGCAGGATCGGCGGGGTGACCGTCGGCGGGGCCGGCCGCCGTGCCGGTGCCGTGACCGGCCGGGTGATCGGGGGCGGGGGCGGGGGCGGGGGCGTCGAGGCTGCGGGCGGCCGGCGGGTGACCGGGGACGGTGGGGTGTCCACCGCGTCGGGCACCGGCCCGGCGGCCAGTTCGGCGGGGGTCGGGGTGTGGTGCCGCTGCGGCGGCCACGGCCCGTCGTCCTCGAGCACCAGCCGGCGGGGCCCGCTACGACGCAGCAGCAGCACGGCCACGGCGGCGAAGAAGACCGCCAGCAGCCCCGCACCGACCCGTATCAGCAGCGGGTCCAGCCCGCCGCCCGCCTGCGGAGGGTCCGGCGGCCGGGCGACGGCCCGGGTGGTCGCGGCGGCCGTCCGGGCCGGACGGGAGGCCGCCGCGGAGGACGGGGCCACCGTGCGCGGGGTCGGGCTGGGGCTTGACGGGGTCGTGGCGCGCGGGCTCGGGCCGGCCGGAGCCGGTGACCGTGGTCCCAGTTGCGGCAGCCGGCCGATCCGTACCCCCTGGCCCTGGGCGTCCCGGGGCAGCACGAGCCGCCATCCGGGGCGCAGGACCACCCCGTCGGTGAACGTCTCACCGTCGGGCTGGACCCGGCCGACGTTGAGTTCGACGATCTCCCGGAACCGGTTGCCGTTACCGAGGGTACGCAGCGCGATGGCGTAGAGGTACTCCCGTTGCCCGTCGACGGGTGGCCCGACCACGTAGTACCTGCCGGTCTCGGCCGGCACCACGCTGACCGGCCGCGCCACGCCCGCCGGCCGCGCCGCCTGTGCCGGCTGTGCCGCCACGAGCAGCGCGATCCCGACCAGCAGCACCGTGACAAAGGCCCGCCGCATAGCCACCATCGCCTTCCACACCCTCGGTCCCACCGACATCCTCCCGTCCCGGCCCCCTTATACGAACCGGGGTGCCTACGGTTCAACCCGAGCCGGATCGTCCTTCGGCTGGCGGGTGCCGTCCCGGCCGGCAGGTGACAGGCCGCCCGCGCGCACCGCGTCCGACGGTCGTGCCAGGATGTGGCGATGTCGTACCCCCCTCAGCCGTCGTACCCGTCCGCGCCCGGCCCCGTCACGCCGCTGATCGCCTACCCGCAGCCGGTTCCCCCACCGCCGGGGCACGCGGTGCTGGCCGTCTCGGTCAACCGCGGTCCGTACCTGGTGCCCGTCCCGGCCACCAGCCGTTTCAAGGTCGACGGCCGGTTGGTGTCGATCCCCGGCGAGGGCACCTGGTACGTGGCCGTGCCGGCCGGGGCGCACGACATCCGCTACACGGACTTCATGGGCATCCCGATCGTCACCACCGCGCTCACCGTCCAGCCCGGACTGGTGTACCCGCTGGCGTTCCGCTTCGGCGGTTGGCGCAACCGGGTCCACGACGGGCAGGGCACCGACGTGACGAAGTTCGGTATGTGGTCGAACTACAGCATCCTGCTCGTCACCCTGCCGGTGGTGCTGCTGCTCTGCTGCGGTGGCCTCGGCCTGATCGGCGCGCTCTCGACCTCCCCCTGACCGTCGGCACCGGCCGCGCCGGCACCCGGTAGCGTCGCCCCCGATGCCTCCTGCGCCCGGACCGACCGGCCTGACCACGACGGAGCGTGCGGTCGACGCCCGCTTCCGCGCCGTCCTGGCCCGGCTGCCCCGACGCGGGCCGGCCGGCTGGCTGGTCGAGTTCCTGGTCTTCGGGCTCAAGCAGGCCTGGGCGTGCGTGTTCGGCGGGGCGATGCTGGCGGTCATCCTGGCCGCCCGGCTCTGGTACCCGCAGGATGCCGGCCTCGCCCGCAACGACCTGCTGACCGTCGCCGCGGTCGCCATCCAGGCGGCCATGTTGGCCGGACGGCTGGAAACCCTGCGCGAACTGCGGGTGGTGGTGCTGTTCCACCTGGTCGGGACCGCGATGGAGTTGTTCAAGACACACGTCGGCTCGTGGTCCTACGCCCCGGACGGGGTGCTGCGGCTCGGTGCGGTGCCACTGTTCAGTGGCTTCATGTACGCCGCGGTCGGCTCCTACCTGGTCCGGGTCAACAGGTTGTTCGACCTGCGTTTCACGCGCTACCCCCGACGCCGGGTGACGGCGCTGGTGGCGGTCGCGATCTATGCCAACTTCTTCACCAACCACTACCTGCCGGACGTCAGGTGGCTGCTCATCACCGTCGTCGCGGTGGTGTTCGGCCGTTGCGTGATGCAGTTCCGGGTCTTCCGGTTCCGGTTGCGGATGCCGCTGCTGCTGGCCTTCCTCCTGGTCGCCTTCTTCATCTGGTTGGCGGAGAACATCGCCACCTGGTCGCAGGCGTGGCTCTACCCCGGCCAGGTGGCCGGGTGGGACCCGGTGTCGCCGACGAAGCTCGCCTCGTGGTTTCTCCTCATGATCATCTCGGTGGTCCTGGTCACCTGGATCTCGCCGCCCCGCCCACCGGAGAAGCCACGACCACCGGAGAAGCCACCCCGACCACCGCAGCCGGAACACGCCACCGACGGGGGCCGGTCGGCGGCGCAGCCCGTGCCCGCTTCAGCGCAGCCGGCGGGCGGTGAACCGGGCCGGCGGGTCGGCGATGGCGTCCTGGGCGGCGACCAGTTGGATCTCCCGGGTGCCCGCCGCCAGGGTCCGCTCCAGCACGGTGAAGACCGAGGAGATGGTGCGTTCCAGCGCGGTCGCCGGTGAGCCCGTCGTCCGCAGGTGGGCCAGGTAGAGCGCGGCGGTGACGTCGCCACCGCCGTTGGGGTTGATCGGCAGCAGCGGCGTGGTCACCGCCCAGGCGCCCTCGTCCGAGACGGCCACCACCTCCAGCGAGCCGGCCGGCACGTCGTCGTGCAGCACGCTGGTCACCAGCACGTCCCGGGGGCCGGTGGCGCGGACCACGTCGACGGCGTCCAGCACGGCGGTCAGCGAGGTGGTCGTCCGGCCGGCCAGGAAGTCCAACTCGAAGTGGTTCGGGGTGATGATGTCGGCGCGCGGGACCACCACGTCACGCAGGTACTCCGGGATGCCGGGCCGGACGAACATCCCCCGCCCGGTGTCGCCCATCACCGGGTCGCAGCAGTACACCGCCTCCGGGTTGGCGGCCCGCACCCGGTCGGCGGCGGCGAGGATGACCGCACCCATCGCCGGGTCGCCCTGGTAGCCCGACAGCACCGCGTCGGCGGTGCCGAGCACCCCCCGGTCGGCGATGCCCTCGATCACCTCCGCCACGTCGGCCGGGGCCAGCAGCGGCCCGCGCCACGCGCCGTACCCGGTGTGGTTGGAGAAGTGCACGGTCAGCACCGGCCAGACCTCGTGCCCGAGGCGCTGGAGCGGGAACACTGCCGCCGAGTTGCCGACATGGCCGTAGGCGACCGAGGACTGGATGGACAGGATCTTCACCGGCCCATCATGGCCGTTCCCCCCGACACCCCGGGTACGGGCCCACCGATTCGCCCCGCGTCGTCGACCTCCCGGGCGGGACCGGGCGGGCGGTGGCGGTTCCGGCCGGCCCCGGCGGTGCACGCGGGGTCGGCCGGAACCGGGCTCAGGGCAGATCGAGGGTGTACTGCGCGGTGTGCACCGTCCCGTCGACCTGGAAGTCGAAGAACGCCCGGTAGCGGCCCGCGCTCGGGGCGGTCAGCCAGAACCGCACCGTCCCGTCCACCAGTTCCTGGTCCGGGTGGACGTGCACGTAGCCCAGGTCACCCTCGCGCACCACCACCAGATGCCCGTACGCCCCCAGGTAGCGCTGCAGGCGGGCCGGGTCGACGCCGTCGAGCCGGAAGGACAGCGGCACGGTCACCCCCACGGTGGGGGTGCCACCCATCGTGACCGTGAACGGCCCGGCCGTCGACTGCGACGCGGCCGGCGGCAGCGGGACGGGAGTGTGCGCACCGGGCACCTGGTGGTCGACCCCCAGCACCAGCGGGACCGTGGTGCCGTCGGCGCCGGTCACCGAGAAGTCGGCGTAGATGCGGTAGCCGCCGGGCCGGGTCAGGGTCAGCGGGACGCTCCAGGTGCCGTCCGCCGCCATGGTCGGGTGCAGGTGCTGGTAACCGCTCAGGTCCCGCCCCACCACGACCAGGTGCAGCGGCTTGTCGTGGACGACCGCGAACCGGGTCGCCGCCTTCCCGTCCGCGCCGACGATGCGGAACCGGTAGTCGGCCCGTACGCCCGCCGGTTGGGTCCGGGCCGCCGGTTCGACGGTGTAACCCCCGGCGTTGACCGACAGCCCGGTCACCTGCGCCTGGGCCCCACCAGCGTCGCCGGGATGGGTGTGCGCCCCGGTGCCGGGCCCGTGCTGGTGCCCGTCCCCGGCCGCCAGCGCCGCACCGGTGGCCGGCGGGGCAGCGGTGGTGGTGCCGTCGGCGGGTCGGGTGCCGGAGCCGATCCGGCCGAGCCCGAAGCCCGCCAGCAGGGCCACCACCAGCCCGCCGACCAGCAACGCGAGACCCGTGTTGCCCAGTCGGGACCCGGGATTCGGCGCAGGAGCGGCGGATGCCACTTCCCCGGTGCCGGCGTCCGTCGCGGCGGATACCGTCTCGCTGACGGCGGACGTCGCGGCGGATACCCCGGCCGGGACCGCCCCGGCCGAGGCCGCGCCGGCCCTGGCGGAGGTCGTCACCGCAGCGGTGACCACCGTACGGCGGGCGGCGGCCGGACGGGCCACCTTCCTGCCGCCGCTCGTCGCCTTCGACCGGTGGACCCGGGTGCCGCCCCCGGACCGGGCGACCGTCCCCCCGGGGCGGGGCCGGCCGGCGGGCCGGGTGGCGGGCACCGGGCGACGCCGCCACGCAGTGAAGCCGACGGCCGCCGCGACCAGCACCGCACCGCCGGCCCAGGCCAGCCAGCCGGGGCCGCCCTCGTCGTCGTCGGAGGCGGCGGCGGCCGGTGGGGCGGCCGGCGCGGCGGCGGTCACCGGGGCGGTCGGCACCGCGGAGGCCGCCGGGCCGGCGTGGCCGGAGGTGGCGTGCTGTTCGGCGGCGGCCACCAGCGCCGGGTCCGGCTGGTCGACGGGGGGCCGCCAGCCGGCCGGCGCGGCGGTCGGGCGTCCGGTGTAGCGGAAGGTCATGGTGCCCCGGACCGGCTCGCCGTCGGAGGCCACCGACAGGTAGCTCACCGCGTACTGGCCGGCCGCCGGCAGGTGGGCCAGCGTGACCACCGCCGGGAAGCCGGTGCTGTACTCCTTCGGCTCGAACTTGCCGTCGACCAGCAGGTACTCCCGGACCGGCTTGTCCAGGGGCCGGGGGGAGCCGTGCCGCCAGCCGTTGTCGACCCGGGCACCGCCGGGCCCGGTGACGGTGAAGTACGCGTTGGCCGCGACCTGCTCGGTGAAGTACAGCTCCACCGTCGTCAGCGGCTCGGCCACGGTGGCGTTGGCCGCCGGGGTGGACATCGCCAGGGTGCCGTGCGCCTGCGCCGCCGTGGTGGGCAGCAGGACCGCCGCCGCGACGAACACGAGGGCGAGCAGGCCGGCGAGGGTACGCCCGGCGGGTCCGGTGGCTGGAGGGGGACAGCGCATCGGATCATCCTCACGAAGAGCGGACTTCAATCAATAGTTCACTAACTTTTTACGCAGATGGCAAAAGTTTTGGCTACGGCGTCCCAATCTGGGGTCGAGATGATCAAAACTCGTCCCGGCCGCGTACCCCGTGCCCGGCCGGTCACGGCGGGCCTCCGGTCCCGACCCCGGTACGGATGATCCGCCGACGCCTCCCGTCCGTACCAGTGGGCGGGGGTGACGCCGGGTATGCCGTACGCTCACCCGGGACCTACTACACCCCGTCGTTACCGTTGACGGACGACGACGGAGCACGGCAGGCGGCAGAACCGGACACGGAGGTGGCAGGTGGGCGACGACGACGCGGAGATCACCGCGTGGGCGCTGGCCGCCGGTCGGGGTGACCGGGAGGCCGCGGCCCGCTTCATCCGGGCCACCCAGCAGCACGTACGACGGTTCGTCGCGCACCTGATCAGCCCGGCCGAGGCCGACGACCTCACCCAGGAGACGTACCTGCGGGCGATGCGCTCGCTACCGTCGTTCGCCGCCCGTTCCTCGGCCCGCACGTGGCTGCTCGGCATCGCCCGCCGGACCGCCGTCGACCACGTCCGGGCCGCCACCTCGCGTCCGCGCACGGTGCCGCTGTCCGAGTGGCACGACACGCCGGACACCCGGGGCAGCGGCTTCGACGGCGAGGTGGTGCTCAACGACCTCCTGCTGGCCCTGCCCGCCGACCGCCGGGAGGCGTTCGTCGCCACCCAGGTCCTCGGCCTGTCCTACGCCGAGGCGGCCGAGGTGTGCGGCTGCCCGGTCGGCACCATCCGGTCCCGGGTCGCCCGGGCCCGCGAGGATCTCGTCGCGGCGGTCGAGGGGAACCCCCGGGCGATCCGCCGCCGGCCGGGAAGCGCCGCCGGCTGACCGTCGGCCCCGGGCCGCGACCGCGCCCGGCAGAGCCCACGGGAACCACCACGCCCTGCCGGCCGACTACCCGTACATGGGGTGTGAGCAGTGGCGGGAGATCCTGTCGGCACAGTTGGACGGCGAGGAGACCCCCGCCGAGCGGATCGCGGTGGACGCGCACCTGGACGGGTGCGTGGGCTGCCGGGTCTGGTGTGACCGGGCCGCGACGGTGACCCGGCGGTCCCGCCTGACGCTCTCCACCACCGAACGCCGCGACCCGACTGTCGACCAGCCCGGCCGGCTGCGGTCGACGACCGCCGTCACGGCAGGGCCGGAGCCGGCGGCCGGCTCCGATCTCGCCGACGTCGTGCTGGCCGCGCTCCCCGCCCGCCGCCGGCTGCGGGACCGGCTCGTGCCGACCCTGCGCACCGGGCTGGCCCTCATCGGCGCCCTGCAACTGGTGCTGGGGCTGGCCCAGGTCGGCCGGGGCCCGGCCACCGGGCACGCCCACGGCGCGCTCGACACGTTGGCGTCCGGGCACCTGTGGCACGAGTCGGCCGCGTGGAACATCGCCGTCGGCGCGGGTTTCCTCTTCGTGGCCGCCCGGCGCACCCCGACCGGAGGGCTGCTGCCGATGTTGAGCGCCTTCGTCGCCGCGCTCGTGCTGCTCTCGGCCAACGACCTGGTCACCGGCCGGGTGGAGCCGACCCGGCTGGTCAGTCACGGGTTCCTGGTCACCGGCTACCTGATCGTGGTCGCGCTGTCCCGACTCCGGCTGCGTCCGGACGGCCCGGCGGGGCGGGGCCGGGGTGACCGGCCCGCCTGGCGGCTGCGCGCGGACGACGTACCCGCCACAGCCCCGACGGTGCGCCTGCTGCCGCCGTACGCGGGTTCGGCGCGGACCCGCGACCGGTCGGCCGCCTGACCGGACGCCGTCCGGCCGGTGCGGCCGCCCAGGGGGTGGCGGAGCGGCCCGGCCGGCGCAACGGCCCGTTCCCCCGCGACGACACAATCCCGACCGGCCGGAACTTTCTCGGACCGGTGACCGACCAACGGGACAGCACATCAGCACAACGGAGGAAGAACCCATGCGTCCCACCGGTCCACTCGGCACGAACCGACGCGCGTCAGTCGTCTTCGCCGCCGCCACCGCCGCCGCCCTGCTGGCGGTCGGCACCGCCGGCTGCGGCCCGGCCGACCCGGCGTCGGGCACGCCCTCGGGTGCCTCGTCAGGTGCCTCGGCACCGGCGAGCGCGTCCGCCGGGGTGCTCACCATCCGGGACCCGTGGGTGAAGGCGGCCGACAAGGGCATGACGGCGGCCTTCGGAACCCTGGTCAACGACAGCGACGCCGACGTCACGCTCACCGGCGCCACCACCGAGGTGTCCGTACTGGAACTGCACGAGATGACCATGAAGGACGGCGCGATGGTCATGCGGCAGAAGCAGGGCGGCGTCGTGATCAGGGCGAAGGGTACCCACGTGTTGGAGCCCGGCGGCGACCACCTGATGCTGATGGACCTGCGCCGACCGGTGCGGGCCGGCGACGAGGTCACCGTGACCCTCACCTTCGCCGACGGCCGGACCCAGCAGTTCACCGCCGTGGCCAAGCCGTTCACCGGGGCGCAGGAGAGCTACGCCCCCGGCCACGGCGCGCCCGAGCCGACCATGAGCGGTCAGCCGGCCCCGAGCGGACAGCCGACGACCGGCCCGACGCCGTGACCGGAAACCCGGACGTGCGTGTGGTGAGCCGGCGCGGTCTGCTCGCCGGCGGGGCACTGGCCGCAGGGAGCGCGCTGACCGGCGGCGCGGTGGTCGGCGTCGGGCGGGACGGGCCGACCGGCGGGCCGGGCGCGCCGCAGCCGAGTCCGGTGGCCGCCGTCGGGGGCCTGGTCGAGCCGTTCCACGGGCCCAGGCAGGCGGGGGTGGCCACCGAACCGCAGGCCCACGCCGCGTTCGTCGCGTTCACCCTGCGACCGGGCACCGACCGGGCGGCACTGGGCCGGCTGCTGCGGCTGCTCAGCGACGACGCCGCCCGGCTCACCCAGGGTCGGCCGGCGTTGGCCGACACCGAGGCCGAGCTCGGGCTGCTGCCGGCGCGGCTGACCGTGACCTTCGGGTTCGGTCCCGGCCTGTACCGGGCCGCGGGCGTCGACGACCGGCGGCCGCCGTCGGTGGCCGACCTGCCGGCGTTGCGGATCGACCGGCTCCAACCGGCCTGGTCCGGTGGGGACCTGCTGGTGCAGATCTGCGCCGACGACGCGGTCACCGTCGCGCACGCCCAGCGGGTGCTGGTCAAGGACAGCCGGCCCTTCGCCACCGTCGCATGGGTGCAGCAGGGCTTCCGGCGCAGCCCCGGCGTCGAGCCCGCCGGGCACACCCAACGCAACCTGTTCGGCCAGCTCGACGGCACCGCCAACCCCCGCCCCGGCGTCGCGTTGGACACCGCCGTCTGGGTGCCCGACGGTCCGGACTGGCTGCGTGACAGCACCACCCTGGTGGTCCGCCGGATCAGCATGAACCTGGAGACCTGGGACCTGCTCGGCCGTACCGACCGGGAACTCGCCGTCGGCCGGCGGCTCGACACCGGCGCCCCGCTCACCGGCACCGGCGAACACGACGAACCCGACTTCGCCGCCGTCGGCGACGACGGGCTCACCGTCATCCCCGACTTCTCCCACCTCACCCGGGCCCGCGTCACCGACGACCGGTTGAAGATCCTGCGCCGCCCGTACAACTACGACGGTGTGCCCTCCCCGCAGGGGCACGCCGACAGTGGCCTGATCTTCGCCTCGTACCAGGCCGACGTCACCGCGCAGTTCCTGCCCATCCAACGTCGACTCGCCGACCGGGACCTGCTCAACGAGTGGACCACGCCGATCGGCTCCGCGGTCTTCGCCGTCCCGCCCGGCTGCCCGCCCGACGGGTGGATCGGCCAGCAGGTCCTCGGCTGAGCCGGCTGATGACGACCATGTCACCGTCCCACCGGGCCGCCGGCCGGTTCGTCGCCGTGCTGCTGGCCGGCGTCCTGACTTTGTTCGTCGCGGCCACGCCGGCCCGGGCGCACAACGGCCTGCGCTCCGCCTCGCCGGCCCGGGACGCGACGCTGACCCGTGCACCCACCGCGATCACGCTGGAGTTCCTGGCGCGGCTCGACCCGGCACTCACCACCATCGTGCTCACCGACGGGACGAAACGACGCGTCGCCACCGGCGATCCGGTGGTCTCCGGCGCGACGGGGAGCGTCCAGGTGACCGGTCCGCTGCCCAACGGGACGTACACCGTCGCGTACCGGGTGGTCTCCGCCGACGGGCATCCGGTGCAGGGGTCGTACCCGTTCACCGTGGCGGACCCGGCCGGTGCGGCCGCGCCGGAACCCGAGCCACCCGGACCGTCGGCCGGAGCGGTCGCGCCGGCGCGCGGCGGCGGCCGGGCCACCATCGTCGGGGCCACCGTCGTCGCCGTCACCGGCAGCGCGGTGGTCGTCCTGCTGGCGGCAGCCGTGCTGCGTCGGCGACGCCGGTCGCCGCGCCTCTGAGGCCACCCGCCGCCGGTACGCCGCAGGCGCTCGCGGCCCGCAGAACCGTGCCGGCACGCCGCCGGGACGGCCGCTCCCCTGTGGACCGGTGACGTCGCCGTCCCGTCCTGACATGTGCCGGGAACCGCAGGGACGTCCGCTGCGACTACCTCACCGGGCGACGCCGACCGCAGGGACACCGGCTGACCCGCAGACACGGGGCGACCATCGGGTACCTCCCAACACATTCGATCGGATGGATATGTCTGTCACTGAGTTGTCCGAACCGCCGAGGCCGGAACCCGCGCCGTCCGCCGCCCCGCCCGCCCGGCCTACCCGGGGCGGATCCCCGTTCGGCGCGCTGCTGCTGCGGCTGCACTTCTACGCCGGTGTCCTGGTCGCGCCGTTCCTGGTGGTCGCCGCGTTGACCGGGCTCGCCTACACGGTGGCCCCGCAGGTGGACGCCGCGCTCTACGGCGAGGTGTTGACCGTGACACGGGTAGGTGAGCGCCCGGTGCCGGTGGCCGACCAGGTCGGGGCGGCCCGCAACGCCCACCCGGAGGGCAGCGTCAGCGCGGTGCAGCCCGGCACGGGTGACCGGACCACGAGGGTGGTGTTCACGGTGCCGGAGCTGGCGGAGCGGCAGCACACCGTGTACGTCGACCCGTACACCGGCCGGGTGCAGGGGCAGCTCACCACCTGGTTCGGGTCCACACCGGCCACCACGTGGCTGGACGACCTGCACCGCAACCTGCACCTGGGCACGGTCGGCCGGCACTACTCGGAGCTGGCCGCGAGCTGGCTGTGGGTGCTCGCGCTCGGTGGGGTGGTGCTGTGGTGGCGTCGCCGCCGTGCCACCCGGGCAACCGCGCGACACCTGCTCGTACCGGACCTCGGCGCCGCCCGCGGGGTACGCCGGACCCGGAGCTGGCACGCCACCACCGGGATCTGGCTCACCGTCGGCCTGCTGTTCCTCTCGGCCACCGGGTTGACCTGGTCCCGGTACGCCGGGGCGAACTTCGGCGCCGGTCTCGACGCACTCGACGCCCGTGCCCCGCAGTTGTCCACCGCCCTCGCCGCCGGGGAGGTCCCCGCCGACACCGGCGGTGGCCACCACGGTGCCACCGGGGCCGGCGGGGTGGTCGAGTCGGCAGCCTTCGACCGGGTGCTGGCCGCCGCCCGGACGGCCGGGCTGGCCGGCCCGGTCGAGATCGCCCCCGGCGCGCCGGGCTCGGCCTGGACGGTCACCCAGGTCGACAACACCTGGCCGGTGGCCAAGGACCGGGTCGCCGTCGACCCGGCTGCGGGCCTGGTCACCGCCCGCAGCGACTTCGCCGACTGGCCGGTGCCGGCCCAGCTCAGTGGACTCGGCATCCAGGCCCACATGGGGGTGCTCCTCGGTCCGGTCAACCAGATCCTGCTCGCCGCGCTGGCCCTCGGACTGCTCTGCGTCATCGTCTGGGGCTACCGGATGTGGTGGCAGCGTCGGCCCACCCGGGCGGACCGGCGGGCCCGCACCGGTGCCGCGCCGCCCCGGGGTGGCGTACGGGGCCTGCCGTGGCGGGCGGCGCTCGTCGGCGTACCGGTGGTGGCGGCGGTCGGCTGGGCGCTGCCCCTGCTCGGGCTGAGTCTCCTCGCCTTCCTCGCCGTCGACGTCGTCCTGGGGGTGGCGGCCCGACGGCGCCGCCGGGGCACCGCCCCCGACTCACCCGTGCCGGCCGGCGGGTGACGCGCCGAAGCCCGGCCGGCACGTCACTTTCCCGAGGCGACGATTGACCGGCCAGGGGTCGCGCCGTTACGGTCGAACCACTATCTGCGGCGTCGCGAGGTAAGCCGGTGGGAATCCGGCGCGGTCGCGCCACTGTGAGCGGTTCCGTCGTCGACGGGTCCGCGAGCCAGGACGCTCGGTCGTCCGCAGCCTTGCGATGGGGACGCGTCATCCCCGGGAAGGTTCGAATCCCATGTCGAGTCCCACTCCTGCCCAGCCGCTGGTGCACCCCGTCGGGTCCGCCCGTCTGTGGGGGGCGGCCCTGGCCGTCGTCGGCGTACTCCTGCTGCTCACCTACCTGGTCGCGTTCGACCAGGGTGCGGTCTCGCGCAGCGGCATGTTCCTGCACGAGCTGATGCACGACGGCCGGCACCTGCTCGGTGTCCCGTGCCACTGACCCCTGCCCACAACACACCCACCTTCGTCACCGTCCTGATCCGCGGCCTGCTCGCCGGCCTCGTCGCCGGCCTGCTCGCGGGCGGTTTCGGCTACCTCGTCGGCGAGCCGCGCATCGACGCGGCCATCGCGATCGAGGAGGCCGCCACCCACACCGGGCCGGTGGCCGACGACCACCACGCCGACGACCTGGTCGGCCGGGACGGGCAGCGGTTCGGTCTGTTCCTTGCCACCGGGCTGTTCGGGACGGCGATGGGTGGCCTGCTGGCGACCGCGTACGTGCTGCTGCGCCGACGCTTCCCGGCCGCCGACGACGGCCGGTCGGCGTTGCTGCTGGCGGGCGGCGCCCTGCTCGGCGTGGTGCTCGTGCCGTTCGGGAAGTACCCGGCCAATCCCCCGGCGGTCGGCAACCCCGACACCATCGACCAGCGCACCGCCGCCTACCTGGCGTTGGTGGTGCTCGGCCTGGTGGCCGTCTGGGCGGGCACCCTGGGCTACCGCTCGGTCCGCGCCGACGCGCCGCCCTGGCAGCGGTACGCCGCGGCCCTCGGCGGGTTCGCCCTGGTCGCCGGCGTCGGGTACGTCGTCCTGCCGTCCTTCCAGGAGGTCCCGGACGACTTCCCGGCAACGCTGCTGTGGAACTTCCGGCTGGCGTCGCTCGGCACCCAGGTGGTGCTCTGGGTCGCCGTCGGTCTGCTGTTCAGCGCCCTGATGAGCCGACGTCCCGGCGGGCCACGCCCCGACGACCGGGCTCGCGAGCCGCTGACCGGTCAGGGCAGCCCGGCCCACCCGTGACCTCGACCAGCCTGCGGCTGGTCGCCCACGCCCACACCGGCGCGCTGCGGCGGGCGGTGTTCGGCGCGGGCGACGACGACCTGGACGAGGGCGGTCGACAGGCCGCCCTCGCCCTGGCCGGTCACGGGCGGACCGGGCCACTGGGCACGGTGGACACCTGCCTGAGCAGCCCGGCGACCGCGGCGGTGCAGACCGCGTACGCCCTCGGGTTGCGGCCCACCGTCGAGGCCGCGCTGGCCGACTGCGACTACGCCGGCTGGGCCGGACGCAGCCTGACCGACGTCGGGGCGCGGGAGCCCGGGGCGCTGCGCCGGTGGTGGGAGACGCCCGGGGCGACGCCGCACGGCGGGGAATCCCTCGCCGCACTGCGCGACCGGGTCGCCGGCTGGCTCGACGGCCGGCTCGGGCCGGGCCGGCGGATCGTCGCGGTGACCCATCCGATGGTGGTCCGGGTGGCGATCGTGCACGCGCTCGACCTGCCGATGGCAGCCCTGCCCCGGCTGGACGTCGCCCCGCTGGCGGTGGTGCGCCTCAGCCGGTACGGCCCCCGGTGGCAGCTCCGGTTCACCGCGCCGACCGGGCCGCGGGACCCGCACCCGCGATGACCGGCAGGTCCGCCTGCGGCGAATCGGGTGGCGGTAAGGGCCCGCCGCTGGCGAGACTCGGTCCTGTGCCAGAACCGGACCGTTTCCGCGTCGCCGTGCTCGCCCGCCGGCTGGCCGGTGACGAACTGACCACGGTGGTGCTCGTCGAGGGGGTCAGCGACCGTGGCGCGGTCGGGGCGCTGGCCGTACGGCGTGGCCGCGACCTGCCCGGCGAGGGTGTCTGCGTGCTGCCGATCGGCGGTGCGGCGAGCGCCGGCCGGTTCCTGCGGCTGCTCGGCCCGTCGGGTCACGCCGGAGTCGAGGAGTCGGCTCTGGGCTACTCCCCGGCGGCCAACTGCTCCTTGGCCTCGTCGTAGCCGGCCGCCGCCGGTGCGTCGGTCGGCGCGTAGATCACCCGGATCACCCCGGTCGGGTACACCTCGGTCGTGGTCACCCGCAGGTGGTACGGGGCGTCCCCGTCGTCGAACAGCCTGCGGCCCTTGCGCGCCGCCACCGGATGCACCAGCAGCCGCAGTTCGTCGACGAGCCCGGCGGCGAGCAGCTGCTGCACCACGGAGATCGAGCCAGGGATCAGGACACCGCCGACCCCGGGGTCGTCGCGCAGCGCGGTGACGACGTCGACGAGGTCACCGTCGAGTACCTCCGAGTTCCGCCAGGGCAACTCCCTCGCCTGCCGCGTGGCGACCACCTTGCGCAGGTCGCCGAGCTGCTTGGCGAAGGCCGCGTCCTCGCCGCCGGCGGCCTCCCGGTCGGGCCACGCCCCGGCGAAGCTGTCGTAGGTCTCCCGGCCGAACAGCAGCACGTCGGCGGCGTCGTAGTCCGCGCTGACGGCCCGCCCCATGTTGTCGTCGAAGTACGGGAAGTGCCAGTCGGGGTCGATCTCGGCCACGCCGTCGGCCGAGATGAACAGCGTGGAGATGACCTTTGCCATCGGAAGGGTCCCTTCGGGTCGGTTGCCGGACCGGCCCAGCATGCCAAACTTCCCGGTCGGAGACGGCCCATCCCCCGGTGGGCGGTCCGGCCCGTCGTGGCGGACCCTACCCGCGCAGCATGATCCGGTAGCGTCGGGTGGGGCCGGACCGGGTGTTCCCGATGCCTTCGAAGAGGCCGCCGCACCGCTCGATCGTCCGTGCGGAGGCGACGTTGTCGGTCGCGCAGACAACCAGCAGCCGTTCCCGACCGAGTAGCCGCGCCTCGGCGAGCATCCGTCGCACCGCCCAGGTGGCCAGCCCCCGGCGGCGGGCGGAGGGACGGATGCCGTACCCGAGATGGCCGGCCCAGTGCGCCTGTTCGTCGTGTTCGGGGCGCAGCGCGATCCCGCCGAGCACCTGCCCCCGCTCGATGATCCAGCGGTAGGTGCAGGTGTGGTCGGTCGCCCCGGACCGGTCCGGCGGTGGCGTCAGTCGTGCCAGCCAGGCGGCGAACCCGGCCGGCGTGGCCACCTCGTCGGACGGGCGCAGTCCGAAGCCGTCCTCGTGCTGCCCCGGCCCCCATTCCGCGTGCGCTTCCTGCCATGCGTCGCGCAGGTGGGCGGTGGGGGCGATCAGGTCGGGCATCCGCCGAAGGTACCCCCGCCGGACGAGGGGGTGGGCGCACCGACACCGCGGTCCGGTCGCCGGCGGAAAAGATCGTGGCGTGCGGTGAAACCGGGGGGCCGTTCCGGACGTCCTGAGGGGTGAGTCGGGTACCGGCGGCGACCACCGGGCCGGTGCATCGACGGAGATCCCCCACCAGAAGGAGCGGACGATGTCGATGAAACGATGGCTCGCGGGCGTCGGGTTGCTGGCCCTGACCGGCGCGCTGGCGGCCTGCGCCCAGACCCGGCCCGGGGCCGACGCGCCCGGGGCCGAGCCGCAGCGCGAGCCGGCGGCCGTGGCGGTGGGGCTGTCCGCCACCCCGCCGCGCGGGAGTTCCGCCCCGCGCGGGTTCACCGGCACCCGGCAGTACACGATCGTCCGGGTCGGTTCGTTCGAGGGCGGCCTGTCGCTGACCGACTCGGGGCGGTTGGCCGAGGTCGACGACGACCAGGGGCGGCAGCTGTTCGTGCCGACCCCGCTGGGCGGTGGGAAGTACCTGATCAAGGCGTACGCCCGGACCAGTGCCGGCCCGCTGTGCTGGCGGGTGCATAATCCGGGCAACAGCCAGCCGCTGGTGGTGCAGGCCGCCACCTGCCGCACCGACGACGCGCGCCAGCAGTTCGAGATCGTCGCGGCGGCCGGCAGCACGCCGTCGTACCTGATCAGCAGCGCCGGGGCGTTCCTGCGGACCTCCGCGCGCTCCGGTCTCATCCTCGAGGAGTTGGGTGACGCCCCGCCGACGAGCAGTTTCCGGTTCACCGACAACGGGCCGGCACCGGCCGGGCGGTGACGGTGGGCCGGTCGGGTCGGCCGGGGCACGGCCCCGACCGACCCGGCCGGAACGGCCGTGCGACAGGGCGGGGCGGACCCCGGGCCGGGTGGGACGGGAGCAGAGGCGAGCGGGTGGGTGGGTGGAGAGCGTGATCGATGCGTGACGCCGGGGAGTTCGACGCGTTCTACGCCTCGTCGGCCCAGCGGATGCTGGGGCAGGTGTACGCGATGGTCGGCAGCCGTACCGAGGCCGAGGACGCGGTGGCCGAGGCGTACGCCCGCGCCTGGAGCCGCTGGTCGACGGTGCGGGAGTGCGACAGCCCCGAGGCGTGGGTGCGCAAGGTGGCGTACCGGATCGCGGTGAGCGCCTGGCGCAAGACGGTGAACCGGGTGCGGGCCCACCGCCGGGAGGCGGTCGCCCAGCAGGTCGATCCGGTCTCGGTCGATCATGTCGTGCTGGTCGAGGCGTTGCGGCGCATCCCCGGCGAGCAGCGCCGGGCGATCGTGCTGCACCATCTGGTCGGCCTCAGCGTGGCCGAGATCGCCGTGGAGACCCGGGCGAATCCGAACACTGTCAAGACCCGGCTGGCCCGGGGCCGCAGGGGCCTGGCCGAATACCTGAGCGGCGACGAACACCAGACGGCGGCGGGGAGGGGCCATGGGGTCTGACGACATGCTCGACGACGCCCTGCGGGGGCTGGCCCGGCACGCCGGGCAGACCGGTCGGCTCGCCACGGTCGCCGAGGTCCGTCGGCGGGGCGACCGCAGGCGTCGGCAGCGGCACGTGGCGACGGCCGCGGTGGGGGTCGTCGTGCTGGGGGCGCTGGGGGCCGGTTTCGCCGTGGCCCGCCTGGCGGGACCGCCGCAGGCCACCGTGCCCGTCGGCCCGCCCGCCACGACGTCGGCGCCGCCCACGGCGACCCCGTCCACCGGGCCGACGCCGCGTACCCCGGCCACCGGCGGGCCGACGCCCGGGTCGACGGGCACCGCACCGGGCACGCCGCAGGGTTCGGCGACCACCGATCCGTTGCGGCTCGGGCAGCGCCGGTTCGCCCTGGTCCGGTCCGCGGCGGCGGAGGGCGCGGTGTCCCTGCTCGACGACGGCCGGCTCGGTGAGGTCGACGGCGACGAGGGCCGGTCGCTGTTCGTCTTCGTGCCCCAGGGTTCCGGCACCTACCTGGTCCGCACCGCCGAACCGGACGCCGACGGCGACCTGGCCTGCTGGCAGGTCCGGTCGTCGGGTTCCCAGCCGCTCACCGTGGCCGGGGCCCCGTGCGCGCCGACGGAGCCGCGGCAGCTGTTCTCGATCGTGGTCGACGGCACGGCCGGCGGTCAGCGGACCTACGCCATCAGCAACAACTCGGCGTACCTGCAGTACTTCAGCCGTCGCGGGCTGATCCTCGAGGAACTGGGCGACGCACCGCTGACGACGGTGTTCCGGTTCGTCGACAACGGCCCCGCGCCGCAGCGCTGACCCCGGCGGGGCGCGGGTGGGCCGCGCTCACCGCCGGGGCAGGGCGGCCACCCAGCGGTCCAGTTCCGCCGGGGAGTCGAAGCGCAGCACGGGCGGTCCGGTGGGGTCGGCCTGCCAGGCGCGCATGCGGCGGCGGGCCCGGCCGAACGCGCCGACGTGCCAGACCAGGATCGAGTCCCGGGACAGCACGCTGCGCAGCGTCTCCCGGTTGCCGTTGCAGATCACCTCGCCGGTGACCAGCCGGCTGACGGTACGGCGCAGCAACCGCCCGAAGGACCGCCAGCGCGGGTAGTCCAGGGCGACGACCAGGTCGGCGCGGGCCAGTGGCACGTCCCGCCACCCGTGGTAGGCCCCGTCGATGATCCACCGTTCGCCCCGGCAGATCCGGGTGATCCGGTCGCGTTGCTCGGCGACCGGCACCTCGACCCAGCCGGGCAGCCACAGCAGGTCGTCGACGGGGTGCCAGGGCAGGCCCAGCCGGTCGGCCAACTGCGCGGCGAGTGTGGACTTTCCCGCGCCGTACACCCCGTAGACCAGGATGCGGGACGGTGCGCTCATCCGGGCAGCCTACGCAGCCGGTACGGGGTCCGCACGGTGCGCCCGGGGCGGCCCGGCGCGACGGTCGCCGGGCTCGGGCGGCCGGTCGTCGGTCGGCACGGCGGGCGTCGATGCCTCTTGTCGGAATCTCCCGCCGTCCATTAGTTTGTTTAACATCCAGACCAACTAGCTCCACTTCCACCTGCGAATCCACCACCAGCCCTTTCCAAGGGGGGACCGATGACACCCCAGCAACCCGGCTCGAAGGCCTCGCGCCGCCACTTCCTCGGCCTGGTCGGCCTCGGCACGGCCGCCATCGCCGGCGGCCCCCTGCTCGCCGGGTGCTCCGAGAAGCCGGCCGGCTCCGGTGCCGCGCAGAACCTGGACGCGTACGCCAACCTGCTGCCGACGCAGAAGGACCTCGCCCAGAGCATCAAGCCCGACATCATCGGCACCCGGCCGGTGCCCGACGGCTACACGAAGTACCCGACCTCGCTGGTCGACGCGATCACCGAGCGGCCCGGCACCAGCGGCAAGGAGATCACCGCGATGACCCCGGCCTGGGGCCCGGCCCCACCCGGGGTCGCCCAGAACGCCTACCTCCAGGCGGTCAACGCCGAGCTGGGCACGCCGGTGAACTTCACCATCCAGGACGGCAACACCTACGCCGACAAGCTCAACGCGATGCTCGGCGCGCGGGACGTCCCGGAGCTGCTCTGCGTGCCGGGTTGGGAGGTGCAGAAGATCCCGCGCTTCTCCGAGGCGATCAAGGTGCTCTTCGAGGACCTCACCGACTACCTCAAGGGCGACGCGGCCAACGCGTACCCGATGCTGGCCTCGTTCCCCACCGGCGCCTGGCGCAACTCGCTGTGGAACGAGCGGCTGATGGCCGTGCCCAACCCGACCGACGGGCCCTTCCCCTGGGCGTTGTTCACCCGCAAGGACCTGCTCGACGCGCGCGGCCTGGCGGTGCCGGCGTCACTCGACGACCTGCTCACCGTGGCCAAGCAGGTCACCGACCCGGCCAAGAAGGTGTGGGCGTTCGACAACGTCTTCGAGATGATCCAGATGTACCACAAGGTGCCGGCCTCCAAGCAGGGCTGGCGGCTGAAGGCCGACGGGACCCCGGAGTTCAAGTACGAGACCCCGGAGTACCGGCAGGCCCTGGAGGTGATGGCCAAGATCTACAAGGACGGTCTGGTCCACCCCGAGATCGTCGCCAGCAAGGGCGCGGACAACGTCCAACTGTTCGCCAAGAACGGCGCGATCGTCTTCTCCCGCAACGGGGTGGGCTTCTGGCAGGGCGCCCAGGCCGAGCACCAGAAGGTCAACCCCAAGCTGAACATCCAGCCGGTGCCGGTCTTCTCGGCCACCGGCGGTGACCCGCTGGTCTGGGGTGACGACGAGCCAATCTCCTTCACCTTCGTCAAGAAGGGACTCGGCAAGGAGCGGGTCGAGGAGCTGCTGCGGATCATGAACTGGTGCTCCGCGCCGCTGGGCTCGCAGGAGGCGCAGCTGCGCGACTACGGGGTGGCGGGCAAGCACCACACCAGCACCCCGAACGGGCCGGTCAAGACCGACCTGGCGTTCAAGGAGATCGCCAACCAGTACTTCTTCATCAGCGGGCGCAACCCCACCATCGGCCCGTACCCGGAGACCCCGAACTACGTGCCGGACCTCCTGAACTACTCCAACGCCATGGTGAAGTTCCTGGAGAAGGACCCCTGGGACGGGGTGAAGCTGGAGATGCCGGCCGCGTACAAGGCCAACCAGGTGCCCACCGAGGACAAGTTCACCGACCTCCTGCGCGGCCGCCGGCCGCTGTCCGACGTCGACGCCATCGTGCAGGAGTGGAAGGCCAACGGGGGCGAGGAAGCGCGGGAACTGCTCGCCAAGTCCCTGCCCAAGGCCGGGCGATGACCACTCGCGACACCACCGTCGCGGCCGGGTCCGACCGGACCCGGCCCGACGGGCCCACCGGGACGCCACGTGGGCGCCGTCCCGCCCGCCGTCGCCGGGTGCCGCTGCGCACCCGGCTCGCCCGGGACTGGCAGCTGCTGGTCATGGTGACGCCCGGCTTCCTCGTCCTGCTGGTCTTCAGCTACCTGCCGATCCTGGGCAACGTCATCGCCTTCCAGGACTACAACCCCTACCTGGGCGACAACCCGTTGCAGGCGTTCGTCCGCAGCAACTGGATCGGCTTCGGGCAGTTCCAGCTGCTGTTCGAGGACTCGGCCTTCTGGGAGGCGTTGCGCAACACCCTGGCGATCACCGCGTTCCAACTGGTGTTCTTCTTCCCGCTGCCGATCTTCCTGGCGATCATGCTGCACAACCTGCTGTCCCGCCGGTGGCGTGGTTTCGTGCAGACCGTCGTCTACCTGCCGCACTTCTTCAGCTGGGTGCTCGTGGTCAGCTTCTTCGTCGCCATGCTCGGCGGCGCCGGCCTGCTCGCGCAGACCATGCGCGACGCCGGCATGCAGCCGTGGAACGTGATGACCAACCCGGACACCTTCATCATCCTGGTCACCGCCGAGGCGGTCTGGAAGGACGTCGGCTGGGGCACCATCGTCTTCCTCGCCGCGCTGTCCACCATCGACCCCAGCCTCTACGAGGCGGCGGCGGCCGACGGCGCCGGCCGGTGGCGGCGGCTGTGGCACATCACCCTGCCCGGCCTGCGCCCGGTGATCGTGCTACTGCTCATCCTGCGGCTGGGCGACGCCCTCTCGGTCGGCTTCGAACAGTTCCTGCTGCAACGCGACGCGGTGGGCCGGCAGGCCGCCGAGGTGCTCGACACGTTCGTCTACCACTTCTCCATCGCCACCGGGAACTACGGCTACGGCGCGGCGGCCGGCCTGTTCAAGGCGGCGATCGGGCTCGGCCTGATCCTGGCCGCCAACCGGGTCGCCCACCTGCTCGGCGAACGGGGGATCTACTCGAAATGACCACCACCGTCGCACGGAGGGCCCGGGTGGGGCGCGACCGCCGGCCGGTGTGGGAGGAGCCACCGACCCGGATCGGCCAGGGGCTCAAGGCCACCTTCCTGGCCCTGCTCGTGCTCAGCGTGCTCTTCCCGCTCTGGGTGATCCTGGTGACCAGCCTGTCCTCCCGGGAGACCCTCGCCGAGGCCGGCGGCCTCGTGGTCGTCCCCCGGGGCATCGACACCGCGGCCTACGAGACGATCTTCGCCGGTGGGGCGGTCACCCGGGCCCTGTGGATCAGCACGCTGGTCACCGTCATCGGCAGCGCGCTGGCGTTGACCGTGACCGTGCTGGCCGCGTACGGGCTGTCCCAGCCGCGTTCGTTCGGCTACCGCTGGCTGCTGGTCTACTTCCTGATCCCGTTCCTGGTCTACCCGCCGCTGGTGCCGAAGTACCTGGTGGTGACCGGGCTGGGCCTCAAGGACACCATCTGGGCGCTGATCCTGCCGCCGGCGATCAGCGTGTTCAACCTGGTCGTGGTGCGGGGCTTCTTCCAGGGCATCCCGCAGGAGCTGCTGGACAGCGCGCGGGTCGACGGGGCCAGCCACTTCCGTACCCTGCTGCGGATCGTGCTGCCGTTGTCCCGGGCGGTCATCGCCGTGGTGGGACTGTTCTACGCGGTGAGCTACTGGAACGTCTGGTTCGACGCGCTGCTGTTCATCGACCGCAACGACATGTACCCGATCCAGCGGGTGTTGCAGAGCTACCTGCTGGCCGGGCAGGCCCCGCACACCTCCGGCGGCACCACCGGGGTGTCGATGCCGCCGACCGAGGCGATCAAGATGGCGGTGGTGGTGCTCACCGTCGCCCCGATCGTCGCGGTCTACCCGTTCATCCAGCGGCACTTCATCAAGGGCGTGCTGATCGGCGCCGTGAAGGGCTGACCGCTGCGGCGGGGTCGGGTCGGCGGGGGTGCCGGCCCGCGTGCGACAGTGGGCGCTTGTGAGCACCCTTGCCGTACGCGGGCTGACCCGCCGGTTCGGCGCGCTGGTCGTCCTCGACGACGTGCGCTTCCAACTCGACGCGGGTCAGATAGCCGTCGTCGTCGGGCCCAACGGCTCCGGCAAGACCACCCTGCTGCGCTGCGTCGTCGGGGCGGACCGCGCGGACGAGGGCGAGGTCCGGCTCGACGGCTGGCGCTGCGACGAGACCGACCCCCGGGTCCGGGCGGCGGTCGCCGCCGCCCTCGACGACATCGACTTCTTCCCCGACCTGTCCGTCGTCGAGCACCTCGAACTGCTCGCCTACGCCCATGGCGGCACCGCCGAACCCGTCGCGGAGGTGCTCGCCGAGCTGGGTCTCGAACCGGCCCGCGACCAGCTTCCGGCGACGCTGTCCAGCGGGCAGCGCCGCCGCCTCGCCCTCGCCTCCTGCTTCGTGCGTCCGCGCCGGCTGCTCGTCCTCGACGAGCCGGAGCAGCGCCTCGACGTGCGGGGCCGGGCCTGGCTGGCGCAGCGGCTGCTGCGGGAGAAGGCGGCCGGCACGGCGGTGCTGATGGCGTCGCACGACACCGAACTCATCGACGCGGTCGCCGACCGGCGGATCGAGATCGGCGGTTGAGGTGACGTCGACCAGGACCTTCCCGCCCCCGGTGGTCGCGCCCACGCCCCGGCAGTTGCGGGCCCGGCTGCGCCAGGCCCGCCGCCGGCACCATCCCGTTTCGCTGGGCGAGGTGCTCACCGACGCCTACGTCGTGGTCCTGTTCGTCGCCCTGTACGGCTGGTTCGCGGTCGCCGCGATCCGCGACCACCTGGCCGCCCCGCAGGTCGCCCGGACCGACCCCGGCGACAGGTACTGGATCGCCGTGGCCGCCGTGACGGCGGCGGCCGGGCTCGTCTGGTGGGGCCTGCGGCTGACCGGGCCGCTGCTGGTCACCCCGGCGACCCAGGCCTGGCTGGTCAGCTCCCCGGTGGACCGCCGGGCGTGGCTGCTCCCCCGGTTCGGCGGCCTGGTCGGCGGCGGCACCGTCGGTGTCGGACTGCTGGCGGTGGCCGCCGCGTACGCCGGTGGCCGCGACCGCCCCGCCGACCTGGCCTGGGCGGCACTGGCCGGCCTCACCTGCGGGGCCGCCGCGACCGCATGGGCCGTCATCGCCCAGGGCACGGCCCCCACACCCCGCTGGGCGGGACGGCTCGGTGTCGGCCTGTCCGCCGCCGGGGCGACGATCGCGGTGCTGGTGGTGCTCGGGCACGCCGCCGGATGGTCCCTCCCGCTGCCACCGGTGCCGCTCACCCCCGTCGTCGGCCAGATGCTGCTGCCGGTCGCGCTGGGGGCGACCGTCAACGCGTACCGGCGGCTGCCCCGGGTCGACCGGGCGGCGCTGACCACCGGGGCGCAGTTCGCCAACGCCGCCACCACCGCCGCCGTGCTGCTGGACCCGTCGCTGCTCGCCGCGCTGGTGGAGAGCCGCCGGTGGCGCGCGGTCGGCCTGGTGCGCGGCCGGCCCCTGCGGGCCGGCGGCCGGTTCGCGGTGCTGCTGCAGGCGGAGGTACGCCGGCTGTCGCGCCGTCGGGGCGCCCTCGTCGGCTGGGCCGGGGCACTGCTGGCCATGTACGCCGTCGCGGTGGCGTTGCCGTCGATCGCGGGTCCCGCGCACCTGGTCCTGGCGTACCTGTCGACCGGTCGGCTCACCGGCGGGCTGCGCGCGGTGAGCCGGTCGGCGGGCCTGCGGCGGTCCCTCGGCGGCAACGACACGCTGCTGCGGCTGACGCACCTCGTCGTGCCGGGCGTCGGCGCCACCGTGTGGTACCTGGCCACCCTGCCGGCGCTGCGGCCGGTGCCCGTCCCGCTCGACGCGGTGCTGCTGCTCGGGGTGGTGACGGCCGCCTTCTGGGCCGGCACCCGCCCAGCCATGCGGTACGGCGGGGCGATGGTCAACACCCCGTTCGCGATGGTGCCCGTCGACCTGGTCCGCCAGGTGCTGCGCGGCCCGGACCTGGTCGCCGTGCTGGTCGTCGTCCAACTGCTCGCGGGGTGACGGCGGCCTGGCGCTCAGCGGGCCGGCAGGCAGACCTTCCCGGTGAACGCCGGGTCGGGTTGCCGGTTGCCCGCCCAGGCAGGGTTCGCCGCGATCAGCAACGGCGGCGCCTGCCAGGCGGCGGCGAAGCTCTGCATCAGCGGGTACTCGGCCCGGGTGTGGGCGATCGGCTCGCCGAGCAGGAAGTCGATCAACCGGTCCTGGAGCAGCCTGCGGTCCAGCAGGCCACCGTGCACGCCGGGGATCTGGTAGACCGGAATCCGGCTGTACTCCCCCGGTGGCGCCTCGGTGGCCGTCGCGGTGGGCAGGAAGGCGACCATCCGCACCCCGGGTACGGGACACATCAGCTGGTTGCGGTAGAACGGCGCGTCGTCGAGCAACGACCGGATGAACGGCTCGTCGGGGCCGCCGCCGACGTCGGCGAGCCCGAAGATGGCCCGCAGTTGCCAGCCGGTGACCACCCCCCACCCCTCGTCGTGGTGCGGGGGAGGGTAGTAGGCCCGGCCGGCGTAGATCAACGGGCTGAACATGACGAGGATGTCGACCGTCGGGTCGTGCCGACGGGCCAGATAGGTGCGGGCCACCATCGCCCCCTCGCTCTCCCCGATCAGGGCCACCCGCCGTCCGGTGCGCCGGTGCAGCAGCTCCACCTGCCGGGTGAGCAGCGCCACGCTGTCCGCCATCGACCGGGTGGTGTCCACCGACCGGTACGCGAGCGGCTTCCCGTCGGGGTCGAGCCCCCGGTAGGAGAACCGCTGCACCCGGGGATCGGACGGCTGCTCACCGCCGTAGTCCGAGCCGTAGCCGGTGAGCACGATCACCGCGTGGGTGACCGCGGCGGGCAGCGGTCGTTCCAGCACCGCCGCCCTGATCCACTGCTCGTTGCCCGGGACCAGCTCGGTCACCGGCGGGATGACCAGCGGCACGGCGACGGCCAGCAGCGCCGCCAGCGGGGTCACCGGCACCCGTGCCCAGCGCAGCCGCGAGGGCAGCAGCGCCGCCCGCACGGTCCGGTTCCACAGCACCCCGTTGAGCGCCCCCGCCACCCCGGCCACGGGCACCGTCCACCAGCCGGGTGCCGCCCAGCACAGCGCGCCGGCCACGGTGAGCACCACGAAGTTCAGCAGCGACCAGCCGACCAGCGAGATCGACGGCAGCCCCCGCCACCAGTGCTCCACCACGGCCACCCGTTGCAGGAACGGCGCGAGCAGGAACATCGGCAGCAGCGACGCCAGCAGCACCCAGGACAGGGCGACCACCGACGCCGCCACCGAGATCGCCGCCCAGGGTGCGACGAACCCGCCGACCAGCACGCCGAGCACGACGTTGCGACGCAGCAGCCAACCCAGTGACGGGCGGGGCATCCCGACCGGCCAGGCCAGCAGCACCAGGCCGGTGGTGAACAGGCCCCGGGCTACCAGCACGTAGGTCAGCCAGAGCGCGAACTCCCACCACGACCGGTGGTAGACGTAGAGCCACCGCAGGTCGTGGTACGTGTCGTACGGCCACAGGGCGGTCAGCTGCGGGGGGATGCCCTGGGCGGCCCGGAACCCGAGGGCGACCAGCACGGTGGCCTCGATCATCGGCACCAGGCTGGTCACCAGCAGCAGCCCGACGAACCTTCGGTTCAAGACCACCCCGTTCCGCCGTACCGTGCGCGATCGCGTCTCTCGCAGGCTCCACCGGAACGACGGCCGGCGTCGGCGAATCCGGCACATTGCCCCGGTTCGACCGACGCCGGCGCGTACGGCGACGACGCGACCAGGTCACCCGGACGGGTCCGGGTGACGCGGCGGACGGCGGCCGGTCCGGGGTGCCCCGGACCGGCCGCGGCGCGGATCACTGGACCAGGCAGACGCCTCCGTTGAACTGGAAAGCGGCCGGACGCGGGTTGCTCGCACCGAAGGTGCCCTGGACGCCGAAGCTGACCGTGCCGCTCTGCGGCACGCTGCCGTTCCAGGCGGCGTTACGGGCGGTGACCGCGGAACCGGACTGGGTGACCTGCGCGTTCCAGGCGTTGGTGATCCGCTGGTCGGCGGCGAAGGACCAGGTCAACGTCCAACTGGTGACCGGGAATCCCAGATTGGTGATCGACACCTCGGCGGTGAACCCGCCGTTCCACTGGTTGGGCTGCCAGATGACCCGGCAGGAGACGGGCGGCGGGGTGCCCGGCGTCGTGGGCGGAGGCGGCGTCGTCGGCGGGGGCGGCGTCGTCGGCGGGGGCGGCGTCGTCGGCGGGGGCGGCGTCGTCGGCGGGGGCGGCGTCGTCGGCGGGGGCGTGGTGGGCGGAGGCGTCGTCGGGGGCTGGGTGGTGGGTGGCGGGGTGGTGTCCTTCGGCGGGAAGCGCAGGATGCGGTCGTCGGTCGACGCCGGGGTGCCACGCCCGTCCCGGTTGCTGGTGGTGACCCAGAGCCAGCCGTCCGGCCCGTACTCGACGGTGCGCAGGCGGCCGTAGGCCCCGGTCAGCTCGGCGGTCGGGGTGCCGACCCCGCCGGTGCCGGTGAGCGGCACGGTCCACAGCCGGGTGCCGCGCAGGGCGGCGACGAAGAGCCGGTTGCCGGCGACCGCCGCGCCGCTCGGGGACGCCTCGGCGGTCGTCCAGACCAGCAGCGGGTCGCGGAACCGGGGATCGTTGGCCCGGCCCTCGACCGTGGGCCAGCCGTAGTTGCCGCCGGGCACGATGAGGTTGACCTCGTCCCAGGTGTTCTGCCCGAACTCGGCGGCGTAGAGCCGACCCTGGGCGTCCCAGGTCAGGCCCTGCACGTTGCGGTGTCCGAGGCTGTAGACCAGGGAGCCGGCCGTCGGGTTGTCCGACGGTGCGGACCCGTCCGGCCGCATCCGGAGGATCTTGCCGTTGCGGCTCTGCGGGTTCTGCGCGTTGGCGGTCTGTCCCGCGTCACCGACCCCGGCGTAGAGCATCCCGTCCGGGCCGAAGGCGATCCGGCCGCCGTTGTGGATGGTGGAGCGGGCCAGCCCGGTGAGGATCGGCTCCTGGTTCTGCGGGGCGCTGAGCCGGAACCGGACGATGCGGTTGTCGGTGGTGGTGGTGAGGTAGACGTATACGTAGCCGTCCTGGGCGTATCCCGGGGAGACCGCGAGGCCGAGCAGGCCGCCCTCGCCGCTGGCGCTCACGCCGGAGATCTGCGCCACCTGCTCCGGCGCCTGCCCGGGACGGACCCGCACCACCTGGCCGGAGTTGCGCAGCGCGGTCAGGGCGCTGCCGTCGGGCAGGAAGTCCATCCCCCAGGGCACGGTCAGACCGGTGGCGACCACCTGGGGGCGGGTGAAGTCGAAGTCGCCGACGGCCAGGGTCGTGGCGGCCGGTGCCGGGTCGGCCGGCGCGGCCCCGGCGAGCGTGGCGGTGCCGACGCCGGTGGCCGCCAACCCCGCCATGACCGCTGCCGCCACCATCGAACGGACTCTCACGTCGGGCACCTCCAGAGCAGTGAGTGACTTGCGTCAATATATCCCGACCTCGGGGAAAGCCGCAGTGGTGGACGAACCCGACGCCCGCCGGTGGAACCCCCGCTCGACCCGGCGGGCCAGGTCGACGGTGTGCCGTAGCGCGTCGGCGACGGTCCCACCGGCGGGCACCGGGGAAAGGTCGGGCACGGACAGGGCGGTCGTTGGCGTGGGTCGCCCCGTTTCTGCTCAGCGCGGTGGCGTCGGCGGTTCCCCGGTCATCGCGGCCCGCAGGGTCACCGCGTCCGGGTCGTCGGGGTGCCACCGGCAGACGGTGACCGGTCCAGGCAGTCGGTTTCGTCGGATCGGGATGCCGGGATCGCGCCCGTCAGGCGGCGGGCCGACGGGGGACGCCGTCCAGGCCACCGGGCAGGCCGGCGTAGCGGCCCCGGTGGTAGAGCAACGGCGACCCCATGTCGGCGTGCCGCACCAGTTCCGGCTCGGCGAGCACGATCGCGTGGTCGCCGACCGCCACCCGCTCGACCACCCGGCAGAGCAGCCAGGCCAGGGTGTCGTCGAGGATCGGCACCCCCTCCGGCCCGGCCTGCCACCGGGTCGGCGCGGCGAACCGGTCGATGCCGCTGGTCGCGAACGTACGCGCCAGGTCCTGCTGGTGGTGGGCGAGCAGGTGCACCGCCACGTGCCGGCTGCGGGCCACCGTGGGCCAGCTCGACGCCCCGAGGTTCAGGCAGAACGAGACGATCGGCGGGGCCAGCGACACCGAGGTGAACGAGGTGGCGGTGAAGCCGACCGCCGGGGCACCGGGGGCGGTGACCACCACGACGGTGCTGGCCTGGTGGCGCAGCAGCGTACGCAGGGTGTCGGCGTCGGCCTCGACCGGCGGTGGACGATGGTCGGACTCGGTCATCGCAGGGCCTCCCGCACGGGGGTCGAAGGGTCACGGCGGCACGGCGGACGCCGCGCGGGCCTGAGGAACCGTCCCCTGCCGGCGGCGGTGGCGGCCAGCGCTGTGGTGCGGCGACCGCAGCCGGTCAGGCGGCGGGGGACGGCCCGGGACACCGCTGGGCGGCGACCCGCATCAGGTCGACGACCCGGCGGGAGGTGAACAGCCGGACGAGCAGCACCGGACCAGTTTCCTATCGAATCGATAGGATTTCAAGCCCCGCCCCCGTAGGCGGGCCACCCCGGCCGCCCGCCGTCACCCCACCGTCACCCGGCGATGACCTCCCGCAGCCGGACGGCGAAGCCGGCCGGGTCGTCGGTGAAGCCGATGTGCCCGCCGGGGAACATGGTGGGCGGCACGCCCAGCGCGGCGGCCAGCGCACGGGAGCTGCGGTCGCACAGCTCCCCGGCCGACTCCTCACCGAGGCCGACCAGCACCCGGGTCGGGCCGTCGCGCAGGGCGGCGACGTCCGGCTGGTAACGGGTCGTGCCGCGCAGCGTGTGCAGGTACTGGTAGCGCTCGTCGGCGGCGTCCTGCGGGTCGGGTTCCTGGCCGAACATGCCCTGGATCATCTCCTCGGGCATGACGATGTTGGCGGTGGCGAGGAACTTGCGCCAGGCCCCCAGCCGGTCCCCCCGCCGGTAGGTGGCGATCATGTCGTCCTCCCGGGCGAGCAGGTCGTCGCGGTCGTCGAGCAGCAGCAGCAGCGGCGGCTCGTGGGCGATCACGGTGTGCGCCGCCTGCGGGTGCGCCTGGGCGAGCGCCAGCACGGTGACCGCGCCGCCGCTGGAGCCGAGCACCGTCGCCGGGCCGGCGTCGAGGTGGGCCAGCAGCCGGGCCAGGTCGTCGGCGCGCAGTTCGGGCGTGGAGTCCTGCTCGGGGTCGTGCAGTCGGCTGCGACGGATACCACGCGGGTCGGTGGTGAGCACGGTGTGGTCGGTGGCGAGCAGGTCGGCCAGCGGGGCGAACGCCCGGGCGTCCATCGGGGCGGCGACCAGCGCCACCAGGGGCCCCTGGCCGCGTACCTCGAAGTGCAGGGTGCCGTCGGGGACGGCCAGGGTGGCGGTGGTCACCGGGACGGTGGTGGAACTACTCATGATCGGGTCCTCCGGGTCGTGACGTGCGGCTCGTACACGGTGCAGACTCCCGGCGTGGGGCAGAATCGTCGGTCGTGAGCAGGATTCTCGCCGAGATCACGGCCGACGACCACGCCGCGACGCTGACCCGGGCCCGGGGCGGGGACGACGCCGCGTTCACCGCGCTGGTCGCGCCGCTGCGACCGGAACTGCACGCACACTGCTACCGGATGCTGGGTTCCCCGCACGACGCCGACGACGCGTTGCAGGAGGCCCTGCTGCGGGCCTGGCGGGCGCTACCCCGGTTCGAGGGGCGCAGCTCCCTGCGGACCTGGCTCTACACCGTCGCCACCCGCACCTGCCTGGACCTGGCGACCGGGCGGGGGCGGCGGGCGTTGCCGGTCGACCTGGGGCCGGCCAGCGAACACGCCGTGCCGGGCGACGTCGCCGCCGACCACGTACGGTGGCTCGGCCCGTACCCCGACGCCGCCCTGGCCGCCGGCCCGGCCGCCCCGGACGTCCGCTACGAGCAGCGGGAGGCCGTCGAGCTGGCGTTCGTCGCCGCGCTGCAGCACCTGCCCGGCAACCAGCGGGCCGCGCTGCTGCTGTTCGACGTGCTCGGCTTCACCGCCGCCGAGATCGCCGCCATGACGGGAACCTCCGCCGGGTCGGTCAACTCGGCGCTGGCGCGGGCCCGTCGGGTCGTCGCCGAGCGGGTGCCCGCCCGCAGCCAGCAGCAGGCGCTGCGGACCCTCGGTGACGCCCGGCTGCGGGAGGTGGCCGCCGGCTACGCCACCGCGCTGGAGAACGGCGACGCCGACGCCCTGGTCGCCCTGCTCACCGAGGACGTCACCTGGTCGATGCCGCCGCTGCCGCACTGGTACGCCGGCCGCGACGCGGTGCTGGACTTCGCCCGGGCGATGCCGTTGGGCAGCTGCGGCAGCTGGCGGCACGTGCCGGTCGCCGCCAACGGCCAGCCGGCGGTGGCCAACTACCTGCGCACGGGCGACACCGGCCCCTACCTGCCGTGGTCGATCACGGTGCTGACGGTGCGCGACGGCCGGATCGCCGAACTCGTCTCGTTCCTCGACACCACCCTGTTCCCGACGTTCGGCCTACCGGCCACCCGCTGACGGCCGGTGGGCGTGACTCCCACCCACCGGCCGACACGTCGGCCCGCTCAGGCCAGCGGCGCGGTGAGGGTGTACGAGGCGTCCCCGGCGAAGGTGCTGCCGGCGGCGTACGGGTCGACCCGCAGCACGTAGTCGTAGTGGCGCAGGTAGCGGCCGGGATGGTTCCACGACTCGAACGAGTAGCTGCCACCCCCGGCCAGCCCGGTACGGCTGCAGAAGGTGGCGTCCCCGGCGAAGACGGCGCTACCGTCGTTGCCGGCGAGCCGCATCGTGAAGTCCCAGTGCCGCAGGTAGGAGCCGTTGACCGCGCGGAACGAGTAGCAGGAGGCGTTGGCGAGCCCGGCGACGATCTGGAAGGTGGCGTCCTGCCGGTCAGCCAGCGCGCTGCCACTGCCCAGAACGTCGATGCGGGCGACGTTGTCACGGTGACGGACGTAGCGGTCGGGGAAGTTCGCCGAGCGCAGCGAGCGGCTGCCGGTGGGCGGGGCGGAGTTGTCCCCGACGCTCTCCCGCAGCACGGTGAAGTGCCGCACCGTGCCGGACAGCCCGGCCAGTTCGGTCTTGCCGGTGAAGCCGTACAGGTCGCTGCTGTCGGCGGAGTAGTAGCGGCCGGCGCCGTACTGGTCGAAGTAGATGCGCCACCGGTTGTCGGGCAGCCGGACCAGGGCGGGGCCTTCGAGGCCGGAACCCCAGCCGGCCCAGTTGCCGGTGCCGACCCAGCTCCACGGGCCGGTCAGCGCGGGGGCGGTGGCGTGCTCGATGTACTTGGTGGTCTCGTTCTTCATGAAGTTGTGGTAGGTGTTGCCGACCTTGACGATGAAGCTGTCGATGTGGTTGGTGCCGATGCCGTTGAGCGCCGCCGGTGCGCTCCACGCCGACAGTGCGGCGTTCGTCGCGGTGATCCGGTAGGGCTGGAACTGCCCGGCGGTGCCGGTCTGCGAGACGGACACGACGATGTGCACGCTGCCGTCGCTGTCGACGAACCACTCGGGGGCCCAGGTGCTGCCGTTGGCCGGCGCGACGCCGATGGTGACGTTGCGCTGGAACGTCCAGGTCAGGTAGTCGCTGCTGCGGGCGATGCCGATGGTGTTGCCGGTCCAGCCGGTGGTGTAGACGAGGTAGTAGTAGCCGTCGGTGTGCCGGATGACGCTCGGGTCGCGGACCAGCCCGGACGGCGGGGTGTAGGCGTTGGCCCGTTGGAGGGTGAACCGGGTGGCGTCGGCCGAGTCGTAGACGTACATGTTGGATTCGCTGCTGTTGGTGAACGCGGTCATCAGGTAGTGCGGGACCGGCCCGGCGGCGTTGGCCCGCGCCGGCCCGGCGACCAGCAGGCCACCGAGCACGCAGAGCACCGCCGCCAGAGCGCCGTAGCGGAGACGTCCCATCGACACACCTCTCTCTATAAATAGATGGTTGTCATCCTGCACTATTGCCAACGGTTTTCGTAAGTGTTGCGATAAGCGCCATGGCCCGGACCTCCCGCGACATCCGTTCCGCCAACCGGCTCACCGTCGTCCAACAGGTCGTCGCCGCCGGCACCACCAGCCGGCAGCGCCTCGCCGTCGACACCGGGCTCAGCCTCGGCACCGTCGCCACCCTGGTCGCCGAACTCACCGACCTCGGGCTGCTCACCGAGGCCGGCCGGGAGGACTCCGGCGGCGGCCGGCCCCGCGGCCTGGTCACCACCGACCCGCACGGCGGCCTGCTCGTCGGCGTCGACGTCGCCGAGACGTACGTGCACGTCGACCTCTTCGACACCACGCTGACCCGGCTGACCGGTGCCGAGGAGGCGCTACGCCCCCTGGAACGCCGCCCCCACCAGGTGGTCCGGCACATCGTCAGCGGCATCGACACCGTCCTGGCCGGCACCGGGGCCCGGGTGCTCGGCGTCGGGGTCAGCGTCCCCGGCCAGGTCGACCGGGAGGGTGGCGTGTCGGTGTTCGCGCCCAACTGGAACTGGCACGACGTACCGCTACGGGACCTGCTCGCCGACCACCTGCCGCTGCCGCTGCACCTGGACAACCCGCTGCGCGCGGCGGTGCTCGCCGAACTGTGGGCCGGGGCCGCCCGGGGCCGCGACGACGTCGCCGTGATCAACCTGGGCACCGGCGTCGGCGCTGGCCTCGCCTTCGGCGGCACCCTCTACCGGGGCAGCAGCAACAGCGCCGGCGAGTGGGGGCACACCACCCTGGTCCTCGACGGCCGGCTCTGCCGCTGCGGCAGCCGGGGCTGCGTCGAGGCGTACGTCGGCGCGCCCGGCATCATGCAGACCCTGCGCGACCTGGCCCCGACCAGCCCACTGCTGCACCCCGAGGACCAGACCGCCACCCTCGACGCCCTCGCCGCCGGACTGGCCGCCGACGACCCCACCGCCGCGAAGGTGGTCGCCGAGACCGCCCGCTACCTCGGCGTCGCCGTCGCCGACCTGGTCAACCTGCTCAACCCGGAGGTCGTGGTGCTCAGCAGTTGGGTCGCCGACCGGCTCGGCGACCGGCTGCGCGACGAGGTCCGCGCCGTGGTCGCCCAGCACGCGCTGCGCCGCCCGCTCGCCGCCACCGGGATCGTCCGCTCCCCCGTCGCCGGCAACCCGGTCAGCCTCGGCGCGGCCACCCTCGCCCTGGAGGGCCTCCTCACCCAGGGCCGCTGAGCCCGCGCGCATGATGGGCGCTATGTCGGCGATCCAGCGGTATCGGAGCGCTCGGAAACCACTGGATCGCCGACATGGGTCTCACCGAGCCGGGACAGTCAGTCCAGGATCGCCGTCGCCTCGACCTCGACGAGGACGTCGGGCTCGAAGAGATAATCGACGCCGATGAGCGACGACGGCGGCAACGGCTGCGGCAGGCCGAGTTCCTCCGCGACGTCCTGCACCCCGGCCATGAAGTCGCCGATCCGCTCGGGCGACCAGTTCGTCACGTAGAACGTCAGGCGGACGACGTCGGCGAAGCCCGCGCCGGCACCGGCCAGCCCGTTCCCCGTGTTGCGCAGCGCCTGGGCCACCTGACCCCGCAGGTCGCCGGTGGCGACCGGGCGGCCGGCCCCGTCCCGGCTGATCTGACCGGCCACGTGGACGTGGCGCGACCCCGACGCGACCGCGACGTGGTGGTAGGGAACGGGCTGCATCATGCCCGGCGCGGAGAAAAGCTGAACACCCATCTGAGTTCCTCCCTCGTTGGTATCTCATGGATACCTGGTGCTCCGAGGACACTTCAACGAGACTAGGTGTCATGCCGGAAACCACACCCCTGCCGTCGGAAGCCCTCCGGATCGCCCCGCCCCACCGCGAACTGCTGGACCAGGTGCTCGACAAGTGGTCGTTGGAGGTGCTCAACCAGCTCTGCGAACGGCCCTGCCGGTTCAACGAGCTGCGCCACGCCATCCCCGCCGTCTCCCAGAAGTCACTGAGCGCCACCCTGCGCCGGCTCGAACGCAACGGCATCGTCGCGCGGCACGTCCTGGCCTCGCGGCCGGTCGCCGTCGAGTACCGCATCACCCCGCTGGGCAAGACGCTCCGGCACCCGGTCGACGTGCTCCTCGACTGGGCCGGGCGGCACCTGCCCGCCATCGAGGCCGCCCGCCGGTCGTACGACGAGACGACCTGACCGGCGGGCGACCGTGCCACCTCCCCCGGGTGCCGCCTCAGACCAGGCGCTGGAGGCGTACCTTCGGGCGCTCGTTCCTGTCCGGCCAACTGAAGCCGGGCGACAAGCTGCCGTCGTTCGCTGCCCTGTGCGAGCGGTACGAGGTCAGTAACACCGTCATCCGGGCCGCGATGCTCATCCTCAAAGCCGAAGGCTTGATCGACGGCAGGCAGGGCAAAGGTGTGTACGTCGCGACGCCGCTCCCCCGCTAGCCTCGGTCATTCAGCGGGGATGGCGGCGGCACCGCCACACCGATCCTCGACCGGAGAACGCAGCATTCGGCGGCCGTCGAGCATGCACGAATCATCAGGGCTTACGGTCACTCATCGCCGCACAGAGGTCGACTGGAAGGTTCCCTTGAATCGCGCACAGCCCCCCGACTGTCGCGGCTACCACTACTGCGGTTCAGGTCGATCGCCGCCCGCCACCCCGGCAGGTGTTTGGCGTCGATCGCCACCTAACATCACCTCGTGGTTCCCACCAACACGGGATTAACCGGCGGGCGACCGCCTCGACACCTCCCGCCGGGAGTCAACATCGCCAGCGCGTTGTTCGCTCTCCAGGCATCGTTGCTGACATTTGCGGCCGTTTCCGCCCTATACACGCGAGGGGACATCAACGCTGCCGTTAACGACGCCGCGGAGCACTCCGGCACGCCGACAGACAGCAGTTCAATCGCCCTCAAGGCGTCCTACTTCCACTTCGAAGCCCGGCTCACCCTGTGGTATGCACTCTTCTTCGCGCCGGCATTGTTAGGCGTCGCCTTATGGGTCAGGACGGGTCGACAGACCGCGAGAGTAGCCGCCCTCACGACGGGCCTACTCAGCGCGCTTTGCTGCTGCGGGTCCGGATGGCGGCTGTGGCTGGCTGACGAAGCGACAGAGATTGACGAAGCACTTCCGGCAGCATTTGGCCGAATGTATCCGACATGGGTTGAAGTCGGCAAAATCGGACTGGTGGCGTCCTTTGTGCCTGCCATCATCGCGACAACCATCCTCGCCTTCAGCAGGCGTACCGCCACCCGCGCCTCCCCAGGGTCGAACCCGTGACCTCCACGGCGTGAAGGGCGACGCGGGCGGGAACATCAGGGCGCTGTCACCGTCCGGCCCCCGCTCACCCTGCGGGTCTACACCCACCTCCGGCCGCCCGGCGAGGACCGCACCCGCCGGGCGATCGACACCGCCGTCGGGCACGGCCCCACGACCCCCGACTGCCCGGCCACGGCCCAGCGGGGTGCCGGAACGGTGTCCGCGCAGCTCAGGATGGGTAACGGCGTCACTTGGCGTTGAACTGGTGCCTGGTGTCAGGCGAACCGGGCAAAGGGTGCCCATTCCCTGCCTGAGCTGCGCAAACACTTGGCATCGATCGCCACCGCTGGGTATCAATGGTCAACGTTCCACGGCCTGGCGACGGCCTGACTCCTTGAACCTTAGGCATCGTTCGAACCAGACCGTCTACGCTGAATTTCTGCCTTGATCTCCAACGCCCGCCGCCGCAACGACAACGCCTCCTCCGCCCGACCCAGACCCCCCAACGTGTACGCCAGGTTGTCCAACCGGATCGCGATATCGGGATGTCCCGCCGGCAACGCCGCCTCGCTGATCTCCAACGCCCGCCGCCGCAACGACAACGCCTCCTCCGCCCGACCCAGACCCCCCAACGTGCCCGCCAGGTTGTCCAACCGGATCGCGATATCGGGATGTCCCGCCGGCAACGCCGCCTCGCTGATCTCCAACGCCCGCCGCTGCAACGACAACGCCTCCTCCGCCCGACCCAGACCCCCCAACGTGCCCGCCAGGTTGTCCAACCGGATCGCGATGGTGGGGTGTCCCGCCGGCAACGCCGCCTCGCTGATCTCCAACGCCCGCCGCTGCAACGGCAACACCTCCTCCGCCCGCCCCAGATCCCCCAACGTGTACGCCAGGTTGTTCAACTGGAGCGCGATATCGGGATGTCCCGCCGGCAACGCCGCCTCGCTGATCTCCAACGCCCGCCGCTGCAACGACAACGCCTCCTCCGCCCGACCCAGACCCCCCAACGTGCCCGCCAGGTTGTCCAACCGGATCGCGATGGTGGGGTGTCCCGCCGGCAACGCCGCCTCGCTGATCTCCAACGCCCGCCGCTGCAACGGCAACACCTCCTCCGCCCGCCCCAGATCCCCCAACGTGTACGCCAGGTTGTTCAACTGGAGCGCGATATCGGGATGTCCCGCCGGCAACGCCGCCTCGCTGATCTCCAACGCCCGCCGCCGCAACGGCAACGCCTCCTCCGCCCGACCCAGATCCCCCAACGTGCCCGCCAGGTTGTCCAACCGGATCGCGATGGTGGGGTGTCCCGCCGGCAACGCCGCCTCGCTGATCTCCAACGCCCGCCGCCGCAACGGCAACGCCTCCTCCGCCCGACCCAGATCCCCCAACGTGCCCGCCAGGTTGTCCAACCGGGTCGCGATGGTGGGGTGTCCCGCCGGCAACGCCGCCTCGCTGATCTCCAACGCCCGCCGCCGCAACGGCAACGCCTCCTCCGCCCGACCCAGACCCCCCAACGTGCCCGCCAGGTTGTCCAACCGGATCGCGATGGTGGGGTGTCCCGCCGGCAACGCCGCCTCGCTGATCTCCAACGCCCGCTTCTCAGCTTGGAGGGCCTGGCCGTACCTGGCCTGCGTGTAGTGATAGAACCCAACCTGGCCTAGCAGGAAAGCGAAGGTCAGATCTACGGTGTCCTCGGGCATGTGTTGAGCAAACGCTTCGACGTGTGAGGCGAATGCTCTCCACTGCGGCCAGATATCTACGTCCTCTGATGGATTGCCTCGTGGACGGGCTTGGTCGAGCAGAGCCAACGCACGGTCAAGGACTTGCTGCCACAACGACTCGGGTAGGTCGCTGCGCTCGTCGCGGTAGTCACCCTCGGCCCGCATCTGCGCCTGACCGCGAACCACCGTCTGAAGAAGCCGGTGAGTGCTGACTGTCGTCTGCGTGAGCGTGACCAGGTTGTACGACGCCAACGCCGACAGCACCTGATCGACAGCACCGGGCTGTTCGGCAAATCCGGCCAGGATAGAACGCGGCACGTCGTCCGGCGCATAGCACGACAGAATCCGCAGCAGGTCGATCGCTGCCGGCCGGACCTCGCGCAACCGGTCAAGGGTCAGCAGCCACACCTGCGCCACCGCCCGCTCCGCCTGGTCCCCCTCCGCGATCGTGTTCAACACCTCAGCAGGCTGCACCCGCAGCCGATCCAGATAGACCGACACCGGCAGGCGGGTCTGCCTCAGATAGCCGGCCGCCTGCTGCAACGCCAACGGCAGATACCCCAACTCGTCAGCCAACACCGCCGCCGCCAACGAATCCTGCTGCTGGCCACTCTCCAACAACAGCCGCACCGCCGACTCACGATCCAGCATGTCCAGACGTAGACACCCGTCAACCAGCGACTCCCAGTTCACGTCACGCCGCGTCGTGATCAGAAGATGTCCCGTGTCCAACTGCGCCAACAACGGCTCGACATCCGAACGCTGCTCCACATTGTCCAACACCAGCAACCAACCCGACTGATTCTGCAACCAACCGACCGCCCACCCCGCAGCCTCCGCCGTGGTCGCCGCCAACACCAGCTCCGGGTTCAGCCGGGCCGTCAACGCCGCCAAACCGCTCTCGATCGCCGCCGGGCTATCAGCAGTCACCCACCACCGCACCAGATACCGCTCACGCCCCCGGTGGGCATACTGCAACGCCAACTCCGTCTTACCCACCCCACCCAGGCCATGCACCGCCTGACAGATCACCCCACTACCGGCCGACATCACCTCCTCCAGCTCAGCGAACTCCTCCTGACGACCCACAAACAACCGGGTCGGAGGCTTGGGCAGATTATGCAACCGCTTCCCCAAATCGGGTGCCGTCGATTGCCGATGCAGCTCGATCCTCCGCGCATCAACTTTCGCGTCATCCCCGGTGATAGCAAACCCGCTGATCTCACCCGCCGCGACCGACCGGTCACCCTCAGCGCTCACCCCACCAGGGCCGGCAGCATCGCGATCGGTCACCGAGTCACCTGGCCGCCATCCCCGGTGATCACCACCCCACTGATCGTCTGCGCGGCAACGGACCGCTCACCCGATGCCGTGACCGTCACTCCCGCCGACGCCAACAACTGCGACAACTCGGCAGCCAACTGCGCATCGGCAACCACCGCCTTACGAATCTGCAGCCGCAACGCCGCCAACCTATCCCCATCGGCCGGATCCTCGGCCACATCCAGCACCGCCGCCTCCACCATCGGCGCGGACTCCTCCCGCCCCAACAACCGACGCAACAACCGCCCACCCAAACCCACCGTCGCGTCCGCCGCCACCTCCTGCACCCGCGCCACCACACCCGCCCCATACACTCCCGCAGCCGCCGCCACGTACGGCACCACCACACCAGCCAACGCAGTCACATCCGGATCCATCAATCCTCACCCTCCAAGCCCTCTATCAGCGACCCCGATCAGTACCACACCGACACACACAGTGTCACGGCACAACCACAACCACTGCCATCCCGTCCGCCGTCGACCCGCACTCCTGTGGAGCGGGCCGCCGCCCGGCCCGCCACGTCAAGCGGACCTTGACGCACGGTCGGACGCTGGCGGGTCGGGCGGTGGTCTGCTCGGCTCGCCCGGGTCGACGGTGGGCGGGATGGCTTCCCACCGCCACCACCCACGAACCGCGACGCGCCGACGGAGCCCCGGCCATCCTGGAGCCGGAGCGCCCCCGCCGGAGGCGCAGTAACCGCAACCCCGACACCGACCCGGCAGCCGCCGACGGTCCCGGCGTCCGCTGCCCCTACGCCGCGCGGTGCTCGCCGCGCGGCCCGGCCGGCTGCCGGCCCCACCACCCCACCGGGGAAACGGCCTGTCGTCATCCGGCGGCCCATCGGGCTACCCGCCCTCCGCGCCAGCCGCCGGGCGTGTTGCGTGGCCGGAGTCGGAGCGCCAGCGGAGCGACGGACGCGCGCCCAGGCGGCGGCGCGTGCGGCCCGTTCAGGGCCGCCTTGAAGACGTACAGAAACTTTGAACCACATCGCCGGCAGCCGGCCGCCTCGGTCGCCGGTGACTGGACACGGGATGGTGCGTGGACCGGGTCGCTCCGTACCCTGGCGGGATGGCCGACATCGTCGATACCGCTCGGGAAGTTGCGCGACACCTGTTGGAGACGCCGTTGCCTCGTCGGTGGAGTCACGTCCAGGCGGTGGCCGCCAAGGCGGACCGGATCAGCGCGGCGGTCCCGGTCGAAGATCGCGCGGTGCTCGTAGCGTCGGCGTGGCTGCACGATGTGGGCTACAGCCCGGACCTGGTCGACACCGGCTTCCACTCCCTCGACGGTGGGCGCTGGTTGCGGCGTGAGCGGTTCAACGAGCGGATTGCCGCCCTGGTGGCTCATCACTCCTGCGCGTGGTTGGAAGCGGAGGAACGTGGGCTCGGTGAGGTCCTGGCCGCCGAGTTCCCTCGGGAGGAAACCGCGGTCACCGACGGGCTCTGCTTCTCGGACATGACGACCGGGCCGGACGGCCAGGACTTCGAGGTGTTGGAGCGGCTGGCGGAGATCAGGTCGCGGTATGGGCCAGACCACCTGGTGACCCGGTTCATCGGTCGGGCGGAACCGGAGATGGTGGCCGCTGTGCGGCGGACTCAGGAGCGGCTTGCCGGCGGTGTCCGTCAGCCGATGTAGGGCTCGGGGCGGTCCTCGTAGCCGTGGGTGATGCGGAGCAGGGTCGACGGGTGGATGTCGAGCGCGGCCAGCTCGTCAGGGGCAACCCACCGGGCTTCGTGTGACTCGTCGCTCGGGGTCGGGGTGCCGCTGACCGGTACGGCGCGGAAGCAGAGCGAGAACTGTTGCCGTACCTCGCCGTCTGAGTACGCGATGACGTGACCGGGGTCGGAGTAGACGCCGACCATCCCGGTCACCTCGACGCTGATGCCGGTTTCCTCGCGGGTTTCCCGGACTGCCGTCTCGGCGACCGATTCGCCGATCTCCTGGCCGCCACCGGGCAGGGACCACAGACCGTTGTCGGTGCGCCGGATCAGCAGCACCCGGGCCTGCTCGTCCCGGACGAAGACGGAAACGGCGACGACGATGCTGTTGGCCTTCGGCGCGTTCGGGTCGTGGTAGTGCTCGGTTCTCGCCATGTCCCTAGGCTGCCATCTCGTCGCCGGGTCGGCGCTTCGAGGCCAACACGACTCGATCGAAGCTGTCGGAGTAGGTGCGGAACAGGTCGCCTCCGTTGAGCTTGCGTAGGTGCATGACGGGCGCGTGTGGTGCCGGGAAGCCGAGGACGTGCATGTTGACCAGCATTTCGTCATCGAAGCGGTAGATCGAGTTGTAGAGGGTCGTGTCGTGGTAGAGCACGTTCACCCCGGGCGCATCCTCAAGCCGCTTGTAGTACCCCTGAACCTGGCGGATCTTTGCGGCCATCACGCCGGGGGCACCCTCCTCGACGCTCCTTCGCTCGATCGCGGTGCTGGTCGGATCACCGAGCAGGATGTTCACCGTTACGCCGTCAAGGCCCTTTTGACGCAGGACGTCGACAAGCATCGGGTCCTGCTCCACGAGGAATAGGCCGGCGTAGGCCAGTACGTCGATGCGCTGCTCGGCCCGTTCGATCAGTCGACGCCACAGTTCGTTCGGCACCGAGGACCGCCGGGAGTAGAGCTGGACCATTTCGCTCTGCCCGATCTTCGACGCCCGTTCCGGTGTCACTGCCTCCGGCCAGAGATACGGGACGTCTTCGCGCACCATCGCCGCGATGGCGTGCCGATGACGCGGATACGGCGTCCGATTCTGGGTGATCCAGCGTTCCACGGTCTTCGCGTCGACCCCGATCCTCTCGGCTACGGCGACGGGAGTCAGGCCGTTGCGCAGGATGGCATCGCGTAGCCGGTCGTTCGGCATCGGACACTCCTCAAGGGACGACTTTAGGACGACTACAAGGTAGCCGAGACGTCCCATAGTCGTCCAGTCCATCGGATGGGCTGTCCCCCGCTTTCCGGGAGTCTTTACCGCAGAGGCCAAGAGCAGAAAGTCCACCGGGGACAAGCTCACTACCTGGCCCGAGACACAGGAGGTTTGTTGTGAAGCTGTACGTGGACACCCAGAGCAAGCAGGTTCAGGTGACGAGGGACCCGGAGCCGAAGAACGACCAGAACGGCAACCAGCGGTCGGAGAAGAACACTGGCCGGCTCATGTGGTCCACCCAGGTCTTCGTGCTCGACGAGACCGGTGGCGAGATCATCACCATCACCACGGCGGGAGAGAAGCCGAGCGTGACGGTGGGACAGCTCGTCGCTGTCGAGCAGTTGGAGGCCATTCCGTGGGCGACCAACGGGCGTAACGGCGTCGCGTTCCGTGCCATCTCGCTGAAGCCGAAGGCTGGTGCATCGGCGGCCAAGTGAGGTTCTTCGCTCACCGTGCTGTGTGAGCCTCTGGTGTCTTCACACGAAGCGGCCTGACGGTCCGCTGATCTGATCCGCCCAAGGTTCCGGGAGCGTTTCTGGCTCCTACTCTCCCGGCCCTCGGCAACTGCGGTTGCCCTCTCGATATGGCGCGGGGTCGGTACTGGCTCCTACACCTGCCGACCCCGCCTGCCATCCAACCCGTCTGCCCATTGTCGTTGGGAGTGGTTGTCATGCTCGTTTCCGCCATCGTGTTCGCCGTCGTCGCGGCGACCTTCTACGCCGGCCACCAGGTGGCCGATCACGTCTTCGGTCAGTCCGACAAGCAGGCCGCCCACAAGGCCGCTCCCGGCTGGGACGGCTGGCGTCACCTGCTGGGCCACATCGTGGCCTATCACCTCGTGGTGGTGGTCATGCTGACCATCGCCATCGTCGCGCTCGACCTGCCCGTCACCGTTGTCGGGCTCACTGCCGGTGTCGGCTTCTCCGCCGTCTCCCACGCCATCCTCGACCGGCGTTGGCCGGTGCGGTGGCTGCTCATCCACACCGGAAGCGCGGACTTCGCCGACCGTCAGGCCCCGATCTGCGGCATGTACCTGGCGGATCAGTCCCTGCACGCGGCCTGCCTGTGGGTGTCCGCACTGCTCGTCGCCTGCATCTGAGCCCATCGGCTGCTGCGGCGGCCTGAGTGATTTCGAGCGCGGGGCCGGTACTGGCTCCTACACCTGCCGGCCCCGTGCTCTCCAACCCATCCAGCCCAATCGCTTGGGAGGACGTGTCGTGTCCAAGTCTAGCCCTCGCCGCTCGTTCGGGCGGAAGTCAACCGGAACCGTGACGGTTATCGAGGCCAAGGTTCACCGGTCGTCGGCCCGGAACGCCCGCATGGCGTTCATCCTCACTGCGGTCATCATCGGCGTACTCGCTGCCGTGGTGGCCGCTGCCTACGTACACCCGATCATCGCGCTGTTCATCGGCGCGGCCGTCAGCGTCCCGTGTGGTGCGCTGGCCTGGCTGCTGGTCCGCATCTGGCCGGTACTGCGGCTGCTGTGGTGGTGGACCCCGGAAATCGTCCTGGCCGTGCTGCTGCTCACCGGCTGGGTGCAGCTCGCCATGCACACTCCGACCCTGGTCACCCTGGCCGTCGTCGCCGTCGTTCTCGGCGTCCCGGCTGCTGTCCCTGCTCTCCGCCGTCAGGTCGTCGCCTGGGTGTGGTGCCTGATCGTGCGCCACCGGCTGCGGGTGTGCTTCGCACAGTTCATCATCGCCAACCAGTCGGGTTCCCTCCCGCTGATCCTGTGGGCCACGCCGACCCCGGTCGGTGAGCGGGTCTGGGTCTACCTGCGGCCCGGCCTGTCCCTGGCGGACCTGGAAGGCCGCCTCGACAAGATCGCCGTGACCTGTCACGCCTCGTCCGTCCTGGTCGAACGGGCCTAGGAAGGCAACGCCGCGTACCTGCGGTTCGACATCAAGCGCCGCGAGGTGCTCACCGCGACCGTCACGTCTCCCCTGGCCGACGTCATCGATCCCGACGCCCCGGCCACCGACCGGCCGACGCCGGTCATCCCCACCGCCCTGGACCTGCCCGACGTCCAGACGTCGACCATCACCCTGCCCGTCCAGCCCAAGAAGCAGGCCGCCACGTCGGTCAACGGCAGCAAGCCGGCCCCCGCGCCGTCGTCGGACGCCGACGACCTCTCCGACTGGCTCTGATCCCGCACCCAACCCGACCCGGACGCGGGGAGCCCTACGGGCTCCTTCGTGTGGCTTCCCGCGCCCACCAACGCCCAAGGAGGGCACACATGGCTACGGCATCCGCCCCGACCGCCGGCATTCCGGTGGGGCCTGGCCTGTCGATGTTCGACCCGATCTTCATCGGCATCGACGAGTTCGGCCAGCACGTCTACATCACTCTGGCCTACCGGAACCTCCTCGCCGGGGGTGAACCCGGCGGAGGCAAGTCCGGCCTCCTCAACACCATCGCCGCTCACGCCGCGCTCTCAGTCGACTCCCGCCTTGTGCTGCTGGACGGCAAGCTCGTCGAGCTGGGGCAGTGGGAGGACTGCGCCGACGCGTTCATCGGCCCCGACATCACCGCCGCCCTCGACGTCCTGCGACGCCTGCAAACGGTGATGAACAACCGCTACGCCTGGCTACGCGCCCACGGACGTCGCAAGGTCACCGCCCTCGACGGACTCTCCGTCATCACGGTGCTGGTTGACGAGATCGCCTTCTACTCCGCCACCATCGGCAGCAAGCAGGAGCAGGAAGAGTTCGTCGCCCTGCTCCGCGACCTGGTCGCCCGGGGACGTGCCGCCGGCATCCCCGTCATCGCCGCGACTCAGCGGCCGTCCTTCGACATCATCCCCACCAGCCTGCGGGACCTGTTCGGCTACCGCGCCGCGTTCCGCTGCACCACCCCCAACAGCTCGAACATCGTCCTCGGTCACGGCTGGGCCGAGCAGGGCTACACCGCCACCGACATCGCCCCCACCAACCAGGGCGCGGCCTACCTCATCGCCGAAGGCGGGACCCCTCGCCGCATCAAGGTGGCCTACCTCGATGACGCCCAGATCGCCGGCATCGCCGACTACGCCACCTGGACCCGTCGCCCCACCCGCTTGTCCGCACCCACCGGAACCCGAGTCGACTGGGAGACCGCCGCATGAGCCTGCTCCAGCGCATCCACGCACGTCGCACCCCGCGACCGACCACCCGGTACGTCAACCGCTTCGTCGTCGGCACGCCCGCCGAACTCGCCACGCTCCTGAAGCTGGCCGCCGATCACGGGATTCTCGCCTTCGCCTCCGCGCCCGTTCCGCTGCCCGACGACCCCACCCGATTCCGCCGCTACCTGCGGCTACGCACCAACTGAACGGCCGACGGAACCGGCTCAAGCCCTGGAAAGCAGACCGGTTCCGCCGACCTCCCACCAAGCCCTTCTGAAAGGACGTGGCTGCCGTGAAGGCTACCCAGAACCCACCCACCACCGGAACGGTCACCCCTGCTGACCTGCTCCGAATGGCTGCCCTCTACCTGCGCCGGCACGGCTGGCACCAGGGCACCTACTACGCCCCCACCACCGACATCCCCACCCCGCCGGCCTGCGCCGCCGGGGCCATCCGCATCGCCTGCGCCGGTCGCCGGGTCGAACAGTTCACCCAGCTCGATGGCAACACCATCGCCGACTACGTCACCGCTCTCGACGTGCTGGTCGACCACCTCGACGCCACCGCGCCCATTTTCTTCATCGACGAGGACGGCTACCTCCTCGACGAACACGCCTCCCCCTACTCCTGGAACGACGACCCGACCCGCACCGCCGAGCAGGTCATCACCGCCCTTGAGGCCGCCGCCGACGAGTGGGACCGCCTCCACACCGCCGGGGGTGAGAACCGGTGAGCACCGTCAAGGCGTCCTTGACGCCATCCGTCCCGGCGCAGAAGCGTCGTGAGGTCGTCGAGAACGACCAGTTTGCCGCCTTCACCCGGCGCATCATCCGCGCCCACGGCCGCCGCGTCGCCACCGGTGACGTCGAAGCGCTCCGCGACCTCGTCGCCCTCTCCGCCGACCTCGACCGGGCCATCGGTGACGCCGTCATCGGCCTGCGGGCCTTCGGCTACTCCTGGGCCGAGATCGGCTCCCGCCTCGGCATCTCCCGCCAGGCCGCCCAACAGCGTTGGGCAGACCGCTCATGACCGTCTTCTACGACCCGACCGGCAGCCGATACGGCATGCCCACCTACCCCTACCGGATGGCCCCCGACGGCCTTGCTACCCGGCGGCAACTCCGCGCCGCCGGCCTCCGGCCCGCCGGACAGGAGCCCGCCTGCCAGATCCTCTGGCGTCGCGGTAAGCGCGTCGCCTACCTCTACCGCCTCGATCTCGCCAAGCCGAAGCGGACCGCCACGCCCGCCCAGCGGGAGGCCGTCGCCAAAGCGCTCCGCGCCCGCCGCACCTGCGCCGTCTGCGGCCTGGTGCAGCCCTACTACATCCCTCGCCGCTACGGCTGCTGCCTCGACTGCCACGGAGGCCACTGATGCCCGCGAAGACCCCCACTGCCGGCACCCGTGTAGAGGGTGTCGTCCTGGTCCTCATCCTCATCGTCGTCGCCGGCTTCGCCGGAGCGGCCTCGTTCACCCACGTCAAGGACTGGACCCTCGCCAACTCCCCCACCGGCACCGGCGAATGGTTCGGCTGGGCCAACGCCGTCATCTCCGAACTCGTCCCCATCGCCTGCCTACTGACCATCCGCCGACGCCGCCGGGCCTGCGCTTCCATCGGCTACCCACTGTTCCTGCTCCTCGCCGCCGCCGGCCTCTCCCTCGCCGCACAACTCGCGGTCGCCAAACCTGGCCTCTCCGGGTGGCTCCTGTCCGCCGTACCCGCTCTGGCCTTCATGGCCCTGGTGAAACTCGTCCTCGCCCCCGCCCCGGCCGCCACCGACAACGTTCCGGCCGCTGAGCCGGCCGAGCCGATTCACGTCCAGGTGACCGAGCAGGTCACCACCGAGCCGGCACCACCGGCCGCCATCACCACCGACCCGGCACCCATCACGGTCACCCGGCCCACCGAGCCGGAACCCGTCACCACTGCGCCTGTCGCGCCGCGACCCGCCACCATGCCGGCACCGGAGCCGGTCGACGTCCCTACCCACCTGCTGCCCATGGCCCGCTTCGCCGCCGTCCAGCACGAGCAGAACACCGGGGCACCCATCACCCCGGACGAGCTGGCCGACCGGCTCGACGTCACCCCGGCCGTGGCCGGGCAACTCCTCACCACCCTGACCGGTGGTGCCCGATGACCATCGTCATCGTCGACATCGAACACGTCACCCACACCTGCCCCGTCTACCCCGACGGGCACCCGTACGACATCCGGCGCACCGTCGTCGACGTCATCCCCGGCGGACCCTGCCGGGCACCGGTCACCGTCCGCTGCGGCGAACAGACCGCACTCATCTCCTGCCACCGGCACGAACCGACCAAGCGCCAATGCGGTGCCTGCCGGGTCATCGTCACCGAACGCACCATCACCACCCGCACCCCCGACGGGACTGCGGCCTGATGGCCTCGACGCTGGACCTCACCCCCCGCGCTTCGGCCCGGGGGGTGGGCTCGAACGCCGACGTCCCACCTATCTACGGCTACACCGCCGCCGGGGCCGCCTTCGAACGCGCCACCCGACCGGACTACTTCGGCTGGATCGAGCACGTCCGCGCCGCCGCCGGCTGCACCCGCCCGATCCGCCTCGCCGGCAGTCTCCTCACCGTCGACTCGGCCACCGGTCGGGTTATCGACCAGCGGCACACCGACGCCATGCCCGACGCGGTTATCTACACCGCCTGCGGCAACCGACGCGCCACCGTCTGCCCCTCCTGCGCCCACACCTACCAACGCGACGCCTACCAGCTCCTGCGCACCGGCCTCGTCGGCGGCAAGGGCGTACCCGACACCGTCACCCGACACCCTGCCGTGTTCCCCACCTTCACCGCACCGTCGTTCGGACCAGTCCACGTCCGGGCCGTCCGCAAACACACCTGCCGGAACCGCAAGCGCTGCGACTGCCGCCCCGACCCCTGCCACGCCCGCCGTGCCACCGACCCGGCCGCCGGCCGCTGCCCCCACGGCCGACCCGTCGCATGCTGGGCAAGGCACGAACCCGGTGACGCCACACTCGGTCAACCGCTCTGCCTGGACTGCTACGACCACGACCACCAGGCCGTCTGGAACCTCTTCTCCGGCGAACTCTGGCACCGCACCAAGCAAGCCGCGGAACGGCACCTCGCCAAACTCGCGCGCCACCGCGGCATCCCCCGCGTCCAGGTCGTCACCGCCGCCGGCAACACCCGCACCGTCCCGCCCGTGCGGCTGTCCCACGGCAAGGCCGCCGAGTTCCAGGCACGCGGCGCAGTCCACTTCCACGCCCTCGTCCGCCTCGACGGCGTCGACCCCGACGACCCCGCCGCCGTCGTCCCACCATCGGCCGCGTTCACCGTCACCGACCTCGTCGACGCGCTCCGGCACGCCGCCGTGCAGGTCGCATTCGCCACCCCCGCCCACCCCGACCGGCCCGACGGCTGGCCCATCGCCTGGGGCGAGCAGCTCGACATCCGCCCCATCACGCTGAACGGCCACGGCGAGGTCACCGACAGCATGGTTGCCGGCTACCTTGCCAAGTACGCCACCAAGAGCACCGAGGTAACCGGGCACCGCTCCGCCAGGCTCACCGCCGACACCATCGGCGACCACGCCGACCCCGACGGCGACCACACCGCCCGCCTCATCGACGCCTGCTGGCGCATCGGCCGACCCACCGGCACCCCCGTCCCGCTGTCCCAGCGGCCCCGCGACCACCGACCCCGGCCCGGCTTCGTCGACCACTGGGAGTGCCCCGACTGCGGCACCCACACCCGATACGCCGCCTGCCCCGTCTGCGTCGCCCACCGTCAAGCCGCCCTTGACACCAAACCGGCCAACAGACCGACGACCAACCCCTACGCCCGGCTACGCCGATGGGCGCACATGCTCGGTTTCGGCGGCCACTTCCTCACCAAGGCCCGGCGGTACTCCGTCACCTTCCAACTCCTGCGCGACACCCGCCGCCACCACCGGCAGCGTGAGGACCAGGACCACAGGCACCCGGCCGCCGGCGGCCAGCTCGTCAACGAGCACGACGACACCACCCTGATCGTCGGCACCCTCACCTTCGCCGGCGTCGGCTGGCACACCACCGGTGACGCCCTCCTCGCCAACACCGCCGCCGCCATGGCCCGCGAGCGACAAGCCACCGGCCGCGAAGAACTCGCCCACGAACTCGGCACCAACCCGGCCGGCATCGCGCCGGCTGCTGCCTGACCCCTCCGACTGTTGGGAGACGACATGGCCCCCGTGTCACCGCTCAAGCTCTGGACCGTCGACGACGTCTCGGCGTACCTCGGTGTTCCCGTCCAGACCCTCTACACCTGGCGCAAGCGCCGCACCGGGCCACCTGCGGCCCGGGTCGGCCGTCATCTGCGCTACGACCCGGATGCCGTCCGGGCCTGGTTCGTCCAGCAGACCGCAGCCTGAGGGGAGGAACCACGTTGGCTCACATCGAGGATCGCTGGTACAAGACGGTCGTCGTCGACGACCGCAACGTCCAGGTGCCCAAGACCACCCACGGCAAGGGGATGCGCTACCGGGTGCGCTACATCGGCCCGGACGGACGGGAGCGTTCGGAGTCGTTCCCGGACAGGCGCAAGCGGGACGCCTCGGCGTTTCTCGCCCAGGTCCAGGCCGACATCCTCAAGGGCACCTACGTCGACCCGGACGCCGGTCGGGTGACGTTCCGCAAGTACGCCGACGAGTGGCTGAGTGCCGCATCCTGCGACGAGTCGACCCGGGAACGGTTGGAGCGACAGTTCCGCCTGCACGTCTACCCGGTCTTCGGTGACCGCCCCATCGCCGCCGTCCAGCCGAACACGATCCGGGCCTGGGCCAAGCAGCTCCAGGACTCGGGCATGGCGGCCAGCTACCGCCGAAACCTGTTCAACGACGTGTCGATGATCCTCAACGCGGCCGTCGACGACCGGAAGGTGATCAGCAACCCCTGCGCACTCAAGACGGTCCGGGCTCCCCGGTACGTCCCGGCCAAGGTCGTCCCCTGGTCGACGGAGCGCCTCGCCTCGTTCCGTGCGGTGATGCGGGAACGCTATCGGATCGCCGTCGACCTGGGTGCCGGCTGCGGACTCCGGCAGGGCGAGATATTCGCCGTCAGCCCGGACGACGTCGACACCTCGCGGCGACTGCTCCATGTCGTCCGCCAGGTCAAGATCGTGCGGGGAACCCTGGTCTTCGCCCCGCCCAAGGGCGGCAAGTTGCGGGAGGTCCCGCTACCCGACGCGGTAGCGGCACGGCTACGCGAGCACGCCGACCAGGTCCACCCCGTACCGGTGACCCTGCCGTGGGGCACCCCCGACGGCGTACCCCGGACGGTCACGGTCTACCTCAGCACCGCCAACGGCGACCCGGTCAGCCGACCGTCGTTCAACGCCAACGTGTGGAAGCCGGCCATCCGGGCGGCCGGCGTCGAGGACACCCGGCAGAACGGCATGCACGTCCTACGCCACACGTACGCCTCAGTGCTGCTCGACGCGGGCGAGAACATCAAGGCGCTGTCGCTGTACCTCGGCCACGCCGACCCCGGCTTCACCCTGCGGGTCTACACCCACCTCCTGCCGACCAGCGAGGAGCGCACCCGCCGGGCGATCGACACCGCCTTCGGGCACGGCCCCGCGACCCCCGACGGCCTGGCGACGGCCTAGCAGGGTGCTGGAACAGTGTTCGCGCAGCTCAGGCAGGGTGACGACGTCACTTGGCGTTGAAGTAGTTCGCCTCCGGGTGGTGCACCACGATCGCGTCGGTGGCCTGCTCCGGCACCAGCTGGAACTCCTCCGACAACTGCACGCCGATCCGCTCCGCCCCCAGCAACTCCACCATCTTCGCCCGGTCCTCCAGGTCCGGGCAGGCCGGGTAGCCGAACGCGTACCGGCAGCCCCGGTAGTCGTTGCGCAGCAGGCCGGCCAGGTCGGTCGGGTCGCCGGTGGCGACCGTGCCGCCGCCCGGCAGGGTCAGCTCGGAGCGGATCCGCCGGTGCCAGTACTCGGCGAGCGCCTCGGTGAGCTGCACCGACAACCCGTGCACCTCCAGGTAGTCGCGGTACTCGTTGGCGGCGAACATCTTCGCGGTGTACTCGCTGATCGGCTGCCCGACGGTGACCAGCTGCAACGCCACCACGTCCAGCCCGTCGCCCTTGGGACGGAAGAAGTCGGCCAGGCAGAGCCGCCGCTCCTGCCGCTGCCGGGGGAACGAGAACCTAGCCCGCTCACTGTTGCCGTTCTCGTCGAGCACCACCAGGTCGTTGCCCTCGGAGTACGCCGGGAAGTAGCCGTACACCACGGCGGCCTCCAGCACCTGGTCGGCGATGAGCCGGTCCAGCCAGTACCGCAGCCGGGGCCGCCCCTCGGTCTCCACCAGTTCCTCGTACGACGGGCCCTGGCCACCCCGCGACCCGCGCAGCCCCCACTGACCGAGGAACGTGGCCCGCTCGTCCAGCAGCGCCGCGTAGTCGGCCAGCGGCACCCCCTTGACCACCCGGGTGCCGAAGAACGGCGGGGTGGGCACCGCCACGTCGGTGGCCACGTCGGAGCGGACCGAGGAGTCGTTCAGCTCCGGCAGCGCCTCGGTGACCATGGTGCGCTGCTTCTCCCGGCGGGCCCGCCGGGCCGCCAGCGCCGCCTCCCGCTCCGGATCGATCACGGGCGCGCCGCCACGCTTGGCGGTCATCACCCGGTCCATCAGGGCCAGCCCCTCGAAGGCGTCCCGCGCGTAGTGCACCTGGCCGGGGAACATCGCCCGCAGGTCGTCCTCGACGTACGCGCGGGTCAGCGCCGCCCCGCCCAGCAGCACCGGCCACCGCTCGGCCACCCCGCGCGACGCCATCTCGGCGAGGTTCTCCTTCATGATGACCGTGCTCTTGACCAGCAGCCCGGACATGCCGATCGCGTCGGCCCGGTGCTCCTCGGCGGCGTCGAGGATCGCGTTGATCGGCTGCTTGATACCGATGTTGACGACCTCGTAGCCGTTGTTGGACAGGATGATGTCGACCAGGTTCTTGCCGATGTCGTGCACGTCGCCGCGCACGGTGGCCAGCACGATCCGACCCTTGCCGCCGTCCTCGACCGCCTCCATGTGCGGCTCCAGGTAGGCCACCGCCGTCTTCATCACCTCGGCGGACTGGAGCACGAACGGCAACTGCATCTGCCCGGAGCCGAACAGCTCACCGACGACCTTCATCCCGTCCAGCAGGATGTCGTTGATGATGGACAGCGGGGACCGGCCCTGCGCCATCGCGGCGTCCAGGTCGGCCTCCAGGCCGTTGCGCTCGCCGTCGATGATCCGCCGCTTGAGCCGCTCGTCCAACGGCAGCCCGGCCAACTCCTCGGCCCGGGTGGCCCGCGCCGACGCGGCGTCGACGCCCTCGAACGCCTCGATGAACCGCTGCACCGGGTCGTAGCCCTCGCGCCGCCGGTCGTAGATCAGGTCGAGGGCGACCTCGCGCTGCGATTCGGGGATCTTCGACATCGGCAGGATCTTGCTGGCGTGCACGATCGCCGAGGTCAGCCCGGCCTGCACGCACTCGTGCAGGAACACCGAGTTGAGCACCTGCCGGGCCGCCGGGTTGAGCCCGAACGAGACGTTCGAGATGCCCAGGGTGAAGTTGACCCCCGGGTAGCGGGCGGCGATCTCCCGGATCGCCTCGATCGTCTCGATGCCGTCGCGCCGGGTCTCCTCCTGGCCGGTGGCGATCGGGAAGGTCAGCGCGTCGATGAGGATGTCCGACCGGTCCATCCCCCAACGCCCGGTCAGGTCGTCGATCAGCCGGGCCGCCACCCGGACCTTCCACTCCCGGGTACGGGCCTGCCCCTCCTCGTCGATGAGCAGCGCCACCACGGCCGCACCGTGTTCGGCGATCACCGGCATCACCCGCGCGTAACGGGAGTCGGGGCCGTCGCCGTCCTCGAAGTTGACCGAGTTGACCACGCAACGCCCGCCGAGCATCTCCAACCCGGCCTCGATCACCGCCGGCTCGGTGGAGTCCAGCATGATCGGCAGGGTGGACGCGGTGGCGAACCGGCCGGCCAGCTCCCGCATGTCCTGCGTGCCGTCCCGGCCGACGTAGTCGACGCACAGGTCCAGCAGGTGCGAGCCGTCGCGGGCCTGGCTGCGGGCCACCTCGACGCATGCCTGCCAGTCGGCGGCGAGCATCGACTCACGGAACGCCTTGGAGCCGTTGGCGTTGGTCCGCTCCCCCACCATCAGCACCGAGGCGTCCTGGGCGAACGGCACCGGGTGGTAGATCGACGAGACGCCCGCCTCGTGCCGGGGCTCGCGCGGCGTCGGGGTCGCGCCGTGCAGCCGCTCGGCCAGCGCCCGGATGTGCTCCGGGGTGGTGCCGCAGCAGCCGCCGATCAGCCCGACGCCGTAGTCGGCGACGAACCGTTCCAGGGCGTCGGCCAGCTCGGCCGGGCTCAGCGGGAAGTACGCCCCGTCGGCGGTCAGCACCGGCAGGCCCGCGTTCGGCATCACCGACAGCCGGATCCGGGAGTGCTGCGACAGGTAGCGCAGGTGCTCGCCCATCTCGGCCGGGCCGGTGGAGCAGTTCAGCCCGATCAGGTCCACCCCCAGCGGCTCGATGGCCGCCAGCGCCGCCCCGATCTCGCTACCCACCAGCATGGTGCCGGTGGTCTCCACGGCCACGTGGCAGATGATCGGCACCTGCTGGCCCAGCTCGGCCATCGCCCGCTTCGACCCGACCACGGCCGCCTTGACCTGGAGCAGGTCCTGGCAGGTCTCGATGATCAGCGCGTCCGACCCGCCGGCGATCAGCCCGGCCGCGTTCTCCTGGTACGCGTCGCGCAACGTCGCGTACGGGGCGTGGCCCAGGGTGGGCAGCTTGGTGCCGGGGCCGATCGAGCCGAGCACGAACCGGGGGCGCTCCGCCGTGGCGTACGCGTCGGCGGCCTCCCGGGCGATCCGCGCCCCGGCCTCGGACAGCTCCCGGATGCGCTGCGGGATGTCGTACTCGGCGAGGTTGGCGAGGTTCGCGCCGAACGTGTTCGTCTCGACGCAGTCCGCGCCGGCCGCCAGGTAGGCCTCGTGCACGCCGCGCACCACGTCGGGCCGGGTCACGTTGAGGATCTCGTTGCAGCCCTCCAGCCCCTCGAAGTCGTCGAGGCTCAGGTCGGCAGCCTGGAGCATCGTCCCCATCGCGCCGTCGGCGATGAGAATCCGGTCGGCCAGCACATCCCGCAACGAAGTCCGCACCACATCAGGTTAGTGCGGTCGATCCGGTGACTGTCGACGCCCGGGGTCGTCCCACTATGTGTCCATCCGCACCGCGTCCCGGTTCGTACCGGTTCGGCGGCGGGGTGGGCCTACGTCCCGGCGCGGCCGGCGGGCCACGCGCCGCGCCGGGACGTAGGCTTGCGGACGTGAAGGACATCAGGGACGCCACCGTGCACGGCGGGCGGGTGACCGGGCCGACCCCCGGCACCGTCGGCGACGAGCGGGGCGAGGTGACGGCGTGACCGAGTTCGACGGGCTGCCGGTGCTGCGGTCCCCGGTGGCGATCGCCGCCTTCGAGGGCTGGAACGACGCCGCGGACGCCTCCACCGCCGCCGTGGAACACCTGGAACAGGTCTGGCAGGCCCGCCAGATCACCGAGATCGACCCGGAGGAGTTCTACGACTTCCAGGTCAGCCGCCCGACGATCACGATGTCCGACGGCGAGACCCGCCGGGTGGAGTGGCCCACCACGAAGTTCGTGGTGGCCAGCCCCGAGGGCACCGACCGGGACGTGGTGCTGATCCGGGGCATCGAGCCGAGCATGCGCTGGCGCACGTTCTGCGAGCAGGTGCTGGAGATCTGCCACAGCCTGGAGGTGGAACGGGTGGTGCTGCTCGGCGCGTTGCTGGCCGACGTGCCGTACACCAGGCCGTTGCCGATCAGCGGCAGCGCCTCCGACGCCCAGGCGGCCCAGCGCTACCAGCTCACCCCCACCCGCTACGACGGGCCCACCGGCATCGTCGGGGTGCTCCAGGACGCCTGCACCCGGGCCGAGGTCGACGCGGTGTCGTTCTGGGTGCACGTGCCGCACTACGCCAACAACCCGCCCTGTCCCAAGGCCACCCTGGCCCTGCTGCACCGGGTCGAGGAGGTGCTCGACCTGCCGGTGCCGATGGCCGACCTGGCCGAGGAGGCCGCCGAGTGGGAGCAGCGGGTACGCGGCGCCGCCGAGCAGGACGCCGAGCTGGGTGAGTACGTGCGGGAGCTGGAGGAACGCGTCGGAGACGCGGGCATCACCCCGTTGACCGGTGACGAGATCGCCCAGGAGTTCGAGAAGTACCTGCGCCGCCGGGGCGGTTCCGCCGGCCCCACCGCCGGTTCCTGGTAGTCGTCCCCGTAGGGCCCCGGGCGTCGTGGCGTCCGGGACCCTCGGCGTGTCCGGGGTGGCGTCGTCACCCCGTCTAGGGCATCCTAGGAACCTAGCTGTCAGGAGGAGGCGGGCGTGCAGATCAACCCGGGAGCCGCCGAGTTCCCGCACCGGCAGATCGCCGCGCAGCTCAAGGCCCAGGTGCGGCGGGGCGACTGGGGGCCGGGCGAGCGACTGCCGTCCATCCCGGCCATCGCCGAGATGTTCGGGGTGGCGAAGCAGACCGTGCAACGCGCCGTCGACCAGCTGCGGGTCGAGGGCATCCTGATCACCAAACCCGGCTCCGGTACGTACGTGCGGGGCACCCGGCGGCGGCTCAACCGGCTCTCCCGGGGCCGCTACGGTGGTTTCCGCGGCTACCACGCCGACCTCGCCGCGCGGTACCGCCAGCAGCTCGTCTCGGTCGGTCGGTCGCCCGCCCCACCCGAGGTGGCCGACGCGTTCGGGGTCGCCGACGGCACCGAGCTGCTCTGCCGCCGGCACCTGGTACGCACCGACGAGTCCCCGGTGGAGGTGGGCGCGTCCTGGTTCCTGCCGAAGGACACCGCCGGCACCTCCCTGGAGCGGGCCGAGGCGTTCGGCCGACCGCTCTACCAGGAGGCCGAGGAAGCCACCGGCCGGCGGTACACCACCGCCGCCGACACCATCAGCGCCCGCCAGCCCAGCCGGGAGGAGGCCGAGACGCTCCAGATCCGCCCCGACACGCCCGTGCTGCACCTGCTGCACGTCGCCTACGACGCCCACCGCAAGCCGATCGAGGTCGCCCAGGCCACCTGGCCCGGCCCGATGACCACGCTGACCGAGGAGTACCAGGTCCCCGCCCCCGCGCCGGACCCCGACCCCGATCCGGGCCTGGTCCTCGGCTGATCCCGGTCGGGGCCACCCGCCGTCCCGGCCCGGCCCGGGGCGTGGTCGTCACCGGTCACGACGCCCCGGAGCTCCGGGGCGGGTTGGCGGTGTCCATCGACGTACGCCCCGACGCCGCAACCGGCCACGGGGCCTTCGTCCGACACCGTGCACATGACCGCACCTGCTGCGGGACCCGGCTCCATGATCGACAGGGCGTCCGGGGGCAAGGTGGGGTGGGTGGGGGTGGGCGTTAGAGGTGGATGCCGAGGAGGGCGTCGACGGTGGTGGCGAAGAGGGCGGGGGCATGGGGGTCGTCGCCGGTGCCGGCCAGGGCCGCCCCGGCCCAGTCGTCGGCCAGGGCGAGGGCGCCCGGGGTGTCCAGGTCGTCGCCGAGGCGCTCGCGTACCCCGGCCAGGAAGGCCACGCCGGACGGCCCGGACGGCGCGGCGGCGGCCCGCCGCCAACGGTCCAGCCGCTGCTGCGCGGCGGTCAGCACGTCGTCGGTCCAGGCCCGGTCGTCCCGGTAGTGGCCGGACATCAGGCCGAGCCGGACGGCCATCGGGTCCACCCGGTCGGCGCGCAGCCGGGAGACGAAGACGAGGTTGCCCTTGGACTTCGACATCTTCTCGCCGTCCAGGCCGATCATGCCGGCGTGCACGTAGTGGTCGGCGAAGGGGGCGGTGCCGGTGAGCCGCTCGGCGTGCGCGGCGGAGCACTCGTGGTGCGGGAAGATCAGGTCGTTGCCGCCGCCCTGCACGTCGAGCCGGTCGCCGAGCAGGTTCAACGCGATCACCGTGCACTCGATGTGCCAGCCGGGCCGGCCGGGGCCCAGCTCGCCCCCCGGCCAGGACGGCTCGCCGTCGCGGGCACCACGCCACAGCAGCGGGTCCAGCGGGTCGCGCTTGCCGGCCCGCTGCGGGTCACCACCGCGCTCGGGGAAGATCTCCAGCATCTGCTCCCGGGTCAGATTCGACTCGTAGCCGAACGCCGGGGCGGCGGCGATGTCGAAGTAGACGTCGCCGGTGCCGTCGTCGAGCCGGTAGGCGGCGCCGTCCTTGAGCAGCTCCTGCACCCGGTCGGCGATGTACGGGATCGACTCCACCGCGCCGACGTAGTGCGCGGGCGGGATGATCCGCAGCGCCTCCATGTCCTCACGGAACAGCGCCGTCTCCCGCATCGCCAGGACCTTCCAGTCCTCGCCGTCGCGCTCGGCGCGTTCCAGCAGCGGGTCGTCGATGTCGGTGACGTTCTGTACGTACCGGACGGTCAGACCGGCGTCGCGCCACATCCGCTGCAGCAGATCAAAGGTGATCATGGTGGCGGCGTGGCCCAGGTGGGTGGCGTCGTACGGGGTGATGCCGCAGACGTACATGGTGGCGGGGCCGGCGGGGCGGCTCGGGTGGACACCGCGTCGCGCCGAGTCGTACAAGCTCAGCGGCCCGCCGTCACCCGGCAGCCGTGGCACCTCGTGTCCCGCCCAAGACTCCATGACCGCCAGCCTAACGAGCCGCCCGGCCGCCGGAAGGAACCGCCCGGGTGATCAACACGACAACGGCTCAGATCGGCGGCCACGGCATCGCCGGCCAGTCCTGCGGCGGCAGCGGGTACCGGCCGGTGTCGCGCAGCCGCCGTACCCGGGAGACCACCTCGGCGACCTCGCCCAGGGTCAGGTGCTCGGCCAGCTCCTCCCCCAGCTCGCCGGCGAGCTGCCGGTCCAGGGCGTCGAGCACCTGCACCGCGTCCGGGGGGAGCTGCCGGCCGGCCCAGCCCCACAGCACGGTCCGCAGCTTCTCCTCGACGTGGAAGCAGACCCCGTGGTCCACCCCGTAGATCCGGTCGTCCGGGCCGGCCAGCACGTGCCCGCCCTTGCGGTCGGCGTTGTTGATGACCGCGTCCAGCACGGCCAGCCGGGCCAGCCGGGGGTCGTCGGCGTGGGCCAGGGCGTACGCCGCGCCGTCGTCGTCGCGGGCGGCCGCCACCGGGAACCAGCGCGGCGGCACCGCCTCGGCCGGAACGAACCCGACCAGCGGCTCGGCGTCGTCCGGCTCGTCGATCCAGAGCTGGCACGACCCGGGCCCGAGCGGCCCGTCGCGCAGCACGGTCGGCGGGACCAGATCCCAGCCGGTGGCCCGGGAGACCAGGTAGGCCGAGACCTCCCGGCCGGCGAGGGTGCCGTCGGGAAAGTCCCAGAGCGGGCGCTCGCCGCGCACCGGCTTGTAGACGCACCGGGCGGTACCGCCGTCAAGCGTCAGCGTGGCCCGCAGGGTGGTGTTGGAGGCGTCGACGAGCCGACCCTCCAGCTCCAGTTCACCGTCGCACAGCAGCCGGAGCGCGGCGCTGGCATCCTGGCGCTGCACCTCCGACGACGTCACCGGTGGTAGCCGTTGTGCCGGGGGCAGAGGTGCCCGGCCGGGTCGAGCGGCTGGCCGCACAGCGGGCAGGGCGGGCGGCCGGCGTTGACCACCCGGCGGGCCCGTTCGATGAACTCGCGGGTCGCCTCGGGGGTCAGCCGCACCCGGAGCCGGTCGAGGTCCTCGTCCGGTTCGTCATCGTCGTCGTCCTCGTCGACCTCGTCGTCGCCCAGCTCGACCTCGGCATCCGCCTCACCGGCGGCGATCGCCTCGATCACCACCGTGGCGGAGTCCACGTCGAAGGCCAGCCCGAGGGTGCCGACCCGGAACTCCTCGTCGACCGGATTGTCCAACGGGTCGTTGTCACCGACGGACACCGGTGACTCCGGCAGCTCGACGCCGAAGCGGCGCTGCGCCTCGGAGAGCAGTTCCTCCAGCTTCTCGGCGAGCAGGGAGACCTGTACCTTCTCCAGCGCGACGCTGACCAGCCGGCCGCCTCCGCGGGCCTGGAGAAAGAACGTGCGCTCCCCGGGCGGCCCGACGGTCCCGGCGACGAACCGCTCGGGCGGCTCGAAGGCGTGCACCTGGTGGGTCATACCCACGACCCTATCCGGAGCGTGGAACGGTCGCGCAAGGCACCGACGCCGAATCAGCCGAGGGCGAAACGGCGTGGCCCGCGCCCTCCGGCCGACGGGCGGCTCAGCCGGTGGCGCCCGCGCCCCCGCCGACGGCCGCGTCGGAGTCGGCCGGCCGGGTCGCCCGACGCCGCCGCCTGGCCGGTGGCGGCACCAGGGAGGCCAGGTCACCGCCGGTGTCGTTGAGCCGGACCAGGAACGGCCGCAGCGGGGTGTAGCGGATCGCGGTGACCGAGGCCGGGTCGGCGACGATGCGTTGGAACAGGTCGAGGTGCACTCCGAGGGCGTCGGCGACGATGGCCTTGATCACATCGCCGTGGCTGCACGCCAGCCAGACCGCCTCCGGTCCGTGCTCGGCGGTGATCCGGGCGTCCCAGGCGCGTACCGCGGCGACCGCGCGGGCCGACATCTGCGCCATCGACTCCCCGTCGGGGAAGACCGCGGCGCTCGGGTGCTGCTGCACCACCGGCCAGAGCTTCTCCTTGGCCAGCTTCTTCAGCGGCTGCCCCTCCCAGGCGCCGTAGCCGCACTCGATCAGCCCGTCCTCGACCAGCGGGGTGGTTTGCGGAAGCGCCAGCTCAAGGGTCTGCCGGCAGCGGATCAGCGGGCTGGTCACCACGGCCGCCAGCGGCAGGCCGCGCAGCCGCCGGCCGACCGCCTCCGCCTGGGCCCGCCCGGTGTCGTCCAGCTCGACCGGCTGCCGGCCGGCCAGCCCGCCGTCGGCGTTCGCGGTCGTCCGGCCGTGTCGCAGAAGCAGAAGGGTCGCCACGCCACCACCCTAGGGGCAGCCGGACCGCAGCCGGCCCCCGACACCTGAGGTGGTGCCGGGGGCCGGCGGCCGACGTACGGTCAGGTGGCGCTGATCGTGCCGGTGAGCAGCAGCGCCAGCACCAGGGTGCCGAGCGCCACCCGGTAGAGCACGAAGACGTACAGGGTGTGGTGTGCCACGTAGCGCAGCAGCCAGGCGATGGCCGCGTAGCCGATGCCGAACGCGATGATCGTGGCGACCACCATCTGCGCCACCGAGGGCACCGAGGTGCCCGGGGCGGCCGGCTCGAAGACGTCCCCGACGCTGAAGATGCCGGACATCACCACCGCCGGGATGGCCAGCAGGAACGAGTACCGGGCGGCGGCCTCCCGGGTCAGGTTGAGCAGCAGGCCGGCGGTGAGCGTGCCGCCGGAGCGGGACACCCCGGGGACCAGCGCCATCGCCTGGGCGAAGCCCATCACGATGCCGTCGCGCATCCGGAAGTTGGCCAGGGTGCGGGTCTGCCGCCCCCAGTACTCGGCGAAGGCCAGCACGAACGCGAACACGATGAGCGTGGTGGAGACCACCCACAGGTTGCGGCCGGCGGTGCGGATCTGGTCCTTGAACAGGAAACCGAAAAGCCCGATCGGGATCGAGCCGACGATCACGTACCAGCCCATCCGGTAGTCGAGGCTGGAGCGCACCGAGCGGTCCCGCAGACCCACCAGCCAGGTGCGGGTGATCCGCCAGATGTCCTTGGCGAAGTAGATGAGCACGGCCGCCTCGGTGCCCAGCTGGGTGACCGCGGTGAACGACGCGCCCGCGTCCCGGTCGAAGAAGATCGCCGAGGTGATCCGCAGGTGCCCCGACGAACTCACCGGAAGGAACTCGGTGAGCCCCTGGACGATGCCCAGGACGATGGCCTCGACCCAGGTCACTCGCCGACTCCCGAGAGGTCGAGGGCCTCGGCGACGGTCCGCAGGGTCTGCACACCGCTGTCCCGGTCGGCCACGAACAGGGTGACCGACAGGGTGGTCACCCCGGCGGCCGCGTACTCCCGCATCCGCTCGGCGATGCGTTCCTTGGGGCCGAGCAGCGAGGTGCGGTCGATGAACTCCATCGGTACCGCCGCCGCCGCGTCGCGCTGCCGCTTGGCCAGGTAGAGGTCCTGCACCTCGCGGGCGGCGTCGGCGTAGCCCATCCGGGTGGCGAGCTGGTTGTAGAAGTTCTGCTGCCGGCTGCCCATGCCGCCGACGTAGAGGGCGGCGTACCAGCGGACCAGCTCGGCGCAGGTGGCGATGTCGTCGCCGACCACCACCGGCACCGAGGGCACCACGTCGAATCCCGCCAGTTCCTTGCCGGCCTTCGCCCGGCCGGCGCTGACGGAGGCGAGCTGCTCGTCGGCGAACTCGGGGGCGTAGAACACGGCCAGCCAGCCGTCGGCGATCTCGCCGGCCAGCTCCAGGTTCTTCGGGCCGACGGCGGCCAGGTAGATGGGGATGTGCTCGCGTGGCGGGTGGAAGCCCAGCCGCAGCGCCTTGCCGGGGCCGTCGGGCAGCGGCAGGGTGTAGTGCTCGCCGGCGTAGGCGACCTCCTTGCGGGCCACCGCCAGCTTGACGATGTCGACGTACTCGCGGGTGCGGGCGAGCGGCTTGGCGAACCGGACGCCGTGCCAGCCCTCGGAGACCTGTGGGCCGGAGACCCCCAGGCCGAGCCGGAACCGGCCGCCGGAGAGCGCGTCGATGGTGGCCGCCGTCATCGCGGTCATCGCCGGGGTACGGGCGGGAATCTGCATCACCGCGCTGCCCACGTCGATCCGTTCGGTCTGCCCGGCCATCCAGGCGAGCATGCTCGGGGAGTCCGAGCCGTACGCCTCCGCCGCCCACACCACCGAGTAGCCGAGGCGGTCCGCCTCCCGGGCGAGCGCCAGGTGGTCCGCCGGCGTACTCCACGCTGTCTGATATCCGAGGCTGAGCCCGAGTCGCACTGATCCTCCCCATCCCGCACCACAGGTCGCATCAGGTTACGCAATGGCCCGGGGCCGGCCGCCCACCGGCTCGCCACCGGGCACCGGCCGTCCGGACGCCGGGCGGGGTGGGCGGTCGGGGGCGCGCCGGGACGGGTGGACAGCCAGCGACCGGACCGGAGCATCCGGTACACGCCGTGGCGTCGCGGATGGTGGTGACGGTCGGATCGGCGACGCGACAGGCAGAGATGCCGGGAGCGAGGATATCGGTTGCGCCGCGTTCGAAATAAGGTTCACCCATGCAACAGCGACCGCTCGGCCGAAGCGGGCTGGCGGTTTCCCGGCTCGCGCTCGGCACCATGACCTGGGGCCGGGACACCGACGCCGACGACGCGGCGGCCCAGCTGAAGAGCTTCCTGGACGCGGGCGGCAACCTGGTCGACACCGCCGACGTGTTCGCCGACGGCGACGCCGAGTCGGTACTCGGGTCGCTGCTGGGCACCCTGGTCCCCCGCGAGGACGTGCTGATCGCCACGAAGGCGGGACTGCGGCCGGGCAGCGGCCGGCGGCGGGACGGCTCGCGCGGGCACCTGCTGCGGACGTTGGACGCCTCGTTGCGCCGGCTCGGCACCGACCACGTCGACCTGTGGCAGGTGCACGGCTACGACCCGGACACCCCGCTGGAGGAGACGCTGGCCGCGCTGGACCACGCGGTCGCCTCGGGGCGGGTCCGCTACGTCGGGGTGTCGAACTTCTCCGGCTGGCAGACCGCCCGCGCCGCCGCCTGGCAGGCCGCCTGGCCGGGACGGGCCCCGGTGGTCGCCACCCAGGTGGAGTACTCGCTGCTGGAGCGGGGGGTGGAGCGGGAGGTGCTGCCGGCCTGCGCCGCGTTGGGCCTGGGCGTGCTGCCCTGGTCGCCGCTGGGGCGGGGGGTGCTGACCGGCAAGTACCGCAACGGCCGCCCGGCGGACTCGCGGGCCTCCTCGGCCCACTTCGAGGCGTTCGTCGCCACCTACCTGGAGCCGCGCTGCTCCAGCATCGTCGAGGCGGTGAGCATCGCCGCCGGCGGGTTGGGCGTGTCCCCGCTGGAGGTGGCGCTGGCCTGGATCAGGGACCGGCCGGGGGTGACCGCGCCGGTGCTGGGCGCCCGCACGGTGGGGCAGTTGCTCGGCGCGTTGCAGGTGGAACGGATGACCCTGCCGGAGGAGATCACCACGGCGCTGGACGACGTGTCCGCCGTGCCGGTCGGCTACCCGGAGCGCGAGGGCTGATCGCGCCGCCGGCGCACAAGGTGGCGGACCGGGCCAAAAGCACACCGGTGCGTGTCAATTCCACCGATCGTCCTTTACCAACTGCCAGTGCCCATAATTGGTTGAGGCTGCTTGGACTGTTCCGTCCGAATAGGTGGCTTAGAACCCCCTGGTGTTGTTGGGCCGGGTTTCGGCGTCCGCTTTTCGGTGGGCCTGTCCGGAAAGAGATTCGGCCCGGCGAAAACCGTCTGATCCGGCCGCCGCAAACATTGTGGCGGACCAATGACGGTGCTCTAATGATTGCGGCGTGAGCGACCCCCGCCGCGCCGTTTCTCCCATTTCGTTGGAGGACCCGTGGACCGTAAGACCGACGTCAAGCGCAAGCCCGCCAAGGTCGTCGTGCGCAAGCTGGAGCGGCTCGAGACCACCGTCGCCATCATCACCGAGCCGGGCTGCCGCAACGACGTCTGCGGCTGACCCCACCCCGCTTCGGCCGGGGCGCGGCGTGCCGCGCCCCGGCCGGCCATTCCCCAGGAGGTCTTCGCCCGATGCAGCGGCCCCGGATCAAGGGCATCCACAAGCCGGTACGGCTCCACCCGACCCTGATCAACATCGGCGGTCGGCAGCTGGGGATCGGCGCGGAGATCGACGACGAGGACGGCAGCCTCTGGGAGTTGCTGCGCCTGATGGACGGCACCCGGACCCGGGCGGAGATCGTCGCCGCGCTGCTCGCCGTACGCCCGGAGATGGCCGCCGAGGACGCGGCCGACGCGATGCAGACGATCATCGACGCCGGGTACGTCGAGGACGCCGCCGCGCCGCCCCCGCCCGAGCTGAGCCCCGCCGAGGTCGACCGGTACGACCGGGCGTTGACGTACCACGCGTGGGTGGACCTGACCCCGCGCACCTCCCGCTACGAAGTGCAGGCCCGGCTCAAGGCGGGCCGGGTCGTCGTGCTGGGGCTCGGCGGCTCCGGGTCGGCGGTGGCCGCCTCCCTGGTGGCCGCCGGGGTCGGCACGGTGCACTGCGTCGACTTCGACGTGGTCGAGGCGGGCAACCTGACCCGGCAACTGCTCTACACCGAGGACGACATCGGCGCCGCCAAGGTGGACACCGCGGTGGCCCGGCTGCGCCGGATGAACTCCCACGTCACGGTCACCGGCGAGGAGGCCCGGGTCGACTCGACGGCGGACGTGGCGGCGTTGATGCGCGACCACGACCTGCTGGTGCTCTGCGCCGACCAGCCCCGGCACGCCATCCGGGAGTGGACCAACCGGGCCGCCCTGGCCACCGGCACGGCGTGGATGCTCGCCCAGTACGCCGGCCCGATGGCGGTGATCGGACTGTTCGTGCCCGGTCAGACCTGCTGCGAGGCGTGCCTGCCGAGCGTCACCGACCGGCTGCGGGAGGAGTACGGCAGCGAGCCGGAGGAGTTGTTCCCGTTCACCGGGCACGCGGTGATCGCCCCGACCGCCAACCTCACCGGGCACCTGGCCGCCCTCGACGTCGTCTACCACCTCGCCGGCATCCCGACGACCACCCGGGGCCGGATGTTCCATCTGAGCCTGACCGACCTGACCTACCACTACGTGGTCGAGCCCCGGCCCGGCGCGAAGTGCGACACCTGCGGCTGGTTCCAGGAGGAACGGTGACCGTGCTCGGGTTGGACAGCCGCCCCGCGGTGGCGCACCTGGTGGTCCGCCAGGAGGAGGACGACGAGTACGTCGTCGGCGACCTGGCCAGCGGGAACTTCGTGGTGGTGCCCGAGGTGGGGGCGCGGCTGGTCGCGCTGCTCGCGGCCGGCCGGAGCATCGCCGAGGCCGCCGACGAGGTGGAACGCGAGACCGGTGAACCGGTCGACGCGCTGGACTTCGTCGAGGTGCTCGTCGAGGCGGGCATCATCCGGCCGCAGTCCGACGACGGTCCGCCGCCGGCGCAGGCCCGCCCCTGGTCGGTGTCCCGCATCCCGGCCCGGCTGGTCCGGCCGCTGTTCGGCCGGGTGGCCTGGACGGTGTACGTCGGCGCGCTGGTCGCCACGCTGGCGATGTTCGTCGCCGAACCGTCCCTGCTGCCGACCTACGAGGACACCTTCATCTTCCCGGACGTGGTGCTCAGCCTGCTGATCACCAACGTCACGGTGGCCCTGCTCACGGTGGTGCACGAGGCGTGGCACGCGTTCGCCGGGGCGGCCGTCGGCATCCGGTCGCAACTGCGGCTGGAACGCCGGGGGATCTTCCCGGTGCTGGAGACCGACCTGACCGGGCTCTGGGCGCTGCCGCCGGAACGCCGCTACGGCCCCTTCCTCGCCGGCATGGCCATCGACGGGATCCTGCTGTTCGCCGCTGTCGCACCACGTTTCGCCTGGTCACGGGGCTGGTTGGAGCTGCCGCCGGGAATGGTGCGGTTCCTCGCCATGGTGGTGTTCAGCCAGGCCGTAAAGCTGGCCTTCCAGACGCTGGCCTACCTGCGTACCGACATGTACCTGGTGATGGCCACGGCGACCGGCTGCCGCAACCTGCACGAGGTGACCCGGCTCAGCCTCAAGAAATGGGTCCGCCGGTTGACCCCGGCCGAACGTGCCGTGCTGCGCGACGCGCACGCCCGGGATCTGCGGGTGTCCCGCTGGTACCGGTTGTTGTATGTCGCCGGGGTCATCTGGATGGTCTGGTTCGCCATCCATTTTCTGCTACCGGGGGCGAAAGTGACACTCGGGTGGGCCGCCGGGGTGCTGATCGGAACACCGTTCGGCAGCGCCTACTGGTGGGAGGGAATTGCATTGGCCGCATTTGCCTCGCTGAACGTGCTGCTTCCGCTCGGGGTGGTCGTCCGTAATCGTTACCGCGCCGGAAAGTTGGCCACGTGAACCGCAGATGGCTCGGCCCGGTGGTCAGTGTGGTGGTCACCGTACTCAGTGTGGCGACCATGTCCAGCCTGGGCGTGGGGGTGCTGGTCGGTCTGGTGGGCGGGGACACCGCGCTGCCCTGCGACCGGCTGCCCGGCACGGCGCAACCGTTCGAGGGCGACCGGCACATCGCGTACGAGGGGGCGCCGCACGAGCCGTACCGGACGTTGCCGCCCACGTCGGGCCCGCACTCCCCCCGGGTCGTCGTGCCCGGCGTCTACCGCGACGCGGTGCCCGAGGAACTCCAGGTGCACGCCCTGGAACACGGGCACGTGCTGGTGCAGTACGCCCCGGACGTGCCGCCCGGCGACGTCGAGAAGCTGGAGCGGATCGGCCGCCGCCATCCCCGGGACGTGGTGGTCGCCCCCTACCCGGCGCTGGGCCACGGCATCGGGTTGACCGCCTGGCAGCGGCTGGACCGGCTGGACTCCCTCGACGAGCGGGCGGTCGAGGAGTTCGTGCAACGGCTCGCCGGCCGCTACGACCACTCCTGGCAGCACGGGGCGACCGACTGCGCGGCGGTCTGACCGGCGGTGGCGGGTGGCGCGGCGCACCGGCCAAAGGGTGGCGCGGGGCCGCCGGGCTGGGCAGCATAGGTGCCATGGACTACGAATACGCGCCGCTGCGGTTGCCGCCGAATGTCGACAGGTTGACCGCCGCGGCGCAGCTGGCGATCCAGGCGGAGTTCTCCGGGTGGGAGCTGGCCCGGGTGCAGCTGTTCCGGGACGGCACCCGCAAGGTGGTGTTGCGCCGCCGCCGGGTCAACCAGCCCCAACCGGGCCTGTCCTACTGACCCGGCGGCGGCACCGACCGTCGCCCGGGTGGCCCGGGGCCGCCGGCCGGCCCGCACCGGGCGACCCCGGTGGTGCCGGCCAGCGGCCCCGGCCGCCGCCTAGTGCCGGTGCCCGGCGTGGTCGTGGTCGTCCTCGTCGAGGAACGGGTGCTCGTCGAGCCGGCCCACCAGCCGGTCGTCGGCGGCCGGGGTGAACGGGCCCACCGGGTCGTCGTCGTCGAACGACTCCAGGTCGACCGGGGTGCCGACCTCGCTGACCATCACCACCCCGTCCAGCGGCTCCAGCTCCGGCACGTCCAGGGCGGACAGCGAACCGTCGCCGCTCTGCAGCAGCTCCAGCACCGCCTCGCCGACCCCCTCGACCGGCGCCGGCTCGTCGTCCTCCGGGGTGCCCTCGCGGCGGGCCACCTCGGCGACCCGCAGCAGCGCCGAGACGCTCGGCACCCGGTAGTCGCGGCGCTGGCGTACCGAGATGACCTGCGGGTGCGGGTCGGTCGCCTCGGCGTCCCCGGCCGCCCCGCCGAACCGCTCGTCGGCCTCGTCCGGGTCGATGGACTCGACGTCCCAGGGCGTGACCTCGCCGAACGCGTCGAGCAGCTGCTCGTCGTAGGCGAAGGAGGCGTTGTTCAACGCCACGTACGCCTGCCACACGTCGTCGTCGTCGATCCGACCCTGCGCGGCCCGCACGGCCGTCAGGTGGGCACGGGCCGCGTCGATCACGCGTTCCAGGGCGGCGTCCAGCTCACCGTGCTGGTCGGTCATGAGGCTGTCCCTTCGAGACATGGGGGGAGGTGCGGCACCGGTCCGGTCAGCAGTTGCGGAGGAACCGGTCGAGCACCCGCACGCCGAACTGTAGTCCGTCCACCGGCACCCGCTCGTCGATGCCGTGGAACAACGCCGAGAAGTTGAGGTCGGCCGGCAGCCGCAGCGGGGCGAAACCGAAGCACCGCATGCCGAGCTGCGCGAACGCCTTGGCGTCGGTGCCGCCGGAGAGCATGTACGGCACGGGACGGGCCCCCGGGTCCTCGGCCCGCAACGCCGCCGACATCGCGTCGACCAGGTCGCCGTCGAAGGTCGTCTCCAGGGCGGGCTGGCGCTGGATGTACTCGATCTCGATGTCCGGGCCGACCAGCTCACGCAGCTGCCGTTCCAGCAGCTCGGACTGGCCGGGCAGGCTGCGGCAGTCGATGGTGGCGGTGGCCCGGCCGGGAATGACGTTGTCCTTGTAGCCGGCGGCCAGCCGGGTCGGGTTGGCGGTGCTGCGGACGGTCGCGCCGATGATGTTGGCGATCGGGCCGAGCTTGGCGATGGCGGTCTCCGGGTCGTCCGGGTCCAGCTCGACGCCGAGCACGTCGGACAGCTCGGTCAGGAACGCCCGGACGGTCGGTGTGACGGTGAGCGGGAACCGGTGCCGCCCGATCCGGGCCACCGCCTCGGCCAGCGCGGTGACCGCGTTGTCGTCGTGGACGAACGAGCCGTGCCCGGGACGGCCCCTGGCGTGCAGCCGCATCCAGTCCAGCCCCTTCTCGGCCGTCTCGATCAGGTAGAGCCGCTGGGCGTCGCTGATCGAGTAGGAGAAGCCGCCGACCTCACCGACCGCCTCGGTGCAGCCGTCGAAGAGGTCCCGGTGCTGCTGGACGAGGAAGTGCGCGCCGTAGTCGCTGCCCGCCTCCTCGTCGGCGGTGTAGGCCAGCACGATGTCGCGCGGCGGACGGACGCCGGTGCGCTGCCAGTGCCGCACCACCGCCAGCACCATCGCGTCGAAGTCCTTCATGTCGATCGCGCCCCGGCCCCACAGGTAGCCGTCGCGGACCTCCCCGGAGAACGGGTGCACCGACCACTCGGCGGCGTCGGCGGGCACCACGTCCAGGTGACCGTGCACGAGCAGGGCGTCGCGGCCCGGGTCCGTGCCGGGGATCCGGGCGATCAGGTTGGCCCGGCCCGGCGCGGACTCGTGGATCTCGGCGGTCACGCCGACCTCGGCGAGCTTCTCCGCGACGTACTCGGCGGCCCGGCGCTCGCCCGCGCTGGTGTCGTTGTCGCCGGTGTTGGTGGTGTCGATGCGCAGCAGGTCACGGCAGAGGTCGACGACCTCGGCGGTGGGGTCGGGCGCGGCGGGGGCGGCATCGCTCGTCATCGCCTCTTTCTACCAGTCGCCGGCCCGACCGCGAACGGCCCGACCGCGAACGGCCCGACCGCCGCGGCGGCGGCCACCCCGGACCACCCGCCGGCCGGGCCGTACGCGGCGCGAACGCCGCCCCGGTTTGCCGATCACCGGGTACGGGTACCGGCGCTGGCGTCCCCGTTCCGCCCGTCGCACCGGCCGGCGACCCGCGCCGGCCCCGCCGAGGAGGACGTCATGTCCGCCGTTCCCCTGCCGCCGCTGCCGCCGTCCGCCGACGACGCCTACCGTCCGGGTGGGCGGAGCATGGCCGACCTCGCCGACACCGAACACCGGCAGCTGCTCGCCCTGGTCGACGAGGTCACCGACGCCACGGTGGCGCCCGCCCGGCGGCGGGAGGTGCTCCAGGTGCTCACCGCCGTGGTGTCGCGGCACCTGTCGGCCGAGGAGCAGTACCTGCTGCCCACGGTCCGCGCGGCGCTGCCCGACGCCACCGCCCGGGTGGAGCGGGAGATCGCGGCGGACGCGGCGCTGCAGACCGCGCTGAAGGCCCTGCGCGGGCCGGACGACCCGACGCTCGCCGACGTCGCCGCCCGGGTGCGTCGGCACGTCGCCGCGGTGGCCGAGCTGATCACCCCGTTGCGCGAGGTGGCCTCCGACGCGGAGCTGATCCGGCTGGGCAACCGGTGGGAGATCGCCGAGGAGGCGGCGCCGACCCGGCCGCATCCGGGCACCCCGGCCACCCCGCCGTGGAACCGGATCGTCGAACCGGCCGTCGGGGTGGTGGACAAGCTGCGCGACGCGGTGACCGGCCGGCGCACCCAGTTGGCCGACCTGAACCGTCGTCCGCGAGAGTGATCGACCGATCCCGATCCGCCAGGTTCACCGGCCCGGTTCGGTCCGGCCCCTTCCGTCTATCGACGTGTGGCCATACCGTCACCATATGAATCTGGAGCTGCGTCACCTCCGGGTGGTCTGCGCTATCGCCGAGACGGGCAGCGTGACGAAGGCCGCGTCCACCCTCGGCCTGGCCCAGCCGGCCCTGACCGCCCAGCTTCAGCGCATCGAGCGGGCGTTGGGCGGTCCGCTGTTCGAACGCGACAGGCGGGGTGCCCGGCCGACCGCGCTGGGTGAGTTGGTGCTCTCCCGGGCCCGGGTGCTGCTGCCGGCGATGAAGGGCCTGCAGGACGAGGCGGCCCGGCTGGCGGGGGCCGACGACGCCCTCGGCCGGTACCGGTTCGGCGGGGTGAACAGCCCGATCCTGGGCCGGCTGGTGCACCGGCTCGCCGCCGAGCAGCCGCACGCGCAGATCACCACGTACGCGTCGTGGTCCGCCGACGAGCTGGCCGCGCTGGTCGCCGGTGGCCGGCTGGACTTCGCGCTGACCGGCGTGTGCGGCGACGCCGCCCCACCGGCGGAGTTCGGTCTGGCCTGGCGGGAGGTGGCGGTCGATCCGGTGCTGGTGCTGCTGCCGTCCGCCCACCCGTTGGCCGACCGCGACGAGGTCGGCCTGGCCGACCTGCGCCACGAGCAGTGGGTGGCCGCGCCGGGCGACGGCTGCTTCGGCGACTGCTTCGCCGCCGCCTGCGCCCGCGCCGGGTTCACCCCCCGCAAGGTGTACGAGACCGACGTGCGCGGCTGCATGGACCTGGTCGACGCCGGGGAGGCCGTGGCGTTGTGCCAGGCCACCTTCCGTCCCGTCGCCGGCCTGGTGACCCGGCGGCTGGCCGGTACCCCGCTGCGTTGGCGGCTGCTGCTCGGCTGGCACCCGGAGTCCCCGGCGGCCCGGGTCGCCGAGGCGGTGCTGGACGACGCGGTCGCCGCGTACACCGACTCGCTGGCCGCGCACCCGGACTACCTGGCCTGGCTGCTGCGGCATCCCGAGTTCGGGGCCCGGGACACCGGCACGGCCCGCCCCGCCCCGCGGGTGCGAACGGCGTGACGGCGGGTATCAGCCCTGCATGACCGATCTCTATCCGGCCGCCGACCAGCGGGAGTTGCTGCGTCGGGCGGCCAGCGCGCACACCGCCGCCGCCCGCGACGTCGAGACGTTCCTACGCCGGCTGCCCGAGGTGCCCGACCCGGCCGACATCACCGAGTACGCGACGCTGCTCACCCGGGAGGAGCAGACCCGCACCGAGCGGCAGGACGCCGCCGACGCCGCCGGCCTGCGGCTGCCCAGCCTGGAGTCCGAGTAGCCGCACCGACGCGTCGGGCACCCGGGACGCACGTCCCGGGTGCCCGCGCCATGCCGGCCCTGGTCCGGGTCCGGTCGGCGGGTCAGCGTTCGACGAGGACGTCGTGGCCCAGGTCGAGCAGGGCGTGCCGCCACTCGTCGTCGGCGTTACCGTCGCCGGGCTTCTCGTCCACCAACGACCGGATCCGGTCGATCGCCGCCCGCATCACCGCGACGTCGGCCGGGGTGAGGTCGACCTTGCGCTTGCGCAGCACCGCCAGGATCTGCCGGCCGGGCTCGGGCAGGTCGAGGTCCGGATCCGGGCCGAACGCCTCCTCGCCCGACCCCCGGGTCAGCAGCCACTGCCGTAGCTGTTCGGAAGGGACGTTCACCTCGGCGTGGAAGTCCTCCCAGATCAGCTCGACCTCGGCGTCCAGTCGCTGTTCGCGTGCCATCACGCCTCCTCTTCCGGTGGCCCGGGTGGTGCCGGGTCGCCGTCGTCGGTCCACTGCCCCGGGCCCTCCGGCGGCACCTGGATCCGGGCCGGGTTCGCCGTCGGGGGCGCGAGGATGGGTGCGGTCTGCTCGGCGTACTCCTGCGCCTGCTCGGGTTCGGTCATCTCCGCCCTCCGGTCATCGGGGATGCGAGGTGGTGGCGGGCGCGTAGTCGCGATCGCCGGCGGACACGTCGAAGGTGAGCTGTCCGTCCCGCGCGTCGACGGTTACCTTCTGCCCCGGGGAGAGCTGGTTCTCCAGCAGCATCCGGGACAGCCGGTTGTCCACCTCCCGCTGGATCACCCGGCGCAGCGGGCGGGCCCCGAACTCCGGCTGGTAGCCGTGCTCGGCCAGCCAGTCGGTGCCGGCCGGGGTGACGTCGACCTGGATGTCCTGGGCGTGCAGCCGGCGGCGGGTCTCCTCCAGCAGCAGCCCGGTGATCTGGCGCAGCTGCTCGGCCTCCAGCCGCTGGAAGATGATCGTCTCGTCGATCCGGTTGAGGAACTCCGGGCGGAAGTTCTCCTGGAGCCGGCGCATCAGCCGCTCCCGCAGCTCGTCGGCCTCCTGCTGCTCGCCCTGCGCGCCGACGCCGAACCCGACCGTCCGCTGGGCGCCGGTGATCAGCTCCGAGCCCAGGTTGCTCGTCATGATCAGCACGGTGTTCTTGAAGTTCACCGTACGGCCCTGGCTGTCGGTGAGCCGGCCGTCGTCGAGGACCTGGAGCAGGATGTTGAACACGTCCGGGTGGGCCTTCTCGATCTCGTCGAGCAGCACCACCGCGTACGGGCGGCGACGGACCGCCTCGGTGAGCTGGCCGGCCTCCTCGTAGCCGACGTAGCCGGGCGGCGCACCGACCAGCCGGGCCACCGTGTGCCGTTCCTGGAACTCGCTCATGTCCACCCGCACCATCCGGTCGGCCTCGCCGAACAGCGCCTCGGCCAGGGCGCGGGCCAGTTCGGTCTTGCCCACGCCGGTCGGGCCGAGGAACAGGAAGCTGCCCATCGGCCGGTTCGGGTCGGCCAGTCCGGTGCGGGAGCGGCGGACCGCCTCGGCGATCGCGCTGACCGCGTCGTCCTGGCCGACCACCTTCTGGTGCAGGTGTCCCTCCAGGCGCAGCAGCCGGTCGCGTTCCTCCTCGGTGAGCTGACTGACCGGGATGCCGGTGGACCGGGAGACCACCTCGGCGATCTCGGTGGTACCGACCGAGGGCACCTGGGTGTCCCCGCCGTCACCCCGGGCCCGCCCGATCTGCGCTTCCAACTCGGCGAGCCGGTCGCGCAGCGCGGACGCCTTCTCGTACTGCTCGTCGGCGACCGCCTGTTCCTTGTCCCGGCGGACGTCCTCCAGTTGCTGTTCCAGCTCCCGCACGTCGGAGGCGGGGGTGCGGGTGCGCAGCCGGACCCGCGCGCCGGCCTGGTCGATCAGGTCGATCGCCTTGTCCGGCAGGAACCGGTCGGTGACGTACCGGTCGGACAGTTCGGCGGCGGCGACCAGCGCCTCGTCGGTGAAGCGGACCTGGTGGTGGGCCTCGTAGCGGTCCCGCAGGCCACGCAGGATGGCCACGGTGTCCTCGACGCCGGGCTCGGGCACCAGCACCGGCTGGAACCGGCGGGCCAGGGCGGCGTCCTTCTCGATGCTGCGCCGGTACTCGTCCAGCGTGGTCGCCCCGATCACCCGCAGCTCACCCCGGGCCAGGGCCGGTTTGAGCATGTTGGACGCGTCCATGCCGCCCTCGCTGCCGGCACCGCCCGCGCCGACCAGGGTGTGGATCTCGTCCAGGAAGATGATCAGCTCGTCGCGGTGGGTCCGGATCTCGTCGATCACCTTCTTGAGCCGCTCCTCGAAGTCGCCCCGGTAGCGGGTGCCGGCGACCAGGCCGGCCAGGTCGAGTTGGACGACCCGCTTGCCCAGCAGGGTCTGCGGCACGTCACCGTCGCAGATCCGCTCGGCCAGGCCCTCCACGATGGCGGTCTTGCCGACGCCGGCCTCGCCGATGAGCACCGGGTTGTTCTTGGTCCGCCGGGACAGGATCTCGACCGCCTGTTCGATCTCGTCGGCCCGGCCGATCACCGGGTCGATCTGGTCGTTGCGGGCCAGGTCGGTGAGGTCCTGGCCGTACTGGTCGAGGGTGGGTGTGCCCCGGTCCGGTTTCGGGCCGGCCGTCGCCCCGCGTTCGGCCCCGGCCGCCTGCAACGACTCGGGCTGGATCCGGCCGGCGGCGAGCATCCGACCGGCGGGCGACTCGGGGTTGAGCGGCAGCGCCATCAGGATGTGCTCGGGACCGATGTAGTTCGCCCCCATCGCCCGGGAGAGCTGGTGGGCGTCGAGCAACGCCCGCTTCGCCGCCGGGGTGAGGGAGAGGTTGGGTGGCACCTCGCCGCGCGGGGCGCCGTCGGCCCGGCCGCCGAGCGCGTTGACCAGGGTGTCCGGGTCGGCACCGGCCCGGCGTACCAGGTCACGCAGCGGCTCGCGCTGCAACGCCGCCCAGAGCAGGTGGTCGGTGTCCAGGTCGGTGCTGTGCTTCTGGGCGGCCCGCCGGGCGGCGTCGGCCAGCATCTCCCGGGCGTCGGCGGTCATCAGCCGGGTGATGTCGACCCGATGGGCCGGCCGGCGTCCGCCCTCACCCCGACCGAAGTACCGGGCCAGGAACTCGTCCCACGGGTCGGAGCCGAAGTCACCGGGTCCCATCATGTCTGTCCTCCGCTCCTCGGGCGCGGCCGGGCCGCCGAGGGCGGCACGCAGGCGCGACACGATCGCCGGTGGCTACCCGACGGTCGCCCCGACAAACGCCGACAGGTGGCAGGGTGGGGGCATGGACACCCATCCGCTGCTGATCGTCGACGGTGCGAACGTGGTCGGGTCCCGGCCGGACGGCTGGTGGCACGACCGGGCCGGTGCGGCGGCCCGGTTACGCGACCGGCTGGTCCCGGTGGCCGACACCGGCGTACCCCCGGAGCTGCCGGCGCCCGTCGAGGTGGTGCTGGTGGTGGAGGGTGCGGCCCGCGACGTGCCGGGCGTGGCCGGGGTACGCACCGTCGCGGCTCCCGGTTCCGGGGACGACACCATCGTCGAACTGGTCCGCGAGTCGGCGGACCGGCGGCGGCTGGTGGTCACCGCGGACCGGGAGCTGCGCGGCCGGGTGGGCGAGCTGGGCGCCGAGGTGTACGGCCCACGCTGGCTGCCCTCCTGACGTCCGTGCGCGGCGCGGGCGGGTGGTGCGGCAGCCCGTCGCAGCGGTCCCGTCGACGGGATTCGGTGTCCCGCTACCGGGACCGGGTCGGCGGCTTCCCGCACGTCAGGGCGGTAACCGGACAACGGGGCCGCAACACCGCCAGGGCGGATGTTCTCTCCCCGTCGGGTATACGTTGTAATGGAGATCTCCCCGCCCCCAGGAGGTCACCCGTGGCGAGCGTCGCCGAGCTGAAGGCCGCGATCGACATCGCCCTCCAACAGATCGGTGACGGGCAGAGCGCCGTCCAGGCCGCCGGGGAGAAGCTCGCCGAGGCGCAGCAGACCCTCGCCGGGGCGCTGGAGGGCAGCGGGCACGAAACCGTCGAGGCCGCCCAGGCCTCCCTCACCCAGGCCGGCCAGGAGCTGGAGGAATGTCTCGCCGCGACGCTCGTCGCGGTGGAACAGGCGCAGCTCTACGTGTCGTCGCTGTAGCGGGGCGTCGTGTCGATCGTCGAGGACGTCGGAGCCCAGGTGCGGGCCGCCGCCGAGGAGTTCCCCCTGGCCCAGCTCGCCCTGGCCCTGGAGAAGTTCGGCCAGGCCACCGAACGGCTGCGCTGGGTACGCCAGGAGTCGGCGAACCCGATGGGGGTGCCGGAACTCGCCGCCGCCACCGAACACGCCGAGTCGGCCGGGCACGCCCTGCGGGTCGCCCAGGAACAGCTCTCCGGCTACCTGGCCGCCATCGGGCTGGCCCCCGACGGCCCGCCCCCGGCCCGCGCCGACGGCCCCGCGCCCCGCCACGACGGGCCCCGCGGCGACACCACCGCGCCGCCGGCCGCCCCGGCACCGGCCGCCGACGAGGATCCCACCGTCAAGCGCTGGTGGGCGGTCCGGGTGGCCGAGCTGACCGGCGGCCGGGAGGGCCCGCCCGAACAGCCGGACGAGCGGGTCGCCGACTCCCGGGAACTGCTGCACCGGGTCGTCGCCGGCATCCGCTCCGGCGACCGGGACCGGCTGCACCGGGAGCTGCGCGCCGCGCACGCCGACGTCGGCCTCGGGCTGGCCGCGATCGCCCCGCCGCTGCTGCGCGACCTCGCCGGGGAACTGCTCGGGCACCCGCCCCGCGCCGACGACCTGCCCCGGCTGCGCCGGGAACTGGACGGCCGGGTCCGCGACCTGCTGCCCGGCCTGCCGCCGCCGGTGCTGCACACCCTGCTCACCCGGGTCTGCCGGATGCCCCCGCCACGCAGGGGCGAGGACGGGCAGGAGCAGCCGCACGCCGCAGACTCGGCCGTCACCGCCGGGGTGCTGACCGGCGTACTGCTGGCCCGGCTCGGCCGTGACCTGCCCCGCGAGGAACGCGACCCGCAGCGGGAACCGACGCCACGGCGGGCACCGGAGGCCGACCGGTCGTCGCCCCGACCGCCCGCCGACCGGCACCCCGGGCCCCGTGCGCCGCGCCGTCCCGAACCGGCCCCGCAGCGTCGGCCCGAGCCGACGCCACCGCCGCCGCCCACCGGGTCGGCCCCGCCGCGCCCGAGGAGCCCGTGGGCGGACGGTGGACCCCGTGGCTGATCTGCGGGCCCAACTGGCGACGCGGGTACGCGGAATGCTCTCCGAGGCGCTCGGCGTCACCCGTACCCGGGTCGCCACGGCCGAGTCGGAGCTGGCCGCCGCCCGGGACCGGCTCGCCCGGGTCCGGCGGGCCGCCGCCGGAGTCCCGGAAAAGGTGGGCGTCGAACGTGACAGGCGGCTGGCCGAGATCGACAGGCGGCACGCCGCGCGGCTCGCCGAACTCGCCCACCGGGCCGCCGAGGCGGCCCGCCGGGAGGCCCCCGGCGCGGCCAGCGCCCCCTGGTCCCAATGGCAGGTCACCCCGGCCGGTCGCGGCGAGAGCCCCGGACCGCTGCGGGTCGGCACCCTGCGGGTCGCCGACGCCGAACCGGTCCCGGCGCTGGTGCCGCTGCTCGACGCCGGTCACGTGCAGCTGGACGGCGACGACCGGGAGGGTGCCGAGGCGGTGGTGTCGGCGCTGCTGCTGCGCGGTGTCGGCCGGACCGACCCGGGCACGGTCCGGCTCTACGGGTACGACCCCGAACACCTCGGCGGCGGGCTCGCCGGCTTCGCCCCGCTGGGCACCGCCGGGCTGCTGACCTTCGTCGGACCGGGCGGGCTGGCCCGGCTCCTCGACGACCTGGTCGAGCAGATCCGCCGGATCAACGAGACGGTGCTGGCCGGTGAGTACGGCTCGCTGCGGGCCCTGGCCGCGGCCACCGGCCGGCGGCCCGAGCCGTGGCGGGTCGCGGTGCTGCTCGGCGGCGACGAGCTGTCCCGGCACGAGCGCGGCCAGCTCGACCGGGTGGTCCGCACCGGCGCGGCCTGCGGGGTGCACCTGGTGGTACGCGGCATCGAGCTGCCCGACGACCCCGGCCTGACCCGGATCCGCACCGGCGCGGACGGCACCCGGATCGGCACCCCGCCCGGCCCCCCGGTACGCCTCGACCCGCCCCCGCCGGCCACCCTGGTCACCGAGACCTGCCGCGAGATCGCCGCCCGGGTCAACGCCGGCCCGCCGCCGACCCCCTTCACCGACCTGCTGCCCCCACCGGAGCAGATGTGGAAGGAGGACTCGGCGCACGGGCTGACCGCCCCGATCGGCGAGGGACCACACGGCCGGCCGGTGCTGCTGACCCTCGGCGACTATCCCCCGCACGCGCTGATCGGCGGGCCGTCGGGCACCGGCAAGACCAACCTCATCTTCGCCTGGATCGGCGCGCTCGCCGCCCGCTACTCCCCCGCCGAGCTGGAGTTCTACCTGCTCGACTTCAAGGAGGGGGTGTCCTTCGCCCGGTTCGCCCAGGGCCGGCGCGACCCGAGTTGGCTACCGCACATGCGGCTGGTCGGCATCAACGTCAACACCGACCGGGAGTTCGGCCTGGCGCTGCTGCGGTTCCTCGCCGAGGAGCTGCGCCGACGGGCCGACGCGGCCAAGAAACACGAGGTCACCAAGCTGTCCGAGCTACGGGCGGTGGACCCGGCCGGGCACTGGCCCCGGATCGTCGCGGTGGTCGACGAGTTCCAGGCGCTGCTCGCCGGCCGGGACGTGGTCGCCCGGGAGGCCGCGGACCTGCTGGAGGACCTCGCCCGACGGGGCCGCTCGCAGGGCATCCACCTGGTGCTCGCCTCGCAGGACGTGCGGGGCATCGAGGCGCTGTGGGGCCGGCCCGCGCTGGTCGCCCAGTTCACCCTGCGCATCGCACTGCCCAAGGCGCTGCGCATCCTGGCCGAACGCAACGACGCCGCGCAGGCGCTGCCCCGCTACCACGCGGTGGTCAACGCCGAGTCGGGCCTGACCGAGGGCAACGAGGTGGCCCGCATCCCGTCGGCCAGCGACTGGGAGACGTGGAGCGAGTTGCAGCACCGGCTGTGGCGGATGCGACCCGCCGACGCCGCCCCGGCCCGGCTCTTCGACGGTGACGCCATCCCCCGCCTCACCGAAGCCCCCGACTTCCGGGCCCTCGCCCCGCCGCCGGGCGACACCGCCCCGCGCGGCCCGGTCGCGGTGCTCGGGGAGATCATCGACGTGCAGGCCCGGTCGGCGGCGCTACGGCTGCCCCGGGCGCCCGGCCGTAACCTCGCGGTCCTCGGCACCCGGGTCGACGAGGCGTGCGCGGTGCTCGACGCCGCCGCCCGGTCGCTGGCCCGGCAGCACCGCCCCGGCACCGCCCGGTTCTCCATCGCCTGCCTCGACCCGGACGCCGACCCGGCGGCCCGCGCCCTCTACGAGGACCTCGCCGACGACGCCGCCTGGTACGACGACGAGACCGTCGCCGAACTGATGGCCGAGACGGCCACCGCGCTGACCCGCCCCGGCACCTCGGGCACCCCGCACTACCTGTTGCTGTTCGCCGTCGACGCGGCGGCCGGGGCGTTGGCGACGGGTTCGCCCGGATCGACCGGCCTGGACCGGCTGCGTCGCATCCTGCACGACGGGCCGGAGCGGCGTACCCACGTGCTGGCCTGGTGGCGCGGGGTGGCCCGGATGCGGGCCGACCTGGGCGGGCCGGCCGCCCGCACCGACCAGATCGGCGCCTGGGTGGCCCTGGACGTGCAGGGCGGCGAGCTGGGCTCGGCGCTCTACCCGGGTTCCGGGGGGCCGGACTGGTACCCGCGTCCGTGGCGGGGGCTCTTCTTCGACCGGGCGGTGCACCGCACCGGACAGGTGATCATCCCTTATGGTCCGTCCCGATGAACGAACCGGTCGCCAGTGACACCTACGCCGCGCACGTGCGCCGGCTCGCCGAGCTGACCGGCCGGGTGGCCGCCCAGCGGGCCGAGGCGCAGGCCTGGCACGACCAGCAGTGCGCCGCCGCCGAGCGGGCCGTCGCGCAGGCCACCGCCCAGCTCCGCGACGCCGAGCAGGAGGTCGTCGACGCCCGGTCGATGCTGGAGCGGGTCGACGCCGAGGTGGGGCACCTCTGGGCCGAGTTGCGGTCCCGGCTGGGCACCCGACGGCCCGGCGACCCGCCGGGGCCGGCCCGGGACGTCTCCGGTGACCCGGTGCCGCTGCTGCGCGGGGTCCGCGAGCTGCTGGACCGGGCCGGCCAGCGCGGTGAGCTGCCGGGGTCGGTGAACCCGCTGCTCGCCCTCTGCGGGGTGGCCGGCGCGGTCGTCGCGTACGCCCTGGGGGCCGTCGCCCGCGCGGTGGGCGAGCGTCACGGCGGTGACCTGGCGGTGGGCATGCCGGTGCTGGCGCTGGTGGTGACGTTGCTCGGCCCGGTTGCCGGGCTGGCGCCGGCGAAACGGTTGGCGGACCGCCGGCACGCCCTGCTCGGCCCCCGCCCGCTGGCGATCGTGTTGGTCACCGGGGTGCTGACCACGGTGCTGCTGCTGGTGTCGGCCCGCTGACCGCCCCGGGCGGTACCCGGGACGGTCAGGGTGGCTCACGCCGGCACGGCGACCGCCTCGCGCAGCAGCCGGCGGGCCAGCACCAGCCGGTCGGCGTCGTCGTCCAGGCCGGGCAGGTCGCCCACCCGTAGCCCGGTGGAGCCGAGCAGGGCGTGCAGCGCCGGCCCGCACTGGTCGGGCAGGGTGACGGTGCGGTCCACCAACCGCAGCGCCACCCGGGCGTCGGCGGTCGGGGTGAGCTGCCAGCGCAGGCCCGGGCGCGGGGCGATCCGGCTGTCGGCGGTCAGCGCGGTGAGCGCGGCGGCCTGTGCCAACGGCCGGATCGGCGCCGGGCGGGCGGCTGGCCAGGCCCGACCCCGCAGCCGGGCGGCCACCGCAGCCGGGTCTGCCCGCAGCAGCCAGTCGCGCAGCGCCTCCACCGTCTCGGTCAGCTCCGGCTCGATGGCGTCCGGGTCGGCCACGTCGGTGCCGAACGGCAGCCCGGCCCGCAGCCGGGGGTCCTCGGCGGCCAGCGCCAGCAGCTCCTCGACCAGGGCGTACCGGGTCAACGCGCGGATGCCGACGGTCAGGTGCAGCGAGCTGGTCTCCTGTGCCTGGGCGCTGTGCAGCCAGCCGCGCGGCAGATAGAGGGCGTCGCCCGGTTCGAGGACCACGTCCAGCGCCGCCGGCCCGTCGGCGGTGGCGGACACCTCGTCGGCCCGGCCGCCCCAGGGCTGCTTCTCCAGCGGGTCGATCAGCACCGGCGGGTGGATCCGCCAGTGCTTGCGGCCGTCGACCTGGAGCACGAACACGTCGTGGGTGTCGTAGTGGGTGGCGAAACCCTGGTTGCCCGGTGGGGTGAGGTAGGCGTTGACCTGCAACGGCTGGGTCAGGGCGGTGCCCAGGTCACGGGCGAAGTCGATCAGGGCGGGCCAGAGCCGGTGCAGCCCCTGCAACACCAGGGTCGCGCCGCCGGCGTACAGCTCCAGGACCCGCTCGTCGAGGACCTGGTCGCCGATCTCCGCGCCCGCGCCGCCGCCGCCGGTGAACCGGGCCGCCGGCACCAACTGGCCGTCGCGGGCCACCCGCAGGAACGGGGTACGCAGCCCGCGCCGGCTGAGCAGTTCGTCGGCGTCGGCCGGGCTGAGCAGGTCGGTGAAACCGTCGGGGTTGGGCAGTTCGGCGGCCCGCGACAGCAGTGGCGCGCGGCCCCAGTGGGCGGCGGCGAACTTGGCCGGTTCGACGCTGACGCAGCGCTGGAGCGCCCGCGTCGCGGCCGACGGGACCGCCGGGCGGCCGTGGCCGCCCGGCGGGTCGATGGTCGTCATGGGTGTCGGTCAGCGGGCGCTGCCGTCGGCGCCACCGTCGTGCTGACCCGGGGTCGCGCCACCGTCGGCCGGACCCTCCGCGCTGCCGTCCGCACCACCGTCATGCTGACCCGGGGTCGCGCCACCGTCGGCCGGACCCTCCGCGCTGCCGTCCGCACCACCGTCGTGCTGACCCGGGGTCGCCCCGCCGTCGGCCGGACCCTCCGCGCTGCCGTCCGCACCACCGTCGTGCTGACCCGGGGTCGCGCCACCGTCGGCCGGACCCTCCAGGCCGCCGCCGCTGGTGGTCTGCATGTCGTCGTCGTTCAGTGCCATGGGTGCTCCCTCGGGTGTGCCGCCCCGCCGCAGGGCGGGGTCTGTCGTACGCGGGTGGTACCCCCCACACGATCTTCTCTAACCACACCGTAGACGGCCCGTCCGACGCGCGGGACCGATCGCCGGCCCCGGGCCGCGCGGGCTCGCCGGTCCGGGGCCGGTCGGGTCAGGGAATCAACCGTTGCAGGTCACGGGGCATGCCGGCCTTCACGTCCTGCCACTCGCCCTGGGTGACGTGCCGGCGCAGGGCGTCCAGCACCACCCGGGCCACCCGCTCCGGGCCGCCCTCGACGTCGTAGGGGAAGCCCTGCCGGACCTCGTAGAGGAAGTCGTCCCGGTTGAGTTTCACCGGCACGTCCTCCGGCCGCCACCCGTCGAAGTAGATGCCCCGGACGAGCACCGGGAGCTGGGCGGAGAACTCCGCGCACTCCTGGACGGTCATCCGGTCGCGCAGCAGGTGCAGCACCGTGCGCAACGCCGCGTACGACTGGTTGCGTCGCGTCCGGGGCCACCCGTACGCGTCCTCGATGTCCTTGAGGATCAGGTTGGTCTTGTCCACCGAGGACTCGAACGCCGACATCAACTGCTCGGCCATCGGGTCACCCCCCGACCTTCGGTTCGCCGCCCCAACGCCGGTCGTCGGCGCGTCGGGGCGGCCCCGACGGGCCCCGCCCCTGCCGGGCCGGGCTGCCGAACCGTCCGGGCCGCTCCGGTCGACGGGTGTCGTCGCCACCCGTGCCGACGACGTGCAGCACCGCACCACGTCGGGGATCCGCCACCACCCGCACCGTCATCTCGGTCACCTCCGTACCCGTGCTCGGCTACCCGTGCCCGGTCATCCGGGCCGTCGGCCCGACCGGGTCCACTCCGGCCGCGGGTGCGGCCGGTACCGTCGAGGTTGCCCGTCGGTCGGGTGAGTCGTCCTCACCCGACCGGGGTGAAGCGCGGTGGCGGGTGACCGGGCGTCGCGGCCGATCTGGCGGCATCTCCCCGTGGGGATGCCGCTCCTCGGCTCCGCGAAACGATCAGCGGTGCGGGGCAGGGGGCGTCGACCGGTCGACGCGGCGGCGGGACCGGTGGGCGGCGTGGGCCGGTGCCCGGTGGTGGCGGTGGGCCGCAGGCTCAGGCGGCCCGCCGCTCCCGGGTCTGCTTGCAGCCGACACAGGAGGTGGCGGACGGGAAGATCTCCAGCCGCTCCACGGGGATCGGCGCGGTGCAGCCCTCGCAGAAGCCGTAGGTGCCCTCGTCCAGCCGGGTCAGGGCGTGCTCGAACTGGGCCCGCCGGTCGAGGATGGTGCGCAGCAGAGACTGTGCGGTGTCCCGCTCGGCGGTCTTGGTGCCGCTGTCGGCCTGGTCGTCGCCGGCGGTGTCACCGACCTCCACCAGCCGCAGCACCTGGCTCTGCGCGACCGCCTGCTCGTACTCCGCGGACAGCTCGTCGTAGCGGGCCCGCAGGGAGGCCCGGATCTGGTCGGCCTCCGCCGCGGTGCGGGCGGTACCGACGGTGTCGTGGACGAGCATCGCTGCCTGCCTTTCCTGGGACCGGCGCGACCCGAGGGCACGCTCCGGGCTCGGTGGGCACGGTGAGATCATCCGTACCGTGTGAGTCCCGCGATTACCCACCGCCCCGTCGCGCCAAACCACCGGTTTCGCCGTCGTCTCGACGGGCGGATCGGGCCGTCTCACCGTCCCGACCAGCTGGCTCCACCCGTCACGGCAGGGCCTCAGTCGGCCCGCTGCACCCAGGCCGGGTGCCGGGGGTCGTCGACGCGCAGGACCACGTCGGCGAAGGACTGCGGGGCTACCTCGTCGGCGTACCGGGCGAAGGCGGGCAGGGTCCACCGCTGCGCCGGGTCGGTACGCCGGGCCAACGCGGCCGGCGAGAGCACCAGGTGCACGGCGACGTCGAACGGCAGTCCCCCGCCGAGCAGCAGCGCCCCGCTGACCAGCAGTACCGTGCCGGGCGACAGCTCCTGGTAGGCCGCCCGGCTGGCCCGGTCGGTCCGGGCGTCCCAGAGTGAGGGCAGCACCCGCCCGGTGCCGCCGGGGCCGGCCGGGTCGAGCACCTCCCGGCGCAGGCCGGCCTCGTCGATCCAGCCCTCGTAGTAGGCGTCGGGGTTGGTCCGGCCGAACTCGAAGCGGACGGAGGCGGGCCGCAGGAAGTCCCCGGCGCGCAGGTGCAGCGCCGGGCGTCCCCGGGCACGCAGCGGGTCGATCAGCGCGTCGGCGAGCCGGTCCGGGGCGGCGGCGGGGGGACCGTCCACCGCGACCCGGAGGTGGGCCGGCGGCGCGGACCCGTCGGCGGTCGGCCCGGGGGCGACCGTGAGGAGCCGTTCGGTCAGCTCGGTGACGAGTCGGTCGGGTGAGATCGGACGGACACGCATCCGACCATCGTGCCCCGTGGGCCGGTGACCGACCCGGCGGCCCGCGCACCGGGCAGTGCTGCCCCCCGGAGACACGACCGGCTCACCACGCCGGGCCTGCCGTCGATCCGGCTGCGGGGCCCGGCGGCACCCGACCGCCGGTCCGGTTGACGGGACTCGGGGCGCCGAAAATTTTCGCCGACGGTGACCCCGGCAGTGGGCGATTCAGACCGTTCGCCGGATTCGGCCGGCGGCACGCACCGTGGGGCGGCCCGGCGGGGCTGCACGCGACGGTGGGCGGTGCGGGCGGGCGGTGGGGCGGTGCGGGCGGCGACAGCGGCCCGGCCGGGGCGGCTCAGCCGGTGCGGTCGACGGTGACCCGGGCGTCGTCGGCGAGCCGGTAGCCCACCCCGTAGACCGTGGTGACCAGCGGGACGTCCACGCCGACCTTGCCGCGCAGCCGACGCACGTGCACGTCCACCGTGCGCACCCCGGCGTGTTCGTAGCCCCAGACGGCGTTGAGAAGTTGCAGCCGGGTGAACACCCGGCGGGGGTGGGCCACCAGGTGCAGCAGCAGGTCGAACTCCAGCCGGGTCAGCGGCAGCGGCTCGCCGTCGCGCAGCACCGAGCGGGAGGAGGCCAGGATGTGCAGCATCGGAATGGTGGCGGCGAGGGGACGCCCCGCCGACCGGCCGGCCGGGACCTGCTCGGGTCGCCGTTCGGCGGGAACGCCGGTGGTGGCGATGGTGCACTCGCCGCGTTCCAGCATCTCCCGGGCCGCCTCGAGCAACCGGCGGGCCGGCGGGGTGAGCGACTCCTCGTTGGCCAGCGGGATGGAGAGGGTCACGGTGAGCACCGGGGTGGCGGCGTTGGCTGGGCGGCGCTGACCACCGGGAGGCCGACCCGGAACCGAGGGCTGGGACGTATGCCATCCGGCGCGCGACGATGCGGGGCTGACCGACATGGTCCTCCTTGGGCTGGTCCGGGTATCTCCCCACGGCCCGGGACGCCGCTGCATCGATGCTTCCCGGCCCCTGGACGAGGGTCAAGGGGCGACCGCGTTGCATGAATGTGACAATTGACGAACAGTTCGCAGCCGATCCCTCGCTCTGCGTACGAGCCAGATGATTACAGCAGAAGCGTCGACGTGCCCGGGTACGGGGGTGCCCGCCGGTCGGATCACGGCCGACACGCGGCGACGCACCCGGCTCGCAGGGAGCCGGGTGCGTCGGGGAATGGTCGACAGGGTCAGCGGAACCGGTCGACCCGCACCCTCGCCTCGTCGGCGAGCCGGTAGCCCACCCCGTACACGGTGGTCACCAGGGGGGTGTCCGCGCCGAGCTTGGCGCGCAGCCGCCGGATGTGCACGTCCACGGTACGGGCGACGGCGTGTTCGTACCCCCAGACGTTGGCGAGCAGTTGCAGCCGGGTGAAAACCTGGTGCGGGTGCTCGGCCAGGAACAGCAGCAGGTCGAACTCGATGCGGGTGAGCGGGATCTCCCGGTCGCCCTGACGCACCACCCGGGTGCCGGCGAAGATCCGTAGGGTCTCCGGGGGGTCGTCGGTCGGCGCGGGCTCCCCGACCACCGGCCGCGGGCGCGGGGCCGGCAGCGACGACAGCAGGCGCGGCGCGGTCGGCTCGCTCAGCCGGACCGCCCCCTCCCCCGCCTCGACCAGCTCGCCGAGCAGGTCGACCAGGCGGGCCAGCCGGGGCGTCAGCGGCCCGGCGGCCAGGTCGAGGGTGATGGTCAGCGAGGGCGTGGAGCGGGGCCGGCCCGGAATCACCCGGTCGGGACGGCCCGGCGGGTGCGGACGCGCGGTGAGGGTGACGAGGGACATGGGAGCCTCCTGTGTGGCGGTGCGTCCGTCACGCCCGGTGGGGCGCGGCGGTCAGTGCGGCGTCCGGCCGGCGGTCACCGGCGGCGCGAAGGACGGGGTGCGGTGGGTCGGCGTCGGCGTCGGGCCCAGGGTCGGCAGGCCGGCGATCCGCCAGGCGACGAAGCCGCCCACCACGTCGGTGGCCCGGTGCAGGCCGATGTCCTGCAACGCGGCGGCGGCCAGCGACGAGGTGTAGCCCTCCTGGCAGATCACCAGCACCGGCAGGTCGTAGTCGACCGCCTCGGGCAGCCGGGCCGGGCAGCGCGGATCGAGCCGCCATTCCAGGACGTTGCGCTCGATCACCAGTGCGCCCGGCACGGTGCCGTGGGCGGCCCGCTGGGCCGCCGGCCGGATGTCGACCATGATGGCCCCGCCCCGGCAGGCCAGATGGGCCTGTTCGGGGTCGAGCCGGCGCAGTCGGGCGCGGGCCTCGGCGAGGATCTCGTCGATGCCGCGCGACCCCGGTGGTGGGGCCGGACAGCTCTCGGTGAGGGTGGCGTGTTGCGGCATCGTCGCGGTCCTTCCATGGGCGGGCCGACGGGTGGGGGAAACGGCGGGCAGCGTCACCAGGAGACGCCGGCGCGGGCGATCTCGGCGACCCGGAGCCGCCCGTCGACGAGGTGGTAGCGGGTCATGTGACGCAGCGCGGGGAGGTAGACGTGCACGCTGACCGCCGGCTGGTCGCCCCGGTTGGTCACCACGTGCACGTGTCGGGGACCGAACCGGCGACCGGTGCCGGCGGCGAGGCGGTGCGGACGCAACCGCCCTCCGGAGACCGTCTGCTCGGTCAGCTCGCCGCCGACGACCAGGAAGGCCCCCGAGGAACCACCGTGGTCGTGCAGGTCGGTGCCCTGGCCGGGCAGCCAGCTCAACGCCCAGACCTCGTGGTCGTCGGCCGAGGCGAGCCGGGCGTACCACCGCTCGGCGCGATCGAACCGTAGCGGCACCGCCCAGGTGGTCGGGTCGGCGTACCGGGCGGCGACGGTGAGCAGGTCGGTGGCGTGGATGCTGGTCATGGCTTCTCCCGTGTGGTGCGTCCCCCGACACTCTAGACTGTAAAGCCTATAGGTTTAGTAGGTAATACCGAATACTGGGACACGTCGGGCGGGCAGGCTCCCGTCACCGGTGGTCACCGGGCACCGGGCACCGGGCACCGGGCACCGGGACCTAGGCTGAGCGGATGACCGAGGAGATCGACGCCGAGACGCTGGCCTTCGCCCACCGGATGTTCGACCTGGCCCGGGCGGGCGAGGCCACAGAACTCGGTGGCCACGTCGACGCCGGGCTACCGGTGAACCTGACCAACGACAAGGGTGACACGCTGCTCATCCTGGCCGCCTACCACGCCCGTCCGGAAACCGTCGCCGCCCTGTTGGCCCGGGGTGCCGACCACTCGCGGGTCAACGACCGGGGGCAGACCTCGCTCGCCGCGGCGGTGTTCCGGCGCAACGCCGAGGCGGTACGCGCCCTGCTCGACGCCGGAGCCGACCCCGACCACGGAACCCCGTCGGCGGTGGAGACGGCCCGCTTCTTCGACCTGCCGGAGATGCTCGCCCTGCTCACCACCCGCGCGGCATGACCCCTGCGGCGGGACCGGTGCCGCACCGGTGAGCCGCACCACCGCGCATCACGATAGGTCCGTCAGGCGGGCCCGGCGGTCGGCTTGACGGCCTCGATCAGGAAGCGTCGGGAGTGGGCCACGAAGGCACCCTCGGCACGGATGTGCGCGTGCAGCCGTTCGAGCTGCGGCCGGTACCGGTCGACGTCGAAGTCCGGCACCGTCCACACCACCTTGCGCAGGAACCAGACCACCGCGCCGACGTCGTGGAACACCGCCCGCAGGGTGGCCTGTTCCAGCCGTGTCACGTGCAGGCCGGCGGCCCGGGCAGCGGCCACCGCCTGTGCGGTGTGCCGGGTGGCCGGCGGCGGCAACGGGCCCAGCACCGCCTCGCTCAACTCCCGCATCGTGCCGGCACCGATCTGCTGGGACAGGTAGCGCCCACCGGGGCGCAGCACCCGGGCGATCTCCGCCCACGGGGTGTCCACCGGATGCCGGCTGGTCACCAGGTCGAAGGCGGCCACCCGGAACGGCAGCCGGGACCCGGGAGCGACCTGCACCACCCGGGCGCCGACCCGTCGCAGCGTACGCCGGGCGACCGCGACGTTGGGTGGCCACGCCTCGGTGGCGACCAGCAGCGGCGGCGGTTGGGGCAGCTCGGCGAGCACCTCGCCCCCGCCGGTGTCGATGTCCAGCGCGGCCGTGACCGTCGCCATCCGCGCGGCCACCTGGCGGGCGTAGCCCCACGGTGGACGCTCCTCGGTGGCCCGCCCGTCCAGCCAGCCGAAGCCCCAGCCGTCGACGGGGGCGGCGGCGGCCTCGGCGATCAACTCCGCACAGCTCGGCCTGTCCATCCGCCCACCCTGCGGCAGGAGCCGTACGGCCGGCAACTGGATTTGGCTCAGGCGGCGCGACCCGCACGAACCGGCCGGGCCGGGTCAGGGGGCGGGACGGAGGATCTCCACGGTGGAGCCGGAGGGGACCCCGTCGAGGGTGTCGAAGCCGGTGGGCTCGCGGCGGCCGGACTCGAACTGCCTCATCAGCCGGGTGCCCAACCCGACGCCGACCGCGCCGACGAGCAGCGCGACCAACTCGGTCACCAGCAGCACCCCGCTCGCACCGCGCTGCGGGGCGTCCGCCCGGACCAGGCAGGACAGCAGGAAGAGCGCGGCCATCCCGGCGTTGACCATGTTGAAGGTGACCATGGTGCGGCGGTGCGGTCCCGGCCGTACGTCCCACAGGTCGATCATGCCGGCGACGGCGGCGAGCCCGGCGGCCACCAGCGCGGCGATCGCCGTCCAGTAGCCGACCTCGCCGAGGAACGCCGGGCCGCCCGCCACGTCGGCGAGATCGAACACGGTGGCACTGACGAAGAGCCCGAACGGGAACGTCACCAGCATCGGTTGGATGGGATGCCCCTGCACCCTCAGGCGGCTCTCCATCGTTTCCTCCCCGGGATCGGCTCAGCTCACCGGTCCAGGGTGCTACCCGCAGGCAGCTACGACGAAACGATCGGGCCGTGATTCGCGGGTCCGGGGAGAAACGACACCGTGGGCCGAGGTCGTACCGGGACCCGACCCGCCGACGCAGTGGCGTCGCCACCGGTGCCGTCACGTCGGCGTCGGTGAGCGGGGCGGACGAACCGGACGGTCGTCAGGACTCGCGGGGGCGGGAGACGGTGGTGACCAGCCGTTCAGCCACCTCCCGTAGCGGGATGTCCAGTGAGGACGCCGCGCTGCGCAGCACGTCGAGGGCCTCGGGCGCCGGGCAGCCCCGCTGGGTCATGATCACCCCGACGGCCTGCCCGACGACGTTCTCCCCGAGCAGCGCGCCGTCACGTTCGCTGTCCCGCTCGGCCCGGCGGGCCCGGTCCCGGACGGCGGCCAGCAGCAGGCCCGCGTGCTCGGCGAGCAGCATCGCGGTCAGCTGGTGCCGGGTGCCCAGCGTGCCGGGCCGGCCGGCGTACAGGTTGATCGAGCCGATGGCCCGCTCGTCGACGTCCACCGGGGCGGAGATCACCCCGCGCACGCCGAGCCGGTGGGCGCGGTCGGTCCAGGCCGCCCACCGGTCCTCGACGGTCAGGTCCGCCGCGATGATCATCTCGCGACGGCGGATAGCGTCCATCGCGGGTGACTCCGCGCCACGACCCAGGTCGTCCAGCTCGGCCAGCCGGGGGTCCGACGCGGCCGCCCCGGCGGGCTCGCCGGCCCGCAGCGCGGTGAAACCGCACCAGAGCACCCCCGGCACGGCGTCCGCGGCGATCCGGACCAGCTCGGTCAGTGCCTCGTCGAAGTTGTCGACCGCGATCAGTCCCGCGGTCAGCTCCCGCAGCAGGGCGGCCGTCTCCAGTACCCCGAGCGTGTCGATGGTCAGCTCCCGCATGTCCAGGTTCACCGGCCCGCGGGCTCCGTCGTACACCTGCCGCCCGGCACCGGCGTCGTTGCCTGTGTCATCGTGATGATCTCTCTCCCGAGTCGTGGGCCCCGGGCTACTACCCTGGTAAAACCGGATCGAAACCGCGCAAAGGAACCCCTCCCGCGCATTTCGCGCCGGAGGGGTTCCCGGGCCGCTCAGCGGGCGGCGGCGAGCCGGCGGCCGACGGAGGCGATCAGCCGGTCCAGTTCCGAACCGAACGGGTTGTCGTGCACCAGGTACGTCCAGGTGGCGCTGGGCCGCACCAGCTTGGCGGCGTCCGGCTCCCAGTCCTCGGCGAACTCGGTCTCCTCGAAGGTCGCCAGGGTCCGCGTCTCGATCTCGGGGATGAGGTTGGTGAACGCCGGCACCGCCGCCCGGTGGAACTCGTCGAGCGGGTCGAGCCGACCCAGCGCCCGCAGGTGCACGCCCTCGCGGACCTCGGACAACTCGGCCAGGTGCTCCGCCCAGAGCCGGTCGGTGTGGTAGAGCGCGATGGAGCGGGCCACCCGGGCCAGCAGGTCCTCGTCCATCTCGCCGGCCTTCTCCGGCATCCGGTCGAGCAGCATCAGCGCGGCCACGTCCGAGGTGAGCAGCCGCTCCCGACGCTCGGCCAGGGCGATCCGCTGCTGCTCGATGACCACGCTGTAGCGCCAGGTGTTGCGGTGGATCTCGTGGTTGACGCCTTCGGCGACCCGCTGGGCGTGCTCCACCGCGTAGTCGACCTGCTCGTCGGTGACCAGGCCGTCGGCGTTCATCCGGGGCGAGGCCGGAACGGTGTCACCGGCGTGCCGCACGACCAGGTCGTCCTCCAGGCTGACGAAGAAGACCGAACCACCCGGGTCGCCCTGCCGGCCGGCCCGACCACGCAGCTGGTCGTCGACCCGGCGGCTGTCGTGCCGGCCGCTGCCGATCACGTACAGGCCGCCGAGTTCGGCCACCCGCTCCCGGTCGACCTGCTCGCTGCCGCCGAGCCGGATGTCCACGCCCCGGCCGGCCATCTGGGTGGAGACGGTCACCGCGCCGTACGCGCCGGCCTCGGCGATGATCGCCGCCTCCTCGTCGTCGTTCTTGGCGTTGAGCACCACGCACGGCACCCCGGCGGCGCGCAGGCCGTCGGCGAGCCCCTCGGACTCCCGCACGTCGAGGGTGCCGACCAGCACCGGACGGCCCGCCTCGTGGCAGCGCCGGATCTCGTCGATCAGCGCCTCCTCCTTCTCGGCCCGGGTCGCGTAGATCCGGTCCGGCTCGTCCTCCCGGACGCAGGGGGTGTTCGGCGGGATCACCGCCACCTCGAGGCCGAAGAACTCGCGGAGCTGGTCGCCGACCAGCACGGCGGTCGCCGTCATGCCGCACAGCTTGGGATAGAGGGCGATGTACGCCTGCACGGCGATGGTGCCCAGCACCTCACCCTCGGCGGTGGCGTCCAGCCCCTCCTTCGCCTCCACGGCGGCCTGCAGGCCGTCGGGCCAGCGACGGCGCTGGGCGACCCGGCCGCGCATCTCGTCGATCAGCTCCACCGAGCCGTCGCGGACGATGTAGTCGACGTCGCGGTGCAGCAGGGCGTGCGCGTGCAGCGCCACGTTCACCGCGGAGAGCTGGCCGACGTGTTCGGTGTCGTACAGGTCGATGCCGCCCAGCTTGGCCTCGACGGCGGCCAGCCCTTCGCTGGTGAAGGCGACGCTGCGGCCGTCCTCGGCGACCGTGTAGTGCCGGCCCTTGCGCAGGCCGCGCACCAGCGCGGCGGCGGCGTGCACCGGGTCCTGCTCGCCGGTGGTCGAGCCGGCCAGCACCATCGGCACCCGGGCCTCGTCGATCAGGATCGAGTCGGCCTCGTCGACGATGGCGGTGGCCAGCGGCGGCTGGACCCGGTCGGCGATGTCCGTGACGAGCTGGTCGCGCAGGAAGTCGAAGCCGGCCTCGCTGACCGAGACGTAGGTGACGTCGCAGCCGTACGCGGCCCGCCGCTCGGCCGGGGTGGACGCCTCGTTGACCCAGCCCACGGTCAGCCCGAGCAGCCGGTAGACCGGCGTCATCCACTCGGCGTCCCGGCGGGCCAGGTAGTCGTTGACGGTGAGCACGTGCACCGGCCCGTTGCCCAGCCGGACGTGCCCGTAGGCGGCGACGGTGGCGGTGAGCGTCTTGCCCTCACCGGTGGCCATCTCGGCGACCTTGCCGGACAGCAGCGCCATCGCGCCGAGCAGCTGCACGTCGTACGGACGCTGGTCGAGGCCCCGGCGGGCGGCCTCGCGGCCGACGGCGCAGATGTCCACGTACTCCGTGGCGGCACCGGCGGCCTCGGTCAGCGCGTCGTCGTCGAGCGCCGACAGCTCTTCCTCACGCGCGGCGACCCGCGGCAGCAGCTTCTCCAGCGGAGCCAGGTCGACCGTCGTCCCCGGGCGCTGGAGGAACCGGCGGAACCTGCTCTTCAACCGTTGCGACACACCCATGAGCGGCAACGGTACGCGAATTCGGCCGGGAACGGCTGCCCGGTCTGTCCGACGCGGCCCCGGCGTCCGGTTGTCGGCACGTCCGGGCAGGTCAGCGAGGTGCGCCGGCGGCCCACCGGAAGGTGGCGGGCAGCTGGTCGACCGGGACGCAGGCTGACGGTCGTCGATGATCAGCTAGGCCAGCCCCGCGGGCGCGGGGAGGCGGGCGATCGCGCCGCCGGTCGGGCCCGGCGGGCCATCACCGCCGCGTGCGCGGAGATGCAGAATTACCGAGCTGGGGCGCTATAGATCAACTTCCTGGATGCACGTCACCGTGCCGCACGAGCCGACTCCCACCGACTCGCGAAGTCGACGAAGCCACGCCACGCCGCCGGGGTGAACGCGAGCACCCCGCCGTCCCGGTCCTTGGTGTCCCGCACCAGGACGACACCGGGCAGGTTGCCCGCGACCTCGACACAGTCGCCGCCGTTGCCGCCGCTCTTCGTGCTCTTGTGCCACCGCGCAGCGGTCAGGTCCATGATGCAGCCGCTTCTCTCAGGAGATCCAGGGTCCGTCCACGAGGGAGCGCCTCCCCACGGATACGCTCCCACCGCCGCTCAAGGTTAACAAGGTCAGAGGGCTTGTCCAGAATCTGCGCCTGCGCCGGACCATCGACATGCGCCACTCTCGCCCCCTCCGGCAGGTCGGCGATCACGAACGGCCCGTCGAGCCCCGGATAGCTCGGCGCGTCGGCCGGGACGACGTGCAACTGCACGTTCGGCAGCTCGGCACAGGCGAGAAGGTGCCCGAGCTGGGCTGCCATCAGCGCCCGACTGCCACCGACCCGTCGACGCAGGACGCCCTCGTCCAGGACGGCGACCAGCAGGGGGCTGCGCTCACGGTGCAGGATCGCCTGTCGACCGAGCCGCGCGTCGGTCAGCTCGTCCATCGCCTCGGCCGTCAGCGTTCCGCCGGTCAGCGTCGCCCGCGCGTACGCCTCGGTCTGGAGCAGGCCGGGCACCCAGGCAAGTTGAAAGGCCCGTAAGGTGGTGGCTTCCCGCTCGATGTCGACCCAGGGCCGGAACCAGACCGGCTCGCGCCGCTTGACGATGTCCGGCCAGAGGGTATCGACATCGCGCTCCAGCAGTTCTGCGACGGTGGCCCGGTGGCGACTCTGCGGAATGTGCCCAGGATTTGCCCAACGGGCGACGGTCTTCGGATGCAGACCGAGCTTGCCGGCGAGACTCTCGGCCGTGTAGCCCGCCTCGGTGATCGCCTTGACAAATGCATGATTCATGCCCATTTCCTCCCCGAACAAAGCAACCGCCCGAAAGACGTAACACAACGCTGTGTGATTGTCTAGCAACCCTCGGCAAGGTGGGCGACAGGACGACGCCGCCGCTCCGGTCCCGCACCAGCGGTCGCGCCCGTCGGGTGGGGCCGTTCGAGAAGGGCGGGCGGCCCCACCCTCCACACCGCCGAGGGACAGGAAGCCACCGTGCCGAAAAACGACCGACCGAAACCCGCGCCGAAACCGAGCAACCCGACGCCGACGCCTCCCCCACCGCCCGCGCCGCCGATCGTGCCCGGTCCGATCGGCCCGTTCATCCCGCCCTACCGGGGACCGGGCCGAATGTTCAACGCCGCTCCGCCGGCACAGTGGAGCACCGGCCGGAACCGGGGGCCGGCGCGATGAGACATCGCCCGATCCGGCCGGGCGACCTGCTGCACCTGACCCGCGCCGCCTCACCCCAGTTCACCAGGCCCATCACCGTACGAGCCATCCGCGAGCTGGTCGACCAGCACACGTACGACGGATGGGTGTGGATCACCGCGTACCAGCTGAACGCCGCCGGGGACGCGGTCCGACACCGCGAGTTGTACCTCCGACGCGACGGCCTGAGCTGGTTGACCGCGATGCCGGCGACTCGCCGCGCCGGCACCCCGTCGTCCCCGACCCGATGCCGGCCAGCACCGCCAGCACCGGCAGGACCAGCAGCACCGGCAGCGCCTCGGCCGCGTCGGCAGGGCGCGGGGAGGGCGACGCCACCCCCGTGCCGACCACCTGCGGAGTTCTCGTGACCAGCCCGCTGCCGGGCCGGCACACCCCCTTGCGGCCGACCTGGCTCTGCCGGATCGACGCCCACCCCTGGCCCTGCGGCCCGGCCAAACTCGCCCTGCTCAGCGAGTACGCCCACCACCGAGCCGAACTGCTCGCCCTCCTGGCGACCATGAAGGACGAGGCGGAACAGCACCTGACCTCACTCGACGGTGGCCGCCCCACCGACCTGACCCGCCGTTTCCTGGCCTGGCCGCCCCCACCTGCCGCCCCTTCACCGCAGTGATCAAGAGGTTTACGTCAAGAATCCCGTTCCACCATGACGTAAACCTCTTGATCACCGGGGCGAGGCGGGCGGGGCGAGGTCCGGGCGGGGGCGGGATGGTCAGGCGGTGAGGACGACCTGGAGTTCGTGGCGGCGTCGGTCGGCCAGGTCGGTGAAGAGCGCCGGGGCGTCCGCGAACGGGACCACGGCCGAGATCAGGTGCGCGCGGACCAGGTCGCCGTACCGGCGCAGCAGGTCGATCGTCTCGGCGGAGAGCCGTTCCCGGTCCCAGGTCGGGGCGAGCCCGCGCGGCACCCGGCCGATCTGGGCACAGCGCAGCGTCAGCCCGTTGTGGTGGAACTCCTCGCCGAGCCGCACGGCGTCCGCACCTCCCGGGTAGAAGGCCAGGTCGACCACCGTGCCCTGGGGGCGCAGCAGGCGCAGCGCCAGGTGCAGCGCGTGGTCGCGGCCCCGGCACTGGAACACCACGTCGGCGCCCCGGTCCCCGGCGGCGTGGTTCCACCGGGTCTTGAGCACCACCGCCGGGTCGTCGGCGGTCGGGTCGAGGGTCTGCAGCCCGAGGGCCTCGGCGACCTGCCGGCGCTGCGGCGTCGGGTCGACCACCACCACCGAGGCGGCGTCGTGCCGGCGGGCGAACAGGGCGGTGAGCAGGGCGACCACCCCGCCGCCGACGACCGCCACCCGTCGGCCGTGCACCCCGTCGCCGAGGGTGCGTACGTCGGCGCCGTACAGGTCGGCGGCGGCGTGCAGCAGCCCGTTGGCGCAGATCGGGCCCATGTGTGCGACGTAGACGCCGAGCATCGGGTCGAGGTCGTCGGGCAGCGGCACGAACCGTTCGGCGAGCGGGTCGGCGACGTACCCGGTGCGGTGGCCGTACGTCATCGCACCGACGGTGCCGACGGCGATCGCCGGGGTGCGGCTCTGCACCACCTCGGCGACCTGCATGTAGCCGAGCCGGGTGACCGGGTACGGGGTGCCGGCGGTGCCCGGCCTGAACAGGCCGAGCGCGGGGTCGAAGGTGACGGTGAGGTGGGGGTTGGTGCCCTTGACGAAGCTCAGCTCCGTACCGGCGGAGACCCCGCTGTAGCGGGTCCGCACCCGGATCATGCCCTCGCGCAGCTCACCGGCGTCCTGCTCGGCCAGTGCGACACGCCCCGGGCCGTCGACCACCACCACCGTGTCACGCATCGACGCCCGCCCCCATGGGCGCGCCGGGCCGGCCGTCGGTGGTCGGGGCGAGCGCGGCCGGGCCGGTGGGCAGGCTGACACCACGCCCGGTCCGGGCGCTCTGGGCCAGCGCGACCGCGAGGCGTTGGGTGCGCAGCGCCTCGGCGTACGGCACCCGGATGTCGTCGCCGACCCCGGTGACGGCGTCGACGAAGGCCCGGTCGACGGCGACCCGGGCGGCGTCGGGGTCGGCCGGGAGGTGGCGTTCCCCGTCGGCGTCCCGGACGGTCAGGCCGTCCTCGGTCAGCGACAGGGCCAGCCCGTCGGCGAGGATCTCCAGTCCGGCGCGGTGCTTCCAGCCGAGCACGCAGGCGGCGGCGAGGGTGCCCACCGCCCCGGAGGCGAAGCGCAGCGTGGCGGCGGTCACCGAGTCGATGTCGGCGCCGTCGACCGGGGGTGGGTTGCCGTCGCCGTAGGCGGTGACCTCGACGGCCTCGCCGACCAGCACCCGGGCCAGGTCCAGGACGTGGGCGGCCTGCTCGACCACCGGGCCGCCGGAGCGGTCCCGCACCGCCCACCAGGCCACCGGGGGCACCTTGTCCAGCCAGGCCCCGTTGACCATCCGCACCGGACGGTCAACGAGCAGTTCCCGGGCCCGCGCCACCACGTGCAGGTAGCGCCAGTGGTGCCCGACGGCGGTGAGCAGTCGCCGCTGCTCGACCAGGGCGGCGATCCGTTCGGCGGTGTCCAGGTCGACTGCGACCGGCTTCTCCACGAACATCGGCACCCCGGCGGTGACGACGGCCTCCTCCACCGGCCCGTGGGCGAACGGCGGCACGCAGACGTAGACCGCGTCGGGGCCGGCGGCCAGCAGATCGTCGACGTCGGCGAAGGCCCGGGTCGAGTGCGTGTCGGCCAGCCGGGCGGCGGCCGACCGGGTCACGTCGGTGACCCCGACCAGTTCGACGTCGGCGAAACTCCCCAGCACGCGGGCGTGGCGTTGCGCCACCCCGCCGGCTCCGACCAGCCCCACCCGGCACGTACGCATACCCTCGGCCCTTCCCGACGCGGTCACCACCACCGCGCACAGCACTGCCCCGACGCGGCGGGGCGAAACCCCGGCGGTCCCCGCAACACAGCGTTCATCTGCCGGGAACCGGCCGGTGGAGCCGCTGTGATCAAGCTGTTAGGGAATATCTAGTTAACGAATGTGCAGAGACGGGAAAACCAAGTCTGCGTTTTCCGCCATGGATCTGGGGGTTTGCCAGTGCGGGACACAGAACCGATCGTCTCCCCTGTCGTGGAGGCATGGGCCACCTACCGGACGACGTCGGCGCAGGACTGGCCCACGCGACGGCTGATCAGAGCCAAGGGGGAGAACCGGGTCAGCGTGGTGCTGCCCGCCCGCAACGAGGAAGCCACCGTCGGGGCGATCGTCTCGACGATCCGGGAACACCTGATGGACCGCGTCCCCCTGGTCGACGAGTTGATCGTGGTCGACTCGCGGTCGACCGACCGCACCGCGCAGGTGGCCCGCGCCGCCGGCGCGGAGGTGGTCGGCCAGGACGAGATGACCCGGGGGCTGCCCCGGCTGACCGGCAAGGGCGACGCGCTCTGGGCCGGTCTGGCCGCCGCCGAGGGTGACGTCGTCGCGTTCGTCGACGCCGACCTGCGGGAATTCCGTCCGCACTTCGTGACCGGGCTGATCGGGCCGCTGCTGGTCGACCCGTCGGTGGAGTTCGTGAAGGGCTTCTACCACCGGCCGCTGGTCGGCGCGGCCAGCGTGGAGACCGACGGCGGCGGGCGGGTGACGGAGCTGATGGCCCGGCCGCTGTTGAACCTGTTCTGGCCGGAGCTGGCCGGTTTCGTGCAGCCCCTCGCGGGCGAGTACGCCGGCCGGCGCGAGGTGCTGGAGCGGGTGCCGTTCGTCACCGGTTACGGGGTCGAGACGGCCATGCTGATCGACCTGCTGGAACTGGTCGGCCTGGACGCGCTCGCCCAGGTCGACCTGGGCGAGCGCAAGCACCGGCACCAGGACACCGCGGCCCTGGGCCGGATGTCCGCGCAGATCATGCACACCGCCTGGGCGCGGTTGCAGCGGCGCGGTTGGGCCGCCCCGGGTACCAGCCCGGGTGCCGTGCTCACCCAGTTCCGTCGGGGCGGCTCGGAGGCGCTGCCGAATCTCGACCGGGAGGTCGTCGTCAACGACGTCTCGGTGCAGGAACGCCCGCCCCTGGCCGAGTTGCGGCCCCGGTTGCCGCGCCGGCGGGTCGCCGCGTGACGGCCCGCCGCGCCCGCGGCTGCGCCACCCGACGCGCGGGGGCTACGCCCGCCCGGGACCCGATCCGTCCCGAGAGGAACCCCCGCTCATGAGCCTCACCGTGCTGATGAACGCCGGCCCGTGGCTGTCCGTGCCGCCACCCGGCTACGGCGGTATCGAGAACGTCGTCGCCACCCTGGTGCCGGAGCTGCGCCGGCTCGGGGTGAAGGTGGTGCTCGCCTCGGTGGGGTCGAGCACCCTGCCGGTGGACGAGCAGTTCTCGGTCTTCGCCGACGGGCAGTTCGCGGCGTTGCAACGGCCGTACAACCAGGTGTGCGGGGTGTCCCAGGCGCACCTGGCCGGGGTGGTCCGGCAGCTGCACGGCCGCGACGACGTCGACCTGGTGCACGACCACGTGGAGGCCGTCGGGCTGGCCACCCTGGCGGCGATGGGGCCGGACGCCCCGCCGGTGCTGCACACCCTGCACTGGGACCTGGCCAAGCATCCCGAGTTGTACGGCACCCTCGACGGCGGGGCGCGGGTACGGGTCAACGGCGTCTCCGCCGCCCAGTTGGCCCGCGCGCCCCGGGCGCTGCGGGAGCACTCGGTCGGGCACGTGCACCTGGCGACCCCGCTGGCGGTGCACGCCGACCGGGCGCCCCGGCCGGAGAAGGGCGACCACACGGTCATCCTGGGCCGGATCAACCCGGGCAAGGGGCAGGACGTCGGGGCCCGGTTGGCCCGGCGCACCGGGGTGCCGCTGGTGCTCGCCGGCCCGGTCGGGCCGTACCACCGGCCGGCGGACCTGGCGGCGGCGGGCGACGGGGCCCGGCAGAACCCGGACGTGCGGTTCTTCTACGAGGAGGTCGCCCCGCACGTCGACGGGGATCTGGTCCGCTGGGTCGGCACGGTGGCCGGTCGGGAACGCGACGACCTGCTGGCCGGGGCACGGGCGGCGCTGTTCCCGCTGCGCTGGGAGGAGCCCGGCGGGACGGCCGTGGTCGAGTCGTTGGCGCTGGGCACACCGGTGGTGGCGACCGCCCGGGGCTGCCTGCCCGAGCTGGTCGCGCACGGGCGCACCGGCCTGCTCACCGAGGACGAGGACGAGCTGGGTGAGCTGCTGCTGGCGGCGCGGCGGCTCGACCCCGACGAGTGCCGCCGGGAGGCCGCCGCCCGGTTCACCCCGGCGGTGATGGCGCAGCGGTACGTCGCCCTCTACGAGACGGTGTGCGCCGCCGCCCGGGTGCCCGAGCTGCGGGCCGCCTGAGCCGGCCGGGCCCGGGACGGCCCGGCACCGGGACCGTGGGCGACGCCGCCCACGGTCCCGGTTTCGTCCCGCCGGGCCCCGGGTACCTGGCGGTTCTCCCCAGCACCACGAACGGAATCGAGGGGCCGATGGTCAGCCGGATCACCTGCGAGGTCAGCGACGAGTCACCGGTGACCGTCGTACGCCTCGCCGGCGCGCTCGACCTGGGCACCATGCGCGCCGTGCACACCGTGCTGGACCGCTGCCTGACCACGCTGCCGGACGCGCTGGTGGTCGACCTGGGCGGAGTGACCGTCGCCGACCGGCTGGCGCTGTCGGTGTTCGCCGCGACCGCCCGGCAGGCCGCCGACTGGCCGGCCGTGCCGGTGGTGCTCTGCTCTCCCCCGCCGGACGCCGCGGCCTGGCTGGCCACCTCCACCACCTGCCGGGTGGTGCCGGTGCGGCAGGACTGCGCGGAGGCCACCCGGTGGGCCGGGGCGAGCGCCGCGCCCCGGCTGCGGGCCCGGTTGGAGCCGGTGGCGGGGGCCTGCCGGCGGGCCCGCGAGCTGGTCGGCGACGCGTGTTCCCGGTGGAACGTGCCGCACCTGGTGGAGCCGGCGTCGCTGGTGCTCAGCGAGTTGGTCGGCAACGTGGTCCGGCACGCCCGCACCCCGATGCGGGTCACGTTGACCCTGCACCAGCCGTACCTGCGGGTGGCCGTGGCCGACGGCAGCCGGACGGCGGCCCTGGCGGCCAGCCCGGACCTGTCCGCCGAGGGTGGCCGGGGGCTGCTGCTGATCCGGGAGATGGCGCAGCGTTGGGGCAGTTCCCCGCTGGCCGACGGCAAGGTGGTGTGGGCACTCCTGCCGGCGAATTGACCGAAATTACCCCTGTCGCCTGGTTACATGGGCGGAGGGCGGGTAGTCGCGCCCGTCCTTTCTGTCGTCACGACGGGGTGAGAGAGCCATGCCCAGACGGGTAACCACGGAGCCCGCACGAGACCGGGGACCGGCGATCCTCGCCCCGGCCCGCTTCGGCGGCTTTCCCGGTCCGGTCCGCCCGGCACTGCCCGGCAACAAGCTGCTACGGCTGCTCGGCACCACCGACGCCAAGCAGATCGGGCTGCTCTACCTGGCCACGTCGTTCGTGTTCTTCCTGATCGGCGGGGTGCTGGCCCTGCTCATCCGGGCCGAACTGGCCCGGCCGGGGATGCAGTTCCTCTCCCCCGAGCAGTACAACCAGGCGTTCACCATGCACGGCACGATCATGCTGCTGCTCTTCGCCACCCCGCTGGTGTTCGCCTTCGGCAACTACATCGTCCCGTTGCAGATCGGTGCCCCGGACGTGGCGTTCCCCCGGCTCAACGCGTTCGCGTACTGGCTGTACCTGTTCGGCGGGACCATGGTCGTCGGCGGGTACCTCACACCCGGCGGCGCCGCCGACTTCGGCTGGACGGCGTACAACCCGCTCAGCGACGCGACGAACTCCCCCGGCATCGGGGCGAACCTGTGGGTGGTCGGCCTGGTCGTCTCCGGTCTGGGCACCATCCTCGGCGCGGTCAACCTGATCACCACCACGCTGACCCTGCGCGCGCCCGGGATGACCATGTTCCGGATGCCGATCTTCACGTGGAACATGCTGCTCACCGCCGTCCTGGTGATCCTGGTCTTCCCGCTGCTGGCCGCCGCGCTGCTGGCGCTGGGGGCGGACCGGCTGCTCGACGCGCACGTCTACGACGCGGGCACCGGCGGGCCGATGCTGTGGCAGCACCTGTTCTGGTTCTTCGGCCATCCCGAGGTCTACATCGTCGCGCTGCCGTTCTTCGGCATCATCACCGAGATCATCCCGGTGTTCAGCCGCAAGCCGATCTTCGGCTACACCGGGCTGGTACTGGCCACGGTCGCGATCACCGTGCTGTCGATGACCGTGTGGGCGCACCACATGTTCGCCACCGGCCAGGTGCTGCTGCCGTTCTTCAGCTTCCTCAGCTACCTGATCGCGGTGCCCACGGGGGTCAAGTTCTTCAACTGGATCGGCACCATGTGGAAGGGGCAGCTCACCTTCGAGACACCGATGCTGTTCGCCATCGGGTTCCTGGTGACCTTCCTGCTCGGCGGCCTGACCGGGGTGCTGCTGGCCAGCCCGCCGGTGGACTTCCACGTCACCGACTCGTACTTCGTGGTGGCGCACTTCCACTACGTGCTGTTCGGCACGATCGTGTTCGCCGCGTTCGGCGGGGTCTACTTCTGGTTCCCCAAGATGACCGGCCGGCTGCTCGACGAACGGCTCGGCAAGCTGCACTTCTGGACCATGTTCGTCGGCTTCCACGCCACCTTCCTCGTGCAGCACTGGCTGGGCGACGAGGGCATGCCCCGCCGGTACGCCGACTACCAGCCCGGCGACGGCTTCACCACGCTGAACATGATCTCCACGGTCGGGTCGTTCGTGCTCGGCGCGTCCACCCTGTTCTTCCTCTACAACGTCTGGAAATCCTGGCGGTACGGCGCACTGGTGACCGTCGACGACCCGTGGGGGTTCGGCAACTCCCTGGAGTGGGCCACCACCTGCCCGCCGCCGCTGCGCAACTTCGACCGGATGCCCCGGATCCGCTCCGAACGCCCCGCCTTCGACGCCAAGTACGGCCCGCTCGTCGCCGACCTCGGCCGGGACCTGCCGCAACGCACCACCCGCCCGCCGCAGGAGCTGCACGACGAGCTGCACCACGAGCGGCACGTCCCCGAGTCACCGGCGGCCGAGGGCGCGCACGGGGCCCGGGAGGCGGTGGAGTACCAGCCCGCCCCGCAGTCGGGCGCCCGCCCGGTGGTGGTGCCCGAACCGGAGGACGTCCGCCGCCCCGGCTTCGCGCACTCCGACGCCCCCGAGGACGACGGCCCCGGCGGCGCGAACCCCGACACCCCGCAGCGGTGGCGGCACCCGCACGGCACGGACGACGACGACCCCGGACGGCGCTGACCCGCGACGGCCGTCGGGCCGGCACCCCCGCGTGGGTGCCGGCCCGACGTTCGTCCACCCGCCGGTGGGAGGCGGGGTCAGGCGTCCACGGTGGCGGGCAGGCCGGCGGCGGCCAACGACCGGCGTACCGCCGGCTGGACCCGGGTCAGCCGCAGCGGCACCCCGGTGCGCACGGCGGCGTCCCGGCCGGCCACCAGCGCGGCGATGCCACCGGCGTCCACCCCGCCCGCGCCGTCCAGGTCCACCACCAGCTCGCGGGGCTGCCCGGCGACCGCCTCCAGCACCATCCGGCGCAACTGCTCCGCGCCGTCGCGGTCGATCTCGCCACCGACCTCGACCACCGTCCGCTCCGGCGTGCGTCTGACCGCGATCCGGTTCCGGCCGGTGTCCGCCTCGGCGGTGCCGTTGCTCCACGGCGGCGGGGTGTCGGCGAGCATCGCCTGACGCAGCCAGGTCAACGCCCGCGACAGCAGCCGGGACACGTGCATCTGGGAGATGCCGAACCGGGCGGCGATCTCCGCCTGGGTCTGGTTGCCGTAGAAACGCATCGCCAGGATGCGCCGCTCCCGCCAGGGCAGCCGGTGCAGCAGCCCGCTGACCGTCACCCGGTCGTCCACCGACTCCAACGCGTTGTCCGACTCGCCGACCAGGTCACCGAACTCGGCGGAGCTCTCCCCGCCGACCGGCGCGTTGAGCGACGCGGGGCTGTAGCCGGCCGCCGACTCCAGGGCGGCGAGGATCTCCTCCTCGGGCGTCTCCAGCCGGGCCGCCAGCTCGGCCACGCTCGGCGCGCGGGACAGTTCGCTGGTCAACGCCGACGTGGCCTGCCCGACCTCCAGGATCAGGTCCCGCAGCCGGCGGGGCACGTGCACCCCCCAGGTGCGGTCGCGGAAGTGCCGCTTGATCTCCCCGACGATGGTGATCGCCGCGTACGCGGTGAACGAACCCCGCTCGGGGTCGTACCGGTCGACGGCGTTGACCAGGCCGAGCCGCGCCACCTGTTCCAGGTCCTCCAACGGTTCACCCCGCCCCCGGTAGCGGCGGGCCAGCCGGCCGGCGAACGGCAGGGCGAACCGGACCAGGTCCTCACGGGCCTCCCCCCGGCGCTCCGGTGGCAGGCCGGCGATCCGCGCGGCGTACGCCAGCGCGGCGGCGTCCAGGTCCTCCAGGCCCCGCTCGGTCGGAGGTGGTGTGGTCGTGGTGGTCTGTCCGAACATCCGCGCCTCCCTCAGGAAGGTCCCCCGCCCGGATCGGGCCGGTCGGGCGCGTGGTGGCACCACGCACCGGGTCGGAAGTGGGGTTTCACGTGCCGCGCCGGGATCACCGGACGCGGGCGGGCGACGACCGGTCGCCACGCGGCGGACCGTCGCGGCGGGCGGTCTTCCCGCTCCCCAGGTACTCAATCACGCGTCCCCGGGTTCGCGAGGATGTTTCGGCCTGCCGGGTCCGGCCGGGCGGCGCGGACACCCCCGGCGTCCCCTTTCCGGGCGACCGGCCGGCCGTCACCGGCCCGGCCGCGCGCGGGACCGGGGCCGCTCAGGACACGGTGAGCCCCAGTGGCGCGCCCGCCTCGCCGAGCCCGGCCAGCGCGTCACCGACGCTCAGCGGCGGTGGCGTCGGCAGGTCGTACGGCTGGCCGCGTAGCACCTCGGTGGCCCGCCGGGTGGCCACCGACGCCACCGGGTAACCCCGGGCGGCGGTCCGGTCCAGGGCCCGGCGGCGACGACCGAACGCCGCCACCGCCAGCCACTGCGGCAGCCCCGCCACGGCCGGCGACCGCAGCCCCGGCGACTCGGGCAGCACGTCCACCGAACTGAACGGCTCGCTGCCGGCGAGCCACCACTCCACCTCCTCGACGCTGCGCCGGGTCGCGTTCTCGCACCAGTACGGCACCAGCCCCGCCCGCACCACCTGCCACGGATCGAACACCCGACCGCACTCCACCACCAGCCGGTCGCCCGTCTTACCGGCCCGGCGCAGCCACCGCCGGTACAGGTCGGCGGTGGCCGCGCTGAGCGCCCCCGGGTGCGGCACCCGCACCTGACGCAGCTCGTGGCCCCGGCCGCCGGCCCAGTGCCCCAGCGCCCGGACGAACCCGGGTTCCACCCCGTGTTCGGCGGACTCCCCGACGGCGGTGACCGGCGGCGGTTCCCACCCGTCCCCGGTCGCCCCGGCGGCCCGCAACACCTGACGCAGGGCGGGCGAGTCCGGGTGGAAGTCCACCGGCCGCAGGCCGCTGGCCGGGCAGCCGAGCTGGAAGCTGTGCCCCTGCCCGGAGTCGGACACCGGCCAGCGGCGTACGTCGTCGACCACCAGCAGCGCCGCCCGGTGGGCCAGCCGGTCGGCCAGGAACCGGGCGTACGCCACCGGCAGCGCCCGCCAGCGGCCCACCAGGGTGATCGCCGTACCGGCCAACGCGCCCCGGCTCGCCGGGCAGTGCACCTGACGCACGTGCAGCCCCGGGTTGCCGGCGAGGATCCGGGCGGCGAACGCGGCCCCCTGGTCGAGCGCGGCGGCGGGACGGTCCACCGCGCCGTGCGTCCAGTGGGCGGTCATCTCGAAGCCGGTGGGCAGCCAGGGCACCCCGAGCGCCACGGCCAGGTGCACGGCGGCGGCGTGCGGCGCGCCCAGCACCACCGCCGGGTACCGCTCCCGGGGGTACTGGTCGACGATCCACCCAGCCACCCGTTCCCCGTCCACCTCGGCGGCCTGGGCGGCGGTGAGCGCCACCCGGCCGGCGTTGCGCGCCACGGTGAACGGCGACGACGAGGGCGCTCGCCCCAGGTCGGCGCAGTCCACCCCGCGCAGCGCCCGGGCGGCCGCGGCCACCAGCACCCGCGCGGTGCTGCCGGCCGTGACGACCCGGTCGCCGGCCAGTCCGGCACCCTGGGCCGTCGGCCCGGCCGGTGCCGCCCGCACCGGCTCCACCCCGCCTCGTTCGCTCACCACGCGGCCCGGCTTCCCGCCCCTTCGGGGTCTAAACGGGGCATCGCGTCCCGATGGGGGCGATCCCCGTGCCTTCCGCCGCTACGCCGCAGGCTAAACGAGATCCTCGGCCTCGACGATCTGCCGCTCGGCCGCCATCATCCGGTCCCGGATGCGTCGGGTGGCGTCCCCGTCGGCGAAGAGACTCCGCAGGTCGGCCAGGGCCGGCTCCGGCGCGGTCGGGGCCACCGCCGGGTCCACCACCGCCTCCAGCACGCACGGCCGGTCGGCGGCCAGCGCCTCGTCCCAGGCGGCGCCGACCAGCTCCGGCCGGTCCACCCGGACGCCGTGCAGGCCGAGCAGCCGGGCCCAGCCGGCGTACGGCACGTCGGCCCGGCGACCGGGCACCCCCGGCATCCAGCGGCCGTCACCGAGCCCGGAGTGGTCCCGGTTGTTGAGCACCAGCACCACCAGCCGGGGATCGGCCCAGTCCTGCCAACGGTGGGCCACGGTGATCAGTTCGGCGAGCCCGTTGAGCTGCATCGCGGCGTCGCCGAGCAGGGCGAGCACCGGGACGTCCGGGCGGGCGAGCTTCGCGGCGAGCGCGTACGGCAGGGCGCAGCCGAGTGAGCCGAGGGCACCGCAGAGCTGCGCGTCGACCCCGGGCGGCAGTTGCAGGTGGCGGGCGTACCAGGAGAGCACCGAACCGACGTCGACGGCGACCGACGCGGCGTGCGGCAGCCGGGCGGACAGTTCCCGCAGGACCAGTTGCGGGTTGACCGGTTCGCCCGGTGCGGCGGCGTGCGCGGCGGCCTCCGTGCGCCACCTGTCGACGGCGCCCTCGACGGTGGCCCGCCACTGCCGGTCGGGGCGGTCGGCGACCTGGCCCAGCAGCGCGCGCAGGGTCTCGGTGGCGTCACCGACCAGCGGCACGTCCACCGGGTACCGGGTGCCGATGCGTCGCCCGTCGATGTCGATCTGGATGGTGCGGGCCTGGCCGGGCATCGGGAGGTAGTCGGTCCACGGGTCGTTCGTGCCCACCATCAGCAGGGTGTCCGCGCCGCCCATGAGCTGCGCGGCGGCCGTGGAGCCGACCTCACCGAGCACCCCGGTGTGGAACGGCAGCCGCTCGTCGAGCACCGGCTTGCCCAGCAGCGAGGCGGCCACCCCGGCACCCAGCCGGTCGGCCAGCGCCACGATCTGCTCCGCCGCGCCCCTACCGCCCTGCCCGACCAGGATCGCCACCCGCTGGCCGACGGTGAGCAGCGCCGCGGCGGCGTCCAGGTCCGCCTGGTGCGGCAGCACCCGGGCCAGCGGTTCGCCGGGCGTCGCGGTGAGCACCCCGGCCGCGTGCGGTTGCAGCTGCGGCACGACGGCCTCCTGCAACGCCCGGGGCAGCACCACGCAGGTCGGGCTGCGGGTGGCCGCGGCGGTCCGGAACGCCTGGTCGAGCAGGGCCGGCACCTGCTCCGGGGTACGCCCGTAGCGGACGAACTGATGGCACACGTCGCCGAAGAGCCGGGTCAGCCCGATCTCCTCGTGCACTTCGCCGAGCGGACCGGTGACGTCCTCGCCGACGATCGCCACCACCGGTTTGCTGTCCAGCTTCGCGTCGTACAGGCCGTTGAGCAGGTGCACCGCGCTGGGGCCCTGGGTGGCCAGGCAGACCCCGATGCCGCCGGTGAACTTGGCGTGCCCGGTGGCCATGAAGGCGGCGCTCTCCTCGTGCCGGGCGGGGACGAACTCCGGGTCCCCGCCCGCCGCGTCCAGCGCCCCGACCACGGGGGCGATCGCCTCCCCCGGGCAGCCGAAGGCGCGGGGCACCCGCCAGGCCCGCAGCCGGTCCACCACCAGGTGCGCGACCGTGCGGTCAGCCATGGTCGCGTCCCGGGGTGGCCGGGTCGACGTAGCGCAGCACCGCGCCGACGCCGTCGGCCAGCCCGGGGGCCTCGTCGGGGCCGAGGACGGTCAGGTCGGCGTCGGTGCCGACGAGCGCCCGGACCAGGGCCGCGTCGGCCCGGACCCGTTGCGGGTCGGACACGGCGGCGAGTTGGTCGGGTGCGGTGGCGATGTCGGTGGCCCGGGGTCCGATCCACAGCTCGCCGACGGCCGACGGGTCGTCGACCAGCAGCATGGTGTCGACCTGGTTGCGTTGCAGGGCGGCCACCACGGCGTCCAGCCCGGCGCCCACGTCCTCCTGGGTGCCGAACCGGTCCAGCGTGGCGGTGACGTGCTGGTCGGCGACCTCGGCGATGGTCTGCACGGTGACGTCGTCCATCGCCGCCGGGTCGGCGCCGCCGGCCCGGGAGCCGGCGTCGGTGCGGACCACCACGTCCTGCCAGCGGGCGGGTAGCTGGGCGGCGATCATCCCGGTGGCCCGGACGTCCCCGGCGACCACGACGACGTCCGCGCCGACCCGGTCGGCCAGTTCGGCGGTGGCCGCGGCGGCGTCCCCGGCGTTGTGGTGCCAGGCCTCCATCGCGGCCCGCTGGTAGCGGGACTGGGACCAGCCGCCGGGCTGCACCCGGCGCAGCGGGTAGCTCTGCCGGCCGGTGACGTGGGCCCGTCGGGGCACCCCGCCGGCGCTGACCGCGACCGCGTCCGCGCCGGTCCGGTCGGCGAGCACCCGGACCCAGGCGACCTGTTCCCCGCGCTGGGCGAGCAACGGCATGACGTGCGGCAGCGGGGCGTACGCGGCCAGGTCCCGCAGGGGTGGCGCGGCGAGGTACTCGGAGAGCACCACCCGGCCCCGGTTGGCGAACGCGGCGAGTCCGTAGTCGCCCGGCAGCGGGTCGTGGCCGCGCACCACCCGGTCCAGCGCCGCGATGGTCGGCTCGTCCGCGCCGTCGGCGGCGAGTTGCCCGGCCAGGGCCCGCCAGCGCAGGTCCAGCGCCGGGCGCGCGTCCTGGGTGTCCCGGGAGGCGTCCAGGTAGACCGAGCACCACGGCCCGGGACGGTCGTAGAGCTGGTGCAGGAAGGACAGCTGCATGCTCGACCCCTTTCCGGCTCGGCCGCCCGCTTACCCGCGCCGCCCGGGATGTCACCTCGACCGGGCCGGGTCACGTGACCGCCGGTTCATTCATGTCATTCGACCCGGAAGACGGATACCATCAGTGAACGGAACGGGACTCTCGGTGGTGAACATGGACAGCGATCTCCGCAATCGGGTGATACGCCCCACGCAGCGGATATTCACCGGGCGGGTGGTCCGGTTCATGGACGGCTACACCCGCGAGGTCAGGATCGGCCAGCCGGTGCTGGTGGCGGTGCTGACCGCGGCGAGTGTGGCGGGGCTGCTGGTGATGCTGGTGCGCGCGGCGCTCTCGCAGGCCGGCGGCGGCACCCGCCGCACGTGGAAGGACCTGAAGAAGGGGCCGGAGTTCCTGGTCACCCCGGTCCGGCTGCGCGACGACAACGGCCTGCTCTACGAGGTGGAGCTGCACGGGCACCTGCCGCAGAGTGCCGTGCACCCGTCGGACTGGGTGCAGCTCACCCTGCGCCCGCAGGACGTCGACCTGCCGCCGCGCATCGAGCGGATCGTCAACCTGACCACCGCGCAGGTGCTCACCCCGCGTACCGCCACGGTGTGGAGCCACCTGGGCCCGCCGCTGCTGATCCAGGCGGTGCTGGGCGCGGTGCTGGTGCTGCTGGTCGCCGCCGCCGTGGTCCTCACCTGACGCCACCCGACCGGCCGCCGCCCGACCCGACGGTCCGGGGCCGGGCCGGCGGCGGGCGGCCGTGGGCCACCCGGGGCGCTCAGCCGACCGGGGTGAGCGGGCGCTGCGGGGCGGTGGTGCGCAGCAGGCCCCGGCGGGCCGCCCAGCGCTCGAAGAGCAGGGTGGCGAACGGCGGGACCGCGCAGACCAGGGCCACGAAGGTGACCCCGGGCGACCACCGGTGCAGCCGGGCCACGGCGAGCACCAGCAGGCCGTACGCGACGAAGAGCGCACCGTGGACCGGCCCGAAGACCTGCACGCCGATCTCGTTGCCCGGCGGGCCGTACTTGACCGCCATGCCGACCAGCAGGGCCAGCCAGGAGCAGGCCTCGGCGATCGCCGCCGCCACGAACAGCCGGGTCGTCTTCTCGCGCATCGCGCCATGCTATCCAGCCGCCGTCGCCGCACGGCCCGCGACGGGTGGCGGGCGACGGGGATCACCCGGGGCGCCGGTGGGTACGTAAGGGGTCCTTCGGGTCTTCCCGGTTCGCCGGGGACGTGCGAGGTTTGTCGGGGACCAACGGTGACAGGGCGGTGGCCATGGGCGAGGAAGTCGGAGCGCACACGTTCAGTCGGGAGGACCGGGCCCGCTACCGGGAGAAGGTCCGCCGGTGTCTGGACGTCTTCGCCGAGATGCTGCGGGAGTCCCGGTTCGACGTGGAGCGGCCGATGACCGGCCTGGAGATCGAGCTGAACCTGGTCGACGACGACTCCCGGCCGACGATGCGCAACGCCGACGTGCTCGCCGCCGTCGCCGATCCCAGTTTCCAGACCGAGCTGGGCCAGTTCAACGTGGAGATCAACGTCGCGCCCCGGCGGCTCGTGGGCACCGGCACGGCCGAGTTCGAGTCCCACGTACGGGCCAGCCTGAACGCCGCGGAGGAGAAGGCCCGCACGGTCGACGCCCACATGGTGATGATCGGCATCCTGCCCACCCTGGAGCCGGGGCACCTGACCGCCGGGGCGTTGTCGGCGAACCCGCGCTACGCGCTGCTCAACGAGCAGATCTTCGCCGCCCGGGGCGAGGACCTGCGGATCGCGATCAGCGGGGTGGAGCGGCTGGCGACCACGGCCGACACCATCACCCCGGAGGCGGCCTGCACCAGCACCCAGTTCCACCTCCAGGTCAGCCCGGCCGACTTCGCCGGCTACTGGAACGCCGCCCAGGCGGTCGCCGGAATCCAGGTGGCGCTGGGCGCGAACTCGCCGTTGTTCTTCGGCCGGGAGCTGTGGCGCGAGACCCGGGTGCCGCTGTTCCAGCAGGCCACCGACACCCGATCGGAGGAGATCAAGGCCCAGGGGGTACGCCCGCGGGTCTGGTTCGGGGAGCGCTGGATCACCAGCGTGTTCGACCTGTTCGAGGAGAACGTGCGGTACTTCCCGGCGCTGCTGCCGGTGTGCGACCCGGAGGACCCGGCGCAGACGCTGGCCGCCGGTGGCGTGCCGAGGCTGGCCGAGCTGCGGTTGCACAACGGCACCATCTACCGCTGGAACCGGCCGGTGTACGACGTGTGGAAGGGCCGCCCGCACCTGCGGGTGGAGAACCGGGTGCTGCCGGCCGGGCCGACGGTGGTGGACACGATCGCCAACGGCGCGTTCTATTTCGGGCTGGTCCGGGCGCTGGCCGAGTCGGACCGGCCACTGTGGTCGCAGATGTCGTTCAGCGCGGCGGAGGAGAACTTCACCAGCGGAGCCCGGCACGGCATCGACGCGCAGGTGTACTGGCCGGGGCTGGGCTACCTGCCGGCGACCGAGCTGGTGCTGCGCCGCCTGCTGCCGTTGGCCCACCAGGGGTTGGACCGGTGGGGGGTGGACCCGGCCGAACGGGACCGGCTGCTGGGCATCATCGAGCAGCGCTGCCTGACCGGGCGCAACGGTGCGAGCTGGCAGGTGGCGACGTTGCACCGGCTGGAGTCAGCCGACCATCTCGACCGGCCGGAGGCGTTGCGGGAGGTGGTCCGCCAGTACGTCGAGCTGATGCACAGCAACCTGCCGGTCCACGAGTGGCCGGTAACCGATTGACTTTCGATAGGTTGTGAGCGATAGTCGATACATGACGACGGCACGTTGGGCGGTCACCGCCCTCAGAGTCTTTCTCGTGGTCCTGTTCGCGGTGCTGGTGCTGTTCCAGACCATGTCGCTGCCCGGCCAGTTCGCCCACCTGGCCCGGGAGTCGCCCGAGCAGGCGTACCTGCGCTGGCCGGCCACCGCCGTGACGGTGTTCTGGGTGCTCTGCGTCCAGGTGGTGATCGTCGCCACCTGGCGGCTGCTCACCCTGGTCCGCGACGACCGGATCTTCAGCGAACCCGCGCTGGTCTGGGTGGACGCCATCGTCTGGGCGATCGCCGCCGGTTGGCTGACGCTGGTGGGCGTGTTCGGCTACGTCGGGTTCCACGCCGACGACCCCGGCCTGCCGATGCTGCTGTTCCTGCTGTCCGTCGGGGCCACCGTGCTCGGACTGCTGATGGTGGTGATGCGGGCGCTGCTGCGCCAGGCCACCACGCTGCGCTCCGACATGGAAGCGGTGATCTGATGCCCATCGTCGTACGCATCGACGTCGAGCTGGCCAAACGCAAGATGAGCGTCGGTGAGTTCGCCGAGCGGGTCGGGCTGACCCCGGCGAACGTGGCCGTGCTGAAGAACGGCCGGGCCAAGGCGGTGCGGTTCAGCACCCTGGAGGCGATCTGCCGGGTGCTCGGGTGCCAGCCGGGCGACCTGCTCGAATTCGTCGACGACGGGGAGCCGACGCCGTGAGGTATCTGCTCGCCCTCCCCGCCGCCGTGCTCCTGGCCGCCGGGGTGGCCGGCATCGTGCTCGGCGAGTCCGACGACTCCCCCGGGCTCCAGTTCCTGGGCGGCCTGCTGGTCATCGCCGCGATCGCCATCGGCGTCCGGGTCGCCCGCCGCCCACGCTGACGCCACCATGCCCGACCCGGGCGGGCGTGGTGGCGACGGCGGTCAGGGCGTCGGCCAGTGGCGCAGCAGGGCGTCGAGGGCGTCGAGCACCTTGGTCCAGCTCTGCCCGGTATCGGGGGCGCTGTGGTCGAAGCTGCCGCCCAGTTCGAGGTTGACGTAGCCGTTGAAGACGCTGCCGAGCAGCCGTACCGCATGGGTCTGGTCGGGTTCGCCCAGGTCGTAGCCGCGCAGGATGGCCCGGGTCAGCTCGGCGTGCCGACCGCCGGCGCTGGCGGCGGCGGTGGCCGGGTCGAGCCTGAGCTGGGCGGCGGCCCACCGGCCCGGATGCTCGCGGGCGTAGTCGCGGTAGACGCCGCCGAGGGCGGCCAGCGCGTCCCGGCCGGCCCGACCGGCGAGCGCGTCGGCGGCCCGGACGGCCAGTTCGTCGAGGGCGAGCAGGGCGATCCGGGTCCGCAGGTCGGCGGAGTTGCGCACGTGCGCGTAGAGGCTCGCGACCTGCACGTCGAAGCGCCGGGCGAGCGCCGAGAGGGTCACCCGGTCGAAGCCGACCTCGTCGGCCAGCTCCGCGCCGGCCCGGGTGAGACGGTCGGTGGTCAAGCCCGCACGTGCCATAACTCATTATGCGTTTGCCTAAAGCTTTTAGGCAAATTACCGTTGCCGTCATGGAACCACTCACCGAGCAGGAGATCCGTTCCGCGTTCGTCAACTGCACCAAGGGCGAGAGCAGGCGGCTGTACGTCCCCCGCGACCTGGCCGACCGCCCCTGGCCCGAGCTGGACTACCTCGGCTGGCGGGACCCCCGCGCCCCCGACCGCGCCTACCTGGTCACCGAGGTGGACGGCCGGCGGACCGCGCTGGTGCTGCGCTGCCCCACCCCGACCACCCGGCAGCCACCGCGCGGCCTGTGCGCGATCTGCCTGACCTCCCCCGCCGGTGGCGTCAGCCTGATGGTCGCGCCGAGGGCCGGCAAGGCGGGACAGCAGGGCAACTCGGTGGGCACCTACCTGTGCACCGACCTCGCCTGCCCGCTCTACGTGCGCGGACGCAAGGACCCCGGCCCCGGCGCCCGGATGCAGGAGTCGCTCACCACGGCGGAGAAGGTCCAGCGGCTGACGACGAACGTCGCCGCGTTCGTCGCCCGGGTGACCGGCTGACCCGACCGTCATCCGACCTCCCACCCGAGCCCTCCGTCGGGGACGGCGCGGTCAGCCGCCCCGGGCGAACAGCGCCAGGCGTACCCGGTTCGGGCTGTCCGTCTTGGTCATCAGGCTGGTGATGTGGGTCTTGACCGTGGTCACGCCGATGTGCAGCCGGTCGGCGATCTCGGTGTTCGACAGCCCCTCGGCCACCAGGGTGAGCACGTCCTGTTCGCGGGCGGTCAGCCCGGCCACCGGCCGGGGCGGCTCGGCGCGGGCGTGCACCGCCCGCCGGACCAGCCGCTGCAGTACCTCCTCGCTGAACGGGCTGCCCCCGGCGGCGGCCCGGCGCACCCCGTCGACCAGGTCGCCGGGCGGGGCGTCCTTGAGCAGGAACCCGCAGGCCCCGGCGGTGAGCGCGGGATAGAGGTGGTCGTCGTCACCGAACGTGGTCAGCACCAGCACCCGCGTCGCCGGCCGGTCGGCGAGGATGCGGCCGGTCGCGGTGATCCCGTCCACACCGGGCATCCGCAGGTCCATCACCACCACGTCGGGGACGAGCCGGGCGGCCAGGGTGACCGCGTCGCGGCCGTTGTCGGCCTCCCCGATCACCTCGATGTCCGGCTGCGCGTCACAGAGCATGCGCAGGCCCGCGCGGATGAGGTGCTGGTCGTCGACCAGCAGCACCCGGATCACGACAGCCGCGCCGCATACGGGCCGCCCGAACCGGGCGGCGGGGTGGTCGTACCGCCCGGGGGTGGGCCGGTGGTCGGGGGCGGGCCGGCGTCGGTCGGTGCCACGGCGGGCAGCACCGTGCGGACCCGCCACCCGGTACCGGCGGGGCCGGCGTCCAGCCGCCCGCCGAGCACCTCGACCCGTTCCCGCATGCCGGTGAGGCCGTGTCCCCCGCCGGGTGGCACCGCCGCCGGTGCCCAGCCCCGCCCGTCGTCGGCCACCTCCCAGTGCACGGCATCGTCGACCACCGCCACGGTCAGCCGCGCCCGCGCGGACGTTCCGGCGTGCTTCACCACGTTGGTCAGCGCCTCCTGGGTCAACCGCAGCACCGCCAGTCCACGTACCGCGTCGAGGGCGCCCACCGCCGGGGCGACGTCCGCCTCCACCGTCACCCCGGCCTGCCGGGCCCGGTCGACCGCCGCCCCGAGCGCGGCCGGCAGCGCCGACGGCTCGATCGCGGTCAACGTCGCGTCGCCGTGCGCCACCTCGGGATCCCGCAGCACCGCGACCAGCCCGCGCAGGTCCGCCAGCGCCGCCGTCCCGGTGGCGTGCACGTCGTCGAAGACGGCACCGACCCGGGGGTCGAGGTCGGTGAGGACGTGCCGGGCGACGCCCACGCGCAGCACCATCGAGGCCACGTGGTGGGCCACCACGTCGTGCAACTCCCGGGCGATGGCGCTGCGTTCGTCGGCCCGCGCCGCCCGCTGCTCCGACTCGCGGTGCAGGTGCTCGGCCCGGGCCCGTTCCTCGGCCTGCCGGCCGAGTTCCCGGTTGGTCCGCACCACGGTGCCGATCAGCAGGGGCAGGCCCACGTCCACCAGCAGCCCGAACACCGTGCCGACGACCCCCCGGCCGGTGTGCCCGGACGGGTCGAACGCCGCGACCACGGTCAACCCCACGGCAGCCCACCAGCCGGTGCGGGGACGCCGGGACCGCATGGTCACCTCGAGCAGCAGCCAGCTCGCCCCGACCTGGTTGATCGTGGTGTCGTCGAGGACGACGATCGCCGCCACCAGCAGCGCGGTCTGCGCCGTCAGGTTGAGCAGCGGCCGGCGGTGGGCCAGCAGCGCGACGGCGAAGGCGGCCACCGCGAGCGCCCACTGCCGGCCCGTCGGCGGCTGACCGGTCTTGGTGCCGAAGAGCAGGTAGCACAGGCCGCTGGCGTCGAGCAGGACCATCCGCACCAGCGTGTCCCGCGTGTCGAACAGCCGCCCCAGCCAGCCCACGCCGATCAGCCTACGGACCCGGGTGCCGGCGCAGGACCCGCCGGACGGGTGGAGGTCACGCGGCCAGCGCCAGTTCCGGGCGACGCCGCCGGGACACCACCACCGTCACGGCGAGCACGGTCGCGGCCACCAGGGCGGCCAGCGCGGCCAGCGTGGTCAGGTCCGGCCTCAGCAGCGGCTGCCCGCGCAGCGCCTGCCAGGTCAACAACAGCGTGAGTACGCCGTACCCGGTGCCCGCGACGGCCAGCAGGCGGACCCGGTCCCGCTCGTCGAGCCGACCGCCCAGGTAGCGGCGCAGCAGGAAGGCCAGGATCGGCAGCGCCTGCAGGGCGTGCAGCCCGACGAAGTGCCCGATCCGCAGGTCGCCCCCGGTGGTGCTCCAGCCGAGGACCGGCAGCCCCGGCCCGCCGTCGGGCACCCCGACGCTGTGCGCGCCGGTGATCCCGGCGGCGGCCGGCGCCTGGCCGGGCTGGGTCATCGGCACCGCCACCAGCATGCCCAGCGCGGACAGGCCGAGCCCGAACCCCATCGCCCACCGGGTGGCCCGGTCCCCGGCCCGCCGTACCAGCAGGGTGACGGCGACGACGACGTGCGCGACGAACAGCACCATGACGGCCGCTCCCATCACCTGCCACAGCGCGGCGTTGAGCGGGCTGGTCTCGTTGTAGTGGCTGGTCGTGCCGCGCAGCACCTGCCCGACGATCACCACCATCTCGATCAGGGACGTCGCCACCACCACGCCGGCCGCCCACTCCCCGACCCGGCTGCGGCGGGGCAGTTGGGCCAGCATCCAGGCGAGGGTGGCCCCGTAGAGCACGAAGGACACCGAGAACTTGAACGGCTTGAGCCAGATCGGCACCCCGGTGAGCACCCTGGGGTCGGCGGCCACGCCGACGGCCGCGACCACGGCGAGCACCGCCATCGCGGCGGTGAGCAGAACCAGGGGGCGGTGCCGTCGGGCCGCCCGGGACATCACATCGGTCATGCCTGTAGACGTTCGTCGGCCGGCGGCCCGACCGCGTCCGACCGGGAGCCCCGGTCGCGGCCCCCGGTCGGAGGTCGCCTCCTCCCCAGGGTGGAGGCGGACCGTCGCCCGATTGACGGCATCGAGAACGGTCAGTACCGTGGGACGGAAAGCGCTTACCTCTTCGAATCGACTGGTCAGCGCCTTGGGACGGCCCCGGTCGTCCCGACGGAAACACCTCGCGTCCGACGATCCGGGCTGGTCCGGCGCGAGTGGTCCCTCCCGTGACGGGCCTGAAGGGCGGGCCCGCCCGCCCCGCCCCCGCCGGGCACCGGTGCCGCCGATCCTGCGCGCGGGCTCCCTCACCACATCCACAGGAGAGAACCATGATCCTTCGCCAGCGCCGTACGGCGTGGTGGATCTCCGCGGTCGCCGCGACGGCGCTCGCCACGGCCGGCGCGGTGGTCACCGCGAACGCGGCCCAGGCCGCCGCCGGCTGCCGGGTCGACTACACGGTGGCCAGCCAGTGGTCCGGCGGCTTCACCGCGAGCGTCACCCTCACCAACCTCGGCGACCCGATCAGCTCCTGGGCGGCCACCTGGTCGTTCACCGCCGGGCAGCGCGTCGACCAGGGTTGGAACGCCACGTTCAGCCAGAGTGGCAGCACCGTCAGCGCGGCGAACGCCGACTACAACGGCGCCGTCGGCACCAACGGTACGGTCACGTTCGGCTTCAATGGCACCTGGACCGGCAGCAACCCGACCCCGACGGGCTTCGCGGTCAACGGGGTGGCCTGCGGCGGCCCCACCGCGCCTCCGACCACCGCGCCCCCGACCACGGCACCGCCCACCACCCCACCCCCGACCACCCCACCACCGACCACCCCGCCGCCCACCACGCCCCCGCCGACCACCCCGCCACCCACGACCCCGCCGCCGGGCGGCAGCACCCTGTACGTGGCGACCAACGGCAGCGCCGGCGCGGCCGGCACCCAGGCGAACCCGACCACCCTCGCCTCCGCCGTCACCCGCATCCCCGCCGGCGGGACGATCTACGTGCGGGCCGGAACCTACCAGCTCGCGCAGACCGTCACCATCGAGCCGGGCAACAACGGCACCGCCAACGCCCGCAAGAAGCTGTTCGCCTACCCGGGTGAGAGGCCGGTGCTGAACTTCTCGGCGATGAGCGAGGACCCGGCCAACCGGGGGCTCGCCCTCAACGGGTCGTACTGGCACGTCCAGGGCCTGATCGTGGAGCGGGCCGGCGACAACGGCATCTTCGTCGGCGGCAGCAACAACATCATCGAGCGCACGGTGACCCGGTTCAACCGCGACAGCGGGCTACAGCTCTCCCGGATCGCCTCCAGCACCCCCCGCGACCAGTGGCCGGCGAACAACCTGGTGCTCAGCGCCGAGTCACACGACAACGCCGACTCCGACGGTGAGGACGCCGACGGCTTCGCCGCGAAGCTCACCGTCGGCACCGGCAACGTCTTCCGGTACGCGGTGTCCCACAACAACATCGACGACGGGTGGGACCTCTACACCAAAACCGACACCGGCCCGATCGGCCCGGTGACCATCGAGGACTCCCTGGCCTACAACAACGGCACGCTCAGCAACGGCACCCAGAACGGCAACGGTGACCGCAACGGCTACAAGCTCGGCGGCGAGGACATCGGGGTCAACCACATCGTCCGGCGCAACATCGCCTTCCGCAACGGCAAGCACGGTTTCACCTACAACCGCAACCTCGGCACCATGACCGTCTCGAACAACCTCGGCATCGACAACACCGAGCGCAACTTCTCGTTCGACGGCGGCAGCTCGGTGTTCCGGAACAACACCTCGTGCCGTAGCGGCAGCGGGTCCAACGACAAGATCGTCGGCAACAGCGACAGCTCCAACCAGTTCTGGAACGGCAGCAACGGCTCCCGCTGCGCGTCGTACACCGGGGCCATCGGGTGGTCCTTCGCCGCCGACGGACGGCTCGTGGTGACCCTCGGCGGCCGGCAGGTCACCCTGTAACCGCCGGTATCCGTCGGGTGGCCCGGCCGGTCGGACCGGCCGGGCCACCCACAGGCAGCCCGGTCACCGGGTGGTGAGGCCGACCAGCGTGGCCAGTCGCGCGACGCCGGCCGTCGTCGGCCGCCCCCGGGCCAGCTCGGCGATCACCGTACGGCCCACCGGCCGGCACCGCACCTCGGCCGGCGCGATGCCGTCCGCGTCGATCAGCACCCGACCGGCCCCGAACAGGTCGCCGACCTGGAGGTACGCCCGCGCGGCGTCGACCAGGTAGGCGGCGCGGTACTCGGCCGGCAGGCGCCGCCAACCCTCCCGACGGACCACCTGTTCATGCCGGTGGACCGCCTCGTCGGCGATCGTCGCCGGCCCCGACCCGGACGGCGATACCGGCAGCCAGGTCAATCAACTCGTCGGCCCGACGGGGGTCACCGTGCTCGGCGGCGGCCAGTGCGGCCTCGATCAGCAACGTTCCGCAGAGGGCCTGCCGCACCGGCGGGGCGTCGCGTACCGGCCTCGGGGCGACCCGGCGCGCAGCCGCCACCGTCACCGCGAGCGCCAGCCGCCCACGGCCCAGCGCGCGCAGCGCCTGCCCCACCGCCACCGCCGCCGTCCCCGCCAGTGCCGGATCGTCACCGGCCACGGCGACCGCCCGGTCGGCGGCCAACCACCCGAGGTCGGCCTCACCGAGTTTCACCAGCACCGACGAGGAGAGCCGGTACGTCCGCACCAGCAGTTCCGCCGCCCCCTCGGGCACTGTCGCGTGCCGGCTGCGGGCGGCGTCGAGCAACCCCGGCAGTGCCCGCACCACCTGTGCGTAGTGGGCGTGCTGGTAGGTCAACCAGGCGTGCGCGACGTGCCGTTCCAGTTCCGCCGACGACACCGCCGCCGCAGTGGGGTCGTAGCGGGCGAGGGCGGCGCGCAGCCCGTCCACCCCATCCAGCGCGCCGGTGCGATCTGACGACGGCAGCTGGGTGCCGAGCAGGAGCGCCGGATCGATCCGCAGCACCTCGGCGATCTCCTGGATCACCGAGTACCGGTCCAGCGTGCGGACCCCCCGTTCGACCTTGTCCACCCAACTCTTCGACTTGCCGAGCCGGTCGGCGAAGACCTGTTGGCTCATCCGACGGCGCACCCGCCAGCGCGCCACCCGTCGCCCGACCGGAAGGTCGTCACCGCCCACGCCGCCACCGCCGATCCGACACGGCACGCGTCGTGTCCGCCACGGGTATCCGCTCCGCCTCGGCCTGCGCGAGCAGTCGACGCCGGGCCGCATCCCGCTCAGCCGCATCGATCTGCTCGCCGCGATCCGCCCGGCTGGCGTCTTCCCCACTCGAACCCGCCGAACGCTGATACCACTTCCACCGGGGCATACCACTCCCTCGCGCAGGTTTACGGAGACTCACCCAGGGTAATCCATCCTGTCCTACCTGTACAGCCTGTTCTATACGGGTTGCCCGTACTTGACGCTCATGATCGGGCTGGCTATCCATAAGGTCCGCGCATGGTTGACGAGATGTCTCCGGTGGCGTTCTACGTTCAGCTCGCAGACCTCCTCACCAAGGAGATCGACGCGGGCAGACTCAAGCCCCGCCAGCCGCTTCCCAGCGAAAGTCACCTTCAACAGGAGTACGGCGTCAGCAGGGGGACCGTACGGGCCGCCATCAGGCTGTTGCGCGACCGAGGACTGGTGGTGACCTTTACCGGTCGTGGCACCTACGTCGTCGATCGCTCGTGAACGGCTACGTCCCGACCTTCCGGGTGGTCATCAACGACATCCGGAAGTCGATCGCCTCGGGGCAGCTGAAGGAGGGAGACAAGCTCCCCTCACTGCCTGAACTCGCCCAGCAGTACGACTGCTCCATCGGCACGGTGCGCCGGGCGATCGAGCATCTCCAGATCACCGGGGAGCTTCAGGGGCGACAAGGCAAGGGCACATACGTGACCGGCAAGCTGTTCGAAGGGTCCTGAGCGGACCGTCTAGGTTGCGGTGCTCGTCGCCCAGCGTGGGTCGGGCCCGGGGAGTACATGTTTGCACTCGGGCTTATGACACACAGGCATAAATATGCCTGACAGGAATACCCCTCCCACCCGTATTACGGTCCGCCGCGCCCGTCACCCAGCGTGACGACCGGTCGCCGGACAGGCCCCGGCGCTCCCCGCCGCCGCAGCGGCAGCGGCCCGTCGCGAGGCCGGCCCGGACACCAGGCCGAACACCACGCGCGCCCGACACGGGACCGGGCCGCAAAACCGCCACTGCCTCAGAGCGCCACGATCGCCGCCGTCTCCGCCGGCAACTCCACCCGGTCGCGCATCACGGTGACGCCCTCCCCGGTGGTGAGCAACACCCGACGGGCCACCCCGGGCAGGGTGACCCGCTGCGGCCGGCCGGCGAGGTTCGCCACCACCAGGCACCCGCCCCGGCGGACCACCAGGAACTGGTCGCCGTGGCGCACCTCCATCCGGTGCAGACGGGGGTCGGACAGGTCGGCCCGGCTCTTGCGCAGCGCGATCAGCCGCCGGTAGAACTCGTACATCTCGCGGTGTTCGGGTTTGTCCAGCTCGGCCCAGTCGAGCCGGGACCGCAGGAAGGTCTGCGGATCCTGCGGGTCGGGCACCTCACCGGGCGGCCAACCGTGCGCGGCGAACTCCCGCCGCCGGCCGGTGGCCACCGCCGCCGCCAGCTCCGGCTCGGGGTGGCTGGTGAAGAACTGCCACGGGGTGCTCGCCGCCCACTCCTCCCCCATGAACAGCATCGGGGTGAACGGCGCGGTCAGCAGCAGCATCGCCCCGACCCGCAGCAGCGCGGGCGACAACCCGGCGGAGATCCGGTCGCCGGTGGCACGGTTGCCGACCTGGTCATGATTTTGCAGGTAGGCCACGAACCGGTGGCCGGGGACGGTGTGCCGGTCCACCGGGCGGCCGTGGGTGCGGTTGCGGAAGCTGGACCAGGTGCCGGCGTGGAAGAACGCCCCGGTCAGCACGTCGGTCAGGCACTCCAGCGAGCCGAAGTCGCCGTAGTAGCCCTGCCGTTCCCCGGTGAGCAGGGTGTGCAGGGCGTGGTGGGCGTCGTCGTTCCACTGCGCGTGCAGGCCGTACCCGCCGGCCTCCCGGGCGGTGATCAGCCGGGGGTCGTTGAGGTCGGACTCGGCGATCAGCGACAGTGGCCGGCCCAGGTGGGTGGCGAGCGACTCCACCTCGACCGCCATCTGTTCCAGCAGGTGGGTGGCCCGGGAGTCGGGCATCGCGTGCACGGCGTCGAGCCGCAGGCCGTCGACGTGGTAGTCGCGCAGCCACATCAGCACCGAGTCGATGATGTAGCGGCGTACCCCGTCGGAGTGCGGGCCGTCCAGGTTGACCGTGCGACCCCACGGGTTGCTCTGCTCGCTCAGGTAGGGCGCGAAGCTCGGCGCGTAGGCCCCGGAGGGCCCGAAATGGTTGTAGACGACGTCGAGGATCACCCCCAGGCCCTTGGCGTGGGCGGCGTCGACGAGCCGTTTCAGCCCGTCCGGCCCGCCGTAGGGTTCGTGCGGGGCGAACCAGCACACCCCGTCGTAGCCCCAGTTGTGCTCGCCGTTGAAGGCGTTGACCGGGAGCAGCTCGATCAGGTCGACGCCGAGGTCGACCAGGTGGTCGAGGCGGTCGATCGCCGCGTCGAAGGTGCCCTGGGGGGTGAACGTGCCGATGTGCAGCTCGTAGAGGATGCTGCCGGGCAGTTGCCGGCCGGTCCAGCCCTGGTCGGTCCAGTCGAAGGCGGCGTGGTCGTAGCGTCGGCTCGGCCCGTGCACCCCGGCCGGCTGCCACGCCGAGCGCGGGTCGGGCAGCGGGGTGTCCTCGTCGTCCAGCAGGAACGCGTAGTCGGTGCCGGGGCCGGCATCGGGCACCTCGACCCGCCACCACCCGTCCGGCCCGGCCCGCATGTCGTGGTCGGCGACGCCGGGCAGGCGCAGCCGGAGCCGGGCGACGTCGGGCGCCCAGACGGTGAACTCGGTCATGCGGCAGCCTCCACGGGGTCGGTGGGAGCCAGCAGGGCGGTGGGCGCGAGCAGAGCCACCGGATAGATGTTCAGCAGATCATGAAGGAGCAGCTCAGACCCACTGTAGACCTGTCCGGTGAACACGTCCGTAACACTGTTGCCGGGCAGCGACAGGCGGGTGTCGCGCCAGCCGCCGTCGCGGGCCAACCCCACCGGCAGCCGGGTGGCCACCGCGACCGCCCCACCCCGGTCGAAGGCGACCACGTGCGCGGCGGCCGGGCCGTGCGCGGCCACCGGCCGGTAGCCGGCGAACAGCTCCGGGTGGTCGCGGCGCAGCCGCAGCGTGCGGGAGACCACCAGCAGCTTGGCCGCGCCGTCGGCGGCCACCGCCGGCTGCCAGCCGGCGTCGAGCCGGGCCAGCAGCTCCCGGCGTACGGCGAAGTCGACCGGGCGGCGGTTGTCCGGGTCGACCAGGGAGTTCTCCCACAACTCGGTGCCCTGGTAGGTGTCGGGCACCCCGGGCATGGCGAGCTGCACCAGCTTCTGTCCGAGCGCGTTGGACCAGCCGGCCGGGGTGATCCGGTCGGCGAAGGCGGTGATCTCGGCGTGCAGTTGCGGGTCGTCGTACATCCGGTCGACCAGGGCGTGCAGGTCGCGTTCGAAGGCCGGGTCGGGGTCGGCCCAGCTCGTCGAGACCGACGCCTCCCGGGCCGCCTTCTCCACGTACGCGTGCAGCCGCTCCCGCTCGATCGGCCAGGCACCCACGGCGGTCTGCCACACCAGGTGGGCGAAGGCCGGATCGGCCAGCGGCGTCCGGGCCGTCCAGTCGCCCACCTGCTCCGCCCAGCGGGCCGGCAGTTCGGCGAGTACGGCGAGCCGGGCCCGGACGTCCTCACCGCGCTTGGTGTCGTGGGTCGACAGCGTGGTCATGCTCGCCGGCCAACGGACCTGCCGGGCGGCGGCGAACCGGTGGAACTCCGCCGGGGGCACCCCGAAGTGGGCCGGTGAGCCGCCGACCTCGTTCAGCGCGACGAACCGGCTCCACCGGTAGTAGGCGGTGTCCTCCACCCCCTTGGCCATCACCGCGCCGGTGAGCTGCGGAAACCGGGCGGCCAGCTCGTGCTCGGGACGCCGCAGCAGGGCGGTCACCGCGTCGAGGGTGGCGGTGAGGTCGGGTCGGCGGCGACCCGCCTCGGCGCGGGCGGCGGCCAGGTGCCGGGCCCCGTGCGGCGGGTAGCCCCGGTAGACCGGGAAGCAGGCGGCCAGCTCCGCCACGGCCGCCCGGGTGGCGTCGGGGTCGAGGTCCGGGGCGAGGGCGGCGAGCCGGCCCAACTCGGCGGCGAGCAGCCGGGTGGCGGCTTCCAGCTTGGTGGCGTGGGTGAGGTCCTGCCAGGAGGTGTGCCGGCCGGTGAGCCGGGCGTCGAGGGCGGTGAAGTCGCCCTCGGCGCGCCCGTCGACGAACAGCCCGCAGACCGCGGCCAGCGCGTCGTAGCCGGTGGTGCCGTCGACCGGCCAGTCCGGCAGCTCCTCGCCGTACTCCAGGATCTTCTCCACCACCAGCCAGGCGTGCGGGGCGGCGGCGCGCAACCGGGCCAGGTAGCCGGCCGGGTCGCGCAGGCCGTCGGGGTGGTCGACCCGGATGCCGTCGACCTCGCCGGCGGCCACCCAGCGCAGCACCTCGGCGTGGGTGGCGTCGAAGACCGCCGGGTCCTCCACCCGCAGCCCGGCCAGGTCGGACACGGCGAAGAACCGGCGGTACGTCAGCTCGGTGTCGCCGCGCCGCCAGGAGACCAGCTCGTAGTGCTGCCGGTCGTGCACCTCGCGGGGGCTGCCCTCGCCGGTGCCGTCGGCGACCGGGAACCGGTGCTCGTGGTAGCGCAGCTCCCCGTCGACCAGCTTGAGGTCGTCGACGGCGTCGGGGCTGTCGGCGAGCACCGGCAGCAGCAGCCGGCCCCGATCCCAGTCGATGTCGAACCAGTCGGCGTACGCCGACGCCCGGCCCCGGCGCAGCACGTCCCACCAGGCCGGGTTCGCCGCCGGCTGGGCGACCCCGGCGTGGTTGGGCACGATGTCGACGACCAGGCCCAGCCCGACCGCCCGCAACGCCCGGACCAGCCGCTGCCGGCCGGCCTCCCCGCCCAGCTCCGGGTTGGCGGCGCGGTGGTCGACCACGTCGTAGCCGTGCGCGGAGCCGGGGGCGGCGGTGAGCAGTGGCGCGGTGTAGAGGTGGGTGACGCCCAGGTCGGCGAGCCAGTCGGCCAACGCGGCGGTGGTGTCGAGGTCGAACCCGGGTCGGACCTGGACGCGGTAGGTCGACCCGACCGTCGCCGTCGAGTCGGGTCGGGGCTGTGCGGGCATGTCAGACCGTCCTCTCCAGGACCACCAGGGAACGGTCCGGCACGCAGACCGCGCCGCCCGCCTCGACCACCGTCGGCTTCTCCGGTTGCGGTTCCGCGGTGCTGATGACCAGCTCCCAGCGCTGGCCGAACTCCGCGCCGGGCAGGGTGAAGTCCAGCGGCGCGTCGTGGGCGTTGAAACAGAGCACGAACGAGGAGTCACGGTGCCGCTGACCGTACTGGCCGCGTTCGGGGATGCCGTCGCCGTTGACGAACAGGGCCACCGAACGGCCGAAGTCGTTGCCCCAGTCCTCGCCGGTCATCTCCCGGCCGTCGGGGGTGTACCAGGCCAGATCCGGCAGCCCCGCCTCGGCGTTGCGGCCCCCCACCGGCAGGCCGGTGAAGAACCGGCGGCGGCGGAACACCTGGTGCCGGTTGCGGAAGTCGGTGAGCCGCCGGACGAAGTCGAGCAGCTCGTCGTCGGCGTGCTCCCAGTCCACCCAGGCCAGCTCGCTGTCCTGGCAGTAGGCGTTGTTGTTGCCGCGTTGGGTGCGGCCCAGCTCGTCGCCGTGGCCGAGCATCGGCACGCCCTGGGAGAGCATCAGGGTGGCCAGGAAGTTGCGCCGTTGCCGGGCCCGTAGCGCGGTGACGCCGGGGTCGTCGGTCTCCCCCTCGACGCCGCAGTTCCAGGACCGGTTGTGGCCCTCGCCGTCGCGGTTCTCCTCGCCGTTGGCCTCGTTGTGCTTGTCGTTGTACGACACCAGGTCGTTGAGGGTGAACCCGTCGTGGCAGGTGACGAAGTTGATGCTGTGGAAGGGGCGGCGGCCGTCGTCCTGGTATAGGTCCGCCGAGCCGGAGATACGGGAGGCGAACTCGGCCAGGGTGGCCGGCTCGCCGCGCCAGAAGTCCCGCACCGTGTCGCGGTACTTGCCGTTCCACTCCGTCCACAGGGGAGGGAAGTTGCCGACCTGGTAGCCGCCGGGGCCGACGTCCCACGGCTCGGCAATCAGCTTCACCTGGCTGACCACCGGGTCCTGCTGCACCACCTCGAAGAAGGTGGACAGCCGGTCGACCTCGTAGAACTCGCGGGCCAGGGTGGCGGCGAGGTCGAAGCGGAACCCGTCGACGTGCATCTCGGTGACCCAGTACCGCAGCGAATCCATGATCAGTTGAAGGGAGTGCGGGCTGCGCACGTTGAGGCTGTTGCCGGTGCCGGTGTAGTCGACGAAGTAGCGTCGGTCCTCTTCGGACAGCCGGTAGTAGCTGGGGGCGTCGACACCCTTGAAGCTCAGCGTCGGGCCCAGGTGGTTGCCCTCGGCGGTGTGGTTGTAGACCACGTCGAGGATGACCTCGATGCCGGCGGCGTGCAGCGCCTTGACCATGCCCCGGAACTCCTGCACCTGCTGGCCGAGGCGGCCCAGCGCCGAGTAGCCGTGGTGCGGGGCGAAGAAGCCGATGCTGTTGTAGCCCCAGTAGTTGCGCAGGCCCAGGTCGGCCAGCCGGTGGTCGTGCACGAACTCGTGCACCGGCATCAGCTCGATCGCGGTCACCCCGAGCTGCCGGAAGTAGTCGATCATCACCGGGGAGGCGATCGCCGCGTAGGTGCCGCGCAGTTCCTCCGGGATGTCGGGGTGGCGCATGGTCAGCCCGCGCACGTGCGCCTCATAGATCACCGAATGGTGGTACGGGGTGCGCGGCGGCCGGTCGTTGCCCCAGTCGAAGTACGGGTTCACCACCACCGACTTGGGCATGAACGGGGCCGAGTCGGTCTGCGACATCCGGTCCGGATCGCCGCCCAGTTCGTAGTCGTAGACCGCCGGGTCCCAGGTGACCTCCCCGTCGACCGCCTTGGCGTACGGGTCGAGCAGCAGCTTGTGCGGGTTGCAGCGTCGCCCCTCGGCCGGGTTCCACGGCCCGTGCACCCGGAAGCCGTAGCGCTGGCCGGGTTCGACGCCGGGGATGTAGGCGTGCCAGACGTAGGCGTCGACCTCGCGCAACTCCACCCGGCGCTCGGTGCCGATGTCCCACTCGTCGAACAGGCAGAGCTCGATCTTCTCCGCCACCTCGGAGAAGATCGCGAAGTTGGTGCCCATCCCGTCGTAGGTGGCGCCGAGGGGGTATCTCTCACCCGGCCAGACCTGCATGTCGCTCCTTAGGCCCATGATCATGAGCACACCGGCCGGGTCGGGAGACCGCCGGTGCGCACGCCGCTAATGCCCCGCGGCCGGTCCGGCCAACCCACCCGTTCGGACGACGCCCGACATCCGCCCGTCCGAGGGGTCACGCACCGTCGGGTGTCGTCCGTCACGATAGGCCCTTTCGAGATGCGCCGGGCCGCGTGATGCCCTTTGCTTGACGCGGACGCGCCCGCGCGGGTGGGTCCACCCTCGGCCACGGCCATCCCACCACCATCCCTTCCGCCGTCATCGTTGCCGGCGCGACCCTGTGTGCACGGACGGAGATCGATGTGACCACCCTGCGGGTCGACGACCAGTTCGCGACCGCTGTGGACCGGAACTGCCGGCCCACCCCCACCTCCCGGCCGACGGTCCCCCAGCAGGGCGGCGGCTCCGGCGTGCCCCCGCGCACCCGGCGCATCCTGATGCTGTCCTGGGAGTACCCGCCGGTGCTGGTGGGCGGGCTCGGCCGGCACGTGCACGCCCTGTCGGTGGCGCTGGCCGCCGCCGGGCACGAGGTCACCGTGGTCACCCGGCACACCGACGGCGCGCCGCTGGAGGAGTACGCCGACGGGGTGCGGATCATCCGGGCGGCCGAGGACCCGGTGACCTTCCCGCTGGCCACCGACTCGTTGCTGGCCTGGACGATGGCGTTCAACCACACCCTGACCCGGGCCGCGCTGCGGGCCACCGAGTCCGGCACGTACGACGTGATCCACGCCCACGACTGGCTCGTCGCGCACACCGCCATGACGCTGCGCGCCCACCTGGACGTGCCGTTGGTCAGCACCATCCACGCCACCGAGGCCGGCCGGCACCAGGGCTGGCTGCCGGGCGAGATGAACCGCACCATCCACGGGGTGGAGCAGTGGCTGGCCGCCGAGTCCGGCCGGGTGATCGTCTGCTCCGGGTACATGCGCGACGAGGTCAACGCGCTGTTCGACGTGTCGATCGGCCGGGTCGACGTGGTGCCCAACGGGGTCGAGCCGCACCGGTGGAAGGTGCCGGCCTCGGCGGTCACCTCGGCCCGCGCCCGGTTCGCCGGGGACGGGCCGCTGGTCACCTTCGCCGGCCGGCTGGTCTACGAGAAGGGCGTCCAGCACCTGCTCGCCGGCCTGCCCCGGCTGCGCGAGCGGCACCCCGGCCTGCGCGCCGTGATCGTCGGTGACGGGCCGTACCGGGCAGAGCTGGAGGCCGAGGTGCACCGGCTCGGGCTGGGCGGCACGGTCGCCATGCCGGGCTTCCTCGGCGGCACCGACCTGCCGGCCGTGATGGCCGCCTCGGACTGCTTCGCGGTGCCCAGCATCTACGAGCCGTTCGGGATGGTCGCCCTGGAGGGGGCCGCGGCCGGCGCGCCGCTCGCGGTCGCCGAGACCGGTGGGCTGGCCGAGATCGTCGAGCCGGGGGTGACCGGGGTGACCTTCGCCCCGGAGGACCCGGCCGACCTCACCGAGGCCGTGCACGACCTGCTGTCCGACCGGGAACGCGCCCGGGTGCTCGCCCGCCGGGCCCGCGCCATGGTCCACGAGCAGTACGGCTGGTCGGCGATCGCCGCGCGCACCGCGACGGCGTACGCGTCGGCGATCGCCGGGGATGCCGCGTTCACGGCGCAGCGTGCCGAGCAGCGGATGGCCACCGGCCGGGTCACCGCCCCGATCCCGGCGGGCAACCTGCTCGTCGCCGCCGGCCTGCGCTGAGCCCGCAACGGCCACGACGAAGGCCGCCGACCCCCGTGCGGGGTCGGCGGCCTTCGCGTGAACGGGTCGGTCAGCGCTGCGCGATCGCGGTGAACTCCCGCTCCGGGGCTCCGGTGTAGACCTGCCGGGGCCGGCCGATCTTCGTCTCCGGGTCGCTGATCATCTCGCGCCACTGGGCGATCCAGCCGGGCAGCCGGCCGAGCGCGAACAGCACCGTGAACATCTTGGTGGGGAAGCCCATGGCCTTGTAGATCAGGCCGGTGTAGAAGTCCACGTTCGGGTAGAGCCGGCGGGACACGAAGAAGTCGTCGGCGAGCGCGATCTCCTCCAGCTGCATGGCCAGGTCCAGCAGCGGGTCCGGCTTGGCCATCCGGTTGAGCACGTCCTGGGCGGCCTGCTTGACGATGGCGGCCCGCGGGTCGTAGTTCTTGTAGACCCGGTGGCCGAAGCCCATCAGCTTGACGCCGTCCTGCTTGTCCTTGACCTTGCGGACGAAGGACGCGACGTCGCCGCCGTCGGCGTCGATCTTCTCCAGCATCTCCAGCACGGCCTGGTTCGCCCCGCCGTGCAGCGGACCGAACAGGGCGTTCACCCCGGCCGAGACCGAGGCGAAGAGGTTGGCGTTGCTGGAGCCGACCAGCCGGACGGTGGAGGTCGAGCAGTTCTGCTCGTGGTCGGCGTGCAGGACGAACAGCATGTCCAGCACCCGGGCCACCACCGGGTCGACCTCGTACGGCTCGGCGGGCACGCCGAAGGTCATCCGCAGGAAGTTGTCCACGTAGCCCAGCGAGTTGTCCGGGTACAGCAACGGCTGACCGATGGACTTCTTGTAGGCGTACGAGGCGATGGTGGGGACCTTCGCCATCAGCCGGACCGTCGACATCTCCACGTGCTCGGAGTCGAACGGGTCCAGGCTGTCCTGGTAGAAGGTGGAGATGGCGCTGACCGCCGAGGACAGCACGGCCATCGGATGGGCGTCCCGGGGGAAGCCGTCGAAGAACCGGCGCATCTCCTCGTGCAGCAGGGAGTGCCGCCGGATCCGCTCGCTGAACTCGCCCAGCTGCTGCTGGGTCGGCAGCTCACCGTAGATGAGCAGGTACGAGACCTCCAGGAAGGAGGACTTCTCGGCCAGCTGGTCGATCGGGTAACCGCGGTACCTCAGGATGCCCGCGTCACCGTCGATGTAGGTGATCGCGGAAGAGCAGGAGGCGGTGTTCACGAAACCGGGGTCGTATGTTGTCATTCCGGTTTCCTTGAGCAACTTGCTGACCCCGATGCCCGCAGGGCCCTCGACCGCGCCCTGCACCGGCATCGAAAGCTGCCCACCGGGGTGGTCGAGCTTGACTTCCGTCATGTGGTTCCTCGCTTCGCCGGCGAATCTTCGTTGAATTGCCTTCGCTTTTACCGTAATCGCGGTCGCGGGGATACCGCCCGCCGTGGTTCTGCGGTGAGGTATGCGTCACCCGTTTCCCGACCCGGCGGCGCGGAAACCCGTACCGGCGCGGGCCGGTCACCCGCGAGCGGACGCCGGGAACGGCACGGTGTAAAGCGGCGAAAGCCGACGAAGGCTCAGGAAAGGGTCAACCGGCGCAGTGTGTCGCCGGGGTCCACCCGGTAGATGTCCAACCGGTTCGCGCCGGCCCGGAACAGATGGTCGTCGGGGAGGAACGCCGCGAACCGGCGACCCCCCTTGTCCGGGGGCACCACGGGGACGACCGCGCCGATCCGGCCGTTGACCGCGACGGCGAGCAGCGTGCCGTCCGGCACCTCCCGGGGCACGGTGCCCCAGACCAGGGCCGGCAACTCCCCCGCCGCCGGGTCGACGTGGTCGAACGCGCCCAGGTGCGCCACCGAGGCGGTGCCACCCGACGACGGCCTCTCCCCCACCGTCGTACCGACCAGCGGGTGGGGGGCGGGCGGCACGGGTCGGGCGGGCACCCCGCCGGGAAGGACCACCCGCTCACCGGGCCGGTCGTAGAAGTACTTCTCGGTCCGCTCCCGGGGCGGCTGCTGCGCCGAGCGCCCGTCGAGCCGCCACGGGACCCGCACGTTCACCTCGTCGGCGATGGTGGGCAACAGGTCGACGTGCTCCCAGTTGCGGTCGTCGACCCGGCCGGCGCGCTGGCCGGGCTCCTTGACGAACAGCGGCACCCAGGCCACCTCGCCGGGGGCGTGCTCGATGGCACCCATCCCCCGCCCCTGCCAGTCCGGGGTGAAACTCACCCCGTGGTCGGCGGTGAGCACGACCAGTGACCTGTCGTACAGGCCGGAGGCGCGCAGGGTGCGCAGCGTCTCGCCGACCAGCCGGTCGGTGTACCGCAACTGGGCCAGGTGCCGGGTCCGGGCCAGTTCCGCCCAACCCGCGCCGTCGTTGGGCAGGTCGTCCGGTGCGTCGTAACGCGCCCCGGACGGCAGGAACACCCACGGCGCGTGCGGCATCAGCAGGTGCAGGAAGTGCAGGGTCGGCCGGTCGGCCGGGCGCAGCCCGGCCAGGAACGCGGTGAACCGGGCCGGCTGGTTGTCGTTCAGGCTGTCCCAACGGAACTTCGGGTCGGCCGGGACCGGTTCGGCGGCGTCCAGACCCACCTCGGCGGCGGTCTGCTCCCGGTACGACTCCTGCGGGTCGATGCGGCTGTCCACCGGGGCGGCGATCCGGCCCAGCAGCGCTCCGCTCTCCCGCACCAGCACGCCGAGCCCCTGCTCGGGGGCGACCGGCTGGTCACAGCGGCTGGGTGGGCAGAGCCGGGTGATGCTCTCCTGCGCGCGGATGTCGTACAGGCCGCCGAGCGCGGTGAAGAGGTTGTCCGGGTACTGCGAGTAGTGCGGGGCGGACGGGGCGGACGGGTACCGTCCGGTCAACATCGCCGGCAGCGCGTACGGCGTCCACCCGCTGACCCCGGTGGCGTTGCGGTACCAGGTCGACCCGCCGGCCAGCTCGGCGAAGTTCGGGTAGCGGGTCGCGTCGATCCGCCCGTCCGGGCCGAGCAGCGACACCAGCGGCAACTCGTCGAGGACGATCATGACGACCGGCGGGTGGGAGCCCGGCCCGGCCACCCCGTCGACGCCCGCGTGCGCGCGGGGCAGCACCACCGCCGAGGCCGGCGAGGCGAACAGGAACAACCCGACGAAGACCAGCGGCCCGAGGGCCGCCACCCGCAACACCCGGCCGAGCACCGACCAGCGCCGGTACGCCACCGCCCCACCGGCCCCGACCAGCGCCGCCACCACCAGCAGCGGTACGCCCCGCAGCGGCGTCGCCTGCCGGCCCACCTGCACCGCCAACGCGGCCAGCAGCAGCCCGAGGGCCACCGTGTGGGCACCCGCCCGGACCCGGACGCCGGCCAGCCGGGTCGCCGTCCCGAGCAGCACCACCACCGCACCGGGCACCAGCGCGACCACCGCCACCAGCGCGAGCACGTCCCCGCTGGTGGCCCGGTGGAACAGGAAGAAGTCGGGGCTGCGCCCGAGCACGTCGAGCAGGGGCTGGGTGACCACCAGTCCGACCAGGGCCAGCACCTCGTACGCCCGGCGCAGCTCCACCCGCCAGCCGGCCGGGGCGGGCGTGCCGTCCGGCACCGGCGGCGCGGTGGACGCCGGCCGGACCGCGGTGCCGGTCGGAGCAGGCTCAGCCATCCACCACCGCCTGGTAGAGCGTCCGGGTGCCGCAGGGCAGTTCCTGCTGTCGTTCGACGCGGCAGCGGGCGGCGAGCAGCCGGGCGAACTCGTCGCGGTGGTAGTCGGGGAAGAGACCGGCCGGCTTGTTCGCCAACAGCCGCCGCGCCATCGGATCCTGCGGGTGGACGAACTCCACCACCAGCCGTCCGCCGGGCCGGACGTAACCGGCCAGTTGCCCGACCACCTCGGCCAGCGGCACGTTACGGCCGATCGCCAGGTGGTGCACCACGGCGAGGGCGAGCACCACGTCGGCGTGGGCCCGGTCGGCGAACCCGGCCCGTTCGACGCCCCGCCAGCCGCCGCCGGGCGACGGGTCGGCGAGGTCCATCACCAACGGCAGGATGCGCCGGTCGCCCTCGGCCCGCAGCGCCCGGTAGAGGGCGTCCACCACGGCCGGGTCCTGCTCGACGGCGACCACCTGGGCGGCGTGCCGGGCGGCGATCCGCGCGTACCGGCCGTCGTTGGCGCCGAGGTCGAGCACCAGACCGGCGGCGACGTCCGCCACCGCCGCCTCGACGAAGCTCTCCTTGGCCGCCCGGTCCGCCGTGGTGTAGCCGCAGGTGCGCTGGTAGTCGACCCAGTGGCCGCCGTCGACCCGGCGGTCCAGCCGGCGCACCAACCGCGCCAACCGGCGTACGGTGGCCAGCGCCAGGTCACGGGAGTAGCCGGCGTCGCGCAGTTGGGCGGCGACGGCGCTGCTGCTGGCCCCGGCGTGCCGGGCCTGCATCGCGCCGTGCAGGTGAACATGGGTCGGCACCCCGGGCAGCAGTCGGCGGACGCCCCGGAACAGCGGGCGCATCTGGTCGGCCTCGATGCCGTCGACCCGGGCCCGCAGCCAGGGTTGGAAGTTCACGCCGAGGTGGGCCTGCAGCAGCAGCGGGTAGAGCAGGGTCTGGCAGAACTGCCGGTAGCCGGCCCACGGCTCGCCCTCGGTCAGCGGCGCGAACGAGCCGACGTCGATGAAGACCGGGGTGGCCCCGCGCCACTGGAGGTTGTAGGCCGAGCCGTCCTTGGTGGTGAACCCCGCTTCGAGGGCCCGGCGCAGGATCTCCAGGTGCAGCAGGGCGGCGTCGCGCAGCATGCCGAACGACCACTCGTAGGGGTGCGACACGAACGGGATGCGCTCGTGTCGCAGCACCGTCGTCCACCCGGTGTCCGGCAGCGTCGCCGGGTCGACCGGGGCGGTGCCGCAGACCTTGCCCTCGGCGAGCAGAGCGGCGAAGAACCCGCTGCCGGCGAGCGCCTGCCAGTCGGCGGCACCCTGCGGGCCGAGGCCACGCAGCACCTGGTCGCCCAGGTGGAAGACCCGGTTGGCGGGGTCGCGGAAGGAGCCGGGTTCCGGCCGGATGCGCAGGTCGGCGGCGGTCATCGGTACGCCCCCGGTCAGTTGCCGGCCGGCTGGCGCGGCTGCCGGTCGACCCGGGCCGCCTCGGCGGGTGCCGTGGCGGGCTGGCCGGCCGCGGTGGTTTCGGGCTGGCCGGACACGGGAGCCTCGGCGGGCTCGGCGGACCCGCGCCGGAACCGGGCCGCCACCCGCCGCCAGTAGAGCTTCGCGGCGACCGCTGCGCCCGCTGTTCCGCCGACCACCGCCTGCACGATCAGGCTGCCGGATCCCGCGTCCAGGTAGGCCAGGTGCATCATCGGCCCGCTCCCTTCCTTCGCCGTCATGGACCGCCGACGGGTACGCCAGTTGAGGCATTTACACCTTAAGGGCGGTTTACTCCCCTGACACGGTACGTCGTCCGGTCCCGCCACGAGGGGGACATGGTCTCCTCGGCCCGGTCCGTTCCGTTCAAGACCCCGCGGTGGCGTCGGACCTACCCTGGCCACATGACGCCCCGCTTCGACCTCATCGGCACCGCGGTCAACGACATGGCCCGCACCCTGGACTTCTACCGCCGGCTCGGGCTGGACATCCCCGCCGCGGCGGACCACGAGGACCACGTCGAGGTCACCCTGCCCGGTGGGTTGCGACTGGCCTGGGACACCGTGACGATGCTGCGCGGCTTCCACCCCGACTGGACGCCGCCCAGCGGCAGCCCGCGCGCCAGCCTCGCCTTCCTGTGCGCCGACCCGGCCGAGGTGGACCGGTACTGGACAGCGCTCACCGAGGCGGGCTTCCACGGCGAGGTCGCCCCGTGGGACGCGTTCTGGGGTCAGCGGTACGCCATCCTGCACGACCCTGACGGCAACGGAGTGGACCTCTTCGCCCCCCTCGACGCGGGCTGACCCACCGGCCGCCCTTCCCGGGTGGAGACCTGGCCGGGTGTGCCGCGCAGTGGACGCGTCAGGCGCGGAGGGTGACGGCCGACCGGGCCCGGGACGGGTGCGTCAGGATCAGGAGCCGGTGGTGGGTGCGAGTCCTTTCGATCTGATGACGCCAGCGATTCACCGCGACGTGGACCGGCTGATGACGCCAGCGATTCACCGCGACGTGGACCGGGCCGGTCCGGGCAGGCTCCCGGCCGCCCGGGTCGGCGGGTGATGCGTTGACGCCATCAGGTCGAAAGGGCCCGCACCGCACAACCACACCCCCTCGCCGCGCCCATCGTGACGGGCACCGGGTGGGGTGGACCGCTGGGCGCAGCACGCGGGCCCCCGCGCTCCCGGCACCCGGCCGCAGGAACCCGGCCGGGGTGGGGTGACGTGGGTGCTCAGCGGGCGAGCAGGGTGGTCGGTGGGACGCCGGCCAGGTCCCGGACATCGCGGGTGAGGTGCGCCTGGTCGGCGTAACCCGCGAGGGCGGCCACCTCGGCCAGTCCGACGCCGCGACGGGCCAGCGCCAGGGCGCGGTGCAGCCGCAGGATCCGGGCGAGGGTCTTGGGACCGTACCCGAAGAGGGACCGGCTGCGCCGGTGCAGGGCACGCGGGCCCAGGCCGATCTCGGCGGCGGTCGCGGTGACCGTGGCGCCGGCGGCGAGCAGCGCGGCCACCCGGGGGCCGAGCGGGTCGACGCCGCCGGACCGGGCGAGCCGGTCGGCCGCGACCACGGCCAGGGCGGCGGCGGTGGGCGCGGTGCCGAGCTGCTCGGCGAGCCGGACGGCGGCACGCCCCCAGAGGGCGTCGAGGGGGACCCGGAGGTCCCGCAGTTCGTCGGCGGGAACGCCGAAGACGGCCGGGCCCACCCCGGGCGGCAGCCGGACGCCGCGCCACCGCTCCCCCGGCACCGACACGCTGAGCTGCGCCGTGCGGTCCGGGCCGGCGACCAGCAGGCCCGCCCGGCTGGACCAGAGCAGGTCGAGACAGCCGTCGGGCAGCACCCGGGTCGGTGGGGCGTCCGGGCGGCTCTCGCTCGCCCAGAGCACCGCGCCGTCGATCACCCCGGCGGGCCGTTCCCGGTACACGACCCCAGCCTGCCACGCCGTCGGCCTATCACCGCGACCCGACGCCGGCGTCCCGGGGAACCGGACGGCGACGGACACCGCAACAGGCACGACATCAGCGCGTCATCGCCCCGGCCACCAATCCATAACTTCTACGGGTTCACGTTCTCGCAGCTCTTGTGCAGGACGAACGTTTGTGCAACCGTCATCACCTCGACTGAGCAATCGTTTGCGCAAGGGGGTGTGGCTGGTGCGGATCGCGGTTCTGGCAACCGGTGGGACGATCGCGTCGCGGTGGGACCCCGACGAGGGCCTGGCCGTGACCGACTCCGTCACGGACCTGCTGAAGAACGTCCCCGGCACGACCGACGCGGAGATCCACGGCTTCGACCTGTCCTGCCGGCCGAGCTTCACGCTCTCCCTGGACGACATGCTGACCACCGTCCGGGCGGTACGGGCCAAACTCGACGACGGATTCTCCGGCGTGGTCGTCACCCACGGCACCGACACGCTGGAGGAGGCCGCCTACCTGACCGGGCAGTTCACCGGCCCCGACGCCCGGGTCGTGCTGACCGGGGCCCAGCGCGGCGCCGACGAGCCCGACTCCGACGCCGGGCGCAACCTCGCCGACGCGATCCGGGTGGTCACCGCGCCCCAGCCGCTCGGTGCGGCGACGGTCATGGGCGGTGTCGCGTACGCCGCGGTGGAGAGCCGCAAGGTGCACACCTCGGCGGTGTCGGCGTTCTCCGGCGGCACCGCCGGCGTGCTGGCCCTGGTCGACCCGGACGGCGTGCTGCGGGTCTCCACCGCCGCCCGGGGCGGGCACTACGCGCACCTGCCGGTCCCCGCCCGACTGCCCCGGGTGGACCTGGTCAAGCTCGTCGCGGGCGCGGACGGCACCCACCTGCGCGCGTCGCTGCACGCCGGGGCCGCCGGCATCGTGGTCGAGGCGTTCGGCGCGGGCAACGCCCCACCCGCGGTCGCCGAGGCCATCGCGGAGGCCCGCCGGCGCGGCGTACCCGTGGTCATCACGAGCCGGACCGGGGCGGGCCGGGTCCGCCCGCTCTACGCCGGTGGCGGGGCGACCCTCGCCCGCGCCGGCGTGCTCTTCGCCGGTGACCTCACCGGCACCCAGGCCCGGGTCGCGTTGGCCCTCGCCCTGGCCGTCGAAGAACCCGGCGCCGTGCCGGAAGCCCTACGCACCATGGTGGAAGGACGTCGCGCGTGAAGACCCAAGCAGTGACCATGAACGGGTACGGCGGCCCCGAGACGCTCACCCTCACCGAGGTCGACCTGCCCGAACCCGGCCCCGACGAGGTCCTGCTGCGGGTGCTCGCGGTCGCCGTCAACCACCTCGACGCCGACCTGCGCAGCGGGGTGTCCCGGATGCCGCTGCGGCTGCCGCACGTGCTCGGCCGCGAGGTCGTCGGGGTAGTGGAACGCCTCGGCTCCCGGGTCACCGGACGGACCCCGGGCGACCGCGTGCTGGTGCTGCCCAACACGCCCTGCGAGAGCTGCCCCCGCTGCCTGACCGGACGGGCCAACCTCTGCCCGAACGCCGACATGCCCGGCATCACCAGGTGGGGCGGGTACGCCCGGCACGCGGTGGCCCCGGCGCGCGGCCTGCTGGACATCGGCGACCTCGACCCGGTGGTCGCCGCCGCCGCCCCGATCTCCTTCGGCACCGCCTGGCGCACCCTGTACTCCATCGGCCGGCTCGCCCCCGGCGAGTGGGTCCTCGCCCCGGGGGCCGCCGGTGGGCTCGGGCACGCGGTGGTCCAGCTCGCCAAGCTCGGCGGCGCCCGGGTGGTCGGCCTCATCGGCGACCCGGCGAAGGCCGACTTCGTCGCCTCGCTCGGCGCGGACGCGGTGCTGAGCACCCGCGACCCCGACTGGGCGGCCGAGGCCCGGAAGGTCACCGGCGGCGCGGGTTTCGACGTGATCGTCGAACACATCGGCGGCGACGTCTTCGAGGCCGCGCTGGGCACCCTCGCCCCCACCGGCCGGCTGATCGTCGGCGGCGGCCACGCCGGGGAGCACCCGCACCTCGACCTCATCGAGACCTTCCGCAACGAGTACGAACTGCGCGGTTCGCGCAGCCAGCGTCCCGACGAGATCGCCCGGGTGCTGGGCCTGGTCGCGGCGGGACAGCTCACCCCCCGGGTCGACGCGGTCCTGTCGCTCGCCGACGCCGGCCGGGCCCACCAGGCGCTCGCCGACCGGCGGGTGCTCGGCAAGCAGGTGATCACGCCGTGACCGGACACCGGCGGGGGGATGCCTGCGGTGACGTGCTGGCCACGCTCGTCGCCGGTGCCGTCGAGGCCGCCGACACGCTGCTGGCCACCGGCACCGGACAGGTGCTGGTGCGGCAGGTGGCGGCCCGGCTGACCGCCAACGCCGTCGCGGCCCGCGGGCACCTGCCCGCCGGGCTGGACACCGTCGGTGACCCGGACGGCCCGTGCACCCTGCTGGCCGCGCCGGGCGGGACGGACCAGCCGGCGCGGGCCGCCGCGGTGACGGCGGCGGCGATCACCGTCAGCCAGTGCGACGAGGGGCTGCGCGAATCCCGGGGACACCCGGGGCTGCACGCGTACGCCGCCGCCCTGGCCGCCGCCGAGGTCGACGACCGCAGCCTGCGGGTGTTCCTGCGGGCGCTGGCGGTCGGCTGGGAGGTGGGCGCCCGGCTCGGGCTGCTGCTGGGCGCGCCCCGCCCCGGGGTGCACCCGCACGGCGGGTGGGGCACCGGTGCCGCCGCAGCCGCCGCCGGGGTCGTCGCCGGTCAGGACGCCGCCGCGTTGACCGACACGGTGAACCTGGCGCTGACCGTGGCGCTGGCCGGGCCGGAGGCCGACACCCGGCGGGGCAACGCCGCCCACTACCTGCTGCCCGCCCTCGGCACCGCCAACGGGCTGACCGTCGCCCGGCTCGCCGACGCCGGGTTCCCGGCCACCGGCCCGGCACTGCCCCACCTCGGCCGGACCGTCCACCAGGGCGGCACCGACCGGCCGGTGGACGCCGCGCTGCTGCCCCGACCGCTGCTGCCCGACGTCTACTTCAAGCCGGTCGGGGTGTGCGCGCACACCCTGACCGCCTGGACGGTGGCCCGCGCGATGGCCCGGGACCTACCGGCCGACGAGGTGGCGGCGGTGACCGTGCACACCTACGCGGGGGCGGCCCTGCTCGCCGGGCGGCGTCCGGTCGGCCGGCTGGCCCGCCAGTTCAGCATCCCGTGGGTGGTGGCCTGTGCATTGCTCGGCACCGACCCGGGCGCCCCGGACGGGCCGGCGGACGACCGACGGGCCCGCGCCGCCCGGCTCGCCGAGCGGGTGAGCGTACGCCACGACCCGGGGCTCGACCCGGGGTATCCGGCGGGCCGGCCGGCGGTGGTGGAGGTGACGACCCACGGCGGGTCCCGGCTGACCGGGCGGGCCCGGTTCCACCACGGCGACCGGGAGGACCCGATGACGGCCGACGACCTGGCCGCCGTCGACGCCGCGCTGCTGCGTACCCCGGGGGTGCCGGGCGGGGCGGCCGAGCTGCTGCACGGGCTGGCCCGCGCGCCCGGGGCGACCCGACTGCGAGACCTCACCGCGCTGGTGCGCGGCGGGGCACCGAATCCGAACGGCGGTCCGCCGCCGGTTCCCGCTGGGGCCGGCCCCTCCGGCAGAAAGGACACGACGACATGGTGATCAGAGTCGAACCCGGCACCGAGCGGGACTTCATCGGCTACGGCGGGGACCTGCCCCGCGTCGAGTGGCCCGGTGGCGCCCGGGTGGCGGTGAGCCTGTGCCTCAACTACGAGGAGGGCGCCGAACACAGCCTCCTCGACGGCGACAGCGTCAACGAGTGGGTCGGCGAGATCTCGTACACGCCGACCAGCGCCGAGCACCGGGACCTGTCCCAGGAGTCGGTCTACGAGTACGGCAGCCGGGCCGGGGCGTGGCGGCTGCTGCGGCTGTTCGACCGGACGCAGACCCCGGTGACCGTGTACGGCTGCGCCGAGGCGCTGGCCCGCAACCGGCCGCTGACCAGGGCGTTCGTCGACGCCGGGCACGAGATCTGCTCGCACGGCCTGCGCTGGCGGGAGCCGTCGGGGATGACCGAGGACGAGGAACGCGCCGAGATCCGGCAGGCGGTGGCGACGATCACCGAGCTGTGCGGGGAGCGCCCGGTCGGCTGGTACTCCCGGTACGCCCCGTCGGACCGCACCCGGCGGCTGCTGGTCGAGGAGGGCGGCTTCCGGTACGACTCCAACGCCTACAACGACGACCTGCCGTACTGGGTGCAGGTGGCGGGGCAGCGGCACCTGGTGGTGCCGTACACGCACACGTACAACGACGGCCGGTTCGCCTTCAGCCCCGGCTACGGCAACCCGACCGACTTCTTCGAGAACTGCCGGCGGGGCATCGAGTACCTGTGGGAGGAGGGCGAGACCTCCCCCAAGATGATCTCGATCGGGCTGCACGCCCGGCTGATCGGCCAGGCCGGGCGGGCCTCCGCGCTGCGTGACCTCATCGCCTGGGCGCAGGACCTGCCCGGCGTCTGGTTCGCCCGGCGGCGCGACATCGCCGACTGGTGGCACCACAACTACTCCGACCTGCCGGCCCACGGAGGGCAGTGACCATGCGCATCGAGATCGACAACGTGGCCAAGGGGTATCCCCGGGCCGACGGGAGCCGACTGTCCGTGGTCGGCAGCCTCAGCACCACGATCGAGGCGCAGGAGTTCATCTGCGTCATCGGGCCGAGCGGGTGCGGCAAGTCGACGCTGCTCGGCCTGCTCGGCGGGCTGCGCCGGCCGGACGACGGGGAGATCCGGTTCGTCGGGGAGCGCACCGCCGCCGGCCCGCTCACCTCGATCGTCTGGCAGGACTACGCGCTGATCCCGTGGCGCTCCATCGCCGACAACGTGGCGTTCGGCCTGGAACTGCGCGGGGTGCCCGCCGCCCGGCGGCGGGAGGTGGCCCGGGAGCACCTGACGATGATGGGCATCGAGGCGTTCGCCGACAACAAGCCGCACGAGTTGTCCGGCGGGATGCGCCAGCGGGCCGGGATCGCCCGTGCGCTGGCCAGCGACCCCGAGGTCCTGCTGATGGACGAGCCGTTCGCGGCGGTGGACGCCCAGACCCGGACCCTGTTGCAGGACGAACTGCTCCAGGTCTGGTCGAGGCACCGCAAGACGGTCCTGTTCATCACGCACAGCATCGAGGAGGCGCTGCTGCTGGCGGACCGGATCATCGTGCTCGGTCCCCGGCCGACCCGGGTGGTCGAGGAGATCCGGGTGCCGTTCCCCCGGCCGCGTACCCGCGACGTCGAGTTGGACCCGCGGTTCACCGAGTTGAAGCGCCACCTGTGGGCGCAGTTGCGGGACGCCACCCTGGCGGCCGAGTGGGCGGAAGCGAAGGGGGACCGATGAGCGAGCAGAGCGTGCCGACCCGGGAGCGGGCGACCGACGAACCCGTGGTCCGCTACGCGGTGGACCCCCGCGCGGAACGACCGCCGGGTCGCGGGTTCAAGCTGCTCAGCAGCGGGCTGGGCAGCATGGTGCCGGTGGTCGTGGTGCTGGCGCTGTGGCAGGTCGGCAGCATGGCCGGGCTGATCGACAAGACCTTCTTCCCGGCCCCGTCTGAGTGCGTGCAGGCGCTTGTCGACCTGTTCTCCTCCGGGGAGCTGCTGCCGAACATCGGGATCACCGCCCAGCGCATCCTGCTCGGTTTCCTGCTCGGGGTGATCCCGGCGACGCTGCTGGGCATCGCGATGGGACGGTCCCGGTGGGTGCGGGTGCTGATCGATCCGCTGATCGCCATCACGTACCCGATCCCGGTGGTGGCGATCCTGCCGCTGCTGCTGGTCATCTTCGGCACCGGCGGACGGCCGATCGTGGTGCTCGCCGGCATCATCTCGTTCTTCCCGGCGGTGGTGAACGCGATGTCCGGGGTGCTCCAGGTCGACGAGCGGCTGATCCTGATGGCCCGCAACCTGGGCGCCGGCCGGCAGCAGATCCTCTGGAAGATCGTCCTGCCGGGCGCCCTGCCGTCCATCTTCGCCGGTATCCGGCTGGCCGCGGGGCTTGCCCTGCTGGGCACGATCGCCGGCGAGTTCCTCGCCGCCAGTGACGGCGTCGGGTCGATGACCTGGCGGTACTGGCAGATCTATCAGATCGACAACATGTACGCCACGCTCGCGGTGATCGCGGCGATGGGCTTTTTCCTCACCACGGTGACGCTGCGGGTGCAGCGGCGCTTCTTCAGCTGGACGGAGGGCCAATCATGACAATCAAGCGGATCACGACGATCAAGCAAAAGGGTGTCATCGCCGCGTTGTTGGGGGCGAGCCTGCTGCTCGGCACCGCGGCCTGCGGTGACGACGCGGAGTCGACGGGTGCCGGCGGCACCGACAAGGTGACTGTCAACTCGCTGGAGATCCTCTCGCTGGCCCCGATGATGGTGGCTGACGCGAAGGGCTTCTTCGGCAAGCACCAGGTCGAGGTGGAGTTCAGCAACGCCGACATCTACTCCCGGCTCGCGGTGCAGGGTCAGGGCAAGCTGGACGTGAACATCCCGGGCACCGGTGGCGCGCTGTTCAACGCGGTCAACCAGGGGCTGCGGGTGCGGGCGGTGGCCGACCGGCAGCAGTACCGGTGCGCGTCGGACAACCTCCTGCTGGCCCGGACCCAGGCCTTCGACGGCGGCCTGAAGAGCGTGGCCGACCTCAAGGGCAAGAAGGTCGCCATCCTGGCCAAGGGTTCGACCACCGAGTACTGGCTGGACCGGGCGCTGGGTGAGGTCGGGCTCAAGCAGTCCGACCTGGGGCAGATCGTCACCCTGAGCTACCCGGACACGGCCAACGCGCTCAAGAGCGGTGCGGTGGACGCCGGCTTCGTGGTCCAGCCGCTGGCGTACCAGCTCATCACCGACGGGCAGGCCAAGCGGGTGCTGGCGATGAACGAGGTGGCCCCGAACCAGGAGCAGGGCCTGATCACCATGTCGCAGGACTTCATCAGCAAGCGGCCCGAGGTCGCGGCGCGGTGGATGGCCGGCTGGCTGGAGGGTGTGCGCTACTACCAGGACCCGGCCAACAAGGACGACGTGATCAAGATCGTGGCCGAGCGGACCAAGGTGCCGGCGGAGACGATCACCAAGCTGTACGGCACCGACCAGTGGCCGTACATGGACCCGAACGGTCGGGTGGACACCGCCACGGTGGTCGCCGAGGACGGCAAGTGGCTGCTCGACAACAAGATCATCGAGAAGCTGCCCGAGGTCGGTGAGTGGCACGACGGTTCCGTCGTCGACGCCGCCCTGAAGATCGTCGGCGAGGTGCCGGCCAACCGCGACTGCGGCAGCGTCCAGAAGCTGGAGTCCTGATGTTTCCCCGTCCGAGCCGGCTGGCCGAGGTGCTGCGCGACGGTGGCGTCGCCCTCGGCAGCCTGACCCTGCTCCAGGAACCGGCGATCGGCGAGATCCTCGGCGTCCTCGGCTACGACTTCCTGGTCGTCGACACCGAGCACGCCGCGGCCGACGAGCAGAGCGTGCTGGCGATGGTCCGGGCGGCCGGCTCGGCGGGGACCACCCCGCTGGTCCGGCTGCGCCGGATCGAGGAGAAGGACCTGCTCTGGTCCCTGGACAGCGGCGCCGGCGGGGTGGTGCTGCCGCTGGTGGAGACCGGTGCGCAGGCCGTCGAGGCGGCCCGGTTGACCCACTACCCGCCGGTCGGTGACCGGACGCTGTGCTCGGCGGCGCGGGCCGCCGGGCACGGCACCGCCCGGGGCGACTTCGACCGCTACCTGACCTGGGCCGGGCGGAACACCACCGTCGTCGCCCTGGTCGAGACCCCCACCGGACTGGCCAACCTCGACGACATCCTCGCCGCCGACCTCGACGTGCTGATGCTCGGCCGGGCCGACCTGTCGGTCAAGCTGGGCCTGGGCTACCAGCCCACCCACCCGGAGGTGGAGAAGCACGCGGTCGACTTCGTCGAGCGGGTCGTCGCCGCCGGCCGGGTCGCCGGCATGCTGGCCTACTCTGCCGAGGAGGCCCGCCGCTGGATCGACCGGGGGGTCCGCTTCGTCGTCTACTCCCAGCCGGAGATGCTGCTCTCCGACGCCTACCGGCGGGCCCGCGACGAGATCCTCGGCGGTACGTCGTGAGCCTGCTGGTGACCGGCGGAGCCAGCGGCATCGGCGCGGCGGTGGTCGCCACCGCCCGCGCCCGGGGCGAGACGGTGCACGTGCTGGACGTCTCCACCGGCGTGGACGCCGCCGACCCGGTCGCGGTGGGCGAGTTCGTCGACGCGATCGGCACCCCGCGCCGGGTGGCCCACCTGGCCGGGGTGGTCAGCGCCGGTGGCATCGAACAGACCAGCCTCGCCGAGTGGGAACGCACCCTGCGCAACAACCTCACCGCCGCGTTCGTCGTCAGCCAGGCCGTGGTGCCCCGGATGGCGGCGGCCGGCGGCGGGTCGCTGGTGCTGATGAGCAGCCTCAACGCCCGCGACGGCGGCACCCGGCTGTCGGGCACGGCGTACGCGGCGGCGAAGGCGGGGGTGCTGGGCCTGATGCGGCACCTGGCCGTCGACTTCGGACCGCAGGGGGTACGGGTCAACGCCGTCGCGCCCGGACCGGTGGCCACCCCGATGCACGACCGGCTCACCGCCGAGCAGAAGGCGGGGCTGCGGGCCCGGATGCCGCTGGGCCGGGTCTCCTCGGCGCAGGAGATCGCCGACATCGTGCTGTTCCTGCTCTCCGATTCCTGCGCCACGGTCACCGGCATGACCTTCGATGTGAACGGGGGCAGTCATCTCAGCTAGGTTGCCGGGTACGGGTACCGGTCCGGCACGGGAGGCACAGTGAACAAGCGGGTGACCCTGCGCGATGTCGCCAGCCACACCGGTGTGCACGTCTCCACGGTGTCCCGGGTGCTGCGCGGCGACGACGTCCGGGTCGCCCCGGCGACCGCGGACCGGATCGTCGCCGCCGCCCGGGAGCTGGGTTTCCACCGGGACCGTTGGGCGGCCAGCCTGCGCAGCGGCAAGACCGGGGTGATCGGCGTACTGGTCCCCCGGATCACCGACATCGTGCTGGCCACCGTCTTCGAGGGCATCGACGCCGCCGCTGCCGCCGCCGGTTACCAGGCGGTGGTCAGCAGCAGCTGGGACGACGACGAGGCGCGGGCGCTGCGCATCCAACGGTTGATCGGGGAACGGGTGGACGGCCTGATCATCGGTGACGCCCGCCGCAACGATCCGATGCTGGCCCGGCTGGCCGCCGACGGGGTGCCGTTCGTGCTGGTCAGCCGGGCCTCCCGGGGTTTCCCGTCGGTGACCGGCCGGGACCGCCTCGGTGGTCGGCTCGCCGCCGAGCACCTGATCGACGTGGGCTGCCGGCGGCTGGCGGTGATCGCCGGTCCCGGGCACGCCAGCACCTCCGCCGACCGGGTCGCCGGCTTCCTCGCCGCGGCGAAGGCCCGGGGCGTGCCGGTCGACCCCCGGTGGGTCGCACCGTCCACCTTCGACGTCGCCGGTGGGGCCTCGGCGATGGCCGGGCTGCTGGGCACCGGTCGTCCCGACGGGGTCTTCGCGGTCAACGACTTCGCCGCGATCGGGGCGATGGGCACCCTGCGCGACCACGGCCTGCGGGTCGGCCGGGAGGTGGCGGTGGTCGGCTACAACGACATCGACGTGGACGCCCAGCTTCTGGTGCCGCTCACCTCGATCCGTACCCCGCTGCGCGACATGGGCTCGCAGGCCCTGCACGCCCTGCTCGCCCTGCTCGGCTCGGGCAGCACCACGTCGGTGCGGCTGGACCCGGAACTGGTCGTCCGGGCGACCACCGCCGACTTCTCCCCTCAGGCCACGGAGGCGGTGGCGCGTACCGTCGCGTTGCCGGAGGTGTCCCGGGTGGTCACACCGGTGAACTGACGCCGGGCTCTCCCACCGGCATCAGCCCTGCGCCCTGCGGGCCCCGCGCCGCCCGGTGCCGGGTGGTGCGGGGCCCGCAGGGCGACAACGCGCCGGCCCGGCCGGTCAGGTCCGGCGGTGGTGCATCGCCAGGCGCAGCAGCAGGAACCGCAGCGCCGTCGCGGCCAGGTTCGCGACCACCAGCACGGCCAGTTCGACCGGCCGGGACGGGGTGCTGACCGCGTGCAGGGCGGCGAGCGCACCGCTGGTCAACGCCAGGCCGAGGGCGAAGGCGAGCAACCCCTGCAGGTGGTGCCGGCCGGCGGCCCGCCGGCCGGTGATGCCGAAGGTGAGCCGGCGGTTCGCCGCCGTGTTGCCCACCGCCGTCACCAACAGCGCCAGCAGGTTCGCCGGTTGCGCGCCGAGCATCCCCCGGGTCGCCACGAACAGCACCAGGTACGCCACCGTGCTGACCACGCCGACCAGGGCGAACCGGGCCAGCTGGCCGGGCAGCCCGGCCGGCACCCGCGCCGGTGCGGCGGCCAGCGGCGCCCGGCCCCACTGCGCGCGCAGCGCGGCCAGCGGCAACGCCCCGGTGACCAGCGCCCGCCCCAGCCGGCCGATGCCACGCAGGTCGGCCAGGGCGGTGGCCACGATGTCGACCCGGCTGTCGGGGTCGTCAACCCAGTCCACCGGCACCTCGTGGATGCGCAGTCCGGCGCGCTGGGCGAGCACCAGCAGCTCGGTGTCGAAGAACCAGCCCGTGTCCTGCACCAGCGGCAGCAGCTCCCGGGCCACGTCGGCGCGGATCGCCTTGAAGCCGCACTGCGCGTCGGAGAACCGGGCGGCGAGGGCGCCCCGCAGCAGCAGGTTGTAGGCCCGGGAGATCACCTCCCGCTTGGCGCCCCGCACCACCCGGGAGGTCCGGGCCAGCCGGGTGCCGATGGCGAGGTCCGAGTGGCCGGAGATGAGCGGGGCGACCAGCGGCAGCAACGCGGCCAGGTCGGTCGACAGGTCCACGTCCATGTACGCCAGCACCGGGGCGTCCGACGCCGACCAGGCGACCCGCAGCGCCCGACCGCGTCCCTTGGCGTCCAGGTGCCGTACCTCGACGTGCGGGAGTTCGGCGGCGAGCGCCTCGGCCACGGCGAGGGTGCCGTCGACGCTGGCGTTGTCCGCCACGGTGATCCGGAACGGGTACGGGAAGTGCGCGCTGAGGTGCTGGTGCAGCCGGCGTACGCAGGGACCGAGGTCGGCCTCCTCGTTGTATACCGGCACCACCACGTCGAGTACGGCGGTCGGGGCGCCGGTCCGGGTCTCGACGGCGGGCCGGGGGCTGCCGATCGCGGTCATCACTGTGCCTCCTGTCCGGCGCTGGTGAGGTCGTAGACGGTGACTCCGTCGACGGTCTGCGCGGTGAAGTTCTCGGTGACCCAGGTGGTGATCTCCTGGGAGGCGGAGCTGCCGCCGTTGGCCCGGAAGCCACTCCCGCCGATGAAGTAGTGGATCTTCCCGGCCGCCACGTACTCCTGGAACCGGGCCAGGGTGGGCGACGGGTCACTGCCGTTGAAGCCGCCGACGGCCATCACCGGCCGACCGGTGGCGAGCTGGTAGCCGGAAGCGTTGTTGGAGCCGACGGTCGCCGCCATCCAGGTGTAGTCGTCGGCGTCGGCCGTCAACAGCGCCTTCAGCGCGGCGCTCGGCTCCCGGGAGTCGAGCAGGCCGCCCATCCCGCCGGCCATGCGTCCCTGGCCACCCCCGGTACGCCCACCGTCCTGACCGGTACCACTGTTCGGCCCGGTGCCCCCGTCCTGACTGGTGCCGCCGTCCTGGCCGGTGCCGCCGGGGAGGCCGGGGAACTGGCCGGTGCCGCCGTTGGCGGTACCGCCGGGGAAGCTGGGGGGCTGACCGTTCTGACCGGTGCCGCCGTCCCGGTTGCCGCCCGGGAAGCCACCGCCACCGGGGAACTCCATGCCGTCGCTCATCCGGCCGCCGGGCCCACCACGACCCGGACCGAAGCCGCCCTGCACGTTCGGGCCGGCGCTCGGGATGGACCCGGTGTGCGGGGTGCCGGCGGTCTGCGCCGCGTACGCCGCCGGGCCGGCCAGCGCGGCCGATGCGCCGAGCACCAGCACCACCGGCACCAGTCGCCGGGGCAGCCGCCGGGTGAGCAGGATCAGCACCGCCACGGCGAGCCCGGCGACCAGCACGGCCGGCCGTAGCCAGGGCTGGAAGTCGGGGCTGCGGCCCAGCAGCCGCCACGACCACCAGGCGGTCACCGCCAGGGTGACGGCCAGGGTGCCGGTGGCGAACCACCCCCGCCACCGCAGGGACCGGCGACCACCGGTCACCGGCGCGGCCGCGGAGGCCGTCCCGGCGTCGACACCCGGGGCGGTCGACCCGGCGGGCACCGCGGAACCGGTGACCGGGGTGACGGGTCCGGCGGCGGCCCGGCGTTCCCGCCAGAGCAGGACGGTGCCGATGCCGACCAGCGCGCCGACCGCCGGTGCCAGGGCCACCGTGTAGTAGGCGTGGAAGATGCCGGACATGAAGCTGAAGATCAGCCCGGTGACCAGCAGCCAGCCGCCCCACAGCAGCAGCCCGGCACGACGGCGGTCGGTGCGCGCCGCCCGGCCCGCCAGCACCAGGCCGGCGACGAGCAGGATCAGCGCGGCCGGCAGCAGCCAGGAGATCTGGCCGCCGACCTCGGTGTCGAACATCCGCAGCCAGCCGGTCTGTCCGGAGAACGGCCCACCGCCGCCGCCCATCCGGGCGCCACCGCCGACGCTGCCCTCCTCGTCACCGGTGATCCGGCCGAGACCGTTGTAGCCGAGGGTCAGCTCCAGGATGCTGTTGTTCTGCGAACCGCCGATGTACGGCCGGGCGCTGGCCGGGACCAGCTCCACGGTGGCCACCCACCAGCCGGCGGCGACGACCAGCCCCAGGCCGGCCAGCAGCAACTGCCGGATCCGTCGCCACAAGCCGGTAGGGGCGGCCAGCAGGTAGACCCCGGCGAAGACCGGGACCACCAGGAACGCCTGGAGCATCTTGGTGAGGAAGCCGAAGCCGACCAGCACCCCGACCAGCACGATCCACCGGGTACTGGCCGTCTCCACCGCCCGCACCGTGGCGTACGCGCCGAGCACGAGCAGCAGGACCAGCAGCGCGTCCGGGTTGTTGAACCGGAACATCAGGGTGGCGACCGGGGTGAGCGCCAGGACCGTCCCGGCGATCAACCCGGCGGCCGGGCCGTACCAGCGGCGGACGGTGGCGTACAGGACGCCGACCGAGGCGACGCCGAGCAGCGCCTGCGGCACCAGGATCGCCCAGCTGTTCAGCCCGAAGATCCGTACCGACAGGGCCATCAGCCACAGCGCGGCCGGCGTCTTGTCGACGGTGATCGAGTTGGCCGCGTCGGAGGATCCGTAGAAGAACGCCTTCCAGCTCTCGGAGCCGGCCTGCACCGCCGCCGAGTAGAACGAGTTCGCCCAGCCGGACTCCCCCAGGCCCCACAGGTAGAGCAGGCCGGTGCCGAGCAGCAGCACCACCAGCGCGGGTCTCACCCAGCGCGGGTCACGTCGTGGTGGGGCGTCGTCCGCGCCCGGGTGGACCGACGCCGACCGGGCCGGCGGTACGGTCGCGGCGTCGGGCTGGCCCGACGGCGGTACGGTCGCGGCGTGCGGCGCGCTGGCCGGCGTCGTCAGCAGGCTCTCGGTTCTGTCCATGCGGCCAGCCTGGCCGGGCTGGTTGGGTCGCTCCCGTGCCCTGGCTATGCGTGGGCTGTGGAATCCGGCGGCCCCGCTGCGCCGGCCTCCGGCAACGCGGGGGCGACGGAATGACGCGACGGGGGCGCGGCGGAATACGGCGGCGTGGGCGGGTCGGCGTCGCGCGGTGCGGGCCCGGTGGAGTCCGGCAACCGCACGGTGAAGACGGTGCGGCCCGGTCGGCTCTCCAGGGCGACGGTGCCGTGGTGGGCCTCCACCACGGCGGCCACGATGGCCAGGCCCAGGCCGGTGCTGCCGTGTTCCCGGGACCGCGAGCTGTCGCCCCGGGCGAACCGTTCGAAGACCTCGTCGCGCAGCTCCGCCGGCACCCCCGGGCCGTCGTCGGTGACGCTGATCTCCACCGCGCCGGGTACCGGGGCGAGCCGGGTGGTGACGGTGGTGCCGGGCGGGGTGTGCACCCGCGCGTTGGCGAGCAGGTTCGCCACCACCTGGTGCAGCCGGACGGCGTCGCCCGGTACCTCCACCGCCTCGTCGGGCAGGTCGAGCTGCCAGCGGTGTCCGTCGCCGGCCACGTGCGCGTCGCTGACCGCGTCGACCACCAGTGCGGTCAGGTCGACCGGTCCGGTGGCCAGCGGCCGTCCGGAGTCCAGCCGGGCCAGCAGCAGCAGGTCGTCGACGAGGCTGGTCATCCGGGTGCTGGCGGATTCGACCCGGCGCAGCGCGTGGGCCACGTCCGGGGGCACCCGGTCCCGGCCCCGCCGGGCCACCTCGGCATAGCCCCGGATCGCGGCCAGCGGGGTGCGCAGCTCGTGCGAGGCGTCGGCGACGAACTGGCGTACCCGGGTCTCGCTGGCCTGGCGGGCGGCGAGCGCGGCGGCGACATGACCCAGCATCCGGTTCAGCGCCGCGCCCACCTGCCCCACCTCGGTACGCGGGTCGGTGTCGGCGGCGGGCACCCGCACCGACAGCGCCACCTCACCCCGGTCCAGCGGCAGTTCGGCGACCCGCCCGGCGGTGGCCGCCACCCGGTTCAACGGGCGCAGCGTGACCCGGACGATCAACGCGCCCAGACTGCCGGCGATGAGCAGGCCGGCGGCGGCGACGCCCGACTGGGCGACGACCATCCACCACACCGTCTCCTGCACCGCGTCGAGCGGGATGGCGAAGACCAGGATGTCGCCGTCGGGGAGCTGGCGGGCCACCGCCCGGTAGTCGCCGCGCTCGCCGAGGTCGACGGTGTGCGGCCTGCTGTCGGCGGGCAGCGCGGTCAGCGGGGCCACGTCGGCGGCGGTGAGCGCCTCGGTGGTGCCGGAGGCGCTGCGGATGCGGGCCGAGGGCTGCTCCTGCGGGATGATCCGCATCCCGATCGAGCCGACCGGGTAGGTCGGTGGCGGGTCGGGTTGCCCCTGTCGGCCGGTGGCCTGGTCGAGGGGGCGGGGCTGGCCCGGGGTCCGGTCCCAGGGCAGCCGGGTGTCGAAGCGACGGTTGTCCCCGGCGAGCTGGGTGTCGACCTGGGTGATCAGGAAGTGTCGCAGCGCGACCGTGGTCAGCCCGCCGATGCCGACGCTGACCAGCGCGAGCAGCGCCACCACGGCGAGCACCAGCCGACGACGCAGCGACCAGCCGGCCCACCAGCGACGCAGCCGATCGGGCCGGTCACGGCGCGGGCTTGAGGACATAACCGGCGCCGCGCAGGGTGTGGATCATCGGCGCGCGTCCCACGTCGATCTTCTTGCGCAGGTACGAGATGTACAGCTCGACCACGTTGGCCTGCCCGCCGAAGTCGTAGTTCCACACCCGGTCGAGGATCTGCGCCTTGCTGAGCACCCGGCGCGGATTGCGCATCAGGTAGCGCAGCAGTTCGAACTCGGTGGCGGTCAGGGTGATCAGGTCGTCGCCCCGGCGTACCTCGTGGCTGTCCTCGTCGAGGGTGAGGTCGCCGACGGTGAGCACGGCCTCCTCCCGGGCGGTCACCGCGAAGCCGGTACGCCGCAGCAGGGCGCGCAGCCGGGCGATGACCTCCTCCAGGCTGAACGGCTTGGTGACGTAGTCGTCGCCGCCGACGGTGAGCCCGGCGATCCGTTCCTCGACCGCGTCGCGGGCGGTCAGGAAGAGCACCGGCACGGTCGGGGTCTGCTCGCGCAGCCGGCGCAGCACCTGGAAGCCGTCGAGGTCGGGGAGCATCACGTCGAGCACCACCGCGTCGGGCTGGAACTGCCGGGCCGCGCTCAGCGCCGCCATCCCGTTGCCCGCGCTGCGCACCTGCCAGCCCTCGTAGCGCAGCGCCATCGACAGCAGGTCGGTCAGGGTGGGTTCGTCGTCGACCACCAGCACCCGGACGGGTTCGCCGTCGGGGCGGCGCAACTCGATCCGGTGCGGTGCGGTCTGCCCCTCGGTCACCATGCCCCCATCGTGGGACCGGTTACTGGCGCTGACCTATGCGCATCCTGTGCGCCCGCTGTGCGCGCGGCCCCGCTCGACCGTACCGGGCCGGGCGGCGGCGGGGGGCGGTTCCCCGGATCGCGCCCGGCCACCGACGGGCCGGTACGGCGTGCGGCTACTGGCTCACGCCGGTCGGGTAGGTGTGCACGAAGGACATCGTCCAGTGGTCGTCGCCGGCCGGCCGGTCCCGCTGGTAGAGGTGGTCGGGGCCGCCCCCGCCGGGGGCCGGCGGGGCGTCCGGGTGGCGCAGCACCCAGCGGGCGGGTGGCGTCCCCGCCGGGTCGGCCGGCAGGGCACGGACCAGGTCGTGGGCCGGCCCGCCGACGAAGCGTACGGTCACCTCGCCCATCGCGGGCCTCCCTCCGGTGGCCGGCGGTCGCGCGGGCCACTGACGGCAAGCTACCGCACCCGGGGCCGGGCCGGGGTGGCTCGACCGGGTCCACCCGGCGGGACCGGGTCCGGGGGCGGGGCGGGTACGGTTTGCCCAGCGCAGCGGCCGGGTACCGGCTCGACAGCGCCATCGCCACCCCGGCGACGCGGTCGGCATGGACGGGAGCGGGTCGATGAGGACGCTGGCCGGGCGGTACCAGCTCGAACAGCGCATCGGCATGGGTGGGATGTCGGAGGTCTGGCGGGCCCACGACATCGTCCTGGACCGGCCGGTCGCGGTGAAGCTGATGTCCCCCGCCCACCGGGGCGAGCAGACCTCGGTCGAGCGGATCAGGGCCGAGGCCCGCTCCGCCGCCCGGCTGGTGCATCCCAACGTCGCCAGCGTGCACGACTTCGGCACCTCGACGTCCCTGCCCGGCCGGGAGCTGCCGTACATCGTGATGGAGCTGGTGGAGGGCGAGACCCTCGCCGCACACCTGCGGGCCGGGCCGTTGGACTGGCGGATCGCGGTCCGGGTCTGCGCCGAGGTGGTGGCCGCGCTCGCCGCGGCCCACGCCCACGGGATCGTGCACCGCGACGTCAAACCGGCCAACGTGATGCTCACCCCGTCGGGGGCGAAGGTGCTCGACTTCGGTATCGCGACCCCGGCCGGCGCACCCGACCACCGCCCGGACGGCATGCTGGTGGGGACTCCGGCGTACCTGGCCCCGGAGCAGTTCGACAGGCAGCCGGCCACCCCCGCCGCCGACATGTACGCCGTCGGTGTCCTGCTCTACTACTGCCTCACCGGACGACTGCCGTACGCGGCGGGGACCACCGCCACCCAGTTGGTCGGGTCCCGCCGGAAGATCACGCCGGAGCCGTTGCCGCCGGTCGCGGGCCTGCCGCCCGAGGTGGCCGAGCTGTGCCGGCGCTGCCTCGCCGACGACCCGCGCGAGCGGCCCAGCAGTCTGGTGGCGGCGCTGGAGCTGGCGGAGGTGGTCGACGCCCGCGTCTACGTGCCGATGCTGGCCCCGGTGCCCCGGCCCCGCACCGCGTCGGTGTCGCCGTGGACCGAACGGGCGGCCGCCGAGGCGACCGAGGCGGTGGCGGTGCCCGACTGGTCCCGGACCGGACCGGTCTGATCCCGGCCGTCGGCGCGCCGCACCGGGCGTTTCACCCGTTCGTGGCCGGGAACCCGGCCGACGGATGAGGGGGGAACGCGATGCCGGATCCGAGTTCCTGGCTGCACGAGGCCAGCGCGACCGCCACGGGCGGGCACGTACGCACCGACGACGGTGGGCTGTCCACCGCGCTGGCGTCACCGCTCGCGCCGCACTGCACCGGGTTGACCCCGGAGCAACTGCTCGCCGCCGCCTTCGCCTCCTGCCTGCACCACGCGGCGGTCGAGGCGGCCGGGGAGATCACCGACGAGGCGCACACGGTGCAGGTGACCGCCGAGGCGAAGCTCGGGCGCGACGACGACGGTCGGTACCGGGCCGACGTGCACGCCAGCATCTCGTCGGCCGGGTTGAGCCGGGAGCAGTTGGCCGAACTGGTCGCGTACGCCGACCGGCTGTGGCCGTTCTCCAGCGACGACAGCACCCGGCACCGGCTGACGGTGAGCGCGGCCGACAACGGCCGGCACTGAGCCGTCGACGCCCCACCGCGTCCGGGTGAGGCGACCCCACCGTCCCGACGGGGTCGCCTCACCCGTTCGGTCGAGTCCCGGCCGACGTCCCGCGAGCACCGTCGGCAGTCCGCTTCATCACTGTAAGAGCGTCATGGCGGACAAAGGTACCGTGCGAGGTTCACGGCTTTGAGAAGCCGATACGGGGAATATCCGGGCGGATTCGGGCCGATTGTGGCGTAGGCCACCCATACCACCGCGGGTTCCTGGCCGAAACCTCTCTAACCTCGTCGGGTGCACCCCGACGAGACCGCCGCGCAGCAGCCGACCCGGAACCGCCCGGCCACCCCTTCGGCCCCGGTGGCCTCGGACGAACGGAGGATCGGCCGGCACCGCGCGCCGGAACCACCCCGACGGGGCATCGGTGCGGCGCTCGCCTCGACCCCTGCCCGGATCGCCCTCGCCGGTGGTGTGACCTGCTGCCTGGGGCTCGTCGCACTGGCCGGGACGCACCGGGTCGACAGGCAACCCCGACCGGTGCAGGAGGTGCTGGCCGACCGGGCCGCCGACGAGCAGCGGGCCTCCCGGGCCCGGGAGCGGACCGTCCTGCCGGCCAGCCCCCTGCCGGCCAGCCCCCGCCCGTCGGCCACCCACGGCGCCACGCCGAAGCCGACGAAGAAGCCGGCCCGGCCCCGCCCGGTCGCCGGGCTCTCCCGGGTGCAGATGGACAACGCCCAGGTGATCGTCGAGGTCGGCGTCGAGCTGGGGGTGCCACGCCGGGGGCTGGTGGTCGCCGTCGCCACCGCCATGCAGGAGAGCGACCTGCACAACCTCGCCAGCGACGTGCTACCCGAGTCGTACGACCACCCGCACCAGGGCAGCGGTTCGGACCACGACTCGGTGGGCCTGTTCCAGCAGCGGCCCAGCAGCGGATGGGGCACGGTGGCCCAGCTGATGCGCCCCGCCTACGCGGCGCGGGCGTTCTACTCCGCGCTGGCCGAGGTCCCCGGCTGGCGGCAGCTCAGCATCACCGCCGCCGCGCAGGCCGTGCAGATCTCCGCCTACCCCGGCGCGTACGCACGGCACGAGGACCGGGCCTCCACCGTGGTCGACGCGCTGATCTGAACCGGCCCTGCGGCCACCGCGCGTCGGGCGGCGGCGGATCGGAGTCGGTGCCGGCCCTGCGGCCACCGCGCACCGGACGGCGGCGGGACCGGGTCCGGCCCGGCAGGGGCGTCCGGTCAGGCGACCCGGGTGCCCGGCTCGGGCTGGTCGACAGCAACCTCGTCGGTGCCGGTGGCGACCCGGGTCGCCGGGACACCCCCGGCGGCGGCGGTCGGGGTGTCGACCGGCACGGTCCCGACGGTCAGCCCGGTCAGGAGCTGGTCGACCCGGGCCGCCCGGTGCCGCCGTTCGTGCAACGACGCCTCGAACTCGCGACGGGCCTGCACCGCCTCGGCGTACACCCGCTCGCGCAACTGCCGGGCCTCCTCCCGGGCGGCGTCCAGCTCGGCGCGGGCCCGGGCCAGCAGGTCGTCGGCCGCACCCGGGGTCGCCGGCCGGACAGCGCCCCGGGCGGCGTCGGACCGCCGCCGGTCGACCATCGCCAGGAGCAGGGTGGTCTCCTGGCGGATCTGGTCCCAGTCCCGCCCCGCGCCGGTGACCACCTCCGCCCGCGCGGCGAGCCGGGTCAACCGGACTCCGAGCTCGTCCAGGCAGGAATCGACCTCTTGCCGGTCGTAGCCGGACTCAACGACGGAGAACCTCATACGTGTCGCCCCCCAGGAAGCTGGTACGTCTGTCCCAGCTCGATCCTCGCGGCAGCCGACGACCCCCGGGGCGGTTCGAGAAAAATGTTCAGCAATTGCGGGGTGGGTCCCGGGGGCGACGACCGGGGCGGACCCGACGCGTCGGGGCGCGCCGGGACACCCCGGGCGGTCAGGAACGCTTGGGCAGCACCACGACCCGGCCGAAGAACTCGTCGATGCGGCGCACCACGTCGTTGAAGTCGTCCAGGTCGATCGGCTTGGTGACGTAGGCGTTGGCCTGGAGGCTGTAGCTGCCCACGATGTCGGTGTCCGCGTTGGAGGTGGTCAGCACCACGATCGGGATGGTGCGCAGGTCGTCGTCCTGCTTCACCTCGCCGAGCACCTGCCGGCCGTCCATCCGCGGCATGTTCAGGTCGAGCAGGATCACGTCGGGGCGACGGGCGTCGACGTGCCGGCCCTCCTGCCGCAGGAACTCCATCGCCTCCTGACCGTCACCGACCACGTCGATGACCTTGGCGATGCCGGAGTCCGCCAGGGCCTCCTCGATCATCAGCACGTCACCCGGGTCGTCGTCGACCACCAGGATGCGGACGGGGTTCGTGGCGCCTCGGTCCATGGGTCCAACCTGTCTGTCTCGGCGAGCGGGGGACGACGGTCTCGGTACCCCGTTGGCGGCCTGACCGAACGCGGTCACCCGTGGAGCGGGAACTGCGCGGTCACCCGCTGGCGGGGAAATTTAGCCCATCACCGGGCGGACGGCGACCGCGGGTCGGCGGTGTCGGGCTGATAGAACAGCACGTCGGCCAGGCCGGTGATCTGCAGGACCCGGTCGACCCGGCCGGTCGCCCCGTACAGCCGCAGCCAGCCTCCCCGCGCGGCGGCGAGGTTGTCCCCACGGACGAAGGCCGCGATGCCGGTGGAGTCGCAGAAGGTCAGCCCGGTGAGGTCGAGCAGCAGGTGCCGCTCGCCACCCGCGGCGAGCCGGTCGATCTCGGTGTTGAGTACCCCGGCCGAGCTGAGGTCCAGCTCGCCGGCGAGCCGCAGACACACGCCACCACCGTCCCGCTCGGCGTGCGTCACGGTGAAGGTCAACATCGTCCCTCTCGCTCCCACCACAGGCAGACCCTTGCAGTGCAGCAAGTATACGCAGCGCTCCCCCGGGGGCCCGCAAGGCGCGTCAGTGCCGCACCCCGCCGGACGCGACGGTCGCCGCCGCGCCGAGCGCCAGGAACCGCCCCGCCCGGGGGAAGTCCCGCAGGACGTGCCCGTAGTGACCCAGGGTGGCGGCGACCGACCCGGCCGGCACCCCCCGGCTGGTCAGGATCGCCACCAGCCACGTCACGAAGTCGGTGAACAGCTCCCCGTCGTCGACGTAGACGGCGGCGGCCAGGAAGTCCACGATGTAGCCCAGGTCACTCGTGGTGGCGTCCCACTGCGCCGGGGTGTACTCCGCCACCGACGGCTCCCGGGCCCGCAGGTCCGCCACCGCCGAGTCGATCAGCTCGCCGCGCCGCTTCACCAGGCTGGCGTACTCGTCGTCGGCGAGGTGGGACAGGTCCGCCGGGGGCACCCGGCGCAGGACCCGCTCGTCGGCGACCAGGTCGGCGGCACCCGGGGCGTCCGGGGCCCAGGCGACCCCGAGCCGCCGGGCCCACCGGCCGTCCACGCCGAACCCACGCCCACCGACCACCACGGGTACGTCCGAACGCCGGCACGCCTCGATCATCCGGTGCGCCTGCGGCAGGCGCATCGGCAGGGCGCAGGCCAGCGCGACCGCGTACGCGTCGTGCCGGTGCAGGTACGACACCAGGTGGGCGGCCGGCACGCTGGCGCCCAGGAACGTCACCTGCCAGCCGCGCAGCCGCAGCACCTCGGCGACCAGCCGGGGTGGCAGGGCGTGCCACTCACCGTCCATGCAGGCCACCACGATCCGCCCCCGGCTCGGCCGTGGGTCGGCGCACCCGGCGATCGCCGCCACGGCCCGTTCGCTGATGTGCGTCGCGGCGTGCTCCTGCGCCACGCTCCACTCGTTGCGGGCCCACCGCTCACCCACCTCGGTCTGGGCCGGGGCGACCAGGTCGAGCAGCACCCGCTCCGCCGGGACGCCGGCGTCGAGCAGCCCGGTGACCACCTCGATCGCGCCGTACTCGTCCGCCTCCTCCAGGCATGCGAGGAACTCACCGAGGGCCCGGTACGGATCGGTCGGGGCGGTCACGGTCGGGACGTCCTCTCCTCGACCGGGTCCGGCACGGCCGGCACGGAGTGCAGGTGCCGCCGGGGACGGCCACCCGGTCCGGTGGCCCGCAGGGCGAGCACCGCGATGTCGTCGTGGTCGCCGTGCGCCAGCCAGTCGCAGGTGACCTGCTCGACCCGCTCGGCGAGCGCCGGGGCCGGCATCCGGTGGCAGCCGGTGACAACGTGGACCAGCCGGTCCTGCCCGAACTGCTCGTCGCCGCGCCGGCCGCCCCGGGCCTCGGTCACCCCGTCGCTGTAGAGCAGGCAGGTCTCCCCGACGGCCAACCGGACGGTGACCTCGCCGATGCGCGGGTCGGGCACCACACCGATCAGCATCCCGCTCAGCGGCACCGTCTCCACCTCGCCGCCGTGGCGCAGCACCAGCGGCGGCAGGTGCCCGCCACCGGCCAGGGTCAGCGACAGCCCACCGTCGCGGTGCGGGCGCACCACCCCGATCACCATCGTGGCGAACCGGCCCTGCCCGTGCGCCTGGGTGGTCTCCAGCAGGGCGTCGTTGAGCAGCTTCAGCAGCCGGCCGGGCTGCGACTCGACCCGGTAGAGCGCCTGCAGGCACTGGCGGAGCTGGCCGGTGAAGACCGCCGCCTCCACCCCCTTGCCGGAGACGTCGCCGAGGAAGAACACCGCGCCACCGTCGGCCAGCCGGTGCGCGCCGTGGAAGTCGCCGCCGATGCGCAGGCTCGCCTGGGCGGGCCGGTAGGCCGTGCCCCACTGCACCCCGGCCACCTCGGCCGGTTCCACCGGCACCAGGCTGGCCTGGAGGGTGTCGGCCACCTCGGCCTGGTTGCGGTAGAGGACCGCGGTGGTGAGCGCCGCGCCGGCCCGGGCGGCGAAGGCCCGGACCAGGTCCACGTCGGCGTCGTCGTACCACCGGGTACGCCGGGCCACCAGCAGCACACCCGCCGGGGCGTCCCGGCCGGGCAGCGGGACCACCCGGGCGGTCACCTCGCGGGCGCTCAACCCCGGCAGCCATCCGGCCTCGACCGCCTGGTCGACCAGCCAGTCCACCGTGTGCGGCTCCACCCCGGACAGCCCCTCGACGATGGCCGGGGGCAGCGCGGCGGCGGGCAGCATGCCGCTGTCCACCGTGGGCGACTCGTCGTCGGCCCGGGTCGCCCGCCACCACCGGGCCCGCCCGGAGCGGGGGGCCAGCACCAGCACCGCCACCTCGGCCAGGGTGGGCACGGTGAGCCGGACCACGGCGGCGGCGGCCCGGTCCGGGTGCAGCGGGTTGCCCAGCTTCTCGCCGACCACGGCGAGAAAGGCCGACCGGGCCCGCTCGGCGAGCAGGGCGTCGGCGCGGGAGACGCTGTCGGTGACGTCCTCGACGTACAGGCAGCTCCGGGAGCCGGACAGCGGCACCCGGCGGATGCGCAGTCGCCGGCCGTGGTGACCGAACCCGTCCGGCTCGACGGCCCCGGTCAGCACGGCGAGCCCGGCGGCGGCCAGGGGACGGCCGGGCGACACCTCGGGCAGCAGCCGCTCGGCCACCGGGCTGACGTGCCGGACCACCCCGTCGGCGTCGCAGACGACCAGGCCCTCCCGGAAGTGTTCGAGGACCTCGGACCAGGCCGGGTCGACCCGGTCCGGGTCGGGCCGGGCGGGATCGGGGCCGGCCCGGTCGGGGGCCAACGGCGGCAGGCCGGCGGGCGCGCCGACGGACCGCGCCGCGGCCCGACCGGCACTCGGCGTGGAGATCCGTCCGTCGCCCGGGTCGAAGCCCCTGACGTCGGCAGCACCCACCAGCTGAGCCCCACTCCCCTTGTCGCCATCCGGCACATCCCGGATGTAGGTCGTATGTTCCAATCTGTTCCGCTCAGCCTACGCCGGAACGCGGGCACCGCCACCGCACGGCGTCCCCGGCGCGGATGCGCACCCCTGCGGGCACACCAGCGGGTTGTTACGATCCGGCGTAGTCCGGCCCGACCGTCGGCCCTGTCGGAAAGGCGTGCTGTGGTGTCCCCTGGAAGGAAAACCGAGGCTGCCCCCCTGACCATGTCGGTGGACCGCTCCGACCCCGGGGCGCCGGTCCTGTCGGTCGGCGGTGAGCTGGCCTACGCCACCTCCCGCCCGGTGCGGGTGGAGGTCGACCGGGTGCTGGTGGAGCGCCCGGCGGTGATCGTCTTCGACTTCTCCGGGCTGACCTTCATCGACAGCACCGGTTTGTCGGTCATCGTGCACGCCTGGCGGGAGGGGCAACGGGTCGGGACGCTGGTCCGGTTGCGGGCCGTCCCCCGCTTCCTGACCACCATCCTCGACATGACCGGGGTCACCGGCCTACTGGCCCGTCAGGTACCGCAGCGGTCCACCCCCACGCCGCAGCGTCCGGCCACGTCCGCCTGAACCCGACCGCCTGAACCCGGTCACCGTCGAGCGAACCCCGACGTTTCCCGATCACCCGGGGCTGGGAACATGGGGACATGCGCCCGCAGCTGTTGACCATCGAGGTGACCCGGCTCGACGCCGGCACCGCCCGGCTGCGACTCACCGGCGACCTCGACTTCGACACCGCCCCGGAGCTGATCGAAGCGGCGGCCGGGGTCCGCGCGCACGGCCACCGCGCGCTGATCGTCGACCTGGGCGGGGTCGGCCTGTGCGACTCGTCGGGGCTGAGCGCGTTCGTGGTGCTCAGCCAGGGCGGGGCCGGGCCGGTCCGGTTGACCGGGGTCAACGCCCGGCTGCAGCAGCTGCTCGACCGCACCGGCCTGACCGAGTTGCTGGCGGTGGAGGAGCAGCCGGCGTCCGACGCAGGCGACGACGTCCGCGAGGTGGGCTGAGCCGCCCGGCCGGGGTGACCCCCGACCCTGGGACCAGGGGCCGGGGGCCGGGAGGAGGGTCCGGGCGGTCCGCCGTCAGGCGCTGACGACGGTCTCCTGCGCCTCGACGGCGGGTTGCCGGCGCGGCCCGGTCGACCGGGGCGCGGCGGACGACGGGGGCTCGGCGTCATCCGGAGGACCGGAATCAGGCATCCGGAACAGATAGCGGACGAAACCCCCGCCCGACTCGTTGTCCTCCGCGCCGGGCCACTGCCCGGCACAGTCCATGCCCACCACTTCCCGGCCCGATCCGTCGGCCTCCTCCACCAGGGCCCAGAGGCTCACCGGGTAGCACCGGGTCAGCTCGGGGCCGACCTGCCAGCGGGAGTACCAGCCGGGACGGGCCGGGACAATCTCCACGATCCTCTTCATGACGACCTACCCTTCCGCGTGCCTCGGAAGACCTCCGGTCGTCCCGATGGTCCGTCCCGCGCGGGTGAGCGCCCCTCACCCCGCGGGAGTGAAGCCGGGACGCGGGTCGTCGCCGACCACCCACCCGCGTCCCGCGGCCGCACGGTCGCCGCCGCTCAGCGGGTGCGCACCGGCATCTCGGGCGAGGAACTCTCCAACGGCACGGCGTGGGCCGGAACCAGACCGAGCTGCGTCGCCGGGCGGGGCAGCGCGGCGTCGAGCATCCAGTCGGCGCTCACCCGCGCCCGGTTGCCCGGCATCGCCATCAGGTGGTAGCCCCGGGTGACCGCCTTGGCGGCCAGCCCCGACAGCGACAGCTTCAGCGGGTTCGCCGCCGCGTCCCTGCCCCCCAGGTCGACCACCCAGCCCAGGTCATGGTGCTTGTACGGGCGACGCCTGCCGTGCCCGTAGGAGGCGGCGATGTTGTGCGCGGCGAGCTTGCCCTGCCGTTGCGCGTGCTGGGCGGTCATCGTGCAGAGCTGCCCGGGGCGGGTGAGGTCCGGCACGGCGGCGGCGTCGCCGCAGGCGTACACCTCGGGGAAGCCGGGGACGTTGAGGTACTCGTCGACCACCAGCCGGCCCTTCTCGGTACGCAGGCCCAACTCGGCCACGAACGGGTCGGGGCGTACCCCGACGCACCAGGCCAGCGTGCAGGTCGGGACGTACTCGCCGTCGGTGAGGTGCACCCCGTCGGCGGTGGCCTCGGCGACCGAGGTGCCCATCCGCACGTCGACCCCCCGGCGGCGCAGCACCCGGTCGGCGGTGGCCGACATCCGCTCGTCCAGCTCCGGCAGCACCCGGGGGGCGACGTCCAGCAGCATCCACCGGGGGCGGACGGTCAACCGGGGGCGTTGGGCGTGCAGCGCGTCGGTGAACAGTTGCCCGTGCGCGGCGACCTCGGTGCCGGTGTAGCCCGCGCCCACCACGACGAAGGTGGCCCGGGCCTGCTGCTCGGCCGGGTCCTGCGCCTGCTCGGCCAGCTCGATCTGGCGGACCACGTGGTCGTGCAGGTAGACCGCCTCGGGCAGGCCCCGGAAACCGTGGGCGTACTCGGTCACGCCGGGGATGGGCAGCAGCTTGTTGACGCTGCCGACGCAGAGCACCAGCCGGTCGTAGGCGAGCTGGCCCCGCTCCCCCTCCGGGTTGGTGAAGCCGACCCAGCGGTGGCGCAGGTCGACCCGGTCGGCCTCGCCGACGACCACCCGCACGCCGGGCAGGGTGCCGGTCAGCGGGACCGAGATCCGGGTGGGTTCGACCACCCCGGCGGCCACCTCGGGCAACAGCGGCAGGTAGAGGAAGTAGTCGGTCGAGTTCAGCAGCACGATCTCGGCCCGTCCGCCGGCCAGCCGACGCAACGTCTTCGCCGCGTGGTAACCGGCGAAACCGGCGCCCACGATCACCACCCGAGGTTTCGTCATGTCCGCTCCCTTCCCGGCGGTCGGCACGACAAACGTGTCGGGTCGCCCCGGCACCGCCGGACCGCAGCGGGGCGGCGGACGAGGGCGCAGCGGGCCGTTTGATACATCAGTGACGGGCTCCCGACTGTAGTCACACCGGGTGGACGACACCGTTGCTTTGGGCGCGCCCTCCGCTCACGCTGAGTTTCTGTTCGACCACCACCAATCGGAGGGACAGATGAGAGTTCGTCGTGTCGTCGCCGTCGCACTGGCCGCCCTGCTGGCGGCCGTGGGGCTCGCGCCGACCGCACCCGCCGCGGCGGCCACCGCGGACCGTTGGGGCTTCGCCTACGTCGACAACCCCACCGTCACCAGCTGGACCGTGCTGGACACCACCCGGCAGTGGGGGACCTGGAAGACCGCCTTCCCGGCCGCCTGGGCCACCGGCGTCAAACTCGCCCCGGGCCGGTTCCAGGTGCGCTTCCCGCAGATCGGGGCCGGTGCACGCGGGGTGCCGCACGTGACCCCGGTCGACCGGGCCGGGCACTACTGCACCGTGGTGCGCTGGTTCCAGTCGGGCACCGACGAGATCGTCGACGTGCAGTGCTTCGCCCCCGGCGGCACCCGCGACGACAGCCGGTTCACCGTGCTGTGGACCGCAAGCTCCGGGGTACTGCCGGCCGGCACCGCACACGCCTACGTCCAGGGCGGGGTCAGCGGCCTGGTCCAGTCGTACGTGTCCACCGGGGCCCCCGCCGCGCTGGCCCCGCTGGGGGTCGGGCAGTGGTCGGTGAAGCTGCCCGGGGTCGGGCTGGCCGGGGTGCTGGCCGGCAACGTGCAGGCCACCGCGATCCAGCCGAACGCCGGTCCGCGCCGGTGCACCGTCGCCCGCTGGGGCGCCTCCGGCACCGACGTCCTGGTCTACGTGTTCTGCTTCGACCAGGCCGGCGCGCCGGTGAACACCGACTTCACCCTCTCCTACCACCGGGGACGGTCGGTGATCGGGTCGCTGGCCCCGCCGAAGTTCTTCGGTCACCTGGCCAGCGCGGCCGGCGGCCCCACCAACGACAACTCCCAGCTCGGGGTGGGCGTCAACACCATCGCGCCGCTCGCGCCGGCCGGCCGCTACCTGGTCACCTTCAAGCAGCTCGGGCAGAAGGAGACGCACGCCCAGGTCACCGCGCAGGGCACCGGGCCGAACTACTGCAACCTGACCCAGCCGTGGTCGTACGCGGTGGACGCCCCGGTGGATGTGATCTGCTTCGACAACACCGGCACTCCCGCGCCGTACCAGGTGCTGGTCGCCTTCACCTCCCGGATCTGAGCCGGGCGGCGCCGCCCGCCGGTCGGCCCGGCGGGCGGCGCCGGGTGGACGGTCCGGACCACCGTCCGGCGACCTGTCGGCACCGCCGGGCGACCATCCCGTGCGCGGGACCGTTGGTGATCTCCACCGGTGGGTGCGGTCGGCTAGCGTTGTCGGACCGTCGTGCCCGACGGCCGAGACACGAGCGACACGAAGGTGAACCGATGGCACCGAAGGCGAGCATCCGGGACGTCGCCGCCGCCGCGGGTGTCTCGGTGACCACCGTGTCCCACGTGTTGAACAACAAGTCCGGTACCCGGGTCAGCGCGCAGACCCGGGAACGGGTCGAGACGGTGGCCCGTCAGCTCGGCTACGCCGCGAACGGGCTGGCCCGGGGGCTGCGGCTGCAACGGTCGTACGCCCTGGGGTTGCTCGGTGACGTCGTCGCCGCCACCGGACAGGCCGGGCGGCTCGTCCTGGGCGCGCAGGAGACCGCGTCGGCGCGCGGATGGGTGCTGCTGCTCACCACCGGCCGTGACCCCGAGGTCGAACGGCGGGAGATCCGGGCCCTGGCGCGGCACCGGGTCGACGGCGTGCTCTACGCGACCATGGACCACCGGGTGGTACGGGTCCCCGACGAGCTGCGCCCGATGCCGGTGGTGCTGCTCAACGCCCGCAGTGCCGACGCCACGCTCCCCTCGGTGGTGCCGGACGAGCGCGACGGCGCCGCCACGGCGGTGCGGGAGCTGCTCGCCCACGGGCACCGGCGGATCGGTTTCGTCACCACCGTCGACGACGTCCCCGCCGCCCGGGGTCGGCTGCTCGGCTACCGGGAGGCGCTGTGGGCGGCCGGGGTGCCGTACCGGCCGGAACTGGTGCGCGCCGACGTCGGCGACCCCGCCGGGGGGCACCGCGCGGCCCGCGCCCTGCTCGACGGAGCCGACCGGCCGACGGCGCTGTTCTGTTTCACCGACGCGATGGCGATGGGGGTCTACCGGGCGGCGGCCGAACTGGGCCTGCGGATCCCGCAGGAGCTCTCGGTGGTCGGCTGCGCCAACCAGGAGGTCATCGCCGACGGGTTGTTCCCCGCCCTGACCAGTGTGGCGTTGCCGCACCACCGGATGGGCGCGTGGGCGGTAGAGACCATGGTGGAGCTGCTCGACCGACCGAAGGGCGCCCGGCGTCGGGTGGCCCGGCACGTCGCCCTGCCGTGCCCGCTGGTGCGCCGGGCGTCGGTCGCCGCCGCGCCGCACTGATCAGCGCGGAAACGGCGGCCCGGTCGGCGGCATCGGCACCTGGAGGTAGGTGGCGCCGCGCAGGTCCAGCCACGCCCGGTCGGGGGCCCGGACCAGCCGGAGCATCACCTCGGCGCAGGCCGGGCAGCGACCCACCAGCCCGGGGGCGTGGGCGTAGACGCGCAGGCCGGCCATCGGGCCGACCATGCCGCACCACGCGCACCGCCCGGTCGCCGCGCTCAGGTCCACGGCCAGCAGCTCGCGCAGCGGCCCGTCGAGCATGTTGCCGTCCAGGTAGGACATCTCGGTCATCGGTTCTCCTCGCCGGTCAGCCGGTGGGCCCGAACCGTTCGGTGCGGACCCGTCGGGTCGGGTGGCCCAGCCCCACCAGCAGATCCGCGACGGTCTCCACGAAGCCGGTCGGGCCGCAGACGTAGCAGAGCGGTTCCAGGTCCGCCGGCCAGCCGTGGGTGTTCACGTCGGCCAGGCCGATCCGGTGCGGCTCGCCCCGCCAGTCGTCGGGGGCCTCGCGGGTGTAGACGTAGGTGACGTCCAGGCCGGGGTCGTCGCGGGCGCGGGTGCGCAGCTCGTCGGCGTAGATCACGTCCGCCGGGGTGCGGACCGAGTAGATCAGCCGGAACGGCGCGCGGTTGCCGGCGGCCCGGCGGGCCCGCACCATCGCCATCAGCGGCACCACCCCGGAGCCCCCGGCGACCAGCAGCACCGGCGCGGTCTGCCCGGGTCGCCAGACGAACCAGCCGCCGACCGGGCCGCGCACCTCCACCGGGTCGCCCTCGGCCCAGGTGTCGGTCAGGTACGGCGACACCTCGCCGTCGGGCACCCGCTGCACGGTCAACGCGATCCGGTCGCCGTCGGCCGGGCCGGCGAGCGAGTACGAGCGGGCCGCCTGGTAGCCGTCGGGGGCGGTGAGCCGGACGTCGACGTGCTGCCCCGGCAGGTGCCCCGGCCAGCCGGGCACCGACAGCTCGAGGGTCTGCGCGGTGGGCGTCTCGACGCGGCGCTGCGCCAGCCGGGCCACCCGCCAGTCCACCGGCCGTGCCAGCCGACCACCGGCCGCGGTCACCTCAGTCGCCCTGGTAGCGCTGCTCGCGCCACGGGTCGCCGTAGTCGTGGTAGCCGGCGGTCTCCCAGAACCCGGGTTCGTCCTCGACGGTCAGCCGCAGGCCGCGTACCCACTTGGCGGACTTCCAGAAGTAGAGGTGCGGCACCAGCAGCCGGGCCGGGCCGCCGTGTTCGGCGGGCAGCGGTTCGCCGTCGTAGCCGTGCACCACCCAGGCCTGCCCGTCGCGCAGGTCGTCCAGCGGCAGGTTGGTGGTGTAGCCGCCGTACGAGTGGGCCTGGGCGTAGTCGGCGGCGGTGTCCACGCCGTCGAGCAGCACGTCCAGCGAGACGCCCTGCCAGCTGGTGCCGAACTTCGACCACCGGGTGACGCAGTGGATGTCTACCGTGGGGGTCTCCTGGGGTAGCTCCATCAGCTCCGCCCAGGACCAGCGGACCTCCTCGCCGGTCTCGGTGGTGAGGACGAACTCCCACCGGTCCAGCGGAACCCGGGGGGTCGGCCCGGCGGACAGCACCGGGAAGTCCTCGGTCAGGTACTGCCCCGGCGGCAGGGCCGGGTCGCTCGTCCGACGGCGGCCCTGGAAGCCCGGTGACACGATTCCCACCCGTCAGTCGTACCACCCGGCGGGCGTAAGCGGGAGGGTTCCGGCGCACCGGCCCGCCTTCGGCGGCGGCCCCGTCGCGGGCCGCCGCCTGTCGCGTACGGTCAGTGCTTGTCGACGACGACCTCGGCGTCGCCGGGCTCCCGGTCGCGGGTGGCCCGCAGGCTGGTGAGGGTGACCACGATCAGCACGCCGATGATGACCCCGAGCGAGGCCAGCGTGGGGATCTCCGGCACGCCCGACCAGATGCCGTGCGCCCAGTGCAGGCCGAGCTTGACGCCGATGAAGGCCAGGATGATCGCCAGGCCGTAGCTGAGGTGCACCAGGCGGCTCAGCGCGGCGTGCAGCACGAAGTAGAGCGCCCGCAGCCCGAGCAGGGCGAAGGCGTTGGTGGCGAAGACGAGGTAGGGGTCCTCGGTGATGCCGTAGACGGCGGGCACCGAGTCGACCGCGAAGACGATGTCGGTGGCGAGCACCGCGACCACCACCAGGGCGAACGGGGTGAGCGCCCGCCGGCCGTGCTGCCGGACCGTCATCCGGGTGCCGTGGTACTCGTCGACCACCGGCATGAACCGGCGCAGCAGGCGCACCGACCGCATCTTGTTGATGTCGACCTCCTGCTCGTGCCCGGAGAGGGCGTCGCGCAGCAGCTTGACGGCGGTGGCGATGAGGATGACGGCGAAGATCAGGAACGCGAAGTCGAGGGTCTGCAACGCCGCCGCGCCGAGGGCGATGAAGACCGCCCGCAGCACCAGCGCCCCGGCGATGCCGTAGAGCAGCACCCGCTGGGCGAGCACGGCGGGCACCGCGAAGGCGGCCAGCAGCAGCATGAACACGAAGAGGTTGTCGACCGACAGCGACTTCTCGACCAGGTAACCGGTCAGGTATTCGACGCCCTGCTGGGAGCCGAAGCGGTACCAGATCCAGCCGCCGAAGGCCAGCGGCAGCGCGATGTAGAACGCCGACCAGCCCAGCGCCTCCCGGATCGACACCTCGTGCGGTCGCCGGGTGACCAGGAAGTCGAGGACCAGCAGGGCGAGCACGCCGACGATGGTCACCGCCCACAGGGTGGGGGTGCCGACCGACGACAACCCACCGGCGGCAAAATACGACAGATCGGTCATGGAGCCTCCTCGAACACCGTGCCATGTTCGAGGTCTCCTTCACCCACGTTCGTCGTGGGCAACCACCCGAGGCGCACCCGGAGCGCGCCGTACTGACCGGAATGGTTCGTGGGAAGTACTCCCCTCGTGCGGACCAGGTTAGGCCAGGTCCGGACGACTCGCCAAGCCAGTCCCACCGTGGTTGCCCTGGTCAACCGCTGTGTGCCGCCCACCGACCCGGGCCCGACCGTGGGTCAGGCCCGGCGCGGGGCGGCCATGCCGGGGGCGAGGGCCGGCTCCACCAGGTCGCGGTAGTCGCGGGGCAGCCGGGTCACCAGCCCGTCGAACTCGCCGCCGCTGACCGCCTCGTGGACGGTGCCGAAGACCACCCGCACCACGTCCCGGGCGGCCGGCTCGTCCAGTTCGGCCCGCCGCGCCACCCGGGCCACGAACTCGGCCGCGCCGAACTGCTCGGCCGCCTCCGTGCCGGGGCCGGGCCGCAGCGCCAGCCGCAACGGCGCGGGCAGCTGTGTCGCCAGGTCGAGCACCTCACCCCCGGTCAACCGTTCGGCGAGGCTCGACAGCGTCGCGTGGACCAGCACCACCGCCCGCTCCGGGTCGGTACCGACCCGTCGGGCCACCTGGTCGACGAAGGTGTCGTAGTTCATGTGGGGCTCCCTTCGACATGAGGCGGCCCGGTTACCCGCCGGGCCGCCCCGGAAACGAGGCCGCCCGTCCCGCTTTTCGCGCCGCCTGCGCGTGACCTGCTGCCGGACGGGTAACCGCCGCCGATCGTGACCGGATCGAGGCGGCGAGGAGGCCCACCGATGGCCAGTCGGACCGAAGTCCTGCGGTACCTGTCCAGCCTGGACTACCCGGCGGCGAAGGACGCCGTGGTGCGCCAGGCCGAACGGGAGGGCGCGCCGCCCGACGTGCTGCGGGCGTTGCGGGCGCTGCCGCCGGTGGACTACGCCGACGACGCGCAGGTGGCCCGCTCGGCCCGGATCGACCCCGCACCGGAGGTCGACCCCGCCCGGCGGGCACAGCAGGCGAGGGAGAAGCGGCACCAGCGGGTCGCACGGCACCTGCGGAGCATCTGACCCCGGACAGGCGGGCGCCCCGGGTCACGAACCGCGACCTGGGGCGCACGCGTGCCTGTTCACCGGCGAACCGCCGGGTGGCCACCCGAACCGGGTGGGCATCGCTGCCACGATCATCGTAGGCCACGCCATCATCCGTACGGCTGATTTTGCCGAGACTGTGGGCGAGCACACCACGGGCGGGTCAACCGTGCAGGTCACCCTGCCGGTCCCGGGCCTTCAACCGGACGGTCGGCAGTTGCGGGGCGGGCAGCGGCGGGGCCGGGTCGTCGGCGACCCGGCCGAACCGCCGCCCGGCCATCCAGTCCGCCCGGGCGGTGGCCACCTCCTCGTGCGAGCGGCCGACGAAGTTCCACCACATGACCAGCGGCTCGTCGAACGGCTCGCCACCGAGCAGCATCAGGCGGCTGCCCGGCTCGGCGGTCAGTTCCACCCCGTCCCGCCCGGCGCCGAGGTAGAGCAGCGCGCCGGGCTCCAGCGACACGCCGTCCACCCGGGCCCGACCGGACATCGCCAGCAGGGCGTACTCGAAGCGGGGTCGCAGGCGCGGCGTCGCCGGGCCCGGGCCGTGCGCCGCCAGTTGCACGCCGAGCAGCGGGGTGTGCACCAACGCCGGGGACACCTCGCCCGCCAGCTCACCGAGGAGCAGGGTGTGCTCCCAGTCGCCGGACCGCCAGCGCGGCAGGTCGGCGTGGTGGGCGAAGCCGGCGGCACCGGCGCGCGCCGGGTCGGGCAGCGCCACCCACAGCTGCACGCCGTGCATCAGCGGCGGACGGGTGGCCGGGGACCGCTCGGAGTGGGCGATGCCGTGCCCGGAGGTCATCACGTTGAGCTGGCCGGGGCGGATCGGCTGGACGTTACCGAGGCTGTCCCGGTGCACGATCTCGCCGTCGAGCAGCCAGGTCACCGTCTGCAGGCCGGTGTGCGGGTGCGGGGGCACCTCCATGCCGGGGCGCTGCGCCACGTCGTCCGGGCCGAAGTGGTCGACGAAGCACCACGCCCCGACCATCCGGCGGGCCCGCTGCGGCAGCAGCCGGCGCACGGTGGTGTAACGGCCCAGCGGCACGTCGTGGCCGGGCAGCAGCACGCTGCCCGGGTCCTCGCCGGCGACGCCGGGTGGCCGGGTCTGCGCCGGCAACGATTCGGTGCGGTCCACCACCCGACTCTATGCCGGCCGGCCCGCGCCGGGTCCGGCCCCGCACGGTTCAGTCCTCGACGACGGTGACGGTGTTCGCCCCGGCGACCAGGTCGAGGTAGAGCCGGTCGGGTGACCGGTCCCAGTTCGGCGAGCCGACCGTCGCGCCCCGGGCCAACCCGTCGCGCCGGTCGCCGTACCAGACGACGCTGCCCGCGCCGGAGGCGGCGCGGACCCGGACCGGGGGGCCGTCGGGCGCGTGCACGACGAACTGGTTGACGCCACCGGTCATCCGGACGGTGCGGGTGCCGGTGGTCGGCGGCAGCCGTAGGTCGATGCGGGCCGCGCCGCCGATCAGCTCCACCCCGGACAGCCGCGCGCCGGTGAGGTCGAGAACGTGGTCGCTGACCCCGCCGACCAGCCGCAGCCGCCAGGTGACCCGCGCGTTGAGCGTCACGTCGACGACACCCCGGCCGGGCCCGTCCCGGCGGGTCACCCGCAGCTGCACCCGGTCGCCTGCGACCTCGGGCCGGGGGGTGAGTCCGGCGTCGGCCGGGCTGCTGATCCGGTACAGGTCGGCTCCGAGGTCGTCGGTGCGCAGCCGGAACGAGGTCACCCCGTCCAGCAGCTCGAAGGTGGCCCGGCGCAGCCCGTCGACCGGCGCGGTCACGGTCCGCCCGCCGGCCTCGGCGGCACCCGCGCCACCGGGGTCGGCGGTCGCCGGTGCCGGCGGCGCGGCGCGGTCACCGGAGGGGACGATCCCCAGCCGGTCGGGGTTCGCCATGGTCACCACCACCGCGATCGCACCGAGCGCGACCACGAGCACCGCGGCGGCGGCCAGCAGCCGCGCGCCGCGGGGCCAGGGTGAGCGGTACGCCGGTTCCCCCGTCGCCCCGACCGGTTCCCCGGTCACCTCGATCACCGGCTCGAAGACCGGTCGCTGTTCCTCCGTTGTCGGACGGTGCTCCTGCCCCGGCTCCACCATCGCGCCTCCCCTGTCCCGGTCCCCGCACAGCAGTACGGCCCGGCCGCCGCAACGGATCATTCGGCCTGCCCGGAACCCGGCCGCCGCGACGGGTCAGTCGGTGTCGCGTCCCCAGAGTCCGCCCCGGTAGACGGTCCCCCGGTAGGGCGTGCCGTCGGCGACGTCCGGCCGGCCCGCAACGTCACCCCCGGGCGCGGCGTCGGTGGCCGGCACGTCGGCGGACCAGGCGTCGGTGGTCGGGGCGGCGGCGCGGGCGGCCCGCGACCGACGGACCCGGCTCACCACGAACCAGCCGGCGACGGCGACGCAGACCACGATGACGACCTTCTGGAACGACCCGACGTACTCCTCGACGACGTGCCAGTTGTCGCCGAGCAGGAACCCGGCCATCACGAAGGTGGTGTTCCAGATCAGGCTGCCCAGCGTGGTGTAGAGCAGGAACGTCATGATCGGCATCCGCTCCACCCCCGCCGGGATGGAGATCAGGCTGCGGAAGATCGGGATCATCCGGCCGAAGAACACCGCCTTGACCCCGTGCTTGAGGAACCACGCCTCGGTGCGGTCCACGTCGCTCAGCTTCACCAGCGGCAGTCGGGCCGCGATGGCCCGCATCCGGTCCCGTCCCAGCGCCGCGCCGATGCCGTAGAGCACCCACGCGCCGACCACGGACCCGAGGGTCGTCCAGAGGATCGCCGAGACCAGGCTGATCCGCCCCTGGGCGGCGGCGAAGCCGGCCAGCGGCAGGATCACCTCGCTGGGGATCGGCGGGAAGAGGTTCTCCAGCGCCACCGCCAGCCCCGCGCCGGGCCCGCCGAGCCGCTCCACCAGACCGGTGACGAACCCCACCGGCCCGTCCGAGGGGGGCTCGGTGGAGACGACCGTACGGGGGCTGAGCGCCAGGGAGCGTGGGATCATCCGACAAAGTTACGAGCCGGACGACGAATCGACCACGCGGACCGGCGACCCTGCACCGGTACGCTGGCCCGGTGCCGGGACAATTGACCGAACTGTGGCGGTATCCGGTCAAGTCGATGCTGGGGGAGGCGTTGCGCGACGCCACGGTGGACGGTCGGGGGGTGGCCGGGGACCGCCGGCTCGCCGTGCTCGACCACGACACCGGGCGGGTGGGCAGCGCGAAGCGGCCCCGGCGGTGGTCGGCCCTGCTCGGCGTCCGCGCGACCGGTGCCGTCCCCGACCGGGTACGCCTCACCCTCCCCGACGGCACCGTCCTCGACCATCCCGACGCCGGCCTGGACACCGCGCTGTCCCGGCTGCTCGGCCGGGAGGTCACGCTGACCGACGCGGTGCCCGCCGACCCCCCGCTGCGCGGTGCCCACCCTGGCCCACGGCCCGCTCCCCCGTGCCCCGCAGGCGCTGCGCCGGCCGGCGGAACGCAACCGGGTGGTCCCGCTGCCGGGCCTGGGGCCGCAGCCCTGCGTCGGGGCGTACGCGGTGGTGGTACGGGGCGGCCGGGTGGCCGTCGGGGACCGGGTCGAGCCGGCCTGACCGCACGCCCGGGTGACCGGCCGCGTACGGGCCGCCAGGGCTCCGGTCAGGGCTTGCGGGCGACCGCGCCGTACACGCTGACCTCGTCGACGGTGGGCCGGGGTTGCGGTTCGGCCTCGGCCCGCCACTGCGCCACCGAGACGACGCCGGGGTCGACGAGATCGAGGCCGTCGAAGAAGCGGGCGAACTCGTCCCGGCTGCGCAGGTTGATCATGCCGGGTGGGGTGCCGGCACGGTTGCCCGCCCGGGCCTCCTCGGCCACGGCGGGTGGCAGGTAGTCGTAGGTGGCATGCGACGCGGCCAGGTAGCTACCCGGCGGCAGCGCCGCGAGCAACCGGCCGACCACCCCGTACGGGTCATCGGTCTCGGTCACGAAGTGCAGGATGGCCACCAGCATCAGGGCGACCGGCTGGTCCAGGTCGAGGGTGCGGCGCAGTTCGGGGTGGTGCAGGATCTTCTCGGGTTCCCGCAGGTCGGCGTCGATGTAGGCGGTGGCGCCCTCGGCCGAGCTGGTCAGCAGCGCCCGGGCGTGGGCCAGCACGATCGGGTCGTTGTCGACGTAGACCACCCGGGCCTGCGGGGTGATCGCCTGGGCCACCTCGTGGGTGTTGTTGGCCGTGGGGATGCCGGTGCCGATGTCCAGGAACTGCCGCACGCCGGCCTCGCGGGCCAGGTGGGCGACCGCGCGTTGCAGGAACCGGCGGTTCTCCAGCGCGGCGGTACGCACGGTCGGGAAGGCTGCCGCCATCGCGTCGCCGGAGTCCCGGTCGGCCTGGAAGTTGTCCTTGCCACCCAGCCAGTAGTTGTAGCGGCGGGCCGGGTGGGCGACCGAGGTGTCGATCCGGTCGCTGGGGTGCGGGGCGGCGCCCGTCGGGGCATCGGCGGTCACAGGGTCCTCCATGACTCCGCGCCATCCGGTCGTCGATGGCGTCCGTCCACTGTCTCCGGTCGATCATCGTAGTGGCCGCCCCGGTGCCGCCGACGACCCGGTACGGCCGTCACTGCGGGTACAGCTCGTCACGCAGTCGGGTGAGCACCTCGGGGGTCCGCTCCGGCGGGGTGGCCTCGACGCAGAGCCGCTCCATCGCGGCGGCGTAGTAGTCCAGGTCCTCCCGCTTGTCGAGGTAGAGGGCGCTGGTCAGCTGCTCGATGTAGACGATGTCGGGCAGGTCGTCGTCGCCGAAACGCAGGATGGTGAAGGCCCCACCGGCGGCGGCGTGGCCACCGGCGTCGAACGGGATGATCTGCAGCCGGACGTGCGACGAGCGGGTCGCCTCGATCAGCGCGGTCAACTGCCCGTGCATCACCTGCGGGCCGCCGATCGGCCGGCGCAGCGCGGCCTCGTCGATCACCGCCCACAGCTGCGGCGGGTCGGCCCGGTGCAGCACCTGCTGGCGCTGCATACGCAGCTCCACCCGCCGGTCGACCTCGTCGACGGCGGCACCCCGGTGGCCGAGCAGGACCACCGACCGGGCGTACTCCGGGGTCTGGAGCAGGCCGGGCACGAACTGCACCTCGTAGCTGCGGATCAGTGCGGCGGCGGCCTCCAGGCCCAGGTAGGACTGGAACCAGCCGGGCAGGACGTCGCCGTAGCGGTGCCACCAGCCGGGGCTGTTGGCGTCGCGGGCCAGCTTGAGCAGCGCCTCACGTTCCTGCACTGCGGTCACCCCGTAGAGGGTGAGCAGGTCGGCGACGTCGCGTTCCTTGAAGCCGACCCGGCCGAGCTCCATCCGGCTGATCTTCGACTCCGAGGAACGGATCTCCCAGCCTGCGCCCTCCCGCGTGACACCCTTGGCCTCCCGCAGCCGGCGCAACTGCGCGCCGAGCAGCATCCGCAACACCGTGGGGCCGGTGGCCGGTCCCCCCCTCGGCGGCAACCATCGTCACGTGCCCCGCCCCTCCGCGCATGCCCCTGTACCCGATCACGGTCCCTGGCCCCCGCCCGACCGACGAGTAAGCATGCCATGAACCGACGGTGAGGTGAACATCCTCCGGACGGATACGGTCCCGTGGGCGGGACCGTCGGGCGTCAGCCGATCAGATGGTCGAAGTCACCGTCACGGGCGCCGAGGACGAACGCCGCTATCTCGTCCACCGTGTAGATCAGGGCGGGTCCCTCGGGGTGGCGCGAGTTGCGCACGGCGATGCCGGCACCGCCGGGCAGTTCGGCCAACTCGACGCAGTTGCCGCTGGGATTGCTGCGGCGGCTCTTCTCCCACCTCAGCGGGGGCAACTGGGTGGCGGGGACGCCGTTCTCAGGCTGCTGCATGGATGTCTTTCTGTCGGGGTGCGGAACCACTGTCGCGAGAGGACGTTGCGGTGTCGAAGGAGCGGTGCGACATCAGATCCGGCCGTGCTGCACGTGCATCTGCTATTGCATCTGCTTCGGACAGCGAGCATGATAACGCACGTGGACGGTACTTATCCGTTCACTTTGGGTTACCAGGCTCAGGGCTTCACCTGGGCAAACGACGACCCGGCGGGGCACGACGGCGCCGCCGCACGGGTCGTACGCCGACACTGCGAGGGAGGACCCGTGCCGGATCCGTTGACCGTCGCGTCCGGCGTTTCCGCGGCCGGAGCCCTGGTCTCGGTGTGGCAGCTACGCCGCCGGGCCCTGCAGGCCGAGGCGGAGCTGGAGCAGTTGCAGGCCGAACTGGCCGCGGAACGGCACGCCGCCAGCCACGACCCGCTCACCGGGCTGCCCAACCGACGGGCCTTCTACCGGCTGGCCGCCACGCTGCTCACCGACGCCGGCGGGCAGCCCCTCATCGCGGTGGTCCTCGACCTCAACGACTTCAAACAGGTCAACGACCGCTACGGGCACGCCGCCGGCGACCAGGTGCTGATCAGCGTCGCCCAGCGGCTGGCCGCCTTCGCCGGCGACAACCTGGTCGCCCGGCTCGGCGGCGACGAGTTCGCCGGCCTGCTGGCCAGCCCCTCGGTCGACCGGCGCTGGATCGACCACGCCACCCGGCGGCTCTGTGAGGCGATGGCCGCCCCCATCCCGCTGGGCCCGTGCAGCGTCCGGGTCACCGCCTCGGTCGGGCTCGCCCCGGTCACCGGCCCCACCCAGCTCGCCGACGCGCTCTGCCGGGCCGACGCCGCGATGTACCGGGCGAAGGGCGTCACCAGCCGGCAGTCACCCCGGCAACTGCTCGACGCCGCCCGCCTCGCCGAGTGCTGAACCGCACACCCCCGCCGGGGCGGCGTCACCCGACACCGACGATCAGCGCCAGCCGTAACCGGACCGCAGCGCCTGCCCGACCCGGTCGAAGCGCCCCCGGTCCAGCACCGCGCCCTCCCGGCGGATGCCGTCCTCGCGCATGGTGAGCACCCGGTCCAACCGGACCCAGCTCGGACGGGCCTCACGGTCCCACTCCCCCGGGCCCAGCGCCAGCCAGTGCCGCTGGCCGTCCCGCTCGCTCTGACTGGACAGCATCAGCCCGAACAGGGTGCGGCTGGACCGGCCCACCACCAGCACCGGACGGTCCTTGCCCTGCTTCGGGTCGTCCTCGTAGGGCACCCAGGTCCAGACGATCTCGCCCGGGTCGGCCTGACCGTCCGGCTCCGGGGCGTACGACAGCTCCCGCCGTTGCAGGGCGCTGACCTGACGCCGCCGGGCCACCTGCGCCGGGATCGGACCGGGGGTGGCGCGCTGCGCGCCGGTCACCCGGCCGAGCCGGGACGCCACGTTCCTCAACAGACCTGCCACGGCGGGCAGCCTACCGCCAGCCGGGCCGGCTCACCCGTCGAGGTTCTCGGCCCGGCGCAGCAGCACCGCCCGTTCCCGCACGTTGCGGCACAGCCGGGCGGCGAACTCCAACTCGGCGCGCGCCTCGGCGGTCCGGCCGAGCCGGGCGAGCAGCTCACCACGGACGCTCGGCAGCAGGTGCGACCCGGCGAGGCGGCCGGTGGCGGCGACCTCGTCCACCACGGCCAGCGCCGGCTGCGGACCGTCTGCCATCGCCACGGCCACGGCCCGGTTCAGCTCGACGACCGGCGACGGCGCCACCCGGCCGAGCGCCTCGTAGAGCAGCACCACCCGGGACCAGTCCGTGCGCTCCGCCGAGGGGGCGACGGCGTGGCAGGCGGCGATCGACGCCTGCAACCCGTACGGCCCGAGGCCGCGCCCCGCCGCCACGGCCCGGCGCAGCGCCGCCATCCCCCGGCGGATCGCCGACCGGTCCCACCGCCGCCGGTCCTGGTCGGCCAGCAGCACCGCCTCGCCGTCGGCGTCGACCCGGGCCGGGAACCGCGCGGCGGTCAGCTCACACAGGGCGAGCAGGCCGTGCACCTCCGGCTCGGCGGGCAGCAGCGCGGCAAGCGTCCGGGCCAGCCGGATCGCCTCGTACGCCAGGTCGGGGCGGAGCAGGTCGTCGCCGGCCGTCGCCGTCGACCCCTCGGTGAAGATCACATAGAGCACGCCCAGGACCGCGCCGAGGCGTTCCCGCCGCTGCGGCGGCTCCGGCAGGGTGAACGGCACCCGCGCGGCGGCGATGGTCTTCTTCGCCCGGGTGATCCGTGCCTGCACGGTGGGCACCGGCACCAGCAGCGCCCGCGCGATCTCCTCGCTGGACAGGCCGCCGACCACCCGCAGCGTCAACGCCAGCCGGGCCGGCGGTGCGAGCACCGGGTGACACGCCACGAACATCAGCGCCAGCACGTCGTCGTCGACCCGGTCCGGATCCCACGGCAGGTCCCCGTCCCCGGGGCCGCCGGTCGGCCCGGCGAGCCGACCGGCGAGCACCGCGTACCGGTCGTCGAGCGCCGCCCGACGGCGGAACGCGTCGACCGCCCGCCGCCGGGCGGTGGTGAGCAGCCAGCCCACCGGGTTCGCCGGCACCCCGTCGCGCGCCCAACCGACCAGGGCCTGCGCCACCGCCTCCTGGGCGACGTCCTCGGCGAGCGCGAAGTCGCCGGTGTACCGGGCCAGCGCGCCGACGATCCGGGCCGACTCGATGCGCCAGAGCGCCTCGACGGCCCGCCGGGCCGACTCGACGCCCGGCGGGCCGTCGGTGGGGACCACGCTCAGAGCTGGCCGGTCCGCTCGCGCCACTCCCGCTCCCTGACGATGAACTCGTTGTCCTGCGGGAACTCGTCGATGCCGGGGACCCGGCGCACCTCGCACCTGCTGCCGGTGACCGCCGGCATCCGCCGGGCCCACTCGACGGCCTCCTCCTTCGACGCCACGTCGAGCAGGTAGAAGCCGCCGAACAGTTCCTTCGTCTCGCCGTACGGGCCGTCGGTGACGACCGGGGTATCCCCGCTGTAGTCGACCACCACGCCCTGCGCCGGGTCCTCCAGGCCCTCGGCGGCCACCAGCACGCCCGCGCGGATCAACTCGTCGTTGAACCGCCCCATCGTCTCCAGCATCTCCTCGTAGGGGATCTTCATCATCGTCGCCAGGGACTCGTCCGTGTTCCGCATGATCAGCATGTACTTGGCCATCGTCGCTCCTCGTCGTCGGGTCGCCTGTCGACCCGCTCATCCTCTGGTCGAACGGGGACCGGGCCGGATCGACACGACCGTCCGGTGGGTTTTCGCTCAGGCCGGCCGCCGGGCCAGCACCAGCGTGGTCCGCAGGTCAAGGGTGACGGTGCCGCCGAAGCCGTCGACGGCGGCCTCGACCGCCGCGAGGACCCGCTCCCGCTGCCGCGGTGGGCGGCGCAGCTGCGGCGAGAAGGTGCCGACCAGTCGCTGGTACTGCGCCGTGGTCAGCGGCACCGGCCGGCGCAACGCCGACGACCGGACGTCGGTGAACAGCCCGCTGCCGAGGATGTCGGCGTGGAACCAGTCCTCCGGTCGGTCGTGGTGCGGCACCGGGTCGACCGACTCGAACGCCGCCCGGATCGCCGCCGACTGGGCCGGGTCGACGTAGTCGTACCGGTGGGCGAAGACGGCCAGGGTGCCGCCGGGGGTCAGCGCGTCGTGGGCCCGCCGGTTGCGGGTGGCCGGGTCGAGCCAGTGCCAGGCCAACGCGCAGGCCAGCAGGGGCACCCCGGCCGGCGGCGGCGACCACTGCTCGAACCGGGCGACCACCACCTCGACGTCGGGAAACCGGGCGGCCAGCACCGCCGCCATCCGCGCGTCCGGCTCGACGCAGGTCACCCGCGCCGGGACGGTCCCGGCCGCCGCCGGGGACGACGGCCCGGCGGGGTGGACGAGGTCACGCAGCAGCGCGGTGGCCAGGCCGGTGCCCGCGCCGACCTCGACCAGCCGGGCGGGGGGTCCACCGTGATAGGCGAGGATGGTGTCGGCGAGGGCGGTCGGATAGCCCGGCCGGATCCCGTCGTAGTCGTCCGCCACCTCACCGAAGAGCTCCACCATGATCGCCATCGTCGCACCGTCGCCGCCCCGACGGTGCCCCGTCGAGGGAGGCCCATGACCGAACTGCCCCGGGACCTGCCGGTGATCGAACGCACCGCCGTGCGGCTGGTGGTCCGCGACCGGGACGGACTGATCCTGCTGTTCCACACCCGCGACCCGGAACACCCCCGGCTGGGCACCTGGTGGGAGCTGCCCGGCGGGGGCGTCGACCCCGGTGAGACGTACCCGCAGACCGCCCTGCGGGAACTGCGCGAGGAGACCGGCTTCGTGGTCACCGCCGCGCAGCTCGGCCCGCCGACCTGGCGACGGCGGGCCAGCTTCATCCACCGCCGGTTGCGCCATGTCCAGGACGAGGTGGTGCTGACCGTACGCCTCGACGCCGCCGCGCCGGACGTCGACGGCGCGGACCGCCTCGACTACGAGGTGGAGGACTACTTCGGGTTCCGCTGGTGGCCGGTCGAGGAGATCGTGACCAGCACCGCCCGGTTCTACCCGGGTCGACTGCCCGCGCTGCTCACCGCCTTCCTGGCCGGCGAGCGGATCGACGAGCCGTTCGAACTCTGGTCCTGACCGGGGTGCCACCGGCCCGCGCGGTGGGCACAGTGGAGGGCATGACGACGATCCCGTACGACCCGCTGGCCCGGTACGCCGCCCGGCTGCACGCCGACCTCGGCGACCGGCACCATGTCGCCTCCCCGCTCGGGGCCTGGCTGCTGCTGGCGCTCGCCGCACCGGCCGCCACCGGCGCGGTCCGGGACGAACTGGCCGGGGTGCTCGGTGTCGACTCCGAGAGCGCGGCGGCGGCCGCCGCCGCGCTGCTGGACCGGCCGCACCCGCTGGTGCCGTCGGCCACCGCTGTCTGGCACCGGCCCGGCACCGATCCCGACCGGCTGGCCGGCTGGTGGGACGGGCTGCCCCGGAGCACCACCACCGGCCCGATGCCCGACCGGACGGGCCTGGACGCCTGGGCCCGTGAGCACACCCTCGGGCTGATCGACAGGTTCCCGCTGACCGTCTCCCCCCGGGTGCTGCTGGCGCTGGCGAGTGCCCTGGCCACCCGGATCTCCTGGGCCACCCCGTTCGACCTGGTGCCCGGCGCGGCGCTCGGCCCGGACGCCCCCCGCGACACGGCCCGACCGGACGGCGGACCCGCCCACCGGCCGGGCACAGGGCACGGGCCGGGCCAGGAGCACGGGCACGGGGCGGGCCAGGAGCACGGGCACGGGGCGGGCGGCGGCTGGGCGGGGCGGCTGGCCCGGGTGCTACGCAGCCCGGAACACGGGCACCGGGCCTGGATCGCGGCGACCGGGCCGGCCGGCGACGTCGCCGTGCACGCCGCCGCGGCGGTGGAGCGCGACGGGGCCGGGCTGGTGGTGCTCTCGGTGCTCGCCGACCCGGCGGTTCCGGCGGCCGACGTACTCGCCGCCGGCTACGCGCTGGCCGGCGCGGCGGTGGACGGCGAACCGGCCCGCCGGTCGCTGTTCGACCTGCCGCTGGGCCCGGGTCCCCTCGGCACGCTGCGCGAGGAGCCGGTACGCACCGCCGCCCGCGACGGCCGGGAGGAACGCCACCGGGCGGTGCTGCCCTGCTGGTCGGCCCGCGACGAGCACGACCTGACCGCCCCCGGGCTGGGGTTCGCGGCGGTGGGGCGGGCGCTGGGTGGGCTGCTCGGCGTCGACGCGGGCGTCGAGGCCCGGCAGACGACGGTGGCGCACTACGGCCGGTACGGCTTCGAGGCCGCCGCCGTGACCGGGGCGTTCGCCCTGACCAGCCTCCCGCCGGAGGGCGTACGCCGCAGCGCCGAGTTGCGGTTCGGGCACCCGTACGCGGTGCTGGCGGTGGCCACCGACCGCCGGGACGGTGAACCCGGACCGTGGCACGGGCTGCCGGTCTTCTCCGCCTGGGTGGCCGAGCCCCGGGAACCGGTGGACAGCGACCTCGTCGACCCGGTCGAGTCCTGGTGACCGGGGTCGACCGGGCCTGATCCGGCCGGCACCCGGAACTGCGACGACCAGGCCCGACCGCGACGTTCGCCCCGAGGCGGCACCGTCCCCGGGGGACCCGCCGCGGTCGGGGGTCCCGCGCCCGCGCGGGCACGACGGGTGTCGCCGTGCCCGCGCGGGCGTTCAGCCGGCCACCGACGCCGGCTCCGGGCGGGCCTTCGCCCGCTCGGCGAGCCGCCGCTGCCGCTCCTGCGCCCCGATCAGGTCGTCGGGGAGCGAGTCGGGCACCTCGATGTCGAACCGGCGCAGCATCCGGATCGCGAACCCGCCGAGCGTGATCAGCACCAGGGCCAGCCCGAAGCAGACGTACGCGAAGCCGATGCCCCGGCCCGGACCGGTGCCGATCACCGCGCCCACCGAACCGGCGAGCGCCCCGCCGTCGGCGAGCATCGGCTCGAACAGCGCGGTCGCGCCCGGGGCGAGCAGCGCGAACCCGATCGGCAGGGTCGACCAGGAGATCGTCTGGTTCAGGCTGAACACCCGGCCGTGGAACCGCTGCGGCACCTTCACCTGGACGATCGTGGCGTAGATCGACTGGGCGGTGGTCATCGCCATGGCCAGCCAGAACGCGCCGAAGGCGATCATGATGACGGAGGCGTCCAGGCCGATCAGGACACAGCCGACGGCGGTGCCCAGGTTGCCGATCAGCACCCCGATCATGCGCCGCTGCCGGGGCCCTCCCCACAGCGACATCAGTACCCCGCCGGTCACCGCGCCGACCGCCTCGGCGAGCGCCACCTGCGCCACCTGGGTGGCGTTGCCGAACGACAGCACCAGCGGGGTGGTGAGCACCAGCGCCGGGGCGAGGAAGACGTTGCCCAGCGCGAAGTAGCCGAGCATCAGCCGGAAGCCCTTGTGCCGCCACGAGTAGCGCAGGCCGTTGGCGATCGCCACCAGCAGCCGTTCCCGGGGTCGCCAGCCGAGCAGGTCGGGGAAGCGGACCACGGCCAGCGTCAGCACCGCCACCAGGTAGCTCGCCACGTCGATCAGCAGGATGCCCTTGAGGCCGATCGCGGCGAGCAGACCGGCCGCGAAGACCGGCATCAGGAGCATCGCGAAACCGCTGGAGAGCTGGGTGATGCCCATCGCGTGCCCCAGGTAGCGCTTGGGCACCAGCTGCGGCACCGCCGACTGGAAGGCGATCCGCTGGAACGACCCGGCCACCTGGCTCAGCGCCACCAGCCCGTAGATGTGCCACAGGGCGAGGTTGTCGGTCCAGAGCAGGGCGGCGAGGACGAGCTGGATGGAGCCCGACACGCAGCTCGCGATCATCATGATCCGTCGCCGGCTGACCCGGTCGGTGAGCGCGCCGGCCACCGGGAGCATCAGCACCCCGCAGATCAGCGCCAACGCCCACAGCAGACCCAGGTCGGCCACCGACCCGGTCCGGGTGAACAGCCAGATCGGCAGGGCGAACGCGGTCAACGCCGAGCCGGTGGTGGAGACGAGCTGCCCGGCGGTGACCGCGACGAACCGGGCCATGCTCGGCTTCACCGCCGCCGGGGCCGGCCGGTCGGCGGCACCGACGCGCAGGTGGTCGGCGACCACCCAGCCGGCGTCCTCACCCCGGGCCGCCGGGCCCAACGCCGTCACGTCCCCGGCCCGCACGGCCGGGTGCACCTGGGTGACGATCTCGGCCAGCTCCTCGGCCCGGTACTTGAGGAAGAAGTGCCCGGCCTGGTCGAGCACCACCAGGCCGAGGGTGTCGCTGAGGAACTGCCACTCCGCGTACCGCTCGGAGTGGTAGTCGGTCACCGGGTCCTCGGAGCCGACCACCGAGACGATCGGCGCACGCAGCTTCGCCGCGCCCCGGTCGAGCAGCCCGGTGAAGTACTCCTCCGACGCGCGGGAGTCGGCCCGCATGTTGCTGATGATCCGGTCGGCCTGCTCCGGCTCCAGCTCGTCGGTGTCCACCCCCATGCTCTTGAGCCAGCTCGCGTAGTGCCGGTTGCTGCTCAACTGCTCCAGCCGGTTGCGCAACGCCGCGAAGGCGCCCTTCGGGCGGGCGAACGGGAACATCGCCCCGATGTAGACGACCTCCAGCTCCCGCCCGGCGGCCTCCACCTTGCGGGCCACCTCGGCGATGATCGCGCTGCCCACCCCGCAGTGGCCGTAGAGGGCCAGCGGGCCCTCGATCCGCTCCACGATCTCGGCGGCCACCCGGCTGGTCAGCTCGTCGAACGGCAGGGCGTCCTCGGTCAGCCCGACGTCGTGGCCGGGGATGGCCAGCGACCACAACGCGTGCCCGGCGGGCAGCGCGTCGGCCAGTGGCTGGTAGACGATGGCGCTGCCGCCGCCGTACGGGACGCAGACGTAGCTGAGCACCCGCCTGCCGGCCGGGATCGGTTTGGTCAGCTCGTAGAGCAGCCGACGCGGGCCGGCCGCCTCGGCGTCCCCGGTCATGAACGCGGCCAGCTCGCGGATGGTGCGCTGCTGGAACAGGTCCATCACGCCGACCGCCCGGCCGCCGTGCCCGGCCCGGCGGATCTTCGCCACCACCTGGGTGGCGAGCATCGAGTGCCCACCCAGGTCGAAGAAGTCGTCGTCGATGCCGAGCGTCGGCACGCCCAGCACCTCCGACCAGATCCCGGCGAGCAGCCGCTCGGTGTCGTCGCGCGGCTCCACCAGGGCCACCGACGCCTCGCGGGTGACCACCGGCGCGGGCAGCGCCTTGCGGTCGAGCTTGCCGTTCGGAGTCAACGGCAACGCGTCCAGGGTGACGAACGCGGCCGGCACCATGTACTCCGGCAGGGTCTCCTTCAGCGCCGCCTTCAACGCGGCGTGCTCGGCGGGGCCCACCAGGTAGGCGGTGAGCCGCTTGTCGCCGGGGCTGTCCTCGCGGACGATCACCGCCGCCTCGGCCACCCCGGGCTGCTCGCGCAGGGCGCTCTCGATCTCGCCCAGCTCGATGCGCAGGCCGCGCAGCTTGACCTGGTGGTCGATCCGGCCCAGGAACTCGATCACCCCGGCCGGGTCGGCCCCGGTCGTCGGCCCCGCCGGGTCCGGCACCCAGCGGGCCAGGTCACCGGTGCGGTACAACCGGGCGCCCGGCTCACCGGAGAACGGGTCCGGCACGAAGCGTTCGGCGGTCAGCGCCGGCCGCAGGTGGTAGCCACGGGCCAACCCCACCCCGCCGATGTGCAGCTCACCGGCCACCCCGACCGGGCACTCCCGACCGGCCGGGTCGAGCACGTGCAGCCTCAGGTTGGCGATCGGCCCACCGATCGGTACGCCGGTCAGCCCGGCCAGCAGCGCCGGGTCGCAGTGCCAGGCGCTGACGTCGATCGCCGCCTCGGTCGGGCCGTACAGGTTGTGCAGTTCGCAGTGCGGCAGCCGGGCGGTGAAGTCGACGGCCGAGGCCAGCGGCAGCTCCTCGCCGGAGCAGATCACCCGCCGCAGCGCGGTGGCCGCCTCCACCCCCTCCTCGGCCAGGAACACCGTCAGCATCGACGGGACGAAGTGGGCGGTGGTGACCCGCTCGGCCACCAGCACGTCGCGCAGGTAGCCGGCGTCCTTGTGGCCGCCCGGTTTGGCCAGCACCAGCCGGGCCCCGGTGCGCAGTGGCCAGAAGAACTCCCACACCGACACGTCGAAGCTGGCCGGGGTCTTCTGCAACACCGCGTCGTCGGCGCCGAGCCGGTAGGTCTTCTGCATCCAGTCGAGCCGGTTGACGATGCCCCGGTGGGTGTTCGGCACCCCCTTCGGGCGACCCGTCGACCCCGACGTGTAGATCACGTACGCCAGGTGTTCCGGGCCGGCCAGCGGGGTCGGGTCGGTGTCCGGCTGGTCGGCCCAGAGGGTCGGGTCGTCCAGGGCCAGCACCGTCGCGTCGACGGTGGGCAGCACGTCACGCAGCTGCTCCTGCACCAGCACCACCGGGGCCGCGGCGTCGGTCAGCATGAAGGCCAACCGGTCGGCCGGGTACTCCGGGTCCAGCGGCAGGTACGCCCCGCCGGCCTTGAGCACCCCGAGCAGGCCGGCGACCAGCTCCACGGAGCGTTCCGCGCAGACCCCGACCAGGGTCTCCGGGCCGACGCCGGCCGCCCGCAGCCGGTGCGCCACCCGGTTCGCCGCGGCGTTGAGCTGCGCGTACGTCGTCGAGACACCCTCGATGGTGACCGCCACCGCGTCCGGGGTGGCGGCCGCCGCCGCCTCGATCGGGCCGTGCAGCGTCTCGGCCGCCGGGAAGTCGGCGGTGGTGTCGTTCCAGGACGCCAGCAACGCCCGCTCCCCGGCGGGGAGCAGGTCCAGCGCGGAGACCGCCACGTCCGGGGTGGCCACGACCGCCCGCAGCAGGGCGCACCAGCGGTCGGCCATCCGGGTCACCGTGTCCCGGTCGAAGAGGTCGGTGTTGAAGACCAGCTTGCCCCAGAGCCCGTCGACGGTCTCCACGGCGTGCAGCTCGAAGTCGAACCGGGTGGCCCGCAGCTCCATCGGGGTCCAGTCGAACGTCACGTCGGTGGCGTCGGAGACCCCGGTGAAGCGGCCCATCTCGTAGTTCTGCAACACGAACATCGCCTGGAACACCGGCGAGCGGCTGACGTCGCGGGGCAGGCCCAGCTCGTGGACCACCTTCGCGAACGGCACCTCGGCGTGCTCGAAGCCGTCCAGCACGCTGCGTCGGGTGCGTTCCAACAGCTCGGTGAAGGTCGGGTCACCGGTCAGCTCGGCCCGCAACGGCAGCATGTTGATGAACATGCCGACGACGTTCTCCAGCTCCGGGGCGGACCGGCCGGCCACCGACGCGCCGACCGCGAAGTCCTCCTGGCCGGCGTGCCGGGCCAGGAAGACCTGGTAGGCGGCGAGCAGCGTCATGAACAGGGTGCCGCCGGACTCCCGGGTCAGCGCCGTCAGCCGTCCCGTCTCCGCCGGGTCGAGCCGGAACTCGACGAAGTCGCCCCGGTAGGTCTGGGTGGCCGGGCGGGGCCGGTCCAGCGGCAGCTCCAGCGGGGTGATCCCGGCCAGCCGGGACTTCCACCAGTCCAGGTGCGACCGGGCCGCCGGGCCGCCCAGCTCCCGGGCCTCCCAGACGGCGAAGTCGCCGTACTGCACCGGCAGGGTGGGCAACTCGCCGCCCCGGTACGCGGTGATCAGGTCGCGCAGCAGCACGTCGACCGACCAGCCGTCACCGACGATGTGGTGCTTGCTGAGGAACAGCACGTGGTCGTCGGCGGCCAACCGGATCAGCAACGCCCGCAGCAGCGGCCCGGCCGCCAGGTCGAACGGCGCGAGCGAGGCCGCCTCCACCAGCTCCTGCGCGGCCCGCTCGTCCGGAGCGTCGACCACGGTCAACGGCACCTCGACCGCGTCGGCGACCACCACGGTCGGCTTGCCGTCGGCGTCGGCGGGGAACCGGCTGCGCAGCGACTCGTGCCGGGCGGTCAGCGCGGCCAGGGCGGCGCGCAGCGCCGTGACGTCGAGCGGGCCACGCACCCGCAACGGCACCGCGATGTGGTACGCCGCCTCGCCCGGGGCGAGCTGGTCCATGAACCAGACCCGCTCCTGGGCGTACGACAGCGGCACCTCGGCGTCCTCGGGCCGCGGCGTGATGCGGGCGGCGGGGGTGGCCTGCCGTCGGCGCAACCGTTGGGCGATCAACGCCGCCCGGGCGGCCTCCCGGGAATCCTTCAGGTCCGTCATGCGGGAGTGTCCTTCTCCGCCGCCAGCAACGCGGCGACCTCGGTCTCGGAAAGGTCGTCCAGTTCGGCGGCGATCTGCGCCTCGATCTGGGCGGCCAGGTCGGCCACCACGGGGCTGCCGAACAGCGCCCGCATCGGCAGGTCGACGTCCACCTCGGCCCGGATCCGGGCCATCGCCCGCATGCCGCGCAACGAGTTGCCACCGAGGGCGAAGAAGTCGTCGAGCGCGCCGACCTTCTCCACCTGAAGGATGTCGGCGTACACCTCGGCGACCAGGGTCTCGGCGTCGGTGCGCGGCGGGACGTAGCCGTCGCCGGCCACGGACTCCGGCGGGGCGGGCAGCGCGGCCCGGTCCAGCTTGCCGTTCGGGGTCAACGGCAACGCGTCGAGCCGGACGAACGCGGCCGGCACCAGGTGCGCCGGCAGCTCCCGGGCCAGCTCGGCGGCGAGATGCGCCTCCTCGGCGGTGCCGACGTGGTAGCCGACCAGGGTCGGCTCCCCCGAGTCGGTGCGCACGGCCACCGCCGCCTGGTGCACCTCCGGGTGCTCCCGCATCGCCGCCTCGATCTCGCCCAGCTCGATCCGCATCCCCCGCACCTTCACCTGGTCGTCGCGGCGACCCAGGTAGTCGAGGGTGCCGTCGGCCCGCCACCGGGCCAGGTCACCGGTGCGGTACATCCGCCGCCCCGGCGGGCCGTACGGGCAGGGCAGGAACCGCTCGGCGGTCAGGCCGGGCCGGCCCAGGTAGCCCCGGGCGAGCTGGTCACCGGCGACGTACAGCTCGCCGACCACCCCCGGCGGGACCGGTTGGAACGCGGCGTCGAGCAGGTACACCCGGCTGGTGGCGGTGGGCCGGCCGATCGACACCGGGCCGGCGGGCACCGGCTGCCCGGGGGCGAGCCGGGCGGCGACACAGCCGACGGTCGCCTCGGTCGGGCCGTACTCGTTGACCACCGCCACGTCCGGGTGCGCGGCCCGCCAGTCGGCGAGCTGTTCCCCGGTGAGCGCCTCGCCGCCGATCACCAGGTCGGTGGTGGGCGACAGCGCCTCCTCCAGCAGCGGCAGGTGGCTCGGGGTGACCTTGAGGAACGTCGGCCGGCCACCCACCCGGGCCGCCGGGGAGTCGATCCCGGCCAGCCGGACGGCGCCCCCGGCGGTGAGCGGGCCGAGCAGCCCGGTCACCGTCAGGTCGAACGAGACCGGCGAGTGCAGCAGGGCGGTGCCGGCCAGCCCCGGGTAGGTGTCCCGGGCCCAGGCCAGGTACGCGACGATCGCCCGGTGCTCCACCACGACGCCCTTGGGGCGGCCGGTCGAGCCGGAGGTGTAGAGCACGTAGCCGGGGTGCTCCGGGCGCAGCGGGGCGACCCGGTCGGCGTCGGTGAGATCCGTCCCGGCCGCGTCGGCGTCGCCTGTGGGCCGGGCGGCACCGTCGATCAGCAGCGCGTCGGCCGGCACCAGGGTGGCGGTCTCCGCCACGGCCAGCACCAGTGCCGGCGCGGCGTCGGCGAGCAGGTAGCCGATCCGGCCCGCCGGGTAGCCGGTGTCCACCGGCACGTACGCGGCCCCCGCCTTGAGCACGGCGAGGATCGCCACCAGCAGCTCCGGGCCGCGCGGCAGGGCCAGCGCCACCCGGGTCTCCGGACCGACGCCCCGGCCCACCAGCGTCCGGGCCAGCCGGTTCGCGGCGGCGTTGAGCTGCGCGTACGTCAGCGTGACGTCCCCGCAGACCAGGGCGGTGGCGTCCGGGGTGGCCGCCACCTGCCGCTGCACCTCGTCGACGACGGTGGCCGACGGTCCGGCCGCGGCCGTCCCCGCCCACCCGCCGAGGACCAGCTCCCGTTCGGCGTCGGCGAGCAGCGGCAGCGCGGAGACCGGCTGCCGCGGGTCCGCCACGGCCGCGTCGAGCAGCCGGACGTAGCGGGCCACGACCGCCTCGGCGGTGGTGCGGTCGAACAGGTCGGTCCGGTAGACCAGCCGACTCTCGCCGGTGGTGATGTCGAACGCCAGGTCGTCCTTGGTCGTGCCCAGTTCCACCGGGTCCAGCCCGGAGTCGGGGATGAAGTTCAGCGCGGTCTGGAAGATCGGCTGCACCGACGGGTCCCGCTCCGGGGCGACCGCCTCGACGATCGCCTGGAACGGGGTCTGCCCGTGCTCCAGGGCGTCGACCAGCCCGTCACGGACCCGGCCGAGCAGGTCGGTGAAGCGCGGGTCGCCGGCCACGTCGCAGCGCAGCGCCACCGGGTTGACGAACATGCCGATCAGCGGGGTCAGCTCGGCGCTCTCCCGGCCGGCGGTGGAGACCCCGACCACCACGTCGGTGTCGCCGGAGATCCGCGACAGCAGCGCCGCGAAACCGGCCAGCAGCACCATGTACGGCGTCGCCGCCGACGCGGCCGCCAGCCTGGCGATCCGGTCGAGCAGCCCGGCGGGCAGGTCGAAGCGCACCTCGTCACCGGCGAAGCCGAGCTGCGCGGGGCGGGGCCGGTCCAGCGGCAGGCCGGTGGCCTTCGGGGCGCCGGCCAGGTGAGAGGTCCAGAAGGCGAGCTGCCGGTCCCGTTCCGCGCCGGTGAGCTGGTCGCGCTGCCACACCGCGAAGTCGGCGTACTGGATGGGCAGCTCCGGCACGGCGGCCGGCGCGCCGGTCGACGCGGCCCGCGCGAACGCGGCGACCTCGGCGCCGAACAGCACCGCCGAGTGGCTGTCGAAGACGGCGTGGTGCACCACCAGCAGCAGCGTCCACCCGTCGTCGAAGCGGATCAGCCGGGCCCGCCACAGCGGCGGCGCGTCCAGCGGGATCGGGGTCCGGGCCAGTTCGGCGCGCAGCGCGTCGGACCGCCGCAGGCGCTCCGGGTCGGGCAGCCCCCGCAGGTCGTCGACGGGCAGCCGGGGCGGCTCGTGCTCCCGGACCACCTGCACCAGGGTGCCGTCGTCGACCCGCAGGTGGGTGCGCAGCGCCTCGTGCCGGGCGACGACCTGGCCGAACACCTCGGTCGCCGCATCGGCGTCCAGGTCGGCGGGCAGCCGGCACGGCACCGACACGTTGTAGACCGGGGAGGCCGGGTCCAGCTGGTTGGCGATCCAGACCCGTTCCTGGGCGAACGAGGCGGGGAAGGTCCACTCGCGGGTCATGCCGTCTGCTCCCGTACCGAACGCGGGCGCATGTCGGTCCAGACCTCGTCGACGTGGGCCAGGCACTCCTCGCGGCTGCCGGTGAAGCCCGCGTCGTGCCAGCCGGCGGGCAGGTCGCGGTCGGCCGCCCAGATCGAGTACTGCTCCTCGTCGTTGCGCACGACCAGGAATCGGGTGTCGGCCATCAGTTCGCTCCAGCGGTGTCGGGGGTGTGCGGTTCGGCCATCGCGACGGCGATCTTGCGGGGTCCGGTGAACGGCTCCCGCCCGTGCGCGGCGGTCATGTTGTCGACCACCAGCACGTCGTCGCGCCGGTAGTCGAAGCGGACGCTGGCGGCCCGGTACGCGGCCCGCAGGTGGTCCATCACGTCGGCGGGGATCTCCCCGCCGTCGCCGTAGTAGGTGTTCGCCGGCAGCCCCTCGGGGCCGAACATCGCCAGCAGCCCCTCCTGGTAGTCCTTCGGCAGGGTGCTCAGGTGGAAGAAGGTGGCGTGGTTGAACCACCGCGGGGTGTCCGAGCCGGGCCGGTGGTGCACCACGTCACGCACCGCCCGGGTCCGCAGCCCGTCCCTGCCCACCCACTCCAGCTCGATCCGGTTCGCCGCCGCGTACGCCTGCACCTGCGCCCGGTCGTCGGTGCCGAAGACGTCCTGCCAGCGGGTGCCGAAGTCGGCGTGGAAGTTGCGCACCAGCAGCCAGCGCCGCCTGACGAACTCCTCGCGCACCGCCGGGTCGATCTCGGCGTACACCCGGCGCACGTCGGCCAGCGGGGTCGCGCCGAGGGTCTGCGGCGCGGTCAGGCAGTAGAAGAACAGCGTCAGCGGCCAGCGCGCCTGGTACGAGTTCTCGTTGTGCAGGAAGATCTCCTCGTCCGGCGGGTAGTCGGTCGAGGTGTAGACCTTCCCCTTGATGGCGTGCCGGGGCGAGGACCGCTCGGTGTAGGTCAGCGGCTCGCCGGAGAACGCCCGCACCACCGCGTCGAAGCCGTCCACCCCGCCCACGTCGAAGCCGCGGAACAGCAGCCCGCCGTTCTCGACGAGGGTGGCGCGCAGTTCGGCCCGGCGTCGGTCGATCAGCTCGGTCAGGGCGGTGCCGTCACTCTCGACGACGACCGGCAGCGTGGCGATCGTGTCGCTCATTGCGTGGTCTCCTGTTTTCTCGACGTCAGGCGCGGGGTAGCCGCGGGATGGCGGGGATGGTGGCCGGCGCGGCCGGTTCGTCGTCGGTGGCCGCGGCGGCCCGCAGTTGGGTGATGCGCTCGGCCAGACCGGCCACGGTCGGGGTCTCGAAGAGGCTGCGCATCGGCAGCCGGACCCCGGTCGCCTTGCGCATCGCGGCGATCAACTGGACCGCAACCAGCGAGTTGCCGCCGAGGGCGAAGAAGTCGTCGTCCACCCCGACCTCGGCCACCCCCAGCCCTTCGCGCCACACCCCGGCGATGGTGATCTCCAGCTCGGTACGCGGGGGCGCCGAGCCGCCGCCGGTCGCCGCCGCGGCGGCGGTCGACGGCTCCGGGTCCTGCTCCAGGGCGTCGGTGGTGACCCGGGAGGCCCGCCGCCGGATGTCCGCCACCGTCCGGGTGGCGATCACCACCTGCGGGCCGAGGCCGGCGGTGAGGCTGCGCCGGAACGCCTCCGCGCCGTCGACCGGGCGGATGTCCTCGGTGACCGTCCCGGCCGCCGGTTCGGCCGGCGCCACGTCGGCGACGCCGGTCAACCCGCCGGTGACCGCGCCCTGGTCGACCCGGCGCAGCACGAAGTCGCCGATCGCGACGAGTTCCCGGCCCTCGGTGTCGGTCAGCGACAGGTCGGCGGCGACCACCTCGTCGGTGGCGCTGGCCCGGTGCCGCAGGTGGCTGTGGAACACCGCCGGCAGCGGCCCGCGCACCACGATCCGCCCGTACGACAGCGGCAGGTAGGTGCCGTCGCCCTGGCCCCGGCCGAACGCGGTGGCCACGTCCAGCAGCGCCGGGTGCAGCCCCCACGCGGGCAGGTCGGCCCGGACCGGTTCCGGGGCCTCGATCCGGGCCAGTTCCTCGCCGTCGCCGAGCCGGTGCTCGGCCAGCGACGCCCAGCGCGGGCCGAAGGTCAGCATGCTGGTGCGGCCCCGACCGAACGAGGCGTCGTCGTCGACCCGCCGGCCGTCGACCACCGGCACCCGGGCCGGCGGGGCGGCCTCCACGGTCCAGCCGGCCGAGCCGCGCACGTGGGTGCGGAGCTGGCCGGCGGCCAGGCTCCGGACGGCGAAGTCGACACCGTCCTCGGCGGCGGTCAGCTCGACCCGGTACTGGGCGGCGGTGCCCTGCGGCACCGCGAACGGCTCAAGGAACACCACGTCGCGCAGCTCCACCGCGGCCTGCGGCGCGGGGCACGGCAGGGCGGCGACCACCGCGGCCCGCACCGACTCCAGGTGGGCGGTGCCGGGCACCACCGGCACCCCACCGATGCGGTGCTCGTCGAGCAGCCAGTGGGTGTCGGCGGACACCAGGCCGTGCAGCACCGTCGACTCCGGGCCGACCACCTTCGTGGTGAGCACCGGGTGGTCCACCGGCGTGGTGACGGTGTCGCGGCCGGCGGCCCGGAACGCGGCCGGCGCGGCGGTCTCCACCGCCATGCCGACCTCCGCCCAGCCACCCCAGTTCTGCGACAGCACCGGGGCCCGGAAACCCGCGCCGGAACGGGCGAACGCGTCGAGGAAGGCGTTCGCCGCGCAGTAGTCGACCTGACCGAAGCCGCCGATCACCGACGTGATCGACGAGCACAGCGCCACGAAGTCCAACGGCAGGTCACCGAAGACCTCGGCCAGGGCGAGGGTGCCGGTGAGCTTCGGGGCGAGCACCCGCTCGGCCTCGGCCCGCTCCTTCACCTCGGCCATCCCGCCACCGGGCAGGCCGGCGGCGTGCACGATGCCGTCCAGCCCGCCGAACTCGGCCTCCACGGTGGCCCGGACCCGACGCAGGTCGGCCGGGTCGGTGACGTCGGCGGCGAGCACCAGCACCGTCGCACCGGCGGCCTCCATCCGACGGATCGCCGCGATGGCCCGACCGGCCCGGTCCGCGCCGCCGTGCACCGCCAGGTGGTCGTCCCACCGCTCACGCGGCGGCAACCCGGAGCGGGCCAGCAGCACCAGCTTCGCCCCCGCCCGCCGGGCGAAGTCCTCGGCGAGGGTGACGCCGATGCCGCCCAGGCCACCGGTGACCAGGTACCGGCCGCCGTCGCGCAGCGCCCCCGACCCGGTCTCGGCGGCGACGGTGACCTGCTCGTAGCCGGTCACCCAGCGGCGGGTGCCGCGCAGCGTCACCTCCGCCCGCTCCGGGTCGACCGGGCGGCGCAGTTCGGCGGCGAGCGCGTCGACCCCGTCGCCGGCCGGATCGGCGTCGACCAGCCGTACGGCCAGGCCGGGCAGTTCGGCCGGCAGCACCCGGGCCAGGCCGGCGAGGGTGGCATGCTCGGGGCGGACCAGGTCGACGCCGGTAACGTCGCCGACGCCCGCGGTGACCAGGTCGAGGGTGAGCGGCCGCTCCTCGGCGGTCGCCCCCGCCCCGGCGAGCGCCTGCACCAGGTGCAGGGCGTCGAAGAAACCGCGCTGCTGGGCGTCCCAGGCGGCAGCCGCGTCGAGGCCGGCCGGCGAGCCGTCCAGGGCGAAGGCGTGCACCAGCCGGGACGGCACGCCGCCTGCGGTCAACGCCGCGACCAGCGCGTCGTGGTCCTCCCGGTGCCCGGGGCGCAGCCGGTACCCGTCGTCGGTCGCCGCGAACGCCGTGCCGGGGCGTACCACGACCGGATCGTCACCGGCGGCCCGCAGCGCGTCGACAAGCGCGTCGGCGCGCGGGCCGGCGGCGAGGACCAGGCAGCGGCCGCCGGGCACCGTCGCCGGGTCGGCGGCGGCCTGCCGCCACACCGGCACCGCGAACCACCGTTGCAGCGGCTGCGGGCCGGCGTCGGCCGGGGCGTCGGGCACCGCCGCCACCGGGTCCGGGTCGGCCCAGTAACGCAGCCGCTCGAACGGGTACGTGGGCAGCGGCACCCGCCGGGCGGCCGGGTCGGCGTCGAACCGCACCCCGATCCCGGCACACCACAGGGCGGCGGCGCTGGTGAGCAGGGTGGCCAGGTCTCCGGTGGGCTCACCCGGCCCGGGCAGGCTGCCCAGCGGGGTCAGCGCCCGCTGCGCCGGGGAGCCCTTGGCGACCTGCATCCGGGCCAGGTTGGCCAGTTGCCGGCCCGGACCGCACTCCAGCAGCGCCCAGGTGCCCGCCCCGAGCAGGGTCGCCACGCAGTCTCCGAAACGCACCGGCCGGCGCAGGTGCGCCGCCCAGTACGCCGGGTCGGTGGCCTGTTCGGCGGTGATCCAGGTGCCGGTCACGTTGGACAGGAACGGGATGGCCGGCGCGTGCAGCGGCACCGTCGCCATCAGCGCGGTGAACTCGGCCAGGATCGGGTCCATCATCGGCGAGTGGAACGCGTGCGAGGTGCGCAGCGGCTTGCTCTTCTTGCCGCCGAGGCCGTCGGCGAACGCGGCGACTGCGGCGCTCTCCCCGGCCACCACGCAGGTGCCGGGCCCGTTGACGGTGGCGATGGACAGCCCTTCGGGCAGCCGGGCGGCGACCTGCGTCTCGTCGAGCGACACGGCCAGCATCGCCCCCGCCGGCAGCGACTGCATCAGCCGGCCCCGGGCGGCGACCACCCGCAGCGCGTCGGGCAGGGTCAGCACCCCGGCGACGGTGGCGGCGACGTACTCGCCGATCGAATGGCCGATCATCGCCGCCGGGCGGACCCCGGCCCGCTGCCAGTGCAGCGCCAGGGCGTACTCGACGACGAACAGGGCCGGCTGGGTGTAACGGGTCTCGGTGAGCTTCTCCGCCGCCTGCGGGTCGCGGCCGAGGATCAGGTCCCGCAGGTCCAGACCCAGCTCGGGGCGGAGCAGCGCGGCGCACTCGTCGACGGTGGCGGCGAAGGCCGGCTCCTCGGCGTAGAGCTGCGCGCCCATCCCGGCGTACTGGGCGCCCTGGCCGGAGAAGAGGAACGCGGTGCGCGGCGCGGTGCCGTCGACCACCCCGGCCTGGCGGCGGCGCGGGGTACGCAGCGCCGTCACCGCCTCGGCCAGGTCGGTGGCGACCACGGCCACCCGGTGCGGGTACTCCCGGCGTCCCACCCGCAGCGTGTGCGCCACGTCGGCGAGCAGTCCCGGCCCCCCGTCGCTGGTGGCCGCCAGGTGGTCGGCGAGCCGGGTGACGGCGCTGTCCAGCGCCGACGCGGTCTTCGCCGACACCGTCAGCAGGTGCGCCGGGCGGACCCGCCGGTCCGCCCGGTGGGCGGCCGGGGCCTCCTCCAGGACCACGTGGGCGTTGGTGCCGCCGATGCCGAACGAGCTGACCCCGGCCCGGCGCGGCCCGCCGTCGGTGTCCCACTTGGTCAGGGTGTTCGTCACGTAGAACGGGGTGTCGGCGAAGTCGATGCCCGGGTTGGGGGTCTCGTAGTTGATCGTCGGGGGGATCAGCCCGTGCTCCATCGCCAGCACCGTCTTGATCACGCTGACGATGCCGGACGGCTGGCTCAGGTGCCCGATGTTGGACTTCACCGAGCCGATGCCGCACCAGCCCCGATCGTCGGTGTCCCGGCCGAACACCGCCGACAGGGCGGCCACCTCGATCGGGTCGCCCAGCGCGGTGCCGGTGCCGTGCGCCTCGACGTAGCTGATGCTGCGCGGGTCGATCCCGGCCATCCCGACCGCCTGGGCGATCGCCTCGACCTGCCCGTCGACGCTGGGGGCGGTGAAGCCGACCTTCCCCGCGCCGTCGTTGTTGATCGCGTTGCCCAGCACCACCGCGCGGATCGTGTCGCCGTCGGCGACCGCATCGGAGAGCCGCTTGAGCAGGGTCACCCCGACGCCGCTGCCCCAGACCGTGCCGTTGGCCCCGGCGTCGAACGGCCGGCACCGGCCGTCGGGCGAGGTGAAACCGTCCATGCCCAGGTAGCCGACGTGCGGCAGCTCCACGTTGACCCCGCCGGCCAGCGCCATGTCGCACTCGTGGTTGCGCAGCGCCTCGCAGGCCAGGTGGAAGGCGACGAGCGAGGTGGAGCAGGCGGTGTGCACGGTCAGGCTCGGCCCACGCAGGTCCAGCCGGTACGACACGTTCGTCGCCACGTAGTTGGGCGAGTTGCCGGTGGCCAGCGAGACCGCGCCGTGCGGGTTGCCGCCGATCCGCTTGTTGCGCAGCACGTACCGGTGCAGGTAGGTGTTGCCGCCGGTGCCGGCGTACACGCCGACCGCCCCGGGGTAGCGGGCCGGGTCGTAGCCGGCGTCCTGCAACGCGGTGTAGCAGCTCTCCAGGAACAGCCGGTGCTGCGGGTCGGTCATCTCCGCCTCGCGGCTGGTCATCCCGAACAGCCCGGCGTCGAAGGTGTCGTACCCGTCGATCAGCGGGGCCCGGTTCACCCAGCCCGGGTCGTCGACCTCGTCGGCGGTCGCACCCCGGGCGAGCTGCTCGTCGCGGCTCAGCTCGGTGACCGACTCGACGCCGTCGACCAGGTTGCGCCAGAACTCGCCGACGTCGGCGGCACCGGGCAGCCGGGCGGCGAGCCCGACGATGGCGATGGGTTCGATGCCGGCATCGGTGGGCGGCGCGGTGTCGATCTCGTTCTGCATCGGGGTCGTCCTTTGTCGCAAGGTGCCGCCCGTAGGCGGTGGGGAGGGAGGCGGCGTCATTGTTGGTGCGGTCGGCGGGGTGGCGGGGTACGACGGGTCCGGCCGCGCCGGGCGGCGGCGCGCAACGCGGCGCGGGCCAGCTCGGGTCGGTCGGCGGCCCCGTCGAGGCTGGCGGCGAGCGCCCGGACGGTGGGGTGCCGGAACAGGTCGAGCATGGTGATCGACCGGCCGGTGGCGGCGGTGAGCCGGGCGTGCACCGCCGCCAGGGCCAGCGAGTGCCCGCCGATGTCGAAGAAGTTGTCGGCGACCCCGACCCGGTCGCGTTCCAGCACCTGCCGCCAGATGCCGGCGATCAGCTCCTCGGTCTCGGTCAGCTCGTCCGGCCCGGTCGGCACCGGCGCGACCGGCGCCGGTGCGGTGGCGGCCACGGTCATCGCGCCCAGCGCCGCCACCCGGACGGTCGGCCGGGGCAGCGCCACCGCGACCGCGTCGGCCGGGGTGTCCGGGTCGGCGGCGAGCGCGCCGACCAGGTCGGCGAGGTCGGCCAGGAGCGCGTCGATCCGGTCGGCGTCGAACAGGTCCGGGTTGTAGACCACGTCCACCCCGCACCGGCCGTCGCGCTGCACCACGTAGACGGTGATGTCGAACGGGGAGCCGGGCTTGGGCACCGGCAGCGCCTCGACGGTCAACCCGGTCAACGTCAGCCGGGGCGCGGTGAAGTTGAGCACGTTGAACAGCACCTGCACCAGGGGCGCCCGGGAGGTGTCCCGGCCGACGCCGAGGGTCTCCACGAGCTTCTCCAGCGGCGCGCCCGGGTGGGCGGTCGCCTCGTGCAGCTCGGTGGCGCACCGGTCGACCAGTTCGGCGAACCCGACCCCGCCGCTGCCGCCGGCCGTGTCGCCGCCGCCGGTGCGCAGCCGCACCGGGACGGTGTCGATGAAGAAGCCGACCACGTCGTCGAAGGCGGCCAGCCGGCGGTCGGCCACGATCGCCCCGACCACGTGGTCGTCACCGCCGGTGAGCCGGCGCAGCAGCTCGGCGAACCCGGCCAGCAGCACCGCCGCGACGGTGCTGCCGCGCCGCTCGGCCAGGTCCCGCACCGCCCGGTCGGCGGCGGCGGTCAGGGTCACCGCCGCTTCCGCGCCCGCGTACGTCTGCACGGCCGGGCGGGGCCGGTCGCGGGGCAGGTCCAGCACGGTCGGCACGCCCCGCAGGTGCTCCGCCCACCAGGTGAGGTCGGCGGGGCCCTGCCGGCGGTCCCGCTCGTCGCGCCACACCGCGTAGTCGGCGTACGAGGCGGCAAGCGGCGGCAGGGTCGGCGACGTGCCGGCGACGGCGTGCGCGTACCCGGTGGCGAGGTCGGCGTAGAGGACCGCCTCGGACCAGCCGTCGAAGACCGCGTGGTGCATGGTCATCGCCAGCACGTGCTCGTCGGGGCCGAGCCGGTAGACGGTCACCTGCCAGGGTGGGCCGGTGGCCAGGTCGAAGGCGTGTGCGGCACCGGCGGCGAGCATCCCGGCCAGTTCGGCCTCGGCGTCGGCGCGGCCGGTCAGGTCGACCACCGGCACCGCCACGTCGGTCGGTTCCTCGCACACCGCGTAGGGCACCCCGGCGGTCTGTGGGATGCGCCAGCGCAGCACGTCGTGCCGGGTGGCCACGGCCCGCAGCGCCGCGCCGAGCGCGCCGGTGTGAAGCGGGCCGCGCAGCCGGTGCGCGACCGCGATGTTGTAGGGGGCGCTGGAGGGGGCGAGCTGGTCGACGAACCACAGCCGGCGCTGCGGCGGGGACAGCGTCGGCGGGTTGCCGGTGGTCAGCCCGTCGGCGTCGGCGGGCGCGGCGGCCCGCAGCCGGGCGGCGAGCGCGGCCGGGGTGCGCCCGGCCAGCACGTCCCGGGTGTCGACGTGCCGGCCCAGCTCGGCGCGGAGCGCCGCGACCAGCCGCATCGCGGCGATGGAGTTGCCACCGGCGGCGAGGAAGTCGGTGTCCGGGGCGGGTGCCGCGCCGAGCAGCCGGGTCCAGACCCGCCGCACGACCCGCTCGACCGGGTCGGTCGGCTCGTCGGTCGGCCCGTCGGCGGGGGCGGCGGTCAGGGCGGCGTCGGCCAGCGCGCGCAGCGCCGGCCGGTCCAGCTTGCCGGTGGTGGCGCTGACCGGCAGGTCGTCGCGGCGCAGCAGCCGCGCCGGCAGCATCGCGGCGGTCAACCGCCCCCCGGCGTACGCCCGGACGGCGTCGTCGTCGGGCGCGGTGGCCGGGGTGAGGAAGGCGACCAGTTCGGTCCCGGCCGGGCCGGGCACCGCCTCCACGGCCACCCGGTCGACGCCGGGTACGGCGGCCAGCACGGCCTCCACCTCGCCCAGCTCGATCCGCTGGCCCCGGATCTTGACCTGCCGGTCGGCCCGGCCGAGGTAGACGATCCGCCCGTCGTCGGCCTGCCGGACGAGGTCGCCGGTGCGGTAGAGCCGCTCGCCGGGCAGCCCGGAGAACGGGTCGGGGACGAACCGGTCGGCGGTCAGGCCGGGCCGGTTGAGGTAGCCGTCGGCCAGCCCCGGCCCGCCGATCAGCAGCTCACCGGTCTGCCCCGGCGGCACCGCCCGCAGCGCGTCGTCCACCACGTACGCCCGGTGGTTGGGCAGGGGCAGCCCGATCGGCACCGGGTCGGTGTCGGCGGCGGTCAGGTCGCCGCTGACCGCCAGCACGGTGGTCTCGGTGGGGCCGTAGCCGTTGAGCAGCCGTCGTCCCGGTGCCCAGCGGGCGACCAGGTCGGCGGGGACGGCCTCGCCGCCGCAGAGCACCGTCCGCCAGCCGGGCACCCGGGCCGGGTCCAGCATGGACAGCACGGTCGGGGTGATGAAACCCCAGTTCACGTCGTGGGCGACGACGAACCGGGCCAGCCGGTCCGCATCGGCGCGGTCGTCGGCGCCGAGCAGTTGCACGCTGCCGCCGAGCAGCAGCGGGACGAACAGGTCGATACTGGCCGCGTCGAAGCCGAGCGAGGCGATGCCGAGGCTGCGGACCCCGGCGTCGGCGTCGCTGAGCGCGGCGCAGCCGGTGACGAACTCCACCACGTTGCGGTGGGTGGTCAGCACCCCCTTGGGTCGGCCGGTGGAACCCGAGGTGAACAGCACGTACGCCGGGTCGCCGGCCCGCGCCGGGCAGGGCGTCAGCGGGGCCGGGCCGGTGGCGGTGACCACCTCGACGCCGGGGGTGTCGGCGAACTCGACCGCCGCCGCGTCGCCGACGACCAGCGTCACCCCGGCGTCGGCGGCGATCTCCCGCAGCCGCTGCCGGGGGCCACCGGGCTCCAGCGGCACGTAGCAGCCCCCGGCGAGCAGCACGCCGAGGACGTCGACCACGAGGTCGGGGCGGCGGTGGGCGCAGATCCCCACCCGGGTCTGCCGGCCGACCCCCCGGGCCCGCAGCGCGGCGGCCAGGCCGGCCGCCCGGCCGACCAGCTCCCGGTAGGTGAGCCGGTCGTCCCACTGGCGCACCGCCACCGCGTCCGGGCAGCGGGCCGCCCGCTCGACGATCAGGTCGGCCAGCGTGCCGTCCGGCCAGGGCAGGGCCGGCCCGGCGACGGCGATGACGGTCAGGATGTCGGTCACTGCACTCCCCGTACGGTGGCGGGGTCGGTTCCCCGGTGGCTGGCGGGTTCGACGCCCGGGTAGGTGGCCGGATCGGTGATCAGCAGGCGCAGTTCGCTGACGTAACCCCGGCCCGCCGCGTCGGGCACCCAGGTGTCGGCCGGGGTGGGCAGCAGCTCGGTGACGACCAGCGGGACGTCCGGGCCGGTCCGGGCGGCGGCGTCGACCATGGCGCACAGCGACTGGGCGTACAGCGGGCCGGTCAGGTCGACGTAGCAGGGCTTGACCTCGGTGCCGACCTTGACGAACACCCGCTCGGGCAGGTCGGCGTCGGCCCGGAAGCGGCGTACCGCGAGGTAGCGGGCGGTCTCGTCGGGCTGCCCGGCCAGGCCGCTGGCCCCCACCGTGGTCCGCCAGGTACGTCGGGCCACCACCAGCCGGTCGATGACGATCCGGGGTGTGTGCGGGGCCGGGTCGAGCAGCTTGAACACGTCCAGCATCAGCGCGCCGAGGACCTGGGCGAAGACCTCCACCAGCGGCCAGCGGGCGCCGTCGGGGAAGACCGCGACCAGTTCGTCGCCGTGGTAGGAGACGGTGACGGCGGTGGCCGGCACCAGGCGGTCGACGTCGGCCCCCTGCGCGGTGTCGATACCCAGCTCACGGTCGGTGGGCCCGGGCAGGCCGTAGGTGGTGCGGGTGGCCCGCCGGGGGAAGCTCTCCGGCCACAGCACCCGCAGCCGGATCGGGCCGAGGTCGGTGTCGAAGTCCGCACGCAGCGCCGCCGGATCGGGGTGGAACATGCTGAGCACCGCGCTGTCGAACGCGATCGCGGCCGGGTGTAGCTCGCCAAGGACCAGCAGGAACTCCCCCCGAGCGAGCGCCTGCGGAGAGGCGGCGGCGATCTGCACGTCGGGGTTGTGCAGCCGGGCCGACGGCCAGCCGGGCCGGTCGGCGGGGAAGACGGTGTGCACCTGCCCGGCCAGCTCGGCGGCGGACAGCCGCAGCTCGACACGGTCGGCCGGCAGGTCCCGCAGGCCGAACAGCCGGGCCCACCGCTCGGTGAGTTCGGCCCCCGCGGTGGCGACCGGCCCGTGCGGGGCGACCAGTGTGCCCTGGGCCAGCGACCAGATGTCGGCCAGCCGGACCGGCCCGTCGGCGGCCAGTTCGTCGTGCAGTTCGGCCAGCAGCGTGGTCACCCGGACGCCGATCTCGGCGGTCAGCCAGCGGGCGGCCTGCAACACCACCGCCAGCGGGGCGGCCAGGGCGTCGAGGACCGGCGCACCGAGGCGGAACTCCAGGTCCCGGGCGGAGTCCTCGTAGCAGACGGTGCGGCCGGCGTACATCTGGCCACGGTGGCGGGTGGCGGGCCGGCCGGTGACGGCGGTGAACTCGGCGTTGAGGCCGGCCAGCGCGGTGGCGAGCCGGTCCGGGTCACCGGCGGCGGTGGCGACCTCGTCGCGGGCCGCCCGCAGCCGGTCGAACCCGGCGGCGGCCCCGGCGCGGGCCGTGTCGTCACCGATCGCGGCGATCCGGTCGGCGAGCACCCGTTCGGCGTCCGGGCTGACCGGCAGGTTCGCCCCCCAGGAGAGGTGTCCCCGCTCGACCCAGCGGTCCAGCAGCAGGTAGCCGTCGTCGACGCGGTGCACGAGCCCGTCAGCGTGCAACCGCGCGACCAGTTCGACGGCGGGGGTACGGCCGTCGCAGTCGGCCAGCAGCCGGGCCTCGGTGGCGGTCAACGCGACCGGCGGGTGCAGCGGCCGGCGCAGCCGACGCCCCTCGACGGTCAGATGCGGTTGCCGCATCGGTGCCCACCACCGGCGTACCGCGAGGTCGTCGGCGAGCCGGTCGGCGTACTCGGTCAGCGCCCACGCCTCGAAGAACACCTGCCGGCGGGTGACCAGGGCCGGCCCGGGGCGCAGCTCGGCACCCGGGTGGGCGGGGTCGAACACGCCCCAGCAGACCGGGCCGAAGAAGCCGATCGTCTCGGCCTTGCCGCAGTACCGCTGCCAGTAGCGCAGCAGGCGGGCCTCGCGTTTGCGGCGGGGCGAGTTACGCACCGTCGGGTCGGTGCGCAGCAGCCCGTCCAACGCCGACAGCATGTCCGGGTTCTGCCAGGTGACCGCCTCCCGCAACAGCGGGTCGGCGGCGATCTCCCCGACGGCCGTCGACGACTCCAGCAGGGCCGCGCCGAGGACCTTGCCGAAGACCTCCGGCGGGACCTCCCCGGCGAGCACACCGTCGGCGGCGGCGGCCGCGCCGGGGGCGGCGAACCGGTCCAGCCCGGCGGCCGGGAAGCCGGCGCTGCGCAGCACCACGTCCCGCCACACCGACCAGCCGGTGCCGCCCAGGGGTATCAGGTGGCTCATCGGGTGGCCTCCCCGGCGGGGGCGTCGACGATCTGCAACCGCAGCTCGCTGAAGTAGCGCCGGCCGGCGGCGTCGGGCACCCACGCCTGGTCGGGGGTGGGCAGCATCTCGCTGACCACCAGGGACACCGCGTCGCCGCCGTCGACCCGGGCGGCCCGGACCATGGCGCAGAGCATGTTGGCGAAGGCGGGGCTGCTCAGGTCGACGAAGCAGGGCTTGGTCTCGGTGCCGAGCTTGACGTACACCTGCTCCGGCAGGCCCAGGTGCCGCCGCCAGGCCCGGACGGCGAGGTAACGGTCGCGTTCCCCGCGCGCGTCGGCGAACCCGCACTCACCGACCGTGGTACGCCACGTCTCACGGGCCACCACCAGGTTGTCCAGCACGATCCGGGGCGTACGGGGCGCGGCGGCGACCAGCTTGAACCCGTCGACGGCGTGCGCGCTGAGCAGCTCGGCGAAGATCTCCACCAGCGGCCACCGCTGACCGTCGGTGGCGGTCGCGACCAGGTCGCCCCGCTCGTCGGTGACGGTGAGGTCCACCGTGGGCAGCAGCCGGGCCGGGTCGCCGCCGGGCGCGGGCAGGAACGCCAGGTGCCGGTCGGTCGGGCCGGTCAGCGCCTCGGCGGTACGACTGGTCCGGCGCGGCCAGTCGGTCGGGAACAGCAGCCGGACCCGCCGGGCGCCGAGGTCCTCGGCGAGCGCGGCACGCAGCCGCTCGACGTCCGGGTGCGCGGGGGTGAACACCGAGCAGTCGAACGACGACCAGCCGGCGTGCAGTTCACCCAGCACGACGGTGTACTCCCCGCGCCGCAGGGCCTCCACGTCGGTGGCGCAGATCTGCAGGTCGGGGCTGTGCAGCAGGGCGTTGGACCAGGTCGGTCGGGTGGCGGGGAAGGTCGCGTCGACCCGGTCGGCGAGGTCGGCGACCCGCAGCCGGACCGGCCCGGCGTCGGCGGGTCGGGTGTCCAACCCGAACAGTCCGGCCCAGCGGGCGGCGAACTCGGCGGCCACCGCGTCGACCGGCCGCTCCCCCTCGCCCCAGAACAGGCCCTGGACCAGGAACCACAGGTCGGACAGGGCGACCGGGCCGTCGCCGGCCTCGGCGCGCAACTCCTCGTAGAGCGAGCGGAACACCGCGTCGTACGCCTGCGCCAGCGCCTGTACCAGCCAGCGCGCGGCGCGCAGCAGCACGTCGAGCGGCGCGGCGAGGTCGGCGAGCAGGGGCGCGCCGAAGACCGCGTCGAGGTCCCGGCTGGTGTCCTCGTAACAGATGGTCCGGCCGGCGTACATCTGGCCCTCCCGGCGGCGGGGGGCGGCCCCGGTCAGCGCGGTGAAGGTGTCGTCCAGCTCGTCGAGGGCGACCCGCAGCCGGTCGGGGTCGCCGGCCGCCGCGGCGACGGCGTCGCGGGCGGCACGCAGCCGGTCCCAGCCGGCCTGTGCGGCCAGCCGGGCCGGTTCGTCGCCGATCGCGGCGATCCGGGCGGAGAGCACCTGCTCGGCGTCGGGGCTCACCGGCAGGGCGGCGTCCCAGGTGAGCAGTTCCCGGGCCACCAGGCGGTCCAGCAGGGCGTAGCCGTCCTCGGGCCGGCGCATCCCGACGGCCGGGTCGGCCACCAGGTCGTACGCCGGCCGGTGGCCGTCGACGGCGGCGAGCAGCGCGGCCTCCACCGGGGACAGCGGGACCGGTGGCCGGCCGGGCCGCCACACCTCGCGTCCCCGGACGCTGAGCTGGGCGCAGAGCCGGGGCGGCCACCAGCGGCGGACCGCCGGGTCGGTGCCGATCCGGTCGGCGTAGGCCGACAGCGCCCACGACTCGAACCAGACCCACCGGCGGCGGGTCAGCGCCGCGCCGTGGTCGACCCGGGCCACCTCCGGCTGCTGCGGGTCGACGGTGACCCAGCAGCTCGGCCCGAAGAAGCCGACCGTCTCGTTCTTGCCGGCGTAGCGCTGCCAGTACTTGAGCAGCGCCCGCTCGCGGTCGCGGCGGCGCACGTTGCGGGCCGCGTCGCCGCCGCTGCGGGCCAGCCCGTCCAGGGCGACCAGCGCGCCCCGGTTCTGCCAGGTGACCGCCTCCCGCAGCAGCGGGTCGGCGGCCAGGTCGCTGCACCGGTGCGCGGCGGCCCGGACGGCCTCGGTGAACTCCTTGTCGAACCGGTCCGGTGGGGTGTCGCCGTCGAGCAGGTCGTCGGCGGCCGCGGCTGCCTGCGGTGCGGCGAAGCGGGTCAGCCCGTCGGCGGGGAAGCCGGTGCCGCGCAGGATCGCGTCGCGCCACACCGACCAGCCGGTGTCGCCCAGCGGCACCCGGTGGCCGCCGATCCCGGCCGGGACCGGGTCGGCGGCCGGGGCCGGGTCGGCGGGGGCACGGGTGTCGACGGCGGTGGTCAGGTCGGCGCGGATCAGGCCCAGCAGCTCGGGCAGGCGGTCGTGCAGGAAGAAGTGTCCGCCGTCGAGTTCGTGCAGGGTGAAGCCGGCGGCGGTGTGCCCGGCCCAGGCGGCGCTCTGCTCCCGGCTGACCGCCCGGTCGTGCCGCCCGGCGAACACCACCACCGGCACCGGCAGCGGCGCCCCGGGGACGTACCGGTAGCTGTCGACCCGGCCGAAGTCGGCGCGCAGCAACGGCAGCAGCAGCTCCACCAGCTCCGGGTGGTCCAGCAGGCCGTCGGGCAGGCCCCCACCGGCGGCGAGCCGGCGCAGCAGTTCGTCGTCGTCCACCCGGGACAGCCCGTCGAAGGAGCTCGCGGCGGTGACGTGCGGGGCGCGGGCGCCGCCGACGTACAGCCGCACCGGCAGCTCGCGGCCGGTGCGGTGCAGCTCCCGCACCACCTCGAAGCCGAGCCGCCCGCCCATCGAGTGCCCGTAGATCGCGTACGGGCGGTCGGCCCGGTCGGCGATGACGGCGGCCAGCTCCGCGACGGTGAAGTCCGGGTCATCGCCGATCCGGTTCTCCCGGCCGGGCAGTTGCACCGGCAGCACCTCCACGTCCGGGCCGGCCTCCGGCTGCCAGCGGCGGAACGCGCTGGCTCCGCCCCCGGCGTACGGCAGGCAGAACAGCTGCGCCGGTGCCTGGGGTCGGCTTCCGGGCGAGACGAACCAGTTCACCGTGCGCCTCTCTGCGGTGGGTCGATCCAGTGCCGCCGGCGCTGGAAGGGGTAGCCGGGCAGCCCGGTGCGCCGGACGGTGCCCTCGGGGTGCAGCGCGGCCCAGTCGACGTCGCGGCCGGCCACCCAGCCGGCGGCCAGGTCACGCAACGCCCCCGGCGCACCGGCCACGGTGGCGTCGGTGGCGAGCAGTTTGTCCAGTCCGGCGACCGCCTCGGCCAGGTCGGCGGCGACGACGGCGGCCCGCCGGGCGAAGGACCGCCGGCCCAGCGCCAGGGTGGCGGCGACCTCGGGCAGCGCCGGTCCGACGCCGGCCAGGTGGTGCCGCAGCCGGGTCAGCGCCGCCCGCAACGCCTGCGGGGTACGCGCCGACACCGGCAGCAGCCAGGCCCGCGGCGGCGACGGCTCGGCCGGTACGGCAGGTGGCGGCTGCTCCACGACCACGTGCGCGTTGGTGCCGCCGAGCCCGAACGCGCTGACCCCGGCCACCCGGCGCGGCGCGTCCGGCCAGTCCCGTGCCTTGGTGGGCACGTAGAACGGGCCGCCGGCCAGGTCGATCTCCGGGTGCGGGCGGGTGAAGTGCAGGTTCGGCGGGATCACCCCGTGCTGGACGGCGAGCACCGTCTTGATCAGCCCGGCGATGCCGGCACCGGCGTCGAGGTGACCGATGTTGGTCTTGACCGAGCCCAGCGCGCAGGACTCGGCGGGGGCGGCCCCGCCGTACACCTCGTGCAGGGCGGCGACCTCGATGGCGTCACCCAGCGGCGTACCGCTGCCGTGGGCCTCGATGAAGCGGACCTCGCCGGGGGCGACCTCGGCGGCGGCCAGGGCGTTGGCGACGGCGGCGGCCTGGCCGGCGGGGCCGGGCACCGCGAAGCCGGCCCGGTCGGGCCCGTCGTTGGTGACCGCCCATCCGGGCAGGACGGCGTATATCCGGTCCCCGTCGGCCTGGGCGTCGGCGAGCCGGCGCAGCGCGACCACGCCGACCCCGGAGCCGAAGCCGGAGCCCTCGGCGGCCTCGTCGAAGGCGCGGCAGCGGCCGTCGGGGGAGGCCAGCCCGCCGGGGGTGGCCCGGTAGCGGGGCCAGGTGACGTTGACCCCGCCGGCGAGGGCGATGTCGCACTGGTAGTCGGCGAGGCTCTGGGCGGCGGTGCAGACCGCGACCAGGGAACTGGAGCAGGCGCTCTGCACGGCCACCGCCGGCCCGGTCAGCCCGAGCCGGTACGCCACCTGGCCGGGCAGGTGGTCGGTGGACTGCCGGCCGATCAGCCGGGCCTCCCAGTCGTCCGGGTCGACGTCGCCGACCACGGCCGGGTTGTCCATCAGCTGGAACAGGAAGTAGCGGTTGGCGGAGGTGGCCGCGTAGACGCCGACCAGGCCGGGGAAGCGGGTCGGGTCGTGCCCGGCGTCCTCCAGGGCCTCCCACGCGGTCTCCAGGAAGAGCCGGTGCTGGGGGTCGGTCCGGGCGGCCTCCTCGTCGCCCATGGCGAAGAACTCGGCGTCGAAGTCGGTGACCCCGTCGAGCCGGCCGGTGGCCCGCACGTGCCGGGGGTCGGCGCGCAGTCGGGGCCCGATGCCGAGGGCGGTCAGCTCGGCGTCGGAGTGGTCGTGCACCGAGTCGACGCCGGCGCAGACGTTCCACCAGAAGGTGGCGGCGTCGGGTGCGCCGGGGAACCGGCCGGCGAGCCCCACCACCACGATCTCGTCGCCGGTGTACTCGCGGGCGGCGACCGGTGGCGCGGTCGGGGTGGGCAGGATCGGCGCGGGGAGCGGGCGGGTGCGCGCCGCCCCGGCCGCCGGTACGTCGACGTCCGGGTCGAGCAGCCGGGCCTGGGCGGCGATCGTCGGGTGGGCGAACAGCCGCACCATGGGCAGCGTCGTACCGAACCGGTCGGCGATGCGCTGCTGCACCTGGCCGAGCAGCAGGGACTGGCCACCGGCGTCGAAGAAGCTCTCCTGCCGGCCGACGGCGTCGCGGCCGAGCACCGCGCACCAGATGTCGTGCACGGCCCGCTCGGTGTCGGTGGCCGGCTCCTGTCCGGCGGGGACCGTCCGGGGCGGGTCGGGCAGCGCCCGCTCGTCGATCTTGCCGGTGACGGTGAGCGGGAACGCGTCGAGGACCAGCACGGCGCGGGGCAGCGCGTAGTCGGGCAACCGCCGGGCGAGGGCGGCGCGCAGCGCCGCCGGGTCGGGGTCGCCGCCGGCCGGCACCGCGTACGCGAGCAGTGCCCCGTCGCGGGCGATGGCGCGCACGGCGGCGACGCCGGGCTGCGCGGCGAGGACGGCCTCGACCTCGGTCAGCTCGACCCGGAACCCACGGACCTTGACCTGGCGGTCGAGCCGGCCGAGGCAGACCAGTTCCCCGCCGGGCAGCCACGCGCCCAGGTCCCCGGTGGCGTAGGTGGGCGTCCCGTCGGGGTCGACACCGAACCGGTCGCTGTGCTGGCCGAGGTAGCCGGGGGCGAGGTGCGGGCTGCGCACCACGATCTCGCCGGAGTCGGCCAACCGCAGCGTGTAGCCGGGTAGCGCCGTACCGATCGGCAGCGGGCCGGTGCCGGTCGGGTCGGCGTCGGCCAGCGGCAGCGCGTACCGGGCGGCGAACGTCATCTCGGTGGCGCCGTAGCCGTTGACCAGCACGCATCCCGGGGCGAACCGGTCGCGACCCCGGGCGGCGTCGGCGTGGGTGGCCTGCTCGCCGCCGAGCAGCACCACGCGGATGCTGTCCAGCCGCCGACCGCCGAGGGTGTCCAGCAGGAACCGGTAGACCGTCGGGGTGGAGTGGTAGACGGTGACCCGGTGCCGGGCGAGCTGTCCGACGGCGTACGCCAGGCCGTGCCGCCGCAGGTCGACCGGTACGACGGCGGCCCCGGTGAGCAGCGCCGGATAGAGGTCGGGGATGGCCGCGTCGAAGCTGAACGAGGCGAGCAGGCTGAGCCGGTCGGTCGGGCCGATCCCCAGGGTGCGGATCTGATTGTCGACGACGTGCCGCAGATTGCGGTGGGTCTGCGCGACGGCCTTCGGGGTGCCGGTGGAGCCGGAGGTGAACAGCACGTAGGCCGGGCTGTCGGGGTCCACCGGGAGGGGGTGCAGCGCGGCGGTGGCGGCCGGGTCGAGGACCAGCACGCGGGTGCCGGGTCGGATGGCGCACAGGGCGTCGGCGAGGTCGCGGTGGTCCGGGGCGCAGGCGACGACGCGTACGTCGGCGGCGGCGAGCATGTGCCGGAGCCGGTCGACCGGGAACCCGGGGTCCAGCGGCACGTACACGCCACCGGCGGCGAGGGTGCCGAGGACGGCGGCGATGGTGCCGGTGCCGTGCCCGGTGAGCAGGCCGACCCGGTCGCCGGGGCGGACGCCGGCCGCGGTGAGCGCGACGGCGTGCCCGCCGACCGTGGCGGCCAGGGCGGCGTAGCTGACCTCGTGGGTCTCGCCGAGGATCGCCGGGTGGTCGGTACGGGTGGCCGAGACCTCGGCGAACTGTTGGATGATCGTCGATTGCGCCATGTCAGCGGATCGGCTCGACTCCACTGTGGGCAGCCGTGCGGGAACAGCCAATTGTGATCATGATCCCCCCCAGGACTTCACAATGGAAGCAGAATAGGACGACATCCGGCCGAGGAAAGATCATCGATCGGAGTCGGACCGAAGGGCCCACCGCCCCCTGAAGATCGGACGGCGAAAATCGGCCGATCATCCCCCTAGCGCGAAAAGGAGTTTCAGCCTAAGTGTCTACCGACAAGTAATTTTGCGGTGGAAGGGCTTGCAAACCGGCTATTTTCCACCATGGACGGCACCTTAACGCCAGGTCAGGTGGGTTGCCGCAGCCGTGGGCCCCCGCCATCCTAGGGACGCCCGACCACCCGGGACCTCCGGCCCACCCCGATCCGGTCCTGCGCCCCTGCCCCGGACCCCGCCCGCCACCTAGCGTCGGAGGCGGGACCGAGGAGGACGCCATGCGGACGTGGCAGGTGCAGGACGTGATGACGGTCGACGTGCTCACGGTGGACGAGGACACCGGGTACCGGGCGGTGGTGGACCTGCTCACCGCCCGGCACGTCACGGCGGTGCCGGTGGTCGACGGCACCCGGCGGGTGCTCGGCGTGGTCTCCCAGGCCGACCTGCTGCACAAGGTGGAACGGCTCGGGCAGCCGCACGAGCGGCGGATTTTCCCCGGTCGCCGGACCCGCACCGCCTGGGCCAAGGCCACCGCGACCCTGGCCGGGGACCTGATGACCACACCGGCGGTCACCGTCTCCCCCGGCGCGACCCTCGCGCAGGCCGCCCGGATCATGGACCGGCGGGGCGTCAAGCGGCTGCCCGTCGTCGACGACCTGGACCGTCTCGTCGGCATCGTCACCCGGGGCGACCTGCTGCGGGTCCACCTCCGGCCGGACGCCGACATCCGTCGCGACGTCGTCACCGACGTGCTGCACCGGGTGCTCGGGGTGCCCGACGGCACGGTCGAGGTGACCGTGCACGGCGGGGTGGTCGCCCTCACCGGGCAACTGGACCGGTGGTCCACCGTGCACCTGGCGCTGCGGCTCAGCGCGCAGGTCAGCGGCGTGGTCGAGGTGGTCGACGCGCTCGGCTACGCGGTCGACGACGCCCCGCTGGCCGCACTGCGGGCCGGCGGCGTCACCCCGGCCGGCGTCGCCTGACCCGGAGGTCACACCGACGCCACCGAACGGGCCACCCCGACCCCCGGCGGACACCCAGGGTCGAAGCCCGCACCACCCTGCGTCACCAGGGCCGACCCGCCGCCCGTGGGGGCTGACGATGGCCGCCCGGGTCCGTAGCATCTGTCGGGTGTCCGCGTCGGCGCGGGCACCCGACGGCCGGCGGCGTGCCTCCGCACGCGCGCCGGGTGGCGACGTTTCCGCGACGGGCAGGAAGGCCGGCGATGAGTCGAGCAGAGCAGGACACCGCGGCGGGCACCGAGGGCGAGGACTACACCCAGCGGTTGCAACGCCTCGGTGGCGCGCGCTGGAAGCAGGTGCTCGACGTGCAGGCGCCCTACCGGTGGAACCTCCAGCGACTCGAACTGGGGCGCACCCTCGACGTCGGCTGCGGCCTCGGCCGCAACCTGGCCAACCTGGGCGAGGGCGCGGTCGGGGTGGACCACAACCCCACCTCCGTGGCGCACGCGCGGGCCGCCGGGCTGGAGGCGTACACGATCGAGGAGTTCCACCAGTCCCCGCACGCCCGGCCCGGCGCCTTCGACGCGCTGCTCGCCGCCCACCTGCTGGAGCACCTGCCCGCCGAGGCGGCTCTGGAGGTCATCTCCAGCTACCTGCCGTTCCTTCGCTCGGGCGGCACGGCGGTCTTCATCACCCCGCAGGAGCGGGGATACGCCAGCGACGCGACCCATGTCCGGTTCGTCGGGTTCGACGAGGCCGCGCAGGCCGCCCGGGATCTCGGCATGACGGTGGTCAAGCAGTACTCCTTCCCGTTCCCCCGGTCGATGGGCAAGGTCTTCACCTACAACGAGTTCGTCACGGTGGCGCGGCTGCCCTGATCCCCGCCGCGACCGGCCCGGCTCCCGGGCCGGGTGGGCGCTGCCCTGGACGCCGCGGCACGCCGGCCGGACGGTTACCGTGGCGGCATGACCAACCCGACCCGGTGGGCGACCGAGACCGGCCCCGAACACTCCCAGTGGTACATCGACCGGTTCCGGCGGCTCGCCGCCGAGGGGGCCGACCTGGCCGGTGAGGCCCGCCTGGTCGACGCGGTCGTGGCCCCCGGCTCGCGCATCCTGGACGCCGGCTGCGGCACCGGTCGGGTCGGCGCCGCGCTCGCCGCGCGGGGGCACCGGGTGGTCGGGGTCGATGCCGACCCCGCCCTGGTCGAGGCGGCCCGCACCGACCATCCCGGGCCCCGCTGGCTGGTCGCCGACCTCGCCACGCTGGACCTCGCCGCCGACGGTGAGGCGGAGCCGTTCGACGCCGCCGTGGTGGCCGGCAACGTGATGGCCTTCGTCGCCGCCGGCACCGAACCGGCCGTGCTGACCCGGATCGCCGCCCACCTGCGCCCGGACGGGGTGGTGCTCGTCGGTTTCGGCCTCGACCGAGGCTACCGGCTCGACCACTTCGACAGCGACCTGGCCGCCGCCGGCCTGCGGCTCGAACAGCGCTTCGCCACCTGGGACCTGCGCCCCTGGCGGGACGAGGCGGACTTCGCCGTCAGCCTGCTGCGCCGCCCCACCTCCTGACCCGCCGCCTCGGGGAGCGGCCCGGACGGCGTCGGTCAGGACGGGGCGGCGACCGCCCGGGCGGCGGCCGGGTCGAGGGTGCTGCCGGCCGGAACGAGGCTGACCAGGCCGGCGGGCAGCCGGACCGGGGTGACCTCCCGGTAGCCGAGCATGCCGAGTACCCCCTCGTCGGCGAGCACGTAGCGCCGGCCCAGGTCGGTGACCACCGACACGGCCCCACCGTCGGCGCCCGGCGCGGCCACCGACTCGACCACCGCACCGCGCCCCGGCTCGACCAGCACCTGGTCGGCGCGCACCCCACCCGGGGCGTCGGTGCCACGGGCGGCGGTGAGATCCGGCACGACCGGGTCGACCCGTACCTCGCCGACCGTGCCGTCGTGGCCGATGCGGGCGCAGAGCGTGCCGCCGTCGACGCCGGCCAGGCGGGGTGGGACCGGTGGCGGCGCGGTCGGCCCGGTCGGCACCAGGTCGGGCAGTTTGGGCGACGCGGCGAACCGACCCAGGCTGATCGGGGCCGGCTCGTCCTGGCCGGTGCGGGCCATCAGCAGGGCCGCCTGGAGTTCGGTGATGCCGGCCAGGCCGTCGCGCCCGGCGACCGCGTATTGCCGGCCACCGCCGGAGTTGCGGACCAGGTAGACGTCCCCGACCGTGGCGTCGGTGACCCCGGACGAGGGCTCACCGAGCCCGGCCAGCGGCGGCGGGGCCAGGTCGACGCCCGCCGGCAGGGCGTTCAGCAGGGCCGGGGCGGCGGGAACCGCGCGTTCCCGGGTGGTCGCCAGCGCGGCGAGCACCCGGGCGGTGTCGCGCAGCAGGTGCCGACGCTGGTGCCAGATCAGATGCAGCCCGCCGTCGGGGTGCCGGACCAGCACCGCCTCCTCGGTGAGCCGCCGCCCGCCGGTCGCCTCCCGGCCGATCAGCAACGCCGAACGGGGTACGGCCCGCGTCGCGTCGGCCGGCTGCCGCGAACAGACCGTCCACGGCGCGGTGGACAGCCGCCCGGCGGCCGGCAGCGAGTCCGGGGCGTCGGCGATGCCCAGCGGCAGCCCGCGCGGCACCCCCTCGATGGAGCGGCGGGACACCAGCACCGTCCGGGACCGGTCCGCGCCGACGATCAGCAGCGCGGAGGCGTAGTTGAGCACCGGGTGCAGCCGACCGTCGCGGTAGACGAACCGCGCCCCGGACTCCTTCTCGACGATCACCGCGCCGGTGTCGCGCCACGTCGACCCGCCCCCGGCGAACAGGCCGTAGAGGGCGAATCCACCCAGCCCGATCGCCGCCACCAGGACGCTGGCCAGCCCGGCGCCGGCCAGCCGGCGAAACGGCGACCGCGCCGGGTCGGTCTCCCGCATCACCAGGGCGGCGACGGCCCGCTGCACGGTGAACTGGTAGGAGTGGAGCTGGTCCTGCCGCGACGGCATGGCGTCCCTTCCGCGAGTCCTCGGCGGACAGGATATGCGCTGCGTCGATGTCCCGTGAACCCTGCGTGGTGGCGCGACGGGACCGCCGCCGGCCGGCGACGCCTGCCCGCCGCGCGCCGCTACCCTCTGCGAACCGGCCGTACCGGTAGCATCCCGGCACGACGACGGTGGAGGGACGGCCCGGTGGGCGTGCGATTCGAGGAACTGGCCTGGCGGGATACCCCGATCGGCGCGATCAGCCTGCGCCGGCGGCGGGAACCCACGCTCGACGTCGACGTCTACGAGGTGAAGCTCGACGACGAGTACCTGATGTCCAGCCTCTTCCCGGTCGCCGAGATCGAACTGGCCCGGTTGGGGCTGGCCCCGTTGGGCGACGGGCCGCTCGACGTGGTGGTCGGTGGTCTCGGTCTGGGCTACACCGCCCGTACCGCGCTGGAGGACGCGCGGGTGCGCTCGGTGCTGGTGGTGGAGACGATCGAGGACGTCATCGACTGGCACCGCCGGCAGCTGCTCCCCTTCGCCGCCGGTCTCGCCCCCGATCCCCGGACCCGGTTCGTCCGGGCGGACTTCTTCGCCGCGGTCGCCGACAGCAGCGGTTTCGACCCGGAGCAGCCGGGCCGCCGGTTCCACGCGGTGCTGCTCGACGTCGACCACTCCCCGCGTAACGTGCTGCACCCCAGCCACGCCGCCTTCTACACCCCCGAGGGGCTGCGCCGGCTGGCCGACCTGCTGCTGCCCGACGGGGTGTTCGCGCTCTGGTCGGACGATCCGCCGGACGACGCGTTCGTCCGGGTCCTGGCCGAGGTGTTCACCACCTGGCAGGCGCACGTCGTCCCGTTCGCCAACCCGCTGACCGGCGGGGAGTCCGCCAACACCGTCTACGTCGCCCACCGGCGGCCCGACCCGCACTGACCCCGCTCCCGGGGACGTGCGGGGCATACGGCGGCCCGGAACGGGAAGGCTGCCCGGTCAGTGAGTTCACGGGAGGTGGACATGCGGGCCATGCTCTGGGTCGTCGGTGTCGTCGGCGGCGCGCTCATCCTGCTCGGGCTGCTGCTGGAGGCGGTCCGTTGGCTGGCCATCATCGGCCTCGTCGCGCTGCTGGCGGTGATCGTGCTGGCGTTCGTGCGGGGGCGGCAGGTGGTGCACCGGCATTCCGCCGGCCGCCGCTAGCGGTCACGCCGCAGCCGGCCGCCCCCCTACCCGGGGGCGGCCGGCTCAGTGTGTCCCGCCGAGGTTGAGCACGACCACTCCCCCGATGATCAGGCCCACTCCGACCACCTTCGTCAGGCTCAGCGGCTCGCCGAGGAAGGCCGCGCCGACGGCGACGATCGCGGCGGTGCCGAGCCCGGACCACATGGCGTACGCCACCCCGACCGGGATGTCCCGGACCGCCAGCGCGAGCATCCCGAAGGCCGTCAGGTAGGCCACGGCCAGCCCGAGCGTGGGCCAGAGCCGGGTGAACCCCTGTGTCGCCTTGAGCAGGCTGGTGCCGGCCACCTCGGCACCGATCGCGATCAGCAGGAACAGGTAGGCCATCGCATTCCCTCCGCCGGGTCCCCCCATGATCCCGCACGCGGGAGCGGTCGCGTTCCGGACAGCGCGTAACCCGGTGCCCGGCTCGACCGTCATACAGGCGTCACCGACGCCCGGTCCACCGGGTCGACCACACCGCACGACCTACCCGCGCCCACCCCGACGGCGGGCCGGACGCGGCGGGCCGGGGCGCGGTCCCCCACCACCACGTCCGATGGGAGCCACCATGATCCGTCACCGCCTGCTCGCCGCAGCCGCCGTCGGCCTGCTGACCGCCGTACCGGCCCTGCCCGGCACCGCACCCGCCGGACCACGCCGGGACAGCCTGCGCCTGTGCGCGCTGCACCCACTGCCCCTGCCCACCGGGGTGACCCACGGCCGGGCCACGGCCGTCGACCCGACCGGGCGGTACGTCGCCGGCATCGGCACCCGGATCACCGACGGGGTGTGGGAGCCGGTGCTGCTGCTCTGGCAGGGTGCCCGGGTCACCGCCGTGGACACCGCGCTGGCCGAGGACGTCGTGGACGTCAACAGCGCCGGCGTGGTGATCGGCAACGCCTACGTCACCGCCGTGCAGCGGCCGTGGCGCTACCAGGACGGCCGGCTGACCGACCTGCCCGTCCCGGGCAACGTCTCGGGCGCCTGGGTCGCCGGTATCAACGGGCGTGGGGACATCGTGGGGCACGGCGCGGTGGAGGCGACCGGGAGCGCGATCGCGTTGCGCTGGCCGGCGGACCGGCCAGGCACGGTCGAGACGATCGACACCCCGCCCGACGGGGCCGCCCTCGCGGTGCTGGACGACGGCACCGTGGTCGGCAACGCCCGGGTGTCGGCGGGTTCGTCCTCCTACGCCGGCTGGGTGCGCCGCCCCGGCGGGCCGTTCGTCCGGCTCACCGTGCCCGGCAGGCCGAACGCCTGGGTGCTCGCGGCCCGGGGCGGGTGGGCGGCCGGCACCACGGGCGACGACCCGGACGGGGACCGGAGCCCGGTGCGGTGGGATCTGGACACCGGCAAGGCCACCGTCGTCGACCCGGAGGTGGAACCGGTGCAGGACGTCACCGCCGGTGGAGCGCTGCTGGGCCTGCGGGCGGTGTGGCACGCCGACCTGGTGACGCCGCTGCCGGGGGCGGTCGCCGGGTTCCCCGACGTGCAGGCGCGGGCGGTCACCGACACCGGCACGGCGGTCGGCTGGACCACCACCGACCGGCTCACCCCGGTGCGCTGGACCGGCTGCTGACGGGCCACCGGCCCGACCGGTCGGGTCGTCCGGCCCTGGTCGCGCCCGGCCGGGTGGGCGCAGGGTGGGGGCAGAGCGACCAGGAGGTGTCCACGATGACCTCGCCGTCCACCCGTCCGGACCCGGTGCCGACCGTACGCGAACTGACCGCCGCCGCCGAGCTGTCCCGGTACGCCCCGTCGGTGTTCAACACCCAACCGTGGCGCTGGCGGGTCGCCCGGGGCCTGTTGGAGCTGCACGCCGACCCGACGCGGCAGCTGACCGGCACCGACCCGGACGGGCGGCTGCTCGTGCTGAGCTGCGGCGCGGTGCTGCACCACGCCCGGGTGGCGCTGGCCGCCGCGGGCTGGCGGGTCGACGTCGACCGGCTGCCCGACCCGGCCGATCCGGGGCTGCTGGCCCGGCTGCGGGCCACCGGGCCGGGCGGGCTGGACCTGACCGCCGCCCGGTTGACCGAGGCGATCCCCCGCCGGCGTACCGACCGGCGGGCCTTCGGCGACCGGCCGGTGCCCGACGAGGTGCTGACCGGGTTGCGGACGGCGGTCGAGGCCGAGGGCGCGCACCTGCACGTGGTCCGGGCCGACCAGATGCCGATGCTGGCGGTGTCGACCGGGCGGGCCGCCGACGCCGAGCTGGCCGACCCCGGCTACCGGGCGGAGCTGCACCGGTGGACCCACCGGCCGGCCGGCAGCGGTGACGGGGTGCCGACGGCCACGGCGGTGCGGCCGGCGCCGCGCCGGGTGCCGCTGCGCGACTACGCGCCGGGCGGTGCCGCCGGGTTGGCCGCCGGCACGGACTTCGACCGGGGTGCGGCGTACGTGATCCTGTTCGGTGACCGGGACGACCCGGCGGGGTGGCTGCGCGGCGGTGAGGCGCTGTCGGCGCTGCTGCTCACGGCGACCGCGGCGGGGCTGTCCACCGCCCCGATCAGCGACACCATTGAGCTGGCCTGGCCGCGCCGGATCATGCGGGAGCTGCTCGCCGACGTGGGTGAGCCGTACCTGGTGGTCCGGGTGGGTTGGGGGCCGCCGGTGTCGGAGCTGCCGGCGGTGCCGCGCCGGCCGGTGGCCGAGGTGGTCGAGGTCGACCCGGACGGCTGACCGCCCGACGCCGGCCGGAGGGCCGGCGTCGGGACCGGTGCGGTGCTCAGACGCCGGAGGTGGCGAGCACCCGGGCCGGGGGTTCGTCGGCGGCCGGCCGGGTGGTCTCCCGGTTGGGCAGGGAGAGCCGGATGACCTTCCACCAGGCGGAGGCGACCTGCTTGGGCAGCGGACCCGTGGTGTAGGTCAGCCCGTACCTGTCGAACAGCGCCCGCACCTGCGGCGCGATCTCCTGGTAGCGCTTGCTGGGCAGGTCGGGGAAGAGGTGGTGCTCGATCTGGAAGGACAGGTTGCCGGTCATGATGTGCAGCAGCCGGCTGCCGCTGATGTTGGCCGAGCCGAGCATCTGCCGCAGGTACCACTCGCCCCGGGTCTCGCCCTCGATCGAGGTCTTGGAGAACGTCTCCACCCCGCTGGGGAAGTGGCCGCACATGATCACCGAGTGGCTCCACAGGTTGCGGATCAGGTTCGCGGTGAAGGTGGCGGCCAGGGTGGTGAGGAAGGACGGGCCGGACAGCAGCGGGTGGATGACGTAGTCCTTGAGCACCTGGCGACGGATCTTGCGACCGACCGCACGCAGCCGGGCCCGGAACTCGGGGGTCCTGTGCCGGCCCTTGCGCAGGTTGCGGCCCAGCTCCAGGTCGTACGCGGCGATGCCGTACTCGAAGAAGCAGGCGTTGACGAAGTTCCACAGCGGCTGGCCGAGGTGCATCGGGTGCCACTTCTGGTCCTCGTCGACGCGCATGATGCCGTACCCGAGGTCGTTGTCCTTGCCCAGCACGTTGGTGTACGTGTGGTGCAGCTGGTTGTGCGAGTGCTTCCACTGGTCGGCCGGGGAGACGTGGTCCCACTCCCAGGTGGTGGAGTGGATCTTCGGGTCGCGCATGAAGTCGTACTGGCCGTGCAGGATGTTGTGGCCGATCTCCATGTTCTCCAGGATCTTGGCCACCGTCAGGCCGGCGGTGCCGACCACCCAGGCCGGCGGGAAGAGCGAGAAGAGCAGCACCGCGCGGCTGCCCATCTCCAGGGTGCGCTGCGTTTTGATCACCTTGCGGATGTAGGCCGCGTCGCTCGCGCCGCGCTCGGCGAGCACCCGGTCCCGGATGGCGTCGAGTTCCTTGCCGAGCGACTCGATGTCCTCGGCGCTCAGGTGGGCGATCGGGTTCACGGGCTTGTGCTGGATGACGGTCACGTCCGGCCTCCGGTCAGAGATCGATGTCGCAGGAGCCGGCCGCCGCCGACACGCAGGTCTGGATGAGCACGCCGTCACCGGGGACGGCGGTGGTGAGTTCCCCGGTGCGCAGGTCCCGCACCGCGCCCTGGCGCAGCGGCAGGACGCAGCCGTAGCAGATGCCCATCCGGCAGCCGGACGGCATCAGCGCCCCGGCCGCCTCACCGGCGTCGAGGATCGGGGTGCCGCCGCCTGCGGCGAGGGTGAGGCCGGTGCGGGTGAAGGTGACGGTGCCGCCCTCGCCGGGGGCGATCACCGTCGGCCGGAACCGTTCGGTGTGCAGCCGGTCGGCGACGCCGGCCGCCGTCCAGTGCTCCTGCACCGCGTCGAGCATCCCGACCGGGCCGCACGCCCAGGTCTGCCGGTCGAGGTGGTCGGGGACCAGGGTGGCCAGTTCGTCGACGCCGAGCAGGCCGTCGCGGTCGGTGTGCCGCTCGACCAGGCGGATGCCGCCCTGCGCGGCCAACGCACGCAGGTGCGCGCCGAACACGACGTCGTCGGGCCTCGGCGCGGAGTGCACCACGACCACGTCGGCGCGGGTGTGCACGCCGGCACGGAGCATGCCCATCACCGGGGTGATGCCGCTGCCGGCGGTGAGGAACAGCACCCGGGCGGGGACCGGGTCGGGCAGGACGAAGTCACCGAGCGCCTGGTCGAGCTGGACGACGGTGCCGACCCGGGTCCGCCGGACCAGGTGGTTGCTGACCCTGCCGTCGGGGATGGCCTTGACGGTGACGCTGATCAGGCGGTCGGGGCGGTCGGGGGCGGAGGTCAGCGAGTAGGCCCGCCACTGGCGTACCCCGTCGACGTCGACGCCGAGGCGGACGTACTGGCCGGGGGTGTGGCCGCGCCAGTCGCGGCCGGGCCGGATGGTGAGGGTCGCCGCGTCGGGGGTCTCGGGCTCGACGGCGACGATCCGCCCGCGCAGGGCGGCCCCGGCGCGCAGCGGCGCGACCAGGTCGAGGTAGTCCTCCGGCAGCAGCGGGGTGGTGACCGTCTCGGCCAACCGCAGGAGCCGGTCCCGGACGGTGGTCTTCGCCGGGCGGTGCGGGACGGTGGTGGTCATGAACCCAGGGTCCTCGCACTTTCGCATAACATCTTGACCGGGGAAGGTGAATCGGACGCGATAACTTGTTCGAAGGGAACAACATGTCGGAAACGGGGGCGACCAGCCACCTGGGTGGCCGGCTGGAACTCGACCCGCCGGTGGCCGCCCGGTTACGCGGTCGGCTGCCGATGGTCGCCGCGCACACCGTCACCACCATCACCGCCGAGGTCCCCGCCTACTCCGGCACGCTCACCGGCCAGATGCGCGAGAAGATCGAGAACGCGGTTCGGATCGCGCTGGGCACGTTCCTCCAGCTCATCGAACGGGCCGGCGCGGCGGCCGACCCGAGCACCCCGCTGAACCGGGCGCTGGAGGCCGCGTACGCGCTGGGCGCCGGGGAGGCGCGGGCGGGGCGGAGCATGGACGCACTGCTGGCCGCGTACCGGGTGGGGGCCCGGGTGGCCTGGCGGGAGGTCTCCACCACCACCGTACGCAGCGGGCTGTCCGCCGAGACGGTCGCCGAGTTCGCCGAACTGATGTTCGCCTACATCGACGAACTCTCCGCCGCCAGCGTCGCCGGCCACTCCGACGAGCTGGCCAACGTCGGCCGGGCCCGCCGGCGCGACCTGGACCGGCTCACCCACCAACTGCTCGCCGGGGAACCGGAGGAGGTGCTGCGGCGCAGCGCCGAACGGGCCGAGTGGCCCCCGCCGCAGACCCTGACCGTGGTGGTGCTACCCCGCAGTAGCCTGCGCGGGGTGCTCGCCGTGCTCCCGGCGCACACCCTGGAGAGCGGCGAGGAACTGCCCGGGGCGCAGTGGGCCGAGGAGGGGGCGCTGCTGCTCGTACCGGACATGCACGGTGGGCGACGGCGGCAGCTCGCCACGGCGCTGCACGGGCACCACGCGGTGCTCGGGCCGGCCCGGCCCTGGGTGGCGGTGGCCCGGTCGTACGAGCGGGTACTGAAGGCGCTCGCCCTCGGCCTGCCGTCACCGGCGGACGCCGCCGCGTGGGACACCGAGCGGCACCTGGCCCGGCTGGTGCTGCACACCGACCCGGAGGCGCTGGCCGACCTGCGCGCCCAGGTGCTCGCGCCGCTGGCCACGCTTCCGGCGGCGACCGCCGCGCGACTGGCCGAGACGATGCGTTCCTGGCTGCTGCACCAGGGCCGCCGCGACGACGTCGCCGCCGACCTGTTCGTGCACCCGCAGACGGTCCGGTACCGGATGGGCCGGCTGCGGGAGCTGTACGGCGACCGGCTGAACGAGCCCGGCACCGTGCTCGACCTGACCGTGGCGCTGGCGTTCCCGCCCGCCGACGACACCGGGCCCGCCGACTCCTGAGCCGCCACTGCGCCACCGCTGACCCCGTCCCCCACATCGGACGGTCCACCCGGCACGGCGCAATTCCCACCGGACTCGGTCGGGGCGGTGGTCCCACATGGACGGTCGGCGGGACTGTGTCGACAGGACGACAGGAGAGCGTCCGGCGGCTGACATCGCGTGACGGCATGGGCCATGATGACGGCATGCGTCTGATCTTCTCGGTCTCGGACTCCGACGAGTCGCCGGTGCACGACCTTCGCGACGAACTGGTGGCCGACCCGGAGCTGCGTGACGCCCGGGTCCGGCTGATCCACCGCGCGCCCGAACCGGGCACCCTCGGTGCCGCCGAGGTGCTGGAGTTCATCGGCCAGGACGTGCTGCTGCCCGTGGTGATCCAGGCGGTGTACGACTGGTTCCAGGCCCGGCGCGGCGCCCGCCGGGGTGGCGACACCACCGTCACGGTCACCCTCACCGACAGCCCGGACGGCACCCGGGAGGTGAAGATCGAGGCCAGCGGCTCGGCCGAGGACGTCATCGCGGTGCTCCAGCAGGGCCTGCGGTGACTGCTGCGCACCAACCACGGTTCGACCCGACCAAGTCCCGCGCCGTCCTGCTGGGGGTCAGCCGGTACGACCATCTCGCCCTGACCGTCCCCGCCGCCGGGGACAACATCGAGGCACTGGCGACGGCGTTCGCCGATCCCGCCGTCTGGGGTCTGCCGAAGCGGCGGATCGCCGTGGTGCACGACCCGTCGGCCGACGAGCTGGCCGGCTACGTCGAGGACGCGGCCCAACTGGTCGGCGAGGACGGCCTGCTGGTGGTCTACTACGCCGGCCACGCCGTCCGGGTGGGCCGGTCGATGCGGCTGCTGCCCCGGGAGGCCACCGACAACCCCGGCAGCGGGTTCCCGGTGGAGGGTTTCGTGACCGCCGCGCAGGGGGCCGGCGCGCGGCACCGGCTGCTGATCCTCGACTGCTGTCACGCGGGCAACGCCAGCACCGCCCTGCCGGCGGAGCAGTTCCGGGTGGACGAGGAGCTCAGCGGCTGGCAGCTGATGGCGGCCGTCCGCAGCGGGCCGGCCCTCGACGCCGGCCCGGACGAGTTGCACACCCCGTTCACCCGGGCCCTGCTGGAGGTCCTCAAGCACGGCCGGGCGGACGCGCCCGAGTGGCTGAGCCCGACGGACGTGCTGCGGGAGGCCGGGGAACTCCTGGTCGACGCGGGCTATCCCGCGCCGGCCCGCAGCCCGGTCGAGTTCGACCGGGGCTGGGTGCGCAACCCGGCGTGGCGTCCGCCGGAGAAGCGCCCGGTGCCGTTCCCCCGCCGGCCGACCGGCTCCCCCACCGACCAGGGCGAACGGGCCGGGTTCGACAGCGCCTGGCCGGCCCGGCAGGTGCCGTTCGCCGGCCGGGTCCCGGAGCTGGCCCGGGGCGCGGCCAGCCTGGGCGTGCCGCAGGGGGCGGTGCTGCCGGTCGTCGGGCCCCGGCATGCCGGCAAGCGGTACTTCGTCGACGAGGTGCTGGCCCGCTTCGCCGAGGAGGCCGGGCGGCTCGACGAGGTGGCGCTGCTGCGGCTGTGCATCCCCAACAGCAGCGCACCCGAGCCGGTGCTCGGGGTGCTCGCCCGGGAACTCGACGTCACCATCGACGACGTCACCGACTACGGCATGGACTACGCCGAGGCGGTCCGGACGACCCTGGTCGAGGAGCTGCAACGGCAGCTGCACCGCCGGCGGCTGATCCTGTTCGTCGAGGGTTCCCGGCTGGGCACCCGACCGGAGGCGGTCCGGGCGCAGCTGGACCGGCTGCTGGAGCTGTCCGCGTTCGACCGGGCGCTGGTCATCGTCGCCAGCCGGGCGGAGATCCACCTCAGCGGCGACGGCCGGTTGCGCTATCTGCCGGTGATCCAACTGAGGGAACTCAACGAGGACGAGGCCACCGCGCTGGTCGACCAACTGCTCTCCCATCCGCTGTACGGCGGGGGCCTGACCATCAGCGGCCTCGCCGAGGGCCGGCTCTGGACGGAGCTGGACGACAAGCTGGTCCGGCTGCCCGGGGTACTGCACAACGGGGTCGACGAACTCGCCAACGACGTGCTCAACAAGCGGATCGAGCAGCCGGGCGTCGAACATCTCGTCGACGCGCTGCTGCGCCGCTCCGCCGCCACGGTCGGCGCCGGGCTGCGGGATGTGGACTGCTTCGCGCTGTGGACCGGCACCGACGGCAAGCGGGGCCGGCCCGGCGCGCTGGCCGTGCTGACCGCCTGGGCCATCACCGACGGGCTGTGGCTGTCCACCGAGTTGCTCGAATCGATGGGCTGCGGGCTCACCCCGCAGGCCACCCACCATCTGGTCGAGGCGCGCATCCTCACCCAGCAGGAGCACGAGGGCACCCTCTGGCACGACCTGGGCCGGTCGACGCGGCACGCGCTGAGCAACGCGTTGACCGCCACCCTGCGTGGCAGCGGCGGCGACAACGTCTACGGGCGGGCGCTCGTCGACGGTGCCGAACTCACCCCCGACCAGCTCGACGAGCCGGTGGCCGAGGCGATGTTCGCCCTGGTCATGGCCATGTTGAGGCAGCGGCAACGGCACCCGGCCAACTCCGACCGGCACGTCATGCTGGGCGTCGACCGGGCGATCGGCTGCCTCGACGAGGCGGTGGTGGCCGGATACCCCCGGCTGCGGGAGACGTTGACCAAACTCGCCGCCGCGCACTCCGGCGACGCGGCGTTCAGCCCGGTGTTGCTGGAGGCCGCGGCCATTGCGGCGGACGCCGACCCGGTCACGACGCCGGGCGGGGTCGCCCCACAGGTCGTCGACGTCCCCGCCGACCGGCCGGTCCGGGCCACCGGCTACCCGGTGGTCGCGGGTGCCGCCCGGCTCAACCAGGCGATGCGGGCCAGCGGGCAGAGCCAGCAGGTGCGCGAGGCGTTCGTGGCCGCCGCCGACACCGTGGCGGCGGCGATCGAACAGGCCGACCGGGACGCGCTGTCGCACCGGCTGCTGAAGTCGATCGACACCGCACTGTTCATCGGTGGCCGCCGGCTGCGGGCCGGGACGAGCCTGCTGGCAGCCCGGGAGCGGGCCGCGCCGGTGCTGGCCGACTGCGCCCGGGTGGCCGGCGGCAGCCGACCGGATCTGATCACCGTGGGGATCTCCTGGCTGCTGAACACCGTCGACCTCCAGCTCACCTCGGGTCGGGTGCCGGCCGCGCGGGATGCGCTCGGTACCGCGTTCGAGCTGTTCGAGCTGATGCCCGAGCCGGTCACCCTGCGGGACCGGTTCGCGGTGCTGCAGATGCGCCACCGGCTGCTGTGCGGTCGCGCCAGGGGGCAGCGCACCCTGGCGGAGCGGGTGGCGACGCTGACCGAGGCGACAGCGGCGGTCAGCGAGGGGTTGGCCCTGTCCGGGTCGGACAGCGACCGGGGACTGTGGAGCATGCGGCTGTGCGGGGTGGCGACACTGCTCGTCGCCGAGCAGCCCACCTTCGCCGACCAGGCGGCGACGGGCCGGCGGGTGGTCGATGAGCTGACGGCGGCGTGGGGTTCGCCGGCCCGCTGGCCCAGCGACACCCGGATGTACGTGTGGCGGCTGTTGCACGCCGTGCACCGGGGCGACCCGGACGTGGTCAGCCAACTGCACGCCGCCCGGCGGACGATGGCCCTGGTGCTGACCGACGGCGAGTTCCCGCTGTTCCCGGGGATCGAGGCGGAGGTGCACCTGTTCGTCGCGCACTGCCTGCGCCGCAACAACAGGTTCGCCGAGGCGACGACCGAGGCCGAGGTCGCGCTGGACTGCGCGAGGCGGGCGCACGAGGACCGGCCGGGCGCCCAGTCACTGCTGCGGGAGCTGCGTATCCAGCGGGAGCTGGGCATCTGGCGGGCCGAGGTCGACGCGCACCCCGGCGGCGGCGACGCGCCCCGCACCCGTCCACGGGACCAGAAACTGCTGCGCCGGATCAGGGAGGTGCAGAACTGGCTGGCCGAGCAGGAGCACACCACCTGGCACCACGCGGTACTCGACCTGTGGTGCCACCGGGCCCGGTGGAGCAGCGAGGGCAACCTGCTGGCCGCGTCCACCCCCGAGGGGCGGGAGAGCAGCAGCGTGCCGGCGCCGGAGCGGCTGGTCAACATCCGTCGGCTCTACCGGGTGCGCCGGGACAAGCTCGACGGGCACCTGCGCCGGTTCAGCCACTCGATCGAGCTGCTCCAGATGGAGGTGGGGCTGGAGCGGCAGTACCGGCGCTGGCTGGGGGTGCTGGAGACGTACCGGGACGAGCAGGGGGTGAACCGTCGTCATGACGTCGACAACAGTGCCGTCTGGGAGCTGATCCGGGCCGCCGAGCGGCGTTGGCCGGAGCATCCGGGGGTGTTGGAGGTCCGGGCGGAATTCCACCGCTACATCTGGGAGTACGGGCAGGCGATCGAGACGTACCGGCGGCTGATCGTGACCGCGTCGGACGGTCGGGGGCGGCTGCGGCACGGACTGGCCATGGTCGAGGCCGTCGTCGGGTACGCCCAGTTCGGCTGGCCGCGCAACGACCCCGATCCGCGTCCGCTGCTGCTGGAGGCGGGCGAGTTGCTCGCCGCCGAGGAGCGGGAGGGTCCGCTGCTGGAGCAGTCGGTGATCCTGCGGACCCGGGTCGATCTGGAGCTGAGCCGGGAGATCGCCTGGAGCGACGTCGAGAACGTCGCCACCGAGATCATGAGCAACGGCGGCTACACCGAGGGTGTCGCGAGGATGCTCAACCGACGGTGGAGCGGCGACTCGGTGGTGACCAGCCTGGCCGACCCGGGGGTGTGGCGGATCACCGAGGGCAGCGCGTTCGCCGACCAGCTCCACCGGCTCCTCCACGTCCCGTCCCGGGTGCGTCCGCCGGCCGACCGGGACGTGGCCGACGAGTCCCACTCGACGATCGCGGACTTCCTCCGGGAGAACTTCACCGAGGTGCAACTCCTACGTGGCCTCGGTGCGGTCTACCTGCGGATGGCGGAGCTGCGCCGGGACCCCGAGAAGGCGGTGAAGGCGTTCCACTTCTTCGACGGGTGCCGGGTGTTCCAGCAGGTCCACCTGGCCGGTCGGGTCACCCCGGTCACCAGGTTCCTGATGGCCCGGGCGATCCTGCTGGCCGCCGAGCTGACCGGCTCGGCCGATCCGATCCCCGAGCCCTGCCCGCGGGAGGGCTGCAGCTGGCTGGAGCACGCCGAACGTCTCCTCCAGTCGAGCAAGGACGAGTCGGTGGGCGAGTTCGGCAAGCAGTGCAGCCACTTCCGCAAGGAGACCAGCAAGCTACTGCTCAGGTTCCGTACCCGGCAGGGCATGGAGAACATGCGTAAACGGCGTCGCCCCGGGTGACCGCGCGGGCCGACGCGGCCGGCTCCGCCGCCACGCGGCGGCCAAGCCGACCGGGCGGTCAGTCGGCGGGCCGGGTCGACCCGCGAGCGACGGCAGCCGGGGCACGTCGCGCACAGGTCAGCGCGGCGAGCGCCGCGCCGGCCGCGAGGCCGGCCAGCCCCGTCCACAGTGCCGGGTCGGACCGTACCCCGACGGGTAGTTGCCCCAGCAGCACGAAACCGCCCATGACCAGGACGAACCAGCCGAACGACCGACGCAGGACCTCGGCCGGCACCCGGCCGGTGAGCCGCCCGCCGAGCAGGCTGCCGAGCACGGCGGCGGCGGTGACGGCGAGCGCCAGCGGCCAGTGGATGTCGACGGTCCCGAGGTGGCCGGCGAGACCCGCGAACGACTTCATCGCGATCACCACCAGCGAGGTGCCGATGGCGACCGGCACGGGCAGGCCGCCCAGCAGCGCCAGCGCGGGCACCACCAGGAATCCGCCGCCGGCCCCGACGAGGCCGGTGACCAGCCCGACCACCGCCCCGTCGGCGAGCACCCTGGCCAGGGGCAGTTCGGACGGTGCGGTGCCGGCGGCGACCCGTCGACCACGGATCATGGCGGTGGCGGTGGCCAGCATCATCACCGCGAACCCGGTGAGCAGGAGCGTCGGCGGAAGGTGGCCGGCCAGCCGCCCGCCGACGTACGCGCCGGCCATGCCGGCGAGCCCGAACACCAGCCCGGTACGCCAGCGGACCCGGTGCGCACGCGCGTGCGGCAGCACCCCGACGAGGCTGGTGACACCGACGACGAGCAGCGAGGTGGCGATGGCCTCCCGGGCCGGCAGGTCGGCGACGTAGACCAGCAGCGGCACGGCCAGGATGGAACCGCCGCCGCCGAGCAGGCCGAGGCTGACCCCGATCAGCACGGCCAGCCCGACGGTCAGCGGCAGGGTGGCGTTCACCCCTGCCGTCCGGTGTCACCGCGCAGTTGGGCGACGACACCGTCCAGGTCGCATCCGGCACCCCGGTTGTAGGGCAGCCGGCCCAGCAGCATGCCCATGGCGCAGGTGTCGGTGAGGGCGGCGACGGTGAGCCCGCCGCCGATCAGCGCGGCGACCCACTTCAGCCCCGGCACCAGTACCGAGCCGAGGACGCTGGCCAGCACGATCGATCCGGCGACGAGGCGTACCTGGCGTTCCAGGTCCCAGCGGGGGGTGCCCCGCCGTACGGGTGCCGACGTCTTCTCCCAGGCGAGCATGCCACCGTCGAGGACCCGCAGGTGGGGCAGGCCGGCGGCGGCGAGCGCCCGGCCGGCCTGGTTGGCCCGCGCGCCGGAGCGGCAGATCAGCACCACCTCCTCGTCGAGGTGTCGCCGCAGTTCGTCGCGGTGTTCGCGGAGCAGGTCGAGCGGGACGTTGTAGGCGCCGGGGATGTGCGCGGTCGCGAACTCGGCCGGGGTTCGGACGTCCAGCAGGCGGGGCGCCCGGCCGGAGTCGACCAGGGCACGCAGGGTGCCGGCGTCGACGGTGGCCGCGCGGGTGGGGTCGGTACGGTCCATCTCTCCTCGTTTCGGGTCCGCCGCGGCGGGTGGGGTCAGGCAGGGGTGGTGAGGGTGAGGCCGGCGGGCGCGGCCCGGTCGAACCGGTCGTCGACGACCACCACCGTCCGGCCGGCGTTGGCCAGCAGGGACGCGGCGGCGCTGGCCCGGTACCCGGAGCCGCAGTGCACCCAGATCACCCCGGCGGGGATCTCGGCGAGCCGGGCCCGCAGGTCGGGCAGGGGGACGTGGACCGCGTCGGTGAGGTGCCCGGCCGTCCACTCGTTGGTCATCCGCACGTCGAGGACGACCTGAGGGGCGGGCAGTCCGGCGGGCGGGTTCCCGGCGTGGGCGGCGGCCAGGGCGGCGAAGTCGGCGGTGGGTTGCTCGCGGAGCTGGCCGGGGTCGGCGGCCCAGCGTTCGGGGCCGCCGGTGGCCTGGGCGGCGGGGCGGTCGATGCCGATGCGGGCCAGTTCCCGCTGGGCCTCGGCGATCTGTTCCGGGGTCTCGGCGAGCAGGGTGAGCGGGGTGCCCCAGTCGATCAGCCAGCCGAGCCAGGTGGACATCGGCCCGTCGAGGCCGAGGCTGACCGTGCCGGCGAGGTGCGCGGCGGCGTACGCCTTGCGGTGGCGCAGGTCGACCACCCACTGCCCGGCGGCGATCCGTTCGCGCAGTTGCCCGGCGTCGGCGCGGGTGGCCGGGGTGAGGTCGATCGGCGCAGGGCCGGCGGCGTTGGTGGACCCCATGTGCGCGTAGTACGCGGGGTGGGCGTCCAGGCCGGCGAGGATGTCGGTGACGAAGTCGGCGGCGGCGAGCCGGAGCACCGGGTTGACCTGCCGCTCCCGGCCGATGGTGGAGTCGGGGGCGTCGGCCTGGGTGGCGGAGCAGAAGCTGCCGAAGCCGTGGGTGGGCCAGACCTGGGTGCCGTCGGGCAGCAGGTCGGCCAGCCGCCGGGCGGAGGCGTGCTGGTGGTGGGCGAGTTCGTGGGCGTGCTGCTGGCCGAGCAGGTCGGTGCGGCCGGTCGTGCCGAAGAGCAGCGACCCGCCGGTGAAGACCCCGACCGGCTGCCAGCCGTCGTCGGTGGCGGTGTCCAGGACGTAGGACAGGTGGTGGAAGGTGTGGCCGGGGGTGGCGACCACCCGTAGCCGCATGGTGTCCGACACGGGCACCTCGTCGCCGTCGTCGACCGGGGTGCGGGGGAAGTCGACCTGGTCGGCGGCGGCCACCAGGTATTCGGCGCCGGTGAGCCGGGTGAGTTCCCGGCCGCCGGAGACGTAGTCGTTGTGCAGGTGGGTCTCCACCACATGGGTGATCCGGACGTCGTGCCGGCCGGCCAGGCGCAGGATGCGGTCGACGTCGCGCTGCGGGTCGACCACGACCGCCATCCGGCCGTCGGAGGCCAGGTAGCTGCGGTCGCCGAGCGAGGACGTGCTGAGCACCGATACCTCGACAGTCATGACAAACCTCTCTTCTAAGTCATACCCCTGGGGGTATGTAACGGACAGACGGGGGCGCATGTCCCGGGGTGCGGAGTACCCGCCCGGGACGCGCTCAGGCGGGCCGGGCGGTAGGCCGTTCGCGGGTCAGGCCAGCGCCAGGAAGAGCTTCTCCAGCTCGGCCTCGGTCATCTCGGGAGTCTCACCGCGCCCACGCGCCGCGTCGCAGTGCCGCATCCCGGAGGCGATGATCTTGAAACCGGCCCGGTCGATGGCCTTGGAGACCGCCGCGAGCTGGGTCAGCGCCTCCCGGCAGTCCTCACCGTTCTCCATCATCTCGATCACGGCGTTGAGCTGACCCCGGGCCCGCTTGAGCCGGGTCAACGCGTCGCCGGTCATCTCCGGTCGCAGCTTCACGGTGCACCTCCTGCCCCCAACATACCCCTGGGGGTACCCGAACCGCCACCCGCCCCGCAACGGCCGCGTCGGCCCGCCCCGGGCAGGGGGCGGGCCGACGCGAAGGGGGTGCGGGTCAGTGCCGACGTCGGCCGTACGTGCCGGCGAGCAGGGCGACGCCGACGGCCGCGAAGCCCACCTGGAGGAACAACTCGATCCAGTCGATGCCCGGGGTGTCGTCCACTCCGAGCGCGCCGGCGAGCAGGGTGCCGAGGATCGCCGCCACCACGCCGATGGCCAGGGTGAGCAGGATCGAGATCTTCTGCTTCCCGGGCACCACGAGGCGACCCAGGGCACCGATGATCAGACCGATGATGATGGCGGTGAAGAAGCCCTGTACTTCCACGTGTGTCGTCCCTCCACGAGTCGCTGTCGACCTGGCTTCTGCCCCGGGTGGGCGGGCGGTGAAACCACGGCGGGACGCTGCGGGCCGAATGTCACGCGACTGTCATGACCTCGCGTGGAAACGGTCATCCGGCTGCCGCGTGGCTCAGCGCAGGGTCCGTTCCAACAGGTCGAACAGCGCCGTCCAGTGCCGCTCGGTGGCCTTCTCGTCGTACATGGCGGTGTCGGCCATCGTGAAGCCGTGCGGGGCCCCGGCGTACACCTCGGAGCGGTAGGTGACCCCGGCGGCGTCGAGCGCTCCCTCCAACGCCGCGATGTGCTCGGTGGTCATCGACTCGTCCCGGTCGGCGTGGGCGAAGTACAGCTCGCCGGTGACCGCGCCGACACCCCGGTGCGGGCTGTCCGGCTCGTCGGTGACGACCCGCCCGGCGTGGAAGCTGGCCAGCGCCGCGATCCGGTCCGGATGCGCCTCGATCGCGCGCAGCGCGTTGGTGCCGCCCATGCAGTACCCCACGATCGCCACCGGCCCGTCCGCGACGTCCTCGCGGGCGGCGAGGAAGTCCAGGTAGGCCCCGGAATCCCGGGCCACCAGCTCCGGGGTGAGCGCGGTGATCAGCGGCACGATCCGGCCGAACAGCTCGCCGCGCCGCTGCGGGTCGGCCAGGTCGGCGAGGTCGACGCGCGGCATCGGGCCGGTGCGGTGGAACAGGTTGGGCACCAGCACCAGGTAACCCTGCGCGGCGATCCGCTCGGCCATCTCGGCGAGCCGGGGACGCAGCCCGAAGGCGTCCATGAAGAACAGCACCGCCGGGAACGGCCCGTCCCCGTCCGGCCGGGCCAGGTACGCATCCGCCGCGCCGTCGCTGGTCGGAACCTCCACCGTCGTCGTGCCCGCCATGGTGTCTCCTCACCCGGGTGCCGGCGCACCCACCGCGGGAACGCTACCCGCTGCCGCAGCCGCCGGTGGAGCGTGGCCGGACGCCCCGGCCGCCGACGGCGACGGGCCGGGACGAGGCCTGTCACGGATCGCGGGTCCCGTCGGTCGTCAGGGTGCAGGGCGGTACGACCCGCCAGGGACGGACAGGGAGTGGATCGACCATGAAGATCGTCGTCATCGGGGGCAGCGGACTGATCGGCAGCAGGCTGGTGACCCTGCTGGGGCGGCAGGGCCACGACGCGGTGGCCGCCTCGCCGCGGACCGGGGTCGACGCGCTCACCGGCGCGGGGGTGGCCGGGGCGCTCGACGGCGCGGACGTGGTGGTGGACGTGTCGAACTCGCCGTCGTTCGAGGCGGACGCGGTGCTGGCGTTCTTCGAGACGTCCACCCGTACCCTGCTGGCCGCGGAGGCGAAGGCCGGCGTACGGCACCACGTGGCGCTGTCGATCGTCGGCGCCGACCGCATTCCCGACAGCGGGTACATGCGCGCCAAGGTGGCCCAGGAGGCGCTGATCGCCGCCGCGGACGTGCCGTGGACGGTGCTGCGCGCCACCCAGTTCTTCGAGTTCGTGCCGGCCATCGTCGAGTCCTCCGTGGTGGGCGACGAGGTACGGCTGCCGTCGGCGCTGATCCAGCCGGTCGCCGCCGACGACGTGGTGACGGTGCTGGCCGGGATCGCCGTCGGTGCACCGGCCGACGGGATCGTGGAGCTGGCCGGGCCCGAGCGGTTCCGCCTGGACGAGCTGGGTCGCACCACGCTGGCCGCCGCCGGTGACCCCCGACCGGTGGTCAGCGACCCGCAGGGACGCTACTTCGGGGCGCTGCTGGCCGAGCAGGCGCTGGTCCCGCTCGGCGACGCCCGTACCGGTGGGATCCGGCTGGCGCAGTGGCGCGGACGCTGACCCGGCGCGCGGGCCCGGCGGGTGACGTCGGGCCCGCGCGGCGCACCGCCTACGGTGGGCGCATGACGACCGGGTCCGGGGCCACCGCCGACGCGCCGGCGGACGTCGCGCCGGCCGACCTGGCCGCGTTCCTCGACGTGCGGCCACGGCTGTTCGGGCTCGCCTACCGGATGCTGGGCAGCGTCGTCGAGGCCGAGGACGTGGTGCAGGAGGCGTGGCTGCGCTGGCAGGGCACCGACCGTAGCGTGGTGCGCAACCCGGCGGCCTTCCTCACCACCACGACCACCCGGCTGGCGGTGAACGCGGCCACCTCGGCGCGGGCCACCCGGGAGACGTACGTGGGGCCGTGGCTGCCCGAGCCGGTCGACACCGGCGCCGATCCGACCCTCGGCGCGGAACGGGCGGCGGCGCTGGACGTCGCGGTCCTGCTGCTGCTGGAACGGCTGACCCCCGCCGAGCGGGCCGCGTACGTGCTGCGGGAGGCGTTCGACTACCCGTACCGGGAGATCGCCGGGGTGCTCGGCACGTCGGAGCCGAACGCGCGGCAGTTGGCCGGCCGGGCCCGGCGGCACCTCGCCGTCGCCGGTGGCGCGCCGGTCGCGCCGCAGCAGCGCCGGCGGCTGGCGCGGGCGTTCCTCGACGCGGCCCGCGACGGCGACCTGGCGACGCTGGAGCGGCTGCTCACCGCCGACGTGGTGGCCCGTTCCGACGGCGGCGGCCGGGTACACGCGGCCCGCCGGGACGTGTGCGGGCCGGCCCGGGTGACGAACTTCCTGGACAACGTGCGGCGCAAGTACTGGCGGGCGACGACCGTCGGGCTGGTGGAGGTCAACGGCGGTCCGGGGGTGCTGGTCGCCGCCGACCGGCCGGTCACGCTGATCACGCTGGACACCTCGGCCCGGGGCATCGAGCGGCTGCTGCTGGTGGTCAACCCGGACAAGCTGGGTCGGTTGCCGGTCCACCGCTGACCGGCGAGTTATCCCACCGTTCACGCGTCGCCCACTGGACCACTCATTCGACCTCCGTCTATACATGGGGCAACGGAGCCCGCATCTGACCGGACGGAGCACCCATGAACCGACGCCTGCGTGCCGCCGCGACCATCCCCGCCGCGGCCCTCGCCGCCACGCTCGGCCTCGCCCACTCCGCCGAGGCCGCCGGCTACTCCGCCCCGCTGACCACCGCCGTCGCCAACCTGACCGTCGCCGCCGAGAACCGCACCGGCTACAGCCGCGACCTGTTCCCACACTGGATCGACGCCGACGGCGACGGCTGCACCACCCGCAACGAGGTGCTGCTCGCCGAGGCGGTCAACACGCCCACCGTCACCGGCACCTGCACGCTGACCGGCGGACGCTGGTACTCCTACTACGACAACGCCTACTGGACCGCCACCGGTGACCTCGACATCGACCACATGGTGCCGCTGGCCGAGGCGTGGGACTCCGGCGCACGTACCTGGACCACCAGCCGCCGCCAGGCGTACGCCAACGATCTCGGCGACAGCCGCCCGCTGGCCGCCGTCACCGACAACGTCAACCAGGCCAAGGGCGACCAGGACCCGGCCACCTGGCTACCGCCGTACGCCGCCGCCCGGTGCCGGTACGTCACCGAGTGGGTCGCCACCAAGACCCGCTGGCGGCTCACCGTCGACAGCGTCGAGAAGAGCGCCCTGACCAGTCTGGCCGGCGGCTGCCCGAACGTCACCGTCACGGTCACCTACGCGTACTGAACGGCCGTCCTCAGCGGGGTGCCATGCGCAGTGCCCCGTCGAGGCGGATCACCTCGCCGTTGAGATAGTCGTTGCCGACGACGGCGAGCACCAGGGCGGCGTACTCGCCGGGGTCGCCGAGGCGGGCCGGGAACGGCACCCCGGCGGCGAGCCCGGCCCGGTACTCCGCCGACACGGTCTGCATCATCGGGGTCAGCATGATGCCGGGGGCGATCGTCATCACCCGGATACCGTGCGGGGCGAGGTCGCGGGCGGCGGGCAGGGTGAGTCCGACGACGCCGCCCTTGGACGACGCGTACGCCGCCTGACCGATCTGCCCCTCGAACGCGGCGACCGAGGCGGTGTTGACGATCACGCCCCGCTGGCCGTGCCCGTCCGGGGTGGTCTGTGCGATCCGTTCGGCGGCCAGGGTCAGCACGGTGAAGGTGCCGACCAGGTTGACGTGGACCACGCGGGCGTACAGGTCGAGGTCGTGGATGCCGCGCCGGCCGAGGACGCGCTGTGACGGGGCGATCCCGGCGCAGTTCACCACCGTCCGCAGGGGCGCGTCGCCGTCGGCCGCCCGGTCGACCGCCGCCCGCACCGACTCCGGATCGCACACGTCGACGTCGACGAGCCGTACCCCGGACGGTGGGTCGCCGGCCGCGGCGACGGCCGGCCCGAGGTCGAAGCCGTGCACGGTGGCACCGGCGGCGGCCAGTGCGGCGGCGGTCGCCGCGCCCAGCCCGGACGCGGCGCCGGTGACGATGGCGGTGGTGTCGGCGAGATCCATGCGGGTGCTCCTCGTGCCGGGGTGGGGTCGGACCTCTCCTGCCGGGGCGGGGTCAGACGTCGGTGACGCGCAGGCCGGCGTGGGCCCGGTAGCGCCGGTTGACCGAGATCAGGTTGGCGGTGAACGCCTCGACCTGGTGGGCGTTGCGCAGCCGGCCGCCGTAGACGCCCCGTACGCCGGGGATGGCGGCGGCGAGTTCCCGGATGAGGTCGGTGGCCTCGCGGTCGTCGCCGAGCACCAGCACGTCGGTGTCCACCCGGTCGAGGTCCGGGTCCTCCAGGTGTACGGCCGAGACGTGGTGGAACGCGGCGACGACCCGCGACCCGGTGAGGATCGCGGCGGCCTGCTGGGCGGCGGAGCCCTCCGCGACGGGCAGGGCGTAGGCACCCTGCTTGTCGAAGCCCAGCGGGTTCACGCAATCCACGACGATCTTCCCGGCCAGTGCCGGGGCGAGCGTGGTGAGCAGCTCGGCGTGCCCGTCCCAGGGCACCGCGACCACCACGATGTCTGCCTGCGCGGCGGCATCGGCGTTCGACCCGCCCCGGACCCGGCCGGGCAGCGCGGCGGCCGTCCGGGCGGCCCGCCCGGCGTCCCGCGACCCGAGTACGACGTCCAGCCCGGCCGCCCCGAACCGCCGGGCCAGTCCCCGTCCCTGCGGCCCCGTCCCGCCGAGCACCCCGACGGTACGGCCCCGCAGCTCGTCACTCACACTCACGTGGATCTCCTTTTCTTCTCCCACCGCCCGCCCCGTGCGGTCCCGATCTCCGTCCCCGCCGGCCCTCCCGTCCCCTGCCCTCCCGCCCCCTGCTCCGCCGGCCCGCCTGCTCCGGTGATCAAGAGGTTTGCGTCAGTTGATCAAGAGGTTCGCGTCATCGTGGAGATCACTCCTGACGCTTTTCTCTTGATCACCGGGGCAGGAGGGCGGGGGTGGGTGGGACGGAGGGTGGGAGGGGGGTGGGGGTGGGTCAGGGGTGGGGTTGGTAGAGGGTCAGGGGGTTGCCGGTGGGGTCGGTGACCAGGGCCCGGCGTTCGTGGGGGCCGGTGATCGGGGTGGCGACGGTGGCACCTGCGGCGGCCAGCTGGGCGAGGCAGGCGTCGAGGTCGTCGACCTGGATGCTGAGCACGGTGCGGCCGGCGACGGGTTGCTGGCCGGCGTCGGCCAGGCCGAGGGTCACCGTGCCGTCGGTGACGGCGGCGTACCGGTCGCCGTCGCGGAAACGCACCTTCAACCCGAGGGAGGTGTAGAAGGCGAGCTGGGCGTCCAGGTCGTCGGCGGGGACGATCACGTGACCGATCCTCATGGCCGGAACCTCGGCATCACCTCGCGGGCGAACCGCTCGACGATCTCCATGGACCGTTCGATCGGCAGGCCGAGCCACTGGGCGCGGAAGACGAAGTGGTTGTAGCCGGCATCGGCGAAATCCTGGATCTTGGCGGTGATGTCGTCGGGCGAGCCGAAGAACAACGCCTTCTCCTTGATCGCGTCCCACTGGGACTCGAAGAAGTCCATGCCGTACTGGACGTACTCGCCGTAGGAGCGTTTCACCTGTTCACCGGCGACGGCGAAGGCGGCCTCGGCGGAGTCGGCCACGCACAGGTCCCGGTGGATCGGGAAGACCGCGTCGGACTCGTCGAAACCGGCGGCCCGCCGCTGCTCGCGGTAGTCGGCCAGGTTGCCGACGGCCCAGTTGCGGCGCACGTTGGACGGGGCCAGCCAGGGCAGCCCCTGCCGGGCGATCCGGGCGATCCCGGTCGGGCCGTTGGCGCCCACCCAGACCGGCGGGTGCGGACGCTGCACCGGCAGTACGCTGCACCGCACCCCGTCCAGGGTGAAGTGCTTCCCCTCGTGGTGCACCGGCTCCCCGGTCCACAGCTGCTGCATCACCGAAAGCGCCTCGTTCATCCGGGACACCCGGGTGCGCCGTTCGATGCCGAACGCGGCGAACTCGACGTCGCGGTAGCCCGAGCCGATGCCGAGGACGAACCGGCCGCCGGACATCTGGTCGATGGTGGCGATCTCCTCGGCCCAGTGCACCGGGTGACCCAGCGGCAGGATGAGGATGCCGGTGCCGAGCTGCATCGTCCCGGAGTGGTCGACGAGCCGGCTGAGCAGCGGCAGCGGCTGCGGGGTGCGCAGCGACGACAGGTAGTGGTGGATGCCGAAGACCGAGTCGTAGCCCAGGTCCCGGACGTGCTGGACGTACTCGACGGTCTCCCCGATGCGCCGGCCCAGGTCGTCCTCGGGGGCGTACTGGTGGTCGAGCAGGATGCCGAACTTCACGCCGTCGCCTACTCTTCCCGCGACCGGCTGTCGCTGAGCCGGAAGTACGGGGCGACCAGCCGGTCCCGGTCGGCCAGTGCCTGCGCGATGCCCTTCTCCCGTCGTTCCTTGAGGAAGTTCCAGTCCCCCTCGGCGAAGCTGACGTTGGTGGCCCAGCCGTGCCCGACCCAGCCGGTCATCGCCCCGAGGCCCTTGCCCCGCGCCTCCATCACCACCTGCATCATCGACTTGCCCATCATCAGCGAGTCCAGCGGCATCACCGCGATCGCGTCGGCGTAGTCGTCGACCCACCTCTGGAGTTCGTCGCGCGGGACGACCTTGGTGACCAGGCCCTTGCGTTCACCCTCCTCGGCACCGATCGCCCGCATGGTGAGCATGACGTCCTTCATCGTGGTCAGGCCGACCTTCTCGATCCAGTGGTACATGTCCTGCGGCGCGGGCCCCAGGTAGCGGAACGCCGGGTGGGTGAACCGGGCGTCCGGGGAGGCGATGACGATGTCGGCCGACAGTGCGATCTGGAAGTGCCCGCCGTAGCAGTAGCCCTGCACCTGGCAGATGGTCGCCTTGAGCGACTCGATGATCGGCCGGGTGAAGCCGGAACTGAGCACGTTACGGTCGGGCAGGATGCGCTGGCGCTGCGCCGGGCGACGCCGGGACGCCTTGTCGGTGCCGGTCCGGTAGCCGATGTAGTGACCGAGTTCGGCGGCGTCGGCACCGGTGCCGAAGTGCTCCCCCTCCCCGGTGAACACGATGACCTTGACCCGGTCGTCGGTCTCCGCCTCACGGACCAGGTCACCCACCCGTTCGAAGGCGGCCACCGGGATGGCGTTGAGCCGCTCCGGACGGTCGAAGGTGATGGTGGCGACGGCCCGGTCCTCGTCGACGTGGTAGCGGACGTACTTCGCGAGGACCTCGGGGTCGACCTCCATGTTCTCGACGTCCCACTGGTTCTCCAGCAGTTCGGCTTCGGTCTTCTTCACGGCGTATTCCTTAGGTCAGGTGGTGGTACGGAAGGCGGGGATCACTTCGGTGGCGAACAGCCGCAGCGAGGCACGCAGCTTCTCGGTCGGCATGCCCAGCCACCCGGGCCGGAAGATGAGATGGTCGAACCCCAGGTCCCGCAGGGCGGAGATCCGCTCCACGAGGAACTCGGGCGAGCCCAGCAGCAGCGTGTTGCGGACCAGCTCGTCGAACCGGTCCCGCTGCCAGCGCAGCGCCGGGTACTCAGCGTACGTCGAGTACTCGCGCCGGGCGTGCGGCAACGCCTCCGCGACGGCCTGTTCGGTGCTCGGCGCGCAGTACAGCTCGACGCCGACGGGCCGTGCCACCGTCGCCGGGTCCCGCCCGTACTCGGCCAGCGCCTCGTTGTAGACGGCCAGGTGTTCGGGCAGGAACCGGCGGCTCGGGGAGTTGCCCGGCGCGTACCAGGCGTCGCCGAGCCGGGCCGCCCGGCGGACGGCCTTCTTCCCGCCGGCGCCGATCCAGATCGGCGGGCCGCCCGGGGTCAGTGGCGGGATGCCGATGGTGGCGTCGACCTGCGGGTAGTACTCGCCGTCGTGGGTGACCGGCGCGCCGCTCCACAGCGCCCGGATCAGCCGCAGGCTCTCGTCGAAGCGGCGGAACCGGGTCTCCGGGTCGACGCCGAAGGCGGCGAACTCGTTCTCCCGGTAGCCCGCCCCGACGCCGAGGATCACCCGCCCGCCGGAGAGGTGGTCCAGGGTGGCGAACTCCTCGGCGACGTGCACCGGGTGGAACATCGGCAGCAGCAGGATGCCGGTGCCGAGCAGCATGTCCCCCGAACGCGGGATGAGGCTCGCCAGCATCGAGATGGGCTGCGGGGTGGCCAGGTTGGACTGGAAGTGGTTGATCGTCCACACCGAGTCGTAGCCCAGTTCGGCGGCCAGCTCGACGGTGCCGAACAGGTCGTCGAGGTGCCTGCGGAGGTCGTCGCCGGGCGGGTACTGGTGCGACGCCATGATGCCGAACCTCATCGGCTGCCCCCATCTGTCGATCGGCTGGTCCCGCCCGCCTGCGGCACGGGAGCCGCTGCGCGGCTGATCTTGCCGGTGGCGCTGCGTTCCAGCGCGGGCACGAACTCGATCCGCCGGGGGGCCTTGAAGTGGGCCAACCGCTCCCGGGCGTGCGCGACGAGCCGGGCGGCCAGGTCGGTGTCGTCGACCGTGTCGTCGGCGGCCCGGACCACCAGCGCCACCGGGATCTCGCCCAGCCGGTCGTCCGGCCGGCCGAGCACCCGGACGTCGCGCACGAGCGGGTGCCCACGCAGTTCGTCCTCGATCTCCTCGGGCCAGACCTGGAAACCGCCGCACTTGATCATGTCCCGCTTGCGGCCGACCAGGAAGAGCACCCCGTCGGAGTCGACGTAGCCCATGTCGCCGGTGTGCACCCAGCCGTCGCGGACCAGCTCGGCCGAGGCGGCGGCGTCGTCGACGTACCCCCGGGTCAGCGCGGAGCGGACCACCACCTCGCCCTGGGCGCCGGTCGGCAGCGCGGCCCCGGCGTCGTCGCGGATCTCCAGCTCGACGCCGGGGTACACCCGGCCGGCCGAGCCGGGCTTCCACCGGCCGGCCTTCATGTCCCGGCCGGTCCAGCCGGCGATGTGCCCGGCCTCGGTCGAGCCGTAGTTGACCAGGATGGGCACCCGGTAGCGCTCCTCGAAGGCGCGCCGCACCGGCCAGGAGATCGCCTGCCCGGCCACCAGCACCGACCTGACCCCGGCGAACGGCAGGTCCCGCTCGGCGTGCACGATGTCGAAGACCATGGTGGGCAGCAGGAACAGGTTGTCGAACCCGAACCGGGGCATCAGGTCGGCGAGCCGGTCGACGCCGAAGCGTTCCCAGACCACCGCCGGCCGCCCCACGAAGTACGCGAACAGCAGCGCGTGCTGGCCGCCGCTGTGGAACAGCGGCAGCGCGATCAGGTTGGGGCGGGCGTCGCGGGTGGCGCTGCCCTCGGCCTCGGTGCCGGTGGTGACCCGGGCGAGCCGCATCAGCGACTCCCGCGTCCCGCCGTGGGTGACGCTGACCGCCTTGGGCCGTCCGGTGGTGCCGCCGGTGAACAGGATGCACGCCTCGGCCTGCGGCCCCACGTCGACGCCGGTGACCCGGGTCTCCCGCCGCCACGGCAGTTCGGGCACGCCGGTCAACGCCGCCGTGACCGAGCGGACCGGGACCCGGCTGGCGTCGGCGGCGAGGAAGGTGGCGACCACGTCGGGCCGGCGGTCGTCGACCAGCAGCAGCCGGGGCGCGGTCTTCGCCACCGACTCGGCCAGCTCGGCGGCGTTGTAGAGGCTGCTGACGGTGACCGGCACCGCGCCGATCTTCCAGGCCCCGAAGAGCAGGAAGACGATCTCGGGGCCGTTGGTCAGGTAGCAGGCGACCCGGTCGCCGGGGCCGACGCCCTCGGCGCGCAGCGCGGCGGCGACGCCCCCGGCGAGCAGGTCGATCTGGTCGAAGGTCCACGACCGGCCGTCCTCGCCGTACAGGCCGGGCAGGTCGCCCCGGTCGGCACAGCGGCGCTCCAGGACGCCGACCAGGTTGCCGGCGCTCACCGGGCCACCTCCGGCGCGGTCGCCGGGGCGGCGACCCGGGGGATGACCTCCGCGCCGAAGCGGGCGAGCTGTTCCATCGCCTCGTCCTGGCTCGCGCCGACGAACTGGTGGCGCAGCGAGACCTCGGTGATGCCCAGCTGGGTCTCCCAGCGGCGCAGCTTGGCCACGATCTCGTCGGCCGAGCCGACCAGGCAGTCCTCGGCCAGGTACCGGTCGAGGTCGAGGGACTGCGCGTCGTCCCAGGACTTGTAGCCGGCGTACTGGCGTTGCAGGTGCGGGCGGACGGCCGCGACCGCCGCCGGGTAGCTGTCGCCGAGGTACGCCTCACGGCTCATCGGGTACTCCCGGTCCAGGGAGAAGCCGCGTTCGCCCAGGTCGGCCCGGTAGATCCCGAGCAGCCGGGCCAGTTCGGCGTCGTTGCCCTTGGGGCCGATCAGCCACGGGGCGTCGAGGCGGGCGGCGCGGCGGACGGCGGGTTCGGCGAACGCGCCGATCCACAGCGGCGGGCCGCCGGGCTGGGCCGGGCGCAGCGCCAGCGACGCGCCGGGGACCTCGCCCCAGCTTCCGGCGGCGTCGATCGTCTCGCCGTTCCACAGAGCGCGCAGGATCGGTACGTACTCCCGCAGCCGGCGCAGCCGGTCCTCCCAGGCGACGCCGAACGCGGTGGTCTCACGCTTGCGGTAGCCGGCGCCGATGCCGACGGTCAGCCGGCCGCCGCACAGCACGTCGAGCGAGGCCAGGTCCTCGGCGAGGGCGACCGGGTTCAGCAGCGGGGCGAGCAGCACGCCGAACCCGATGCGGACCCGGGAGGTGGCGTGGGCGAGGTAACCGGCGAGCGGGACGGGTTGGACGAACGCCGACCGGGCCAGGTAGTGGTGGCCGAGGTAGACGGCGTGGAAGCCGGCCGCCTCGGCGGCGGCCGCCTGGGCCAGCACGCCGTCGATGCCCTCGGCGGCGGACGCCGACGGATCGAACTGGGCACTCAGGAAGCAGCTGATCTTCACCCGAGGACCGCCTCGGCGGTGGGCACCCGCTCGGCGGCGCGGTCCTGGGCCCGGAAGTGCGGGATGACCTTGTCGGCGAACTCCTCCATGGAGCGCAGCGCGGCGGCGCGGTCCAGGGACGGGATCCGCAGCCAGCCGATGTAGTGGTTGATGCCGAGCTGGTCGCGCAGCATCTCGATGGTCTCGATGACCCGCTGCGCCGAGCCGAAGTTCCCGCCGTGGGTCAGCGTCTGCTCCAGGGTGAGCAGCTCGATGTTCTTGGCGACCGCCGCGTAGTAGGCGCGCTCCTGGGCGATGGCGTCCTCCGAGCCGGGGATGACCTTGCCGACGGACTTGTAGTAGTTCATCGCCGCCTGGGCCGCCGCACGCAGGCCCTCGTCGCCGTCGCCGCACCAGACCTGCTGCATGAACGGCAGGTCGTAGGTGGACAGGTCGAAGCCGTTGTCCCGCATGCTCTGCCGGTAGAGGTCGAAGTTCTTCTGCATGATGCCCAACGGCGTGAAGTTCGGTGAGGTGATGATCGACTCGCCGAGCGCGCCGCGTTGCCGGAAGCTCTCCGGGGAGACCGTGCCCTGCAGGATGGGCGGCCCGCCCAGGGTGAACGGCCGGGGGTAGGTGGTGACGTTGTCGTAGTGGAAGATCTCGCCGTGGTAGGAGAAGTTCTCCTGTGACAGCGCCAGCCGCAGGATCTCCAGGGTCTCCTGGTAGCGCTGCTTGGACTCCGCCAGCGGTACGCCGAAGCCGGTGAACTCGGCCGGCTGGTAGCCCCGGCCGACGCCGATGGAGACCCGGCCGCCGCTGAGCACGTCGAGGGCGGCGATGTCCTCGGCGAGGCGCAGCGGGTGGTGCAGCGGGAGGACCAGGACGGCGGTGCCGATGGTGATCCGGCGGGTCCGCTCGGCGACGGCCATGCCGAAGTTCAGTGGGCTGCCGAGGATGCCGTACTTCGAGAAGTGGTGCTCGGCGAGCCAGACCGAGTCGAAGCCCAGTTCGTCGGCCAGCTGGATCTCCTCGAGGGTTTCTCGGAGCACCTGATGGTCCGATGCGCCGTCGGCCACCGGGAACAGGTTCATGATTCCGAACTTCACGGCCTTCTCCTCATTTATTCCGACCAGCCGGTATGTTACTGCTCCGGGTCGGTGCCCGGCAAGACTTCGCAGGTCAGCCCCGCGCGGCCCGACGTGCCCGGATACGCAACTCCCCGGCCCGCCGCCGGTGCCACGACCCCCGCCCGCAGCGGGCGTCGAGCACGAACGCACGGCGCAGGAACAGGTGCGGGTCCGCCTCCATCGTGATGCCCATCCCCCCGTGCACCTGGATGCACCGCTCGGCGGCGAACACCGCCGCCTGCCCCGCCGCCGCCTTCGCCGCGTGCACCTGGACTCCCGCGTCCGGGCGTCCGGTGTCGACCGCCCACGCCGCGTACAGGGTCAGGTCCCACGCCGCCTTGCGCGCCGTGGCCGCCTCGGCCAGCGGGAACGCGACCCCCTGGAACGACCCGATCACCCGGCCGAACTGGCGACGGGTGCGGGCCTGCTCGGCGGCCAGGTCGATCGCCCCCTGCGCCACCCCGCACAACTCGGCCGCCACCACCAGCGCCGCCCGCAGCGGCCCGGTGCCGGCCGGGCGGGGCCGCTCGGGCGCGGCCACCGTCACGTCCGCCAGCGGCACCGACGGGTCCAGCGACTGCCGCTCGGTGATCCGGACCGGGTCGGCGAACCAGACCCCGGCCGGGCCGAGCGCGACCACGCCGTCGACCTGTGCCGCGTACGGCACCAGGGTGCGCACCAGCGGGTCCACCGGTACCCGGTCGGCCCAGCCGGAACTGCCCGGCACGTCGACCGCCGCGGTGAGCACCCGGCGACCGTCGAGCACCTCCTCGGGCAGCGGCCCCCGCTGCCCGTCGCCGCAGAGCAGCTGCACGGCCGCCGCGTGCGCCGGGAACCGGCTGGGCAGCAACCGCCCGCCGAGCGCCTCGACGGCGACCAGCAGGTCGATCAGGCCCGACCCGATGCCACCGGCCGGCTCGGGAACCCCGAGCAGCCCGAAGTCACGCAGCAGTGGTCCGTCCCCCGCCGGGGCCCGCCAGCCGCCCGACCACGCCGCGCGGGCCGCGCCCCGGTCGGCGTCCGCGAGCGCCCCCACGGTACGGCCGATGTCCTGCTGTTCCTGGGTGAATGTCGCGCGCACCGGACCACCTCGCTCAGCGGGAGCGGGGCAGGCGCAGGACCCGCTCCGCGAGAATCGACTTCTGGACTTCCTCCGTGCCGCCCTCGATGGTGTGGGCGCGGGCGCGTAGATAGCGACGCATCCGGGCGGCGGCGCCGTCGCCGTCGACCAGCACCCCGCCGGCCTCGTCGAGCTGCACGGCGAGCCGGTTGGCGTTCTGCACCACCCGGGCCCACAGGCTCTTGAGCGCCGAGGTCTCCGGCCCCGGCACCCCGCCGGCCCGGCTCTCGCCGAGCATCCGCATCGACCCGATCCGGACCGCCTCGGCGTCGCACTGCAACGCGCCCACCGCGTCGACGAAGGCGCTGTCGTCGGCGACGCCCCGCTCGACGGCGACGTCGATGAGCCGGTCGACCGCCTGCCGGGCCCAGACCCACAGGTTGAGCGCCATGCTGCCGCGCTCGAACGCGAGCGTGGTGAGCGCGACGGTCCAGCCGTTGCCGACCCCGCCGAGCACGTCGTCGTCGGCGACGAACACGTCGTCGAGGAACATCTCGTTGAACTCGGTGTCCCCGTTGATCATCACCAGCGACCGGACGGTGAACCCGTCCATCGGGGCGAGGAAGTAGGTGATCCCCGCGTGCTTCGGCGCGGCGGCGTCGGTGCGGGCCAGCAGCAGGCAGCGCGAGGCGTTGTGCGCATTCGACGTCCAGATCTTGGCCCCGTTGATCCGCCAGCCCCCGTCGACCCGGGTCGCCGCCGTGGTCAGGCTCGCCAGGTCCGACCCGGAGCCGGGCTCGCTGAAGCCCTGGCACCAGTACTCGTCGCCGCGCAGGATGCCGGGCAGGTGCCGGGCCTGCTGGGCGTCGGTGCCGTGCGCGATGATCGTCGGCCCGGCCAGCATCATGCCCACCCCGTTGAGCGGGTACGGCGCGCCGCGTACCGCGGCCTCCTCGTTGAAGACGGCCTGGGCCAGCGCGTCCATCCCCCGGCCGCCGTGCGCCGCCGGCCAGGACAGTCCGGCCCAGTTGCCGGCGCAGAGCCGGTCCTGCCACACCCGGGACCAGTGCTCCCGCTCGTCCTGGGTCAGCTCCTCCTGGTCGGGCACGTCGGCCAGCGCCCCGTCGAGCCACCTGCCGACCTCGTGCCGGAACGCCAGGTCGGTGTCGCTGTCAGCGAAGTCCATGCCCACCCCCCTGTGGGTCGTCGGTGTCGCCGGTCACGCGCCGGCCTCCCCGGCGGGTACGAGCCGGGCCTTGTAGAGCTTGCCGTTCGGGTCGCGGGGCAGCGCGTCGCGCACGACGTAGGACTGCGGGCGCTTCGGCTTGGCCAGCCGCTCGGTGAGGTACCGGCGCAGCTGCGCGACGGCCGTTTCCGGGTCCGGCGCGATGTCGGTGAGCACCACGTGCGCCTGGGGCACCTCGCCGAACTCCGGTTCGGGCACCCCGACGACCGCGGCGTCGGCGACCCAGTCGTGGCCGATCAGCGCCGCCTCGATCTCGGCCGGGTAGACGTTCACCCCGCCGACCAGGATCAGCTCGGCCGCGCGGCCGGTGATGTAGAGGAACCCGTCGGCGTCGACGTGGCCGACGTCCCAGACGGTCATCAGGCCGTCGCGGCGCGCGCCGTCGGTCTTGCCGGGGTCGTTGTGGTATTCGACCCGGTCGTCACCCTGACGCATGTAGACGATGCCGGTGTGCCCGACCGGCACCTCGTTGCCCAGCTCGTCGAGGATCTTCAGGGTGGAGATCGAGGCCGGGCGGCCGACCGTGCCGGGGTGGGCGAGCCACTCGTGCGGGCGGGCGACGGTGGTGCCGACCTCGGTCGAGCCGTAGTACTCGTAGACCACCGGGCCGAACCAGTCGAGGATGCGCTGCTTGACCTCGCGCGGGCAGGGTGCCGCGCCGTGCAGCACGTAGCGCAGCGAGGACAGGTCGTAGCGGTCACGGACCGCCTCGGGCAGTTGCAGCAGCCGGTAGAAGTGGGTCGGCACCATGCTGGTGCCGGTGACCCGGCGCTCCTGGACCCGGTGCAGGAAGCCCTCCGGCGTCCAGCCGTCCATCAGCACCATCGTGCCGCCGGCGTGCAGCGCGCCCATCGCCGGGGTGATGTTGGCCGAGTGGTACATCGGGGCCGAGACCAGCCAGGACGCGAACGCCTCCCGCTCCATCCCGAACTCACGGAACAGCCAGACGTAGGTCAGCGCGCCGGTGTCGGCGTCGACGCCGCTGAGCGGGCGCTTGACCCCCTTGGGCCGGCCGGTGGTGCCGGAGGTGTACATCATCAGCGAGCCGGCCGGGGTGTCCGCCGGGCTGGTGGCGGGCATGTCGGCGGTGAGCGCCGACAGCGGTCGGGCCCGGTCGGTGCGGGGCGTGCCGTCGACGAAGACCTGGATGCCGGGTACCGCCGCGGCGGCGTCCAGCACGACGTCCTCGACCCGTTCGGAGCCCACCACCACCCGGGCGTCGCTGTCGGCGAGGATGTAGCCGACCTCGGGCGCGGTCAGGTGGTAGTTGAGGGTGACCAGGTAGAGCCCGGACTGCATGGCCGCGAGATAGAGCGCGACCAGGCCGGGGCTGTTGGTCATCACCGCCGCGACGGTGTCGCCGGGCCGCAGGCCCGCGTGCGTACGCAGCCCGTGCGAGATCCGGTTCACCTCGGCGAACAGGTCACCGTAGGAGATCCGCCGGTCGTCGGCGGTCACGATCGCGCACAGCTCCGGTTCCGCGGCTGCCCACAGCCGGAACCCGGTCCGCTCCTGGCTCATCGGACTCCTTGAGCTAGATTCCGACCATCCGGTATGTTGGTGTCCCACAGTAAGGGAGCCTCCCGACGATGTCCATACCCGTGAGCGACGCCCACGCCGCCAGTTGGCGGGCCCGTCAGGTGCCGGTCCCCACGCAGGTCGTCGACGGTGTCTGGGCGATCCCGGTCCCCCTGCACGGCAGCGCCCTGCGGTCCATCACCGTCTTCCTGATCACCACCGACCACGGCCCGGTCCTCGTCGACGCCGGCTACGACCACCCGAGCTGCTGGACGTCGTTCCAACAGTCGGTGGCGTCCATCGGGCAGCGGGTCGACACCATCGCGGCGGTCCTGCTCACCCACAACCACCCCGACCACGTCGGCTTCGCCGACCGGGTACGCGCCGCCTCCGGCGCGCGGGTGGTGCTGGGCGCGCCCGACGACTTCGCCACCATGCACCGCCGACGCGGCACCTTCCTCCAGCAGGTACGCACCGCACTCGAGCTGACCGGCGCTCCGCCCGACGTCGTCACCGCCATGTACGCCGACGCGGTCGCCGTCGCCGTGCACCGGGAGGACCTGCGGCTCGACGTGGCCGTGGAGCACGACACCGAGTTCCGCTTCGGCGACGTGACCGTCCGCGCCCTGCCCGCGCCCGGGCACACCTACGGCCACACCGTCTACGTCGACACCCGGGGGCTGGTCTTCACCGGTGACACGATGATGGCCGAGGGGCCCACCCAGCTCGCCATCGTCAGCCGCCCCGACGACGACCCGGCCGCCGACCTGTTCGGCACGCTGGCCCGCATCGGCGACCTCGGGGCCGCCATCGCCTGCCCCGCCCACCAGTTCCCCTACCGGGACGTCGCCGCCCGCGCGCAGTCGCTCGCCGCGTTCCACCGCGACGAGGTCGAGACGGTCCGGGGGCTGGCCCGCGACGGCGACACCGCGTGGGACGTCGCCCGGCGGATGCCCTGGAAGAAGCCGTGGGACGAGCTGGGCCGGGGCACCCGACGGTTCGCCCTGGTGCACACTCTCGCCCTGCTCCGGCACGCCGCCGCCACCGGCCGGTGAGGCCGGGGTGGTCCCGCCCGGCGTGGGCTCAGTCGCGCCGGGCGTCGTCGTACGTCCAGTCCGGGCGTAGGGTGGCGCGCAACTCGCGCAGGGTCCGCTTGAGCACCTTGCCCGACGGGTTGGTGGGGAACTCCGGCACCAGGTAGACCTCCTTCGGCACCTTGAACCGGCCCAGCCGCTGCCGGGCGTGCGCGATCAGCGCCTCGGGCGTCAACCCGGGTCGGGCGACCACGAACGCGGCCGGCACCTCCTGCCACGTCGGGTGCGGGGCGGCCACCACCGACGCGGCCAGCACCAGCGGATGGTCGGCCAGCACGTTCTCGATCTCGGCGCTGGACATGTTCTCGCCGCCGCTGCGGATCATGTCCTTGAGCCGGTCGCGGATGTAGAGGTAGCCGTCGGCGTCGAAACAGCCGATGTCGCCGGTGTGGAACCAGCCGTCCCGGAACGCGGCGGCGGTCGCCGCCGGGTCGTCGAGGTAGCCGGGGCTCACCTTCGGCCCGCGTGCGACCACCTCGCCGTGCGCGCCGACCGGCACGTCGGCACCGTCGGGGTCGACCACCCGGACCTGGACCCACGGCACCGGCAGCCCCACCGACCCCTGCTTGGACTCCTGGTGGGCGGCGTCGAGGTAGGTCAGCCCGCTGCACGTCTCGGTGAGGCCGTACCCCTCGATCAGCCGGGCGTTCGGGAACAGCCCCCGGGCCACCCCGAACAGCGCCGAGGTGACCTGCGAGAAGATCAGCCAGCGGACCGACGACAGGTCGGCGTCGGCGGCGGTGGGCTCGCGGCGGACCATGTCCAGCATGGTCGCCGCGACCACCATGCCGGTGATCCGTTCCGTCTCGATCGCCCGCAGCACGGCCGCCGGCACGAACCGGCGGTGCAGCACCATGGCGCCCCCGACGTGCCAGATGCCGAAGCCGGGCAGGTCGGTGCCGCCGACGTGGTAGAGCGGCGCGACGTTGAGGATCCGGTCGGTCGGCCGCAGGCCCAGCTCGACGATCTGGGCGTGCATGTTCCGGTTCACGTTGCCGTGGGTGAGCAGCACCCCCTTGGGCAGGCTGGTGGTGCCGGAGGTGTACACGATCCGTTGCAGGGCCGCGTCGTCGAGATCGGCGTCGGCGACCCGCGCCCCCCGGTGCGCCGCGACCAGCGCCCGCACGTCGGTCCAGCCGTCGCCGACCGGCTCCAGCGCGAATCGGCGTACCTGTGGCAGGTCGGCCAGGGCGGCGGTGGTGAGCGCGGCGAACTCCGGCACGGTGGCGACCGCCCCGACCCGCGCGTGCGTCAGCAACCGGGCCAGCTCCCCCGCCGTCAACCGGTAGTTCAGCGGGACGACGACCGCGCCGAGTTTCGCCAGCGCCAGGCAGAGCAGCAGGAACTCGGGGACGTTGTCCGCGACGACCGCCACCCGGGTGTCCCGGCGTATCCCCTCGGCGGTCAGGCCGGCGGCCAGCGCGTTGACGTCGTCGTCGAGCTGCCGGTGGGTCCACCGGCGCGACTCGAAGACCAGCGCGTCGGCGTCGGCGAACCGGCGGGCGTTGCCGGCCAGCATCGCGGCGAGGTTCGCGGTGCTCACCCCGCCGCCCCGCGCAGCGCCTTCTTCAGCACCTTGCCGGAGTCGTTGCGCGGCAACGACGTCACCAGCTGCACGTACCGGGGAACCTTGAAGCGGGCCAGTTCGGCCCGGCAGTGCGCGCGCAGGTCCTCGGCGGTGCCGGTCGCGCCGTCGCGGAGGATGACGAACGCCTTCGGCACCTCGTCCCACTGCGGGTCCGGCACGCCGATCACGGCGACCTCGGCGACGTCGGGGTGCTGGGCCAGCACCCGCTCGATCTCGGCGCTGGCGATGTTCTCCCCACCGGACTTGATCAGGTCGGCCCGGCGGTCGACGAACCACAGGTAGCCGTCGGCGTCGATGCGACCCACGTCGCCGGTGCGGAACCAGCCGTCGCGCCGGCTGCGCCGGTTGGCCTCGTCGTCGTTCCAGTAGCCGGGTGACACCTTCTCCCCCCGGACGACGATCTCCCCCTCGACGTCCGGACCGACCGGCCGGAAGTGCTCGTCGACGATGCGGATCTGCACCCCGGGGAACGGCGCGCCGAGCGCGCCGAGCTTGCTCTGCTCGTGGGCGGCGTCGAGGTAGCACACGCCGTTGCACAGCTCGGTCATGCCGAACGTGTCGATCAGGCGGACGTGCGGCAGCCGCCGCTTCACCTCCTGCCGCACGCTCGGCGCGACCCCGGCGAACAGCAGGTAGCGCAGCGCTCCGAGATCCGGCGGGTCGTCCAGGTCGAGCAGGCCGAACAGGATCTGGGCGGCCAGCACCATGCCGGTGATCCGCTCCTGCGCGGCGATCCGGGCGATGTCGGCCGGCTTGAACGTCGGGGTGAGCACCATCGTCGCGCCGGCCACGAACGTCGCCAGGCCCGGCGCCTCCAGCCCGCTGACGTGGAACAGCGGCGCGGAGACGAGGATGCGGTCGGCGGCGGTCAACTCCAGTTCGAGGACCTGCGCGAAGTGGTTCGCGGTGAGGTTCCCGCAGGTGTGCACCACCCCCTTGGGGCGGGCCGTGGTGCCCGAGGTGTAGAGCAGCCGGTGCACGTCGGCGGGGCCCTTGTCGGCGTCGGCGACCCGTACCCCCGGCGGCTGCCCGGCGAGCAGGTCGGCCAGCCGGCGGGCGTCGCCGACGACCGTGTCGCCGTTGGCGACCAGCGTGCGCAGCCCGGTCGTGGCCGCCAGCCGGGCGACGTCGGCGGCGAAGTCGTCGTCATAGAGCAGGCCGGTGACGCCGGCCTGGTCGATGACGTACGCCTGCTCGTTGGTGTGCAGCCGCCAGTTCAGCGGCACCGAGACCGCGCCGAGCCGGCTCAGCGCCAGCAGCTCGACGACGTAGGTGGCGGTGTTGCGCCCGAGCAACCCGACCAGGTCGCCGTCGCCGATGCCGGCGTCGCGCAGGGCCGCGGCGTGCCGGTCCACGTCGGCGTCCAGTTCCGCGTACGTCCAGCGGTCCGCCCCGTCGACCAGGGCCTCGGCGTCAGCGCGGCGCAGGGCCTGCCGGCGCAGCGTCTCGGTGAAGTTGCTGCCGCCCATCAGTCGCCGCTCCCCCGCCGCCGGGCCAGGATCTCCTCCCGGGACGGCAACGACACGAACTCCAGCAGGTTACCGTCGAGGTCCCGGGCGGCGAACGCGGTGATGTACCCGTAGTTGTCCAGCAGCACCCGGTTCGGCGCGGACAGGCACTGCGCGCCCAGCTCGGTCAGCCGCCGGTGCAGGTCGTCCAACTCGTCGCGCGGCACCTCGAAGCTGAGCAGGAAGGTGCCCAGCTCCAGGTGGCCGGCGGTGGCGGTGCGGGTCTTCACGCCGTTCCACTCGATGAGTTCGAGCTGGCCGACCCGGCTGGGGCCCTGGAGGTACTGGACCCGGCCGGTGGTGCCGGCGGGCAACCCCAGCGACACCTCGATCCCCGGCCCACCGACCTCGGTACGCAGCGTCCGGCGGTAGCCCAGGGCGCGCTCGTAGAAGTCCGCGGCGCGGTCGACGTCCGAGACGGTCATCGCCACGTGGTGCACTTCGCTGACCGGCATGATGCCTGCCTTCCTGTGGAGTGTCGCGGCGGAATCAGGCCGACGGGCCGGACGGCCCGCCGAGGACCCGCTGGATGAGGGTGACCTCGTCCGCGCCGCTGTCCGGCACGATGAAGTCGTCGAGCCGGCAGATCTCGTCCACCGCGCCGAGGATGTCGTCGGGCGAGGCCGGCGCGGTCCCGCCGTACCAGCCGGGGGTGACGCCCAGGAAGATCCGCCCGACCCGGCCGCCGCCGACGGTGAGGATGTGCCGGTTGAGCTGGCACTGCTCGGAGGCGAGGAACGTCGCCACCGCCGCCACGTGCTGCGGGTCGAAGCGGTCGGTCAGCTCGCCGAGCAGGTTCTCGGTCATCCGGGTCGCCGCCGTCGGCGCGATCGCGTTCACCAGGATGCCCCGGCGGGCCCCCTCCAGGGCGAGCACGTTCATCAGCCCGATCAGGCCGGCCTTGGCCGCGCCGTAGTTGGCCTGGCCGAAGTTGCCGAACAGGCCGGACGACGAGCTGGTCAGCACGATCCGGCCGTAGCCCTGGGCGACCAGGTGCGGCCAGGCGGGCCGCAGCACGTGGAATGCCCCGGCCAGGTGCACGTCGAGCACCGCGCGGACGTCCTCGTCGGACATCTTGGCCAGCGTCCGGTCCCGCAGGATGCCGGCGTTGTGGATGACCGCGTCGAGCCGGCCGTACGTGTCGATCGCCCGGCCGACCAGGTCCGCGCCCCCGGCGGCGGTGGCCACCGAGTCGGTGGAGGCGACGGCGGTGCCGCCGGCCGCGCGGATCTCGGCGACGACCTGCCCGGCCGCGCCGGAGGAACCGGAGCCGTCGACCGTCCCGCCGAGGTCGTTGACGACCACCGACGCACCGCGTGCGGCGAGGGTCAGCGCGTGCGCCCGGCCGATACCGTTGCCGGCGCCGGTGACGACGACGACCCGGCCGTCGAGGGTGACCCGGGCGCTCATCGCTCGTTCCCCAGGACCGCCACGAACGCGACGCAGGAACCGGGCTGCCCGCCGAGGTTCTGGGCCACCGCCAGCCGGGCGTCGGGCACCTGCCGGGGTCCGGCCTCCCCGCGCAGCTGGGTGAAGCACTCGAACATCATCCGCAGCCCGGTCGCGCCGATCGGATGGCCGAACGACTTGAGCCCACCGTCGGTGTTGACCGGCAACGCCCCGTCGAGGTCGTAGCGGCCGTCGAGGATGTCCCGCCACGCCTTGCCGCGGGCGGAGAAACCCAGGTCCTCCATCAGCACCACCTCCGTCGGGGTGAAACAGTCGTGCACCTCGGCCAGCGAGATCTGCGAGGCCGGGTCGGTCACGCCGGCCTGCTCGTACGCCTCGCGGGCGGCGGTGACCACCTCGGGAAAGGTGGTGAAGTCGTAGCCGTCGGCGGCCAGCCCGGCCCCGGAGCCGGCGACGAAGCTCATCCCGCGCAGGTAGACCGGTCTGTCGGTGTACCGGTGGGCGTCCTCGGCGCGGACCAGGATCGCCGCCGCTGCGCCGTCGGAGACACCTGAGCAGTCCATGACACCGAGCTGCCCGGCGATACGCGGGGACCGCTCCACCGTCTCGGCGGTGACCGCCCGACGGAACTGGGCGCGGTCGTTGCGGGCCCCGTTGGCGTGGTTCTTCACCGCGACTCGGGTCATCGCGGCGCGCATCTCCCGCTCGTCGATCCCGTACGCCGCCTGGTAGGCGGGGGCGAGCAGGGAGAACCCGGCCGGCGCGGTCCAGTCGACGTCGGTGCCGTCGGCGGGTGGGAAGACCGCCGACAGCCCGGAGTACGAGGAGTCCTTGAGCTTCTCCACCCCGGTCGCCATGACCATGTCGTACGCGCCGGAGGCGACGGCGAAGGCGGCGTTGCGGAACGCCTCCGAGCCGGTGGCGCAGTAGTTCTCCACCCGGGTCACCGGCTTGCCGGTCAGCCGCAGCGGGCGGGCGAGGGTCTGCCCGGACATGCCCGAGCCCTGGGTGCCGACCCAGAACGCGTCGACGTCGTCGAGGGTGACGTCGGGCAGCGACCCGACGCACTCCTGCACGGCGTCGACGAGCAGGTCGTCGGCGGAGGAGTTCCAGTGGTCCCGGAACGGGGTGCAGCCCATCGCGACGATCGCGACGTCGTGGGTGGTGCGCCTACTGGCCATCGGCGGTGTCCTTCCCTGGCGCGGCGTCCGCGGGTGCCGGGCGGAGCTTCCAGAAGTAGTTGTGGATCGAGTCGGTGGTCCAGAGCCGGCGGAACACCGGGGTCATCGCCATCCCCACCGCCACCTCACCGGGTGCCACGTCGGTGACGTACGCGTTGAGCCGGCCGCCGCCGTCGACGTCGGCGACGACGATCGCGACCTCCGTTTCCAGCATGGTGGTCAGGTGGTCGCGGGTCACCGAGACCACCCGCGCGGTGCGGTCGCGCAGCGACACCGGGGCCGCGCCGGCCCCGGCGGTGCCGCAGGAGGCGCAGACCCGGCCGGGGGGTGTGGTGACCCGGCCGCAGGCGGCGCACCGGCTGCCCTCCAGCCGGTACTTCCAGCCGGCCCGGCGGTGCATGGGCGGGGCGGCCGGGGCGGGGGCGGCCGGTCGGGCCGGACCCTGCACGTCGAGCAGGCCCCGCCAACGCAGGTAGCGGCCGTAGCCGAGGCGCTGTCGGGCGGCGAGCTGGGCGCGGACCGACGGCCCGCCCCGGGCGGCGCGGACGCCGTCGCCGACCCGCAGCACGAACGCGTCGGCACCCTCGGTGGCCGACAGCAGCAGGACGGTCTGCCCGGGTTCGGCCTCGTCGAGGGCTGCGGCGAGCAGCAGGCCGGGGTGGGCGACGCCGGTGAAGCCGGTGGCCCGTTCGACGGTCGCGTCCCCTCCGGTGCCGCCGAGCGCCTTGCGCAGCGCCGCCGCCGCACGGGGGTTCGACGACGACACGACGACCTCGTCGACGGTGTCGAGGGACGCCAGCGCCAAGGCCCGGCGGGCGGTGTCGAGGCCGGTGGCGACGAGGATCTCGGCGGTGAACCGTTCGTCCCAGACCCGGTCGTGCCGTTCCCCGGGCAGCCGCCAGCGGTCGAGCACCTCGCTGGTGTGGCCGGCGCGGGCGAGGAGCACGGCGGCCCGCCCACCGCCGACGAATGCCGCGGCGGCGTCGCCCTGGGCCAGCTCGTCGGGGGCCCCGGGCCGGGTGGTGCGCACGTCGGCCAGGGCCGCGGTGGCCACGCCCCGCAGGACCAGGTCGAGGGCGGACGCGCCGGACCGGTGGCCGCGCAGGTCGAGGGCGGTGACCCCGGGGTCGAGGCCGAGCGCCTCGTGGACCACCCCGGCGGAGGTCTTCGTCTCGTACGGTGCGCTGGTGGTGGCCAGCAGCAGGTGCCGTCCGGCCGGGGTGTCGGCGGCGACGTGCCGCAGCGCCTCGACGGCCATGGTGACGGCGTCCTCGTCGTAGCCGGCGACGCTCCGGGTGGGGCCGCCGGTACGGGCCGGCGCGGTCGGGTCGAGCCGGTTGTCGTCGAGCACGTACGCCGGGAGGTGGACCGCGTAGGCGTCGATGCCTGGTTGTTCGGGCATGGGTCGCGGGTTCTCCTTCAGCTCCACGAGGGGATGGCGGCGAGCAGGCGTCGGGTGTACTCCTGCTGCGGTCGGTCCAGCACGGTCAGGGCGTCGCCCTGTTCCACGACCCGCCCGCCGCTCATCACCGCGATCCGGTCGCACAGGTCGCTGGCGAGCATCAGGTCATGGGTGACGAAGAGCAGGCCGATGCCGAGTTCGTCGACGAGGGTGCGGAACAGGTCGACGACCTTGGTCTGGGTGGTGACGTCCAGGGCGGTGGTGCACTCGTCGGCGATCACCAGCGCGGGGCGGGTGACGACGGCGAGGCCGATGGCGACCCGTTGCCGCAGGCCGCCGGAGAGCTGGTGCGGGTAGCTGGCCAGCACCCGGCCGGGGTCGTCGATGCGCATCTGGGCCAGCACCTCCACCGAGCGGCGTTCCACCTCGGCGCGGCTGATGTCCCGCACGTGCCGGCGGAGCACCTCGGCGAGCTGGGTGCGGACCTTCAGCAGCGGGTTCAGCGACCGGGACGCGTCCTGGAAGACCATGCCGACGGCGCTGCCCCGGACCCGCGCGGTGCGGTCGACGCCGGGGGCCACCACCTGCTCGTCGCCGACGGTGACGGTGCCCCGGTCGACCCGGACGTTGCGGTCGAGCAGCCCGACGACGGCGCGGGCGAGGGTGGTCTTGCCGCTGCCGGACTCGCCGACGACGCCGACGATCTGGCCCCGACGGATCTCCAGGTCGACGTCGTCGAGCAGGGTCAGTTCACCGTCGGCCAGCCGGGCGGTGATGGACAGCCCGGAGAGTTTCAGCAGTACGCTCATCGCCGCCTCTTCCGTGGGTCGTGGTGGGTGAGCAGCGCGTCGCCGAGCAGGTTCACCAGCAGCACCAGCACGGTGATGGCGAGCCCGGGGAAGAACGCGATCCACCAGGCCTGGCTCAGTTCGTCCTGGCCGGAGGCGAGCATCGAGCCCCAGCTGTTCATCGGCGGCACCACGCCCAGGCCGAGGAAGCTCAGCGCGCTCTCCACCAGGATCGCGGTGCCGACCTGGAGGGTGCCGAGCGCGACGATGGTGCCGGCGAGGTTGGGCAGGATGTGCCGGAAGACGATCCGGGGTTCGGACGCGCCGGCGGCGCGCAGGCCGACGACGAACTGGCGTTCCCGGATGGCCAGGGTCGCCGCCCGGGTGACCCGGGCGCACACCGCCCAGCCGGTGAGCGCCAGCACCAGGAACAGCACCGGCAGGGAGCTGCCCCGGTTGGCGATGATGGCGAGGGCGACCAGGATGAACGGCAGCGCGAGCTGGGCGTCGATGAGGATCGAGATGACCCGGTCGACCCAGCCCCGGAAGTAGCCGGCGAGCAGGCCGAGCAGGGTGCCGGGGCCGATCGCGACGAGCGCGCCGACCAGGCCGATCACGATGGTGAGCCGGCCGGCGGAGACGAACTGGGTGAGCAGGTCCTGGCCGAGCTTGTCGGTGCCGAGGGGGTGCGCCCAGCTGCCGCCGGACAGGAACGCGGGTGGCCGGCGGGTCGCGTCGAGGTTCTGGCCGCCGTCGGGCAGCAGCCCGGTCAGCGGCAGCACGAACACCGCGACGGCGGCCACCGCCAGCGGCAGGGCCAGCCAGAACACCGACGTACGCGCCCGGCGGCCGGCCCGGCGCGGTGGCGACACCGGGGCGGTGACCGGGTCGAGTTCGAGTTGGCTCATGCTCACCGCACCCTCGGGTCGACGATCGAATGCAGGACGTCGACGAGCAGGTTCAGCACGACGAACACCAGCGCGCCGAACACCACGATCGCCTGCACCAGCGGGAAGTCGCGGAACTGGATGGCCTGCAACGCGAGCTGGCCGAGACCGGGCCAGGAGTAGACGTACTCGACGGCGACCGCGCCGGAGAGCAGGATGCCGGTCTGCAGCACGACGATGGTGAGGATCGGCATCATCGCGTTGGTGAAGGCGTGCCGCCACACCACCCGGCGGGTGCTGATGCCCCGGGCGCGGGCGGAGTCGATGTAGGGCTCGGCCAGCGCGTCGCTCATCGAGGCGCGGGTGAGCCGGGCGATGTGCGCCATCGGGTAGACCGACATGGTCAGCGCCGGCAGGATCAGGTGTCTCGGGCTGCCGGACTGGCCGGCGGGCAGCCAGCCGAGTTTGACGGCGAACAGCACCACCAGCATCATGCCGAACCAGAAGACCGGCACGGACTGGCCGAGCAGGGCGAGGGTGGAGGCCCCCCGGTCCCACCAGGTGCCCTCCCGGGTGGCCGCGAGCACCCCGAGCGGCACGCCGACCAGCAGGGCGAGGGCCATGCCCGCGCCGACCAGTTGCAGGGTGTACGGCAGCCGGTCGGCGATCATCGAGGTGTTCGACTGGTAGAACTGCAACGACTGGCCGAGGTCGCCGGTGAACACGCCCTTGAGGTAGTCGAGGTACTGCACGACGACGGGCAGGTCCAGGCCGAGCTGGTGGCGCAGCGCCTCGCGTTGCTCGGGCGGGGCCATCGGGCCGAGGATGGTGGCGGTCGGGTCGCCGGAGAGCCGGCCGAGCAGGAACGCCAGGCTGAGCGCGATGAGCAGCGAGGCGAACAGCGACGCGAGCCGGCCGCCGACGCGGCGTACGGTGCTGGCCTTCATCGGCGGGACCTCCAGCGCGCGCCGGGCATCGCGGCGAGCAGTTCGCGGGTGTAGTCGTTCTCGGGGGTGCCGAAGACCCGGTCGCAGGGTCCCGCCTCGACGACCCGGCCCCGGTACATCACGTGCACGACGTCGCAGAGCGAACGGACCACGGCCAGGTCGTGACTGATCATCAGCAGCGCCGCGCCGGTGGTGGCCCGGATCTGGCGCAGCAGGGCCAGCACGTCGGCCTGGACGGAGACGTCGAGGCCGGAGGTCGGTTCGTCGGCGACGATGAGGCGGGGACGCATCAGCAGCGCGCGGGCGATGCAGACCCGCTGCGCCTGGCCCCCGGAGAGCTGGTGGGGGTAGCGGTCGAGCAGGTCCGGGGCGAGCCGGACCCGGCCGAGCAGGTCGGCGTCGTCGATCCAGGAGGTCCGTTCGGGTTGCAGCGCCCGCAGTTCCCGCAACCCGGAGCGGACCGACTGGCGGGGGTCGAGCGAGCCGTGCGGGTCCTGGAAGACCACCTGCACCTCGGGGCGCAGCCGGCGCAGCTGGGTGCGGCTGACCGCCGCGAGCGAGTGGCCGAGCAGCCGGATGTCGCCCCGGCCGCGCGGGCCGAGCCCGGTGGCGGCCATCGCGAGGGTGGTCTTGCCGGAGCCGGACTCGCCGACGACGGCGACGCTCTCACCGGCCGCGATGCGCAGTGACACCTGGTCGACCGCGCGGAAGAGCGTGCCGGTGCCGCCGTCGCGGTGCTCGACGACGAGGTCGTCGACCTCCAGCACGGGGGTGTCCGACTCCGGGGTGCGGGGGTGCCGGGCGAGGTCGCCCGGCACCCCCGTCTCCGCTACCTCGGACATCGTCAGCGGGTCGCCTTCGTGAAGTCCACGGTGTTCAGCGGGCCGAACACCACGCCGGAGACGCCGGGGCCGGTCGCGTAGTTGAACACCTGCCGGTAGAGCGGCACGTAGCAGTGCTTCTGCACCACGCCGATCGTGTTGAGCTGCTCGTAGATCGGGGCGGCCTGCTGGGCGTCGTTCTGTTCCAGCGCCTGCTGGGCCAGGGTGTCGATCTGCGGGTCGGGGCAGTTGCCGGTGATCGACTTGGTCTTCATGAAGCCGCTGACGAAGTAGTCGGGTACGGCGACGTTCGGCACCCCGGCGAAGATCGACAGGCCGGGCACCTGGCGGCCGACGATCCGCTTGACCAGCGTGCCGTAGTCCAGCGGCACGTAGCTGACCTTGAAGCCGGCCTTCTCCAGGCTGCCCCCGACGGCCTGGGACACCTCTTCGATGTTGGTGTACTGGGCCGCCGGATAGGTGATCTGCACGGTCGGGGTCGCCCCGCCGAGCAGTTCCTTGGCCTTGGCGGGGTCGGCGGTCACGCTCTGCGTCGGCTGCTGACCGGGCTTGACGTTGAGCAGGCCGGCGTCGGCGACCGCCTGGCCGTCGAAGATGCCCTTGACGATGGCGTCGCGGTCGATGGCCAGGGCCGCCGCCTCGCGCAGCTTGGGGTCGTCGAACGGCGCCTTCGTGGAGTCGAGGAAGGCGATGATCTTCATGGCGGTCTCGGTGCTGACCACCTCGACCCCGGCGGCCTTGGCGGCGCTGGCCTGGGCCGGCGGCAGGTCGAAGGAGACGTCCACGCTCTTGCTCTGGATCAGCGCGAGCCGCTGGGCGGCCTCGTTGGCCCAGGTGAAGGTGACGCCCTCGTTGGTCGCCTTGGTGCCCCAGTAGTCGGGGTTGCGCTTGACCGAGATGTCGCGGCCGGCGTTCGCGCCCGACCAGACGTACGGGCCGGTGCCGACGGGTGCGGCGGCGAAGCCCTCCGAGCCCTTCTCCTGGTAGTACTTCGGCGGCACCAGGTAGACGGTGGTGAGCAGGTCGGGGATGTCGTACTGCGGGGTCTTGGTCTTGACCACGACCGTGGTGGCGTCGGGCGCCTCGATCGCGGTGACGTTGCCGAAGTACGACTTGAGCTGCGAGGCCGCGCTGTCGCGGGTGAGCGTGATGGTGTTCGCGACGGCTGCCGCGTCGGCCTTCTCGCCGTTGCTGAAGCTGATGTCGGGCCGGACCTTGAACGTCCAGGTCGTGGCGTCGGTACGGGTCCAGCTGGTGACCAGGCCGGTGTCGGTCGGCGCGAGGTCGCTACCGGTGTTGATCAGGGGTTCGAGCATCGTCGCCCAGACGATCTGGGCGGAGCGCGCGCCGACGATCGGGTCGAGGGTCGCCGGTTGGGCTGCGAGCAGCGCCCGGATGGGCGCGGTGCGGGACGAGCCGGAGTCGTCGGAATCGGAGCCGCCGCACCCGGTGAGGCCGGCGCCCACGACGGCCAGGGCCGCAGCCAGTGCCAGGGAGCGCCGGGAGCGCAGGGATTTCATGATCATCATGGGTGTCCTTCACTGCGATGGACCCGTTCTGTCTCCGCGTGAGGCGGCGGTGACGTTCGCCACAAAGTACCGACCAGCCGGTATCAAGTCAACGGGTCGACCGGGTATCTCGCTCGTGACATTCGCGTGACAAAGGGCCGCCGGCCAGCACCGTTGTGTTCATACCGACCGGTTTGTATGATGCCGCGGTGACCATCACCCTCACCCATGGGCACGACGGCCGCCTCGCCCGGGTCCGCTACGACAACGCGGCGCGCGGCAACTGTTTCGACACCACGACGCTGCACCGGCTCGTCGACACCCTGGAGACCGCCGCCGACGACGGGAACTGCGCGGTCATCCGCCTGGACATGGCCGGGCGGCACTTCTGCGCCGGCTGGGACACCTCCTCCTTCGCCGCGCTGGCCGGGGCCACCCGGGAGGAGGTCGCCGCCGACCTGCGCGCCAGCGACACCACGGTGCAGCGCATCCGCCGGCTCCCGGTGCCCGTCGTCGCGGCCGTCCGGGGACGGGTCATCGGATTCGGCGTCGGCCTGCTCAGCGCCGTACACCTGCCGGTCGCCGCCGAAAACGCCCGGCTGTCCCTGCCGGAGGCGCGCTACGGCTTCGCCCCCGCCGGGGTCGGCCACACCATCGCCCGGTCGGTGCCCCGGCCGCACGCCTACCACCTGCTCACCGGGGTGGCGGAGGCGACCGCCGGGCAACTGCGCGACTGGGGCCTGGTGGCCCGGGTGGTCCCCGACGACGAGCTGGACGCGGCGGTCGACGACCTCGTCGACGCCCTGCTGGCCGTGCCGGGGGCGACCCTGCGGGCAGTGGTCGGCGTCGTCGAGTCGAGCCTGACCACCGGGACCGCCGACCAGGCGTACGACATCTCGGCCCGCACGATCGTCGCGGGCCCGGCGACCAGGGGGGCAACCGGATGAGAACACGATTCCAGCCCGGCGAGGCGGTCTGGGTGGAGCTGTGCACACCCGACCCGGCGCAGGCCGAGACCTTCTACGCCGCACTGCTCGGCTGGACGGTCCGCGCCGAACGCCTCGGCGGCACCACCTACCGGATGTGCAGCATCGACGGGCGGGACGTCGCCGGAATCTCCGACGCCGCCGCCCTGCACGGCGACCGCCCCCGGGGCTGGCTCACCTACTTCGCCGTCGACGACATCACCGCGTCCGCCCGGCAGGCGGTGGCGCTCGGCGGCGAACTGGTCGCGCCGCCACGGTACCTGCCGGCGGCGGGCACCGGCGCGGCGGTGATCGACCCGTTCGGCGCGGCCTTCGGCCTCTACCAGGGTGAGTCGCGCGTCGGCGTCCAGGCGGTCAACTCGGTCGGGGCGCTGTGCTGGAACGAGTTGGACACCGGTGAGCCGGCCGAGGCGGTGGCCTACTACCGCACCCTGTTCGGCTACACCACCCAGCAGCGCGACGACTCGCCGACGGCCCGGCCCTACACCGTGCTGATGCTCGCCGACGTGCCGGTCGCCGGGGTCCTCGAACTCGACAACGCCTGGCCGAACCCCATCCCGTCGACGTGGGTCACCTACTTCGCCGTCGCCTCGCTCGACGACGCGCTGGCCCGGGTGACCGCCCTGGGCGGCAAGCCGACCGTCGGGCCGGTCGACACCCCGCACGGACGGCTGCACCTGGTGAAGGACCCGGGTGGGCACACCCTGTGCCTGATCCAGCTCGACACCGGGCTGCGTCCCGACCACGACTCCTGCGACCCGGCGGTGACCCGATGATGGCCGAGCCCCTGTTCGACTCCGCCGAGTTCCGCCAGGTGTGCGGGCACTTCCCCACCGGCGTGACGGCGGTGACCGCGGTGACCGCCGGGGGCGCTGTCGCCGCGCTGACCGTGAACTCGTTCACCTCGGTCTCGTTGCACCCGGCGAAGGTGCTGTTCTGCGTCACCAGTTTCTCGTCGAGCTTCCCGGTGCTGATGGACGCCGACCGGATCGCCGTGCACATCCTCAGCCAGGACCAGGAGGACGTGGCCCGGCGGTTCGCCACCTCCGGGTTGTCCGGGGAGCAACGGCTCGACGGGGTGTCCTGGGTGCCCGGCCCCGACGGCGTCCCGCTGCTGCCCGACACCCCGGCGATCCTGGCCGGACGACGCGACGAGGTGATCACCAGCGGCGACCACGTGATCGTCCTGATCGACGTCGACCGGGTCCACCTGAAGCCCACCGACGTGCCGGCGCTGTCGTTCTACCGGGGCCGGTTCGTCACGCCGTCGCGGACGACCGAGTGACCACCGCCGCCGGGCCGGGTGACCGCCGGCCCGGCGGCGGCCTAGACCCGGCCGACGCCTGGCGGCGGCTCCCCGCTCAGGCGTAGTAGCGGAACAGGATCTCCGCCACGCAGCAGGGCTGCGACGTGTCGGCGAACTCCACCGCCACCGACGCCTTGGCCTGCACCCCGGGGGTGGCCTGCGGGCCGGGCGCGGTGATCGCGGTGGCCGCGACGAGCGTCGCGGTGCCCTGGATCTCGACCCCGGGCGGCAGCGGCCGGACGAACCGGACCCGGTCGAGGCCGTAGTTGACCCCCATCGAGAAGGTCCGCACCTCCAGGATGTCGGCGAGCAGGCACGGGACGAGGGCCAGGGTGAGGAACCCGTGCACGACGGTGCCACCGAACGGCCCGGACCGGGCCCGTTCGACGTCGACGTGGATCCACTGGTGGTCCCCGGTGACGTCGGCGAACTGGTCGACCTGCCGCTGGGTCACCACCTGCGGCGCACTGACGCCCAACTCCGTGCCGACCAGCCCCAGCAGGTCGGACGGGGTGTCGACGGTGGTCCGTCTCATGGTGCGCATCGGGGGTGCTCCGTTCCGGGTGGTCGGTCCAGGGTGTCGGGTCGGGTCGGTGACCCGGGGGTGCGGCGGTCGGGCGGGGAGGTCGATCCGGCCCGGGTCGCGGCCTGGGCCGTGACGTGCGCGGTGAGGGTCGCCCACTCCCGGTCCCAGTCCGCCTCGGCCACCGACGGGCGGGCGACGGCGAGCATCCGGCGGACCGCCGCCTCGTCGAGGGCCGCGACCGCCCCGGCCAGCGCGTCGACGTGCCCGACGAGCCGGTCGTCGGCGACGGCGGCGCTGACCAGTCCCCGGTGTGCGGACTCCTCGGCCGACCAGGTCTCCCCGGTGAGCAGCAGGCGTCGGGCGAGCGCCGGGCCGACAGCGAGGGGCAGCAGCACGCTGGACCCCCACCCGGGGACCTGACCGGCGGCGAGGTGCCGGTCGCCGATCCGGGCGGTGTCGGCGGCGACCGCGATGTCGCAGCCGAGCAGCAGTTCGAGGCCGCCGCCGAAGGCCGCCCCGTTGACCGCGGCGACGGTGGGCACCGGGGCGGCCCGGAGGGAGCGGACGAGGCGGCGGCCCCGGTCGAGGTGGGCCAGCAGCGCGGGCAGGTCGCCGAGCAGGCCGGTGGCCTCGGCGAGGTCGGCTCCGGCGCAGAAGCTGCGGCCGGTGCCGGTGAGCACCAGCACCCGTACCGCCGGGTCGGCCGCGCCGGCCAGCCACCGTTCGAGACCGGTCAGCACGGTGCTGTCGCAGGCGTTGCCGGACCCGGGCCGGTCGATGCGCGCCCAGAGGGCGGCCCCGCGCCGGGTCAGCACCACGGAGGTCACGTCAGGCTCACGCAGAGCTTGCCGAACGCGGTGCCGGCCAGCATCCGGCCCGCCTGGGTCCGGATGTCGGCGAGGTCGACGACGCTGTCGACGACCGGCCGAATACGGTGGGTGTCGACGAACCCCACCAGCGCCTCGAACTCGTCGAGGGTGCCCATGGTCGCGCCGTGCACGCTGATCTCCCGGGCAAAGAGCCGCGGCAGGTCCAGCTCGGCGGTGAAGCCGCTGGTGCCGCCGCACACCACGATGGTGCCGCCGGCCCGGGTGCAGCGGGTCGAGTGGTCGAAGGTGACCGCGCCGACGGTCTCCACCACGATGTCGGCGAGTTCCGGGGTCCGCGCGCCGACGTCCAGGGCGACGGCCGCGCCGAGGGCGAGGGCCCGTTCCCGTTTGGCCGCCGACCGGGAGGTGACCATGACAGTGGCGCCGGCGGCCACGGCGAGGCTGATCGCGGCGGTCGCCACCCCGCCGCCCGCGCCCTGCACCAGCACGGTCCGCCCGGGACCGACCGCCGCCCGGGTGAACAGCATCCGGTACGCGGTGAGCCAGGCGGTCGGGAGGCTGGCGGCCTCGGCCCAGCTCAGTCCGGCGGGCTTGGCGACGAGGTGGGCCGCCGGGACGACGATCCGTTCGGCGAGCACGCCGTGGCCGGCGTCGGGCAGCAGGGTGGCGTGCGGGACGGTCCGGCCGTCCGGCGCGGTGGGCAGCACCGGGTAGACGATCACCTCGCGGCCTGCGGCGACGCCGGCCGCGTCGCTGCCGATGACCCGGGGCCCGTCGTGCCCGGTGGTGCCGATGCCGCGCAGCGTCCACAGGTCGTGCATGTTCAGCGCACCGGCCCGGACGTCGACCTCCACCCAGCCCGGTGGCGTCTGCGGGACGGCGAGGTCGCCGACGAGCAGCGCGCCCACCGGGTCGGCGGCGCTCGGGGTGCGGACGTGGGCGGCTCTCACCGGGTCGCCGATCCGGCCGGCTCGGTGGGCCCGTTCCAGAACGCCACGTCGGCGAGGTCGGCGCGGGCGGCGGGGCGGAAGTCCAGGCCCCGGGTGTAGGCGACCGGGACGAGGGTGACCGGTCGCCAGTCGTCGGGCAGGCCGAGCACCTCGCGTACCCGGGTGGCCCGGTGGGCCAGGGCGGTGGCCAGCACCGAGCCGAGGCCCCGGGAGCGCAGGGCGAGCTGGAACGACCAGGCGAACGGGAAGATCGACCCGTAGTAGCCGGAGGCGGTGCCGCCGACGGGCCGTTGCGGAACCGGTTTGGTGCTGCACAGCACGACCAGGACGGGCACCTGCGCCAGGTGGTCGACGAGGTGCTTGACGGCGGCGAGGACCCGCTGCTGGCGGGCCTGGGCCTGCGGGTCGGCCCGGACGCCGGGTGACAACCGGGTGGTGGTGGCCGCCTCGCCGTCGGCCAGCGGGCGGGCGACGGTGGCGTGCCAGATCTCGGTGTACAGGGTGGATAGCTTCCGCTTGAGTGCCGGGTCGTCGACCGCGACGATCCGCCAGTCCTCCAGGTTGGAGCCCATCGGTGCCTGCTGGGCGAGGCGCAGGCACTCCTCGACGACGGCGCGGCCGACGGGCCGGTCGAAGTCCAGCCGGTGGCGCACCGCGCGGGTGGTGGTCAGCACCTCGTCGATGTCGGTGATCACTGCGCCGGTCATCGGTGGTCCTCTCCGGGGCGGTCGACGGGTGCGCCGCCCATCAGGTCGGTGACGTGCAGGGTGTCGCAGTACTCGCGGACCTCGGTGATGCCGCCGGGTCGGACGTCGACGATCCAGAGGTAGCGGTTCTGGTAGCGGGCGTCGTCGCCGAGGACGGCGTGTCCGTGGGCCTCGACGGCGACCAGGGTGTCGTCGACGATCCACCGGTCGGCGGTGACCGCGATCCCGGCCGACCGGTAGGTCCCGCCGGCCAGCCGGGCCCGCATAGCGGCGAGTTTCCCGCTCATCGCGACCCGGCCGTGCAGTGGGCCGTTGGCGTCGAGGTCGCCCCGGCCGTGGTGCCGGCCGAGGTCGCGGCGGCGGCCGGAGTCGGTCCACCAGGTGGCGTCGGCGGTGAAGAGCGCGCCGAACGTGTCGAGGTCGCCCCGGGCGAGGGCCGGCCACATCGCCAGCGCGGTCGCCAGCGCCGGGGGCGCATCGGCCGGGTCGGGCGGGTCGCGGTGCGGGGGGTCGTCGAGGCTGCTGCGGGGTACGGGGGCGTCGTCGCCCACCACGTGCTGCGCGTGGGCGGTGTCGAGGTACTCCCGCACGGCGACGATCGCACCCGCCCGGTCCACGTCGACGACGAAGCCGTAGCGGTTGGCGTACTCGCGTCCGCTGGCGTGGACGCCGTACCCCTCGACCTCGATGACGCAGGTGTCGTCCCCGGCGACGATCCGGCGGGGGATCTGCCGGCAGCCGGTGGGGAACGCGTGCGGGCCGAGGGACCGCATCAGCGCCAGCTTGTCGTCCATCCGCATGAGGCCGTGCAGGGGGAAGCGGCCACTGCCGTGCGGCGCGAGGGCCGGGTCGCCGCCGCGACGGTCCGGACCGGTGTCCACCCACCAGGTCGCGTCGGCGGCGCACAACCGGGCGAGGCCACCGAGGCTGCCCCGGTCGAGCGCGGAGACGAAGTCCATGCCTGCCCGGACCGCGCGGGTCATCCGGCCTCCCACATTCCGACTGGTGGGTATCTAACACCTCCGGCCCGGACAACTCAAGGGGTGCCCGACATTCCGACCGAATGGTATTTTGCTGGCCGGCGGTTCTGACGAGGGGGTCTGTGGTGTTCGAGGCGTACCGGTTGCCCGAGGAGCACGACGCGGTCCGCGAGGCGGTCCGTGAGGTCTGTGCCGCCAAGGTGGCCCCGCACGCGGCCGAGGCCGACGAGACGGGGGAGTTCCCCACGTTCTCGTACGACGCCCTGCGGGCCGCCGACTTCCACGCCCCGCACATCCCCGTCGAGTACGGCGGCGCGGGCGCGGACGCCCTGGCCACTGCGATCGTCATCGAGGAGGTGGCGCGGGCGTGTGCCTCGTCGTCGCTGATCCCGGCGGTGAACAAACTGGGCACGATGCCCCTGCTGTTGGCGGGGTCGGAGGAGTTGAAGCGGCGTTATCTGACGCCGGTGGCGGCGGGTGAGGCGATGTTCTCGTACTGCCTGTCCGAGCCCGAGGCCGGCAGCGACGCGGCCTCCATGACCACCCGGGCCGTCCGTGACGGTGATCACTGGATCCTCAACGGCGTGAAGCGGTGGATCACCAACGCCGGCGTCTCGGAGTACTACACGGTCTTCGCGGTGACCGACCCGGCCGCCCGGTCCCGGGGCATCTCCGCGTTCGTGGTCGAGAAGTCCGACCCCGGGGTCAGCTTCGGCGCACCCGAGAAGAAACTCGGCATCAAGGGCTCCCCCACCCGCGAGGTCTACCTCGACAACGTCCGCATCCCCGCCGACCGCATCATCGGCGCCGAGGGCACCGGCTTCGCCACCGCGATGAAGACCCTCGACCACACCCGGGTCACCATCGCCGCCCAGGCCGTCGGCATCGCCCAGGGCGCCCTGGACTACGCCAGGGGCTACGTGCAGGAACGCCGGCAGTTCGGCAAACCGGTCGCCGAGTTCCAAGGCATCCAGTTCATGCTCGCCGACATGGGCATGAAACTCGAAGCCGCCCGCCAACTCACCTACACCGCCGCCGCAAAGTCCGAACGCGGCGACACCGACCTCACCTACTTCGGTGCGGCGGCCAAGTGTTTCGCCTCCGACGCCGCCATGGAGATCACCACCGACGCCGTGCAGTTGCTCGGCGGCTATGGCTACACCCGCGACTACCCCGTCGAACGGATGATGCGCGACGCCAAGATCACCCAGATCTACGAAGGCACCAACCAGGTCCAACGCATCGTCATGGCCCGCCAACTCCTCAAGGACTGACGGGCGGGTCGAGGGCCCCGGCGGGATTCAGGCGGTCAGGCCCTCCAGCACCATCGCGCTGAACTGGCGGGCCACCTCGTCGACGCTGAGCGGTCCGCCGACGTTGAGCCACTGGTAGGCCCAGGCGCACATGCCGACCAGCCCGAAGGTGGCGATGCGCGGGTCGACGTCCGCGCGGAACGCCCCCCGGGCGACCCCGTCGGCGATCATCCCGGCGAACGCCGCCTCCACCAGACCCCGCTTGCGGGTCACCTCGGCGAACAGGTCACCGGAGAGGTACCGCCGCTCCTGGTAGAAGATCGTCACGTGGGCCCGGTACTCGGCCACGCTGGTGAGGCTGAACCGGATCAGCTCGCGTACCCGTACGGTCGGGTCGTCGCTGTCGGTCTCGATCTTCTGGATGGCGGCGAGTTGCGCCTCCAGGTACTCCTCCTGGATGTGCCGCAGCAGGTCGTCCTTGCTGGCGAAATGGTGGTAGAAGGCACCCTTGGTGAGCTGCGCCTGGTCGGCGATCTCCTGCACCGAGGTGCGGTCGAAGCCCCGTTGCTCGATCAGCCCCAACGCACTCGTGATCAACGAGTTGCGGGTGTTCTCCGGGTCGTACCCGTCGGGCCAGCGTTGCCGGCGTCGGGTCGACTCCGGGCGGGACGTCGCACGCGCCATCAATGGCCTCCCTGTCCGCGATACAGCCAGACAATGCTACCGTCCGGTCGGAAGGAAACGAAGGGAGCCACCCCGATCGATCCGCCCGAGAAGTGTCGCGCACCCTCCATCTGGGGGTAAGCCCTCACCGCGACACCTGTCGTACGCGGCTACGGGCTCAGCGCCGGGTGTCGCCCGACCGACCCGGCCCGGCGGTGCGGTGGCCGACGCGCGGCGCGCGTACCACCGGGGAGGTCGCCGCTCCGGGGCGGAACTGCCGGGCCGCGCCCGCGACCAGCTCGTCCGGGTCGTCGGTGAGCGCCTGCCGCAGGTGCGCCGGGACGAGTTCCGACGTCGCCACCGCCATCCGCACCTGCGCCGACCGGTCCTCCACCAGCGGACGCAGGTCGGCCTCGTCGAGCGCGACGGCGGACACCAGCGCGGCGCGGACGTCCGGCACCGGGTCCCCGGCGAGCGCGCGACGGTGCTCGGCGGTGGTCCGCGGATTGCGGGCCAACCCCTTGCGTACCCGGGCCGTGCGGTCGGCCAGCAGCGTGGTCATCACGTCCGGGTCGTGGGTGTGGGCGGCGAGGCGTTCCCGTACCTCGGGTGAGACGTCGTCGACCAGCCGCACGGCCAGCTCCGGCTCCAGGTCACGCGACTCGGCGAGCAGGCCCCGCAGTTCCTTGTCGGCGGTCTGCGCCATCGCCCGGCGGACCGACGCGTCGCAGGCCGGGTTGCCGGCCACCGCCCAGCGGACCCACCGGTCGACGTCCCTGACCAGGCGCAGCAGGTTGGCGATCGAGGTGGCGGGATTGCGCGCCACGGCCTCCCGTACGTCGCGGTCACGGTCGCGGGTGAGCGGGCGCAACGCCTGGGCGGGCGCGTCGGCCCGGCTGGCGACCGCCCGGCGGACCACCGGCGACGGGTCGGCGGCCAGGTCGATCAGGGTCAGGTGGGTGGTGCCCGGGTCCTGCGCGAGACGGAGCCGGGCGTCGACGTCGCCGTCCATCGTCGCGGGCGGGCGGGCACCCGCCCCGGCGTCGCGGTCCGGCCGGTCGACGTCCTGCTGCTTCCCCATGGGCGTCATCATGTCACGGGCCGCCCGGGCCGCCGCAGGGCCGACCGACGGTGCGAACCGTACGGATCGCCGGGCGCTCACCCGCCGCCGGGAGTGACCAGGCCGGACTCGTAGGCGACGATCACGAGCTGGGCGCGGTCACGGGCATGGAGCTTGACCATCGCCCGGTTGATGTGGGTCTTCGCGGTCGACGGACTGATCACCAGCCGGGCGGCGATCTGGGTGGTGGACAGGCCCTGCGCGACCAGGGCGACCGTCTCGCGCTCCCGACCGGTCAGCCCCGCCAGGGCGACGTCGGCGGCGACCCGGGGGCGCGCGGAGACGTACCTGTCGATGAGCCGGCGGGTGATCGACGGCGCGAGCAGGGCGTCACCACGGGCGGCCACCCGCACGGCGTGCAGGAGGTCCTCCGGCACGATGTCCTTGACCAGGAACCCGGCCGCCCCGGCACGCAGCGCGTCGACGACGTACTCGTCCAGGCCGTAGTTGGTCAGGATGACGACGCGCACCCCGGCCAGGGTCGGGTCCCCTGCGATACGCCGGGTGGTCTCGATGCCGTCCATGACCGGCATCTGGATGTCGAGCAGCGCGATGTCCGGCCGGTGCCGTCTGGCCAGCGCCAGCGCCGCGACGCCGTCGGCGGCCTCCCCCACCACCTCGATGTCGTCCTCGATGTCGAGCAACGCACGGAAGCCGCTGCGCAGCAGCGGCTGGTCGTCGACGAGGAGCACCCGGATCACGGGGTGCCGTCGGTGGGGAGTTCGGCGTGGACGGTGAAACCGCCGTCACGGCGCGGGCCGACGTGTAGCCGACCACCGAGGGCGGCCACCCGTTCGCGCATGCCGAGCAGTCCGACGCCGGGGGTGGGCACGCCGGCCGGGAGGGCACTGCCGTCGTCGTCGACCCGGATGGCGAGCGCGTCGCGCCGGTAGTCGATCCGGATCGACGCGGTGGTGGCGGCGGCGTGCCGGGTGACGTTGGTGAGCGACTCCTGGACGATCCGGTACGCCGTCGCACCGACCGCCGCCGGAACGTCGTGCCGGTCACCCGCGATGGTCAGGGTCGTGTCCAGACCCGCCGCGCGGGCCCGACGCACCAGCTCCGGAACGTGGTCGAGGCCGGGCGGGGTGCTCTCCCCGTCGTCCCGGAGCGCCTCCAGGGTCGCCCGCAGCTCCCGGGTCGCCTCCCGGCCGGCCGCCCGGATCGCCAGCAGCGCCTCCGGCACGTCCTCACCGCGCCGGTGGGCCAGATGCACGGCCACCTCGGCCTGCACGGTGATGACCGAGATCTGGTGGGTGAGCGAGTCGTGCAGCTCGCGGGCGATGTGCAGCCGTTCCTCGTCGGCCCGCCGCCGCGCCGTCTCCTCCCGGGTCCGCTCGGCCTCGTCCGCCCGCCGCTCGGCCTGCCGCAGCGCCTCACCCGCCGCGCCGGCGGCGACCAGCCAGGCCAGTTCGAGCACACCCCGGGCCCGGGTGAGCGCCGCACCCAGGGCCAGTTCCTGCGGCGGGCCGAGGGCCACCAGGGGCAGTGCCACCAGCACCGTCACCGCCGCCACCACCGTGGCCGTGCGGTGTCCCGCCCGGACGGCGGCGTACACCGCGAACAGGAAGGCGACGGCGGGCACGTCGAGGCCGACCGCCCGGCAGCCCACCGCGCACCCGCCGGTGCCGACGAGCACGGCGACCGGGGCGTGCCGGCGGGCGGCGAGCGCCAGACCGCCGGCCGCCAGCAGGGCGTAGCCGACCGGACCGGGCCCCGGATCCCCGGCCGCCCCGGCGACCAGCAGCACCACCGCCACCCCGCCGGCGATCGCCCCGTCGCGGACACCGCAGCGTGCTGTGCTCATGGGCGCACCCTAACCGGCTGCCACCGGACGGCGACTCCTGCCGACGGACGACCGGCGGCTACCACGGACGCGGTAGGCGTACCGCGTCGGCGGTGCCCGGGTACGCCAGCGCGGCAGTGCGCACTGTCCACGTTCGCCGGACGACCGCCGCCGCGCCCGCCGCCATGATCGGGGAGACCGGCGCGTGGGGGCACGCGCCGCGGACAGGAGGAGCATCATGCGTCCAGCAGGCATTTCCCGGTCGTCCCGACTGGGGTCGACGGTGGTCGCCGCCGTCGTTCTCGGCGCGACGGGGTTCGCCGCCCCGGCCTCGGCGCACCTGTCGGCGCAGCGGGACGCGGTCGGTGTCACCACCATGAGCGTCGGGCGGCTCGGGGCGACGGCCGCCGTACTGCTGGGGCTGGCCGGGCTGGTCGTCGGAGGGTTGGCGCTGCGCCGGCCGACCGGTCGGATCGGTGTCGGGCGGCGCGGCGGCGTGCTGGCCCTGACGGCGGGGGTGGTCGGGACGGCCGTGGGTGCTCTGGTGGTGGCGAATGCGGACGGTGGCGTCGGCACCGGCAACGGGCGCGGCGGCGGCTACGTCGCCCTGGTGGTGGGGCTGCTCGCCGCCGGGCTGGGTGCGCTGGCGCTGGCCCGTCGACGCCGGGTCGGGTGAGCCGGCCGGGCCGGTGGTCGCGCGCGGGGATGGACGGGGTGGTCGACATCGACCGACCGACCCTCGGCAGCGCCTGTGCGGGCGGGTCGGTCAGCGGCACCGGCCGTACGGTGGTGCGACAATCTGACGGGGTGACCGCCGAACAGCCCGTGCACGATGTCCGCACCCCCCGGGCCCCGCTCGGGTCGAGCCCGCAGCACCTGCTGGCCACCCTGCTCGGCGAGTACCTCGACTCGACGGACGCCGACCTGCCGTCGGCGGCGGTCGTCGCGATGCTGCGGGAGTTCGGGGTCACCGAGCCCAGCGCCCGCGCCGCGCTGTCCCGGCTGGTCAAGCGGGGGCTCATCGCCACCCGGGGCGACACCCGGCCGCCGGTCTACCACCTCACGCCCGCGGCGATCGCCAGGCACCGCTCCCGGATGCGGCACTTCCTGACCTTCGGCGCGCAGCCGCCGCACTGGACCGGCGACTGGGTGCTGGTCTCCTTCTCGGTCCCCGGCTCCGGTCGGGCGTCCCGGCACGCGGTACGCCGGGCGTTGACCGCCCACGGCTTCGTGGGCCTCTACGACAGCGTGTGGATCAGGCCGGGTGTCGACGCCGCGCCGGTCCGGGCGGACCTTTCGGCGCTGCTGCACCCCGTCGCGGGGGCCCGCTGGTCGGTTCTGCACGTCCGGTTCGACGAGGAGGCCGGACCGCACGGCCCGGCCGCCGCGTACGACCTGAGCGGGCTGGCCGCCGGCTACGCGGCGTTCGTCGCGCGGTTCGCGCCGGTGCGGGCGGCGGCCCGTCGGGGCACTGTCGATCCGGCCACCGCGCTGGTGGCTCGGACCTCCGCGATGGACTCCTGGCGTCGGTTCGCCGACACCGACCCGGATCTGCCCGCGCACCTGCTGCCGCAGCCCTGGCCCCGTGGTCGGGCCCGGGAGACCTTCCTCGACGTCCACTCCCGGCTCGGCGTGCTCGCCCGGACCCGGCTGGTCGAGGTGACCGCCCCGCACTGGCCGGACGCCGCCCGGTGGATCACCCACTTCGACGCCCCGGACGACCCCGCCCGGCCGGAACCGGAACGCGGCCCGCGTGGCACCGGCTGACCGTTGCCGCTCGGGCCACGCACCCGGCCCGCCAGGCGGGCAACACATTGACACTTTTCGTTACCCCGGTGATAGTAACTGCATACCGCGACCGCCTGTGGGGACTGCGGCCGGGCGGCCGACGCGTCCACGTCGGCCCGCCCCGTCGCCGGTGCTGGCCACCCTGGTCGGGCCCGGCGGCAGACCCGCCACCGCAGGGGTGCCACCGCCGACACCCGCAGGAGGGTGCATGCCAAGGAGATCGAAGCTCTACGCGGGCCTGACCGCCGCGCTCGTGCCGGCAGCCGCCGTGCTGATGGCCCTCGGCGCGACGCCGGCCGACGCCGCAGTGGGCGGATCGGGGCCCTACCCCGCCGACTACGAAACCTCGTCCAGCCTGCCCAACCACACCATCTTCCGGCCCCAGACGCTGCCGACCGAGCGCCTGCCGATCCTCGTGTGGGGCAACGGCGGCTGCTCGGCCAACGGCCTCTCCCAGGGCAACTTCCTGCGCGAGATCGCCTCGCACGGCTTCCTGGCCATCGCCAACGGCGGGCCGAACGCCTCCGGCTCCACCAACTCGCAGATGCTCACCCAGTCCATCGACTGGGCGGTGGCCGAGAACTCCCGCCAGGGCAGCAAGTACTACAACCGGATCGACACCGGCAAGGTCGCCGTCGCCGGCTTCTCCTGCGGTGGCCTGGAGGCGTACGCCGTCTCCAACGACCCCCGGGTGACCACCACCGGCATCTTCAGCAGCGGCCTGCTCAACGACGCCGACGACTACCAGCTCCGGCGGCTCACCAAGCCGATCGCCTACTTCGTCGGCGGGCCCAGCGACATCGCGTACCCCAACGCCATGGACGACTGGGGCAAGCTGCCCGCCGGGCTGCCCGCCTTCATGGGCAACCTGAACGTCGGGCACGGCGGCACCTACGACCAGCCCAACGGCGGCGAGTTCGGCCGGGTGGCGGTGCTCTACCTCAAGTGGCGGCTCAAGGGCGACACCACCGCCGGCACCAACTTCGTCGGCGCGAACTGCGGGCTGTGCCGCACCCAGTGGACCGTCCAGCAGAAGAACCTGACGCTCGACGGCCCGCCACCCACCACCCCACCGCCGACCACTCCCCCGCCCACGACCCCACCGCCGACCACCCCGCCGCCGACGACTCCCCCGCCCACCACTCCCCCGCCCGGTGGGGCCGGCTGCACCGCCGTCTACGCCGTGCAGGACCAGTGGAACGGCGGGTTCGTCGCCAACGTCAGCGTCACCGCCGGATCCGCCGCGCTCACCGGCTGGCGGGTCACCCTGACCCTGCCGGGCGGGGCGGCGGTCAGTTCGGTGTGGAACGGCGTCGCCACCGGCACCAGCGGCACCATCACCGTCACCAACCAGAGCTACAACGGACGGCTCGGTGCCGGGCAGAGCACCAGCTTCGGGTTCCAGGGCACCGGAAACGGCACCGGAGCCACCGCCACCTGCACGGGAAGCTGACCGCCGCGCGGGCGGGTCACGCAGTGCGGCGGGTCGGTACCGGGTACCGGCCCGCCACACCGTGTTCTAGGGTGCCGGCATGACCAGCGCACCCCGGGAGGCGGAGAACCGCATCGGGCCGCTCGGCGCGCTGCTCTGCCGGCTGATCTTCGTGGCCATCTGCCTGCCCGGCCCGGTCCTGCTCGCCGCCGACGTGACCGGCGACCTGCCGGTGTCGTCCGGGGAGCGCTGGGGTCTGGTCGCCGGCGGGGTGTTCACCACGATCGTCGGGGTCGGCTTCGGTGTCTTCGGCTGGCGGGTGGTCGACCGGTCCCGTGCCGATGCACGCCGGCTCGACGCCACCGGGGTCGCCGCCACCGCCGAGATCCTCACCGTGGCGCACCACCTCGGTGGGGAGAGCCCGGAACTCGACCTGCACCTGCGGATCAGCGGGCCCGGCTTCGCCCCCTTCGAGGCGGACACGGTCCGGCCCGACGACCCGGGACTCGTGCCCGGCCGGCTGCTGACCGCCGTCGTGGACCCGGCGAGCCGGCTCTACCGGGTCCAGTGAGGACGCCGGGCCCTCACGCGCCGCGCAGATCCTCCTCGATCCGCCTGGCGGTGGCCAGCAGCGGCGGCAGCAACTCGCGCCGGATCAGCTCGAACGACCCCCGCGAGGCGTGCGCGGACAGGTTCACCGCCGCCACCACCGACCCGTGCGGGCCGTGGATCGGCGCGGCCAGCGACCGTAACCCCTCCTCCAGTTCCTGGTCGACGATCGCGTACCCCTGGGCGGCGATCTTCGTCAGGACAGCGCGCAGCTTCGCCGGATCGGTGACGGTGCGCCGGGTCAACGGTTGCAGCCGCGCGGTGGCGAGGTAGTCGTCCAACCGGTCCGCCGGTTGCGCGGCGAGCAGCACCCGCCCCATCGACGTGGCGTACGCGGGGAACCGGGTGCCGACGCTGATCCCCACCGTCATGATCCGTCGGGTGGGCACCCGGGCGACGTAGACCACCTCGTCGCCGTCGAGCACCGACACCGAGCACGACTCGTGGACCTGCGCGACCAGCGCCTCCATGTGCGGTTGGGCGATCTCGGGCAGGCCCAGGCCGGACAGGTAGGCGTAGCCGAGGGCGAGGATCCGCGCCCGCAGCGAGAACAGCCGGCCGTCGGTGTGCACGTAGCCCAGCTCGACCAGGGTGAGCAGGAACCGGCGGGCCGCGGCCCGGGTCAGCCCGGTGCGGCGGGCCACGTCGCTCAGGGTGAGCTGCGGGTGCTCGGCGTCGAACGCCCGGATCACCGCGAGCCCGCGCTCCAGCGACTGCACGAACTCCGGTGACCGTGCCGCCTGGCCGCCCACCCTCACCCCGCCTCCCGCCGCAGTGCCTCCCGGGCCACCGTGAACGCCCGGTTCGCCGCCGGTACGCCAGCGTAGACGCCGACCTGGAGCAGGACCTCCGCCACCTCCTGTTCGGTCAGCCCGTTGCCCAGCGCGGCCCGCACGTGCATCGCCAGTTCCTCCTCGTGGCGCAGGGCGGCGAGCACCGCGAGGGTGACGCAGCTGCGGGTACGCCGGTCGAGGCCGGGCCGGGTCCACACCTCGCCCCAGGCGTAGCGGGTGATGAAGTCCTGGAAGTCGGCGGTGAACGCGTCGGTGCCGGCGACCGCGCGGTCGACGTGCGCGTCGCCGAGCACCTGCCGGCGTACCGTCATGCCGGCCTCGTGCCGTTCCCGGTCGTCCATCAGCCACCCGCCTGGTCGAAGTGTTCCCGCAGGAGCCGGCCCACCGGCCCGGGTCGCTCGACGTTGGCCAGGTGGGCCGCCGCGTCGAGGACGACCAGCCGGGCCCCGGGGACCAGGTCGGCGATCTCCCGGGCGTGCCCGACGGGGATCGCCGGGTCGTCCGCACCGGCGACGACAAGCGTCGGCACACCGACCCGGCCCAGTTCGGGGCGCAGGTCCAGGGCGGCGATCGCCTCGCAGCAGGCCGCGTAGCCGGCCGGGGAGGTCGCGGTCAGCATCGCCCGGTAACCGGCCACCAGATCCGGGTTGGCGGCGGCGAAGGCCGGGGTGAACCAGCGGGCCACCACCGTGTCGGCGATCGCCGGCAGGCCGGCGGCGCGGACCGTGGCCGCCCGGTCCCGCCACGGGCCGGGCGGGTCGAGCCGGGCCGAGGTGCACAGCAGGGCGAGCCGGCGCACCCGGTCGGGCGCGTGGGCGGCGAGCCACATGCCGACCATGCCGCCCAGGGACAGCCCCGCGTAGTGGACCCACGGCACGTCGAGGTGGTCCAGCGTCCGCAGCACCTCCCGGCCCAGCAGATCCACCGTGTACGGCCCGGCCGGCGTCGCCGAGCGGCCGTGGCCCAGGTGGTCGTAGCGGATCACCCGGAACCGTTCGGCGAGCGCCGCGACCTGGGGTTCCCACATCGCACCGGTGGTGCCGAGGGAACCGCCGAGCAGCAGCACCGGCGCGGTGGGTGGGCCGTCGACGGTGAGGTGCAGCCGGAGGGTCACGACGCCGCCCTCCGGGCGGCGGACAGGCCGGAGAGCAGGCCGTCAGACGGCGAAGAAGACGGTCTCACGGTCGCCCTGCAGGTGGATGTCGAAGCGGAACCCGTCCGGCGCGGCGCCGGCCAGCAGCGTGCCCCGGCGGTCGGCCTCCACGCTGTTCAGCACCGGGTCGACGGCGTTGGCCGCCGGTTCGTCGGGGAAGTAGAGCCGGGTCACCAGGCGGTGCAGCAGTCCCCGGCCGAGCACCGACAGGGTCAGGTGCGGGGCCTCGGTGCCGCCGTCCGGGTCGGGCAGTGGCCCCGGTCGGACCGTCAGCAGCCGGTAGCACCCCTGGTCGTCGGTCTCGCTGCGCCCGAACCCCCGGAACCCCGCGAGCCGGGGCGGCCGGGCCCCGCGCGGGTCGTCGGGGTGGTCGAACCGGCCGTCCGGGTCGGCCTGCCAGCTTTCCACCAGCGCGTCGACCACGGGTTCGCCGGTGCCGTCGACGATCCGGCCCCGGATCCAGAATGCGCCGGGGGTGCCCTCGGGGACGACGTACGGGCCGTCGGGCCAGTGCAGGCCGATGCTCAGGTACGGCCCGACGGTCTGCGCCGGGGTGACGCCCAGCCGGTCACCCATCGTCGTCCCCGTCCTCGAAGGGGGTGCCCTCGCGGCCCCGCAGCACGATGTCGAAGGCGTAGGCCAGCGCCCACTCGGGCTGCGTGGCGGTGTGGTCGTAGCGGGCGACCAGGCGTTGCCGGGCCATCGGGTCGCGCACCGAGTGCAGCACCGGGTCCTGGAAGAACAGCGGGTCGCCGGGGAAGTACATCTGGGTCACCAGCCGCTGGGTGAACGCCCGGCCGAACAGGGAGAAGTGGATGTGCGCCGGCCGCCAGGCGTTGTCGTGGTTGCGCCAGGGGTAGGCACCCGGTTGCACGGTGACGAACCGGTACCGCCCCTGGTCGTCGGTGAGCGTGCGGCCCACCCCGTCGAAGTGCGGGTCGATCGGGGCCGGCCAGGTGTCGCGGGCGTGACGGTAGCGCCCGGCGGCGTTGGCCTGCCAGATCTCGACGAGCGTACGCGGCACCGGCCGGCCGTCGCCGTCGCGGATGCGGCCGTGCACGATGATCCGCTGCCCCTGTGGTGGCCCGTCGTGCTGGCGGGTCAGGTCGTGGTCGAGGTCGCCGAGGCGTCCCTCACCCAGCAGCGGCCCGGTGATCTCGGTCAGCCGCTGCGGCAGGTGGGTCAGCGGTTGCCGGGGGGCCCGCGTCACGGTCGACCGGTAGCCGGGGCTGAACAGCGGCGGGTGGGCGTCGACGTCGTCACGCCGGTACGCCGGCAGCACCAGCCGGCGTCCGGTGGTGTCCTCGGTCATGGTCGGCTCCCCTCGGCCGTCGCCCGTAGCGCGCGCAGCACCGCCAACTCGTCTGCCGTGGGCGGGTCGTTCGTGGTCAGCGGCTCGGCGACGGCGAGGTCCCAGCCGGTGGCGGCCCGCGCCTGCTCCCGGGTCACGCCGGGGTGCAGCCGGGTCAGGGTCAGCTCGCAGCTGACCGGGTCGGGTTCCAGGACGCCGAGGTCGGTGATCACCAGTCGGGGGCCGCCGCCGCGCAGGCCGAGCCGTTCCCGGTCACCCGGGCCCGTGCCGTAGCCGACCGAGGTGACGAAGTCGACCCGCGCGGTGAAGGTGCGCGGGTTCTGCCGGACGATCACCACGACCTCGCGGCAGGAGGCGGCGATCTCCGGTGCCCCGCCCGCGCCGGGCAGCCGGACGGCCGGGGTCGCGTAGTCGTCGCCGACGACCGTGGTGTTGAGGTTGCCGTAGCGGTCGAGCTGGGCCGCGCCGAGGAAGCCGACGTCGATCCGGCCGGGCTGGAGCCAGTAGTTGAACACCTCGGGCACCGACACGACCGCGTCGGCCGTGTCGGCGAGGACGCCGTCGCCGATGGACAACGGCAACCGGTCGGGTTTCGCGCCGAGGCAGCCGGACTCGTAGACGAGCACCAGGTTCGGGGCGTGGGTGGCGCGGGCGAGGTTCGCCGCGGTGCTGGGCAGCCCGATCCCGACGAAGCAGGCGACGCCGTCGCGGAGCTGCCGGGCGGCGGCGACGGTCATCATCTCGTCGGCGGTCCATCCGGCCGGGGCGGTCACGTCGGGCCCCCCGGGGCGGGGGCGGGCCGCGCGGTCACGCCGCCGCCCCGGCCCGGTGCACGTGCCGGTCGAGCCAGTCGCGGAAGGTGTCGCGGTCCCGGCTGACGGCGTCCCAGGCCCGGTAGAAGTCGTTGTCCCGGACCGAGTAGCCCTGGGCGTAGGAGGGGTGGGCGCCGCCGGGCACCTCGGCCACGGCGGTGACCGCCCAGCCGGGCAGCACGACCTGCCCGGGGACGGGGGTCAGCTCGGGCACGACCTCCTCGACGGTGACCAGCGACCGGTGGGCGGCGAGCACCGCCTCCTTCTGCACGCCGGTGATGCCCCACAGCTGCACGTTGCCGGCCCGGTCGGCGCGTTGGGCGTGCACCACGGTCACGTCGGGGCGAAGGGCCGCCACGGCGGTGAGGGTCTCGCCGGTGAAGGGGCAGTCGACCGAGCTGACGTTGGCGGTGTGCCGGGGCAGGTCGGTGCCGGTGTAGCCGCGCAGCACGGCGAACGGCAGGCCGGACGCGCCTGCCACGTAGCGGTTGGCCATCCCGGCGTGGCTGTGTTCCTCCAGCTCCAGCGGGCGCGGCCAGGAGTGCTGCACGGCGTCGCGGAACCGGTGCAGCGATCCGACGCCGGGGTTGCCGCCCCAGGAGAAGACCAGCCGGCGGGCGCACCCGGCACCGATGAGCTGGTCGTAGATGACGTCGGGGGTCATCCTGACCAGGGTCAGTTCCTGCCGTCGCTGGCGGATGATCTCGTGACCGGCGGCGAACGGGATGAGGTGGGTGAAGCCCTCCAGGGCCACCACGTCGCCGTCGCGGACCAGTTCCGCCACGGCCTGCGCCAGCGGGACGAGCGTTGCCACGGGCCTCCCGCCTCACCTCGGACCGGTGTTCGCCATGCGGACCATCGTGCTCATGTCGAACGTACGACCGGCGGCGACATCCGTCAATGTCCGCATCGGGCTCCGGCGTCGGGACGACCACCGTCCGGGCAGGACGTTGACGGGAGCCGGGTCACGTGCCAACGTTCAATGGGAGAACACCCGTTCGCCCAGCGAACACCTTCGGTGGCCCGCCGCCGGGCCCCGGTGTCGGGCCGGCGTCCAGGAAGGACGGACCGGGATGCGTACCCAGGTCGGCATCGTCGGCGCCGGGCCGGCGGGGCTCATGCTGTCGCACCTGCTGCACCGGCAGGGCATCTCCTCGGTGGTGCTGGAGAGCCGCAGCCGCGAGCACGTCGAGCACCGGCTGCGCGCCGGGGTGCTCGAACAGGGCTCGGTCGACCTGCTCTGCCGCACCGGCCTCGGTGAGCGGCTGCTGCGCGAGGGACTGCGGCACGAGGGCATCGAACTGCGCTTCGCCGGGGAGTCGCACCGGGTGCCGATGACCGAGCTGACCGGCCGGGCGATCACCGTCTACGGGCAGCAGGAGGTGGTCAAGGACCTGATCGCCGCGCGCCTCGCGGCCGGCGGCACGATCCTGTTCGACGCCGGGGTGACCCGGCTGGACGGGCTCGACTCCCCCGGCCCGGTGGTCCACTACCGACGCGACGGCCGCGACGAGGAACTGCGCTGCGACTTCGTGGCCGGCTGCGACGGGTTCCACGGGGTGAGCCGGGGCGCGGTGCCCGACGGGGTGCTGACCAGCTACGAGCGGGCCTACCCGTTCGCCTGGCTGGGGGTGCTCGCCGCCGCCGCGCCGGCCGTGGAGGAACTCGTCTACGCCCACCACGAGCGGGGTTTCGCCCTCTACAGCATGCGCTCACCGCAGGTTTCCCGGCTCTACCTCCAGGTCGCCCCCGACGAGGACCTCGCCGCGTGGCCGGACGAGCGGATCTGGGCGGAACTGCGGGTCCGGCTGGAGACGGTGCCGGGCTGGTCGCTCACCGAGGGCCCGGTGCTGGAGAAGTCGATCACCCCGATGCGCAGTTTCGTGGTGGAGCCGATGCAGTGGGAGCGGTTGTACCTGGCCGGGGACGCCGTGCACATCGTCCCGCCCACCGGGGCCAAGGGCATGAACCTGGCGCTGGCCGACGTGGCGCTGCTCGGCGAGGCGTTCGCCGCCTGGTACTCCCACGGCCGCACCGACCTGCTGGCGGGCTATTCCACCACCGCGCTACGCCGGGTCTGGCGGGCCCAGCACTTCTCCTGGTGGATGACCTCGATGCTGCACCGGCTGGCGCACGACGACCCGTACGAGGCGAAGTTGCAGACCGCGACGCTGCGGTACGCCGCCACCTCACGGGCGTACGCGACGAGTCTGGCCGAGAACTACGTGGGCCTGCCCGAGGTCTGAGCGACGTCACCACGACGCAGCGTCGTTCAACTTATTCATGACGGGCGTCAGAAATTCTTGACTTTCGATGTCGGGGTGGCTGACCATGGCCACCACAGCGGCGTGCGCCCCCACGCAGCGGTTGGTTCCCCCCGCAGGTCCGAGGCATCCCGCCGACTTCCGACGCACCCCACCACCCCCGCCCAGGAAGGGCCTCGTCAATGAAGAAGGTCATGGCTCTCGGGTTGATCGCCGCCGCGGTCGCCCTCACCGGATGTACCGACTCCGACGCGTCCACCCCGTCCGCGCCGACCTCCGGCGACCTGCGCAAGGTCCGGGTCGCGGCGCTGCCGATCACCGAGACCGCCGCGCTGTGGGGCGGCATCAAGGCGGGCCTGTTCGCCGAGCGCGGGCTCCAGGTCGAGGTGCTGCCCGCCCAGGGCGGCGCGCAGGCCATCCCGGCGCTGATGAACGGCGACATCGACTTCGCCATCGGCCAGCCGTTCGGCCCGTTCCGCGCCGACCTGCAGAACCTCGGCGTCGTCATCATCGGCAACTACGCCTCCTCGTACGCCCAGGGCGACGACATCAACGCCGTGGTGGCCTCGGCGAAGTCGGGTGTCACCCGGCCGGCCGACCTCGCCGGCAAACGGGTCGCGGTCAACAGCCTGGGCGCGGCCGGCGACGTCACGATCATGGCGGCGGTGGAGAAGGACGGCGGCGACCCCAGGAAGGTCAAGTTCGTCGAGGTGGCCTTCCCGGACGCCCCGGCCCAGCTCGCGGCGGGCAACATCGACGCCGCCTGGGTGCCGGAACCCTTCGTCACCCAACTGAAGGGCCGGGGCGACAGGTTTGTCGTGGCGCCCTACCAGGCGGTGGTGCCGGGCCTTGCCACCCTGACCACCATCACCACCACCGCCCGCCTCGACAAGGACGCCGAGCTGGTCGGGGACTTCTCCGCGGCGATGAAGAAGACCCTCCAGTGGGCGCAGGACCCGGCCAACGCGCCGGCCCTTCGGCAGGCCATCAAGGACAACCTCCAACTGCCGCCGCCGGTGGCGGAGTCGGTCAGGCTGCCGGCGTTCGGCTGGGACGTCGACCGGGCCAGCCTGCAGACCCTCGCCGAACTCGCCGGCAGGTACCGGGTGCTCGACCGGCAGCCCGACCTCGACCGGCTCATCCGTCAGCAGTAGCCCACCCGGCGTCGCCCCGGCGGCCCGGCCGCCGGGGCGACGCCACCCTCGGAGGTGACCCGCCCGTGCCCACCACCCGACGGCCACCCGCGCTGCGCAGGACGCTGCTGGGCGTCACCGGCCTGGCCGCCTTCCTCGTCGGCTGGCAGGCGATCCCGACGCTGGGCCTGATCGACCCGCAGTACCTGCCGTACGTGACGGACGTGCTGGCCCGGCTCGCCGAACAGCTCGTCGACCTGGCGTTCTGGCGGCGGCTCGGCAGCACCATGACCTCCTGGGCGATCGGGCTGACCGTGGCGACCCTCGCCGCCGTCGCCCTCGGCACCCTCGTCGGCCTGGTGCCGTTCCTGCGCCGTACGACCCACACGATGGTCGAGTTCCTGCGCCCCATCCCGTCGGTCGCGCTCATCCCGCTCGCCGTGCTGATGTTCGGCATCCAGCGGCAGGCCGCCCTGGTCATCATCGTCTACGCGTCGTTCTGGCAGGTGTTCGTGCAGGTGATCTACGGGGTCGCCGACGTCGACGCGGTCGCCCGGGACACCGCGCGCAGCTTCGGCCTGCGCCGCCGCGAGCAGTGGACGCACCTCGTCCTGCCGACCACCCTGCCGTACCTGATGACGGGCCTGCGGCTGGCGGCGGCGGTGGCGCTCATCCTGGCCGTCACCGCCGAGATGGTGATCGGCAACCCCGGCCTCGGCCGCATGATCGAGCTGTCCCGCTCCGGCGGCGACGCGGTCGGCCTGTACGCCCTCGTCGTGGTCACCGGCCTGCTCGGGTTGGCGGTGAACCTCGTCTTCCGGTTCGTCGAACGGCGGACGCTGTCCTGGCACGAGTCCGTCCGTGGGGAGCGGGCGCTGTGACCGCGCACCCGGGCCGGGTCGTCGCCGCGCCACGCCGCCGCCGGGCCGGTACGCGGGCCGCGGCGGGCCTGCTGCACGCGCTCGGGCTGCCGATGCTGCTGCTGGTGCTCTGGGGCCTGGTGGCGACCAGGGCGACGAACCGGTTCTTCCCCGACCCGGCGACGATCGCCGACGCCTTCGTCGACACCTGGATCGGGCCGGCGTTCGTGCAGGACGTGCTGCCCAGCCTCTACCGCCTCGGCCTCGGGGTCGCCGCGTCGATCGTGCTCGGCGTCGCCGCCGGCACCGTCATCGGCCTGACCCCGTGGCTGCGCGAACTGCTCGAACCGCTGCTGGAGTTCCTCCGGGCCGTCCCGCCGCCGGTGCTGATCCCGGTAGCGATGCTCCTGCTCGGCATCACCGACACCATGAAGGTCGTGGTGATCGTCTCCGGCGCGGTCTGGCCGATCCTGCTCAACACCGTCGAGGGGGTGCGGGGCACCGACAGCGTGCTGACGCAGACCGCGCGGTCCTTCCGGATCACCCGGTGGGAGCGGCTGTGGTTCCTGGTGCTCCCCGCCGCCAGCCCCCGGATCATGGCCGGGGTCCGGCAGGCCCTCTCGGTCGCGCTCATCCTGATGGTCATCTCCGAGATGTTCGCCTCGTCGGCCGGTCTGGGCTACCGGATCGCCTACTTCCAACGCAACTACCTCGTCGCCGAGATGTGGAGCGGCATCCTGCTGCTCGGCGGGGTCGGCGTGCTGCTCGCCGTCGTCTTCGGGGTCGTCGAACGGCGCGTGCTGCGCTGGTACCACGGAATCAGGGAGGTCAACCGTGTCTGACCGGGGCACCCTGCTGCGGGTGACGCAGCTGAACAAGGTCTTCCGGGCCCGCACCGGCGACGTCGAGGCGATCGGGGACCTCAGCTTCACGATGGACGCCGGCGAGCTCGTCTGTATCGTCGGACCGTCCGGGTGCGGCAAGACCACCCTGCTGAAGTGCCTCGCCGGGCTGCTGCGCCCGACCGGCGGCACCGTCGAGATGCACGGCGCGCCGGTGACCGGTCCGAGCCCCGCGATGGCCGTGGTGTTCCAGGAGTACGGCCGCAGCCTCTACCCGTGGCTGACCGTACGCGGCAACGTCGAACTGCCGCTGCGGCACAAGCGGCTGTCCCGCGCGCAGCGGCACACCCTGGTCGACGACGCGCTCGACGCGGTGGGCCTGGCGCACGCCGCCCGCAGCCACCCGTGGCAGCTCTCCGGCGGGATGCAGCAGCGGGTGGCGATCGCGCGGGCCGTCGCGTACCAGCCGGAGGTCCTGATCATGGACGAGCCGTTCGCGGCGGTGGACGCGCAGACCCGGGCCGACCTGGAGGACCTGGTGCGGGAGCTGCACGCCCGACGCGGAATCTCGGTGCTGTTCGTCACCCACGACATCGACGAGTCGGTCTACCTGGGGCAGCGGGTGCTGGTGCTGTCCCACGCGCCGACCCGGGTACGCGAGGACCTGGTGATCGACCTGCCGGCCGAACGCGACCAGATCACCACCCGCGCCCTGCCCCGGTTCACCGAACTGCGCACGCACGTCTACGGCGAGATCCAGCGGGCCAGACGCGGGCAGCATGTGGCGCCGCGACCCGCGCCGTGAGCGCGCCGGGCGTCGGAGGGGATGACCGTGGCTAGGCGGCAGCCGAAGCAACTGGTGCTCGCCTTCTTCGGCGAACACGTCGTCGACGGCGACACCGGTCCGATCCGGGCCAGTGTCCTGATCACCGTCCTGGAGGGGGCGGGGGTCGCCGCGCCGGCGACCCGGGCCACCCTCGACCGGCTGGTGCGCAGCGGCGTCCTCGCCCGGGGCCGCAGCGGTCGGGAGACGCTGTTCTCGCTGACCGAGCACGGGACGGCGGTGCTGCGCGAGGCGACCTACCGGGTGCGCGGGCCCCGGCCGTTCGACCCGCAGGGCAGCGGCTGGACGCTCGTCACCTTCTCGATCCCGGAGGAGCAGCGGACGCTGCGGCACCGGCTGCGCTCCACCCTCACCTGGGAGGGCTTCGCGCCGATCCGCGACGGGCTGTGGCTGGCCCCGGGCGAGGTCGACCTCGCCGGGTCGTTGGAGCCGCTGCGCCGGGATCTCGCCCCGCACCCCGTGGTCGCCTTCCACGCCCGTGAACTCGCCGGCTTCCCGATCGGCGACAGCGTCCGCGCCGCCTGGGACATCGAGGCGATCCGGCGCGAGCACCTGGCGTTCATCGACAGGTGGGCCGACCCGGCCGCGACCACGGCGACGACGGCGGGCGCGTTGACCCTGCGCACGATGCTGGTGGCGGACTGGCTGGCGCTGCTGCGGGCCGACCCGAGGCTGCCCGCCGAGTTCATGGACGCCCAGTGGCCGGCCGCCCGGTCGGCGCAGACCTACCGCCGGGCACACCGGGCGCTGGCCGAGGCGTCCACGGCGGAGTTCGCCGCCCTGGTCACCCACCGGCCCACGGTCAGCGGGCGAACCGCGCCCGCAGCTCGGCCTTCCTGACCTTCCCCGACGCGGTGCGCGGCAACTCGTCCACGATGACCACGTTCTTCGGCAGCTTGTAGCGGGCGACCCGGCCGTCGAGGTGGGCCCGGACGGTGCCGGTGTCCACCGACGCCCCCGGCCGGACGGTCAGCACGGCCCACGGCACCTCGCCCCAGCGGTCGTCCGGCACCCCGATCACGGCCGCCGAGACCACCCCGTCGATCTCGCCGAGCAGCAGTTCGACCTCGGCCGGATAGATGTTCTCGCCACCCGAGATGATCATGTCCTTGAGTCGGCCGGAGACGTAGAGGTAACCGTCGTCGTCCAGGCGGCCCAGGTCGCCGGAGCGGAACCAGCCGTCGGCGGTGAACGCCTCGGCGGTCGCCTCCGGCAGGCCGTGGTAGCCGGGGAAGACGTTGGGCCCGGCCACCTCGATCTGACCGACCGCACCGGCGGGCAGCACCGCACCGGTCGGGTCGGTGACCCGCACGTCGGTGAAGAAGTGCGGCAGGCCGACGCTGCCCTGCTTGGCCCGGGTCATCGCCGGCGGCAGCGCGGTCGCGCCCGGCGACGCCTCGGTCATCCCGTACCCCTGGGAGAACGACAGGCCGCGCGCCTCGTACGCGTCGAGGATGCGGGTGGGCACGGCGGACCCGCCGCAGGTGAGCTTCGTCAGGGTGGACAGGTCGGTCGAGGCCCAGTCGGGATGGTCGGCCAGCAGCTGGTAGGTGGTCGGCACGCCGCTGAGCATGGTGACCCGGTGCCGGGCGATCTGCGCGAGCGCCCGGCCCGGTTCGAAGCCCCGCTCGATGACCATGGTGGCCCCCTTGAGGATGACGGGCAGGGCGCCCATCCCCAGCGAGGCGACGTGGAACAGCGGCGAGATCATCAGCGCCACGTCGGTGGAGACGACGTCGTAGTCGACCACGCAGTTGAGCGCCACCCAGGTCAGGTTGCCGTGGGTGAGCACCGCGCCCTTGGCCCGGCCGGTGGTGCCCGAGGTGTAGACGATCGCCGCCGGGTCGGTGGGGCCGGGGTCGGCGTGCCCGGCCGGTGCCGGGTCGGCGTCGCGGGTCAGCGTCGCCAGTCCCGGCCGGTCCGGGATGCCCTCGCCGGTGACCAGCACCCGTGGCGGCCGGGCGGTCGGCAGCGCGGCGGCCACCGGCACCGCGAAGTCCGGGTCGTGGATGAGCACCCGGGCCGCGCAGTCGGTCAGCACGTGGCCGATCTCGGGGGGTGCGAGCCGGGTGTTGACCGGCACGAACACGGCACCGAGCCGCACCGCCCCGAACATCACCTGGAGGAACTCCGGGCTGTTCTCGCCCAGGTAGGCGACGGTGTCGCCGGTGCCGACGCCGTGCTCCCGCAGCACCGCCGCGACCCGGTCCACGGCGTCGGCGAACTGCGCGTAGGTGACGGTCGCGCCCGCGCCGTGCACGAGGGCGACCTTGTCCGGGGACCTGAGCCGACGCCGGGTGACCCAGGCGTCGATTCCGTGCTGGTGCATCAGCGGTCTCCTGGTGGTGGAGGTGGGATGATGACCTGGCCGGACGCCCGGGGTCTCAGGCGTGGAAGCGGTACAACCCCCGGGCGACCACCGCCGGCTTGGTGCCGCCCTCGATCTCGATGGTCTGGTCGACGGTGAGCTGGTAGCCGCCCCGCACCTCGGTCACCTCGACGACGGTGGCCCGCATCCGCACCCGCGCGCCGACCACGACCGGCGCGGGGAAGCGCACCCGGTCGAGGCCGTAGTTCACCTTGGTGGTCACGCCCTTGACCTCCAGCAGCTCGGTCCAGAACGGCACGGCCAGCGACAGGGTGAGGAAACCGTGGGCGATCGGTGCGCCGAACGGGCCGGCCGTGGCCCGCTGCGGGTCGACGTGGATCCACTGGTGGTCGTCGGTGGCGTCGGCGAACAGGTTCACCTGGTCCTGGGTGACCGTCCGGTAGCCGGTGTGCCCCAGGTCGGTGCCGGCGAGGTCGGCGAGCTGGTCGTAGGTGATGGTCGTCGTCATGGCGACTCCTCTCGTCGGTGCGGGGCGAGGCCCAGCAGCCGGGCCGCGTTGTCCTTGAGGATGCCCGGGAGCACCTCCGGCCTCAGGTCGGTGGCCGCCACGTCACGCAGCCACCGGTCGGGGGTCAGCAGCGGGTAGTCGGTGCCGAACAGCACCCGGTGCCTCAGCACCGTGTTGGCGTGGCGCACCAGCGCGGCCGGGAAGTACTTCGGGCTCCAGCCGGACAGGTCGATCCAGGTGTTGGGTTTGTGGGTGGCCACCGACAGCGCCTCGTCCTGCCAGGGCACCGACGGGTGGGCCATGACGATCTGCAGGTCGGGGAAGTCGGCGGCGACCGGGTCGAGCAGCATCGGGTTGGACAGTCCGAGCCGCAGGCCGAACCCGCCGGGCAGGCCCGCGCCGATGCCGGTCTGTCCGGTGTGGAAGATCGCCGGAAGGCCGGCGCGCTCGATCAGGGCCCACAGCGGGGCGTACGTCCCGTCGCCGGGGTCGAAGCCCTGCACGGTGGGGTGGAACTTGAACCCGCGTACCCCCTCCTGCTCGATCAGCCGGGCGGCGAGGTCGAGGGCCGCCGGGCCGGTGCGCGGGTCGACCGACCCGAAGGGGATGAGCACGTCGGCGTGTTCGGCGGCGGCTCGGGCGATCCCGGCGCTGGACAGCGGCGGGTGCCGCAGTTGGGTGCCCGCGTCGACGGTGAAGACGACGGCGGCCATCCGCCGTTCGCGGTAGTACCGGGCCACCGCGTCGACGGCGGGTCGGGGCCCGTCGGTGCGGAAGTACTTCGACACGGCGGCCACCAGCGGTTCGGGCAGCGAGGCGTGGCCGTGGTCGTCGACCTCGATGTGCACGTGCATGTCGATCGCGGTGACGGCGTCGAGGTCGATCGCGGGCTGGTACACGGGGGCGGCCTCCGTCGGTCCGGTCCGGCGGGTCGGTCTCGGGGGTCGGTTGGCGCGGGCCGGGTCAGGGGGTCGCCGGCTGGAACGGGGCGGGCAGCTCGGGGAAGCGTTCGCCGACGGTCTGCGTGGCCCCGTCGAACGTCGTCGGCCAGGCCTCGACCAGCGCGTCGTAGGTCCAGCCGCCCTCGCGGTAGGCGGTCAACGCCGCCTCCGGGTGGGTCCAGATCTGCAGGCGGTCGCCGCCGACCCCGATCACCTGCCCGGTGACCTGGGCAGCCGCGTCGGAGGCGAGGAAGGCGACCAGGCCGGCCACGTCGTCGACGGTGCCGAAGCCGAGGTCGTGCCGGAAGAACGCGGGCATCGGCTCACCGTCGGCCTCGGCGCGTACGGCGGCGGCGAAGTAGGGGACGGTGGCGGTCATCGCGGTCGCGGCGACCGGGACGACGGTGTTGGCGGTGATGCCGGCCCGCTTCAGTTCCAGCGCCCAGGTGCGGACCATGCCGACGATGCCCGCCTTGGCCGCCGCGTAGTTGGTCTGGCCGAAGGTGCCCCGCTGCCCGGTGGGCGAGCCGATGCAGATGATCCGGCCGCCCCCGCCGGCCTGCCGCATGTGCCGCACCGCCGCGCGGACGGTGGTGAAGGTGCCGCGCAGGTGCACGGTGACGACGGTGTCGAAGTCGTCGTCGCTCATCTTCCACAGCACGGTGTCGCGCAGGACGCCGGCGTTGGTGACCAGGGCGTCGAGCCGGCCGAACGCGGCGAGTGCGGTGTCGACCAGTTCCTCGGCGGTCGCGGTCGGGCCCACCGGCGCGGTCACCCCGACGGCCCGCCCGCCGGACGCCTCGATCGTGGCCACCGCCTCGGCCGTGGCGTCGGCGTCGACGTCGTTGACCACGACGCGGGCACCCCGCCGCGCCAACTCCCGGACATAGGCCAGGCCGAGGCCGCGCCCGGAGCCGGTGACGATGGCGACTTTGCCGTCCAGTGACATGGGCATTCCCTTCCGTCGATGCGATCTGAGCACGAACCATTGAGAATGTCAATTATTCAAGAAGCTTGCTACCATCGTCGCCATGCCCGCCGAACGGACCCGGTCGACCGGCAGCGACCGGCTGCGGGACAGCGCGCTCGCCGGTGACCTGAGCTTCCTGCTGGCCCGCGCCAACGCGCTCGCCCTCGCCGCGGCGAACGCCGCCCTGGCCACCCACGGCCTGAAGGCCCGCTCCTACTCGGTGCTCGCGCTGGCCGCCGACGACGTCCGCCCGACCCAACGGGAACTCGCCGAGTTCCTGCGGCTCGACCCGAGCCAGGTCGTCGCCCTCGTCGACGGGCTGGAACAGCGGCACCTCGTCGAACGGCACGCCGACCCCGCCGACCGGCGGGCCAACGTCCTCGTCGCCACCGACGCCGGCCGGGACCTGTTCGCCCGCGCCCGCGACGCCGTCCGCGCCGTGGGGATCGACTCGCTGTCCGTCGTGCCGGCACAGGACCAGGCCCGACTGGCCCGGCTGCTGCGGCTGCTGGCCTTCCCCGACTGAACCCCCTCACCGGGGCGTGCTGCCCAGGGCCCGGGACAGCACCCGGCCCGCCGCCTGCACCAGCGGGGCCAGCGCCACCGGGTCCGCCCGGTCGTGGGCGACCACCAGCGACAGCGCCGCCACCACCCCCTCCGGGGCCCGGATCGGTGCGGCCACCGACAGGGCGTCCATGGTGACCTGCCGGTCGCTGACCGCGTACCCGACCCGGCGCACCTCGGCCAGGCAGCGACGTAGCCGCGCCGGATCGGTGACGGTCAACGCGGTGTACCGCTCCAGCGGCGCGGCCAGCACCCGTTCCTGCACCTCGGCCGGGGCGTGGGCGAGCAGCACCAGCCCGACCCCGGTGGCGTGCAACGCGAACCGGCCGCCCACCCGGGTACGCACCGGCACCGCCTGCCGGCCGGCGATCCGTTCGATGAAGACCAGTTCGAGACCCTGCCGGACGGCGAGCTGCACGTTCTCGTGCGTCACCTCGTACAGGTCCTCCATCACCGGCAGGGCGACCTCGCGCAACCCCAGGCCCCGGGGCGCGAGCGAACCCACCTCCCACAGCCGCAGGCCGATCCGGTACCGCCCGTCCGCGCCGCGCTCCAACGCACCCCAGGCCAGCAGTTCGGCCACCCGGCGGTGCACGGTGGACAGCGGCAACCCGGCCCGGCGGGCCAGCTCACTGAGCGTCAGGGCCGGACTGGCCGGGCTGAACGCGTCGAGCAGCGCCAGCACCCGGCTGGTCACCGTCCGACCCGGCTGCCCGCGCATCCCACCATCCTCCCCGCCCGCGCCGGCCGGTCACAGCTCCAGGACGAGCCGGGGGGTACGGGCCCGCGAGACACAGATCAGCATGGTGTCCCCGGCGGCGCGGTCCTGCGCGGACAGCAGGCTGTCGCGGTGCTCCGGCACCCCGGCCAGCACCGGGGTCTCGCAGGTGCCGCAGGTGCCCTCCCGGCAGGACGACAGGACCGGCACCCCGGCCTCCTGCACCGCCCGCAGGATCGGCACCCCCGGCGGCACGGTCACCGTCCGGCCGGACAGCGCGAGTTCCACCTCGATCGCCGTGTCCGGGCCGGCGGTGTCGTCCCGGGGGGCGAACCGCTCGACGTGCAGCCGGCCGGGTGGCCAGTCCCGGCAGTGTTCCTCCACCGCCCGCACCAGCGACTCCGGGCCGCAGCAGTAGACGGGGCCGTCGCCGGGCCCGGCCAGCAGCCCCGCCAGGTCGAGCAGCCCGGTCTCGTCCTGCGGATACAGGTCGACCCGGTCGCCGTAGCGGTCGCGCAGCCCGGTGGCGTACGCCATCGCGGCGCGGGTCCGTCCGCCGTACGCCAGGTGCCAGTCCGCGCCCGCGGCGTCGGCGGCGGCGACCATCGCCACGATCGGGGTGATCCCGATGCCTCCGGCGACGAAGCGGTACCGCCGGGCCGCGACCAGCGGGAACGTGTTGCGGGGACCGTGCACCCGGACGGTGCCGCCGACGGTGAGCCGCTCGTGCGCCGCCCGGGAGCCGCCGCGCCCCGCCGCCTCCCGCTGCACCGCGATCCGCAGGACGGACCGGTCGGCCGGGTCACCGCACAGGGAGTACTGCCGCAGCAGCCCCGGGCCCAGTTCCAGGTCGACGTGCGCGCCCGGCTCCCAGCCGGGCAGCGCCGCGCCGTCGGCGCGGGCCAGGCCGAACTCGACGACCCCGGCGGCCACCGGCTGCCGGGCGACCACCACCATTTCCGTCGCGGTCACGCCGGCACCGCCTGTCGACCGGTCGAGTCGGCCGCCGGCACGGTCGGGAGGTGGTGGCCCCGCGGATGGTCGAGCAGCCACTGCCACAACGCGACAGGTTCCTCGGCGAGCCGCTGCGCTCCGCAGTGGCAGGTGCCCCGCAGGGTGTCGGTGCCCGGCACCCAGTGCACCCGGTAGACCCGTCCCCCGTCGGCCCCGGGCGTCACCGGGGCGCTCCCACCGTCCCCGACCCGACGAGCCGGGCCAGCAGCCGCCGGGCGGCCAGCCCACCGGTGTCGATGTTGATGCTCAGCTCCTGGTACCGCTCCGGTTCGGCCGCGATCACCCGCTCCAGCACGTTCAACGCCGCGACGTCCTGCATCACCACCGTGTGATTGCTCCGGTGCAGGTACTCGCTGACCGATTCGTCGTCGACCGCGAAGTCCCGCGCCACCGCCCAGAAGTCGTACGTGCTGTGCGCGGTCGACGGGGTGATGGCGTAGACGATCTCGGCGTGGAAGGCGGCGCTGTCCTCCCCCTGCGCGGGCGGGTAGACGCCCTGCGGGGCGATCCGGCTGTGCAGCAGGTAGAGGCACGGCGGGTGGTACTCGATGTCCTGCCAGCGGGTGATCCGGCCCTGGATGCCGGTCGAGCGGGCGTAGAACGGCGGGCACTCCGCGTCGTCCATGTGCCGGCTGACGTGCACCACGCCCCGGTCCTCGTCCACCTCGGTGGTGATCGGGGTGTCCGCCACCTCCGGCGTGCCGATGTAGCCGCCGTGCAGGTAGGTCTCATGGGACAGGTCCATCAGGTTGTCCACCAGCAGGCCGTAGCGGGCGTCCAGCGGGGCCATGCCACGGACCACCGCATACCGGGGGTCGGCCAGCCACGGCGCGCGGGGGATCGTGGCCGGGTCGGCCCGCTCCCGGTCGCCGATCCACACCCAGACGAAGGAGTCCTGCTCGACCACCGGGTACGCCGCGACCCGCGCGGTACGCGGAATCCGCCGCTGTCCTGGGACGAAGACGCAGGTGCCGGTCGGGTCGTAGGTGAAGCCGTGGTAGCCGCAGACGACGGTGTCCCCGTCGAGCCGGCTCTGCGACAGCGGGTAACGCCGGTGCACGCACCGGTCGGCGAGCGCCACCGCCTCCCCTTCCCCGGTGCGGTACAGCACCAGCGGTTCACCGAGCACGGTACGGGCGAGCAGGTCCCGGCCCACCTCGACGCCGTGGGCCGCCACGTACCACTGGTCCCGGGCGAACTCCATCCGCACGACCTCCCACCGGACAGAACATCGATGAACACAGATCATTCCGCTCGGGGTCGGCACCGGGGAGCACGGCTTGCACTGAATGGAAGGCGGGTCACGCGGAGTGCCCGCCGGTCACCGGTATGCCTGTGACTGGAGGTGGTAGAGGTCGGCATAGTGGCCGCCGGCCCGGACCAGGGTGGCGTGATCGCCGAACTCGGCGACCCGTCCACCGGCCACCACGACGATGAGATCGGCCATCCGGACGGTGGAGAACCGGTGCGACACGAACACGGTCACCGCGCCACTCTGCGCGGCCACCCGGCTCGCCTGCTGCGCGTACCGGGAGAACAACGCGTGTTCGGCCGCCGGGTCCAGCGCCGAGGTGGGCTCGTCGAGGACCAGCAACAGCGGTCGTGCCCGCATCAGGGCCCGACCCAGGGCCAGCTTCTGCCACTGGCCGCCGGACAGGTCGGTCCCGTCCGGGTGGGAACCGCCCAGCGGGGTGTCCAGACCGTCGGGCAGCCGGGCCAGCACGTCGGCCGCCCGGGCCCGGTCGAGGGCGGCGAGGACGGCCGGCGTCGATTCGATCCGGGGAAGGTCACCGACGCCCACCGTCTCCCGGGCCAGCAGCTCGAAGCGGACGAAGTCCTGGAAGCCGGCGGCGATCCGTTCCCGCCAGACGGTCAACGGCACATCCCGCAGGTCCACTCCGTCGAGCAGCACCTGCCCGGCGGACGGCGGGTAGAAACCGCACAGCAGTTTGACCAGCGTGCTCTTGCCGGCGCCGTTCTCCCCCACGACGGCCACGGTGGCGCCGGCCGGCAGGTGCAGGGTGACGTCCCGCAGCACCGGGGCATCGGTGCCCGGATACCGGAACGCCACGTCGACCAGGTCGATCCCGGTGGTGAACCGCTCCGGCGGGTCGGCGACCGGCGCGGTGAGGGTCGGTGGGGTGGGTGCGACGGAGGCGGCCAGCTCGCGTAGCCGCCGCAGGGTGCCCGTCATCCGCTGCAGCTCGCGCAGCTCGGCCACCGCGCCCGACACCAGTTGGCTGATCTGCGCGGTCAGGATGACAGTGAGCACGACGTCGCCGACCGACCGGCGACCACCGACCGCCTCGCGGAGCACGAAGAGCACCGCGGCCAGGTAGGCGGCGGCGAAGACGAGCTGCCCGCCGGCCTGCACCGCCACCGCCCTGCGGTGCGCCCGGCGCATCGACCGGGTGGTCCGCTGCCAGGCGTCGGCGTGCCGGCGACGGACCTCGCCGGCCAACCGGTAAACCCGCAGTTCCTTGGCGGCTGCCGCGTCGGTGGCCAGGTGGAACAGGTTCAGGGCGATCCGGGTGTCCTGCGCGCCGGCGGTCTTCGCCCGGTCCACGATCCCCTCGGCCCGCCGCCCGGCCAGCAGCGGTGGGATCGCGGCCAGCGGCAGGAGCAGCATCAGCGGGTCGAGCGTGACCAGCAGCACTCCGGCCACGACCATGGCGGTGAACAGCCCGATCGTGTTGAGCAGGGTCTGTAGCGAGGTCCGCAACCGTTGGATCTCCGGTTGCAGGACGGTGATCCGGTCGGCGTGGGCCGGGTCCTCGTGGTGGGCGATGCCGGGCGAACCGTTGGATAGGGTGATCAGCCGCCGGTCGTAGTCGAGCACGCACAGCTCGGAGAGTTCGAAGTGGGCGATGTGCGCGAAGTGCCCGAAGGTCAGCGCGGCGAGCGCCACCGCCGCAGTGGCCAGGCCGGCCAGCGCCGCCCGCCCGGGCCGGCCGGCCACCGCCTCGTCGGTCAGCCACTTCACGCCGAGACCGAGCAGCGGCGTACACATCGTGCCGACGATCACCAGGACGGTGGCGGTCACGATCCGCCAACGGCTCAACCGCCAGCCGGTGGCGAACAGCTCGACCATGGCCCGTGCCAGGGAGATCATCCGTGCACCTCGTGGTCCCGGCCGGCCACCACCGGCCCGCCGGGCCGGACCGGGCCGGCCACCGGTTCCTCAGCCGCCGGACCGTCGACTGCCGGTGGCCGCTCCGGCGGTGGCCCGTCGTCGACGAACCGCTGCGCCTGAAGGCGGAACAGGGTGGCGTACCGGTCACCGGCGGCGAGCAGTTCCTCGTGTGAGCCCTCTTCGACGACCACGCCGTCGGCGAGGACCACGATCCGGTCGGCGTGCCGGACGGTGGAGAAGCGGTGCGAGATGAGCAGGCTCGTCACGCCCCGGGTGAGGCCGACGAACTCGTCGAAGAAGCGGGCCTCCGCCCGGACGTCGAGACTGGCCGTCGGCTCGTCCAGGACCAGGATGGCGGCCCCCTTGTCCAGGGCGAACAGCGCTCGGGCGATGGCGATGCGCTGCCACTGCCCGCCCGACAGGTCCACCCCGTCGGTCAGCTGACGGGCCAGCGGCGTGTCGAGGCCCCGGGGCAGGTTCTCCAGCAGCGGCAGGATGCCGGCCCGGGCGGCGGCCCGGCGGATGCCCGGCCGGTCGTCGAGGTGCCCGACCGCGCCCAGCGCGATGTTGTCGGCGGCTGTCGCCTCGTACCGGTTGAAGTCCTGGAAGACCATGCCGAAGCGGGACCGCCAGGTGTCCAGGTCGAGGTCGCGGATGTCGCGGCCGTCGACCGTGATCCGCCCCTCGTCCGGTGTGTACAGCCGGGCCAGCAACTTGACCAGGGTGGTCTTTCCGGCGCCGTTGACACCCACCAGCGCGGTGCACCGGCCACCGCCGAGGGTGAGGTTCAGCCGCTCGAAGACCGGTCGCGGTTGACCCGGGTACCGGAAGCTGACGTTCTCGAAACGTACGGTCGGCGGGGCGGTGGCGGATGGTGGTGCGGCAGCGGGTCGTGGTGGTGCCGCGGCGGGCTGCGGCGGTGGTCCGAACCGGGCGACGGCCCGCTCGAAACGCCGGACGGCGTCGTAGGCGTTCATGCCGAACTGGGTCTGCACGTCGGATTCCGGATAGAAGTCGCCGAGCCGCAGCGCCGCCAACGCGGCCTGCACCACCAGAGCCAACTCGGTCAGGGGCAGGGTCCGGCCCGCGGCGTGACCGACGGCGGCCAGGACCGCGGCCATGCCGGCCAGCGCGAAGCCGGCGTACCACCAGAACGGGCGCAGGTAGATGCGCCGGCGCTCGGCCCAGACCCGCCGCAGCACGGCGAGGTACGTCGTGCGGTAACGCTCGCTGAGCCAGTCGAGCAGGCCGAAGATCCGGATCTCCTTCGCGGCCGGGCCCGACACGGCCAGGTTCCGGTAGTAGTCGGCGCGGCGGCGGGTGGCGGCGACGTACGACCAGATCTGCGAGTACCTGCGAAGGCCACCCCGTTGGCCGTGGCGCAGCAACAGCATCGCGGCCAGCGCGGCGACGGCGGCGGGCCAGGCGAACGCGACGCCGATGGCGGCCGCGCAGCCGATCAGTTGGACGTACCGCGCGATCAGGTTGAGCAGCCCGGCGCAGGCCCACCCGGGGCTGTGCACGCCGGCCTCCAGTTCACGGACGGCCGTGCTGAGCTGGTCGAGCAGCTCGGGGTCCTCCAGCGGGGTGAGTTCCGGGGTGCGCAGCGAGGCGACGATCAGCCGGTCGAAGACCTGGCCGTCGATCCGCCGGGCGACCTCCTCGGCGATCAGGTTCTGTAGTCCCGCGACGACCTGCTGGGCGGCCAGCGCCGCGCAGGCCACCAGGAAGTGCTCGACGACCCGGGGCCAGGCCGGGGAGCCGCTGCCGTCGGCGACGGCCTGTGGCAGCGCGCCGAGCATCCGGCTGGAGGCGACGATGAAGACCACCGGCAGGACGCCCAGCACGGTGTTGACCAGTACGGCGGCACCCACCACGGCGGGGCCGGCCCGTACCGCCAGCCGGGCGATCCGCAGCCGGGCGCGGACGGCGAGGATAAGAGCCTCGGAAGAAACACCGACCGCCACAAACACTCCTGAATTCGCGCATGAGAACGATCGATGACTATACAGGTGGCTGGACTCGAATTGTTTCCCCGCTCAACAACAGCGACGGCCCCGACCGACGGAGAGTGTTCGGATTTGCCCGGATAGACGGGAATCATGTCCGCTTCGTACCTAAAAAGTGGCCTGATGTTCACCCCTTGCTACTGGAACACCACCTCCGGTATCGTCTCCGCAGCGACGTAAGTCAATGTTGACATTCGCCTTTCGGTGCCACGTGAGCCTCTCCACAGGCATGGAAGTTTTTCTCGATCCTGGCTGACAGTTTGGGGGGTGCTGTGCCTAGGGGACGCCTGGACCGCATTGAGTCGCAGCAGCGCTACGAAAAATGGAAGCGTTCTCCGTACGCTATCGACCCGACGACGTGCATCAATTGCGATGCCTGCGTACGGCACTGCCCACCGGCGCTGGGGGCGGTGTTCAACCGCGGGTTCACCGAGTTGTACATCGTCCCGGAGCTCTGTTCCGGCTGCCAGCTCTGCGTCCGGGCCTGCCCGGTCGACTCGATCCACCCGCGTCCGGAGTGGTCGGCGTCGACGGACGAGGACTGGGCGCTGCCCGGCAGCCACGACGACCCGTACCGGTAGCCATGCTGCGGACCCTTCTCACGCAGGCGCTCACCAGCAACGGCGAGGTCGAGCCGGAGGTCGCCGAGGCGAGCCTCGCACCGCTGGACCGTTCCTGGTACGAGACGCTGACGGCGTACGCCGGCACGGTGGACGTCGTGGACCCAGGCGACGGCGGCACCACCCATCTGGTCGCCGTCGACCGGCACTCCGCCCGCCCACACGTCCTGGCCGGCGCGACCGCCCCGACCGGCTGCGCGCCGGTCCTGTGCCTGCGGGCCGGGCCGGCCCTGGCACCGGCACAGGCCCGCCGGTACGCCGCACTGCTCGCCCGGGAGGCCGACGGGCTCGCCCGGGCCCGCGCCGGGCTGGCCGCCCTGGACCCGGCCGAGATCGACGCGCGCCTCACCGCCCTGCGGCGGGTGCTGGCGCACGCCGGCCCGGTGATCGTCTTCGTCGCCGGGCAGACCTTCACCAACATCTACGACCCGCCCAACCTCAGCGGTGGCGCGGTCCGGCCGGGCAGCCCCCGGTGCACGTTGAGCGGCCTGACCGGCGACACGGTCGCCGAGTGGCCCGACGCGTCCGTCCAGCTCTTCTACGCCCTGACCACGGTGGCGTCGGTCGGGCCCAGCCGGCTGCTCAAGGAACTCAACTTCCTCCAGGTCGGCTACTGGCAGGTCCGGGCGCACCTGGTCGCCCGGCACGCCTACTGGGCCGGCTTCGGGGCAGGCCCGGCGGTCGACTGTCCGGCGGGGGACGACGTCCCCACCGACGACCTGGTCGCGGCGCTGCGGACGACCCGTCAGCGGGCGATCGAGGCAGCCGGCGGGTTGATCTACCGGTCGGTCAACGGGCGGACGTTCCGCAAGGTGGAGCAGCGCCTCGGGCTGGACGTCGCCCGGCCCCGCAGCCGGGAACACCACCAGCAGGTCGCCGACGCCGCGCCGGAGCAGCGGGCCGCCGTCGCCGTCGCCCTGCTGCGGAAACTGCTGGCCAGGGCCCTGGTCAACACCGGTGCCGACTACGCCATGTCGCGCGGGGTCCGCGACTACGCCGCGTTCACCGACCTGTGTGCCGCGGGCGACTACGACAGCCTGCAACGCTGGGAGCCGGAGAAGTTCTTCTGCTTCGTGGTGGAACGGGCCCGCAGCGCCGAGGGACCGGCGGTGCTGCGCAGCATCTCGGAGCGGATGAAGTACAACACCTGGCACTTCCTGCCCGACACCCTGCGCACGGTCGGGGCCGACCCGCTGGCGGCCCGCGACTACTTCTTCGCCCCCGGCCTGCCCGACGTGTCGGTGCACGAGGACCGGGTGCACGCCGGCCACGTACGGGCGCGGATCAGGTTCGCGTTGCGGACCCCCCGCCCGGTGACGGTGCGGGGCGTGCCGCTCAACGGGCTGGCTGACCTGCGTTTCGCGCGGACGGCGGAGCCCCGGTTCCAGCCGGCCGACCTGGCGGCCATCCAGCCGATAGCCGACGACATCCTCCAGGTGCACCAGGCGCTCGCGGATTTCCGGATCACCATCCCGCTCACCGAGAGCGACTACGACAGGTATGTTGACTGACCATGGCCTGCGCGAAGACTGCCGTCCACATCGGACTACGACGACCGCCGCTGGAGTGGCGAGCCGAGCTGGCTGCCGGCACCGACCTGGGCTACGCCACCCACCTCGTATCGGACCTCGACCCGGCCTACACCGGCCTGGCCGTGGGCGGGACGAGCCGGTTCGACCCCACCGTCGCGCCGGCCGCGCTGGCCGGGTCGCTGGCCGCCCGACTGCGCGGCCTGGATCCGCCGCCGGGCGTGGTCGTCTGCTGGGGTGACCGCCACGTCGAGACCACCGCCCGGCTGGCCGCCGCGCTCGACCTCGCCGGCGTCGGTGTCGCGGGCGCGTTGACCTGCGGCGACAAGACCGCCCAGCGCAAGGTGCTGGAGCCGTACGGGGTGAACCCGCGCTGGCGGGCCGGCGCCACCCTGGCAGACCTGCGGGCAGCCGTCGCCGACCTGGGCACCGCCGCGCCGCTGCTGTTCAAGTTGGCGCACTCGTCGGGGGGCCGGGGCACGACCGCGGTGCACGCCGACACCGACCTGGCCGCACTGTTCGCCACCACCGCCAAGAACTACCTGCCGTCCACCGCGTTCGTGGTGGAGGAGTTCGTCTCCGGCACCGAACACTCGGTCGCCGGGCTGGTCCGCGACGGCGACCCGGTGCCCTACGCCATCGCCGACAAGACCGTCGATGACGACCGGAGGACCCACGTCACCGTCGTGCCGTCCGCGCTCGACCCCACCGCGGCCGAACAGATCCGGACCGCCGCCTGCGAAGCCGTCCGGGCGGTGGGTCTGGAGTCGGGTGGCTTCCACGTCGACCTGCGGCTGACTCCCGGTGGACCGGTGGTGCTCGAGGTGGGTGCCCGGCTCGGCGGGGATCTGATCAACTCACATCTCGTGCCGTTCGCCACCGGGGGGCGGCTGCTGCCGTACCGGTCGCTGGTCGACCTGCTCGCCACCGGCGCGACGACCGCGCCCGCTCCGTACACCTGCGGGGCGGTGATGACCGTGCTGCCGGCCGCCGGCCGCTCGGTCGGTGACCTGCTCGACCGGGTGGCGACCCACCCGGCGGTACGCGCCGCCGCCGACTGGTCCACGCCGCAGGAACCCGCCGTGGCAGCGGTGCTCACCACCGACGACCCGCACGGTGCCCCGGCCGTCGTGGCCGATCTGCGCCGCTGGGCCGGCGCGGGATGACCAGCCCGGTCGACCTGCCGGTGGTCGGGGTGCTGGCCTGCCAGAAGCGGCGGGCCAACGGCAGCACCTACTCCCGGGTCAACGACGTCCTCGTGACGCAGCTGGCGCGGCTCGGACCGGTCTGCCCCGTGCTCGTCCCCACCGTCCGGCCGGACCTGCTCGGCGGCACGCTACGCGCCCTCGACGGGCTGGTCCTGCCCGGTAGCGGCTCCTACCTGCACCCGAGCCGCTACCCGACGGCTGACCGGCCGGTGCCGGACCGGGAGTACGACGAGGCCCGGGACGAGGCGGCGCTGACCCTGCTCAGCGCCGCCGACGAGCTGCCCGACCTGCCGGTACTCGGCAGTTGCCGGGGCATGCAGGAGATTGTCGTGCACTGTGGCGGCCGGCTGCGCGAGGTCACCGACACGGGCGTCCCGCATCGGCTCGCCGACGACGGCGGGGACGGCAGGTGGGCACCGGCCCACGAGCTGCGCATCCGCGAGGGCGGCCTACTGGCCCAGCTACCCGGGCCGGCCCGGGTAGCTGGACCGGTGCGGGTCAACTCCGCGCACTCGCAGGTGGTGACCGACCTGCCCGACAGCGTACGGGTCGAGGCCGAGGCACCCGACGGTCTGGTCGAGGCGGTCAGCGTCGACTGGCCGCGCCGCTTCGTGCTGGGTTTCCAGTGGCACTTCGAACGTCGCCCCGAGGACACCCCGCTCAACGAGGGGATCTTCGCGGAGTTCGCCGCCCGCTGCCGATCGCGTCGAAGGGGGAGGTCATGACCGTAACGCTCGCCGACCAGCACGGGGAGATGATCGTCGCGGCCGTCCGGGCGGCGGTCCCCGACCTCGACGACCCGGTGCTCTTCCTCGCCGGCTCCATGGTCGACGGGCTGGCCAACGACGGCTCCGACCTGGACGTCTACCTGGTGGCCGCCGCCGGCGTGACCGGTACCGCCACCACCAGCCGACGCCGGGAGAAGAACGGCACCATCGGTCTCCTGGAGTCCCGCGAGATCAACCTGTCGATCCTCGACCCGGCCGCCCTGACCGAGTTGGCCACCTCCTTCGCCGGCTGCCTCGCCTCGATCACCGGCGACGGGGGCATCGCGCAACTCGACAGCGAGAACGACCTCAAGGTGCTGCACCGGATACGCACCGGGCAGCCGCTGCTGGGGGCGACAGGGCTGCGCCGGTGGGGCGTCGACCTCGGCTGCGACCGGCTCGACGCGTACCTGGCCAACCTGCACGGGGTGACCGCGCTCAACCGGGCGCGCGACGTGCAGGGTGAGCTGTCCGCCGGGCGGATGGAGTCCGCGGGCTGGATGCTCCGGGAGGCGCTGGTGCACACCGGCCAGCTGGCCCTCGCCCTCGGCGGGGAGACCAACCCGAGTCGCAAGTGGCTGGTACGGCTGCTGCGCCGCCCGGGGGCACACCAGGAATCCCGCGACTGGGTGGCCGACCGGCTGGTCGCCGCCGCACCCGACCTGCCGACCGACCTGACCCTGCTGACCGCCCGGCTCCGTACCCTCGTCGAGGCGGCACCCGACGGCGTCGTCGGCCCCTACCTGCGGCGGCTCGCCCGGGGACCGGCATGACGGCGACGGTCACCGGCGGAGTCGACCTGCACGACGTCCCGGACCGGCTGGTTCCCCGGGAGCCCCGCCTCGGCGGTGCCTGCGTCCCGGTACCCGAGCGGCGGTTGGCCGCGCTGACCAGTTCCGGGCCGGTGCTGCTGGGCCGGCACGGCGGCCGGTCGATCACCGAGTTCACCGCCTCGGTCCTCGCCGAGCTCCGCGACCTGCTGCGGGTGCCGGCGGGATACCACTGCACGGTGCTGCCGACGCCACCTGACGTGGTAGGGCGGGCGGTGGCCCTGGAGGACTGGGCGGCCCACCTCACCATCCGGGGCGACGGGGACACGGCCGACCGGTGGCGGGCGGCGGTCGTGGCGCGGCAGGGCTGGCCGGCAGTCGCCGCCCCCACCGACGAGCCGGGGCCGGAGGCCGTCGGGGTGGTGCTCCGCGAGCTGCCCGGCCCGCACGGGGACGGTCGGGCGGCGGACCGCTGGCTGGCGGTGGACCTGTCGCGTACCGGTGCCCCGCTGACGGGCTCCGTGATGGAGCGGCTCGACGTCGGGTTCCTCTGCCCGAGCTGGCTGTTCGGCGTACCGCCCGGCGGCACCGTGCTGGTCCTGTCCGAGCGCGCCGTGACCGCCGCCCGGCTGCGCCACGAGCGTCTCGGCGACGCCGGGCACTTCCTGCCGACGCTGCACCGGCTCGCCGGGGTCGACGGCGTCGCCGGGATGACCGACCTCGTTCTGCTGGCGCATGCCGTCCGGGCCCGGGCGGAGTCCGAGCCGGGCAGCGTCGAGGCGGCGGTGCGGCAGCGGTACGCCCTGGTGGCGCAGTGGGCGGCCACCCGGGCGTGGGCCGAGTGCGCCCCCCGGCAGCCGGGCGGGGACCTGACCGTCCGGGTCCGGACCACCCTCGACGCGGGGGTGCTGACCCGGATCGACGCCTTCCTGACCGGGCACCACCTCGGCTACGACGTGGTCGAGGACCCGGTGACGGGCTGTCTACGGTTGGGGCTGGGCGACACCGTGCCGGTCGCCGAGCTCGAGCGCCTGCTGGGGCTGCTGGACCTGCTGGTGCGCCGGTTCACCGCCGGGGAGCCGTCGTGAGCCCGTCGTCGGACGCCCTGATGCTGCTCAAGCCGGATATCCTCGCCGGGCCGTACGCCACCTGCGACCGGCGGCTGGCCCGCGACGCGGTACGTGGGGTGCACGCCGCCTACGACCGGCGGGCCACCCGCTACGAGGTCGACACCTCGGCGGCGGGGGTGCGCTGGGGGCTGCGCAACGTGGACCGCAAGGTCGCCGCACGGTCCTGGTACACATTGGGGCTGACCGACCGACCCGGCACCCTGGCCCGGCTGCGGGAGCTGTACGACGGTCCCTTCCTGGCCGGGGACGGCCGGGTGGACACCGGCGCGGTGACGGTGGCGGTGGCCGGGGCGCTCGGCTTCCGGGTCCGGTCGCGGCGTCGCCGCGTCTGCACCCACCGGGACTTCCTCGGGCTGTACGCGCACAACACGCACTTCACCCGGCTCGCCGGTGACCTGCATGACTATCTGGTCGGTCAGCCGGTGGAGGTGCTGCTGCTCGTCGGCGACCAGGAACTCTCCGCGCTGCACGTGGCCAAGGAACTGCTGCGGCGGGTGGTCCGCTATCCGATGACGCACTACGACGCGCTGGAGAACATGCTGCACGTGGCCGATCCGGGTGCCCCGGACTGGGTCTACTTCGACCGTTCCGACGGCGACTGAGCGGCGACCGGCTACGGCACCTCGGCTGACTGGGCGGCGATCAGGTCGGGGATCTCGGCCGTCGGCAGGGGCCGCAGCAGCGTCTCGCAGAGCAACGCCTCGACGCCGCGCAGGGCGCGTACCCCGGTCTGTTCCGGCACGTGACGCAGGTCGGCCAGGAGCGTGACGCCGGCGTGGGTGGGGGCGTGTGACACCGCCACGAGCAGTTTCATGTCACTCGCGGGGAGTCGGTCGGCCGCGACGATCCGGCCCTCGGCGCGCAGGGCGTGCACCGCCGGGCGGGACACCTCGGGCAGCAGCGTGTCCGGCCATTCCCGGCCCATCCGTGCGTCGTTGAAGAACAGCGACAGGTCCGGTGCGCCGCCCCGTTCCCGGGCCACCTGCGCCATCATCTCGACCAGAATGAACGGATCGGCGCTGGCGTAGTAGTAGGCCTCCGTAGCGTCCCGGTAGACCCGGCGGGCGGTCTCGGCCACGTCGGCGGCGGGTGGGCTCAACACGAAGATGCCGTCCTGCGCGGCACCGGCCACCAGGCAACGCTGCCGGGTCGTCGTCCGGTTTCCGGCGATCACCTTCAGCACCACCGGTTCCGTCCGGGTCAGGGCCCGGACGATCAGCGCGCTCGCGGTCAGCAGCACGGTGGAGGTGGACACGCCGAGGCGCTGGGCGAGCACCGGGACGACGGCGGCGACCGCCGGTGAGTCCAGTCGCCAGCGGCACACCGGCAGGGGCAGGTCCGGGCCGGGTGGCTCGGCGAACGCCGACGGCGGGGCGGCTGCCAGGCCGCGCCGCCAGAACCGCAGGGTCTTGCGTTGCAGCCGCTGGCCGCGCTCGGAGCGTTCCTCCCGGGCCTGGTCGAGTGGCTGCCACTGCACCTCGTCCGGTTCCGCGCCGACCAGTAGGGCCCGTAACTCGTCAGCGAGCAGGTGCATCGCCCACCCGTCGAGCACGATGTGCGAGCCGACCATGCCCACTGCGGCGACCTGGTCCCCGACGCAGACGAGCACCAACCGCACCGGGCATTCGCGGTCCAGGCTGAAGGCGCTGCCGGCGAGCCGGTCGACGGCCGCGTCCAGCGCCCCCTTCAGCTCCGGTGGCGGCACCGTCTCGACGTCGACGGTGATCGTCCCCTCGGCCTCGACCAGTTGGCTCGGCCCGGTACCGGCGGACCGGACCCGGGTCCGTAGCGCCTGGTGCCGTTCGACCAGCCGGCGGATCGCCGCCACCGCCGTCGCGACGTCGACGGTGGGATCGGTCAGGAAGGACCGTCGGATGTTGAGTGCCGCGTCGAGGTGCGGGAACTCGTCGACGGCCCGCCAGATGTGGGCCTGGCCCCAGGTCAGCGGCGCCTCCCCGGCATCGGGGGCACGGAACCCGACGGTCAGCGTCGCGGGCCGGGTGCCGGTTCCGGCGCTCACCGCTGGCCGCTGTCGGACCGGCCGGCGAGGTGCCCGGCGAGGGCACGCACCGTGGGGTGGTCGAACAGGTCACCGATGGCCAGGTCGACGTCGAGCGCCTCCTCGATGCGGGTCGTCGCCTCCACCACGCGCAGCGAGTCGCCGCCCAGCTCGAAGAAGTCGTCGAGGACGCCGACCGTGTCGAGGTCGAGCACCTCGGCGAGGATCCGCGCCAGCGTCCGCTCCACCGGTGAGGCGGGTTCGACGAACTCGACGCCGACCGGTGGGCGCAGGGGTTCGGCGTCGGCGAGCCGTTGCTGGTCGACCTTCCCGTTGGGGGTCATCGGATAGGTGGCCAGGTAGACGATCCGGGCCGGCACGGCCGCCTCGGGCAGCAGCCGGGCGACCTGCCGCCGTAGTTCGGCCACGGGTGCGGGTGCGCCGGTCGGCCGCACGTACGCGACGAGTTGGGTGCCGATGCCGTCGCCCGCGCCGACCACGACCGCCTCGCTGACTCCGGGGCAGCGGCGTAGCGCGTCCTCGACGGTCGGTAGTTCCACCCGGTGCCCACGGACCTTCACCTGCCGGTCGGCGCGGCCGACGATCTCCACGGTCCCGTCCGGCGTCATCCGGGCGAGGTCGCCGGTGCGCAGCAGGCGCTCGCCGGGCGTCCCCCAGGGGTGCGGGACCCACCGTTCGGCGGTGAGCGCCGGCTGGCCGTGGTAGCCGTCGCTGGTCACCGCGCCGGCCAGGTGCAGTTCGCCGATCTCGCCGAACGGCACCGGCTGGCCGTCGGAGCCGAGGACGTACGTCTGCGAGTTGTGGATCGGGCGGCCCACCGGAACGCGTTGCCCGGGTGGGCTGTCGGCCGGGATCCACCACCAGGTGCCGCCGCAGGTCTCGCTCATGCCGTACTGGTTGGCGAACCGCGCGCCCGGGCTGTTGGCCATCCAGCGGCGCAGTTCCGGGGTCAGGTAGAGGGTCTCGCTGGTGATCATCACCTGTCGGGCGATGCCGTCGACGCCGCCGAGCGCCGTCATCGCCCGCACGTGCGAAGGGGTGATCTTGAAGAATCCGCACGGTCCGGCGGCGGTGGCCTTGATCAGGTCACCGAACTCGGTGGGCTCCGGCACGACGGTCAGTTCCCAGCCGGCGGTCAGCGGAGTGAAGACCGACATCACCGAGCCGACGAAGTGCAGGGGCGCGTGCAGGATGGCGCGTTCGCCCGGGGCCACGGCGAACTCCCCGGCGCACCACGACACGTAGTTGACCAGTTGACGGTGCAGGCCCCGGACGCCCTTGGGCCGGCCGGTGGTGCCCGAGGTGTACATCACGAACGCCAGGTCGCCGCTCTCGCCGCGGACCGCCGCGGCCGACCCGTCGGCACCGTCCGGTGGCGACGGGTCGGGGTCGGTGGTGTCGAGCTGGTCCACGGTGACGACCGGGCCGGGGTAGCCGCGCAGGCGCTCGTCGGTGGCGTCGACGGTGAGCAACGGCGGGTCACCGGCGTCGGCGAGGACCTGCCGGATCCGGTCGGCGGGGTCGGTCCAGGGCAGGGGAAGATATCCGGCCCCGCTGTCGAGGATGGCCACGATGGCGACCACCGCCTCGATCGAGCGGGGCAGCAGCATGGCCAGCGGTCGGTTTCGACGGGCACCGTTGCGTACCAGCCCGGCCGACCAGTGGCGGGACCGGGCGTCCAGTTCCCCGCGTGTCACCACCCGCTCCCCGGTGCGCAGCGCCACCGCCTGCGGATCGGACAGGTTGCGGGCCCGGATCAGCGCGTGCACCGGCAGGTCCGGCAGCGGTACCCACGGGCCGCGGGCCGCCGACCGGTGCGGATCGACCCAGGCCTGCACGCCGTGCGGTGGTGGCGGGGGCGGCGGCGACGGGCGGATCTCGGTCCACTCCCGGGCCACCTGGTCCAGACATGCCTGCCGGTCACCGGTGAATCCGGTGTCCCGCCATCCGGCGGGGGGCACCGCGTCGGCCGGCCAGAGCGAGAAGTGACCGTCGGCGTTCACCACGACGCGGTGCTGGTCGGCGGTCATGCGCCGACACCCGGAGCCTCGGCACTTCGCGGAGAGTTCATCGGACTCCAATCCGGCGGACACGTCGCTGGCGTACCGGCACCAGCCACAGTGGTCGGAGCTGACAATGCCCAACCCGGCAGCACATGTCAACGACGGACATCGATCTATATGCCCGGTGCGGTCGGGGGCGACGCAGGCCCCGGACGTCGGGCACGATGGTCGGGTGGACACGCAGGGCTACTCCTTCGACAACGCCAGCGACCAGGCCACCGCCCACCACGACGCGCTGGCGGACCTGCTGGACGGACCGACCCGGGCCGCCCTCACCGAACTCGGCGAGCTGACCGGCCGGCGCTGCCTGGAGGTGGCCGCCGGGGCCGGCAGCATCGCGCTCTGGCTGGCCGGACGGGCCGCCGAGGTGGTCGCCACGGACATCGCCCCGCAGCACATCCCGGCCCGGCCCGGCCTCCTCGTGCGTCGCGAGGACATCGTCACCGACCAGCCACCCGGCACCTTCGACCTGGTGCACGCCCGACTGGTCCTCGGCCACCTGCCCCGCCGGGAGGAGGCCCTGCGGCGGATGGTCGCCGCGCTGCGGCCCGGTGGCGCGCTGCTCATCGGCGAGTTCGCCCACCCGTCCGCCGACTTCGTCGTCGACGCGCCCGACCCGGCAACCGCCGATCTGCTGATCCGTTACCTGGCCGCCCACGTGGCGACGCTGACCGCCCGGGGCCTCGACACGGGGTGGGCGCAGCGGGCCCCCGTCGTCTTCGCCGACGCGGGGCTGACCGACGTGCGGTCGGGCACCACGGCAGGGCGCTGGCGGGGCGGCGGCCCGGGCTGCCGGTTGCTGCGGGCCGGCATTCCCCAGCTACGACCCCTCCTGCTGCTCCACGGGGTGACCGACGCCGACCTCACCGCGACGATGGCCGTCCTCGACGACCCCCGGGTGGTCGTCAACGGCTTCCCCTTCGTGCAGATCAGCGGCCGTGCCCCGGACCGCCCGGCCTGACCACGTCGGTCCGCCGCCGACCCGGGCCGGTCAGGCCCGGACCCGGCGGGCCGAGCGGGGTGCGGGGCGGGTGGCTCGGCCCACCCGGGTGACGTGCAGCAGGCGCTGCGGTGCGACGTCGAGCAGCGCACCGAGCGCCGCCCGGGTGTCGGGGACGTCGATGAGCTGGCTCAGCGGGTGGGCGGCCAGGCCCGCCGTGTGCAGGGTCAGCCAGGCCCGCAGCAGCACCCGGCCGAACGCGACCTGGCCGGGCGGGTCGAGGTGGTCCGGGGCGAGCAGGACCAGCACGGTGCCGCCCCGGGCGAGGGGGTCGTCGGCGGCGGCGAGCAGTCGGGGCAGGCCGAGCGGGCGCAGCACCGGGTACCCGGCCAGCGCCGCGCGCAGCCCGACGGCGGCGGGGCGCGACAGGGCGAGGCACCTGTCGGTCAGCCCGTCGGCGTGGTAGCCGGGGTGTGCCAGGTCCAGCCGCAGCCAGTGCCGCAGTTCGGCGACGAGCGCCGGGTCGGCGTACTGCCGGCGGTCGGCGGCGCGCAGCAGGGTGCCGAGCCGGCCGGCGTCCGGCACGGCCCGCACGCCGCCGCCGGCCGGGCGGGCGACCGCGTCCAGCGCGGCGAGCACGTCCGGGTCCACCGTCCCGGCGAGGGTGCCGCGGTGGGTCCGGCGTTCCCACACGTCGGTGGTGCGGAACGGCGTCGGGTAGCGGTCCGGGGCGGGACGCAGCAATCCCACCCACCGGTGGTGGTCGTCGTGGTCGGCGACGTACTCCAGCCGCTGGCCGGCGTCGGCCGCGACGATCAGGCAGGTTTCGACGAACGCGCCGAGGGACAGCCGCAGGTCCCGGCCGGTGGGGTCACCGACGGGCAGGGTGTGGGCGGGGTCCCAGCCGATCCGGATCGCGTCGGGCTCGTAGCGCAGCCGCCACGGTTGGGTGTTGTGCGCGCTCGGGGCCCGCCAGCACCACGGTTCGAGGGCGCGGAACGCGTCGTGGTCCACTAGCGCTCCTTCGCGTAGAAGGTGTACCCGTGCAGCGGGCGACCGCCGAGGCGGCGGTACTGGGCGGCCGAGGCGACGTTGTCCCGCTCGACGTAGGTGCTGCGCAGTGTGGTGTAACCGCCGGTGTACAGGTTGCGGTGCAGGTGGGCGGAGAGCAGCCGCTGGTAGCCGCGCCCCTGGTGCTGCGGGAGCACCCCCTTGACGATCAGCACCGCCTCCCGGCGGTAGCGGCGGCGGGCGGCCAGCAACCGGGCCTGGTTGAGCAGGTGCAGGTCGCCCCGGACCGCGATCAGGAACTCTGAGATGTCGGGTACGCAGAGCACGAACGCGACCGGCTCACCGTCGCGGGTCAGGTAGAGCAGCAGCGACTCGTCCAGCAGGTACGCCAGCCCGTCGGTCTGCCGCCGTAGCTGCGCGGCGGAGATCGGCGTGTAGTAGCCGAGTTGGGCGAAGGAGGCGTTGAGCATCCCGCGCAGCAGGTCGAGCTGGTCGTCGAGGTGGCGTACGTCGCCCCGGTGCAGCGCGATCCGGGCGCCGTCCGGGTCGACGTGCACCGGCGGGAGGGGCTCCGGTGGGGCGGGCACGGGGCAGATCCAGGTGTCGGCCTCGAACCGGCGGACGAACCCGTACGCCTCGTAGGCGGTCGGGTACCACGGCGGGTTCCAGGCGCTGTCGACGAAGCCCCGCTCGGCGTGCCCGGAGGTGATCACGCCACCGGCCTGGTTGGGCAGCAGCGCCACCGGGCCGAACAGCAGGTCCCGGTCGGTGCCGGCGTGCGCGGTGATCGCGTCGAACAGCGGCTGCGCCGCCGGCTCGGTGAACTCGGTGAGCCCGAAGAGCTGGCACCGGCGGCCGAGCTTGGCGTCGAAGTCCGCGTCGGTGTGCAGGGTGGTCCGGCCGACGACCGTGCCGGCGGCGTCGCGCAGCAGGTACAGCGGTACGCCGTCGCGCCACCAGCGGCGGATCTGCTGGCGCGGGGTGGGCACGTGGCGGGGTTCCCCGGCGTAGAGCCGGTCGCCGAAGGCGAGGAACTGCCGCAGGCCGCGCCGGTCGGTGACCCGGGTGAACCGGGTGAACCGGTGCCGGGCGGGGCTCATCGGCGCACCGCCGGCCCGGTCGTCTCCGCGCCCAGCGGGGTGAAGGTGTCGATGTGGCCCATCTCGGGGCCCTCGGCCCGCCAGGTGCCGTTGGAGTAGCCGTCGGGGCTGGCGGTGTAGAGCCGGATGAAGCCGGCGGTGGCGTTGCGGGTGCCGTCGGTCAGCCAGACCATCAGCCGGCGGTGGTGCCGGGTGCGGGCGAAGCGCAGCATCGCGTCACGGTCGGTGAAGAACGCGATGGTGCCGAGGGTCAGCGGGAACTGCCAGTAGACGGTGTGCCAGCAGTAGCCGTTCATCCGGCGCATGTCGCGCAGCATCCGGAACCAGGAGGGGGCGAGCCGCAGCAGCACCAGCGGGTTGGTGTAGCGGGTGCCGCCGATGAACATGGCGCCGGCGCGGGCCTGCGCGGGGGCGCGGGAGAAGTCACGGGTACGCATGGTCACCTCACCAGGTAGCTGTTCTTGATCTTCTGTTGTCCGGCGAACGGGCCGGTGCCGGGCGCGTGCAGCTCGACCCGCAGGTCACCGGCGGTGGCGTCCTCCACCAGGGACTGCGCGAAGTCGCGGGAGACCGAGGTCAGGTGGCGGCGTACGCCGAGGCGGCACGCGTCGGCCAGCGCGGCGCGTCGCGTCGCGTCCAGCGGGCGGCGCAGTTCGAGGTGGATCACCGGACGGCTCTCCAGCGTCGCGTCCTCGACCAGGGCCAGGCAGAACCGGCTGATCTCGGCGGCGTACGGGTTGCCGACGTAGAGGCCGTACTCGACGTCCTGGGGGTAGAGGTTCGCACCGAGGTAGGAGATGGTGGAGTCGCTGCGGCCGAAGAGCAGCAGCAGCGGCAGGGTCATCCGCTCGGCGGCGAGCGCGGGGCGCAGTTCGGCCCGGCGTACCGGGTCGGCGCAGACCAGTTCGACGGCCCGCCGGTACGACACGAGCAGCGCCTCGTCCCCGACGTTGTAGCGCAGCCGGGGCTGGAGCACGTCCCCGGTGACCGTGCAGAGCAGTTCCCGTCGCCCGTTGGTCTCCAGGTAGGTGGCGAACGGGTTGTACTGGAACACCATCGGCAGCCGTTGCTCGTCGGCGCCGAGCAGGGCGTCGCGCAGCCCCCGGTCGGTCTGCAGGCGGCGGCGCAGCCACACCGTGAACCGGGTCTCCGCGCCGATGCCGATGCTCAGGTCCGACGCCCCGTACGCCGAGCGGACGCGGGTGAAGCGTTGCTCCAGGTAGTCGCGCAGCGCCTCGGTCATCGCCTCCCCGCCGCAGCTGGCTGCTATGCGGTACCGCGACCAGGGGAAACCCTCGGCGTCGAGCCGGTCGCGCAGGTGCTTGAGGAACGGTGGGTAGGCGGTCACCAGGTAGTCGAAGTCGGGGCCGAACTCCCGCAGGGTGTCGATGATCTTCCCGAGGTCGGGGCCGGTGTTCTTCACCACCGCGATCCGGGCCATCGCCGCGCCGGTGGTCGTCCCGGTCGCCCAGGCCCCCATCGAGTAGGCGTTGATGACGAACGGTCGGCGCATCGGGAAGACCAGTCCGGTGTAGCCGGCGATGTCCCGGTGTACGGCGTGCAGTTCCCGTTCGCCGCGCGGCCAGTTGAACGGCTGCCCGGCCGAGCCGGCGGACTCGTCGACGACCACCCCCCGGGTGGGCAGCCGCCCGTGCCGGCACCGGGCGGTGGCGTCGTGCGCCAGCACGTAGCTGCGCTTGTCGGTCTCGGGGAAGTCGGTGAGCCGGCGGCGTACGCCCGCCGGGTGGGCCCGCAGGAAGGCGCGGTAGGCGGGAACCTGCCGGGCGGCCCGCGCGCACACCGCCCGGGCGTGCGCGGCGGCCAGCGCGTCCAGTGCCGGGTGGTGCCGCCGGGCCGTCCAGCGCCAGCCGGCGGGGTGCCGGGCGGCGAGCCGCCCCAGCGCGCCCACCGCGCGGCCGAGGGCCCCCAGGCCGACCTGCCGGCCGTGCGCCACCACGGCCGGCAACGGCGATTCGACGGTACGCAGGGCGACGGGTCGGTGCGGTAGCTCGGCCATGCCGACCACTCTGTCCGGGCCGGCGCGCCGGGTCCTGAGGCCGGATGCGGTGGGTACCTGAGTATTCCTACTCGGTCGACGCCGACCGGGGTCAGCAGGTGGGTCGGCCGGCCACCCGGCGCCGAATTTCGAATGTTTCGGCGTCCGCCCTACGGACGGCGGACGCAACCGGGTGTCGCCCGCCCGGCCACTCCGCGTTCCGGCGCGACCACCTGCGCGAATCCGACTTCCACCAGCGCAGCCCACCCGAAGAGGTTTCCGGAACATTTCCGAAAGTTGTTGACAGTGTGGTAGACCGGTATCGATACTGACCCTCCGATGGGCATACACATGCATCAATTATTGACGTCAGCTAGCGAGGAGGGTCCGTGGGCAGCAGCCTGAGGCGACGCAGGATAGTGAGCAGAACGGCCTTGCCGGCGGCGGTGTTGCTACTGGTCGGCGGTGCGGTGGCGGTCCAGTCCGGCACCCCGGCCGTCGCCGCCGAGACCACGCTGCGGGCCGCAGCGGCCAAGGCCGGGCTGTTCTTCGGCACCGCGTCCTCACCGAACCGGCTCTACCCGATCCTCAGTCAGGAATTCGGCCAACTGACCCCCGAGAACGACATGAAGCCCGACCGGATCGCCACGTCGAGCGGTGGGTTGCAGAACACCAGCGGCGCGGACCAGCTGGTCAACCACGCGCAGAGCAACGGCATGCTGGTCCGGGGGCACACCCTGGTGTGGCACTCGCAGGCCGGCGCGTTGCAGGGGGCCAGCCAGTCCACGCTGAACACCTTCATCGGCAACGCCATCAACCGCTGGGGCAGCAAGATCGCCTACTGGGACGTGGTCAACGAGGCGCTGGAGGACAACAACACCGGCCGCCGCCGCAACCAGTGGCCGCACACCATGAACCGGGACGCCAACGGCGACGGCGACTTCTTCGACGCCGGGGACACCGACGTCATCCGGGACTCGTTCATCCGGGCCAGGCAGGTCGTGCAGGCCGGGGGCTACTCCACCAAGCTCTGCATCAACGACTACGACGTCGAGGGGCTGACCGTCAAGGGCGGTGGCCCGAACCGCAAGGCCAACGCGCTGTACGACATCGTGCGGACCTACCGCCAGTACATCGACTGCGTCGGGTTCCAGTCGCACTTCAACGACAACCCGAACAGCATCATCAGCAACGACCTGCAGGCCAACATCCAGCGCTTCGCCGACCTCGGCGTCGAGGTGCACCTGTCCGAGGTGGACATCGACGACGACCTGAGCAACAACGACATCGGCGCCGGCCAGGCGGACAACTACCGCAAGGTCGTCCGGGCCTGCCTGAACGTCGCGAAGTGCACCGGCATCACCGTCTGGGGCATCTCCGACAGCGAGTCGTGGCGTTCCTCCGAGCGGGGCCTGCTGTTCACCGGCGGCAACGGCAACTACCAGAAGAAGGCGGCGTACTACGCCGTCCTCGACGAACTGAACAAGGGCCGGGGCACCACCCCGCCGCCGACCACCACCCCGCCGCCGACCACGCCGCCGCCGACGACCCCCCCGCCCACCACGCCGCCGCCCACCACCCCGCCCCCCACCACGCCGCCGCCGACGACCCCCCCGCCCACCACGCCGCCGCCGACGGGCGGTTGCACGGCCACGGTGTCGTTGAACTCCTGGACCGGCGGTTTCGTCGCCACCGTCCGGGTGACCGCCGGCAGCGCGCCGCTCCAGGGCTGGAACGTCCAGCTCACCCTGCCGTCGGGCGCCGCGATCACCAACGTGTGGAGCGCCGAGCGCACCGGCACCAGCGGCAGCGTCCAGTTCAGCAACGTCAGCTACAACGGCTCGGTCGCCGCCGGCCAGTCCACCGAGTTCGGTTTCCAGGGCACCGGGTCCGCCACCGGCCTGACCCCGGTCTGCACCGCCTCCTGAACCACCCGGTCCGGGACGGACGCACGCCGTCCGTCCCGGACCGCCCGGAGGGGACCGGCCACGGGGCCGGTCCCCTCCGCCACGGGTCAGCCACGCCCGGACCCGGCGACGATCCCGTGCCGTCCGGCGTCCGCGCCGCCCACCCCGGCGGCCCGGCGACGGCGCACCACCACCAGGGCCACCGACAGCAGTACCACCCCGGCGCCGACGCCGGCCGACAGCCACCGGACCGGCACCGGGGACGGGTCGACCGTATCGGCGATCCACTGCCTGAGGACGTCGGTGCGGGCACTGAAGTCGGGGCCCGGATGGGGACATCCCGGCCCGGTGCTGACCAGGGCCACCAGGACGGCCGTACCGTCGGCCCGCTCCCGGAAGTAGGGGCCGCCGGAGTCGTGCGGACACGGACTGGTGTCCGCCCGGGGCCGCCGGCCGGAGGTCTCGACAAGGTCCGTACCGACCCGGTCGACGGTGAACTCACCGGTCTGGAGCCGGGCCGCCGGCGCGGTCGCGTCGGCGGCGGTCAGGCCGTACCCGGTCAGCCGCAGCACCTCGCCGGCCACCGGCGGCCCGTCGGCGATCTCCACCGGCGGCACACCGGTGACCGCGGTGTCGAGTTCGACCAGGGCCACGTCCGCGCCGTCCGCCTGACGGACCGCGACGACGCCGGCCTCGTGGCCGTCCCGGCCGCCGAGGTCAGTCCGCCCGAGGGTGACGGTGGTCCGCCCGGCCACCGTCCGGCCGACCCGCCGGCCGTCCGGGGTACGGAAGCAGTGGCCGGCGGTGATCACCCAGCGCGGGGCGACCAGCGCGCCGGAGCACCAGCTGTCCCGGGTGCCGCCGCCGTCCACCGGCAGACCGGTCATGGTCAGCCGGGCGGTGAACCGGTACGCGCCGTCGGCCGCGTCCTCGCCGTGGGCGATCGCCGCCGCCGGCCGGGGCGCGACGGCAACGACGGCAACCGCGGTGGCCGCCACGGCGGCCATGACACACTGTGTGGCGAGTCGGAGCACGGGTTCACCAGCCTGTACGTACGGGAGCAGGAACGCTGCGATGCTGCGCCCCCGGCCGTCCGGGCGGCGTCAGCGGCGCCCTTATCGGTTCTTTATGCGCCGGGTGCCAGCCTTGCGGGCGGTCCCGGGCACGGGGAGGCGACGGGAGGGGGTCGGCGTGCGGGTGCTGATGGCCGACGACGAGCGGGTGCTGGCCGACATGGTGGCCGAGGGGCTGCGCCGGTTGTCCATGGCCGTCGACGTGGTCTACGACGGCGACAGCGCCCTGGAACGGCTCGCCGTCAACCGCTACGACGTGGCCGTGCTCGACCGGGACATGCCCGGTCGGACCGGCGACGAGGTGTGCCGGTGGATCGCCGGTTCCACCACCGGCACCCGGGTGCTGCTGCTGACCGCCGCCGCCGGCATCCGGCACCGCGTCGAGGGCCTCGGCCTGGGCGCGGACGACTACCTGACCAAGCCGTTCGCCTTCGCCGAACTCGTCGCCCGGTTGCAGGCGCTGTCCCGGCGCTCGACCCCGGCGCTGCCCCCGGTGCTGGAACAGGACGGCCTCGTGCTGGACGTCACCCGGCACACGGCCACCCGCGACGGGATGCCGCTGTCGCTGTCGCCCAAGGAGTACGCCGTCCTGCACGTGCTGATGCGCGCCGGCGGCCGGGTGGTCAGCGCCGAGGACCTGCTGGAACAGGCGTGGGACGAGCACACCGACCCGTTCACCAACACGGTACGTACCACCGTGATGACCCTGCGCCGCAAGCTCGGGGACCCGCCGGTGATCCACACCGTGCCCCGGGTCGGCTACCGGCTCGGGGCATGAACCTGCCCTCACCGGCCCGGCGGATGCTGCTGGTCGTCGGAGCACTGCTGCTCGTCGCCCCGTTCGTGACGACGGCCGCCGACCTGCTGCTCGCGCTGTGGCGGGAGTTCGGCCCGTCCTGGTGCGCCACCCCCGACCTGCGGGCACCGGGCGACGACGCCCCGTTCGTCTGTGTCCAGGTGTTCAGGCGGCCGAGCATCCCCCTGGCGATCGCCGTGACGATCGTGCTGCTGGCCCTATTCGCCGCCGCCTACCCGGCCGTCCGCTGGTGCCTGCGCCCGCTGCGGGACATCGTCCCGGTGATCGCCGACGTCGGGCCGCAGAACCTGGGCCACCGGCTCAGGCCCGGTCCCGGCCGCGACGAACTGGCCGTCCTCGGCCGCACCATCGACGAGATGATGAACCGGATCGCGGTGGGGTACGAGGCGCAGCGCCGGTTCGCCGCCGACGCGTCCCACGAGCTGCGCACCCCGTTGGCCGTCCAGCGCACCCTGATCGAGGTCGGCCTGACCCGTACCCTCACCGACGACCAGCTCACCCTGCTCGCCGCGCAACTGCTGGAGACCAACGAACGCAACGAGCGCCTGATCGAGGGGCTGCTGGTGCTCAGCGAGAGCGACCGCGGCCTGCTGACCCGCGTCCCGCTGCGGCTCGACCGGATCGCCGCCATGGTGCTCGACGCCCACCGCGGCCGCGCCGAGCAGGCCGGGGTCACGATCGTCAGCCGGCTGGGCCCCCGGCTGGTCGTCGGCGAACAGGTGCTGCTGGAACGGCTGGTCGTCAACCTGGTACAGAACGGCCTGAAGTACAACCGGCCCGGCGGCACCCTCACGGTTCAGGTGGGCACCGACCCGGCGCTGGTGGTCGAGAACACCGGTGACGACGTCCCCCCGGACGAGGTGGCCGCCCTGTTCGAGCCGTTCCGACGCCGCTCCGGCAGGCGCATCGACCACAGCGGCGGCGCGGGCCTCGGCCTGGCGATCGCCCGTTCGATCACCCGGGCGCACGAGGGCATCATCACCGCCTCCTCCACCGGCCGCGACGGGCTGCGGGTGCAGGTGACGTTTCCGGCGGTGGACACCGGCACGGCCGGCACGGACGACGGCTGAACCGGCGCACCGGCCCGACGCTCAGTCGCTGTCGCCGGGGCGGGCGACCGGTTCGCCGCCGATGCAGCCCACGTTCACCTCGAACTCCCCCGCCGGGCCGGCGAAGGTCACCTCGGCGTCGTCGTCCGGGCCCCGGTCCACGTCCTTGACCCGGAAGTCCTGCGCCGGGGCCCAGGAGACCAGCCGCACCTCGGACCCGACGCACTCGGCGACCGCCGTACCGCCGGGGGTGGAGAAGCTGCGGCGCTGGCCGGGCGTCGCGGAGGGGCCGACGGTCGGGGACGACGGCGTGGACGCCGACGACGGCGCGGAGGCGGCCGGGGCCGACGGGGTCGGCTCCGGGGCCGCCAGGGCCCGTTCCACCTCGGCCTGGCTGCGCACCCCGCCGGGGGTGCCGGTGATGCTCTCCCCGACCAGCCGGATCGCGGCCACCCCGATCAGGGTGGCGAGCACGGCGGCGGCCAGCCAGCCGGCGGTGGCGAGGAGCGTACGGCGACCCATGCCCCGACTATGCCCGACCGGCCCCTAAGCCGGGCCCGGCGGCGGGATAAGCGGAGGTTAAGAGCCGGCCCTCAGCCGGTGGCACCGGCTAGCCTGCCTACCGGTGGCAACCCTGCTCCTGATCGGGGACGACGGATGAGACGGCGGCTGGCGCTGCTGGTCGCGGCGACCAGTTGCCTGACCCTGGTGGCCTTCCTGGTGCCGCTGGCCCTGCTGGTGCGCACGGTCGCCGAGGACCGGGCCACCGTCCGGGCCACGGCCGACGTACAGGGGCTGGTGCCGGTGGTCGGCACCGCCGACACCGCGACGATCCGGTTGACGGTGGAACAGCTCACCGCCGAGTCGGGGCGGCCGGTGAGCGTCTACCTGCCCGACGGCACGGTGCTCGGCGCGCAGGAGCCGCGTACCCCGGCGGTGGCGCTCGCCGCCCGGGGCCAGAGCCTCACCGCGGAGCTGGACGGCGGCCGGGAGATCGTGATCGCGGTGCAGGGCCGGGCCGACGGCACCGGCGTGATCCGCACCGTGGTACCCCGTGCCGACGTCACCGCCGGGGTGGCCCGCGCCTGGCTGGTGCTGGCCGCGCTCGGCATCGTGCTCGTGCTGCTCGGCCTCGCCGTGGCCGACCGGCTGGCCCGCACCCTGGTCCGGCCGATCACCGAGCTGTCCTCGGTCTCGCACCGGCTGGCCAACGCCGAACTGACCGCCCGCGCCGAGCCGGCCGGCCCACCGGAGCTGCGGGAGGTCGCCGGTGCGCTCAACCACCTGGCCGCCCGGATCCAGGTGCTGCTGCGGGAGGAACGCGAGCAGGTGGCGGACCTGTCGCACCGGCTGCGGACGCCGTTGACGGCGTTGCGGCTGGAGGCGGAATCGCTGCGCGACCCGCACGACGCGGCCCGGGTGGCGGCGGCCGTGGACGGGTTGGAGCGGGCGGTGACCGGCCTGATCCGCCAGGCACGCTGGCGCAGCGACCCGGCCGACGGTGATCCGGGCGCGGTCACCGCCGACGCCGCCACGATCGTGGGGGAACGGGTCGCCTTCTGGGCGGTGCTGGCCGAGGACACCGGCCGCACCGTCGACCTCGACCTCGCGGCCGGGCCGCTGCCGGTCGGGGTGCCCGCCGACGAGTTGGCCGCAGCCGTGGACGCGCTGCTGGGCAACGTCTTCGCGCACACCCCGGAGGGCACCGGCTTCACCGTCCGGTTGACCCGGGAAGCGACCGGGGCCGCGCTGACCGTCCGTGACGCGGGGCCGGGGATACCGGCCGTGCTGGTGGAGCGGGGGGCCAGCCAGGCCGGCTCGACGGGGCTCGGCCTGGACATCGCCCGCCGGGCCGCGCAGGCCAGCGGCGGTCGGCTCGACCTGGGGTCGGGCGCGCAGGGCGGCGCGGTGGTGACGCTGTGGCTCGGGCCGCCCCGGTCGGCCTTAACCGGAGCTTAGGGTCGGCGCAGCGCGCCGCTATCCACCGCCGGAGCACGCTGGGCGCACCAACCGAGAAACTCCGGAGGTACGCATCATGAAGCGCACATCCCTGCTCCTGGCCGCTGCCGGTGGCGCCGCCGTCCTCGCCGTCACCGGCACGGCGATCGGCGTGTCCGCCGCGGAACGGGCCCCCGGCCCCGCCACCACCGCGACCACCGCCCCGGCCCCGGTGGACCCCACCGTCGCGCCGACGGCCACGACCCCCGGCGGTACGCCGACGGCCGGGACGCCGGGTGGCGGCCCGACGGCGGGAACGCCGGGCGGCACCACCCCGACCACCGACGACGCGGTGAGCCAGCAGCGGGCCGGTGAGATCGCGCTGGCCACGGTGGGTGGTGGCCGGATCACCGAGGTCGAGCGGGAGCGGGAGGAGGGCCGCCCGGTCTGGAGCGTGGAGATCATCAACGGCGACACCGAGCACGAGATCGACGTCGACCGGGACAACGGCGGCATCGTCAAGTCCGAGCAGGAGAAGGCGGACGCCGACGACCGTTCCGGTCACGACGACGACGCCGACGACGACCAGGACGACGACTCCGACGACCGGGACGACGACGGCGACGACGACTGACCGTCCGGGTGGCGGTCAGAAGGTGTACAGGTCGACCGTGAGGCCACCGGCGCCGGAGCGGCTGACCGCCACCCAGTCCGTGCCGGCTCCGACGAGCCACCCCGGATAGCGGCCGAGCTGCCGGCCGGTGTCCACCTCGTACACGAGCACCGTCGGGCGCTTGTCCTCGACTGCGCTGACCGCCACCAGCCCGGCCGTCACCGCCGACCGCCAGCTCGCTGAGCTGCCGGGCAGCACCGGGTCCGGCGCGGTCCAGCGGGAGACGCCGGTGGCCAGGTCGAGCAACGCCAGCGCGCCGGTGTCGGCGGTGTCGCGGACCAGGACCGACCGGTCGTCGCCGTCGATCGGCACGCCCGCGGTGGCACCCTGCCAGACCGTCCGGCCGGTGCGCAGGTCGACCAGTTGCGGCCGCTCGTCGGCGGTGACCGCGACGAGCCGGGTCCCGGCCCCGATCAGCTCCCTGCCGCTGCGGGGGTGCGCCAGCCGCTTCGCGCACTCGCCGTCCTCCCGACGCCCGCTGTAGACCGCGCCGGACCAGCCCTTCGCCCCGGTGCGCGCGTCGACGCTGGCGATGCTGACCGTGCAGCGCCCGTCCCCCTCGGGCGGGTCGTGGTCGGTGGTGACCAGCAGGTCGTCGGCGGCGAAGCCGAACCAGGCCCGGTTCGGCAGCCGCCCGGCGCCGGCCCGCCCGGTGGTGGGGGCGACCGGGGTGTAGGTGGCCGTCCGGGCGGAGGTGCTCAGCCGTACCACGACGTACCGGCCGGCGGCCGGCGCGTACGGCAGGCGCGCGCCGAGGGTCACGTCGCTGACCCGGGCGAACCGGTCGGAGGGCAGTTTCCACAGTTGGCGGCCGCTCTGAAGCTCCCGGCCGACGATCACGCAGGTCGCCTTCGTGCCGGCACCGACGCACTCCCGGGCGTAGACGACCCTGCCGTGGACGACGACGTCCTGACTGCCGTCGGCCCGCCACCGGGTGGTTCCGGTGACCGCGTCGAGCACCTCCACACCGCCGCCGTCGTTGTCGCCGGCCACGATGGACCCGTCGGCGATGACGTACCGGTAGCCGCCGTCGAGCGGGTGCCGCCACCGCTCCTGCCCCGTGCCCCGGTCCACCGCCCGCAACTCCCGCTCGTCGGGGACGACGATGAGCTGACCGGTCTCCCCCACCTCCTGGTCGATCCGCCGCAGCGACACCGACCAGGCCGACGCCGGGCCCGGCGGGGTGGTCGGGTCGGGCCCGTCGCGCAGCCGCTCCGGGGTCTGCCCGACCGGGGCCGGCGGTCGCTGCGGGCGGGGCCCCGCGCAGGCGGGCAGCCCCACGACCAGGGTCAGGGCGGCAGCGGCGGTACGCCAGCGGGCTGGTCGGTGCGACGGCAACGGGTTCCCCCTCGGTGGACGGTCGATCCGTCACCCTAGGACCCGCGCGCATCCCCTGCCACCGGACGGACGATGTGCCGGTCCCGGCGGTGCGGGACATCCACCCCTGGCCGGCGGGACAGGGCGCGGACCAGGCTGCGCTGCGCGTCCGCCGATCCGGTGGCGCGCGGTGACCAGGAGGAGGCCCGTGGGTGTGCTGGTGCGGTCCCCGTCGCCGGGCGCGGCCGGTGGCACTGTCCGTGGCGGTGGTGGTGGTCGTGCTGGGACAGTGGACCGGCCATGCCGAACGTATCCGTGACCGCGCGCTCGACCGGGTGGGCGGTGCTCACCGGCACCGTCCTGCTCAGCCTCGGCGCGGTCGTCGCCTGGGCGGTGGCGACGCCGCCGTGGTCCGCCGACCAGCTCTACTCGCTGGTCGACCTGCTCGACGGCATCGTCTACGGCATCCTGGCGTGGCTGATCCTGAGCCGGCAGCGCGCCGGCAGCCGGATGCCCGCCGTGATCGCCTGCGCGGCGGGGCTGGGCAGTGCGGTCGCCGCCTGCGCCGGCCAGTGGCAACTCGCCGTCGGCGGGCCACCGGTACTGACCGCGCTGCACCGCTTCGCCTGGGTGCCCGGCCTGTACGCGCTGGTCGTGGTGATGCCCTGGCTGCTGCCGGACCGGCCGCCGGAGCGGTTGGGCCGGTTCGCGGTCGCCGCCGGGGTCGGCTACGTGGCGGTGACGATGGCCGCCGCCGTCACCGCGCCACCGCCGCTGGGGGTGGTGCCGCTGCCGGACGGGCTGCGGGGCGTGCGGGCCGTGCTGCTGCCCTTACTGCCGTACCCGCTGGTCGGGCTCGGCCTGCTGGCCTGTGTCGGGTTGGGGTGGCGGTGGCGACGTGGCCCCGCCGCGCAACGCCACGGCCTCGGCTGGGCGACGGCCGGCAGCGGGCTGCTCACCCTCGCCTTCCTCGCCACCCTGCTGCCCCCGGCCGTCCCGGCGGCCCTGCCGGCGCTGCTGATGCTCGCCTCGCAGGCGTTCTTCCCCGCCGCGGTGGCGGTGGTGGTGCTGCGTCAGCAGCTGTGGGGGCTGCGGCTGGCCGTGCGCCGCACCCTCGTGTGGTACCTGATGACCGCGGTGGTGATCGCCGCCTACTGCGCGACGGTGACGCTGCTCGACCGGTTGCTGCCGCAGCGGCTGCCGTTGCCGCAACTCGTCGTGACGGGGGTGCTCGCGGCGGCCTTCCAGCCGATGCGCGAGGCGGTGCAGCGGCGGGTGGACCGGCTCGTGCACGGTGAGGCCCCGGAGCCGCTGCTGCACCGGGTGGTGCACAGCGTCGGCAGCACCACCGAGATCAGCGCGACGATCGCCGCCGCGCTCCGGCTCGCCGAGGTGCGCATCACCGAGAATGGGGTGCAGCCACCGCCACACCCGTACGGTTGCCCGTTGACCGTGCCGTTGACCAGCGGTGACCGGCTCGTCGGCCAGTTGCACGCCTGGCCACTGCCCGGTGAGCTGCTCGACGGGCGGGCCCGCGAGTCGCTCGCCGTCCTCGCCCCGGTGGTCGCCGCGGTCGTGGACCTGGCCGGCACCAACCGGGACCTGGCCCGCTCACGCCAACGGCTGGCCGAGGTACGCGACGAGGAGCGCCGCTCCCTGCGCCGCGACCTGCACGACGGGCTCGGCCCCGCGCTCAGCGGCATCGGGTTGGGGCTGGCCGCCACCCGCAACCTGCTGCGCCGCGACCCGGACCGGGCGGAGGAGCTGCTGGACCGGTTGACCGGGGAGCTGACGGCACGGGCGGCGGAGGTCCGGGACTTGGCGCACGGCCTGCTGCCCCCGGTGCTCGCCGACGGCGGCCTGAGCCCCGCCCTGCACCTGCTGCGGGACCAGTACGCCCGGACCGGCCTGCGGATCGTGCTGCACGGGCCGGCCACCCTGACGCCGCTGCCGGAACCGGTCGCGACCGCCGCCTACGGGGTCACCGCCGAGGCGATCCGCAACGTGCAGCGGCACGCCGGGGTGGACCGGTGCACCGTGTCGCTGGACCAGCGGCCCGACCGGCTGCGGGTCACCGTCACCGACCAGGGTCGGGGCCTGCCGGCCGGCCGCACCAGCCACGGCGTCGGCCTGCACGCCATGCGGGAGCGGGCCGAGGCGGTCGGCGCGACCCTCACCGTGGGGCCGGCCGGCCCCCGGGGCACCACCGTCTGCCTGACCGTCCCCCTGGAGCAGCCGTGACCGACACCCCGATCCGCGTCGCCGTGGTGGACGACCACCCGGTCTTCCGGCTGGGCATGGGCGCGTTGCTCGACACCCTGGCGGGCATCGAGTGCGTGGGCGAGGCCGCCGACGCGGCGACCGCCGTGGCGCTCGTGGCCCGGGTACGCCCGGACGTGGTGCTGATGGACCTGCACCTCGGCCAGGGGTCGGGGATCGAGGTGACCCGGCTGCTGCGCCGCGACCATCCGTCGGTGCGGGTGCTGGTGGTGAGCATGCTCAACGACGACGCGTCCCTGGTCGCCGCGCTGCGCGCCGGAGCCCGCGGCTACCTGCTCAAGGGGGCCTCCGCCGCCGACGTGGAGCGGGGCATCCGGGGCGTGGCCGGTGGTGACCTGGTCCTCGGCGGGCCGCTCGCCGACCGGGCCGGCGCGCTGCTGGGTGCCCGCGCCGACGCCCCGTTCCCGCAGCTCACCGACCGGGAACGGGAGATCCTCGAACTGCTCGCCCGGGGGCTGTCGAATCCGCTGATCGCGCACCGGCTCGGGTTGAGCGCCAAGACCGTCCGCAACAACGTCTCGGTCATCCTGGTCAAGCTGCACCTGGGCAGCCGTGCCGAGGCGATCGCCCTGGCCCGCGACCACGGGCTGGGCGCACCCAGCCCGGCCGAGGCCCCGGCGGCCCCGGTCCCGGACCTGTCGTGACCGGGGACGACCCCGGTCGCGGGCCGGCCGGCGGCCCGACTGCCGGTCGGGGCGGGGTCGGGCGGTCACCCGGCCGGTGCGCCGCCACCGTCGGAGGGTCAGCTCGGTCGGGCGTCGGGCAGGGTGACGCCGGTGAGCTGCGCGCAGTGGGCCAGCAGCTCCTCCCCGAGCCCGGCGAGCCGCGACAGCGACGGCCGCCAGTCGCGGGCGCTGACGTATTGCCCGCTGACCAGGACGTCGGGGTCGGTGCCCACGGCGAGGCGCACCTGGGCACGGGCGGCGTCGTCAGGGCTGGTCGGGGCGGCGGCACCGCCCATCCGGGTGCGTACCCAGCCGGGATCGAGCGCGTTACTCAGGGTGGCGGGCCAGCGACGGGCGACGGCCACGGCGAGCGCCAGGTCCAGCAGCTTCGAGGTGCAGTACGCCCCGACACCGTCGAAGGGGCGGGTGTCGTACCGCAGGTCGGTCAGGTCGGTGGCCCCGTCGGCGGCCATCGCCGACGACACGAACACCAGCCGGCCGGGCGGCGGCAGCAATGCCGTCAGCAGGTACGGCGCGAGCACGTTGACCTGGAACGTCGACTCCAGCCCGTCGCCGGTGAGCTCCCGCTCGGCGGCGTCGAGGCGGGCGATCCCGGCGTTGTGGACGATCGCGTCGTAGCGGCCGAACGCGGCCAGCGACCGGGCGAGCGCCGTGGTCTCCTCGAGCGAGGCCAGATCGCCGACGACGGTTCCGGCCGCGTCGGGGACGGCCGCCTTGGCGACGGCCGCCCGTTGTTCGTCGCGGGCATGCAGCACGACGCGGTGCCCGGCGGCGGCGAGCTGCGCCGCGGTACGCCGGCCGATGCCGTCCACCGACCCGGTGACCACCATGGTGCCCATACTGTTGCCTCCGTCCTGGTGCGACCGCACCCCGGGCAGGTCGCTGCCCCGACCGATGGGACCCGGTGCCGCTTGGCGACGGCTGAACGGGGCCGCGACCGGGCACGCCAGGTGGACGCCAAGTGGTGGTTGCTGTGCTGGACGGATGAAGAGAATCCTCGCCGTCGGCCTGGCGCTCACCCTCAGCGCCGGGCTGACCGTGGCCGCGGCCGGCACGGCGCTGGCCCGCCCCTACTGCGACGTACCCAATCCACCGCCGGCCTGCGACGACAGTCCGGCCGAGCCGACTCCACCACCGGTGGGCAGCGACAAGTACCCGATGGGCTGGCTGGAGTCGTGGGAGTACGTCGGCGGGGCGGTCCGGGTCAGCGGCTGGGCCAGCGACCCCAACGGCGGCCCGGTGCAGGTGACGGTGCAGACCGACGTGCCGCCGGCGGTCACCCGCCCGGCGAACCTGTGGCACGTCGAGCGGGGCGGTTTCGTCGGTTTCTCGTTCACCGTGCCGAGTTCGGCGCTGGCCGGGGTGCACACGTTCTGTGTGACCGCGAACAACGTGCCCGACGGCAGCCAGCCGGTGCCGGAGGTCGTCCCGCTGGCCTGCCCGCAGTACCGGGTCAGCCCGGCGGCGCCGAGCGGGCTGACGCTGTCCGCCGGCTACCAGGAGGGCAAGCGGACGTTGGACGTCACCTTCACCGACAACTCGGTGCGGGAGGACGACTACCGGATCGACCTGAGCTGGCTGCAGACCACGCCGGACGACACCCCGACCGACCCGGGGCTACCCACCACCCCGCCTGGCGGGCCGTCGCTGCCGATCCCGCAGCCCACCTGGGGTGCGCCGATCCCCACCACCGAGGTCGGCGTCGCGCGGGCGGTCATCTACGGCACCCCCGACACCGGGCGGCGCACCTGGCACTTCACCCACATGCCGCAGGCGTTCGTGCACGTGGTGGTGGTGTCGAACGAGGCCGGCCTGACCTCCGCCGCACTCAGCGGAGGCGTCTCCACCCGCTGAGCGGGGTCCGGGCGTGACGGCGATCGGCGTGCTCGGCCCGGTGCGGGCGGTCCGCGACGGCACGCCGGTCGACCTCGGCGCGCCCCGGCAACGCGCGGTGCTGGCCCGGCTCGTCGCCGGCGGCGGTCACGTCGTGTCGGTGGACCGGCTCGTCGACGACCTGTGGGTGGGCGATCCGCCGCCCCGGGCCCGGGCCTCCCTCCAGGTGTACGTGTCGAACCTGCGCCGTGTCCTGGAACCGCACCGTCGCGCCCGGACCCCCGCCCGGGTCCTGGTCACCGTCGCCCCCGGGTACGCCCTGCGGCTACCGACCGCGCGGGTGGACGCCTGGCGGTTCGAGGCGGCGCTGCGGTCGGCGACGCCGGACGCCGTACCCGGTCCCGGCGCGGCGCTCGCCGTCCTCGACGCGGCGCTCGCCTGCTGGGGTGCCGACGCCCCGTACGCCGAGTTCGCCGGGGAGCCGTGGGCGGACCGGGAGGGGGAGCGGCTGACCCGGCTCCGGGCGGGTGCCGTCGAGCAGCGCGCCGGACTCCTGCTCGAACTCGACCGACCGCACGAGGTGGTTCGCGACCTCGACCCGCACGTCCGCGAGCATCCGCTGCGGGAACGGGCCGCGATGCTGCTCGCGGTCGCCCTGTACCGCCTCGGTCGGCAGGCCGACGCGTTGGACGTGCTGCGGGCCGTCCGCGCGAGCCTGGCCGAGCAGTTGGGCATCGACCCCAGCCGGGCCCTGCGGACCCTGGAGACGGACCTGCTGCGGCAGAGCCCCCGGCTGGAGCCGGCCGTCCCCGGGCCGCCGGTGCACGCCGCCCCGGGTCCGCTGCCGGTGACCGCCGTTCCCGACCCGCCACCGGCGCCGCCCGCACCAGGCCCGGACCAGGTGTGGGGGCGTACGGCGGAACTGACCCGGCTGCGGGCGGCGGCGGACCGGGCCGCCCGGTCGGGGCTCGGCTTCTGCTGGCTCGGCGCGGAGGCCGGGGCGGGGAAGTCGACGCTGGTGCGGCAGCTCGCCGCGACCCTCACCGACGCCGGGTGGCGCACGGCGGTCGGCACCTGCCCGCCGGTGGCGGGTGCTCCGCCGGCGTGGGCCTGGCGCGAGGTGATCGCCGCCACCGGGCGGTCCCTGCCGCCCGTGGGGACGGGGAACGGGGACCTGAGCCCGCTGCCGGACCCCGGCGGGCCGGACGACACCCGGTACGACGAGTTCCACCTCCATCGGGCGTTGGCCGCCCACCTGTCCCGGCTGAGCGGGCACGGTCCGCTGCTGCTGGTGGTCGAGGACGTCCAGCACGCCGACGGGGCGACCCTGCGGGTGCTGCGGCATCTCGCCGCCGCGCTCACCGGCTCCCCGGTGCTGGTGGTGGTGACCTACCGGCCGGACGAGGTGACCGACGACGTGGTGGCGGCGCGGGCGGCGCTGGCCGGCGTACCGGCGGTCGAAGTCACGCTCGGTGGTCTCGACGCGGAGGCCGTCACCGCGTTGCTGCGCCGCCACGGCGTGCACGACACCGCGCTGTCGCGTACGGTCCGGGAACGCTCGGCGGGCAATCCGCTGTTCGCCATCGAGCTGGCCGGGCTGGTGGCGGCGGAGGGGCCGGCGGCGGCGCTGGACGGGGTGCCCGCCGGCCTCGGACACCTGCTGGCCCGCCGGCTGGCACGGCTACCGGCGGACGCGCGCACGGTGCTGCGGCACGCCGCGCTCTGCGGTGTGGAGGTCGACGTCGATCTCCTGCTCGCCGTCGACGGCGGACCGGAGGAACCGGTCCTCGCCGGGTTGGAGGCCGCGGTGGCGGCCGGCCTGCTCGTCGAGCCCGCACCGGGACGGGTGCGGTTCGCCCACGCCCTGATGCGCGACGTGCTCTACCAGGGCCTCCCGCTGCTGCGCCGGACCCGGCTGCACGCCCGCGTCCTCGCGGTGCTGCGTGAGCAGCGACGCGACGACGTGGCCAGGCCGGGACGGCACGCGCTGACGGCACCCATCCCGCCCGCCGGCGGCGCGCCCCGACCGGCGGGGGCGCAGGTGCAGGTCGGTCACGCGGCCGCGTCCGGGTGAACAGACGCCGCAGGGGCAGGGGGCCGCCGGACGGGGACGGCTACCGGGTCCGGGGCCGTTGGAGGGCGAGGTGGTCGAGCAGTTGGGTCAGTCCGTCGTCCCGGGGCGCGACCTCCAGCGCCGGGTCGTCGGCGAGGACCGCCTGTTGGAGCAGGTGCAGCCGCTTCGACGGCTCCAGCCCCAGTTCCTCCACCATGGAGGTGCGCAGGCGGTGGAAGACCGCCAGGGCCTCGCGCCGCTGGCCGCTGCGGTGCAACGCCACCATCAGCTGTGCGCACAGGTTCTCGTTGAGCCCGTGCTCGGCGATGAGCAGGGTGAGTTCGGCCAGCACGTCCTGGTGGTGGCCGAGCCGCATGCGTGCCTCGATGCACTGCTCGACGGTGGTGAGCCGGGTCTGTTCCAGCGCCTTGAGGCGGGGCTCGGCAACGGTTCCGGCGCGCACGTCGGCGAGCGCCGGGCCACGCCAGAGTGCGCAGGCGCGCACCAGCAGGGCCGCCGCGTCGACGTTCTCGCCGGCCGCCAGGGCGCGTCGACCGGCTGAGGCGAGCTGCTCGAACAGGCGCAGGTCGAACTCGTCGGGGCCGACCCGCAGCACGTAGCCGCCGGGGACGGTGACCAGCACCCGCTTGGCCACCTCGGCGACCGGGACGTCGAGCAGGCCGGCGAAGCACTTGCGGATCTGGAGCACGTACGTCTGGAGCGTGGTCAGCGCACTCACCGGTGGGGACGCGCCCCACAGGTCCTGGATCAGCGCGGAGACCGGTACGGTCTGGTCCGCGTTGAGCAGCAGCAGGCCCAGCACGCTGCGGGGCTTCGGGGCGGTCGGTGTAGCGGTGTGACCGGCGTGGGCGAGCACGAGCGGTCCCAGGATCTGGATTTCCATTGCCTCTCCCCCCAGAGCACGAACTGCCTGCGTCGACGTGCCGCCGCGGGGGCCGGAAGACAGCGGAAACCACGCCTATCCATAGACAGGCGTCAGCTACAGGCGACATTCGGGCCTTTTCGCGTCGCAGTGGTACGACGTTCGACTGAGAGGCTAGCCGGTTTCTGAGCGATCGTCGTCGATTGTTCGAGCAATTTTCGAGGACCGGCGGGCACACCGAGGTCAGACCCCTCGGCGAGACGACAGCGCAGGGCCCTGCGGTGGCCCGGGGCGGGCGGCAGTCATCCACACATCGACACCATTGCTTGCCTTCATGAGAAAAGGGATGGGTCGCCGCGAAGCATCCCGAGCGCCACGCTTCGGGCGGGCCGGTTCACCGTCGGCGCAGTGCCGCCACCCCGACCCGCCAGAGGATGTCCGGACGACGCAGCCGGGCGGGGCCGGCCGTCAGGTTGACGACCTCCAGGAAGGCCCGGTGCACCACCTCGTCGGTCACGGTCGCGTGCTGGACCGCCTCGGCCAGGCCCCGGCGCAGCCGCCAGCCGAACGGTCGGGCGACCCGCACGTGGGGCAGGTAGCAGTCCTGCGCGGCGGAGAAGTCCCAGGCGTCGTCCACCACCGCCCGGACCCGCCGGAAGTACCCGTACGCCGGCCGGTCAACCGCGCCGGGCCCGGCGAGCCACTCGCCGAGCGCGACCGCCTGCAGGGCCGCCACCGAGATGCCCTGGCCGTAGGTCGGGTTGAACGAGGCGACCGCGTCGCCGATCGCCACCAGGCCGGCGGGGAACCGGTCCAGCCGGTCGAAGTCGCGCCGGACGCTGTCCGGGAAGCGGTGCACGTACACCTCGCTGGCCGGCTCGCACGCGTCCGGCAGCAGTTGCAGCGGGGTGGCCGGGTCCGACCGGCAGCGCGCCAGGAACCCGTCCAGGTCACGGCCCGGCCGCCGGTCGCCGTATCCGCTGACCAGGGTCAGCCAGCGGTTGCCCTCGACGGGGGTCATCGAGCTGGGGCCGGTGCGCGCCCGGCTCGGCGTGTGGACCGAGTACACCGCCACCTGCCCGGCCAGCCGCTGGCCGGGTTCCCGGTGGAACAGGCAGGTGGCGTAGCCGAGGTCGAGGGCCATCCGGCGCTTGTCGGGCGCGGGGTAGCCGAGCCGGCCGAGCCAGTCGGCCAGCCGGCTGGACCGCCCGGTGGCGTCCACCACGAGGTCCGCCCCGTGCCGCTGGGCGTCGGTGTGGCCCGGGGCGCGGACCAGCGCCCCGTCGACCCGGCCGGCGGAGGCGGTGAGCCCGACCGCGGTCCCGCCGACCACGGCCACGTTGGGCAGCGCGAGGACCCGCCGACGGAGGTGCCACTCCAGGAACGGCCGGGACACGCTGACCACGCTGCCGCCGCGTACGGGGACCTTGGCCCGGCCGTTGAGGAACCACTGCGCGCCACCGGGACCGCTGGTGACCAGTTGGCCGCCCTCGCGCACCATCTGCCGTACGATGCCGGGCAGCAACCGGTCGATGACCGTGCGGCCCCGGCCGAGCAGGGTGTGCGCCTGGCTGCCGTGCGGAGCGCCACGGCGGATCACCGGGGCGTCCGCCAGCCGGTCGGGCTCGACGATCCACACCTGGTCGGCGTGGTCGGCCAGGACCCGGGCGGCGACCAGGCCGGCGATGCTGCCGCCGAGGACGAGCGCGGTCCGCATCAGCGACCGGCGGCCGGCCGGGGGCGGCCGGGCCACGCCGACGCGCGGGCGACCGCCAGGACGTGGCCGGGCAACTCCCGGTGGGTGACCAGGACGCCGGGGGCGTCGACGGCGGGTCGCCACGCCGGCGGCGCCGGCGGCGCGGTGCGCCAGCGCAGCAGCCGGCCGCCGCGCAGCCCGGTGCCGTGCAGCTTGGCCACCGCCTCCTTGCCGGTCCACAGCGCCAGGAAGTCGACGCCGAGCCGTTCCACCGGCCGACCACGCAGCCAGTCGGTGTCCTCCGGGGCGAACCACCGCCGGCTCAGCGCCACCGCGGGCACCGGGCGCAGCGCCTCCACGTCGACGCCGACCGGTCCGTGCCGGGACACCGCCACCGCGACCAGGCCACGGGTGTGGCTGACGCTGGTGTGCCAGCCGGTGGCGACGCCACGCAGCACGGGCGCGCCCGTGGCCGTGTGCTCCACGGTGACCGCGGCCGGCGGGGCACCGGCCATCGCCGCGGCCGTCTCGACGAGCAGCGCGCGGGCCGCCGCCCGCCCGTCGTCCACCGTGCGGCGCAGCCGCACCACCAGGTCAGCCGGCACGACGGTACGCCCCGACGGACGTACGCCCCGCGGCCCCGACGGACCACCCGACCGTAGCGACCGCACCCATTCGATCCCCCCACGGATCCCCATTGACGACAATTGTCAACGCACGCTGGTTAATGCGAGGATGACCGGGCCGAATTGACCATACCGAGGCGCCTGCGGGCCCGGCCCGCACTTCTCTGGACATTCACTAGAGTCTCAGTGGAGGGCCATCCGTGGCGCGTGACGACGACTACTTCCGCAAGCGGCTGCTCACCATGCTCTGTGCCACCTGGACGGCCCAGGCGTGTTCGGTGTTCGCCCTGCTCGGCCTGGCCGACCGGATCGCCGCGGGCACCACCGGCGGCGGCGAGTTGGCGGCCACCGCCGGATTGGACCCGGTGGCGCTGCGCCGGTTGCTCGCCGCGCTCGCCGACGCCGGTGTCCTGCGTCAGACCGGTCCCGACGACTTCGTCCTGTCCGGCATGGGGGAATACCTGCGCACCGACGCCCCCGGTTCGGTCCGCGACACGGCGGTCCTGTACGGCCAGGAGGTCTTCGCCTCGTTCGCTGGCCTGCTCGACACCGTCCGCACCGGCCGGCCGGCCTTCACCGACCGCTTCGGCGAGTCCTTCTACCGGTACCTGGGCGGGCACCCGGAGCTGGCCGCGACGTTCAACGGGGCGATGTCCACCGCCCCGGAACCGCCGCCGCCCCCCGCCCGGCTGTTCGACGACGCCCGTACGGTGGTGGACCTCGGCGGCGGCGACGGCGGCCTGCTCGCCGACCTGCTGCGGGACCGCCCCGGGCTGCGCGGGGTCCTCGTCGAGCTGCCCGAGGCCGCCGCCCGGGGACGTGCCCGGCTCGCCGCCGCCGGGGTCCTGGACCGGGTCGACGTCGTCGTCGGCAGCTTCTTCGACCGGGTACCCACGGGCGGGGACCGGTACGTGCTGCGGCGGGTCCTGCACAACTGGAACGACGGGAACGTCACCCGGGTGTTGACCCGGGTACGGGCGGCGATGCCGGCCGGGGCGCGACTGCTGGTCCTGGAGGAGCTGCTGCCGGCTCAGCCGCAGCGGTCCGGGGCCGGCGCGGGCACCTGGGGGGCGCCCCGCAACCGGATCGTGGACCTGCTGATGCTGGTCCTGATGGAGGGCCGGGACCGCACCGCGGCGGAGTACGGCCAGCTCCTCGCCGACGCCGGCTTCGCCGTCACGGGAGTCACCGACGGCGCGATCGAGGCGGTCCCGGTCTGAGGCGGCGGGCCGGGGCGGAGCCGTCGTGCCCGGCTCAGCGGGCGGACCGGGTCAGCAGCAGACCCTCCTGGGCCACCGTGGCCACCAGGTCGCCGTCGCGCGTGTACAGCCGCCCGGTCGCCAGGCCACGACCGGTGGCCGCCCACGGGCTGTCGCAGTCGTACAGCAGCCACTCGTCGGCCCGGCAGGGCCGGTGGAACCACACCGTGTGGTCGACGCTGACGCCGAGGTCACCCGGACCCCACTCGGTCGCGTGCCCGGCCACCATCGCGCTGAGCAGCAGGGGCAGATCCGAGACGAGCACCAGCGCGCCGGCGTGCAGCGACGCGTCGTCGGGCAGCGTCCCGGCCACCCGTACCCAGGCCCGGCGGTGCGCCTCACCGGCCCGTTCCCCGTCGGCCGGCCCGCCGGGCGGCGGGTCGGGGTACCTGACGTCGAACGCGAAGAGCATGTCCCGCACCGCGGCCAGCCGATCGGGCGCATGGGCGAGCAGCCGGTCCAGGGTCGGCACCTCGTCCGGCGGCGGGACCCCGGGCGGCGGCCGCCGGTGCGTCGGCCCGGTGCCGGGATCGTGGAACGAGGCGGTCAGGAAGAAGATCGGGGTGTCGCGCTGGAGGGCGGTCACCCGTCGGGTTGACATTGCCGGTCCGTCGCGCAGGGTCTCGACCAGGTAGGTGACGGGCCTGCGGCTGTCGCCCGGCCGGGTGAAGTAGGCGTGCAGCGAGTGCACCGGTCGACCGGGGCGCACGGTGTGCGCGGCGGCCGTCAGCGCCTGGGCGGCGATGAGCCCCCCGTACCGGCGGGTGGTGCCCCGCGTCGTACCGCGTCCGGAGAACATCCCCGCGACGGGCACCAGCCGGTCCGTGGTGACCCCCGCAGGGTCGACCCGCACCAGGTCGAGCAGTCCGACCACCTCTTCGACGACCGCCCGGGCCCGGTCGGGGGCGGCTGCTCCGCCGCTCATCCGGCGAGGTACTTGTCGACCTCGTCGGCGGCGACGAGCGTGCCGTGGGGTTCCGCGCGCATCTGCTCGCCGAGCTGTGCCGCGCGCCGCCGCAGCGCAGCGGTGGTCAGGCGGGACATGCCGGAGCGCAGCACGTCCTCGGACAGGTCGGTGAACCGCACGTGCACACCGGCACCGAGCCGTTCCAGCTGGCGGCCCCAGAACGGCTGGTCGGCGTAGGAGGAGCAGACCATCGTGGGGATGCCGGCGCGCACACCGGCGGCGGTGATGCTGGCGCTGCCGTGGTGCACCACCATGGCACAGTGCGGCAGCACCAGGTCGTAGTCCACGTAGGGCACCACCCGCAGCTCCGGTGACGTGGACGGCGCGACCCCGGCCAGGCCCCAGCCGGTGGCCACCAGGGCACGTACCCCCAGCGACCGGCAGACCCGCCCGATGCCCGCCATCATCGCCGCCGGATCCGCCACGTGTGTGCTGCCGAACGTCAGCAGGGCCGGCGGTTCGCCCGCCGAGAGCCACTCCGCAAGCTCCGGATCGAGGGTGGACATCCCGGCGCGGTCCAGGTCGGCCGGGGTCAACCGGAGGTCACCGACGATCGGCCGGTAGGCGTCCCAGGTCAGGCCGGGCACCAGGGTGGGGCTGTAGCCCTGCAGCTCCAGCGGTCGCCGCAGCTGCCTCGGGGGCATCGCCGGGAGCCCGAGCTGGCGGCGGAAGTCGAACATCAGTTCCCGCCGGTACCGCCAGGCCCGTCGGGTGTAGTGCAGGTAGGTGGCCCGGTTCGCCGCGGCGGTCGGCAGCGGGTCGAGAGCCACCAGCGGATGCGGCACCACGTCGTTCGGCCGCGACGGCGTGAGGTCGTACGCGATGAGCGGGACGTCGTACGCCTCGGCCAGGGTCGCGGCCCACTGCTCGCTGACCACGGCGCAGACGATGGCCTCGCTGCCGGCGGTGATCTCGATCGCCTCGTCGCCGAACCGGCGACCGTAGTCCCGGTACGCCTCGATGGTGATCTGGAGGAAGGAGTCGAGGGTGCTCTTGGTGACCCACTCCCGGCCCCGCTCGGTCTGCATCATCGACTGCTGGTTCCAGCCGACCGGCACCACGTCGAGCCCGAGCTGCCGGGGCAGGTCGACCAGGTTCATCGACGCCCCGACGCGTACCTCGTGGCCGTGGCGGGCCAGCTCGGCGGCGAGTGCCGTCAGCGGATGGACGTCACCGCGGCTGCCGAGCGCCAGGACGGTGATGCGCATCGTCGTTCCCCTCCGGTCCTCGGTGCGGCGTCGACGGCGTCGACCCGTCGCCTGCGTTCAGGTCGGTGGAGAACGCGAGCTCCCGCTGGCCCTCCAGCTCCACCAGCCGCGCGGTCAGCCCGCGCCGGATCGAGGCGTACGCGTCGCTGCCGAGCGCGAGCCGCAGCGGGACGGCCGGCCCGGTGGCGACGTCGACCACTGCGGCGGCCAGCTTCGCCAGGTCGCCACGGCACGGCAGGCGGCCGTCCTGCGCCCGGCGACGCAGGATCGCCGCCGGGGTGCCCGCGTAGGCGGGCGACGCGGTGGTCAGCTCCTTGCTCCGTCCGAAGAATCCGGTGCTCACCGTGCCCGGCTCGACGATCGTCACGCCGATCCCGAAGCCCTTCACCTCGGCGGCCAGCGACTCGAAGAAACCCTTCACGCCCCACTTGGTGGCGCAGTAGACGGCCGTGCCGGGTGACCCCCGTTGCCCGGCCATGCTCGACACCTGGATGATCCGCCCGCCGCCCTGCGTGCGCAGGTACGGCAGCACCGCCCGGGCCAGGTTGATGGGTCCGGTCAGGTTGGTCCGGATCTGCCTGTCGACCTGTTCGCCGCTGGCCTCCTCGGCGGCGCCGACCAGCGCGTACCCGGCGTTGCTGACCACCACGTCGAGACGGCCGAGCGCGCGGACGGCATCGTCGACCACCTGCCGGATCTGCCCGGGGTCGGTGACGTCGAGGCGGGCCGTCCACAGTGTTCCCGCCCCGGCGGGTCGCAGGTCCGCCAGGGTGCGGGGGTCGCGGGCGGTGGCCGCCACCGACTCGCCCCGGGCGAGCAGTTCGGTCACCAGCGCCCGGCCGATCCCGGTGGAGCTGCCGGTGACGAGCCAGGTACGGGGGGACGCGGTCATGCCCCGGCCCACTGAGGGACGTCCAGGATCTCCAGGACCGCGCAGGACAGGGTGGCCGGAGCGCCCCCGTAGATCAGCAGGTGGTCGCCGGCGGTGAGCTGGCCGGTGACCAGCAGGTGGTTGAGCGACAGCAACTGGTCGCTCGCACCGGTGTGTCCGACGCCGCGACCGAACTGCCAGGTGGTGCGTTCCATCGTGATGCCCAGCGGCTCCACCAGGTCGTGCTGCACCATGTACGCCGCCGCGTTCCCGCAGATGACCCGGGTCATGTCGGTCAGCTTGCGGTCCGCCTCGTCGAGTGTGCGGTCGATCAGGTCGAGCCGGGCCCGGTTGCGCAGTTCGGCGGCGTCGGTCAGCGACATCACGTTGTCGCGGAAGTACTCGGCCCGTTCGCGCATGTCGATCACGCGTCCCTGGCCCGCAGCCGGCGGGTACAGCGGCTCGCCGCCCCGGTACAGCGGCTCCACCCCGGGCACCGCGACGCTGCCCACGGCGCGTACCCGGGCGAAGCCGTGGTCGCGGTCCAGCAGCAGCGCGCTGCCGGCGTCGCCCAGGATGAACCCGGGTGCCGAGTTCCACCTGTCGATCAGCGGTGAGCCGAGGTTCTCCGCCGTGGTCACCAGCACCGTCGTGCCCGCCGCCGCGCCGGCCAGGTGCCCGGCGGCGATCTCCAGCGCCGCGAACACCCCGTTGCAGCCCAGCCGGACCTCGAACGCGGGGGCCGCCGTACCGACGACCTCCCGCTGGATGTACGGGCCGGGCAGCCACATCTCCGGACCCTGGTGGTGGATGGAGGCGTGCAGCACCAGGCCGATCCCGGTCGGGTCGGCGGCGGCACGGGTCAGCGCCTGACGGGCGGCGTGCACGGCCATGTCCGGCGGTGAGACGTCCCCGGCGACGCAGGCACCGGTGAGCCGGTTCTCCAGGTAGGCGGCCGGGCTGTAGTCGCCGCGCCGGGCGGCCTGGCCGGCGTCGACCACGGGGGGTTGGAAGACACCCAGCCCGGACAGGTGAACGTTGGTGATCTTCAAGCGCGTCTCCCGGGTCGGCCGTCCATGGCGCCACGTCCGCCTTTCGCAAGGACTGTAGTTGCCCCGCGTGCCGAGGCGGTGCACCCGAACTCGACGCCGGACTGAGAACTGCTCGAATTCCGCCGCCGCTCCGCCTTGCGCACCCGTGGAGGCCCATTTCCGACGCATTGACCGGCGCGAGTGCCCGTTGATAACTTCGGCCCACTCATTTCGGCAGTAACGTCGTCGACCGACGCCGCCGCGCGCCATCCGACAGGAAGGTAGCCCCACCATGTCAGCCGACGAGGTCCTGGCGTTCACCCTGCAGTCGCTGCGCGAGATGAACTTCTACACCGACGACACCGGCCCCGACTCGATGCTCGGCCCGTCCGGTGTGGACCTCGACTCGCTCGCCGTGTCCGAACTCGCGCTGCGGGTCGAGGACCAGTTCGGCGTGACGTTCGACGACGACGACATCGAGACGCTCGCCATCATGACGCTCGGCGAGTTCGCCGCGGAGGTGGCCCGGCGGGCGGAGCTGATCCCGCAGGCCGACGCGGCCCGCGGCTGACGGCGCGACGGGCGGCACCCGACGTACGACACGGTGGCGGTGACCGGCACGTCCGGTCACCGCCACCGGTCGTGCCGGGACCCGACCGCGCCGGTGGGCGGGACCGGCCGGACCGGGGCCGGCGGGTCGCCCCGTGCGGGCGACCCGCCGCACCGTCCACCGGCGCGGTCAGCGGCGGCCGGCCTCGCCCAGTTGGGTGAACACCTCACCGGCCAGCTCGGCGACACTGTGCCCGCCGAGCATCTTCGCGATCGGCAGCAGCATCCCCAGGTCCCGCTGGACCCGGGTGCGGACCTCCACGGCCATCAGCGAGTCCAGTCCCTGCCGCTTGAGCGGCCGCCGGGTGTGCACCTGCGCCGACGGCATGCCCAGTACCTCCGCGAGAACCCGGGCCAGGTAGCGCTCCACGGCGTCCCGGTCGGTCAGCGTGCCCGCCACCCCCGTCTCCACCGGTGCGGGACGGGTCGGCGCGGGGGCGGGCGGGGCGGCGGTGGCCGTAGGGGCGACGTCCCCGGGCCGCGCCGGAGGTTCTGAGATCGGCGGCGACCAGGGCACGACGGGCGTCGCAGCGGCGGGCGCGCCGACGGCGGCAGGGCTGCCGGTGGGGTCGGCGAGCAGGTCGCGCAGCAGCGGCGAGGTCGCCGCGTCCGGGTGCGCGCCCGCCCACCGCCGCCAGTCCGCCGGCAGCACCACGCCGTGGGTGGCGTCGCGGGCCAGCAGCAGGCGCAGCGCCTCGATGCCCTCCCGGGGACTGAACGTGTCCATGCCGGCCGGGTTGATCGCCCGGCCCTGCTCCCGCCCGACCCGGGCGGGCATGCCGATCGACCAGAAGCCCCAGTTCACGCTGAGCGCGGTCTGACCGGCGAGCCGGCGCTGGTCGGCCAGCGAGTCCAGGGCGGCGTTCGCGGCCGCGTAGGCGCCGAGCATCGGGGAGCTGAGCACCGCCGAGCCGGAGGAGAACAGCACGAAGAAGTCCAGCGGCTGGTCGGCGAAGAGCCGGTGCAGCACGGCCGCGCCGGTGACCTTCGGACGCAGGACCGCCGACAGGGTCCGGTCGTCCAGCTCGGACAGGGCGCGGTGCTCGATCACCCCGGCGGCGTGCACCACGCCCCGGATCGTCACGCCGTCGGTGGCGTACCGCTCCACGACCGCCCGCATCGCCTCCTCGTCGGCCACGTCGACCGCCTCGTACGCCACCCGCACCCCGTGCCGCCGCAGCTCCGCCAGCCGGTCCGCGCCGCCGGTCCCGGAAAGCGGGGTACGCCCGGTGAGCACGATGTGCCGGGCCCCCTCGCGGACCAGCCAGTCGGTGACCACCCGGCCGAGGTCGCCGAGCCCGCCGGTCACCAGGTAGCCGGCGGTCGGGTCGATCCGGACCGGCCGGTGCGGGATCGCTGCCGGGGCGGGCCGGGGCGCGGTCAGCTCCCCGACGGACACCAGCACCTTGCCGATGTGCCGGGCCTGGGCCATGTGCCGGAACGCGCCGACCAGGTCGGTCGCGGGGAAGACGCGGTACGGCAGCGGTTCGAGCAGACCGGCCTGCACCAGGGCCAGCGTCTCCTGGAGGATCGCGCCGAGCCGGCGCGGTTCGTTGAGCCCGAGGTCCACCACGTCGACCACGAAGAACGACGCCCCGCGCGCCAGCAGCCGCAGGTCCAGCCGGGTGCCGTCGACCAGGTCACGCCGGCTCAGCTCGACGTAGCGCCCCCGGTCGGCCAGCAGTTCCACGCTGCGCAGCAGGCCCTCCCCCGCCTGCGTGTTGAGCACCACGTCGACGCCCTCGCCCCGGGTGGCGTCCCGGATCTCGTCGGCGAACCCGGTGCCCCGCGAGTCGGACACGTGGGTGACGCCCATCATCCGCAGCAGCGCGCGCTTGTCCGGGCTGCCGGCGGTCGCGTACACCTCGGCACCGCGCCACCGGGCCACCTGCACCGCGGCCAGGCCCACCCCGCCGGTGGCGTGGTGGATCAGCACCCGTTCGCCGGGCCGTACCTGCGCCAGCTGGACCAGCGAGTGGTACGCGGTGACCAGGGCCACCGGCACGGTGGCGGCCTCCTGCGCGGTGAGCCGGGACGGCCGCGGACGCACCAGGTGCGCGTCGACGCAGAGGTGGCTGGCGGCGGGCGTACGCAGCGAGATCGCCACCACCTCGTCGCCGGGCCGCAGCCCGGCCACGCCCGGTCCGACCCGGGTGACCGTGCCGGCGCACTCGCCGATCATGCTCGCGGGCTGGTCGGACAGGCGCGGGTACAGGTCCATGGCAATCAGCACGTCGCGGTAGTTCAGGGCGAGGTGGTCGGCGCGGACCTCCACCTCGCCCGGCCCCGGCGGCCGGCGCGGCACCGGCACCAGGCGCACCCCGTCGAGCAGGCCGGGCGAGGTGACCTGGAGCTGGTGGGTGACGTCGGCGTCGGCCGGCCGGGCGGTGGGCGTGGGCAGCAGGCGGGCGGCGTACCGCTGGCCGTCGCGCAGCGCCACCTGGTCCTCCGGCCCGGCACCGGCCAGTTCCCGGTCCAGCGCGGCGGCGAGTTCGGCGGGTGGGCCCGCCGGGTCCAGGTCGACGAGGACGCAGCGCAGTTCCCGGTGCTCGTGGGCGACTACCCGGCCCAGGCCCCAGAGCGCACCCTGCCACATCGACACGGTCCGGTCGGCGTCACGCACCCGGTGCGCGCCCCGGGTCACCAGCGACAGCCGGGGCGGCTCGGGCAGGCCGGCGTCGGCGAGCGCCCGCAGCAGCCGCAGGACGCTGCCGCAGCCGAGGCGTTCGGCCTCCCCGGCCGCCTGCTGCGCCGACTGGGAGCTGTCAGGCTCGTCAAGCGTCCAGAGGTGCACCACCTCGGTCGGCGCGAGGCCGTCGAACCCGGCCCGGACGTCGGCGAGCAACCGCCGGTACTGCGCCGGTGCCGTCGGGTCGATCTCGTACCGGTCGGCCGCCAGCCGTTGATACCCGCCGCCCGCGAACACCCGGACGTCGGCGGGCAGTGCGCCGCCGACGCCGGACCGGTCGGCGAAGACCAGCCGGCGCTCGGCCGGCCGGGACGGGTCGGGCAACGCCGGCAGCGGCTGCCACCGCAGCTCGTGGAACCATCCGTCGGGGTCGCGTACCGAGTCCGGGGGTTGCAGGTACTGCAGGCGCAGTCCCTCGATCTCGACGATCACCCGGCCGTCGGCGTCGGCCACCACGAGGTCGCCACAGACCGAGTCGGACCGCCAGGCGGTGACCGCGACGGCGTGCGCCCAGCCGGGGACGCCCGGGTCGGGGTGGACCGTCACCGCGTCGATGCCGCCCAGGACGAACGCCGACGACCGGTCCCCGGCCGGGATCAGCGACGCGAGGACCTGCCCGCACGCGTCCAGCAGCGCCGGGTGGCAGGTGTACCCGGCCGGGTCGACCCCGGCGGGCACCTCGATGCGGCCCAGGGCCTGGCCGTCGCCCGTCCAGAGTTCCGCGACGCCCTGGAACGCGCCCTGCCACTCGTTGCCCCGCGCGGCGAACCGGCGGTAGAAGTCGACCCCGGTGAGGTGGTCGGGGCAGCCGGCGCGGGTCGCCTCCACCGGCAGCCGACGTCGTTCGGGCGGCGGGGTACGGGTGACCGTCGCGGTGACGTGGGTCGTCTCCGCCCCGGTCACCGCCACGTCCCAGGTGTCGGGCCCACGCGGGGTGAACGTGGTGGACAGCGCGGGCGGCGGCTGGTCCGGACGCAGGAACAGCGCGTCGAGGTAGCGGATGTCGCGCAGCACGGGTGTCTGTCCGGCGCAGATCCCGGCGGCGGCGGTGTGCAGCAACTCGACGTACGCGGTGCCCGGCACGACCACGGTGCCCTGCACCCGGTGGTCGAGCAGGTACGGCTCGCGGGCCGGGTCGACGACCCGGTCCACGCGGTGCGGGGCCGGCTGTCCGGCCGGGGCCGGGGCGAGCCAGTACCGCTGGCGCTGCCACGGGTAGGACGGGAGCCGCACGTAGCGGGCCGGGGGGCCGCCGACGACCCGGTGCCAGTCGACCGGGCAGCCGGCGCGGTGCAGGGCCGCGACGGTGTCGAGCAGGCTGGCCCGTTCCGGCTCGTCGCGGCGCAGGCAGCCGACGGCGGCACCGTCGGTCCCGGCCGCCGCCAGGGTCTCCTGGATGGCGGGCAGCAGGATGGGGTGCGGGCTGATCTCGACGAACACCGTGTCGCCCGATCCGGCGAGGTGTGCCACCGCCGCCCCGAACCGCACCGGTTCGCGCAGGTTGCGGATCCAGTAGGCGGCGTCCCAGCCGGATCCGTCGCAGGGGGCGTCGTCCACGGTGGAGTACAGCGGGACGTGCCCCGCGTGGGGGGTGACGTCGCCGAGGTCGGCCAGCAGGTCGTCGCGGAGCTGGTCCATCTGCGGGCTGTGCGAGGCGACGTCGACCCTGACCTGCCGGCAGAACACGCCGCGTTCGTCGAGGGCCGCGACGATGGTGGCCAGCGCCTGCGGGTCGCCGGAGAGGACCGTAGAGGTGGGGCTGTTGCTGACCGCCACGGACACGAGGTGCTCGTAGCCGGCCAGCGCGGCCTGGGCGTCGGCGGCGGACAGCTCCACCGAGTACATGACGCCCTGCCCGGCGACGCTGCGCAGCAGCCTGCTGCGCCGGCAGATGACCGCACCGGCGTCGGCGAGGCCGAGCGCGCCCGCGGCGCCGGCCGCCGCCACCTCGCCCATGCTGTGCCCGACCACGTGGTCGGGCTCGATGCCCCAGTCGCGCAGCACCGCGCAGAGCGCGGTCTGCATCGCCCACAGGGTCGGCTGGACGGTGTCGATGGACGCCGGGGCGTCCGTCTCGCCGGTCAGCCGGGCCAGCAGCGACCAGCCGACCTCGGCGCGGATCACCTCGTCGCAGCGGGTGAGCGTGTCGCGGAAGACCGGTGAGCGGGCCAGCAGTTCGCGGCCCATGCCGTCCCACTGCGAGCCCTGTCCGGGGAAGACGAAGACGACGGTGGGCCGGTCGCCGTCCACCGGCGCGGACGCGGTGACGCCCAGCCGGGGGCGGGACTCACCGGCGGCGTACGCCCGTAGCCGCTCGACCAGGTCGTCGGGTGACGCGCCGACGGCGGTCAGCCGGTTCTCGTGGTGGTCGCGGCGGGTGGCCGCGCTGAAGCACACGTCGCGCAACGGCAGGTCCCGCCCGTCGCCGCCCGGCCCGAGGAACCGCGCGTAGTCGGCGGCGAGGGCGGTGAGCGCCTCCCGGTCGGGTGCGGAGAGCACCAGGAGCTGCGCGTCGTCCCCGTCGGATGCGTCCCCGTCGGTGGTCGCGGGTGCCGGTGCGGTGTACTCGCCGAGCACCACGTGCGCGTTGGTTCCGGAGATGCCGAACGAGCTGACCCCGGCCAGGCCCGGCCGGTCGGTCTGCGGCCAGGGGGTGCGCTCCCGCACCAGTCGTAGCCGCAGCCCCGCCCAGTCGACCGCGCCGGTCAGGTCGGTGGCGTGCAGGCTCGGCGGGATCTCCCGGTGCTGGAGGGCGAGGACCGCCTTGATGACCCCGGCCAGCCCGGCGGCCGCCTCGGTGTGGCCGATGTTCGTCTTGACCGAGCCGACCAGACAGTGCCCGTCCCGGCCCGCGCCGGCCACCGCGCCGAGGGCGGCCAGCTCCACCGGGTCACCGGCCGGGGTACCGGTGCCGTGCGCCTCGACGTAGTCCACCAGCGTGGCGGACACGCCCGCGTCGGCGTACGCCGCGTGCAACGTCTCCTCCTGGCCGGGTCGGGAGGGTGTGAGCAGGTATCCGCCGGACTGGCCGTCGTTGCCGACGGCGGACCCCCAGATCACCGCGTGGATGGCGTCGCCGTCGGCCTCGGCGCGGTCCAGTGACTTGAGCACCAGCACGGCCACCCCCTCGCTGCGGACGAAGCCGTCGCCGTGGGCGCTGCCGAACTTGCACCGGCCGTCGACGGCGAGCATCCGGGCCGCCGAGAACGGGATGGTCTCCTCGGGGGCGATCACCAGGTTCACCCCGCCGGCCAGCGCCAGTTGGGTCTCCCCGTTGCGCACGCTCTGGTAGGCCAGGTGCAGCGCCGCCAGGCTGGAGGAGCAGGCGCAGTCCACCGCCATGCTGGGGCCGCGCAGGTCGAAGGCGAAGGACACCCGGCCGGCCAGGAAGCTGCGCGCGCCGCCGGTCGCCGCGTGCAGGTCCAGCACCGACGCGTCGCTGAGCAGTTGCCCGTACGCCGAGGACATGCCGCCGACGTAGACGCCGGTGCGGGTGGTGGACAGCCGGTCGCGGGTCAGGCCGGCGTCGGCCAGCGCCTCGGCCGCGGTCTCCAGCAGCAGCCGCTGCTGGGGGTCCATCCGTTCCGCCTCCCGGGGGGCCACCCCGAAGTAGCCGGCGTCGAACTGGTCGATCTGGTCGAGGAAGCCGCCCCGGCGGCTGACGATCCGGTTCGGCGTGCCCGGTCGTGGGTCGTGGTAGGCGTCGATGTCGTACCGGCTGGCCGGCACGTCGGTGATCGCGTCGCCGCCGTCGCTGAGCAGACGCCAGAACTGCGCCAACCCGTTGGCGCCGGGAAACCGGCAGCCGATGCCCACCACGGCGACCGGTGTCCCGCCCGGTGTGTGCGCCGACTCGTCCCGTCCGGTCATCCGCCCCGCCTCTCTCGGCGTCGTGTGCTGGCTGCGCCCCGAGTCTCCCGGCCACCGCTTGGGAACGGCTCGAGAAACCACGGACGCCGGTGGGCAGACCCGCTCGCCTTCCGGTCGGAGCCGGCGGCGCGGGGTCCCGACCGGCGGGGCCCGGCGGTGGCCCGTCCTTGAGAACGGCTCGACGACAGCTCTCGGGGAGGGTCGGGGACGGTGCCGCGGGTCGACAACGACCGTCGTGGATCGATAGTTTGGCAGCCGGTCCGACGCCGGCCCACCGGTCGGGCACCAGGACGTATCCGGTGCGGTCCAACGGCACGAACCGTCAGCACGATTGGACGCCGACCATGAGGGTCATCACCATCGCCACCGACCTCGAACACCCCTTCCTGCAGCGGCTGCTGACGCCGTCCTGCGCGGCGGTGGGGCTCGAGCTGGTCGTCCTGGAGGGCAGGCAGCGGGGGTTCCGGCCGCGGGACAAGCGGGCGCTGTTCACCGATCACCTCGCCCGGCACGTCCCTGCGGACGAGCTGGTGCTGTTCACCGACGCGTACGACACGCTCCTGCTGCGCGGGGAGGAGTACATCCGCACGGCGTACGCGGGCTTCACGCAGCGGGTCGTGTTCAGTGCCGAGCCGAACAGCTGGCCGATGGGCCCCGTCGGTCTCGCGTTGCACGAGGGTCCCCCCGTCGGCCCGTACCCGTACCTCAACAGCGGCGGTTTCCTCGGGCCCGCCGGTGACCTCCTCGCCCTGTGCGCGGCGTATCCGGACCCCCCGAGCGGGCGTTTCCCGCTGCTGAACCGGCTGCGGGCGCACCAGGTCGACACGGACCGGCTGCACGGCACGAGCGACCAGTACTACTGGACCCTCGTCCAGCTCCTCGAACCGGACACCGTCGGGCTCGACCACGGGGCCGTCCTGTTCGAGAACTTCGCACCGAGGGTCACCAACTTCTGCGAGCTGAACCGCTGGACGGACGACTTCCGCACCCACGGCAGGCAGTCGGCAAGCTACCGGCGGGAACGTTCCCGGCTCCTGTCGCGGCTGCGCACGCCCAGCGGGGCGGCCCAGGTGCACTTCGCCTCCGCCCTGGCCAAGACGGTGGTCCTGGACCTGCTCGACGAGGGTCTGCTGCCCTCCTGGCTGGTGGGGACGGTGGCACGGTGACCGCGCGACCGGAGTACGAGCAGCGCCACCGTCCGTCGTTGCAACGCAACGAGCTGCAGCGCAACGACCTGCTTGCCATGCAGGCGCTGGCCCCGCTGTCGCTGACGTACCTGCCGTGGAGCGCGAGCGCGATGCGACCGAGCGGGGTGGTCGCGGTGCTCAACGAGATCATGGTGAACCGACGTCGGTCCGTCGTCGAGCTGGGCGGTGGGGTCTCCACCTTCTACATCGGCCGGCTGCTGCGGCAGCGCGGCGGGCACCTCTGGACCGTGGAGCACGACGAACGCTGGGCGGAACTACTCGGTCAGGAGCTGGCGAACGAGGGCCTCGACGACGTGGTGACCGTGGTGCACGCCCCCCTGACGCCTGTCGAGTCCCGCTGGCCGGACGAGGAGTCGACCTGGTACGAGCAGCGCCGCCTCGCGGAGATGACCACGGGCCGGGCCGTCGACCTGCTCGTCGTCGACGGGCCGCCCGCCTACCGGGCAGCCAACGCGCACGCCCGCCATCCCGCCGGACCCTTCTTCGCCGCACGGTTCGCCGAGGACTTCGCCGTCGTGCTCGACGACATCGACCGGGAGGGTGAACAGGACATCATGCGGTGCTGGGAGGATGAGCTGGGGGTGACGTTCGAGCACCGCCCCACCAACGGCCGGATCGGCATCGGCCGGCCCGGACCGGCGTTCACCGTGTAGGGTCACTGCCCCGACTGCGGGAACCCGCCCGGTCCGCAGTGGCCGATCACTGATCCACCGTTCGGGTAGGCCCCGGGCGGCCCGCGCGGGGCGGCCGGGGTGCCCCGCGCCCGTACGGGAGGTGTCAGTCGTGGACGCCGACGTGGAAGTTGAAGACCGCACCGTTTCGGGTGAGGACGAGGTTCCACTTCCCGCCGTTCTTGAGCACCACCGGGTTGGAGTTCGGATACCGCTGGAGGAACCAGTCCTCCAACCGCTGCGCCTCCGCGGCGGCGAGCACCCCGACCTCACCGATCGCCGCCGCGTGGTGCGGTTCCTGGTTGCAGCCGGCGTTGAACCGGTAGCTGGTGTCGCGGTTCCACCGGCCGCTGCCGAGCATCGTGACCGTCACGGGGCCGGAGTGCTGGAACGCCAGCTGCGGGACCGCGGGGTCGGCGACGACCACGCCGGGTGGTGTCTCCAGGGACGGGAACGGTACGGCCACCGTCTCGATGACGGCCTGCGATGCCCAGTTGAAGTCGACCTCGAACGGCATGCCCATCCTCCTGACCGGGGTGTCCCGTCCGCCGGCCTGTCGCGACGGCACGTCGACGTGACCCATCATGGTTGGGACATGGCGTCACCTGGCGGCCACTGTCCGTGCCCGGACACTGCCGGCCAACCGACAGCGTCCGGCACGGACCCGGCCCCCGCGGGCGGGCGCGACGCCGACCGTCGGGGCCGGAGCGGACGTCGCACCACCGGAGGTCGTCAGCAGGCGGCGCGCTGGCCGGAGTAGTGGACGCCGATCCGGCCGACCACGGTCAGGTCGGTCAGGGCGGTGTCGGCGGCACGGTTGACGTAGCAGGAGTACCGGTGCTGGTTGATCACCTCGAGGTGGATGTGCGCGCCGCTGTCCCCGTTGACCTGGTAGCAGCTGGAGTACCGGAACCGGCCGGTCTCACCGAGCTTGGTCCACGGGCCGACCGAAGCGCCGACGACCACGCCGCCGGGCTTGTTGTTCACGTGCATCACGTCCGCCCGGCCGACGACCCCGCCGGTCGTGGTGTCGCGGGCCTCCAGCCCGATCCGGTAGCCGCCGTCGGCGAGGTTGCCGGTCGCGCAGCCCGGCCGGACCGTGACCACGGTGACCGCGACCGGGTGCCCGGCCGCCGTCTTGGTGCCGAACGGGGACACGACGGTGGCCCCCGGGTTGCGGTAGATGTCGACCGCCCAGTCGTTGGTGTAACCCCAGTTGCCGAACACGATGTGGTGGTTGGCCGGCCCGGACCCGCCGAACCTGTTCCAGGTGGACGAGCCCTGGATCGGCGGGTACACCGCGATCGCGTCGGCGGTGCCGTGCGCGGCGGCCGGGGCCGCCGGTACGGCGAGGGCTCCCAGCACGAGCGTGAGTGCGCCGAGCGTACGGGCGATGCGGAACCTCATCGTGCCTCCGAAGGGTGTGCGGAGCGGAACGAAACACCTCGCCGATCGACGAGAATGGATGAGGATACCGCCTGCAACGCGACGTCGACGCGCGTAGCTAGGCCCCGGTCAGCCGTCCCGGTGCGGTGTCCGTGGGTCCGGGGCGGCGTCGGTGCCGGCCTGGAAGGCGGCGAGCTGGTCGCGGGCCGGTTCCGGGGATCGGCCCGCCCCCGGACACCCGGAGCGCGGGCAACCCGGGTACGGGGACCGGTCGGATGGCAGGGTGGGACGCATGGACAGGAAGCACGTCGACGACTGGCTCGTCGGCTACGAGCGGGCCTGGCGCACGCCGGGCACGGACACCCTGGTCACGCTCTTCACCGAGGACGCGAGCTACCAGCAGGGGCCCTACCTGACCCCCGTGGTGGGTCTGCCGGCCATCGCCCGGATGTGGGAGGACCAGCGCGACGGCCCCGACGAGGTCTTCCGGATGACCGGCACGGTCGTCGCGGTCGACGGCGACACCGCCGTGTCCCGCCACGAGGTGCACTACGGCGACCCGGTCACGCAGGAGTACCGCGACCTGTGGGTGATGCGCTTCGCCGACGACGGCAGGTGCCGGTCGTTCGAGGAATGGCCGTTCTGGCCGGACCGGCAGCCGCCCGGGGTGCCGCAGCCGTGACCGGCGATACCGACCCCCGGGTCGGTCAGGCCCGCGACCGGAACGGGGCCAGGGTGGCCCGGACCGTGTCGGCGGCACCCCAGTCGTCGTCGAACTGGGCCAGTACCGCCAGGTGCTGCCGCAGCTGGATGATCGGCGCACGGTCCCGCCAGCCGGCGTCGAGGCCGGTCAGCTCGGCGTAGACGGCGAAGAACCGACCCGACTCCGGTGGCGCCGCCGTGGTCCACAGGTGCGCCAGGTCCACCTCGGCCCACAGGTACGACACCGCCGGATCGATCAACGCCGCCCGTCCGTCCCCGGTGGACAGCACGTTCTGCGACCACAGGTCGCCGTGCGTCAGGCACGCCGGCCGCTCCGGCAGCAGCTCGGGCAGCCGGGCACACAGCCGTTCCACCGCGGCCCGGTCGGCGGCGTCGAGCGCGGCCCGCACCCTCGGCTCGCGCAGCCAGCGCAGCAGGCGGTGCTCGGCGAAGAAGGCGAAGCCGTCGTCGGCCCAGGTGTTGACCTGCCGGCGACGCCCCAACCAGTTGTCCCGGTGCCAGCCGAAGCGGGGGTGGACGGTGCCGGTGTGCAGGTGGGCCAGCGCGTGCGCGAACCGCTCCCAGAACGCCCCGTCCGACGGCCTCGGCGACAGCAGTGACAGCACCAGCAGTTCGTGGTTCGCCACGAGCACGTCGGGGGTGGCCAGCCCGCCCTGCTCCCGTAGGGCCGTCAGCCCTTCGGCCTCCGCGGCGAAGGCGTCGCCGGCGGGCGGTTCGGCGACGGTCTTGACGAAGATCGGCGGCGCGTCCCTGCGGTGGGCGATCCCGGCGAGCGCGGCGAGGCCACCGCTCACCGGCTCGACGGTGACGACGTCACCGATCCCGGCCCGGAGCAACCGTTCGGCGAGCAGTTGCGTCACCCCGGTCACCCGCCGGTGCCCTCCTCCGCGCCGTCGTGCTGGTCGCCGTCCAGATAGACGTGCTGGTGGCCGTGACCGGCGTCGACGTTGACCTGATCGAGCTGGGTGGCGGCGACGGACCAGGCGGCGGCGGCCTGCTCCGCCTGCCGTTTCGCCAGTGCCGTCAGCGCCGCCCGCTGCGCGGGTGGCCCGGTGACCGCGAGGAGGTACGACTCGACGGCCAGGGACGTCTGCTCCACGGCGGCGCGCAGGCCACCGCGCGCCACGTTGGTCGCCGTGCTGCCCGACGGCGGGTTGGCGAACGGCTCCGCCGCCCGCTGCAGGGTCTGCTGCCACTGGCGTGCCTGCTGCGGGTCGGCGGTCGGCCCGGCCCGCAGGGCGTCGAGCACTGGGGTGATCTCGTCGCGGAGGCGTCGGGCGGTGGCCGTCAGCTCGGTTATCTGCTGGGCGTCCCGCTTCGCCTCGGCCCGGCGCAGGTCGGCGATGGTCGACTCGGTGGCGTCCGGTCGACCGACCGCATAGCCGATGCCGCCGCCGACGAGCGCGATGACGAGGCCGATCGCGACGACGACAGCGAGCCGGGACAGCCGGCGGCGTGGGGGTGGCGAGGCGGCCAGCAGATACGAGGGCCTTCCGGTACGACGCGACACGTCATCTCCCTGCTCGACGGGGACTGGTCGCAGCATAGTGCCGCTCGGCGGGCGACGGATCGGCCGTTTACCGACCCGCCGTGGTCACCGCAGCGCCACCACGGCGTCGGTGCCCCCGTGGTGGCGCAGCACGGTCTCCGGCGCCGGATCGTGCCGCAGCAGCGTGTGCCGGACGAGGTCGGTGCCGGCGGCGAGATCGTCGAAGACCGCGATGTCCACGCTGACCGCGTGGGTGACGTAGCCGCCGGAGGTGTCCCGGCGCATGCTGCTCCCGCTCTGCTCGGCGTGGCCCAGCCCCCGGTCGCGCAGCGCCCGGTCGAGGTCGCGGGTCACCGTCGTGGCGTACCCGCGCGGGTCGGGCCGTCCGTCGACCGCCAGGTGCAGGCTCAGCCGGTGGCGGCGGGCCGCGTGCAGCGCGCTCGGGCCGAACCACCTGGCGACGAGGGAGCCCCGCGCCGCGCCGGTGACCGTTTCGAGGATCCAGCAGACCTCGGCGGGGTGCGCGGGTTCGGCGAGTCCGCGCAGGAGCACCGGATGTCCGACGCCGGCGGCGGCGAGCGTCCGGCCGGTCTGCGCGGCCAGGCTCAGGTCGCGGTCGGCGACGGCCCGGGCCGGCAGGTCACCGAGGGCGTCCCGCGCCGCCGCGGGCACGGCGTCGGCGACGGTACGCCCGGCGGCGGCCAGCAGGTCACGCCAGGCGTCGAACGGGAACTCCGACCCCGGTCCGCGCAGGCTGTAGAGCGTGAAGTCGCCGCCCTGCTCCTCGTCCTGGTCGACGGTCCAGTTCCCGGCGTCGTCGCGCTGCCAGGTGACGCCCCTGCCGCGCCCGTCGCACCGGTACAGCCAGGAGCGGACCGTCGGCCAGTGGGCGGCGTCGTCGGGGCCGGTCCCGAAGGCGGCGGCCAGCAGCGGGGTGACCGCGTCGAGGTCGTCGTGCTCGCCGAGCAGCACGAACCGGCTGGCCAGCGCCAGCAGCGGGCCGGGATGCGGCAGGTCCGGGTCCCGCAGGGCGACGGCCCGGGCGATCAGGTCGAGTTCGTCCCAGCGCAGGGCGTGCGGGAAGGGGTGCGCGTCGTCGTCCCAGCCGAGTTGCAGCGGCTCGGTCACGCCGGGCGGGCACACCCCGAGGTTGAGCATGCCGAGATCGATGTCGATCTCCAGGACGAGGGTGTGACCGTCGCCGACGTCGGCGGTCAGCGTCCACCCGGGGTGGTCCTCCCAGCGCTCGTCGTCGTCATCACCGTAGTCGCCGTCGGTGCGGTCGTAGGCCGACCAGAACGACGGGTCTTTCAGCAGGTCAAGCAGGTCTGCGGGGAGAGGCACGCCGGGCATCGTACCCAGGCACCCCGACGTTTCCCCGGGTCGGTTCGCACACCACCGGGTGCGGATCCACGACGGCGGGGAGGGACAGGCACCCTCCGCGACCCGTTCACCTGTCGTCGGCGGCCGGGTCGACCACCCGTACGCCGGGCCAGCGTGCCGCCGGGCGCTGGCGGGCGAGCCGACGTCGGGACACCTCGCGGCCGGCCCGGGTCGGGTTGTGCCGCCACACCCCGTCGAGCAGGTCGTCCAGGCCGTACGGCGCGCAGACGGCGATCGTGTCGTCGGCGTGCAGGCGTACCGCGACGGCGGTGGCGTACTCGGGCCAGGTGGCGACCGCCTCGGCAATCGTCCGCAGCGGGGCCACCGGGTCGCCGCCGAACGTCGCCGGGTACCAGGTGTGCACGGCGGCCTGGTTCTTCGCCTCCCACGGCGGCTGCGGCCAGGCCGTCGCCAGTCGCGCGGTGGCCCGGTCGTCGTTGGCGCGGGTCAGGTCCGTCGGGTCGAGGAAGACGACGTCGACGTCCCGGACCGCCGACGGGTCGAAGCCGTCGCCGTAGCGTCGGCCCCAGACCAGGTCCCGCACGACCCCCGCCCCGATCCACGCGTCCGGCAGGCCGGTGTCCCGGACCACCCCCAGGGCCCGCATCAACCACCCGCTGCCCCGGACCAGGTCCCGTAGTTCGTCCTCGCGCACCCGACCAGCCTAGGAGCAGCGCGTGGACGGGGACGGTGGGTGCTCAGGGCCGCACCGGGAGGAAATCGGCGTCGCTCCCGGTCAGGGGCAGGCCGGCGGTGGCGGCGATCCGCCGGACCGCCTCCTGAAGCGGGGTCGTCTCGGGCAGGACCATCTCGTCGTCGTACCCGAGCAGGTCACGCGGGGCGTACCAGCCCCGCATGTCATCCGCGGTGAACTCCGTGGCCTGCGGCCGGGTCGCGTGTCGTCGCAGGGTCTCGGGCAACGACACGTCGAGATAGACGAACACCGTCCTGCCCCGGTGGCCGTCGCGCAACGCGGTGAGCATCCGCCGGTACCGGGCGGTGTGGAGGATTCCTTCGAGGATCACGTGGTAGCCGTGGTCGAGGGCCAGCCGGACCGTCTGCCCGATCAGGGTGGGCGCGAGCCCACCCGGTCTGTCCCGTTCCCGTAACACGACCCGACGCAGGTAGTCCTGCTCGACCAGGGCACAGCCGCGACCGTGCCGCAACCGCAACTGCCGGGCGATGCTGCTCTTGCCCGCGCCCGAGTTACCCCGGACGGCGATCAGGATCGTCCGGTCGCTGCCGGTCGGGATCGCCTCGTCCATCGCGGTGGCCCTCCCCGGGTGTCGACCGGTCCCGTCACCGGTGTGGCGTCGACCGGCGGGCCCGGCGGGACTCTGCGACGATGCCCGGGCCGCACGGAGTACGGCGGAGGGGGGCGGCGCGGATGGTCACGGACATCCTGGTCGGCGGCGCGGTCGCGGTGGCGGTCTCGTGGGTGGCGTTGCTGGTCGGTCTGCTGATCGTACGACCGCGGGGGCCGTTGCTGGCCGAGGCGCTGCGGATCCTGCCCGACCTGGTACGGCTGCTGCGGCGGCTGGCCGGTGACGCCACCCTGCCCCGCGGCGTCCGGGTACGCCTGGGCCTGCTGCTGGCGTACCTGGTGATCCCGGTCGACCTGATCCCGGACTTCGTCCCGGTGCTCGGGTACGCCGACGACGCGATCCTCGTCGTCGCGGTGCTGCGGTCGGTGGTCCGCCGGGCGGGTGTCGGGGCGGTGCGCCGGCACTGGCCGGGTACACAGGACGGTTTCGCCGCGCTGTGCCGGATGACGGGCGTCCGCCGGACCGACGGCGACCATACGGCCCGGCGGTGACGCCGGCCGGCCTGGAACAGGAGGCCGGGCGGTCAGTCCAGGTAGTTCTCCGGACCGCCGGCCCGGACGGTGTCCAGGGTGACGCAGTGGAAACCGCCGCCGAGCAGCTGCGCGTGGCGCAGCCGGTGCGGAAGCACGGTGATCCCGCGCCGTTCGAGTGCGGCGATCAGGTCCGGCTGCTCGGCGTCGACGATGGCGTGTTCCTCGTCGACCATCAGCAGGTTCATGCTGATCCAGTGTTCGCTGAGGGTGGGCGGTCCCGCTGCGGGGCGACGCAGCGGCGGGCACCACAGCACGTCCCAGCCCCGTAGCGGGGCCGGTATCCCGTCCGGCGTGATCCGACCCGGGTTGAGCAGCACCAGCCCGGGGCGCAGCAGGGCGATCGTGCTGTCGATATGGGTGTAGCCGTAGATCCCGCGCAGCGGATGGACCCGGATGTCCCCCAGTAGCCGGACGACCGATTCCAGCCAGCGCAGGCCGAGCTCGTTGCCGCTGCGCGACACCTGGTAGAAGAGGTCGCGACCGAGGCGGAGCACGTTGGCGGCGTCGAAGACCGGCTCGCTGTCCCCCAGGTCCGGCAGGCCGTCCGGGTCGAGCAGGTACAGCTCGTCGGTCAGTCGTGGGCGGGGCGCGGCCAGCCAGGTGGCACCGCGCCGCAGGTAGTCCTGGAAGAGTGGACGCAGCCCGAACACTTCGAAGTAGCGGGACCGCGTCGGGCTGGCGGTCTCGATGATGGTGGATCCCACCACCAGGGTGAGGTCGCGTGGGCAGTAGGAGGTGAAGCCGGCGCTGCGCCAGTGTGGTGAGGCGAACTCGACGCGGTGGTCGACCACGGCGGGTTGGTGCACGGTGACGCCCAGCCCGCGCAGGCTGGCGCACAGCACGGCCAGGTCCTCGTTGGTCTCGTCGACGACCTGCGCCGGCATCTCGCCCACGGCGATTCTGCCCAGCTCGGCCCGGGTGAGCTGGGGAAAGCAGCTCAGCCATGCCGACGGGTCGTCCTGCTGCGGGAGTCGGGCGTGGGTGGCGTCCCCGACGACGATCTCACGCAACGCGGTGAACTCGTCCCACGAGTTGACTGCGGGCGCACCGAACGCCGCGGGGAGGGACGGGGCCGGCGTGGTGACGGTCCGTTCTGCGGTCACGGTCAGTATCCTGTCCTGTCGTCGGTGCGGGAATCCTCCGTCGGCACCAGGAAGCTGCGCTCGAAGGTGAGGACCACCTCGCCGGTGGCCTTGCGTCCGGTGGTCCGGCAACTCACGATGCCCTCGCCCGGCCGGCTCGCGGACAGCCGTTTGCCGGTCACCTCGCTCTCGGCGTAGAGGGTGTCGCCGACGAAGACCGGGCAGGGCAGGTGGATCCGTTCCCAGCCGAGGTTCGCGGTGGTCCGGCCGCTGGTGCTGCGGGCGGTCATCCCGCCGACGATGCTCAGAGTCACCAGGCTGGAGACCAGTGGCCGCCCCCACCGGCCCGCCGCGGCGTACGCGGCATCGATGTGCAGCGGTGCGGCGTTCATGCTCAACATGCTCATCAGCACGTTGTCCATCTCGGTCACGGTTCGGCCGGGACGGTGCTCGATCACCGTGCCGACCACGATCTCGTCGTAGTAGAAGCCGACCTGCTCGCGGTACCGGTTCTCCCCCACCAGCCGGAAGCCGGTCGGGCCGGTGCGGTCCGTCGCCTGCCGTCGCTGCGGTTCAGGCCGCATCGGTCAGCTCCCGCACGTGGTCGGCGAAGGTGGCCAGGACCCCCCGGTCGATGTCCGCGCGGATCATGATCCGGAGTCCGGCCTGCCCCTGCGGCACGATCGGAAAGAACACCGCGGAACTGTAGAAGCCGCGCCGGTACAGCTCGGCGGAGAGCTGCACCGCCCGGTCGGCGTCGCCGACGGTGATGCGGCGTACGGGTAGGCCGTTGCCGGCGAACGGGGTGGGCAGCAGCTCGTCGAAGTAGGCGACGTTCTCGTGCAGCCTGCGCTGCAACCGGCCCAACTCGGGCGAACGGTGGATGGCGGCACTCGCCAGAGAGGCTCCCACCAGGGGCAGGGACACGTTCTGCGACCAGCCGACCGGCCCGGCGTGCCGGGCCAGGAAGTCGTGCATCGCCGGGTCGCCGAGCATGGCCACGCCGCCGCCGGTGCCGAAGCCCTTGCCCAGGCTGGTGACGATGACGGTGAGCGGGTTCATGGTCAGGCGGGACCGCACAAAACCCTCACCACGCTCGCCCATGAGCGACAACGAGTGCGAGTCGTCGATGAACAGGAACAGTCCGTACCTGTCCTGGAGTTCCAGCAGGCCGTCCAGGGCGGCGGCGCCCCCCATCGAGTAGGCACCGTCGGCCACGTAGGCCACCCGCGGATAGCGTCGGCAGACGTCCTCCAGATAGTCGAGGTCGTTGTGGTCACAGGTGAGGACCAGGCTCTCCTCGGCGCAGATCGGCTTGACGTACGACATGCAGAAGTGGCAGAACCGGTCGAAGACCATCACCCGCGGACCGCCGGACGCGAGGTGCCCGGAGGCGACCAGGGGCAGGATCCCGGCGGTGAGCGCGCTACAGGTGGTGCCGGGGATCACCCGGGCGCCGAACAGGTCGCCCAGTTCCTCCTCCAGCCGGGTCAGCAGCCGGTGCCGGATCCGGGTGGTCGAGGTGACCAGCCAGGTGGCGCCGGCCTCACGCAGCGCCGACATCGCTCCCTCGATCACCGCCGGGTGGTGGTTGAGCCCGAGGTACGCGCAGGAACACATGTTGACGAACTCGTGACCCGTCGCCCCGTCGACGAGCCGGTTGTTCGCGTCACCCGAGGGTGTGTCGACGCTGATCCCGGTCAGGCCGTGGTCGGCCGCCGCCTGCCAGACCGGGTCGGCGGTGCGGATCATCTTCTCGGCGTTGCGGTAGCGGTGCGGTCCGACGATGCTCTGACGCTCTTCGGTGCTCGTCACTTTCCTCTCCCTGCCGATGATCTGACGGCTGGTGTCGCAACGACGGTCAGCCGGACGGGTCGAACTCGTCGAGCAGGCGCTGGGACGCCTCGAAGAAGGGCCGCCCCACCATCACCCCGTCGACGGTGGTGATGCCCTGGCCGCTGCGCTGGCCTGCGGCCACCACCCGGCGGGCCGCCTCCAGCGATTCCGCGTCCGGGGAGAAGACCTCGTTGATGACGGTCACCTGGCGCGGATGCAGGGCGATCTTTCCGCTGAACCCGAGGTCCTGGGCCAGGACGGCCTCCCGGCGCAGCACGGACAGATCCTGGAGGTGGAAGGTCGGCGAGTCGATCGCCTCGACCCCGGCGGCCCGGGCGGCGTTCACGAGCCGGCTACGGGCCGGTACCAGTGGTCCCCAGCGCAGCGGGATGCCGAGGGCGGAGGCGTAGTCCGCGGATCCGAAGATCAGTGCCCGGGGGCGGGGGGACGCCGCCGCGATGGCCACGGCGTTCTCCACCCCGCGCGGCGTCTCGATGACCACGCAGAGGTCGAGGTCCGGGCGGACCGGGCGGAGCAGTCGCGCCACGATCTCGACGTCGCGTGGCGATTCGACCTTCGGCACCAGCACGATGGGCGGCGGTACCGGGTAGTCGCGCAGGGCGAGCAGGTCGCGCACCCCGTCCGGATCACTGATCACGTTGATCCGGACGGCGCACCGACGGCCGGCCGCGCTCTGGTCGGTGAAGAACGCGCTGGCCCGGGATCGGGCCTCGGCCTTGGCCCGGGGCGGCACCGAGTCCTCCAGGTCGACCAGGCAGATGTCGGCCGCCGAGAGGTGGCAGTTGGCGTACCGGTCGGTCGCGGTCGCCGGGGTGCAGAGCATGGAACGGCAGTACCGGGTGAACATCACGCCTCCCGGCGTACGTCGATGAGGACCTTGCCCGTGGTGGCGCGGGTGGCGACCGCAGCGTGCGCGAGGCCGATCTCGTGCAGGGCGACGGTCCGGTCGACGTGCACCGTGACCAGCCCCTGGGCCGCCAGGTCGAACAGCCGCTCGGCGGTCGCACGCAGCAGCGCGCGGTCGTCGACCACGTGTCGCATCCAGAAGCCTGCGCACCCGATGGACCCCTGGGCCAGCTGCGCGGTGGTCACCGCGACGACCCCGGCGGGGGTCCGCGGGTCCGCGGCACCGTCGCTGCCGGGTGGTCCGGGGGGACGCCAGCCCAGACAGACCAGCCGTCCGAACGGGGCCAGGCTGGCCAGGGCGGACCGGGCCACCGCCCCGCCGACCGAGTCGACGAAGAGGTCCACGCCGGTTCCGCCGGCCGCCGTCCGCAGCCGGTCGGCCAGCTCCGGATCAGCCGGGTCCAGCGCCACGTCGACACCGAGCCGGGTGACGAACTGCCGCTTCACCGCGGTCGACGCCAGCCCGATCACCGGCGCGGCCCCGGCTGCCACGGCGAGTTGCACCGCGAGGTGCCCGACGCCCCCGGCCGCGGCGGAGACCGCCACGCTTTCACCGGCGCGCAGCCGACCGGCCAGGTACAGCGCGCCGTGGGCGGTGACGCCCTGCTCGAACAGGCCGAGGGCCTGGGCGTCGTCGATGTCCGCCGGGACCTCCACGGTGTACGCGTCGCGGGCCGCCGCCACCTCGGCGTAGCCGCCCCCCTGGCGGAGCAGGGCGACCACCCGCCGGCCGTCGGCCCGTCGACGCCCGACCGCCTCCACCCCGAGCACCGCGGGCAGCGGCGGCTGCGGTGGTACGCCGGCGGCGCGCTCCAGGTCGTCGAAGTTGACCCCGGTCAGCGTGACGTCGATGAGGCTCTCCCCGGGACCGGGTGACGGTTCGGGTATCCGCTCGACGCGCAGCGCGTCGGACGCTCCTGGTCGGTGCAGGACCACCGCCCGCATCCACCGGCTCATCGCGATCACCACCGGTCCGGGGACGGCAGCCCGGCGGGTGGCGGCACCCGGCTGTCGCGGCCGGTCCGTCGCGACGGGGTGTCGCGGGTCATGACGGCCGGTCCGCGAAGAGTTCCCCGAGCCTGCGGTGCAGTTCCCGGGCTGCGGGGAGGTCGGGGGCCACGGCGCAGCAGACGACGGTGCCGTCCCCCTCGACGTCGTCGGAGGTGACCACGATCCCGGTGCGGCTGCCCGGGTCCCAGGCCAGTCCTGTCGCCGCGAGCCGTCCGACGGCGGCTGTGAACGACGGTACGGCCCACCCGTCACGTTCCAGGAGGACCCGCTCCCGGCGTGGGTCGGGGTCGACGACGCGACCGTCGAGCACCAGGTGCAGGTGGGTGGTGCCGGTCAGACGGCAGTTGGTCTCGGTGAACAGCACGCGCCCCTGCGGGGTGAGGATGGCGTCGGCGCTGACCACCCCCCGGTAGCCGAGCACGCGGAGGGATTCGACCAGGCGTTCGGCACCGTCGAGCAATTCTGCCCTCTGCTGCGCGTCGAGAATCTGCGCGGGGGACACGGTGCCGACCGCCACCGGCTCCATCAGCAGTTCACCCACGCCGATCAGTTCGGCCGGCTTGTCGGTGACGAGATACTCGGCGTAGACGGTGGCGCAGCCCGGGACGAACTGCTCGACCACGAACCGGTGTGCACCCGCGGCGGTGAGCCACTCCCACCGCTGCTGCACGTACGACAGCAGCGCGGGACGGTCCGGCAGCACCACCACCCGGGGCGCGCCGACCGGCGCGACGCCTTCGGTGCGGCTGAGGATCTCGTTGCCGAATCCGCCCCCGTTGTACTCCAGCTTCACCATCACGCTGTGGCCCTGGTCGAAGAGGTCGGTGATCGCCTGGAGTGCCTCCTCATGGCGGTTTACCACGGTGCCGGGGGCGATCGGCACGCCGGCGCCGGCCGCCAGCGCCCGGAATCCGGCTTTGCTGTTCACCAGCGCGTCGCCTCCCTGGGCGCTGAACGGGTAGCCGGGCAGGGCCGTCTCGGCGGCCAACGCCCGGGCGAGTCGGGTGACGGCGAGGTCCTTGTAGACGGCCACGATCTCCGTCGGCGGCCGGTGGCGCAGGGCGCGGCGCAGGTCGTGCAGGAGCCGTGGATCGGCGAGCCGGTCGGGGGTGAGGATGTGCGTGCCGAGGCTGCCGGGAGGTGGGATCACCACGCTCAGCGAGGACGCGTCGGTGCCGGTCAGCTGGGTGACGTAGGTCAGGTAGTCCGCCGGTGGGGCGAACGGCAGCACCAGCACGTCGCCGTCGCGGGCGTACCAGAGCAGGCGCTGTGCGGCGCATCCGCCGGCCCGGAGCTGGTCGCGGGTCAGGGCCGTCAGCTCGCCCACCATCTCCCGGGTACGGCTGTTGCCGATGATCAACGTGGTCATGACCGCCCCATCACTGTCGGCGGTGTTCTCGGGCATGGCTGCGCCGGTCGGTAATCGAATCGACAGCCGGGGGGCAACAGAGGACAGGCCGGTCACCGCCGTGACCTGCACAACAACGCATCGCGTGACTTCGATGCCGTCAGTCAACACGCTACCGATCGTCACCAATGATCGCAATGAGTGATGTTACGGCTACGAAAAGTGCCGTAATCGGGTCGACACCCCGCCGGAGCGGCAGGCGTGACCGGACGCCGACTGCCGGGCGCCCGGGAGAAAACCGATTCGGCGTCCTCACCTGCGGAGACGATCGGGCCGCATCCCCACTGACGCCCGTCAATGTTGCCGGAGCACCTCCAGACGTGTTGGAATGGTCCATATCGCCGCAGCACGGGGGCAACCGTGCTGAGCACGGCCAGCATGGGAGCACCGCGGTACGGGTAACGCGCCACCCTGGCGGACGCCCGCACGTCACCGCACCGGGCCATCGTCCTGACGACGGGCATCCTGCCGGGCGGGCATCAACGCCTGCCATGCGCACCCCTGGCACGTGTCCCCGACGACCGGCGTGTCCGACGCCCCGGGCCGTGGTCGGCCTGCCAGCACCAGAACCGGCGACGAGGTGAAGCGATGAGTTCCCCAGAGAGTTCCGTGTGGTACCGGCACCGCCTGGTGTGGGTGGCGGTGGTCCTGCTGGTGGTGTCGGTCGGCACGGTCGTGCTGGCCAACCGGAGCAGCACGGGGGCGGAGCCGGCGGACCTGCCGGCGCAGATCACGGCCCGGATGCGTACCACGCTGGAGCGGGCGGACCCGGCCCAGCACCAGCATGCCGGGCACGACGCCCAGCAGGGTGCCGGCGCGGAGAAGCCGCCGGTGATCTGCGGGGTCCGCGTCTACGGCTACGAGCCGGCCGGGGCCGCCACGTTCGCCGACGTCCGGACGGTCTACGGCTTCCACCTGTGCGGGATCGCCGAGCAGAAGCGCCCCTGGGACGTGGCGGTCAAGCTGGCCGGACCGCTGATCATGGACATGTCCACCGATCCCCCGGGCATCAGGGTCGTCGAGGCGACGGCGGAGGTCAGGTTCGTCGACCGGCTCCGGGAGATGTTCCCGCCCGCGTACGCGACGATGGCGCAGCAGGAGTCGCTCGGCGCGACCGAGATGGCCGACCTCCGTCGCCGCTACGACGCCGCCGCCGAGTTGTGACGCGCCCGGCGTCGTAGCGGCCGTTCCCGTCGCCGGACCCCGCACCGACCCGCGGTGACGCCGTGCCCTCGGCCCGCCACGCCGGTCGTCGATCCGGTGATCCCGGACAGCTCGACCACATCCGACAGCTCGCTCCAATCCGACTAAACATCGATCAACATTGATATTTTGCGTCATTGGTGCCACAGTGGATTCGGGAGCATTCGCCTTCCGATGTCTCGTACCGACGAATGGAGGATGAACAGTGCGTTCACACCAGTCCGACCAATCCGGCGGACGTCCCCGGTCAACCGTCCGCCGGTCCCTCCAGGCGCTCGTCCTGATGTTCGCCATGGTGGTCGGTACGCTGCCCATGACGAGCCCCGCCCAGGCGCACGGCACGGTCATCAACCCGGCTACCCGGGCGTACCAGTGCTGGAAGACGTGGGGCAGCCAGCACACCAACCCCGCGATGCAGCAGCAGGACCCGATGTGCTGGCAGGCATGGCAGGCCAACCCGGACACCATGTGGAACTGGATGAGCGCGTTGCGCGACGGCCTCGCCGGCCAGTACCAGCCGAGCACCCCGGACGGGCAACTGTGCAGCAACGCCCTGTCCCGGAACAACTCGCTGAACACGCCCGGGGCGTGGAAGGCGACCACCGTCAGCCGCAACCTCACCGTCCAGATGTACGACCAGGCCAGCCACGGTGCGGACTTCTTCCGGGTCTACGTCACCAAGCAGGGGTTCAACCCGGCCACCCAGCGGGTCGGGTGGGGCAACCTGGACCTGATCACCACGACCGGGCGGTACGCGCCGGCACAGAACATCTCGTTCAACGTCTCGATCCCGTCGTCGCGTTCCGGGAGCCACGTGCTGTTCTTCATCTGGAAGGCGTCGCACGCCGACCAGACCTACATGTGGTGCAGCGACATCAAGATCGCCTGATCGACGACGCGCCACGCGTCCGGCCCAGGGCTGCCCCGCCCTGGGCCGGACGCGTGCCGGGAGCGTCCCACCCGAGGAGATCCGACCGGGGTGACGCCGGAGCCGTTGTTACGGTGTCCCGCATGCTGCCCGACCTGCCGCAGGGCTTCCCCGTGACCGCGCCGCCGGTGCTGCGGGTGACGGACGCGGCCGTCGTCCGCGACGGCAGGCCGATCCTGTCCGAGGTCTCGCTGACGGTACGGGCCGGCGAGCACTGGGCGCTGCTCGGCGCGAACGGAGCGGGCAAGAGCACCCTGCTCAGCCTCCTCGGGGCGGTCGCCCATCCCACCCGGGGCACCGTCGAGGTGCTGGGTCACCGGCTGGGCCGGGTCGACCTGCGGGAGCTGCGTTCCTCCGTCGGCCACGTCGATCCCCGGCACGACCCGGGTTCGCCGCTCACCGTGCACGACGTCGTGCTGACCGGGTTGACCAACACCAACGACCGGGTTCCCCGGTGGGCGCCGACCCCGGAGCAGACCGCCGAGGCCGACCGGTTGACCGGCCTGCTCGGCCTCGGTGAGCGGCGCGGGGCGCGGTGGCCCACCCTGTCGCAGGGCGAGCGGGGCCGCACGCTCATCGCCCGCGCGCTGATGCCCAGGCCCCGGCTGCTGCTGCTCGACGAGCCCGCGACCGGCCTCGACGTGGCCGGCCGGGAACAGCTCATCGAGCGGCTCGACGCACTCCAGCAGACCTGTCCGCGGCTCGCGTCCGTCCTGGTCACCCACCACCTGGAGGAGCTTCCTCCCGGGACGACCCACGTCATGCTGCTGCGCGACGGACGTCCGCTGGCGTCGGGCCCCGCCGACGAGGTACTCACCAGCGACCAGGTCAGCAAGTGTTTCGACCATCCGGTCCGCCTCGCCCGCACGGACGGGCGGTGGAGTGTGCGGGCCGACCGCCCGACGGCGCGTCCGGATGGCCCACCGCCGGGTCGGTGAAGGTCAGGCGCGGCCGGCCGTGACGTGGTGGCGGCCGATCGGCAGCATCAGCGGCCGGCCGGAGACCGGATCGACGATGACCCGGCTGTCCAGGCCGAAGACGGCCCGGACGCACTCCTCGGTCAGCACCTCGGTCGGCGGTCCGGCCGCGTGCAGGCCGCCGTCGGCGAGCGCGACGAGGTGGCCCGCATAGCGGGCCGCCATGTTCAGGTCGTGCAGCACCATCACGATGGTGGTGCCACGTGTGGCGTTCAGGTCGGTGAGCAGGTCGAGCACCTCGACCTGGTGGCTGACGTCGAGGAAGGTGGTCGGCTCGTCGAGCAGCAGCAGGTCGGTCTGCTGGGCCAGCGCCATCGCGATCCACACCCGTTGGCGCTGGCCGCCGGAGAGTTCGTCGACCGACCGGTCGGCCAGGTCGGCGGTGTGGGTGGCGTCGAGGGCGGCGGCGACCGCGCGGTCGTCGTCCCTGCTCCAGCGGGACAGCAGCCGCTGGTGCGGGTTGCGGCCCCGGCCCACCAGGTCGGCCACGGTGATGCCCTCCGGCGCGATCGGCGACTGGGGCAGCAGGCCGAGGGTGCGGGCCAGTTCCTTGGCCGGCATCCGGTGCACCTGCCGGCCGTCGAGCATGACGTGACCGGTGCGCGGGGCGAGCAGCCGCGACATCGACCGCAGCAGCGTCGACTTCCCGCACGCGTTGGCGCCGACGATCGCGGTGATCCGGCCGGGCGGGACGAGCAGGTCGAGCGATTCGATGACGACGCGGTCGCCGTAGCCGACGGTCAGCTTCTCGGTCGTCAGGGCGTGGTCGGTGGTCACAGCGAGCCTCCGGCGCGGTTCGTGCGGACGAGCAGGTAGATGAGGTACGGGGCACCGAGCACGCCGGTGATCACCCCCACCGGGAACCGGATGTCGAAGGCGAACTGGCCGAGGAAGTCGGCGACCAGCACCAGCAGCGCGCCGACGAGGGCGGACGGCAGCAGCGGTGAGCCGCCGGCCCCGACGAGCCGGGCGGCGATCGGCCCGGCCAGGAAGGCCACGAACGCGATCGGCCCGGTGGCCGAGGTGGCGAACGCGATCAGGCCGACGGCCGCGACGATCGAGACCAGCCGGGTACGTTCCAGCCGGGTGCCGAGCGCCGCGGCGGTGTCGTCGCCGAGTTGCAGCATGGTCAGGCTGCGCGCCCGGCTCAGCAGCACCGGGCCGAACAGGGCCAGGGCGGCCAGCACCGGAACGGTCTCGTCCCAGGTGGAGCCGTTGAGGCTGCCGTTGAGCCAGCGGGTCGCCGCCTGCAGGTCCCACTGGCCGGCCTGGTTGAGGATGTACGCGGTGGCGCTGTTGAGCATCGCGGCGATGCCGATACCGATCAGCACCAGCCGGGTGCCGGCCACCCCGTCGGTGAACGACAGCAGGTAGATGAGCACGGCGACGCCGAGCGCGGCGACGATGGCGAACACCGCGACGCCGGTCCCGTCCAGGCCGAGCACGATGATGGCGAAGGCCGCGGCGGCGCTCGCCGCCGAGCTGATGCCGATGATGTCGGGGCTGGCCAGCGGGTTGCGCAGCATGGTCTGGAAGGTGACCCCGCCCATGCCGAAGCAGAGCCCGGTCGCCAGGGCCAGGACGGTGCGGGGCAGCCGGAGTTCACCCACGGTGAACGACGCGCCGGGCACGGTCTCGCCGAGGATCACCCGCAGCACGTCGCCGGCCGGGTAGAAGGTCCGCCCGACCATCAGCGAGACGACGACCATGGCGGCCGCCGCCAGGGTGAGGGCGACGAGCACGGCGCGGCGTCGTCGGTCGCGCCGGACCCGGCCGCGGGTGACGGCCGCCAGGGTCGTGGTGCTCACAGTTCGCGTACCTTCTGCCGGCGGACGATGTAGATGAAGAAGGGCGCGCCGATCAGGGCGGTGATGATGCCGGCCTCGATCTCGTCGGGGCGGTTCACCACCCGTCCGGCGACGTCGGCGACGGTCAGCAGTGCTGCGCCGACCAGGGTCACGAACGGCAGCAGCCAGCGGTGGTCGAGTCCGACGAGCAGCCGGCACAGGTGCGGCACGATCAGGCCGACGAAGGCGATCGGCCCGGCGACGGCGGTGGCGGCGCCGCAGAGCACCACCGCGCCGGCGGCGGCGATTCCCCGGACGAGGGCGACGCGTTCGCCGAGGCCGGCGGCGAGGTCGTCGCCGAGCGCGAGGGAGTTCAGGGCCCGGGCGCACAGCAGGCAGACGGCCACCCCGGCGAGCAGGAACGGCAGGACCTGGCCGATGCTGTCCCAACTGGCCCCGCCGACGCCGCCGACCTGCCAGGACTGGAAGTTCTCGGCGATGTCGCCGCGCGGCAGCACGACCGCGGCCACCAGGGACGCGAGGGCGGCGGAGGTGGCCGCCCCGGCGAGGGCGATCTTGAGCGGGGTCGCGCCGCCGCGACCGAGCGAGCCGACCGCGTAGACGAACAGCGAGGACAGCGCCGCCCCGGCGATGGCGACCCAGATGTACGCGGTGGCGGTATACAGGCCGACGGTGGCCAGGCCGACCGCGATGGCCAGCATCGCGCCCATGTTCACCCCGAGGATGCCCGGGTCGGCGAGCGGATTGCGGGTGACGCCCTGCATCACCGCGCCGGACAGGGCCAGGGCCGCGCCGACGAGGGCGGCGAGCACCGTACGGGGCAGGCGTTTGACCACGGCCGCCTGGTCGAGGGTGTCCTGGGTGCCGCCGAGCGCGGCGGTGATGTCGGCCCAGCCGACGATCCGGGAGCCGAAGGCCACCGACGCGAGCAGGGTCAGGGCCAGCGCGGCGAGGACGACCAGGAGCCAGGTCAGCCGCGTCCGGGCCGGACGTCGCCGCAGGGCGACGTCCGGCCCGGATGTCGTCAGAGCGGTCATCAGAGCTTGTCGGCGGCTTTGCCGAGCAGGTCGACGTAGTCCTTGAGGACGTACGACACGCCGAGCGGGGTCGGGTTGGCAGCGGTGGCGACGGGGGTGCTGCCGGGCAGGGAGACGAACGAACCGCGCCTGATCGCGGGGATCTTGGACAGCAGCGGGTCCTTCTGGAGGGTGGCCAGGGTGGTGCCGTCGGCGTCACCGTAGGTCACGATGATGTCCACGTCGCTGAGGTTCTGCACCTGCTCGGCGCTCTGGGTGAGGCTGAACTCCTTGGTGGTCGCGGAGGCCTTCGCGATGCTCTCCGGGTGCTTCAGGCCGAGGTCGGTGAAGAACTGGGCCCGGGTGTCGTTCGTGGTGTAGAAGCTGATCTTGCTGAGGTCGGTCGGGTCGAGGTGGGTCAGGAACATCGCCGACCGGCCGGCCAGCTTCGGGTAGCGGGCCGCCTCGTCCTTCATCTGCTGCTCGATCTTCGCGATCAGCGCGTCACCCTCGGCGGCGAGGCCCAGGACCGTACTTTCCAGTTTGATGCTGTCGCGCCAGGAGGTGGCCCAGGGCGCCTGCGGGTACGCGACGACCGGCGCGATCTTGCTCAGGGTGTCGTAGTCCTGCTTGGTCAGGCCGGAGTAGGCGGCCAGGATGACGTCCGGCCTGGTGTCCGCCACCGCCTCGAAGTCGATGCCGTCGGTCTCGTCGAACAGCACCGGGGTCGACGCGCCGAGTTCCTTGAGCCGCGCGGCGTCCCAGGGCAGCAGCCCGTCGCCGTCCTCGTCACCGAAGTTGGCCTTGGCGTAGCCGACCGGGACGACGCCCAAGGCGAGGGGGACCTCGTGGTTGGCCCAGTTGACGGTGGCGACCCGCTCGGGCTTCTTCGCGATCGTGGTGGTGCCCAGCGCGTGGGTGACGGTCAGCGGGAAGGTCGCCGTCGCGGACCCGGACGCGGCGGGCTCCTCGTCGGTGCCGGCGGACCCGCCACAGGCGGCGAGGGCGAGCGTGGTGGCGACCGCGACGATTCCGGTGAGCAGCCGGGTGGGACGCATACGGAGTACTCCAACTCACATAGTAAGGACAGGCTTACCTAAAACTTGATCGGTAAAGTACTCCACGTTCCTGAGCCGTTGACCAGGGGGTTCTGCATAGTGAGCAAGGTCAGTACCGGCGCCGCGGTCCTGCTCCGGGCGGTCGCCCGCAACGGGCGACGCCTCTGGACCGGCACGGCACTGGCCGGCGTCTACCAGCTCTGCGCGGCCCTGGTGCCGATCCTCATCGGCGTCATCGTCGACCGGGCCGTCGCCACCGGTGAGGTGACCGCGCTGCTCGGCTGGACCGCGGCCCTGGCGCTGGTCTACCTCGTCGGGGCGGTGACGTACCGCTTCGGCGCGCGGCACCTGCAACGGGCCATCGCCGAGGAGGGCCACCAGCTACGGGTCGAACTGGCGGCGAAGATCCTGCACCCGCGCGTGCTGCGCACCGGGCGACACACCGGCGACCTGCTCGCGGTCACCACCACCGACGCCGAGTACACCTCCTACCTGCTCGACCACATCCCACGGGTCACCAGCGCCCTGGTGGCGGTCACGGCCAGCGCGGTCGCGCTGCTGCTGATCTCGACACCGCTCGGGCTGACCGTGCTCATCGCCATCCCGGTCGTGCTGGCGGTCCTCACCCGCACAGCCCCGCTGATCGCCCGGCGCGTCAGGGAACAGCAGGACCAGGCCGGTCGGGCCAGCGCGCTCGCCACCGACCTGGTCACCGGGCTGCGCCCGCTGCACGGCATCGGCGCGCAGGACGCCGGGGCCGGGCGGTACCGCCGGGTGAGCCGGCACAGCCTGGCCGCCACCCTGCGCGCCTCCCGGACCCAGAATGCGTACCTGGGCGCGTCCACCATGCTGAGCAGCCTGCTGGCCGGGGGCATCGCGCTGATGGCGGGCTGGTTCGCGCTGACCGGCCGCATCACCGTGGGCGAGTTCATCACGGTGATCGGCTCCGCGCAGTTCCTCGTCGAACCGTTCGGCGTGCTCGCGGTCGTACCGGGCTGGACGGCTGCCGCCCGCGCGGCGGCGGACCGGGTCGCCGCCGTCCTGCGGGCCGACGTGGTCCTGCCGCCGGGCACCGCCGTGCCCGACGGGTGCGAGCTGCGCCTGACCGACGTGACGTACGGTCCGCTGGCCGGTCTGCACCTGCACGTCCGCGCCGGGGAGTTCGTCGGCGTGGTGGCCTCCCGGCCGGCGGACGCCGAGGCGCTGGCGCGGCTGCTGGCGGTGCCCGACGGCCATTCGGGTGACGTCCTGCTCGGCGGCGAACGGCTGGAGACCGTGGACCGGGACCGGGCGCGCCACCTGCTGCACAGCGAACCGCACCGCACCGACCTGTTCAGCGGCACCCTCGCCACGAACGTCGCCCCGCACGACGACGACGGCGGACGCCTCGACGAGGCCCTGCGCGCCGCTGCCGCCGACGAGGTGGCGCACCTGCATCCGGCGGGCCTGGACATGCCGGTCACCGAACGCGGCGCGAACCTCTCCGGCGGCCAGCGGCAACGCGTCGCGCTCGCCCGCGCACTGCTCGCCGGACCGCCGCTGCTGGTCCTGCACGACCCGACCACCGCCGTCGACGCGGTCACCGAACAGGCCGTCGCCGACGGCATCCGGTCGCTGCGGCACGGGTCGGACGGCGGTTACGGCACCATCGTCATCACCAGCAGTCCGACGTTGCTCGCCGCCACCGACCGGGTCGTGTTCGTCGCCGACGGGGTCGTCGCCGCCGAGGGCGCGCATGCCGAACTCGTCGCCGACGACGACAGCTACCGCCGGGCGGTGCTGCGGTGACGCCCCCGATGCTGCCCGTGGCCGGCCCGCGCGAGAGCAGGGCGTGGCTCGGCGCGCAACTGCGGGCCCGCCGGGGTGCCGCCTGCGGCACGCTGGTCGTCGGGCTGCTCGCCGCCGCCACCGCGATCGTTCCCGCCTACGCCTTCGGCCTGCTGGTCGACCGGGTCCGCGCCGGTGGCGGCACCGGGGTGCTCGTCCCGGTCGCCGTGCTCATCGCGACCGCCGCCGTCGTCGGTGGTGCGGCCACCGGCGTCAGCGCCCACCTGATCCGCCGGTTGGGTGCGGGCATCCTCGCCGACCTGCGCGAACGCACCCTGGACGTCGCGTTGCGGCTGCCCGTGGCGGTGCTCGACCGGGCGGGCCGGGGCGACCTGGTCTCGCGGGTCGGCGCGGACGTCAGCGCCATCGACCGGGCCGTCACCGAGGTGCTGCCCACCCTGGTCTCGGCCCTGTTGCTGGCGACGATCAGCCTCGGCACGATCGTCGGCATCGACTGGCGGCTCGGGCTGGCCGGCGCGGTCGCCGTCCCGCTCTACGTGCTCGCTTCGCGGTGGTACCTCCCCCGGGCCGCGCCGGCCTACGCGGCCGAGCGGGTCGCCATCGCCTCTCGGTCCCAACGCTTCGTCGAGAGCGTGCAGGGCATCGGCACGGTGCACGCCTACCGGCTGGAGGACCGCCACCTCGGCGGCATCGCGGACGCCTCCGCCCGCGCCCGGGACCTCTCGACGAGCGTGTTCGCCCTCTACACCCGGTTCGTGGGACGGATCAACGCAGCGGAGCTGGCCGGGCTCGGGTCGGTGCTGGTGGTGGGGTTCCTGCTCGTACGCCGGGAAGCGGTCACCCTCGGCGAGGTGTCGGCGGCGGCGTTGCTGCTGCACCGGCTGTTCGGCCCGGTCCTGCAACTGATGGTCACCTTCGACAAGGCCCAGGACGCGGGGGCCAGCCTGGCCCGCCTCGTCGGGGTGCTGCGCACGGACCCGGACCGTCGCGCGGGCGGCACCGCGCCCGCGACGCACGACCTCGTGCTGGACGGCGTCGGCTTCAGCTACGACGGGGCGACGCCGGTGCTGCGCGACGTCTCCCTGCGGGTCGGGGCGGGCCGGGTGGTCGCGCTGGTCGGCTCCACCGGCGCCGGAAAGACCACCGTCGCGTCGATCGCCGCCGGGGTCCTGCGCCCCGGCCGCGGCGTGGCCACCCTGGGTGGTGTTCCCGTCCCGGAGCTGCCCGCCCGGACGATCGCCCTGGTCAGCCAGGAGACCCACGTGTTCGCCGGTCCACTCGCCGAGGACCTGCGATTGGCCCGGCCGCATGCCTCGCCGCAGGAGCTCACCGCCGCCCTGGCCCGGGTCGGCGCCCTGACCTGGGCGCTCACCCTTCCCGACGGGCTGGATACGGTGGTCGGCGAGGGCGGCCACCCACTGACCGCGGCGCAGGCGCAGCAGTTGGCGCTCGCCCGGGTGGTGCTGCTCGACCCGGCGGTCGTGGTGCTCGACGAGGCGACCGCGGAAGCCGGCAGCGCGGGGGCGCGTGACCTCGAACAGGCCGCCGCCGCGGCGTTGGCGGGACGCACCGCCCTGGTCGTCGCCCACCGCCTCACCCAGGCCGTGACCGCGGACCACATCGTCGTCATGGACCGTGGCGAGATCGTCGAGAGCGGCCCGCACGCCGAGCTGATCGCCGCGGACGGCAGCTACGCCCGGCTGTGGGCGGCGTGGACCGCCCGCGCCGACGGCACGCCGACCCGGGCCGGCGACGCGCCGGGCTCCACGGTGGTCGGCGACGACCCGCCCGTACCGCGACCACGGCACGGGCGGTTGACCGGGCCGCCGCTGACCGCTCAGCGGGAGTAGAACTCCACCACGAGCTGCTCGTCGCAGATCACCGGCACCTCGTGCCGGGCGGGCTCGCGCAGCAGCGTGGCGCGCAGCCCGGTCAGCTCGACCGACAGGTACGGCCGGGGTCGGTCGTCGGCGTGCGCGCCGGCGGCGGCGAGCTGGAACGGCGGCAGGGTGCGGCTGCGCTCGCGGACCGCGACCACCTGGCCGGGCCGCAGCCGGTACGAGGGCCGGTCGACCTTGCGTCCGTCCACCGTGAAGTGGCCGTGCCCGACGAGCTGGCGTGCCTGGTAGATGCTGCGGGCCAGCCCGGCCCGGAGCACCAGCGCGTCGAGTCGCCGTTCCAGGAGCGCGACCAGCGACTCGCCGGTCTTCCCGGCGCCCCGGGCGGCCTCGTCGAACGTCCGGCGCAGCTGGGCCTCGCTGACGTTGTACTGGTGGCGCAGCCGCTGCTTCTCCAGCAGCCGCACCTGGTAGTCGGAGGTCTTGCGCCGGTTGCGGCCGTGCACGCCCGGCGGGTAGGGACGCCGCTCGAAGTAGCGCACGCACTTGCGGGTCAGCGGGATGCCGAGGGCACGGGAGAGCCGGGCCTTGGGACGGGGGTGGTTCACGTTCGACGTCTCCGATCGGATGGTCTAGCCTGCGAGTTAGGTAAGGCTAACCTATGTTGAGGAGATCGGGATCATGCGACCCAGCCCGGCGGAGATCGTGCGTACCCTCGTCGCGGGCCGGCTGCCCGCCCTCGCCCATCTGGCCGGCAGCACCGGCCCGCACCAGGTCAGGCACGCCACCGACCCGGCCGGCCGGGTGCTGCTGCTGGTGCCGGCGCTCGGCGACCTCGCCACGGCACTCACCCCGCCGGCCGGGGACACCGACGTCGCCACGGTCCTCGACGTACTCGACCTGCCGCCCACCGCCGACGCCCCCTCGCTCGGCCGGGCCTGGGTCTCCGGCTGGGCCGAACGCCTCGACGGCGACGCGGCCCGACAGGCCGCGATGGACTTCGCCGCCACCCGACCCACCGGCGACCTGCTCGACGTGGGCAGCCGGTTCCTGCTGCACCGGTTCGCGGTGACCGAGGCCCGCTGGGAACGCGCCGGCGGCATGCGCCCGATCGACCCGCAGGCGTACGCGCAGGCCGAGCCCGACCCGTTGCACGCGGCCGAGGCGGACCTGCTGGCCGACCTCGCCGACCACCACGCCGAGCAGGTCGCGGCCCACCTGCGCCGCCAGTTGAAGCTCTCCGGCGCCGAGTCGCCCCGGGTGGTCCGGATCGACAGGTACGGCCTGACGGTCGCTTACGGTCGGCCCGGCGCGGTCCGACGGGCGAGGGTGGGCTTCGCCCGACCCGTCGCCGACGTCGACGAGCTGTCCCGGCTGCTACACCCGATGCTCTGCCCCCGGCAGGCGGCGGCCTGAGCCCGCCGCGACGGCGCTGACGCCCGCTGCCCACCCTGACCACCGGCCGGGGTCAGGCACCCCGGACGTCGTCGACGCGGCGGCTCCTGGCGCGCCGTTACCCCGGTCCGCCGGATACGGTGGTGCGGTTCACCGGGAACGTCCCCTGCGCGAAGGCGGCGACGCCGCAGGTCGGGGCTTCCTGTACCAGTGGGGGTCCGGAGCGGTTTATGCAGTCTTCCTCGTCGCAGGGTGGTCGGATCGGACGCCCTGCACGCCTGTCCAGGGAAGCCATCGTGGCGGCGGCCCGACGGATTCTCGGCGAGGAGGGCGTCGGGAGCCTGTCGATGCGTCGCGTCGCCAAGGATCTGGACAGCACGCCGATGGCGCTCTACCACCACGTGAAGGACAAGGATGAGTTGCTGCTCCTGCTGCTGGAGGAGCACGCCGCGCAGTTCCCCCGCCCGGACCTGCCACCCGAGCCCCGCGACCAGCTGATCACGGCGGCCCAGCTGCTGCACGACATCCTGGCCGAATGCCCGTGGATCGTCGAGGTGCTCGCCTCCGACGACCTGATGGCGGTCTCCGCCCTGTGGATCGTCGAGAACATCGTCGACGGCGCCGTCCGCTGTGGCATGACTCCCGAGCAGGCCGTCTACGCCTACCGGGTGATCTGGTACTACACCGCTGGCGAGCTGATGCTGCGGGCTTCCCGCGGGAAGCACTACTCCCGGCCGGACGCGGGAGCACACCGGGAGAAGGCGTTCGCCACCCTCGACCCCACGATGTTCCCGCGGCTGTCCGCCCTCGCCGGCCGGTGGTCGACACTCACCGCACGCGACACGCACCGGTCGGGGCTGATCGCGGTCATCGACGGGTTGCTGGGGCAGACCGTGGGCCGACCCGACCGGCCGCCCACGCTCGACCCGAACGCGATCTGATCGCAGCACCTGCATCGAATCTCACCGGCGTTTCCCCACCCGCTGAGGACGTCCCTGCGCCATCGACCAGAAGTTCGCGTACCGGCCGCCCCGCGTCAACAGCTCGTCATGGGTGCCCGACTCGACGATGTTCCCGTCGTCGACAAAGAAGACCTGATCAACATGACGTACGGTACGTAGCCGGTGCGCCACCATGATCACCGTTCGCCCCGCCATCAGTCCGTCGAGAGTGCTCTGCAGCGCGGCTTCACCCACCACATCGAGTGCGGCCGTCGGCTCGTCGAGCAGGAGCACGGGTGCGTCCTTGAGCAGCGCCCGCGCGATCGACACCCGCTGCCGCTCGCCGCCGGACAGCGCCGCACCACCCGCACCCACTGCGGTGTCCCATCCCCGGGGAAAGCGATCCACCACCTCCTGGAGGTTCGCCGCCCGCGCCGCCGCGAAGACCTCCTCGTCGGAGGCGTCGGGACGACCCAGTCGTACGTTCTCAGAGATCGTTGCATCGAAGAGGTAGACATCTTGAAAGACGATCGACACGTGCTCCGTCACCTGTGCCGACCCAAGTCCTTTCAGATCCTCACCGCCGAGCCTGACGGCACCCGAATCTGGATCATGAAAACGGGCGATGAGTTGGAGAATGGTGCTCTTGCCGGCACCGGACGGTCCCACGAATGCGACCCGTGCGCCCTCGGGGATGACGGCCGAGACGCCGTGCAGCACCTCCCGGCCGTCGCGGACGAACCTGACGGTGTCCAGTTCGATGTCGCCACCGCGTACCGGAGCCGGATCGGCAGGCTCCGGCAAGGTGGGAGTCGCGAGCACCGCGTCGATCCGCTCCAGTTCCTCCCGGGAGTTGCGCAGTTGGCCGGCGAGGTCCGAGAGCGACAGGAGCGGGTCGACGCACCGGGTCGCGAGGATCAACACGACCAGCAGGTCGATCGTGCCGATCCCGTCGCTGAGCGCCAGGCCGGCACCGAGGACGAGCGGCGCGGTCAGCCCGGCCTGCACCGTGAGGGAGAGCGCCAGCACGCCGGGGATCGCCTTGATCGCCGCACGTCGCCCGGTGCGTTGCTGCTCGGCAAGGGCCGAGTCGAGCAGCCCGTAGCCCCGGCCGGTCGTGCCACCCATCCGCAGGACGGGCTGGGCCTGCACGTACTCCACGACCCTGCTCGCGGCGTCGTCGGCGCTGACCGACCGCTCGCGGTCCAGGTTCGCGGTCGTTCGATTCGTCCAGACCTGGGCCAGCAGGATCAGTGGCGCCGTGGCCAGCGCGGCCAGCGCGAGCCGCCAGTCGACCAGAAAGAGCACGAGCGCCACCGTCGCCGGCGTCGCCACCGCACCGATCATCGGCTGGAGCCGGTGCGCCGGCACCGCCATGGTCGACAGGACGCCCCGACTGGCGAGCATGCCGACCTCACCGAGCCGCCGACGGGTGAACCAGCCGAGCGGCAGGCGGGCCAGGTGGTCGCCGAGCCGGTGGTGCAGGCCCCGGGACAGGGCCGCCCCGGTGCTGAAGCCGGCGACATCGCTGCGGAACCGCAGCACCATGGCGACCGCCACCGCGCCACCGAACGCGGCGAGCCACGGCCAGGCACCCGGGGCATCACCGGCCAGCAGCGCCCGCAGCAGCGGGATCAGCAACGCATAGGCCAGCCCTTCGGCGACGGATGCGACAGTGATCAGGACGAGGGCACGGTTCAGCGGGCGTACGTGGTCAGGCCCGAGGATCCGGGAGAGCAGGGCGATCACCACGTGGCTCCTCTCGGTGGCGCGACGGCTTCCGCCGCCACGGTTACCCCGGTGGGTGCCTGCTGGGCACGCCACATGGCGGCGAGCAACCCGTCGGCGGCGAGCAACCCGTCGAAGGTGCCCCGCTCGGCGATCCGGCCGTCCGCCATGACCAGCACAAGATCGGCGTCACGGATCGTCTCGAGCCGGTGGGCGATCACCACCCGGGTACGCCGGTTGTCCGCGCGGTCTATCGCCGCGCGGGTCTTCGCCTCGGTCGCCGGGTCGGCGAACGCGGTGGCCTCGTCCAGCACGAGCACGGGAGCGTCGAGCAGCAGGGCCCGCGCCACCGAAACCCGCTGGGCTTCGCCGCCGGAGAGTCCGGCGTCCTCGCCGACCACGGATTCGTAGCCGCGGGGCAGGCTGTCGAGGTGCGCGTCGATTCCCGCCTCGCGTGCGGCCCGCACCACCTCCTCGGGGCTGGCCGTCGACGACGCGAGCGCGATGTTGTCGGCGACGGTGGTGCGGAGCAGCCGGACGTCCTGCGGGACGAACGCGACATGTCGATAGAGCACGGAGGGTTCGATGTCGCGGACCTCGACGCCGCCGAGCAGCACCGATCCGGTGGTCGGGGTGAGGAAGCCGAGCAGCAACTGCGCGACGGTGGACTTGCCGGCACCGGACGCGCCGACAACGGCCACCTTGCTGCCGGGCGGAATCACCACGTCGAGGTCGCTGAGCACCGTGCGCTTCCCGTCGTAGCTGAAACTGACGTTGCGCAGCTCGATGAGGTGACCATCGGGGATCCGCGGCGTCGCCGGGCGCGGGGCGGGCGGCACCGCCAGGATCGCTCCGATCCGGACTGCTGCCCGGCGGGCGGCGTTGACGTTGTCCAGGCCGTGGGCCAGTGCCGCGACGGGTGCCGTGAGCGCCAGGGACAGCAGGAGGAACGGCAGCAGGTCAGCCGGAGCGAGGGTGCCCGATCCGATCATTGCGGTACCGCCGACCAGCACGACCAGCAGCACGAACATCGGTGAGAGCACCAGGGTGGCCAGTGAGGCGAGCCACGCCGCACGGCCCACCCAGCGCAGGAAGAGTTGGGCGAAGTCGTCGGCGGCGGCGACGAACCGCCCGTGCGCGCGTCCACCGCCACCGAACGTCTTGACCACGGCGATGCCCTCGACGAACTCCACCGCCGCGACCGCGATCCGCCCCATCGCGGCGTCCACCTCGAGCTCGTCGCGTTTGCGTCGCTCGGTGGAGAGCGCGCGACGCAGCACGAGCCCGACCAGGACCGGCACGAGGGCCACCAGCGTCATCCGCCAGTCGATGGTGGCGAGGTAGACCAACGACAGGACCGGGACCACGACAGCCGAGGTCAGCTCGCCAGGGGTGTGGGCGACCAATGTGTGCAGATCGTTGACGTCGTTCTGGACGACCTGGTTGAGGCCACCGGAACTCTGCCGGGAGAACCAGCTCATCGGCACCTCGGTCAGCTGCCGGGCGAGGATTCGACGCAACGAGAGCTGCATGCTGCTGTCGGCCGTGTGGGCAACCGCCGAGGCCAGTGCTCCCGCGACCAGCCGGACCAGCAGGCCGGCTGCGGCGACGGCCACGACGAGCCAGATCCGACGCCGGTCGGGCGGCCCCGGAGCGAGCAGCTCGCGGCCGAGCTCCACCACGGCCAGATAGGGCACCAGGCCGCCGACGGCGCTGACGACCTGCAGGAACAATGCACCGGCGAGCTGGTAGCGGTGGGGGCGCAGTAGCTGCCACAGCCGGGTCTGCTCAGCCATCGGAGTCGTCACCTCGATTCGCTGAGGGGTGAGGCAGCACGATCCGAGAGCGGCCCGGCGGGCGCGGTCGTCGTCTTGGGGGAAGACGACGCGGCGCCGCGCCGGACCGCCGGTCCACCGGCCGGGCGGCCGACGGCCCGCTTACCAGGGAGAACGAACAGTGCCACGAGGGCGGCGATGAACAACAGCGCGCCTGACAGCGTGAGGCCGACGCCGAATCCACCGGTCAGCGCGTCCAGCGGCGGGTCACCGGCGGATCGGCGTTGGGCCGTGTACGTGGTCTGCGCGGTGACCAGGGCGGCCAGGCCGAGAGCACCGCCGATCTGGCGGGAGCTGTTGAGTACGGCCGAGGCCATGCCGGCCTCGTGCCGGGGCAGACCACCGACTGCGGCTCCGGTCAGCGGCACGAACGAGATGCCCATGCCCAGGCCGGTGAGGATCGAGGGGCCCAGCAGGTCGGCCACGAAGCTGCCGTCGACGTCGAGCGCCCCGAACCAGGCGAAGCCCACCGCGGCGAGCAGGCCACCAGCCACCAGCAGCGCCCTGGGGCCGGTCCGGGGAAGCAACCGGGTCGAAATGTTGATCGCCACCACCACGGTGAGCGTCAGCGGCAGGAAGGCGGCACCGGCGCGCGCCGCGTCGAAGCGCAGCACCTCCTGCAGATAGAGCGAGATGAAGTAGAAGGCCGCGAACTGACCCGCGCAGAGCAGCAGGATGAAGAGGTTGGCACCGGCCACATTGCGCTTGGTGAGCAGGCCGAGCCGTACGAGCGGGTCGCCCTTGACACCCCGGGTCTCCCACAGCACGAAGAGCACGAGCAGCAGCACGGCCGCGCCGAGGGTGAGCAGGGTCGTGGTCGAACCCCAGCCGTGCTGTTCGGTGCGGACGAGCCCGAGCACCAGGGTGCCCACACCAGCGGTGACCAGCACCGCGCCACCGATGTCCAACTTGCGACCGAGCGGAGCGCTGAGCAACCCACCCGGCACGCCCGTCAGGGCGAGCAGGACAACGCAGGCGGCCATCGGAACGTTGACCAACATCACCCATCGCCAACCCGCGTACTGGGTGAGCAGGCCGCCACTGAGCACCCCGGCCGCGCCGCCTACAGCCGAGACAGCGGCGTAGACGCCCAGGGCACGGATGCGTTCCCGGCCCTCACGCTGGGTCAGCGTGAGCACGGCGAGTGCGGCCGGCGCCATCATGGCGGCGCCCGCGCCCTGCAGGGCCCGGGCCACGATCAGCTGCCACGGTGCCTGCGCCAGGCCACCCATCAGCGACGCGAACGCGAAGAGCACCGTGCCGCTCAGCAGCAGGCGGCGCTGGCCGAACAGGTCGGCCGCGCGGCCGCCGAGCATGAGGAAGCCGCCGAACAGCAGGGCGTAGATGTTGACGACCCAGGGCAGCTGAGTCTCTCCGAAGCCGAGATCAGCATCGAGCGACGGCAGCGCGACATTAACGATTGTCATGTCCAGGGTGACCATGAACTGCGCCAGGGCCACTGCGATCAGTGCGCCACGCCTGCTCGGCTCCGTCTGGACCATGCCAGCTCCTCATTGTTTTCCTACAGATAAACTATACGCGTACGATAATTATGCGCCACACGACGGGATCACCGCCACCCCAACCGGCCGGTCGGGGTTTTGCCCGTTGCCCGTTGCGGGTAGCGGAGGGCCGTGAACCGCGATCTCGTGACGGCCCTACAGGCGGCCTGGGGCCTACCGGAGTTCCGCGACGGGGTGCGCCACGTCGTCGACCTCGACGAGGTGGCGCTGCTCCTGGCCGCGCTCTCCGTCCCGGACCACGACCGCGAGGTGGAACGCAGCCTGCTGCGGCTGCTGCGGTCCAGCCTGGACACGACCGAGATCCGGGAAGCGGTGTTGCTGCTGCTGGAACGCGACGCGGTACGCCGTCCCCTCCTCGCGGCGGTGGTGCGACCGCATGCCGACCGGCCGGGTCAGGCTGCCGCCGTCACCGCGGCGGCCGAGGACCCCAAGGTGCGGCGTGAGGTACGCGCCGTGCTGGACGACGCCCGGGTACGCGAACTGATCTGGCAGGCGGTCGAGAACCAGGTGGACGCCGACCGGGTCGGCCTGGTCCGCCGCGCCGCCGTGCTGTTCCTCCGCCACCCGGCCGTTCCCCGCCTCGCCTGGGCCCTGCACCGCCACGGTGTCCTGCGCGAACTGCGCCGTAGCGCACCGTCGGATGGCGGCGCAGCGGCCTGAACAGCCGGCGCCCACCGCCGCAACCACGAGCGGCAGGCGCGGAGACGAGCGATGATGGGGCGCGCCGACCGGAGGGTGACGATGGGGCGACCGACACTGTTCCTGACCGTGGGACTCCCCTGCACCGGGAAGACCACGGCGGCGCGGCGTATCGAGGTCGAACACGATGCCCTTCGCCTGACGAAGGACGAGTGGGTGAAGGCGCTCTACGGGCCAAGGAACCCACCCCTGGCGGGGGCCGTGATCGAGGGACGGCTCATCGGGATCGCACTACGCGCCCTCGAACTCGGCACCAATGTCGTGCTCGACTTCGGCCTCTGGAGCCGCGACGAACGTTCCGCCCTGCGCCAGGCCGCAGCGGACCTCGGCGCGCGGGTGGAGCTGCGCTACTGCACCCTCACCCCGTCGCAGCAGCGCATCCGGCGTGACCGACGCCAGGCCGACGCGCCGCACACGACCTGGCCCATGACGGACGAGGAACTCGCCGGGTGGGCCGCCCGCCTCGACGTCCCCACACCGGGGGAACTCGACGGCAGCGAGCCCGTCGATGCTCCCCCGGCGGGATTCCCGACCTGGCACGCGTGGCGTACGCACCGCTGGCCGCCGTCGGCCCACTGACACCTGCGGAACGACGTCGTCGCCTGACCGCCGGCTCAGCCGAGCGCGCAGGGCGTCCCGTTGAGGGCGAACGAGGACGGGCTGCCGGTGTCACCGGTGTGGTCGGCCACGAACCCGATGGCGATCGCCCCACCCGGCCCGATGGTGACGTGGTCGTCGTGGCCACGGGCCGTGACGGTGCCACTCGACGGCGAATACACCGCGTTCCAGCCGGTCGTGATGCGTTGCCCGGCGGGCAGCGGAAACGTCAGCCGCCAGGAGGTGACCGTGGTGGCGCCGGTGTTGACGATGGTGATGCTGCTCGTCAGGTAGGTTTCCCAGGTGTAGGCCGAGTACCGGATGGTGCAGGCGGCCCCGCTCGGTGCCGGGTCGCCCGGCACGGGACTGCTCGGTGGCGGGCTGCCCGGCACGGCGGTGGATGAGGGCGGGGTCGCGCCGGCGCCGGGTGCGCTGACCCCGGCCAGGGCGGCGGCCAGGGTCACGGCTGCCGCGGCGACGCCGGGAAGGCTGCTCGTCGGTCTCATGGCGGTGGTGGCTCCTCCGGGGTACGGCGCACCGCTGCGCGGCGGAGCGAGGACGCAGGTCGACGCCGGGTGGCGGTGCACCTCGCAGGATCTGACGATAATCGATCGACATCGATCGTGCGGCGGATCGGACCGACGCCCCCGACCCGGGCCGGTTCGGCCCGGCCGGCACCGCGCGGGCGGACGCGGGCCGGCCGGGCCACGGGACGGTTCAGATCGGCAGCCGTGGGCCGAGCACGGTTCCCGGGTCGTAGCGGCGCTTCACCTCCCGCCACCGGTCGACGGTCGGCGCACCGAACTGGGCCCGGTAGAAGTCCCGCTCCACCCGGTGGTAGCCGTGCAGGTAGACCCGGCCGCCGAGGTCGTGACAGAGCGCCCCCGCCGCGTCGAAGTGCTCCCGGTAGGCGTCCACCCGGTCCGGAGGCACGATGCAGTAGAAGCCGAACGTTCGTACCCGGTCGGCAGCGGGCAACGGGCTCAGCGGTGGCCGGGGCCGGTCCCCGGGACGCAGGAACGTGCCGTTGACCACCGGGATCACCGCGGGGTCGGCGAACCTGTCGCGGACGGCGGCGAAGAAGGCGTCGGCGTTCTCCATCGGCAGGAAGAAGTCGCTCCACAGCCGACGCGCGTCGGCGGCGTCGGCCAGCAGCCCTGCGGCGACCTGGGCGCGGGCGATGCCGACGGAGAATCCCGCCTCCGCCTCGAACAGCCGCTGGTGGTAGTCGGCGACCGGGGTCTCGTCCGGCCCGGCCGCCGCGTCACCCGCAGCCCGGCCGACCTCGACCTTCCACCGGCCGGCGGCGGTGGAGAACACCGTACGACACACCCGCAGCCGCTCGTCGCCCCACACGTGCTCCGCCACGGTGGCGAGGTCGTCGCCGCCGAGCCGGCGGACCAGGACGGCCGGTTGGGCGGGGACCACCCGCAGGTCGGCCCGGACGATCACCGCCACCTGGCCGAGGCCGCAGAGCGCGTACCGGAACAACTCCCGGTGCGGCCCGTCGGCGGTCGCGCGCACGAGCGCGCCGTCACCCGTGACGACATCCAGCGCCGTCACCTGGTCGACGACCGAACCGACGAAGGGCGACGTCGGCCCGAACCCGCCGACCGACAGCGTCCCGCCGACCGTGGCGTGTTCGTTGCTGGTCACGACCGCCAGGGCGAGGCCGTGCTCGTGCAGCCAGCGGTGCAGGGTTCCCCAGCGCACCCCCGACTCGACCCGCACCGTCGCCGCGTCGACCAGCTCGATCCGGTCCAACGCGGTGGTGTCCAGTTGCAGGCTGTCGGTGAGGCTCTGCCCGTTGCTGCTGCATCCGTTTCCCCGGGCGACGACGGCCAGCCCGCCGGCGAGGGCGTACCGCACCGTCTCCTGCACGTCGGCGACACCGGCGGGGTAGACCACCGCCTGCGGCTGCCGACGGTGCAGCCGGCCGAAGTCCCGCTGGCAGCCCTCGGGTGCCGGATCCACCAGTTTCCCGGCAAGCAGCCGGGCGAGCGGTTGGTGCGGCGTCATCAGACGGTCGCCGCCGGCCGGCTGAGCAGGCCCTTGAGCTTCACCGCGAAGTGGTCGAAGAACGGCACCAGGTCGCACACCGGGTCGCCCTGCCGCACCGCCGCGACGGCCCGGTCGCGCCACTCGTCGATCGCGGCGGCGACGTCGGTGAGGTCGGCCGCGCCCGTGGCGACCAGGTGGGCGAGGTTCCCGTCGCGCTCCTGGATCTCGTCGAAGTCGACCGCGTCGTCGCCGATCATGTAGAGCACGCCCAGTGCCTCACCGAACTCCCGGGCCGGCCCCACCAGCTCGGGAACCCCGCCCGCGAGGCAGTTGACCGCGGCGTAGTTGGCGAGCATCACCCCTGCCTTGATCCGGGCCGCCGCGATCCACGACTCGACGGTGGTCGGCCGGGGCGCGGCGACCTCGACGATCTCCTGCCGCCAGATGTCCCGGTAGTCGTCCTCGAGCGTCTTCAGCACCTCGACCGGGCGCTGGTGGCTGGCCAGCAGCGTGGTGCCGACCGAGAGCAACTGGACGCCGAAGATCTGGTCGCGCGGCGAGAGCGGCTGGTCGTCGTCGATGAGGTCGTCGATCAGCTTCACGCCGACCGCGTGGATCGATACCCCCGCGCCGAGGTCGGCGCGCACCTGCGGGTCGTGCACCCACAGCGTCGTGTAATAAGGGGTACGCGGGTAGCCGGGCAGGTCGCGTACGAAGTCCAGCCCCTGGCGGGACATGCCCAGGCTGGTGAGTTCGGTGAGACACCGCTGGACCACCCGCGCCTGGCTGGCGTCCATCTCGGCCTTGAACTCAGGAAACGTCAACACGGTCGTCCTCCAGAAGAAAGGTGATCAGACGGTCGGCGAAGTCGGCCATGAAGCCGGCGATCGGGAACTCGGGTGGGAACTCCGCCAGGGCGCGCAGCGCCTCCGCGCGCCACCAGCGGGTCGCCGCGACGGCCGCCTCGCGGCTCACCCGCCCGCTACGGATCAGGTGACACAGGTTGCCACCGGTCTCTCCGAGGTCGCGGTGGTCACGGATGTCGTCACCGATCATGAACAGGACGCCGAACGCCTCGCAGAACGCGCGCGCGGCGGGCAGCCGGTCCACGACGTCGGCGGCGAGGCAGGCGGCGGAGGCGTAGCACATCATCATCCGACCCGACTTGATGCTGGCGTAGTGGATCCAGCTGTCCAGGTCGTGTGCCGGGCGTTCCGCCTCGTTGATCTGCTCCCGCCAGATCACCCCGTAGTCCTCGTCGAAGACCCGCAGCACCTCGGCCGGCCGGTGGTGGGCGCCGAAGGTCGCCGTGCTGCTCTGGGTGAGGAACATGCCGAGGATCTGGTCCCAGGGCCGGATCGGCTGGTCGCCGTCCATCAGGTCGTCGACGAGCTTGATCCCCATCGCGTGGGTGCAGATCGCGATGCCCAGTTCCTGCCGCAGCGCCGCGTCCGGCACCCACAGCGCGGCGAAGTAGGGAATCCGGGGATAGCCCTTCATCTGCCGGACGTACTCCAGCCCCTCCGGCGTCATGCCGGTCCCGGCGAGCCGGTCGGTGACCCGCTCCAGCAGGACGCGCTGCGCGACCGCCCACTCGTCGTCCAGGCCGCTCACTCCGGAGAGCACGGGGCCTCCTCGTCGACCCGCACCGGCCCGCCGTCGAGCACCGCGGCGACGGCGGCCACGGTGCGCTGCCGGGCCCGGTCCGGATCGAGCAGCGTACGGGCCAGGGTGGAGGCCAGGTGGCGGCGTCGGGGCAGCTCGTCGGGGTCGCCCAGCCAGCGCACCGCGACGTCGACCAGATCCTCCATCCGGTCGAAGCCCTGGCCGACGCCGTGCTCGGCGAGGAACGGACCAACCCACTCCTCCATCGGCAGACCGGAGCGCACCAGCAGTTGCGGGATGCCGAAGTAGAGCCCCTCCAGCATGGAGTTCGGTCCGGTCTTGGAGATGAACAGTGGCGCGTCGGCGGCGTGCAGCCAGGACAGGTACCGCAGGTAGTCGCCCTGCGCCAGCCGGTCGAAGGTCTGCCAGGCCGGCACCTTCAACTCGGTCAGCAGTTCGGCGGCCTCGGCGGCCATCGCCGGATTGTTGTACGCGATGAAGACCAGCGCCGCGTCCGGGTGGGCGCCGGCGATCCGCTCGACGGCGGCGAGATACTCCCGACCGCCCCGGTTGGACAGGATCAGGACCCGGGTACGCGCCTCGGCCAGCGCCGACTCCATGGCGTCGGCGTCGGTGGCACCGATGCGGCCGGCCTGCCCGGTGCCCTCGAAGACCTGGGCGGCCTGGGCCTGCGCGAGCAGCCGGCCCACCGGCACGACCCGCTCGGGCCGGTAGCCGTGCTCGCGGACGAGATAGTCCCGGGCCCGGTCGAACTGCACCAGGTGCACGGGCAGGTGCGGGGCCCGGTGCACCGGCAGCCGGAGCAGCCCCTCGTTGGTCACGTAGTTGACCACCGGGGTCGGCAGGTCCGCGACCCGCAGCGCGGCGTGGCTCAGCCGGGAGATCACCCCCTTGGTGCCGATCACCAGGTCCGGCTTCGTCGTGGCGAAGTGCTCGACGACGGCGGCCAACCGGTCGGCGGTCGCCGCCGGCACCGGGTCGTCGTCCAGGCCGCCCGGCAGCCGGCTGGTGAAGTCGGCCATCAGGCTCAGGTAGCCGGCCCGGACCTCGTCGGCGGGCAGCCGGGCCGCCACCAGCTCACGGATGGCGGCCCCGGCCTCGGCGAACTGCGGGAAGATCGTCTCGGCCTCGACGACGGTGACGTCGACGTCGTCGAGACCGCCGGCCAGGGTCGCGGCGAGTGTCCGCCCGGCCAGGAGGTTCCCCAGCTCTCCCCAGGTGCGCATCGAGATGACCTGCACGCTGCGGGTCATGCCCACTCCCTCCGTCGCGCTCGCGGTGTCATGCCAGCAGTCCCTGGTTGAACAGACCCTGCGGGTCCAACTCCCGGCGCAGCCGGCGCAGGGTGGTGAGGTCGTCGCCGTACATCGACTGCAGGTCCGCTTCGGTCAGGTCGTACCAGCCGGCGAGGTAGGGCCGCCCGCCGAGCGCGAGGCACTCGGCCAGCACCCGACGGTGCAGGCCCTGCACCCGGTCGACGGCGGGCCGGTCCCCGCGCGGGACGCTGAAGTACAGTCCGAAGCCGAGCGCCAGGCCCCGCAGACCGGCCGCCGGGGTGAACGGCACGCCCGGCCGCTGCTCGGGCCGGTGCACGCCGAGCATGAGCAGCCTGCCACCACCCTCCCGGTAGCCGGTGCCCGCCAGGACCTCCGCGTCGAGGAAGCGGGCGAACTCGGCCGCGGCCGGCAACGACAGGCAGTAGTCGGCCCAGATGAAGTGCACCGACGGGTCGGCCGGGTTGCGCCGGGACTCCCGCATGGACCGCAGCGGCCAGTCGGCCTCGACGCGGGTCTCGGCGCGCCCCTGCAGCCGCTGCGGCAGCGGGCCGCCGCGCATCCCGTACGTGGCGACGAAACCCCCCTCGTAGTGCTGGGCGGAGAAGAGGTCGACCGGCGAGCGCTGCTCCTGCGCCATCCACCCGACCTCCGCCACCAGGGCGGTCAGGGACGGATGCCGCTGGGTGGCGATGGTGGTGTGCCGCTGGTGCTCGACCGTGCGCAGCACCACCCGGTCCAGCACGCCCAGGGTGCCCAGCGCGCCGATGCCGTAGCGGAACAGCTCCGGCGACTCGGTGGGCGAGCACCACCGCGGCTGCCCGTCGGGCAGGACCAGCCGGAACCGCTGGACCAGGTCGACCTGGCCGCCGTGGGTGATGGTGCCCTCGCCGTACCCGCCGACGGACAGGGTGCCGCCGATCGAGACCGTCAGGTGGTTGGTCAGCACCGGGATGCTGCGTCCCTGGGCGTTCAGGGCCAGTTCGGCGGCGTACCAGGGGGCCCGGGCGGACACCTCGGCGGTGCCGTCGTCGAGGACCCGGACTGCGGGGTCCCCCGGCTCGCCGACGATCAGCACCCCGCCGTCGGACAGGCCCTGCCGGCCGAAGGAGTGGCCACTGCCCCGCACCGCGACGGGTGTGCCGGCCGCCCGGGTGGTCCGCAGGACGTGCGCGACCTCCTCGGCCGAGGTCACCGGGGTCACCACGGCCGGTAGCAACTCGTGCAGCCGGCCGACGTTCGTGGCGTAGGCCGCCCGGCCGGCCGGGTCGGACCGTACGGGCCGGCGCAGCCCGCGCTGCAACTCGGCGGCGAGCGCCGGGGGGACGGCCGGGTCGCCCGCGCCGCCGGCCCGTCCACCCGGACGGCCGGACAGGCCGTGCAGGGTGTCCCGCCAGTCGGCGGTCTCCAGGCCGTTGCCGACGACGACCCAGTCGACGCCGCAGTCGTGGTACTCGCGGACCTGACGGTACGCGTTGACCCCGCCGCCGACGAAGAGCAACTGCTGGGGTGCCAGGCCGCGCCGGTAGGCACGCAGCACCCGGTCGGGGACCCGGCCGTGCCGGTAGAGCAGGTAGGCGAGGTCGAAGTCGGCGGCGGCGACCTCGGCCACCAGCCGGGGCAGTTCCAGGCCGTCCTCGGCCGCCGGCCGGGCGCCGACCGCCTCGTGGGTCTTGCCGTCGGCGCCGAAGGCGAACGACGCCGAGCGCAGCAGTTCGGGTCCGTCCTGCCCGAGCGCGGTCGCGGTGCGGGCGGTGGCGGCCAGACCCCCGGTGACGAAGAACGACCGCACCGAGTTCAGCACCGCGTGCACCAGCACCGCGTCGGCGCCCGGACACAGCGGGGCGCCCCGTCCGGGTATCGACGGGAAGTGCAGGATGAGTGGCAGGTCGGTCCGCTCGCGCAGCTCGGCGACGTAGGGGGCGACCTGCTGGTCGAACGCGGGGTTGTCGGTGCTGCCGACCAGCAGCGCGGGATGACCGAGGTCGGCCATCGCCCGTGCCTTCTCGACCGCCTCGGCCAGCGGCACCTTGTACGGATCGACGACGTGCAGGAGCCCGGGGGCCTGCGCCCGCAGCGCCGTCAGCACCGGGGCGGTGGCCGGGACCGTGCTCAGATTCCCGGGAAGTCGCACTTCGCGCATAGGTCGGTCCGCTCCTTTCGCAGCAGGCTCGCGCGGCGGGCGGTGTACTTCTCGTTGTTCCAGATCTCCTCGATGGTGTTGTCGTTGACGTTGCCCATGACCTCCTGCACGCTCCAGTCCTGGCAGCACAGGACGACACGGCCGTCATGGGTGATGTAGAACTCGTTGAACGGCCGGACGCAGAACTGGTTGAGCAGCACGGTCGGCCGCCCCAGCACGTTGCCGGCCCGGTTGGTGAGGGTGGCGTCCGGGTCGCGGTCGACCAGCACCAGCTCGGGTCGGGCCGGGTACCGGCGGACCTTCTCCAGCACCGACAGGTCGGTGGTGTAGTCGTTGACCACGACGGTGGCGTACTTCGTCAGCTCGTCGGCCAGTTCCTCGGTGAGCTTGGAGCCGTTGGTCTGGATGGAGATCGACGCCCTGGTGCGTTCCTTGGCCATCCGCACCATCTCGGGTAGCCGCCGGTCCAGCAGCGGCTCGTTGAACAGGTACGGGTGGATGACGCCGGTGAAGTCGGCGAGTTGGTCGAGCAGCGACTCGTAGAGTTCCATCGACATCCGGCCGGACGGCATCTTGATGGTGCCGATGGGGCAGAACGAGCAGCGGTAGTTGCAGCCGCTCATCGTCTCGATCGCGATCATGCTGAACTGCGGTGGCGTGCGGCTGGACTTCTGCTTGAGCCAGGCGGCGTCGCTGAGCGTCTTGGTTCCGGTGCCGTTGAGGTAGGTGCGGGACACCCCGCTGAGCACGTTCAGGACACCTTTGCCCTGTGCGCGTTGCTTGATGTATTTCGCGATGTCTGTCATGCGCGTTCCCCTCCGGAGATCGTGGGAGACAACGGGACCGACGAGGCCGTTGGCTTGGCGTGCTTCGTGTATGCCGACCAGGGGATCTCGCGTCGGGGCCGACCGGCGACGCCGCGTACGGCCAGCCCCAGCGCCACCGTCGAGAACCAGCCGAAGTGGATCGACTTGAGCAGCCACTTCTTCGCCGCGAAGCGGACGCCCTGGCCCCGGGCGGCGGGCGCCAGCGGCCACAGCCCGTAGAAGTACATGCGCCAGTACCGCCCGGCGACGTCGGCGGGAAAGTCGGCCATCAGCACCGCCGCGGTCAGCAGCGAACGGTTGACGCGCTGTCTGATCTCACCCGCCGGGCCGCCGGTCAGGTGGTAGCTCACGGCGTCCGCGACGATGTGCGTACGGTGCAGCGGGTTCTCGTCGCGCGGATCGAGCAGCGCGAAGCAGAAGTAGTCGTCCTCACAGGTGTAGCGGTCCGGGATGCCCCGGGCCGCCAGGTCGGCGTCGACCACCATGCAGCAGCCGTGCGGGTAGCTGAACTTCGGCGTCTTGGTGATCCCCTTGCCCCGGTGCAGCAACCGGGCCGCCGCGTAGGGGTTGGGTTGGGGGACCTTGCTCGCCCCGACCGAGCCCCGGGCGCCCCGGTCGAGGAAGTCCTCGAACAGCCGGCCGATGCAGCCGGTGCTGAACGTGACGTCGTCGTCGACCCACGCCACGCCGGCCAGGCCGAGGCCGGTGGCCATGGCGAAGGCGGCGTTGAGCATGCGGCTCTTCCCGGCCTGGGGCATCGCGATGCCGACGAAGGTCGACCCGCCCGGGGAGGCGGCGACCTCACTCAGCCGGCGCAGCCGCTCGACCGCCTCGTCGTGCTGGTCGTCGCGGTACTGCATGCCGACGACCAGCACCAGCGGGCGGGCGGCCACCGTCGGGGGGAGGTCGGTGAGCTGGCTGACGAGTTCCTCGACGCTCTCGCGGTGGCTCGACAGCGGGGCGCGCCCCACGTAGGTCGGCAGGACCAGCGCCAACCCACCGGCGAAGCCGTCGCCGAGCGCCGCGGCCACGTCCCGGACCGGGATTCCGGACCGGACGACGACCGGTCCGGGGCGGACCACGAGGCACCCGGTGGGCGGCGGATCCCCCTCGGCGGGCTGGTAGCCGCGCCGGATCGCCCACCGGACGGGCCGGGTCACTAGCTCGAACATCGATGCCTCCGCATGGGTTAGTCGTGGGTCACGGCGGACCAGAGCCGGCGTATCTCGTCGGAGCTGTCGAGCAGGTCCGCCGGGGCCCCGACCGCCGTCAGGCGACCGTCGTGCAGGACGACGACGAGGGCGGCCCGGCGGAGCACCTCGGGCCGGTGGGACACCGCCAGGACCGTGCTCCCGCCGTCGCGGAGGATCCCCTCCCACAGGGCGTCGCTCGTCTCGGGATCGAGTGCGCTGGAGACGTCGTCGCACAGCACCAGCGGGGTACGGCGCACGAGCATCCGTGCCACGGCCACCCGTTGTGCCTGGCCACCGGAGAGGCGCAGGCCGCGCGGCCCGATCACCGTGTCGAGCCCGTCGGGCATCGTCGCCAGGTCGGCGTCGAGCGCGGCGCGGGACACCGCATCGGCCAGCCGGTCCGCCGGCAGCCCGAGCAGGATGTTCTCCCGGATGGTGCCGGTGAACAGTCGCGGCACCTGCGGCGTGTACGCGCACCGGGGCGGCACGAGCACCGCGCGGCGGTCGGCGGGCAGCGGGACGTCGTCCCAGCGCACCTCACCGGTCGTCCCCGGCACCTGACCGAGCAGGGCCCGCAGCAGCGTGGTCTTGCCCGAGCCGACCTGGCCCATCACCACCGTCAGTTGCCCGGCCGGCATCGTGAAGCCGACGCCGGTCAGTCCGTGGGCCGCACCGTCGTGCCGTGCGGTGAGGTCCGTGACCGTGATCGTTGGTGGGCCCGGAGCGGGCGGCGGGGGTGGCCGCCGCGGTGGGACACCTGTCATCGCACCGGGTCGCCCCTGGTCGAGATCCATCCCGTGCCGGGGGTGCAGCCGACCACCCGTGATCGCCGTCATCCGGCGCAGCGCGACGAGCACGCGTTGCAACTGGACGGTGAGCACGCCGAGGGAGGCGAGCGTGTCGACGAGCAGTTGCAGGTAGAACGTGAACAGCACCATGTCGCCGATGGACAGCTCGTTGCTGCTGAGGGCCGGGGCGGCGATCAGCAGCACGATCCCGGTGCCGAGCGGAGCGGCGTTCAGCAGGGTGCTGCGCTGCACGGCGACGGCGAGTTCCTCGGCGACGGCGATCCTGGCCCGGTCGGCGTTGAGCCGGTCGAGGTGCCGGGTGACGGCGTCCTCGGCCTGCGCGGCCTGCACGCCCAGCGCCGCGCCCGTCACCTCGCGCAGCGCCTCGGTGACCCGTGCGGTCTGGGCGCGACTCTGCTCGCGGTAGGCCATCATCCGCCCGTGCACCAGACGCATCAGCGCCACGATCAGCACGAAGAGCCCGAGGATGCTCAGCGTGATGAGCACGTCGATACGCATCATGATGGTGATCGCGGCGACTGCGAAGAGCCAGCGGGCGATGTTGATCGGTGACCACACCACGAAGAAGCCGGCGTCGGCGGCGTCGGTGCCGACGGTCGCGACGGCCTCGCCCACGCTGCCGCGTCCGGCCTGCGGTGGCGGTTCGAGCAGGGACTCGAACAGCGACATCCGCAACGCGCCGACGGTGTGGTACTGCATGCGTGGTTCGAGCCAGGGCACGACCGTGCTGAACTGCAGCGAGATGCGTGCGGCCTCGATGCCGGCGACGAGCGCGACGACGCTCCACAGGTTGAGGCCGGCGGCCGACTGGCCGCTGAGGGAGTCGAACGCCGTCTGCATCAGCAGTCCCAGGGCGAGCATGCCCAGGCGCAGCACCGCCCACACGGCGGCGAGCACGGCGTACCGGCGTCCGCGACCGGCCAGCAGCAGGCGGGCACGGCCGCCGCCCGTCGTGGTCATCAGGACCGCCCTGCGAAGAACCGCTGGTCGACCGGCCCGTCGGTGCCGTCCGTCGGGTCCGGGCGGGGCGTCAGGCTCACGACCCGGCCCTCCTCGACCACCATCACGTCGTCGACGATGGTGAGCGTCTCGGGTCGGTGGGCGATGACGAGCGCCGTACGGCCCTCGATGAACCGCTCCATCGTGCGGCGCAGCCGCCGCTCCGCGTGCGGGTCGAGGCGGGCCGACGGCTCGTCGAGGAGCACGATGTCGGGGTCGGTCAGCAGTGCGCGGGCCAGCGCGAGCAACTGCTCCTCGCCGGCGGACAGCCCGGCCCCACCCGGCCCGATCCGGGTGTCGAGGCCGTCGGGCAGGGCGGCGTACCAGGTGCCCAGGCCGACCTCCTCCACCGCGTGGCGCAGTTCCCCGTCGGGCCACCGGTCGTCGTAGAAGGTCAGGTTGTCGCGCAGCGTGCCGGCGATGACGTGTACGTCCTGAGTGACGAGCGTGATGCGGGAGCGCAACGCGACGACGTCCAGCCGCCGGACGTCCACCCCACCGACCGACACCGTCCCGGCCTGCGGGTCGTACTGGCGGAACAGCATCCGCAGGATGGTCGACTTCCCGCCGCCGCTGCGCCCGACCAGCGCCACCCGACGGCCGGCCGGGATCGTGAACGAGATGTCCGACAGCACCGGACGGTCGTCGTAGGCGAAGGTGACGCCGGTGAAGCTCACCGCGCCGCGTCCGGGCGGGAGGGTGCCACCGCCGTCGGGGACGACGTGGGCCTCGGCGAACAGTTCCTCGACGCGGCGGACGCTGCCCAGGACGTTCTGCACGTCCTGGAACCGCGAGGTGATGCTGACCAGGGGCATCCGCAGCAGGATCGCGTACGACAGGCCGGCGAAGACGGTGCCGACGCTGACGCCCCGGTGCTGGCTGAGCCACACACCGACGGCCAGTGCCGCGCAGAGGTTGACGGCGGTGAGCACCTGGACGGCCGCCGGCCAGGTGACCGTGGCGCGGGCGGCCCGCCGGGCGAGCCGGTAGTGGTGCGTGATCCGCTCCCAGGCCGTCTGGAGGGCGTGGGTCGTCCCGCCGTTGGCGTTCAGGTCCTCCCGCCCGGTCAGGTTCTCCTCGAGATAGCCGAGCAGGCCCGCCTCCGCCCGTTGCCGGTCGGCGATGAGCGGCACCGCGCGGCCGAGCAGCCGGCGCAGCAGCAGGAGCATCACCAGGGCGAGCGGGGTGAACAGCGCGCCGTACCGCCAGTCGAGCAGGAACAGCGCCGCGACGATCCCGATGATCATCAGCAGTTGGACGGCGATGTCGAGCACCAGTTCGGACATCAGCTTGGCCAGCCGGGTGACGTCTCCGTCCATCCGGTCGACCAGTTCCCCGGGCGGGTGCCGGAGGAAGAACGTCGGCCCCTGCCGCAGGACGTGCGCGAGCAGGTCACGACGTACCTCGTTGGTGGTTCGCCAGGCGACCCGGCCGGAGACCCAGCCGGTGCCTGTCGACAGCACCTGCCGGACGACCGCGAGCACCACGAAGACCACGGCGTATCCGGCCAGCTCGGCCTGCGACCGGCCGCCCACCGCCGCGTCGATGAACCGGCGTACGACCTGCGGTGCCACCAACTGGGTGCCGACGTCGAGCGGGATGAGCGCGGCCAGGAGCAGGAACCAGCGCCGGTGGCCGCCGACGTAGGCGACGTAACGCGCCCAGTTCGTCGTGGCCGTCCGCGGCTCGTGAGACGCCATCTGGTCAGCCGTGCCCGGCGACCGCGACCCTGGCTGCGGGAGGCAGCTCGGCGTCGTCGCCGGTGGGCCACTCACCCGGCACCGGACCGAGCCCTGCCAGTTCGCCGACCTGCAACCGGCACCACGGGGACAGGGCCGGGTCGGTGCGGACCCGCTCCCGGAAGGAGTCCCAGTCGACCCAGTCGACCCGGTCGACCTCGTCCGGGTTCGGCACCGGGTCGCCCACCGCGCGGGCCACGTACACCGGGCACATCTCGTTCTCGACCACACCGTCGAGTTCGGCGCGGTAGCGGAAGCGGGGAAGCACCAGACGAAGGTTGCTCAGCGTGAGGCCAAGCTCGGCGGCTGCCCGCCGGTGGACCGCGTCGGCCATCGCCTCACCTGGGGCGGGGTGGCCGCAGAAGCTGTTGGTCCATATACCTGGCCACGTCTTTTTCCGCAACGATCGGCGCGACATCAGGAAATGCCCACTATTGCTGAACACGTAACAGGAGAATGCGAGGTGGAGCGGCGTGCCTCCATGATGGACGGCATATTTGTCCTGCTCACCTACGACTTGGCCGTCCTGGTCGAGTAGCACGACCCGCTCCATACCGCTCCCCCACCATCCGGATCGGTCAATTTCGCTCGCACAACAATCCACCGTGAATCGACTCCAGTCAACCCCCTACAAGATCAGGAAGCCCACACGGGAAATTGTTGATAAGCAAAGTAGGGGGTCCCGGATGCCCCTCGATCGGCTACAGTGGATACCCAGCCAGCCACGAGGGGTCACGTAAGCGCAGGCCACCCCACCCAGGCCGTCACTGATCGTGATCACTTCACATCGAGGGTCGGCCCCGCTCTGCCGCATTGCGCCTGCGCGATCGTTCACCCCGGCGGGACCGGACACCGGTTACCTGCCGTCGACATCGCCTGCGACCGGACGGGGGACAGATGACCGCCACCAGCGAGACCGCCCGAGGTGCGCCCGACCTCTCCGGGCCCGGGCTCAGGGTCGAGGTGGAACGCACGATCGACAGCTTCCTGACCGCCCGGCGGGACATGAACGCCAACCCCGAGTGGCGCGACGGGGTCGACGCCCTACGCGCCCTGGCACTGGCCGGGGGCAAGCGCACCCGGCCGACGTTCTGCTGCCTGGGTTGGCGGGCGTTCGGCGGTGACGACGACCCCGGCATCATCGTGGCCGCCACGGCACTGGAACTGTTCCACCTCTTCGCCCTGGTGCACGACGACATCATGGACGACAGCGACGTCCGGCGGGGTAACCCGACCCTGCACGTCACCATGGCCCAGGCGCACCGCCGGCTCGGTTGGCGCGGCGACCCCGAACACTACGGCCGCAACGCGGCGATCCTCTGGGGTGACCTCTGTCTGACCTGGTCCGACGAGGCGTTCCACAGTTGCGGCCTGCCTGCGGAGCGGGTGGCGGCGGCGGCCCGGCTACTCCAGAGCATGCGCGTCGAGGTGCTGCTCGGGCAGTATCTCGACGTCCGTGGCGAGGCCGTCCGGGCCGATCTGGCCGACTGCCTGACGATCCTGCTCTACAAGTCGGCCAAGTACACGGTGGAGCGTCCGCTGCAGATCGGCGCGATGCTGGCCGGCGCACCCCGACCGGAGGTGGACCGGCTCTCCCGGTTCGGTGTTCCGATCGGTGAGGCGTTCCAACTGCGTGACGACATCCTCGGCCTGTTCGGCGACGACGCGGTCACCGGTAAGTCGACCCTGAGCGATCTGCGCAGCGGGAAGTCCACCGTACTCATGGCGCTGACCAGGCAACGGGCTGACGCCACCCAGGCCGCCGAGATATCCCGGTGGCACGGCAACCCGCGCCTCGGCGAGCGGGAGGCACTGCGGCTGCGGCACATCGTGCGGGACACCGGCGCGTTACGGACGGTCGAAGAGATGATCCACGCCCGCACCGAGCAGGCGGTGTCGGTGCTCGATTCCCTGCCCATCGCCACGCAGGTGCGGTCGGCGCTGACCGAACTGGCCCACACGCTGTCGGTCCGGCACAGCTGAGAGTCCACCGCCAGGCACGTCCCAGCACCAGGAAGGGCACGGAAATGACGGTTCACGACCCACGGGGCACGGTGCTGGTGACCGGTGCCGCCGGGTTCATCGGGCGACACCTGGTGGAGCACCTGACCGGCCGTGGCCAGCCGGTGGTCGGTGTCGACCTGCGGCCCCAGCCGGCCGGCGCGGCCGGCGGGCACGTCGTCGCCGACCTGCGCACCACGGACATCCGACCGTTGCTCGACGGGGCCTCCGCGGTGGTCCATCTCGCCGCGCTGCCCGGGGTCCGGCCCTCGTGGGACCGCTTCGACGACTACGTCGAGTCGAACGTGATCGTCACCCGACGGCTCCTGGAGGCAGGGACGCAGACCGGACTACGACGGCTGGTGATCGCCTCGTCGTCCAGCGTCTACGGCAACCAGCCGGACGGGGTGATGAACGAGGACCAACCGCCCGCACCGATCTCCCCGTACGCCGTCACCAAACTGGCGGCGGAGCACCTCGCGCTGGCCTACGCGGCGCGCCCCGCCTCCGTGCTGACCAGTGTGGCCCTGCGGTTCTTCACGGTGTACGGCCCGCGGCAACGGCCCGACATGCTGATCTCACGGATCATCTCCGCGGTCCGCGACGGTCGCGAGATCCGGGTCTTCGGCGACGGCTCGCAGCGTCGTGACTTCGTCTTCGTCAGGGACGCGGTGCGCGCCGTGGCGGCGGCGGTCGACGCGCCGGGGCCGAGCCGGGTGTGCAACGTCGGCACCGGTGAGCAGATCTCGGTCACCGGGATCATCGACCTGATCAGTGAGCTGATGGGCCGCCCGGCGAACGTCCGCGTCGAGCCCCACCGGGCGGGGGACGTGGCGTCGACCCGCGCCGACGTCACCCGTACGGCCGATGCGCTGGGCTTCCGCGCGTCGGTCTCCCTCCGGGAGGGGCTGCGGGCGCACATCGACGCGGTACGCAGCGAGTCGATGCCGGTCGGCGCCTGATGGGTGGGCAACCCCTGCTGACCGTGATCGTGCCGCACTTCCGCTGCGCCACCTACCTGCCCGAGTCGGTCGCCTCCGTGCTCGGGCAGACCCATTCCGACCTGCGGCTCGTGGTCGCGGACGACCACTCGCCGGACGACGACTGGATCACCGCGCTCGCACCCTGGCGGAACGACCCACGGCTCACGCTGCTGCGCGCGTCGCGCAACGTCGGGCCGCTGCGGCTGAAGAACGCGGTGGTCGCATCGGTGTCCACGAAGTACATCGGTTTCCAGGACGCCGACGACGTCAGCGAGCCCGACCGCTTCGCCCGCCAACTGGCGGTGCTCGAACGGGGCCGGGCCGATCTCGTCGGCTGCGGGTACCGCGTCATCGACGCGTCGGGCACCCCCCAGGGGGTACGGCACATGCCGCGCAACGGGAACCTGGTGCACCGGTTCGGCCGTAAGACGGTCGCGCTGCACCCGGCGACGGTCGTCCGGCGGGACGTCTTCACTCGGCTCAACGGCTTCGACGGCACCGCGGCCTTCGGTTCCGACACGGACTTCCAACTACGGGTCGCCTGGCTGTACCGCATCCGCAACCTGCGCCGGCCGCTCTACCGCTACCGGGCCTGGGCAGCCTCGCTGACTGCGGCGCCGGAGACCGGCTTCGGGTCACCCGCCCGTGCCGAGTGCATGCGACGCATGGCCGAGTTGGAGCAACGCCGCCGGCAGGCCCGTACCCCCGAGGAGCGGCTGCCGTTGCTGGTGGCACCGCCGAACGACGTGTCGTTCGCCCTGCGGGAGGTGGGGTGAGCGTCGGGCGGGCACGGCGCACCGCACCCGCCCGGCTGTTCCTACCGGACGGCCGCCCGGATCCGCAGGTGCCTGCGCTGCCGTAGCCGCACGCTGGCCAGCACCGCCGTGACCAGAATGAGGCCGACGCAGTACACGGCGCCGTGCAGGAGGCCCTGGCGCAGGTACTCCGGGTCGCCGCCGTCGAGGCCGAAGGTCCCGACCTGTTGGGTCGACCAGAACGGCAGGGCCTTGCCGAGCTTCTGGTCCGGCTCGACGAGGAACTGCAATCCGGTGATCGAGATCAGGACGAGGGTGCCCTCCAGATCGTGGGGGGCGACGGCGCTGATCAGCAGGCCCAGTGGGGCGGCGACCACGATCGTGAGCCCGAACTCGATGGCGACCGCGTCGGGCCGGGCCAGGTTGTCCTGGTCGAGATAGATGAGCACCCAGTAGACCGTGGCGAGTACGGCGCCCAGGGCCAGCAGCGCGGTGAGCGTGCCGAGGTAGAGGTGCGCCGGCCGGTAGCCGATCTGGCGTAGCCGCCGCTCCACGGCCTTTGTGGTGTTGCTCAGGAAGAGGCCGGCCGTACTCACCGCCCAGGCCAGGCCGAGACCGGCGAAGCGGATCGCCTTCTCGGGATTGCCGTCGTGCCGGGCCAGGTAGAACAGCAGGGGAACGAATGCGAGCAGCGCGAGGGCCACCCGTCGCCGGGCGAGATCCCGGCTCATCATCTCTGCGACGGTGAGCAGCTTGGTCATGAGTCGGCTGCCGCCTTCGCGCCGAGGTCGAGAACGGCGTCGACCCGATCGAGCGAATTCAACATGTGGGTGATGACGAGCGTCGACTTTCCGGCGTCGCGTCGCTGTAGCACCCAGTCCCAGAAGTCGATGTAGCTGCCCCGGTCGAAACCCTGATAGGGCTCGTCGAGCAGCAGTATGTCGGGATCGGTCAGCGCGGCGAGAATGAGGTTGAGTTTCTGCTGGGTGCCACCGGAGAGATGTCTGGCCTGAGTTGTCATTCCGCCGTCCCAGGCCAGGCTCTTTGCGAGCTGCCGGCCGATGGCCTGGGCCTCGCTGCGACCCATCCCGTGGCCGGCACCGAACAACGCGAAGTGTTCGTCGGCGGTCAGGTAACCCATGAGTCCTGCCTGCTGAGGGCAGTAGGCCATGCTCTCGTCCACCTCCACCACACCACTGGACGGGCTGACCAGACCGGCGCAGATCTTCATGAGCGTCGACTTTCCGCAACCATTGGCGCCGATAATGGCAACCACCTCGCCGGCACGAACCGTCAGATCGACGCCCTTCAGGACGTGGTTCTTGCCGTACCGCTTGTGAATGTCCGCCGCACGGAGCCGGATCGGTGTCGACGAGTCGCCCTCCGCTGGACCGTGCCGGGTGGCCGTCACCGGTGAGGCGCTGTCACTCAGATCCATGGGAGCACCCTAGTACACCCGCATGTCCGGCAGTGGTCGCGATCACGCCGGAACCACCGTGTCGTTTCGGGTGGAACCCGCCGGGACACATGCGCACCAGACATCGATGGCTGTCTTATTTGCCGGTCCTGGCGTCATCTGACGGCCAACGCGACGACGGTATTTCCCGGCACGTTCACGGCTCTTCAACGACGTCATCGCGTCGACACGGCATCGCAACACGCCGGACTCGACGTCCCCCGCCGATGGGAGAAAACCTGTCATGGGCAAGGTAGGAAAGCGCGTCCGCCGCTCGACGCTGGCCGTCCTCACGGGCGCGGCGCTGGCCGGGCTGCTGGCGGTCACCGCCGCCGCCGCGGCACCCGGTGAGGCACCGCAGGGCAAGGCCGCCGCGGCAGCCCGCACCGACGTCTACATGAAGGACGTCACCGCCGACACCGGCATCCAACCGCACTCGTACAGCCCGCTGTGGGCCAGTCCCGACATCAAGGTCTGCCCGACGGCCGTGGAGTGCTCCGTCAGCCAGAACCCGAGGGTCGGGGTCACCAACTACCTCTTCATCAAGCTGCGCAACAACGGACCGTACGGCTCGGGCATCGACAACGGGGTGCTGCGCGTCTACCGGACGACCCCGGGCGGCGGCGCCACCTGGCCGACCCACTGGACCCAGATCGGCGCGGTCAGCGTGCCCGTCTACCCGGGCGTCACCACCGTGACGGTCCCGTGGACCGGGGTGCCCGGACCGGGGCACTTCTGCCTGCTGGCGCGCTGGGTCTCGCCCACCGACCCGATGACCTTCGAAGGGCCGAGCACCAGCGTCAACACCCAGTACAACAACAACGTCGCCTGGCGCAACGTCGACTCGGTCCGACTCGTCTCGGGCGGGCCCCGGGTCGTCCGGCCGTTCGCGATCGGCAACGTGACCGCCGCGGAGACCAAGAACGACCTGGTCTTCACCCAGCCGGCCGAGCAGGCCCAGGGTGCCCGGGTCTTCGTCGACCTCGGCCCGACCCTGTTCGAGCGCTGGCAGTCCACCGGCAAGGTCGGCACGGGGGTCCGCCAGGTCGGCAAGACCGAACTGGAGATCGTCGAACCCACGAAGGCCAGCATCAGCGGGCTGCTGTTGAAGCCCGGTGAGCGCCTCGAGTTCTCCCTGGCCTTCTCGGCCGACACCGCCCTGGCCAAGGAGACCGCGCTCAACGTGACCCAGTTCGGACCCGACGCCGACGGCACCGCGCGGGCCGACCTCGGCGGGGTGCAGTACCTGCTGGCGGGCGAGCAGCGGGGGTAACACCGTCACCACCGCAGGACGGGGGCGCGGGCCGCACGGCCCGCGCCCCACCGTCGTGGGTCGCGGGTCACCACCGGGCACGGACGACGGCGGCACGGGCGGACGCCGTCGAGAGGGCGGCGCACCGCCGCCGGGCCGGGGTCAGCGCAGACAGACCCAGGCGGTGGACACCGCATACCCGACGGTGCGCGCACACAACTGGACCGGGCCCGGCGGTGGGACACCCAGCGAGAAGAAGCCCACGGCGTCCACCGGCGCCTCGTCGTAGGTGCCGGCGGCCGTCCGGGCACTGACCCGCCCGCCACCGGACGGGGAGAGCTGACCGACGATCCCGGCATCGGTCACCTCGATCTCCACCAGCACCGACCCGGCCCGGAAGGACAACGTCCGCGCGGACGCCGCGGAACGGGTCATACCGGCCAGCTCGGCGTCGACCGCCGAGTCGAACGTCAGCTCGGCGACCGCCAGTTCCGCGTCGGCGGTCCGCCAGGTGAACGCGGCCAGGGCCGCGCTCAGGTACGCCTCCGAGACCGGCCCGGTGTCCCACAGGGCCGCACCCAGCTCCGTCGTCAGCGCCTCGTCATCCGCGGGCGGCCACGGCTCCATCCGGTTCACCCCCGTTTCGTACCGATGGTGGAAGCTCCGAGAAACTCGACGATCGCCGGGCACTCCCGCAGCCTACGCAGGCATCGTGCCTGGGTCGGGCCGATGCTGCCGACCGGCACGCCCAGCCGTTCGGCGACCTCCCGGTAGCTCACCGGCGGGTCGGCCGTCAGCAGCGCCAGCAACGCCTGGCAGCGCGACGGGAGCTGCACGAAACCCGCCCGCAACGCCTGCCGGCGCTCCGCGCGCAGCAACTCGTCGTCCGGAGCGGGTGCCATCGCGGCCAACTCCCGGGAGAACCCGTGCTGGAGCTCCAACGTCTGGTCGTAGGGGTCGACGGGGTGCGACCGGCGGCTCACCCGGGACAGCCGGTAGCACTCGCGGCGGGTCGTGGTGGCCAGCCAGCCCGGTAGCGCCTCGGGTTCGCGTACCCGGCCCAACTGCTCCACCAGGCGCAGCCAGACGGTCTGGTTGACGTCGGCCGCGTCGGAGCGGCTGAGGTCGTAGGCGCGGATCACCGCGTACACGATCGGGGTGTACCGGCGGACCAGCTCGGCCCAGGCCGACTCGTCGCCGCGGGCGGCGGCGGACAGCAGGCTGGTCGCGCTGGCACCGGTCGCCGGGTCACCGCCCGGGGCGTCGACGCGGCTCATCCGACGAGGACCCCGTAGTCGGGATGCCAGCGGGGGGCGGCGAGCAGGCTCGCACGCGCGGCAGCGGCGCTGATGCCCCCGGCGGTCATCATCGCGGCGAGCCGCCCGGAGACGTGCGCGGTGGCGAACGAGGTGCCGGCCCAGACGGCGAACCCGTGGAACTGCCGTGCCGGCCTGCCGGGCAGCGGGAGCTGGCCCTCGACGTAGGTACTGTGCCGCTCGCCGACGGCGCAGGCGTCCACCCAGGGCCCGTAGCAGCTGTCGGCCGCCGGCACCGGGCCGCCGGTCGTCTGGCTGACCGCCGCGACCGCCACCACCCGGTCCAGGGCGGCCGGCCAGAGCGGGCGGCTGGTGCCGGCGTTGCCGGCCGCCGCGACCACGGCGCTCGTCGCCGGCAACGCCGCCACCGCGTTGGCCAGTGGCAGCGACGGCTGGTCGTCCAGGGTGTAGCCGCCCAGCGAGAGGTTGAACACGGTGACCTGCGGCGCGAGCCGGCTCAGGGCGGCCACCACCGTCGACTCGTCGCCCACCCCGGTCGGGTCCAGGGCCAGTTCCGGGTCGACGCGGACGCCCGGGGCGGCCTGCCGGACCACCCCCGCGACGAAGGTGCCGTGCCCGCCCTGCGGGGCGAGCACGTCGGTGTGGACGTAGAGCGGGTCCTCGTCGTCGGGTTGCGGAAGGTAGGTGCCGCCGAGCCACTGCGGGTGGCACGCGCCGGCCTGCTGCCAGATCCCGGTGTCGCAGATGCCGACGGTGACACCGGCGCCCTCGCCGAGCCGGGTCGGGTCGGGGGGCGGCAGCGCCGCGGCGGCGCGGGGCGGGGTGCCCGGGTTGCCCATGATGTTGCCCAGCCCGAGCAGCACGTGGTGGGGTTGCACGGCCGGCACCGGTTGGCCGGGCCACTGCTGGGGGTCGCGCAGTTTTCGCACCACGCCGGGGATGTCGGTCTCCCGGTCGAACAGCAGCCGGGTGACACCGGCGAATCCGGTGCCGACGGTCACCGGATAATCGTGGGCGCGCAGCCAGGTGGCGACCCGTTGGGCGTCGGCGGCGGCGGCGAGCAGTTGCCGGGGGCGGTAGAGGATCTCCCGGCCGGGGGCGGTGTAGCGGCGGACGTTCTGGTCGGCGGCCAGGGCGGCCTCGAACGCCTTCTGGTAGGCGTCCGCGTCCGCGTCGCCGGCGGTGGCCGGGGCCGGACGCGGCAGCACACCGAACGGCACCGCCACGGCCAGCGCGGACAGCGTCAGGATCCGCCGTCGGGACAGTGGGCCGCCCGGACCCGGCACGGTGGGGTGGTCAGACGGCGGCACGGATCCTCCATGCTCGTGAAAGAAGCGTGCCCACCGAGGGCGGGCGCGGTGAATTCCCCGACCGCCAATTATTCCGCACCATCGCCGCTTGTCAATTAGGGGCAAGCGAGCAGGACACCCATTGACGACATTCCCGCGATGGATTCTCGACGTTGACTCGCGGCTGTTCGTCGTGGACTCTCTAGGGCATGCCCGACAGCACCGGTTGCGGTGCCGCGGCGGCCCAGGCGGCGCTCGACGCCGTCCAGCGATACCCACCCGAGGCGATCAGCATCGCCCAGCGGGTCCTCGCCAGCCAGACCGCCGACGACGACGAGCGCTCCGCTGCCGAGCGAGCCATCGGGCTGGCCCTGCGCGAACTCAACGACCTGCCCGGCGCGCTGCGCCACCTACGCCGGGCGGTGCGGGTGGCCGGCACCCCCCGTACCCGGGCGCTGGCCCGGATGAGCCTCGGGTACGTGCTGGCCAACGCCGGTCGTACCGCCGCCGCGCTGCGGGCGGTGACCGCCGCGCTGCCCCAGCTCACCGGTGCCGACGCCGGCCGGGCCCGGATGCAGCGGGGGGTCGTGCTGCACTACCGCGGACGCTACGCCGAGGCGGTGCGCGACTACGGCATCGCCATCGACATCGCCCAACGCGAGAACGATCCGCTGCTGGAGGCCCGCGCCCGCAACAACCGGGGACTGCTCAACGCGCACCGCGGTTCCTCCGGTGGCCCCGGCGACGACCTCTCCCGGGCGGCGGCGGTCTTCCACCGGCTCGGGCTCGACCTCGCCGCGGCCGACGCCCGGTGGAACAGCGGCATCGCCGCCGGGCAACGCGGCGAGATCGCCGTCGCGCTGCGCTGCTTCGCCGACGTCGACGAGGAGTACCGGCGGCTCGCCGTCCCGCGTCCGGCGCTGCTGCTGGACCGGTTCGAGCTGCTGCTGTCGGTGCCACTGCTCGACGAGGCGGTCGGGGTGGCCGCCGCCGCGGTACGGGAGCTGCACCGCCGGGGCATGGCCTCGGACCTCGCCGAGGCGCTGCTGGCCCAGGCCCGCGCCGCGTTGCTCGCCGACGACCTGGACACCGCGACCGCGGCCGCAGCCCAGGCCCGGGTCAGGTTCCGGCGTCAGGGTCGCCGCACCTGGGCCGCCTTCGCCCGGCACGTCGAGCTGCGCGCGGAGTTCCGCCGGGGCACCCGGACGGCGGCGCTGCTCACCGCGATGGTGCGGACGGCCGACGAACTCGACGCCACCGGGTGGCCGGGGCCGGCGCTGACCACCCGCCTCGAAGCCGGCCTGCTGGCTGCCGCCTCGGGTCGGGTCGACCGGGCAGTGACCCTGCTCGACGTGGCCGCGCAGGCCCGCCGTCGGGGCACCGCCTCCCGCCGCGCCCAGGGCTGGTACGCCCTGGCCCGTTCGCGTCGGCTCACCGGTGACGACGCCGGGGCGGCCCGGGCGCTACGGCGGGGGCTGGCCGTGCTGGACCGGCACCGCACGTCGCTCGGTGCCACGGAGCTGCGCGCCCACAGCGGCACGTACGGTCGGGAACTGGCCGCCGAGGGTCTCGACATCGCGGTGCGGGCCGGCTCCCCGGCCCGCACCCTGGCCTGGGCCGAACGCTGGCGGGCCAACACCCTGCGGATGCGTCCGGCGCTGCCCCCGGACGACCCGGACCTGTTCGCGGCGCTCACCGAACTGCGGCTCGTCAGCAGCCTGCTGGAGGACGAGGTGCTGGCGGGCCGGCCGGCACACGCGCTGCGTGGCCGGCAGGCGCGGCTGGAGCAGCGCATCCGGGACCTGGCCCGCCGGGTACCTGGCGGGACCGGTGTGGTGAACCCGCCCGGCGTGGGCGTGCTCGCCGGACGGCTCGGTGCCCGGGTGCTGGTCGAGCTGGTCGCCCACGGCGACCGGCTGCGGGCGGTGCTGGTCCGCGACGGCCGGGCCAGCCTGCACGATCTCGGTCCGCTGGCCGAGGCGGTGCGCCTGACCCGGTGGCACCGGTTCGCCCTGCGCCGGCTGGTCACCACCGGCGACACGGCGACCGCGCGGGACGGCGCCGGACACGCCGCCGCCGCACTGGACCGTCAGCTCTTCGATCCGCTGCGCCGGCACCTCGGCGACCGTCCCCTGGTGATCGTGCCGGTCGGGGCCCTGCACGCGGTGGCCTGGTCGGGTCTGCCGACCTGCGCCGGGCGCGCCGTGACGGTCGCCCCGTCGGCCACGGCCTGGCTACGGGCGGACGACGGTGAACCCTCGGCCGGGCCGTCGGTGCTGGCCTGCGGGCCGCGCCTGCCGGCGGGTCAGGCCGAGGTGGGTCGGCTCGCGCGGGTGCTGCCGGGGGCGACCCTGCTCACCGGCGCGGACGCCACCGCCGCCGCGTTGACCGCGGCGCTCGACGGGGCCGGACTGGTCCACATCGCCGCCCACGGCACCTTCCGCGCCGACAATCCGCAGTTCTCCACACTGGAGCTGGCCGACGGACCGCTGTTCGCCTACGAGTGGGAGCGGGTCACCCGTCCGCCCGGCTGTGTGGTGCTGTCCGCGTGCGACTCGGGGCTGACCGGGGTGCGCCCCGGTGACGAGGTCATGGGCTTCACCGCCGTGCTGCTCGGCCTGGGGGCACGGTGCCTGGTGGCCACCGTGCTGCCGGTGCCGGCCGACCCCACCACCGCGCTGATGCTCGACCTGCACCGACGGATGCGGGCCGGGCTGCGACCGGCGCAGGCGCTCGCCGACGCCCAGCGGGCCTTCGTCGCCTCCGGTGACGGCACCGCCGGGGCCACGGCGGCGGCGTTCGTCTGCCTCGGCGCCGGGTGACGCCCCGCCCGGCACCGCCGGTGCGGGTCACCCCAGCGTCGCGACCCGGGGACGCAGGCCGTCGATCAGCTCCGGCGGCGCGGCGAGCACCCGGCTACCGCTCACCTCCACCGCCGCGCCGGCCTCGACGGCGATCACCTGACCGGCCGCCCAGTCCCAGCGGAACGTGCGGTCCTCGACGTAGGCGTCGCAGCGTCCCGCCGCGATCCAGGCCAGCGCCAGCGCCGTCGAGCCCAGCATCCGCACCCCGCGCACGTCACCGGCCAGGTCGGTGACCACGGCCGCCTGCACCCGGCGGTGGGCGACGTCGTAGGCGTAGCCGGCGGCGAGGACGACCTCGCCGAGGGTGACACCGGCACGCCGGGTGAGCGGCACGCCGTTCAGCACCGCGCCGCCGCCCCGGACACCGCAGAACGTCTCGTCGTGGACCGGGTCGTGGACCACCCCGACGACGGGCCACCAGCCGTCCGGGGTCTGCTGCTCGCAGGCGACGCTGACGCACCAGAACGGTATTCCCGAGACGAAGTTGACGGTGCCGTCGAGGGGGTCGAGGACCCAGCGCAGCCCGGAGTCGCCGACGTGGTCGCTGCCCTCCTCGGCGAGGATGCCGTCGCCAGGGCGACGGGCGCGCAGCAGCTCGACGATGCGCGTCTCGCTGGCCCGGTCCGCCTCGCTGACCAGGTCGGTGGGGGCGGTCTTGTAGTCGACGCGGCCGTGGTCGCCGAAGCGCCGCAGCAGTTCCCGACCACCGAGGCGGGCCGCCTCCTCGGCGACCCGCCGGCAGTCGTCCAGCTCGGCAGCGGTCGCCATTCGCGCTCTCCTCGGGTCGTCGGCAGGGCCGGTGGAGATCGTCGCACCCGTACGGGCGCGGGCACCAGGCGGACGCGGCGAGCGGCGGGGCCGGCCGGTCGGGCACACTGTGGACAGCGGTCGGGGAACCGACGCTCGCCGACACCCCGTCGACCCGCCCCGTCGCCATCGCCGTGGGGAGGCAGCGCGACATGGGTACGGTCGACACAGAGCGGCTGCTGGCGCGGATCCGCGACGGGGTCATCGGCGAGGGCGAGGTGCTCGACGGCCCGTACGGGCCCCGCCGGATCACCTACGCCGACTACACCGCCTCCGGCCGGGCGCTGGACTTCGTGGAGGACACCGTCCGGGACTGGGTCCTCCCCCGCTACGCCAACACCCACACCGAGAGTTCCGCCACCGGCCGGGCGACGGGGCGGCTGCGCGAGGACGCCCGGCGGACGATCCTCGACGCCGTCGGCGGCAACGACGACCATGCGGTGATCTTCTGCGGTGCGGGGGCCACGGCGGCGATCGACAAGCTGGTGGGCATCCTCGAACTGCGGCTGCCCGACGGGCCGGCGCGCCGCCACGGCCTGCTGGACGCCATCGCCCCGCACCAGCGCCCGGTGGTCTTCGTGGGCCCGTACGAGCACCACTCCAACGAGCTGCCGTGGCGGGAGACGTACGCCGACGTGGTCGTCATCGGCGCGGACGCCGACGGGCACATCGACCGGGCCGAGCTGGCCGAGCGGCTGGTCAGCTACGCGGACCGCCCGCTGCGGGTCGGCAGTTTCTCCGCCGCCTCGAACGTCACCGGCATCCTGTCCGACATCGACGCGATCGCGGCGTTGCTGCACGCCCACGGCGCGCTGTCGTGCTGGGACTACGCCGCCGCCGGCCCGTACCTGCCGATCCGGATGGGCGAGTCGACGCCGGGCGCCGCGGACGGCAAGGACGCGGTGTTCCTGTCCCCGCACAAGTTCGTCGGCGGCCCGCAGACCCCCGGCGTGCTGGTGGTGCGGCGGGATCTGATGCGCAACCGCATTCCGGTGGTGCCCGGCGGCGGCACCGTGGCGTTCGTCGACCCGGTGGGGCACCGGTATCTCGACGATCCGGTGGCCCGTGAGGAGGGTGGCACGCCGGCGATCGTCGAGTCGATCCGGGCGGGCCTGGTGTTCGCCCTCAAGCAGTCCGTCGGCACCGACGTCATCGCCGAGCGTGAGCAGCGGCTGTGGTCGCGGGCGTTGCGCCGCTGGTCGACGAACCCGGGGATCGTGGTCCTGGGCAACCCCCGGGCGCGGCGGCTGCCCATCGTGTCGGTGCAGATCCGCCACGGCGCCCGCCACCTGCACCACAACTTCGTCGTGGCGCTGCTCAACGACCTGTTCGGCATCCAGGCCCGCGGCGGCTGCTCCTGCGCGGGCCCGTACGGGCACCGCCTGCTCGGCATCGACGAGGAACGGTCCCGGGCGTTCCGGGTGGAGCTCGCCCGGGGGTGCGAGGGGATCAAGCCGGGGTGGACCCGGATCACCTTCGGCTACTTCCTGTCCGACCGGGTGGCCGACTATCTGATCGACGCCGTCGACCTGGTCGCCCGGCAGGGGCACCGGCTGCTGGCCGACTACCGCTTCGACGCCCGTACCGGCCTGTGGCGGCACCACCGGGGGCCGGGCCGGTCGGTGGGTCTGGCCGACCTGGCCCGGCTGGTGACCGGCGGGGAGCAGCCGGCGGCACCCCGACGTCGGGCCGGGGAGGATGCCCTGGCCGGCTACCTGCACGAGGCGCGGGAGATCCTGGCCGGCCGCCGGGACCAGGTCGACGAGGGGCCCACCGGGCTGCCGGCCGGCGTGGAGGCGCTGCGCTGGTTCCACCTACCACCGGCCTGCACCGCCGCCGCGTCTCCGCGCTGACCGGGCGACGCCCCGCCCGGCCGCCCGGTCATCCCCCGCCGCGTCCGGCGGCGGCTCTCCTGCCCGCCGCCGGACGTCGGAGCCGCTACTCCGCCGGGTCGGTGCGGGCGGGGCCGGCGACCGCGTAGCCGACCAGGCCGGCGAGGGCGAAGGCCACCGCGGTCACCGTGGCGGCCCGGCTGTCGGTCGGCTGGCCCTGCCAGGTGGCGACGGCTCCCCAGGTGCCGCCCTGCGGGTAGATGGCCGCGATGGTGGTCCAGCCCACCGGCAGGAACCAGGATCGGGCGGCGCCGACCACGCTCGTGCACAGCGCGGTCAGGCCGAGCAGCCCGGCGGTGTCGCGGACCACAAGTGCGGCCGGCCCGAACCGGGCTCCGGTGTGCAGCGTGGCGAGCAGTACCGCGAGGACGAGCACTCCGCCGGCGAGCAGGTGCACGCCGCGTCGCCAGGGCCAGCGCAGGGACGCCGTCCGGTCCAGGTTCGCGTCCGGGCCGGCGAGGGTGGGGGCGAGCGCCGCGACCATCATCAGGACGGTCAGCACGACCAGCAGCGGGGTGGCGTCGCGGTCCTTGGCCAGGGCCCGGTAGAGGGCCCAGAGCACTGCGGCACCGCCGACCGCCGCGGCCAGGGCCACGGGTACCCGGCGTGCGCGCAGGTAGAGCAGCGTCCCGGTCACCTGGCGCTCCGGGACAGCAGGCCCGCGGAGTCCTGGCAGGCCCGCGCGGCGTCGCGGACGGCCGTCACCCGGGCCACCGCCTCCGCCTCGGGTAGTGCCCGCAGGCCCTGCCACAGGGCCTTCGCCCCGGTGGTGATCGCCGGGTCCTCCTCGATCATGCCGGGAACCAGCCCGACGTCCGAGCGCGGCTCGCGACCCATGAGCCAGTACGCCGCCGCCCGTTCGACCGTCTCGTTGCGGTTCTGGCAGTCGTAGTCGTACGGGACGCCCAGTCCTTTGACGACTTCGAGGAACACGAGGTCGGGGTGGGCGAGCCGGCCCCGCTTGTCGATGCGGACCTCGACCGTGACGACTCCGTCCCGGGCGGCCGGCTGCTCCCGGCGGTACCCGATCGTGCGGGTGTCCTCGTGCACCATGGTCGGCGCGTCCGGCAGCTTCGCCAGCGCCGCGAGGCCCTCCCGGGCCGGCGGGGTGATCGTGTCGAGCACGTTGGCGTGGACCCGGCTGACGCACACCGTCGGGGTGTCGTCGGTGCAGACCAGTTCCCGCGCGACCGGGTCGACCGGCCAGGTGAGCACGTCGCGGTCGGTGGGGAGGATCGCTGTCGCCACCCCGACGCCGAGCAGCACCGGCAGCACCGCCACCGCCCGCAGCCGCCAGCCGTCGGCGACGAACAGCAGCAGGCCGGTGACGGCGAGCGTGATCATCGAGATCGCCAGCGCGCCGCTGACCCGGTTGTCGATGGTCTGGTACTCGTGGAAGCCGCCGGAGCCGTGCGCCGGGGAGATCGCCGCGGCCACCCGCTCCGGGGGCGAGATGGTGGCGAAGAAGACCAGCAGCACGCCGCCCACCGCGAGCGCCGGGGCGGTCACCAGGGCGGGCAGCAGCCGTCCGATGCCCAGTCCGAGCCACGCCGCGGCGACCAGGGACAGCGCGCCGACCGCGGTGACGACGACGAAGTTCAGCAACGGCAGGTATGAGGCGGTGGTGACGATCCAGGCGATGCCCGCCGCGGTCACCACCAGGTAGGCGACCACGAGGGTGAGGGCCATCGTGCCGAGCACCGGCAGCATCCGGGCGGCGCGGGGGCGGGCGGTGGTGGCGAACAGTTCGCCGACCTTCGCCCGGTGTTCCCGGCGGCCCTGCCAGGCTCCGGCCGCGAGGGCGAGCGGCCACATCAGGAGCAGGTACTCCCGGATGGCCAGGGCCAGGGCCATCCAGCCGGTCGACCAGCGGCCGGTCGCCACGTACAGCGCCCCGACCCCGACCACCACCGTGATCACGGCGGCTCCCAGCGCGGCGGAGCGGCGCAGTTCGATCCCCATGACGCCCACCCGGGCACCCCGCTTTTCTTCGGGCCGCCGGGCGGCGGCAGTGTCCACGTCGACGGCCCGCCCGCTCATCGGGTGGCCTCCGCGCGGTGCTGACGCAGCAGCGCCGAGTAGCCCCGCTCGGCCGGGCTGTCACCGGCGTGACCCGAGTCGCCCTGTGCGGCCAGCACCTCGGGCGTGCCCCGCCACACCAGGCGGCCCTCGTTGACCAGGACGACGTCGGTGCAGGCCGCGACCACGTCCTCGACCAGGTGGGTGGAGACCAGCACGCAGGTGTCGACGCCGAGGTCGCGCAGCAGTTCCCGGAAGTCGAGCCGTTGTTCCGGGTCGAGGCCGACGGTCGGCTCGTCGAGCAGCACGAGCCGCGGATCGTTGACGATGGCCTGGGCGATGCCGGCCCGGCGCAGCATGCCTCCGGAGAGCGTCTTCATCCGGGCGTCGGCCTTGGCGGTGAGCCCGACCCGGTCGATGGCCCGCTGCACCGCCTCGGCGACGCCCGCCTTGGGCATCTCCTTGAGCCAGGCCATGTAGCCGACGAACTCCCGCACGGTGAACCGGGGGTAGTAGCCGAACTGCTGCGGCAGGTAGCCCAGGGCGCGACGGACCGCCCGCAGCTCGGAACGGCCGTCGACGGGGTGTCCGAGCAGGGTCAACCGGCCGCCGGCCGGGGACACGACGGTCGCCAGGGCGCGCATCAGGGTGGTCTTGCCCGCGCCGTTGGGGCCGAGCAGTCCGTGCACGCCGGTGGGCAGGGCCAGGTCGAGGCCGTTGACGGCGAGGTACCGGCCGGCGCGGACCTGGAGGCCCTCGGCGTGGATCGCCCAGGGATGGGTGGTGGTGGTCGTCTCGACCGCGCTCACCGCACGCATCGTCGCTGTCTCCTTCGATAATTGCCAGGGCAGGGTGGCGGTCCGGCCCGGTGGCCGTACCGCTCCGCAAGGTCGGGGGTGTGGTAGGTAAGGGCAGGGGTGGGGATCAGTCGTGGTGGGCCAGGCGCCGGAAACCGTCGACCCGGAGCAGGGCGACGACGGTCAGGACGGCCGTGACCAGTGCCCAGGTGCGGGCGCTGTCCGCCGACAGCACCACCGGCATCCGGGCGGCGACGAGGCTGGGGGCGATCACCGCGAGCGTCCAGGCCGTGATGAGGCCGAGCGCGGCGCGGCGTACGCCGACGAGGGTACCCAGCAGCAGGGTGGCGGCGGTGAACGCCAGGCAGGGCAGCAGCAGCAGCGCCATCGACGCCCCGGTCCCGGCGCCGACCACGGCGAGCGCGGGGATGACGAACGCCAGCACCGCAGCCGTGCGCCGCAGCAGCATCGTCAGGCCGGCGGCGGGCGTGGCGGCGATCAGCTCCCAGGCCGGGTCGGCCCGACGGTGCCAGGCGACCGCCACGCCGGGTAGCGGCGCCAGCGGCGCGATCAGCAGCACCACCGAGGGGAGGCCGACCCACAGCGCGCCGAGCAGCGCGGCACAGCCGAGCACCGTCACCGTCATGACCAGCCAGGGCAGCAGGGTGCCGACGAACCAGCGGTGCCGGGCCACCGACCAGGGCCGGCTGCGGCGGGCCGGGGCCGGGGTCGCCGCGATCTCCCGGTCCAGCGCGGTGGCGACCAGATCGATCACGGTCCGGCTCTCCGCCGTGGTGCAGCCGGCCAGGCGGGCGCGGCAGTCGGCGCAGTCTTCGAGGTGCACCTCGATCGCCCAGACGCTGGCCTCGTCGAGACCGGGGTCGCCGGTGGCGTAGCGGTCGATCTGGGTCAGGTTGGGGTGGGTGGTCATGACAATGCCTCCCGTAGGGCGACCCGGGCCCGGCGGACCCGGGACTTCACCGTGTTTTCCGGTACGCCGAGCAGCACCGACGCCTCGCGCGCCGAGAGCCCGTCGAGGACCGTGGCCCGCAGGGCGGCCCGGACCCCGGGCGGCAGGGTGAGCAGGGCCTGCTCCAGTTCCTGGCCGATCCGGGCGGCCATCACCTCGTCCTCGGCGGCGGGGGCGGTGGCCGGCATCAGCTCCACCTGCGGCACCTGGCTGCGGCGGGCGCGACGACGGAACGCGTCGACCAGCCGGTGGGCGGCGATGGTCCACAGCCAGCCCACGGCGCTGCCCTGCGCCTCGCCGCCGGTGCGCGCCCGGGTCCCGGCGAAGCTGCCCGCCGCCCGCCAGACCGCCAGGTAGGTGTCCTGGAGCACCTCGGCCACCATGTCCGGGTCGGCGCAGCGGCGGCGCAGGCGCACCTCCAACCACGGGGCAGTACGCCGGTAGAGCTCGTCGAACGCCTGGCGGTCGCCACGGGCGACGCGGCGTACGAGTTCACCCTCGTCGTCTGCTTCCATGTCTGTCCTCACACCTGGTAAGACGACGGCCGCACCGGATCGGGTCCCCGATCGAAGTGACCGGCGTCATATCTTCGCCGGATCGGTTTCCTTCCATCCTGACGCACCCGTCCGGGGCGGTCCGCGGGCGGTCTGCCGCGTAGCCGCAGGTCAGCGCTGCGGGGCCGGGAAAGCCGGCAGGGCGGTGTCCCGGGACACCGCGTCGAGGTCACGCTGCGCGACGATGCCGGCCGTGATCTCCTCGGGCGGCACCGGCCGGCCGAAGTGCCAGCCCTGCCCGTTGTCACAGCCGGTCGCGGCCAGCCGGTGGGCCTGCTGGGCGGTTTCGATGCCCTCGGCGGTCACGACCAGACCGAGCCGGTGCCCGAGGGACACGACGGTACGCAGGAAGTCGTCGTCCGTGCCGGGCCGGCGGGCCCCCGGTTGCCGGACCGGCTGCGCCGCCGGACGGGTCAGGCTGGCGTCGAGCTTGAGACCGTACAGCGGGAGGGCGCGGAGGTTGGCCAGGTTCGCGTAGCCGATGCCGAAGTCGTCGAGGACGATCCGGACGCCGAGGGCCATCAGCGCCGCCAGGGACTCCGTCACCGCGCCGGTCAGGTCGATCACGGCCTGTTCGGTGACCTCCAACTGGAGCAGGTGGGGCGGCAGGCCCGTCCGGTCGAGGATCTGCGCCACCTCCCCGGCCAGGCCGTTGCGGCGCAGCTGGCGTACCGACACGTTGACGCTGACGTACAGCCCGGATTGGATCCGCTGCCACCGGCTGGCCTGCTGGCACGCCTGTTCCAGCAGGTGGCGGCCGAGTGCCACGACGAGGCCGGTGTGTTCGGCGAGGTCGATGAACCGGGCGGCGGTCAGCAGTCCGAGCCGGGGGTGCCGCCACCGGGCGAGTGCCTCCACGCCGGCCAGCCGTCCGGAGCGCAGCGCGGCGATGGGTTGGTAGGCGGCGGTGAACTCGCCCCGGTGCAGCGCCGCCGGCATGGCCGCCGACAGCCGGTAACGCGCCGCGTCGGCGGCGCTGCGGTCCTGGTCGAACCGGCGCAGGGTGGCCTTCCCGTCGGCTTTGGCCCAGTGCAACGCGATCTCGCTGTCCCGCATCAGGGTGGCGCCGTCGTCGGCGACGGCGCCCTCGGCCACCCCCGCGCTCGCCGTGAGGGGCACCTCGGTGTCGTTGACGTGGAACGGGGCGGCGAGCGTGGCCAGTGCCCGGTCGGCGATCTTGATGGCGTCCTCGGCGCAGGCGGTGTCGCGGACGAGGATCGCGAACCGGTCGCTGTCCAGCCGGGCCACCAGGTCGATCCGCGGGTCGGTGAGGGCGGCGAGGCGGTGGGCGATCTCACGGAGCAGCAGGTCGCCCACCTGGTGTCCGAGGACGTCGTTGACCGCCGCGAAGTCGTCGACGTCGAGACAGCAGACCCCGACCCGGTCGACCGGCACGGCGGCGGAACAGAGTCGTCCCAGTTCCTCGGTGAACCGGGTCAGGTTGGGCAGGCCGGTCAACTGGTCGTGGGTGGCGAAGCGGCGGAACCGGGCCTCGCTAACCCGCAACGCCTCCTCGGCCTGGGTGCGGGCGGCCAGCGCGGCCAGCCGGACCGCGTCCTGTTCCCGCAGGCTGCGGTCGTGGGCGGCGGACGCGAAGCCCGCCGCGAGCTCCGCCAGCAGGTCGTTGAGCCGGGTGGCGCGGGTGGGATCGGCGGCGATGCCCAGCGCGGCGGGCAGTCGAGCGCCGATGACCGCGATCGTTCCGCCGAGCGCCTCCGGCGAGCCGAAGCCGGCCGCCACCAGAGCGGCACCGATCCGCTGGCCGTCGCCGGGCCTGCCCGGGTCGGCGAGGACGGCGGTGACCAGCTGGTCGGCCAGTGCGCTGACGATCCGGTGCCGCTGTTCGGCGGTGACCGGCACGTAGTGGGCCCGGTGCAGGGCGGTGGCCCACGCCGCGACGAACTCCTCGACGCCCGGCCGGTGCCGGTCGTCGATTCCGTCGGCGTCGGGCCGATCGCTCACCTGCGGCGTCCGACCCCGACGTAGAAGCTCATCCGCTCCGGGTGCTCGCCGACCTCGGCCGGCGACTCGGGACGCCACAACGGTGACCACACCACGCCGGGCTCCACCAGATCCAGGCCGGCGAAGAAGTCCTCCACCTGGGCGCGGGTGCGAGCGGTGACCGGCGTGTTGGTCCGGCCGCTGAGCCGGGTACCCTCGCCCATCTCGTCCGGTCGGCTGTCGGCGGTGACGTGGCTGATCGCCACGCAACTGCCGGGGGCCAGGCGCGTCCACAGGCGCTTGATCAGGCCGTACGGGTCGTCGTGGTCGGGGATCGCGTGCACCACCGAGACGAGCAGCAGGCCGACGGGCCGGTCGAGGTCGAGCAGCCGGCGGGTCTCCGGGTGCTCGAGGATGGCCTCCGGGTGGCGGAGATCCTCGAGCAGGGCCACCGCGTTGGGTTGGCCGGCGAGGATGTGCGTACTGTGCGTCACCGCCACCGGGTCGATGTCCACGTAGACCACCCGGGCGTCCGGGTCGACCTGCTGGGCGATCTCGTGCACGTTGCCGACGGTGGGGATGCCGGAGCCGATGTCGAGGAACTGCCGGACGCCCTGGTCGAGCATGAACCGCACCGCGCGGTGCAGGAACTCCCGGTTCGCCCGCGCGACCAGGCGGAGATCGGGCACCGCGGCCAGCGCCTGGCGGGCGAACTCCCGGTCGACCTCGAAGTTGTGCGAGCCGCCGAGCCAGTAGTCGTAGGCTCGCGCCACGCTCGGCCGGCTGAGATCGACATCCGCTGGCGCCCACTCCGGCCGTTCCATCGCCGCCCTTCCTCACCACCATGGCGTGACCGCCGCCACTATAGTCGGATATCTTCCACTTCCGTACCGCGCTCACGATGCGGCACCACGGCGACGGCCACCGATCTTCCGTCCACACGGTACAGACATCGACCGTCGCGCGCCCGGATCGGGTCGGGAGTCGACGGACGGTGGCGGTCCCCGTCCACTCCGCCACCGTTCAGGTTGCGTTGGTAGCTTCCGGCCGCAGCGGTTTCCACAGTGGATGTCTTTGAAGTCGTTGCCGGGCAACGATTCCGTGCCGGGTAGTTGAACCTGACCGGCGGCAGCCACGACGTGGATACGGCCAGCCCGCGTACGGGCACGGCGGGTACGGGCATCCGGGCGGCCACCACAGGGAGGGGCACCACGACCACGACGGGCCCGGCATGGGCGCGGTCACCACCGGTGTGCCCGGTGGCGCGGCGCTCGGCTTCGCCGGCAGCATGATCGCCGACGAGATCCTCGACGACGAGGACGAGGGCGACGACGAGGACGCCTGATCTCACCCGGTGGCCCGGGACTCCCCCGGGGCCACCCGGCCACCGCCCGCGCAGACCCACTGCCGGGCGGACCGCGACGACGCCGGCACGGCCGCCGCCGACAGGCGCACCCGACCGTCGTGCCGGATAATTGTCCGATGACAAACCCTGACCTCGACCCGGACGTGTACCCACCCCTCGACCCCCGCGAGCCGGTGCCGGACGACGTCGGCGAACTCCTCCCCGACACGCCCGGCGAGCTGCCGGAGGCCCCGGTCGAGCCGATGCCCGACGACGGCGATCCGGGCGGCGTGCCCGAGCCGGCCTGACGGCGGGCCCGTCCAGACCGGCCGCACCACCGGGCACCATCCGGTCACGCCCCGGTCGGCGCGGGTGACGGTCTGGTGGGCGGGACGGGTCCGATCGGCCTTCGAAAGCGACCGGGGTGCGGGACAATGCGTCCATGACCTCCACCGGATCGTCGCGGCTGTCGTTGTGGTCCACCGACTCGGTGTTGTCGATCGGGTCGCGGGGCTCGGTGCTGTCCATCGGCAGCGTCGGGTCGATCGCCTCCGTCGGCAGCGTCGGCTCCGCCGGATCGGTGCTGTCCATCGGATCGGCGCTCTCGGTCGGGTCGGCCCTGGCGTGGCGGTCGCGCTGGTCGTTGCTGGCCGACCGTTCCTCGGGGGTCGCGTTGGGTTCCCGCGCGAGCGCCCGCGAGCTGGCCGGTCCGTCGGCGATGGTGGCGGCCGTGGCGCTGGCCGCCTATGCCGGCTACCTCCTCACGCGCAGCCGCCGACCGGACGACGAGGGTCGAGGACGGTGACGCCATCCGGGACGGCGGGGCCGCGTCACCGCTGTCCGCTCCCGGACCGGGTCAGCAGTTGCCGATCTCGTCGGTGCGCGTCACCGCCGCCGAGGTGAGCCGCTCGCCCGGCACGTCGGCGACCGGGTAGGGCGACCCGTCGTGCGTCGTGAGTTCCCTGGCGTACGCGTCGCTGACGAGGAAGACGTGCAGTTCGAAGCGCTGTCCCGGCGACGTCCCGTCGCCGACGACGACCCGGTTGGCCCGCCAGCTGTGCGGGGTGGGAAAGCGCAGCGGCTGTTCGTAGAAGTAGGTCCCGCCGGCCGGGCGGACGAAGAGCACGGCGGTTCGGCCGGCCGCCGGCTCGTCCCCCGTGCCGAACACGTCCGAGCAGTTCGGCACCACCGTCGCACTGGTGATCGCGAACCGTACCGTCGGCGTCCTGGTCACGGTCGGAGCGACCGTGGGGGGCGGTGTCCGGGTGGGAGGTGGGCTGCTCGGTGTCGCCGGTGCGGTGGTGGTGGTGGTGGGCGGTGGGGGCGGTGGATCGGTCGGCTCCGGCGTCCCGGGTGGACCTGTCGTCGGTTCCGGAGGTGGGGTGGAGCCGGCCGCAGACCCGGACCCCGTCGGTGTCTCCTTGGCGGCGGTGAGGTACGCCGGCACCGCCGCGATGACACCCACGACCAGTGTGACCAGTGCGCCGAGCGCCACCACCTGCTCGGCGGGTTTCAGCGTCCGCCACCATCGCCGCATGCCCACCCTCCTTAGTCGACGGAGACCTGCCTGCAGTGAACACCGCGCGGGCAACACCGGCCTCGTCCAGAGGAGGTCGACGGGCGCGGAATCCTGGTGGACCGGTCGGGTCCTGATCGTCGAGGATCAGCGGATGTCCGTGCCCGAGCGCCAGATCCGTGCCCGCCACACCGCCACGACCGTCACCGTGTACCAGGCGTACCCACCGGACATCGCGGTGCCGGCGGTGGCCGCCGGCCGCTTCGTGGCCCCGTTCAAACGGGAGCGGATGACGTGGATCAAGCCGTCGTTCCTGTGGATGATGTACCGCTGCGGCTGGGCCACCAAGCCCGGCCAGGAACGTGTGCTGTCCATCGAGATCACGCGGGCGGGGTTCGAGTGGGCGCTGGGCCGGGCCTGTCTGAGTCACTACGACCGTGACCTGCACGGCGACCGGGAGAACTGGTCACGGCAGTTGCGGGCCAGTCCGGTCCGGATGCAGTGGGACCCGGAGCGTTCACTGCGGCTGACCGCGTTGCCGTACCGGTCGTTGCAGGTCGGGCTGTCCGGTGAGGCGGTCGACCGGTACGTCGACGACTGGATCGTCGCGGTCGAGGACGTCACCGCCACCGTCGGGCAGATCCGGGACCTGTTGCGCCGGGGCGACGAACAGGCAGCGGCGGCGCGGCTGCCCGTCGAACACGTCTATCCGCTTCCGGACCGGATCGCGGCCGGCCTCGGGGCCGCCCCCGTCGATGATCCCGATCGGCGGCACCGGCAGTGACAGCTCACCCGCTGCGCCCCTGACAGGTCACCCCACGCTCCGGCGTGCTCGGCCGTCGCCGCACCGGGCGCCCCGCCCGGGACGCACGGTGCGGCGACGGGTTCGCGTCCGGCTCAGTGCCCGAAGCCCGGCGGCCGGGGCCACTGTTCCGCCTCCGGGTCGGGTCGGTAGCCCGGTGGGGGTTGCCCGGTGGGCGGGCGCACCGGGGCCGGTGGCGCGGCGGACGGCCCCGGAGGGTGCGCCCCGGCAGCGGGTGGAACCGGGGTGTCGGCCACGACCGCACCGCCACACGGTGGCGCAGCCGCCACGGCGGCAGCCCGGGGCCGCCAGACCGGTTCCGCACCGATCAGGCTGCGGAAGTCGAACTGGCACTTCGGGCAGGTGCGCAGCGCGGTCTCGGCGCGACGGTCACCGCATTTCTGGCAGTAGGTCACCACCGTCTCGTCGGCGTCCATCCCCTGACAGCGGGGGCAGGCGAACTTCGGGCCCTTGTTGTTGAGCTGCACCAGCCGGCCGGCGAGCACGTAGGGCGTGACCAGCCCACCGATGCTGGTCGCCAGGTCCCGGGTCCGCCGGGTGCGCTCCTGCATGCGTTCCAGCTCCGGGTTGGCGACCTTCTCCAGCCGGCAGGTGGTGCAGGTACGCAGGGTCCGTACCGGCAGCAGGCCGCGCAGCCGGGCCTGCTGGTGCAGGAAGGTCACCGCCGGCACGTCCGCCGGCTCGACGGTGATCCGGTCCGCGCCGCCCGCCGCGAGACGTTCCTCGACCCGGAACACCAGCGACTGCACCTGCCCGACCAGCTTCGGCGGCATGCCGCCCGGCCGGCTGACGATGAGCGTGCCGACCATCAACATGCCGTCGGCCAGCTCGGCGGGGACCTCGGCGACGGTGTCGGCCGTCTCGAAGGTGAAGGTCGCGCCGCCGGTGCGGGCGACCACCGCCTGCCGTTGCGCCGGCCCGTCGCTGTCGAGCAGCCGTCCCGCGTGCCGGGAGAGCGCCGCCTGCGCCCGGTTGGCCAGGCCGGCGGCGTGCTGCATCATCGCCACGTCCCCCGGGCCCGTCTGCCGCCACCACGGCGTGAACGAGGCAGCGGCGGTCGCGTCGAGCCGGCCGAGCACGGCATCGAACGTGCTCAGCACCGACTCGAACAGACCGACGTACACCGAGGTCACACCCCAGTTCCGCCCCAGCCTGCCCGGCCAGCGGTCGACCAGCAGCACACCGACCCGCACCCCGGGGCCGTCGGCCTCCAGGGTGACCCGCAGCAGCACCGGCACCTGCGTCGGCGAGAGGGTGACCCCGCCGAGCCGGGAGCCGCGTACCGCCTCCAGGAGGCTGAGTTGCTCGGCCTTCAGGTCGAAGGCGAGGTCGCGGATGCTGCGCAGCAGGTGCTGGCGGACCACGCTCGGCGGTGCGCCGAGCCGACGGTGGGCCCCGGCCGCCAGCCGGCCGGGCTCCAGCCCGGCCGCGACGGCCGGCGGCACGGCACCGGGTCCGCCGGGGTCAGCCCAGCTCATTCCGCTGCGTCGTAGGAGATGCTGGTGTCGAAGCTGGACGCCGCATCGTACCCCCCGGCGTCGTACGAGGTGTCGTAGGACGTGCTCGTGTCGTAGGACGTCGTGTCGTAGGAGGCGCTGGTGTCGGTGCCGCTGGCGGCCCAGTCGACCTCGGCGGCGGCGGTCTCCACGTGGTCGGTGACGGCGTCGGAGTACTCGTCGGAGACCGTGTAGTTGTTCTCCGCGATGCCCGCGTGGTCGGCCGCCCGCGCCATCGCGCTCTCGGCGACCTCGATGTTGCCGGCCGCCGCGTTCTCCACGGCGTAGTCGGCCCAGTCCTGCGCGGAGTCGGCCCAGTCGTCGCCGCTGTCCGCGTGCCAGTTCGACCAGTCCTGGTCGGCGACGGCACCGCTGATCTCGCTCTCCACGATGGACGCCGAGGGCTCCGGCAGCGCCGCCACCGCCTCGGTCAGGGTGGTGTCCCCGATCGGCGTGTCGGTGGTCAGGAAGTCGCTCCACTCCGAGTCGGCACTCATGCTCTGATTCCCCAGATTCTGATGAACGGTGCGGTCAGCGGTCGTCGCCGGGGTACCCGGCGGACCGACCAGAACTGTCCCACGCCCACGCCAGGGGCCGCGCAGTCGCGACGGCGGGGCCGCGGTGCGTCGACCGAGGTCACGACGGGTGCCCGCCGCCGGGATGGCGATGGTGTCAACATGCCGACAGACCCGCTGGACGCCGTGCCGGCTCACCGGGTGGTCGGCGGTGGTGGGGTCAGCCCTTCACCGCTCCGGCGGTGAGCCCTTCGGTGAGGAAACGCTGCCCGAAGGCGTACATGATCACCACGGGGATGCTGACCAGCAGTGACGCGGCGGCGAGTTGTCCCTGCGGTACGACGTCCCCGGTGATCATCGACTGCATGCCCACGGGCAGGGTCTTGTACTCGTCCTTGGTGATGAACACGAAGGCGAAGAGGAACTCGTTCCAGGCGTTGGTCAGGGTGAACAGGGCGACCGCCAGCAGTCCCGGCTTGGCAAGGGGTAGCACCACCCGGCCGAACGCCTGGAGCCGGGTGCAGCCGTCGACCAGCGCGGCCTCCTCCAACTCGATGGGGATCGACGCGAAGTACCCCGCCAGCAGCCAGGTGGCGAACGGCAGCGTGAAGGTCGGATACGTCACGACCAGCGACCACAACGAGTCGGTGAGCCGGGCCCCGATGAGCAGTTGGTACAGCGGGATGAACAGCAGCGCGCCGGGCATCACGTAGGTGACCAGGACCGTGACGGTGAAGCCCTGTGCCCCACGGAACCGCAGCCGGGCCAGGGCGTAGCCGGCCAGCGCCGCGCAGACCAGCGCCACCACGGTGGACGCCGTGGACACCAGCACCGTGTTGAGGTACCAGCGGCCGAACGGCTTGGTGGTGAACAGGTCGGTGAACTGTTGCAGGGTCCACGGGGTCGGCCACAGGTCGTGCTCGTGCACGACGATCTGGCCGTCGGACTTGAAGGCCGTGACGACGATCCAGTACAGCGGGGCCAGGACGAAGAGGAGCAGCGCGGCCAGGGCGATGCCGGAGGCCAGGCCCGACACCAGGGCGGACGTCCTGCGCCGTCCCCACGACTGCAACGCCGACAGGACCCGGCCGACGGCCGCCGCGACCAGCAGGACCACCCCGAGGACCAGCGCCGCCTTCCAGATGATGTGCGGTGACGCCCAGGCCAGTGCACCGGCGACCAGCACGGCGGCGACCCACGGCAGGGCCCGGCGCACCGTTCCGGCGGGTCGGGTCGGCGCGCTGTCGGCGTCCCGCCGCAGCAGCCGGACCAGCACGTACACCAGCACGCCGATGACCGGCAGCATGACGAGCGTGACGGCCGCGCCCGCGCCGTACTGGAGTTGGAGGATCGCCTTGGAGTACGCGACCAGCACGTACGGTGCGGTCGCGTCGCCGGGGCCGCCCTGGGTCAGCAACCAGATGAGGTCGAAGTTGTTGAACGTCCAGATCGACGACAGGGTCACGGTCACGGTGATGACGTGGCGCAGTCCGGGCAGCGTCACGTGGACGAACCGCCGCCACGCCGACGCCCCGTCGACGGTCGCCGCCTCGTACAGGTCGGTGGGGATGGCCTTCAGCCCGGCGAGGAAGGCGACGGTGAAGAACGGCACCCCCTTCCACACGTTGACCATGATCACCGACGGCATGGCCAGGGACGCCTCGGACAGCCAGCCCGCCGGCCAACTGTCGACCAGGTGCGCGTCGACCAGCAGCGGCCCGATCCCCGACTCGGTGAGCAGCAGGTTGACGCTGCCGAAGATCGGGTCGAGCAGCGAGCGCCAACTGAACGCGGTGACGACCGTCGGCACCACCCACGGCAGCAGGAGCAGGCCCGCCAGCACGGCCCGTCCCCGGCGTCGGTGGTGCAGCAGCAGGGCCGCGGACAGGCCGAGCACCACCTTGAACACCTCGGCGTACGCGGTGAAGACGAACGAGTTCACCACGCCGGTGTGGAACTGCTCGTCGTCGGTCAGGGCGAGGTAGTTGGCCAGACCGACGAACACGCTGTGCTGACCGTGCCGTTCGGTGGTGCTGGTGACGACCGCCCAGCCGATCGGGACGAGCACGAGGGCACCGACGAGCACGGCCGTGGGGGCCAGGAACAGTGCCGCCAGCCGCCAGTCGCGTCCCAGCCGTCGTCGGGTCGCGGGACGCGCCCCGGGCCTGCGCCGTGGGGATCCTCCTGACGTCGGGGCCGACGCCGGGCGGACCGACGTCACTGCGGCAGACCCTGCTGGGTGAAGATCTGCACCATCTTGGCGTGGGCGGCCTGCACGGCCCGCGCGGGCGACGTGCCCTGGATTACCTGCTGCATCATGTCGGTCAGCACGTAGGCGCCGACGGCGGCCTGCTGCCCGGCGCTGGCCTTCTGCGGGAAGTCCAGGCCGTTCTTCGTCGACAGCGGCAGTTTCTGTTGGGTGATCCTACGCATGATGGGGAACGCCGGGTCGCCGCTGGTGAAGAACGGGTCGGCGTCCCAGACCCGGTCCCAGGCCGGCAGGGCCAGCCCCGGGGCCTCCTTCGCCACGCCGACGAGGGCGGGCGCGCTGACCAGGTACTGCGTCAGGAGCTTGGCGAGTTCGGCGTTCTTGGCACCCTTGAAGATGACGAAGCACTGGGACTGGCCCAGCAGCAGGGAGGTGTCGGTGGCCGGGCCGGTGCAGTCGGGGAAGACGTGGGTGCGTTCGTAGACCGGGTTCTTCTTGGTCTTGGAGTCGGCGTAGACGCTGAACTGGTTACGGGTGTAGCCGAGGATGCCGGCGAGCCAGTTCTCGTTGTTGCTGGAGTCGGTCCAGGCGGCGACCCCAGGCGGCAGCATCGGCTTGTACTTCGGGTTGGTGTAGATGTCGCCGAGGAAGGTGACCGCCTGGACGGTCTCGGGAGAGTCGAAGGTGACCTTCCGGCCGTCGTTGGAGGCGATCGCCCCGCCGTAGGAGTTGATCAGGGCCTCGATCATGCCGTTGGCGTCACCGGAGCGGTTCACGGTCATGCCCCAGCCGAACCGCCGTTTGCCGGGGTCGGAGATCGCCAGGCAGAGGTCCCGCAGTTCCTCCCAGGTGTAGCTGTCCTTCGGGGTGATGCCCTTGTCCTGCATCCAGTCCTTGCGCAGGAACGACCCGATCCCGATGAAGTGGTACGGGATGGCGTACCACCTGCCGTCGAAGACACAGAAGTTCTTGGACTCGGCGGTGGGTTCGCCGTACTTCGCCGTCAACGCCTGGACGACGTCCGTGACGTCCTCCAGGTCGCCGAGCGCCTGGAACTGGGCGACGAACCGCGAGTCGGTCATGAACGCGAGGTCACGCGCGACGCCGCCCTTGACCTCGGCGTCGATCTTGGCGACGACGTCCCCGGCGTCCGCCTGGACCAGGCTGTTCCCGATCTTCGTGCCGGTGGTGTCGGCGAACTTCCTGATCGAGCTGTCGAGGGCCGCGTTCGCCGCCTCCGAGTACAGCTTCTGCGACAGCATCCCCATCGAGGATCCCTTCAACGCCGCTGCGGCGTCGACGAGTTCCTGCGGAACCTCGGCCTGCGCCCTGGGCGTGGACGGTCCGCTTCCTCCGCAGGCGGCGAGACCGGCCGCTCCGAGCAACCCCACCCCCATTCCCAGGAAGCCGCGCCGGGTCCGTAACGAGCTGTCCTCCGTGGACATCTGTCTCCTCCGTTCCACCTCACCGCAGCTCACCGAAGGCCGGGAAGGGCGACCATCCCTTATGGACGTCAGCACCTTTTGCCATCGATGACGATCATTTGCTCACCCTACACATTTCGGAAAGTCGCGACCAGACCTTACTTTCCACCTGAAGACAGTTCGGCTGATTCACTGTGATCAATAGCAGTTGCGGCGGACGCGACGTCGGGCACCCACACCCGACGTCACCCGCCGGTCGGAACCGGCGGAGCCACGCCCGACGCGGGCATCCCTGCGGCGCGGTGCCCACCCACACGACGGGCACCGGTCGCGGTCGGGCCGCGCGGCGTGGACGCGACCACAGACCCGCGCCCGCCGATCCGACGGCGCGGGGCACACCCGCCCGGGGCGCACGGATCCGGCGGCCAGGTCGGCGTGGCGCGACACCTTTCGCCGCCCCGGCCGACCACCCCTCGGCCCGACGCCGCCCGGCCGGCCCCGCAGCGGCCCGCGCCCGCACGCCGGCAGCCCTCCCGTTGCCGATCGATGCACGTGCATCTATTCTTTGGCGGCCCATCGGCTGCCGGAACAGGCAGTCGAAATATCGTCGAAACGCTTCGACAACCGTCGTGCGACGGTTGACCCGAAGACGGGAGATGCTGATGAAATCCACACTGAGGAGGGTTCAGTTCGCCGTGCTTTCCGGCGTACTGGCGCTGGCCGGATCGACGGCCGTGATGACCAGTTCCGCGTCGGCCGACAGCATGACCCAACTGAACGCCACCCAACTCGTCGCCAACATGGGGGCGGGCTGGAACCTGGGCAACGCCCTGGAAGCCAACGCCAACGGGATCCCCAGCGAGACGGCCTGGGGCAACCCGGTGGTGACGCAGGCATTCATCGACCGGGTACGGGCGGCGGGATTCAAGACGATCCGTATTCCGGTCTCCTACCTGGGAAACATCGGGGCCGCCCCGAACTACACGATCAACTCCGCGTGGCTGAACCGGATCCAGGAAATCGTCGACTACGCCTACGGCCGCGGCCTCTACGTGCTGATCAACATGCACGGCGACGGCTACAAGACCATCAACGGTTCGTGGCTGATCTGCGACTCGTCGAACCAGACGACGATCAGGGACAAGTACCAGAAGGTCTGGCAGCAGGTCGCGACCAGGTTCCAGAGCTACGGCGAACGACTCGTCCTCGAATCCATGAACGAGGAGTTCGACGGGCAGTACGGCAATCCCACCCAGCCGTGCTACTCCAACATCAACGCCTACAACCAGATCTTCGTGGACACGGTCCGGCGCACCGGCGGGAACAACGCCTCGCGCTGGCTGCTCATCCCCGGCTGGAACACCAACATCGACTACACCGTCGGCAACTACGGCTTCGTGCTGCCGACCGACCAGTACCGCTCGTCGTCCGTGCCGGCCAACGAGCAGCGGCTCATGATCTCCGTGCACTACTACGACCCCTGGGACTTCGCCGGTGAGGAGAACGGCACCATCACGCAGTGGGGGCCGGCCGCCACCAACCCGGCCCGGAAGTCGACCTGGGGACAGCAGGACTTCATGGACGGGCAACTGAAGAAGGTGCGGGACACCTTCGTCGCGCGTGGATACCCCGTGTTCGTCGGTGAATACGGATCGGTCGACAAGACCTCGGCCGACTCGACGAACAACCGGTACCGGGCGGACTACGCGCGCACCCTGGTGGCCACCGCCAAGAAGTACGGTGCGGCCACCGCCTACTGGGACAACGGCTACAACGGCGCGTACGGGTTCGGGCTGTTCAACCGCAGCAGCGGCGCGGTCACCCAGCAGGCCATCATCGACGCCATCATGAGCGCCGTCGGCGGCACCACCCCCACCACGCCGCCGACCACCGCTCCCCCGACCACGCCGCCGCCGACCACCACGCCGCCGCCGACGACCGCCCCGCCGACGACCCCGCCGCCCGGCGGGCGCTCCTGCTCGGCGACCTACACGGTGACCGGTCAGTGGCAGGGCGGCTTCCAGGCCGAGGTGCGGGTCACCGCCGGCAGCTCGGCGATCAGCGGCTGGACGGTGACCTGGACGTTCGGCAACGGGCAGCAGGTGTCGCAGGCGTGGAGCGCGACGCTGACCACCAGCGGTGCGACGGTGACCGCCCGCAACGTCAGCTACAACGGCGCGCTCGGTACCGGCGGCAGCACGACCTTCGGTTTCCTGGGCTCGTCGAACGGCACCAACGGCGTACCGACGGTGTCCTGCACGGCGAGCTGAGCAGGCCGTGACCGACGCGGGCCGGGTGTCACGCACGCCCGGCCCGCGCGGACCCGGCTACCCGGGGCCGGCCTCGTTCAACGCGCCCAGCAGCAGGTCGTAGGTGGCGTGCTCCGCCCCCGCCGCTCTGGGCACCAGCACCGCCCCGGGGCGTAGGCGGACCACCCGCATCAGGCTGTCGTACATGGTGCCGAGCACGGTCGACCCGCCGGCGCAGATGATGAGCCGATAATGGTGGCGGACCCACTCGTCGTCGCTGTCGCGGGCGCGGCGGTGGAACCGCTCGATCGCGGCCTCCCGTCCGTCGACCAGGACGACCTCGTGGAAACTCGCCCCGTGCCCGCGCGCGAGCGCCGCGAGACCGTCGATCTCGTCGACCGTCGCGAGGTACTGCGGCACAACGACGTCGCCTCCGGCGGCCAACCTGACCGTCGCCATCGCCCTTACCAGGGACCACACGACGGGCCAGGTGTCGAACTCCTCGTCGCGCCATCCGCCGACGAGGTGGTGCAACGCGTCGACGTCGAGATTCAGGGTGCCGGGGTGGCGGTCGGCGTAGCGCGCCGAGAGGGTGGACTTACCGATCCCCGGCGGGCCGTTCAGGTGGATCAGTCGCGCCACCGCGCACCACCGGTGTGCCGGTCACCCGCGCCGTCCAGGCCCTCGACGAGCAGCTCCGCCTCGTCCACCGAAATGGCCATGGTGGCGCTGAGTAGATCGACGGCCTGCTCGCGCTGGCCGGCTTCCACCAGCGCCGCGATCCGGAGCCAGGCGAACGCGTCGACCATCGCATCGCTGTTCCCACCGGCCGTCGACCCGGCCGGCGGGGCGGTGGGGTCCTGAACCGGCCGCTCCCCCGTCGCACCGCCCGGGGTTTCCGCGCCGGGTGACGTGGCGTCCGCGGCAGGCGTGCCGGCGCTCGGCGGGTCGACGCTGTCGGGGGAGGCGGCTTCGTGGCTGCGGGCGGCGGCGATCCGGGTGGCCGCGTCCCACGCGCGGGTGTCCGCATCCGGGGACGTGGCGGCGGCGACCCGCGCCTCCAGCTCGCGGACCTGGGTGCCCACCAGGTCACGGCGGTCAGCACGGCGACCCAGGACCACCGTGATCACCGCGATGAGCGAGACCGCGACGACGAAGCCCACCGCCAGTTCCAGCAGGCTCGCGTCGGTGCCACCGGGGCTCACGGGGCCGGCCGGGCGGGGACGGTGCGGCGGTGGACCCGGGCGACGCGGAGCCCGGTCCGGAACCGGCACCCGGTAGCCGGCGACGCCGTCGCCGCGCTCGTCGCGGTCCTCCACCCCATGCGGGGCATCGTATCGCCGCAGTGTCACCTGCCGGGCCGCATCTCGGTCCGTATGTGGTCCCTTTGTCCTCCGGAGTCCGATACCGTGGGACGACGTCACGACGTCACGACGACCGCCACCGATCGCCCCGGAGATCCCCCGACGTCCACGTCCGGCCGGTGGGCCGGACGTGACCTGACCGGCCGCCCCGCACCCCCACTGCCAGCCGCCGGCGGCGCAGCCCGGCCCCGGCGGCCCGTCCGATGGAGACGGCATGACACGTCCCGATCCCGTCCGCCTCGCCGCACCGCTCCTGCTCGTCCTCACCCTGGTCGCCGGACTGCTCGCCGCGCCGGTCGGCCCGGCGCACGCCGCACCGGCCAAGAACCCGCCGCTGACCACCCCCTGGACCGCCCGGGCGCTCGACGGCACGCCACTGCCGGAGTACCCACGGCCGCAGATGACCCGGCCGGACTGGCTCACCCTCAACGGCGAGTGGCAGTTGCGCCAGTCCGCCACCGACGACGCCCCGGCCTTCGGCACCGACCTGCCCGAGCGGATCAACGTGCCGTTCCCGGTGGAGAGCGCCCTGTCCGGGGTGCAGCGCGCCGCCGCCGACACCCGCAACTACCTGTTCTACCGCCGCACGGTGACGGTGCCCGGGAGTTGGAACGGACGCCGGGTGCTGCTGCACTTCGGCGCCGTCGACTGGCAGAGCACCGTCTGGGTCAACGGCGTGGCGGTCGGCGGGCACACCGGCGGCTACGACGCCTTCAGCTTCGACGTCACCGCCCCGTTGCGGAGCGGCGCGAACGAGATCGTGGTGAAGGTGTGGGACCCGACGGACAGCCGGCAGAACGGCAGCCTGCCACCGATCGGCAAGCAGACCAAGCAGCCCGGCGGGATCTTCTACACCCCCAGCTCGGGCATCTGGCAGACCGTGTGGCTGGAACCGGTGCCGACCGCCTCGATCAGCAGGGCCGACCTCACACCGCGCCTGGCCGACGACACCCTACGCGTGCGGGTTCTGACCCGGGGCGACGTCAGCGGACACAGCGTCCTGGCCGAGGCGCTCGACGGCACCACCGTGGTCGGCTCCGCCACCGGCGGTTTCACCGAATTCACGGTGCCCGTGCCGAACGCCCGCCGCTGGTCGCCCGACACGCCGTTCCTCTACCAGCTGCGCATCACCCTGCGTAATGCCGCAGGCGTCCAGGTGGACCGGACCACCCACTACTTCGGCATGCGCGAGATCAGCACCGGCGTCGTCAACGGTGTCCTGCGGCCCAAGCTCAACGGCCAGTTCGTCTTCCAGATCGGCACCCTGGACCAGGGGTTCTGGCCGGACGGGCTCTACACCGCGCCCACCGACGCCGCGCTCGTCTTCGACCTGCAGAAGCACAAGGACCTCGGCTTCACCATGGTGCGCAAGCACATCAAGGTCGAGCCGCAGCGCTGGTTCTACCACGCCGACCGGCTCGGGCTGCTGGTGTGGCAGGACGTCCCGTCGCTGACCGCGCAGGACGTCGACGCCACCGACGCGCAGCAGGCGCAGCTCGAAGCCGAGGCCCGCGAGATCGTCGACGAGCACCGCAGCTCGCCGGCCGTCGTCACCTGGACCGTCTACAACGAGGGGTGGGGGGAACGGGCACTGGCCGACACCCGCCGGGTCGCCCAGGCCGTCAAGGCCCAGGACCCGACCCGGCTGGTCAACGCGCACAGCGGCCACAACTGCTGCCAGTCGTCGGGCGACCCCGGCACCGGCGACATCGACGACTGGCACGTCTACCTGGGGCCGGACTCGCCGGTGCCGTCGGGCAGCCGGATCGCCGTTCTCGGCGAGTTCGGCGGCCTCGGCCTGCACGTACCCGGGCACGAGTGGAGCCCGAACGGCAGCTTCTTCGCCTACGAGTGGCAACCGGACTCCACCGCGCTGACCGACCGCTACGTCGGCCTGGTACAGGGCACCCAGAACCTCATGCTCGGCAAGGGGTTGAGCGCCTCGGTCTACACCGAGATCACCGACCAGGAGGGTGAGCTGAACGGGTTCCTCACCTACGACCGGCAGGTGGTCAAGCTGGACCAGGCCCGGGTCCGGGCCGCCAACCTGGCCCTGATCACCGCGTCGCGGTCGGTCGGCAGCTCGGCACCGGTGGCGTTGCCGCTGAACACCCGCCGGTCGTTGCAGGTGACGACCCCCGGGTACACCGACCGGTTCCTGCGGCACCGGGACGGCCTCGCCTACACCGAGGTGGTGAACGCGGACAGCTCGGCGCTGCTCAGGAACGACGCGACGTACACGGTCCGGGCCGGGCTGGCCGATCCGGCGTGCTACTCGTTCGAGTCGGTCAACTTCCCCGGGCAGTTCCTGCGCCACCAGGAGTCGCGGGTACGCAACTCCCCGGACGACGGTTCGGCGCTGCTGCGCGCGGACGCCACCTGGTGCGCCCGGGTCGGGGTGAGCGGGAGCGGGGTCTCGTTGGAGTCGTACAACTTCCGGGGCAGGTACCTGCGGCACTACGCCTCCCAGGTGTGGCTGAGCAACGGCACGGGTGGCGAGGCGTGGAACTCACCCACCCTGTGGGCCGCGGACAGCACCTGGAACGTCACGACGCCCTGGGCGCCCTGACGGGGCCGCCGTCCGCCGGGGCAGCGTGGCTGCCCCGGCGGTGGGGGTCAGCCGATGCGGAACTGGTCACCGTAGACGGCGAACACCAGTGGCGTGTTCAGGTCGAAGTTGCCGTTGTCGAGGAACACCCGCTGGGCGGTGTCGACGCGGGAGGTGTCCGAGTGGGCCTCCTCCTTGCGCATCTCGACGACCCGCTCGTCGAGGAACGCGTTGAGCCAGGTCCGCTCGTTGCCGCCCTGCGCCGGGGGCTTCGCCCGGGTGAGGGCCCGGCTGCGGATCTGGCGCATGCCCTCGTATCCGTGCATGACGGCCGCGTCGTAGTAGGCGAACTGGCCGAGTGCCCGGACCCCGTCGTTCTTCCCGTCCCGCACGGAGGGGGTGAAGTAGACCCGGTCCCGTTCGGATTCCTGCGCGGCCCGGAACACGGAGTCGTTGGCGGCGGTGCGCCAGTCGCGGGGGTAGTTGGGGTCGAGGCCGGCGTGCGAGGCGGTGCCGTTGACGGCGCGCAGCGCAGGCAGGTATCCGGCCAGCACGTTGCCGGGCTTGGTGTTGGTGTACGCCTGGACCAGTTCGAGCATGTCGCCGGTGCCGGAGCAGAAGCCGATGATGCCGGCGGTGTAGCCCCGGCCGTCACCGATGTCCTCGATGTAGGAGAACTGGGCGCGCCAGTCGAGCGAGGAGTTCTCGGCCGCCGAGACGAGCTGCATGGCGACGTCCTTCTTCGCCGGGTCGTCGAGGTTGGTGCCGGCCGGGGCGGTGGCGGTCGGGGTGGGGGTGCCGCCGCCGGGCAGGGTCCACTGCTGGTTGCTGGTGCCGCCGCAGGTCCAGATCTGGAGTCGGGCGCCGTTGGCGGTGCTGTGGTCGGTCACGTCGAGACACCTGCCCGAGGCGGGGTTGACCAGGGCACCACCGCTTGCGGCGGTCCACTTCTGGGCGCCGGTGCCGTTGCAGTCGTACAGCTGGATCCTGGTGCCGTTGGTGGTCGACGCGGCGGTGACGTCGAGGCACTTGCCGAGCGCGCGGATCGAGTTGTCGCTGTTGCCCACCGTCCAGGTCTGGGCCGCGGTGCCGTTGCAGTCGTAGAGCTGCACGGCGGTGCCGTTGGCCGGGTTGGCGCCGGCCACGTCGACGCACTTGCCGGCCAGGCCGGTGATCGGGCCGGCGGTCGCGGCGCTGGCCGGCGGCAGGCCGTAGCCGACCGCCGCGATGCCGGCCAGCAGGGTGCCCACGCCGTAGGCGACTGTTCTTCTGCGCAGCATGGCGTTCCTCGGGGACGGGGCGGCGGGCCGCCGGCCGGTCGGTGTCCGGGGGCGACATGCGCCCGGGCGGGCACCGCAGCAATCAGTAAGGTCTATTTACTGATAGCAGTGCATCGATCAACTGTCAATCGTGGCACCGAGCGATCATGGCAGGTCAGGGCGGCACGCGGTCCACCGGCCGGTCGTACCCGAGGACGGCACGGCCGCATCCCACCGCCGCACCGTCAGGGGCGGTGCTCCGGGCCGAGGAAACCCGCCAGCAGGTGCCGGAACTCGTGCGGATGCTCGATCGCCGGCACGTGCCCGCACCGGCCGAACACGTGCAGCCGCACGTCGGCCAGGTGGTCGAGCAGGGGCCGGGTCGCCGGGTCGAGCGGGGTGACCCGGTCGTCGGCACCGTGCACGAGCAGCACGGGCGCGCGGATCGCGGCCAGCGTCCGCACCGGGAGGGTCAGGTCGTCGACCCACCGTTGCCGGGGCGGCGGGAACAACCCCGCATATGCGGCGGCTCCCGCCAGCATCGCGTCCGCGCGGGCGGCGACGGCCGCGTCCGTCACCAGCGCCTGGTCGAGGACGAGCCGACCCAGCATGTCCCGCGCCCCGACCGGGCCGGCGGGAGCGGCCCAGAGCGCGTCCAGGTCGGCCGAGAGCGGCGCCCCGGGGGCACCCATCGTCGAGACCGCCACGACCCGGGTGACCCGCCGGGCATGCTCGGCCGCCAGGGCCAACGCCACGGCCCCGCCCATGGAGTGGCCCACCACGGCGTAGTCCCCGATGCCGAGGGCCTCCATCAGGCCTGCCGCCTGCCGGGTCCACAGGCGCAGGCCGCCCCGGGCACCCACCGGGACGGGGGTACGGCCGAACCCCGCGTGGTCGGGGGCCAGCACCCGCCAGGACGGGCCCAGCGCCTGCGCCGTCGCCGCCCAGGCTCCGGACCCGGTGGTGCCGGGTCCGGAGCCGTGCAGCATCAGCACCGCCGGCCCGGCACCGGTGTCGAGGACGTGGACGGGCGAGCCGTCGACGGTGACCGTCCGCGTGGTCGTCATCGGCACGGGCCGGACGCGCTCAGGCCGAGGGGGCGTCGACGGACTTCGCGAAGAGTTCCATCATGGCCCGGCCGAACTGCGGCATGTCGGGCCAGCCACGGCACGAGACGAGGTTGCCGTCGACGACGTCGGGGGCGTCGATGACCGTCGCGCCGGCGTTCTCCATGTCGCCGGTGATGGGCGGGAAGCACGCCGTCCTACGGCCCTTGAGCAGGCCGTAGACCGCCGGGACCTGCGCGCCGTGGCAGACCAGGGCGACGGGGAGGTTGCGCGCGAAGAAGTGCTCGGTGATGCGCCTGACGTCGGCGTCGACCCGGATCCACTCGGGGGCCCGCCCGCCGGGGATGATCAGGGCGTCGTAGCGTTCGACGTCGACCTCGGCCCAGGGCACGTCGACAGGCAGTTTGCGGCCGTTCTTCTCCACGTAGGCGTCGGAGTTCGGGTCGAACTCGTGGATGACCAGTTGCACGTCACGTCGCGTACGGGACGCGACGTCGACCTCCCAGCCGCCCTCCTGGACGCGGTAGTAGGGGTACATGGTGTCGAGTTCCTCGGCGGCGTCGCCGGTCAGGAGCAGCGCTCGGGGCATCTGCTTCTCCTCGCAATGGTGGTGGCGGTGAGGTGGACGCGATCCAATCCGATCCGATCCGATTGGGCTAGCATTCCCCCGCCCCGCCCGCCCGTCAAGACTGCACGGTCAACGCGCGGCCGTCCCCGATCTCGTCGAACAGCCGGCGGAAGCGCTCGCCGGAGCGCAGGATGTGCCGGCGCATCGCGTAGGCGGCGGCGTCGGGGTCCCGCGCGGCGATCGCGGCCACCACGTCCTCGTGCTCGGCCATCGCCAGGTGGGTGACCTGGGTGTCGTGGTGCAGCCGGAACAGGTGCACGTGGCTGTGCAGACGGGCGAGCGTCTCCCGGATGACCTGGTTCTCCGCGCTGTGGGCGACCAGGTCGTGGAAGGCGGCGTCGCGCAGCCCGAAGGCGCCGTAGGCGGTGGGCCCGACGCCCCCCTCCAGTTCCGCCATCTCCGCCAGCATCCGGCGCAGGCCGGCCACCTGTTCCACGGAGGCGCGTTCGGCCGACCTGCGCGCCGCCGCCGGTTCCAGGAGCAGCCGGACCTCCAGCATGTCCTCGAACCGCTGGCGGGTGATCTGGGGTGGGATGCGGTAGCCGGCGTGGGGCACCCGGACGACCAGGCCCTCGGCCTCCATCCGGTTGAGCGCGTCCCGGATCGGTGTCTGCGAGACCCCCAGCTCGCGCGCCAGGACGTCGATCGTGACGCGGGAGCCGGGCTCGATCCGTAGCGACATCAGCTGTCCGAGCAGCGTGTCGTACACCTCGTCGGCGAGCCGGCCGCGGGATCGCGCGGGTGGGGTCGCACCCGGCGCGGCCGTGCGGCCCCGCGCACCGATCGCTTCGTCGTCCATCGTGACGTGCGGTCCTTTCGTGCACCTTCGGGAACCTGTTGACATCAGTTACGACGCTGCGACATGCTGACGCCCCCCACCCGATCGTATAGGAAACGTGACGGGCAACCGTCATTTTGCACCGTCGCCGTAACGCCTGCCATCGCTCCACTCGATCAACTGGAGCTCCCATGAGCATGCTCGACGTCCCACCCGGCCCGTCACCGGGTCACCGCCGGGTCGGCGTGCCCACCGACGGCACCACGACGAACCGGCACGTCGCGGCGCATCCGTGACACCGGCCCACGGGGCGGCCCCCGCGCCGGCCCGGCACCACGCCTGAAACACCCAAGCACCTGCTCGGCGAGGCACATAGCGAGGCCCTCGACGTCCCCACCACCCCAGAAAGCAGGTACCACCATGCGGCACCCGAAGCGAATCGGTCGAACATCGGTCTCCCGGCGGACGGTACGACTGGCGACGGCCGCCATGCTGCTGGTCGCCACGACCCTGGCGGCGTGCGGCGACGGCGGGGACGACGGCACGAAGGCCGGCGCCCCGAAGGCACCGGCGACGGTCCCCGAGCTCACCAAGGACCCGCTGACCCTCAGCTTCATCTGGTTCGACTGGCCTCCCGCCAAGGCGCTGGAGGACTTCGCGAACGCGGAGTACAGGAAGGAACGGCCGAACGCGACCATCAAGGTCAACACCGTGCCGAACGCGAACTGGCACGACGCGATGTTCACCCAGTTCGCCGCGCGCAAGACCGACTTCGACATCGCGATCCTGGACTCGCAGCACATCGGTGAGGCCGTGACGAACGGCAACATCCTCGACCTGACCGACTTCGTCAAGAAGAACATCGAGGTCGACGCGTACAACCCGTACCTGCTGGCGGCGTACGGCCAGTTCCCGCAGGCCGAGACCGGCAAGCGCGACGAGAACGCCAGCCTGTACGGGCTGCCGCTGCTCGGCGACACCTGGACGATGATCTACCGCAAGGACCTGATCGGCGACAAGCCCCCGCAGACCTGGGACGAGATGATCTCGGTCGCCGCGAAGTGCCAGGCGGACAACCCGGGCGTCAGCGGGCTGGCCTTCCACCAGGCCAACGGCTCCGACGCGGCGGCCGTCACCTACAACACGGTCAACGGCGTCTACGGCGGCAACCTCTGGGACGCCAGGAGCCGCAAGATCGACGGCGTCCTCAACGACACCGCGGGTCACGAGGCGATGGACGTCCTGGTCAACAAGATGAAGCCGCTGACCGCCAAGGGCTCCGGCAACTGGTTCATCGACGAGGTGAACGCCGCGGTCGCCCAGGGCAAGGCGTGCATCGCGTTCAACTGGATCGCCGCGAGCGGCGGTCTGCTCGACCCGAAGCAGTCGACGCTCGGCACCACCCGGGAGCAGATCCTCGACAAGCTGGGGTTCGCCACCCTGCCGACCCAGAAGACGAACCTGGTCCCGCTCGGCGGGATGGGGATGCACGTGTCGGCCTACTCCCCCTCGGCGCAGCAGGCCGAGGCGCTGAACTTCATGCGCTGGTTCGAGCAGGCCGACGTGCAGAAGAAGTGGGCCGCGGCCGGTGGCGTGCCGTCGCGTACCGACGCCCTGCAGTCGCCCGAGTTCCTCAACGCCGGACCGTTCAACCAGGTGTACGCCGACTCGGTGCCCCGGATGCGGGACATGTGGAACGTGCCCGAGTACGCACGGCTCGTCGACATCGAGAACACCAACGTCAACGCGGCGCTCAACGGCGCGAAGAGCCCGAAGGCGGCGCTCGACGACATCGCCCGGGAACAGCAGGGCGTGCTCGACTCCAGCAACCGCAAGGGTGGCGGCGGGCTGTGAAGGACCCCGACCCGCTGACGACCGACCACCCCGGGCAGGTGGCGTCCGCGACGCCACCTGCGCCGGGCCGGCCCCGCCGCCGGCTGGGCGACCGTGGCCTCGCCGTGGCCTTCATCTCCCCCGCGCTGCTGCTGTTGCTCGGCATGTCGGTGTTTCCGCTGCTGTGGGCGTTGTACCTGTCGTTCACCGACTACTCGGCCACCCGAGGGGGGCCCGCCCGGTTCGTCGGCTTCGGCAACTACACCGCCATCCTGACCTCGGCGCAGGTCCACCAGCGGGCGCTGACCACCCTGATCTACGTGGTCGGCGCGGTCACCCTGCAGACGGTGCTCGGCTTCGCCATCGCCTACCTGATCTCCCGGCGCACCCACGGGCGGGGCGTGCTGACCACCCTGTTCCTGGTGCCGATGATGCTGTCGCCGGTCGTGGTGGGGCTGTTCTGGCGGTTCATGCTCGACGCGCAGTTCGGCGTGGTCAACAGCATGCTCGGCTCGCTCGGCCTGGGGCAGGTGGAGTGGCTCACCCGGCAGCGGACCGCGCTGGTCTCCCTGATCGTCGTCGACACCTGGCAGTGGACGCCGTTCATCATGCTCATCGCGCTCGCCGGCCTCACCGCGGTCCCGAAGTACCTGTACGAGGCCGCCTCGATCGACCGGGCGTCCGAGTGGTTCCGGTTCCGCACCATCACCCTGCCGCTGGTGTGGCCGCTGCTGCTCATCGCCGTGCTGTTCCGGGCCATCGAGGCGTTCCGGCTGTTCGACCTCGTCTACATCCTCACCAGCGGAGGTCCCGGGGTCTCCACCGAGACGTTGTCGTTCCACGTCTACAAGGTGGCGTTCCTGGGCTTCAACACCGGCACCGCCTCGGCGTACGGGATCCTCATGGTCCTCGTCGTCATCGTCCTCACGCAGCTCTACCTGCGCTACCTGAACAAACTCAAGGAGGGCTGATGGCCGTCTCCGTCGACGCGGCCGTGTCCGCAGGCCCGACCCCGGACCGCCGGTCCCCCGCACGCCGTGTGCGCCGCCGGGGCCGCGGCCGGTCGGTGCTGGAGGTCGTGCTGCTGACCGCACTGGCCGTCGTGATGCTCTTCCCGGTGCTCTGGATGATCGAGACGTCAATCAAGGAGAACCGGGACGTCTACGCCGTGCCGGCCGAGTTCTTCGGCTTCACGGTCACCCTCGACCACTTCCGGGACGTATTCGTCGACGCGGACGGCGGCCGCTCGGCCCTGTCCGTGGCGTTCCTCAACTCGGTGGTCGTCGCCGGCGTGTCCACGGTGCTGGCCACCGTGCTGGGGGTGCCGGCGGCCTGGGCGTACTCGCGCTTCACCCTGAAGGCCAAGAAGGATCAGCTGTTCTTCATCCTGTCCACCCGGTTCATGCCGCCGGTGGTGGTCGTGGTGCCGATCTTCCTCATGTACCGCCAGGCCGGACTCATCGACACCAAGCTCGGCCTGATCCTCATCTACACCGCGTTCAACGTCCCGTTCACCATCTGGATGATGAAGGGGTTCGTCGACGAGGTGCCCGCCGAGTACGAGGACGCCGCCATGCTCGACGGCTACAGCCGCCTGCAGGCGTTCTGGAAGTTCACCCTCCCCCTGCTGGTGCCCGGCATCGCCGCGACGGCGGTGTTCGCGCTCATCTTCTCGTGGAACGAGTTCGTGTTCGCCATCTTCCTCACCTCCAGCGACGAGGTGCGCACGGCCCCACCGGCCATCGCCGGCCTGATCGGCGGCACCACCGTCGACTGGGGCCTGGTGGCCGCCGCCTCGGTGGTGTTCGCCCTGCCGGTGCTCGTCTTCGCCTACCTGGTCCGCCGGCACCTGGTCGCCGGGGTGACCCTCGGGGCGGTGCGACGCTGATGGCGGGCATCGAGGTGAGCGCCCTGCACAAGCGCTACCCGGACGGCACGGTCGCCGTCGAGCACGTCGACCTGTCGATCGGTGACGGCGAACTGTTCGTGATGCTCGGCCCGTCGGGGTGCGGCAAGACGACCACGCTGCGGGCCATCGCCGGCCTGGAGCGGCAGACCAGCGGCGACATCCGCATCGGCGACACGCTGGTCAACGACCTGCCGCCGGCCGAACGCGACATCGCCATGGTGTTCCAGTTCTACGCGCTGTACCCGCACCTGAAGACCCGCGACAACCTGGCGTTCCCGCTGCGGGCCGAGGGACTGCCCAGGCACGAGGTGCGGGAGCGGGTCGAGGAGGCGGCCCGGCTGATGCGGCTCGGTGCGCTGCTGGACCGGCGGCCCCGTCAGCTCTCCGGCGGGGAGCAGCAGCGGGTGGCGCTCGCCCGCGCCCTGGTGCGCCGGCCGCGTGCCTTCCTGATGGACGAACCCCTCACCAACCTGGACGCGGAACTGCGGGCGGACATGCGCACCGAGATCAAGCACCTGCAGGGGGAACTGGGGGCGACGATGGTCTACGTCACCCACGACCAGGTCGAGGCGATGTCGCTCGGGCACCGCATCGCCATCCTCAACAAGGGCCGCGTCGAGCAGATCGGCACCCCGCTTCAGGTGTACGACCGGCCGGCGAGCCTGTTCTGCGCGGCGTTCATCGGCTCCCCGCCGATGAACCTCATCGAGGTGGAGGTGGCCGACGGGAAGCTGCGCGGTCAGGGCGGACTGGTCCTCACGCCACCGCCGGGCCTGCCCCGCGACCGTCCCCTGGTGGCGGGCGTACGGCCGGAGGCGCTGGAGGTCACCGCGCCGGGGGCGGACCGGTCGGTGCCGGCCCGCGTGGTGTCGGCCGAGTGGCTCGGCGACGAGATCATCTACGTGGTCGACCACAGCGGCGGACACGACGTGCGGGTCCGGATGCCACCGACCGTGCGGTTCGCCGCCGACGCGCAGGTCGGGCTGCGGCACACCGGCGGGACCCCGGCGGTCTACGACGTACGCACGGAAGAGCTGGTGGCCTGATGGGAACCGTTGCGGTCAACGGGCTGTGCAAGTCCTTCGGCAAGGTCCGGGCGCTGGACGGGGTGACGCTGGACGTGCCGGACGGCGCGTTCTTCGTCGTGCTCGGGCCGTCCGGGGCGGGCAAGACGACGACCCTGCGGGCGATCGCCGGCCTCGACAAGCTCGACGCCGGGTCGGTGCACCTGGATGGCCGGGACGCGACCGCCGACGCCCCGGCCGTCCGGGACCTGGCCATGGTGTTCCAGAACTACGCCCTCTACCCCCGGCACACCGCGTACGAGAACATCGCCTCACCGTTGCGGGCGCGTCGCCGCCCGGCAGGTGAGATCGCCGCCGCCGTCGAGCGGATGTCGGGCCTGCTGCACATCGAACGGCTGCTGCACCGTCGTCCCGCGCAGTTGTCGGGCGGTGAGATGCAGCGGGTCGCCCTGGCCCGGGCGCTGGTCCGCAGCCCCCGCGCGTTCCTCATGGACGAGCCGTTGACGAACCTCGACCTCAAGCTCCGCGTCGAGATGCGCACCGAGCTGACCCGCATCCACCGTAGCCTCGGGGCGACCTTCGTGTACGTGACCAACGACCAGGTCGAGGCGCTGTCCATGGCCGACCAGGTCGCGGTCCTCAGGGAGGGCACGGTGCAGCAGGTCGGCACCCCGACCGAGGTGTACGAGCGGCCGGCCAACCAGTGGGTCGCCGGGTTCGTCGGGAGTCCGCCGATCAGCCTGCTCGCCTGCCACGCCGAGGGGGACCGGCTGGTCGGCGCGGCGGGCTGGACACTGCCCCGGCCCCGCTGGGCCACGGCCGCCGACGGTCAGGCGCTGCGGCTGGGGCTGCGCGCGGAGGACCTGTCCGTGGAGCGGCGCGGGGACGCCTCGCTGCCCGGTGAGCTCTACGGCCTCGAACCGCTCGGTGACCGGACGGTGGTCGACGTGCGGGTGGGCACGGAGATCCTGAAGGTCAAGGCCCGACCCACCGTCACCGGTACGCCCGGCGAGCGGGTGCAGGTGACGGTCGACCTGGACCGGGCGCACCTGTTCGACGCGGGCACCGGGCTGTCGCTCTCGGCGGCCGGACGGTAGCCGGGGCGGCGCCGGCCCGCACCGCTACCCGCAGGTGACCCGTCGCGGCACACCGGACATCACCACGAAGAGCACTGGAGGCGACGCAATGAGTGACCCGATGGACGTCCTGGCCCCCGAGTACCGACGGCTGCGGATCGGCGACACCTGGCGGGACGCCGCGAGCGGCGTCACCTTCGCCGTCGAGGACCCCGCCACCGGCACGACCGTCGCCGAGGTGGCGGACGCCGCCGTCGTCGACGGGCTGGCCGCGTTGGACGCGGCGAGCCGGGCTGCGGCGCAGTGGGCGGCCACCCCGCCCCGGAGACGGTCGGAGCTGTTGACCGCGACCTACCGGGCGCTGACCGACCGGGCCGAGGAGGTCGCCCGGCTGATCACCCTCGAGATGGGCAAGCCGCTGGCCGAGGCCCGGGCGGAGGTGGCCTACGGTGCCGAGTTCTTCAGGTGGTTCGCCGAGGAGGCGGTACGCGTCGAGGGCCGCTACAGCACCGCTCCCGCCGGTGGTTACCGCATCCTCACCGTGCCGAAGCCGGTCGGACCGTGCGTGTTCGTGACGCCCTGGAACTTCCCGTTGGCGATGGGCGCCCGCAAGATCGCCCCGGCGTTGGCGGCGGGCTGCACGACGGTCACCAAACCGGCCGCCCAGACGCCGCTGACCATGCTGCTGCTGGCCCGCATCATGGAGGAGGTCGGCGTCCCTGCCGGTGTGGTCAACGTGGTGACCACCAAGCGTGCCGGTGAGGTGGTCTCGGCGCTGCTGGCCGACACCCGGACCCGCAAGGTGTCGTTCACCGGGTCGACCGAGGTCGGGCGGGTGCTGCTGCGCCAGGCCGCGGACAACGTGCTGCGTACCTCGATGGAGCTGGGCGGCAACGCGGCCCTGATCGTGTGCGCCGACGCCGACCTGGATGTCGCGCTGCAGGGTGCGATGGTGGCCAAGATGCGCAACATCGGGGAGTCCTGCATCGCGGCCAACCGGATCTACGTCGAGGAGCCGGTACGCGAGGAGTTCACGAAGCGGTTCACCGAGCGGATGGGCGCGCTGGTGGTGGGCAACGGCTTCGCCGACGGCGTGGACGTCGGGGCGTTGATCGACGAGCCCTCGGTCGCCAAGCTCGACGACCTCGTCGCCGACGCGGTCGGGCGCGGTGCCCGGGTCCTGACCGGTGGCGTACGCCCGGACGGGCCGGGTCACTTCTACCCGCCGACGGTCCTGGTCGACGTGCCCGACGACGCGCGGATGCTGCGGGAGGAGATCTTCGGCCCGGTGGCGCCGGTCATCGGGTTCACCTCCGACGACGAGGTGCTGGCGAAGGCCAACGACACCGAGCACGGCCTGGTCGGCTACGTCTTCACCCGTGACCTGCAGCGGGCGCTGCGGTTCGCCGAAGGGCTGCAGACCGGGATGATCGGCGTCAACCGGGGGCTGATTTCGGACCCGTCGGCCCCGTTCGGGGGCGTGAAGCAGTCCGGCGTCGGCAAGGAGGGGTCACACGAGGGCATCCTCGAGTACCTCGACGTCACCTACGCGGCGATCGACCTGCCGTGACCGTCCCGCACACCGCCGCCGCCGTTCCGGAGAGGCACCGCCATGCTTGAGACCGTCCGTGGACCACGCCAGCTGATCGTCGGCGAAGGGGTCGCGCAGAACATCCCCCGGGTGGTGGCCGAGAACGGCTCACGGGTCCTCGTCGTGACCGACCGGACCCTGCTGGGGCAGCCGGGGGTGGCCGGGATCGTGGCCGCGGTGCGGGAGCAGGTCGACGTCGTCGAGGTGTTCTCCGACGCGACCCCCGACGTGCCCCTCACCGACGTCGACCGGGCCGTCGCGGCCGCCGCCGCGGTGGACGCCGACGTGATCCTCGCCGTCGGCGGCGGCACGGTGATCGACCTTGCCAAGATCGTCGGTGTGATCCGGTGCCACGGGGGCACGCCGCGCGACTTCTACGGCGAGTCGCGGGTGCCGGGGCCGACGATTCCGCTCGTCGCGGTCCCGACCACGTCGGGCACCGGCTCCGAACTGACCCCCGTCTCGGTGCTGACCGACCCGGACCGTGCGCTGAAGGTGGGGGTGTCCAGCGTCCACATCGTGCCCGACTTCGCGATCGTCGACCCCGAACTCACCTACACCTGCCCGGCGACCGTCACCGCCCACTCCGGAATCGACGCGTTCTGCCACGCGGTGGAAAGCTACACCGCGCGACCCCGGCCCCACGGGCCGCGCGACCCGGTGGAGCAGGTGTTCCTCGGCCGCAACCCGGTCACCGACCACTACGCGCTGCTGGCCGCGGAGCGGATCGCCCGGAGCCTGCGCCGGGCCGTGCGGGACGGCGGCGACACCGAGGCGCGGGCGGACATGTCCTACGGGTCGGTGCTCGCCGGGCTCGCCTTCTCCCACGCGGGCAACGCGGCCCCGCACGCCCTGCAGTACCCCATCGGCGCGGCCACGCACACGCCGCACGGCCTGGGCGTCGGGCTGCTGCTGCCGTACGCGCTGCGCGCGGCCCGGAACGCCGTCGGTGACCGGTTGGCGACCCTCGCCGGGGTGTGCGGGCTCGACGTGGCCGACGCCGCACCTGCCGAGGCCGCCGGGGTGTTCCTCGACTGGCTCGACGGGCTCCTCGCCGACATCGGTATCCCGCCCACCCTGGCGGACATCGGGGTGGCCCGCGCCGACCTGCCCCGCTTCGCGGAGCTGGCCTCCGGCGTCACCCGCCTGATCCAGAACCATCCCGGGCCGACCGACACCGCCAGCCTGACCGCGATCCTCGAGGCGGCCTGGACCGGGGACCGGAGCTGACGGGCCCGGCCGTCGTGCGCCGGGTTCGGGGTCGGCGCACGGCGGCCGGGACCGTCAGGTCCTGGTCCTCCGGCTCCTGCCCGCTGCGACCCGTTGCCCGGGACGACCGGAAGGGCTTGGCGTTCACCGTCCGAGGGGGCGGTAGCGCAGGTGTACGACGCCGTTTCCGAACCGGCGCTCCTCGAGTAGCTCAAGCTCGGCGCGCATGCCGGTCGGTAGTCCTGGTTTACCCCCACCGACGACGATGGGCAGGATGAACAGTTCGCACTCGTCGATCAGCCCGGCCTTGAACGCCTGTGCCGCGAGATTGGCGCCTCCGACCATCAGGTCGCTGCTGGCGGTGGCCTTCAGTGCGTGGATGGCGGACGGGTCGAAACGGCGTTCGACCCGGGTGTCGGCGGTGGAGACGTCGGTGAGGGTGGTGGAGTAAACGATCTTGCTCGCCTCCTGCCAGGCGCTGGCGAAGTCGGCCATGAGGTCCGACTTTCCCGCCAGAGCGGGGTCGGTCTCCCAGACGGCCATCGCCTCGTACAGGCGTCGCCCGTAGAGGAACGTGCCCACGGACCGCACGCGCCCGGTGTGGAACGCGAACACTTCGTCGTCGATGGGGAACCAGGCGAACGTGCCGCGTTCGTCCTCCATGTAGCCGTCGAGCGACACGTTGTTCATGTAGATCAGCTTTGCCATACCCCTACCTCCCGGTGGTCAGCTGGGCATTCACCAGGTCGGCGTCCAGCTTGGTGAATGCTTGACGCCAGCCCTCCTCGCTCGGCCGCGCCAGGTGTCCGGGGAGCCACTGGCGGATCTCCAGTCGCGTCCGACCGTCCGCCTCGTCGTGGAACTCGACGCGCAGTCTCGTCTCGAACGGTTCGATGCCCCGTGGCAGCCGCCCGCTGACGCGCATGACACCGTCGATCAACTCGCCGTCCACGACGTCGGTGAGGTCGATGTGGACGTGCACGCGCAGGCCGGGGTCGGCGGCGTTGACCTCGGTCCACCGTTGGAACCCGCCGGGGCGCACATCGAACTCGATCTCGGCGCGCGGCAGTGTGTTCCCGGTCGGACCCCACCATGCCGCCAGGTGTTCGGGTTCGGTGAAGGCGCGGTAGACGAGCTTGCGCGGCGCGTCGAACAGACGCGAGATCGCCAGCTGCGGAGTCGTCGGTCTCATTTTCTCTCCCGATGTTCGTCCGCCGCCGGGTCCGTCGCCCGCTCAGCGGCCTGCATCGCGGCGAGATGGGCGTCGAGGCGGGTGAGGGACGAGTCCCACAAACGCCGGTAGTCCTCGATCCAGTCGGCCGCCTCGCGCAGCGGGGCAGCTTCGAGGTGGCTCGCGCGCCACTTGCCCGAGCGCGACCGCGAGATGAGCGCGGCGCGCTCAAGCACCTTCAGGTGCCGGGACACCGCCGGCATCGAGATGGACAGCGGAGCGGTGAGCTCGGTGACCGTGGCGTCGCGTACGGCCAACGTGGCGATGATCGCCCGCCGGGTGGGATCGGCGAGCGCCGCGAACACCGCGCTGAGCTGATCGGTCGCCACCATCCAGAGCCCTCTCACTTAACCAACACGTTAAACGTGTAGGTCGCGATCGGCACCGTCAACGGAGGAGTCGATCGACGTGCACACCTGACCGTCCGACGTCGTTCCAGCAGGCCGAAGGTAGCGAGGCCACGGTGTCGCAGGTGCGAAGGCCGCCCAGGGGTGGCTACGAAGACCCGCTGCACCGGCGTGGGGTGGTGCGGTCGCCGCCACGGACCCGGACATCGTGGGCGGTGACGACCGGACCACGATGCCGTACCGGGGACGTCGAGGAGAGCGCGGGGGCTGAATACCAGATCCTCCGCTTGCGCGGAGGTCCCGAATCGAACGGAACAGCAGGAAGCACCCGCATGGCCTCGACAGTCACAGCTTACCCGGGGATCAACTCGTTGAGCCGACCCAGGGTGAACGCCTCCGATCCGTCCGGCAGGTTCTCCGGGGCCTCGATGCCGACGAAGGTGACCGGCCCGTCCGGCAGCCGGCCGTCCCACATCGTCACCCCGGCCTGCCCGCGCCACCGGTCGACGAGGTAGGCGACGGTGAGGTACCGCCGTTCCACCAGTGCCCGTACCCGGTCGGCCGTGGTGAAGGTGCTCTCCTCCACCCGGTTGAACGACGGCCGTCCCTGCAGGTACAGGTGCAGCCACACCGCCTGCCAACCCTGCTCGTTCCTGGCGAACACCATCGGCAGCGCCACCCGGCCCTGGCCGCGCAGCTGCGAGCGCGCCCGCACCGTCCGGGCGTCGAACGGAGCGCCGCCCTGGTCCCGCTCCCGGGTCTGGTACCCGAACATCGACTCGGCGACCTCGTCGAACGACTCGCCCGCGTAGATGTTGACCTGCGGAACCACGTACCGTCCGCCGACGGTCAGGGGCACGTCGATGAACTCGGTCGCACCGTTGCGCGCGTCGGTGACGTCGCCGGAGTGCACCACGCCGTCGTGCCGGTAGTTCGTCCAGGACACCTGACCCGCGCTGTGGAAGTCGTCGTCGAGCAGCAGCAGCGACAGGTCGTAGTCGGTGCGGCGGCTGGTCTGCCGCCAGTAGGTGAAGAAGCGCAGCAGCTCACCGGAGACCGACGCCCGCGAGCCCCTGGGCATGATCGCGAAGCCGCCCTCGGCGGCCTTGCCGGACAGCGGCAGGGCGACGTCGAGCACCTGCGGATCCACCAGCAGCGGTCGCTGCCACTGCGGCATCCGGGCGGTGATCTCGGCGTCGAGCAGCGCCGACAGTTCGGCCACCAGCCCGGCCGGCAGCGGCGGCCGCTCGTCGGGGCCGACCCACGCGGTACGGGAGCGACTCGCGTACATCCGGGCCGAAGCAGGGGTCAGTCGGTTGTCGACGTGCTCCCGCAGCGAGAGCAGCACCCGGCCCGATGCCGAGCCGAGCGCGCCGGTGACCGCGTCGACGACCGTGGCCCGCTCCGACGCCGACGCCAGCCGCAACAGCCGGTCGGCGGAGCGCAGGAGCAGGCCCGGCGCGGCCGACAGCACCGATGCGGCCGGACCGACGGCACCGGCGCGGATCGCCGCCTCGGCCCGACCGGCGAGGTTGGTCACCCGCCGCTGGCCACGCGCGACCGTGAACACCTCCTGTGCGTGCGGCCACCGGTCGTACTCGTGGGGGTGCAGCCGTTCCCCGAGGCGCTTCCAGCGCTCCGCGTAGCGTGCGACGTCACCGAGCTTGTCCGGGTTCGCGGCGACGACCTCGTTCAGCGCGGCCAGCAGCATCCGCCGCTCCGGGCGGCGGAAGGCACGAAACCGCGTCGGGGCCGCCAGCGACACGTCCCCGCCGGAAACCTGGCAGGCGAGACGCAGCACGTCGGTCGTGGTGTCCACGCCGACCAGCGGCCGGCCGAGGACGAGCCGGATCCCGTTGAGGACGGCCCGGTTCTCCCGTACCGGGATCTCGGCCGGCTGCGCGCCGTCCGCGCAGGCCACCGCCAGCTCGCTGAGAATCGCGAGGTCGGCCTCGCCGTGCGGCGTCGGGCTGCCGGCCAGGGCCAGGTAGAGCCGTGCCGCCTCCACCTCGGGAGTGTCACCGAGATGCAGCAGGGTCACCCGGTCACCGGCCGCGGCGATCAGCGTGTCGTGCGCGGCCAGCAGTTCCGCGTAGGTGTGCTGGTAGGTGCCGTAGGCCGGCAGGTCGAGCAGGTTCACCGCGCCCGCGACGGCGGCGTCGCGCAACTGCGCGTCGGTTGCCGTGCCCCCACCGGCGAGCACGGCCGCCCGCAGCCGGTCGACCCAGAACTCGACGGTGTCCGGCACGTCGTGCGGGAAACCGATGAAGTAGGCGTTGTGCTGGACATGGTCGCCGACCAGCTCGCGTACCGCAGAGACGACCGTGGCGGCGAGATCCAGTGCCGGCCCGGGGGCCAGGCCCCCGACGTGCTCCAGCAGGGCCCGCGAAGCCGAAAACCCGACGCCGAGCAGCGCCGCGTCCAACTGTCGGGCCACCGTCGTGCCGTCACCGGCCGCAGCCGTGCCCGCCGGTACGCGCAGGGTCTTCTGGATGATCAGCTTCTCGATCACGTGCTCCTCCGTTCCGGTCGGCTCTGGCGGGTGGTGGCGCCCGGTGGCGCAGTGGGTCGCCGGGGACTCGAACCCCGAACCTTCCGATCCAACAAGGAGAAGGAAGCGCACCCATCGCCGCGCGGGCGGAGGGCGGACGCGCTACTCAGTCGGATGCTCTGGCCAGTTGAGCTAACGACCCGGATGTCGATCATCCATGAGCCGGGTCGACCTGGCCACCGGGATTCGCGGCCACCGCCCGGGGCCGGCGGGCACGTGCCGCCGGTCCCGGTGACGAAGGCGAGATGGTTGCCACCGAAGACGGCCGGAATGCGGTGCCACCCGGAGCGCCTGGTCCAGCGGATACCGCGCCTGTCGATTCCATCAGCTCCCCCGTCGCCGTGCTGTGCGCGACACCGGACCATGTTCTCGCCCGACTATTCGGGGTCCACATACGACCGCACCTGACCGGAGACGCATATCCCACCGGAGAAAATTGCGTTACACAATGGCTTCCGGGCAGGCCGGCGGTTGCTGCCCCGGCACGGTTGATCCCCTTCGGACGTGCGATACGACCACCATCGACAGGGGAGGCGGAATCCGGTTTCCGACAGTACGACCTCCATCCGGCTCCCCCACCAGGCTCGTCATTCATCAACGCCAAAGCGTAATGTGATGAATAGCTCGTTGCGTACGTGTGACCGTCCTGGATCGAGGGAGTCCGCACCATGTCCGAGCAGTACTCGCGGCGCTCCTTTCTCAGCGGGGTGTTGACCTGTGGCGCAGTGAGCGCCACGGCGGTCTACCTGCTGCCCGGCGGACACCGCCCACCGCCGGTCGAGCTTCGGCTCGCCACCGGCACCGACCCCACCGGTGCCCGGGAACTCCTGCTGGCCATGTGGAACCAGGCCAACCCCGACACCCCGGCCCGGCTGACCGACGAGATCGAGGGCGGATCCGGCGACGAACACACGAGGCTGTTGGCGGCAGCCCGTAACGGCCGTGCCGACATCCTCAACCTGGACGTCGTCGACATTCCCGAGTTCGCCGCGCAGAAGTTGATCACCCCGATCCGGCTGGCCGACCCGAACTTCCTGAACTCGGTGAAGGACCTCCACCAGGTCGCGGACGCCCCGGACAGCTACTGGGCCGCGCCACTGAACACCGATGTCGGCATGCTGTTCTGCCGCGACCACGGGATCGACCAGCCCGGTCCGGTGAACTTGTCGAGCGTGCTCGACAAGGCCGGTACAGCCTCGTTCGTCGGTCAACTGAGCCCCAACTCGTCGAACTACAACGAGGGTTTCCTGGTCAACATCCTGGAGCACGCCCTGTCCGCGGAACCCGACCTGCTCAGCCCGACGGGGCAGATCCGGTTCGAGCTGAAACCCTGGCAGCGAGCGCTGCAGCCGTTACAGGAGGCCATTCAGGCCCGGAAGGTCACCCGCTCCAGCGACGAGAAATCCAGCCTGGACGCGTTCGTGGAGAAGAAGCCGACGTTCATGCGCAACTGGCCAGTGAAGTACCGCGAACTCCAGCTGCGGAAGGACCCTGACCTGCTGGCCGGGAAGATCCAGGTGCGCCCGCTGGCCTACGGGGTGCTCGGCGGCCAGAGCCTCGCACTGGCGCGCACCTGCCCGCATCCCGAGCAGGCCATCCGGTTCATCAACTTCATGACCGGCACGGCAGCCCAGAAGGTCCTCGCCGGACACGGCTTCGCCCCGACCCTCGCCGAGGCGTACAACGACCCGAACCTCCGGGCGGTCATCCCGCACCTGGACGCACTACGGGGTGCGGTGGAGAATGCCCGGCCCCGGCCGATGCACCCGGGATATCGCACGTTCGCCGCGGCCTTCGTCGACCACACCGCCCGGCTGCTGCGCGGTGAGTCCGAACTGACCTCTGAGTTCATCGCCGCCATGAAGGCGGCGCTCGCATGAGCGAAGTGGAGGAGGGTCCGTGAAGGTCGAGCCGTGGCAGGTGCCGATCCTGGTGATGGCCGGCATCATCCTGGCGGAGTTGGCGACCAGGGTGGTCCCGCGCCGCTGGACGGCGCACCTGGCCAAACAGCAGGTCCGCACCGTGGCCCTCGGCGGGCTGGCGGTCCTGGTCATCGTCGTCGGGGTGTTGGCGCTCGGCCCGGACCTCGCCGACCAGATCGCCAGCGTGGCGGCATCCGTCGCCGGGCTGGTCGCGCTCTGGCTGACCTACCGGTCGTACCAGTTGCAGACCACCGCGACCACGGACGCCGCGCCCCCGGGTGGGCCGGCGCGGGACGCCGCCGGGCCGGCGGCCCCGGCCGGCACCGGTCAACCGCCCGGTCGGTGAGCGGCGGCCACCGGTCAGGTCGCCCGGGCCAGTCGTCCTGGTAGAGGTGATCCACACCCGGTGCCGGCACCTCGGGTCGGCCCGCACCGCGCAGGCGACACCACCGACCCTCAAGCGAGGGATGCCATGGGCGCTGCTAGCAGGCCGTGTCGTGCTCCGGCAGGCGCCCGTGCACCAGGTACGCCGTGACCGTGTCCGCCAGGCAGGGGTCGGCCGGGCCGTTGAGCACCGGCGCATGGGTCCTTCTGTCCACGGTGACCAACCGGGATCCGGTGATGGCCCGGGCGGTGGCGATCGAGTTGGCCGGCGGTACCGAGGCGTCGCGGAGTGCGGCGACGACGAGCGCCGCCGGTGCCCGGTTACCGGCGAGCGGCGGTGTGTTGTCCCGGCTGACCGGCCAGAAGGCGCAGGGGTTGAGGTTGGCGATCGACGGGCCGAAGACGGGATAGCGGGTGCCGAGGCGGGCCAGGTCGCGGCGGTAGGTCGCCGGGTCACGCGGCCACGCGTCGTCGCCGCAGCGGAATGCCGTGTTGACCGCGGTGTGGTTGTCCGCCGGCACACCCGGGGTGCCGGGCAGCGGGGCCGGTCGCGGGTCGAGCGGGATCGGTGGCGGGCGGTGGGCGAGGATGGCGGCCAGGTCGGTCGCGACCACCGGCCACAGGTGCTCGAAGTACGTCGCGATGACCGTCAGGGAGCCCAGTTCGCCTGCGGTCCAGGCGTGGTATCCGGCCACGATCGGCTCGGTCGCCGCCCCGGCGAGGGACCGGTTGAGGGTTTCCGCGACCTCGGTCGGCGTCGCGCCGAGCCCGAACGTCGCGCTGTTGTCGGCGAGGTACCCGGTGAAGGCGGCGTAGTTCTCCTCGAAGGCCGGGATCCGGGCCAGTTCGTAGGGACGCCAGGCGAGGTCGTAGTCGACCGGGCTGTCCAGCACGAACCGGTCCGCCCGGTGCGGGAACAGGGTGCCGTACGCGACGCCGAGCAGCGCCGCGTACGAACCCCCGAGGAAGGACAGTTTCCGCTCGCCGAGGGCTGTGCGGATGGTGTCCATGTCGTGGGCGGCCTGTGCGGTCGTGGCGAACGGCAGCGCCCAGCCGGCGTGCCGGGCACAGGCGCGGGCGTACGCGCGGGCCTGCGCGGCGGTGTCCGCCAGGGACTGGTACGTCGCGGTGCGCACCCAGTAGCCACCCGGTTCCTCCTCCGGCTGGCCACAGGTGATCGGGGTGCTGCGTTCGACGAAGCGCATGTCGAACCCGACGATGTCGTAGCGGGCGGGCACCGCGGGATCGACGGCGGCGGCGAGGTTCAGCGGCTCGGGCACCCCGGCACCGCCCGGACCGCCGCCGGTGGTGACCAGTACGCCGCGGCGCAGCGCCGGGTCGGTCGCGGGAAGTCGGGAGATCGTGATGTCGATCGTCGGGCCGGTCGGCCGCGCGTGGTCGAGTGGCACCTGGACGGTGGCGCAGCGCAGTCGGCTGTCGTCGACACCGGGGCAGGATCGCCAGGCGAGGGTCGCCCCGCTGGCCGGGGCGGCCGGGGCGGCAGCCACGGTGAGGCAGGCGGCCACGACAGCGGCCATCGCGCGCATTTCCGTCCCCCGACAGTTGATCCGCACAGGTCTATGTCGGACACGTTAGGGCGGGTGGTCTCCCCACCGCAACGTGGGTGTCGGTGACGACGAACCGACCGCTCATCAGTTGAGGGAGCCCGTGTCGGTGGTGGGGTTACCGGTTGGCGGCCGTCCGTCGCTGGCCAGACAGCCTGCGCACGGAGGCCCGTCCCGCGAGCCCTCCACGCGGGCACGAGGGTCCGCAGCAGCACGGGTCGGACTCCTGCTGCTGTCTCTGGTGACCGTGCAGTGCCTTCGGTAGCGTCGGGTGCACCCGTTCGCCGTTCTCGATTGGGGATGCCGCTTCGATGTCAACCGTTGAGAGAATCACTGGTGAGCTGCGGGCTGTGATGGCCGGCGTCGAACGGGCCCAGGGGTTGACCGCCGCCGCCGACCGGCAGGCGCAGGAGGTGGCGCTGCGTGCCGCGAGCGCCGGCTTCCTCGCTGTCGCGGCGGGCGTGGCCCGGGTGCGGAGTGCCCTCACCGATGTCCAGGGGGGCCTGGGGCGGCTCGGGGGGTCGATCAGTGAGGCGACGAAGGCCGTCGCCGCCGTACCCCAGCAGGCGAGCCCGCAGGAGACGATCGCCGCGCTGACGCCCGTGCAGAGCGCCGTCGGCGACGCCCGCGACGCTGCCGGCGGCGCCATCACCCGGATCGGTGAGACGCAGCAGCTCGTCACCACGATCCTCCAGGGCGGCCAACCCGGACCGCTGCTACAGGCCCTGGACGGTATCAAGCAGGTGCTGATGCAGGTCGTCGCCCGCACGAGCGGTGCACGGCAGGCCGTCGAGGCGGCGATCGCCGAAGCACAGAGGGTGGGATCAGAGGGGAACTGAGGTTCCTCCGGTTCGCCGGCGGGGGGTCGCTTCCTGTGCGTCGTTCCTGCCCCACTTGCCGAGTGCGACGATCGCCTCGCGCAGGGCGGATCCGCGTTCGGTCAGCGCGTAGGCCCGGGTGTTGTGTCGAAGGGGCAGGCGGATCAGCACGCCGGCTGCTTCGAGTTCGCGCAGGCGGGTCGCGAGCATGTTCGTCGGCACGCCGAGGTCGCGTTGCAGGTCGCCGTAGCGTTGTGGCCCGTCGAGCAGGCGTTCCACGATGAGCAGGGCCCACCGTGCTCCGACGATGTCGAGGGCTGCGGCGAGGTCGCTCACGCGGCCGGGTCGGCGTCCGCCTTCATCCAGAACGGTGAGTAGTGGTAGCCGTCGGGGTCGTCGAACTGGCGCTGGTACATGAAGGGGTAGTCGTCGGTGTCGCCGATCCGCCCGCCGGCGGCGCCGGCGCGGTCGACGAGTTCGTCGACCGCCTCCCGGCTGCCCAGGTCGAACGAGACCGTGACCTTGGAGGGCGTCTGAGGGCCGCCGATCAGGTCTTCGACTCCGCCGACGCTCGCGTACATCTCGCGGCTGCCGAGCATGACGTACTGCTCGGGGGCGATCGCGAAGCACGACACGTTGTGGTCGGACATCTCGGCGTTGAGGGTCCAGCCGAGGGCGGTGTAGAAGGCGGTTGCGCGTTCGACGCTCTCGACCGGACAGGTGATGAAGAGGCCCATGCGGGCCATACTTGCAAAATGCAAGTGACAAGTCAACGGGAAGACGCCCGGGCCGCCGGACCGACCGGCGGCCGGGGCAGGTAGGGGGTGTGGGCTTGTGCACGGCGGGTGGTTCCTGGTTCCTCGGTCACCCGTCCGCCGGGGGACGCGAGGGGTGTCGAGGTGCAGGCGGTACCGGGCGGCGGGTCGCCCGGAGTGGTGGCCGCGCCGGCCGGGTCGGATACGGGCTGGCATCATCTCCTGTCAGCGGTCCGGGTCGCCGGTCGCGCTGGGCGACAGCTACCCGAAGGAGACGGCGTGTCCCACTGGGACGACCTGCTCGGTCACGCGTTCGGCCTGCTGCTCGGCCGGCCACTGGCGGAGTTCGACACGGCGGGCACGTACGCGGTCTTCCACTACGACGACGAGACCGCCGGCGAGGCGATCGAGGACCTCGATCCCGGCGAACTCGTGACCGACGCCAACGGACGGTCAGGCGACCTCGGCGGTGACGGGCTCGATCCGGACCGCTGGGTGCCCGACCTGGCCGGGTCGGCGTTCATCGCCACGCAGGTGCGGCCCGCCGCGCTCCACCCGCTGATCACCGCCACGACCGACGACGACCGGGCCGTGGTATGGGGCAGGGACATCGGCCGGGCACTCCGGGACGGCTCGCTGAGCCTCGACGAACTCACCCCCGACGGCTACCGGCTCTACCCCCATCTGCTCCTGCGGCCCCGCACGGACGGCTCACTGCTGGACGCGATGCGCGCGGCGACGTGGACGATGAGCGCCCCCGACGGCCTGAGCGACATCGGCGACAGCCTCCAGCGACACGGGTACGTCGAGCCCGACGGGAGTGTGGTCGACCCCCGCTGGGAATCGACCCTGGACCAGATCGACGACGACGCACTCCGACGACACCTGCGCGGGCTGTGCCTCGACGCCCACTGGGCACGGATGACCGGCGCGTACTACCTCGGCCCCGGTGAATGCCCGGGCGACCTGCAACCGATCGCCGACCTGCCGGGCACCACGGTGATCGCCGGCTGGGAGTTCGGTGAGGGCCAGGGCGCCACGGCCGTCGTACGCCTGGCAGGCCGCGAACCGGGACGGTGCGGGCCTGGAGCGTAGCCGCTTCCCCGGCGGCGGGCCGCGAAGCGCGCTCCGGTACTGCCTCCGCGTGGCGACGCGGGGCCCGTACCGGGGCGGGTCCGGGGACCTCAATTGGTGCTATTCGCGGCCGCACATCCGCCCTCTGTCCACGGGTCGGTGAAAGCGCCCGCGCGGGCGGCGGTGGCCGCGCCGCGGGCGACACGGTCGGGCAGGTCCACGTCCGTCGTCGCCCGCAGGAGTACGAGCTCGTGGTACAGCGGAGCGGTGGTGGCGATGAGCAGTCGGCGCGCATCGGTGCCCGACGGAATCTCACCGCGGTCGACGGCACGGCGGGTGATGTCGGCGCAGCGGTCGTACCGGCCGGCCCAGAAGGCGCTCAGTGCCTGGGCGGCCCGCTCGGACCGGAACGACGCGGCGATCAGCGCGGTGGTCACCGGGTCGGTGGTCAGTGCGGTGTAGACCTCACGGTTGACCGCGACCAGGTCACCTTCGAGCGATCCCGTGTCGGGCGGACGCCAGGCGTCGGCACCCGCCTCGTCGACGACGTCGGCCAGCAGGCCACCGACGTCGCGCCAGCGCCGGTAGACCGTCGTGCGGTGGACCCCCGAGCGTTCGGCGACCACCTCGATGCTCAGGGAGTCGTAGCCGTGCTGCACCAGTTGGGCGAGCGCGGCGTCGAGGACGCGGTGACGGACCGCCGCGCTACGCCCGCCGGGTCGGCGCGTGGGGGCGGTCACCGTCTCGTCGGGACGATCGCTTGTCGGTGGTGGCGACGCCATGCCAGGATGTTATCGCTACAACCGTAGCCTTAATGAGCGAGGTTCCCCGTGACGCCTGACCCGACGGCCCTTCACCCGGTGGCGACACCTCCCCGGGTGGTGTTCCTCAAGCCGCTGGTCACCTCCCCCGGATCGTCGTCGGGGACTACACCTACTACGACGACCCCGACGATCCGACCGGCTTCGAGCAGCGCAACGTGCCCTACCACTTCGGGCCGGAACGGCTGGTCATCGGCAGGTTCTGCGCGACAGCGGCAGAAACCCGGTTGCTGATGGCCGGCGCACCCGCCGAGATCGAACGCATCGCCACCGACGGCGGACTGGAGCGGACCCCGTGACCTGCGTCGTCATCGAGGAGCATCCGGTGACCGACGCCGGTAGCGGCCTGTACGGCGTCACCACCGGACCCGACGGCGCCCTGTGGTTCACGCTCGCCCACAGCGGCCGGGTCGGACGGATGGTCCCGGGCGAGCCGGCGACCACCCACCTCGTCGATCCCGACGGGCAGCCCACGATCATCGTCCCCGGGCCCGACGGCGCGCTGTGGTTCACCGAGTCGCGGGCCCACCGGATCAGCCGGATCACCACCGACGGCGACACCACCAGGTTCCCCGTGCCCAGCCGTGACGGCGGCCCGTACGGCATCGCCCCCGGACCCGACGGCGCCCTGTGGTTCACCGAGATGAACGCCGACCGCATCGGCCGGATCACCACCGACGGTACGGCCAGCGAGTTCCCGCTCCCGGTCATTGGCGCCTATCCGTCGGCCATCACGGCCGGCCCCGACGGCGCCATGTGGTTCACGATGAACCAGGCGAACGCGATCGGCCGGATCGACATGGCCGGCACCGTCAGCGTGCACCCGCTGCCCACGCGATCCGCCGCCCCCGTGGGCATCACCGCCGGCCCGGACGGGACCGTCTGGTTCGTCGAGATCGCCGCCGGCCAGATCGGCCGGATCACCCCCGACGGCACGATCGACGAGTTTGCGCTGCCCGACCGCGCCGCCCGCCCCCACGCCATCACCACCGGTGGCGGCGGCGACATGTGGTTCACCGAGTGGGCGGGCAACCGGGTCGGCTCCATCACCACCGACGGGGCGATCGAGGTCCATGACCTGCCCACCCCGCGCTCCGAGCCGCACGGCATCGCCCTCGGACCCGACGGGGCCCTGTGGACGGCCCTGGAGAACGGCACCCTGGCCCGGATCGGCACCGCAGGTCGTTCCCGCGCGGTGTGAGGTCATCGACGGTGACTGTTCATCACCCCGGCGGCTGGTCCCGCACATGCAGGCTGAATCCGCCGCGGCCGGCCGCCTCCAGGCCCTCCTTCAACCGCAGTGACGGCACCTCGTAGTCACCGGAGTTCTGCCGCCGGAACGCGATGGGCGCGGTGGTCTCCAGCGTCAGCAGTCGTTGCTTCCACCGTGTCGCGGCGTCCGCGAACGTGTCGTCGGAGATCCTGTCGGCGCGGTACAGCACGAACGGCGGCAGCACCTCCAGGCCCGGGTAGTAGAGGATCCCGTGGTGGATCGGGAACAACAGGTCCTCGATCGGGCCGTTGATCCCGCGATCGGTGTAGTGCGACTCCGGGCCGCCGATGGTCACCGAGAGGATCGCCCGCCGACCGGCCAGCGTCCCCTCACCGAAACGCTCGCCGTAGCGGGTCTCGTCGTGTACGCCCACGCCGTAGGCGAAGTGGAAGGAGAACACCCGGTCCACCCAGCCCTTGAGGATGGCCGGCATCGTGTACCACCACAACGGGAACTGGAAGATCACCGTGTCGGCCCAGAGCAGTTTCTCCTGTTCGGCCGTCACGTCGGGGGTGAGCGCGCCGGCGTCGTACGCCCCACCCGAGCTCGGTGCCACCCGCAGCGGGCGGGTGGCGTACCCGCCGAAGTCGGCGGCGTCCACGACGGCCTTCCAGTTCATCGCGTACAGGTCACTCACCCGCACCTCGTGACCGGCGGACGCGAGGGTGGACACCGCGACGTCCTTCAGCGAACCGTTCAGTGAACGCGGCTCCGGATGGGCGTACACGATGAGGGTCTTCACAGCTGGTCCTTCCGACGACCGGGTGTCGCCGCCCATGCTCGACCGCCGGGAGCGCGCCGTTCAGGGACGCGCGTTCCGTCGGACCGGACTTCCTGGTACCGGCAGGACCACCCGCACTCCCGTCGCCGGAGCGATACTGGAGGTCATGGACGATCTCGCGGGCTTCCTGCGTACCCGACGCTCCCGGGTCGACCCGTCGGTCGCCGGCATCCCGACCGACGGCCGACGTCGCGTCGAGGGGCTACGTCGTGAAGAGGTCGCCCACCTGTCCGGGGTGAGCGTCGACTACTACGTACGCCTGGAGCAGGGTCGCGCCACCCAACCGTCCGAACAGGTCCTCGATGCGCTCGCCCGGGTCCTCGGACTCGACGAGACCGAACGCGGTCACCTGCACCGGCTGGCCCGGCAACGTCGCCGCCGCACCAGGTCATCCGGCGGTCGACCCCGGGCGGAGCTGCTGCGGGTACTCGATCTGATCATCGATGCGCCGGCCCTGATCATGGACCACCGGATGGACGTGGTGGCCGGCAACCGCCTCGCCGGACTTCTCTACGGCCGCGACACCACGGGCCTGAACACCGCCCGGCACATCTTCCTCGACGAAGCCGAGCGCGGCCTCTACGCGGACTGGGAGACGTGCACCCTCGACGTGGTCGGGCACCTGCGCCTGGCCGCCGGCAAACACCCCGACGATCCGCGCCTGGCCTCGCTCATCGGCGAACTGTCCATGGGCAGCGAACGCTTCCGTCGGCTCTGGGCCCGTGCGGACGTGCGCGCCCGCACACATGGCCGCAAGGCCTTCCGGCACCCGCTGGTGGGACTGCTGGAACTGCACCAGGAGAACTTCGCCCTGCCGGATGGATCGGGCACGGAACTGATAGTCCTGTCGGCGCCGCCGGGGAGCCCCGCCGAAGACGGGCTGCGCCTGCTGGCCGCACTCAACGACGGCGCAGACCCCCACGAGGAAGGAATGCGGGCTCAGTCCAGGCGGTGTCGGCGGTACCGCGGGGAGGGACCGCCCTCCTGAATGCCGTTCTCGTCCAGCGCGTTGTGGACCGTCAGCCAGCCGCTCGCGAATCGCAGGCCCAACGCCACGGTACCGTCCGCCAGGTCACCCCCGGCCCACTCCAGAAGCTCCACCGCCTCAAGCCGCTGCCCGTGCCGGGCAGCCAACAGTGCCGGAGCATCGCTGCGCCAGCGGAGCCGGAAGCCGTCCGAGGTGGGCCACACCGGCTTCCGCGTCACATCGATCGACCCATACGTGATGGACAGATCATCAAACTTCTGATGATTGACCTCAAGGCGCTCGTCGTCGAAGTCGAACACCACCGGGCAGTCGGCGAACCAGGTGTCGTCATCGTCATCCCACACCACCCAACTGGACGTCAGCCGCCGGCCGACGAGGCCCCGCAGCCGTCGCGCGTGACGGCCGGCGACCTCAGCAACTCCGCTCAGCCAGGATGGCTGGTAGCCGGTGATGCCGAAGTCGAAGTTCATCACGGGACGGTAATCCCGACCGGCCCGACTCGCACGCGGGTATCCGGCTCCGCCGCATGCCGTTGGCGCGGTGGCCGGCAGTCGGCGCTACAACGGCAGCCAGGACGGCGCGGTCGTTTCCTGTGTGCCAGGATTCTGCTGTGGTGACGATCGAGGTGGTGCTGGGCGACATCACGCGGGAGGACGTGGACGTCATCGTCACGGCCGCGAACGAGTCGCTGCTGGGTGGCGGTGGTGTCGACGGGGCGATCCACCGTGCCGCCGGTCCCCGGCTGGCCCGGGCCGGGGGTGCGATCGGCCCCTGCCGGCCGGGTGACGCGATGCCGACGCCGGCGTTCGACCTCGACCCGCCGGTGCGGCACATCATCCACACGGTCGGACCGGTCTGGGAGGGCGGCGGTCACGGCGAGGACGACATCCTCGCCTCCTGCTACCGCAGGAGCCTCCAGGTCGCCGACGAACTCCACGCCCGGACCGTGGCCTTCCCGGCGATCGCCACCGGCGTGTACGGTTTCCCCGCCGGGCGGGCCGCGCGGATCGCCGTGACGACGATCAGGTCCACGCCCACGAACGTGCAACGGGTACGGCTCGTCGCCTTCGACGACGACACCGGTGACCACCTGCACGCGGCGATGGCTGCCACCGCCGGCTGACCGTCGGGCAGGAGGCGTTCCGCCCGACCGGTGGGGCGCGGTGCGTCCCCGACAGGGGCGTCAGCCGTCTGCGATGTGTCCGGTGCCGGGGTCGACCATGCCCAGGAAGCCACGGATGTTCCTGACGTGCTCGTCAGTCGACAGGTCAGGCGTCGGGCTCACACCGAAGCCGTAGCCGGGGTTCGGCCCGCTGAGCCAGGTGTAGTCGGTGCCGCCGAACCCGTTCCTGCGGACGGCGAAGGTCTCCCCGTCGACCTCGAGCGTGCGGGACGTGTCGTCGGCCGAATCTTCGGGTCCGGGGCGCAGGCCGGGCACGGCCGCAGGATCCGCCGTTCGGTCACCGTCGCCGTCGTCGGGGTAGATCGCCTTCACACCATCATCATGGCGGGTCCACCCGCCCGACGCGTGTTCTGCGCGGTGGGCAGGCCCGCGTACACCACCACGGCCCACCCGTTCCACGACGGCGGCACCGAATGTGAGACAGAGCCGAAATCCTACGCGGTCACCATTCCCCCGGTTTCGGCTCACACCCGCCCGACCCGATAGAGTGAGGCCCGGTTCGCTACCGAACACGGGTCGCCGTATCCGCTGCAGGGCGGTCCGGCCCCAGGGCGATGGGAAAGGAACGGACGATGGCCGGAGCTGCTGCGGCGGTAAAGCCGCAGATCACTTTTGGCAAGTTCCAGAATGTCGACCTCCGGGTGGCACGGGTCCTGTCGGCACCCATTGCCGAGAACACGCGCTTCCCGTGCCGGGTGATCGAGTTGGATCTCGGCCCGTTGGGCAAACGCGTCTCGGTCGGCCAGTACGCGCTGATCGGCGAGGACGAGCTGGTTGGTGCGAACGTGGTGGCGTGCGTCAATCTCGGTGAGCGCGAAATGGGCCCGTACGTGTCGCAGGCGCTGGTCCTGGGGGCTCCGCATCCGGAGAGCCCCGAGGGGCAGGCCCAGGCGATCCCGATCGTGGTCGCCGGTGACGCCGTTCCCGGGGACGCCATCTACTGACGCGTCGCCGGCTCCGTGGCGTCAGTGCCGGCGCGGCCGACCACCGCCAACCCGGCGACGATGGCCGCCATCCCGGTGAGGGTCCAGAAGGTGGCCTCCTCGCCGAGGACGAAAATGCCGAGTGCGCTCGCCATCAACGGTTCGGCGAGGCCGATGGCGGTGGCCGACGACACCGCTGTGGTCCGGAGGCCACGGATCCACAGCAGGTACGGCACCGCCGTCGCGCCGATGCCCAGCCAGAGGGTTACACCGATCCCGTTCCACGCGGTCAGCCACGTGAAGTCGTCACCGGCGGAGAGCGCGACGACCGGCAGACAGGCGAACCCGAAGAAGGTGCCGACCACGACCCGCCCGTCGACCCCACGGGAGAGCAGCATCCGTCCGGCCACCGTGTACGTCGAGTACGCGGCGGCGGCGGCCAGCGCGTACAGCACCCCGGAGAGCCGGACCAGCACCGCGCCGCCCGGAACGGAGAGCAGCGCCAGTCCGGTGACGGTCATCGCGGTGCCGACCGCCCAGATGCGGGTGAGTCTTTCCCTGATCGCCAGGCCGAGCAGGCCCGTGATCAACGGCGCGCAGCCGATCGCGATGAGGGTTCCGGTGGTGACGCCCGTGCTGCGCACGGCGGAGAAGAAGAGCGCCTGGTAGGCGGCGACCGAACCGATCCCGACCACGGTGAGCGCCCAGGTGGAGCGGGTCCAACAGGCGGCCATCCCGGCGGTCCCACGGCAGGCCAGGGCCCACGCCAGCAGGATCAGGCCGCCCGTGCAGAGCCGGGCGGTGGCTATGCCGAGCGCGGACGCCTCGGACGGCGCGAGTACCTGGGTGGCGCCGGTGGTGCCCCACAACACGGCGGCGACCAGTACCAGGAGGGCCCCCTGCCGGTTGGCGGCGGGAACCGGGGTGATCTGCCGGTCCGGACCGATGTGCAGGGATGCGGTTTGATGATCCATAGTTGTGCCTACTGTCTCTTGTGCCGGAGCCATTGAACGGATCTTGAACCTGTAGTACCTTCAACATCGCCTCACTCTGAGTAGAAGCGATAGACGCGGAAAGTAATCTCCCGGTGCTGCACCGGGGCGCGACCGATAAGTCTGGAACCGATGTTCGATCTTCGGCGGCTCCGCCTGCTTTCTCATTTCGCCTCCCTGGGCACGGTCAGTGCGGTCGCAAAATCGGCACAGCTGACCCCCTCCGCGGTGTCCCAGCAGCTAGCGACCCTGGAGAAGGAAATCGGCATGCCGTTGCTGGAGCGCAAGGGCCGTCAGCTGACCCTGACTGAGGCCGGACGGGTGCTGGTCAGCAGCGCCGAGCGCATCTTCGCCGAGGTGGAGCGGGCCGAGACCGAACTCGCGCACCTGCGGGACGGCATCGAAGGCGCCGTGCAGTTGGCGTCCTTTCCGAGCGTCTCCCGACTGGTGGTCCCGCAGGCCCTCGCGTTCTGCGTGAACAAGAAACGCCCGGTCGAGATCGGCCTGCACGAGATGGAGGCCCACGAGAGCCTGCCGGCGTTGCGCCGTGGAGAGATCGACCTCGCCCTGATCGACGAGTACGACCCGTTGCCGGCGCTGGTCGAGCCCGGGACCGAGTTCACCCCCTTGTTCAGCGAACAGATGTGTCTCGTCCTCCCGATGAAACACCCGCTCGCCCGGCCGGCCCTCCCCATGACCGCGTACGCGGCCGAACCGTGGCTGACCTGCCAGGTGGGCACCCTGTGCCACGCGGCCATGGTCAGCACCTGCGTCGACGCCGGGTTCGAGCCCGAGATCGCGTACATGAGCAACGACTTCACCGTCATGCTGGCCATGATCGAGGCCGGTCTGGGCATCGGGTTCGTGCCGGCGATCACCATCGCCCAGAGCCGGTACGACGTGCGGTGCCTGGTGCCGGCCGAGCGCCCGTTGCGCCGACGGATCTCGGTTGCGGTGCGCAGCGCCGCCCGCAGCCGGCCCACACTGCGGCGGCTGATCAACGCGTTCACTGCGGTCACCGCCAATCTGGACGACACGGTCAGGCTCGGCACTACCGTTGCAGGCCCGGTTGACGGTGGGCGGGGGACGGCGCTGCACCGTTGACCGCCTCGGCGGCGCAGGCAAGCGCCAGCTCGTCCAGTACGGTCCGTAGGTGCGTACGGAAGCGACGCACCGACGAATCGTCCAGCCCGTCGGCGGGCGAGGGGGCCCAGCTCAGCCACACGGCCAACTGCTCGTCGAGGACCACGGCCGACACCTCCACCGGGTAGGGCCGCTCGGCACGTGGAGAGCGCGCCTCCCACGGCACCGGCGTGCCGTCGGTCCGGAACCGGTCGCCGGGCGGGCCGAGGTCACCCCGGCCCAGGTAGTTGAAGCAGACCAGAGCCGGCGGCGTCGCCCTGAGTGCCGCCGCCGTCCCCGCGTCGCCGGCGTGACGACGGAGGACGCCGTAGCCGGTACCTCCGTGCGGCACCGCCGCCAACGCCGCCCGCGCGGGGGCCAACTCGGTGGCCAGGTCGGTCGACGGCGCGCTGGTCCAGGCGACCGGGAAGACGGCGGTGAACCACCCGATCACCCTGTCCAGTCGCGGCCACCGGTGCCGGCCGTGGGTTTCCAGGTCGAACGTCACGGCCCCGTCCGGACGCCAGCGGGCGAGCGCGAGCCCGACGGCCGCCGCCATGACGTCGTGGACGCACATGCCGAGCCGGACCGGAGCCGGACCGAGCAACTGCCGGGTCGTCGCGGCCGGGACGAGGAACGTCAGGAGTTCCCCGGCCTGCTCGGGCCGGGCGACGCCGCGCGCCGCCAGGCTCGGTGCCGCCTGCCGCAGGCGCAGAACGGAGAGCCAGTAGGCCGCCTCGTGGAGGTCCGTGCCGAGTGACGGCAGGACTTCGACCCAGTCCTGGAAGGTCTCCGCCTGCGTCGGCAGTGCGGGTTCCTCACCGCGTTCGAGGGCGTCCAGCGCGACCACCAGGTCGTCGAGGAGCACATGCCAGGAGACGACGTCGACGACGAGGTGGTGGATCGCGACGACGAGGTACGTGACGTCGCCCTCCCGGTCGTGGATCAGCAGCGCCCGCAGGTGGTCACCGGTGGACGGATCGAGGGACCGGTGCAGCCGGTCGACGGCGGCGTCGCGTTCGGCGGTGCCGGTCACGTCGAGGGTGCGTACCAGCCGGTCGGAGGTGATCCGGTCGGCGGGCACCATCCGCATCCCGGTCGCGTCGTCGACGAAGCGGGCGCGTAGGGCGGGGTGTGCTGCCAGGAGGGCCCGGAGCGCGGCCTCCAGGTGCGCCGGGGCGAGCGGCCGGAGCACGCGCAGCCGCACGAACATGTTCCAGTACGTCCGGTCCGTGCGGACCCGTTCGGTGAACCAGTCGTGTATCGGCGCCGCAACCGTCGGGGCCGTGGTCGGGCGGGTGCCGCCGGAATGCGGCGGCACGGGTCGGGCCGGGGACCTGCCCAGGTGTGCTACCAGGTCCGCCAGCACCGGGTGGGCCAGGAACTCGGCCACGGAGACTGTTACGCCGGCCCGGCGCAGCCGGGCCACCACCCGCATGGCGAGGAGGGAGTCGCCCCCCTCGTGCAGGAAGTGGCTGTCGTCCGTCGGTGGCGGGCCACCCAGCGCCTCGGTGAAGCACCGGCGGACCAGCTCCGCGATCGGGGTGTCCTGTCGCAGCGGGGTGACCGGTCGGCCCCCGGGCGACCGGGGGGTGGGGGCCGCCGGGTGCAGCCGGGCCAGGGCCAGCCGGTCGGTCTTGCCGTTGGACAGCAGGGGGATCCTCGGCACCGGCACGAGATGGGCGGGGACCATGCGTCCGGGCAACCACGCCGCGAGCGCGGTACGCAGTCCCGTGGTGGTGAGGTGGCCCGTCGGGTCGAACTCCACGAAGGCCGACAGTTCGGGTGCCCCGTCCGGGTCCCGTTCCCGTACGGTGACCGCCGCCGCGCGGACGCCCGGCACGTCGAGGATGGCGGATTCAACCTCGCCGAGTTCGATCCGCTGTCCTGCGATCTTGATCTGGTCGTCGACCCGGCCCAGGTAGAGCAGGTCCCCACCGGGCAGGCAGCGGACCAGGTCACCGGTGCGGTAGACCCGGTCGGTCCGCCCCCCGCCGAGGTCGACGTGGTGGAACCGTTCCCGGGTGCGTTCGTCGTCGTTCAGGTAGCCGTCCGCCAGGCTCTCCCCGCCGATGTGCAGCTCGCCGCTCTGACCGTCGGGCACCGGCCGTCCGGCGTCGTCCAGGACGTAGCACCGGACGTTGTCCAGCGGTCGTCCGATCGGGACGGTGGCCTGGTCCGCCAGGGCGGCGGCGTTCTCGGGCACCGCCCGGTAGGCGGTCGCGTACGCGGTCTCGGTCGGGCCGTAGAAGTTGTAGAGCGGTTCCCGGCGGACGTGGTGGAAGGCCCGCTGCAGCGCGACCGGCAGTTTCTCACCGGTGCTCATCACCGCCCGCAGGGACGTGTTCCGGACGAACGCCCCGGTCTCCGTCAACGCCCGCAGCTGCGCCGGGACGGTGTGCAGGACGGTGACCCGGTAGTCGTCGACGGTCGCCGCGAGCAGGTCGGGATCGCCCTCGGCACCGGGGGGTGCGACGACCAGACAGGCCCCGGCGGCCAGGGTGGAGAACATCTCGTAGGCGCTCACGTCGAAGGTCAGCGGCGTCTTGAGCACGAGGGTGTCGTCGGGCCGTAGTCCGAAGGTGCGCACGCAGGCGCGGACGTTGTTCGCGACCGCACGCTGGCTGAGCCGCACGCCCTTCGGAGTTCCCGTGGAGCCCGAGGTGTAGAGGATGTGAACGGTGCCGTCGGGGGTGGCGTCGCTCGACGACGGAGCGTCCGTCGTGGACGTCTCGGCCTCCGCAAGCAGGTCGTCGAGGGCGACGTCCTGCCCGGGGCCGGGTGGTGCGGTGTGCCCACCGGCGGTGACCAGGAGATGGACGCCGCTGTTCCGGCGGACGTATGCCAGCCGCCTGACCGGGTGGCCGGGGTCCAGCGGGACGTAGGCCGCACCCCGGCGCAGGACCGCGAGGATGAGCGCCACGCACTCGGCCGACCGGGGCAGCAGCAGCCCGACCCGGGTGCCGTGGCCCACCCCGCGTGCGCGCAGCGCGCCGGCCAACCGACCGACCCGCCGGTCCAGCTCGGTGTAGGTCCAGCTCCGTCCCGGGCCGCGCAGGGCGCAGCGGTCGGGATGGGCCTGCACGCTTCCGCGTAGCAGCGTGTCGACCGTCCCCCCGGTCGGCGTCTCGTTGCCAGGCACGGCCCAACCTCCTGCATATCTGCGTGATTCGGCGCGATCATCGTCCGTCGTTCGGCAATTGTAGGGGGACCGCCCTATTACTGGGCCTCTCATTTGGCACAGAATCGCTACAAGCTCGATATAGAAAATCTTAATTGATTTACGCCATCGATGCAGATAGAAATACGGGGGTCACCTGACGGTCAGTGCGCCCAGAATGACGGGGAGTAGGGGCAGCGGCGGTAGTTCGGTTCCGCCAAGCCGAGCAGCGGGCACCGCGCAGCGCAGCGATCCGGTTGCTGGTTCTGCTCAGTCGGTTTGGTTCTGCTCGAACATTCGTTTTGAAGCGTCTGGAGCGCGACGCCCTGTTCCACACGCTCGCCGCGCGCGGACAGTTCACCGGCCGGATGCTCGACGTGGGCACCGCCACAGGCCGGTATCCGATGCTGTTCGCCCGCGCCGGCTGGCGCAGTGTCGGCCTCGACGTGGCGGACGCGGCGGTCGCCATGGCCCGGGAGGAGCTACGCCGGTCCGACATCACCGACCGGGTGGAGTTGGTCTGCGGGGACATCCGTACCGTCACGTTCCCGGACCAGAGCTTCGATCTCGTGACCTTCATGATGGGCACGTTCGCCCACATCCCGGACGTCGAGCGACAGCCGGTCGGCGACCGTACCCGCGCCGGACGGGCCGGTGCCGGTGGTCCCCCGCCGGACCGTGACCGGTGCACCCAGCCCCGTCGCTGTCGGCAAGGAGCGAAGGAGTCCCCGTGTCGGCCCGCGATGACCGCAAGACGTGGCTGTTGGTCAACGCGACCGTGCTGGACCCGGTCGCCGGCACCCTGACGCCGGACCGTCGCGTCCTGGTCGTCGACGGGTTGATCGCCGAGGTGGGCGGTGCCGAGGTGCGCCACGGGGAGGCGCCGGTGGTGGACCTGGAGGGGGCCACCCTGATGCCCGGACTCATCGACGGCCATGTGCACGTCACGGCGGCCACGGCCGATCTGTCCGCACTGCCGGACCTGTCGCACTACTACGTGGGGGCCCACGCGTCCCGGGCGCTGCACGACATGCTGATGCGCGGCTTCACGACGGTCCGCGACTGCGGCGGCGCGGACCACGGCCTCGCCGACGCCATCGCCCACGGCCTCGTCACCGGGCCCCGGCTGTTCTTCGCCGGCAAGGCGCTCTCCCAGACCGGGGGCCACGGCGACGTACGACGTCCCGGCCGCAACGTCAGGACCGTCCCGTACTGCTGTCCCGACTTCGGCCGGGTGTGCGACGGCGTCGCGGAGTGCCGCCGAGCGGCCCGCGACGAACTTCGCAAGGGGGCGCACCACATCAAGATCATGCTGGGTGGCGGGGTCACCTCGCCGACCGACCGGATCGAGGCCACCCAGTTCACACTGGACGAGATCACCGCCATCGTGGCCGAGGCCCACGCGGCGGGGCGGTACGTCGCCGGCCACGCGTACACGGCGGAGGCGATCAACCGAGGGCTGCGGTGCGGGGTACGCAGCATCGAACACGGCAACCTGCTCGACGACAGCAGCGTCGCACTGTTCCGTGCCACCGGCGCCTATCTGGTCCCCACCCTGGTCACCTACCAGGCCATCGCCCGGGACGGCCGGGCCGCCGGCATACCGGAGCACGTCCACCGCAAGGTGTACGACGTGCTCGACGCGGGCCTGGGAGCGTTGGAAACCGCGCACCGGGGTGGCGTCAACATCGTCTTCGGCACCGACCTGCTGGGTGGGATGCAGCGCCACCAGCTCGACGAGTTCCAGTTGCGGCGGGAGGTGCTGAGCCCGCTCGACATCATCCGCTCGGCCACCTCCACCGCCGCCGCGATGCTCGGTGCGGAGGACACCCTGGGGGTGGTCGCCCCGGGTGCGTACGCCGATCTGATCGCGACGGACGGCAATCCGCTGGAACACCTGGGGGTGCTCGCCGAGCCGACCAAGTACCGCCGGTTGCTCATGGTGGCGGGTCGGCTGCTCCGTGGCAGCTGGTGATGCGGCCGGCGGCCCGCTGGGACCCGTACCGGACCCCGCTGCCCGAAGCGGACCACCCGCGCCGGCCGCCCCTGCCCGCCTCGACGGACATCGGGTGGCACCTCAGGCGAGGTGCCACCCGATTCCGCAGGCCGGGCGACGGCCGCAGCAGGGTGGGTCAGCTGTGGCAGCCACGGGGTGCGTGGGCGCACATCGCAACCACGTCACCGGACGGTGCCGACGCCAGCGCCGTCTGGGCACCGGCGACGACGAATGCGAGCGCGGCAGCCGCGACGGCCGCGCGAACCAATGTGGACATAATCGTCCCTTCGACAGGCCGGGAATTCAATGCGATCGATAATATCGCTGTCGGTTGATGACCGGCCAACGTCGGATTCCCTGGCGGACGCAGATCGAGCATGCCGGGCCAATGCCGCCAATTCGGCGCGGCGTTTTCCTTTACCCAGAATTCCGACAGAACCTGGCCAGAACATACGATCGCGTATGGATCCGGCGGCGGACACCGGGTCACCCGCGCCGGCCGGTCGGAATTCCGATGGAGGCGCATTGTTGCCCGACTATGCCGTCGCCGGTTTCCTGGCCGCCACCGAGCACCTGGTCACCCACGGGATCGCGGGGTGGGCGGCCGACACCGCGCGGTTCGTGCACCCCACCCTGTTTCACAGCTTGACCAGGGCCAGCGTCCACTGGCCGTGAGCGTCTTCCCAGAGGGTGACGATCTCGCCGACCGGCACCGAGTTGTACCCGTGCCGCTCGTCCTCCTCGTAGTAGTCGCCATCCTCCTCGGCCGCTGCGACGATGCGTAGGGCGTCCTCGCGGGTGCCGTCGGTGGCTGCGCGGATGCGGGAGACCCGCCACGTGACACCGCTGAGGTCGCGGCCGATGAGCTCACTACCGGGCACGAGGTTCTTGTCGTCGTCATCGATCGCGAAGAGAGTGCCGGGACCGTCGACCAGTAGCGTGTCGGTGTCGCCGATCATCAGGCCGTCGTCGACGATCTGGCGTTCGCCGCGGAGCACCGCCGGGTCGAGCCAGGCCGGCCGCCGGTCGAGTCCGACCTCGCTGATGAAGTTTCCCCAGGCGTAGAGCGCATACATGAACGCATGCTATAGAGCGGCAAGATCCTCGTTTCCTCGGGAGGATCACCGCGGCGTACCGCGGGCCCGGTGACCCTGGCCCGCCATGGTGACCGCCGCGTACGCCCACAGCGGGCACCAGGGCCGGTTCGGTGTCACCGCCCCAGCCACGTCAGGATCGCCTCGGTCGTCTCCTGCGGCTTCTCCTGCTGGATCCAGTGACCGCAGTCCAGGCTGACCACCTCCACGTTCGGCACGAACTCCGTCAGTCTCTCCGCCTTCGCGACAGGGTCGCGGTCGCCGTAGATCATGAGGGTGGGCTGGCGGATGACCGGGTCCACGTCGGCCAGCAGGTGCCAGTTGCGGTCCAGGTTGCGGTACCAGTTGATGCCGCCGGTGAATCCTGTCGAGGCGAAGGCGGAGACGAAGACGGCCAGGTCGCTGTCACTCATGAGGGGTTCGCCGGGTGGGGTTTCCGCCCTGGCGAGGTTGATCAGCGCATTGCCCGGCTCAGGCGTCAGCGGGGGCAGGTTCTTGCGGTACAGGTTCCGCAGGAACCGGGAGGTATCCTCCTCGAACACGGCGTCCGCGACGCCCGGCTGCCGGTTGAAGTGCACGAAGTAGAAGTCGCCGCCGAGCCCGGCCGCCATGGCCTCGATCCAGGGCGTCTCGCCGCGCTCCTGGTAGGGCACGCTCAGCGCCACCACGCCGTTGACCCGGTCCGGGTGCAGCAGGGTCAGGCCCCAGACGACGAATGCGCCCCAGTCGTGGCCGACGAAGGTGGCGTCGGCGTAGCCGTAGTGGTCGAGGAGGGCGACGAGGTCACCCGACAGGTGGGCGAGGTCGTAGTCCGTCACGTCGGCGGGCCGGGACGAGGTGCCGTAGCCCCGCTGGTTCGGGACGATGACGTGGTAGCCCGCCGCAGCCAGGGCCGGCACCTGGTAGCGCCAGGAGTAGGCGAGTTCCGGCCAGCCGTGGCAGAGCACGACGGGGTTCCCCGCGTTCTGCCGGCCGGCTTCGAAGACTTCGAGGTGCACGCCGTTGACCGCAATGCGGGTGGGCTCGGGAAAGTCGATCGTCATGCCGGCATCCTGCGGACCGAAACCGGTCACCTCCTGACCGGTTTTCCGTGGCAGTGTCGTCCGGGTGCGCGCCGACCGGTTGATGGCCCTCGTCCTGCTGCTACAACAGCGCGGCCAGGTGACCGCGACGGAGGTCGCCCGGGAGTTGGAGGTCTCCGAGCGCACCGCCCGCCGCGACCTCGACGCCCTGGGAATGGCCGGCGTGCCGGTGTACTCCGTGCAGGGCCGGGGCGGCGGCTGGCGGCTCGTGGGTGGCGCCCGTACCGACCTGTCCGGGTTGACCGCGGGTGAGGCCCGCGCCCTGTTCCTGGTCGCCGGCCCGGCCTCGACCGTCACGCCCGCCGTGAAAGCGGCGCTGCGCAAGCTCCTCCACGCCCTGCCGGAGCCGTTCCGGGCACAGGCCGAAGCGGCGGCGTCGGCGCTCGTGACGGACCCGCAGCGGTGGGGGTCGAGCCGGGTCGAGCCCCGCCCGCCCCGCTTCCTCGACGAACTCCAGGACGCGGTGATCCGCGGCGTCCAGGTCCGGCTCGGCTACGTCGACCGCGACGGCACGGCCACCGGGCGGACCGTCCATCCGCTGGGCGTCGTCGCCAAGGGCCCGGCGTGGTATCTCGTCGCCGGCACCGAGGCCGGCCGGCGGACCTTCCGGATCGACCGGGTGTCGTCCGTCGACCCGACCGCCGATCCCGTGCACCGGCCGGAGGACTTCGACCTTGCCGGGAGCTGGCGCGAGATCGCCGACGAGGTCGAACGCAGGCGAATGCCCGTCGAGGCGCACGCGCTGTGCGCGCCCCACGGGGTCGGCGTGCTCCGGATGGGGTTCGGTGCCCGGCTCGACGTGGGAGGTGCCACGACCGACGGCCGCGTCGAGGTCGTGATCCGCAGCAACGACGCACACAAACTCGCCGGTGAGCTTGCCGGATTGGTCGATTACCTGGAGGTGACCGGCCCTGCGGGGCTGCTGGAACACCTGGCCGCGATCGGCACCGTGCTCGTCGAGCGATACGGCCCGGAGCGGCGGGGAACCCGTACGGCGGAACGGTGACCGGGGGCGGCGCCGGCGCTGCACGGTCCGGGTGCCGCTGCCCCGACGGCGAATTTTGTCAAGCCATTGAACTAATACGGTTGTTGGACGTAGGGTCGGGTCCCACCGAGCTACGGAGGCACCGCCATGGGTGGCGCGAGAACCCTCGTCGCCGGGGTCGATTCGTCGACCCAGTCGACCAAGGTCGTGGTCTGCGACGCCGAGACCGGCGAGGTGCTCCGCGAAGGCCGCGCCCCACACCCCGACGGCACCGAGGTCGATCCACGATCGTGGTGGACCGCGTACCAGCAGGCCAGCGCCGGCCTGCTGGACGGTGTGGCCGCGATCGGCGTCGCCGGACAGCAGCAGGGCATGGTCTGTCTCGACGAGGCCGGCGAGGTACTGCGTCCCGCCATCCTCTGGAACGACACCCGCTCGGCGCGCGCCGCCGTCGACCTGACCGTCGAGTTCGGCGGCCCGAAGGCGTGGGCCGACGCCGTCGGGCTGGTGCCGGTGGCAAGTTTCACCGTCACCAAGCTGCGCTGGTTCGCCCGCGCCGAACCCGAACTCGCCGATCGCACCGCCACGGTGCTGCTGCCGCACGACTGGCTCACCCACCGGCTGCGCGCGGACGGCGGCGAGCCGACCACCGACCGGGGCGAGGCGTCCGGCACCGGCTACTGGTCACCGGCCGCCGGCGCGTACCGGCACGACCTGGTGCGGCTGGCCTTCGGCCGGGACGTGGCACTCCCCCGGGTCGCCGGCCCGGCCGAGGTGGTCGGGGAGACCGCCTCCGGCGCGCTGCTCTCGGCCGGCACCGGTGACACGATGGGCGGGGCGCTCGGCGTCGACCTGCGGCCGGGTGACGTGCTGGTCTCACTGGGCACCTCGGGGTGCGTGTACGGGCTCAGCGACGTACCGACCGCCGACGCGAGCGGCCTGGTGGCCGGGTACGCCGACGCGACCGGCCGGTTCCTGCCGCTGGTGTGCACGCTCAACGCGGCCCGGGTGCTGGTCGCGGTCGCCGACCTGCTCGGCCGGTCACTGGCCGAGTTGGACGACCTGGCGCTCTCGGCGCAACCCGGGGCGGGCGGGTTGACGCTGCTGCCGTACCTGGACGGGGAACGCACCCCCGATCTGCCCGACGCGCGCGGTCTGCTCGCCGGCCTGACGCGGGCGAACGCGTCGGCGGCGAACCTGGCGCGGGCCGCGGTGGAGGGCATGCTCGGCGGCATCGCCGACGCCCTGCACGCGTTGCGCGCCCAGGACGTCCCGGTCGACCGGGTGTTGCTGATCGGCGGAGCGGCGCGGTCCCGCGCGGTGCGGGCGGTCGCACCGGCCCTGTTCGGCGCGCCGGTAGGCGTGCCGCGCCCCGCCGAGTACGTGGCGCTCGGCGCGGCACGGCAGGCGGCCTGGGCGTTGTCCGGCGACGCCGAACCGCCGCCGTGGCCGGTGGAGGCCGGGGAGGTCACCGCCGCCGGCACCCCCGGGGTGTACGAACGCTACGTCGACGTCCGCGAGCGGGCGCTACCACTGCTGACCTGACAGTCGCAGGGGTGCAGGGCCGGCACCCGTGCAGCCACCACGCCCAGGGAGGGGCACCCGCCGGGGTGGCGGGTGCCCCTCTTCGCCGCAGCGCATCCGGGGTGGCTACCGGAAGGTGACGTCACTCCTGTTGACCTTGCAGTTGGCGTCGTTCCAGCCCTCACCGAGGTAGCTGGGTTCGCTGCCCTTGGGCACGCCCTTGTACTTGCCGCAGATGGTGGCCGAGCCGATCACGACCACGCGGGTGATCGTCGCGGTGTCGTTCCAGTTGCTGTTGATGCCGGCGAGCATGTCGATGTCGTCGACCAGGACGTTGTCGATGCGCACGTGCCGGGTGTACGAGGTGGTGCAGTTGCCGCAGCCGCGGTACAGCTTGCCGGACCCCTTCAGGTAGAAGCCGGAGATGTTGACCGTGCCGTTGCCGTTGTGCTGGAAGGTCTTGTCGCTGCCGCTGCGCGCGCCGCCACCGATGACGTACGAGGTGCCGCCGTTGGTCTGCTTGAAGGTGGCGGCGTCCTCACCGATGTCGTTCCACCACACGTTGCGCAGGGTGCAGGTGCCTTCACAGTGCACGCCGTCGCCGGCGGGCGAACCGAGGATGACGTTCTGCAGCGTGCCGCCGTTGGCGATCTTGAACATCGGGTCCTGCGACTCACTCTGTCCACCGTCACCGATGCAGCAGTACGTCTTCATTCCGCCGTCGAAGGTGCCGGAGACGTTGACCGTGCCGGAGATGCTGACCGAGCCGGCCGACGACGGCCACGCTCCGGTCGGCGTGCCCGGGTTGCTGGTCGGGCCGGACGTCGGGCCGCTGGTGGGGCCGGAGGTCGGACCGGAGGTCGGGTTCGATCCGCCGCTTGCGTACGTCTCGAACTCGGCGATCCGCGGGGTGCCGGACGCGCTGGTGATGACGAAGGAGATCTTCTTCAGCGACGTCGAGGAGAAGGTGATGGTGCTCGGGGCGCTGCTGCCGCTGGCCAGCACGGCGCCCGTGTCGTAGTTCTTGAGCTGCCAGCCGCTGATCGAGCCGCCGCCCGAGGACTGCACGATGACGGCCGAGGACACCGTGGTGGCGCTGCCCCACTTGACCGAGACCGTGCCGGTCGAGCCGCTCGGTGACCAGTAGGTGCTGGCGTTGCCGTCGACGACGTTGCCGTAGCTGGTGCCGCTGGCCTTGCTGGAGCCGTCGGCACCGGCGCCGAGGCTGAGGTTGGTGGCGGCCGAGGCGCTGGGGATCTGCAGCGCCAGCGCGACGACGGCACCTGCGACCACGGTGACACCGCCTGCCAGCCACCGCGAGGCGACTTTGCGTCTCATCTGGTTTCACCCTTTCGACAGTGAGCGCTCGGGACGGGAAAGCGCTTTCCGTCAACCATAGGGACTGGTCGATGATGAGGCAAGGGTCACACCCAGCCGTGCACCTGCCACCCGACCGCCCGACGCCCCCTCCGTCCGACCTGTCCCACGCCGCAGGACCCGACCACCCCGCAGGGGGCGGTGCGACGACGAGAGCGCGGCCACCGCGCGACGACGGTGGTCGTCGCACGATGGCCGCGGGGACGGGTGTGGGATCAGGCCGCGATGGTTTGCAGATAGGCGAGCCCGCCACACGGGAGCGTGCTGAGGTTCTTGAACCACATCGCGAGCTGACGCTGCGAGGAGCCGTCACTGTTGATGCGCTGGATGTAGACCACGCGCGTGACCTCGAACTGGCAGTAGGTGGGGGCGCTGCCCTGGGGCGACGGGCCGATCACGTATGCGGAGGTGACGGGATTCGCGTTGTTCCAGGTCGTGGACCAGGTGCCGCCGCCGCCCACGGTACCGATGGTGAACTGCGACCCGATGGTGGTGGAGCCGAGCCGGACGTCGGCCTGGCAGGTGATGGTCCCGACGTTCTTGACCTCCACCCAGATCTGCCGCAGCGAGCTACCCGGCTGCACGGTCCAGATGCGCGTCACCTGGAACTGACAGGCCGACGAGCTCGTGGCCCCGTTCGGGTTGAGACCGGCCACCCAGATGGTGTTCCAGGGGACGTTCCAGAGGTACGTCTGGGTGCCACCGGGGTTGACGCCGCCGGTTGAGACCAGGGACGAGCTGGTCACCGCCGCCAGCTGTACCGTCGCACCACAGGCGATCGAACCGACGTTCTTCAGAGTGAACTGGAACTGCCGCTCCCCACTGGGCAGTTGGACGTACCGGCTGCTGATCGTCTCGAACTGGCAGGTGGCCGAGGTGGTGGCGCCGGCCGGGTTGTAGCCGACCACGTAGGCGGCGTCGGCCGGAGCGTTGGTCCAGGTCCAGCCCTGGGTGCCGCCGGCCGCGACGGTGCCGGTGAACCACGCCGCGGCGGTGCCGATCCCGCCCTTCGCGGCGGGTCCCAGTCCGTTCGACGCCGCTGCGGCGGCCCGTGCGTCGCGCAGTGACGACTGCGACGGCTGCCGCGGCGCGCCGGCCTGCGCGACCCCTGACGATGCGACGACCATGCTGAGCGCCGTCACCGCGAGGAGAACCGCGCGGATTCTTCGTCCCATGGAAGCTCCTTCAGCTCGGATTCCGGGCCGTCCGCCCGGCTCCATCAGGCTGCGCGGCTCCGCTTGCCATCGGCTAGCCGTCCGATAGCCGCCCTGGCGGCGACACATAGAATCAGGTTCGATACATCAATGTGGGGGCTGGATGACGTGGCGCTTGCTCGGCCCGGTCGAGGCCGTGGTGCGGGGCGAGCGAGTGCCGCTGGGGCGGCCCCAACAACGCGCGGTGCTGGCGTATCTGTTGCTCAACGCCAACGTGGTGGTGTCGGCGGACCAGTTGGCCGAGGCGCTGTGGGGCGGAGCTCTCCCCACCCGCGCACGGGCACAGGTCCAGGTATGCGTCTCCCGCTTGCGACAACTGACCCGGGCGGCCGGTATACCCGAGACGATCCATTCGGATTCTGGCGGATACCGCCTTGAGTTGGCCGGCGACGACCTGGATGTGGTGGTCTTCTCCGGGCTGACCGAAACCGCACGCCGGTACGCCGACTCCGGACGGCACGAGCGGGCCGCGACCCTGTTGCGACAGGCGTTGGCGTTGTGGCGGGGGCCGGCACTCGCGGGCGCGTCCGCCGCGTTCGTGCCGGCGGCCGCCGCCGGCCTGCACGACAAGCGGCTCGCCGCGTCCGAGGACCTGTCCGACGCCGAGTTCGCGCTCGGCCGGCACGCCGCCGCGGTGGCGCCGTTGCGCGAGCTGGTCACCGCGAACCCGTGGCACGAGGGTCTCGCCGCGCGGCTGATGACGGCGCTGGCCGGATCGGGGCACCAGGCCGAGGCGCTGCGGGTGTTCGAGCGGATCCGCCGCCTCCTCGCCGACGAGCTGGGCATCGAGCCGGGCCCGCGCCTCGCCGAGGCCCACGTGCGGGTGCTGCGGCAACAGTTTCCGCCGGGCAGGCCCGCGCCACCGGTCCCACCGACCGGATCCGGTCCGCGTCCCGCGCAGCTGCCCCCCGGGCTGGCCACCTTCACCGGCCGCGGCGACGCACTCGCCACGATGGACACGATGCTGCGCCGGGCGCGGGAGAACGGCGCCCTGGCGGTCGTCGCGATCGTCGGGACGGCCGGGGTGGGCAAGACGGCGCTGGCGATCCGTTGGGCCCACCGGGTACGGCCGCTCTTCGACGACGGGCAGCTGTTCCTGGACCTGCGCGGTTACTCCCCCGGAGCGGCGACAGCGCCCCTGGACGCGTTGTCGCGCTGCCTTCGCGCGCTCGGTGTGCCGCCCACCTGGGTGCCGGACGACGTCGATGAGGCGACGGATCTCTACCGCAGCGTGCTCGCCGACCGGCGGGTGTTGATCCTGCTCGACAACGCCCGCGACACCGCGCACGTACGGCCGCTGTTGCCCGGCGGCGCGGGCTGCCTGGTGATCGTGACCAGCCGGGACGGCCTCGGAGGGCTGGCCGCCGGGCACGACGCGCAGCGGCTGTCGTTGGACGTGCTCGCGTCGCAGGAGTCCACCGAACTGTTGACCCGCGTCATCGGCGCGCAACGGGTCGCCGGGCAGCGGGAGGTTCTCGCGGAACTGGCCCGTGACTGCGCACACCTGCCGCTGGCCCTGCGTATCGCCGCGGCAGACCTGCACGGCCGGCCACGCGAGACGGTCAGTGGGTATCTGGCGCGGCTCCGGGCGGGCGACCCGCTGACCATGCTGACCGTCCGGGACGACGAACAGGTCGCGGTGCGTTCGGCGTTCGCCGCGTCGTACCGGACGCTGCCACCGCGGCTCCAGCGGCTCTTCCGGCTGTTCGGCCTGGTGCCCGGCTGCGACGTGACGGCCGAGTCGGCCGCCGCGATGCTCCGCTGCGACGCCGGCGAGGCGGCGGACATGCTCTCCCGGATCGCCGACGCGCACCTGGCGCAGGAACGGACCCCTGGCCATTTCGGCACCCACGACCTGCTCGGCCGCTACGTTACCGAGCTGGCGGCGATGGAGGACAACCGGGAAACACTCGTCGATCTGCTGTCGTGGTACCTCCTGAGCGTGTACGCCGCGGCCGACCGGCTGTATCCACAGGTGCTACGGGTGCCCACGCAGCCACCCGCGCCCGCCGGGCCACCGATGCGGTTCGCCGCCCACGTCGACGCCCTCGCCTGGCTCGACGCGCACCGGCACAACCTCGTCGCCGTGACCCGCCACGCGGCGCACCAGGGCTTGCACACCCTCGGCTGGTCGCTGGCGGATGCGCTGCGCGGGTACCTGTGGCTGGGAATGCACACCACGGAATGGTCCGAGGTCGCGGGGATCGGTCTCTCCGCGGCCCGGGCCGACCGGCACGAGCAGGCCGAGGCGGCGGCCCGGCTGAGTCTCGCCGCCCTGCACTGGCGGCTGGAACGGTTCCCCGAGGCGATCGACGACTATCAGCTGGCGCTACGCTGCGCGAACCGCTCGGGATGGCACGACGGCGAGGCAGCCGCGCTGGGCAACCTGGGTCCGGTGTTCCGGATGACCGGCCAGCCGGGTGAGGCCCTGCGGGTCATGGAACAGGCGCTGGAGTTCAACAGGCGCAACGGCCGGGCCGCGGGCGTCGCCGTCAACCACAACAATCTGGGGCTGGTCTGCGCCGACCTCGGGCGGCTCCGGGACGCCGCGGACCATCACCACGCGGCGCTGACCCTGGCCCACCAGGGCGGGGCAACCTCCAGCCGGGCGCTGATCCTGAGCAACCTGGGGGTCGTACACCACCTGCTCGGCCGGTCCGACGATGCGCTACGGACGCTGACCGAGGCACTGGAACTCCATGAGCAGACGGGCAGCCGGGGTCGTGCCACGACCCTGTGCGCGCTGGCTCGGGTCCTCTGCGACCGGGGCGACCATCAGCAGGCGGCCCGCCTGGCCCGGCAGGCGCTCGACATGGCGCGTGCGCCGGTCGAGCCCCGGGTCGAAGCACTCGCTCTGCACGTCCTGGGCGTCGTCGAGGGCAGGACCGGCACCCTGCTGGATGCGCTGCGAACCGCGCGCTCGACCGCAGACCGGTACATCGAGGCCGATGTCACCGTCAGCCTCGCCGAGATCGACGAGCCTGCGGCACCGTCCTGGTGTCATGCGGCGCTGTCCATCACGCGGCAGTGCGGCTACCTGCTGCTCGAAGGGCGGGCGCTCGCCGCCCGTGCCGCCGCCGAGTACCGGGCTGGTGATGTGGCGGCCGCCCGGCGCAGCGCGCGACTGGCGGCGCAGTCGCACGCCCTGACCGGCCACCAACCGGGCACGGAACGCATCGAGAAGCTGCTCGCCCGCATCGCTGCGGAGTCCTCACCGGACACCGCGTGCGGGCCCGGTCAGCCGTGAGACGGGTCAGCGGTGCCGGGTGTCGGCAGGCGACCACCGAGCCGGGTCGGTGAGGATGGTCAGCGGTCGTCGTGTGGTCCCAGCGCGCCGCGTCGCCAGGTGTGCCACCCACGGCACAGCAGGTAGGCGACGACCGTGGTCGACGAGACGAGTCCCGTCGGCGACGAGGGTGCGGCCGGCGTTGGGCAGGTCGATGACGAACGCGGCCTGGAACTCCCACATTCCGCGCTCCGCCGCCACGTCCAACGATTAAAAAGGGACTCACCAGCCCACCACACCCGATGCCTCGACATCGAAATGCAGCCGTTATCCCGAGCCACGACCGCCGTACCAGCCTGCGTCGGGAGAACAGCAGTTCCCGCGTTCTGTGGCAGATAGCTCTCCTCCACGAACTGCCCCGCCGTTCGGACCAACCCGAGCAGATCCTTACCCGACCCGCCGCCCGGGCCGGCATCCGCCGGGGTGGAGTCCAGTCCCGATCGGCCAGGCCAGCCTCCACCGCCAGCCCCGGGTCCCCTGCCGGGGTTTGAGCGCTGCCGACCATGCTGCGCCGGAATCATCCGGCGATAAGCTATCCTGCCTTGACTCGAAGACTTCGTCACCACGGGGGCGTGGCAGTGCAGCCAGTTAGCAGAGATCGGCTCTCCAATGACGGTAATGCAACTGCCACCCCCTCGAATGAGCTGAACGCCCAGAAAGCAGTACGCATCACCGCCGGCCGCGTGGCCATCGCCGCCGGGCTCGCCGGTCTCCTTTATCGGGTCGTCCTGGTGGCGCTCAACGTTCCACCCACCAACAGCGATGAAGGCACTGCCGGTTTGGCGGCGATACACATCGGGGAAGGTCGGGACTGGCCGGCCTTCTTCTACGGCCAGCACTACATGGGCACTTTTCATTCATACCTGGCGGCACCCCTGGTCCAGATTTTCGGCGCGCACTGGTGGGTCATCCGGGTGCCGGCTCTGGCCATGTACGCGCTGTCCCTGGTGCTACTCCACCAATTGACCAGAAGTCTCTACACGCCATGGTTCGCCGCTTTCTCCGTGACGATCATGGCATTCGGTTCCGATCGCATCGTAAAAGACCAGGTAATCGGCGCTGGTGGATACTCCGACGTCGCCGCGGCCACGGCGGCGTTGATGGCGGCATCGGCATTCCTGGCCCTACGCAGATCGGGGGGGCCGATAATCCACCTCGCCTGGGGGCTACTGGCCGGCTACATCGTGTGGACCCACTGGCTGGCACTGCCCTACGTAGCCGTGGCCGTGGTCCTACTGGGTTGGGCGAACCGGGAGGTGTTGACCAGAGGACGGCTACTCCTCGCCACCGCTGGCTTCATCCTCGGGGCGGCCCCCTTGATCTGGTACAACCTCCGCCCCGGCCACCCCAACTCGCTGTCGGTCCTGCTTTCCGTCAGCGGTGCCGCCGAATCGGCCCCACTGGTCGACCGGATGTACGGGGCACTTCTTCTCGGTCTACCACTGAGTTCCGGCACGTGTGCGCCGAGCCACTGTGACGCGTGGCAAATGTGGTGGGGCCCCGTCTACCTGATCCTGCTCATCGCGGCCGCCGTGACGGGGGTCGTTTCGTTCCGTCGGGCCGACGATCAGGATCGACGGCTACATGCCGGCCGGCTCGCTCTTCTTGCCGGCGGGATGCTGACCATCGGCTCCTACGTCCTCAGCGCCTCTTCGGCACTGACCCCCGTGGAGAGCGCCCGCTATCTCCACTACGGTCTCATCTCACTGCCGGCAGTTCTCTGGCCGGCGTGGGTCGGCCTGAGTCTCGCATTCCGCAACGCGGTACCGTGCAACTCCGGTTCGAACCGCCCGACAATGATTCGGAAGGTAACCGGCTTCGTTCCGGTCGTCGCCGGTGTCGCAACGATCGGCGCGTTCACGGGCAGCGTGCTGGTCGCCAGCGGACAGCTGGTTCTTCATCAGCCACGGTACGCGGCAGAGGCGGCCGAGGAAAGGCAACTTCAGGATTATCTGCTCACCGCCGGGCTCACCCGGATCTACACCGACTACTGGACGTGCAACAGGCTGGCCTACGCAAGCGCGGAGAAGATCCGCTGCGCAGTGGTCGACGACAACCTGAACCCTGGGCACGATCGGTACCGCCCGTACCGCGTCCAGGTGGAGCAGGCGGATCGCGTGGCGTACGTACTACCCCGCGCGAACGGACTCGCGGACACCTTCGCACGATCCACCCCCACCAGGATCGAAGTCGTCGGAGTGCAGGATATCGGCGGGTATCGCGTTCACCTCTGCCACCAGAGGCCATAGGGTGCGGCGACGCCGATTCGACACCGCCATCGGGCAGCCCCTACTCCAGCACCGACCGGGCCCGCGACCACGGCGAAGCCGTCGTCGACCTCCAGGAACAGAAAGGAGGGCTGGAGAGCGTAGCCACGCCGCCGGTGACCGGTTGCCAGCGGATCTCCCCGACGCTAGGTTGATCCTCTATCGATAGACGTCTACATAATCGTCGGGGGTCGCATGTCCACGCCGGTCACTCGCCGCACCGTCCTGGCCGGAGGCGCCGGCGCCGCCATCGGCCTCGCACTGCCCGGCCCGACCGCCCACGCCGGCGGTCACCACCCCACCAGTGTCAGCTTCACCCTCGACGCGACGACGTTGGACGGCGGCGAACAGGTCACCTCGGTCACCCTCGACACCCGCCGGCTCGGGCCGATCGACCCCGCCGGGCTCCACCCCGGCACGTTCACCGTGCATGCCAGGGCCACCAGCCCGATCCCGATCGCCCCGGGCGACCTGATCTTCAGCGAGTACGACCTGGACCGCACGGTGACCGCAGCCCGGCTCGACCGGCAGGGGAACATCGTGCTCGAACTGAGCCACGGTGAGGGTCAACTCGGCGGCGGCACCCTCGGCTACATCCTGAGCAAGGGGCGCAACGTCCGGCTGGACCTCGTCTACACCATCACCCAGAACACCCCGCTCGTCCGGCGTCACGGCACGCCCGTCACCATCACCGACTTCGTCCAGGGACGGCTGTCGAACCCTGAGGTGGACGCCTTCAGCCACCACGTCTCGGGGTCGGGCATGAAGTACCGGCTGTACTCCCCGAAGCGTTCACCGGGCAGTGGCCGGCGACCGCTGATCCTCTGGCTGCACGGTGCCGGCGAGGGTGCTTCCCTGCCCGACGGCTACTACGACAACGAAACCACGCTGCGCGCCAACCGGGGTGCGTTGGGCTTCGCCACCCCGCAGGCGCAGCGGATCTTCTCCGGCGCGTACGTCGTCGCCCCGCAGAGCACCTCCTACTGGATGGAGGACGGCCCCCGGTTCGCCCCGCTGATCCGTGACATCATCGACGACCTCGTCCGCCGTGAGCGCGTCGACCCCGACCGGATCCACGTGGTCGGCTGCAGCAACGGCGGCTACATGTCCCTGAAGATGACGGTCACCTACCCCGAGCTGTTCGCCGCGTCGGTGCCGATCTGCGGCGTCGTCGAGCCGCTCGGCGGGGAGGGTCCGCCGCTGGTCACCGACGCGGAGCTGGCGGCGATCGACACCCCGACCTGGCTGGTCACCTCACGTGACGACGACACCGTGCCGCCCGCGACCAACACGGTCCACGCCCACGACCTCATCCCGGGATCCCTGATCACCCTGTACGACCAGGTCGTCTGGAACGGTTACCGGTTCCCCGGTCACTTCTCCTGGATCTACGTGGCCCGCAACGACCCGAGACTCGACGACGGCACCCACCTCTGGCAGTGGATGTCCCGCCGTCGCCGGTGATCCGCCCCGACCGCATCCGCGGACCCGCCACCAGGTCTCCCCGGCGGTGCCGCTCGCCCCGTCGGGCACGGGTACGCGGCCGACGCGCAGGTCCTACTCCTGTCGGGCGGGACGGAACACGTGGCGCACGGCGTCACGCAGCCACTGGTGGGCGCCGTCGACGCTGTGCCGTGGGTGCCAGGCCATACCGATCGTCAGTGGTGGCAGCGGCAGCGGAATGTCCAGCAGACGCAGCCCCAGCGTGTGCGCCGCTTCGCTGAGCCGTGACGGGGGCTCACCCGGCAGCGCTGTCGGCACCAGGCAGACCACGTCCTCGGCTGCGGCCAGCATCATCGCGGCCAGGTGCCCGGGCAGGACGGCGCTGACCCGCCGGCTGAGCCCCTGCGCGGCCAGGGCCGTGTCCAGCGGCCCGGTGAAACGTCCGCGGCGGCTGACCACCACGTGCTCGGCCGCCGCGAGCCTGGCGGCCGTCAGAGTTCCCTCGGTGAGGGGGTGCCCGGCCCTGACACCGGCCGCCATCCGCAGGGTGACGAGTTCTTCCACGCGCGTCTCCGGGTCGACGTGGTCGATGGCCCCGATCTCCAGGTCGATCCGTCCGTCACGCAGGGCGGGGCCCGCCTCCCACTCCTCGGCCAGCACGCGCAGCGAGACGCCCGGCGCCCGCTGTCGGGCGAGCCCGATCAGACCGGGCGCGACTGCGGCACCGACCAGGTCCGCGGCCTGGACGGTGAAGGTGCGTCGCAGTGCCGCGGGATCGATTCCGCCGCTCGGGGCGAGCAACGCCTCCAGCCGGCTTACCACCGCGGCGGCCTCGTCGCGCAGCGCCTCGGCGCGCGGCGTGGGCACCATCCGCTGTCCGGCCCGGACCAGTAGTGGATCTCGGAGCACCCGGCGTAACCGGGCCAGGGTACGGCTCATCGCGGCGGGGGAGGTCTGCAACCGCGCGGCGGCGCGGGTGACGCTCTGCTCGGTCAGCAGGGCGTCGAGAGCGACGGCGAGGTTGGCGTCGAGGTTCGGGGATGGGCTGCTCACCGTAGTTATTCCATTTCAGGCATGGATTGGATGCTGAAGTTCCCATTGTGGCAATGCGGTGCCCGTCCGCACGATGCGTGGGTCCTGTCGATCCGACAATCGGGGTTTCATGATCGTCATTACCGGACCCACCGGGAACATCGGGCGGCACCTGCTGTCGCTGCTGATCGAGGCCGCACCCGCCGGCCGGGAGGAGGTGCGTGTCGTCGTCCGGGATCCGGGCCGGCTCCCCGAAGACGTCCGTGGGCGGGTCGAGGTTGTCGTCGGCTCGCACGGCGACGCCGCGACCGTCGACCGCGCCTTCGCCGGGGCGGACGCCGTGTTCTGGCTGGTACCGCCGGACGCTTCCGTCCCACCCGACGACGCCTACAGCGGCTTCACCCGCCCGGCCACGCGTGCCTTCGCCGCGCACGGCGTCGGCCACGTCGTCGGCGTCTCGGCGCTCGGACGTGGCACCCCGCAGGCCGCCCGGGCCGGGCTGGTCACCGCCTCCCTGGCGATGGACGACCTGATCGCCGGCTCCGGCGTCGCCTACCGGGCCCTGACCTGCCCGTCCTTCTTCGAGAACCTGCTGGAGGAGGTCGACGCGATCCGCGACGACGGCGTCTTCACCGACACCGTCGCCGCGGACCGTCCGGCCCCCATGGTCGCCGTCGCCGACATCGCCGCCGCCGCGGCCGGGCTGCTGCTGGACCGCTCCTGGACCGGTGTGGGCGACGTCCCGGTGCTCGGCCCGCAGGACCTCTCGCCCGACGACCTGGCCCGCATCATGACCGGGGAACTGGGCCGTCCGGTCCGCTACCGGCGTCAGTCGCTCGACGAACTGCGCTCCACCATGCTCGGCTACGGCCTCAACGAGGCGTTCGTCGAGGCCATGGTTGACATGAAACGCGCCAAGGACGAGGGCCTGGACTCGGGCGTCGACCGCTCACCTCAGGCCGGGTCGGGCACCGCGTTCGTGCGGTGGTGCGCCCGGACGCTGCGGCCCGCCGTCCTCGCCGCGCAGGAGGCCGACGATGCCCGCTGACCTGACCGGGCCGCCCGTCACCGCGTTCATGCTCGTCAAAACCACGCCCGAGTGGTTGGCGATGACCGTGGCCGAACGCGTCGAGGCCTTCACCACCCACGTCCTGCCCGTCATCCAGGCCCGCACCCGTGGTGTCCGCTCCCGCTTCTACGACACGGAGTTCTACTCGGCGCGGGTCACCGACGTCTGGGTCTGGGAGGCGGACGACCACGACGCCTACCGCCTGCTGATCGACGCCCTGCGCGAGACCCCCTTCTGGGACCGCTACTTCGAGGTCGTCGACCTGCTCGTGGGCACCGAGAACGGCTACGCCCGCACCTACGGCCTGAAGCCGCTGGCCACCGTCAGCACCTGAGGTGACGCCGGAACGGCCGGTGCCGCCGTAGCCCGACGGCGGCACCGGCTCGGCGGACGACGATCCACCCGGTACCCCCCTTTCTGTTCAGCGGGCGTCGGCCAGCCGGGCCAGCTGCCCGTCGTCCAGCGGCACGTCCACCGCGTCGACCGCCTCGTCGAGCTGCGCGAGGCTGCTCACGCCGACGATGGGCCGGATGCCCTGCCGCAGCAGCCAGGCGAGCACCACCTGGTTGCGCGTCGCCCCCGTCTCGACGGTGATCTCGTCGAGCACACCGAGTACCCGGCCCGTCCCCGGGTGGTCGTAGGCCTCGGGGAGAGGTTTGTCGGGGCGCACGTAGCCGCCGTTGATCAACGGGGTGTACGCCCACACGTCCAGGCCCTCGGTGTGCGCGTAGTCGAGGTCGTCGGCGGTGAGGAGTTTGTGACCCTGGTCGGGCAACGCCGCCCCGGGTCGGGGTTGCGCCAGCGAGTGCCGCAGTTGCAGCGCCGACCACGGCGCCACCCCCTGGTCGCGGGCCAGGGCACGGGCCTGCTCGACGCGCCACGACGCGTGGTTCGCCGCCCCGACCCGGTGCACGGTCCCCCTGCCGACGAGCGCACCGAAGGCGGCGACGGTCTCGGCGAGCGGCACGGTGCGGTCCTCGCCGTGTGCCCACAGCAGGTCGACCGTGTCGACGCCCAACCGGGACAGGCTGCCGGCGACGCCCGCCGCGACCGCCCCGGCCGACAGTCCCTCGGCGGACTCGGGCCAGCGGTGCGCCACCAGCGGGTCGTGCCGGACCTTCGTCGCGATCCGCACCCGGTCCCGCCCGCCCGGCCGGGCCCGCAGCCACGCCCCGATCACCCGCTCACTGGCCCCGCCGAGACCTGTCGGATCGGACCAGAACGCGTAGCAGTCGGCGGTGTCGAGCCACTGCCCGCCCGCCTCCACGAACCTGTCCAGCAGCGCGAAGGCGCGGCCCTGGTCCACCGTCGTGCCGTAGTTCATCGTCCCCAGCACCAGCCGGGCCGCCGTCCTGTCGCCTGCCATGGCGTCGACCCTGCCAACTGGAGCGCACTCCAGATCAAGCCGTCCGCGACGGACCCGGCATGCCCGGGTACGACGGGCGGCTACCGGTGGCGGCCGGACAGCGGGATCTCGAAGTGGACGGTCTGGCAGGTGTCGTCGTGGCCGTCACGCGCGTCATGCACCGGCGTCGCCAGGCTCCGCCAGAACGGTTCGGCACCGACGACGCGGGTGTCGGTGTGCAGGTAGAGCGCGCGGTAGCGGGGTTGCCGGGTGACGAAGTCGACGGCGAGGCCGACCAGTGCCCGGGCGAGACCGCACCGTCGGTGTCCGGGCCGCACGTAGACCCGGAACAGCTGCGCGGTGGTGTCGTCGGGGTAGCGCTCGGCGAGGAAACGTGGATGGGGTGGGCTCTTGGGCGCGGCGGCGCGTACCGCAGTGGTGCCCACGACCTCGTCGCCCCTGGTAGCGACGAACAGGGCGTGCCGGTCGGGGGTGAGGTAGGTGCCGTCGAGGTCGATGACGTCGGCGTGCCATTCGGGTCGGTAGCCGAAGCCGAAGTCGCGGTAGAAGGTGTCGAGCATGACGCTGCGCGCCCCGTCGACGTGCCGGGGTCCGGCGATCTGGACCTCGTACGGGCCGACGCGGTGTCGGTGGTGCGGCATGGTTCCTCCGGTCACGGGTGGGTGGGTGCGGTGTCGTCCGCCGGGTGGGTGTGCAGCAGTGCGCGGGTCAGCGGGTGCTGCGCGTGGTGGAGCAGGTCTTCGGCGGGGCCGTCGTCGACGACGGTTCCGTTGTCGAGAACGACGATGTGGTCGGCGAGGTGGGCCACCACGTCCCGGTCGTGGCTGATCACCACGACGGTCAGCCGGAGGCGGTGGCGCAGGTCGTCGAGGAGGGTGAGGATGCCGTGTCGGGTGAGCCGGTCGAGCCCGGCGGTCGTCTCGTCGCAGATGAGCGCCCGGGGCCGGCTGGCCAGGGCGCGGGCGAGCGCGGCGCGGTGCAGTTCGCCGCCGGAGAGCCGGTCGGGGTGTCGGGTGACCGTGGATTCGGTGAGGCCCACCCGGGCGAGCAGGTCCAGGGCGGTTCGGCGGGCCTGCTCCGGTGGGGCGTCGTGGAGGCGTCGCGCCGGGGCGGCCGTCTGGTCGAGGACGCTCCGGTGCGGGTCGAAGCTGGCGCGGGCGTCCTGGAACACGTACTGGATGGCGGCGAGTTCGTCGGGTCGGCGGCGGTCGAGGTGACCGGCGAGGGGCCGACCGTCGAGGGTCACCAGGCCGGTGTGGGCGGGGTGCAGGCCGGCGAGGCAGCGGGCGAGGGTGGTCTTGCCGCTGCCGGAGCGGCCGACCACGGCCAGGCACCGCCCGGCGGGGACGGTCAGGGTGACGTCGTGGAGCACGTCGCGTCGTCGGCCGCCGTCGCGGTGGGCGGCGCTCAGGTTGGCGACGTGCAGCAGCGGCCGGTCCTCCCCGGCCACCGCCGGTGGCCGGTGCGGTGGCGCGGCGAGCAGGTCCCGGGCGCGCCGGTGGCGGGGGGCGGCGAGGACGTCGGCGGCGGGGCCGTGTTCGACGGCGGTTCCCCGGTGCAGCACGAGAATCTGGTCGGCGACGGCGCGCACGAGGGGCAGGTCGTGGCTGAGCAGGAGCACGGCGATGCCGTCGCGGGCGAGCGTGGTGAGTTCCCGGGCGACGTCGGTGCGGGTGAGGGCGTCCTGCCCGGTGGTGGGTTCGTCGGCGATGAGCAGGACGGCGTGGGCGAGCAGGGCGTGGGCGATGACGAGGCGTTGCTGCTGACCGCCGGAGAGCTGGTGCGGGAAGCGGCGTAGGAACCGGCGGTCGGTGGGTAGGCTGACCCGGTCGAGGGCGGCCGCCACGGCGCGTCGGCGGGCGCTGCGGCCGGTTCCGGGCAGGTGGTGCCGGGCGATCTCGTCGAGCACGGCACCGATGCGGCGTACCGGGTGCAGCGCGGCACCGGGTTGCTGGGGGACGTAGCCGACGCTCCCGGGCGGTGGTGGGGTGCGGGCGGTGACGGGCGTGCCGGCCAGGGTGACGGTGCCGGTGTGGTCGACGTCGCCGAGCAGGGCCCGGCCGGTGGTGGTCTTGCCGCTGCCGGAGACGCCGACGACGGCGAGGATCCCCCCGGCGGGCAGGTCGAAGGAGACGCCGTCGACCGGGCGGGTGTCGCCGCTGGTGACGGTCAGGTCCCGTACCTCCACGAGGGCGCCGGGTGCCCTCGGGCGGGGTGCGGTCGTGGTGGGGGTGGGCCGGGGCGGCGGGTCGGTGCGGGTGACCAGCATCCGGTCGGTGGCCAGGTTGAGGCCGACGGCCAGGCAGACGAGCAGGGCGGCGGGCACGGCGACGGCCCAGGGTTGCAGGAACAGCCCGGCGCGGTTGCGGTCCACCATGACCGCCCAGTCGGCGGCGTCGGGGGCGACGCCGATGCCCAGGAAACTGGCGGTGGCCACCAGGTACGTCGCGCCGACGAACCGGACGCCGGCGTCGGCGAGCAGGACCCGGCGGATGCCGGTGCCGACGTAGCCGGGGCCGCGTCGCCACCAACTTTCGCGGTACAGGCGCATCGCCTCCATGGCCGGCCCGTGGGCCAGGGGCAGCGCGGTGGCCCGGGTGATCCGGGTGATCTCCGGCAGCCCGATCAGCGCGACGATCCCGACCAGGGTGAGCGGTCCGGGCGGTGCAGTGGCGGCCAGCAGGATCAGCAGCAGCAGCGACGGCACGGCCAACGCCAGGTCCAGTGGGCGCATGAGCAGTTCGTCGGCCCACCGGCGGCGGGTGGACGCGGCCAGCAGCCCGAGCGGCACCCCGACGAGGTACGCCAGCACCGTCGCGGCGGCGGCCACGACGACCACGGACCGGCCGCCGAGCATGACCTGCTGTCCGACGTCGCGGCCGACGAAGTCGGTGCCCAGCGGCCCGTCGTCGGCGAACGGGAACGTGCGGCCGGCCGGCCCGCCCGCCAGGAACGGGCCGCCCACGGCCAGGCCGAGCGGCACGCTGAGCAACGCCGCCGCGGTCAGGGTGCGCAGCCGCCTCATCGGCCCACCGGGGTACGCGGGGCGAGGCGGAACGCCACCAGGTCGGCGGCCAGGTTCACCAGCACGGTGGTGACGGCGACGAGGACGCACAGCGCCTGCACGGTGGGCACGTCGCGGGTGGACACGGCGTCGACCAGGGCGGTGCCGAGTCCGGGGATGACGAACACCGCCTCGACGACGATGACCCCGCCGAGCAGCCAGTCGGTGGTGCGGGCGAGTTGCTGCACGACCGGTGCCAGGGCGTCGGGCAGGGCGTGGCGCAGCCAGAGCCGACCGCCGGTGATGCCGAGGCGTCGGGCGTGGCGGAGGTGCTCGGCGCGTAGGGCGTCGAGCAGGCCGGCGCGGGTGAGTCGGCTGATGGTGCAGACGGGTCGGGCGAGCAGTACGAGCAGGGGCAGCACGAGCACCGACGGCTGGGCGAGCAGGTCGGCGCCGAACGCGGTGGGTGGCAGCCAGCCGAGGCGGACGCCGAACACGGCGACGAGCAGGATCGCCAGGGCGAACTCCGGCACCGCGTACAGGGCGACCGACACCGCGGACACCGTCCGGTCCAGTGGTCCCCCCTCCCGGCGGGCCGCCAGCATGCCCAGGGCGACGGCCAGCGGTACGAGCACGAGCAGGGTCACCGCCGCCAGCAGCAGGGTCACCCCCGCGCTGTCGACGAGCCGGTCGGCGATCGGGCGTCCCGAGATCAGCGACACGCCGAGGTCGCCGTGGAGCAGGCCGGTCAGCCAGTCGAGGTAGCGCTGCCAGGTCGGCCGGTCGAGGTCCAACTGTTGCCGGATGGCGGCGATCCGGGCCGGGTCGGGCTGGTCGCCGGCGATCACCACGGCGGCGTCACCGGGCAGCGCCTCGGTGAGCACGAACACGATGGTGGTGATCCCGGCGACCTGTCCGAGGCCGAGCAGCAGCCGCCCGGCGGCGTAGCGGGGCAGACTCACCCCAGCCAGACCTTGTCGAAGCGGGCCCAGTCGAGGGTGTTGGCCGGGGCCTGGGCGGACACGCCGCCGACGTGGGGTGCGGTGGCGACGAGGAAGTCGGCGAACCCCCAGATCAGGAAGCCGCCCTCGGCGTGCAGGAGGCGTTGCATGTCGCCGTACGCCTGCCGGCGGGTGGCCTCGTCGGCGCTGGAGACGGCCCGGGTGTAGAGGGCGTCGAAGTCGGGGCGGGTCCACCGGGTCGCGTTGGTGGTGGAGGTGGTCAGCAGCCGCTGGGAGATGTGCGTCTCGATGGGCATGGCGCCGGAGCGGTACGAGGCCAGCACGCCGGTGTCGAGGATGTCCTTCCAGTAGGTGTCCTTGTTGCCCAGCGCGGTGTCGATGATCAGGCCGGCCTGCCTGGCCTGGTCGGTGAGGACGCTGGCGGCCTCGACGAAGCCGCTGGCCACCGAGGCGGTGTCGAGGCGTATCCGTAGTCCCCGGGCGTCGGCCTTGTCGACGAGGAAGCGGGCCCGGTCGAGGTCGTGGGTGCGTTGGGTGATGTCGTCGGCGTAGTGCTGGTAGCCCTTGCCGAACAGGTCGTTGCCGATCTGTCCGGAGCCGGCGAGGACGGTGTCGACGAGCTGTCGGCGGTCGGTGAGCAGGAACATGGCCTCGCGGAGGTCCCGGTTGTCGAACGGCGGCCGGTCGACCTTCATGGCGAAGGACTGCATGGTGCTGTTCGGCATCCGGGTGACGGTCAGCCGGGTGCTGCCGGCGTGGGTGCGGGCGGTGGTGGGAGTGATGTCGTGGGCGTACTCCACCTGCCCGGCGAGCAGGGCGTTGACCCGGGCCGACTCCTCGTTGCTGATCAGGTATTCCAGCTCGTCGAGGTGGGCTGCGCCCTCCCAGTAGCCGTCGTACCGTTTGAGCAGCAGTGACCGGCCGGGTTGCCAGGAGTCGAAGGTGAACGGACCGGACCCGACGGGCCGGGTGAAACTGTCGGCACCCTCGGGGACGATGTACGCGCCGAACGCGGCCAGGGCGTTGGGGAACTCGGCGAAGGGGCGGGTCAGGGCCAGTTCCACGGTCCGGTCGTCGATGGCGCGGCTGCGGCGCAGGTCGAGCAGGCCGAGGCTGGCCCTGGCCCGGAACGCCCGCTTCGGGTCGGTGATCCTGGCGTAGCTGTACAGCACGTCGGCGGCGCGGACCGGCCGCCCGTCGTGGAACGTCGCCTCGCGCAGGGTGATCCGCCAGCGGGTGAGGTCACTGTGGGGTTCCCAACGTTCGGCGAGGCGGGGCCGGATGGAGACGTCGGGGCCGTAGTCGGCGAGCTTGTCGAACATCGCCTTGGCCCGGGACGCCTCGTTGAACAGGTTGGCCAGGTGCGGGTCGAGCGTCTCGTTGACGCCGCCGCCGGCGAACGCCGCCCGCAGCCGACCGCCGCGCCGGGGTCGCCCGGCGGCGGGGGTGCTCGGGTCGTCGCCCCCACCGCAGCCGGCCAGCAGGGCAGCGGAGGCGGCGGCGACACCGCCGAGCAGACCGCGACGGGTCACCGACGGCGTGCCCACTGACAAACTATCCATCATGAATATCCCTTCCGATAAGGTGTGGAACTCCCGCCGCTTCGGCGCGGCGGTCGGGGTCAGACCGGGTCGGCGCGTCGCCGGGCGACCAGGTGCAGCCGGTCACCGGACAACGCGGTCGACAACGCGGCCGTCGGATGCCAGGGCGGGTCGGTGCGGGGACCGGGGGCGTCGAACAGGGCCACCACATCGAACCCGGCGGTGTCGAGCAGGTACCGCAGCTCGGCGGGGAACAGCAGCCGCCAGGCCGAGGTCTGCACCAACGGTTGCGGGCAGGCCGGCCAGGTCCAGACCCGTTCGCGACGCAGCAACTGCCCACCGTGGTCGATCCACAGCCGCGTGTCGGACGTGTACGGGACGTCGCGCCAGGTCACGGTGCGGGTGCGGGTGCCGTCGAGGAGTTCGGTGTTGCCGAGGAAGAACGCCCCGTTGCGCATCTCGGCCAGCAGCAGCCCGCCGGGGCGCAGGTGCCGGTGGCAGCAGCGCAGGAACGCGGTCAGGTCGGCGTTGGTGTGGCAGTACAGCAGCGCGCTGTCCAGGCAGGTGACGACGTCGACGGGGCCGGCCAGGTCGAAGTCCCGCAGGTCGGCGTGGACGAACCGGACGTCGGGGTGGCGACGCCGCGCGTAGGTCAGCATCGGCACCGACGTGTCCAGCCCGACGGTGGCGTAGCCGAGGGTGGCGAGGTACCCGACGTCGCGGCCGGTGCCACATCCGACGTCGAGTAGCCGGGGCGCGACGTCGGTGCGGTCGGCGAACCGGCGTACGACGTCGTCGACGAACCGGGCGGCGCGGTGACCCGGATCGGGGAACTGCTGTTCGTACAGTTCCGGGTTGTCGGTGAGGAGGTTCCCGCCGCTCATGACACCCCCGCCGGGGTCGGCGTGGGCGCGGACGTACGGGGGCCGTCGAGGCGCAGCAGCCATACCGCGCCCGCCGAGGCCACCCCGACGGCGGCGGTGAGCAGCCACGCCACCGGCGGCACCCCGGCTGCCGTGGCGGTGCCCACCGTCGCACCGACGGCGGCGGTGCAGCCGGCGGCGAGGACCCCGGACACCAGGTAGAACAGGCCGAAGTAGGTACCGGTCAGCCGGGGGCCGGCGAAGGCGGGGATCAACTCCAGCACGAACGGCTGGGCGATCATCACCCCCAGGGTGAGCAGGACGGCCGCAGCCAGCACCGGCACCAGCCGCAGCACCGGCGACGTCGACTCCACCCGCAGCAGCGGCAGCAGGAACCCGGCTCCCATGACCGCCATTCCGACGGTGATGCTCTTCCCCCGGCTCCAGCGGCCCTGTAGCCAGCCGGTCAGCGGTAGTTGCAGGGTGAGCGTCACGACGGTGGAGACGACGAACAGCCCGGCGACCGCCACCGGGTGCCCGGTGACGTGCTCCGCCTGCACCGGCAGGATCAGGTACAGCTGGGTCTGCAACGCGAACATGCCGGCCAGCGCGACGCTGAAGGCCAGGAACCGGCGGTCGGCGAGGCCGGTGCGCCAGTCCTGCCAGAGCGTCGCCTCGGCGGAGGTGGCCGGGGTGGCGGGCAGCCAGACCGCCTGCGCCACGGTGAGTGCGGCGAACAGCCCGGCGGCGGTCGACGCGGCGGCCCGGAAGTCGACCAGGAGCAGCGCCGAGCCGAGCAGTGGTCCGAGCAGCGCGCCGGCGCTGGCGAAGACGGTGAACAGGGCGAACGCCTCGGCCCGCCGGTCGGCGGCGGCCTGCGCCACGTAGCTGCGTACGGCCGGGTTGAACAGCGCGCCGGCCAGTCCGGACAGGATCGACGCGGCCAGCAGCACCGGCAGTGCCGTGCCGAGGGCGAACAGCCCGAACCCGACGGCGCGCAGGGCGCAGCCGGCGATGATGACCCCCCGGGCACCCAACCGGTCGGCAGCGGAGCCGCCCAGCAGGAACAGGCCCTGCTGGCTGAGGTTGCGCACGCCGAGCACGATGCCGATCACGGCGGCGGAGAGGCCGACGTCGGCGGCCAGGTAGCCGGCGAGATAGGGCAGCAGCAGGTAGAAGCCGACGTTGACCCCGAACTGGTTGACCACCAGCAGCCGGATCGGCAGCGGGAAGCTGCGCAGGGTGGACCACGTCTTCACCGGACCGCCCGCACGCCGAGCCCGGGTGACCCGCTCAACCGCAGGACGCCGTCGTGGCCGCCGATGCCGGTCCACGGATCGGCGGCGAGCAGCAGGTGCCCGTCCAGGTCGATCCAGCGGGCGTCGCCGGTGAGGTGCACCGCCGGTGCGATGCCCAGCGAGCTGGCCACCAGACAGCCCAGCATGAGGTCCATGCCGTGGGCCCGGGCGGTGGCGGCGATCTGCCGCGCGGCGTGGATGCCGCCGCACTTGGCCAGCTTGACGTTGACGCCGGCCACCGCGCCGGCGAGGGCGTCGACGTGCGCCGCCGTGGCCGCGTCCTCGTCGGCGACGACCGGCACCTCGGTGCGTGCGCTGATCCAGGCGAGCAGTTGCGGGGTGCCGGGCGCGATGGGCTGCTCGACGGCGTCGACGCCGTACGGGCGCAGTGTGTCGAGCAGCCGCACGGTCTGCTCGGGGGTCCACGCGCCGTTGGGGTCGAGCACGAGCCGCGCCTGCGGCAGCGCGGCGCGGACGGCGGCGACCCGGGCCACGTCGGCGGCGTCCCCGCACTTGACCTTGACCATTCGGAAGCCACGTCGGGCAAGGTCGAGCGCGGTGAGGCGGGCGTGTCCGGGCGCGACGAGGCCGACGGTGTGGGCCGTGACCGCCGGGGTCGGGGCGGGCCGGCCGAGCCACCGGTGCACCGGCTGACCGGCCCGCCGGCCCAGCAGGTCGTGGACGGCGGCGTCCAGGGCCGCCAGCACACCGGCCGGCAGCTCCCCGGCGAGCGCCGGCAGCTCCGCGAGCAGCACCTCGGGTTCGCCGCAGGCGCGTACCCGGTGCCGCAGCCCGGGCAGCAGCCCGAGGATGGCGGCCAGGTCCAGTCCGTAGTAGACGCTGGTCACCACCTCGCCGTGGCCGGTGACGCCGTCGTGGGACAGGTCGAGCTGGACGGCGTCGCGGCCCGGCATCGTCGCCCGGGAGATCCGCAACGGTTCCCGCAGCCGCAGCGGGTAGCTGCGCCAGTCGAGCCTCATGCCGGCACCGCCAGGCGGCGCAGCGGGTCGAGGACGGTCCGGCAGCGGCTCCACCGGGTCACCTCGACGGCGTCCGGGTACGGGATCTCGATCGGATGGTCCGGGGCCGGGGCGAACAGGCCGTGGCGGGCGCAGTACGCGTCGTCGAAGATCGAGTCGAGGTAACGGTGCGGGCCGTCCGGGAAGATCGTCACCACCCGGGCACCGGGCTGCATCCGGCAGACCCACGCGGCGACCCGGGCGACGGCCCCGGTGCTCCAGCCGCCGGTGACGAACGCCGCCCGGGCCAACCGGCGGCAGGTGTCCACCGCCTCCACCGGTCCGACCCAGTGCACCTCGTCGAAGGCGGCGTAGTCGACGTTGCGGGGGAAGATGCTGCTGCCCAAGCCGCGCATCAGCCGGGGCCGGGCGGGCTGCCCGAAGATCGTCGAGCCGACGGTGTCGACCCCGACCAGCCGCATCCCCGGCCAGTAGCGGCGCAACGCCCGGCCCAGGCCGGCACTGTGCCCACCGGTGCCGACGCTGCACACCAGCACGTCCACGGCTTCGACCTGGCCGGTCAACTCCTCGGCGAGGCCGCGGTAGCCGGCGACGTTGTCCGGGTTGTGGTACTGGTCGGGCCAGTAGGCGTCGGGGATGCGGGCCAGCACCTCGCGCAGCCGGTCCAGGCGGGCCTGCTGCCAACCACCGGCCGGGTGCGGCTGCGCCACCACCTCCAGCGTCGCCCCGTGGGCCGCGAGCAGCGCCCGCATCGAGCGTTCGATCTCCCGGTCCACCACGAGGACGACGGGGTGGCCCAGGGCCTGTCCGGCGAACGCCAGACCGAGCCCCAGCGTGCCGCTGGTCGACTCCACCACGGTGCCGCCCGGCCCGAGGTCACCACGCCGCCGGGCGGCCCGCAACATCGCCACCGCGGCCCGCGCCTTCATGCCCCCCGGGCTCAGGTGCTCGACCTTGGCGTGGAAGCCGCCGTGCGGGTGCGGCAGCGGGGTGTCGACGAACACCACCGGGGAGCGTCCCAGCAGGCCCAGCAGGTGCGGTGCGCGGGCTGCCGGCGTGGAGGTGGTCAGCACGGCGACCCGGCCCCGGCGCGGTAGCGGTAGATCGTCGTCGCCGCACCGTCGAGCCAGAAGAACGGGTACGGCTCGGCGGACAGCCCACTCAACCCCGCGCCCAGGAAGCACGGCAGGACGGCACTGCCGGTCTGGGCGAAGGCCACCATCGGCTTGCCGGTGGTACGGGCGTGCCGCAGCAGCGGGGCGAACGTGTCGTTGCCCAGGGTCATCCCGGACACCAGCAGCGCGTCGCAGCGCTCCAGCAGCACCGCGGCGTCGGGCAGGCACGGCTCCCCCCACTCCGTGCTCCCGCCGGCCCGGTCGCACGGCAGGTAGCCGACGCCCCGGTCCCGCAACTGCGCCAACAGGGAGTTCACCACCCCGACGACCAGGACCTGCTGCCCCGGCTCCACCGGTAGCAGGTCCACCACGGCGGCGGCCCGGGCGGTCGACTTGGCAAGCGACGTCCCGGCCGGGATGGTGACCGTGTCGCCGGCGGCGTGCCGGTGCGGTCGGACCGTGGCGAGGTAGGCGTCCAGGGCCGCGACGCGCACCGCCGACGCCGGGTGGGTGAGCAGGTCGGCGACGCTGCGACCGACGCAGTCGTGGGCGACCTCGTCGGTCAGCTCGTCGGGTTCCGTGGCGCACGAGCCGACGGCGGCGTCCACCCGCAGGCTCAGCACCTGGTTGCGGTAACCGCGGGCCCGTCCGGCATGCCGGGCGCCCTGTCGGGTGGTGAACGCGACGGTGACCTGCGCGGTGGCCGGGTCGGGGCCGAAGCGGCCCGCCCGGACCGCGTCGATCAGGTCCGGAACCGACGTGACCGGCCGACCGGTGTCCACCGGCGTCACGCGTGGGCCCCGGCCAGCTCGTCGGCGTAGCGGACGCCGAGCCCGGCGACCAGTTCGTCGGCGCGGGTCCGGGCGCCGGGACCCGTGGTGTCCACCGTCATGACGTGACCGAGGTAGTCGTTGTTGCTCACCGCGTCGCCGGTGCGGTGCCCGGCGGGCTTCACCGCCCAGTCGACCACGTCGGGAGCGGCAGCCAGCGCGGTCACCCCGTCGATCCCGGCGACGGTGCCGGCGCGGGGCGGGAGCAGGAACGCGATGGCGGCGCTACGGACACCCGTGTCGGCCACCGTGACCTCCGGCTGCTCACCCACGGCCAGCCGGGCGTACACCATGGGCAGATCCACCCCGGTCGCCCGCCGCACCAGCTCGGTGATCTGGTTGCCCGCCGGGCGGGGGTTGATCTCCACCACCCGTGGCCCGGCCGCCGTCAGCCGTAGCTCGGTGTGCGCCACCCCCCGGTCGAACCCGACCGCGGCGAGGGCGGCGACGGCCATGTCGCCCACCGCGCCGGCCGTCGCCGCGTCGAGCGCGGCGGGGAACATGTGCCCCGTCTCCACGAACCGCGGTGCACCGGCGAGGCTCTTGTCCGTCACACCGAGCACCGTCGTCTCCCCGTCGACGGTCACGGTCTCCACGCTGACCTCCGGCCCGGCCAACACCTCCTCCAGCAGCACCAGCGGCGAACGCCGCTGCCCCCGGGCGTTGACCGGGAACCCGCCGAGGGCGTCGAACGCCTCGCGTAGCTGGTCCCGGTCGGCCACCAGCCGGACGAACATCCCGGCGCACAGGTCGACCGGCTTGACGACCAGCGGGAAACCCAGCGCGTGGGCGGCGGCCTCGGTGCCCGCCCAGTCCCCGGTGACGGCGAACCCGGGGCCGGGCAGGCCGGCCGCCCGCATCCGCTGCCGCGCCAGGTCCTTGCGGTAGGCGCACTCGACGGCCTCGGGCCGTGCGCCCGGCAGGCCCAGGTCCGCGGCGAGCCGGGCCACGGTGGCGAGGTAGTAGTCGCAGGACGTGAGGACGCCGTCGAAGCGCAGCACCTCGTGCAGCTGCCGTACGTACGGCAGCAGCCGTTCCGGATCGTTGGTTTCGGCGGTGATCACGTGGTCGGCGTCGAGCAGCGGGTGCGTCCCGGTGCCGCCGCCCTGGCGCAGGTAGTGGTGCAGGTTCCTGGTCAGGAACGTGAACCGATGTCCCGCCTCCCGGATCGCCCGGGGCAGCAGGGTACTCATCGCACCGACCCAGCTCTCGACCAGCAACACATGACCCACCGCGCACTCCCGACGCTCGACGACTCGGACGAGCAGACGATAACGGTTCCCATTACCAATAGCTAGCGACACGCCCCGGGACATTCGCCTGTGGAGCCGATCGAACCCGGAGCGCCGGCAACAGCGGGCAGATGCCATCGCGCGGACACGGCCTGCACGCAAAGTAGCGAAATGCGTAACTTGACCGATTTATACTCGTTCACTCGTTGACGGCTGCCGCCACATCACGCAGGCCCGTCATCCATCTGAACGGGGGAAATTGGTGAGGACCGTCCTGCGAAGAACCACCAGCGCCGCCACGGCGCTGCTGGTCACCAGCCTGGCAACCCTGTCCCTGGGTACGCCGGCACTGGCGGCACCGGGCGACGCGAGCGCCCGCGGCGTCGTCGTCGACCTGTCCGCCGAGGTGGCCGGGATTGCCGTGATCAGCGCCGACGCGACCGTCGGCACCGCCACCGCGCCGGCCGCCGGGGGCACCGACACCGAGACACTGCTGGCGATCTCGGTGCCCGGGGCGGTCGGTGTGACCGCCAGCGGCACCGTCGAGGAGGTCACCGCCACCCGGGCGGCGGACGGGTCGTCGGCGTCCTCCAGCGTCAACGGGCTCAACCTGACCGTGCTCGGCATCGACGTGCTGGACGCCGCCGAGGTCACCGCCACCGCGGTCTGTCCGCAGGTCGGCGCGACCAGCGCGGACACCACGCTCGTCGGGCTGGAGTTGTTCGGCTCGGCGGTGACGCTGACGGCGAACACCCCCGCCGTCGTGGGCAGCGCGGCGGTGGTGGTGCCGGGGCTGCTGGACGCGAGCCTGAACGCCTCGTTGACCCGGGTCGAGACGACCACCGCCACCGGCGCCACCGCGATCACGGTGCGGGCCGTGCTGACCCTGTCGGGCAGCATCCTCGGTGTCCCGACCACCATTCCCGTCGGCACCGTCATCGTGGCCGAGGCGCTCTGCGAGCGTCCGCCGGCGGCACCGACCACCGCGACGATCACCCCCGACGAGGGCCCGCAGTCGGGCGGCCAGACCGTGACGATCACCGGCACCGGCTTCATCCCGGGCGGCACCACGGTCACCTTCGACGGGGTGCCCGCGACCGACGTCACGGTCGCTCCGGGCGGCACCTCACTGACGGCCGTCACCCCGCCCGGCGCGGTCGGACCCGCCGAGGTCGTGGTCGGCACGGTGAACGGCACCGCCGCACCGCTGGGCTACACGTACCTCGCCGACGGCAGCGCGGCCACCATCACCGGCCTCACCCCGACCTCCGGGCCGACCGTCGGCGGCACCACGGTGACGATCACCGGCACCGGCTTCACCGGGGCGGCCGGCGTGGACTTCAACGGCCTGCCCGGCACCGGGTTCACCGTCAACCCCGCCGGCACCACGATCACCGTGGTCACACCGCCGAACCCGGCGGGCCCGGCCCTGGTCGAACTGGTCTTCCCGGCCGGTCGGGTGACCGCGCCGACGTTCACCTACCTCGGGCCGACGATCACCTCGATCGTCCCGGACACCGGACCGACCGCCGGCGGCACCACCGTGACCATCACCGGCACCGGCTTCACCGGAGCGACCGGGGTGACCTTCGGTGACACCCCGGGCACCAACGTCACGGTCAACCCGGGCGGCACCTCGCTGACCGTGGTCACCCCGCCCGGCCAGGTCGGCCCGGTGGACGTCACCGTGCTCCTGCCGGGCGCGGACGCGACCGCCCCGGACGGATTCACGTACGTGGCAGCGGCGCCTACCGTCGCGTCGATCACCCCGAACGCGGGTCCACAGTCGGGCGGCCAGACGGTGACGATCACCGGCACCGGATTCGTCCCCGGTGACACCACAGTCACCTTCGACGGGGTGCCGGCCACCGACGTCACGGTCGCACCGGGCGGCACCTCCCTGACGGCGGTCACCCCGCCCGGCGCGGTCGGGCCGGCCGTCGTGCTGGTGACCACCGGCGGCGGTACGGCGGCACCGCTGGGCTACACCTACCTCGCCGACGGCAGCGCCGCGACCGTGACCGGGCTGACCCCGACGAGCGGACCGACCTCGGGTGGCACCACGGTCACCATCACCGGGACCGGGTTCACCGGAGCCACCGGGGTGACCTTCGACGGGGTGCCCGGCACCGGGTTCACCGTCAACCCGGGCGGTACCACGATCACCGTGCTGACCCCGCCGAACGCGGCCGGGCCGGCGGACGTCCGGCTGGTGTTCCCCGCGGGCACCGCCACCGCGCCCGTCTTCACGTACGTCGCGCCGACGATCACCTCCATCGTGCCGGACACCGGACCGACCACCGGCGGCACCACGGTGACCATCACCGGCACCGGTCTCACCGGCGCCACCGGCGTGAACTTCGGCAACACACCCGGCACCAACCTGGTCGTGAACCCGGACGGCTCCTCGCTGACCGTGGTCACCCCGCCCGGTTCGCCCGGGACGGTGGACGTCACCGTCCTGCTGCCCGGCGACGACGTCACCGCACCTGACGGGTTCACCTACGAACCCGCCCCGCCGCGCATCGACACCGTCAACCCCGGACAGGGGCCGACCGGTGGCGGCACGACGGTGACGGTCGGTGGCTCCGGGTTCGTGCCGGGCGGCACCACGGTCACCATCTGCGGCACGACCATCCCGGCCGACCAGGTCACCGTGGCGTCGGACGGCCGTTCGTTGACCTTCCGCACACCGCCCTGCGCGGCCGGGAACGCCACGATCACGGTGAGCACCGCCGGTGGAACCTCCGACGGCTTCACCTTCCGCTACGTCGGGGGGATCCTGCCGGTGACCGGTGACGCCATGTTCGCGCCGCTGACCGTCGGGCTGCTGCTCGCCCTGCTCGGCGCCGTCCTCGTCGGGCTGACCCGCCGCCGGCACCGCGCCGGCCGCATCGGCTGACCGGATGCTCCCGGCCAGGGTCCGACCGGACCCTGGCCGGGAGCGACGCCGTCCTTTCCGGTACGCGCTTCGCGCGCCGCCGGTGAAGGGCGGTTCGTCATGCCACGGTGCATCCGCCGCACGGCGTCCGCTCCGGCCCCACCGTCGAGGGCCGGTCTTCGAGGGCGTCGAGATAGCCGGCGAAGCCGTGCGGGGCCCGACCGTGGCGGCGGGCACTGGTCCGTACCGCGCAGCCGGCGTCGGCGACGACCCGCATGGCCTGTCGACGACCGCGTTCGACGAGGTCGTGGTCCTCGCCGTGGCGCAGGTCGGCGAAGCCGCCCAACCGCTCGTACGCGGTGGCGGCGCAGCCCAGGTTCGCACCGTGGACGTGCCGGTGGCCGGTGTCGGTCAGGCCCTGCCGGTACCGGGCCTCGTACCGGTCACGGACCGGGATGGCACGGGGCGCCCAGTCGGTGACCCGTACCGTCCCGACCAGCAGGTCGGTGCCGGCGCGGGCGTGCCGCAGCTGCCAGCCGCCCCACCGCCGGGGCACCCGGCTGTCCGCATCGGTGGTGGCGAGCCACAACCCCAGCGGGCCGTGGCGCAGCGCGTACGCCATGCCGGCGGCCCGGGCGCGGCCGACGTTGCGGGCCCGGACCGTCAGCACGACGACGCCGGGACGTTCGGCGACGGCGGCCGTGGCGTCCCGGCAGTCGTCGGCCACCACGATCACCTCCGAGGGCACCGGCAGGTGCCGCAGCGAGTCGAGGACGGAGGTCAGACAGCCGGGCAGCAACGCCTGCTCGTCGTGGGCGGGCACCACGACCGCCATCCGGTTCACCACAGACCGTCGGCCTGGGCGACGGACCTGGCCGGCGGCGGCACCCGCAGGAACACGTCGAGGAGGAAGTCGGCTTCCTCATGCCGTGCCGTCCGCGTCAGGGCGTCCACCCCGTCGAGCAGCCGGTGCACGTCGTCGCCGCTGCGGGCGTGCTCGGCCACCGCCGGCCGCCAGTGCACGGCCACCAGCGTGCCGCCGGGTTCGAGCGAGTCGACCGTCCGGGCCACCAGCAGATCCAGCCCGGCGTCGTCGAAGTAGTAGCCCAGCTCGGAGAGCACGATCAGGTCGAACCGGTCGTCCGTCACGGCCGGCCACTCGTCGGGGACCCGCATCCGTTGCACCCGGACGTGTGGCTGCTCCGCCAGCCGCCGTCGGGCGCTCGCCACCGGCGCGGCGGCGATGTCGACCGCCAGTAGCCGGTCGCACCGCGGGGCGAGGCGGCGGGTGAGCGTCCCCGTCGAGCAGCCCGGCTCGAATGCCGACCGGTACCGCCGGCGCGGCAGGCAGGCCACCGTCACCTCGTGCTTACGCTGGTCGTACCAGCGGGTTTCGAAACTCCACGGGTCCTCCGCCCCGGCGTACATGTCGTCGAAGTACCCGGCCGGGGTGCCGCCTGAGGTCATGGCCCGAACACCGTTTCGTAGGGACGCGTGAAGCGGGCGAGGACGTTCGGGGGCAGGATCGCGGCGTCGGCGGGTGCCGGCCCCAACGGCAGCACCTGGCTACGGAAGGCGTCGATCGCGCTCAGCTTGGCCGATCCGGCCGCTGCGGTGAGGTCGATCCGACGCGCGCGGTGCCACGGCACGTCGGGGTGGTCCGGCCGGGCCCAGTGCCACGTCCACACCGGGAACTCCAGCAGGATCGCACCCATACGCCGGCAGGCGAGCGCTGCCGCCCGCCCCACCGCCTCGTGGTCCGGGTGTCCGTCGCCACGCCACGTCGTGACACACCACCGCCCCGGTGCCAGCCGGCCGGTCAACGCCTCGGCGAGCGCCGACTCGTCGACACGGCCGTCGGGATGAGCGAGATGGTCGATGGCGGTGGGGGCGACCCCGAGCAGTCCGCAGGCCGTGACCGTCTCGGCCCGCCGGATCGCGGCCAGCGCCGCCGGTGAGTGGACCGTGGAGTCCGGATGCGAGGCTTCGCCGTCGGTGACGACCGCGATCTCGACGCCGCCGGCGAGCATCGCGACCAGGCCACCCACCCCGAGCACCTCGTCGTCGGGGTGCGGGGCGACCACCAGCGGCGGCACCGTCAGGTCGTCCAGCGCCAGCACGGGCCAACCGGCCGGGGCCGGCCACGCACGCCAACTGCTCTCGTCGGTGCCCGCGTCGACGATCGGCCTCACCATCCGGGATCCCCGACCGCCGCCACCAGCTCACCGAGGTGGGCCAGGTCCGCCTCCGCGTGACTCTGCCGCAGGTACACGGTCAGGTCGGCGACCCGGCGGGCGTGGTGGGCGTCCTGGCACAGCGGGCCCGCCCCCAACGCCCGGCCGACCCGGTCGACGACCGTGGTGGCGGTCGCCTCGACGGTGGCGCGGACCTGGTGGGCCAACCGGTCGGCGTCCCCGGTGGGGTTCGCGTCGATCTCGTCGGCGGCGGCGAACAGGACGGTGCGGGCGGCGGCCAGGGTCGCGTCGACCGCGCCGAGGTGCGCCAGGGCGTGCGGGCCGAGACGGCGGTGCCGCGCTGCGGCGTACAGGGTGTCGGCGACCCCGACCGCCCCGCCGTACCAGCACGCCGCCACCCCCAGCCCGCCGTGCCGGAAACCCGGCCGCGCGGTGTAGCTGCCGGGCCCGCCCACCGCGACGGCGGTCACGCCGTCGAAGCTGACGGTGCGGCTGTCGCTGGCGGCCATGCCGACGGCCGGCCAGGTGTCGGGCAACGCGGTGACCCCGGCGGCGTCGACCTCGACGGCGAACAGCCGGACGCCGTCGTCGGCGGTCGCGGTGACCAGAGCGTGGGCCAGCAGCCCAGCCCCGGAGCACCAGGGCCGGTCACCGGTCAGCCGCCACCGGTCGCCGTCCCGGGTGGCCGTGACCGATGCCGGCACGGCCGCCCAGACACCCCACGGCTCACGGCTCCGGTCGGGATCGACCGGCATACCGAGTTCGGCGAGGATCGCCAGGGCGTCGGCGTGCCCCTCGCCCAGCCGGGCCAGGGCCAGGTCGGCGCGGCCGAGTTCGACGAAACGCAGGAAGCGGTCACGGGTGCGTCCGCCGCCGGGCAGCGGCAGGTCGAGCAGCCCGGCGTGGACGGCCGACCGGAACGCCGTCCCGGGGTCGTCGCCTCCGGGGGTCACGACCGGGTTCCCGCCGTCCGGGACGGTCTCCCGGACCGCAGCCGGCCGGCACGGCCCGATCCGCAGTCGACCACGGGCAACGTCTCCGGACGACCGACCGTCATCGGGCACCTCCATTCGGACCAGGCACGGCCCGCACGGGTCGCCGCCGGAAGATGCCCCTCTCCCCCGGGCCGAAACATGGCACGGCCCACACCGCTTCGTGTGACATCGGAGCGCCGCCGGCCGTCGTCGTCACCGGAGGCGGGCACGGGAAGGGGGTACGCGTGCCCAACGGCGGGGACTTTTCGTGGTTCGAGCGAAAGTCTGCCCTGGTTCGACAGAAGCCGTAGACAGCGGGATCGAAACAGCTTAATGTCTTCGCCATCACGGAAGTGTTTCAGCGAGGTGAACCGGCGGCGCGGTGATCCATCGACCCCCTCCCCCGCTACGGCATCCGGCGCGACGGCGCGCGCCCCGCCCTGGCATTCGAACGTCAGGAAGGGACGGACAGCCAGTGTCCTCACACCATGGCGCGTTCGGCCGGCGAACGGCGTCGGTCAGCTCCGCACTGCTCCTGGTGGCCGCCGCCGGGCTGGTCGCCCTCGGCAGCCCGGCCCCCGCCCAGGCCCACACCATCAACCCGACCGACTTCCAGCAGGTCACCCTGGCCAAGGGGGAACCCGAGGTCGGCGAGCCCATGACCATCGCGGTGCTACCCGACCGGTCGGTGCTGCACACCGCCCGCAACGGCACGCTGCGACGTACCGACGCCGCCGGCACCACCACCGTGGTGGGCACGATCCCCGTCTACACCCACGACGAGGAGGGCCTGCAGGGCGTCGGGGTGGACCCGAACTTCACCACCAACCGGCACGTCTACCTGTACTACGCCCCGCCGCTGTCCACCCCCGCCGGGGACGCCCCGGCCACCGGCACGGACTTCTCCGCCTGGCAGGGCGTGAACCGGCTGTCCCGGTTCACCCTCAACGCCAACTGGACGCTGAACACGTCCAGCCAGGTCAACATCCTGGACGTGCCGGCCGACCGGGGCATCTGCTGCCACGTCGGCGGGGACATCGACTTCGACGCGGCCGGGAACCTGTACCTGTCGACGGGCGACGACAGCAACCCGTTCGACTCCGCCGGCTATTCGCCGATCGACGAGCGGACCAACCGTAACCCCGCCTACGACGCGCAGCGCAGCGCGGCCAACAGCAACGACCTGCGCGGCAAGATCCTGCGGATCAAGGTGAACGCGGACGGCAGCTACTCTATCCCGGCCGGGAACATGTTCGCCCCGGGCACCGCCCGGACCCGTCCGGAGATCTACGCGATGGGGTTCCGCAACCCGTTCCGGATGAGCGTGGACAAGGCCACCGGGGTGGTCTACGTCGGCGACTACGGCCCGGACGCCGGCACCACCGGCACGCGCGGCCCCAGCGGGCAGGTCGAGTTCAACCGGGTGACCGGGCCGGGCAACTACGGCTGGCCGTACTGCACCGGCACCAACACCACCGCCGAGACGTACGCGGAGTGGGACTTCGCCGCCGGCACCGCGGGTGCCAAGTACAACTGCGTCGGTGGGCCGACCAACAACTCGTTCCGCAACACCGGCCTGCCCACCCTGCCCGCGGCACAACCGGCCTGGATCCGGTACGCCGGTGACGCCGGCAGCCCGGCGGAGTTCGGTGGCGGCTCCGAGTCGCCGATGGCCGGCCCGGTCTACCGGTACAGCGCGTCGAACCCGTCCACCACGAAGTTCCCGCAGTCCTTCGACGGCCAGTTCTTCGCCACCGAGCTGGGCCGGGGCTGGATCAAACCGATCCACGTCAACGCCGACGGCTCCCGGGGCGCCATCGACGCGTCGTTCCCGTGGAACGGCAAGCAGGTGATGGACTCCGCGTTCGGCCCGGACGGCGCGCTGTACGTCCTCGACTACGGCACCGGCTACTTCAACGGTGACGCCAACTCGGCGCTGTACCGGTACGACTACGTCGGCGGTGGCAACCGCGCGCCGACGGCCGTCGCCGCCGCCGACCGGACCTCCGGGGCGGCCCCGCTGACGGTGGCCTTCTCGTCGGCCGGGTCGTCGGACCCGGAGGGCGGGGCGTTGACCTACTCGTGGGCGTTCGGTGACGGCACCACCTCCACGGCGGCCAACCCCAGCAAGACGTTCACCGCCAACGGCACCTACAACGTCACCCTGACCGTCCGTGACCCGCAGGGCGCGGCCGGCACGGCCAGCGTGCAGATCGGCGTCGGCAACACCGCCCCGACCGTCACCATTACCGGCCCGGCGAACGGATCGCTGTTCTCCTACGGCGACACGGTGCCGTTCAGCATCACCGTCACCGACCCGGAGGACGGCACCATCGACTGCGCCAGGGTCAGGATGACCTACGTGCTCGGCCACGACCAGCACGGCCACCAGATCACCTCGAAGAACGGCTGCTCCGGCACGATCACCATCCCGGTCGACGGCGAGCACGACGACGCGGCGAACATCTTCGCCATCTTCGACGCCGAGTACACCGACGCCGGTGGGCTGACCACCCACAAGCAGCACACCCTCCAGCCGCGCAAGCGGCAGGCCGAACACTTCAAGACCTCGTCCGGGATCACCGTCTACGACAAGACCCCCGCCGAGGGCGGCAAGACCGTCGGCAGCATCGACAACGGCGACTGGATCGCGTTCGAGCCGTACCGCCTCGACAGGACCACCTCGTTCAGCGCCCGGGTCTCCTCCAACGGCGTCGGCGGCACCCTCCAGGTGCGCACGGGTTCACCCACCGGCACCGTGCTGGGCCAGGCGACCGTCCCGGTCACCGGCGGCTGGGAAACCTTCACCACCGTCACCGGCACCATCTCCGGCGCGCCGGCCAGCACCGGCACGCTCTACCTCACCTTCACCGGGGGCACCGGGGCGCTGTTCGACCTCGACACGTTCACGTTCGTCACCGGCGGCACCGTCGGTACCGGGCCGATCGTCGGGCTCGGCGGCAAGTGCCTCGACGTCCGCAACGCCGCCACCGCCGACGGCACCCAGATCCAGATCTACACCTGCAACGGCACCGCCGCTCAGACCTGGACGGTCACCCCGAACAGCACCGTCAAGGCACTCGGCAAGTGCCTCGACGTCTCCGGTGGGGGCACCGCCGACGGCACGAAGATCCAACTGTGGACCTGCAACGGCACCGCCGCCCAGAACTGGTCCGCCCAGACCGACGGCACCCTGCGCAACCCGCAGTCCGGCAAGTGCCTCGACGTGTCCGACAACAGCGCCACCGACGGCCAGGCCGTCCACCTGTGGACCTGCCTGTCCGCCGCCAACCAGAAGTGGACCCTGCCGTGACCCGGCACACGGGGCACCCGGCGCCCTCCTCCACCCGTTCCGGAGAGTGACATGCGCAGACTCCTTCGATCCGTCCTCAGCGCGGTGACCGCCGCCGCCGTGGTCCTCGCCGTCCCGACGCCGGCCGGTGCGGCCGACGCCCCGTACGACGTGCTGGTGTTCTCCAAGACCGCCGGGTTCCGGCACGACTCGATCGCCGTCGGCGTCCAGGCGATCCGGGAACTCGGCACGGCGAACAGTTTCACCGTGACCGCGACCGAGGACGCGTCCCGGTTCACCACCGCGAACCTGGCCCAGTACGAGGCGGTGGTCTTCCTCAACACCACAGGCGACGTCCTGGACGCCGCGCAGCAGTCCGCCTTCGAGTCGTACGTCAACGGCGGCGGCGGATACGTCGGCGTCCACGCCGCCGCCGACACCGAGTACGGCTGGTCGTACTACGGCAGCCTGGTGGGGGGCTACTTCGCCTCGCACCCGGCCATCCAGCAGGCGACCGTCCGCGTCGAGAACCGGGCGCACCCGGCCACCGGGCAGCTGCCGCAGACCTGGACCCGCACCGACGAGTGGTACAACTTCCAGACCAACCCGCGCGCGGGCGCCCGGGTCCTCGCCACCCTGGACGAGTCGTCGTACTCGGGCGGCTCGATGGGCGGTGACCATCCGATCTCCTGGTGCAAGACGGTCAACTCCGGCCGGTCGTTCTACACCGGACTGGGGCACACCCAGGCGTCGTACGCGGAGGCGGCGTTCCGCAGCCACCTGCTCGGCGGCATCCGGTACGCGGCCGGTCGGGCGAAGGCCGACTGCCGCCCGGAGACCGGCTACACCAACCTCTACAACGGGTCCACGACCGGCTGGTCGCAGGCCGGTCCGGGCAGCTTCGGCAACGCCGACGCCACCCTCACCTCCGTCGGCGGCATGGGCCTGTACTGGTACGGCGCCAGGCAGTTCACCAACTACTCGCTGAAGCTGGACTGGCGGATGGCCGGCGACGACAACTCGGGCGTCTTCATCGGCTTCCCACCGTCAACCGACCCCTGGTCGGCGGTGGACAACGGCTACGAGATCCAGATCGACGCCACCGACGCCGCCGACCGCACCACCGGTGCGGTCTACACCTTCCAGTCCGCCGACCTGGCCGCCCGGGACGCCGCCCTGAACCCGCCGGGCGAGTGGAACAGCTACGAACTGCTGGTCGAGGGGGAACGCCTCCAGGTGTTCCTCAACGGACGGAAGATCAACGACTTCACCAACACCGACCCGGCCCGCTCGCTCGCCGGCCATATCGGGCTCCAGAACCACGGTACGGGCGACGACGTGTCGTTCCGCAACGTCCGGATCAGGGAGCTGGGCGGTACGCCGGGCGGCACCACCACGGTGCAGGCGGAGGCGTTCGGTTCGGCCAACGGGGTCAGCGCGTTCGCCAAGGCCGGGGCCAACGGCGGGCAGACCCTCGGCTACGTCGACCCGGGCGACTGGGCCGCGTACCCGGGTCTCGACCTGACCGGGGTCACCTCGGTGCGGGCCCGGGTGGTCTCGGGTGGTCCGGGCGGCACCATCGGCATCCGGACCGGCTCGGCCACCGGCCCGCTGCTCGGCCAGGTGGCGGTGCCCAACACCGGTGGCTGGACCACGTACGCCGACGTCGGCACCACCCTGGCCGGGGTGCCCACCGGTACGCAGACCGTCTACCTGACGTTCACCGGCTCCGGGACCGGCCTGTTCGACGTGGACGACTTCACCCTGGTCCGGGGCGGCGGCACCCCCGGCACACCGGGTACCGGGCCGATCGTCGGGCTCGGCGGCAAGTGCCTCGACGTCCGCAATGCGGCCACCGCCGACGGCACCCAGATCCAGATCTGGACCTGCAACGGCAGCGCCGCCCAGACCTGGACGGTCACCCCGAACAGCACCGTCAAGGCACTGGGCAAATGCCTGGACGTCTCGGGTGGCGGCTCCGCCGACGGCACGAAGATCCAACTGTGGACCTGCAACGGCAGCGGCGCCCAGAACTGGTCCGCCCAGGCCGACGGCACCCTGCGCAACCCGCAGTCCGGCAAGTGCCTGGACGTGTCGAACAACAGCGCCACCGACGGTCAGGCCGTCCACCTGTGGACCTGCCTGGGCGCCGGCAACCAGAAGTGGACCCTGCCGTGACCCGGTAGGCGGTCACCCGACGTGCCCCCGCTGCCGGTCCGGCAGCGGGGGCACGTCGGGTCTTCGGCCTTCGAACGCGGACGGCCGTCCGCCGGTGTCAGCCGACGGTGACGTCGCCGGACGACGCCGGTGCGGTCACCGGTGTGCCGGGTGCGGTCCGTCGCGGGCCCCGGGCGAGCACGTACCCGAGCAGGACCGCCATCACGGCGGTGCCCACCCACATGGCCTGCTGCCAGCCGTCCACGAAGGACTCCTGGGCGGCCCGGACCAGCGCGGGCGCCTGGGCGCCTGCGGTGTCGGAGGCGGCGATGGCGGTGGCGATGCCCTCGCGGGCGGCATCGGCGGTGTCGGCGGGGATCGTGTCGAGGTGGGTGTCGACGGCACTGCGGTAGCCGGCGGTCAGGACCGCGCCGAGTAGCGCGACGCCGAGCGCGGTGCCGAACTCCCGGGTGACGTCGTTGAGGGCGGACGCGACACCCTGCCGGTCGCGGGGCAGGGCGGAGGTGATCGCCTCGGTGGAGGGGGTCTGGGTGAGGCCCATGCCGAGTCCCATGGCGAGCATGCCGGGCAGGATCGCCGGGTAGCCGCCGTCGACGGAGACGAGGGTGGCCATGAGGGCCAGGCCCGCGCCGCCGAGCACGATGCCGGTGGCCATGGTCGCGCGGGCCCCGACGCGGGCGGCCACCCGTGGGGCGAGGCCGGAGGACAGCATCATCATCGCCGCCATGGGCATGAGCGCGAGGGTGGCGCGCAGGCCGGACCAGCCGAGGACGGCCTGGAAGTAGGGGAACAGGACGACGAAGATGCCCGCCTGGACGCCGAAGAGCGTCAGCAGCGCCAGCGAGCCGCTGGCGAGGCGTCGGTCACCGAACAGGCGGACGTCGAGGAGGGGCGCCGGCCGGCGTAGTTCCCACCCGACGAACCCGATCGCGGCGACGGCACCGACGAGCAGGCTCGCCACGGTCACCGGCGCGGTCCAGCCGTGGACCGGGCCCTCGTGCAGGACGTAGATGAGGGCGGTCACGGCGACCACGGACGTCAGCGACCCGACGACGTCGAAGCGGTGCCGCGTCCGCTCACGGGAGTTCGGGACGGCCCGCAGGGCCGTGACGGCGGCGGCGACGACGAGGACCACCGGCAGCAGGAACAACCACCGCCAGTTCGCCCAGTCGACGAGCACCGCCGACAGGTACATGCCGAGGATGCCGCCGCCACCGGCGACGCCGGTCCAGATGCCGATGGCCTTGGAGCGTTCCCCGTCGGGGAAGGTGGAGGTGATGACGGCGAGCGTGACCGGCATGATCAGCGCCGCGCCGACGCCGGCGAGCAGCCGGGCGGCGATCATCATCGTGGCGGTTGTGGCCAGGCCGGCCGCCGCGCTGGCGACGCCGAACAGGGCCAGGCCGGCGAGCAGGATCGGCTTGCGGCCCACCCGGTCGCCGAGGGCGCCGAGCGGGAGCAGCAGCGCGGCCAGGCTGAGGGTGTAGATGTTGATCATCCACAGGACGGTGCTCTGCGACGCGTCGAACTCGACGGCGACCTGCGGCTGGGCGACGTTGAGCCCGGAGACGGAGGCGATGACCGCCATCAGGGCGATGCACACCGCGACCAGGATGGCGCGGCGTCGGCGCGGGTCGTGGACCGTCGCGTCGGGGCCGCTCACGTGGGAGGGAGTGTCGGGCGAGGACATGCGCGGGTCTTCCTTTCGAGGGCGCAGTTCGGTACGGCGCCGGGGGTGGACCTCCGTCCCGGCGTCGCGGCGAGGAGAGGGTCAGGGGCGGCGGGTGGCGCGTACGACGACGTCGTGCAGGGCGACCGTGCGTCCGCCGGGGCCGGGAATGGCCCGGTGGTGTTCCTCGGCGGTGCGGATCTCCCAGTCGGCCACGTCCAGGCCGGCGGTGATGTCGGCGAGGGTGACCGTCGCCTCGGCGGGATGGTGGTGCCCGTGGCCGCCGGAGTGCGGTGCTTGCCCGTGGCCGCCGGAGTGCGGCGTGTGCAGGTGACCGACGATCAGGAGGGTGCCGCCGGCCGCCACCCACCCGCCGATGCGCCGGTAGAACGCAAGGTGCGGCATCGCGGGGTGCGCGTAGTGCGTGGTGACCAGGTCGAAGCGGACGCCCGGCTCCCAGCCGGTCAGGTCCGCCTCCACCCACCGGATCGGCGGTCCGGTCAGCCCGGCGGCGCTCGCGCGGTCGGCGGCCCGGGTAAGCGCCTCGGCGGCGATGTCGACGGCGGTGAGCTGCCAGCCACGGGCGGCGAGCCAGATCGCCTCCGCGCCGGCACCGCACCCGGCGTCCAGCGCGGTGCCCGGGGTCAGGCCGCCGGTCTCCCGGGCGAGGTACGGGTTCGGCGGGTTGCCGGCCATCGAGCCGGGCCGGTGCCCGGCGGTGGGCTGCCAGTGCCGTTGCCAGTAGTCCCGGTCGAAGCGGTGCGTCATCGGACGGCCCCCGCGTCCAGCAGGCGGGCGACCGCCCGGTCGGTGTCCTCGGCGACGAGGTCGGCGTTGAGGTGAGCAGCGGCGCGTGCGCCGTCCGCCGCAGCCGCTCCGACCTGGGCGGACAGGTCCCTGGCGTTGCCCGCCACCCACACCCCGGGCACCGGGGTGCGGCCGGTCTCGTCGGCGGCGATGCAGGAACCCGCCGGGTGCGGTGTCGCGGTGACGCCGATGCCGGCGAACACCCCGGCGCGGGCGACCATCCGCGACGCCACCGCCACGGTCTCGACCGGCACGATCCGGTCGTCGTCGAGGCGGACCCCGGTCAGGCGGTCCTCGACGACCTCCAGCCCGGCGACGCGGCCGGTGACCACGGGAATGCCGAGCGCGTCGAGTTTCATCCGGTCCCGTTCGTCGATCTGCTGGTCGTTGCCGAAGAACCGCACGTCCTCGCTCAACTGCCGGAACAGCAGCGCCTGATGCACCGACATCGGCCCGGTGGCGAGCACCCCGATCGCCCGGTCACGGACCTCCCACCCGTGGCAGTAGGGGCAGTGCAGCACGTCCCGTCCCCACCGCTGGCGCAGGCCCGGGATCTGCGGCAACTCGTCGACCAGGCCGGTGGCGATCAGTAGCCGCCGGCCGTGCAGCACGGCCCCGTCGCGCGTCCGCACCGTGAACCCCCGTGGGGTACGCGCCACGTCGCCCACCTCGGCCGCGACGATCTCCGCGCCGTAGCGGGTGGCCTCGTCGCGTCCCCGCCGGAGCAGTTCCCGCGGGCTCAGCCCGTCCAGCGCCAGCAGGCCGTGCACCGCCTGCGCCGGCGCGTTACGCGGCGTTCCGGCATCCAGGACCGTCACCCGCCGCCGTGAACGCGCCAGGACCAGCGCCGCACTCAACCCGGCCGCGCCGCCACCGACCACCACGACGTCCCTGACGTTCTCCTTCGGTTCGGCCATCGGACCTGTCCTTTCCGCGTCTTCGCCGGTCATGACGTGATCCTGCGACCGCCGCCCGAGAACCCGCAAAGATTCTTGCCAAATGGCAAAATGGCCGGGTGGACGAGAACCTGAACCGCACCCTCGACGCGGTCGGACCCCGGCTCAAGCAGCTACGGCTACGCCGCAACATCACCCTCACCGACCTCGCCGAGGAGACCGGCATCTCCGCCAGCACCCTGTCCCGACTCGAAGCGGGCCTACGACGCCCCACCCTCGAACAACTGCTCCCGCTCGCCCGCGCCCACAGCGTCACCATCGACGAACTCGTGGACGCGCCCCTGACCGGTGACCCCCGGATCAACCTGCGACCCATCGCCGCCGCCGACGGCGTGACCATCCTGCCGCTGACCCGCCGGCCCGGCGGCATCCAGGCCTACAAGTTCGTCCTGCCGGCGGGCGACGACGACCGCGTGCCCGACCTGCGCACCCATGAGGGGTACGACTGGGTCTACGTCCTCAACGGCACCCTGCGCCTGGTCATCGGCGACGACGATCTCGTCCTGCAACCCGGCGAGGCCGCCGAGTTCGACACCCGCACCCCGCACTGGTTCGGCGCGACCAGTTCCGGGCCCGTCGAGTTCCTGAGCCTCGTCGGCAGACAGGGCGAACGCGCCCACGTACGCGCCGCACCCCGACCGGGCGCGACCGCCTGAGAGATCAAGGTCCATGTCCCGTCACCGCCGGAAAGATCGGTTCCCTCCCAACGATCTTGGCGGCTGAACCCCGGACCGGTTCTGATCGGCATTGCATCGACAGGTCACACTTCGACACATGGATCGGCGAGAGGCGACTGCATCCCCACCGGAAGACAGGCCGGCGGACCCGGTGGCAGCACCCTCGACGTCGCTGGAGGAAGCCGGACCCGCGCCAGAATCTGGTGGCCCGGTTGCCACGGAGAGCGGGACACCGCGTCCGGGGCCCAACTTCCTGGTGCGCCACCAGGGGCTGTTCAACTTGGCAATGGTCATCGCTACCACGATAGTGACCGGGTGGGGCTTCTATTACGCCCGCGCCGCCTACTTCATGGCGGATGCCCAGGAGCAGCGCCGAAACGCCAGCGAGGTGGCAGTCTGGACAATCCGAAAGGACAACCCTCTCAATCCCTACGGGACCGACGCGATCCAGATTCAGAACCGGTCGTCCAGCACCGCCGCATCGGTCAGCCTCGTGAGTTGGAGCGATGCGCGCACTCTGGCGTGGCGTGTAGAGGACGGCAACACCACGATCGACGCCTACGGCGCATGGCCGGTCGACGACCTGGGTGGATGCACCAGCCTCGTTCTACAACACCCCGACCCGGAGAATCGACGGATAGGACTGATCTTCATCCAGGACGGTCGAACCTGGCTCATCATTGCCGGCCAGCCGCTGACCCCCCTCGGCCAAGGGGACTACGAGATACGGAACACGATGACATCAGTCGCCGTCAGAGTGAGCATCACGATTCCCGGCAAGGACGGCAAGCTTCCCACCACCTCACCCGAACCTCCCGCCGACGGACAGTGGCACGATTCCAGCTGTTGATGGACCGTTCGTCTGGCGGCCGTTCGCAGTTGCCCGACGCGGAGGCAGGCAGTAGTCCGGCAGCCGCGAGACGCCTAACGACCCTCGTATGCACGGTTGCGAACCCTTATGCACGGTTGCGAACCCTTGAGCATCGACGATCGCTGTTCGCGTCACGGCGGATGCTGCGGTCATGACCAATCGGCGTCCGACGGACCTGTCCCGCCTGGTGATTGAGGGCCTGGTCAGCGGGTTGGGGCCACAGCGGCAGGTACTCGGGGCATCAGGGAGTTTTTCCGGTCCGACAGTTCTGTCTTTCCCGGGTGGGCGGGCAGGCACCTCCAACTGGAGGACGCTCGGATGTTCGACCTGCCCGACGAGCCCCCGGTGATCGCGGTGGCGGCGAGCGGTCCGGTGTCCGCGGCGATCGCCGCCGAGTACGGCGACGGGTTGTTCGCCACCGAGCCGAAGCCCGACCTGGTCGAGGCGTACCGGCGCGGCGGCGGTGACGGTCCGCGGTACGCCGAGGTGCCGCTGGCGTGGGCGTCCGACGAGCAGCAGGCCGTGCGGGCGGCGTGGGAGACCAGCCGTTGGGCGGTGACCGGCTGGAAGGTGATGAGCGAGTTGCCGAACCCGGTCAACTTCGACGCTGCCTCCCGCACCGTCACCGACGACGACATCCGCGCCCAGTTCGCCGTCGGAGGACCCAGACGCGCACGTGGCGGCGGTGCGGAAGTACGTCGACGCGGCTTTCGACCACCTCGTGCTGCAGAACGCCGGTCCCGACCCGGACGGCTTCATCGACTTCTATCGCGACACCCTCGCCGCCCGCCTGCGCTCCCTCGGCTCCTGAATCGAACGCATGTTCGTCGGCACGTTGTTGGCGCGCAGTTGACACGTCCCGCATGAATGGCCTCGTCGCCGGCTCCACCCTGATCGTCCGCGTCGTGCTGGTGGGTGGTGCGCTGCGGCGGCGGGCGGCCCGTCGTTGTCCGGACCCCGCTCCCGCGATCGCTGCACATTCTCCGAGGGGATCCCTGAGCGCGTGGCATGCCGGGTCCCGCCGTGCCCCGGTGCCGGTCTCGGGACGCCGGGGTGACGACGACCTGCGGGAGAACGCCTGGCAGTCAGCTACCGGTGTGGGCCGGTCGAATGACGGTGAAGACGGCTCCCGCCGGGTCGGCGAGCGCGCAGACCCGGCCGGTCACCACGTCGCGCGGCGGCACCAGCAGTCGGCCACCGCCCCGCTGGGCCCGTTCGGCGACGTCGTCCGGGTCCGCCACGGCCAGATAGACCATCCAGCCGGCGGGCAGCAGGGTATCCAGCGGCGGAGGCGTGGCGAGCCGGCCGGCGACCGGGGCGGCGTCGCCGACGAGCAGGGCGTACGAGTCGTCGGGGGCGCCGGGTGGCACGCTGGACCGCAGGCCCAGGGCGGCGGTGTGGAACCGGTCCGCTCCGGCCGGGTCGGTCGTCATGTACTCGTACCAGCAGGGCCGACCGAGGCCCGGGGCCACCGGGGCCGATGCGGTGCGTAGCCGGAAGCTCCCGCCCAGCGGGTCGTGCACCTCGTCGCCGGTCAGCCGGCCACCGGCTGCGCCGGCGGCGGCCCGGACGGTGGCCTCGTCAGCGGTGCCGAAGACAGTCCACCAGCGGGCCGGGGCAGGACCGGACCGCAGATCGGCGGCGGGAACCCCGTCGGCGAGCGCGGTGCAGCCGTCGGCGGTGGCCTGGTACGTCCATCCCAACAGGTCCTGGTAGAAGCTACGGGCAGCGTCGAGGTCGCTCGTGACGAGTTCGGCGCCGGTGGGGAACGGCCTTGGCCGGGGTGCGTTCACCTGGGTCTCCAAACCGGGGCGGTTGATCAGGGTTCAGGATGCCCCACGACTGTCCCGGCCGCCCCGCCGCCCTGCCGCGAGTCGAGCGTTCGACCGAGTAGTTCGTCCAATGGGGTCGGTCGGCCCAGGTGGTAGCCCTGGCCGGCGTCCACGCCCAGCATCCGCAGCGCCGGCACCAGCGCGGCGCGCTCCACCGACTCGGCGACGGTTCGCATGCCCAGGCCGTGCGCGGCGCGGACGACCGCGTCGATGAGCACGGGATCGGCGCCGCCGTGATCCGCCTGGCGGACGAAGTCGCCCGCGATCTTGACCGTGCTGAAGGGCAGGTGCTTGAGGTAGGCGAACGAGCCGAACCCGGCGCCGAAGTCGTCCAGGCTCAGCCGGCAACCGGCGTCGCGCAGGGTGCTGGCGAGGTGCCGCACCGCGGCGACATTGGTGATCGCTGCGGTCTCGGTGATCTCCAGGCCGAGCCGGCTCGCGTCGATGCCGGCCGCGCGCAGGGTGCGCACCACCCAGTCACCGAAGCCCGGCGATTCCAGGGATCGGGCCGAGATGTTGATGTCGAAGCACATTCCCGCTGTCATGGCCTCGGGGTGGGCCAGCGCCTGGGTGGCGGTGGACACCACCCACCGGTCGAGTTCACCGATGAGGTCGTCACGTTCCACCGTCGGCAGGAACTCCGCCGGTGACAGGCGGGGCTCGCCGCCGTCGCGCAGCCGGATGAGCAGCTCGCGGCTGACCACTTCCCCGGTCGACAGGTCGATGATCGGCTGGGCGTCCAACCGCATCCGGTTCTCGTCGAGGGCCTTGCGGACCCGGGTCACCACGTTGACGCGCTGCACGGCGTGCCGGTACTGCTCCGGCAGGTAGAGCCTGGCCCGGTTGCGGCCGGCGTTCTTCGCCTCGTACAGGGCGAGGTCGGCGTGGGCGAGCACGGTATCGCGGGTGTCGCCCGGTTCCAGCGAGGCGGCACCGATGCTCAGGGTCACCCGCAGCCCGGTGCCGGCCAGCGGCACGGGCGTGCGGACACTGGCGTCGCAGAGCCGCTCGGCGACGGCGAGGGCGTCCTCGGCGTACGCCCCCGGCAGGACGACCGCGAACTCGTCGCCGCCCAGGCGGCCCAGCACCGTGCCGTCGGGTAGCTCCTGCAGCAGCCGCCGGGCCAGGACGCGCAGCACGTCGTCGCCGACCGCGTGCCCGTGCACGTCGTTGATGTCCTTGAAGTTGTCGATGTCGATCAGTAGCAACGCCGCGGACCGTTCCCGCAGCTCGGCGATCAGGTCGTCGAGGCGGGCCAGCAGGGCACGGCGGTTCGGCAGATCGGTCAGCGGGTCGCGTTCGGCCAGCTTGGTCAGCTCGTCCTGCACCCGCCGCATCGCGGTGATGTCGTGGGCGGTGCCCAGGACGCGCGCCGGCGCCCCGGTGGCATCGGGGAAGACCTCGCCGTAGCACTCGAAGACGCGCAGTGTCGCGCCGTCGGCGAGGTACATCCGATGCGTGTAGGAGAACGAGCCGCCGTCACGCAGTGCCTTCTCCAACGTCTGTTCGATCATCGCGACGTCGTCCGGGTACAACATCTGCCGGTAGGAGTCGTAGTCGAGGTGCGCATCAGCAGGCAGACCGAACATCTGCAGCAGCACGTCGCTCCAGACGACCTCGCCGGTGAGTACGTTCCATTCCCAGGTGCCCACCTTGGCGAGTTGCTCGAGGTGGGCCAGCCGCCACCGGTAGTTGCGCCCACGGTCGCGTTCCTGCCGTTCGGCGCTGACGTCACGCAGCTCGTACAGGCGCAGCGGTTGTCCCTCGTGCTCCATGCCGTGACATCGCACCCGTAACCATTTGGTGGCCCCGTCGGCGCCTTGCACCGGGTGGTCCACTGCGGGCCCGTCGGGCCCGATCTGCCCCAGCGGCAGCTCTGCCAGCCCGACACCCAGCCGGTGACCGGCTGGGTTGCACCAGAGAAGGCGGCCGTCCGGGGCCGTTATCGCCAAGGCGGTGGAGGCGGTGTCCGCCGCGAGTCCCGGCAGCGTGCTCACCTGGGGCCACCACTTCTCTTCGCCGAGCAGGGCGCAGCACGGCCATGGCTGACAGACGGTCATCCTATTGCGACGGGCAGTCTAGCGGCCGTCCGGACGGTCCGCTCAGGGCGTCGACGGCGAGAGCGGCGACCGGTCGCGATGTTGGTCGATCGAGGCCGTGGTGACGGGTTGAAGCTGACCGGTGGGGCGCATGCACCCCAGCAGCCAGCGGCGTGCGACGCGGCGCGGCGACGTCTGTTCGCACGTTCTGAGGGCAGGCTTGTTCTGGTCGACGGCTGTCGATTCCCGACTGCAGGGGCTGCGTTTCGGTCCCTGAAGACCGTAATCTTGCGGCGTCGGTCACTGGTGAGTCTCGGAGAGTAGCGGGGAGTGTTGGTGAGTGCCGCGCCGAGGGCGCGGTAGGTAGGTAATGGTCTTGTGGGAGGAACTGCGTGCCGAACCTGCCACGGCTGTGGTGGCAGAGGCGACCGAGGACCTCGATCCCGGCGAACTCGTGGCCGACGTCAACGGACGGTCGGGCGACCTCGGCGGTGACGGGCTCCACCCGGACCGCTGGGTGCCCGACCTGGCCGGGTCGGCGTTCATCGCCACGCAGGTGCGGCCCGCCGCGCTCCACCCGCTGATCACCGCCACGACCGACGACGACCGGGCCGTGGTGTGGGGCAGGGAGATCGGCCGGGCACTCCAGGACGGCTCGCTGTGGTCGACCCCCGCTGGGAATCGACCCTGGACCAGATCGACGACGACGCACTCCGACGACACCTGCGCGGGCTGTGTCTCGACGCCCACTGGGCACGGATGACCGGCGCAAACTACCTCGGCCCCGGTGAATGCCCGGGCGACCTGCAACCGATATCCGTCGTGCGACCCCCGGTGCATGATCCGCCCGTCCCGTACGGCGGCGGGCATCACCGCGCACCGCCGCACCGGCACCAGCCCCACCGGTCGAGGGCCCTCGACCTGCCCGGTCGACCGTCGGTGCTCCCGTCCCGGCCACACTCAGCGACGAGGGCACCCATGCTTCCTTGATGATCACCCCGGTGCGCCGACCCTGCGAGACTCCGACGGGGTGCCGGTCGACGGTCGCCACATCCTGCTATACGATACGGTGCGTGTCGTATTGTAATGATGGATCGCCGGGGGCCCGCGGTCGACCGCGCGACGCCGAGTTGGAGCGGCGGATCACCACGGCCGTACTCGGGATCCTCGCCGAGGACGGGTACGAGGACGTGACCTTCGAGGCGGTGGCCCGCCGCTGCCGGACGTCGAAGGCCAGCCTGTACCGACGATGGGGATCCAAGCGGGACATGGTGATCGCCGCGGTGAAGGCGGGGCCGGCCCGGCACTCGACGTCCCCGCTGCCGCAGGGGGCCACCCTACGCGAGGACCTGCTGATCCTGGCCCGGCGGCTGGATCGCACGATGGCCGCCGGCGACACCGGTACCGCGTTGATGCTGCTCCAGGCCGGGCTGAAGGACCCCGAACTGTGCGACGCCATCGAGAACTCCACGGGCCCCACGGGTGCCAGGCTGCCGCAGGCGGTCATCGACGCCGCCGTTGCCCGCGGCGAACTGCCCGCCGGCGCGAGCCCGTTCGCCTTCGAGGAGGTCGTCGGGTCGGTGCTGCTGCTCCGGCACGCGAACGGGCTCGCGGTCGACGACGCCTACCTGTCGGCGCTCGTGGACACCGTGGTCATCCCCGCGCTCGTCGCCTCCACCACCAGCGCCGCCACGCTGCCCGCCGGCATCTTCTCCGGCCATCCCGAGACCCGCACCACCGACCGACCCCAGGAGGACTCGTGACCACTCCGTTCGTGATCGACAACTTCACCTACCGCACGATCACCACCGACGGCGGCGTCGACCTCAACGTCGCCGTCGGCGGCCGGGGGCCGACCGTCGTGCTGCTCCACGGCTTCCCGCAGACCCACTACATGTGGCGCCACGTCGCCGGGAAACTCGCGACCGACCACACCGTCATCGTCCCCGACCTGCGCGGTTACGGAGCCAGCGACAAGCCCGTCGCCGACGACCCGGACACCTACTCCAAGCGCACGATGGGCAACGACGTGATCGCCATCACCCGTCAGCTCGGCTTCGACCACTTCGGGCTCATCGGCCACGACCGTGGTGCCCTCGTCGCCGTCCGCACCGGCCTCGACCACCCCGAGGCGGTGCGTTACCTCGGCATCCTCGACGTCCTGCCGACCCTGGACACGTGGGCCGTCCTGCGCGGCGTAGACGCCAAGGTCGCCTGGCACCTCTACCTCATGGCGCAGCCGCCCGGCCTCCCCGAGAAGATGATCGCCGCTGTCGGCCCCGAGTTCTTCGGCTCCTTCCTCGACGCCTGGGACCCCACCGGCACCACCTTCACCCCCGAAGAGCGCGACCACTACATCGACAGCTCCGTCGCCGCCATCGACTCGATCGTGGCCGACTACCGCGCGACGGCCAGCATCGACCTCGACATGGACGTCGCCGACCGGGAACGCGGCACCCGACTCACGATGCCCGTCGGCGTCATCTCCCAGGACTGGGGCTCCCAGCTCGGCTTCGACGCCTCCGCGCTCTGGCGCGCCTGGGCGCCGGACCTCACCTACCAGGCCACCACCAGCGGACACTTCATGGCCGAGGAGAACCCCGACGAGATCGCCGCGTTCATCACCACGCTGGCCGGTCGTACCCCTGCCGCCGGCGATCGCAACGAAGAGTGAGCCACGCGCATCGTGGGCGACGGCCGTCCCCGGTGGCGGCAGGGACGACACGGCCTGCGCCGTCGGGGTGGCACATGCCCTCACCGGAAGGGCCGCCGGTCGGCGACCCGGTCGATCATGATCGGCGTGCCGGCGAGGACCGTCCAGGCCAGCCGTGCCACCGGCGCAGGGTGGCGGTGAGGTCGTCGGTGCAGGTGGGAAGCACGTCAGGGGCCTGACGCAGGTAGCGCCGGCCGGTCGTCACCGAGACCACGGCGCCGGCCGCGAGGCGGGTGAGGTCGAGCGGGCGAAGCCGGCACCCCGGGATCGCTGATCTCCAGGGTGCCGGCTTCGCCGCTGGCCGTCGGTCCCGCCGTGACCGCACCGGGTCCACCGCAGGCTCTACGGAGGTTCGCCGGGGCAGACCCGGGCGCGTTTGCGGCGTCGGCCGGCGGGGCGTCCGGGGCCGGGGTGTCCGGGTTTCGGGTGGCCTGGTGGTTGCCAGGCGTTGCGTAGAGCGGGTGAAACCTGTCGGCGGGTCTGGCCGGGGGTGGGGGTTGTGGTGGTGGTGGGTTCCCAGGGCAGCCGGTGGTGGGTGAGGTGGTTGCGGGTGCAGAACAGGTGGAGGTAGGCGTAGGCGTGTAGGCGGAGCCAGGTGGTCAGGGTGTGGGGTTGGCGGGGGTGGAAGTCCGGGGCGTGGGCGGTGGTCTTCAGGTAGCGGAAGTAGTGTTCGATGTCGTAGCGGGTCAGGTAGGTCATGACGAGGGTGAGTAGGTCGTGGCGGGTGCCGGAGTACCAGAGTGCGAGGTCTCCGGCGCGGCGGCTGGGGCGTAGGTGCTGGACGCGGGCGAGGAGGACGGTGCCTTCGACGATCGGGAGGGTGGTCTGGTCGGTGAATCTGCGGCTGGCGCGGGTGAGTTTGGGGTGGACGTGGTGCCAGGCCCGGACGGTGACGGTGCCGTAGATATCGATCGGGCCGCTGACGCCGGTGTCGGGGGTGAGGTCGGGTTCGCGTAGGGCCAGGCGGAATCCGTGTCGTCGGGGTCGGCCTCCGAGTGGGTGGGCGGCCCGGTGTTCGGGTCGGGTCCACATGGTCTGCGAGGTCGCCAGGCGGATCAGGACGTCCGCGGGAATCCTGCGTTCGCGGATCAGGTGGGTGATCCGGGCCGCGGGGTAGCCGGAATCGAGGAGGAACAGCGACGGGTCGCCCGGGCGGGCGCCGTCGGCTGCGCAGACCCGGGCGATGTGGTCCACGGTGACCTCGACCAGGTCGTCGTCGGAGGCGATCCGGTCGACCAGGACCGGCACGACCCACGAGTCCGGGGTCAGCGTCAACCGGACGACGTGCTGATACCGCCACCCGGTCTTGATCAGCGCCGCGCCACGCGGGCCGCCCGGGGTGTACTGCGGCTGCCGGTCCGGGCTGGTGACTGCGTTCGGCCGTGGCCACGCGGTGGTATCGACGGCATACACCCGCGGCAGACCGGACCGCGCGGCGATCCGGCACGCCGCCCGCAACGCCCGGCCGGTGTCGATCTCGCCGTCGCGTAACGCCCGATAGGCCGCGGCGTGCCCGGTGACCGTGCCCAGCGACAGATGCGCCGGGCACCCACACCGGCCCTGATCAGCGGCCAGCTCATCGACCAGCGAGAACAACGTCCTCGACCGCGACACGAGGACGCCCTCGTACAACTCCCGCCGCCACGCATCCAACAAGATCCGACCCGGCTCACCATGACCGGTACCGGCAACCGCTACCCTGCTCATCGAGGACCCTGTTCATTGATGATCTTTGTGTGAGAACTCAGATCATGGACAGGGTCCTCCCCAATCCGCTAGACCTCGACCACCGAAAATCCCCCCGATGGTCAAAACACGAGGATGCCCGTCCTCGTCGTCGACGAGGACGGGCATCGCACATCATGGACGCAGAGCGAGAAGGTGATCACCCTAGGATACGGTCGTTGGCATGGGAGATGATCGAGACGCTGGCCACCGACCCGCGTCTGCAGATCTGGCTGACCGTCTTCGTGTCGGTGATGGTGCAGGCGGTGCCGCTCCTCGTCTTCGGCGTGCTGCTCCGGCATACCGGCCGTCGCTATCGCGCTGGAGGTCCCGAGGTTCTGCCCCTGACGACGGCGAGGCGACCACCGCCGCTCCCCGGCCGCGCTTCACCACCTGTCTTCGGCGAGCGGCAAGGCGGGCAGCTTCACCGGGTGAGCATCGACGACGAGTTGGCCATCTCCGCCGACGGCCACGGCTCCTACCTGGTGCGGGAGAGACCCGAGCAGCTGCCAGAGGGTGAGTCGTCGGTCCTCAATGGCGCCTGTCGCTCCATCGGCGGGTCCTCGGGCCGTGGCTGCGGATCGCCGACTCCACCGAGCTGGCCAACTCCCGGCTCGGCACTGAAGGCGCTGCCGACGTATCAGCGGCGGCACCCTGGCCTTGGCGTACCAGGCCTCCGGGCAGGTGACGCAAGCGGGCATCCTGGACCTGATCAGAGTCGTACCGTCCCGGCGTGGTCGTGTTCGTGCAGGTCGCCGAGGTCCCACTCGGGGAAGGGATCGGGCAGGAGCCGCCACCCGGACTCTCCGAGGGCGATCTCCGCGTCGGTGAGCAGGCAGCCGGTCAGGGCCGCCCGCAGCCCGTCGCCGTCGAGCCCGACGCCGATGAGGACCAGTTCCTGCTGGCGGTCCCCGAAGACCGGGTGCCAGCGGGACTCCACCTCCGCCCGCTCGGCGGGATCCTCCGGCCACTCCCCCGACACCGCCACCGGCACGCCGGCCGGGTCGCACCGCCCCGACGGGCCCGCCTGCGACCACAGGGCCACCACGTCCGGGCGGCTCGCCAGCCAGAGGAACCCCTTGGACCGCACCACGCCGAAGACGTCCAGCCCACCTGCCAGCAGATCCCACAGGCGCTGCGGATGCAACGGCCGGTGGTCGCGGAACACGATGCTGGAGATGCCGTACTCCTCGGTTTCCGGCACGTGCTCCCCATTGAGTTCGGCGACCCAGCCGGGCGTGGTCTCCGCGCGTTCCAGGTCGAACCGCCCGGTGTGCAGGATCTCCGCCGCGTCGACCCGCCCGTGGACCGCCCGGACCTGCCGGGCCGCCGGGTTGAGCCGGGTCAGCAGCGCCTCGACCACCGTCAGGTGCTCGGCCGCCACCAGATCGGTCTTGTTGACAACCAGCACGTCGGCGAACTCGATCTGGTCGACGAGCAGGTCGGCGATGCTCCGGTCGTCCCCCTCGTACGCGGCCAGGCCGCGTGCCTCAAGCGTCTCGCCCGCCTCGATCCGGGCGATCAGCCCGGCCGCGTCGACCACGGTGACCGTGGTGTCCAGCCGGGCCAGGTCGTCCAGGACCTGCCCGTCCTCCACCCCGAAGGCGAACGTGGCGGCCACCGGCATCGGCTCGGAGATCCCGCTGGACTCGATCAGCAGGTAGTCGAACCGACCCAGGCGCGCCAGCCGAGAGTTGCCGCACACGGGCAGGGTCCGCGTCCCGGGCAAAGGGTGACGTAGTGGTCCATGACGGCCGGCCGGTAACGCACGGGCAACGTCTGCCCTGGGGCGAGTCGGGCGAGCTCGGTGATCGTGAGGTCTTCGCCGGCGATACCGCGGAACGAGACGCCCTCGGCGGTCTCCACATCGAACATCAGGACCACGCGAGGATTGCTGTTCACCTCCCGCCAGCCGACGAGAACACCGAGAACAAGCGTCCCCGTACGCAGGTCCGCATTGCGCTTGCGTGCATCACTGCCCAGGAGCGGATTCGGGGCGACGCCCGGGAAGTCAGGCCCGACACCCAGCTACTCCCGGCTCAGGTCGGGCCTGAGCTGCGCCACCATATCGTCGACCCCGCGCGCCAGGCACCCGTGTCAGATCCGGTCGGACGTATCCACCGCATGGAATTCGAATCCCGGCATCTCGCCTCTCGACAAGAGGCGCCCCTTGCCCCTCTACGCCTCGCCGTCAACAGGCACGACGTAGATCTAAATAGCTTCTCCTCGGCTCTCAAGTGGGGGTGCGGACGGCCCACGGAGCCTGCGGTGGGGTACGTAAGCTGTGACGGATGGCTGCCGACGACGGCGAGGACCCGGGTGAGCTGCATCGCCGGGGTGCGGAGTTGGTGACGCGGTTCGAGACCACTGGGCATCCGCCTGACCTGGAGTTGGCCGTCTCACTTCACCAGCGGGCCGTGGCGCTCACCGGTCCCGACGACGAGAACCGGGCCGAGCGGCTGGACGGGCTCGGCGGCGCGCTGCTGACTCGTTTCGAGCAGAGTGAAGATCCGGCAGACCTGGCGGCCGCGCTGGATCTTCTACGGACCGCTGTAGCGACGGCGGTCGCCGGCAGCGCCGCGGAGGTCGAGGCTCTGTCGACGTTAGGCTCGGCTTTGCAGGCGCAGTACGAGTACTCAGGCGATCTCGCGGTGTTGCAGGAGGCGGTCGCGGTCGGCCGACGGGCCGCCAATGCGATGGCCTCGGGCTACCCACGGTTGAGCACCGTGCTGCTGGATCTAGGAAGTGCTCTGCATCTGCTCTTCCTGCGCAGCAACGATGTGCGGGACATAGATGAGTCGATCCGGGTGACCACGGCGGTGGTCGAGGCTCGGCCCCGGCCCGACGCGGGACGGGCGGCCGCGTTGTCGAACCTGTCCGCGGCGTACCGGGTGCGTTACGACCGACTCGGACAGCGTGCCGATGTCGAGACCGGACTGGCCGCGGCGCGTGAGGCGGTCGCGGCGGCGCCCGCCGGTGATCCGTACCGGTGCGGGTACCTCTACAACTTGAGTGTCGCCCTGCGCACACGCTATGACGCGTACGGGGTCGCTGCTGATCTCGATGAAGCTGTCACCGTTGCCCAGCAGGCCGCTGCCGCCGCACCTGACGGTTATCCGGCGATGCCGATGTTCCTGTCGAATGTGGCGGGTCTGCTGATGGCCCGCTATCGGCGGCGCCCGGCCACGGCGGACCTTGAGGCGGCGGTACGGGCGGCGGAGGACGCCGTGCGGGCCGCACCGAAAGAGCATCTGCACCGGGCCGGGTACCTGAGCAATCTCGCGGTGATGCTGCGCAGCCGGTACGGACGGCTGCGCAGGATCGACGATCTCGACGAGTCCATCCGTGCCGGCCGGGAGGCGGTGGATCTGACTTCGCGAGGTGACCCGGCCCGGCTGCGGCGGCTCGCCAATCTCAGCGTCGCGCTGCGACTGCGGCATACGGTCGGCGGAGCGCCGGCCGACCTGGACGAGGCCCTCTCGGCGATCGCGGCGTCGGTCGACGGGACACCAGGCGACGATCCGGCGCGGCTGAGCCGGCTGGCCGTGCTTGCCGCCACCTACGAGGCGCGATATGCCCTCACCGGCCGGTCGGTGGATCGGGAGTCGGCGCTCGCCGCCGCCCGCCGGGCTGCCGACGGGACGGCGACGGACCACTCGGCGCGGGCCCGGCGGCTGCTCGCGGTGGCGAATCTGGTCGACGACACGTCGGCGCTGCCGTTACTGCGGGAGGCGGCCGGTGTGGACGCGGCCTCCACCACCAGTCGCCTCGACGCGGCTCACCGGTGGGCCCGGTGTGCCGCCCGGACCGGTGACCGACAGGCCTCCCTCGAGGGGTACGAGGCGACGGTGGCGCTGCTGGAGCAGGCGGTGTGGCCGGGCCTGCCCTTCCCCGACCGGATCTTCAGCCTGGAGCAGGTCGTCGGTATCGCCGGAGACGCCGCGGCCGCCGCGGTGGACAACGATCTGCCCGGCCGGGCCCTGGTGCTGCTCGAACGGGCTCGTGGACTGCTGTACGCCCACCGGCTGGCCACCGATGCCGACCGGTCGGTGGTTCGCGCCGCGGCCCCGGAACTGAACGCCGAGATGCTGGCGGTCCGCCGGGAGCTCGACGAGACCGACCGGCTCGGTGACGCCGCCGACGACGTCGACGCGGTGGTTACCGGGCGAGGCCCGTGGGACCGACGGCGGCACCTGATGGGCCGCTGGGAGGAACTGGTCACGCAGGCTCGTACGCTGCCCGGCCTTGAGGATTTCCTGCGGCCGCCGAGTCTGGAAACGCTGATCACCGCGGCCGGTGACGGTCCCGTCGTCGTAGTGAACGTCGGCCGGAGCCGCTGCGACGCCCTGATCGTCACCACCGCAGGTGTCGAACTGTTGCCGCTTCCACGGCTCACCCTCACCGCGGCGCGGCGGGTGAGCGCAGGGTATCTACGGGCCGCCCGCAGACCACTGCGTCCCGGCGCGGATTCCAACCTACGCGCGGTGCTGGCCTGGCTGTGGAAGACGGTCACCGGCCCGGTGCTGGACCATCTGGGGATGGTGCACCGGGACGGGCCGTCCTGGCCACGTCTGTGGTGGTGCCCGACCGGGCCGTTGGCGGTGTTGCCGCTGCACGCGTCCGGCCACTGGGACGCCGGTGCCCTCGCCGACGTCGGCGTGCTCGACCGGGTGGTGTCGTCGTACACGCCGACGGTCGGCGCGCTCGCGCACGCCCGGTCCAGGAGCCGTACGCCGGGCGATGATGCGCTGCTCGCGGTCCGGGCCGGCGACGATCTGCCCTACACCGGGCACGAGGTCGCCCGGATCGCCGGACGGCTGCCCGCTGACCGGGTGACCGTCCTGCGCGACGCCGGCCGGGCCGCCGTGAGCGCCGCCATGGGCACACACGGCTGGCTGCACTACGCCGGTCACAGCCGTACGGATCTCGGCGATCCCGGCGCGTCAGGGCTCGAACTGGCCGACGGCCGGCTGACGTTCCAGGAAATCGCCGCGCTGCGGTTGCCCACCGCCCGTTTCGCGTACCTGTCGTCGTGCGAGACCGGTGCGGGATCCGCGCGGCTGCCCGACGAGGTGCTGCATCTGTGCGGTGCGGCGCAGCTCGCCGGCTATCAGCGGGTCGTCGGGACCTACTGGCCGGTCACCGACCGAGCCGCGGCGATGGTCGCCGCCGAGTTGTACGAGCGGATGGACACCGGCGGTGACCTCGATCCGGGACTCGCCGCCGATGCCCTGCACAGAATCGCCCGCCGGCTGCGGACCGTCCACGCGGTGACCACCTGGGCCGCCTACTTCCACGCCGGCCCGTGACAGTGGTGTGATGGCGGGGATGGACGCGAACCGCGGCACCCTGATCGGACGACTCGCCGGGATGTCCGACGAGGAGGTGATCACCAGGGACGCCGCCGCGTGGTGCCGGGCTCTGCAGGCGGACCTCGACGCGACCGCTGTCGGCGCGGACGGACGTCTCGACGACGACCGCGAGGCGCTGCGGTTGGTAGCGGTGACCTGGTGGCGGCGTCGCCGCCTCGGTGCGCCGACGCCGGAGACCGGGGCGATCGTCAGTCTGCTGGCGGCCTGCAGCGACCCGGACGATCCGGATCTTCCGCCGGACGCCGCCAAGGTGCTCACCCTGTTCGCCGACCGCCCGGAGGTGACCGCGGCCCGGCCGATCCGGCAGGCGGAACTCGGGGTACGCATCATGCAACAGGCTCTACTGGCCGACGACCGGTCCCTGTTGGACACAGCGGTGGCCGCCCTGCGCGGCGCCGTGGAGGCGCTGCCTCCCGGCCGGCATCGCACCAGCGCGCTCGGCAATCTCGGCATCGCCCTGCGCGAGCGTTACGCGCGGACGAGGCAGGACGTGGACATCACCGCGGCGATCGCGGCCCATGAGAACGCGATCGGCTCCAGCGACTCGGCGGAGCCGGCCATGGCCGGGCGACTGGCGATGCTCGGCCATGCCTGGCAGGAGCGGTACGACTGGACCGGCGACGTGGACTCCCTGGCCTCGGCGGTACGGGCGCATCGGGCCGCCGTGCTGCAGGCCGCACGGTCTCATCCGGACGGGGGCGCGGTCGTGCTGGCCTACGCCTCCAGCCTGCGGACCGCGGCGACGCTGGACGGCGACGCGGGCCGGCTCGACGAGGTGTCGATGATGCTCGCGACGTTGATGGAGGACGGCGGGCCCGCACCGGAGCAGGCGGCCGTCCACTCGGTGGCCGCGACCACCGCGATAACCCGCCACCAGCTCACCGGCTCCGTCGGTGACATCGACATCGCCATCGACCTCCTGAAGACGGCGATCGAACTGTCCGCCGGCACACCTGCCGCGGACGTGTACCGGGGCAACCTGGGCTCCGCGCTACTGACCCGCTACCTCGTGGCCGATGACCCGGACGATCTGGACGCGGCGGAACGCGTCCTCGAGCAGGCGACAGCGACGCACCCCGACGATGTGGATGTCCTGCTGTACCGGGGCACCCTGGCGCTGGTGTGGCTGCGGCGCTTCGAACGCACCGGGAATCCGGCTCTGCTCGCCGAGGCGGTGGCCGTGACACGTACGGTCCTGGACCGCCTGGACACCGATCAACCGGACCGTCCCGGTGTGCTGGCGAACCTGGCAGCGCTGCTGTTCACCCGCTACGAGCGGCACGGCCAGCCCGCCGACCTGGACGAGGTGGTCGACTACTCGATGGAGTCGGTGCGGCTCACCCCCGACCGGCATCCGCAACGGCCCGGCCGGGTGGCTAATCTTGCGGCCGCGTTGCGGGCCCGGTTCCTGCTGCGTTCGAACGCCGACGATCTCGACGAGGCCGTCCGCCTGCTGTATGAGGTGGCCGGGCGCCCGAACGCGGAGTCGGCGGCATGCTCGGCGGCACTCGGCAGCACCCTGCTGCTCCGTGCCGATGTCGCCGCTGACCGGGCCCGGGATCTCGACGAGGCGGTACGAGTGCTGGCCGGTGTGGCGAACACGCCGGCCGGCTCGGGACCCTACGGTGCGGGCTACGCCGCCGAGTACGGCCGTGCCCTACTGGCACGTCAGAGTCTGCTCCGTGACAGCGGTCGTGTTCCGGCTGCCGACCGGGATCTGCAGACTGCGATCGATGTTCTGACCGGGGCGGCCGATCGGCTCGCGGTGGGGCATCCGACGCGGGCTTCGTGTCTGGTGAATCTGGCGATCGCGCACCGGGCCGCGTACCGGGCAGACGGCAACCTGTCCGCCTTCGAGTCCGCGGTCTCGTTCTACGCGGACGCCCGTACCGAACCGGGAGGCGCCGTCCGGGTCCGCTACCAGGCGGCGGTCAGTGGTGGTCACCTGGCGATGGACCAGCGGCGGGTCGCGGACGCGCTGGAAGCCTTCCAGGATGCCGTGGCGCTCCTGCCGCGGATGGCGTGGCCCGGTCTGGACCGTAGCCAACAGGAGCGGATCCTCGCCGCCGAGGGGGCGGTGGCCGCTGACGCCGCCGTCATCGCTGTCCTGCACGGACGGCACGAGCTGGCCGTTCAACTGCTGGAGCAGGGCCGTGGGGTGCTCTGGGCGCAGCAGACCAGGACCACCGACGACCTGTCGGCGCTGCGCTCGGCGCGTCCCGAACTCGCCGCCCGGTTGCAGGGTCTGCTCGCCGGCCTCGACAGCGGCGGCATCGGGCTGCGGGACACCGCCGACGAGAACACGCACCGCCGGGAACAGGACGCCGACCGGCGGATCACCGTCAACACGCAGCTGGATCTGACGCTGGCGGAGATCCGCGCCGATCCCGAGTTCGCCGGGTTCTGGAGCATGCCGACGCCTGCTGAGCTGGCCGCGGCCGCCGCCGATGGCCCGGTGGTGCTGCCGGTGGTCAGCCGCTACGGCGCCTACGCTCTGATGCTGCGGGCCGGCCCGAAGATCCTGCCGGTGCCGTTGCCGGAACTGCACACCGGTGACCTGCTCGATCATTCGCTGCGGTTCGCGCGTGTGGTGACCGCGTCGGGGTCGCGCAACCCGGCTCGGCGCCGGTCCGCAACCGTCGATCTCGACGCGGTCCTGACCTGGCTGTGGCGCAGTGTCGCCGCGCCGGTCCTGAGGGGTCTCCGGCTCAAACCCGGTGAGAGCGGGCAGCCGCGGTTGTGGTGGTGCCCAGCCGGGCTGCTGGCCCTGTTGCCGCTGCACGCCGCCCAGTATTTCGATCAGGAGACGCTGACCGAGGTGAGCGTCGCCGATCATGTCGTCAGCTCCTACACACCTACTCTGCGTGATCTTGTCGCTGCCCGTTCCCGGCCGGCCGCGGTGATCGACACGGCGGTGGCCGTAGGTCTGCAGCACACTCCGGGACTTCCGGAGCTGTCGCACGTGCCGGCGGAGATCGATCGGGTCCGGGCCGCGCTGCCGGTGCCGGTGGAGGCCATCATGGACGACGCTGCGACCCTCGATCGGGTCACGCAGGCACTGCGGTCGGCTTCATTGCTGCATTTCGCCGGTCACAGCCGGCAGGACCTCGACGTGCCCGCGAACAGCTGTCTTCTGCTGTCCGACGCGGAGCTGACCGTCGCCGGCATCGGTGCGGCCGGCGTTACGAGGGCTCAACTCGTCTTCCTCGCCTCCTGTGAGAGCAGTGTCGGCAGCCCGTCGCTGCCGGACGAGGCCCTGCACCTGGCCGGGGCGATGCTGGCCGCCGGCTGCCCGCAGGTGATCAGCACCAGATGGGCGATACCGGACGCCGCCGCCGCCGACATCACGGGTGTGGTGTACCAGGCGTTGTGTGCATCCGGCGACGAACTCGGGCCGGGCTCGGCCGCCCGGGCGCTGCACGAGGCGTTGCGCCCGATACGCCGTGGCCGCCCGTCGGTGTACTGGGCGGCGTACTGCCACACCGGACGGTAGGCGACGCCGTGGACGCCGCCGACATCGATTGGGCGGCCGGCCGGGACGTCGCGATGCGTCAACTGCTCGCCGCCGTGCAGACGTCACTGGCCGGCGGTGATCTTCCGCGGGCTTTGCGGCTGCTGACCATCGGCACCGACCGGTGGCCCGGTTCCGTCGATACGGGGCTGCTCGACCGAGCCTACCGAGGGACGGGCACGCTGCCGGTGGTGTCGGCGTATACCGGTGAAGGGCTGGCCCTGCAGGAACGGGCCGAACAGACGGGCTCGCCGGTGTTGCTGGATCGGGCGGAGATCCTGCTCTCGGCCGCGGTGACGGCTGCCCGGGTGGACGGTCGGCGACTCGGCGTCTGCCTGTCGAATCTCGCGGCCGCGAAGATCCTGCGCTTCGAGCTGACCGGGGATCAGGCACCGCTGGACGAAGCCCTGACGGTCTACGCCGAGGCGATGGCCGTGACCGTGGAGAACGATCCCGACTGGGGCGTCCTGACGGCGAACCACGGCGCGGCGATGGCCCTGGCGGCGCAGCGGTCCGGTGACCCGGCGACGCTGCGGGCCGCGATAGCCGCCCAGCGGCAGGCGGTACGGCAGGGCGGGGCCGAGGATTGTGGTCTGCGTCTGTCGAACCTGGCGAATTCCCTGACCACCGTGTACGAGAACACCGGCGACCAGGAGGTCCTGGAGGAGGCCCTGGAGATCCTGCGGGAGGCGGTCGCCGCCGCGAGCACCGAGGCGGAACGTGCCTCCCGACTGCAGAACCTGGCGGTCGCCAGTCTGCAGCACTACCAGTTCTCCGCGGACACCGATGTGCTCGACGCGGCCGTCACCGCGGCACGGGAGTCGCTGACCGTGACGCCATCGGATCATCCGGACTTCTCCGAACGTCTGGCCGTGCTCAGCACGCTGATCCTGCTCATGTCCGACCGGCTCGGCGGCGACCTCGACGTCCTCGATCTGGCCGCCGAGGGCTTGCGTGAGGTGCTACGGCGCCGGCATCGGTCGCGGGCCGCCCATCTGAGCAGCCTCGGCACGGTGTGTCTGCGGCGCTTCGCCCTCAGCCGGCAGCCGGCGGACATCGACGCAGCCGTCGAGCACTACCGCGATGCGACACGGACGGTCGCCGACGGGCACCCGCAGCGGCCCGGCTATCTGTCGAACCTGGGCAAGGCGCTTCTCGACCGGTATCGCAGCCGACCGGCCGACGCTGATCTCGACGAGGCGATCCGGTGCCTGGACGCGGCGATCGACGCGACTCCGGCCGGACACCCGGACCAGGCGGCATTCCGGCTCAACCTGGGTGACACCCATCGGCAACGCGGCGACGAGCAGGCCGCTGTCCGCGCCTATCAGCAGGCCGCTGCGGTGCAGGCGGCACCACCGCTGGTGCGGGCCCGCGCCGCCCGGGCGCAGGCACAGGTGCTGGCGGCGTCCGGCGACATGACGGCCGCTCTCCCGGCGTACGCCCAGGTGACCGGGTTGCTGCAGGTGATGGCGTGGCACGGGCTGGACGCCGTCGACCAGTTGCGGATCCTCGCCGAGTTCGCCGGAGTCGCCGGGGACGCGGCGGCGTGCGCGATCGCATGTGGGCAGCCGGAGTACGCCGTCGAATTGCTGGAGGAGGGCCGCGGTGTCCTGCTGGCCCGGGCACTGGAGGTTCGTACCGATGACAGTCCGCTGCGCCGGGCGCGTCCGGACCTGGCCGGGCGTCTCGACGCGCTGCGGCGGCAGCTCGATCGCGGTGCCGGACCGCCGGGCGGTTCCGCGGCAGCGACGGCCCACCGGTTCACCCGACTCGCCCGCGAATACAGTGACCTGCTCACCGTGATCCGGTCTGAACCCGGTCTCGACGGTTTCCTGCGGCGCCCGGCCATCGCGGACCTGTACCCCGCCGCCGCGAACGGCCCGGTGATCGTCGTCAACGTCAGCAGATGGCGCTGCGACGCGCTGATCCTGCACGACGCGGCAACCACCCTGGTGCCGCTGCCGCTACTGACCGCCGAGCGGGTGGCGACCGCCGTGCGACGACACCAGCGTGGTGGCGCACGCAGGGCCGGCCGGCTGCGGGAGTTGCTGGCGTTCCTGTGGACGGCTGTGGCCGAACCCGTTCTCGACGCCCTCGGCATCGGCGCCGACGCAGGTTCGTCGCCCCGGGTGTGGTGGTCACCGGCCGGTGAGATCAGCCTGCTTCCGTTGCATGCCGCGCAACGCTACGACCCGGTCGTGGGCCGGGATGTGGGCACCATGGACAGGGTGGTGTCGTCGTACACCCCCACCGTGCGGGCCCTGCTCGACGGCCCGGCGCCGGACGAGGCGGGACCGACCCGAGTGCTGGTGGTCACCGCTTCGGAGGTTCCCACGCTGGCCGGCCTGCCCCGGGCCGAGCAGGAGGGCCGGCATCTGGCCGCACTCGTCGGGCCAGCATCGTGCACGGTGCTCGCCGGGCCCGCTGCGACCACCCGGCGGGTGCTCGCGGCGCTGCCGGATCATCAGTGGTTCCACTTCGCCGGGCACAGCCGTCAGGGCGACGGCAGGTCGGCATCGGCGGCGCTACTGCTGCCGGACGGTGAGCTGAGCATCCGCGCGCTCGCCCGACTGCGACTGGCCGGAGTCCGGTTCGCGTTCCTGTCGTCGTGTGAGAGCCAGACCGGTAGCCGGGCCGTCCCGGACGAAGCGGTTCATCTGTCGGGGGCGTTGCGGCTGGCCGGTTACCGGCACGTCGTGGCCGCGCAGTGGCCGGTCCGCGACGATGTCGCGGCGTCGGTGGCGGCCGCGATCTACGGCGAACTGACCGTAGGCGGCGTGCTGGCGGAGGCCGGGGCCGCGCACGCTCTGCACCGGGCGGTAGCGGCGATGCGCCACGTGCGGGGCCCGCAGGACTGGGCGGCGTTCTGCCACACCGGAGCGTAGGGGCTCAACCGGTGACGGCGGGCTTCATCCTGCGGTTGAACAACTCGCATCGTGGTGCCTCACCGAGGTAGAGGCGCGGTTCGACCCGTGAGCACTGCGACTTCGGGCAGACGAACTCGTCCGCTTCATCGGCATCGTCGTCGTCCGATTCCTCATCCGGGTAGCGCAGCGACGAGTCGTCGGCCGTGTCGTCACGAAGTCGGATCTCGCGGTCCAGCGCCTGCCAGCCCGCGAGGTCCGGCCGGTCGTCGCGGCAGTCGCGGACCAGGCGCTGCCACTCGGACACCAAGTCGTTGCGGTTGGCTCCCAGCCGGATGTCGTGGAAGTCACGGCAGATGTTTCCCCAGATGGTGGATTCGTCGACCACCGATCCTCCTCCATGGTCGGCACTTGCCTCGGCGACTACTGTAAGTCGCGCCGAGACCACGTTCATCTGTGAGGGCGAATGCGCGTCACGTACGGGGACACCGATTTCACGGACGAGGAACGCACCCTGATCGACGCGGCTCTCCTCCGGCTCGATACCGGTGCCGAGCGTGGTTCGTGGTCACAGCCGGTCGACCGGATCAGCCTCGGACGCCGGCTGTCCGGCGCCGGTGGCGCCCTGGTCTTCGAAGCACTGTTGCACCGGGGCAACGAGGAACTGGCCCGGGTCGTCAAAGTCGGTCCCGCCCGGCTGATGCACGAGGAATGGAAGGCGTACGTCTCGATCGTGTATCCCCGGCAGACCGCGGTGCTCGTCGGTATCGAGGCGGCCACGCCCGGAGCCCGTGACCTGGCCCGGCGGATTCCCGGCGAGGCCGAGGCGCTGGTCTACGACCATGTGAAGCATCATTCCGGCACCGACGGGCTGAGCACTCTGGAGGAGGTGGCCGCCGAGGCGATCGCCGCGGCGGACGACGTCGCGGCGGCCCGGGTGGCAGAACTGGTCAGCGACTTACTCGACAAGGTGGGCCGGGCCTACTACCGGCCCGCACTGCCCGATCCGGCACCACGATCACTTGCCGAGTTCAACACGACGCTCGGCGCAGACCTGGTCGTCGAGGTCGATCGCGCCGTAACCGGCCGGGCATGGTCGGATACGGCGACCACCCAGGTCGGGCGGACCATGCCGCCGAGAGCCGTGATCGTCCAGGCCCGCCTGGCAGCACCACGACCGGGGCCCGGTGAGCGAGTCACGGTCCACGAACTGCAGATTCCGCACGACGAGAACGACGAGGACGACGTCGTCGGGGAACGCGACGGCATGCGGGTAAAACTGCGGCTACGACCCGGCTCGCCCGGCCCGCTGTCACCGGCCGTTGTCGGGCCGGGACCGTTCAGTGTCTCGGGCGAGGTGGTCGGCTGGCGGACGGCGGACACCCTGCGCCGGATGGGCGAGGCGCTCGCCGAGGATGCCGATCCTCACCTGGTGGACGCCATGTTCGCGGTCCTCCCGCAGGTGCTCGACGAGGAGGTGCCGGCACGGGTACGGGGCGTGGTCCACGGTGACCTGCACGGCGACAATGTGTTGATCGCCGGCGGTCACCCGTACCTCATCGATCATGCCCGGACCCACGACGACCAGCCGTTGCTCGTCGATTTCACCTGGCTGGAGATCAATCTGATGCGCCGGGTCGTCGCGGTGCACATGGGGCTGGACGACATGGTGCGGTTGCAACGGCTCCTCGCGGTAGCGGCAGTGTGTTTCCCGGCAACGACCCCCACGGTTCGCGACGCGGTCGTCGACCGGCTCGTGCCGGCCGGCGCCCTCAGACCGACGTTTCTGATTCTGGCCCGGCTGAGATGGGAGGCGCAGCGCTGTCATCCGGCAGGCGCGGCCAGGTTCTGGCTGGAGTATCAGCGTCACCTGCTGCTGGCCGCGCACCGGACCCTCAAATGGCGTCGGCAGCGTCCGGAGCACTGGCGGGCGTCGCTGGCCGCCGGATCGGTGGCCGCTGAATGGCTCGGAGATCGGCCGCTGGCACGGTGGAGCGAGGCGGACCTGACCGAGATCGTGGTCGACGCCCTGGGCACACCGGGGCTGGTTTCGCCCGACCTGACAGCGGCGGCCGCGGTCGAGGCGGACCGTCGTGGGTCGCTGCCGGTGCTGGAGACGGTTCTCGCGGAGGCGGCCGGCGCGCTGGCCCGTGCCTTTCTCAAAAGTCCTGGACTCTCGGCGTCCGGTGTACCGGGACCACTCATCGACCTCGGCGGCCGACTGGAGCGTACCGGTGAGCAGATCTCCGACGCCGTCGCCCATCTGGCGAACCATCCTGCGGTCCGGCTGGCCGGCCGCTCCGGGGCGGGGAAGTCCACAGCGCTTTCGGTGCTGCGCGACAAGCTGATCAGCGACGGGACACGCATCCCGGTGATGCTGCGCGCCGTGGATCTCGCCGGCCGGACATCGGCGGGCGCAGTCGCCACCGTTCTCGGCCCGGCCGCGGCCACGCTGCTCGATGCGGGGGCGGTCCACGTGATCGTCGACGAATGGCACGGCGTACACGGCGAGGCGCGGGACGCGGCCCGACAGTGGCTGCTGCACCTTCGTCGTGCACATCCGCGTGTCCCGGTCGCGGTGGCGACCCGCCTGGATACCGAGGACGGGCTGACCGGTTTCGAGAGACTGGACCTCGCCGAACCCAGCATTCCGCAAGCGATCATCTACCTGATGTCGGCGGCGGCCCGTCGCCGGCCCGGCACGATCTCCGTAGGCCGCGCGGCCGGACTCGTGCGGGCTCTGCTCAACGGCACCGAGCCGGGGCTGCGCGAGCTGGCCCGTACGCCACTGTTCCTCTCGTTGCTCGGCCGCCGGCTGACCCGTGCGGCAGTTCCGGCCACCGTGGCCGATCTGCTCGGCGACCATCTTCAGTGCTCCGAGGCGGCTTCGGCCATGGCAGCGACCGAACTCGACGGCGCTACCGCGCCGCCGGTCGGGACTCTGGCCCCGTTGGTGGATCAGGGTGTGCTGGGGCACGACCTGCAGTTCGCATTCCCGGTCTACCGCGACTTCTTCGCCGCCCGGGCCCTGATCGACGGTCTCGTGCCCCTCGAGCCGAGAGCCCGGTCGATGCGATGGCAGGAGGCGATTCGCCTGTACGTGTCGATGGCCGGCGCCGGCGAGGTGATCGGCCTTCTCGACGGCGCCGATCCGGTGCCGGTGGCCCACGTGCTGGCCGCCGCCCGCCCGCCGAGCGAGCACACCGAGGCGTTCGTGGCGCGGATGACCGCGCTGCTGAAGGACCCGACGACGGGCTCCGCGCTCTGGGCCCGCGCGGGCCGGGCGCTGTCCCTGCTCGGCGAAGCCGGATCCGACAGTCTGACCGAGGTGGCGGAGGATCCCCGAACACCCGTCGAGGCCCGGGTGATCGCCGTCGAGGAAACGCGCTCCCGGCGTCTGGTGCTGAGGGTGCTGCGCGACAGGTCGGCTCCCACCGAGGTACGGGCGGCCGCGTTGCGTGCGGCTCGTGGCTTCTCCGACCTGTCCGTCCTGGTGGCGGCTACCCTCACCGACGACGCCCCATGGCCGGTCGCCGACGCGGCCCACCACACGCTCCGTCTCGACCGGATCCAGCTGACCCCCGCGCAAGTGACGGCCTACACCGCGGCGACCAGCAGGCGGCTCACCGACATCGAGGCGCAGCTGCCGGCGACGACGACCGCTGCCGACAGCCGCGCCCTCCAGGACGAGCGGATCACCCTGCTGACCCGCCGCATACCGCGTGCGACACGGCTGCCGCTGCTGCTCGCCCGCCGCTTCGCCGTAGAGATCCACACCATCATCGGTGAGCAGATCGACGAGCTGCTGACCGATTTCCCCGAGCCCGACGACCCCGACGGTGTCCTGCACATCCACAGACGACTGGCCGGCGACGGCACCGAGATCGCCGACCTCCTGCAGGAATGCGAGCAGGAAGCCTCCCCGGATCCGCTGATCGTCGCGGTTCTGCTGCAGCGGATCGCCGCCGACCCGGAGCTGAGCGGCCTTCGGGCGTCGGCGCTGGATCTGGCGCAGCGCCTCGCCACCGCCCTGGTCGACGCCGGCGGCGAGCTACAGGGTCCGGCGGCACTGCTACGAGCGGCCGCAGCGATCGACGCGTTGGCCGGGCTGCGGCTGGCCGACCGGCTCCACACCGCCCTGCGTGTACGGGGAGACGCCGCCCGGTTGCGCTGGCCCTGGCCTGCGGCGATGGCCCACTGCCGGGCCGTGTTCACCGGCTGGCCGACATTACTCGCCGGCACACAGCAGGATTCCCGGCTCGCCGTCGCAGGTCTGGCCGCCTCCGGGTTTCCCCTGCACGCCGGAGTGTCGCCGAGACCCGCATGGGTCACCGACGAGGTCCGCGAGCGTCTGTGGTCGCTGCGGCCGGCGGTCACGGCGACCTGGGAGTGCGTGGATTTCCTGCGGGCCGCGGCCACCGCCGAGCTGACCAGAGCCCTGCCCATGGCCGTCGCGCTACTCGCCGACCCCGCCCTCGGCACGCTCACCGGGGCGATGCAGTCCGGGGTCACCGGCGTCCACCACACGACGGCCCGCGCCGAGGTTCTCGCCGTCGCGGGATACCTGGCCCGGCTGGTGTCCGGCGACGCACCGTCGCCAGAAGCCGACGCGTGGCACGCCACACTGTCCGGTGTCGACACCGGTGACGACCCGAGTGGACGGGTGGCCAAGGCCATCGCCCTGGCCTACCTGGGTGATTGGAGTGTCCTGCTCACCGAACTCACCGCGGATCCCCGGATGCGTACGGCAGCCGGTAATGCCCTGCGGTGGTGGGCCCCGGGACCGTGCACCCCGGCGGAACTTCACGGGCCGCCGCGGATCGCACAGCGGATCGCCGAACGACTCACCGCACCGGGTCTGGGGCCCGAGTGCCGTGACACTCTGTGGGAGATCCAGATGAGCGAGGCGGCGAAAGCCGGGGTGCTGGCCAGGTTGGCCTGACCGGGATCACCGCAGCGCGGGCAGGTCCTCGTGGAGCCGCCGGTCGCCGAGCAGGAAGGCCGACTGCGGAGCGATCAGGTGCCATCCGTGCCTTCCGTGCCGGATGTCCCTGCTGTTGACCGCGATGATCTGCGTCTCGGTGGCGTCGCGGCCAAGTGTCTGCAGGGCGCGCAGCAGGTCGGCGGCAGCCGGGCTGTCCACGACGACGTCGTAGACCTCGAACGCGCGCATCGTGCGGTACGCCATCGAACCCACCCGGCGAGGCGGTTCGAACACGGTCCGTACCGGCTCCAAGACGAGATCCGTAACGAGCGGGATCAGCTCCGGGTGGCCGGTCTCGGCCAGTTCCTCGGCCAGTTCACGGCGGGCGGCGTCGGCACCGCACTCGCGGTCCCGCCGGGTGGCGTACCAGCGCATGAAGCCGATCCCGTGTCGGGCCGGCAGGAATCCGCGCAGGTCGTACACCATCGTCTCCTCCATCTCGGAGACCCTGTGCTCGACGAAGCCGAGGGCGTCGAGGGTGCGGCGCGCTGACGGGGCGTACTTGAGGACGCCGCCGGGTGGGCCGTAAGCGCTGGGCCGGTAGGGGTGGTGGAAGAGGACGTAGCAGTCATCCTGCTTGATCCGGATGAGTGTCGCCACCGAGACCCGTAGCTGTCCGGAGGAGAGGAGTGTCGTCCGCAGCAGCGGAAGGTACCCACGGTGACGCCAGGAAAGGGTCACGAGAGCCAGCAGTACGGAGGTGATCAGGCCGGCGACGATGTTCGGAATCACGACACACCTCCGCGGTCGGGCACACAGTCAGGTGTGGCCACCAATCGTGACATAGATGTAATCCTCAGTCACCGCGAGCGTAGCCGGTGCCGTCAACGCTCACGGACTGCGCCGAAAGCCGCTCGCCAAGCGGCTGCCGACGAGCACGTCGGTACCACCGCTCGAGGTGACCGCGGTGGCGATGGACGAGGAACGGCACCATCGGGGCGCCCGACGCAGTCCCTCGATTCCCGCGGTGAGTTCGAGACATGGATCCCGACAGCGCGGGCGTCGGCCATGCTCGCCGCGATGGCTTCATCGTCATGGACAACACTGTCGCGCAAGATCGAGGTTTGTTCACATTGAGCCGGTAACACGGTGAATATGGTTCACGGTATCGCACGCCTCTTTGCGGCCAACCGGCCGTGCCGTTTGCTTGAAGATCTTTTTTGCGAAGAGTCTTCACCGAGATCCGTCAAGGCCATTCGGTCAGAGCCGAGTTACTTCTTGCTAACGCCGAGCGATTACGCTAACGTCGTGGCTCTCCCTCTCCTGTGAAGGACTACCCACATGGGAAACCCCTGCGGCATTGCCGCCTGGGATGTGGTCGGCGCGGCTCCGACGATGTCTGCACTTAGTGGATTGATCAGCGGTTTCATGTTTGCGGGTCTGATTGTGCTACTCGTTGAGCGCCAGCCCAGAAGCCTGACGGCGCGCCTGCCAGCCCTGACACCATTCCTCTCCGGATTCATTGCACTGGGACTGGGTTCGTACTTGTTTTCCCTGATCTCCGGTGAAGCCGATGCGTCCTGTCGGAGGGTCTGGGCCGCAACGGCCGTGGCGAGTGCCCTGTTGGCCATCGGCTCCGTCGCTGCCGTGGGCGGGATCGTTCTTCTTGTCCACACGTACTTCGACGACCGTGCGGAAGAGGGAGCCAACCTTGACGTTCTGCCGGGAAGTAGTCCAGATAGATTTCTTCGTTTCACTCTGATCAGCGTAGCGTGCACAGCCGAGCTACTCCTACTCGTTCGGGTCGGCGAGGCCCTGTGGGTGTGGTTGAGTCTGGATAGAAGCCTGACGTCGGCAGCGGCACCTCTGCTCATCATATTCATGATCCTGGCCCTCTTTTTCTACCTTGCCGCGAACATGGCATTCGGGCCGGCAGCAAGCAGACCCAGTCCGTCAAGCCCGCATATCCAGAAACTCAACGGCTCGTCTCTTTCGATCATGCTGTTCTCCACAGCTGGAACGACCACCGTTGGAGCAATGCTTGCCATCGCCAATGGCAATTGGGAAAAGGCCAGCGGATGGGTTGCCTGGATATTTGCGGTTCCGAGTCTCGGAATGCCGAGCGTTGCGATCTGGCTACTTGTCAAAGGTGTTCTTGGCATGCTCGGTTCTCGCTCCGAGTCTGCGGAGAAGGAGCCTGAACCTCGACTGCCCCTTGGTTAGGAAGTTACACCGGCGCCCCATGGTGGACCTGCGGAGCGGCACGGGCCACGGGATACCGGGTCCGTTCCATCCGAAGCGCTTGTTGGCAGGCCGGCATGTTGATGTTCAGTCGATCGTCGCCTTGTTCCGGCTTCGGGTCTTCCTCGATCGTTGGCTCGCCTCGGCTTTCGATCCGTCAAAATCGCGATCAGACCATCAGACTGCTCGCTCAATCACTCGCCACACCAGAAGAGACGGTACTCCCCAAGCAGCATCCAGCACGCAAACCCGGTGCCGAGTTCGACAAGAAGATCGCCAGCTACAGGAAGGCCCTAGACGAGGGGGCCAGCCCAGCCGTCGTGACTGTATGGATCGCCGAGGCCGAACAGCGCCGGGTCCGCATTGACTACCATCCGCTGTACGACAACCGTCGGCCTCAACCAGCGTAAGCAGGACCGCCCCCATGGACGGAGGAGGCACTGCGGCTCATTTTCGGGTCATTCGCCGTCCCGGCTTCGTTCCCAGCACGGGTAGCACTGATAGGTTCACGGTCCGGACAGGTTCGTGGCGGGGTAGGGATGACGATGTCGGTACGCCTGATCGGTGCCAACCCCGGGCTCACCCTGTTCGACGCCGCCGGAGAGCGCACCGCGTTCGCGTCGGTGTGGCGGGTGGACTGGTCCGAACGGGGCCCGGGGCAGGCGGTCGTGGTGTGGCAGGCGGGCGAGGTCCGGATCCTGACCCCACGACCGGAACTCGGCCAGTGGCTGACCGACGAGTTCACCCGGCACTTTCCGGAGGTCGAGGGCCTGCCGTGGGGCATACCGGCGGTGACGCACACCGCGGTCCGTCTCGACTACGACCTGGCCCGGGGTGTCCGCGCGCAGGCGGCCGACGTCGTTGTGGAGATCGGCGAGCCGCTCGACCGGCGGCTGATCCGGGTGCCCGAGTTCGACCTCGGCGGCACCCCGAACCTGCTCTCCACCGTGTACGTGCCGTGCGCCGAGGGGCGGCTGACCGTCGGCGGGGTGGCCGTAGCGGGATCACCTCAGGTGACCCGCGAGCCGACGACGTCATCCAGCGCGTTCCTGGCCGACGCCGAGGTGTGGTGCCGGGTGGACGTTCCGAGCTGACCCGCTCCGGCCGTCGCCGGTACCGGCGGCGGTCCGCCGGGCAGCCCAGTCCGTGACCGTCCGGTCCTCACCTGCTGGCCGCCCGGCCGGCGGCGAGCCGCAGCAGGGCCGCCCGGACCAGCTCGCCGGCGACCAGCGCGGCGACACCGCCGAGGGCACCGGTGACCGGTACGAGCAGCCAACCGGTCCCGGCGACGACGGCGAACTGCGCCGCCGCCGCCTGTGCCGACCAGCGTCGACCCCGCGCGCCGCTGACCTCCAGGAGCAGTGCCGACACGGCGTTCGCGCCGAACAGCACGATCTCCACGGCGATCGCCGGATAGACCAGGTCCGGTCCCGCGCCGGCGGTGGCGGCGGCGGTCAGCGCGACGGCTGCGGGTAGCCCGAACGCCATGGTTGCGCCGAGCGTCCGTCGGGCGGCCCGCCAGCCGGCCTGCTCGCCGGCCTGGTCGTAGCGGTCCGCGACGGCGGGTTGGACGAGGCGCAGCAGGTAGCCCCACCCCGTGGACACCACCGACGTGACCACGGCCAGCACGTAGAAGAGGCTGATCTCGGCGGCGTCCCCCAGGCCGGCCAGGGCGGCGTACAGGGCCGACGCGCCGGCCGTGCCCGACAGTTCGGCGACGCCGAGCAGCGCCGCGGCGCGCAGCGCGACCCGGCGTGACAGCGCCGGTACGTCGGAGGCGACCGCGTCCCCGTGATCCGTAGCCGGGTCGGCAGGTCGTGCCGTACCGCCGTGGGCGGCCGGGTCCGGGTACTGCGTCGCCTGCTTCCGTGCGGTGTCCGCACCTGCTTTGGGACCGGGCGGGCTGCGGTCGCCGCGTGCGAGGCCGACGAGCAGCGCGGTGTTCACCGCGATACCGGCGGCGGCCAGCGCGGTGAGGACCTGGGTGGCGCCCGCTCCGGCCAGCGCCAGCGCGACCGCGACGGCATACGCCACCGCGACGGTGAGGTACGCCGCGCCGTCGACCAGCGGGGCGCCCCGCAGCCGGTACAGCGCGACGAGGACCGTGGCGCAGCCGATCCCGCCCGCGGCGGTGGCCGCGGCGGCGTAGCGGACGGCGGTGTCCCCCGCGCCGGCCACGATCAGCAGCAGCCATCCGGCCAGTGGCACGGCGAGCCCGGTGACCGCGATGGCGCGCACCAGCCGGTGCAGGTGCGCGCCGCCGGGCCGCGCGATCAGGGTCAGCGCGGCCTTCTCCGGTCCGCTGGACACCGCCACGGTGTACCAGGCGAGCGCACCGACAGGTCCCGCGTAGGCGGCGAACTCGTCCGGACCCCACACGGCCAGCAGAATCAGTCCTGCGGCGTACACGGCGAGCCGGTACGCGCCGCGTCCGGCCAGCAGGACCACCACGACGCGCGGCCGGGGCAGGGCGGCCGGGGCGGCTGTCCTCATGCGACCGGGTCGGGACCGCTCACGGCCGCTTCCGGCTGTACGTCGAAGTGCAGGTGGGTGTCGACGGCGGCGAGGGTGGCGCGCAGCTGGTCGTGGTCGGGGGCGGTCGCGAGCAGGTAGCCGAGTTTCGCGCCCGCCCGGTGGTACGGCTCGACGTGGTCGCCCGGACGGACCGCGAGGATGAAGTCGACCAGGCCGGGCAGTGCCCGTACCGTGTCGTCGCCGCGGACGGCGACCAGCTTGCCCGGCCGGGCCGCGCGCAGCACCCGCATCGCCGCGCAGGCCGGCTCACCGGGGGTCAGGTCGGGTCGCTCGCCGACGGCCATCGCCACGTACGCGGCGGTGACGTCGACGCCGTGTACGAGGCCGAGCAGTTCGGCGGAGCCGTTGCCGCCCAGACGTGCCCCCAGTTCGATGACGATCACCCGGTGGTCGCGGTCGACGAGCAGGTCGGCGTTGAGCGATCCCCACCGGTAGCCGAGCGCGGCGACGATCTCCTCGGTGGTGGCCCGGCAGCGGGCGACGAGGTCCGCGTCCGCCCCGGGCATGACGTGTTCGAGGGTGACGAAGTGCGGTGGCTCGGTGAGCGTACGTGCGCCGAGCCCGAAGAGCACGATCTCGCCGTCGGCGACCACGGCCTCCACCGCGTAGTGCTCGCCGTCGAGGAACTCCTCGACGATCACGATGCCTGCGGCGGAGTACGCGGCGGCGGCGTCCACGGCGGCGGGCACCTCGGCGGGGGAGGTGCACAGGCTGATGCCGCGTCCGCCGCTGGAGTCGGTCGGTTTCACGATCACCGGGTAGCGCAGGTTCCCGCACCCGCTCACCACGGCCTCGGGCCGGTCCTGCACGAACCTGGGGCCGGGTTGGCCCAGCCGGTCGCAGACCTCGCGGAAGTATCCCTTGTCGACGGAGGCGCGCAGCGCCTGCGGGGAGAGCCCGTTGGGGAGGCCGAGCAGCTGCGACAACTGGTACTGGGCGGGCAGGTTGACGTCACTGGCGGGAGAGACGACGCCGGCGAGGTCGTCGCGCGCGGCGAGCGCGGCGGCGACCACGGGCACGTCACGGGTGCTCAGGTTGAGAAATTCCGCGGCGTAGGCGGTCGCGGGGGCGTCGGTACGCGCGTCGATGCAGATGGTGTGCAGTCCGAGGCGCGCCGCCGTGACGAGGGTGGTGATGGCCCCGTCCGCGCCGCCGAGCACGGCCAGGGTTCTCATGCCGCGGGTTCCGGCAGGGGTAGCGGTGCGCGGGCCGGCCGCGCCGGGGGCGGCGCGAGCGTGTCCTCGGCGGCGGTCGGGATGTTGGCCTCGCGGATCAGGAACTGCGGCAGCCGGCCCGGCGGCCGGGCGATGTGCAGCAGGTACCGGGTGGCGACGGCCAGGCCGGTCAGGCCGGCGGCCAGCGCCAGCCCGAGCAGGGCCGCCGCGGCGGGCAGGCGGCCGGGCAGCAGGGCGCAGACCGCGCCGGCCAGCGCCAGTGCGGCGGCGGCGAGGCTGACCTGCCCGGCCGCGACGACCGGGCGCGCAGAGTGGGACATGAACAGCTCCACGGCGTGCCGCGCCAGACCGCGTACGGTCACCTTGGCCTCGCCGCTGCGACGGGCGCGGTGCGCGGTGGGGACGGTCGTCCAGGCACCGGTCAGCCGGGGCAGGGTCGCCATGAAGTAGGGCGTGGCCAGGCGCAGGTCCACGACCCGGCGGGCGACGTCGGTGCGCAGCAGCCGGAAGCTGGTGCCACCGGCGGGGATCTCGATGCGCAGCAGCCGCCGGGCGATCAGATCGTGCAGCCCGGACGCGGCCCGACGCAGCAGGCGGTCCTGCCGGTCCACCCGGATGCCGAAGACCGCGTCGTAGCCCTCGCGGGCCCGTTCGATCAACTTGTGCGCCTCGGCGGGCGGGAACTGCAGGTCGGCGTCCAGGTGCAGGATCCAGGGGTGGCGGGCGTAGCGGTAGCCCGCCGAGAACGCCGCTTCCAGCCCGAAGTTGCGGGTGAAGGAGAGGTAGGACACCGCTGGGTCCTTTTCCGCCAGCGCGCGGAACCGGTCCAGGGTGGTGTCGGTGCTGCCGTCGTCGATGAACAGGATCTCCAGGCCGGCGTATCCGGACAACTCGGCAACAATTTCCCGGTGGACCGCGTCGATATTGTCCGCCTCGTTCAGACATGGCACGACAACGGTCAGGGCGAATCCGTCGCCGCCATGGTTGATATCCGGCAATACGGCCGCCTTTCCGGCACATCGTCGCGCCACCGGTGGCGCCGGCACAGGTGAAGCCGGCACGCAAACGACCCCCACAATAGCGGTATGCTTCGATTCCCCATACCCCCTGCCCGAATTCAGGTATCTCAGTGGATATGCCCTCCGAATAGGAAAATGACAGCTCGACAAATGTTGTCGAAGCCGCCGTTAGGCGGCAAGCTCAAGCATCCAGTCGATCGGGATCGGAGAATCGCATGTACGTGCTGGGCATCAACCAGCATCACGACTCGGCAGCCGGGCTGGTGCACGACGGCCGCATCGTGGCCTTCGTGGAGGAGGAGCGGGTCTCCCGCGTGAAGCACGACGGGACCTTCCCGGCACGGGCCATCCGCGAGTGCCTGGCGACAGCCGGCATCACCCTGGCCGAGGTGGACCACGTCGCCTACTTCTGGCAGGCCCGCAAGGAGGTCACGCACGCGCTCAAGCACTTCGTCACGCACCTGCCGGCGACGCTGGCGGTGCTACGCAACGACGCGGGCACCTACGGCGGCAGGGCGTCGGGGATCGCCGCCACCCTCCGTTCCGCAGGCGTGCAGTCGCACTCCGACGACTACCACGTCGGCGGCGCGCTCCTGCTGCACCTGCGCCGGTCGTACACGATGAAGAAGATCCTGTGCGAGGCGGTCGGCCACACCGGGCCGGTGCGCTTCAAGGTGCACCTGGTCGACCACCACCTGTCCCACGCGGCCAGCGGGTACCTCCTGTCGCCGTGGGACCACGCGGCGATCATCACCTGGGACGGCATCGGCAGCGACGGCACGTCGACCTACCTCGCCGTCGGCGAGGGCGACCGGATCCGCGACGTGCGCCGGGTGCGCTTCCCGCACTCACTGGGCGCCCTGTACGCCTGCGTCACCAGCTACCTCGGCTTCCACCCCACCCGCGACGAGGGAAAGGTGATGGGACTGGCCGCCTACGGCGAGCCGACCCACGTCGAGGCGATGCGGGAACTGGTCCGGCTGCTGCCCGACGGGCACTACGAACTCGACCTGAGCTGGTTCCGCCACCACGCCACCGGCAAGCACCAGATGTCGGCGAAGTTCCTGGAACGGTTCGGCCCGCCGCGCCCGCGTACCCGTGACGAGGTGCCCCAGTACTACGCCGACATCGCGTACGGCCTACAGACCACCCTGGAGGAGGCGGGCCTGCACGTCGCCCGCTGGCTGCAACGGCACACCGGGGAGACCCGTCTGGTCACCGCGGGCGGGGTGGCGCTCAACAGCGTCATGAACGGGCGGATCCTGCTGGAGACCCCGTTCGAGGACTTCTTCGCCCAGCCCGCCGCAGCCGACGACGGTTCGGCGCTCGGCGCGGCGTTGCAGGTCGGCGCGAGCCTCGGCCAGCCCCGGCCCACCGGCGGTTACATCTTCCTCGGGACGCAGTACACCGAGGCGGAGATGGAGAAGGCGCTGGCCGATGCGGGTCTGCCCTACCGGCGCGCCGACGACATCACCGACACGACCGCGCGGGCCCTGGCCGACAGCAGGATCGTCGGCTGGTTCCAGGGGCGCATGGAGTGCGGGCCGCGGGCGCTGGGCAACCGGTCGATCCTGGCCGACCCGCGTGGCAAGGACACCAAGGACCGGCTCAACGAGAAGGTCAAGCACCGGGAGCCGTTCCGGCCGTTCGCGCCCTCCTGCCTGGCCGAGCGCTCCGGGGAGTACTTCGCCTCCGACTACCCGTCGCCGGTGATGCTGCTGGTCTTCGACGTCCTGGAACACCAACGCGAGCGGGTGCCGGCGATCACCCACGTCGACGGGACGGCCCGCGTGCAGACCGTCTCGGCCACCGACAACCCCCTCTACCACCGGCTCATCACCCGGTTCGACGAACTCACCGGAGTGCCGATGGTGGTCAACACGTCGTTCAACGACAACGAGGAACCGATCGTGCGGACCCCGGCCGATGCCGTGCGGTGCTACCTGCGTACCGGCATGGACGCCCTGGCCCTCGGCCCCTTCTGGACCGAGAAGTGATTCGCCGCTGGTGGTGGCTGCTGCCGGCCACGGTGGGCGGCGGCCTCGCCGCGCTGATCATGCTGGTGCTGCCGCCGGACCGCACCATCGACCACCTGGGCGAGGTGCTGCTCAAGACCGCGCCGCTGCTGTGCGCGGTGCTCGCGGTCGCCTACTTCCCCCAGCGCCCGGGGCTCGGCCTGGCACTGCTGGCGGTGCTGTTCGTCGGCTACATGGGATTGGTGGACACCCTCAACGTCGACCACATCTTCGGCTACGCCGAAGCCGCCGACCAGGACGCCGCGTTTCCCCGGCTGTACCAGTGGACGATCTTCCTCAACGCGTTCACGGTGCTCGCCGTGCTCTTCGCCTACCGGCTCGGTGGCGCGTCGGCGGGCCGGGTGCTGCGGGCGGGCCTGGCCGCGGTCCTGGTCCTGATCTCCGGCCTCAACGACCTGTCGTTCTACTACACCAACGACTGGAACGGCCCCAGACCACGGGTGCTGCACTGGGCGTCACACATCACGGTGTTCGTCGGTGGTCCGCCCACCGCGACCGTCGCGATCGTGTTCTGCGCGGTCCACCTGCTGCTCGCGGCAGTCATCCTGACGCTGCCGCTGGACCGGTGGGCGGCCCGCTTCGACGGCTGGGCGGTGACGCCCACCCCGGCCGAACGCCCACCCGCCACGCCCTAGGGCCTGTGTCGGAGTCGGTGCCGGGGCTTGAGCTGGTTTGAGGATCTTCGCGTGTCGGAGATCGAAAGACAGTGAGGTCTCCGGTAGATGGTTCAGCGACCAAGCAGACCCTGAATAGCCGGAGACCTCGTGGACACCCTAGCGGTGACGAGGCGGTTCGACCTGACTGCGCCGGCGCGGACCGTCGAGACCTGTTACCTGGTGCTGGAGCTGGGGCGCGCGGCATCGGGCACACCGCGTACCTGACCGAGATCGCCCCACCCACGGTCGGTGTCGTCACCCGGGTCGGGCACGCGCACCTCGGCGAGCCCGGGTCGGTGGAGAACATCGCCCGGGCCAAGGGGGAGCTGGTGGTGGCCTTGCCGCCCGCCGAGGACGACGGTCTGGCGGTGCTCGACGGCAACGAGCTGGTCACCGCGATGGCGGCCCGCACTGCCGCCCGGCTGCTACGCCGCCAGGGCCGCCGGCGACGGCGTGGTCGTGGACCGCGCGGTGGGTGTACCCGAGGCGTGGGAACTGCTGCGCGACGGGCTGCGGCCGGGCGACGTCGTCCTGTCCACGGCGGCCAACAGCGCCGGACTGGTGGCCCTGGCGAGCCGGCTGATCGAGGAACCCGGGTCCGTCACCGCCTGACGGTACGGTGGTCGGGGCGTGAGGGTCGGCCGAGGTGCGCGGCGTGTCCCACGATCTGACGTACGCCGGCTCCTGGACGCGGCCGACTGATCGGTACGATCCGCCCCTTCATCGACGCTGACGACGAACACCACCCACCGTTCGTCCGCATCAGTACGCCCATCAGCTTCCCACGGGTGCCGACCGTCGAACGAATGCAGACATTGGTGCGTTGAGATATCACTCGATCTCGGCGGTGTGGCGAACCATCACTGATACATAGGCAATGCCGCATCCCATCCATAATCGGATGCGCACTGGAATGAATCATGAATGAGCCGTACCCCGCGATACGCATCATCACTCCGGGCAATGCGCTCTGCTAACCTGACACGGCCTACGGAGCGAAACCGGACGCTTATCGCAAGGAGTCGCAATGATCAAACCGGTGGTACTGAGACTCTCCCTGGTTCTGGCTATTCTGACCGCGCTGGTCGGTGTCCGGCCGACAGCGGCCTTCGCCCAGCCCGCGAACGACGAATTCGCCAGCGCCACGACGGTCAGCAGCCTGCCCTTCCAGACAACGCAGGACACCAGCAGCGCCACCACCGATCCGGCGGATCCCGGGGAATGCGGAGACTATCAGTCCGTCTGGTTTACTTTCACCCCCACCAAGGACACGCTGATCCAGGCAAGCACCCTCGGGAGCGACTACAGCACGGTCCTGTCCGCCTGGAGTGGCCCCTCCGGGTCGCTGGACCTCGTAGCCTGCAACGAAAGCTACGGCGACGCGGATTCCCGGATCACCTTCACGGCCACCGCGGGCACCACCTACCACTTCATGGTCACCTCGTACTTCGAGGCGGAGGCCGGTGAGCTGACCTTCTCCCTCAAGCGGGCCAACCGGCCGAAGAACGACAGCTTCGCCGCCGCCAAGGTGATCAACAAATTGCCGTTCTCACGCGCGGTGGATCTGGACACCGCCAGCATGGAGGTCGGCGAACCGACCGCCTGCCTCAATGCGAAGCAGACGCGCTGGTACTCGTACACCCCCACGGTCACCCGCTCCATCACCGCCTCAGCGGGCTACTGGGGCTCGGTCGCCGGCTACAGCGGGACGTCGTTGACGAACTTGACCCTGCTGGGCTGCTCATACCGGTACAACGTCCCGTTCACCTTCCGGGCGGAAGCTGGCACGACCTACCTGTTCCAGGTCGACCTGCGGTGCTGCCCGACCGAACCGAGCACGGGGCCGGCCGAACTCGACGTCCACGTCACGCCGAACCCGAATGCGGATTTCTCCTACAGCCCCACCGATCCGAGCACCCTGGACACCGTCTCCTTCCATGACTACTCGTTCGACCCCGGCAGGGTGGAATTCGCCTCACGGCTGTGGAAATTCGGTGACGGAACGACGTTCGAAGGGCTCTCCCCCACCCATCGGTACGCGGCCGACGGTGACTACCAGGTAAGTCTGACCGTGACGACCCTTGATGGCCGAAAAGGGAAGACGACCAAGGTCGTTTCGGTACGGACCCACGACGGGGCGGTCACCCGCCCGGCCGTACCGGCCACGAGTCGGCAGGACAGTCGATCAAGGTCGAAGACACAGTGACGGCCCGAGACCAGACTGCGGGAGGAATCGCGTTCCGCGCCGACGCCACGCCTGTTGACACGCCCGACGCGCTCCCTGCCGACACCAGCTTGCTTTCGCGCACCATAAAGCGTTCTGAGCCTTACCAGCAGTAGACCGATCTGCCGTCGGAGTTCCGTCGACTGACTTCGACACACAGCCTAGACCTCGCCGAGGATCCGGCGGGCGGTGTTCAACGCCTGACGGACGACCTGGTCCATGTCGATGTAGGTGTACGTGGCCAGCCGCCCGGCCACGTAGCGGGGCGGGCCGGGCAACCCCGCCAATTCCTCAAGGTAGCGGCGGGCCAGCGCCCGGTTGGCCCCCTGCACGTCGTCGATCGGGTAGTGGCGCGCGGGCGCACCCGGATACTCGTAGCTGACCACGGTGCCCGGCCCGGTCTGGCCGCTCATCCACTTCGTCTCGATGGCCCGGGTGTGCGCCTTGAGCGGGCTCGGGGTGTTCACCACCCCGCACGTCAGCACGTGCTCCACCCCCGGCAGGTAGTGGTTGACCAGCCGCACCCCCCGCCAGGGCAACCGTCCCAGGTGCTCGGCGAAGAACTCGTCGAGTGCGCAGGTGACCACGACCGCGTCCGCGCCCGCGCACACCTCGTCCCAGTCGTCGACGGTGACCCGACGGCCCATGACCACCGGTACGTCCCGCAGCAGCGCGTCGACCAGCCGCGGGTAACCACCCTCCGGCCAGCCCTGGTGCGGGTCACGGAACAGATCGGTGTAACCGTCGTCGCGCAGCTCGATACGCTTGGGCGCCCACCCGGCCGAAAGGTTGCGGGGATCCTCGCCCCACTGCTTGCGGGTGTACCCCTCGATCAGCTCGCGGTACAGCGTCTCCCCCAACAGACCCATACACCAGGACTCGAAGTTGGCGGCGTCGGGCCGGGCCGGACGGGCAGCCAACTCACGCGCGATCTGCGGCCACCGGGGCAGGGTACGCAGCTCCGACAGCTGCGGCGGCCAGCTGAGTTCGCGGTCGAACGCCTCGGTGCGTACGGTGTGCCGGTACGGTAGGAAGCGGACCAGGCCCGTCACCAGCCGCCACACCTCGACGTCGGCGGTGTGGAAGATGTGCGCCCCGGCCGGCTCGTAGAGAATGCCCGCGGCCGAGGCCGTACGGAGCTGGCCGCCCCAGGTGGGATCGCCCTCGACGACCTCGACGGCACGGCCCGCCACGTGCAGGAGATGAGCGACGGTCGCGCCGGCCAGCCCCGCCCCGATCACCCGCACGCAACCCATCGCCGGATGGTAGTGGGTCGCGCGCGTCGCCGGGGTCCACGCCCTCACCCACCCGCCGCCGCCCGGCCGACCGCCGTGCCACCGCCCGGCCGCCTTACCACGGACGAGACGGCACCGGGAGCCCTGGCCGACGGACGGTATGGTCGGCGGATATGAAGGCGGGGGGGGCATGAACGACGGGCTCACGGTCACCCTGCACGATCCCCACCTAGCCGACGCCCCTGCGGGCTGGGACGCCTTCATGGCCGAGGAACACCTGATGGCGGCGTGGTCCTGGCCGCTCGTGCGGGCGGCGGCGAGCCGACGGACGGTCATCGCCGCAACCGTCCGGTATGGACCCGACGTCGTCGGGCTGATCACCGGCCGCTTCCACGGGCCACGGACGGGCCGCTCCACGGTCCCGTGGGCCGGGATCGTCGACGTCGACAGCCTCTCCTCCAGCACACTGCCGGGCATCACGCTGGCTGCCGGGGCCGACGGGGCCGCGCTGACCGACACCATCGGCGCGCTCCGGTCCGCGCTGCGGGAGGCCCACGGCGGGCGGGTACGCGGCCTGATGTTCCGTCAGGTGTCCGCCGAGACCCTGCCCGCGTTGCTGACCCGACCGGCGATCGTCCGGGAGGGCGGCCCCATCGCGTGGTTTCCCAACCGGTTCGCCTCGTTCGAGGACTACCTGCGGTCGCTGGGCCGGCGCCGACGCTACGACCTGCGCCGGATCCTGGCCGGAGTCGCCGCGTCGGACCTGCACGTGGCCAGCACGCTGCGGAGGGAGCCGGTCCAGGTCCAGCCGGCACAGCTGTGCGAGCTGATCGCGAGCGTCGTGAACCGCCACCACGACAAGTGGTGGCTACCCAAACGGCTCATGTCCCCCGCCATGGCCGCCGCGCAGCTCACCACGCCCGGCGTCCACCTCAACGGCTACCGCGACGGCGACCGGCTCATCGCCCTCAACGTGATCTTCGACCATCCGGAGCTGCCGCTCTCGGCCGGCTGGGGCGCGTTCTCGGTGGCCGAGGGCGGCCGTCGGGACCTGTGGTACCACAACAACCTCGAACTGGCCCGCTGGTGCATCGACACCGGCCGCCGTGGCTTCCTCAGTGGCCAGGGCAGCCTCGTGGAGAAGCGCCGTCTCGGCCACGAGATGATCCGCCAGTGGGCCGTGCTCATCCCCCTTCCGCGCGGTCCCCGGTGACCCCCGGCCGGTAGGCCGACTCGACGAAGCGGCCCTTGCCGCCCGGTGTCAACGCGATCCGCTCCGCCCGCACGAACCGCAGTACGACGGGGGCGTCCACCGCCTCGCCCAGGGCCTGCTCGAATGCGACGCACGCGGCGGCGAAGGCCGTCTCGCCGGGAGCCTCGGGCACCAGGTGCACCGTGACCTCGCCGGCCTCGTCCTGCCGGACCATGCACTCCGCCACACCGGGCGTGTGCATCGCCAACGCGAGGAAGACACCGCTGTACACGCGTCGACCGCCGGGCAGCGTGACGAAGTCGTTGGTGCGCCCGTCGACCAGCCGCATCCGGCGGAACCGGCTACCGCACGGGCAACCCGCCGGCAGGAGGTACGCCCGGTCACCCAACTGGTAGCGCGGCAACGGCATGGCACGCTCACGGAAGTGCGTCACCACCACCGAACCGGTGACCCCCTCGGGGACCGGCACGCCCGCCTCGTCCACGATCTCCAGCCACACCCGGTCCTCGTCGACGTGCATCGCGCCCGCCGCACAGCCGCTCGATACCGTCAGCACCTCGTACGCCGAGTACTCGTCGTACACCGGCACCCCGAACCGCTCGGTGAACTGCGCGGCGACCTCGTCGGTCAACAGCTCCGAGTCGGTCATCACCAGCTTGAGACCGCGCCGTAGCCGGGCCAGCTCACCGTGGTCGAGGGCGCGCAGCAGACCCCGCAGGACCACCGGATAGCCCATGATCAGTTGGGGTCGGACGGCGAGGACCGCCCGCGCTATCGCCGCGTCGGACTGGCCGGCCGGCACCACCACCCGCGGGAACAGGCCCAACCGCTGGAACCAGCGCACCGGCCGGGGGAACGGCTTGATGTGCGCGATCCGCCACCACGGACGGTAGCCCGACAGCAGGAAACGCCGCAGTACGGTCGCGCCGTGATAGCCGTACGCGTCGACGTCGTGGCGGATGTGCAGCCGCGTCCCGGTGGTACCGCTGGTGACGTCCGTCCGGTAGGCCCCGGCGGCGAGTCCCCGGGTGTGAAAGGACTCCACGCCCGCGTCGAGCACGGCGCGTTTGGTCAGGATGGGCAGCCCGGCCAGCTCGTCCAGGCTCGCCAGGGGCCCGGCCGGATAGTCGGCGAAGGCCGGCACCCGCTCACGACAGTGTCGCAGCAGCGCGTTGACACCCTCCAGCGCCAGCGCGCGGGTGCGTTCGGGGGAACGATGCGGTGCCCGCCAGACCGCCGGCAGGTGCCGCAGCTCGCGTACGGCGACGGCGAGGCCCCCGCTCATCGGAGCGCATGGATGTCGGTAGGTGGCACCACGCCACCGTAGCGGGTCGCCGCCCGGGCGTCAGGCGCCCGACGGTGCAGAGCTGGGCCTGGTCAGCAGGGTGGGTGGTACGGGATGCTGGACAGGTACTGCTCCCATTCAGCTCGGCTGATGGGTTCTCCCATGGTGGAGCAGATCGATTCAGCGGCCCGTTGCGGGTCGGTCTCCCAGAGTCGGACGGTGCCGTCGGCGCTGCCGGCGGCCAGGGTGTGTCCGTCGGGCCGGTAGGCGACCACGTAGTAGGCCTGGTCGGCGTGGCTGAGGGTGGCCACCACGTTGGGCCGGTTCAGGTGGCTGATGTCCCAGATCCAGAGGGTGCCGTCGGTGCTGGCGGCGGTGATCAGGCGGCCGGACGGGTGAAAGCTCACCCAGTACACGTAGCTGGTCGGCCCGCGCAACGGGCGGGGCAGCGCCATCGGGTGGGCCGGGTCGGACACCTGCCACAGCCGTAGTGTCTTGTCGGCGCTGCCGACGGCGAGCAGGCCGCCGTCCGGGCTGAAGGCCACGCTGTAGGCGTACCCGGCCAGCCCGCGAAGCGGCGGGCTGGCCGGGGCCGGTCGGGTCGGGTCATGGAGGTCGATCAGCCGTACGACGCCGTCGGTGTCGGCGACGGCGAGTACCGGTGACCTCGGGTGGAACGCCAGGGACAGCACGATCGACCCGGTGCCGGCGACCGTGGCCAGCAGGGTGGGCCGCTCCGGATCGGACACCCGCCACAGATAGGTGGTGCTGTCGTCACCGGCGACGGCCAGGAGTGATCCGTCCGCGCTGAAGGCCACCGTCTGGATGAGCGCGGTCGCCCCGGTGAGCGCCGGTCCTATCCGCTTCGGTCGCGCCGGTCGACGGATGTCCCAGAGGTCCACCGCGCCGTCGCGTCCGCCGGCGGCCAGTAGTGTCCCGTCGGGGCTGAGTGCGGCAGTGCCTGCGTACCCCTGCTGACCGGCTGGCCGGCTCAGCGGCGCACCGAGCGGCTCCGGCCGGCGCGTGTCATCCACCTGCCACAACCGGATCGTCCGGTCCCGACCGGCTTCGGCGAGTACGGTGCCGTCCGGCGTGAACCCGGCGCTGAACACGGCTCCGCCCGCGCCGACGAGCAGCGGGCCGGGAAGCCCCCAGTACCGCACGTAGCCGTCAGTGCCGGCGCTGGCCAGGGTGTGCTGGTCGGCACCGAAGGCGAGTGCCGTCACCGGGGTCGGCTGGGGCAACGATCGCAGTTCGCGGTGGGTGGCCACGTCGTACAGCAGGACTCGTTTGTCGGACGTGCCGGTGGCGAGGGTGGCGCCGTCGGGACTGAACGCGAGCGCGTTGATCCAACTGGTCGCTGCGGGCAGGGCGGTACCCCGCTTCGCCGGCCGTTGCGGGTCGACGACCGACCACATCCGGACGGTCTGGTCGCCACTGCCGCTGGCCAGGAGGTCTCCGTCGGGGCTGAATGCCAGCGCCAGCACCTTGCCGGTGTGTCCGGCCAGTGGTGCCAGCCGGGTCGGGTGGGTGCGGTTCCCGAGGTCCCACAGCCGTACGGTGCTGTCGGCACTGCCGGCGGCCAGCAGCCGCCCGTCGGGGCTGAACGTCACCGCCTGCACGGCGTCGTCCGGCCCGGTCAGCGCCGGCAGCGGCTGGCTGGCGTTCGATCCGGTGCCGGCGGTCGTCGCCGGCCCCGCGTTGTTCAGCGCCCACCGCCACACCCGGTGGTCGGCACTGCCGGCGGCGAGTATGCCGCCGTCCGGGCTGAACGCGAGCGCGTACACGGTGGATGTCGGCCCGGTCAGCGGTGGCAGCGCCTGCGGGTGCGCCGGATCGTCCAACCGCCACCGGTACACCCTGCCGTCCGCGCCGCCAGCGGCCAGCAGTGCGTCACGGGGGCTGAACGCTACGGTGAACACCGTGCCGGTCGGGCCGGCCAGTACGCCCCCGAGCGCGGTGGGCACCGGATCGGAAGCCCGCCACAGGCGCACCCTTCCCTCGGCACCACCGGCGGCCAGCAGCCGCCGGTCCGGGCTGAATGCCACCGCCTGGACGGCACCGTCGGTGCCACCCAGCCGAGCGGCCGTCGGGGTCGCAGCGGCGTCGAGCAGGCTGGACCGGGCCTGGACGGTCGGTGAGATCTGGTACGCCGCCAGCGCCACCTGTCGGGCCAGGCTGACGTCCCGCCCGCGCAGCCAGTCGGCCTGGCCCGCGACCAGCCGCGACACCGCCTCGTTACGTTCCATGGTGGCCGTCTGGCGTTGCTGACTGGCGGTAGCACGCTGCTGGAAGGCGTACCCGGCGAGCAGCCCGCTGCTGAGCAGCAGTGCGGACAGCGCGGCGACCAGCTGATGGAGCTGGCGGGTGTGGCGGCGGGCGTGTCGCCCGCTGGCGACCAGAAACTCCCGCACCAGCGCAGACTGCTCATCCGGGTGCTCGGCCGCCCAACCCTGGGCAGCGGCCAGGCGGGTGCCCCGGTACAACGCGGCAGGGTCGCAGCCCTCGGCCCGCCACGCCGCCGCGGCGGTGGCGAGTTGCTGACGCAGCACCAACCCGGCCCGGTCGCTGCTCAGCCAGCCGCGCAACGCGGGCCACGCGGCCAGCAACGCGTCATGGCTCAGCTGTACGGTGTCGCGCTGCGCGGTGATCAGCCGCTGAGTGATGAACCGGTCCAGGACCCGCTCCACCTCGACCGCATCCGACCCGAACTCGGCCAACAGTTCGCCGAGAGGCACGATACGCCGGGTGTCTCCGGTATCGGTCCCGACGTGGACCAGACGCAGCAGCAGCCGGCGGGCCAGGCGCCGCTGGTCCGGGGTCAGCCGGTCGTACGCCTCGCTGGCGCTGGACGCGATCGCCTCGCGCACCCCGCCGACCCGCCGGTAGCCCTGACAGGTCAACCGTCGACCCTGGTCGTGATGCCAGGTGGCGAACAGCGCGTGCGACAGCAGCGGCAGGACGCCCGGCCCGGCACGGTCCGGCTCCGCTCCGGGTGGCGTCAGGTCGGCCAGGAGCAGCTCGACCAGCCCGTCCTCCAACTCCACCCCCGCGCGAAGGGCGGGTTCCACGATCGCCGCCCGAAGTTCGTCACGGGTCATCGGCCCCACCGTGACCTGCCTGTCCTGGGCCGCCCGCAGCAGCGCCGGGTGGCGCAACGCGTGGCCGTAGAAGTCGGCACGCAGGCCGAAGACCACCACCAGTCCCGCGGTCCGCTCGCACAGCATGTTCAGGTCGGCGAGGAACACCGCCGGATCCGCGTGGCCCGGCCCGCTGACGAACACCTCCTCGGCCTGATCGATCACCAGCAGCCTCGGGCCGGGCGCGGCCCGTAGTCGCTGCGCCCGTGCGGCCAGCTCCGCTGTTGGATCGGCGCCGGGAGTCATCAGCTCCACCCACCAGCCGTTGTCCGGACCGGACGGATCATCGGTCGCCGGTCCATCCGTCGGGACCGGTGCGGTCGCCCGGTCCGGCGCGGAGCGAAGTCGCGCGATCAGCCCGGCCCGTAGCAGTGAGGACTTCCCCGAACCGGAGGCACCGACCACGAGGAACAGCCCACCACCGGCGGCGTGCAGCCGGGTGACCTGTTCGACGAGTTCAGTGGTGAGCTGCTCCCGGCCGAAGAACCACCCGGCGTCCTGCGGCTGGAACGTGGCCAGACCCTTGTACGGCTCAAGGTGCCGGGGTCGCGGCCCGGGGCCGCGGCGCACACGCAGCCAGGCCGCGATCCAACCATCCATCATGGTGGGCCGTACGCCGCACACCGTCAGCACCCGCACCAGCAGGTCCTGTGAACTCAGCGCCGGCAACCCACGCCCGGCGAACCAGTCTCCGATGGTGCTGTGCGCGCTGTACGCCCCGGCCTTCGCCGCCACCTGGCGGACGGTCAGCCCGGCCCGCTCCCGCACCGCGGTCAGCGCCGCCGCGAACTCGACCCGCCCACCGATCCGGTCGGGGTCCGGCCGACCGTCGGATTCAGGCGCTGATGTCGGCTGGCTACCCGACACTGCCTCACCTCGTCGACCGACGACACGGAATGTGATGCGAACGCTACTCATCCCCGGTTAGGGTGGCGAGTTCCGGTCGGAGTTCCGACGTGTGGGTTGCGGCGGCCCGGTTCAACAACCACCGACGGTGGCGTTCCCGGGCGAACGGGCGGTGCAGGGCCAGCACCCTGGCCCTGCACCGCGCTGCTCTGCGCAGGGGACGCTCGTTCAGGTCAGTAGTTGCACAACGGCACGCGGTAGTCCCGGTACGGGTAGGAGGAGACGCCGGTGTTGACGTACCAGTCGGAGACGTAACCCTCGCCGGATCCGTGCCGCGACGTGGCCGGATACAGGACGTAGTCCCAGTAGTAGTCGCCCTGCGGGCCGACGCCGTCGCCTGGATACTGACACACCAGCCGCACCCGCAGGTGCGCTTCGAGGGTGGCCTGCAGGGTGCACCACGATCCCGGCCACGCCTTCTTGGCGGGGTGGTAGCAGTCGCGCACGTTCACATCGGAGGCCCCGATCGTCACGTCGACGTTGGCCATCGCCGCGGACGGCGCGACAGCGGCACCACCCAGCACGGCGAGTGCGAGGAACAGCCCGAGAAGCGAGCGGCGAGGCAGCCGCCGACGGGCCCGGGTCGGGACGTCGGGAGACGGGGTGTTGCGTTTCGGTGCGAGCCTTCTGATCACGTTCCGTACCTCCGTCAAGGTCATTGGCCGGCGGTGACCGGCGATGACCTGACCGTGGACCGCGGTCGAGCAGGCCACCAGGGCTGGCCGGGTTGTCCGGACAGGATCGGACGATGCGTCCGGTTGTCCGGACGGGTCCGTACACCGGCCTCCGTCGCCATCGACGACAGCCACCCGGGCAGGCCTACGCCCGGTCCGACCGTGACGTCACGCCTTCACGGGCGGGTGTCGACCGACGGACCAGCAGGATCCGGGGGCCTCACGCCCGGCCACCGCCAGCCGGCGACGAGGGCCGCCTTCCCGGGCGACGTAGCGGCGTCCGGATCTGCCGATGAGCGCGCGTCTGATCTTGTGCCCGCGGGCGACCGGGTTGCTCGGGGGTCTGTCGCGGGTCTCGGTGGCCGTCTACACGTTGCTGGCCGGCGACCGCCGATTGCCCTTCCAGACGGACCTGCCGGCGCAGATGAAGCCGATCAGGAGGGGATAGACCGCGCAGCGTTCGACCAGGCCGATCAGGCCGGCTGATGAGCCGGCGATGGTCATGAAGCCGACCAACGAGAGAAGACCGAAGACCCCGAGGGCGACCATGACCCGGCCGGTGGTGGTGGCGATTCCGGCCTCCCGGTGCGCGCGCCCGAGAATGATGATCACCAGGTTCCCGCTGACGATGCTGGCCAGGGCACCCACCGAGTGAAAGTCGATGGCACCGCTGTCGGGAGCCTCGCCGGTTCCGTGGAAGACGGCCAGCAGCACGCCGCCGGCCGCGATCAGGAAGGCGAGGGTGCGCACTGCCCAACGGCGTGGGCCACGCAGGCCTGCGAGCATGGCGGTGCCGCCGAACAGGACGACCCCGAACAGGAAGAATCCGGTGTTCATGACCCACGCCAGCGGCGAGTACATGAGCTGCCCGAATCCCTGCGTGGGGCCGTGCACGCCGAGGTTGCTGATGTAGTTGTAGGTGTAGCTGTAGGGGGGGGTGCGTCCACGCGGCCGCGGCGATGAACTCCGCGACGAAGAAGACCAGTCCTCCTGCGATGAGCGTGATGCCGGCAGCGGAGCGGTGCCTCTGCTGAGCGTCCACCTGGGCGCGGGTCGCGTTCATGGTTCCTTCTCTCCCGGCATCCCGCCGCTGGTGTCGCCCCCGTCGATCAAATCCCGGTCCGACATCAATACTGTACCGACACCAGTTATGAAGTCAATACATGTAGTGAGCAGGTCCATTACCCTGTCGGCATGAGCGAGGGGCAGCGACCCGGGCGACGGGAGCGCAAGAAGGCAGCGACCCGGGCATCGATCGTGCAGGCCGCCCGGGAGCTGTTCCTCGAACGAGGGTTCGACGCGGTGAGCGTCCGCGAGATCGCCGACCGGGCGGACGTGTCGCCGACCACCGTCTTCACGCACTTCCCGCACAAGGAGGCCCTCGCGTTCGGTGACGAGGAAGTGCGACACGACCGACTCGTCGCGGCAGTATCCGACCGACCGCCGGGCACATCGATCTCCGCCGCGCTCAAGGCGCACTACCTAGCAGAGATCACCGCGCTCGGATCCGAACTCGAGCGGCCAGTCCTCGCCTTGATGGAACAGACACCCGCCCTGGTCGAGTACGCCGAACGCATGTGGTTCCGCCATGAAGACGCCCTGCTAGCGGCGATCACGCGCGAGTTCGGGCTTCCCGAGCCCAGCGACGAGATCCGCTTCTACGTACGCTTCGCCCTCCAGATACAACTCAGTGCAACCCGGGCCGCCAACCCGGAGTCCACCATCGACGCAGGTTTCCGGCTGCTCGACGAAGGCTGGCTGCGCTACCAGGGCATCATCGATTAGGGATCTGCCGAGAAGCCAGTCGACGGCCCGACAGGTTGCCCGAGCATGCTGGAAGGCGTTGTCGCCTCAAGACAGGACCACGAGCGCGAGGAGGGCAACGCCAGCCACGAACAGGCGGATTGACCAGGCCATCTGGGTAAATTTGCGGTTCGCGATGAGGTTCGCCGCCCATATGTGTCCGGCGACCGCTCGCTCGGTACTCTCGTGGTCGGCAGCCGATGCGAGCCAGGCGTCGATGAACCCTTCCCGGTCGGTGTCGAAGCGTCGGGCCACCTGCCTGTAATGGTATAGTGACCCAGATTCGCTTTGCCGCTGGCGCGGCGCCAGGGTAAACAGCGCCAGCAAAGCGCTGAGGACTACGGCGGATGCTGCGGCGATGACGAACCCGCGGGTCCAGACGGAGCTGCTTTGTTCCCAGGAGCTCCGCGCCGTCCACAGCTGGCTCGCAAGGACGCCTGCGGCGGCCAGGACGGCTGCAGCCTTAACATCGGCGAATCGGATCATGTCGTTGGCTTGGTGCAGCGCGGCCCGTCCCGCCTCGCTCGCCCTGGACTGGATGGCGTTGCTGTCCTCTGTCATACCCCCGCCTCCTGGCATCCTTCCTCAGCGATTGCATTCAGCTGATCGGCAAGATCACCTCGTTCGAAACTGCGGAAGACGATGCCCAACTGACGGACGAGATGAGCACGATCGTCTTCGGTGAGCCCACCAATGAAGTTGCCGAGCAGTCCGATAAGCGCGTGGTCAACGCATGGGACGCCTGGCTCTGCCGGCCGCAACTTGTCGGCGATATCGGTGAAGGCGTTACTGGTCAATGCCTGCAGGTCGCCGGGGTGCCGGGTATGCCAGTACATGCGTGCGATGTCGGGCTTCGCGAAGATCTCATCACGCAGGAATTCGAGGTGACGTAGTTCCCGCCGTCGGCTTTCCTGCTCCGCGTTCTTTTGGCGTTGCGCGCGCCTGAACAATTTCCACATTCTATCAGCCTTGACCGAGAGGATCGACATGCGCGAGCGCCTCGCCGATGTAATCGCGAAGGTCACGACGATCGGGATGGTCAACGTCCTCGGCGCTGGGCTGCCAGGTGTACAGCAAGCGCTGGAGGCGGACGATTCGCTTGCTGCCGCCGGACGAGTGCTGGACCACATCGACGAAGAACCGGCCGGTCCGCTCACGGTCGACGTCAGAGCTCAACGCGTTCGTGAGGGTGGCGATACCGAACTCGTCCGTCGCGGCGAGCATCTCCGGGTCTGTCAGTACTTCACCGAATGCCTGGACGAGGGCGCGACGCGTCCCGTCCTGTTTCGTCGCAACGGTGAGGGGATGCACTTCGCTCGCGGCGAGCCGGCAGACGATTCGCCAGGCGGTGCCGCGCCGGCTTGGATCACTCATCCAGGTCGTTACCGCCCGGAGGGCGCGGTCCCGTAGCTGCGGGCGCCTCCACAGGTTTTCCACCGCGGTGACAACCTCCTCCCGCACGGTGTGATCGCGCCGGCCCGCGAGGTGCATTAGGCGGGTCAGGGAGATGCGCGGGTAGAGCTCTGCCATATCACCCGCACAGACCCTGGCGATCACCCGTTGCAACTTCGCGTCGGTCGAGTCAGTTGACGCCCAGTCGTACAACTGGGCCCGCACCTGCGGTCCCACCTCCTCGCTGATGGCGGTTGCCGTGAGCGCCCTGATGACCACGTCGTGCAGATGTTCCTCGTCGGCCCAGCGCTTCAGCTCGTACAGCGGCGCTGGGTCGTGGTGTCTCAGCACGATCTTGACCATCATCTCGGCAACCTGGTTGCCGAGGTCCTGCGCCTCCTGTCGGCTACCGCCGACGGCGAGGCCCACGGCCCAATTCCACAGCCCCGTCCGGAAGCGGGTTTCCCGGTCGCCGAACAGGAAGGAGAGCGTGGCTTCGGCGTAGCCTGGCTTGCGAAATCGCAGCAGGCCATCCTGTATGTCGGCGTCGACGGCATCCTTCAAAGCGTGTAGCCCTGCCGCTGCGAGCCCCTCTGCGCGGTATCCGGGCACCCCGCTTACCTTCTTTCCCAGTTCGTCGAGGACGTCGAGAATCTGGTGCGCAGGTCGGCCCTCGAGCATGGCGGCTGCTGTGAGGAAGAGGCGTTCCCGCAGTCCGTTCTGCTTATCGTCGAACCAGGAGCCGAGGATTTCACGCCATCCCCGGTACGCGCCCAACGCGTCTGTGACCAACTCGTCGACGCTGATGTCCGTGCGTGCCCCAGCCGCGTCCTCGAGGATCCATGCGAAGCGGGCCGCGTCGGCAACCGAGGCGCGGTCCAGCAGGTCGGCGACCTTAGGGTGAGCAAGGACGGCGTTGACATCGACTGCCTTGCTGAACGGATGGTGCCGCAACACCTCGGCTCCGGAGGGCGGAATGGCGTCGAGGACGTGCGGGCCGCCGACGCCGCCAGCGGCCCGCCAGACGTCCGAGGTGGTGGTGACGAGCAGATGAGCGTCGAGCTCCGACAGTGCCGCCGCGTGGCCCCGGATCTCCTCGGCGACGTGTGGCCCGATGAGGTTTGGCTGGCGAGGCAGCCGCAGCAGGTAGATGACACCCCGCTCGGCCGGAAGGTCGGCACCAGTGAACCGACCGGTCTGCTCCTCATCGATGCGAATCCGCTCGAGCCGCCGGCCCTGCTCGCTGGGCTCTTTCAAGAGCGCCTCGGCTGCCGTGCCCACACCCGACGCATGCTCGCCCACCACGACCACAAAGGGTGACCTAGCGAGCAGGGCCGCGGCGCCGGCTCGGTCCAGCTCTGGTCCGGTGGACGGCCGGTAGGTGCGGGGTGCGAACCGCTCGAGCACCTCCTCGATTCGGCCACGGTCGAGCCTTTGCGCCACGATGAGCCGGCTGAGCAAGCGGGTCTCGTGTCTGTGGGTGTGCATGCCGCCGTAGTTGACGCGCGCATACTGCCCGTAGTTGGTCAGTGCCGTCGTCTCGCTCATCGCGTTGTCCCTCCGCTTTGGTGCATGCCACCGTGATTGATTTGGGCAGCCTGCCCGTAGTTGGTTCCGAGGAACGGCGTGGGCCGGACCGTCTCGGCAAAGTGCGTTAGTTCATCGGACTGAGGGGAGCCCTGGGGGAATGGGCGGCCGGGCTGGGCCGGCAGGTGGAGCCAGGCTGGCTGGTCAAAGCCCTTGCCTGCGACTCGGGCCGTAACGGGGACGAAATTGTCGGGATGCAGGCCCGCGTAGCGTTCACGGACTACGTCATCGAATACTCGGTCCGATATGATCATCGCGACCAGAGCGATCTCCGGGCTGACGTCTCGCAGCGCCTCCTTGACCACGTCTGCATCGAGCAATCGGTGCGTGTCGTTGCGGGCTGCGCCGTTACCCGTGCTCGAGGACGCCGCCGGGTCGGCCGGTAAAGGACCCACGTGCAGGCTGACCCGCAGGCGCAGCGGTGCTTCGCCGGGCCGTTCGTTGCGTCGTTGCGCAAGCCGCTCCTGAAGCAGCGCCGGGAACGGGTCGAGAAGGAACGGGAGGATGCGCGGCGGAAGGCCAACGGCGAATCCGTCACCGGTGGCGCCGAAGAAGAAGGGATCGGACCATTCCGCCTCGAGCCCTGCATCGTGCAAGGCACTACCGACGACCGTCTTGATGGCGGCCGAAGTGTCCTCATGGACGCTACCGGGAAGTTTGGTGAAATCCTTGGCATCCACGGCGAGGATCGCCCGATAGGGCGGCAGTGGACGGGATGAAGCACGGCTGGGTTTCATCGATACGGGCCTTCCGATGGTTGCTAGCTGGCCAGACCATCGTCTCTGGCACTGAACCCGTACTCTGCCCACCATTGGGCGCTCGGAAGGTGACGGAGCTATCACCCGCTTGCGCGGCGGCGCAAACCCCTGACGTCCACAATGGTGATGCACCGACGGCCGGTATCGATGAGCCGCTCGGCCCGCAACACGCCCAGAGCCAGGACGACCGCATTGCGCGACGCCCCGATGAGCTCCGCTAGGTCCTGCTGTGGGAGGTCGATGGTCATCCGACCGGGGTCGATCGCCGCAGCGACGTGCAGGCGCAATAGCGCCCGAGCTACCCGTTGCAGGACGGGCAGGACGGCCAGCTCGGTGCGCTGGCTGTCGGACTCCCGCAGTCGGCTGAACGCGTAGCGGGTGAATCCGGCGGCGACCTCCTGCCGTTTCAAGAAACGTCGGAAGTCCGGCGCATGCAGTAGGCGGCAGGTGAGGACGGTGAGCGCGGACACCGAGGCGGATCGCCGGCCGCCGTCGATGGCCGCGATGTCACCGATTATGTCGCCCGCGTATCGGACGGTCAGGACCGCGTGGCCGCCCGCAGCCTCGCTTCGGACCACCTTGACGGCCCCCGACAAGAGTACGAAGACGTGGTCACCGCTGTCGCCCTGCCGGCATAGCTGTTCACCGGGGCGGAATACCCGCTGTACGCCGGATGTCCCGAGATTGACCCAGTCGGCTGCCGAGATGAAGGCACGGAGTCCATTGCCCGCTCGCTCTGCGTCAACTGACACGATCCGAACGTATACCGTCGGTGCCTAGAACTCCTAACGTTGGGTTGGCACCAGCAGATGAGGGCGCGGGCGAGGCTGAGGAAGCCTTCGTGGATGTCGCCGCGGTTTCCCAGGCTGCGCAGGCGGCGGAACCGGTGCAACCAGGCGATGGCGCGCTGATCATCATCAGCGGCGATCGGCACGGCCTGTTCTGCAAAAGGCGGCAGCCGCGAGACGACCCCTGTCCACCAGCTCACCGTGACCACGATGCGGTGCCAGCGGACGGGCCCTGCCGCGAGAAGGAGGATCGCGAGCCAACCGACCAAGGGACATCTGGCGGCAGCTGTAGCACTTTAAGCGACATGCCAGCCCATCGCGCCATTGGCGCGACGGCGCAGGTCGGAGCGGGTGCCGGCGACGGAACTGGCGACCAATCCATGGCGCGGTTACTACCATCGAAGATCATCCGTTACCGGATGTTACCGCCGATACCTGGGAAGATCTCCCCAGGTCAACCGGTCGGGACGGCCGGATTCGAACCGACGACCCCTTGACCCCCAGTCAAGTGCGCTACCAAGCTGCGCCACGTCCCGATGCTCCCCGCGTGGTTTCCCCCGCGGCAGCCGGTACAGCTTAGCGCAGGATCTTCGCACCGCGCGCACAGCCCCCCGCCACGCCGGTGGGCACCGCCACCACCCCTAAGGCATCCTAGGAAAGAGGGCTGCCGTTCCCGAGGTGGGAGCGGCAGCCCTCGTCCGGTGACGGGTCAGCCGTGGGCCTTGCCCCGACCGCCGGGGCCGAGCTTCTTGCGGGGGCGTACCGAGATCTCCACCGGGCTGCCTTCGAAGCCGAACTCCTCGCGGAGCTTGCGCTCGACGAAACGCTGGTAGCCGGCGTCCAGGGGGGCGGTGGTGAACAGCACGAACCGCGGCGGGGAGACACCCGCCTGGGTGGCGAAGAGGATCTTCGGGGCCCGGCCGCCGCGCACCGGGTGCGGGGTGGCCTGCACCAGGGCGGTGAGCCACTGGTTGAGCTGCGCGGTGGGCACCCGGGTCTCCCAGCTCTCCAGCGCCTTGCGCAGCGCGGGGGCGAGCTTGTCGACGGCGCGACCGGTCTGCGCCGACAGATTGAGCCGGATCGCCCAGGGGATGCGGCGCAACTCCCGGTCGATCTCCTTGTCCAGGTAGTACCGGCGGTCGGCGTCGACCAGGTCCCACTTGTTGAAGGCGATCACCAGGGCCCGGCCGGCCTCGACGACCATGGTCAGGATCCGCTGGTCCTGCTCGCTGATCGGCTCGCTGGAGTCGAGCAGCACCACCGCCACCTCGGCCGCCTCGATCGCCCCGGCGGTGCGCAGGCTGGCGTAGTACTCGGTGCCGCTGGCCTTGCCGACCCGCTTGCGCAGCCCGGCGGTGTCGACCAGTTGCCAGGTCTCGCCACCGATCTCGACGAGGCTGTCCACCGGGTCGACGGTGGTGCCGGCGACCGAGTCGACGACCGCCCGTTCCTCACCGGAGAACCGGTTGAGCAGGCTGGACTTGCCGACGTTGGGCCGGCCGACCAGCGCAACCCGGCGGGGGCCGCGCGGCCGGTTCTCGACGATCTTAGGGGCCTCGGGCAGGGCGTCGAGGATGGCGTCGAGCAACTCCCCGGAGCCCCGGCCGTGCAGGGCCGAGACCGGGTGCGGCTCGCCGAGCCCCAGCGACCACAGCGAGGTGGCCTCCAGCTCGATGGCGCTGTTGTCGGTCTTGTTGGCCACCAGGATCACCGGCTTGGCGCTGCGCCGCAGCATCCGCACCGCGGCCTCGTCCACATCGGTCGAGCCGACCATCGCGTCGACCACGAAGATCACCACGTCGGCGGTGAGTACCGCCGTCTCGGCCTGCGCGGCGATCGCCGCCGCCCGGTCCTTCGCGTCCGGTTCCCAACCGCCGGTGTCCACCACCGTGAACGAGCGGCCGTTCCACTGCGCGTCGTAGGGCACCCGGTCCCGGGTCACCCCGGGGACGTCCTCGACGACCGCCTGCCGGCGGCCGATGATCCGGTTGACCAGCGTCGACTTGCCCACGTTGGGGCGGCCCACCACGGCCACCACCGGCTGCGGACCGGTCGGCTCGTCGACCTCGACATCCGGTTCGCGCAGCTCCACCCAGCCGTCGCTCATGCCACTCCCCGCTCGGTGAGCAGCTCACGCAGACGGTCGACGACCTCGTCGATGCCCAGCTCGGTGGTGTCCAGTTCGACGGCGTCGGCGGACTGCCGCAGCGGGTCGACCGTGCGGGTGGAGTCGAGCCGGTCCCGGCGGGCCAGATCCGCGGCGGTCGCCGCGACGTCGACGGCGTCCTCGGCACTGCGCCGCCGGGCCCGGGCCGCCTCGGAGGCGGTCAGGTAGACCTTCAGGTCGGCGTCGGGGGCGACCACGGCACCGATGTCCCGGCCCTCCACGACGATCCGGCCGGCGTGGGTGATCAGTTCCCGCTGCCGGGCCACGAGCAGCGCCCGCACCGCCGGGACGGCGGCCACCGCGGAGACCGCGCCGGTCACCTCGGGACCCCGGATCTCCCGGTCGACGTTCACCCCGTCAACGGTCACGGCGTACCCCTGGGGGTCGGTGCCGATGCGCAGCTCGACCTCCCCGGCGACCTTGCCCACCGCGGCGGCGTCGGCCAGGTCGACGCCGGAACGCAGCACCGCCCAGGTGATCGCCCGGTACATCGCACCGGTGTCCAGGTAGCGGGCACCGAGGCCGGCGGCGAGCCGCCGCGAGACGGTGGACTTACCCGAACCGGACGGCCCGTCCACAGCGACCACGCAGCGCCCGGCCCGTACGTTTTCCTCCACCGTTGTCCTCCTCAGCCCGTACCTCGCGGGTCGCCGGTGCTCCGGCGCCGTTGAGCGGTAGTCCATCGTCGTCAATCATGCCCGCGCCTCGCGGGTGGGTCGCACGCGCCACCGCCGGGGCGACCCGCGCCAGCCGGTGGCCCGTGGACCGCCGGAAAGCCTACCGGCAGCGGTACCCGGTACCGACGGGGTCAGTCACCCACGGCCTTGAACAGTGCGGCGACCTCCGCGTTGGTCAGCCGCCGGATCCGCCCGGTGCGCAGGTCACCGAGCTTGATCGGCCCGATCGAGGTACGCACCAGCCGGGACACCGGGTGCCCGACCTCGGCCAGCAGCCGCCTGACGATGTGCTTGCGTCCCTCGTGCAGGCTCAGCTCCACCTGGGCGGTTCGCCCCAGGGTGTCCACCACCTTGAACGAGTCGACCTTGACCGGCCCGTCCTCCAGCTCGACGCCGGCCAGCAGCCGCTTGCCGAGGTTACGCGGGATCGGCCCGGCCACCTCGGCCAGGTAGGTCTTGAGCACCTGGTACGACGGGTGCATCAGCTTGTGGGTCAGGGTGCCGTCGTTGGTGAGCAGCAGCAGGCCCTCGCTGTCGGCGTCGAGCCGCCCGACGTGGTAGACCCGCTGCTCGACCCGGTTGCCGATGAACTCGGCCAGCTCGTTGCGGCCCTTCTCGTCGGCCATCGTGGTGACCACCCCGCGCGGCTTGTTCATCGCCACGTACACCAGGCGGTTGTCGGCCTGCAGGCGTTCCCCGTCGACGTGGATCACGGCGGTGGCGGGATCGACCTTGTCCCCGAGCTGGGCGACCCGCCCGTTCACGGTCACCCGACGCCGGAAGATCAGATCCTCGCAGGCACGTCGGGAACCGACGCCGGCGGCGGCGAGCACCTTCTGGAGACGCTCGGCGCCCTCGTACACGGGGGCGTCGGGCTTGGGGGAACGGTTATCGCGTGGCATCGGCAAGCTCTTCTACGTCGTCGGGGAGGAACGGGGCTAGCGGGGGCAGGTCGGCGACCGAGTCCAGGCCCAGCTTCTCCAGGAACATCGTGGTGGTCCGGTAGAGGAACGCCCCACTGTCCGGTTCGGTGCCGCACTCCTCGACCAACCCCCGGGAGACCAGGGTACGGAGCACCCCGTCACAGTTGACACCCCGGATGGCCGACACCCGACCCCTGGTCACCGGCTGCTTGTAGGCGACCACCGCGAGTGTCTCCAGGGCGGCCTGGGTCAACCGGACCGACTGCCCGTCCAGCACGAACCGTTCCACGTACGTCGCGTATTCCGGCCTGGTGTACAGCCGCCACCCGCCGGCCGCCCGGCGCAGCTCGAACCCGTGCCCGGCGGCGGTGTAGCCGGCCGCGATGTCGTCGAGTACCGGCCCGATCCGCTCCGGTTTCTGTTCCAGCACCTGCGCCAGCACCAGTTCGCTGACCGGTTCGTCGACCACCAGCAGGATGGCCTCCAACGCGCCGCGCAGCTCCGCGTCGTCGAGTTCGGGTGCCGGCGGCGGGGCGGCAGTCGCCCGCCGTCGCCCGGCCGGCTGCCGCTTCGGTACGGTGCCCCGCTCCCCCGCCGCCTCCGGCCCGGTGTCGCTGCCAGCCGCCCCGCCGGCTGCGGTCACGGCGGCTGCGGTCACGGCGGCTGCGGTCACGTCCTCGTCGGGGGGTCCGGGTTCGGGTGTCCCGTCGGTAGCAGGCTCGGGACCGGCCGTCCCGGCGTCGGCGGTCTCGCCGTCGGCGGTCTCGCCGTCGGCTGTCTCGCCGTCGGCTGCGGGTGGTGCCGCCGCAGCGGGGAGTTCGTCGACGGTGTCCGTTGCCGACGGGACGGGAGCGTCCTCGGCCCCGGAGTCCGGCGCGCCGGGTGCGGGCTTGCGCTGCGGGGCGGGCCGCTCCCACGGGGGAATCCAGGCGGCGGCCTGGTCGGCCAGCGAGTCCCGGCGCTCCTCGTCGCTCATCAGTTCTCCTGCGCAGTCACCGGGCCGGGCGTGGCGGCGGCCGGGGTGTCGGTGGCGGGCCCGGCCGGGTCGGGGTCGGCGGGGCTGCCGGCGTACTCGTCGACGTGCAGTTCGGCACCGCCCTCGGCGGGGCCGGTCCAGCGCACCGTCAGCTCCTCCAGGGCCTCCTCCTGGACGAACGCGACCAGCCCCTCCCGGTACAGCTCCAGCAGGGCCAGGAAGCGGGCAACCACCTCCAGGGTGATCTCGCAGTCGGCGCAGAGCAGGGCGAAGGTGGCGACCCCGGCCCGGCGTAGCCGCTCGGCGATGACCGCCGCGTGTTCCCGCACGCTGACCCGGACCAGGTGCACGTGGGCGATGGACACCTCGGGCACCGGCTTCGGGCTCATCGCCCGCACGGCGAGCTTCAGCAGCCGTTCCGGGCCGATGCCGAGCACCAGGTCGGGCAGGGCCTCGGCGTAGCGGGGTTCCAGGGTGACCGCCCGCGGGTAGCGCCGACCGCCGACCGCCTCCAGCTCGGCGATGTGCGCCGCCGCCTCCTTGTACGCCTTGTACTGCAACAGCCGGGCGAAGAGCAGGTCCCGGGCCTCCAGCAGGGCGAGGTCCTCCTCGTCCTCCACCTCGGCCGACGGCAGCAGCCGGGCCGCCTTCAGGTCGAGCAGGGTCGCGGCGATGAGCAGGAACTCGCTGGTCTCGTCGAGGTCCCACTCGTCGCCCATGGCGCGGAGGTAGGAGATGAACTCGTCGGTGACGGTGTGCAACGCCACCTCGGTGACGTCCAGCTTGTGTTTGCTGATCAGTTGCAGCAGCAGGTCGAACGGGCCGGTGAAGTTCGCCAGCCGGACGGTGAAGCCGCTCTGCCCGGCCTGCGGCACCCCCGCCGGGTCGGTCGCCACGTCGGCGGCGACCTCGGCGGCCAGCACGGGCGGCTGCTGCGGGGTCGTCGGCGGGTCGAGCGGTGGCGCGGTCACCGGACGACCGTAGTCCACGTCCCGGACGTCGTCGCCGACCGGGACGCCCCGGCGTGCACCCCGGCCTACCGGTCGGCCTGGGCCGCGATCACCTCACGGGCCAACTGCCGGTAGTTGCGGGCCCCCGAGGAGGCCGGGTCGAGGGTGGTGATCGGCGCACCGGCCACCGTGGACTCGGGGAACTTGACCGTCTTGGTGATGACGGTCTGGTAGACCTTGTCGCCGAACGCCTCGACCACCCGTTGCAGCACCTGCCGGCAGTGGGTGGTGCGGCTGTCGTACATGGTGGCGAGGATGCCCTCGAGTTCCAGGTCGAAGTTGAGCCGCTCACGCACCTTGTCGATGGTGTCCAGCAGCAGCGCCACCCCGCGCAGGCTGAAGAACTCGCACTCCAGCGGGATGAGCACGCCGTGCGCGACGGTCAGCGCGTTGATCGCCAGCAGACCCAGCGAGGGCTGACAGTCGATCAGGATGTAGTCGTACTCCTTGCGGATGGTCCGCAGCACCCGGGCCAGGGCCATCTCCCGGGCGACCTCGTTGACCAGCTGTATCTCGGCGGCCGACAGGTCGATGTTGGCGGGCAGCAGGTGCAGGCCGGCCACGTCCGTCTTGATCAGGACGTCCTCGGCGATGACGTCGTCCTGCATGAGCAGGTTGTAGACGGACAGGTCGAGGTTGTGCGGGTTGACCCCGAGGCCCACTGACAGCGCACCCTGCGGGTCGAAGTCGACGAGCAGCACCTTACGGCCGTACTCGGCCAGCGCCGCGCCCAGGTTGATGGTGGTGGTGGTCTTGCCCACGCCACCCTTCTGGTTGGCCATCGCGATGATCCGCGCCGGGCCGTGCCGGTCGGTGGGCATCGGCTCGGGGATCGGCTTGCGCATCGTGTAGGCCGCCGGATCGGCCGGGCCCAGGTCGGCGCCGAGCGACGCCTGCTGCTCACGGAGCTCCGACGTCCAGGCGTCGGCACGGTCACCGTTGCCAGCCATGTCCTCGTTGCCCCCTCCCGACGACCACCCGGCGTCGGAACACTCCGACGTCCTTCGCAGCGCCGCTGCGCACCCCGGTTGTCGCCCAGGAGGTCCGCGCCGATGCCGACTCTACGCCACCGACGACCAGCGCGTTCGGCACCGGTCCGGCGTGTCGGGCATAGCGGCCGGTCAGCGGGCCGGCGGGGGGTCCCCGTCGCGGGCGCGGGGGTGCGTGGTGGCGTACACCTCGCGGAGCCGGTCCACGGTGACCAACGTGTACACCTGGGTGGTGGTGACCGAGGCGTGGCCGAGCAACTCCTGCACCACCCGGACGTCCGCGCCGCCGTCGAGCAGGTGGGTGGCGTAGCAGTGGCGCAGGGTGTGCGGGGAGACGGCGTGTGGCCCGTCCACCGGCAGTCCGGCCCGGCGGGCGGCCCGCCGCAGCACCGTCCACGCCCCCTGCCGGGTCAACGGCCCGCCCCGGGCGTTGACGAACACCGTCGGGGTGCCCCGCCCGGCGGCCACCAGCGCCGGCCGGGCCCGCACCAGGTAGGCGCGCAGCGCCTCGACGGCGTACCCGCCGATGGGCACCAGCCGGGTCCGGCCGCCCTTGCCGCGCAGCAGGGCGGTGCCCTCGTCGACGTCCAGGTCGTCGACGGCCGCGCCGACCGCCTCGGAGATCCGCGCGCCGGTGCCGTACAGGAACTCCAGCAGCGCCCGGTCGCGCAGCGCGAGCGCCGCCCCGTCGCCGGTGGCGGTGACCGGGCCGGCGGTCTCCAGCAGCCGGACCACGTCGTCGACCGGCAGCGCCCGGGGCAGCCGCCGGGCCGGGGTGGGCGGGCGCACGTCGCGGCTGGGGTCGTCGCCGGCCAGGCCCTCACGGACGGCGAACCGGTGCAGCCCGCGTACCGCGGACGCGGCCCGCGCGGCCGACGTCACCGCCAGCGGCGGATGGTCGTCGTCACCGGCGCGCAGCCGGGCCAGGTGCGCCTCGACCTGCCGGGCGTCAACAGCGGCCAGGTCGCGTACCCCGGCGGCGGCCAGGGTGTCCAGGTACCGCTCCAGGTCCCGCCGGTACGAGGTGAGGGTGTTGGTCGACAGTCCCCGCTCGACGGTGAGGTGGTCGAGGTAGCCGCGCACGGCCCGCCGCAGGGCCGGCGCGGGCTCCCCGCCCGCCCCGCCCCCGGCACCGCTCGCCCCCGGCACCGCGTCCACGGCCGCTTCGGGCGGGGCGTCGGGTGCCGGGGCGTGCGTCGTGGGCCCGGTCAGGCCAGCACCTCCTCCAGCGGAAGGGTGGCCATGCCGTGTGCCTCGGCGACCGGGCCGTAGACGACCCGACCGTCGTGGGTGTTCAGGCCCAGCGCCAGGGCCGGGTCGTGGCGCAACGCGTCGCGCCAGCCCTGGTTGGCGAGCTCCAGCGCGTACGGCAGGGTCACGTTGGTCAGCGCGTAGGTGCTGGTGTGCGGCACCGCGCCGGGCATGTTCGCCACGCAGTAGAAGATCGAGTCGTGCACCTGGTAGGTCGGCTCGGCGTGCGTGGTGGGGCGGGAGTCCTCGAAGCAGCCACCCTGGTCGATGGAGATGTCGACAAGCACGCTGCCCGGCTTCATCCGGGACACCAGCTCGTTGGAGATCAGCGTCGGGGCCTTCGCACCGGGGACGAGGACCGCGCCGATGACCAGGTCCGCGTCGAGCACCGCCCGTTCGATCTCGTACGCGTTGGAGGCGACCGTCTGCAGGTGGCCCCGGTAGATGGCGTCGGCCTGCCGCAGCCGGGCCACGTTCTTGTCCAGCAGCAGCACCTCGGCCTGCAGGCCCAGCGCGATCGCGGCGGCGTTCATCCCGGACACGCCCGCGCCGATGACCACGGTCTTCGCCGCGTACACCCCGGAGACGCCACCCATCAGGATGCCCCGCCCGCCGCCCTGCCGCTGCAGGTGGTACGCGCCGACCTGCGGGGCGAGCCGGCCGGCCACCTCGGACATCGGGGCGAGCAGCGGCAGCGACCGGTCGGGCAGCTCGACGGTCTCGTAGGCGATGCCGGTGACCTGCCGGTCGACCAGCGCGTCGGTGCACTCCTTGGACGCGGCCAGGTGCAGGTAGGTGAAGAGCACCTGCCCGGCGCGCATCCGGTGGTACTCCTCGGCGATCGGCTCCTTGACCTTCAGAACCAGCTCGGCGGTGTCCCACACCTCGTCGGCGGTGCCGAGGATGGTGGCCCCGGCGGCGGCGAACTCGTCGTCGGTGAGGCTGGACCCGACACCGGCGCCGGCCTCGACGAAGACCTGGTGACCGTGGCGGACGAACTCGTTGACGCCCGCGGGCGTGATCGCCACGCGGTACTCGTGGTTCTTGACCTCGCGGGGGATTCCGACCTTCACGTGAGACACCTTCCTCCGGGGTGCCGCACCCCGGACTGCGCGGTGCCCCGCCGGCCCCGTTGCCGACGCGGTCCACCGTTCCCGCCGGCGGCAGTCTAGGCGTGCCGCCGGCCCCCGACGGGCGGCACAGTGACAACCGGTGCCCGGTGCGCCTGACGGTGTGTCAGGCATACCGCGCGGGCCTGCCGTTCGGCGTCACACCCATCGTCGCACCGCGTGGCCCCGACCGCCGGACGGGAAACGCTCCCGCAACGACGTCGTGACGCACCGGGCCGGCCGGGACGGGCGAACGACGCAGGGGCCGCGCGGCGTACCGCGGCGGCCCCTGTCGGCGTACGGATTCAGCGGTGCAGCGGGGTGTCGGCGCGGCGCAGCACCGACCAGCCGGCGTCGCGGGCCCGCGCGGCGGCCAGCAGCCCGGCCACGCACGGACCGTTGGTGATCTCCCCGGCCAGCGCCATACCGACCGCCTCGTCCAGGTCGATCCGGACGACCTGCAGGTCGGCCTCCTCGTCGTGCCGCTCGTGCCGCTGCCCGACGGGCACCTCGGCCAACTCCCGGGCGAGGAACACCCGGACCACCTCGTCGGAGAACCCCGGCGAGGTGTGCACGTCGACCAGCAGGTCCCACCGGGCGGCGGTCAGGTCGGCCTCCTCGGCCAACTCCCGGGCGGCGGCCACCGGCAGGTCCTCACCGGCGACGTCCATCAGCCCGGCGGGCAGCTCCCACAGGTGCCGGCCGACCGGCTGCCGGTACTGCCGCACCAGCACCACCTGACCGGCATCGTCGAGGGCGACCACGGCGACCGCGCCGACGTGCCGGGCGTAGTCGCGGGTGGCGGTGCCCCCACCGGGCATGGTCACCTCGTCGGTGACCACCGTGAAGATCCGCCCGGCGTACCGCTGCACCCGGGAGCGCAGCTCGTACCGGTGCTCGACGGCGCTCACGACGCGGACGACGCCGTCGCCTGCGCGCCGTTGCGGGACGCGTTCTTCGCCGCCGCCTGCGCCTTCCTCGCCGTCTCGGGCGTCGCCGCCCCGGGGGCCGGGTCGAGGTCCACCGGCAACTGGTCGGCCTGCGAGTACGCCACGGCCGCCTTGACGAACCCGGCGAACAGCGGGTGCGGGCGGGTCGGGCGGCTCTTCAGCTCCGGGTGCGCCTGGGTGGCCACGAAGAACGGGTGCAGACTGCGGTCCAACTCCACGAACTCGACCAGCCGGCCGTCCGGGGAGGTACCGGAGATGTGCAGGCCCGCCCTGGTGAGCTGGTCCCGGTAGGCGTTGTTCACCTCGTAGCGGTGCCGGTGCCGCTCGCTGATCTCGGTGGCCCCGTACGCCTCGGCCACGATCGACCCCTCGGCCAGCGTCGCCGGATACGCCCCCAGCCGCATGGTGCCGCCGAGGTCACCCCGGCCGGCGACGATGTCCTCCTGGTCGGCCATGGTGGCGATGACCGGGTGCTTGGCGTCCTCGTCGAACTCCAGGGAGTTCGCCGCGTCGAGGCCGGCCAGGTGGCGGGCGACCTCGATGGTCATGCACTGCAGGCCGAGGCAGAGCCCGAGCAGCGGCACCCCGTTCTCCCTGGCGTACCGGGCGGTGCCGATCTTGCCCTCGATGCCGCGCACGCCGAACCCGCCGGGGATGACGATGCCGTCCACGCCGGACAGGGCCGCCGCCGCGCCGGCCGGGGTGACGCAGTCGTCGCTGGGCACCCAGCGCAGCTGCACCCGGGCCCGGTGGCCGAACCCGGCGGCCCGGATCGCCTCGCTGACCGACAGGTAGGCATCCGGCAGGTCGACGTACTTGCCGACGACCGCCACGGTGACCGTGTGGTGCGGCTGGTGCACCCGCTCCAGCAGGTCGTCCCAGCGGGTCCAGTCGACGTCCCGGAAGGACAGGCCGAGCCGGCGCACCACGTACGCGTCGAGCCCCTCGCGGTGCAGCACCTTGGGGATGTCGTAGATGCTCGGCGCGTCCGGGGCGGCGACGACCGCCTCGGCGTCCACGTCGCAGTAGAGGGACAGCTTCTGCTTCAGTTTCTCCGGGATCTCCCGGTCGCAGCGCAGCACGATCGCGTCGGGCTGGATGCCGATGTTGCGCAGTTGCGCCACCGAGTGCTGGGTCGGCTTGGTCTTCAACTCCCCCGACGGGGCGAGGTAGGGCACCAGCGACACGTGCAGGTAGAAGCAGTTGTCCCGGCCCAGGTCGTGGCGCACCTGCCGGATCGCCTCCAGGAACGGCAGCGACTCGATGTCGCCGACGGTGCCGCCGACCTCGGTGATCACCACGTCGGGGATCTGGCCGTCGGCGTCCGGGTCGGCCATACCGACGATGCGGGCCTTGATCTCGTTGGTGATGTGCGGGATGACCTGGACGGTGTCGCCCAGGTACTCGCCGCGCCGCTCCTTGGCGATCACGTCGGAGTAGATCTGGCCGGTGGTGACGTTGGCCTTGCCGGAGAGGTCCCGGTCGAGGAACCGCTCGTAGTGCCCGACGTCGAGGTCGGTCTCCGCGCCGTCCTCGGTGATGAACACCTCGCCGTGCTGGAACGGGTTCATCGTCCCGGGGTCGACGTTGAGGTAGGGGTCGAGCTTCTGCATGACCACCCGCAGCCCGCGTGCGGTGAGCAGATTGCCGAGGCTGGAGGCGGTGAGGCCCTTACCGAGCGAGGAGGCGACGCCCCCGGTGACGAAGATGTGCCGGGTCGTGCGTGCTGATGGGGCCAAGGCCTGCTCCCGTGTCGTCCGTAGCGGTCGTGCGAACCGCCGTGCCGATCAAGTGATCACGCGATCCACGGGATTCCACGGTAACACCTCTCCCGGGGCCACCTGGCGTCGCATCCGACCTCGGGCTATCCGGCCCCGACGTCGGGCCGGCCGCCCGCCGCCCCGGTCGCGGTCGACACCACCGGCGTGGCGGTCCGCGCCACCGGCACCCGCGATGCGCTGCGGCCAGCCGGCCGGGCCCCGGCGTCCGGGGCGTCGGCGCCGCCGTCGACCGGCCCGTCCGTCCCGCCACCGTCGCAGGCCGCCGCGGTGTCGGTGCCGTCGGACGCCGCCGCGGCGTCGGTGCCGTCGCCCGCGCGGGCCGACCCACCGTCGTCGGGTCGACCGCCGGAGGGGGTGCCGCCGGACGGACCACCACCCGGGCCGACCGGACGGGGATTGCCGGTGCCCGGCTGGGTACGGTCGGTGGAGTGGTCCAGCACCCGCAGCGAGGCCAGCGCCGCCATCGGCACCACCAGCGCCCCGGCCGCCCCGGCCACGTCCAGCGCGGCACCACCGAGCAGCCCGGCGATCACCGAGGCCAGGGCCGTGCCGGCGAACGCCGCCCGGATCGCCGGGTAGATGCCGAACAGCCGCATCAGCCCACCCCAGGGTTGCAGCAGCGCGAACCACACCAGCAGCACCCCGACCACCGCCAGCACCGTCAACGGGCTGTTCACCAGGGTCTGGAAGTTGGCCGTGCTGGACCGGTGCACGGTCAACCCGCCGGTGCCCTCACCCAGGGCGGTCAGGAACCGGCCCAACGCCCCCCGCTCCTCCACCGGGCGGCGCAGGTCCACCACCGCGAACCCGATGGTCAACGCCAACCCGGCCATGGTCGCCCAGACCAGCCGGCTGACCGTCAACCAGCCGCCGGTGCTGATCGCGGCGGCCACCGCCACCCCGGCGGTCAACGCGATCGCCCCGATCGAGTCGGCCCCCAGGTAGGGGCTGCCGACCACCACCACGGCCAGCCCGCCGACCGCCACCACCACCATCGGCCGCCACTGCCGGCGGACCCGCTGCGCCAGCCAGCCGGCGCTCAGCAGCGAACCGGCGAGGAACACCCCCAGGCCCACGGTGCCGAGGCCGGAGAACCGGCCCCCCTCCAGGGCCGAGTAGCCGACCACCCCGTTGAGCTGCAACCGGGCGCCACTGAGCACGTCCGCGCCGACCACCAGGGTGGCCAGGCCGGCGACCGCGCCGAGCGGACCGAGGGTGCGGTCGTGGCCGGGGGTGAACCGGACCAGGGCCGTCGCGCCGACGATCAAGGCGACCGTCACCACTGCGAAGTACGCCCCCGCGTGGTCGCCCCGCCACCACGGCACCGCGTCGGCGAGCAGCGCCGCGGGCACCGCCAACGCGACGGCGATCAGCAGCAGCTCCACGGCCGCCACGATCCGCGGCGACACCGGCGGCGGGCTGTGCGGGCCGGCCAGCCGCCGCGCCCGACGCAGCAACGGCAGCACCGCGACCGCCAGGATGATCTGGGCGGCGGCGAGCAGCCCGAAGAACCAGCCGGCCACGGCCCGCTGGGCGGCGGCCTCCCGGTCGGCGTCGGCCGGGGCGGCGATGGCAGCGGCCAGGTCGTCCGGGCGACCGTCGACCTTGACTGCCGGGCGGCCCAGGAACAGCCGCTCGGGCAGCGGGCGGCCCAGCGCGGTCAACGCCGTCGGCGCCAGGTCGACCAGTTGCAGGTAGCCCTCCCGGCCGGTGCTGGCGGAGGTGAGCCAGCCGTTCTCCCAGCCCGGACCGTCGGCGACGACCACGTGCAGCCGGGCCGGCGCTTCCGTGTCGGACACCCCGGCGACCAGCACCAGCGACCGCGGCGGTCGGGCCGCCAGCACCTTCGCCAACGCCTCGTCGGCCCGCCGGGCGTCGGCCCGCCGGTCGGCCGGGTCGGTGCCGCTGACCGTGCCCAGGTCGACGATGCTCAGCACACATGAGCCGAGCAGCCCGGACGGGTCGGCCGGCAGCGCCGGGGCGTACCGGTCGACGCGGCCGAAGGGGCGGGCGGCGGCGACGGCGGCTCCGGGGCCGACCGCCACCGAGCAGCGCACCGACTCCGACAGCGAACCGGGCACCGTGCCCCACGGCTGCCGGTCGGCGTTGTAGGCGACCACCCGCTCCTGGTCGGGCAGGTTCGCGCCGATCCCGTCGGGTTGCTCCACGGTCACCGAGGCCGGCGGGCACCCGCCCGGCCGGCGGCTGCCGTTCCAGCCGGCGTAGCTGCCCGCGCCGAGGGTGAGCCAGCCGTCCACCGGGCACGTCGGGCGGTGCGCGGAACGGGTCGACAGCGAACCGATGGAACCCTGCTGGGCCATCCGCCACAGCGTCGGGGTGCTCTGCGGATCGACGTCCGACCAGCGCAACCCCGCCACCCCGGCCAGCACCACGTAGTCGGCGCTGCGCCGGGGTGGGCTGCTGTCGGGGCGGGCGGCCAGGGCGGTGACCCCGAGCGCCACCACGACCAGGGTGAGCAGGACCGGGGTGAATCGGCGCAGCATCAGGCGCGTCCCGTCGAGGGGGTGTCGGTGCCAGGGGTGGACGCCCCGGCGCGGCCGGCCGGGTCGGCGTCCAGCTCGGTGTAGAGGGCCCGCAAGGCGGCGACGGTGTCGGCCTCGGTGGGCCAGGTGGCGGCCCGGGTGGCACCCCGCTTCGCCAGGTCGGCACGCAGGCTCGGGTCGTCCAGCAGCGACCGGACGGCCGCGTCGACCGCGTCCACGTCACCGGGCGGGACCAGCAGCGCGCCGTCGCCGACCAGCTCGGGCAGCCCACCGACGGCGGTCGCCACCAGCGGTACGCCGGCCCGCAGCGCCTCCTGGGCGAACAGTTGCCGCGCCTCCCAGTCGCTGGTCACCACCGCCAGGTCGGCCCCGGCGAGCAGGTCCGCCACGTCGGTACGGTGCCCGAGCAGCGTCACCGGGGCGCGGGCGGCGGAGATCCGGGCGGCCAACGGCAGGTAGGCGGGGCCGCTGCCGGCGATCACCACCACCGGCGGTGGGGTGCGGGTACGCCACCTGGCGGCGGCGTCGACGAGCACGTCGTAGCGTTTCTGCGGGTGCAGCCGGCCGACGGAGAGCACCAGCGGCTGTCCGGCGGCGACACCGAACTCGGCGCGTACGGCGGTGCGGCGGCGACGCGGGGCGGGCAGTGCCGGGGCGGCGACCGGGGCGAGCCGGGCGTCGGTGGCGCCCAGCGCGGCGGCCCGCTGCACCAGGTCGGTGGAGGCGCCCAGGGCCACCCGGGCGGACCGGGCGACGACCCGTTCGGCGAGCCGGGACAGCCGCCCGCGCAACCCGCCGGCGAGCACCGCGTTGTGCCAGGTGACCACGAGCGGCGACTCGGGCCGGGCGAGCGCGGCGACCAGCCCGGCGCGCAGCCCGTGGGCGTGCAGCACCCGCACCCGCTGGCCGGCCAGCGCCCGGCGCAGCGCGGTGACCGCGCGGGCGTCGGCGGGGGTGGGGTTGGCCGAGATCTCCACCGGGGTGAAGCGGGCCCCGGTGGCGGTGAAGTCGAACTGCTCGGCGGTGGCGGCCGGGCCGCAGACCAGCACCGGCTGGCCGGCCTCGACGAGCCCACGCGCCACCGACCGGACGTGCTGGCCCACCCCGCCGGTGCTGGAGGCGAGCAGCAGCACCACCGTGCCCCGGGCGTCGGGGGCGGACGTCGCGTCGGTCATGGGGAGAGGGTCTCCTTCCCGTCACCGGCGTCGCGCGCAACGCCGTCCTGCGGGTCACCCGCCGGTCGCCGGCCGCCCAGCCGACGTCGCACGCCGGTGAGCAGCGGCCCGACGTCCCGCCGGTCCACCAGCCAGGCGACGGCGAGGAACAGCGCGCCGACCACGGCCCCGGACAGCATGCCCTGCACGAGTGCCCCGGCTGTCGTCGGGGTGCCGCCGCCGGCGGCCAGCCGGGCGGTGAGCCCACCGGCCGGGGCGGCGACCAGCGCCGCCAGCAGGCCGGCGGTGGCGGCCCGACCGGCACCGGCCAGTGCCGCCGGCCCGGCACTGCGGCGTACGGCGACGACCAGCAGCGCCCCGAGCAGCAGCATGCCGACGGAGTTGGCCAGGGTGACGGCCAGCACCCGGTCGGCGCGCGGCACCAGCGCCGAAAGCGGGAGCGCGACCAGCGGCACCACCAGCCATCCGGTGGTGATGGCGGCGGTGGCGGCCCGGGTGGCGCCCCGGGCGTAGAGGGCCCGCGACAGCACCGCGAACAGGCCGTAGCCGACGAGGCCGGGGGCGAACCCGGCGATCGCGGCGGCGGTCGGCTCCGCGCCGAGCGGGAAGAACCGGCCGACCGGTTCGGCGGTGCCGATCAGCGCCGCCGCGCCGAGGAAGCCGAACAGCAGCACCCCCCGGGTGGTCGAGGCGACGGTGGTGCGGTAGCCGTCGTCGTCGCCGGTCGCGGCGGCGGCCGACAGGCCCGGGTACGCGGCGACCGCCAGCGGCACCGCCAGCACCGCCCAGGGCAGCAGGTAGATGGTCTGGGCGAGGTTGTACACCTGCGGGGAGCCGGTCGGGCCGCCGGAGACCCGGTTGAGGATGACCACCAGGGCGAGTTGCTGGGCGGTGACGGTGACCGCCCCGGCGACGGCGAGCCCACCGACACGGGCCCGCGCGTCGGCGGGGAACGTGTAGCCGGGCCGCCAGGTCAGCCCGAGCCGACGCAGCGGGACCAGCAGCGACAACGACAGCACCACCACCCCGAGGGTGGTGCCGCCGGAGAGGATCAGCTCACCGGCCCGGCTCACCTGCGCGATGCTCGCGTCCCGCCCCTGGGTGGCACCGAAGACCACGTAGACCACCACGACGGTGAGGCTGGACAGCAGCGGCGCGACGACCGGCCAGGCGAACCGGCGGTGTGCCTGGAGCACCCCGGTGAGCACGATCCCGATGCCGTAGAGGGGTAGTTGCGGGGCGAACACCCGAAGCATCCGCGCCCCGGCGGCCACCTCCGCCGGGGACCGTCCGTCGGAGATCGCCGCCACGATCGGGTCGGCGAGCACCGCCACCAGCGCCGCCAGCGGCACCAGCAGGGTCACCGTCCAGGTCAGCAGCGCCCCGGTGGTCGCGGCCACCGCCCGCCGGTCGCCGGCCGCGACCGGCCCGGCCAGCAGCGGTACGACGAGACTGGCCAGCGCCCCACCGGCCACGATCTCGAAGATGATGTTCGGCACGGTGTTGGCGATGACGTACATGCCGCCGAGGTCGCTGTCCTCGACGACCCAGGTGAACACCGCGGTCCGGCCGAACCCGGCGAGCCGGGCCAGGACGGTGAGCACGGCGATGAGGGCGGCGGCGCCGGCCACCCGACCGGTGCCGGCGAGGGGGGCCGGTCTGGTCACGTCAGTCGGATCGCCGGCCCAGCGCGTCGAGTTCCCGCAGCACCGGGGTGCGCTGGATGACCGCCGTGAAGCTGACCTTCTCGCTGGCCGCGGTGAGCCCGGCGAGGACCGCGAGCAGACCGGCCCGGCCGAGCGGGCCGGTGCGGGCGGCCAGGGCCACCCCCAGCAGCGCGCCGAGCGCGTTGGCCCCGCTGTCGCCGATCATCACCCGCTCGCCGAGGTCCTCGTCGAGCAGCCCGGCGGCGGCGCCGACCGCACCGGCGGCGATACCGGCGTGCGGGCCACCGGCCAGCGGCACACCGAGCAGCACCCCCGACTTCAACGCCCGGCCGGGGCGCAGGTCCAGCAGGTTGAGCAGGTTGGCGGTGCCGGCGACCACCCCCGCGCCGAGCAGCACGTCGGCGGTGCGGCCGAGCGCGCCGTGGCGCTGCCGGCGGGGGTGCGCGGCGACCTTCGGGTCGGCGGCGAGCAGCACGGCCGCGGCGAGCCCGGCCGCACCCACCCCGGCGACCTTGACCATGCCGGCGGTGACCCGACCGGCCCGCAGGGCGGCGAGGTGACCGGCGAAACCCTTGGCGGCCTTCTGCTCCGGACGGGCACCGACCACGTCGTCGTAGAGGCCGACCGCGCCTGCGCCGAGACCCGCGACGAGCACCGCCGCGCCGGCCGGGACACTGGCCGCGCCGAGCGCCCCCGCGCCGGACGCCCCGACGGCCAGCGCCGGCCCGGCGGCGAGGCTGACGGTACGGCCCCGGAAGTTGGTGCGTTCCAGCGCCGGCCCCGCCGGAGAGGTACGGGCCTCCCGCAGCGCGTACCGGGCGGCAGCGGCACCGGCGGCGGCGGCGAGCAGCCGCCCGATCCCGCTCATGCGGCACCGCCGGACGGGGCGGACGGGTGGTAACCGGTCACCGGGGTACGTGGTTCGTTCACTGGGGCAGTCTAGGCACCAACGTGGCGTTGTCGCCGACGCCGTACTGACCCGTCCGCTTCTCGGTGAGCTGTTGCACCAGGGCCAGGCTGGTGACCAGCTGCCCCTGCACGGTGTTGGCGTTGTCGACGGTGGAGATGGTCTGGGCGAGCACCGGGTCGCCACGGACCACGGCCACCAGGTTGCCGCCGGCGGAACCGTTGCCGCCGACGACGATCGCGCCGGTCCGGTCGAACTGCTCGGCGATCTTCACCACCGACTCGTCCTTCTTCGCCGAGTCCTTGTCGACGTACGGCTGCCCGCTGACCACCACCACGGCCTCGGCCGGGCCGGTGACCTTCTCCTCGCTGGTCAGGTAGCCGGCGTTGACGTACGCGGCCAGTACCGCCCGCCGGTCGGCTTCGGTCACCGCGGGGGTGCCCTGCGACCGGTCGAGCAGGACGCTGGCCAGCAGGGCGCTGGAGGTCTCCACGCCGTTGCCGTTGCCGGGCAGCGCCGATGCGGGGGCGGTGGGCCGGGCGGCGGTGACGGCCAACTCCATCAGGCTGGTGTTGTTGTCCGGGTTGACGAACTTGTCCTGGATGTCGACCCGGCCGGTCACGGTGGCCCCGGCGGTCTGGAGCATCTTCAGCACACCCTCGGTGTGCTCCCGCCCGGTGGGCAGGCTGAGCACCATGACCCGCTTGCCGGTCAACTTGCCCGGGAGGATGATCTGCGCCATCTCGGCGGCGAAGTCCTCCTCCATGTCCAGTTCCTTCTGCAGGCTGTTGACCGACTGCCGCATCTGCTGGTTGTCCTTGCGCAGCGAGTTGACGGTCTCCTTGAGCGAGTCGGCGACCGGCCCGTTGAGGGCGGCCGTGCCGACCACCAGGCCGATCGCCAACGCCAGGAAGACCGCGGTCAGGGACACCACGTGGTACCGGAAGTTGATCACGCTTGCAGCCTCTTGATCGATCGGGAGCTAGAAGAGCTGGCCGAGCTGGAACACGAAATTGTCCCACCACTCGGAGACCACACCCAAATACGCCTTGCCGACGGTGGAGACCGCCACGGCCGACGCCATCGCGGCGATCGCCGACAGGACCAGCAACAGCAGCGACGACCCGGAGATGCTCTGCCGGTACAGCCGGCTCACCCCCTTGGCGTCGACCAGCTTCCCGCCGACCTTCAGCCGGGTGAGGAACGTCGAGGCCATCCCCCCGCGCCCCTTGTCCAGGAACTCCACGAGCGTGGCGTGGGTACCCACCGCGACCAGCAGCGAGGCGCCCTTCTCGTCGGCCAGCAGCATCGCCAGGTCCTCGCTGGTCGCCGCCGCCGGGAAGGTGATCGCCGGCACCCCCAGCCCGTTGACCCGGGCCAGACCCGGTGCCCGGCCGTCCGGGTAGGCGTGCACGATCACCTCGGCGCCGCACCGCAACACGTCGTCGGTGACCGAATCCATGTCCCCGATGATCATGTCGGGGGTGTACCCCGCCTCGACCAGCGCGTCGGCCCCGCCGTCCACGCCGATCAGCACCGGCTTGAACTCCCGGATGTACGGGCGCAGCACATCCAGGTCGGCCTTGTAGTCGTAACCCCGGACCACGATCAGGCAGTGCCGCCCCTGCACCGGGGTCTGGATCTCGGGAACACCCACCCCGTCGAGCAGCAGGTCCCGCTCCTGACGCAGGTAGTCCATCGTGTTGGCGGCGAACGCCTCCAACTGCACCGACAGGCCCTCCCGGGCGTCGGACATCGCCTTGGCGACCGTCTCGGCATCCTGGAGGTCACCGTGCGCGACCGGCTCGTCGCCCAGGAAGACGGTGTTGCCCTCGATCCGGACCGTGTCACCCTCCCGGATCCGCTCGAACACCCCCTCGCCGAGGTCGTCGAGCAGCACGATGCCGGCACCGACCAGCACCTCCGGACCGAGGTTCGGGTACCGGCCCGACACCGACGGCTTGGCGTTGAGCACCGCCGCGACACCGACCGCGACCAGCGAATCGGCCGCCACCCGGTCCAGATCGACGTGGTCGATCACCGCGATGTCGCCGGGGCGGAGCCGGCCGACCAGCCGCTTCGTACGGCGATCCAGACGTGCGGTGCCGAGAACTGAGTCCGGTTCCGCGTTCCGGGCCCGGCGCAACGTGGGTAGACGCATCGTGACCATCCTGGCATGGGAGGCAGGCATTTTCGTCGCGACATGCCTGAGCAGGGCCGCCTACCCAGGGAAGCACACCAGAGCGCAGGCCGGTGTGCCTCCGCTCACAATCGTTGCCCTCAGGGCCGCCTTTCCTTCGCCGCGACGGCCAGCAGCTCCTCGGCATGGGCGATACCCAGATCCGAATCCGGCAAACCCGCGAGCATCCGCGCCAGCTCCCGGGCCCGCTCGGTGTCCTCCACCACCCGCACCCCGCTGGTCGTCACCGCACCCCCGGTGTCCTTCGCCACCACCAGGTGCCGGTCGGCGAACGCCGCCACCTGCGGCAGGTGCGTCACCACCAACACCTGGTGACTGCGCGCCAACCGGGCCAACCGCCGACCGATCTCCACCGCCGCCTGCCCACCCACACCCGCGTCGACCTCGTCGAACACCAGCGTCGGCGGACCACCCGAACCGGCGAACACCACCTCGATGGCGAGCATCACCCGCGACAGCTCACCCCCGGAGGCACCCCGCTGCAACGGCAACGACGGCGCACCCGGATGCGCCAGCAACCGCAACTCCACCTCGTCGGCGCCGTCCGGGCCGACCCCGCACTCGACCCCGTTGACCGGTAACGTCGGCTCGGACCGCCCGGCCGGCCGGGGCAGCACCGCCACCTCGATCCGCGCGTGCGGCATCGCCAGACCCGCCAACTCCACCGTCACCTGCTCGGCGAACCGCACCGCCGCCTCCTGCCGGGACACCGACAGCCGCCCGGCCAACTCGGCCACCTCACCGGCCAGCCGCTGCGCCTCCCGGTCCAACTCGTCGAGCAGCTCGTCGGAGGTGTCCAGGTCGGACAACCGGGTCCGGGCCCGCTCCGCCCACGCGATCACCCCGTCGACGTCGTCGGCGTACTTGCGCGTCAACGCCCGCAACGCGGCCCGCCGCTCGTAGATCGTCTGCAACCGGGCCGGGTCGGCGTCCAACGCCGCAAGATACGTCGACAGCTCCGCCGAGACGTCCGCCACCAGGGTGGCCGCCTCCTCCAACCGGCCGGCCAGCTCGCCCAGCGCCGGATCGGTGCCGGCCTGCGCCTCCAGGGTCCGACGGGCCGTGCCCAGCAACGCCGTCGCGTCCGGCGTGTCGTCGGCCGCCTCCACCCCGCCGGCCACGCACAGATGCGCCAACTGCGCCGCCGTCCGCAACCCCTCGGCGTGCTCCAGCCGCTGCACCTCGGCCTTCAACTCGTCGTCCTCACCGGGCTGCGGATCGACCCGGGTGATCTCGTCGAGGCCCAACCGCAGCAGATCGGCCTCCTGGTGCCGGGCACGGGCGTTGCTGCGCCGGTCGGCCAGGTCGTCGACCACCTGCCGCCACCGCCCGTACGCCTCCCGCAGCGCGTCGACCAGCTTCTCGTGCCCCGGCCCGGCGAACCGGTCCAGCGCCGCCCGCTGCTCGGCCGGCCGCAGCAGCCGCAGCTGGTCGGACTGGCCGTGCACCGCCACCACCTGCTCGCCGACCTCACCGAGCATCGACACCGGCATGCTCCGGCCGCCCAGGTGCGCCCGGGACCGCCCCTCCACCGTCACCGTCCGGCTCATCAGCAGCGAACCGTCGTCGTCGGGTCCGCCACCGGCGTCCACGATCCGGGCGTGCACCACGTCGGCCACCCGGCCGGCGAGCCGCAACCGCCCCTCGACCGTCGCCCGCCCCGGCGCGGCCCGCACCCGACCCGCGTCGGCCCGGCCGCCGAACAGCAGGCCGAGACCGGTCACCACCATCGTCTTGCCGGCACCGGTCTCACCGGTGATGACGTTCATCCCGCCGGCCAGCGGCAGGGTGGTGTCCTCGATGACGCCCAGTCCGGTGATCCGCAGCTCTTCCAGCACAGCACCCGACAGTAGACGCGTGCTGCGACAGTTGACCAGCCGGCACGGGGCACCGCACCGGCAGGAAATCCTCCACCGGCGCAGCGCCGCTGGTGGACGGCCCCGCAGGTGACCACGGACACCCGCACCGGCCCCGATCAGCGGCGGCTACCGCGCCAACCCTGCACCGGCAGATCGAACTTCGCCACCAGCCGGTCGGTGAACGGCCGGTCCCGCAACCGCACCACCCGCACCGGCAGCGCACCCCGACGCACCGTCACCGTCGCCCCCGGCGGCAGGTCGTAGACCCGCCGGCCGTCACAACACAGCACCGCCAGCGTGGTGAACGGATCGACCGTGATGACGAACGTCGACGTCGGCGCGGTCACCAGCGGCCGGCTGAACAGCGCGTGCGCGCTGATCGGCACCAGCAGCAGCGCCTCCACCTCCGGCCAGACCACCGGCCCCCCACCGGAGAACGCGTACGCCGTCGACCCCGTCGGCGTGGCGCACACCACACCGTCGCAGCCGTACCGGGACAGCGGGCGACCGTCCACGTCGACCAGCAACTCCAGCATCTGGGCGCGCTCGCCCTTCTCGACGCTGATCTCGTTGAGCGCCCACGACTCGATCGTCGGGCCACCCTCGAACTCGGCCGTGACGTCGAGGGTGAGCCGTTCGTCCACCGTGTAGTTGCGCCCCACCACGTCCCGCACCGCCGTGTCGAGATCGTCGATCTCGGCCTCGGCCAGGAACCCCACCTTGCCCAGGTTGATCCCGAGCAGCGGCACCTTCGCCGGCCGGGCCAGCTCCGCCGCCCGCAGGAACGTGCCGTCCCCGCCGAGCGCGAAGACGATCTCGGCACCCTCCGCCGCCTGGAGACCGTCCACCGGCACCACCCCGGGCAGGTCGAGATCATCGGCCTCCTCGGCCACCACCCGCACCTCGAAACCGGCCGCGATCAGGTCGGCGGCGACCGCCCGCGCGTGCTCGGTGCTGCGCCGCCGCCCGGTGTGCGTCACCAGCAGGGCCGTCCGGCTCACCGGTGCCACCGCCCACGCCGCGCCCGGCCAGCCCCACCATCGTCGAGGTCCACCGGACCCGCCTCCCGTCCGCCCTCGCGGGACACCGTCCCGACGCCACCGACCACGCTCACCCTGCCACCTTCCCCGACACCGGGTCCGGCCCGGGGCCGTTCGGGCCGGCGTCCACCACGGCGCGCACCCGCCCCGGATCGGCCGGCGGCGCGTCCCGGCGCAACCACACGAAGAACTCCACGTTGCCGCTGGGCCCCGGCAGCGGACTGGCCGCCACGCCCGCCAGCCCGAGCCCGAGCCCGGCCGCCGTCGCCGCCACGTCCAGCACCGCCTCGGCCCGCAGCGCCGGATCACGCACCACCCCGCCCGCGCCGACCCGCTCCTTGCCCACCTCGAACTGCGGCTTGACCATCAGCGCCAGGTCCCCGTCGGTACGGGTGCAGCCCGCCAGCGCGGGCAGCACCAACCGCAGCGAGATGAACGACAGGTCCGCCACGGTCAGGTCCACCGCCCCACCGATCACCTCCGGGGTCAGCGTCCGCACGTTGGTCCGGTCCATCGCCCGTACCCGGTCGTCGGTCCGCAGCGACCAGGCGAGCTGCCCGTAGCCGACGTCCACCGCGACCACCTCGGCCGCGTCGGCGCGCAACAGCACGTCGGTGAACCCCCCGGTCGACGCCCCGGCGTCCAGGCACCGCCGGCCCGCCACCCGCAACCCACCGGGACCGAACGCGGCCAGCGCACCGGCCAGCTTGTGCCCACCCCGGGAGACGTACTCCTCGATCGGGTCCGCCCCGGTCACCAGCAGCGGATCGGCCGGGTCGACCATCGCGGCGGCCTTACGCGCGGGCACTCCGCGCAACTGGACCCGACCGGCCTCGATCAACGCACCGGCCTGCTCCCGGGACCGGGCCAGGCCGCGACGGACGAGTTCGGCGTCGAGCCGGGTACGACGTGCCATGGGGGTGGTTCTCTCCGGTCAGGTCTGATCGATGGTGGCGAGGGTTTCCCGCAACGTCTGGTACGCCGCCTCGTACTGCGCGATCTGGTCGGCCGGGGACAGGCCCTCGGCGTTGGCCATCGCCCGCACGGCGGCGTCCACGGCCGGATGCCGGACGTCGTCGACATCGTCGTCGTGCCCGACGGCCGGCGAGAGGCCGGACCGGCCGACCGGCGGCGGACCGGGCCGGGCGGCCGGCGGACCCGGCCGGCCGGCGGGTGGCGGGCCGGGGCGGAACGGACCGGTCACGAACGGCTCCCCGCGGGACGGCTCACCCGGCACCACCGGGGCCGTCGTGGCCGGGGGTCACCTTCCCGGGGCGGGGAGCACCCCTGTCGGCTCCGGTCGACCCGGCGGCCGGCGGGACCGCGTCCGCCGCCGGCCCGGCCTTCTTCGCCGCCGCCTTCTTCGCCACCGTCTTCGGGGCCGTCGTCGCCACCGTCGTCGGGGTCACCGCCTTCTTCGCCACAGCCTTCCTGGCGACGGCCTTCTTCGCCACGACCCCGGTCGGCGGTCGGGTGGTCCCGGCCGCCGCGTCGGCCACCGTCGCGGGCGCAGGCCCGGCCACCGCCGCGGTCCCGGCCTCCATCCCCGCGTCACCGACCGTACCGGCACCACCGGTCGGCGGTACGGTCGTATCCGGTGCCGCGTCACCGACCGGTGACCCGCCCGGTACGCCCTTCGCCTCACGGAGCTGCCGTTCCAGCTCGTGCACCCGGCGGGTCAGCTCGGCGACCTCGTCGGCCGTCGCCAGCCCCACCGCACCGAGCGCCCGGTCGACCTCGAAGCGGACCAGCTTGGTCAACGCCTCCCGGTTCGCCGCGCCGGTGGCGAGAAGTTCCTCGGCGAGCGCCTGCAACCCGACGGCCGTCGCGCCGCCCGTGCCGGCCAACCGCCGGGCGGCGTCCTGGGCCCTCTTCCGGGGCGCCTCCGTCAGGCCCAGGGCCAGCTCCAGGTAGGCGCGCCACGCGTCCTGCATGACTCAAGTCCTTCCGCGGGGGCAGTGTGCGGCCCTCACGCTACCGGGCGCCCCGGGCCGCCCCTTGCGGTACGGTGCCGGAAAACGGCGTGGCGGGTACGAAGGAGACGATGTGGCAAGCGTGGACGAGTGCCGACAGGCCCTGCGGGATCTTGCCGACCGGTTGGACCGGCACGCCGAGGCGTCCAGCAAGATCGATCTGGATCGGACCCTGGCCTGCCGGATCACCGACCTGGAGACCGCGTTCCACGGCCGGATCGAAGGCGGCCGGCTGGTCGATCTCGCCGACGGCGACGACCCGAAGGCGAAGATCGCCCTGGTCACCTCCAGTGACGACCTGGTCGCCCTGGTGCGCGGCCAACTCGACGTCACCAAGGCGGTCGCCGCCCGCCGGGTCTCCATCAAGGCCAGCCCGTTCGACCTGCTGAAACTACGCAAGCTGCTCTGAGCGGCACCCGGCGACGAGCGGGCCGGCACCGATCTCCGGTGCCGGCCCGCTGCGCGTCTGCTGGTGCGCCGTCAGATGGCCAGGCCGAACCCGGCCAACGCCTGCTCCGCCTCCGGCGAGGCCGGGCGGACGGCCGCTCCGGTGCCCGCCTCCCAGGCGACCGCGCACAGCACGGCCACCGCGTCCAACGGCCGGCCGGCACCGCGCAACTCCACCGCACCGTCCACCACCGCCGCCGACCATCCACCAACCTGCGGCGCACCGGGGACCCGGACCACCGCCGTCGGATCGAAGAGCCCGGCCAGGTCCGCCGCCACGTGGGTCGGCCGCCGCTGCTCGGGGGCACCCAACAGCTCGGGTACGTCGCTGACGCCGGTGAGCACCAGCAGGCTGTCCAGCCCGGCCCGGCGGGCACCCTCGATGTCGGTGTCCAGCCGGTCACCGACCACCAACGTCCGGCCGGTGCCGGCCCGCCGGGCGGCCGTGGTGAACAGCGCCGGCTCGGGCTTGCCGACGACCACGTCGGGCGCCCGGTCCAGGGCGTGCCGCAGGGCGGCCACCAGCGACCCGTTGCCGGGTAGCGGGCCCCGTCCACTCGGCAGCGTCCGGTCCGTGTTGGTGGCCACCCAGGTCGCCCCGGCCCGGATCGCCACCGACGCCTCGGCCAGGTCCACCCAGCCGACCTGCGGGCCGTACCCCTGCACGACGGCGACCGGCGCGGCGTCGGCGCGGTCGACGGGGGTGAGCCCGACGGCGCCGATCTCGGCACGCAGCGCCTCGGCACCGACGACGAGCACCGCCGCCCCGGCCGGCAGCCGGTCCCGCAGCAGCTCCGCGGCGGCGGCGGCCGAGGTGAGCACCTCCGCCGGATCAGCCGGTACGCCGATGCCGGTGAGCAGGTCGGCGACCTCGCTGGAGCGCCGCGAGGCGTTGTTCGTGGCGAACGCCACCGACCGGCCCTCGGCCCGCAGCGCGCCGAGGGCCTCGACCGCGCCGGGGATCGGCCGGTCGATCAGGTAGATCACTCCGTCCAGGTCGAAGACGACCAGGGTGTACCCGTCGATCAGCCGGTCCCCGGCGACTGCGGTCATCGCTGGTCCGCCACCGCGCCGTCGACCGGCCGCTGCCCTCCCGGGGCGGTCGCCTCGTCGACGCCGCCGGCCGGGGAGGCGACGGTGCCGGGCCGGTCGTCCGCAGCCGCACCCGCGACGTCCTCGCCGTCCCGTGCGATGCCGGTGGGCAGGTCGTCACCGGCACGGTCGTCCCGGTCAGCGGCGCGGGCATCCTCGGCGGCATCCCGTCCGGCCTCGACGGCGTCCGGCCGAGTCAGCGCGGCGTCCTCGTCCTCGTCGTCACGGTCGTCGTGGCTGTCGCGGGCCTCGCCGTCTACGTCGTCACCGGCGACGTCGTCGTCTCCGAAGTCGTCGTCCTCGTCACGGTCGTCGGCGGCCGGCCGCGCCCCGGCGTCCGGGTCGGTCGACTGCGCGCCGGTGCCGGCGGGCTCCTCGACCGGCTCGTCGTCCTCGTCGTCGCCCTCGATCACCACGCCGTCGAGTTCCAGCAGCCGCTCCGGCGCGTCGGTCTCCCCGTCGGTGTCCACGTCGGCGGCCCGCGAGAACCACTCCCGGGCCTCCTCACGGCGGTCCACCGCGAGCAGCGCGTCGGCGTACGCGTACCGCAGCCGCGCGGTCCACGGCTCAGCCACGTCGGTGGTCAGCTCCGGAACCTGGAGCATCGCCACCGCCGCGTCCTTCTGCCCCAGGTCACCCCGGGCACCTGCGGCGACGATCAGCAGTTCGACCGCGACGGCCTTGTCGAGCTTGTCGTTGTCGGCTCCCCGGAACAGGTCGATCGCCCGCTCCGGCCGCCCCAGCGCCCGCTCGCAGTCGGCCAGCACGGCCAGGTGGCTCTGCAACCCGGTCATCCGGTGGTACGTGCGCAGCTCGGCGATCGCCGTCTGCCACTCCCCCGCGTGGTACGCGGCCAGGCCGACCGCCTCACGTACGGCGGAGATCCGGGCGGCCAGCCGCCGGGCCGCCATCGCGTGGGCCAACGCCTCCGCCGGGTCCTCGTCGATCAGCTGACCGGTGGCCACCAGGTGCCGGGCAACGGTCTCCGCCACCGGCTTGTTCAGCGACAACAGCTCCGCACGGACGGCCGTGTCGAGGTCACTCGCGGAGATCTCGTCCGGCAGCACCGGCGCGACCGCCCGGCCGTCGGTCTCGTCCCGACGCTCCCGGTCGGGGCCGAACCCGCCCTCCCGGCGGCGGTCGTCCCCCCGCTGGTCGTCCCGGCGCGGCCGGTCGTGACCGCCGCGCTCGCCGCCCCGGAAACCACCTTCACGGCGGTCACCGCCGCGCGAGTCGTCGCCTCGGAAGCCACCCTCACGGCGGTCGCCGCCCCGGAAGCCGCCCTCACGCGAATCACCGTCGCGACGGAAACCACCGGGCCGGGAGTCACCGTCACGCGGACCCGACCGGAAACCACCCTCACGACGATCCCCACCCCGGAAACCACCCTCACGGGAGTCTCCCCCACGGAAACCGCCTTCCCGACGATCGCCGCCGAAGCCACCAGGCCGACGGTCGCCGCCCCGGAAGCCGCCTTCGCGGGAGTCGCCACCGCGGAAGCCACCCTCACGCGGGCCTGACCGGAAACCACCACGGTCACCACGCGAATCGCCGCCCCGGAAGCCACCCTCACGACGGTCCCCACCCCGGAAACCACCCTCACGCGAATCACCGTCGCGGCGGAAACCACCGGGGCGCGAGTCACCGTCACGCGGACCCGACCGGAAACCACCCTCACGGCGGTCACCGCCGCGCGAGTCGTCGCCTCGGAAACCACCCTCACGGCGGTCGCCACCACGGAAGCCGCCCTCACGGGAGTCACCGTCGCGGCGGAAACCACCGGGCCGGGAGTCACCCTCACGCGGACCCGACCGGAAACCACCCTCACGACGATCCCCACCCCGGAAACCACCCTCACGGGAGTCGCCACCGCGGAAGCCACCCTCACGCGGGCCTGACCGGAAACCACCACGGTCACCACGCGAATCGTCGCCTCGGAAGCCGCCCTCACGGCGGTCGCCACCCCGGAAACCACCCTCACGCGAATCACCGTCGCGACGGAAACCACCGGGGCGGGAGTCACCGTCACGCGGACCCGACCGGAAACCACCCTCACGACGGTCAGCACCTCGGAAACCACCCTCACGGCGGTCGCCACCACGGAAGCCGCCTTCGCGGGAGTCACCGTCGCGGCGGAAACCACCGGGCCGGGAGTCACCGTCACGCGGACCGGACCGGAAACCGCCCTCACGGCGGTCGCCGCCGCGCGAGTCGTCGCCTCGGAAGCCACCCTCACGACGGTCACCGCCCCGGAAGCCGCCTTCGCGGGAGTCGCCACCGCGGAAGCCACCCTCACGCGGGCCTGACCGGAAACCACCACGGTCACCACGCGAATCGTCACGACGGTCCCCACCCCGGAAACCACCCTCACGCGAATCACCGTCACGGCGGAATCCACCGGGGCGCGAGTCACCGTCACGCGGACCCGACCGGAAACCACCCTCACGACGATCCCCGCCGAAGCCACCCTCACGGCGATCGCCGCTGCGGAAACCGCCGTTTCGGGGCGCGTCACCGTCGCGGCGGAAACCACCATCGCGGCGGTCGCCACCCCGGAAACCACCCTCACGCGAATCACCGTCACGGCGGAATCCACCGGGGCGGGACTCACCGGTACGCGGGGCCGACCGGAAACCGCCCTCGCGTCGATCGCCGCCCCGGGGTCCGCCCCGCGAGGCACCACGGTCGTCGCGGTCGCCACGGTACGACGGACGGTCGTCCCGGCGGGGGCCGGCGTCCCGCCCCTGGTGACGGTCGGAGCGGTCTTCGTATCGCGGACGGTCTCCGCCCTGCGGTCCTGAACTCACAGGTACATCCTTCCTGATTGCGCCACCTACGGCGCGACGCAGTCGAGGGCCGACCCGGATGGGGCGGCCCTCGACTGGAAAGGTTGTCCGGCGGTGTCCTACTCTCCCACACCCTCCCGAGTGCAGTACCATCGGCGCTGGAGGGCTTAGCTTCCGGGTTCGGAATGTTGCCGGGCGTTTCCCCTCCGCCATGACCGCCGTAACACTATGAACATATCAAACAACACACACACCCAGGCTCACACCGGGGGGTTGTTCGATGTTTGTTCAGAGTTACACAGTGGACGCGTAGCAGCCTTGTTATCAAGTCCTCGGCCTATTAGTACCGGTCAACTCAACCCGTTACCGAGCTTACATTTCCGGCCTATCAACCCAGTCGTCTAGCTGGGGGCCTTACCCCCACAAAGTGGGGTGGGATACCTCATCTTGAAGCAGGCTTCCCGCTTAGATGCTTTCAGCGGTTATCCCTTCCGAACGTAGCTAACCAGCCGTGCCCCTGGCGGGACAACTGGCACACCAGAGGTTCGTCCGTCCCGGTCCTCTCGTACTAGGGACAGCCCTTCTCAAGTATCCTACGCGCACGGCGGATAGGGACCGAACTGTCTCACGACGTTCTAAACCCAGCTCGCGTACCGCTTTAATGGGCGAACAGCCCAACCCTTGGGACCTGCTACAGCCCCAGGATGCGACGAGCCGACATCGAGGTGCCAAACCATCCCGTCGATATGGACTCTTGGGGAAGATCAGCCTGTTATCCCCGGGGTACCTTTTATCCGTTGAGCGACACCGCTTCCACACGCAAGTGCCGGATCACTAGTCCCGACTTTCGTCCCTGCTCGACCTGTCAGTCTCACAGTCAAGCTCCCTTGTGCACTTGCACTCAACACCTGATTGCCAACCAGGCTGAGGGAACCTTTGGGCGCCTCCGTTACCCTTTAGGAGGCAACCGCCCCAGTTAAACTACCCACCAGACACTGTCCCTGAACCGGATAACGGTCCGAAGTTAGATACCCAAATCAACCAGAGTGGTATTTCAAGATTGCCTCCACCCATACTGGCGTACAGGTTTCACCGGCTCCCACCTATCCTACACAAGTCCATTCAGATACCAATGTCAAGCTATAGTAAAGGTCCCGGGGTCTTTCCGTCCTGCCGCGCGTAACGAGCATCTTTACTCGTACTGCAATTTCGCCGGGCCTGTGGTTGAGACAGTGGGGAAGTCGTTACGCCATTCGTGCAGGTCGGAACTTACCCGACAAGGAATTTCGCTACCTTAGGATGGTTATAGTTACCACCGCCGTTTACTGGCGCTTAAGTTCTCCGCTTCGCCCCGAAGAGCTAACAGGTCCCCTTAACGTTCCAGCACCGGGCAGGCGTCAGTCCATATACATCGAATTACTTCTTCGCATGGACCTGTGTTTTTAGTAAACAGTCGCTTCCCCCTGCTCTCTGCGGCCATACAACGCTCCACCCGCACGGGGCTTCACGTCTCCGGCCCCCCTTCTCCCTAAGTTACGGGGGCAATTTGCCGAGTTCCTTAACCACAGTTCGCCCGATCGCCTCGGTATTCTCTACCTGACCACCTGTGTCGGTTTGGGGTACGGGCCGCTCGAAACTCGCTAGAGGCTTTTCTCGGCAGCATAGGATCACTGACTTCACCTGAATCGGCTCGGCATCACGTCTCAGCCCTGTGTACCGCGGATTTGCCTACGGCACGGCCTACACGCTTACCCCGGCACAACCACCGGCCGGGATCAGCTACCTTCCTGCGTCACCCCATCGCTTGACTACTACCCGCCAGGTTCCCACGCTCCCCAACATCCGTCCGAAGACATCAGCCAGCTCGGGTGGTTAGCACAACGAGGTTCATCACGGGCGCTCCTTCGCGGGTACGGGAATATCAACCCGTTGTCCATCGACTACGCCTCTCGGCCTCGCCTTAGGTCCCGACTCACCCAGGGCGGATTAGCCTGGCCCTGGAACCCTTGGTCATCCGGCGGAAGGGTTTCTCACCCTTCTTTCGCTACTCATGCCTGCATTCTCACTCGTGCCGCGTCCACAACTAGGTCACCCCGCTGCTTCACCCCCGGCACGACGCTCCCCTACCCATCCACACACCTGCACGCACCATCAAGGGCACGCGAAGTTAAAATGTGAATGCCACAGCTTCGGCGGTGTGCTTGAGCCCCGCTACATTGTCGGCGCGGAACCACTTGACCAGTGAGCTATTACGCACTCTTTAAAGGGTGGCTGCTTCTAAGCCAACCTCCTGGTTGTCTATGCGACCCCACATCCTTTTCCACTTAGCACACGCTTAGGGGCCTTAGCTGGTGATCTGGGCTGTTTCCCTCTCGACTACGAAGCTTATCCCCCGCAGTCTCACTGCCGCGCTCTCACTTACCGGCATTCGGAGTTTGGCTGATTTCGGTAAGCTTGTAGGCCCCCTAGACCATCCAGTGCTCTACCTCCGGCAAGAAACACACGACGCTGCACCTAAATGCATTTCGGGGAGAACCAGCTATCACGGAGTTTGATTGGCCTTTCACCCCTAACCACAGATCATCCCCCAACTTTTCAACGTTGGTGGGTTCGGCCCTCCACGCGGTCTTACCCGCGCTTCAGCCTGCCCATGGCTAGATCACTCCGCTTCGGGTCTAGAACATGCGACTCAAACGCCCTCTTCAGACTCGCTTTCGCTACGGCTCCCCCACACGGGTTAACCTCGCCACATGCCACTAACTCGCAGGCTCATTCTTCAAAAGGCACGCCGTCACCCCGCAAGGCTCCGACGGATTGTAGGCGAACGGTTTCAGGTACTATTTCACTCCCCTCCCGGGGTACTTTTCACCATTCCCTCACGGTACTCGTCCGCTATCGGTCACCAGGAAGTATTTAGGCTTACCAGGTGGTCCTGGCAGATTCACGGCAGATTACAGGAGTCCGCCGCTACTCGGGAACACCCACAGAAGATCAGCAACTTTCACCTACCGGACTCTCACCGACTACGGTTGGCTTTTCCACACCATTCGGCTAGCCACTGACTTTATAACTCCTCGAGTGCATGTCAGTACACTCAGCAGGGTCCCACAACCCCGACCACGCAACCCCTGACAGGTATCACACGCAACCGGTTTAGCCTCAATCCGCTTTCGCTCGCCACTACTCACGGAATCACTATTTGTTTTCTCTTCCTACGGGTACTGAGATGTTTCACTTCCCCGCGTTCCCCCCACACACCCTATGTGTTCAGGTGTGGGTGACACCACATGACTGGTGCCAGGTTTCCCCATTCGGACACCCTGGGATCACAGCTCGGTTGACAGCTCCCCCAGGCCTATCGCGGCCTCCCACGTCCTTCATCGGCTCCTGGTGCCAAGGCATCCACCGTTCGCCCTTGACAACTTGACCACAAAGATGCTCGCGTCCACTGTGTAATTCTCAACAAACAACCAACCCACAACCCCACAGCCCCACACCAGCAACCCCACCCCACCCACAGGCAGAACAGAATCCGGTATGCGAGACCAGGCCATGCCTGGCAACCTCCAGCAGGCTCCCGCCCACCACAAGGCACTGAAACAACAACCCACAGGTTGTTCCTTCAGGACCCAACAGGGTGCTCACATCCACCACCAGCCGCACCAGGTTCTCGTTCCCACCACCCCGAAGAGCAGCTGTACTAGAGGAACCAGGCCGTTGCCGGCACCAGACTTGCCAGTGTCTCCGCCATCCGAGCACCCCGACCCGACATCCGCGGGCCGCGGGCTCCATACCACCTTTCGGTGGATGGTGCTCCTTAGAAAGGAGGTGATCCAGCCGCACCTTCCGGTACGGCTACCTTGTTACGACTTCGTCCCAATCGCCAGCCCCACCTTCGACGGCTCCCTCCACAAGGGTTGGGCCACCGGCTTCGGGTGTTGCCGACTTTCGTGACGTGACGGGCGGTGTGTACAAGGCCCGGGAACGTATTCACCGCAGCGTTGCTGATCTGCGATTACTAGCGACTCCGACTTCACGGGGTCGAGTTGCAGACCCCGATCCGAACTGAGACCGGCTTTTTGGGATTCGCTCCACCTCACGGCATCGCAACCCATTGTACCGGCCATTGTAGCATGCGTGAAGCCCTGGACATAAGGGGCATGATGACTTGACGTCATCCCCACCTTCCTCCGAGTTGACCCCGGCAGTCTTCGATGAGTCCCCGCCATAACGCGCTGGCAACATCGAACGAGGGTTGCGCTCGTTGCGGGACTTAACCCAACATCTCACGACACGAGCTGACGACAGCCATGCACCACCTGTGACCGCCCCCGAAGGACCTCCCATCTCTGGAAGTTTTGCGGCCATGTCAAACCCAGGTAAGGTTCTTCGCGTTGCATCGAATTAATCCGCATGCTCCGCCGCTTGTGCGGGCCCCCGTCAATTCCTTTGAGTTTTAGCCTTGCGGCCGTACTCCCCAGGCGGGGCGCTTAATGCGTTAGCTGCGGCACAGAGAACCGGAGAGGCCCCCCACACCTAGCGCCCAACGTTTACAGCGTGGACTACCAGGGTATCTAATCCTGTTCGCTCCCCACGCTTTCGCTCCTCAGCGTCAGTATCGGCCCAGAGACCCGCCTTCGCCACCGGTGTTCCTCCTGATATCTGCGCATTTCACCGCTACACCAGGAATTCCAGTCTCCCCTACCGAACTCTAGCCTGCCCGTATCGACCGCAGGCTTGGGGTTGAGCCCCAAGTTTTCACGGTCGACGCGACAAGCCGCCTACGAGCTCTTTACGCCCAATAAATCCGGACAACGCTCGCACCCTACGTCTTACCGCGGCTGCTGGCACGTAGTTGGCCGGTGCTTCTTCTGCAGGTACCGTCACTTACGCTTCGTCCCTGCTGAAAGAGGTTTACAACCCGAAGGCCGTCATCCCTCACGCGGCGTCGCTGCATCAGGCTTCCGCCCATTGTGCAATATTCCCCACTGCTGCCTCCCGTAGGAGTCTGGGCCGTGTCTCAGTCCCAGTGTGGCCGGTCGCCCTCTCAGGCCGGCTACCCGTCGTCGCCTTGGTAGGCCATCACCCCACCAACAAGCTGATAGGCCGCGAGCCCATCCCAGGCCGAAAAACTTTCCACCAAACCCCATGCGGAGCAAGGTCATATCCGGTATTAGCCCCCGTTTCCGAGGGTTATCCCAAAGCCTAGGGCAGGTTACTCACGTGTTACTCACCCGTTCGCCGCTCGAGTACCCCGAAGGGCCTTTCCGCTCGACTTGCATGTGTTAAGCACGCCGCCAGCGTTCGTCCTGAGCCAGGATCAAACTCTCCAACAAAAACCTGTCGAACAGCAATCCCGACAACAAACAAATGTTGCCAAAGGAATCCGAAACCAGACAGACCAAAAGCCTGCCCAGCCCGGGGTATAAAACAATTGGCACTGGCTTTACAAGCACCCTGTTGAGTTCTCAAAGAACAACCACACACCACCCGGAAGCCCCGCAACCGCAGAACCCCCGACCTGGGGCATCTCGTTCACCGCACCCCACGCTCCCGCGCTGGGCACTTTTACTACGTTACCCGATGGTATCCGCCATGTCAAACCGCTCTGTAGCGATCCGCACCACTTCCACCACATTTTCCACACACCACGAAAACACCCGGCTCACACCGGAAGCCCTCGCGATTTCCGCCAGGCCGGCCGGTGCGGTCTCCCGCACGCTCGCCCGGTTCCCTGCCGGCGTCACACACTACCCGGTCGGTTTCGCCTCACCAAATCGACCCCCCAGGCCGATCCGGGCACCGCCCGGCCCGTACTCCGCGAAGGACAACCCCGCGAAGCCGGTACCTCACACCGCGCTCCGGCCTTCGAGGCATTCGCCCCGGTTCGTCCGTTCCGCGCTGGCAGAGAGAAAGTTACGCGTCCGCCGAGTTGATCGTCAAATCCGGCGGACGCGTCGCACGTCACACTGCTGCACACCGGCCCACCCGACGCGCAGGACCACCCGTCGAGCGGGGCCATCCGTCGGAGGCCGTCCTCGCCGGGCCACCCACCGGGGGACGGACGGGACCGGCCGAGAACGGCGGGGACGGGGTCGCGCCGCCGGCCGACGACGGTCGGCACAGCGGTCCGACGCCGACCGTCCCCGGGCGAGGGCCATCCACCCAGGGATGATCCTCGGCGGACGGCCCCGCCCGGGATGGTCGGCAACAGCGCCCCGACCCGTGTGAACAGCCCTCCACGCGCCGGGGCCGACCGGGTCAGGGGCGCAGCTCGACCCCGGCGAAGGAGCGCTTGCCCCGGCGTAGCACCAGGTAGCGACCGTGCAGCAGGTCGGCCGGGTCGACGGTGGCGTCGACGTCGGTGACCCGGGTGTTGTTCACGTACGCGCCGCCCTCGGTGATCACCCGGCGGGCCTCCTTGAGCCCGCCGACCAGCCCCGAGTCGCGCAGCAGCCCGGCCACGTCGGGCAGCTCGCCGGTGAGCTGCACCAGGCCGGCCTCGGTCAGCGCGGCGCGCAGCGTCTCCGGGGCCAACTCGTCGAGCGACCCCCGGCCGAAGAGCGCCTGGCTGGCGGCGACGGCCTGCCGGGTCTCCTCCGCACCGTGGACCAGCGTGGTGAGTTCCTCGGCGAGGGCCCGTTGGGCGCCGCGGGCGGCCGGCCGTTCCGCCGTCTCCTTCTCCAGCGCCTCCAGCTCCTCACGGGAGCGGAAGCTGAAGTAGCGCAGGTAGCGGGTGACGTCCCGGTCGTCGGCGTTGACCCAGAACTGGTAGAAGGCGTACGGGCTGGTCATCTCCGGGTCGAGCCAGACCGCGCCGCCCTCGGTCTTGCCGAACTTGGTGCCGTCGGAGCGGGTGACCAGTGGGGTGGTGAAGGCCTGCACCGGGCCGGCCCCCCGGCGGCGGACGTAGTCGACGCCGGCGGTGATGTTGCCCCACTGGTCGGAGCCGCCGTACTGGAGCTGGCAGCCGTGCCGGCGGTGCAGCTCGAAGAAGTCGTTGGCCTGCAGGAGCTGGTAGCTGAACTCGGTGAAGCTGATGCCGGTCTCCAGCCGGGCCCGCACCACCTCGCGGGCGAGCATCTTGTTGACCGGGAAGTGCTTGCCGACGTCCCGGAGGAACTCGACCACCGACATCTCGCCGGTCCACTCCAGGTTGTTGACCAGTTGCGCCGCGTTCCGCCCGGTGTACGACACGAACGGCGCGAGCTGGTCGCGGATGCGCTGCACCCAGCCGGCCACCACCTCGGGCGGGTTGAGGGTGCGCTCGGCGCTCTCCTTCGGGTCGCCGATCTGGCCGGTGGCGCCGCCCACCAGCAGCAGCGGCCGGTGTCCGGCGAGTTGGAGCCGGCGGGCGGTGGTGACCTGCATCAGGTGGCCGACGTGCAGGCTGGGCGCGGTCGGGTCGAAGCCCACGTAGAAGGTGGCCGCCCCGCCGTCGAGCAGTTCGCGCAGCTCGTCGGGGCCGGTGGAGTCCTGGATCAGGCCGCGCCACCGCAGGTCTTCGGTCAGGGAGTCCCGCCCGTGCGGGAGGTTGCTGTCGGTCACGGTCACCGATTCTCCCCCATTGCCGACCTGGGGCCGTACCGGGTTTGCCGCCGGCCGGCGCGGCTAGGCTGGCCGGGCCGGTGCGACGAGGAGGAACAGCCGTGGAGATCCCGGAGATGACGGAAGGCCTGGTCGGTCTGCTGGGGCTGAGTTTCGACGAGGCCAGCGGGGACCGGGTGGTCATCCGCTGGAAGGTGCGGCCCGAGCTGCACCAGCCGGCCGGCATCCTGCACGGCGGGGTCTACTGCGCCGTGGTGGAGACGGTCGGCAGTGTGGGCGGCACGCTCTGGCTGGGCGACCGGGGCAGCGTGGTCGGGGTCTCCAACCAGACGGACTTCCTGCGCGCGGTCCGCGAGGGCGAGCTGGTGGCCGTGGGCAGCCCGGTGCACCGGGGACGCAGCCAGCAGCTCTGGCAGGTGGAGATCACCGACGCGGAGGGACGCCTGGTGTCGCGGGGTCAGGTGCGGTTGCAGAACCTCAGCCGGGACTGACCCGCCGGACGGGAGCGGCGAGCCTGTCCGGTTCGCCCGGTACGAGGGGCACTGCGCCGATATCGTCGCCTCGATGACCGCCGCCGATCCCGTCCGCACGTGAGGAAGCTCCTCGCCGCCACCCTCGGGGTGCTCTCGGCCATCGGCGGTTTCGTCGACATCGGCGACCTGGTGGCGGCGAGTCAGGCGGGGGCACGCTTCGGCATGGCCCACGCCTGGGTGCTGCTGCTCGGCGTGGTCGGCATCTGCGCGTACGCGGAAATGGCCGGTCGGATCGCGGCGGTCAGCGGCCGGGCGGTGTTCGACCTGGTCCGGGAGCGGTTGGGTCCCCGGGTGGCGCTGCTCAACCTGGCGGCGTCCTACCTGGTGACGGTGTTGACCCTGGCCGCTGAGCTGGGCGGGGTGGCGCTGGCGCTGCACCTGGCCTCCCGGGTGAGTTACCTGCTGTGGGTGCCGGTCGCGGCGTTCGCGGTGTGGCTGGTGCTGTGGCGGATGCGGTTCCAGCTGATGGAGCGGGTGTTCGGGCTGGCCGGGTTGACCCTGCTGGTCTTCGCCGTGGCGCTGTTCCGGCTGCCGACGGACTGGGCGGCGCTCGGCCACGGGGCCCTGCACCCCGACCCGGCCGGGCAGGGCTGGGGGGCGTACTGGTTCGTGGCGGTGGCGCTGTTCGCCTCCACGGTCAGCCCGTACGAGGTGTTCTTCTTCTCCTCCGGCGGGGTGGAGGAGAACTGGGGCGCGGCCGACCTGGCCGACGCCCGGTCGAGCGTGCTCATCGGTTTCCCGGTCGGCGGCCTGCTGGCGTTGTCGCTGATCGCCACGGCCGCCGTGGTGTTCCACCCGGGCGGGGTGTCGCCGTCGACCCTCGACCAGGTCGCCGAGCCGGTGGTGCTGGCGTTCGGCGGGGTGGGGCTGGCGGTCGCCGCGCTGGCGTTCTTCGCGGTGACCTTCGGAGCCGCGTTGGAGACCGGGCTGTCGGCGGCGTACGCGGCGGCACAGTACTTCGGCTGGCAGTGGGGCAAGCGGGTCAGCCCCCGGGAGGCCGCCCGGTTCCACAGCGTGCTGCTGGTCAGCGTGCTGGCCGCGACGCTGCTGCTGACCACCACCGTCGACCCGGTGCGGCTGACCGAGTACATGCTGGTCGCCAGCGCGGTGGTGCTGCCGTTGACGTACCTGCCGATCCTGGTCGTCGCCAACGACCGGACGTACCTGGGTGACGACGTGAACGGACCGTGGCTGAACCTGCTCGGTGCGGTGTTCCTGCTGGTGATCGTGGCGGCGTCGGTGGCGGCGGTCCCGCTGGCGGTCGGGACGGGGATGGGGCGGTGAGGGTCCAGCTCGGCCGGCAGGTGCTCGACCGGCAGATCGTCGACGCCGACGGGGTGCTGCTGGGCAAGGTCGACGACGTCGAGTTCGCCATCGACGAGCGGGGCGTGCCGTACGTGGCGTACCTGCTGACCGGGCAGGGCGCGCTGGGGCGGCGGATCGGTGGCCGGGTCGGGCGGCTGCTGGTGGCGCTCGCCGACCGGTTCGCCGAGGAGGCGTCGGCCCCGCTGCGCATCCCGCTGCGCCAGGTGGCCCGGATCGACAGTGCGGTCCGGCTGCGGGCCCGCGCCGACGAGTTGCCCCGCCCGCCGGTGGAGACGTGGCTGCGGCGGCACCTGATCGACCGGATTCCGGGGGCCGACCGTGCGAGCGGGTGAGCTGCTCGGTCGCACCGCGTACGACCTGCACGGCCGGCGGCTGGGGCGGGTGGTGGACGTGGTGGTGCGGGGGGACTTCCCGGACGGCCGGCTGCGGCTGACCGACGTGCTGGTGACCGGGCACTGGTGGAGCCGGGTGTGGGGCCGGTTGATCGGGGCGCAGCGGCACCCGTCCGGCCCGTGGCTCATCCGGGTGACCGCGCGGGCGTTGAGCCGGGACACCCGGCAGTTCCCCACCGACCAGGTGCAGTTGCTGCCCCCGGTGCCGGGTTTCCCGTTCGGCGACCCGACGCCGGCGGACTGACCCGGGGTGGGTCAGGCGTGGGCCTCGTCGGGCACGGGTTCCGGTTCCTCGGCGGGGGTCGCGGTCGGGGCGTGGTGCAGCCGGATCTGGGTGATGGCGCGCTGGTCGACGCCGGTGACGGTGATCTCCCAGTCGTCGATGGTGACCTGCTCCCCGGCGACGGTGGGGATGTGTCCGAGGCAGGACAGCACCATCCCGGCGACGGTGGTGTAGTCACCGGCGGGCCGGTTGGGCACCTCGACGCCGATGTCGGTCAGGTCGTGCACGGGGAAGGTGCCGGGCAGCACCAGCGAGCCGTCGTCCTCGGTGCGCACCGCGCGGACGTCGCGGTCGGTCTCGTCGTAGATCTCGCCGACGATCTCCTCCAGGATGTCCTCCAGGGTGACGATCCCGTCGACCGCGCCCCGCTCGTCGACCACCAGGGCGATGTGCTGGCGTTCGGCCTTGAACTGGCGCAGCGCGTCGACCACCGGCAGCGAGTCGGGCAGCAGCATCGGCGGGCGGGCGCAGTCGTCGACCGGCCGGTCGTCCGGCACCCCCACCAGGTCCCGCAGGTGGATCACACCGACCGCGTCGTCGAGGCCGCCGTGGCGGACCACCGGGGCCCGGGAGTGGCCGGTGGCGGCCAGCAGCAGCCGCGCGGCCTCCGCGGTGGTCCCGCTGTCGAGCGTGAAGACCTGCAACCGGGGTACGAGCACCGCGCGCAGCTGCCGGTCGGCGATCTCCACCGCACCGGCGATGATCGTGCGTTGCTCCTTGGTGAAGCCGTGGTTGCCGGCGACGATGTCGCGCAGCTCGTCCGGGCCGATCTCGTCGGGCTGGTGCTTCGGGTCGACCCCGGCGAGGCGGACCACCAGGTCGCTGGTGGCGCCGAGCAGCCACACCGCCGGGCGGGTGAAGCTGGACAGGATGTCCAGGGGGCGGGCCACCAGCAGCGCCCACCGTTCGGCGCGCTGCATGGCGATCCGCTTCGGGGCCAGCTCACCGAAGACCAGGGTGACGAACGTCAGGACCAGGGTGACCAGCACGATGGCCACCGTCTCGGCGGCCCCGCCGAGGAACCCGAGCAGCGGCACCAGCGGCCGGGCCAGGGAGACCGCGGCGGCGGCCGAGGCGAGGAACCCGGCCAGGGTGATGCCGATCTGGATGGTGGCGAGGAACCGGTTCGGGTCCTTGGCGAGCCGGGCGAGCACCCGGCCGGCCCGGCTGGTGCGTTCCAGCCGCTGCACTTGGCTGTCCCGCAGCGACACCAGCGCCATCTCGCTGCCCGCGAAGATCGCGTTGAGCACCACCAGGACTCCGACCAGGGCCAACTGGCTCCAGTAGCTCTGCACGCCCGGCACTCTCCCTCAGGCAGTGGGCGTCGGCGACACCGCCGACGCCGCCGGACGGAGGACCCGCCCGGCGTAGCCCAGTCTGTGCCCAACCGCGCGGTCCGCGAATCCTCCCGGTGGCCCCGACCGGTGACCGGTGGCGGGTCCGACCGGCACGCCCGGCCCGTACGGGCGGCGGCGGGCGGTCAGCCGTGCCCCGACGGCACCGGGCGGTCAGCCGCGTCCGGCGGTGGCGGGCGTCAGGTCGAGGACGTACGCGTCGCCCTCGGGGCGGAAGCCGAGCCGGTGGTAGTAGGGGGCGACCATGCCCGGTGGGCTGACCACCCGGCGGAACCCCCGGTCGGTGAACAGGCTGCTGCGGCGGTAGACGAACTCGCCGGGGGTGAAGTCGCGGAAGCGGCGGGTGACGTAGTCCAGGTCGATCTGGGCGACGCCGTCGGCCTCGGTATGCGAGAGCACCACCCCGACCACCTCGTCGTCGCGTACCACGAGGAAGGCCGACCGGTCGGCGTCGGCCGCGGGTGGGCGGAAGTCGGGGTTGAACCGGGCGATGTCGGCGGCGTGCACCCGTAGCGTGTGGGCCAGGAACTGGTCGCCGACGCCCACCTCGACCACCTGGTAGGCGCGGTCGTCGTGCCGGGTGGCCAGCATCTTCCGCAGATACCACACGTTGATCACGGCGAGCACCACGTTGAGGCCGACCATCGGCCAGACCTGCACGGCGGCGTTGTAGCCGATCAGGATCAGGCAGCCGACCAGGTTGAGGGCGCGCAGCCGCAGGATGCGCGTCTGCAGCAGCGACCAGACCAGCAGCGCGGAGCCGGCCCAGCCGACGAGTTCGAGCCAGTTCACTCCGCGAGACTAGTGCCCGCCCTGGTCAGCGGGCACGTCGGGCAGCTCCAGCAGCCACTCCTCGACCTCGACGCCCCGGCCGGGGGCGAATCCCGAGTCCTCGCCGACGACGACGAAACCGCACTTGCGCAGCACCGCCAGGGAGGCCCGGTTGTCCTTCGCGGTGCGGGCACGCAGCGGCCGGTGCGGCAGCTCCCGCAGCAGGGCGGTCAGCGCGGCGGTGGCGTGCCCGCGCCCCCACCGGCGCGGGTCGATCCAGTAGCTGACCTCGGTGTGTTCGCCCACCGGGAACGCCGCCACGTGCCCGACCACCGCGCCGTCGACGACCACGGTGCGGTTGACCACCCGGGGGTCGGCGCGGATGCGGGCCCAGTGCGCGTCGAAGGCCGCCCGGTCGGTCGGGTCGGCCGGGCCGAACGCCGCCATCCAGGCCGCCTCCGGGTCCTGCTCGTGGACGAAGAAGTGCGGCAGGTCGTCGTCGCGCACCGGGCGCAGGGACACATCGGTGGTCACCGCCGGAGGATACGCACCGGCGGTGACACGACGGGACCTGTGGCCCGGTCGGCGTACCGTCCGGCCCTGCCGGTGGGCTCCCCGGCGTTGCTACCAACGAGGGGACAGGTCCGACCGGCGAGTGGAGTGGAGGGCCGGGGCCATGACCAGGTACGTCTACGACTTCATCGAGGGTGACCGCAGCAGAGCCGAGCTGCTCGGCGGCAAGGGTGCCAACCTCGCCGAGATGACCCGGCTGGGGTTGCCGGTGCCACCGGGTTTCATCATCGGCACCGACGCCTGCCGGGCGTACCTGGCCACCGGGTCGCCGCCGGAGGGGCTGTTCGCGGAGGTCGACACCCACCTGCGGCGGGTCGAGGAGCAGGTGGGCCGACGGCTCGGCGACCCGCAGGACCCGCTGCTGCTGGCGGTGCGCTCCGGCGGCCGGTACTCGATGCCCGGGATGATGGAGACGATCCTGGACATCGGGCTCACCGACGTCACCGTGGCGGGGCTGGCCGCCAGCACCGGGGACGCCCGGTTCGCGTGGGACTCGTACCGGCGGTTGATCCAGATGTTCGGCCGGACCGTGCACGGGGTGCCGGCGGAGGAGTTCGACCACGAGTGGGCCGCCCTGCGGGCCACAACCGGCCCGGACGGGCCGGACGCGGCGCAGCTGCGCGATCTGGTGTCGACGTACCAGAAGATCTTCCTGCGGGTGGTGGGGCACGAGTTCCCGCAGTCCCCGCAGGAGCAGTTGCGGCAGGCCGTGTGCTCGGTGTTCGCGTCGTGGAACTCGGCGCGGGCCCGGATCTACCGGCGGCGGGAGCACATCCCCGACGACCTGGGCACCGCCGTCACCGTGATGGCGATGGTGTTCGGCAACCTCGGCCCGGACTCCGGCACCGGGGTGGCGTTCACCCGGGACCCGGCCACCGGCCTGCCCGGCGTGTACGGCGACTACCTGCCCGACGCCCAGGGTGAGGACGTGGTGGCCGGCATCCGCAACACCGTCGCCCTGCCCGAGTTGGAGCGGCTCGATCCGGCGAGCTTCCGGCAGCTCACCGGGATCATGGCGACGCTGGAGCGGCACTACCGGGACCTGTGCGACGTGGAGTTCACCATCGAACGCGGCAGGCTGTGGATGTTGCAGACCCGGGTGGGCAAGCGGACCGCCGCCGCCGCGTTCGTGATCGCCGCCCAGCTCGTCGACGAGGGGCTGATCACCCTGGACGAGGCGTTGTGCCGGGTCAGCGGGGCACAGCTGGGTCAGTTGATGTTCCCCGCGTTCGACCTGGCCGGCGCGCCGACGCCGCTCACCGTCGGGGTGGGGGCGTCGCCGGGGGCGGCGGTGGGTCGGGTGGTGTTCGACTCGGTCGCCGCGACCGCCGCCGACGGGCCGGTGATCCTGGTGCGTCGGGAGACCAACCCGGACGACCTGCCCGGCATGATCGCCGCCGCCGGGGTGCTCACCGCGCGGGGCGGGAAGACCTCGCACGCCGCCGTGGTGGCCCGGGGCATGGGCCGCACGTGTGTCTGCGGCGCGGACGCCCTGGTCGTCGACCCGCAGCGGGGCGAGTTCACCGTGGGCGACCTGGTGGTCCGGGCCGGCGAGGTGATCTCGATCGACGGGACCACCGGCCGGGTCTACCCGGGTGCGGTGCCGGTGCAGCCCTCCCCCGTCGCCCGGTACCTCGCCGGTGAGCTGGCCCCGCAGGCCGACCCGCTGGTGGCCGCGGTGCACCGGCTGCTCGGGCACGCCGACGCGGTCCGCCGGCTCGGGGTGCGGGCCAACGCGGACACCGCCGCCGACGCCCGCCGGGCCCGCGCGCTCGGTGCCGCCGGCATCGGGCTGTGCCGCACCGAGCACATGTTCCTCGGCGGGCGGCGGGAACTGGTGGAACGGCTCATCCTGGCCGACGGGCCGGACGCGGTGACCGCCGCGCTGGACGCGTTGCTGCCGTTGCAGCGGGCCGACTTCACCGACCTGCTCGCCGCGATGGACGGCCTGCCGGTGACGATCCGGCTGATCGACCCGCCGCTGCACGAGTTCCTGCCGCCGTTGCACGAGTTGACCGCGCGGGTCGCCCGCGCCGAGGCGTCGGGCCGGGACCCGGGACGCGACGGGGAACTGCTGGCGGCGGTCCGCCGGATGCACGAGGCGAACCCGATGCTGGGGCTGCGCGGGGTGCGCCTCGGGCTGGTGGTGCCCGGGTTGTTCGCCATGCAGGTGCGGGCGGTGGCCGAGGCGGCGGCGCAACGGGTCCGCGACGGCGGCGACCCCCGGCCGGAGATCATGGTGCCGCTGGTGGGTGACGTGCGGGAACTGGCGGCCGTACGGGCGGAGGCCGAACAGGTGCTCGCCACGGTCCCCGACGCGCCGGCCGTGCCGATCGGCACGATGATCGAGGTGCCCCGGGCGGCGCTGACCGCCGGACAGATCGCCACCCAGGCGCACTTCTTCTCCTTCGGCACCAACGACCTGACCCAGCTCACCTGGGCGTTCTCCCGCGACGACGTGGAGGGGTCGTTCTTCGGGGCGTACCTGGAGCGGGGGATCTTCGAGGTGTCGCCGTTCGAGAGCCTCGACACCACCGGGGTGGGTCAGCTCGTGCGGCTGGCCGTGGCGCAGGGGCGGGCCACCCGCCCGGAGTTGACCGTCGGGGTCTGCGGCGAGCACGGCGGCGACCCCGACTCGGTGGCGTTCTTCGCCGACGCCGGCCTGGACTACGTCTCGTGCTCGCCGTACCGGGTGCCGGTCGCCCGGCTCGCGGCGGGCCGGGCCGCCGTCGCCGCCGGCACCGGCACGTCCGACAGCCGATAGGAGGCACCGCCATGACCGCGATCTTCAACCCGACCGGACCCGCCACGCTGGGGCCGCCGCCGGTGCCGCGTACCCCGGTGGAGGCGACCGGGCCGACGGCGGCCGGGCCGGTGGGGCCGGTGCTGGCGCTGCCCGGTTCGCCGGCCGCCGCGCTGGTGCCGGTGACCCGCGACGGGCGGGCCGTCGGGGCGTTCGTGTCCGTTGACGGGCGGGTCCGCTACCGGGCGCTGCCCGACCCGGACCGGGTGCTCACCGCCGCGGCCGGTGCCGCCGCCGTCGCCCTGATCACCGCAGGGGTGGCGGTGGTGGCGCGGCGTCGGCCACCGGCGATCGGCACGGTCACCATGGGCCCCGGCGGCTGGGTCAGCCTGCGCGGCACCCGGGTGCCCGCGCTGCGCGGCGCGACGCCCCGGCCGTGGTGGGCGCGGCTGCTGCGCGCCCAGCGGCTCGTCGTACGGCGCTGACCGGCCGCGGGGGTCTTTGGTCCCGGGCGGGGGTGGCCCTGCGCCTCTGCCCGGGAGCGCCCGGCCCGACGAGGCTGATGGTGCAGGCGCAACACCCCGGCGACCCAGGCCGCCGGACCCGACCAGCGCGGAAGGACCGATCATGACCGGCACCGCACATCTCGACCCGTGGCGCGGCTTCACCGGCGACGCCTGGCGTGACACCGTCGACGTGGCCGCCTTCGTCCGGGACAACCACGAGCCCTACACCGGGGACGCGTCGTTCCTCACCGGGCCCACCTGCCGCACCCTGGAGGTCTGGGGCACGCTGAAGTCGATGTTCGTCGAGGAACGCCGCCGTGGCGTGTACGACATCGACGCCGGCACCCCGTCCACCATCACCGCACACGCCCCCGGGTACATCGACCGGGAGCGGGAGCTGATCGTCGGGTTGCAGACCGACGCGCCGCTGCGCCGGGCCATCATGCCGGCCGGTGGGCTGCGGATGGTGGAGACCGCGTTGCAGGCGTACGGCTACCCTGCCGACCCGCAGGTGCACCGGATCTTCACCACGTACCGCAGGACGCACAACGACGCGGTGTTCGACGCGTACCCGTCCGACGTGCTCGCCGCGCGCCGCTCGCACATCATCACCGGGCTGCCCGACGCGTACGGGCGGGGACGGATCATCGGCGACTACCGGCGGGTGGCGCTCTACGGGGTGGACCGGCTGGTCGCCGAGCGCAGGGCGCTGAAGGCGGCGCTGGACGACCGGCCGTCGACCGACGAGGTGATCCGGGACCGGGAGGAGCTGGCCGAGCAGATCCGGGCCCTCGGCGAGCTGGCGCAGATGGCGGCGGGCTACGGATACGACATCTCCGGCCCGGCGACCACCGGCCGGGAGGCGATCCAGTGGCTCTACTTCGCCTACCTGGCCGCCACGAAGGAGCAGAACGGCGCGGCGATGTCGCTGGGGCGTACCGCCGGGTTCGTCGACGTCTACCTGCGGCGGGACCTGGCCGAGGGGCGGCTGACCGAGATGGACGCCCAGGAGCTGGTCGACGACTTCGTGATCAAGCTGCGGATCGTCAGGTTCCTGCGCACCCCCGAGTACGACCAGCTCTTCTCCGGCGACCCGACCTGGGTCACCGAGGCGCTCGGCGGGATGGGTGCCGACGGCCGGCCGCTGGTCACCCGGACCAGCTTCCGCTACCTGCAGACCCTCTACAACCTCGGCCCCGCGCCGGAGCCCAACCTGACGGTGCTCTGGTCGCCCCGGCTGCCCGTCGGGTTCAAGCGGTTCTGCGCCCAGGTGTCGCTGGACACCAGCGCCATCCAGTACGAGAACGACGACCTGATCCGGCCCGCGTACGACGACGACACGGCGATCGCCTGCTGCGTGTCGGCGATGCGGGTGGGCCGGGACATGCAGTTCTTCGGCGCCCGCGCCAACCTCGCCAAGGCCCTGCTGTACGCGATCAACGGCGGGCGCGACGAGATCACCGGTGAGCAGGTCGCCCCGGCCACCGCCCCGGTCGGCGGGGAGACCCTCGACTACGCCGAGGTGCTGGCCGCCTACGAGCGCACCCTGGACTGGCTGGCCGAGACGTACGTGGACGCGTTGAACGTGATCCACCACCAGCACGACCGGTACGCCTACGAGCGGCTGGAGATGGCCCTGCACGACCACCCGGTACGCCGGTTCATGGCCACCGGCATCGCCGGGCTGTCGGTGGCGGTGGACAGCCTCGCGGCGATCCGCTACGGCAAGGTGAAGGTGCTGCGCGACGATACCGGCCTGGCCATCGACTACGTGGTCGAGGGGGAACCGCCGACGTACGGCAACAACGACGAGCGGGCCGACGCGATCGCGGTGTGGCTGACCGAGACGTTCGCGGCGAAGCTGCGCCGGCAGCGCACCTACCGCGACGCCGAGCTGACCATGTCGGTGCTGACCATCACCTCGAACGTGGTGTACGGCAAGCACACCGGCAACACCCCGGACGGCAGGCGCGCCGGTGAGCCGTTCGCCCCGGGCGCGAACCCGATGAACGGCCGGGACACCCACGGGCTGGTGGCCGCCGCGCTGTCGGTGGCGAAACTGCCGTACGACGCGGCCCGTGACGGCATCTCGCTGACCTCGACGGTGACCCCGGACGGGTTGGGTCACACCCGCGACGAGCGGATCGACAACCTGGCCGGGGTGCTGGACGGCTACACCGATGCCGGCGGGTTCCACCTCAACGTCAACGTGCTGGACCGGGCCACCCTGGTCGACGCGATGGCGCACCCGGAGCGCTACCCGCAGCTCACCGTCCGGGTCTCCGGGTACGCGGTGAACTTCGTCCGGCTCACCCGGGAACAGCAGGAGGACGTGGTGTCCCGGACCTTCCACGGGTCGCTGTGAACGTCCGGCCCGACGACGCCGTCGCCACCGCCACCCGGCGGGGCGACGGCGTGCCGACCGGGGCGGTGCACTCGTGGGACGTCTCGGTCGGGGTGGACGGGCCGGGCACCCGGTTCGTGGCCTTCCTCGCCGGCTGCCCGCTGCGCTGCCGCTACTGCCACAGCCCCGACACCTGGTACCGGCGCAGCGGCCGGCACCGCACGGTGGACGAGCTGATGGCGGAGATCGAGCCGTACCGGCGGTTCATCGCGGTGGCCGGGGGCGGGGTGACGATCAGCGGCGGCGAGCCGCTGATGCAGCCCCGGTTCACCGGTGAGGTACTGCGCCGCTGTCACGACCTGGGCCTGCACACCGCGCTGGACACCTCGGGTTTCCTCGGCGTCCGCGCCGACGACGCCCTGCTCGACGCCACCGACCTGGTGCTGCTGGACGTCAAGTCGTGGGACCCGGCGACGTACCGCCGGGTCACCCGCACCGGGTCGGTCACCCCGACGTTGCGCTTCGGCCGCCGGCTCGCCGACCGGGGCACCCCGATCTGGGTACGGTTCGTGCTGGTGCCGGGCCTCACCGACGCCGAGGAGAACGTGGCCGGGATCGCCGACTTCGTCGCCGGGCTTTCCACCGTGCAGCGGGTGGAGGTGCTGCCGTTCCACCGCCTCGGTGCGCACAAGTACGCCGAGTTGGGGCTCACCTTCCCCCTCGCGCAGACGGAACCGCCCACCCCGGAGCTGGTGGCCCGGGTCCGGGCCCAGTTCGCCGAACGCGGCCTGACCGTCACCTGACGCCCGGCCCAGGGCAGTCAGCCCTGGGTGTCCTCGTCGGCCGGACGGGGCTGCCGGTGGTCCCGGATGTATGCCTCGACGTCGGACCGCAGCCACACCGAGCCGCCCTGCAACGTCTGGAACGGGCGCGGGAACTTGGGGTGGACGACGATCTGGCGCAGTCGGGAGCGGCCCACGCCCAGCATCGCCATCATCTCCGCCGGTCCGACAAGCGGCCCTGGCACCTCCGGCTCACCCATGCGCAACAAGGTAGACATGGGCTTGCCTACCCGATTTATCAGCGCATGATCCGGTCCACCTAACCTAGCGCGCGTGACATGGCCGGGCAATATTAGGTCTACCAGAATTGACAGGGGGGTGACCAAGGGTGTGGAATCGGTGACGCGGTGCCTCCGCCCTGGTGGAGCTGGGCTCGGCGGGGCGGGGTGCCGCGACGACCCCACCCCCGGGAGGCGGAATGTGTCGACGCCGTGCGGTGCCGTACCTGATCGAACTGGCCTGGCGCTGCCTGGACCAGCACCGCGACCGGCGGTGCGAACGGTGCACCGGCACCGGGTTCTGCCCGGCGGTGGAGGCCGCCCGCACCCGGATCAGGGCGTGGCGTCGGTACCGCAGCGTGTTCGGTCGGCGGTGAACGCGCCTCTGCCGAAGGCGGGCGACCTGCTCCTGCTGACCCGGGCGGCAAGCGTCCAGTTCGTCAGGCCGGTCCGGTTCCGGGTGATCCGCGTGCTCGACTGGCCCACGTACGACGGCTGGGTCTGGCTCGACGGCTACCGGCTCGACGCCCGGGACGAGGCGGTGGCCCGCCGGACGGTCTTCGTCCAACCGGCGGGACTGGTCACCGCCGCACGCACCCCCCCGACACCGGCACAGCGGCCCGGGCCGACGCCACCGGGGGTGCCCACCCGGACGCGGGTCAGCTCGCCGCCGAGGTCGGGTAGCCGTACAGGTCGAGCAGCCGGACCCGGGACGCCTGGAGCCGGTCCACCACCACGCTCATGAACCGGGTGGTGAGCTGCCGGCCCAGGGCGTCGTCGGACTCCATCAGCCGGCGTACCCCCTCGGCGGTGAACTCCACGGTCGGGGTCCGTCGGACGGCCACCGCCCCGAACTGCCAGCGGTACGGCGGGAACAGCCACGACCAGCCCAGCACCCCACCCGCCCCGATCGACTCGATACCGACGTCGCCGCGCGCGGGGACCGGGAAGTCCAGCGCCACCTCACCGCCCCGGACCAACCAGAACCGCTCCGCCGGCTGACCGGCGCGGAACAGGCGGTGACCGGGGTGCCAGACCACCGGTCGGGCGTACCCGGTCAGCCGGGGCAGCCACTGCGGCGGCAGCCCGGCGAGGAAGGGGTGCTCGGTGAGCATCTCCAGAGGAGTCATCGGGGTGCCCTTCGCCGGTGGTCGTCACCTCCATGGCACACCCGTCGGCGGCGCAACGGCAGGGCCGTTGGTCCCGTGACCTGCGGCGGATCGCCCGCGCCCCCGGCCGACCCGGGGGTACGCCACGACGACGTGACGCTCGATCAACTCCATGGCACCGAAACAGCGGTGTCCGACGGCTCCGAAACCGCAACTTCGGCGACATTGCGCAGCGCCCACCGCCCGACCGCCCCACCCGGGACCTTGGGCCCGCCGGTCGGGGCGGACGCCCCTGACCGGGCGGGCCGGACCGGACCAGGCTGGAGAGGGACGAAGGAGGACGTGATGACCAGCAGAGCCGGTGCCCCCGTCGTGGTGGGTGTGGACGGTTCCCGATCGGCGTTGGACGCGGTCGGGGTGGCCGCCCGGGAGGCCGTCGCCCGCAACCGCCCGCTGCGGGTGGTGCATGCGTTCGTCTGGCCGCTCTTCGGCGTCCCGCTCGGCCCCGCGCCCGGCGGACCGCCCGACGGCGGGCTGCGCACCGGGGCCGAACGGATCGTCGCCGAAGCGGTCGCCGAAGCCGGCAAGATCGCCCCCGAGCTGACCGTCACCGGCCAGGTGTCCGACGGCCCGCCGACCCCGGTGCTGCTGCGCGAGGCGCGCGAAGCGGCGCTGGTGGTGCTCGGCACCCGGGGGCTGGGCGGCTTCGCCGGGCTGCTGATCGGCTCGGTGGCGGTCCAGGTCTCGGCCCGCGCGGACTGCCCGGTGCTGGTGGTCAGGGGTGAGCCACGGGCCGACGGCCCGGTGCTGGTCGGGGTGGACGGGTCGGCGCTGTCCACCGAGGCACTCGGCTTCGCCTTCGCCGCAGCGGCGCAACGGGACACCGGCCTGCTGGCCGTGCACGCCTGGCTGACGCCGGCACCGCTCGGCCCGGGTGACCTGCTGCCGCTGGTCTACGACGTGGAGGCGGTCGCCGCCGAGGAGGAACGGGTGCTCGCCGAAGCGCTGGCTGGCTGGTCGGAACGCTATCCGGACGTGCCGGTGACCCGGCGGCTGGTGCCCGGCGCGGCGGCGCGGGTGCTGGTCGAGGAGTCGGCGTCGGCCCAGCTCACCGTCGTCGGCGCGCACGGCCGCGGCGCCCTGGGCGGGGTGCTGCTCGGTTCGGTCAGCCACGCGGTGCTGCACCACGGGCACGGCCCGCTGGTGATCGTCCGGCACCGGCCGGGCTGACCGCAGGTGGCGGCGCGCCCGGCCGGGTCACCTGCCGGTGCGGGCGGGCCGGCACGTCGACAATGGGTCGGACCGGCCACGAGGGCTGAACCGATCCTGGGAGGGCTGATGAACCGACCGGTAGTGGTGGGGGTGGACGGATCGCCGGCCAGCCTGGCCGCCGCGGAGCAGGCCGCCCACGCGGCGGTGCTGCGCGGCGCGTCCCTGCACCTGGTGCACGGCTACCTGCACCCGCTCGGGTACGGCGTCCCGCTGAACCCGTACGACCTGGGGGTGCCCGCGCCGTCGCAGGAGGCGCAGCGGATGTTGGAGCGGACCGCCGCCGAGCTGACCGACAGGTGGTCGGGGCTGACCGTGCAGGCGCGGCAGGTCGCCGGTGGGGCCGGAGCGACGCTGGTCGAGGAGTCCCGCCGGGCCGACCTGGTGGTGGTGGGCAGCCGGGGCCTGGGCGGGTTCGCCGGCTTGCTGCTCGGCTCGGTCGGCGCGCAGGTCGCCGCGCACGCGCACTGCCCGGTGCTGGTGGTCCGTCCGGAAACGCCTGCCGGTCGCCCGGACGGGCCGGTGCTGGTGGGCGTGGACGGCTCGCCGGCCGCCGGGGTGGCCGCCGACCAGGCCGCCGCCGAAGCCGTCCGGCGGGGGGTCCCGCTGGTGCTGGTGCACGTCGGCCCCACCCCGCCGGAACGGGACGGGGCCGACACGGAACAGGCCGACACGGAGCAGGCCGAGGCCACGTACCGGGCGCACGCCGTGCGGCTGCTCGCCGAGGCGTCCGCCGCCGTACGCGCCGACCACCCGGACGTGGTGCTGCGGGAGCATCCGGTCCGGGCGGTCGGGGTGGCGCAGGGCCTGGTCGAGGCGAGCGCGACGGCGTCGGTGCTGGCCGTCGGCACCCGGGGGCGGGGTGGTTTCACCGGCCTGCTGCTGGGTTCGGTCAGCCAGGCGGTGGTGCAGCACGCCCACTGCCCGGTGCTGGTGGCCCACCCGTACCGGTGAGGGTCAGTCCTCCCGACCGCCGCCGAGGAGCTGCGCGAAGTCGGTGGTGAGGGCGAACGGGTCGGCCGGCCCGGCGGCAGCCGGCCGGCGGTCGACCTGGTCGGCCAGCTCCCGGCCGGCCCGCTGGATGCGGGACCGCAGCGCGCCCTCGGCGGTGCCGCCGGACCAGTCCTCCGGCGCGGCGAACACCGACGTCGGCAGCACCACCGCCCGCAGGTAGCCGAACATCGGCCGGACGGCGTGCTCCAGGGCCAGCGAGTGCCGGGCGGTGCCGCCGGTCGCGCCGATCAGCACCGGCCGGTCGACCAGCGCCTGGGCGTCCACCACGTCGAAGAAGGACTTGAACAGCCCGTTGTACGACGCGTTGAAGATCGGCGTGACCGCGACGATGCCGTCGGCGCCGGTGACCGCGTCGAGGGCGGCCCGCAGCCCGGTCGACGGGAAGCCGGTGAGCAGGTTGTTCACCACGTCGTGGGCGTGGTCGCGCAGCTCCACCACCCGCAGCTCCACCTCGTCGCCGCGCCGGACCAGCTCGTCGCGGGCGGCCGCGGCGAGCTGGTCGGCGAGCAGCCGGGTGGACGACGGTTGGCTCAGCCCCGCCGACACCACGGCCAGGGTGCGGCGGGTCATCGTCGACCCTCCGCCCCGGCCCCGGCCAGGTCACCGGCGTCGGCCGTCCCGTTGGCCGCCCGGTCGGCGGCGTCGCGGGCGGCGACCAGCGAGGCGTGGGTGGGCGCGACCGGCACGTGCGCCGGACGCAGCGCGTCGAACTCCTTGCGCAGCACCGGTACGACCTCCTCGCCGAGCAGGTCGAGCTGCTCCAGCACCGTCTTCAGGGGCAGCCCCGCGTGGTCGAGCAGGAACAGCTGCCGCTGGTAGTCGCCGACGTACTCGCGGAAGCCGAGGGTACGGTCGATGACCTGCTGCGGGCTGCCCACGGTCAGCGGGGTCTCCCGGGTGAACTCCTCAAGCGACGGCCCGTGCCCGTAGACCGGCGCGTTGTCGAAGTACGGCCGGAACTCGCGTACCGCGTCCTGCGAGTTGCGCCGCATGAACACCTGGCCGCCGAGGCCGACGATGGCCTGCTCGGGCGAGCCGTGGCCGTAGTGGGCGAAGCGCTGCCGGTAGAGGCCGACCATCCGCTGGGTGTGCTCCTTGGGCCAGAAGATGTGGTTGGCGAAGAAGCCGTCACCGTAGTACGCGGCCTGCTCGGCGATCTCGGGGCTGCGGATCGAGCCGTGCCAGACGAACGGCGGCACGCCGTCGAGCGGGCGCGGGGTCGAGGTGAACGACTGCAACGGGGTGCGGAACTTGCCCTGCCAGTCGACGATGTCCTCACGCCACAGCCGGTGCAGCAGCTCGTAGTTCTCGACGGCGAGCCGGATGCCGTTGCGGATGTCCTGCCCGAACCACGGGTAGACCGGCCCGGTGTTGCCGCGCCCCATCATCAGGTCCACCCGGCCGTCGGCCAGGTGCTGGAGCATGGCGTAGTCCTCGGCGATCTTCACCGGGTCGTTGGTGGTGATCAGCGTGGTCGAGGTGGACAGCAGCAGCCGCTCGGTACGGGCCGCGATGTGCCCCAGCATGGTGGTGGGCGAGGAGGGGACGAACGGGCGGTTGTGGTGCTCGCCGGTGGCGAAGACGTCGAGACCGACCTCCTCGGCCTTGAGGGCGATCGCCACCATCGCCTTGATCCGCTCGTGCTCGGTCGGCTCCCGTCCGGTGGTCGGGTCGACCGTGACATCGCCGACGGTGAAGACTCCGAACTGCATGACCAGCTCCTCGCGTCTGAGATACCGGGACCGTTCGTGGTACCCGGACGTCGCGCACAACATAGTTGCAGCGTCAACTATTCCGGCGGCGACCACGCCCGGGGTGGCCCCGGTCACCCCGCCGGCGGCCGCTCCCCCTGCGGGGGCGTACCCGGGCCGGGCTGGTCCGATGCGCCGAGCGGCGGACCGGCGGGGGCCGGCGGAGTGTCCCCGGCGGAACCGGTGGCCGGCGGCGTGGGGTGCGACGGCGCGGCGGGCGGGCCGTACCCGGCCGGGCCGGGCGGGGGCCAGGACGGGGCCGACGGGGGTGGCCCGGGCGGGGTCGGCCGGCGGCGGGCCATCTGCACCGCCACCACGACCACCGCGGCCAGCACCAGCATCGCCAGCAGCGGAATGACCACGCAGGCCAGCCGACCGACCAGTACTCCGGCCTCGTGTGAGTCCATCCCGACCACCTCCAGGGTCATGGTTGCGCGCGAATGCTAACCAACTTCGCCAGGACCGGGCGCCCCCGCCTTGGTGCGACGACGGAAGAACTGCGGCACGCCGTCAGCGGGTCGGCGACGCACGGAAATGTCCGCCGGGCTCGTAGGATGAGCACGGACCGATGTTCTGGGAGAGCGGAAATAGTGAGAACGTTCACGGCCGCTGTCCATCAGGAAGACGACTGGTACGTCGCTCGCTGCCTGGAACTGGACGTGGCGAGCCAGGGCGGGTCGGTCGACGAGGCACTGGTCAACCTACGGGAGGCCGTCGAGGCATACCTTGAGGAGGTCGCGCAGCCCGCCATCGAGGCAACCCCTCTGGTCACCTCCTTCCAGGTCGGCAAAGCCGCGTGAGTCCGGCACTGGCCGATCTGCCGGTCAGGTGCGACGTCGGGGTACGTGCCGGCGGTAGGGGCTGACCGTCGGGTCGCCGGTGATCCAGAACCGCCAGGGCACGTCGTGGGCGGCGGCTACCCCGACCCGGGGGCCGGCGGAGACCTCGGCCCGGGCGACCGGGCTGGTGGGTGGGCTCAGCAGCAGCGGACCGCTCCCTGGTGCCGGTCATCTGCGAGGAGCTGAACGCGACCTTGACGCAGCTTGCGAACTGGTGGGCGGACAACCGGGAGAAGGGAGACCCGAAGCGGTCCCCGGCTGTCGGGGCGCTCGGCGAGCTGCTGTTCATGGGACGCAGCGCCAAGGTCAACGTGATCGGCGTGGCGCAGATACTCACCGCCCGAGCCATCGGTGGACCGGAAAGCCGGGAGAACTTCAGGGTGCGCTGCCTCGCCCGGTACAGAGACGCAGGTGGCCTACCTGACCCCCTCAGAGGCTCGCTCGCTGGCGATGTCCCCGGAGGTGTCCCCTTCCCAGGTCAACAGGCCTATCAAGCCCTGCGGGGACAACAGGCTGACGCTCAAGGAAGCATGCGCAACCGGGGTGCTGCCCTGGTCGTACGAGGCCACCAAGAAGCGGGTGCAACGACGAGCAGGGGACGTGCCCACGCCGCGCAACAAGCGCAACGGGGTTGACGTGTACGACCGGGAAGACTTGGCTCGCTGGGCAGGAGGCAAGTAGTCAAGAGTGATCAGGGACGCCATATCCACGGGACCCGGGCGTCCCCGTTGGCCTGTGGTGGCACGTCTTCCACCTGTTCACGATCAACGATGTATCTCGATATCATTTCTGCCGACATCACTCCCGGCGGCAAAGGTGTTCTCTTGATCAGTTCTTGATAGAAGGGGAGGCCAAGAACCACATGGTGGTCCTTCCCAGAGGCTAGGCTGAACGCCGGAAGTCGATGCTTGAATAGGCGGCCGGTCGAGGCTCGTACCACCACCTGAGCGCGAGCCGTGAAGCTGAACTCGGCCAACTCCTTCGCGGTCAGGGGGAACGTAACGGCCTCACCTGGCTCAAGCCACAGTGGAAGTTCGGCCCATGGGCCGAGATCCCAGTCTGCGCCCTTCTCGCCGTCGAGTTGCGAGACAAGGAGCCTCGATAGCTGGACTTTGACGCGACCGGTGTTCCTGATCTCGATCTCGATCAAGAAGGGTGGACCGTGATCACTCTTGCCGTCAGTCTTCAGCGCCCGGTCGAACACGTTCGCCTCCGCCTCACCATCAATGAAGACAAAAGAGCTTCCGGTGATGACCAGCCTTGGCTTGTTCCCCTGCCAGTAGGTGACGAGCTGCCATGCTGCCGAAGCCGTAGCAACGAGCGCACCGTAGATCGCAACTCCGCCAGCCACATCCATAACTCAAGTATCGGTGCGAGAAGCAAGCCGAACGATCATCTCCGGCGCGCAAGCTCTCGCCCGGAAGGCCCGGGGTGATGTCGACGCATCCTCCGGTCGGCACGGTCAGGGCACCGTGGTCCGGCTGACCTTCCGAGGCGTGCACGCTGGTGTGCCGGTGCTCGGCAAGCTCGACACCAACGACAACAAGGACGCCGCGTACACCCTGCTTCGTGCGATCAAGGACGCCGGCCCTCGGTCGTACCAGCCGACCGGCAGCCTGCGCCGCCTCGAGTACCTGCCGAGCATGGAGGTGGCGCTTCTGGGTTCCGACCGGGTGCCCACCGAGATGGAGGGCGGGATAGTTGCCAGCATGGCGGACCTCCGGGGCGAAGAGCGATGGGTCAAGGCATGCATCGAGGCAATGCTGCGAGACGCAGAGGTCAAGCAGCACGATGACGGGTCCAAACCAGGCATGCACGACCTCGATCTCATTGACCCCACCTCGCCGCTGCTCATGTGAACGCTGAAGCCCGTTGACAGGGAGGGCCTACGCGTGCCGTTCACTGCTCTTCGTCCGGCTTCTCGTCGCGGCGATCAAGCTCCCGGACTACGAACATCGCTCGCCGATGCCGTCGCGCCAACTCGGCAAATAGGCCCGGCGACCGGGGGTACCGCTGAGCCGGCGAACGAGACAGTCGAGACATGCTCTGGATGAACTCGCCGCCGGTGACCAGGAAGATCAGCACGTACGGGATCAAGAGGCACCCAACCAGCGCGCAGAGAGCTTCAAGCATGGGGCGATGCTACGTAGCCAACCGGCTGCCCAGTGACCCCGACAAGACAGACCAGGTCGTCAAGGGTCAGACCAACCCGCGCTCTGCCCATGTCTGCGAGTCGCCGTGCCACCGGGAGCTGCCGAGGTTGGCACGGGTCACGCAACAGACCCGCCGGCCAGTCGACCACGGCGATACGCCGAGACGGTCGGGTCACCCGTCAGCCAATAGCGCCAGGACCGCTCGCTCGCCCGACTGACGCCGACCCTCGGCCCAAAGGACACGGGTCCGACCGGGCTCGTAGGTGGGCCGAGAATGAGGGGGCCACCGGCGAGCAGGTCACTGCCGGTGTGCTCGCGCGTCAGCGCAAGCGCTTGACCGAGGTTACCGGGACCACGGGCGAGCGAGTGCAGGGCGACTCGCTCACCTCGGCGACGCTGCGCCACATCGACCCCGCCGACCACCCGACCAGCCCTGAACAGCACTGCCGACGCCGTACCCTCGGTGCCAGTGACCACGTTGGCGCAGTAGTGCAGCCCGTGGGACAGGTAGACGTAGAGCCTGCCAGCGGGACCGAACATCACCGAGTTGCGGGTGGTTGGACCACGCCAGGCGTGGGAGGCGGGATCGTTCTCGCCCGCGTACGCCTCGACCTCAGTCAGTTCGAGGGTTACCGATCCGTCCGGGGCGCGGTGGGTCAGCGTCCAGCCGATCAGGCGGGGGGCGACCAGCGGGGCGGGTTGCGTCAGGATGGCAAGCAGGTCAGCCGACAATGGGTAAGCCTTCTGTTTTGGAAGTCCGCCAGGTGATCTGGACATCGTCGCCCTTCGGTAGCCCGGCACCCTTCCGCCGTGGCATGAGCCGGATCGATTGGCATGCGGTCTCGATGATCGTGCGGACCTGGTCGACTTCCATTCGGTCGATGGCATCCCACACCGCCTCGGTGTCCGCCAGGTCGACGCCAACCCGTCCGGTGGCGATGCTGGCCAGGCGGTCTCTGATCTCGGCGAGCCTGGCGTCGGCCTTGACCACGCCGGCAGCCAACGCCGCCTGGTCCTCGCCGGTGCCCGCGTACGCCTCGACCTCGGTCAGCCTGACACGGACGCCGCCGGCGGCGAACTCCCAGCCGAGCTGGGTGCGCGCCGTCGCGGCGACCTCGGCGGCGGGGGCGTGCAGCCACGGGTAGTCCACCGGTCCAGGTAACGCCGCCCGACGAAAATCGGCAAACCGACGGATCGTTTGAACGTTTCGTTGACAACGCCTTGTTGATGGGCTGGGATGGGGGCATGAACGACGCCTTCACCGCACCCGACGCGAGCCGCGCCCGGGCCGAACGGACCTACGCCGCACTGCACCGGCTCAGCGAGCGGCATGCCGACACCGATGCCCGACGCCGCCGGCACACCAACCCGCACCTCGCCGACCCGTGGGAGGCGGTCTGCGTGGTCACCGCGCTCGCCGCCGGCGGGATCGTGCCGGACGCCGACGAGGAGCCCGTCGACGGCGCCGACCTGATGGCCGCGCTGACCCTGCTGCCGCACCTGCGGGCCGAACTCGACACGCTGGAGGCGGGCCTGCTGACGACGGCACGGGCCCGGGGACTGACCTGGCAGACGATCGGCCACGGCCTCGGCCTGGGCAGCGCGCAGGCCGCCCGGCAGCGCTACGAACGCCTGGCCACCCGCACCGCCTGACCCCCGCCACGACGATGCCAACGCCGGCCGCCACCCGATGGTGGGGTTGATCAGGCGTCCCCGGCGAACCCACTACGTAGAGTATTTCGCTGGCCGCCGCCACCTCTCCCCCTGCGGCGCTTTGCTCTGCTGACCTCGAAGCGACAGACACCCGGAGTCACGGTTGCTGCTCCAAGCTGCCGCCTCAGCTCCACCGACATTCGCAGCTCAAGCGGGTGGTGCGGAAAGGGCAGCAGAGCAAAGGAGACGAAGGCATGTGGGTGTCCGCAGAGCAGAGGTCACTCAACGTGGTCACGGAGCCATAGTCACCTACCGTGATCACCGTCCCTCCGCCACCGGCGACGCGGCGGCAACGGCCAGAACGACCGACCAGCCGGCGCGGGCCGGGTCGGGGAGACTGGGCCGACCACCACCGCACCGGGAGGACACCGTGACCCGCGAGGAGATGCTGGCGTACTGCCTCGGCAAGCCGGGGGCCTGGCTGGACCGCCCCTGGGAGGGCGACGAGGTGGTGAAGGTGGGCAGCCGGATCTTCGCCTTCCTCGGCGCACCCGACGGCACCGCCCGGGTCGGGGTGAAGTGCGGCCCGAGCCGCGAGGTCGCCGACGAGTGGCTGCACCGGTTCCCCGCCGACGCCCGACCGATGCCGTACGTCGGCCGCTCCGGCTGGAACGCGCTCGACCTGGGCGGCACCATCCCCGACGACGAACTGGTCGAGGCGGTCGACGGCTCGTACGAGGCGGTGGTGGCGAAGCTGCCCCGCCGCGAACGCCCCACCTGACCGGCGGCGCGGCGACCCACCCGCCCCACCTGACCGGCGGCCAATCCACACGACCGGCCGCGACGCGGACCGGCCGGACCACGCCCGGTCGCCCGCGCCCCGGACCACGGGACGACGGACGACCGGCGCGGGTCGGCTCAGCGGGGGACGACCACTTCGGCGGCCCACTCGCGCCAGCCGGTGAGCTGGTCGGACGCGGCGGCGAGCTGGTCGGCGACCGGGCCGGGACCGGTGGAGCCGGGGGTGATCCGGGCGGCCAGCGCCGACCGGACCGACAGCACGTCGCGTACCGACGGGTCGAGGTGCTCGCTGACCGCCGCCAGGTCGGCGTCGGACACGTCCTCGAGGGCACAGTCGCGCGCCGCGCAGAGCGCCACCAGCTTGCCGGTGATCTCGTGCGCGTCGCGGAACGGCACGTTGCGCCGGACCAGCCAGTCGGCGACCTCGGTGGCGAGCGAGAAGCCCACCGGCGCGGCGGCGACCAGGCGGTCCACCCGAACCGTCATCGTGGAGATCATCCCGGCCAGCGCCGGCAGCAGCAGCTCCAGGGTGTCGACCGCGTCGAACGCGGGCTCCTTGTCCTCCTGCATGTCCCGGTCGTAGGTCATCGGCAGGCCCTTGAGCATCGTCAGCACACTCATCAGCCCGCCGACCAGCCGGCCGGACTTGCCCCGGGCCAGCTCGGCGATGTCCGCGTTCTTCTTCTGCGGCATGATCGACGACCCGGTGGCGAACGCGTCGTCCAGCTCCACCCAGCCGAACTCGTGCGACGTCCACAGCACCACCTCCTCGCCGAGGCGGGACAGGTGCACCCCGACCAGCGCGGTGACGAAGAGGAACTCGGCGACGAAGTCGCGGTCGGCGACCGCGTCCATCGAGTTGGCGAACGACGTCCGGAAACCCAGCTCCTTCGAGACCGCCACCGGGTCCAGCGGCAGGCCCGAGCCGGCCAGCGCGCCCGCACCGAGCGGGCTGACCGCCGTACGGTGGTCCCAGTCGCGCAGCCGCTCCAGGTCCCGCAGCAGCGGCTGGACGTGGGCCAGCAGCCAGTGCCCGAAGGTGACCGGCTGGGCGTGCTGGAGGTGGGTCATCCCCGGCGCCGCCGTGTCGACGTGCCGATCCGCCTGCTCCACCAGCGCCTCGGCCAGCTCGACCAGCCGGGCGGCCACCCCCCGGGCGTGGTCACGCAGATAGAGCCGCAGGTCGGTGGCGACCTGGTCGTTGCGGGACCGGCCCGCGCGCAGCTTTCCGCCGAGGCTGCCGAGCCGCTCCAGCAGGCCCCGCTCCAACGCGGTGTGCACGTCCTCGTCGTCGATCGTCGGACGGAACTGCCCGGACGCGCAGGCCGCCTCCAGGTCGTCCAACGCGGCCAGGATCCTTCCCAGCTCGTCGGGGTCGAGCAGCCCCGCGCCGGCCAGCACCCGGGCGTGCGCCCGGGAACCCGCGATGTCGTACGGGGCGAGACGCCAGTCGAACTGGACGCTCACCGACAGCCGCGCCAGGGCCTCGGCGGGGCCACCGGCGAACCGGCCACCCCACAGACTCGTCCGGTTCGTCGCGGCGCTGTTCTCGGTCAGGCTCTTGTCGTCCACGCCGCTCATTCTGGCAGTGCTCACCTTTCGCTCCCCGACGGCGGGGTAGGCCCCGGTGCCGGTCCGTCCGTCGTCTGTGAACCCGTGACCCGGTCGGTCACGGGGTGTTCGTCTCGCCGCCGTCGTCACGGCGGGCCCACCCGGCGAGCTTCTCGCCCAGCGCCGCCCCGCCGTCGGCCTCGCGGGCCACCACCAGGATGGTGTCGTCACCGGCGATGGTGCCGACCACCTCGGCCAGGCCCGCCCGGTCCACCGCGCTGGCCAGGTAGTGGGCCGCGCCCGGCGGGGTGCGCAGCACCGCGATGTTGCCGCTGGAGTCGACCCCGTTGAGCAGTTCCCGCAGCAGCCGGATCAGTCGGGCGGGAGCCGCCTCGGCGTCGCGCAGCGGCCGGTGGCCGTCCTCGGGGATCAGGTAGCCGGCCCGCCCGTCGCCGCCCCGGGCCTTCACCGCACCCAACTCCTCCAGGTCCCGGGAGAGGGTGGCCTGGGTGACCTGCACCCCGTCGGCGGCCAGCAGGTCGGCCAGCTCGGTCTGGGAACGGATCGCCCTGGCCCGGATCAACTCGACGATGCGGGCGTGCCGGGCGGCGCGGGTCGGGGCGGTCATGATGAGGAGGCCTCCAGGAGAAAGGTCAGCAGCGCCTTCTGGGCGTGCAGCCGATTCTCCGCCTGGTCGAACACGACGCTGTGCGGGCCGTCGAGCACCTCGCTGGTGATCTCCTCGTCCCGGTGCGCGGGCAGGCAGTGCAGCACCTTCACGTCCGGCCGGGCGTGGCCGAGCAGCGCGGTGTTCACCTGGTACGGCAGGAACGGGGTGATCCGGTCCAGCCCGTCGTCCTCCTGCCCCATCGAGGTCCAGGTGTCGGTGGCGACCACGTCGGCGTCCCGGACCGCCTCCACCGGGTCGACCAGCGCCCGTACCGATCCGCCGGTGCCGGCGGCGATCTTCCCGGCCCGGTCCAGCACCCCCGGATCGGGCTGGAACCCGGCCGGCCCGGCGACCCGCACGTGCATCCCGGCGGTCGCCCCGGCCAGCAGGTACGAGTGGGACAGGTTGTTCGCCGCGTCCCCCACGTACGCCAGGGTCCGCCCGACGGTGCCGCCGCAGTGCTCGCGGACGGTGAGCAGGTCGGCCAGGAGCTGGCACGGGTGGTAGCCGTCGGTCAGCGCGTTGATCACCGGCACGTCTGCGTGCGCGGCCACCTCGGCGATCCGGTCGTCGCCGTGGGTCCGCAGCACGATGGCGGCGACGTAGCGGGACAGCACCCGGCCGGCGTCGGCCAGCGTCTCGCCCCGCCCGAAGTGGGTGACCTGGGTGTCCACCACCAGCGGATGACCACCGAGTTCGGCGATGCCGGCGTCGAAGGAGATCCGGGTGCGCAGGCTCTGCTTGTCGAACAGCACCGCCACCGAACGCGGCCCGGCCAGCGGGGTGAACCCGAACCGGTCGGCCTTCATCCGGGCGGCCAGGTCGAGCACGGCCGACTGTTCGGCCGGGGTGAGGTCGTCGTCGGCCAGCAGGTGCCGGATCATGTGCGGGTCTCCGTCGGGGTCGGGGTGGGGTGGGGGGCGGCCGCGTCGAGGGCCGCGGGGAGGGCGGCCAGGAACGCGTCGACCTGCCCGGCGGTGAGCACCAGCGGCGGGGCGAGCCGGATCACCCCCGGCTGGACCGGGTTGACCAGGAACCCCGCCGTGCGCAGCGCGTCGGCCACCGGGCCGGCGACCGGCGCGGCGAGGACGATGCCGAGCAGCAGCCCGGCCCCGCGTACCTCGCCCACGAGCGGGTGGCCCAGTGCCTCGATGCCCCGGCGCAGCCGTTCACCGGTGCGCTTGACGTGGTCGAGCAGCCCCTCGCTGGCGATCGTGGAGATCACCGCGAGGGCGGCGGCGCAGCTCACCGGGTTACCGCCGAAGGTGGTGCCGTGCGACCCGGCGCGCAGCAGCTCGGCGGCCCGGCCGAAGGCCAGGCAGGCACCGATCGGCAACCCGCCGCCGAGCCCCTTGGCCAGGGTGATCACGTCCGGTTCGATGCCGTCGGCCTGGTGGGCGAACCAGTGGCCGGTGCGCCCGATCCCGGTCTGCACCTCGTCGAGCACCAGCAGGGCCCCGTGCCGGGCGGTGATCCGCCGAGCCTCGGCCAGGTAGCCGGGCGGCGGGACGACCACCCCGTTCTCGCCCTGGACCGGCTCCAGGATCACCATCGCGGTGGCGTCGGTGACGGCCGCCGCGAGCGCGGTCGCGTCGCCGTACGGGACGTGGTCGACGTCGCCGGGCAGCGGGCGGAACGGGTCGGCCTTCGCCGGCTGGCCGGTCAACGCCAGCGCCCCCATGGTGCGGCCGTGGAAGCCGCCGACGGTGGCGACGACGTGCGACCGGCCGGTGAGCCGGGACAGCTTGAACGCGGCCTCGTTGACCTCCGCGCCGGAGTTGGCGAAGAAGACCCGGCCCGGCCGGCCGGCCAGCGCCAGCAGCAGCTCCGCCAGCGCCACCGGCGGCTCGGCGACGAACAGGTTGGAGACGTGACCGAGGGTGGCGACCTGCTTGGAGACGGCGGCCACCACGGCGGGGTGGGCGTGCCCGAGGGAGTTGACCGCGATGCCGCCGAGCAGGTCGACGTACTCCCGGCCGGCCTCGTCGACGACGACCGCGCCCGAACCGGAGGCCAACGCCAGCGGCGGGGTGCCGTAGTTGTCCATCATGGACTGCTGCCAGCGTTCCACCAGCGTGCTCATGAGCCGACCGTGCCTTCCTGGTTGGTGGACCCGGCCGGGGTGTCGACGACCATCGTGCCGAACCCCTCCGAGGTGAAGACCTCCAGCAGCGTGGAGTGGGCGACCCGGCCGTCGACGACGTGCGCGGCGGGCACTCCCCCGCGCACCGCCCGCAGGCAGGCCTCCATCTTGGGCACCATCCCCGCCTCCAGGGACGGCAACAGCTTCGCCAACGCGTCGGTGCCGATCTCGCTGACCAGGCTGGTGGTGTCCGGCCAGTCGGCGTACAGGCCGGCGACGTCGGTGAGGACGACCAGCTTGCGGGCCTCCAGGGCGATCGCCAGCGCGGCGGCGGCGGTGTCGGCGTTGAGGTTGTGCAGCACCCCGTCGGCGTCCGGCGCGACGGTCGAGATGACCGGGATCCGGCCGGCGGCGATCAGGTCGGTCACCGCCGAGACGTCCACCGACTCCACGTCACCCACCTGGCCCACGTCGACCGCCTCGCCGTCGACCCAGGCGGGCCGGCGCACGGCGGTGAACAGGCCCGCGTCCTCGCCGGACAGACCCACGGCGAACGGACCGTGCGCGTTGATCAGGCCGACCAGTTCCCGGCCGACCTGGCCCACCAGCACCATCCGGACGACGTCCATCGCCTCCGGCGTGGTGACCCGAAGGCCACCCTTGAACTCGCTGGCGATGCCGAGCCGGCCCAGCATCGCCGAGATCTGCGGGCCGCCGCCGTGCACCACGACCGGCTTGAGCCCGGCGTAGCGCAGGAAGACCATGTCGGCGGCGAAGGCCCGTTGCAGCGTCGGGTCGACCATCGCGTTGCCGCCGTACTTGACCACGACGGTGGCCCCGGAGAACCGGGCCAGCCAGGGCAGCGCCTCGATCAGCGTCTCGGCCTTCGCCTGGGCCCGGGTGAGATCCGCGGAGAGGCTCATGTCGAGTACGCCGAGTTCTCGTGCACGTACGCGTGCGACAGGTCATTGGTCCAGATCGTCGCCGCCGCCGCGCCGGCGTGCAGGTCGATCCGGATGGTGACGTCCCGCCCGGTCAGGTCGACCTTGGACCGGTCCTCGGCGGCGGCACCGCCCCGGCACACCCAGATCCCGTTGACCGCCACGTCCACCGCGTCCGGGTCGAACGCGGCGGCCGTGGTGCCGACCGCGGCCAGGATCCGCCCCCAGTTCGGGTCGTTGCCGAACAACGCCGTCTTGACCAGGTTGTTGCGGGCCACCGAGCGGCCCACCTCGACCGCGTCGTCCTCGTCGGCGGCACCGACCACCTCGATGGCGACCTGCTTGGTCGCCCCCTCGGCGTCGGCCACCAACTGCTGGGCCAGGTCGTGGCAGGCCGCGGTGACCGCGGCGGTCAACTCGGCCTCGTCGGGTTCCACCCCGGACGCCCCGCTGGACAGCAGCAGCACCGTGTCGTTGGTGGACATGCACCCGTCGGAGTCGACCCGGTCGAAGGTGACCCGGGTGGCGGCCCGCAACGCCGCGTCCAGCAGCTCCGGCCCGGCCACCGCGTCGGTGGTCAGCACACACAGCATGGTGGCCATGCCGGGGGCGAGCATGCCCGCGCCCTTGGCCATCCCGCCCACGCTCCACCCGGTGCCCCGGGTGACGGTGGTCTTCGGCCGGGTGTCCGTGGTCATGATCGCCTCGGCGGCGGCCGGACCGCCGTCGCGGGCCAGCGCCCGGATCGCGGTACGCACCCCGGGCAGCAGCTTGTCCATCGGCAGCCGCTCGCCGATCAGCCCGGTCGAGCAGACCGCCACGTCACCGGCACCGAGCCGCAGCCGGGGGCTGGACGCGGTGAGCGCCGCGGCGGTGTGCTCGGCGGTGGCGTGGGTGTCCTGGAAACCGGCCGGGCCGGTGCAGGCGTTCGCGCCACCGGAGTTCAGCACCACCGCGCGGACCACGCCGCCCCGGACGACCTGCTGCGTCCAGCGCACCGGCGCGGCCCTGACCCGGTTGGTGGTGAACACGCCGGCCACCCCGGCGTCCGGACCGTCGTTGACGACCAGGGCGACGTCGGTGGCCCCGCCGCTCTTCAACCCGGCCGCGACACCGGCCGCACGGAAGCCCCGAGGGGCGGTGACACTCATGGTGTTACTCCAAAAGTGGACAGGCCGGTGGTTTCGGGGAGGCCGAGCATCAGGTTGGCGTTCTGCACCGCCTGGCCGGCGGCGCCCTTGCCGAGGTTGTCGATGGCGCTGACCACGATCATCCGGCCGGAGTCGACGTCGACGGTGGCCTGGAGGTGGCACGAGTTCGCCCCGGCGGTGGCGGCGGTGTGCGGCCACGCCCCCTCGGGCAGCAGGTGCACGAACGGCGCGTCGGCGTACGCGTCGGCCAGCACCGCACGCGGGTCGGCGTCGCCGGTGGGCACGGCGGTGACGGTGGCGAGGATGCCGCGCGGCATCGGGGCCAGCACCGGGGTCAGCGACAGCCCGGTCGCGCCGGTGGCCTGCTTGATCTCCGGCACGTGCTGGTGGGCACCCACCTTGTAGGGCGACAGGTCCCCCATCACCTCGCTGCCGAGCAGGTGCGTCTTGGCGGCCCGACCGGCCCCGGAGGTGCCGGAGGCGGCCACCACGACCACGTCGGCCGGCGCGACCGCACCGGCGGCGATCAGCGGCGCGAGGGCCAGGGTGATGGCGACGGCGTAACAGCCGGTGTTGGCGACCCGGGTCGCCCCGGCGATCGCCGCCCGCTGGCCGGGCAGCTCCGGCAGGCCGTACGTCCACGCCCCGGCGTGCGGGCCGCCGTAGTAGCGGGACCAGGCGTCGGCGTCACGCAGCCGGTGGTCGGCACCGAGGTCGACCACCCGCACCGACTCCGGCAGCCCGGCGGCGAGCGCCGCCGACTCGCCGTGCGGCAGGGCCAGGAAGACCAGGTCCGCGTCGGCCAGCGTCGCCGGGTCGGTCGCCGCGAACGTCAGGTCCAGGCCCACGAGCTGCGGGTGTACGGCGGTGACCGGCGCACCGGCCTGGCGGTGCGCGGTGGCCGCGACCAGATCGAACTCGGGGTGACCGGCGATCAGGCGCAGCAGCTCGCCCCCGGCGTAGCCGCTCGCCCCGGCGACCGCAACTCGGATACCCATTCCAACCTCCGCATGACTATGCAGAGAAGGCTAGCGACCCACCGACCTTCTGTGCAAGTTAATACAGCCTACTGCATGGACATGAAGAAGTGACCTGGGTCACTCATGTGCATTGACAGCCGTGAGGGTATTGGCCATGCTGAGAGAGCGCTCTCTAGCCGCCCATCAGCCACATACCACCCGCCTGCCGCTTGCGGCCCCGGACGAAGGAGCCGTCCTTGCGTACCCCGAGAAGTTGGGCCACCGCCCTCGCCGCGATCGCGATCGCCGGCGCCACCACCCTCGGCCTGACCACCGCGCCCACCCGCGCCGTCGGACCGTCCCCGCTCCCGCTGACGGTCACCAACAGCACCGGCCGGGCGGAAGCCGTCCACCTCTACCTCCTCGGCGTCGACCTCGCCTCCGGCCGGCTCGGCTACGTGACCGCCGGGGGCGTCTTCACCCCCTGGCCGGCCGGCGGCCAGCCGCCCACCCCCGCCCCCGACGTCGCGATCGCCGGACCCGCCAACGGCGGCTCCGTCACGTTACGGGTCCCCCGTGGCCTCTCCGGCCGGGTCTACTTCTCCTTCGGCCAGAAGCTGCGCTTCTCACTGACCCCGGACGGCCTGGTCCAGCCGGCCCCCTGGACCGCCGGCGACCCCAACCGCGACATCCTGTTCGACTGGTCCGAGTTCACCTACAACGACGCCGGGCTCTGGCTCAACAGCACCCAGGTGGACATGTTCGCCGTCCCGCACGCGGTCAGTGTCACCGGCGCGAACGGCACCACCCGGCGGGCCGGCCAGCTCGTCAACGGCGGCCGGCAGGCCGTCATCGACGCCGTCCGCGCCCAGCCCGGCTGGGCGGACACCGTGCAGACCCGCTCCGACGGCACGGTGCTGCGGGTGCTCTCCCCCGGCAAGGCCGTCGATGCCGGCCGGTTCGCCGCCGGCTACCTCGACCCGTACATCGACGCGGCCTGGCGCTCCTACGCCACCCGGACGCTGACCGTGACCCCGTTCACCGACCGGCCCGACGTGCGCTACCTCGGGCGTACCGCCGGTACCACGATGACGTTCACCGACCCGGCCGGCCGACAGGTCGCCACCTTCACCAGGCCCACCAGCTCCGACGTGTGGGACTGCGACGGCACCCTCGCCGCCCCCAACGACCAGGTGGTCGGGCCGATCGCCCGGACGCTCTGCGCCGCCCTGCACCGCACCACCCTCGACACCATCACCACGCAGCCCGGCGGCGGCCCGGCCGACTTCTACCGGGGCACGCTGACCAACCACTACTCCCGGATCATCCACCGGCACATGGTCGACGGCCGGGCGTACGGCTTCGCCTTCGACGACGTGCTCGCCCAGGAGTCCCTGGTGCACGACGGCGACCCGCGCGCCGCCGGCCTCACCCTCACCCCGTTCACCGGCACGACCAGCCCGACGCCCACCGCCGGCCCGACCCCGACCGCCGGCCCGACCCCGTCCCCCGGCCAGCCGTGGAACGCGACCCGCCACCTCCAGGCCGACGGCACCCTGGCCGGCACCGCCGGACCCACCGGCACGGTCACCCTGGCGGCGGCGAACGGCAACCACGACGGCACCCCCACCAACGCCCGGGTCTTCACCGCCCGTGGGCTCACCGGCACCTGGACCGGCGCAGCCACCACCTTCGACCTGGCCGTCGACGCCGGCACCGCCGTCGGCGACGGCGTCCAGGCCCGGGTGTCCTACGACCTCACCGGCGACGGCACCGCCGACCGGGTCGAGACGTACGCCTACTTCGCCACCGACCCGGTGCCCGGCGTCGAGCGCTACCGGCAGACGCAGGGGCTGCGCTCGGCCACCGGCACCCTCGGCAACCTGCGCGGCGGGACGGTGACCGTGCAGGTCTGGAACGCCATCGGCGGCACCCCGACCACCCTCGGCGTCGGCGACGCCTCCCGCGTCGTCCTGCCCTTCACCGGCTGACCGTGCGGCGTCCTGCGGAGTCCGGGCCGCCTCCGGTCCGTGGGGTGGCCGGGTCCCGGTTGCCGGACCGGGACCCGGCCACCGGCTCAGTTCGCCTGTCCGGCGAGTCCGTGCTGCCGCTGGTAGGTGCGCAGCGCCGCGTCCCATGCCTCGGTGTACTCCGACGGGCCCATGCCCAGATCCGAGTGACCATTCAGCGCCTCACGGAGCAGGCTGACCAACTCGGGCACCGTGTCCCTGCGTTCCTGCACATACCTGGCGAAAACCTCGGCGAAATCATCGCCGGTCAACCGGGCGGCGTGCGAGGTCACCGGATCGTCCTCCAGGTTCTGCAGCAACGCACACCAGCGTCTGGTCAACTCGTCCACCTGCCGCGCCCGGATCTTCTGCAGCTCGTGCTCGCACTCCATCCAGATCCGGTTCTCCCAGTACGGGCGCAACCGCTCCCGGACCCGTTCGTCCGGGATCACCCGGACCTGCACGCCGAAGTGCGGGTCCGGCCCGACCCGGGGCCAGCGCCGGTTGGCGAGCCGCTGGTTGAGGGCCTGTTCCAGTTCGTGCGAGCGGTGCGGCTCGTGGGCACGACCCAGGTCCAACGCGTGGTCCCGCAGGATGCCACCGGCCCACGGCAGGTAGCGCTCCGCCCGGAACCGCAGCTCGTCGTAGCTGATGTTCTGCGCGGTCCAGGAGTAGACCGCGTGCAGCCGGAAGTCGAAGGCGTCGCCCTTCGCCGGCACCAGCAGGGGCGCGGGCACGTCGTGCCGGTACGTCACCCACCCCGTCGGGCGGGCCACCGGCGCCACCGGCGGGAACAGCACGTGCCACCACCGACGTCGCGGGGGCGCGGACGGGCGGATACCGGAATCACCGGCCTGTGTCGTCATCTCTGCTCCTCGTCGATCAGTCGTCGCACGTCGTCCAGCAGGGCGTTGCGGGGCATCACCGGCCGCCACACGTGCTGCAGCTGGTGGTCGAGCCGGTGCCGCAGCGACGGCCTTCCGGTGATCACCAGGCGCAGCAGGTCGAGACAGCGCCCGGCCACCTCGGGCTGCCCGTCCGCGCCGCTGAGCCACCAGCCGAGGGTGCGCCACGACCGGTAGGCGGTCTCCGGCAGGCTCAACGCGGCCGCCCAGAGAGTGGCGAGGTCCGCCATCCCGACGACCTCCCGCCCGGCCAGGCTGAGCAACTCGGGCCAGTGCTCCCGAGGGGGCGGTGCCCACCGTTCGGCGAGCACCCGCAGCGTCCGGGCGGCGTGCAGCCGCGCCTCCGGGCCATCCGACCGGGTCCAGTCGACAAGTGTCGTCAGCAGAAGACCGGGCTGACCGCCGACATGGACCTCGACCAGCCCCCGCACCACCGAGTTGTGCCACCGCTGCATCCGGGCCTGCGCCACCCACCACAGATGGACCAGCGCCGCGTCGGGCCAGAGGCGGGACAGCCCCAGCTCGTACGCCCGGGCGACGGTGTCCCGCAGATGGGCCTCCGATCCGCCGGCCCACTTGTCCAGCTCGGCACGGACCCGGTGCCCCAGGGCCGGCTGCACCGCCATGGCGACGACGGCGACGGCTGCCGCCTGCCGTACCGCGGCCCGAGGTTCCGCAGCCAGTCCTGCGACGGTGGCCAGTGCGGCACCCACATCGCGACCAGCCGACCAGCCCAGCGCCGCCGCGGCGAGCTGCCGGGTCTCCGGCACCTCGGCCCGGGCCAGGCCGGCCAGCCAGTCCAGCAGTTGCTCCGGCAGCCACCAGTCGGCCCAGGCCACCTCCAGCAACACCGACCGGAGCTGCTCGTTGGCGACGTGGAAGGCGATCCGGGTGCCACCGGCTGTCCACTCGTCCTCGATCCGCACGACCCGACGCAGCTCGGCGCCGAGCAGGTTGTCGAGCACCGCACCCCGCATCCGGATGCCGGCCGCCGGTGGACCGCCGCCCTGCTCCGCCCCCGTGACCGGGGCCGGGGTGGCAGCCGGAACCGTCACCGGGGCCGGCGTGACCTGCTCGATCAGCGCCCACGCCGCCTGCCGGATCTCGGCGACCGGCCGGCCGGCCAACACCGCACAGGAGACCCGGAAGGCACGGATCTGCTCGGCGGACCACCCCTCGACCGTCTCCTCGACGTCGAGAATCTGCGCCGCCCACTCCCGCTGGTGCCGGGGCAGCAACCGGGCGAGCCGCGCCCGCAGCGACGCACCCCTCGGAACCCGCGACGCGATGTCCTCCACCAGCGGCGCCAGGTCCTCCGGCCGCGGTTCACTCGTCAGGTACGCGTGCAACTCGGGATGGGTGGTGCACTCCTCGACGTAACCGTCAAGGCACCCTCCTTCGCAGTCGTTCCCGCATTCGCCGACACACCTGCCGGACAGCGCGGACCGCAGCTTCGCCCTGAACACCGCGGCAGCCGCCGCGGGGCGGTGCTCCACCAGGTACCCGGCGAGTTCGTTGCGCCGTCGGGCGAAGTCCCCCACCAGGATGATCGTCATCTTCGCCTTCTCCGCCCGGGAACCAAGCCCCATCAGGGTGGAGCCGTCCACGTCGCGCACCCCGGCATCGTCGAGCCGCAGCACGTAGCCGTACCCGTCGGGCAACGTGGCGTCCGAGGCGAGCAGGTCACCTGGCTGTTTCACCCCACCCAGCAGACGCACACGGGAGGACCCGTGGCGGCGCGCAGCGGCCAGTCGGGCCGAGGTGAACCGGCCGCTGCCGGACGGTCCGGAGAGGCAGACCACGTGGTGCTGTCCGAGCCGCCGGTCCAGTTGCTGGTCGCTCGCAGCCGGGGCGTACGTGTCGGACAGCTCCCGCACGGCGAGCGGTTCGAACCAGATGCGGGCCGACCGACCGTCGCGGGCACCGACGTTCACCGTGCCGATGGCCATCGCACCGTGGCCGGTCGCGTTCTGGCCGGCCACCCGCATGTCACCGGCACTGATCGAGCCATGGCCCAACAGCCCCCGCACCTTCGGGAACACGTCGTCGGCATCGAGTGGCTCCGCCTGCTCCTCCACCGGCGGCTCCTTGTCCGGGGCCCGGTCGCCCGGCTCCCGGTCGAGGCGTTCCGCGCGCTCCGGCCGGTCCCCGCGCTCCGGCCCGTCCGGGTGCTCTGCCCGGTCCCCGCGCTCCGGGTGGGCAGCCCGCTCCGGGCGGTCGGGAGGATCGTGCGCCGGGGTGGATCGACCAGCTTGGACCGGGGCGGACGGGTCGGGGTCCACCGGGGTGGCCGATGGCGTCACCGGTGCGCCGCCGGACACGGCGGGTCGGGCCGGTGAGGTCGGGGCGGACGGATGCGGGTGGAGGGCTTTGGCCGAGCCCTTCGGTGAGGAGACGGGCCCCCCGTTCGGGGCGGGGCCGACCGGGCCCGGTGCACCCGCCGCCGGCGGCGCGGTGGCGGGTGCGCCCGGGTGTGGACCGGTCACCGGTCCCTGCCGTCTCGGTCGGCACGTAGGTTCAGGTCACGGCCGATCTCGCCGATCGCCATCGCACCCGCGCCGATGGCGCTCTGCCCGCGCACCCGGATGTCGCCGGTTCGGATGCCCGGCGCGACCGCCGGGGCGGGGCGGGCCTGCCCCCCGGTGCCGGCCTGTCCGGCAGGTCGCGCATCGACCGGATCCCCGTCGGGAGGGGACGGCCCTTCCGGCGGCGGCCACGACGACATGTCCTCGTCGACCACGTAGAGCCAGGCCGGCTCGCGGAACTCCTTCTCCGGGTGCTCGACCTCGATCCGGCGGAACCGTTCCGGCCGCATCTCCTCCGGGTACTCGCAGACCACGTCGCGGTACATCTCCATCGAGACCACCAGCGCGACGCCCGCGTCGGGGAACGCGGCCAGCGCCTGGCGCACCGGCTTGGCGTCGCAGAGCCGGCAGACGTGCACGACGGCATGGCCGGGGAAACCGTTCGCGCCGTCCAGGTGCACCAGGCCCTGGTGTACGGCCACCCGCAGCCGGATCTGCGCGGGTGGCGTCCGGTCGCTGTTGAACGCGCGCAGCCGCCGGTTCAGCTCCGGCACGAACCGGCCGACGACCCTCGACTCCGGCACGTCGCGGGGCAGGATCGCCAACTCGCCGTCGCCGGCCTGCTGGGTGGTCCAGGTGACCCGGTCCAGACCGACCTCGGTCGCCGCCGCGTGCAGGAGCGTGTGGAAGTTCTGCTGTGCCTCGTACTGCTGAAGATTGCTGCGCCGGCTGTACCGTTCCATGTCCACAGAGATCAGCAGACGCCGTTCGGGATGTCGCATGGGCACACCCTTCGTCGTCAGCCCGCTCGGCGAGCGGGCACCACCGTGCCCATGGAAACCGCCCCGCAGGGCACAGACCCCCTAGAAATACGGCTTCGCCGGGACTGTCGGCATCCGGTCATCCCATCGTGGACAGATGTCGTGCTAGGCCGGGTCGGATCTGCTGGGAACATGTGGACGAACCTGACCGAACTGCTCCTGGCACTCGGGCTCTCCCCGCCCGTGATCCTGGCTCTGGTGGTCGCCGAGACCCTCGCGGTCCGCCGCGGGGCGGTGCGAGCCGTGTCGACCCGGATACGCTTCGGCACCTCTCGTCTGCTGAGGAGGACGCCGGTGCTGATGCGGCAACCCCATGTCCCCACCGACGGCGACTGGCCGTACGGGACCTTCCTGCAACGGCTCGACCACCCGGTACGGGACGCGTTGCTGGCCACCGGCGTCCGCCGGCAGGTGCCCGCCGGACAGATCCTCATCCAGGAGGGTCGCCACGAGGCGTATCTGGTGCTGCTGGAGGACGGCCTGACGAAGGTCACCGCGTCCCTGCCCGACGGGCGGACCGCCCTGCTGGCGTTGCGGGTCGGCGGTGACCTGGTGGGTGAGATGTCGGCGCTCAACGACCGTCCCCGGTCGGCGACGGTGACCACCTGCGGTCCCACCCGGTACAGCGTCATCCAGCCGGCACAGTTCAAGACCTTCCTGCGTGACCATCCGGACGCCGCCCTCGAACTGGCCGCCATGGTCTCCGACCGGCTGCGCTGGTCCAACCGTCGCCGGATCGACTTCTCGTCGTACCCGGTGAAGATCCGGGTGGCCCGGGTGGTGGCCGAGCTGTGCCGCTCGCACGGCCGGCAGGACCGCGACGCGGTGGTCATCGACGTCCGGTTGACCCAACCGGAACTCGCCACCATCTGCGGCGCGGCCGAGACATCCATCCAGAAGGCGCTGCGGGAACTACGCGCCGACGGGCTGGTGGAGACCGACTACCGGCGGATCACCGTCCGCGACCTGGCGGCCCTGCGCGCCTGCGGGGAGATCATTGACGACGCGTGAACACACGACGGCCCCGACCCGGTGACCGGGTCGGGGCCGTCGTCGTCGGCTGTCACGCCTCAGGCGCCACGCAGGGTCGCCCCGAACCGCTGGGCGGCCACGGCCACGGCGGCGTCCCGCGCGGCCACCGCCTCCTCCACGGTCAGCGTCCGGTCCGGGGCGCGGAAGGTGAGCTTGTACGCCAGCGACCGCCGGCCCGCTCCGAGCGACTCCGACGCGTACACGTCGAAGAGCCGGACGTGCTCCAGCAGCTCACCGGCGCCCTCGACCAGCGCGGCCCGGACGTCGGCCGCCGGCACCGTGTCGTCCAGCACCAGCGCCACGTCGATCAGCGCCGGGGGGAACCCGGACACGGTCGGCGCGGACACCACCGGGGCCGCCGGCAGGGCGTCCAGGTCCAGTTCCATGGCGCTGGTCCGGCGGGGCAGTTCCAACGCGGCCAGCACCGCCGGGTGCAGCTCACCGGCGTGACCGACCACCTCCCCGTCGACCAGCAGCGCAGCGCAACGCCCCGGATGCCAGGGTGCCCGTTCGGCGGCCCGCACCTCGATCCGCTCGGCCGGCAGGTCGGCGGCGGCCAGCACGGCCCGGCCGGCCTCCACCGCGTCGGCCCAACCGGCGGCACGGCCCGGCCCCCACCAGCCGGCCGGCTCCACGTCCCCGGTGAGCACCACCGCGACGTGCCGGGGTTGGGCGGGCACCACCGCGTCGGCGGCGGCGAACTCGGCGTCGGTGGGCCGGCGGTCCACCCCCATGGTCGGCGGCGCGCCCACCCCGGAACGCGGGTGGAACACCGCGCCCATCTCGTAGAGCGCCAGGTCACGGTGACCCCGGCCCAGATTGCGCTTGAGAATGCCCAGCAGCGGACCGAGCAGCGTCGTGCGCAGCAGCGGCTCCTCCTCGGACAGCGGGTTGGCCAGCCGTACCGCCGGCCGGCGCGGGTCGTCGGCGGGCAGCCCGAGCTGGTCGGCCAGCTCCGGGGCGACGAACGGCAGGGCCAGCACCTCGACGTAGCCGCGCTCGGCCAGCGAGCGGGCCACCGCCCGGCGGCGACGCTGCTGCCAGGTCAGCCCCCGGCCGGGGGGCGCGGTGGGCAGCACCGACGGCACCCGGTCGTACCCGTCGAGGCGGACCACCTCCTCCACCAGGTCGGCCGGGTCGGTGAGGTCGGGCCGCCAGGTCGGCGGGGTGACGGTGAGCACGTCGCCGCCGCCAGCGCCCGTCGCGACCGTGCCCGCGTCCTCGGCCAGCCGGTCGGTGCCCCGGACCACCGTGCAACCCACCTGCTCCAGCAGGTCGACCACCCGCTGCGGGGAGTAGTCCACCCCGACCCGGCGCGACGGCAGGTCGACCGGGAGGACGACCTGACGCATCGGCCGGACGTGGTCGAGGTCGAGGATCTCCGCGCCGGCCTCTCCCCCGCCGTGGGTGGTGAGCAGCTCGACGGCGCGCTGCAGGGCCACCAGCGGCAGCGCCGGGTCGACGCCCCGCTCCCACCGCTTGGCCGCCTCGCTGAACAGCTTGTGCCGGCGGGCCGTGCGGCCGACCATCACCGGGTCCCAGTGGGCGGCCTCCAGCAGCACGTTCGTGGTGCCGCCGACCACCTCGCTGGTCTCGCCGCCCATCACCGCGGCCAGCGAGACCGGGCCGGTGTCGTCGCAGATAACCATGTCCTCGGCGGTGAGCGAGCGGACCACACCGTCCAGGGTGGTCACCTTTTCGCCCGCCTCGGCCCGGCGCACCACCAGCGGGCCGGTGATCCGGTCGGCGTCGAAGGCGTGCATTGGCTGGCCCAGTTCCAGCATCACGTAGTTGGTGACGTCCACCGCCAGCGAGATGCTGCGCACCCCGGCCACGGTGAGCCGCTGCCGCATCCAGCCGGGCGTGGCCGCCGTCGGGTCGACCCCCCGGACCATCCGGGCGGTGAACCGGTCGCAGCCGACGGTGTCACGCACCTGCACCGGGTACGCCGGCTGGGCCGTACCGGCCGGCGCGGGCATCAGGCCCGGGTCGCGGAAGGCCACCCCGAGGGCGTACGCCAGCTCGCGGGCGATGCCGCGCACGCTCAGCGCGTACCCCCGGTCGGGGGTGATCTCCAGTTCGACCACGACGTCGTCGAGACCCACCACCGGGCGGGCGTCGTCGCCGGGTCGGGCCGGGGTGTCCGGCGGCAGCACGATGATGCCGGAGTGGTCGTCGCCGAGGCCCAGCTCCATCGCCGAGCAGATCATGCCGGCCGACATCCGGCCGTACGTCTTGCGCGCGCCGATGGTGAAGTCGCCGGGCAGCACCCCGCCGGGCAGGATCACCACGACCCGGTCGCCGGGGGCGAAGTTCCGCGCCCCGCAGACGATCTGCTGCAACTCGCCGGTGCCGTTGGCGGTGCCCACGTCGACCAGGCAGTGCCGGATCGGCTTCTTGAACCCGGTCAGCTCCTCGATCTCGCGGACCTCACCGACGACCAGCGGACCGGTGACCGTACGGCGCAGGTCCACCACGGACTCGACCTCGATGCCGAGGTCCACCAGGGCCTGTTCCAGGTCCTCGGTGGGCAGGTCGACGGGGAGGTCGACGTACTCCCGCAGCCAACTGACAGAAACTCGCATGACTCAGACCACCGTCTCCGTGACTCGTACCCGCATCGCCCTACGCCCCGGCCCCGAACGCGCGGGTGAACCGCACGTCGCCCTCGGCCATGTCCCGCATGTCGCTGACCCCGTGCCGGAACATCACCGTCCGGTCGATGCCCATGCCGAACGCGAACCCGGAGTAGACCTCGGGGTCGATGCCGCAGGCCCGCAGCACCCTCGGGTTGACCATGCCGCAGCCGCCCCACTCGACCCAGCGCGGGCCGTCGCGGTGCTCGGGGAACCAGACGTCGAACTCCCCCGACGGCTCGGTGAACGGGAAGTAGTGCGGACGCCAGCGGGTCTTCGCCCCCTCGCCGAACATGGCGCGGGCGAAGTGGTCGAGGGTGCCGCGCAGGTGCGCCATCGTGATGCCCCGGTCCACCACCAGTCCCTCGACCTGGTGGAAGACCGGCGCGTGGGTGGCGTCCAACTCGTCGGTGCGGTAGACCCGGCCGGGCACCACCACGTAGATGGGGGGCTTGCGGGTGAGCATGGTGCGCGCCTGCACCGGCGAGGTGTGGGTGCGCAGCACCAGGCCGGAGGTGTCCGCACCGGGCGGCGGTGCGATGTGGAAGGTGTCCATCAACCCCCGCGCCGGATGGTCGGCGGGGATGTTCAACGCGTCGAAGTTGGTCCACTCCAGCTCGACCTCGGGACCCTCGGCCACCTCGTAGCCCATCCCGACGAACAGGTCGCTGATCTGCTCCATCAGGGTCGACAGCGGGTGCCGGGCCCCCCGGGGCCGCCGGTCGTACGGCAGGGTCACGTCGACCCGCTCCTCGACCAGCACCCGGGCGGCCTGCTCCCGGTCGAGCACCTCGGCGCGGGCCGCGTACGCGGACTCGATCGCCCGACGGGCCTCGTTGACCCGCTTGCCGGCGTCGGCCTTCGCGGCCGGCGGCAGCGCGCCGATCTCCCGGCGGGCCAGCGACACCGGGGACCGGCCGCCGAGGTGCGCGGGGCGCAGCGCGGTCAGCGCGTCGGGGTCGGCGGCGGCGGCGAACGCCTTTTCGGCGTCGGCCACGGCCCCGGCCAGGGCGGCCGGGTCGAGCAGGGCGACCTGCTTCGGGTCGTACGGATCGTTGCGGTAACTCATGGCGTACGGGCACTCCCTCACGGCGGCGCCGGCCCTTCTCAGGCGGCTAGGCGAGTCTACGGACGCGCGGCGGTGCCGCAGCCCGCCGGTGGGAGTTACGCGCGGAGGTAGGTCAGGACCACCGCCCGCCGACACCGGCGGGCTGGCTAAACGAACGCCGTGGCGCGTTCCTCACGTGACCTGCTCCCCTGCTGGGTGTGCGCCTGACCGGGGCCGGCGCAGTGCTCGGGCTGAAGCGTACAGGCAGACGGCGGCGGCCGCAGCCAGGTTCAGGCTCTCGGCCCGTCCGTGCAGCGGCACCCGGACCCGGGCGTCGGCGGCGGCGGTCAGCTCCCCGGGCAGGCCGTGCGCCTCGGCACCGAACAGCCAGCCGGTGGGGGCGGCGAGCCGGCCCCGGTCGGCGAGGTCGTCGAGGTCACTGTCGCCGTACCCGGTGGTGGCAAGGACGGTGAGCCCGGCGGCGCGCAGCGCGTCGACGACGTCCTGCGGGTCGGCGGCGCGGACCACGTCGACGTGGAACAGGCTGCCGGCGGAGGCCCGCACGCACTTGCCGTTGTACGGGTCGACGGTGTCGCCGGCGAAGACCACCGCGCCCGCGCCGGCCGCGTCGGCGGTGCGCAGCACGGTGCCGGCGTTACCCGGGTCACGGATGCCGGCGAGCACCGCGACCAGCCGGGGCGCGCGCGCCAGGGCGTCGTCCAGCGGCACGTCGAGGTGCCGGCAGACGGCGACCACGCCCTGCGGGGTGACGGTTTCGGTGAGCGCGGCCAGGGCCTCGTCGGTGACCTCGGAGACGGGCAGGTCGGCGCGGGCGGCACCGGCCGCCAGGTCGGCGTGCCGGTCGAGCGCGGCCGGGGTGCCGAACAGCTCCAGCACCGTGCCGGTGCGGTCGAGGGCCTCACGGACGGCCTGCGGTCCCTCGGCCAGGAACCGGCCGGTGGCGTCGCGGTCGCGCCGGCGGTGCAGCCGGCGGGCGGCGACCACCCTGGGCGTACGTGGGGTGAACGGCCCGGTGACGGCGTCGAGGCGTCTCCCGCGCGGTGGTGACTGCATGGGAGACGCCTCGATCTGCTGCCGGGGTGGGTCAGGCGGCCTGGGCCGCGGCGCCACCGGTGCCCTCGGCCGCCACGGCGGCGCGGGCCAGCTCGACGATCGCCGCGAACGAGGCGGCGTCGTTGACGGCCATGTCGGCCAGGATCTTGCGGTCGACCTCGATGCCGGCCAGGCGCAGGCCCTGGATCAGCCGGTTGTAGGTCATGCCGTTGGCCCGGGCGCCAGCGTTGATGCGCTGGATCCAGAGCTGCCGGAAGTCGCCCTTGCGGTCGCGACGGTCCCGGTAGGCGTACTGCATCGAGTGCAGCACCTGCTCCTTGGCCTTGCGGTACAGCCGGGAGCGCTGACCGCGGTAACCGCTCGCGGTCTCCAGCAGGGTACGACGCTTCTTCTGGGCGTTCACAGCCCGCTTGACGCGTGCCATCTCAACTCCTTATTCGGTAAAGGTGGCGCGCGTCAGCGGCCGAGCAGCTTCTTGATTCGCTTGACGTCAGCCTTGGCCAGCTCGACCGTGCCGGTCAGCCGCCGGGTCTGGGTGGACGGCTTCTTCTCCAGGTTGTGGCGAAGGCCGGCCTGCTGGGCCACGATCTTGCCCTTGCCGGTCACCTTGACCCGCTTGCCCATACCCGTGTGGCTCTTCATCTTCGGCATGTGGAACGTCTCTCCCTGTTACTGGCCGCTGGGGTCAGCGGTCGGGCCGGCCTCGCCGGCTGCTGCGGTCTCGCCGGCCGCCGGGGTCGCGCCACCTGCCGGGGCGGCCGATTCCTCCGCGGCCCGGTCCCGGGGGCCACCACGGGACGCCGTGGCGGCGACCGCGGATGCCTTGACGGCCCGGTGCGGAGCGAGAACCATGATCATGTTACGGCCGTCCTGCTTCGGAGCGGCCTCGACGTATCCCAGGTCCGTGATCTCGGACTCGAGCCGGCGCAGGAGCCGGTAACCCAGCTCCGGACGGCTCTGCTCCCGACCGCGGAACATGATCGTCACCTTGACCTTGTCGCCGGCCTTGAGGAACCGCACCACGTGACCCTTCTTGGTCTCGTAGTCGTGCGGGTCGATCTTCGGCCGGAGCTTCATCTCCTTGATGACGGTCTGCTGCTGGTTACGCCGCGCTTCGCGCGCCTTGAGTGCGCTCTCGTACTTGAACTTGCCGAAGTCCATGAGCTTGCACACCGGCGGGCGCGCCATCGGCGCAACCTCGACCAGGTCCAGGTCGACGTCCGCGGCCAGCTGCAGGGCGCGCTCCAGCGGGACGATGCCCACCTGCTCACCCTCAGGGCCGACCAGTCGGACCTCACGTGCCCGGATCTGCTCGTTCACGCGTGGTTCGACGCTGATGTGGCCTCCTCGAGTCGAGTCTGCTGCGTGGCCGACCCCGCGCGGCCCCCGGGTGGGGGCGACCCGGAAAGCAGAAGGCCCCGGCGCATGCCAGGGCCCGCTCGACCGGTCGGCACGATCACAGGATCGCGCATCCGGAGCCGGGACGGACCCGGAACCGGTGACCGGACCCGGCCACCTCGGAGGCGACTCGGGTGGGAGCAGGCGCTCCGCTTCGCGACCACCCACACGCCACAGGCGGGGGCAGTCTGGTCGACGTGGCAACACTACACCCCGGCGCAGCCATCCCCCAAACCGGGCCCGCAGGTCAACACGGTGCGAGCACCCGGCAGCCGGCCGGACGGCCAGCGGGCCAGCCGGACTGGCCGGACGGCCAGCGGGCCGGCTGACGCGGCGGCCGTGCCCCGGCCGGGACGACCAGCGGGTCAGGCTCCTCGGCCGGGACGGTCAGCGGGCCGGGGTGCCGCCGAGGCCGGCCAGGTGGGCCTGGTGCAGCCGGCGCAACGCGCGGACCCCGTCGACCGCGATCTCCTTGTCGGCGGCCTGGAGCGCCATCATCGGCAGCAGGTCGTCGTCGTGCAGCTCCAGGCTGGCCCACGGGGCGCCCCGGTCGAAGCGCACCCCCCGGACGACCTCCCAGGGCAGCTCGTACGAGCCGAGGAGGTTGCGCACCCGCACCCCCCGGGCGTCCGCCTCGACCCGGGGCCGGGTGAACAGCAGGATGCCGAGCGCACCGAGCACCCCGAGGCCGACCATGGCGACCTGGTCGCCACGTTGGAAGGTGCCGTAGCCCTCGCCGGTCGCCCCGGTCAACGAGGTGGCCACCAGGCTGAAGACCACCAGCAGGGCGATCGCCGAGGCCCAGCAGACGACCCGGATACGACGCGGCTTCAGGCGGATCAACTCGGTGTCGCTCACCGCTCCAGTCTGCCACCCGACCCGCACGGCGTCGCGTCGCCACCCACCCCCACCAGCCCCGTCCGGGTCGGACTCGCCGGGCCGGCTGGCCGGTCGGGCCGGACGAGACCGGGCCGGACGGGAGGGAGCGATGGGGCCGATACAGCGGTATCCGCGAGGGATGATCCCGCTGTATCGGCCCCGTAGTGGTCGAGCGCGAGGGGCGCGACGGGCACGACTCCGAGCCCGCCGGGCAGCGCGGCGTGCGCCGGGCGGGGTCAGAGGCGGCAGGCGTGGATGTTGGTGACCAGGATGGCGCGGGCGCCCAGCTCGTACAGCTCGTCCATGATCCGGTGGACGTCGTCGCGGAGCACCATCGCCTGCACGGCGACCCAGCCCTCCCGGTGCAGCGGGGAGACCGTAGGCGACTCGATGCCCGGGGTCAGCCCGCTGGCCCGGTCGAGCAGGCCGGCCGGCACGTCGTAGGCGAGCATCACGTACCGGCGGGCCACCAGCACCCCGTGCAGGCGACGCAGCAACTGCTCCGCCTGCGGGTGGGCCGGCGCGCCGGCCCGGCGGACCAGCACCGCCGAGGACCGCAGCAGCGGATCGCCGAACACGACCAGCCCGGCCTGGCGCAGCGTCGCCCCGGTCTCCACCACGTCGGCGACGACGTCGGCGACCCCGAGCCGGATGGCGTTCTCCACCGCGCCGTCGAGCCGGATCACGTCGGCCTTGACGCCCAGCTCGGCCAGATAGCGCTCGACCAGCCCCGGGTACGCGGTGGCGATCCGGTGCCCGCCCAGCTCCTGCACGTCGCCGACGTCCTCGGGACGGGCGGCGAAGCGGAAGGTGGCCCGGCCGAACGCCAGGTCGACCACCTCCTCGGCGGGCGCACCGGAGTCGATCAGCAGGTCCCGGCCGGTGATCCCGACGTCGAGATCACCCGAGCCGACGTAGGTGGCGATGTCCTTCGGGCGCAGGTAGAAGAACTCGATGTCGTTGGCCTCGTCCGGGCAGACCAGGTCCTTGGGGTCGGTGCGCTGGCGGTAGCCCGCCTCGCGCAGCATCTGGGCGGCCTTCTCGGCCAGGGCCCCCTTGTTGGGTACGGCGACACGCAGCATGACGGAGTGCTCCTTCGATCGGATCAGATCAACGACGCGGGCGCACTCACAGATGTCGGTAGACGTCCTTCAGCTCCAGACCGCTGGCCAGCATCAGCACCTGCACCTGGTACAGCAGCTGGGAGATCTCCTCGGCGGTGCGCTCCGGGCCCTCGTGCTCGGCGGCCATCCACGACTCGGCCGCCTCCTCGACGACCTTCTTGCCGACGAAGTGCACCCCCTTGGCCAGGGCGTCGACCGTGCCGGAACCCGGCGTGCCGGCGGCTGCCTTGGCCTGGAGCTCGGCGAACAACTCCTCGAACGTCTTCACGGAACCGGATTCTTCCAGCCACCCACCGACGCCGTGCGCTCCGGGGTCCGGCCGGGTCACCCCGCCCACACCCCGTTCCCGCAGGCTGGGACGCACCCGAGGAGGCCGGGCGCTCCGGCCGGCCGGGGCGCGGGTCACCGGCCACCGGCAACGACCCGGACACGTTTGCACATCGATCTCCCATCTACCTGATGGGACACCCTTCGAGGGATCGGTGGTCTTCTCTATCCTGGCGGCCATGGTCAGCAGCAGCTCACGTACCCGCGCCGCCGCCACCGCCGCCGTGCTCCTCGTCGCCGTGGCCGGATGCGCACCGCAGGACCCCACACCCACCACCCCCGACACCGTCCCCACCGCGGCGTCCTGCGCCAAGGACAGCCTGAAGACCCGCACGCCCGGCAAGCTCACCATCGCCACCGACGAACCCGCGTACGAGCCGTGGTTCAAGGGCGACAAGCCGGACAACGGCGAGGGTTTCGAGTCCGCCGTCGCGTACGCGGTGGCCGAGAAGCTCGGGTACGCCCGCGGGGACGTCACCTGGACCCGGGTGAAGTTCGACACCGCCATCGCCCCGGGCCCGAAGACCTTCGACTTCGACATCAACCAATTCTCCATCACCGAGGAACGCAAGCAGGCGGTCGACTTCTCCGCCCCGTACTACCTGGTGCGCCAGACGGTCATCGCGCTCAAGTCGTCCAAGATCGCCGGGAAGAAGTCGGTGGCGGACCTGAAGAACGCCAAGCTCGGCGCGCAGGTCGGCACGACCAGCTACCAGGCGATCACCGCCCTGATCAAGCCCTCGGTCAAGCCGCAGGTCTACAACAGCAACGACGACGCCAAGAAGGCCCTGCAGAACGGCCAGATCGACGGGCTGGTGGTCGACCTGCCGACCGCGTTCTACATCACCGGTGCGGAGGTCACCGACGCCACCATCGTCGGCCAGCTGCCGCAGGTGGGCGCACCGGAGGCGTTCGGGCTGCTGCTGGACAAGGACTCCCCGCTCACCCTGTGCGTCAGCAGGACGGTGGGTGAACTCGCCGAGGCCGGCACGCTCAAGCAGTTGGAGCAGAAGTGGCTCGCCCAGGTGGCGGGGGCGACCGAACTCCAGTGAGCCGGGTGTCAGCAGGCGACGGCAGCCCGGCGGTGGACGGGCTCCACCGCCCGTCGGTGGCCCAGCGGCGGCGGGCCGCGTACCGGCGTCGGCAGACGACCCGCAGCGTGCTGGTCGCCGCCGCCTCCACGGCGGTGCTCGGCACGCTGCTGGTCGTCGCGGTCACCGGCGCGCCCGGCTGGGACCGGGTCCGCCGGTCGTTCCTCGACCCGACGATCGCCCGCGACGCCCTGCCGGAGGTGCTCACCGGACTGTGGCTCAACGTCCGGCTGCTGGTCTGCTGCGCCGTCGGGGCGCTGCTGCTCGGCCTGCTGGTCGCGCTGCTGCGGACCCTGCGCGGGCCGGTCTTCTTCCCGGTCCGCGCGCTCGCCGCCGGGTACACGTACACCTTCCGGGGTCTGCCGCTGATCATCGTGCTGTACGTGCTCACCCTCGGCGTGCCCGGCCTGCGGTTGCAGGGCATGCCCCCGGTGCTGGTGCTCGGCGGGCTGGCGCTGGTGCTCACCTACGGCGGCTACCTGGCGGAGGTGTTCCGGGCCGGCATCGAGTCGGTCCACCCCAGCCAGCTCGCGGCGGCCCGCTCGCTGGGGTTGACCTACCGGCAGACCATGCGGCACGTGGTGCTGCCGCAGGCCGTCCGGCGGGTCGCGCCGCCGCTGCTCAACGACGTGGTGGCGTTACAGAAGGACGTCGGCCTGGTCTCCCTGGCCGGCCCGATCGACGCCGTCCGGGCGGCCCAGATCGCCACCGCGCAGAGCTTCAACTACACCCCGTACATCGTGGCCGGGGTGCTGTTCGTGCTGCTCGCCATCCCGCTGATCGCGGTCACCGACTGGGTGACGCTGCGCGCGGCCCGACGCCAGTCCGGAGGCTGACCATGGCCGTGCTGACCTGCCGGGGGGTACGCAAGGAGTTCGGCGGGCGGGTGGTGCTCGACGGGCTCGACCTGACCGTCGACGAACATCAGGTGGTGGCCCTGATCGGGGCGTCCGGGTCGGGCAAGTCGACGCTGCTGCGCTGCGTCAACCTGCTGGAGGAACTCGACGACGGGACCATCACGCTCGACGGCGAGGAGATCTCCGACCCCCGGGTCGACCCCGACCGGGTCCGTCGGCGCATCGGCATGGTGTTCCAGTCGTACAACCTGTTTCCGCACCTGAGCGTGCTGGACAACGTCACCCTCGCGCCGCGCCGGGTGCACCGGCGGGCGCGGGCCGAGGCCGAGGCGCAGGCCCGGGAGCTGCTGGCCCGGGTCGGGTTGGCCGACCGGGCGGACGCCTACCCGGACCGGCTCTCCGGCGGCCAGCAGCAGCGGGTGGCGATCGTGCGGGCGCTGGCCAACTCGCCCCGGCTGATGCTGCTGGACGAGGTCACCTCGGCGCTCGACCCGGAGCTGGTCGGCGAGGTGCTGGCGATGATCCGGGACCTCAAGGCCGACGGTATGACGATGGTGCTGGCCACCCACGAGATGGGGTTCGCCCGGGAGGTCGCCGACCAGGTCTGTTTCCTCGACGCCGGCCGGGTGGTCGAGGCCGGGCCGCCCGCACAGGTGTTCGGCGAACCGACCCAACCCCGGACCCGGCAGTTCCTGAAACGGATCATCGAGGCCGGCCGGCTGTAGCGGGACCGCGCCCTCCGGAACGACACGCGTGGGCCGATGTTGCGGGGTCTACGTCCGCCGGACCCCGCAACATCGGCCCAAGAGGCCACAGCCCGCCGGCCCGGCGGGCCCTGGCGGGTGGTCAGCCGGTGAAGCCGACGCGGTGGCCGTTGGCCGTGGACACGGCCCGGACGGCCAGGGCGGCGTCCAGGGCGGCCACCGTCGCCGACCAGCCCTTGTCCTCGGCCGAGCCGGGCAGCCCGGCCCGGTCCCGGGCCTGGTCGAGGTTCTCCACGGTCAGCACCCCGTGCGCCACCGGCTTGCCCTCGTCCAGGGCGACCCGGGTCAGGCCGTCGGTCACCGACCGGCAGACGTAGTCGAAGTGGGCGGTCGCACCGCGCACCACCACGCCCAGCGCCACCACCACGTCGCAGCGCCGGGCCAGGGCCTGCGCCACCACCGGCAACTCCACCGAGCCGGCCACCCGGGCCGTCACCACCCGCGCCCCGCACGCCTGCGCGGCGGCCACCGCCCGGTCGAGCATGTGGTCGGTCAGCTCGCCGTGCCAGCGCGCCGCCACCACCCCGACGGTCAGCCCGGCGGCGTCCACCGGGGTCACTCCGGGTTCACCGAAACCCGCCATCGTCATGCTCCGATCTCGTCGCCGGGGACCGGCCGGCCCATCGGGGCCTCGGTCACCTCGTCCAGCTCGTCCAACAGGTGGCCCATCCGGTCCCGCTTGGTCCGCAGGTAGCGGACGTTCTCCGGGTGCGGCCGGACCGGCAGCCCCTCCCGGCCGGTGACGGTCAGCCCGTACCCCTCCAGCCCGGCCCGCTTGGCCGGGTTGTTGGTGAGCAGCCGCATCGAGCGCACCCCCAGGTCGTAGAGGATCTGCGCGCCGGTGCCGTAGTCCCGGGCGTCGGCCGGCAGCCCCAGGTCGAGGTTCGCGTCCACGGTGTCGCGGCCCTGGTCCTGGAGCTGGTACGCCTGGAGCTTGTGCAACAGGCCGATGCCGCGCCCCTCGTGCCCGCGCACGTAGAGCACCACGCCCCGCCCCTCCCGGGCGACCCGGGCCAGCGACGCCTGCAACTGCGGCCCGCAGTCGCAGCGCAGCGAGCCGAAGACGTCCCCGGTCAGGCACTCGGAGTGCACCCGCACCAGCACGTCCTCGCCGTCGCCCAGCTCACCGAAGACCAGCGCGACGTGCTCGGCCGGGTCGTGTTCGGCCCGGTAGCCCAGCGCCCGGAACACCCCGTACGGGGTGGGCATCCGCGCCTGCGCGACCTGCTCCACCTGCTTCTCGTGCCGCCGCCGGTAGGCCACCAGATCGGCGATGGTGACCAGGGTGAGCGAGTGCTCGGCGCAGAACTTCTCCAGATCCGGCAGGCGCATCATGGTGCCGTCGTCGTTGACCAGCTCGCAGAGCACCCCGGCGGGACGCAGCCCGGCCAGCCGGGTCAGGTCGACCGCCGCCTCGGTGTGCCCGGGTCGGCGCAGCACCCCGCCGGCGCGGGCCCGCAGCGGCACCACGTGGCCGGGGCGGGCCAGGTCCGTCGGGTCGGTGCCGGGGTCGGCGAGCAGCCGGATGGTGTGCGCCCGGTCGGCGGCCGAGATGCCGGTGCTGACCCCCTCCCGGGCGTCCACGGTCACCGTGTAGGCGGTGCCGCGCCGGTCCTGGTTGGTGTGGTGCATCGGCGGCAGGTCCAGCCGGTCGCACTCCGCCTCGGTCAGCGGGACGCAGACGTAGCCGGAGGTCCACCGGACCATGAAGGCGAGCAGCTCCGGGGTGGCCAGCTCGGCGGCGAAGATCAGGTCGCCCTCGTTCTCCCGGTCCTCGTCGTCGACCACCACGACGGGCCGGCCGGCGGCGATGTCCGCCACCGCCTCCTCGATCCGGGCGAAGGTGACCGCCTGGGTGCTCATGCCACGACCTCCGAGTAGGTGGACGGGATCGGTGCCGACACCGCACGGCTGGCCCGCGAGGTGCGCCACCAGGCGGCGAAGCCCCAGCCGCAGAGCGCGCCGTAGACCAGGTACATCGCCGCCGAGGGGTAGAAGCCGCCGCGCAGCAGCAGCGGTACGCCGACCGCGTCCACCGCGATCCAGACCAGCCAGAACTCCACCCAGCCCCGGGCCATCCCGTAGGTGGCCAGCAGGCTGCCGGTGAGGATCCAGGCGTCCGGCAGCGGCCCCCACGAGCCGAGCGCGGCGAGCAGCGGATAGCCCAGCGCGGTGCCGAGCACGGCGGCCAGCAGCAGACCGAGCCGTTCCCGGCCGGTGGCCCAGCGGGGGGTGACCGCCGGGGCGTCCCCGCCCTGGCGGCGGTTGCGCGACCAGCGCCACCAGCCGTAGACGCTGACCGCGAAGAAGAAGACCTGCCGGCCGGCCTGGCCGTAGAGGTCGTGGGCCTGCGGGGTGGCGAACACCCCGCCGAGGAAGACGGTGAACAGCAGCCCGTTGCCGATCATGCCGACCGGCCAGGCCCAGACCAGCCGGCGCAGCCCGAGCAGCGCCGAGAGCAGCCCGAAGGCGTTGCCGACGATCTCCCGGACCAGCACCGGGGAGCCGACGACGTGCACCTGCGCGTCGAGCAGCCAGCCGACCGGGCCGGTCACCGCGCCCCTCCGGTGGCGTCCCCGGGCAGCGCCGGGGCGGTGCCGTCGGTCCCGGCGGGGCCGGCGGGCAGCCGGGCGTCGAGGAGGCGTTCGACGTACTTGGCCAGCACGTCCACCTCCAGGTTGACCGGCGCGCCGACCCCCCGTCCGCCGAGCGTGGTGAGCTTGAGGGTGGTGGGGATCAGCCCGACGGTGAACCAGTCGTCGCCGACCGCCGCCACCGTCAGCGACACCCCGTCGACGGTGATCGAGCCCTTCTCCACCACGTACCGGGCCAGGGTGGTGGGGAGCCGGAACCGCAGCGTCTCCCACTGCGCGGCCGGTTCCCGGGAGAGCACCTCGCCGACGCCGTCGACGTGGCCCTGCACCAGGTGCCCGCCGAGCCGGCTGTTCAGCGCGGCGGCCCGCTCCAGGTTCACCGGGTCGCCGGGGCGCAGCCCGCCCAGCGCCGAGCGGCGCAGCGTCTCGCCCATCACGTCGGCGGTGAACACCCCGCCGTCGACCTCGACCACGGTCAGGCAGACCCCGTTGACCGCGATGGAGTCGCCGTGCCGGGCGTCCGAGGTGACCAGCGGGCCGCGGATCGCGACCAGCGCGGAATCACCCCCGGTGTCGGCGATCCGGACGACCTCGCCCAACTCCTCGACGATGCCGGTGAACATCTCAGGCCTCCCTCTTCCGGGGCAGCGCGGTGATCCTCAGGTCGGACCCGACCCGGGTAACGTCGGTGATTTCCAGATCGATGGCGTCGGCGATGGTCGTCACACCCGCGTCGACCAGCGCGGTCGGACCGGCCCCGAGCAGCTTCGGCGCGACGTACCCGACGATCCGGTCGACCAGGCCGGCGGCGAGGAACGCCCCGGCCAGCCGGGGGCCGCCCTCCAGCAACGCGGCGCGTACCCCCCGGTGGTGCAGCTCGGCCAGCAGGGCCGGCAGGTCGACCCGGCCGTCCGGGCCGGCGCCGACCTCGGCGGCGGTGGCGATCCAGGTCCGGGCGGCGCCGTCGCGGACCCGGGCGTCGGCGGGGGTACGTCCCGCGCTGTCCACCACCACCCGCAGCGGCTGGCGGATCGCCAGGGTGCCGTCACGCAGGTTGCGGGCGGTCAACCGGGGGTCGTCGGCGAGCACGGTGCCGACGCCGGCGATGACCGCGTCGACCGTGCCGCGCAACGCGTGCACGTCCATCCGGGCCGCCTCGGAGGTGATCCACATGCTGCTGCCGTCGGCCGCCGCGGACCGGCCGTCGAGGGTCGCGGCGTACTTCCAGATCAGGTACGGCCAGCCGCGCCGCATCGAGGTCAGCCAGGCGACGTTGCCGGCCTCGGCCTCGTCGGCGCGTACCCCGAACTCGACCCGCACCCCGGCGGCGCGCAGGGTGGCGGCGCCGCCCGAGGCGACCGGGTTGGGGTCGGGTACGGCGATGACCACCCGGGCGATGCCGGCGCGGATCAGCGCGTGACTGCACGGGCCGGTGCGACCGGTGTGGTCACAGGGTTCCAGGGTGACCACGGCGGTACCACCCCGGGCCCGCTCGCCGGCCTGGGCGAGCGCGACGATCTCGGCGTGCGGCCCGCCGGTGTAGGCGTGGAAGCCCTCCCCGACGACGACGCCGTCCGCGTCGAGCAGCACGCAGCCGACGACCGGATTGGGACTGGTGGTGCCGAGGCCCCGCGCGCCCAACTCGATGGCACGACGCATCGCCTCGTCCACGGAGACGCCGCCCATGCCCTGCCCTCTCGCTCGCCGGTCCCCGCGCGGGCGGTACGGGAGCAGGCGGGCAGGCGGCGGCGGAACCGGGAACGGTAGCGCCGCCCCCGGGGAGCCCACGCGGTCGTAAGAGACGCCACGCAGGCCCGCCCCGCCCGCGCGCTGTCTCCCATCCGGACTGTCGGGGGTGCGGACGGACCGCTCCCCCACCGTCGGCCCCGGATTCTCACCAGGTCCACCGGGCGGCACAGCCGTCCGGGTCGCGGGCTTACCACGTCGAGCGTGGATCACCGCCGGTTCGGAATTTCACCGAGCCCCGCCAGCGCGTGGTGGGTACATGCGAAGTCTTACACGTCACCCCGGGGAGTCCGCCACCTCCAGCGTGCTACTTCACACCCCGTCGGCACGTCGCCGGTCGACCGCGACGTATGACCCCGGTTGGCTCTTGGCGACCGTTTTCATCTCGCTGGCCACGGCGATCGCGGCCAGCGGGTCGGTGAAGCGCTTACGGGCGTCGGAGAGCGACACACCGATCGACAGGGTGACCAGGGCCGCCCGCCGGATGTTGCCCCGCCGGTCCTTCAGCTCGACGAAGCCGCGTTCCCGGTCGGTCGGGTCGTAGAGGGTGTCGGCGGTCTTCTCGAAGTCGACCACGGCCCGGGAGGTCAGCGGGCGGATCTGGTCGGGGGCGCAGACGATCACGAAGTCGTCGCCGCCGACGTGGCCGAGGAAGGCCGGCGGCAGCCCGATCGCGACCACCGCCCGGTACAGGCTGCGGGCCAGCGCGGAGATGAACTCGTCGCCCCGCACGAAGCCGTACCGGTCGTTGACGCTCTTGAACCGGTCGATGTCGATGTAGCCGACGGCGTAGTCGACGCCGCTGCGGACCCGGTCGCTGATCTCCCGACGGATCCGGCTGTTGCCGGGCAGGCCGGTCAGCGGGGAGACCTCGCGGAACTCCTTGTTGCGGCGCAACGTGGAGCTGACCCGGGCCACCAGCTCGGCGGTGTCGAACGGCTTGACCAGGTAGTCGTCGGCACCGGCGCTGAGCCCGTGCACCTTGTCCACGGTCATGCCCTTGGCGGTCAACATGATCACCGGCAGGGCCGAGGTGATCGGGTTGGCGCGCAGCCGGCGGGTCAGCTCCAGGCCGTCGATGCGCGGCATCATCAGGTCGACCACGGCCAGGTCCGGCTTGTGCTGCTCGATCATGTCGAGCGCCTCCTGGCCGTCCCCGGCGTGCAGCACCTCGAAGCCGTGCAGCCGCAGGTTGAACTCGACGAAGCGGGCGATGTCCTCGTCGTCGTCGACGACCAGGATCACGTCGGGACGGTCGCCGGTGGGTTCCACCTCAGGCCCCGGCGTCGGCGCGCTCCGCCAGCCCGCGCAGGCGACGGACCGCCTCGGCCGGGTCGTCCGCACCGTACACGGCGGTGCCGGCGACGAAGGCGTCCGCACCGGCCGCCGCGGCCTGCTCGATGGTGTCGGCGGCGATTCCGCCGTCGACCTCGATGCGCAGTTCCAGGTGGCCGCTGTCGACGTGCCGGCGGGCCGCGCGCACCTTGTCCAGCAGTTGCGGGATGAAGCGTTGCCCGCCGAAGCCGGCCTTGATCGTCATGATCAGCAGGGTGTCGAAGCTGGGCAGCAGGTCGAGGTACGGCTCGATCGGCGTGTCCCGGTCGATGGCCAGCCCGGCCTTCGCGCCGGCCGAGCGCAGGTCCTTGGCCAGGGCGACCGGGTCGTCGCACGCCTCGGCGTGGAAGGTCACGTTGTACGCGCCGGCGTCGGCGTAGCCGGGGGCCCACCGCCGCGGGTCGGTGATCATGAGGTGCACGTCGAACGGGAGCCGGGTCACCGCCCGCAGGCTCTGCACCACCGGCAGGCCGATGGTGAGGTTGGGCACGAAGTGGTTGTCCATCACGTCGACGTGCAACCAGTCCGCGGCGTCCTCGACGGCGCGGACTTCATCGGCGAGGCGGGCGAAATCGGCGGCGAGGATGCTGGGCGCGATGATCGACGGCGGTACGGTCACAGGGCAAGTGTACGAACGCGGCCACCCGCCGCGGACAGCGCGGCACCATGAGCGACGCCCTGTGACCCAGGCGTGACCCGTGGTGCACCAACGGCCCCGCTCCCCGGGGGTCCGGGACGAACAGCCGGTGTCGACTGGCCGAACGGCCCGCAAGAGGCAACACTCCATCAGGGACGGTCACGTATGATGCTCGCCCGGCGGCGGGCACGCCGGGCGGGGCACGGCGACGGACCGTCGACCCCGGAAAGGGCGGACGATGCGACGGTGGCTCGTGGCGCTGGCGCTGGCCGGCACCGTGACGGTGGCGCTCAGCGGCTGCGTACCGCAGCACGGTGCCGACGGCGACCTGCTCGACGACTGGCCGGTGCTGCCGGTCGCCCAGTCGTTCGTGCCCGCCACGGACGCCTGCCTGCCCCGGATCACCCCGGTCGTGCAGGCCGGCACCTACGAGACGGTGGACTGCGCGCGCAGTCACCTCGCCGAGACCATCCACGTCGGCACGTTCACCGGCGCGGTGGCCCGGGGTGAGCGGCCCGAGCCGGGCTCCGCCGCGCTGCGTCCCGCCCGTACCGAGTGCGACCAGCGGGCCCGGGACGTCCTCGGTGGCGACTGGCACTCGGCCCGGCTGACGATGAACATCGCGCTGCCGGCGAACTCGGCGTGGAACAGTGGCGCCCGCTGGTTCCGGTGCGACCTCAGCGAGACCGACAGCATCGACAACACCCGACCGGTCAACCGCGTCGGCAGCCTGCGTGGGGCGATGATCGGCGACAATCCGCTCAGCCACCGCTGCTTCGATCCCAAGCTGATCGGCAACAATCTCAACTACATGGCCCCGGTGCTCTGCTCCGAGCCGCACCGCGCCGAGTTCGTCGGCGTCTACCTGGAACGCAGCGACCTGAGCTGGGCCGATTTCAGTCGTGCCAACCAGCGGGTGCACCGGCGGTGCATGGCCCTGATCGCCGGCTTCGCCGAGGTGCCCAACAACAGCGAACTGCCGTACCGGGCCGGGTCGATCTTCTATCCGCCGTCGCAGCGGGAGTGGGAGGAGGGCGACCGGGGCATCCGCTGTTTCCTGTGGAGCGACGACCGGAAGCTGACCCGCTCGATGCGCGGCGCGGGCCCCGAGGGCCTACCCACCATCTGACCCATCTTCCACTCCACGCGCCCACCCCCGCTACCGCCCCGGTGATCAAGAGGTTCGCGTCATCCGCCGACGGATCGTTGACGCAATTCTCTTGATCACCGAGGACAGCCGGGCGGGGCGGCGACGGGAGCAGGGCGGGGCGGGTCAGGTGCGGCGGAGCAGGGCCAGGAACATGGCGTCGGTGCCGTGGCGGTGCGGCCAGAGTTGGACGGTGGGGCCGTCGCCCAGGCCGGGCATGCCCGGCGGCAGGACCGTCCGGGCGTCGACGAAGTCCGCCGGCACCCCCGCGCGCCGGGCCGCCTCGGTGACCGTCACGTGCGTCTCCACGGTGTGCGGGGAACAGGTGACGTAGCCGACCAGACCGCCCGGACGGGCCGCCCGCAGCGCGGCGGAGAGCAGTTCCCGCTGCAACCGGGTCAACGGCGGCAGGTCCGACGGCTGCCGCCGCCAGCGCGACTCGGGCCGGCGGCGCAGCGACCCCAGCCCGGTGCACGGGGCGTCGACGAGCACCCGGTCGAAGTGCCCCTCCGGCAGCTTCGGATCGGCCCCGACCGTGCGCCCGTCGGTGTGCAGCACGTTCACCGGCAGACCCCGGGTGGCCTGCTCGACCAGCCGGGCCCGGTGCTCCGAGACCTCCACCGCGGTCAGCCGGGCACCCCGCTGCGCGGCGAGCGCGCCGAGCAGGCCGGCCTTGCCACCGGGGCCCGCGCACAGGTCCAGCCAGCGGCCGTCGTGACCCTCCAACGGGGCCGTGGCCAGCGCGTTCGCCACCAGCTGGGAACCCTCGTCCTGCACGTGCGCCCGGCCGTCGGCCAGCGCCGGCAGGTCACCGGGCGCGCCACCGGGCAGGTAGACCGCGTACGGCGAGAACGCGCCCGGCGCGCCGCCGACCTCGTCGGCCAGTTCGGCCGGATCGAGGAGGCCCGGACGGGCGCACAGGTGCACCGGCGGGCGTTCGTTGTCCTCGATCAGCAGCCGGGTCACCTCGCCCAGGTCACCGCCGAGGGCGTCGGCGAAGGCCCGCACGATCCACTGCGGGTGGCTGTAGGTGACGGCCAGGTGGCCGATCGGGTCGGCGGCCATCGTCGGGGCGAGCTTGGCCGTCCACGCGTCGACGTCCTGGCCGGCCACCTCGCGCAGCACCGCGTTGGCGAAGCCGGTGGCCCCCTCCCCCACCGTGCGGACCAGGTCGACAGTGGAGGACACGGCGGCGTGCGCCGGGACCCGGGTGTGCAGCAGCTGGTAGGCGCCGAGCCGCAACGCGTCGCGCACCGGCGGGTCGATCCGTGCGACGTCCCGACCGGCGGCGGCGGTGAGGATCGTGTCGAGGGTGCCGAGCTGCCGCAGGGTGCCGTAGGTCAGCTCGGTGGCGAAGGCGGCGTCCCGCCCGGCCAGCCCCTGCTCGCGCAGGATCGCCGGCAACACCAGATTGGCGTACGCGTCGTCGCGGTGCACCGCCGCGACCGCCTGGTAGGCGGCGTACCGGGGCAGGTCGACGGCCGGACGGGCCGGTCGGCCGGGTCGCCCGCCGCGCCGGTCGGCTCCGGCCCGGTCGCCCCACCCGCCGGTGCGGGCGGGGCGGTCGCCCCGGGTGCCGCCGGAGGGCCGCCGGTCGTCGCCGCGCCGGTCGCTGTCGGCCGGACGGTCGGGGCGTGCGGTCGGCCCGGTCACGCGAGTTCCTCCCCGACGGCGACCCGGACGCCACGCGCCCAGTCGGTGGCCGGCATGGCCTTCTTGCCCGCCGCGCGCACCTCACCGAGCTGCACCGGCACGGTCGCCGTGCCGGCCAGCACGCGGGACTTCTCCACCAGCAGTTCTCCAGGTTTCAGGGTGGGGCCGTTGCCGACCGGGGTGACCGGGCCGAGCTTGACCCGGTCGCCACGGAAGGTCGTCCACGGGCCCGGGGCGGGGGTGCAGGCGCGCACCCGCCGGTCGACCGCGAACGCGGGGTCGCCCCACCGCACCCGGGCGTCGTCCACTGTCAGTTTCGGGGCCAGCGAGACCCCGTCGGCGGGCTGCGGTTCGGCCCGGGCGGTGCCCGCCGCGATCGCGTCCAGGACGGCGACCAACAGCCCGGCCCCGGAGTGGGCGAGCCGTTCCAGCAGGTCACCGGAGGTGTCGGTGGGGCGGATCTCGTCGGTGAGCGTGCCGTAGACCGGGCCGGTGTCCAGCCCCTGCTCCAGCTGGAAGACGCTGGCCCCGGTCAGCTCGTCGCCGTGCAGCACCGCGTGCTGCACGGGTGCCGCGCCCCGCCAGGCGGGCAGCAGCGAGAAGTGCAGGTTGACCCAGCCGTGCCGGGGGATCTCCAGCGCCGCCGGGGGCACCAGCGCGCCGTAGGCGACCACCGGCACGCAGTCGGGGGCCAGCGTGCGGAGCCGGTCGAGGAACTCCGGCTCCCGGGGGCGGGCCGGGGTGAGCACCTCGACGCCGTGCTCGTCGGCCCAGAGGCCGACCGGGGACCGCGACACGCCCCGGCCCCGACCGGCGGGCGCGTCGGGGCGGGTCACCACGGCCACCACCTCGTGCCCGGAGGCGTGCACGGCGGCCAGGGCGGGGACGGCGACGGCCGGCGTACCGGCGAAGAGCAGACGCATTCCGGCGGTCACCGGCCCAGGCCGAAGGGGTTACCGGCGGCGTGCGGGCTGAGCTTGACCGTCGGCGGGGCGGCCTCGTCGTACCAGTCGGCCTGGCGGATCGCCTTCATCGCCTCCTTGCGCCCGGCCGGGTCCAGCCGGTCGAGGAAGAGCACCCCGTCGAGGTGGTCGGTCTCGTGCTGGACGCAGCGGGCCATCAGCCCGGTGCCGACGATCTGCATCGGGTCGCCGTAGCCGTTGAAGCCCTTGGCGATCACGTTCTGCCGGCGCTTGGTGTCGAAGTAGAGCCCGGGGATGGACAGACAGCCCTCCGGGCCGTCCTGCTCCTCGGCGTCGGGGAACTCCAGCACCGGGTTGACCAGGTGGCCGAGCACGTCGTCCACCTCGAAGGTGAACACCCGCAGGCCCACGCCGATCTGGGGGGCCGCCAGCCCGGCACCGCTGCGGTCACGCATCGTTTCGGTGAGGTCGGCGATGAGCCTACGCAGCTCGACGTCGAAGTCGACGACCGGATCGGCCGGCGTGCGCAGCACCGGGTCCCCGAACAGACGGATGGGCTGGACGGTCACGCGGGGTGGCTCCTTCGTTGGACGGCGTGGTGCCGTACCAGTCTACGGAGTGCGGCGGGGGCACCGGCCGGCGTACCGCGACGGGTGGTGATCGGGGTGGGACGGCCGGGTCAGACGCCGGCGCCCGGTTCGCCGGCCAGCACGGCGTCCCCGCCGAGCAGGGCGTGCTCGGGCAGCGGCAGCCGGGTGCCGTGGGCGGCCTCCCAGTCGTGCACGAGGCTGGGGCGCACGTGGGCGGCGAAGTAGTCGACGGCGCTCGTCTGCCCGACGACCGGCTCGTCCACCTCGGCGACGAGCTGCGCGGGCACCAGCGGGAAGCCGTTGCGCAGGGCGGCGCTGAGCCGGCGGTGCCCGTCGACGACGAAGAAGTACTCGCCGGTGAAGCCGATCCGCAGCGGGGCGAGGGCCTCGTCGCCGGCCGCCGCCAGCTCCCCGACGAGCCCGGACCCGTCGAGCCCGCGCAGGGTGGCGACGTCCTCGGTCGGGTAGACCCGGGCCGGGTCGAGCAGCAGCAGCGGCGGGGCGTCGCGCAGCACGTCGGGGGCGAGCCGGCCCTCGTACGCGTCGACGATGTGCGTGATGACCTCCTCGGCGGAGGCCCGGGTGGTGTCGCAGACCAGGTCGTAGTTGCGCAGCCGGGCCTTGTCGACGCCGTAGCGGAGGATGAACCGGTTACGCTCGCTGTCGCTGCGTTCGCGCAGTCTGGCCTCGGCCTCGGCCAGCGAGGTGTAGCTCTCGGCCGGCCCGGAGGGGCGCAGCAGCACCCGGCGGGCCGCCTCGGCCGGCTCGGTGATCATGTGCACCTTGAGCGCGTCGGTGAAGAAGTGCCAGGCCAGCCGGGAGTCCATCACCAGCGACTCGCCGGAGGCGGCGATGTCCCGCTGGAGCTGGTCGACGTAGCCGTCGACGGCCTGGTCCAGCTCGGCGTGCAGGTTGAGCTGGAGCGCGGTCATCTGGCGTTCCTGGGCCATCTGCCGGTAGAGGTCACCGACGCTGACCCGGCGCAGGCCCAGCCGCTTGGCGATCTCGACGGAGACGGTGCTCTTGCCGCTGCCGAGGTCACCGTTGAAGACGATCGACTGACGAACGGTCACGACTGGCCCACCCCTGCTCACCGGCTGATTGAGATCATCGATTTGGCGTCGACCCGACGCGTTCCCGCCTTCGTCGCGCCATTCGTGCGCCCGGGCATGAGGGGCGATGCTATCACGCGTACGCCCGCCGGCCGGCGGACCCGGGGTGCGACGGCGGGCTGGCCGGGCACCCGACGGAACTGACCGACGACTCAGAACAGGGCGAGCGGGTCGACCTGGAGGCGGACCGGTTCGGCGGCCCGCCGGGCGCTGCGGACCCCGGCGGCGGTGTGCAGCGCGCCGGCCAGCGCGGCGGCCCGGGACCGGGGCACCCGGACCAGCATCCGTTCCCGGTCCTCGTCGGCGGGGACCGGGCCGAGCACCTCCGCCCCGTCCGGCAGCCGGGCCTGCGCCAGCAGGTCGGCCACCGCCTCCGCTCCCCCGGTGACGCTGGCCATCTTCACCGCCGGTGGGAAGCCCAGTTCCCGCCGCTCGGCCAGCTCCCGCGCGGCGAACCAGCCCGGGTCCCAGCGCAGCAGCGCCTGCACCGGGGCCAGCGCCCCGTCGGCGACCACCACCACCTTCCCGCCGGCCGGGGCGGGACGGGCCAGTGCCGCCGCGGACAGCCACCGCCGCAGCGCCTCCTCGCCGGCCCGCAGGTCGGCCCGGGTGAGCAGCGCCCAGGAGTCCAGCAGCAGAACCGCGCCGTACCCGCCGTCGGCCACCGGCTCGGCACCCGGGGTGGCGATGACCAGCGCCGCACCGGTCGGCACGGTAGCGAGCACCTCGTCGCGGCCCGAGGTGCGCACCGGCACCCCGGGGAACGCCCGGCCCAGCTCCTCGGCGGTCCGACGGGCCCCGGTGACGGCCGCCCGCAGCCGCCGCCCGCCGCACTGCGGACAGGCGTACGCGGCGGTGACCCGGCCGCACCAGCGGCAGGCCGGCGGGGCGTCGGCGGCGCGCAGCGCCAACGGACCCGCGCAGTGCGGGCAGCGGGCCGGGGTGCGGCATTCCGCGCAGGAGACCGAGGGCAGGTAGCCCCGGCGGGGAACCTGGACCAGCACCGGCGCGTCCGCACGCAGGGTGTCCCGGGCGGTGGTCCAGGCCAGGCTGGGCAGCCGGGCCGTCGCCGCGCCCGGGTCGCGGGCCAGTTGCGGGTCGTCCCCGGTCGGGGCGATGGCCGGGGTACGCGCCCGCAGGGTCGCCCGATCCGCCACCACCTCGCGGGCCCACCCCGTCTCCACCAGCAACTGCCCCTCGGCGGTCCGGGTCCAGCCGCCGACCAGCGCGGCGGCGTCGGCGAGCCGGGCCCGGGTGAGCAGCACCTCCCGCGCGTGCGGGTAGGGGGCCCGGGGCTCGGCGTGCAGGTCGTCCCCGTCGTCCCAGATCGCCACCAGGCCGAGCCGGTCGACGGGGGCGAACATGGCGGCCCGGGTGCCGATCACCACCGGCACGTCGCCCCGCCGGACGGCCAGGAAGGCCCGGTAGCGGCGGGCGGGACCGAGCGCGGCGGAGAGGGTCACGTGCCGTCCGGGGCCGAGCAGGGTGGTCAGCGCCGCGTCGAGCCGGTCGAGGTCCCGGGCGTCGGCGACCACCACGACCGCGCCCCGCCCACCGGAGAGGGTGGCGGCGACCGCGTCGGCGTAGCGGGCCGCCCAGTCCTCCCCGGCCAGCGCCGACCAGACCGCCCGGGGGGCCCTCCCGTCGGCGAGCGCCGTCAGGAACGCCGGGCCGGCCGGATAGTCCCGCCAGCCCCGCGGGTCGACCCCGGCCGCACCACGCCGGGCGGGGCCGTCTCCCGCGCCCGGGGCGAGATCCACGGCGGGCGGCGTCGGTCCGTCGTCGCCCGGGTCGGTGCCGGCACGGGCGGAGTCGACCTGCGCGGGGTCGGCACGGGGTTCCTTCTCGACGCGGGCGTGCCGGGGCGGGACGGCCAGCCGGAGCACGTCGGCGAGGTTGCCGGCGTACCGGTCGGCGACCGCGCGGGCCAGCCGGGCCACCTCGGGGGCCAGCACCGGCTCCGGTGAGATCACCTTCTCCAGGTAGGCCAGCCGGCCGTCGTGCGCGGAGCTGTCGACCCGCTCCAGCAGCCACCCGTCGACCAGTTGACCGGCGAACCGGACCTTGACCCGCACCCCGGGGACCGCGTCGTCGGCCAGTCCGGCGGGAACCAGGTAGTCGAAGGGACGGTCGAGGTGCGGCAGCGCGACGTCGACGCAAACCCGAGCGACCGGCGACCCGTCAGCGGGTCGCCGGTCGCTGGGCGTGGTACCGGTCAGGCGCCCGCTACCGACTTCAGGTCGGCGGCCCGGTCGGTGTTCTCCCAGGCCAGCTCCGGCAGCTCCCGGCCGAAGTGACCGTAGGCCGCGGTCTGCCGGTAGATCGGACGCAGCAGGTCGAGGTCCCGGATGATCGCGGCCGGCCGCAGGTCGAAGACCTCGCCGACGGCCCGCTCGATCCGCTCCACCGGCACGTTCTCGGTGCCGAAGGTCTCGATGAAGAGGCTGACCGGGTGGGCCTTGCCGATCGCGTACGCGACCTGCGCCTCGCAGCGCTCCGCGAGGCCGGCGGCGACTACGTTCTTGGCCACCCACCGCATCGCGTACGCCGCCGAACGGTCCACCTTGGACGGGTCCTTGCCGGAGAACGCGCCACCACCGTGCCGGGCGTACCCGCCGTAGGTGTCGACGATGATCTTCCGGCCGGTCAGGCCGGCGTCACCCATCGGGCCACCGATCTCGAACCGACCCGTCGGGTTGACCAGGAGCCGGTAGTCCTCGGTGTCCAGGCCCAGGCTCTCCAGCTCCGGGGCGATGACGTGGTCCCGCACGTCCGGGGTCAGCAGCGAGTCCAGGGAGATGTCCGCGGCGTGCTGGCTGGACACCACCACGGTGTTCAGCCGTACCGGGCGCAGCCCCTCGTACTCGATGGTGACCTGCGTCTTGCCGTCCGGCCGCAGGTACGGGATCGTGCCGTCCTTACGCACCGCCGACAACCGCTGGGCCAACCGGTGGGCCAAGGCGATCGGCAACGGCATCAGCTCGGGCGTCTCGGAGCAGGCGAAACCGAACATCATGCCCTGGTCGCCGGCACCCTGGGCGTCCAACGCGCTCTCCGACGCACCCGTGCGCAACTCGAAGGCGTTGTCGACACCCTGGGCGATGTCCGGCGACTGGGCACCGATGGAGACGCTGACGCCACAGGAAGCGCCGTCGAAACCCTTCTTCGACGAGTCGTAACCGATACCCAGGATCGTCTCGCGGACGATGGTCGGGATGTCGGCGTACGCCTTGGTGGTCACCTCGCCGGCGACGTGGACCTGACCGGTGGTGATCAGGGTCTCGACCGCCACCCGGCTGTGCGGGTCCTGGGTGAGCAGGGCGTCGAGGATCCCGTCGCTGATCTGGTCGGCGATCTTGTCCGGGTGGCCTTCCGTGACCGATTCGGACGTGAAGAGGCGGCGTGTCACGGCACTCCTAAGCTCTTTAGATAATCGTTCCGCAGCAGTCTAGTCACCCTCGCGTACCGCTCACGACCGGGCGAGCCGGCATCCACCGATCAGGAACGGGCGGGCCACCTGTCGCGTACGAGGTCCCAGACCCGGTCGGCCAGATCCTCCTTGGCCTGCTCGGGCAGGCGGTGCACGCTGCCGTCGGCACCGATGACGGTGGCCGCGTTGGTTTCGGCACCGAAGACCTTGTCGACGCCCACCTCGTTGACGACGACGAGGTCGGCGCGTTTGCGGGCGAGTTTGGCCCGGCCGTTGGCCTCGGCGTCGCCGGTCTCGGCGGCGAACACCACCAGCACCTGCTCCGGTCGACGGCGACGGCCCAGCTCGGCGGCGATGTCCGGGTTGGTGACCAGCGCGATGGTCGGCGCGCTGCCGTCGTCCGACTTCTTGATCTTGCCGGTCGCGTAGGTCGCCGGCCGGAAATCCGACGGCGCCGCCGCCATCACCACCGCGTCGGCATTGTCGGCGGCGGCCAGGGTCGCGGTGCGAAGTTCCTCGGTCGTGCCCACCCGGACCAGGTCGGCCCCGGCGGGGTCGGGCAGCGAGACGTTGGCGGCGATCAGCGTGACCCGGGCACCCCGGGCGACGGCGGCCCGGGCGAACGCGTAGCCCTGCTTGCCGGAGGACCGGTTGCCGAGGAAACGGACCGGATCGAGGGGTTCCCGGGTGCCGCCGGCGGTGACCACCAGGTGCCGGCCGGCCAGATCGGCGGGGGCGTCGACGCCCCGGGCGAGGGCCCGGCGGGCGACGGCGAAGATCTCGGCCGGGTCGGGTAGCCGGCCCTTGCCGCTGTCGGCGCCGGTGAGCCGGCCGACGGCGGGCTCGATCACCCGTACCCCCCGCGAGCGCAGGGTGGCCACGTTGGCGACGGTGGCGGGGTGCTCCCACATCTCGGTGTGCATCGCCGGGGCGAGCACCACCGGACAGCGGGCGGTGAGCAGGGTGTTGGTGAGCAGGTCGTCGGCGAGGCCGTGGGCGGCCCGGGCGAGCAGATCCGCCGTGGCCGGCGCGACGACCACCAGGTCGGCCTGCTGGCCGAGCCGCACATGGGGCACCTCGTGCACCGCGGACCAGACGTCGTCGGCGACCGGCTGGCCGGACAGCGCCGCCCAGGTCGGCGCCCCGACGAAGCGGAGCGCCGACGCGGTCGGTACGACCCGGACCCGGTGGCCCGACTCCGTGAACAGCCGCAGCAGCTCGCACGCCTTGTAGGCGGCGATGCCACCGCCGACTCCGAGCACGATCTCGGCGGACATCGGGGGTACGGGGGTTACGGCTGGTCGGTCGGCTCGGCGGTGAGCAGGCCCGCGTTGATCTCGCGCATGGCGATGGAGAGCGGCTTCTCCTGCGGGGTGGTCTCCACGAGCGGGCCGACGTACTCGAGCAGGCCCTCGCCGAGCTGGCTGTAGTAGGCGTTGACCTGACGCGCCCGCTTGGCGGCGAAGATCACCAGCGCGTACTTCGAGGTGGTCTTCTCGAGCAGCTCGTCGATCGGCGGGTTGGTGATGCCCTCGGGGTTGGCGATGGATCCCACGAAATACCTCTGCCTCTGGAGTGGCTGGTCGCTCGGCCGCTTGGCGGCGGCCGGTCGTCCGACCACGATGCTGCGGTCGGACGGGAGCCAGATTAGGACGAACCGAGCAAGCCTACCAGCTCAGCGGCGGCGCGCTCGGTGCGGTCGTGGTGGACGGCGCGCGCGGCGAGGGCCGCCAGGGCCGGGTCCGGGTGGTGTCCCGGCGGCAGCAGCAGCACCAGCCTGCTCTGCGGCAGGGCCGCGCGGACGACCAGCGCCCCGGGCGGGTCCAGCGGCAGCAGCACCGGCCGGCCCCGCGCCAGGCACCCGGCCAGCGGGGCGCGCGGCGTACCCCGCCGGTACGGCCCGGCCCGGGACCACTCCAGCAGCTCGCCCGCGGCGATCATCCGGTCGAACTCGGCCGGCTCCCGGAAGAGCCGGTCGACGCCGTCGGACTCGCCGGTGCGAGGCGCCCGGGTGGTCACCGGGACCGGCACCCACACGGCGGGAGAACGCGCCCGGACCGCCTCGACCACACCGCCCCGGCCGGCACCCGAAGGTCCGGTCAGGACGGTGAGCCGTGCCGCCGGGCACGCCTCCTCATCCGTGCTCACCGCTTGTTTGTACCTGCTGCGGCGGTCAGTTGGCGGCGAACTCTCCAAGCAGCGCCTTACGCTGCTGCTCGCCCAGGCCACGCAGGCGGCGGCTGTCGGCGATCTTGAGCTTCTCCATGATCTGGGTGGCCCGGATCTTGCCGATACCCGGCATCGCCTGCAGCACGGCCGACACCTTGAGCTTGCCGACGACGTCGTCGGACTCGGCTCGCGCAAGGACGGCGGCCAGGGTGGTCTTGCCCTGCTTGAGCTGCTCCTTCAGCTCAGCACGGGCCTTGCGGATCTCCGCGGCCTTTTCCAGCGCGGCAGCGCGCTGCTCGGGGGTCAGTGACGGGAGCGGCACCAGTTCTCCTCAGGTCCCTATCGCGACGGGCGGAACGCACCGCCGCTCTGTGAAACGTGGTGTCGCTGGCAACCAAAGGGGTCCGTGGTTCCCAGCGCGGGGAAAACTAGCGTTCGACGGAGTTTTCGGCAACGTGGACGCGCGATGATCAACGTAAAGTGACCGAGCCGTCAGTCAGTGTCCGGAAGCCAGAATGCGCCGGCAGTCGGCCGCCACCCGGGCCGCGGCGGCCCGCAACGCGTCACCGTCCGGACCCGCGTTGAGCACCTCCCGGGAGTACGACGGCAACACTGCGGACAGGCTCGAACCGAACACGGTGGGTAGATCGGCAGCCGTGGCACCCTGCGCGCCGAGGCCCGGAGCGAGCAGTGGGCCATTGACCCGGGACAGGTCGTGACCGGTGGCGCCGATGGTCGCGCCGACCACCAGCCCGAAGCTGCCCAGCGGCTCGGCACCCCTGTTGAGCTGGGAAATCTCATCGATAACAAGCTGTGCGACGGTGCGTCCGCCGGAGGTGACGGCACGCTGCACCTCCGCCCCCTCGGGGTTCGAGGTGAGCGCTAACACGAAGACCCCGCCACCGTGCGCGGCGGCCGTCTCGAACATCGGGGCCAGCGAACCTACTCCCAGGTAGGGGCTCGCCGTGAGCGCGTCGACATACACCGGGCTGGATGGATCAAGGTACGCGGAGGCGTACGCGGCGACCGTCGAACCGATGTCGCCACGCTTGGCGTCGAGAAGAACGAGCGCGCCAACATCACGCAACTGTCGGATAGTTGACTCAAGAATCGCCACTCCGCGGCTCCCGAATCGCTCGAAGAAGGCCGACTGAGGCTTGAACACCGCAACCCGGTCACCGAGCGCTTCCGCGACGGTCCGGACGAACCGCTCCAGACCGTCGACGTCGTCCTCAAGGCCCCAGCGGGCCAGCAGACCCGGATGCGGGTCGATGCCCACACAGAGCGGCCCACGCTCGGCCACCGCCCGGTGCAGACGGGTTCCGAAGGTCTCCATCCGTTGCTCCCTCTCGTCTCGTGCTCCCCTGCCGCGGGGCGACGGTCGCCGCCCCGGTTCCGGCCCCGGTGCCCAGCCGGCCCCGGTGCTCAGCCGGACGCGACGGCGGCGGCGATCCCGGCCGCGATCCGGGCCACGTCGTCGTCCCCGGTCACGTACGGCGGCATCGCGTACACCAGGTCCCGGAAGGGGCGCAGCCACACGCCCCGGTCCACCGCGGCGGCCGTCGCCGCCGCCAGATCCACCGCGTGGTCCAGCTGCACCACACCGATCGCGCCCAGCACCCGGACGTCCGCCACCCCCGGCGCGCCCCGCAGCGGCTCCAGACCGGCCCGTAGCCCCGCACCCACCCGCGCCACCTCGGCCGCCCAGTCGCCGGCCCGCAGCAGCCCCAGGGAGGCGTTGGCGACGGCACAGGCCAACGGGTTGCCCATGAACGTCGGCCCGTGGGCCAGCACCCCGTCGGCGGAGATGCCCCGGGCCACCTCCGGCGTGCACAACGCCGCCGCCAGGGTGAGGTAGCCGCCGGTGAGCGCCTTGCCCACGCAGAGCACGTCCGGGGTCACCCCGGCGTGCCCGGCGGCGAACATCGACCCGGTCCGGCCGAACCCGGTGGCGATCTCGTCGAAGATCAGCAGCACCCCGTGCGCGCGGGTCACCTCGCGCAGCACCCGCAGGTACCCGGGATGGTGGAACCGCATCCCGCCGGCACCCTGCACCACCGGCTCGACGATCACCGCCGCCAACTCGTCGGCGTGCCGGGCGACCGCGTCGGTCAACGCCGTCACGTACGCCGGGTCGGGCGGGTCGGTGAAGCCGCCGGGCGGCACCGGCGCGAAGACCTGCCGGGGCAGCACGTCACCCCAGAGATGGTGCATGCCGCCCTCCGGGTCGCAGACGCTCATCGGGTGGAAGGTGTCGCCGTGGTAACCGCCCCGCCAGGTGCCCAGCCGACGACGCCGCGGGCGACCGGTGGCCCGCTGGTACTGCAGGCACATCTTGATCGCCACCTCGACCGACACCGAACCCGAGTCGGCCAGGAAGACGTGTTCCAGGCCGTCCGGAGCCAACTCGACGAGCGTCTCGGCCAACCGGACCGCCGGTTCGTGGGTGAGCCCGCCGAACATCACGTGACTCATCCGGCCGAGCTGGTCGGTGACCGCAGCGTCCAGCACCGGATGCCGGTACCCGTGGATCGCCGCCCACCACGACGACATCCCGTCGACCAGTTCCCGGCCGTCGGCCAACCGCAGCCGGACGCCCTGCGCGCTGTGCACCACGTACGGCGGGTGGGCCGGCGGCAGCGCCGCGTACGGGTGCCAGACGCGGGCCCGGTCGACGGTCAGGATCTCCTCGGGCGTCACGCGTGCTCCTCCGTACCCTCGTCGGTGGTGGCGTCGGGGCGGACGGGCGGGCACGGCCGGAACCCCGGACGTGCCCGCCGGCTCACCGGCCGCTCACCGCCCGGTCGACCGGAACCCCGGTCCCGGACGGCACCCGGGCGGCGGCCCGCACCAGGGCCGGACCCCGGTAGATGAACCCGGTGTAGAGCTGGACCAGGCTGGCCCCCGCGTCGAACATCCGGGCCGCGTCGTCCGGGTCGAGGATGCCGCCGACCCCGATCACCGGGAGCCGGCCGGCGGTCTCCCGGTGTACGAACGCGACCATCTCCCGGGCCCGCCCGGTCAGCGGACGACCGGACAGGCCACCGGCCTGCGCGCCACGCTCCCGGTCGGCGGGGGCGAGCCCGTCGCGGGCCAGCGTGGTGTTGGTGGCGATCACGCCGGCCGCGCCCCGGGCCAGGCACACCTCCAGCAGCTCCGCCACGGCCGGCTCGGTGAGGTCCGGGGCGATCTTCACCAGCACCGGCTTCTCCCCCACCAGGGCGGCCAGCAGGGCGTCCAGGTGCGCCCTGTCCTGCAACGAACGCAGCCCCGGGGTGTTCGGCGAGGAGACGTTGACCGCGAAGTAGTCGCCGTACGCGCGCAACGCCCGGTACGAGGTGAGGTAGTCCTCGACCGCGTCCTCCAGCGGGGTCACCTTGGACTTGCCCAGCGAGATGCCCAGCGGCGCCCCCAGCGGGCGGGGCGCGGCGGCCAGCCGGTCGGCCAGGGCCTGCGCCCCGGCGTTGTTGAAGCCCATCCGGTTGATCACCGCCGCGCTGTCGGGCAACCGGAACAGCCGGGGCCGGGGGTTGCCCGGCTGGGCGTGCGCGGTGACCGTGCCCACCTCGACGAAACCGAACCCCAGCGCCGGCCAGGCCGGCAGGGCCACCCCGTTCTTGTCCATCCCCGCCGCCAGGCCCACCGGGTTGGGGAACTCCACCCCGAACACCGTCCGGGGGGCCCGGTGCAGGTTGCGGGCCCGCAGCAGCGCCAGCGCCGCCGGCCGCCGGGACAGGGTCGCCAACCGGCGCAGCGTCCACTCGTGCGCCGCCTCCGCGTCGCCGCCGCCGATCCGGAACAGCGCCCGCCGTACACCCCGCTCGAACATCATGTTCCCTCCCGGCCGACGCCCTCGAGCGGGGGGTGCGGGGTGAGCGGGGGGTGGGGGTCGGGGGTCACTGGGCAGCCCGCAGGGCGGCGTGGAGCTCCTGGAGGGGGCGCACCCGCATGTCGCCCCGGATGCGGGCCTCGATGCCCATCACCGCCGCCGCCACCCCCGGCACGGTGGTGATGCACGGGATGTCGGCCGTGACGGCGGCGCTGCGGATCTCGTAGCCGTCCGAGCGGGCGCTCGCGCCCGACCCCTGCGGGGTGTTCACCACCAGGGCCACGTCACCGGCGAGGATCATCGACACCGCGTCCGCGCCCTCGCCGCTCTGGTAGTGCTTGCGGATCTGCTCACAGGCGATGCCGTGCCGGCGCAGCAGCTCGGCGGTACCCGTGGTGGCGACGATCTCGAAGCCCAGGTCGGCCAGCCGCTTGATCGGGAAGATCATGGCCCGCTTGTCCCGGTTGGCCACCGAGACGAAGATCCTCCCGGTGGTCGGCAGCGAGCCGTACGCGGCGGACTGGCTCTTGGCGAACGCGTGCCCGAAGCTGGTGTCGATGCCCATCACCTCGCCGGTGGACTTCATCTCCGGACCGAGCAGCGAGTCGACACCCTTGCCGGCCGGGGTACGGAACCGCTTGAACGGCAGCACCGCCTCCTTCACCGCGATCGGGGCGTCCGGCGGCGGCTCACCGCCGTCGCCGGTCGTCGGAAGCAGCCCCTCGGCGCGCAGCTCGGCGATGGTCGCGCCGAGCGCGATCCGGGCCGCAGCCTTGGCCAGCGGCACGGCGGTGGCCTTCGAGACGAACGGGACCGTCCGGGACGCCCGCGGGTTGGCCTCCAGCACGTAGAGCATGTCGTCCTTGAGGGCGTACTGGACGTTGAGCAGCCCACGCACCCCCACGCCCCGGGCGATCGCCTCGGTGTAGCGGCGCACCTCGCTCAGGTGCGAGCCGGCCAGCGTGATCGGCGGCAACGCGCACGACGAGTCGCCGGAGTGGATGCCGGCCTCCTCGATGTGCTCCATCACCCCACCGAGGTAGACCTCACCGTCGGCGTCGCAGAGCGCGTCGACGTCGATCTCGATGGCGTCGTCGAGGAACCGGTCGACCAGCACCGGGTGGTCCGGGGAGATGTCGGTGGCCCGCCCGATGTAGTCGCGCAGCGTCGCGTCGTCGTAGACGATCTCCATGCCCCGCCCGCCGAGCACGTACGACGGGCGGACCAGCACCGGGTAGCCGATCTCGTCGGCGATCGCCTTCGCCTCGTCGTACGAGGTGGCCGTGCCGTGCGCCGGGGCACGCAGGCCGGCGCGGGCCAGCAGCGCCCCGAACGCGCCGCGCTCCTCGGCCAGGTGGATCGACTCCGGGGAGGTGCCGACGATCGGCACACCGGCGTCCTTGAGCCGCTGCGCCAGCCCCAGCGGGGTCTGCCCGCCGAGCTGCACGATCACCCCGACCACGCCGGGGCCGCCGGCCGCCCGGCCGGACGAGTCCTCGGCGTGCCAGACCTCCAGCACGTCCTCGAAGGTCAGCGGCTCGAAGTAGAGCCGGTCGGCGGTGTCGTAGTCGGTGGAGACGGTCTCCGGGTTGCAGTTGACCATCACGGTCTCGTAGCCGACGGCACCGGCCGCGTCCGCCGCGACGGCGCCCGCCGTGCCGCGCGGGGCGGCCCGCAACGCCTGGACGGCGTGCACGCAGGAGTAGTCGAACTCGATGCCCTGGCCGATCCGGTTCGGTCCGGAACCCAGGATCAGCACCTTGGGCCGGTCCGACGCGGCGACCTCGGTCTCCTCGTCGTACGTCGAGTAGTGGTACGGGGTGGTCGCCGCGAACTCGGCGGCGCAGGTGTCCACCGTCTTGTAGACCGGGCGGACGTCGAGCCGGTGCCGCAGGGTGCGTACCCCGTCCTCGGCGGCCAGCTCCGGGCGCAGCGCGGCGAGCTGCCGGTCGGACAGCCCGGCCCGCTTGGCCCGGCGCAGCAGCCCGGCGTCGAGCACCGGGGCGGCGACGATCTCGGCCCGCAGCTCGACCAGACCGGCGATCTGGTCCAGGAACCACGGGTCGATCCCGCCGGAGGCCGCCGACACCTCGGCGACCGACGCGCCCAGCCGCAGCGCCCGCTCGACGGTGTAGAGCCGGCCGTCGTGCGGCATCCCCAGCGCGGCGAGGGTGTTCTCCCTCGTCGCGTCCTGCGGGTCCGGCCGGGTCCAGAACCCCGCCGCCGACGTCTCCATCGACCGCATCGCCTTGTTCAGCGCCTCGGTGAAGTTGCGGCCCAGGCTCATCGCCTCACCCACCGACTTCATCGTGGTGGTCAGCTCCGGGTCCGCGCCGGGGAACTTCTCGAACGCGAACCGGGGGATCTTCACCACCACGTAGTCCAGCGTCGGCTCGAACGCGGCCGGCGTCTTGAGCGTGATGTCGTTGGGGATCTCGTCGAGGGTGTAGCCGATGGCCAGCTTCGCGGCGATCTTGGCGATCGGGAAGCCGGTGGCCTTCGACGCCAGCGCCGACGACCGGGACACCCGGGGGTTCATCTCGATCACCACGATCCGGCCGTCGGCCGGGTTCACCGCGAACTGGATGTTGCAGCCACCGGTGTCCACCCCGACCTCACGCAGCACCGCGATGCCCAGGTCACGCAGGTTCTGGTACTCCCGGTCGGTGAGCGTCATCGCCGGGGCGACGGTGACGCTGTCGCCGGTGTGCACACCCATCGGGTCGACGTTCTCGATCGAACAGACCACCACCACGTTGTCGTGCCGGTCGCGCATCAGTTCGAGTTCGTACTCCTTCCAGCCGAGCACGCTCTCCTCGATGAGCACCTCGTGCACCGGGCTGGCGGCCAGGCCGGCCCCGGCGATGCGGTCCAGGTCCTCGTCGGTGTGCGCCATGCCCGACCCCAGGCCACCCATGGTGAACGACGGCCGGATCACCACCGGCAGGCCCAGCTCGGCGACGGTCTCGCGGACCTCGTCCATCGAGTGGCAGACCCGCGAGCGGGGCACCAGCGAGGCCGGGTCGGACAGCCCCAGCCGGACGCCGGCCTTGGCGACGATCTCCTTGAACAGCTGGCGGTCCTCACCCCGGTTGATCGCCTCGATGTTCGCACCGATCAGCTCGACGCCGTACTTGTCGAGCACACCGGCGGCGTGCAGGGCGACCGCCGTGTTCAACGCGGTCTGCCCGCCCAGGGTGGGCAGCAGCGCGTCCGGCCGCTCCTTGGCGATGACCAGCTCGACGAACTCCGGGGTGATCGGCTCGACGTAGGTGGCGTCGGCGAACTCCGGGTCGGTCATGATGGTCGCCGGGTTGGAGTTGACCAGGCTGACCCGGATCCCCTCGCTGCGCAGCACCCGGCAGGCCTGGGTGCCCGAGTAGTCGAACTCGCAGGCCTGCCCGATCACGATCGGCCCGGAGCCGATCACCAGGATGTGCTTGAGATCGTCGCGCTTAGGCATTCGTGCGCCCCTCGCTGTGGTTCCGGCCCGCGCCGGGCTGCCCGTCCGGGCCACGGCCCTCGATCAGCTCGGCGAAACGGTCGAAGAGGTAGTCGGCGTCGTGCGGGCCGGCTGCCGCCTCCGGGTGGTACTGGACGGTGAAGGCGGGCACGTCCACGGCCCGCAGCCCCTCGACGACGTTGTCGTTGAGGCAGACGTGCGACACCCGCACGCCACCGAACTCGGTGTCGATGACCTGGTCGGGGACGACCGCGCCGGCCGGCCCGTCGCCGTGGCCCGGCCAGGCCACCGCGAAACCGTGGTTGTGGCTGGTCACCTCGACCTTGCCGGTGGCCCGGTCGAGCACCGGCTGGTTGATGCCCCGGTGGCCGTAGCCGAGCTTGTAGGTGCCGAAGCCCAGCGCCCGGCCGAGGATCTGGCTGCCGAAGCAGATGCCGAACAGCGGAATCCGCCGGCTCAGCACCTCCCGGGCCAGCGCCACCGGCCCGTCGGCGGTGGCCGGGTCACCCGGGCCGGGCGAGAAGAAGACCGCGTCCGCGCCGGTGGCCAGCAGGTCGTCGATGGTGGACCCGGCGGGCAGCACGTGGGTGGTGACCCCCCGGGCGGCCAGCCGGCGCGGCACGTTGCGCTTGATGCCCAGGTCCAGCGCCGCGACGGTGTACCGGTGCTCACCCTCCGCCTCGACCACGTACGGGGCGGCGGTGCTCACCTCGGCGGACAGGTCCGCGCCGACCATCTGCGGGGACTGCCGGACCCGCTCCAGCAGGGCGCGCGGATCGTCCTCGACGCTGGAGATGCCGACCCGCATCGCGCCACGCTCACGCAGGTGCCGGGTGAGTGCCCGGGTGTCCACCCCGGCGATGCCCACCACGCCCTCCACGCCGAGCCGGTCCTCCAGCCCGCCGGTGGCCCGCCAGTTGGAGCCGATCCGGGCCGGGTCACGGACCACGTACCCGGCGACCCAGATCCGGTCGGACTCGTCGTCCTCGGTGTTCACCCCGGTGTTGCCGATGTGCGGGGCGGTCTGCACCACCACCTGCCGGTGGTAGGACGGATCGGTCAGGGTCTCCTGGTAGCCGGTCATGCCCGTGTTGAAGACCGCCTCGCCGAAGGTCTCCCCGACACTGCCGTACGACTCACCGTGGAAGGTGCGCCCGTCCTCCAGCACGAGGATCGCGGACCTACGTTTCACCATGCTGCACCTCCTCCGATCCGGACTGCGGGACTCCGCTCCGCTACGTTCCTCGCTCGGATCACGCGCCCTCCTCCGATCCGGACTGCGGGACTCCGCTCCGCTACGTTCCTCGCTCGGATCACTTGACAGCCTTTCCGTCCAGGACCGTCGGCTCGCCGCGCAGGAAGGTCGCCACGATGCGACCCGGCAGCGTCATGCGGGCGTACGGGGTGTTGCGACTGCGGCTGGCCAGCTCCGCGGGCTCGACCACCCGGCGGGCGGCCGGGTCGACCAGGGTGAGGTTCGCCGGCACCCCGGGCGCCGGGTCGAGCCCGTGGTCGTCGAGGCCGGCGATCCGGGCCGGGGTCCGCGACATCCGGTCGGCGATCAGGTCCCACCGGGGGCCGAGCACGTCGAGGGCGATGGACAGCGCCGTCTCCAGGCCGAGCATGCCCGGCCGGGCGTACGCCCACTCGCACTCCTTGTCCTCCACGGCGTGCGGGGCGTGGTCGGTGGCGACGACGTCGATGACGCCCTCGGCGAGCGCGGCGCGCAGCGCGGCGACATCGGTGCCGGTGCGCAGCGGCGGGTTGACCTTGAACACCGGGTCGTAGCTGGCCGTCGGGCTCCAGTCGGCCCCGAGCGCGGGGCTGGCCAACGCGCCACGCCCGGCCACCACCTCGTCGGTGAGCAGCAGGTGGTGCGGGGTGACCTCGGCGGTGACCCGTACCCCGCGCGCCTTGGCCTGGCGCAGCACCTCGACGCTGCCGGCGGTGGAGACGTGGCAGACGTGCAGCCGGCTGCCGACGTGCTCGGCGAGCAGCACGTCCCGGGCGATGATCGCCTCCTCGGCGACGGCCGGCCAGCCGGTCAGCCCGAGCCGGGTGGAGACCTCACCCTCGTGCATCTGCGCGCCCTCGGTGAGCCGGGGCTCCTCGGCGTGCTGGGCGATGATCCCGTCGAACGCCTTGACGTACTCCAGGGCCCGGCGCATCAGCTTCGGGTCGGCGACGCAGTGCCCGTCGTCGGAGAAGATCCGCACCCGGGCCGGCGAGTCGGCCATCGCGCCCAGTTCGGCCAGCCGCTCGCCGGCCAGGCCGACGGTGACCGCGCCGATCGGCTGCACGTCGACCAGCCCGGCCTGCCGGCCGAGCCGCCACACCTGCTCGACCACGCCCGCGGTGTCGGCGACCGGCGAGGTGTTCGCCATCGCGCAGACCGCGGTGTAGCCGCCGAGCGCCGCCGCCCGGGAGCCGGACTCCACGGTCTCGGCGTCCTCCCGGCCGGGTTCACGCAGGTGGGTGTGCAGGTCGACCAGGCCGGGCAGGGCGACCAGGCCGGTGCCGTCGACGACGGCGGCGTCCGGCGCGTCCAGCCCGGAGCCGGTCTCGGCCACGACGCCGTCGCGGATCAGCAGGTCGGTCGGCGCGCCGCCGACGACGCTCACGTTCTTGATCAGGTACGCGGTCACCGGTTGTTCCCTCCGAGCAGCAGGTAGAGCACGGCCATCCGCACGGAGACCCCGTTGGCGACCTGTTCGACGATGGTGGAGCGGGGCGAGTCGGCGACCTCGGGAGTGATCTCCATCCCCCGGTTCATCGGCCCGGGGTGCATGACGATCGCGTGCTCGGGCAGCCGGCGCAGGCGCGGGCCGTCCAGCCCGTAGCGGCGGGCGTACTCGCGGGCCGAGGGGAAGTAGGAGTCGTTCATCCGTTCCCGCTGCACCCGCAGCATCATCACCACGTCCACCCCGGGCAGCACCGCGTCGAGGTCGTAGCAGACGTCGGTGCCGGGGTGGGGCGCGGCCGGGTGGGTGTCGGTCACCGGCGGTGCGACGCCCGCGCGGGCGGCCCAGTCGACCGGGATCAGCGTCGGCGGGCCGACCAGGGTGACCTTGGCGCCGAGGGTGCTCAGCAGCAGCACGTTGGAGCGGGCCACCCGGGAGTGCAGCACGTCGCCGACGATCGCCACGTGCAGGCCGGCGAGCCGGCCCAGCCGGGCCCGCATGGTGTACGCGTCGAGCAGCGCCTGGGTCGGGTGCTCGTGGGTGCCGTCACCGGCGTTGACCACCGAGCCGTCCACCCAGTTGGCCAGCCGGTGCGGGGCACCGGAGGCGGGGTGCCGGACGACCACCGCGTCGGCCCCCATCGCCTGGAGGGTCAGCGCGGTGTCCTTGAGGCTCTCGCCCTTGGTGACGCTGGAACCCTTGGCGGAAAAGTTGATCACGTCGGCGCTGAGCCGCTTGGCGGCGGCCTCGAACGAGATCCGGGTCCGGGTGGAGTCCTCGTAGAAGAGGTTCACCACCGTCCGACCGCGCAGCGCCGGCAGCTTCTTGACCTCCCGGCCGGCGACGGTGGCCATCTCGGCGGCGGTGTCGAGGATCTCGGTGGCGGTGCCGGCGTCCAGGTCGCCCCCGGAGAGCAGGTGTCTGATCATGAGCGGGGCCGCCTCTCGTTCGGGCCTGCCGGGTGGCGTCGGGTCGGGTTCACCGGGTCCCCCCGCAGAGCCGGACCTCGTCGGCGCCGTCGGTCTCGACGAGGGTGACCTTGACGCTCTCGGCGAGCGCGGTCGGGATGTTCTTGCCGACGTAGTCGGCGCGGATCGGCAGTTCCCGGTGCCCCCGGTCGACCAGGACGGCGAGCTGCACCGAGGCGGGCCGGCCGACGTCGTTGAGGGCGTCGAGCGCGGCCCGGACGGTACGGCCGGAGAAGAGCACGTCGTCGACGAGGACCACCCGCTTGCCGTCGATGCCGCCGGGGGGCAGCTGGGTCGGACCGACCGCGCGGGTGGCGTGCCGGCGCAGGTCGTCGCGGTAGAGGGTGATGTCGAGCACCCCGACCGGGACGTCGACGTCCTCGAAGGTGCTGATCCGGGCGGCGAGCCGCCGGGCCAGCGGGGCGCCCCGGGTGGGGATGCCCAGCAGCACGGTGTCGGCGGCGCCCTGGGTCTTCTCCAGGATCTGGTGGGCGATCCGGTCGACGACGCGCTGGACGTCGGCGCTGGCGAGGATCACCTTCACCGAGGGTTGCCGCTCAGGCGACGGGTGGGCAACCGGTGGGCAGGCCACGGCGGACCTCCTTCCCCGCCTCACGGGACGGGTCGTTAAAGGATGTCGGGGGTGTCCGGTCGGGTCACGGGGGCCCGACCGGGGTTGGCGGCCACGTTACCAGCGGTCACCTGGCCGTTCGCCGCGACCCACTGATCCCCGGATCAGGACGGTGAAATGCGGACAACTCACCCGCTATCTCCGATGGGAATGTCACGAGCACTTGACCACGTGTCGCAATCCCCGTACCGTCACGCTCCGTAGCGATCGCGGGGAGAACCCCAAAGCACAGCACTGGGAGTGTCCGAATGCCCTCTGAATACGCCAAGTCGCTGGGCGCCCGCCTGCGCTCCATCCGCCAGCAGCAGGGCCTGTCCCTGCAGGGGGTGGAGGAGAAGTCGAACGGACGCTGGAAGGCGGTGGTGGTCGGCTCGTACGAGCGCGGCGACCGCGCCGTCACCGTGTCCCGACTGGCGGAGCTGGCCGACTTCTACCGCGTTCCCGTCTCGGAGCTGTTGCCCGACGGCAGCGGGGTACGGCACGAGCCCACCAGCAAGATCGTCCTCGACCTGGAGCGGCTGTACGACGAGGCCTCCGAGGACCTCGCCTACGTCGCCCGCTACGCCCGTGCCATCCAGCAGCAGCGTGGCGACTACAACGGCCGGGTGCTCTCCATCCGCGCCGACGACCTGCGCGCCCTGGCGATCGTCTACGACGCCTCGCCGTCTGGTCTGATCGAACGGCTCACCGAGCACGGTGTGCTGGTCGCCGACCCGCGGGCGTTCTTCGCCTCCTGATCCGCGGTCACGCAACGAGAAGGGCCCGTGCCGGTCGGCACGGGCCCTTCTCGTCACAGTGCAGGTCCCGCCCGCGGCACGGGCGGCCACGCTCAGCGGGTGGCGTACTCGGCGATCCGGCCGAGGATGCCGTTGAGGAAACGCGGCGAATCGTCGGTGGACATCTGCCGGGCCAGCTCAACCGCCTCGCTGATCGCCACCGCGTCGTCGATCTCGTCGACGTAGAGCAGCTCGTAGACGGCGATCCGGGCCAGGTTGCGGTCGACCGCCGGCATCCGGTCCAGCGTCCAGCCCTCGGCGTAGCTGGCGATCACCTCGTCGATCCGGTCGAGGTGCCCGGCCACCCCCTCGACCAGACCGATCGCGTAGTCCAGGTGCTCCGGACGCGGCTTCTCGATCCGCTCGACGTAGCCGGCGAGCACCTCGACCGGGGGCCGGTCCCGCAGGTCGGCCTCGAAGAGCACGTCCAGCGCCCGCTTGCGCGCCTTGCGGCGCGCCGGCATCTGCTGCTTGGCGCCCTCAGCCATCAGGCTCGGCCGAGGTAACGGCCGTCGCGGGTGTCGACCTTGATCTTCTCGTCGGTGGTGATGAACAGCGGCACCTGCACGGTCGCGCCGGTCTCGACGGTGGCCGGCTTGTTGCCGCCGGTCGACCGGTCGCCCTGCAGACCCGGCTCGGTGTAGGTGACCTGGAGCACCACGCTGGTGGGCAGCTCGATGTAGAGCGGCACACCCTCGTGGGTGGCGACGGTCGCCTCGGCCTCGGGGAGGAGGTAGTTGGCGGCCTCGCCGACGGTGCCGCCGGGGACGGTGATCTGGTCGAACGTCTCCAGATCCATGAAGACGTAGTCCTCACCGTCGGCGTAGAGGTACTGCATGGTGCGCTTGTCGACGGTGGCGGTCTCGACCTTGGTGCCCGCGTTGAAGGTCTTGTCGACGACCTTGCCGGACAGCACGTTCTTCAGCGTCGTGCGGACGAACGCCCCACCCTTACCGGGCTTGACGTGCTGGAACTCGACGACGGACCACAGCTCCCCGTCGAGGTTGAGTACCAGGCCGTTCTTGAGGTCGTTGGTGGATGCCATTTCCTGCCTTGATCATCAATTGGCGGACAGACCTGACAAGTCTACTAGCTGCGTCTAATCGGCGGCGGGGCCGTCAACGGGGGGCCCGCCACACCCCCCATACACCAGGCCAACAATCACACAGAGTGACGGTTTGTGGTTCAGTCGGCCCCGGCGGGCCGGGTGGCGAGGTGCCGCAGCGCGAGCCGGTAGCCGTCCACACCCAGACCGCAGATCACCCCGGTGGCCACCGCCGACACCACCGAGTGGTGCCGGAACTCCTCCCGGGCGTGGATGTTGGAGATGTGCACCTCGACCAGGGGTGCCCGCAGCAACGCGCAGGCGTCGCGGACCGCGATCGAGTAGTGCGACCAGGCCGCCGGGTTGAGCACCACCGCCGCGCCCTCGTCCGCCGCCCCGTGCAGCCAGCCGACGAGTTCGTGTTCCGCGTCGGTCTGCCGCACCACCACGTCCAACCCCAGCTCGCGGCCCGTCTCGACGCAGAGCGTCACCAGGTCGGCGTAGCTGGTCACGCCGTACACGTCGACCTGGCGGGTGCCCAGCCGGCCCAGGTTCGGCCCGTTGAGCACGTACACCCGGGGGATGTCGGGGCCGGTCACCGGCTCACCTCCCGGTAGGCGGCGTGCAGCAGCTCGTCGTCCGGGCCGTCCAGGATCGCCGGGCGGGCCAGGCCGTCGAGCACCACGAACCGCAGCCGGCTGCCCCGGGCCTTCTTGTCCACCCGCATGGCCGCCAGCAGCTCCGGCCAGGCGTCCGCCGGGTAGCTGGTCGGCAGGTCCAGCGCGGACAGCACCCGGCGGTGCCGCTCGGCGGTCGCCGCGTCGAGCCGCCCGGCCAACCGGGCGAGGGTGCCGGCGTAGACGGTGCCGACGGAGACCGCGTGCCCGTGCCGCCAGCGGTACCCCTCGACCTTCTCGATCGCGTGCGCCAGCGTGTGCCCGTAGTTGAGCACCTCCCGCACACCCGACTCGCGCAGGTCACCGGAGACCACGTCGGCCTTCACCCGGATCGCCCGCTCGATCAGCTCCCGGGCCACCGGGCCGGTCGGGTCGACGGCGGCCGCCGGGTCCGCCTCGACCAGATCCAGGATCACCGGGTCGGCGATGAACCCGCACTTGACCACCTCGGCCAGCCCGGCGGCCAGATCGGCCGGCGGGAGGCTGTCCAGCGTGCCCAGGTCGGCCAGCACCCCGACCGGCGGGTGGAAGGAGCCCACCAGGTTCTTGCCGGCCGCCGTGTTCACCCCGGTCTTGCCGCCGACGGCGGCGTCGACCATGCCGAGCAGCGAGGTCGCCACCGGCACCCACCGCACCCCCCGCAACCAGCAGGCCGCGACGAAGCCGGCCAGGTCGGTCACCGCGCCGCCGCCCACCCCGACCACCGCATCGGTACGGGTGAAGCCGGCCGCCCCGAGCTGCTCCCAGCAGTCGGCGGCCACCTCGACCCGCTTGCCCGCCTCGGCGTCGGGCACCTCGATCGCCAGCGGGGTGATCCCCGCCCCGGCCAACCGCCCGCCGATCTCCTCGGCCAACGCCCGCAGGGGCGGCGCGTACAGCACCGCCGTCCGGGTCGCGTCGGGCAGCAACGCGGGCAGCTCGGCCAGCAGGCCCCGCCCGACCAGTACGTCGTACGGCCGTTCGCCGCCGACCGGAATCCGGGTCACCTCGTCCATCGCCGGCAGCCTAGTCCAGCACCGGCGCCGGCACGGGGAGTGTCCACCTGATGGCGGCCCGGCCTCCCGGCATGACCCGACGGCCGGACCGGCGTCGGGTGGGCGCGGTCAGGGCTTGAGCAGGGCGACGATCTCGGCGGCGATCTCCTCCGGTGCCCGGCCGTCGGTGACCACCGTCGCCGTCGCGACCTCCGCGTAGAGCGGCCGACGCTGGTCCATCAGGTGCTTGAGGGTGGCCCGCGGGTTGACCGACAGCAGCGGCCGGCCGGCACCGAGCCCGACCCGCTTCACCGCGTCGGTCAACTCCACCGACAGGTGCACCACCGGGTGTCCGACCAGCGCGGCCCGGTTCTCCTCGGCGAGGATCGCGCCGCCGCCGAGGGCCAGCACCCCGGCGTGGGAGGTCAGCGCCGCCAGCACCGCGGCCCGCTCCAGGGCCCGGAAGTGCGCCTCACCCTCGTCGATGAAGATCTCCGGGATCGGCTTGCCCGCCATCTGCTCGATGTCGGTGTCGGTGTCCCGGAACGCCACCCCGAGCAGGGTGGCCAGTTCCGCGCCGACGGTGCTCTTGCCGGAACCGGGCGCGCCGACCAGCACGCAGACAGGCTTCGTCACCGGGTTGACCTTTCTTGCCAGCCGCTGTTCACCTGATGATCAGGCTGTCGAGGTAGCCGGTCACGTTGCGGCGGATCTCGGCCACCGAGTCACCACCGAACTTCTCCACCACCGCCTCCGCGAGGACCAACGCCACCATCGCCTCCGCGACCACCGCCGCCGCCGGCACCGCACACACATCCGACCGCTGATTGATCGCCGTCGCCGCCTCACCGGTCGTGACATCAACCGTGGACAGGGCCCGGTTCAACGACGAGATCGGCTTCATCGCCGCCCGCACCCGCACCGGCTCACCCGTCGTGATACCACCCTCCAACCCACCCGCCCGATCCGTCACCCGACGCACACCCGTCGCCGTCGGCACGATCTCGTCATGCGCCTCCGACCCCCGCGACCGCGCCTGCACCCACCCGTCCCCGATCTCCACACCCTTGATCGCCTGAATCGACATCAACGCCGTCGCCAACCGGGCATCCAACTTCCGATCCCACTGCACATGACTACCCAGACCCGGCGGCACCCCATAGGCAAGAACCTCCACCACCCCACCCAACGTGTCCGCAGCCTTCTTCGCCGCATCCACCTCCGCCACCATCCGCGCACTCGCATCCGGATCGAGGCACCGCAACGGATCCGCGTCGATCCGCTCCGCATCCTCCGGCACCGGCCGCAGCCCCGGCTTCGCGGCCACCGAACCGAGCTCCACCACGTGCGACACGATCTCGATACCGACCGCCTGCCTCACCAGGGCCTTCGCCACCGCACCCACGGCCACCCGAGCGGCGGTCTCCCGGGCGCTGGCCCGTTCCAGGATCGGCCGGGCATCGGTATGACCGTACTTCTGCATGCCGGCCAGGTCGGCATGACCGGGCCGGGGACGCGTCAACGGCGCGTTGCGGGCCTGACCCGCCAACTCCTCCGCATCGACCGGGTCGGCGGCCATCACCGTCCGCCACTTCGGCCACTCCGAATTACCCACCCGCACCGCCACCGGACTACCCAGGGTGACACCGTGCCGCAGACCACCGACGACCTCGACCTCATCCTGCTCGAACGCCATCCGCGCACCCCGGCCATAACCCAACCGACGACGCGCCAACTCACCCGCGATATCGGCAGAAGTCACCGCCACCCCGGCCGGCACCCCCTCCACCAACGCCACCAGAGCCGGACCATGCGATTCACCTGCAGTCAGCCAACGCAACACCGCGTCAGTCTGTCACGCCCGGTCCCGGCAACGGCACCGTGCCCGACCCGTCCCGCCCTGCGGACGACGAGGTCCGCCGGCGGGGCACCGGCACCGGTCACGACCAGTCGAAGCGCATCCCCAGCCGCTGTTCCAGCGCCGCGTTGTGCGGGGCGAAGTGGGCGCTCAGCTCGGCCCGTACCTGCTCGGGCATGGCGCTGCTGCGTCGGTGGTTGTGCGCCTCGTACGCGGCGAGCCGGTGCGGGGGCAGGCCGAGGAAGTCCAGCACCCGGGCGTACGTGGCGGCCGGCTCGGCGTACAGCGTCTCGCTGGGCAGGATCAGCAGTTGTGCGCGGTCGAACCGGTCCAGCCACGGCGTCAGGTGCTCCAGGTAGCGGCCCCGGGCGCGGTAGGTGTACCAGTCGTACGCCTCGCTGAAGTACGTCGGGTCGGCGATCAGCTTCTCCCGCTCCCCCGCCGTCCGTTCCTCCTCCCGGGCCAGCGCCTCGGCGAAGTCCAGCGGCTCCCGGCCCTCGGTGCGCCGTTCCTTCCAGTGCGAGTACGCCCGCTCCACCGGGTCCCGGAGCAGGAAGATCAACCGGACGTCGGGCATCAGCTCGGCGACCCGCTGCGGGACGAGCGGGTGGAACATGTACAGCGGCGCGGCCTCACCGACGCGGACCGGCCCACCGTGCCGGCGTTGCAGGGCCTGCCGGTGCCGCACCGTCGGAAAGTGCGACCGGTACCACGCCTCGCCCCGGCCCCAGTTCTCCTCGAAGTAGTGCGAGGTCTTGGTGTTCCAGGCCGGGAAGAGCCGGGGCACCAGGGGGTGCGCCAGCAGGTACCGCCACAGTGAGGTGGTGCCGCCCCGCTTGGTGCCGGTGATCAGGAAGTCCGGCAGCGGCCGGCGGTCGCTGGTGCGTTCGCCGTACCGGACCAGCGAGCTGCGCACCTGGTGGGTGACCTGGTGCGGAACCACACCCTTGAGGCGGTCGCGGATCGTCATCGTCTCCCTCTCGTCACGCCGGTTTCGGCCTGAGCATCGTCACGGCGGCCCGGACCGTACGCCGGACCCGCCGGTCCAGCAGCAGCCCGACGGCGACGACCGCCAGCACCACCAGGGCCAGCGCCAGGCCGGCCACACCCCGGCCGGCGACCAGCGCGCTGAGCACCGCCACCACGGCCGCGCCGCCGCCGGCCCCGACCGCCGCCCAGCCCACCGAGCGGGTGAGCAGCGGCTCGCCGATCGCCACCCGGGCGGCCACCGCGGCCAGCACGTTCTCGGCGACCACGCCGGCCGTCCAGGCGTACGCCGCACCGAGCGCGCCGTGGTCGGGGATGAGCAGGAAGCCCAGCCCGACGGTGAGCGCCAGCCCGACCACGGTGGCCTGGAGGTGCCGGGCACTGTTGCCGCTCATCAGCAGCATCGTCTGCACGATGCCCACCCCCGAGTTGACAAGCATCGCCCCGGCGAGCACCGCCAGTGGGGCGGCCCCGACGGTGAACCCGTCGCCGAAGAGGCTGAGGAACCCCGGTGCGAACACCGCCAGCAGCAGGTACGCCGGCCAGGACAGCAGGATGATCACGACGGTGACCCGCCGGTAGACCAGCGCCGCTTCGGCGGTGCGTCCCTGTCCGAGCAGCCGGGACAACTGGGGTGCGACGGCCACCCGCAACCCCTGCATGATCAGCAGCCCGGCCAGGGCGTACCGGCCGACCGCGCCGAAGACCCCCGACTCGTCCGCGCCGGCCAGCGCCGAGGTGAGCAGCACCCCGACCCACATGCTGCTGGCATCGATGGCTGCCGACACCGCCCGGGGCAACGCGAAGCCCCAGAGGGTACGCCAGTCCGCGCCGTCCGGCCGTAGCCGTGCCCCGGCGAGCAGGCCGAGCGGCCGCAGCAGCAGGACGGCGGCGGCGACCACGGCCAACGCCACCGGCAGCAGCCAACCGCCGAACCCGACGACCACCCCGGCACCGGTGGCGACCGCCGCCAGCAGCAGGGCGGGCCGGGCCAGCGGCACCAGCACGTACTGGATGCCGACCACGGCGGTCACCGGGCGGACCGCCCGGACGGCGGCGAGCAGCACGGTCATCGCCACCGTGAACGGCAGGGCGACGAACGCCAGCCGCAGCAGCGTCGGCCCGTCCGGGCGGGCGAAGAAGACCGGGGCGAGCCGGTCGGCGCTGAGCGCGCCCACCGCCGCCACGACCCCGGTGAGCAGGAGCACCGGCAGCAACGCGACAGGCAGCAGCCGGGCGGCGTCGCCGTCGACGCCGATCCGACGTCGGGGCAGCGCCCAGACCAGGGCGGTGTCGGCACCGGCGCAGCAGACCGCGCCCAGGATGGAGACCACGCCGATGGCGGTGAAGAGCGCACCGGAGCCGTCGGTACCGAAGCCGCGCACGATGACCACGGTGAGCAGGAAACCCAATGCGCCGTTGACCGCCGCGCCGACCAACCCGACCGCACCGTTACGGGCGCTGCGCCGTACCTCGCCGGCACCGCCCGTCACATCGGTGGCCGGGCCGGTCGACGGGTGCGCCCCCGGTTCGGCGGAGCGGCGGTCGAGCTGCCGGGGCACCGCCGGAGTGGTTCCGGTTCCCGGTCGTCTCATGCCTGCTCCCTGCCGTCGTCGGTGCGGGTCCGGTCGCCGGTGCTGCTCTGCTCCCCGGCGCGGGGCCGGTCGTCGGCCGGCCTGGTGGGTGGGGGGTTGCCGCCGACACGTGCGGGCTGCACCACCGTCGGCGCGTCCACCCCGCCGGCCGGTCGGGAACCGGCGACAGGTGCCGCCGGGGGCCGAACGGAAGCCGGGGCCGGGGGCCGCGCCGGGGTTGGCGTCACGGCCGGGGGCGGGGCCGGGGCTGGGGTCACGGGTGGAGCCGGGACGCGCGACGGGACCGGGGACGGGGGCGGGGACGACGCCTGACCCGACGCCGGGCCGGGTGCCGAGGGGCGAGCCGGGGCCTTCAGCGGAGGCCAGGACGGAACCGGAGTCTGCGGCGGCCCCGCAGGCTGGTCCGGGGATCGGGGTACGGCCGGGGACTCCGTTGCGGGCGGAGCCGGGACCCGGGGCACGGCCGGGGCTGGAGACACCGTTGCAGGCGTAGCCGGGACGGGGGCCGGGGACGCGGTCGCAGACGGAGCCGGGGAGGCTGGTAGGGGCGGAGCCGGAACGCGGGGCGGGACCGGGGACGACGTCACGGGCGGGGCGGCGGGTGGTACGGCGGCGGTGGCCCTGGTGGGCTGGGGTGGCACGGCGGCGGTGGCCCGGGTCGGCGGGGTCGGGACGGTGGCCGACGCCCGTGCCGGCACGGCGGCCGTTCCGGTCGCCGTGCCGCCGGACGCCACGGTGCCGGACGCCACGGTGCCGGACGCTGGGGACGGCACGCCGGAGCCGGCCGTCGCGGCGCGTGGCGTACGGGCGTCGACGGCCCCCGGCGCGAGGGTCACCGCGCGGTTCACCGGTCCGCTGACCGCCGCCAGTCCGGCCCCGACGGCGAAGAAGATGACCGACATGTTCGGGTCGATGTAGGCGTACACCGGGATCACCACCAGGGCGATCACCGGGATGGTGCTCAGCCACTGCCCGGCCGGGGAGACCGCGCCGGCCAGCCGTTTGGCGATCAGCGCCAGCCAGCCCAGGAAGGCGATCAGGGCCGGGATGCCGTGGCTGTAGAGCACCTGCCAGATCATCCCCTGGGTGCCCAGCGGTTCCTCGGCGAGCGTGGTGTCGACGCTGTTCGGTGCGCCGTACCCGAGCAGGGGTGAGCGTTCGACGGCCTGGAGGGTACGGACGTAGAGGTCCATCCGGTCGACGTTGGTGTCGGTGCTGCTGACCCGGTTGTCGATCAGCTCCTGCACCGGCACCACCAGGCTGACCACCCATACCAGCAGCACCAGTCCACCGATCGAGGCGATCAGCTTGGCGTTGCCGCGTACCAGCGCCCGCAGGCCCAGGTAGGTCAACCCGGCACCGAGGCCGAGGAACATGCCCCGGTTGAGGGTCATGAACGCCGGCACCATCGACAGTGGCAGCGACACCATCAGCACCACCCGGAACGTGCCGGTACGCACCGAGGTCAGGTACGCCAGCACGCACGGCACCAGCAGCGCGTACGCCGTACCCCAGTTGTTGGTGTACGGGTAGGGCGCGGCGGTCCGGTAGATCGGGGCCCGGGAGACCGGGTTGAACTCGTTGGCCCGCACATGGGTCAGCGCCTGGATGAACCGCTCCCCCGACATGCTGCCCGGCAGCAGCATCTCCACCGGGGTGGTGAGCTGGAACCGGGGCGCCAGCACAGCCAGCCAGCCGAGGGCGACCACGCCCAGCCAGTACCAGCCGAGCGGGCGGAGCACCTGGTCCCAGGGGACGCCGTCGCGGACCAGGTTGTAGACGTAGACGCAGACGATCAGCGCGGTCAGCATGAAGCCGAAGCGCAGACCGGAGGTGAGGTAGGCGGTGGCCCGTTCGAGCCGGGTGAAGCTCAGCAGCACCAGGGCGAGCAGCACCAACCAGCAGGCGGTGCCGGCGGGCAGCGCCACCCGGCCCCGGGTGACCATCAGGCCCAGCAGCACCACCCCGAACACCGACCAGCCGAGGTAGAAGCCGCCGAGCATCCACCAGAGCGGGACCAGCCCGAACATGGCCAGCAGCGGCCAGGTGGGCAGCGGCGGCGGCCCGGCGAGTGACCCGGGCACCCGCCGGTCAGACACCCCGGCCCCGGCGCTGGGCGAGCTGGAGCACCCGCTCCCCCGACAGCAGCCCGAGCACCACCGGGACGGTCACCAGCACCCGCTTCTCGCGGGGGTTGAGCCGGATCACCCGGCCGAGTTCCCGCACCGCCTCACCGCGCCGCCGGCCGGAGGCGAGCGCGAACGCGATCTGCCCGTGCAACCGGGCCAGGCCGGTACGGCTGCCGGCCAGCTCGGGGTGCTTGTCGAGCAGGTAGCGGGTGGCCTCGACGATGGTCGCCCAGCGGCCGAAGAAGAACGAACCGCCGTGCCAGTCGACCACCACCAGCACCTCGGGCACGATCACCACCGGGCCGTGCCCGGCGATCCGCAGCAGCCACTCGTAGTCCTCGCCGTAGCCGCCGGGCAGTTCCTCGTCGACCGGGCCGATGGCCTCCCAGGTGGTGCGTCGGATGAGGATGGTGCTGGAGTGCACCTCCATGATCCGGTCCTCGACGAAGTCGGGCAGGCCGACCTCGGCCCGGTCGAGCTGCCGTTCCTTGGCGATGCCCGGCCCCTCCAGCCGGATGCCGCAGCTCGCGGCGGCGGCGTCCGGCCGCTGCGCCAGCAGCTCCACCTGCCGGCGCAGCTTCGCCGGCAGCCAGTGGTCGTCGTCGTCGCAGAAGGCGATCAGGTCGGCGGTGGCGGTGTCGAAGCCGGTGTTCCGGCCGCCGGGCAGCCCTCGCCGGTGGGTGTTGGCGACGTAGCGCAGGGTGCGCCCGGCCGGCACGTCGACATCCAGTTCCCGCAGGTCGGTGTGGTCGTAGACGACGACGCACTCCACCGGCCCGGGGTAGTCCTGGCCGAGCACCGCACGCACGGCCCGTTCCAGCAGACCGGGCCGGTCCCGGGTGGCGATCACCACGGTCACCGGCGGGTACGCGGTGGTGGTCGGCTCAGTCACGCTTCTCTCCCGTCACCACGAACCCGACCGGTTCGACGCCCACCGCGCGCAGCCGCTCCACCAACTGCCCCAGCCGGCCGGTGCGGGTCTTGTCGCGGGCGGCGACCAGCACGGCCCGTCCCTCCCGGGCGGCCCGGACACCCCGTTCGTCGTGCAGGGCGGGCGGGGCGTCGATCACGGTGACCCCGGCGGCCACGGGGGCCTCCAGCGGGACCAGGCGCACCCCGCCGGCGCCGATGCGGACCTGTTCACCGTCGGTGGCGGGGGCCTCCTTGGGCAGCACCCGGGGGATGATCTCGGTCTTGTCCGCCGAGGTGGTGGTGGAGCGGTAGACGCCACCGTTCTTCGGGTCGTCGGTGGGGAACGGCCGGGGCTTGCGGACCGGCGGGATGACCATGGTGTCCTCCGGGTTGCCGCCGGTGGCCGGGGTGGCGGCCGGGGTCGGGACGCTGCTGGGCATCGGCCGGGGGCGGGGCACCCGGGGCCGGGACGGCTCGACGGCCGGATGCCGGCGCTGCGCATCGGTGAGCAGTGCCCGGATGCGCTCCTGGCTCTCCGGGGCGACGCCCAGGCGTACCTCGTGCCCGGCCTGGGCCAGCGCCGCGGCGACCCCGGCGGTGACCTGTTCCCGCTGCTCGTCGGCGGCGCTGGAGAGCAGAACCAGGGGCGGTGGCGTCGGCCCGTCCACCCAGCGGCTCAGGGCCAGCACCAGGTAGCGCAGGTCGGTGTCGGAGAGCCGACCCGAGCGGTCCCGCCCGACGGTGCCCAGCAGCGGGGCGCCGACCAGCACGGAGGCCTCACCGGCGGTGCGGACCCGGCGGTCCATGGACTCCCGGACGAAGGCGACCAGACCACCGACGAGCAGGCCGCCGAGGAGCCCGGCGACCAGGATCAGCGGGGCGGCGTCCCGGCTCGACGGGACGGGCGCGCGGGCGGCGCTGGTGACCGAACCGGGGCTCAGGTCCGCCGAGGCGATCTTGGAACGCTGTTCGGCGAGGGTGGCGAGCTGGTCGTTGAGTGCCCGCAACTGGTCCAGCAGGGCGCTGGTGCGCGGCGACGGGCTCGACGTGCCCTGGTTGGCCGGCAGCGACCGCTGGGTGGTGGTGCGCTGGCTGGTGACCAGGGCGATGGTCTCGTCGTACGACTTGAGCACGGCGGCGCGCTGGTTCTCGTACATGCCCTTGCGCAGTTCGAGGTACGACTCGGCGGCACCGTTCGCGCCGTTGACCGCCTCGGTCTCGCTGTGCCCGGCGTAGCTGAACCGCATCACCTGCCCGCCGACCGGCGTCTCCACGGTGAGCGAGTCGGCCACGGCGGTGGTGTCCCGGCCGGTGATCGAGGCGACCTTGTCGATGACGTCGTTGCTGGTGGCGATCCCGCTCTCGGCGGTCATGTTGACCGCCCGGTCGGCGCCGCCGGAGGGCACCGAGAACGGGTCGGTGACCACCGGGCGGACCACCACGGCCGTGGTGGCGGTGTAGGTCGCCGGAAAGACCAGCAGGTAGGCGGCCACCAGTAACAGCACCAGCCCGGTGACGGCGAGCACCGTGCGCCACCGCCGCAGCGGAATGCGGGCCAACTCGGCCAGGCCGACCGGGCGCTGCCGGGCGGGAGTGACATCGGTCACATCCATCAGTCAGGTCCTCTTGCGATGCGAGGGGTGGGCGGGCCGGTTCGGGCCAGCGACGGCCTCGGTGCGAACCGCTGGTGGTCCCATTGTCGCCGACCGTTCACCTGTGGTCGACAGCCGACCGGTCCCCCTGCGCCGCGGGCGGCCCGCCGGTGTCCGGGACACCGGCGGGCCGCCCGTGGCGGGTGCGGCTCAGGAGGTGGCGAAGAACAGCGTCCTGCTCGACCAGTCCACGCCGCCGCCGGCCGGTGCGATCTCCACCGAGGCGGCGCCGTCGACGGCGGTCTCGTCGAACGGCACGGCCCGCAGGGAGCCGTTGGTGTTGCCGTAGACGATCTTACCGTCGACCCAGGCCATCCCCCGCACGTTGCCCCAGTTCAGGCCCACGCTGGGCAGGGTGAACTCGGTGCAGCCGACGATGTAGCCGTCGGGCTCCAGGTACCGGTAGAACAGCTTGTTGGTACCGGCCTTGGTGTAGTACATCCGACCGTCGAGGTAGAACGCGCCGGCCATCGTGGCGGGGTTGAACCAGTCGTTGTAACCGCTGCTCACCCACGGTGCGCCCACCGTGCCGCCGGTGAACATCGACACACCCAGGTAGCTGCCGCCGGCGGCGGTCGGGTCGGTCTTCGACCAGTAGAGCTTGTTGCCGACCGAGAAGGCCGCGCCCGCCGCGGTGAGGTTCGCCTGCGCGCTGGCCACCGGCGCGCCCAGGGTGCTGCCGTTGAACGACACCTTGGCGGTCTGCCCGTTGCCGGTCCCGACGTACAGGTAGCCCGAGGACGCCGTCGGCGCGTTGGTCGCCGCAACCGTACGGCCACCGGCGAGCGGGAACAGACCCAGCCGCCCGTGGTACTCGTTGCCGAGGCCGTCGGAGTCGAAACCGGCGTAGAGGCCGGTGCTGCCCCGCCACAGCTCCCACATGATCGGGCCCCAGGTGGTGGTGCCCGCCGGGGCGCCCGAACGGGTCGGGTTCCAGACCAGCGGCAGGCCGTTGATCGGGTCCAGCGCGCCGAGCCCGAACCGGTTGATCGCGCCGCTGCCGGCCGAGTCGTTGCCGTTGGCGTTGCTCAGCCAGCGGAAGTGACCGCCGACGTAGACCACGTTGTCGGCCACCTCGACGGAGGTCACCGAGTCGGTGCCGGTGTAGTTGACCCAGGTGGCGTCCATGGCCGTGCCCCGGTCGGCGGTCTCGAACCGGGCGATGGCGTCGCAGTACGCCCCGTCGCCCCGACCACCGTCGGCGATGATCACGAAGTACGTGCCGTCGTCGGAGAAGTCGACGTCGCGGGCGTAGAACGGGAACGAGCCGCTGTAGCAGGGCGCCACGTAGCGCTGGGTGCTCCAGTTCGCGACCGTCGGGGTCCCGTCCAGGTCGACGACCACCACCTGGTTGCGGGGCTGGCCGTTGACCTCGGTGAAGTTGCCCACCGCGACCAGGGTCTTGCCGTCGGGGGCGACGGCCAGGCCCCAGACCAGCTCGCTGCTGGCGCGGGCGACGCTGGCGTCGATCTGGAAGCTCGGGTCGATCGCACCGGTGGTCGCGTCGAGCCGGGCCAGCAGCGAGTGCTCGGTGCCGTTGACCCAGTGGAACGCGCCCGCGATGTAGAGCTTGTTGCCGACCACGACGGTGCGGCGGACCAGGCCGCCGTCGCTGCGGCCGACCCAGCTGGCGACCGTCGCGCCGGTCGCCGGGTCGAGCGCGACGAGGTTCTTGCGGCTGACCCCGTTGACGTTCTTGAACGCGCCACCGACGATCAGCTTGCCGTCGGGGCTGGCGGCGAGGGCGTGCACCGCGCCGTCGAGCGTCGGGCTGAAGTCGGCCTTCAGCGCGCCGCTGGTGCGGTCGTAGGCGAACAGGTAGTTGCGTGAGGTCCAGCTGGTGGCGCCGGCGGCCTTGACCGAGGTGAAGGAACCGCCCACGTAGACCGTGCTGCCGATCTCGGCGAACGCCTTGGTGTCGCCGTCCTGCGCGTGCGGAATGTTGTCCGCCGGGTTGGCCGAGGTGAGGGTGCTGGTTACCGGGGTGAGATCCGCCGCGTGGGCGGGCGCGGCCAGGAGGCCGACCGCGAGCACCGGTGCGGCGAGCGCGGCGAACCACCGCCGCCACACCGGTCGAGACGTTCTGTGAAGCACTGGCGCCCCCAAAAATGAAGTGAGATCGTGCGTAGCTTGCTCTGCCCGGACATTTCCCACCATCAACCGACCGGTCCGGTCGGCCACCGGCTCGGCCCTGTCCTGCCGTACGGGTCGCGTCCGGACGACCCACGCAGGACGAGAATCGCGCATCGACCGGCGGAGCCCACCACCGGGCCGCCCGGCCCCGGTCGGCCTCATGCCGCCTCCGCCCACCGGAACGCCGGGACCGCACCGGTGGCGGTCACCGTCCAGGTAGCCGCCCGGGTCAGGTCGTCGGTGGTGACGGCATCGGCCTCCCGGGCCAGCACCAGTCCGCGCCGGTCGAGTTCCCGGGCCATCTCCACCTGGTGGTCATCGACGTGTTCGCCGTGCCGGGCCCGGCGCGGCACGTAGACGGCGCGGTGGCCGGCGCGCATCGCGGCCAGCGCCGACCCCACCCCGGCGTGGGTGACGATCACGTCGGCCTCCCGCATGGCCTGCTGCATCTCGGCGTACGGCACCTGCCGGCGGGCCCCGGGCGGCATCCGGGGGATCCGGGTCGAGCCGACCTGCCAGAGCACCTCCGCCTCGGCGGGCACCACGTCGACCAGGCGTTGCAGCAGACGCGGGAAGCCGAAGCGGTCCTGGGTGCCGAGGGTCACCACGATCTTGGAGACCGGCCGCGGGGCGGCGGGCGCGGGGGCGTATCCGTCGAAGATGGAGCCCCCGTAGCGCCACCGGCCGTTCGCCCAGCCCGGGTACTGCGTGTAGAGCCGGGTCCGGGGTACCCGGGCGACCAGCCGGCCGGTCAGCGACGGGCCGACGGTGCGGGTGGCGCTCTCGATGTAGTGGCAGTCCAGGCCGTGCCGGGCGGCGGGCAGGAAGAACGACATGGCGACGCTGGCACCGGTGCTGATCACCCGGCGGAACCGCCCGTCGCAGAGCACCCGGCGGGCGGCCAGCAGGTCGCGCAGCGCACCCACCGGGTCGCGGGTGCTCGCCGGCGGCACGTGGATGACCTCGTGCCCGTCGAGCAGCGACCGGCTCTGCGGGGAGTCGAACGTCGCCCAGACGCAGTCGTGCTGCACCCCGAGCCGGGGCAGCAGGTCGTGCAGCTCGGCGAGGTGCCCACCGGTGGAGGCGACGAGGAGGGTGGTCACGTCGGTGGCCCAACTTCTGTGCGAGGAGGGGTGGGGGCCGGGTCCGGACGGCGCGGGGACGGGTCGCGCCCACCGGACGGGGGTACGGGTCAGGTGCCGGTCAACATCCGGTCGTCGTCGGTGGTGGTCGTCGGCGCCGGGGCGGCGGGTCGGCGGACCCGACCGTCGGCGACCAGGACGGCGATCACCATCACGCCGGTCAGCAGGGTGCCGAAGAACCACCCGCCGAACACGTCGGTGAGCCAGTGCTTCTCGGCGTAGATGCGGGTGTAGCCCTCCACCGAGACCAGCACGGCCAGGGCGGTGACCAGGCCGATCAGCACCCGGCGCGGCAGCCGCCAGGTCAGCGCGGCCAGCACCAGGATGGTGCCGAAGGTCATCAGCACCCGGGCGCAGCCGCCGGAGGGGTAGGTGCCCAGGTCGGTCGGCGGGTGGCCCCGGTCGACGACCTTCGCGAGGATCGTCTGGGTGTACTGCTCGACGACGAACTGCAACGGCATCGCCACCAGCGGAATCCACCAGCGGCGACGACGCCAGGCGATGGCGAAGCCGACCGCGGCCACCACGGTCACCCACTTGAGCGGGTAGCGGTCGCCGATCGGGGAGATGAACAGGTTGACGTCCTCCCAGAAGCCGACCCGGTGGGCGTGCACGTAGTCGAAGACCGGGTGGTCGACGTGGGGTTCGAGCCGGGAGATCGCCTCACCGACCGGCCAGCACACGGCGACGACCGCCGCGCAGCCGGCCAGCAGCACCACCACGGCCGCGCCGATCCGACCGAACGCGGCGGTCAGCCCGGCCAGGGCGATCCGGAACCGTTCGGCCGTACGGCCGGTGGCGACGGCCGACATCCAGCGGGACGCCAGCACCGGGACGACCAGCAGCGGCACCAGCACCGCCAGCACGGCCAGCACGTAGACGATGGTCACCGGGGGTCACCACCGCTCGCACGGCCGGTGAGCGGGGCATGGCCCACCCCGGGCTGAATGACACGCGACGATCCCATCGTGCTCCCTGATTGTGCCGGCCGTCGGCCGGGCCTCCCCCACACCCACGCCCCGGACGAGGTCCCCACGTCGTCCCGGGCCGGACCGACCACGCCGTCACCGGCCATCAGTCGTCGAGTGGGGCCACCCTAGTGGAACGTGAGGCGGCTTCGGTAGCGGCGGTGACGGCAGTGTGGGCTTTTCGCCGTTTTTCCGGTCGGGACCCCGACAGTTGTCCCAGTCCCCGGGAGAAACCGCCGGTCAGCGTCGGGATGTGCCCAGCCGGTCGGCGAGCGTGTGCAGCAGCGCGGGGTGCAGTTTCGCACTCCAGCCACCCCCGCCGGCGGCGAGTTCCGCCGTCCGCAACCACAACTCGACGAGATATGCGTCGGCGACGAACCGACACCCCGCCGGGTCCAGGCCGAACGCCGCACCGTGCCGGCCCAACAGCTCGACCATTTCCCCGGTCGCCCCCGCGACGTCCCGGCCGTGCAACGACAGGGCGCTCTGGAACCCCTGGTGGGCGAGATCGAAGCCGAGCGGCCGGTCGGCGCCGCTGTTCTCCCAGTCCCAGACGACCAACCGACCCCGGTGCCGACCGAGGTTCCACGGCACCCAGTCGCCGTGCCAGTGCCCGAACTCCACCGCCCGGTCGCCGTCGCGGGCGGCCAGGGCCGCCAGCGCCCCGACCACCGGACCACCGGCGGTCGCGGCCCGCGCGGTCAGGTTGGCCAGGAACGCCGAACCGCGCAGCGGCCGCGGTGTCGACGGCGGGCCACCGCGCCGGGCAACCGCAATCATCGCGGCCACCTCCGGACGCAGCGGATGGCGCAGACGGCGCACCCGGGCCGGCATCGGCTCGACCAGGGTCACCGCCAGGTCACCCCAACTCACCTCGTCCAGCAGCCGGGGCACGTCCGGGAAATCACCGCCGTCGCGGGGCAGATCCCGCAGCGCGGCGGCCTCCGCGCGCACCATCGCCCGGGTCGCGTCGTTCCACCCGATCTTCGCGTACGCCCGGGCGACGCCCCGGTCGTCGAAGAGCTGCAACGTCGGCTTGTGGTGCGGGTCGGGGGGGCGGATGCCGATCGCGGCGTGCAGTTCTCGGCCCGCCCGCCGACCCAGGTGCCCGGCGAGCAGCAACTCGGCCGGGTCGGCGTCGGCGGGCACCGCCACGGTCAGCACCGGCATCCGGGCCAGCCCGGTCGCCCCGAGGCCGGCCAGCACACCGACGGCCAACCGGTTGGCCCGCACCCGGGGCGGGCGCAGCGCGTTGTAGGCCAGCGTCGACGCCGCGCCGACCCGACGGGAGGCCAGCGGGAGCAGGAACCTGGCCCGCTCCACCGAGGGCACCACGGCGTACCGGACGACCGCGCGGTGGGTGGCGGGCACCGGGTCGGGCGGCATGCCGAGCCAGAGCCGGGGGTCACCGAAGATGGCCCGGGTCACCCAGCCCACGCCGTCCTGCCGGGTCCGTGGGTCCGTCGCCACCGTCATGCCCTCCACCTGTCCCGCCCGACCGCCGTGCGCTCGCGGCCACGATAGGACCGGCGGACAAGCCGCCGCCCGGCGGGCCGTGACCCACCGGGCGGCGCACCCCGTGCCGGGCGGCTCAGCGCTGCCAGACGCGGACGTAGTCGACCCGGAAGTCGGCCGGGAAGCGGGTGGCCGCGTCGGGATCACCCAGCCAGCCGCCCACCTGGAAGTTCAGCCGCAGGTTGAACGGCTTGTTGAACGCCTCGTCGAACCACGGGGTGGTGCTGCGGTCCCGCTGCCAGACCTGGCGGCCGTCGATGTACCAGCGGATCACCCCCGGCTCCCACTCCGTGGTGTACGTGTGGAAGCCGTCACCCGGGTAGCCGGTCGGGAAGTCCCACCGCTGGTCCTGCTTGACCGGCGTGTAGTCGTAGAAGATCGCCTGGGTGGCAGCCCCGTGCAGGGACGCCCCGCCGGGCAGCTCCACCACGTCGATCTCGCCCTTGCCGCCGTCGTCGGGACGCAGCCAGAACGCCGGCCAGAGCCCCTTGGAGTCGGTCGGCCCGTTGGGCGACTTCGCCCGCATCTCGAACCGGCCGTAGGTGAACGACGCCTTGCCGATGGTGTCCAGGTAGCTCTGGGTGTACTGCCGGGTCTGCGAGCTGCACACCGCGGTCTCCCGCTGGGCGCGCAGGGTCAGCACCCCGTCGGCGACGAAGGTGTTGTCCGGGTCGTCGACGTTGCAGCCCTTGTCGATGTCGCGGCCCTCGTTGTCGCGCAGGTTCCACCGCTTGAGGTCGACCGTCGGCCCGGTGAACTCGTCGGACCAGACCAGCCGCCAGCCCGGCACGTCGGTGCCGGGGCGCACGGTCGGCGTCGGGCGCGGGGTGGCCGTGGTCGGTGCGGGCGGGCTGACCGTCCGCGTCGGCTTCGGCGACGGCGGCGGCGACGTACGCGTCGGCGACGGGGCGGCGGTGGTCGGTGCCGCCGTGGTGGCCGGCGGCCGGGTCGGCGTCCGGTCACTGCGCTGGTAGGTCAGCACCAGGCTCGGCCGGATGGCGGCCTTGGTGTTCTCCCGCGAGGCCCAGTAGATCCGGGTGTTCCAGTTCTCCTGGGTCAACGCGAAGGTGACCGGGCCGTTGCCCTTGACGGCGGCGGAGACGTCCCACTCGTTGTAGCCCTGGGCGACCCGGTCGACGGCCGAGAGCACCGGGCCGAGGGCGGGTCGGTAGGCCCATTGGCCGGCGCCGACGGCGGTGCCCTGGGCGGCGTGGGCCCGCACCCGGGACGAGAACTGCTGCCACGCGTACACCCGCAGCGTCGCCTTGACGTCGACCGCGTCGGCGGGCAGGCCCCGCACCTGGAACTCCAGCACCGCGTCGCGCTGGCCGTTACGGTTGCCGTCGCACAGCTGCGGGCAGCTGGCCAGGGTGGTCTTGACCCCGTTGTCGCCGTCCTGCGGCACCTGGGTGACCGTGGTGTCCGCGACGGCGGACAGCGTGATCGGCGGCACCTCGGCGGCGATCAACGGCATCATCGTGGCCGTGATACCGCCGACTGCGGTGACACTCAGGACACTGAGGACGACCGCCTTGCGTCGACCGCTGATGGCCGGAAGTGCGCGGTGGATTCCGTGCCGGCTCAAGGAACACTCCCCGGGTGGGCGACGATTACCCGCAGCAGCGTATCCACCACAGCCGGATGTGGCAGGTTGGAAATCGGAGTGGCGACACGACTTAACCAAAGAATAAGGGAGCAGGGGTTGCTTTTCGGCAGGCGAGCAAACGAATGCCGCTTCGGCGAGGTTACGCCTGATTGACCGGAAAGTCGGCGATGCGGTGACGGCCCGCCCACCGGTGGTCAGCGGCGGGCCGACGCCAGCGCCGCCCGCATCGCGTCGACCGGTGCCGGCACCCCGGTGAACTGGGAGAACTGGCCGACGGCCTGGGCCAGCAGCAGATCCAGCCCGGAGACCACCCGCCGGCCGGCGGCCAGCGCCGAGGCCGCCAGCGGGGTCGGCCACGGGTCGTACAGGGCGTCGAAGAGCACCGTGGACGGTCCCCAGTCGACAGCGGCCGCGACCGGGTCGGCCACCCCCCTGGGCACGGTGGAGACGACCAGGTCGGCCCGGGTGTGCGCGGCGGCGTCGGACCACGCCGCCGGGACCAGTTCCACCCCGACCGCCGACGCCACCGGCCGTAGCTGCGCCACCGCCTCCGCGCGCCGGGCCACCACCGTCACCGTGGTCGCACCGAGCCGGGCGGCGGCGGCCAGGGCGGCGCGGGCGGTGCCACCGGCGCCGAGCACCGTCACCGCGGCACCGGGGCGCACCCCGGCCCCGGTCAGCACGTCCACCATGCCGGTGACGTCGGTGTTGTCGGCGTACCACGAGCCGTCGGGCCGGCGGACCAGCGTGTTGGCCGCGCCGACGGCGGCGGCGACCGGCGACGCGGTGGCGGCCACCGCGAGCGCCGCCTCCTTGCCCGGCATGGTCACCGACAGCCCGGCCCACTCCGGGCCCAGCCCGGTAACCAGCGCCGGCAGCTCCTGCGCCCCGCACTCGATCCGGGTGTACGACCAGCCGTCGAGCCCGGCGGCGGCGTAACCCGCGTTGTGGATCACCGGGGAGAGGGAGTGTGCGATCGGCCTGCCGAGCACCGCCGCCCTCACCGGCAGTTCTCTCCGCTCAGCACGCCGTTGGTGCACATCTGGCGTTGCAGGTTGCGGAAGTCGGCGTCGGTGGTGCCGTAGCCCATGGTGCCCTTCTTGTCGATGGTCATGAAGTAGACCCAGGTGCCGTTGGGCGGGCTCATCGCGCCCTTGAGCGCGTCCTCGCCGGGGTTGCTGATCGGGGTGATGGTCAGCCCGTCCGCACCGTGCGTCCGGTACGGGTTCTTCGGGTCGTTCAGCTCGGACTGCTTGAGGATGTCGGAATCCTTCGGGTTCTTACCCTGCAACCGCAGCCAGTAGTTGATCGCGCTGTCGATCTCCAGGCACTTGCAGTGGTAGCGGTCGGTGTAGACCCGGTTGTAGATCACCCGGGCCACCTTCGGCATGTCCTCGTGGTTCACCGACTCGGCCTGCGCGATCGACGCGGTGATCAACGCCTCGTACGGCGAGATGCCCCGGTCGGTCTCGACCGTCTCGACGAACTTCATCTCCCCGGTCACGTCGAGGAACTTGTCGACCATCAGCGACAGGATCTGCGGGGCGGTCGCCTTCGGCGGCAGCTCGTAGGTGGCCGGGAAGAGGAAGCCCTCCAGGCTGCGCGGCCCCTTCTTGCCGTCCTTGCGGTTGAACCAGAACTCCGGCACGCCCAACTTGACCGGGTCCTTCGCGGCGGCCTTGAACTCGGCGACCGGAATCTTGGTCTCCTTGGCCAGCAGGTCGTAGATGGCCAGCGTGATCATGCCCTCGGGGATGGTGACCCCGTTGACCACCCGGCTCTTCGGATCCAGCAGGAGGGCGAGCGCGTCGGTGGCGCGCATCTCCTTCCTGACCTTGTACCGGCCGACCTGGATGTTCTTGCTCAGCGCGTTGTCGTCGGCCGCCTCGACGAAGGCCTTGGTGCTCTTGACCACACCCGCGTCGTAGAGGGAGTTGCCGATGTCGGTGGCGGTGTCGCCCTGCTTGACGTCGACCAGTGCCTCACCCGTGCCGGGCCCGTCGAAGTCCGGGGTGATGAAGTGGTTACGGATCCGGTCGAAGCCGTAGAAGGCCCCACCACCGATGCCACCCAGCAGCACCAGGGCCATGAACAGGGCGAAGATGGTCTTCCCGAGCCCACCGCCCGACTTGCCCCTGCCCGACGTGCCGTTACGCCGGTTGACGAAGCCGCGCCGGTGCCGGCCCTTCTCCCCCCTCTCCTGCTCGTCGAACCCGAGGTCCAGATCGTCGATCATTCCGTCCGCCTCCGCTGCGCTTCCAGCCAGCTCTGCAGGATCTCGACCGCGGCGGCCTGGTCCACCACCGCACGTTGGCGCTTTCCCCGGACGCCACGCTCGGCAAGCCTACGAGACGCGACGACAGTTGACATCCTCTCGTCGGTGAGGGTCACCGGAACCGGGGCGATCACCTCCGCCAGCCGGCCCGCGTACGCCGACACGTGCTGGGCCGCCGGGCCGTGCCGACCGGCCAGGTTGACCGGCAGACCGACGACCACCTCGACGGCCTCGTGCTCGGTCACCAGCTGCGCGAGCTGGGCAAGGTCGCTGGGCACGGCGTCCGGGCCGGCGGTCAGGTCCCGGGCCAGGGTGACCAGCGGGGTGGCCAGGATGCCGTGCGGATCGGACCGGGCCACCCCCACCCGGACCTGCCCGACGTCGACGCCCAACCGGACCCCACGGGACGACTCACTCACGGATGGTCACCCTCCCCGGTGACGAGCCAGGGCGGACCAGCTCGGGTCCGCCCTGGCTCGGATGCTGTTCCGTCACGCGTCGGCGATCGCCTTCTCGACCGTGAGCAGCAGGTTCGGCGCCTCGGCGGCGGGCAGGCCACCGCCCTGCGCCACGTCCGGGCTACCCCCGCCACGCCCGGAGAAGGCTGCCTTGACCAGGTCGTTCGCCGCCAGACCACGCCCACGGGCCGCCGTGTTCACGGCCACCACCAGGGATGCCTTGCCGTTCGAGCGGGCCGCCACCGCCACCACGGCCGGGCGCGCCGGATCGATCTTGCCGCGAATCTCCTGGGCCAGGGTCCGCACGTCGTTGCCGGCCGCGCCCTCCGGCGCCTCGGTGCCGACGTACGCCACCCCCCGGACGTCCTTCGCCTGCCCGGCCAGCGCCGCCGCCCCACCCAGCACCAGCTGGGCGCGGAGCTTCTCCAGTTCCTTCTCGGCGTCCCGCAGCTGGGTGACGGTCTGCTCCACCCGGTCGGCGACCTGCTCGCCGGGCACCCGGAACAGCTCCGCCAGCCGGGACACCAGCAGATGCTCACGGGCCAGGAAACCGAACGCGTCCATCCCGACCAGCGCCTCGATCCGGCGGACCCCGGAACCGACCGACGCCTCGGAGAGGATCTTCACCAGGCCGAGCTGGGCCGACCGGGCCACGTGGGTGCCGCCGCACAGCTCCCGGGCGTAGTCGCCGACCTCGACGACCCGGACCCGCTCGCCGTACTTCTCGCCGAACAGCGCCATCGCGCCGATCCGCCGCGCCTCCTGCTGGGTGGTGATGAAGGCGTTGACCTCAAGGTCGGCCAACAGCACCTCGTTGACCTGCTGCTCCACGTCGTGCAGCACGCTGGGCGACACGCCGGTCGGGGTGTTGAAGTCGAACCGCAGCCGGCCCGGCGCGTTCAACGAACCCGCCTGGGTCGCCGACTCCCCGAGGAAGTTACGCATCGTCTGGTGCACCAGGTGGGTCGCCGTGTGCGACCGGGAGATCGCCCGGCGGCGGGTCACGTCGATCTCGGCGTAACCGGTCTCACCGGCCCGCACCTCACCCCGGACCACCTTCGCCCGGTGCACGATCAACCCCGGCACCGGCTGCTGCACGTCGAAGACCTCGACCTGGCCGGCGCCGACCGTGATCAGCCCCTGGTCGGGCTGCTGACCGCCGCCCTCGGCATAGAACGGGGTGGTGTCGAGCACCAGCTCGACCGTCTCCCCCTCGACCGCCGCGCCCACCGTCGCGCCACCGCGCAGCAGCGCCCGGACCCGGGACTCCCGCTGCAACTCGGTGTAGCCGGTGAACTCCACCTCACCGCCGTCGTCGCGCACCGACCGGTACGCCGACACGTCGGTGTGCCCGGTCTTGCGGGCCTGCGCGTCGGCCTTCGCCCGGCTGCGCTGGTCGGCCATCAGCCGCCGGAAGCCCTCCGCGTCGACCTGCAGGCCCTGCTCGGCGGCGATCTCCAGGGTCAGGTCGATCGGGAAGCCGTACGTGTCGTGCAGCTGGAACGCCTTCTCCCCCGACAGCGCCGGCTTCCCCGCCGACCGGGTCTCCGCGATCGCCGTGTCCAGGATCGTCGTGCCCGCCCGCAGCGTCGACAGGAACGCGTCCTCCTCGGCGTACGCGTACTGGGAGATCCGGTCGAACTCCTCCGCCAGCTCCGGGTACGACGGGGACATGCAGTCCCGGGCCACCGGCAGCAACTCCGGCAACGCCCGCTCCTGCCAGCCCAGCAGCCGCACCGCCCGGATCGCCCGCCGCATGATCCGGCGCAGCACGTAGCCGCGCCCCTCGTTGCTCGGGGTCACCCCGTCGCCGATCAGCATCAGGGCCGTCCGCACGTGGTCGGCGACCACCCGCAGTCGCACGTCGTCCGGGTGCGACTCGCTGGCCACGTGCCCGGAGTGCGCGCCGTACCGCTTGCCGGTCAGCTCCGCCGCCCGGTCCAGGATCGGCCGCACCTCGTCGATCTCGTACAGGTTGTCGACGCCCTGCAGGATCGAGGCCATCCGCTCCAGGCCCATGCCGGTGTCGATGTTCTGCGCCGGCAGGTCACCCAGGATCGGGAAGTCCTCCTTCCCGCTGCCCGGACCCCGCTCGTACTGCATGAAGACCAGGTTCCAGAACTCCATGTAGCGGTCCTCGTCGACCGCCGGGCCGCCCTCGCGGCCGTACTCCGGACCCCGGTCGTAGAACAGCTCGGAGCACGGGCCGCACGGGCCGGGAATGCCCATCGACCAGAAGTTGTCCGCCTTGCCCCGGCGCACGATCCGCTCGGCCGGCACCCCCACCGACCGCCAGATCTCGAACGCCTCGTCGTCGTCGAGGTAGACCGTCGGCCAGACCCGCTCGCCGTCCAGCCCGTAACCGCCCTCGGCGACCGGCTTGGTGACCAGGTCCCAGGCCAGCGGGATCGCCCCGGCCTTGAAGTAGTCACCGAAGGAGAAGTTGCCGTTCATCTGGAAGAACGTGCCGTGCCGGCTGGTCTTGCCGACCTCGTCGATGTCCGGCGTGCGCAGGCACTTCTGCACGCTCACCGCCCGCCGGTACGCCGGGGTCTGCTGCCCCAGGAAGTACGGGACGAACTGCACCATGCCGGCGTTGACGAACAACAGGTTCGGATCGCTGATGGCGGGCAGCGGAGCGGACGGCACCACGGTGTGCCCGTTCGCCTCGAAGTGGGCGAGGTACCGCCGCTTGATCTCCGCCGTCTTCATCGCTGGGGTTCCTCCGGAAAGATCTCTCGGTCACCGATACGCGGGTCCTCCCGCAGCTCGGCGAACTGGTCGTCGAACGCCTCACCGCGGGCGAACGCCTCGTGGATCTCCTGCTCGCGCTCGGCCATCCCGATCCGTACGTCCTCCACGAAGCTACGCAGCGACTCGACCAGACCGCCAGCGGATTCGGACAGCCCACTGGCGATGCCCGCCGGGGTGTACGCCTGGGCCGTCCGGGTGGCCTTGCGGACCACCACCACGCCCACGGCCAGCCCGATACCGAGCCAGAAAAGTCGCCTCATGTCCCTATCCTCCTGTGCGCCGCCGGCCCGGGGTCAGCGGTTGCCGCGCCGGGCGGCCCGACGCTGCTGCTTGATGGTGTCGCGCACCTCACGCTCGGTCTCCGCGGTCCGCCGCGCCGACGCGGCCCGGCGCACGCCGTACCCGAAGGCCGCCACCTTCACCAGCGGGTTCGCCGCGGCGGCCGAGACGACGGTGGCCAGGTTCGCCACGTTGGCGGTGACGTTCTGCGCGTGGCTGGTCATCGTGTCGACCTTGGCGAGCTGGAGGTTCACCCCGTCGAGGGAGGTCTGCACCTGCTCCAGGGCGACGTTGACGTTCTTCACCGTGGTGTTCACGTCCCCCAGCAGCGGGGCGGTCTGCTCGTTGAGGTCGTTGATCATCCGGGTCGTCGCGTCCACGGTGTGCCGCAGCCGCAGGATCGGCACCGCCAGCACGAGCACCAGCATCAGGAACGCGCCGGCCGCGATCAGCGCAGCGATCTGTCCACCATCCACGCAAGTCCTCCTCAAGCAGGGTTCCGGGGCCCGACGCCCCGGAACACGCGACCCGGATCCCCGCCGTCGCGGCGTGACCCCGCACGGGGTCATCGGGAGCAGGCGGGCCTGCCAGCCCCAGACCCTACCGTCCGTGATGGAAGCCGGCTCAGGATGGTGAGCGTGTCAGATCGCCGAGCGGATCGTCGGTGATCGTCGGGAACGGGTCCTCACCGGTCAGTGACGGGTCGGTGCTCGGCTGTGGCCGGGTCCGCTCGTCGTCGATCGCGTTACGGACCTTGACCGAGACCAACGAGCCGGTGCACTCCCCCGCCGCGGGTGGGACCGGGGTGGCCGGCGGCACCGCCGGGTCACCACTCGCCTGCGGTGCCGCGCAGGTCGGCTCCCGCACCCACAGGTCGAGGGTCAACTCGTCGCGCCGCCAGCAGGTGTAGCTGCCCTTGGCCGGCTGCTCCGGGCAGCGGGTGACCTCCCACCGCCGCCAACCCCCCGTCCGCAGGGCCTGCTCGTAGACCCGGGCGGTCTCCTCCGGTGCCCGGTCGGACTCCACGGTGCGCTCCCGCAGCCGGCAGTCCTGCAGACACCAGCGGCTGCCACTGACGTTGTCCACCGTCTTGGCCGTCGCCCAGCCGGGCACACCCAACTCGTCGAGGGTGTCGAAGACCGGATCCCGGCTCAACGTCCGCATCCCGAAATAGAGCGGGAGCGCGCCGAGGAGCACCACGCTGACCAGTACCAGGACTCCCAGCCGCAGCCGACGCCGCTCCCCCGACCGGCGTCGCGGCCCGGTGCCGGCGGGTGCGTCGGAGTCGACGCCGGACGCCTCCCCCCCGGTGGCCGGGCGCAACGGCCCGCCGGCCGGACCGTCGGCATCGGACCGGACCTCCTCCGGGGCGGCCACCCGGGCCACGCCCGGTCGGTCGACCCGGCCGGCGGCGGGTGGCACGGCGGCGGAACCCGTCGCCTCCACCCGGTCGGCGGGACGCACCGGCGGAGCCGCCCGACCGGCGGATTCCTCCGGTCGTACGCCCGGCGCGGTGGCCCGGGCCACCGCCGCCGTCGCGGCGACCCCACCCGCACCGGCGGGCCGGGGGGCGGCATCGGCAGCAGGTCCGGGCCGTCGGTTCCCCTCCGGCCCCGCCGCACGACGTGGGTCGTCGGCGGGTGCGGGTGGACGCGCGGTGCCGGTGGCGGGGCCGCCCACCCGCGCGGTGCCGGCGGCCGGACCGTCCGGACGCGCCACACCGGTGGCCGGGCGCGCGGTGCCGGCGGCCGGACCGTCCGGACGCGCCACCCCGGCGGCCGGCCGCGCAGTGCCGGTGGCCGGACCGTCCGGGCGGGCGGTGCCACGCGCCGGTGCGCCGGGGCGCGGGGCCCGCGGATCGGGTTCGCCGAGCCGCGGACCGCCCGGACCCGGGACATCGGGGCGGGGGCCGCCACCGGGGGACCCGGCCGGGCGAGGGGCGTTCGGAACCGGCACACCGACCCGGGGAGCGCCGGAGGTGGGTGCCGTGGCGGTCGTGTCCGGACCGGTGGCACCGGCCGGACGTGCCGCCGGTGGGGACGCCGCCGCACGCGGGCCGTCGGCGACCGGCGTGACGCCGGGCACCGGGACAGCCGCAGTGGCACCGGTCCGGGGCCCACCGGGCGGGGTGCCCCGGACCCCGGGGAAGCCGGGACCGTCAGGACCGCCGGGGCCCTGGGCGCGCGGGCCACCCGGCACCGGCGCGCTGCCGGGCACCGGAGCCGGGCCACCGGCCCGGGGATCGGGGACCGCCCCGGCGGCACCGGGACGCGGGCCCCGGGTCGGCTCCGGTGACGGACCGGGACCGGCGTGGGTGCCCCGGGCGGGACGGTCGGGCCCCTGTGCCCCGGGGCCGGCCGGCCGGCCGGGAGCCCCCTCGGGCGGGTTCGGCCGGGCCGTCGCCCGGGTCGGGCCGGGCTGGTCGGGTGCCCGGGTCGGGCCGGGCTGGTCGGGCCAGGACGGCCCGACCGGGCCGCCGGCCGTCTCCGGGCCACCGCGACGGGTCGGGGCGACCGGGGCGGCCGCTGCCGACGGGTCCGACCGGCCGGGCGGCGGGGTCGAGCGGTTCAGCACCCGCAGGGCGGGGTCGGTGTGTGAGGTGCGCCCGGCCTGGCGCAGCCAGTCGGCCGGACGCTCCGGGCGGTCGCCCCGGGGCCGGTCCCCCGGCGCCGGGGCGACCGTCGGCTGGCCGGCCGTCCCGCCCTCGTCGGACCGGCTCCGCCGGCCCGGTGCCTCGTCGGCGTCCGGACGGGCCCGGGAACCGGGGGCCTCGGTGCCGACCGGGTGCCGCCATCCGCCCGACGGCTCCTCGTCGTCGCGGCGGGCCCGACGACCCACGGGTGCGTCGCCCGGCTCGGGGCGGTGGACGGCGGGCTCGTCGTCGGGGCGGGCCCGCAGGCCGGGCGGTGCGGCGACCTCGGTGGGTGGGCGGCGGCGGCCGTTGTCATCGCGGGCGACCGGGCCGGGCCGACCCGGAACGGAGGGGGCGGCCGGTGCACGAGGCGCGGCCTCGGGCAGCGGCGGCGCGTTACCGCTCAGCGGCACCAGTGGCTGCTCCGGCTCGGCCGCGCGACGGCGGCCACCCCGCTCGGCGGCCGGCCGGTCCGCCGGCTCCCGGCCCGCGCCGGTCGCCGCGTCGGCGGGCCGGCCCGGTGCACCGGGTGTGGTCGCCTCGGGACGCGGGCCCACCGGTGCCACGGCGGCGGCCCGTGGGCCACCGGCCGACGGATCCGGAAGCAGTCCGGTTCCGGCCGGGCCAGCAGCCCCGACGCTCGGGGCACCGCCCGGGTCGACGCCGACGGGGGCGGCACCCGGGCCGGGCCGGGCCGGCTCGACCGGTACCGCCCGGCGGCCTCTCGGCCGGTCGTCCGGCACCGTCCGACGGCTACGCAGGGACGGCTCAGCGGGGGTCGCGACGCCCGGCCGGTCCTCCGCAACCGCCCGGCCGGCCGGTGGTCCGGCTGCCGGGCCACCGGGGGCCGTACCACCGGGCCCGGCCCGGCCGACCGGAGGACCCTGAACCGGCGGCGGTGACTGACCTGCGGGGGGTGCCTGACCGACCGGCGACCCCGCCCGGCCGGGCCCCGCGCCGGGGACCGACGCGCGGCCGGGTGCCGGGACGGCGACCCGGGCCGGGCCGGTGCCACCGGTGGCGGGGTCGGGACGGGACGTCTCATCGGGCCGCTGCGGGCCCGGCCGGCCGGGCGGCGCCGGGTCAGGCCACGGCCCCGCACCCGGACGTTGACGCTGCTCCGGGGTCGCGGGCCAGCCCGGCCCACGCACCGGCGGGGCAGCCGGGCCGGCAGGGTGCGGCGGCGGCCCGGCGGAGTGGGCGACCGGCCGTGCCGGCCGGGCCGGATCGTCACCGGCCGGCACCGGACCGGGTCGGGTCATCCCGGCCGGTGGCGGCTCGGCCGGGCCGCCGGGCTGCGGCGGGCGGGCGACACCGGGGGCCGTCGGCTCCCGGCGCGGGCCCGGTTGGCCGGTAAACGGTGCGGCCGGGGGCCCGGGCTGCGGCCGGGCACCCGGCGGTGCCGGCTCCGGCCCTGCCCCGGCAGGCGTCGGGTGCGGTCGGGGATCGTGCTGCGGTGGGCGGGGAGCGGCCGGGTCGGGTCGGAGCACCGGCTGACCTACGCGCGGTGCGACCGGCCCGGACTGCGGCGCGGACGGTTCCCGGCCGACCGGTGGCGCGGCCGGGGGGCGCACGGGCGGAACCGGGCCGCCGTCCGGCCCGAGCTCGGTGCGCTGCTGTTTCGCCGTACGCAGGTCGTCGATCCAGCCGAAATCCTCGCCGACCGGCTCGGGCGGGGTCTCGTCGCCGCCCCGCCCACGACCCCACCGACGTCCCTTGGCGCGAGGTTCACGCCGCTCGTCGGGACCGTCCTGCGGTTGCTCCCCACCTCGCGATGTCACTGCCGAACCTCCCCGGCGGCGTCGCCGCCGTCCTCGTCCGCCCCACCGGCGTGCCCCGTGCCCGACGGCTGCCGGCCGTTGACCACCGGCACCGGACCGTCGGGGCGCGTCGCCGGGGCGGACAGCCCCCGGACGATCCGGCGCAGCAGGGGCAGCCGGGCGGCCACCGACCGCTCGGCCCCGTGCCCGCTGGGCCGGTAGTAGTCGGTCCCGACGAGGTCGTCGGGAGCGTACTGCTGGGTGACCACCCCGCGCTGGTCGTCGTGCGGGTAGCGGTAACCCGTGCCGTGCCCGAGCCCTCGGGCACCGGCGTAGTGCGCGTCGCGCAGCCCGCGCGGCACCGCGCCGCCCCGGCCGGCCCGTACGTCGGCCATCGCCGCACCGAGGGCGGTGGTCGCCGAGTTGGACTTCGGCGCGGTCGCCAGGTGGATCACCGCCTGGGCCAGGTTGAGCTGGGCCTCGGGCAGGCCGACGTACTCCACCGCGTGCGCGGCGGCGGTCGCCACGCTCAGCGCCGACGGGTCGGCCATGCCGACGTCCTCGCTGGCGAAGATGACCATACGGCGGGCGACGAACCGGGCGTCCTCCCCGGCGACCAGCATCCGGGCCAGCCAGTGCAGCGCGGCGTCGACGTCCGAGCCGCGCATGCTCTTGATGAAGGCGCTGGTCACGTCGTAGTGCGCGTCGCCGTCACGGTCGTAGCGCACGGCCGCGACGTCCACCGCCTGCTCGGTGGTGGCCAGGTCGATCCGGTCGACGCCGAGCGCGGTCGCCGAGGCCGCCGCCGCCTCCAGCGCGGTCAGCGCCTTGCGGACGTCACCGCCGGCCAGGCGCACCAGGTGGTCCTCGGCGTCGGTGGCCAGGGTGAGCGTGCCGGCGAGGCCGCGCGGGTCGGTCACGGCGCGGCGCAGCAGCGCGCGCACGGCGTCGTCGTCGAGCGGCTGGAGGGTGAGCAGCACGCACCGGGACAGCAGCGGCGAGATGACGGAGAAGTACGGGTTCTCGGTGGTCGCCGCGAGCAGGGTGACCGTGCGGTCCTCGACGGCGGCGAGCAGCGAATCCTGCTGGGTCTTGCTGAACCGGTGCACCTCGTCGATGAAGAGCACGGTCTGCGGGCCACCGGAGCGGCGCTGGCGGCGGGCGGTCTCGATGACGGCCCGCACGTCCTTGACCCCGGCGGTCAGCGCCGACATGGCCACGAACCGGCGGTCGGTGGCCCGGGCCACCAGGTGGGCGATGGTGGTCTTGCCGCTGCCCGGCGGGCCCCAGAGGATGACCGACAGCGCCGCGCCACCGCCGACGAGCTGCCGCAGCGGCGCCCCGGGGGCGAGGAGGTGTTCCTGGCCGACCAACTCGTCGATGCTCGCCGGTCGCATCCGCACCGGCAGCGGGGCGTCCTGTCCGACGGAGGCGAAGTCGTCGACGCCGACGGAACCCGCGGGGGCGCTGGGCGCCGCGGCGGGTGCACCGAGGGAGAAGAGGGCGTCGGAATCCATCAGGAAGACAGTACCGGGCGCGGCCCACGACGCCGGAATCGCGCCGTGGGCCGCGCCCGTTCTGATCCGTTGCGGTCAGCCGCGGCCCGGCCGACGGCCCCGGTACCACCGGCCGCCGCCACCGCCGCGCGGGCCGCTGCCGACGCCGGCCAGGTAGAGCGAGAGCAGCAGCAGGCCGATCAGGACCAGGGTGTTCCAGTTGAACAGGTCGGGGGCGCCGAAGTTGGTGTTGAGCAGGTCCAGCAGGAGCGCGAAGCCGAACACGACGGCCGCGAGGATCGCGAGCATGGTTATGTCCTCCGGTAGGGGGTCCCAGTAGGTCGGCCCGGATGTACCCAAACGGTCGACTCGTCAATCTCCATCGTGGAGATCGGCGTCGCCGGGGCGTCCCGCCCGGCCGGGTTCTAGGCTGCTTGCATGATCGACACCGACCGGGAACTCACCGGCCGGGCGGCCGTCCTCGCCGCCACCGACCACCACCCGTTCGTCCGCCACGCGCTGCGGCTCGACGACGCGCCCCGCGCCTGGGCCCGCGACGGCGCGGTGGCCTGGCTGCTCCCGACGGCGGGCAACGACCGGGCCGGCGGCGTGGTGGGACCGGTCGACGCGGCGGTGGAGCTGGTCGCGGCGCTGGTCGCCGACGGGGCCGTCCGTCCGGGGCAGTACCTGCAGCTGCCCCGGGCCGACCGGGAACTGCTGGTCGACCGGTTCGCGGCGACCCGGGTCGACGACTGGGATTTCCTCTGGACCACCGCCGTCCCACCCCGGCAGCCCGGGCAGGAGCGGGTGGTCCGCCTCGGTCCGGCGGACCACCCGGCGCTGGCGGCGCTGATCGACGACGCCTTCCCCACCTCCTCGTCGCGCCCGCAGGACCCGACGGTCACCGGCTGGTACGGCATCTGGGACGCCGGCCGCCTGGTCGCCTGCGGTGCGGACCGCAGTCGCGGCGACGTCGGCTTCCTCGCCGGGCTCACCGTGGCCCGCGACCGGCGGGGACGGGGGCTGGGTGCGGCGCTGACCGCCGGGATGACCCGGGCCCTGTTCGCCCGGTACGACCACGTCGCGCTCGGCGTCTACGCCGACAACCTGGCCGCGCTGCGGCTCTACCGTCGGCTCGGCTTCACCGGCACACTACGGCGCAGCTCGGTGTGGCTCGGCTGAGGCCGCCGAACCGGCCGGCTGGACGGCCCGGCGGCCGGCCCACCAGGCGGGCAGGTAGAGCGGGGCGGCCACCGCCAGGGCGACCGCGCCGACCACCATCGCCGTGCCGACCCCGGAGCGGTCGGCCAGGGCGGTGAGCAGCACCGCGCCGAGGGCGAACCCCGGTTGCCCCATCATCGAGTTCAGCGAGATGACGCTGGTCCGGTAGGGTCCGTCGACCTGCCGGTGCAGCAGCCCCAGGTGCAATGGGTTGGACGCGCCGTGCACGGCGTAGCAGGCCAGGTAGGCGACCAGCACCCCGGCGGGCCCGGCGAGCAGCCCCATGCCGAGCACGGTGCCGCCCTGCAGGATCCGCAGCAGCCCGGCGGCGGGGGCGGCGCCGAGCCAGCGCAGCAGCAACGGCGTGGCCGCCGCGCCGGCAGCCGAGACCAGCCAGGCCGCCGAGTTCGCCGGGCCGAGCAGCGCCGCCGCCCGCTCGGGGTCGCCGACCACGTCGGCGAGCCGGACCGGCAGCAGCGACTCGAAGGTGACCATGCCGAAGCCCCAGAACAGCTCCACCGACACCAGCGCCAGCAGCACCCGGGAGCGGCGCAGCAGGCCGACGGCCTGCCCGACCATCCGGGGTGCCGCCGCGACCGAGGCGCGCAGCGCGCCGGCACCCCGGGCGGGGCCGGTCTCGACCAGCAGGACCAGCAGGACGACCAGGGCGACGGCCTGGAGGGCGGCGGCGACCAGCACCGGCACGGTCAGTGCGCTCACCGGCCCGACCGGTCCGAGTGCGATGAGGCCGCCGCTGAGCAGCGCACCCCCGGCGATGGTGACGCCCGCGACGGTGCCGGCGAAGCCGAGGCCGGGCTCGTAGTCGGCGTCGCGGTCGGCGGCCAGGGTGGACTCGACGTACCAGGAGTCGAGCGGGCCGCTGTCGAGCGCCCGGTAGACCCCTTGCAGGGCCCAGACCAGGAAGAACAGCGCGAACGAGTCGGCCACCGCGAACAGCCCGAGCGACAGCAGGCTCACCGCCCAGGCGGTGACCAGGACCACCCGGCTGCCGAGCGCGTCGGCCAGGCCGCCGGTGGGCAGTTCCAGCGCCAGCACGACCAGGCCCTGGGCGGTGGAGACCAGGCCGATCTGGGACAGCGTCAGGCCGCGTTCCTGCATCAGCAGGATCATCACCGGGATGGTCAGGCCGGTGGGCAGCCACCGCAGGCCGTAGAGGGTGAGGTAGCGAAACCGGACCTGGCGTACGGACAGCGCGCTCATCGGGGCCCCTCCAGCAGCGGGTAGGCGGCCAGGAACACCTGCACCGGGCGGGCCTGCGGGTCGACGGGCGCGTGTTCCGCCTCGCGGCGGTACCGCTCCAGCACCTGCCACACCTCGGCCGTGAGCGCCTCGAGCCGGTCCGGTGCGACGGTCAGGAAGATGTCGCTCATGCCGATCGCGTCCCGCCACGCGGGGGTCGCCTGGTGCTGGGTGGCGAACCAGCGTTCGGCGTGCTCGACGAGCAGGCGTACCTGGTCACCCTGGATCCACTCGATCGCGGCCCGCGCGTCGGGGTCGTCGTCGAAGTCGGTCGGTTCCCAGTTGGTGATCTCATGGGCCGCCTGCCACCAGCGCTGCCGGCCGGTGCCCCGGTCGGGGTCCTCGGTGACCAGCCCGACCTCGGCGAGCTGCCGCAGGTGGTAACTGGTGGCGCCGGTGTTGGTGCCGAGCAGTTCCGCCAGGGCGGTGGCGGTGGCGGGCCCCTGCACCCGCAGTGCGCCGAGCAGCCGCATCCGCAGCGGGTGCGCCAGCACCCGCACCTGCCGCTTGTCGATCCGCACCTCGCGCGGAGCGGGTCGGTGGGTGGGTCCGTCGTTCGCCATGACCGCACAATACCTTTGCACAGTTTCTGTGCAAAGGTATTGTGCACAGGAACTGTGCAGCACCACCCTGGGACCGGTGGGCAGGACGGGGTCAGCCGGTGAGGAGTTCGGCGACGCCGCGCAGTCGGGTCCGGAGCAGACCGGCCGCGCGGGAGGAGTCCAGGCGTACCTGTGTCGGGCGGACCAACCCCGACGACGGGTGCACCAGCCGCGCCCCGACCTCGGCCGCCGCGTACACGACGTGCGCCGCCCCGTCGGCGGTGACCGTCCAGTCGTCGGTGCGGTACGCGGTCCCGACGACGACGTCCGGGCCCACCTCGGCGACCAGTCGACGCACCGCGTCCCGGTCGGTCACGTCCAGCCGCCGTGTCCCGACGCCCGGCACGGCGATCCCGCCGCGGTGGCTGGTCCCCACCACCGACCACCCGGCAGCGACCCCCCGCCGGCACACCTCACCCCGAGAAACCCGCTCCCGCCCACCACCAGCATCCGCATCCCACCACTCTCCCGTCACGATCAAGAGGTTTGCGTCACCTCGGCGAGCGATGATGACGCAAACCTCTTGATCAACGATGCCGGGTAGGCCGGACCGGGCCGGGCTCCGGGTGGTGGGTCAGACCGGGTCGGCGACCGGGGCGGCCGGGCCGGCGGTGCCGGTGGAGGCCACGGCGGCGGGCTTGGGCTTGGCGTCGATGCCGGCCTCGGTGCGCTGCTGGGCGGTGATCGGGGTCGGAGCGCCGGTCAGCGGGTCGAAGCCGCCCCGGGTCTTCGGGAAGGCGATCACCTCGCGGATCGAGTCGGCCCCGGCCAGCAGCATGCAGACCCGGTCCCAGCCGAACGCGATGCCGCCGTGCGGCGGGGCGCCGTACCTGAACGCCTCCAGCAGGAAGCCGAACTTGTCCTGCGCCTCGGCGGGGGTGATGCCGAGCAGGTCGAAGACCCGCTGCTGCACGTCGCCCCGGTGGATACGGATCGAGCCGCCGCCGATCTCGTTGCCGTTGCAGACGATGTCGTACGCGTACGCCAGGGCCCGGTCCGGGGCCTGTTCGAACCGGTCGACCCAGTCGGCGTTCGGCGAGGTGAACGGGTGGTGCACGGCGGTCCAGCCGCCCTCGTCCGTGCGCTCGAACATCGGCGCGTCGACCACCCAGCAGAACGCCCAGGCGCTCTCGTCGACCAGCTTGGACCGCTTGGCGATCTCGATCCGGGCCGCGCCCAGCAGTTCCTGCGCCTCCCGGGTGTCCGTGCCGGCGGCGAAGAACACCGCGTCGCCCGGCTTGGCCCCGACCGCGTCGGCCAGCCCGCCCAGGTGCTCGGCGGAGAGGTTCTTGGCCACCGGCCCGCGTGCCTCGCCGGTCTCGGCGTCGAGCACCACGTACGCCAGGCCGCGCGCGCCGCGCGCCTTGGCCCAGTCCTGCCAGCCGTCGAGTTCCTTGCGGGTCTGCGCCGCCCCGCCCGGCATCACCACCGCGCCGACGTAGCCGCCCGCGTCGATCGCACCGGCGAACACCCGGAACTCGGTGCCGCGCAGGTAGTCGGTCAGCTCGGTCAGCTCCAGGCCGTAGCGCAGGTCGGGCTTGTCGGAGCCGTACCGGGCCATCGCGTCGTGCCAGGTGATCCGGGGAATGGGCCGGGAGATCTCGTGACCGGCCAGGTCCTTCCAGAGCGCCCCGACGATCGCCTCGCCGAGGTCGATCACGTCGTCCTCGGTGACGAAGGACATCTCGATGTCGAGCTGGGTGAACTCCGGCTGACGGTCGGCCCGGAAGTCCTCGTCGCGGTAGCAGCGGGCGATCTGGTAGTACCGCTCCATGCCACCGACCATCAGCAGCTGCTTGAACAGCTGCGGCGACTGCGGCAGCGCGTACCAGCTGCCGGGCTGGAGCCGGACCGGGACCAGGAAGTCGCGGGCACCCTCGGGGGTGGACCGGGTCAGCGTCGGGGTCTCGATCTCCAGGAAGTCCCGCTCGTGCAGCACGGTGCGGGCGAGCTGGTTGGCCCGCGAGCGCAGCCGCATCGCCTTCGCCGGACCGCTGCGCCGCAGGTCCAGGTAGCGGTAGCGCAGCCGGATGTCGTCGCCGGCCTCGACCTGGTCGTCCACCGGCAGCGGCAGCGGCGCGGCCTCGGAGAGCACCTCCAGCGCGCTGGCGGTCACCTCGATCTCGCCGGTGGGCAGTTCCGGGTTCTCGTTGCCCTCGGGGCGGCGGGTCACCTCCCCGGTGACCTTGACGCAGAACTCGTTGCGCAGCGCGTGCGCGTCCTCCTCGCGGAACACCACCTGGACCACGCCGGAGCCGTCGCGCAGGTCGACGAAGATGACACCGCCGTGGTCGCGCCGGCGGGCGACCCACCCGGCGAGCGTCACCGTGGTGCCGGCGTCCGTCGCGCGCAGGCTGCCGGCGTCATGGGTACGGATCACGACTTGCGTCTCCTCATCTGCGGTACGGCTGTTCCCCCGCATTGTGTCAGCCGCCCGGTCCGCCCGGTTGCGGGGTGAGCAAGGCCGGCCCGCCCCACCGGACACGCGGAGCGGGCCGCCGGTGTCCCGACGGCCCGCTCCCGGGTTGGATCAACCGAGGTGGATCAGATGATGCTGACGCCGTAGACGCTCAGCGGCTCGGTGACCGGCTGGAAGTAGGTGGTGCCACCGCGGGTGCAGTTGCCGCTGCCGCCCGAGGTGAGGCCGACCGCGCTGCTGCCGCTGAACAGCGAACCGCCGCTGTCGCCCGGCTCGGCGCAGACGTTGGTCCGGATCAGGCCGGAGACCGAGCCCTCGGCGTAGTTCACCGTGGCGTTGATGGCGGTCACCGAGCCGCTCTTGAGGCCGGTGGTGCTGCCGGAGCGCTGCACGCTCTGGCCGACGTAGGCGTTGGCGGCACCGGTGACGTCCCGGAAGCTGCCGTTGTAGAGGGAGACGTTGCCGGTCGCGTTGGCGGCGTTGCTGTGCCGGACGATGCCGTAGTCGTTGCCCGGGAAGCTGGTGCCGGTACGGGTGCCGAGCACGCTGGTCTGGCCGGAGTTCGAGTACCAGGTCGAGCCGATGTTGGTGCAGTGCCCGGCGGTCAGGAAGAAGGTCTGACCGGCGCTGTTGCGGACGTTGAAGCCGAGCGAGCAGCGGCCGCCGCCGGCGTAGATCGCCTGACCACCGGAGATCCGGGTGCTGAGCACACCGGCCTCGGCCTCGACCCGTACGGCACCACCGGTGCGCGCGGCGGCGGCCTTGACCCGCTCCAGCTTGGCGCCGGTGACGGTGCTGTCGACCGACACGACGACCTGGTTGGTGGCGGTGTCGGTCCACCACGCGGTGCCGGGGATCTTGGCCGACCGCTCCAGCTCCGCGGTGGCGGAACGGAGCTGCGCGGCGCCCCGGGTGACCAGCTTCGCGGTGGCGCCGGCGGCGCGGACCTGCTTGGCGGCGGCGGTGTCGGTGACGGCGACGATCATCTTGCCGCTGGCGTCGGCGTAGGTGCCGGCGGCGCGGTCGCCGAGCCGCTCGGCCAGGCTGGCGGCGGCGTCGGGGGATGCGGGCGAGGCGGGGGCCGCCTGGGCGGGGGCACCCATGAGCGCGCCGGTGACCAGGGTTCCGGCCATGGCGACGGCGGCGGCGTGGCGGAGTGAGGACCTCGTGGGTCGCATGCAACAACCTCCGGAAGGGGGTGACGGGCGGCGTCATGCGGACGCACCCGGGGACGACCCGGCCGACCTGGGGAAACCGGCCGAGTGACTGAAGTATTCACATATTTAAGATCGTAATCAAGACATGTGTTTGCCCGGATTCACCCCACCAGCGGATATGACGGTCAGGCAACATCGTCGACACATCCATGTCAGACCCGCTGCCGCCCCGCCCTCGCAGATACACCGCCGACGCACCGACCGGGACCGCCCGCCCCGCACCGTGCGGCGAACTCCGGTGACACCGGCCCGACCACAGCCACGACGGCAGGCCACGACCCGGCCGCAGCCCGGGACGTCCCGTGCCCACAGACCCAGGGGCGGCCGGGAACAACACCCTCGACACCTGCTACCGAGAGTAATCTTCAGGTGCCCCCGCCACCTGACGGTCGCCTCCTTTGCTCTGCCGCCCCCACCGCGACAGTCACTCCGGGTAGCACGTATCAGGCAACCGGCGAACCGCACGTCGCAAGTAGAAGCAGGTCAGGCCGGCGTCGCTTCGATGGCAGCAGAGCAAGCGCGGAAGGGCAGCAACACCAGTGAGGCGCATCAGTCACGGATCGTAACGCCAGCCGATCCATCACGAGCTGTGACCGACGTCGAGGACGGACGGGGCATCCGGGTCGACACGGGCCCGCGCGGCGCGGCGCAGGCCGGGAGATTCCGCGCAGCACACCGGCGCGTCCGCCGCAGCAGGTGGCGACGCGGGCACACACCCGTGCCTGCGGGACGGACACGGGTGTGGTGAACCGCCGACGGGGACGGGCAGGTCAGGCGCGGGCGGCCAGTTTGGCGGCGCGGGCGTCGCGCTTCTCCTCGAAGCGGGACGCGGCCTGCTCCAGTCCGTCCAAATGGGCGGCGATCCGGTCACGGGCGGCCTCACCCTCGGCGCCGAGGCCTGCGACGTTGAACACGTCCCACTGGCGCAGCACCGGGGCTACCACGTCGTCGCGGTGCTGACGCAGGTCGTAGATGCCGGCCAGGGCGATCGTCACCGACTTGCGGGCGAAGCCCTCGATGCCGACGCCGGGCATCTGGAAGTCCTCCAGCACCTCGGCGATCGCCCGCATCGTCTGGTCGGGGGCCACCTCCAGGGCCGCCCCGAGCAGGTTGCGGTAGAAGACCATGTGCAGGTTCTCGTCGGCCGCGACCCGGCTCAGCAGCGCCTCGCAGACCGGGTCGCCGGTGATCCGGCCGGTGTTGCGGTGCGAGATCCGGGTGGCCAGTTCCTGGAACGACACGTACGCCAGCGAACGCAGCATCGACGAGTCGTGCGAGTTGCTGTAACCGGCGGTCATGTGCACCATCCGGGCCCGCTCCAGGGCCACCGGGTCGACCGCCCGGGTCACCGTCAGGTAGTCCCGGATGGCGGTGCCGTGCCGGCCCTCCTCGGCCGTCCACCGGCCCACCCAGGTGCCCCACGCCCCGTCCGGTCCGAACAGGCTGGCGATCTGGTGATGGTACGAGGGCAGGTTGTCCTCGGTGAGCAGGTTGACGATCAGCGCCGTACGGGCCACCTCGGGCAGGGTCGAGTCCCCCTCCGACCACGCCTCGCCGCCGAGCGGGCCGTCGAAGGTGCGCCCCTCGCTCCACGGCACGTACTCGTGCGGGAACCACTCCTTGGCCATCGACAGGTGACGGTCGAGGTTCTTGGCGACCACGGGTTCGAGTTCGTGCAGCAGCGCGGTCTGGCTCAGCTCGGTCACAGGGGCCCTCCCTACGGTGGCGTAACTTACGCCACCGTAGGTCCCCGTCGGCGTACGCGCCAGTAACCCGGGCTCAGCCGATCACCGGAGTCAGGTCCACAGGCGGCGGCGACCACCGGTCCGCCGACGCGTCCACCTGCTCGCCCGAACGGATGTCCTTCACCTGGTGACCATCGGCTCCCGGGAACCACACGTACGGGATGCCGCGCCGCTCGGCGTAGCGGATCTGCTTGCCGAACTTCGCCGCGCTCGGCGACACCTCGGTCGGTACGCCCCGCGACCGCAGGGCCTCCGCCACGGCGTTGCTGGCCGCCCGCTCCTCCTCGGCCCCGACGGCCACCAGTACGCAGGTCGGCACGCTGCGCGAGATCGACAGCGCCTCGGCACCGAACAGCAGGCCGAGCAGCCGGGTCACCCCGATCGAGATCCCCACCCCCGGGTACGACACGCTCCCCGCGCTGGCCAGGTTGTCGTACCGGCCGCCGGAGCAGATCGAGCCGAACCGCTCGTAGCCGACCAGCTGGGTCTCGTAGACGGTGCCGGTGTAGTAGTCCAGGCCCCGGGCGATGCGCAGGTCGGCGACGCACAGCCCCGGCGCGTGCGCGGCGGCCGTCTCCACCACCGCGACCAGCTCGGCGACGCCCTCGTCGAGCAGCGGATCGCGCACCCCGAGGGCGTGCACCGCATCGGCGAAGGAGGCGTCCGGCGCGGAGATCCCGGCCAGCGCGAGGCAGGCGTCGGCCTGCGCCGCGCTCGCCCCCGCCGTTTCGGCCAACAGGTCGGCCACCTTCGCCGGGCCGATCTTGTCGAGCTTGTCGACCGCGCGCAGCGCCGCCTCCGGGTCGGTCAGCCCGATGCCCCGGTAGAAACCCTCACAGATCTTGCGGTTGTTGACTTGGATCAGCACCGGCGGGATGGGCAGCGACCGCAGCGCGTCCCCGATCACCAGCGGCATCTCGGCCTCGTAGTGCGCCGGCAGGGTGTCCCGGTCGACGATGTCGATGTCGGCCTGGAGGAACTCCCGGTAGCGCCCCTCCTGCGGGCGCTCACCCCGCCACACCTTCTGGATCTGGTAACGGCGGAACGGGAACTGGAGCTTGCCGGCGTTCTCCAGCACGTACCGGGCGAACGGCACGGTCAGGTCGAAGTGCAGCCCGAGCGCGTCGTCACCGGCCGGGCCGTCCGCGTCGGCCTGCAACCGGCGCAGCAGGTAGACCTCCTTCGAGGTCTCCCCCTTGCGCAGCAACTGGTCAAGCGGCTCCACCGACCGGGTCTCCAGCGGAGCGAACCCGTACAGCTCGAAGGTGTGCCGGATCCGGTCGAGGACGAACTGCTCGATCATCCGCTGTGAGGTGGTCCATTCCGGGAAGCCGGAGATGGGCGTGGGCTTGCTCATGGCGTACTCCTTGCGGGTCCGCGCCGGGCGCGGAGGATCGACAGGTCCGCGCGCGGCGCGGAGGAACGGCTAGAGGCCGCGGGTGGGCGCGGCCGGGCGCGCACCGCCCGGACCGGCCAGCTCGGCGAGGTACGGGTTGCGTGCCCGCTCCCGGCCGATGGTGGTGGTCGGGCCGTGGCCGGGCAGCACGACGGTGTCGTCGGCCAGCGGGAGGACCTTCTCCCGCAGGCTGGTCAGCATCCGGGGCATGCTGCCGCCCGGCAGGTCGGTGCGGCCGATCGAGCCGGCGAACAGCACGTCACCGGAGAGGCAGAGCTGTTCGGCCTCCCAGGGCGAGCCGGCGCCGGGCAACCGGAACAGCACCGACCCGCCGGTATGGCCGGGCGCGTGGTCGACGGTGATCTCCAGGCCGGCCAGCGCCAGCGTCGCCCCGTCGGTCAACTCCGCGACGTCGTCGGGCTCGGTGTACGGCAGCCGGCCGCCGAACAGCGCGGTGAGGTCCATCGACAACGCCTTGGTCGGGTCGGCCAGCAGTTCCCGGTCCTCCGGATGAACGTACGCGGGGATGCCGCGTGCGCCGCAGACCGGCGCCACGGAGAAGGTGTGGTCGAGGTGGCCGTGGGTGAGCAGCACGGCGGCCGGGTGCAGGCGGTGCTCGGCGAGCACGGCGTCGAGCCGGTCGAGTACCCCGATACCGGGGTCGACCACCACGCACTGCTCCCCCGGCGCGGTCGCCACCACGTAGCAGTTGGTGCCGAAGGCGTCCGCGGGAAAGCCGGCCACGAGCACGTCCGCTCCCCTTCCGTCTCAGTCGTCCGTCTCCTGGGCAGCCTAGTCGTCGGCGCGATCCGATATCCGCGCCCACCCGTACCACGGGCCCCGCACGGCACAGTGACGCACTTTGATAAACCCAGGCCGGCCCTCGTACACCACTTTCACAGCAGGTACCCGTACACTCTGGCGGGCGTGTGGCGTGGCGCACCTGCGGGCACGGCGGGCGCGCACGGCCCGACCGCCGGTGACGACCAGGGTAGAGGAAGGGGAGCACGGGTGGCTTCCAGCAGGGACCGGCAGCGCAAGCTCGCGCGGGAGAAGCTCGACCGGCAGTTGGCCCGGCGGGCCGCCGCCGCCCGCCGGCGTCGACAGATCCAGGCCGGGGTCGGTGCGGCAGTGGTGCTGGTGCTGATCGTGGCCGGTGCGGCGTGGGGGCTGGGTGCCTTCGACCGGGAGCCGGAGCAGAAGGCCGCCGAGGACGTCTGCCTCTGGACGCCGCAGGACGCGACCGCCAACACCAACCTCAAGGACGTCGGCACCCCGGCCACCAGGGACCTGCCCACCACCGGGGTACGCACGATGACCATCGACACCGACCAGGGCGGCCCGATCACCGCAGAGCTGGATCTCGCCGGGGCCCCCTGCGCCGGGGCGAGCATCGCCCACCTGGCCGGGGCGTCGTTCTACGACAACACCAAGTGCCACGAGATCACCACCGAGGGCGCGCTGCGCTGCGGCGACCCGAGCGGCACCGGCCTCGGCGGCCCCACCTACTCGTTCTACAACGAGAACGTGCCGACCGCGCCCGAGGCGAGCCCCTCGGCCAGCCCGGCCCCCGGGCAGCCGCCGACCTACCCCAAGGGCACGGTCGCGATGATCGGCAACCCGCCGGGTGCCAACGGCAGCCAGTTCCTGCTCTTCTTCAAGGACTCCAGCCCGGCCCAGCCCGCGTACCCGATCATCGGCCGGATCACCGGCGGCCTCGACGTGGTGGAGAAGATCGGCGCCCTGCCGACCGTGGACAACGGGGCGGGCGCCAAGGTCAAGCCGAAGACCGACGTGGTGATCCGCAAGCTCACCGTCGGCGAGGCGCAGGCCGCCCCGGCACCGGCGACCGGTTCCCCGGCCGCGTCCCCGGCGGCCAGCCCGAGCGCCGGCTGAGCCGGCCCACAACCCGTACCTGCGGCCCCGCCGCGCCAGAGAAAGCCCAGGAGGAGTGACCGTGACGTCCACGAGAGAGCGGCAGCGCGCGGCGGCGCGGGCCCGACTTGAGCGGGAGATGGCCGAGCGTTCGGCCAGGGCCCGCAAGCGCCGGCAGACGCAGGCGATCGTCGGAGCCGCCGCCATCCTGGTGCTCGTGGTCGCCGGTACCGTCTGGTTGGCGACCAGCCTCGGTGGCGACGACGACGACAGCACGCAGCAGGCCGCCGGCACCGAGGGCTTCTCGCAGTGCACCTACACCGAGACGCCGAAGGAGGGCCGGCCGGCGCAGGTCAAGGACGTCGGGCTGCCGCCGAATCAGCAGGCCAACAAGGGCACCCAGACGATGACCATCGACACCAACCTGGGCCCGATCGTCGCCAAGATCGACCGGACCAAGGTGCCCTGCACCGCCGGCAGCTTCACCCACCTGGCCAGCAAGGGCTTCTTCGACAACACCAAGTGCCACCGGCTGGTGACCGAGGGCATCAAGGTGCTCCAGTGCGGCGACCCGAGCGCGACCGGCAAGGGCTGGCGGCAGACCGACGGCACCGGTGGGCCGAGCTACGGCATGGCCGAGGAGAACCTGCCGACCGACAAGCGGCCCCCCTACCCGGAGGGCGTCATCGCGATGGCCAACTCCGGGCAGCCGGGCAGCACCGGCAGCCAGTTCTTCATCGTCTACGGCGACTCGCAGCTCGACCCGAACTACACCGTGCTGGGCACCATCACCTCCGGCATGGACCTGGTCAAGCAGGTCGGGGCGGCCGGCGACGACAAGGCGTTCGCGCAGCAGGCGGGGGGTGGCCACCCCAAGAAGGAGGTCACCATCACCAAGCTGACGATGAGCGACATCGAGAGCTGACCCGCACCGTACGACGAAGCGCCCGCCGGCTGAACCGGCGGGCGCTTTCGTGTGTCAGGTGCTCGTGGAACGCGGCCGACGGTCAGGCGCCGGAGGTGACCCGGTAGGCGTCGAAGACCCCGTCGACCTTGCGGACGGCGGCCAGCAGGTGCCCCAGGTGCTTCGGGTCGGCCATCTCGAAGCTGAACCGGCTCACCGCCACCCGGTCCCGGGTGGTGGTGACCGTCGCCGACAGGATGTTGACCCGTTCCTCGGAGAGCACCCGGGTGACGTCGGCCAGCAGCTTGTGCCGGTCGAGGGCCTCCACCTGGATGGCCACCAGGAACGTCGAGGCGGAGGTGAGCTTCCAGCTGACCTCCACCACCCGCTCGACCTGGGCCCGCAGGTCCTCGGCGTTGGCGCAGTCGTCGCGGTGCACGCTCACCCCGCCGGAGCGGGTGACGAACCCGAAGACCGAGTCCGGGGGCACCGGCGTGCAGCACCGGGCCAGCTTGATCCAGACGTCGCTGACGCCCCGCACCACGACCCCGGGGTCGCTGCTGTTCTGCCGGCTGTGCGGCGGACGGGTGGCGACGGCGGTCTCGGCGATGTCCTCCGCCGCGCCCTCCTCACCGCCGTACGCGGCCATCAGCTTCTGCACCACTGACTGCGCCGACACCTGGCTGTCGCCGACCGCCGCGTAGAGCGAGGCGACGTCGGCGAGGTGGAGGTCGCGGGCGATCGCCATCAGCGCGTCGGAGGTGAGCATCCGCTGCAACGGCATGCCCTGCTTACGCATCGCCTTGACGATCGAGTCCTTACCGGCCTCGATCGCCTCCTCACGCCGCTCCTTGTTGAAGTACTGGCGGATCTTGGTGCGCGCCCGGGGGCTCTTGACGAAGCTCAGCCAGTCCTGCGTCGGGCCCGCCGTGTCGGACTTCGAGGTGAAGATCTCGATCACGTCGCCGTTGGACAGCGTCGACTCCAACGGCACCAGCTTGCCGTTGACCCGCGCCCCGATGCACTTGTGCCCGACCTCGGTGTGCACCGCGTACGCGAAGTCGACAGGCGTCGACCCGGTCGGCAGCGGGATGACGTCGCCCTTCGGGGTGAAGACGTACACCTCCTGGCTGGACAGGTCGAACCGCAACGCGTCGAGGAACTCCGACGGGTCGGCGGCCTCCCGCTGCCAGTCCAGCAGCTGCCGCAGCCAGGTCATCTCGTCGATGTGCGCCGGCGGGCCGACGATCTGGGTGCCCTTGTGCTCCTTGTACTTCCAGTGCGCGGCGATGCCGAACTCGGCGGTGCGGTGCATCGCGTACGTGCGGATCTGCATCTCCACCGGCTTGCCGGTGGGCCCGATGACCGTCGTGTGCAACGACTGGTACATGTTGAACTTGGGCATCGCGATGTAGTCCTTGAACCGGCCCGGCACCGGCTGCCAGTTGGCGTGGATGACCCCCAGCGCCGCGTAGCAGTCCCGCACCGTGTCGACCAGGATGCGCACCCCGACCAGGTCGTAGATGTCGTTGAAGTCCCGCCCCCGCACGATCATCTTCTGGTAGATCGAGTAGAGGTGCTTCGGCCGGCCGGTCGTCTCCGCCTTGATCTTGGCGGCCTTCAGGTCGGTGCCGACCTTCTGGGTGACCTGCTTGAGCAGCGACTCCCGCTGCGGCTGGTGCTCCCCGATCAGCCGCAGGATCTCCTCGTACCGCTTGGGGAAGAGGGTGCCGAAGGCGAGGTCCTCCAGTTCCCACTTGATCGTGTTCATACCGAGCCGGTGGGCCAGCGGGGCCAGGATCTCCAGCGTCTCCTTGGCCTTCTGCTCCCGCTTGGGCGCCGGCAGGAAGGACAGCGTGCGCATGTTGTGCAGCCGGTCGGCCAGCTTGATCACCAGGACCCGGGGGTCCTTCGCCATCGCCACGACCATCTTGCGGATCGTCTCCGCCTTGGCCGCGTCGCCCAGCTTGACCTTGTCCAGCTTCGTCACACCGTCGACGAGCAGGGTGACCTCGGGACCGAAGTCGACCTTCATCTGGTCGAGGGTGTACTCGGTGTCCTCGATCGTGTCGTGCAGCAGGGCCGCCACCAGCGTGGTGGTGTCCATCCCCAGGTTGCCCAGGATGGTCGCCACCGCCAGCGGATGGGTGATGTACGGGTCGCCGGACTTGCGGTACTGGCCGGAGTGCCAGCGCGCGGCCGTGTCGAAGGCCCGCTGGAGCAGCCGGGCGTCGGCCTTCGGATGGTTCTCCCGGTGGCTGGCGATCAGCGGTTCGAGCACCTCGCTGACCTGTGAGGTCTGCCACGGGGCGTTGAACCGGGCCAGCCGCGCCCGCACCCGACGACCGGTCGGGGCGTTGGAGAGCGCGAAACCACCGCTCGGCGACGGGTCGTCGTCGAACGACACCCCCGCCGCCAGGCCGTCCGGTGTGCCGCCGACGTCGTCGCCGGTCCCCGTCGGACCGGCCGCCGGATCATTCTTCCGAGCGGTCACCGCGCCGTCAGCGTCGCCTGTCGGGTGCACCGTGCCCTCCACCGGAGGGACGACGTCGTGGGACACCGGCCTCCTCACCGATCGCCGGGACCACGCCGGCCGTACGGCCGACGCCTGTATTGCCGAACCGGCCGCCAGGCCGGCGTGTTCCCGCCGGCCGCCGTCGGGCCGATGGCACTGCCCGCCGGCCCCGCGGCCGGCACCTGACCGCCGCCCGGACGGGTGACCGTCCGGTCAGCAATGGGCAATGCTACCCGTACGGTAGGTGCCGTGCCGCTCCGCCGGACGGTCCGTCCCAGGTCGGCGGGACGACCCAGGAATCAAACGGTCAGCAGGGCATGGACCGGACGCCCGGCGAGCCGTTCCCGCCCACCCAGGAAGCCCAGCTCCAGCAGCACGGTGAACCCGGCCACCGTGCCGCCGGCCCGCTCCACCAGCCCGAGGGTCGCCTCGGCGGTGCCGCCGGTGGCCAGCACGTCGTCGACCACCAGCACCCGGTGCCCGGCGGTGAAGGCGTCCTGGTGCACCTCCAGCGTCGCCTCGCCGTACTCCAGGGCGTAGGAGGCCGCGTACGCCGGCCGGGGCAGCTTGCCCGCCTTGCGCACCGGCACCACCCCCAACCCGGTCGCGTACGCGATCGCGGCGGCGATCACGAAACCCCGGGCCTCGATGCCGACCACGATGTCGAAGTTGTCCCGCCCGTGGTGGTCGATGATCCCGTCGATCACCTCACGGAACACGTCGCCGTCGGCGAACAACGGCATCAGGTCCTTGAACATGACCCCGGGCTTGGGGAAGTCCGGCACGTCCAGTACCCGGCTGGCGACCAGCCGGGCCACCTGCGGGCCGCTGTCCCCGCGTACACCGGTGCTGTGGGTCTCCGTCACGGTGGTCGGCTCTCCTTCGATACGACGACGGCGTCCGTCACGCTGCTCGCACAGCATGGCGGACGCCGTCGATCCGACGTGGGGCGGGTCGCCCGTCGGTCAGCGCCGCTTCGCGCCACCGGGCCGGTTACCGCCGCCCCCGGCGGGACGACCGCCCCGGGCGCCGGCCGACCGCTTGGCCGCCGGACGCGCGCCGACCTTCGGCGCGCTGCCGGCCAGGGCCGCCGCCTCCGGGTCGATCGGCTCGTCGGTGGCCTCCTCGGCGGCGGCCTGCCGGGCACCGCGCGGGGTGATCTCGCCCCGGGCGATGGCACCCCGGCGGGCCAGCACCCGCTTGGTGTGCGCGTCGATCCGCGGGTCCTGGTTCTTCAGCAGCACCAGCAGCGGGGTGGAGAGCAGGATCGAGGTCAGGAACGCCATCGCCATACCGACGAACAGCACCAGGCCCAGGTCCTTCAGGGTGCCCGCGCCGAGCAGGCCGGCACCGATGAAGAGCAGACCGCCGACCGGGAGCAGGGCGACCACCGAGGTGTTCAGCGACCGCATCAGGCTCTGGTTGAGCGCCAGGTTGGCCGCCTCACCGTAGGTCTGGTTGTTGTTGGCGGTGATGCCCCGGGTGTTCTCCTGGACCTTGTCGAAGACCACCACCACGTCGTAGAGCGCGAAGCCCAGGATGGTGAGGAACCCGATGATCGTCGACGGGGTGACCTCGAAGCCGACCAGCGAGTAGATGCCGGCGGTGAGGATCAGGTTCATGAACAGCGAGACGATCGCGGCGACCGCCATCCGCCACTCGAACCGCAGCACCAGGTAGGCCGCCACCACCAGGACGAAGATGACCAGGCCGAGCAGCGCCCGGGAGGTGACCTGGCTGCCCCAGGCCTCGCTGACCTGGCTGCCGCTGATCTGGTCGGCGTTGATGCCGAACTCGTCGGCCATCTTGGCCTTGACCGCGTTGGCCTGCTCGGCGCTGAGCTGCGAGGTGCGCAGCTCGTAGTACTCGCCGCTGGTGCTGCCGACCTTCTGCGCGGTCACCACCTCGGCGCCGCCGCCCTCGGCGGCCAGCGCCTCGTTGACCTTGTCCTCGGTCTGGTCCAGGGTGCCGACGCTGGCCGGCACCTGGAACGAGTTGCCGCCGGCGAACTCGATGCCCAGGCTGAAGCCGCGCACCGCGAAGCTGAGCACGGCGATCAGCACCAGCACCCCGGCGACGGTGAACCACAGCTTGCGCCGGCCGACGATGTTGAGACCGGCCTCGCCCCGGTAGAGCCGGGACGCCAGACCACTCTTAGCCATCTCAGGCCTCCTTGACGCGCGGGTTGCGGGCGGTGCCCGGCTCGGCCGAACGGGGTGGCAGGGCCCGACCGAGGCCGCTGACCCGCGGCGACAGGAACGCCGGGGTCCGGGCGAACATCGTCATGATCGGGTGCCGGAACAGGAAGACGACCACCAGGTCGAGCACGGTCGCCAGGCCGAGGGCGAAGGCGAAGCCCTTCACCGTGCCGACCGAGACGATGTAGAGGACCACGGCGGACATCAGGGTGATCGCGTTGGCCGAGATGATCGTCCGGCGGGCCCGGATCCAGGCCCGGGGCACCGCGCTACGTGGACTGCGCCCCTCCCGGATCTCGTCCTTGAGCCGTTCGAAGTAGATGACGAACGAGTCCGCCGCCACACCGAGCGAGACGATCATGCCGGCGATGCCGGCGAGGGTGAGGGTGAAGCCGATCGACCGGCCGAGCACCACCAGCGCGCCGAAGACCAGCAACGCCGAGAGCACCAGGCTCAGGAAGATGACCGAGCCGAGCAGCCGGTAGTAGAAGAACGAGTAGATGATGACCAGCAGCATGCCGATGCCGGCGGCCAGCAGACCGGCCCGCAGGTGGCTGTCGCCCAGCGTCGCGGTGACGTTCTGCTGCTCCTGCGGCACGAAGGTGACCGGCAGCGCGCCGTAGCGCAGCTGGCTGGCCAGCGCGTTGGCCGACGTGTTGTCGAAGCTGCCGGTGATCTGCGAGTCGCCGGTGAGCACGCCCTGGATCTCGGGCGAGGAGACGATCTCGTTGTCCAGCACCACGGCCACCCGGCACTTGCCGTCCTGGCCCAGGGCCGTCTGGTCGCAGCCGCCGCCGGTGTTGTTGAACGCCTCCCGGGTCAGCTCGGTCCACTTGGACTGGCCGTCGCCGGTGAAGTTCAGGCTGACCACCCAGGTGCTGGCCTGGTCGAGGACCGCGTTGGCGTCCTTGACGTCGGTGCCGACCACCTTGGCCTGGTCGAGCAGGTACTTCGCCGCGCCACCCTCACAGGCGACCACCTGCTGCTTCTCGTCCTTGATCGACGCGGGGGGCCGCTTGTCGAGCTGGGCGCAGGTGATGGTCGGCACGTTGAACTGCATCTGCGGGCTCAGCACCGCGACCTCCTGCGGGGAGAGCGTGCCGAACGGCTTGAACGTCTCCGCCAGGGCCGGGTTGGTGCCCAGGTCGGCCGGGGCCTGGAGCCCGCTCGCGGCGGCCCAGGCGGCCGCGCCGACCTTCTTCTCGACGGCCTTGCGCTGCTCCTCGATGCTCTGCGGCACCGGGGCCTCGCTGGCGCTGGGCGAGGCGGCCGGGGCGCTCGGCGAGGCCGACCCGGACGGGGTGGCGCTGGCGCTCGGCGCGGGGGCGCCGCCGCCCTGCCCACCGGCGCTCGGCGAACCGGACACCTTCGGCGAGGCGCTGCCGGAGGCCTTCGGCGAGGCGCTGCCCGACGGGGCGGGCGAGGCGCTGCCGGACGGGGCCGGCGACGCGCTGCCCGACGGCGCCGGGGCGGCGACCGTGCCGCTGCCGTCGGCGGCCTTGAGCACCTTGCGGAAGCGCAGCTCCGCGGCGCTGCCGACGTCGGTCAGGTCACGGTTCTCACCGGGCAGGGAGATGACGATGTTCCGGTTGCCCTCGGTGACCACCTCGGCCTCGGCCACACCGTAGGCGTTGACCCGGCTCTCGATGATCTGCCGGGCCTCCTCCAGGTTGGCCGACGTCGGGGGCTTACCGTCGATGCTGTTGGTCGCCTCCAGCGTCAGCCGGGTGCCACCGATCAGGTCCAGGCCGAGCCGCGGCTCCAGCCGGTCCTTCCAGCCGCCGCTGGCGCCGCCCGAGAAGAACACCAAGGAATAGAGGACGACGAAGATGAACCCGAGCACGGCGAGCTGCCGCCCGGGGCGCATCTGTCCCTGAGGTGGTGCCACGGCTGTCTGTCTCCCTGTAACGGTCGCGCCGCCGGCGCAGCGGCGACGAGGTCGGAGCGGGGTTCCCGCCCCGACGTGCTCTGCGCGGGCCACTCCCGACCGACGGCACGGCGCACCACCGCCGACGTGGTGGCGTCGGGCGGACGGTGCGGGTGCCGACCCTGGGGACCGGCCCACCTATCCAGTTGTCCCGCCGCTACCCGCCCGTGGTGCCGGGCGGGTGGCGGTTTCACTCCTTGACGACTTCCACGTCCTCGGTGACCGGCTCGTCGGCCTCGGGGCGCTCGGCCCGGGTGACCACCCGGGCGATGGCCGGGCGGGCGTAACGGGTCTGCACGCCGGGGGCCACCTCCAGCAGCACGGTGTCGTCCTCGACACCCACGACCGTGCCGTAGAGCCCGCCGATGGTGACGACCTCGTCACCGGGGCCGAGCGCGGACTGCATGGCCTCAGCCTCGCGGCGGCGCTTCTGCTGCGGCCGGATCATCATGAAGTACATGACCCCGAAGAGCAGGGCGATCATGAGGATCGGCGTCAGACTGCCGGCGCCTCCGCCGGACTGTGCTGCGTAAAGCACGGTGTGCGACCTTCCCATTGGCCCCCGTCCCGGCACGTGCGCACCGGAGCGGAGGCGGATATTCACATCCTGTACAGACCGCGGCGAGTCTAATCCCTGCACCTGGGAACGCCGAATGCGGCGCAGATCACGTTCAGATCACGGTGGATCGGGTGCGTTCGAGAAGAGATCGGGCACGGCGGGGGCTTCCACGCCAAATGTACCATTTGGTGGAGTGCGGCCGAGGTGTCGCCAGGCGGCCTCGGTGGCCACCCGGCCCCGGGGCGTACGGGCCAGCAGCCCGGCGCGGACCAGGAACGGCTCGCAGACCTCCTCCACCGTGTCCGGCTGCTCCCCCACCGCCACCGCCAGGGTGGACAGGCCCACCGGGCCACCCCGGAACGAGTCCACGAGCGCGGTCAGCACCGCCCGGTCCAGCCGGTCCAGGCCGAGGGCGTCCACGTCGTACACGGTCAGGGCGGAGCGGGCGGTCTCCAGGGTGACCACGCCGTCGGCCCGGACCTCGGCGTAGTCGCGCACCCGGCGCAGCAGCCGGTTGGCGATCCTGGGGGTGCCCCGGGACCGGCCGGCGATCTCCACCGCCCCCTCCGGGGTGATCGGCACGCCCAGGATGCGCGCCGAGCGGTGCAGCAGCGCCTCCAGGTCGGCCGGGGAGTAGAAGTCGAGGTGCGCGACGAAGCCGAAGCGGTCCCGCATCGGGCCGGTCAGCAGGCCGGACCGGGTGGTCGCGCCGACCAGGGTGAACGGCTCCACGTCGAGCGGGATCGCGGTGGCCCCCGGCCCTTTGCCGACGATCACGTCGACCCGGAAGTCCTCCATGGCGCTGTAGAGCAGTTCCTCCGCCGGCTTGGCGATCCGGTGGATCTCGTCGATGAACAGCACGTCGCCCTCGGCGAGGCTGGTCAGGATGGCGGCCAGGTCGCCGGAGCGCTCGATCACCGGCCCGCTGGTCACCCGGATGCCGGAGCCCAGCTCGGCCGCCACGATATTGGCCAACGTCGTTTTACCGAGGCCTGGCGGCCCCGACAGGAGGATGTGGTCGGGTGGGGCGCCGCGCCGCATCGCGCCCTGCAACAGCAGGTCGAGCTGGTCGCGGACCCGGTGCTGGGCGATGAACTCGTCCAGCCGCTTCGGCCGGACGCTGACCTCCGCGTCCCGCTCCGCGTCGTCGGCGTACGCCGAGACCAGGCCGTCGCCGCTCATGCCGGCCGCCCCGGCCGCGACCGTGCCACGCCGGTCACCGGGTCCGGCCGAGCAGTCGGATGGCCTGCTTGAGCAGGACCGGCACCGGCGGGGTGGGCCCGTCCACGGTCTCCGCCACGGCGGCCACCGCCTGGTCGGCCTGGCCGGCCGTCCAGCCGAGCCCGACCAGCGCCTGGCGGACCTGCTCCGGCCAGGCGCCCACGGTCACCCCGGCCGCGCCGTCGGGGCCCACCGGGACCGGGCCGATCCGGTCACGCAGCTCCAGGACCAGCCGTTCGGCGCCCTTCTTGCCGATCCCGGGCACCCGGGTCAGGGCGGCGGTGTCGGCGTTGGCGATGGCCTTGCGCACCGCGTCGGGGGTGTGCACGGCCAGCACCGCCTGGGCCAGCCGCGGGCCGACCCCGCTGGCCGTCTGGAGCAGCTCGAACAGCTGCTTGGCGTCGTCGTCGGCGAAGCCGTAGAGGGTGAGCGAGTCCTCCCGGACCACCAGGCTGGTGGCGAGCCGGGCCGGCTGACCGACCCGCAGCTCGGCCAGGGTGCCCGGGGCGCACTGCACCGCCAGACCGATCCCCCCGACCTCCACCACCGCGTGGTCCGGGCCGGTCGCGGTCACCGTGCCGCGCACACTGGCGATCATCGTGCTCCTCCTCGTCGTGCCCGGTCGGCGGCCTCGGCCAGCTTGGAGCGGGTGCCGCCGCGCCACACGTGGCAGATGGCCAGCGCCAGGGCGTCGGCCGCGTCGGCCGGTTTGGGGGGCTCGGCCAGCCGCAGCAGCCGGGTGACCATCGTGGTCATCTGCTTCTTGTCGGCCTGGCCGGAGCCGGTCACCGCGGCCTTGACCTCGCTCGGGGTGTACGTCTGCACCGGCAGCCCGGCGCGCGCGCCGGCCAGCACGGCGATGCCGCTGGCCTGGGCGGTGCCCATCACGGTGCGGACGTTGTGCTGGCTGAACACCCGCTCGACGGCGACCGCGTCGGGCCGGTGCTCGGCGACCAGGTCGGTCAGCGAGCGGTCCAGGTGCAGCAGGCGCAGTGACAGGTCGTCGGTGGGGTCGGTGTAGACGACGTAGTAGGCGACCAGCGTGCAGGGGCGGCCCGGCACGCCCTCGACCACGCCGACCCCGCACCGGGTCAGCCCCGGGTCGACGCCCAGCACACGCACGCCGTCTCCTCCAGGCCCCTCGACAGTACGGGTGTTCGACACCCTACTGGTCCGCCCCGACACGCCGGTGGGCGGACACGCCGCCCGGCGGTGGGGCTCAGCGGGCCCGCAGCCCGTCGAGCACGCCGTCGACGACCTTCTCGGGCAGCAGCCGGTCGTCCAGCTCCGGGTGCCAGCGCAGCAGCCGCTGGATCAGCATCGGCCCGGTGAGCAGCGCCATCGCCACCTCGATGTCGAGGTCGGCGCGCAGTTCGCCTGCGGCCACGCCCCGGCGGAGCACCTCCCGCATGATCTTGCGGCGGGGCTCGATGATGTTCTGGTAGAGCTGGAAGTGGTCCGGGCTGCGGTTCACCTCGGGCACCAGGCACGGCATGATCCGCTCGGCCCGGGGGTCGATGTTGTGCCCGACGGCACCGACCAGCAGCACCAGGTCGTCGCGGACGGAGTGCCCGGCCGGCTGGGCGACCACCCCCTTGAGCCGGCGCAGCGCGTCCAGCAGCAGGGCGTCCTTGCCGGGCCAGCGGCGGTAGATGGTGGCCTTGCCCACCCCGGCGCGGGTGGCGATCGACTCGATCGACAGGGCCTCGATGGTGCTGCCCTCGGCGAGCAGGTCCAGGGTGGCCTCGATGATGGCCTCGTCCGCGCGGGTGCTCCGCGGTCGCCCGGGCGACCGCGGAGCATCGGCGGTGGGGTTCAGGTCGGACATCGTTCTGCGAACCTACGTGGTTCCGGCCAGTTCCCGCTCCGCCACCGGCGTGGCGGTGACGGCCGCGTCGGGCCGGCCCGGCATCCAGCGCAGCACGATGATGATGCCGAGGGCGGCCACCACGGCGGAGATCGCCGCCGCCCAGTGCATGGCCGAGACGAAGGCGTCGTTGGCCGCCGCGATCAGCCGCGGGGCCGCCGGGCCGAGCTGGGCCGCCGCCGCGTACGCCCCGGAGACCGACTCGGTGGCCGCCTCCCGCGCCGGTGCGGGCAGGGCGTCGGCGACCGTGGCGATGTCCTGCCGGTAGACCGCGGAGAGCACCGAGCCGAGCACCGCGACGCCCAGCGCACCGGCGACCTGGCGGACGGTGTTGCTCACCGCCGAGCCGACGCCTGCCTTCTCCCGGGGCAGCGCCGACATGATCGACTCGGTGGCCGGCGGCATGATGTTCGCCATCCCGACACCCTGGAGGAAGAAGGCCACCAGCACCACCCAGATCGGCGTGGTGGCGTCGATGAAGGCGAACGCGGCCAGCGCCACGGCGGTCAGCACGAGGCCGACCGTGGCGACCGCCCGGCCGCCGTACCGGCGCACCATGGCGGCGCTGCGCGGCGCGAAGACCAGCTGGGCCCCGGCGAACGGCAGGAAGAACAGGCCGGTCTCCAGTGGGCTGTAGCCGCGGACGAGCTGCATGTAGAACGAGCTGAAGAACATCACGCCCATGGCGGCGAAGAAGACCAGCCCGACGATCGCCACCGGGGCGGCGAACCGGGGCACCCGGAACAGCCGCACGTCCAGCGAGGGGTGGTCGCTGCGCCGTTCGTGCGCGACGAACCAGGCCAGCACCGCCACACCGCCGAGGATCGCGGCCCACACGGTCGGTCGGCCGAAGCCGTGCTCGCCGCCGTCGATGATGCCGTAGGTCAGCGCGACCAGGCCGACGACGGAGAGCAGCACGCCGAGGATGTCGACCCGACCCGGGCTGGGGTCCCGCGACTCGGGCACCAGCAGGGCCACCAGCAGCACCCCGAGCGCCACCACCGGCACGTTGATCAGGAAGACCGAACCCCACCAGAAGTGCTCCAGCAGCGCGCCGCCCAGGATCGGGCCGATCGCCACCGCCAGGCCGACCGCGCCGGCCCAGACGCCGATGGCGCGGCCCCGTTCCCGGGGGTCGAAGACGTTGGAGATGATCGACAGGGTCACCGGCATGATCGCCGCGCCGCCGACGCCCATCAGGGCGCGGGCCGCGATCAGCTGGCCGGGGCTCTGCGCGTACGCCGAGAGCAGGGACGACAGGCCGAACAGGACCAGGCCGACGAGCAGGAACCGGCGTCGGCCGGCCCGGTCGCCGAGGACACCGAAGGTGAACAGCAGACCGGCGAAGACGAGGGTGTAGGAGTTGATCGCCCATTCCAGCTCGCCCTGGCTGGCCCCGAGGCCGTGCACCGGGTCGGCCAGGGTGCGCAGGGCGACGTTGAGGATGGTGTTGTCGAGGACGACGACGAGCAGGCTGACCACCAGCACGCCGAGGATCGCCCATCGTCTCGGATGTCCGGTGTTCTCGTGCGGTTGCATACGCTCCGGTGCTCCCCCCGGTTGCACCCGTACCGTGGAGATACGGAACGGGTCAGACTCGTAACGGTGCTCACCTTACGAGCCTCATGTTTCGATACGGCACCGGTTCGTATCGAATGTGGTGCGGGTCACCCGGTCAGGCCGGCGGCCCGCAGGCGGCCAGCGCGGCGGAGAAGCTGGTCAACCGGGTCGCCGGGGGTGCGAGGGGCTCGATCCAGCCCGGCCCGGCGGCGTACACGCGTACCCCCGGGAAGTCGCGACCGAAGCGGACCAGGCGGTACGCGCGGCCGGTGACCGGCGTCTGCGACCACACCACCACGACCCGCGGGCGGGCCCGCAGCACGGCGGAGCCCAGCGCCACCCAGGGCAGCGCCGGCCCCAGGTGCAGGCAGCCCCGACCCTGCTCGCGCAGGGCGGCGGCCACCGCGTGCAGGCCCAGGCAGTGCGCCTCGTTCTCGGCCCCGGCGAGCAGCACCCCGTCGGTGCGCAGCCGCCGGCCGGGAACCCGCCGGTGCACGTCCAACCCGATCCGGATGCCCTCGGACAGGGCGTGCTCGACGGCGATCTCGGCAGCGTCGCGCCCGCGCAGCCCGGCCAGCAGCGGCACGCACACCGCCTCCCACACCGCCGCCACCCCGGCGTCGGCGGCGAACTCCAGCACCAGCGCGGCGACCAGGTTCGCATCGAGGTCCTCGGCGGCGGCCGAGAGCCGCTTGTGGGCCGTCTCGACGGCCTCGACCGGCATCGGATCCGACAACACCAGACGCACCCCCCGGGTAGGACACCGTTACCAGGGGGTTCGCCCGGACGGGGCGGTTCGGATGCGCCGTCGGGGAAAAACCGCGGTGGTTCAGCCGGCGAGCGCCTCCAGCGCCAGGTCCACGTCCGCCTCGGTGGTGTAGAGGTGGAACGCGACCCGGACCCGGCCGGCGCGCACCGCCGCCCGGACCCCGGCGCGCGCCAGCCGCCGCTCCGCGTCGGGCACCTCCACCACGACGATCGCGCTGTCCCCCGGCGGCCGGCCCAGCCCGGCCAGGAACCGGTTCGCCAACGCCACGTCGTACGCCCCGATCGTCGCCGGGCCGAGCGCGGCGAGAAGTTCCAGCGCCGGGGCGGTGCCCACCCAGCTGAACCAGGCCGGGGAGCTGTCGAACCGGCGGGCGTCGTCGGCCAGCCGCAGCGGCGGGCCGTAGTAGCTGGACAGCGGCTCCTTGCCGGCGAACCAGCCGGCGGCGTCCGGGCGCATCCGCCCGCGCAGCGCCGGGGCCAGGTAGGCCAGCGCCGAGCCGCGCGGCGACACCAGCCACTTGTACGTCCCGACCGCGACCGCGTCGGCCAGCGCCGCGTCGAACGGCAGCCACCCGCACGCCTGGGTGGCGTCCACCACCACCAGCGCGTCGTGCGCGCGGGCCGCGGCCACGATCTCCGCGTACGGGGCGACGGCCCCGTCGGCGGACTGCACCAGGCTGAACGCGACCAGGTCGGTGTCGGCGTCGATCGCCTCCCGCAGGCCGGCCAGCGGCACGGTGCGCACCCGCACCCCGCGTTCCTCCTGCACCAGCCAGGGGAAGAGGTTGGCGGTGAACTCGACCTCGGGGACGACCACGGTGGCCCCGGCGGGCAGGGCGGCGGCGATCGGCCCGAGCAGCTGCGACACGCTGCCGCCGACCGCGACGTCGGTCACCGGCACCCCGACCAGGCCGGCGAACGCCTCCCGGGACCGCCCGGTGGCCTCCTCCCACACCTCGTGGGAGGTACGCCCCACCCGCCAGTCGGCCAGCGCCTCCTGCACCGCCGTCCAGACCGGCTCGGGCGGGAGCCCGTAACTGGCGGTGTTCAACCAGCCGGGTTCCGCCCGCCACAGCTCGCGTGCCTGCGCCAACTCCATGCGTCGAGGCTAGTGACACCCCCGCGCGCCCGGTCAGCACCAATCCGCCGGTGGTGGCCCGCACCCGCCGGCCACCGACCGACACCGGCTTGACCCGCTGACCTACGTTGATGATCTACACAGCGACGCTCCCCTGGAAGGGTGATGCCCCGTGCCCGTCGGCTTCACGTTCGCCGTCATCCTCGCCATCGGGGCGGCCGTCGCCGGAGCGGTCCGGCTCCTCGCCCGGTACCCTGCGGTCAGGCGCACCAGCACGCTGGTCGCGCTCGGCTGCCTGGCCGGCGCGCTGCTGTTCGGGGTCGGCTCCAGCGCGCACTCCGTGCCGATCCGCTCGGTCGGCATCGTCACCAGCTTCAACAAGCCGACCGGCGAGGTCACCGGCTCCGGGCTCAAGTGGGTCGCCCCCTGGCAGAAGGTCGGCGAGTGGGACGCCGGCCGGCAGAAGTACGACCACATCGGCGGCGACCAGTGTGTCCGGGTCCGCACCGGCACGCTCGCCGACGCCTGCGTCGAGGTGCTGGTCGAGTGGCAGGTCAAGCCGGAGAACGCGCCGAAGCAGTTCATGGACTACAAGGGCGACTTCGAGAGCTTCCGGGGCCAGCGGGTGGGGGTGCAGCTCGACAGCGCGGTCAACGACGCCTTCACCACGTACAACCCGCTGGAGAAGATCGACGCCCGGACGGGGAACCTGAACGTCGACCTCAAGCCGTTCGCCGAGAGCATCCGGAGCAACGCCGAGGGCCGGCTCTCCGGCGACGTCGACATCCTGTCCGTCACCATCACCCGGGTCAACCACGACGACAAGACCGAGGGCAACATCAAGGCATTCCAGGACAAGCTCGCCCAGACCCGCAACCTCGAACAGGACCGCCGCAACGCCGACATCCAGCGGCAGATCACCGAGACCAACGCCAAGGTCGACAAGGTGTCCCGCTGCCTGGAGATCGCCGAGAAGAACGGCAGCACCCCCGGACTGTGCATCAACCCGGGGATCGTCACCGGCGGCAAGTGACCTGGGCGCCGGGCGGTGGTGGCCACCGCCCGGCGGTCAGCTCACGTTGGCCGGGCCGAGGACGCTCTTGAGGTCACCCATCAGCGCGGTGGTGGCGGCCACCCGGAACGGGCCGAGCCGCAGGGTGGTCACCTTGCCGCCGTTGAGCAGCTTGACGTGCACCTCGGTGTCGCCCGGGTGCAGCACCAGGGTCTCCTTCAGCCGTTCCACCAGCGGCGGCGTGCACCGGTGCACCGGGATGGTCAGCGTCACCGGCTTGCTGCCGGGGGCGCTGGTGACGTCCGGCATGGACATGTCCATCGCCATGATCCGGGGGGTGTCGTCGCGCCGGTCCACCCGGCCCTTGACCACCACGATCGCGTCCTCGGCGATGTACTGGCCGATCACCTCGTAGGTGTTCGGGAAGAACAGCGTCTCCACCCCGCCGGCCAGGTCCTCCAGCGCGGCCGAGGCCCAGGCCCGCCCCTGCTTGGTGACCCGGCGCTGCACGCCGGAGAGGATGCCGGCCAGGGTGACCACCGCGCCGTCGGGCACGGTGCCCTCCTCCGACAGCGCGGCGATGGTGGTGTCGGCCGCCGCACCCAGGACGTGCTCCAGGCCGAACAGCGGGTGGTCGGAGACGTAGAGGCCGAGCATCTCGCGCTCGAAGGCGAGCTTGTCCCGCTTGTCCCACTCGGCGTCGCCGATGGTCGGCATCACGGTGGTGCTGCCGGTGTCGGCGTCACCGAAGCCGGCCCCGAACAGGTCGTACTGGCCGACGGCCTCCTTGCGCTTGACGTCGGCGAAGGCGTCGATGGCGTCAGCGTGCACGGCGAGCAGGCCCTTGCGGGTGTGCCCCAGCGAGTCGAACGCACCCGCCTTGATCAGGGATTCGATGGTCTTCTTGTTGCAGACCACCGCGTCGACCTTGGACAGGAAGTCGTAGAAGTCGGTGTACTCGCCCTTCTCGTCGCGACACCGCATGATCGCCGCGACCACGTTCGCCCCGACGTTGCGCACCGCCGCGAGGCCGAATCGGATGTCCTTGCCGACCGGGGTGAACGGGCCGGCGGAGGTGTTCACGTCCGGCGGCAGCACCTGGATGCGCATCCGGCGGCACTCCGACAGGTAGAGCGCCATCTTGTCCTTGTCGTCACCGACGGAGGTCAGCAGCGCCGCCATGTACTCGGCCGGGTAGTGCGCCTTGAGGTACGCCGTCCAGTACGACACCAGGCCGTACGCCGCCGAGTGGGCCTTGTTGAAGGCGTACCCGGCGAACGGCACCAGGACGTCCCACACGGCCTGGATGGCCTCGTCGGAGTAGCCGCGCTCGCGGCAGCCGTCGCGGAACGGGATGAACTCCTTGTCGAGGATCTCCTTCTTCTTCTTGCCCATCGCCCGGCGCAGCAGGTCGGCCTGGCCGAGGGTGTAGCCGGCGAGGATCTGCGCGGCGCGCTGCACCTGCTCCTGGTAGACGATCAGGCCGTGGGTGGGCGCGAGGATCTCCCGCAGCGGCTCCTCCAGCTCCGGGTGGATCGGGGTGATCTCCTGGAGGCCGTTCTTGCGCAGCGCGTAGTTGGTGTGCGAGTCGACGCCCATCGGGCCGGGCCGGTAGAGCGCCAGCACGGCCGAGATGTCCTCGAAGTTGTCCGGCTTCATCAGCCGCAGCAGCGAGCGCATCGGCCCGCCGTCGAGTTGGAACACCCCGAGGGTGTCACCCCGGGCGAGCAGTTCGTAGGCGGGCTTGTCGTCCAGCGGCAGGCCCAGCAGGTCGAGTTCCCGGCCGTGGTTGAGCTGGATGTTCTTGACCGCGTCGTCGATGATCGTCAGGTTGCGCAGGCCGAGGAAGTCCATCTTCAGCAGCCCGAGCGACTCGCAGGTCGGGTAGTCGAACTGGGTGATGATCACCCCGTCGGCGTCCCGGCGCATCAGCGGGATGTGGTCGATGATCGGCTCGGCGGACATGATCACGCCGGCGGCGTGCACGCCGGTCTGCCGGATCAGCCCCTCGATGCCCTTGGCGGTGTCGATCACCTTGCGGACGTCCGGGTCGGTCTCGTAGAGGCCGCGGATCTCGCCGGCCTCGGCGTAGCGGGGGTGCTTCGGGTCGAAGATGCCGGTGAGCGGGATGTCCTTGCCCATCACCGCCGGGGGCATCGCCTTGGTGATCCGGTCACCGACCGCGTACGGGAAGCCGAGGACCCGGGCCGAGTCCTTGATCGCGGCCTTCGCCTTGATCGTGCCGAAGGTGGCGATCTGGGCGACCTTGTCCTCACCCCACTTGTCGGTCACGTACTTGATCACCTCGCCGCGCCGACGCTCGTCGAAGTCGATGTCGACGTCCGGCATCGAGACCCGCTCGGGGTTGAGGAACCGCTCGAAGATCAGCCCGTGCGGGATCGGGTCCAGGTCGGTGATGCCCAACGCGTACGCGACGAGCGAACCGGCCGCCGAGCCACGGCCGGGGCCGACCGCGATGCCCTGGCTCTTGGCCCACTGGATGAAGTCGGCCACCACCAGGAAGTACGACGGGAAGCCCATCTGGTTGATGACGCCCAGCTCGTACTCGGCCTGCACCACGTGCCCCTCGGGGATGCCCCCCGGGTAGCGGCGGGCCAGCCCCTTGAAGGTCTCCTTGCGGAACCAGGACTCCTCGGTCTCCCCCTCGGGCACCGGGAACCGCGGCATCAGGTTGTGGAACTCGAACATCCCGCTCGGGTCGACCTTCTCGGCCACCAGCAGGGTGTTGCGGCAGCCCTGCTGCCAGAACTCCGAGGAGTCGACCGCGCGCATCTGGTCGGCGGACTTGACGAAGTAGCCGCCGCCCTCGAAGCGGAACCGGTTCGGGTCGGCGACGTTGCTGCCGGTCTGCACGCAGAGCAGCACGTCGTGCGCCTCGGCCTGCGCCTCGTGGGTGTAGTGCGAGTCGTTGGTGACCACCGGCGGAATGTCCAGCTTGCGGGCGATGGTGATCAGATCGTCGCGGACCCGCTGCTCGATGGAGAGCCCGTGGTCCATGATCTCCAGGAAGTAGTTCTCCTTGCCGAAGATGTCCTGGTAGGCGGCGGCGACCTTGAGCGCCTCGTCGAACTGGCCCAGCCGCAGCCGGGTCTGCACCGCGCCGGACGGGCAGCCGGTGGTGGCCATGATGCCCTCGGCGTGCTCGGCGATCAGCTCCATGTCCATCCGGGGCCACTTGACGTAGTGCCCCTCCATGGACGCCCGGGAGTTGAGGGTGAACAGGTTCTTCAGGCCCTGCGCGTTGCGCGCCCACATGGTCTTGTGGGTGATCGCGCCGTTACCGGAGACGTCGTCGCTCTTCTGCTCGGGGCGGCCCCACTTGACCCGGGCCTTGTGGAAGCGCGACTCCGGCGCCACGTACGCCTCGACGCCGAGGATCGGGGTGATGCCGGCGGCCATGGCCTGCTTGTAGAAGTCGTTCGCGCCGTGCATGTTGCCGTGGTCGGTGATCGCCACCGCCGGCATCCCCAGCCGGTTGGCCTCGGCGAAGAGGTCCTTCAGCCGGGCCGCCCCGTCGAGCATCGAATACTCGGTGTGCACGTGCAGATGCGCGAACGAATCACCCATGCGTGACGCCCCCCGGCGGTGTGGATCAGACCAGCTGTCGGTTCGACCGGCCCACCCTACCGGCCGGCCGGAGAGCGCCCTGCACGCCGCTCCGGGGCGGTCCCGGCCGGTGCGACCGGGCCGCTGCGCAGCCGTCCGGGCCGGCGCGACCGGCCCCCCGGTCCCAGCCGGCGCGACCGGCCCCCCGGTCCCAGCCGGCGCGACCGGCCCCCCGGTCCCAGCCGGCGCGACCGGCCCCCCGGTCCCAGCCGGCGCGGACGCCGGCCGGGACCCCGGCGGGGCGGCTAGTGCATCGCGGTCAGGGCCGCCGCCTCCTGCTCGGCGCGCTCGTCGCCGCTGACCTCGTGCAGCGGCTTCTCCCTGATGAACAGGACCGCGACCAGGGCGAGCAGGGCGATCGGGGCACCGATCAGGAACAGCTCCGAGGTGGCCGTGGCGTACGCCTCCTGCACGATCGCCAGGACCGGGGCGGGCAGCGCGGACAGGTCGGGCACCTCGGTGGTGCCGCCGCCGGTGGCGCCGGCCGCGGGGCCGAGCTGCTCGGTCATCAGGCCGGTGACCCGGTTGGCCAGCACCGCGCCGAGGGCGCTGACCCCGATCGCACCACCCATGCTGCGGAAGAAGGTCAGCACCGAGGTGGCCGCACCGAGTTCGTGGGCGGGCACGTCGTTCTGCGCGGCGAGGACCAGGTTCTGCATGAGCATGCCCACGCCGGTGCCGAGCACCGCCATGTAGAGCGAGAGCAACGGCACGCCGGTGTCGGCGTCGATGGTGCTCAGCAGCAGCATCCCGACGGTCATCACGGCCGCCCCGGCCACCAGGTAGACCTTCCACCGGCCGAACCGGGTGATGAGCTGACCGGCGACCGTGGAGGAGACCAGCAGGCCGAGGATCATCGGCAGGCTCATCAGGCCGGCGACGGTCGGCGACTTGCCCAGCGAGGTCTGGAAGTACTGCGACAGGAAGACCGTGCCGCCGAAGAGGGCCACCCCGACCAGCACGCTGGCGACCGTGGTCAGCGTGACCGTACGGCTGCGGAAGATCCGCAGCGGGATGATCGGCTCGGGCACCTTCGACTCGACCCAGACCGCCAGGGCCAGCAGCACCAGCCCGCCGACGACCATCAGCGCCGTCCAGCCCGAGGCCCAGGCGAACCGGTGCCCGGCCAGCGACGACCAGACCAGCAGGGTGGACACGCCCGCGGTGATCAGCAGCGCGCCCCACCAGTCGATGCGGGCCCTGCGGCGGACCACCGGCAGGTGCAGGGTGCGCTGGAGCAGGACGATCGACAGCAGGCTGAACGGCACGCCGATCAGGAAGCACCAGCGCCAGCCGAGCCAGGAGGTGTCGACCATGACGCCGCCGATCAGCGGGCCGGCGATCGTGCCGACGCCGAACACGGCGCCGAAGATGCCGGCGTACCGGCCCAGTTCCCGGGGCGGGATCATGGCCGCCATGACGATCAGCGCCAGGGCGGTCATCCCACCGGCGCCGACGCCCTGCACGATCCGGCTGGCCAGCAGGGTCTCCACGTTGCGGGCGAGCCCGGCGATCAACGAGCCGACCACGAACAGGCCGAGCGAGAGCTGGATGAGCAGCTTCTTGCTGTAGAGGTCGGCCATCTTGCCCCACAGCGGCACGGTGGCGGTCATCGCCAGCAGCTCGGTGGTGACGATCCAGGTGTAGACGGTCTGGCTGCCGTTGAGTTCGGCGATGATGCGCGGCAGCGCGTTCGCCACCACCGTCGAGGCGAGGATCGCCACGAACATGCCCACCATCAGGCCGGAGAGGGCCTGGAGGACCTCGCGGCGGGACATCCGGCCGGTGCCCGCCTCGGGCGGGGTCGACGCGGCAGTTGCGGTCATGGACGTTTCCTTACCGGGTTCGATGCACGCCCGGCGCGGTCGCGCCGGGCCGGTCGGGGGTACGGGGGTCGGGAAGCCCGGCGGCGACGGCGGCGAACGCCTCGTCGAGCAGTCCGGCCAGCGGGCGGGACCCACCGCCGGTGGCCCAGCGGACCATCGCGGTGCGCAGCGCGGCCCCGGTGACCGCCACCACCAGGGCGGGATACCCGTCGTCCGGGTCGTGACCGGTGCGCGCCGCGAGTGCCTCGACCATGGCCTGCTCGGTCGTCGCGTTGCCGGAGACCAGCCGGGCCAGCAGCATCGGGTGCTGCATCACCACCTGCATCCGCAGCAGCCACAGCGCGGCGTCGCCCTCCACGTCGTCGATCACGCCGGCCAGGGCCGACCGGATCGCCGTCAACGCCGGCACCTGCGCCGGTACGGCGGCCAGCGCCCGCAGCACCCGTTCCCGGTCGCCCGCGGTGTCGCCGACCAGCGCGTCGTCCTTGCTGGCGAAGTAGTTGAAGAAGGTCCGGGCGGAGACGTCCGCCGCTTCGGCGATCTCCTCGACGGTGACCTGGTCCAACCCCCGCTCGGCGACCAGTCGCAGCGCGGCGGCGGCCAGTGCGGCGCGGGTCTGCCGCTTCTTGCGGTCCCGCCGTCCGAGTCCCTCGTCCCTGGTCACGCAGGGAGCCTACGAACAAAAGTGCAGTGCCTGCAAACTTGCGCAGTGTGACATGAAACTCGACCGGGGCCACGCCGGTCCGGGGTGGCCCGGCTGGGTCCCGGCGGCATAGCCTCGACGGCACCACACCACGGCGGTCGGGGGACGGCCATGCTCCTCGCGGACGACATCGACGACCTGGCCCGCGCCGCCGCCCGGGGCGAGCCGGGTGCCCTCGACGCGCTGCTGACGGCGGTACGCCCCGAGGTGCTGCGGCTGTGCGGCCGGCTACTGCCCCACCGGGAGGACGCCGAGGAGGCCTGCCAGGACGCCCTGCTCGCGGTGGCCCGGGGCATCGGACGCTTCGAGGGCCGCTCGTCGTTCCACACCTGGCTGTACCGGCTCACCGCCAACCGGGCCCGGTCGACCTACCGGGCGCTGCGCCGACGCTGGCAGGTCGAGACCGGCGGGGTGCCGCTGCCCGACCCGCCGGACCCCCGGCGCACCAGCGTGGTCGCCGGCACCCGGCTCGACCTGCTCGACGCGCTGGACGCGGTCCGCCCCGAGGCGGCCGAGGCGCTGACCCTGCGCGACCTGCTCGGCCTGCCCTACCCCGAGATCGCCACCCTGCTCGACGTGCCGGAGGGCACCGTGAAGTCCCGCGTCCACCAGGCCCGCCGCCAGGTCCGGGAACGGTTGACCGGTGACTGAACGGACCGGCCGGTGGCTGGCCGCCGCGCTGCTGCTCGTACCGGTGACCGGCTGCTCGGCCCCGGTCGCCCCGCTCCCGGTCCGGCCACCGACGTCGACCACGGCGATCCCGACGAGCACCCCGGCGACCACCGTGGCCCCGACCCCGACCGCCCCACCCCGGGGCACCGTGGCGGCGGTGCCGACGCGGGCCGCGCCGGCACCGTCCACCCCCGACCGGACCCCGGCCACCCGGCCACCGTCGGCGAGCCCCCGGCCGAGCGCCTGCCTGGGCGCGGTCCGCTACGACCTGGTCCTCGCCGACACCGAGCTGGCCCTGCTGACGTCGCTGTGCCTGGGCGTAGGCGGGGTGCTCCGGCTCCAGGGGATCGGACCCGGCGAGGTCACGGTGGACCGGGAGGACCTGGTCGACCGGAACTACGAGGCCGGCGTGGTCGACCTCCGCTTCCTGCGCGCCGGCACGGTCGGGGTGACCATCCCGTACGACGGGAGGACGTACCTGGTCACGGTGGTGGTCGTCTAGACCGGCCGGACGACCACCCCGGCCAGCAGCGCGTCGACGACGTCCGGCCCGCTGCCCGGCGGCGGGACGACCTGGGCGTAGAGCAGCCCGGCCCGGCCGGCACGGGCGGCGGCCTCGACCAGTACCGGACGGCCCTGCGGGCAGGCGAACCGGGCGACCACCCAGACCGTCGCGCCCCGGCGGACCCGCCGTACCGGGGCGGCCACGCAGTCGGCGTGCGGACGCTGCGCGACGAAGTCCGCCGGGGTGGAGCGTCGGCCCAGGGTCGCGGAGAGGCCGACGAAGGCCCCCGGTACGGTCGGGTCGGTCGCCCACCGGCCCGGGTCGGGCGAGACGACGAGCGCCGGTTCGAGCCGCCCCCGCGCGTCGTACCGGCCGGCCCAACCCGTCCCGGCGGCCCGCCACCCGGCCGGCAGGAGCACGCTCACCGGCCCGCTGCGGCCCCACCGGCCGTCGGCCGTGGGCCGGGCGGCGTCACCGCCGGTGACACCCACCGCGACCATGATCAGGGCACCGGCCCCGGCCAGGCCCAGCCGGCGCGCCACCCGGGGACCGGCGGCCGACCCCGCCCGGGCGACCCGCCGCACCTCCCCAGCCGGGAACGCCTTGCCCGGTCGCGGGGTGGCGGGGCCGGCGGGTGGCCCGGCGGCCCGGCACAACGCCGCCCGGAAGGCGTCCGCGTCGGGGTAGCGGTCGGCGGGACGGGGCGCGGTCGCCCGGCGCAGCACCGCCACCACCGGCGCGGGCACCCCGTCCAGGTGCGGCCGGGGGCCGGGGCCACCGAGCAACCGCAGGCCGAGCCGACCCAGCCCGAACACGTCGCAGCGGGTGTCCACCACGGCCAGCGGATCGTCCTGTTCGGGCGCCATGTAGCCGGGCGTGCCCGCGCGCGCGGTCAGCCCGGAGGCGGCGGCGAGCGCCTTGGCCAGCCCGAGGTCGGCGATGACCACCCGTTCCCCGTCGGCGGTCGAGGTGAACAGCACGTTGCCCGGGGTGAGGTCACGGTGCACCACCCGCTCCCGGTGCAGCACGGCGACCCCGGCGGCGATCTCGTCGAGCAACTCCAGGGCCGGTGGCACCGGGGGTGTCCCGGCGGCCAGCCGGTCCCGCAGGCTTCCGCCGTCGGCCAGGGCCAGCACGGCGTACGGCCGGCCGTCGGGTAGTTCGCCGACCGCGTGCACCCGCACCAGCCGGGGGTGGTCGAGCCGCCGCAGCAGCCGGGCCTCGTCCCGGAAGCGTTCGCGGACCCGCAGGTCGTGACTCCAGTTCTCGGCCAGCACCTTGATCGCCACCCGGGAGTCGAGAGCGGGATCGTGACCGAGCCAGACGGTCGCGAAGGAGCCCGCACCGAGCAGCCGTTGCACCCGGTAGGGCCCGATCCACGCCGGAGTGCCCATCGTTCCACCCCCACCGCACGGTACGGCGTCGGCGGGTGCCGGTGTCCACCGGAGCCGGTCGGAAAACCGACGAACGGATTCCGGTCCGGCGGAGACCAACAGAACGACAGACCCGTACCCGCGAAGGAGTTGTCATGCATCGTCTCCGCACCATCCTGCTCACCGGCGTGCTGGCCCTGGCCGTCGTCGCGCCGGCGGTACCGGCCGGGGCGCATCCGGGCGTCCGGTCGGGGTCCACGGTGGACTTCGCACCCGGGGTCACCGCCGAGCCGCGGTCGGGCGGCCTCCCCGGGCGCTCGACCGGCGGCACCGACCTGCTCAGCGTCCGGGGGGCGGGGCCGTTCCGGATCGGCGCGTCACTGACCCGGCTCACCGCGGCCGGACTGATCGACTGGACGGCCGTCGACTGCCGGGGCGTGGTCACGGCCGGCGTCACCGGCGAGTGGGCCGGGAAGATCATGGTGGCCTTCCGCAACGGACGGCTGGTCGAGATCGGTACCGCCACCGCACCGCCCCGCTCGCCGGCCGGGGCGGGCGTGGGCATGTCCTTCGCCGACGTGGCGCGGATCTACGGCCCCCGGGGCGAGTTCATCCACAACGACGCCGGGGACGACACGGCGTACCTGGTGCGGTTCGGCACCCGGGTCGAGCTGTTCACCGGGCACCCGATCCGGCCGGGCGTCGGCTACTTCCAGGTCGGGCTGGCGGATCACGTCGAGCGGGCCTTCCGGCAGGGCCACCCCTGCTGACCAGCGCATCGGAGCCGGGGCGTCGGGGTTTCCCCGACGCCCCGGCCCGCATGGTGCCGGTTCCCACATTGCTGCATCGCTGGACATTAGTGTGTGGCACACAGTATGGTGTGACGCATGGTCAACGACGAGGTTCTGCGGACCCACCTCCAGGAGCTGCGCCGCGGCACGGTGGTGGTCGCCAGCCTGCTGGCCCTGCGCGAACCCGACTACGGCTACGCGCTGCTGCAACGCCTCGCCGGGCACGGCTTCCCGGTCGACGCCAACACCCTCTATCCGCTGCTGCGGCGACTGGAGGAACAGGGGCTGCTGACCAGCGAGTGGAACACCGAGGAGAGCCGGCCGCGCAAGTTCTACCGGACCAGCGCCGACGGCGAGACGGTGCTGGCCCGGCTGCTCGACGACCTCGCCGCCGTGCAGACCTCCGTGACCGGGCTGATCGAAGGAGTCGACCGATGAGCACCCTGACCGACCGCTATCTCGCGGCCACCCTGCGGGCGGTGCCGGCGCCCCGGCGGGAGGAGATCGCCACCGAGTTGCGGGCCGCCATCGCGGACATGGTCGACGACCGGGTCGGCGGCGGACAGGACCCGACCACCGCCGAACGCGAGGTGCTCACCGAACTGGGCCACCCGGAGCGGCTGGCCGCCCGCTACGCCGACCGCCGGCTCCAACTCATCGGGCCCGCCTACTACCTGATCTGGCAACGACTGCTGCGCCGGCTGCTGACCGTCATCCCCGGCGCGGTAGGCGTCGTCGTCGGCGTGGCGCAGGCGACCATCGGCGACAACCCGGGCGGGGCCATCGGGTCGGGCATCACCGCCGCCTTCCAGACCGCGGTGCAGATCGCCTTCTGGGTGACCCTGAGCTTCGCGATCCTGGAACGCACCAACGCCCGCCTCGACCTGCCCGAGTGGAACGTCGACCAGCTACCCGAAGCCCCGGTGGAGCGCGAATTCCGGCTCCCCGACACCTGCGCCTCGGTGGCGATGATCCTGCTCACCCTGGCCTTCCTGCCCTGGCAGCACTTCCGGTCCTGGGCCCGGGACACCGACGGCACGCGCATCCCGCTGCTCGACCCGGCGCTGTGGACGTCCTGGCTGCCGGTGCTCGCCGCCCTACTGGTGGCCAGCGTGGCACTGGAGTTGGCCAAGTACCGCACCGGCCGCTGGACCTGGCCGCTCGTCGGGGCCAACGCCCTGCTCGACCTGGCCTTCGCCGTACCGATGATCTGGCTGCTGCTCACCGACCGGCTGCTCAACCCGGACCTGGTCGCCCGGTTCGGCTGGCTGCGCGACGGCGGCCTCGACGTCGCCGCCCGGGTCACGGTCGTGGTCATCGTGGCGGTCACGCTCTGGGACCTCGTCGACAGCGCGCTGAAGGCGCGTCGATCCGCCACCCGGATCGACGCCTGAGAACCCCGGTCCCGGTCCGACGCACACGGGGGCGTCGGACCGGGACCGGCACCACGCACAACGGGCCGGTCGGCGGGGACGTACTCCCCGCCGACCGGCCCGCCGGCGTCACTGCGCCGCCGTCAGGCGTCCACCGCCGCCATGACGTCGTCCGGGACGTCGAAGTTGGCGTAGACGTTCTGCACGTCGTCGCAGTCCTCCAGCACGTCGATCAGCTTGAAGATCTTGCGCGCGCCGTCCTCGTCCAGCGGCACGTTGACGCTGGGGATCAGCGAGGACTCGGCCGACTCGTACTCGATCCCGGACTCCTGCAGGGCGGTACGGACCGCGATCAGGTCGGTCGGCTCGGAGACCACCTCGTACGCCTCACCGAGATCGTTGACCTCCTCGGCCCCGGCGTCGAGGACCGCCATCATCACGTCGTCCTCGGTGGTGTCGGCCTTGGGGACGATCACCACCCCCTTGCGGGAGAACATGTACGACACCGAGCCGGCGTCGGCCAGCGAACCACCGTTACGGGTCAGCGCGGTACGGACCTCGGTGGCGGCCCGGTTGCGGTTGTCGGTCAGGCACTCGATCAGCATGGCCACGCCGTTCGGGCCGTACCCCTCGTACATGATGGTCTGCCAGTCGGCGCCGCCGGCCTCCAGGCCGGAGCCGCGCTTGACCGCGCGGTCGATGTTGTCGTTCGGCACCGAGCTCTTCTTGGCCTTCTGGATGGCGTCGAAGAGGGTCGGGTTGCCGGCCGGGTCGCCGCCGCCGGTACGGGCCGCCACCTCGACGTTCTTGATCAGCTTGGCGAACATCTTACCGCGCTTGGCGTCGATGACGGCCTTCTTGTGCTTGGTGGTCGCCCATTTAGAGTGGCCGGACATCTCGTACCTCCGTCTGTTGACTCACGCCTCGCGTCGGCTGGCCGCGCCGACTCCGGGCCAGCACCGGCCGCGTTGGAGGGCTGCGACGGGCAGTGCCCGCGCCGAACCGCGGCAATCCTACCGAGAGCACCGACCCCGCCGTCACACCCGGCGCGTCACCACCACCGAGTCACCGGCAAATCACCACGAATGACCGTTTTCTCACGCGGACCGGCCGGGTCGGGGCCGCGCCCGGCCCAGGCCCGGTCGCGAGGGCCCGCCACCGTCGGGAGACCGGCCGGCCCAGCGGCCGGGCGACCCGGCCGGACGGCCGTCTCAGCGGGCGGCGGCGACCAGGTCGGCGAAGTAGCGGTGCAGGCGCAGGTCGCCGGTCAGCTCCGGGTGGAAAGAGGTGGCCAGCAGGTTGCCCTGGCGGACGGCGACCACCCGGTCGACCGCCGGCCCACCGGTGACCCGGCCCAGCACCTCGACGTCGGGATCGACCCGCTCGACCCACGGGGCCCGGATGAAGACGGCGTGGAACGCGGGCCCGTCGACCCCGGCGATGCGTACCGGGGCCTCGAACGAGTCCACCTGGCGACCGAACGCGTTGCGCCGCACGGTCATCCCGATGCCGGCGAAACCCCGCTGGTCGGGGCGGCCGTCCAGCACCTCGGCGGCCAACATGATCATGCCGGCGCAGGAGCCGTAGACCGGCATCCCGGCGGCGATCCGCTTGTCGACCGGCTCCCGCAGGCCGAAGATGTCCACCAGCTTGCTCATCGTGGTGGACTCCCCGCCGGGCAGGACCAGCCCGTCGACCGCGTCCAGCTCGGCCGGTCGGCGCACCGGGCGGGCGTGGACACCGACCCCGGCCAGGGCGGTGAGGTGCTCACGGACGTCCCCCTGCAACGCCAGCACCCCGATCACCGGTCCGCGCACGGCTGCCCCTCCCGACGTCGTGCCCCCGGGGTCACCAGCCGCGCTCGGCGAGCCGGTGCGGCTGCGGGATCTCGTCGACGTTGATGCCGACCATCGCCTCGCCCAGCCCCCGGGAAACCTTGGCCAGCACGTCCGGGTCGTCGTGGAAGGTGGTGGCCTTGACGATCGCGGCGGCCCGCTGGGCCGGGTTGCCCGACTTGAAGATGCCGGAGCCGACGAAGACGCCCTCCGCGCCGAGCTGCATCATCATCGCGGCGTCGGCCGGGGTGGCGATGCCGCCCGCGGTGAACAGCACCACCGGCAGCTTGCCCGTCTCGGCGACCTCCCGGACCAGCTCGTACGGGGCCTGCAACTCCTTGGCCGCGACGAACAGCTCGTCGGCCGGCAGCGAGCTGAGCCGGGCGATCTCCTGCCGGATCCTCCGCATGTGCATGGTGGCGTTGGAGACGTCCCCGGTGCCCGCCTCACCCTTGGAGCGGATCATGGCCGCGCCCTCGGTGATCCGGCGCAGCGCCTCGCCCAGGTTGGTCGCGCCGCACACGAACGGGACGGTGAACGGCCACTTGTCGATGTGGTTGGCGTAGTCGGCCGGGGTCAGCACCTCGGACTCGTCGACGTAGTCGACGCCGAGCGACTGGAGGATCTGCGCCTCGACGAAGTGGCCGATGCGGGCCTTGGCCATCACCGGGATGGAGACGGCCCGGATGATGCCGTCGATCATGTCCGGGTCGCTCATCCGGGACACGCCGCCCTGGGCCCGGATGTCGGCCGGCACCCGCTCCAGCGCCATCACGGCCACCGCGCCCGCATCCTCGGCGATCTTGGCCTGTTCGGCGGTGACCACGTCCATGATCACGCCGCCCTTGAGCATCTCGGCCATGCCCCGCTTGACGCGGGCGGTGCCCCGGGCCTGGGCGTCACCGGCGTTCGGGGAGGTCGTTTCGGGCACGGCTCATCACTCCTCGGACGTGCTGGGGGTGGGTTCCGGCTGATGCTACGACCGCCGCGACGCCGTTCCGACAGCCAATCGGCCCCACGGTGGCCTGCCCTGTGGCCCGCGTCACCCGACAGCGCAGCGCCACCGGCGGCCCGGACCGCCGCCCTGCCGGCACGCCGTGGGTCAGCCCGTCGGGACGTCGGCGGGCAGGGCCAGGGTGGGGTCGTCGATGTCGAAGTAACGCGGCCACGGGTGGCGGCGGCCCATCCGGCACAACCGCACCAGCGGCCGGCTGCGCGCGGAGCGGGCGTCCCGGACCAGGTCGGTGTGCACCTGCCGGGACAGCGCCAGCCGCCGGCTCGCCGCGATCACCGCCTCGCACGCCGGATCGGCCGGGTCGAGCCGGACCGCCCGCAGTTGCCGGGTGAGGTCGTTCTCGGCCGCCTCCCGCTCCTCGGGAACGGCGTCCAGGGCGATCCGGGCCGCCGCGTACAACTCGACGCCGTAGCGTTTCTCGGCCAGCACCGCCGCGGCGGCGGCCCGGCGCAGGAGGTGCGCGTCGAGGGCGCGCGCCGCCGACTCCGCCCGGGTCTGCAACCGCTCGACCCGGCCGGCCGTCCAGACCAGGTAGACCGCCAGCAGGGCGACCAGGACCGCGGTGGCCAGCACCGCCCACAGGTGCGGCAGCGTACTGCTCACCCGGGACCACCCAGCCCCGCCCACTCCTGGTCGATGACCCGGCCGTCGGTGGCCTCGATGGCCGCCGCATAGACCTCCACCACCCGGCGGGCCACCACCGGCCAGTCGAAGTGGGCGACCACCTGGTCGCCACAGGCGGTCAACGCGGCCCGCTGCGCCGGGTCGTCGAGCAGCTCCGCCAGCGCGGCACGCAGACCGGCCGGGTCACCGGTCGGGAAGAGCCGGCCGGCCCGTCCGCCGTCGAGCACCCGACGGAACGCGTCCAGGTCGCTGGCGACCACGGTGGCGCCGGCCGCGAGCGCCTCGGTGAGGATCATGCCGAACGACTCGCCGCCGGTGTTCGGGGCGACGTAGAGGTCGACGCTGCGCAGCATCCGGGCCTTGTCGACCTCGGAGACCAGGCCGAGGAACGTCACCCGGTCGCGCAGCTCGGCCGGGAACCGCCCGAACAGGTCGTCCGGGTCGCCGGGCCCGGCCACCAGCAGGCGCAGCCCCGGCCGGTGCGGGGCCAGCGCGACGAAGGCGTCCCGCAGGATCGGGAAGCCCTTGCGGGCCTCGGTGAAGCGGCCGAGGAACCCCAGCGTCCCGCCGCTGCCGGTGGCGCACTCCCCCGGCCAGCCGGGCAACGGCTCGACCCCGGCGAACTTCGCCACCGCCACCCCGTTGGGGATCTCCACCGCACCGCCGTCCATGTGCTCGACCTGCACCTTGCGGGCCAGCGCGCTGACCGCGATCCGGGCGGTGATCCGCTCCAGCAGGATCTGGAGCACCCCCTGGGCTGCGGCGAGCACCCGGGAGCGGGTCATCGCGGTGTGGAAGGTGGCCACCACCGGCCCCCGGGCGGAGAGCACCGCCAGCATCGACAGGCTCGGGGTGAGCGGTTCGTGCACGTGCAGCACGTCGAAGTCGCCCCGGGTGAGCCAGCGCCGCACCCGGGCGGTGGAGACCGGCCCGAACGCGATCCGGGCCACCGAGCCGTTGTACGGCAGCGGCACCGCCCGGCCGGCGGAGACCACGTACGGCGGCAGCGTCGACTCCTCGTCGGCGGGGGCCAGGACGCTCACCTCGTGCCCCAGCCCGAGCAGCGCCTCGGCCAGGTCCATGACGTGGTTCTGCACCCCGCCGGGGACGTCGAAGGAGTACGGGCACACGATGCCGATCCGCACTGGCGCCCCCTCCCTCAGACCGATCCGGCGCTGGCCGGGGGCGGCGGCGCGGTGGACCCGCCGTCGGTGGAGCCCCGCTGGTCCAGCCACATCCGCTGCAACATGTGCCAGTCTTGCGGATGACGGGCGATGCCCGCCGCCAGACGGTCGGCAATCCGCTGGGTCAGCACCCGGACCCGCTCGTCCAGGGGTGCGCTGTCCGGTTCGGGGACCGGCAGCGGGCCCTCCAACTGCGCGCGCGGCATCTCCGGTTCGTACCACAGCGAGGCAACGTAGAGCGGGGCGCCGGTGCGGATGGCCAGCAGGGCGGGGCCGGCCGGCATCTTGGTCCGCGCGCCGAAGAAGTCCACCTCGATGCCCCGGGCCGAGAGGTCCCGGTCGGCCAGCAGCGGCACCACCGCACCGCTGTGCAGCCGGTCCACCAGCACGTCGAAGGCGGGTCGGGCACCGCCATGGGTGGGCAGGATCTCCATGCCGAGCGTCTGCCGGAACGCCAGGAACCGCTGGTAGACGCCCTCCGGCTTGAGCCGTTCGGCGACGGTGGTGATCGGCCAGCCGGTGGCCGCGACCCAGGCACCGGCCGCGTCCCAGTTGCCGGCGTGCGGCAATGCCACCACCGCACCCCGGCCGGCCGCCACGTCGGCGTCGAGCATGTCCGCCCCGCCCAGGTGGAACCCGTCGAGGATCTGCTGACGGCTGAGCGACGGCAGCCGGAACGCCTCCATCCAGTACCTGGCGTACGACCGCAGCCCCTGCTTGACCAACGCGTCCAGCTCCGGCTCGGGCAGTTCGGGGCCGACCACCCGGCGCAGGTTGGCGCGCAGCCGGGTGACGCCCTTGCCCCGGCCCCGGTAGGCGTGGTCGGCCCCGGCCCGGAAGGCGGCGGCGACCACGGGCCGGGGCAGCGCACGGGCCAGCCGCCAGCCGGCGACGTAGCCGAACTCGGTGAGGTTCACTCCCGGCCGACCAGTTGCGCCTGCCGGTACACGTGGGCCACCCGCTGGCCGACCGTGAAGATCGACACGGCGGCGAGCAGCCAGAGCGAGATCTCCAGGGCCGGGCCGACCCCGAGGCCGGTGAGCAGCCCGCCGACGCCGACGATCAGCAGCCGTTCGGTACGTTCCGCGACGCCGACGTTGCCGCTCATCCCCAACCCCTCGGCGCGGGCCTTGACGTAGGAGACCAGCCCTCCGGCGGCCAGGCAGACCAGCGCGGCGGCCACCCCGGAGTGGTTGCCCTCGGTGGCCAGCCAGTAGGCGACCGCGCCGAAGACCGCACTGTCGGCGACCCGGTCCATCGACGAGTCGAGGAACGCGCCGAACCGGGTCGAGCCGCCGCTCATCCGGGCCATCGTCCCGTCGAGCATGTCGGTCAGCGCGAAGAACGTCACGATCAGCGCTCCGGCGACGAGCTGGCCGCGGGCGCCGAAGCCGAGCGCGCCGACGAGCACGCCGACGGTGCCGGCCACGGTGACCGCGTTGGGGGACACGCCGGCGCGGAGCAGACCGCGCGCGACCGGCTCCACGACGCGGGTCATCCCCGCGCGGGCCGTCACTTGGAAGATCTTCGCCATGGCGGTCCCACGATAACGGCCGGCAGCGGCGGGCGGTACGGCCGGTCGCCCGACCCGCCCGGGAAGCTTGTGCCGGCCCCCCGCCGGGTGTGAGATCGGGGTGGAAGGTGAGCCAGCTCACCGTCGAGGCTGTTGACCGTGGTCCGGCCGACGGGTCACCGGAGGATAGCGCCGCGGCACCCGCACCGGGCCCCGCTTCCCGTCGCGCGCGGCGGTCGCCATCCACCACCGGCTGAGGGAGGTGCGCCGCGATGGCGCAGAGGAACCACGACAGGGGAGCCACCGACGTGCCGGCGGTGACCGACCCCGGCACCGTACGCAACGTGGTGCTGGTCGGGCACTCGGGGGCCGGCAAGACGACCCTGGTCGAGGCGTTGCTCGCGGCCAGCGGCACGATCGACCGGGCCGGCAGCGTCGCCGCCGGCACCACCGTCGGCGACCACGACCCCGCAGCGGTACGCCAGCAGCGTTCCGTCGCCCTGTCCTGCGCGCCGCTGGTGCACGCCGGGGTGACGGTGAACCTGCTGGACACCCCCGGGTACGGCGACTTCGTCGGCGAACTGCGGGCCGGGCTGCGGGCCGCCGACGCGGCGTTGTTCGTGGTGTCCGCCGTCGACGGGATGGACGCCGCCACGGCCGCCCTGTGGGAGGAGTGCGCCGCGGTCGACCTGCCGCGTGCGGTGGCGGTCGCCCGGCTGGACCATCCGCGTGCCGACTTCGACGAGGCGGTGGCGCTGTGCCAGCGGGTCTTCGGGGACAATGTGCTCCCGCTGCACCTGCCGATGCTCGGTGACGACGGCGAGTCGGTCGCCGGCCTGCTGGCGCTGGTCACCCGGCGGGTGCACGACTACTCGGCGGGGCTGCCCGCCACCGTACGCGACCCGGACCCGCAACACCTGCCGGCGATCACCGAGTCCCGGGGCGAGCTGATCGAGGGGATCATCGCCGAGAGCGAGGACGAGACCCTGATGGACCGCTACCTCGACGGCGAGGAGATCGACACCCAGGTGCTGGTCGCCGACCTGGAGAAGGCGGTGGCCCGGGGTCACTTCTACCCGGTGGTGCCGGTCTGCGCCGCCACCGGCGTCGGGTTGGACGTGCTGCTCGACGGCCTGGTGTCGGCCTTCCCGTCGCCGCTTGCGCGGCCGGTGCCGGCGGTCACCGGGCTGGACGGCTCCCCCCGCCCGCCGCTGGACTGCGATCCGGACGGCCCGCTGGTCGCCGAGGTGGTCCGGACCACCGTCGACCGGCACGTCGGCCGGGTCTGCCTGGTCCGGGTCTTCTCCGGCACGCTGCGCCCCGACCAGACGGTGCACGTGTCCGGGCACGGGATGGCCGACCGTGGTCACCCCGACCACGACGCCGACGAGCGGATCGGCCACGTCTACCGCCCGCTCGGGGCGGCCTTGCGGGAGGTGGACGCCTGCGTCGCGGGTGACATCTGCGCGATCACCAAGTCGGGCAGCGCGGAGACCGGCGACACCGTCTCGGCGCGCGACGAGCCGCTGCTGATCGCGCCGTGGGAGATGCCGGAGCCGCTGCTGCCGGTGGCGGTGGTGGCCCGCAGCCGGGCCGACGAGGACGCCCTCGCCCGCAACCTGGGCCGGCTGATCGTGGGCGACCCGACGCTGCGGCTGGAACGCAACCCGCAGACCCACCAGCTGGTGCTGTGGTGCATGGGCGAGGCGCACGCCGACGTGGTGCTCGACCGGCTCCGGGCCGGCGGGGTGGAGCTGGACACCGAGCCGGTGCGGGTGCCGCTGCGGGAGACGTTCACGGTGGCCGCCACCGGGCACGGGCGGCACGTCAAGCAGTCCGGTGGGCACGGCCAGTACGCGGTCTGCGACCTCACGGTGGAGCCGTTGCCCCGGGGCGCGGGGATCGAGTTCGTCGACCGGGTGGTCGGCGGGGCGGTGCCGCACCACTTCGTACCGTCGGTGGAGAAGGGCGTACGGGCGCAGTTGGCGCGGGGGCTGGTCGCCGGCCACCCGGTGGTGGACGTGCGGGTGACCCTGGTCGACGGCAAGGCGCACAGCGTCGACTCGTCCGACGCCGCGTTCCAGACCGCCGCCGCGCTCGCCCTGCGCGACGCCGCCGGGCGGGGCGAACCGACGCTGCTGGAACCCGTCGACGAGGTGGTGGTCCGGGTGGCCGACTCCTCGGTCGGCGCGGTGCTGGGCGACCTGTCCGGCCGGCGGGGCAAGGTGCTCGGCACCGAGGCCGACCCGGACGCCGAGGGCCGCACCCTGATCCGGGCCGAGGTGCCCGCCCTGGAACTGCTGCGCTACGCGGTGGAGCTGCGCGCCCTGACCGCCGGTACCGGCACCTTCCGCCGGGAGTTCGCCCACTACGACCTGATGCCCGCCCACCTGGCCGCCCCCTCCACCCCCACCCCGAACTAGGCCGTGTTTCGTAGGGCGCGGAGCCATTGGTTGATGGCGGCGATGGTGAGGGTGGCTTCGTAGCGCACGGCGAGTTTGTCGTAGCGGGTGGCCATGGCGCGGTGTTGTTTGAGCTGGTTGATACCGCACTCCACGGCGTGACGTAGGCGGTAGAGGTCGGGGTCGAAGGCGGGCGGACGTCCGCCTTTGGACCCTTTGGCTTTGCGGTGGGCGTCCTGGTCGGTCTTGCTCGGGATGCACGCGCGGATGCTGCGGGATCGCAGGTGGGAGCGGTTGGCCTTGGACGTGTACGCCTTGTCGGCCAGCACCATGTCGGGACGGGTCCGTGGCCGGCCGCCACCGGCGCGGGGGACCCGGACCTTGGCCAGGACGGGGATGAACTGTGGGCTGTCGCCGCGTTGTCCGGCGGTCACCACCACAGCCATCAGTTTGCGGCCCTGCTCGCAGGCCAGATGGGCCTTGGTGGTCCAGCCGCCCCTCGATCGGCCGAGCCCATGATCTGCCGGTTCGGTCTGCACGCCACCGGGCGGCTCCTTCTGCGCCTGCCCATCCCGGCGGGCCCCGGCGGCGTGGTGATGGGCTCGGCTGATGGTCGAGTCCACGCTCACCGTCCAGCCGATCAGCCCCGCCGCGTCCGCGCTGGTCTGCAACGAGGTGAGAATCTGAGACCAGACGCCGTCACGCTGCCAGCGCCGGAACCATCGGTACAAGGTCTGCCAGGGCGGGTAGGGCGCGGGTACGTCCCGCCACGGTGACCCGGTCCGGACCCGCCAGCGGATCCCGTCGATGATCAGTCTCATGGTCCATCTGCGCGGCCGAGCATGACCCGTTCCCGCAGGCAGCAACGGTTCCAGTACCGCCCACTGCACGTCGGTCAGGTCATGTCGCCTCGCTGCCGCTACGCTCGGCACGAGGTCTCCGGTGTGAAGTTCTGCTTGGTCGCTGAACCAACTACCGGAGACCTCTCCCATTAGCGACCACCGCCACGCCGCCAACCGCTACGAAACACGGGCTAGCCTCACCCATCCCACCCACCCGCCCAGCCCGCAGCGTCGATCATGGAGTTGCGGTGGGGGTTCAGCCCCGATATGCGACTTGTGCGGAGCCCCACCACTCCATGATCGACGGGGGTGGGGGTGGGGGGTCAGGGGCGGGCGGCGGGGATGGGTGGGAGCGGCCAGTGGGGGCGGTCGGCGTCGCGGAGGGCGGCTGTGCGCAGCGCGGCGAGCTGCCGTTCCACCTCGGCGAAGTGGTCCGGCGTGAGCGGGCCGAGGCGCAGCGCGGCGGCGTTCTCCTCCACCTGGGCGACGGTACGGCAGCCGGGGATCGGCACCGCCCGGCCGCTGCGTGCCCAGATCCAGCCCAGCGCGCCCTGGACCAGGGTCCGACCGTCGGCGGTCAGCGCGCCGCGCACGGCGGTGACCCGGCGCAGCCACTCCGGCGCGGGCCGGCCGCCCCGGAACCACTCCAGCCAGCCGGGGGTCATCCCCCGCACGTCGTCGCGGGGCAGGGTGGAGGCCGCCGTGTACTTGCCGGTGAGCAGCCCCATCCCCAGCGGCCCCCGGTTGACGCTGGCCAGGTCGTACTTGTCGCAGGTGGCCAGCATCGCCGGCGCGTCGCGCAGCACCGACAGGTTGTGCTGGATCGCGGTGGCGTGCGGGGCCACCTGGGCGAACCCGGCGGCCCGGTCGGCCCGGTCGGTGCTCCAGCCGTACGCCCGGACGAGGCCGTCGGCGACCAGGTCCTCGCAGGTGCCGACCAGCGTCTCCACCCGGGGTAGCGGCAGGTCGCCGAGGTGCAGCTGGTAGAGGTCGATCCGGTCGGTGCCCAGCCGGCGCAGGGAGTCGACCACCGCCCGCCGCAGGTACGCCGGGGAGGCGTCCTCGCCGGTGGCCTGTCGGGTCCGTTCGTCGAAGGTGTACCCCCACTTGGTGGCGATCACCGCCTCGTCCCGGCGGCCGGCCAGCGCCCGCCCGAGGACCCGTTCACCGTGCCCGGCGCCGTACGTGTCGGCGGTGTCGAAGAGGGTCACACCGAGGTCGAGGGCGCGGCGGACGGCCCGCACCGACTCCTCGTCGTCGACCGCGCCCCAGCCCAGCGGTTGGGATCCTTCGGCCCAGGGGCCACCGATCGCCCAGCACCCCATGCCCAGAGCGCTGACCTCGATGCCGCTGCGACCCAACACCCGTGTCGTCACTGCCATCGCCGCATCGTGTCACCTTCCGGACGGGTGGGGAGACGAAGCTGACGCATCGTGCCCGATCGACCACAAGCGACACCCCCGGCGCGGACACCGGCGGCGACCCGCCCGGCCCATCCCGTGGTGCCGGGACTCCGCCGGGTGGTCAGCGGGGCCGGACGCTGGCCAGCGGCACCGGGGTCGACTGCCCCGGCCAGCGGCCGGTCAGGGTGGCGGCCGCCGGCCCGCCGTCGGGCAGTCCGGCACCGGGCAGCCGGCGCGCGACGAGCAGGTCGACGGTGTCGGTGCCGATCCGGGTCGGGTCGCCGTCGACCACCTGGCGTACCGCGCCGACGACGGGGGCTCCCCCACTGCCGGTGGTGGCCACCGTCATGGACGGCTCGCGGATCTCCCGCACCCCGTCGACCTCGAAGTACTCCTGCGCCTGACCGGTCCCGGTGAGGATCGCGGCGGTCAGGGCAGCGGCGTAGACCGGGTCGCCGCACCCGTCGTAGACCCAGCGGGGGCCGAGCACCGAGTGATGGGTGGTGCCCACCAGCCACTCGTCGGCGTCGGCCAGCGGCGCGTCCCGGTAGGTGAGTGGGACCTGGTGGACCGGGCCGGCGTCGACCCGTACCAGGATCGTCTCGATGCCGACGGCACCGGCGGGGTCGTCGAACCGGTAGGCGGCCACCCGGACGGGCTCGCCGGCGGCCGGGCCCGAGTACCACCGTCGGCCCGGCAGCCAACCGGCCAGGAGTTCGAGTTTCGTGGGGCGGATCTCCGCCCGGTGCAGCAACGCCATGATCACATCCTAGGAGCCGGCACACCGGCCGCCGCCCCGTCACGCGGACCGGTTGACCGGCCCGCGCCGTGTCCGGGCGGGTGTGCCGTTCCCGGGCCGGCGGTCAGGACGGCCAGGCGCGGGCGAGCAGTTCGCGGGTGTCGGAGAGCAGTTGCGGCAGCACCTTCGTCCGGCCGATCACCGGCATGAAGTTGATGTCACCGCCCCACCGGGGCACCACGTGCTGGTGCAGGTGGGCGGCGATGCCGGCGCCGGCCACCCCGCCCTGGTTCATCCCCAGGTTGAACCCGTGCGCGCTGCTGACCTGCCGGACCACCCGCATCGCGGTCTGGGTGAACGCCGCAAGCTCCACCGTCTCGGCCTGGTCGAGTTCGGTGTAGTCGGCCACGTGCCGGTAGGGGCAGACCAGCAGGTGCCCCGGGTTGTACGGGTAGAGGTTGAGCACCGCGAAGACGTGCGCGCCGCGGGCCACCACCAGGCTCCGCTCCGGCGGCAGGCCGGGGGCCAGGCAGAACGGGCAGCCGGCGGGCTTCTCGTAGCCCCCCTCGGGGCGGTCCTCCCCGGAGATGTAGGTCATCCGGTGCGGGGTCCAGAGCCGGTCGAGCCCGTCGGCCAGGCCGTCGTCCGCCGGGCCGTGGTCCGTGTCGCCGTCGAGGTGCCGCTCCGCCCCAGTCACACCGCCGATCCTACGATCTCCCACCACGACCGCCACCGGCCCGTCGGTACGGGGGCCGGTGGCGGGTGGGTGGGGTCGGGTCAGCCGGCGGCGGACGGCCCCGCGTTGGCCCGCGAGGAGACCACGTCGAGCACGTGGTCGACCGCCTCGGCGACCGGCACCCCGTTGCGCTGGGAACCGTCGCGGTAACGGAACGACACGGTGCCGGCGGCCACGTCGTCGTCCCCGGCGATCACCATGAACGGGATCTTCTGCTGCTGGGCGGTGCGGATCTTCTTCTGCATCCGGTCGTCACCGGCGTCGACCTGGGCCCGGATGCCCTTGGCGCGCAGCGCCGCGACGAAGCCGTGCAGGTACTCGGTGTGGTCCTCACGGATCGGGATGCCGACCACCTGCACCGGGGCCAGCCAGGCCGGGAACGCCCCCGCGTAGTGCTCGGTGAGCACCCCGAAGAACCGCTCGATCGACCCGAACAGCGCCCGGTGGATCATCACCGGCCGCTGCCGGCTGCCGTCGGCCGCCTGGTACTCCAGGCCGAACCGCTCGGGCAGGTTGAAGTCGACCTGGATGGTGGACATCTGCCAGGTCCGCCCGATCGCGTCCTTGGCCTGGACGGAGATCTTCGGCCCGTAGAACGCCGCGCCGCCCGGGTCGGGCACCAGGTGCAGGCCGGACTCCTCGGCGGCCGACCGCAGCGCCTCGGTGGCCCGCTCCCAGTTCTCGTCGGTGCCGACCGACTTGTCCGGGTTACGGGTGGACAGTTCCAGGTAGAAGTCGTCCAGGCCGTAGTCGCGCAGCAGTTCCAGGACGAAGGCGAGCAGCGACTTCAGCTCACCGGCCATCTGCTCCTCGGTACAGAAGATGTGCGCGTCGTCCTGGGTCATGCCCCGGACCCGGGTCAGGCCGTGCACCACGCCGGACTTCTCGTACCGGTAGACCGTGCCGAACTCGAACATCCGCAGCGGCAGCTCCCGGTAGGAGCGGCCCCGGGACCGGAAGATCAGGTCGTGCATCGGGCAGTTCATCGGCTTGAGGTAGTAGTTCGCCCCCTCCACCTCCATGGGGGGGAACATCCCGTCGGCGTACCAGTCGAGGTGCCCGGAGACCTCGTACAGGTGGCCCTTGGTGATGTGCGGGGTGTTGACGAACGAGTAGCCGGCCTCCTCGTGCTTGACCCGCGAGTAGTTCTCCATCTCCCGGCGGATGATGCCGCCCTTGGGGTGGAAGACCGCCAGGCCGGAGCCCAGCTCGTCGGGGAAGCTGAACAGGTCGAGGTCCACCCCGAGCTTGCGGTGGTCGCGCCGGGCGGCCTCCTCCAGCAGCTTCAGGTACGCCTTCAGCTCGTCGCGGGTCGGCCACGCGGTGCCGTAGACCCGCTGGAGCTGCGGGTTCTTCTCGCTGCCCCGCCAGTACGCGGCGGCCGAACGCATCAGCTTGAACGCGCCGATCAACCGGGTGTTCGGCAGGTGCGGGCCCCGGCACAGGTCCGACCAGCAGACCTTGTCCTCGGTCGCGGCGAGGTTGTCGTAGATGGTCAGCTCGCCGCCGCCCACCTCCATCACCTCGCTGGTGTCCAGCCCCTCGCCCTTGACCTCGATCAGTTCCAGCTTGAACGGCTCGGCGGCCAGCTCGGCCCGCGCCTCGTCCAGGCTGCCGAAGCGGCGACGGCGGAACCGCTGGCCGGACTTGACGATCTCCTGCATCCGCTTTTCCAGCTTGGTCAGGTCGTCGGGCTGGAACGGCTTGTCGACGGCGAAGTCGTAGTAGAAGCCGTTCTCGATCGGCGGGCCGATGCCGAGCTTCGCCTCGGGGAAGACGTCCTGCACGGCCTGGGCGAGCACGTGCGCGGTGGAGTGCCGCAGCACGTTGAGCCCGTCCGGCGAGTCGAGGCTGACCGGTTCGACGGTGGTGTCCTCGGCGGGGGCCCAGTCCAGGTCGCGGAGCTGGCCCTGCGGGTCGCGGACCACCACGACCGCCTTCGGGCCGGCGGCGGGCAGTCCGGCCGCGGCCACCGCGTCGGCCGCCGTCGTCCCGGCGGCCACGACGACGGGGTCGGCCACGACGGGGGTACGGGGTGCGGACACGGTGAACTCCTCAACGGCAGGCGGCACGGATGGGCCGGACGCGCCGGCTGCTTCGATGCTATCGGTCCCGCCGTCGCCCCCGGTCGCCGGGAAAGGAAGCCCGGTGGCGGCATCGGCCGCACGGGCGTTGAACCTTTTCGGCCCGCCGTCCGAACTACCCGGTGTGGCCGGAGCCGGTGTCGGCCACGGCGAGACGGATGGGGGCGGAAGATGACGACGACCCGTGGTGACGTCCGGCGGCGTCGGGGCGTGCTGGTGCTGGCGGCGGTGGCGGCCGGGGTGTTCGGTGCCCCGGGCGCGGCGCTGGCGGACGGGCTGTCGGCCAGCCCGAGCCAGGCGGTGCAGGGCGACGCGGTGGAACTGACGTTCGTGGTGCCCGAGCAGCGGCCCGGCGCGCGCACCGAGAAGATCGAGTTCAGGATGCCGCCGGACGCCCCGATCGGCGAGGTGTACCCGCTGTCGGTGGACGGCTGGGCGCCCCTGATCACCTCCCGCGAGCTGGCCGCGCCGGTGGCCGGCATCCACGCCCCGTCGGTGAGCACGGTGACCTCGGCGGTGGTCTGGACCCGGGGTGCCGGGCCGGCGGTCCCGGGTCCGGCCCGGCTCTCGGTGGCGATGGGTCCGCTGCCGCAGACCGACCGGATGACTTTCGAGGTGGTGCAGACCTACTCCGACGGGACGGTGGTGCGCTGGGCCGACCCGGCCGGGGGCGGGCATCCCGCCCCGACACTGGCGCTGGTGCCGCCGGCTCCCGGTGCGGCGACCGGGCACCACGGCGGCGCGGCCGACGGGACGGACGCCCAGGCGGCCCCGGCCCAGGACGCCACGCCGGCCGACGACGAGGGCGGTCCCAGTGCGGACCTGCTGCTCGGCGGTGGCCTGCTGGTCGGGTTGGGCGGCGGTGCGGCGATCGGGTGGGTGGCGAGCCGGTCACGCCGCCGGGCCGCCGCCGAGGACGCGCGGGTCGACGATCCGACGGCGGATCCCGGCTCCGCCCCCGGCGAGCGGGGCTGGCGGCTCGACGGGCACGCCCCGCAGGACCGCGCCGACGCCGAGCGGGTCGACCCGGGCGACAGGTCCGGCACCGACGCTGCGCGGGTGTCGGCGCGCTGAGCGTCGGCCGGGTCGGCTCAGTCCAGCCAGTCCGGCAGCGGCTCCCGGGCGGCCACCCAGTCGGCGGGCACCCCGCCGGGCGTACCGACCCCGGTGTGGCCGCCGATGATCCCGCCGACGATCGCGGCGGTGGTGTCGACGTCCCCGCCGGCCTCGACGCAGGCGCGGATGGCGGCCGGGTAGTCGGCCAGGTGGGTGGCGACCACCCAGAGGGTGAACGCGACCGTGTCCTGGGCGGTCACCCGGGCACCGTTGCCCAGCGCCGCGACGGCCTCGTCGAGGCCGCGACCGAGCAGGCCGATCGCCCGGCGTACCCCCCGGTGCACGGCGCTGGCCGGGTCGATCGCCCCGGCGACGGTGGTGAGCAGCCGGGCCACGTCGGGGCGGGGTTCCCCGTCCAGCCGGGCCCGGGCGGCGAGGGAGGCGGCGACGGCCACCGCGACCGCGCCCGCGATCCCCTCCGGGTGGGCGTGGGTGACCTCGGCGCTGAACCGGGCCCGGGACGCGGCACGGGTGGTCGAGTCGGCGTACCAGGCGCCGAGCGGGGCGACCCGCATCGCCGCACCGTTGCCGCAGGAGCCCTGGCCGTCGAAGGCCGACGCGGCGGCCACCGGCCACGGGGTGCCGGTGCGGATCAGCCGTAGGATGCCCACCGCGCCCGGCCCGTAGCCCCGGTAGGGCTCGGCCCGGGTGGCGAAGGCCAGCGCCAGCCGGTCGGCGTCGATGTCGCCGTGGGTGGCGAGCTCGGCCAGCACCGAGCAGGCCATCTCGGTGTCGTCGGTCCACTGCCAGGGTGGCGGGGGCAGTCGCCCGGCCGTGAGGTCGTCGGGTCGCCGGCCCGGGACGAAGAACTGTGAGCCGAGGGCGTCGCCGACGGACAGCCCGGCGAGGCTGTCCCGGGCCAACGCCAGCCGGGCGTCGGGGAACAGGGTGAACGGCATCGTCGTACCATTTTGCCCGGTTCGTCGATGCGCCGCAACGCGCCCGACTTGCCACGGGCAGTACGGTGCTGACGTGGCCACCGTGCTCCTGGTCGAAGACGACCACGTCGTCCGTGGCGCGATGCTGCGGTCGCTCAGTGAACGGGGGCACGCGGTGCACGCGGTCGGCACGGCGCTGGACGCGCTGCGTCGGGTCGCCGCCGAGACCCCCGATCTGGTCGTGCTCGACCTGGGCCTGCCCGACCTCGACGGCTCGGACGCGCTGCGGATGCTGCGCGGCATCACCGACGTGCCGATCATCATCGCCACCGCCCGCGACGACGAGCAGTCGGTGGTCCGCCTGCTGCGGGCCGGCGCGGACGACTACATGGTCAAACCGTTCACCGGCGCCCACCTGGACGCCCGGATCACCACCGTGCTGCGCCGGGTCGGCCGGGCCAGCCGTACCGTCGCGCCGGCCGTGCACGCCGTCGGCGGGCTGCGGGTGGACGTGGGTGAGCGCAGCGCGGTGCTCGACGGGGAGCCGCTGGCGCTCACCCGTAAGGAATTCGACCTGTTGGCGTATCTGGCGGCGCGGCCCGGCCGGGTGGTGTCCCGGCGGGAACTCTTGGAGGAGGTATGGCGCCAACCGTCGGTCGGCGAGGACCAGACCATCGACGTGCACCTGTACTGGCTGCGCCGAAAGATGGGAGAGTCCGCGGCGAAGCCGCGCTACCTGCGCACCGTGCGGGGGGTGGGGTTCCGGCTGGTGGCCCCCGACTGAGGCCGGCGCTGGCCGCGTTGACGGCCGGCATGTGCGCGCTGGTCGCGTCGGCGTTCCTCGTCCCGCTCGGGTTGACCCTGCGGGAGGAGGTGCGCGAGGAGGCGCTCGCCGACGCGGCGCGGCGCGGGGCGCTGGTCACCGGCGCGCTCGCCGTCAGCGCCGAGCCGGCGGCGGTCCGCCGCGCGGTCGAGGCCACCGGGGACGACCCGGCGACCCGTCCGGTGGTGCACGGCCTGGCCGGGGAGCAGCCGGCCGGGCGGGCGTCGGCCGACGACCTGGAGCGGACCCGGGCCGGGAAGCAGTCCCGGGTGGTCGACGTCGACGGCGGGTTGCTGCGGCTCGACCCGGTGGTGCTCGACGGCCGGGTCGCCGTGGTCGAGGTCTTCGTGCCCGACACCGTCCTCGACGAGGGGGCGGGCGGCACCTGGCTGCTGCTCACCGGGGTGGCCGTGGCGCTGGTCGGGGCGGCGGTGATCGTGGTGGACCGGGTCGCCGGGCGGGCGGTCGACTCCACCCGGGCCCTGGTCCGCGCCGCGCTCGCCGTGGGCGACGGTGACCTGGGGGTACGGGTCGAGCCGAGCGGCCCGCGCGAGCTGGCCGAGGCGGGGTACGCGTTCAACCGGATGGCCGACCGGCTGGTCGCCGCCCGCACCGACGAACGGGAACTGGTGGCGGACCTGTCGCACCGGCTGCGTACCCCGTTGACGGTGCTGCGGCTCGACGCCGAGGGGCTGGACTCCGACGACACCAGCGTCGGCTCGTTCAGCGCGGCGGAGCTGGACCGGCGGCGGACGATCCGGCGCATCCGGCAGGCGATCGTCACCCTGGAGGGCGAGATCGACGTGCTGATCAAGACGACCCGCAAGGCGGTGGCGCACGAGGCCGGGCCGGCCGAGTGCGACGTCAGCGAGGTGGTCCGGGACCGGATGGTGTTCTGGTCGGCGTTGGCCGGCGACCAGAACCGCCCGCACCGGGTCAGCGGCGCGCAGTTCCGCATTCCGGTGCCGGTGCCCCGGGCCGAGCTGGCGGCCGCCCTGGACGCGGTGATCGGCAACGTCTTCCGCTACACCCCGCAGGGCACCGCGTTCGAGGTGGCCGTCTCCCGCCGGGACGGGTACGTGGCGATCCGGATCGACGACGCCGGGCCGGGCATCGCGAACCCGGACCGGGCGTTGCGGCGCGGGGCCAGCGACCAGGGCTCGACCGGGTTGGGGTTGGACATCGCGCGGCGGGTGGCGTTGCAGGCCAACGGCTCGGTCAGCCTCGACCGGGCCCACCTGGGCGGGGCGAGTGTGGTGATGCTGCTGGCCGATCCGCAGGCCACCCCCCGGCAGGTCAACCGGTTCGGGCTGGTGGGCCGGATGGCGCGGGAGGCCCGGGAGCAGAAGGGCGGAGGCCGCCGCTGGCCCCGGCAGCGGCCCACCGACGGCTGAGCGACGGGCGCTGGCTGTGCTGTGCCGCAAGGTTTCCTTAGATCCGGATTAACGACGGCGACGCGGGGCGGGTGGGCTGACAGGATCGGGGCCGAACCCATCGGTTCCACCGGCCTGTCGCCCCTGACACCCACCGGCCGGTGGATCGGTACGCGCGGCGGGGGCACGGTCCCCCACACCAGCTCCCGCCGCGTGTACACCACTTTCCCGGACTTGACCCCTGCGGTCAGCGGGTCGCCACGAAGGCGTCGATCTCGGCGATGATCCGGGCCTGCCCGGCCGGGTCGAGGAACGACGCGGACACCGCCTCCCGGGCCAGCGCCGCGAGCCCGTCGGGGCCGGCGTCGAGCAGTCGGGCGGCGACGGCGTACTCGTCGTTGAGGGTGGTGCCGAACATCGGCGGATCGTCGGAGTTGATGGTGACCCGCACCCCCGCGTCGACGAGTCGCCGCAGCGGGTGCTCCTCGATCCGGGCGACGGCCCGGGTCCGCACGTTGGACGTCGGGCACACCTCCAGCGGGATGCGCCGCTCGGCCAGGTACGCGAGCAGTTCCGGGTCCTGGGCGGCGGAGATGCCGTGGCCGATCCGCTCGGCGCCCAGCTCGCGCAGGGCGTCCCAGACGGTCTGCGGGCCGGTGGTCTCCCCGGCGTGCGGCACGGACCGCAGCCCGGCCGCCCGCGCCTGGTCGAAGTACGGCTTGAACTGCGGCCGGGGCACCCCGATCTCGGGGCCGCCGAGGCCGAAGGCGACCAGCCCGTCGGGGCGTTCGTCGAGGCTGATCCGCAGGGTCTCCTCGGCGGCCGGCAGGCCGGCCTCGCCGGGGATGTCGAAGCACCAGCGCAGCGCGATGCCGAAGTCGGCCTCGGCACGGCGGCGGGCGTCCTCGATGGCCTCGCAGAACGCCGGTGCGGGGATGCCCCGGCGCACGTGCGAGTAGGGGGTGACGGTCAGCTCGGCGTAGCGGACCTGCTGGCGGGCCAGTTCCCGGGCCACCTCGTGGGTGAGCAGCCAGACGTCGTCGGGGTCGCGGATGAGGTCGACGACGCTGAGGTAGATCTCGACGAAGTGGGCGAAGTCGCGGAACGCGAAGTAGTCGGCGAGCGCGTCCGGGTCCGCCGGTACGGGGCTGCGTCCCTCGTGCCGGGCGGCCAGTTCGGCGACGATCCGGGGGGAGGCGGAGCCCACGTGGTGCACGTGCAGCTCCACCTTGGGCAGTTCGGCGATGAAGGCGGACAGGTCGGTCACTGCTGCTCCTTGTGCCGGGCACCCGTACGGGCGACCACGAAGATCCGACGGAACGGGAAGTACACCTGACCCTGCCGTACCGGGTACGCGCGGGCCAACAGATTCCCCAGCGCGGCGCGGAACGCGGCGAGGGCGGTGTCGTCCAGCACCGCCCGCACGGGGCGCAGGGCGGTGCCGTCCAGCCAGGTCAGCACGGGGTGTTCGGCGTCGGCGGGGGCGGGCAGCCGGTGCAGGTAGGTGGTCTCCCAGGCGTCGACCGTGCAACCGGCGGCGGTCAGCGCGGTGGCGTACCCGACCGGGTCGTCGACGGGGTCCTCGCGCAGCAGCGGCCGGACGGTGGCCGCCCAGCGGGGGTCGGCGGCGACCTCGCGTAGCGCCCGGTGCGAGGGGCCGGCGAAGTTGCCGGGCACCTGGAACGCCAGCCAGCCGCCGGGCGGTAGCGCGTGCGCCCAGCGGCGCAGCAGGGCCGGGTGGTCGGGCACCCACTGGAGCACGGCGTTGGCGACCAGCACGTCCACGTCGGGGGCGGGCCGCCAGTCGGTGACGTCGCCGACGGTGAACGTGACCGGGGTGTCGAGCGTGCGGGCCCGCCCGATCATCTCGGGGGAGGAGTCCAGGCCGGTGATCCGGGCGTCCGGCCAGCGTCGGGCGAGGGTCGCGGTCAGGGTGCCCGGCCCGCAGCCGAGGTCGACCACCGCGCGTGGCCGGTCGGCGTCGACCCGGGCGAGCAGGTCGTGGAACGGGCGGGACCGTTCGTCGTCGTAGCGCAGGTACGTGCCCGGATCCCACATGACCAACCCCCAAACCGTACGTACGTTTTGTTACAAGGTACGGCCGGCGCTGCGCCCCGGCAAGCAGGTCACTAGGCTCGACGGCATGGAACAGCGCAGCTTCGACCGGCTCGGCCGGCAGGTGGGTGTGGTCGGCCTCGGGGCCTGGCAGCTCGGCGCGGACTGGGGACAGGTCAGCGAGAGCGACGCCCTGGCCGTCCTCGCCGCCGCCGTGGAGTCCGGCGTCACCTTTCTCGACACCGCCGACGTCTACGGCGACGGCCGCAGCGAGCAGCTGATCGGGCGGTTCCTGCGGGACAACCCCGGACACGGGCTCACCGTCGCCACCAAGATGGGCCGCCGGGTCGAGCAGACGCCGCAGGCGTACACCCTGGACAACTTCCGGGCCTGGACCGACCGGTCCCGGGCCAACCTCGGCGTGGACACCCTCGACCTGGTGCAGCTGCACTGCCCGCCCACCGAGGTCTTCGCCGACGACCGGGTCTTCGACGGCCTCGACACCCTCGTCGCCGAGAAGCGGATCGCCGGGTACGGCGTCAGCGTCGAGACCTGCGACCAGGCGCTCACCGCGATCGCCCGGCCGGGGGTGGCCAGCGTCCAGATCATCCTGAACGCGGTCCGGCTCAAGCCCCTCGACGAGGTGCTGCCGGCCGCCGCCGCGGCCGGCGTCGGCATCATCGCCCGGGTGCCGCTGGCCAGCGGCCTGCTCTCCGGCCGGTACGACGAGCACACCACCTTCGCCGCCGACGACCACCGCACCTACAACCGGCACGGCGAGAGCTTCGACGTCGGCGAGACCTTCTCCGGCGTCGACTTCGACCTCGGCCTGACCGTGGTGCGCCGGCTCGCCCCGCTGGTCGGCGACGGGCGCACGATGGCCCAGTTCGCCCTGCGCTGGGTCATCGACCAGCCCGGGGTGACCGTGGTCATCCCCGGCGCCCGCAACCCGGAGCAGGCCCGGGGCAACGCCGCCGCGGCCGGGTCCCCCGCGCTCACCGGGGCCGAGCTGGACGCCGTCCGGTCGGTCTACGACGAGCTGGTCCGGCCCCGGGTGCACGACCGGTGGTGAGCCACGCCGGCCGGGTCGTCGCGTCGGTGCCGTCCGCCCGGCATCCTGGTGACCGGGCCGGGTCGACCGGCCCACGGAGGGGGGACCGGTGAGGGGATGGCTCACGCTCACCCTGGGCCTGCTGGCCGTGGTGGTCGGCGCCGTCTGGACGGTCCAGGGCCTCGGATACGTCGACGGCAGCCTGATGAGCGACCAGCGGGTGTGGGCCGTCGTCGGACCGCTGCTCGTGCTGGCCGGCCTGGTGCTGCTCTGGCGTGGCCTGCGGGCCCGCCGGCTGCCCTGACCGGCCCGGCGAGCTGCGGGGCATGGCCGCTGCCCTGACCGGCGTACGCCGACGGGGAGAGGGACCGATGCGGAAAGCCCCGCGTCCTGGGAGGACACGGGGCTTTCCGTCGATCCGGCTGGCCGGACCACCCGAGCCGGCGAACGCCGACCGGCTTCGCTCAGAGGGGGCGGACCTGCTCGGCCTGCGGACCCTTCTGACCCTGGGCGATCTCGAACTCCACCCGCTGGTTCTCCTCCAGCGTGCGGTAGCCGCTGGTCTGGATGGCCGAGAAGTGGACGAACACGTCAGCACCCCCGCCGTCGACGGTGATGAAGCCGAAGCCCTTGTCAGCGTTGAACCACTTCACGGTTCCCTGCGCCATGTGTATCTCCTTCTAAAACCGGCGGCCGAGCACGCTGTGCGGCCGATTGGCCGTGTGCGGGCGGCGACCACCCGGGCGGACCCCCACAGCGGGAGACCGCTCCGTGCCGACACCGTCTCGCAACAGCGGGGATCAGCAAACCACGTACCCAAAAACCTTGCACAGCCTAATCGGCGAAATTCTCCGACATGTGACCTGACGGATGCCCGACGCACGCTGCCCGGGTCGACCGACCCGGGCGAAAGGCCCCCCGTCCGTCGATGCGTACGGGGGGCCGCAGGTCGTCGTCACCATCCGGCAGGACAGCCGTCACGGCTGGTCAGCGGGGTTGCCTCCGGTCGGGCGGGTCAGTCGGGCCAGCGCCCGGTCAGCCGCCGGACGCCGACCGCGCCGCCCCGGTCCACCGCCGCCCGGACGACCGAGAAGATCGCCCCCTGCAACGCCGCCGCCGCGAGGATCTCGCCCCAGCGGCGGTCCTCGTCGGTGGGGTTGGGCGCCTCACCGTCCCCGGCGGTCGCCTTCCACACCTGTCGGAAGATCGTCCCGGCCAGCGCACCGGCCGCCAGTCCCAGCAGCACCCCGACCGGCTTGTAGGCGGTCCTGCTGATGCCCTTGCTCACCTGCGCCTCCCCCGAATGATCAACAACACCACCACGGCGGCCACCGCACCGGCCGCTATCGTCGCCCACGGCACCGGATCGCGCCGCACCGCCACCGACGTGTCGTACGCCTGGGTCCGGGCCCGGTCGACGCTCTGGGCCGCCTGCCCCCGCACCCGGGCCACTGTCGACGCGGCCTGCTCGCGCACCCGCTCGCGCGCCTGTTCCGCCGAGTCCTTCAGCCGGGCCTTGACGTCGGCCTTGGCGGCCAGCAGTTCCATGGTCTCGCCCAGCTCCACCCGGGTACGCCGGATCTCCTCGCGCAGCGCCTCGGTGTCGCCGGTGCCGTTGCCGTTGCTGCCTGTCGTGCCGGTCATGCCCGTCCCCTGTCCTTCACCGCGGCGGCGACCGTGTCCACGTCCGCGCGTACGCTGCGGACCGTCGCCTCCGGCATCGGGGGGACCGCGTGGCTGACCTGCTTCTTCCCCACCAGGGCGAGCACCCCGGCGACGAGGAAGAGCACCACCGCCACGATCAGCGCCGCCGCCCACGCGGGCAGCACCAGGGCCAGCAGCAGGATCACGGCGGTGACCAGTGCGCCGAGCCCGTACAGGGCCAGCGCCCCGCCGCCGCCGAAGAGGCCGATCCCGATCCCGGCGTGCTTACCCTTCTGGGTCAGTTCCGCGCGGGCCAGGGCAAGCTCGTCCCGGACCAGTCGGGAGACCTGCTCGGTGGCCCGCTGCACCAGTTCGGCGGTGGACGGCTCGCTCCCGGTCCGGGACGTACGGTGGTTCGCGACGTCAGCCATGCTGTCCTCCTTTCGTCATCACCGCGCTGTATGCCCGGAGCCGCCGTCCGTCAATCCTGCGTACGGTGACCAACCACATCTGACCGCAGGTCGGGCCGGGACGTCCGGCAAAACGCCGAAGCGGGTACGACGAGCCAGCCCCCGCGACCGGCGGTCGCGGGGGCTTGTCGGGGCTGAGCGGGGCTGCGGGTGGCTCAGCGGCGGGCGTCGCCCCCCGGGTCGGCCCCGACGGTGACGGTCTCGCCCCGGGTGTCCTGGTCCGGGCCGACGAACGCCTCGCTGCGGGCGTCGCCGTCGTCGCTGCCGCCGAAGACCCGGGCGTCGTCGGGCAGCTCGCCCTCGGCGCGGCGGCGGACCTGCCGCCGCGGCGGCACCCACTGCCAGGGCAGGCTGCCGGCGCCGTCGCCCACCTCGGCGCGGGTCCGGGGCAGCGCGGTCGGCCGGTTGTCGCGCACCCAGCCGACCAGGTGCTCCCGCACCAGGCACCGCAGGTCCCACAGGCTGCCGGCGTCGGCGGCGCTGACCAGGGCGCGCACCTTGATCGCGCCGCCGGTGGCGTCGGTGACCTGGAGCACGCAGACCCGGCCGTCCCACAGGTCGGTGCTCTCCACCAGCCGGCGCAGCTCCTCCCGCATCGACTGCACCGGCACCGACCAGTCGAGGTGGAACTCGGCCGTGCCGAGCACCGCCGCCTCGGTCCGGGTCCAGTTCTGGAACGGGGTGCTGGTGAAGTACGAGGTGGGCAGGATCAGTCGCCGGTCGTCCCAGATCTGGACCACCACGTAGCTGAGCGTCAGCTCCTCGATCCGGCCCCACTCCCCCTCGACCACCACCACGTCGTCGAGGCGGACGGCGTCGCTGAAGGCGAGCTGGAGGCCGGCGATGACGTTGCCGAGCAGGCTCTGCGCGGCCAGCGCGGCGACCACACCGACCACACCGGCGCTGGTGAGCACGCCCGCGCCGACACCGCGTACCGCCGGGAAGGTCATCAGCATCACACCGACGGCGAGCACCACGATCACCACGATGGTCAGCCGGCGCAGCAGCACCACCTGGGTGCGTACCCGCCGGACGTGCCGGTTGTCGGGCACGTCGACCCGCAGGAACCGGGCCAGCGCGGTGTCCTCCGCCACCACCAGCAGGGAGGCGACCAGCCAGGCCACCGCGGCGACCACCCCCAGCACCAGGATGTGCAGCACGGCCTGCCGCCACCCGGTGCCCACGGCGTAGCCGGTGGTCCAGCGGACCGCGAACTGGACGGCCACCACCGTGCCGGCCACCTGCAACGGCCGGTGGACGTGTTCGGTCAACTCCGTCATCAGGTGGGACCGGCGGCCGAGCCGCCGGATCAGCCGGTGTACCACCTCGACGAGCAACAGAGCGATCGCCGCCGCGGTGGCCGCGGCGGCGATCGTCTCGAGGTAGTCCTGCACGTGGTTGTCTCCCTCCGGCCGGGCTGATCGCAATCGGGCAAAGGCCCAATGGTGCCCGGCGTTTCCGGTATCGACCAGGCTCAGATCTTGCGGAACCGGGACTGGAAGAAGCAGTAGACCCCGAACGCGGCGATACCGAGCGCCATCAGCGCCAGGATGAACGGCCCGTACGGCTGGTCGCGCAGGGTCCGCAGCGCGGCGTCCAGGCCACGCGCCTTCTCCGGGTCGTAGTTGATCGCGGCGACCACGATCAGCAGACCGGCGACGGCGAACACCGCGCCCCGGGCGATGTAACCGGCCATGCCCAGCCGGCGGACCGTCTGCCGGGTCTTGCCGTTCATCTCGTTGGTCTTCAGGTTCCGCTCGAACTTCTTCTTGTAGCCGTAGATCATCATGCCGATGCCGACGGCGGCGAGCACCAGGCCGGCGAGCCCGACCAGCCCACGGCCGCCGCTGGAGGCCATCAGCTTCTCGCTGAACTGCTCCTGCTGGTCGGCGCTGTTGGCGCTGGCGTCCTGCACCACCTGGATCGAGGTCCAGGCGAGCCAGAGGAAGACGACGGTACGCACGACCGAGGCGATCCGCTCGAAGAGACGTTCCTTGCCGCGCTTGGCGTGGTGGCCGACGGCCGCCTCCAGCGCCTGCCAGATGGCCATCGCGATCAGGCCGACGGCGATCGCGATCAGCAGGAACTTGCCCATCGGCTGGGCGCCCAGGGCGCGCAGGGCACCGTTCTGGTTGCCCTCCTCGCCGGAGCCGGCGAAGGCGATCTGGAGGATGATCCAGGCGAAGAGCAGGTGGACGATCCCGTAGCCGATGAAACCGGCCCGGGCGAGGAGTTCCAGCCAGCGGCTGTCCGCGGTGCGGCTAGCGGTGGCTTCGGCGTTCCGGGTGAGTGACATGGGCCCACAATCTCCGTTCGGGAAGATCCCCAAACGTGGTGCGGCCCGGTCCGGGGCAGGTCAGCTGCCGGCGTTGCGCGACACCCGGATCTGCACCTGCTGGTCGGTGACGCTGTCCAGGGTGACCGCGAAACCGCCCACCTCGGTGGCCTGCTGGCCGATGGTCAACGAGAGCTGCTCGCCGGCGACCTCGACGGTCACCTGGTCACCCTGCGCGCCGATCAGCTTCGCCTCGACGCCGAGGACTGAGGCGCGGGCGTCGACCCCCCGGTCGAAGGTGACCGTGCAGGCGTCCAGGCCGCAGTCGGTGTCGGCGCCGTCGGAGCTGCATCCGGCCAGCACGGCCACGCCGAGCGCCAGGCCGGCCAGCAGGCCGATGGCACGCCGGAGGGGGGTGGGGGTGGTGGCGCTTCGCTTCGTCACCCCACCAAGGGTACGAGACGCCGCCCACCCCGGCACCCGGGTGGATCTTCGGGTCCCTCCGGCCGGCTAGGGTCCGGGCATGCCGTTCGACATCACCCGTACCCGGGCCGCGTACCCCGCGCTCGCCGAGGGTTTCGCCCACTTCGACGGTGCCGGTGGCACCCAGACCCCCCGGTCGGTGATCGACGCGGTGGCCGACGCGATGCGCATCGCCGTGGGCAACCGCAGCACCGCCTTCCTGCCCGGCCGCCGGTCGCTGGAGCTGGTGGCGGGGGCCCGCGTGGCGGTGGCCGACCTGCTGGGCGTCGCGCCGGACGGGGTGGTGCTCGGGCCGAGCGCGACCGCGCTGACGTACACCCTGGCCCGGACGCTGGGCGCGGACTGGGGCCCCGGGGACGAGGTGGTGGTCTCCCGGCTCGACCACGACGCCAACGTGCGGCCCTGGGTGCAGGCGGCCGTGACGGCGGGGGCGACCGTACGCTGGGCCGAGTTCGACCCGGTCACCGGCGACCTGCCCGCCGCCCAGTACGCCGACCTGGTCGGCGCGCGGACCCGACTGGTGGCGGTGACCGCCGGCAGCAACGCGACCGGCACCATGCCGGACGTGGCGGCGATCGCCGCGACGGCCCACGCGGCCGGCGCGCTGGTCTGTGTGGACGGGGTGCACTCGGTGCCGCACGGTCCCACCGACCTGGCGGCCACGGGTGCCGACTTCCTCGTCACCAGCGCCTACAAGTGGTCCGGCCCGCACCTGGCGGCGGTGGTGGCCGACCCGGCCCGGTGGGCGGGGCTGCGCCCGGCCAAACTGGTCCCCTCCTCCGACGCGGTGCCCGACCGGTTCGAGGCCGGCACGCCGAGCTTCCCGCTGCTCGCCGGGGTGGCCGCCGCCGTCGACCACCTGGCCGGGCTGGACCCGACGGCCACCGGTGACCGGCGGGCCCGGGTCCGCGCCGGGCTGGCCGCCGCGCAGGAGCACGAGGGGGCGCTGTTCGCCCGGCTGGCCGAAGGACTGGCCGCCCGGCCGGCGGTCGCCGTCCTGCCGGCCGGCGGGCGGCGCTGCCCGACGGTGTCGTTCCGGCTGGCCGGGTGGACGCCGGCCGGGCTGGCCGCCGCGCTGGGTGCCGCCGGGCTCTGCCTGTCCAGTGGGGACTACTACGCCTACGAGTACTTCCAGGCGCTCGGCCTGCGCGACAGTGGCGGGGCGGTACGGGCGAGCGTCTACCACTACAACACCGTCGACGAGGTGGACCGGCTACTGACCGAGCTGGACCGGCTGGCCGAACAGGGGGAACCGGCGGACCGCTGAGCGCGGGCGGGTCAGCGGACGCCGGTGAGCAGTTCGGCGGCGGCCCGGGCGGCGGCCCGGGTCGCGCCGTGGGTGGCCAGGTGCAGGCCCCCGGTGACCAGCTCGGGCAGGCCGAGTTCGACTACCACGGCATCCGGCCGGGTGGCCAGCGCCCGGTCGACCGCGGCCCGCATCCACGGGTGCCGGTGCAGGTCCCGCACCACCAGCACCAGTGGCCGGCCGGCCGCCGCACCGGTCGGGTCGGCGGGCAGGTCGGCCTCGGTGAGCCGGACGGTGGTGGTGCCGGGCAGCAGGTCGGCCAGGGGTGCCCCGAGGCCCCACGGGGTCTCCGCGCCGATCGCTATGTTGTGCGGTGCGGCGAACTCGACCACGTGCGCGGCGGCGGTCAGCGGCAGCCGGCCGACCGCGTCGCCGCTGACCCGGACCGCCCGGCGAGCGGCGGTCAGGCCGACCGGGGAGCCGTCGGCGGGGTGCGGGGCGGGGTCGGGCCGGCCGGCGCGGGCGGCGGTGCTCCACTCGGCGAGCTGACCGACCCGCTTGGCGGCCTCGGCGAGGCGTTCCTCGGGCAGCTCACCGGCGATCACCGCGGCCACGATCGCGTCGCGCAGGTAGCGGGCGGCGGCCTCGTCGGCGCGTTCGCCGCCGACGCAGATCGCGTCCGCCCCGGCGGCGAGGGCACGTACGGCGGTGCCGGCGAAGCCGTACCGGTCGGCGACGGCGCGCATCTCCACCGCGTCGGTGACCACCACGCCGGAGAAGCCCAGTTCCTCCCGGAGCAGGTCACCGAGGATGCGGCGGCTGAGGGTGGCCGGCAGGTCGGGGTCGAGGGCGGGGACCAGCAGGTGCCCGGTCATCACCGCCTGCACCCCGGCGGCGACGGCGGCCCGGAACGGGACCAGCTCGGCGGCGTCCAGGCGGGCCCGGCTGGCCCCGATGCGGGGCAGGTCGTGGTGCGAGTCGACCCGGGTGTCGCCGTGGCCGGGGAAGTGCTTGGCGCAGGCGGCGACACCGGCGGACTGGAGGCCGCGTACCCAGGCGGCGGTGTGCCGGGCGACCAGGTGCGGGTCCGCGCCGAAGGAGCGCACCCCGATCACCGGGTTGGCCGGGTTGATGTTGACGTCGGCGTCCGGGGCGTAGTTGAGGGTGACGCCGAGGTCGGCGAGTTCGACGCCGAGGTCGCGGGCCACGTCCTCGGTGAGCGTCGGGTCGTCGACCGCGCCGAGGGCGAGGTTGCCGGGGCGGGAACTGCCCCGGCCGGACTCGATCCGGGTGACGTCGCCGGCCTCCTCGTCGATGGCCACCAGCACGTCGGGGCGTTCGGCGCGCAGCGTCGCGGTGAGCGCGGCCACCTGGTCCGGGTCGACGACGTTGCGGGCGAACAGCACCACCGCGCCGAGCCCCTCGGCCAGCCACCGGCGGACCCAGTCGGGCGGGGTGGTGCCGACGAAGCCGGGTTGCAGGACGGTGGCGGCCAGACCCGCCAGGTTGCGCTCGTTCATCCGGCCCCGGTACCCCCGTCGCGTGTCGACGGCCCGATGCCGTCGCGGTGCTGCCATGGTCACACCGGGCGAGGTAATAGTCAATAAACCTTACTGTTACTGTCTGGCGTCGGTCGGGGGGACGTGCGACAGTGCGGGGATGGACCTGCCGCTCGCCGACGCCACCTCGCCGGCCGACATCCCCGGCGTACGCCTGCTCGGCCTGGTGGTCGGCGGACTGCTGCTGCTGGCCGCCATCCGGGCCATGTTCGGCCGCCGCTGAGTACCGGGTTCGACCGCCGCCGAGTTGGGCCGCCGCCGGCCGACTGATCCCACACCCGCCGGGGTACCGCTGGTGGAGGTCGCGCCGCACCCGGCGGCGGGCCCGGCGAGGGGGCACCATGAAGATCGGCTACTTCCTGTCCAGCGAGGAATACACCCCGGCGCAACTGCTGGAGCAGGCCCGCGCCGCCGAGCGGGCCGGTTTCCAGGCACTGTGGATCTCCGACCACTACCACCCGTGGACGGACGCCCAGGGGCAGAGCCCCTTCGTCTGGTCCGTCATCGGGGCGCTGAGCCAGGTCAGCTCCTTGCCGGTGAGCACGGCGGTGACCTGCCCGACGGTCCGCATCCACCCGGCGGTGCTGGCGCAGGCGGCGGCGACCAGCGCGGTCATGCACTCCGGCCGGTTCGTCCTCGGCGTCGGCACCGGCGAGGCGCTCAACGAGCACATCCTCGGCGACGCCTGGCCGCAGACCGACGTCCGGCTGGAGATGCTGGAGGAGGCCGTCGCGGTGATGCGGGAACTGTGGCGGGGCGACTTCGTCAACCACCACGGCCGGCACTACACGGTGGAGCACGCCCGCGTCTACACGCTGCCCGACACACCCCCGCCGGTGTACGTCTCCGGCTTCGGACCCAAGGCCGTCGACCTGGCCGCCCGGATCGGCGACGGCTACGTCAGCATGATGCCCGACGGCGACCTGGTCAGCCGGTTCCGGGACAACGGCGGCGGCGACAAGCCGTGCCAGGCCGGCTTCAAGGCCGCGTACGCCGACACCGAGGACGAGGGCGCGCGGATCGCGTACGAGACGTGGCCCAACGCCGGGGTGCCGGGCGAGCTGTCCCAGGTGCTGCCCTCCCCCCGGCACTTCGAGCAGGCGGCCCAACTGGTCACGCCGGATCAGGTGCGGCAGGGCTTCGTCTGCGGCAACAGCGCCGACGCCCACCTGGAGATGATCGACAGGTACGCCAAGGCCGGCTTCGACGAGGTCTACGTCGCCAACACCGGCCCGCACTGGCAGGGCCTGTTCGACCTCTACCAGCGCGAGGTGCTCCCCCACCTGCGCTGAGTCCCACCGTCCACGGGTCACCGACACGCACCGCCGGCGGTGACCCGTGGTCGACCGGGCGTGCGCACCCGGTCACCGCGCCTGACCTGCGACGTACCGGCCGCCGTGGGCGGTGTGCCCGATCCGGTGGGAGCGGTTTCGCGGTCCATCCGCCCGGGTACCTCCGGCCCTCGATGAAGCTGTCCATGCACTCGACGACGTTGCGCCGCGCGGCGCGCAGCCTGTTCGGCTGGAAAGCGCTGCGGCCCAACCAGCTCGCCGCCATGCGCGCGGTGATGAAACGACGCGACGCCCTGGTGGTACTCCCCACCGGAGCCGGCAAGTCGGCGATCTACCAGATCCCGGCGAGCCTGATCCCCGGGCCGACGGTGGTGATCTCCCCCCTGTTGGCCCTCCAGCAGGACCAGATCGCCGCGCTCAACGAACGCCAGCGCCCCGAGCTGCGCGCCGTGCGGATCAGCTCCGACGAGAGCGCCGCCCAGCAGGCCGAGGCCATCGAGGAGATCCGGCAGGGGCGGGCGGAGTTCCTCTTCATCACCCCGGAGGCGCTGGCCAACCCCGACCGGATGGCCGAGGTGAGGTCGTTGCAGCCGGCGCTGGTGGCGATCGACGAGGCGCACTGCATCTCCGCGTGGGGGCACGACTTCCGCCCCGACTACCTGGCGTTGGGCCACCTGATCGACGGTCTCGGCCGGCCGCCGGTGGTGGCGCTGACCGCCACCGCCTCCCCGCCGGTACGCGACGACATCATCGCCCGGCTGCGGCTGCGCGACCCCGAGGTGGTGGTCTCCGGGCTGGACCGGCCGAACCTGTTCGTCGAGGTCGCCCACTGCCCCACCGACGACTACCGGTGGCGGCGGCTGATCGCGCTGCTGCGGGACGACGAGCGGCCCGGCATCATCTACGTGCCGACCCGGCGGGCCGCCGAGGAGCTGGCCGAGCGGCTGACCACGGCCGGGTTCCCGGCCGAGTACTACCACGGCGGGATGCCCACCGCCGCCCGGCACGGGCTGCACGAGGCGTTCCTCGCCGACCAGGTGCCGATCATGGTGGCGACCTCGGCGTTCGGCATGGGCATCGACAAGCCGAACATCGCCTGGGTGGTGCACATGGCGCTGCCCGACTCGCCGGACAGCTACTTCCAGGAGATCGGCCGGGCCGGGCGCGACGGTGCGCCGGCCCGGGTGCTGCTGCTGTGGCGGGCCGAGGACGTCGGCCTGCAACGCTACTTCTCCGGCGGCCTGCCGGACGAGACCGAACTGCGGGACCTGGCCGCGCTGCTGCGTCGGCGGGCGACGACGAAGAAGGCGCTGCGCGAGGCGACCGGCCTCGGGCCGCGCAAGCTCGGGCAGTACCTGGCCCTGCTGGAGCAGATCGGGGCGGCCGAACCCCGGGCCGGGCAGAAGATCGGCGCACCGCGCTACTCCCCCACCCCGGCGCAGGCGGGCGCGGCGGCCCTGGCCGAGGCCGAACGGCAGCAGACGGTGACCCGCTCGCGTACCGACATGATGCGCGCGTTCGCCGAGACCACCGGATGCCGGGGGCAGGTGCTGCTGGCGTACTTCGGCGAGCAGATGTCGCAGGTCTGCGGGCACTGCGACAACTGCCACGCCGGCACCAGCGTGGCAAGCGACGGCGCGGTCGGTCCGTTCCCGGTGCACAGCCAGGTGCGGCACCCGGAGTGGGGTCCCGGGCTGGTGCTCAACTACGAGGAGGACCGGATGACGGTGCTCTTCGACGAGGTGGGTTACAAGACGCTCTCCGTGCGCGTGGTGTCCGAACAGGGTCTGCTGACGCTGGACTAGCCTGACCCGGGCGCCGCCGGGGGGCGGTGCCCGCAGTGGAACAATCGAGAGGGGCTCAGTCGTGATCGAACAGCCGGCGTACACCGGGTTCGGGTTCTCCGACGAGGAGTGGGGGCTGCTGGTCGGCCTGCCGCAGTCGGTCCTGACCGCGGCCAGCGCCGCCGAGTCGGACGGCGCCCGGCGCACCCGCGCCGAGAACGCGGCCGGGCTGGAGACCATCGCCACCGGCCGGGAGTCGGCCAGCCCGCTCGTCGCCGCCGTCGCCGGGGAGATCGTCTCCCGGGTGGGCGACCCGGAGGCCGGCGAGGAACTGCCGGTGATCTCGCCGGCCGACCCGCAGGCGCTCATCGACGACGTGCTGGTCCGGGCCGGGCAGGCGGCCACCCTGCTGGCCGCGAAGGTGGACGAGGGCGAGGCCGGGGCGTACCGGCACTGGCTGGTGGAGATCGCCGACCAGGTGGTCGGGGCGGCATCCAGCGGGGGGCTGCTCGGCCTCGGCGGCGACCAGGTCAGCGACTCGGAGCGGAAGTTCCGCGACCGCCTCTCCCAGGTCCTCAACGACTGACGTCGACCACGGCGACGGGCCGGGCCAGCCTCACGGCGGCCCGGCCCGCTCCTGTCGTCGACACGCGGCGCGCCCATCGGTTGGCTTGCCGCAGAGTTTCCGTGGCAACGGCAACGTTGCTTGTGCTGGGCTCAACGGCGATGGGCCTTACCCGTCGACCGACGCCCACCCATCGCGACGGCTATCTGGTCGAGGACAGTACGTGCTTGTCTTGTACGGGGATGCTGTCCACCAAGATTGAATCGCAGCTTCCGATGGGCTGATTCAGCCAATTGACGAGCTGCTATCAACTGTCCACGTAGAGCCATTATGCGTGCAAGACCTATCGCACTCTGAAGCGTGTTCGGATGCTCCTCACCGAGCACCCGTTGCCCTCTCCGATATACATCAGCCGCAACATCCAACGCCCGGCGAAGCTCCCCTACATCAACCAACACACTGGACAAATTGCCCGCGGCGACTAATCCGTTCGGATGATCCTCACCCAACACCCTTACCACGTGCCGAAATACATCCTCCGCCACCTCCAACGCCCGCCGACGCTCCCCAGCCATGGCTAATGTAGTGACCAAATTCGTTGCAGACATCAACGTGTCAGAATGATCCTCACCCAACAACCGCATGCGTCGTTCATACACATCTTCATCGATTTGTCGTGCCAGACTACGATTCCCCAACCTACTGTGAATTACTGCGAGACTTGAGGCGGTCCGAAGGGTATCGGGATGATCCTCACCCAACAACCGCGCGCGCCGAACGTAAACATCTTCATCGATCTCGCATGCTCGCTGATAGTTCCCCAGCTCAAGATGAACTACCGCAAGGTCCGAGGCAGTCCGAAGGGTGTCGGGATGGTCACGGCCAAAAATGTTGATCTGGCGGGTGAGGGTGTCGTCCACCAGTGGGCGGAGCCGATCGAACTGGCCCAGGTCGCGGTAGGCCCAGACCAGTTCGGTAGCGGCCCGCAAGGTGTCCACGTGGTCCGGGCCGTATCGCCTCTTCCACTCCTGGTAGAGGTTGTCGGCTAGTTGTTGGGCGGGGCGGCTATCACCCCGACAGAGTAGGTAGACGATGGCATCCCGGGCCCGCAGACGAAGATCGGGGTTGTCGGTATGGGCGGGATCCGCTGCCAGGAGGTGGGGCAGGAGCATGCTCCACTGGGGCCAGGTCACAGTGTCCCGAGGATCACCCGGGTCGACGGTGCCGAGCGCCGCCTCGATGCGCACCCGCAGCTCGGCGGCGACGGTGGGATCGATCTGGTCCCGGACGATCGCCTGGACCAGTCGATGGACGGTGATCGTCCCGAGTTCGACCCGGGCCAGCCCGGAGGCACCGACGGCGCTGATGGAACGCTGGCGCTGGAGCGGCTTGTCAACGATCTGCGCCAGCGGTGCGAGGATCTCCAGTTGCAGGTCGGCGTGCCGGGCGATGGTGATGACGAGGTCGGTCGGCACCGGCTCGGGTGCCAGGAACGCACACAGGTGGAGGACGGCGAGCGCGGCGGGATCCCTGGCCCCCAGCCCCGCGGTACTCAGGGTGGCAGCCGCCGCCAGGGAATGCGGGTATCCTGCCGGCTGCCCCTCGTCGAGCACCGCAAGCGTCTCCTCTCGGAGCACCTGCCGGTACTCGGTGACCGACATGCCGAACTCGGCCAGGTAGCTCGCCGCCTGCGCCAGCGCCAAGGGCAGGTCACCAAGGTCCTCGGCGAGGTGACCGGCCTCCATCGCGCTGATCCTGGCAAGGCGCAGCGTCAGCAGTTCCACCGCCTCTGTGCGGGGAAGGACGTCCAGCTCCAGGGTCCGGGCGAGCTGTCCCCAGGCCGTGGTGCGGGAGGTGACGAGCACATGCCCCTCGCCGTCCGGCAGCCAGGGGCGGAGGTCGTCGGGCCGCTCCGCGTTGTCGAAAATCAACAACCAGCGGTCCCGGCTCCGGAGGAACTCCTTGACCTTGCTCTGGGCGATCACGCTGTCCACCTGGGCGTCGAGCACGCCCAGCGCGATCCCGAGCGCGCTGAACTGCTCACCAATGGCGCCGGACTGCTCCGCCGAGATCCACCACACGACGTCGTAGTCAGCACGATGCCGGTACGCGTACTCCAGGGCCAACTGGGTCTTGCCGACCCCGCCGAGGCCGTGGATCGCCTGCACGCTCGCAGCACCACCGGATGACAGCCGTGCCCGCAGCTCGGCCAGCTCGCTCCCCCGACCGGCGAAGTTCGGATCCCGGGTCCGGAGATTCCACACCGACAACGGCCGATCCGCTGCGGCGGCAGGTTGGTCGGCGGCAGGCCGCGGAGCGGGTACGCCACTGGTGTTGATGAAGTTGTTGATCTGGAGACCGCTCCCCACCCCGGCACTCGTGCCGTGGCCCTCGGTCTGCATCCGCTGCGTCACCGGCGGGGAATCGCCACCCGACCCGCGACCGTGTGACGGTTCGGTCGCGGGACCACCGGACGGCTCAGTCATCGGCGCGCTCCTGCGCGGAGCCGAACGTGTTGACCTGGCTGCCGTGGCCCAGCACAGCCTGCCGCGCGTTGCCGGAGGCAGTGACATGCTGTACAACGTGACCGGCAGAGCGGACCCCGGCGCTCGCCGCGACCTGCCGTACCAGCGTCTCCAGTTCGGCAGCGGCAGCCGGTTGCTCGATCAGCAGATCCTCCAACCGGCCCGCCCACAGCGCCTCGTGCTGTGCACGCACCCGGTCGCCGTCCGCGCCCGCCGTCTCCACCGCGCCACGGGTCCGCTCCAACTGTTGCGTCACCGCGTCCTCTCTCGCCCGGTCACCCCGGCCGAGCAACCGCACGAAGCCGGTCTTCGCCAGCCCCCACGCGTCCTGGGCTACCGCGCCCACCAGTGCCGCACCACCGGCTCCCGCCAGCGCGAGCAGTTCCTCCGCCGCCATCACAGCCCCCTGATCGGTCGCCCACATGCCCAACCCATAGAAATATCGCAACCTGTCGACGCCAGACACCCTGGACGGGCGGACGCCGCCCCGGAGTCGGGAGACCGACATCGAAGACCACCCAAAAGGCCAATAACGCCTCCCGGCTGCAGGCCGGAAACCGTCGCCCTTCTTCAGCGGCGTGGCGGACCTGGGGCGGTCGCCACGGCACCGCAGAGGGGACAGCGACCGTCGGGCGCGGATCGTTCGGCGCGGCGGGCGGCGAGGATCAGTCGGTTGCGGATCTGGGCCAGGGACAGGAACGGCGCGGTCATGCTCAGGTCACCCGGAGGGTGGCGGCGAGCTGGATGATCGCGGCTGAAGCCCGTGGGTCGTGGGCCAACTGGGCGAGCACCGATCGGGCGGCAGGCCGGTGGCGCACCTCGGCGGGGGCAGCGTGCTCGGCGGCTGTGAGGGCACGGCTGGCGTTGACCGAGTCGCCGGTATGCAGATAGGCGCGGGCGGCGTCGAGCAGGTGCCCGGCGCGGTGTTCCGCCGGTAGCCACCGCCAGCCGTCGCGGGCGATGGCCTTCTCATGCCAGGCCACCGCTGCACCGGCATCGCTTAGATCCAGGGCGGCGACGACCCGGGCCAGGTCCACCGCGACCGGCCCGAAGGCGGTCCGATAGTGGTCGTGGCCGTCGCCGACCCGGGCCGCCATCTCGGCGGCCTCGTCGAGCAGGTCAGCCGTGGCGTGATCGTCGCCGTCTCGGGCTGCGGCCAACGCGGCCTCAATGACCAGGGCACCGCACAGCGACAACACCGGGGCGCGCCCGTCGTCGAGGTCGGGTGGAGCGATCCGGTACGCGGCGGCCAGCGCCGTGGACCTCGCCGCCCGTGCCCGCCCCGAAGCGCGGAGCACCCGGCCAAGTTGCACGGCAGCGGTGGCCACCAGCACCGCATCACCGGCCGCGATGGTCATCGCCCGATCGGCAGCCAACCATGCCAGTTCTACCTCATCCAGCTTGACCAGCAGTGACGCGGTGACCCGATACGCATCCACCAGCATCGACCGCCCCGCCACCGGATCATCCGCGTACGCACGCTGCGCGGCGATCACCAGACCCGGGAGCAGCCCGGTCACCTGCGGGTAGCGGGCGTGCTGGAACATGCCCCAGGCGTGGGCGACGTCTCGTGCCAGCCGATCGGCCGACAACACCTGACCCCGCACTGTCGAACGACCCACCGCGATGTCGTACGTCGACAACGCCTCGCGGACCCGTTCCACCGCCTCGACCGGACCGGACACGTCGGCCGGCCGGAGGTCCCGGCCGAGCAGCACACCCGGGTCGATCCGCAGGACAGCGGCGATGTCCTGGAGCGTGGACACCTTGTCCAGCGTCCGGACACCCCGCTCGACCTTGTCCACCCAACTCTTCGACTTACCCAACCGGTCGGCGAACACCTGCTGCGACAACCCACGCCGCCCCCGCCAGTGCGCCACCCGCCGACCCACCGGCAACAACTCACCGCCCTCCACGACGCCACCGCCGATCCGGCACCGCCCGCGTCGTCTCCTCCACCGGAATCCGCTCCGCCTCGGCCTGCGCGAGCAACCGCCGCCGCGCCGCCTCCCGCTCGACCGCCTGAATCCGCTCACCCCGGCTCTCACCCGGATCACGTTCTCCGTCGCCCACCGGCGTCCCCTTCGCAAGGGCGCGACGGTGTACCTGGAGGTCACCACCGCCGCGCACGATCAGCGGGGCGGCGACGGCCGGTCACCAGACCGACGAGGCGTCACCGCACCGTGATCACAACGCTACGGAGAGCACACGGGAAGGCTGGAACGCTTACGCACCACCCATGGTCAGGCTCATCCGTTCGCAGAGGCCCCGCAGCTCGGGCGAGGTCGCCCCCTTACGCAGCAACGACCGCGCCGTCTCCCGGGCGGCGACCGACGAGCGGGCATGTTGCGGCCCGATCCGCTCCGCAGTGAGCAGCATCCGCACGGCGTCACGATCCCGACCGGTACCCTCGGCCGCCCGGCTCATGTCGAGCCAGAAGTACACCTGACGCACCGCCGGCAGACCCGCCAGCTCCACACCCGCCGCCGTCCGCATCGCCAGTTCCGGGCGACCCGTGTCGAGCTGGAACGCCATCGTCCACAGGGCCACGTTCCGTGGACCCCAGACCAGATCCCAGCTCTCGGTCTCCCCGGTGTGCGCGGCGATCCGCGCGGCTTCGGCGAGATGATCCTCGGCACCGGGCCGGTCCCGCAGACCGGCGAGATGGTGCGCCCGCGCCAGGTGCAGGAACCCCAGCACGTCCAACGCGCCATCGGCAGCGCTACCCGCAAGATCGGCCGCCGCCGCGTCACACCACGCCCGGGCCGGCCCGTAAGCCCCGGAGTAGGCCGACACCCGCGCCCGGTTGGCCGCCGCCACCCCGACCGCCACCCGGTCGTCGAGCAACCCGGCAGCCTCGGCGCAACGCTCGGCCGCCAGCCAGGCATGGGCCGGATAGCTGACGTTCAGCAACGACCCCATGGCCACGCCGTACACCGGCACCATCTCCGACAACGCAGCCCGCCGGTCCGTCAGGCCGTGCATCGCCGGCACGAGATCCACCAGCCGCCGCAACGCACCCGCGTAATCACACCGCCCATACAGACCACGTACCAACGCCGCCTCGCGACGCACCTGCTCGACCGTCGCCGTCACCTCGGAACGCCGGGCCATCGGCGTGTCCATCATGACCCGCCACACCCGCTCGGCGTCGATCCGGGCCGCATCGAGCTGCCGATCAGCAGGCGTGTACGCCTGACCCGTCAGGTCGACCACCGAACACTCCAGGGCCGCCGCCAGATCCACCACCATGTACCGGTCGGTGCGCTGTAGCCCCCGCTCGATGCGCGACCACGACGTATGGGAGATGCCCGCCCGGCTGGCCGCATACCGCACGCTCCAACCACGCAACTCCCGGCGAGCACGAATACGATCACCGATCGACGGATCGTCAGGAATCGGGCGACGAGGCATCAGCACACTCCCCCGGTGACACGAGATCCCCACCGGCCGGAACCGACAGGCTGCCACCACGGAACGTACACCCGCACCACCGAATACGTGACACCCTGCGCTGTCACCGGCCGGCGCTCAAGAACGATGCCGAGCGAGCGTGAGCCAGTTGATCGACTCAATGTCGCCGACGGAGTGGTATCCCCGGCGCTCCAATGCCGCTATTTCGGCGAAATAGCGGCATCGACACCCCCGCGACCACACGCGATACCCCGGGTGTGGGGTCTTCGTCCAGAATGGAGGGGAAGTGCCCGCCGACGGGGGAGGCCGGACATGGTGCACCGCACAGTGATCGACACCGAACAACTGCCACCTGCGGAACGGTTCGGGATGTGGCTCGACCTGGTCGCCCGGACCGCCGCGCCGCTGCGCATCCGCTCCGACCACCAGCACGACTTCCGGGCCCGCGCCGAGTTCGTCGAGCTGGGCCCGATCCGGCTGGTGCGCTACCGCTACCCGTCACTGGAGGCGGTCCGCACCCCGAAGCTGGTCCGGCGTACCGAGGTGGACTTCCACATGCTCGCCCTCACCACCAACGGCACCGGCATCGCCGGGCAGGCCGGGCGGGAGAGCCGGCTCGGCGCCGGTGAGTTCACCTTCTACGACGGCTCCCGGCCACACGAGGTGAGCCACCTCGGTGACGGCAACGGCGCGGAGCACGCCGCCTCGATCGTCGCCATGGTCCCGTACGGGGCGATCCCGCTCACCCCGGACCAGCTCGCCCCGCTGCTGGCCGGCCGGATGTCGGCAAGCGAGGGGGTCGGCGCGCTGGTCGCCCAGTACCTGACCCGGATCACCACCCACCCCGAGCAGTACCAGCAGGCCGACGCCGACCGGCTGGGCGGGGTGGCGCTGGACCTGATCTCCACCATGCTCGGCCGGTACCTGGTCGCCGAGGACGAGATGCCCCGCGAGGTACGCCGCCGGGCGCTGCTCGCCCAGGTGCGGGCGTACATCCAGCGGCGGCTCGGCGACCCCGGGCTGACCCCGGCCACCATCGCCGAGGCGCACCACATCTCGCTACGCAGCCTGCACCGGCTCTTCGAGGAGGAGCACGCCACCGTGGCGTCGTACATCCGGGAGCTGCGGTTGGAGCGGTGCCGGCGGGACCTGGCCGACCCGGCGCTGGCCCACCGGCCGGTACAGGCCGTCGCCGCGCGTTGGGGATTCCGGGACAAGGCCCACTTCAGCCGGGCGTTCCGCGCCGCCCACCGGCTCACCCCGCAGGAGTACCGGACGCTGCACCTGCAACAGGCACGGATCGTCAACAGCACGGCGTCCGCAGTCAACCCGGGACCGACATACTGACTGCGGGCCGGCGGTCACCCGACCGCCCGGCCCGACGGTAACGGGGGACCGCGGCGTGGCGTCCGTGACCCGGATGGGTCACGGACGGCCGCCCGGTGCCGCAGCCCGTCCGGCACCCGACCGCCGTCGCCCCGGACGGCCTCCCGGCCGCACCCGCCCCGACCCCGTCGCGCCTCCCCCCAGGAACAGCGGCGGGGTCGGTCAGGTCTCCGCCAGCAACTCCAGCACCGACCGTTCGACCTGCTCACGCGGGGCGTCGGCGGGCACCGGCAGCACCACGCCCTCGTGGTAGAGGTCGACCACCCGCGGGTCCACGTACGACGTACGGGCCACCGTGGGGGTGTTGCCGAGCAGGTCGGCGACCTCCCGCATCACCCCGGCCACCGCCCGGCGACGGGCCGTCACCGAACGCTGCGTCCCCACGGTCGCCAGTTCGGTGGCCGCCCGGACGGTGGCGTGCCAGGTGCGGAAGTCCTTCGCGGTCATCTCGCCACCGCTGGCGTCACGCAGGTAGCCGTTGACCTCGTCGCTGCGCACGTCCCGCCAGGTCCGCCCGTCCCAGTAGCCGAAGAGCCGTTCCTCGGTACGCCGTCGCCGCCGCAGGGTGGTCAGCACCCGGCACAGTTGCGGGTCCTCGATCCGACGGACCTGTTCGATACCGCCCTTGGCCGGGAACTCGAAGACCACGCAGCCGCCCCGGGACCGGGCGTGCTCCGGGCGCAGGGTGGACACGCCGAAGGTGGCGTCCTCCCCGACGGCGTACTGCTCGTTGCCGACCCGGAAGGCGCCCATGTCGAGCAGCCGGGCGACGGTGGCCAGCACCCGGTCCCGGTTCAGCCCCCGCCCGGCCAGGTCACCGGCGATCCGCTCGCGCAGGGTCGGCAGCCGACGGGCCACCTCCAGCACGTGGTCGAACTTCGCCTCGTCCCGCTTGCGCCGCCACTGCGGGTGGTAGAGGTACTGCCGGCGTCCGGCGGCGTCGGTGCCGGTGGCCAGGATGTGCCCGTTGGGGTACGGCGCGATCCACACGTCCGACCAGGCCGGCGGGATGACCAGCTCGGACAGCCAGGCCAGCGTGTCCGGGTCCCGGACGCGCTCACCGTGCCGGTCCAGGAAGGTCCAGCCCCTACCGCGCCGGCGACGCCCGTAGCCCGCCCGACCCGGATCACTGCGCCGTAGTCGCACCTCAGACCCGTACCGTTTCCTCGGCCTCGTCCACGGCGGCCAGCACCCGGTCGACCGGGAGCGCCGCCCATCCCGCCGCCGTACCTACCCCGGGCCCGGCGGCGCAATCCTCGCCCGGGGCCCAGAGCACCCGGTGCCACGGCCGGTCGGCCGGCGGGCCCCAGCGGGCCGGCGGCACCGGGCCGAACAGCAGCACCGACGGGACCCGGTAGGCGGTGGCCAGGTGACCGACCCCGGTGTCCCCGCTGACCACCAGCCGGGCGGCGGCCACCAGGGCGGCCAGCTCACCCAGGTCGGTGCGGCCGGCCAGCACCGCCGAGCGGGGCAGGCCCGCGTCGGCCGCCACCCGGGCGGCCAGGTCCCGTTCCCCGACCGAGCCGGTCACCACCACCCGGTGCCCCCGGTCGGCCAGCCGCCGGGCCAGCGCGGCGAACCGGTCCGCCGGCCACCGCTTCGCCTCGACCTTGCTGCCCGGGTGCACCACGGTCACCCCGGCCGGCAGCCGGCCCGCAGGTGGCCGGCGCAACGCCAGGTCGGTGCGGTCGGCCGGGATGCCGTACCAGTCGAGCAGCCGGCACCAGCGGTCCACCTCGTGCTCGTCGTCGTCCCAGTCGGGGCCGTCGCGGTGCCCGGCGGGCGGGCACCGGAAGGCCACCAGCCGGCCCGCGCCGGCCAGCATCCGGTGTGACCCCGGCCCGCGTCCGTGCAGGTTGACCGCCACCTCCGGCGGCGGCCCGGACCACGGCGGCGGGCCGAGGTCGTCGGTGGGCAGCAGCCGGTCGACCCCGCCGACCAGCTCGACCAGCGGGCCCAGCCAGGCCGGCGCGGCCAGCACCAGTTCCTCGCCCGGATACCCGGCCCGCAGGGCGCGTAGCGCGGGCACCGCCGTGGCCAGATCACCGACGCCGAGCGCCCGCAGCACCAGGATCACGGGTACGAGGTCTCCTGCTCGGCGCAGACCACCAGTTCCCGCACGGCGCTGCCGGGTGGCTGGGAGAGCGCGAACATGATCGCGGCGGCGGTGTCGGCCGGGTCGTTGAGCTTCGCGTCCGGGCCCGGACGGTACTGCGGGTCACGGTCGTCGAAGAACGCGGTCCGCATCCCGCCGGGGATGAGCAGGGTCACCCCGACGCTGCCGGCCAGCTCGGCGGCGAGCGACCGGGTGAACCCGACCACCCCGAACTTCGCCGCGCAGTACGCGGTGGCGTCCCCGACCGCCTTGACGCCCAGGGTGGAGGCGACCGTGACGACGTTGCCCCGGGACGCCTCCAGGTAGGGCAGCGCGGCCCGGACCACCGCCACCGTGGCGAGCAGGTCCACCACGACGATCCGTTCCCAGGTGTCGCGGGGGACGTCGGCGAGTTTGCCGGGCACGTCCATGCCGGCGGCGGTCACCACCGCGTCCAGCCCGCCGACCCGCTCGGCCAGGTCCCGGGTGGCCTCCTCGGCGGCCCGGGTGTCGGCCAGGTCGCACTCGATCCACGGCACCCCGTCGTCGGGGGGTCGCCGGTCCAGCACCAGCGGTCGTCCGCCGGCTTGCGCGACGGCGGTGACCACCGCCGCGCCGAGGCCGCTCGACCCGCCGGTGACCAGGACGGCCGGACCGGCACCGGGTGGACTGCTGCTCATCGTGCTCCCTCCGTCGTCGGATGCGCCGGGGCCACCGGGGACCCGGGGGGCTCCGGCCGGCCGGTGCGCCGGCGCTCACCCCGGGCCGCCGCGATCATGTCGGTGGTGGAGCGCCCGTCCAGGTACGGCACCACCACGCTGTCCCCGCCCCACCGGCGCAACAGCTCGCCCTCCGGCAGGCCCGGCCCGTCACCGACGCCGGTGGCGTAGTCCCCGCCCTTGACCCAGACGTCGGGCCGCAGCCAGCCCAACGTCGCGTGCGGGGTGGGCTCGTCGAAGACCACCACCGCGTCGACGCAGCTCAACGCGGCGAGCAGCCGGGCCCGGTCGCCCTGCGGGGTCACCGGCCGGTCGGGGCCCTTGAGGCCGGTGACGCTGGTGTCGGAGTTCAGGCAGACCACGAGACAGTCGCCGAGCTGCCGGGCGGCCTGCAACGTCGCCACGTGCCCGGCGTGCAGCAGGTCGAAGCAGCCCCCGGTGGCGACCACGGTGCCGCCGGCCGCCCGGACCTCGGCCACCACCGCGCCCGCCGCGGCGGCCCCGATCCGTTCCCCGCCGCCGACCAGCACCGGCGGGCAGTCCCGCACCGGTACGGGCAGCGCGGCGGCCACCCCGCCGTCGGCCACGTACGCCGACGCCGCGCCGACGGCCGCCTGGACCGCCTCGGAGACCAGCGCGCCCCCGGCGAGCGCCACCGCGGCGGCCGAGGCGAACCGGTCCCCCGCCCCGCAGGTGTCCCCCTCGGCGCTGACCGGCGCGGAAACCATCAACGGCGTCGCCCCGGCGGAGCAGAGCAGCGCGCCGTCACCACCGAGGGTCACCACCACCGCGCCGGCCCGCCAGCGTTCCCGCAGCCCCTGGCCGGCCCGGGCGGCGGCCGCCAGCCGGGACCCGCCCGGCGGCACCTTGGCCAGCTCCCGGGCTTCCGGCTCGTTCGGGGTGACCAGCCGCACCCCCGGCACCGCGACCGGCCCCCGGGGGTGCGGGTCCCAGACCACCGGGGCGCGGGTCGCGGCCAGCGCCGCCCGCAGCGCCGGCTGTCGGGCCACCCCCCGGCCGTAGTCGCTGACCAGCACCGCGGACGCCCCGGCGAGCAGCCGCAGCACCGCCTCGGTGGGCGGCCCCGGTTCGCCCGCCACGCCACCCCGGTCGTGGCGCAGCAGCACCCGGCCCCGGGCCCGTAGCCGGACCTTCTCCGGGGTGGCCCCGGCCAGCGGCAGGCCGTACACCTGCACCCCGGCGGCGGTGAGCAGGGAGCTGAGCCGGGCCGCCCCGGCGTCGTCGGCGAGCGCGGTCACCAGCGCCACCTCGGCGCCCGCGGCGGCGGCGAAGACGGCGGCCAGGCCGGCCCCGCCGGGCCGGTCGGCGGCGGCCGTCTCGTCCAGCACAGGCACCGGCGAGTCGGGGCACAGCCGGTTCACCACCCCCTCGACGTCCCGGTCGAGCAGGGTGTCCCCGAGCACCACCAGCGGGCCCCTCACGCCGGGTCCCCACGCCGTCGGTCGGCCGCCGGGTCGACGACCACCTCCACCCCGGCCCGGACCGGCCCGTCGTCGGGCACCGGCGGGGCGGGCGGGTGGTCGGCCGCCGGCCGGTCCGCCGCCACGACCGGGTCCACCGGCGGGGCGGCGGGGTCCACGGGCCGGGCCGGTGACGCGGCGGCGGCGCTGGCCGCCGCCTGGCCGGCCAGCGCGGTCAGCGCCGTGGGCAACGCCCGGTCGACGTACTCGCAGAGCACGTGGGTGGAGACCAGGTGCAGCTCCTGCACCACCTGACTGTCCGGCGAGGCGACGCCCAGCGCCTCGTGGCAGGCGTCGGCGAGCGGGTTCGGGGTGGGGCCGGTGAACGCCCAGCAGCGCACCCCGACCTCCCGGGCGGCCGCCACGGCGGCGAGCAGGTTGCCGCTGGCCCCGCTGGTGGACATCAGCAGCAGCACGTCACCGGGGCGGCCGTGGGCCCGCACCTGCCGGGCGAAGACCTCGTCGTAGCCGTAGTCGTTGCCGATCGCGGTCAACGCGGAGGTCTCGGCGTGCAGGGCGATCGCCGACAGCGGCCGGCGCTCGTCACGCAGCCGGCCGACCAGTTCGGCGGTGAGGTGCTGGGCCTCGGCGGCGCTGCCCCCGTTGCCGGCGACCAGCAACCGCCCGCCGCCGACCAGGATGCCGGCCAGCTCGGTGCCCCAGCGGGCCAGCAACGGCTCCGCCGCACGGTACGGCAGCAGCGCCTCGGCCAGCAGGGTCAGGTGCGCGTCGAGCAGGCCGGCCCGTGCCGCCCGGGTCGAGGTCGTCATCAGGCGACCACCCGGCTCGGCCTGCGTACGGCGGCGACCTCGGCGTACACCTCGGTCAACCGGTCGGCGGCGGTGGCCCACGAGTAGCTGCGGCGGGCCCGCTGCAACGCGGCGGTGGCGTAGCCGTAGCGGCGGGCCGGGTCGCCGAGCAGGCCGGCCAGCGCGTCGCCGAGCGCCTGCGGGTCCCGGGCCGGCACCAGGTCACCGGTCACCCCGTCGACCACGGTGTCCCGGATACCGCCGACCGCCGTGCCGACGACGGGCACCCCGCAGGCCATCGCCTCCAGCGGGGTGAGCCCGAACGGCTCGTACCAGGGGGCGGCGACCAGCACGTCGGCCGACCGGTACCAGCGGCCCATCTCCTCCCGGGGCACCGCCCCGACCAGCCGGACCCGGTCGGCGACCCCGCAGGTGCCGGCGAGCGCCCGCAGCCGCCGGGCGTACGGGTCGGTCTCCAGCAGCCCGGCAGGCGGCCCGCCGACGACCACGCACTCGGCGTCGGGCACCAGCGCCATCGCCCGGATCACCGTCTGGAAGCCCTTGCGTTCCACCAACCGGCCGACGGTGAGCACCCGGGGCCGGTCGGCGTCACGGTCGACGGCCGGGCCGAGCGGGGCGAAGGTGTCCAGGTTCACCCCGGACGGCACGACGGTCATCCGGGACCGGGGGACGCCGAGCCGGACCAGTTCCCCCACCTCGTCGCGGCACTGGGCGACGACCCGGTCGACGGCGCACCCCAACTCCCGTTCGTAGCCGATCCGCCGGGCCGGGCTGGTGTCCTGTACCCCCTGGTGACGGCGCTTGACGGTGCCCAACGCGTGGTACGTCTGCACCACCGGCACCCCGGTCTGCCGGCCGGCGGCCAACGCGGCCAGCCCGCTCATCCAGAAGTGCGCATGCACCACCTCGGGTATCCAGTCCCCGCCCCGCCAGCGGCCGGTGAGCCAGTGGCTGAACTCCTTCATGTGCGGCAGCAGGGCGTCCTTGGCGACCGGTTCGGCCGGGCCGGCGGGCACGTGCACCACCTCGTACCCGTCCGGGGCGCGGACGGCGACCGGCAGGTCGACGGCGTCGCGTCGGGTGTAGACCCGGACGTCGTGGCCGGCCGCCACCAGCGCGGCGGAGAGTTCCGCGACATGCGTGTTCTGCCCACCGGCGTCCTCACCGCCCAGCACGGCGAGCGGGCTGGCATGCTCGGAGATCATCGCGATGCGCATACTTCCTCCTCCAGCAGGCGGTCCCAGTCGGTGAGGAATCGGTCCAGGCCGTAACGGCCCAGCGCGGCGGTACGCGCCTGCGTACCGGCGCGACGCGCCTCGGCGGGGTCGGCGACGAACCGGGCGGCGGCGGCCAGCAGGGTGTCGACCCGGGTGGACAGCGCCCCCGCCCCGGAGGGCACCGCCTGCACGGCCTCGGTGGTGGCCAGCGCGACCACGGGCATGCCGATCGTCATCGCCTCGATCAGGCTCAACCCGAGCGAGGTCCACCGGCACAGGTGCAGGTAGGCCCGCCGCCGGGCCAGCTCGACGTGCATCAGGTGCTGCGGGACGTCGTCGTGGCTGGTCAGCCGGTCGGCCGGCAGCCCGAGGTGGTCGGCGAGCCCGGCCACCTTCATGCCGAACACGTCCAGCGGGGCGATCTCGGCGAACCGGGCGAGCAGGTCGGTGCCGGTGATCCGGCCCCGGCGTACCGGCTCGTTGATCACCACGGCGAGCCGGTCCAGCTCACCGGTCCAGGTCACCGACGGCGGCACCACGCCGTGTTCGACGACGGCGGTGCGGGTGGTCCCGTTGTCCCAGAACAGCTCGTTGAAGTGGGTGACGTGGGTGAGCAGCAGGTCGTCCCGGTCGGCCATCGGGTGCCGGGTGTTCGGCACGTCGCCCTTCGGGGTGTTGTGCTCGACGTAGACCGCCGGCACCGCCCGCCCGACCGGCCGGCCGAGCCACTCGCCGGCCAGGTCGTGTTCCTCGGGGCGTTGCAGCAGCACCACGTCGACGTCGGCGTGGCGCAACTGCTCCGGGGTCACCTCGACGGCGCTGTCCGGCCACGGGTAGGTGCGCGCCCGCCCCAGCCCGTACGGGCCCCGGTCGGGCGTGACCGGCACCAGGTAACGGTGCCTACCGTGCACGAAGGACGTGGTCCACGAGCCGTGCACGTGCCAGAGCAGGATGTTCATCGGTGACTCCCCCGCCCGGCGGTCACCGGCGTCACCCCGACCGGGCGGGCCGGGGCGTCGGCGGGGACGCCGAGCAGGCGTACCGCGTCGAGGACCCGGCCCGGTTCGACGGCCGACAGGCAGGGGTGGCCGGGCACCGGGCAGACCGTGGCCCGGGTGTCCCGGCAGGGCGCGGCGGCGTCGCCCAACCGGACCGTCGGCACCCGGTAGGGCCCCCACTGTCCGTAGGGGACGGTCGGGGCGAACAGGCTGACCACCGGCACGCCGAGCGCGGCGGCCAGGTGCGCCGGCCCGGTGTTGCCGACCACCAGCGCGCCGGCGTCGGCGAGCACCCCGGCCAGGTCGGCCAGGCCGGTGCGGCCGCCCAGGTCGAGGCCGGTGTCGCCGGCCACCCGGGCGGTCAGCTCCGTCTCGTCGGGTCCGCCGGTGACGGCCACCCGGTGACCGGCGGCGGTGAGCGTCCGCACGATCCGGGCCGCCAGGTCGGGTGGCACGGCCCGGCTCGGCACCGCCGAACCGGGGTGCAGCACCAGGTACCCGGGGCCGCCGAGCCCGGCCGGCGGAGGCGGCACCCGGTCGGCGCGGACGCGCAGTCGCGGATCGTCGCCGGCCGGCAGCGCGAACCCGGCGGCGACGGCCAGCGACAGCGCCCGCTCCGGCTCGGGCAGCCCGGCGGGGACCCGGTGCCGCACGTCGAGCAGCGAGCCCGGGTAGTCGTCGCTGATCGCGCTGACCCTCGGCACGCCGGCCAGCCGCAGCAGCAGCGCCAGCGGCAGCGGTGACTGGTGGAACGAGGTGAACACGACCGCCTCGTCGGCGCGTACCGCGCGCAGCCGGTCGGTGAGCCGGTCGATGTCCGCCGGGTCGACCGGGTCGGGTGCGCCGTCGATCCAGGGCAGCGGCCACTCGACGATCTCGTCGACGCCGGGCAGCAGGGCGGCGGCGGCGCGGCCCCGGGGACCGCAGAGCAGCACGACCCGCTGCGCGTACGCGGCGACGGCCCGCACGGCCGGGCCGGTGACCAGGACGTCCCCGGCGGAGTCACTGCGGACCACCAGCACGGTGCCGGCCCGGCGCGGCGGTGGCCCGGCGATCAGGGCGGACCGGGCCAGGATCAGCTCCACGGCGGCGGGCAGGTCGGTGGCGACCTGCCCGGCGGCGGCCACCTCGACGGCCCGGGTGGCCGGGGTGGGCACGAGCACCCCGGCGGCACCGGCCGCGGCGGCGGCTCCCAGGTCGGCGGCGATGTCCCCGACCAGCACGCAGCGGGCCGGGGTGGTGCCGAGTGCCCGCGCGGCGGCGTGCACCATGCCGGGCGCGGGTTTGCGGCAGGCGCAACCGGCCCGCTCGTCGTGCGGGCAGCACTGCCAGGTGTCGAAAGGGCCGAGCAGTTCCTCGACCCGGGCGTTCACCGCCCGCAACTGGGCGGCGGTGAACAGCCCCCGGGCCAGCCCCGACTGGTTGGTGACCACGCCGAGCCGCAGCCCGGCGGCGCGCAGCCGGTCCAGCGCCGCCCGCGCGCCGGGCACCGGGCGTACCTTGTCGGGGTCGCCGTTGTACGGCACGTCCTCGATCAGGGTGCCGTCGCGGTCGAGCAGCACCGCGTCGTACAGTGCGCGGCCGCCCCGGTCAGTGACCGGATCAACCCGGCCTGACCTGCGCTGATACGGCTCCGCGTCCCGTCGCACGGGCGGCGGGTTCCCGAGGCCCCGGGGAGTAAACCTGGCCCTACCGGGCGGTACGCCGCCCGGTAGGGCCGGGCCGCGCCGTCGACCCGAACCGGGTCGGTGCAGCGTTACCCGTCGCCCCGGAGAAGCTAACGCGACGGGTTAGGCCGGGCGGGCCCGGGTACTGCTCAGCGGTGGCAGTCGTGGAGAAAGTGATCGATGCACCCCCGCAGCAGGTGTTCGACGTGCTGGCCGACGGTTGGACGTACAGCGACTGGGTGGTCGGCACGGTGCACGTGCGTGACGTCGACGCGCAGTGGCCCCGGGTCGGCACCCGACTGCACCACCGGGCCGGTCCCTGGCCGTTCTCCCTGGAGGACGCCTCGACGGTGCTGGTCTGCGAGCCGCCGCACCGGCTGGTGCTGCGGGCCGGGTTGTGGCCGGCCGGGGAGGCGGTCGTGGTGTTCACGCTGACCCCGACCGGGGACGGCGCGACCCGGGTCCGCATCGGGGAGGACTTCGCCGCCGGCCCGTTGCGCTGGGTCCGCAACAAGCTCAACGACCTGGTGCTGCACCAGCGCAACAAGGAGACGCTGCGCCGGCTCTCCGACATCGCCACCCGGCAGAAGGCCGACGGGCGCGCCGGGCGGTGACCGGGCGGTCGCGGGGAGCCTCGGCGGGGGTCCGTCGGGCTTTTGGCTACCCTGTGGGGGAATGCCGACCGCGACTGAGGATGTCCGAGATGATCGAACCCGTGGAGCTGCCGTCACCGTGGCGGGACGCACGACTGACCGTCGTGGTCCCCACCTACAACGAGGCGGGCAACCTCCCGGTGCTGGTCGGCCGGCTGCTGGCCCTTCCGCTGCCGGGCCTGAAGGTGCTCGTCGCCGACGACAACTCGCCCGACGGCACCGGTGAGGTGGCCGACAAGCTGGCCATCGAGAACCCGGACCGGGTGCAGGTCGTGCACCGGGCCGGCAAGGAGGGCCTGGGCCGGGCGTACGTGGACGGCATCGGTCGGGCCCTCGACGGCGGCGCGGAGTACGTGGCGCAGATGGACGCCGACCTGTCGCACCCGCCGGAGGCGCTGCCCGGGATGCTGGGCGCGCTGCTGTCCACCCAGGCCGGCGTGGTGATCGGTTCGCGGTACGTGCCGGGCGGGCAGCTCGACGAGGCGTGGCCGCTCTACCGGCGCGCGCTCAGCGGCTGGGCCAACCTCTACGTGCACACCCTGCTGCGGGTGCGCATCCGCGACCTGACCGCCGGTTTCAAGATCTGGCGGGCGGACGCGCTGCGCGACATCGGCCTGCACCGGGTGCAGTCGAACGGTTACAGCTTCCAGGTGGAGATGCACTACCTGGCCACCAAGCTGGGGCACACCATCCTGGAGGTGCCGATCCGGTTCGAGGAGCGGCGCGACGGCGCGTCCAAGATGACCACCGCGACCAAGGTGGAGAGTGCGCTGATGCCGTTCAAGCTGCGTACCCGGCACCGCAACCTGGACTCCTGACCCCGTAGCGGGGTCGTGGGTGGACGGTTCAGCGGTAGAGCGTCCGGTGCGCGGCGTCGATGACGCCGGCGTACAGGCCACCGGTGACGGCGCGGTCGCGGGCCAGCGCCGCCCGGGCGGCGTTCGCGCCGGGCGCGCCGTGCACCCCGCCGCCGGGGTGTGCCGACGCGCTGGCCAGGTAGAGCCGGTCGACCGGGGTGTCGGCCCGGCCCAGGCCGGGGATCGGGCGCAGGAACAGCTGCTGGTACGCCGCGGCGGTGCCGCCGCCCAGCGCCCCGCCGACCAGGCTCGGGTCGCCCTGTTCCAGCTCGGCCGGCCCGGCGACGTGCCGGCCGACGACCAGGCTGCGGAACCCGGGGGCGGCGGCCTCCAGCACGTCCTCCATCCGGTCCACCTGGCGGGCGACGTCCTCGGCCCGCCAGTCCCGCCGGAACGGCAGGTGGGTGTACGCCCACAGCGACTCGGTGCCGGCCGGTGAGTGCGTCGGGTCGGCGGTGGTCATCTGCCCGGCCAGCAGGAACGGCCGGGTCGGAATCTCACCCCGGGCCAGTTCGGCGGAGTAGCTGGTGAGCCCGTCGAGGTCGGCGCCCAGGTGCACGGTGCCGGCGCCGGCCACCGCCGGGTTGGTCCACGGCAGCGGGGCGGACAGCGCCCAGTCGACCTTGAGGGTGGAGCCGTCCCAGCGGAAGTGCGCCAGGTCCTCGACCAGCCGGGGCGGTAGCTGGGCGGCCCCGACGAGGTCCAGGTAGAGGGCGGGGGCGGGGACGTCGGCGAGCACCGCCCGGCGGGCCCGCCACAGCCGTCCGTCGGCGGTGCGGGCCCCCACCGCCCGGCCCCGGGCGGTCAGCACCCGGTCGACCTCCGCGCGGTAGCTGATCCGGCCGCCCCGCTCGGTGAGCCGGGCCACCAGCGCGTCGGTGATCCGCTGCGCGCCACCGACCGGCACCGGCCAGCCGACCTGCTGGCCGAGCATGGCCAGCAGCCAGCCGTAGACGCCGGAGCCGGCCTCCTCGGGGGACAGGTCGGTGTGCAGGGCGCAGCCGGCCAGCAGTGCCGGGCCGCCCTCGCCGGTGAACAGTTCACTGCCGAGTTTGCGGACCGGCAGGACCAGCCGGCGGGCCAGCCGCAGCGCGCCGCCGACCCGCAGTTGGCGCAGCAGGCCCAGCCCGCCGCGTACCGGGGGGAAGGGGGTGGTGATGGCGTCGAGCATCGGCCCGGACACCTGCGCCCAGTCGGCGTACGCGTGCCGCCAGCGGTCCCCGTCGCCGGGGGCGAACGTCTCCAGCGAGGCGGCGGTGGTGTCCAGGTCCCGGTTGATCACCGCGGCGCGCCCGTCGGGCAGCAGGTGGGCCAGCACGTCGGGGGCGTGCGTCCAGGTCAGCCCGTAGCGGGGCAGGTCGAGGCCGGCCAGCACCGGGGAGGCGTAGCCGAGGGGGTAGAAGGAGCTGTACAGGTCGCTGAGGTAGCCGGGGGCGGTGACCTCGGCGGAGCGGACCGCCCCGCCGGGCGCGCCGGTCGCCTCCAGCACCAGGACGTCCCAGCCGGCGTCGGCGAGCAGGTTGGCGGCCACCAGGCCGTTGTGTCCGGCGCCGATGACGACGGCGTCCGCGGTGTCCGTGCCCGGCGCGATCATCGGATCCGGCTACCCGGCGGGCAACCGGGCGAAACGCGTTTGCTTCGGCGGGAGCGGGGCATCCCGCCGCATGTACCGGGTGGAGCAACTCATCGGTGGGGTGTGGGGCGCGGGCGGGGCGGGTGGTGAGCTGACCGTCCTCGATCCGGCGGACGGCCGGCCGGTCGGCACCGTGCCGGTGGCGACGGCCGACGAGGTCGCCAAGGCGGTGGAGGCGGCCCGGGAGACGGCCGCCGGGTGGGCGGCGACGTCGGCGGCCGGGCGGGCGGCGCTGCTGCACGAGGCGGCGGAAGCGGTGGCGGCGGCGGCCGAGGAACTGGCCGCCGCGACGACGGCGGAGATGGGCAAGCCGCTGGGCGACGCCCGGGGCGGGGTGGCGGCCGGCGTCGGCACCCTGCGCCAGTACGCCGAGCTGGGCCCGCTGCGTGGCGGCCGGACGTTGCACGGCGACGGCGACGCGCTCGACTTCATGCTGCCGCAGCCCCGCGGCGTGGTCGCCGCGATCACCCCGTGGAACGACCCGGTGGCGGTCTCCTGCGGCCTGCTCGGCGCGGCCCTGGTCACCGGCAACGTGGTGCTCTACAAGCCGAGCGAGCGGACCCCGGTCACCGGGTGGCTGCTGGCCCGGCTCTTCGACGGGGTCTTCCCGGCGGGGGTGCTGTCCCTGCTGACCGGGGGTGCCGAGGTGGGTGCCGCGTTGGCCGCGCAGCCGGTGGACGTGGTGGCGCACGTGGGGGCCAGCGCGACCGGCCGGGCGATCGCGGCGGCCTGCGCCCGGACCGGGGCCAAGGCGCTGCTGGAGAACGGCGGCAGCGACCCGCTGGTGGTCGACGCCGGGGTGGACCCGCGCTGGGCGGCCGAGCAGGCGGCCCTCGGCGCGTTCGCCAACGCCGGGCAGCTCTGCGTGGCGGTGGAGCGGATCTACGCGCACCGCGACGTCGCGGAGGACTTCGTCGACGCGCTGGTGGAGCGGGCCGGGGCGCTGGTGGTCGGGCCGGGCCGCGACCCGGCGACCGAGCTGGGCCCGCTTGTCGACCGGCGGCACCGCGACCAGGTGCACGGGCAGGTCACGGCGGCGGTGGCGCAGGGTGCGACGCTGCGCGCCGGTGGGGTGCTGCCGGACGGGCCGGGGGCGTTCTATCCGGCGACGGTGGTCACCGACTGCCGGCACGAGATGACCCTGGTCCGGGAGGAGACGTTCGGGCCGGTGGCGGCCGTGGTGACGGTGGACTCGTTCAGCGAGGCGCTGCGGTGTGCCGCCGACTCGCCGTACGGGCTGGCGGCGACGGTGCTGACCGGGTCGATGAGCCACGCGCAGCGGGCCTTCCGGGAGCTGCCGGTGGGCACGGTGAAGGTCAACGCGGTGTTCGGGGGCGCGCCGGGCGGTGCCGCGCAGCCGCGCCGGGGCAGCGGCCAGGGCTTCGGGTACGGCCCGGAACTGCTGGACGAGTTCAGCACGGTCAAGGCGGTGCACCTGCAAGCGCCGGCCGGCGGGCACTGGTGAGCCGGGGCCGCCCCGGTCCGGGGCGGCCCCGCGTTTCGCGCGTACCCCCGGTCAGTCGCCGCGGGCCTTGCGGGTGGCCCGGTTGTTGGCCTTCTCGATGGCCCTGACCAGTTCCGGCTTGGTCATCCGGCTGCGGCCGGGCACGTCCAGTTTCCTCGCCACCTGCATCAGGTGGTCCTTGGTGGCGTTGGCGTCGACCCCACCGGCGGTGGGGGCCCGGCGGGCGGGGCCACCGCCTTCGGCCTGCCGGTCGCTGGGCCCCTTGCGGCCCTTGGGCTCCCAGTGGTCGCCGACCTTCTCGAAGCTGTGCTTGACGGCGGCGAAGGCGGCGCGGTGCGCGCGCTCCCCGTCGCCGTAGGTCTCCACCGCCGAGTCGTGCGTCTTCTCCCAGGTGCGCTGTGCCTTCTCCGGGGAGCGTCGCAGCGTGCTGGGCAGTACCTCGCGCCCGGGCATCCCGTCCTCCTCCGCGTCGACGTCGTCTGGCTGACCGGACCGTTCCCTGGGCCGGCTGCGGCAAACACCGACGTCGGGTTTGTCGATTTCCGCCGTCGGGTACCGCCCCGCCCAGACGCGCGCCGGACGCCGGGTCCGCCGGGTCGTCGGGCGACGAGGAGCCGAACATGGCAGCGACGACGGAGCCGACCGGAGCAGCGACGACGGAGCCGACCAGGGTCGCCGATGACGGACCGCAGCTACGGATTCCCCGGCGGATGCGCCAGTTGAGCTGGTCCACCTGGCGGGGGGTGCTGGTCCGCAGCGGGCGGGGTTTCGTGAAGGACAACTGCGCCGACTGGGCGGCGGCGTTGACCTACTACGGGGTGCTCGCCCTGTTCCCGTCCACGGTCGTGGTGGTGGCCCTGGTGGGGCTGGTCTCCGACGGCGAGCGGACGGTGGACACCGTGCTGGACCTGGCCCGCGACATCGGGGCCGGCTCGGTGGTCGGCAACGAGGGTTTCGTGTCGGTGGTGCGCACCGTGGTCGACCAGCAGAGCGGGACGAAGGTGCTGCTCAGCTTCGGTCTGCTGGGCGCGTTGTGGTCGGCGTCGGGGTTCATCGGCGCGTTCACCCGGGCCTCCAACGCGATCTACGGCGTCGAGGAGGGCCGGCCGTTCTACCGGCTGCGCCCGTTGCAGATCGGGTTGGCCGGGGTGTCGCTGCTGCTGCTCGCGGTGGTGGCGTTGGGCCTGATCGTCAGCGGGCCGGTGACCGACGCGGTGGGCGACCTGGTGGGTGCCGGTGGGCTGGCCCGGACGCTGTGGGGCGTCGTGAAGTGGCCGGTGCTGGCCATGGTGATGATGACGCTGTTGTCGCTGATGTTCTGGATCGCCCCCAACGTCCGGCAGCCCCGGTTCCGGTGGCTCACCCCGGGCGGGGCGGTGGCCCTGCTGTCCTGGATCGTCGTCTCCTTCGGCTTCGGCCTGTACGTGGCCAACTTCGGCTCGTACGACGTCACCTACGGCAGCCTGGGCGCGGTCATCGCCTTCCTGGTGTGGCTGTACCTGTCGAACTCGGCGCTGATGTTCGGGGTGCAGATCAACGCGGAGTTGCAGCGCGGACGTCGGTTGCAGGCGGGCGAGGACGATCCGGGCGAGCCGGTGCTGCCGCCGAAGACCACCGCCGGTCCGTGACCCGTCGGGTCCGGCGTCCGGGCCGGTGTTTCCCCGGGGCGGGCGCGGGTAGCACAACAGACATGGAACGTGGGAGCAGCAAGCACGCACCGAGGGTCGACGACCAGATGAGCCAGGAGGTCAGCGGCCTCGTCCAGGGGTCCGGCGCCGGTGGTTCCCGGGTCGAGGAGTTCCGCGAGGCGGAGCCGGCCGGCGAGGACCAGCCGGGCGCGACCACGGCTCCGGCGGGCGACCTGCGCACCGGCACCCCGCAGGGGATGACCTCGCAGGACGTGGAGGCGCGCAGCCGGCTGGGTCGGTTCATCACGATGACGGCCCTGCCCGGGGACCGGCTGGCGCTGGTCGCCAACGCGCGGGAGAACGACGCGCCCGACGACCTGGTGGCCGCCCTGGAGCGCCTGCCGGAGAGCACCCGTTTCCAGACGATTTCCGAGGTGTGGGCCGCACTCGGGCACCGGAACGAGACGACGCGTTGGTGACCGGATCGGCCCACGATCCGGACGGACACCAGCGGCCAGAGGAGGATTTCGCATGAGCGGCGTCATCGAGCACGTGGACGTGTCGGTACCGGTACGGACCGCGTACGACCAGTGGACCCAGTTCGAGGAGTTCCCCCACTTCATGGAGGGGGTGCAGGAGGTCCGGCAGCTGTCGGAGACGATGACCCACTGGACGGTGGAGATCGCCGGGGTCAAGCGTGAGTTCGACGCCGAGATCACCGAGCAGCTCCCCGACGAGCGGGTGGCCTGGAAGTCGACGGGTGGCACCCAGCAGGCCGGTGTGGTGACGTTCCACCGGCTCGACGAGGGCAATACCCGGGTCACCCTGCAGATGGACTTCGAGCCGCACGGCGTGGTCGAGCAGGCCGGCGACAAGCTGGGTGTGGTCGACCGGCGGGCCAAGGGCGACCTGGAGCGGTTCAAGCAGTTCATCGAGCGTCGCGGTCAGGAGACCGGAGCGTGGCGCGGGTCGGTCGACCGGCCGCAGCCCTGATTCCCCGCCTCCCCCGACACGGACGTACGACCCCGACGGCCGCCGGCTCGCCCGGCGGCCGTCGCCGCGTCCGGGTACGACCGTTTGCGATCATCGGGTCGGGGTACCGCGGAGGTATGACGGACAACGACGGCAGGGTGTGGCGGGATGAGCGGAAGACCCCGCTTGAGGAGTTGGACCGGGCGATCGCCAGGTCCACCATCGACGGGCAGGCCGACGACCCGACCGGCAACGACGCGGGCGAGGAGGCCACCTTCGGGCACGGCCCCGAACCGGTGGACCGGGGTGCCGGCCCGCAGACCGGGCGCCGGGAGATGACCGACACCGAGCGCGCCTACCGCCCCTCCACGACGGGACGCACCGGACCCGACACCATGTGACGCCTCCGGGGCCGGGCAGCCGTCGTGGATGCCCCGCTATCGGCCCCGTTGCGCGGACACCACGGTCCGGACACCGCAACATCGGCCCCATCGTTGCGGGACGTCGCGCCCTTCGGTCCGGCGGCGTGCGGGGCGGGTCGGTCTCCGCGTTCGCCGATCGGGCGGCTCGGGCGGCCGGCGGGTGGCGGCCGTTCAGTCGGCGGTGCGGCGGGCTGCTGCCGCGTGCGCCACCAGCAGCGCCACCGCCAGCACCGTCAGCGCCGGGCCGAGCAGCCGCACCGACGTGTCGCCGAGCAGCACGCCCAGCCCGGCCGGGATGAGGGCCGCCCCGATGCCGGCGGCGCCGATCTGCACGCCGATCACCCGGTCGGCGTGCTGCCGGCCGACCCGTTCGGCGGTGCTCAGGGTGAGCAGTGGGAACACGGGCGCGGCGGCGAACCCGAGCACGACCAGGCCGGCCACCGTCACCCAGCCCGGCCCCGGCAGCGCGATCAGCACCGCCCCGACGGCCATGCCCAGCAGGCTGCCCCGCAGCACCCGGGCGGTGCCGAGCCGCTCGGCGACCAGCCCCTGCACCACCCGCCCGACGAAGAGGCTGCCCCAGTAGCCGGAGACCGCCACCCCGGCGGCCGCGGCGGACACCCCCCGCCCCTCGGTGAGCAGCAGGAACGCGTAGAGCCCGGCGGACACCTCGATGGCCACGTAGACGGCGAAGGCGAGCGCGCCGAACCAGACGGCGGGCAACCGGAGCGTCTCGGCGATCCGCACCACCGCCGGCACCGTCGGGTCGGCCGGGGCGGCGTGCGACGGCGTGGAGGCAGCCGTACGGTCCCGCCAGGCGCTGACGGTGAGCGCGAACGCGGTGGCCAGCGCGAGCTGGGCGGCGGCGGTGACCGCGTACCCCCAGCGCCAGCCGGCCCCGGTGCTCAGCATGGCGGTCATCACCAGCGGGCCGATGGCCACGCCGAGGCCGAAGAAGGCGTGCATCCAGTTCATGTGCCGGGGGCCGAACGCCCCGGCGGCGTACGCGTTGAGACCGGAGTCGATCGCCCCGGAGCCCAGGCCGAGCACCAGCGCACAGCCGATCAGCACGGTCAGCGCCGGCGCGCTGGCGTACCCGGTCAGCGCGAGGCTGGCCAGCAGGGTGCTACCGGCCAGCAGCCGGCCCACGCCCAGCCGGGCGAGGGTGAACCCGGCCAGCACGCTGGAGGTCAGGTACCCGATCGTGCCGGCGGTGAGCACCAGCCCGACCGCGCCGGTCGGTACGCCGAACTCGGCGCTGATGGAGGGCCAGCCGACGCCGAGCAGACCGTCGGGCAGGCCGAGGCTGACGAACGCGAGGTAGGCGAGCAGGAGCAGGGAGGTACGGGGCGGGGCGACGGACACGGAGGCTCATCCTGCCGCATCACCGAGAACGGGTCGACGTGATTGTCGCCTCCCCCGAACCGGTGGTTTGGAACGCCCGGACGGGCAGTAAACCGGACAGGTCGTCCAGAATCCGCCGTTCGGCTGACGGTAATCCGAACGGGTCGCGCAAGACTTTCGGGATGCAACAGGGCTCCGGTTTCCTCACCCCTCGTCAGCGTCGCCTGGCCTGGCTCGGCTTCCTGCTCGCCGCCATCCAGGCCCCGGTCTCCGCCAGGTTCTCCGCCGACGACTCGTGGCTGTTCAGCCTCTGCGTCGCGCTCATGGTGGCCACCGTGATCATCGCCGACGACGCCAGCCGTCGTCGCCCGGCCGACGCCACCAGCGCGGACTGAACCCCCCGGCGGCCCCGGGTCACGGGGTCGGGCCGGGAAACTCCCGCTGCGGGCAGCTGAGCGGGCGGGCCGGGTCGATCCGGTGCAGGGCGTACCCGGTCCCCTGCGTCGGGACATGTGCGCTCGGCGCGCGGTCGCCGATCTGGATCAGGGCGTGCCAGCCGGTGCGCTGCGCGGTGTACCGGGTGCAGCCGTCGATGACCTCGGTGTGCTGCCGGGCCGCCACGGTGGCCCGGCTCTGGACGAAGCTCGTCGGGTCGGCCGGGTCGCTTTCGGCCAGCAGCAGCGAGGACGCGGCCGTCGTGGTGTGCGCCCAGAACGACTCCCCCGCCGTCAGCCAGAGGTCGGCGACGGTGACCAGGTCGTGGTCGACGAGGCTGGAGAAGGTCAGGTCGGGGTCGGCCGCGCCGGTGGTGCCGGAGTGCGTCACCGGCGGCAGGGTGATCGTGGCGGTGTCCGTCCGCTGCTGCACCCAGTACACGCCGGGGGTGTACGCGGTGACCGCGGCCGTGTAGGTACCGAACGGCCGGTGTCCGGCCGTGGAGTCGACCACCACGAAGTCGGTGCGACCGAGCCCGTAGAGGCTGGTGGCGAGCGTGCTGCCGGCGGCGTCGCGCAGGGTCAGGTCCCAGTCGGCGGTGGCGGCGGGCTGCACGGCGACCACCGACCAGTGCCGCTGGTAGGTGCGGTAGGTGTAGTCCTGCGCGGTCCGGGCGATCTGCACGTCGCCGTCGCCGAGCGCGGTGCCGGCCACGGCCGCCCCGGGATGGGCGAGCGGCACGGTCAGGGCCAGGGCGACGGCGCCGGCGAGGCGCGCGCCGAACCACCGGCGGGCGGAACGGGACAGGGCCATCGGTGGGATTCCTTCCGGGTGGGATCTGGACTGTAGCGACGCCGGACCGCCCGGGTCGTCGTCCCGCGCTGTCGGATATCGGCCCCGCCACGACGGCCACCGGTGTGCGACCTTGTCGGCATGCCGCCGCACACCGGCACCGGGGCCCGGCACCCGGCACGCCCCGGTCGCCGTACCCCGGCAGCCCGACCCGAGGAGCGCCGACCGTGACGAGACGACCGACGGTGTGGACGTGGCTGCTGGGCCTGCTGGCGGTGGTGGCGTTCGCCCCGACCCCGGCGGCGGCGGCCCCGGGCGGCGGCGAGCGGAACGCCCGCGACCTCGCCGCCGTACGCAGCGCCGCCGCGCAGGCGACCTGGTCGACCGGCCCGGTCGCGCCGGGCGTCAGCCAGGGCTGGGTGTGGAACAACGCCAACCCGCTCAATGCCGCCTACCAGGTGGGGCTGTCCCCCACCGGGGCCGGCGACACCATCCCCTGCCAGTTCGAGGTGACCCGGACCTGGTACTCACGGGAGCCGGGCGGCGAGCGGCGGTTCCACTTCGTGGTCCGTAACAGCGGCACGCTCACCTGCACGGCCACCGTCCTGCTGTCCTGGCTGACGCCGACCCACGACTGGTCGACAGGCGCGCTCGCGCCCGGGGCCAGCGGCAACTACGGCTGGGTGGAGCAGATCGCGCCCACCGTGTCGTACCTGCTGGGGGTGACGCCGACCGGGGCGACCGCGACGGCCGCCTGCCAGTTGGAGATCACCCGCAGCTGGTACCGGCAGGAACCGGACGGGGTACGCAAGTTCTACTTCGTGCTCCGCAACATCGGCACGGTCACCTGCTCCGGTCAGTTCCAGCTCGCCCACACCGACCCGTCGGCGTCGTGGTCGACCGGGACGCTACCCGTCGGGGCCTCGGCCACCTGGACCTGGAACAACGCCAACCCGCTGACCGCGGTCTACCTGCCCGGCCTGGCCCCGGCGGGGGCCGCCGGGGGCACCCCCTGCCAGTTGGAGGTGACCCGGAGCCGGTACGTGCAACGGGCCAACCCGGACGGCTCCCGGCAACGGCAGTACGTGCTGACCGTCGGCAACGTCGGGCAGGTGCCGTGCGGCGGCACCGTGCTGCTCGGGTCGTTGACCCCCTGACCCGCCGGGGCGGATTCCGACGTCGCGTCCCGTCGCTGTCCGCCCCGACGCCGACGGTCGCCGGTGCGCCGTCCGCGCCCCGGGGGCGGATCGGTCCCGGTGGTGGAGGGCCGGTCGACCGGCGGGGGAACCCGGACCGGCCGGCTGGCCGACTCCGGAGGGGTTACCGGGTGGTTAACCTCGGTCCTCATGCGAGTGCCGTACCCCCAGGTCGCGACCCGGACCGCCGCGCGCGCGGCGCGCTCCCACCTGGCCCTGCTCAGCGCCTCGGTCGGTGCCCCGGGTCTCGCTGCCGCCGCGGCCCGGCCCGGTCTGCTCGCGCTGGTCGACCAGCACGCCGCCGCCGTCCGGGACAGCCTCGACGGTGACCGCCGGCCGCTGACCCCGGCCGCCCTGGCCGGCTACGCCGAGGGGGTACGCGACACCGCCCGCGCGCACGGCCTGTTCCCCGAGGGCGCGGTGGACTTCACCGCCCCGGACTGGGTGCTGGTCCGCCTGCTCGCGGTCTGCGCCCTGGCCCGCACCCTCGACCCCCGGCACCTCGACCCGGCCTGACCCGGTTCACGCCGGAAGGGTGCCCGCCTCGCGCGGACACCCGTCCCGGTGGTACTGCCGACTCAGCTGCCCGGACGACCGAACTGCTGGGTTTCGTCGCCGACGCCGGACTGGTAGGTGCCCCGGCCGCCGGCCATCGTGCGGGCCTCGTCGACGCGCGGCATGGCCTGCGTCCGCTCGCCGCCCCGGTCGGCCATCTGCCGGCTCATGTCGCCCTGCCCGGCCGTACGGGCCCGCCGGTGCTCCTGGACCGCCCGCGACTCCTCGGCCGCCCGGTCCAGCCAGCCGTCCCAGCGGGACTGCATCGGCTTCACCAGGCCACCGCCGACGCCGACGATCAGGATGCCGGCCACGGTGGCGAGCACCGCGATCAGGACCGGCGTGGTGACCGTGGTGGCGATGCCGACCTGGTTCAGCGCGGCGATCACCCCGAGCGCCAGGATGAAGATGGCCGTCAGGTCGGCCAGCACCTTGCCGTACGACAGGCCGCCGAGCGCGCCGGAGACCAGGTCCCGCACGGCGTTGGCGATGGCGGCGGCCACGACCACGATGACGATCGCGATGAACGCGCGCGGCAGCCAGGCCACCACGCCCCGGATGAGGTCGCTGATCGCGTTGGGTCCCCACACCCCGAACGCGAACTGCAGAGTGAACAGCAGCACCGCGTAGTACGCCAGGCGGGCCAGGATGTCACTGGCGTCGTACTTGGTGCGTTCCAACGCGCGTCTGATCCCGCCCCGTTCGACCGCCCGGTCGAAGCCCACCCGTTCCAACGCCGCGTCCACGATCTTGAGTACCGCGCGGGCGATGAGCCAGCCCACCACGAGGATGACGATGAACGCGATGGCTCTCGGCACGAACAGCAGCACCGACCGCCACATGTCGGTCAAGGCGCTACCGATGTCGACCTGCCTGACCGCAAGGGTTTCCGGCATGATGTCCCTCCTGTCCAATGGACTGCGCCGCCCGGTTACCCGTCCGCCGCAGCAGCACGCCGGAGAATCCGCACCGATTTTCCCGACATGTCTGCATAAAAATGGCCGGAACTGCACGAACGTCGGCGTCAGTGGATGCGCCGGGCATGATCGGGTCGTCCGGGCCGGCTCCGGATAGGCTGCGGGCATGCCAGGCACGGTCGGGCGGGTCCCGACGTCACCAACCCCCGCACCGGGGCCGGCCGGGGTCGAACCGGAGGCGGCGGCCGTGCCCGCCCACCCGTGGGCCGACACCCCGCTGGGTCCGCAACAGGGTTGGGACGTGACCATCCGCGTCCTGGTCGACGTGATCCTGTCCTGCCCCGTACCGATGGCGTTGCACTACGGCGACGACTTCGTGCTGCTCTACAACCAGGCGTACGCGGAGGTGATCGGCGACCGGCACCCGGACGCGATGGGCCGGCCCGCCCCGGAGGTCTACGCCGACCTGTGGCACGCCCCCGGCGTCGGCGAGGTCATCGAGCGGGCCTACCGGCACGGCGAGTCCTTCCTCCAGAAGGAGTCGGTGCTCCCCGTCCACCAGCAGGGCACCGGCGAACACACCGTCTTCACCAGGGGCCACTCCCCGGTCCGCGACAGCACCGGGCGGATCGTCGGCGTGCTCACCGTCGCCGCCCAGACCAGCCAGCTCACCCAGCAGTTGCAGAGCCTGTCCGACTTCGCCGCGGCGCTGTCGGGCACCCTCACCCTCGACGACGTGGCCCGGGTGACGCTGCGCTACGCGCTGCACTCCTTCGACGCCGACCAGGTGTCCTTCGCCGTCGACGACGGCCCCGCCTGGCGACTGGTCCGCCGGATCCGGGGCGAACTGCTCGACGAGGCCGACGAGCGGCTGCCCCCGCTGTGGCGGCCGGTCCCGGCGGACACCACCGCGCCGGTGGTGGTCGGCGCGCGCAGCGGGGTGCCCTTCTTCGCCGGCGACGGCCAACCGCTGCGGGACACCGCCGTCGACCGGCACGACCAGAAGATCCGTTCGCTGGCCGCGCTGCCGCTGCGCTCGTCGGTGATCCGTGGCGGGCTCGCCGTGGGCTACCAGACCCCGCACGGCTGGACGGCGGCGGAACGGGCGCTGCTGGCCGCCTCGGCCGAGCTGGTCGGCCAGGCGGCGGAGCGCGCCCGCCGGTTCGAGACCCAGCACGGCACCGCCCAGCTGCTGCAACGCAGCATGCTCCCGGAGCAGTTGCCGGCGCTGCCCCGGCTGCGCATCGCCGCCCGCTACGACCCCGGGGTCGACGGCAACGCCGCCGGGGGTGACTTCTACGACGCGTTCCTGCTGCCCTCCGGCGACCTGGGCGTGGTGCTGGGTGACGTCGCCGGGCACGACGTGCAGGCGGCGGCCCGGATGGGGCAGGTACGCGCCGCGCTGCGGGCGTTGGCGCTGACCGATCCCCGCCCGGACGCCGTCCTGGCCGGGCTGGACCGGCTGGTGGCGAGCCTGGGCACCGAGACCGGCACCCACGAGCTGTTCGTGACGGTGGCCTTCGGGGTGGTCGACGCCGACCGGGGCGAGATCACCCTGGCCAGCGCCGGTCATCCCCCGCCGCTGATCCGGCGGACCGGGCCGGACGGCCTCGCCACCGCCGTCTTCGTCGAACTGCCGACCGGCGCGCCCCTGGGGTTGGGGTGCCGGCCGCCCACCGCGACCGTGCCCTTCGCCCCCGGCGACACCCTGCTGCTCTACAGCGACGGGGTGGTCGAGCGGCGGCGGCAGAGCCTCACCGCCGGCCTGGCCGGGTTGGCGGCGGCGGTGGCCGGGGCCGCCAGCGGTGACCCCCGGGCGCTGTGTGCGGTCGCCACCGGCGCGGTCCCCGGCGCCACCGAGGACGACGTGGCGGTGCTCGCGGTCGAGCACGCGCTCAAGCCGAGCCGGTCGGCGGGGATGGAGATGCCCGCCGAGCCGACCGCGCCCAGCCGGGTACGCCACTGGATGACCGCGCAGCTGGCCGAGTGGCAGGTGCCCGAGGCGGTGATCGGCGCGGCGGTGCTGTGCACCAGCGAGCTGACCACCAACGCGTTGCTGCACGCCGGCACCGCCGCCCGGGTGGAGATCGACCTGAGCCCGGAGCGGCTGCTGGTGTCGGTGGCCGACTCGGGCACCCGGGGCTCGGTGACCCGCGCCCAGACCGACACGCTGAGCAGCCGGGGCCGGGGCCTCGGGCTGATCGAACAGCTCTCCGACGCCTGGGGCACCGACCCGACGGTCCGGGGCTCGACGGTCTGGTTCGAGATCCTCCTACCCACCGGCTGACCGGGAGTCCCCCGGGCTCACGCGGGACCGGTGCCCGTCGCAGCGACTCGGCTGACCGTGTTCCTGACGGCAGGCACCAGCCACCGAGGCACTAGACGGCGGCAGCGAGTCCGTTGATCAGCTTGTGATACGCGGTGGGGTGCACAATCGGGATGCCGTACTGGCGGGCCTTCTTGGCCTTTCCGGACATGGTGTCCGGATCCGCGGCAACGAGCAGCTGCGTCTTTTTGGTGACAGTGCTTCCCACACTCAACCCTGCTGCGCGCGCTTCCTCCTCCCATTCCCATCGCGGCGGCTCCATCGCACCGGTGAAAACCACCAGGTCTCCTCGCTGAAGCTGCCAGGCGTCGGGGCGGCGCTGACCGGGAACGGTGGTGGGTGGTGCAGCCAACGCCTTATCGACGTCAACCCGACGCAAGCCGAGAAGCACCGCCACCTGATCCAGGTCGTCACGCTCGTCAGCGGTCAGGATGCCGTCTTCAAGCGCAACAGCCGCCAGGCTCGCCAGATAGGTTCGGTGCAGGTGTTCGACATCCACGCGAGCAAGCCCGAGCTTCTCCGCCATGGCGACGAGCGCCTCAGCCTCCGTGGCAGAGATGTGCCGATCGAGGAGTGCATGGTCGAGCAGGTCCAGGTAGACGTCACCCTGTGGCTCACGCAGGCGTGGCAGCCGGTCCACCAGCCGCGCAAGGAAATGCTGCTCGCGCTGGCCTGCGGCACGGCGGTGCACGGCCGTCACCGGGCGAACGTCGATGGCAGGCCAGGTCACTCGAGCCGCCGCCGCTGCCGCGTCTGCCCACGGGGGTGGGTTGCCGGCGGCGGCAAGGTAGTAGCTCAGGAGACGGGCGGCAGCGCGGGCATCGTGTAGTGCTGAGTGCGCCTGATGTGGCGACAGCCCCGCCGCACGGCAGCAGTCGTGCAGGCTGCGACCGGCTGAGGGCAGAAAGTGCGGGGCCAACTGCATCGTGCAGAGGCCAGCAGCATCTGGGATCGGTGTCTGGATGCCCACGCGCTGATATTCAGCGTGTAGGAACTGGGCGTCGAAGTTGAGGTTGTGAGCGGCGAGCACCCGACCGCGCAGCATGCCGGCGAGGTGCCCGGCCACCTGCTCGAAAAAGGGTGCGCGCCGAGCCTCAGCTGCGGAGATGCCGTGGATGGCCTGTGGTCCGAGGTCCCGATCCGGGTTGACCAGACTGCACCACTCGTCGGTGAGGCGGCCACTGGCATCGACATGGACGACAGCTACCTCGACGATTCTGTCGTGCCAGCTGGTACGAAGACCGGTTGTTTCCAGGTCGATGACTGCGTACACATCGCTCCCTATGCTGAGACCGTGGACGGACTTCCGGCTGCCTCGCGTAGTCGCGCCAGCCATTGCGGCGGCAGTGGTTGTGGGTCACCCAATGGGCGCAGATAGGCCCGCCGATACCGCGCTTGTTCGGTGTCTTGCCACAGTTGGGCGGTGCTGGCGACGGCGGCAGTGATCCCCAATGCGGTCGCTACGACAGGTGATGCCGCCGCAGCGCCGGTGCGTCCAGCCCACCCGACGAGTTCCTCCTGGAGCGGCATCTCTGAGGGCCATGCAAGCGGCGCGAGCTTAGACTTGGTGTGCACCCTGTGCTGCTCGACCGCTGCGGCGTACCTGGACCTGTGTTCGTCGACTTCTGCCAGAAGCTCGGGAATGGTGAGAATGCTATTCCGCAGGGCGATGAACCGCTCAGCCGATATCACCTCAGCGATCTTGTCAAGGACGGCACTGGGGCCTTCCCTGTCCCAGTCGACCAGACAACGATTCTGGAGCATCGACATGATTCCGAGCAAATGCTCGGGATGGCCCTCGATCTCGTCGATACGGACCACCCACGCTCCACCGGCACGACCGGTCGGGCTGAGGCACCAGACCGCAAGTGCTTCGCTACCGTCGGCGTCCGGGCCGGTGGCTAACACTCCGTGGCCACGTGCCCCAGGCACATAATCGATCGGCGCAGAAAACTCACTGTCGGACGACTCCATGCTGGAACTCCCTGCCGCTCTCCATTGTCACCGTCGAGCGATCACCGTAGCGGGCACCGTCGGCATCCTGGGTCGCCCATCAGGGCGACATGATCGTCCAATCGCTACACCAGCCCCACACCTGCGTATATTTCTGACAGCCCACTTCGCTACAGGAGCCAGTGCCGGCATCAAACTGTCGGCTTCAAGACAGCAAAACCCCGACCAGCTCGGCAGTAACCTTTCCGTAGCCACCGGCACTGCTCAACGGAATTCAGCGACCAGCGCTCCGAGCTGACTCGGCAGCAGAAGAGCCGGTCCCCGTTTTGGAAACTGGTCTCGAGGCTGGCGAGAACAATGCTCGTGTCGGACCAGCGGCCCCTGAGCGACGCCCACCAGATTGGGTTGGTCCGGAGCCATCTGGCTTGCCGGGGTCCGTCCGGGGCGGGTTCGGTCGGCTGCACCGCCGCCGCGCATCCTCTGCGGTGCGGAGGACGTTGCGGGCAGCCGTCGACGCACTCACCTCTCAGCCCGCCGCGAGGGCGGCTCGCGGCAACGACCATGCGGAGACAAGCCGGACACCCAGGCTTAGCCCGACCATCGACGGGGCACAGTCCCACCCCCGCCCACACCGGTGGCCGGGGGTGAGAGGCGGTCGGGGTGGAACTGGTCGATGTCGAGTTCGCGCTGGTGGGCGTGGGTGCCCTGCTGGCCGGGGTGCTCCCCCGCCTGCTGGAGCGCCGTCCGCTGTCGATGCCGATAGCGTTCCTCGGCCTCGGGATGCTGGTCTTCGCCCTGCCGATCGGGCTGCCCGCGCCGGACCCGTTGCGGTACCCGCAGGTCGCCACCCACCTGACCGAGATCGGCGTGATCGTCGCGTTGATGGGCGCCGGCCTCAAGATCGACAGGCCGTTGAGCTGGCGGAAATGGTCGTCCACCTGGCGGTTGCTGGCGATCGCGATGCCGCTGTGCATCGCGGCGGTGACGCTGCTCGGCTGGTGGTGGGCGGGGCTGGTGCCGGCCGCCGCGCTGCTGCTCGGCGCGGCCCTCGCCCCCACCGACCCGGTGCTCGCCTCCGACGTGCAGGTCGGCGAACCCACCGACGCCGAGGACTCCGAGGACGAGGTGCGCTTCGCGCTGACCTCCGAGGCCGGCCTCAACGACGGCCTGGCCTTCCCGTTCGTCTACGCGGCCATCGCGATCGCCACCGCCGGGCTGGCCCCGTCGGGCTGGTTCGCCGAGTGGTTCACCATCGACGTGCTCTACAAGCTGGCCGTCGGCATCGGCGGGGGCCTGCTGATCGGCTGGCTGCTCGGCAAGCTGTTCTTCCGCGCCCCGAGCGAGCTGCGGCTGGCCCGGCACGCCGAGGGCTTCCTCGCGCTGGCCGCCACCTTCCTGGCGTACGGGCTGGTGGAGGTGATCGGCGGGTACGGCTTCCTGGCCGTCTTCGTCGCCGCGCGGGCGATCCGGGCCGCCGAGCGGACCCACGAGTTCCACGCCGTGCTGCACGACTTCGCCGAGCAGACCGAGCGGCTGCTGACCGTCCTGCTGCTGCTCCTGTTCGGCGGCGCGGTGATCACCGGCCTGCTCGCCCCGCTCACCTGGCAGGCGGCGACGGTCGGGCTGGCGCTGGTGTTCGTCATCCGGCCGCTGTTCGGGTGGCTGTCGCTGCGCGGGGCACCGGGTCGACCGGCGGAGCACTGGGTGATCGCGTCGTTCGGCATCCGGGGCGTCGGCTCGTTCTACTACCTGGCGTACGCCACCACCAAGGCCGACTTCGCCCAGGCTGACCTGATCTGGGCGACGGTCGGCCTGGTCGTGGTCGTGTCGGTCGTGGTGCACGGGATCGCCGCGACCCCGGTGATGCAGTTGCTGGACCGGGCCGGTGAACGCACGGCCGACCCCTCGGAGCGGGGCCGGCGCGACGAACCGGCCCTGGACGGCGCCCGAAGCTGACCGGGCCGGGGCACGGTGGGGGTGGGCCTCGCCAGGCCAGGCCAGGCCGGGCCGGTGGCGGCGGCGGTGTCAGCGACCGGTGGTGAGCCGGCGGGCCAGTTCCCGGCCCAGGTCCCGGCCGGAGCGCCAGGCGCTCTGCACCCGGGGCCTGCCGAAGGCGTCCCCGGCCAGCCCGACCAGGTCGTCGTCGAGGAAGAACCCGCCGTCGGGGTCCGGTTCGACCGGCCGGGCGTAGGTCCACCGGTGCACGTGGACCAGTTCGGCCGGGTCCGGCAGCCCGAGCAGGTCCCGCACGGCCTCCTCGATCGCCGGGCCGGCCGCGCCGGGCTGGGCCAGGTGCCCGGCGGCGAACTCCGGCGTGGTGTGGGCGACCAGCACCGGGGCGGCGTCGCCCCGCCGGTCGCCGTCGTCGCAGACCAGGGCGAGCACCGGGTGGTCGTTGACGAAGGCGCCCCGGAAGTCGGCCCACCGCCGGCCGGGGAAGCGCAGCACCGCCGCGAGCACCGGCGACCACCGCTGCCGTACGGCGGCCCGGGTGGCCCCCGCCAGCGCCGGGTCGAGCAGCAGGGCGGCCTGCGGTCCCGGGGTGCACAGCGCCACGGCGGCGGCGGGCCGGCCGTCCACCAGCGGGCCCGGCGCGACGCCCGACACGAACCGGTCCACGGTCACCGGCAACTCCCGGGCCAGCGCCTCGACCAGGGAGCGCAGCCCGCGCGGGGCGGCCCAGCGGACCGGTCCGGGCACCTCCCGCCGGCCGTCCGGGCCGTACGCGACGAAGGTGTCGGTCCACTCCCGCACCAGCCCGGCGGCCTGCCAGCGCCGGACGACCTCGACGAAGTCCGGGTCGTCGGCGGTGAGGTACGCCGCCCCCAGGTCGGCGGGGCGACCGTCGAAGCGTCGGCTGGCCATCCGACCCCCGGCCACCCGACCGCGTTCCCGGACCTGCACCGGTACGCCCGCCCGCGTCAGTTCCCCGGCGCACGCCACCCCGGCGATGCCGGCACCCACCACGATCACATCCGTGTCCACCGGATGATCGTAGGCACCGCGACCGGCATGAGCGGGCGACCGGCGGGGTATTGGCACGGCTGTTCGAGGAGAGGTGGACGTGATGACCGACCGCAACGACCAGCAGCCCGACCCGCGTGGGGCGATCAAGGACCCGGACGAGTGGGTGACCGGGGACGAACCGCCGACCGCCGCCCAGGAGTCGTACCTGCACACCCTCGCCCGGGAGGCCGGCGAGGCGGTGCCGGACGACCTGACCAAGGCGGAGGCGTCCCGGCGGATCGACGAGTTGCAGGAGGAGACCGGCCGGGGCCGGTGACCTCAGCGGGGTGGCAGGCGGTGCAGCGCGACCCGGTCGAGCTGTCCCGCCGCCACCTCGGCGGTCAGGTACGTGGCGTACGGCTGGGCCCGCCGGTCGGTGGGTGAGCCCGGGTTGAGCAGCCGCAGGCCGCCCGGCGCGACGCTGTCCCACGGGATGTGCGAGTGGCCGAAGACGAGCAGGTCGTGGTCGGGGAACCGGGCCGCGCAGCGCTGTTCCCGGCCGGTCTTCGGCCCGGTCTCGTGCACCACCGCCACCCGCAGCCCGGCCAGCTCCACCTCGGCCACCTCGGGCAGCCGGGCCCGCAGGTCGGGGCCGTCGTTGTTGCCGTACACGCCGACCAGCCGACGGGCCCGGTCGGCCAGCCGGTCGAGCAGGTCCACCTCGACCCAGTCCCCGGCGTGCAGCACCACGTCGGCGGCGTCCACCGCCGTCCAGACCTCGTCCGGCAGGTCCCGGGCGCGCCGGGGCAGGTGGGTGTCGGCGATCATGAGCAGCCGCATCAGGCGGGCCTTCCGGGCGGGGGCCGGGCGCGGCCGGCCGGCTCAGGCGCCCTGGCCCTGATTCTGCATCAGGCCGCCGTCCATGAAGTACGTCGACCCGGTCACGTAGTCGGCGTCGTCGCTGGCGAGGAAGACGGCCAGCCGGGCGATCTCGGCGGGCTCGGCGGCCCGCTTCCACGGGATGCTCTGCACCTGCTCTTCCAGGTACTTCGGGTCGTCGATGGCCTCCTGGTTGAACGGGGTGAGCACCATCCCGGGTCCGATGTTGTTGACGTTCATCCGCATCGGGGCGACCTCCAGGGCGAGGCTCTTGGCCAGTTCGAGCATGCCGCCCTTGCTGGCGTCGTAGTCCGCGCCGCCGGCCCGGGCGACCTCCTGGTGGATCGAGGTGATGTTGATGATCTTCCCGCCGCCGCCCTGGTCGCGGCGGTGCCGGACGAACCGTCGGCAGCAGAAGAACATCCCGTACAGGTTGGTACGGATGCACCGGTCCCAGGTTTCGGTGTCCAGGTCGGCCACGCCGATGCCGGAGGCGTCCACCCCGGCGTCGTTCATCAGCACGTCAAGCGTGCCGAACGCCGTCAGCGCCTCGTCGAACATCGCCTCGACCTGGTGCTCGACGCTGATGTCGCCCTGCACGACCACCGCCCGTCGGCCGGCCTTCTCGATCTCGGCCCGGGTGTGGTCCGCGCCTGCGTGGTCGTGCAGGTAGTGCACCACCACGTCGGCGCCCTCCCGACCGAACTCGATCGCGGTGGCCTGCCCGATGCCCGAGTCCGAGCCGGTGATCAGGGCGGTGCGGCCGGTCAGTCGTCCACTCATCGGCGTGTTCCCTCCGTCGGTCCGTGCCGGTCGGCACGGCTCAGGTCGACGTCGCCACGACGTCGGTGCCGGTCGTCACGAAATGCGGCCGGTCCGTGGCGAGGTCGCGTCGTCGTTCGGCGATGTCGGTGAGCAACCCGGCCGCGTTGATCAGGCCGATGTGCGAGAACGCCTGCGGGAAGTTGCCCACCTGTTCGCCGGTGGCCTGGTCGATCTGCTCGGCGTAGAGGCCGAGGTCGTTGACCCGGCCGGCGAGCTGCTCGAACAGCCGGGTGGCCCGCTCCTGCTCGCCGGCGAGCGCCAGGCAGCTGGCCAGCCAGAACGAGCAGATGACGAAACCGGCCGGGTCGCCGTCCCAGCGGCGCAGCAGCCCGTCGCGCGACAGCCGCCGCTCCACCACGTCGATGGTGGAGCGCATCCTGGGGTCGTCGGCCGGCAGGAACCCGACCAGCGGCATGAGCAGCACCGAGGCGTCCAACCGGTCGGAGTCGAAGGCCCCGGTGTACGCGCCCAGCCGGTCGTTCCACCCCCGCCGCAGCACCGCCGCGCGGACCTCGTCGCGGGCCCGCGTCCACCGCGCGACGTCGGCCGGGTCGCCGAGGCGGGGACCGAAGCGGACCGCCCGGTCCAGCGCCGTCCAGCACTGCACCTTCGACGACAGGTAGTGCCGTTCGGCGTCGCGGGACTCCCACATGCCGGAGTCCGGCAGGTGCCAGGCCCGGACCGCCTGGTCGGCCAGGGCCCGCAGCAGGTGCCGTACGTCGGGCGACATCGGGTCCAGGTAGTGCCGCATCAGCCAGGCGGCGTCGAGGATCTCGCCGAGCACGTCGTTCTGCCGCTGGGTCCAGGCGTCGTTGCCGACCAGCACCGGGCGGCTGTCGGCGTAGCCGCGCAGGTGGTCGAGGGAGTGTTCGGTGAGGTCCCGCTCCCCCTCGACGCCGTACATGATCGGCACCCGGCCGTCGTCGATGCGGCCCATCGCCCGCGCCACCCAGGAGAACTGCCGGTCGGCCTCGTCCGGGCAGGCGGACCGCCACAGCGCCTGGAGGGTCAGGCTGAAGTCGCGGACCCAGACGTAGCGGTAGTCGTAGTTGCGGTCGCCACCCACCTGTTCCGGCAGCGACGTGGTGGCCGCCGCGACGATCGCGCCGCTGGGCTGGTAGGTCATGCCCTGCACCACCATCGCGCTGAGTCGTACCTGGTCGCGGTAGAGACCCTGGTAGTCGTGCAGGTCGGCCCAGGAGCGCCAGCCGGTCACCGCGTCGGCCACCACCCGGTCGGCGTCGGGCAGCGCCGGTTCGCCGCCGTCGTAGGTCGGGGCGTACCCGAGGGTGAGCCGCAGGGTGTCCCCGGCCCGGACGGTCGCGCGGCCGACGGCGTCGCCGTGCCGGCAGGCCAACGGCACGTCGGAGCGCAGGCTGAGCCGGCACGCGCCGGCCCGCGCGTCGATCACCCCGGCGGCGTGGGTCAGGTACGCGGTGACCCGGCCGTACTCGAACCGGGGAGCGAACTCGACGCGTACCGGCACCTCGCCGGAGAGTCCCTCGACCAGCCGGGCGAGCACCCGGGGCGAGCGCAGGCCGATGTCGTGCCCGCGCGCCTCCGGTTCCAGGGCCAGCGCGTCGGTGACCGCCACCGAGCCGGTGCCGGTGTGGAAGACGGTACGCAGCACCAGCGAGTCGTCCAGATAGGAGCGGGACACCCGGACGTCGTCGCCCTCCGGGGTGATCGACCAGTGCCCGGCCCGGTCGTCGAGGAGCCGGCCGAAGACCGACGGGCTGTCGAACCGGGCCGGGCACCACCAGTTGACCGAGCCGTGCCGGTCCACCAGCGCGGCGCTGCGCCCGTCGGCGAGGAACCCGTGCTCGCTGATCCGTCCGCTGTCCACGGGGCGGGTTACCCGGGCTCCTCGTACCGCATGCCTCGCCCGGCGGGTTGTCCCCGGCGGCCCGCATTCCCGGGCCGCTCCTATTGCCGGGCCGCCGGGCGTTATCCCGGCGGGTCGGCGGGAACGCCTGTCGTTGACGAAGGAGGAGGCCATGACCAGAGCAGCGAACCCGACCGCCACCTGGCGACCCGGGATGCCGGGCGGCGACAACCTCCCGTCCGGTCCGGCCGGCCGGCCGGCGACGCCGCCGGGGGACGGACACGGCCCGCAGGCCGGCCCGCCCACGGTGACGATCGGCGCGTACCCGGACTACCCGTCCGCGCAGCGCGTGGTGGACTACCTGGCCGACAACCGGTTCCCGGTGGAGCACACCGCGATCGTCGGGACCAACCTCACCCTGGTGGAGACGGTGCTCGGCCGGCTCACCACGGGACGCGCCGCCCTGCTGGGCGCCGGCACCGGCGCGTGGTTCGGGTTGTTCATCGGCCTGTTGTTCGGCATCTTCACGGTCGGCAACTGGCTCGCGGTGATCCTGGTCGGCCTGGTGATCGGCGCGATCTGGGGTGCCGTGTTCGGTGCGGTGGCGCACGCCATGTCCGGCGGCCAGCGCGACTTCACCTCGGCCAGTTCGCTGCGCGCCGGCCAGTACGCGGTGACCGTCGACGCCGCCCTGGCCGACCAGGCGCGGCAGATGCTCGGCCGGATGCACCTGACCCCGACCGGGGCCACCGCCCGCTGACCCGTCCGACCCCGCCGCCGTCCCGACGCGCCCAGCGCCGGGGCGGCGGTTCGCGTGGTCGGCCCGCCACCGGGGCGGGCGGCCCGACCACGACCCGCCGGGAGCACCCGTCACCCGGGCGGCGAGGAAGGCCCGGGCCGACGGGGGCCTGAGATTTCTGGCTAGCGGGACGCCCTCGCGAAGTCCACGAACTCCCGCCACGCACCCGGCGCGAACGCCAGCGTCCCACCCGCACGGTCCTTCGTGTCCCGCACCAGGACGACGCCGGGCAGGTTGTCGGCGACCTCGACGCACGCGCCGCCGTTGTCCCCGCTCTTCGTGCTCTTGCGCCACCGCGCGCCGGTCAGGTCCATGCTGCCACCGCTTTCCTGATGAGGTCGAGAGACTGCGACCGGGGTAGGGCCTCGCCGACTATGCGGGCCCACCTCCGTTCAAGGCTAGCGATCTCTGCCGCGTCGTCAATGATGTGTGCGCTGGCCGGACCGTCCTGGTGCGCCATCCGCGCACCGTCCGGCAGCTCGGCCAGGATGAACGGACCGCCCATGCCCAGGTAGATAGGCGTGTCGAGCGGTACGACGTGCACCTGCACGCACGGCAGTTCGGCGCAGGCCGCGAGGTGTTCGCACTGCTCGCGCATCAGCTTGCCGTCGCGGCCTGCGCGCCGCCGGAGGACCGCTTCATCGATCACCGCGACGACGAGCGGAGGCTCTGGCCGGTGGAGGATCGCCTGCCGCTGCATCCGTGTCGTCACCAGCTCGTCGACCTCCTCGGGGGTGGGTGTCGCCAGCGCCAGCGTCGCCCGCGCGTACGCCTCCGTTTGCAGGAGCCCCGGCACCCACGCGAGTTCGAACCATCGCAGCTCGACCGCTTCACGCTCGATGTCCGCCCAGCGTCGGAACCAGACCGGCTCGTGGCGCTTCACCGCATCCGGCCAGAGGTCCAGGACGTCGCGGCCCAGGACCGCCGCGACCTTGGCGCGATGCCGGGTCTGCGGGATGCTCCCGTGGCGTGCCCACCTGGCTGCGGTTTTCGGGTCGACCCCGACCTGAGCTGCCAGGCTCTCGGCGGTCTCCCCGGTCTGCGCCATGGCCTCTTTGACTGCCAGATTCATCCCGCTCCCTCCCACGTTGCGGCCGAACGTTCCGAACGTCTGCCTGCATATTGCTACGCGGTGTGTTTGCTACACAACCCTCGGCAAGGTGGAGCCCAGAGCGGCGCGGCCGGTCGGAGGGGAGATCCGCCGGCCGCGTCTGCTGCGGGGGCCGTCTCCTGTGGAGGGGCAGGAGGCGGCCCCCGTTCCAGCCACCGCTACGAAGGGGGGAGCACCATGCCGGACACGCCGGAGCCCGACCGCCCACCGCCGCCCGAGCCGCACCGCAAGCCTGACGACGACCCACCACCGGCACGCCCGTCGGTGCCCGGCCCGATCGGGCCGTTCATCCCACCGTGGCGGGGCCCCGGCCGGCTGGCGAACGCCGTCCCCTGCCACCGCCGGACCCCCTGCCACCGCCGGGCCCCCGGCTGGAACGGGAGCCAGCCAGGTGACCCCGCACACGATCCGCCCCGGTGACGTGCTCCACCTGACGCGCGCCGCGAGCGTGCAGTTCATCCGTCCGATCACGGTACGGGTCATCCGGGTGCTCACCGACCGGCACACGTACGACTGTTGGTTGTGGATCGACGCCTACGAGCTGGACGCAGCCGGCGACGCGGTCCGGCGGCGGACCCTGTTCCTGATGCCGGCCGGAGCGACGCGCCCGGAGCCCGGCCCCCGTCGACCGGCTCCGCGCAGGCCGACCCCGGGAAGGGTCGTGGTGGCGTGACCGAGCTGCTTCCCGGCCGGCACACGCCGCTGCCACCCACCTGGCTCTGCCGGATCGACGCCCACCCGTGGCCCTGCGGGGAAGCGAAACTCGCGCTCCTCGCGGCGTACGCCGACGACCGGCCGGGCCTGCTGACCCTGCTGTCGACGCTCAGGGAGGAAGCCGAAGACCAGCTCACGCAGCTCGACGGCGGCAGAACCGTGGACGCGACCGACCGATTCCTGACCTGGACATACCAGGCCGGCCGCTGACCTCACCTCTCGCCAAGCGGCGGGGCGGGTGGGGCGGGGACGTGGCAGGGTCAGCGGTCGCGGCGGGGATAGTCCAGTTCACCGGCCCGGATCGGGGTGGCGAGCCGGTTCTCCGGGGGTGCCAGCGGGCAGGCCCAGGTGTCGTCGTACGCGCAGCTGGGGTTGTAGAGGTAGTTGGCGTCGAGGCGTACCCGTTGACCGGGGAGCACGGTGAGTCCCCGCCCGAAGGTCCCCTTGACCGTGTCGGTGAGGTACCGGCCGCCGCCGTACGTCTCCCGGCCGCTGGTGCCGTCGCGGACCGGCACGAACAGCCCCCCGCCGTACGCCTCGATCCACCACAGGGTCAGCGGCCCCCACGGGGTCTCGGCGACCGCCAGCCGCCGGTAGCGGACCACCCCGTCGGGGCCGCCGGTGTCGATGGTCTCGGTGCCCGAGGCGGGTCGCAGCGGGGCCTCGACCACCGCCGCCGGGTCCGGTGGGAACCAGCCGAGCCCGGGGAAACCGGCCCGGTCGGCGGCCGGCAGCGGGCTGGCCGGGTGACTGCGGAACAACTCGTCCCGGGCGGCCCGGAAGCCGGCCAGGTCGGTGTCGGACAGGTAGAGCGCAGCGGTGCGTTCCCGCCAGTCGAGCACATCGAGGTCGTCCACCCGTCGACCCTAACCACCCCCCGAGCCGCCGTCCCCGATGATCAAGAGGTTCGCGTCAGTATTCCGGCTCAAAGGTGACGCAAAGCTCTTGATCACCCGGGGCAGGGCAGGGCCCCGGCGGGAGCGGCGGGTGGTCGGGAGCGGGACGGGTCAGGTGTCGGTGGCGAGGCGGGCGTGCAGGTGTTCGTCGTGCCGGTGGCCGTCGCCGTAGCGGTGCGACTCGCGCAGCGTCCCCTCCCAGCGGTAGCCGGCGCGGGTGGCGACCCGGCAGGAGGCGGGGTTGTCGACCGCGTGGCACAGCTCGATCCGGTGCAGGTCGAGGTGGGTGAAGGCCCAGCCGGTGAGCGCCCGCAGCGCGCCGGCGGCGACCCCCCGTCCGCGCGCCGGCCCGGCGGTCCAGTAGCCGACGGCGGCGTTGCCGTGCCGGATCTGGTGCACGGAGACCCCGCCGAGCAGCGTCCCGTCGGCGGCGTCGGTCACCGCGAGGGAGACGTGGCTGCCGTCGCTGCGGTCGGCCCGCCGGGTGATCCACGCGGCGGCCTGCGCCAGGTCGGTCACCCCCTGCCCGTTCCATCTGACGATGTCGGGGTCGACCAGGGCGGCCAGCACGGCCGGCGCGTCCGCCGCCCGCCAGGGGCGCAGCACCAGGCCGGGCACGGTGATCTGTACGGGTTCCACCGGGGCAGTCTGCCAGCTCGTCGCCAGCGGTTCCTTTCAAATCCTGAAGTTCCTTCGGTCAAGGAGAAGTGTCTCGCTGCTCACAGAGGCGTCAGAGAGCTTGTTTAAATTTGAAAGAGTGCTACTGTTCGGGGGATGACGGAGAGCCTGGACAGCGAGCGGATGGCCTGCTGGCGCGCCTACATCGAGGCCAGCCAGCGACTGTTCACCCGGCTGGAGGACGATCTGCGCGCCGACGGTGAGCTGAGCTTCGCCGACTACCACGTGCTGGTCCTGCTCTCCGAGGCACCCGGCCAGCGGCTGCGGATGGGCGAGCTGGCCGCCCGGCTGGTCTTCTCCCCCAGCCGGCTCACCTACCAGATCTCCACCATGCAGCGGCGGGGTCTGGTTGCCCGGCAGTCCTGCCCCGGGGACCGTCGGGGCAGCGAGGCGGTGCTCACCGCCGCCGGGCTGCTCGCCCTGCGTGAGGCCGCGCCGGGGCACCTCGCCTCGGTCCGGCGGCACCTGATGGACGACCTCGACGACGCCGAGGTCGCCACCCTGACCCGGGTCTTCGACCGGCTCGGCCGGCGGCTGCGCGCCGACCGGGACGCGTCGTCCACCCACCGCGACACCTGAGGAGCCCGTGATGCCCGCGATCACCGTCGACGACGTCCTCGTCCTGCCCCGCCTGCCCCGGCTCGACGAGACCACCAGCTACCGGCCGGTCCGCCGGCTGACCACCGCCCCCAGCGGCTACGAGGGTGAGGGTTTCCCGGTCCGCCGCGCCTTCGCCGGGGTGCCGATGCAGGATCTCGACCCGTTCATCCACCTCGACCAGATGGGCGAGGTGGACTACGCGCCGGGTGAGCCGAAGGGCACCCCGTGGCACCCGCACCGGGGCTTCGAGACGGTCACCTACATGATCGACGGGATCATGGACCACCAGGACTCGCAGGGGGGCGGCGGCACCATCACCGACGGCGACACCCAGTGGATGACCGCCGGCAGCGGCCTGCTGCACATCGAGGCCCCGCCGGAGCACCTGGTCGCCAGCGGCGGTCTCTTCCACGGCCTCCAGCTCTGGGTCAACCTGCCCCGGGTGGCCAAGATGATGCCGCCGCGCTACCAGGACATCCGTGGCCGGGAGTCGGCGCTGCTGACCACGCCGGACGGCGGCGCACTGATCCGGATCATCGCCGGTGAGATCGCCGGGCACCGGGGGCCGGGGTCGACCCACACCCCGATCACCATCGCGCACGTCACGCTGGAGCCCGGCGCGGAGCTGGACCTGCCCTGGCGGGCCGACTTCAACGCGCTGGTCTACGCCCTCTCCGGTCGCGGCACGGTCGGCACCGACCGGCGTCCGTTCCAGGGCGGCCAGCTGGCCGTGCACGGTCCGGGCGACGCGCTGCGGGTGACCGCCGCCGGCAGGCAGGACGGCAACACCCCGGCCCTGGATCTCTACATCATGGGCGGAAAGCCCATCCGGGAGCCGGTGGCGCACTACGGGCCGTTCGTGATGAACACCCGCGCCGAGCTCATGCAGGCCTTCGAGGACTTCCAGGCCGGCAAGCTGGGCGTGGTTCCGGCCCAGCGGCTGCCGCACACCGGCGGCCAGGGCGACCGCCCCTGAGAGCGGCCTCCCGCCCCGGGTGCCCGGTGTCACCGGGCACCCGGGGCGGGGCCACGTCGCTCAGGAGACCGCGAAGATCCCGGCCACCCCGAGGATCACCATCAGCAGCACCGCCAGGACCGCGCCGCGTTCACTCTCGACCGCATCCGTACGGTCCTCGGTCGCGGGCTTCGTCGTCTCGGCGGGCATGGCCTGGCCTCCTCGGCGTTCACGGCTTCGCGGGGTGCGGTAGGCCACCGTCCGGGCGGGTTCCGGCAGACCCGGAGTGCGTACCGACGGCGGGCGTCCTACCGTGAGGACGTCGTCGACCTCGGGAGGTTGGAACGTGGCGATCGAGGACTGGTTCTTGACCGCTGAGGAACGCGCCAACCCGGTCTCCGGGATACCCGTCTGGACGTCCGGAAACCTCGCCGAGCCGTTGATTCACGGGTCGGCGTACTTCGACCGCCTGGTGACCGAGGTCGAGGCGCTCGGCGCGGGCGACCAGCTCTTCTTCACCGACTGGCGGGGCGACCCGGACGAGCGGATGCGCCCGGACGGCCCGACGGTGGCCCAGCTCTTCGCCCGGGCCGCCCAGCGGGGCGTGCTGGTCAAGGGGCTGCTCTGGCGCTCCCACCTCGACTCGTTGTCCTACAGCGAGGCAGAGAACCGCGACCTGAGCGAGACGGTCAACGCCGCCGGTGGTGAGGTGCTGCTCGACCAGCGCGTCCGGCGGGGCGGGTCGCACCACCAGAAGCTGGTGGTGCTGCGCCACCGCGACGCCCCGGAGCGGGACGTCGCCTTCGCCGGCGGGATCGACCTGTGCCACAGCCGCCGCGACGACGCCGACCACCACGGCGACCCGCAGGCCCTCGCCATGTCACCGAAGTACGGCCCGCACCCGCCGTGGCACGACGTGCAGCTCGCCGTCCGGGGTCCGGTGGTCGCCGCGCTGGACACCACGTTCCGTGAGCGGTGGACCGACCCGATGCCGTTGGACTCGGAGAACCCGCTGGCCTACCTGCGGGACCGGCTGCGCGGCTCCGACCTGAGCCCCGATCCGCTGCCCGACCCGCCGGCCGATCCGCCGCCCTGCGGCCCGCACCACATCCAGGTGCTGCGTACCTACCCGGCGGTGCGTCCCCGCTACGCGTTCGCCCCGGACGGCGAGCGGACGGTGGCCCGGGGCTACACCAAGGCGGTACGCCGGGCCCGCCGGCTGATCTACCTGGAGGACCAGTACCTCTGGTCGACCGAGGTGGCCGAGCTGTTCGCCGAGGCGCTGCGGGACAACCCCGACCTGCACCTGGTCGCGGTGGTCCCCCGCTACCCGGACGTCGACGGCGCGTTGGCGCTGCCGCCCAACACGGTGGGCCGGGAGCAGGCGCTGTCGCTGTGCGAGCGGGCCGCGCCGGACCGGGTGCACGTCTTCGACGTGGAGAACCGGGCGGGCGACCCGGTCTACGTACATGCCAAGATCTGCGTGGTCGACGATGTCTGGGCGAGCGTGGGCAGCGACAACTTCAACAGGCGGTCCTGGACGCACGACAGCGAGCTGTCCTGCGCGGTGCTCGACGAGACCCGCGACGAACGGTCCCCGGTCGATCCGGCGGGGCAGGGTGACGGGGCCCGGGTGTTCGCCCGGGACCTGCGGCTGCGCTTGTGGCGCGAGCACCTGGACCGCGACCCGGACGGTGCCGATGACGCCGACCTGCTGGACCCGGCCGACGCCGTCGCGGCGATCACCGCCACGGCGGACGCCCTGCAGCGGTGGCACGACTCGGGCCGGTCGGGCCCCCGGCCGCCCGGTCGGCTGCGCCCGCACCGGCCGGAGCGGCTGCCCTGGTACACCCGGCTGTGGGCGCTACCGGCGTACCGGCTGGTCTACGACCCCGACGGCAGGCCGCTGCGCGCCCGCCGCCAGGGCACCTGGTAGATCCCGCCGGTCCGGGGCCGGCGCGGGGTGGCGGGTCAGCCCGCCCGGGTGGGCGAACGAGGTACGCGGGGCGTAGCAGCCGCTGACGATGAGCAGGGGGTTCTCCGGGCGCAGCGCGTAGCTCGGGTGCCGGGGGTCGAGGAACTCCACCGACTCGATCTCGAACGGGCTGACCGGTTCGCAGACGTAGGGGTAGACCCCGCTGAACAGCTCGCCGTCGCGCCGGGTGAAGTACCGGTGGTGGCCGGTGCGCAGCAGGTGGCCGGTGTGCCCGATCCGGGCCCGGGTCCGGATCAGCGGGACGCCGCCGACCTCGGTCTCGGCGACCAGCACGTCGCCCCGTACCCGCAGGGTGGTGTGTCCCAGCACGGCCGGGGCGCCCCGGGCGGCGGCGTAGTCCCGGACCCGGGGGCTGGAGGTGACGTAGTGGGTCCACCAGCCGCCGGGGGTCGCCCCGTCGGGCGCGTCGACCCCGGCGAGGGCCACCCCGACGTAGGTCAGCGAGTACGCGCCGAGGCCGGAGGTCTGACCGGCGTCGTCGACGACGTACTGGTTCATGAAGACCTGCCGGTCGGGGCGCGGACACAGGCCGGGCGGGACCAGCGCGACGACCGCGTCCGGGTCGGCCGGCAACCAGCTGAAGTGCAGCGTACGGCTGTCGACGACGAGCTGCGGGTCCGCGGGGTCGAGCACGTGGTCCTCCGTACGGCGGTGGTCTCCCGCGACGCTACGGGCGGTCCTGTCGGCGGGACAAGGACGGATAGCCGACACCACCGTCGTGGTGTCGGGTTGCGGGTGGCCCGGCGGTTCAACCGGTGCCCGTGATCACAATCGCCGCGAATCATGTCCGATAGTGCCGCTTTGTGACACAGAATCACTTAAGTACATCAGCCTTTCGGCTAGATTTCCGTTCACCGATCAGGCTATGGTGGCTTCCGAACGGCCCATCTGAAGCTAAACCAATGCGTCACGTCTTTTTGACCGCGGACGAGGTGCAGGGAGGACCACCAATGACCGCGCCCACCATGAGCAAGCCGGCGGCGACACCGTCCACCACCGAGAAGCTGGACCCGCGCGCCCTCACCGACAGCGCCGCCGACCTGCTGAACGCGATGGCCGCGCTGCCCGCCGGCCACCCGTCCCGGGCCGCGCTGCGCGACCGGGCGATCGAGGCCTGGCTCCCGCTGGCCAACCACCTGGCCCACCGCTACAGCGGCCGGGGCGAGCCCACCGACGACCTGGCCCAGACCGCCGCCGTCGGCCTGATCAAGGCGATCGACAAGTTCGACCCGTCGCGCGGTGTCGACTTCGCCGGCTACGCCATCCCGACCATCATCGGCGAGCTCAAGCGGCACTTCCGCGACCGCACCTGGGACATCCGCGTCCCCCGGCGGCTCCAGGAGCTGCGGCTGGCCATCTCCGACGCCAACAGCTCGCTGTTGCAGACCCTCGGCCGCTCGCCGACGGTCGCCGACATCGCCGCCCACCTCAAGCTCACCGAGGAAGAGGTCCTGGAGGGCCTGGAGGGCGCCCGCGCGTACAACGCGGTGTCGCTGTCCACCCCGACCGGCGACGGCGACCGCGCCACCGAGCTGGGCGACATGCTCGGCGGCGAGGACAACGAGTTCGAGCTGGCCGAGCTGCGGGTCGCCCTCGGCCCGGCGCTGGCCACCCTCGACGAGCGCGAGCAGAAGATCCTCACCCTGCGCTTCTACGGCAACCTGACCCAGTCGCAGATCGCCGACCAGATCGGCGTCTCGCAGATGCACGTGTCCCGGCTGCTCGCCCGGGCCCTGACCAAGCTGCGCGGTCAGCTCGACGGCACCTACTGAGGGGGTGGAGGCGGTCGCCGGTCCCGGTGACGGCCACGACCACGGGGCCCGGCCGGCGGTTCGCCGGCCGGGCCTTCCCGACCTCGAACGACGCACCGGCCCCGACGCACCCGCGTCGGGGCCGGTGCCGCGTCGGGCGACGTTCGCACCGGGATGCGACGTCGCCCGGGGCGCCGGTCAGCCGGCCGCCGGCTCCCGCCACATCGGATAGAACGGCGTGCCGTCGGGCAGCCGGAAGACCTCGCGCAGCCGGTAGCCGTGCCGGGCGTAGAGGTCCCGTCCGGCCTCGCTGCTGGCCTCCAGGTAACCAGGCACGCCGTGGGCGTCCAGCCAGGCGTGGTGGTGCCGCAGCAGTGCGGTGCCCAACCCCTGCCCCTGCCGATCCGGCCGGACGGCGAGCAGCGCCAGGTGATGGTGGTCGGGGTGCGGATGGTTGGCGGCGAACAGCTCGTCGAGGTGCTGGAACCGGGGCGTCCACTCCCCGCAGGCGGCGGCCAGCCGGTCGTCGTAGTCCACCGGGGCCGGCGACCCGCCACCGACCTGGGGGAGCCAGACCGCCACCGCGTCCCGGTCGGCGGTGCCGAAGACCAGCCCGTGCCGCATCGCGTGGTCGACCAGGATCTCGAAGTTGTCGGCGAGGACGGCCTCCCGCTTGGCCTCGTCGGGCACCAGCCACCGGGTCGCCGGGAGCACCAGGAACGCCTCGGCGATCCGTTCGGCGACCCACCGGGTGTCGGCGGCGGCGAGCCGTCCGATGGTCGGCGCGGTCACCGCCGGGACTCCACCGGCACCGGCTGCTCCACCGTGGGACCGAACAGCGAGGTCGTCGTGCTCTCCGCGCCCCGCCCGATCCGGGCGTAGACGTCGGGACGGTTGGCGCGCAGCACCAGACCCCACAGCAGGCCGATCAGCGCGGCCACCGGGTAGACCCCGGGGATGATCCAGCGCAGCGGCGAATCCGGCGCGACACCGAGCAGGGTCGCGAAGTTCGCCACCGCCACCGCCACCACGGCGGCCAACGCGACGGTGGCCAGGGCCGGGGCGATCGCCCGCTTCCACAGCGACTCCGCGGTGTCGGAGCGGGCGAAGTAGACGATCACGGCGACGCTGGTGGTGGCGATCAGCAGCAGCACGCCGAAGCCGCCGCCGGTGCCGGCGTAGTAGAACAGCTGGACCACCGGGTCCCAGCCGTTGACCGCGTACAGCACGATCACCAGCAGGCCGAGCAGGCTCTGCGCCAGCGAGGCCATCCGGGGTGCGCCGGTGCGCGGCGAGGTCTGCCCGAAGGCGGCCGGCAGCACCCGCTCCCGGCCCAGCGCGAAGGCGTACCGGGCGGTGGTGTTGTGGAACGAGATCATCGCGGCCAGCACCGAGGTCATGAAGAGCGCCTGGCCGATGGTGACCGCGGTGTCGCCGAGGTGCGCGGCGGCCAGATTGAAGATCAGTTCGATGCTCTGCTCACCGGCGGCGGCGGAGATGTTCTCCGGGCCGACGGCCACGGTCATCGACCAGGAGGAGAGCGCGTAGAGCCCGGCGATGATCGCCACCGAGAGGTAGGTGGCCAGCGGGACCGTCCGCCGGGGGTCCTTGCTCTCCTCGCTGAACACCACCGAGGACTCGAACCCGACGAACCCGGTCATGGCGAGCACCAGCAGCGCGCCCGCCCCCGGCACCAGGAGGTTGGCCGGGGCGAGGGCGGCGAAGCTGGTCGAGCCGCCCGCCGGATGGCTGAGCTGGCCCAGGTCGAACACGACGATCACCACGATCTCGGCGATCAGCAGCACCGCCAGGACCAGGCCGTTGACGTCCACCCGCAGCAGGCCGAGGAACGCGACGAGCGCCCAGGCGACCAGCGCCACCACGGACCAGTGCGGCTCGACGCCGAACAGGGTGCCGAGCACCGGGGCGGCGGCGGCGCCGATCGCGCCGTACAGGCCGACCTGGAGCGCGTTGTAGGCGATGAGCGCGACCCAGGCCGCGCCGACGCCGGCCGGACGGCCGATGCCCCGGGAGACGTAGGCGTAAAACGCGCCGGCGTTCTCGACCCGGCGGGCCATCGCCACGTAGCCGACGGAGAAGAGCGCCAGGACGGCGCCCACGGCGAGGAAGGCCAGCGGCATGCCGGTGATGCCGGTGACCGCGTAGCCGGTGGTGACCACGCCGGCCACCACGGTCAGCGGTGCGGCGGCGGAGAGGACGAAGAAGATGACCGACGGCACGCCGAGGCGGCCACGGGCCAGGGCGTCGCTGACGTTGCTGGGGCGTTCGACTGTCGGATGCGGGGGCATGGGGCTGCTCCGGAAAGGGGGGAGATGAGGGGGAAGGGGGTGGCGCGGCGAGATCAGGGGATGCCGCGCAGCACCGCCGCGCCGACCGCGGCCTCGGTGTGCACGACGAGTTCCTTCAGGGGGGGCGGCAGCGAACCGACGAGGGTGGACAGCCGGTGGTGGGCGCGGGGGCCGGCGCTCCACAGCACCTCGCGGGTCAACCCGGCGGCGGCCACCAGGCCGAGCAGCGTCGTGTCCGACACCAGCGGCTGTTCGGGCCGCTCCACCAGGGCCCGCAGCCGGGTCGCCGGCCAGGCGGCGGCGTTGAGGTCGATCGGCAGGTAGCTGACGGTGGTCCGCAGCAGGCGGCGGGTTTCCTGCCGACGCAGCACCCCGGCCCGGGCCAGCCGCTCCCCCACCGAGGTGGTGGACGACTGGGCCAGGAAGGCGAGCCAGGTGCGCACCGCCTGGTGCTGCGACTCGCCGATCAGTTGGTCGAGCACGGTGTGGGCCAACGCGTCGGCCGGGGGACGCCGGTCGATCACGGTGACCAGTCCACCGGAGACGGTGATCTGTCCGAACAGGATCAGCTCGGCCAGCAACCCGGCGGCCAGGCCGAGCCCGGTGGCGCTCGGGTGCAGTTTGGCCTTGCCGCGACTGTCGTTGTGCGCGATCAGAAAGAACTCGTCGGCGACCAGCAAACGAGCCTCCCACGCATTGTCCACAGGTGATCCACGCCGGGTGACAGGATGCCCGCAGAGCTCCAGCTTTGCAACTCCCGGATTCGATGGTTGCACTCCGTGCTCGTGCGACCTGCGGATCTTGTCGTGACAGACTCGGAGGGTGACCGTCAGCCCCACTGTTCGCCGCCGCCGCATCGCCCGTGAACTCCGCCAACTGCGGGAACGCGCGGGCATGACACTGGACGTCGCCGCCCGCCAACTCGACATGTCCAAGAGCAACCTGTCCCGGATCGAGAACGCCCAGATCGGCATCAAACCCCGGGACGTGCGCGCCGCGTTGGCCCTCTACGAGGTGACCGGGGCCGACGCCGAGGCGCTCATCGAGATCGCCCGGGGTGCCCAGCAGCGCGGCTGGTGGCAGAACTACAGCGACGTGCTGCCCGAGTGGTTCGAGTTCTACGTCGGGCTGGAGGCCGAGGCGGAGAGCCTGCGCACGTACGAGGCGGAGTCCGTCCCCGGGCTGCTGCAGACCGAGGCGTACGCCCGGGAGATGTTCCGTCGTACGGCCGGCGAGGAGGGGCTGGAACGCAAGGTTGCCGCCCGGCTGCGCCGGCAGGAGGTGCTGCACCGGGAGTCTCCCCCGGTCGAGCTGTCGGTGGTGCTCAACGAGGCGGTGCTGCTGCGCCCGGTGGGCGGGCCGGCCGTCATGGCGGAGCAGTTGACCCACATGGCCACTGTCGCCCGATCACCGAACGTGACATGTCACGTACTTCCGTTCGCGTCCGGTGGGCACCCCGCGATGAGCACTCCGTACGTGATCATCACGTTTGCCGACGCGGCCGACAATTCCGTGGTTTACCTGGACAATCTCACGCTGGGTCTGGCGCTGGAGGAAGCGGGACACGTGCGCGGGTATACCCTTGTGCACGAGGAGCTGTGCCGGATGGCACTGGATCCGGCGGCGTCTCTTGCCCGCCTGGAGGAGGCTGCTCGTCACTTTGCGTGATCGCATTGCGGCACGCCCGGGGGGAACGGAAGGTACGGGAATGCAGGCGCTGCCTCTGTCCATGATGGACTGGCGGACCAGCAGTCGCAGCAGCGGCAACGGCAACTGCGTGGAGGTCGCCACCACCGACGACCGGATCGCGGTGCGCGACAGCAAGGACCGGTGCGGGCCCGCGCTGGTCTTCTCCGCCCACGCCTGGACAGCCTTCGTCACCGGCATGGAGGCGGTACGCCGGGGCTGACCCCGGGCGTGCCACAGTGGCAGCCGTGCTCTCCGACGTACCCCTCGACCTGCCGGTCCGGCCGGCGCTGGCACCCCTGCTGCGAGCGTTGACCGACGTCGGCGGCGCGGTCCTCGTCGCCCCGCCCGGCACCGGCAAGACCACGCTGGCCCCGCTCGCCGTGGCCGACGGGGTGGCCGGGCGGGTGCTGGTCGCACAGCCCCGCCGGGTGGCCGCCCGGGCGGCGGCCCGGCGGATGGCCGACCTGCTCGGCGAGCGGGTCGGCCACCGGGTCGGCTACGCCGTACGCGGCGACCGCCGGGTCGGACCGCACACCCGGGTCGAGGTGGTCACCACCGGCCTGCTGGTCCGCCGGCTGCTGCGCGACCCGGACCTGCCCGGCGTCGACGCGGTGCTGCTCGACGAGGTGCACGAGCGGCAGCTCGACGCCGATCTCGCGCTGGCCTTCACCGTGGAGGCCCGGGCGGCGCTGCGGCCCGAGCTGTGGCTGGTGGCGATGTCGGCGACCCCGGAGGCGGACCGGTTCGCCGCCCTGCTCGGCGGCGACACGCCGGCCCCGGTGGTCCGTGCCGAGGCGGCCCTGCACCCGGTCGCCCGGGTCTGGGCGCCACCGCCACGCCCGGTCGCGCCGCCGGGCGCGGGACGGGTCGATCCGCTGCTGCTCGACCATGTCGCCGCGACCGTCCGGCGGGCCCTGCACGAGCAGGACGGCGACCTGCTGGTCTTCCTGCCCGGGGCGGGCGAGATCGGGGCGGTGACCCGCCGGCTGGCCGACCTGACCGACCGGGTGGCCGTCCTGCCGCTGCACGGGCGGCTGCCCGCCGCCGCGCAGGACGCCGCGCTGCGCCCCGCCGACCGGCGTCGGGTGGTGCTCGCCACCTCGGTCGCGGAGAGCAGCCTGACCGTGCCCGGCGTCCGGGTGGTGGTCGACGCCGGCCTGGCCCGGGTGGCCCGCACCGACCTGGCCCGGGGGCTGGGCGCGCTGGTCACCGTGCCGGTGTCCCGGGCCGCCGCGACGCAGCGGGCCGGCCGGGCCGGCCGGCAGGGCCCCGGGGTGGTCTACCGCTGCTGGTCGGAGGCGACCCACGGCCGGCTCGCCGCGCAACCCGGGCCGGAGATCGTCACCGCCGACCTGACCGGCTTCGCGCTGGACCTGGCCGCCTGGGGCAGCCCGGACGGCGGCGGCCTGGCGCTGCCCGATCCCCCGCCGCCCGCCGCGCTGACCGTGGCCCGGGAGACGTTGACCGCCCTCGGCGCGGTCGACGCCGACGGTCGGGTGACCGCCCGGGGACGGGCCATCGCCGCCACCGGCACCCACCCCCGGCTGGGCCGGGCCCTGCTCGACGGTGCCGTCCGGATCGGTCGGGACCGGGCCGCCGAGCTGGTCGCCCTGCTCGCCGAGGACGGCCTGGCCGGGCGGCACGACGACCTCACCGCCGCGTGGCGGCGGCTGCGCGACGACACCGACCCCGGTGCCACCGCCCGCTGGCGCGCCGAGGTACGGCGGCTGCGCGCCGCGCTGCCCGCCGGTGACCCCGACCGCGCCGGCACCCCGGGCGGCCCCACCCGCACCGGTCCCGCCGACCGGGCCAGGACCGGCCACGGGCGGGCCGACGGGCCGTGGCTGCCCGACGATCTGGCGGCGGGGCTGCTGGTGGGGCTGGCCCACCCGGAGCGGCTGGCCCGGCTGCGCCGGGCCGGTGGGACGTCGTACCTGATGGCGGGTGGGACGGGGGCGGAGCTGGCGGCCGGGTCGGCGCTGACCGGGACGGGCTGGCTGGCCGTCGCGGTGGCCGACCGTTCGCCGGGCGCACCGACCGCCCGGGTCCGGCTGGCCGCCCCGCTCGACGAGGCGACCGCCCGGGAGGTCGGCGGCGCGTTGGTGACCGAGGTCAGCGAGGTCGGTTGGGTCGACGGCGACGTGCTGGCCCGCCAGGTGACCCGGCTCGGCGTGATCGAGCTGGTCAGCCGCCCGCTGGCCCGGCCGGCTCCGGAACTGCTGGCCGCCGCCCTGGCCGACGGGCTCCGCCAGGCGGGCCTGGACCTGTTGACCTGGACCCCGGCGGCCCGGTCGCTGCGCCAGCGACTGGCGTTCTGCCGGCAGGCGCTGGGCGGGGAGTGGCCCGAGGTGTCCGACGAGGCGCTGCTCGCCGCCGCCGACCGGTGGCTCGGGCCGGAGCTGGCCGCCGCCCGCCGCCGGGCCGACCTGGCCCGGATCGACGTGGTCGGGGCGCTGCGCCGGCTGCTGCCCTGGCCGCAGGCGGGCCGGCTGGACGAGCTGGCCCCGGAACGCGTCGAGGTGCCCAGCGGCTCCCGGGTCCGGGTCGACTACGCCGACCCGGGCGCGCCGGTGCTGGCGGTGAAGCTCCAGGAGACGTTCGGCTGGCAGCGGACGCCCCGGCTGGCCGACGGCCGGGTGCCGCTGCTGCTGCACCTGCTCTCCCCCGCCGGCCGACCCGTCGCGGTCACCGCCGACCTGGCGTCGTTCTGGCGTACCGGCTACCGGCAGGTGCGCGGGGAACTGCGTGGGCGTTACCCACGCCACCCCTGGCCGGAGGACCCGGTCACGGCCGCGCCGACCCGGCACACCACGCACCGCCGCCGCTGAGCCGGCGTGCCGCCGGTGGCGGTCACTCGTCGACGACGTCGGCGATCAGCACGGTGATGTTGTCCGGGCCGCCGGCCCGCAGGGCGAGGTCGATCAGGCGGCGGGCGCAGTCCTGGCGGTCCGGGGTCTCCCGCAACACCTCGGCGAGGGTGTCCGGGCGGACGACGTTGGAGAGGCCGTCGCTGCACAGCAGCCAGCGGTCGCCGGCCCGGGGCACCATCGTGGCGTACGACGGGGAGACCTGCTCGCCCTGCAACGCCTGGGTGACCACGGCCCGCCGGGGGTGGCTGGACGCCTCCTCGGGGCTGATCACCCCCTGGTCGACGAGCATCTGGACGAAGGTGTCGTCCCGGGTGACCTGTTTGAGGGTGCCCTCGCGGAACAGGTAGGCCCGGGAGTCGCCGACGTGGGCCAGCGCCAGGCAGCTGCCGGTACGGGAGAACAGCAGGGCGGTCAGTGTGGTGCCCATGCCCTGCCGCTCGGGGTCCTCCCGGACGGCCTGGTGGATCCGCGCGGTGGCCAGCTCGATGCCGGTCTGCAACGCCGCCACCAGCGCGTCCTCGGGGGTCTCCACGTCCAGTGGGGCGACCGCGTCGATGGCGATCCGGCTGGCCAGGTCGCCGGCCGCCATCCCGCCCATGCCGTCGGCGACGGCGACGAGCCAGGCGCCGCAGTGCAGGGCGTCCTGGTTTCCGCTGCGGATCAGCCCACGGTCGCTCGTCCCGATGGAACGAAGCTTCAGGGTCATGGGTGGCAGCCTGCCAGGCGGAGGGCGTTGTTGTCTCTAGGAGATCAGGACGACTGCGCGTGGCGCGGCGAATCTCACTGTCGGGGACGTCGCTCCGGGTGGCTGCGACCAGCCGAAGGTCATCCAGTCGAATCGATTGACAGGGGCGAGACGCGCTGGAAACATCTGGCTGATAGCTGGGAGCGCTCCCAGCGACAGGCATCGACGGCACACCCCACCACACCTTCCGCCCGGAAAGGAATCCCGTGATCCTGACCCGACGACGTCGGCGGCATCTCGCGGTACTGGCAGCGACGACCCTGATCCTCACCGGCGCCGGCACCGGCGTGGCCCACGCCGAGGTCCCGCCGGACGCTCCCGAGCAGATCAGCAACGGCGACTTCAGCGAGGGCGTCTCGCCCTGGTTCTCCTACGGCACCGGCCCGCTCGACGTCGTCGACGGCCGGCTCTGCGTCACCGTCCCCGCCGGGCTGGCCAACCCGTGGGACGCCGGCATCGGCCACGACGGGGTCCGGCTCAACGCCGGCGCGGAGTACAAGCTCAGCTTCGACATCTCGGCCACCCCCGGGCTGAGCGTCAACGCCGTGCTCCAGCTCGGCAGCGCCCCCTACACCTCGTACGCCAGCGTGCCGGCGGTGGCCGCCCCGACGAGCAAGCGGGTCGAGCAGACGTTCACCGTCCCGGACGACAACCCCAACGCCCAGCTCATCTTCCAGGTCGGTGGGGCCGCCGCCGAGCAGCGGATCTGCCTGGACAACGTCTCGTTGCGCGGTGGCGAGGCCGCCCCGCCGTACGTGCCGGACACCGGCCCCCGTGTGCGGGTCAACCAGGTCGGCTACCTGCCCGGCGGCCCGAAGAACGCCACCGTGGTGACCGAGTCGACCGAGGCGCTGCCCTGGCAGCTCAAGTCGGCCGCCGGCACGGTCGTCGCCAGCGGCCGGAGCACCCCGCGCGGGGTCGACGCCGCCTCCGGGCAGAACGTGCAGACCGTCGACTTCTCGTCGTTCCGCACCCCCGGCACCGGCTACACGCTGGTCGCCGACGGCGAGACCAGCCACCCGTTCGACATCTCCGGCGACCTCTACGACCGGCTGCGGGCCGACGCGATGCAGTTCTTCTACGCCCAGCGCAGCGGCATCGAGATCGACGGTGACCTGATCGGCGAGGAGTACGCCCGCCCGGCCGGCCACCTCGGCGTGGCCCCCAACCAGGGCGACACCGAGGTGCCCTGCCAGCCCGGCGTCTGCGACTACACGCTGGACGTGCGCGGTGGCTGGTACGACGCGGGCGACCACGGCAAGTACGTGGTCAACGGCGGGATCGCCGCCTACCAGCTGCTGAGCGCCTTCGAGCGGACCAAGACGGCGGAGACCGCCGCCGGTGGCGCCGCGCTGGGTGACTCGACGCTGCGGCTGCCCGAGCGCGGCAACGCGGTGCCGGACATCCTCGACGAGGCCCGCTGGGAGATCGAGTTCCTGCTCCGGATGCAGGTGCCGGCCGGCAAGCCGCTGGCCGGGATGGCCCACCACAAGATCCACGACAAGGCGTGGACCGGCCTGCCGCTCGCGCCGCAGGACGACGCCCAGCCGCGTGAGCTGCACCCGCCGACGACCGCCGCCACCCTGAACCTGGCCGCCGTCGCCGCGCAGTGCCAGCGCCTGTTCGCCCCGTACGACGCGGCGTTCGCCGCCCGCTGCGGCACCGCCGCGACGACCGCGTACGCCGCGGCCAAGGCGCACCCGGCGGTCTACGCCGACCCGAACGACGGCATCGGCGGCGGCGCGTACGACGACACCAACGTCACCGACGAGTTCTACTGGGCGGCCGTGGAGCTGTACCTGACCACCGGCAAGAAGGCGTACCTGGACGACCTGACCGCCTCGCCCCAGCACACCGGCGACGTGTTCGCCGCGGGCGGCGCGTTCAGCTGGCAGAGCGTGGGCGCGGTCGGCCGGCTCGAACTGGCCACCGTGCCGAACGGCCTGCCGGCCGCCGACCGGGCCCGGGTCCGCGCCTCGGTGACCGCCGCCGCCGACAACTACCTGACCACCCTGCACGCCCAGGCGTACGGCCTGCCGGTGCCGGGCGAGGCGGCAAGCTACGTCTGGGGCAGCAACAGCAACATCATCAACAACATGGTCGTGCTGGCCACCGCGTTCGACCTGACCCGGGACGCGAAGTACCGGGACGGTGCCGTGCAGGCGACCGACTACCTGCTCGGCCGCAACGCGCTGAACATGTCGTACGTGACCGGCTGGGGCGAGCAGAACGCGCGCAACCAGCACAGCCGGATCTTCGGCAACCAGCTCAACCCGGCCATGCCGAACCCGCCGGTCGGCTCGCTCGCCGGTGGCCCGAACGCCGCCCTGCAGGACCCGTTCGTCGCCCAGTTGCTCAAGGGCTGCGCGCCGATGTTCTGCTACGTCGACGACATCAACTCGTACTCGACCAACGAGGTGGCGATCAACTGGAACTCGGCGCTGGCCTGGCTCGCGTCGTTCCTCGCCGACCAGGGGGAGGCCGGGGCCGTGGCCCCGCGCACCTGCGCGGTCAGCTACCAGGTGCACGGCACCTGGCCGGACGGCTCCAACACCCAGGTCGTCCTGCGCAACACCGGGGACACCGCGATCGACGGCTGGACCCTGCGCTACGCCTACAACGGCGACCAGAAGGTCTCCCAGGCGTGGTCGGCGAAGGTGACCCAGTCCGGTGCCTTCGTGACGGCGAAGAACGAGTCGTACAACGCGAAGATCGCGCCGGGCGGCAGCATCACCTTCGGTCTGCTCGCCAGGACCGGCACGCTGGCCAACCCGGAACCGGATCTGATCACCGTCAACGGCGGCGCCTGCACGGTGTCCTGACCGGCACTCCCACCCTCGGACCCCGGGCTGCCACCCGGGGTCCGAGCGCGCCGGGCGGTCGTCCCCCGACCGCCCGGCGCCCCCGCCCGACCGCCCGGCACGCCCGGCCCAGCAGTGGAGACGAGTCCGATGCCCGAGCCGACCACGATCTCCGACGCCGAGCGTCGGCGCATCGTCCACGAGTTCGTCGACGGGACCGTCGGCGACGCCCACCCCGAGGTGGTGGCGATGGTCCGTGACCTCACCCACCGGGTCCGCGACACCGTCGAACTGGCCCGCGCCGCCGGCATCGCGCCCGAGTCGCCCCGCGCCGGCCACGTGGTGGCCGCGCTGGTCTGCGCGTACGGCGAGGTCTTCGACCGGGTCGACGACGCCGGTTACCGCAGCGCGCTGCTGGCCCGGCTGGAGGTCGCCAACGACCCGCGCACCGAGCGGTACTTCCAGCTCCTCGCGACGGTCAACGGCTGGACCGCGCCGCCCACCCTGACCCCGGTGCTGGACTGGTTCATCGCCGCGCTGCGCCACCACCCGACGCCCTGACGCGCACGGGTCGACGCGGTGACGGCGGCGCGGCGGTCAGCCGGCCCGTCGCGTCGACCGGGCCAGGCGCAGGAAGCCGCGCCAGGCACCCGGGGTGAAGGCCAGGGTGCCGCCCGCGCGGTCCTTTGTGTCCCGGACGAGGACGACGCCGGGCAGGTTGTCCGCCACCTCGACGCAGTTGCCACCGTTGTTGCCGCTCCTGGTGCTCGTGTGCCACCGGGCGTCGCTCAGCTCCATGATGCCGCCGCTTTCCTGACGAGTTCCAGGGATCGTGCCCGGGGTAGGGCCTCCCCCACTATGCGCGCCCACCGGCGTTCCAGGACAGCGATGTCCTGGCGCTGGTCGATGATCTGTGCGCGTACCTGCCCGTCGACGTGCGCCACCCGCGTGCCGTCGTCCAACTCGGCGACGACGAACGGCCCGCCGAGGCCGGCGTACATGCCCGTCTCGGCCGGGACCACGTGCACCTGCACGGTCGGCAGTTCGGCGCAGGCGGCGAGGTGGACGCACTGCTCGCGCATCAGTTCGGACCGGCCCGGCACCGGGCGGTGCAGCACCGACTCGTCGATGACGGCGACCAGCAGCGGCGGGCGGTCGCGGTGCAGGATCGCCTGGCGGGTGAGGCGGGCCGTGATGAGCTGGTCGACCTCCTCCTCGGTCAGGGTCTCCCCGGCCAGGGTCGCCCGCGCGTACGCCTCGGTCTGGAGCAGGCCGGGCACCCAGGCCAGCTCGAAGCCGCGCAGCACGACGGCCTCGCGTTCGATGTCGGCCCACGGCCGGAACCACGCGGGCTCGTGTCGCTTGTGCAGGTCCGGCCAGAGGTCGAGGACGTCCCGCTTGAGCAGCGCGGCGACCTCGGCACGATGCCGGGTCTGGGGGATTCGCCCCTGGCTGGCCCAGCGCGCGGCGGTCTTCGGGTCGACCCCGATGCGGGCGGCGAGGCTCTCAGCCGTCTCACCCGCCTCGGCCATCGCCTCCTTGACTGCCAGATTCATCCTGACCCTCCCCGGACATCCTGGATATCCGGAGTCATCTTGCTACGCGGCGTGATCATGTCGCAACCCTTCGGTACGACGAGACCCCGGCGGCGTCACCGACGGGCCGGACTCCCGTCGGTGGCACCCACGGGGCCGCCCTCCCCACCCGGGGCGGGAGGCGGCCCCTCCACCGTGGACCGACGGGGGCTCAGGAACCGGCGGGGACGCCGGCGGCGACCGGCGCGGGAGCACCGTCGCCACGCCAGACGTAGCTGACCCCGGCCGGCGCGGCGAACGAGCCGGCGAACAACGCGTTGACCCGGGACACCTCGGCGCTGCTCGGCCTGGCGTTACGGCACGACACCGGGGCGCTGCTGCCCGACATCAGGTCGGTGCACAGGCCGGTCCGGTTGTCCGGCAGGCCGAGGATGTGACCGATCTCGTGGGTGGCGATCCGGGTCCGGTCGTACCCCTGGTCGACGGCCTGGGTGCCCATCCAGACCCGGCCGTTGCCCAGGCTGGTGGTCTGCGCCCGGGGCCAGCCGGTGTCGACGTAGATGGTGATGTTGCCGGGCGTGCGGGCGACCAGCCGGACGTTGGTCACCGAGCTGTTCCAGATCGTCGCGGCCTGGTCGAAGTTGGTGCGGAACTCCCCGGCCCGACTCGCGTCGTAGTAGACCGTCCGTGCGGCGGCGGACGCCGCGCCGCCACCCGCGGCGACCACGCCGGTCGCCGTGAGCACCAGCGCCAGCAGGGCCCCGGCGGTACGCGAGAACTGTCGTCGGCGCATCGTCCGACCTCCCATCGATAGAAGTTCACCGATGTTAAGCGGTCGGTCGGAACCCGGTCGAATAGCGGTTACGTCATACCGCCGCCACCGGACGGCTCAGCCGATCTCCTCGTCGACGAAGCACCAGCGCCAGGACTCCCCCGGCTGGATGGACCGCATCACCGGGTGCCCGCTGGACTCGAAGTGCTTCGTCGCGTGCTGGTACGGCGACGAGTCGCAGCACCCCACCTGCCCACACTCCACACACGACCGCAGGTGCACCCAGTCGTCGTTGCCGACGGCCACGCACTCCGGGCAGGCGTCGGTCACGCTCGGCTCGGCGTTCCCCGCCCCGGTCAGGTGCGCACAGCTCATCAGTCACTCTCCCGTCGCAACAACGACTCCTCCAGGTCCAGGTCGCGGTACGCCCGCACCAGCACCTCCTCGGGAATCCGTCCCTCGTCACGGGCGGCCCGGAAGACCTCCCGCTCGGCGTCGATCATCTCCTGCCGCAGCCGACCGTACGCCTGCGACGGCGTCTCCCGGTCGCTGCCACCGAGCCGCTCCCACGCCAGGTTGGTGCGGCTCTGCACCAGCCCGCGCAACCGCTCCACCACCGCCGGCGGCGCACCCTCGGCCAACTCGTCCAGTTTCTCCCGGGCCGCCCGCCCGGCCTGCTGCTGCACCGTCGCGGCGGAGAGCGCGTCGGCCACCGGGTCGTCCGGGGGCAGCTTCAACCGGCGGGCCAGCCACGGCAGGGTCGCCCCCTGCCCGACCAGCGTCGCCACGATCACCGCGAAGGCCAGCCAGATGAACAGCGCCCGCTGGTAGGGCTGCTCCCCGGACAGGGTCAACGGCAGGCCCAGCGCGGCAGCCAGCGTCACCACCCCACGCATCCCGGCCCAGCCGATGACGATCGGGAACTGCACCGGCGGCCCCGGGTCCCGCTGCCGAACCCGGGGCACCAGCCGGGCCAGGTAGGTGGCCGGGAAGACCCAGACGAAACGGGCCAGGAAGACCGCCGCCAGCACCGCCGCCGTGATCCCCACCAGCCGGCCGGTCGGCTCGTCGAGATCCTGCAGCACCTCGGGCAGTTGCAGGCCGACCAGCAGGAAGACCAGCCCCTCCAGCAGGAACCGGACCAGCCGCCAGAACGCGCCGGTCTGCAACCGGGAGGCCGCCGACAGCAGCAGCGGCATCTTGTGGCCGATGCCCAGCCCGGTGACCACCACCGCCACCACCCCGGAGGCGTGGATCTCCTCGGCGGCGAAGACCACCGCGAACGGCACGATCAACGACAGCGCGTTGTCCAGCAGCGGGTCGGTGGTCCGCTTGTGCAGGTACCCGAAGACCACCACGCCCAGCAGCCCGACCAGCACCCCGCCGCCGGTGGCGACCACCACCTCCTGCGCCACGTACCCGAAGCTCACCGAGCCGGCGCTGGCGGTGGCCGCGACGATCGCCACCCGCAGCAGCACCAGCGCGGTGGCGTCGTTGACCAGGCTCTCCCCCTCCAGGATGGTCACCACCCGCCGGGGCAGGCCCACCCGCCGGGCCACCGCGGTGGCGGCGATCGCGTCCGGCGGGGCCACCACCGCGCCCAGCGCCACACAGATCGCGTACGGCAGCCCGGGCAGGAACAGGTGCACCACCGTGCCCACCACGAACGCGGTGAAGATCACCAGCCCGACCGCGAGCAGCAGGATCGGCCGCAGGTTGAGCCGGAACGCCGGCACCGAGGTCTCCAACGCCGCCACGTAGAGCAGCGGCGGCAGGATGCCCACCAGCACCAGGTCGGGGTCGAGCCGCACGTGCGGGAAGCCCGGCAGGAAGGACAGCCCGAGGCCGAGCACCACCAGCAGGATCGGCGCGAGAAGACCCAGCTTGCGGGCCAGCGCGGCACCGAAGGTCGCGATCGCCAGGAAGACCACGACCTCGAACAGAGCTTCCATGGAGTAGCAGCCTAGGCGTACGGACGCCCCGGGGTGATCACCCGGCGGCGCGCAGCTTCGGCAGCACCTCCGCGCCGAACGTGTCGATGAAGGCGCGCTGCTCCTGCCCGACGTGGTGCAGGGCGATCTGGTCGAAGCCCAGCGACAGGTACTCCTCCAGCCAGCCCACGTGCCGGCCGAGGTCCGCCGACACGTTCACCACCTCGGCGACCTGCTCCATCGGCACCCGCTCGCTGACCGCGTCGAAGTGCTCGGCGGTGTCCAGGTCCCAGCAGACCGGCGGCGCGAAGACGTTGCTGCGCCACTGCTCGTACGCGATCGCCTCCGCCTCGGCCTGCTCCGGCGCCCAGCTCACGTGCACCTGGAGGTGCAGCGGCCCCCGTCCGCCCGCGTCCCGGTAGGCGTCGATCATCTCGCGCAGGTGCGCCGTCGGCGCGTTCACCGTGATCAGGCCGTCCGCCCACTCGGCGCACCAGCGGGCGGTGGCCACGCTGACCGCCGCCCCGATCAGCGCCGGCGGTTCCTCCGGTCGGGTCCACAGCCTCGCCCGGTCCACCCGGACCAGCCCGTCGTGGCTGACCTCCTCGCCGGCCAGCAGCGCCCGGATCACCTCCACGCACTCCCGCAGCCGGGCGGTCCGCACGTCCTTGCGCGGCCAGCCGTCGCCGGTGATGTGCTCGTTGCTCGCCTCGCCGGTGCCCAGCGCCGCCCAGAACCGGCCCGGGTACATCGCGCCCAGGGTGCCGATCGCCTGCGCGATGATCGCCGGGTGGTAGCGCTGGCCGGGGGCGTTGACCACCCCGAACGGCAGCCCGGTGGCCTGGAGCGCGGCCCCCAGCCAGGACCAGGCGAAGCCGGACTGGCCCTGCCGGGTGCTCCACGGCGAGAAGTGGTCCGACGACATCGCGGCGTCGAAGCCGGCGCGTTCGGCGTGCACCACCGCCTCCAGCAGGCGGCTCGGATGGATCTGCTCGTGGGAGGCGTGGAAGCCGAACACCGTCATGGCGTCCTTCCGTACCCATGACGGTGTCCGGTTAAAGCTCGCCCGCGCCGGTCACCCGGCGCGGGGTCACTCGGCGTGCGCGCCGGCCCCGGCGGTGGCCGCGCCCTCCCCCACCCAGACGGTCTTGGTGTTGCAGAACTCCCGCATCCCCAGCGCCGACAGCTCCCGGCCGTAGCCGGAGTTCTTCACCCCACCGAACGGCAGTTCCGGGTACGAGGTGGTCATGCCGTTGATGAACACGTTGCCGGCGTCCAGGTCGGTGGCGAACCGCTCCTGCTCGGCCGGGTCGGTGGTCCAGGCGTTCGCGCCCAACCCGAACGGCGTGCCGTTGGCCACCGCGACCGCCTCGTCGTACGACGACACCCGGTACAGCCCGGCGACCGGCCCGAAGACCTCCTCGGCCCACATCCGCATCTGCGGGTTCAGGTCGGTGACCACCGTCGGCGGGTAGAACCAACCGTCGCCGGTCGGCTTCTCGCCCCCGCAGAGCACCGTCGCGCCGTGCGCCACCGCGTCCTGCACCTGGGCGTGGATCTCGTCCCGGCCGCTCTCGCTGGCCAGCGGGCCGACGTCGGTGTCGGCGTCCATCGGGTCGCCGACCCGCAGCGCGGCCATGTTCGCGGCGAACTTCCCGGCGAACGCGTCGAAGACGTCGGTGTGCACGATGAACCGCTTGGCGGCGATGCAGGACTGGCCGTTGTTCTGGCAGCGGGCGGTGGTGGCCACCTCGGCGGCCCGGTCGAGGTCGGCCGAGGGCATCACCACGAACGGGTCGCTGCCGCCCAGCTCCAGCACCGTCTTCTTCAGCTCCCGGCCGGCGATCTGGGCGATCGAGCGGCCCGCGCCCTCGCTGCCGGTCAGCGTCGCCGCCCGGACCCGGGGGTCGCCGAGGATCCGGTCGACGGCGTCCGAGCCGACCAGCAGGGTGGTGAACGCGCCCTCGGGGAAGCCGGCCCGGCGGAACACGTCCTCCAGGTAGAGCGCGGTCTGCGGCACGTTGGAGGCGTGCTTGAGCAGGCCGGTGTTCCCGGCCATCAGGGCCGGCGCGGCGAACCGCATCACCTGCCAGAGCGGGAAGTTCCACGGCATCACCGCGAGCACCGCCCCGATCGGCTGGTAGCGGACGAAGGCCCGCTTCGCCTTCACCGCGGCGGCGTCGGCGGGCTCGTCGGCGAGCATCCGCTCCGCGTTCGCGGCGTAGAACCGGCAGGCGGTGGCGCACTTGGTGACCTCGGCTCGCGCCGCGGCGTAGGTCTTGCCCATCTCGGTGGTCATCAGCCGGGCGGTGTCGTCACGTTCGGCGTCGAGCAGGTCCGCGGCGGCGTTCATCCACTGCGCCCGTTGGGCGAGCGTGGTGCGGCGCAGGTCCCGGAACGCCAGGTCGGCCCGTTCGATGGCGGCGTCGATCTGCTCGGTCGACATCGGCTCGTACGACTTGAGCACCTGACCGGTGGCGGGGTTGGTGGTGGCGATGGGCATCTCGTACTCCTGTCACTCGAAGAGTGAATGCCGCGCGCCCGGCTGCTCACGGCGACGGGCGGCACGGCGGCGCTGGATGACGACCAGGTCGACCGCCGCCACGACGGCGAACAGCGCGCACGGCACGCCCAGCCAGGCCAGCCCGGCCCCGAACGCCACGACCGCGAGGACGGTCATGGTGACCAGGCCGAACAGGGCCAACGCCAGGCGCAGGTTCAACGCACTGTACGCGTGGCCGACCGTGCCACGGGCACGCCGGGGCTGCGATCTCGTCATGATCTCGGCCTACCCGTGCACGGACGCCGCTAACCGGTCCCGACGCCCGGATCACCCCACGTCGGCGCTGCTCACTGCGCCGGTGCCGGGCGGGCGACCTGCCCGGAGAGCCCTGCTCCGACCCGTTCTTACCAGATTCATGTTTCGAGCTGTTGAAACTGCCCGGAAGTCGACACGAACGGGTCGCCGCACCCGGTCCGGCCCGTAGAGTGACCGGGCTGTCGCTCTGCGCCGTCTGACCGGGGGAAGACGCATGCCTCGACGCTGGGTCGCCGCCGTGGCCTGCCTGCTGGCGCTCACCGCGCTCGCCTGCGAGGAGGGCGGCGGGGCCTCCCCGCGCCCGACGAAGAGCGGATCGACACCGACCGGCCTGCCCGCCACGATGGCCGCCCTCGGCGACTCGATCACCACCGGGTTCGGTTCCTGCCTGGTGCTCACCTCGTGCCAGCGCAACTCCTGGTCCACCGGGGACGGCATCCGGGTGGAGAGCCACTACCGGCGGCTGCTGGACGCCGACGCGCCGATCCGCAACCGGGCGCGCAACCACGCGGTGCCGGGGGCCCGCGCCGAGGCCCTCGCCGGTCAGGCCGGTGCCGCCGTCAAGGACAAGGCCGACTACGTCACCGTGCTGATCGGCGCGAACGACGCCTGCCGCAACGACATCGACGCGATGACCCCGCCCGCCACCTTCCGCAGCCAGGTCGACAAGGCGCTGCGGGTGCTGCGCGAGGGCCGCCCGAAGGCCCGGGTCCTGGTGGCCAGCATCCCCGATCTGAACCGGCTCTGGGAGGTCGGGCACACCGAGTCCCGCGCGGTGCGGATCTGGAAGACCGGGATCTGTCCGGCGCTGCTGGCGAACCCCACCTCGGACGCCAAGGCCGACCGGGACCGCCGGGCCCGCTTCGCCGAGCGGATCGACGCGTACAACAGCCAACTCAAGGCGGCCTGCCGGGCGTACGGCTCGCGGTGCCGCTACGACGGCGGCGCGGTGCACCGGGTGCGGTTCAGCCTCGACGAGGTCAACGCGCTGGACTGGTTCCACCCCAACGTCGCCGGGCAGAACCGGCTCGCCGACGCGACGTTCCCGGCGGCCGGCTGGCGGCTCTGATCCACCCCGACGCCCGCCCGCCCGCTCGCGGCCGGGCGTCGCCCCGTGGTCGTTCCCTACGCGGGCGTCACCCGGTGGTCGGCCCTGCCCGGACGGTGCCCGGTGGTGGGCCGGACGCGGCGCGACCGGCTCTGCTCAGGGGCGGCGCGGGTGGGGCACCCCGCCCCGGTGCTCCCGGTAGAGCGCCTGGGCACGCTCGGCGAGATCCTTGGTCGCCGACGAGTTGGCCCAGGTGCCGAGGATGATCGCGGCACCGGGGACGACCTTGGCGAAGACCCGCTTGGCCGCCCGCACCCCGGCCATCCGGGCCAGCCGGACACCGAGTTGCAGCATCACCCGCCCGAGCGGGTTCTGGGCGGCGTGACCGAACAGCGCGCCGGCCCGCTCCCGACCCGCCGCGACGCCCAGCGCCAACCGGGCCGTCTCGGCCGCCTTGTGCACCTTCTGCAGGACGAGCAGGTCGGTGGCCCGGTCCGGGTGCACCGGGTCCGCGCCGTACGCGGCGGCGACGTGCAGCACCAGCCGGGCCTGGGTCCAGGCCAGCACGCCGACGTCGATCACCGCGCCGGGTAGCCCCGCCGCACCCGAGACCGCTCCGGAGAGGCGGGCCCGGTTGACGAAGCGCCGGATGGCCTGCTCGGCCAACTGGTCGGCGGTGGCGTCGGGCCGTTCCGCCCGGGCCCGGGCGACCCACTGCGCCGCCTCCGGGCCGAGCCGGCGGACCGCCTCCAGGGCCAGGTGTTCGGGGGCGTACTGCGGGTCTTCGCGCATCCGGTCCCAGAGCCGGGCCGGCGGCGCCTCCGGCGCATCACCCGGATCACCGGCCGGCACCGCCGGGACCGGAGCCGACGCCCCCACCGTCGCCGGGACCGTGGCGGTCGGCGACCCGCCGGCCGGTGTCGCGGGGACGGCCGGGACGGCGGTGTCCGCCGGTACCGGCGGCGTGGGGACGGTCGGTTCGTCGTCGGCGGGGACGGCGTCGGTCACGGATGCTCCCGGGGTGGAATCGGTTCGCGGACGGTCAGCGGCGGCGGCCCGACAGCTTGCCGGCCGCCTGCTTGAGCCGTGCCTGGTTCTCCGGCTTGGCCAGCTCGCGCCGGCCCCGGTCGACCAACTGCTGCCCCTTGGGGGAGCGCAGGAAGGCGCTGATCCGCTGCATCAGTGCTGACATGTCGTCCTCCGATCGGGTGTCCTGCGTCATGTGTACCCGATCCGGGCAACCGCCAACCGTCCACTGTGTCCGGTCGAGGGTAGCCATCCGCCCACGCCGACGCGAACCGACCCGCCTTGCGGGCCGGGTCGGCGGCTCAGACCAGGATGGCGGCGACCACCTCGGTGGCCCGCCACTCGTGCTGGGCGTAGAGGTCCGGGTAGGCGGAGATCTGCACGGCCTGCGCGGCGACGGTGAGCGGGAGGTCCGCCCAGCCGGGGATCTCCAGCAGCGCGGTGAGGAACGCCCGGGTGGCGAACGCCGGGTCCATCAACTGACCGACCTCTCCCCAGCCGCTGCTCGGTCGCTGTTGGAACAGCCCGACCGAGTCGTGGTCCCAGCCGATCGCCTGGTGCGGGTAGTTCTGCGACTCGGGCAGCACCCCGCTGGCGTAGTTGTAGAGGTTGCTCTCCTGCATCGCGGTGGCCACCGCGATGACCAGGGCCCGGCGCGGCACGCCCATCGCCCGGCCGGCCTTGACGATCTTGATGGCGTTGTCCATCTGGGCCTGGTCGAGGCCGGCCACCGGGACGATCCGTTTCGGTCGGGGCTTCGGCTTCGGCCGGGGCTTCGGCTTGGTGGTCCTGGTCGCGCTCGGGGTCGGGCTCGGGGTGGCGGCGGTCGGGCTGGCGGCGGCCGGGGTGCTCGGCACGATGGTGACCGGGGTACGGACCTCGGCGCGGGAGGCGGCCTGTTGGCCGCGCTCGGCGAGGGCGGCCTCGGTGCCGACCCGGTCTTCGGCCCGCTCGTCCGGCAGGGCCTGGACGCCCGCGACGGCGGTGACGCCGAGGCAGCAGAGCACCCCGGCGGCAAGCAGTACCGGCCGGCGGCGGGGGTTAACGAGCCCGCCGAGGCGGGTACGGAGGGAACGGGGTTCACGGAGAACGCCGACCTGAACGGACGAGGGGGTGTCGTCCGAACGGCCAGTCATGCCCTGAGGGGCGCCCTGGTCGTCGATGGTGTCGTCGTCACGCATCCGCCGAGGCTAGGCATGCCCTTTCCCGGTCACCCACCAGCAGGAAGTGGCCCTCGCCACATTTTCCGACGGGCCGGCGGGACACCCACCCCGGACGCGGGACCGGGGCGACAGACCACTCGCAACGGGCATTGCGGTCATCGACCGCGCCGGCCGTCGTCGGAGCGGGTCCACCACCCAGACCGCCCCGCCCGGCTACAAGATCCAGCATGTCCCCCTTTCGGGTGACACGCCGGAACCGTCCGGCCCAGCCCTTCCGGCCCGTCGGACGAATTGGTCGCTTCCTCCGGGTTTGATAGCCGGATCGGTCACGATGCGCCCAGTGATGGAATGGATGACGCCGACGGGTACGTTCCCCGAACCGGGTGCCGTCCGTGCGCGGCCACCCGTAGGCGCATTTCCTCAGGAGGTCCGACCGGTGCTCGACCCACACGAGCTGTACCAGCTCACCGACGATCTGCCCGACCTCGGTCAGCCGGTGCTGATCCAGGCGCTCACCGGCTTCGTCGACGCCGGCAACGCCACCCGGCTGGCCCGCGAGCAGCTCCTCACCTCACTGGACGCCCGGACGATCGCCACCTTCGACGTCGACCAGCTCTTCGACTACCGGTCCCGCCGTCCGGTGATGACCTTCGTCGAGGACCACTGGGAGGACTACGACGCCCCCGAGCTGGCCCTGCACCTGCTCCGCGACGACGACGAGACGCCCTTCCTGCTGCTCACCGGCCCCGAGCCGGACCTGCAGTGGGAACGGTTCGTGGCGGCGGTCGGCGCGGTGGCCGCCCGGCTCGACGTCCGGCTCACCGTCGGGCTCAACTCGATCCCGATGGCCGTCCCGCACACCCGACCCACCGGGGTCACCGCGCACGCCACCCGCCGCGAGCTGATCGCCGGCTACGAACCGTGGTTGCAGCGGGTGCAGGTCCCGGGCAGCGTCGGTCACCTGCTGGAATACCGGCTCGGCGAGGCTGGCCGGGACGCCCTCGGGTTCTCCGCGCACGTGCCGCACTACGTCGCCCAGACCGAGTACCCGGCCGCCGCCGAGGTGCTGCTCGCCTCGGTGTCCCGCAGCACCGGGCTGCTGCTGCCCAACGAGAGCCTGCGCTCCGCCGCCGAGGTGGTCCGGGTGGAGATCGACCGGCAGGTCGCCCAGACCGACGAGGCCGCCGCGCTGGTCACGGCCCTGGAGGAGCAGTACGACGCGTTCGCCCGGGGCCGGGGGGAGAAGAACCTGCTCGCCGCCGAGACCGGCCCGCTGCCCACCGCCGACGAGCTGGGCGCCGAGCTGGAGCGTTTCCTCGCCGAGCAGACCCGACCCGGCGAGACCCCGGGCGCCTGACCCCGCTGGCCGGGTGGCGGCGACCCGACCGGGAGGCCGCCACCCGCAGCCACGGCCGGTCCGACGGCGGGCCGGCCCGGCGGGGTGGGCCGCGATGCGGCAGGCTGGGCACATGCGCCTGGCGACCTGGAACGTGAACTCGGTGAAGGCCCGCCTGCCCCGCCTGCTCGACTGGCTGGCCGGCACCGCCCCCGACGTGGTCTGCCTCCAGGAGACCAAGTGCCCCGACGGGGCCTTCCCCGTCGCCGAGGTCGGCGAGCTGGGCTACGAGGTGGCCAGTCACAGCGACGGCCGGTGGAACGGGGTGGCCATCCTGTCCCGCGTCGGCCTGACCGACGTCGCCGTCGGGCTCCCCGCCGAGCCGGGCTTCCCCCGGCCCGAGGCCCGCGCCATCGCCGCCACCTGCGCCGGGGTCCGGATCCGGTCGGTGTACGTGCCGAACGGCCGCGCCACCGACGACCCGCACTACGCGTACAAGCTGGCCTGGCTGGCGGCGCTGCGGGACGCGGTGACGCCGGAGGTGGCCGCCGGTGGCCCCGTCGCCGTCTGCGGGGACTTCAACGTCGCCCCGACCGACGCCGACGTCTGGGACCCGGCGCTCTTCGTCACCTCGACCCACGTCACCCCCGCCGAGCGGGCCGCCCTGGCCGCCCTGCGCGACCTCGGCCTCAGCGACGTGGTGCCCACCCCGATGAAGGGCCCGCACCCGTACACCTACTGGGACTACCGGGCGGGCATGTTCCACCAGAACAAGGGCATGCGGATCGACCTGGTGTACGCCTCCGCGCCGCTGGCCCGCGCGGTCCGCTCCGCGTACGTCGACCGGGAGGCCCGCAAGGGCAAGGGCCCCTCCGACCACGCCCCGGTCGTGGTCGACGCCGACCTGCCCGGCCCGGAACCGACCCACCCGACCGAGGAGCGGTAGGGCACCTCGCCCCGGCCGGTCAGCGCCCGCCCGGCTGCTCTGCTGCCGCGTCGGCGGGCTGCTGCGCCGCATCGGCCCAGAGCGCCTCGAAGTGCTCGACGTACCTGCTGAACGGACCGCCGCTCTCCCGCTGTCGCAGGTGGAACGTGACGGAGTCCTGGCCCAGCGCGCCGCCGATGTGGGTGGCCACGATCGCGTCGTCGTCGAACACCCAGACCGACATCGCGATGTGCCGGTCGGACAACCGGACGGCCAGCGGGGTGGGCGACTTGCCGATCTCGGTGCGCGTCATGGCGATCCGCGTCCCGAGGTCGAGGGGGGTCGCCTCGATCCGGTCCCGGCCAGCGGTGACCGGGCTCGCCGGGTCACCCAGCAGGAAACGTACGTCCGCCCCGGCCTGCGCCTTCGCCCCCAGGGTCCCGGCGGCGTTCGGCACGTCCAGCCAGACGAAGTAGCTCGTGTAGCCGCCGAACCAGAGGCGGGACCGCGCTCCCTCGATCAACTCCCGGAACAGCGACCGGGGCAGGTCGGAACGGCGGGCATAGACGCCCACCAACTCCCGGTCCGCACCCAACTTGACCGCGCGACGCACAGCATCAGGCCACAGCACGTCTACATCCTTACCCAGAAGACCTGCCACCCGCACCCGCGAACGTGGATGCGGCAGGCGGCCGCGGCTGACCCACCGCTGCACGGTCTTGGCATCGACGTCGCACTTCTCCGCGAGTTGGCTGATCGTGAACCCGGCAGCGGTTAGCGCGTCCCGTAGTGATTCATTCCTCGGCACCGGAAGGGACCTTTCCTAGACGTCCCTCGATGATGGCATACGGGCGGTTAACTCGTCCGTCACTGACTGCGATGGTTCTTGCCGCAGCGACATCACTGGCGCTCCCTCCGCCAGATGCCCGGAAGGGATGGCCACCGTGATCGAGAAGCGCCCGATGCCACCGTCCGCCCCAGATGGCGAGCGTCGTCACGGCCCGTCGCCGGGCGGGAGGCCGGGGCCCGGGTCACCGCAGCCGGCGGCAACGGTACGAGCCGGTGAACTGCTGCGCCTCACCAGAGATGCGAGCGTGCAGTTCATCCGGCCGATCACCATCCGGGTCATCCGGGTACTGACCGGCTGGCACACCTACGACGGGTGGGTGTGGGTCGACGCGTACCAGCTGAATGCCGACGGTGACGCGGTCCGGCGGCGGACCCTGTTCCTCAGGCCGGGCGGTGCCCGACGGCCCGCCCCGGCACCGGAACAGGCGAGCGGCCGGCGACCGGGGGAAGCCACCCGGTCGGCACCGGCAGCCCGGCGGCGCAACACCCGGCCGGACCCGGCAGCGGTACGCACCACGGCGGCGATCCGGTGACCGGAGCACTGCCGGGTCGGCACACGCCGCTGCGGCCGATCTGGTTGTGCCGGGTCGATGCCCGGCCCTGGCCCTGCGGAGAAGCGAAACTCGCGCTCCTGGCCAGGTACGACGGTGACCGGGCCGGCCTGGTGGTCCTGCTGGCCAGGTTGTCGGCAGAGGCGACCGAACACCTGACGCAGCTCGACTGTGGTCGTCAGGTCGACCTGACCGACCGTTTCCTGGCCTGGCTCCATCCACCCACCGGCTGATCGTCCCGGCCGGCCGGCGGCAGGTGGATCGTGGAGAGTTGTTGCGGGCGGGGCGACGACAACTCTCCACGATCCGTGTGCCGGACGCGTGCCACCGGCCGGGGACCCGCCCGGCGGCGCGGGGCTAGGGTGGGGAGATGGCAGTCGTGAAGATCAACGCGATCGACGTCCCGCCCGGTGCCGGCGAGGAGTTGGAGAAGCGGTTCGCCGCCCGGGCCGGCGCGGTGGAGAACTCCCCCGGCTTCCTCGGCTTCGAGCTGCTGCGCCCGGTCGCCGGCGAGAGCCGCTACTTCGTGTACACCCGGTGGGAGACCGAGGAGGCGTACCAGGCGTGGGCGGCCGGGCCGTCGCGGGCCGCGCACGCCGGCGGTGGGGGCGGCGAGCAGCAGCGGCCGGTCGCCTCCGGTGCGACGCTGCTGGAGTTCGAGGTGGTCCAGCAGGTGACCGGCAAGGGCTGACCCACCCGCCCCGGGCGGTCAGAGCCAGGGCAGGACGGGCGCGGTGGTGGGGGCGGCGAGCCGGGCGAGCCAGCCGGCGATCCCGGCGGCACCCTGCATGAAACCGGGTTCCGGCGGCAGCTCCGCCGGGGTCCGGGTGTGCTCGGTGTTGGACCAGGCGACCCCCGTCGGGGTGGTCACCGTCCGGGCGAGCACGTCCTCGGCGAGCCGGTGCGCCCAGGCGAGCAGGGCCGGGTCGGCGGTGGCCCGGTAGCGGTCGAGCAGCAACTGTCCGACGCCGGCCGTGCCACAGCACCGGGCCAGGTTATCCCAGAAGCCCGGGTACCGCCGCTGCGGCAGGCCGCTGTCGCGCAGCGCCCGCAGGCACCCGTCGACGGCCCACTGCCAGCGGGGCTGCGGGTCGACGGTGTCGAGCAGGGTGAACAGCCGCACCGTGCCGGTGGGGCCGTGGCACCAGCCGAAGTTGACCGCCGGGCGGTCCGGGCGGGGCGGGACCAGCAGCGGCAGCGCCCAGCCGTCCGGATGGTCACCCATCGCCAGCAGGCCGTCGGCGGCGCGGACGGCGGTGTCGAGCAGGTCGTCGCGGCGCAGGGTGACACCGGCGACGGCGAGGGCGTAGGCGACCCCGGCGGTACCGTGGGAGAAGCCGGGCATCAGGCGCTCGTCGCCGGCCCGCATCCGCCAGTGCGGCCCGTCCTCGTGGTCCTCGGCGAGCCCGACCAGCCCGTCGGCGAGGACGTGCGCCGCCTGCGCCACCACCGGACCGGTGTCGTCGTCGGCGTCGAGGAGGGCCAGCAGGATGCCCGCGTCGCCGGAGATGACGTCGGAGCACCGGTCCGGGTCCACCGGACGGTCCCGCAGCCGTTGCGCGATGCGTGCCGTCACCGACGCCGCGGCGTCGAGGGCGACCGGGTCGGCGGCGACCCGACCCCAGGCGCGCAGTGCGACGGCGGCCCCGGCCCAACCGCCGAACACCCCGTCGTCGGGCAGCGTCGCGGCGTCCGGCTCGTGCCGGGCCAGGTGCACCAACCGGTCCCGGGCACCGGCCGCGACCCGGTCGAGCGCCGACCCGGCCCCGCTGCCCGAGCCGGTGACGGGGGGCGCGGCCCCGGCGGGCACCCCGCCCGCCGGGGAGGCACCGGCGGCGACCGCCTCGGCGCAGCCGAGCAGCACCCCGGCGGTGCCGGCGTACAGGTCGTCGAAGGGTTCGCCCGCCTCCCGCCAGCACGGGCCTCCGTCGGCGGGCACCGCCACCGAACCGATCCAGGTGAAAGCCTGCCGCACCACGTCCGCCGTCACCGCGCGATCCTGCCATCCGCCGCCGTGCGGCGTCGCCGCAATATCCTCCCGGCGGTCACGGTGACATCGTCCCGGCGGTCACGGTGACATCGTCGCGGCGGTCACGGTGACATCGTCGCGGCGGTCAGGGTGACCGGGTCGCCGCCAGCGAGGCGAACGCGATGACGTTGTCGGCGTATCCGGTGCGTCCGCCGACCCACTGGCCGCCGCAGGTGATCAGCCGCAGGGCCGGAGCGCCGTCGCGGCCGTAGACCCGGTCGGCGGGCAGGGCCGACTTGTCGAAGAACTCCACCGAGTCGACCCGGAACACCACCACCCGCCGGTCGTCCCGGGTCACCTCGATCGTGTCGCCCGGGTTGAGTTTGCGCAGGTCGTAGAAGACCGAGGGGCCGTCCTTCGAGTCGACGTGGCCGACGATGATCGCCCGGCCGGGCTCGCCGGGGGTCGGGCCCCGGTCGTACCAGCCGGTCTCGTCGTGCCGGTCGAGCGGCGGTACGTCGATCGAGCCGTCGCGGGCCTGGCCGACCGGGGCCACCGGGGCGGCCACCTTGATCGCGGGCACGGTGAGCCGTACCGGTCGGCTGGCCGGCAGGCTGCCCGGTACGGGGCTGCGCCGGGCGTCGGCGGCCGGGCGTTGCGACGGGGTGCCGGTCCAGTCCAGCGGCCCGACCGAACGTCCCAGCCCGGCACCGGTAGCGAAGACCCCGAGCAGCACCAGCACCACGGCCAGCGGCACCGACCAGGGGCCGCGCGCCGGGGACCGGGCGCCGTCCGGGGCCGGGCCGGTAGCCGTCGGGCCGCCGCTGGACGGGACCGGGGCGCGGAACGGCGGTGACATCGGATCGTCGGGCGACCGGGGCGGAGCGCCGCGCCGCGCGGCGGCGGACGGCGGCGGTCCGGGCACCGGGCCGGCCGGCGGTGGGATCAGACCACCCCAGCGGGGGCGGGTACCGCCGGGCACCGGACGGGGGGAACGGCCGTGGTGGGACGGCGGACCGCCGGACGCAGGGCCGGGCCGGGAGCCGGCGGGCGGCGGGCTGCCGGGGGGCGGGAGCGGGCCGTGGCGCGGACCCGGGGAGGCGGGCGGCACGGTCACCGCCCGGCGACGCCACGCGGCCGGCGGGCCGCGACGATACCGACCACGGCTCCGGCGATGGTCAACGCCAGCCCGCCGGGCACGAGCAGCCCGCCGGGTATCCCGTCGCCGCCGGCCGCGCCGCCGAAGCCGGTGTGGGGCCCGGGGCTGGGCTTGACCTTCTTGACCACCTGAAGCGCCGTCGAGGCGGTCGCCCCGTCGGGGCACTCCAGCTTGACCCGGTAGTTGCCCGGCCGGACCCGCTCCCTGACCATCGGCGCGGCGGTTAGCAGGCCGCGCTGCGGCCGCACCTGGACCCGGCCGAAGGCGTCGGACACGACGGTCGCCGGGATCGAGTTGTCGTGGCAGCTCGCCCGGATGCCGACCAGGTAACCCGGCTCGACGGTCCCCGGGGTCACCTCGACGAAGAGCACGCCGGGCGGCGGCTGCGGGTCACCGCCTGCGTCCGGCGGGGGCTGCCCCGGCCCGGGGGCCGCAGCGACGGCCGGCGGAGCGGCCGGGATCGGGGCGGCAGCGGCCGGGGCGGTGTGCCACAGGGCGGGGACGAGGGCACCGACGGCGACCGCCAGCGCGGTGCGGTGCAGCGCGATCGACACCTCTCCCCCTTCCGGCCCCCCGGGGCGGCACCCGGACCCGACCCGGACGCCGACCTGCCGTACGGGATGAATCGTCTCACCCCCCGGGCGACGGCACATCCGATACGGCGGAACCGTCGCGTACGCTCGGGTCGCTGTGACCTCCATCGACCAGAACCCCGCCGTCCCGGTGGCCCGCCCGGGCACCGGGACGATCCGCACCTTCCACCCCCGTCGGGGCCGGATGACCAGCCGGCAGACCGACGCGCTGGCCCGGCTGCGGCCGGCGTACGGGATCGAGATCGCCGACCTCGACGGGCCGGTCGATCCGGCCGGGTTCTTCGGTCGGGGCGCACCGGTGGTGCTGGAGATCGGCTCCGGGATGGGTGACGCCACCGCGGCGATGGCCGCCGCCGACCCGGACCGGGACTACCTGGCGGTCGAGGTGCACACCCCGGGCATCGCCAACCTGCTCGACCTGGTGCAGCGGCACGGCCTGGGCAACGTCCGGATCGCCCAGGGTGACGCGCTGGACCTGGTCCGGGCCATGCCGGAGCGCTGCCTGGACGCGGTGCACGTGTTCTTCCCCGACCCGTGGCCCAAGTCGCGGCACCACAAGCGGCGGATCATCCAGCCGGAGCACGTGGCGTTGCTGCGGTCCCGGCTGGCCCCCGGCGGCACCCTGCACTGCGCCACCGACTGGGCCGAGTACGCCGAGTCGATGCGCTCGACGCTGACCGCCGACCCGGGGCTGGTCGACGTGCACGGCGGGTACGCACCCCGGCCCGCCCACCGCCCGGTGACCAAGTTCGAGCGGCGGGCCCTGACCGCCGGCCGTGACGTCTTCGACCTGGTCCACCGCCGCCGCGCCTGATCCCGCCGGCCCGGTTGGCGGGCGGGGTGGTGGTGCGGGCACGATGGGGGGCGCTATGACGCTGACTGCCGCGCTGCCTCGAAGCGCCGACCCCGACACCCTCTTCGACGCGTTCGCCGGCTGGGCGTCCGCGCGCGGCCTGGACCTCTATCCGCACCAGGAGGAGGCGATCATCGAGATCGTCTCCGGCGCGAACGTGATCATGAATACGCCCACCGGTTCGGGCAAGAGCCTGGTCGCCATCGCGGCGCACTTCACCGCCCTGGCCGACGACCGGACGAGCTTCTACACCGCGCCGATCAAGGCCCTGGTGTCGGAGAAGTTCTTCGCGCTCTGCGAGGTGTTCGGCGCGGAGAACGTCGGCATGCTGACCGGCGACGCCAGCGTCAACGCCGACGCCCCGATCATCTGCTGCACCGCCGAGATCCTGGCCAACCTGGCGCTGCGCGAGGGCGCGCGGGCCGACGTCGGCCAGGTGGTGATGGACGAGTTCCACTTCTACGCCGAACCGGACCGGGGCTGGGCCTGGCAGGTGCCGATCATCGAGCTGCCGCAGGCGCAGTTCGTGCTGATGTCGGCCACCCTGGGCGACACCACCCGGTTCGTCGACGACCTGACCCGGCGCACCGGCCGGTCGACCGCCGTCGTCCGGTCGGCCGAGCGGCCGGTCCCGCTGATCTTCTCGTACGCGATGACGCCGCTGCACGAGACGCTGGAAGAGCTGCTGGAGACCAAGCAGGCCCCGGTGTACGTGGTGCACTTCACCCAGGCCGCCGCGCTGGAACGCGCCCAGGCGCTGATGAGCGTGAACGTCTGCACCCGGGCCGAGAAGGACATGATCGCCGCCGCGATCGGCAACTTCCGGTTCACCTCCGGCTTCGGCAAAACCCTGTCGCGGCTCGTGCGGCACGGCATCGGCGTGCACCACGCCGGCATGCTGCCCAAGTACCGCCGCCTGGTGGAGACCCTGGCCCAGGCCGGGCTACTGAAGGTCATCTGCGGCACCGACACCCTGGGCGTGGGCATCAACGTGCCGATCCGCACGGTGCTGTTCACCGGCCTGAGCAAGTACGACGGGGTACGCACCCGGCTGCTCAAGGCCCGCGAGTTCCACCAGATCGCCGGCCGGGCCGGTCGGGCCGGGTTCGACACCCTCGGCCGGGTCGTCGTGCAGGCCCCCGAGCACGTGATCGACAACGAGAAGGCCCTGGCCAAGGCCGGTGACGACCCGAAGAAGCGGCGCAAGGTGGTGAAGAAGAAGCCACCGGAGGGCTCGGTCGGCTGGGGCGAGCCGACGTTCCAGCGCCTGGTCGAGGCCGAGCCGGAGCCGCTCACCTCCAGCTTCCAGGTCAGCCACTCGATGCTGCTCAACGTGATCGGCCGCCCGGGCGACGCGTTCGCCTCGATGCGGCACCTGCTCACCGACAACCACGAGGACGCCGCCGCCCAGCGCCGGCACATCCGCCGGGCGATCGCCATCTACCGGGCGCTGCGGGCCGGCGGGGTGGTCGAGCAGCTCGACGAGCCCGACGAGACGGGCCGCCGGGTCCGGCTCACCGTCGACCTCCAGCTCGACTTCGCGCTCAACCAGCCGCTGTCGCCGCTGGCGCTGGCCGCCATCGAACTGCTCGACGTCGAGTCCCCGTCGTACGCCCTGGACGTGTTGAGCGTGATCGAGTCGATTCTCGACGACCCGCGCCAGGTGCTCTCCGCGCAGCAGTTCAAGGCGCGCGGCGAGGCGGTCGCCGCGATGAAGGCCGAGGGCATCGAGTACGAGGCCCGCATCGAGCTGCTCGACGAGGTGACCTGGCCCAAGCCGCTGGCGGAGCTGCTGCACGCCGCGTACGAGATGTACCGGCAGGGGCATCCGTGGGTCGCCGACCACCAGCTCTCCCCCAAGTCCGTCGTGCGGGACATGTACGAACGCGCGATGACCTTCGGCGAGTACGTGCAGTTCTACGGCCTGACCCGCTCCGAGGGCCTGGTGCTGCGCTACCTCGCCGACGCGTACAAGACGCTGCGGCAGACCGTGCCCGAGGACGCCAAGACCGAGGAACTGGTCGACCTCATCGAGTGGCTGGGTGAGCTGGTGCGGCAGGTCGACTCCAGCCTGATCGACGAGTGGGAGCGGCTGCGCAACCCCGCCGACGTCGCGGACGCCGCCCAGGCGCACGCGTCGCTTGAGGAGCGGGTGCCGGCGGTGACCCGCAACGCCCGCGCCTTCCGGGTGCTGGTCCGCAACGCGTTGTTCCGCCGGGTCGAGCTGGCCGCCCTGCGCCGCTGGTGGGACCTGGGCGAGCTGGACGGGGCGTCCGGGTGGGACGCCGACGCCTGGGCGCAGGCGCTGGAGCCGTACTTCGCGGCGTACGACGGGATCGGGGTGGGGCCGGACGCGCGTGGCCCGGCGCTGCTCATGATCGAGCAGGGCCGGGAGAAGTGGACCGTCCGGCAGATCCTGGACGATCCGGAGGGCGACCACGACTGGGGGATCAGCGCCGAGGTCGACCTGGCCGCCTCGGACGAGGTGGGAGCCGCCGTGGTCCGGGTGACGGACGTCGGGCAGCTCTGAATTTTCTCTTCGCGGGGGCCGTCCGGTGCGTCCGGACGGCCCCTTTTCTGCCCTGGGCGATGTCACACCCGTCGATTAGAATGTATGTACTAATCGAGTTCCTGACCTGGGAGGACGCTCGTGACCGCGCCCGTCAACGCCCCCCTCACGCCGTACGCCACCCTCCTCGGCTTCACCCGGTACGTCGACCGCACCGGGCCCACCAAGGCAAGCTTCGTCGGCGGGCTGCGCAAGCAGCGGGCCAGCCGGCACGGCTTCAACCCGCACGGCCAGTTCGTCAAGGCGCTCAAGGCCGACATCGCCTTCCACACCGGCGGCACCCACCTGGCCGGGGTGGCCGATCTGGTCAAGCCGCGCTGGCGTCCGCTCTACCAGGCACTGACGCCCGGCGCGACGGCGTGGCTGGAGTCGCTCGGCGAGCCGACCGGCATCGACCTGGCGCAGACCCGCGACGCCCTCGCGATGCTCGGCGACCTGCCCGTCAAGATCAACCCCCACTTCGGCATCCGGTACGCCGACGGCCACGCCGAGGCGGTGCGGCTGCACTTCGACGAGACCCCGCCGAGTGAGGAGGCGGCCCTGGCCACCCTGCACCTGATGGCCCGGCACATGGACGCGGTGCTGCCGCACGCCGAGCCGGTTCTGGTCGACGTGCGGCGCGGGGTGGCCCACCGGACGCCCGAGCACGTCAAGCCCGCACAGGTCGAGCAGTGGCTGGCCGGCGAGGCGGCCGCCTTCCGGGCCATCTGGTCCACCGCCGCCTGACCGCACCCCCGGCACACCCACCCATGCATTGACCTGCTTAATTGTTAAAGACAGATCGGACGGCAGCGTCGTCGTCCGATCTGTCTGTCGTTGCAGACTTCCCCAAAGACCGTTCCGATCACCACGGGGGCCGATACCGACCGTAGAGTGTTGCGGAATCATGTTCATCTGCCTCGATGTGTAATGGCGCAGGAAAAGCACCAGTCCGATCGGAGGTGGAATTCCCGGTGAGTCATGTCCGGTTCCGCTACTTCGCCGGCGCAGAATCGATCCCCCCTGATTTCGTCCACCGAATACGCACCGACCTGGCCCGGTCGATGCCCCGGCACCGGGTGGCCGACTACCTGACCACCAAACAGCACATCCTGCGGGAGAGCCACCACCTCGTCGCCGCCGAGACGGCCGAGGGTTGCGTCGGGCTCGTCGCCGCCACCCAACGCGACCCCGACGACCGCCCCTTCACCTACGTCGAGACCCTGCTGGTCGCCGAGGAACACCACGGGGGAACCGTCGCCTTCGGCCTCGTCTCCCGGCTCTTCCGCGAAATCACCCGCCGGCTCGGCGACTTTCCGGAACTGGTGGCGATGAAGACCTACACGCCGAAGGCGTACACGGTCATGCGCCGGTTCACCGTGCACGACGACATCCGCTGCTATCCGTCCCTCGACGGCTCCGATCCCGACGAGGTGCGCCGGCTGGCCGGCCGGCTGGCCGCCCGACTGTCACCGCAGTGCCGGTTCGATCCCCGTACCGGGGTGATCGTGCACGGCGGCGGCACGGTCGGCAGCGATTTCTGGCAGTACCGACCACGCTCCGGAAACCGGCGCGTCGACGAATTCTTCGCCGCCGAGGTCGGGGAATTCGACCGGGTGCTGTGCCTGGTGCACGCCCCGACCCCGGCCGCCCGCGCGGCACTGGCCGCGGCGTTACGTATCACCCCGGATCCGGCACCCCGACAGGAGATCGCGTGAACGACGTAACCATGTCCGGCGGCACGGCACGGGACTGGCTGGCCGGGAAGGGCTACCCGTTCACCGACAACGTCGCATTCCACCGCTCGGCCGGCGAGTTCGACGGGGGCGGCCAGTTCGGCGTCGAGATCCCGGCGGTGAACTCGATGCGCGACCTCGAAATCATGGTCAAACTGCTCAACGAGCACGGTGTCCGGGTCACCCGGTTCAACGAGACGTTGGGGTCCTTCCTGCTCTCGGACGCCGAACTGACCGACATGTTCGCGCTGTGCCGGGAGAACGACCACGGCATCGTGGTCAGCCTGGGCCCCCGCCCCGAGTACGACACGAAGAGCGCCTTCTACCGCACCGGCTTCGGCCTGGAGATGGGCCGGCAGATCAACAACAGCGACGGCATCCGCGCCTGCGTGGCCGAGGCGCTGCGGCTCGCGGCGCTCGGCTGCCGGGGCATCACCGTCTACGACATCGGCGTGCTGCGGGTGCTCGCGGAGCTGCGGTCGGACGGGCTGCTCCCGGCCGACCTGGTCTTCAAGACCTCCAGCCACTGCATGCCGACGAACCCCTTCCTGGCGCGGATCTTCGCCGAGAACGGCGCCGACAGCATCACCCTGGCGCACGACCTGGGCCTGCCGATGATCCAGGAGATCCGGCGACTCAACCCCGAACTGCCGATGGACGTGCCCACCGACGTCTACCGCACCAAGGGCGGCTTCATCCGGTTCTACGAGCTGGCCGAGATCGTCCAGATCGCCGCGCCGGTGATGCTCAAGATGGGCGCGAGCGTGCAGGAACACCCGTACGACCCGCCGAGTGAGGCACGGACCGTCGAACGGGTCCGGCGCGTCGCCCGCGGCCTGGAAATGCTCGACCGCCACCTTCCCGACAAGACCGCCATCTCCCGCCGCAGCCGGCAGTACGCGATTCCGGCCGCGGCGTCCGACCAATGACAGGGGCCGGCAAGCGCATGACCACGAACGAGCACGCCGCATTCAAGCAGGAGGTCGACGAACTGCTGCGGCAGATGGTGCAGCAGTTCTACCGCGAGGTCGAGGGCGCGGACCACCTCTTCCGGGCCAGGGACATCAACATGGCCTACTACCAGCGGCACGTCATCGAGATCATTCTCCGGCTGCGGATGAAGCGCTGGATCGACGCGCTGACCATCCACTACTTCACCAAGCACAACCCGGTGCTGGCCAAGAAGTGGTGTGCGTACACCGAGGACGAGATGCTGCACGACTCGATGTTCGCCAAGGACCTGGAACGGGTCGGGGTGAGCCGGGAGGAGATCTACTCGACCGAGCCGATGTTCTCCACCAAACTGCTCCAGGGCTACTTCTACTACGGCCTCGAACACGAGGGCCGGCCGTTGGCCTCGCTGTCCAGTTCGTACTTCATCGAGAACGTCTCGCTGATGACCCAGCCTGACTGGATCGAGAACGTCGAGCAGGTGCTCGGTGCGGGCATGGCCAAGGGGCAGCAGGCGCACGTCAACCACGACCTGGAGGACGACCACACCGATTTCGTGTGGGACGTGCTCATGACGTTCGTGCACACCGACGACGACCGGCGTCGGGTGGTGGAACACATCACCAACGTGTACCGGCTGTTCTGCGCCTTCTACACCGAGCTGTACCACCGCACCGTGCTCAAACAGGACGGCGCATTCGCGGTGGTGAAAGCGCTGACCACCCCCTGAGGAGACGAATCGCGGGTGGGTGCGGGTCACCTCGGGGCACCGGTGGCGGTGTTAGGGTCGGGCCCACCTTCCGTCGGACGGCGGTCGCGTCACCACCGGTGGCGTGACCGCCCGCCGACCTCCGCCGCCGAGGAGAATGATCGCGATGGCCGTCACCGGAAACCGTCGTGCCGTCGTTTCCGTCCAGAGCCGGGAATGCAGCCCCGACCTGTTGGAACGGTTGAGCGGGTCGACCCTGTTTCCCGAACGGCCGGTCGGGGCGGCGATCGTCGCGGTGGTGTGCCGGGGCGGCGGCTCGCTGCTCTACCTCACCGCGCCCCGGATGATCGACGCCGACCGCCAGGTGGACTACTTCCTCGGGCTGCTGCCGCAGGAGCCGGTCGACGGGCGGGACCCGCGTCGGGACCGGGTGGCCATCGGCAGCCTCGACGACTCCTCTCCCCGCTGGCTGAGCGACAAACTGCTCGACCCGACGAACCCGGCGGCCACCCGCCTGCGCGAGCGGGTGGCCGACTTCGTCGCCGCCGCCCGGCAGGCGGGCGACGAGGTCACGCTGAGCTACTTCGAACCGTCCCGAAACCTCCAGGACTACGCCGCCACCCTCGGCGTCCCCGGGGACCAGGCCGACGCCGGGTACATCCCGCTCGGCACCAAGAGCGCCGGTCGGGACATGTTCCGGGCGCTCGGCATCGAGGTGCCGGCGGGCACCCCCGGGTGCCACGACGTCGACACGCTCGCCGAGGCGGTAGCCGACCTCGTGCTGGCCGGGCGACGCCGGCTGGTGCTCAAGCTGAGCAGCACCGCGTACGGCGCCGGGATGGGCAACGCCACCGTCGACCTCACCGACGTCACCGGCACCGACCGCGCCGAGGTGGTCGCCGCCGTGGCCAAACGGCTGCCCGGCAGCCGGCTCGTCGACGGCAGGCTGAGCTGGGCGGAGTTCGCCGGGCTGATCCCTGACGCCGGCATCGTCGCCGAGGAGTTCGTCGAGGCCGACGAGCTGCGCAGCCCCAGCTTCCAGGGGCGGGTGACCCCCGCCGGTGCCGTCGAGTGCGTCTCCACCCACGACCAGGTGCTCGGCGGGGCGGGACTGACCTACGTCGGCAGCTCGTTCCCGGCCGACGCCGCCTACCGCGCCACCGTGGTCGAGTACGGCCTGCGCGTCGGCAGGTACCTGGTGGCACAGGGCGTCACCACCGGCGACTACGGCGTCGACTTCATCGCCGCCCGCCGGGGTGACACGTACCGGGTGCTCGGCTGCGAGCTGAACCTGCGCGCGACGGGGACCAAGCACGGTTTCGTGATGGCCAGCCACCTGCTCGACACCGTGCCGGACGCCGACGGCCGGCTGTTCACCGACACCCCCGACGGCCGCGCGGAGCGCGTCTACCAGGCGTCCGACTCGATCACCGACCCGTCGTTGGTGGGGCTGGCCCCGGCCCGGCTGATCGACGCCGTCGAGCGGTCACCGCTGCGCTACGACCACACCCGGCGCACCGGCACGGTGCTGCACATGCTCAGCGCGCTACCCACCTACGGCAAGTTCGGCGCGGTCTGCATCGGCCGGGACGCGGCCGATGCGGCGGAGCTGATGCGGGCCACCCGCGCCCTCGCCCTGGACGTGGCGGCCGGTAGCGCCTGAGCGCCCTGGCCCGCCGGTCAGCGGCCGACCGCCGGGCCCCGGGCTCAGTCCTCGGATGCGGGGCGGCTGGCCGGGACCGTCGGCATCGGCCACTGCCCCGTCCGGACGATGGCGGAGGCGTCGAGCCGCTGCTCGGCCCAGATGTAGGTGTCCGGCAGCAGATCGGCCACCGGCACCTTGCGCAGCGCGTCGAGCGGCCCGACGATGACCTGAATCGTCGGGTGGTAGTCGAGCAGCACCTGCCGGCACCGCCCGCACGGCGGGATCACCCCGCGCCCCCGGTCGCCCACCGCGACGATGGTCTCCAGCTCCCCCACGCCCTGGGTGGCGGCGGCGCCGATGGCCACCAGCTCCGCGCAGGGGCCACCGGTGAAGTGGAACAGGTTCACCCCGGTGAAGACCCGGCCGTCGGTGGTCCGGGCCGCCGCCGCGACGGTGTGGTTCTCGCTGCGGCAGCGCAGCTTGGCGACCGCCGTGGCGGCCTGGACCAGTGCGCGGTCGGTGTCCAGCATCGTCGTCGTCATCCGGCAGGCCCCCGTGGTCGCGTCGTCGGCGCTCAGCGTAGCCCGGCGGCGGCCCGTTTCCCGGGCAGCGCACCGGGGGACGTGACCGACCGCCCACCGCACCGCGCGCCCGCCCCCACCCGGCCCGCGACCTGCACCGGGAAGGCCGGGGGCACCCGACCCACCGGCGGCCGTGGGGCTGGCGGGGCGTAACCCGGGGGCGGTCCGGCCCTCGGCTGCCTATCCTTGGCGACGACATGCAGAATCCAGCCGCCTCCGGTCCCGCCGCGCCCGCCGACGCCCCGACCGCCCGTGAGCTGCACCGCCGGCTCACCCCGTTGATGTTCCGTGACCAGCGTCGCCTCCAGCGGCGGCTGGACGGGGTGCGCCGGCTACGCGACCCGCAGCGGCGCGACGAGGCGCTGGCCGAGATCGCCGGTGAGGTGTCCCGGGCGGAGGGCCGGCTGGCCACCCGGCGAGCCGCCGTGCCGACGATCACGTACCCCGCGCAGTTGCCGGTCAGCGAGCGTCGCGACGACATCGCCGCCGCGATCCGCGACCACCAGGTGGTGATCGTGGCCGGCGAGACCGGCTCCGGCAAGACCACCCAACTGCCCAAGATCTGCCTGGAGCTGGGACGCGGGATCACCGGCCTGATCGGGCACACCCAGCCCCGCCGGCTGGCCGCCCGGACGGTCGCCGACCGGATCGCCGAGGAGCTCGGCACCGAACTGGGCGACGTGGTCGGCTACAAGGTGCGCTTCACCGACCAGGTGAGTGACCGCAGCCTGGTCAAGCTGATGACCGACGGCATCCTGCTGGCCGAGTTGCAGACCGACCGGATGCTGCGCCAGTACGACACGTTGATCATCGACGAGGCGCACGAACGCAGCCTCAACATCGACTTCATCCTCGGCTACCTGCGCCAGCTGCTGCCCCGGCGTCCCGACCTCAAGGTGGTCATCACCTCGGCGACCATCGAGACCGCCCGGTTCGCCGAGCACTTCGCCGACGCCGACGGGCGGCCCGCGCCGGTGGTGGAGGTCTCCGGGCGGACGTACCCGGTGGAGGTGCGCTACCGGCCGCTGGTGGAGGTCACCGAGGGCGACGACGACGGGGGCGACGACGAGGAGAACGTCCGCGACCAGATCCAGGCGATCGGCGACGCGGTGCAGGAGCTGGCCGCCGAGGGGCCTGGCGACATCCTGGTCTTCCTCAGCGGCGAACGGGAGATCCGGGACACCGCCGAGGCGCTGGGCAAGCTGACCCAGTCGAAGCGCGCGCTGCTCGGTACCGAGATCCTGCCGCTGTACGCCCGGCTGTCGGCAGCCGAGCAGCACCGGGTCTTCGCCCCGCACGCCGGACGCCGGGTGGTGCTCGCCACGAACGTCGCGGAGACCTCGCTGACCGTGCCCGGCATCAGGTACGTGGTGGACCCGGGTTCGGCCCGGATCTCCCGCTACTCCAGCCGGCTCAAGGTGCAGCGGCTGCCCATCGAGCCGGTCTCCCAGGCGTCGGCCAACCAACGCAAGGGCCGCTGCGGCCGGACCTCGGACGGCATCTGCATCCGGCTCTACGACGAGCAGGACTTCGCCTCCCGGCCGGAGTTCACCGACCCGGAGATCCTGCGTACCAACCTCGCCTCGGTCATCCTCCAGATGACCGCGATCGGCCTCGGTGACCTCGCCGCGTTCCCGTTCATCGACCCGCCGGACCGGCGCAACGTCACCGACGGGGTCAACCTGCTGCACGAACTGGGCGCGCTGGACCCGACCGAGACCGACCCGGCCAGGCGGCTCACCCCGCTGGGCCGGCGGCTGGCCCAGCTCCCGGTCGACCCCCGGCTGGCCCGGATGGTCATCGAGGGGGAACGCAACGGCTGCGCCACCGAGGTGCTGGTGATCGCCGCCGCGCTGTCGATCCAGGACCCCCGGGAACGGCCGGCGGACAAGCAGGCCCAGGCCGACCAGGCGCACGCCCGGTTCACCGACAAAGAGTCCGACTTCGTGTCGCTGCTCAACCTGTGGCGGTACCTGCGCGAGCAGCAGCGGGAGCTGTCCTCCAGCGCGTTCCGCCGGATGTGCCGGGCCGAATACCTCAACTACCTGCGGGTCCGCGAGTGGCAGGACATCGTCGCCCAGTTGCGCCAGGTGCTGCGTACCCCGGAGCAGGGTGACGGGCGACGGGGCCGGCGGGGCGCGGCGCAGCCCCCGGCCGACGGTGGCCGGCGCGGGGTCGCCGCCGACCTGCCGGAGGAGATCGACACCCCGAAGGTGCACCAGTCGCTGCTGCCCGGCCTGCTGTCGCACATCGGGCTCAAGGACGCCCAGAAGCACGAGTACCTGGGTGCGCGGGGGGCGAAGTTCGCCATCTTCCCCGGTTCGGCGCTGTTCAAGAAGCCGCCGCGCTGGGTGATGGCCGCCGAGCTGGTGGAGACCTCCCGGCTGTGGGGGCGGGTCGCCGGGCGGGTGGAGCCGGAGTGGGTCGAGCCGCTGGCCCAGCACCTGGTCAGACGCAGCTACAGCGAGCCGCACTGGGAGAAGAAGCAGGCCGCCGTGATGGCCTACGAGAAGGTCACCCTGTACGGCGTCCCGCTGGTCACCTCCCGCAAGGTCAACTTCGGTCGGATCGACCCGGTGCTCAGCCGGGAGCTGTTCATCAGGCACGCCCTGGTGGAGGGCGACTGGCAGACCCACCACCAGTTCTGGCGGGACAACGAGAAGCTCCGCACCGAGATCGAGGAACTGGAGAACCGGGCCCGCCGCCGGGACATCCTGGTCGACGACGAGAGCATCTTCGCCTTCTACGACCAGCGCATCCCCGCCGACGTGGTCTCCGGGCGGCACTTCGACGCCTGGTGGAAGACCGCCCGTCGGGAGCAGCCCGACCTGCTCACCTTCACCCGGGAGCTGCTGGTCAACGCCGGGCGGGGTGGGGTCGACGAGGCCGACTTCCCGGACGAGTGGCGGGCCGACGGGGTGACCCTGCCGCTGACGTACACCTTCGACCCGACCGCGCCCACCGACGGCGTCACCGTCGACATCCCGTTGCCGCTGCTCAACCAGGTGCCGGCGGAGAGCTTCGACTGGCAGGTGCCGGGGCTGCGGGAGGAGCTGGTGATCGCGCTGATCCGGACGCTGCCCAAGGCGGTGCGGCGCAACTTCGTCCCGGTGCCCGACCACGCCCGTGCGGCGCTCGCCGCGATCACCCCCGGTGAGGAGCCGCTGCTGGACGCGTTGACCCGGCAACTGCGCCGGATGACCGGGGTGACCGTGCCCCGGGAAGCGTGGGAGCCGGCGAAGCTGCCGCCGCACCTGCGGGTGACGTTCCGGGTGATCGGTGACGCGGACCAGCCGGTCGCCGAGGGCAAGGACCTGTCGGCCCTGCAACGCCAGCTCCGCCAGGAGGTACGCCAGGTGGTGGCCGCCGCCGCGCCGGAGCTGGCCCGGACCGGGCTGACCGGGTGGACCATCGGCACCCTGCCGCGCACCATCGAGCAGGTCCGGGCCGGATACGCGGTGACCGCCTACCCGGCGCTGGTGGACGAGGGCACGACGGTCGGGGTGAAGGTCTTCGACTCCGAGGCCGAGCAGGCCGCCGCGCACTGGGCGGGCACCCGGCGGCTGCTGCGGCTGACGGTGCCGTCACCGGCGCAGTTCCTGCAGGGGCGGCTGAGCAACGAGGCGAAGCTGGCGTTGAGCCGTAATCCGCACGGCGGGGTGCAGCAGCTCATCGCCGACGCCGCCGGGGCCGCCATCGACAAGCTGATCGCCGACGCGGGTGGGCCGGCCTGGGACGCCGACGGTTTCGCCGCGCTGCGCGACCGGGTCCGCGCCGACCTGGTCGACACGGTCGTGGAGGTGATGGGCCGGGTCCGTCAGGTGCTCGCCGCCGCGTACGCGGTGGAACAGCGGCTCGGCGCGACCCGCAACCTGGCGGTGGTGGCCGCCCTGGCCGACCTGCGCCAGCAGCTCACCGGCCTGGTGCACGACGGTTTCATCACCGAGACCGGGTACGCCCGGCTGCCCGACCTGCTGCGCTACCTGACCGCGATGGAACGCCGGCTGGACCGGCTGACCGCCAACCCGCAGCGGGACAAACAGCAGCAGGACCGGATCGCCGCCGTGCAGCAGGAGTACCGGGACCTGGTGGCCGCGCTGCCCCCGGCGCGCCGTGCCTCGGCGCCGGTGCGGCAGATCCGCTGGATGATCGAGGAACTGCGGGTGAACGTCTTCGCGCAGGCCCTCGGTACCCCCTATCCGGTCTCCGAGCAGCGCATCTATCGCGCGATGGACGACGCCGAGGGGCGCTGATCAGGGCAACGGCTCCACGCCCGGCGGCAGGTCGCTGGTACTGGTGGCCGCGTGCACGTAGTCGAGCAGGATGCGCCGCAGTTCCCGTCCGGCGTGGGTGGGTACGATGTCGCGGCGGCGGGCCACCGCGATGGTCCGACGCACCCCGGGCGGGGCGAGCCGGGTGACCCGGATGCCGGGGCGGCGGCTGACCACGATGCCCGGCACCAGGGCGATGCCCAGTCCCGCCTCGACGAAGCTGAGCACGGCGTCCATCTCGCCGCCGTCGACCGAGAAGGTGGGCTCGAAGCCGGCCTCCCGGCACGCCTGGATGGTGGCGTCGCGCAGGTCGTAGCCCTCGCGGAACATCACCAGGGGTTGGTCGCGCAGGTCGGTGATCCGCAGCTCACCGCTGACCAGCGCGGCGGGCAGCGGCTCCACCGAGGCGATCACCAGGCTCTCCCGCAGGATCGGGTCGACCCGCAGTCCGGGGTCGGCCCCCTGCGCGGGCATGATGATCAGGGCGAGGTCGAGGTCGCCGCGCAGCAGGTCGCGGACGAGGTCCTGCGAGCCGCCCTCCTCGACCCGCAGGTCGACGGCGGGGTGGGCGTCGCGGAACCGGCGCAGCACCGGTGGGGCGAGCGAGGTGGCCAGGCTGGGTGTGGCCCCGAGCCGGACCCGGCCCCGGCGCAGGCCGACCAGTTCCTGCACCTCCCGGGTGGCGGTGTCGACGTCGGCGAGGATGCGTTTGGCCAGCGGCAGCAGCACCTCCCCGGCGGCGGTGAGGGCGATGTTGCCGCGTACCCGCTCGAACAGGGGGGCGCCGAGGGTGGTCTCCAGAGCGTGAACTTGCTTACTCAACGACGGCTGGGTTATGCCGACGATGTCGGCGGCTTGGGTGAAATGTCGTACTTCAGCCACTGCGACGAAGTACCTCAGCTGATGGAGCTGCATCTTCATAGCTTACGGCTATCGAGACTGCGACTTCGATGCATTGGACGACTGATTGCCGGGCTCCTAGCGTCGGTCAGGTGGTAATCACGAAAACTCGGTCGCCCATCCGCTCCAACGTCGGCCTCAAGGCCGTCATGGCGGTGACGGGCATCATGCTCGTGCTGTTCCTCGTCGCCCACATGCTCGGCAACCTCAAGGTGTTCACCGGCGAGACCTCGTTCGACCACTACGCGCACTGGCTGCGCGACATCGGCAAGCCGCTGCTGCCCGGGGTCTGGTTCCTGTGGATCCTGCGCACCGCGCTGGTGGTGGCCGTGATCGGGCACATCTGGGCGGCGACCGTGCTGGCCGTCCGGGCCCGCGCCGCCCGCCCGGTGCGCTACGCCCACCGCAAGAAGGTCCAGGGCAGCTACGCCGCGCGCACCATGCGCTGGGGCGGAGTGATCATCCTGCTGTTCGTGATCTACCACATCCTGGACCTGACCACCGGCACGCTCAACCCGGTCGGCGACGCCAGCAACCCGTACGGCAACGTGGTCGCCGACTTCGCCCCGGACCGCTGGTACGTGACGCTGTTCTACACGCTGGCGATCGTCACCGTCGGCTTCCACCTGCGGCACGGGGTGTTCTCCGCGTTGCGCAGCCTCGGCCAGCAGACCCCCCGGGGCGAGCGCCGGGCCCGCACCGCCGCGCTGGTCTTCGCCGTGGTGCTCTGCGCCGGCTACCTGGTGGTCCCGTTCGCCGTACTCACCGGATTGGTGTCCTGACATGGAACTCTTCACCGAGGGCGAGCCGATCGCCGACACGAAGGCTCCCGACGGCCCGGTCGAGAAGCGCTGGGAGACCCGCCGCTTCGAGGCCAAACTGGTCAACCCGGCGAACCGGCGCAAGCTGACGGTGATCGTGGTGGGCACCGGCCTGGCCGGTGGCTCCGCCGCCGCCACCCTCGCCGAGCAGGGCTACCGGGTGCGCAGCTACTGCTACCAGGACAGCCCGCGCCGGGCCCACTCGATCGCCGCGCAGGGCGGCATCAACGCCGCCAAGAACTATCGCAACGACGGCGACTCGGTGCACCGGCTCTTCTACGACACGGTCAAGGGCGGCGACTTCCGCTCCCGCGAGTCGAACGTGCACCGGCTCGCCGAGGTGTCGGTCAACATCATCGACCAGTGCGTCGCCCAGGGCGTCCCGTTCGCCCGCGAGTACGGCGGGCTGCTGGACACCCGTTCCTTCGGCGGCGCGCAGGTGCAGCGCACCTTCTACGCCCGGGGCCAGACGGGCCAGCAGCTGCTGCTCGGCGCGTACCAGGCGCTGGAGCGGCAGATCGGCCTGGGCAACGTGGAGATGCACACCCGGCACGAAATGCTGGAACTGGTCGTCGTGGACGGCCGGGCCCGGGGCATCGTGGTCCGGGACATGGTCACCGGTGAGATCAGCACCGAGATGGCCGACGCGGTGGTGCTCGCCTCCGGCGGCTACGGCAACGTCTTCTACCTCTCCACCAACGCCAAGGGCTGCAACGTCACCGCCTCCTGGCGGGCGCACCGCAAGGGCGCGTACTTCGCCAACCCCTGCTACACCCAGATCCACCCGACCTGCATCCCGGTCTCCGGCGACCACCAGTCGAAGCTGACCCTGATGAGCGAGTCGCTGCGCAACGACGGCCGGGTCTGGGTGCCGAAGGCCAAGGGCGACGACCGCGACCCCCGGCAGATCCCGGAGGACGAGCGGGACTACTACCTGGAGCGGATCTACCCGTCGTTCGGCAACCTGGTCCCCCGCGACATCGCCTCCCGGGCCGCCAAGAACGTCTGCGACGAGGGCCGGGGCGTCGGGCCGACAAAGCTCGGGGTCTACCTCGACTTCGCCGACGCGATCGAACGGCTCGGCCGCAGGGCCATCGAGGCCAAGTACGGCAACCTGTTCGAGATGTACGAGCGGATCACCGGCGAGGACCCGTACCAGGTGCCGATGCGGATCTACCCGGCCGTGCACTACACGATGGGCGGGCTGTGGGTCGACTACGACCTCCAGTCGACCATCCCCGGCCTGTTCGTCATCGGTGAGGCCAACTTCTCCGACCACGGCGCGAACCGGCTCGGCGCGTCGGCGCTGATGCAGGGCCTGGCCGACGGGTACTTCGTGCTGCCCACCACCATCGCCCACTACCTGGCCTCCGGGCCGCTGGACAAGGTCGACGCCAGCCACCCGGCGGCGGTGCAGGCCCGGCGCGACGTGGAGGACCGGATCGCCCGGCTGCTGGCCGTGAACGGCGACCGGACGGTGGACTCGTTCCACCGGGAGCTGGGCCAGATCATGTGGGAACACTGCGGCATGGAGCGCTCCGAGGCCGGGCTGCGCAAGGCCATCGACGAGATCCGGGCGCTGCGGGAGCAGTTCTGGAAGCGGGTCCGGGTGCCGGGCGACGGCGAGGGGCTCAACCAGTCGCTGGAGAAGGCCGGCCGGGTGGCCGACTTCTTCGAGCTGGCCGAGCTGATGTGCATCGACGCCCTGCACCGCGAGGAGTCCTGCGGCGGCCACTTCCGGGCCGAGCACCAGACCCCCGACGGTGAGGCGCAGCGCGACGACGACCGGTTCGCCTACGTGGCGGCCTGGGAGTTCACCGGCACCGGTGAGCCGGCCGTGCTGCACAAGGAAGACCTGAAGTTCGAGTACGTCCACCCCACGCAGCGGAGCTACAAGTGAACCTGACCCTGCGCATCTGGCGTCAGTCCGGCCCCCAGGACAAGGGGCGGATGGTGACCTACCCGGTCGACGACGTCTCCCCCGACATGTCGTTCCTGGAGATGCTCGACGTGCTCAACGAGCGGCTGATCCTCGCCGGGGAGGAGCCGGTCGCGTTCGACCACGACTGCCGCGAGGGCATCTGCGGCATGTGCGGCCTCATGATCAACGGGGACGCGCACGGGCCGCAGCGCGGCACCACCGCCTGCCAACTCCACATGCGGCAGTTCAAAGACGGCGAGACGATCGACATCGAGCCGTGGCGGGCCCGCGCCTTCCCGGTGATCAAGGATCTGGTGGTCAACCGGAGTGCCTTCGACAAGATCATCGCGGCCGGTGGGTACATCACCGCGCCGACCGGCAGCGCCCCCGAGGCGCACGCCGCGCCGGTGGCCAAGGCCAACGCCGACGCCGCCTTCGAGTCGGCCGCCTGCATCGGCTGCGGCGCCTGCGTGGCGGCCTGCCCCAACGGCTCCGGCATGCTCTTCACCGCCGCCAAGGTCACCCAGCTCTCGCTGCTGCCGCAGGGCCAGCCGGAGCGCTACACCCGGGTGATCGGCATGGTCGACGCGCACGACGAGGCCGGCTTCGGCGGCTGCACCAACGCCGGCGAGTGCACCGCGGTCTGCCCCAAGGGCATCCCGCTGAACACCATCGGCCGGCTCAACCGGGACTACCTCACCGCCACCGCCAAGCGCGGCGACACCCCCGGTTCCTGAACACCTGAGCCCCACCGCGACCGCCGTACCCCGCCCGGGTGCGGCGGTCGCGCCGTTCCCGGGCCGTGGTCGCCCCGGGGCAGGTGGGACCGGGGTCGCTGGTTCAAGCGCCTCCCTCGGGGTAGCAGTCCCGTCGACGGCACCGAGAGGGGATTTCAGGCATGAAGGCACTGACCTGGCACGGCCGGCACGACGTCCGGGTGGACGACGTACCGGACCCCCGGATCGAGGAACCGACCGACGCGGTCGTCCGGATCACCTCGACCGCGATCTGCGGCTCCGACCTGCACCTGTACGAGGTGCTCGGGCCGTACCTGAAGCCCGGTGACATCCTCGGGCACGAGCCGATGGGCATCGTCGAGGAGGTCGGCTCCGGGGTGACCCGGCTCAAGCCCGGCGACCGGGTGGTCGTCCCGTTCAACATCGCCTGCGGGCACTGCTGGATGTGCGAGCGGCAGCTCTACGCCCAGTGCGAGACGACCCAGGTGACCGCCGAGGGCAAGGGCGCGTCGCTGTTCGGCTACACCTCCCTCTACGGCTCCGTCCCCGGCGGGCAGGCCGAGTACCTGCGGGTCCCGCAGGCCCAGTTCGGCCCGATCACCATCCCGCAGACCGGGGCCGACGAGCGCTACCTCTACCTCAGCGACATCCTGCCCACCGCCTGGCAGGCGGTGAGGTACGCCGACACCCCGCCCGGCGGCACCCTGGCCGTGTTCGGGCTCGGCCCGGTCGGACAGTTCTGCGCCCGGATCGGCCGGCACCTCGGCGCGGGCCGGGTGATCGGGCTGGACCTGGTGCCGGAGCGGCTGGAGATGGCCCGCCGGCACGGCATCGAGACGCTCGACGTCAGCCAGCTCGACGACGTCCCCGGCGCGCTGATCGACCTGGTCGACGGGCGCGGCCCGGACGCGGTGATCGACGCGGTCGGCATGGAGGCGCACGGCTCCACCAGCGGCAAGCTGGCCCAGAGCGCCGCCGGTCTGCTGCCGGACAAGCTGGCCCAGACGATGATCGACAAGGTCGCCGTGGACCGGCTGACCGTGCTCAAGGCCGCCCTCAAGGCCGTCCGGCGCGGCGGCACCGTCTCGATCTCCGGGGTGTACGGCGGCGAGGTGGACCCGATGCCGCTGATGGAGATGTTCGACCGGGGCATCCAGCTGCGGATGGGCCAGTGCCACGTACGCCGGTGGACCGACGAGATCCTGCCGCTGCTGTCCGGCGACGACGACCCGCTGGGCGTGGAGGACCTGCATACCCACCGGCTGCCGCTGGTGGACGCGCCGAAGGCGTACGAGATGTTCCAGAAGAAGTCCGACGGCTGCGTCAAGGTCGTGCTGGCCCCGTGAGCCGGGTGGTGGTGGTAACCGGGGCCACCAGCGGCATCGGCCGCGCGGCGGCCCTGGAGTTCGCCGGGCGCGGGGACCGGCTGGTCCTCGCCGCCCGCTCCCCCGAGAGCCTGGCCGAGGTACGCCGGGAGTGCCACGACGCCGGCGCCGGGCGGGTACGCACGGTGCCCACCGACGTCACCGACCCCGACGCGCTCGACGCCCTGGCCGACACGGCGGAACACGAGTTCGGCCGGATCGACGTGTGGGTGCACACCGCGGCGGTGATGGCGTACGGCCGGTTCGAGGAACTCCCGGCGGAGGTCTTCGACCGGGTGGTCCGCACCGACCTGCTCGGCGCGGCCGGTGTCCTCCGGGTGGCGCTGCGCCGGTTCCGGGCGGCCGGCGGGGGCACCCTGATCCTCACCGGCTCGGTCCTCGGGCACGTCACCGCCCCCTACATGAGCGGCTACGTGACCAGCAAGTGGGGCCTTCAGGGGCTGGTCCGCACCGTGCAGCAGGAGGCCCGGGAACTTCCCGGGGTGCACGTCTGCCTGATCACCCCGGGCAGTGTGGACACCCCGGTCTACCAGCGGGCGGCGAACTACCTGGGGCGGGCCGGCCGGCCGCCGCTGCCGGTCACCACCCCGCAGCGGGTGGCGCGGGCCGTCGCCCGCTGCGCCGACCGGCCCCGCCGGGAGGTGTCGGTGGGCCGGGTCAACCTGCTCATGCGGGGTGGCTTCACTCTCCTGCCGGGCGTGTACGACGCGCTCGTCGGGCCGCTGATGCGGCGCGGCGGGCTGACCGGGCGGGCCGTCGCCCCGCACGACGGCGTCGTGTTCGCCCCGGACCCGGCCGGCGCGGCGGTACGCGGCGGCTGGCTGCCGGAGCTGTCCGCCCTGCTGCGCCGGTCCGGCGTACCGGCCGGCAGGACTGCCGCCGCGGTCGGTACGGGGGTGGCGGTCGCGGCCGGGACGGCGCTGGCGGTCGGGACGGCACTCGCGGCGGGTGGGGCGGCCCGACGGCGACGGCGTTGAGCGGCCCCCCACGGACCCGGCCACTCACCTAGAGTGGTGGCCCGGAGACAGCTCCGGGCCACCACGCGACGGGAGAGGCATGACCAGCAGGGTGAACCGCAGGACCGCGCTGGGCCTCGGCACGGCCGCCACGGCCGGGGCGGTGCTCGTCGGCAGTGCGGCGTCGGCCGCCGGCCGCCCCGGCAAGTCCGCCACCGCCCAGGCGAGCCCGGAACTCGTCGCCCCGCGGATCGCTGCGGCCTTCCAACGGGAGAAGTCGCTGACCGGCGGCAACTGGCAGGTCCACCTCAGCCTGGAGAACGGCGTCACCCCGCTGGTCGCGGTCTCCGAGTCCGCCGACCGGCGGGTCGAGGCGTACAGCGTCAACAAGATCGCGGTGGCCGTCGCGGTGCTCGACCGGATCGACCGGGGGCTGCTCACCCTCGACCAGCGGGTCGAGGTGGCCGCCTCGACCGTGGTGCCCGGCGGGGACGGCATCTTCGTCCTGGACACCGCCTACCCCAGTTCGGTGACCGTCGGGCACGTGCTGGCCAACCTGCTCACCGTCTCCGACGACACCGCGTCGCGGCTGTGCGGCCTGGTCTGCCCGGCCGCCGAGATCAACCGCACCCTGGCCGCCAAGGGTTTCCCCAACACCCAGGTGCAGCCGCTGTCCGACCCCCACCGGTTCTATCTCGGCACCAGCACCGCCCGGGAGACGCACACGCTGCTGCGCGCCCTGGTCGCCGGCACGTTGCTGTCGCCGTCGTCGACCGCCCTCGTGCTCAAGCTGTTGCGCTCCCCGGTCGCCTTCACCGACGGCATCCGGCGCACCATGTCCTCGGCGGAGCGGGCCCGGGTGGCCACCAAGGCGGGTTGGTTCGTCGACGCCCGGCACGAGGCCGGTGTGGTCTTCGACACCACCGGGGCGGCCGTGCTGACCTACGTGCTCTTCGCCGACGGCCAGGCCGACCGGGACAATTTCGGCGCCACCCACCCGGTGGTGCAGGCCCGGGCCCGCCTCGGGCGGTTCTTCCTGGACGCTACCGCGCAGCTCAGGGGCACCGCCGACGCGCCCCGGCACCGGGTGGCCCGGCAGCGACCCAGCAACGGCGGCTGACCGGCCCTGCCGTCCGCTCCGCCACCCGGGCCTCCCACCGCCCGGCGTCCGGGCCGCTCACCGGCCCGGTCTCCCGCCGCCCGGCCTCCGAAGCGGGGCGGACCGTGGCTCGACGTGGGCGGGAGCGGCCGGCGGTGACTACCGTGTACTGCGGGACACCGGCGAGGGGGACGACACATGGGGAAAGCGGCGGAGCGCACGGCCGGGCGGACGCGCGGCGGGCAACTGTGGCAGGTGGCGGGACTGGCCGCGATCGCCGGCCTGGCGTGGACGGCCCGGGACGTGCCGGCGGCGCTGGGCGGCCGGCTGACCGGGGCCCGCGCCGAACGGGCCGCCCGGTCGGCGCAGTTCCGCGACGGCACCTTCCACAACCGGGTCGCCACCCGCACCATGCCCGGCGGCGATCCCGGCCGTAACCTGCTGCGGGAGCTGCTCTTCGGCCAGCAGCGTCGCCGCCCGACCGCCCCGGTCCCGCTGGTGCGGCCGGCCCCCGCCCGGACCACCGACGTCGAGCGGGAGCTGAACGTCGTCTGGTACGGCCACGCCTCGACGCTCGTCGAGATCGAGGGGCACCGGGTGCTGATCGACCCGGTGTGGAGCGACAGGTGCTCGCCGTCGGCCGCGGTGGGGCCGAAGCGGCTGCACGAACCCCCGGTACGCCTCGACGAGCTGCCCACCGTCGACGCCGTCCTCATCTCCCACGACCACTACGACCACCTCGACATGGCCACCGTCCGGGAGCTGGTCCGCCGGCAGTCGGCGCCGTTCCTGGTGCCGCTGGGCGTCGGCGCGCACCTCGACCGGTGGGGGGTGCCCGAGCACCGGATCGTCGAGCTGGACTGGTCGGAAGGGCACCGGGTCGGCGGCCTGGAGATCACCGCCACCGCCGCCCAGCACTTCTCCGGCCGGGGGCTGCGCCGCGACGGCACGCTGTGGAGTTCGTGGGTGGTCGCCGGGGAACACCGGAAGGTCTTCTACACCGGCGACTCCGGCTACTTCGACGGTTACGCCGAGATCGGCGCGGAGCACGGGCCGTTCGACGTGACGCTGATGCAGATCGGCGCGTACGACCGGGCCTGGCCGGGCATCCACATGTTCCCCGAGGAGGCCGTCGCCGCCCACCTCGACCTGCGCGGCGACCTGCTCGTCCCGGTGCACTGGGCAACCTTCAACCTGGCCCTGCACGACTGGTCCGAGCCGGTGGACCGGCTCTGGGCCGAGGCCAAGGCGCGCGGCGTACGGCTGGCGGTGCCCCGTCCCGGCGAGCGGGTGGTGGTCGACGACCCGTCGGCGGTCGACGGCTGGTGGCAGACGGTCGCCTGACCGCAGGCCTACCGCGCCGGTCGCCGGAGAGCGCAGGCCCGCCGCTCAGAGCACGAAGGCGTCGGTCCACAGCGCGCCGGAGCGGCCCGACAGCACGTCCAGCATCGCCGCCGCCTGCCCGTCGGTGAGCTGGGCGACGAAGTCGACGATGGCCCGCCCCCGGGCCCGGGAGATCCGGTCCGGGGTACGCGGGTGCAGCTCCGCCTCGGCCAGCTCGACCAGGTCGGGCAGGCGGCGGGGCAGCCGGGACTCCTCCTCGGGGTCGAGCAGCCACTCCCACAGCGACTCGACCAGGGTGCCCAGCAGCCGGGCCTGGCCCCGCTGGTGCAGGGCCAGGTCGGGGCGGGCCAGCACGAAGCGGTGGTGCACGAACTTGAGCACCTGCACCTCGTGCCACTGGGCGCGGGCCAGCAGCACGTGGCCGGAGCGCACGTCCGGGGCGGCGGTCACCGTGATCGCGTCGACCAGCCGGGTGGTCCACCGGGCCGAGAACCGGGCCACGTACTGCTCCGCCTCGATCGAGCCGTCGAAGGGCAGCGCCAGCAGCCCGTCCACCAGTTCCTCGCGGACGTGCTCGACGGCGGCGGCGAACGCGTCGTCGTCGGCGATCCAGGCGTCCTTGCGGTGCAGTTGCCGGCGCAGCGCCTCGATCGCCGAACCGGGCCGGCGGGCCGCGCCGGTCAACGCGGCGTCGGTGACCGCCCGCAGGTGTCCGCCCTCGCGCTGCCAGGCCATCAGCTCGGCGGCGACGGTGCCCTGCTGGAGCACCCCCACCCGGTAGAAGTCCTCCACGTCGTGGATGGCGTACGCGATGTCGTCGGCGGTGTCCATCACCGACGCCTCGACGGTCTGCTGCCACGGCGCGACCCGCCCGGCGAACGGCGCGCGGGCCTGCCGCAGGTCGGCGAGTTCCGTGCCGTACGCGCCGAACTTCACCGAGCCGCTGTCCGGGTCGTCCGGCGGGGCGGCGGCGCCCCGGGGCGCGGGTCGCAGGTGCCGGGGGTGCGGGTCGGGGTGGTCCAGCCTGGTCCACGGGTACTTCAGCATCGCCGCCCGGACGGCGGCGGTCAGGTCGAGGCCCGTGGTGGCCGCGCCGCGGATCTCGGTGCTGGTGACGATCCGGTACGACTGGGCGTTGCCCTCGAAGCCGTCGGCCAGCCCGAGCCGCTGCCGGGCCAGCCGGTCGAGCACCCGTTCCCCCAGGTGCCCGAACGGCGGGTGGCCGAGGTCGTGGGCGAGGGCGGCGGCCTCCACCACGTCCGGGTCGCAGCCGCCCAGCTTGTCCAGCAGGTCCCGGTACATCGGGTCGGCGGTCAGCCGTTCGGCGATCGCGCGGGCCACCTGGGCGACCTTGAGACTGTGGGTGAGCCGGTTGTGCACCAGCAGCCCGGAGCCGACCGGGCTGATCACCTGGGTCACCCCGCCGAGCCGGGCGAAGAACGGTGAGGCGACGATCCGGTCCCGGTCGGCCCGGAACGGGCTCGCGGCCAGGTCGCCGAGGGCTCGGGCGCTGCCACCGAAGAGCCGACGGGCACGCGGGTCCGCAGGTTGGTCCATGATCGCCACGCTAGCGCAGCCGACCGCCCGGCCGCGCCGGCTCGCACCGGGCCGGCGGGCGGGCCGGGGCCGGCGGGCGGGCCGGGGCCGGCGGGCGGGCCGGGGCCGGCGGGCGGGCCGGCCGGGGGCCGGGCCCGGGGCGGCCGGTGGGCGGCGGGCGGCACGGTCCCGGCGGGGGTGGCGCGGGGCGTCGGGGGTGGGCGGCACAATGCAGCAGGGAACCCGAAACGAAGGCGGATCAACATCGTGACCCAGTCAGTCCATCAGCGGATCGCCGACGAGCTCGGCGTCGCCGAGCGCCAGGTGCGGGCGGCCGTGGAGCTGCTCGACGGCGGTGCGACCGTGCCGTTCATCGCCCGTTACCGCAAGGAGGCCACCGGCCTGCTCGACGACGCCCAGCTGCGCACCCTGGAGGAGCGGCTGCGCTACCTGCGGGAGCTGGACGAGCGGCGGGCCGCGGTGCTGGAGTCGATCCGCAGCCAGGGCAAGCTGGACGAGGCGCTGGAAGCGCAGATCATGGCGGCCGACTCGAAGTCCCGGCTGGAGGACATCTACCTGCCGTACAAGCCCAAGCGGCGGACCCGGGCGCAGATCGCCCGGGAGGCCGGGCTGGAGCCGTTGGCCGAGACGCTGCTCGGCGACCCGACCCGGGACCCGAAGGAGACGGCCGCCGGGTTCGTCGACGCCGACCGCGGGGTGGCCGACGCCGCCGCCGCGCTGGAGGGCGCGCGGGCCATCCTGATCGAGCGGTTCGCCGAGGACGCCGACCTGATCGGCGCCCTGCGCGAGCAGATGTGGTCGCGGGGCCGACTGGTCGCCCGGGTACGCGAGGGGCAGCAGGACGCCGGAGCGAAGTTCGCCGACTACTTCGACTTCGCCGAGCCGTACCCGAAGCTGCCCTCGCACCGCATCCTGGCGATGTTCCGGGGCGAGAAGGAGGGCGTGCTCGACCTCACCATGGCCCCCGACGCCGAGGAGGACCCGGACGCCCCGCCCACCGGCCCGACCCGCTACGAGGCGGCCATCGCCGGCCGGTTCGGCATCAGCGACGCGGGCCGGCCCGCCGACCGGTGGCTGGCCGACACGGTGCGCTGGGCGTGGCGGACCCGGATCCTGATCCATCTCGGTGCCGACCTGCGGATGCGGTTGTGGCAGGCCGCCGAGGAGGAGGCGGTGCGGGTCTTCGCCACCAACCTGCGCGACCTGCTACTCGCCGCCCCGGCCGGCAGCCGCGCCACGATGGGTCTCGACCCGGGCCTGCGGACCGGGGTGAAGGTGGCGGTGGTCGACGCCACCGGCAAGGTGGTCGCCACCGACACGATCTACCCGCACGAGCCGCGCCGGCAGTGGGACGCCTCGGTCGAGACGCTGGCGAAGCTGGCCGGGGCGCACCGGGTGGAGCTGGTCGCGATCGGCAACGGCACCGCCAGCCGGGAGACCGACAAGCTCGCCGCCGACCTGATCAAGCGGTATCCGCAGCTCGGTCTGACCAAGGTGATGGTCTCCGAGGCAGGCGCGTCGGTCTACTCGGCCTCCGCGTACGCCTCGCAGGAACTACCCACGTTGGACGTGTCGCTGCGCGGCGCGGTCTCCATCGCCCGCCGGCTCCAGGACCCCCTCGCGGAGCTGGTCAAGATCGACCCGCGCTCGATCGGCGTCGGCCAGTACCAGCACGACCTGTCCGAGGTGAAGCTGTCCCGCTCGCTGGACGCGGTGGTGGAGGACTGCGTCAACGGCGTCGGGGTGGACGTCAACACCGCCTCCGCCCCGCTGCTGACCCGGGTCTCCGGCATCGGTGCCGGGCTCGCCGAGAACATCGTGCTGCACCGGGACGCCAACGGCCCGTTCCGCACCCGCGCCGAGCTGAAGAAGGTGGCCCGGCTCGGCCCGAAGGCGTTCGAGCAGTGCGCCGGCTTCCTGCGCATCCCCGGCGGCGACGACCCGCTCGACTCGTCCAGCGTGCACCCGGAGGCGTACCCGGTGGTCCGGCGCATCCTGGCCAGCACCGGTCAGGACCTGCGCTCGCTGATCGGAAAGTCGGCGATCCTGCGCGGGCTGCGGGCCACCGACTTCGTCGACGACACCTTCGGCCTGCCCACCGTCACCGACATCCTCGCCGAGCTGGAGAAGCCCGGCCGGGACCCGCGACCGGAGTTCCGCACCGCCACCTTCGTCGAGGGGGTGGAGAAGATCGGCGACCTCACCCCCGGGATGCTGCTGGAGGGCGTGGTCACCAACGTGGCCGCGTTCGGCGCGTTCGTCGACGTGGGCGTGCACCAGGACGGCCTGGTGCACGTCTCGGCGATGTCGCACACCTTCGTCAAGGACCCGCGCGACGTGGTGAAGTCCGGTGACGTGGTCCGGGTCAAGGTGCTCGACGTCGACGTGCCGCGCAAGCGGATCTCGTTGACCCTGCGGCTGGACGACGAGGTGCCGGCAGGTGGTGGCCGGCCGGCCGCCGACGGGCAGCGGCGCGAGCGCGGCACCCCCCAGGGCGGGCGCGGCGACACCCCGGGCGGCCGGCGCGGCGGCGCAGGCGGGTCCGGCAGCGCGGGGAGGTCCGGCGGCGCGGGCGGGTCCGGCGGCGCGGGCGGGTCCGGCGGCGCGGGCGGGTCCGGCGGCCAGCGGGAGCAGCGGGGCGGTACCCGGGGCGGGCCGCAGCAACGGCAGGGCCGGGGCGGCTCCGCGCCGGCACCCGCCAACGACGCGATGGCCGAGGCGTTGCGCCGGGCCGGCCTGGCCTGACCACCACCGCCGCCCCGCCCGGCACCCACCGGGCGGGGCGGCGGTGGGCGTACCGTCGCGGCATGGATGGTGACGGCGATCCGCAGTGGCGGGAGCGGCAGCAGCGGGCGGTCCGGGCACACGCGGCGGCCGACGCCCGCCGGCGTGACGGCGAGCACGCGCAGGCCGAGGAGCTGGTGGCCCGGTTCACGGCCGAGGCGACCCGGCGCGGGCTGCGCACCACCCGGCTGGTGGCCCAGGGCTACGACGGGCGGGGCCGCTACCGGACCGGGCTGACCGGCTGGTACGTCGACCGGGCCGGCCTGCGCGCGGTCGCCGTCGACGGCCGGTTCTACCTGCTCACCGTGCCGTCGGGCGTGCGCGCCCGGCTGTTCGGCGTCGACGTGCCGCCGGCCCGGCCGCCCCTGGTCGTCGGGCGCGGCGGACGCGACGGCGAGTCCATCCCGCTGGCCGACCTGCTCGCCCGACGGCTCACCGCCGGCGACGACTGGCCCTGAACCCCGGGTCCGCCACCATCTCGCGCAGGATCCGCTCGACCCGGTCGGCACCCACGGCGACGGAGAACATCCGGTCGTAGTACGCCCGGCCGGCCTGCCCGAGCAGTTCCAGCTTCTCCCGGCCCAGGTCACAGACCTCCCGCAGGGCGTCGGCGATCGAGTCGGGGTCACCGGGCCGGGCGGTGATCCCCGCGCCGCTGTCCCGGGCCACCGCGGCGGCGTCGCCCTCCGCGGCGACCAGCAGCGCCCGCCCGGCGGCGAGGGTCGCCTGCACCTTGCTCGGCATCGTGTACGCGGACATGCCGCCGGGGCGCAGGCTCACGTAGTGCACGTCCCCGGTGGCCATCAGCGCGGGCATCCGTTCCCGGGGCAGCTGCCCGAGGAACCGGACGTTGGACGCGCCCACCGCCGTGACCCGGCGACGCAGCCGGTCCTGTGTGGTGCCGGAGCCGGCGATCAGGCACACCAGCCGGGGGTCGTCGGTACGGGCGCAGGCGTCGACCAGCGAGTCGAGCCCCTGCGCCTCGCCGAGCGCGCCCGCGTACACCAGTACCACCTGGTCGGGTCGGAGCCCTAGTTCGGCACGCAGGTCGGCGGCGCGGACGCCCAACGTCTCGTCCGCCCACACCGGGACGTGCACCAGCTTGTCCCGGGGCACACCCCGGTCGGCGAGCAGGTCGGCGGCACCGGGTGAGACGTGGGCGACCCGGGAGGCGCTGCGGTACATCGCCGCGCACCAGGCGGCCATCCCCCGCTCGACGGTCCGCGACACCGGGCCGGTGCCGAGGAACCCGCTCGCGACCACGCTGTCCGGCCACAGGTCCAGCACGTGCAGCAGCACCGGCACCCGGTGCACGTACCGGGTGAACCACATCGGCAGGGCGACGCTGATCGGCGAGTTGCCGACCCAGAGGGCGTCCAGGCCGCGCAGCGCCGGGGTGCCGGAGACCAGCGCGGAAACCGCGAACGACCCGTAGTTCACCACCCGGCGCAGCGCGGAACGGTCGTGGCTGGGATAGAGGGCCACCCGGCGTACCCGGGTCGCATCGACGACCTCGTCGCGGCGGCGGGCCAGCCGGTAGCCGGGGGCCAGCCGGCCGGTCGGGTAGTTCGGGAACCCGGTCAGCACCCGGACCTCGTGCCCCCGTTCGGCGAGGGCGCGGGCGAGCATCCCGGGCAGGGCCGCCGGGCCGGGCTCCGGGTCGTACCACTGGGTGAGCAGACCGATCCGCATCCGCCTCACCCCGCCGCCACGCCGGCCACCGGCCGGTCCGATCGTTCGCCGTCGGCCCGCCACAGGGCGCGCAGCGACGCGGTCAGGTCGTACGCGGGGGCCCAGCCGAGCACCCGGCGGGCGCGGTCGACGTCGGCGCACATCCAGGGCACGGCGGCCGAGCGGGTGGCGTCGGGCGGGAAGCCGCCGGGGCGGATCCGACCGGTGAACCCGGCCACGTCGGCCAGCAGCCGGACGACGTCGCGGGTGGCCGTCGCCCGCCCGCTGCCCACGTTGACGACCCGGTGCCCGCCGACGGGGGCGCACCGCGTCGCGGCCAGCACCGCCGCCGCCACGTCCCGCACGTCGACCAGGTCCCGGTACGTGTCGTGCAGGCCCAGGGCGATGTCGTCCGCGCCGTCGGCCAACGCCGTACGGACCATCGCGGTGGCCCGGGCCAGCATGTTGCCCGCCGGCATCCCCGGCCCGACCGGGTTGAAGACCCGCAGCACGATCGTGTCGACCCGGCCGGCGTCGCCCGCCAGCTCGGCCAGCCGGGTGGCCGCCAGGTGGCTGAGCCCGTACTCGCTCACCGGTGCGGCCGGGTGGTCCTCCCCGACGGCGAGACCGTGCGGCACGACGCCGTACTCCGCCGCCGAGCCGATCCGGACCAGCCGTGCCCCGGGCGCGGCGACGGCCACCGCCTCGATGAGCTTCGCGGTCGCCACGACGTGTGCCTGGACGAAGTCGTACCCGGAGCCGACGATGCGGCCCGCCGCGCTCACCACCACGTCGGGTCGTTCCCGGGCGACCAGCGCGGTCAGCTCGGGCAGTTCCATCCGGGCCGGGTCGCACCGGGTGCGGGAGGGGGCCCGGACGGTGGTGTGGCCGGCCAGCGTGGCGTGGATGTGCCGGCCGAGGAAGCCACCCGCGCCCAGCAGCAGCACCCGGTTCATCGGGGCCGCACGACGTCCCGGTCGGCGGCCGACGACCCGGGCCGGTGGCCGGCGGCCGACGCCGTGGGTGCCGGCCCGTCGGCGGTCGGCGTGGCGGGAAGGTCGGCGGTGGCCGACGGGGCGTTGCCGGTGAACTCGTGCCAGGTGGCCGCGCCGGGGGCGGAGATGCCCTCCCGGGTGAGCACCACCCGGACGGTGGTCAGCAGGATCCTCAGGTCCAGCAGGAAGGACCGCCTGTCGACGTACTCGACGTCGGAGGCGAACTTCGCCTCCCAGCTCAGGGCGTTGCGTCCGCGTACCTGGGCGAGCCCGGTGATGCCCGGCCGTACGTCGTGCCGGCGGGCCTGCTCAGGGGTGTAGAGGGTCAGGTACCGCACCAGGTGCGGGCGGGGGCCGACCACGCTCATCTCGCCGCGCAGCACGTTCCAGAACTCGGGCAGTTCGTCGAGGCTGCTCGCCCGCAGCCACCGGCCGACCCGGGTGAGGCGTTGCGCGTCGGTGACCAGCCCGCGCTCCGGGTCGGGGTGGCGCATGGTGCGGAACTTCACCACCTCGAACAGTTCGCCGTGCAGGCCGGGCCGGGTGTGCCGGAACAGCACCGGCCGCCCGTGGGTGACCAGCACCAGCAGGGCGACCAGGGCCAGCAGGGGCGCGCCGAGGGTCAGCACGACCAGCGCGCCGAGCACGTCGAGCAGCCGCTTCCACCTGTCGTACGGTCGGCGGGTCGACGGGTCGGTCCCCCGGCCGGTCACCGGGCCGGCCTCACCGGCGCGCGGCCGTGCCGCGGGGGCAGCAACTTTGGACATGGAACAGACCTACCACTTCCCCGGCGACCGTTCCGCGGTTTCACATCTGCCACACCGCAGACTCGACGACGACCGCCGCGCAAAACGTGAAACGTGATTGCTCCTCCCTTTACCGGAAGCGCGCACGGTCTCGTTATCGCAACAGTATGGTCACCATTGACGAGATCGTGATCCCCGAGGATGGTCCGACGGGAAAAGGCAGGAGGAGATATGCTTTCCTCGCTTGCGGACAGGCGTTTCCTGGTCACCGGGGGCACTGGTTCGTTCGGCCAGACAATGGTTTCCCGACTACTCGACGCCGGTGCCGCCGAGGTGCGGGTCCTCAGCCGGGACGAGTCGAAGCAGGACGCGATGCGGCACCGCCTCGGCAACGACCGGGTCCGCTACTACATCGGTGACGTGCGCGACTACGACAGCGTGCTCAAGGCCGCCCGGGGCATGGAGTTCGTGTTCCACGCCGCGGCACTGAAGCAGGTGCCCTCCTGCGAGTTCTTCCCGCTGGAGGCGGTCCGCACGAACGTGCTCGGCAGCGCCAACGTGGTGGACGCCTGCGAACGTGTCGGGGTGGAGACCCTGGTTCTGCTGAGCACCGACAAGGCGGTCTATCCGGTCAACGCGATGGGCATGACCAAGGCGTTGATGGAAAAGGTGGCGCAGGCGCACTCCCGTAACAACGCGACAGCCCGGACGAGGGTCTGCTGCGTGCGTTACGGCAATGTCATGTACTCGCGCGGATCGGTGATTCCGTTGTTCATCGACCAGATCCTGCGCGGCGGTCTGCCGACGGTCACCGACCCGTCGATGACCCGTTTCCTGATGTCGTTGCCCGAATCGGTGGAACTGGTGGAGCACGCGTTCACCCACGGCCAGCCGGGGGACGTGTTCATCCGCAAGGCCGACGCCTGCACCATCGGCGACCTGGCCACGGCGCTGTGCAACCTGTTCGGGGTGCCGGCGAAGTACACCGTCCTCGGCATCCGGCACGGGGAGAAGCTCTACGAGACCCTGGCCAGCCGGGAGGAACTCGCGTTCGCCGAGGACCTCGGCGACTTCCTGCGGGTGCCGGTGGACAGCCGCGACCTCAACTACTCCCTCTACTTCGAGGAGGGCGACGTCGAGCACGGCGGGCTGGCCGACTTCCACTCGCACAACGCCCGCCGGCTGTCCGTACCCGAGATCGAGTCGTTGCTGATGACGCTGCCCGAGGTGCGCGCGCAGGTCGCCGCCGCCACGGCGGCCGTGGTGACGAGTTGAGCGCGGGCACCGACCCCGCCCGCCCGGACCGGGTGCCCCGCCGCCGCACCGACCAGCGGGCGGGCCGGCGGGCCGCCGACCCGGCGCGGCGGGTCCTCGTCGTCGGGGTCACCGGCATGCTCGGGCACGCCGTGCTGCGCGAACTCGCCGACGATCCGACGCTCGACGTGCACGGCCTCGCCCGCCGCATCGACGACCGGGCGGGCTGGTTTCCGCCGCACCTGCTGGCCCGCATCGTCCCGGCCGTCGACGTGACCCGGTTCGACGACGTCCGGCGGCTCGTCGACGAGCTGCGGCCCGACGTCGTCGTCAACTGCGTCGGCGTCATCAAGCAGCGGCCGGACGTGCAGGACGCGGTGCCGACGGTCACCCTCAACGCGCTCTTCCCGCACCTGCTGGCCGACGCCTGCGCGCGGGTCGGCGGCCGGCTCGTCCACGTCAGCACCGACTGCGTGTTCTCCGGCCGGCGGGGCGGCTACCTCGAGGACGACCTGCCCGACCCGCCCGACCTCTACGGCCGCTCCAAGCTGCTGGGTGAGGCGACGGGTGCGTCGGCGCTCACCCTGCGCACGTCGATCGTCGGGCACGAGCTGACCACCCGCCGTTCCCTGGTCGACTGGTTCCTCTCCCAACAGGGTCAGGTGCGCGGCTTCACCCGGGCGGTCTACAGCGGGGTGACGACCGTGGAGTTCGCCCGGCTGCTGCGCACGGTGGTCCTGCCCCGGCCGGAGCTGACCGGCCTCTACCACGTCGCCGCCGAACCGATCACGAAGTACGACCTGCTCCGGCTGGTCGCCGAGGTGTACGCATGGCCCGGTGAGCTGGTGCCGGACGACGCGTTCGTCTGCGACCGGTCGATGCGCGCGGACGCCCTCGCCCGCGCCACCGGTTACCGTCCGCCGAGCTGGCCGGACATGATCACCGCGCTGCACGCCGCCCGGGAACGCTGGACGTCCGACCCGGCCCGGCCGGGCCTGGCGGGCGTGCCGCGCTGACGCAGTAAACGACCATCGCCGGCACTGCCGGCCCGTCGGAGTCGAAGGACATCACGTGGGGAACCGAGTGGGTCAACTGTGCCTGGTCGTCGGGGCGGTCCTGGCCGTGGTGGTCACCACCGTCGCCAGCGTCGCCGTCCCGCTGGTCGCGGTCGGCGCGGTGGCGCTGCTGCTGGTCGCACTGTTCGCGCTCGCGCAGCAGATGGACGGCTGGCGCTGGCTGCTGGGCCTGACCATGGGGCTGCTGGTCTGCGCCTCGTCCAAGCTGCCGGGACTGGTGGAGGCCAGCTTCTATCCCCGGTACGCGGCGGTGGCCGCCCTGATCGTCTGGGCGCTGGGCACGCCGGGCCGGACGGTGGCGCGGGTCGACCCGTGGACCCGGCTGCTCGTCGGCGCGCTCTGGGCGATGGCCGGCCTGGCCACGGTGAGCTTCACCTGGTCGGTGGTGCCGCTGGAGACCCTGCAACGGGGGGTGGCGCTGCTCCTGCTGGCCGCGCTGGTGCACGTCCTGGTCCGCCGACGGTGGCCCGACCGGACGGTCATGCTGGCCGACCTGCGCATGGTCTACCTGGTGCTCAGCGGGTCCGCCCTGATCAGCCTCGGCCTCGGGTTCACCGACGGCACGCTCGTCGCCGCGTTGTCGCGGACCGACCGCTTCGAGGGCCTCTACAACAACCCCAACATGCTCAGCATCGTCTGCGCCCTGACCACGCCGCTGGGCTGGGCGGTCTACCGGCAGTCCCGCCGCCGGACGGACCTGCTCGGCATGGTGCCGGCCGTCGCCTGCCTGCTGCTGTCGCAGTCCCGCACCGGTCTGATCGCCGTGCTCGCCGGGGCCTGCTGGGTCGTGTTGCGCAACGGGCTGGGCCGGGTGGTCCGGCTGGGTGCCGGACTGGCCGTGGGACTGCTGGTGGCGTACCTGTTCAACCTGCTGCCGGTCCTGTTCGCCGGCCCCTGGGTGCGGCAGCTCGTCCTGCGCTTCACCGACCCCACCGGCGGTGACCTGTCCAACGGCCGCACCGAGATGTGGCAGGCCACGGTGGACCTGTGGTGGCAGAACCGGCCCACCCTGGGCTTCGGGTACGCCTCCCGCAACCACCTGTTCGCCCTGGCCAGCCTCGACGAGTCCTTCGGGACCGGGGTGAGCGTGGTGCACAACAGTTACCTGCAACTGCTGCTGGAGCTGGGGCTCGCCGCCGTGGCACCGCTGGTGCTGCTGCTGCTGGCCGTCGGACGGGTCGCCCTGCGCTCCCCGGTGCGCCGGGCCGACTCCGGGCTGGTCTGGCTCGTCGTCACCGGGCTGCTGATCCAGATCACCGAGTCGGCCATCTTCGGCACCGGGCAGACGTACCCGTACGTGTTCTGGTGCGTGGTCGCCGGGGTGCTGCTGCACCTGCCCGGCGAACGCGCCGACGCCGACGTGGCGGAGGCGGACCCGACGGTGACTCCGACCGCGGCGACCCCTGCGTGGGTCGGCGCCCCGGCCGGCGACCTGACCCGCCTGCCGGTCCCGGTCCTGCGCTGAGGTCACCCGACGGTGGGCGCCCCGACCGGGACGCCCACCGCTTCGTCCACACCCGGTTCAGCGCCGGTCGTCGGCCACCAGGAAGGCGCTGACCTCGTCCCGCCAGGCGCGGTGGTCGAACGACGCACGGGCCCGGGACCGGGCCGCCCGGCTCATCGCCGTCCACTCCCCGTCACGCAGCCGCAGCGCACGCTCGATCCCCCGCCGTACGTCGTCCGGCCCGTTGCCGTCGAGCACCAGCCCCTCGACTCCGTCGTGCACGTGGGCGGCGAGGTCGCTGGTGTGGTTGAGCAGCACCGGGCAGCCGGCGGCGAGGCTCTCCGGCACCTTGGACGGAAAACCGTTGGCCGCGTACCCGCCGGTGGGGCGGACCAGCATCGAGAAGTGCGACTCCGCGAGCAGCGTCAGCACCGTGTCGCGGGGGACCCGACCGAGGAACCGCACCTCGGCCTCGATCCCGTCGAGGACCGCGACGTCCAGGTCGGAGTGGGTGGCCGCGTCCTCGCGGGTGACCCCGGCGATGGTGAGGCTGACCCGGCGCTGCTGCGCCGGGGTGAGCCGGCCGATCCCGCGCAGGATCACGTCCAGCATGTCCTTGCGGCCGGGGGTGCCGGCGTAGAGCAGCCGCAGGCCGGTGGCGAGCGCGGGGGGCCGGGACGCCGGGAAGTCGTCGCAGTCCACCTGCGGCGGCACCACCAGCACCGACATCCCGTGCCCGTTGAGGTAGCCGGCCAGCGTGGTGGAGACCGCGGTGGCGCGGTCGACCAGCCGGGTGGCCAGGAACGTCGACCAGCGGTGCCGGACGTAGTACGGGGTCAGCCAGCCATGGCGGAACTGTCGCCGGTCGTGGCGTTCGCTGGCGTCGACGACCACCGGGCAGCGCAGCGCGAGCCGCAGGACCGTCCAGTTGCCCAACGTCATCAGCGCCATCGGGAGCAGCACCACGCTCACGTCGCCCCGGCGTACCCCCTGCCGGCGGGCGGCCCGCAGCACGCGGACCGGCCGGGCCAACCGGGCCGGCAGCCGGGTGAGCCGGTGCCGGCCCCGCACGCGCAGGGTGACCAGGTCGACGCCGGCCGCCTCGGGTGGCCGGCCGGGGAAGGCCAGCTCGCAGGGCCAGTCGTTGACGACGAGCGTGCGGGTGCCCTCGGGCGCGGCGGACCGGGCCAGTTGCAGCAGGCGGTTGGAGGTGGCGTCACCGTGCGGGAAGGCGTAGGCCCCGACGAGCAGCGGACGCGGTGGGCCGGTCCGCCCGGTCGGTCCGCCGTCGGGCAGGGGTCGCGGGTCCACGACCACGGTCTGCTCGTTCATCTCTGTCACCGTCCCGAGCCGACCGGCGGCCGGCTGCTTTCTCGTGGCGTACGGTCCCGCCCGGGGCGGGTCACCGTCCAGCGGTGGTAGATCTCCAGGTGGGTGCTGGCCGCCGTGTCGATGGCGAAGGCGCTCTGGACGAACCGGTCGGCGGCCACCGCGGGCGCGGTCGACGCGGTGTACGCCACCGCCCGGACCACCGCCCGCGCCCACACCTGCGGCGGGGCGTCGACCCCGACGACGGTCACGCCGGGCAGCCGCTCATCGATGAAACGCACGCCCGGCAGGTCGGCGGCGACCGTGCCGACGCCCAACGCGACGGGCTCCAGCACTCCCCCGGGCAGCCCCTCCAGGCAGGACGGGTGGACGACGACGTCGGCCTGCCGCAGCAGCCCGCCCACGTCGTCGCGGGGGCCCAGCAGGTGCACCCGGTCGCCGAGTCCGGCGGCGTCCGCCGCCGCGCGGACCCGCTCGTCGTCGGCCGGGTCGCCCGGCCCGACGAGCACCGCGTGCGCGGACACCCCCCGGTCGCGCAGCGCGGCCAGGATCGGCGGCAGCAGCCAGCGGCGTTTCTCGGGTGAGGCCCGGCCCACGGTCACGCAGACCAGGTCGGCGGGTGCCGCGCCGATCAGGGCCCGCAGGTCGTCGGGGCTGGGGCGGCGGAGCCGGTCGAGGTCGAGCCCGTTGAGCACCACCCGGCACCGGGGGTCGTCACGCCAGCCCGGGTGGAACCCGAACGTGAGCGAGCTGGGCGAGACACCGAGGATGTCGGTGGCGCAGACCCGCAGCAGCCGCCCGCAGACCCACCGGTAGACGCGGCGGCGCAGGGTGCGTGTCGCGTTGTCGTCGCCCCGGAAGTGCGCGACCCGCCCGGGTACGCCGCGCAGCGCGGCCAGCGCGAGCGGCACCCCCGAGAAGTTGGCGCAGTCGGCGTGCACCACGTCCGGGCGCAGCCGCCCGAGCAGCCGCAGGAACCGCAGCGGGAAGCGCGGGTCGAGGGGGATCGCGGTGACGCTGCCGCCGTGCCGGGCGACCACGTCGGCCAGCGGCCCCGGGCCGACCCGGTCGCTGAGCGTCACCAGGTGCAGGTCGACACCGCCGGCCGCGAGCCGGGGCAGCAGCTCGGCGGTACGCATCTCGGTGCCGCCGAAGTTCAGCTCGCCGACGACCCGCAGCACCCGCAGCCGGCCGGTCACGACGGACCGCACCGGGCGAGAGCCCGCCGGTAGCCCACCAGCGCGGCCGGCACCATGGTCGACAGGTACGCGACGCAGGCCGCCGCCGGCAGCCCGGCCAGGCCGAACTGGCGCAGCCCCCAGACCTTGAGCACGGTGGCCAGCACCAGGAACGCCGCCCACCCGACGAACTGCGGCCGGAGCAGGCCGATGCTGTTCTGCACCATGATCAGCGGGGAGGTGACCGCGACCAGCAGCGACCAGCCGGCCAGTCCGACGAGGACGGGCAGCCGGATCGTCGACCGGTCGACGGACCCGAGCCAGAGGGCGATCAGCCGGTGGCCGGTGCCGACCAGCGCCAACCCGACCGAGCCCACGACCACCCCGTAGAGCAGCACCATCCGCCGGGTGTTGCGGCGTACCCAGGCCACCTCGCCCCGGGCCAGGGCGGCACCGTTGACCGGCCAGACCGTCATGCCCACCAGCCCGACGAAGACCCACAGCACGCCGAACAGCTTCCCCACCACCGCGTAGTGCGCCGCCGCGGCGAGCCCCAGCACGTTGGCGACCAGCGGGTTGTCCACGTTCAGCGCGATCGACGACATCGTGGTGAGCACGAAGAACCGCACGCCCAGCCGGAGCAGGCCGGCGATGGTGTCGCGGTGCACGAGTCGCAGCCCCGGCCGGTGCGCCGACGGGCAGGCCCAGAAGTAGGTGACGGTGTTGAGCAGGTTGGTCACCGGCACCGCCAGCACCGCACCGGCGACGACCGCAAGCGGTGGCCAGCCGGCGGCGATGGCGGCGAGCACCACGGCCAGGGCGGCCAGGGCTCCGGCCGACTGCCAGGCGTTGCTCCGCACCATCTGGCCACGGGCGTACTGCACCCGCTGGACCAGCGAGAGCGGGATGTTGACGACGAACACGCCGAAGCAGAGCAGGACCAGGGTGGGGGTCTGCGCGGCGACGACCGGGTCACCGACGGCGAACAGCTCCACCCAGGGCACCACCGGCGTCACCACCAGCAGGGCGGCCAGCAGCAGCACCGCGACCACGCCGAGGGTGGCGAACGCGCCGGAGATCTCCCGGGCCTGCCGGCGGGGGTCGTCGGCCAGTTGGCCGAGCCGGGTGAGCAGCCCGTTGCCCAGCCCCAGGTCGGCGAACCAGGCCATCCCGGTGAGCGCGGTGATCGCCATCCACAGGCCGTACCGCTGCTCGCCGAGGTACCGGAAGCAGGCGGGGGTCATGACCAGCGGCGCGGCCAGGCCGATTCCCTTGGCCACCATCGCGGTGGCGATGCCCACCGTGACGGTACGGTCCCGGCTCGGCCCCGACGCCGGAGAGCCGGCCGGGGGCGCGACGGTGGTGGTCGTCGTCCCGGCAGTGGCCGTCGTGGCGGTGTCGGCGGTCGTGGTGGTCGCGTCGACGGTCGCCGTGGCTTCGGCCGTGGCGGCGGTGGCGGTGGGGGCCGTGCCGGCGGCTGCCCGGCCCACGGCCCGGGTCACCGGAGGGGGGCGGGGGCGACGGCCAGCCGCTCGGCCAGCCACCCGGCCGTGGCCCGCAGCCCCTGCCGGCGCTCCACCGGGGTGACGTCCGGGAACAACTCCCGCAGGGTGGTGTTGTCGGCCAGCGAGTGCGGGACGTCCCCGGTACGCGGTGCCACGTGTTGTCGGGCGATCGGCCGGCCGAACACCTCCTCCAGCTCGTCGAGGACCTGGAGCAGGCTGGCCCGCGCGCCGAAGGCGAGGTTGACCGGATGCGGGTGGTGCACCCGGCGGCGCACCGCGTCGAGGATGACCTCGCAGACCGTGCCCACGTAGGTGAAGTCGCGGGACTGGGTGCCGTCGCCGTGCACCTCGACCGGCTCGCCGCGCAGGGCGGCGTGGGTGAACCGGGGGATGACGGCCGCGTACGCGTGGTCGTGACGCTGCCCGGGGCCGAACACGTTGAAGAACCGGAACGCCAGCGTGGGCAGCCCGAACGACGCCTGGTGCGCCAGCGCGTACGCCTCGGTGGCGAGCTTGCTGGCCGCGTACGGGCTCATCGGGCGGGTCCAGGTCAGCTCTTCCTTGGGCAGTGCCGGGTTCATCCCGTACACCGACGAGGAGGAGGCGACCACCACGTGCCCGACGTCGTGCCGGCGGGCCGCTTCCAGCACCATCAGCGTGCCGGTGGCGTTCGCGTGGTGGGAGGCGAGCGGGTCGCGCAGCGACCGGGGCACGCTGGGCAGCGCCGCCAGGTGGACCACCGCCTCCCGGCCCGCCATCGCCGCGTCCAGGGCCGCCGGGTCCAGGATCGACCCCTCGACGAGGTCGACGTCCAGCCCGGCGAGGTTGCCGCGCAGCCCCACCGAGAAGTCGTCGAGGACGCTGACCTCCTTGACGGCCGGCTCGCCGAGCGCGGCGCGGGCCAGGTTGGCGCCGATGAAACCGGCCCCACCAGTGATCAGAATGCGCATGCACGACCCCCGAGTACGCACGTCGCCTGGTCATCGAACAGGCAAAAAGAACATTACGGCAGGAATAGGAACCTAATCCCATAGATGGCGAATATCCCGGTCGCCGGTGGGGGGTGGTCCGACCGAGGTCCGCCGAACGGCCGACGATGCTGTCCGGGAACCGACCCAAAACCGCTGTGAACTGCGAAAACGCGCACAGTGGCAGCATCGTCGTGCGTCGCGGTGGAGGTGTGGGATGCCCGAGCTGATCGTCTACCGGTCCAACGCCCTGATGTCGGTCAGGTCGCGGTTCGACGCCACCCGGGACGTGGTGATGCCGGCCAACCTGGCGTACCCCGAGGGGATGGTCGGTCTGTGGCATTCCGGCCTGCCACAGGTGAGCCTCGTGCCCTCGACCGCGACCGACGCCCAGGTGTGGCCGGTCATGTCCGCCGTGGGCACCCGCGTCCACGACACCTCCGACGACAACTGTCCGATCAACACCGGCTGGTCGTACGTCGGCGGCAACCACGGCTACAACGTCGGCAACCAGATCGTCGTGACCAACCACGGCAAGACGACCGCCGACGTGGGGTCGCAGTGGAGCGACGGGACCCGCATCTTCACCCTGCTGGCCGTCACCAACGCCAACAGCCTGCTGTTCGGTAACCCGTACACGGTGGTGGACGGCATCGCGCAGGGTGCCCGGGTCAGACCGGCCGGGCCGCTCACCCATGTCTCGGGGGCGACCAACCGGACCACCGTGCCGATCACCGGTCTCACCCCGGACGTGCAGATCCGACCGGCCACCCACTCCCACACGGTCGCCGTCGAACTCGACGGCCGGCCGGTGCCCGACGGCCGGTCGACGGGCCTGGAACTGGTGATCCGGGAGTCCTACCTCATCCCGACCTACCAGGGGATGATCGACACGGCGCGGGCGAACGTAGGCACCCCGATCGCCACGATCATGCCGAGGATCCCGTCGCTGTGCCGGATCGCCAACGTCTACCGCTGGTCACCCGGCGGCGGCCTGCTCGTCACCCAGACGGTGACCGCCCTGACCCGGTTCACCCTCAACGCGGGCGTCACCCAGTGTGCGCCGCTGACGCCGGTTCCGGGCGGCTCCCGCCGGCAGTTCATGCCGAACGTGGGGGTGGCCGGCGGCCTGAACTGGTCGGTCTGGGCCAACATCGACACCCTCCCCGCCCTCACCGACTTCACCCCGGCGACGCTCACCGACCGGACGATGCCGGCGAGCAGCATGACCCAGTGGGTGGTCAGCGGCGGCGGGGTGCAGCAGTGGGGCATCGCCGTCGGGCTGTTGCCGGTCGCGGACGGGGTCCCCACGGTCCGGGCCCGTTACACCACCGCCAAGAGCTGGTTCATCAGCTCCAGCCTGAAGAAGAACTACCCGCAACTGGTGTGGGGGCGGACCCTGGCCGCCGGTGAGTCGGTGACCGGCACCGCCTACCGTCGCTATCTGGCCCCGCCGTCGACCGCCACCGAACTCGTCGTCTCCACCGGCGACGACGACTTCGTGGTGATCGAACGGGTCGGCGCGGTCGCCCAGGCCGAACTGGCCGCGCCGCAGCTGTTCCACCGGCTGCTGGTCCCGGTGGGCCCGACGAACCTGACCGTGCCCGACCGGGTCACCGTCGCCGGGGTGCCGTACTCCGTGCCGGTCTCCCCCGGGTACGGGATGTGGCGTGCCGACCCCGACGGGGCCCTGCCGGAGCCGCTGCCGGGGGCGTCCCGGGCCCGGGGCGGGTACTTCCTCGTCCGGTCCGGCCACACGGTGGAGAGCACCTGCACCGGCGCCTACCAGCGGCTGCTGCTGCACCCGTTCTTCCTGGCCGAGCCGACCCCGGTCGACCGGGCCTGCGTGGAGGTGACCCGGGTCGGCACCGGTGTGCTGCGCCACGGCGTGTACGCCCACGATCCGGCCACCGGCCGGCCCGCCCTGCTCGGCCCGGTCGCCGACTTCGGCACCGTGGCCGTCACCACCGTCGGGGTGAAGGAGTCGGTGCTGGGCGCACCCGTCCTGCTGCCGGCCGGCTGGCACTGGTACGGGCAGGTGTGGCAGGTCAGCGGCGGCACCGCGCCCACGGTGCGGGCAAGTGGTGTCGGCTGCGCCACGGTGCTGAACCTGGGTTCGACGGCGGCGGCGATGACCGGGGACCGGTTCGGCTACGAGGTGAGCGGGGTGACCGGCACGCTGGGGGCGATCACCGTCGCCGGGGTGCACCAGTTCCCCCCGCCGCAGGTCGCCTACCGGCGGGCCTGACCCGACTCCGACGGCCGGACGGTCGGCGCGTCCCGGCGTCAGCCGGTGGGGACGCCGTAGATCCGCTTCATCGCCTCGTGCTTGGCCGGCACCGGCAGGTGCCCGATGCCCAGCGACTTGGCCCGCAGCCGTTCCAGGTACTCGTCGGTGGTACGCAGCGGCCGGGCCGGGACACCGGCCGCCACGGTGTTGTCCGGCACGTCCCGGGTGACCACCGAACCGGCCCCGATGACGCACCGGTTGCCGATGGTGACGCCAGCCAGGATCATCGCGCGCATGCCGATGTAGACGTCGTCGCCGATCGTGATCGGCGCGGTCCAGTCGAGGTCGGGATACTCCTTGCGGAGGATCAGCGTGCCGCCGTCGTGGGTGATGAACTGCACCTCGGAGGTGACGTAGACGTTGTCGCCGATGGTGATCAGCCAGGGTTCCGAGCCGAACATCGCCCGGTTGACCCCGTAGAACCTGACCCGGCCGGTGAGGTTGACCCCCAGGGACCGGACGAACGCCTCGGGGTCGCGGGACGCGGCCAGATGGTCCCGTACGCGCCGGGCCATCGTACGAACACGACTGGGCACTGGCTGTCCTCGATCGCAGGTACGGTCACGGGCTGCCGGGCCACGCCGGGTCCGGTCACTGGCACAACGAGCCGGTTCCGGCCCCGGTGACGGGTGGCCGTCCCCTCGGCGGTCAGCGGCAGAACTGTCGGGCGTGTTCCAGCACGTTGGGTTCCCGGTGCCGCTGCCGCCAGTGCCGGTAGCGCCGCCCGGCGGCGACCTTGGCCTCGGCGCGTTCGGCGGGTGTCCGGTCGGCGAGCAGGTCCAGCGCCCGGCTGAGGCCGGCCGCCGTCGCCGGCCGGACCACCATCCCGCCGGTGTCGGCGATCAGGTCGCTGAACGGCGTGTTGTCCGAGCAGACGACCGGGCAGCCCGAGGCCAGGCTCTCCAGGATCACGTGGCCGAAGTTCTCGCCGAGGGTGGGGAAGAGGAAGGCGTCGTACCGGCTGAACGTCGGCATGACGTCCGCCGCCGCGAGTTCGCCGAGGTAGCGGACCCGGACGTGTCCCGGCATGGTCGCGATGAGCCGCCGGCAGCGCGACCAGTAGTGCGGGTCCTCGGGCGGGCCGAAGATGTCGAACTCCACCGGACGGGTGGCGCCGGCCACCGCCTCCAGGGCGGTGGACAGGTTCTTCATCGGCGAGATCCGGCCGACGAAGACCAGTCGCAGCGGACCGTCGTGCGCGACGACGGGTGGGGGCGGGTCCGCCGGGATCGGGCTCTCGTTGCCGTTCACCATCACCTGCGCCCACGGCAGGTGGGCCTGGATCTGCCGCTCCTCCAGCCCGCTGCACGCCTGCCAGCGCACCCGCAGCCGGCGCAGCAGCGGCGCCCACAGCGCCAGGAAGATCCGCTTCTTGGCCGACCTGATCGCCAGGGCGCCGGGCGACAGCTCGCCGCGCGGGGCGACCAGGATGGCCCCGACCCGGACCAGACGCAACGCCACCGCCAGGATCGCCAGCACCGAGAACAACGACCAGATGCTGTTGACGTAGAGCAGGTCGACCGGGCGGGCCCGGACGTGGCGCACCAGCCGGGCCCAGTGCCGGGGGGCCCACGGGTTGAGGTAGAAGACGGCGGACCGCCCGTCGCGTCGCAGCAGCGTTCCGGACAGACCGGGGTACGGTGCTGACGAGCCGAGGTCCCGGTCCCGGGTGATCAGGGTGACGTCGAGGTCCCCCGGCAGCGTGTCCAGGATGAACCGCAGCGAGCGGATCGGGCCGCCGCCCCGGAAGCCCGGCTCGAACACCCCCGCGGTCGCGACCACCCGGTAGGTGCCCACGGACCGTCGTGGCGCGTCGGCGACGTCCAGGGAGGGCAGCCTTGTCAACTTGTTCACCATCGGTCCACCTTCACCGTGCCGCCCGAGGAGCGGCGTCCCGTAGGAATGTCCACACCGCACGGGCAGTGGCCGCAGGGCCCGACCCGTTCGGGTGGTCGCAGTCGAGGGGAAGGGCGTGTCCGCGGGCCGTGGACTCGACCCGTACCGCCGCGCACGCCCGGCGGACACCTGCGGTGCCGTGCGGGGGTGACGGGCGGAGCGCGACCGGCGCTCCCCGTGGCCGAGGGGGCAACGGTTGACCACCGACGTGGTGATCGTAGGCGCGGGCGGGATGGGCAGGGAGATGTTCGGGGTAATTCGGCTGCTCAACGCCCGGGCGGTCGGTGCGCGGCCGTGGCGGGTCCTGGGCTTCGTCGACGACTACCCGACCGAGGAGAACGTGGCCCGGGTGCGGCGGCTCGGTGTCCCCTTCCTCGGTGGCACCCGCTGGCTCGCCGACGGTCCGGCGGGTCTGGCGGTGGCGCTGGGCGTCGGGCACCCCCGGCTGCGCCGCGAGACCGACGCGGCCCTCGCCCGGTACGGCCTGCCCGCCGCCACGGTGGTGCACCCGGCTGCGGAGATCGGGCCGGACTGCGTCTTCGGGGAGGGGCTGTTCGCGGCCGGTGGGGCCCGGGTGACCACGAACGTGGTGCTGGGCCGGCAGGTGCACCTCAACCAGAACTGCACCGTGGGGCACGACAGTGTGCTCGGCGACCACGTCTCGGTCAATCCGCTCGCCGCGGTCTCCGGCTACTGCCGGCTGGACGACGGCGTCATGGTGGGCACCACCGCCGCCGTCCTGCCGGGACTGCGGGTCGGCCGGGACGCCGTGGTGGGCGCGGGCGCGTGCGTCACCCGGGACGTCCCGGCGGACACGGTGGTCGCCGGGGTGCCCGCCCGGCCGGTGGTGCCGGGGTCAGCGGCGGATGCCCGCCCAGTCGTGGTGCCGGCGCACGGTCGACAGGATGAAGTCGACCACCCGGCGTGAGGTGTCGGGGACCCGGTAGTCCGGCGGGCAGTCGACCGGACCGGCCGCCACCTGTTCGACCACGACCCGTACCCCCTCCACCACGCCGGCCGGGTCGAGGCCGGTCATCACGATCGCCCCGGCGTCGAGCGCCTCGGGGCGCTCGATGGACTCCCGCAGGGTCACCGCCGGGAAGCCCAGGATCGCCGCCTCCTCGCTGACGGTGCCGCTGTCGGACAGCGTGCACCGGGCGTGCCGTTGCAGGGTCACGTAGTCGAAGAAGCCGAACGGCTCGTGGAAGGTGATGCCGTCCAGCAGCGTGCCGTCAACGGCGAGCACCTCCAGCCGCTTGCGGGTGCGCGGGTGGGTGGAGACCAGCAGCGGCAGCCGCCACTCGTCGCGTACCGCGCACAGGCAGTCGAGCAGCCGCCGGAGCCGGTCCGGGTGGTCGACGTTCTCCTCGCGGTGGGCGCTGACGACGAAGTAGCCGCCCGGTTCGAGGGCGAGCTGCGCCAGGATGGTGGACCGTTCGATCTGCGGCCGGTAGTGGTCGAGCACCTCCCGCATGGGTGAGCCGGTGTGCAGGATGCGGCGGGGGTGCAGCCCCTCGGCGAGCAGGTTGCGCCGGGCGTGCTCGGAGTAGACCAGGTTGAAGTCGGCGACGTGGTCGACCAGCCGGCGGTTGGTCTCCTCCGGCACGTTGAGGTCGAAGCAGCGGTTTCCCGCCTCCATGTGGTAGACGGGCACCTTCATCCGCCGGGCCATCAGCGCCGCGATGGCGCTGTTGGTGTCGCCGAGCACCAGCAGCGCGTCCGGCCGCAGCTCGCCGATCGCCTTCTCGGTACCGACCAGCACCGCGCCGAGCAGGCTGCCGAGCGACCGGGTGTCGGCCCGTAGGAAGCGGTCGGGCGGGCGTACGCCCAACTCGGTGAAGAAGATGTCGGACAGCGCCGGGTCCCAGTTCTGTCCCGTGTGCACCAACGTGTGCTCCACGGTGCGGTCCAGCGTGTCGATCACCCGGGCCAGGCGGATGATCTCCGGTCTGGTCCCGACGACGGTCATCACCCGGGTCACGGACGTCTCCTCGTGGTTGGTCTCGGTGGTTGCGGGCGTCGCCGGCCGGACGGGGCGACGGTGGTCATGACGTCCGGCCCTGCGGGGGCACCCGGTGCGGCGGTTCGTCGACCGCCTGCCACGCCTGGTCGAGCACGCTGACCCGGGGCCGGCTGAGCCGCCACCGGCGGTAGGCCTCCCCCGCGCTGAGCCGCGCCGCGCGCCGCTGGGCGGGCGGCGCGGTGGCGATCCGGGTGAGCAGCGCGCCCAGCGCCGCCGGGGTCAGCTCGGTGAGCACCTGCCCGCCGCCGTCGCGCAGCACGGACGTCCACGGCGTCCGGTCCGAACAGATCACCGGACAGTAGGCGGCGAGGCTCTCCGCGATGGCGTTGCCGAAGTTCTCGCCCCGGGTCGGCAGGACGGACGCGTCGTACCTGGCGAACGTCGGGCCGACCTGCCCGGGGGGCAGCTCACCCCGGTAGCTGACCACCGTCGGGTCCGGCAGGGCCGCCCACAGTTCCCGGCACCGTTGCCAGTACCTCGGGTCCTCGACCGGGCCGTAGACGTCCAGCCGGACCGGGGCCCGGACGTGGGCGAGCGCGGCGAGCACCAGGTCGAGGTTCTTCATCGGGGAGATCCGGCTGATGAAGACCAGCCGGGTGTGGTCGGCGGGCGGCAGTTCGGCCGGGGCGGGGTGCGGCTCGGGGCCGGCGGCGAGCGCCACCACCCCGATGCGGGCCCGGGGCAGCACCCGGCGGATGTCGGCGACCTCCTGCGGGCCGGTGGCGTGCCAGAGCACCCGGGGGCCCCGCAGCATCCACCGCCAGCCGGCCAGGAACACCCGCTTGCGCAGCCGGTGCAGGCCCAGGGCGGCCGCGCCGAACTCACCCCGGGGGGCCACCAGGATGCGTTCGGCCCGCAGCAGGCCGAGCCGGGCCGCGAGGATGGGAAGGATCGAGAAGACCGACCAGACGCTGTTGACGTAGAGCAGGTCGAACCGGTCCGAACGCAGCGAGCGCCAGAGCGTCCGCCAGTGCGCCGGGTGCCGTGGGCCGAGATAGAAGATGTCGGTGCGGCCCCGGCGTACCCAGGTGCCGGACAGGCCGGGATAGGCGGCGGGGCAACCGAGGTCGCGGTCGCGGGTCAGCAGGACGGTGGAGACACCGGCGCTGGCCGTGTCGAGCACGTCGGACAGGGAGCGGACGGGTCCTCCGGCGCGCCAGCCGGGGCTGAAGTAGCCGGCCGTGACGAGGACCCGGAAACTCTTCCCGTCGGCTTCGGCCAACCGTTCGTCGACTTCCGTCGCGGGGCTGGTGTCGCCGGCCATCCTCGCTCCTCGCTGAAGACACGAAACTGAATGGCCCAACGAGCGGGGAGGCTTTTCGTGACTAGGTTCCGCAATTATCGCGAAGCTGTCGAACATCAGCCGGAAACCCGCATCCAGCAGGGCTGAAGCCGGTATAAGGAAGTCGGCGGAAACACATCTGACCCGGCCCGAGAGGACCCCCATGTCGCGAGTGGCGCTCATATCCGGAACCACCGGTCAGGACGGTAGTTATCTGTCCGAGTTCCTCCTCGACAAGGGCTACACGGTGCACGGGATAAAGCGAAGGTCGTCCTCGTTCAACACCGAACGCATCGACCGGGTCGACGTCCATCCCCGCGACGGCGAGGCCCGGCTGTTCCTCCACTACAGCGACCTGTCCGACCCGGCGTCGTTGACCGCGCTGATCCGCGACATCCGGCCGGACGAGATCTACAACCTCGGCGCGCAGAGCCACGTCCGCGTCTCGTTCGACATCCCCGGCTACACCGCCGACGTCACCGGGCTCGGCGCCCTGCGGATGCTGGAGGCGGCCCGGGCGGCCGACGTCGACTGCCGCTTCTACCAGGCTTCCTCGTCGGAGATGTTCGGTTCCGCCCCGCCCCCGCAACGCGAGCAGACCCCGTTCCACCCGCGCAGCCCGTACGCGTGCGCCAAGGTCTACGCCTACTGGACGGCGGTCAACTACCGCGAGTCGTGGGACATGTTCTGCGTCAACGGCATCCTGTTCAACCACGAGAGCCCCCGGCGGGGCGAGAACTTCGTCACCCGCAAGATCACCCGCGCGGTCGCCCGGATCGAGGCCGGCATCCAGGACAAGCTCTACCTGGGCAACCTCGACGCCGTCCGGGACTGGGGCTACGCACCGGAGTACGTCGAGGCGATGTGGCTGTCCCTGCAACAGGACACCCCCGACGACTACGTAGTGGCCACCGGCGAGGGGCACACGGTGCGCGAGTTCGTCCAGGCCGCCTTCGACCGGGTCGGGCTCGACTGGCAACGGTACGTCGAGATCGACCCCCGCTACTTCCGGCCGGCCGAGGTCGACGCGCTCATCGGCGACTACACCAAGGCCCGGCGGCGGCTGGGCTGGGCACCCAAGACCCTCTTCGGCGACCTGGTACGGATCATGGTGGACGCCGACCGGCAACTGCTGGAGGACGAGCGGATGGGCCGCCTCGTGCGGGTGGACCGATGAGGATCACCGTCGAGGCCACCCCCATCCGGCCGGGCCACGCCGCCGGGGTCGAGGCGTTCACCTACGGCCTGCTCACCGGTATGGCTGCCGACACCACCTGCGAGCTGCGGGTGAACGTCCTGCGGGGCACCCTCGACCAGTGGCGCGACCAGGTGCCCGCCGAGCGGATCGGCTGGGCCGAGGTCACCCAGCCACTCCGCTCGGACACCGCCCCCGGGCAGTTGCTGCGCCGGTGGACACCGACCCGGGTCCGCGACTCGGTCGCCGTACGCCGGGCGGTCAACGCGGTCCGGCACCGTTCGGTGCCCCGGCAGCGCGGCGCGGACGTCACGCTCCACCCGTTCCACAGCGCCCCGATCGGCTCCGGCCCGTCCGTCGTCGTCGTACACGACCTGCGGCACCTGCGGGCCGCCTTCCACTCCCCCGGCTTCGCCGCGGTGGTGCGGGAGAACGTGGCCCGCGCCGACGCCGTGGTGGTCACCTGGCCGCACCCGTACCGGGAGACGCTGCGGCTGTTTCCCGAGGCGGCGGAGCGGACCGCGCTCATCCCCACCCCGACGTTCCAACCCGCGCCCGACCGCGCCGCCGCGCACCCCGAACCGGGCCTGCTGCTCTACCCGTCCTCGACGGCGACCCACAAGAACCACGCGACGCTGCTGGAGGCGATGGCGCTGCTGCCGCAGTGCCGGCTGGTCTGCCCCGGTCCGCTGGTCGAGCCGGACGCCAGCCGGCTGCTCGCCCGCGCCGCGCAGCCCGACCTGCGCGGCCGGGTGTCCTTCCCCGGGTTCGTCACCCTCGACGAGCTGAACGCCCTCTACGCCCGCGCCGACGCGGTGGTGATCCCGTCGCTGTGGGAGGCGGCGAGCGGCGCCATGCTGGAGGCGTTCAGCTGGGGCCTGCCCGTCGCCTGCGCGGACGCCGAACCGCTGCTGGCACAGTTGGAGTTCACCGGGGCCGAGGCGGCCGTCTTCCGGGCCACCGACCCCGCCGCACTGGCCGCGGCGGTCTACCGGCTGCTGGCCGACCGGTCCCGCTACGCCGCCGCCGCCCGGCACGCCGACAGCCGGCTGGCCGCCCGCACCTGGACGGCGACCGGCGGCGACTACCTCGACGTGCTGCGCTGGGTGGCCGACGGCCGGCCGGGACCGATGCCGCGGTCGGCGTTCGCCGCCGAACTGACCGGGGAGGAAACCGCGTGAGCCTGACCGACGACCGTTATCCGGTGGCCCGCCCGAGCCTCACCGACCTGGAGGAGCGGTACGTCGTCGAGGCCCTGCGCAGCGGCTGGGTCTCCTCCCAGGGCCCCTTCCTCACCGACTTCGAGGACCGCTTCGCCCGCCGGTGCGCCGCCGGCACGGCGGTGGCCACCGCCAACGGCACGGTCGCCCTGCACCTGGTCCTCGCCGCCGCCGGGATCGGTCCGGGCGACGAGGTCATCGTGCCCGCGCTGACCTACGTGGCGACCGCGAACGCCGTCGCGTACTGCGGGGCGCGGGCGGTCTGCGTGGACGTCCTGCCGCAGAGCTGGTGCGTCGACCCGGCCGCGGTCGCCGCGGCGATCGGGCCACGGACCCGGGCGGTCGTCGCCGTCGACCTGTACGGCCACCCCGCCGACTATCCGGCCCTGCGCGCGCTGTGCCGGCGGCACGGCCTGCTCCTGGTCGCCGACGCCGCGGAGTCCTTCGGGGCCACCCTCGACGGGGAGCCGACCGGTTCCCTGGCCGACGCCACGACCTTCTCGTTCTTCGGCAACAAGGTGATCACCGCCGGCGAGGGCGGCTGCGTGACCACCTCCGACGCCGCGCTGGCCGAGCGGATGCGGCTGCTGCGCAACCAGGGCATGGACCCGCAGCGGCGGTACTACTTCCCGGTGCTGGGCTACAACTACCGGATGACGAACCTGGCCGCCGCACTGCTCTGCGCCCAGCTCGACCGGGCCGACGAGATCATCGCCCGGCGGGACGCGGTGATCGGCGGCTACGAGGCGCAGCTCGCCGACGAGCCGGCACTGTCGGCCCAGCCGGTGCTCGCCGGTGTCCGCCGCGCGCCGTGGATGGCCTGCTTCCTGGTCGGGCCCGCCGGGGACACCGGCTCCCGGGACGCGCTGGCGCTGGCGCTGGACCGGCTCGGCGTGGAGACCCGGCCCTTCTTCGTGCCGATCCCCGAACTGCCCGCCCACCACGATCCGGCGGCGCACTGCCCGGTGACCGTCGACCTGAGCCGGCGTGGCATCAACCTGCCCACGTATCCGGAGCTGACCGAGCCGGGGGTCAAGACGGTGGTGGAACGCGTCCGCGCCGCCCTGGCGGCCGTCGGCTGAGTCCTCGTCCCACCCGGTCCCGCCCCCGGCTCAGCCCATGGGCGGGACCGGGTGGTGTCGACGGTGAGCCGGGGGGTGGGACCGGGCATCCCACCGGTGGGCCGGCGTGTGGCCGGCCACCCGCCGCAGCAGCAGCAGGTAGCTGCCCGCCCAGGCGACCGCGCTGACCAGGGCCAACGCCGCGAGGGCACCCGCCGCGCCGGTCGCCCCACCCAGGACCGCCGCGGCGACGACCACCGGCACCCGCAGCCCGCCCAGCAGGACCCCGAGCAGGATCGCCCGGCGGCTCGCCTGCTCCACCCGCAGCCCGGCGAAGCCGACGGCGGCCGGCACCGCGAACAGGCTCTCCAGCGCAAGCAGCACCAGCAGGCTGCGGGCCAGTTCCCAGTTGCCACCCAGCAGCATCCGGCCCAGCGGGTCGGGCAACAGGGCGACCGCCGCCGTCACCGGCAGGACACCGGCCGCCACCAGCAGCGAAACCCGCACGGCCGCCCGGGACCGGACCGACCGGGACGCGCCACGGGTACGGGCCAGGTAGGGCAGGGTCAGCGTGGCGGCGGTGGACAGCAGCAGGTTCACCGGCCCCAGCAGGGTCCGCCCGGCACTCAACGCGCCGACCACCGGGGTGCCCGCGAAGGCGGCCACCGCGCTCAGCGACACCTGCGCCGACCCGGTGGTGAGCAGGAACTGCGTACCGAATCCCAGCGCGACCCGGCGCTGCGCCCGGTCGTCGTACCAGCCGGGCCGCAGGCTGTAACCGCGCCGGACCGCGACGACCACGCCCACCACGCCGCCGCCGACCGCCCAGCCGGCCACCACCCACGGCGCGTCGACCAGTCCGAGCAGTCCGGCCAGCGCGGCGCAGCAGGTGACCGCCGCCCAGGTCGCCTCCTGCCACAGTGCGCCCGACGGTACGCCGAGCCCGACGGCGACCGCCTTCGCGTGGTCGTAGAGCACCAGGCCCGGTAGGGCGAGTCCCACCCCGACCAGGTAGGCCGACCCGTAGGCCACCCCGGCGGCACCGACCGGACCACCGCAGAGCAGGCCGAGCAGGACGACCCTCCGGGTGGCCGAGGCGACGCCCGTCCCCGCTGCCAGCGTCGCCTCGGTCACCATGCTGCGCACCAGCCCGGAGCCGAGCACGTAACACGAGAACGCCAGCGCGAACTCGCCGACCCCGCCGATCGACTCCAGCCGGGTGACGGTGACCGCCACCAACAGGTTGCCCCCGCTGGACAACCCCCCGACGACCAGCGCCAGCAGTGCCCGGTGACCGCGTCGAGGGGCATCCGGGAGACCGGCGCGGCCGGCCCGGGAGCGGACCGGGACGGTCACCGGACGGCACCCACCGGTACGGTCACCTCGTCGTCGCGGCCGGCGGGGCCGCTGCGGGTCAGCCACAACAGCAGGAAGACCGGCGTGGCCGACACCACGTGTTGCAGGAACCCGATGGTGCAGTCGGGATAGGTCCCCGACCAGAGCAGCACGTCGGAGAAGACCAGGCAGAACAACGTCAGGCGGGCGGGGCCGGGCCGGCTCCGCCAGCGCAGCAGCAGCGCCACGAAGCCCGACCAGAAGGCGTGCACGGCCACCATGCCGGCGGGTCCGTCGAAGAACCAGATGTTGCCCAACAGCAGGAAGGTGTACGACGACGTCGGTCCCCCACCGAGGAACTGGTTGATCTGCTGCCCGGTGGACAACGCCGGCCGGTCCGGATCGAGCACCCGGGGCACCAGCCCGTACCTGAAGTAGTCGGTGACACCGGGCTGGCCGATCTCGACCGGCACCGCGAACGCCGCCACGGCGGTGAGCTGGCTGTCCAGCCGGAGCCGGTCGACGGCGGTGACCTGGGTGTCCACCACCACCCCGCGCTCCTCCCGGATGGCGTTCCGCTGGGCGAACATGGCCGGCCAGGCGAGCAGGAGCACCACCGACCAGAGCAGGAGGTGACGCAACCGGAAGACCCCGCAGACCGCCCCGGCGGCGGCGACGAAGAACACCAGGGCCACCAGCGGCGCGGACCGGGCCGTCAGCACCGCGACGTACGCCTCCACGCCGACGAGTACGGCCACCCAGCAGTACAACCGCCGCAACGACAGCCGGCCGCTGAGGTGGCTGCCCACCAACAGGGCGAAGCCCAGGGTGCCCCAACCGGAGAAGAGGGCGCACACCATCGCGACAGGGCTGTCGGACAGGTCGCCGGACACCTGGGCGACGATGGTCCCCCGCCCGAGGTGGGCCCCGATGACGCTCGCCGCCATCCCGGTCAGGGTCACCAGCCGGGCCACCGGGTAGATCCGGGGATAGCCGGCGGTCGCCTCCCGCATCCCCTGCCGCCACTGCGGATCGGGACGCCCGAGGAACAGGCCCAGCGTCTCCACGCTGACGCTGCCCAGCAGGGCCAGCCCCACCAGGAGCACGATGAAGCCGGTCTGCGGGTTGTCGTTGAGCACCGCCATCGGGAGGATGAACACCGCGTACGGGGCGAGCACCAGGAAGCTGACCGGATAGCACCGCAACAACCCGCCGACCAACTCCCGCTGCCGACGGGACCACGGGCCGGTTCCCGGGCGGGGCCCCGCACCGCCCCGGTAGGTCCCGGCCGCAGGCTCGACGGCCACCGGGTGGACAGCCGTCCTGGGCCCGATCACCAGGCGTCCCCTTTCCGGTGCACGACGAGCCGGCCGCCGACCCGCAAGGCGACGGGGCGGCCACCGGCCCGGTGCACCCCAGGGGGAAGGTGGGTGCCCGCAGGCGGCACGCCACGCCCCGGCCGGCGCGGCGACCACGGGGCGATGCTGCGGGTCAGCCACAACAGGAAGAAGACCGTCATGGCCGACACCACGTGTTGCAGGAAGGCGATCGTCGAGTCGGGGTAGGTGCCGGACCACAACAGCACGTCGGAGAAGACCAGACAGAACAGGCTCAACCGGGCCGGGCCGGGCCGGGCCCGCCAGCGCAGCAGCAACGCCACGAAGCCCGCCCAGAAGGCGTGCACGAGCACCACCCCGACCGGCCCGTCGAAGAACCAGATGTTGCCCAGCAGCAGGAAGTTGGAGGCGGACGTCGGTCCGCCACCGAGGAACTGGTTGATCTGCTTCCCGGTGGACAACGCCGGCCGGTCGGGATCGACGATCCGGGGCACCAGCCCGTACCTGAGGTGGTCTACGAGGTCCGGCTCATCGAGGTCGACCGGGACGTCGATGCCCGCGACCAGGGTCAACTGCCGGTCCAGGCGGATCCGGTCCGCCGCCGTCACGGCATCACTGACCTCGATACCCTGGTCCTGCCGGATCTCGTTGCGGTACTCGAAGATGGCGGGCCAGAGCAGAACCAACGCTACCGTGCCCAACAGCAGGTAGCGCAGCCGGAACACACCGCAGACCACTCCTGCGGCCACCGCGAAGAAGACGAAACCGATAAGCGGTGCCGTGAGGGCGGTCAGCATGGTGACGACCGCCTGGGTGGTGACGAGCGCGGTGAGCCAGCCGTACAGCTTGCCCCGGGACAGTCGGCCGCCCAGGTGACTGGCGACCAGCAACGCGAAGCCGAGCGCCCCCCAGCCGGAGAAGAGCTTGGTCAGCGCCACCATCGGCGCGTCGGACAACTCCCCGGAGATCTGCGCGACGATGCTCCCCCGCCCGAGGTAGGCGCCCAGCAGGTCGGCCGCCATGCTGGTCAGCGTCACGAGCCTGGCCACCGGGTAGATCCGGGGATAGCGGGCCGTCGCCTGCCGCATCCCCTGCCGCCACTGCGGATCGGGACGCCCGAAGAGCAGACCCAGCGTCTCCACCGAGACGCTCCCCAGCAGGGCCAGCCCCACCAGGAGCGCGATGAAACCCGTCTGCGGGTTGTCGTGGAACACCGCCATCGGAAAGATCAGCAACGCGTACGGGGCGAGCACCAGGAAGCTGACCGGATAGCAGCGCAACAGCCGACCGACCAGCTCCCGCTGTCGTCTCGACCGGGCGCCTCGGGTCAGGCGGACCGCCCGGGTGTCGATGACGTCGATCCGCGGTCCAGGGTCGGTGACCACCCTGGACCAGACCATCAGATGTTCCCCTCACTGTTTTCGGTCGCCCCCTGCGCAACGAGGCAGCGGGGGCGGCGACACGCTCATCGGGAGAAAACCCCGGAAACGGGCGCAGACGACTACGCCCCGCCGGTCACCGTGCGGTGACCGGCGGGGCGCGACGACGTCGTCCGGCTGTTAGCCCAGCACCTCGTCGACCAGGGACTTCGCCTCGTCCTGGATGCGGGCCAGGTGCTCGGGACCCTGGAACGACTCGGCGTAGATCTTGTAGACGTCCTCGGTGCCGGACGGCCGGGCGGCGAACCAGCCCGACCCGGTGGTCACCTTCAGCCCGCCGATGGCAGCCCCGTTGCCCGGGGCGCTGGTCAGGGTGGCGGTGATCGGCTCGCCGGCCAGCTCGGTGGCGGTGACCTGCTCCGGGGAGAGCCGGCCGAGCACCGCCTTCTGCTCCCGGCTGGCCGGTGCGTCGATCCGGGCGTACGCGGGCGCGCCGAAACGGTCGGTCAGCGCGGCGTAGTGCTCGCTCGGGGTCCGGCCGGTGGTGGCGATGATCTCGGCGGCGAGCAGGCAGAGCAGGATGCCGTCCTTGTCGGTGGTCCAGGTGCTGCCGTCGCGGCGCAGGAAGGACGCCCCGGCGCTCTCCTCGCCGCCGAAGCCGACGGTGCCGTCGAGCAGCCCGGGGACGAACCACTTGAAGCCGACAGGCACCTCCAGCAGCGGCCGGCCCAGGTCGGCGGCGATCCGGTCGATCATCGAGGAGGAGACCAGGGTCTTACCGACGGCCGCCGCCGGCCCCCACTGCGACCGGGTACGGAACAGGTGACCGATCGCCACCGCCAGGTAGTGGTTGGGGTTCATCAGGCCACCGTCGGGGGTGACGATGCCGTGCCGGTCGGCGTCGGCGTCGTTGCCGGTGGAGACCTGGAACCGGTCCCGGGCGGCGATCAGGGACGCCATCGCGTTGGGCGACGAGCAGTCCATCCGGATCTTGCCATCGCCGTCGAGGGTCATGAACCGCCAGGTCGGATCGACCAGCGGGTTGATCACGGTCAGGTCGAGGCGGTGCCGCTCGGCGATCTCACCCCAGTAGGCGACGCTGGCCCCGCCGAGCGGGTCGGCGCCGATCCGCACCCCGGCGTCGCGGATCGCGTCGATGTCCAGCACCGACGGCAGGTCGTCGACGTAGCCGGCGAGGAAGTCGTACGTGCCGGTGGTGTCGGCGGCGCGCGCCCGCGCGTACGGGATGCGTCTGACCTCCTTGAGCCCGGCGGCCAGGATCGCGTTCGCCCGGTCCTGGATCCACTTCGTGACGTCGGTCTCGGCGGGCCCGCCGTTGGTCGGGTTGTACTTGAAGCCGCCGTCGTCGGGCGGGTTGTGCGAGGGGGTGATCACGATGCCGTCGGCGAGCCCGTCGGTGCGCCCGCGGTTGTGGGTGAGCACGGCGTGCGACAGCGCCGGGGTGGGGGTGTAGCCGTCGCGGCTGTCCCGCAGCACGGTCACCCCGTTGCCGGCGAGCACCTCCAGCGCGTCGGCCTCGGCGGGGGCGGACAGCGCGTGGGTGTCCCGGGCCAGGAACAGCGGCCCGGTCAGGCCCTGCTGGCGGCGGTAGTCGCAGAGCGCCTGGGTGACGGCGAGGATGTGGTCGGAGTTGAACGCGTTGCGCAGGCTGGACCCCCGGTGGCCGGAGGTGCCGAAGGAGACCTGCTGCGCCGGGTCGTCCGGGTCCGGGTGCTCGGCGTAGTAGGCGGTCACCAGCCGGGGCACGTCGACCAGGTCGGCGGGCTCGGCGGGCTGTCCGGCACGGGGGTGGGCCACTGCGGAAACCTCCTCGGGTGGTACGGGGTGGGTGCGGTGTCTTCCCGGCGGCGGCCGGGTCACACACCCGGGCTCAGGGCTCGACGCGCTGCCCCTTGCCGATGACGACGACGCCGTTGTCGGAGACGGTGTAGCGCTGCCGGTCCTTCTCCAGGTCGACCCCGATCTCGGCGCCCTCGGGCACGAAGACGTTCTTGTCGAGGATGGCCCGGCGGACCACCGCGTGCCGGCCCACCTCGACGCCCTCCATCAGCACCGCGCCGTCGACCTGCGCCCAGGAGTGCACCTTGACCTTGGGCGAGACCACCGAGTTCTCCACCAGCGAGCCGGAGATCACCGCGCCTGGCGAGATCATCGAGCCGACCGCCCGGCCGACCCGCTCGCCCCACTGGTGGACGAACTTCGCCGGCGGGTACGGCGGCTGGTCGGTGTAGATCGGCCAGTCGAAGTTGTAGAGGTTGAACACCGGGTGCACGTTGATCAGGTCCATGTGCGCGTCGTAGAACGAGTCGAGCGTCCCCACGTCCCGCCAGTAGCCCCGGTCCCGGTCGGTGCTGCCGGGCACCTCGTTGTCCTTGAAGTCGTAGACGTTGGCCTCGCCCCGCTCGACGAGCATCGGGATGATGCTGCCGCCCATGTCGTGCTTGCTGGTCTTGTCGGCCGCGTCCCGCTCGACGACCTCGCAGAGCGCCCGGGTGGAGAAGACGTAGTTGCCCATCGAGGCGTAGATCTGGTCGGGGGCGTCGGGCAGGCCGACGGCGTCGGTGGGCTTCTCCCGGAACGACGTGATCCGCTTCCCGTCCGGGCCGACCTCGATCACGCCGAACTGGTCGGCCATCGACAGCGGCTGCCGGATGCCGGCCACGGTCACCGCGGCGCCGGAGGCGATGTGGTCGTCGACCATCTGCCGGGGGTCCATCCGGTAGATGTGGTCGGCGCCGAAGACGATCACGTAGTCCGGCTGTTCGTCGTTGATCAGGTTGAAGCTCTGGTAGATCGCGTCGGCGGACCCGGCGAACCACCACGGGCCCCGGCGTTGCTGGGCCGGCACCGGCGTGACGTAGTTGCCGAGCAACGTCGACATCCGCCAGGTCTTGGTGATGTGCCGGTCCAGGGAGTGGGACTTGTACTGGGTCAGCACGACGATCTTGAGAAAGCCGGCGTTCGCCAGGTTGGACAGGACGAAATCGACCATGCGGTACATCCCGCCGAACGGGACGGCCGGCTTGGCCCGGTCCGCGGTGAGCGGCATGAGGCGCTTGCCCTCTCCGCCGGCCAGGACGATCGCGAGCACCTTGGCAGCCATGACCAGACGCTATCCATACCGCTGCGACTTCACCACTCGTACGGGCACAGTTCCGCGACCGGTGCGCGGCCGGAATCTGCACTAGGGTGCCGGGCATGAGCGACTCCGCCCCGCTGCGCGTGGACCTGCTGACCCGCGAGTACCCGCCGGAGGTGTACGGCGGGGCCGGGGTGCACGTCGAGTACCTGGCCCGGGAGTTGCGCCGGCTCGCCGACGTCCGGGTGCACTGTTTCGGCGCGGCGCGCGACGAGCCGGGCGTCACCGCGTACCCCGAGCCGGCCGACCTGGGCGGCGCGAACGCCGCGCTGCGCACCATGGGCGTCGACCTGGCGATGGCCGCCGGGTGCGCCGGCACCGACGTGGTGCACAGCCACACCTGGTACGCCAACCTGGCCGGGCACACCGCCAAGCTGCTGTACGGGGTGCCGCACGTGGTGACCGCGCACAGCCTGGAGCCGCTGCGCCCGTGGAAGGCCGAACAGCTCGGCGGCGGCTACGCGCTCTCCTCCTGGTGCGAGCGGACGGCGATGGAGTCCGCCGACGCGATCGTCGCGGTCAGCGCGGGGATGCGGCGGGACGTGCTGACCGCCTACCCGGCGGTGGACCCGGACCGGGTCCGGGTGGTCTACAACGGCATCGACACCACGCAGTACTCCCCCGACCACGGCACCGACGTGCTGGACCGGCTCGGCATCGACCCGTCCCGCCCCAGCGTGGTCTACGTCGGGCGGATCACCAGGCAGAAGGGTCTGCCGTACCTGCTGCGGGCGGCCCGGGAACTGCCCGCCGACACCCAGCTCGTGCTGCTCGCCGGCGCCCCGGACACCCCGGAGATCGCCGCCGAGGTCCAGGGGCTGGTCACCGAACTGCGGGCCAACCGGTCCGGGGTGGTCTGGGTGGCCGAGATGCTGCCCAAGCCCGAGGTGATCCAGGTGCTCACCCACGCCACCGTCTTCGTCTGCCCCTCGGTCTACGAGCCGATGGGCATCGTCAACCTGGAGGCGATGGCCTGCGAGACGGCGGTGGTGGCGACCGCCACCGGCGGCATCCCCGAGGTGGTCGCCGACGGCGAGACCGGGCTGCTGGTGCCGATCGAGCAGGCCGGCGACGGCAGTGGCAACCCGCTGGACCCGGACCGGTTCGTCGCCGACCTCGGCAAGACGATCAACGAGCTGCTGGCCGACCCGCAGCGCACCGAGGAGTTGGGTCTCGCCGGCCGGCGGCGGGCCGTCGAGCACTTCTCCTGGGACGCGATCGCCGTCCAGACCCTGGAGCTGTACCGCTCGCTCCTGGAATGACCAGGGTCAGGTACAGTTTTCTGTACCTACCTCGGAGGTGGTCATGCGGACCGTGAACTTCACCCAGCTACGGCAGAACCTGGCCGCCGAACTCGACAGCGTCATCAACGACGCGGAGGAGGTGGTGGTGACCCGGTCGGGTCACGAGCCGGTGGTCATCGTGCCGCTGGCGGAGTACGAGTCGATGAAGGAGACCGAGTACCTGCTGCGCAGTCCGGGCAACGCGGCAGCCCTGCGCCGATCGATCGCGGAACTCGACGAGGGTGACGCCACCGAGCGGGAACTGGTCGACCCGACGACCGTACGGGACGTCGCGTGAGGCTGGTCTTCACCGCGACGGCGTGGAACCAGTACCTCAGCCACACGGACCGCAAGCTGGTCAAGCGCATCAACGATCTCATCGCCGACGTCATGCGCAACGAGTACGAGGGCATCGGCAAGCCGGAGCCCCTGCGGGGTGAGCTCTCCGGCTTCTGGTCCCGCCGGATCGACCGCGAACACCGGCTGGTGTACCGGGTCACCAAGGACGACGTCGAGATCATCGCCTGCCGGTACCACTACGGCGACAGGTAGCCCAGCCTGCCCTACGCTAGCGCCGCACAGACCAGGCGACAGACGGCCGTCACTCGCTGGGCGCGATCAACTTCAGCGTCGGGAAGTACGAGCGGTAGCGGCTGCTGTCGCGGGTGAGCAGGCGGTAGCGGCAGACCGCCGCGTGCGCGCCGATGTAGAAGTCGGCGATCGGCGAACGCTTGTTGCCGCCCTGCCGGCGGTATCGCGCATGCGCCTTGCCGGCCAGGAAGCCCGCCGGGTAGGGCAGTTCCTCACGGAGGACATCCGTGGCGGGCAGCGCGGCGTCGAGCTCCTCGACACCGTCGAACCGCACGGACACCTCGGCGTACACGATCGGATTGATCACCAGAACGCCCTCGTCGCGGGCGCTGGCCAGGGCCTCAGCCGACCAGTCGGCCCATTGCGGGTCCTCGGTGAAGACGTCCAACAGGACGTTGGTGTCGACCAGCGTGGCAACTGTCTCCGGCACCCGAGCCCCGACAGCCCGGATCCGTTCACTCCCCACGGAGCAGGTCCATCAGGTCCTCGGTCGACATTCCCTGCACCTCCGGGGCGCTGCCCCTGCCGCGCATGTGCCGGACCAGACGCTGACCACGGGTCTCAGCGTCACTGACGCGCACGATGAGCAGTGCGCCGCCTTCCTCGATCACGTCGACCTCATCACCCTCGTGCAGGTTGTACCGAACCCGCAGTTCCGCCGGGATCGTCACCTGACCCTTGCTGTTCAACTTCACGGCAGCCCCCTAGATACGTAATACAGATGATACGTGTCACAGGTCTCTGTCCGGGGCCGTCAGGTGACGTGGAGGGTGGCGGCGAGGCGGGTCAGGGCGGGCGGGGCGGCGGAACGGGCCACCACGGCGACCAGGGGGCGTACCGCCGGGCGGTCGTGGACCTCGTTGCGGACGGTTCGCTCCGCTTCGAGCACCGCCCGGCCGGCGCGGAGCAGGTTACCGTCGAGCACGTAGGCACGGGCGGCGTCGAGCAGGTACGCGGCCCGGTGCTCAGGGGGCAGCCACCGCCACTCGTCGCCCGCCACCAGCCGCTCGTGGCGTACCGTCGCCGCCGTGATCTCGCCGAGGGCGGCCTCGGCGACCACCCGCGCGGCCTCGACCGCCGCGCCGCCGCCCTCGGCCCCGGCATCCCGGGCGGCCCGGCCGGCCCGGCCGAGCAGGTCCCGGGCGGCCCGGCCGTCACCCCGCCCGGCGGCGGCCAGGCCGGCCTGGAGCAGCAGCGTGGCGAGCAGCGCCGGGTCGGTTGACGGGTCGTCACCGGTAGTCGACACGGTAGCCCGTGGCGTGCCCGGGGAACGCCCCGGCAGGAGGCGGTGGGCGGCGACGGCGGCGGCCTCCATCGCGCCCGCCGCCGGCCGCCGTGGCGCAGGGCCTGGGCCAACGGCACCGTGGCGGTGGCGGCCACCCACGCGTCCTTCGTGACCTGCGCGGCGGCCAGCGCCCGGTCGGCGGCCAGCCAGGCCACCTCCGGCCGGTCGACCTTGAGCAGCACCAGCGCGACCAGGCCGTACGCCCGGGCCAGCAGGCCGTCGGTCGCCCGGCCGGGCCGGAGGGCCCGCGCCGCGCGGACGGCGTCGACCAGGCCAGGCAGCAGGACGAGCAGTTCCGGGTACCGGGCGTGCCGGTAGCTCTGCTCCGCGTGGGCCAGGCGGGTGCGTAGCTCCGCGATGTCGGGCGGCCGGGCTGGCGGCTCGACGTGGTAGCGGGCCAGCGCGGCCAGCACCGCGTCGACCCCGGTGGTGGCGGTCTCCGGTCGCGCCGGCTCCCCCGCCGACCCGGCGAGCAGCACCTCCAGGTCGATCCGGAGCGTCTCGGCGACCATCCGGAGGTTGGACACCTGCTCCAGCCGGCGTACCCCGCGCTCGACCTTGTCCACCCAGCTCTTCGACTTGCCGAGATGGTCGGCGAACTGCTGTTGCGTCATGTTGCGCCGCACCCGCCACTGGGCGACCCGGCGGCCCACCGGCAGCTCGTTCACCGCCGGCCCGTCCCGCTCACCGCGAAACCCCCACCACGAGCAGCACGAGTACGCACACCGCGACCGCCACACCGTAGGCGAACCGCCGCCGACGCAGCAGCGTGCGGCGCGACCGGACCGGCACGGGCACCCGGTCGCCATCCGGCAGCGGAGCAGGACCACCCGGCACCGGGTACGCCCCTCGCAGCGGCCCCTGATGTGGACGCCCATCCATCCATACCTCCTCATGAGTGTGCCAGAGATGCAGGTCATGGCCGACGGCCGGATGGTTGTGCATGTTTGCCGATTCCGACCGGGAGGCGATCCGATGCTGACGAGAAAGCCCTCCTGACAGGGACCAACTTAGGACCCTCAGGCACCTGAGTCAACACAGAGTCCACACCGCGTCGCGCCTGGTGAGATTCTGGACCGGCTGACGAGAGGTGGTCCCATGCCCCGCAAGCCCGTCTATGAACAGGTCGTTGACGACGTCATCGCGTCGATTCGCAGCGGCACGCTCAAACCCGGCGACAGACTGCCGACGATCGCCCAGCTCGCCCAGCAGTACAGCTCTTCCGACAACCCGATCAAGCGAGCCCTCTGGATTCTGGATGAGCGGGGCTGGATCGAGGTACACCAGGGCAAGGGCTCATTTGTGGCACCGAAGCCGCCCGCATAGCGCGGGAACCGCTACTGGACACCCGACAGCCCGGAATAGCTTGCCCGCCCGCACAATGCGTAACCCCGACGGGGGTACCACTCTCCAGAAGGTCGTATGACTGTCAGGCATATTTATGCCTGACAGGAATACAGGTTCTCCGACGATAGTGTTGCCGAACGGAGCCGGTCCATGACCATCCCGATGGGCTATCGGAAGGTCGCCGCCGACCTGCATGCCCGCATCCAGCAGGGCGAGTACCCACCGGAGAGCCGGCTGCCCACCTACGCCGAGTTGGCCCAGCTCTACTCGGCAAGCGTCTCGACCGTGCAGCGAGCGGTGATGCTGCTACAGGCCCACGGGATCATCATCGGCATCTCCGCTCGGGCGCAGCGGATGCGGCGGGCCACCCGGCAGTGGGAGACAGCATCCTCCGCCAGCCACTCGCCAATACGGCGTGCCCGGCTGGCAGGGACATGCCAGCCGGGCACACGTGTCTCCGGACAGGTGACGCGGGGAGGGGATTTCCGACGCGGGGCAGGGGCCTGAAGGGGGAGGGACCTACCGCACGGCCGGCCACGCGGCAGCCGCCGGAGAGCTACGGGCAGGTCGGACGCCTGCGCGAACCCGGGGAACTACGAGCAGGGCCGGACCCAGGCGGTGCTGACCCAGCCGTTGGTGTCACCCGAGGCGTCCCAGAGCGAGACGTGGTAGCGGCCGTTGGCCTCCTGCGCGGCGAACATCCGGGTGTTGTAGCCGACCGAGTGCGGCCACTTCGTGGTCGACGAGGTGCTGTCCACGAACACGGACAGGCTGACGGCGGTGGAGCACTTGCTGTACTGGTAGTAGGCGGCCTGCGCGGCACCACCGGTCACCACGGCCGCGCCGAGGCTGGTCAGGGCGGTCACCGTCAACAGGGCTGCCGCGCGCTTGCCGATCGTGCTCATGGGGTACCTCCGGATCTTCGGGTGGGTGGGTCGGGGCCGCGTCGTCGTCAGAGTCGGCGGCGGGCCGCTCAGCAGGCGCGGACCCAGGCGGTGCTGACCCAGCCGTTGGTGTCACCCGAGGTGTCCCAGAGCGAGACGTGGTAGCGGCCGTTGGCCTCCTGCGCCGCGTACATGACGTTGTTCCAGCCGATCGAGTGCGGCCACCGCGTGGTCGACGAGGTGCTGTCGACGAAGAAGGAGAGCGAGACCGCATCGGAGCACTTGCGGTACTGGTAGTAACCGGCCTGGGCGGCGGTGCCGGGCACCACACCCACGGCGAGGCCAGCGATCGAGGCACCCGCCACGAGGGCCGCCGCGCGAGATTTGAGCCGATTCATCCTACCTCCAGATCATGATCCGTCGATTGACCCGGCCGACCATACACACGTGGTGATCAGCCCGCAACGCCACGTGTCCGGAGCTGGGCGAACGTCCGACGGGGCGGCCGGCGGGAGAAGGGGTCGCTTGGTTGAGCGCGAGGGGATCTCGCACAGTAGGTTGAGCGGGTGAGCGGACGGTTCCCGATCGAAGACGTCTCCCCCGTCGTCGCCTGCGGTCGCTACCCGGCCAAGGCGGTGGTCGACGAGTTGGTGCCGGTGTCGGCCCGCGCCTACCGGGAAGGCCACGACGCGCTCGGCTGCAACGTGGTCTGGCACGGCCCGGACGGCGTGACCCGCCCGTTCACCCGGATGCGCCCCGGCGAACCGGGGCAGGACCGCTGGCACGCCACCATCCGACCGGACGCGGTCGGCGAGTGGACCTTCACCGTCGAGGCGTTCCAGGACCCCTACCTGACCTGGCAGAACGCGGTGACCAAGAAGGTCGCCGCCGGGCAGGGGGCGGCCGAGCTGGCCAACGACCTGGCCGAGGGCGTGCGGGTGCTGACCGCCGCGCTGGAGCTCGTACCGGCCGGCGACGTCGGGCGGGTCGAGGCGGCGGTGGCCGCGCTGGGCGACAAGGAGGCCGAGCTGGCCCACCGGGTCGCCCCGGCCCTCGACCTGGCCGACCTGCTCTGGGCCCATCCGGTGCGGGAACTGGTCACCACCGGCACCCCGCACCTGCTCTGGGTGGACCGCCCCCGGGCGCTCTTCTCCGCCTGGTACGAGTTCTTCCCCCGCTCCGAGGGCGCCATCCCGGCCACCGTCGACGCCCCGGCCCGCTCGGGCACCTTCGTCACCGCGATGGACCGGCTGCCCGGGGTCGCGGCGATGGGCTTCGACGTGCTCTACCTGCCACCGATCCACCCGATCGGCCGGGTCAACCGTAAGGGCCGCAACAACGCGCTGACCGCCGGCCCCGACGACGTCGGCTCGCCGTGGGCGATCGGCGCGGCCGAGGGCGGCCACGACGCCATCCACCCCGACCTGGGTACGCCTGAGGACTTCCGTGACTTCGTCGCCGCCGCCGCCGAGCAGGGCCTGGAGGTGGCGATGGACCTGGCGTTGCAGTGCGCCCCTGACCACCCCTGGGTGACCGAGCACCCGGAATGGTTCACCACCCGCGCCGACGGCAGCATCGCGTACGCGGAGAACCCGCCGAAGAAGTACCAGGACATCTACCCGGTCAACTTCGACAACGATCCCGAGGGCATCCGGGCCGAGGTGCTGCGGGTGGTGCGGCACTGGATCGGCGAGGGCATCCGGATCTTCCGGGTGGACAACCCGCACACCAAGCCGTTCGACTTCTGGCACTGGCTGATCGCCGAGGTCAAACGCACCGACCCGGACGTGCTCTTCCTGGCCGAGGCGTTCACCCGGCCGGCGATCATGCACGGGCTCGGCAAGATCGGCTTCACCCAGTCGTACACCTATTTCACCTGGCGCACGACGGCCGCGCAGATGCGGGAGTACTGCGAGGAACTGGTCGCCTCGGTCGACTGGATGCGGCCCAACTTCTGGCCCAACACCCCGGACATCCTGCACGAGTCGTTGCAGCACGGCGGACCGCCGATGTTCAAGATCCGGGCGGTGCTGGCCGCGCTGCTCAGCCCGTCCTGGGGCATCTACGCCGGGTTCGAGCTGTTCGAGCACGTCGCCCGGCCCGGGGCCGAGGAGTACCTCGACAACGAGAAGTACGAATTGCGCCCCCGCGACTGGGCCGGCGCGCAGGCACACGGTCGCTCGCTCGCCCCGTTCGTCGCCACCCTCAACCGGGTCCGCCGCGAGCACCCGGCCCTGCACCGGCTGCGCAACCTGGTCTTCCACGACATCGACAACCCGGCGCTGCTCTGCTGGTCCAAGCACGACCCGGACACCGGCGACACGGTCATCGTGGTCTGCTCGTTCGACTCGCAGACCGTGCAGTGGGGCAACACCACACTGGACATGCCGGCGCTCGGCTTCGACTGGCACGAACGGTTCACCGTGCATGACGAGCTGACCGGGGCCAGCTACGAATGGGGGCAGCGCAACGCGGTCCGGCTCGACCCGTACCTGCAACCCGCGCACGTGCTGACGGTCCGGCGTCCGCCGACACCGCCGGCCGTGCCGCCGGCCGGTGCGGAACCGGCCGAGTTGACCGTGACGGAGGTGCCCGCCGAGCTCTCCGGCGGCACCGCCCCGACCACCCCCGCCGCCGGGGCCGGGGCCGACCAGCCGCCCGGCCCCGCCGCACCCCGCCCCGCCAGGGGCCGCCGTGGCAGGACCGGTAACACCAGGACCGGCCGTGCCCCGCACGGCAGCACCCCGACCGACCCCGCCCCGAAGGACGACCGATGGACCAGCTGATCGCCGGCGCGACGCACGACCCGCACGCCCTGCTCGGCGCGCACCCCGCCGACGGGTGGACCACGATCCGCACCATGCGGCGCGGCGCGGGTGACGTGGCGCTGCTCGTCGGCGACGACCGGCACCCGATGAAGCGGGTGCACGACGTCGGCATCTTCGAGGCCCGCGTCGAGGGCAGCGTGCTCGACTACCGGGTCGACATCGACGGGTGGGTCACCGACGACCCGTACCGTCACCCGCCGACCCTCGGTGAGCTGGACCTGCACCTGATCGGCGAGGGCCGGCACGAACGGCTCTGGGAGGCGCTCGGCGCGCGGGTCCGCGACGACGGCGTCGCGTTCGCGGTGTGGGCCCCGAACGCCCGTGGGGTACGGGTGGTGGGCGACTTCACCGGCTGGGGGGCCGACGACGGCTGGCCGATGCGCAGCCTCGGGTCCAGCGGCGTGTGGGAGATCTTCGTGCCCGGCGCACCCGAGGGGGCCCGCTACAAGTACCGCGTCCTCGGTGCCGACGGCCGGTGGCGGGACAAGGCCGACCCGCTGGCCGCGTACGCGGAGGTGCCGCCGGCCACCGCGTCGGTGGTGCACCGGTCCCGCTACGAGTGGACCGACGCGCAGTGGCTGGAGCAGCGGGCCCGCCGGCAGCCGCACCGGGAACCGATGAGCGTGTACGAGGTGCACCTCGGCTCGTGGCGGCCCGGCCTCGGCTACCGCGAGCTGGCCGAACAGCTCACCGCGTACGTCACCGAGATGGGCTTCACGCACGTGGAGTTCCTGCCGGTGATGGAGCACCCGTTCGGCGGTTCCTGGGGCTACCAGGTCACCGGCTACTTCGCGCCGACCTCCCGGTTCGGCGACCCGGACGACTTCCGCTACCTGGTGGACCGGCTGCACTCCGCCGGCATCGGGGTGCTGCTGGACTGGGTGCCCGCGCACTTCCCCAAGGACGAGTGGGCCCTCGCACGCTTCGACGGCACCCCGCTCTACGAACACCCCGACCCGCGCCGCGGCGAGCACCCCGACTGGGGCACGTACGTCTTCGACTTCGGTCGCCGCGAGGTTCGCAACTTCCTCGTCGCCAATGCCCTCTACTGGTGCGACGAGTTCCACGTCGACGGCCTGCGGGTGGACGCGGTCGCCTCGATGCTCTACCTGGACTACTCCCGCCCCGAGGGGCAGTGGCTGCCCAACCAGCACGGCGGCCGGGAGAACCTGGAGGCGATCGCCTTCATGCAGGAGGTCAACGCGACCGTCTACAAGCACCACGCCGGGGTGGTGATGATCGCCGAGGAGTCCACCGCCTGGCCCGGGGTGACCCGGTCCACCGCCGACGGCGGGCTCGGCTTCGGTTTCAAGTGGAACATGGGCTGGATGCACGACACCCTGCTCTACACCGCGAAGGACCCGATCTACCGGCAGCACCACCACCATCAGCTCACCTTCTCCCTGGCGTACGCCTGGAGCGAGAACTACGTGCTGCCGATCAGCCACGACGAGGTGGTGCACGGCAAGGGGTCGCTGGCCGGCAAGATGCCCGGCGACACCTGGCAACGGCTGGCCAACGTACGGGCCCTGCTGGCGTACATGTGGGCGCACCCGGGCAAGCAACTGCTCTTCATGGGCTGCGAGCTGGGCGACGACCGGGAGTGGAGCGAGGAACGCGGCCTCGACTGGTACCTCCTGCACGATCCGGCGCGGGCCGGCGTGCAGCGGCTGGTCGCCGACCTCAACGCCGCCTACCGGGACACCCCGGCGCTGTGGGCGCAGGACACCGACCCGGCCGGGTTCCGCTGGATCGCCGGGGACGACGTCGCCAACAACACGGTCTCCTTCGTCCGGATCGCCCCGGACGGCGCGACCCTGGTCTGCGTGGCGAACTTCTCCGCCGGGCCGCTGGAGGACTACCGGGTCGGCCTGCCGGCCGCCGGCACCTGGACCGAGGTGATCAACACCGACGCCCACCACTACGGCGGGTCCGGGGTGGGCAACCTCGGCGCGGTGCACGCCCAGGACGTCCCCTGGCACGGCCTGCCCGCCTCGGTGTCGCTGCGGGTGCCCCCGCTCGGCGTGCTCTGGCTCCGCCGCGACTGAACCCCGCTGCACGGGACGCCGGTCGGGCCGTTCAGACCAGGCCGGCGTCGCGGAGCAGCTTCCACAGGCCCGCCCCGTCCGGGGCGGAGAGCCACTTCTGCCCCACCGGCCCCGCCGACGACGGCCGGTCGTTCGGCACGGGCAGGCTACCGGCGAGCACCGACTGGGTCGGGGAGAGCCGGCGGATCGCCACCCCGGCGACGTTCTCCGGATGGGCGGCGGCGAACTCCCGGTAGATCTCCTGGTCGTGCTGGCCGTCGTCGCCGATCAGCAGCCACCGCACGTCGGGGAACTCGGCGGCCAGCCGGGCCAGGGTGGCCCGCTTGTGTTCCCGGCCGCTGCGGAACCAGCGGTCGGCCGTCGGCCCCCAGTCGGTGAGCAGCAACGGGCCGGCCGGGTAGAGGTGCCGGGACAGGAACCGGGTCAACGTCGGCGCGACGTTCCACGCGCCTGTCGACAGGTAGAACACCGGGCTGCCCGGGTGGGCGGTGACCAGGCGTTCGTAGAGCACCGCCATGCCGGGCACCGCCGTACGGGCGTGCTCGTCGAGGACGAAGGTGTTCCAGGCGGCCAGCATGGGCCGGGGCAGCGCGGTCACCATCACCGTGTCGTCGATGTCGGAGAGGATGCCCAGGCGCACCTCCGGGTCGATCACCCGGACCAGCGCCTCGACCGGTTCGGCGTCGGCGACCCGCAGCCGCACCGACGCCCAGCCGGGGGTGAAGTCGGCCTTGACCACGGTGTCGACGAAGCCGCTGCGGTCGGCCCGGGCGGTGTGCACGCCATCGCCGGCCTCGATGGTGACGTCGACGTGCTTGGCGGGCAGGGTGGCGAAGCTGCGCCAGCCGCGGACCTTCTCCAGCCGGCCCTGCCGCCGGTCGGGGCGGCTGAGCAGCACCCGGCACAGCACCCGGGCCCAGCCGGGGGCACCGTAACCGGCGTACGCGACGATGTTGGGCTGCCACCCGGTGCGCCGCAGCCGGCGCTCCACCAGTTGGTGCAGGGCGTCCTCGATCCGCGCGGCCCGGTGCAGGGTGGGTACGGCCAGCTGACCTGCGGTGGTGGAGGGCACGGTGCAACCCTGCCACAGGTGTCCGGCAGCGGCCAGGCGAGCGCCCCGGTAGTAGGCCGGCCCACGCCGGGCCGGGATGTGCTGGTGGGCACGGGAGCGGCCCGAGCGGCGTCCGGTCGTGACGCCGGCCCCGGCCCGTACGCTGTGCCGGTGCTCATCCTGCTGCCGCCCTCCGAGGGCAAGGCCGACGCCGGCACCGGCCGTCGGCTCGACCTGACCCGGCTCAGCCTGCCCGAGCTGACCCCGGCCCGCGAGGAGGTGCTGGGCGCGCTGATGACGCTCTGTGCCACCGGCCGGTCCGACGCCGCCGCGGACGCCGCGCTGGCCGCCCTCGGGTTGAGCGCCGGTCAGCGGGGCGAAGTGGCCCGTAACGCCCGGCTGGACCGGGCCGCCACCGCACCCGCCGGGCAGGTCTACACCGGGGTGCTCTACGAGGCGCTCGGCCTGGCCACCCTGCCGCCCGGGGCGCTGCGGACGGCCCGCCGCACCGTGCTGGTCAGCTCGGGCCTGTGGGGCGCGGTCCGGCTCGCCGACCGGATTCCGCCGTACCGGTGCCCGATCGGGGCGCGGTTGCCGGGGGTGGGGGCGCTGTCGGCGTACTGGCGGCGGGTGCTGTCACCGGTGCTGACGGCGGCGGCCGGCGGCGGACCGGTGCTGGACCTGCGCTCCGCCGCCTACGCGGCGACCTGGACGCCGCCGGCGGAGCTGGCCGGTCGGACGGTCACCGTGCGGGTGTTGCACGAGCGCCGGCCGGGCGAACGCTCGGTGGTCAGTCACTTCAACAAGGCCACCAAGGGGCGGTTGGTGCGTGACCTGCTACTGGCCGGGGCCCGGCCCCGGACCGCGACCGCGTTGATCGGCGCGTTGCGTGACCTGAAGTACCCGGTGGAGGAGCAGCCGGTGACGGCGGGGCGGCCCCGGCAGATCGACGTGGTGGTGACCGAACTCTAGGAACGCAAGATTTCCTCAATTCCGGTGCCGATGGCTGGAGGCGGACCGACCGGCAGGCGACCGTTAGGGGAGTCCCCCGTCGAGAAGGAGCGGTCCGATGACCTCCGAACCCCGCCTGCTCGACCGGCCACGCCTCCCGTCGTCCCCGCCCCCGCTGGACTGGCTGACCCTGGCCGACGCGTTCGAGGTGGCCTGCCTGGTGCGCTGCACGCCGGCACCGACGGCCCGCCCGCACGCCCCCACGCCGCCGCAGCGGGGGGTCGTGGAGTTCAACCGGGAGGACGCGGCGCTGCGGATGCGGCAACTGCTCGCCCGGCTCGACGTCCCCGTCGAGCACGAGGTGGTCACCGGTGGCCTGCGCCGCCGGTACGAGCTGCACCGGTTGCACGTGTCGGCGGATCACCGCGCCGGATTCACGCAGCTGCGGGAGGCGGGCTGGCGGCAGGGACGACGGGAACTGCTCGGACCGGCCGTCGGGTCCTCCACCCCGAGGGCCGCCTGGCGGACCCGGCTCGCCTCGGCCGCCTGGCGTTCCGCCCTGCTGGCCGGCGGCCGGCACGTCCGGCGGCACATCCTCGGCATCCGGCTGGCCGACCGGGAACTCGCCGCCGTACTGATCCGGTCGGCGGCGCTGCTGGAGGTGCCGGCGCTGCTACGCCCGGGGGCCGGCTGCCTGGTGGTGAGCGTCGCGGACGGACCGGACCGGCTGCGGATCATGGAACGGGCCGCGTTGGCACCCGCCCGGACCCCCACCCTGGTCTGAGCACGGCCACCGGCCACCACACCGCCCGCTGACCCGGGGCTCAGACCGGTCACCGGCGGCCCGAGCTTGCGCCGGAGCCGGTGACGGCGCAGAGTGCACCGCGTGAGCCGTAGCCGGACCGGGCGCGGCCGGCGGTCCGCCTCCGCCGGCGGGACGCTGCTGATGCTGCTGGTCGTGGTGCTCGGTGGGCTGGCCGCCTGCCAGGAATCCCCCGACGAGCCGATCCGGATCCGGATCGCCACCGGCAGCCCGACCGCCGTCTACCATGCCTTCGGTCAGTCGCTGGCCACCGTCCTCAACCGCGAGCTGCCCGATGTCCGGGCCAGCGTGGTGGTCACCGCCGCCTCCGCCCAGAACGTCCGGCTGGTCGGCTCCGGCGCCGCCGAACTGGGTTTCACCCAGGCCGACGTCCTCGACACCAGCCCGACCACCCCGCCGCGGGTGCTCGCCGTGGCCCGCGTCTACGACGACCTGCTGCACCTGGTCACCACGGCCGGTGGACCGATCCGCGACCTCGCGGACCTGCGCGGGCGGCGGGTCTCGGTGGGGGCGGCCGGCTCCGGCACCGAGGTCACCGTGACCCGGCTGCTGGAGGTGGCCCGGCTCGGCGGGGACCAGGTCCGCCAGGAGCACCTCGGGTTGGACGACTCGGTGGCGGCGTTGCGCGCCGGGAAGATCGACGCCTTCTTCTTCTCCGGTGGCCTGCCGGTACGCGGGGTGGAGGCGCTGGCGGACGCCACCTCGATCCGGCTGGTGAACCTCGGCGAGTGGACCGAGCCGCTGCGCCGCGCCTACCGGGAGGTGTACGTCTCCCGGGACGTCCCCCGCTCGGTGTACGGGGTGGACCCGGTCACCACCGTCGCCAACCCCAACTACCTGATCGTCCGGGCGGACCTGCCCGAGCCCCTGGTGCGCGAGGTGACCCGGCTGCTCATGGAACGCCGGTCGGAGCTGGCCGCCGCCCACCCGGCAGCCGGCCGGATGAGTCCCCGCTCGGCGATCGCCACCACACCGTTACCGCTGCACCCGGGCGCGGCCGACTGGTACCGGTCGGCCAAACCCTGACCGCTCAGCCGGCGGGCGGGGCCGCGTCGACGGACCGGGCATCGGATCCGGGGTCGGTGTCGGGCGGGGCGGGGAACCACAACTCGGCGACCAGGCCACGCGGTTCGCCGGGATGCATGGTGAGCCGGCCGTCGGAGGCGTCCACCAGCACCGCCACGATGGTCAGGCCGAGACCGGCGCCCTCGATGTTCTGCGCGTCCGGGGCCCGCCAGAACCGCTCGGTGGCCTGGTCGAGCTGGCCCGAGGTCATCCCCGGGCCGGTGTCGCGCACCTCCAGCGCGGTGCCCCCGTCGGCGTGCCGGACCGCGACGGTCACCTCACCGCCGTCACCGCTGAACTTGATCGCGTTGTCGATCAGCGCGTCCAATGCCTGGTCGACCGCGGTCGGCACGGTCCGGGCGTGGGCCGGACCGGACGCCACCAGGCGTAACGTGACCGACCGGTGCCGGGCCAACGGTTCCCACGCGGCGACCCGGGACGCGGCCACCGCCGCCGCGTCCACGGTGACCCGTTCGTTCTGCTCCCGCTCGGCGCGGGCCAGGGTGAGCAGCCCGTCGAGGACCAGCGCCAGCCGGTCGGTCTCCTCCAGGGCGAGCCGGTGCTCGGCCCGGCCGTCCTGGTCGACCACGCTCGGCCCCAGTTCCTCCACCCGCAGGCGCAGCGCGGTCAGCGGATTGCGCAACTGGTGGCTGGCGTGCGCGACGAAGGCCCGCTGCCGGTCCATCACGTCGGCGACCACCGCCGCCATGTGGTTGAAGTTGGCCGCCAGCCGGCGCAGCTCCGGCGGCCCCCACCGGTCCTGCACCCGGGCGCCCCGGTCCCCCTCGGCGATCTCGTGGGTCACCGCGTCCAGCTCGGTCACCGGGCGCAACACCCAACCGGCCAGCCCGAACGCGGTGGAGACGCAGGCCAGCACGGCGAGCAGCCCGATCCCGGCCAGCAGCAGCCACCACGCGGTCACCGTGCGGCGCACCTTCGCCACCGGGGTGGCGGTGACCACCGCACCGAGCACCTCACCGCCGTCGTTGATCGGCACCGCCACCACCAGCGGACCGTCCACCCACGGCCAGACCGAGTCCGGCCCGTTGAACTGCTGCCCGGCCAGCGCGGTGTCCAGGGCCGCCCGGGTGTCCCGGCCGGTGTGCCAACTCGTCGACACCACCAGCGCCCGGCCGTCCCGGTCGACGACGGCCGCCCCGATGCCGTAGAGCTGGTCGTAGCTGACGAGTTCGCCGGTCAGCGGCCCCGCCCCGCCGCCGCGCAGCGCCGGCCCGGCCAGCGAGGCGAACCGGGTGGCGTCGGCGAGCCGGTCGGCGCGGACCCGGTCGGTCTCCCGGGACGCCAGGGTCGCCGCGAGGGGTGTCTCCAACGCCAGGAGCACCAGCACCATCAGCAGCAGGTAGCTGATCACCAGTCGACGCCGCACCGGCTGCCCCTCACTCGCCCCGGAGCCGGTAGCCGACCCCGCGTACGGTCTCCACCAGCCGGGGGTCGCCGAGCTTGCCGCGCAGCGAACCGACGTGCACCTCGACGGTGTGCCGGTCGGCCCAGGTGGTGCCCCAGACGTCGAGCAGGATGCGGTCCCGGGGCACCGCCGTACCGGGCTGACGGGCCAGCGAGAGCAGGATGTCGAACTCCTTACGGGTCAGCGCCACCGGCTGGCCGTCGACGGCGACCGTCCGGGCGGCCACGTCGATCCGGACCGACCCGACCTCGATCAGGTCCCGGGCCGGCGCGGCGTGCGCCGCCCGCCGCAGCACCGCCTCGATCCGGGCCTGCAACTCCACCATCGAGAACGGCTTCACCACGTAGTCGTCGGCGCCGAGCCGCAGGCCGAGCACCCGGTCGCGTTCCTCGCCCCGGGCGGTGACCGCGATGATGCCGAGCTGGCTGCTGCGCCGCCGCAACTCCCGGCACACCTCCGTGCCGTCCCCGTCGGGCAGGGTGAGGTCGAGCAGGACCAGGTCACAGGGGGCGGCGGAGAGCGCGGCGGCGACGGTGGCGGCGTGCTCGACCTCGTACCCGCGTCGGGTCAGCGCCGAGGCGAGGGCGGCGGCCACCCGTCGGTCGTCCTCGACCAGCAGGATGCGCACCGGTGACCCCCATTCGTCGTACGGATGTCGAGCGAATGGTGGCAGAAGCGTCGGCGAGGGGGAAACGGTGGGCGACCCCGCGCCGGTCACCGGGGGCCGTCACCAGCCGCCCGGGAAACGACGCGGGACCCGGGGCGGGCGTCCGCCCCGGGTCCCGCGGCCTGGTCGGTCAGCGGCAGAGCCGGCCGATCTCCTCCTGGAACCGGTCCATCGGGTTGGCCTCGGCCGGGCCGAGCAGGTAGGTCTTCAGCTCCCGCCGGGCCTCGGTCATCGGGTCGTCGCCGGCCCGGGTCACCGCGACGATCTTCTCCAGCTCGCCGCAGTCCCGGGACAGCAGGTACGCCCCCCGGGAGGTGGGGAACTCGCGCCGGAACTCGTCCTCCGGCAGCCCGCTCGGGTTGGCCACCACGTACGGCCGCTGGCTCTGCACGAAGTCGGAGACCACGCTGGAGATGTCGCTGATCAGCAGGTCGGTCTGGTTGAAGCAGTCGAACAGGGCGGGGACCCGGCCGGTGACCACCCGGTGCCCGGGGCCGTCCAACGAACCGGAGTCGGGGTCACCGCCGGCGGCCCGGATCAGCGACACCAGCCGCTCGTGCGCCGCCCGGGCCTCCTTGGAGCGGGAGCCGGTCAGCGGGTGCGGCTTGTAGACCAGGCGCACCTGCGGCGAGGCGAGCACCCCCCGTACGATCCGCTCCCCCATCAGCACCAGCGAGGTGTGGTACGGGTCGTCGTCGAGCCAGCCCTCCCAGGTGGGGGCGTACAGGACGGTGAACGGCCGGTCCGGGGCGGTCCCGCCGAAGGTGTGCACCCCGGCGAGCTGCGGCCGGCCGATCTCCACGATGTCCTCGTCGCGGACGCCGACCGCGGCCCGCGCGTACCGCTCCCGGCCGGCCAGGCCGGCGACCCACACCTCGTCGTACACCTTGCTGTACGGGTTGACGCTGGCCTGCTTGTCGCTGTCGCCGTGGCCGACGAACACGTGCTTCATGCCCGGCTCGCGCAGCATGTGGATGTTCGCGCCGACGTTGGCCGCGTAGAGGGCGGCCCGCACCGTGCCCAGTTCGAGGTTCATGAAGTCCGGGCCGGTCGGCACGCAGATCACCGGCAGCCGGGTGTCGGCCAGCTCGAAGAACGCCTCCCTGCTGCGCATCAGCACGACCGCCCGCTGGTGCAGCGCCTCGGTCGGGGCCAGCCACATGTTCGCCTGGTAGACGTCCTTGGCCGGGCCGGCGAAGTAGAGCGCGACCTCGGGACGGTAGCCGTCGATCCAGCGCTGGAGCACCGGCAGCACCGGGCTCTTGCCGGTGCCCCGCCCGCGCAGCCAGGTCACCGCGACGACCGCGCCGACCAGGGCGGCGAGCCCGGCGGCCAGCGCGGCGACCGCCAGCATGACGGTGACGTCGGTGCGGACGGCCGCGACCACGGCGGCCGGGATCAACAGCACGTTGAGCACCGCGAGCGGGACGCCGGCCAGGGCGGCGGCCCATCCGGGCGGGCGGGGGGCCGAGCGGATCGGACCCAGCTCGATGTTGCGGACCAGCGCGGAGACCGGGTTACGCCTGTCGATCATGGTGTTGAGTGCGCCCGAGAACACGGCGGTCACCCAGACCGCCGCCGGCAGCACCAGCAGCCAGGTCAGCTCGACCCCGGTGAGCGGGACCGTGGCGGCGACCAGCAGCACGCTGGCCAGGTCGCGGCTGAGCTGCCGGTAGCCCCGGTTGAGGCCGACCTTCTCCAGCAGCGTCTCCGAGGGGGGCGACCAGCGGGTGACGGCGAACTCGCCGACGACGGCGGCCAGCCCGGCCACGGCGAACAGGGCCACCCATCCGAAGCCGCCCGCGACGAGCATGACCAGGTAGGACAGCACCAGCAGCGCGCCTCGGGCGGCGGTGCCGGTGCGTTCCAGTAACGAGCCGAACAAGGGGGACGCTCCCTACGAGATCGATGACGGGCGGGGGCGGGGGCCGGGGCCTGGACGTCGAGGCGGACACGTCGCCCAGGGTGCTCGCACCGGGTCGGCGCAGACAGCCACCTTGACGGTCCCGCCACGCCGACGTGACTGCGACCTTAACGCGAAGGAACGAGTGGGTACCGCCCGGGTATCCCTTGGCATTCCGACCAAATCGCCCGTCGGCAACGCTCCGGCGTCCGTTCCTCGTGTCGGGGATCAGGGACCGCCGACCGGTGTGACCGGCTCCTTGCTGCGGTAGCAGTACATCCCGCCGGGGGATTTCCTGGAGGCGAACCGCTCGATGCCCAACGTCGGTGCCGCGTCGACGACCGCCCGGTTGTTCTTCCACACACACACCACGCTGACACCGACCCGGCCCATCGCCGCCTTCACATCGGACACCGGCACCGCCTCGGTGCCGTCGGCGAACCTGCCGAGCAGCAGCCGGTCCTGCGAGAACTGGCTCTCCATGTCGTAGTCGGTGAGGTAGAGGTCACGCGCCATCACCACCCGAACCCGCGTGGTGACCTGCGGCAGCGCACGCATGACCGGTGTGGGGGCGAGCACCAGACCCGGCGGTCGGTCGAGCCGGGTGATCCAGAAGGCCACGTCCTTGCGGGTCTCGGGCATCCGCCAACTCGGCTCGGCCTGGACGACGTTCGCCGTCCACATGGGTGACCCGTACACGGCGAAGGCGAGCACGAGGACGACGGGAAGAGTGACGGCGAGCACCCGGTTCAGTACGCCCCACCGGGGTGGGCGGAGCACCGCCAGCATGCCCACGAGCGCCGGAACCGGCACGATCCACGGGATCCGCCACAGCACCGCCGTCAGCCCGGTCAGGCCGCCTGCGGTGGCCGCCACCCCCGGGATTAGCAGGAGCGTCACGGTGAGGGCCGCCCCGGCGACCAGAACCCGTGGTACGCCACGACGGAGCAGAACCGGCCCGCACCACATGGCGATGCCGGCGATGACGCCGAGGATCCCCAACCACAGGGTGAGCTCGTAGATCGTGCGCAGCGGCCGCAGCTCGATGTAGGTCGCCACCGCCTCGTCGAGGCCGCCGCTGGCGAATCTCGCACCGACCCCCACCAGCAGGGGGTACGTCGACGCGGCGGCGAAGCACAGCGCCGCGTCACGCCACCGCCGCGTCAGGACGAGCATCGACACCGCGGCCACCGCCAACAGGGGCAACAGGATGACCGCGGTGGTCGTCAGCCCGACGGCGGCGACCGACAGCAGCCCCAGCAACACCAACGACCGCCGCGCGCGGGTTTCGAGGAAGTCGGTGAGGTACACCCAGGCGAGCGGAATGAGCGCGTGGACGAAGACGCTCTTGCCCTGCGTCAACCGGGGCAGATGGTAGGTGTTCAGCGCGTCCGGGTATCCGGCCACCAGCACGATGTAGGTCAACGCCACGCCGAACACCAGCAACGGCCGACGCGGGGCCCAGCGCTGCACCAGCCGCCACAGGGCCAGGACCGCGAAGATCGCCAGCAGCGGCAGCACGATGTACCAGGTGGTCGATGCGGCATGCACGTGCAGGACGCGGGCCAGCGCCCCGACGAACACCTCGAAGGACGGGACCGGGGGGTTCGCCGAGCCCGCCGGAAGGACCCCTTCGGTGAACAGGAAGTCCCGGTAGGGGATCTGATCGCGTTCGGCCACCCAGACCGACTTGCCGACGTAGAAGACGTCGTCGAGGGAGACCCGGGCGATGAACGTCGAGAACACGGCAGCAGCCAGGGCGGCGAGCATCACCACGTACGCCTGTGCCGGCGTCGTACCGGTCCGGGCAGGGCCGCCCGGGACGGGGTCACCCGGTTCGGTGGACCGCCGCGACGACGCCCAGCCGGAGACGACCGCCACCACCCCGAGGACCACGGCCAGCCACCAGCTCAGCGGCCCGGTGCCGAGCGCGGCGAACAGCGCCGCACCGATGCCGGCACCGATCGGCAGCGCGTAGCGACGGAGCGGTGCGGCCCGGTCGGCCGCCGTTGCCGGCACACCGGTCGCCTCCGCCTCGTGCGCGGGCCGCCCGGTGTTCCGGCGGCGACGACCGACCCGCCAGCCCACGTAGGCCGCCACCGGCAGGGTGAGCACCCAGGCGACGAACACGACGGAGGGACGGAGACCCAGCACGAGGTTGAGGTGGTAGAGCATCGTCCACAGGGCGAAGCCGACGACGGCGGCATCGGTGAGGACGACGGGCGCGGCCGACACCAAGGCGTTGAACCGACGTAGGAAACCCGTTCCGGACGTCGGCTCCCGTCCTCTATCGGCTGGCGCGGGTGGCCCAACAGCGACTTCGACTTCCGTCACGAGCCGTCCTTCTGGTTGTTCCGTGCTCGGACCGGGCGGCCACCCTGGTGTCGGCACGGGATGTTCCCGGATGGGCGGGGAGAGCCCGACCGGCGCTCCCTCAGGTCAGTTTCGACGGCACGCGGCCGCTGAACACGGTCACTCACCCTACCGAAGGCTCCCGCTGGCGGGGCACGGTGCCGTTCGCGGTCAACCCGGCCGCCACCGACTCCACCAGCAGATCCAGGTAGCTCGGGGTGAGCGGGGTACGCGCGATGGCCAGCCGCCAGTACAGCGGGCCGACGATCAGGTCGACGGCCGCGTCGGCGTCGGTGTCGGCGGGAAGTTCGCCGCGTTGCACCGCCAGGCCGATCAACCGGCCGCCGATCTCCTGCTGCTTGGCCCGCAGGAGCTGCTGGAGGGTGGCGTCGATGGTCGGGTTGCGGGCCGCCTCGGCGAGCAGGTCGGGGATGATCTGCGAGGCCAGCGGATGGCTGAGCGCGTGGGCGATCACCTGGAACAGCAGCGTCAGGTCGCCGCGCAGGCTGCCGGTGTCCAGCGCCGGCAGCTTGTTGCCGGCGGCGGCCACCACGGTCTCGATCACCAGGTCGAGCTTCGAGTTCCACCGCCGGTAGATCGCGGTCTTGCTCACCCCGGCCCGGCGGGCCACCGCCTCGATGGAGAGCCGCCCGTACCCGACCGCGGCGAGTTCCTGCATCAGGGCACGGCGGATGGCTCTGGTGATGTCGCCCCGCAGCACCGCGGCACCGGCCGGCGGACGCCTCTTGTCGCTGGTCATCGGGGACTCTTCGCACCTGTCACGGGGGCCAATGTAGCGCAACGACGGTACGGTTGCGTCCCGACGTGTTTTGGACTACCGTCCACGCAGCGACGAGGCTGCCCCGGCACCGCGCCGACCCACGGATCCCCATCGTCGCGCGCATCCCGTTGGTACGAAAGATCGGAGCGCCCTTCCCATGGCCACCACCGCGCTGGTCGACCCCGAAACGGGCCTGACCCAGGCGCAGCTGGCCGCTCGGCACGGACTGAGGGTCGCCGGTGAGCGCCCCTCCCTGACCGAGTACAGCCGCAGACTGTGGGCCTACCGGCACTTCACCGCCGCGTACGCCAACGCCAAACTGGTCGCTTCGTACAGCAACGCCAAGCTGGGCCAGATCTGGCAGGTGCTCACCCCGCTGACCAACGCCGCCGTCTACTACCTGATCTTCGGCGTGGTGCTCGGGCAGAACACCATCCCGAACTTCATCGCGTACCTGACCACCGGGTTGTTCATCTTCAACTTCACCCAGAGCGCGGTGCTGGCCGGCACCCAGTCGATCAGCGGCAACCTGGGGCTGATCCGGGCACTGCACTTCCCCCGGGCCTGCCTGCCGCTGGCCGCCACGCTCACCCAGTTCCAGCAGCTGCTGGCCTCGATGATCGTGCTGGTCGGCATCGTCCTGGTGACCGGCGAGCCGATCACCCTGGCCTGGCTGATGCTGCCCCCGGCACTGCTGCTGCAGGCGCTGTTCAACGCGGGGATCGTGATGGTGGTCGCCCGGATGGGCTCCAAGGCCAGCGACCTCAAGCAGGTCATGCCGTTCATCCTGCGCACCTGGATGTACGGCTCCGGCGTGCTCTACAGCGTCAAGCTGTTCGACCGGCTGCCGGAGTGGGCCTCGACGCTCATCCAGTTCAACCCGATCCTGGTCTACATCGAGTTGGCCCGGTACGCCCTGCTGGAGCAGGCGCCGCTGCTCAACGAGTCGGTGACCCAACTCTGGCTGGTGGCGTTCGGCTGGGCGGTGCTGGGTGGCATCGCCGGGTACGTCTACTTCTGGCGCGGCGAACAGGAGTACGGCCGTGGATGACCGGTACGAGACGTCCAACGACGTCACAGTGACCCTGCCCCGGGTCGTCGAGCGGATCCCCACCGTGGTGGTCGACGACGCACACGTGATCTACCGGGTGCACAAGGGCGCCGGGGGCGGGACCACCCCGGTGGCCGCGCTGCGCCGGCTGGTCAAGCGCTCCTCCGCGCCGAACATCCAGGAGGTGCACGCGGTCAAGGGGGTGTCGTTCACCGCCTACCGGGGTGAGGCGATCGGCCTGATCGGCAGCAACGGCTCCGGCAAGTCGACCCTGCTGCGCACCATCGCCGGGCTGCTCCCGGTCAACCGGGGCGCGGTCTACACCCAGGGCCAGCCGTCCCTGCTCGGGGTGAACGCCGCCCTGCTCAACGACCTGTCCGGTGAGCGGAACGTCACGCTGGGCTGCCTGGCGATGGGCATGCAGCCCGACGACGTGGCCCGGATGACCCCGGAGATCATCGAGTTCTCCGGCATCAACCAGCGCGGCGACTTCGCCAGCCTGCCGATGCGGACGTACTCCTCGGGCATGGCCGCCCGGCTGCGGTTCTCCATCGCCGCCGCCAAGAAGCACGACGTGCTGCTGATCGACGAGGCGCTCGCCACCGGCGACAAGGGCTTCCGCAAGCGCAGCGAGCAGCGGGTGCGGGAACTGCGCGAGGGGGCCGGCACGGTCTTCCTGGTCAGCCACCAGCTCTCCTCGGTGCGGGACACCTGCGAACGGACGATCTGGTTGGAGTCGGGGCTGATCCGGATGGACGGGCCCACCGACGAGGTGATCCGGGCGTACGAGGCATTCGCCAACGGCAAGTAGTATTCCGGGCGCGCGTACCGCATCGACTCGACGCCCGGCGGACCGCGTCGTCCCGTTGGGGCGGCGCGGTCCGCGCGTTAAGGTTCATCCCGTCGCCACGCTGGCGCAATCTTCCGTTCAGGGCGACCCCCGGGACGCGTGCAGACATCCCCCGAGAGTGAGGATCGGCAATGACGCAGGACCACACCACTGGCCCGGACGCCACACCGGAGACCCCGGCGCCGTGGCGGCCCTCGCGGACGGTGGCGGTGGTGCTGGCCGGAGGCACCGGGACCAGGCTGGGCCTGGGCATCCCGAAGCAGTTACTGAAGATCGCCGGCAAGCCGATCATCGAGCACACCCTGGCCGTCTTCGAGGCCGCCCCGGAGATCGACGAGATCATCGTGCTGATGGCCGCCGGGCACGTCGCCGAGGCGCAGCAGATCGTCGACAAGGCCGGCTTCCGCAAGGTCAGCAAGGTCATCTCCGGCGGCGACACCCGCAACGCCACCACCCGGATCGCGCTGGACGCGGTCGGTGACGGTGACGTCAACATCCTCTTCCACGACGCGGTCCGCCCGCTGGTCAGCGCCCGGATCGTCCGCGAGTGCGTGAACGCGCTGTGGAGCTACTCGGCCGTCGACGTGGCCATCCCCTCGGCCGACACGATCATCCAGGTCGACGAGGACGAGTGCATCACCGACATCCCGGTCCGGTCCCGGCTGCGCCGGGGGCAGACCCCGCAGGCGTTCCGCTCGGGCACCATCCGGGAGGCGTACCGGCGGGCCGAGGGCGACCCGGACTTCGCCGCCACCGACGACTGCGGCGTGGTGCTGCGCTACCTGCCCGGCACCCCGATCAAGGTGATCGACGGCTCGGACGAGAACATCAAGGTCACCCACCCGGTCGACGTGCACCTCGCCGACAAGCTCTTCCAGCTCGCCGCCGCCCAGGCCCCCCGGCTGTCGCACCGCAGCTACACCGAGGAGCTGGCCGGACGCACGATCGTCATCTTCGGCGGCAGCTACGGCATCGGGCACGACCTGGCCGAGCTGGCCCGCAGCTACGGCGCGCAGGTCTTCCCGTTCAGCCGCTCCAGCACCGGCACCCACGTCGAGCAGGCCGGCGACGTCGAGGCCGCGCTGAAGACCGCCTTCGAGGCCACCGGCCGGATCGACCACGTGGTGGTCACCGCCGGCATCCTGGAGAAGGGCGCGCTGGCCGAGATGGACGAGGAGACCATGGACCGGGTGCTCCAGGTCAACTTCGTCGGGCCGGTGATCGCCGCCCGGCAGTCGCTGCCGTACCTCCAGCAGACCAAGGGGCAGCTGCTGCTCTACACGTCCAGCTCGTACACCCGGGGCCGGGCCCAGTACGCGCTCTACTCGTCGACCAAGGCGGCGCTGGTCAACCTGACCCAGGCGCTGTCCGACGAGTGGGCCGAGTACGGCGTCCGGGTCAACTGCATCAACCCCGAGCGCACCGCCACCCCGATGCGCACCAAGGCGTTCGGCGAGGAGCCGGAGCACACCCTGCTGGCCGCCGAGACGGTCGCCCAGTCCTCGCTCGACGTGCTGATCTCCGACCTCACCGGTCAGGTGATCGACGTCCGGCGGGCCCCCGGCGAGGCGGCCCCGGTGCCCGCCCAGCCGACCGCGGCCGAGCAGGACCGGCTGCCCAGCGGCGTCGACGCCGGCTGACCCGACCCCGGAGACGTACGACATGCGTGGTGACCTGGTCAGGAAACTGATCGCGCGGTGCCTGACCACCGGCCTGGCCGTGCTCGCCTTCCTGGTGGTGGCGCTCACCGGCGCGACCGGCTGGGGGCTGGCCCTGGCGGTGGCCGCGCTGGTCGCCGCCGGCTACGAACGCCGGGTCCGCCCCGACGCCGACATCGTCGCCGAGACGGTGCTGCTGGCCGCCGGCATCCTGGTCGGCCACGCCCGCCGGCTCGACGACGGGTTCGACCCGGTGCTGGCGCTCACCGCCCTGGTGCTGCTGGGGCTGGTGCTGCTGGTGGGGCCGCTGCGCGACGCCGGCAACCTGGAGATCCGGGCGGCGAACCTGCCGGTGCGGGCGTGGACCCCGCTGGTCGCCGCCCGCCTCGACGGCATCCTGCTGGGGCTGCTCGCGGTGGTGGCGGTGGCCGCCGCGTTCGCCCTGCCCGCCGTGGTCGCGCTGGCCGTCGTGCTGGTGGTCGCGGCCGGCTGCGGCGCGGTCGGCCTGGACCTGGCCCGGCGGCGGTTCCGGCCGTCGGGCGGGGGCGGCCCGGTGACCCGGGCGCTGCGCGCGCACCAGCCGGAGTTCCTGCTCTACTTCTCCGCCCCGCCCGGCTCGGAGTACCAGGTCACCATGTGGCTGCCCTACCTGGAGCGGCTCGGCCGGCCGTTCCTGGTGCTGCTGCGGGAGCCGGAGTACCTGCCCACGATCGCCGCCGCGACGAGCGCCCCGGTGGTCTACTGCCCCACCCTCAAGGCGATGGACGAGGCGCTGGTGCCCAGCCTGCGGGTGGCCTTCTACGTCAACCACGGGGCGAAGAACAGCCACTGCATCCGGTTCACCCAGCTCACCCACGTGCAACTGCACCACGGCGACAGCGACAAGGCCCCCAGCGCCAACCCGGTCTCGGCCATCTTCGACAAGATCTTCGTGGCCGGTCCGGCAGCGATCGAGCGGTACGCGCGGGCCGGCGTGGAGATCCCCGCCGAGAAGTTCGTCGTGGTCGGCCGTCCGCAGGTCGAAGCCATCGAGGTACGCCGGGAGGCCCGCCCGCCGGCCGCCCCGACCGTGCTCTACACCCCCACCTGGACCGGCCACCACGCCGACGCCAACTACTGCTCGCTGCCGGTGGCGGAGCCGCTGCTGCGCGCGCTGCTCGACCGGGGGGCCACGGTGATCCTGCGGGCCCACCCATACACCGGGCAGAACCCGACCTCGGCCCGGCAGCTGGCCCGGCTCACCGAGCTGCTCGCCGCCGACCGGACCCGTACCGGCCGGCAGCACCTGTGGGGTGCGGCGGCCAGCCGTGAGCTGAGCCTGACCGACTGCGTCAACCGCTCCGACGCGCTGGTATCCGACGTCTCCGGGGTCATCTCCGACTACCTCTACTCGGGCAAGCCGTACGCGGTGACCGACCTGGGCGTCGACGGCGACGAGTTCCTCACCCGGTTCCCGCTGGCCCGCTCCGGTTACGTGCTGCGCCGGGACATGGCCAACCTCGACGAGGTGCTGACCGGCCTGCTGGACACCGACCCGCTGGCGGCGGCCCGCTGGGACACCCGCCGCCGCTACCTGGGCGACTTCCCCGCCGACGCGTACGCCGACGGTTTCCTCGACGCCGCCCGCCGCGAGCTGGAGCCGGGCTGGACCCCGCCGGCCCCGCGGGGCGCCACGGTCCTCTCGCCCCGGGCCTGACCCGGCGGTGGCCTCTTGGGCCGATGTTGCGGTATCCGGATCCGCTGACACCGCTACATCGGCCCCATGACGAGCACCGCCCCGGCCGCGGGCGGCCGGGGCGGGTGGGGGTGGCTCGGTCAGGCGGAGTAGCCCCGGGTGGCGATCCAGTTGGCCAGGGTGGTCACGCTGACCCAGTAGGCCGGCAGCGACGGGTCGGCCGAGTCGGCGATCCGCACGGTGCGGCCGTTGTCCCGGTAGCCCACGGCGGCGACGTAGTGGCCACCGGGGAAGGAGTGCCAGCCGCCGTCGAGGTCGGTGGCGTCCCCGGCCACGTTCGCGACCACGGCCCGCTTGTCGGTGACCGCCGCGACCACGTCGGCCCGCAGCCGCTCGATCTGGGCGTCGCTGGGGGTGCCGGCGAACATCCGGGTCCGGTACGGGTCACCCTTGACCACGGCGTTGAGCACCCGGGTGGTGTCCTCGGCCGAGTTGGTGCCCATCTCGGTGGTGCCCAACTGGGCGGCGAGGGCGTCCTGGCCGCGCTCGATGCCGGCCGCGCTGAGCGCGTTGCGTACCGCCGCCGGGCCGCAGTAGTAGTAGGTGATCTGGGCCTGGTAGTCGTAGCGCAGGACCTTCGACGAGGGGGGCTTCGGGGTCGCCTTGCGGATCAGGTCCGGGTCGGCGGTGGCGCGGGCCTTGGCCCGGGTGACGTGCGGCGACGGGGTGGGACTCGCCGAGGGGCTGGTGGAAGGGGTGGCCGACGGGCTGGCCGGGGCGGGTACGGTGACCCGGGCCTGGGCACGGCTGGCGACGTCGTCGAGGCGGGGGGCGGCCTCGGCCACGGCGGTGGCGCGCTGGTCGGTCGGGGCGTCGTCGACCCCGGCGGCCAGGGCGGTGCCACCGGCGGCCAGGACGAGGACCGCCGCCGAGCCGGCGACCATCCGGTACGGGCGCTGGGCGCCCAGCCGGCGGAGCTGACGCTTCATGTGGTGCTTCACGGGGTGTTCCTCCACGGGGCGAGGCGGCCGGGCACGCCGGATCGGCACGCGGCGGGTACGCCACGCGCGGATCGGGTGTTGCGCCGCTCGTTCGGCAGGGACCGCCCGGCGGGGAGCCGGACGGGTCGGCGGGTCGCCCGACCGGGGTCGGGCGGCGGGGTGGACGGCCGGGTCAGCGCGTCAGGCGCGACGGTCCGGCGGCACCCCGGCACCGAGGTGGAGGAACCACCGAGAGGGTGGGGTCATGCTGCACGAGGATGAAACTCCTTCCGCTGCCGCCGACCGGGTTAGCTGACGGATTCGGGCGGGAAGATCGCCCTACCCCGGGCCGTGGCCCGGAGATTCACCCCAGGTGGTGCGTGTGGGTCCCCGGTTCGTGACGTGCACGATTGAGCGGGTCGGTGCGGCGTCGCCTCCTGCGATCGGAAACCGCACCGGACCGCAGCGACACTACTGGCCGCCCTCCCTCCCGCCAAGCCCCGTGAGCTGCGTAAACATCGTCGGGTCGGCTTCTTTGCGGGGCACTCGGGCAGCGAGGGCCAGCCCCGGGGACGAAGCGTCGTCGGACCCCGGCATGGCGACAACCGGACAACCCGACCGCAACCTCCGATGATCATCGAAGTCGATGTGACCGCCTGTGACTGCCTGTCCGATTTTCCCCGGCCGTGACGCCCCCCACACCGGAGCTGGATAACAATTCGACCCCCGAGACCCCCGCCCGCACGGCCCCGGAGCCCTGGGGCCCTGGGGCCCTGGGGCCCTGGGGCCGCAACGGGGCCGAAGTTGCGGGGTCAACGTGGGGTGGACACCGCCATTTGCGCGTCGTTGTGTCGATCACCCCGGGCCGGGCCGGGCCGGGACAGGCCGGGCCGGGCCGGGCCGGGACAGGCCGGGAGCGGCGGTCGCGGGGTGGTCAGCCGACCCGGGCCGGGTGCCAGCGGGCGGCCTGCGTGGGGCGGGTCGCCGCCGACGTCGCGGTACGGGGCAGCGGGACCCGGCCCGGCCGCACCCGCTGCGCCGCCGCGTACGCCTCGGCGGCCAGGGATCGGGCGGCCTCGGCGGCCAGCTCGGCGTCCCGCCACGCGACGCTTTCCCGCCAGGCCGCCGCCCGGTACGCCGCACGCCTGTCCTCCCGGACCGCCCGGGCGAGCATCACCTCGTGCTCGACGGGGTGCCGGCGCGGGTCCCAACCGTCGCGGTGCGCGAAAACGTCCCGCAGCCGCTCCACCGACAACTCGCCCCGCCAGTGCGCCGCCACCGCCTCCTGGTGCAGCCACCGCTCCCGGCCCGCGTACTCGGCGGGTGTCCGGGGGGTACGCGGGCTGGGCAGCGTCCCCGCGCCGACGAACCGGCGGGCGGCCGTCTCGGCCTCGTCGTACGCCTGCCAGGCCCGTTCCAGGGTGTCCTGGGCGGCCAGCCAGGCGGTCCGGTGACGGCGGGCGGTCTGGGCCGCCCCGGCGGCGGCGACGGCCACCTCCTCGGCGTACCGCCGCAGGTCGGCGACCGGGGGTGGGGCGTCCGGCGGTGGTACGACGGGGGTCGCGTCGGTCGCCCGGTCCCGCTCGGGACGGGCGACCAGGACGGCGAGGCCGGTCAGCGCGAGGACGAGCAGCAGGGACCAGATCGCGGTGGCGGTCGGCACCCCGATCAGGAACTGGGAGAGCACGGTGTTCACGGGTCGACACCTCGCGGACGGATGTGGCGGGTCGGGGCCGTACCGGGGCGGGACCGTTGCGGGCAACGCCCGCCCGGGGCGGTACGGGGACGAGGTCGTGGTGGTGGCTGGCGGGTGACTCCGGGTGGAGCGGGGTCAGCCGGCCGGGGGTGCCCGGGGCCCGGCGGCGGCGGGCACCCGGCCGGTCGGTGTCACCAGGGTGGCGGCCGGAAGCTCCCGGGCCGCGCCGGCCGGCACGGCGGACACTCCGGCGTCGACCCGGTCGGTCGCCACCACGTCGACCCGCCCGGTCCCCCGGTCGTCGGAGCGGATGCCGTCGCCCCGGCCGAACGGGGTGTCGAGGGCGACGGCGGCGGGGAAGGAGTGCGCCGCGTCGGCCGACAGGGCACCCGGGGCCGGGTCGAACAGTGCGGGGCCGGCGGCGGCGAACGCGAGTGCGACGGCGAGGCCGGCGAGCAGCCGGGACATCCCGCGCGCGACCCACCACAGGGGACTGGTGGGCGCGACCGGGAACACGTGACCACGCTACCGAAGGGGTCACCGACCCGCAGCACCGCCGGGCGTGTCGCCGCGCCGGTCGCGTATGGCAACCGGTCACACCCGGCGGGCGACAGACACCGGCCCGACATCCACCGTGGAGCGAGCACCGCCACCACCCGCGCCACACCCGGCACCGCCGCCGAGCCCGGCACCGCCGCCGAGCACGGCAGCGAGCAGGGCGGGCGGCAGCGAGCAGGGCGGGACGCGCAAGGCGCAGAGCCGGACGCGCCGGGAACAGGGCCGGGTCAGTGCGGGTCGCGCGGTCCCGCGTACTCGACCGGGCGGCCGTCGCGCGGCCCGCCGTCGGCACCCCTCGGCCCCGGCACGACGGCCGGCCCGCCGGCACCCGGAGCACCGGCACCGGAAGCACCGGCGGCGACGTCAGGAGCAGCGGCGGAGGTGGCCGGGGTGGTGCGGCGGCGGGGGGCCAGGCGGCGCATCATCGGGGTCTCCACGAAGCGGTGCAGCGCGGCGGCCAGCGCCAGGTTCACCACCAGGAAGCCGAGCACGGCCAGCGGCCCCGACCAGCCGGGCAACCCGACACCCCAGTGCCCGGTGAGCCGCAGCACGGTCATCATCACCAGCACGTGCACCAGGTAGAAGGCGAACGACACCTCACCGAGCCAGATCAGGGTGCGGTGCCGCCACGGCGACCAGCGACCCTGCACGTCAGCGCGGGCCGCCGCCGGGATGACCAGGATGTACGCCACCGACAGCAGCGCCGCCCACATCTCGGCCGGGATCCAGTGCGCCGCCACCCAGACGACCACGAAGAGCACGCTGGCCAGGGGCAGCCCGGGGCCCCGCCAGTGCCCACGGCGCAGCAGCTCGGCGGCGGCGACACCCAGCCAGAACTCGGTGGAGCGGACCAGCGGGAAGACCTGGGTGAACCACCAGTTGGTGCCCTCGGGCAGCAGTTGCTGGCCGGGCCACAGCGCCAGGATCACCAGCGGCACCGCCACCACCACGGCCCAGAGCAGGCCGGACCGGGCCCGCCGGATCGCCGGCAGCGCCAGCGGCAGGCAGAGGTAGAAGAACAGCTCGCAGGACAGCGACCAGCTCACGTTGTTGATGCTGTAGAAGTAGCCGGGGGTGGGGTCCCACGCCTGGACGAGGAAGAGGTTCTCCAGGGCGGCACGGGGCACCACCGGGTCGGCGAACCACCACATCACCAGCAGCGCCGCCGCCCAGGTCAGCACGTGGTTGGGATAGATCTTGGCGAGCCGGCGACGCCAGAAGTCCCGCCGCCGGTCGCCGTCGCGGGCCGACCAGACCAGCACGAAGCCACTGAGGATGAAGAAGAACTGCACCCCGGACAGGCCCAGGGTGAACAGCCAGTCGACCACCGCCTTGGCGTCGGGCTGGGTGACGATCCGCATGGTGCCGACGTGGTAGCCGAAGACCAGCATGGCGGCGATCCAGCGCAGCCCGGTCAGCGACGGGAGCCGGTTCAGCGCCGGGGACGCGGTGGTGGGCACGCTGGTCACCCGGGGCACCCTACCGGCACACCCCGGTACCGGCGACGGACCGGGGTGGTGCGGATGTGCGGAAGGTGTACGAAATCCCTCCACTGACCTAACATCGCGGGACCTGTCGGTGTCGGCGTACCCGTGGGTCAGGTCGGCGGCCGGCGGAGGCTCCCGGCGAACGAGGAACGGAGCGAAGTGGTGCACCAACGGATCCTGATGCGGGCGAAGAAGGACCCGTTCGACGTACGCGGCCCGGAGGAGGCGTACGAGGGGAACTGGATCGGGGAGAACAACGGCAACCTGGTCTTCAGCCACGCCGCCCACAAGCTGCTGCGCACCTCCACCGCGCGGATCACGTCGACCGAGTTCAAGGTCGACCTGCGCGACGCCGACCGGATCAACGAGCAGTACGACGTGTACGTCATCCCGCTGGCCAACGCGTTCCGGCGCAGCTACGCCCACCGCATCGAGCTGATGACGAAGCTGGTCGAGCGGCTGCGCATCCCGGTGGTGGTGTTCGGGGTGGGCGTGCAGACCGACATCCACGGCGACCGGGAGTACCTGCGTCCGATCGACGACGTGGTCAGCCGGTTCGTCCGGGCGGCGCTGGAGCGGGGGCCGAGCATCGGCGTACGCGGGGAGATCACCGCGCAGTACCTGAACACGCTGGGCTTCTCCGCCGTCGACGTGATCGGCTGCCCGTCGATGTTCCTGCACGGCGACCAGCTCCGGGTGGAGAAGTCCGCGCCGGCCCTGACCACCGACGCCCGGGTGGCGCTGACCGTCTCCCCGTACGTCAAGTCGATGGCGAAGATCATCGCCTCGCACCAGGCCCGCTACCCGAACCTGCGCTACCTCCCGCAGGACCTCAAGACGCTGGGCACCCTGCTCTACGGCGACGCCCCGCAGGACCGGGGCAAGACCAGCGCCATCCCGATCCACACCTCGCACCCGCTGTTCACGCAGGACAAGGTGCGGATGTTCCTCGACCCGTGGACCTGGATGGACTACCTCGCCGGGTTCGACTTCGCCTTCGGCACCCGTATCCACGGCACCATCACCGCCCTGGTCGCCGGCACCCCCGGCTACCTGTTCGCGCACGACTCGCGCACCCTGGAGCTGGCCCGCTACTTCGACATCCCGCACAAGCTGATGCCGGACGTGCCGGCCGACGTGGACGCCGCCCAGCTCTACGCCGAGGCCGACTACACCGGCCTGAACACCGGGCACCGGGCCCGCTACGAGGTGATGCGCGCCTTCCTCGCCCGGCACGACCTGGGCAACGCGTTCGACGACGGCGACAGCGCGGCCCGCTTCGACGCGCAGGTCCGCGAGACGGTGTTCCCGCCGGCGGTCCGGCCCGCCTCGGCCAGTTCACCCGAGGAGCTACTGGCCCGCATCCAATGGCTACGCGACCGCAACGCGGCGCTCGGCGACGACGTGCGGGAGCTGCGTGAGCAGCGGCTGCGGGCCCGGGTACGGCGCGCGGTCCCCGCACCGGTACGGCGGATGCTGAGCCGTTAACCTGCCGCTCGGCCGCTGTTCAGCAGCTCCATCTCCACCGGATACGTCACGTTCCGTGGCCGTCCATACCCGTGCACCAGGGTGGCGGGGTGGTCATCCAGCCCGCGCCCACCCCGCTGCTCAGCGTCGTCGTCCCGGTCCACGGGGTGGAGGCGTACCTGCACCAGTGCCTGGACTCGGTGCGCACGGACGTGCCGGCCGACGCGACGGGCGCGGTCGAGATCGTCGCCGTCGACGACGCCTCGCCGGACCGGTGCGGGGAACTGCTGCGCGCGTACGCGGCAGAGCATCCGGGCGTACGCACGGTGCACCTGACCCGCAACGTCGGGTTGGGGCCGGCCCGCAACGCCGGCCTGGACGTGGCGACCGGCGAGTACGTCTGGTTCGTCGACAGCGACGACTGGCTGCCCGCTGGCACGGTCCCGGCGGTGCTGGACCGGCTCCGGGCGCACCGCCCCGACGTGCTGATGCTCGACCACCTGCGGGTGAGCGAGGACGGCCGGCGGGAGGTGGACGCGAGCAGTCACCTGCTGCGCGGCATCCCCGGGGTGGTCCGGCTGGCCGACCGACCCGGGCTGCTGCGGGTGCAGCACACCGCGTGGAACAAGGTGGTCCGCCGGGCCTACCTGAACGCGTTGGAGCTGCGCTTCCACCCCGGCTGGTACGAGGACATCCCGTTCAGCAACCCGCTGCTCATCGGCGCGGAGCGGATCTCGGTGCTGGACCGGGTCTGCTACCTGTACCGGCAGGGCCGGCAGGGCGCGATCACCTCTACCCGCAGCGGTCGGCACTTCGACGCCTTCGACCAGTACGACCGGCTGTTCGACTGGGTCGCCCGCCGGTACCCGGACGAGCGGCTGCGCGGCGAGCTGTTCGCCCTGATGGTCAACCACATGCTGGTGGTGGTCGGCAACGACGGCCGGCTGCACCCGCACCTGCGCCGGGAGTTCTTCCGCCGGGTCGCCGCCCACTACCGCCGGCACCTGCCGCCGGGCGGCTACCGCCGGCCGGGCGGGGTGGCCGGGCTCAAGCACCGGCTGGTCGGCCGGGACGCCTACCTCGCGTACGCGGTGCTGCGCCACGCGCACCGGCTGGCGGGGTGGCTGCGCCGCCCGGTCGCCACGCCGCAACCGGCGCCGACGGTCGTCGGGCCGGCCCACGACTGCACCGCCGACCGCGACGCGCTGGCGGGTCGCGGCAGCCGGTGACCGGCCGGCCCACCGTCGGGGGGACGGCGGCCGGGGTACGAGCAACGAGCACAGGGAACAGGGGTCTTGGAATGACGACAGTGAAGATCGGGCCGCACCTGGTGGGGGCCGGGGAGCAGCCGTTCGTGGTGGCGGAGATGTCCGGCAACCACAACGGCGACCTGGGCCGGGCGCTTTCGATCGTGGACGCGGTGGCGGCCAGCGGGGCGCACGCGCTGAAGTTGCAGACGTACCGGCCGGACACCATCACCATCGACGTGGACACCCCGGCGTTCCGGATCTCCGGCGGGCACGAGCTGTGGGGCGGGCAGAACCTCTACCGGCTCTACGAGCGGGCCCACACCCCGTACGAGTGGCACGGGCCGATCTTCGAACGGGCCCGGGAGCGGGGGCTGACCGTGTTCTCGTCTCCGTTCGACCCGTCGGCGGTGGAGCTGCTGGAGGGGCTGGACGTCCCGGCGTACAAGATCGCCTCGTCGGAGCTGGTCGACCTGCCGCTGATCCGGCTGGTCGCGGGCACCGGCAAGCCGCTGGTCATCTCCACCGGCATGGCCACGCTCGCCGAGATCGACGCCGCGGTGCGCACCGCCCGCGACGGCGGGGCCGGCGGCATCGTGCTGCTGGCCTGCACCGCCGCCTACCCGGCCCCGCCGGCCGACAGCAACCTGCGCCGGATCCCGGTGCTGGCCGACGCGTTCGGGGTGCCGGTCGGCCTGTCCGACCACACGCCCGGCATCGGGGTGCCGGTGGCCTCGGTGGCGCTGGGCGCCTGCTTCATCGAGAAGCACGTCACCCTCGACCGGGGCGACGGCGGGGTCGACTCCGACTTCTCGCTGCACCCCGACGAGCTGGCCGCCCTGGTAGTGGAGTCGGCGCGGGCGCACGCGGCGCTGGGCGGCACCGCCGTCGGGCCGACCCCGGCCGAGCGGGAGGGGCTGCGGTTCCGCCGTTCCCTGTTCGTGGTGGCCGACGTCCGGGCCGGCGACGAGGTGACCGCCGCGAACGTCCGCTCGATCCGCCCGGCCGGCGGCCTGCCCCCGGTGGAGATCGACCGGGTCCTCGGCCGCACCTTCACCACCGACGTCCCCCGGGGCACCCCACTGAGCTGGGACCTCATCTGACCCCGCGCCCCCCGCCCCATGATCCAATAACGAAAGAGAACACGACACGCCGGGGAAAGTCGCCGAAATTGCAATCTGATCATGTTGGGGCGGGGCAGCACGGGGTGGGGTGACACTCAGGGGGCGAAGGCGACCGTGATCACCAGGTCGGCCAGGCGCAGGGTGCGCCAGACCGCACCTGCGTGCGGTGGCACGGACAGACCGTGCCGCCGCCACCAGGCCGCCACCGGCACCTCGGCCAGCTTGCAGAGGCTCTCCGCCCTGGTCCAGCGGGCCCAGAAGTCGACCGGCCCGAACCGCGCGGCCAACGCGGGCGGAACCTCGGCGGCAGCCCGTTCGGCATCGATCGCCACCCGCCAGCCCGGCGCGGTCGGCCCGTACCAGCCGACGCAGCGCCCGTCGTCGAGGTGACTTCGGGTCACCGCGTCCCGCAGCTCGGTGGGGGTGCCGACCCGCAGATGCCGTTCGGCCGCCCCCAGCAGCGCCGGCACCGGCCGTATCCCCGCGTCCCCGCCCGTCCCCGCCGGGTGACCCGTACGCCCGGGCTCCCCGCCCACCTCACCGCCACCCGCCCCGTCCGGCACGACCCCGCGACGGTCACCGCCGGTCGGAACCCCGCCGAGCCGACCGTCGCCGGCCTGCACCCCACCGGGCCGGCGGGTGGGGTCAGATCGAGGCGGCACCGTCGACCACGATGACCTGGCCGTTGATGTTGGTGTGCGCGCACAGCAACATCCGCACCACCGGGACCACCTCGGCCGGTTCGGTCAGGTGACCGGTGGGGGTGCGACGGACGATCTGGTCGAGCTGGGTGCTGCCCAGCACGGCGGACATCTCCGAGGCGAAGAAGCCCGGCGCGACGGCGTTGACCAGCATCCGCCCGCCCAGCTCGCGGGCCAGCGAGCGGGTCGCCGCGTCCATGCCGCCCTTGGTGGCCGAGTACGCGACCAGGCCGGGGAAACCGCGCTGTGCGCAGATCGAGGTGACGTTGACGATCCGCCCGCGCCGCCCCTGGCCGAGCATCCGCCGGGCCACCATGCGGGTGAGCTGCAACGGGGCGGTCAGGTTGGTCTCGACGATCCGGGCGATGTCGGCGGTGGCGGTGTGCGTGTGCATCGAGTCCTGCCCGACGGCGGCGTTGTTGACCAGGCCGTCGACCGGGCCGAACCGCGCCTCGACCTCGCGGAGGAACCGCTGGGCCGCCGCGAGGTCGGTGACGTCCACCGCCCCGACGTGCACCCGGTCGGGGTGCGCGTCGGCCAGCTTCTCCAGTTCGGGGGTGATGGTACGGGCGAACGCGGCCACGGTGAGGCCGGCGTCGAGCAGGTCGGTGACGATGGCCAGGCCCAGCCCCCGGGATCCGCCGGAGACGAGGACCACGGTGCTGGCGGGAACGGGCGGCGAGTCAGACATCGCTCTTCAGGGTCTCCTTGACGGGGATCTCGGTCAGTAGCCGGATACGGCGGGGCACCGCGTACTCGGGGAGCCGGTCGGCGCACCAGCGCACCAGCGCGCCCTCGTCGGGCGGGGCCCCGGCGTCGCCGGGCGCGGTGGTGGGGACGACCTCGGCGACCACCATCCGGCCGAGCACCGGCGCGCGGCGGCCGGTGACCCGCGCCCAGGCCACCCCGGGATGGGCGGTGAGCACGTCGCGGACCAGCCCGGCGGAGACCTTGCTGCCGCCGACGTTGATCTCGTCGGAGTCCAGCCGGCCGGTGATCACCACCCGGTCGTCGACCACCTGGGCGCGGTCACCGGTGCGGACCGGCCCGTCGAGTCCGACCCCGTGGTGCGGGGAGGTGATCACCAGTTCGTCGTCGCGCAGGGAGAGGGTGGGTCGGCCCGGGGTGACCCGGTCGAGCCAGCCGACCGGGAACCCGGCCCGCCCGTCGTGCACCACGATCGACGCGCCGACCTCGGAGGAGGCGTAGATCCAGGAGATCCGCGCGGTCGGGAAGAGCGCCCGGAGCCGGTCCAGGACGGCCTGGTCGACCGGTTCGCCGCCGAGGGTGAGCTGGCGCAGCGGCACCCGGGCCAGCGCCTGCGGGTCGCGGTGCAGGGTGCGCCGCCAGAAGGTGGGGGTGCCGGAGACGGCGTCGACGCCGTGCGCGGCGGCGATCGCCGGCCAGTCGTCCAACTCGTCGGGGTCGACCACCACCAGGTGCTGGCCGGGCTGGGTCAGCGACAGGGTGACCACCTGCCACCAGGCGTAGCTGCCGGGGGCGTACGGGCAGAGCCAGGTCCGTTCCGGCTGCGCCGACCGCACGGTGGTCAACGAGTCGAGGCTGTGCCCGACCCGCTTGGGCCGCCCGGTCGACCCGGAGGTGAGCAGCCAGAGCCGACCCGCCTCGGGTGCCCGGGGGACGGCCGGCGGCACGGTCTGCGGCACCCCGGCGGCGAGCACGGTGACGGCGAACCCGGCGGCGCGCAGCTCGTCCCGCATCGTCGCGTCGACCCGGGTGGGGGCGGCGAGCAGCAGTTCGGTGCCGTCGACGGCGTGCCGCCGGGCGACGGCGAGCGCGTCGGCGGCCCCGGCGGCGAGGACCACGCCGGGGGACGGCAGCACCGGGGCGGGCAGGTCCCGCCAGCTCCTGGCCACCCCGGCGACGACGACCCGGTTGTCCAGCCCGGCCGGCGAGGTCGCGACGGTCACTGCCGCTGGAGTTCGGCGAGGAAGTCGAGGACGTCGCCGACGGTGGCGATCCGGCGCAGGCCGGGGGCGTCGAAGTTCAACTCCTCGCCGGTGGCGTCCTCGACCCGCAGGGCCAGCTCCGAGAAGTCCAGCGACCGGAAGCCGATCTCCCGCAGGTCGGTGGCGTCGTCGGCGGGCAGCACCCGGCCCTGGTTGCGCACCACCTGCGCCATGAGGTCGCGAATCTGCGCGCGACTCAATTCGTTCATGCGCCGGAGTGTACAGCCCGACAATTATCCGGCCGCTTTACCCGGGTAGGGTCCGCAGGGGTCCACCAGATGAATACAAAGGGGTACGGGTGCTGCGCGAGGCCACCACGGACGACGTTAACCTGATGTTGTCCTGGCGTAATCAGGAAACCAACCGGCAGGTCAGCAAGACCAGTCACGAGATCACCCCCGCCGAGCACGCGGCGTGGTGGTCGCGGGTGCGCACCGACCCGACCCGGCAGGTGCTGATCTATCTGCACGACGACCGGCCGGCCGGCGTGGTGACCTTCTTCGACCTGCGCCAGGACGGGCCGCAACGCACCGCTTCCTGGGGTTTCTACCTGGACGCCGACGGGTTGGCCGAGCGGGGGGCGACGCTGCCCGCGTGGCTGGGCGTGATGCGGGCGGCGGTGGACCACGCCTTCGACGTGCTCGCGCTGGACCGGCTCGACGGCGAGGTGCTGGCGGACAACACGGTCGTACGACAGATGAACCGACGGTTCCGGTTCGTCGAGGGCACCGGTCGACGGGAGACGCACGACGGCCGGGAAATCACCGTCGTCCCCATTTCCCTGAGCCGGGAGAACCGTCGCCGCCGTTAATTTCGGCGATTGTCCGGCGACCATTCACCGGCCGGCAATCCTCCGTTAACCGAATTGCGATCGGCGGGGCGGTCCAGGGCGGCGCGGCGATGGATTCAGCCACGCCGCCAGGCGGCCCAGCGCTGCTCAGGGTTGCCGCCGAGGCGGACGAAGCCGTACCGGGTGCCGTCCCAGTCGTCCGGCTCGCCGGGTGCCCACCTCACGAACACCACGTCGGCGTCGGCCGGCGGGTCGTCCCCGAACCACCGCACGTCGGCCCAGGTGACCTGGTGGCTGAGGTTGAACCGGAGCACCCACTGCACGCCGAGCGACGCCCAGACCCGGTCGCCGGGGCGTACCCCGAGGTCGGCCACCCGGGGGGTGGGCGCGGTCGCCGCGACCAGCGGTCGGACCAGCCGGTCGGTGATCACCTGCATGGTGCCGAGGTTCACCACCACCAGCGCGGCGAGCACCGGCAGCCGCCACCGGCGCAGCCGCAGGCCGGCGACCAGCAGCAGGCAGCCGGCGATCCCCACGGCGGCCCCGGTGAACGGCCGGAACTCCCGCCAGCCACCCGTGAGCGCCATCAGGTCCGGGGCACCGAACCCGCCGTAGCGCAGCTCGTGTCCCCGGCTGGCGACCCAGGCCAGCCGGGCGGCGATCAGGGTCGCGCCGGCCAGCAGCAGGCCCACCGCGACCGCCGCCCGCCGCCACCGCTGCCGGGGCGTCGCCGTCACCAGCGTCCCCACCCCGAACAGCAGCCAGAACGGGGCGAGCATCTGCACGTACCGGCCGTAGATGGCGTCCAGCGGTTTGCCGGTGATGCCGGCCAGGATCACCGACGCGCCGGCCGCCACCCCCACGCTGGTCACCAGCGCCACCCCGACCGTCCACCGGGTCGCCCCGACCTCGTCCGCCGGGCCGGCGGCGGGGTCCGGGGAGGCGGCGGGGGTGGGACGACGCAGCAGGAGGCGGACGGCCCCGGCCCAGGCGACACCGGCCAGCCCGAACGTGATGACCACCAGGTACCAGAGCTGGGTGGCGACCGCCGCGCCGACCCGCAGCAGCCCCGGCCCGGAGGCGACCGCCCGGACGGTGCCGTCGCCGGGCGGGTCACCCAGCAGGTAGACCCGGTCACCGAGCAGCCGGATGACCGCCTCGTTGAGCAGCGCCAGCACCAGCACCGGCAGCACCGCCGCGAGCACCTGCGCCGGGCCGACCCGTCGCCGCAGGAACAGCAGCAGCACCAGGCCGGCGTGCACACCCACGATCACCAGACCCCGGGAGTGCAGCAGGTGGAACGCCCCGACCAGGGCGCCGGCGGTGGCGGCGGCCAGCGCGCCGGGCCGGCGCACCCAGCGGTGCACGGCCAGCAGCCAGGCCAGCACCAGCGGCGCGAGCACCGCGTCGATCATCGCCACCCCGGCGTAGAACACCGTCGCCGGCAGGGTGGCCGCGGCCACGGCGGCGGCCAGGGCGACCGCCCTGCCCACCGGCACCACGCGGCGCAGCAGCAGGTACGCAAGCGGCAGCACCGTCGCGTTCACCGCCGCGTTGACCAACTGCACCAGTCGGTAGCTGTCGGCGAAGTCCCGCTCCCCGAGGAACGCCGGGGAGATCAGCAACGGGTAACCGACCCGACGCAACGGCCCGTTCTCGCTGCTGAAGCCACCCGGCCCGCCGGCCAGCGCGCGGGCGGTGTGCAGGTAGCTGTCCTCGTCGGTGTGGGCGATGGGCAGCGGCACGTGCCGGGACAGCCACATCCGCCAGCCGACGCCCAGCAGCCAGCCCACCACCAGCAGCGCCGGCACCAGTCGCCGGAGTCGGCGAGCCGGCTGCCCGGCCGGGTCGGCGACCCGGTTTCCCACCTCGGTGACGGCCACCATGCGTCGTCTCCTGCCTCGTCGGGGTAACCCCGTCGGCCCGCGCGGGGTGCGCGACGGCACCGGCCCGCAGGCCGGGCCGGTGGGGGCGAAACCCGGCCGTGGGTGTCGGATGTGCCTGCGGCAGGATGCCCACCGGCCGCGCCGGGCCACTGTAGTCAGCGGCGTACCCGCTGGTCAGCCGGCAGCGGTCGGGTCGGCAAGTGTTCGCCCGCCGGGGGGCCGGCATTCACACGACCAGCGTGGGCGGTTAACCCGGGGGCGTCGGTGCGTTAACCCGACCTGGTTAGCGTCCGTCCGGTCGCCTGGCCCGAGCCGGCGGCGCAACCACGAGCTGGGGAGCACCACCTTGAGTGAGTTGAACGGGTCCTCCATTCTGGTCACCGGCGGGACGGGGTCCTTCGGGAAGACGTTCCTCCGGCACGTCCTCGACGTGGCCGACCCGGCCCGGGTGGTGGTGTTCTCCCGCGACGAACTCAAGCAGTACGAGCTGCGCCAGCAACTCGGCGACGACCCCCGGCTGCGCTGGTTCATCGGGGACATCCGGGACCGGCACCGGCTCACCCGGGCCATGCACGGGGTGGACCACGTGGTGCACGCCGCCGCCCTCAAGCAGGTGGACACCGCCGAGTACAACCCGTCGGAGTTCATCGCCACCAACATCACCGGCTCGCAGCACGTGGTCGACGCGGCCATCGAGGCCGGCGTCCGGAAGGTGATCGCGCTCTCCACCGACAAGGCGTCCAGCCCGATCAACCTGTACGGCGCGACCAAGCTCGTCGGCGACAAGCTGTTCGTCTCGGCCAACCACTACGCCGCCCAGCACCCCACCCGGTTCGCCGTGGTCCGCTACGGCAACGTTGTCGGCAGCCGGGGCTCGGTGGTGCCGTTGTTCCGCCGGCTCGCCGCCGAGGGCAGGAGCCTGCCGATCACCGACAAGCGGATGACCAGGTTCTGGATCACCCTGGACCAGGCCGTGCAGTTCGTGCTGGACAGCTTCGACCAGATGCAGGGCGGTGAGCTGTTCGTGCCGCGCATCCCCAGCATGCGCATCCTCGACCTGGTCGAGGCGGTCGCCCCGGACGCCACCACCCACGAGATCGGCATCCGGCCGGGCGAGAAGCTGCACGAGGAGATGATCGCCCCGGACGACAGCCGCCGGACGCTGCGCGCGAAGGACCGGTTCATCGTCCAGCCGACGATCGCCACCTGGGGTTACCGGCCGCCTGTCGACTGCGAGCCGGTGCCGGACGGGTTCGCCTACCAGTCCGACGGCAACGACGAGTGGTTGACCGTCCCCCAGCTGCGCGACATGCTCGGCATCGCCGCATGACGGCGATGCTCCCGTACGGCCGGCAGTCGGTGACCGACGACGACGTCGCCGCCGTGGTCGCCACCCTGCGCAGCGACTGGCTCACCACCGGCCCGCAGGTCGACGCGTTCGAGGCGGACCTCGCGGGCTGGACCGGCGGGGCCGGCTGCGCCGCCGTCGCCAACGGCACGGCCGCCCTGCACGTGGCCTACGCGGCGGCCGGGGTGGGACCCGGCGACGAGGTGGTGGTGCCGCCGATGACGTTCGTGGCGACCGCCAGCAGTGCGGTCGCCCTCGGCGCGCGGATCGTCTTCGCCGACGTCGAGGAGGAGACGTTCACCCTGGACCCGGCGGCGGCCGCCGCCGCGACCACCGCCCGGACGAGGGTCGTCGCGGCCGTCGACTACGCCGGCCACCCGGCCGACTACGACGCCCTGCGCGCCGCCCTGGCCGGCTCCGACGCGCTGCTACTGGCCGACGCGGCGCACTCGATCGGGGCCACCTACCGCGGCCGGCCGGTCGGGTCGCTGGCCGACCTGACCACCTTCTCGTTCTTCCCCACCAAGAACCTCACCACCGCCGAGGGCGGCGCGGTCGCCACGACCGACCCGCGACTGCTCAGGCGGGCCCGCCGGTTCCGCAACATCGGGCTGGTCCGGGAGCGCGACGAGCTGCGCGCCCCGGACGAGGGCGGCTGGCACCAGGAGGTGCACGAGTTCGGGCTGAACTACCGGCTGCCGGACGTGCTCTGCGCGCTGGGCCGCAGCCAGCTACGCCGGCTCGGTGACTTCCTCGCCGCCCGTGCCCGGCTGGTGGCCCGCTACGACGAGGCGCTGGCCGACCTGGACGGGGTACTCACCCCGACCCGCCGGTCCTGGGCCGCCCCCGCCTGGCACCTCTACCCGGTCCGGATCCTCGACGGCCGCCGCCGCGAGGTGTACGACCGGATGCGCGCCGCCGGCATCGGTGTGCAGGTCAACTACCTGCCGGTGCACTGGCACCCGGCCTTCGCCGACCTGGGCTACCAGCGCGGTTCCTGCCCGGTGGCCGAGGCGTTCTACGCCCAGCAGCTCTCGCTGCCGCTGTACCCGGGTCTCACCGACACCGACCAGGACCGGGTGATCGACGCGCTCGGCGCGGCGCTGCGCGGCGTCACCGCGCCCACCGCCGCCTGACCGGGGGAACCGATGCACCACGCGAACCACTTCTACGGCCACGCCCACGTGCTGGCCCGCTACTGCGGGTTGGGCGACGGCCACCCACCCCGGATCAACGGGTACGTCCAGCACGGCTGGAACATCGGCGACGGGCTCGCCCCCGGCCACCCGTACGCCGAACGCACCCCCAGCCTGCTCTGGTCGGAGCAGACCCGGCGGCGGGCCTGGTCGGTGGGGCGGCGCAACGTGGTGGTCATCGGCGCGCCCTTCGCCTACCTGCTCGACCTACGCCGCGACGACCCGCCGCCGGCCGCCCGGGAGGGCACCATCTGGTACCCGTTCCACGGCTGGGAGGGCCAGCACGTCAAGGGCGACCACCGGGAGCTGATCGCCCGGATCAGGGACACCGAACCCGGCCCGGTCACCGTCTGCCTCTACTGGCACGAGTACGGCATGCGCCGGGTCCGCCGGCTCTACGAGAACGCCGGCTTCCGGGTGATCTGCCACGGCTACCGGGGGCACTGGTGGCGCGACACCGACCCGCTGTTCCTCGACAAGCAGCTCACCGAGCTGCGCCGGCACGCCCGGGTGGCGTCCAACCGGCTGACCAGCGCCATCTTCTACGGCATCGCCGCCGGCTGTGAACCGGCCGTCTACGGCGACCCGATGATCCTGGCCAAGGAGGACCCCACCTTCGGCGGCACCGCCCGCATCCGCCGGCAGTGGCCGCAGCTGCACGGCGAGTCGGTGGACCTGCCGACCGCCGTCGGGATCGCCCGCGCCGAGCTGGGCACCGACCACCGCTGCACCCCCGCCGAGCTGCGTGAACTGCTCGGCTGGGCGCATCCCGCAGGAGGAACGAGTTGACCACTGGAACCACCGCCCCCGTCGTCCTGCCCGGCGGGGAGATGCTGGCCTGGTCCGACCTGCCGGAGCAGCGGCTGGCCGACGGTGGCCCGCTGGGCGCGCTGGCCGCCCGGGTCGTACCGGCCGGGGCACGGGTGCTGCTGGCCGGGCCGCACGACCCGGCGCTGCTCGACCGCCTCGCCCACGCCGAGGTGACCTGCCTGCTGCGCAGCCACCCGGACGCGGTGGCCCTGGCCGACCGGGCCGCCCGGGTGATCGTCGGCGGCCCGACCGGGCTCGACCCGGCCGACACGTTCGACGTGGTGGTGGCCGGGGCCGGGCTGGACGCCGTCGAGTCGGTCGAGGGCGCCCGGTTGGGCTGGACGGGGGTGCTGGCCCGGCTGGCCGCCGCCCTGCGCCCCGGCGGCACCCTGCTGCTGCGCCTGGACAACCCGCTGGGGGTGTCCCGGCTGGTCTCCCCCACCCCCTGGTACGCCGACCGGGGCGACGCGGCGTGGAGCATCGGCGGGGTGCTCGACGCGGGCCGCCCGGCCAACCGGGAGCAGTTGCGGGCCCGACTCGCCGAGGCGGGGCTGACCGCCGACGCCGGCTACGCCGCGTACCCCGGTCCGGGTGCCCCGACGGCCCTGGTCGCCACCGACGCGCTGGAGCGGCGGCCCAGCTCGGGGCTGCTCGACGCGGTGCTGCACGGTGCCTGCGCGGGCGGGTTCGCCGCCGGCCCGGTGCTCCAGGACCCGGCCCGGCTGGTGGTCGACGCGCTGCACGCCGGGCTCGGCGCGGCGCTGGCCCCCGGCTGGCTGACGCTGGCCCGCCGCCCCGGCCACGACACGTCGACAGGTCCGGCGCTGCCGGTGGTGCTGGTGCAGACCGGCCCGCCCGGCGTGGGGGTGGTCGAGGTGTCCGACCGGGCGGACGGCTGGCACTGGTCGGTCTCCGGCGGCGGGGCCGACCGGACCCGGCCGGCGCCCTTCGCCAGCCGGGAGGCCGCCCACCGGGACCCGGCCGCGCTCACCGGGCCGGTACCGCCGGGACGGCTGCTGCGCACCGTGCTGCTCGACGGCTGCCTGCGCCGCGACCTGGACACCCTGCGCCGGCTGCTGCGCGGCTACGCGGGGTGGCTCGCCGGGCAGGCCGACCCGGACGGGCGGCTCACCGGGGCGGTCGCGCTCGCCGACCCGGACACCGTGGTCGTCGAGGGGGACACCTTCGCGGTGCTGGACCCGAGCTGGCAGGCCAGCGAGCCGCTGGCCCTCGAGGTGGCGCTGGCCCGGGGGCTGTGGCGGTTCGCGGTCACCCTGCTCACCGGCGGCTACGCCCACCCGTGGCCGTCCACCCTGGACGTCGCCGGGTTGGCCGTGGTCCTCGGCGGCGTCGCCGGCCACGACCTGGACCGGGCCACCGTCGACACGGCCGTGGGGACCGAGGCGGCGGTCGCCGCCGCCCTGCGTGGGCTGGACGCCGACGGGCGGGGGACGCTCGCCACCGAGCTGCGCGCGGTCACCCCCACCGACCCGCCCGCCGGGCCGCGCAGCTACCAGCAGATGCGGGAGGCCTGGGTACGTCAGCGGGAGGAGCTGACCCGGCTCGCCGCCCTGCTGAAGTGGACCGAGGAACTGCTCACCTCGCGGGAACGGGCGCTGCGCCGCGCCGACGCCACGATCAACCTGCTCAGCGGCTCGCTCAGCTACCGGGTGGGCCGGCTGGCCATAACCCCGGCCCGGCTGGCCAAGCGGGGTGCGCGGGCGGCCAAGCGGCGGGCCCGCGAGGCGCTCGGCCCCAAGCCGCCGCAGGAGCAGCAGTGACCGCCCCGGCCACCCCGCCGCCGGGCCGGCCCGGTGGCACCGGTACACCGGCGACGGGCCGGCCCGGTCACGCCGGCCCCGCCGGACCGGACGCGGTCGTACCGACCGGCTCCGACCTGCGGATCGTCGGGATCGTGCAGGCCCGGATGGGGTCGTCGCGGCTACCCGGCAAGGTGCTGCGTTCGCTGGCCGGACGCACCGTGCTCGGCCGGGTGGTCCGGGCCGCCCGGGACAGCGGGGTCCTCGCCGACCTGGTGGTCGCCACCAGCGTCGACCCCGTCGACGACGCGGTGGTCGCCGAGTGCGCACGGCTCGACGTGCCCGTGCACCGGGGGCCGGTCGACGACGTGCTGAGCCGGTTCGTCGGCGCGCTCGACGCCCACCCCGGCGACGCCGTCATGCGGTTCACCGCCGACTGCCCGCTGCTCGACCCGGAGATCGTCACCCTGGTGGCGTCGGTCTACCGGGCCGTCCCCGGGCTCGACTACGCCAGCACCTCGATCGCCCGTACCCTGCCCCGGGGGCTGGACGTGGAGATCATCCGGGCGGACGCGCTGCGTACCCTGGACCGGCTCGCCGCCGACCACCACCGGGTGCACGTCACCTCCTTCGCGTACGCCCATCCGGAGCTGTTCCGGGTGCTCGGGGTGACCCTCACCCCGGACCGGTCGGCGCTGCGGCTCACCCTCGACACCGACCGGGACTGGGCGCTGGTCAGCGCCGTCGTCGACCACTTCGGCGACGTCAGCGTGCCGCTGGCGAAACTCGCCGACTGGCTCGACGGGCGGCCCGACCTGCGTACCCTCAACTCCTCGGTACGCCAGAAGCGGCTGGAGGAGTCCTGAACCCACCACGGATCGGGCTGCGCTGCGACGCCGGACCGCACACCGGCGTCGGGCACCTGGTGCGGTGCCTGGCCCTGGGCGGGGAGTTCCTGGCCCGGGGCGCCCGGGTCGAACTGTTCGGCACGGTGGACCGGGTCGGCTGGGCCGCCGCCCACCTGGCCACGTGCGGCATCCCGGTCCACCCCGGCCCGGACACCCCCGCCGGGCTGGTCGAGGCGGCCCGTACGCACACCCTCGACGCGCTCGTGCTCGACTCGTACGAGCTGGACCCGGCGGGCGCGGGGGCGCTGCGGGCGGCCGGCGTGGTCACCCTGGCCGTCGTCGACGGCGACACCCGGGGTCAGGACGCCGACCTCTACCTGGACCAGAACTTCGGCGCGGACACCCCCGAGGGGCAGCCCACCGCCGGCGCACCCGGCGACGGGCGACTGCTGGCCGGCGTCCGGTACGCGCTGCTGCGCGACACGGTGACCGCCGCCCGGCCGGCCACCCCGCCGCCGGCCAACCCGGCACCCCGCCCCCGGGTGCTCGCCTTCTTCGGCGGCACCGACGCGGTCGGCGCGGCCCCGGTGCTGACCCGGGTGCTGCTCGGCACCGGTCATCCGATGGCGTTGACCGTGGTCGTCGCCCGCCCCGAGATCGAGGCCGAGCTGTCGCGGGTCGGCACCGGGCGGGGGCAGTCGCTGCACCTCGTCGCGCCGACCGACGCCCTGCCCGCGCTGATCGGCGCGGCCGACCTGGTGGTCAGCGCCGCCGGCACCTCCACCTGGGAGCTGTGCTGTCTCGGTGCGCCCGCCGCCCTGGTCTGCGTGGTGGACAACCAGCGCGACGCGTACCGGCGGGTGGTGGCGCACGGGCTCGCCGCCGGCCTCGGCGAGCTGCCGGAACTGGCGGCACCGGGGTTGGCGGGCCGGGCCGCACGGGCGGACGCGGCCCGCACCCTGCGCACCCTGCTGGCCTCCCCCCGGCGGCGAGCGGCGCTGGCCGCCCGCGCCTGGGCCACCGTCGACGGGCGCGGCCGGCAACGGGTCGCCGAGGCCGTCCTCACCCGGATCGCCGATCGTACGGGTGTACTAAATCCCTGATAGGGTGCCGGGTATGCCGCAGGCCGCCTACCAACCGTCGATGCTCGACCTCACCGACACCGGCCCGACGCTGACCCCGCTGACCGGGCTGCGCCGCCGGATGCTCACCCGGGGCGCCTGGGTCGACCACCTGCCCGGCTGGGTGCACGGCTCCGACGCGGTCCTCGACACCCTGCGCACCGACGTCCCCTGGCGGGCCGAACGCCGCACCATGTACGACACGCAGGTCGACGTCCCCCGCCTGCTCTGCTGGTACGGCCCCGACCGCCCGCTGCCGCACCCACTGCTCACCGCCGCCCGCACGGCACTGAGCCGGCACTACGCCGCCGAGCTGGGCGAGCCGTTCGTCACCGCCGGCATGTGCCTCTACCGCGACGGACGGGACAGCGTCGCCTGGCACGGCGACACCCTCGGCCGTTCCGCGCACACCGACACGATGGTGGCGATCGTGTCGTTCGGCGCGCCCCGCCCGCTGCTGCTGCGCCCCCGGGGCGGCGGCGACACCCTGCGCTTCCCGCTCGGCCACGGCGACCTGGTGGTCATGGGCGGGTCCTGCCAGCGCACCTGGGAGCACGCCGTGCCCAAGACCACCCGCCCGGTCGGCCCCCGGGTCAGCGTCCAGTTCCGCCCCGTCGACGTCGCCTGACAGCCGACGGGGCGGCCCGTCGTCAGTCGCGTTCGATGAGGTGCCCGACGACGGTCGGGCCGAGCATGACGGCGAAGCCGGACCCGTCCCGGCGCGGATCGGCCGGCGGCAGCTCCACCGGGTCACCGGTCGCCGTCGCGCCCACCGGCCGCGCGCCGATCCAGGCCACCACCAGGTCCGTCTCACCCTTGAGGAACCGCTGTGCCCGCACCCCGCCGGTCGCCCTGCCCTTCGCCGGGTACGACGCGAACGGCGTCACCTTGACCGTCGCCCCCGTCGAGGTGACCACCATCGGTTCCCCGTGCACGGCATCGTCGGTGCGGACCGCGCCGAAGAACACCACCCGGGCGCCCGCCGGCAGGCTGACCCCGGCCATCCCGCCGCCCTTGAGCCCCTGCGGGCGGACCACGGACGCCGCGAACCGCAGCAGGGACGCCTCACTGGTCACGAAGGCCAACGTCTCGCTGCCGTCGTCGAGCCAGGTGGCCCCCACCACCTCGTCGCCCGACCGCAGCGAGATCACCTCGAACTCGTCGGAGCGCACCGGCCACTCCGGCGTGCACACCTTCACCACACCCTGCCGGGTGCCCACCGCCAGGCCCGGGGAGCCCTGCGCGGTCGGGCCGAGCGGGGCCAGCCCGATCACCGTCTCCCCCGCCGCCAGCGGGACCAGCTCGGCGGCGGCCATCCCGCCCCGCAGCGACACCGTGCCGGCCTGCTCGGGCAGCACCGGCAGCGGCAACACGTCGACCTTGAAGGCCCGACCGGCGCTGGTGACCAGGAGCACCCGACCCCGGGCCGTGGTGTGCACGACCGCGCGTACCGTGTCGTGCTTGACCCGGCCGTTGCGCCGACGCCCCTCGGACGCCTCCTCCGACTCGGCCGCGGTGCGGGCGACCAGCCCGGTCGCCGAGAGGATCACCTGACACGGGTCGTCGGCCACCTCCAGCGGCCCGGCCGGCACCGACGCGGCCAGCACCTCCTTGAGGTCCCCGTCGACCAGGGTGGTCCGCCGCGACCCGGCGAACTGCTTCACCACGGCGGCCAACTCGTCGGAGACGACCTTCCGGAGCACCTTCGGGTCGTCGAGGATCTTCGACAGCGCGGCGATCTCCCCACGCAGTTTTTCCTGCTCGGCCTCCAGCTCGATCCGGTCGTACTTCGTCAACCGGCGCAGCGGGGTGTCCAGGATGTAGGTGGCCTGGATCTCGGAGAGCTTGAACCGCTGCATCAGGCCGTCCTTCGCGGCCTGGGCGTCCTCGCTGGCCCGGATCAGCTTGACCACCCGGTCGATGTCGAGCAGGGCGATCAGCAGGCCGTCGACCAGGTGCAACCGCTCCTCGCGCTTGCGCCGCCGGTACGCGCTGCGCCGGGTCACCACCTCGTAGCGGTGGGCCAGGAACACCTCCAGCAGCGCCTTCAGCCCGAGGGTGCGCGGCTGGCCGTCGACAAGCACCAGGTTGTTGATGCCGAAGGACTGCTCCAGCGGGGTCAGCCGGTAGAGGTCGGCCAGCAGTGCCTGCGGGTTGACCCCGACCTTGCACTCGACGACCAGCCGGGTGCCGCTCTCCCGGTCGGTGAGGTCCTTGACGTCGGCGATGCCGGTGAGCCGCTTGGTCTTGGTCACCTCGTTGGTGATCGCCGCGATGACCTTCTCCGCGCCGACGCCGTACGGCAACTCGACCACGGTGATCGCCTGCCGACCCCGGCTGCCCTCCAACGGGCCGATCTCCACCCGGCCGCGCATCCGCACCACACCGCGCCCGGTCTCGTAGGCCCGGCGCACCTCGTCCAAGCCGAGCAGCAGGCCACCGGTGGGCAGGTCGGGACCGGGGACGAACTCCATCAGCTTGTCGAGGTCGGCGTCCGGATGGTTGATCAGCCAGCGGGCGGCGGAGACCACCTCGCCGAGGTGGTGCGGGATCATGTTGGTCGCCATCCCGACCGCGATCCCGGACGCCCCGTTGACCAGCAGGTTAGGGAAGGCCGCCGGCAGCACGGTCGGCTGGGTCAGCGAGCCGTCGTAGTTGGGCTCGACGTCGACGGTGTCCTCGCCCAGCTCCCCGACCAGCAGCATCGCCTCCCGGGAGAGCCGGGCCTCGGTGTAACGCGCCGCGGCCGGTCCATCGTCCGGGCTACCAAAATTTCCATGCCCGTCGATGAGCGGGGTGTTCAGCGAGAAGTCCTGGGCGAGCCGGACCATCGCGTCGTAGATCGCCGTGTCGCCGTGCGGATGGTACTTGCCCATCACGTCCCCGACGATCCGGGCGGACTTCACGTGCCCCCGGTCGGGGCGGTGCCCCTGCTCGTGCATGGACCACAGGATGCGCCGGTGCACCGGCTTGAGGCCGTCGCGGGCGTCGGGCAGGGCACGGGAGTGGATGACCGAGAAGGCGTACTCCAGGTAGGAGTCGGACACCTCGGTGACCAGCGGGTTGTCGAAGACCCGCGCGCCGGCCTGGTCGAAGGCGGACAGGTCCACCTTGGCGCGGTCGTCCTTACGGCGTGCCATCGTTCAGCTCTCTTCCCGGTGTACGGCGGCCACGGTGCTCATGCGTCGATCGCGTCGCGGTCGACCCGGTCGGAGGAGTCGATCAGCCAGTTGCGGCGCGGCTCGACCTTCTCGCCCATCAGCAGTTCGAGGATGCGCTCGGCGGCGTCGACGTCGTCGAGGGTGATCCGGCGGACCGCCCGGGTGGCCGGGTTCATCGTGGTCTCCCACAACTCGTCGGCGTCCATCTCACCGAGACCCTTGAAGCGCGGGATCGGGGTGACGATCTGCCTGCCGGCCTTCTCCAGCTTGCGGACCGTCGCCTCCATCTCGGCCTGGGTGTAGGTGTAGGTGGTCTGCGGGCTGCGCCCCTTCGTGGTGATCTTGTGCAGGGGCGGCATCGCGGCGTAGAGCCGACCGGCCTCGATCAGCGGTCGCATGTAGCGGGCGAACAGGGTGATCAGCAGGGTCCGGATGTGCGCGCCGTCCACGTCGGCGTCCGCCATGATCAGCACCCGGCCGTAGCGCAACGAGGACAGGTCGAAGGTGCGTCCCGAGCCGGCCCCGAGCACCTGCACGATCGCCGCGCACTCGGCGTTGTCGAGCACCTGCTGGAGGTTGGCCTTCTGCACGTTGAGGATCTTGCCGCGAATCGGCAGAAGCGCCTGATACTCGGCAGAACGGGCAAGTCGCCCTGTGCCGAGGGCGCTGTCGCCTTCCACGATGAATAATTCACTTCTATCGATGCCTGCGGCGCGGCAGTCGACCAGTTTGGCGGGCATCGACGCGCCCTCCAGGGCGGTCTTGCGCCGGGCGGCGTCCTTCTGCTGCTTCTGGGTCAGCCGGACCCGGGCCGCGTCGACGATCTTCTGGAGCACCGTGCGCGCCTCGGCCTTGCTGCGCCGGTCCTCCAGCCAGGCCTTGACGTGCTGCTCGACCAGGGTCTGGAGCACCTTGGTGATGCCGGCGGTGGAGAGCTCGTCCTTCGTCTGCGAGGTGAACTGCGGCTCGGGGATGCGCACGTGCACCACCGCCGTCATCCCCTCCAGGACGTCGTCCAGGGTGGGCGGGTCCTCCTTGGGCTTGAGCAGGCCCCGGGTGTTGCGGACGGCGTCGGCCAGGGTCCGGGTCAGCGCCCGCTCGAAGCCCTTACGGTGGGTGCCGCCGTGGGCGTTGCGGATGGTGTTGGTGAAGCACTCGACGGTGCGCTCGTAGCCGGTGCCCCAGCGGAAGGCGATCTCGACCTCGGCCCGGCGCTGCACGTTGGACTGCATCACGCCGTTGGCGTCGGCGGCGTTCTCCCGGTACGTCCCCTCGCCGGTGACCAGCAGGGTGCCGGAGACCGGCCGGTCACCGGCCGGCGCCAGGAACTCGACCATGTCGGTGAGCCCGTTGGGGTAGTGGAAGCGCTCCTCGACCGGCTCCTCGGCGGTCTCGTCGCGCAGCCGGTAGTCGACCCCGGGGACCAGGAAGGCGGTGTTGCGCAGTTTCATCCGGACGGCCTCGACGTCGAGGCGCGCGCCGGTCTCGAAGTAGCGGGCGTCGTGCCAGTAGCGGATCGAGGTACCGGTGCGCTGGCCCCGCTTCATCGACCCGACGACCTGCAGGCCGGGGCCGGGGGTGAACGGGGCGTCCGGGCCGTCGCCGGCGAAGACGCCGGGCACGCCGTGCCGGAAGGACATCGCGTGCACCTTGCCGCCGCGCCGGACGGTCACGTCGAACCGGCGGGACAGCGCGTTGACCGCGGACGCGCCCACGCCGTGCAGGCCGCCGGAGGTCTTGTAGCCGGAGCCGCCGAACTTGCCGCCGGCGTGCAGCCGGGTGAGCACCAGCTCGACCCCGGAGATGCCGGACTTGGCGTGCACGTCGGTGGGGATGCCCCGGCCGTCGTCGTCGACCTGCACCGAGCCGTCGGCGTGCAGGATCACCTCGACCGTGGTGGCGTGACCGGCGACACCCTCGTCGGTGGAGTTGTCGAGGATCTCGTTGACGAGGTGACCCACGCCACGGCTGTCGGTGGAGCCGATGTACATGCCGGGACGCTTGCGGACGGCGTCCAGGCCCTCCAGGTGGGTGAGGTCGTCTGCCCCGTAGAAGGTCTCAGGCTGTGCGGTCAACTGGTCGTACTCCCCGGTCTCGGCGGTGTGGTGCCGCTCACCGTCTCGATCTCCACGCGCGGCGTGCCGCAGCGAGCGTAGCCGTACGCCCCGACAGCGCCGTGCAGCCCCACGTCGGACGGCGGGTGCGCGTCCGACGGCGACAACGCCGCCGGGCGTCGGGGCCTTCCCGGGCGGGGTGCGCGCCGGGTCGGAAACGACCGTTTCCGCCATTGGACGATCGTGTTAAGAGGCATTGACGTCCATCTCGCCAAGTGATCTGATCCGGCCCGGAAGGATCTTTCACATTTCCATGGACAGATGGGGGACGTCATGTCCAGGTTCCACCGTAGCGCCCTCGCGGTGCTGCTCACCGTCGCCACGGCCGCCCTGCCGGTCGCCGCCGGCCCGCCCGCGCCGGCCACCGCCGCCCTGCCCACCGCCGCGGTCGCCCTCGGCGACAGCTTCATCAGCGGCGAGGGGGCCGGGGCGTACTCGTCGGTGACCGACGTCAACGGGGTCGCCCAGCCGTTCCCTGGCTGGTCGGCACCGAACAGCAACGCCTACTTCTGCCACCGATCACCCAACGCCTCGCTGTTCAAGGCGGACCTGCCGGGGATCGCCGACCGGTTCAACCTGGCCTGCTCCGGCGGCCAGCCGTACGACATCGCCAACGCCTCGGCCAGCCGGGCCAAGGGCCGTCAGGTCGCCGCCCAGCTCGACCAGTTGCGCGCGGTCGGGCAGACCCACGACATCGACCTGGTGCTCGTCGGCCTCGGCTCGAACAACAGCTCGTTCACCTTCGGCAGCGTCGCCGAGAAGTGCGCGAACCGGTTCATCGCCGATGCCTGGACCGGATGGTGGGAGTTCTGGGCGTACCTCGGCGGGCCGGTGGAGCAGGAGCCCTGCTCGGACGCCGACCTGGCCACCTCCGCCCAGGTCGCCGCCGCGACGGCGGAGACCACCGCGGCGGTCCGGCAGATCCTGACCACGCTGGACCAGATCGACGCCGACGGCCAGCACCGGATCGTCTTCCAGGACTACACCAACCCGCTGCCGCCGGAGCTGGCCTCGACCTACTGGGAGGAGGACAGCCGGGACGACACCCGGGACAAGTTCCGTGACCTGGGGGCCGAGCGGTACGCCGCCGGTTGCCCGATCCACCGGGCCAGTCTCGCCCCCGGCCAGCGCTTCTCGCAGGGCCTGGGCACCCTGGTCAGTTCGGTCCGCAACACGCTGGCCGCCGAGTTCCCCGCCGCCGACCTGGTCTACCTCAACGTGCAGCGGGCCTTCGACGGCGCCCGGCTGTGCGAGTCGGCGGGCAGCCCCGGCAACGCGCTGGCCACCCCGATCCGGCTCCAGGACGGCACCTCGGGGGTCTTCGTGACCAGCCTGTCCGGCTACGACAAGCTGGACATCCAGCGGATCGCGAACACCTGCGGGACGTACTTCCAGACCTGCCAGGAGTCCTGGCACCCCAGCGCGGCCGGGCACCAGGTGCTGGCTCGGTGCCTCACCGGCGCGGCGGCGACCGGCGCCCGCACGGTCTCCTGCGTCCGGTCGCCGGACGGGACGGTCCAGGTCGGCTGAACCGGCGGCCGGTGGGGTGACCGTCCGGGTCGCCCCACCGGCCGACCGGTCCGCGCCCGCCGCCTGCGTTCAGGGCGTCGCCGGGGTGCGGGCCACGGCCGGGCCGGGCGCGGGGGTCAGCAGCAGGGCCGCCGCCGGGCCGCCGGCCAGTTCCCCCAGCGGCATCTCGTCGAGTACGGCGAGGAATGCGGCCTGGGCGCGGCGGAGCTGGACCCGCAGACGGCAGCCGGCACGCAGGGCGCAGCCGGTCTCCTCGCAGGAGACCACCTCCCCCTCCCCCTCGAAGGCGCGCACGACGCGGCCGACGGTGATCCGCTCGGCCCCCTCGGCGAACGCCACCCCGCCGGAGCGGCCCCGGACGGTGAACAGCACCCCGATGCGCTGGAGCCGCTGGACCACCTTGGCCACGTGGCTGCGGGGCAGGTCCAGCCGCTCGGCCAACTCGTCGACGGTGGTGCGGGTCGACGCGGGGGCGGTGAGCATGGCGATCCGCAGGGCCATGTCCGTCGACAGGTTGAGCTTCACGGTCCCGACCCTAGCCAGCACCCCTGGCGACGGACAGGGGCCGGGCGGCGGTGACCGGCACGCCGACGGGCCCGGGACTTTCGACCCTAAGAGGAGTTTCAGATTCCTGTTTGAGTGGTCTCCGGTACCCATCTGGAGGAGGAGCCGTGCTCTCGGAGTCGTCAGCCGCCGTCGTCACCGCCACCCTGCCCGTGGTCCGGGCCCATGCCGACCGGATCACCGGCCGGTTCTACGCCCGGATGTTCGCCGCCCATCCGGAACTGCTGAACCTGTTCAACCGGGGCAACCAGGCGACCGGCCGGCAGCAGGCGGCGCTCGCCGCCTCGGTCGTCGCGTACGCCGGGCACCTGACCGGCGAGGCCGCGACCGGGTGGACGGCCGTGCTGGAGCGCATCGCGCACAAGCACGCCTCGCTGGGCATCACCGCCGGACAGTACCCGCTGGTGGGCAGGCACCTGATGGCCGCCATCGGCGAGGTGCTGGGGGCGGCGGTCACCCCGCAGGTGGCCGCCGCCTGGGACGAGGTGTACTGGCTGATGGCCTGCGAGCTGGTGGCCCGGGAGGCCCGGCTGTACGCGGCCACCGGGCTGCCCCACGGCGGGGTGGTCTGGCGCGACTGGCGGGTCACCGGGGTGACGCCGCAGGCCACCGACGTCGTCTCGGTCACCCTCGTCCCGGTCGACGGCGGCCCGGTGCCGGGCTTCGTCCCCGGCCAGTACGTCTCGGTCGCGGTGGACCTCGACGGCGGGCGCGGCCGGCAGATCCGGCAGTACAGCCTCTCCGACCGTCCCGCCGCCGACCACTGGCGGATCACCGTCAAGCGGGTACGCGGCACGGCCGGTGCCCCGGACGGGCTGGTCTCCGGTTTCCTGCACGACCACGTCGGCCCCGGCGACGTCCTGCGGCTGAGCCCGCCCTTCGGCGAGGTGAGCGCGGTGGCCGGCCAGGGGCCGCTGGTGCTGGTCAGCGCCGGGATCGGGCTCACCCCGGCAATGTCGGCGCTGGCCCACCTGGCGGCGACCGCGCCGGACCGGCCGGTGGTGCTGGCCCACGCCGACCGGGACGGTGCCGCCCACGCCCACCGGGCCGACCTGGTCGAGTTGCACTCCCGGCTGCCCCGGCTGCGGCTGCGGCTGTGGTACGAGGAGATCACCGGCGACGACGCCCCGGCGCTGCCGGCCGAGGTCACCCGGGGCCGGATCGATCCGGAGCTGATCCCGCTCTCCCCCGACGCGCACGTGCACCTGTGCGGTCCGCTGCCGTTCATGAACCGGGTCCGCGGCGGCCTGCTGCGTCGGGGGGTGCCGGTGGAGCGGATCGCCTACGAGGTGTTCGGGCCGGGGATGCTGCCCGGGGCGGGCTGAGCACGACCGGTCACGGGGCACGCTGGGCGCTCGGCCGGGCACACAAAGTTGATGTTTACCGCCTCCGCGCTGGGCAACTGGTTCGGCATGCCGGGCGGCGCGTGACGTCCGGGCATCCGCGCCGCGAGGGCGGCCGGGTGCCCGTCGCGCGCCCGGTGCGCGGGACCGGGTGATGACGCCGGCCGGTAGCCCCCGCACCGGATTCCGCCTCGCCGGTGACCGGATCACGGAGGAGGAAGCATGCGCATCGCGATGGTCTCGGGGCACGCCAGCCCGCTCGCCGTCCCCGGCGGGCAGGATGCCGTGGGGCTGCACCTCCACGTCGCCGAGCAGGCTGCGGCGCTGGCCGCCGAGGGTCACGAGGTGCGGGTCTACACCCGGCGGGACGACGCCACGCTGCCCGACACGGTGCCGACCGACGCGGGGTACCAGGTGTGGCACGTGCCCGCCGGTCCCACCCGGCCGGTGCCGGCCGACGAACTCCTGCCCCACGTGGGCGAGTTCGGCCGCTGGCTGGCCGCGCACTGGCGGCAGGCCGGCTGGCGGCCGGACGTGGCGCACGCGCACTTCTGGCTGAGCGGCCTGGCGGCCGTGCACGCCGGCCGGCGTACCGACACGCCCGTGGTGTTGACGTACCACGACCTGGGCAGCACGTACCGACGCCGCCCGGGTGGCCGGGAGCCGGTCGGCCGGGGACGGATCGGGTACGAGCGGGCGCTGGGGCGGGCGGTGGACCGGGTCGTCACCCAGTCGCACCACGAGTTGGGGGAACTGGTCCGGCTCGGGGTGCCCCGGGCGAAGCTGGCGCTGGTGCCGGCGGGGGTGGACGAGCGGCTGTTCGCCCCGACCGGGCCGGCCGTACCGCGCGACCCGGACCGGCCCCGGCTGCTCACCGTGGGACCGCTGCACGAACGCCGGGGCGTTCAGGACGTCGTGCGGGCGCTGCCCGGGGTGCCCGGTGCCGAGTACGTGGTGGTGGGCGGGCCGCCGGCCGGGTCGCTGCCGGCCGACGACGTGGCCCGCCGGTTGACCGCGCTCGCCGGGTCCTGCGGTGTCGCCGACCGGGTCCGGCTGGTCGGCGCGGTGCCCCGTGCGGAGTTGGCGGCCTGGTACCGCTCGGCCGACGTCCTGGTCGCCGCCCCGTGGTACGAGCCGTTCGGCCGCAGCCCGCTGGAGGCGATGGCGTGTGGCGTGCCGGTGGTGGGCACGGCGGTCGGCGGGATCACCGACAGTGTGGTCGACGGGCTGACCGGGGACCTGGTGCCGCCGCGCGACCCCCGGGCGCTGGGTGCCGCGGTCCGCCGGCTGCTCGCCGACCGGGTACGCCGCTTCGCGTACGCCACGGCGGCGCTGGACCGGGTGCGGGTGCGCTACTCCTTCCGGCACTGGGCCGAGCAGCTCGGCGGCGTCTACGCCGCCGTCAGCGGGGTGGGCAGGCTGGCTCCGGCGGCGGCCTGACCGGCCACGACGGCCCACCCGGGCAGCGCACGGGCCACTTATTACCGGCCGGTAGGATGGGCCGGTGAGCGGGGAAGCGGAGTACACGCAGGAGTTCGTCGACGTCGACGGGGCCCGGATCGGCATCCAGGTCTATCCGGAGCCCACCGGCGTGCCCGCCGCGCCGCTGGTGCTGATCTGCCCGGCGATGGGGGTACGCGCCCGCTACTACCGCCCGTTCGCCGCCGCGCTGCGCGCCGCCGGCCTGGCCGTGGTCGTCGCCGACCTGCGCGGCACCGGGGCCAGCACACCCCCGCCGTCGCGGGCCTGCCGGTACGGCTACCGCGAGCTGGCCGCCGACGTCGGCGCGGTCCTCGACGCGCTCAAGCCTCAGCGGGACGGCCGGCCGACGCTGCTGCTCGGGCACTCCCTCGGCGGGCAGGCGGCCCTGCTGCACGTCGCCCTGCACGGCGTCGACCAGGTCGACGGGCTGGCCCTGCTCGCCGTCGGCATGCCGTACTGGCGCGGCTACCCGGGCCTGCGCCGGTACGGCGTGCTGCCGTACAGCCAGACGATCGCGGCGGTCGCCGGGACGCTCGGGGTCTGGCCGGGCTGGGGGTTCGGCGGCCGGCAGGCGCGCGGGGTGATCCGGGACTGGGCGCGCACGGCCCGCACCGGTCGCTTCCCCACCCTCGACGGGGTGGACGGCGACGCGGCCGTGGGCCGGCTGACCCTGCCGGTGCTCGCGGTCAGCGTCGACGACGACCAGTACACCCCGCATCCGATCGTCGACCACCTGTGCACCAAGCTCACCGCAGCGCCGGTCACCCGGCACCGGTACACGGCGGCCGAGGCGGGGGCCCCGCTGGACCACTTCCGCTGGGTCCGGGCCGGCCTGCCGCTGAGCCGGCGGGTGGCCGACTTCGCGGCCGGTCTGCCCCGCCGCTGACCCCGGTGTCCGGTCCGCCGTCCGCCCCGGTCCGGACCATCGGAGACCCCGCACCGAACCGCCGCCACCCGGGCGCGTAGCCCCCGTCGGGACGGGTATGCCGCTGCGCCCGAACACGGTGGAGGGGGATCAGATGTCGGAACGACACACCGCACTGCGCTCGATGCACGATCTCGGCCTGGCGGCCTGGTTCGGTGGCTCCCTGATGGGGGCGCTGGGCGTGAACGGAGCGGCGGCGCGGATCAGCGACTCGACCCAACGACTTCCGGTGGCCTCGGCCGGCTGGTCACGGTGGACGCCGGTCAACGCGGCGGCGATCGGCGCGCACCTGGCCGGGGCGGTGGGTGAGCTGGCCACCGAGAGCCCCCGGATGATGGCCCAGTCCGGGGTGGGCCGGATGAGCGCGGTGAAGACGGCGCTGACCGTCGGCGCGCTCGCCGTCACCGGGTACAGCCGGTTGGTGGGCATGAAGTTGCAGAACGCCGGCAACCCGCCGGTGTCGGGGACCACCGAGCCCAACTACCAGACGCCCGCCGAGGTGGCGCACCGGCAGCGGCAGATGAAGGTCCTCCAGTGGACCATTCCGGCGTTGACCGGGGCGTTGGTGGTGGTCACCGCGTACATGGGTGAGCAGCAGAAGCCGGGCCAGGTGTTCCGGGGGATGCTCGGGCGCGCCGGTGGGCTGATGGGCGCGCCGGTGACGATGGGCCGGCTGGCCGCGACGGGGGCCCGGCGGCGGATGGCGATGGCCGGCTGAGACGACGGGCCGGGACCGGCCGGTACGGGGATCGCCGTCAGCGTGGACGGCGGACCCCGTACCGGTGTGGTCAGCGGGCCCGTACGTGTGGTCGGTGGACCCGTACCGGCGCGGTCAGTGGCCGGCCGCCGCCGTCGTGGGGGCCACCCCGAGCAGTTCGGCCAGCCGGGCGGCGTCGCGCTGGGCCTGCCCCGCGCAGCAGTTGTTGAACAGCACGTGCAGCTCGCCGGACCGGTCGGCCAGGTCGGTGAGCAGGTCGGCCCAGCGGCGCAGTTCGTCGTCGGCGTAGGCGTACCGGAACCGGTCCTCCTTGCTGCCGTGTTCCCAGTGCGCGCTGTGGCCGTGCATCCGCACCAGCACCGGCTCGGCGGTACCGATCATGATCGGGGGCACCGAGGACGGGTGCCCCTGCGGCATGTCGACGCAGACCAGGCTGAGGTCGTGGTCGCGCAGGAAGGTAACCGTCTCGGCCGCCGCCGCACCGTCGAACCAGGACCCGTGGCGCAGCTCCACGGCGACCCGCCAGGGCCGGCACCGGTCGGCCAGTTCCGCGATCTGCCGCCGGGCGCCCTCCCCCCGCACCAGCCACGGTGGGAACTGCAACAGCACCGCGCCGAGCCGGTCGGCCGCCGCGAGCGGTGCCAGCGCCGCCCGGAACCGGGTCCACAACTCGTCGTACGTCGCCTCGGGCAGGTCCCGGCGGCGGACCCGGGACGGCCCGGTGGCCGGTCGCAGGTCCCTCGGCAGCACCTGCACCGGTGTCGGGTGTCCGGTGAAGAGGCTGAACGCCTTGACGTCGAAGGTGAAACCCGGCGGGGTGGCCGCCGCCCAGCCGCCGGTGGTCTCCGGCACCGGGATGGCGTAGTACGAGGTGTCCACCTCGACCAGCCCGAACCGCCCGGCGTACCAACCCAGCCGCTGGGCCGGGGTACGCACGGACCGGGGATACCAGCCGGCGCGCAGCAGCGTCTGATCCGCCCAGGACGACGTCCCCACCCTGATCGTTCCCATGTGGTCCAGTCCACCGCCCGGCGTCCGGATCGGCAACCGCAGGGGCGGACGCGGTCGGGTCCGTCCCGGCCGGGCACCCTGCGGTGTGGCGGGGCGGGAAGTGTCGGAGGGTGGCCCTAGCGTGACCTTCGACGACATCGACCACGGAGGGTGGCGGATGACCACTTCGGAGCGGGTACTCACCGGCGAGAAGGCCGACCTGTTGCAGTCCCTCGGCCAGCACCGCGGTTTCCTGCGGCACACCGTGCGCGGCCTGACCGACGAGCAGGCGGCGGCCCGCAGCACCGTCAGCGAGCTGTGCCTGGGCGGCCTGATCAAGCACGTGACCCTGGTGGAGCACCGGTGGGCGCGGTTCATGGCCGGCGGCGCCGAGGCGATGGAAAGTGAACCGGTCGACTGGGCCGGGATGTTCCGGATGACCGACGACGACACCCTGGCCGACCTGCTCGCCCGGTACGCCGGGACGGCGGCCCGCACCGACGAGCTGGTCGCCGGCCTCGACCTGGACACGGTCCACCCGTTGCCGGAGGCCCCCTGGTTCGAGCCGGGGGCGAGCTGGTCGGTGCGCCGGACGGTGCTGCACGTGATCGCCGAGACGGCCCAGCACAGCGGGCACGCCGACATCATCCGCGAGTCCATCGACGGCGCGAAGACGATGGGCTGAGCCCGACCGGTTCACCGTGAGCGGTCGACGACGTAACGGGTCAGACCGAGCAGGAACCGGCCGTCCTCGGTGCCGGCCCGGTCACCGAGGACGGTACGCCCCTCGGCCAGTGCCGCGTCGGCCAGTTCCCGGGCGCTGCGCCGGGCCACCTCCACACTGTCGTACGCCGCCAGCCGGCGGTGCAGCCAGCGCACGTCGGCCGCCGTCCGGTCGGCGCGGGGGGTGCCGAGGAAGACCACCGTCCGTTCCCGTTCCCCGGCGGTGCAGCGGGCGAGGAAGTCGATGAGGATCAGGGTGCGCTTGCCCTCCCAGAGGTCACCGGCGATCTCCTTGCCGTATGCGGCGTACTCCCCCACCAGGTTCAGCACGTCGTCGGTGATCTGGAAGGCCGCCCCGAGGTACCAGCCGTAGCGGTCCAGCCGGTCGGTGCGCAGCCGCCCGCCACCGGCCGCCAGCACCCCGGTCCGGCACGGGTAGATGCAGGTGTACCAGGACGTCTTCTTCAGGCACATCCGGTAGTAGTCGTCGGGGGTGAGATCGCAGACGTTGTCCCTGATCCAGCCGATCTCCATGGCCTGGCCCTCCAGCGAGTGGCGCAGCATCAGCCGGGTCTGTTCGACCAGTTGCCAGGCGGTGCCGGAGCCGAGGCCGTCCCGGTTGGCCAGCAACCGGTCCAGGGCGAGCAGGTTGGTCATGTTGCCGACGTTGAGCGCCACGCCGACGCCGTACGCGGCGGACAGGGTGGGTTCGCCCCGCCGCTGCTCGCTGCCGTCCTGGATGTCGTCGTGGATGAGGAAGGCGTTGTGGAACAACTCGACGGTGGTGGCCACGTTGACCGCCGCCTCGTCCGGCTCGCCGCCGTCCCCGGCGAGCCGGCACGCGGCCAGGCAGAGCGCCGCCCGCAGCCCCTTGCCGGAGCGGCGGGGGTAGTCGGCGACCAGGTCGTAGAGGTAGCGGGGGCCACCGGTGGGCAGTTGGGCCAGCAGGGTCGCCATGGTCCGCGCCCGGTAGCGGTCCAGCACCTCCTCGACCCGGTCGTCGAGGCCCGGAACGGTCATCGGCTCAGGACACCGTGGCGGGCCCGCCGTCGGCCGCCGGTACCCCGGCGTCCCGGTCGACACGGACCGGTCCGGTCGGTTCGTGGCCCTGGCCCGACACCCGGTCGATCAGCCCGTTGGCCAGTTCCGGGGTGAGCCGGGCCAGGTCGAGCAGGCTGTCCAGCACGTCGTGGGCGTCGGCGGCGTAGCGGCGGGTCAGCTCGCCCCGTTCACCGGTGACCGGCAGTTGGGCGACCACCATGTCGATCAGCGCGTGGGTGTCCCGGCGGACCCGTCCGGCCACCTCGTCGAACGCCGCCGGGTCGACCCGCCGGTCGGCGGTGAGTTTCTCCTGGAGCCGGCGGGCGCTGTCGATGCCGGCGGACAGCTCCTCCTGAAGCACCGATGCCGCACGGGTGACCGCGGCCGACATCTCGTCGCCGAGCTGATCGAAGCGTTCGTCACGGTGGGTGTCACGTTCGGGCATGGCCCAACCTCCCTCGATGCGACCTGTCCAGCGGATTTTTACACCAGCGCATACCGATCGGTCACGTACTGTAGGGATGCCGACCCGGTTTTCGTCCCCGCCGGCCGGCCTCGGGTGTGACCGGGGCCACGTCGGGACGCCTCGGCGTGACGTCCCACCCCGCGCCGACGCTGAGGGACACGAGATGACCCGATACCGCCTGGATCAGGAAACCGCCGAGCGGCTGCTCAGCGGGGCGGTCGACGGGTCGACCGGGGCGGTCCGGCCGCTGGTGACGCTGCTGAACGCGGTGCGTGCCGCCGTGGCCCGGGACGAACTGCCCGGGGAGTCGGCGGCGGTGTCGGCGTTCCGGGCCGCGAAGGCCGTTGCCGCACCGGGGACACCCGCGGACGGACCGGTGGACGAGGACGACCCCGAACCGACCCGCTCGGCGGGACCCGGTCGGTGACCGGCCGACCCACGGCCGGAGACCGGTGCCGCAGGGGCTGGTAGCTTGCGCCGATGACTCTGCGGCGTCGACGCCTGGCGGTGGCCTTCCGGCTGGCGATCGTGATCGGTGTGCTGGCCGGGATCGTGCTCACCGCCCTCGGCCCGGCCACCGTCACCGGGCTGCTGCCGTACTTCACCATCCAGAGCAACCTGGCGGTCGGGCTCTTCGCCGGCTACGCCGCCTGGCAGGCCGCGCGACGCCGACCCGAACCGCCGTCGGCGCTCAAGGGTGCGGTGACCCTCTACATCACCATCACCGGCGTGGTCTACCACCTGGTGCTGGCGAACCCGGCCAGCCCGTTCGCGATGACCCAGCCCGACCGGGCACCGGGCGAGGCGGTGGGTAACCAACTCCTGCACACCGTCGTGCCGCTGCTCGCCGTCGCCGACTGGACGCTGTTCGACCCACGCGGCCGGCTCCGCCCCCGGTACGCCCTCTGGTGGCTGGCGTTCCCGCTGGCGTACCTGGGGTTCGCCCTGGTCCGCGGGCTGATCGTGCACCGCTACCCGTACCCGTTCATCGACGCCGGACAGCTCGGCTACGACGGCGTCGCGGTCAGCGCGGTCTTCTTCGCCGTCGCCTTCTGGCTGCTCGGCCTGCTCTTCGTGGGCGTCGACCGGGCCCTGTCCCGGTGGGTCACCCACCCACCCGCCGACCCGGACGCCCCGGTGGAAGCGGCACCGCCGGCCGGGCGGTCAGCGCAGCCGGGGGCGATGCCCCGGGCGGACGGCTGACCGGTCCCGGCCGTACGCGTCGGCCCGGCCCCACCGGCCGGGCACGTCCAGCAGTTCGATCCGACCGAAACCGTCGGGCAGGGCCGGGTTCACCAGCAGGTTGTCCCCGCAGGGCCGCAGCCCGAGGAGGGTGCCGAGCAGCATCAGCAGGGCCCCGGCGGACCACGACTGCGGTCGGCCCGCCATCGGCAGTTGCACCGGGTAGCCGGTGACCGCACGAGGGTACCCGGCGATCACCTCCGGCACCGATCCCCCGACCAGGTCCGCCATCGCGAAGACGCCGTCGGCGACCCGGGCGGCCTCCTCGTCGTGGTGGTACCGCCGCAACCCGGCCGCGACGAGGGCGTTGTCCGACGGCCACACCGCCCCCAGGTGCGCGCCCACCGGGTTGTACGCCAACTGCCCGTCGGCGAACGTGCGGACCCCGAAGCCGGAGAAGAGCTGCGGCCCCACCAGGTGGGCGGCGAGGGCGGCGGACCGGTCCTCGGCGACGATCCCGCTCCACAGCAGGTGCCCGAGCTGGGACGTCAACGCCACCACCGGGGTGCCGTCCGGCTCCAGGGCCGACGCGTAGTGCTCCTGGCCGGGCAACCAGAAGTCCCGGTTGAACCGTTCCTTCAGCGCGGCGGCCTGCCGCTCCAGCAGGTCGGCGTACTCGGGTTCGCCCCAGAACTCCCGGGCCAGGCGGGCTCCGCGCCGCTTCGCGTCGTAGGCGTAGCCCTGGAGTTCGCAGGTGGCCCGCGGCCCGGCGGGAGCCCGACCGTCGGCGTCCACGATCGCGTCCGGCGAGTTGCGCCAGCCCTGGTTCACCAGCCCGTTGCGGGTGTTGCGCCGCTGGTAGCGCAGGTAGCCGTCGCCGGTGAGGTCGCCGTACCCGTCGATCCAGTCCAGCGCCATCCGGGCCGGGTGGCGCAGTTGCCGCACCAGCGCGGCGTCGCCGGACCAGCGCTCGTACTCGTCGAGCAGGATCACGAACAGCGGGGTGGTGTCGGCCGCGCCGTAGTACAGCCCGGTCGGCTGCTCGTCGAAGGCCGCCGACTCGCCGTACCGCAGCTCGCCGAGGATCTTGCCGGGTTCCTCCTCATGCTGGTCGTCGAGCCGACCCCCCTGGAGCAGGGCGAGCATGCGCAGCGTGTTCGGGGCCAGTTCAGGGGTGAACGGCAGGGTCATCAGGCAGGTGACCAGGGCGTCCCGGCCGTAGAGCGCCATCGCCCAGGGCAGACCCCCCACCGGCACCCGCCCCGAGTACGCCAGCGGGACGTAGCGCAGCGCGGCCAGGTCGGTCAGCGCCCGCCCGTACGTCGCCGGCAGCCGTTCCCGCTCGCTGATCAGCTGCGGCGCCCGGTCGAGCCAGTCGACCAGGTCGTGCCGCATGTCGTGGCGTACCCGCAGCCGGTGCGACTCCAGGCTCTCCCGCAGGTCGTGCCCGCCCTCGCCCCGGATGGACATGCCGACGTGCAGGTCGGTGGTCCACGTCCCGTGCGCCGGCACGGTGATCCGGTAGGTGAAGCCCCCCTCGTCGACGTCGGCGGGGGCGGTGCTGGAGACCGTCGCCTCCCGGGTGAACCGCTCCCGGTCGTAGCACAGCCGCAGCACCGCGTCGGACGGGGAGGCGACCGTGGTGACCCGCCGGGGCGTCGGGCTGCGGATCTCCGAGGTGTCGGCGAAGTCCGAGCCGACCTCCATCCGCACCACGAAATCGGCCGGCTCGGCGGAGTGGTTGAGCACGGTGAGCTGCTCGGTGAAGCTGTCGTCGATGGACCGGTGCCGGATCACCGACACGTCCGCGTCGACGTAGTGGCTGGCCGTGCCGGGGACCAGGAAGAACCGGGTCTCGAAGTAGGTCATGTCGTCGCGGGACAGGGCGTGCAGCCGCTGCCCGTCGACGGTGAGCACCCAACGGGACAGGAAACGGGTGTCGAAGGAGAACAACCCCACCGGCGCCCTCGGGTCCACCTCCATGTCGCCGTGCGCGTCGCTGACGGCGAAGGCGTTGCCGGCGATGACGTGGACCCGTTCCTCCCTCACCGGTGGCCGTCCCGTTCCCGGGCGACCTCCCGCGGGTGCCGGGCGTCGGACGGGCCGGGGAAGATCCGCCGCAGCATCATCAGCAGCCGCATGTTGCCCCGCACCGACAGGTCGTTGCGCAGCAGCGCGGTGGCGAGGTGGGTCCGGCCCGACGCCAACCGGTCGAAGACCTCCCGGTCGGCGCGGACGACCAGGTCGGCGTCGTCGGCGGAGCGGGTGACCTCGACGCGCTGGTCGCGGATGGTGAGCCGCCAGTGCGCGGTGTGCCCGTCCTCGGCGGCGTCCAGGCGCAGCGTGCCGCTGGTGGTCTCCGGCAGGTCGGGCCGCCGGCCCCCGTCCCACCGGTCCAGGAACTCCGCCACCGACGTCCCCACGGCTGCCCTCCCCCACGGCGTGTCACCTGCCTGGTCAGCGTGCCGGTCGAGGGGGTGAGGCCGGCTCACCCGGACCGGACGAGATCGGGGACGCAGGCGGGACCGGTCGCGGACGGTCAGGACCGCAGCAGGCCCCGCAGGTAGGCGGCCTGGCCGACGTGCTGGAGGTCGTCGGCGGCGACGCTGACCAGCCGGACCCCGAGGGTCACCGGCGGGTCCCAGCTCTCGTCGACCACCCGGTCCAGGTCCGCCGGACGCAACCCGGCCAGGTACGCCCGGGTCCGCTCCGCCACCGCCCGGTGGTAGTCGACGAGTGCCTGCGCGCTGTCCGGCCGGACCGCGGCGACCTGCTCCGGGGTGTGGCCGTAGCCGGTGTCGGCCGGGTCGGCGGGGAGCCCGAACCGGCCCGCCCGGTCACCGGCGACCCACACCTGGTCGACCCCGAGCAGGTCGGCGACCTGCTGGTCCTGGATCCGGGTGAGGTGCCAGACCAGCCAGCCGACCGGGTTGGCACCCGGACCGGGCCGCCGGCACAACTCCTCGGGGCTGAGCCCGTCCACGGCCGCGTCCACCAGGTCGGGCAGTCGGTCGTAGATTCCGGTCAGCAGGTCGTCGACGTTCACCGGGGCCTCCTCATAGCGGCGTACCCGATCGGGATACCGCAGCCGGAGCCCGACAAACCGCCGTGCCGGGGTGATCCGGTGACCCGCGCGGGCGTGCCCGGGGTCAGCGCGGCGGTTCGGGACGGGTGATGGTCCAACTGCCGCCGTGCCGGTCGCGCAGCAGCACCTCGCGTGGCGTGCCGTTGGCGGCGCTGACCTGCGCGCCGGCCGCGCGGGCGCGGCGCAGCACCGCGTCGGCGTCGGCGGCGGTGACGGTGAGCACCGGCAGCCCGCCTGCGGCCCCGGGCGGGTCGGTCCACTCGCTGACCGTGAACCGGTGACCGTCGACGACGAGGTCGGCGGCGAGCACCCGCCCGTCGGGGAGGCACTCCTGGCGGTACGGGACCGCACCGAAGACCCGGGTGTAGAACGCGATGGCGTCGGACGCGTCGGTGACCGTGAGGTGCGGCGCGGCTGGTGGATGCTCGGATGTCATGACGTCGGTGCCACCTTCCCGGTCGACCGGTGACGGAACCGTCGGAGTCGACGGTAGGCGGGCCGGCCGCCGCACCGGCACCCTTACCCGACCCCTGAACCGTCCCGACGGCAGGTCGTGGCCGCCGCGCCGGGACCCCGGTGGCGGAGCGTGGTGGGGGGTGGTGGGGGGCCGGTCGCCGCACTAGCGTCGGCGGCACGGGGCCGCACCGTGCCCCCGGGTGATCGACCGGAGGGGCGTGGACCGTGTCGCTGCTGGCCGCGATGTCATCGTCGGTGGACGACCGTCCGGATCTGCTCCGGGTGGGTGACGTGTGCCTGTCCCGGTCCCGGCTGCTCGGCCTGGCCACCGCCGTCGCCGACGACCTGCGTGGCCTGGACCGGGTCGCGGTCGTGACCACGCCGACGATCGAGACCGTGGTGGGGGTGGTGGGCGCGCTGCTGGCGGGTACGGCGGTGGTGCCCGTGCCGCCGGATGCCGGGCCCCGGGAGCGGGAGCACATCCTGCGCGATTCGGCGGTCGGGGCCCTGCTCGCGCCGGCGGGTCCGGCCCCGGACGCCTCCCCGCCGGCGGACGGGTTGCCGGTCGTCCCGGTCGACCTGCGCCGGGTGTCGGCGACCACGCATCCGGAGCCCGGACCGGAGCGGACCGCCCTGATCCTCTACACCAGCGGCACCACCGGCGCGCCCAAGGGGGCGCTGCTGTCCCGGGGGGCGATCGCCACCTGCCTGGACGGGTTGGCCGAGGCGTGGGCGTGGACGCCGGACGACCTGCTGGTGCACGGCCTGCCGTTGTTCCACGTGCACGGGCTGGTGCTGGGGGTGCTCGGCCCGTTGCGGGTCGGGGGCCGGCTGCACCACGTCGGCCGGCCGCAGCCCGAGCGGTACGCGGCGGCCGGCGGGACGCTCTATTTCGGCGTACCGACGATCTGGTCGCGGATCGCCGCCGCGCCGGCCTCCGCGCGGGCCCTGCGCGGCGCGCGGCTGCTGGTGTCGGGCAGCGCGGCGCTGCCCACGACGGTCTTCGACGATCTCACCGGGTTGACCGGGCACCGGGTCGTCGAGCGGTACGGCATGACGGAGACCCTGATCACGGTGAGCGCCCGCGCCGACGGCCCGCGCCGGCCGGGCGCGGTCGGGGTGCCGCTGCCCGGGGTACGCACCCGGATCGTCGACGAGCAGGGCCGGGACCTGCCCACCGACGGGGCTGCGATGGGCGAGCTGCTGGTCACCGGCCCTACCCTGTTCGACGGCTACCTGAACCGGCCGGACGCCGACGCGGCGAGCCGTACCGCCGACGGCTGGTTCCGCACCGGGGACGTCGCCACCATCGGCCCGGACGGCTGGCACCGGATCGTCGGCCGGGCGAGCACCGACCTGATCAAGAGCGGCGGGTACCGGATCGGGGCGGGTGAGGTGGAGGAGGCGCTGCTGGCCCACCCGGCGGTGCGCGAGGCGGCCGTGGTGGGCCTGCCGCACCCGGACCTGGGGCAGCAGGTCACCGCGTACGTGGTCGGTGACGGGGTGACCGGGCCGGAGCTGGTGGACTTCGTCGCCCGGCACCTGTCGGTGCACAAGCGGCCCCGGGAGGTCCGGCTGGTCGACGCCCTGCCCCGCAACGCGCTGGGCAAGGTGCAGAAGAAGCGCCTCGTCGAGGGGTGAGCCGTCAGACCTGCACGGGCGTCGGCTGCACCCGCCGCAGCCACGAGTCGGGGCGGGGGCGGGTCCGCCACTCCCGGGGGTAGCCGACGGAGACCTCCTCGAACCGCACCCCGTCGTGCCAGGTCACCCGGGGGATGTGCAGGTGCCCGTAGATCACCGCGGTGGCGTGGAAGCGGCGGTGCCAGTCGGCGGTGAGTTCGGTGCCGCACCACTGGGCGAACTCGGGGTAGCGCAGGATGTCGGTGGGCATCCGGACCAGCGGGTAGTGGTTGACCAGGATCTTCGGCACCGCCGGGTCGCTGGCGGCGAGCCGGGTCTCGGTCAGCGCCACCCTGGCCCGGCACCAGGCGTCCCGGCTCGGGTGCGGGTCGGGGTGCAGGAAGACCTCGTCGGCGCAGACCACCCCGGCGGCGTGGGCGCGGGCCAGGGCCTGTTCCTTGCTGGTGACGCCCGGCTCGCGGAACGAGTAGTCGTAGCCGACGAACAGCGGCGCGACCAGCAGGGGGCCGCCGGGCCCGGTCCAGAGCGGGTAGTCGTCCTCGGGGGTGGCCACCCCCAGGTCCCGGCACTGCCGCACGATGGCCTGGTAGCGGGCCTCGCCGCGCAGCCGGACCGGGTCCTGCGAGTGGGTCCACAGCTCGTGGTTGCCGGGCGCCCAGATCACCTTGGCGAACCGCTCGGCGAGCAGCGTCAGCGCCCAGGTGACGTCGGCGAACAGTTCGGCGACGTCACCGGCGACGATCAGCCAGTCGCCGGCCGCGCGGGGCCACAGGCTCTCCACGATCTTCCGGTTCTCCGGGTACGCCACGTGCAGGTCGCTGACGGCGTAGATGCCGGCGTTCATCGGGTGTGGTCCCCTCGTTCGTCCGGTGCGCACGGCGGGGTGCGGCTCCGGGTCGGCTGGTGCGGTCCGGCTCGGCTGGTGCGGTCCGGCTCTCAGTGCGGTACGGCGACCACGGTCAGGGTCAGCCCGGCGTCGTGCAGGTAGCGTCCGTCGAAGTCCCGACTGCGGCCGGGGACGAGGACGCGGCCGGTGAAGGTGCGTCCGGCCGGGTGCAGGACGATCCGGGCCTCGTCGAAGCCGAGGAAGATCCCGGTGATCGGGAACCATGCCTTGTAGAGGGACTCCTTGGCGCTGAACAGCAGCCGGTCCCAGTGCGGTCCGGGGGCGTCGGTGGTCAGCCGGTCCACCATGGCGCGTTCCTCGGGCAGGGCGATCGCGTCGAGCACACCGTCGGGCAGTGCCTCGTCGGGTTCGGCGTCGATGCCGATGGAGCGGACCTCCGCCGCGCGGGCGACCACGGCGGCCCGGTAGCCGGCGCAGTGGGTGAGGCTGCCGACCACACCGGACGGCCAGACGGGTGCCCCGCGGTCGCCGGTGAGCACCGGGGCGGGCGGTACGCCGAGGGCGCGCAGGGCCCGGCGGGCGCAGGTACGGGCGGTGGTGAACTCCCGTAGCCGCTTCTCGACGGCGCGGGCCACCAGCGCGGCCTCCTCGGGGTGCAGCGGCTCGGTGTCGGTGTCGTCGAACGCCTCGACGGCGACGACGCCCGGTGGCGTGATCCGGTCGATCATGCGTCGGCCAGCGGCCGGATGGTCCAGGTGTCGCCGGTGTGGAGGAGTTTGGTGAGTTGTTGTTCGGGGGTGTCGGTGGTGGTGTTTTTGGCGGTGGTGATTTGGTGTTGGACGGTGGTGTCGTAGGTGGGGCGTTGGGTTTGGCGGAGGATGCCGATGGGGGTGTTGCGGTGGTCGGGTTGGGGGAGGCGGGTGAGGGCGAAGGCGTAGGCGGGGTCGGTGATGGTGGTGTCGTGGGTGATGATGTCTTCGGGTGGGGTGGTGGCGGTGTCGCGGATGGCGAGGCCGAAGCTGTGGGGTGGGTGGACGATGCAGTGTTGCCTGTCTCGGCCGAAGGTGATGGGTTGGCCGTGTTCGAGGCGGATGAGGTAGTCGTCGCGGGTGTCGGGTTGTTTGAGTGGGTCGAAGGCGCCGTCGTTGAAGATGTTGCAGTTTTGGTAGATCTCGACGAAGGCGGTGCCGTGGTGTTCGGCGGCGGCGCGGAGGACGGTTTGGAGGTGTTTGCGGTCGGAGTCGATGGTGCGGGCGACGAAGGTGGCTTCGGCGCCTAGGGCCAACGACAGCGGGTTGAAGGGGGCGTCGGCGGATCCGGCGGGGGTGGATTTGGTGATTTTGCCGGTTTCGCTGGTGGGGGAGTACTGGCCTTTGGTGAGGCCGTAGATGCGGTTGTTGAACAGCAGGATTTTCAGGTTGACGTTGCGGCGTAGGGCGTGGATGAGGTGGTTACCGCCGATGGACAGGGCGTCGCCGTCGCCGGTGACGACCCAGACGGACAGGTCGGGGCGGGTGACGGCGAGGCCGGTGGCGATGGCGGGGGCGCGGCCGTGGATGGAGTGCATCCCGTAGGTGTTCATGTAGTAGGGGAAGCGGGATGAGCAGCCGATGCCGGAGATGAAGACGGTGTTCTCGCGGGCGATGTTCAACTCGGGCATGAATTGTTGGACGGCGGCGAGGATGGCGTAGTCGCCGCAGCCGGGGCACCAGCGGACTTCCTGGTCGGATTTGAAGTCTTTGCCGGTGAGTTTGAGGGCGACGGGTTCAGGCATTTTTGCAGACCTCTTCCAGCATCGTCTCGAGTTCGGCGGCGGTGAAGGGTAGGCCGCGGACCTGGTTGTAGGTGATCGCGTCGATGAGGTATCGGGCGCGGATGACCTGGGCGAGTTGGCCGAGGTTCATCTCGGGGATGACGACGCGGTCGTAGGCGGTCAGGACGTCGCCGAGGTTGCCGGGCAGGGGGTTGAGGTGGCGTAGGTGGGCCTGGGCGATGGGGTGGCCGCGGTGGCGCAGGGTGCGGCAGGCGGCGCCGATCGGGCCGTAGGTGGAGCCCCAGCCGAGTACGAGGGTGCGGGCGGTGCCGTCGGGGTCGTCGACGTCGAGGTCGGGCACGGTGATGGCTTCGATGCGGGCGGCGCGGGTGCGGACCATGTAGTCGTGGTTGGCCGGGTCGTAGGAGATGTCGCCGGTCTTGTCGGCTTTCTCCAGGCCGCCGATGCGGTGTTGCAGGCCGGGGGTGCCGGGCACGGCCCAGGGGCGGGCCAGGGTGTCCGGGTCGCGTAGGTAGGGCAGGAACGTGACGCCGTCGTCGCCGTTGGGGGCGGTGGTGAAGTCCACGCGCAGGTCGGGCAGATCATCGACGGCGGGCAGCAGCCACGGTTCGGAGCCGTTGGCGACGTAGTTGTCCGACAGCAGGATCACCGGGGTGCGGTAGGTCAGGGCGATGCGGGCGGCCTCGAGGGCGGCGTGGAAACAGTCCGACGGTGACTTCGCGGCGATCACCGCCACGGGTGCCTCACCGTGGCGGCCGTGCAGGGCCATGTTCAGGTCCGCCTGCTCGGTTTTCGTGGGTAGGCCGGTGGACGGGCCGGCGCGTTGCACGTCCACGATGACCAGCGGCAACTCCAGGGCGACGGCCAGGGAGATCGTCTCGGATTTCAGGGCAACACCGGGGCCGCTGGTCGTGGTCACTCCCAGGGCGCCGCCGTAGGAGGCGCCCAGGGCGGCGCCGACCGCGGCGATCTCGTCCTCGGCCTGCATCGTGACCACACCGAGTTTCTTGTGTTTCGACAACTCGTGCAGGATGTCCGACGCCGGGGTGATCGGATACGCCCCCAGGAACACCGGCAACCCGGACCGCACCCCGGCGGCGACCAGGCCCAACGACAGGGCGGCGTTACCGGTGATGTTGCGGTACGTGCCCGGCAGCATCTTCGCCGGTTTCACCTCGTACCGCACCGAGAAACTGTCGGTGGTCTCGCCGTAGTTCCAACCCGCCTTGAACGCCGCGATGTTCGCCGCGACCAGATCCGGCCGCCTGGCGAACTTCCGCTCCAGAAACCGCAGCGTCGAGGTGTACGGGCGGGAGTACATCCACGACAACAACCCCAACGCGAACATGTTCTTCGCCCGCTCGGCGTCCTTCTTCGACACCGACAACTCCGCCAACGCCCCGACGGTCATCGACGTCAACGCCACCGGATGCACCACGAACCCCTCCAGCGACCCGTCCTCCAACGGCGACACCGCGTAACCCACCTTGACCAGATTCCGGCGCGTGAACTCATCGGTGTTCACGATGATGTCCGCACCCCGACGCAGATCCGCCAGGTTCGCCTTCAACGCCGCCGGATTCATCGCGACCAACACGTTCGGCGCGTCCCCCGGCGTCAAAATATCGTAATCCGCGAAATGCACCTGGAAACTCGACACCCCCGGCAGAGTCCCCGCAGGCGCCCGAATCTCCGCCGGGAAATTCGGCAACGTCGAAATATCATTACCCAACTGCGCCGTCTCCGAGGTGAACCTGTCCCCCGTCAACTGCATCCCGTCACCCGAGTCACCAGCAAACCGGATCACCACCCGGTCCAACTGACGCACCTCGGTCCTGCCGGGCGTCCCGCCGTCCGCCGCCGGCGCATCGTCGTACCGGGTGGTGGAGGTCATGGGCGATCACGTCCCTCTCTGCTGCGCGACCCGCACCACGACGGTGCGTTGCCGGCGAACGGGCGGGCCGACACCCGGCCCCGGCGGTACCAGCGCAGCCATCGGCCGGCGCGGTACGGCGGCGCAGGTCCGTACCGCCGGGGTCGGCGACCCCGGCGTCAGCCTGCGGGGTCGCCGACCGCATCAAGCGCCGGCGAGCGCGTGCGACCACACGCTAGAGTCCGGCCCAGGCCGTGCCAACCCTTAGCGATCCCCTACCCCCACCCGGCAGTGGGCGGCCCTCCTGCGGGCCGTCCACCGGGGACGGCGCAGGGGGCGCGTGCCTCGACCCGACATGGGACACTTGTCTACATGGGCGAGCTGACCAGCGGCGCAGTGACCGAGCCGGGGTCACCGCTGCGGCCGGGCGATCCGGAGCACGTCGGGCCCTACCGGCTGCGTCGCCTGCTCGGCTCGGGCGGCATGGGGGTGGTCTTCCTGGCCGAGGCCCCGGGCGGGGGCCGCGTGGCGGTCAAGGTCGTCCACGACGAGTTGCGCTCCCGGCCGGAGTTCCGGCGACGGTTCGCCCGCGAGGTCGCCGCCGCCGGCCGGGTGGCCGACTTCTGCACCGCCCGGGTGCTCGACGCCGATCCGCAGGGGCCGGTCCCCTATCTCGTCACCGAGTACGTGACCGGCTCGTCCCTGCACGAGCACGTGACCCGGCACGGCTCGCTCTCCGGCCCGCAGGCCGAGGCGCTCGCCGTCGGCGTGGCCGCCGGGCTCACCGCGATCCACGCCGCCGGGCTGGCCCACGGTGACCTGACCCCCCGCAACGTCCTGCTGTCCCCGTTCGGCCCCAAGGTCATCGACTTCGGCCTGGCGAGCCTGATCGAGGCACTCGACCCGACAACCGGCCCCTCGTACGGCACGCCCGGCTGGTTGGCCCCGGAGCGCCTCGCCGGTTTCCCGCCCGCCCAGCCCGCCGACGTCTACGCCTGGGGGATCCTCGTCGGCTGGGCCGCCACCGGTCGGCTGCCGGTCGACCCCCGGGTGCACCCGGCCGGCCCGCCCGACCTGAGCGGGCTGCCCGCCGGCCTCGCCGCGGTAGTCGCGCGGGCGTTGCGCACCGACCCCGGCCAGCGCCCCACCGCGCGGGAGGCGATGCTGATCCTGGTCGGCAGCGCCGACACGGCCAGCATCCGGTCGGCGGTGGAACCGGTGGCGGCCACCACCGAGCAGCTCGACGGCACCCGGTGGTACCCGGCGGTCGGTCAGCCGGCCACCCTGGTCGCCCCGACGCCACCGCCGCGTCGCCCGCCGCCGTCCTGGCCGGCGGTACTGACCGGGGTGGTGGCGGTGGTGGCCCTCGTCGTGCTGGGTGTGGTCGCGGTGCGGCAGGCCGACCAGCGGGGCGCGCCGTCCGCCGGGGCGGGCCCGTCCGCACCGCCCGGCGTCGTCACGCCGAGCCCCACCCCGAGCCCGTCACCCACCCCGAGCCCCACCCCCGCCACCGCGACCGGGCAGGACGGGTCGTTGGAGTTCACCGTGACCGGGGTGCACTGCGGGTCGCGCGAGATCGGGTTCTGGCCGTTGACCCAGAAGGCGGACGGCGTGTTCTGCATGGTCGACGTCGACGTGGTCAACAAGGGGTCCAAGGGCACCATCGTCTGGCCGCTGAGCCAACGGCTGGTCGACGCCGACGGGCGCGGGTACACCCCCGACACCCGTTCCCTGCTCTACTATCCGGACACGCAACGGTTGACGAAGAAGATCGAGCCGGGCGCGACGGTCAGCGGATCACTGGTCTACGACACGCCGGTCGGCACCGAGCTGCGTCAACTGGTCGTCCACGACACGCCACTGAGTGCGGGCACCACCATCGATCTGCCGTGACCGGGGAGCCGGAGGACATGGACGTCGCCAACGCCGCGGAAGCCACCGGGCGGGCCCTGTCGCGGGCGCTGTACGCCACCGGGCGCGGTGTGCTGCTCGTCGCCAGCGCCGCGCTCAGTCTGGCGCTGCTCGTCGCCACCGTGCTCGCCACGGCGTTCATCTCGCTCGGCGTCGGGGTGCTGCTGCTGCCCCTGGTCACCCCGCTGGTCCGCTGGCTCACCGGGCTGTGCCGGGATCTCGCCGGCCGGGCCGGGGTGTCGATCGCCACGCCCTACCTGCCCGCGCCGCCGACCGAGCGGGGGGTGGTCGGCTGGGTGCAGCGCTGCCGGTCCATCCTCACCGACCCGGCGACCTGGCGGGACCTGCTGTTCCTCCTGCTCAACGTGCTGGTCGGCTTCGTGCTCGGCCTGCTGCCGGTCACCCTGCTGGTCTACTCGGTGGAGGGGCTGGTGCTCTCCGCGGGGTTCTGGATGCTGATGCGGGAGTCCGGGGTGGACTTCTGGTACGGCTTCACCCCGATGGACACCTGGCCGCACGCGGTGCTCGGCGCGCTGGTCAGCCTGGTGGTGTTCGCGATCTGGGTGGCCGCCGCCCCCGGGGTGGTGGCCGGGCACGCCTACTTCGCCCGGACGCTGCTGGGCCCGAGCGAACGGGCGGAGATCGCCTCCCGGATGCGGCACCTCTCCGAGACCCGCTCGGACGTGATCAACATCCAGGCCACCGAGCTGCGCCGGATCGAACGGGACCTGCACGACGGCGCGCAGGCCCGGCTGGTCGCGATCGGCATGAAGCTCGGGGCGGCCACCCGGCAGCTGCGTACCAATCCGGACGTCGCGGAGACCCTGCTGGTGGACGCGCGCAACGCGACCGCCAGCGCGCTGGAGGAGCTGCGCTGCCTGATCCGGGGCATCCATCCGCCGGTGCTGGCCGAGCGGGGGCTGGAGGACGCCATCCGGGCGATCGCGTTGGAGAGCCCGATCGAGGTCGACGTCACCGCCGACGTTCCCGGCCGGCTGGCCGCCCCGGCGGAGTCCGCCGTCTACTTCGCCCTGTCGGAGCTGTTGAACAACGTGGTCAAGCACGCCAACGCCGACCGGGCCAGCATCGACCTGCGGCACGAGGACGGTTCGCTGCGCGCCGTGGTGATCGACAACGGTCAGGGCGGTGCCGACGCCACCCTCGGCACCGGACTCCGGGGCATCGAGCGGCGCTGTGCTACGTTCGACGGGACGCTCGTCCTCAGCAGTCCCGAAGGTGGGCCGACCGTCGCGATCCTGGAGCTGCCGTGCGCGTTGTACTCGCCGAGGACCTCTTCCTCCTGAGACAGGGAATGGTCCAGCTCCTCGAATCCTACGACTTCGAGATCGTCGCGGCGGTCGACAACGGCCCGGCCCTGCTCGACGCCCTGGTGACCCTCCGCCCTGAGGTCGCGGTGGTCGACGTGCGACTGCCACCCACGTTCACCGACGAGGGCCTGCAGGCTGCCCTGGAGGCCCGTCGCCGCTGCCCCGGACTGCCGATCCTGGTGCTCTCCCAGCACGTCGAGCAGTTGTACGCCAAGGAGCTGCTCGCCGACGCCAGCGGCGGCATCGGCTACCTGCTCAAGGACCGGGTACTCAACAGCGACCAGTTCGTCGACGCGATCCGCCGGGTCGCCGACGGGGGCACCGCGATGGACCCGCAGGTGATCTCCCAACTGCTGGCCGGCAGGTCCCGTCGGGAGCCGCTGTCGACCCTGACCCCGCGCGAGCGGGAGGTGCTGAAGCTGATGGCCGAGGGATGTTCAAATACGGCCATCGCCCAGCGCCTCATCGTCAGCCAGGGTGCCGTCGCCAAGTACACCACCAGCATCTTCACCAAGCTCGACCTCACCCCGGCGGACGACAGCAACCGGCGGGTGCTGGCCGTGCTGGCGTACCTCAACGGCACCCGGGCCGACGTCGGCTGATCCCGGTGCCACATGCGACGGTGCCCCCGGTCGGTCGACCGGGGGCACCGTCGTGTGGTGCGGGTTGCCGTCACTCGACGGCGACGGCGGCCTCCGCCGGCCGGGAGAGCATCACCCGGCGGCCCGGCAGTACGGTGGCGGCGAAGGCGAGCACGGTCGCGCCCGCCACCACGGCCAGGTAGATCCAGATCGGGCCGGAGGGCACCGGTCGGCCCAGCACCACGATGCTGAACGGCATCAGCGTGGCGATGGAGGCGATGGTGCCGAGCACCACCCCGATGACCGCGACCATGCCCGCCTCCACGCTGAGCATCTGGAGGGCCTGCTTGCGGGTGGCGCCGATGAGCCGCTGCATGCCCAGCTCCCGACGTCGGCCGGCGGTCGCCACGATCAGGGTGTTCGCCACCGAGATCATCGTGTAACCGGCGACCAGGGCGACGAGCAGGTAGTTGACCCAGGCCTGGGTCTTGGTCCGTTCGGCGAACGTGGTGATCGCGTCGCGTCCCTCGATCATGGTGCCGGGGTGACCGGCGACCTTCTCCCGCAGGCTGGCCGTCAGCGCGTCCCGGCTGGTGCCGGGCTCGGCGGTGACCAGGATCTGCCGGGACAGACCGGTGGTGCTGTGCGCGGCGAGCAGGTCGGCGGGGAGCAGGATCGTCTCGAACCCCTTCTTCGCCGGGTAGAGCGCCACCACCCGCAGGTCCACCGCCGAGCGGTCGCCGAGCCGCAGGGTGATCTGGTCACCAACGCCGACGTTGAGGTTCTTGCCGGCCACCTCGGGCAGGGCCACCGTGTCGCCCCGCAGGTCGCCCAGGTTGCCGTCGCTGGTCCGTACCCCGGTGATGCCGGCGGCGCTGGCCCCGCTGACGCCCTGCAACGGCCAGGGCGACTCGACGTGCGACCCGTCGTACGGCTTGTTGATCCAGCCGGCGCTGGTCACGTACGCCGACGCCTCCTCGACGCCCGGCGCGGACCGGATCGCCTCCACCGTCTCCGCGGGGAATCCGCCGGTCGTGGAGCTGAGCACCAGGTCGGCGCGGAGGTTGTCCGAGTAGTAGCGCTCGGCGGCCTCGTTCTGGGTGGTCTGGAGGTAGAAGTTGGCCACCGCCAGCGCCACGGCCAGCATGATCGGGGTGACCGCGGAGGCCACCCGGACGGCGCGGGTGCGGACGTTGACCGTGCCGAGGTAGCCGGCGAGGCCGAAGAACGCCCGCACCGGCAGGCTGAGCACGCCGGCCAGCAGCCGGGTCAGCCCCGGGCTGATCAACGCGATCGAGATCGCCCAGCACATCACCGCCGGCCCGGCGGTCGCGGAAGCCACCGCGCCCTGCATCACGATCGCCGTCACCAGGATCAGCGCGAACCCGGCGGCGAAGAACAGGATGGAGAACACCACCCGGGGCCAGCTCACCCACTTGCGCTGCAGAGCGGCCTCGGCGATGCCGGCGGTGGGCTTGGTCTTGGAGGGGCGACGGCCGGCGACGTAGGCGGCCACCAGCGCGGCGAAGATGCCGATCGCGGGTGCGGCCAGGTAGGGGATGAAGCCCTGGTGGAACTGCACCACCGGCGAGATGACCCCGGCGTCGGAGACGATGTCGTAGAGCAGCGGCCCGAGGAACACCCCGGGTGCGCAGCCGAGGATCGCCGCGCCGACCGCGACGACGAGCGCCTCGCGGCGCACCATCGCGCGGATCTGCCGGGGTGTCGCGCCGATCGAGCGCAGCAGCGCGATCTCCTTCTGCCGCTGCTGCACCGACAGGCCCAGGGTGCTGGCGACCACGAAGATCGCCACGAAGACCGTCATGCCGGCGAACACCCCGGAGAGCGGGATGAGCTGCGCCTGGCCGCCGACCGCCTCGGGGAACTCGGCCGCGCCCCGGTCGTCGCCGGTGAGCACGACGAGCTTGCGGTCGGCGAGGGTCCGCTCGATCCGGTCACGCAGCGCGTCCAGGTCGGTGCCGGGCTTGGCCAGCACACCGATCGCGTCCGCGGTGCCGGTGTGCGGGTTGAGCCGCCGCTCGTCGTCGTCGGAGAAGAACAGCGCCGACTGGCTCAGCTCACCGGGCGGCGCGGCGATGCCGGTCACCTGGAAGGACGACTGGACCCCGCCGACGACGACGTCGACCCGGTCACCGACCTTGATGCGGGCCAGCTTGGCCACCGCCCGGTCCAGCACCACCTGGCCGGCCTGGGCCGGCGGCTGCCCGTCGAGCCGGTACGGCCCGAGCTGCGCCGACTCCCAGCGGTGGCCCAGCGACTGCGTCCCGACGATCACGGGTGCGCCGTTGCGGACGACGGTGGCGGCGAACGACGCCTCGGCCACCGCCCGTTCGACCCCGGGCACGCCCTGGATCTTGCCGACCAGTCCCGGGTCGATCCAGTACCGCTCGGCCAGCGGCACCGACTTGATGTTCTTGGTGTCCTGCGGGTCCTTCTTGGGCACACCGTAGGTCTGCTTGCCGCTCACCACCACGTCGGCCGCCGCCAGCCGCTGCGGCGGGACGGCCATCCGGATACCGGTCTCCATCAGCCCGCCGCAGGCGACGATCAGCGCCACACCGAAGAAGACCGCGATGAACGTCGCGATGAAGGCGAGTTTGCGGTAGCGCAGGGTGCGCCACGCGAGGTACGTCATCAGAAGCCACCCCTGCCGGTGGCCTGCGGCGCGCGGTTCTGCTGCCACGCGGTCAGGTGGGTCATCCGCTCGGCCACCACGTCGGCGGTCGGCGCCTCCAGCTCACCGATGAACTGGCCGTCGGCGAGGAACAGCACCCGGTGCGCGGCGGCGGCGGCGACCGGGTCGTGGGTCACCATGATGATCGTCTGACCGCCGCTGGAGACCGTCTCGCGGAGCAGTTGCAGCACCTCGATGGTGGTCTGGGTGTCCAGCGCGCCGGTCGGCTCGTCGGCGAAGATGACCGCCGGTCGCATGATCAGCGCCCGCGCGATCGCGACCCGCTGCTGCTGACCACCGGACAGCTCGCTCGGCAGGTGCTTGCGCCGCTCGGCCAGCCCCACCCGGCCCAGCACCTCCACCACGGAGTGCCGGTCGGGCCGGCGGCCGGCCAGCCGGAACGGCAGGCCCACGTTCTGCTCGACGTTGAGCGCCGGCATCAGGTTGAACGCCTGGAAGATGAAGCCCACCCGCTCCCGGCGCAGCCGGGTCAGCTGGTTCTCGTTCATGCCGCTGAGTTCCTTGCCGTCCAGCACCACCGAGCCGGACGAGGGCACGTCGAGCCCTGCCGCGCAGTGCAGGAAGGTGCTCTTACCGGAGCCGGACGGCCCCATCACCGCCGTGAAGCTGCCCCGGGGGAAGCTCATCGTGACGCCCCGCAGCGCGTCGACGCGGTTGTCGCCGCGTCCGTACGTCTTGCGCACGTCGTCGAGCCGCACCGCGTCGGCGCCACTGATCGGCGTCCGCCGGTCCTTGTTTCTGTCCACCTCAAGCTCCCCGCAAAAGAACGTCGCCGAACGGCGGTGGGTACATGTTTCACGGTAGGGATCGGGCCGTTTGCGCTCAATGGAGCTAATGACCCGAAGGGGTGGGCCTAGGCCCACCCCGGAATCGCCACCTCTGACGAGCTCAGCTCGCCTGGACCGCCGACTCCCACTGCGGCCAGGAGCGCTCGGTGCCACCCGGCGCCACGGCGAGCAGCCCGGCCCCGGCGGCGTCCATCGGCAGGCCCAGCGACAGCTCGGTACGCCGCCGGACGTTCAGCTTCCGGTAGACCCGGGTGAGGTGCTGCTCGACCGTACTCACCGTGATGTAGAGCTTCTTGCCGATCTCCCGGTTGGTGTGGCCGAGCGCGGCGAGCGTCGCCACCCGCTGCTCGGCGTCACTGAGCCGGGACATCTCCTCGTGCTCCGGCGGCGTGTCCGGGTCCTCGGTGCCGGCGGCGTCGCCGCCGGGCAGCAGCCGGCGGCACAGCGCCTGCGCCTGGATGTCCTTGGCGAGCTGCATCGCGCTGCGGGCCACCACCCGCGAGGTGTTGAACTCGCCCCGCCCGTAGTGCGCGCTGCTGAGCGCGGCCAGGGCCAGGAAGAGCTGGTAGCGGTCACCGGCCTCCTGGAGCAGGTTGGCCGCCTGCCGCAGGGTGTTGACCCGCTGCTTGACGTCCAGCGCGGAACCGAGCAGCCGCAGCGAGATGCCCCGGGTACGGGCGTTGTCGGCACCGGGCCGGGAGAGCTGCTCGGTCACCATGCCCCGGGCCCGGTCGGGCCGGCCGGAACGCAGGTAGACCTGGGCCAGGTCGCCGCGCCAGGGCAGCAGGGTCGGCAGGTCCATGCCCCACTGGGTGGCCAGCTGCCCGCAGGTCTCGAAGTCGGCCAGCGCCGCGTGCACCCGCCCGCCGGCCAGGTGCAGGTGGCCCCGGGCCCGCAGGTACATCGGCCAGAACCAGGTGTCGCGCATCGCGTCCGGGATGACGTGCTTGAGCTGCGCCTCGGCCTCGTCGAGCTTGTCCATGCCGATCTTGGCGAGCAGCATGTTGGACAGCGGTGAGCCGATCGCCACGCCCCAGTTGTGCGGGGACATCGCGTCCAGCGCCTCCCGGGCGAACCGCTCGCTGAGCGGCAGGTCGCCCTGGCGCAGCGCGATGTGCGAACGGACGTCGGAGAGGATGGCGTGCCAGGTGGTGGCGCCCCGGGCGCCGGCCTCGGCCCCGAGCACGTCGCACCAGTGCACGGCGCGGTCCATCCGGTCGGCGTAGACCAGCGTCTGGAGGGCGCACAGCGCCGACTCCAGCCCGACGTCGACCAGCAGGTGGCTGCCGAGCACCTGCTCGGCGCGGGCGATCACCTCGTCGGTCACCCCGTCGGTGAGCACCGCGGTCAGCGACGGGGGGGCCGAGCCGAGGGTGCCGTCGGAGCGGGCCGGGGCGGCGTCGGTGGCGGCGTCGAGTTCGGCGAAGGCGACGGGGAAGTGCAGTCGCAGCCACTCCGCGCACCCCTCCAGCTCGGCGGCGGTGGTGGCGTCGAGCTGCTGCCGGGTGTCGCGCAGGTGCCGCAGGGTCTCCTGGGCGTCCGCCCGGTGGCCGTGCCAGAGCTGGTAGCGCAGCAGCGCGGCGGCGTGCCGTTCGGAGAGGTGACCGGCGCGCAGCGCCTCGCGCTGCGACTGGAGGTGCTGGCTCACCGCCGCCGGGTTGATCCGCCACTGGCAGGCGGCCAGCATCGCGGTCAACGCCGCCCGGCGCGGCTCGTCGTCGCACATCTCGTGCGCCAGCTTGAGCGACTCCACCGCGTCGTCGACGCGGTCCTCGGCCAGCGCGTGGGTGGCCGAGTCCTGGAGCACCGTGATCGCCCACGACTCGGCCAGGCCGCCCGCGGCGAGCAGGTGCCCGCCGATCGCCGGGGCCGGCGCGCCCTCGGCGTGCAGCAGTTCCGCCGCCCGCGCGTGCATCTCGGACAACGCGTCCGGGGCCAGGTCGTGCAGGACGGCCGCCTGCGCCGCCGGGTGCCGGAACCGGCCGCCGTGCAGCAGACCGGACATGGTCAGGGCGTTGAGCACCCACTGGACCCGGGCCGGCTTGGTGTCCAGCAGCCGGGCCAGCAACGCCGGGGTGGCGAAGTCACCGAGCAGGGCCAACCCGTGGGCGGTCTCCAGGATGGTCGGGTCCCAGCGGCGCAGACAGGCCAGGACGGCCTGGCGGAACTGGTCGCCGACGACCACCTCGGTGGGCTCCGTGGGCCCGGCGACCCGCCGGTCCTGGCCGAGCGCGTGCAGCAGCAACGGGTTGCCCCCGCTGACCTCGTGGTACGCCGGGGCGAGCGCCGCGGCCGTCTCCTCGTCGGTCCAGCCGCGCAGCAGTTCGGCGACGCCCGCCTCGGACAGCGGTGACAGCTGGATGTTGCAGAAGCTCGCCTGCCGGCTGATCTCGGCCCGGAACTCCGGGTGGAAGGGCTGCGGCTGCGGCGACTCGGTGAGCACCACCAGGATCTGCGCGGCGGTGAGCCGACGCTGGAGGTAGAGCAGGGTGTGCAGGGTCTGCTCGTCGGCGAACTCGACGTCGTCGACGAGCAGCACGAGCGGCCGGCTGCGGGCGATGTCGAGCAGCTCGACACACATCGCGTGCACGGCCCTGATGTCGGCGTCGCCCTCCGTCGCGACGCCGTCGATGTCCACGAACGCGCCGACGCGGCGCATCACCTCGGCCGGCAGCGGCACGCTGTGGAACAGCTGCCCCATCACGGCCGCGGGCAGCAGGCGTTCCGCCCGGGAGCAGGCGGCGCGCAACACCAGCCCGCCCGCCGCGCCGACGTGGTCGGCGAAGGCCCGCAACAGCTCGGTCTTGCCCGTGGCACCGGGGCCGCTGATCAGCGCGACCCGCCCCCTGCCCGTGGCGCTGTCGGAGTAAAGGTCCCGCAAGATGTCAAGCTCGCGGCTTCTCTCCACAAAATCCACCCGTCTCCCCCCAGGTCAGCGATGAGGCATCGAACGGGCGCTGCCGACTCCGGGTCAGGCCCCCCGACGAAACCGTTCGGCTCGATGCCACGCGGCCACCGGGACCCACCGGTCGCCGGCCACGTCGGCCGGCAAACCGGGGCTTGCAATGATGACTGCCAATTGATTGATGGCTTTCACCGCGTCCCGACGGCGAGCACAGCATACATAGACACCCGTACAAGACGGTAGTGGGGTAGTGATACTTCGTCACCGATATTACGAGCGGGGACGGCGTTTTGTCGGTTTGTTGTCCCTAGTCGAGAAATTACCACTCGGTAGCAATTACATGATCGAAGAGCCATCGCGACCCCTCCCACCTGCAGGGATGGCCGCAGATTCACCCCGGGACACAGGGCTGTGACCTGGGAAATGACTCCGACAGAGGACTCCTACCGGAAGTTTTCGGGCCAACTCCCCCGGCCCGCACGGTTGCCCCCGACGTCGGCACACCGCCACCGACCGGACGAGAGGCAGCGAATCGGGCAATCTACTCTTGAGCAAAAATTGAGTTTCAGGGAGAAGACGGCTCTATTACAGAAGCAATTCATAAGCCATGGTCAATGCTGTCACCCATGCGACAAGCCGCGGGCCCCACAAATGCGACTCACCGGGCCACAAAGTAACCGCAGGTTGGCCGGCCGCTGAAAACTGGTCGTCCGCCGGGAGTTAGGGGTCGCTTCCGGGTATGCGCCGGCCGGCGCTGCCGCCACGCTGGAGGCATCCGAGGGCAGTGACGCGAAACACGGTTTCCCAGCGTCGCCGCCCCCAGCCGAGGAGGAAAGCGTGGACGATCTCACACGGGTGAGCAGCGCGCGGCGGTTCAGCGGCGTTCGCGGCGATGACCACTTCGACGTCGTGCTCGAGGGTGGCCCGGTCGGGCTGACCGCCACCGAGCGGGCCTACAGCGCGCCGGTCGGCACCGGCCGGATCAAGGTGCCCTACCTGGGCGGCTACGAGCACTTCGAGCGTTCCAGCGACCACGACGGCCTCAACGACGACGCCTCGCGGGTGGTGGTCTTCCACTGGACCATGCGGACGAAGATCGCCGAATGACGGGTACGACGGGCGGGGTGCCGGTGGCCGGCGCCCCGCCCGTCATGCTGTCCGTAACCGGTGCGACCGGCCACCCGCCCGACTCCTGCGGCGGCGTGGGCGGTCGCCCACCGGTCCCGCCACCGCGATGCCGCGTCCCGTAGGGACCGGCACCCCGGCCGGGGCGCGGAATCCGGTCAGGCCGCCGGGCCGCCGGGGACCGCGCGGTGCAGTTCCGCCCCGATCAGCTTGATCACGTCGGCGGCGTGGTCGTTGAGGTAGAAGTGTCCACCCGGGTAGACCCGGACGTCACACTCCGCGGTGGTGTGCCGGGCCCAGTCGTGTGCCTCGTCCACCGTGGTCATCGGGTCCGCATCCCCGGTCAGCACGGTGATCGGGGCGTCCAGGCGCTGGTCCGGGTCGGTCCGGTAGGTCTCCACCGCCTTGTAGTCGCCGCGTACCGCGGGCAGGATCATCGGCAGCAGCTCGGGGTCACCCAGCACCCTCGGGTCCGAACCGCTGAGCCGGGCCAACTCCCGCAGCACCCCGGCGTCGTCGCGGGTGTGCACGTAACGCTCGTCGCGGACCCTCGACGGCGCCCGGCGACCGGAGGCGAACAGGCGCACCGGCGGCTGACCCGTCCGCGTCTGCAACCGCAGCCCCACCTCGTAGGCGAGCACGGCACCCATGCTGTGTCCGAAGAGCGCCACCGGCCGGTCCAGCCACGGCCGCAGCGCCTCGAACACGCCGTCGGCCAGGTCGGCGACGGAATCCAGCACCGGCTCGTGGCGGCGGTCCTGCCGACCCGGGTACTGGATCGCCAGCACCTCCACCGTGGGCGAGAGGGCCCGGGAGACCGGGAACAGGTAGCTGGCCGAGCCACCGGCGTGTGGCAGCGCCACCAGCCGGATCGCGCTGGCCGGAGACGGATGGAACCGCCGTACCCAGAGGTCGTTCTCGAGCGTTGCCGTCATCACTGGTCCCCTACCGGATCGGCGCTGCGGGTGCGCCCCGCAGCAGGACGTTCTCCAGCGGGCCGCCCCCGTGCCGATGCCCCGGCCGGCCCGCCGGATGCGGAGTCGAGCCGGTGCCCTCGGGTGGCTCCGGTGCCCGCTGTCGATGCGAGCGTAGGAACGCGCGAAACGCCGGAACAACCCCTAAGCAGCGCGCCTGCCCCCTAGCCCGGCGTCGCCACGGACGACGGTGGCGTTCCCGCCCACCGCGGGAACGCCACCGTCGGGACCGTACGGTCAGGCCACCGGATGTGCCGGCCGGGCCGGCGGGGCGGTCGGCTCAGGCCCGATCCGGACCACCGGCGACCCGGTGTCGAGGTGTCCGCCCGTCGCGGCCTGCGCCGCGTGGGTCCCCGGGTCGCCGCCCGCGCCCGTCCCGTCCGGGTCGGCTGCGGCGTCCGGGTCGACCGGCGGGGCGTCGTCGGCACCGGCGGGTCCACCGGTCGGGCCCTGCCCGGGCACCGAGGCCCCCACGTTACGCAGCAGCACGGCGGCCAGCACCGCCGTCACCACCAGGATGCCGGCCGCGGCGACCGCGGCGGCCCGCAGCTCGTCGGCGAAGGCGGCCCGGGCCAGCGTGACCAGCGTGTCCGCCGCGGTGGCGGAGAGCGTACGGCTCTCCTCGACCGCGCCGCCCAGGGTCTCCCGGGCGGTCGCCCAGGAGTCGGCCGGGACGCCGTCGGGTGCCCCACCGGAGAGCTGCCGCCGGTAGACGTACGTGCCGATGCTGCCGAGGATCGCCACCCCGAGCGCCGCGCCGAACTGGCTACCGGTCTCGGAGAGCCCGGCAGCCGCGCCGGCCCGCTCCGGCGGCGCGGTGGAGACGATCAGCTCGGCGCTGAGCGTCAGCACCATCGCGATCCCACCCGTCATCAACGCCTGGCCCACCACCACCAGGGCCAGCCCCGAATCGTCGCCGACCTGGGCGAGCACCAGGCAGCCGGCGGCACCCACCAGCAGGCCCCCGGCGGCGACGTAGGCCCGCCGGAAGCGCTGCGCCAGCATCGGCGCGAGCACCGCCGCGCCGACGCCCGCCGCGCCGGCGGCCGGCAGCGACCACAGGCCCGCGGTGAACGGCCGCAGCCCGAGCACCAACTGGAGGTACTGGCTGATGAAGAACATGAACCCGACCAGCGCGAAGTTGGCGAGCACGTTCATCACCACGGCCGCGCTGAACGCGGGGGCGCGGAACAGCCGGACGTCGATCACCGGATCGGCGAGCCGCCGCTGGCGCAGGACGAACACGGCCAGGAACAGCAACCCGGCGAGCACACCGGCCACCGGCGGCCAGGTCATGCCGTCCTCGGCGAACTGCTTGATGCCCCAGATCATCGGCAGCACGGCAACGAACGCCAGCACCGTGCTGAGCAGGTCGAGCCGGCCGGCGGCGGGGTTACGGAACTCGGGCAGCAGCAACGGGGCCAGGATCAGCAGGAGCAGCATGATCGGCACGTTGATCTCGAAGACGGTGCCCCAGGAGAAGTACTGCAACAGCGCCCCGCCGGCCACCAGGCCGATGACGCCACCGGCGGAGAAGCCGGCCGCCCACATGCCGATCGCGGCCCGGCGCTCGTTCTCGTCGTGGAACATGTTGCGGATCAACGACATGGTCGACGGCATGAGCGTCGCACCGGCGGCGCCCATCACCGCCCGGGTCCCGATCAGCATGCCGGGACTGGTGGAGAGGGCCGTGGCCACGGATGCGGCACCGAACACCGCCGCGCCGATCATCAGCAGCCGGCGGCGCCCGATCCGGTCCCCCAGGGTCCCCATCGGAATCAGCAGGCCGGCCAGCACGAAGGCGTAGACGTCCGTGATCCAGAGGAGCTGACTGCTGGTCGGCTCAAGGTCCGCCGTGATGAACGGCAGAGCGTACGACAGCACGGTCATGTCCATGCTGATGATCAGTGTCACCATGACGAGTACCGCGAGGCCGATCCACTCGCGACGGCCGGCCTTTGCCTGCGCTGTAGCCATGGCCGAAAGCTACCACCGGATTTAGACGCTCGTATACATCCGGTGGATGAATTAGGGGGTGGTTCCGAGTAGGGTGACGCCCGTGGGTCATCGGGAACGCCTGCTGGCAGGGGCCAGGGTCTGCCTCTACGAGCGCGGCTACACACGCACCACCGCCCGCGACATCGTCGCCGCGTCGGACACGAATCTGGCGTCGATCGGGTACCACTTCGGTTCCAAGGAGGCGCTGCTGACCGCCGCCCTGGTGCAGGCGTTCGAGGAGTGGGGCGTCGAGATCGACCGGGTGCTGCGCGACGGCACCCAGCCCGACCTGATGGACCGGCTGGAGACCATGTGGACCGGCCTGGTGGAGTCGTTCGGCACGCACCGGCCGCTCTGGGTCGCCGGGATCGAGGCGTTCGCGCTGGCCGAGCACCTGCCGGTGCTGCGGGAACAGCTCGCCGAGACGTACACCCGGGCCCGCCCGGCGCTGGCCACCTTCGTGATCCGCGACGGCGGTGAGAACGTCCCCGAGCAGACCCGTAAGGCCGTCGGCTCGTTCCTGCTGGCCCTGATGACCGGCCTGACGGTGCAGCGGCTGCTCGATCCCGAGGCCGCCCCCTCCGGCAGGGAACTGGCCGAGGCGCTGCGGGTGATCGTCGGCGCGGTCAACGAGTCCGGCGACCCCGGTCGCCCGTCGGCCGACGCCTGACCGCCCCCCGCCGGGTCGCGTCCCGGCCGACCCGACAGGGGTACGACCCGCCGCGGCCCGCGCACAGGGGGGCGGGATAGGGGTCGGGGGCACACCACCGCCGGCCGGCCCCACCGGGCCGGTCACTCAACCCGGACCAGACCGGCGCGGAGCATGTCCTCCAGCCAGACGTCGAAGTCGCGCCGGGTGACCGCCGGATCGGCCGACCACTGCCGGGCCAGCACACCGGCCGCCCGCTCCAACGAGCCGCCCTGCTGCTGCAGGGCGATCCACATCGCGGCGGCGGTCGCCCCGAACCGGTATCGCAGCCCGCTCCGTTCGGAGATCAGCTCAAGCTGCCCGTTCCGGGTGACCTTGGCGACGATGCCCTGTTCGAGTCGCACCCGCATCCTCCCTGCCTCTCCCCGTGTCCACCCTGGTGGCGCCGTGCGGCGAACCGTGACGTCCACCAGGCCCGGTCACTACCGTATGAGGTCGGACGGTGACACGGTACGGCCATGGACCCACGTCGAAGGTGGACAAAAGCCCACCCGTACGCGGGAGGAAGCCCGAGGTCCGCCGATCACCCGTGAGGGTCGACGGACCTCGGGCCGCCCCGGAGGAGGGTCAGTCCGAGGACTCCAACTCGTCGTCGAGGATGTCGAACAACTCGTCCGCGGTGACCGACGTCAGGTCCCGGGCGTCCGAGGTCACCTCGGCCGCCCCGTACGCCGCGTTCCACCGGGACATCAGCGCCTGGAGCCGGACGGTGATCCGGCCCCGCTCCGCCTCGTCCGGCACGGTGCCGTCCAGCAGCGTCTCCCACCGGGCCAGCTCCGCCTCCAGCGACGGTGCGGTCGCCTGGTCGCCGGTCAGCTCGGAGCGGACGAACCGGGCCACCGCCGCCGGGCTGGGGTGGTCGTAGATGAGCGTCGCCGGCAACCGCAGCCCGGTCGCCGCACCGAGGCTGTTGCGGAACTCCACGGCCGCGAGGGAGTCGAAGCCCAGTTCCAGGAAGCCCTTGTCGACGTCCAGCAGGTGCGGGCGGTCGTGCCCCAGCACCTCGGCCGCGCGGGCCCGGACCAGCTCGGTCACGGTCCGGTCGGCGTCGTCCGGCGACAGCCCCGCCAGCCGGTCGGCCAGCGGCTTCTCCCCGGCCACCTGGCCGGCCGCACCGGCCGCCGCCCGCCGGGCGGGCGCCCGGACCAGGCCGCGCCACAGCGGCGGCACCCCGTCGGCCCGGGACCGGATCGCGGCCAGGTCCAGCCGGACCGGCAGGGCCACCGCCGGCACCGGCCCGAGGGTCGCGTCGAACAGCGCCAACGCGTCGGGCGTGGACAGCGCGCCCACCCCGGAACGGGCCATCCGGCGCAGGTCCGCCGCACCGAGGTGACCGGTCATCCCGCTGCCCGCCTCGGCCCACAGGCCCCACGCCAGCGCAGTGCCGGCGAGACCGTGCGCCCGCCGGTGCTGGGCGAGGGCGTCGAGGTAGGCGTTCGCCGCGGTGTAGCTGGCCTGGCCGGCGCCACCCAGGGTGGCCGCCGCCGAGGAGAACAGCACGAACCAGCGCAGCGGCCGGTGCAGGGTGAGTTCGTGCAGGTGCCGGGCGGCCTCAGCCTTCGGGCCGAGCACCGCCGCCGCCCGCTGCGGGGTCAACGTCGGCAGCAGGCCGTCGTCGACCACCCCGGCCGCGTGGACCACCCCGGTCAGCGGGTGCCCGGCGGGCACCCCGTCGAGCAGGGCAGCCACCGCCGCCCGGTCGGCCAGGTCGCAGGAGGCCACTGTCACCTCCGCGCCGGCCGCCGTCAGGCGGGCGGTCAGCTCGTCCACCCCCGGGGCCGCCGGGCCGCGCCGGCTGGCCAGCAGCAGCCGCCGTACGCCGTGCCGGGTCACCAGGTGCTCGGCGAGCAGCCGGCCCAGGCCACCGGTGCCGCCGGTGACCAGCACCGTGCCCGTCGGGTCGACGCCGGCCGGCAGTTCACCGTCGGGCACCGGCAGCGCCGCCAGCCGGGGCGCGAGCAGGTCACCCCGACGGACCGCCAGTTGCGGTTCGCCGCCGACGGCCAGGGCCGCCCGCACCGCCGCCGGGTCCGGCCCGTCGACGTCGACCAGGACCAGCCGGCCCGGGTTCTCCTCCTGCGCGGCCCGGACCAGCCCCCATACGGTGGCGTCCACCGGCCGGGGCACGTCCTCGCCGTCGGTGGTGGCGACCGCCCGGGTCGTCACCAGCGCCAGCCGGGCACCGGCGAACCGGTCGTCGGCGAGCCACTGCTGCACCAGGGACAGCGCCCCGGTGGCCACCGCCGAGGGCGAGTCCGACGGGGAACGCCAGGCCACCACGACGGTGTCGGGCGTGCCGTCCACCGCCGCTAGCGCCGCCAGGTCGGCGTACCGGGGCACCCCGAGGCCGAGGTCGTCGTCGCCGAGGACCACGGTCGTGCCGTCGCCGGTGCCCTGCGGCGTCTGCACCGAGGCCCAGGTGACCTGGTACAGCGACGAGCGGTGTGCGGCCCGTGCCCCGCCCAACCGGTCGGCGGCCAGCGGCCGGACCACCAGCGAGGCCACCGAGGCGACCGGCGCGCCGGTGGTGTCGGCCAGGTCGAACGCCACCTCCTGCGGGCCGGTCGGGCGCAGCCGCACCCGCAGCGCCGTCGCGCCGGTGGCGTGCAGGGTGACCCCACGCCAGGCGAACGGCAACCGGAGCCGGTCGTCGTCCGGTTCGTCCCCGGTCAGGTCGAGGGTGTGCAGCACCGCGTCGAACAGCGCCGGATGCAGGCCGAACCGGCCGGCCGTGGACGTCGCCTCGTCGGGGAGCGCCACCTCGGCGTACACCTCGTCGCCGTTGCGCCAGGCGGCCCGCAGGCCCTGGAACAGCGGGCCGTAGTGGTAGCCGGCGTCGGCCAGCCGGTCGTAGCGGCCGGCCAGGTCGACCGGGGTGGACCCGGCCGGCGGCCAGGCGTCGGCGGCCGAACCGGCCGGCGCGGTCGACGCCGTCGGGGCCAGCACGCCGGTGGCGTGCCGGGTCCACCCGTCGACGCCGTCCTCAGGCCGGGAGTGCACGGTGACCGGGCAGCGTCCCGTCGCGTCGGGCGCTGCGACCACCACCTGGAGGTCGACACCGCCCCGGGGCGGGACGACCAGCGGGGCCTCCAGCGTCAACTCCTCCACCTGGGCGCAGCCGACCTGGTCACCGGCGCGGACGGCCAGCTCGACGAACGCCGTGCCGGGCAGCAGCACCGTCCCGGCGAGTTCGTGTTCGGCGAGCCACGGGTGGGTCCGCAGTGACAACCGGCCGGTCAGCACGGTGCCGTCGGCTCCGGCCAGCCCGACGACCGCGCCGAGCAGCGGGTGGGCGGCCGGCCGCTGACCCAGCGCCGGCACGTCACCGCCGCCCGCCGGGGCGTCCAGCCAGAGCCGACGCCGCTGGAACGGGTACGTCGGCAGGTCGGTGACCCGGGCGCCGGTGGGCGCGAACCAGGCCCGCCAGTCCACCGGGACACCCCGGGTGTGCAGGGTGGCGAGGGCGGTCAGCAGGGTCGCCGCCTCGTCCCGGCCGCCGCGCAGCACCGGCACCAGGGTGACGCCGTCGGTGTCGGTGACGCACTCCCGGCCCATCGCGGTGAGCACCGCGTCCGGGCCGACCTCCAGGAACGTGGTGACGCCGGCCGCCTCCAGGGTGGCGATCCCGTCGCTGAACCGGACCGCCTCCCGCACGTGCCGCACCCAGTAGCCGGGGGTGGTGATCTCGTCGGGGTCGGCGAGCCGGCCGGTCAGGTTGGACACCACCGGCACCCGCGGCGGTGCGAAGGTCAACCCGGCGGCGACCTGGTGGAACTCGGCCAGCATCGGCTCCATGTGCGGGGAGTGGAACGCGTGGCTCACCCGCAGCCGCTTGGTGCGGCGTCCCCGGGCCCGCCAGTCGTCGGCGAGCGCGCCGACCGCGTCGTGGTCACCGGAGATCACCACGGACCGGGGGCCGTTGACGGCCGCGACACCCAGCTCGGTCTCCCGGCCGGCCAACTCCCGGCGTACCTCCTCCTCGGACGCCTCGACGGCGACCATCGCGCCGTCCTCCCGCATCGCCTGCATCAGCCGCCCACGCGCGGTGACCAGGGTCGCGGCGTCGGGCAGCGACAGCACCCCGGCGACGTGCGCGGCGCTGATCTCGCCGATGGAGTGCCCGGCGACCAGGTCGGGCCGGACACCCCACGATTCGAGCAGCCGGTACAGCGCCACCTCGATGGCGAACAGCGCGCTCTGGCTGTAGACCGTCTGGTCGAGCAACGCGGCGTCGGCGACGTCCGGTTCGGTGTAGAGCACCTCCCGCAGCGGCCGGTCGAGCTGCGCGTCCAGGTGGGCGCACACCTCGGCGAACGCCGCCGCGAAGGCCGGGTACGCCGCCGCCAGCTCGCGGCCCATGCCGAGGCGCTGTGCGCCCTGGCCGGTGAAGAGCATGGCGAGCTTGCCGGCCGACGGCGTGCCCTGCACCCACTCGGCGGGGTCGGTGCCCCCGGCGGCGGCGCGCAGGGCGCGGACCGCGTCGTCCCCGGCCGGGGCGACCACCACGGCCCGACGTTCCAGCACCGCCCGGGTGGTGGCCAGCGAGTACGCCACGTCCAGGGTGGCCCCGGTGTCGGCGACCAATCCGGCCTGGGCGCGCAGCGCCTCCGCCGAGCGGGCGGAGAGCAGCCAGGGCAGCACCGGCGGGGTGTGCGGGGCGTCCCCGTCGGCCGGCGTCGCCTCGACCGCCGGCGCCTGCTCGATGATGACGTGGGCGTTGGTGCCGCTGATGCCGAACGAGGAGACACCGGCGCGGCGGGGCCGGTCGAGCGCCGGCCACTGCTGCTCCTCGGTGAGCAGCCGGACCGCCCCGGCCGACCAGTCCACCTGCGGCGACGGCTGGTCGGCGTGCAGGGTGCGGGGCAGCAGCCCGTTGCGCATCGCCAGCACCATCTTGATCACGCCGGCGACGCCGGCCGCGCCCTGGGTGTGGCCGATGTTCGACTTGATCGAGCCGAGCCAGAGCGGCCGGTCCTGCGGCCGGTCCTGACCGTAGGTGGCGAGGACCGCCTGTGCCTCGATCGGGTCGCCGAGGGTGGTGCCGGTGCCGTGCGCCTCGACCAGGTCGACCTCGTCGGGGCGGACGTCGGCGGCGGCCAGGGCCTGCCGGATGACCCGCTGCTGGGCGGGACCGTTGGGGGCGGTGAGCCCGTTGGACGCGCCGTCCTGGTTGATCGCCGAACCCCGCACCACCGCCAGGACGTGGTGGCCGTGGCGTTCGGCGTCGGACAGCCGCTCCAGCAGCAGCATGCCCGCACCCTCGGACATGCCGGTGCCGTCGGCGTCGGCGGAGAAGGACTTGCACCGGCCGTCCGCAGCCAGCCCCCGCTGGAGGCTGAAGTCCAGGAACGTGTCCGGTTTGGACATCACGGTGACCCCGCCGGCCAGCGCCAACGAGCACTCGCCGGAGCGCAGTGCCTGCACCGCCAGGTGGATCGCCACCAGCGACGACGAGCAGGCGGTGTCGACGCTGACCGCCGGCCCCTCCAGGCCCAGGGTGTAGGAGATCCGCCCGGACGCGACGCTCGCCATGCTGCCGTTGCCCAGGTAGCCCGCCAACTCCTCGGGCACCTCGGACAGCCGGCTGCCGTAGTCGTGGTACATGACGCCGGTGAACACCCCGGTCGGGCTGCCCTTGAGCGAGGTCGGGTCGATCCCGGCCCGCTCCAGCACCTCCCACGACGTTTCCAGCAGCAGCCGCTGCTGCGGGTCCATCGCGACCGCCTCACGCGGGCCGATGCCGAAGAAGTCCGGGTCGAAGTCGGCCGCGTCGTAGAGGAAACCACCCTCCAGCGAGTACGTCCGGCCGGGCTTGCCGGGCTCCGGGTCGTAGAGGTGGTCGAGGTCCCAGCCCCGGTCGGTGGGGAACGGCGAGATGGCGTCCGCGCCGTCGACCAGGAGTTGCCACAGGTCCTCGGGGGTGCGGACCCCGCCGGGGAAGCGGCAGCTCATCGCGACGATGGCGACGGGTTCGTCGACCACCGGCCGGACCACCGTGGTCGGCTGCGCCTGCGCCGGTCCGCCGAGGATCGTGCCGTGCAGGTACCCGGCGAGCGCGGTCGGGTTCGGGTAGTCGAAGACCAGGGTCGCCGGCAGCCGCAGCCCGGTGGCGGTGTTGAGCCGGTTGCGCAGCTCGACGGCGGCCAGCGAGTCGAAGCCGAGTTCCTTGAACGCCCGCGCCGGCTCGACGGCGGTGCCGCTGTCGTGGCCGAGGACGGCCGCGACGTTGGCCCGGACCAGGTCGAGTAGCACCCGGTGCTGGTCGTCCGCGTCGAGGGTGACGAGCTGCCGGTGCAGGCCGGAGCCGGTGGCCGGGGTGGCGGGACCACCCGCCGCCCGCCGGGCCGGGAGCCGGACCAGGCCCCGGAACAGGGCCGGGAGCTGCTGGCCCTGGGCGCGCAGCGCGGCGGTGTCCAGCCGGACCGGCACCAGCAACGCCTCGTCGCCGGCCACCGCCGCATCGAGCAGGGCCAGCCCCCGGTCGGAGTCCAGCGGCAGGACGCCGGAGCGGGCCATCCGGGCCACGTCGGCCTCGCCGAGGTGCGCGGTCATCCCGCTGCGCTGCTCCCAGAAACCCCACGCCAGCGACGTGGCCGGCAGGCCCAGGGCCCGCCGGTGCGCGGCCAGGGCGTCGAGGAAGACGTTCGCGGCGGCGTAGTTGGCCTGTCCCGCCCCGTCGAGGACCCCGGCGGCGGAGGAGAACAGCACGAACGCCGACAGCTCACGGTCGCGGGTCAGCTCGTGCAGGTGCCAGGCCGGGTCGGCCTTGGCCCGCCACACGGTGTCGAGCTGTTCCGGGGTGAGGGCGGTCAGCAGGCCGTCGTCGAGGACCCCGGTGGTGTGCACGACGGCGGTCAACGCCGGGATGCCGTCCAGCAGGGTGGCGACCGCGTCCCGGTCGGCCAGGTCGGCGGCCACCACCTCGACGGTGGCCCCGAGGCCGGTCAGTTCGTCGCGCAACTCCACCGCGCCCGGCGCGGTCAGCCCACGCCGCGAGGTCAACACCAGGTCACGCACCCCGTGCACCGTCACCAGGTGCCGGGCGACGAGCGCGCCCAGCACACCGGTGCCGCCGGTGACCAGCACCGTGCCGTCGGCCCGCCACGGCTGCGCGGTGGTGGTCGCGCGGGCCAGGCGCGGCACCCGCACCTGACCGTCCCGCAGCGACAGCTCCGGCTCACCGGTGCCCACCGCCGCCAGGATCTCCTCCACCGGGGTCTCCGGGTCGGCGTCCACCAGCACGAACTGGCCGGGGTTCTCCGCCTGCGCGGCCCGGACCAGGCCCCAGATCGGGGCGTGGGCCAGGTCGGTGCCGCCGTCGACGGCACCGTTGGTGATCACCACCAGCCGGGCGGCGGCCTGGGTCGGGTCGGCCAGCCAGGACTGGAGCAGGGCGAGGGTCTCCCCCACCGCGGTCCGGGCGGCGGTGGCCGGGTCGAGGTCGACGGCGGGCGGGGTGAGCGGGGCGAGCACGACGTCGGGGACGCCGAGGCCGAGGCCCTCCAGGTAGCCCCACGATTCGGCGGCGGTGCCGGTGGGCACGGTCACCCAGTCGACGCGGTACAGGTCCCCGTCGGTCGGGGCGGCGGCGGTGAGCTGGACCGGGCGGGACACCAGCGCGCCGACCACGGCGACCGGTTCGCCGTCCGGGTCGGCCAGGTGCAGGGTGGCGGACTCCGGCCCGCTGGCGGTGACCTTCACCCGCAGGGCGGTCGCGCCCGTGGCGTGCAGCGTCACGTCCGTCCAGGCGAACGGCAGCAACGGCGGACGACCCACCGGCACCGGCTCACCGATCCCCACCACCTGCAACGCCGCATCCAACAACGCCGGATGCACCCCGAACCGCGACGCCTCCCCATGCGCCTCCTCCGGAAGCGCAACCTCAGCAAACACCACCTCACCAACCCGCCAGGCAGCCTGCACCCCCTGGAACACCGGACCGTACTCGTACCCCTGCACCACCAACTCGTCATACAACCCCGCCGTCGGCACCGGCACCGCACCCGACGGCGGCCATTCCCGCAGGTCGAAGCCGGGGTCGGTGACGTCGGCGGAGAGCACGCCGGTGGCGTGCCGGACCCAGCTGCCGGTGTGTTCCGGCCGGGAGTGCACGGTGACCGTGCGGCGGCCGGTGTCGTCGGCGGCGGCGAGCAGCAACTGCACCTGTACGGCACCCTGCTCGGGCAGGATCAGCGGGGCGTGCAGGGTCAGCTCGTCGAGGTGACCGAGGCCGACGTCGTCCCCGGCGTGCAGGACGAGTTCGACGAAACCGGTGCCGGGCAGCAGGACGGTGCCGTTGACGGCGTGGTCGGCCAGCCACGGGTGGGTGTCCAGCGAGATCCGGCCGGTGAACAGCACCTCACCGGATTCGGCCATGGTGACGGCGGCCCCCCACAGCGGGTGCCCGGCGGAGCCGAGACCGGCGGAGGTGAGGTCGGCGCTGCCACCGGTGGCGTTCAGCCAGTAGCGGCGGCGCTGGAACGGGTACGTCGGCAGCGGCACCTCGCCCCGGGGGCGGGACGGCAGCACCGGCGACCAGTCGACGGTGACGCCCCGGGTGAACGCCTCACCGAGCGAGGTGAGCCAGCGGTGCAGCCCGCCCTCGCCCCGGCGCAGCGACCCGACGGCGGCCACCTCGACCCCCGCGTCGGCGGCGGTCTCCTCGATACCCATGGTCAGCACCGGGTGCGCGCTGCACTCCAGGAACACCCGCATCCCGGCGTCGAGCAGGGCGCGGGTGGTCTCCTCGAAGCGGACGGTCTGCCGCAGGTTGGTGTACCAGTAGCCGGCGTCCAGGCCGGTGGTGTCGAGCACCCGGCCGGTGACGGTCGAGTAGAACGGGACCGTGGCGGCGCGCGGGCTGACCTCGGCGAGGTCGGCCCGCAGCCGCTGCTCGATCAGCTCCACCTGCGCCGAGTGCGACGCGTAGTCCACGTTCACCCGCTTCGCCCGCAGGCCCTCGGCGGAAAGCGTCGCGACCAGGTCGTCGACGGCGTCCGGGTCACCGGAGACGACGACCGAGGAGGTGCCGTTGACGGTGGCGATCGAGATGCGGTCGGCGTAGCCGGTCAGCCGTTCGGCCGCCGCCCGCTCGGGCAGGCCGATGGAGGCCATCGCACCCCGACCCGCCAACACCTCCGCAATCGCCAAACTCCGCAACGCCACCACCAACGCCCCATCCCGCAACGACAAACCACCCGCCACCACCGCCGCCGCAATCTCACCCTGCGAATGCCCAATCACCGCATCCGGCACCACCCCGAACGACCGCCACAACCCCGCCAACGACACCATCACCGCCCACAACACCGGCTGCACCACATCAACCCGCTCCAACGACGGAGCACCCTCCACACCCCGCAAAACCTCCACCAACCGCCAATCCACAAACTCCGACAACGCCACCCCACACTCACTGACCCGCTCCGCAAACACCGGAGACGAATCCAACAACTCCACCGCCATCCCCACCCACTGCGAACCCTGCCCCGGGAACACGAAGACCGTGCCGCCCTGGAGCACGCCGGGGGCGGTGCCGTCGGTGGCGAACGCCCGCGCCCCGGCGACGAAGTCGTTCCGGTCGCCGACGATGACCGTGCGCCGGTCGAGCAGCGCCCGCCCGGTCGCCAGCGCGTACGCGAGGTCACCGGCCTTGACGGACCCGTCGCCCGCGACGTCGGCCACCCGGGCGGCCTGCTCCCGCAGGGCCTGGTCGGTACGGGCCGACAGCACCCAGGGCAGCAGCTCCGGCTCGGGGGCGTCGACCGGCGGCTCCTCGGCCGGGGGCGCCTGTTCGAGGATGACGTGGGCGTTGGTGCCGCTGATGCCGAACGACGACACGCCCGCCCGGCGGGGCCGGTCCAGCGCCGGCCACTGCTGCTCCTCGGTGAGCAGCCGGACCGCCCCGGCCGACCAGTCCACCTGCGGGGTGGGCTCGTCCACGTGCAGGGTGCGGGGCAGGACCCCGTGCCGCATCGCCAGCACCATCTTGATCACACCGGCGACGCCGGCCGCACCCTGGGTGTGGCCGATGTTCGACTTCACCGAGCCGAGCCACAGCGGCCGGTCCCCGGGGCGTTCCTGGCCGTACGTGGCCAGCAGCGCCTGGGCCTCGATCGGGTCGCCGAGGGTGGTGCCGGTGCCGTGCGCCTCGACGGCGTCCACCTCGGTCGCCGGGATGCCACCGGCCGCCGCGAGCGCCTGCCGGATCACCCGCTGCTGCGAGGGACCGTTCGGCGCGGTGAGCCCGTTGGACGCGCCGTCCTGGTTGATCGCCGAACCCCGCACCACCGCCAGGACGTGGTGGCCGTTGCGCTCGGCGTCGGACAGCCGCTCCAGCAGCAGCATGCCGACGCCCTCGGACATCGCCGTGCCGTCCGCGCCGGCCGCGAAGGACTTGCACCGGTGGTCGGCGGCCAGGCCCCGCTGGAGGCTGAACTCGATGAACGTGTCCGGGGTGGACATCACGGTGACACCGCCGGCCAGGGCGAGCGAGCACTCGCCGGAGCGCAGTGCCTGCACCGCCAGGTGGATCGCCACCAGCGACGACGAGCAGGCGGTGTCGACGCTGACCGCCGGCCCCTCCAGGCCCAGGGTGTAGGCGATCCGCCCCGACGCGACGCTTGCCATGCTGCCGTTGCCCAGGTAACCGGCGAGTTCCTCGGGCACCTCGGGCAGCCGGCTGGCGTAGTCGTGGTACATCACACCGGCGAAGACGCCGGTGAGGCTGCCGCGCAGCGAGTTCGGGTCGATGCCGGCCCGCTCCAGGGCCTCCCACGAGGTTTCCAGCAGCAGCCGCTGCTGCGGGTCCATGGCGACCGCCTCACGCGGGCTGATCCCGAAGAAGTCCGGGTCGAAGTCGGCCGCGTCGTAGAGGAAACCACCCTCCATGGCGTACGTCTTGCCGGTCCGGCCGGGCTCCGGATCGTACATGCCGGCCAGGTCCCAGCCCCGGTCGGTGGGGAACGGGGTGATCGCGTCGGTGCCGTCGGCGAGCAGCCGCCACAGGTCCTCGGGGGTGCGGACCCCGCCGGGGAAGCGGCAGCTCATCGCGACGATGGCGACGGGTTCGTCGTCGGCGACGGGGGTGGCCACGGTCGGGGCCTGCGGGGTGGCCGCGCCGAGGATCCTGGTGTGCAGGTAGTCGGCGAGCGCGGTCGGATTGGGGTAGTCGAATACCAGGGTCGCCGGCAGCCGCAGCCCGGTGGCGGTGTTGAGCTTGTTGCGCAGCTCCACGGCGGCCAGCGAGTCGAAGCCGAGTTCCCGGAACGCCCGGGACGGCTCGACGGTGGCCGGGCTCTCGTGGCCGAGCACCCCGGCGACGTTGGCCCGGACCAGGTCGAGCAGCAGCCGCCGCTGGTCGGCGTCGGCGAGGCCGAGCAGTTGCCGGTGCAGTGCCGAGCCGACGAGCGGCGTCGCGGTCGCACCGGCGGCCCGTCGGGCCGGGAGCCGGACCAGGCCCCGGAACAGGGCCGGGAGCTGCTGGCCCTGGGCGCGCAGCGCGGCGGTGTCCAGCCGGACCGGCACCAGCAGCGCCTCGTCGGTCGCGACCGCCGCATCCAGCAGGGCGAGGCCCTGGTCGGTGCCGATGCCGAGCACACCGGAGCGGGCCATCCGGGCCACGTCGGCCTCGCCGAGGTGCGCGGTCATCCCACTGCGCTGCTCCCAGAAACCCCACGCCAGCGACGTGGCCGGCAGGCCCAGGGCCCGCCGGTGCGCGGCCAGGGCGTCGACGAAGACGTTCGCGGCGGCGTAGTTGCCCTGCCCGGAGCCGTCGACCACGCCGGCGGCCGAGGAGAACAGCACGAACGCCGACAGGTCACGGTCGCGGGTCAGCTCGTGCAGGTGCCAGGCCGGGGTGGCCTTGGCCCGCCACACGGTGTCGAGCTGCGCGTCGGTGAACGCGGCGACGGTGCCGTCGTCCAGCGCGCCGGTGGTGTGCACGACGGCGGTCAACGCCGGGATGCCGTCCAGCACCGCCGCGACCGCATCCCGGTCGGCCAGGTCAGCCGCCACCACCTCCACGGAGGCACCCAACGCCGTCAACTCGTCGCGCAACTGCTCCGCACCCGGCGCGGTCAGGCCACGCCGCGAGGTCAGCACCAGGTCCCGCACCCCGTGCACCGCCACCAGGTGCCGGGCCACCAACCCGCCCAGCACACCGGTGCCGCCGGTGACCAGCACCGCACCGTCGGCACGCCACACCGGGTCCCCGGCGGCGGCGCGGGCCAGGCGCGGCACCCGCACCTGACCGTCCCGCAGCGACAGCTCCGGCTCACCGGTGCCCACCGCCGCCAGGATCTCCTCCACCGGAGTCTCCGGATCGGCGTCCACCAGCACGAACTGACCCGGGTTCTCCACCTGGGCGGCCCGGACCAGGCCCCACACCGGGGCGTGCACCAGGTCGGTCACCTGGTCGGCCGCACCGCTGGTGAGCACCACGAGCCGGGACTCGGCCAACCGGGGGTCGGCCAGCCAGCGTTGCAGCAGCGCGAGCGCCGTACCCACCGCGGCCCGCGCGGCGACCTCGACGTCGGCGACCTGCCCGTCGTCGGTGAGCCGGGCGAGGACCAGCTCCGGCACGTCGTCGGCGAGGTCAGCCAGGTGCGCCCAGGAGGGCGTCGGGGTGGCGGGCACCGCGACGGGGGTCCAGTCGACCCGGTAGAGGTTGCCCTCGGTGGTGGCGGTGGCGAGCTGCACCGGCCGGGACACCAGGGAGCCGATCTCGGCGACCGGCGCACCGGTCGGGTCGGCCAGGTGCAGGGTGACCGCCTCCGGGCCGGTCGGGGTGACCCGCACCCGCAGGGCGGTCGCGCCCGTGGCGTGCAGCGTCACGTCCGTCCAGGCGAACGGCAGCAACGGCGGACGACCCACCGGCACCGGCTCACCGATCCCCACCACCTGCAACGCCGCATCCAACAACGCCGGATGCACCCCGAACCGCGACGCCTCCCCATGCGCCTCCTCCGGAAGCGCAACCTCAGCAAACACCACCTCACCAACCCGCCAGGCAGCCTGCACCCCCTGGAACACCGGACCGTACTCGTACCCCTGCACCACCAACTCGTCATACAACCCCGCCGTCGCCACCGGCACCGCACCCGACGGCGGCCATTCCCGCAGGTCGAAGCCGGCGGCGGCCCGGGTGTCGGTGAGCACGGCGGTGGCGTGCCGGGTCCACGGCAGGTCCGCCTCGGCGTGCTCGGCCCGGGAGTGGACGCTGACGGTCCGCCGGGTCGACTCGTCGGCGGCGGTCATCAGCAGCTGCACCTGCACGGCCGCGCGCTCGGCGAGCAGCAGCGGGGCGTGCAGGGTCAGCTCCTCCAGGTGGCCGAGGCCGACGTGGTCACCGGCGTGCAGCACCATCTCGACGAAGGCCGCACCGGGCAGCAGGACGGTGCCGTTGACGGCGTGGTCGGCCAGCCACGGGTGGGTGTCCAGCGAGATCCGGGCGGTGAACAGCACCTCACCGGACTCGGCCATCGCCACCGACGCGCCCCACAGCGGGTGGCCGGCCGCGCCGAGGCCCACCGACGCCACGTCGGTGGTGCCGCTGGTCGCGTCGATCCAGTACCGGCGACGCTGGAACGGGTACGTCGGCAGCGGTACCTCACCGCGCGGGCGCGCCGGCAACGCCGACGACCAGTCCACCGGCACCCCACGGACGAACGCCTCGCCCAGCGAGGTGAGCCAGCGACGCAGCCCGCCCTCGCCCCGGCGCAGCGACCCGACGGCGGCCACCTCGACCCCCGCGTCGGCGGCGGTCTCCTCGATACCCATGGTCAGCACCGGGTGCGCGCTGCACTCCAGGAACACCCGCATCCCCGCCCGGAGCAGCACCCGGGTGGTCTCCTCGAAGCGGACGGTCTGCCGCAGGTTCGTGTACCAGTAGCCGGCGTCCAGCCCGGCGGTGTCCAGCACCCCGGCGGTCACCGTGGAGTAGAACGGCACGGTCGACGACCGGGGCGACACCTCGGCGAGGTCGGCGCGCAGCCGCTGCTCGATCAGCTCCACCTGGGCCGAGTGCGACGCGTAGTCCACGTTCACCCGCTTGGCCCGCACCTCCTCGGCGCTGAGGGTGGCGACGAGGTCGTCGACGGCGTCCGGGTCACCGGACACCACCACCGACGACACCCCGTTGACCGTGGCGATGGACACCCGGCCGTCGTAGGCGTCGAGGCGCTCGCGGACCCGCTCGGCGGGCAGGCCGATGGAGGCCATCGCACCCCGACCCGCCAACACCTCCGCAATCGCCAAACTCCGCAACGCCACCACCAACGCCCCATCCCGCAACGACAAACCACCCGCCACCACCGCCGCCGCAATCTCACCCTGCGAATGCCCGATCACCGCATCCGGCACCACCCCGAACGACCGCCACAACCCCGCCAACGACACCATCACCGCCCACAACACCGGCTGCACCACATCAACCCGCTCCAACGACGGAGCACCCTCCACACCCCGCAAAACCTCCACCAACCGCCAATCCACAAACTCCGACAACGCCACCCCACACTCACTGACCCGCTCCGCAAACACCGGAGACGAATCCAACAACTCCACCGCCATCCCCACCCACTGCGAACCCTGCCCCGGGAACACGAACACCACCCCGGAGCCACCCTGCAACGGCGTCGGTACCGCGGCCCCGGCGACCAGGGCGTCCGCGCCGGTCAGGAAGTCGGTGACATCACCGACGACGACGGCCCGCCGGTCCAGCGCAGCCCGCCCCTTCGCCAGGGTGTACGCGAGGTCACCCGGGTCGGTGGTGGCGGCGGACACGGCGGCCCGCAGCTGGGCGGCCTGGGCGCGCAGCGCCTCCTCGGTCCTGGCCGACAGCACCCACGGCAGCACGGCCGGCGGCGCGACGATCTCGCCCTCCAGCTCGACCGGCGGGGCCTCCTCCACGATCACGTGGGCGTTGGTGCCGCTGATCCCGAACGACGACACGCCCGCCCGGCGCGGCCGGTCCAACGCCGGCCACGGCTGCGCCTCGGTGAGCAGCCGCACCTCGCCGGCCGACCAGTCGATCTGCGGGGACGGCTCGTCGGCGTGCAGGGTGCGCGGCAGCAGCCCGTTGCGCATCGCCAGCACCATCTTGATCACACCGGCGACACCTGCCGCACCCTGGGTGTGCCCGATGTTGGACTTGATCGAGCCGAGCCAGAGCGGACGCTCACCCGGCCGGCCCTGCCCGTACGTGGCCAGCAGCGCCTGCGCCTCGATCGGGTCGCCGAGGGCGGTGCCGGTGCCGTGCGCCTCGACGGCGTCCACCTCGGTCGCCGGGATGCCACCGGCGGAGGCCAACGCCTGCCGGATCACCCGCTGCTGCGAGGGACCGTTCGGCGCGGTGAGCCCGTTGGACGCGCCGTCCTGGTTGGTGGCCGAGCCCCGGATCACCGCGAGCACCTGGTGGCCGTTGGCCCGCGCGTCGGACAGCCGCTCCAGCAGCAGCATGCCGGCGCCCTCACCCCAGCCGGTGCCGTCGGCCCCGGCGGCGAACGACTTGGACCGGCCGTCCTTGGCCAGGCCCCGCTGGCGGCTGAAGTCGATGAACGTGTCCGGGGTGGACATCACGGTGACGCCACCGGCCAGGGCCAGCGAGCACTCCCCGGCCCGCAGCGCCTGCACGGCCAGGTGGATCGCCACCAGCGACGACGAGCACGCGGTGTCGATCGACACGGCCGGCCCCTCCAGGCCGAGGGTGTAGGCGACCCGCCCGGAGACGATGCTGGCCAGGCTGCCGTTGCCCAGGTAGCCGGCCAGCTCGTCGGGCACCTGGTGCAGACGCAGCGCGTAGTCGTGGTACATGACGCCGGCGAAGACACCGGTCGGGCTGCCCTTGAGCGAGGTCGGGTCGATCCCGGCCCGCTCCAGCACCTCCCACGACGTCTCCAGCAGCAGCCGCTGCTGCGGGTCCATCGCGACCGCCTCACGCGGGCTGATCCCGAAGAAGTCCGCGTCGAAGTCGGCCGCGTCGTAGAGGAAACCACCCTCCATCGAGTACGTCTTGCCGGGCTTGCCGGGCTCCGGGTCGTACATGCCGGCCAGGTCCCAGCCCCGGTCGGTGGGGAACGGGGAGACCGCGTCGACGCCGCCCTCCAGCAGCTCCCACAGCTGCTCCGGGGTGCTCACCCCGCCGGGGAAGCGGCAGCTCATCGACACGATGGCGATCGGCTCCTGGGTGAACGAGGCCGACGCCAGCTCCGGCACCGCCACGTCCACGTCGGTGCCGAGCACGGTGGAGACCACGAACTCGGCGAGCGCCACCGGCGTCGGGTAGTCGAAAACCAGGGTCGCCGGCAGCCGCAGCCCGGTGGCGGCGTTGAGCCGGTTACGCAGCTCCACCGCGGCCAGCGAGTCGAAGCCCAGCTCGTTGAAGGCACGGCGGGGCTCGATCGCCTCCGCGCCGTCGTGGCCGAGCACGGCGGCCACGTGCGCGCGGACCAGGTCGAGGGTGACCCGGTCCCGTTCGGCCGGGGTGAGGCCGGCGAACTGCCGGGCCAGCCCCTGGGCGGCGTCCGCCGGGCCGGCGGCCTGCGCGGACCGGCGGGCCGGCAGCGGCACCAGGCCGCGCAGCAGCGCCGGCACCCCGTCGGGCCGGTTGCGCAGCGCGGTCAGGTCGACCCGGATCGGAGCGAGCACCGGCTCGTCGACGCCGAGCGCCGCGTCGAGCAGGGCCAGGTTCTCGGCCGGGCTGAGGCCGGGCATGCCGGAACGCTCGATGCGCTGCAACGCGGCGGCGTCCAACTGGCCGCCCATGCCGCTGTCACCGGTCCACAGGCCCCAGGTCAACGCCACGGCGGGCCGGCCGGCGGTCCGGCGGGTGGCCGCCAGCGCGTTCAGGGTGGCGTTCGCGGCGGCGTAGTTGCCCTGCCCGGCGCAGTCGAGCAGGCTCGCCAGGGAGGAGAAGAGCACGAAGGCGGTCAGGTCGGCGTCGCGGGTCAACCGGTCGAGGTTGACCGCGCCGTCCAGCTTGGCCTTCAGCACCGCGTCGAGCCGCTGCGGGGTGAGCGAGCCGATCGTCCCGTCGTCGACGATGCCGGCGGCGTGCACCACCGCCCGCAACGGCCGGTCGGCCGGGACGGCGGCGAGCAGCGCGGCCAGGGCGTCGGCGTCGGCCGCGTCGCAGGCGGCCACCTCGACGGTCGCGCCGGCCGCTTCCAGCTCCGCGCGCAGCTGCGCCACGCCGGCCGCCGCCGGGCCACGACGGCTGGTCAACAGCAGGTGGCGTACGCCGTGCCGGCCGGCCAGGTGCCGGGCGACGTGTGCGCCGAGCCCACCGGTGCCGCCGGTGACCAGCACCGTGCCGTCGGTCGGCCAACCGGCGTCGTCGCTGCCGTCGGGGGAGGTGGCGACCCGGGCCAGCCGGGGCACACTGATCTCCCCGTCCCGTACCCGAAGCTCCGGTTCGCCGGTGGCCAGGGCGGCGGCCAGCAGCGACGTCGGGGCGTCGGCGAGCCGGACGGTGACGAACCGGTCCGGGTTTTCCGTCTGCGCGGCGCGCAGCAGACCCCAGACCGCCTCGGTGGCGAGGTCGTCGGCGCGGCTGACGAAGACCAGCCGGGTGCTCGCCAGCCGCGCGTCGGCCAGCCACTGCTGGAGCAGCGTCAACGCGTCGGCGGTGGCGGCCCGGACGTCACCGCTGCCGACCCCGACGAACGCCCACTCGGGGGCGGTGGCACCGGCGTCGATCGCGGCACCCAGCGCGGCCGGGTCGGCGTGCCGGGTGGCCGAGCCGATCCGCTCGTCGCCGAGCACCACCCAGCGGGGGGTGCCCGCCGGGGCGGGCCGGTGCCCGAGCTTCGTCCACTCCAGCCGGAACAGCCGCTCATGGTAGCCGCCCCGGGCGGCGGTGAGCTGGGCGGTGGAGACCGGCCGGGAGACGAACGAGCGCACCGTGGCCACCGGTGCGCCGGTGGCGTCGGCGAGGGTCACCGACACGCTGTCCCCGGCGGCCGGGGCGATCCGCACCCGCACCTCGGCAGCACCGGCGGCGTGCAGGGTGACGTCGTTCCAGGCGAACGGGATGCGCACCTCGTCGTCGGTGGGCTCGCCCCGGCGGGCCGCGTCGATGGCGTGCAGGGCGGCGTCCAGCACCGCCGGGTGCAGGCCGAAGCGGGCCGCCTCGGCCCGGCTGTCGGCGGGGAGCGCGACCTCGGCGTACACCTCCTGGCCGCGTCGCCAGACGGCCTTGAGGCCCTGGAAGACCGGGCCGTAGCCGTAGCCCTGGTCGGCCAGTTCGGTGTAGATGCCGGCCAGGTCGACCGGCCGGGCGTCGCGCGGCGGCCACTGGGTGAGCGGCTGACCGGCGTCGGCGGCCTCCGGGGTGAGGAAGCCGCTGACGTGCCGGGTCCAGAGCTGGTCGTCCGGGTCGGACCCGTCGGGCCGCGAGTAGACGGCCACCGGGCAGCGGCCGGCCGGGTCGGCGGCGCCGACGACCACCTGGAGGGCGACGCCGCGCTCGTCGAGCGCCAGCGGCGCCTCCAGGGTCAGTTCCTCGACGGTGGGGCAGCCGACCTGGTCGCCGGCCCGCACGGCCAGCTCGACGAAGGCGGTGCCGGGCAGCAGCGCCACCCCGGAGATGGTGTGGTCGGCCAGCCACGGGTGGCTGCGCAGCGACACCCGACCGGTGAGCACCACGCCGTCGCCGCCGGCCAGGCCGACGACCGCGCCGACCAGCGGGTGCCCGGCGGCGAGCTGACCGAAGCCGGTCGCGTCGGCGCTGCCACCGCCGGATTCCATCCAGAACCGGCGCCGCTGGAACGGGTACGTGGGCAGCGCGACCCGACGGGCTCCACGGGCGGCGAAGAACGCCGTCCAGTCCACCGGCACCCCCCGCACGTGGGCGCGGGCGACGGCGGCCACGACGTCGGTCTCCTCGTCGTGGTCGGCGCGCAGCAGGGGGGCGAAGACCGCGTCGGCGTCGTCGTCGAGGCAGGCCGGACCCATCGCGGAGAGCACACCGGCCGGACCGAGTTCGAGGAAGGTGGTGATCCCCTCGTCGGCCATGGCCCGGACGGCGTCGGCGAACCGGACGCTGTCGCGCACGTGCCGCACCCAGTATTCGGGGTCGCACAGTTCACCGGAGAGCACCGGTCGGCCGGTGACCGTGGACACGACCGGGATGGTCGGCGGACGGTAGGTCAGCACGTGCGCCAGCCGGCCGAACTCGGCGAGCATCGGCGTCATCAGCGGCGAGTGGAAGGCGTGGCTGACCTTCAGCCGCTTCGTCTTGTGCCCGGCGGCGGCGAGGGCGGCGACCACCTCCAGCACGGCGTCCTCGTCGCCGGAGACCACCACCGAGGTCGGGCCGTTGACCGCCGCGATGCCCACCTGCGCCTCGCGCCCGGCCAGCAGCGGACGGACCTGCTCCTCGGTGGCCTGCACCGAGATCATCGCGCCCTCGGCGGGGAGCTGCTGCATGAGCCGGCCCCGGGCGGCGACCAGCAGGGCGGCGTCCTCCAGGGAGAGCACCCCGGCGACGTGGGCGGCGGCGAGCTCGCCGATCGAGTGCCCGGCGAGCAGGTCCGGCCGGACCCCCCACGACTCCAGCAGCCGGAACTGGGCGACCTCCACCGCGAACAGCGCGCACTGGGTGTAGGCGGTCTGGTCGAGCAGGGCCGCCTCGGCGGTGCCGGGCGCGGCGAACAGCACGTCGGCCAGCGGCACGTCCAGTTGCAGGTCGAGCCAGCCGCAGGCGTCGTCGAACGCGGCGGCGTAGACCGGGTAGCTGCGGTGCAACTGCCGGCCGGCGTCCAGCCGCTGGCTGCCCTGCCCGGTGAACAGGAAGCCGAGCCCGCCACCGGTGACCTGCCCCAGATGCACGCCGGGCACGTCCCCACCGGCGGCGAGGGCGGCCAGGTCCCCGACCGCCGCAGCCCGGTCCCGGGCCACCAGCACCGCCCGGTGCTCCAGCGCGGTCCGGGTGGTGGCCAGCGAGTACGCGACGTCGAGCAGTTCCGGGGCGTCCCCGTCGGTGCCCACGACGGCGAGCAACGCGGCGGCCTGGTCGCGCAGCGCCGCCCCGCTGCGGGCGGAGAGCACCACCGGCAGCACCTCGCTGGGCAGCTGCGGCACGGCGGGCGCGGCCTCGTCGTCGACGGCCGGCGGCTCCTCGACGATGACGTGCGCGTTGGTGCCGCTGACCCCGAACGAGGAGACCCCGGCCCGGCGCGGGTGGCCCGCGTCGTCCCACGGGCGGGCCTCGGTGAGCAGGGCGACGGTGCCGGCGGACCAGTCGACGTTGGGGGTGGGCGCGTCGACGTGCAGGGTCTGCGGCAGCACCCGGTGCCGCATCGCCATCAGCACCTTGATCACACCGGCGACGCCGGCGGCGGCCTGCGAGTGGCCGATGTTGGACTTCAGCGATCCGAGCCACAGCGGCCGGTCGGCGGGGCGTTCCCGGCCGTAGGTGGCGATGATCGCCTGCGCCTCGATGGGGTCGCCGAGCCGGGTGCCGGTGCCGTGCGCCTCGACCAGGTCGACGTCGGCGGGGGACAGACCGGCCGCGGCCAGCGCAGACATGATCACCCGCTGCTGGGACGGCCCGTTCGGGGCGGTCAACCCGTTGGACGCGCCGTCCTGGTTGATCGCCGAGCCGCGGATCACCCCGAGCACCCGGTGGCCGTTGCGGCGGGCGTCGGAGAGCCGCTCCAGCACCAGGATGCCGACCCCCTCGGCCCAGCCGGTGCCGTCGGCCGCCGCCGCGAACGGCTTGCACAGCCCGTCCGGGGCGAGACCCCGCTGCCGGCTGAACGCGGTGAACGCGCCCGGGTGCACCATCACCGCGACGCCACCGGCCAACGCGGTGGTGCACTCGCCACGCTGTACCGCCTGGCAGGCCAGGTGCAGGGCGACAAGCGAACCCGAGCAGGCGGTGTCCACGGTCAGCGTCGGGCCCTCGAAACCGAAGGTGTAGGCGAGCCGGCCGGACACCACGCTCGGCGCGTTGCCGGTGAGCAGGTAGCCGTCCAGGCCCTCCGGGGCCTCGTGCAGCCGAGGGCCGTACTCCTGCGGTTCGGCGCCGATGAAGACACCGGTCTGGCTGCCGCGCAGCGACGCCGAGTCGATGCCGGCGTCCTCCAGCGCCTCCCAGGCGGTCTCCAGCACCAGTCGCTGCTGCGGGTCCATCGTCATCGCCTCGCGCGGGCTGATGCCGAAGAAGTCCGCGTCGAACTCGGCCGCGCCCTCCAGGAAACCACCCTGGCGCACGTAGGTCTTGCCCGGCTTGCCCGGGTCCGGGTCGTAGAGCCCGTCGGTGTCCCAGCCCCGGTCGGTCGGGAAGTCGCTGATCACGTGCCGGCCCTCGGCGACCAGCCGCCACAGGTCGTCGGCGGAGGTGCTGTGCCCCGGGTAGCGGCAGCCGATGCCGACCACGGCGATCGGCTCGTCGTCGGCTGCGGGCCGGCGCAGCGGCGCGGCGACCGGCGCGGGCGCGGCGTCCCCACCGAGCAGGGTCCGCAGCAGCCGCCCGACCGCCTGCGGCGTCGGGTGGTCGAAGACCAGGGTGACCGGCAGGTCCAGGCCGGTCGCGGCGGTGAGCCGGCGGTGCAGCTCGACCGCGGCGAGCGAGTCGAAGCCCAGGTCGCGGAAGGGCCGGCCGGGCTCGACGGCGTCCGGGCCGTCCGGCAGTACGGTCCGCAGCACGTCGCGGGCCTGCTCCCGGACCAGCGCGGTCAGCGCCCGGTCCTGCTCGTCGGCCGTGCGGCCCTCCAGCCGCCGCCGCAGTGCCGACAGGGCGTCGGGCTCGGCACCGGTGGGGTTCACGGACTCGCTCATGGCACGCTCCACTAGGTCTCCGGGTTCGACGCCCGGCTCGGTGTGTCGGCTTTCGGCGCCCGATCACGGCAAGGCCGCCGCGACCGGTAGGGGGGACCGGTCGCGGCGGCCTCGCGGCGACCGGTGGGTTCACCGGTCGGGGCGGTGTTACTCCTCGGGCGCGAGCAGCGCGCCGGAGGCGGCGTCGCGGACCGTGATCGCGGACATCGGGCACATGTCGGCGGCGTCGATGACCGCCTCGTCGGGTGCCGTCTCCGGGGCCAGGGCGGACGCCTTGCCGGCCCGGATCTCGATCTGGCGGGGCGCCGCTCCGGCGCAGACCCCGGTACCGATGCAGGCGTCCCGGTCGACGGTCACCGTCCACCGGGTGTCCACAGCGGTCACCAGGCCACCAGCAGCTTGTTCGGGCCCCGGACCAGCAGGCCGGACTTCCACGACACGCCCGCGTCGCCGTCGGCCAGGCTCAGCTCGGGGAACCGGTCCAGGATGGTGTGCAGGGCGACCTGCAGCTCCATCCGGGCCAGCTGCGCGCCGAGGCAGTGGTGCGGGCCGTGGCCGAACGCGACGTGCGGGTTCTGCTCGCGGGTGAAGTCGAAGGTCTCCGGGTTGTCGAAGATCTCCGGGTCCCGGTTGGCCCCGGGCAGCGAGACCAGCACCGGCTCACCGGCGCGCACGGTGATCCCGCTCAGCTCCACGTCCTCCACCGCGTACCGGGGGAACATGGCGGCCGGGTTCAGCGGGATCATCCGCAGCAGTTCCTCCACGGCCGCCGGCACCAGGCTCCGGTCGGCGCGCAGCTGCGCCATCAGCTCCGGGTGGGTGAGCAGCGCGTAGACGAAGTTGGGGATGTGCGTGGAGACCGTCTCGACGCCGGTGAGCAGCAGCCCGACCCCGGCGATGGACAGCAGTTCCTGCTCGGTCAGCCGGTCACCCTCGTCGCGGGCCTTGACCAGCGCGCCGAGCAGGTCGTCGGTGGGCTGCTCGCGGCGCTGGGCGACCAGCTTGCCCATGTAGCCGAAGAGCTGCTCGGCGTAGACCATCAGCTGCTCGCTGGTGCTGGTCAGCCCCTCGGTCCAGATCCGGAACTGGGCCCGGTCCTCGAACGGCACCCCGAGCAGCTCGCAGATGACGGTGATCGGGTACGGCAGGGCGAACAGCTCGACCAGGTCACCCGGGGAGCCCTTGGCGATCATCTCGTCGACGTACTCGTTGGCGATCCGCTGGGCGCCCTCGCGCATCTCGTTGACCCGGCGGGCGGTCAGCGCCTTGCCGGCGAGCTTGCGCAGCCGGGTGTGGTCCGGCGGGTCGAGCCCGATGATGCCCTCGTAGGTCATCTCCTCGCGGGTGCGGGGCTGGTCCTTGCCCTGCGCCGCGGCCCGGCTGAACCGCGGGTCGGTCAGCACGGTCTTGACGTCCTCGTACCGGGTGGCCAGCCAGGACACCTCGCCGTACGGCAGTTGCACCCGGGCCAGCGGCTCGGTGCTGCGCAGCAGCCCGTAGACGGGGTCGATGTCGATCCCGGGCGCCTCGCTGAACGGATATTTACGGATCTCCTGATCGATCGTCACGGAGCACTCCCTCGGGTCGCACCGGGCGCACGTGATCCGGCGCTGGTGTCGATGTCTGCACGACCGCTCGGTGCGGTACGGCGTATCCGGGCGACACGCCGGGCGCCGGCCGGACCAGGCGAGGGATACGTAATCAGGAAAGGAAATCCACCTACACCCCCGCGACGCCCCTAGCCTCCCCCTACCGCCTGCGCTAAGGGGCGGCTCTGGGGTTCCGCTAGGGGTCCGGGCGGACGGGCCGCCACTAGCGTGTGGGCGAGGCAACGCGCTGTTGACCGTCGAGCGATTCTCGCGGGCGCGCACCGGTGATTGAGTCACGCCACGTCGGTGGGCGCAACCCCCCATGGAGGATGGTTGATGTCCCTGCTCGTTTCCACGACCGCCGATCCGGGGCGGTTCCACTCCTTCGGGCCGCACCACATCGATGAGCTGGGCGGCCGGTACGGATTGTCGGCCGACAATCTGCACGCGATCCGCACCATTTCCCAGGTGCTGCCCTTCCGGGTCAACGAGTACGTCCTGTCGCACCTGATCGACTGGGACCGCATCCCGGACGACCCGATCTTCCGGCTGGTCTTCCCGCAGCGCGGGATGCTCGCCGCCGACGACGAGCGGATCGTCGGCGACCTGCTGCGCGCCGGTGACCGCAAGGGGCTGCGCGGTGAGGTGGCCCGGATCAGGGCGGGGCTCAACCCGCACCCGTCCGGGCAGCAGCAGCACAACGTGCCCAGCCTGGACGGTCAGGAACTGCCGGGCATGCAGCACAAGTACCGGGAGACGGTGCTGTACTTCCCGCAGCAGGGGCAGACCTGCCACGCGTACTGCACCTACTGCTTCCGGTGGGCGCAGTTCGTCGGCGACGCCGACCTGCGGTTCGCCGCGCCCGGCCCGGAGCAGTTGGTGGCCTACCTGCACCGGCACCCGGCGGTGACCGACGTGCTGGTCACCGGCGGCGACCCGATGATCATGTCGACGGAGCGGCTGCGCAGCCACGTGGAGCCGCTGCTGACGGTGGACACGGTGCGCACCGTCCGGTTCGGCACCAAGGCGGTCGCCTACTGGCCCTACCGGTTCGTCTCCGACACCGACGCCGACGACCTGCTGCGGCTGTTCGAGCAGGTGGTCGCGTCGGGGCGCAGCGTCGCGGTGATGGCGCACTTCAGCCACCCCCGGGAGCTGGCCACCGAGGTCGCCACCCGGGCCATCGCCCGGATCCGGTCGACCGGGGCGGTGGTCTACTGCCAGGCGCCGCTGATCCGCTACGTCAACGACGACGCCCGCGCCTGGAGCGAGATGTGGCGGGCGGAGCTGGCCGTCGGCGCGGTGCCCTACTACATGTTCGTCGAGCGGGACACCGGCCCCCGGGACTACTTCCAGGTGCCGCTGACCCGGGCCGCGGACATCTTCCGCACCGCGTACCAGGATCTGCCCGGCCTGGCCCGGACGGTGCGCGGACCGGTCATGTCGGCCACCCCCGGCAAGGTCCTGGTCGACGGTGTCGAGCGGACCCCGGACGGCGACTTCTTCCAGCTCCGGCTGATCCAGGCCCGTGACCGGCGGCTGGTCGGCCGGCCGTTCCGGGCCCGCTGGTCGGCCGACGCGGCCTGGCTCAGCGACCTGGAACTCGACCCGAGCGCCCCGGCGGACATCCTCGCCGCGGTCAGCCCCAGCGCGGCCCGCCCCGGCGCGGCCGTCACCGCCTGAACACCCACCGACCCGAAGGGAGCTGGCGATGGCCGGCCGGAAGATCTCGCCCAACCTCGCGCTCGACCAGATGGTCGCGCAGCGCATCGCCGCGGGCGAGTCCATCGTGCACCTGGGCTTCGGCGAGTCCCGCCTGCCGGTGTTCCCGCCGCTGCTGCGGGCGCTGACCGAGGGCGGCGACCGCAACGCCTACGGGCCGGTGGTCGGCGACCCCGCCACCCGGGACGCGGTGGCCGGGTACTTCTCCCGCCGCCGGCTGCCCACCGAGGCCGACCAGGTGGTCATCGCACCGGGCAGCAAGCCCCTGCTGATGGCCCTGCAACTGGTGGTCGGCGGGGACACCCTGCTCGCCGCGCCGAGCTGGGTCACCTACGCCCCGCAGGCCCGGCTCGCCGGCCGGACCGCGCTGGGGGTGCCGGTCCCCGAGTCGTGCGGCGGGGTGCCCGACCCGGCGGCGCTGCGGGAGACGGTCCGCGCCGCCCGGGTGCTCGGCCACGACCCGCGCATCCTGGTGCTCACCTCGCCGGACAACCCGACCGGCACGCACGCCCCGGACGACCTGGTCCGCGAGCTGTGCGCGATCGCCGAGGAGGAGGACCTGCTGATCGTCTCGGACGAGATCTACCGGGACATCCTGCACACCCCGGGCACCGACCTGCTCTCCCCCGCCGAGGTCGCACCCCGGCGGACCGTGGTGCTCACCGGGCTCAGCAAGAACCTGGCGCTCGGCGGCTGGCGGATCGGCGCGGCCCGGTTCCCGGCCGGCGGCTGGGGTGAGCGCATCCGCGCCGACGTCGCCTCGGTGGCCAGCGAGATCTGGTCCACCCTGGCCGGGCCGATGCAGTCGGTCGCCCGGTACGCCTTCTCCGAGCCGCCGGAGATCCGCGAGCGGCTCACCGAGGACGCCGCGCTGCACGGCGCGGTGGCCGGCGCGGTGCACCGGATCATGGTGGACGCGGGCGCCACCTGCCGGCCGCCGACCGGCGCGTTCTACGTCTACCCGGACTTCGAGCCGCTGCGCGGGCCGCTGGCCGAGCAGGGCATCACCGACGGCGCGGCGTTGCAGCGCTACCTGCTGGAGGAGCTGGGCGTGGCGGTGCTCTCCGGCCACCACTTCGGCGACCGGCCCGAGGCGCTGTGCTTCCGCGCCGCCACCAGCATGCTCTACGGCGAAACCCGGGATCAGCAGCGGCAGACCCAGACCGCCGCCGACCCGCTGACGGTGCCGCACGTCGCCGATGCGTTGGTCCGCATCGAGCAGGCCCTGGCCAAGCTCCCCCGGTGACCCGCCCCGACTCCCCCGCCGACCGCGCCGGTGCCGGTCTGCCCCGACGACAAGGACGCCCCAGATGACCAGCGCGATCGTCTTTCCCGGGATGGGTCCGTGCGACTTCGCCGACGTCGCGAAGTTCATGCTCATCGACCGGGACGCCCGTGAGCTGCTCGCCACCGCCAGCGACGCCCTCGACTACGACCTGTTCGCCCGCTACCGCGACAGCGACAGCGACTACTCCGAGTACGCCCAGGTGGCCTTCCTGGTCAACTGCGTGGCGCTGGCCCGGTGGGCGGAACGGACCATGGACCTGCGGCCGGACCTGATCGCCGGGCCCAGCTTCGGTGGCAAGGCCGCCGCCGTGTTCAGCGGCGCGCTGGACTTCGCCGAGGCGGTACGGATGACGGCACGGCTGTCCCGGATCGAGACGGAGTACTTCACCGCCGAGCAGCGGGGCGTGGTGACGATGTCGTTCGTCCGGACCCCGGCCGAGCGGCTGCGGGAGATCCTGGCCGAGCTGGACGAGGCCGGCGAGTGGTACGAGATCTCCTGCTACGTGGACACCGACTTCTGGATGGTGACCCTGCACGAGGGGCGTACCGACTGGCTGGCGCAGCGGCTGCGGGCCGGCGGCGGGCTGCCGCTGTACGTGATGGACCCGCCGCTGCACGCCGCCGCGTTCGGGCCGCTGCGCGACCGCGTGGAGGCGGAGCTGTTCGGGTCGCTGCGCTTCACCGACCCGCAGATCCCGGTCGTCGCCGACCAGGACGGCACGGTACGCACCACCGCCGACGGTGTCCGGGCGATGCTGCTCGACGGGATCGTCACCCCGGTGCGCTGGCCGGAGGTGGTCGCCACGTTCCAGCGGTCCGGGGTGCAGACGGTGCACGTCTGCGGGCCGGACCGGTTGTGGGGCCGGGTCGGCGCCACCGTCCGCAACTTCCGGACCACCATCGTGGACCCGCGACGGGCGATGCGGCCGATCCGTCGCGCCGTGGCCGCCTGAGCGCCGGTAGAGCACGGAGGACGAGATGACCCAGCACACCGACTACGCCCTGCACGGCCGGTTCCTCCAGGGGCTGGCTGCGGCACCCCGGGCCACCGCCCTGCACCTGCCGTCCGGGCCGGTCAGCTACGAGGAGCTGCACGCCACCGCGCTGCGCTGGGCGGGGGCGTTGGCCGCCGGGCCGGACGGCCCGCCCCGGGTGGTCGGCATCCTGGCCGGCAAGACCCTGGAGTCGTACGCGGGACTGCTGGCCACCCTGTACGTCGGCGCGACCGCCGTACCGCTGCACCCGGAGTTTCCGGCGGCCCGGACGGCGGGGATGCTCACCGCGTGCGGGGTCTCCACCCTGCTGCTCGACGAGGCCGGGCTGGCGGTCCGGGCGGAGCTGGGCGACGCGGTGGCCGGGGTGCCGGTGTTCGCGCCGGTGGTGGACCCGCGCGGCAGCGGCACCGGGCTGCGGCTGCCGGTGGTCGGGGCGACGCCGCTGGCCGCGCCCCGCCCCGCCGGCCCGGACGACCTGGCGTACGTGCTGTTCACCTCCGGGTCGACGGGGCGGCCCAAGGGGGTGCCGATCACCCACGGGAACCTGCGGCACTACTTCTCGGTGTTGGACGACCGGTACGACTTCGGCCCGGACGACCGGTTCTCCCAGTCGTTCGACCTGAACTTCGACTGCGCGATGTTCGACCTGTTCTGCGCCTGGGGTGCGGGGGCGAGCGTGCACCCGGTGCCGCCGGCGGCGTACCGGGACGTGCCGGGGTTCGTGGCCGAGCGGGGCCTGACCGTGTGGTTCTCCACCCCGAGTGCGATCACCCTGGTCCGGCGGACCGGCCGGCTGGCTGCGGCGGCGATGCCGTCGCTGCGGTGGAGTTTCTTCGCCGGGGAGGCGCTGCACGCGGCCGACGCGGTGGACTGGCAGGCTTCGGCCCCCGCATCGACGCTGGAGAACATCTACGGCCCGACCGAGCTGACCGTGACGATCACCGGGCACCGCTGGTCGCCGCAGACCTCGCCGGGGTTGTGCGTCAACGGTCTGGTCCCGATCGGGACGCTGCACGACGGGCACGACGGGGTGCTGCTCGACGCCGACGGCGCGGCCAGCGAGGTGGAGGGGGAACTCTGCATCACCGGCCCGCAGCTGACCCCCGGCTATCTCGACCCGGCCGACGACGAGGGCCGGTTCCTGCTGCGCGACGGTCGGCGCTGGTACCGCACCGGGGACCGGGTCCGGCGGCTGGACAACAAGGAGCTGATCTATCTGGGTCGGCTCGACTCGCAGGTGCAGGTGCACGGCTGGCGGGTGGAGCTGGCCGAGATCGAGCACGCCCTGCGGGGCTGCCCCGGCATCGAGGACGCGGTGACCGTGGCCCGCTCCGGCGCGGGCGGCACCGAACTGGTGGTCTTCTACACCGGTGCGCCGACGGCCCCGGCGGAACTGTCCCGGCAGTTGCGGCAGATCCTGCCCAAGGGGATGCTGCCGCGGTCGTACCGGCACGTGCCGGAGTTCCCGTTGAACTCCAACCGCAAGGTCGACCGCGCCCGGCTGGCCCGCGAGGCCGCCGGGAACTGACCCTGTCGATCCCCGGCCCGGAGCGCTCCGGGCCGGGGATCGTGCCGTCCACCCCCGGGTGCCGGCAGGAGAAAACCCCTGGCCGGTCCCCCTCCTGAAGGGACCGGCCAGGGGCCGTCAGGGGCCGGGTCAGCGCTGCGCGGGCTGTCCGGCGCGCTCGGCGAGGGCCCGCCGGTCGATCTTGCCGTTGGCGTTGACCGGCAGCTCGTCGATCACCCGGACCTGCTGGGGCACCATGTAGTCGGGCAGCGCCTCCAGGCAGAACGCGCCCAGCTCCATCTCCTCCACGCCGGTGACGCCCTCGTCGAGCACCACGAACGCGGCCAGCACCGGGTCCCTGCCCTCCTGGGGCAGCATCAGCGCGGCGGCCCCGGCGATGCCCGGGAACTCTCGGACCCGGCGCTCCACCTCGCCCAGCTCGACCCGGTTGCCACGTACCTTGACCAGCAGGTCGGCCCGGCCGGTGAAGTACAGCTCCCCGCCCTCGCCCCGGTAGGCCAGGTCGCCGGTGCGGAAGACGAGCTGCCCGGTGGCCGGGTTGAGCGGGTCGGGGACCAGCGCGGCGGCGGTGGCCTCCGGGTCGTTCCAGTAGCCGTTGAACAGGGCGGCGCTGCGCAGGTGGATCTGTCCGACGACGCCCGGGGAGTCGACCGGCCGGCCGTCCTCGTCGATCAGCAGCATCTCCGCGCCCGGGTGGGCGTGGCCGATGGAGATCCGGTCGACGTCGTCGGGCAGCGGGTTGGGCACGTCGGTGAAGGACGCGGCGATGGACTCGCTGCTGCCGAAGCAGTTGACCACCCGGGCGTGCGGCAGGGCGCGTTGCAGCTCGCGCATCTCGGGCAGGGGGAAGTTCTCGCCGGAGTAGAGCACCCCGCGGATCTGCCCGCCGAGCGCGGCCAGTCCGGCGAACTCGTGCCGCAGCACCCCCCGCCAGATCGACGGCACGCCGTTGACCTGGGTGGCGCCGCTGTCGGCGAGGAACTGCACGAAGCGGCGCGGCCAGCGCAGCAGCGACCGGGGCACCGGCACCACGGCCGCGCCGCTGCCCAGCGCCAGGCCGATGTCGAGCAGCGAGAAGTCGAACTGCAACGGCGAGGTGGTGGCGACCCGGTCCTCGGCGGAGACGATGCCGTGCCGCAGCATCCCCCGGAAGAAGGCGAGCACGCCCCGGTGGCTCATCACCACGCCCTTGGGCCGGCCGGTGGTGCCCGACGTGAAGATCATGTAGGCCGGGTCGGTGGGTACCAGTTCCCGGCGGTGCCGGGTGCGCGGCGCGGGCGCCCGCTCGACCTGGATGCCGTCCGGGCCGAACCGGGCGGTGCCCAGCGGCGCGGGCACACCCTCGCGGCGGCCGTCGACGGGTTGCAGGTGCAGCGCGGCGGCGGTGCTCTCGGCGATCAGCGCGAGCCGCTGGGCCGGGGTCTCCGGGCTGACCGGGATGAAGGTCAGGCCCAGCGACGAGCAGGCCAGGAAGACCGCGATGGCGGTCGGGGAGGTGTCCGACTCCAGGATCACCCGGTCGCCGATGTCGAGGCCGAGTTCGTCGAGGGCGGCGGCGTAGCCGTCGACCCGCTGGGCGAGCTGACGGTACGAGATGGAGCCGACCTCGCCGCCGACGACCTGGATGACGGCCGGCTTGTCGGGCGTCAGCCGGGCGCCCGCCAACAGGAACTCGTGCAGCGTCTCCACGGAGGCGTGCGTGCGCGCGAAGTTCTCTCGACTCATGGCCGGAGCGTATCGGCGGCCCCGCCGGCCCCCACCCGCATCGACCCCCCTAACGACCCCTTACCCGGGCCGGGCGGCGGCCGGGGAATTTGTCGGGTCGTCAGTGCCCGTGGGGCGTTGTTAGCGTCTTCTCACCCTGCACCGGAAGGAATCGCGGACATGTGGGATCAACGGTTCGAGGCCATCCTGCGCCAGCACCTGCCCTTCCTCGACCCCGAGGAGACGCTGCTGGCCGGCACCAGCCTGCGCGACTCCGGCCTGGACTCCCTCGCCATGGTCGAACTGCTGGCCACCCTGGAGAGCGAGTACGACGTGCGCTTCGTCGACGAGGCGATGTCGATGGAGACGTTCGCCACCCCGCAGACGTTGTGGAGCGTGCTGACCGACATGCGTGGCGTGCCCGCTGCCGTGTGAGCGGCACCGTTTCGCAGAGGTGCCCGTGACCGGACGTCCGGTCACGGGCACCTCTGCGCATTCCCCCGGTCAGCGTCCGATCGCGTCCAGCGCGGCAAGGTCGTCGGCGGTGAGCGTCAACCCCGCTCCGGCGACGTTCTCCCGCAGGTGCGCCACCGACGAGGTGCCGGGGATGAGCAGGATGTTGGGTGAGCGCTGCAACAGCCAGGCCAGGGCGACGGCCATCGGGGTGGCGTCCCGGCGGGCGGCCACGGCCGACAGCGCGGCGGACTGCAACGGGCTGAACCCGCCCAGCGGGAAGTACGGCACGTAGGCCACCCCCTGCCCGGCGAGCCGGTCGATCAGCGCGTCGTCGTGGCGGTGCGCCAGGTTGTAGAGGTTCTGCACGCACACGATCGGGGCGATCGACTGCGCCTCGGTGACCTGCTCCGGCGTCACGTTGCTCAATCCCAGGTGCCGGATCAGTCCCTTGCGCTGGAGTGCGACGAGCGCCTCGAGCGGCTCGGCGAGGGAGCCGGCCCGGGGCCCGGTGGCGTCACCGAGCCGGAGGTTGACCAGGTCCAGCGCCTCGACGCCGAGGTTCTCCAGGTTCTCCTCGACGGCCCGGCGTAGTTGCTCCGGCTCCCGCGCCGTGGGCCAGCCGCCCTGCGGGTCCCGGGTCGCGCCGACCTTGGTCACCAGGTGCAGTTCCTCGGGGTACGGGTGCAGGGCCTCGCGGATCAGCCGGTTGGTAACGTGCGGCCCGTAGGCGTCGCTGGTGTCGATGTGCGTGATGCCGAGGGCGACGACCTCCCGCAGGACGGCCAGCGCGGCGTCCGGGTCGGCGGGCGGTCCCATCACCCCGGGTCCGGCGAGTTGCATGGCACCGTAGCCGAACCGGGTGACGGTGAGGTCGCCCAGCGTCCAGGTGCCGCCGGGCAGAGTACGGGTGAGCATGCGGGTTACCTCGGCCTTTCTCGGTGAACGGGCTGGTACCGGACCACTATCGGTGAGGTAGGTTTCTGTTGGGAAGTAGGCACCTGGAAGTGCGTAGCGCACCGACCTAGGGGGGGAACGGCGATGACCACGAGGACGGCGGCCGAGCGCCGCGCGGAGACGGCGGTGGCGTACGACGCGTTCGTGGCGCAGTGTCCCAGTCGCGAACTGCTCGCCCGGATCTCCGACAAGTGGGTCGCGCTGGTGCTGGCCGCGCTGCGTACCGACGGCTCGCACCCCTTCGGCGCGGACTGCGCCGGCACCCCCCGGCCGATGCGCTACTCGGAGCTGTCCCGCCTGCTCGCCGGGGTCAGCCAGAAGATGCTCACCCAGACGCTGCGCACCCTGGAACGCGACGGCCTGGTGACCCGTACGGCGACGGCGACCGTGCCGGTCACGGTCACCTACGAGCTGACCGACCTCGGGTTCTCCCTGCACGAGACGATGCGTGCCCTCAAGAGCTGGGCCGAAACGCACCTGGACGACGTGCACGCCCACCGGGCGGCCTACGACGCCCGCCACCCCGCCCCGGCGGCCCGCCCCGCCTGAGCGGGCCGTCCGGGCGGTCGGGGTCTCAGAGCTTGTCGAGGAACTGGGTGAGGATCTCGGTGAACCGCTCCGGGGTCTCCAGGTGGGGCAGGTGGCTGGCCCCCTCGATGATCTCCCAGCGGGCCCCGGGGACGAGATCGTGGAAGGGGCGGACGGCGGCCGGGGTGACCTCGTCGTACTCGCCGCTGATCACCAGGGTCGGGGTGTCGATCTGCGGGAGCCGGTCGAGCAGCGAGAAGTCGCGCAGCGTGCCGGTGACGTGGAACTCGCTCGGCCCGTTCATCGCGTGGTAGACGGTCGGATCGCCGTTGATCTCCATGAAGGTGGCCATCAGCTCCGGCGGCAACGGCTTACGCCGGCACACGTGCCGCTGGTAGAAGACCATCATCGCGGCCGTGTACGCCGGGCTGCCGGTGGTGCCGGCCGCCTCGTGCCGGCGCAGCGTCGCATCCACGCCGGGCGGCAGCGCGGCCCGCAGCACGTCCAGCTCCGGCAGCCACAACGGGTACGACGCGGGCGCGTTGGCGATCACCAGGCCGCGCAGCCCGGCCGGCCGGTCGGCCGCGTGGGCCGCCGCCAGCACCCCGCCCCAGGACTGCCCGAACAGCACGTACTCCTCGGCGATGCCGAGGCGGCGCAGCAGGTTGTCGAGTTCGGCGAGGAACAACTCGACGGTCCAGAAGTCGGCGCCCCGGCCCCGCAGGTGGGTGGAGCCGCCGTTGCCGAGCTGGTCGTAGTGCACCACCGGCCAGCCGGACCGGCTCAACCCGGCCAGGTTGAGCAGGTAGTCGTGGGTGCTGCCGGGCCCCCCGTGCAGCACCACCAGCGGCGGCCTGCCGTCGTGCAGCTCGCCCGTCACCCGGTACCAGGTCCGGTGGTCACCGAACTCGACGGTGCCCTTCGCGGTCGGTGCCAGTGTCATGTCGTCCACTCCCGGTGTCGTCACTGCGCGATCCAGTCCCGTACCACCCCGGCGGTCGCGGCGACCTGCCCCTCCATCATGGTGAAGTGGTCGCCGGGCACCTCCCGGAGCGTGTGCGGGGTCTCCCAGGTGGCCCGCCACCCGTCGTCGTCCCCGCCGGCCACGATGGACTCCTGCGGCCGGACGAAGAGCACCGGCGTGTCGATCGCCTCCACCGGGCAGCTCTGCAACAGCCGCACGTAGCGGCCCATCGCCGACAGCCGGGCGCTGCTGAACTCGCCGAAGGTGGCCTCCCGGTCCAGCAGCGAGTCGAGCATGTGGGTGAAGAACGTCGCCGTGGTGCTGCCGGTGGTGAGGTAGGTGTCCAGCAGCACCACCCCGGCCGGGCCGTGCCCCTGCCGCTCCAGCTCACCGGCGGTGGCGTGGGCGAACAGCCCACCGGAGGAGTATCCGACGATCACGTACGGCCCCTGCACGGCGATCGGGCGGACCATCTCGGCGAAGACCCGTACCGCCGCGTCGGCGGAGGCGGGCAGGCTCTCGTCCCGGCCGAAACCGGGCACCGGCAGGGTCCACACGTCCCGGGTGCCGCCGAACTCGGCGGTGAACCGGGCGTACTGCTGGTCACCGCCGAGCGCCATCGGCGACGGGAAGCAGATGATCGCCGGCCCCTGGTCGCCCCGGGCGAGCCGGCGCGGGGCGGGGATCTGCGGCAGGTCGGCCGGCCCGTCGAAGGTGGGCCGGATGTCGGCCACCGCGTACAGCAGGGACAGGCCCTGCTGCACCCGACCGCTCTTGACGGCGGTGCGGAACAACGCGCTCATCGTGTCGGCGGCGGCGTCGGGCGTGCCGGCCCGCTCCTCGGCCGGTGGCGCGGCCAACTCGGTGCGCAGCAGCGCGGCCAGTTCGTCGACGCTGCCGTGGTCGAAGACCACCCCGGTGGCCAGCCGCAGGCCGGCCGCCTCGTTGAGCGCCGTACGCAGCTCCATCGCGGTGAGCGAGTCGAAGCCCAGCTCGACGAAGCGCAGCGCCGGGTCGAGGTCGTCGGCACCGCCGTGACCGAGCACGGCCGCGGCGCGCGAGCGCACCAGGTCGGCCAGCAGCGCCTGCTGGCCGTCGGCGTCCAGCCCGCCGAGGGTACGCCGCAGCGCCGCCGGGTCGGGCCGGTTCGTTCCCGACGCGGCCCGCCGGGTCGGGGTGACCAGGGCCCGCAGGATCGCCGGCACCTCGCCGCCCGCCGGGGTGCCCAGGTCCGCCTTGACCGGGACGAGCACCGCCTCGGTCCGGGCCAGCGCCGCGTCCAGCAGGGCCAGCCCCTCGGTGGTGGACATCGGCAGCACCCCGCCCCGCGACATCCGGGCCCGGTCGGTGCCACCGAGGTCGTCGGCCATCCCGCCGCCGGCCCACGGCCCCCACGCCAGGGACTGGGCGGGCAGCCCGGCGGCCCGCCGCGCGCCCGCCAGCGCGTCGAGGAAGGCGTTCGCCGCCGCGTAGTTGCCCTGCCCCGGGCCACCGAGCACACCGGCCGCCGAGGAGAACAGCACGAACGCGGTGAGGTCCGCGTCGCGGGTCAACTCGTGCAGATGGGTGGCGGCGTCGACCTTGGGGCGCAGCACCGCGTCGAGGCGGTCGCGGGTCAGCGACGGGATGATCCCGTCGTCGAGCACCCCGGCGGCGTGCACCACCCCGGTCAGCGGGTGTTCGGCGGGCACCCCGTCGAGCAGCGTGGCGACCGCGTCCCGGTCGGCCAGGTCGCAGGCGGCCACGGTGACCTCCGCTCCCCGGGCGGTGAGGTCGTCGCGCAGCGCGGCCATCCCGTCGGCGTCCGGCCCGCGCCGGCTGGCCAGCAGCAGGTGCCGCACCCCGTACGTGTCGACCAGGTGCCGGGCGACGAGCCCGCCGAGGGTGCCGGTGGCCCCGGTGAGCAGGACGGTCCCGCCCTCGGTGAAGGCGCTGCCGGGGGTGCCGTCGGGTGCGGCGGCGGGCACCAGCCGGGCGGCGTGGGCAATGCCCTCGCGGACCACGAGTTGCGGTTCACCGCCGGCCAGCACCGCCGGTAGCGCCTGGGCCGACCCGTCGTGGTCGTCGAGGTCGACCAGGACGATCCGGCCCGGGTTCTCCGACTGGGCGGAGCGGACCAGCCCCCAGGCCGCCCCGGCGGCCGGTTCGGTGACCCGGGTGCCCTGCGCGCCGTGGGTGAGCACGAGCAGCCGGGACGACGCCAGCCGCTCGTCGGCGAGCCAGTCCTGGAGCAGGGTGAGCAGTTGCCCGGTCGTGTGCCGGGCACCGGCGGCGAGGTCCCGCGGGTCGGGCTGGACGCTGGCGACCAGCACCACGTCCGGCGCGGCCCCGCCCGCGTCCAGGGCGGCGGTGAGGGCGTCCAGGTCGGGGTGGGTCTCGGCGAGCAGGCCGACGGTGTCGAGCGCGGCGGCCACCTTGAACTCGTCGACGCCGACCAGCGCCCACCGGCCGGTGGCGGGGGTGGCGGGCAGCGGCACCGGGGTCCAGTCGACCCGGTAGAGGTGTTCCTGCCGACCGGTGCGGGCGGCGGTGAGCTGACCCGCGTCGATCTCCCGCAGCACCAGCGAGTCGACCCGGGCGACGGGTGCGCCGTCCTGGTCGGTGAGGGTGAGGGCGACCTCGTCGGGGCCGGCGGGGGTGACGGTGACCCGCAGCGCGGCAGCACCGGTGGCGTGGACGGTGACCCCGGTCCAGGAGAACGGGACGCCGGGCCGGCCCTCGCCCCGGCTCAGCCCGACGGCGTGCAGGGCCGCGTCGAACAGGGCGGGGTGCAGGTGGAACCGGTCGGCGTCGAGCACGTCGGCGGGGAGCGCCACCTCGGCGTACACCTCGTCGCCGTGCCGCCAGGCGGTCCGCAGGCCCTGGAAGACCGGGCCGTAGACCAGTCCGGCGTCGGCCATCCGTTCGTAGATCCCGTCGACGTCGACGGGGGTGGCGGCGGCCGGCGGCCAGGCGGTCGCCGGGTCGGCCGACGGCTCGGCCGGGGCCGGGGTGAGCAGGCCGGTGGCGTGCCGGGTCCACGGCGCGTCCCGGTGCCGGGAGTAGACGGTGACCGGCCGGCCGCCGTCCTCACCGGGCGCACCGACGGCCACCTGCACCTGGACGCCGTCGTCGTCGGGGACGACCAGCGGCGCCTGGAGGGTGAGTTCGGCCAGCCGGCCGCAGCCGACCTGGTCCCCGGCCCGGACGGCGAGTTCGACGAGTCCGGTGCCGGGCAGCACGATCGTGTCGCCCAGCGCGTGCTCGGCCAGCCACGGGTGGGTACGCCGGGACAGCAGCCCGGTGGCGATCAGCCCGTCGGTGTCGGGCAGGGTGGTGACGGCCGACAGCAGCGGGTGCCCGGCGTCGAGCAGCCCGGCGGCGGTGACGTCCCGGTCCGCGCCGGTGTCCTGCATCCAGTAGTGCTGGTGCTGGAAGGCGTAGGTGGGCAGGTCGACGGTCCGACCGCCAGGGTTGACGGCCGCCCAGTCGAGGTCGACGCCACTGATCCACGCCTGCGCCATCCCGCTCGCGTACGCCTCGACCTGCTCACGCTTGCGCCGCTGCAACGCGATGGCGGTGGCGTCCTCCACGCAGTCGGCCACCATCGCGGTGAGCACACTGTCCGGCCCGATCTCCACGAACCGCGTCACCCCCCGCGCGGCGAGAGCGGCGACCGCGTCGGCGAACCGCACCGTGCCCCGCACCTGACCCTGCCAGTACCCGACGCTACCCAACTCGTCATCGGTGGCGAGATCACCGGTAGCGGTCGACACCAACGGAATGTCCGCCGGGTTGGCGGTCACGCTGTCGACGACCTGCCCGTATTCGGCAAGCATCGGGTCCATCAGGTGCGAGTGGAACGCGTGCGACACCCGAAGCCTGCGCGTCTTCACCTCAAGACGAGCTTCCAGCGCCGCGATCTGCTCCTCCGTACCGGAAACGACCACCGCACGGGGACCGTTCACCGCCGCCACGTCGACACCGCCCAGGTCCAGCTCATCCAGGGGCGCGGCGATCGCCAACATCGCCCCACCCGCCGGAAGAGCCTGCATCAACCCACCCCGGGCCGCCACCACCCGACACGCGTCCTCCAACGACCACACCCCGGCCACGTGCGCCGCAGCCAACTCACCGATCGAATGACCCGCCACAAAGTCCGGCTTCAACCCCCAGGACTCCGCCAGACGGAACAACGCCACCTCGACCGCGAACAGGGCCGGCTGCGTCCACCCCGTCTGATCCAACACACCATCCGGGTCGGTGAACATCACCTCCCGCAGATCACCATCCAACAACGACCCGAACGCCACACACACCTCATCCAGGGCCTGCGCGAACACCGGGAACGCCGCCGCCAGGTCACGACCCATCCCGACCCGCTGCGCACCCTGACCCGTGAACACCACCGCCGTACGACCGGTGGTGACCCGGCCCGACAGGCCGGCACCCGAGGTCAGCGCCTCCAGGGAGGAGGCCAACTCGGCGGCCGTACCACCGACGGCCACCGCCCGGTGGTCCAGCGCCGCCCGACCAACCGCCAACGAATACCCGACGTCGACCGCCCGTTCGTCGGTGAGGAAGTCCCGCAGCCGGGTGGCCTGCGCGGTGAGGCCGGTGGTGGAGCGGCTGGCCAGCGGCCAGAGCACCACGGCCGGCGTCGGGGTCGGCTCGGGGGCAACGACGGGCTGCGGGTACTCCTCGACGATGACGTGGGCGTTGGTGCCGCTGATGCCGAACGACGACACCGCCGCCCGACGGGGGCGGCCGTCGACCGGCCACTCGACGGCCTCGGTGGCCAGCCGTACGTCACCGGCGGACCAGTCCACGTGCGGGCTCGGCGCGTCCACGTGCAACGTGCGGGGAACCACCCCGTGCCGCATCGCCAACACCATCTTCATCACACCCGCCACACCGGCAGCGGCCTGCGTGTGACCCAGATTCGACTTCACCGAACCCAACCACAACGGACGCTCCCGATCCCGCCCGTACGTCGCCAGAATCGCCTGCGCCTCGATCGGATCACCCAACGTCGTACCCGTACCGTGCGCCTCCACCACATCCACCTCAGCCGCCGACACCCCCGCATTCGCCAGGGCCTGCCGGATCACCCGCTGCTGAGAGGGACCGTTCGGAGCGGTCAACCCGTTCGACGCACCGTCCTGGTTCACCGCCGAACCCCGGACGAGACCGAGGATCGTGTGCCCGTTCCGACGGGCGTCGGAGAGGCGTTCGAGCACCAGCACGCCGACACCCTCGGACCAGCCCGTCCCGTCGGCCGCCGCCGCGAACGGCTTGCACCGACCATCCGGCGCCAACCCCCGCTGCCGCGAAAACTCCACGAACGTCTCAGGCGTCGCCATCACCGTCACCCCACCGGCCAACGCCAGATCACACTCACCCGACCGCAATGCCTGACCCGCCAGATGCATCGCCACCAACGACGACGAACACGCCGTGTCCACGGTGACGGCGGGACCTTCGAGGCCGAGGGTGTACGCGATCCGCCCGGAGACGACGCTGCCGGCGCTGTGCCCGGTCACGTAGTCGTGGTACATCAGGCCGGCGAAGACGCCGGTGGCGGAGCCGCGTACCGAGGAGGGGTCGATGCCGGCCCGCTCGAACGCCTCCCAGGAGACCTCCAGCAGTTGCCGCTGCTGCGGGTCCATCAGCACGGCCTCACGCGGTGAGATGCCGAAGAAGGCCGGGTCGAAGCCGGCTGCGCCGGGCAGGAACCCACCCTGGTCGGCGTAGCTGGTGTCGGGGCGGGTGCTGGTCGGGTCGTAGAGCCGGGCCAGGTCCCAGCCCCGGTCCGTGGGGAAACCGTCGATGGCGTCGACGCCGTCGGCGACGAGCCGCCACAGGTCCTCCGGGGAGGACACCCCGCCGGGGTAGCGGCAGGCCATCCCGACGATCGCCACCGGCTCGTCACCGAACGCGGTGGTGGCGCTGCGCCCCTCCTGCGGTACGTCGAGCGCGCCGCTCAGCTCGCCGTACAGGAAACCGGCGAGGGCCACCGGCGTCGGGTAGTCGAAGATCAGGGTGGCCGGCAGCCGCAGGCCGGCCGCCGTGGAGAGCGCGTTGCGCAGCTCGACGGCGGTGAGCGAGTCGAAGCCGAGGCTCTGGAAGGTGCGGTCCGCCTCGACCGCGTCCGGGCCGGCGAGACCGAGCACGGCGGCGACGTGGGTGTGCACCAGGTGCCGGACGGCACCGGCCCGCTCCTGCTCCGGCAGGCCGGCCAGCCAGTCGCCGCCCGCCCGGTCGACGGCGCTGGCGGCGGTGGCCGTGCGCCGGGTCGGCCCGGTCAGGGCGCGGAACACCGGGGGCAGCCGGTCGCCGAGGGTACGCAGCGTCGGCACGTCGAGCCGGGCCGGGACGAGGGTGGCCGGTGCACCGGCGACGGCGGTGTCGAGCAGGGCCAGCCCGTCGGCGGTGGCCAGCGGCAGCACCCCGCCCCGCGACATCCGCTCCCGGTCGGCGTCGCCGAGCCGGTCGGTCATCGCCGAGCCCCCGCCCCACAGGCCCCACGCCAACGACACGGCCGGCAACCCGGCGGCGCGACGGGTGGCGGCGAGCGCGTCGAGGTAGGCGTTCGCCGCCGCGTAGTTGCCCTGCCCCGGCGCGCCCAGCACCCCGGACAGCGACGAGAAGAGCACGAACGCCGACAGGTCCCGACCCCGGGTCAGCTCGTCGAGCAGCCACGCCGCGTCCACCTTGGGCCGCAGCACCGCCGAGACCCGCTCCGGGGTCAGCGACGACACCACGCCGTCGTCGAGCACGCCGGCGGTGTGCACCACGGCCGACAGGTCCGGCACGTCGGCCAGGACGGTGGCCAGCTGGTCCCGGTCGGCCACGTCGCAGGCGACCAGGTCGACCCGCGCGCCGGCCGCGGTCAACTCGGCGACGAGGTCGTCGGCGCCGGCGGCGGCCGTGCCGCTGCGGGAGAGCAGCAGCAGCCTCGGCACGGCGTGCGCCGTCACCAGGTGCCGGGCCACAGCCGTGCCGAGGGCACCGGTCGCGCCGGTGACCAGCACCGTGCCGCTGCCGTAGAGCGGGGCGTCCGAGGGGGTGGCCGGGAGCGTCCGGCGGACGATCCGGGGCACCCGGACGACGCCGTCGCGGATCGACACCTGCGGGTCGCCGGCCGCCAGGGCCGCCGGCAGGACGTCGTCGGGCCGGTCGGTGTCGGCATCGACGAGCAGGATGCGGTCGGGGTTCTCCGCCTGCGCGGAGCGCAGCAGCCCCCAGACCGCCGCGCCGGCCAGGTCGGTCACGTCGTCGCCGACCGCGCGGCGGGTGAGCACGACCAGCGGCGCGGGGTCGTCCCCGGCCAGCCAGCGCTGGGTGACCGCCAGCACCCGGTGCAGTTCGGCGTGCACGTCGCCGGTGCCGCCGGCCCGCAGCACCACCGCGTCGACAGGGCCGCCGTCGGTCGGGCCGGTCGCGGTGCCGTCGACGGTGTCGGGGTGCCAGGTCCAGGTGGTGGCGGTCGGGGCGACGGTGACCGGCTGCCAGTCCAGGCCGAAGATCGCGTCGGCGACGCCGGTGCCGGCGGTGACCTGCACCGGGCGGAGCACCAGCGACCGTACGGTGGCCACGGGCGCGCCGACCGCGTCGGCGACCGCGATCCGGACCCCGCTGCCGGCGGGGGTGAGCCGGACCCGCAGGCTGGTCGCGCCGGTGGCGTGCAGCGTCACCCCCGACCAGGCGAACGGCAGGCCCTGCGGGGTGTCGCCGTCGGCGCGGGTGAGGACGTGCAGGCCGGCGTCGAACAGGGCCGGGTGCAGGCCGTAGCCGTCGGTCTCCGTACCGTCGGGGAGGTCGACCTCGGCGAAGAGTTCGTCACCGGCCCGCCAGGCGCGGCGCAGGCCCTGGAAGACGGGGCCGTAGTCGAGGCCGCCGGTGGCGAGGTCGTCGTAGAGACCGGCCAGCGGCAGCGGCTCGGCGTCGGCGGGGGGCCACGCGGTGAGCGCGACGCCGGGGGTGTCCCCGGCGGTGAGCACGCCGGTGGCGTGCCGGGTCCACGGGACGTCGTCGCGTTCCCGGGAGTGCACCAGGACGGCCCGGCGGCCGGTCGGGTCGGGCGGCTCCACGGCGACCTGCACCTCGACGCTGCCGGCGGCGGGGACGACGAGCGGCGCGTGCAGGGTCAACTCGTCGAGCAGGCCGACGCCGACCTGGTCGCCGGCGTGGATGGCGAGTTCGACGAGGCCGGTGCCGGGGAACACGACGGTCCCGCCGACGGCGTGGTCGGCGAGCCACGGGTGGGTGTGCAGCGACCACCTGCCGGTGAAGACGACGCCGTCGGTGTTGGCCAGCGGCACGGTCGCGTCGAGCAGCGGGTGGGTGGCGGCGAGCAGCCCGGCGCCGACGAGGGCCGGGTCGTAGAGCCAGTAGTGCTGGCGTTGGAAGGCGTAGGTGGGCAGGTCGACCTGCCGGGCGCCGGGGTGGATGGCGGCCCAGTCGAGGTCGACGCCGGTGGTCCACGCCTGCGCCATCCCGGTGGTGTACGCGGTGACCTGCTCCCGGTCCCGGCGCTGCAACGCGATGGTCACCGCGTCGCCGACGCTGTCGGCGACCATGGCGGTGAGGACGCTGTCCGGCCCGATCTCGACGAACCGGGTCACCCCCCGCGCGGCGAGGGCGGCGACGGCGTCGGCGAACCGCACCGTGCCCCGCACCTGACCCTGCCAGTATCCGACCGAACCCAACTCGTCGTCGGTGGCGAGGCCGCCGGTCGCGGTGGACACCAGCGGGATGCCCGCCGGGTTGGCGGTGACCCCTTCGACGACCTGCCCGTACCCGGCGAGCATCGGGTCCATCAGGTGCGAGTGGAACGCGTGCGACACCCGCAACCGACGGGTCTTCACCTCGAGGGAGGCTTCCAGCGCCGCGATCTGCTCCTCGGTCCCCGACACCACCACCGCACGGGGACCGTTCACCGCCGCCACGTCGATGTCGCCCAGGTCCAACTCGGCCAACGGGGCGGCGATCGCCAGCATCGCCCCACCCGCCGGAAGGGCCTGCATCAAGCCGCCACGGGCCGCCACCACGCGGCACGCGTCCTCCAGGGACCACACCCCGGCGACGTGGGCGGCGGCCAGCTCACCGATGGAGTGCCCGGCCACGAAGTCAGGCTTCAACCCCCACGACTCGGCCAGGCGGAACAGGGCCACCTCGACCGCGAACAACGCCGGCTGCGTCCACCCCGTCTGGTCCAGGACACCGTCCGGGTCGGCGAACATCACCTCCCGCAGATCACCGTCCAGCAGGGGCGCGAACGTGGCACACACCTCGTCCAACGCCTGCGCGAACACCGGGAAGGCTTCCGCGAGGTCACGACCCATACCGACCCGCTGCGCACCCTGACCGGTGAACACCACCGCCGTACGACCGGTGGTCAGGTGGCCGTGCACACCCTGGCCGGCGGCGAGGGCGCGGAGGCCGGGGACGCCGTCCCCGACGGCCACTCCCCGGTGTTCCAGGGCCGCCCGGCCGGTGCCGAGGGTCAGCGCCACGTCGGCGGGGTTCAGGTCGGCGTCGGCGAGGAAGTCGGCGAGGCGGGCGGCCTGGGCGGCGAGGCCGCTGGCCGACCGGCCGGAGACCGGCCACAGCGCCACCGGCGTCGGGGCCGGCGGGGCGGGCGGCGCGGTCTCGGGGGCCTGCTCCAGGATCAGGTGGGCGTTGGTGCCGCTGATGCCGAACGACGACACCGCCGCCCGACGCGGCCGGTCCAGCGCCGGCCACCGCACCTCGTCGGTGGCGAGCCGCACCTCACCGGAAGACCAGTCCACGTGCGGGCTCGGCGCGTCCACGTGCAACGTGCGGGGAACCACCCCGTGCCGCATCGCCAACACCATCTTCATCACACCCGCCACACCGGCAGCGGCCTGCGTGTGACCCAGATTCGACTTCACCGAACCCAACCACAACGGACGCTCCCGATCCCGCCCGTACGTCGCCAGAATCGCCTGCGCCTCGATCGGATCACCCAACGTCGTACCCGTACCGTGCGCCTCCACCACATCCACCTCAGCCGCCGACACCCCCGCATTCGCCAGGGCCTGCCGGATCACCCGCTGCTGAGAGGGACCGTTCGGAGCGGTCAACCCGTTCGACGCACCGTCCTGGTTCACCGCCGAACCCCGGACGAGACCGAGGATCGTGTGCCCGTTCCGACGGGCGTCGGAGAGGCGTTCGAGCACCAGCACGCCGACACCCTCGGACCAGCCCGTCCCGTCGGCCGCCGCCGCGAACGGCTTGCACCGACCATCCGGCGCCAACCCCCGCTGCCGCGAAAACTCCACGAACGTCTCAGGCGTCGCCATCACCGTCACCCCACCGGCCAACGCCAGATCACACTCACCCGACCGCAATGCCTGACCCGCCAGATGCATCGCCACCAACGACGACGAACACGCCGTGTCGACCGACACCGCCGGCCCCTCCAGCCCGAGCGTGTACGCCACCCGACCGGTGACGACGCTGCCGGCGCTGTGCCCGGAGACGTAGTCGTGGTACATCACCCCGGCGAACACACCGGTGGACGAGCCGCGCAGGGTGCCCGGGTCGATGCCGGCCCGCTCGAACGCCTCCCACGACACCTCCAGCAGCAGCCGCTGCTGCGGGTCCATGATCACCGCTTCGCGGGGGGAGATGCCGAAGAAGACCGGGTCGAACTCGGCGGCGTCGGTGAGGAAGCCACCCCGGTCCACGTACGTGGTGTCGGGGCGGGTGCTGGTCGGGTCGTAGAGCCGTGCGAGGTCCCAGCCCCGGTCCGTCGGGAAACCGTCGATGGCGTCCGCGCCGTCGGCGATCAGCCGCCACAGGTCCTCGGGCGAGGTGACGCCGCCGGGGTAGCGGCAGGCCATCCCGACGATCGCCAACGGCTCGTCCTCGGCGACGGCCGTGGCGACCTTCCGGACGGCGTCGACGCCGTCCGGGCCGGCGATCTCGCTGAGCAGGTGCCGGGCCAGGTCACGCGGCGACGGGTAGTCGAAGATCAGGGTGGCGGGCAGCCGCAGACCGGTGGCGGCGGACAGCCCGTTGCGCAGCTCGACGGCGGTGAGCGAGTCGAAGCCCAGCTCCTGGAACGCCCGGCCGGCGTCGATGCGTTCGGCGGAGGCGTGCCCGAGCACCGCCGCCACCTGGCTGAGGACCAGGGCGGTCGCGGCGCGTTCGCGTTCCTCGGTGGACAGCGCGGCGAGGTCCGCCGCCCACCCGGTGGCGACGCCTGCGGCGGCACGGGCGGCCGTCCGCCGGGCCGGGCGGACCAGGCCGTGGAACGGCAACGGCAGGTCCTCGCCGAGGGTACGCAGGGCGGCCAGGTCGAGCCGGGCCGGTACCGCGGTCGGGTACGGGTTGGCCACGGCGGCGTCGAGCAGGGCCAGCCCGTCGGCGGTGGCCAGCGGCAGCACCCCGCCCCGCGACATCCGCTCCCGGTCGGCGTCGCCGAGCCGGTCGGTCATCGCCGAACCCTCACCCCACAGCCCCCACGCCAACGACACCGCCGGCAACCCGGCGGCCCGACGCGACACCGCCAACGCGTCGAGGAACGCGTTCGCCGCCGCGTAGTTGCCCTGCCCCGGCGCGCCCAGCACCCCGGACAGCGACGAGAACAGCACGAACGCCGACAGGTCCCGACCCCGGGTCAGCTCGTCGAGCAGCCACGCCGCGTCCACCTTGGGCCGCAGCACCGCCGACAGCCGGGCGGCGGACAGCGACGACACCACGCCGTCGTCGAGCACACCGGCGGTGTGCACCACCGCCGACAGGTCGGTGCGGGCATCGAGGAGGGCCGTCACCTGCGCGCGGTCGGCCACGTCGGCGGCGACCAGCTCGGCCTGCGCACCGGCGGCGGTCAGCTCGGCGACCAGGCCGTCGGCGCCCTGCGCGGCGGGGCCCCGGCGGGACACCAGCAGCAGCCGGGTGACCCCGTGCGCCGTCACCAGATGCCGGGCCACCGCCGCGCCGAGGGCACCGGTCGCGCCGGTGACCAGCACCGTGCCGCTGCCGTACAGCGGGGTGTCCGGGGTGGCCGGTTCGACGACCTGGCGGGTGAGCCGGGGCACCGAGACCACGCCGTCGCGGACCCGTACCTGCGGCTCGCCGGTGGCCAGGGCCAGCGCGAGCGTCGTGGACACGTCGGCGTCCGGGTCGGTGTCGACCAGCAGCAGCCGGTCGGGGTTCTCGGCCTGCGCCGAGCGGAGCAGACCCCAGACGGCCGCCCCGGCCAGGTCGGTCCCGTCGCCGCCGACGGCACGCCGGGTGAGCACCACGAGCCGGTGGGTGTCGGGGCCGGCCAGCCACTCCTGTACCAGGCCGAGGACCCGGTTCACCTCGTCGTGCACCGCTTCCGGGCCGGTGACGTCCCCGGCGCTGCCGGCGGTCAGCACCAGCAGGTCCACCTCGGGGGTGGCCGGTGCGGTGCCGGTGGCCGGGTGGTGGGCCCAGGCCGGGACGACCGTGCCGGTGGGGGTGCCGATCTCCGGCCAGGTCAGGTCGAACAGCGCGTCGGCGACCCCGCCGGGGCGGGTCACCTGGACGGGGCGCAGCACCAGCGAGTCGACGGTGGCGACGGGTGCGCCGACCGCGTCGGCGACCGCCACCCGTACCCCGGAGCCGACCGGGGTGAGCCGGACCCGGACGCCGGCCGCGCCGGTGGCGTGCAGGGTGAGGCCGGTCCAGGCGAACGGCAGCCCGCGGAAGGTGTCCCCGTCGGCGAGGCCGAGGGCGTGCAGGCCGGCGTCGAGCACGGCGGGGTGCAGGCCGAACCCGTCGGCGTCCACCCCCTCCGGCAGGGTGACCTCGGCAAAGAACTCGTCGCCACGCCGCCAGACCCGGCGCAGGCCCCGGAACACCGGGCCGTAGACGAGGCCACCGGTCGCCAGGTGGTGGTAGAGGTCGTCGGTGGGCACCGGTTCGGCGTCGGCCGGCGGCCACTGCGTGAGGGCGGTCCCGGTGGTACGCGGCCCGGGGGCGAGCACCCCGCTGGCGTGCCGGGTCCACGGGGCGTCGGCGTCGGCGCTGCGGGCGTACACCTGGAGGGTGCGGGTGTGGTCGGTGCCGGCGGGGCCGACGACGACCTGGAGCTGGACGCCTCCGTGTTCGGGCAGGACCAGCGGGGCTTCGATGGTCAACTCGTCGACGGTCTCGACGCCGACCTGTGCCCCGGCGTGCAGGGCGAGGTCGACGTAGCCGGTGCCGGGGAAGACCACCGCGCCGTCGACGGCGTGGTCGGCGAGCCACGGGTGCCGGTCGAGGGAGAGCCGGCCGGTGAGGACGGCCCCGTCGGCGTTGGCGAGGGTGACGGCCGCGCCGAGCAGCGGGTGGTCGGCGGAGTCCAGGCCCATGGCGGTGGCGTCACCGGGGTCGGCCGTGGCGTCCAGCCAGAACCGCTGGTGCTGGAAGGCGTAGGTGGGCAGGTCGACGGTCCGACCGCCAGGGTTGACGGCCGCCCAGTCGAGGTCGACGCCACTGATCCACGCCTGCGCCATCCCGCTCGCGTACGCCTCGACCTGCTCACGCTTGCGCCGCTGCAACGCGATGGCGGTGGCGTCCTCCACGCAGTCGGCCACCATCGCGGTGAGCACACTGTCCGGCCCGATCTCCACGAACCGGGTCACCCCACGAGCCGCCAGCACAGCCACCGCGTCGGCGAACCGCACCGTGCCCCGCACCTGACCCTGCCAGTACCCGACGCTACCCAACTCGTCGTCGCCGGCCAGGTCACCGGTCGCGGTCGACACCAACGGAATGCCCGCCGGGTTCGCGGTCACGCTGTCGACGACCTGCCCGTATTCGGCCAGCATCGGGTCCATCAGGTGCGAGTGGAACGCGTGCGACACCCGAAGCCTGCGCGTCTTCACCTCAAGACGAGCTTCCAGCGCCGCGATCTGCTCCTCGGTGCCGGAAACGACCACCGCACGGGGACCGTTCACCGCCGCCACGTCGACACCGCCCAGGTCCAGCTCATCCAGGGGCGCGGCGATCGCCAACATCGCCCCACCCGCCGGAAGAGCCTGCATCAACCCACCCCGGGCCGCCACCACCCGACACGCGTCCTCCAACGACCACACCCCGGCCACGTGCGCCGCAGCCAACTCACCGATCGAATGACCCGCCACAAAGTCCGGCTTGAGACCCCACGACTCCGCCAGACGGAACAGGGCCACCTCGACCGCGAACAACGCCGGCTGCGTCCACCCCGTCTGATCCAACACACCATCCGGGTCGGTGAACATCACCTCCCGCAGATCACCATCCAACAACGACCCGAACGCCACACACACCTCATCCAGGGCCTGCGCGAACACCGGGAACGCCGCCGCCAGCTCACGACCCATCCCCACCCGCTGCGCACCCTGACCCGTGAACACCACCGCCGTACGACCGGTGGTGACCCGGCCCGACAGGCCGCCGCCGGCGGCCAGGGTCTCCAGACCGGCCACATCGTCACCGAGCACCACACCCCGGTACGCGCCGGCGGCCCGGGTGGTGCCCAGCGAGAACCCGACGTCGACCGGACGCTCGTCGGTGAGGAACTCCCGCAGCCGCTCGGCCTGCCCGGCCAGCGCCGCCGCCGACCGGCCGGACAGCGGCCAGAGCACCACCGGCGGCTCGGTCGTCCCGTCCGGCTCGACAGCTTCCACCGGTGGGGCCTGCTCCAGGATCACGTGCCCGTTGGTGCCGCTCACCCCGAACGACGACACCCCACCCCGGCGCGGCTGGCCGTGGTCGGGCCACTGCCGCGCCTCGGTCAGCAGCTGCACCGTGCCGGCGGACCAGTCGACGTGGGTGGACGGCTCCCCCACGTGCAGGCTCTTGGGCAGCACGCCGTGCCGCAGCGCCATCACCATCTTGATCACACCGCTGACGGCGGCGGCGGCCTGGGCGTGGCCGATGTTCGACTTGACCGAGCCGAGCCAGAGCGGCCGGTCCGCCGGCCGTTCGTGCCCGTACGTGGCGATCAGCGCCTCCGCCTCGATCGGGTCGCCGAGGGTGGTGCCGGTGCCGTGCGCCTCGATCAGGTCGACGTCGGTGGAGGTGAGCCCGGCGTTGGCGAGCGCCTGGAGGATGACCCGCTGCTGGGCCACCCCGTTGGGGGCGGTGAGCCCGTTGGACGCGCCGTCCTGGTTGATCGCGGAGCCCCGGATGACGGCGAGCACCCGGTGGCCGTTGCGCTGGGCGTCGGAGAGCCGTTCCAGCAGCAGCATGCCGACGCCCTCACCCCAGCCGGTGCCGTCGGCGTCGTCGGAGAAGGGCTTGCAGCGGCCGTCGGAGGCGAGGCCCCGCTGCCGGCTGAACGCGACGAACGCGCCGGGCGTCGACATGACGGTGACACCACCGGCCAGGGCCAGCCCGCACTCGCGTTGCCGCAGCGCGTGCGCGGCGAGGTGCAGCGCGACCAGCGACGACGAGCAGGCGGTGTTGACGGTGACGGCCGGCCCCTCCAACCCGAGGCTGTACGCGACCCGGCCGGAGATCACCGCCCCGGAGCTGCCGGTGCTCATGTACGCCTCGACCGGTTCGGGCAGCACGGTGAGCCGGTCCCAGTAGTCCTGGCCACCGCAGCCGACGAAGACACCGACCGGGCCGCCGCGCAACGTGTCGGGGTTGATGCCGGCCCGCTCGCACGCCTCCCAGCTCGTCTCCAGCACCAGCCGCTGCTGCGGGTCCATCGCCAGCGCCTCGCGGGGCGAGATGCCGAAGAACTCGGCGTCGAACTCGTCGGCGTCGTGGACGAACCCGCCCTGTTGGACGTAGCTGCTGCCGGCGGCGTCCGGGTCGGCGTCGTAGAGGGCGGCGGTGTCCCAGCCCCGGTCGGTGGGGAACTCGCCGATGGCGTCGACACCGTCGGCGACCAGCCGCCACAGGTCCTCGGGTGAGTTGACCCCACCCGGGTAGCGGCAGGCCATGCCGACGATCGCGATCGGGTCCTGCTCCTGTGACTCGACCTCGCGCAGCCGCTCCCGGGTGCGGTGCAGATCGGCGGTGACCCGCTTCAGGTACTCGAGGAGCTTCTCTTCGTTCGCCATCCGAACCTCACCAAACTCGTTGCCAGCGGGACACGTTGCTCCGGGAGCGCGGTGGCGGCTCAGGTCATGCCGAGTTCCTTGTCGATCAGGTCGAACACGTCGTCGGCGGAGGCCGTCTCCAGCCGGTCGACGAGGGTGGTGCCGGTGGTGGTGCTGAGCGTCTCGTTGAGCTTCGCCAGCAGCGACTGGAGCCGGGCGGTGACCCGGTTGCGTTCGATCTCCTCCGGCGTCAGGCCGGCCACGGTCACCTCCAGCCGGTCCAGCTCGGCGAGCAGGCCACCGGCGGTGTCACCGGTGTAGCCGAGTTCGGCCCGGAGCTGGTCGGCCAGGGCGGTCGGGTTGGGGTGGTCGAACACCAGGGTGGCCGAGAGCCGTACGCCGGTGGCGGCGCTGAGCCGGTTGCGCAGCTCGACGGCGGTCACCGAGTCCATGCCGAGTTCCTTGAACGCGCGCTGCGGCTCGACCAGGTCGGCGTCGCCGTAGCCGAGGACGGCGGCCACGTTGGTGCGAACGGTCTCCAGCAGCAGGGTGCGCTGCTCGGCCTCGGACAGCGCGCCGAGCCGGTCGGCGAGCGCCGACGACGATCCCGCCTCGGTGGCCTCGGTGGCCTCCGGTGCGGCGTCGGGCAGCTCGGCCAGCAGCGGCCGGGGCCGGGCCAGGGTGTAGATGGGGCCGAACCGGGCCCAGTCGATGTCGGCGACGACGAGGTGGCTCTCGTCGTGGTCGAGGGCCTGCCCGAGCGCGTCGACGGCGAGCCGGGGGTCCATCACGCCGACGCCGAGCCGGTCGAGGTGCGCCCCGACCTCGCCGCCGGCCATGCCACCGCCGCCGCCCCAGCTGCCCCAGGCGACCGAGGTGGCGGTCGCACCCCGGTTGCGCCGCCGGTGCGCCAACGCGTCGAGGTACGCGTTCGCCGTCGCGTACCCGGCCTGCCCGGCGCTGCCCCACACCGCAGCACCGGAGGAGAACACCACGAACGCGTCCAACGGCCGGTCGGCGGTCAACTCGTCGAGGTGGATCGCGCCGAGCACCTTCGCCCGGCACACGTCGGCGAAGTCGTCGAGGGCGGTCTGCCCCAACGGCACCTCGGGGTGCAGCACCCCGGCGGCGTGGAACACGGCGGTCAGCTCGTCACCGAGGTCGGCCAGCAGCGCGGCGACCGACTCCCGGTCGGCCACGTCGAGAGCGACGACCTCGACCTCCGGATGCCGGGCCATCAGGTCGGCCGCGCCGGGGGCGTCCGGGCCGCGCCGGCTCGCCAGCACCACCCGCTGCGCGCCGTTGCCGACCAGCCATTCGGTGACGTGCCCGCCGACCCCGCCGGTGCCGCCGGTGACCAGGACGGTGCCGGCGGGTCGCCAGCGCCGTTCGGGTGCCCCGGTCACCGGACGGCGGACCATCCGGCGGGCCAGCGTACCGGCCGCCCGCAGTGCCACCTGGTCCTCGCCGCCGCCGGTCAGCACGTCGGCCAGCCGGTCGACGGTCTGCGGCGTCCACTCGGCGGGCAGGTCGACCAGGCCGCCCCACCAGCCGGGATAGTCGAGGGAGAGCACCGTGCCCAGGCCCCACAGGGCACCCTGGGCCGGGTCGGCGACCGGCTCGAACCGGTCCACCCCGACCCCACCGGCGGTGACGCACCAGAGCCGGCCGGTGAAGTCGGACGCGGCCAGCGCGTGCACCAGCGACACGGTGGCGGTGACCCCGGCGGACAGGCCGACGCCCAGCGGGTCGGGACCGTCGTCCAGGGCGAGCAGGGACAGCACCCCGGCGGGGGCCTCCCGGCCGGCGTGGTCGGTGCCGGTGACGGTGACCACCTCGGCGCCCCGCGCGGTCAGGCCGTCGGCGAGCGTGCGTAGCCGCTCGTCGCCGGCCAGCGTCGCCGGGGCGACCACCCACCAGACGCCGCTGAGTCGCCCGCCGGTGGGCACCTCGGTCGGCCGCCACACCACCCGGTACCGCCAGCCGTCCACGGTGGCGACGTCGCGCTGCCGGGACCGCCACGACGTCAGGCCGGGCAGCACCTCCCCGACCAGTGCGGTGTCGACGCCGAGGCCGTCGGCGAGCAGGTCGACGTCGGCGCGTTCCACGGCGTCCCAGAACCCGGCGTCGGTGCCGCCGGAGGCCGGGGCGGCGACGGTCGGCGCGATCCAGTAACGCTCGTGCTGGAAGGCGTACGTGGGCAGGTCCGCCCGGCGGGTGCCGGGCAGGGCGGCGGCCCAGTCCACGTCGACGCCCCGCACGTACAGCTCGGCCAGGGAGGTGAGCAGCCGGTCGAGGCCGCCGTCGTCGCGACGCAGGGTGCCGGTGACCACCGTCGGGCGGTCCGCCGACTCCAGCGTCTCCTGCATCCCCATGCCGAGCACCGGGTGCGGGCTGACCTCCACGAAACCGGTCCAGCCCTGCCCGGCGAGAGAGCGGATCGCCGGGTCGAACCGGACCGTGTTGCGGAGGTTGTCGTACCAGTAGCGGGCGTCGAGGGTGGCGGTGTCCACCCAGTCGCCGGTGACGGTGGAGAGCATCCGGATCGTCCCGGTCTTCGGGTTGATCGGGGCCAGGTCCTCCAGCAGCCGGTGTTCCAGCAGCTCCACCTGCGCGGAGTGCGAGGCGTAGTCGACGGCGACCTGCTTGACCCGGACCCCCTCCCCGGTGAGCTCGGCGATGAGTTCGCGCAGCGCCTCCGGGGTGCCGGAGACCACCACCGAACCCGCGCCGTTGACCACGGCGAGGGAGATGTCGCCCGCCCACCTGGCGATCCGCTCCTGCGCCCGGTCGGCAGGCAGCCCGACCGAGACCATGCCGCCCCGGCCGGCCAGCTTCTCGCCGATGGCCCGGCTGCGCAGGGTCACCACCCGCGCCCCGTCGGCCAGGGAGAGCCCGCCGGCCACACAGGCCGCGGCGATCTCACCCTGCGAGTGGCCGACCACCGCGTCGGGTTCCACGCCGTAGCTGCGCCAGGTGGCGGCGAGGGAGACCATCATCGCCCACAGGGCGGGCTGGACGACGTCCACCCATTCCAGGGAGGGTGCGCCGGGCACCCCCCGGACCACGTCGAGCAGGTCCCAGTCGACGTACGCGCGCAGCTCGGCCGCGCAGCGGCCCATCTGCTCGGCGAAGACCGGTGAGGAGTCCAGCAGGGCGGCGGCCATGCCGACCCACTGGGCGCCCTGGCCGGGGAAGACGAAGACGACCCGACCGGCGGCGTCGGCGGTGCCGGTGACCGCGGTGGGGGCGGGCAGCCCGTCGACGACCGCGCCGAGCGCCGTACGCAGGTGCGGCAGGTCACCGCCGAGCACCACGGCCCGGTGGTCGAGCCGGGCGCGACCGGCCAGCGTCCGCCCCACGGCGGCCGGGTCGGCCGGTACGGCGTCCAGGTGCGACAGCAGCCGCCGCGCCTGGGCCCGCAGCGCGCGGTCGGTGTGCCCGGAGAGCACCCACGGCAGCACCGCCGGGGTGGCCGGCTGCTCGTCCTCCTCGGCCGGGGCCACCTCTTCGAGCACGACGTGGGCGTTGGTGCCGCTGATGCCGAAGGAGGAGACCGCGCAGCGGCGGGCCCGGCCGGTCTGCGGCCAGTCCACCGGCTCGGTGAGCAGCTTGACCGTGCCGGGCGACCAGTCGATCTCGCCGCTGGGCTCGTCGACGTGCAGGGTGCGGGGCAGCACCCCGTGCCGCATCGCCTGCACCATCTTGATCACGCCGCCGACACCGGCGGCGGCCTGCGAGTGGCCGATGTTGGACTTCAACGAACCGAGCCACAACGGCCGGTCGGCGGGCCGGTCCCGGCCGTACGTGGCGAACAGCGCCTGCGCCTCGATCGGGTCGCCGAGCCGGGTGCCGGTGCCGTGCGCCTCGACCGCGTCGATCTCCTGCGCGGCGAGCCGGGCGTTCGCCAGCGCGGCCCGGATGACGCGCCGCTGGGAGGGGCCGTTGGGGGCGGTGAGGCCGTTGGACGCGCCGTCCTGGTTGATCGCGGAGCCCCGGATGACGGCGAGCACCGGGTGCCCGTTGCGGCGGGCGTCGGAGAGTCGTTCCAGCACCAGCGATCCGGCGCCCTCGGCCCAGCCGGTGCCGTCGGCGGCGGCGGCGAACGACTTGCACCGGCCGTCGAAGGACAGCGCCCGCTGCCGGGAGAACTCGACGAACGCGTCGGGGGTGCCGATCACGGTGACCCCACCGGCGACGGCCAGCGACGACTCCCCGGAGCGCAGCGACTGGCAGGCCCAGTGCAGGGCGACCAGCGACGACGAGCAGCCGGTGTCGACGGTGACCGCCGGCCCCTCCAACCCGAGGGTGTACGACAGCCGGCCGGACACGATGCTGCCGGCGCCCCAGCTGTTCGGGTAGTCGTGGTAGACGACGCCGGTGAACACGGCGGTGGGGCTGCCCTTGAGCGACAGCGGGTCGATGCCGGCCCGCTCCAACGCCTCCCAGGACGTCTCCAGGAACAGCCGCTGCTGCGGGTCCATCTCGGCGGCCTCGCGGGGCGAGATGCCGAAGAAGGTCGGGTCGAAGGCGGGGGCGTCGTAGAGGAAGCCGCCGTCGCGGGTGTAGCTGGTGCCGGGGTGGTCCGGGTCCGGGTCGTAGAGCCGGTCGAGGTCCCAGCCCCGGTCGGTGGGCATGCCGGAGATCGCGTCGGTGCCGGCCGCGACGAGGTCCCACAGGGCCTCGGGCGAGTCGACGCCGCCGGGGTAGCGGCAGCCCATGCCGACGATGGCGATCGGTTCGGCGGCGCGCTCCTCGATGTCGCGGAGCCGCTCGCTGGTCTCGTGCAGGTCGGCCGTGACCCGCCGCAGGTAGTCACGAAGCTTCTGTTCGTTGGACATCAGGAACCCATTCCCGGACGGCGCCGACGGAGCGGACGGATCATGAGGTGCCGAACTTGCTGTCGATGAAGTCGAAGAGGTCGTCGTCGGAGGCGGTGTCGAGATCCTCGGTGACGCTGGCGACCTCGGCCGGGCGTTGACCGGCGGTCCACGCGGCGAGCATGGTGCGCAGCCGCTCCCCCACCCCGGCGCGGGTGCTCTCGTCGAGCGCGGCGACCGCGTCGGCGTCCAGGGTGGACAGCGCCGCCTGGAGCCGGTCGAGGTCGTCGAGCAGGGTGACGCCCCCGGCGTCGGCGGGCACCAGCTCGGTGAGCAGTTGCTGGGCCAGCTCGGTCGGGGTCGGGTGGTCGAAGACCAGCGTGGCGGGCAGCCGCAGCGCGGTCTCGGTGGTGAGCCGGTTGCGCAGCTCGACGGCGGTCAGCGAGTCGAAGCCGGCCTCCTTGAACGCCCGCTCCGGGTCGACGTCCGCGCCGGAGGCGTACCCGAGGACGGCGGCGACCTGGTCGCGGACCAGCGCCAGGACGGTGTCCAGGCGGTCCGGTGACGGCATCGCGGCCAGCCGGCCGGCGAGGTCGGCGGTCACCGCGACCGGGGCGGCCGGCTCGGCCTCGGGTTGGGCGTCGGGCAGCGCCGCCAGCAGCGGCCGGGGCCGGGCCAGGGTGTAGATGGGGGTGAACCGGGTCCAGTCGATGTCGGCGACGACGAGGTGACTCTCGTCGTGGTCGAGGGCCTCCCGCAGCGCCCGGACGGCGAGCCGGGGTTCCATCGGCGGGGTGCCCTGCCGGCGCAGGTGCGCGGTGGCCTCCCCGTCTGCCATCCCGCCGCCGGCCCAGCTGCCCCAGGCGACCGAGGTGGCGACCGCGCCCCGGCTGCGCCGCCGGTGCGCCAACGCGTCCAGGTACGCGTTCGCCGTCGCGTACCCGGCCTGCCCGGCACTGCCCCACACCGCAGCACCGGAGGAGAACACCACGAACGCGTCCAACGGCCGGTCGGCGAGCAGTTCGTCGAGGTGCACCGCGCCGAGCACCTTCGCCCGGCACACGTCGGTGAACTCGGCCACGGTGGTCTCCGGCAGCGACTTCTCCTGGTGCAGCACCCCGGCGGCGTGGAACACGGCGGTCAGCTCGTCACCGAGGTCGGCCAGCAGCGCGGCGACCGACTCCCGGTCCGCCACGTCACACGCCACCACCTCGACACCCGGATGCCGGGCCGTCAGCTCCGCCGCCCCCGGGGCCGCCGCACCCCGCCGGCTCGCCAGCACCACCCGCCGCGCGCCCTGACCGACAAGCCATTCGGTCAGGTGCCCGCCGATGCCACCGGTGCCGCCGGTGACCAGCACCGTGCCGGTGGGTGTGTAGCGACGCTCGGGGTTGCCGGCGGCCGGCCAGCGGACCAGCCGCCGGGCCAGCACCCCGGTGGTACGGACGGCCACCTGGTCCTCCGTACCGGCGGCGAGGACGTCGGTGAGCCGCGCGACGTGTTCGTCGGTCCAGTCGGTGGGCAGGTCGGCCAGGCCACCCCAGGAGTGCGGGTACTCCAGGGAGAGCACGGTGCCGAGGCCCCACAGCGCGCCCTGCGCGGGGTGCGGCAGTTCCTCGAACCGGTCGACGGCGACCCCACCCGCGGTGAGGCACCACACCCGGCCGGCGAAGTCGGTGGCGGTGAGCGCCTGGATCAGCAGGACGGTGTCGGTGACGCCGACGGAGAGCCCGGCGTCGGTGGGGTCGGGGGTGTCGTCGAGGGCGAGCAGGGACAGCACCCCGGCGGGGGTGTCCCCGGCGGGCAGGTCGGTGCCGGTGACGGTGACGACGTCGGCGCCCCGGGCGGCCAGTCCGGCGGCGAGGGCGGACACCCGGGCGTCGCCGGTCGACGCGGGCGGTACGACGAGCCACCAGGTGCCGGTGAGTTCGCCGCCGTCGGACAGTTCGGTGGAGCGCCACACCACCCGGTAGCGCCAGTCGTCCACGGTGGCGGCGTCCCGTTGCCGGGCCCGCCAGGCGGCGAGGCCGGGCAGTACCTCGGTGACGACGCCCGGGGCGACGCCGAGTCCGTCGGCGAGCACCTCGGTGTCGCCCCGGTCGACGGCGTCCCAGAACCCGCCGTCGGCCTCGCCGGTGCCGGTGCCGGTGCCGGTGATGGTCTCGGGCTCGATCCAGTACCGCTGGTGCTGGAAGGCGTAGGTGGGCAGTTCCACCTGCCGGCCGTCGGGGTTGACGGCGGTCCAGTCGAGGTCGACGCCGGTGGTCCACGCCTGCGCCATCCCGGTGGCGTACGCCTCGACCTGTTCCCGGTCCCGGCGCTGCAACGCGACCGCCGCAGCGTCGTCCACGCAGTCGGCCACCATCGCGGTGAGCACACTGTCCGGCCCGATCTCCACGAACCGGGTCACCCCACGAGCCGCCAGCGCGGCGACCGCGTCGGCGAACCGCACCGTGCCCCGCACCTGACCCTGCCAGTATTCGACCGAACCGAGTTGACCGTCGCCGGCCAGGTCACCGGTCGCGGTCGACACCAACGGAATGCCCGCCGGAGCGGCCGTGACGTCCCCCAGCACCCGCCCGTATTCGGCCAGCATCGGGTCCATCAGGTGCGAGTGGAACGCGTGCGACACCCGAAGCCTGCGCGTCTTCACCTCAAGACGAGCTTCCAGCGCCGCGATCTGCTCCTCCGTACCGGAAACGACCACCGCACGGGGACCGTTGACCGCCGCCACGTCGACACCGCCCAGGTCCAGCTCATCCAGGGGCGCGGCGATCGCCAACATCGCCCCACCCGCCGGAAGAGCCTGCATCAACCCACCCCGGGCCGCCACCACCCGACACGCGTCCTCCAGGGACCAGACACCCGCGACGTGCGCGGCGGCCAACTCACCGATCGAATGACCCGCAACGAAATCCGGCTTCAACCCCCAGGACTCCGCCAGACGGAACAACGCCACCTCGACCGCGAACAGGGCCGGCTGCGTCCACCCCGTCTGATCGAGGACACCATCCGGGTCGGTGAACATCACCTCCCGCAGATCACCATCCAGCAGCGGGCCGAACGCGGCACACACCTCATCCAGGGCCTGCGCGAACACCGGGAACGCCGCCGCCAGCTCACGACCCATCCCCACCCGCTGCGCACCCTGACCCGTGAACACCACCGCCGTACGACCACCGGTCACCCGACCCGACAGGCCGGCACCCGAGGTCAGCACCTCCAGGGAGGAGGCCAACTCGGCGGCCGTACCACCGACGGCCACCGCCCGGTGGTCCAGGGCCGCCCGACCGACGGCCAACGAGTACCCGACGTCGACCGGCCGTTCGTCGGTGAGGAAGTCCCGCAGCCGGGTGGCCTGCGCGGCCAGCGCACCGGCCGACCGGGCGGACAGCGGCCAGAGCGCCACCGGCGGCTCGGGGGTCGCGGTCGGCGCGGCGGGCTCGACCGGCGGGGCCTCCTCCACGATGACGTGGGCGTTGGTGCCGCTGATGCCGAACGACGACACCCCCGCCCGGCGCGGACGCTCCCCGGTCGGCCAGTCGACCGGCTCGGTGAGCAGCCGGACGTCGCCGGCAGCCCAGTCGACCTGCCGGGACGGGGTCCCGGCGTGCAGCGTGCGCGGCAGGGTGCCGTGCCGCATCGCCATCACCATCTTGATCACCCCGGCCATGCCGGCGGCGGCCTGGGCGTGGCCCATGTTGGACTTGATCGAGCCGAGCCACAGGGGGCGGTCCCGGTCCCGGCCGTAGGTGGCGAGCAGCGCCTGCGCCTCGATCGGGTCACCCAGGGTGGTGCCGGTGCCGTGCGCCTCGACGGCGTCGACCGCGTCGGGGGTGATCCGGGCGTTGGCCAGCGCCGCCCGGATCACCCGCTGCTGGGCCGGCCCGTTCGGCGCGGTCAGCCCGTTCGACGCGCCGTCCTGGTTGACGGCCGAACCCCGGATCAGCCCGTAGACGCGGTGCCCGTTGCGCTGGGCGTCGGAGAGCCGTTCCAGCAGCAGCACGCCGACGCCCTCGGCCCAGCCGGTGCCGTCGGCGTCGTCGGAGAACGACTTGCACCGGCCGTCCGGGGCGAGCCCCCGCTGCCGGCTGAACGCCACGAACGGGGTCGGGTTCGACATCACCAGCACCCCACCGGCGATGGCGGTGGTGCACTCCCCGGCCCGCAGCGCCTGGCTGGCGAGGTGCAGCGCGACAAGCGACGAGGAACACGCCGTGTCGACGGTCATCGACGGCCCCTCGAACCCGAACGCGTACGACACCCGGCCGGAGATCACCGACGCGGAACTGCCGGTGCTCAGGTACGCCTCCGACTCGGCGGGGGCGAGGCCGAGCAGGTCGCCGTAGTCCTGGGCGCCGGAGCCGACGAACACCCCGACGGGGCTGCCGCGCAGCGCCTCCGGGTCCATCCCGGCCCGCTCGCACGCCTCCCAGGTGACCTCCAGCATCAGCCGCTGCTGCGGGTCCATGGCGATCGCCTCGCGGGGCGAGATGCCGAAGAACTCGGCGTCGAAAGCTCCCGCCTCGTAGACGAAGCCGCCGGAGCGGACGTAGCTGGTGCCCGGCTGGTCCGGGTCGGCGTCGAAGAGGGCGTCGGAGTCCCAGCCCCGGTCGACGGGGAACGCGCTGATCGCGTCGGTGCCGCTGTCGACCAGCCGCCACAGGTCCTCCGGGGACCGGACGCCGCCGGGGTAGCGGCAGCTCATCCCGATGATGGCGATCGGCTCGTCGGGGTCGGACCCGCCGACGCCGGACGTGACGGCGGTCGGGGCGGCGGTGCCGACGAGTTCGTCGTACAGGTGGCGGGCCAGCACGGCGGGGGTCGGGTGGTCGTAGACCATGGTCGCCGGCAGCCGCAGCCCGACGGCCGTGCCGAGGGCGTTGCGCAGTTCCACGGCGGTCAGCGAGTCGAACCCGAGTTCCCGGAACGGCCGCTGGACGTCCACGGTGGTGGCCGCGTCGTACCCGAGGACGGCGGCGACCTGGGCGCGGACGGTGTCCAGCAGGTACGGCAGCCGCTCGGCGTCGGGCAGCCCGGCCAGTACGGAGGTGTCGGTGGGCGCGGCCGGGGCGGCGGCCGTCGGGCCCTGTTGGGCCTCGGGGAGCGCGGCGAGCAGCGGCCGGGGCCGGGCCAGGGTGTAGATCGGGGTGAACCGGGCCCAGTCGATGTCGGTGACCACGAGGTGGCTCTCGTCGTGGTCGAGGACCTGCTGCAACGCGCCGAGGGCGAGGCGCGGCTCCATCGGCGGGGTGCCCTGCCGCAGGAGCTGTTCGGTGGCCTGCTCGTCGACCATGCCACCGCCGCCCCAGGTGCCCCAGGCCACCGAGGTGGCGGTCAGGCCCCGGCGACGGCGCTGGTGGGCGAGTGCGTCGAGCCAGGCGTTGCCGGTGCCGTAGGCGGCCTGCCCGGCGCTGCCCCAGACGGCCGCGCCGGAGGCGAACAGCACGAACGCGTCGAGCGGCCGGTCGGCGAGCAGCGCGTCGAGGTGGGTCGCGCCGAGCACCTTGGCCCGGCACACGGCGGCGAAGTCGTCGAGGTCGGTTTCACCGAGCGGGGCCGGGTCGTAGAGCACCCCGGCGGCGTGGAAGACGGCGGTCAGGTCGTCGCCGATCCCGTCGAGCAGCGCGGCGACCGCGTCCCGGTCGGCCACGTCGCAGGCGACGACCTCGACGCCGGGCAGGCGGACGGCCAGGTCGGCGGCCCCGGGGGCGGCGGGGCCGCGCCGGCTGGCCAGCACCACCCGCTCGGCGCCCCGGTCGAGGAGCCATTCGGTGAGGTGCGCGCCGATGCCACCGGTGCCGCCGGTGACGAGCACCGTGCCGGTGGGGGTGTAGCGCCGGTCGGGGCTGCCGGCGACGGGCCAGCGCACCATCCGCCGGGCCAGCACCCCGGCGGTGCGCAGGGCCACCTGGTCCTCGCGACCGTCGGCGAGCACGTCGACGAGCCGGTCGAGGGTGTCGGGCGTCCAGTCGGCGGGCAGGTCGACCAGGCCACCCCACCAGCCGGGGTAGTCGAGGGAGAGCACGGTGCCGAGCCCCCAGAGCCCGGCCTGTGCGGCGTGCGGCAGGTCCTCGTACCGGTCGACGGCGACGCCGCCGGTGGTCAGGCACCAGAGCCGGCCGGTGACGTCGGCGGCGGCGAGGGCGTGCACCAGTCGTACGGTGCCGGTGACCCCGGCGGACAGCCCGGCGTCGTACGGGTCCGGGGTGTCGTCGAGGCCGAGCAGCGAGACAACCCCGGTGGGGGTGCCCCGGTCGGCGAGCGGGTCGGTGCCGGTGAGCCGGGTGACGGTGGCACCCCGGGCGGCGAGCGCGTCGGCCACGGCGGTGACCCGGGGGTCGTCGGTGAGAGTGTCCGGGGTGACGAGCCACCAGTCGCCGGTGAGTTCCATCCCGGTGGTCAGGTCGGCGGCCCGCCAGACCACCCGGTAGCGCCAGTCGTCGGTGGCGGTGGCCGGGGCGGCGGTGGGGGCGGCCAGCCAGTACCGCTGGCGGGCGAAGGCGTAGCTGGGCAGCTCGACCTGCCGGGCCCCCGGGTGTACGGCGGTCCAGTCGAGGTCGACGCCGGTGGTCCACGCCTGCGCCATCCCGGTGGCGTACGCGGCGACCTGTTCCCGGTCCCGGCGCTGCAACGCGACCGCCGCAGCGTCGTCCACGCAGTCGGCCACCATCGCGGTGAGCACACTGTCCGGCCCGATCTCCACGAACCGGGTCACCCCCCGCGCGGCGAGAGCGGCGACCGCGTCGGCGAACCGCACCGTGCCCCGCACCTGACCCTGCCAGTATTCGACCGAACCGAGTTGACCGTCGCCGGCCAGGTCACCGGTCGCGGTCGACACCAACGAAATGTCCGCCGGGTTGGCGGTCACGCTGTCGACGACCTGCCCGTATTCGGCCAGCATCGGGTCCATCAGGTGCGAGTGGAACGCGTGCGACACCCGCAACCGACGCGTCTTCACCTCCAGCGACGCTTCCAGGGCGGCGATCTGCTCCTCGGTGCCGGAAACGACCACCGCACGGGGACCGTTCACCGCCGCCACGTCGACATCACCCAGGTCCAGCTCATCCAGGGGCGCGGCGATCGCCAACATCGCCCCACCCGCCGGAAGAGCCTGCATCAACCCACCCCGGGCCGCCACCACCCGACACGCGTCCTCCAGGGACCAGACACCCGCGACATGCGCGGCGGCCAACTCACCGATCGAGTGACCCGCCACGAAGTCCGGCTTCAACCCCCACGACTCGGCGAGGCGGAACAGGGCCACCTCGACCGCGAACAGGGCCGGCTGCGTCCACCCGGTCTGATCGAGGACACCATCGGGGTCGGTGAACATCACCTCCCGCAAGTCACCGTCGAGCAGCGGCCCGAACGCCGCACACACCTCGTCCAACGCAGCCGCGAACACCGGGAACGCCTCGGCCAGGTCACGACCCATGCCGACCCGCTGCGCACCCTGACCGGTGAACAACACTGCCGTACGACCCGTGGTGATCCGACCCGACACACCGGTGCCGGCGGCCAGGGCGTCGAGCCCGGCGGACAGCTCGGCGGCCGTACCGCCCACCGCCACCCCCCGGAACTCCAACCCGGCCCGACCGACGCCGAGTGAGAACCCGACGTCCACCGGACGCTCGTCGGAGTCGGCGGCGAAGCCGGCGATCCGGGCGGCCTGGCGGGCCATTCCCTCGGGGGAACGCCCCGACACCGGCCAGAGGACCACCGGCGGGGTCGGCCCCGGCGTGCCGGCCTCGACGGACGGGGCCTGCTCGACGATGAGGTGCACGTTGGTGCCGCTGATCCCGAACGACGACACGCCCGCCCGCCGGGGCCGGTCCAGCGCCGGCCAGTCGACCGGTTCCGTGAGCAGCCGGACGTCCCCGGCGGCCCAGTCGACCTGCCGCGACGGCGTCTCGGCGTGCAGCGTGCGCGGCAGGGTGCCGTGCCGCATCGCCATCACCATCTTGATCACACCGGCGACCCCGGCGGCGGCCTGGGCGTGCCCGATGTTGGACTTGATCGAGCCGAGGAAGAGCGGCGTCTCCCGGTCCCGGCCGTACGTGGCGAGCACGGCCTGCGCCTCGATCGGGTCACCGAGGGTGGTGCCGGTGCCGTGCGCCTCGACCACGTCCACGTCGGCGACGGAGAGCCGGGCGTTGGCCAGCGCCGCCCGGATCACCCGCTGCTGGGCCGGCCCGTTCGGCGCGGTCAGCCCGTTCGACGCGCCGTCCTGGTTGACGGCCGAACCCCGGATCAGCCCGTAGATCCGGTGCCCGTTGCGCTGCGCGTCGGAGAGCCGCTCCAGCACCAGCACCCCGACACCCTCGGACCAGGCCGCGCCGTCCGCGCCGTCGCCGAAGGACCGGCACCGGCCGTCCGGGGACAGTGCGCGCTGCCTGCTGAACTCGACGAACAGCTGCGGGGTGGCCATCACGGCGACCCCGCCGGCCAGGGCCAGCCCGCACTCCTCCTTACGCAGCGACTGGCAGGCCAGGTGCATAGCCACCGACGACGACGAGCAGGCGGTGTCGACGGTGATCGCCGGCCCCTCCAGGCCCAGGTTGTAGGCGACCCGGCCGGAGACGAGGCTGCCGGAGGTGGTGCTGTCGACGTAGTCGTGGTGCATCACGCCGACGAACACGCCGGTTGCGGTGCCCTTGAGGGCGACCGGGTCGATGCCGCCGTGCTCGAACGCCTCCCAGGACGCCTCCAGCAGCAGCCGCTGCTGCGGGTCCGTCTCCACCGCCTCGCGGGGGCTCATCCCGAAGAACCCGGGGTCGAAGTCGGCGGCGTCGTAGAGGAAACCACCGTGCCGGGTGTAGCTCTTGCCGGGCTTGCCGGGTTCCGGGTCGTAGACGCCGTCGACGTCCCAGCCCCGGTCGGTGGGGAAGCCGGAGATGGCGTCGGTGCCGTCGGCGACGAGCCGCCACAGGTCCTCCGGCGACCGGACCCCACCGGGGTAGCGGCAGCCCATGCCGACGATCGCGATCGGCTCCTGGTCCCGGCCCTCCACCTCACGCAGCCGCCGGTTGGCCTGTTGCAGTTCGGCGGTGGCGCGCTTGAGGAAGGTCCGGAGCTTGTCGTCGTTCGCCATCGTTCACACCAATCTTTCCCGCGCCGGAAGGTTCGTCGGAGGCTGCCGTCAGGAGAGGCCGAGTTCGTTCTCCAGCACGTCGAACAGTTCCTCGTCGGTGGCGGACTCGTAGTCGTGCGGGGTGTCGTCGTCGGGGCGGCCGGTGCGGTCCTGCCAGCCGCGCAGCACCGCCTCGAGCCGGGCGGTGAGCCGGGCGTGTTCCGCGCCGGGCACCTCGGTCAGGGCCTTCTCCAGCCGGTCGAGGTCGGCGAGCACCGCACCTGCCGGGTCGGCGTCGGGCACCACCAGGTCGGCCTTGAGGGCGCGGGCCAGGGCGGTGGGTTCGGGGTGGTCGAAGACGAGCGTCGCGGGCAGCCGCAGCCCGGTGACGGTGCTGAGCACGTTGCGGAACTCGACGGCGGCGAGGGAGTCGAAGCCGAGGTCCTTGAACGCGCGGCCGGGTTCCACCGACGCCGGGCCGGGGAAGCCCAGCACGGCGGCGGCGTGCGTGCGGACCAGGTCGAGCAGCAGGGTGTCCCGGTCGGCGTCGGAGAGGCCGGCGAGACGCTGGGCCAGCGGCGGGCCGTCGGCCGCCGCACCCGCACCGGCGGCGGTCGGCCGGGCGGGGGTACGCACCAGGCCGCGCAGCACGGCGGGCAACGCGTCGGTGCGTCGCCGCAAGGCGTCCAGGTCGAGCCGCACCGGTACGGCGGTGGGCCGCCCGGCGGCGACGGCCGCGTCGAACAACGCCAGCCCCTCGTCGGTACCCATCGCGGGCATCCCGAGCCGGCGCATCCGGTGCAGGTCGGCGTCGTCGAGGTGACCGCCCATGCCGGTGCCGGTGGCCCACAGGCCGTAGGCCAGCGACGTGGCGGGCAGTCCGTCGGCGCGGCGGCGTTGGGCGAGGGCGTCGAGGAAGAGGTTCGCGGCCGCGTAGTTGCCCTGCCCGGCCCCGGCCACCCAGCCCGCCGACGAGGAGAACAGCACGAAGGCGGTCAGGTCGTGGTCGCGGGTGAGGTCGTGCAGATGCCAGGCGGCGTCCACCTTGGGCCGCAGCACCCGGTGCAGTTGCTCGGGGGTGAGGGCGTCGACCAGCGCGTTCTCGGCGGTGCCGGCGGCGTGCACCACCGCGCCGATCCGGTGGTCGGCGAGCAGGGCGGCGACCGCGTCCCGGTCGGCGACGTCGCAGGCGGCGACCGTCACGTCCGCACCGGCGGCGGTGAGGTCCGCGACCAGGTCGGCCGCGCCGGGCGTGGCCGCGCCGCTGCGCCCGGTCAACAGCAGCCGGCGTACGCCGTGCCGGGTGACCAGGTGCCGGGCGACGAGGCTACCCAGCCCGCCGAGCCCGCCGGTGATCAGGACGGTGCGGTCGGTGGCCCAGCAGCCACCGTCGATGGGCGCGTCGACGGCCACCCGGGTCAGCCGGGGTACCAGCAGCCCGCCGTCGCGGACGGCCACCTCGGGTTCGCCGGTGGCGAGTGCCGCCGCCAGGTGGTCGGTGCCGCTGTCGTCGGTGTCGACCAGGACGAACCGGCCCGGGTGTTCGGCCTCGGCCGCCCGGACCAGCCCCCACAGGGCCGCCGCGGCGGGGTCGACCGGGGTGTCGCCGGCCCCGACGGCGTCCCGGGTGAGCAGGACGAGCGTGCTGTGGGCGTACGCCGGGTGGGTGAGCCAGCGGCGCAGCAGCCCCAGCAGGCGTTCGGTGGCCTGGTGCACGGCGGCCGGCGGGGTGCCGGGCGGGTCGAGGGTGACCACGACGGTGTCGGGGGCGGGTTCGGGCAGTTCCGCGTCGACGTCGAGCGCGGTCCAGGTGCCGGTGGCGGCGGCCGGGGTGGGGACGGGCTGCCAGGCCACCTCGTACAGGTGACGGTGCCGGTTGCCGGCGGCGCCGAGCGCGTCGGCGGCGACCGGCCGGGCCACCACCTGGTCGATCGTGGCGACCGGGTTGCCGTGCCCGTCGGCGACGGTGACGGCCAGCTTGTCGCCGGTGGCCGGGGAGATCCGGATGCGCAGGGTGGCGGCGTGCGCGGCGTGCAGGGTGACCCCACGCCAGGAGAACGGCAGCGGGGTGTCGCCCGCGCCCTCGTCGACCAGGTTGGCGTGCAGGGCGGCGTCGAGCAGCGCCGGGTGCAGCAGGAACCGGGACGCGTCGGCGGCGGCCACCTCGGGCAGCGCCGCTTCGGCCCACACCTCGGCGGCGTCGCCGTCGCCGCGCCGCCACACCGCGCGCAGCCCCTGGAACACCGGCCCGTAGCCGTAGCCGTGGTCGCGCAGCCGGTCGTAGAGGCCGTCGAGGTCGACGGCTTCGGCACCGGCGGGCGGCCACTCGGTGAGGTCGGCGGCGGCCGGGTCGGCCCCGGCCTGCCGGACCAGGACCCCTTCGGCGTGCCGGGTCCAGTCGGTGTCGTCGGCCGCGTCGTCGGCCCGGGTCCAGATCCCGAGGGTACGCGCGCCGCTGTCGTCGGCGGCGTCGACGGTGACCCGCAGGGCCAGGCCACCGTCGGCGGGCAGCACCAGCGGGGCGTTGATGGTCAGCTCGTCGAGGACCGGGCAGCCGACCTGGTCACCGGCGCGCAGGGCGAGTTCGACGAGCCCGGTGCCGGGGACGAGGACGGTGTCGAACACGGCGTGGTCGGCGAGCCACGGCTGGGTGCTGCGGGCGAGCCGGCCGGTGAGCACCACGCCACCGGTGTCGGGCAGGTCGACGACCGCGCCGAGCATCGGGTGGTCGGCGGGGGTCTGGCCGAGACCGGTGGTGTCGCCGCCGCCGGGCGGCACGTCGAGCCAGTACCGCTGGTGCTGGAAGGCGTAGGTGGGCAGGTCGACCTGCCGGCCTCCCGGGTTCACCGCTGCCCAGTCCAGGGCGATCCCGGCGGCCCACGCCCGGGCCATGCCGACCGCGTACGCCTGCACCTGGCCGTCGTCGTGCGTGCTCCCGTCGTGCGCACCGGGCTGCTCGCGCCTGCGGCGTTGCAGCGCGATGGCGGTGGCGTCGTCCACGCAGTCGGCGACCATCGCGGTGAGCACACTGTCCGGCCCGATCTCCACGAACCGGGTCACCCCACGAGCCGCCAGCGCGGCGACCGCGTCGGCGAACCGCACCGTGCCCCGCACCTGACCCTGCCAGTACCCGACGCTACCCAACTCGTCGTCGCCGGCCAGGTCACCGGTCGCGGTCGACACCAACGAAATGTCCGCCGGGTTGGCGGTCACGCTGTCGACGACCTGCCCGTATTCGGCCAGCATCGGGTCCATCAGGTGCGAGTGGAACGCGTGCGACACCCGAAGCCTGCGCGTCTTCACCTCCAGCGACGCTTCCAGCGCCGCGATCCGCTCCTCCGTACCGGAAACGACCACCCCGCGGGGACCGTTGACGGCCGCCACGTCGACATCACCGAGGTCCAGCTCATCGAGGGGGGCGGCAATGGCCAGCATCGCCCCGCCCGCCGGAAGGGCCTGCATCAGACCGCCCCGGGCCGCAACGACCCGACAGGCGTCCTCCAGCGACCACACACCCGCGACGTGCGCAGCGGCCAACTCACCGATCGAGTGCCCGGCGACGAAATCGGGCTTGAGACCCCACGACTCCGCAAGGCGGAACAACGCCACCTCGACCGCGAACAACGCCGGCTGCGTCCACCCCGTCTGGTCGAGGACACCATCCGGGTCGGCGAACATCACCTCCCGCAGATCACCGTCCAGCAGCGGGCCGAACGCCGCACACACCTCGTCCAGGGCCTGCGCGAACACCGGGAATGCCGCCGCCAGCTCACGACCCATACCGACCCGCTGCGCACCCTGACCGGTGAACACCACCGCCGTACGACCCGTGGTGATCCGACCCGACACACCGGTGCCGGCGGCCAGGGCGTCGAGCCCGGCGGACAGCTCGGCGGCCGTACCGCCCACCGCCACCCCCCGGAACTCCAACCCGGCCCGACCCACGCCCAGCGAGAACCCGACGTCCACCGGACGCTCGTCGGTGAGGAAACCGCGCAGCCGGGCGGCCTGCCCGGCCAGTGCCGCCGCCGACCGGGCAGACAGCGGCCAGAGCAGCACCGGCGGCTCGGTGGCCGGCGTCGGTGCGGCGGTGTCGTCCGGGTCGGCGGCCTCGACCGTCGGGGCCTGTTCCAGCACCACGTGGGCGTTGGTGCCGCTGAGCCCGAACGACGACACGGCTGCCCGTCGGGGACGCCCGGTGGCCGGCCAGTCGACCGGCTCGGTGAGCAGCCGGACGTCGCCGGCCGTCCAGTCGACGTGCGGGGTGGGCCGGTCGACGTGCAGGGTGCGGGGCAGTACGCCGTGCCGCATCGCCAACACCATCTTGATCACCCCGGCGACGCCGGCGGCGGCCTGGGTGTGCCCCAGGTTCGACTTCACCGAGCCGAGCCAGAGCGGCTGTTCCCGGTCCCGCCCGTACGTGGCGAGCAGTGCCTGCGCCTCGATCGGGTCGCCGAGCCGGGTGCCGGTGCCGTGCGCCTCGACGGCGTCGACCTGGTCGGCGGTGAGCCGGGCGTTGGCGAGGGCGTCGGCGATGACCCGCCGCTGCGAGGGACCGTTGGGGGCGGTGAGGCCGCTGCTCGCGCCGTCCTGGTTGACCGCGGTGCCCCGGACGACGGCCAGCACCCGGTGCCCGTGCCGCTGGGCGTCGGAGAGCCGCTCGACCAGCAGCATCCCGACACCCTCGGCCCAGCCGGTGCCGTCGGCGGCGGCGGCGAACGGCTTGCACCTGCCGTCGGCGGCCAGCCCACGCTGGCGGCTGAAGTCGACGAACGTCTCCGGGGTGGCCATCACGGTCACCCCACCGGCCAGCGCCAGGGTGCACTCCTCGCGGCGCAGCGACTGGATGGCCAGGTGCAGCGCGACAAGCGACGACGAGCAGGCGGTGTCGACGGTGAGGGCGGGGCCCTCCAGGCCCAGCACGTAGGCGACCCGGCCGGAGAGGATGCTGCCGGTGTTGCCGTTGCCGATGAAGCCCTCCAGTTCGGCGGGCACCTGCGGCAGTCGGCTGGAGTAGTCGTGGTACATCAGCCCGGCGAACACCCCGGTGCGGCTGCCACGGACCGACGTCGGGTCGATGCCTGCCGATTCGAACGCCTCCCAGGACGCCTCCAGCAGCAGCCGCTGCTGCGGGTCCATGGCGATCGCCTCGCGTGGGGAAATGCCGAAGAATTCGGGGTCGAATAGCGCGGCGTCGGAAAGGAAACCGCCGGTCTTCGCGTACGTCTTACCGGTCTTGGAATCGTCGGGGTCGTAGATTTCCTCGACGTTCCAGCCCCGGTCGTCGGGAAAGTCGCCGACCGCGTCGGTCCCGTCGACCAGCAGCTTCCACAGGGCGGCCGGACTGTCCACACCACCCGGGAAGCGGCAGCTCATACCGACGATCGCGATCGGGTCGTACTCGCGGCGCTCGGCCTGACGCAACTGCCGGCGGGCCTCACGCAGATCGGTGGTGGCCCGCTTCAGGTACCCGAGAAGCTTCTCCTCGTTCTCCATCTACGTCTCCCGCCACTAGCCCCAGCCGGGCAGACCCGGGCCAATATCGGCACACGGGTCGGCGCGGCGGCAATTGTCGAAACAGAGAGCTTCTTCAGGCATTCTTGGTTGTTCGCGATGACCCTACGGCGGCCCGGCGCAGCACTAACCCCCTACCGCCCCCAGAGCGCCCCCTAGCCCTCGACGCCGCTACCTCGACCGTGGCAGCCACTCTCCGGGTCACCCCGGCGGCGGCTGGGGTGTCCCGAAACCGTTCCGACCGCCCGCCAGCACGCCGGACACGGGGGCGAGGGCTCAACCTCGTGCTCTTGCCCAGGACAGGAAGCGCTCGGTCATCCGGGTCGGCGGATGATCCGGATGGAGTCGGGTGAGTTGGTTCGTTGCGCGGAACAGGGGGCCGTACCACCACGACATCGACCTCCTTCTCGACTGGAGAGGGCCGCTCCACTCAGGATGCGGAGCGGCCCCGGGCAGGACCCGCTACCGCCTTCCGGCCACCAGCGAGCCCGCCATGAATGACATTCTGTTGAGCAGGCCATTACTGTCGGAAGGCGAAGCGCACGGTCGTGTCGCAGCCTCGAAGCCGTTCGCTCGTGCGGCGATACCGAGTGATTCTCGCGTAAGAATTGTGGAGGATCGTGGAGGAACCGACCGCCGGTCTGATCCGGGCCCAGCTGCGCCGGATGCGCCTCGCCGCCGGACTCAACCAGGAGGAGTTCGGCAAGCAGGTGCATTCGACAGGCAGTTCCTCTCCCGGGCTGACGAGGTGCTCCACTCCGGCGGCCTCCTGGTCTCCCTGCCTCGGATAATGGAGAAGGAGGGCCAGCCCAGCTGGTTCCGGCCGTGGCTCGAAGCCGAGCGCGCCGCCCGGCAGCTTCGTTGCTTCCACCCTGGTCTCGTTCCCGCGTTGCTCCAGACGGAGAACTACGCCCGCGCGGTGATCCGCTGCGATGACCTGCTCACCGACGACGAGGTGGAGAGGAAGGTGGCAGCCCGGATGGACCGCCAGGCAGTTCTCCACCAGCCGGACCCACCCCAGCTCATCGCTGTCATCGACGAGGCCATACTGCACCGCACCGACGAGGGCTACCGGGGCCTGATGACCCGCCAGATCGACCACTTGGTGGTCATGACCGAACGCCCCCAGATCAGTGTGCACGTCATTCCGCGCCTGACCGGCTTCCATGTGGGCATGTCCGGGCCGTTCGCACTGGCCAGGGGCCTGGACGGCAGCTGGGTGGGCACCCTGGAAAGCCAACTCGCCGGCACGACGATCGACAGCGAGGGAGACCTGGCCAGCCTCTTGGCGAGGTGGGAGTCGGTCCGCAACGACGCCCTGCCCCGCCGCCAGTCGATGGGACTCCTGAAGGAGGCAGTGACGTCATGGACCTGAGCAGCGCCCAGTGGCGCAAGGCAAGCCGCAGCGGAAACACCGACTGCGTCGAGGTAGCCGCCAACATGCCCGGTCTGGTTGCCGTCCGCGACAGCAAGGACCTCGCAGGGCCGGTCCTGACCTTCGACCCGCAGAACTGGAAGTCTTTCGTGGAACACGCCGCACGGCACTGACCCGGGACGCGGCGGATGGCCCCCCAGCGTGCGCTGGGGGCCATCCGTCATCTCAGGCCGTGCCCGCTATCGCGTGGACGACTCCACACGGCACAGGTACCCGCCGCAGTGGGCCGTCCGCGATAGCCGCCGGTCAGAAGCGGGACCACTTCTGGCTGGCGACGCCGAGGCAGTCCCACAGGTGCAGTTTGCCGCCGTTGTTGGGGTTCTGGTCACGGACGTCGACGCACCTGTTGGCGCTGAGGTTGACCAGGTCCCCGGCGCCGTTGAGGGTGAACCGCTGGGCCGGGTTGCCGTTGCAGGTGACCAGGTTGACCTCGGTGCCGTTGGCGGTACCGGCCCAGGCCGGGTCCATGCACTTGCCCATTGCGCGGACGGTGCCGTCGGTGGCGAAGGTCCACGCCTGGGCGGCGGTGGTGTTGCAGTCCCAGATCTGGAGTTTCGCGCCGTCGACCGGGTTGGCGCTGGGGATGTCGATGCACCGGCCGCTCTGCGTGCCGCGCAGCCGGGTGGTGCCGGGCTGCGGGTTGCCGCCGCCGGGGACGTAGCTGGAGACCCGGACGTAGTCCACGAGCATCTGCTGGGGGAACTGGGTGGAGCCGTCGGGGTAGCCGGGCCAGTTCCCGCCCACCGCCACGTTGAGGATCATGAAGAACGGGTGGTCGTAGACCCAGCGGTTGCCGCCGAGCCGGGACGGGTCGACGCGGTGGTATTCGACGCCGTCGAGGTACCAGACGATCAGGTTCGGCTCCCAGTCCACCCGGTAGGTGTGGAAGGTGTCGGCCAGCGGCTGGCCGATGGTGCGGCTGCCGGTGATGCCACCTCCGCCGGAGTAGCCGGGGCCGTGCACGGTGCCGTAGACGGTGTTCGGTTCCCGGCCGATGTTCTCCATGATGTCGATCTCACCGGCGGCGGGCCAGCCGGCGCTGCCCATGTCGTTGCCGAGCATCCAGAACGCCGGCCAGATGCCCTGACCCCGGGGGATCTTGATCCGGGCCTCGAACCGGCCGTACGCCTGGGTGAAGGTGGCGGCGGTGAGCAGCCGCGCCGAGGTGTACTCGCACCGGCCGTAGTGGCACTGGTAGTTGGCCGGGTTCTCCCTGCGGGCGGTGATGACCAGGTTGCCCTGTCCGTCGTGGACGGCGTTGCTGGTGCTGTTGGTGTAGTACTGCCGTTCGTTGTTGCCCCAGCCGCCGCCGCCGATGTCGAAGCGCCATCGGTTCTGGTCGACGGGGGTGCCGGCGGCGGCGTTGAACTCGTCCTGCCAGGTGATGCCGCCGATGGCGGCCGAGGCGGGCTCGGCCTGGGCGGGCAGGACGAGGGCGGCGGCGAGGGTGACGAGGGCGACCGCCGCGCGGGCGAGGGATCGGGGCCGGGGGACGGCTCGGGCTCCGGGCACGGGAGGCTCCTTGGGGCGACATCGGGGGCGGGGAGCACGCCGGGGAGAGCGCTCTCCTCGAAGGATGTCGATACCAGGCTCTTCTGTCAAGAATGTTGCCAGTTAGCTCGCCCCGTTCAGGACCCCGCCGACCAGCCGGTGAGAAAGAAACTACGCTGAGTGATCGGCGTTGTTGCGCGCCAGCAGGCTCGGAGGTCTCCCGCGGGGCGCCCGGCCGGGACCGGCCGGAGGGCGGGGCGGGCGGGACGCGGTGCGGACCGCCCGCCGGCGCCCGGACCGATCAGCGGTGCAGCCCGCGCCAGGAAGGATTGCTGCCGCGCCAGGCGTCGGCCAGGATTACCGCCGCCGCCCGGCTCGGGCACTGCTGCACGCGGGAGCGACCCGACGCCCCGCCGATCTGCGCCTGGACCTCCCAGGCCTCCCCGTCGGTACGGATGTAGACGTCCCGCCGCCCGCGTGGGCTCGGGTCACCGTTCCACCAGTGCTCCTCGACCATCATTCACCGACCGTATAGCAACTCGGCCGTGGAACGTGAGTCACGAATTCGTCGAGGCCCGCCGCCGACCCCGCCCGGTCACCCCTGCCGGGGCGTGAGCAGGTAGTCGTCGGCCTCCGCGCTCCAGGCCAACGTGACCTCACCGGCAGTGGCGGCGGCCTTACCGAACTGGAGGAAACTGCGGTAGCCGAGCTTCTTCTCGCTGAATTCCGGGCGGGCCCGGCGGAGCTGGTTCTTGAGTCCGGAGAGCGCCACCGGGCCACCGGCGGCGGCCAGCTCCGCCACCACCGTACGCAGCAGCGCGAAGGCCACCTCCTGGTCGCCGTGCTCGGGCAGGGACACCTCCGGGTCGCCCTTGGCCGGCCCCTCGGCCAGCTCGACGACGTTGTGCCCGGCGAGGTGGCGCAGCAGCTCGCCGAAGGTGCGGAACCCGTAGTCGGACTCGCTGAACGTGGGGTCCTTGCGCAGCAGGGTGCGCTTGAGCCGGGAGGCGGTCACCTCCCCCTCCGAGCTGCCCTGCAGGCCGGCGACGGTCTGGGCGACCAGCACCGCGAGCGCCTCGGCGTCGCGTACCGGCTCCTCGGCGGCCGGCTGGCGCTCCGGTTCGGGCTGCTCCGGCGCCGGTTCCACCGCCTCCGGCTGCTGCGGTTCCGCCGGCTTGGCCGGGCGACCGCGCCGGCCCCGTACGGGCGGCAGGTCGACACCCTCCAGCCGGTCGTAGTAGAGGAACTCGTCGCAGGCGGGCGGGAGCAGCGCCGAGGTCGACTTCTCCACCCCGACCCCGATCACCCGCTTGTTGAGTTCGCGCAGCTTGTGCACCAGCGGGGTGAAGTCGCTGTCCCCGGTGCAGATGACGAAGGTGGAGATGTAGCCGCGCTCGAAGGCCAACTCCACCGCGTCGACGGCCATCTTGATGTCGGCGGCGTTCTTGCGGGAGGCCCCCATCCGCTGCGGGATCTCGATCAGCTCGACGTGTGAGCGGGTGAGCATCCGGCGGTCCTCGTCGAAGTACGACCAGTCCGCGTACGCCCGGCGGACCACCACCCGTCCCCGCTCGGCGAGAGCGTCGGCGATCGGACGGAAGTCGAACGCCCGCCCACCGTGGTGTTCCCGGGCCCCCAGGGCAAGGTTCTCGTAGTCGAGAAAGAGCGCGATTCGATCCTCGTGATCCACCGCAACACCCTAATCCCACACCCCTGCCCCACCATCCCGCCACGTCGCAGCCATCGCCGACCACTCCGCCGCAGCCCTCCGGTGATCAAGCCGCAGGCCCTCCGGTGATCAAGCCGCAGCCCCCGGTGATCAAGAGGAAAGGGTCAGCCGGCGGGCGGTTCCTGACGTCTTTCTCTTGATCACCGGGGGCGGGCGGGAGGCGGGAGACTGGGGGTGGATCAGGAGGTGCGGTTCTCGGCCAGGGCCTTGATGCCGTCGAGCACCGACTCGATGTGCGAGCGGAGCTGACCGAGCCTCGACTCGACGATCTGCTCCTCGTGCTCGGGGGCCTGGTCGATCACGAGGCTGAGCCCGGAACGGCCCGGACCGACCCGGACCGTCTGCCGCAGCCGGGTACCGGCCCCCTCCGGTTCCAGCTCGAACCGCCAGGTGGCCGCCGGCGACGACACGTCGGCCCGGCCGGCACCGTCCGGGCCGGCGAACATGCCGTCCACGTCCGTGACGACCCACCCGAAGACCCGTTCCTGGTCCAGTTCGGTGACGTAGGAGGCGGTGCGCCACTCCCCGATGCGCGGATGGCTGTTGTACCCGAGGAAACTGGCCCCCTTGGCCAGTTCCTCGGCACCCTCGAACCACTCGACCCGCTGCAACTCGGGGCTCAGCCGGGCCGGCAGGTGAATGTCGGTCACCAGTTCCCAGACCCGGGACGGAATTGCCTCGACGTAGACCTCGTAGGTCACGCCCGGCCCATCGGCATAACGCAAAGTCGCCACCTTCGCTCAGATCCGGCGTGCCGGATCACCCCACAATGTGATCGACGATAATGCATGTCGACAAGGGACCGTAGGGCTGCCCGGTCCTCACCGGTGCGGTCCGGCCGCGGGCGGCGTGGCCATCTTGTGGTTCTGCCCCGGGACGGCGAAGTGATGGAAGCTGACCGTCGCGCTGACCTCCAACGCCTGCACCCAGTGCCACCAGCCGACCGGCACGAACAGCAGCTGACCCGGCTCCAGCACGACGTCGAGCACCGTGGCCTCGGCGTAGCGGGGGTGCCGGGTGAGGTCCGGGTCCGCCGCGTCGACCGCGCTGAACGTGCCGCCGCGCGGATAGACCAGGTGCCGCTCGTACGACGGCACCAGCCGGACGTGCTTGCGGCCGAGCACCTGACCGAGCAGCACCGAGCTGTTGTCCACGTGCAGCGGGGTCACCGTGCCGGCCGGTCCGAGCAGCAGGTGACCGAGCCCGGACGGGTCCACGATCCCCCGTGGGGCACGGATGTCGGCGACGAGCGGGCGCAGCGCGCCGGACCAGTTCTCGTTGCGCGGCACCATGTAGTAGTCGTTGGTGCGCCGGCCCGAGGCGAGCAGCGCCAGGTAGTCGCGGAACGGCATGCTGGTGCGGTGCCTGTCGTACTGCCAGGCGTGGTCGGGGTTGGCCTCCCGGCCGGTCATCACCTCGACCACGGCGTCACCGCAGGCCGCCGCCAGACCGTCCAACGTCCAGCCGAGGGCGGGCCAGTCGGCCATCAGGCCGTCCAGCACGACCGGCCGGTTGCCGAAGTAGTAGCGGGAGAAGAACTCCCCGGGGTCGAGGTCCGCGCGCCGCTCCAGCGTCCGCCCGCCGTCGCTGTCGCGTAGCGTCCGGTACGTGTCGAGGACCGACTCCAACCAGTCGTAGCGCAGGGCGAGCCGCCGGCACACCGCGAAGTACGGATGGTCGGCCAGGTCCCGCAGCTCGGCGTCGACGGCGTCGGGGTCGGCGGACCCGGCGACGGCGACGGCCCGCGCCTGCGCCACCGACGCGCCCATGGCCAGGTTCTCGACCAGCCACTCCCGCCAGGCCGGGTCGAGCCGGGACGGGACGACGGTGGTCATGCCCCGGCCGCCGGCACGAGGGTGAGCCGGGGCGGGCGGACCGCCTCCTGGCAGGTCGGGTACGAGTTCTTCACGTGCTCGGGGAAGTGCTCGGCGGCCGGCGGCGGGGTGAGCCGCAGCTCCCGGGCGTACTCCTGGCAGTTGACGTAGGAGCCCTTGACGTGGGCGGGGAAGTGGTCCGGCAGCTCGGTCATGGGGCCAGTCAACGGGCCCCGGCGTCCCGGCCACCAGGGGTCGGTGTCCCGGCCACCCGGGACGTTCCCGCAGGTCATGGGTAGACTGCCGGCCGGAAACGATCATCGGAAGGGTCATGACGAAGAGCTACGAGGTGCCGCTGCTGGTGCTGACCGCGGCGACCGGCGCGGTCGACGGCGTCAGCTATCTCGCCCTGGACCGGGTCTTCACCGGCAACATGACGGGCAACGTGCTCTTCATCGGGTTCGGCCTGGCCGGGGTGTCCGGCCTGCCGGTGCTCAACAACCTGGTGGCGTTGCTGACGTTCATGCTCGGCGCGGTGCTCGCCGCCCGACTGACCCGGGGCGCGCCCGGGCCGGCGGCGTTGCCCGCCGCCGGCCTGGCCATCCTGGTCGGCGGCAGCGTGCTCTCGCTCGCCCTGGCCGGTTTCTGGCTCGCCACCGGCCCACCGGCGCACGGGGTGATGCTGGCCGTCACCGGCCTGCTCGCCCTGGTGCTCGGCGCGCAGGCCGCGGCGGTCAGGCACATCGGCATCCGGGACCTCTCGACGGTGGTGGTGACCATGACCATGGTGAACCTCTCCGCCGACAGCCGGGCCGCCGGCGGTCCGGGCACGGCCTGGCTCCGCCGGTTCGGGGCGATCACCACGATGGGCCTGGGCGCGTTCGTCTCCGCGGTGCTGACGTTGCGGGTGAACGGGGCGGTGGCCCTGGTCGTGGCCGGCGCGCTGTTGACCCTCGGCACGACGCTGGTCGCGGTGGTCCGCCGCCGGGAGGTCGCTGCGGCGGCGTCGGCGCACGGCTGACCCCGGCGACCTGCGGCGGGTGCCGCAGAGCCTCCGGCACGGGCGGGGAAGACCAAAAACTTTTGTGGGGTTCCTACAACGGTCACCGCTCAGGGTTCGGTGATTACGACATGGCGCTACCGGCCGGCACGCGGAAGGGTGATCGCTGTCGGGGGTCGATGCCTTGCGGCGCGTACTCGTGGATCTACCGGAGGAGTCGGTCGGGTGTTCAGCCGTGTCGCCATCGTCAACCGGGGTGAGGCCGCGATGCGCCTCATTCACGCGGTCCGAGAGCTGGCCGCGCAGACCGACACTCCCATCGAGACGGTGGCCCTCTATACCGATGTCGACCGCACCGCGACCTTCGTCCGCGAGGCCGACATCGCCTACGATCTGGGGCCGGCGTCCGCCCGGCCGTACCTCGACCTGAAGAAGCTCGAACAGGCCCTGGTCGAGACCGGGGCCGACGCGGCGTGGGTCGGCTGGGGCTTCGTCGCCGAGGACCCGGCCTTCGCCGAGCTGTGCGAGAAGATCGGCATCACCTTCGTCGGGCCGAGCCCCGACGCGATGCGCAAGCTCGGTGACAAGATCGGCGCGAAGCTGATCGCCGAGGAGGTCGGCGTGCCGGTCGCGCCGTGGAGCCGGGGCGCGGTGGAGACCCTGGAGGCCGCGATCGCCGCCGCCGCCGAGATCGGCTACCCGCTGATGCTCAAGGCGACCGCCGGTGGTGGCGGGCGGGGCATCCGCGTGGTCACCAGCGACGCCGAGCTGACCGACGCCTACCAACGCACCAGCCAGGAGGCGGCCCGCGCCTTCGGCAGCGGGATCGTGTTCCTGGAGCGCCTGGTCACCGGTGCCCGGCACGTCGAGGTGCAGGTGATCGCGGACGGTCAGGGCACCGCCTGGGCGCTCGGCGTACGGGACTGCTCGGTGCAGCGGCGCAACCAGAAGGTCATCGAGGAGTCGGCCTCGCCGGTCCTCGGCCCGGAGCAGACGGCCGAACTCAAGTCCTCGGCCGAGCGGCTGGCCGTCGCGGTCGGCTACCGGGGTGCCGCCACCGTCGAGTTCCTCTACCACCCGGGTGACCGGCTGTTCGCCTTCCTGGAGGTCAACACCCGGCTCCAGGTGGAGCACCCGATCACCGAGCTGACCACCGGGTTCGACCTGGTCAAGGCGCAGTTGCACGTCGCGGCGGGCGGCCGGCTCGACGGGGTGCCGCCGGTGGAGCGCGGGCACGCCATCGAGGCCCGGCTCAACGCCGAGGACCCGGACCGCGACTTCGCCCCCGCCCCGGGCCGGATCGCCCGGCTGGACCTGCCCGCGGGTCCCGGCATCCGGGTCGACACCGGGGTCAGCGAGGGCGACACCATCCCGGCCGACTTCGACTCGATGATCGCGAAGATCATCGCGTACGGGCGGGACCGGGACGAGGCGCTCGGCCGGCTGCGCCGGGCGATGGCCGAGACCACGTTGATCATCGAGGGTGGCGCGACGAACAAGAGCTTCGTGCTCGACCTGCTCGACCAGCCCGAGGTGATCGACGCCAGCGCCGACACCGGCTGGATCGACCGGGTACGCGCCGAGGGCCGGCTCGTGTCGCACCGGCACTCCGCCGTCGCGCTCGCCGCCGCCGCGATCGAGGCGTACGAGGAGCAGGAGCGGGCCGAGCAGCAGCGGCTGCTGTCGACGGCGTTCGGCGGGCGGCCCCAGGTACAGCACGCCAGCGGCCGGCCACTGGACCTCAAGCTGCGCGGCGTCGGCTACCGGATGCGGGTGGCCCGGGTCGGCGCGCACCGGTTCCGGGTCGGCATCGAGGTCGGCGGCGACGTGCACACCGCCGACGTCGAGCTGGACCGGTTCGACAGGCACACCGGGCAGATCGCCGTCAACGGCGCCCGGTACCGGCTGCTCACCGGCACCCACGGCGCGATCCACCTGGTCGAGGTGGACGGCGTGACCCACCGGGTCGGCCGCGACGAGGGCGGTGTGGTCCGCTCGCCGATGCCGGCGCTGGTCGTCGCCACCCCGGTGGAGGTGGGCGCCGAGGTCGAGGCGGGCGCACCGGTGCTGGTGCTGGAGGCGATGAAGATGGAGACGGTGCTGCGGGCACCGTTCCGGGCCCGGCTCAAGGAGTGCGGCGTCTCCGTCGGCAGCCAGGTGGAGGCCGGCGCGGCGCTGCTGCGGCTGGAGCCGCTCGGCGACGACGCCGACGACGCCCCGGGTGCCGAGGCCGCAGCGCCGGTGGCCCTGGACCTGCCCACCGCACCCGACCAGGCCCCGGCGGTCGAGCGGACCCGACGCGGCCAGGAGGACCTCCGTGGGCTGCTGCTGGGCTTCGACGTGGACCCGCACGACGACGGCCGGGTGCTCGACGAGTACCTCGCCGCGCGGCGGGCCGCCATCGACGACGGCCACCGCCCGCTGGCCGAGGAGATCGACCTCGTCGACGTCTTCGCCGACCTCGCCGAACTCAGCCGCAACCGGCTGACCGGGGAGGACGTCAGCGGCGACAACCACGTCCCCAGCGCCCGCGAGCACTTCCACACCTACCTGCAGAGCCTCGACGTCGAGCGGGCCGGTCTGCCGGCGGCCTTCCAGGCCAAGCTGGCCAAGGCGCTCGGCCACTACGGCGTCACCGAGCTGGACCGCTCCCCCGCCCTCGAGGCCGCCGTGTTCCGGATCTTCCTGGCCCAGCAGCGGGCGTCCGCCGACGCCACGGTCATCGCCACGCTGCTGCGCTCCTGGCTGCGCGAGCCGCCGCCGGACGCGGTGCTGCGCGAGCCCGCCGGTCTCGCGCTGGAGCGGCTGGTGGCGGCGACGCAGGTCCGGTTCCCGGTCGTCGCCGACCTGGCCCGCGGGGTGGTGTTCGCCTGGTTCGCCCAGCCGCTGCTGCTGCGCAACCGCGCCCGGCTGTACGCCTCCGTCCGCCGGCACCTGCGTCACCTGGACGCGCACCCGGATTCGGCGGACCGCGCCGAGCGGGTCGCGGAGATGGTCCGCAGCACCGAGCCCCTGGTGCGGGTGCTCGGCCAGCGGCTCGTGCGGGACCACCTCGACAACGCGGTGATGCTGGAGGTGCTGACCCGGCGGTACTACGGCAACAAGGGCCTGGCCGACGTGCGGACCCGGCGGGTGGCGGACTGCACGTTCGTGGTCGCCGAGCGGGCCGACTCCAGCCTGCTCTCCGCCGCCGTCCGGTTCGACGCGCTGGGCGACGCGCTGCGCGGGCTCGCCGAGCTGGCCGCTGACGGCTCCGCCGTCGACGCCGACATCTACCTCGGCTGGGAGAACCAGCCGGAGGACTTCGACGCGATGGCCGCCGCGCTGCTTGAGGTCGTCAACGCGCACCCGCTGCCGGCCCAGGTCCGCCGGCTCACCACCACCGTCGCCGGGCGCGGCGGCGCGGTGATGCACCACCACTTCACGTTCCGCCCGTCGAGCACGGGGATGAGCGAGGAGCGGCTGATCCGGGGCCTGCACCCGTACATCGCACAGCGGATGCAGTTGGAGCGGCTGCGCAAGTTCGACCTGACCCGGCTGCCGTCGTCGGACGAGGAGGTCTACCTCTTCCAGGCCGTCGCGCGGGAGAACCCGTCCGACGAGCGGCTCGTCGCGTTCGCCCAGGTACGCGACCTGACCGCGCTGCGGGAGCACGACGGGCGGCTGGTCGCCCTGCCCACGGCCGAGGACATCGTCGCCACCTGCCTGGACTCGATCCGTCGGGCGCAGACCCGTCGCCCGGCCAAGACCCGCTTCAACACCAACCGGATCGTCATCTACGTCTGGCCGCCGAGCGACCTCACCCGCGAGGAGATGGAGATGATCGCTGGGCGGGTCCGCCCGACGACCGTCGGCGCGGGGCTGGAGGAGATCCTGTTCATCGCGCGGCAGCGCGACCGCCGGACCGGCGAGCTCAACAAGATCGCGGTGCGGATCGCGTTCGACGCCACCGGCGGGGCCGAGCTGACCATGGGTGAGCCGCCGGTCGACCCGGTCGAGCCGCTCGACGACTACCGGCTGAAGGTGCTGCGGGCCAGCAGCCGCAACACGGTCTACCCGTACGAGCTGACCGGGCTGCTCGGCCAGTTCGTCGAGCACGACCTCGACGACGACCACGCGCTGGTGCCGGTGGACCGGCCCCGGGGACGCAACACGGCGGCGATCGTCGCGGGCGTGGTCACCACGCCGACCCCGAGGCACCCGCAGGGCGTCACCCGGGTGGTGCTGCTGGGCGACCCGACCAAGTCGCTGGGCGCGCTCTCCGAGGCCGAGTGCCGTCGGGTGATCGCCGCCCTGGACCTCGCCGAGCGGATGCGGGTGCCGCTGGAGTGGTACGCCCTGTCGGCCGGCGCGCGGATCTCGATGACGTCGGGCACCGAGAACATGGACTGGGTGGCGGCGGCGCTCAAGCGGATCGTCGAGTTCACCCAGGACGGCGGCGAGATCAACATCGTGGTCGCGGGGATCAACGTGGGCGCCCAGCCGTACTGGAACGCCGAGGCGACGATGCTCATGCACACCCGGGGCATCCTGGTGATGACCCCGGAGGCCGCGATGGTGCTCACCGGCAAGCAGTCGCTCGACTTCTCCGGTGGGGTGTCCGCCGAGGACAACTTCGGCATCGGCGGCTACGACCGGGTGATGGGCCCCAACGGGCAGGCGCAGTACTGGGCGCCGAACCTGACGGCGGCTCGGGACGTGCTGATGTCGTACTACGACCACACGTACGTCGCGCCCGGGGAGAGCGAGCCGCGCCGGGCGACCACCGTCGACCCGGTGGACCGGGACGTCACCACCTTCCCGCACACCGTGGCGGGCAGCGACTTCACCACCGTCGGCGAGATCTTCTCCGCCACCGCCAACCCGGACCGCAAGAAGCCGTTCGACATCCGTACGGTGATGCGGGCGCTGTCCGACCAGGACCACCCGGTGCTGGAGCGGTGGGCGGGCATGGCCGACGCGGAGACCGCGGTGGTGCAGGACGTCCACCTCGGTGGCATTCCGGTCTGCCTGCTCGGCATCGAGTCGCGGTCGGTGCCCCGGCGTGGCTTCCCGCCCACCGACGGCCCGGACACCTACACCGCGGGCACCCTGTTCCCCCGCTCGTCCAAGAAGGCCGCGCGGGCGATCAACGCGGCCAGCGGCAACCGGCCGCTGGTGGTGCTGGCCAACCTGTCGGGCTTCGACGGCTCACCCGAGTCGATGCGCAAGCTGCAACTGGAGTACGGGGCCGAGATCGGCCGGGCGATCGTCAACTTCCGGGGACCGATCGTGTTCTGCGTGATCTCCCGGTACCACGGTGGGGCGTTCGTGGTCTTCTCCAAGGCGCTGAACCCGAACATGACGGTGCTGGCGCTGGAGGGCTCGTTCGCCTCGGTGCTCGGCGGCGCCCCGGCGGCGGCGGTGGTGTTCTCCGGCGAAGTCAACGCCCGTACGGCGGCCGACCTGCGGGTCCGCGACCTGGAGGCGCGGGTCGCGGCGGCCACCGGCACCGAGCGGGCCGCGCTCACCGCCGAACTCGACGAGACCCGCGCGGCGGTCCGTGCGGAGAAGCTCGGCGAGGTGGCGGCGGAGTTCGACCGGGTGCACAACATCGGGCGGGCGGTGGAGGTCGGCTCGGTCGACGCGGTGATCCGGGCCGCCGAGCTGCGCCCCCGCATCATCGAGGCGATCGAGTCCCGGCTGGGCTGACACCCGCCGGTAGCGCCCCGCGCCCCGGCCGCCGTGAGCGGTCGGGGCGCGGGGCGCTTCACCGGTCAGCCGGTGGTGGCCGCCCCGGCGTCGGCCAGCAGCCGCTGGCGCATCAGGAACTTGCGGACCTTGCCCGTCGGCCCCATCACCACGCCGTCGGCAGGCACCGTGACCACCCGCCGCAGCGTCGCCGCGACCACCGGCCCGAGGGCGGCCCGGACCTGGTCGGAGCGGTCGAGTTCCGGGTCGGCGTCCTCGGCGAGCACGAGCAGCACCTCGGTGACGGTCTGCTCGTCGGCCTCCCGGGCCGCGATGACCGTGCAGTCCCGTACGTCGGGGCAGTGTTTCAGGATGCGTTCCTCGGACAGCGCCGTGTAGAGCCAGTTGCCGTCACCCAGGTCGACCGCGTCGCTGGCCCGGTCGACGTGGTGGTAGTTGCCGTCCGGGTCGCGGTACATCAGGTCACCGGTGAGGTAGTAGCCGCCCAGCCGGGTGCGGAACGTGTTGACCGAGTCGTTCCAGTACCCGAGGGCCAGGGTCGGCGACTTGAGCCCGACGTGCCCCACCTGCCCCTCGGGGACCTCCTCGCCGGTGGCCACGTCGAGCAGGGCGATCTGCGCGAACGGGTACGGCTTGCCGACGCAGCGGTCGTAGTTGTCGCTGCCGAGGCGGTGGCTGATCCGGAACGCGCCGTGGCCCATCTCGGTGGAGCCGAGCATGTCGACGAACTTGGACCCGGGCACGTCCACCATGCCCTGCCGGGTGTACGCCGGGTGGCTGCCCACGGCGACCAGCCGCCGCACGTGCGACTCGTGGGCGCAGTCCCCGGTGTTGAACCAGTTGCGCACGGAACCCAGGTCACGGGTGGTCAGGTCGTGGCGGGCCAGCTCGGACCAGGTCACCGCGAAACCGAAGACGCCGGTCGGCCGCCAGCGTTCGATGGCGTCGAGGATCGTCTCGGCGCTGCTGGCGAACGGGCCGCCCTGCGCCGACAGGTAGAGCAGTTGGTAGCTGTTGCACAGCGCCTGGTTGACCGTGATGATGCCGGCGGCGTGCGCGGCCGGCAGCACGGACAGCTCGCGTACCTCGCCGTACGGACGGGACTCGGTGAGCCGGACGGCCCGGATGGCGGCGAACAGCCCGTGGTGCGAGTGGACGATCGCGGCCGGCACCCGGGTGGTGCCCGACGAGTGGGTGATCGCGACCGGGTCCTCGGGGTGGTGACGGTAGTGCGGTGGGGCCTGGTCGGGGTCGCCGGTGCCGGTCTCCGCGGCGTCGCCGAGGATCGGCGTCCCGAGGTCGTGCTCGCGCAGCGCGGCGTGATCGGCGTCGACGACGACGCCGACACCGCGCAGCCGCCTGATGAACTCGGCTGCCAGCTCGATCGGCATGTTGCCGTTCATCAGGGCCGGGATCGCGCCGAGCCGGTTGAGGGCGAAGAAGTTGAGGAACACGTCGGGCGCGGACGTCACATAGACCGCGACCGGGTCACGCCAGCCGATGCCCCGCTGCCGGAACCAGTCGGCGCGGGCGGCGACCCGCTCGGTGAGGGTGGCCAGCGACAGCGGCGTCCAGGCGGGGATGCCGTCCACGTCGACGTCGAAGGTCACCCGGGGCAGGTCCGGGTCGGCGCCGTGCTCGGCGAGCCGGAGCAGCACATTGCCGGCCCCCAGCTCCATGTCGGCCGCGAGCGTCGCCCGGAAGTTGTCGGCACCCAACGAGTTGTCTCCTCACCTGGCACGCTCACGGTCACCGCACCACGGCGCAGCGGCCGATCTGGGACACGCTCAGGCTAGAGCGCCGACCACCGGCAGACAATGGCCAACATCAATCCTGGTCACACCGGCCCGGTCGACTGCGGTCCGGCTCAGGAGACCTCGCGGTTGAACAGGTGCGACGACCAGACCAGGCTGATCGCGGCCAGCACGATCATGATGAGGGCACCCTGCCAGACCACGGGCTCGGTGAGCTGCCCGTTGAACAACGCCCGCATGCCGTTGGTCGCCCACGAGAACGGGTTCCAGACCGCGACCTGCTGGATCCACAGTGGTGCGAGCACCAGCGGGATGAGCACCCCGGCGAGCAGCGAGATCGGCTGGCCGACGGTGTTGACCAGCACGCCGAGGCTGTTCTCGTTGCGCACCAGCAGCGCGATGTCGTACGAGATCGAGGTGCTCAGCAGCACCATCACCGACAGCAGCGCGTACGAGATGAGCAGGTTGCCCAGGTGCACCCGCAACCCGAACGGCAACGCCACGATCGTGATGATCACCGCCTGCACCACGTTCAGGCAGACGTGCATCAGCGCCCGGCCCAGCAGCAGGCCGGTACGGCTCACCGGGGTCACCCGGCACCTGTCGATGATGCCGGCGCGCAGGGCGCTGAGCAGCCCGTACCCGGCGAACAGGCCACCGAACAGGCCCATCGCCACGAACAGGCCGGGCACGTAGATGCGGTAGGCGTCGGCGTACGAGGAGGCGCCCCGGTCGACCATCACCACCTTGAGGAAGGGGGCGAACAGGATGAGGTAGGTGACCGGCTGGGCCAGGCTGAACGCCACCATCACCGGGTTGCGCACCATCAGGCCGACCTCCTGCCCGAAGATCAGCCAGGTGTCGCGGACCAGTTTCACTGCGGCTCCTCTCGTACCGGCCGGGTCATTCCTCCAGGGAGCGGCCGGTCTTGGCCAGGAAGACGTCGTCGAGGCTGGGCCGGCGGGCCTCGATCGCCCCGGGCTCGATCCCCCGCGCCAGCAGGGTGCGCATGATCTGCGGGATCGCCGTCGCGGCACTGTCCACGTAGAGCCGCAGGGTGCCGTCGACCGCCTCCGACGAGTGCACGTACGGCTGCTCGGTCAGTAGTTTCGTGGCGATCGGCAGGTCGGCGTCGGCCGGGCCGTCGGTCACGTCGGCGCGGGTCAGGTCGATCGCGACCACGTCACCGGAGATCTCCCGCTTGAGATCCGACGGGGTGCCCTCGGCGACGATCCGACCACCGTCGATGATGGACAGCCGGTCGCACAGGGTGTCGGCCTCGTCGAGGTAGTGGGTGGTGAGGAAGACCGTCATGCCCTCCGCGCGCAGCCGCCGGACCTCCTGCCACATCCGCACCCGGCTCGGCGGGTCCAGCCCGGCGGTCGGTTCGTCGAGGAAGATGACCTGCGGGGAGTGGATCACGCCGAGCGCCACGTCGAGCCGCCGACGCTGCCCCCCGGAGTACGTCCTGATCCGCCGGTCGGCGAAGTCGTCGAGCTGGAACGCGCCGATCGCCGCCTCGGCCCGGCGCTGCGCCTCGGCCTTGCCGAAGCCGTACAGCCGGGCCTGGAGCACCAGGTCCCGGCGGGCCGTCGAGTCGTCGTAGGTGCCGCTGGCCTGGGCCACGAAACCGATCTGCCGACGCACCTGGGCCGGGGCCCGCAGCAGGTCGACACCCGCGATCGTCGCCCGCCCCCCGTCCGGGCGGATCAGCGTGGCCAGCATCCGCATGGTGGTGGACTTGCCCGCGCCGTTGGGACCGAGGAACCCGACGATCTCGCCGCGCTGCACGGCGAAGTCCACCCCGCGTACCGCCTCGACGGTGCCGGCGTTGCGGCCCCGGCCGACCCGGTAGGACTTGCGCAGGTCGGTGGCCTCGATCATCGAGCCTCCTCGGACGGCGACGACGCCGGGCCACGGGGTGTCGACCCACGGGTGTCGACGGTGGACGGCGACACCCCTGCGGGTGCGTCAGGTCAGGCTAGTGTGGCCGTACCCGAAGGACAATGGTCGATGGGCCGGGCGGCCAGGGCGGCGAGGTGCCGGGCGGCGGCTGCTGCGCCACCGGCGGCGGCGAACGACTCGGCCACCCGGCGGGCCCCCTCCCGGTAGGCCGGATCGTCGAGGACGGCGGTGAGCGCGGCGGTGAGGTCCGCCGGAGTCGCCGAGGCGAACGCGACCTCGATGCCGGCGCCCGCGTCGGTCACCTGGCGGGCCACCGTCGGATGGTCGTGCCGGATCGGCGCGACGACCACCGGTACGCCGTGCGCCAACGCCTCGGTGACGGTGCCCAGCCCGCCGTGCGACACCACCGCGTCCAGCCGGGGCATCAGCTCCAGCACCGGCACCCGGGGGGCGGCCAGCACGTGTGCGGGCGGGTCGGGCAGCACGTCGGGCGAGGCGGTGACCACCACCTGCACCCGGTCGGCCAGGGCCGCCGTGGCCGCCATCATCCGCCGGTAGAAGTCCCGGGCCAGGTGCTCGGCCATCGTCCCGACGGTGACCAGCAGGTGCCGGCGGGAAGGGTCCCAGGCTGCCCGGTCGAAGGCCGGCGCGTCGGGGCGGTGGCCCAGGGCCGGGCCGGTCAGCACGCACCGCGCCGGCAGCGGCGTCGCGCCGGTCAGCGCCGTGCTGGTCAGCCCGATCACCAGGTACGGCGAGAAGCGCAGGTCGATCGCGTCGTCGACGGGCAGGTCGGTCATCGCCCAGACCCTGGCCAGTTGCGCGCGAACGTAGTCGGTGAACCCGGGCAGGTCCGGCGGGGTCAGTTCCAGCGCGCCCACGCAGAACGTCGCCCACGGCACCCCGTGCCGGTGCGCAGCCAACGCGCCGGCCAGCGCGTACTGGTCGACGACGACGACGTCCGGCCGGTGGTCGGCCACCGCCCGGTCGACGGCGTCCCGGATGAACCGGTTGACCGGCAGCACGTGCCCCTCCCAGAGGCTGCGTACCGACGCCATGCCCGACTCGTCGCCGTTGCGGAAGTACCGCTTGCCGGTCGGGTAGAGCGTCGCGTCGGGGCCGATCAGCGGGCGCAGGTCGGTGCGGGGACCGCACCACGCCACCTCGTGCCCGGCCGCCCGGAGCGCCTGGCCGATGGCGAGCGGGGCGTTCAGGTGCGAGGCCACCGGCAGGACGACGAACAGGAAGCGGGCCACGTCGATATTCTGGCACGCGTTGACAGCGACGGACGCCGCTGATGGGATTCCTGCCGTGGCGGTCGACGAGCAACGTTCCCGGGTACGACCATCCACTGTGCCGTACAGCGGTGGGGCGGGTTCCGGCCCGGTCACCGGCCGTCCCCGGTCGACCCCGGCACCGGCGGTATGACGGCGCTCGACGCGGTCGCGGTCCACCTGCCGCCGCACCGCGTCCCGATCGAGAGCCTGGCCGGCCCGCTGGAGCTGACCGAGATGCAGGTCCGGCTGTTCCGCCGGTTCCACGGCCTCGACCAGGTACGCCGTGATCCCGACCGGTCCCTGGCCGACCTGCTCCGACAGGCCGCCACCGCGCTCACCGCCCTGCGCGGTCAGGAACACCGGGTCCGGTTCGTGCTGTACGGGCGGGCGTTCCCCGTCGTCGTGCCGTACCCGGTCAACCCGTTGCACGACGTCTGCCGCGCGCTGGGGCTCCGCCACACGGTCGCCTTCACCCTGACCCAGCAGTCCTGTGCCAGCGCGCTGCTCGCCATCGAGATGGCCGGCCGGCTGCTGGCTGCCGAGCCGGGGCCGCACCCGCCGGGCGGGGGGCCGTTGGCGCTGGTGCTCACCGCCGAGAAGGCGTTCACCCGCGACGCCCAGTTCATCCCGGAGACCTCGGTGTTCAGCGAGGGGGCGTCGGCGTGCCTGGTCAGCCTCGACGGTCCCCGCGACCGGCTGCTCGGCTACGCGTGCCGGCAGCGGGGCGAGTTCGACGTCGCCGGTGGCGCGTCCGGCGCGCAGTTCCAGCGCGAGTACCGGCCGGCGCTGGCCGACGTGATCGGCCGGGCCCTCGCGGTGGCCGGGGTGACCCTCGACGACATCCGGCTGATCCTGCCGCACAACGTCAACGTGGTGACCTGGCAACGGTTGAGCCGGCTGATCGGGTTCCCCCGCGACCGGGTGCTGCTGGACAACGTCCGGGAGACCGGCCACGTGTTCTGCGCGGACGCGTTCACCAACTACCTGACCGCCCGCGACCGCGGCCTGCTGAGCCCGGGTGACCGGTACCTGGTCGCGGCGGTCGGGGCCGGCGAGGGCGCGACCTTCGCCGCGATGGTCTTCGCCCACTGACACCGCGATGGTCTTCGCCCACTGACACCGCGCCGGTCTGCGCCCACCGGGACCGCGCGCCGGCCGGACACCGAGGAAGGAGCACCGCGATGGCGGCCCCGTCGACCGAGCTGCACCTGATCCGGGCCGCCCGGCGGGTCTTCACCGGGCCGGCCACGCTGCTGGACGATCCGGACCAGCGGGCCCGCTCCGCCCGCTACCTGGCCGACCTGGCCATCCCGTACGGGCTGGAACTGCCGGACGGCCCGGGGCAGGAGGCGCTGGGCAGGTCCCACGCGGAGATGGCCGAGGCGTTGATCGGGGCGCTCGTGCCGCCGCACGAACCGGTCGACCTGCTTGTGCTGGCGTTCGCCCGGCACGACGTGCTGCCCGGCCGGGCCACCGCCACCTACCTGAGCCACCTCTGCCCGGGGACACCGCTCTCCTTCGCCGTCTGCGACCAGGGACCGGCGGCGGTCGTCAGCGGTCTCCGGCTCGCCCACGCGTATGCCTCGTCCGGCGGCGGCACGACGGCCCTGGTGATCGCCGTCGACCAGGCCGTGCTGCCGTACCACACGCCGACGCCCGCCCCGGCCCGGCAGCAGGCCGTCGCGATGCTCTTCCGCACCGCCCCGGCGGGCGGGGCGGTGCCCGAGCACACCGGCGACGTGGTGCACGCCCCGGCCCGCACGACGGTGCTCCGCCAGCATCCGGACGTGGCGGCCGGCGACGTCGCCGCGCTGGCCGGGTCCGAACTGGCCACGCTGTCGGCGGGCCGGCCCGACGCCCGGCTGGTGCTCGGTGTCGGCCTCGCGGCGGCCTGGCCGACGCACCCGACCGACGGGGTGACCGTCGCCCCGCCGGGACAACCGGTCACCGGACCGTGGTGGACCCTGCTCGACGTCCTCACCGCCGACCCGGACCGCTCCGGGCCGGTGCTGACCGCCGACTACGACCCCGACCTGCGCTACCTCTGCCTGACCGGCTGGGAGACCACCACCACCCGCCCGGTTGGCGACGCGGACATCGCCCGGGCCGCGCCGACCGCCTAGACGGAGATCCACCGGGTACGCTGCGGGCGTGGCTGTCCGGCGTCCCCCCTACCTACTCCGGCTGAAGGTGACCAACTTCCGGAGCCTCCGCGACGTCGAGGTGCGTCTGGGGGCGCTGAACGTGCTCGTCGGCCCCAACGGCGCAGGCAAGTCGAACTTCCTCGATGTCATCGCGTTCCTGGGCGACGCCACCCGGGCCGACCTGGCGCCGGCGCTCGACCGCCGCGCGGGATTCGATCGGGTGGCCTTCCGGGACGCGCGGGGGGCGCGGCAGACGATCAGCATCGAGGTAGAGGCCGCAGTCACCAGAAACAGTTCCTTGAAAACGACCGACACTTACACGCTGGAGTTCTCCGCCGACAAGCTCAAGTCGGGTCGCAGCGAGAGGGAGCGGTACTACCTACGGCGAGCCGAGAGCTTCGCGTTCAAGCGGACGGCCGGTCCGGGCCGGCGCATCACGGTCAAGGGTGGCCTGATCACCTTCCACAAGCCGGAGGGCGGCGAGGACACCGCCAGCCTGCGGGAAGGTTCGCTCGGCCTGTCCACCCTGCCCAAGCTCAGCCCCGAGGACGGCGGCGAGCAGGTCGAGGCCCTGGCTGACATGTTCGCCAGCTTCCGCGTCTTCGATGTCGACGTCGCCGCCGCGCGGCAACCATCACAGGAACGTGCGAGTGAGCGTCTACACGATGACGCGAGCAACCTCGCCGCCTTCCTCGCCTTCCTCGCCGACCGGCACCCCGATCGGTTCGACGCGCTGCAACGCGACGCCCGTGCGTTCATTCCCGGTCTCGAACGTCTTCAGTTCACCGCCATCGGCGGTGCCGGTGAAGGAACGGTCCTCACCCTGGTGGAGCAAGGCCTGTCCGGGGCGACCACGCTGCAGGAGGCCTCCTACGGGTCCATCCGCGCCCTCGCGCTGCTCTCGCTGCTCTACGACCCGTCGCCGCCACGACTGACCTGCATCGAGGAGATAGACCACGGGTTGCACCCGCACATCCTCGACCGCCTGGTAGAGCTGTTGCGCGAGGCGTCCGGACGCACGCAGTTCCTGATCGCCACCCACTCCCCCCCGCTGGTCAACCGGCTGACGCCGGACGAACTCATCGTGTGTGAGCGGGGCGCGGACGCCGCGTCGAAGATCCCCGCGATCGCTCCCGAAGCTGTCAAGGCCATGGAGCAGGAACTACACGGCGAGCTCGGGTTGGGTGAGCTGTGGTTCTCCGGCGCTCTCGGGGGCTGCCCGGAATGATCGCGAGACGAGGTGAGAACCGCTCGGTGGTGGTGATCCTCGGCGAAGACGACAACGACCGCAGGACGATTCAGATCCTGGTGGCCGCATTGCGCCCGGACATCCCCCGCGGAGCCCTCAGGCCGCTCCGCAAACCGATGTCGCTGGTCCGCAACGTGCCCCCGCAGCGGCTGCCGAGCCAGTCGACGAAGACCGCCGCCCTGCTGCGGGCCGTCGACGTGCGGACCCCGATCCGCGCGGTCCTCATGCACGAGGATGCCGACGAGGTGGAGCCGGCACACGAGAAGCTGATCGCGAAGATCGAGGACAGCCACCGGTCGCTGCGCTGGCCGGTACTCGCGATCGTGCCCGCGTGGGAGATCGAGACCTGGTGGTTCCTGTTCCCCGACGCGGTCCACGCCGTCCGTCCCACGTGGCGTCGACCGGACCAGTTCGCCGGACGGGACGTCGGCAGGATCCGCAACGCGAAGGAAGAGCTCAAGAAGGCGGTCACACCGCCGGGCGCACGACCGTCGTTCCAGACCTACACGGAGGCCGACAGCATCGCCATCGCCGAGCGAATCGTGGCACTCGGCCAGCTGACGCCTCCCTGGTTCGCCCGCAGCGCCAGTTGGGAGACGTTTCTCGACAAGGTCAAGCAGCTGTAGAAAGCGTCTTCCCGAAGCCCACGCTCCGACCTCGCGGTCACGTGGGCCAGGTGTTCTGGACAAAGGCGCACAGCCGCTCGTTCGCCTCGTCGGTGCCGACGGTGATCCGGACCCCCGCGCCGGGCAGGGCCATCACCAGGATGCCGGCGTCGCGGGCCCGCTCGGCGAACGGCACCGCCCGCTCCCCCAGCGGCAGCCAGACGAAGTTGGCCTCGCTGGGGGCCACGGTGAGGCCGATGCCGCGCAGCGCGTCGATCAGCCGGGCCCGCGCGGACGCCAGGTCGGCGCAGCGCCGGGTCAGCTCCGGGGTGACCGCCTCGTCGAGGCTCGCCACCGCCGCCGCCTGGGCCAGGCTGTTCGGGAAGAACACCGCGCCCACCATGCCGGCCAGCGGTGTCACCCGGGGTGGCACCACCGCGTAGCCGACGCGCAGCGCAGCCAGCCCGTACGCCTTGGAGAAGGTACGCAGGACGCAGACGTTGTCGTGGGCGCGGAACAGGTCCATCCCGTCGGGCACCTGCGGGTCGGTGACGAACTCCCGGTACGCCTCGTCGATGATCACCGGCACGTCGGCCGGGATCCGGTCCAGGAACGCCTCGATCTCGTCGCGGTGCAGGACCGCGCCGGTCGGGTTGTTCGGGTTGCACAGCAGCACTGCTCGGGTCTGGTCGGTCACGGCGGCGGCCATCGCCGGCAGATCGTGGCGGTAGCCGTCCATCGGCACCGGTACGCCCCGGGCCCCGACGTTGCCGATGATCAGCGGGTAGCCCTCGAAGGACAGCGCCGGGTGCACCACCTCCGGGCGCGGCCCGAGCGCCTGGACGAGGTGCTGGCACAGCCCGGCCGAACCGGGCCCGACGAGGATCGACTCCGGCCCCACGCCCAACCGGGCGGCCAGCGCGCCGCGCAGCGCAGCGGCGGTCCGGTCCGGGTACCGCTGGAGGGCGGCGGCCCCGTCCTCGACGATCCGCCGGATGCTCGGCAGCGGCGGGTACGGCGTCTCGTTCATCGACAGGTCGGCCGGCGGCTGGGTGCCGACGGGGGTGGCAGTGGTCATCGTCGCTCACTTCGTTGCGGGGCCGGCGGGAACAGGTGGCTGGGCGTGCCGGTCGGTGAGCAGCCCGAGCTGGTACATCCGGTCGACCAGGGACAGCGGTCGGACGTTCGTGCCGGACAGGTTGCCGGCGGTGAGCCCGAGCAGCCGGGGGTTGGCCGCGGTGCGCCGCATCATCCGCGCCCCGAGCAGCCGGGGTAGCCCCGACACGCTGGTGATCATGCGGGCGGCGTTGTGGCTGACCGTGGCGACGTGGTCGAGCCGGGGCCGGCGGGCGGCGTCGTAGTCGCGCAGCGCCCGGTCCACGGTCGCGTCGTCCAGGTGGCCCCCACCGGCGGCGAGGCCGGCGGCGAGGGTCTCGGCGTCGGCGAGGGAGCTGTTCACGCCCTGCGCCGCCATCGGGTGCACCGCGTGGGCGGCCTCCCCGAGCAGGGCGAGCCCGGGCACGGTCAACCGGGCCGCCCGTAGCCGGTAGACGGCGAGGAGCTGCCGCCGGTGCAGGTTCGCCCGCAGCGCCGCACCCAGCGGCCGGACGGCCGGCACCCCGGCGAGCAGCCGGTCGCACCAGTCGGCCAGGTCGGCGGTGCTGCGGCCGCGGAACTCGTCCGGGGTCACCTGGACGTAGACCCGGCACCGCCCGCCGGGCAGCGGGTAGACCAGGCACAGGCCCCGCCCGGTGCGGTAGGCCGACACCTCGTCGGCCACCTGGACCCCGGGCACGTCGAAGGCGACCAGGCCGTGGGGGTACTCCCGCCGCTCGACGTCGATGCCGACGGCCTTACGCAGCGGCGAGGACATCCCGTCGGCGGCGACCACCAGCGCCGCCCGGATCTCCTGGTCGCCGTCGCCGCCGGTGACCCGGACCCCGGTGACCCGGCCGTCGGCGGCGCGCAGCGGGCCGGTGACCCGTTGCCCCCAGCGGATCTCGACGCTGGCGGGCAGCCCGTCGGCGAGCACGGCACGCAGGTCGCCGTAGTCGGCGCAGAGGATCTGCCGGTAGCCGCCGGGCAGGGTGCCGTAGTCGAGGGCGAGCAGCGGACGGCCCTGCGGGTCGCGGATGGCCAGCCGGTCGACCGGGCACGCGCCGGTGGCCCGCAGGGCGTCGAGCACACCCCAACCGTCCAGGATGCGTACCGTCTCGGGTTGCAGGATCTCGCCCTTGGCGATCGACGCGGGGGTGCGTTGCCGGTCGAGCACCAGCACCCGCAGCCCCCGCGCGCCGAGCGCGCGGGCGGCGGCCAGGCCGCCGGCCCCGGCACCGACCACGACGACGTCGGCGTTCATCGGGCGACCGCGCCGGGTGTGACGTCCGCCTGCCCGGCGACGGTACGCCGGTACTCGCCGAGCGCCCGCAGCGCGACCGCCTGGGTGATCACCGCGTTGGGGTAGCGCAGGTGGTGGCGGATGTAGTTGCAGACCCGGGTGGCCGGCCAGCCGCCGTCGGGCCCGGCGGCGGCGAGCAGCCAGGAGACCCCCCGGTCGACCGCGTCGGCGGCCTCCGGGTCACCGCTTGCCAGCAGCCCCTGCACGGCCCAGCCGGTCTCCTCGACCGACCCGGCGGTGCCGTCGCCCGGCCCCCACGACCCGTCGGGCAGTTGGGTGTCGCGCAGCCAGCGCACCGCCCGCCGGACCACGTCGTGCCGGGCGTGCCCGACCCGGGACAACGCGGCCACCACCACCGCCGTGCCGGAGGTGTGGTCGCGGTACCACAGGTTCTCGTAGCTGCCGTCGGGGCGCGCGGCGGTCAGCAGCCAGGCCGCCCCGGCGGCGATCGCCGGGTGCTCGTCGGGGTGCCCGGCGTCGTGCAGGGCGTGCACGGCCTGGCTGGTGATCGCGGGGCAGGGGCCGTCGTTGGCGAGCTTGGTGTCGCGTACCCACAGGCTCCACGAGCCCCGGCTGTCCTGCCGGCCGACGAGCCAGTCCACGCCGCCGCGCAGCACCGGGTCGGTGTCGGCGTCGGGGTAGCCGGCGAGCGCCGACAGGATCTCGGCGGACTCCAGCGTCACCGGCCAACCGCCCACGTTGGAGTAGCTCCACCCGCCCGGTGGCACGTCCAGCACCGTGAACGCGGTCGGCTTCCGGGTGGCGTGGAAGAACTCGCGGGTGGGGCGCAGCCGGGGGTCGGCGGCGTACCCGGCGGCGATCAGCCCGGTCACCGCGTACCCGGAGCGGGTCAGGTCGAGGTTGGCCACCGCGTCCCAGGCGCCGTCGGGACGCACCGCGCGGCGCAGCCAGCCCACCACGGCGGTGGCGATGTCGGGGGCCTCGCCGGAACGGGCCAGGCCGAGCAGGACCAGGGCGGCGGGCCACGGGTCCTCGCTCAACGCGCCGGTGCGGCCCTCGTGGTCGTAGATCGCGCGCAGCAGCCGCAGCGCCGCCGGACGGGCCCGACGCAGGGTGGCCCGGCGCAGCCGGCCGGTGGGCAGCAGGTCGGCCTGCATCAGGGCCAGCCCGATGAACGGTGCGGTACGGAACGACAGGCGCTGGCGGCGGACCCGGTCGAACAGGACGATCTCCAGCGGCAGCCGGCGCAGCGGGCCCGCCTCGGCGGTCAGCCCGGCCATCGTGAGCAGTTGCCGGCAGAGCAGCGAGATGGCCGGGTCGGTGACCGTGTCGACGCCGCCCATCGCGGCCAGCCGGGCCCGCCCGGCGGCGATCGCCTCGGCGCTGTCGGCCGGCGCGGTCAGGGCCAGCGCGGCGACCGCGACGGCGGTGGCGACGACCTCGCTGTCGGCCCCCACCACACCGCCCCAGCCGCCGTCGTCGTGCTGCTGCCGGCGCAGCCATCCGGTGCCGGCGTCGACGAGGTCGGCGCTGCCCACCGGGTCGGCGGCGTGCAGGGCGGCCACCGTGCCGGCGGTGCCCAGCACCGAGGCCGGCGGGTCGTCGCCGAAGACCCCGTCGGGGCGCTGCCGGCGGAACAGCGCCTCCGCGCCGCGGGTGATGACCCGGTCGAGGGCCTCGGTGGATACAGCGGTCATGACACGTCCTCCATGGCGGCTCGACGGGGGGTGGCCAGCGCCAGCGCGGGTCGTCCGGTGCCGAGTTCGTGCCCGGCGCGCATCATCCGCTGCGCCCACCAGGTCAGGGCGACCATCGGCAGCGCCAGCAGCAGTTGCAGGCCGACCCCGAGCCCCAGTCCGACCAGGGCCGAGGCCAGCACGACCCGCTCGACCACCAGGACGGCGTGCGCCCGCAACGCCACCAGCACGGGCATGTCGGCGCGGTGCGCGACGAGCGGGGCCAGGGCGGCGACTCCCAGCGCCACCACGACGGCCAGCGTCGCCAGGTAGCCGGCCCGTCGGTTTGGGTCGGCCAGCAGCCCGGCGACCAGCGCGGCGGTGACGGTGCCGGCGTAGAGGGCCAGCACCGTACGCACCGCGAACGGCGCGCCCCGGCGTACCGGCAGGGTGCGGTAGCCGCCGGCCCGGTCACCGTCCATGTCGCGCAGCGCACCGACCAGGTTGGACATCGTGTCGTGGGCCCAGAACGCGAGCATCGCGGCGAGCAGCACCGGCACCGCCGACGGCTGCTGCGGGGACAGTCCGACGGTCAGCGTGCCGTAGAGCAGCGCGATCGCGCCGAGCGCGCCCCGGACCAGGTTGCCGGCGATACCGCGCGCCTTGCACCAGCGGCTGTAGGCGACGATGCCGAACGCGGCGAGCACGGCCGCCGAGGTGGTGCCCCAGCCACCGAGCACCGCCAGCAGGGCGAGGACGGCGAAGCAGGCGCAGCCGCACCACAGCGCCGTACGGGCGGCCAGCCGGCCGGACGGGATCGGCCGGTGCGGCTTGCTGCCGGCGTCGAGGTCACGGTCGAAGTAGTCGCCGAGGTAGTGGCCGCCGAGCCAGCCGGCGGTCGGGGCGGCCCAGGCCGACAGCAGCAGCCACGGGTGGTGCGGCCCGTCGGCCAGGGCCGCACCGGCGAGACCGACCAGCCCGACGTACCACAGGGTGTACGGCCGCCACGTCTCGACGTGGGCCCGCAGCGCCCGTACCGTGCCGGCGGCGCTCACGCCGTCTCGCTCGTCATCCAGTGCGCGATGCCGGCGAGCACGGTGGCGCTGGGGGACGGGGCGAGCCCGGCCAGCTCGGCCAGTGCCCGCTCGGCGTGCTCGATCATCTGCCCGCGGGCGCTGCTTACCGCGTCGACCTCGGCGAGCAGGCCGGCGACCCATTCGACGTCTCCGGGGCCGGCCCCGCGCCGGTGCAGCACCGCCATCAGTTCCACCCGGCCGGCGTCGGTGGCGGCGTCGTAGGCGAGCAGCAGTGGCAGGGTGGGCCGGCCGTTGTTGAGGTCGCTGGTGGCCGGCTTGCCGGTCTGTTCCGGGGTGGCCACGTAGGACAGCAGGTCGTCGCGGATCTGGAAGGCGACGCCGAGGTGCTCGCCGTAGCGGGCCAGCGCGGCGGCGACCTGCGGTTCGGCCCCGCCGAGCAGCGCGCCGACGTGACACACGGCGCGGAACAGGGCGCCGGTCTTGAGCCGGATCATCTCGGCGTAGCTGCGGGCACCCTCGTCGAGGTCGCCGACGAGCTGCGTTTCGAGCATCTGCCCCCGGCACAGGTCCCGGCCGGCCTCGGCCAGGGCCGCGACGGCGGCGGCGACGTGCCCGGCCGGCGCGGTCGCCCCGGACTCCACAATGGACTGAAAAGCCGTGAAGATGAGGTGGTCACCCACCACGATGGCGTTGGGGATGCCGAAGGCGACCGGCACCGCCGGGCGACCCCGGCGCAGCGTGTCGGCGTCGATGATGTCGTCGTGCACGAGCGTCGCGACGTGCAGGTACTCCATCCCCAGCGCGGCCGGCAGGACGTCGGCCGGCGAACCGCCCACCGCCTCGGCGGCGTGCAGCGTCATCATCGGACGGAGCAGTTTGCCCGCCGGCAGCAGGGCGTAGCGGGCGATGCCGACCAACGGGTCGGTCGACTCCGGCCACCGGCGTCCGAGTTCCGCGTGCAGCAGCCGCCCCGATTCACTGCGGGCAAGGTCGTCGATGAAGGGCGGATATCGCGTGAAACCAGTAACCGTCATAGCGTGTCGACCCTTTCGCAAAGGCTCGGCCCAGCCGGCACGCGAGACGTTACCTGCCGGTCCGTCCATGAACAACCTTCGGAAAACTGCGCAGGCTATGGAGAAACACGAATGTCACGAACCTATTCACCGGCAAATCGGTCGATGCCAGAGAAATCCGCTGAACTGCTTACCGTGCGTCACACGGCACCGCGAAAACAGGTACGAACGTCGGATCAGCCGTCGGCGGATCAGGCGTCCACAACGAACTCCAACAACGTCAGTCCCCCGGTGCCGCGATAGGTCCCGACCGGCTTCAGACCCGCCGCCGCCGCCAGCGCCACGTGCTCGGCCACGCCCCGCTCGCGGCCACCCACCAGCACCAGCATCTGCAGGTCGTACGGCGAGCGGTGCGGCACGTACGGGTCGGTCGGCAGCACCTCCACCACCAGCACCCGACCGGTGCGCCCGGCCGCCTCGGCGCACCGGCGCAGGATCGCCGTGGCGTGCCTGTCGCTCCAGTCGGTCAACGCCCGGGACACCACGTACACGTCGGCCCCGGCCGGCAGCTCGGCGAAGAAGTCCCCGACCACGGCGTCGACCCGGTCGGTCAGCCCGTGCGCGGCGAACGTCGCCGTCGCCGTCGCCACCGGCTCGGCGCGGTCGACCAGGGTGCCCCGCAGGTGCGGGTGGGTCGTCAGCAGCTCCCGCAGCAGCCCGCCGGCACCCCCGGCGACGTCGGTCACGTGACCCACCCGCCGCCAGGGATAGAGCGCCGCCACCTGCGGCGCGGTGAACCGCTGCTGGCTGAGCATCAGCGCGTCGAAATAGGCCCGGTAGGCCGGGTGCGCGTCGAGGTCGGCCCAGAAGTCCCGCCCGTGCACCGCCCGGTAGCCCGGTCCGCCGGTGCGCACCGCGTGCGGCAGCCCGGTGTAGGCGAGGTCCATCCGCGCCCCGAGGCCGTCGAGGTCGAGGTAGCCGCCGTGGCCGCCGCCGTCGCGCTCGCAGAGCAGCTCGCCGACGTCGGTCAACGCGAACACGTCAGGCTCGGTCTCCACGAACACGCCCCGGTGGACCAGGTAGCGCAGCAGCCGGCCGAGCGCGTCCGGGTCGGCGTCGCAGGCGGCGGCCAGCTTGTCCAGGCCGGTCACCCCGGCCGCGATCCGCTCCGGCACCCGCAGGGTGACCGCCGTGCGTACGGCGAACGGGGTGGCCAGGTCGGTCAGCCGGCCGAGGCGGGCCGCCGCATCGTCATCGGTCGAGGTCTCGATCGTCACCGGGACAGCCCCCCGTCGCGCCGCGCGTCCACGATGGCCGTGGCCTCCGCCGGCCCGAATGCTCCCAGGCACGGCGCGACGGCGTCAATATCAACGGTGGAGATCCCATTCACCGGCGTGGAACAATGCGCCGACGGGCCCGGGCGCCCAGACCGGAGGAAGCACCGATGACCACGTCCCTCGTGCCGCAGGTGCGGCTCGTCGCGGGTGCCCTGGGCGCCGAGGTCCACGGCATCGACCTGAACACCCTGACCGACGAGGGGTTCGCCCACCTGCACCGGCTGCTGCTCGCGCACCAGGTGGTCTTCGTCGCCGGGCAGACCGGGCTGACGCCGCAGGCACACATCGCCCTCGGCCGGCGCTTCGGCGAGGTTGAGCTGCACCCGTACCTGCCCCGGTTGGCGGGGCACCCGGAGATCGTCCTGATCGACTCCGAGGACGGTGGCAAGGTGGACGTCTGGCACACCGACATGACCTTCCACCAGAGCCCGCCGATCGCCTCGATCCTGCACCTGGTGCAGCTGCCCGAGACCGGCGGCGACACCATGTGGACCAACCAGTGCAGGGTGTACGAGGCGCTCTCCGCGCCGCTGCGGGACCTGCTCGACGGGTTGACCGCCATCCACGTCATCCGGATCGGCACCGAGTTCACCAGCCGGGCCGAACACCCGGTGGTCCGGGTGCACCCCGAGACCGGTCGCCGCTCGCTGTACGTCAACCGGCTGTTCACCTCGCACATCCCGCAGTTGAGCCGCAACGAGAGCGACGCGCTGCTGGAGTACCTGTTCGCCTTCTCCGAGGGTCCCCAGTTCACCTGCCGGTACCGCTGGCGGGTGGGTGACGTCGCGATCTGGGACAACCGGGTCACCCAGCACTACGCGATCAACGACTACACGGGCGTACGGCGCGGGCAGCGGATCACCGTGCTCGGTGACCACCCGACCGGCGACGCGCCCCGGTGGGGGCACTACGTCGCCGCACCCGGCCAGCGCTACTGGCCGGACCGGGTCAACGCGGTGGAGAGCTACTGACGCGGGCGGCTGCTACCGGCCGGTGACCGGGGCGTGCTCACCAGGTGACCGGGAACGACGCGATGCCGCCGTTCATCCGGTCGTGCCGCCAGGGGATCTCGTCGAGCGGCACCGCGGGGGCCAACCCCGGCAACCGCCGCAGCAGCTCGCCGATGGACAGCTCCACCTGCATCCGGCCCAGCGCCGTGCCCAGGCAGAAGTGCGGCCCGAAACCGAACGTGAGGTGCGGTGCGGCCGGCACCCGGTCGATGTCGAACACGTTGGGGTCGGGGAAGACGCGCGGGTCGCGGTTCCCGGCCCACGGGATCGCCATCACGCAGTCCCCGGCGCGCATCGCCACCCCGCCCAGGGTGAGGTCCTCGCGGACCACCTGGACCCGGAACATGCTGCTCACCGACGTGTACCGGAGGATCTCGTCGGTGGCCGAGGAGAGCTTGCCCGGGTCGGCCCGCAGTTTGGCCAACTGCTCGGGGTGCTGGAACAGCGCGCGCAGCCCGGCACTCGTCGAGTTGATCTCCAGGCCGCCGAGCAGCACCCCCATCGCCAGCTCGACCAGCTCCGCGTCGTCGAGTTCGTGTGCGTCGCGGCCCAGCACCCAGGCCGAGAGCAGGTCGTCGCCGGGATTCGCCCGCTTGCCCGCCAACTGCCCGGCCAGGTACGCCCGCAGCTCCGCCTGCGCGGCGGCGGCGTCAGCGGAGCCGTACGCGGTGACCGAGTTCAGGCCCTCGATCCAGCCGTAGAACCGGGGCCGGTCGGCCACCGGCACCCCCAGCACGTCGCAGACCACGTGGACCGGCAGCGGCGCCACCAGCGCGGCGACCAGGTCGGCGGGGCGGGGCCCGGCCAGCAGGTCGTCGATCAGCGCGTCGACCAGCCGGCGTACCCGGGGGCGGAAGGTGTCGATCCGGCGGGCGGTGAAGGCGCGGCTGGCCACCCGGCGGACGACCGCGTGCGCCGGACCGTCCATGTTCAACTCGCGGGGGCCGCCACCGTCGGGGGCCCCGGTCGCGCCGAGCGGCAGCCGGGAGAACCGGGGATCGGCCAGCACCGTGCAGCAGTCCTGGTAGCCGAGCACCAGCCAGGCGGGCCGGCCGTCGGGCAGCCGCACCCGGCTGACCGGCTCGGACACCACCATGTCCAGCAGTTCGGCGGGCAGGTCACCGGTGAACGGCGCGAAGGGGTAGTCCCGCAGCTCCGAGACGACGGTCATGGCGAGCTACCCACCTGTCGGTCGGCGGTCCACATCGGGCACCGGTAAGACTCGGCCATCGGTGCGGCCGGCGTCAATATCCATTGGTCGCCCCGACGATCTTCCGGGTGCGGACACCCATCGCCTAGCATCGGTGCACCAGGACTGCCGGGTGGTGCGCGCGGATGGGTCGGACTTGACTGCGGCTTTGCGGATTCTGCTGTCGACGTGGGGCTGGCGGTCGCATTTCTACGGCCTGGTGCCGCTCGGCTGGGCCCTGCAGGCCGCCGGCCACGAGGTGCGGGTGGCCAGCCATCCGGCGCTGGTGCCGGCCATCACCGCGGCCGGGCTGGCGGCGGTGCCGCTGGGCACGGACGTCGACTTCGCCACCGCGTTCGCGGGCCGGATCGGCGCGGTGGGCGCCCTGGACCGGGCCACCGACGACACCCCGGACGACACGGTCGAACCGGCGATCACCGCCGACGGCGGCGTGGTCCGGTTCGCCGACGCCCTTCTCGACGACCTGGTCGGGTTCGGCCGCTCCTGGCGACCGGACCTGATGGTCTGGGAGCCGTTCAACCTGGCCGCCGCGGTGGCCGCCGCCGTGCTGGACGTGCCCGGGGTGCGGCACCTGTGGGGACCGGACTCCTCGGTGACCCTCCGGCTCGACCCGGAGCCGGTGCTCGGCCCGCTGGCCGGCCGGTTCGGGCTGGCAGCCGCCGACGTGGACCTCGCCGGGGTGCTGACCCTCGACCCGGTGCCGCCCCCGATGCAGGTGCCGGCGACCGGCCCGACCCGCCCGGTCCGGTACGTGCCGTACAACGGCCCGGCCGTGCTGCCGACCTGGCTGCACCACCCGGCGGACCGGCCCCGGGTCTGCGTCACGGCCGGCACCATGATGGCCGGCGCCGGGCTGGACGACCGGCTGGACCTCCCCCGGGTGGTGCGGGCGGTGGCCGGGCTGGACGTGGAGGTCGTCGTGCTGGTCGAGCCGGCCCAGCAGGCGGCGCTGCGCCCGCTGCCGGGCAACGTGCGGCTGGTCGACAGCCCGCTGGCCCTGCGGCTGGTGCTGCCGACCTGCGCCGCGCTGGTGCAGCAGGGCGGCGCGGGGACCACGATGACGGCGCTCGGCCTCGGGGTGCCGCAGCTCGTCCTGCCGCAGGTCAGCGACCAGCACTTCAACGCCGAGCGGCTGGCCGTCACCGGGGCCGGCACCTGGCTGCCGGACGCGCGAACCGCCGACGACGACACGCTCCGCGCGCTGGTCGGCGGGCTGATCGCCGACGGCCCGTGGCGTGCCGCCGCCGCGCTGATGCGCGACCGGGTCCACGCGATGCCCACCCCCGCCGAGGTGGTGCCGGCGCTGGTGGACCTCGCCGCGGGCACCCGGAGCTGATCCACCGTCAGACCACCCTAGGAGTCGCAGATGACGCAAGAGCCCATCCCGTACCCGCTCGCTCCGGCTCCCACGATCTACCACCCGTCACCGGACTACACCCGGCTGCGGGAGACCTGCCCGGTGGCACCCATCGCGCTGCCCGACGGCGGGAAGGCCTACCTCGCCACCCGGCACGCGGACGTCCGCCGGGTCTTCACCGACCAGCGGTTCAGCCGGGCCGCCGCGGCCGGACCGGACCGGCCGACCCGGGAGCTGGGTTCGCTGGCCGAGGACTCGCTGATCGGGATGGACCCGCCCCGGCACACCACGATGCGCCGGGCGGTGTCGCACGCGTTCACCGTCCGCCGGGTGGAGGCGCTGCGCCCGACGGTGGCCGCCCTCGTCGACCGGATGATCGACGACCTGGTGGCGGCGGGCCCACCGGCCGACCTGATCCCCCACCTGTCCGCGCCGCTGCCGATCTACGTGATCAGCAAGCTGTTCGGCATCGCCGAACAGGACCAGGACCGGGTACGCGAGTGGTCCGACGCGCTCGTCGGCGACTGGGACGCCGACCCGGCGGCCCCGCAGGCCGCCCTCGACGCGTTCGGCGAGATGATCGTCGAACGTCGCCGCGAGCCGGGCGACGACCTGATGAGCGCCCTGATCAAGGCTTGGGACGAACACGACGACCTCACCGAACGGGAACTCGTCTCGGTGACCGCCGGCATCTTCGTCGGCGGCCACGAGACCACCACCAACCAGCTCAACCTGTTCCTGCTCGTGCTCGCCCGGCATCCCGAGCAGCTCGCCGGGCTGCGCGGGGACGATCCGGTCGCGGTGGCCCGCGCGGTGGAGGAGCTGTCCCGGTTCATCCAGCTCGGCGACAACGGGGTGCTGCTGCCCCGGGTCACCACCGAGGAGGTGGAACTGGGCGGGGTGTGCCTGCCGGCGGGCACCCCGGTGCTGCCGGCGATCGCCTCGGCCAACCGGGACGCGTCGGTGTTCGCCGGGGCGGACACCCTCGACCTGACCCGGACCGACAATCCGCACCTGGCGTTCGGGGCCGGCCCGCACCACTGCCTCGGCGCGGCGCTGGCCCGGATGGAGTTGCAGGAGGCCCTCGGTGCGCTGCTGCGCCGGCTGCCCGGCCTGCGGCTGGCCGTGCCCGAGGAGGAGCTGCGGTTCAAGCCCGGCCTGGTGGTGCGCAGCCTGGAGGCGCTACCGGTGACCTGGGACCGGGTCGAGCGGTGACCCTCCCCCGGGCCGTGGACCGGTGACCGTCGCGCCGGCGGTCACCGGTTCGCCCGGCGGGCGGTGACCGGCGCGGTCAGCCGGTGATCCGGGTCGGTGCCGTCGGGTCGAACGCCGCCTCGACGGCCACCTCCTCCACCCCGCGCAGCAGCGCCTCGGCCCGGGCCTCGGTGAAGCAGCCCAGGTCGAAGATCACCTGGAGGAAGATCGTGTCCGGCTGGTCCTCCACGGTGATGAACGCCTGCTCGGGCAGGTGGTCGAGGGTTCCGTCCCAGACCAGGAACGTCTCGCCCGCCCGGCGGCGGATCTGCTCCGGGGTCACCTCGGCGGCGCGGGCCGCGTCCTCCGCCGCCTGCCGGGTCACCACCCGCCGGTCGTTGATCCGCAGGGTCACCCGGGCCGGGTAGCCGCGTTCCGCGTCGAGCCGGGCGGCGGCCTCGGCGAGCTGCACCGGGTCGTAGTAGGCGTACATGCCGGCGGCGACGGAGGCGCGGCGGGCCCGGGTCACCACCTCGTCCACGGTGGTGTCGGTGGCGTCCACGGTGAGCACCCCGTTCTGGCTCAGCGGGGCGATCGCCTCGGCGAACCCCGGCCGGAACCGGTTGCCGACGATGAGTTTGGCGGTCAACGGGCTGACCCCGGTGGCCCGGCCCACCGCCACGGCGATCACCGCGAGCAGCACCCGGGAGGTGTCCGTCCGGGTACGGCGGGCGATGGCCTGCACCGCCAGGTAGGCCGCCGGTGAACTGAACCGGCCGTGCCAGAACCGCCGGCCGTGCCGCCCGGCCGGGTTGGTGACCTCGCCGAAGGTCGAGGGCGGCAGGTCGCGCAGGTGCGCCTCCCAGTGGCGGACCGCCCGGTCGCTGACCCGACGCAGCGGCGGGGTGCGCTCCCGCCGGCCGAGGTCGAGCAGCTGCACCGTACGCGGGTCGGGCGCGCGCCGGGCCGTCAGGTCGACCAGCCCGAGGTCGGCCATCACCAGGGCGGTCGCGGTGCCGTCGACGACCAGGTGGTCGAGGGTCAGCACCCGGTGCACCAGCGCGCCCCGGTGCCGGATCACCGCCATCCGCACCGACCAGTCCCGGTAGAGGTCGTAGGGGGCCAGCAGCCGGGCGTGGCCCAGCTCGTAGGCGAACTTCGCCACGTCCGCCGGGTCGGCGTCGTCGGGGACGTCCAGCACGTCCAGGGCGATCTCCCCGTCGGCGGCGACCACCTGGCAGGGCTCGCCGTGCTCGTCGGTGCCCAACCGCATCCGCAGCGCCGGGTGCCGGCTCATCAGGTCACCGAGCTGCGCCGCGACCTGCTCCACGGTGACCCCGGCCGGCACCGGGTGGGCGCCGCTGACGTTGTGCGTCCACCCGGTCTCCCGCATGTCCTGCATGATCGCCAGTTGACCCCAGGTCAGCGGCGCGGTCCCGGCCCCCGGGCCGGCGAACGGGACGAGCACCTGCGCCTCGGCGGTCTGCGCGAACATCGGTCAATCAGAGCAACGGAGATCGGCACGTGTCAACGCCGCAGATCGTGCCGCCGGCCGGGGCAGTGACGACGGGGCTAGGGTACGGCCCATGCGGGACACCGTCCGGATCTGGATCCTGCCGGCCCGACCCGGCCCGGCCGAGCTGGCCCGGTACGACGCGGTGCTCACCGCCGACGAACGCGCCCGGGCGGCGGCGCTCGGCCCGGCCGCCGCCCGGGACCGGTTCACCGTGGCGCACGGGGCGCTGCGCCTGCTGGTGGGCGCGGCCCTGGGCGTCGCCCCCGGACGGCTCGCCTGGCGGCGGGGCCGGTACGGCAAGCCGACGTTGACCGAGCCCCGGGGCGGGCCGCAGACCAGCCTGTCGTACTCCGACGACCTGGTCGCGGTGGCGGTGGCGGTGGGTGGTTGGCGGCCGGTGGGGGTCGACATCCAGCACGTGACGCCGGACCGGGACCCGACGGCGCTGGCCGCCCGGTTCTTCGCCGCCGGGGAGGCCCGGCACGTCGGCTCGGGGTCGGACGTCGCCGGCCGGGCCGACCGGTTCGCCCGGCTGTGGGCCCGTAAGGAGGCGGTGGTCAAGGCGGCCGGGGAGCGACTCTGGCCGCACCTGGCGCTGCCGGTGCACCGGGGGGACGTGGTGGCGTGCGGCGACCCGCCGGGCGTACACCGGGTCACCGACGTCGCGACCCCGGCCGCTTACCGGGTCGCGGTGGCCCTGACCGGCGACGCGCCCTACGACACGGCGTCGTTCCACGGCCTCGACGACCCGTCCGGACCGGTTCCGCGACCGGCCGGCTGAAGATCGCGACACCCGTTGACACCCGACGATCACGTTTGCTCTGATGGCTCCATGTTGGAGCGTGCGGTCCAGTGACAGAGCCCGACACGACCACCGCGCCGCAGCTGCGCGCGCAGGTCGTCGACACGATGGTCGCGCTGCTGACCCGGATGCTCCGACCGGAGGCCCCGGTCACCGTCGGCACGCAGCTCATGGACGAGCTGGGCCTCAGCTCCTCCCTCGCGCTGGAGCTGCTGCTCGAGATCGAGGACGAGCTGGAGATCCAGATCGACGTCGAGGATCTCGACGAGGACCGGATGACCACCGTCGGCGACCTGGCCGACTACATCACCCGGCACTGCACCCCCCGCTGACGGCCCGCGACGGGGGCCCGGCCGGTATCTTCCGAAGGAGTCCCATGGACCGGCCCCGCCTGAGCGTGGTGATCCCCGCCCACAACAACGCCGTCGCGCTCGACACGACCGTCGCGTCGCTGACCCGGCAGACCCTCCCGGCGCAGGAGTTCGAGGTCATCGTCGGCGACGACGGCTCGGCCGTCCCGCTGACCCCGGTCGTCGAACGCTACGCCGACCGGCTGCGGATCGCCTGTGTGCGTAGCGAAACCAACCGGGGCCGCAGCGCCAACCGCAACGCCGCGGCGGCCCGTGCCGAGGCCGACATCCTGCTGTTCCTGGACGCCGACACGGTCGCCCACCCCACCCTGCTCGCCCGGCACCGCGACCACCACGCCGCACGTGGCGGCCGGCCCGGGGTCCTGCTCGGCCAGCGCTACGACCTCGACTGGGCCGGTGCGGACGCGCTGCGCCGGGGCGAACCCATCGGCCCGGAGCTGCTGGACGCCGAACGCGGCGACCCACGGCTGGAGGACATCGCCCACCCGCAACGCCTCCGCGACTTCCCCAGCGCGCCCTGGGTGCTGGGCCTGACCCACAACGCCTCGGTCGACCGGGAGTCGTTCCTGCGGGTGGCCGGCTTCGACGAGGCGATGGTCAAGTGGGGGTTCGAGGACCTGGAGTTCTTCTACCGGATCTTCCACCTGCACGGGGGAAGGCCCGACGTGTTCGAGCTGGACGTCGAGGCGACGTCGTACCACCTGCCGCACTTCCGCAAGACGTCCAACGGGCTCGCCTCGATGGACAACATGAAGTACCTGCTGCGCAAGCACCTGCGCTACGACGTCGAGGTGCTGTACGCGATCAACACGTTCGGCCGGCACCTGGGCCGCATCCGGCTCTACGGCCAGGCCATCGAGGCGTACCGGCGGGCGGGGCTGGGGCGGCCGGAGGCGCTGCCCGACACGTTGCGCAAGGAACTGGCCACCCGCACCGCGCTGGTGATCGGCAACGGGGTGTCCACCCTGGAGCTGGGCCCCGACTCGCAGACGTTCGACCACGACGCGCCCGCCGGGCCGACCAACGCGCACCTGCTCGGCACGGTGCTCCAGCAGTTCAAGGCCGGCGCGCTCGACGTGATCGTCAACGTCGACCTGTGGCGGTTCCTGCTGCCCGAGGACCTGCCGGCGTTCCTGACCCGGGGGCTGCTCAAGGCCGACCGGATCGAGCTGGTCTGCACCCACGCCCCGGTCGACCAGCGGGCGATGCTGCCGGTGCCGCTCGTGGCCGACCTCGACTACGTGACCGACATGCTGGACCGGCACTTCGCCGTCACCGTCGCCCGGCACGACGGGGCGTCGCTGCTCACCGTCCGCTGACGCGGCAGCCGGAATCTTCCCGGGACGCGGCGGGTCACGCCCCGGGCGGGCCGAACAGCAGGCTGACGTTGTGGCCGCCGAAGCCGAACGAGTTGGACATCACCGTGGTCACCGCGGCCTCACGCGGCTGCTTGCGGATGTGGTCGAGATCGTCACCCGGGTCGGGGTCGTCGAGGTTGTGGGTCGGCGGGAGCAGGCCGCGACGCAGCGCCTCGACGCCGATCGCCGCCTCGATCACCCCGGAGACGCCGAGCACGTGCCCGGTGACCCCCTTGGTGGAGCTGACCGGCGGGCCCGCCGCGCCGAAGACGTCCCGCAGGGCGGCCACCTCGGCCGCGTCACCGGCCCTGGTGCTGGTGCCGTGGGCGTTGAGGTAGCCGACGTCGTCGGGGCCCAGCCCGGCGTCGCGCAGCGCCGTGCGCATGCAGTGCGCCGCACCGGACCCGTCGGGGCGGGGGGTGGTCGGGTGGTAGGCGTCGTTGTTCGCGCCCCACCCGAGCAGGTCGGCGTACCGCCGGGCGCCGCGCGCCACCGCGTGCGCGGTGCGTTCCAGCACGAACACCCCGGCCCCCTCGCCGAGGACGAGGCCGTTGCGCCGCCTGTCGAACGGGCGGCTCGCCTGCGTCGGGTCCGACCAGCCGTGGGCGAGCGCGCGGGCGTTGCCGAACGCGTCGGCGAAGGTCGGGAAGAGCGGCGCCTCGCTGGACCCGCAGAGCACCAGGTCGGCCTCGTCGGCGCGCAGGATGCGCAGCGCCTCCCCGATCGACTGGGCCCCGGACGCGCAGGCGGTGCCGATCGACGAGGTGTAGCCCCGGATGCCGTGCCGGATGGCGATCCGGGCCGCGCCCATGTTGGGCAGGGTGCCGGGCAGCATGTACGGGCTGACCCCGAACCGGCCCCGCTCGGCCCGCGCGAGGACCTGGCTCGCCAGGGTGGACAGGCCACCGACGCCGGAGACGATCACGGCCACCCGGTACGGGTCGACGTCCCGGCCCACCTCGACCCCGGCGTCGGCCAACGCGTCACCGGCCGCCCGCAGCGCCATCACGACCGCGCGGTCGGCCACCCGGGACTCGGGGCCGGGCAGCACGCTGGCCGGGTCGATGTCCGGGCTGAACGCGGCGACGTCGACGACGCCGTGCACCGGGTGCCCCTCGGGGGGCCGGGTCAGGCCGGACCGGCCCGCGCAGACCGCGTCGAACACCTCGGCGGCGGTGCTGCCGACCGGGCTGACCAGCCCGATCCCGGTCACCGTCACGCCGGCGCGCATGCGCGTACCCCCTGCCGGACCCTGGTGACGCCCCGCTGCACAGACCGCCTCCGGGGCGGCGCGACGGGCACGGTCAGTGTGCCGAGGCGGGCTCGACGCGGGCGGCCACCGTGCGGCAGAACTCGCCGACGGTCATCATCGCCAGCGCCTCGGCCTCGTCGTCGTCGAAGGTCACCCCGAACCGGTCCTCCACCCGCACGGCCAACTCCGCCAGGCCGAGCGAGTCGACGTCGAGACCGGCCGGACCGAACACCGTGTCGTCGTCGGCGCCCTCGATGTCGTACTTCATCTCGGTCAGCGCGGCGAAGAGGAACGCGCGGATCTCGTCGGTCATGGTCGTGGTTTCCTTTCCGGAGGTCGGCGTCGGCGGACCCGGCCGCCGGTGGGACGCGGGAGGCGTGGCAGTGGCCGGGGACGCGGCCGGGACCAGGTGCGACGTCGGCGTCACCGTCGCCGCGCTGGTCGCCGGAGCAGCCGCTCCGTTTTGATCGACCTTACTCAATCAAGCCCGTTGCGCAAGGTCCACCCGGGCGGTGCCGGCCGGCCGATCGGCCGCCGGCTCGACGACCCGCACCGCGAGGTGGTCGTACCCCCGCAGCATGAGCTGCCGTGGCTCGCCGGGGGTCGCGGCGAGCGCCAGCGCCGGGAACCGGTCGAGCAGCCGGGGCAGCCCGATCCGCCCCTCCGTACGGCCGAGCGCCGCACCGACGCAGTAGTGCGGCCCGGCGCTGAACGCCAGGTGCCGGTTGTCCGCCCGGGACGGGTCGAACGAGTCCGGATCGGGGAACCGGCGCGGGTCCCGGTTGGCCGCACCGGTCAGCACCAGCGCCGTCCGTCCACGGGGGACGGCCACCCCGGCGACCTCGGTGTCCTCGGCGGCGTAGCGCACCGCGAAGTGCACCGGCGGCTCGTACCGCAGGATCTCCTCCACGTACGCCGGGGCGAGGGACGGGTCGGCGCGCAACGCGGCCAGCGCGGCGGGCCGGGCCAGGAGCAGGGTCAGCCCGCTGCCGAACAGGTTGGCGGTGGTCCGGAACCCGGCGTTGTACGTGACGATCAGGTTGGCCAGCAGTTCGGCCTCGGAGAGCTGGTCGGGGCGGTCGGCACGCAGGCTGGCCAGCGCCGAGACGAGGTCGTCGCGGGGTTCGGACCGACGGGCGGCGAGCAGCGTGGTGAAGTACCCGGTCAGCTCCTCGGCGGCCCGGTTGGCGGCCCGGATCTCCCGGAACGAGCGCGGGCCGATCTCCAGCACCGCGTCGAACGCCCGCACCCGGGACGGGAACCAGGCCCGGTCGGCGGGCGGCACCCCGAGCAGTTCGCCGACGACGGCGCTGGGCAGCGGCAGGGCGAACGCCGCCATGAAGTCCACCGGACGGCCGTCCGCACCCGCCTCGGCGAGCCCGTCGAGCAGGTCGTCGGTGATCCGCGCGATCGCCGGTTCCAGGGCGGCGACCCGGCGGGCGGTCAGCGCCTGGCCGAACAGGTGACGCACCCGCGCGTGGTCCTCGGCCGGGGCGTTGAACATGCTGGACTGGAGGGTCCGCAGCACCGCGTGGTCGCGCCAGCGGACGCCGGCACGGTCCAGGTACCGCGCGTCGAGCACCCGGAACACCGGGTCACGCAGCACCCGCTGGGCCGCCTCGTAACCGTGGACGACCACGGCGTGCGGTGCGCTCGGGGCGAGGGCGACCGCCTCCCCCAGCTCGTGCAGCCGGGCGTAGTACGGGTAGGGGTCGCGTCGTACCTCGTCGCCGAGCAGTTCGTCGAGGGATACCGGGAAACCCATGGCGCTCCTCGTCGGGGGTGCACGGGCGGAGGATGCCGTGACCTTAGACGCATCGACGGCGGCCTGTCCACGGCCGGTCTCCTGCCGGTCCGGTGCCGATCCGGGTGTGACAGTGGGGGTGCCGCCGGACAGGTAGGGGGTGCAACGACCGACCGAAAGGCGCACATGAGCAGTGCTGATGACGGCGTACGGGAGCAACGCTTCCGCTCCCTGCACGCCGCGACGTACCCGGACCTGCTGCGGTTCGTGCAGCGGCGGGTCCCGCCCAGCGAGGCGGAGGACGTCGTCTCGACGGTCTTCCTCACCGCCTGGCGACGATTCGACGACCTTCCCGCCGACGCCCGTCCGTGGCTGTTCGCGGTGGCCCGCCGCACGATGGCGAACCACACCCGGAGCTGGTTACGCCGACAGGCCCTGGACGTCCGGATGGTGGCGGCGGACGGGCCGGCGTACGGGGACGACATGGTCGACGCCGCCGCCCGGATCGACCTCGACCGGGCCTGGCGCAGCCTGCGACCGGCCGACCGGGAGGTGCTGGCGCTGGTGGCGTTCGACGGGCTGACCGCCGCACAGGCGGCCACCGTGCTGGGCTGCCGCCGTTCGACGTTCGCCATGCGGTTGGGCCGGGCCCGGGAACGCCTCCGGGCCGCGCTGGAACCGCCCGCCACCCGCCCGCACTCCCTCACCGTCTTCAAGGAGCAGCAGTCATGACGGATCTTCAACGCCTCTCCGTGTTGGACCCGGCACGCGGGGTGCAGCCGACCCCGGCCGACTGGGCACGGGCCACCTCGGTCGTCGACCGGATCGTCGCCGACCGGGAAGCCGTCCGTCCCGGGCCGGCACGCCGCCCGGTGACCAGACGTTGGGTGGTCGGCCTGGTCGCCGCCGGGGCGGTCGCGGTGGTGGGCGCGGTCACGGTGCCCGCGCTGCTACCGGGGCCGATGGACCGGGCCTTCGCCGCCTGGACCCCGGTGCCCGGCGCACTCACCGGCGAGCAGGTCATGCCGCAGGCCCGCCGGTGCGCCGGGAGCGGGGTGGGCAGCGAGCCGGCGGCACCGGTCGGCCCCTCCGACGTGCTCCTGGCCGAGCGGCGGGGGGTGGCCACCCTGCTGATCCAGCGGCGCGGCGCGGGCGTGATCGAGTGCATGAGCGTGGACGACGGCCAACCGACCGCGATGACGTTGGCGGACGGCCCCCTGCCGCCTCCCGCCGCCGGCACGGTCAACCTCGAGACGCGCAGTTCGGTCGGCTCCGGCCGCGACCAGTACTCCAACGCCGTGGGTCTGGTCGGCCCGTCGGTCACCGGCGTCGACCTGGTCCTCGCCGACGGCAGGACCATCCGGACCAGCACCGGGGGCGGATGGTGGGCGGCGTGGTGGCCGGGGCCGGAGGGCGGCGAGATCGGCAGCATCACGGTGGTCGTGCACCGCGCCGACGGCTCCACCACCCACCGGATCGAGGACCTGTGACCGGCGGCCCCGCCGGGTGCGACCGGTCAGGAATCGAGAAGCCGTCGCACCCGGCGGGGTCATAGCCTTTACCCCAGGTGGCCGGCAGGGTGCCGCGCCCCGTTCGACCAGCAAGGGAGCCCGCGTGGCCACGAAGAAAGCGACCACCGCGTCCGACGGCGACACCACCGGGGAGGCCGGCGACGGGTTCACCGCCGAGGAGCGCGCCGCCATGCGGGAACGCGCCGCCGAGTTGCGGGCCGAGGGGCGCAAGGGCGCCAAGAAGGCCGACGGCATGCAGGCGGTGCTGGACCGGATCGCCCAGATGGCCCCGGCGGACCGGACGCTGGCCGAACGGGTGCACCTGACGGTCACCACGGCGGCTCCGCAACTGTCGCCGAAGACCTGGTACGGGATGCCCGCGTACGCGAACGAGGACGGCAAGATCGTCGTGTTCTTCCAGGACGCCGGCAAGTTCAACTACCGGTACTGCACCCTCGGGTTCCAGGAGTCGGCCAACCTCGACGACGGCGACCTGTGGCCGGTGTCGTACGCTCTGCGGACGTGGACCCCGGCGGTGGAGAAGCGGGTCCGGGACCTGGTGACCACGGCGGTCTCCTGACGGTCGCCGGTCGGGTGGTGTCAGCGTCCCGCAGGCGGGTAGGCGGGGAGGATGACGCCCACCAGCAGAGCCCTGATCGCCGGTGCGGCCGGCGCGTCCGCCCTCAACGCCGTCACCTACCTGGACATGGCGCTGCGGGCCCGGCCGGCCAGCAGCGCCGCCGAGGACAGCGCCGGCCGGCTGGCCGACCTCGCCCACGTCGACCTCGGTGACCAGCGCACGGCCGCGAACCGCCGGTCCGGGCTCGGGCCGCTGCTCGGCTACGCCACCTCGGTGGCCGCCGCGGCCGGCTACGCGGCGGTGGGTGGTCGTCGGCTGCCCACCGCCGTGTCCGTTCTGGCGCTGACCGGCCTGGCGATGATCGGTTCCAACGGTCCGCTGACCGTGCTGCGGGTGACCGACCCCCGGACCTGGTCGGCCACCGACTGGCTGACCGACCTGGTGCCGCACCTGGCGTACGGCGCGGTGACCGCCGTCACCCTTCGTGCACTGCGCTGAGCCACCACGACCGACCGGCGTGTTTTGCGGCGGGATGCCCGGGTAGGGGAGAAACACCCGTTCCCCGTTCCCCGAAGAGGTGCCGCCCAGATGGAAACCCGCAAGCCGACCGAGGTCGTCAAGGACGTGGTGGACGCCGCGGCCGAGAAGGTGTCGCACCTGATGACCCCCGAGGTCCCCGGAGCGCCGGGCAGCGCCCCGCCGACCGTCGACGAACCCACCACCCCGCACGACCCGCTGCCGCCCAAGAAGGAGCAGGGCGCACCCGAGACCCGCACCCCGACCGGCGCGGCCACCGGCGCGCCGGCCGTCGCCAACGCCCAGCAGGGCGCGTTCCTCACCACCGCGCAGGGGGCCCGGCTGCGCGACACCGACCACTCCCTGAAGGCCGGCCCACGCGGCCCGACGCTGCTCCAGGACCACCACCTCCGCGAGAAGATCACCCACTTCGACCACGAACGCATCCCCGAGCGGGTGGTGCACGCCCGGGGCGCGGGCGCGCACGGCGTCTTCACCGGGTACGGCGCCGAAGAGGTCACCCGGGCCGGCTTCCTGCGCAAGGGTAAGGAGACGCCGGTGTTCGTCCGGTTCTCCACCGTCCTCGGGTCCCGGGGCTCGGCCGACACCGTCCGGGACACCCGGGGGTTCGCCACCAAGTTCTACACCGACGAGGGCACCTTCGACCTGGTCGGCAACAACATGCCGGTCTTCTTCATCCAGGACGCGATCAAGTTCCCGGACATCATCCACGCCGGCAAGCCGCACCCGGACCGGGAGATCCCGCAGGCGCAGAGCGCGCACGACACCTTCTGGGACTTCGTCTCGCTGCACACCGAGGCGCAGCACCACACCATGTGGAACATGTCCGACCGGGGCATCCCGCGCTCGTACCGGACCATGGAGGGTTTCGGGGTGCACACCTTCCGCCTGGTCGACGCCGCCGGGGCGACGGTGCTGGCGAAGTTCCACTGGAAGCCGAAGCTGGGCGTGCACTCGCTGGAATGGGAGGAGGCGCAGCTGCTCAGCGGCATGGACCCCGACTTCCACCGGCGCGACCTCTACGACGCCATCGAGGCCGGCGCGTACCCGGAGTGGGAGCTCGGTCTCCAGGTCTTCCCGGACACCCCGGAGGAGACCTTCGCCGGCATCGACCTGCTCGACCCGACCAAGTTCGTCCCGGAGGAGCTGGCCCCGGTGCAGCCGGTCGGGAAGCTGGTGCTCAACCGGACGCCGACGAACTTCTTCGCCGAGACCGAGCAGGTCGCCTTCCACCTCGGTCACCTGGTCCCCGGCATCGACGTCACCAACGACCCGCTGTTGCAGGGCCGGCTCTTCTCGTACGTCGACACGCAGCTGACCCGGCTGGGCGGGCCGAACTTCGCGCAGATCCCGATCAACCGGCCGCACGCGCCGGTCAACGACATGCTCCGCGACGGGTTCCACCAGCACGCCGTGCACGCCGGGGTCGCGCCGTACCGGCCGAACTCGCTCGACGGGGGCAACCCCTTCCCGGCCGGGGACGCCGAGAACGCGTTCGTCGACGTGCCGGTGACCGTGGCCGAGGCCCCGAAGGTCCGGGCCAGCCCGGCCTCGTTCGACGACCACTTCAGCCAGGCCCGGTTGTTCTGGCTGAGCATGTCGCCGGTGGAGCGGGAGCACATCGTCCGGGCCTACACCTTCGAGTTGGGCAAGTGCTACCACCAGGCGATCCGGGAGCGGCAGTTGCAGTGCCTGGCCAACATCGACCCGGTGCTCTGCGCGCGGGTGGCCACCGGTCTGGGCCTGCCGACGCCGGAGCCGACCGTGCCGCTGGCCGACGTCGCGCCCAGCCCGGCGCTGTCCCAGGTCGGCCGCGCCTGGCCGGCCGACGGCCGGACGGTCGGCATCGTGGTCGACGCCGACACCGGCACCGACGACGTCGAGCAGGTACGCCGGGAGGTGTCCGCCGCCGGCATGGTGCCGCTGGTGATCGCGGCGCACGGCGGCACGGTGGGTGACCTGACGGTGCAGCGGACCTTCGCCACCGGCCGATCGGTCGAACTGGACGCGCTGCTGCTGGCCGGGGTGCCCGCGCCGGCACCGGACGCGCTGCCGGCCCGTGACGCCAAGGCCGCTGCGGCGGACGCCGCCGCCGTCGACCCCCGGGTGCTGCTGCTGGTGCAGGAGTGCTGGCGGCACGCCAAGGTCATCGGTGGCTGGGGCGCGGGCGTGCGGGTGCTGGAGCTGGCCGGGGTGGCCGGCGCGACGGGCGTGGTGACCGGTGACTCGCCGACCGGCGTGCTCGCCGACGCGCAGGCCCTGCTGGCCGCGCACCGGGTCTGGGACCGGTTCCCCGCCTCGATTTCCTGACGGGGGCTGTCGACGGGTCTCCGCCGTGGTGCACGGTGGACACCCGTCACGACCGGGCCGGCGGGCACCTTGCCGCCGGCCCGTACCGTCGGTGCGGTGACCGCCGAGAAGGAGCTGTCCGGCCGGGGTTTCGCCATCATCATCGTCGGCGTCGGCGTGCTGCTCTGCTGTGGCACCCCGACCGCCGGCTTCTACCTGTCCCACAAGGACGCGAGGGAGGAGCCCGGCATCCGCGCCGCCGCCGACGCCTACCTGTCCGCCGTGGTCAGGCATGACTACAACGGCGCGTACGACATGTTGTGTGCGGCCGACCGACGCCGCGAGTCGCGGGCGGACTGGCTGGACCGTCCTGCGGGCGGGTACGGGGTGACCGGGTTCCGGATCACCGACGTGACGGTCAGGCGCCTGAGCGAGGGACCGACCCTGCGGTGGGTGACCGCCGAGGTCACCTATTCGGACCAGGCACCCCGGACGGTGGGGCTGAACGTGGAGCGGCAGGACGGCGACTGGAAGGTGTGCAGTCCGGACGTCCGGTGACCGGGCGGTGCGGCCCGCGAGGGCGGTGCAGGCCGGCCCCGGTACGGTCGACGGGCGCGTACTGACGTCACATGTCAGACGACGAGTGGCCCTGCTGTCCCCCGTACTGCTGGCGACGACCCTGGGCACGGCGGTGGTCACCGGCGCGGCGGTGCTCGGCGGTGCCCCGCCCGCGCAGGCGCTGGAGAACGGCCTGGCCCGCACCCCGCAGATGGGGACCCAGATCTGGGACTGCAACGGCGCGACCAGCCAGCGGTGGAGTCGCGGCTGAGCCGGTGGCCGGGCACCGGTCGACGACGTGCCGCCGCGGGCACCGCCCGTGCGCGGCGCGTGGTCATTACCACCCGGCGAGGACCTCGCGCAGCGTGGCCGCGTACCCCCGGGGGTGGGTGGTGCTGCCGTTGTGCCCGCCGGGGAAGACCACCGGCGTGGTCCCGAGCAGCTCGGCCAGCCGGTCCGCGCAGCGGCGGTCGAAGACCTCCGGTGCGGTGCGGGCGCCGACCGCCGGGACGATCCGGGTGCCGCAGCCGGGCAGGTCCTCCGGGCGCAGGTCGTCGCCGACGATCGCAGTGAAGTCCCGGCGGATGAACGTGTCGAAGTTGGCGATGCGGCGCGGCGTCAGCGGCTGCGGGGTGAGGTCGGGCTCGGCCTCCTGGCAGGTCGGGTCGATGCCGAGCACCCGGGCGATCTCCCGCATCGCCTCGGTCAACCCCCGGGCCGCGTAGCGTCGCTGGACGTCGAGCAGTTCGCGTTCGTGGCGGGTCCGCTCGGCGGCGGGCAGCAGCCGGGGCGAGACCGGCTCGTGGGCGACGAGGGTGTGCAGCAGACCGGGGTGGCGGACGGCCAGCCGCAGCCCGATCGAGGCACCGAGGCTGCACCCGAGCATCGCGGCCGGCCGGTCGGTGAGGCTGGTCAGCAGGAGGTGGACGTCGTCCGCGTGGTCGGCCAGGGTCACCGGCCGGTCGGGGTCGGTGGGCGTGCTGCGGGACAGCCCGCGCCGGTCGTAGGTCACCACGGTGTACGCGTCGGCGAGCTGCGTGACCAGGTCGACGGTCCGGTCAGCGTCGCCCTCTCCACTCTGGCCGATCAGCAGGACCGGGCCACTGCCCCGGACCTCGTGGTGGAGCCGGGCCCCGGGAACAGCGAGCGTGCCGGTCCGGAGGGTGTCGGTGACGGGCATCGGCATCTCCCTGCGCTGGACGGGCGGGCGGACCCCGCCACAAGAAACATCGTATCAGATACATCTGAAATGATGTTTCGTTTCTGATGTATCTTGAGCCGGTGAACGGCATCGAGTTGTTCCTCCTCGGGCGCACCCTGATGAAGCTGGGCGAGGAGGCGATCCCCACCGAGGGGATCGACTCCCACCCGGCGCTGCACCGCTCCGTGCTCATCGTCGCGAGCGACATCCGGGCCCACCCGGGCACCTCGGTCAGCGAGATCGCCGACCGGACGGGCTTCCCGCAGAGCAAGGTGTCGGTCTGCGCCGCACGCCTGCGCGAAGCCGGCGCCATCGAGGCCACCCCCGACCCCGACGACCGGCGACGGCTGCTGCTGCACACCGCGCAGCAGCCCTCCGACCGGGTCGTCCAGATCAGGGCCGCCTCGATCGACGGCGCACTCGCCACGGCCCTCGGCACCGACGACCCGGCGCGGATCGCCGAGCTCACCGCCGCCCTGGAGACCCTCGCCCGCAGCCTCACCCCGCAGACGCTGCTGCGGCTACGCGGCGGCACCGAGCCGACGGACGGGTGAACGGCGGCAGGGCTAGCCGGCGGGGGCGAAGGTGTCGTGCAACGCCGGTTCCAGCGACCGGCCGGTGGTGGGCTCCACGAACAACTCGGCCAACAGCAGGTCGGCGAGGTGGGTGGGGTTGAGACCCGCCTCCCGGCGGGCGAGAGCGTGCAGCAGTCCACCACAGCCCAGGGCGGCACGGACGGCGGGGGCGGGCAGGCGGCCGACCCGACGCGGCCGGCCGACGGCATCGGCGATGCGGGTCATCATCGCCGCCCAGGTGAGGTTCTCGTCGGCGACCGGGACGTCCTCGCCCCGGGCCTGTTCGAGCGCGTCGGCGGCGACCTCGGCCACGCTGCGCGCCGAGGCGGTGGCCGTTCCACCGACCGGGACCGAAAGCGGTGCCCGGGACCGCGCCCACCGGTCGAGCGGACCGGCCCAGTTGGGCAGCCGGTCGCCGGCCCGGCCGAAGACGAACGGCAACTCCAGTACGGTGACCGGCAGCCGCGGACCGGCGGCGGCGCGCCCCTCGGCGGCCTGTTCCCGCCGGCACCTGATGTAGACGTGCCGGTCCGCCAGCCGCCACTGCGGATGCCGCCGGTCGAAGAAGGTGTAGTACGACCCGGTCAGGACCGCCCGGGTGAGGCCCTCGGCGCGGGCGGCGGTGAGCAGGCGTACCACCGGGTCGACGAGTTCGCGGCGCAGCACCGGGTGGATCGGCCGGGGCAGCACCCGCTGTTCGTCGGCCCGGGTGGCGAGGACGACCCCGTCGTGGCCGGCGAGCAGCGGCCGCAGGTCGTCGGTCGCGGCGGACTCGACGTCGAGCAGATGGTCGACGCCGGGCCGGGCCGTCCGGGCCACCGTGGTCACCGTGTGCCCCCGCCCGCGCAGCACCTCGACGACGTGCGCGCCGATCAGACCGCTGCCACCCACCACAAGGATTCTCACGTCTCATCGTCCACTGCGGACCGGGCCGCTTGTCAAGCCACGCTCCCCGGCCGGTGGACCGTCGGCCCGGTGGATCAGGTCGTCAGTTCGGCGAGGAACCGCTCAGAACGGCTTCGATGTGATGCCCGCGCGGACAGGTCGCGGCACTGGACGGACAGTGAACCCGCGGTTCAGTGCGCCCCCGGCGGTGTCCGCCGGGCACCGGCGGGCCAGAGGACCGAGACCGGGATGCCCCGACGCCGGGCCCGGTCGACGGTCCGGTCGGTCGAGGCCGCGTGGCAACCCGGCTCGCCGTCCCAGACCGCCACGAGCCGCTGCACCCGCCGGACCAGTTCCCGGTTGGCGGCGACGAAGGCGGCGGTGCCCGACCGGTCGTGACCGGTGTGCACGACCGTCACCGCCCGGTCGAGCAACTCGTCGAAGCCCGCCCGCTGCTCCGGGGCGATGACCGCGTCCCGGTAGTCCCGGGCCGGCAGGATCACCTCGTACGTGCCACCCAGGTCCAGGACGGTGCGCGCGAAGATCTGGTCCGTGCCGCCGGCCAGACAGGTGACGCCGCGCACCGGCCGGCCGCCGATACGGCGCAGTTCGGCCCGGAGCGCGTCGGCGACGAGCACCTCCGTGGCGCGGGTCAGGTGGATGTGACCGGTCACGCCGATGCGCTCCGACCCGGGATCAGCCGACATCCGCCGGTCCTCTCCGCGGCGCGGGCACCCCGGGCACCAGCCGGATCAGCTCGAAGCCGCTGTCGGACAGCACCTCGGGCAGCGCCCGGATCTCCTCGCGGTTGCGTTCCTGGACGTCGGAGGGGAGTTCGTCCCACGGCCGCAGGGAGGGATGCCGCTGCTGGACGTCGTCGCGGGACTCGCCGTACGCCCAGCCCTCCCCCCGCCGTTCCCGGCACCACCGTTCGTGTTCGAGCCGGGCGAGCACCTCGATCCGGTCGTCGATGGCCTCCCCGGCGGAGACGTCACCGGTGCCGCCCCGCCGGGGTGCCACCACGCACCCGAGGTTCAGCAGTTTGGCGGCGATGTCCTGGACGTGCGCCCGGTTGGCCCGCCGCAGCGACTCGGGCAGCCGCGACCACTCGACCATCGCCGGGGTGTCGCCGGGACTCAGCCCGGCCCGTCGCCGCGCGTCGAGGTAACGCTCGTGGATCAGGCGGGCCAGCCGTTCGGTGAGGTCGTCACCGATCAACCGGGCGTCGCAGGCACGGGTCAGCACCGGATACAGGCGGAGCTTGCCGTGCACCTCGTCGAGCAGGTCGTGGCGGGAGTCGCCGTGGAAGGCCGCGGCCAGCGCCGCCTGCCGGTAGACCGGCACGAAGACGCAGCTCTCGACGCCCTGCCAGAGACCCGGCGAGTCCAGCACGAACTGCAGGCCGCTGCTCTCCTCGGGCGCGCAGACGTAGATCCGGTCGTAGCGGCCGGAACCGAGCCGGCCGAGCGCCACACCGTCGAGGTCCCCGTCGTACGCGGTCAGCTCACAGACGGTGCCCATGAACGGATAGCGCGACGTCACGGCCTCCCGTTCGGTGCTGGCGTCCGGGGCCACGAGGTCCACCCGCAGGGGTGGCAGGACGACACCGGCAGGTGCCTGCGCCCGGCACGTCCGCCAGTGCCGGGCGGTCTCGGTCAGCAGGGCGCGGCGGAAACCGCCGGTGCCGGCGATGAGCAACCGGGTGGGTCGGTCGGCCGTGCCCGCCAGGGGATGGTGCCGGTACAGGGCGCGGGCGGCGATGTCGTCGACGTGGAAGTAGTCCAGCCGCAGCCGGCTGGACCCGGCCGCGCCGAGCCGCCGCGCCTGCAGGGACAGGCACATCTCGGAGTCGTTGACCAGCACGTAGACCCGTGGTGGTTGCCGTCCGTCCCGGATGAGCCGGCTGGCGGTGTTGGCGATGGCGTGGTTACGGTCGTCGTCGTCACCACAGGCGTAGATGGTGTGCGCCCGGGGCAGACCCGCGCCGCGCAGCACCTCGGCACTGGTCGGATCACCGATGACGCCGAGATACCGGCGGCGGCGGTACTCCAACGGACCGAACGGTACGGACCGCACCACGACCACGCGTTCCCCGTCGGCGAAGAGCCGGTCGGCGAGCATGTGGGCGAACCGGGAGTCACCGCAGACGAGGACGTGGCCACGGGCCCGTCGGGCGCGCAGGCGGCGGCTCTCGGCGGCCAGCAGCAGCCGGCCGGCCTCGGCCACGGCGAGGAGGGTGAACAAGGGTGCGGCGAACCGGGCGACCTGCAACTGCCACGGGTAGGGGCCGGAGTCCTGGAACGGCTCGGCACCCAACACGAAGAGTTGCAGGTCGTAGTAGAGCACGTCGAACCGGTCGTGCACGGTGTCCGGCCGGGTCGCAAGCAGGCTCTCGAAGCCGACGTAGCCGAGAATCAGCGCCGCCAGTCCGATGATCCCGAACAGTCCTCGCAGCCACCAGCCAGCCCGGCGGGGCGAGCCGACGACCGGGTCCGTCATGGGCCCATGGTATTTGACGGGGTCGATCAGAAGCCGTTGCGAAGCACCGCGCGCGGGCCGGTCACAGGAAGTCGTCGGGCCTGGTACCGGGCAGGGTGGCCAGCAACTGGCCGGCCAACCGCCGGGTGCTGTCGTCCTCCCCCCGGTGGGTGAGCCGCACCAGCAGTTCCCGGGTCCGTGGGTCCCGCCAGTGGTGCCGGGTCAACGAGAGCAGCGCGGTGCGGCGGATCTCCCAGTCGTCGTCGTCCACCAGGCTCAGCAGCAGTTCCGGCACCTCCGCCCGGCCGGCCAGGTGCGCACCCACCTGTTCGGCCGCCCGACGCCGGACCTCCAGGGACGCGTCGTCGCGGACCAGACCGACCAGCAGCACCTGCACCTCGGGATCGGTGCCGCAATGCTCGCCGAGCGCGGCGGCGACCCGCGCACGGATCGCCGGGTCGCTGTCCGCCAACCGACGCATGAGCCGCAGCGTCACCGCCACGGACGTCGGACCCTGCCCGGTCAGGCAGCACACCGCCGCGTCGAACACGGCCGGGTCGGTGTCCAGGTCGACGCACTCCAACAGCACGTCGGTCACCGCGTCGGAGCCGCCGTACCGGCCGAGCGTCTGCACCGCGGCCAGTCGGATGCCGCCGTAGCTGTCCCGCCGGGCCCGCCGGCACAGCGTTTCCAGCAGGCCGTCGGAGTCGTCGTGCCGGGCGAGCGCCTCGGCCGCCGCGCGGAGCACGGTCGGATCGGGATCTCTGCCGACCTGCTCGGTCAGGCACTCCCGTACCGTCGGTTCGGGCGGGTCGGCGAGGGCCGCCAGGCTCCGGGTGACCCGCAACCGGACGAGCGCGTCCCGCTCCTCGAAGGCCCGACCGATCAGCAGGGTACGGGTGGCGTGGCCGATCGGCAGCCGCCCGGTGAGCAGGTCGACGGCGGCGAGCCGGACACTCGCCGTCGGATCGCGGCGGGCGCTTTCCGTCAGCAGTTCCCCGGTGTGGTGGTCCGGGTACGCGTCGACCAGGGCACGCACCGCCGCGAGGCGCACCGTCGCGTCGTCGTCCTCCCGGGCCGCCTTCGCCACCACGGTCCGCCCGGTCTCCTCGGCCCGGTCCCGGTCGATCAGCGCGGTCACGGCGGCGGCCCGCACGGACGGCTCCTCGTCCGCGCCGATCAGGTCGACCAGCCGGGACCGGCACCGTCCCTGCGGATCGGGTCCGGCGGCCAGCAGCCGCACCGCCGCCGTGCGCAGTCGCGCGGAGCTGTCCGAGCCGGCCAGCTTCAGCAGCAGCTCCATGTCCTCCGGGGCCGGTGGTCCCGGCAGCAGGGTGGTCAGCAGGCAGCGTCGTACCTCGTCCGGGGCATCGCCGTCCACCCGTCGCAGCGCGGTGGCGCGGGCGGAGCCGGCCTGCTCGGGCAGGGCCAGCAGGCCCTCCAGCGCCCGCTGCGCCACCCCCGGGTCGTCGTCGCTGTCAAGCAGCCGCCGCAGCGTCCCGGCGGCGTCCGGCATCTCGGTCAGGCGCGCGGTGAGCACCCCGACGGCGGCCCGGCGTACCGGGGCGTCGGGATCCGCGGTGGCCAGGACCACCATCCGGCAGACGTCGTCGGACAGTGCGGTACGACCGCCGAGGGACTGCACGGCCAGCGCGCGCACGGCGAGGTCGGCGGAGCCGACGAGTCCACGCAGCACGTCCGGCAGGTCGGAGTCGGCGCCGAAGTGGGTGACGAGCGCCCGCACCGCGGCCTGACGGACGGCGGTGGAGATCTCGGCGCGGGCCTGGGCGAGCAGGAGATCGCGGTACCGGCGGCGACCGGTGGGGGCCGTCCGGGCGGCGGCCTCGGCGAGCCCGGCGACCAGGGTGAGGTGGGCGTGCCGCTCGGTGCCCTGACCGAGCTCCACGAGCAGGAGGTCCTCCAGCCGTTCGTCGGCGGTGGAGAGCGCGGCGGCGATCCGGGTGGCGAACGCGGAGCCGGTGCGCCAACTGGTACGTATCCCACGGCGGCGGTACCAGTGCAGGAAGGTCGTCCGGCCGGGCCAGTCCGGCCCCAGCACCCGGATCGAGGAGAGCAGCTCGTGTTCGGTGAGGTCGACCAGTTGGGGGTCGTCGGCGGAGATGCCGTGCTCCACCAGCAGCACGACCTGCCGCAGCACTGCCTCGCCCGCCTCGGCCAGGTCGGCGGGTTGCGGGGCCTCCGCCACGCACTGCGCGGCGAGCACCAGGTTCCAGGGCGGCCCGGTCAGGTTCAGCGGCGGCCAGGGTCGGGTGCCCTCGGTGGCGAGCCGGACGATCAGGTCGTTGGCGGTCGGGACGGGCAGTGCGCCGGCCACCAGCCGGAGCACCTCCCGCCACGACGGATCGGCCCAGTGGTCGCGGAACAGCGAACGCAACCGGTCGCGGCCCCAGGAGGCCGGATCGCGCTCGATTCCGTCCACGATCTCCTCGGCGCAGAAGAACTCCAGGAATGCCCGGTGCACGAACCCGAACAGCCGCAGGCCGTAGCGCTCCAGGATGAAACTCCGCTCACGCAATTTGCCGATCATCGAGTAGGCCATGGCGAGTGCCCGCTCGTTGCCGAAACTGTAGAAGGTGACGAGGTGGTCCCGGAAGATGAGTGCCAGTTCGTCGGATTCGATGCAGTTCCCCGCCAGCCCCGACTCCCGGAACTGCATACGGAATGCCAGCTGGCGCAGCAGCCGGTGCTTTGCCTTCAGATCCAGCGCCGGCACCTCGCCGTGACTGTCCCGCAATTGTTTGGTGACGTCCCACTCGGAGATCAGGACATCGGTGACGTGTGCGTACAGTCGCCGTCTGTTGCGGGGCAGCGGGTGGCCCCGGCCGACGATGGCCATGAGGATCAGCAGCAGCGGGTTGCCCGCGATCTCGTGCATCGCCCGGGAGTTGCGCACCACGTCGAGCAGCTGTCGCCGCTGCCGTTCCGCCTCCGCTTCGGTGGGCATCACGTAGCGGCACCAGTTGCCGAGGAAGCGGGAGATCTGCCCGTCGTCGAGATCCTCGATCGTGAAATGGTCGAACCCGGCGTTGGCGAAGGTCTGCCGCAGATGTCCCGCCGCCCGGCAGGTGACCACCGTCCGCACCCCCGGGTACTCGTTGGCGAAGGTGGCGATCTGCGCGGCCACCTCCTCCCGCTGCGCGGGGTCGACCACCTCGTCGAGGCCGTCGAACAGGAACAACGCCCGGCCGCCCCGGCGCAGATACGACTCCAGCACCGTCTGGTCGAGTCCGGTCAGGCCCATCTGCTGGCTGTGGCCCACGTAGTCCAGCAGGCCGTCGCACCGGCCGTCCCCCCGGTGCGTGGCGTACGACCGCAGTTCGATCAGCACGGGCAGGTAGCCGTCCAGCGCCGCCAACCGGGGCTCGGCGCAGACCCCGGCCAGCACCAGCGCCAGGTAGCGGGCGACCGCCGACTTTCCGGATCCGGGGTCGCCGAGCAGCACGATCATCCGTCGGGCGGGATCGCACACCACGTCGAACAGCATCGACGCGTCCTTGGCCGCGTACTCCTCCCGCAGCCGCTCCACCTCCTCCGGGTCCACCACCCCGGGCAGCCCCGCGTCGTCACCGTCCGGCGTGGCCCCGGCCGGGCGCCACCAGGCCAGCGGCATCTCCGGGCGGGCCTCCTCGTGCACGCGGGGCTCCACGAACACCTTCGGCAGCCCGACGGTCAGGTAACCGATGGTGGGACGGGGTGAGACGGCGTTCACCGGGACCGACTCGTACATCAGAGCCAGGTTCCGGTAGTAGCGGGCCCGCATCTCCTCCGGCAGGTGGGTGCCCGGGTCGGCCGGCCCACGGACCGGGGACCGGCCGTTGAGCACGTCGGTCAGTGCCGCCATCACCTTGGCGGTCAGGTCGTCGACGCTGGAGAAGAAGTCACACAGGTGGTGCTCCTGGAGTTCCCGGCGCAGTTCGACGATCCGGTCACCGTCGGCACCCCGGTCCACCATGTGGCCCGGCCAGTGCGCGTCCTCGGCGAGAAGGAAGATCAGGCAGGGCTTTCCGGCCGCCAGCGCGGCACGGTATTCCAGCTCGGTGATGGACGACGTGTGGCCGGGCGGCCGGAATCCGTACCGCCAGGCGAAGAGCCCCAGGTAGAGGTCACAGTCCCGGACGTCGTTCAGGCAGCGCTCCAGCGGTGGCTGGACGTCGGCGCCGTACGCCTCCATGGCGACGTCCTCGATCTTCAGCCGACGGGCCACGGCGTGTACGGCCAGGCGGTATTCCAGCAGGTCCTTTTGGGTGGCTGAAATGTAGACCTTCATGAACGGCAAACTCCAGGAGGGCGACTGGCGACCGTCGCTTTGAAAGTACCAGCCGTCGTCACCTGCTCATGTTCGACGAACACGCGGCGCGCGTTGCTGCGCGTGGGATTCCCGCGGAGGCCGGGCCTATGATGTCGACAGCACGGATTCAGGTCCGAGCGGGCCGGATCTCGTTATCCCGAGATTTCCTTTAGTCCGGCACGCATCCGGATCGACACGGATCACGGCGGCGCACGTCAATCACCAGGGACGCATTCCGCGAGCCGGCGCGGACGGATGCGGTGATGCGGAGGAAGTCATGCTCACACTCGGTGAGGTGCACACCAACCTGCTACAGCACAGCACGGCGCTGGCCCACGAGCAGAGTTCCGAGGTGCTCCGCCTGGTCGAGGGCGAGGCGGTGCTGACCTCCCGCCGTCCGTCGCTCTACGCGGTCTCCCCCGACGTCCGCACCGGGGTGGACTGCTGGCTGCCCAGCGCCCGACGCCGTCAGCTACGCGGGGTCGGTGCGGTGGTCACCCGGGCGATCGTCACCGGCGGCCGGATCGTGCAGGCATCCTCGGTCGTCCGGGTCACGGGCGGCGATCGACGCCGGCCGTGGTCGCACTACCTGGCCAACCCGGGTGTCCTGGAGACGGTAGGCAAACTGGACACCGCGGATCTGACTGCGGGATTCCTGCGCGGCGACGACGCCGACGTGCTGAACCTGGAGGCGATCACCGGCCGGGTGCTCGACGGTGTGCAGACCTCCGACCTGCTGGACCGGCGTCCGCCGCTGCGCGCGGCGCGTACCCGGCTGCGCTGGGCCGCGCAGGTGTCGCCGCAGCCGGAGCGGGAGGTTTCGGCCGTGGTCACCGTGGACTCCCCCACGCTGCGTACGGTCGAACTGGTGCTGGATCCCCAGGACGTGCCGGACGCCGTGGCCGGCCTCTGCGAGGACCTCGCCCTGCACGACTGGCTGTTGACCACGCTGTCCTCCCTCGTGGAGGCCGCCGTCGCCCGCTCGGGCTCCGGCCAGGAACACATCGAACGGCTGCGGCCGGTGTTGGAGCACCTGCTGCACCTGTGGTTGCCCGGCGCCCGGGTGAACCCCCGGCTGCGACCGATCTGGGACCGGCTCGAACAGGTGCCGGGGTTCAGCCGGCAGTGGAACTCGTCGGTCACCTGGATCCGGGACCAGATCGCCGTGGCCAACCTGACCCTGCTGCGTGACCTCGCCGGCCGGACACCGGCCGGCCAGCAGTGCGGCAGGTCACGGACCGCTCACCCGCCGATGAACACGTAGCTCAACCGGTCGACAAGTTCGCCGGGCAACCGCAGGCCCTCGGCGCCCGCCCGGCTGGTGATCTGCTGCGCGACCGCCGGGGGAACCGCCACCTGGCCGAGAACCGTCCGCACCGCCATCTCCACCGGCAGGTACTGGGTGTCCATCAGCGTCAACGTGCGGTACGCACAGAACGGCGCGGCAGCCGGATTCAGCTGGACGACAGCCGGTAACGCATCCCACGAGTCGGGCAGCTCGCCGGTGAGCCGGTGCGGCTGCATCAGCGTCTCGCCGCGACGGCGCAACACGCCCAGCCGGGCCATCTGCCAGACCGAGGCGAGCAGGGCGCAGGCCCACACCCGGCTGCCCGGCTCGCCGGACCACAGCTCGACGTCAACGAAGATGGAGTGCCGGGGATCACCTGACTGCACCGGCGGGGACCACGGCCGGGGCAGCGTCATCGCCGGCGCGTCGACGTGACCGGGTGAGCGCATCCCGTTGGACAGCCAGCCCGACTCACTCAACGGCGGACGGCTACCCGTGGTGTTCCGGGGCGGCTCCACCACCAGGGTGTCGAGGACCATCTGGGCCAGTTCGACGCCGTCGTGACGGGCGAAGCTGGACTCCCGGGCGACGTAGTCGAGCACCAGACCCTGCGCCGCCGCCGCGCTCTGCACCTGCCCGATCACCTCGCGGGGGGTGCCGAACCGGTGGAAGTAGTCGTCCACCATGAAGCAGGTGCTGACCCTGGGCTGGCGGCCCCCCGCCAGCCCCCGGTTCGCCAGCACCGGGATGATCGCCGACCACTCGGCGATCCGCGCGAACCTGTCCCGCAGTTCCTGACATCCCGCGCCGAAGTCCTCGGCGTAGAAGTGCCCCAACTCCACCGACAGGTGCGCGTACGCCACGCTCTCCGTACGGGCCACCGCAGCCGCCTCCTGGAACCTCACGTCCACGTCCGTCACACGGCTTCCCACGCGGCCTCCTTGAACAGCTTCGCGGTCAGATCCACGAAGGCGTCCACGGTCCTCACGTTGGCGATCTTGGTCTGCACGTCGTGGTCCGAGATGAGCTGCTCCCGCCACTGCAACAGCGGGTCCAGCGGGACCGAGCCGAGCCGGGTGGTACGGCCGACCCCCTTACGCCGGGCCAGCTCCGTCAGCTCGTCGTCACACTTGCGCAGGAACGCCTGTTGGGCGAGGTCGAGATGACCGACCTCGTCGCCTCGGGCGTCGATCAACGCGGTACGGACGAACCGCAGCGACTCGCTCAGCCGTTCCCGCTCGTGGCCGTACTCCTCGCCGATGGCCAGGATCCCGCCCGCCTCGAAGGCGAGGTCCGCCGCCGCCGTGACGTGTTGCGGGGTCCACCGGTGGAAGACCAACCAGCGGGCGGTGACCTTGCACAGCGACGGGGTGGCGGTCGCGGCCAGGGCGATGTGACTGGCGTACGACCGGCCGGCGCTGAGGTCCACCAGGGTCAGGTCGAACTCCTCCTCCAGCCGGAGGAAAAGATCGACGCAGCGCTTGGCGATGTCGCTGGTGAAGCCGAACTCGCTGCCGTTGCGCTGCCCGGGTAGGAGCACCAGTGCCCCGGAGCCGACAGGCCGCTGACGCAGACTGGCCCGCTCGGAGGTGCCCCAGACGTCCAACCGCTCGGGCCAGGGGATCTCCCCGCGCAGGTACCGGTGCAGACCACCGCGGCTGGGCCCCGAACCCTCCACCCCGTTGACGGCCTGCGGGATCTGGAACGTGATCCCCGCCGTCGGCGAGCCGAAGTCGTAGTCCAGGTAGCAGGTCGACTTGCCGGACAGCGCACTGCGGTAGGCGATGTTCGCCGCGGTCACCGACCGACCGGTGCCACCCTTGTGTGACGTGACGAAAACCAGCATCAGATTCCCTCGCTGGCCTTCTGCTGACCGGTGGCGACGTCGTTGATCTTCAGCAACACCGTGTTCGCCAGGGCGGCCGCCGTGCCCGGACGCTCGTCCACCAGCAGTTGGGCCCGACGCAGGCTGGACCGGATGCTGCGCATGTTGCGTTGCATCGCCACCCCGGAGAACGTGCCGCGCATCAGCTCCCGGTCGAACAGGTACTCGGCCTCGTCGACGAGATCCTGGGCGTACGCCGCGAGCCCGCCGGCCCGGGGGAAGGGCCGTTCCGAGAGCAGCTGGCTGGCGTTGACCATCGCGTGCACCGCCCGCTCGGTCAGGTACCAGGAGGGTGCCTCGGGCATCGGCGCCAGCCCCGGGAACGCACCGCCGGCATGGTCCCACAACCCCTCGTGCCGACCGGCGGGGATGCGCCGCAGCAGCAGGTGGTCCCACACCTCGTCCGCCAACTCGAGTAGTTCGCTGCGCCGCCGGGCGTTGTTCAGCAGGCCGGCGACCGTTATCGCCCGCTGGAGCAGCACCGTGGAGAACTCGTTCACGTTCCACGTCATGATCGGCTTCGACGTCTCGTCGTTCAGGATCACCTGCTTACCCGGCGCGTGCACGAGCAGCGCCGGCTCGCCGGGTGACGCGCGCCGGGTGATCCGCGCCCGCTGGGCCAGCTCCACCAGCACCGAGGCGATCCGGCCGAGTTCCTCGTCGCCGCCGCGCCCCACGGCGAGCAGGCCCTTGACCGCCAGCGACGTCGTCTGCAACGTGTAGTAGTCGGTCCGGTCGCCGTCGGTCGTCCGCCACGGGATGTCCTCGATGGGCCAGCGTCGCCGGTTGCCGAAGGTCGCCACCGTCGCCCAGTACGTCCGGGTCAGCTCCCAGCGCAGTTGCAGCGCCCGGGACAGTCGCTGCTGTTCCTCGTTGAGCAGCCCGAGCAGGCGGGTGCGCTCGGAGTTCAGGTCCTCGATCGCGTCCATCGCGATGACCGTGAAGTAGAGGTAGGGGGCGTTCTCCGCGGACCCGGGCCGCTGCCGGCCGATCGGTTCGCTGGTCGGGACCTCCTCGGCTCCGGCGATGGTTCCCCAGGACCAGCCGCACTCGAAGAGCATCTCGCTGTTGTCGAGGTCTTCGGTCACCCGACCCGAGCCGAGAACCACGCTGCGCAGGCTGGCCATCGCGTCCCGCAACTGTTCGCGCAAGGCGTCCACGACTTCCCGGCGCGGTAGCTCGTCCTGGTTGACCATGTCGCACAGCCGACGGCCGTACGGGTCGGTGGAGGTGAAGACGGAGGTGCTGAAGCTGCGGAGCAGACCGACCATGGCCGCCGTCAGTCGCACGTTGGCCATCGCCTCCAACTCGTCCAACTGGGCGAGCAGATCACGCCGCTGGGTGGCCTTCCGGTAGACCTTGACGAAACCGATCGTCGCCAGCGTGAGCGTGACGGACACCGCGAACGAGTCGACGATATCCAGCGAATACTGTTCCTCGGTGAGGGGCGGCCCGCCCTCGGTCGGGGTGAGGTAGCTGCCACCGGCGAAGATCGGCGTGCCGGCCTCGTCGGTGTACCGGCGGAAATAGTCGATCATCACGCCGACCAGCTGACGGGGAATCTTGATCGCGTCGCCGAGCGAGCCGAGTGCATCGACCACGTCGTCGTCGACCCGGTCCGGGTCGTCGAGCGACAGCACGGAGACCTTGGCCGCGGGGAGCAGCAGGGTCAGCAACTGCTCCGCATCACTGATCGAGTTACTGCCACTCCGGCCACCCCAGCGCCATTCACCATCGTCCCAACAACTGCGCACCGTGGCCCGCCAGATGTCGAGGATCTCCTGGCGCGGCTGTATCCGCATGATCCACCGCCGTCTGTTGTTGTAGTCGCCGACTCGAAAACCGCTGACGTTGCCGTACGCGCGAGGATCCACGGTGGCCGACAATGACGTGCACCGTCATGGTAGCGGGCCGGTCGACCGCCGTCCGAAGCGCTTTGTCGGCGGGGTGTCGGCAAGCCGACCATCGGGTGTGGACCAGGCCGGTTGTCGCCGTCGGCGGCACCGTTCAGGCTGCGGCGTCGACGCTATCCGCGGGTACGACCCGTGGTCAGCAACATACTCACGTAACCGTCGCGCAACGGCGGTCGGGGGCGTTCCTCGTGGACGTCAAGTTCGTACGCGCCCGCGGCGATACCGGCCACGACCTCGGCACGGGCCAGCGACACCGCCGGAAACGACCGTCGACCGACGTGGTAACCGGCGGAGCCGAGCATGACCGCCAGGGCAAAGGGCGCCCCGGGCCGCAGCGCCCGGAGGAACCGGGCGATCGCCCGTTCGGCCTCCGAGCGATGAGCCGAGATGGAACACGCCACGAAGAACATCGTTCCGGCGTCCCAGGCGTGCACCGGCAGGGTGAAGACACTGGTCCGCGACACCCGGGCCACCCGCGCCAGACGCCGTCGCGGATCGGTCAGCGCAGCGTACGCCGGGTGCTCCGCACACACCTGCCAGTACGGATCCCACATCGGGTCGTAGGAGTCGACCTGCTGCCGCAGCCAACACACATTCGACGTCGACCATTCACATAGATCGATAGACTCGGCGAACGGCAGGAGCGCCAGCGTCGGATAGAGATTCGCTCCCGACCCCACGTCGACACAGCGCGCCCCGGAGAGTTGCGCCCCAGCGAAGAAGTCCCTGGTCCGGCGGAGAAACGCCCGATCATCGGCCCGCAGGTCCGCGTAGTTGTGTCGGACATACGTCTGAGGATCGAACCCGTCCCACTGGACCTCGGCATTGACCGGTCCCGGTGCCCGAATCGGCAGGGGCGACGTCGAGGACTCACCACCACCGGCCGCCGGGGTCAACGCCATGACCGCACCTCCATCGATGTCGGCGGACGACCTTCGGTGAGGTCTCGGACGCGCTCGGTGCACCGCCCTTTGTGTATCGGAAGTGCTGCCGGCCCGCAAGGGTCGCTCTTTCACCCCACCCGGCAACAACTGCGCCGGGATGACCAATCCGTGAGTCACGGGCGACACATAGCTGGTACGCACGTCGCGAATCCGGTACCGAAGATGGGCTGCTCAGGCGCCATGACCGGGCCACACTCCCACAGTCGCCGATCGATCATCACATACTGGGCCGCTCCTCAGGATTCCTCCCCGCTTCCGACCTGAGGCTGCTCCCGCCCACCGGCTCCACCGGAAACCTTGCCCATCATCGATCTTGCCCGGCCGAGAGCACCCGTTCCGAACCGGCCGGCAGCACCTATGCCCTCCGCCCCGGTCTCCAACACCCTGCCCTTGACCTCCGTGCCCGTCTCGCGGACCTTGTCACGGACCCCGCTCCCCGATTCGAGGACCTTGTCCCGCACCTCCGCAGCCGCATCACGCCACCGCCGGGCGCTCCAAGCACTATGATCACGATCGATTCCGAGCATCGCACTGAAGTTGACGACGACGTTCGCAACCTGGTTGGTCGAACGCACGACGGTGCGGGAAGTGGTCGGATTGAGCAGAACCTTCGCGTTGGCCGTCCCGGCGGCCGCGTCCATCCGGGCCAGCAGTCGCTCGGTACTGCGGGAAATGAGATCGAGACGGTTACGTCGGGCGATCCTGATGGCGACCCGGTGCTCCTCCAGATCTTCCGGTGACGCGTCCAGAACCCTGTCGAGTTCGAGCACAGCGACCGCGTCCTGAAGTTGAAAACAGCGGGCCAGCACTGCCAGCCACTCCTGCACCTTGATCTCGGCTTCCCTGGATGTCCTGGCCAGGTCGCCGACCTTGGTCTGGGACTCCAACTTCTCAGCGACGGCGTCGAGTTGCCGCAACGCGTACGCCTGGGTGCGGGCCAACGGGATCGGCGTGGTCTGCACTTTCGACCAGGTGACCTCGGAAACCCTCCCTACCTGCTCACGGATGGTCAGGGCCTCGTCGATGACAAGTTCCACCCCGATCATGTCAGCCACCACAGCATCGTTCTGGGCGCGGAGCACCGCGTCGACCTTCGCGTCGATAACGGCGAGATACTCGGTGATCTCGTCCATGGCCTGCTTCATCGCAAGTTGCGTCATCAGTCCGGCGGCGCCGCTCAGGATCGCCGGATTGGTCAGCAGTGTGCCGGGGCTCTGCTGCACTATCTCCAGGAGACCGGTGATCTTGCCACGGTCGGTCAGCACAGCCCGGCTGACTCCGTCTCCCGAGCCCTTCATCAGGTTGTACTTCTTCATCGCCTCCGCCGACCGGGCAGTCAACTGGACCCAGCGACCGGAGTGTTCGGCGATCTCGGACCCAACCTTGGCGATTGCCGATCCGGTGTGCATCGTGGAGCTGAGCCGTTTGAGCCCGAGGTCTTTCGACGGCAGCCGCTCAGCGGTGAGAAAACGATCGACAGTCGCCGGATGACCGATGACCGCCAGACCGTCGCCGTCACTGATCAGCTGAATCTCGTTCTCCAAAGTCCACTCCCCGCAGTCTCGGCGCGAATTCGTCTCACGCTACCGGCGACGTCGACACGCCCACCATGGGCCGGCCACCTGATCAGTGGGATCTGGATGGACGACCTCCCGCCCGGCTCGCCCGCCGGCAGATCAGCACAGCAGTGGAGGTTCTGGCCAAGTTGCCTGACGGCCACTCACCAATGAGAAATCCCTATCCGAGACTGAGATCGTGCTGCTCGAGTGCGTGTTGAATGATCCCGAGCGCCTTCGGTCCCACCCAGTGCAGCACGGACAGCTCGGCGCGTGGCACGCCCGCTAGGTCACGCAGCGTCGGCTATCCGGCGCGGGTCAGGGCGCGCACGGCCGGCACACCGATCTTCGGCAGACCGTCGAGGTCGGTAGTCACGTCGCCGACCCTACGCAGCCGCAGCCATCGCTGGTGAGTCTCACCACCGCCCGGATCGTTACACCCGATAGCGTCCGGATGGCGTAGCCCGCCGTACCTGGTAGGAGGTCCGACATGCACCGCCGCCTGACCGCACTGCTGCTCGCCGCGCTCACCGCTTGCGGCACCACCGCCGCGCAGGCCGCGCCGCGGCCGTCGCTCGCGCCACCCGCACCGGAGCAGTCGTACTGGCCAGGTCAGGACGCGCTGATGGACGCCGCTGCCCGGGTTGACGAGGTCGCTCCGGGTCGGTGGCCGGCCGCCTATGCCGGCGTGGCCCTGGACGTGCCGGGCGGGCGGCTGATGATCTATCGCGTGCCGACCGCCGGCATGGACGCGGCGCTACGCGCCCTGGCACCGGCGGTGCGGGTCGACCTTGTAGACGCCACGTACCCGGCGGCGAGCCTTGAGAAGGGGGCGGCAAAGGTGTGGGCCGACCAGGCGTTCTGGCAGCAGCGTGGCGTGACCGTGCATGGTGTCGGCACCGACTTCGGCCGGTGCGTGACCGTCGGCCTGGCCAACCCGCGACGCGACGGCGCGAAGGTGACCGCCCACTACCCCGGGGTGGCACTGTGCGTTGAACAGGGTTACCCCTCGGACCTGCTGACAGCAGGCTGAGGGCGTCTTCTTCACGGGGTGGTGGCCCGGTCGTGTCCACCAGGGGCGGGCCGCTCGGCGACCAGTCAGACCAGCGTGCGGAGCTGGGCGGGCTGCAGCCCGGTGAACGGAAAGATCCGCTCAGGGTGGGCCGCGAGGATCACCTGCACCCAGGCATCCTGCCGACCATGCTCGACAGACGGGCGCCAGGGTTACGACAGGTCCCTTTGGTTCGTCGTCCTGAGCCATCATCACGGCGGCAACTGGATGCTGCATCGGCGCGACGAAGGCCGGGTGCCCGCTGGTCTCGCGGTAACCGGTGGTGACTTCCGTGGCTGAGTGCTCGTGTGAACCCGAGGGAGGGCTTGCGGAGATCCGGACGCTCATCGCCGAGGAACTGCGGCTGCTCGATGGCGTTGATGAGGACGCGGAGTCCCGGATGCGCGCATACGGGCAGTGCGGAACACCGCGACGCTTCGGTACCCGGACGGCCAGGAGTTCCTGGGCTCCTACTTCACATCGATGGCAGCGAGACGTGGTGGTGGAGTGACGAGCCGTTTAGCGAGGAGCATGCCTAGCCAGCGTGGTCGCTCGGCGGCAGATCCGCGTTTCTGACCTCGGCCGTTCAGCGGCTCGGATTGCGTGATCTGCCACGATGGCCGGCTTTCCAGTGGCCGTCTCGAACCGGCGTACGAGCGGGCGCGGTGGCGGAGGTTTGCCACGGGTGATCCGCCGGATGACGGCGGGCGCGGTGCCGCGACTTCCGCGACCATTGCCAGAAATCGGACAGCCCACAGTGCGGGCGCCGGCTATGGACTGTCCGGGGCGGGGCGTCGGCCGTAGACTGACCCGACTGTCCGGCATCCACTGGTACCTTGGGCTAGTTTAGGAAGTTTGCTCCGCCTCCAGCTGCCGCGTTCGGAGCCGGTCAGGATCACTAGCGTGCGATTGTCCTATAGAGGAATCGATGGAAACCACGGTCGATGATTATCTGTCTCACCAATTGGATGTGAGCAAGATCAGCCTCGCTGAACTCCGGGAGGCGAGGCAGGGCGCGTTCGTGCACTGCCTGGAGCGGATTCTCGACGAGCTGGACCGACCGCAGGACCCCGTCGCTGGTTTCACCTCCGCGATCTGAGCCCCGTCGTGGTCACCAGCGCGCCACCGTCACTTCCTACGGCGTCCGAATGGCCGCTCGGCGAGTCACCGCTCGACATCGCACCGGCCGGTTGGCGACCCACCCCGTTCCACGACTTCGTCGTCAAGCTGCACAGTCGGTGCGACCTCGCCTGCGACTACTGCTACATGTACGAGCTGGCCGACCGTTCCTGGCGGGGCCGGACGGCCTTCATGCCCGACGAGGTCGTCGACCTGGCGACCCGGCGCATCGCCGAACACGCCCGCGACCACCGCCTGTCGAAGATCCGGGTCATCCTGCACGGCGGCGAGCCGCTGCTCGCCCCACCCGCCACGTTACAGCGGGTGGTCAGCACGCTGCGTGCGGCGTTGTCGCCCAGGACGACGGCACAGTTCACCGTGCAGACAAACGGCACCCGCCTGACCGAGCAACGCCTGCGTCTGCTGAGCGCCGCCGGACTGCGGGTCGGGGTCAGCGTGGACGGTGGCCGGGTGGCCAACGACCGGCACCGCCGGCACCTCGGCGGCCGGAGCAGCTTCCCCGCCGTCGACCGCGCGCTGCGGCTGTTACGCGAGCAGTCCGACCTGTTCGCCGGCATACTCAGCGTCATCGACCTGCGCAACGATCCGGTCGAGACCTACGAGACGCTGCTGGCGTACCAGCCCCCGGCCCTTGACTTCCTGCTGCCGCACGGCAACTGGAGCGAGCCGCCGCCGAGTCGCCCGCCCGACGCCAGCACCCCGTACGGAAAGTGGCTCGTCGCCGTCTTCGACCGGTGGTACGACGCGCCCCGGCGGGAGACCCGCCTCCGCCTCTTCGAAGAGATCGCAGTGGGCGTACTGGGCGGCCACAGCAGGTCGGAGCAGATCGGACTGAGCCCCGTCGGTGTGATCGTCATCGACGTCGACGGATCACTCGAACAGGTCGACACGCTGCGCTCCGCCTACGAGGGTGCCCCGGCCACCGGCCTCACCCTGGCCGAGTACCCGTTGGACGCCGCCCTGCGGCACCCGGCCGTCATCGCCCGACAGATCGGCGCGAAGGCACTCTCTCCGGCGTGTCTTGATTGTTCGGTTCATCCGGTCTGTGGCGGAGGGTACTATCCGCACCGATACCGTAAGGGCTCAGGATTCCGCAATCCCTCGGTCTACTGCGCCGACCTGCGATATCTGATCGACCACATCGCCGGCCGCGTACAGGCCGATGTCGCCCGAGTGATGAGGCAACGCGCGTGACCGACGTGATCCGACTTCCCGCCCAGTCCTTCACTCAGCTCGCCGCAGGCCACGGCGACGCCGAGACGATCGCCCGGCTCCGCCGCGGCCAGCTCAGCCGGCGGCTGTTCCTGCTGCGGGCACTGCTGGACGCCGACCCGTCCCCGGCCGCCGAGGCCTCGCTGGAGCTACTCGTCCGCGCCCAGGCCCACCGGCCGGAGGCCGTCGACGAGGTACTGCTCGCTCCGCACGTCGGCTCCTGGCTGACGGTCACACTCCGGCGGCTGCGGGCCGGCCCCGCCACGGTGCCGCCCCGCAGCCGCCGCTCCGGCGCCACCGTCGCCGCCTCCCGCGGCATCGGCCGGCTGGGCGAGATCGCCGCGGCTGCGGCGGCCCGGGCCGGGCTGGACTTCACGATCGAGCTGTCCAGCACCGACGGCCAGGTCATGCTGCCGATGTACGGACGAGCCGAGTCGGGGACCGGCAGCGTCACCGTCACCGCCGAGGACGGCCGGCTGCGGATCGGCCCGGTCCTGGTGCCCGCCGACCCGTCGGCGGACGCGCCCGGCTGGTCCGGCCTGCGCACGATCACGGCCCGGGCCGCCGGCCGGACGCTACGGCTGATCGTCGACGACCTCGACCCGTGCCGCGACGTCCACCAACTCCTGGCGGCGGGCCGGCTCTCCGACGCCGAGCTGGCCGGGTGGCAGACGGCCCTCGACGAGGCGTGGCCGGTGCTCGTGCGGTCACACCCCCGCTACGCCGAGGGGATCGCCGCGGGACTCACCACGATCGTTCCGCTGGTCGCCCCCGAGGAGAGTTACGGCGTCAACGCGACCGCCATGGAGTCGTTCGGTGCCGTGTCCCTGACCCCACCTACCGATCCACTCGCCTTGGCGGCGGCGCTGGTACACGAGTGGCAGCACGCCAAACTCGGGGCGCTGCTCGACCTGATCCCGCTGTACCACCCCGATCCGGAACCCCGGTACTACGCACCGTGGCGCGACGATCCCCGGCCACTCGGCGGGCTGTTGCACGGTGTCTACGCCTTCTTCGGGGTCACCGACTTCTGGCGGGTGCAACGGCACGTCCAGCGCGGCGCGGCCGCCCGGTTCGCCGACTTCGAATTCGCCCGCTGGCGCTCCATGGTCTGGCAGACCACCGAGCTGCTGCACGGGGTTGCGGACCTGACCGGGGAGGGCCGGCGGTTCCTCGCCACGCTGACCGAACGGCAGCGCCGCTGGCTCGCGGAACCCGTCTCCCCGGCTGCGGCCTCGCTGGCCCGGCAGGTCACCGCCGAACACCGGCTTGGCTGGCGTCTGCGCAACCGGCTGCCCGATCCGCACCGGGTGCGCCGGCTGGCGGACGACTGGCTGGCCGGGGCGGCGGCCTCACCGGGTCCGGTCTCCGCCGTGCTGACCCACGACGTCGGCTGGACGTCGACCTACAACGTCCGATTCGACCTGGCCGGGCTCCAGATGGCGGATCCGGAGGGCTTCGACCAGCTCTGCACCGACCCGGCCCGGGTGACCACGCAGGTACCACAGGCGTCCACCGGCGACATCGCGCAGATCCTCGGCGACCACGCGACCGCCCGCGCCGCCTATCTCCGCCAGATCCTCGACCAGCCGGACGAGCCACGGTCCTGGGTCGGTCTGGCGATCCTCACCGAGCTGAGCGGTAACGGCGCGGACGGGGATACCGCCGCACTGCACCAGATGCCGGAACTCGTCGCCGCGCTGCACCGCGAGATTCGGCGTCGCGGCGCCGACGCACCAGACCCGCTCCGGCTGACCCGCTGGCTGCGTCCTCTCGTGGCCGAGGCACCCGAGGCGGTCAGCCCGGCGGCGGGCGCCCCGCTCGCCGCCCGGGCCTAGGTAGCTGGTGTTAAACGGCGGTTGACCGGGTCCCGGGCGACCGCCGTTGCTGCCGGCTCGGTGCGCTGGTTCGGGGGCTTCGGGCGCTGAGACCGGTGCCGGGGCGGCGGTGCAGGCCCTTCAGAGCGTTTGCCGGGTGGGGTCAGCGGGGGCCAGTGGTCCTCAGGCGGGGTTGAGGGTCCAGCCGTGGAGGGTGTGGGTGAGGCCGAGGGTGGCGAGTCGGGCGAGGTTGACCGCGGCGGCGAGGAGGGTGAAGTCGGCGGCGACGCGGTGCCGGCCGCGCATGCGGGCGCGTCGTCCGCCATGTCGTCGGCGCATGAGGTGAGCGATTTTGCGTTCGACTTTGGGTCGGGTGGCGCGGTAGTCGGCCTGCCAGGCGGGATGCTGTTGACGGGTGCGGGCGGCGGTGAGGCAGGCTTCGTGGTGGCCGATGGTGATGCTGCGGCCGGTCTTGGAGTCGGTGCACTGCCCGCGCAGGGGGCAGGTGGCGCAGGCGGTGCCGAAGTCGGCTTTGCCGGCGTGGCGGGCGTGGCCTTTGACCGGCCGGATCGCAACGGTCAGGCCGTTAGGGCAGGTCACCGTGGCATCGCGGAGGTTGACCTCGAAGCGGTCCTTGGTGAACTTGCCGGTCGGGGCGACGGGTGGCTGGACCTTGGTCTTGATGTCGATCCCCGCAGTGTCGAGCTGTTGCAGGACCTCGCCGGCGCCATAGGCCGCGTCGCCGTAGACGGCGGTGTCGTCGGCGGTGGCGGTGGTCGTGTCGGTGAGGTCGGCGATGAGCCCGGCGACCGGTTCGACGTCGCCTGCGTTGCCGGCGGTCACCGCGGTCGCGGTGATGACCTCGACGTCCGGGTCGACAGCGATGTGGCCCTTGTAGCCGTCGAAGCCGCGGTGGTTGGTCTTGTGCCCGTGCCGAGCCTCCGGGTCGACGGTGGAGATCACCCGATCCGGGGCGACCTTCCGGGCGATCCGCAGCGTCCCGCCCTCGCCGGCCTCCAGGTCCTGGCCGAGGACGGTGGCCAGCAGCCGCATCGCCTGACCCACCGGTTCGGGCAGGTCGGTGAGCCCGTCGAGGACGGCGAGCAGGGCGTAACCGTCGCGGGCGCGGGAGTCGACGAGGGCGTCGCGGGCGCCTCTGTCGTCCCAGTCGATGACCGGCTTGCCGGTGCTGCTGTAGTCGTCACCGCCCGACAGCACGGCCCGCAGCCGCTCGGCCAGGTCACCGTCGGTGGCGGCGAGCAGACCCCGGATCGCTGAGCGGATCAGCGTGATCGTGTCCATCGTCGCGACCGCGTCATACAGGGGCGTGGAATCCAGGACCCGCCGCCGACCCAGCAGCCCGGCGGCCCGGGCGGCGTCCAACGCGACCTGGAAGATACGGTCCGGACGGTCCGAGCGACGCAGCCGTTCGCGCATGTCGACCAGCACAGTGTGGGCGAACCCGACCCGGCCCGCGCCGTCCCAGCCGCCGACCCCGGCGGCGTAACGCCAGCGGGCGTCGAACGTGAACCGGTCCACCGCCTCCCGGTCCGACAGCCCCTCCAGGCGCTGCAGCACCATCACCGTGGCCACCACCGACGGCGGCACCGACCGGCGACCCACCGCCGCGAACAGGTCGATGAACAACCCGTCAGGGAACAGCGTCTCCCGATGCTCGTGTAGAAATGTGAAGATCGAGTTGGCTGGTAACGCCTCGTCGCAGAACCGGCTCACCGGATCCAGCAGGTCCAGCTGCTGTGAAGCCACACCCAACGCCACACCAGCAAACTACCCGAAATAGATAGAAAACGATGGCCGCCACACCAGTGGCAGCCATCGTTTAACACCAATCACCTAGGCCGTGTTTCGTAGGGCGCGGAGCCATTGGTTGATGGCGGCGATGGTGAGGGTGGCTTCGTAGCGCACGGCGAGTTTGTCGTAGCGGGTGGCCATGGCGCGGTGTTGTTTGAGCTGGTTGATACCGCACTCCACGGCGTGACGTAGGCGGTAGAGGTCGGGGTCGAAGGCGGGCGGACGTCCGCCTTTGGACCCTTTGGCTTTGCGGTGGGCGTCCTGGTCGGTCTTGCTCGGGATGCACGCGCGGATGCTGCGGGATCGCAGGTGGGAGCGGTTGGCCTTGGACGTGTACGCCTTGTCGGCCAGCACCATGTCGGGACGGGTCCGTGGCCGGCCGCCACCGGCGCGGGGGACCCGGACCTTGGCCAGGACGGGGATGAACTGTGGGCTGTCGCCGCGTTGTCCGGCGGTCACCACCACAGCCATCAGTTTGCGGCCCTGCTCGCAGGCCAGATGGGCCTTGGTGGTCCAGCCGCCCCTCGATCGGCCGAGCCCATGATCTGCCGGTTCGGTCTGCACGCCACCGGGCGGCTCCTTCTGCGCCTGCCCATCCCGGCGGGCCCCGGCGGCGTGGTGATGGGCTCGGCTGATGGTCGAGTCCACGCTCACCGTCCAGCCGATCAGCCCCGCCGCGTCCGCGCTGGTCTGCAACGAGGTGAGAATCTGAGACCAGACGCCGTCACGCTGCCAGCGCCGGAACCATCGGTACAAGGTCTGCCAGGGCGGGTAGGGCGCGGGTACGTCCCGCCACGGTGACCCGGTCCGGACCCGCCAGCGGATCCCGTCGATGATCAGTCTCATGGTCCATCTGCGCGGCCGAGCATGACCCGTTCCCGCAGGCAGCAACGGTTCCAGTACCGCCCACTGCACGTCGGTCAGGTCATGTCGCCTCGCTGCCGCTACGCTCGGCACGAGGTCTCCGGTGTGAAGTTCTGCTTGGTCGCTGAACCAACTACCGGAGACCTCTCCCATTAGCGACCACCGCCACGCCGCCAACCGCTACGAAACACGGGCTAGCCGCCGACCTTTCGGACCGCCAGCGCTCACGTCGGAGGCGGATCGATCGGGATCGACACCCGATGGCTGGCCAGCAGTTCGGCCGCGTCCGGGTGGTCCAGGCCGACGGTCCGCTCGTACCCGGCGATGGCCGCGTCGCGCAGTTCCCGGGCGACCGGCCGGTCGCCGAGCGCCGACAGCTCGATCGAGAGGTTCGCGGCGCAGATCAACGTCTCCGGGTGATCCTGGCCGTTCACCCGCCGGGCCGCCGCCAGGGTCTCCCGCAGTAGCGAAGCCGCTCCGGCATGGTCCCGGCTGGCAGCGAGATCATTTGCGAGGTTGATCGTCGCACAGAGGGTGTACGGGTGCTCCATCCCGAGCCCGGCACGGAGTCCGGCGACCGCCCGCTCGTTCAGCCGGCGCCCTTCGGTGTAGTCCCCGAGTAGGCGGAGCACGATCGCCAGGTTCGCCATGCAGACGTACGTGAAGGGGTGTTCGTCGCCCAGGACCCGCTGGTAGCCGGTCAGCGTCTCCTCGCCCAGCACCCGGGCCTCGGCCAGGGCCCGGGCCCGCGCCACCCGCTCCTGCTCGGTGCGGGGCAGGATGTTGAACAGCGTCATCGCCGCCGAGATCGTGTCGGCGTGGTTCTCCCGGAAGCGGCGCAGGCACAGCGAGTAGACCTCACGCGCCACCGTCAGCGCCTCGCTGTAGAGACCGGTCTTGCGGAGCGTGACCGCGTGCAGCCGGGTCGCCCGCAGCACGTTCGAATGGTCCGGCCGCAGGCTCCGCCGGTGCAGCGGCAGCCACTGCCGCTGTAACCGCAGCGCCTCGTGGTAGCGACCCAGCCCGTCCAGATCCCGGGAGAGTAAGGTGGCCGTGAACAGGGTGTACGGGTTCGTGTCGCCCAGCACCCGCCGGTAGCGCGCCCAGTTGTCCTCGTCCGTACGCCGCGCCCGCTCGAAGTCGCCGAGCAACCGGTAATCGACGGCGAGGTTGTTTGCACAGCGCAGGGTGTCCGGGGCGTCCTCACCGAACACCCTGCGGTGCGCCTCGAGCAGCCCCTCGTCCAGTTCGCGGGCCCGCTGCCACTCGCCGAACAGCCTCAGGTCCGCCCCGAAGCTGTTGGCCAGTGCCAAGGTGTGTTCGTGGTCGGGCCCGAGCGTGACGCGGGCGATCTCGTACGTCCGTTCGTTCAACCGCCTCGCCTCCTGCGGATCGCCGGTGGAGCGCAGCGCGTTGGCGAGGAACCGGGCGGTGATAATGGTCTGCTCGTTGGCCGCCCCCAGCTTCTCCAGCCACCGGCGGTACGCGATCGAGCCGAGCTCGCGGCTGCTCTCGTAGTCGCCGCTGACGTAGAGATAGCGGATCTGGTCGAGCACCACCTTGCGGATGTCGTCGGACTCGCCGTCGATCGCCCCGGAGGCCAGCACGTGCGGGTTGAGTTCCGCGTGCCGGGGCCAGATCTCCTGGTCCTCCGTCGGATCGCCGGGGTTCGCGGCGGCGAGGAGCTTCTGCACGGCGGTGCGGTAGGTCTCCCGGTCGGCCGGAGTGAGCCGGTCTCGCAGGATCGCCTGCACCAGGCGGTGGATCTGGATGCTGTTGCGGGTCGCGTCCACCTTCGCCAGGCCGTACTTGCCGATGTCCCGCACCGCCCGGCGCAACTGGATGTCGTCCCGGACGGTGGCGTCGAGCAGGCTGGGTAGCCCGGCGTAGCGCCCCATCGGCAACAGTCTGATCGAGATGGGCTCCGAACCGAGAAAGGCGCACAGCTCCAGCAACTGCAACGCGGCGGGGGTCTGCTCGGCCAACTGGTCGAATGCCAGCCCCCAGGTGATCACCACCGGCGTCGAGTACGACGCGGGTGAACTCTCCCGCAGCAAGAGGCCGACCCGTTTTTCCAACTGGCCGAGGTACTCGTCGATCGGGGTGCCGGTCGCCAGCATCCAGGCCGCCGCCTGCTCTAGGGCCAGCGGCAGATCCCCCAGCTGCTCCGCCAGCCGGTCGGTGTCCTCGTCGCCCAACTCCGGCAACCGCCGTCGGATCAGCTCGATGCTCTCCTCCCGGGTGAAGACATCCACCTCGATGCTGTCCGCCAGCCCGGCCCAGTTGTGGTTGCGGGAGGTGATGAGCACATGCCCGCCGGGGTTGCTGAGAAACGGCATCAGGTCCTCGGCCCGGGTCGCGTTGTCGAAGACCAGCAGCCACCGGCCGTACGGCCGTCCGGTGCGCAATGCGTCGTACACGGTCTCCAGGGCCTGCGACACGTCGACGTCGTCGCTGAGCAGATCGAGCTTGCGGGCCAGGGCGACGAGCGACTCCCGGATCCGGGTCGGTTGTTCGGCCGGAACCCACCAGATCAGGTCGTAGTCGCTGGCGTACTTGTAGACGTACTCGACGGCGAGCTGGCTCTTGCCGACTCCGCCGAGGCCGTGCAATGTGTGCGGCAGCACCGCGGTGACGTTGTCGGTCAACCGCTGGCGCAGCGCGTTGAGCAGTTCTTCCCGCCCGGTGAAGTCGGGGTTGCGGGGCGGCACGTTCCCGAACACCGCCGGTTGCTCCCCGACGCTGGAACGGCCCCGATCTCCTGGAGCGGTCTGTGCGGTCATGTCGTCCCCCTCTTCGGGTGTCGCCGCGATCGGTAACCGCCGGTTGGTCCGCTGCGCCGGCCTGGCTGGTGGGCCGAGGGCGACCGGAGCCAGCCGCCGCGCGAGTTCCGAGTACCGGCCTCCCAGGCTGCGCAGCACCGTGTAGGCCACCTCGGCAAACGGGCGGCCCAGCCGGGTCGCCAGCCGGTCCGAGACCTGTCCGGCGAGCAGCGCCGGAAAGTCGAGAGCCGCGCCCATGTGCTCGTTGACGTAGCGGGAAACGACATCGAGGATCCGCAGCGCCTCACCGACCCGCAGTCCGGAGAGTAGTTCCTGCCGTACGCCGGGAAGGAACTCGTAGCGGGCCTGTTCGACTGGGGTGTCCTCAGCCCAGCTCGCCGCGTGGCGCAGCAGCCCGCTCAGGTAGACCTCGGCGAGGTCCTGCGGCTGTGAGCGTGGCAGCATGAGGCGCTGCACCAGGCGCATCACCGGCAGTGTCAGCGGTGCGGCGGCGAGGAACTCGGCGAGTTGACGGGCCTCGTCCGAGGCCATCGCCCGGAACCGGGCGACCCGCTGGGCCGGCGTCAGGTCCAGCGGCTCAGGCGACGGAGGCTCCCACAGCGGGTCGACGAGCAGCGGACGAGGGTCGGTGGTCAGCAGCACGACCGCCGCGACCGGGCCGAGGGCGCGGCCACTGACCAGGGCGGCCCCGGCAGCGAACCATCGCGGTGCCAGTTCCAGCACCGGTATCGCGACCGCACCGCGCGGAAGGTGGTCCGGCACCTCGTCACGCAGGCGGGGGTGCAGCTGCGCCGCCGGTGCCGCAGGGCGGGTCGGCCGGACCAGCACGGGGTGCAGCGTCGGGCGGCAGCGGTGCCACAGCCGCTGCGGCAGCGGCTGGACCACGGCGACCGGACCGGAGCGACCCCAGATCGCGAGCCACCGTCGCAACTCGGGAGCGTCCCAGATGGCGCCGGTGCAGTCGCTCAACACCATCGTCAACTGCCGGCCCTCCGGGTCGACCAACTCGCGCGGGTCCCGCGCGGTGCTGCCGCCGTCGGAGGTCAGGATCGGCCGGTGGCCGTTGGCGTCCGGCCGCAGGTACCACACCTGGATGCGCCGGAACGTGTGCACCCGCATCCGGTTGGCGAGGGTCCGGATCTCGGTCGCCGTCGCCTCCCAGACCACCATCGACGGGCTGCCGTCGACCAGCAGTACGAGATCCAGCCACGGCTCGGTGACCGGGGTGAGGCACGGTTGGAGCATCCGGGCCTCAGCCGACCGGCGGGCCGTCTCCGCCTCGTCGAGCCGCACGGCGTGCCGGGAGGGTACGGATCGGCGCAGCGGGCCCAGCGCCCGGGCGATCTCCCGGGCGTGCGGCAGGGCGGGCACCCCCGGAGTGCGTACCGGCAGCGAGGACGGGTCGCGGGGCCCGTTGGCCGGCGGCGGCAGGTAGAGTCTGGCGGACGGTTCCGCCTCCGTCACCGCGGGTGCCTCCGGCCGGGCGGGCGGCCGGGCCGGGGGGATGGACGGTGGCGACGCAGGTGGCTCGGGTGGCGCCCCCAGTGGCGCTTCACTCGCCGTCGCGCCCGGCCCGGCCCGGGGCGGTCCCGGCTGGCGGGGCAGGAAGCGGGCCAGCCAGATCGCCTCGGCGCACTCCTCGGCCGTCAGGGCCAAGGGAGCGCCGCCGAGGGCGGTGACCAGCCGATCGATCATAGGGTGCCGGCCGCTTCGAGGTCCCGGATCAGGTTCGCCCGCAGCCGGGCGCGGGTCGACTCGGGCGGTCGCACCCCGGAGGTGACCAGGAAGATCGCGTTCAGCAGCTGGTCCGTGGCCACCGCACCACGGTCGCGTAGATCGAGGAAGTGCGTGATCAGGTCGGCGCTGGCGGCCACCGCCTCCTCGCCGAGCATCGAGGTGATGATCTGGGCCAGGGCCTGCTCGTCCGGGGGCTGGATGTCCAGTCGCAGGCAGCGGCGCAGGAAGGCGGGTGGGAACTCCCGCTCGGCGTTGCTGGTGATGACGACGACCGGGAAGGCGGCGCAGCGGACCTGGCCGCGCCGTACCGGTGCCCGCAGGGTGCCGTCGCTGGTCATCACCTCCGCCAGGCTCTGGTCCTCCGGCAGCCGGGCCAGTTCCGGGATCTCGAACCGGCCCTCCTCGAAGACGTTGAGCAGGTCGTTGGGGAGCCCCAGGTCACTCTTGTCCAGCTCGTCGATCAACACCACCCGGGGGCGTGCCCAGGGCAGGAGTGCCGTACCCAGCGGGCCGAGCGTCAGGTAGCGGCCGATGTCCGGTATCTCCTCGGTCCGCCCGGTGGACTGGAAGAGGTTCGTCTCCTGGAGCCGACCGATCGCGTCATAGCGGTAGAGGCCGTCGTCCACGGTGGAGCGGCTGGTCACCGGCCAGTAGAGCACCGGCCCGAGGCCCAGCTCGTACGCGACGCTGTAGGCGAGGGTGGACTTTCCGGTGCCCGGCTTGCCCGTCACCAGTAGCGGGCGGCGCAGGTAGAGCGCGGCGTTCACCATCTCGATCGCCTCGTCGGTGATCTGGTAGCCGCGGGCCCGCTCGGCACCCTGCCGGTCCTCCGGCAGCGCGGAGGTAATCAGTGGCCCGCCGCCGAACCGCCGCCACCGGGGCGGCTCGGGGAGTCGCTCGATGCCGTTGTGCGGCCGTCCGGTGCCGAGGTAGATCCGCCAGTCCTCGCCGTCGCCCGTCGCGGAGTCCTCCGGCTGCGGTGGTGATTCCAACACGCTGTCGCCCCTTCCTAGGCCGGCGCGCTGAGGGCGTCGGCCGGTGGCACCCGGTCGATCTCGTCCCACAGCAGGGTGAGGTGGAGACCGAGGTGTTCCGGGGAGCCGCCCTCGCTGCCCGCGTCGCGACGCAACTCCCAGACCATCTCGCGCAGGTTTGCGACGCTGCGCGCCATGAGCACCTCGGGGATGTACGAATCGAACCGTGACGCCGCCGCGCGATCGCGACACCAGAGGACGACCGGCAGCCCGGCGGTGACCGCGGCGCCGATCGCCGCCTGGGTGTGCCGTTCGGCGCCGCTGACGAACAGCACGAGACAGACCGGGTAGTCGTCGTTGCCGAGCAGTCGGGCGTGCAGGTGCTGCGCGACGTACGGCTCGGTGAGCCGCTCGAAGGCGACCGCCCTGGCCTGCACGGCGGAACCCTGCTCGCGCAGCCGCCGGTGCCGCGTCCGCCAGCGGGGACGCATCAGGGAGTTGCGCATCCGGGTGAGGTCGCGGACGACCACCGGGTAGTGCACGCCGAGGGCCGTGTACAGCCCCGGAGCCGCCACCTGCCACCGGTCGAACTCGTAGTCGAGCAGGGGTCGGGGCACGATGAACTCGACGGTCAGTTGACCGATCTCGGCGGTACTGCGATTGGCCAGTTCGGTGAGGACCTCATCGATCTTGAGCTGGATCTGCTCCAGCCGGAACCGATCCCCCGGCCCGTCCGGGACGCGCTCCCAGTGCCACGGCAGCCGGCCGGGATCGCCCGGGGTCACCAACCAGGCCTCGAACAGATATCGGGAGGCGTCGATGCCGTCCGCCTCCAGCAGCACCACGAGGTAGGAGCGGTACTGCTCGCCGTCCGAAGGTCTGGAACCGCCCGCCGACCCGGCCGGCGGCGGGGACGCCGCCGGACCCGGCGGGACCCCCATCCGCCGGGCGACCGCGTCGGCGAGGCGGCCGGCGATCCGGCGGGCCGGTAGGGCGACCAGGCCCGCCAGGTCGTCCAGGAAGGCGACCAGCGGCGGACGTACGTCGGGGTCGGAGATCGCGTCCTCCAGCTCCCGGAGTACGGCCGCCAGGTCGTTGACCGGTGGGCGTACCCGCGGACCGAGCCGCGCCACCGCGCCACGGCACAGGTCCAGCAGCACCGGCGGATCGAGGCCGTCGGCCAGTTCGACGATCCGGCCGCGTTCGTCGGCGGTGAGGATCTCCGGCGGCAGGTGGATGGCGACGAGTGCGCGGAAGCGGTCCAGTTCCGGGCTCTCGCCGTCCACCGCCGCGACCGCCTCGGGCAGCAGCCGGAGCGCCCCCGGCACCTCCTCGCAGGCCGCGACGAGTCCCCAGAGGTCGGTGAAGGGTACGTCGGAGCGGCGGAAGACCGGCTCGCCGTCGATCAGGTGGCCGAGTTGCCGTACGTACCGGTCGCGGTGGGTGCGTACCTCGGCACCGGTGAGTGCGAGCATCGCGTCGACCAGCCGGCGGTGGTCGTGGGATTCGAGGGTCACCGACGCCGCCACCCGAGCGCACTTCGGCAGCGCCGGAGGACACCGCTATCGACCATGTCTCCTCCGATGCGATGCCGATAACCACCCGTTGCGGTGGGTCTACAGATAGTACGGAAGCAACCGCGTGCGGTAGAACCCTCCGCACGGAAGAAATCTATTAGCTTAAATTGAACGCATCGGGCGGATTGGTGGAATACCAACCGCAGCCAGCGGTGCGGGCCGGTCCGTCGCCCGCAGCGCCTCGTGGCCGGCGTGGATGGCGTTTCGGATATCCGACACCACCGCTCCGCCCCCGTCCGGCACCGGTGCGCGCAACGCGTCCCGTACACCGAGCTGGCGGGCGTGCAGCAGGGAGATCAGTTCGTCTCGGCGTACCTCCACGGTGCGCCGGACCTCCTGCAGCTGCGCCAGCGGCGACCGCCGTACCCTCTCGGGCCCGCCGTCTCCGGCCGGACCGCCGGACCAGGCCGGGTCGGTGGCGCGCAGCCGGGTGCGGGCGACGTCGAGCCGGCGGAACTGCGCCTCGCCGCAGGCGATGGCCTCCTGGACGGCCGGTCCGATCTCCATGCCCGCGGCCTCGCATTCCACCGCCATCTCCGGGTCAAGCAGGAACGCGCGGGTCAGCGCCGCACCGTCACCGGCCCATGCCGCCGAGAGCACCAGCAGCGGCGGGCACAGCGGCAACGCGTCCACGGAGTCGGTCAGCACCTGGGCCGCGCGCTGGTCGCCGCCCGCGCGCAGCGTGACGACCGCGAGCAGCAGCGCCCCGGCGGTCAGCGCGGCCGTCGGCGCCGGGTCGCCGGGCGGGGCCTCCCGCAGCTCTCCGGCGGCCGCCGCGAACGCGTGGCCTGCGGCCTGCCAGCGCCCGCCGATCGCGTGGCTGATCCCGAGTCCCCACCAGGCACCGGCTGTCGCATCGACGCGCACCGCCGCCCCGAACCGGGTGGTCGCCTCGTCCCAGCCGCCCGCCCGCAGGGCCAGCCAACCCGTCCGGTCGGCCGAACTCCTCAGCATCCGCTCCACCGGTTCGGGCAACCCCGCTTCCCAGTGCAGGCGCTCCGCCGCCCAGGGGACGGGCCGCTGGCGGGGCGGGACCGGACCGTCCGACCGGTCGGCACCGCGACCGTCCCGAACCTCCACCCCGGCCGGCGGCAGGGGCGCGGTCCGGCCGGCCGCCGTGGCCAGGGCCGGACCCCGGGAGCTCCGGGCGACGTAGAGGTCGCCCTCGCCGTACATCCAGCGGCGGGGCGTCTGCCCGCCGGCCACCGCGACCGAGTCCCTGACGTACCGGTAGAGCTCGTCGGCGGACACCAGTCCGTCACCGTCCAGGTCGGCGTCACCGGTGCACAGCCCTTCGATCACCGCACCGGCGAAGACGGAGTGCTGAGGGTTGTCGGTCAGGGGCAGCGGCTCACCGGCCGGCTCCCAGGCGTACTCGTGGGCGGTAGTGGCGGTCAGGACGGCGCGGCCGGTCCCCTCGCCCGGGAACAGGTCCCCGCCGCGGACGCCTGCGTCGCCCTGGTGGGTCAACACCCGCGACACCGCTCCGCTGAAGCAGCAGTCCAGCAGCAGGACCATCCGCTGGCAGGCCGAGCGGTTGAGCAGTCGGTTGATCAGTTCCGTGGAAAGCGCGGTGGCCGGCAGATCGTCGACATCCGTGTCGGCGAGAGCGAGGTAGAGCAGTCCGTCGATGTCGCGTCGACCGTGGCAGGCGAAGAAGATCAGCAGGTGATCCGACCGGCCAGCCGACCGCAGCAGTCGGGCGATCTCCAGCCGGGCCTCGTGCTCGGTCGGGTTGACCAGCAGCCGTACGTCGTAGGCACCGACCGTGGGGTCACCGAGCAGCCGGGCCAGCACCTGAACGTCGTGCGCCGGAGACCGGAGGCGGGACAGCTTGGGATCGTCGTACTCGTCACAGGCGATCAACATGGCGCGTCTGCGCGTCACCGGGGAAGTTTCCGGTCGAGCCAGGTCTGGGCGATGTGGCGCTGGTCGGCGGCGGAGACTCCGGTGAGGTCGAGTTCGCTGCCGTCCGGCTCGACGATCCGCACACTGCGTCCCTGGCGCTGGCCGGCCCAGGCGCGGAGGAGCTCCAGCACCGCGATGATCGACGGGAGAGCGGGTTCGATGGCCAGCGCGACGGCACCGATCATCTCGATCTCGCCGGCACGGGTGCCCTCCGGCGCGACCTCGGTCGGTGCGGGCAACCGTTCCCCGTACGGAGCCAGTTCCCGGGCCAACTGTCGGGCACCGAGTTCCAGCTCGCCAGGCCCGTCCTCCGGGCCCCCGAGCAGGAGCGCGGCGATCGGCAGCCCGCTGTGGTCAGCCATCAGATTCCTCCCCGGTACGGATCCGTCCGCGCCAATTGCACCACCAGTGGTCAACGCGACCGGCCGGCGCCGGCGAAATGCCCGTCCGGGCCGGCATTCCGGTCGGGGGCGAAGGTGTGTGCGCCGAACCATAAAGCAACTTCTATAGCTGATGAGGTAAAAGGCGCGGTGACCACTGAGCCCTTTCATGCTGCGTAGCGGTTGGTTTCGACGTGGCGCAGAACGAGGATGGCCTGCACGATCGTGGTCGCTCGCCTGGGCAGCAGCGCAGGACCGGCGCTGCTTGCGGTGGCCGCGGATGCGGTCGGCGAGGTGGTTCAGGGTGCGGCCGGACAACGGAATCGTGGCGGGGCAGGACAGCATCGTGAGGCTCCCGGTCGGGGCTTCGGGTCCTGCTCGACAGCTGTCCTTCCAGGAGCCTCGCGCCCATCGGTCATCCGGCCGGCAAGCGTGGCGATGATCGCCGCCACCCTGCCCGGACGCTCCACAGCCGAGTCGAGCTCGCAGGGCTTCAGACCGCGGACCAGGTTGTCCGCCTCCGCGTTGCAGGCCCGCAGCGTCAGCTTGGAGCGCGGCGAAGTCGCCGCTGGGGAATTCCTATCCGAGACTGAGATCGTGCTGCTCCAGTGCGCGCTGAATGATTCCGAGCGCCTTCGGCCCCACCCCGTGCAGGACGGACAACTCGGCGCGTGGCACGCCCGCGAGGTCACGCAGCGTCGGGTAGCCGGCCTGGGTCAGGGCGCGCACAGCCGGCGCACCGATCTTTGGCAGGGCGTCGAGATCGGCAATCACTCCGTCGACCCTACGCAACCGCAGCCAACTACCTGTTCACCGCCCGACAGCAGAAAGGCAACCTCCCGAACCCGGGAAGCGGCCTCTGACCTGCCGTGCTAAGGGTGGGCGATGCTGGTATCGAACCAGCGACCTCTTCGGTGTGAACGAAGCGCTCTCCCACTGAGCTAATCGCCCTCAGCGCCGTTGACTCTACCCGATCGTGCGGCGGAGCCAAAAACCCGGGGTGCCGGTCAGGTCGTGGCGAGGTAGTGCAGCAGTTGGGCGACCAGGTCGATGCCGAGGCTGTACTTGAGCGAGAGCCAGAGCACCACGGCGACGAAGACCAGGCCGACGGAGCCGAGCAGGAACCGCACGGCCAGGGAGCGGGTGGTGGCCCACCGGGTCCAGGCGTGGACGTGGCGGCGGGTGAAGCCGAGCAGCCGGCGGGCCCAGTGGAACTCGACGGCCCAGATGGCGAGGCCGGCGATGACGATCAGCCAACCGGGACCGGGCAGCGGGATCAGGGCGATACCGACGGTCACCACGATCGCCCCGGCGACGGCGATGAATATCTTGAGGGCGACGCGGCCGGTGGGGTTGGCCCGGATGAGGTCGAGGGTGGTGCGCAGCCGCCACCGCCAGCCGGTGGGGCGGGCGGCGAGGGCGGTCCGGCCGGATCGACCTCCGCCACCGCGGGCGCGTCCGTTGACCGCTCGGGCCCGGCCGCGGGAGTTGCGGGGGGTGCCGACGACGCGACCGGCACGTCCGGCGTCGGAGGTCGCCCGACCGTCTCGGTCCGGTGGCTTGATCGGCACCCTGTCACCCCGCCTTTTGGCTGCCCGGGCCCCTACTTTCGGCGACTCGGCCCTACTCACCGCATCCATTGAGGAACGTTTCGCGGCCATTTCACCCCCCAGTGTCGTCCCGGCCCGTCACTTGCGCAGACCACTGGACGTTACCGGAGTAAGTCGACGACTGAACCACCCGACTTCGGACGGGCTCCCGACTGGGCAGAACCGGAAATCCTACAAGAATTCTCACATTCTCGCGGCGATTCGGACCCCCTTCCCACCACTGGGTGAAGTCAGCGTATGGCGGAGCGTAGCCAGCAGTAGCACCTGAGTATGGGAAAAGCGGGACACGCGCGTTCCGCAGCGGTGCCGGGGGGAGAACGTCCATGAGTGTCATCCGACCGACGACCGTAGAGGTCGAGACGTCGCTAAGGCTCGTCGCGCCTGACGCCACCGCCTTGCCGGTGCGTGCCAGCCTGCGTTACGACCCTGCTGACCCGTATGCGGTCCATGTCCTGTTCCATGCCGAATCGGCCGGCGGCGAGGCGGTGAGCTGGTCATTCGCCCGCGAACTGCTGGTCACCGGCCTCGACGAGCCGGCGGGCATCGGCGACGTGCGGGTCTGGCCCTGGGCCACCCCGCGGGGCGACTTCGTCGCGCTGGCCCTGTCGTCGCCGGACGGCAACGCCCTGTTCGAGGTCCCACGCAGCGTGCTGGTGCGTTTCCTGCGCCGGACCTACGTCGTCGTTCCGCGCGGCCGGGAGGCCGAGCACCTGGACGTCGACACGGCGGTGACCCGGCTGCTCGCCGGTCGCTGACCAGCCTGCCCGGAGCCGCGCGGATCTGCCGAGTCCGCGCGGCTCCGGCCGTCCACCCTCGGGTACGCGCCACGCCGCCCGGTCACGCCACCGCCCGTCGGGTCCGCCGGTCAGCCGTGCGTGGTGATGCCCCCGTCCACCGGGATCACCGCGCCGGTCAGGTACGCCCCGGCCCGCGACGCCAGGAAGATCGCTGCGCCGGCCATGTCGTCGGGGCGGCCGATCCGGCCGAGCGGCACCTGCTGCGTGATCGCCGCCCGGGTCGCGGGGTCGTCCAGGGCGAAGGCCATCATCTTGCTCTCGAACGGGCCGGGGGCGATCGCGTTGACCGTGATCCGCTCGGCGGCGAGCTGGTGGGCGAGGCTGCGGGTGAGCATGTGCACGGCGGCCTTGGTGGCCGAGTACGCGTACACCTCCATCGCCGGCACCCGGAGCCCGTCGACCGAGCCGATGTTGATCACGCGGGCCGGGTCGTCGTCGCCGGCCGCCGCCCGCAGGGCCGGCAGCAGGGCGGTGGTGAGCCGGAAGACCGCCTTCACGTTGACCGCCCAGAGCTTGTCGAACGCGCTGCCCGGGTACGACTCCAGCGGCGCGCCCCAGGTCGCCCCCGCGTTGTTGACCAGCACGTCGAGCCGGTCGTACCGCTCGCGGACGGCGGCGGCGAGAGCGTCGGCGCCCGCGTCGTCGCCGAGGTCGGCGGGGATCGCCTCGCACCGCCCCTCGGCCGACAACTCCTTGGCCACCGCCTCGCACACGTCGGCCTTGCGCGACGAGATGACGACCGTGGCCCCGGCCCGGACGAAGCCCCGGGCGATCATCAGCCCGATCCCCCGGGATCCGCCGGTGACCAGGACCGTCTTGCCGTCGACCGAGAACAGATCCGTCATGAGCACCCCATCGCGCGTCGCGGTCCTTACCGATCGGTAACGTAGCCCGGCTCCGGCAGCCGGACAACCCCGCAGGACACCCCTCCACCGCAAGCGCGACAGAGTCCCGTCGCCGGGATGCGACCCGGGCCGTCCCCGGTTACGGTCGACGACGATGGTCCCTTCCGGTCAGCTCTCCCCGGCAACCCGTCCCGACCTGCCCCGCCCCGAGATCGACGTCCTGGAGCTGGGCGACCTCGTCCCCGGCACGGGCGCGCCCCGGCCGGTCCTGCTCGACCACGATCTGCTCGCCCTGGTAACGGACGGGCACGGCCTCGTCGAGCTGGACTTCCGGGCGCTGCCCTGCCGCCCCGGCACCCTGCTGCGGGCCGTCCCCGGCCAGGTGCTGCGCCGCCCCGCGCGGCTCGATGCGGTCGTGCTCCGCTGGCACGCCGACGCGCTACGCGGCCTGGACGTCGACCCCGCCGCCGTGCCGCAGCACCTCCAGCTCACCGGTCCGGACGAGGACGCCGTCGCCACCGAGGTCTCCCAGCTCGTAGCCGACCACCGCCGGCACCGTGCGGACCCGGCCGCACGCGCCCTGCTCCGGCACCAGCTCGCGGTGCTGCTGATCCGGCTCGCCCTGCTGCCCGGCGTCCGCGACTCCGGCGGGACGCCCGACGACACCGACCCGCAGCGGACCGAGCGGGCCACGTTCCGCCGGTTCTGCCGGGAGGTGGAGGCGGGTTACCCGTACACCCGGCGGGTGGAGGACTATGCGGCCCGGCTGGGTTGCTCGGTGCGTACCCTGACCCGGGCCTGCCTGGCGGTGACCGGGCGCAGCGCCAAACAGGTGGTCGACGAGCGGGTCGCGCTCCAGGCCCGTCGGCTGCTCGCCGCCACCGACGAGCCGGTGGCCCGGATCGGTCGGCAGCTCGGCTTCCCCGAGCCGACGAACTTCGGCCGGTTCTTCACCCGCGAGGTGGGGGTGAGTCCGGGCGCGTTCCGGGCCGCCCGGGACCGCCCGTCGGCGCGGATAGTCCGACCACGGCGACCCGCTGACCCCGCTGACCCCGTAGGACGGGCATGATGGCATGGTGCAGATCTCCGCGCGCGGCGACTATGCGGTTCGAGCGGCCCTGAGCCTGGCCACCGCCTACCCCTCCCTGCTCTCCACCCAGGCGATCGCCAGCGAGCAGGACATGCCGCGCAAGTTTCTCGAAGCGGTCCTGGCCGACCTGCGTCGGGCCGGCGTGGTCCGCGCGCAGCGCGGCGCCGAGGGCGGTTACACCCTGGCCCGGCCACCGCGCGAGGTCACCGTCGGGGCGATCCTGCGCGCCGTCGAGGGCCCGTTGGCCGGGGTACGCGGGCTGCGTCCGGAGGAGACCCGGTACGAGGGCTCGGCGGAGAACCTCCCCCGGCTCTGGGTGGCGGTGCGTGCCGCCGTCCGGCAGGTGCTCGACGAGGTGACTCTCGCCGAGGTGGTCAGCGGACGGCTCCCGGCGCACGTCCGCAAGCTGACCACCCTGCCCGACGCGTGGGAGCCGCGCTGACCCTCGCGTCACCCGCCTGTCCCGCCGCCCCCTCCCGTCGTGGTCCACACCGTCCAGCCTGGACCGGGACCAGGTTTCGGTTTTCGTGGATGCGGGCATCTATCGGGTCGAGACGGCAACGACGACAGGGAACGCGAAGGGAGCGCCACGATGGGTCTGATGTTCCGTAAGCGCAAGAAGTACGGGCCGATCATCCTGAACTTCACCGAGAACGGCTTCTCGTCGTGGAGCATCAAGATCGGTCGCTGGTCGTGGAACTCCCGGGCCAAGGCGCACCGCGTCGACCTGCCGGGCCCGCTGTCCTGGAAGCAGGACAAGTCCCGGGCGTGACGCCCTGACGTCGAACGGGGTGCCGGTGCTCCACCGGCACCCCGTTCGACGTCCGCCCCCGGCCGGGTTCGGTGTTCCCCGGATCGGGGCGGCCCCGACGGCGCAGAATCGCCGCATGGCGAGCGACGACGGAAACTGGGCGCGGGTGCGGCGGCACACCCTGGCGGCCTGCGTCCTGCTGGTGGTCAGCTACTTCCTGATCCCGTTGGAACCCGACCCGAACGGGCTGCGGCTGACCCTGCGCGCGGTGGGTACCCTGCTGCTGATCGGCGTGGTCACCGTCCTGGTCACCCGTCAGGTGGGCCGCCAGCTCGGGGCCCGCGCCCCGGTCGGCGGGGACGAGGTCCGCTCGTTGAGCCGGCTGGTGGTGGCGCTGGTCGCGGGGCTGCTCGCGTTCGCGGTCGCCGACTACGTGGTGGCCGGCAGCGGGCCGGGGCAGTTCACCGGGCTGCACACCCGGTTGGACGCGCTCTACTTCGCCCTGACCACCCTCACCACGGTCGGCTACGGCGACGTGCACGCCCAGGGGCAGCTCGCGAAGGCGATCGTCTGTGTGCAGATGGTGTTCAGCATCGGGGTGATCGCCACCGGGGCGTCCATCGTGGTCAGGCAGTTGACCAGCCGTCCGGGGCGGGGCCTGCGCTGATCAGCACGTCCCCGCCGAGCCGCCCGTGCTGCGGGTCCCGGCTGACCAAGCCTGCGTCCAGCAGCTCGGTCAGCGCCCGCCCGGCGTCCCCGGCCCGGTAGGCGGTCGCGGTCAGCGCGTGCCGGCGCAGCTCGGTCACCGTACGCGGACCGTGGCGGGTCAGCTCGGCAAGCAGTTCGTCGCGCAGCGGGCCGGTCGCCGGCTCCACTCCCCCGTCGGGCAGGCCAGCGCCGTGGTCCCGGTAGCCGACGGCGACGCCGTCGGCTTCGGCGGCGGCCCAGAGGGCGTCCTTGAACGCCTCCAGGCTCCTGTCCAGGCCGGTGCCGAAGGCGACCAGGGGGGCCGGCGTCCCGTCGGCGGGGACCAGCTCGACCTCGGCGACCAGGGGAAACCCGGCGGCGGTCAGGGCCGGCCGCAGGCCGGTGCCGGCGCCGGTGAGCAACACCTCGGCCGGGCGGCCGGTGGTCGTGGCGGCCAGCAGCTTCGGCGTCGGTGCCGCGCCGTCGACCAGGGTGAACAGTGGTGCGCCGGCCGCTCCGGCCGCCTTGAGCACCACCGGTAGCCGGGCCGGATCGCCGGGCACCACGTGCACGGCCACGTCGCCGGGCAGCCCGGCCTCGACGACGCCGAGCCGGGCGGGCAGCTCGCGGCCGCCGTCGGCGAGCACCAGCACGGTGAGCCGGCGGCCCCGGAGCCGGTCGGCGAAGCCGGCGACCACCCGCAGGGCCGCCTCGGCGGTGCCGGCGTCACCGGCGTACGCCAGCGCGAGGGTGGCCCGCCGGGAGCGGTGCAGGGCCCCCGGCAGCCAGTGGTCGAGCTGACGGACGAGCAGTCCGTCCAGGACGGCGTCGATCGACATCCTGTCGTTCTACCGTACGGCCGTTCAGACCGGGACGGAGATCCCCACCCCGCCCCGGGTCTGCCCGCCGTAGCGGGCCCGCTCGCGGTCGAGGTCGAGCCGGCCGATCCGCTTGCGGGCGGCGAGGGCGTCCTCGTCGAGCTGGTCGGCCGGGACGATCCAGACGATCTCGAACTCCAGCCCGTCGGGGTCACGGCCGTAGAGGCTCTTGGTGGTGCCGTGGTCGGAGGTGCCGACCAGGGCGTCGGCGGCGGCCAACCGCTGCGCGGTGGCGGCCAGCTCGTCGAGGGTGTCCAACTCCCAGGCGAGGTGGTAGAGGCCGACGGTGGCCCGGCCGGCCTGGGAGCGGCCGGCGGTCGTGCCGATCTCGAACAGGCCGAGGTCGTGGTCGTTGGTCGAGTCGGGGGCCTGGAGGAAGGCCGCGCCCCGGAACCCGTCCGGGGTCATCGGCACCGGGCGGAAGCCCAGCACGTCGCGGTAGAAATCGATGCTGCGACGCAGGTCGGAGACGTAGAGCACGGCGTGGTTGAGGCGATGGATTCCCATGCCCACCACGCTAGCGCGATTTTGTTGAGCGTTCAACTATTTCGGCTATGATGGTCGTCATGACCCGCTGGCTGGACCCTGACGAGCAGCAGACCTGGCGTGCCTTCCTGACCGCCACCCGGGCACTGACCGACACCCTCGACCGCGAGCTGCAACACGACGCCGGGATGCCGCACGCCTACTACGAGATCCTGGTCCGACTCTCCGAGGTGCCCGACCGGCGGCTGCGGATGAGCGAGTTGGCCGACCTCACCGGTTCCTCGCGCAGCCGGCTCTCGCACGCCGTGGCCCGGCTGGAGACCGCCGGCTGGGTGCGCCGCGAGGACTGCCCCACCGACCGGCGCGGGCAGGTCGCCGTGCTCACCGACGCCGGTTTCGCGGCCCTCGCCGCCGCCGCGCCCGGCCACGTCGAGGGGGTACGCCGGCACCTGTTCGACGCGCTCAGCCCCGCCCAGGTCGACCAGTTGCGCCGGATCAGCGAGACGCTGGTCGCCCACCTGACCGGTTCTTGACCAAGTTGCCGACCGGCAAGGGTTGTACTAACCGTTGCCGGCCAAGCACGATGGGGCGTGTCTTCCGGCTTCGGTGAACTGACCCTCCAGGCGCAGCACCTGGTGTCCGCCGGCGACCTGGCCGGTGCCCAGCGACTGCTGGCCGGCGCGCTGACCGACGCGGACCCCCGCCCCGACCACGCCTCCCCCGAGCTGGCCGAGGCCGCCGGGCTCCAGGCCCGACTGCTGGTCACCCTCGGCGAACCGCACTCCGCCCGCGGCTGGGCCGCCTTCGCGTACGCGGCGTCGAGCCGCTTGTACGGCATCTCCGACCAGCGGACGATCTCTGCGGCGGCCACCCTGGCGGCGGTGCTGCACCGGGTCGGCAGCGACGCCCGCGCCGCCAGGCTCTACTCCGAGGTGATCCTGGAGCTGACCGCCCATGACGGTCCCGAGTCGCTGCGGGTGCTCGCCGCACACGCCGACCTGGCCACCGTGGAGTACGCCCGGGGCCAGTGCTCCGAGGCCCGCGAACGCCTCCAGGACGCCTGGGAACTGCACCGCGAGGTGTACGGCGACGGCCACGCCAGTGGCATCAAGATGCTCGCCCGGCTGGGTGCCATGCAACGCGACTGCGGCCGGTTCGACGAGGCGCACGACAACCTCGCCCTCGCCCGCGAGCTGGCCCGTGAGCACCTGGCCGCCGACGACCCGCTCGCCCGTCAGGTGGCCGCCCTGGCCCGGGCCGCCGCCGACCCCGACCACGTCTGCGACGACGAGCCCGCCCCCGGGCGCGGTACGCCGGTCGTGCCGGCCGCCCGCACCCCACCGCCCGCCGAGGGGCCGCCCGACCTGCCCGCCTGGTCGGCCGGACCGGTACCACCCGACGATCCGTACCCGCCGACGGTGCCCGGCCAGCGGATGCCCGCCGACGACACCGGCTACCCACCGGACGCCGGCCACCCCGGTCCCGCCGACCCCTACGGTGCCCCCGACCGGTTCGATCCCCCTGACCGGTTCGGCGCACCCGGCCGGTTCGGCGCGGCCGGCGCCACGGCAGGTGGCGGGTATTCCGCCGACAGCGGCTATCCCACCGACAGCGGCTACGGCCCCTGGGACGGCCAGCCCGGCGGGCCCGGTCACTCCGGCGGGCCGGGGTATCCGGCAGGCCCGGGCCGGATCGAGGACGACGGTCGCTGGCCGCCCGAGTCGCCCGGTTCCACGACCGGCGGGTGGCGGGACGCCCCCTACGCCCCGCCGCTGTCGCAGAGCCGCCGGGACGAGGAGGCGGCCGGGGTACGCCGGATCACTCCCGCCGAGCCTCCGATGGACCCGTCACGGTTGCTGCCCGTGCTGGTGCCGCGCCGGCACGCCCCGCCCCGGCGCCGCCCGGGCGCCGTACCGTTGGTTGCCGCCGGGGTGGCCGTGGTGCTGCTGGGTGCGGTCGCGGTGATCGCCGGGGTGTCCCAGGTGGGCGGCTCCGACGCACCGCCGCCCGCCGCTCCGAGCGAAACCGCCCCGACCGCCGCCACGCCGAACGCCGGCCCGCCCGCCTCGCCGGGCACCCCACCGGGGCGGGTGACGCTGCGCGACCGTCCCGACGGCATCACCCTGACCTGGACGTACCCGGCCGGCAGCGAGGGCCCGGTGGTGCTCTCCGCCGCCCAGGCCGGGCAGGACCCGCGCCCCTTCCAGACCCTCCCGCCCGGCACCGACAGCTTCGTCGTACACGGCCTGGACCGCACCACCAACTACTGCTTCACCGTCGCCGTCGTCTGGTCCACCGACGTGGTGGCCCGAGCCAAACGCGTCTGCACCACCCGCCGCTGACCACCTCCCTGCCGCCCCGCGCCGCTCGCCCGTGTTGATCAAGAGGTTCGCGTCACCCCCAGCGAAACTCCTGACGCAAACCTCTTGATCACCGCCGCAATCGCCCCGCCCGGTGGGGTGATCAAGAGGTTCGCGTCAGCCTGGGTCGGTGGGAGTGACACAAACCTCTTGATCACCGTAGGCAGGCGCGGGGCAGGCAGGCGGGGGGGCAGGCGGGGGCGGGGCAGGTCGGGCGGGGCAGGTGGGGCGAGGGGGTGGGGGCGGCGAGGGGGGGGGGAGTCAGTCGGGGTCGGGTAGGACCGGTAGGTGGAGTCGGACGGTCAGGCCCGGGTGGGCGTCGTCGAGGGTGATGGTGCCACCGCCCCGGCGTACCAGTTCGCGCACGATGGCCAGGCCGAGTCCGGCACCGCCCGCGTCCCGGGCCCGCCCCTCGTCCAGCCGGGCGAACCGGCGGAACACCCGCTCCCGGTCCGCGACCGGGATTCCCGGTCCGTCGTCGGTCACCGTCACCAGGTGGTACGTCCCGCCGGCCGCCGGTTCGACCGCCAGCACCACCCGGGTACGGGCGTGGCGGACGGCGTTGTCGACCAGGTTCCCCAGTACCCGACGCAGTTCGTCGGGCACACCGACGGTCCACACCGCACCCGCCGCCGCGACGACGGTCACCGCCGGACCCGTCCCGGCGGTAGGGCCGGGCCAGCGGGCGGCGACCTCGGTGAGCAGGGCACCCAGTTCCACCGGCTCCGCCGCCCGGAGGTGGTCGACCTGCTGTGCCGGTTGCTCGTCGAGGCGGGCGAGCAGGAGCAGGTCGTCGACGAGCCGGCCCAGCCGTTCGGTGTCGGTGAGCAGGTCGGCGGCGACCGCCGGCCAGTCGGTGCGGTCACCGAGGCGCTGGGCCACCTCCAGTTCGGTACGCATGTTCGTCAACGGGCTGCGCAGTTCGTGTGCCGCGTCGGCGAGGAACGACCGTTGCCGGGCGCGGGCCGCCGCCAACCGGTCCAGCATGTCGTTGAGGGTGACCGCCAGCCGGTGGATCTCGTCCTGGGAGGCGGGTACGGGCAGCCGGCCGGCCGCGTCCCGCCCGGTGATCTCGGCGGCCCCGCTGCGCAGCGCCTCGACCGGGCGCAGGGTGGCCCCGACCACCCGCCAGGCGACCACCGCGAGCAGCCCCACCAGCAGCGGGAAAGCGACCAGCAGCACCGTACGGGCGGCCTGGGTGGCGTGCCGGACGTCCACCGTGGAGCGGCCCACCAGCACGGTCACCGGCTCCCCCGCCGACCGGGCGGGTACCGCCACCACGCGTACCGGCCCCTCCCAGCCGAGCCGTTGGCCGGGTACGACGGTGCGCTGCCGGCCGGTGCCGGTGAGCTGGTCGGGGCGGACCATCGGCACCAGCCGGTCGGCGTCGATGGAGGCGGCCCGGATCCGCCCGGCGGTGTCGACCACCTGGACCCGTAGCTGCCCGCCGGCCACCGGCAGCGGATCGGGCAGGGCGTTCTCGCCGGCCAGCCGGGCGACCGCGTCGGCGGTGCGGAACGCCTCCTCGTCGACGGTGCGTTGCAGCGTCCAGCCGAGCGCCACCAGCAGCACCACCCCGCCCAGGGCCAGCCCGACCGAGAGGCCGGCCACGCCGAGCACCATCAGCCGGGCGCGCAGGCCGAGCGCCGACCAGCGCAGCCGGCTCACGGGATCAGCCGGTAGCCGGCGCCCCGGACGGTCTCCAACAGGTCCCGGCCGATCTTGCGGCGCAGGTAGCCGACGTACACCTCGACGGCGTTCGGGGCGGTCCGCAGGCTGGCGTCCCAGACGTGGTCGAGCAGTTCGGTCTTGGAGATCACCTCGCCGGGGCGGCGGATCAGGTACTCCAGGAGCGCGAACTCCCGGGCGGTGAGCACCACCTCGGCGTCGGCCTTCGTGACCCGGCGGCGGGCCGGGTCCAGCCGCAGGTCCCCGACGGCGAGCACGGTCGGCCGTTCCGGTGCGCCCCGGCGCAGCAGCGCCCGCAGCCGGGCCACCAGCACCACGTACGAGAAGGGTTTGGTCAGGTAGTCGTCGGCCCCGCAGTCCAGCCCGTCGGCCTGGTCGTACTCGCCGTCCTTGGCGGAGAGCATCAGCACCGGCAGCCAGTGCTCGTCGGCGCGCAGCCGGCGGACCACCTCGTAGCCGGACAGGCCGGGGAGCATCACGTCGAGGATCATCGCGTCGTAGCCGCCGTGCCGGGCGGCGTCCAGCCCGGCCGGGCCGGTGCCGGCCGTGTCCACCACGAACCCCTCGGCTGTGAGGCCACGTTGCAACGCCGCCGCCAGCCGGGCCTCGTCCTCCACCACCAGCACCCGCATCGTCCCAGCGTGCCACCTCGACGCGACGGACCGGCACGCCGTCCTCAGCGGGCTCACAGCAGCGAACCGGCAGGATGGTCGCAGGAGGTGCGCTCATGTCCGTACTGAAGAACCGTTCCACCCTGCGGTGGCTGGTACCGCTGGCCGCCGCGGTCACCGTCGTCGGCGGGGGTGCCGCGATCGGCACGTTCGCCGCGAACGCCGAGCCGGCCCTGCCGCCGCGCAGCGCCGCCCAGCTCCTCGTCGACCTGCAGACCGCCCGGCTGGACGGGTTGTCCGGCACGGTGGTGCAGCGGGCCGACCTCGGGCTGCCGCCGCTGGCCGGGCTGGCCGGCGGGGACGCCGCACTGCTCACCGGCACGCACACCCTGCGGGTCTGGTACTCGGGGCCGGACCGGCAGCGGGTCGCGTTGCTCGACACCCTGGGCGAGCGGGACGTCATCCGTTCCGGCCGGGACGTGTGGACCTGGGACAGCAAGGCCAACACGGCGACGCACCGGACGCTGCCGGAGTCGACCGGGCGGGCGGCGGAGGGCGCGTTGCCGGTCACCCCGAAGGACGCCGCCGAGCAGGCGTTGGCCGCCGTCGACCCGAGCACGCTGGTGACCACCGGCCGGTCGGCCACGGTCGCCGGTCGGGACGCGTACGAGCTGGTGCTCACCCCGCGTGACGAGGCGTCCCTGGTGCACCAGGTGCGGATCGCCATCGACGCCACGGAGCACGTGCCGCTGCGGTTCGAGGTGCTCGCCGACGGGGCCGACCGGCCGGCGTTCGAGGTGGCGTTCACCCAGGTCGACTACCGTCGTCCCGACGCCGACCAGTTCACCTTCAACCCGCCGCCCGGGGTGAAGGTGACCGAGGAGACCACCGGACGGCCGGGGTCGAAGGCCGGCGCGCAGCTGAAGGACGGCAAGCCGGACGCGCAGCGTCCGGGGGCCGACGACGCGGGCCTGCGTACCGTGGGGAAGGGCTGGACCACCGTGCTGGTGGCGCGGACCGACGCGGCGGACGTGGCGCGGACGCCGGCCGGTGACGCGGCGAAGCCGGGCCCGGCCGACGGTCCGGGCGCGGCGCAGGCCCTCGACCTGCTCAACGGGTTGCCGAAGGTCAGCGGGGAATGGGGCAGCGGCCGGTTGTTCGCCGGGAAGCTGTTCAGCGTGCTGCTCACCGACGACGGGCGGGTGCTCGCCGGTCTGGTGACGCCGGAGCGGCTGTACGAGGCCGCGCGGGGCTGATCCCGCACGTCACGACCCCCGGGGGTCCGGGCCGGCGCGAGCCGGCGCGGGCCCCCGTCGCCGTGTCCGGCAAGCTTGGTGGGGGGCCGCCGCAGGCGGTATCTTGAACAGTTCCCGAAATGCAAAAAGGAATGGCATGAGAGCCATTCCATGCGTGATTATAAGCGACGAGGAGACGGCTTGTCAACGCACCCGGACGAGCTGCGACAACACGACGACGAGATCGGCCGCGAGCAGGAGTACGTCTCGATGCTCTACGGCCGGCTGGACGCCATGCGTGAGCAGGCCGCCCGGCGGCTCACCGACGAGCTGCGCGCCGGTGGCGGCGGCACCCAGCAGGACCGCTCCCAACGCGACAGCGCCGTCCAGATGTACGCCGACCAGGTCGAGCAGTTCTCGGCGGTCGAGCAGGGGCTGGCCTTCGGCCGGCTCGACGGGGCCGACGGCAGCCGGCACTACATCGGCCGGATCGGCATCTTCGACACCGACGGCGACTACGACCCGCTGCTGATGGACTGGCGTGCCCCCGCCGCCCGGCCGTTCTATCTCGCCACCGCCGCCAACCCGCAGGGCATCCGGATGCGGCGGCACCTGCGCACCCGGGAGCGGAAGGTGACCGGCCTCAACGACGAGGTGCTGGACATCGAGACCGCCTCCCCCACCGGTCACGAGGACCTGACCGGTGAGGCGTCGCTGCTCGCCGCGCTCAGCGCCGGCCGGACCGGCCGGATGCGGGACATCGTGGAGACCATCCAGGCCGAACAGGACCGGATCATCCGGGCCGACCTGCCCGGGGTGCTGGTCGTACAGGGCGGCCCCGGCACCGGCAAGACGGCGGTCGCGCTGCACCGCGCCGCGTACCTGCTCTACACCCACCGGCAGCAGCTCTCCACCCGGGGCGTGCTGCTGGTCGGGCCGAACGCGACGTTCCTGCGCTACATCTCGCAGGTGCTGCCGACGCTGGCCGAGACGGGTGTGCTGCTCAGCACCCCCGGCGACCTGTTCCCCGGGGTCAGCGCCCGGCGTGCCGAACCGGCCCGGACCGCCGCCCTCAAGGGCCGGGCGGTGCTGGCCGAGGTGCTCGCCGCCGCCGTCCGGGACCGGCAGTGGGTGCCGGACGAGCCGATCGAGATCGAACTGCCCCAGCGGGAGGTGCTGCGGCTGGACCCGGAGACGGTACGCGAGGCCCGCGACCGGGTCCGGCGTACCGGGCGTCCGCACAACCTGGCCCGCGCCCTGTTCGACATCGAGATCGTGCACGCCCTCGCCGACCAGGTCGCCGAACGGATCGGAGCGGACCCGCTCGGCGGGGAGAACCTGCTGGAGGAGGCGGACCGGGCCGAGATCCGTCGGGAGCTGCGCGAGGAACCGGAGATCACCGCCGTCCTGGACGAGCTGTGGCCGGTGCTCACCCCGCAACGGCTGCTCGCCGACCTGTACGCCGCGCCCGAGCGGATCGCCGCCGCCGCGCCGATGCTCACCGACGACGAACGCGCCCTGCTGCGCCGGGCACCCGGCGGTGGCTGGACGCCGGCCGACGTGCCGCTGCTCGACGAGGCCGCGGAGCTGCTCGGCGAGGACGAGCGGGCCGCCGCCGCCCGCCGGGAACGCATCAGGTCCTTCCAACGCGAGTACGCCGAGGGCGTGCTGGAGATCGCCCGGGGCTCCCGCTCGATCGACGTGGAGGACGAGGCCGAAGGCGGGGAGATCCTCGGCGTCACCGACCTGATCGACGCCGACCGGCTGCTGGAACGGCAGGAGGAGACCGACCGGCTGACCACCGCGCAGCGGGCCGCCGCCGACCGGCGGTGGGCGTTCGGGCACGTGATCGTGGACGAGGCGCAGGAGTTGACCCCGATGGCCTGGCGGCTGCTGATGCGCCGCTGCCCGAGCCGGTCGATGACGATCGTCGGGGACGTGGCGCAGACCGGGGCGCTGGCCGGCACCCCGTCCTGGGCCGAGGCGTTGGAGCCGTACATGGCGCGGCGCTGGCGGCTGGAGGAGCTGACCGTCAGCTACCGCACCCCGGCCGAGATCATGGCGGTGGCCGCCGAGGTGCTCGCCGGCATCGACCCGGAGCTGCGCCCGCCCCGCTCGGTACGCCACAGCGGCGTGCCACCGTGGGACCGGACGGTCAGCGCGGACCGGCTCGGCGCGGAACTGGTCGCGGCGGCCCGCGCGGAGGCCGCCGACCTGGCCGGTGACGACGTGGACGGCCACCCCGGCGATGGCGGCGGCCGGCTCGGGGTGATCGTGCCGGCCGGGCGGGCCGACGAGTTGGCGGGCGTCGTGCTGGCAGAGATGCCCGAGGTGGCCGTCGGCGAGCAGCCCGAGTTGGAGAGCCGGGTGGTGCTGCTCACCGTCGGCCAGGCCAAGGGGCTGGAGTTCGACTCGGTGCTGGTGGTCGACCCGGACGGGATCGTCGCCGAGTCGCCCCGGGGCCGCAGCGACCTCTACGTCGCGTTGACCCGCGCCACCCGACGCCTGGGCGTGCTGCGCCCCGCCGCCTGACAATGCGGCCGGGTCGGGGGACGGGCCCCTCCGACCCGGCCGCCGGGGCGTCGACGGCGGCCGACGTCAGTCGTCGGAGAAGTCACCGACCTCGACGGCGCTGGCGGACTGGTCGCTGACCGGGCCGCCGGTCGGGGTGCTCAGCCCACCGGTGGTGGCGTCGCCGGTGGTGGTCGGGGCCACCGTGCCCGGGTGCCGTTCGGGTTGCCGGGCCACCCGCCGGACGCTGGCCGGCCCGGCCGTGCCACCGGTGGTGGTGACCGCGCCCTGCCCCCGGGTGGGGCCGCCGTCGCGCAGCACCTCCGGGTCGACCGGCACGTCGGCCACGTCGTCCGGGTCGTCCTCCTGGAGTGCCCGGGTCACGTCGATCCGTGGCACGGTCACCTCGTCGAGGGCACCGGGACCGTACGCCCCGGCGGTGAGCCGTTCCTCGGCCTGGCGGGTGGACTCCCGCATCCTGTTCTCGCGCACGTTCCTCACCTCACAGGGTCTCGGCGGAACCCACTGCGTGCCCGGGGGCCGGACCACCAAACACCCCCGGCCGGCCCCGGACACCACCGCCCGGGGCCGGCCGGGGGGCGTACCACGGTCGGGGCACCGGGGTGCGGACCCGGCGGGCGACGGATTTTCGGCCGGAGGTCGGTGTTACCTGCTCAGGACCGGGGGGTAGACCCAGGGTGCCCCCGCCACAGCAGGTGAACCGTGCCGTGGCCGACCGCGGTAGCGGGGCGAGGGAGTGCAGGTACTCATCAAATCCTGAGGAGGACCAGATGAGCACGCAGGCTGCATCCACCAGGCCCATGAACCGGCCGATGCAGGACACCGCCCAGCGCAACGCCATGATGGCCGAGCAGACCCGGCAGATGCCGATGATGCACGACGGGCACCGGGAACCGATGCCGTCTCCGGGTACGGAGACCAAGCAGTCGTTCCTGACCACCGAGTTCTGGGTCTACGCCGCCGCCGTCGCGGTCGTGGTGATCTCCGCCTTCTGGCGTGGCACCGCCACGAACGGCCTGAACATCAACAACCCGACGCAGGCGTGGTGGTTCCTGACCGCCCTGACCGGCGCCTACCTGGTGAGCCGGGGCCTGGCGAAGGCGGGTTCGGCGCGGCGTTCCGGCGCGGAGCGCAAGGGTCGTCGCTGATACGGCTGACCCGAGCAGCGTGAGCCGCTGAGCACGATGGCCCCCGGGATTCCTCCCGGGGGCCATCGTTGGTCCGCGTCGGCCGCCGCACGACGGCCCACCCGACGTCGGGGGCGGTCTCAGCTCACTCGTCGCCGCCGAAGTCGCCACCGTCGTCGTCGCCCTCGAAGGCGTCGTCGAGCAGTTCACCGGCGACGAGTCCACCGGCGACACCGAGCGCCGCGCCGGCCACCACGCCGCCCATCCCCGGCCCCCGGCCGTGGTGGCCGTGGCCGTGCACCGGGTAGCCGTGGGTGGGGGCGCCATAGCCGGAGGAGGCGCGCAGGTTGCCGTACGTGGCGGTGGTCTCGCGCAGCCAGCCGTCGACGACCTGGACCCAGTCGACCCGGTCGACGTCGCCGTGGGAGACGGTGTACCTGCCGAACACGTCGTGCCCGGAGCTGAGGAAACCGCCCCGCTTGTCGCACTCCAGCACCACCTCGACGCCGTGCGGGCTGGTCACGAAGGTCAGCTCCACCTCGGAGATGACCTGCGCGTACTGGGGCGCGGCGAAGAACTCGATCTCCTGGTAGAACGGCAGCGTCTGCTGCGAGCCCCGGATGTGCCCCCGCTCCAGGTCGGCGTGCTTGAACCGGAAACCGAGCTGCTGGAACGCGCCGAGGATGTGCTCGTGCACCGGCAGCGGGTGCACGTTGACCTGGTCGAGGTCGCTCTTGTCGACCGCGCGGGCGATGGCCAGCTCGGTCCGCAGGCCCATGGTCATGCCGTGCAGGCGCTGACCGTAGACGTCGGTGATCGGGGTCTCCCACGGCACCGGGAACTGGAACGGGATGGCGAGCTGCTGCTTGGGGGCGAGCTGGAGCGGGCCGCTGACCACCATCCGGTGGAACTCCATGACGCCTGCGTACTCGCTGTCGCCGCCCTCGATCTCGACCCGGGTGACCAGGCCGATGCCGATCTGCTCGATGTTGGCCGGGGCGTCCCCGCCGACCAGGTTCACGTTGCCGTCGAGGGTCAGGCCGGGCCGCGTGTTCGGGTTGGCCAGGACGGTGTCGACGCTGGGCCCGCCGACCCCGAACGCGCTCAGCATCTTCTTGAAGACCATCGGAACTCCCGCTTCACGGTCGGCGTACTCCACCGTGGAGCACGCACGGTTACCCGGCGCACCCTAACCGCCAGGACTGTGAAGTGCCTGAAAGGACGCACCGGGGCGGGCCAGCAGCACCAGCACCGCGCAGGCCGCCACGAAGAAGACCGCCATGGCCGAGGCCATCGGCAGCAGGGTGGCGTACCCGAGGAGGCCGGTGAGTGGCGTGACCAGCGCGCCCGCCAGGAAACCCAGGCCGCCCTGGAGCGCGGCGGTGGTGCCGGCGGAACGCCGGCCCGCCTCCTGCGCCAGCGCCGTGCTGGCCGGCAGGGTCAGGCCCATGCCGGCGACCACCACGGCGAGCAGCGTCCACGGCACGGCCAGCGGCCACCCGGCCTCCCGGTCGACCAGGGCGACGACCAGCAGCACGAGGGTGGCCACCGTGGACGCGGCGAGCCCGGCGGCGCGCAGCCGGCCGGCGCCGAGCCGCCTGACCAGCACCCGGAACAGCAGCCCGGCGGCGGCCATGCCGGCGGCGTTGGTGGCGAAGATGAGGGTGTAACGGGACTCGTCCACCCGGTAGGCGGTCTGGAAGACGAACGCCGAGCCGCCGATGTAGGTGAAGAAGCCGGCGATGGCGAGGCAGAGCACGATCAGGTTGGTGAGCACCGTCCGGTCGCGCAGCAGCCCGGCCATCCGGGCCAGCGCCGCGCGCGGGCCGCCGTCGTGCCGGCGGTGCGCGGGCAGCGTCTCCGGCAGGCCGACCAGCGCGGCCACCGCCATCGCCGCCCCCAGCCCGGTGAGGGCGAGGAAGACGGTACGCCAGGTGCCGTGGTCGAGGATCACCCCGCCGACGGCCGGTGCCAGCACCGGGCCGAGGAACGTCACCGAGGCGATGCTGCCGAACCGGGCGGCGGCCCGGTCGCCCTGCCACGCGTCGGTCACCATCGCCCGGCCGAGCGCCACCCCGGTGCCGGCCGCGATCCCCTGCCCGAGCCGGGCGAGCACCAGCACCCCGGCGGTCGGAGCGGCGGCGCAGAGCAGCGACAGCAACGCGAAACTCACGGTGCTCACCAGGACGATGCCGCGCCGGCCCCGGATGTCGCTGACCGGACCGAGCAGGAGCTGACCGGCGGCCACGCCGATGATGAACGCGGTCAGGGTGAGCTGCGCCACGGTGGCGCTGGTGTCCAGGGAACGTCGCAGTTCGGGCAGGGCGGCGATGTACGCGTCGGTGGCGAACGGCCCCACCCCGGTCAGCAGCACCAGCGCGACCATGGACGGCCTGCCCGCCGCCCGGTCGGGTCGGTACGACGTGGACGGCGTCTTCACCTGCGGAGGTGTCACCCATGGACCGTAGTCCCGTGACCGGGCGGGCGCAGGGTTGTGGTGTCAGGCCGCCACCCGCCGCGCCGGGCCTATCCGGCGTCGTCGACGAGCAGTCCGCGCAGGACGCCGCGTACCGTCGCTTCGAAGAGGTCGCGGGGCGCGGACGGTGACGGGTCGGTGATGGCGGCGACCAGGTTCGGGTACGCCGCCAGGTCGGTGCCGGTGAAGCCGACCGGCGGCGCGGCGGTCTCCTGCCGGGCGAACAGCGACGTCACCCCGGTCATCATGGCGATCGCCTCGAACTTGGTGGTGGTCGCGGCCGGCAACGGCCGCAGGACGGCCAGGCAGTGGTCGAACCAGGCCAGGCTCTGCGGGCCGGGGGCGGTGGGCCGGGGCAGGACCGCCACCAGCCAGGGGTGCCGCCGGTAGAGGTCGAGTTGCCGCCGGGCGAGCCGGAGCATGGTGTCGAGCCAGTCGTCACCGGCCTCCGGGTAGGGGCGCAGCTCCCCCGCCGCCCGGTCGACCATCAGGTCGAGCAGGTCGTCGCGGGAGGACAGGTAGCGGTAGAGCGACCCGGCGCCGGTGTGCAGCGCGGCGGCGACCGCCCGCATGGAGACCGCGCCGATGCCGTCGGCGTCGGCAACCGCGATCGCGGCGGCCACGATCTCGTCCCGGGAGTGGGTGGGCGCGGGACCGCGCTGTCCCCGGGCGGGTCGGGACCAGATCGGCGGACGCGCTGGCTCGTCGGGTGAGGTCACCGCTACACTCTAAAACTGCAAACGCCGTTCGCGGTTTCGATGTCGGGGAGGACGAGATGGAACAGCACTGGACCGTGCAGCGGGTACCGGCGGCCGACGACGCCGAGATCGTGCTCCACTCCACCGGCAGCGGGCCGGGCATCATCGTGGTGCACGGCGGCGGCGTCACCATCGGCATCTACCGCCGGCTGGCCGTGCGGCTGGCCGACCGGTTCACCGTGCACCTCTACAACCGGCGCGGCCGGGACGACGCGGCGGCCCGCGCCGAGCCCTACGACGGCGAGCAGGACGTCGACGACCTCGCCGCGCTGCTGGCCGCCACCGGGGTCGGCAACGTGCTCGGCCACAGCGGCGGCGGCTTCGTGGCCCTGCGCGCCGCCGCCCGGGGGCTGCCGATCGACCGGCTCGCCCTCTACGACCCGGCGGTGCAGGTTGACGGTCTGTTCCCGCTCGACTGGGTGCCCGCCGCCCGCGCGGCGGCACACGCGGGCGACATCGCCCGCGCCATGGCGATCACCGGGGCCGGCCTCAACACCCAGTCGGCCACGTCGCGCCTGCCACTGGCCGTCCAGGTGGCCATCTGCCGGCTGTTCCTGCGTACGCCGATCGGGCGCGGCATGGGCGAACTACTGCCGACCACCCTGGACGAGAGCGCGCTGATCCAGCACCACGACAGCCCGCCGCAGCGGTGGGCCGGCGTCACCGCCGAGGTGCTGCTGGCCTGCGGCGGCAGCGGTCCGCCCTACTACCGGCCGATCAACGAGGCGCTGGCCGGGGCGCTGCCGCACGCCCGCACGCTGGTGGTGCCACGCGCCGGTCACGACGCGCTCAACCGGGCCCCGCAGCACCTGGTCGACGCGCTGGCGGAGTTCTTCACCACCCCGGTCACCTCGGAGCGGGCCGGTACGTGACGAGGGAGGAAGCCCTCGCTGGCTTCGGTGTACCGGCCGGGCCGTTCGGCCGGACGGCCAGGCGTACCCACCGGCGAGGGACTGTCCCACTCCTGTGGTCGAATCCCGGCATGCACATCGTCGTCTGCGGGGCACTCGTGGTGAACGACGCGGTCCTGCTGGTGCACCGCAGTCCGACCCGCCGGGCGTACCCGGATCTGTGGGATCTGCCCGGGGGTCACGTCGAGGCGGGCGAGTCCGAACGACAGGCCCTCGCCCGTGAGCTGCGCGAGGAGGTCGGCGTCGAGATCGTCGCGGAGTCCTGCTCACGGCTGGGCGACCTGCGGTCCGGCAGCGGCGAGGACGCCGTACACGTCGGTGTGTGGCACGTCGGAGCCTGGCTCGGCTCCCCCACCAACCGTGCGCCCGACGAGCATGACGATCTCGCCTGGGTCGGGCTCAGCGAGTTGGGTGGCCTCCCCCTCGTGCACGGCGGCCTGCCGGCGCTGCTCCGTGCCCTGGACGGGCCGCCCGGCTCACGCCTGGTCGAGGAGATGGCGTGACGGCAGGTAGTCGATCTTCGTGTCGGCGTAGACGCCGAGCGTGCCGTCGTCGAGGCACCGCAGGCCGACGCTGATCCAACGCACCTCGCCGTCGGCACCGAGCGCGTAGCCGACCGCGACGGCGAACTCCTCACCCCCGCAGGGGCAGGAGCAGGACTCGTGACCCGTCTCGTCCCAGTAGTCGGCGCTGTCACCGATGAAGGCGACCGTGCCGCAGGCGAGGCAGGTCCGCCGGGTCGCCTCCTCCTCGTCGATGTCGACGCGGAAGGCACGGCCGTCGCAGCCGGCACACCGGGACTCCACCACCGTGTCCACCGGGTAGCCGCCCGCCGCGAAGTAGCGGAGGTAGTCGGCGAGGTCGTCGACGTTCTCCCCGCGCCACAACTCCCCGGACCTGTCCAGTGCCATCCCGGCATTCTGCCCGGTGCCGGCGGTGCCTCGGCGAGCGGACGACCTCGTCCGGCTCAGACCCAGACGGTGGCCAGCCAGATGGCGACGGCGGCGGTCACCAGTAGGCCGAGGTTGAGCCCGATCTGGCGGGTCTCGCCCCGGGACAGGTGCACCGCGATACCGCCGACCTGGATCAGGACGAACCCGACGGCCGCCGCGACCGCGAGCCAGGGCGCGATCCCGGTCAGCGGCGGCAGGACCAGGCCGACCGCGCCGAGAACCTCCAGCACCCCGATGGTCCGGACCAACGGCATGGGTACGCGGTCGACCCAGCCCATCATCGGTTGCAACTGCTCCCGGCTCTGCACGACCTTCTTGCCCCCGGCGTAGAGATAGAAGACGGCAAGCAGGGCGGCGACGATCCAGTAGGCGAGTGTCATGACGGGCCCTCCAGCTCTGAACCCAATGGTTACGAGAAGGAACTAGCCACATCATGTGTCACTATCGGAGGGCTTACAAAAGGCACACGGGTGTGCGTAAGGCACAGGGGGTGGTCATGTCGCAGTACGAACACACCTGCATGATCCGGGGCGACGGCGGCCGGACGATCCGGGCGATCCTGGACCGCATCTGCAACAAATGGACGCTGCTGATCGTGGCGACCCTCGACGGGGGCGCGCTGCGCTTCACCGAGCTGCACCAGCAGATACCCGGCATCTCCCAGCGCATGTTGACGTTGACCCTGCGCCACCTGGAGCGCGACGGCCTGGTGTCGCGGACGGCGTACGCGGAGGTACCGCCCCGGGTGGAGTACGCGCTGACCCCCACCGGCAAGAGCCTCATCCCGCCCGCGCTGGCCCTCGCCGGCTGGGCCATCGAACACGTCCCCCACATCGAGGCCAGCCGAGCGCTCCACCAGGACAAGTCCGGATGACGGCAACGTTGTCAGATCACCGGGTCAGTCAGATGGTGCGGATCGTGATCAGGTCTTCGAGTCCTGCGAGATCGCCGGCGTTGCGGGTGTAGACGGCGGCGTCATGGGCGTGTGCGGTCGCGGCGATGAGCAGATCCATCACTCTGGCGCGCGGCTGACGGCCGGCTTCGACGACGCGGGCAGCCAGTCGTGCGTAGCTGTCGGCGATCACGTCATCGATGGGCAGCGGATCAAATCGGCGCTGGATGGCACTCAACCGCGCCAACCGGAGTGCCCTCGCCTCGGCGGTCTTGGCGACCAGGACACCGAATTGGAGTTCGGCAAGACTGGCGACGCTGATGGCCAACTCGCCCGGGATCGGGGTTATGTCGTTGGCGATGAGGACGCTGGTGTCGAGGATGCCCCGGCTCACCGCTCGGCCCACGGATCGGTGACCGCACTGTCCAGGAGATCCCGATCGTCTGCCCACGCAGGGTCTGTGGGCTGGTCGAACACCCCGGCAAGGTCGTCCCACTCCCGCCATGCGCGGGGGCTGACCGGGCCGAGTACGGCTGCCGGGCGGCCGGCGACGGTGATCGTCAAACGTTCACCCGCCTGCGCACGACGCACCAGGTCGCTGGCGTTCTGTCTCATCTCCCGAAGCCCCACCTCATGCATACGGCAAACGTAGCACATGTGCTACGCGCCTCTGACGAACCTCACCACGGACAGGTGCACGGCGATGCCACGACGCGGGAAGATCTTGGAAGCAAACGGCCCTCTGGTGGGCCGACATCCTCCAAGATCTCCCCGGGGCCCGACGCTCAGTGGGTGGCGTCGGTGAAGTCGAACTCGCCGTCCTTGACGCCGCCGACGAAAGCCGCCCACTCGTCAGCCGTGTAGACGATCGTCGCCGCGTCCCGGGCCTTGCTGTGCCGCACCGCCACCCGACCCGAGCCGTCGAGCAGCGGGCCCGCCTCCACGCAACTCCCGCCGTTGCTGTCGCTCTTGGTGCTGATGTGCCAGGCCACCTCGGGCATAGCCTCGTTCATGCCAACTCCTCTGCAATGGCCCCCATCAGGGCGGTCGACTCATCTTTGCTGAGTGCGGACTTCGACAGACGATCGTACGCACGGAGAAAGCGTTCGGCTTTTGGTGATTCCATGTAGAGCCGACCACCGAGGGATTCGACGTAGGCGACCGCAGGATACGGTTCGGGTAGGTGGAAGATCCAGAACGTGCCGTCGAGTCCCTGGTGGAGGGCGACCGAGAACGGCATGATCTGAATGCGGACATGCGGCAGGGCTTGGAGCTTCACCAGGTGTGCGAGCTGGTCCCGAAGGACCTGGACACCACCGACCCGACGACGCACGACGGACTCGTCGATGACGACATGAATCGTGAGCGGGCATTCCTTGGAGAGCACCTCCTGCCGCGAGAGCCGCAGCTCGACCCAGCGGTTGATCATCGACTCGGACGCCTCCGGCTCCGCCGCGTTCCGGATCACCGCTTCGGCGTAGGCCCGGGTCTGGAGCAGCCCCGGCACGAGGGTCATGTGAAAGCAACACACCTTGTCGGCGCGGCCCTCCAGCCACGGGTACTCGATGAAGGACGAGTCGACGACGTCGCCGTAGTCCTCGTCCCAGCGGTCGGTACGCCACACGTCCTCGGCCAGTGCCAGCAGGCGGGCCCGCTCGGCGGCGTGGTGGAAACCGTAGAGGTCGAGCAGTGCGACGACGTCGCCCTTGCGGATCGGCCAGTCCGCCCGCTCGTAGCGGCCGAGCGCCGACATGTCGCGTTGCAGGTGCTCGGAAACCAGTTTCAAGGTCATTCCGCGTTCTTCCCGGAGGGCGCGGAGTTGTTGCCCGAGCCACTGCGCGCGCAGGGTCCGTATGAACGGCTTGTGCGGCATGATCCACCTCTCAAGAAAGTTGACGAGGCCCGCGAAGGAACCATTGCTCCAGTTCCAGCCCACTGGAAATGTGGCCTTCGGGTGAGGGTGATCACCGGCCCCCGGGGACGCCCGGTGCAAGCGCAGTAACCGCGGCTGTGCCAACAGCCGAGAAGGTGACGAAAGCCGGCGTCGCGGGTGGCAGCCGCATACCGGATCTCGTCGGGTCTCAACATGAAGCCGAATTCCCGGCTCCGACCGACTTGCTGAATACCTATCACGGCGGCGCGGGTTCCCGCGACCCCGTACCCGCCAGGAGGCGACGAATGATCCGCGACGACGGCACCCTGCCGGCCCGGCTGCATCCGGTCCTGGTCCGCGACCACCAGTTCCCCTCCGCAGGCTTCGGCCGGCGCGGCCTCTGTCCCCGGGAGGTACGCCGGTTCCTGATCCGGGTCGCCCTGGAGCTGGCCAGCCTGCACCAGGAGGTGACCCGGCTGACCGGGGAGAACACCAGGCTCAAGCGGCTGCTGCGGGACCGCCGCAGCGCCCAGGCCAACCGTCCCCCGTGCTGACCGACGGCCGCGACGACGGCCCCCGGCACGTCCTGCACCTGCCCATGACGGTCACGACCGAGGAGCAGGCGCTGCGGTTCGCGTACGCGTTGGCCCGGTCGTTGGCGTTGGTGCCGGGGGTCGACGTCGCCGGGGCCACGCTGTCGGCCGAGGACGCCCAGCACGTACGACGGTGGGTGTTCTGTGACCGGATCTTGCCGGGCCGGCGGCGCTGCCGGGCGCGGGCCGACCACGACGGGCCATGCGACCCCGACCGGTGAGCCGGGGTCAGTCGACCTCGACGACGACCAGCTCACCTACCTGTTCGCCGATCTGCCGGCGGCCGTCCGCCGGCAGCCCGGCGTCGGTGATCAGCAGGTCGGCCTCGGCCAACGGGGCGATGGTGGCGATACCGATGGTCTCCCACTTGGTGTGGTCGGCCAGCACCACCAGGTGCCGGGCCGCCCCGATCAGCCGCTTGTTGACCGCCGCCTCCAGCAGGTTGGGGGTGGTGAACCCGGTGCGCGGGCTCATCCCGTGCACTCCGAGAAAGAGCAGATCCACGTTCAGGGTACGGATCGCCGCCTCGGCCACCGGCCCGGTCAACGCGTCCGACGGGGTACGGATGCCGCCGGTCAGCACCACAGTCTGGTCGACGCGCGGGTTCTGGTAGAGGGCGTCGGCGACCGGGATCGAGTTGGTCACCACGGTCAGCCCGGGTACGTCGCCGAGCAGGGTGGCCAGCGCGGCGGTGGTGGTGCCGGCCGACAGCGCGACGGCCATCCCCGGCTCGACCATCCGGGCGGCCCGGCCGGCGATGGCCCGCTTCTCGTCCTGCTGGCGGACCGACTTCGCGGCGAAGCCGGGTTCCTCGGCCGACCCGGGGCCGGCCAGGGTCGCCCCGCCGTGCACCTTGTCGACCAGCCCTCGTTCGGCGAGCACCTCCAGGTCGCGGCGGATCGTCATGTCGGAGACGCCGAACCGGCTGACCAGGTGGCTGACCCGCACCCCGCCGCGCTGCCGGATCAGCTCCAGGATGGCGTTCTGCCGTTGCTGAGCGAGCATCGAACCTCCCAACCGCGCGGACGAGGGAACGGTACGCAGCTCAGGCCGCTGCGGCCGGGGACGGTTCACCCGCTGGGACCGCCCCGCTCACCGCCGGCTCCTCCCGGACCACGGCCACCTCGCCGGCCGGCACCCGCAGCGTGCCGCCGCAGGGCTGCCCGGTGAGCAGGTCGGTGCCGGTGACGTCGAGGGTCGCCTCGGCGTCGGTGTGGTTGACCACGAACAGCCAGGACCGGTCGTCGGCGCGGCGGCGGACCACCTCGACGCCGGCCGGGGCGGCGGCCGGCGGGCGTACCCCGGCCTCGGTGAGCAGCCGGCCCACCAGGGCGTCGGTGGCCGCCTCGTCGAGCCGGGTGGCCAGGTACCAGGCGGTGCCGTCGCCGACCCGGTGCCGGGTCAGCGCGGGCACGCCCGGCAGCGGACCGTCCTCGTAGGACGCGACGACCTCCGCGCCGACCGGGTGCAGCCACTCGGTCCACACGTCGGCGGTGGAGCCGTCGTCGAGCGCCACCCGCTCGCCGGCCAGCAGCGGGAAGAACTCTTCGGTACGCACCCCGAGCAGCTCCCGGAACGCCCCCGGGTAGCCGTCGAGCCGGATGTGGTCGTGCTCGTCGACGATCCCGCTGAAGTACGTCACCAGCGCCGTCCCGCCTGCGGCCACGTACCTGTGCAGCGCCTCGGCGTCGGCGTCGCGGACCAGGTAGAGGGTGGGGACGAGGACCAGCCGGTAGCCGGACAGGTCGGCCGACGGGTGCACCACGTCGGCGGTGACCCCGGCCCGCCACAGCGCGTCGTAGAGCGCCCGCATCCGGTCGGTGTAGGTGACGTCGACGCTGGGGTGGGAGTCCAACTCGACCCCCCACCACGCCTCCCAGTCGAACAGGATCGCCACCTCGGCCTCGACCCGGCTGCCGCGTACCTCGGCCAGGGCCTTGAGGTCGGCACCGAGTCGGCAGACCTCGTCGAACACCTTGGTGTCCGGGCCGGCGTGCGGGACCAGGGCCGAGTGGTACTTCTCCGCGCCGCTGCGGGAGGCCCGCCACTGGAAGAACAGCACCCCGTCGGCACCGCGCGCCACGTGGGTGAGGCTGTTGCGGCGCAGTTGGCCGGGGGTCTTGGCGACGTTGCGGGGCTGCCAGTTGACCGCGCTGGTGGAGTGTTCCATCAGCAGCCACGGGGCGCCGCCGGCCACGCTGCGGGTCTGGTCGGCGGCGAACGACAGGCCGAGGTGGGCGTACGGGTCGGTGGCCATCAGGTAGTGGTCGTTGGCGACCAGGTCCACGTCGGACGCCCACGAGTGGTAGTCCATGTGCTTGGCCATGCCGATCATGAAGTTGGTGGTGACCGGCTGCCGGACCCGCCGCTTGAGCACATCCCGCTCGGCGCGCAGCTGGGCGCGCTGCTCGTCGGAGGAGAAGCGCAGGAAGTCGAGCTGCTGGGTGGGGTTGGCGATGGTCAGCGTGGCCCGGGGCGGGTTGATCTCGGCCCAGTCGTGGTAGCGCTGGCTCCAGAAGGCGGTGCCCCAGGCGTCGTTGAGCCGGTCGAGGCCGCCGTAGCGCTCGCGCAGCCACTCCCGGAACGCCTCGGCGCTGACGTCGCAGTAGCAGTGCACGTTGTGGCAGCCCAGCTCGTTGGAGACGTGCCACATGACGACGGCGGGGTGCTCGGCGTACCGGTCGGCGACCGCCTCGACCAGGGCGAGCGAGCGCTCCCGGAAGATCGGCGAGCTGGGACAGTACGCCTGCCGCCCGCCGGGCCACCGCACGGTGCCGTCGACGCCACGCGGCAGCGTCTCGGGGTGCCGGTGGGCCAGCCACGGCGGCGGGCTGGCGGTGGCGGTGGCCAGGTCGACGTGGATTCCTCCGGCGTGCAGGACGTCGAGGGCCCGGTCGAGCCAGCCGAACTCGTACCGGCCGGGGGACGGTTCGAGCAGGGCCCAGGAGAAGATCCCGACCGAGACGAGGTTGACGCCGGCCTGTCGCATGAGCGCGACGTCGTCGGCCCAGACCTGCTCGGGCCACTGCTCGGGGTTGTAGTCGGCGCCGAAGTAGATTCCGTCGCCCTGCCAGGTGCCGTGTTGCCGCATGAGAGCAGAGCGTGCCCCGAGCGGTCGATCAAGTCAACACTTTCCAACACCGACCCGCTTTCCAACGTTTACCACCAGGATCCCGTAGGGCTCCCGCGATACCGATCCGGAGCTGCCCTCTTGACAGGCGCGTACGGACGGGTAGCTTCAAGCGCCACCGGGAGTTTGTGTTTGCCAATGTTCGTTCTCGGTGGATCTATGTTGGCATTCCCGAACAGCCCCTCCCCCACCACTGACGGCCCTCGGGCGCAGCGCACCTCTTCTTCCGCAGGAGGCACCATGTCCCGTCCCCGCACCGAAGCCGAGTATCTCGCCCGGCTCGTCCCGTCCTCCGTCGCCGGCATCGGACGACGTTCCCTGATCACCGGGGTCGGCGCGGGCGCGCTGCTCGGCACCGGGCTGCTCGCCGGTTGCGGCTCCGACTCCGACTCGGGCAGCGACAGCAAGGAGGTGTCGGTCGGTTCCAACCAGTCCGACCCGCAGCCCAAGGGGGTCATCGCCAAGGTGATGGACGGGTTCAAGACCTCGTCCGGCATCACCGCCAAGATCAACACGGTGGACCACAACACCTACCAGGAGAACATCAACAACTACCTCCAGGGCAAGCCGGACGACGTGTTCATGTGGTTCGCCGGCTACCGGATGCGCTTCTTCGCCGCCAAGGGCCTGGCCGGCGACATCAGCGACCTGTGGGGCAGGCTTTCCGGCTACTCCGACGCGTTCAAGAAGGCGTCCACCGGGGACGACGGCAAGCAGTACTTCGTACCGTCGTCGTACTACCCGTGGGCGGTCTTCTACCGCAAGTCGGTCTGGAAGCAGTACGGCTACCAGGTGCCGACCACCCTCGACCAGCTCACCACCCTCAGCGCCCAGATGAAGCGGGACGGACTCACCCCGATCGCCTTCGCCGACAAGGACGGCTGGCCGGCGATGGGCACCTTCGACATCCTCAACCTGCGGATCAACGGCTATCAGTTCCACATCGACCTGATGGCGGGCAAGGAGGCGTGGACCTCCGACAAGGTCAAGAAGGTCTTCGACACCTGGGCCGGGCTGCTCCCGCTGCACCAGCCGGACAGCCTGGGCCGCACCTGGCAGGAGGCCGCCCAGTCGTTGCAGCAGAAGAAGAGCGGCATGTACCTGCTCGGCCTCTTCGTCGCCCAGCAGTTCGGCAACGACGAGCAGGACGACATCGACTTCTTCACCTTCCCCGAGATCGACCCGGCCATCGGGGCCAAGGCGCTGGACGCGCCGATCGACGGCTACATGCTGGCCCGCAAGCCGAAGGCCGAGGCCAACGCCAAGAAGCTGCTGGAGTTCGTCGGCTCCAAGGAGGCCGCCGACATCACGGTGAAGAACGACCCGACCACGCTGGTCGCCAACAGCGGCGCGGACACCAGCGGCTACACGGCCCTGCAGAAGAAGGCCGCCGAGCTGGTCGGCTCGGCCACCGAGATCGCCCAGTTCCTCGACCGGGACACCCGGCCGGACTTCGCCTCCACCGTGATCATCCCGGCGCTCCAGCAGTTCATCAAGAACCCCAAGGACATCGACGGGCTGGTCAACAGCATCGAGAACCAGAAGAAGTCGATCTTCACCAGCTGACGGCGAGAGGGGGAGGACCGTCGTGTCCGACCTGCCCCTGATCCAAGCGGATCACGCCGTGCCGTCGCCGGTCACGACCACCACCTCCCCGGGTGGTCGCGGCCGGCGGCTACGGCTCCTGTCCCGCACCGACCGCGTGGTGATCACGCTGATGGTGCTCGTACCGCTGCTGCTGGTGGTCGCCCTGGTCTGGCTGCCCGCACTGGCCACCGTGGCGCTCTCCGGCACCGACTGGGACGGCATCGGGCCGCTCAGCGAGATCGACTGGGTCGGCGGCCGGAACTACTCCGACGTGGTCAACATCTACCCGCCGTTCGTGCCGGCGTTGCAGAACAACCTGCTCTGGCTGGCCGCGCTGTTCGTGGTCGCCACCCCGTTCGGGATGTTCCTCGCCGTGCTGCTCGACAAGGAGATCCGGGGCAGCCGGTTCTACCAGACCGCGCTCTACCTGCCCGTGGTGCTCTCGCTGGCGCTGATCGGCTTCGTCTGGCAGCTCATCTACTCCCGCGACCAGGGGTTGCTCAACGCCGTCCTGGGCGGCCAGACCGACTGGTACGGCGACCCGAACGTCAACATCTGGGCGGTGCTGGTGGCGGCCGGGTGGCGGCACGTCGGCTACATCATGCTGCTCTACCTGGCCGGGCTCAAGGGCGTCGACCCGTCGCTGCGGGAGGCCGCCTCGGTCGACGGCGCGTCGGAGACCAGCACCTTCTTCCGGGTGATCTTCCCGGTGCTGCGACCCATCAACATCATCGTGCTGGTGGTGACCGTGATCGAGTCGCTGCGCGCGTTCGACCTGGTCTGGGTGATTAACAAGGGCCGCAACGGGTTGGAGCTGATCTCCGCCCTGGTGACCCAGAACGTCGTCGGCGAGGCCAGCCGGATCGGCTTCGGCTCCGCCCTGGCGACGATCATGCTGGCGGTCTCGCTGGTCTTCATCACCATCTACCTGGCCGTCGTCATGAGGGAGAACCGGCGATGAGCGCGTCGACCGTCACCCGACCGCCGGCGTCGACGCCGACGGCCAAGCCGGCACCGCGCCGCCGGCCGCTGCGCCCCGCCCGGGTGGTGCTGCACCTGTTCCTCGGCGCGGTCGCCGTCGGTTGGCTCTTCCCGATCCTCTGGGCGGTGCTGACCTCGCTGCGCTCGTACGCCTACACCGCCGCCAACGGGTACGTCTCGTTCGGCGGGTGGACGTTCGACAACTACGTCACCGCCTGGCAGACCGCCGAGTTCGGCAAGCACTTCCTCAACTCGGTCTACATCACCGTCCCGGCGGTGCTGCTCACCCTGTTCCTCGCCTCGTGCGTGGCGTTCGTGATCGCCCGGTTCAGCTGGAAGCTCAACATCGTCCTGCTCGGGCTGTTCACCGCCGCCAACCTGCTGCCCCAGCAGTCGCTGCTGATCCCGCTGTTCCGGATCTTCACCGAGGTGCCGCTGCCGGAGTTCATGAGCGACTCGGAGCTGCTCTACGACAGCTACTGGGGGCTGATCCTGGTCAACGTGGCCTTCCAGTGCGGCTTCTGCGTCTTCGTGCTGAGCAACTACATGAAGGCGCTGCCCCGCGACCTCTACGAGGCGGCCATGGTGGACGGGGCGAGCATCTGGCGGCAGTACTGGCAGGTGACCATGCCGCTGTGCCGTCCGGCGCTGGCGGCCCTGGCCACCCTGGAGGTGACCTGGATCTACAACGAGTTCTTCTGGGCCACCGTGCTGATGCGCACCGGCGACAAGTTCCCGGTCACCAGCTCGCTGAACAACCTGCGCGGCGAGTTCTTCACCGACAACAACCTGGTGTCGGCCGGCTCGGTGCTGGTCGCCGTCCCCACCCTGGTGATCTTCTTCCTGTTGCAGAAGCAGTTCGTCAAGGGCCTGACCCTGGGGGCGTCCAAAGGCTGAGGTCACCATCCCGCCTGCACCGGCCCGCAGCTGGGGTATCCGACTGCTGGGGGGCATGGGATTCATGTGGGAGCGGTATGCCTGTCAGGCATAAATATGACCGCCAGGCATATCGCTCTCCCGCGCATGATGTCCCAGTGACGACGCCGCCGACGTGCCCGTACCACCGACGTGCCCGGATCCGGAGATGAGCGCCATGACCCTTCCCACCGTGCTTCACCTGCGCCGGGCTGACACCAGCCTGGTGCTCGACGCGCGCGGCCCGGGGTTGCCCCGGATCGTGCACTGGGGCGGCGACCTCGGCCCGGTGTTCGCCGACGACCTGCCGGCCCTGGTCGACGCCACCGTGCCGCCGGTGGTGCCGAGCAGCTTCGACGCGCCGACCGTGCTGTCCCTGCTGCCCGAGGCGAGCGCCGGTTGGAGCGGCCGGCCCGGCCTCGCCGGCCACCGCGCCGGCCGGGACTGGTCGACCGCCTTCCGCCTCGACGCGATCGACGTCGATGATCCGCGTGGCGACGTGGGGGACGCGGTGCGCGTACCCCCTGAGGAGGATGACCGGGGCGGAGTCGGCGCGGCGCGGGTCACCGTGCGGGCGACGGACCCGGGCGCCGGGTTGACCATCACCGTCGAGGTCACCCTCGACCCGGTCGGGGTGCTGACCGTACGGCACCGGCTGCGCAACGACGCCGACCAGCCCTACGAGGTACGCGAGCTGACGCCGGTGCTGCCGGTGCCGGCGGTCGCCACCGAACTGCTCGACCTGACCGGCCGCTGGTGCCGCGAGCGTGCGCCGCAACGGCACCCGTGGCAGCACGGCGCGTGGGTGCGCGAGGGTCGGCACGGGCGCACCGGGCACGACGCCACCCTGCTGCTGGTCGCCGGCACCGCCGGGTTCGGCTTCGGCCACGGCGAGGTGTGGGCGGTGCACACCGCGTGGAGCGGCGACCACGTGACCGTCGCCGAACGCCGCCCCACCGGCGAGTCCACCCTGGGCGGCGGGGAACTGCTCGCCCCCGGGGAGATCGTCCTCGGGCCCGGTGATGAGTACGCCACCCCGCTGCTCTACGCGGTGCACTCCACCGCCGGGTTGGACGGGCTCAGCGACCTGCTGCACACCCACCTGCGGGCCCGGCCGGAACACCCCCGCACGCCGCGCCCGGTCACCCTCAACGTGTGGGAGGCCGTCTACTTCGACCACGACCTGGACCGGCTGCGCACCCTCGCCGACCGGGCCGCCGAGGTGGGCGTGGAACGGTTCGTCCTCGACGACGGCTGGTTCACCGGCCGCCGGCACGACCGGGCCGGCCTGGGCGACTGGCAGGTCGACGCCGACGTCTGGCCGGCCGGCCTGGGACCGCTCATCGAGCATGTTCGCGGGCACGGCATGCAGTTCGGGCTCTGGGTCGAACCGGAGATGGTCAACCCCGACTCCGACCTGTTCCGCGCCCACCCCGACTGGGTGCTCAGCGCGCCCGGCCGGCTGCCCCTGCCGTGGCGGCACCAGCAGGTGCTGGACCTGGCCGACCCGGCGGCGTACGCGCACCTGCTCGGCCGGCTCGACGCCCTGCTGACCGGGAACCCAGGGATCAGCTACCTCAAGTGGGACCACAACCGGGACCTCACCGAGGCCGGGCACGCCGGTCGGCCCGGGGTGCACGCGCAGACGGTGGCGGCCTACCGGCTCCTCGACGAGCTGCGCGCCCGGCACCCGCACCTGGAGATCGAGAGCTGCTCGTCCGGCGGGGCCCGGGTCGACCTGGAGATCCTGCGACGTACCGACCGGGTCTGGGCCAGCGACACCAACGACGCCCTGGAACGGCTGTCCATCCAACGCTGGACCGGGCTGCTGCTGCCCCCGGAGCTGGTCGGCACGCACATCGGCCCGGGGCGCTCGCACACCACCGGCCGGGTGCACACCCTGGGTTTCCGGGCGGTCACCGCGCTCTTCGGCCACCACGGCATCGAGTGGGACATCGTCGCGCTCGATCCCGCCGAGCGGGCCGAGCTGACCGCCTGGGTGGCCCTGCACAAGCGCCTGCGGCCGCTGCTGCACACCGGGCGGGTGGTGCGGATCGACCACCCGGACCCGGCCGTGCAGGCGCACGGCGTGGTCGCCCACGACCGCTCCCGCGCGGTGTACGCGGTGTCCCGGGTGGCCACCTCCGTCACGCAGACCCCCGGCCCGGTGCGCCTGCCCGGTCTCGACCCGACCCGCCGGTACGCCGTCCGCCCCGCCGAGGGGGTGCCGGAGCCGGAGACCATGCAGATCACCGGACCCGGCTGGCTGCCCGCCGTGACGCTGCCCGGCTCGGTGCTGGCGACGGTGGGCCTGCACCTGCCGGCCCTGAACCCGGAGCAGGCGCTGCTCCTGGAGGTCGACGCCGTCGCCTGACCGGCCCGGCCCGGTGCTTGGTCGTCGCAGCGGGGGCGAAGTTGCGGCATCCCCAACGGTTGATACCGCTACACCGCCCCCGATAAGTGGATCACGTCATCCCGGGCGGGGACGGGTGGTGGCCGGGCCCTCAGGGGGCCCGGCCACCCGGGGCGGTCAGCTCGCGGTGCAGGTCACCGCAGGCGCCGGGTTGCTGCCGGTCCAGCTGCCGATGAAGCCGAAGGCGGTGCTGGCGCCGGCACCGAGCCGGCCGTTGTAGTCGACGTTGCGGGCGGTCACCGTGCTGCCGCTGCTGCTCAGCGTCGCGTTCCAGGACTGGCTGACGGTCTGGCCGTTGGCGAAGGTCCACTTCGTCGTCCAGCCGTTGATCGCCGCGCTGCCGGCGGTCACCTTCACCTCACCCTGGAAGCCGCCCTGCCACGAGCCGATGACCGTGTACGTCGCGGTGCAGCCACCGGTCGCCGGCGGGGTCGTGGTCGGCGGGGTAGTGGGAGGCGTGGTCGGCGGCGTGGTGGGAGGGGTCGTCGGCGGGGTGGTCGGCGGCGTGGTCGGGGTGGTGCCGGAGTAGACCGACGCCTCCTTCGCCGTCGCCTTGATACCGTTGGCCCCGTTGAAGATCCGCTGGCCCCAGGTGGTCAGGGCGGCCGGGTTGAAGTTGGTGGTCATGTCGAGGTACTCCACGCCGCCACCGTTGCCGCTCCACGACCAGCCCAGGTAGCCGATCCCGTTGGCCTGGGTGTACGACAGGATGGTGTCCTCGTCGGGGTTGCCGTCGGAGTGGTCGAAGCCGAACTCGCCCACCACGATGGGCAGCTTCGCGGTGCGGAACCGGCCCAGGTAGTCGCTGATCTCGGCGGCGGTGTCGAAGACGCCGTACATGTGGATCGAGAAGACCGTGTTCTTCTGCGGGTCGGCGGCGAACACCCCGGCCGCGTTGTCGCGCATGGTGAACGACCAGTCCTGACCCCAGTTCGGGGCGTCCACCATGATCGTGTGGGTGATGCCGCCGGCCCGCAACCGCTTGATCGCGTTGGCGTTGTCGGTGGCCCAGGTGGCGTAGCCCTGGTTGCCGTACGGCTCGTTGCCGATGTTGACGATGACGTACCGCTCCTGGCCCTGCAGGGCACTGGCGATGCTGAGCCAGTAGTCGACCGCCCGGTCCAGGGTGATCGCCCCGGCCTGCTCGCCGTAACCGGTGGTGTCGTGCACCTCCAGCACGCAGATCAGCTTGTTGGCCCTGCACAGCGAGATGACGTTGCTGACGTCGGCGGCGGTGTTCTTGGTCCAGCGGTCACCGCTGGCCAGCACGACCCGCACGGTGTTCGCGCCGAGCGCCTTGATGTTGGCGAAGGAGGTGGTCTGTTGCGGGTACCAGGTGTGGGCGTGGTTGACGCCGCGCATGATGAACTCGTTGCCGTTGGCGTCGTACAGCTTGCCACCGGAGACGGTGAACCCGGCCGCGGCCTGGGCCGGCTGGCCGAAGGCGAACACGGCGGCGAGGACGGTGAGCAGGGCGACGCAGGCGACGGAGAGCCGCTTCTTCATGGGTTTCCTCAGGAAGGGTCGACCCCGTTGCCCTGGCGGGGTGGCGATGCTGGTGACGGTGGCGCTCGGCTGCAGCCCGACAGCCGCCGCCTGACTCCCTGGCCGCGTGCGGACCAGCGTAGGGCCACCGGGCCGGGAAGGCAACCGGTTAAGTTGCCTGCCTACCCACGCCGACCCTGTGGCGACCCACGCCGACCGCGAGCCGCCACAGGGGGCGGTCATCCCCACCACAGGATGTGACACCACCAGCCTGAACCGGTTAAGCCGGACCCTAGACGGCCCTCCCGTCACCGTCAAGAGGGACCCGGCCGCTCATCCGAGGTTGACCGGCACCGGCCAGGGGTATCCGGTGACGATCGTCGCCCGGAAGGAGAAACCAGGATGGTCCGCGTCGGCTACACCCTGATGTGCGAACAGACCGGCCCGAAACAGTTGGTCGACCACGCGGTACGGGCGGAGGCGGCCGGCTTCGACCAGCTGGTCATGTCCGACCACTACTATCCATGGCTCGACGCGCAGGGCCACTCCCCGTACGCCTGGTCGGTGCTGGGCGCGGTCGCCCACGCCACCAGCCGGGCCGAGCTGATGTCCTTCGTGACCTGCCCGATCCGCCGGTACCACCCGGCGGTGGTGGCGCAGAAGGCCAGCACCATCGGGGTGCTCTCCGACGGGCGGTTCACCCTCGGCCTCGGCGCCGGGGAGAACCTCAACGAACACGTGGTCGGCGGGTGGCCGCACGTGCAGCAGCGGCACGAGATGTTCTCCGAGGCGCTCCAGATCATCCGTCCACTGCTCAACGGCGAGACGCTGACCTTCTCCGGCAACCACTTCGACGTCCCCGACGCCTACGTCTGGGACCGGCCGGAACACCCCGTGCCGATGGCCGTCGCCGCGTCCGGGCCGTCGTCGGCCACCCTCGCCGCCGAGTACGCCGACGGCATCGTCGCCACCGAACCCGACTCCCGGATCATCCAGCTCTACGACGACGCGGGCGGCGCCGGGCAGCCCCGCTACGGCCAGGTGGCCATCTGCTACGGCCCCGACGAGGCCGAGTGCCGCAAGATCGTCCACGACCAGTTCCGCTGGTTCGGCAGCGGCTGGAAGGTCAACGCCGACCTGCCCGACCCGGAGGCATTCGCCGCCGCCACCCAGTTCGTCCGGGAGGAGGACGTCGCCGACGGCATCCCCTGCGGCCCCGACGTCGACCGGCACGTCGAGGCGTTCCGCGCCTTCGTCGACGCCGGCTTCACGCACGTGGCGATCGTGCAGGTCGGCGGGGACAGCCAGCCGATGTTCCTGGACTGGGCGCAGGAGCAGCTACTGCCCCGGCTCCGCGAACTGTGACCCGACCGGACGGCCGGTCCCGGAGTCGGCTCCGGGACCGGCCGTCCGGTCGGTCGCGCTCTACAGGGGACGCCAGCGGGTCGGGTCGTCGCTACCGTCGACCAGCCTGATCGAGGCCGCCAGGTCGAGTGCCCCCGCCCGCCCACCCACCGCGGCATTACCCGCCACCGACTCCGTGTCCACCTCGGCGACGCAACCCGCGCAACCTGGCACCTGGGCCACCCGGTAGGCGCCGAACCCCTTCGGCCCCTCGTCCGCCGAGCCGACCCGCCCGCCCACCATCACCCGGAAACGGACGAAATCCGACCCGTCACCGGCGAACACCCCGTCGGAGACGCCGATGAGGATGTCACGCCCGGTCGACTTACCGGTCTTCATCACATAGTGCGCGGTCACGTCCAGCCACCTCCCCCGGAACGTCCGGATCTCCACACCCCTGAGCATGCTGCCGGGTGGATCGGCGACCGGCGCGTACGGGACGGTGATCGGCTGGTCCTCCCAGAGCAGGCCGGCGGCCACCTGACGGGCGACCATCTCCGGCCGGCCGAACCCGATGACCCCCACGGAGATCCACCCGTCGGGCGCATACTGCCAGGACAGCACGGTGTCGCCGCCGCCGGCCCACAGGTGGGCGGGGTGCCCCTCCACCGGGGTGACCGGGGGGCCGGGCAGGGCGACCGACGGGGAGGCCGACGGCATCCCCGGCATCGGTTCCCGCCGGTACTGGCCGAAGACGTCCTTCCCGCGCGCACCCACCCGGACGACCACCGAGCCGCTGGAGGCCATCATCGGGCCGGCTTCCACCGGGCCGCCGGGGCTCAGCGCCTCCGGCACGTTCGCCCGCACCGTGATCACGGACAGATCCGACTGGTACGACTGGTGGCCCGCGCCCGCCGGCAGGCTCCCGAGCCGGAGCAACCGGCGGGTCGGGTCGAACCGCTCCGGGGCCACCGTCGGCGGCCCGGTCCGACCCACCGTCGGCGATCCGGTCGGGCTCACCGTCGGTGCCGGTCCGCCGTCGTCGCCGGGCACCGTGCCCGGCCGTACCCCGACGACCGCCACGGCCACGCCGACCAGGGCGCACACGGTCACGACGGCCGACACGGCGGTCACCAGCCGGCGACGACGCCGCACCGCCCGCTCCCCCGCCGCCACCCACGTCTGCGGCCCGTCCCCGCCGTCGGGCAAGTCGTCGGCGGCCCGGGTCAGCATCTCCCGGACCTGGGTCTCGTCGTCGTGGATCATCGGTTCACCTCCGTCGGGTCCCCCAGCGGCAACTGCCGGCGCAGCGCGGCCAGCCCGCGCGCGGTCTGGCTCTTGACGTTTCCGGCCGAGCAGCCCAGCACCTCGGCGGTCTGCTCCACGCTCAGGTCGGCGTAGAAGCGCAACACCAGCACCACCCGCTGCCCGGGTGGCACCGCCGCCAATGCGGCCCGCACCGCGACCGTGTCCACCACCGCGTCGGTCGGCGGGGCACCCCTGGGCTCCGGCTCCGGCGGACGGTCGAACAGGCGCACTCCGAACCAGCGGGACCGACGCTCCTGCCGGAACGCGTTGACCAGCATCCGGTGCACGTACGCCCCGATGTCGTCGGCGGCCCGCGCCCGGTCCCACTTCACGTACAACCGGGTCAGGGTCTGCTGCACGACGTCGTCGGCACGGTGGGCGTCGCCCCCGGTCAGCAGGTACGCCGTGCGGCGCAGCTTCGGTGTCGCCGCCGTCACGAAGTCGACGTACTCCTGCCGTTGCGTCGCCTGCATCGACCACTCCCCGTCCCGGACGCTGGCCCTGTCACCGTACGGATGGCACCCGGGCCGGAATCGGTTGCACGGGGGGAGAACTCAGAACGGACGCCAGCCGGCCTCGTCGTCGGGGTCGGCGACCATCATCACCCGGGCGGCGAGGGCGAGCGCAGCCGCGCTGCCGCCGAGCGCGGTCAGGCCGTGCCGCGTCAGCACCCCGACCTCCGCCACCGTGCCCGGGGCCGCGCCGGGAACCCACCCGACCCGGTAGGTGCCTGGACCATCGGCCGACCAGGCCGGCCGCCCGTCAACGGTGGTGGCGTTCCCCTCCCCGCCCGCCCGGTCCCGGGTCACCCCGACGGTCAGATCGCCGTACGGCGAACGGGAGCCGGGTACGAGGTAACCGCTCGACACCCGATGCCACCTGTCGTCCCGCCGCTCGACCACCACGCGTTCGAGTCGGCAGCCCACCGGTGGCGGCACCCGGCGGAACGGGGCCGTCAGCGGCCGATCGTCGCCGACCAGTCCCTCGGCGATCTGCCGCAACACCCGGGCCGATTCGGGCTGGTTGGTGGAGAGCACCGCGGCCCAGGCGTCGTGGGCGTACCGCCAGGACAGCGCGGCACGCGAACCGTCCGGACTGACGTACCGGTACGCCGGCCGGTCCCGCACCGGCGCGACGGCGACACCGATCGGGGTCGACGGTGGGGCTGACCCGGTCAGCTCGGGGTCCCACTCGCGCAGCGGCCGGCAGACGTCCACACCCCGGGCCCCCACCGTCACCGTCACCACCCGGTGGGCGCGCCCCGGACCGGTCCCCCGGTCCGGGGTCGCCGCCGGCGGCAGGGCGGTGAGCGAGTGCTCCCCCCGCTGCCCGGTGTAGGTCAGGTGGGTCAACTCCCCGGGCAGCCAGGAGAGTCGGAAGACCCGCCGGCCGGGCTCGAACTCAGGTGGCGCCTCCGTCGTGCGACACCAGTTGTTCTCCTGCTCCCGCATGGCACCCATCGACCACTCCCCGTCCCGGACGCTGGCACTGTCACCCGTAGCGATGGCGGTGGGGGCGGCGAGGGTTGCACGGGTTCCCGGAGCGGGCCGGTCAGGCCGGGTCGAGGTCCAGGTCGGCGACGACCGGGTAGTGGTCGGAGGCGTACTCGGTGTCGCCGCCTCGTACCACGTGGACGTCGCGCAGCCGGGCGGCGAGCGCCGGGGTGCCGAGCAGGTAGTCCAGCCGCATGCCGGAGAACTCGACGCCCCCGCCGTGCCGGGTCGGCGCGGTCAGCCCGGTCTCGGCTGACCCGGCCGGGTCAGCCGGTCCGGCGGCGTGGGTCCAGAGGTCGACCAGGCCGGCGGCGAGCAGCCGGGCCACCGCGCGGGTGTCCACCGTCCGCCCGTCGCGGCGCAGGTGCCGCCGCCGGTACGCCGCCGGCAGCCGGGCCACCCGCCCGGTGTGGTCGGTGCCCGGGTCGAGGGTGTTCAGGTCACCGGCGAGCAGCGCCAGCTCCCCCGGCGCGCGACGCACCGCCCCGGCGAGCCAGCCCGCCTCGATGCGCCGCCGCAGCCCGGTGTACGGGTCGAGGTGGGCGCTGAGCACGGTGAGCGGCCCGGCGCTGGTGGCCAGCTCGACCCGCTGCGCCGCGTGGTGCAGCGGCCGACGCACCGGCCCGGCCGTGCGGGTGCGCCACGGCGGGCGGACCAGCACCGCCACCGGCTGACCGAAACAGCTACGGGCCAGGTGGGGGCGCATCCCCAGCCGGTCGGCGAACCCGGCCAGCACCCCCGGCCGGTCGAAGCCGCGCAGCTCCTGCACGGCCAGCACGTCGGGGTCCTGCGCGGTGACGACCCGGCACACCAGGTCCCGGCGGTCCGGGCCGGTACGGTCCCGGCCGCCGGTCCTGATGTTCCAGGTCATCACCCGCAGCACGGTCGGCGGCTCACCCGGGACGGCCGGCCTTGGCCAGCTCGTCGTCCAGCTCGTCGACCTGCTCCGACTCGATCTCGGGCCGGTTGCCCTCGTTGACGTCGGCGTTGGGCCGGATCACCCAGTAGAGCAGGCCGATCCACAGGCCGCTGAGGATCAGCGCGCCCATGAAGTCGGTGGGGTGGTGCATGCCCCGGTACATCCGGGAGGTCGCCACCCCGACCGGCATGATCACGGCCAGCGCCACGAAGAGCCACCGCCACCAGCGGTCGGTGCGGACGAACACGATGATCGCGATGACCAGCCACAGGCAGGTGGTCGCGGCGATGTGCCCGGACGGGAAGGACGAGGTGGGCATCTGCCCGTCGAGGTTCTCCACCGCCGGGCGGGGCCGGTCCACCACCCGGGCCGAGGCGAGGAAGAGGCTCAGCTCGCCGAAGAGGGCCAGCACCACGAAGAGCACGGGCCGCCACCGCTTCCAGATGGCCAGCACCAGCGGGCAGAAGACCAGCGAGACGATCAGGATGGCGTGGGTGTCGCCGAACTTGCTCCACCACCAGCTCAGCTCGGTGAGGAAGTCGGTGTGCCGGTCGGCGAACCAGCGCGGCACGTCGGTGTCCATGGTCTCGAAGACGGTGCCCTTGGCGTGGTAACTGACGTAGGTGCCGAAGGCGTACAGCGCGCCGAAGACGATCACCCAGCCGACCAGCAGTTCGGCGACGGCGGAGCGGGGGTGCTCCAGCACGTGCTCCTCGGCCGGGGCGGGGGTGATCTTGTCGCCGGCCTCCGGTTCCAGCCCCTCGCTCAGCGGCGGCACCGACCGGCCCCGCTCGCGCCGCCACAGCCGGAAGGCGTACGCGGTGACGCCCAGCCAGGCCGCGCCGAGCAGCCAGCCGCCGATCACGTCGGAGACGAAGTGCACGCCGAGCGCGATCCGGGTCAGCCCGATCAGCGCCACCAGTACGGCGACGACGGCGATCGCCGGCTTGCGGAAGCGGGGCGACATGGCCGGCAGGAAGACCAGCAGCAGCGCCCCGTACGCGACGAACGAGCCGAGCGCGTGCCCGCTGGGGAAGCTGTTGCCGGGGGCGCTGGCGACCGGCACGTCCACCACCGGGCGGAGCCGGCCGACCAGGGCCTTGAGCGACGGGTCGAGGATCAGCCCGCCCACCCCGGTGACGATCAGGTAGACCGCCAGCCGGGACTGACGCCGGATCAGCAGGGCGACCACGGCGATGGTGACCAGCCAGATCAGCACCGGCCGCCCGCCCAGGTCGGTGACCGCCTGGAGCACGGTGACCAGCGCGTGGTGCGGGGCGACGAGCCCGTTGAACCACTCGGCCGCCTCGTGGTCGGCGTGGTACATGGGGCTCCACCTGAACCGGACGAGCATCAGCAGCAGCCCGAAGGCCACGCCCGCGCCGGCCACGGCCAGCAGGCCGACGACGCTCCGTTCGGCGAAATGGCCGAGCGGCCGTCGGGCCGTTGACTCCTTGACCGCGGTCAACCCGCACCTCCCTGCGTCGACGTGGCGAGGCGCGCTGTACCCGATTCCGCCGCCGCGTACACGCCCGTCCGGTGTGGCGGGTTCAAAGTGCGGTCATGTCACCGGTGTCGAGCAGTTCGTCCCGCTCGGCGTCGGGCTCCCACAGGTCGGGCTGGGCGGGCTCCGGGGCCCCGATCCGCATCGCCTCCAACTGGGCGGCGAAGGACAGCCCGCCGAACAGCGCCATGCCGGTGAGGTTGGCCCACAGCAGCAGCGCCATCATCCCGGTCAACGCCCCGTACGTCTGGCCGAACCCGCCGCCGAACTTGACGTACGCGGCGAGCAGCAGGCTGGCCAGCCACCACAGGGCGGTGGCGATACCGGCGCCGAAGTAGAGCCAGGACAGGCCGGGCTGCTTGCGCCGGGGCGCGTGCCGGAAGATCACCGCCACCGCGACGACGGTCAGCACGAGGCTCAGCGGCCAGCGCACCACCTCCCACACCCCGGCGGCGAGGTCCCCCCACCGGTAGTGCCGCTGCACCGACTCGCCCATCGCCCCGCCGCCGACCAGGATCAGGAACCCGGCCAGCGCGGGCAGGCCGGCGACCACGGCCAGCACCGCCGCCCGCAGGTACTTCCACAGCGCGGGGCGGTCCCGTTCCACGCCGTAGATCCGGTTGGCGCCGCGTTCGATCTGCGCCATCGTGGTGGTCAGCGCGACCAGGCCGGTGATCAGGCCGAGACCGAGCGCCAACTCGCCGGTGCGCTCGGTGCGGTCGCCCTCCCCGAGCAGGTCCTGCACCACCTGTTCGCTCTGCCCGGGGGTCAGCGCCAACACGGTGTCGGCGACGACCCGGCCGCCCTCCTCGACACCGAGGTCACTGATCAGGCCGGTGAGGGCGATCAGGAACGGCACGACGGCGAGGCAGAGTTGCAGGGCGAAGGCCCGGGAGTGGCTGAACCCGTCGCCGTAGCGGAACCGGATGAACGCGTCCCGCATGAGGTGCCAGCCGCCGTGGCGGCGCAGCGTACGCCAGGCGTCGTCGGCGGAGAGTTCGTCCGACGCCATCAACCGGGTCTCGGGGACGAGCCGGGTGCTACTCACGGCGGGCTTCCCCGACCAGCTTCTCCCCGCGCCGCGCGGCCGCGTCGGCGTCGTGGGCCAGGTCGGGGTCGCCGGCCGGGCGCGGTACGCAGAGCCAGAGCGACTGCGGCCTGATCTCCGCGGTGAGGGTGCGCCCCGGCGCGATCAGGTCGCCGTCGAGCTGCCGGGGCTGGGCCCGGTTGCTGGTGACGACGACCTTCCGGGCCCGGTGGACCTCCATCCGCGGGACGCTGCCCCGGCGGCGGACCAGGGCCCAGCCCATGGCGAGCCAGTGCCGCAGCGTACGCGGGGTGAGCACGGCTACGTCGAGCCAGCCGTCGTCGGGCTCGGCGTCGGTGAGCAGGCGCACCCCGCCCTGGAGCCGCCCGACGTTGGCGACGAGCACGGTGCGGGCCCGGCGACGCATCGGCGGCCGGTCGTCGATGCGGATGCTGAGCCGCATCGGGCGGTCCCGCAGGTGCTTCGCGGCCCCCACCACGTACGCGGGCCAGCCGATGCGGGCCTTGGTGGTCTCGGAGGTGTCCGCCAGCATCTGCGCGTCGAAGCCCATTCCGGCCATCACCGCGAAGCACCGGTCGTCGACGACGCCGACGTCGAGCCGGCGGCGGCCCCGTTCGACGGCGACCTGGAGGCCGGCGGCGAGGTCGTTGGAGAGCCCCAGGTTGGCGGCGAGCAGGTTGCCGGTGCCCTGCGGCAGCACGGCGAGTTCCACGTCGGTGCCGGCGAGCGCGGTGACGCAGGCCATCACCGTGCCGTCGCCGCCGCAGGCGAACACGAGTTCGGCGCCGGCGGCGACGGCCTGCTCGGTCTGTCCCCGGCCGGGGTCCTCGGCGCTGGTCTCGTACCAGGTGGGGGCGGGCCAGCCGGCGGCGGCGAGCGCCTCGTTCACGGTCGCGCGGAACCCGTCGAGATCGGCCACCTTTGTCGGGTTGACCACCACCGCCGAACGCGGGGGGCGGTCGCCGCCGGTCACCGTACGCTTCTGCTCGTCCACGGCGTCAGTGTGCAGCACCCCGGCGCGGTCAGCGACCCGGCGAAGACCGACGTTGCATTGACCGCAAACAGGTTTGAGCGGCCGGACAGGCGGATCGGCCGCTCAGGCCGCCGTGCGGAGTGCCGACTCGATCCGTCGGCGCAGGTCGTCGAGGTCCGCGCCGGCCTCGGTGAGCACCGTCGCGCCCAGGCCGCCACCCTCGCGGAGCACGCCGAGCAGCAGGTGTTCGGTACCGATGTGCCGGTGACGCAGCCGCAGCGCCTCGCGTAGCGACAACTCCAGTGCCGTGCGGGAACGCGGGGACAGCGGCCCGCCGGGCGGCCGGCGCAGCCGCCACCGGCGGCGGGGGGCCGGGACCGCCTCGCGCAGGGCGTCGGGGCCGAAGGTGTCCTCGATCCGGGCGACGATGGCCGCGAGGTCGATGCCGATCTCGCGCAGCGCGGCGGCGTCGGCCTCGCCGAGCCCCGTGCCGCCGTCGCCGGTGTGCCGCCTGATCCGGGCGCGCAGGTCGTCGGCGTCGAGGCCGGCGGCGGTGAGCACCCGGCAGGCGAGCCCGTCGCCGTCGGCCAGGACGGCGAGCAGCAGGTGCTCGGTGTCGACGGGTCGTCCCCCGTCGGCTCTGGCCTGCTCGACCGCGTGGTGGACGACCGCGCGGGCGCGGTCGGTGAACCGTTCGAACATCATGCCTCCCCGGTGCCGTGGACCGCCGGTCGCCCGGCGTGCTTCTTGTGGACCGCCTGCCGGCTGACCTCGAGCGCGTCGGCGATCTCCTGCCAGGACCAGCCCTGTCGTCGGGCGTTGTCCACCTGGACCACCTCCAGCCGTTCGAGGAGCCGGCGCAGGGCGCGCACGGCGCGCAGGCCGACCCGGGGGTCGGTGCTGCCGGCGGCCGCCGCGAGTTCCGTCGCCTGACTCATGCTGTCAATGTACGTTGACACGCGCCGGACGTCAACCTGAGTTGACGACGGCGTCGGGTACCCGACACGACGCCGGACGGCCCGGTCCGGGCCGGCGGCGGTGCTACGGTCCGCTGGTGTTCCGTCGCCGCACCACCGCTGACCAGCCCGTCGAGGCTGCCCGCCGGATGCCCGTCGGCCGGGTCGAGTGGGAGATCGCCGGCGGCACCGTGGCCGGCCACCGGTACTCGGCCAACTTCGACGCCCTGCACGTCGACCCGGAACTGCCGTTCGCGGTGGTCGTCGACGGCATGGGCGAGGGCGAGGGCAGCCGCGTCGCCGGCGACACCGCCCGGGACACCCTGCACGAACTGGTCCGCGCCGGCTGGCCCGCCGTCGGCCCGCGCGAGCTGCGCGCCGCGATCACCGAGGCCCAGATCCGGGTACGCCGGGCCGGCGCCGCCATCGACGAGCTGGCCGGCTGCACCCTGACCGCCATGCTCGCCCAGCCCGACGGCGAGCTGGCCTGGATCGTCCAGCTCGGCGACTCCCGGGCCTACCGGCTGCGCGACGGCCTGCTGGAGCTGGTCACCGTGGACCACACGATGGCCTGGCTCGGCGTGCTGCACGGCTGGTGGCCGGCGAACTCCCGGGAGGCCGCCCGCGCCCGCTACCAGCTGCTGCGCTACCTCGGCCATCCCGACCGACCGGACCCGGACCTGCTCGGGGTGCCGCTGCGCCCCGGCGACACCTGGCTGCTGTGCACCGACGGGGTCAGCGACCAGCTCGACTACCACCGGCTGCGGGACCTGCTCGCCGAGCCGGACCCGACCCGGGCGGTACGCGGCCTGCTCGCCGCGAGCCTGGCCGAGGGCGGCAGCGACAACGCCACCGCCGTCGTGCTGCGCGTCCACCCGGCGACCGCAGGACACCCGTCCGACTGATCCGGCTCCACCGCCCGTCCGCCGCGACTAGCGTCGGTGGGGACGGCGTGGGGCGTGGCTGCGGACGCCCGGGAGGTGAAACCGGATGACCGGGTCCACGGACGGGCCGGTGGTGGTCGGGGTCGGGCCGGCACCGGCCGACCTCGCGGTGGTCCGGCTGGCGGCCCGCGAGGCCGCCGCCCACAGCCGGGGTCTGGCCCTGCTGCACGCCTTCAACTGGGAGGCCGCCCTCGCCGGCCCCTCGGTGGCCGGCAGCCGGGACGCCGCCGAGGAACTGGTCACCCGGGCCGCCACGGCCGCCAACGAGGTCGAACCGGCGGTGCCGGTCAGCGGGGAGATCGTCGAGGGCGCGCCGGTCGGAGCCCTGGTCCGCCGCTCCGGGACGGCGTTCCTGGTGGCCATCGGCGACGGCGGGATGGCCGGCTGCGGCGGCTGCGTACCGGCCGACGCGCCCGCCGTGCAGCTCGCCGCCCGCGCCGGCTGCCCGGTGCTGGTGGTCCGCCGCGACCCCCCGCCACCGGGCCCGGTGCTGGTCGGGGTGGACGGTTCACCCAGCTCCCGGACCGCGCTCGACTTCGCCTTCGACTGCGCCGCCCGCCGCCGGGCCCGGGTCATCGCGGTCCGGGCGGTCGAGCCGGGACGCCCCGACGACGACCTGCTCGGCGCGCTGGTCGCCGAGGTCGGCCGCCGGCACCCGGGGGTGCCGGCGGAGTGCCACACCGTCCGCGGCGACCCCGGCACCGTCCTGGTGGAGCAGTCCCGCTCGGCGCAGGTGGCGCTGGTCGGCGCGCGGGGCGACCAGCCGGGACGGGGAATGCTGGGCGAGGTGAGCCAGACCCTGCTCTACCACGCGCCGGCTCCGGTCATCGTCGTCCGTGGGCTGGTTTCCGCCGTACCGGCCGGGGCATGACGTCCCCGGCGGCCGGGACCAACGGCCCTGCCCGGTGACCGCTCGAACGCGAAGACTGGATCTGCCCGGGACGAATCGGCGCTTCCGGGTGCAGAACTCCCCGACCCGCGAGAGGCTTTGCCAGCATGGACACCGCTCTCGACCTGCACAGCCCCCTGACCGACGACGAGCTGCGCCGGCTGGACGCCTACTGGCGGGCGGCGAACTACCTCACCGTCGGGCAGATCTACCTGCTCGACAACCCGCTGCTGCGCGAGCCGCTCGCCCCCGAGCACGTCAAGCCCCGGCTGCTCGGCCACTGGGGCACCAGCCCCGGCCTCAACCTGCTCTACGCCCACCTCAACCGGGTCATCGTCAACCGTGACCTGTCGGCCATCTTCGTCACCGGCCCCGGCCACGGCGGCCCGGCGCTGGTGGCGAACACCTGGCTGGAGGGCACCTACAGCGAGCTGTACCACCCGGTGAGCCGCGACGAGACCGGCATGCAGCGGCTGTTCCGCCAGTTCTCCTTCCCCGGCGGCATCCCGAGCCACGTCGCACCGGAGGTGCCGGGCTCGATCCACGAGGGCGGCGAGCTGGGGTACGCCCTGAGCCACGCCTACGGCGCGGCCTTCGACAACCCGGACCTGCTGGTCGCCTGCGTCATCGGCGACGGCGAGGCGGAGACCGGTCCGCTGGCGGGGAGCTGGCAGTCGAGCGTCTTCCTCAACCCGGCCCGCGACGGCGCGGTGCTGCCGATCCTGCACCTCAACGGCTACAAGATCGCCAACCCGACGGTCATGGACCGGATCCCCACCGAGGACCTGCTCGACCAGATGCGCGGCCACGGCTACCAGCCGTACCTGGTCGCCGGGGACGACCCGGAGCAGGTGCACCAGCTCCTCGCCGCCACCCTGGACCGGGCCTGCGACGAGATCGCCGAGATCCAGCGGGTGGCCCGCTCCGGCGGCCACGTCGAGCGTCCCCGCTGGCCGATGATCATCCTGCGGACCCCGAAGGGCTGGACCGGCCCGGCCCAGGTCGACGGCAAGCAGGTCGAGGGGACCTTCCGCGCCCACCAGGTGCCCATCGCCGAGGTACGCGACAACCCGGCGCACCGGGCCGAGCTGGAGCGCTGGCTGCGCAGCTACCGACCGGAGGAACTCTTCGACGCCACCGGCGCCCCGGTCGCCGAGCTGACCGCGCTGCCGCCGAAGGGTGAGCGCCGGATGAGCGCCAACCCGGTCACCAACGGCGGTCGGGTGCTGCGCGACCTGACCCTGCCGGACTTCCGCGACTACGCCGTCGACGTCAAGCGGCCGGGTGAGCCGGTGGTCGGCGCGGCCGGGGTGCTCGGCACCTGGGTCCGCGACGTGATCACCGCCAACCCGCAGACCTTCCGGCTGTTCGGCCCGGACGAGGTCGCCTCCAACCGGCTCGGTGCCGCGTTCGAGGTCACCGACCGGTCCTTCGACGGCCGGATCGAGCCCACCGACGACCATCTCTCCCCCGACGGCCGGGTGATGGAGGTGCTCTCCGAACACCTCTGCGAGGGCTGGCTGGAGGGCTACCTGCTGACCGGCCGGCACGGCATCTTCACCAGCTACGAGGCGTTCATCCACATCGTCGACTCCATGGTCAACCAGCACGCCAAGTGGCTGAAGGTGACCCGGGGCATCCCCTGGCGGGAGCCGATCGCCTCGCTGAACTACCTGCTGTCCAGCCACGTGTGGCGGCAGGACCACAACGGCTTCTCGCACCAGGACCCGGGCTTCATCGACCACGTGGTCAACAAGAAGGCCGAGGTCGTCCGGGTCTATCTGCCGCCGGACGGCAACACGCTGCTGTCCACCATGGACCACTGCCTGCGCAGCCGGCACTACATCAACGTGGTGGTCGCCGGCAAGCAGCCCGCCCCGAACTGGCTGACCATGGACGAGGCGGTCCAGCACTGCCGGCGCGGCCTGGGCATCTGGGACTGGGCCAGCACCGACGACGGACGGGAACCCGACGTGGTGCTCGCCTGCGCGGGCGACGTGCCGACCCTGGAGACCCTCGCCGCCGCCGACCTGCTGCACCAGCACCTGCCCGAGCTGAAGGTGCGGGTCGTCAACGTGGTCGACCTGATGCGGCTCCAGCCGTCCTCGGAGCACCCGCACGGCCTGCCGGACAACGAGTTCGACACCATCTTCACCCGCGACAAGCCGATCATCTTCGCCTACCACGGTTACCCGTGGCTGATCCACCGGCTCACCTACCGCCGGGCCAACCACGACAACCTGCACGTGCGCGGCTACAAGGAGGAGGGCACCACCACCACGCCGTTCGACATGGTGATGCTCAACGACCTGGACCGTTTCCACCTGGTCATCGACGTCATCGACCGGGTGCCCGGCCTGGCCGCCCGCGCCGCCCACCTGCGGCAGGAGATGGTCGACACCCGGCAGGCCTGCCGCGACCACACCCGTCGGTACGGCGAGGACGACCCCCGGGTCGCCGAGTGGCGCTGGGTCCGCGAGACCCAACCGCAGCAGCTCGACGGGCAGTGACACTCCTGTGGTGGGCCGGCCGCCGGCCGGCCCACCACCTCGTGACCAGCCAGGAAAGGACGAGACGATGAACCCCGACGAGATCCTGGTCGGCTACGACGGTTCCGCCGACGCGGGAGTCGCCATGGACTGGGCGCTGGCCGAGGCGCAGCGCAGCGGACGCACGGTCCGGCTGGCGTACGTCTTCGAGTGGATGACCGTCGCCGGTTGGGTCGGCCCGGGGGTGGCCCCCGGGGTCTGGCCGGACGACGACGCCCGGCGGCAGGTCGAGGAACTGGTGCACCAGGCCGCCGCGGACGCCACCGCCGCGTGGCCCGGCGTCACGGTGCACGGTGAGGTTTTCGACGGCCCGCCCGCGCTGGTGCTGGAGGAGCGTTCCGCCGAGGCCGGGCTGCTGGTGCTCGGCAGCCGGGGCCACGGCGGCTTCACCGGTCTGCTCGCCGGCTCCACGGCGGTCTCGGTGGCCGCCCACGCGCACTGCCCGGTGGTGGTGGTACGCGAGGCGCAGGCCAAGGTCACCGGCCCGGTGGTGGTCGGCTACGACGGCTCCGAGCAGGCCGGTACGGCGATCGGGTTCGCCGTGGAGCGGGCCGCCCGGCACGACGCACCGCTGCGGGTGCTGCGGGCCTTCGAACCGCCGGATGACCGCTGGCGGCCGTCGGACCCGGACGCCGAGGCCCGGCTCGCGGCGGACCGGGCCGAGATCGACCGGGCCCTCGCCGGGTGGCGGGAGACCTTCCCCGAGGTCCCGGTCACGGTGGAGATCGCCCCGGCCCGCCCGGCTGCCGCGCTCGTCGAGGCGAGTCGGGAGGCGCAGCTCGTGGTGGTCGGCAGCCGGGGTCGGGGCGGGCTGCGCGGGATGCTCCTCGGCTCGGTCGGCCAGCAGCTCATCCAGCACGCGCACTGCCCGGTCGCCGTCGTCCGCGAACGCTGACCGGCCGCGCGGGTCGGGCGGCTGTTGGGCCGATGTTGCGGTGATCCGGCGCCCGGACACCGCAACATCGGCCCCAGCGCGCGGATCACCACGGGCGGGTGGGTCATCGCGGGGCGGGTGGATCAACGCGGGGCGGGTGGGTCGGGGTCCAGGGCGAGGTAGGTCTCCTCCTCCTGGGCCAGGTGCAGGCGCAGCACCGCGTCCAGGCCGTACAGGCTGGCGAGCAGATCGGGCACCTGGTCGGGGCGCAACCGTCCGTCGGCACGGGCCAGGTGACCACCGATCGCGTCCACCAGCCGGTGGATCTCCACGTGTTCCCGGCTCATCGTCGACGTCGCCTCCCCGCCGAGCGGGCCGGTCAACGCCGGATAGAGCTGCCGTTCCTCGGCGCTGTCGTGCGGCAGCACCTCGTCGGTGAGCCGGCGGTGCGTGTCGCGCAACGCCGGCAGGCACCCCTCGGCGGTCGGCCGGGTCGCCACCAGGTCGGCGGTGTCGCGTACCCGGGCGAGCACGTCCCGTACGCCGGTATGCTGGCCCGCGTACCGGTCGAGCAGTGCGCGGGCGGCCGGCGGGACGTCCGGGCGGCGCAGCCCGCCGCGCAGCGCCCGCAGCGCGTTGAGGATCACCAGCACGTCGATGCCCTCCTGGAGGAAGGCGCCCGCCACCGGCGGCAGCCGGCCGGCGGCGGCGACCAGCATCGCGAGCACCGCCAGCCCCATCCCGACGGTGGCGCTCTGCACCGCGATCCGGCGGGCGTGCCGGGCGATCTCGACGGCGTCGGCGAGCCGGTCCAACCGGTCCACGGTGATCACCGCGTCGGCGACGTCCGCCGACGCGGTCGCCCCGGTCGCCCCCATCGCCACCCCGACGTGCGCCGCCGCCAGCGCCGGCGCGTCGTTCACCCCGTCACCGACCATCACGGTGACCGCCCGCCCCGCCTCCTGCCGGACCCGGGCCACCTTCTGCTCCGGGGAACACCGGGCCAGTACCTCGTCCACCCCCACCAGCCGGGCCACCTGTTCGGCGGTGCGTGGGCGGTCCCCGCTGAGCAGCAGCAGCCGGGACAACCCGGCGTCCCGCAGCCGTCGTACCGTCCGCCGGGCGTCCGGGCGGACCGGGTCCTCCAGCAGGACCGCCCCGAGCGGGCCGTGGTCGTCGCTCACCCACACCGTCGACCAGCCGGCCAGCTCGGCCCGCTCCCGGGCCTGCTCCGCCCAGTCGGGCAGGTCCCCGGTGAGCTGCCCGACCCGCACCGGCCGGCCGTCGACCCGGCCGCTGACCCCGCGCCCCGGCTCCTCGGTCACCTCCGTCGGCGTGGTCAGCCGCAGCCGCCGCTCGCGGGCCTGCCGCACCAGCGCCACCGCCAGCACGTGCGGGGAGAGCTGCTCCACCGACGCGGCCAGCCGCAGCACCTCGTCCCGGTCGCCGCCAGGGCCGGCCACCGTCTCCGCCGCCCGGGGCCGCCCGGCGGTCAACGTGCCGGTCTTGTCGACCAGCAGGGTCCGGGCCCGGCCGAGCAGCTCCAACGCGCCGCCGTCGCGCACCAGGACGCCCCGGCGGGCCGCCCGGGACAGCCCGGAGACGATCGCGATCGGGGTGGCCAGCAGCAGCGGACACGGCGTCGCCACCACCAGCACGGCGACCGCCCGGACGACCTCCCCCGACCACCACCACGCCACCCCGGCCAGCAGCAGGGTGAACGGCACGAACGCCGCCGCGTACCGGTCGGCGAGCCGGACCGTCGGCGCCCGGTGGGCCGTCGCCTCCCGCGCCAACCTCACGATCCCCGCATAGGTGCTGCCCGCCGCGTCCCGGGTGGCCTCCAGGCCCACGGCGGCGCCCGCGTTGACCACCCCGCTGGACACCTGCTCCCCGGCGGCCCGGCCCACCAGCTGCGACTCGCCGGTCACCACCGACTCGTCGAGCGTCGCCGGGGCCGCGAGCACCCCGTCGACGGGCACCACGTCCCCCGGCCCGACCAGCAGGTCGTCCCCCACCGCGACCCGGTCCAACGGGACCACCTCGACACCCCCGTCCGGGGTGCGCCGCCGCGCCTGCCGGGGCGCCCGCGCCAGCAGGGCGCGCAGGTCGCGGGTCGCCCGCCCCCGGGCGTACGCCTCCAGCGCCCGGCCGGTCGCCACCATCACCGCGATCACCGCCCCGGCCAGGTACTCCCCGACCAGCAGCGCACCGGCCAACGCCAGCACGGCGATGACGTCCACCCCGAACCGTCGCCGCCACCACTGGCGCAGCACCGCCCCGACCGCCGGCACCAGCGCCCCCAGGGTCGCCGCCGCCCACACGGCGTCGGCGGGGCCACGCCGCCCGGTCAGCCACAGCGCCGCCCCGACCAGCAACGCCCCGCCGAGCAGGGCCAGGGGCGTCCACTCGCGCCACCGCACCGGCGGCCGGTCGACCGGCCGCCGCGGAACACACTCCTGCGGTGCCGCGTCCACCTGCGGATCGTCGCAGCAGGTGGGCGGCGGGGGCCGGGAACCGGGAAACCACCGGGCCGAAATGCCCCCGGGGAGGGACCTGCGGACCGTGCGCGAGGCCGGGTCGGCAGGCCAGGATGGAACGGTATCCCCACCCCGGGGCCGACCGGGTGGGGCACGATGGGAAAGAGACGGAAAGGTCGTGCCGATGAGCCACCAGACGCCCGCGACGGACCGCCCGCTGACCACCGCGCTCGCGGAGGCGGCGACGACGGCAGGTCACGCCCCCTCGGTGCACAACACGCAGCCGTGGCGCTGGAGGGTCCTGCCGGACGCCCTGGAGCTGCGGGTGGTCCGGGAGCGGCAGCTCTCCGCCACCGACCCGGAGGGCCGGCTGGTGGCGGTGAGCTGCGGCGCGGCCCTGCACCACGCCCGGGTAGCGCTGGCGGCCGAGGGCTGGACGGCGGTGGTCGAGCGGCTGCCCGACCCGCAGCAGCCGGACCTGCTGGCCCGGTTGACCGGCCTGACCCGGTCCGGGGCCGACCCGGAGGCGATGCGCCTGGTGCAGTGCATGCAGGTGCGGCACACCGACCGCCGGCCGGTCAGCGACGAGCCGGTGCCCGCAGGTGTGCTCGACGACATCGTCCGCGCCGCCGACGCCGAGGGTTCCCGGTTGCAGATCCTCGACGCCGACCAGGTGATGGAGCTGGCCGCGACCGCCTCGCACGCCGGCACGGTCGAGGCGGAGGACCCGCAGACCCGCGAGGAGTTGCAGTACTGGACGCACCGGGCCGGCACCGGCACCGGTCTCCCTCCGGAGGTGCTGCCGCAGGACCAGCCGCAGACCACCGTCCCGGCCCGGGACTTCGGCAGCCCCGGCGACCTCCCCGTCGGCCCGGGGCACGACAAGGCCGCCGCGTACGGGCTGCTCTACGGCGACGAGGACGAGCCGGACAGCTGGCTGCGGGCCGGTGAGGCGCTCTCCGCGTTGTGGCTGACCGCCACCCGGCACGGGGCGTCGGTGGTCCCGCTGTCCGGCGTGGTCGAGGTGGACGGCACCCGGCAGACGCTGCGGCACCTGCTCAGCGGGCTCGGCTACCCGTACCTGGTGCTGCGGATCGGGATCGCGGACCCGGCGCACGCCGGACCGCCGCACACCCCGCGGCTGCCGGCCGCGCAGGTGGTCGACACCTCCGCGGTACGCGACCAGCGGCCCTGACGATCTCGTGCCGGACGGTCACCGGGCGGTAACATCGCCCGCGTGGCCGCCAGCACCCCTGCTTCCCGCAACGAACACCAAATCCCCTCGCTCGGGCTGAGCCCGCTGTCCCGGGTCCGCCTGGACGAGCTGCTCCAGGAGATGCTCGACCGGGTCGGCGACGTGGTGACCAGCCGGGAACGGCTGCGGGCACTGCTCGACGCGGTGGTCGGCATCGGCACCGACCTCGACCTGCGCAGCACCCTGCAACGGATCGTGCAGGCGGCCTGCGAACTGGTCGGGGCCCGCTACGGCGCACTCGGCGTGATCGGGCCCGACCGGCTGCTGCACGACTTCATCACCCACGGCATCGACGCCGAACTGCACGCGAAGATCGGTGACCTGCCGCACGGGCGGGGGGTGCTCGGCCTGCTGATCGACGAGCCCCGCCCGGTGCGCATGCCCGACATCACCCAGCACCCCCAGTCGTACGGCTTCCCGCCGCACCACCCGCCGATGCACAGCTTCCTCGGCGTGCCGGTACGCATCCGCGAGCAGGTCTTCGGCAACCTCTACCTGGCCGAGAAGCAGGGCGCCCCGGAGTTCACCGAGGACGACGAGGAGATCGTCGTGGCGCTGGCCGCGGCTGCCGGCGTGGCCATCGAGAACGCCCGGCTCTACGCGCTGGCCCACCGCCGGGAACGCTGGCTCGCGGCCACCGCCGAGATCACCTCGGTGCTGCTCGGCGAGGTACGCCGGACCGACGCGCTGACCCTGGTGGCCCGCCGGGCCCGGGAGGTCGCCGAGGCGGAGCTGGCGCTGGTGCTGCTCTACGACGAGGACGCCGGGCAGTTCACCGTCGAGGTGGTCGACTCCGCCGACGGTGACGCCGACGAGTTGGTAGGCGCGCTGCTGCCGGCCAGCGAGACCAGCTTCGTCGGCCCGGTCACCGAACGTCGCCGGGAACTGCTCGACAACCTGGCCGAGGCGGCACCCTGGCCGGTGCCGGTGGTCGCCGGCCCGGCCGTGGTTTCCCCGCTCGCCGCCGCCGACACCCTGCACGGGGTGCTGGTGGTGGCCCACCGGCCCGACGCCGGCCGGGCCGCCGACGCCGACGTCACCCTGCTGGCCAGCTTCGCCGGTCAGGCGGCCCTGGCCATGGAGCGGGCCCGGGGGCAGGAGGAACGGGAGCTGCTGGTGGTCCTGGAGGACCGCGAACGCATCGCCCGGGACCTGCACGACGTGGTGATCCAGCGGCTGTTCGCCACCGGCCTGCAGCTGCAGAGCGGCGCGATGCACGCCCGCCCCGACGTCGCCAAGCGGATCAACGCGGCCGTCGACGACCTCGACGCCACCATCCGCGACATCCGCCGCACCATCTTCGAGCTGCGTACCCCGATGAGCGCGGCGCTGCGCACCGAGATCCGGGAGGCGGTCGACGTGGCCGCCGGGTCGCTGGGCTTCCGGCCCGCCGTCGAGTTGGACGGCCCGATCGACAGCGCCGTGCCGGAACCGGTCCGCCCCGACCTCACCGCCGTGCTCCGCGAGGCGCTGTCCAACGCGGTACGCCACGCCGAGGCCAGCCGGGTCGCCGTCGCCGTGCGGGTCGACGCCGGCCGGGTCACCGTGACGGTCACCGACGACGGGGTGGGCTGCGATCCGGCCGCCGCCCGGGGTGGCCTGGTGAACCTGCGCGAACGCGCCGAACGGCACGGCGGCGAGTTCGAGGTACGCCGGGTCGAGCCGCACGGTACCCAACTCTGCTGGTCGGTCCCGCTGCGCGACTGAGCCGGTCGGTTCCCGCTCAGCCGGCCGGCGCGGCCGGTCGGTTCCCGCTCAGCCGTTCGGCCGGCCGGCGGCCCGGTGGGTCAGTGGCGTTGGCCGAGCAGGCGGGTGGCGAGGACGGCGGCCTGGGTGCGGCGTTCCAGGCCCAGCTTGGCCAGCACGCTGGAGACGTAGTTCTTCACCGTCTTCTCGGCGAGAAACATCTTGCCGGCGATCTCCCGGTTGGTCAGCCCCTCGGCCACGTACTCCAGGATGCGGCGCTCCTGCTCGGTGAGGGTCTTCAACTCGCGGGGCTGCTCGACGCCGCTGCGGATGCGCTCCAGCACCCGGGTGGTGATCGCCGGGTCGAGCAGCGACTGCCCGGCCGCGACCCGACGGACGGCGTCGACCAGGTCGGTGCCCCGGATCTGCTTGAGCACGTACCCCGCCGCGCCCGCCATGATCGCGGCGAACAACGCCTCGTCGTCCTCGTACGAGGTGAGGATCAGCCCCTTGATCGACGAGTCGACCGCCCGGACGTCCCGGCACACGTCGATGCCGTTGCCGTCGGGCAGCCGGGCGTCGAGGATCGCCACGTCGGGGCGGAGGGCGGGAATGCGTCGGGCCGCCTCCTGCGCGGAGCCGGACTCGCCGACCACTTCGATGTCGCCGCTGCTCTGCAACAGGTCGGCCAGGCCACGGCGGACGACTTCGTGGTCGTCGAGGAGGAACACCCGGATCATCCCTCGTTTCTACCCGCCCGGAGCAGCCCGTGCACGGGCCGAAGGTCCCTAAACCGGCGCGTCGGGCCGCCCTTCCGGCACGTCGCGCCGGGGACGGGCGGCCCGGCCGGGTCGGGGAGGGCGGCCCGGCGGGTCGGGACGTCCGGCCCTGCCCGGCCCACCCCCGGGTGACGGACCGTGGAGGGGAACCACCACCGGGACCGGTCGGTGTCGGGCCGGCCGGGGCGAGGCGTTCCCCGCTCGGGGTGGAGCGGCACGAACCGCCACGGAAGGAGCACGACCATGGGCACCGGGTACACCGAGGCGCAGCTACGGGCCGCCGTCGCGGACGCCGTCCGCGCGCCTTCCCTGCACAACACCCAGCCGTGGCGGTTCCGCCTGCGCGACGGCGGGATCGAGGTGTCGGTCGACCCGACCCGCCGGCTGCCGGCCACCGACCCGAGCGGATGGGGCACCCGGATCTCCGGCGGGGCGGCCCTGTTCAACCTGCGGCTGTCCCTGGCCGTGGCGGGCACCCCGGCGACCGTACGGCTGCGCCCGTACCCGGCCGACCCGGACGTGCTGGCCCGGCTGGTCCCGGACCTGCCGCGCCGCCCCACCCCCACCGAGCAGAGCCTGTACGCGGCCATCGGCCGCCGGTTCAGCAACCGGGCGCCGTTCTGGCCCGACCCGGTGCCCGCCGACGCCCGCTGGCGGCTCGGCGAGGCGGCCCGTGCCGAGCAGTGCTGGCTGGAACTGGTGATCGGGGTGAGCGCCGTCAACGCCTTCGCCGAGGTCGCCCGCAGCGCCCACCGGGTGCTCGAACGCGACCCCGCTTACCGGGCCGAACGCGCCGACTGGGTGCGTACCGAACCTGCCCCCGACGGGGTGCCGGCCCGTGCCGGCGGCCCGCAGACCGAGCCGCAGGACCTGCTGCCGTCGCGGGGCTTCGGCGGCCTGGACCGCGCCCCCGGCCGCGACTTCGAGCCGGAACCGCTGGTGGCGGTGCTCGGCGCGGCCGGCAACACGGTCGTCGACCAGGTGCTGGCCGGGCAGGCGTTGCAGCGGGTCCTGCTGACCGCCACCGACGCGGGGCTAGCGGTGTCGCTGCTGTCGCAGCCGATCGAGGTGTCGGGGGCACGGGAGGCGCTGCGGCTGTCGCTGGGGCGTTTCGGCACGCCGCAGATGGTGATGCGAATCGGGTACGGGCAGCCGGGGGTGGCGACGCCGAGGCGCAGCGTGGACGAGGTGCTGGATGTGGCGGTGGCACCCGGCTGAACGTCGCTCCCTGTGCCGACGTAGCGACTACCCACCGGATTCGATATGCCTCCTAAGCTCCACTACTCGTATCGGAGCCATAGGCCGCGTCGTATGCGGTATTGCGGTCACCTCCCTCACCCTTTCCTCTCAGGGAACCCCTAGACCTCCTGCTCCTCTCCTTGGCCATCTCCTGAATGACCAGGCGACCGGCGGCCGCCTCGTCGGTCGCACCACGATTCGCCCTCCGCCGCAGCACTACAACCATGATCGATGTCGCAGCAACCACCAGAACAGCACCGACCACAAACCAAACAGCCATATCGACTCCCACGACTCCCCTCCAATCCGACAACGACACTAGAGACCGCCACGCTTGGCCCGCCACTTCGCCCACACCCCGACAACCACCAAGATGCCACCCAGAACGGGGTCCCCTCCCGACTTCACGGCGTCCACTTCGGCCTTGACACCGCGACTGACCGAATTCCTGACATCAGCTTGATGAGCGATCTCTTCAGCATGACCGATTCGCCTGTTCGCCACCTCGGGCGCGCCCTCGTCCAGCCCTCCCGCTGGAGATCCTGAATTATCCGGCCCACACTTACATTCGGCAGCGCTTTTCCCAGGAATCGACGCGGGCCCATGAACTGGGCACATCCCGTTGCTGTTGTGAACCAGCGTTGCAGCGCCGCCAGCCATCACATAGTACGTGTGGATGTCAGCGACGGTCAGGTCGTGCATGACCTTCACGGCCGTGTACGAGCGCGAGGCCCGCAGCGTCACCCTCGTGCCGTCGAGCGACCGCAGCCGCTCCCCCACCCGCAGGTCCTTGGCGTCGATCCAGTCGTGGCGGGTCTCGCTCCAGAACGGGTGGTGCTGGGTGGTCTCGATGGTGGTCTGCTCGCCGGCCGCCGCGACCCGCAGGTCGGTCAGCTCGGTGTCCTCGTGGCGGTAGGTCCGGGTGACCTCCCGCTCCTCCGTCCGACCCGTCTCGGGGTCCGTGGCGACGACCTCGTCGCCTTCCTTCAACTCACCGATGGCCTTGGTGCCGCCGGTGGCCATCACCACCTTGGTCGAAGGGGCGAAGCTGTGCCTGATCTGGCACGATGCCTGCTCGATGACGTCGTCGGCCCACTTCGTCTCATCGGACCACTTGACAAGGGCCTTGCCGGCCTTGCCGACCAGCTTGATTATCTTGCCGGTCTTACCCAGTATCTGGAGCGCCTTGGTCCCTGGGACCATGCCGATGAGGGTCCAGGCACATGCCCCCAGGTCACCGTGGATACAGTCCAAGATGTCATTGATGCCGAAGAGTTCCAGGAGAAGCTGACCACCGGCCTTGACTACGATCGAGACCGCGTTCTGCTTCTTGATCTCCTTGGCCCGTTTGATCTGCTCGTCGGTGGGGCCGCCGTGCTTGCCGCCGCCCTTACCACCACCGCCGCCGTTGCCCCCGCCGGCATTGTTGGCCGCATGGGCTTCGGCCCAGTCGTCGTCGCCGCACTTGCCATTGCAGCCGTCGTTGTCGCCGGGGACATCGTGGTAGTTGCCCCACATGTCCTCGTAGTCGGCACCGGGGCCGCATGCGTCGTCGGCGCAGGCCTTGAGGCCGGTCGGGTCGGAGAAGGTGATCGGGCTGTTGTTGCTGTAGGCGTAGGCGTTCCACTGCTGCGGGTCGGCCAGGTCCTGCACCGGGTCGACGGAGACGAACCGACCGAGGCCGGCGTCGTACTGGCGGGCCCCGATGTGGGTCAGGCCGGTGGGGTCCTTGTCGCCGCCGACGAAGCCCTTGCTGTTGCTCCAGAGCGGCGGGTTGCCCCGGGGGTCGCCGTACGGGGTCTGCCGGCGGATCGTCACCGCCTGGTTGGCGGCGTCGACCGCCGTCTGCTGGGTGCCCTGGTGGTCGGAGAAGAGCCAGGTCAACACGGTCGGCGTGCGGTTGCCGACCAGTTTGCCGGCGAAGCTGTAGTAGCGGGTGCCGGTGACGATGGAGCTGTTGTCCCGCCGGAGCTCCTGACCGGGCAGGTAGAGGGTGGTGCCGGTGGTGTCCCGTCGGATCAGTCGGGCGCCGTCGGCGTCGTAGATGTTGGTCTCGACGGTCTGCCCGCCGACGCTCACCGAGGCGAGCCTGCCCTCGGCGTTCCAGTTCAGCGTCTGGGAGTTGGTGCCGGTCGTGCAGTTGTTCGCCGCGCCGCTGACGGGCCGGCAGCGCATGTTGCCGACGTTGTCGTAGCTGTAGTTGGTGGTGACGTCGGCCTGGCCGGGCACCGTGGTCAGGACCGAGGTGACGGCGTGCGGCCGGACGACGTTCGCGCCACCGGTGGGCGTGGTGTATGTGCGGACGGTGTCCCCGGCCGCCGTGTGCACCTTCTCGGTGCTGCGGTTGCCGACCTCGTCGAGCGCCCACTCGTGCCAGTACTGGGCCGGACCGCCGAGGTCGGCGACCTTCGGGTCGGCGGCGCAGGCGACGCCGGCCTTCGGGGTCCAGGCGTGCCGCATCCGGCGCAGTTCGTCGTAGCGGAAGCACTGGGTGTCGGCGGTGCCCACCTGGGGGGTGTCGGCGATGGACAGGATGTTGCCGGCCGCGTCGTAGGTGTAGCTGGTGTCGTTGACGGTGCCGGTGGCGGTTTCCGGCTTGACCTTCGTGCGGGTCACCCGCCGGGTGACGGAGTCGTAGTAGGTGTCGTCCTGGACGTAGACCCCGCCGTCGGTCTTGCGGGTGGTCAGCGTCGGCTCGCCGTACCGGGTGTAGTCCTGCCCGATCACGTAGCGGCCGACGTTGGTCAGGGTGGAGGACAGCTGGGTCGGCAGGCCGGTCGTCGCGTCGTATCCGGTCTGCACGGTCTCGGCGGTCAGCCCCCCGGCGGCCGGATAGGTGATGCTGGTGGGGCTGCCCTCGTACGACGAGTAGCCGTAGCCGTAGATCCAGGTGCCGGACAGGCCGCTGCCCTCGTTGGCGGGGATGACGTAGTTCGCGCCGGTGGGCTGGTAGCGGGTGTTGAAGGCTCGCGCCTGCCACTTGTAGGCGTTGGTGGAGCCGGCCGACTCGTAGCGGATGCTCTCGGTGAGCTGACCGCGCAGCGTCGCCCCGGTGTAGAGCTTGTCGTACTTCCACTCGGCGAGCTTGTTCGCCGTGGCGATGCTGCCGGAATAGAGCGCCTTGCGTCGGCCCATCCCGTCGTACTCGTTGACCAGCACGGTGTTGTTGGCGTCGGTGGTCGTCTCCACCTCGTCGTACACCGTGTAGGTGGTCTGGGTGGTGCCCTTGTCGGGGTCCTTCGCGGTGATCTGCCGGCCCTTGACGTCGTAGGTGTTCACCCACTCGTTGCCGTCGGTGTCGGTGACCTTGGCGAGCTGCCCCTTGCGGTTGTAGGCGTAGGTCGTGACGAGGTCGGGGGTGGCCTGGGCGTCGTCGGTCCGCTGGCGCAGCTCGACGGTCCGCCCCTCGATGTCGGTCCTGGTGGTGGTGACCGTGCCGCCCTCCGGCGGGGTCACCCTGACCGTGTCACCCAGGTACGTCGTCGTGGTGCGCCACTTCTCCACCAGGTTGGTGACGCCGTCGGTGCCGAAGAGGATCTGGTCGGTGGCCCGGGAGGCGTTGTCGTACAGCGTCCTGGTGACCGCCGGCACGGACCACTCCGGCTCCCACCAGAGCGCGCCCCCGGGCGTGCCCGGCTCGGCGTGCGCCTGGTAGCTGGTGACCGCGCGGCCGGTCGCGTCGTAGAGGGTGTCGGTGACCACCCGGTCGCCGCCCACCCCGGCGGTCTGCGTCTGCCGGGGACGCAGGAAGGCATCCTTGATCTCGTACGAGGTCAGGTAGCCGCCACCGGCGTGCAGCTTGCGGGTCGTCGTATAGGGGTAGGCGTCCCGGTTCGGCGCGTAGAAGTAGGTGTGCTCGACCGACGGGGTCGTCGGATTGTCCGCCTTCGCCCAGCCGACCTCCCAGCCCTTGGCGAGTCGACCCATCGGGTCGTACTCCATGTCGGCGAGGCGGCCGTTGTAGTCGGTCGTGCGGACGGGTTGACCCCAGTAGGGGCGGGTGTCGATGGTGTTGACCCAGGCGGTGGTGCTGCCGTTCGGGTCCGGCGTCCTGGTGGTCACCCTGGTCACCGGGCCACCGCTGGCCGGGGTGTACTCGGTGGTCACCGTCCGACCGCGGTTGTCGGTGGCGGTCTGCGGCCGGCCGTACGCGTCGAAGGTGGCCTGACTGGTGGTCTGCCAGACGGTGCCGCCCGACGACGACCAGTCCTTGAGCTTGTCGACCCGGGTGACCTCGCCCCGGGTGGGCGCGGTGTCCACGCTGGTCGCGCCGTCGTAGAACTTCCGCTCGTCGGCGACGATGTCGGCCTCGGTGGCCGGCGCGGTCGCGCAGGGCACCGCCTTGACGGTGATCTGCTTGACCGCCTGCACGATGTTGGCGGCGACGTTCCGGTTGTACAGGTACGTGGTGCACTTCTCGTCGCCGGTGCCGGCGATGTCCCCGTCGGCCTGGATGGTGTCGGTGGTGCCGTACGTGTCGTTGAAGGTCGACACGGTCCGCGCGGTCCGCCAGCCCCCCGCCCCGTTGACGCCCAGTGCGGTAGCGGTGTAGGCGACCCGGGTGTTGGTGTAGCGGGCGGTCACCTCGTCATCGTTGATCGTGCGGCTCGCGGTGGCCGGTGAACGCCACGGCACGTTGACCGTCTTGGATACCGGCCTGGTGTCGACGCCGTCGTAGACGACCTGTTCCCGGACCATGCCGGCGAACTGGTCCTCGTCGTACACCGTCTCGGTGCCCAGGGAGGCGGCCACGGTGACGGTGCGCTTGGCGGTGCTGGACCTGCTCACCCGGTCGCCGTGCATGCCGCGCAGGAACGTGGTCCGGGTCAGGGTCTGTGCCGGGGCGTCGCCCTTGCGCACCTCGACCTGGCCGTAGCCGCGGAACTGGTTCCACGTCTTGCGCTTCGGCTTGACCAGGCCGTTGTCGTCGGCGAAGTGCCAGGCCGGGGTGCCGAGATAGGTGTAGAAGGTGTTCTGCACCGGTTGGCCGTGGTCGGTGCTGCCCACCATGACCTTGATGTCGGACTCGGAGACCTGGGTGACGACGTACTTGTGCCAGTACTCGGTGATTTCCAGATCGGCGTCGTACGGGTCCGGGCCGACCACCGGATAGCAACGCCGGGTGTTGGTCTCCGGCGCGGACGGCAGACTGGTGGCGGTGCAGTCACGTTGGCTGTAGCTGACCTGGATCTTGCCGCCGGTCTCGGTGAGGATGTTGCCGATCCGCATCCGGTTGTTGCTGGTGTTGTTCTTGCTGAGCACCCGGTTGGGCATCGACACCGGCTCGAACGTCACCGGTGGCATGACGACGGTCCCACCGACCAGGCCCCGGTGGACCACCGAGGCGAGCCACATGCCGGCATGGTCGCTGCCGTCACCAACAGGCGGGTAGGTGTGGTCGAGGGTCCACGAGTCGACCTGCTGCCACGCGGGCGTGGTCTTCGTGGTGTCCCAGACCTGGGTGGTGATCTTCGACAGCCGTTTCGTGCTCCAGAACGTCGGGCCGTAGTTCTCCCCGCAGTCCGCCGCCCCCGAGGCGCAGTCCTGGTCCCACGGGACGTCCTTCCAGTGCGCGGCGTCGTGGATCTGGCAGTCCGCCGCACACCGGTCCTGCGTCTCCAGCACCACCTGTGCCAGCGCGGTCACCGACCGGTCGGTGGTGCCACGGTCCCAGGTGCCGTAGTCGATCCGCTTGAGCACGCCGCCGCGCACGTACTCGGCCTTGTTGGTGGAGGTCGCGTTCTTGGCGTACCGGTTGAGCTCCTTGTCGTACCAGTACGACACGGTGTTGCCGCGTGGGTCGACGACGTAGTCGAGGTTCCACCGCCACGCCTGGTTGCAGAACGACGACGCGAACGACGACACGTTGCACGGCTCGTTGGCGTGGTTGCCGGCGACCGGCACGGTCCAGGTGGAGTTCGTCGCGCTGCTCTGCCCCGGCAGGTTGTTGCGGCCGAAGAAGTACTGCACGCCGTCCGGCGTGGTCACCTTCCAGTACTCACCGTCGTTGTCGCCGTTGGTGGCGCTGGTGAGCTTCTCGATCTTCGAGCCGTCCTCGTTGCGGCTGTGCCAGCCCTTGCCCGCCTCGTAGACCAGCTCGCCGCCCCGTCCGTTGAGCGACATGGTGGCGTTGTCGGACCGCCAGCACTGGTCACCGGTGCGGTTGGTGCTGTTGTTGCCGCCGGACATGTCGTCGGCACACGGCACGTAGCTGCGCTCGATGTACCCCGACCACAGGTCGAAGCCCTCACCGACCCAGGACGGCTGGCTGTTGGACGCATCCGACTGCCCGTCCACCTTGTCGGATGTGTAGGAGAGCCCGAGGCTGGGCGCGGGGCCGCCGATCGTCGGCGGCATCCGCATCGGGTACGACCAGGAGAAACCACCGGTCGACGTGCCGGCGGACCAGGTCGCGCTCGCCGACATCGGGGTGGCCGCGAAGTCGCCCTCGGGGCCGGACGCGCCCGCGGACAGCGCGACCAGCGACGACGTCCCGGTTCCGGCCCGGCCGGTGACAGCTGCACCGAGGGGCACCTCGGCGCTCACCGACGATCCGTCGTTGTGCGAGGGCAACGGCTGCGCCGCGCATCCGGCCCGGTCCGGGGTCCGCAGCGCACAGTCCGGCACCTGCCACAACCGCAGGCGGGAGGACCAGTTGCCGCCGAAGGCGTTGCGGAAGGCCCGGTAGTCGACCGAGACGGTCACCGCCTCCGGCCGCTTCGCGGCGGTCGCGCCGTCGGCACCGCTACCCTCGGCGCTCCCGTCGAGCCGCAGCAGCAGACCGTTGTTCCAGCGTTGCGGTGCGGTGGCCCGGTCCAGTACTTCAACCGAGACCACTGACGTGTCGGCTCCCGCCGCGCCGGGTGCCCGGCCCACCGTGACCGGCAGCTTTCCCGCCTTCACCCGGGCCGGTGCCGCCCGGCGCTCGTCGTCGACCGCCGGCAGGGTCACCGACGCCCGGCCGGGAGCGGGCCACACCGGCGGGCTCAGCTTGGCGCTGGTGGATGGGCTGGTGGGATTGGCCCTACCCCGGGCGGTCTGCCCGTCCCGGTCGAGCTTCTCCCGCTGTCGGCTGAGGGTGACCGACCCCGGGGAAGCCTGGGCGGGCACCGTCATGCCGGAGACGACCAGTACGGAGGTGAGCACCGCAGCGATCACCTGGGTGAAGCGGCGCACGGGGGCAGGACGTGCAACGGAGGTTTTCACCAGACTCCCAGCGGGGATCACGTTCGCGGCTGACGGGGTGTGCGTGGTGCTCGGTGGGCGGTCAGCCCGTGACATCGGCTTCCCTGACGGCTTCGACCTCGTTGATCTCGCGGACATCGTCGTCGCTCAGCGCACCCTGGTAGAGACTCACGTCGTCGATGTCGCCGTCCCAACGGTCGACCAGTTGGGTGGCGGCCCCGAACGGGGTGAATCGGGCAGCGCCCACGTACAGCGGGCCGGTCGCGTCGAACGCCCCGGTGAAGGAGCCGGTGCCGAACGGGGTCGTCGCCGCGAGTTTGCCGTCCACGTAGAGCCGGACCTCGCGGCGGGAGGCGTCATGGACCCCGACCAGATGGGTCCAGTGGGACAGATCCGCTTCCTCGGTCATGTTCCGGGACGTCATGAACGCGTCGGCGAACCGACTGCCGAGGGCATCGCTGTCGATGCCGAAGACACTGAACGACCACCAGTTGACGGGGTTCCCGCTGACGATCTTGGTACGTTGACCGAGATAGAACGAGGACTGCTTGGTGCCGATCTGGGAGATGGCGGTCTGGATGCCGAGCGACCTCGGCTGGACCCAGGCGGAGACCGAGAAGGACTGGTCGGTGCGGAGCACCCGTCCGTCCTGCCAGCTCGGATTCTGCGGATTGCCGGCCACGTCGTCCTGGCTGCGGCCGTACTCGACGGTCGGTTGGATGGGGTCGTCGATGGCCTGTGAATCGAAGGAGAGGAAACTCGACCGGCTGCCGTCGCCGACGTCGACGCCCTTGGTGAGCGCGATCCGCCGCCCGAAGGAGGTGTTCTCCGGACTCATGCACAACGTCCAGTCGGAGGGATTGTCCTCATAGCAGCCGGTGGCTCCGTCGAAGGTCCACTGACCCACCCGGACGGGCTTCAGCATGCCCGGTTCGTCGAAACCGCCGGAGCCCTCCTCGTCCCGGCGCTGTCCGGTGAAGTCGTGCGGCACCAGGGCCCGGTTGTACACCTGCATCTGGGCGACCGAACCCTGGAAGAAGTTGTTCGTGACGCCACCGGCGGCGTTGCGTCCCACCTGGAAAGCCTTCGTGGCGTTCCAGGCGGTGGTCCACGGTTTGGCGGCGACGGACACCCCGTCGACGAACAACGTGATCATTTTCGTCGCCTCGTCGTAGGAGAAGGCCACGTGTTGCCAGCGTCCGACGTCCGCACTCGTGATCGCGGTGCTCTCCGGGCTCACGTGCGTGTAGGTGGCCGGCGTCCCGCAGTCGCTACTGCGGGTGGTGACGTTCCACCTCGGCACGCCGTTCTCGACGTAGACCCCGAAGAAGAAGCCGTAGATGCAGTCACCACTCTGGGTGGCGATGGCCATGCTCTGGGTGGGAAGGGAGGACAGGCGCACCCATGCCGCGACACCGTACGACTTCGTGGTGTCGAGCACCGGTCCCGTCGTCTGCAAACTCGACGAGGTGCCGTTGAAGGTGGCGGTCGTGCCCTTGATGATGCGCAGGTCCGGGGTCCACCCGACGTTGCTGGCCGTCAGCGGGGTGTCACCGCCCAGGGCGGGCTGGCCGTCGGCCAGGGCAGCGCTCGTGGTGACACCGGGCAGGGTCTCCAGGCCCCACCGGGCGATCGCCGGCGACGGCCGACCCGCGATGAACTCGGCAGAGGCGTCACCGGGGTTGCCCGCGCCGTCGTACGCCCGGACGTGCAGGGTGTTCTGGCCGTACTTCGGGACGGACAGCGACACCGAGCCGATCCGGTAGCAGATGTTGGTGCCCGCCGGCACGCTGGCGCTACAGGCGGTGGTCGCCGGCACCTCGATGGTGCCGGGGAAGGTCCAGCCGTACCGGAACTTCGTCACGCTGGTGTCCGTGGAGGAGAAACCGAAGGTCACCTTCTCGCCGGGCAGCGGTGCGTCGGTGCCGTTACGGGTCACCACCACCGGGGGGATGGTCGTGTCGACCCGGAACTCACACCAGGCCGACCAGGCGCTGGTCTTGCTGTAGGGCGCCGGATCGGTGGCCCGGGCCCGGAAGGCGTACACCTGTCCCTCGGTCAACTGCGGCAGCGGCGCCGTCGTGGAACGGCCACCGGCCGGAACGGACGCCCCCGTAGGAGCGGGCTTGCGTGGAGTGGAGTCTCCGTACGTGCCGGTACCGGGCACCTGCAGCCACTCGTAGGCGGTCGTCAACGCCTGCGTGGTGTCGGCGTCGGGGAAGATGCCCGAGAAGGTGGGGGTGAGCGTGCCGATGCTGATCCGCTGGCCCGGAGCGCATGCCACCCCGGAGGTCTGGAGGCTGTACGGCGCGCCGGGTACCGAGTCGTAGTCGACGACCAGCTTCGCGCTGTTGGGCCAGAACTTCTTCCACCTGTCGGTGGTGGACTCACCCGAGCCGTCCGTGCCGCTACAGGCGCAGAACCCCAGGGTCACGTTCGAGTAGTTGTTCGTGGCGTGGGTCTGGATGAGGGACGTCACGGCCGACCCGGTGAAGTTGACCGTCATGTCCGGCTGCGGAGAGTCCGAACAGCCGTAACCCTCGTTGGCGTGGGACTGTGCGGTCGACTTGTGGCTGTGCAGCTTCGGCGCCCACGCGGTACGGGGCGTCGAGGCGATGCCGCTGGAGTGGTACATGTACGTCGGGGTGTCCGTGCAGGACCAGGAATGGTCCAGCTTCATCTGCACGTACGCGGACTCGATGTGCTTGCCCCTGATGGCGGACAGCGGGAAGTCGAAGTACGAACGGTAGATCTTCCCCGAGTCGGGGTCCCTGCCGACGCGGGCGATGGTGGTGTCGGTGTTGTTCGTGTTGTTCTGGGTGGCGTAGGCCCAGCGGGACCTGGCGGTCGACCATGCGGGGTCGATGAACACCGGGAAGGTGACACCCCGGCCGGCGAGCAGCCGCGCGTCGGGACGCAGGATCAGGTGTCCGTCGGCCACGGCGGTACCGACGGTCGCCGTCCTGGCCCGGCCGCCCGGTCCGGCCGCCGAGGAACGCGCGTCGGAAGCGGGCCCTGGTGTGCCCGACAACCGGCCGGCCGGGTCGGCGATGCCCGCCTGCGTGGACGAGTCCCACATCAGGGCGGGTTCGGCGGTGGCGATCTCCTGGCCGTCCACCACCGCGGACAACCGTCCATCCCTGGTCTTGGTGACCCGGGTACCGCCGCCGAGCGCGAAGCGCAGTTCCCGCAGGCGGGGGTCGGCCGCGGCCGCCGGCGTCCGCACCACGAAGACATGGGTGAATCCGGTACGTGTCGCGCGCAGCACCAGATCAGTCCCCGGCAACACGTTGGGGTAGGTGGCCACGTCCCCCGAAACGGTCGGCTTGGGCAACCTGCCCGGCCACGACAACGACAATGACCTGTTGCCGCGTGAGAGGACCACTGCCGGACCGCGTCCACCGGCCGAGAAGCGCACCTGCGCCACGGAGGCCGCCGGTGCCCAGCCGTCCGCCGACCTGCGCAACGACAGATCGATGTCCGCCCAGGAACCGTTGCTGCGCTTGACGCGCTGTGGCATCACCGCGGTCTCGGCGGTGAACCCACCGGACGGGTTGGCGAACACCTGGGTCAACTCCGTACGGGCGGACTCCACCTCGACCCGGCGCCCCGACCGCTGTGCCGCCGACACGGCAGATGCCGCGTCCGGCGCCACCGTGACATCCGCCACCGGGGGTACGGGTGGTGACGCCGCCTGCACCCGCCCCGGGCCCGTCAGTACCGAACCGGCCAACACGCAGGTCAACGCCAGAATTGCGGTCGTCCACCGCCGTGCTGTTGGTCGCTGAACGCAACAGTCGGTGGTTCGGTGAGCGGCTGTCACAGTGCCTCCACAGGCAGGAGTCGCAGGGTGTTCGAACAGGGTGGGCGGCGCAGGACACTCCCGGGATCCCCCGGCGGAGAACTCGTGGACTTTCATCGAAGGAACGCCGTCGGCCGCCGGGTGGGCCAATCAGCCGACGGGAGCGGTAGCGGTTCCAGCAATATGGACAGGCAGCAACCAGCCGCCAGCCGTCATGGCGATCCCCCGTGTAGATGATTGGCAGTGGCCGAACTCTAAGGGCGTTGACGATAGTTGTCCACGTCGATTACTTTGCGTGAAGAACAAATAGTTCAGAGGGCGGCAAAAAGCGCACCGGACGCCGCTATTGGTCCTGTCCACAGGACTTCCGCCGCGCCCGGTCACCCCATTCCCGGGCCGGGTCGGTGGCTGTCAGGGGTGCTGCGTGGTGAGCAGGGCGGCTTCCCGGGCCGGGTCGAGGCCGACGGTGGCCCGCACCGGCCGCCCCGCACGGGGCGGGACCGTACCCACCTGCTCCAGCCAGCGCCAGGTGTCACCGACCGTCTCGGCCACCGGGCGGCAGGTCAGCCCCGCCGCGTACGCCTTCTCGACGCCACGTTGCTGCAACCACCGGTACTCGTGGCCCGGCGGGATCCAGATCGGCAGGTCGTTCCACGGTTCGATCCCGGCGGCGAGGATCGTCTCGGGGTCGCTCCAACGCAGCCGGGCGTCCGCTCCGGTCGCCGCCACCGCCTCGGCCAGCAGTTCGCCCATCGTGGTGTGCCCCGGCCGACTGATCACGTTGAACGCCCCGCCCACCCCCTCGGCGGCCCGGTCGAGCGTGAAGGCCGCCAGGTCCCGGACGTCGACGTACTGCACCGGCAGGTCGGCCGGCCCCGGGGCGAGCACGTCACCACCCCGGGCCACCCGGCGCAGCCACCACGGCAGCCGCCCGATGTCCTCCCCCGGCCCGAGGATCAACCCCGCCCGCACCAGCAGGGCGCGTTCCCCGAACACCCCGGTCGCGGCCAGTTCACCGCCGGCCTTGCACCGGGCGTAGTCGTCGTCGCCGGTGTCGTCGGCCGCCGCCGGCACCACCGCCGACTCCTCGCCGACCCCGGGGAGCACGGGCGGGGCGTAGACCGAGCCACTGGAGACGTAGGCGTAGTGCCCGGCGGAGCGCAGCAGCGTGGCGGCGTCGCGTACCGCCCGGGGGGCTCCGTCCCAGGTGTCGACCACCACGTCCCACCTGCCGCCCGCCAGTTCGGCCAACCCGCCGGGCGCGGTCCGATCACCCCGCAACCGGTGTACGCCTGGCGGGGTCGGCCCGTGTATCCCCCGGTTGAACATGGTCACCGTCCAGCCCCGGCGTACGCCCTCGGCCACGACGGCGGAGCCGACGAAACCCGTGCCACCCAGCATCAGCAGTCTCATCCGTCCCACCCTGCCGGCCCGGGACATCAGCGGGGCATCCTGTTCACCGGCAGCGGATCTGCCCTCGGCAGAACCGCTCCCCTGCCCCGCCACCCGACACCCGCGCCGCGTCCTGCGCACCCCGGCCGGCCCCGGGCGTCGTTGCGCATACTCGCCATATAGCGGTGTATCCGCCCCGGCCCAAAGCCGCTATTTCGACCCCATGACGATAGGCAGATGCCGTCGCCTCCAAGGATGCCCGGCATATCGCTGCGGGAAGGGGACGGACCGGACGTTCGGCGCACATTTCTTTTCGTCCACGACGTGCCGGAAATGGGTTCCGGGGGCGGGCAACTTCGCGGACACCTGTATGCCTGTCAGTCATATTTATGACCCGCAGGAATGGAGCTCTCCGCGTAGGACTGGCCAGACACCGCGCGCGCCACTGGCAGCAGGTGGCGGCAGGGTCGCTACCAGGCTCGGTGCAGCGTCCGCCGACGGAATGACCGGGCGCCGTCCGGCGTTACATCTCCCGTACGACCGCAGCAGCGCCCGGCCGACCCCGCACCCCTGCGGGAATGGCCCCGGACCCCCGGTCGTTACACCTGACCCCGGCACGAGCGGCCACCACCCCGGCCGGGAACCCCCCGAACCTTCCCTCCCCCGCATGAGCGCCCCGACGTGGTGCCCACGCCCCCTCCGCGCTGCCCGACCCCCACGGGCACACCCAGCCCGCCACGGGCCAGGGCCGGGGCGTCTACCCCCGAAGGAGCAACCCCATGAACACCACCATCCTGCGCAAGAGCATCCTCGGCATCGCCGGTCTCGCCGTCGCCGCAGGACTGGCCGCCGGCCCGCTCAACCACGACACCCCCACCATCGACACCCACCCCGTCGCCGCCATCCAAACCGACAAGCCGGCCGTGGACACCGGCAAGCTGATCCCCCACGGCGTACAGGGCGACCAGTCCCACATCGACCTCGACGACGAGCAGACGAGCAACGTCAAGGCGATCATCGCCGCCACCAAGAAGGCCGGCATGGACGAACGGGCCGCGGTCGTGTCGATCGCCACCGCCCTACAGGAGTCGAAGCTGGAGAACCTCGGCCACCTCGGCGACCGCAACGACCACGACTCGCAGGGCCTGTTCCAGCAGCGCCCCTCCAGCGGCTGGGGCACCGTCGAACAGATCACCGACCCCGAGTACGCCACCCTCGCCTTCCTCAAGGGCCTCAAGCAGGTCGACGGCTGGCAGGACATGCCCCTGACCAAGGCCGCCCAGACCGTCCAGGTATCGGCCTACCCCGACCACTACGCCCAGTGGGAACAGCAGGCCGCCGACCTCGTCACCCAGCACTGGAACAGCTGACCCACCCGGACCGCCACCGCAAGACAACGCCAATCGCGAAGGCCCCCGGCTCAACTGAGCCGGGGGCCTTCGCGGTGCTCTGGTGGGCGATACTGGGTTTGAACCAGTGACCTCTTCCGTGTCAAGGAAGCGCGCTCCCACTGCGCCAATCGCCCGTGGTCGAGAGCGGACGACGGGATTCGAACCCGCGACCCTCACCTTGGCAAGGTGATGCGCTACCAGCTGCGCTACGTCCGCGTGCCGCCCGGTCTCCCCGGCGACGGGGTGAACTCTACCCCATTCCAAGATCGCTCGCCCGGCCCACCCCACCACGTGGCCCCTCCCGGCGATTGCCCTGCTCATCGACGGGGTACTGCATCCCGACAGCACACCCCCGTCCCCCAAGGAGCTGTCATGGGAATCGGAACGAGCATCTTCCTGCTCGCCGTCGGCGCGATCCTCACCTTCGCGGTGAACGCGAGCGTCGGCGGTGTCGATCTCGACGTCGTCGGCTGGATCCTGATGGCCGCCGGTGTCCTCGGCCTCGTCATGGTCCTGCTGATGCGCGGTCGCCGCCGTACGGTCACCACCGCCGAGCCGGTGGCGTACCAGCGGGTCGAGGAGCATCGGGACGTCGCCCCGCCGCTGTGACGCGACCAGCCCGGCCCCGCGACACGGGGGTGGGTGCTTGCGGGACTACCGCGCGGCCGGCAACGCGTCGAGCCGGCCGCGCACCAGTGCGGCGTCCGGGTGACCGAGCTGGTCGAGCACGTCGAGGGCCTGCCCCCAGGCGGCACGGGCGGCGTCGGGTTCGGCAGTGGCCCGGTGACTGTCACCGAGGTGCATCAGCGTGACCGACTCGTAGTAGCGTTCGCCGGTCTCCCGCCAGAGTGCGAGCGCCTGCCGGTAGCAGTCGAGGGCGTCGCGGTACCGGCCGAGGTGGTGGTGGGCGAAGCCCAGACTGTCCCACGCGTGTGCCTCCCAGTAGCGGTTGCCGGTCTGCTGCTGCCGCACCAGCGCCTGGCCGCAGTAGTCCAGCGCACGCAGGTGGTCGCCGAGCTGGATGTGGTACCAGCCGATGTTGTTGAGCGCGTTGGCCTGCCCCTGCGCGTGCCCGGCGGCCTCGAACAGGCGGTGCGCCCGTTGCGCGTGGTGCAGCGCCCGCCGGTGGTCGTCCTGCCGCTCCGCGAGGATGCCGAGGTTCAGTTCGGTCCGCCCACCACCGACCCGGTCGCCGAGTTCGGCGTACAACCGCCGGGAGCGTTCCAGGTGCTCGTGGGCCTCGTCGTACGCGCCGAGGCGCAGGCAGGCGATGGCCCGGTTACGGTGGGCGCGGGCCTGCCCGTCGCGGTCCCCGGCCGCCGTGGCGGCCCGCAGCGCCAACTCCTGGGCGCGGGACTGGTCGGTCCAGGCACCCACCCGGTCGAGGTAGGTGTTGACGCTCCACGCCAACTGCCAGGCGTGGGTCGGCAACCCGTGCTCGACGGCCAGGTCGATCGCGGCGAGCAACGCCCGGTGTTCGGCGGCCAACCACGCCCACGCCGCGTCCCGGTCGGCCGGCGCGGGCACCGTGGTCCCGGGGTGGGCCGCCGGCAGGTCGATGTCGTCACGGTGCTTGTGCAGCAGCAGAGCGGCGGCGTACGCGGTGTGCAGGTAGTGGTCGAGCAGCCGGCACAGCGCCCCCCGCCGCCGGCCGGCGGAGTCGGTGGCGACTGCCAACTCGACGGCGTACGCGCGGAGCAGGTCGTGCAGGACGTACCGGCCGGGGGCGTGCTCGGTGAGCAGGTTCGCCCGGGTCAGCACCGCCAGCGGCCGGCGCACCTCGGCCGGGGCCAGGGCGGCGAGGCTGGCGGCCGCCGCCACGGACACGTCGGGCCCGGGGTGCGTGCCGAGCGCCCGGAACAGGTCGGCCGACGCCGGGTCGAGCCCCCGGTACGACCAGGACAGCACCGCCCGGACGTCGACGCCGGCCTCGCCGCCGCTGAACGCGTCGAGGGCGCCCCGGCTCGCGCCCAGCTCGGCGGCGAACCGGGCCAGCGGGAAGTCCGGATAGGTGGCGGCCCGCGCGGCCACGATCGCCAACGCCAGGGGCAGTCCGGCCGCCGCGGCGACGATCCGGTCCACCGCCTCCGGCTCCGCCGCGACCCGCTCCGCGCCCAGCCGGCGGGACAGCAGCTCGCGCCCCTCCGCCGGGGACAGCAGCCCCAGCGGCAGCGGGCGGGCCCCCTCTGCGGTCACCAGCCCCGGAAGCTGGTTGCGGCTGGTGACCAGGACCAGGCATCCCGGCGAGCTGGGCAGCAGCGGGCGTACCTGGTCGGCGTCGCGGGCGTTGTCCAGCAGGACCAGCATCCGCCGGTCGGCGAGCAGGCTGCGGTAAAGGGCCGCCTGTGCCGCCAGCCCCACCGGAATGCGCTCCGGCGGAACCGCGAGCGCCTCCAGGAACCCGGCCACCGCCTCGGCGGGACTCAGTGCGGGCGACTCGGGGTCGAAACCGCGCAGGTCGACGTAGAGCTGACCGTCCGGGAAGCGGTCGGCGACCTGGTGCGCCCAGTGCACGGCCAGGGCCGTCTTGCCCACGCCCGCGGTACCGCCGATGGTCGAGACGGGAACGGTCCCCGGCGGGCCGGCCGGCTCGGCGAGCAGGGCGGTCAGGGCGGTCAGTGGCGCGGACCGGCCGGCGAAGTGCCGTACCGCCGCCGGCAGCTGGCGGGGCACGAACGGTGCCGGGGCCGACGGCGTGGTGTCGGCGTGGGCCCGCCGGTCCGGCTCGGCGCGGGCGGCGGTGGCGAGCCGGTCGTCGGCGCGCGCCGCGTCCGCCGCCGCCAGCAGCCGCCAGTACGCCGCCTCCCAGCGGGCCCGGTCGGTCAGCCCGGCGGGCAACCGGATGCCGGTCTGCTCGGCGTACGCGACGCAGGCGCCCAGGTATCCGGTGACGAAGTCCCAGTCCGGCAGCGACTTGGCGTTGAGCTTGTCGCTGAGGGTGGAGCGGGCCAGCGGCCGGCCCCGGGCGGCGGCGACCGCCACCAGGGAGTTCAACGACGGCCCACCCGCCTGCTGGCGTAGTCGCCGCAGTTCGTCGGCGAACGCGAGCAGTGCCGCCCGGCCCGTCTCCCCCATCCCACACCACCCGGCGTCGCGATGTTCCCTGGAAGGATCGGAGCCAGGATAGCTTGGCATCGATGCGCGATGATGCCCCTGGAACGGGGCGGCGACCGGACAGCAGCGGGACCGGACAGCAGTAGGGCCACCTTCCGGTACCGGAAGGTGGCCCTACTGACCGAGTGGGCGATACTGGGTTTGAACCAGTGACCTCTTCCGTGTCAAGGAAGCGCGCTCCCACTGCGCCAATCGCCCGTGCTTGTTACCGAGGTGGGGACGGGATTTGAACCCGCGTACACGGCTTTGCAGGCCGTTGCCTCGCCTCTCGGCCACCCCACCGAGGTTGCCCCCGTCATGCGTGGCGGCAGCTCCGAGCGGACGACGGGATTCGAACCCGCGACCCTCACCTTGGCAAGGTGATGCGCTACCAGCTGCGCTACGTCCGCTTGCCTCCGGGACGACACCCGGTGACGGATGGAAACTCTAGCCGAGCGGCCTCACCGATGCCAAATCGGGGCCGGCGACGGCGCGTCCGGTCTGCGCGACGGTGTCCTGCGCCACCACCCGCAGAGCTTCCTAGGAGAGTTGGTCGCCAGGGCCGGGGCGCGTCGGCCGCACCCCTATCGAACAGGTCGGGGAGGTGGTCGACCCGCCGTGGGGCGCTGTCCGGCTTCCGACTGCCGGCGACCGGATCGGGCGGGTCGGTAACTCCCCGTGGTCGGTTCGATAGGTTACCGTAGCGGCGTGACGAGACGTGCCGCCGCCGATGTCCGCCTGGATTCCCTGCTGCGCACGGCCTGTGACGTGATCGTCGAGCGTGGACTCGCCAACACCCGCACCGCCGACGTGGCCGCCGCCGCCGGGGTCAGCCAGGCCCTGGTCTTCTACCACTTCGCCACCAAGGAGCGGCTGCTCGCCCAGGCGTTCGCGTACGCGGTCGAGCAGGAACTGTCCCGGCTGGACGCGGTGCTGCGCTCCGCCACCCCGCCGCTGACCAAGCTCCGGCGCATCCTGCGTCTCTACACCCCCACCGGCCGCCCCTGGGCGATGTGGATCGACGGCTGGGCGGAGTCGCTGCGAACCCCGGAGCTGGAGAAGGTCTGCCGGCGGCTGGACCTGCGCTGGCGGCAGGACCTGGCGGCGGTGATCTCGGCCGGGGTGGCCGACGGGACCTTCGACTGTGCCGACCCGGCCGGTGCCGCCTGGCGGATCAACGCGGTGATGGACGGGCTCGCCGTCCAGCTCGCGGTGCACGAGCGGGTGATCTCCCGGCGGCAGTTCGGCGAGTGGATCCGGCTGGTCACGGCCCGGGAACTGGGGCTCGACCCCGCCCAGCTCGTCTGATCCGCGCACCGCGCGCCATTGCCCCCGTCCGGCCCGCCTGGTATCCACGTATGCGCATGCGTTACCCCGCCTGCGCCGGGCCGGCGGTGCGCCGGTCCCCGCTCCCACGAGGAGGTTCCGTGCCCAGACCGGAGTGGACACCCCGAACGAGCCGGCATCGACGCCGGCTCGTTCCCGTACTGGCGACCGCCGCCGTGGTCGCCGCCCTGCTGCCCGGCGGGGGCACCGCCACGGCCGCGCCGGGCGACACCGCGGCCCCGGCCCCGGGCCGCTCCGGCTCGTTCGCCGACGACCGCCACCAGGCCGCCGACGTCGACAACCGCGCCGGTACGGCCGCACCCGACGCCCGCCAACGCAGCCTGGCCCGAGCCACCGGCGCCCCGGTGCGCTGGAACCGGCTCGGCACCCCGCACGCCCTCGGCCCGGCCCGGCTCGCCACCGGCCTGCCCGCCGACCCGGAGGCCGCGGCCCGGCGTTACCTCACCACCCAGCGGGACCTGTTCGGCCTGGACGCCGACGCGGTGACCGCGCTGGACCGGGTGTTGGTCCGGCCGATCGGCGACGGCGCGGTGGTCACCCTGCGGCAGCGCTTCGGTGACCTGCCCGCCGGCCACGACGGGCTGGTCACCGTGGCGGTCGCCGACGGCACCGTACTCTCGGTCAGCTCCTCGCTGACCCGGGACGCCTCCGCCCCCGCCCCGGCCACCCGCACCGCCGACCAGGCGTACGCCGACGCGCTCGCCGACGCCGGCCTGGCCCCCGACGCGGTGGCCAGCCACCGGGTGCGCCCGGTCGCCGTGCCCACCCCGGTCGACGGCAACCGGGCCGCCTACGAGGTGACCCTGATCGGTAAGGACAGCGACCACCCGGCGGCCTTCACCACCTACGTCGACGGGATCACCGGGAAGGTGCTGGTCCGCGAGGACCTCGTCGACTTCGACTCCGACAACCCGAGCTGGGCGGTCTACCCGGCCACCCCGCCGCAGGACCTCGCCCCCGGACAGGACCCCCGGGTGCGCTGGTGCGCCAGCCCCGCACCCGACTGCGCCGCCGCCTTCCGCGACCCGGCGGGCGGGCAACCCTGGGACGTCGACCTCGCCACCGGCGCACCCACCGGCACCACCCGGGGCAACTCCGCCAATACCGTGGTCTCCTGGGGTGCCGGCAGCCCCGTGGTCAACGCCCCCGACCGCCCGGACCGGCGCTACGAGTACCCGTTCACCGACCAGTGGCACCAGGCCCGCTGCAACCCGGCGGTGTTCACCTCCGCCCAACGCAACGACGCCGACGCCGCCACCGCCAACCTGTTCGCCATGCACAACCGGATGCACGACTGGGCCTGGCACCTGGGCTTCACCGAGGCCACCTGGAACCTCCAGGCGGTCAACGTCAGCGGCGCAGGGCTGGGCGGCGACGCCGAGCAGGGCCGGGCCCAGCAGGGCGCGCTGAGCGGCAACCGGAACAACGCCAACCAGTCCACCCCGCGCGACGGGCTGCCGCCGAGCACCAACATGTACCTGTGGCAGCCGCAGGCCGGTGGGCCGTACCCGCCGTGCGTCGACGGCGACTACGACATGACGGTGATCGGCCACGAGTACACCCACGCCATCACCAACCGGATGATCGCCGGCCCCGACAGCGGGATCAGCGGCCACCAGGGCGGGGCGATGGGCGAGTCGTGGAGCGACCTGCTCGCCGCCGAGTACCTCTACGAGCACGGTCTGCGCGCCCCCGGCGAGACGCCCTTCGTCACCGGCGGCTACGTCACCGGCAACCTGGTCAGCGGCATCCGCAACTACGACCTGAGCCGCAGCCCGCTCAACTACTCCGACGTCGGTTACAACACCGCCGGGCCGGCGGTGCACGCCGACGGGGAGATCTGGGGCGCGACCAACTTCCGCATCCGCGCCGCCCTGGTCAAGAAGTACGGCCTGGGCACCCCGGCGCGGCAGCTCGACTGCGCCCAGGGCCGGGTGGCCGCCGGGAACTGCCCGGGCAACCGGCGCTGGGTGCAGCTGGTCTTCGACTCGTTCCTGCTCCAGGCGGCCAGCCAGGTCAGCATGCTCGACATGCGGGACAACCTGCTCACCGCCGACCGGCTGCGCTTCGGCGGGGCCAACCAGGAGCTGATCTGGGCCGAGTTCGCCCGCTCCGGGATGGGTCGGGACGCCGCCACCGTCGGCGCCGCCGACACCGATCCCACGCCGAGCTTCGCCAGCCCGGCCGGCGGCAACGCCACGCTGACCCTGCGTCCCCGGGGCGACAGCACCGACGCGCCGATCCGGCTCTACGTCGGTGACTACGAGGCGCGGGCCACCCCGGTCGCCGACACCGACCCGGCCACCCCGCTACCGGCCACCTTCGAGGCCGTCGCCGGGACGTACCAGGTGCTGGCGGTCGCCCCCGGCTTCGGCCACCAGCGCCTGGAGGTGGTCGCCAAGGCCGGCCAACAGGGGTACGTCGACCTGCGGCTGAGCCGGAACCTGGCGTCCACCGCGTCCGGGGCGAGCATCACCGGGGACGGGGTGAACCTGGACCGGATCGCCGACGACACCGAGGCCACCAACTGGGCGTCGTTGACCGGGGTGGCCGGCAGGCAGGTCACCGTCACGCTGCCCGGCGGCACCCCGCAGCCGGTGCAACGGGTGACCGTCAGCGCCATGCTCCGCCCGGCGATCACCGGCGACGCCGACCCCGGTGCGCAGAACGCGCTGAGCGCGCTGCGGTCGTTCGCGGTGTCGACCTGCGACGCGACCACCACCGACTGCGCCGACCCGGCCCGCTGGACCCGGATCTACACCAGCGCCGACGACGCGTTCCCCGGTGGCAGGTACCGGGCCTACAGCCGGGACCTGATCGCCCGGTCGTTCCGGGTGCCGACCACCGTCGCCACCCACGTCCGGCTGGAGGTGCTGGCCAGCCAGTGCACCGGCGGCCCCGCGTACGCCGGTGAGCAGGACGACGACCCGGCGACCCGGACCGACTGCGCGACCGCCAGCCCGGCGCGCGACCAGGTGCGGATCGCCGAGTTCCAGGTGTTCGCGAAGTGAAACCCGCCGGGGCCGGGTGGTGGCGCCACCCGGCCCCGGCGGCCCCCGATCACCGTCGGACGGTGGTCCAACGGACCGGCCGACGGACCGGGCGCGCATCGTCGCCCGCCACCCCGTCGGACGCGGTCCGGGTGAGCTGCCGCAGCCGCATCAGCAGGCCGACACCGAGGAAGAGCAGCAGGCCGCCGAGCAGGAACGCCGCCTGCACCAGCCCGAAGCCCCCGCTCTGGCTGGCCGAACGGTTCGCCGCGGCCGGTGGCGGCACCTCGGCCAGCGCCTCCTCGGTCGGCTCGGTCTCCTCCTCGGTCGGCTCCAGCACCTCCTCGGTCGGCTCCGGCGACGCGGTGGTCGGCTCGGGTGCCGCCGTGGTGGGCGCAGGCGCCGTGCCGACGACCTGCCGGGTGGCGGTACGCCGGGCGAGCAGCCGCAGGTTCGGGTCGTACGCCTCGGCGGCCATGGTGATCCGACCCCGGGTGACGTCCTCGGCGAAGGCCACCCGGTAGGTGGCGGTGACCGTGCGGTCCGGGCAGAGGGTGCCCGGGTCGAGCTGCCGGTCGGTCAACCGGGCCACGTCCCCCTGCGCCCGGATGTCCAGCGGGAACGAGCCGGTCTCCTCGACCCGGTCCATCTTGACCTGGTCCAGTCGCAGCCCCTGCACCGAGAGCACCATCGACCAGCGGACCTTCACACAGCCGCCGTTGCCCTTGTTGGACACCACCGCCGAGACCGTCCGCACCTGGTCCCCGGCGGTGAACTGGGCCGGCAGGCCGCTCAGTTCGGTGGAGAAGCGGTCCGCCGCCGACGCCGGTGTCGGCCCGACGAGCCCTGTCCCCGACAGGCAGGCCAGCACCGCCCCGACCCGTAGCGCGTTCCGCCACACCATCACCACCGTCTCGCTCCTCCCGTCGGTCTTGTCCACTCGCCACGCTATGAGCACGATGGGGAAGCCGGTAGACGGGCGTGTTCGCGCCGATCGGCAAGTACGGGGCCGGTTAACACCGACAGTGGTGAACCGGTCACCCCTCTTCGCCGACACGCCGGGTGACGGTGTGGGTTGGGTCGCTTCCGCGCGCCGGTGAGGGTCGACCGCGCCGGGGTCCGCTCGGCTGACATCCTGGGCGGGTGTCCGATCTCTCCGCGGCCTTCGTCCGGCTGCACGCCCGGCTCGCCCCGGTCGCCTTCGTACCCGAGGTGCGGTTGCACCAGGCCGACGAGCCGATCGGCCTGTGGGAACTGACCGAGGGCCAGTTCCGCAGTTCCCAGCCGCCGCCGTTCTGGGCCTTCGCCTGGGCCGGCGGGCAGGGCCTGGCCCGGTACGTCACCGACCACCCGGAGACGGTCGCCGGCCGCCGGGTGCTCGACCTCGCCTCCGGCTCCGGCCTGGTCGCCATCGCCGCCGCACGGGCCGGCGCGGCTACCGTGCGGGCGGTGGAGATCGACGAGCGGGCCGTCGCCGCCGTCGCCCTCAACGCCCGCGCCAACGGGGTACGCGTCGACGCCGAACTGGCCGACGTGCTCGACGGCGACGCCGGGGACGCCGAGGTGCTGCTCGCCGGGGACGTCTTCTACAGCGAGGCGATGGCCCGCCGGGTGCTGCGCTTCCTGTTGCGGGCCGCCCGCTCCGGTGCCCGGGTGCTGGTCGGCGACCCGGGCCGGGCGTTCCTGCCCCGGGAACGGTTCCGCGAGCTGGCCGGCTACGACGTGCCGGTGCCGGAGGCGTTGGAGAGCGTCCGGGTGAAGCACACCACGGTGTGGGAACTGGACCCCGCCCCGCCGGGGGCCGCCCGCTAGCGTGACCGGGTGCTGTTCCGGGGGTGGGAGGCGTCCGTCGACGAGCCCTGGCCGGACGTGGCCACGGTCGTCGACCGGGTCGGCGGCGTCCACCTGGTGGTCACCCGGCACACGCTGGTCCGGCGGGTGCTCGCCGACGCGGTGACCTGGCGGCCCGACAACGCTTTGGACGCGGTGACGCCGATCCCGGTGGCCGCGCTGCGGGTGCTCACCGCGCACCGGTTCCGGCTGCCGCCGACGCTGGCGAACAACGCCGGCCCCAGCCACCCGGCGATCCGGGCGATCGTCGCCGAGGCCCTGCACCCCGACCGGGTGGCCGCCCAGCGACCGTGGCTGACCGCCCTGGTCCGGGACCGGGTGGCCGGCATCGACGCCGACCTGGCCGCCGGTCGGCCGGTCGACCTGCACGCCCGGCTCGCCGCCGACCTGCCGCTGCTGGCGCTGGCCCGGCTGGTCGAGCTGCCGGACGCCCCGGTGGGCGCGGTGAAGGACTTCGCGCGGGCGGCACTGGAGCTGTTCTGGGCCCCGCTGGACGCCGACCGGCAGCAGACCCTCGCCGTCGAGGTGGGCCGGTTCCACGCCGTCCTGCGGGAGTTCGCCGGTACCGGCGGCGGCCTGGCCGGCCGGCTGCGCGCCGCCGGGCACCCCCCGGACGTGGTGGTGGGGGCGCTGTTCTTCCTGCTGGTCGCCGGCCAGGAGACCACCAGCCAGTTCCTCACCCTGCTGCTGCACCGGCTCACCGGCGAACCGGGGGTGCGCGCCGGGCTGCGGGCCGGCACGGTCGCCGTCGCCGATGTCGTCGAGGAGGGCCTGCGCCGGGAGCCACCGATCGTCACCTGGCGGCGGGTGGCGGCGGTCGACACCACCCTGGGCGGTACGCCGGTGCCGGCGGGCAGCTCGATGCTGCTGTGGCTGGCCCGCGCCGGCTGTGACCCGGAGGTGGTGGCCGACCCGGCCGGGTTCCGCCCGGGGCAGCGCGGGTCGCGCCGGCACCTGGCCTTCGGGGCGGGGGCGCACCGCTGTGTCGGCGCGCACCTGGCCCGGCTGGAGGCGGCGGTGGTGGTCGCCGAGGCGACACCGTTGCTGGACGCGGTGACGGTGGTACGCCCACCGTGGTGCCCGGACAACCTCACCTTCCGGATGCCCGACGCCTTCGTGGTGCGCCGCAGCGGGTGACCCGCCGGCCTGACCAGAGGCACCGCCACGACGCCGGGACGCCCACCGGCACACCGCGCGGCGTACGGGCGTAACCCGGCCTCCTGGCGACGGGTTGAGCCCAGTGTCGACGCGTGGTCGCGCGTCCGCCTGTCGGGCCGGGGGGTGAGGGTGCAGCGCACGCCGGTCCTCCTCGTCCCGCTGCTCAGCATCGTCCTGCTGTGGCCGTTGGCGGTCGTCCCCGGTGGCGAACCGCAGCTCCCCGCCCCTGCCGCCGGGCAACTCACCGTCGCCGGGGCCACCCCGTCGACCCGGTTGAGTATTCCTCCCGTGACCCTCCGTTGTATTCTGGATCGTCTATACGCTCGTCTCAGTCAGGAAAAGCCGGTAGTATCAGACATCGATGGATATCAGTACCTGTCGACCAGCCCGGCCGCCCCGGACAGCGCCGGAGCGGGTCGGACCGGAGGGGAGATCGGAACGGCAGTCGGGCGGGCGGGGCGCGGACAGTCGTCGACGGAACGACGTGACCCGATCGGGCAGGAATGCCCCGGGGTGCGGGGCACCGTCCACCGGTGGCAGCGGGGCACGGACCAGCGTCCGGCCCCCGACACCGCCGACGCCACACCGCTGATGGTGAGCGTGCTGCGCTGCTGACCGGTGGCGGTCCGCTCCACCACGCCCGTCGCCGTCGCGCGACGTCCGGCCGATCCGGCGACGACCCTCGTCGCCGGTCCGCAACAGACCGCCGCCCAGCCCGTCGTTCCGCCGGTCGGTGAGCGACGGCGAGGGGGCGACCCGTTGACCGCTGCCAGCCTCCTGGATGTGAATCGTGCTCTCCACTGACACCCGGCGTGCCCTGCGCGCCGACCTACCCGCCTCACTCGTGGTCTTCCTCGTCGCGCTGCCGCTCTGCGTCGGCATCGCCGTCGCCTCCGGCGTCCCCGTCGAACTCGGCCTGGTCACCGGTGTCGTCGGCGGGGTCGTCGTAGGCATGATGCCCGGCAGCAGCATGCAGGTCAGCGGCCCGGCAGCCGGCCTGACCGTGCTGGTGGCCGAGGCCGTGGACCGCTACGGCCTGGCCGGCCTCGGCACCATCGTGCTGATCGCCGGGCTGATCCAGATCGTCCTGGGGTTGCTCCGGCTCGGCCGGTGGTTCCGGGCCATCTCGGTGGCCGTGGTGCACGGCATGCTCGCCGGCATCGGACTGCTGCTCATCGCCGGGCAACTGCACATCCTCGCCGGCGCCGACACCGCACCGGTCGGCCTCGCCGCGTTCGCCGGCCTGCCGGCGCTGGTCGGTGACCTGACCGGCTCCGAAACCGCCCGGCTGTCGCTCGTCCTGGGTACCGCCACGATCGCGGTGATGCTGATCTGGAACGTCCTGCCCGGAAAGCTGCGGACCGTGCCCGGCGCGCTGGTCGCCGTGGTCGCGGCGGCCGGGGCGAGCATCGTGCTGGACCTACCGGTCGACACCATCGAGGTGTCCGGGCTGCTCGCGGCCATCCAGCCGTCGCTCGGGCATCCGAGCCAGCTCGCCGACCTCGGGGTGCTGGCCACCATCGCCACGTTCGCCCTGGTCGCCTCTGCGGAGAGTCTGTTCAGCGCGGCGGCGGTCGACCGGCTGCACCAGGGACCGCGCACCGACTTCGACCGGGAACTCGTCGCCCAGGGCACCGGCAACACCGTGTGCGGCCTGCTCGGCGCGCTGCCGATGACCGCCGTCATCGTGCGCAGTTCCGCCAACGTGCACGCCGGCGCGAAGACCAAGGCATCCCGGGTGCTGCACGGGCTGTGGCTCCTGGTCTTCGTCGCCGCCGTACCCGGCCTGGTCGGGCTGATCCCCCTGCCGGCGCTCGCCGCGGTGCTGGTGCACGCCGGGTGCAAGCTGCTCCCGGTGCGGACGCTGCCCGGCCTGTGGCGGGAACACCGGGGCGAGGCGGTGGTGCTGGTGGTGACGGCCACCGCGATCGTCACCACCGACATGTTCACCGGCGTGCTGGTCGGCCTCGGCCTGGCGGTGGCCAAGGCCGCCTGGGAGACGTCGCACGTCCGGGTCACCGTGGACGACGGCGACGGTGGCACCGGGCCGATCGACGTCGCCATCGTCGGCAACGCCACCTTCCTGCGGCTGCCCACCATCCTCAACACGCTGCACGCGCTGCCCGCCGAGCGGATCATCCGGCTCGACCTGCGCGGCCTGCGGCACCTCGACCACGCCTGCGGCACCGCGCTGGACACCTGGATCGAGGCGCACAACCGCTCCGCCGGCGGCCAGGTGCAGGTCGTCGCGCCCCGTCCGGCCGAGGACGACCGGCCACGCCCGGTCCCCGCCACCGAGTGAGCAGGGACCTCGCGGCCCACGGCGGTGCGACGCTCAGCCGGCGTCCTCGGCCCAGGTACGCCAGTCGTCGAGCACCCCGTACAGGTCGGGGGTGAGCCAGCCCGGGGCGGACCGGCGGAACACCCCCGGGTCCATCGCCCCCGCCCCGGCCGGCAGCGCACCGAGCAGGTTCGGCACCAGCTCCGTCAGGTTCGCCCAGTGCACCAGCTGCGGCTCCGTTGGCCACGCGCCGATCACCACCCCGGCGGGCACGGCCCGGCGCTCCAGGGCCTCCAGGGTGAGCGCGGTGTGGTTGAGGGTGCCCAACCCGGCCCGGGCCACCACCACCGCCGGGGCGCCCAGCGACACCGCCAGATCGGCGACGGTCCACGCCTCACCCGACGGACGCAGCCCCATCGGCACCAGCAGCCCACCGGCCCCCTCGACGAGCACCAGGTCGTGCTCGTCGACCTCCGCGCGGATCGCGTCGACGGCCGTGTACAGCTCCAACGGCTCCAGTTCGGCCACCCGGGCGGCGGCCAGCGGGGCCAACGCGTCGGGGTAGCTGGCCAGGGTACGACCGGTCAGCGGGGCGGCCAGCCGGGTCACCGCGTCCACGTCGCCGGGCTCACCGGTGGCCGTCCCCGACTGGCCCGGCTTGACCACCGCGACCCGTAGGCCGGCAGCCTGTGCGGCGGCCGTGATCGCCGCCGTCACCACCGTCTTGCCGACCTCGGTGTCGGTCCCGGTGACCAGCACCGCACCCTTCCACCCACTCACGGAACCACCTCGGTTCGCGACTGCGGGGCTCGCAAACCCGGCTCACTCCTCACGCTCACGGAACCACCTCGGTTCGCGACTGCGGGGCGCACTCCACGATGGTCTCCAGGGCGTGTTCGAAGTCCGCCCGGCTGACCCCGGTGGAGAGGGTCAGCCGTAGGCGCGAGCGGTGGTCCGGGGTGGACGGTGGGCGGAAACACCCGACCGCGACGCCCCGGGCCCGGCAGTCGGCCGCCCAGGCGGCGGCGGCCTCCGGGCCGGGCGCGGTCACCGACACCACGGCGGCGTCGGGGGTGGACACCGGCAGCCCGGCCGCGCCGAGGCGGCGTACCGCGTGGCCGGCCCGGTCGGCCAGTTCGGCGCGCAGGTCGTCGGCGGCGCGGGCCAGCGCCACGGCGGCGCGTACCCCGGCGGCGACGGCCGGCGGCGGCGCGGTGTCGAAGATGAAGGTCCGCCCGGTCTCCACCAGGTGCCTGACGAACTCGGCCGGACCGGCGACCACCCCACCGGCGCCACCGAGCGCCTTGGACAGGGTCGCGGTGACCACCACGTCCGGCGCGCCGGCGAGCCCGGCGGCGGCCACCGCGCCGGCACCGGCCGGGCCGGTGACGCCGAGCCCGTGCGCGTCGTCGACCAGCAGCAACGCGCCGTGCCGCCGGGCCACCGCGTGCAGCGCGGCCAGCGGCGCGAGGTCGCCGTCGACGGAGAACACCGACTCGGTGACCACCACCGCCGGGCGGCCCGGCACGGCGGCGAGCGCGGCGGCCACGGCGTCGACGTCGGCGTGCGCGGTGACCACCGTCTCCGCGCCGGAGATCCGGCAGCCGTCGATCAGCGAGGCGTGGTTGTGGGCGTCGGAGACGAGCAGGGTACGCGGCTGCACCAGGCCCCGGACGGCGGCCAGGTTGGCCAGGTAACCGGAGGAGAAGACGAGTGCCCGGTCGACGCCGAGCCAGTCGGCCAGGTCGTCCTCGAGCGCGTGGTGGACATCGGTGGAGCCGCGGACCAGCCGGGAGCCGGTGGCGCCCAGCCCGTACCCGGACAGGGCCCGGCCGGCGGCGGCGACCACCTCGGGGTGGGTGGAAAGGCCCAGGTAGTCGTTGCCGGCCAGGTCGACGTCCGGGTCGCCGGCGGCGCGGGGGCGCAGGGTGCGGGTGAGCCCCGCCTTCGCCCGCAACGCGGCGCGGCGGTCCAGGGCCGCCAGCCAGTCCGCCACCGGTCCCGCCTCCGTCCGTCGTCCGACCTGCCTCCCGCCCGTCCGCCGGGCGTCTGCCGCCCGCCACGGACGACCGGCCCGTGCCGGTGGGTGACGACGTTGCCGCCGCCGGGCGAAATTACCATCCGCCGGGCCGGCACCGGCGTGGCGGCGGCCCCCCGCCACGCCGCGCGGGAGGCGGCCCGCGGGGCGGCCGGGGGCCGTCGGCTCGGGGCGTTTCCCGGGCCGCACCGGCCTTGTAGGGTACGGACCATGCCAGAGATCCTCGACCAGGCCCGGACCCAGGTGCTGGGCGACGGCGTCGGCCTCGACCAGGCCGGTGTCCTCGCGGTGCTGACCCTGCCCGACGAGCACCTCACCGCCGCCCTCCAACTCGCCCACGAGGTGCGGATGCGCTGGTGCGGCCCGGAGGTCGAGGTCGAGGGGATCGTCTCGCTGAAGACCGGCGGCTGCCCGGAGGACTGCCATTTCTGTTCGCAGTCCGGCCTGTTCACCTCGCCGGTCCGGTCGGTGTGGCTGGACATCCCGTCGCTGGTGGAGGCGGCGAAGCAGACGGCGGCGACCGGGGCGAGCGAGTTCTGCATCGTGGCCGCCGTGCGCGGCCCCGACGACCGGCTGATGAAGCAGATGCGCGAGGGGGTCGCCGCGATCCGCGCGGAGGTCGACATCCAGGTCGCCGCGTCGCTGGGCATGCTCAGCCAACAGCAGGTCGACGACCTGGTCGAGATGGGCGTGCACCGCTACAACCACAACCTGGAGACCTGCCGCTCGTACTTCCCGAACGTGGTCACCACGCACTCCTGGGAGGAGCGCTGGGAGACCCTGCGGATGGTCCGCGAATCCGGCATGGAGGTCTGCTGCGGTGGCATCCTCGGCCTCGGCGAGACCGTGGAGCAGCGCGCCGAGTTCGCCGCCCAGCTCGCCGAGCTGGACCCACACGAGGTGCCGCTGAACTTCCTCAACCCGCGTCCGGGCACGCCGCTGGGCGACCGTCCGGTGGTGGAGGGCAGGGACGCGCTGCGGGCCATCGCCGCGTTCCGGCTGGCCATGCCGCGCACCATCCTGCGGTACGCGGGCGGCCGGGAGATCACCCTCGGTGACCTGGGCACCCGCGACGGCCTGCTCGGCGGGATCAACGCGGTGATCGTCGGCAACTACCTGACCACGCTGGGCCGGCCGGCGACCGACGACCTGAAGCTGCTCGACGAGCTGAAGATGCCGGTCAAGGCGCTCTCCGCCACCCTGTGAGGTGATGATGACCGACGCGGGTGACCCGACCACCGACGGTCGTACGGCGGAGTCCGTCGTGCTGACGTCGGCCCCGACCTGGTGCGACCGCTGTGGTGCGGACGCCACGGCGGGTCCGCACCCGGGGTGCGCGGCGGCCCGGGTGTTGGAGCCGCCCCGCTACTGCGGGCACTGCCGACGGCGGATGAAGGTGCAGGTGCTGCCGGTCGGCTGGTCGGCGGTCTGCGTCGAGCACGGCGAGCGGCGGGGCTGACGGGTGCTGCGCGGGCGGACGGTGACGCTGCGGCCGGTGACGGAGGCGGACGTACCGGCCCTGGCCGCGATCCGGGCCACCCCGGAGGTGCGTCGCTGGTGGCGCGGCGGCGACGACCTGGCCGCGTCGGTGCGGGCCGACCTGGCCGACGACACGCTGACGGTCTACGTGATCGAGCACGCCGGCCGACTGGTCGGGGCGATCCAGTGGTACGCCGAGACCGACCCGGACTACCGCCACGCCAGCCTGGACGTCTTCCTCGACCCGGCGGCACGCGGCAACGGGCTGGGTGGGGACGCGGTCCGCACCCTGGTCCGGCACCTGGTCGACGAGTACGGCCACCACCGGTTCACCATCGACCCGGCGGCGGCGAACACGGCGGCGATCCGGGCGTACGCGAAGGTGGGGTTCCGCCCGGTGGGCGTGATGCGGCGCTACGAGCGGGGCGCGGACGGGCGCTGGCACGACGCGCTGCTGATGGACCTGCTCGCGGAGGAGTTGGCCGACTGAAACCGGGCGGGGCGTGCCCGGCACCCTCGGGTGCCGGGCACGCCCCGGTTGTTCAGCATGCGTAGGTGCGCCTAGCGCTGGAGGGTGAGGACACCCGGCCGCCACGGCAGCAGGTTGTAGTCGCCGCCCGCGTTGGGGTCCTTGCCCTGGTAGAGCAGTTGCAGGTTGCAGGCGTCGATGGTCTTGGTCTGGTCGGGGTTGGTGCGGACCAGGTCACCGTGGCTGATGTCGTTGGTCCACGTGGCGCCGCTGTTGGCCTTGCCGGCGAAGGGGTTGCTCTCGCTGGCCGCCTGCGGGGTCCACGAGCCGCCCAGGCTGTTGGACGTGAACGACCGGAAGTAGCGCCCCTGGCTCCCGATCGCCTCGACGATCATCAGGTACTGGTTCTGGCCCGCCACCTTGTAGACCTCGACACCCTCGAACAGGTTGTTCGTCGAGTCGGTCATGATCGTCGTGTAGCTCGAACCGAAACTGCCCGGGAAGTTCCCCAGCGGCATGCTCGACCGGTAGATCTTGCCGTTGTCCCCGGCGAAGAACAGGTACATGTTCTGGTCGTCGCCGATCAGGGTCTGGTCGATCACACCGTACGGGGCGTCCGGCAGGGTGGCGGTGGACAGCGTCTGCGCCGAGGACCAGCCGTTGGCGTTGGTCGGGTCGCTCGACGTCTTGTAGCTGAACGAGGTCGGTCCCCACTGGTACGCCAGCACCCAGATGTTCTTCGGGGCGAAGTACAGCAGGGTGGGCGCGACGGTGCCCTGGCTCATGCCGTTCTGGCTGGCCGAGGCCATGTCCGACCAGTTGGTGAACGTGCCGAAGTTCATCGAGCTGTACTGGCCGCTGCTGTTGACGTACGAGCCGTAGACCAGGTGCTTGCCGTTGTAGACGACGTTGGTGAAGTCCTTCAGCGAGACCCAGCCGTTCTTCGGGCTGGTCAGCGCGCCGGTCGACGACCACCGGTAGGTCGACGGGAGCGCGCAGCCACCCGAGGGCGGCGGCGTGGTCGTCGGCGGCGGGGTGGTGGTGGTCGGCGGCGGGGTGCTGCCACCGAAGTCGGTGCGCCACTGCTGGTTGGTCTGCCCGTGGCAGTCGTACAGCTGGACCTGCTGGCCGTTGCCGGTGCCCCAGACGTCCAGGCAGCGACCGGACTGCACGCCGCTGATGGTGCCGTTGGCGTTGATGTTCCACTGCTGGTTGGCCCCGCTGTTGCAGTCCCAGATGATGATTCCGGTGCCGTTGGCGGTGGCCGCGCCGTTGGCGTCCAGGCACTTGGTGCCGTAGACCCGCAACTGCTTGCCGCTGGTGTACGTCCACTGCTGGTTGGTCTGGCCGTGGCAGTCGTAGAGCTGCACCCGGGTGCCGTTGGTCTGGGTGGAGTTCGGCACGTCGATGCACCGGTTCGACTGCACGCCGACGATCCGGCCGGCGCCGCCGCTCGGCGGCGGGGTCGTGGTGGGCGGGGGCGTGGTGGGCGGGCCCGTGGTCGGCCCGGAGGTCGGGGGCGCCGCGTTGAGCGCGTTGAGGACCGAGTTGTACGCGGCCTTCTTGTTGCCGCCGCCGTCGAACAGCAGCGGGTTCTCGTTGGAGCGCCACGAGTCGCTGTCGCGCACGCCCCACACGGTGATGCCGATGCAGCGCGGCACGTTCAGGCACGCCTGGGTCAGCCCGGCGTACTGGGTGGTCGAGGAGTTCGTGACGTCGACCTCGGTCAGCGCCACGTCCACCCCGAGGGCGGCGAAGCTGGACAGCGTGGTCTGGAAGTTGCTCGGCAGCGAGCTGCCGCCGGTGAAGTGGGTCTGCAGGCCGACGCAGTCGATCGGCACGCCCCGGGACTTGAAGTCCTGGATCATCCGGTAGACGCCCTGCGTCTTGGCGTACGACCAGTTCTCGATGTTGTAGTCGTTGTAGCAGAGCTTCACCGACGGGTCGGCGGCCCGCGCGGTGCGGAAGGCCACCTCGATCCAGTCGTTGCCGGTGCCCTGGAGGTTCGACGACCGGCGGCTGCCGTTCTCCTCGAACGCCTCGTTCACCACGTCCCAGGCGGCAAGCTTGCCCCGGTAGTGGCCCATCACGCCGTTGATGTGGTCGATCATCGCCTGGCGCAGCGTGCTGCCGCTCAGGCTCTGCATCCAGCCGGGCTGCTGCGCGTGCCAGGCCAGGGTGTGCCCACGGACCTTCAGGCCGCGCTGGGTCGCCCAGTTGTAGATCTGGTCACCGGAGTTGAAGTTGAACTGGCCGCGCTGGGGCTGCGTCGCGTCCGGCTTCATCTCGTTCTCGGCCGTGATCATGTTGAACTCGCGGCCGGCGATCGTGCTGTACGTCGAGTCGCCGAGCCGGCCGGCTGCGATCGCCGTGCCGAAGTACCGGCCCGACTGCGCGGCGGCCGCGCCCAGCGTGGTCGCGGCGGCGTTCGCCGACGGCATCATGACGGCGGCGGCCGCCACCGTCACGACGCTGACCGCGCCGGCGAGCAGTGCCCGGACGGCGGGCGACCGCCGTCGCCGACTCCCGCCGGGGGGAACGGATGGACTCGTTGCCATCGTGGTCTCCTTGCTGGCCGACACCCGGGCCGTCGGGGCGGGACGGCCGGATGCCTTCGGTTGTTAAATCTAGTGCCATCGATGTTTCCATCCTGCACCGGCAGGAACAAAGGTGTTTCGGAAAAGTTTCGGAACATTTTTGGTCCGGCGGGGCCGACGCGACGTGGCCGGTCACCGCAGGTGCGGTGCCGGCCACGTCATGTCGATGCTCAGGAGACCGTGCAGGTGGCCCCGTTGAGCGTGAAGCTCGTCGGCTTCGGGTTGCTGCCGGTGTGGGTGCCGTTGAAACCGATGCTGGTGGACGCACCGGGGGCCAGCGCCCCGTTGTAGCTCATGCTGGTCGCGGTCACCGCCGTACCGGTCTGGGCGTACGTCGCCGACCAGCCCTGGCCGATCTTCTGCCCCGTACTGGGGAAGGTGAAGGCCAGCGTCCAGCCGTTGAGCGCGGCCGTGCCGGTGTTGGTGACGGTGATGCTGGCGGTGAAGCCGTTGGTCCAGTCGCTGGTGGTGTAACCGACCTTGCACGACGACGCGGGGTTGGTCGGGGGCGGGGTGGTCGGCGGCGGGGTGGTCGGCGGCGGGGTCACCGATCCGGTGGTCCGTACGGTGACCGTCGGTGACGGGGTGGACGGGTTGCCGGCCGCGTCCACCGCCACCACGTAGAACCCGTACGACGTGTCCGGCGTCAACCCGGTCACCTGGACGGTGGTGCCGGTGCCCGTGGCGACGACGAGATGGGCCGGCCAGGACGTCTTGTAGACCCGGTAGCCGGTGACCCCGACGTTGTCGGTGGACGGCGTGAAGCTCAGGGTGAGCCCGGTCGGGCCGACGTTCGACGCGGTCGGGGTGCCGGGCGGGGTCGGACCGGTGGTGTCCGAACCGGTGCCCGCCGGGGTGGCCACCGCGAGCGCCGACGACCACAACGAACTGTTGCCGGCACCGTCGCGGGCCATGACCGAGAACCGGTAGTTGGTGGCCGGCGAGAGGTTGGTCAGGGTCAGGCTGTTGGTGGTGGTGCGGTGGGACATCATCACGTCGCTGCCGACCGTCTCGCGCACGACGTCGTAGCCGGCCACGCCGCTGCCGCCGGTGTCGGTGGAGGCGGGCCAGGTCAGCGTGACCGAGGTGGGGCCGATCGCCGAGACGACCGGGGTGCCGGGGACGGTGGGCGGGGTGGTGTCCGTCGGCGTCGAGGTCGGCTCGTCACCCCAGACCCGGGTGGTCCCGGCGTACAGCGGCACCTTCGGGTTCGGGCCGGCGGTGGCCTGGTACGACGGGTCGTTGGTCGGGTCCCAGGTGCCGCCCTCCGGTACGCCGATCTTGAACTGCACCTCCATCCGGTGCTGCGACTGCCCGGCCGGGGCGATCGTCTGACCGGTGCAGTCCACCTCGACGTACCAGATGTCGCCGGAGAGCTGCTTCGCGGTCGACGGCGACGGGCAACCCTGGGTGTAGCCGGGGGTGACCTGCACGGCGGTGCTGCCCTCGGGGCGGAAGTAGTAGCGGAACCTGCCGTTGGTCAGCGCCCGCGCCGGGAACGCCGACTTGTTGTAGATGATCGCCTTGAGCCCGGTGGCCCGGGGCTCGGCCTGCATCACCGTGGTCTCGACGCTCAGCTCGGCGATGTCCGGCTTCTCGGCCACCGGGAAGTCGGCCAGCGGGCTGCCGCCGTACTCCTGGGACAGCCGGGCCAGGGCGGAGGTGAAACCGGCGTTGTAGTCGGTGGCGACCTCGTTCATCACGTAGTCCGACCGGCTGTCGGTGTAGGCGTCGTTGGCCGCCGACGGGCCGCCGACCAGCGCGCCGTAGAGCACGTGCCGGGTCTCCACCGGCACGGTCTGGCTGTCCCACCAGGAGCCGTGGGCGGTGCGGTGGTGCGGATTCTTCGGCGCGTTGCTGCCGAACCCGATCACGTAGCTGGACTTGCGCGGGTTGTCGCCGAGCGCGTAGTTGATCTGCCGGACGGCGAAGTCGTGGAACCGGGCCTTGCGGGTGGCGTCGGTGGTCTTGTCGCTGTAGACCAGCGCCGCGAAGCTGGTGTTGGCGGCGTACCGCAGCGCGCCCCAGGAGTCGAGGACGGCCATCCCGCCCGGCGAGTAGGGCACCTTCTGACCGTTGACGCCGACCGTCCAGTAGTCGAGCCACCGGTTGGCGTCGTCGACGTACTTCTGCTTGCCGGTCAGGTTGGCCAGCAGCACGTACGCCCCGAACTGCTTGTTGTCCCAGGCGATCGTCCACTTGTAGGACCGGGTGGTGGACTGCGGCTCGGTGCCGAGCTTGTCGTACTCGCTCTCGGCCTTGGCCAGGTAGGCGGCGTCGCCGGTGGCCCGGTGCAGCCAGATCGCGCCCCAGACCAGTTCGTCCTGGTAACCGCTCCACGACTTGTAGAAGCTCGTCGCGTCGGTGATGCACTCGTGGTAGCTCTTACGGACCGTGTCGGCGAACGTGTAGAGCTGCTTGGCGTGGGTGAGCAACTTGTCGGCGTAGGCGGCGTCGGTGGGCCGGAACACCATCGACGACGCGGCCATCGCCGCCGCCGTCTCCCCCGCCAGGTCCGCCCCGCCACAGCTCGCATCGATCTTGTACGCGGGCCGCGCCATCGGCAGCACCTCGGCCGGACCCCACCACTTGTGGTCGTCGTCGCCCTTGCCGACCTGCCCGTAGAGCACGTTGGCCGAGGGGTGCGCCTTGATGAAGTAGTCGTTGACGAAACGCAGGTTGTTCAGCAGCGGGGTGAGCTGGCCGGCGGCGACGTACCCGTCGCGGTACTCGACCGCGCCCCAGGCGAGCATGGTGGCGCTGAACGCCATCGGGAAACCGAACTTCACGTGGTCACCGGCGTCGTACCAGCCGCCGGTGAGGTCCACGCCGACGTCGGCCCCGTCGGTGAGCGCGGAGTCACCCCGCCAGGAGACCCGGTTCCAGGACGGCTTCTTGCCGGACTGCTGCGCCTCGTAGAACAGCAGCGACTTCTGCAGCGCCTCGGGATAGTTGAACATTCCGGTGCCGGCGGCCTCGGCGCGCCCGGCAGCGGTGGGGGCGGCCCCGGCGGTGAGCGGGAGCGCGCCGATGGCCAGAGTCAGACCGCTGGCCAGGGCGGCACCGGCGGCGAGCAGGCGGCGGAGCCGGGGCCGGCCCGCGCCCGACCGGCCGGGCCGGTTCGGGTGCTGCATGCGGAACTCCTGTCGATGGTGCCTCCGGCGACGCCCACCGGACGCGGGGACGGGGCGTCGCGGGTGGTGGGCGTCGCCGGAGGCGGGTGGTGGTGAGAGGACCGAAGGAGTCGCGGGAGCGCTCCCATGGATGTGCGCCAATGTAATCGTTCGGTCATCGGTTTGTGAAGGGGCCAACCCCGACGACACCGGAAGAAGCTCCCCGGGCGCCATCGCACCGACCGGACTAGCCTTGATCGATGTCGATGATCGAACAGGTGTCCCTGGGGGTGACCGACGACCGGCGCGCCGGCCGGTTCTGGGCCGGGGCCCTCGGCTACGTCCGCCGGCCACCCCGCTACCCGGGGGACGGGTGGATCGTGCTGGAACCGCCGGCCGGCGCCACCGGGGTACCGCTGGCGATGGACGTCAGCGTCAGCCCGGTGTCGGATTTCCCCCGCATCCACCTCGACCTGCACGCGGGCGACCGGGACCTCGACGACGAGGTCGACCGGCTGTGCGGTCTGGGGGCCGAACGGGTCGACTGGCCGCACTACCCCGCCGAGCCGGAACCCGGCCAGCTGCCGTACGTCGTCCTCGCCGACACCGAGGGCAACCGGTTCTGCGTCTCCGGACACCGCCGGGCCGGCGTCCGCTTCGGCTGACCGCCACCCCACCGGCCCGGGGAGGCGGCACTCCCGGGGTCACCTGGCCGGAGCAGGCCCGGACATGGGCAGGGCCCCCGCACCGGGGGCCCTGCCTGTACACCGTTCTCCGCATCGGAGTTCGGCCACGCACCGGAAGGAAGCCCCCGCCCGGTGCCACACGGGTTGTCTCGATGAGCGGTGCCCGGTCGTCAGCAGACCCCGCCGGTCGCGCCCGTCCGCCGGGGACCGATCACGGCCGCACCGGGCCGACCGGGCCCGTCGGCGACCGGGCCGTCGCCCACCCGGGCGGACAGACCGACGGTCACGGTGAGCAGGCTGCCGTCCCGCTCGATCGGCGCGGACCGGCCCAGCCGGGCCACCGTACGCACCATCGGCGTGTTCTCCGCCTGGGTGTGCAGGACCAGCGCCGCGAACCCGGCCCGCTCGGCGTGGGCGAGCAGCCGGCGCAGCAGGGCGGTGCCCAGCCCACGCCGCTGCCAGTCGTCCCGGACCAGCAGCGCCGCCTCCGCCTCGTCGCCCTCGGCGAGCAGGTTGGCCAGCGCGACGACCGACTCCGCCGCCCCGTCGGAGCCGGTCGTCGTGGCCACCAGGGTCAACCCCCGGGCTGGTTCCAGCAGCCGGCGCAGCCGGGCCGGCGAGGGCGCCGCCGCCCCGCTCAGGTAGCGCCGCTGCCGGCTCCGGGCCGAGCAGCGCCCGTGCAGGTCGACCACGCCCGCCAGGTCGTCGGAGGTCGCCGGCCGGACGGTCAGCTCCGCCCCGTCGGGCAGCACCACGACCACCCGGTCGGCCTCCCGCCGGGCCACCGCCGCCGCCAACTCGACGAGCGCCTGCGCCCGCGCGTACTCGGCCGGGGTGAAGCTGGGCGCCTGCCGGCGCAGTTCGTACGAGCCGCCGGCCGGGTCGGTCAGCAGCATGGTCGTGGTGCCCACCGCGTCGTGCCCGACGGAAGCCGTCGGACGCCAGGTCACCTCGTCCGCGCCGAGCGTGGCCCGGAGCACCTCACCTGCCAGTTCCGGGTCACCGACCAGCCGGGTGGCCAGCCCGAGCACCCGGGTCGGCTGGTCGGCCAGACCCCGCGCCTCGCTGCGGGCGACCCAGCAGTCCCGGCCCCGGCCCCGCTCGACGGCGGCGATCAGATCCGCCTCGTCGAGGGTGTCCGGCGCGTCGACGAGGAAGTCGTCGACCGCACCGACCTCGGTGGTGTGCACCTGCACGGTGAGGATGTTGACCCCCCGCAACGCGAGACTCGCGGTCAGTACCGACAGGTATCCCGGCCGGTCGTCCACGGTCGCGCGAACCCGCCACAGCGCCATGTCCACTCCCTTCCCCAGCACGAAGCCTGCCCGCGGCCTGTTGCCGTGGCGTTGCCCGGCGGTGTCGCACCGGCAACCGTCCGCCCAGGTCAGGTGACGGTGGTCACCGACGGCGGGCCGACCATGTCGAGCCGGTCGCCGAGGATCACCGCGCTGGCCCGGACGAGCTGGGCGAGCCGGTCCACCTCGGTGGCGTGGAACCCGGCGGCGGTCAGCGGCTCGGTGTGGTCCCGGGCGACCACCAGCACCAGCCCGGCCCGGCCGAACGGCGCGATCGCGTAGTGCGTGCCGTCGGCCATGGTCAGGGTGCGGGCCCGCAGCGGGGTCACCTCGGGCAGCCGGGGCGGCTCGGGCGCACGCCAGCTCGCGTGCCCGACGGTCGCCGTCCCCGCGCCGGCCCGCGAGGCCCAGTCCACCGGCACGACGGCCGCCACCGCCCAGTCCGCCGCGAGCAGCCCCGGCACCGCATCGACCAGGGTGGCCACCCCGTCGGTGGGGTTCGCCGCCACCTGGGCGAGCAGTTCGGCGTCCTGACCGGTGGTGGTCGGCGCGCCGATCGCCCGCCACACCCCGTCGACGCGCACCCCGGGGATGGCGGCCAGCCCCGCGAGCAGCCCCTCGACCCGGGCGGCGCCGGGCCAGACCACCGTGAAGTCGTCGACCGCCCGGCCACCGAGCCGTTCCAGCACCACGACCTGGACGATGTCCGCGCCGGAGACGCCGAGCGTGCGGGCCACCTGGCCGAGTGTCCCGGGTCGGTCCGGCAGGGTCACCCGAACTCTCAGCAACATGTCTGTCCCTCCGCTCGGCGGGCCGACCGCACACGGCCGGCAGGCTGGTCCCCAGCCTGCCGGTTGACCATTTCGCCCCTGTTGCCGTGGCATGTCCCGGGCGGAAAATCGCTGACCTTGACAACCCGGCTGACCTGCCATCAACTATGCGGATGACCGAGCCGGCCGTCGACGCGTCCCACGACGGCGGCTCCCCCGGCGACCGGCTGCCGCCCGGGCTGGATCTCGGCCGGTTGGCCGGGTGGCTGGCCACGCACCGTCCGGAGCTGGTGGCCGACGGGCCACTGCGGGCCAGCCTGATCGCCGGCGGCAAGTCCAACCTGACCTACCTGCTGCACTGCGGCGGACGCGAGCTGGTGCTGCGCCGCCCGCCGCTGGGTCACGTGCTGGCCACCGCGCACGACATGGCCCGCGAGCACCGGGTGATCGCCGCGCTCGCACCGACCGCCGTGCCGGTGCCCGAAGCGGTCCTGCTCTGCGCCGACCCGGCGGTGATCGGGGCGCCCTTCTACCTGATGAGCCGGGTGCCGGGCGAGGTGCTGCGCACCCGGGCCCAGACCGACCCGCTCACCGACGCGCAACGTCGCGACCTGGCCTGGGCGATGATGGACACCCTCGCCGCGCTGCACACCGTCGACCCGGCCGGGGTGGGGCTGGCCGACTTCGGCCGTCCGGAGGGCTACCTCGGCCGGCAGGTACGACGTTGGGCCGGCCAGCTCGACCGGTCCCGCAGCCGGGAGCTGCCCGGGGTGGACGAGCTGCGCGACGCGCTGGCCGCCTCGGTGCCCGAGGGGGTGAACGCCGGCCGGATCGTGCACGGCGACTACCGGCTGGACAACCTGCTCACCACGGTCGACCCGGTGTCGGTCCGGGCGGTGCTGGACTGGGAGATGGCCACCCTGGGCGACCCGCTGGCCGACCTCGGGCTGCTGCTGACGTACTGGGACGTCCTCGGCGACAGCGACCTCGCCGAGGGCAACCCGGTCGCCGACGGGCTCGGCCCGCGCGCCGGCTTCCCCACCGGCGGCGAGCTGATCGCCCGGTACGCCGACCGCAGCGGCGTCGACGTGGGGCCGCTGCACTGGCACCTGGCCCTCGGTTGTTTCAAGCTCGCGGTGATCTGCGAGGGCATCCACTACCGGCACACCCTGGGGCAGACCCTCGGCGGTGGGTTCGACCGGATCGGCGAGATGGTGACGCCGCTGGTGGAGCACGGTCTGCGCGCGCTCAGGGGGAACTGATGGACTTCGGCTACGACGCCCGTACCGTCGAACTGCGGGAGCGGCTCGGCGCGTTCCTCGACGAGTGCGTCCTGCCGGCCGAGCCGGTGCACGCCGCCCAGGTCGTGGCGGCGGGTGACCCGTGGTCGCGGTCGCCGGTGCTCGACGGGCTGAAGGTCGAGGCGCAACGGCGCGGCCTGTGGAACCTCTTCCTGCCCGATCCGCGCTACGGCGCCGGGCTGACCAACCTCCAGTACGCTCCGCTCGCCGAGCTGACCGGGCGCAGCCCGCACCTGGCCCCCGAGGCGGTCAACTGCGCCGCCCCGGACACCGGCAACATGGAACTGCTGGCCGAGTTCGGCACCGGGGCGCAGCGCGACAGGTGGCTCACCCCGCTGCTGGCCGGCGAGATCCGCTCGGCGTTCTGCATGACCGAGCCCGAGGTGGCCTCCTCCGACGCCACCAACATCGCCACCCGGATCGTCCGCGACGGCGACCACTACGTGGTCAACGGGCGCAAGTGGTGGTCGTCCGGGGCGATGGACCCCCGGTGCGAACTGTTCATCGTGATGGGCAAGACCGACCCGGACGCCGACCGGCACCGCCAGCAGAGCATGGTGCTGGTGCCCCGGGACACCCCGGGCGTGCACGTCCGGCGGGGCATGACGGTCTTCGGCTACACCGACGCCCCGCACGGCGGGCACGCCGAGATCGACTTCGTCGACGTCCGGGTGCCGGCGGAGAACCTGGTCGGTGCCGAGGGTGGCGGATTCGCCATCGCCCAGGCCCGGCTCGGGCCGGGCCGGATCCACCACTGCATGCGCCTGGTCGGGATGGCCGAGCGGGCCCTGGAGCTGCTCTGCCGGCGGGCCAACGAGCGGATCGCGTTCGGTCGGCCGCTCGCCGAGCAGGGCGTGGTCCGGGAGTGGATCGCCGAGTCCCGGGTGCGGATCGAGCAGGCCCGGCTGCTGGTGCTCAAGACCGCCTGGTTGATGGACACCGTCGGCAACAAGGGTGCGCACACCGAGATCCAGGCCATCAAGATCGCTACGCCGGCGATGGCCGAGTGGGTGATCGACAAGGCGATCCAGGGGTACGGCGGCGCCGGGGTCAGCCAGGACACCCCGCTCGCCGGGCTCTGGGCCCAGGCCCGCACCCTGCGGCTCGCCGACGGTCCCGACGAGGTGCACCGCGCGTCCCTGGCCAAGCGGGAACTGCGCCGCTGGTCCCGAGCCTGAGCCGCTGGTGCCGAACCGACGCCACCGGCGCGTCAGGCCACCCGGCGGCGGGCCGGAGGTGGAGGTCGGAGCTGTCGAAGCGTTTCAGGTGGAGGCACGCTGGATGAGTTCGGTGTCCAGCAGGATGTGCGGGGTGGGGATCTCGTCGCCCCGGATGCGGGCCACCAGCAGCCGGGCCATCTGCCGGCCCATCTCCTCCACCGGCTGGAAGACCGTGGTCAACGGCGGGTCAGCCTGCTGGGCGACGGGCGAGTCGTCAAATCCGATGATCGCCACGTCCTCGGGCACCCGCCGGCCCGACTCGCGCAGCGTCCGCAGCGCGCCGAACGCCATCAGGTCGGAGGCGACGAAGACCGCGTCCAGCTCGGGGCAGGCCTCCAGCAGCCGGCGCATGCACGCCGCGCCGCTGCCCTCGCTGAAGTCCCCGTAGGCGATCATGCGAGGGTCGAGCATCCCGACGGTGGACTCCACCGCTTCCCGGTAGCCGACCAGGCGGGCGAGGCCGGCGCCCATGTCCTGGGGGCCGGCTATGGTGGCGATCCGGCGGCGACCCTGCCGGGCCAGGTGCTGCACCGCGTTGCGGGCGCCACCGACGTTGTCGACGTCGACGAACCAGGACGGCCGCGCACCCGGGCGCAGCATCCGGGCCGGCCGACCGCCGAGCACGGTGGGCAGGTCGCGCTCCTCCAGCAGGGTGGGCAGCGGGTCGGAGTCGTGCAGCGACAGCAGCAGGACCCCGTCGACGTGCTGGTTGGTCAGGTGGTTCTCGACCCGTTCCCGTTCGATCGGGGACTGCACCATGGCGAGCCAGAGTTGCAGCGGCGTCTCCAGCAGGCCGGAGCTGACGCCCCGGACGATGCCGGCGAAGAACGGCTCGGTGAAGACCCGCTCCCCGGACTCCGAGACCACCAGGGCCACCGAATCGGTCCGCTGGGTGACCAGTGCCCGTGCCGCCCGGTTCGGGACGTACCCCAGTTCGGCGATGGCCTGTTGGACGGCGGCCCGGGCCTCCGGGCTGACCTGGGGTGAGCCGTTGACCACCCGGGAGACCGTGCCCCGCCCGACACCCGCGCGGGCGGCGACCGCGTCGAGGGTCGGGCGCCCGAGTGACCGGGTGCGTTGCGTTGTCATCGTCTGCTCCTCCGACGTCGGACGGTCCCCGCCGTCCGCCCCCGGGGGCGGGCGGCGCGGCGGGGCCGTCCGGAATGCTGGCTGGCCTCTGCCTATTGTGCGGCCAGACCGTTGCGTCGGATCACCTCGGCGTACCACCTGGCGCTGGACTTGGGGATACGGGCCTGGGTGTCGTAGTCGATCCAGATCATCCCGAAGCGCTTGGTGTAACCCCAGGCCCACTCGAAATTATCCATCAGCGACCACGCGAAGTAGCCCCGCAGGGGCACCCCGGCCTCGATCGCCTCGTGCGAGGCCCGCAGGTGGGCGTCGAAGTAGGCCAACCGGTCGACGTCGTCGACCCGACCGTCCTGCACGGTGTCGACGAACGCCGAGCCGTTCTCGGTGACGTAGAGCGGCAGGTCGGTGTACTCCTCGTGGACCCGCCGCAGCGTCTCCACCAGGCCCGGGGCGTCGATCTCCCAGTCCATGTCGGTGACCGGGACACCCCGGGTGACGAACCGCACGTCCTCGCTGCCCGGCCAGCAGGATGGCGCCCGCCAGTACTTCTCCGGCTCCTCGCCGGCGACCGGCGCGGCCACCACGTGCCGGCTGTAGTAGTTGATCCCGACCAGGTCCAGCGGAGTGGAGATGATCTCCAGGTCGCCGTCGCGGACGTGTCCGAAATCGGTCACCTCGGCCAGGTCGGCGGTCAGGTCCGCCGGGTACGACCCGCGCAGCAGCGGGTCGAGGAAGAACCGGTTGGCCAACCCGTCGATCCGGCGGGCGGCGTCGACATCGCCCGGGGCGTCGGTGGCCGGGGTGACCGGGTAGAGGTTGACCGTGACACCGAGCTGGGCCTGCGGCAGCTTCGCCCGCAGGGCCTGCACGGCGAGCCCGTGACCGAGCATGAGGTGGTGCCCGGCCCGGACCGAGTCCGCCCCGTCGGACCGCCCGGGGGCGTGCGCCCCGGAGCCGTAACCGAGGAACGCCGAGCACCACGGCTCGTTGAGCGTGGTCCAGTACTTCACCCGGTCGCCGACGGCGTCCGCGACCAGGGACGCGTAGTCGGCGAACCGACCGGCGGTGTCCCGGGCCGGCCAGCCGCCCGCGTCCTCCAGCGGCTGGGGCAGATCCCAGTGGTAGAGGGTGAGCCACGGCTCGATGCCGTTGGCCAGCAGCTCGTCGACCAGCCGCCGGTAGAAGTCCAGGCCCTCCTGGTTGGCGCCGCCGGTGCCGCCGGGCTGCACCCGCGGCCAGGAGACCGAGAACCGGTACGACTTGAGGCCCAGCTCGGCCATCAACCGGACGTCGTCGGGCATCCGGTGGTAGTGGTCGCAGGCCACGTCCCCGGTGTGCCCGGAGACCACCCGCCCTTCGGTGTGACTGAACGTGTCCCAGATCGACGGGGTCCGGCCGCCCTCGGCGGCGGCCCCCTCGATCTGGTACGCGGCGGTCGCCGCGCCCCACAGGAAGCCGGGCGGGAAGGTCAGTTCCGTCCCCTGGTCGAGTACGCCGACAGCGGGCGGGTGGGTCGGGTTGCTCACGACTTGACGGCGCCTTCCATGATGCCGCCGATGATCTGGCGGCCGAACACGATGAACACGATCACCAACGGCACGGTGCCGATGGCGGTCGCGGCGAACACCTGCGAGTAGTCGGTGTAGTAGGCGTAGGACAGGAACGCCAACGACACCTGCAGGGTCGGGTTCTCGGGGGTGAGCACGGCGTACGGCCAGAGGTAGGAGTTCCAGGTCTCCATGAAGGTGAGCAGGCCGAGCACGGCGGCGGCGGGGCGCAACGCCGGCAGCACGATGTTCCAGAAGATCCGGAAGGTGCTGGCGCCGTCGACCCGGCCCGCCTCGATCAGCTCGTCGGAGATGGCCTGGATGGCGTACTGCCGCATCATGAACACGCCGAACGCGCTGACCAGGAAGGGCACGGTCACCGCGTAGAGGGTGTCGTACCAGCCGAGGTCCTGGATCATGCCCCAGAGCGGGATCAGACCGAGCTGGGTCGGGATCATCATGGTCACGATGATCGTCAGCAGCAGCGCGTTGCGACCCCGGAACCGCAGCTTGGCGAAGGCGAAGCCGGCCAGCGACCCGGTGATCACCACCGAGACCGTCACCACCAGGGAGACGATCACCGAGTTGAGCAGGCCGGTGAGGAAGTTCGCCGCGTCGTTGTCGAGCACCCGGCCGAAGTTCGCGCCGAACTCGCCGGCCGGGGTGAACGGCGGCGGCACGTCGTTGATCTGGTCGAGGCTACGGGTGGCGATGACCACCATGTAGTAGAACGGGTAGACCGAGAAGAGCACCGCGACGACGAGCGCGATGTAGAGCAGCGGACTGGTGCGCCAGAGGCGCTGGGATGCCTTGTTCACGGCGCGGTCCTCACTTCACCGAACGGCGGACGAGCAGGAAGTTCACCAGCGAGACCAGGGCGATCATGACGAACATGGCCCAGGCCACCGCAGCGCCGTAGCCGGCGGAGCTGAGGTTCTCGATACCGAGCTCGTACATGTACATCGCCAGGGTCTGGAACTCGCGCTGGTCGCCACCGATGATGTTGCCGTTGCCGAAGACCAGCGGCTCGGTGAAGAGCTGGAGCCCGCCGATGGTGGACAGGGTGACCACGAAGACGAAGGTGGGGGTCAGCATCGGCAGGGTGATCCGCCAGAACTGCTTCCACTGGTTCGCGCCGTCGATCGCGGCGGCCTCGTAGAGGTCCTTCGGGATGGCCTGCATGCCGGCCAGCAGGATCAGCGTGTTGTAGCCGGTCCACCGCCAGTTGACCATGGAGGCGATGGCCGTCCAGGAACTCCACTTCTGGGCGTCCCAGTCGACCGCGTCGACGCCGACCAGGCTGAGCGCCCAGTTGATCAGACCGAAGTCGCGCTGGAAGAGCATCCCGAACACGATCGCCACCGCGGCGACGGAGACCACGTTGGGCATGAAGATGGCCATCCGGAACAGCGTCCGGGCCCGCAGGAAGGTGCGGTTGAGCATCGTGGCCAGGAACAGCGCCAGGAGCAACTGGGGGATCGTCGACAGGATGAAGATGCCGAACGTGTTGATCGTGGCGTTCCAGAAGTACTCGTCGGTGAACAGCCGGGTGTAGTTGTCGAACCCGATGAAGCTGTGCTCGCCGATGAGGTCCCAGTCGTGCAGCGACATCCACGCGGTGCGCAGCATCGGGTAGAACCCGAAGATGCCGAAGATCACGAAGAACGGCGCGATGTAGAGGTAGGGCGAGAACTTCAGGTCGAGGCGGTTCAGGGTGATCGCCCGGCTGCGCCGCCGGGGGGGTGTGGGGGGTGGTGCGCTGGGCGACGGCGGCGCCGTCGTGGCCGAGAGGCTCATGCGGGGTCCTTTCCCGGCTCCGGCGGGGCCGGTGAGGCGGGCGGTACGTGGAACGGGACGCCATTGGTGGCGCCCGGGACATGCCCGGACGCCACCGCCGGTGGTGGTGCAGTGATCAGAAGGCGCCCTGGGTCTTGGCGTCCTTGAGGAACTGCTCCCAGGCCTTGTCCTTGGGGGACTGCCCGTTCTCGTACGAGCGCAGGGCCGGCTCGAACGCGTTCTCCTTGATCGCCTGGTGCTTCGGGCCGAGGTGCAGCGGCTGGATCTTCTCGACGCTCTCACCGAAGATCTTGCCGGTCGGCGCGCCGCTGAAGTACTCGTTGGTGTAGCTGGTGAACTCCGGGTTCTTCAGCGCCTCGAGGTTGGTCGGCAGCGGGCCCTTGAGCTTGAACGCCTCGACCTGGCTCTTCGCGTTGGTCAGGTACTCGGCGAGCTTGGCCGCCTCCTTGGGGTACTTGCTCTGGGACGGCACGGCCAGCCAGGAGCCGCCCCAGTTGCCCGCGCCGCCGGGAACCGGCGCGAGGTCCCACTTGCCCTTGTTCTCCGGGCCGGAGTTGTCGGCGACGATACCGAGCATCCACGACGGGCAGAAGGTGGCCGCGAAGGTGCCCTGCTTGAAGCCGGCGGACCACTCGGGCGACCAGGTGGCGCTCTTCGCGGAGATCTTCGCGTCGGACATCGCGACGGCGGTGTCCCACGCGGTCTTCACCGCGGCGCTCTTGTCGGCGATGACGTTGTCCTCCTTGTCGTAGAACAGGTCACCGCCCTGCTGCACCATGACCGCGCTGGCCGCGGTGGTGGCCGAGTCGATCAGGCCCTTGTTGGTGGCCGCCCGGTACTTCTTGCCGGTCTCGATGAAGGCGTTCCAGTCCGGCCAGAGCGCCGCCACCTGGTCCCGCTCGGTCGGCAGCCCGGCCGCGGCGAACAGGTCCTTGCGGTAGCAGACGCCGAGGCTGCCGACGTCGGTGGGCAGGCCGATCAGCCGGCCGTCCGCCGCCTTGCCCAGCTCCCACTTCCACGGCAGGTATTCCTTGCTGTGGTCGGCGATCAGCGGCGTCAGGTCGGCCCAGTTCGCGGGGTTGGTCTTGAACTCGTTGAGGATGCCCTCTTCGAGCGCGGTCACGTCCGCAGCGCCCTTGCCGGTGGCCAGCGCCCGGACCACCTTCGGCCGGTACTCGTTGAGCTGCGCGGTCTTGCGCAGCTCGACCTTGATGCCGGTGTCCTTCTCGTACTGCTTGACGATTTCGTCGTATCCGAACTCACCGAAGGTGTCGACGACCAGCTTGCTGGGCTTGCCGCCGGCCTCCTTCGGCTCGTCGTCCTTGCCGCAGGCCGCGAGACCGCCGATGGCGGTTACTGCGGCCAGGGCGGCGACCGCGAACCGGTTACGCCGCGTGGTGACGCTCATCCTGACCCCTTTTCGATGGTGAGGCTGGGTGGTGTGTGGTGGGGGGTGCTGTCGCACGTCCCGGCCGGTCCGGCGGTGCCCGCCGGTCGGTCTGGGATGGTCGCGGGTGATCCGCGCCACGCCCTTGGGAACGCTCCCATGAGATTGCCGGGAGGTGTCGGGGGTGTCAATAGACCGTTGGGAGCGTTCCCAGATCGTTACCAGCTATCGCGTTTATCCCGCCTCATGTGATGGCCCGGCGGGGACGGAGATCAACAGAAGCGGCGCAGCAGGGTGGTCGCCCGCCCCGCGTCGAACGCCTCCGGGTCGTGCCCGGGGCCCACCCAGTCCCGCATCGTGACGTGCTCCGGATGGTGCGGATCGGCAAGCGCCGCCAGCAGCAGGAGCTGCCCGGCCGGGCCGCCGACCCCCTCCGGCGGGCAGGCCCGCTCCCCCTGCGGGCAGCTCGGGTACCGCCCGTCCGGGTCCGCGGCGAGGACGTCCTCCACCACCAGCTCGTGCTCCCACCAGTCACCGAAGTCGTAGACGTAGCAGAACCGGCTGCCCTTGCCGGCCACCGCGTCCAGCCGGGTGTCCAGCTCGTCGTGCACCACCGGCTCGGCGTCCGGATCGGGTTCGCCGTACTGCACCCCGTCGATCTCGAACGTGTGCAGGTGGCAGTCCCGCCAGCCCATCGCGTGCTGCATCACCCGGTGCAGCCGGTCGAGGGTGTAGCCGCCGGGGACCAGCACCCGCCGCCAGACCGACGGGCGCACCCCGGTGAGGGACACCTTCAGCTGGAAGATCTGACGTGACATGTTGCCCTCTCCACCCACCGCATAGGCTGCCGGCATGATCTGCCGAGCGTGCCGACAGCGGCGGCACGACGACTGCCCCGGCCGGAAGTGGTGCGACTGTCAGCACCGTACCCCCGCGCCCACCCCTCCGGTCACCGGTCCGGCCGGCGAATGAGCGTCGGAATCCCGATCCGGCGGATCTGGCCCACGCCCGCCGACGGCCCGCTGGACGACGCCGCGCTGACCGCGCTCTACGCCCGCGCCGACGTCCCCCGGCTGCGGGTCAACTTCGTGGCCAGCGCGGACGGTGCGGTCACCCTGGACGGCCACTCCGCCGGCCTGTCCGGCGAGCCGGACAAGCGGGTCTTCGGCCTGCTCCGGATGCTCTGCGACGGGCTGCTGGTGGCCGCCGGCACGCTGCGCCACGAGGGCTACCGGGCGGTGCGGCTCAGCCCGCAACGCCGGGCCTGGCGACGCGCGCACGGCCTGGCCGAGTACCCGACGCTGGCGGTCGTCTCCCGGTCGCTGCGGCTCGACCCGGCCCAGGCCGCGTTCGCCGACGCGCCGGTGCGCCCGGTCGTGCTGACCACCGCGACGGCCGTCGCGCCACCGGGCCTCACCGACGTCGTCGACCTGGTCCGGGTCGGCCGCGACGACGTCGACCTCGGCGCCGGCCTGGCCGCGCTGCGCCGGCGGGGGCTGGGGCAGCTGCTCTGCGAGGGCGGCCCGCACCTGTTCGGCGCGCTCACCGCCGCCGACCTCGTCGACGAACTCTGCGTCACCGTCGCCCCGCTGCTGGCCGGGGCCGGCCCGGGACGGATCACGGCCGGCCCGGCCAGCCCGCCCCGCCCGTTGCCGCTGCGGCACACGCTGGCCGCCGCCGACGGCGTACTCATGCTGCGGTACGCCCGCGACGCGCCCGGCGTCGACCCCGCCGGGGCCGCGCCCGTCGGCTGACGTCACCCTCCCCGGACGCGGCGCGGGGCGTGGGCCACCCGGTCGGTGTGCCCACGCCCCACGTCGGGACGTTCGGGGTCGGCGTGTCGAACGCCGGCCCGGCGGGGTCAGCTGACGCTCACGCCCGCCCAGGCGGCGGCGACGGCCTTGTACTCGGCGCTGGTCGCGCCGTACAGGTCGGTCGCGGCCGACAGGGTCGCCGTCCGGGCGCCCTTGTAGTTGGTGGTGGAGGTCATGTAGCGGGTCAGCGCCCGGTACCAGATCGCCCCGGCCTTGGTGTTGCCGATGCCGGCGACCGTGGTGCCGTTGCAGGTCGTGCTGGTGCCGTACGACGAGGTGCCGCTACCCACCGCGAGCAGGTAGAAGAAGTGGTTCGCCACGCCCGAGGAGTAGTGCACGTCCAGGCCGCCCACCGAGCTGCTCCAGCAGTCCGCCGACTTGCCGTCCTTGGAAGGCTTGTCCATGTAGCGCAGCGGGGTGCCGGTGCTGCGCAGCTTCTCCCCGATCAGGTAGTCGCCCGGGTCCTTGGCGGTGGCCGCGTAGAACTCGACCAGGGTGCCGAAGATGTCGCTGGTGGCCTCGTTGAGGCCGCCCGACTCGCCGCTGTACCGCAGCCCGGCGGTGTTGCTGGTGACGCCGTGGGTCATCTCGTGCCCGGCCACGTCCAGCGAGGTCAGCGGGTACCAGCCCGAGCCGCCGTCGCCGTAGGTCATGCAGAAGCAGGAGTCCTGCCAGAAGGCGTTGGCGTAGTTGCTGCTGTAGTGCACCCGGCTGTACGCGCCGACACCGTCGTTGCGGATGCCGTTGCGACCGTGCGCGCTCTTGTAGTAGTCCCAGGTCTTCTGCGCGCCGAAGGCGGCGTCGGCGGCGGCGGTCTGCCGGTTGCTCAGGGTGCCGTCGCCGAACACGTTGTTGGTGCTGGCGACCAGGGTGCCGGTGCCGATGGTCCGGCCGTTGAGGTCGTAGGTGCGGTGGTTGCCCCGGGCCGGGTCGGCGAGCTGGTAGGTGCTGCCCGAGAGGTTGCTGCCGACCGAGACCGTGCCGGAGTGGAAGGTGTTGCCGGTGCCCTCCCGCTGCACACCCTCCCACGAGTCGCGGACCGCGCCGGTGGTGGCGTCCACCAGCACGTGCAGCTCGCTCGGGGTGCCGTCGGCGTGGGTGCCGGCCACCACGACCTCGTAGGCGAGGGCGGTCGCGGTCGCACCGGCGTCGAAGACCAGCTGCGCGCCCGCGACCGAGCGGCCGGTGGCGGTCGACGCGGCGAAGGCGATCTTGCCGGCGGCGGCCTCGCTGACCTTGGCCTTCGGGGAACGTTGCGGGGCGTTGGCGAGGCCGTGGGTGGCACCGCGCCAGGAGTCGCCCTTGCCGAGGTGGACGACCACCTCGCCGCCGAGGACGGGCAGGCCGTCGGAGTAGCGGTTGAGCCGGACGTGCTCGGTACCGTCGGCGTCGGTCACCACGTTGCGCGGGGTGAACGTCTGCCCGTCGGCGGCGAGGCCGGCACCGGAGTGGGCCTTGAGCTGGGCGACCGCGCGGGTGAACGGGTCGGCTGCGGGGCCGGCGGGTGCGGCGGTGGCCGCGGTGGGCACCGTGACGGCGGTGGCCAGGAGGGCGGCCGTGGCGAGGCCGCTCAGCAGGGGGGTACGACGCATGGGGGTTCTGCCTCCACAGGGACAGTCGGGGGGGTGCCGACTGACGGCGGCCCGCCGGTGAGTCACCGTGGGCCGGTCACGTGTCCGCAGGTTACGGACGTGACAACCGGCACCGAAGGAAGAAGATCCTCGATGTCAGCTGTGGCTATTCTGAGCCCAACCGGTCGGTTTCTGTCACGCCCTGCGCGGGGATTTTTTTCCCCGGATTTCCGCCGGTCCCGCCACCTGCGCAAATACCACCACCGCGCGGAAAAAAGTCGACCGATGGTGACCACGCCACCCCTTGCGGTCACCGAATCGGCGGTGACGGCGGTGATCGGCCGGACGTCGACGACGGCCCGCCGATGGCGTCCGCCGCGTCGCGTGGCAACCTGTCGCACTCCTCGGGCAGGATGCAGGCGTGCGCCCTGACCGAGACGACCAGCTGACCGGAGCCCGCGGATGACCGACGACCGGACCGACGGCCGGATCGACAGCCCCGGCGAGCCCGTCGGCCGCGTGCTCGGCACCGCCGACGCCACCCCGTTGCAGTTCTGGACGGCCGTCTCCCCCGGCAGCTACCTCCAGCTCGACGACGTGGTGGTCACCCGGCGCGACCTGCCCGACCGGGAGCCGGTCACCATCGCCGGGGTGGTCACCCAGGTCCGCGCCCGGCACGAGGGCGCCCAGTTCGAGTCGGACGTCTTCGCCATCGCCGACGGCACCCTCCCGGCCCAGGTGCAGGAGGCCGCCGAGATCACCACCACCCGGGTCGACCCCGAGCTGTACGTGCCGCCCGCGCCGGGCGCCACCGTGCACCGGGCCGAGGGTGACGCCCGCGCCCGCGCGCTGCACTTCGACCGGATGGAACGGCGCATCCCGATGGGGATGGGCCGCGACGGCGTCCCGGTCTACCTCAACGCCGACTTCCTCGACGGCAGCCGGGGCGCGCACGTGTCGATCTCCGGCATCTCCGGGGTCGCCACCAAGACCAGCTTCGCCACCTTCCTGCTCTACTCGGTGTTCCGTTCCGGGGTGCTCGGCGGCGACGCGGTCAACGCCAAGGCGCTGATCTTCAACGTCAAGGGCGAGGACCTGCTCTTCCTCGACCACCCCAACGCCCGCCTCGACGACCCCACCCGGGCCGCGTACGCGAAGCTGGGGCTGGCCGCCGGCGCGTTCCCCGACGTGCGGGTGTACGCCCCGCCCCGGGTCGGCGACGCCTCCGGCACCCCCGACGTGAGCAGCCGGCTCACCGGCGTGGACGCCTTCTACTGGACCCTCGACGAGTTCTGCGCCGACCGCCTCCTGCCGTACGTCTTCGCCGACGCCGACGACGAACGCCAGCAGTACACGATGGTGGTGCACTCGGTCACCGCCCACCTGGCCCGCCACGCCCAGCCCGCCGACGGTGGGGTCAGCATCGACGGGGTGCGCCTCGGCTCCTACGCCGACCTGGTCGACCACGTCGTCGAGCAGCTCAACGACGACGAGACCCGGGGTGACTGGGCCGGCAGCGCGGTCGGCCTGGGCACGGTCAACGCGTTCGCCCGCCGGCTGATCGGCAGCAAGAAGGACCTCGGCCGGCTGATCCGCGGCGACCTGGCGACCCGCCGGCCGCACTCCATCAACACCGCCGAGAGCGCCCAGGTCACCGTGGTCGATTTGCACAACCTGCCCGACCGCGCGCAGCGTTTCGTGGTCGGCGTGACGCTGCGCGGCGAGTTCGAACGCAAGGAGAAGGCCGGCACCGCCAAGCCGCTGCTCTTCGTCGTCCTCGACGAGCTGAACAAGTACGCCCCCCGCGAGGGCTCCTCCCCCATCAAGGAGGTGCTGCTCGACATCGCCGAGCGCGGCCGCTCGCTCGGGGTGATCCTGGTCGGCGCACAGCAGACGGCGAGCGAGGTCGAACGGCGTATCGTCACCAACTCGGCGATCCGGGTGGTCGGCCGGCTCGACCCGGCCGAGGCGTCCCGCCCGGAGTACGGCTTCCTCCCGCCGGCCCAGCGGCAACGCGCCCTGCTGGCCAAGCCGGGCACCATGTTCGTCAACCAGCCCGACATCCCGGTCCCGCTGTGCCTGGAGTTCCCCTTCCCCGCGTGGGCGACCCGGGTGTCCGAGGCCGGCCGGGCCCCGTCGGAGACGCTGCGCTCGATCACCGGCTCGGTCGACCCGTTCGCCGTGGTCGGCTCGGGCGGCGTCGACGACGACATTCCGTTCTAGGGGGCCGGCCGCCATGAAGATCCTGCACACCTCCGACTGGCACGTCGGCAAGGTGCTCAAGGGACAGTCCCGGGCCGAGGAGCACAAGCAGGTGCTCGCCGGGGTGATCGAGATCGCCCACGCCGAACGCCCCGACCTGGTCATCGTCGCCGGTGACCTCTACGACACGGCCGCCCCCGGCCCGGAGGCGACCCGGCTGGTCACCCGGGCGTTGACCGCGCTGCGGCGGACCGGGGCCGACGTGGTGGCGATCGGCGGCAACCACGACAACGGCAACGCCCTCGACGCGCTGCGGCCCTGGGCGGAGGCGGCCGGCATCACCCTGCGCGGCGGCGTCCGGGACAACCCGGCCGAACACGTCGTCGACGGGGTCACCGCCGCGGGCGAACGCTGGCAGCTCGCCGCGCTGCCCTTCCTGTCCCAGCGGTACGCCGTCCGCGCGGTGGAGATGTACGAGCTGACCGCCGCCGAGGCCACCCAGACGTACGCCGACCACCTCGGCCGGGTGCTGGAGAAACTGACCGAGGGGTTCACCGAGCCGGACCGGGTGCACCTGGTCACCGCCCACCTCACCGTCGTCGGGGCGAGCACCGGCGGCGGCGAACGCGACGCGCACACCGTCCTCGGCTACGCCGTGCCCGCGTCGGTCTTCCCGGGCACCGCGCACTACGTGGCCCTGGGTCACCTGCACCGCTCCCAGCGGGTGATCGGGCCGTGCCCGATCCGCTACAGCGGCAGCCCCATCGCCGTCGACTTCGGCGAGCAGGAGAACGTCTGCTCGGTGACCCTGGTCGAGGTGGGCGCCACCTCGGCCGCCCGGATCCGGGAGGTGCCGGTGGCGGCGGCGGTGCCGCTGCGCACGGTTCGTGGCACCCTCGCCCAACTGGCTGCGGCGGAGCCGCCGGAGGGCTGGCTGCGGGTGTTCGTCCGGGAACAGCCCCGGGCCGGGCTGCGGGAGGAGGTGCAGGAACTGTTCCCCCGCGCGCTGGAGATCCGGATCGACCCGGAGCTGCTACCCACACCGGGCAGCGGCACCCGGGTCGCCCAGCGGGCCGGCCGCTCGCCCCGGGAACTGTTCGCCGACTACCTGGACAGCCGGGGCCACGAGGACGACGGGGTCCGGGACCTCTTCGACGAGCTGCTGGAGGAGGTGGAGCGCTGATGCGACCGATGCGGCTGGACCTGGCCGGTTTCACCGTCTTCCGCGACGAGACCACCGTCGACTTCACCGACGCCGACTTCTTCGCCCTGGTCGGGCCGACCGGTTCGGGCAAGTCGACGGTGCTGGACGCGATCTGCTTCGTCCTCTACGGCGCGGTGCCCCGCTGGGGCGGCGCGCGCGGGCTGGCCAACGCGCTCGCCCCCTCGGCGGTGGAGGCCCGGGTCCGGCTGGTCTTCGAGTCGGCCGGCGACCGGTACGTGGCGACCCGGGTGGTCCGCCGGGACGGCCGTGGCGCGGTCAAGACCGCCAACGCCGGGCTGCAACTGATGCCGCCCGGGTTCGACGTGACCAAGCTCGACACCGGGCTCAGCCCGGAGGACCTGGGTGAGGTGCTGGCCGGCACCCCGGCCGAGATGGAACCGGCCGTGCTGGACGCGGTCGGGCTGCCGTACGAGCAGTTCACCTCCTGCGTGGTGCTGCCGCAGGGGCAGTTCGCCGACTTCCTGCACGCCAAGCCGGCCACCCGGCAGCAGATCCTGGTCAACCTGCTCGGCCTCGGCGTCTACGAGAACGTGCAGAAGCGGGCCACCGAACGCGCCGGGCAGGCCGAGGCGAAGCTGGAGGCGGTCGCCCGGATGCTCGCCGGGTTGACCGACGTCGACGACGAGACGCTGGCCGCCGCGTCCGACCGGGTCGACCGGGTACGGGAGCTGGCGGCGGCGGTCGCAGCGGCCGTACCGGAGCGGGAGCGGGCCCGGACGGCGGCGCGCGAGGCCACGGCGGCGCTGGCCGCGCTCGACGCCGACCTGGCCGGGCTCGCCGGGGTACGCGCCCCGGCCGGGGTGACCGAGGTGGCCCGCGCGGTGAGCACGGCGCGGGAGGCGGTCGACGCGGCGACCCGCACGGTGGCGCTGGCCGAGGAGCAGGAGGAGAAGCTGCGCGGCGAGCTGGCCGGCGCGGGCGACGAGAGCACCCTGCGGCTGCTGCTGCGGGCACACACCGACGCGGAACGGCTGACCGGCGAGGCGGACACGGTCCGGGTGGCCCTCGACGCGGCGCAGGCCGGGCACGACGCGGCGGCGACGGCGCTCGGCGCGGCCCGGGAGGCGGCGGCACGGGCCGAGGCCGAGCTGGAGGCGGCGTTCCGGGCACACGAGGAGGCCAAGACCGTCGACCAGGCGGTCGCGTTGCGGGCGCACCTGGTCGACGGCGCGACCTGCCCGGTCTGCGAGCAGCCGGTGCCGGTGGTGCCGGCGGTGCCGGCCGGTTCGGCGGTGGCTGCGGCGACCGCCGCCGGCAAGGCCGCGCGGGCGGCCAGCAAGGCCGCGCTGGCGCTGGTCGACCAGCGGGACGCAGCGGCCCGCGAGCAGGAGCGGACGCTGGTGCGGCTGCGGGCCCAGCACGACCAGTTGCACGGCCGGCTGACCGAGCTGGCCGGGCAGCTCGCCGGGGCGGCCACCCCGGCGGCGCTGCGCGACCAGCTCACCGAGCACGCCCGGCTGCGGCAGGCGCTGGACGGAGCGGCGGTGGCGGTACGCGCCGGCCGGGACGCCGCCCGCCGGGCCCGGAGCGCGGCGGACACCGCCGAGGAGCGGCTGCGGGCCGCCTGGCGGGACTTCGACACCACCCGCGACGGGCTGGCCCGGTTCGGCCCGCCGACCACCGACCGGGACGACGTGGCCGCCGCCTGGACGGCCCTGGTGGAGTGGGCCGGCGGGCAGGCCCGGCAGCGGCGGGCCGACCGGGACGGGTTGGTCGCCGCGGTGACCGAGGCGCAGTCGGCCGCCGCGGCGGTGGAGGAACGCATCGGTGGCCTGCTCACCGCCGCCGGGCTGCCCCCCGCCGACGACCCGGCGCAGGCGGTCGCGGTGGCCGCCGAGCGGGCCGAAGCCGACCTGCGGCGGATCACCGAACGCCGGGCGCAGGCCGTCGAGCTGCGGGAGCAGCGCGCCGAACACGAGCGGCAGGCGCGCACGGCGCGGGCGCTGGCCGGGCACCTGCGGGCCAACAACTTCGAACGCTGGCTGCTGGCCGAGGCGTTGGACCTGCTGGTCGACGGGGCCTCCCGGATCCTGCGGGAGCTGTCCCAGGGGCAGTACGACCTGGTTCACGACAAGGGCGAGTTCTTCGTGGTCGACCACCACGACGCGGGGCTGCGCCGGGGGGTGCGGACACTGTCCGGCGGGGAGACGTTCCAGGCGTCGCTGGCGCTGGCGCTGGCGCTGTCCGAGCAGCTCGCCGGGATGTCCACCACGGCGGCCAGCCTGGAGTCGATCGTGTTGGACGAGGGGTTCGGCACCCTCGACGCGGCCACCCTGGACATCGTCGCCGCGACCCTGGAGAGCCTGGCCGCCCGGGGTGACCGGATGGTCGGCGTGGTCACCCACGTGCCGGCGCTGGCCGAGCGCATCCCGGTGCGCTTCGAGGTCCGCAAGGACGCCCGCACGGCCCACGTCGAACGGACCGGCCGGTGAGCGCGAGGAGCGCAGCGCAGCGGAGCCCCGCAGTCGCGAACGAAAGGCGGGCACCGTGAGTGGGGCGGTGACGTGACCGGGCCGCAGCTGTTCGTGGACGCCTGGGACCCGTCCTACGGGGCGTCGTTCGAGGCGACCCCGGGCGGGCCGGTCGCGCCGAGCAGCACCCAGGTCGACACCGACGTGGAGCTGCCGGCGGTGGACTGGCGGGCGATCGGCCCCCGCTCCGGGGTGACCGCCCCGGACGTGGTGCTGCTCGTCGACGGGGTGCGCCGGATCGACGCCAGCGTGTGGACGGCCGAGGAGGACGGTGCGTCGTACCCGGGGATCGCCGCCTCGTACGCGGCCGGGGTGGTCCGTTGCGACCTGGAGCGCGGCGCGGCGGAGCTGGCCGGTGCGCGGGTGGGGCGGGGACTGTTCACGGCGAGCCCGTCGGCACAGGAGGTGACCTGCGGGCAGGTGCGTTACCCGGTGCACCGGGTCGGCGGCACCGGTGAGCTGAGCAAGCTGCCGGCGGCGGTGCAGGCCCCGCTGACCGCCCTGGAGGTGGCCGTGTCCGACGCGGCCCGCACCGACGGGGACCTGCTGGTGGTGGACGGCCCGCTGCGGGCCCGCCGGCAGTTGCCGCGCACCCTGGGCTACATCAAGACGCAGCACAGCCAGTATCTCGACGCCCGGCTCACCGCCGTGGTCACCGGGCTGGGCTCCGGCCAGCGGTCCCCGGTGTTCCGGCTGGGCACCGCCTGGGGCGGCTGGTCGTGGTACCTGCGGCTGCCGGTGGCGGTGGGTGCGCCCTGGGCCGGGATCGTCCGGTTGGAGTGCTCGCCGGATCTCGAACCGCAGGATGCGATCGCGCTGGCCGACCTGTCGCTGGTCACCCTGCCCCGGTTCGCGTCCTCGCCGTACAAGGACCCGCGCGCGCCGCAGAACCTGGTACCGATCGCCGGGTTGGAGCGACGGCTGCGCGGAATGCTGGGCGACGCGCGGCTGCTGCACCGGGCACTGACCATGGCCAGCCGTAGCGGCGGGAGCCGCTGATGGCCAGCCGCAGCGGCGGGAGCCGCTGATGGGCCGCCGTCGGGGTGACGACCGGATCGTGGTGGACGTGGCCACCGGCCGGGCGGAGCTGGTGCCGGACCAGGACCGGCCGCGCTCGTGGACGCTGCTGCTCGACGACGCGCCGCAGTCGCATGTGGACCTGGCCGACCCGACGCACCTGGAGTTCGAGTACGTCCGGCGGCTCGGCGCGGCGCTGGACCTGGTCGCCGCGCCGGGTGCCCCGCTGCGGGTGCTGCACCTGGGCGGCGGCGCGCTGACCCTGCCCCGGTACGTCCAGGCGACCCGGCCCGGGTCGACGCAGCGGGTGGCCGAGGTGGACGGCGCGCTGGTGGACCTGGTCCGGCGGGAGCTGCCCTGGCCGGCCGACCCGAGGCTGAAGGTGCGCGTCGCCGACGCCCGCGCCACGCTGGAGTCCAGCCGCGACGCCTCGTACGACGTGGTGGTCGCCGACGTCTTCGCCGGTGCGCGCACCCCGGCCCACCTGACCAGCGCGGAGTACGCCGCACAGGTGGCCCGGGTGCTCGCGCCGGCCGGCTGGTATCTGGCCAACCTGGCCGACGGGCCGCCGTTGCGGCACACCCGCGCCCAGGTGGCCACGGTCCGTCAGGTGCTGCCCCGGGCCGCCCTGGTCGGCGATGCGGCGGTACTGCGCGGGCGGCGGCACGGCAACCTGGTGCTGGTGGCCGGGCGGGTCGAGCCGCCGGTGCCGGAGCTGACCCGACGCGCGGCCGGGGACTGGTTCCCGGGGCGGGTGCTGGCCGGCGCCGAGCTGGACCGGTTCGTCGCCGGTGCCGCCGTGGTCACCGACGCGGACGCCACCGACTCGCTGCCGCCGCCGCCCGGAATTTTTTCGGTCCGCCGTTGATCCGCTGGGAAGAGCGGTCCGTATCAACGGTCGGCGCCCTCCCCGTGGGCCCGCTGATGTCGGTGGACAGCAGGAGGTCTGCATGAGTGCGGTCGCGGCCGGCTTGCACGGTGAACTGGCCAGGCCAGGGTGGATGTTCGCCCGGGCCCAGCCGCAGTCGCGTGCGTCGAGGTCCAGTCGGGGGGTCGACGCCGGTCCCACCGATCGCCAGAATGGCCCGGTGACCCCGCGATCGACGCCCGGGCGGCACCAGGCCCCGGCGACGACCTCCGAGGCGAGCCACTCCGACCAACTGGTCCGGCTGCTCTACGCCGAGCACGCCGGCCCGCTGCTGATGTTCGTGATGCGGTTGACCGGCGGTGACCGGCAACGCGCCGAGGACATCGTGCAGGAGACGCTGCTGCGGGCCTGGCGCAACGCGCACCGGCTCGGCGTGCAGGGGCAGGGTTCGCTACGGCCCTGGCTGGTCACGGTGGCCCGGCGGATCGCCATCGACGAGCACCGCAGCGAGCAGGCCCGCCCGCCCGAGACGTACGACCGGGACCTGACGGCGTTCGCCGAGGCGGACAGCACCGACCGGGTGCTGCGCACCATGACGGTGGCGGATGCACTGCGTACGCTGAGTCAGTCGCACCGGGAGATCCTGGTGGCGACGTACTTCCGCGGGCGGACGGTGCCGGAGGCGGCCGAGGAGTTGGGCCTGCCGCTGGGCACCGCCAAGTCGCGGGTCTACTACGCGCTGCGCGCGCTGCGCACGGCCCTACAGGAGAGGGGGGTGACGGAATGAGCCGGGCAGACCACATGGATGTCGCCGCGTACGCGCTCGGCGTCCTGGACGTACAGGACACCGAACGGTTCGAGGAACACCTCGCCACCTGCTGGGCCTGCGCCGCCGAGTTGGAGACGATGGTCCCGGTGGTGGGGCTGCTTTCCGACATCGACGGCGAGACGATGATGGCGATGGAGCAGACCGCGACGGATCCGCGGCTGCTGGACCGTACCCTGTCGGCGGTCCGGACCCACCGGCGCAAGGCCCGGTTCCGGCAGGTGCTGACGATGGCCGCCGCGGTGGTGGCGGTCGGCGCGCTCAGCGGCGTCGGGGTCGCCACCTTCGGCGGTACGGTCGGCGGTGGCAACACGGTGGTCGCCGAGCCGAGCCGGTCCACGCCGGTGGACGGTCCGGCGAGCCCGCAGCCGACCCGGTCGGGTCCGGCGGTGGGTGGCACCGAGATCGAGGGCGACCAGTTCGACGCCACCGACGGCAGCACCGGTGTGAAGACCACGATGTGGCTGGACAGCAAGGAGTACGGCACCTGGATCGGGTTCAACCTGACCCGGTTGCCCGGCCCGCGCACCTGTCGGCTGGTGGTGGTCCGCAAGAACGACACCACCGAGGTGGTCTCCACCTGGGCGGTGCCGGGGACGGGTTACGGCACCACGGCCAACCCGCAGGATCTCCAGTTGGAGGCATCCACCTCGGCGCCGCGCGGTGAGATCGCGAAGTTGCAGGTGCAGTCGGTGGACGCCAACGGCGTGGCGAGCCCGCTGGTCACCGTCGTGCCCTGAGACACCTTCCGTCGGAAACGGCGTCGGCCCACTGCGGGCCGACGCCGTTTCGGCTTTCCGGGCGCAGGGGTGCCTCTGCTCGCGCACACGTACGGCCGGCCGGAACGGTTCAACGACTGCCATGTGAAATGGCCCACTGTCGATCGTTCAACCTTGACAGTGGACGCTCCGTACTACTCGGTGAACCGCCAAGAATGAGGAGGGCACGTGGCAAAGATCAAGCGGACGACCGTCATCGTCGCGAGCGCGGTGGTCGCACTTACGGCCTGCGCTCCCGCGGGCTACGACGGAGCGAACTCCAGCGTCGCCGAGCCGGTCGCCGTCGCCGCGGCCGAACCCACCGCGTCGGTCGAGCCGGACACCTCGGCTTCTCCCGGCCCCTCCGGCGCCCCCGCCGCCGACCAGGCGCCGCCGCCGGCCAACGTCCAGCTGACCGACGAACTCGTCGGCAAGAAGATCGCCCGGATGGGCCAGGTCGTGGTGGACCAGGAGGGCTTCATCCTCTACCGCTTCGACAAGGACTCCGACGACCCGCCGTCGTCGAACTGCGTCGACAAGTGCGCGCAGGTCTGGCCGCCCGCGCTGACCGACGGCAACCCGCAGTTGCAGGGCGTCTCCGACGACAAGGTCGGCACCGTCACCCGCCAGGACGGCACCCGTCAGATCACCATCGGCGGCTGGCCGGTCTACCGCTACATCGGTGACAAGAAGCCGGGCCAGTGGAAGGGTCAGGGCGTCGGTGGCACCTGGTTCGTGGTCGACCCGAACGGCAAGAAGAACCTGACCTGCCTGCCCACCGGCACCCCGAAGGCGGTCGCCCCGCCGGCGGCCGGCGACTCGGGCGGCTCCAGCAGCGGCGGGGACTACACCTACTGATCCTGCGTCAGCCGGGACCCGGTGGCCGGTCGCAGCCGGGGAGGGCGCGACCGGCCACCGTCACGGATCAGGACCGTCGACGCACCGGCAGCGTCGGACGGTCCGGGCCGCGACGCCGGCCCCTGGTCGGGCCGGCGTCGCGGTGACCCACCCGCCGGCCCCTCCCCACCAGACCCCCGGAACGGGCCAGGGCGGTGGACGCGCCACACGCCAGCGGGCGCGCGCCACCGAAGGTCCCCCCAACCCCGCACCCACGGCCGCTCGGGCGGCCGGTCCGCTCCGGGATGGAGACACCGCCGACGCGCAGGGCGTCGGCGGTGTCGTCCGTTTCCGCACCGGTCACCCTCCCCGGCGGTACGGGGCGGGGCCGTCCACCCTCGGTGACCGTGGCACAGTGACGGGGTGACCTGGGACGAGCCGGCGGCACGCCGGGTGCTGCGACCGCCGGCCGACTACCGGCTCACCGCGTCGGTCCGGGCCCTGACCTTCAGCCCGTACGACCCGTGCGCGCGGATCGTCGCCGGCACCCTCTGGTGGGCCACCCGCACCCCCGCCGGCCCGGCCACCCTGACCCTGCGCCCCGAGGCGGGCGACCTGCTGGCCGAGGGCCACGGACCGGGCGCCGACTGGGTGGTCGACCACGCCGACGCCATCGCCGGCCTACGCGACGACCTGACCGGGTTCGCCGAACTGGCCGCCGCCCACCCGCTGGTGGCCGAGTTGGCCGCCCGGCACCGGGGGCTGCGGATGCCCGCCACCGGGCAGGTCTTCCCCCGGGTGCTGCGCGCCGTGTTCGAACAGAAGGTCACCGGCACGGAGGCGTACCGGGCGTACGCGGCGACCGTGCGGCACTTCGCCGAGCCCGCGCCGGGGCCGTTCCAGCCACTGCTGCTGCCGCCCGACGCGGCGAGGGTGGCGGCGGCCCCGTACTGGGTGTTCCACCCGTTCGGCGTGGAGCAGCGCCGGGCCGAGACGCTGCGCCGGGCCGCCGCCCTGGCCGACCGGCTGGAACGCTGCGTCGACAGCGCCGAGGCGACCCGGCGGCTCACCGCCATCCCCGGCATCGGCCCGTGGACCGCGGCCGAGGTGGTCCGGGTCGCCTACGGCGATCCGGACGCGGTCAGCGTCGGCGACTACCACGTGCCGAACACGGTGGCCTGGGCGCTGGCCGGTGAGGCACGCGGCGACGATGCCCGGATGCTCGACCTGCTCGCCCCGTTCCGCGGCCACCGGGGGAGGGTCTGCCTGCTGCTGGCCGCCGCCGGCATCCAGGCACCCCGGTTCGGCCCCCGGATGCCGATCCGCTCCTTCGCCCGCTTCTGACCCGCCCGGTGTGGGGCGGTGAGGCTATGTCGCCGAGGTAGCGGCATCGGAGCGGGCGGATACCGCTGTTTCGGCCCCGTCGCGTTGGCCACGAGTCCGGCGACCGGAGCGGCCGTGCCGGGTGGGGCCGGTCAGCGGACGAGGCGGCGCAGGGTGTGGGCCAGCCAGCGGGCGTACCCGTGCTGGACGGCGCGACCGGCGGGCCCGGCGGCGGACCCACCCCGAGCCCCGGGGTGACCCGGACGCCGGGCGCGGCCCGCGCCGCGTCGGTGCGCATCCGCACCCCGGCCGCCCGGTGCAGCCGCCAGCTCGACACGGCCTCGGCGGCGACCGGGAAGCTGCCGGGCGGCAGCGCGCACCGGTGCCGCAGGTGGTGGTAGCCCGTCGGCAGCGACCCGCCCCGGGTCGCCCCCACCTCGGGGTACGTCAACTCGGACACCGCGCCTCCCCCAGGGTCGCCCCCAGCCTAGGGCCGGTTCCGCCGCCCGGCGACCCGACCGGGGCGGAACCCGACCGGCGGCGCGACGGGTGGTGGGTACCCGACCGGCGGTGGCGCTCGGCCGGGGTCAGCCGGCTTCGCAGCGCCGCCGGAGCCCCTCGGCCTCCAACCGCAGGTAGCGGCGCACCAGCCGGCCGCCCAGCCAACCGACCGGCCCGGCGAGCGGACCGGTGAGTTCCAGGGCCAGTTCCACCCGGACCCGGCCGTCGGGCAGCGCGACGATCCGGTGTTCGCCCCGGCTGCGTACCCCCGGGGTGGTCGATTCCCAGACGAAGCAGCGCGGCGGGTCGATCTCGGTGACCCGCCAGGACGTCGGACGGAGTCGGGGCTGCTCCAGCCGGGCGGTGGACCCGAGGACCAGCGGCCCGGCCTCGCCCCGGCGGGCGGTCCGGACCGAGGCGGTCCATTCCGGCCACCGTTCGATGTCGGTCTGCACCGCCCACACCGTGTCGATGTCCGCGTCGATCTCGGTCGCCGTCTCGAACCGCATGCCGCCTCCGTGGTTGCACCGCCGGCACCCGTCTGCCGCCCGCTTCCCCGACGAGCGTGCCGCAACGGTCGTGACCGGGCCACCCTCCGGTCGCCCTCCCGACGGTGCGCGGTAGCTCCGGCCGGATGCGGGGTTGGGCGCGGCCCCGGCCGGGCGTGGGGCTCAGCCGGCCTCGCGCAGGTCGGCCAGGTCGAGCGGGGTGTGCCGGTGGAGCAGGTCGGTCAGCTCGGCGACGGTGCCCGCCTCGCCGAGCACGTTCTTGCCGCCGCCGAACCGGTCCGGGTAGCGGTGCACCAGCCGGTAGCGGTGCCGGCCCCGGACCAGCTCGACGGTGACCCGCCAGCGCCCACAGCAACCACACCGCCACTCCACCCGGCGAGGCTAGCTCCGGGCCGGGTGGACGCGATCCGTATCCGCGGGGACGGACGGTACGGGCGGGGACACGCCGGACCGGCACCGACGGTGATCCGCCTCACCACTGTCGGTGGTGTCTGGTTGACTGTCGCCGTGGACCTGCCGATCAACCCCCCGGTCGAGCCGATGTTGGCCAAGAGCGTGGCGCGCCTGCCCACCGATCCCGGCCTGACCTACGAGCCCAAGTGGGACGGCTTCCGCTGCATCGTCTTCCGCGACGGCGACGAGGTCGAGCTGGCCAGCCGGGGCGGCAAGTCGATGACCCGCTACTTTCCCGAGGTGGTGGCGCAGGTCCGGGCGCAGTTGCCCACCCGGTGCGCGGTCGACGGCGAGCTGATCGTGATCCGGCGCGACGGTCCGGGCGGTCAGCCCCGGCTCGACTTCGAGCAGCTCGCCCAGCGGATCCATCCGGCCGCCTCCCGGGTGGCCCTGCTCGCCGAGACGACCCCGGCCGACTTCGTCGCCTTCGACCTGCTCGCCCTCGACGACGAACTGCTGGTCGACGACCCCTACCCGGCCCGGCGGGAACGCCTGGTGCGGGCGCTGGCCGGGGTCCGGCCACCGGTGCACGTCACCCAGGTCACCACCGACCCGGAGGTCGCCCGGCGCTGGTTCGAGGTGTTCGAGGGCGCCGGCCTGGACGGGTTGATCGTCAAGCCGGCCGACCTGCCCTACCAGCCGGGCAAGCGGCTGATGGCCAAGGTCAAGCACGCCCGGACGGCCGACGTGGTGGTGGCCGGGTTCCGCTGGCACAAGTCGGGACCGGTGGTCGGCTCGCTACTGCTCGGCCTCTACGACGACGCCGGGGTGCTGCACCACGTCGGGGTGAGCGCCTCGTTCACCATGGCCCGCCGGCAGGAGCTGCTCGACGAGCTCGCCCCCTACCGGGAGGATGTCGACGCCCACCCGTGGGTGCACGGCGACCACGAGCGCGGCCAGCGCATCCCGGGCGGGGTCAGCCGGTGGACGGGCGGCAAGAACCTCGACTGGGTGCCGCTGCGGCCCGAACTGGTGATGGAGGTCGGCTACGACGCGATGGAGGGCGACCGGTTCCGGCACACCGCCCGGTTCGTCCGCTGGCGGCCCGACCGCGATCCCCGGTCCTGCCGCTACGACCAGCTCGACCGTCCGGTGCGCTTCGACGTCGACCAGGTGCTCCGGGGTGATCCGGCGGCGACCGTGCCGCCGGCCGCCGACGCCCCGGCGTAGCCTGACTGCTACCCGATCATGGAGGTCCGCCGGTGACCAGCACCGCCCGCCGCAACCGCCGGTTCCGGCTCGCCCTGGCCGGATTCGTCGCGGGCGCGCTGCTCGTCACCGGGTGCACCATGCCGGCGTTCGCCCCGCGCACCGAGGACCCGTCGGCGGCGGAAGCCGGCACCGGGCCCACCTGGCGGGCCTGCCCCGAGGTCGCGCAGGAGCTGGTCGGCCGGGGCGCCCCGGGCATGCGCTACGAGTGCGCCCGGATCGCCGTGCCGCGTAACTGGGGCACCGGCACCGGGGCGACCGCCGGGCCGGGCAGCGGCGAGACCTTCGAGATCGCGCTGCTGCGGGCCCGCTCCTCGAAACAACGGGACCGGATCGGCTCCCTGGTGATCAACCCGGGCGGGCCGGGCGGGTCCGGCGTGGACACCGCCGTCTACCTGTCGTTCGGGCCGTCGTTCGGGGGGCTGCCCACGGCGGTGACCGACCGGTTCGACATCGTCGGCTTCGACCCGCGCGGGGTGTCCCGGTCCAGCCCGGTCAAGTGCATCTCCGACGCCGACCTCGACGCCAGCTTCGGCTACGACCCCGACCCCCGCAGCCAGCAGTCCTTCGACGCCTACCAGGCGCTCAACCGGCGGATCGGCCGGGGCTGCGGCGACCGGTACGGCGACCAGCTCCCGCTCTACGGCACCGAGCAGGCCGCCCGGGACATGGACGCGGTCCGGGCCGCCGTCGGCGACGACAAGCTCACCTACCTCGGCTACTCCTACGGCACCCTGCTCGGGGCGACCTACGCCCAGCTCTACCCGCAGCGGGTCCGGGCGCTGGTGCTCGACGGCGCGGTCGACCCCCGGCAGCAACTGGTGGCCGGTTCGGAGAGCCAGGCCCGGGGTTTCGAGCGGGCGTTCGACAACTTCGACAGGTGGTGCGCGGCGAACGCCGGCCGCTGCCCGATCGCCCCGGACGCCCGGGGCGCGGTCACCGCGGCGATCGACAAGGCGAAGGTCTCCCCGGTACGCGGTGCCGACGGGCGGGAGGCCACCTCCGGATGGGTCTTCTACGCGGTGATCTCCTCGCTCTACACCGAGTCGGGCTGGGAGGAACTGGCCCGCGCGATCGACCGCCTCGACGAGGGCGACCCGACCGACGTGTTCAAGCTCGCCGACTCGTACGCCGGGCGGGGCGAGGACGGGCACTACTCCAACCTCTTCGACGCCAACCTGGCGGTGAACTGCGCCGACGAGACCGAGAAGCCCAGCGTCGACCAGATCCGCCGGTTGCAGTCCGAGTGGCGGCAGAAGTATCCGCTGTTCGGGCCGGCCCTGGCGGTGGGCATGTTCGGTTGTGTCGAGTGGCCGGGCGGGCGGGACCCGTACCCGACCGGCCGGGCCGACGGTGCCCCGCCGATCGTGGTGGTGGGCACCACCGGTGACCCGGCCACCCCGTACGAGCAGACCGCCCGGCTGGCCGACATGCTGGGGGTCGGGCGGGTGCTCACCTGGGAGGGCGAGGGGCACACCGCCTACCCGCAGACCTCCTGCATCACCGAGGCGGTGGACGCCTACCTGATCTCGCTCACCGTGCCCCGGGAGGGGCTGCGCTGCCCCGCCCGCTGACCGGCGACGGCAGGCCCCCGGCGGGTCAGGCGGGCTGCGGCTCAGCGGCGGTTGCGGCGTCCGCGCAGCCGTTGCCGGACGAGGGTCGCGTGGTCCGGTGGGGCCGGCGGCGGTGGCAACTCCGGCAACGTGATGCCCTGTCGGGCGGCCAACTCCTCCAGCAGGGCCCGCATCCGCCGCACGTCGTTCTTCAACTCCTCCTGCTCGACGTGCTCGAACGCGTCGTCGTCGACGATGAGCCGACTGGCGAAGTGCGCGGTGATCAGAGGGATGACCAGCAGCACCATGGTGGAGATCAGCAACGCGGCGAGGGCCCGCCCCGGCCAGGTGGTCGGCGAGATGTCGCCGTACCCGACGGTGGAGGCGGTGACCACCGCCCACCAGACGGCGTCGGCGGCGCTGCGGTGCTCCACCTCGCCGTAGATCACCCCGGCCACCACGATCATCAGCAGGTACGAGGTGATCAGCGTCCGGGGCGAGTTGGCGAAGTACACCAGGCCCCGGTAGACCCACCGGAACGGCAGCAGCAACGGCTCCATGTCGCATCATGCTGCACCCCGTCCGCCACCTCCGCCCGTCGATCGACCAGGGTCGCTGTGGCAGGCTGCCCGGCGTGACCGAGGTGACCCTGCGCGAGGCGGTCCGGGCCGACCTGCCCGCCATCCTGACCCTGCTCGCCGACGACGTGCTCGGCAGCACGCGCGAGCACCACACGGTGGACGAGGCGTACGAGCGGGCCTTCGCCGACATCACCGCCGACCCGCGCAACCAGCAGGTGGTGGCCGAACGCGACGGGGAGGTGGTCGGCTGCTTCCAGCTCACCTACATCCCGGGGCTGGGCCGGCACGGCGCGCAACGGGCGCTGGTCGAGGCGGTCCGGGTCCGCGCCGACCTGCGCGGGCAGGGGGTGGGCGAGGCGATGATGACCTGGGCGATCGACCGGGCCCGCGAGCGGGGCTGCGGACTGGTGCAGCTCACCACCGACAAGTCCCGCACCGACGCACACCGGTTCTACCGACGCCTCGGCTTCGTCGCCAGCCACGAGGGCATGAAACTCACTCTCTGACAGCCCGGGGGCGGGTCAGCCGGCCGGCTCAGTCGTCGGCCAGGCGGCCGTCGCGCAGGGTCAGCGTCCGGTCGGCCACCTCGATCAGCGCCGGGTCGTGGGTGGCGACCAGCGCGGTCATCCCCCGGGCGTGCACCACCGCGCGGAGCAGGTCCATGATCGCCCGGCCGGTCTCGGAGTCGAGCTGGCCGGTCGGCTCGTCGGCGATCAGCAGGTCGGGTTCGTTGGCCAGGGCGCGGGCCACCGCGACCCGCTGCTGCTGCCCGCCGGACAGCTCGTACGGGCGCTGTCGGGCGTGCGCGCCCAGACCCACCAGTTCCAGCAGCACCGCCACCCGCTGTTCGCGCTGTGCCGCCGGGACCCGGGCCAGTCGCAGCGGCACCCCGACGTTCTCCGCCGCCGACAGGATCGGCACCAGCCCGAAGGTCTGGAACACGAAACCGACGGTGCCCCGGCGCAGCCGCAGCAGCTCGGCCTCACCGGCGGCGGTGACGTCGTGTCCGGCCACCCGCACCCGGCCGGCGTCCGGTCGGTCCAACCCGCCGATGAGGTTGAGCAGGGTGGTCTTGCCGGCACCGGAACGCCCCCGCACCGCCACCAGTTCGCCCCGGGCGGCGGTGAACGAGACCTCCCGGACGGCGTGCACGGCGTGCCGCCCCCGGCCGAACGTCCGGCTCACCTGCTCGACCCGGACCACCTCGTCGGTGACCGGGTCGGCGGCCCGGACGGAGACCTGCTCGCTCATGCGTCACTCCCGTTCTGCTGCGGCGTCCGGTCGCCGGGGCGGACCTGCACGTGGTCCGGGGCGAGGTCGAGGCGGACCCGGTCGCGCAGGGCCAGGGCCTCCACGAACGGCGCCGGGAGCTGCATCCGGCCGGTGCGGTCCAGCACCGCGTACTCCTCGCTGACCAGTTCGGTGCTGCCGTCGACGCCGACGCGGGCGGTGCGGCGTACCTCGGAGGCGGTCCGGCCGTCGCGGATCGCGACGGTGCGGCGGACCTGGTCGGCGACGGCGTGGTCGTGGGTGACCACCACCACGGTCACCCCCAGTTCGGCGTTGATGGTGCGCAGCGCCGCGAAGACCTCCGCGCCGGTCGCCTCGTCCAGCTCACCGGTCGGCTCGTCGGCGAAGAGCACCTCCGGGTCGTTGGCGACCGCCACCGCCACCGCGCAGCGCTGCTGTTCGCCGCCGCTGAGCTGGCCGGGTCGCCGGTCCGCGCAGTACCCCACCCCGACCAGTTCCAGTAGTTCGTCGGCGCGCCGGCGGCGGGCCCGTGCGCCACCGCCGCGCCGGGCCAGCCGCATCGGCAGTTCCACGTTCTCCCGCGCGGTCAGGTACGGCAGCAGGTTCCGGCCGGTCTGCTGCCAGACGAACCCGACGGTGCGTCGCCGGTAGGCCAACCGGCGGCGGGCCGACATCGACAGCAGGTCGTATTCGGCGACCCGGGCGATGCCGGCGGTCGGCGTGTCCAGCCCGGAGAGAATGTTGAGCAGGGTCGACTTGCCCGAGCCGGAGGCCCCGACGACCGCCACCAGCTCACCCCGGTCGATCACCAGGTCGAGACCCTGGAGGGCGACCACCTCGACCCCCTCGGTCTTGAAGATCCGGACCAGCCCGTCGCAGACGATGTGCCCGCGCAGCCGGTCCTGCCCGCCGGCCCGTTCGGCCGCCCGCTGCGCCGCCCGGCGTTGCAGGTCGGCCAGGTCCGGGACGACGGGGTCCGGGACGGTCGTGGTCATCTCAGCTCTCCTCTCCGAGCCGGAGCACCTCACCGAGGCGCATCCGGCGGTTGTTCAGGGCCTCCACCGCCAGGGCGAAGCCCAGCGCGACCGTGCCGAGCCCGACCGTGGCGGCGACCGGACCGGGGGCGATACCCACCCGCACCGGCGTGCCGCTGGTGAACGCGGCGAGACCGAGCAGCGGGGTGAGCAGCAGCGGCAGCAGCACCCCGACCAGCGCGCCGGTCAGCACCGACACCCCGACCAGCGGGGCCAGTTCCACCAGCAGCAGCCCCCGCCACTGCCGGCGGGACAGCCCGAGGGTGCGCAGCCGGGACAGCACCTCGCCCCGGGCGCGGGCCCCGGCCAGCACGGTGAAGGCGACCGCGAGCAGCGCCAGCACCCCACCGGTCACCGCACCGGCGGTGAACCCGAACGCCAGCAGCCCGTTCGCGCCGCCGCCGCCCAGCCGCAGCCGGGTCTGTGACCAGGTCTCCACCGCGACGCCCCGGGGCCGCTCCCGGCCGGTGACCGCGCCGCCGGTCTGGTAGCGCCGCTGACCCTCGTCCCCGGCCTGGCGCAGCGCCCCGGCGTCGAGCCGGTCGCCGGCCACCAGGAACCCGGTGGGCACCGGCGGGCTGTCCCGCCGGGGCAGCGCCTGCCAGGGCAGCACCACGTACCGGCTGGTGTTCGGCCGGACCAGCGGGAAGTCGGCGACGGTGCCGGCGGGGGTGAACTCGTACCGCTGGCCCTGCACCGTGATGAAGGCGGACCGCAGGCCGGCATCGGCGAGGTCGGCGGCGACGGCCGGGGAGACCACCGCCGGCAGCGGGCCGTCGCCCGGCCGGGCGTCGCGCAGCGGGCCGGGCACCGGAACGTCCCGGCCGGCGGCGGACGCCGTGCGGGCCAGGCCGGGGCCGTCGACCAGCAGCACGCTGGTGTCGCGCAACCGGGCGTCGGTGCCGAGGGCGTCGGTGGCCAGGCGTTGCGCCGACTCGTCGACCAGCCCGGTGGCGGCCCGTACCCCGGGCAACCGTTGCAGCGCCGGCCCGGTGTCGGGGGCGAGCCGGTCGCCCCGGATCAGCGCGTCCGCCGGCACCGCCCGGGTGGCGACGTCGTCGCGGGTGTCCTCGATGCCGGTGGCGACCACCGCGCAGAACGCGGCGGTGGCGACCGCGAGCACCACCACGACCAGCGGGGTGGCCGCCGCCGCCCGGCCGGCGCGGGCCGTGCCCAGGAAGGCGACACTTCCCCGGGTACGCGCGGCGAGCCGCCCGGCCAGCCGCACCGGCCACGGGTACAGCCGCAGCGCCAGCACCGACGCCGCGACCGCGACCAGCGCCGGCACCGACACCAGCAGCGGATCCACCGTGCCGGGGGTGAGGCCGCGCCGCCGCAGCAGCAGCACCGCCAGCCCGGCCAGCAGCACCAGCGCGGCCTCGGTGGTGGCCCGCCGGGCGGACGGCCGCAGCCGGCCCAGGTCCCGCCGCCCGACCACCCCGGACGGTACGGCCAGCGTCGCCACCGGCAGCGCCAGGGTGACCAGGACTGTCGCGCCGACGGCGAGCGGCCCGGTGCCGCCGGGCGCGCCGGGCAGCAGGCCACCGAGCAGCCAGCCGAGCCCGGCGGCGGGCGGGACGACCAGCAGCGACTCGGCGAGGCTGCGCCGCAGTCCGGTGGTGGCCCCGCCGCCCCGGGCGCGGATCAGCACGAACTCGGCGCGGCGGCGGCGTACGGCCAGCGCGGCGGCCAGCACGACCAGCCCGGCCAGCGTCGCCAGCACCCCGGCGGCGATGACGGCGAGCACGGTACGCGCGGAGGTGACCGCCCGGCTGAACTCGCGCAGCGGCACGTCGACGCCCTGGGTCAACTCGGCGTCGGTGGCGGTGCTGGCCCGCGCCAGCCGTTGCACCCCGTCGACGAGCTGGTCGATGCGTCGCACGTCGATGCCGTCCGCGCCGAGCCGGTAGCGCCAGGTGAAGGAGACCGGCCGTCCCTGCCCGGCCAGCCGGTCCAGGGCGGCGACGGCGACCGTCCCGACCAGGATGAACGGTTGACCGTCGCCCTCCGGCTCGCCGACCTGGAGCACCGACGGCAGGGCGTCCCAGCTTCCGTCGGCGGGGTCGACGGGGCGGAACAGGCCGACCACGGTCAGCGGGGTGGACGGGTGTTGCGGGTCGGGGGCGGCGAGCCGGAGCCGGCTGCCGACGCGCAGCCCGAACCGGCCGGCGACGTCGGCGGCGAGGGCGACCTGCACCGGGGCGTCGTCGTCGGGCGGGACGACCGGCCAGCGTCCCTGCACCAGGGTGCCGGTCGTCTCGATGCCGGGGGTGGCACGCAGGCCCAGCTCCACCAGGTAGTTGCCCCGGGCCAGGTCGGGGCCGGTAACCAGGTCGCCGGGGGTCTGCGCGGCGTACCAGCGGTGCGCCACGGCGGCGCGCACGTCGGCGGGCATCCGCTGCTGGAACGTGTCGAGGTCGGCGGCCCGGCTGCTGGCCGGTGGCGCGCCGACGACGGGACGGGTGGTCCAGGTCAGGTCGCGGCGGGCGCCGGGCTCGGCGGCGAGGTGTTCCCGCAGCCCCTGGTCGGCCAGCCGGTTGGCCACCCTCGGCACCCCGGCGACCAGCAGTGCGATCACCAGGGTCAGCGCGGCCAGCAGCAGGAACTGCCCGCTGTGGGCGCGTACCCGACGGATCACGACGCCGATGTTCATCGCTGGTCCTCCCCGTGGTGCAGCGGTCCGGTCGTCGGGGTCCTCACCGGTCTCCCCCGGTGCGCAGCCGGGCGGCGGCGACCCGCTGCCGCAGCCCGGCGGCCATCGCCGCGCTGCCGGCCAGCGCGGCCAGCAGCAGCCCCGCCACGGTCCACCCGATCGGGGCCCAGGCCAGGGCGAACGTCGGTGCGGGCACGGGTCGCCCGGCGGCCGGGGTGAGGATCACCAGGGGTGCCATGGTGGCCCCGACGACCGCGCCGAGCAGCAGGCCGACCCCGACGCCGATCCCGGCCAGGAAGGTCTGTTCGGCGAGCAGCGCGCGGGCCAGCAGCCGGGGGGACGCGCCGAGGGTGTGCAGCACCGAGAACTCGCCGAGCCGGTGCCGGGCGGTGGCCCACACGTCGACCACCAGGCCGACCAGGGCGAGCAGCACCGAGCCGAGGGCGGCGGCCAGCAACCCGGTCCGGGCCCCCTGCCAGTACGGGTCGTCGGCGGCCACGGCGGCGGCCTGCCGGCGGTCCAGCAGGGTCGTCCCGGGCAGCGCGGCGGCGGCCCGGGTCGCCTCGGCGTGGGCGCCGGCGTCGGTCCGCAGCCACCACTCGGGTACCGGCCGGACGGTGCCCGAGTTGCGGATCAGCCAGTCGGTGGCGGCGGGCAGGTCGAGCAGCACCCCGTCGCCGGCGGTGGCGGGCAGCGCGGTCACCTCCCCGACCAGGCGTACCGGCAGGGAGACCCCGGACAGGGTCAGCTGCACGGTCTCCCCGGGCCGGACGTTGAGCGCGGCCCGCACGGCCGGGGTCATCACGGCCGGTACGGCGGTATCCGGGCCGTCCGGAACCACCGCGAAGCGGGACGCGGGCTGGTAGGCGTACCGGCCGCCGTCGAGGAACCCGACGGGGTGGGTGGCGGTCAGTCCGGCGTCGTCGGCGGTGGCGGTGCTGTTCCCGGTGGACTCGGCGGCGGCCACCCGCCACCGGCCGGTGGGGGTGAGCGTGGTGGACCGGGCATCCGGGCCGACGGTGCGCAGGTCACGCACCTGGAGCGCGTACGCGGTGCCGGCGACGTCCCCGCCGTCGGCCTCGAATCCGGCCAGCCGCAGTCCCGCGACGGCAGGCAGGTCGACCCGGAACCCGACGGTCCGCCCGTCGCTGCCGGTGCTCGCCACGGGCAGCCGGTAGGCGAGCCCGTCGGCCCGGGTGAGCAGCATCGACACGGCGATCCGGTGCGGGGTGACGGCCTGGTCGACGGGGGTACGCACGGTGCCGGTGAGGCTGCGGGCGTCGGCCGGCAGCGGCAGCCCGAGGGCCGGCCCCCGGGCGGCGGTCAGCCGTGCGAACAGTTCCCGCGCGGGCCGGTCGGCGAGCCGGTCGCTGAGCTTGGCGACCTCGGCGGCCTGGGCGGTGTCCAGGCCGAGGACGGTGGCCTGCCGGTCGTCCCGGCCGACCCGGACGTCGTCGCGCCAGGCCGGCAGCGCCCGGTCGACGCCGGGCAGGGCGGCGAGCGCGGCGGCCCGGTCGAGGGGGGCGACGCCGGTGCGTTCGACCAGCCGCAGGTCTGCGCCGACACGGTGGTCGGCCTGGTCGACCTGGGACCGTTCCCCGGTGGCGACGAGCGACCAGGCCAGCGTGCTGCCGCCGACGGCGAGGGCGAGCAGCAGCACCGGCCCGGCGTGTGGCCGCCGCCCGGCCTGCCACATGCCGAAGATGGTCGCGGTCCACGGTCGCCTGTCGACGAACCGTTCGGCGAACCGGGTGGCCGGCGGGATCAGCCGCAACGCCACCACCGCCCCGGCCAGCACCCCCAGCGTCGGCGCGGCCACCAGCAGCGGGTCGACGCCGAGGTCGTTGCCGGCGCCGGCCAGCGGTGAGGAGTAACGGCGCAGTTGCACCCAGGCGAGGACGGCGAAGGCGACCAGGGCCAGGTCGAGTCCGGCCCGGCTGACGGTGGTGACCCGGTCGGGGCGGGACCGGGCGGCCAGGTCGGCCACGTAGGTGCCCGCGCCGCGCAGGGTGGGGGCGACCATCGCGACGAGGCAGCCGGCGGCGGTGGCCAGGGCCGCCGCCCAGACCCACCGGCCACCGCCGACGGCACCGCCGAGGTCGACCGGACCGTCGGCGGCGACCCGGCGCAGCGCCCCACCGGCGAGCAGGGGCCCGAGCAGGGCGGCGGGGACGACCACCAGGGTCGCCTCCCGGGCGGCCAGGCCGGCGAGTTGCCGGCGGGCCGCGCCCCGGGCCCGCAGCAGGGCGGTCTGGGCGCGCCGGTCCTCGTGCAGCAGGGCGGCGATCAGCACGAGCGCGTACCCGCCGAGGACGACGATCAGCAGCAGCGGGGTGGCCAGGGCCGAGCGGCCGGCCAGATCGGCCCGGCTGATCCGGTCGATGAGCCGGTCGAGGGTGGTCACCGCCTGGGCCGACGAGCCGAGTCCGGCCTCCTCGGGCACCCCGGTCGCGGCGGTGGCGACGGCCCGGCGCAGCGCCGGCAGCCGGTCCGCCCCGACGGCGGTCAGGTCGGGCGCGATCACCCAGGCGGCGGAGACCGAGCCGGGGAAGGTGGCCGCGAAGTCGGCCGGGTCGAGCACGAACGGCCCGTGCGTGGCGTCGCCGTCCGCGTCGGTGCCCAGTCCGGGGGCGAGCCGCCAGTACGGGTCGGCCGGGTCGCGGGGCCGCCAGGTGCCGGAGAGCACCACCTCGGTACGCCGGTCGGCACTGCGGTCGCGCATCGGCACCCGGTCGCCGGTCCGCAGGCCCAGCGCACCGGCGACCTTCTCGGGCAGGGTGGCCTGGAGCGGGCCGGCCCCGGCGGTCGGCCAGTCGCCGTCGACGAGGTCGGCGTGCGCGGCCAGGTCGTCCAGGGTGGCCAGGGTGGCGAAGACCGGTTCCTTTCCGGTCCGGATGCCCGGGGCGAGGATGCCGGTGAGTTCCCGTCCGGTGCCGTAGCGGGCGGCGGAGACCCGGATCGGGGTGCCCTTGAGGGCGGTGGCGAAGCCGTCCCGGACGGCCCGGTCGCGGGTGGCGTACTCGGTGCGGTCGCGGCCACCGGAGCCGCTGACCAGCAGGCTGCGTTCCTCGACGGGCGCGGCGGTGATCAGGGCGCGCTGCCCGGCGTCGACGGCCCGCCGGTTGTAGTCGGCCAGCCCGGTGACCAGTGCGATCGCGACCACCGCAGCGGCGACCGCCGCGAGCAGCAGTCCCCGCGCCTCGCGGGCCCGCCTCCACACCAGCTTCATCCGTTGCCTCCCCGTGGCCCGGGGTCGGGCCGACGGAGAGCAAGAGGGGTGACCCGGCGGGAAAGGTTCGCAGCCGTTACTTGATCGTTACCCTGGCCAGCGGGTTGGCCCGCAGTCGTGGATCTGGTGTGATCGGCGGCATGGAAACCGCGCTGATGTTGTCGACGCTCGCCCTCGTGCTGGCGCTGGTGATGCAGTTCCCGCTGCGCAGTCGCCGCGACGACGTGTCGTTCCGGCTGGTGGAGATCGAGCGGCGCCAGCGGCTGATCATGGAGCACCTGGGCGTCGTGGACCGGGGCCCGGCCCTGCCCGGGGTGCGGGAGCACCTGGCCCGGGGCGACAAGATCAGGGCGATCAAGGCGTACCGGGAGGCGACCGGCGTGGACCTGCGCACCGCCAAGGAGGCGGTCGAGGCGATCGCCGCCGGCCGCTGACCCCGAGATCCACCCGGTTGGGCCGATGTTGCGCGGCCACACCGACCACCGCCCCGATGATCAACTCAGGTGGGCCGATGTTGCGCGGTCACGGCGGCTGCATACCGCAACATCAGCGACATTGAGATGATCATCCCAGTCGGCCGACCGGGATCAGCCCGTCGTCAACTCCGGCCGGTGCTCGCGGATCCACGCCTCGACGTCGGCCTTGCGCCACACCTTGCCCATCGCCAGCACCGCCACGGGTTCCGGGAAGTTCCGCTGGTTGGCGATCACGGACGCGCGCTGCCGGGAGACGTTCCCGAGCATCGTCCTGATCTCCGACACGCCGACGAGGTCCACGAGTTGACAATGACAGCATGCACCGTTCTCGACGTCGACAACTACGGAGACTATTGACGCAGGCAACGGACAGGGTCACGATGATGGCGTGACCCTGTCGAACGTTTCGCCTGTTCATGATCGGCAGCGGCGGCCCGTGGGTGGGCATCCGCCGATGCGTCCGCTGTGGCGCTGCCGGACGTGCGCCGCACCCTGGCCGTGCCAACCCGCCCGCCTGCTCCTGACCAGGGAGTACCGACGGGACCGGGTGGCGCTGTCGATCTACATGTCCAGCCAGTTGTTCGAGGCCACCGCCGACCTGGTGCGGCTCGATCCGCACCCGGCCCCGTCCCCGGCGGAACTGTTCGACCGTTTCCTCGCCTGGACGGCCCGACCATCCACCCGGCCCGCGAACACCCCCGCACCGGTCGACGGGTGCCGGCCCGGGGACGCGACCCCGGAACCGCATGCGGATCGCCCGGCCGACCGCCTGCCGGAAACTATCTGACGAGCAGGGTCAGCAGTCCGGTGAGAGCGACGAGGACCGCGGCCACCCCGGTGAGCACGGCCGGTAGGAGCTTGAGATATTCGAGGATCACGGAATGCCGGCCCGGCACCCCGCCGATCCGCTGCGTTCTTCTCGTCGTGGCCGCCATGGTGATTCCCCTGTCCGGTGCCCGCGTCCGGTCGGATGAATCGGAGCCGCTGACCGGAGAACCGGCCCTCGCCGCCGACCGGCAGCCGACCGGACACTCAGCATCGAGGGCATAAGCCCTGTTCACAGGAGTGCAGCCGACGTCCGCGCATCCTACCTTTCATATTCGACCGTAGGCGTGTCGACCAGTCGAGCGCAATCATCAGTACCGGAAAGAGTACGGAGGAATGCCATTTTCACGCGTGGGAGTGGCATGCCGCGCAACTGATTTCGGATTACCGGCGGGCACCCCGTACCCCCGCCGCCGTCGGTATTCCGAATTCCGCCGGTGGCGTGGTCGACTGTCAGGCGGTGGCGTCGTCGACCGGGTGCTTCGCCCGGCTCGGCTGCACCCGTTTCGGTTCGCCGGGCATCTTCGGATGGTCGGGTGGATAGGGCAGGTCGCCCAGGCCCTGCCCGGCGTCCCGCTCGGCCCAGTCGAGCAGGGGCGTGATGTCGGCGGGGTCGTCGTCGATGCCCGCGTGCGGGTCGCCCCGCTCGGCCAACCGGACCGGAACCGTCCGCAGGTCGAAATCGTCGGGATCGACGTCGGGCAGCTCGTCCCAGGTGACCGGGGTGGAGACGGTGGCCCGCGCGGTGGCCCGCAGCGAGTACGCGCAGGCGATGGTGCGGTCCCGGGCCATCTGGTTGTAGTCGACGAAGACCCGCTGCCCGCGTTCCTCCTTCCACCAGGCGGTGGTGACCAGGTCGGGACGACGCCGTTCCAGCTCCCGGGCCAGCGCGATGGTGGCCCGGCGCACCTCGGTGAACGTCCAACGCGGGGCGATGCGCAGGTAGACGTGCAGCCCCCGGCCGCCGGAGGTCTTCGGCCAGCCGGTGACGCCCAACTCGGTGAGGATGCCCCGCAGCTCGGCGGCGGCCGTCGCCGCGTCGGCGAAGTCGGTGCCGGGCTGCGGATCGAGATCCACCCGCAGTTCGTCGGGGTGGTCGACGGCGGCGGCCCGGACCGGCCAGGGATGGAACACCACCGTGCCCATCTGCGCGGCCCAGGCGACGTGGGCGAGGTCGGTCGGGCGCAGCTCGTCGGCCCCCCGGCCGCTGGGGAAGGTGATGCCGACCGTCCGCACCCACGGCGGCACCCCCCGGGTGGGCACCCGCTTGGAGAAGAACGCCTCCCCCGCGATGCCGTCGGGGAAGCGTTGCAGGGTGGTCGGCCGGTCGACCAGAGCACGCATGATGCCCTCGCCCACCGCGACGTAGTAGTGGAAGACGTCGGCCTTGGTGAAGCCGCGCTCCGGGAAGATCACCCGATCCGGGCTGCTCAGCCGGACGCTGCGCCCGGCCACCTCGACCTCGGTCGCCGTCGTCTTCCCGCTGCCCGCCATGGCGCGACCATATGCGATGCCCCCGACATCCGACGTACGGTTGGCGGGTGAGTCTTGACGAGAGCGAACTGCCCCGCACCGAGGACGAGTGGCGGGTCCGGCTGACCCCGGAGGAGTTCCGGGTGCTGCGCGAGGCCGGCACCGAACGCCCCTTCACCGGCGAGTACGTCGACACGAAGACCCCCGGCGTCTACCACTGCCGGGCCTGCGGGCTGGAGTTGTTCTCCAGTGACACCAAGTTCGACTCGCACTGCGGCTGGCCGAGCTTCGACGACGCCATCCCGGGCCGGGTCAAGGAGATCCAGGACCGCAGCCTCGGCATGGTCCGCACCGAGATCCGCTGCGCCCGCTGCGACAGCCACCTGGGGCACGTCTTCCACGGCGAGGGTTTCACCCCGAAGGACACCCGGCACTGCGTGAACTCGGTCTCGATCCGGCTGGAGCCGACGCAGAGCTGACCCCGACACGCCGTCCAACCCGACCGAATTCAGGGCATTTGCCTCCTTTAGCTGTTCCCGCGAGGCACGCTTGGGGAAGATGTCCGATTCGGGGGGTACGACAGATGGCTACCTGCGAGGTCTGCGGCAACGACTACTGGATGGCGTTCGAAGTGCGCACGGTCAGCGGTGACGTGCACACCTTCGACTCCTTCGAGTGCGCGGCGCACAAGCTCGCGCCGATCTGCGAGCACTGCCAGGTGAAGATCATCGGGCACGGGGTGGAGGTCGGCGGCCGGTTCTTCTGCTGCGCGCACTGCGCCCGCGCGGTGGAGGCCCTGGGCGCCGAGATCCGCGACGCGGTCGGCGCCCGCCCGGCCTGACCCACCCTCCCCCGATGCCTCCGGCGCGGCATGTCGGGCGGCGCGGCGGCGGACCCGCCCTGCCGCCCCGCAGGGCAGCGCGGCCGACCGACCGGCGACCCCGCAGGGCGGCAGGGCGGGCCGCCTACCATCGCGGGATGGAACCGCAGACTCTCGACGTCCACGTCGCCCCGTTCGCCGAACTGGACACCCGTACCTTCCACGACCTGCTGCGGTTGCGGATCGACGTGTTCGTGGTGGAACAGCACTGCCCGTACCCGGAGCTGGACGGGCGGGACGTCGAGCCCGGCACCCGGCACCTCTGGCTGGCCCACGACGGCGTCGTGCGGGCCTACCTGCGGCTGCTCGCCGACCCGGGCGGGGTGGTGCGGATCGGCCGGGTGGTGGTGGCCCCGGCGGCCCGGGGCGGTGGGCTCGCCGGCCGGCTGATGACCGAGGCGTTGCGGCTGGCCGGCGACCGGCCGTGCGTGCTGGAGGCGCAGGCCCACCTGGCCGGTTTCTACGCCGGGCACGGCTTCACGGTGACCGGCCCGGAGTACGTCGAGGACGGCATCCCCCACCTGCCGATGCGCCGGAGCGGGGCAGACGGCGCGAAATATTGACGGACACCGCTTTCCTATGCAAGCCTGCGGGGGCAGTGGGAGCCGCACAGCAGGCACGGGAGGGGCAACTCCCGGCCGTCCGGGCGTCGATCGATAGACCCCTTCACCTCGGAGGCTCCATGTCCACCGTCCTACGCAGACGACCCACCGCGCTCGCGGGGTCGCTGCTCACCATCGGCGCGGTCATCGCGCTGCTGCTCACCACCGCCCTGGCCAACTCGGCGTCCGCGCACGGCGCGGTGGTGAACCCGGGGTTCCGCGCCTACAGCTGCTGGGAGCGCTGGGGTGCCGAGTTCCAGAACCCGCGCATGGCCACCGAGGACCCGATGTGCTGGCAGGCCTGGCAGGCCGACCCGCAGGCCATGTGGAACTGGAACGGCCTGTTCCGCGAGGGGGTCGCCGGTAACCACCAGGGCGCCATCCCGAACGGCCAGCTGTGCAGCGGCGGACGCACCCAGAACGGCCGCTACAACGCCCTGGACACCGTGGGGGCGTGGAAGACCACGTCGGTGGCGAACAGCTTCCGGCTGAAGTTCTTCGACCAGGCCAGCCACGGCGCCGACTACATCCGGGTGTACGTCACCAAGCAGGGTTTCAACGCGCTGACCACGCCACTGGGCTGGAGCAACCTGGAACTGGCCGGGCAGATCGGCAACACCCCGGCCTCCCAGTGGGACCGGGACACCGGCGGCGTGTCGATCCAGATCCCGGTGAACGCGCCGGGTCGTACCGGCCGGCACATCGTCTACACCGTGTGGCAGGCCAGCCACCTGGACCAGTCGTACTACCTGTGCAGTGACGTGGACTTCGGTGGCGGCACCAACCCGACCACCCCGCCGCCCACCACGGCCCCGCCGACCACCCCACCGCCCACCACCGCGCCGCCCACCACCCCGCCGCCGACCACGGCTCCGCCGACCACCCCGCCGGCGACCGGTGGCTGCACCGCGACCTACCGGGTGACCTCCACCTGGAACGGTGGGTTCCAGGGTGAGGTGGACGTGACCGCCGGCACCTCGGCGATCAAGGGCTGGACGGTGAACTGGACGTACTCCGGGGGCCAGCAGGTCAGCCAGGCGTGGAACGCCACGCTGACCAGCAGCGGGTCTGCGGTGACCGCCCGCAACGTCAACTACAACGGCGCGTTGGCCGCCGGCGGGAAGACCACCTTCGGTTTCCTCGCCTCGGGCACCAGCGGCGCCAGCCCGACCCCGGTCTGCACCGCGACCCTCTGACCGGTCCCGACCCCACACGGACGTGGTGGCCTCCCGTCACGCGGAGGCCACCACGTCCGTGGTCGGGCACGAGCCGGCCCGGCGGGCGGTCAGACCAGGCAGTTGACGATGTCGGCGACCGAGCGACGCCGGCCGGTGTAGAACGGGACCTCCTCGCGGACGTGCCGCCGGGCCCCGGAGGCCCGCAGGTCCCGCATCAGGTCGACGATCCGGTGCAACTCGTCGGCCTCGAAGGCGAGCATCCACTCGTAGTCGCCGAGGGCGAACGAGGCGACCGTGTTGGCCCGGACGTCCGGGTAACCGCGCGCCATCCTCCCGTGCTCGGCCAGCAGCTCCCGCCGCTCGGCGTCCGGCAGCAGGTACCACTCGTAGGACCTGACGAACGGGTAGACGCACAGGTACGGCCGGGGCTCCTCGTCGGCGAGGAACGCCGGGATGTGGCTCTTGTTGAACTCCGCCGGCCGGTGCAGCGCCAACTGCGACCACACCGGGGTCAACGCCCGCCCCAGGGTGGTGCGGCGCAACCGCAGGTAGGCGTCCTGGAGGGCGTCGCTGGACGACGAGTGCCACCAGATCATCACGTCCGCGTCGGCGCGCAGCCCGGCCACGTCGTACATGCCCCGGACCACGACGTCCTTGCCGGCCAGCTCCTCGAAGAGCGACTCCACCTCGCCGGTGACGTTCTCCCGCAGCGCCGGCAGCCCACCGGTGGCCCGGTACACCGACCACATGGTGTAGCGCACGGTGGCGTTGAGTTCCCTGATCCGGGCCGCGTTGGACTGCTCGGTGCTCTGCTCGGTCATGGACCCGATCCTCCCAGTGCTTCGATGATCTCGTCGGCCGCGCTCTCGCCGGAACGGACGCAGACCGGGATGCCGACCCCGTCGAAACCCGCGCCGGCCACCGCCAGGGTGGGGTGCGACGCGCGCAGCGCCGCCCGGACGGCGGCCACCCGCCCGGTGTGCCCGGGGGCGTACTGGGGCAACGCACCGCCCCAGCGCTGCACGTGACCGGCGACCGGCGTGGGCAGCGCCACCCCGAGCACCCGGGTCAGCTCCCGGTGCACGGTGGCGAGCAGGTCGTCGTCGGTGACCTGGAGCGAGGCCTCCTCGCCGTAGCGACCCACGGAGGCGCGGACCAGGGCCAACCCGTCCGGCGCGGCCAGGTGGCCCCACTTGGTGGTGAAGAAGGTGGACGCCTTGATCAGCAGTCCCTCGGTCGCCGGCACCAGGAAGCCGGAGAGCCGGGGCAACGCCGGCGCGGGCAGCGCCAGGGTGACCAGCGCGACGCTGGCGTAGTCCAGCCCGCCGACGGTCGCCGCCTGCGCCGGGGCGAACCCGGCGAGCAGCCGGGCGGTGGGCCGGGCCGGCACGGTGATCAGCACCGCGTCCGCCTCGACCGACTCCGGGTCGCGGGTCGGGCCGACGGTCAGCCGCCAGCCGTCGCCGACCGGGGTCAACTCACGGACCGCCGCGTTGCGGCGGATCGTCGCGCCGCTGGCCGTGGCCGCCGCCTCGACCAGGGTGCTGAGCCCGCCGGCCAGGGTGCCGAAGACCGGTGCGCCGGGCGCACGCGGCGCGGCGGCCTGCGCGGCCCGGACCGCGCCGACCAGGGTGTGTTCCACCCGCGCCGCGCGGGCCAGCGCCGGCATGGTGGTGACCAGGGACAGGTCGTCGGCCCGGCCGGCGTAGACGCCGCCGAGCATCGGGTCGACCAGCCGCTGCACCACCTGCTCGCCGAACCGGGCCCGGACCAGCGCGCCGACCGAGACGTCCTGGTCGGCGTCGAGCAGCGGCCGGCCGCCGTCGCGGTCGGCGTCCGGGGTGGGCTCGGCGACCGTCGCCACCGCCGCCAGGTCCCCGGGTACGCCGACCAGCGTGCCGCCCGGGACCGGACGCAGCCCGCCGTCGACGACGAGCGCGGCCTGCCCGACGGTGGGGTGCACGATCCGCCCGGCCAGGCCGAGCCGGCGGGCCAGGGCCACCGCGGCGGACTCGCCCCCGGCCGGGTCCCGCATCAGGAACGACTCCGCGCCGAACTCCACCGTACGGCCGGCCAGCTCACCGGTGCGCAGCTTGCCACCGAGCGCGCCGGACTGCTCGTACACGGTGATCCCGGTGTCGGCGGGGGCGCGGTCGCGCAGCCGGACCGCGGCGGCCAGGCCGGTGATCCCGCCACCGACCACCGCCACCCGCCACGGCCGTGCCCGCACCGCTCAGCCCTGCTCGTCCCGGCACGCGGACACCTCGTGCACCAGCGCGACCACCCGGGTCAGCACCTCGGGGTCGGTCTCCGGCAGCACGCCGTGACCGAGGTTGAACACGTGTCCGGGGGCGGCCCGGCCCTGCTCGACGATCCGCCGCACCTCGGCCTCGATCACCGGCCAGGGGGCGAACAGCACGGTCGGGTCGAGGTTGCCCTGCACGGCCCGGTCCGGCCCGATCCGGCGGCTCGCCACGTCCAGCGGGGTACGCCAGTCGACGCCGACCACGTCGGCGCCGGCCTCGCCCATCGCGCCGAGCAGTTCGGCGGTGCCCACCCCGAAGTGGATCCGGGGCACCCCCGCGTCGTCCAGACCGGACAGCACGGCGGTGGAGTGCGGCAGGACGAAACGGCGGTAGTCGGCCTCCGACAGGGCCCCGGCCCAGGAGTCGAAGAGCTGCACGGCGGAGACCCCGGCGTCGACCTGCACCCGCAGGAACGCCAGGGTGACCTCGGCGAGCCGGGCGCAGAGCGCGTGCCACAGCTCGGGCTGGCCGTACATCATCGCCTTGGTCCTGGCGTGGGTGCGCGACGGTCCGCCCTCGACCAGGTAGCTGGCCAGGGTGAACGGCGCGCCCGCGAAGCCGATCAGCGGGGTGTCGCCCAGCTCGGCGACGAGCAGCCGGACCGCTTCGTCCACGTAGGACACGTCGGCGCGGTCGATGCGGCGGACCCGCTCGACGTCGGCGACGGTGCGCACCGGCTCGGCCACCACCGGCCCGGTGCCGGCGACGATGTCCAGGTCGATGCCGGCCGCGGCGACCGGGACGACGATGTCACTGAACAGGATCGCCGCGTCGACGCCGTGCCGGCGGACCGGCTGGAGGGTGATCTCGGCTACCAGCTCCGGCCGGCGGCAGGAGTCGAGCATCCCCACGTTGGCCCGGATCTCCCGGTACTCCGGCAGGGACCGGCCGGCCTGGCGCATGAACCAGACCGGGGTGTGCGGGACGGACTCCCGGCGGCAGGCCCGGACGAAGGGCGAGTGGGCCGGCCCGTTGCGGCGGGATTCTCCGTCTCGGGCTGCGGTGCCCGTGGTGTCGGTGGTCATCGCGGCAATCGTGCCACGCTCCCGCGCGGGCCCGACGGGCAGCGCCGCCATTTGTGACCCGCGCCCCCGGCGCGCGCCGGTCGGCGGCGGCCCGGGTGCACGGCCCGCGCCGGTCGGCGGTGGCCGGGTGCCCGCCCCGCCCGGCCGCCGTGGCCCGGGTGGGCCGGTCCGGCCGGCCGTGGGCCGCCCCGCCCGGCCGACGGTGCCACGCGGACCACCGGAACGTCCCGGTCGGCGGCGGGACGCGGCACTTCGGCGTGCCGTCCCGGCGGGCGACGGCGGGTCGGCATAGGCTGCCGGTCATGGCCCCCCCGATCGCGCTCCCGGAGACGTTCGCCCGCGCGGTCGCCGGCCTGCGGTCGGTCACCCCGCGGGCGGAGATCGTCCTGGAGGAGGTCGGCGCGCCCCAGCGGCTCGCCCCGTACGCGTTCGCCCTCTCCGCCACCGTGCTGCGCGACGACGACGAGGTGGCCGACGGACGGCTGATCCTGCTGCACGACCCGGCCGGGCACGACGCCTGGCAGGGCACCCTGCGGCTGGTCACCTACGTGACCGCCGACCTGGAGGTCGACCTGGCCGCCGATCCGCTGCTGCCGGGGGTGGGTTGGACCTGGCTCACCGATGCGTTGGAGGCGCACCAGGCGCGCTACCGGGCGGCCGGTGGCACGGTCACCCAGACCGTGTCGACCCGGTTCGGCGACCTGGCCGGCCCGCCCGCCGCCGGGGACGTCGAGATCCGGGCGTCCTGGACGCCGCTCGGCGAGGACCTGGGTGCGCACCTGTCGGCCTGGTGCGCGCTGCTCGCCTCCACCGCGGGGCTGCCGCCGCCCGGCGTCACCGCGCTCACCGACCGCCGGCCGGCCGGCGCGGCCTGACCACCGGCCGCCCCCTCCGGTAGTGACGCGACACGCCCGAGGCACAAGCAGATGTCCCCGACCTACCGGGGACGTCCCACCCGACGCGGAATGTCCCGCACCCGAGGTGGCCGTCCCCACCGCCCGGACCCCTGCCGGACACCGGGACGACACACACCGGACCGCCTGCGCACACCATGTCGGCCGGGCGCACTAGGGTTGTCAGGTGACCGACGAACCACCCCTGCGCCGTCGGGCCGCCGAAAGCCGTACGGCAGACGTTCCGCCCCCGGCCGTCGACCAGCCGGCGGACCCGGGCACCGAGCAGCCCTCCGGCGGGCCCGTACCGCTGACCGCGCCCCGCGACGGCACCCCCCAGCCGGTGGCCACCCCCGCCGAGCTGGACGAGGTCGTGGCCCGCTTCGCGGCGGGCACCGGCCCGGTGGCCCTGGACGCCGAGCGGGCCTCCGGGTACCGCTACAGCCAGCGGGCCTACCTGGTGCAGCTGCGCCGGGAGGGGGCCGGCACCACGCTGATCGACCCGCTGCCGCTGCCCGACCTGACCGCCCTCGACGAGGCGATCGGCGACGCCGAGTGGGTGTTGCACGCCGCCAGCCAGGATCTGGCCTGCCTGGCCGAGCTGGGGTTGCGTCCGCGCCGGTTGTTCGACACCGAGTTGGCCGCCCGGCTGGCCGGCTTCGAGCGGGTCGGCCTGGCCGCGCTGACCGAGCAGTTGCTCGGCTACACCCTGGAGAAGCACCACTCGGCGGCCGACTGGTCCAGCCGTCCGCTGCCCGAGTCGTGGCTGACCTACGCGGCGCTGGACGTGGAGATGCTCGTCGACCTGCGCGACGCGCTGGACGCGGAGCTGCGCGCGCAGGGCAAGTCCGCGTGGGCGGCGGAGGAGTTCGCCGCGCTGATCACCTGGGCCACCCGGCCGCCCCGGGTGCGGGCGGAGCCGTGGCGGCGGACCTCCGGCATCCACCGGGTCCGGGGGGCGCGGGCGCAGGCCCGGGTCCGGGCCCTGTGGTACGCCCGGGACCAGATCGCCGTACGCCGCGACGCCGCTCCGGGCCGGGTACTGCCCGACTCGGCGATCATCGCCGCCGCCGAGCTGGACCCGAAGGACGAGAAGACGCTGCTGACCCTGCCCGGGTTCGGCGGCCGGTCGGTGCGCCGGCTGGCCCGGTCCTGGCTGACGGCGCTCGACGAGGCCCGCCAGTTGGCCGATGACGCGTTGCCGGTCACCCCGACGGTGGAGGGGCCGCCCCCGCCGCACCGGTGGGCGGAACGCGACCCGGTGGCCGCCGGGCGGCTGGCCCGCTGCCGGGAGGTGGTGGTCCGGGTCGCCGGTGAGCACCGGCTCCCGCCGGAGAACCTGATCACCCCGGACTCGGTCCGCCGGCTGGCCTGGCAGCCGCCGGACGAAATCACCGTGGACACCGTCACCGAGGTGCTGCGCGACTACGGCGCACGCCGGTGGCAGCTCTCCCTCCTACTGCCCGCGCTCGCCGAGGCGCTGCTGCCCACGCCCCGGGCCTGAGCCGCCGCCCCGCACCGCCGACGGTCCGGGCTGCGCCACCACCGGCGCACCCGGGCCGGAGTGTGGGGTGGGCCACACCGGGGGTGGTGACGGCCATGGTTACTGGCGAGTAGCATTCCTCGGGAAACGCCAGTGCCGGCCGACCCTCACCCGGCCCGTGCCGCCCCCGCGGCGCGTCGGCCGGGTCGTGGTCGATAAGGAGGCTCCAAGTGCCCCGAGAAGTTCGGGACGTCGTCTTCGTCGACGGTGTCCGCACCCCGTTCGGCAAGGCGGGTGGCATGTACGCCAACACCCGCGCCGACGACCTGGTCATCCGCTGCATCCGCGAGCTGCTGCGCCGCAACCCGCAGCTGCCCCCGGAGCGGGTCGAGGAGGTGGCCGTCGCCGCCACCACCCAGATCGGCGACCAGGGCCTCACCATCGGCCGCACCGCCGCCCTGCTGTCCGGACTGCCCAAGACCGTCCCCGGCTTCGCCGTCGACCGGATGTGCGCCGGGGCGATGACCGCCGTCACCGCCGTCGCCGGTGGCATCGCGATGGGCGCGTACGACATCGCCATCGCCGGTGGCGTCGAGCACATGGGCCGGCACCCGATGGGCGAGGGCGTCGACCCCAACCCGCGGATCATCGCCGAGAAGCTGGTCGACCCGTCCGCCCTGGTGATGGGGGCCACCGCCGAGAACCTGCACGACCGGGTCCCGCACATCACCAAGGAGCGCACCGACGCGTTCGCGCTCGCCTCGCAGGTCAAGACCGCCAAGGCGTACGCCGACGGCAAGCTCCAGGCCGACCTGGTGCCGGTCGCGATCCGCGACGACGAGGGCGGCTGGGGTCTCGCCACCGCCGACGAGGCGCCCCGGGAGACCTCGCTTGCGAAGCTGGCCACCCTGAAGACCCCGTTCCGCCCGCACGGCAAGGTCACCGCCGGCAACGCGGCCGGCCTCAACGACGGTGCCACCGCCAGCCTGCTCGCCGACGAGGCCACCGCCCGTGAGCTGGGCCTGCCGGTCGCCATGCGGCTGGTGTCGTACGGCTACGTCGGCGTCGAACCCGAGGTGATGGGCGTCGGCCCGATCCCGTCGACCGAGAAGGCGCTGCGCATCGCCGGCCTGAGCATCGACGACATCGGCCTGTTCGAGCTGAACGAGGCGTTCGCGGTGCAGGTGCTCGCCTTCCTCGACCACTTCGGCATTGCCGACGACGACCCCCGGGTCAACCCGTGGGGCGGCGCGATCGCCATCGGCCACCCGCTCGCCTCCTCCGGCGTACGGCTGATGACGCAGCTCGCCCGGCAGTTCGCCGAGCACCCCGAGGTGCGCTACGGCCTCACCGCCATGTGCATCGGCATCGGCATGGGCGGCACGGTCATCTGGGAGAACCCGAACTGGGAGGGTGCAGACAAATGAGCCTCACCGCACCGAACGAGGTCGTCACCCGGGCGCTGCTGCGGCAGGTGAACGTGCCGGGGCTGGACCGGCCCGCCGCCCTGATCACCCTGGACAACGGCTTCGACCACACCAAGCCGAACACCTTCGGCCCGGGTGGCCTGGCCAGCCTCGACGAGGCGATCACCGCCGCGCTCGCCGCCGAGCCGGCGTTCGTCGCGGTCACCGGCAAGCCGTACGTCTTCTGCGTGGGCGCGGACATCACCAGCCTGCCCACGCTGGCCGACCGGGAGCAGGCGCTGGAGATCGGCCGGCTCGGCCACCGGGTCTTCGCCCGGCTCAAGGACAGCGCCGTGCCCACCTTCGCCTTCGTCAACGGCGCGGCGATGGGCGGCGGCCTGGAACTGGCCCTGCACTGCCACTACCGGACGCTGTCCGGTGGGGCGGCGGCGCTGGCCCTGCCCGAGGTGTCGCTCGGCCTGATCCCCGGCTGGGGCGGCACCCAACTGCTGCCGAACCTGATCGGCATCCCCGCCGCCACCCAGGTGATCCTGCAGAACCCGCTGATGCAGAACAAGATGCTCAAGCCGAAGCAGGCCGCCGAGATGGGCATCGCGGACGTGCTGCTGGAGCCGGCCGACTTCCTGGAGCGGTCGCTGCAGTGGGCGGCCGGAGTGGTACGGGGCGAGGTCACCGTCACCCGGCCCGAGGTCGACAAGGACATGTGGGCGGGCGTGCTCTACTTCGCCCGGCAGACCCTCGACGCGCGGCTGCACGGCGCGGTCCCGGCCGCGTACAAGGCGCTGGACCTGCTGGAGACGGCGAAGGACGCCGACTTCGCCACCGGCACCGCCGCCGAGGACGAGGCGCTGGCCGACCTGATCTTCTCGGAGGAGCTGCGCAGCGGCCTGTACGCCTTCGACCTGGTGCAGCGGCGGGCCAAGCGGCCGGCCGGCGCGCCGGACAAGGGCCTGGCCCGGCCGGTCACCAAGGTCGGCATCGTCGGCGCCGGCCTGATGGCCAGCCAGCTCGCCCTGCTGTTCGCCCGCCGCCTGCAGGTGCCGGTCGTGCTGACCGACCTGGACCAGTCCCGGGTCGACAAGGGCGTCGGCTACGTGCACACCCAGATCGAGAAGGCCGTCAGCAAGGGCCGGATGGACAAGGGCACCGCCGCCAAGCTGTACGGCCTGGTCTCGGGCTCGGTCGACAAGTCCGTCTTCGCCGACGCCGACTTCGTCATCGAGGCCGTCTTCGAAGACCTGGACGTCAAGAAGCAGGTCTGGGCCGAGCTGGAGAAGATCGTCGCGCCGGAGGCGGTGCTCGCCACCAACACCTCCTCGCTGTCGATCACCGCGATGGCCGCCGAGCTGGAGCATCCGCAGCGGCTGGTCGGCTTCCACTTCTTCAACCCGGTGGCGGTGCTGCCGCTGCTGGAGATCGTCCGGGGCGAGCGGACCGACGACGCCACCCTGGCCACCGCGTTCGCCGTGGGCAGGCAGTTGAAGAAGTCCTCGGTGCTGGTCTCCGACGCCCCGGCGTTCGTGGTCAACCGGCTGCTCACCCGCTTCCTGGGCACCGTGTTCGCCGCCGTCGACGCCGGCACCCCGCTGGACGTTGCCGACAGCGCACTGGACCCGCTGGGGCTGCCGATGCGTCCGCTCGCCCTGCTCCAACTCGTCGGGCCGGCGGTGGCCTACCACGTGGGCGGCACCCTGCACGCGGCGTACCCGGACCGGTTCGACGTCAGCGAGAACCTCCGTCGGATCGCCGACTCGGGTCAGCCGATCGTCGTCGAGGACCGGATCAACGACGAGGTGGCCAAGCTGCTCGTCGTCGGCGACCAGCCGCTCAGCGCCGAGCAGGTCCGGCAGAACGCCCTCGACGCGTTGGCGCAGGAGATCCGGCTGATGCTCGACGAGGGCGTCGTCGCCGAGGCGCAGGACATCGACCTGTGCATGATCCTCGGTGCCGGTTGGCCGTTCCACCTGGGCGGGATCACCCCGTACCTGGACCGGACCGGCACCTCCGAGCGGGTCACCGGGCAGCGTTTCCTGCCGCGTGGGGCCGCCAGCCTGCGCGCCTGAACCATCCCCGCTCCCCCGCCGATCGCGGTGGCCGACGATGTCCTCCCCCCGGGATATCGTGGCCACCGCGATCGTCGTTTGCGTACCCTCGTCAGACTCGGGGGGCTGCGCGGCCGGGCACCGTCTGGCTACCATCACGCGTTCTCACCCTCGCCTGGAGCTGATCTGATGACCTCACCGCCGGTCGATCCCTGGTCCGGGCAGCCGGAGCACGGCTCGCCCACCGGTCACTACTCCGACGGCCCTCCGGTGCCGCCCGAGGGCCCGCACACCCCGCCGCAGGGTGGCGGCTGGCCCACCACGCCGTACCCGGCGGGATCGCAGCCCGGCGGATGGCCGGCCGATCCGCAGTCGGGCCCGCCGGCCGACGCCTACCCCGGCCCGCAGTACGGCGGCTGGCCACAGTCCGACCCGGCGCAGGGCGGCTACCCCGGCGCCCCGCACTCCGGGCCGCCCGCCACCCCACCGTCGGGCTACCCGGGCGCCCCGCAGCCCGGCTACCCGGCGGCCCCGCAGCCCGGCTATCCGGGCGCGGCCCCGTCCGGCTATCCCGGCGCCCCGCAGCCCGGTTACCCCGGCCCGCAGCCGGGCTACCCGGGTGCCGCCGCGTCGGGCGGCTACCCCGACCCCGCCGCGCAGCAGTACGCCGGCTTCGGCGGCGCGCCGTTCAGCTCCCCGCCCGGCCCCCCGCACGCCCCCGCACCCCAGCGGTCGAAGCTGCCGCTGCTGCTGTCGCTGGGGCTCGCCGGGCTCCTGGTGCTCTGCCTCGGCGGCGGCGGCCTCACCTGGGTCGCCCTGAGCGACGACGACGACCCGAAGACGCCGACCCCGTCGCCGACGCCCACCGCGGTCACGTCGCCCACCCCGAGCCCCACCCCCGACGAGACCGACAGCCCGACCCCCGACCCGACCCCCTCCGAGAGCGCCGACGACCCGGGTCCGATCCGGCTGGTGACGCCGTCGACCCTCGGTGGCCGGTCCAAGAGCACCGACCCGGAGCTGCGCCGGATCGCCGACCAGATGGTCCGCGACATGAAGTCCGAGGTGCGCAACGAGACGGGCGCGGTGAGCGCGTTCTACGGCAGCGCAGCCGGCAGGAACATGGTGATGATGGCCGGTGCGTCCGGCCCGGTCATCCTCCCCGAGCAGGAGCTGGACGACGCGGTCAAGGGACTGGGCAGTTCGCTCGCGGTCACCAAGATGTCCACCATCGACCCGGGTCCGCTGGGCGGGGTCGCGAAGTGCGGTGACGGCAAGGCGTCCGGCATCGCGCTCGGCGTCTGCGTGTGGGCCGACCACGGCAGCGTCGGCATGATCGTCATGTACTTCTCCTCGGCGGCCAAGGCGAAGTCCGAGTTCGTCGCCATCCGGGGTGAGATCGAGAAGCGGGACTGATCCGCCAGGGGGCGGTCACGGGTCCACCGGACCTCGTGGCCGCCCCTGCGGCTGTCCGCGCCCCATGCGCGGCGGTGACCTCGGGCGGACCGGTCGGCGGCGAGGGATGTCGGTCGGGCTGGCTAAGATCACCCGGCCTCAACAAACGATCTCTGGAGCCGATCTGATGTCCCAGCCCCCGACCACCCCTCCCGCCCACCAGCCGGACGGCGACGCGCCGCAGGGCGGCTACCCGCCGCCGCCGGCACCGCAGGGCGGCTTCCCGCAGCAGCCGGACGGCGCCGGGGCCACCCCGTACGCCGCCCCGCCCGCGCCGGCGAAGAAGCGGTCCGTCGGCAAGATCGTGCTGATCGTGCTGGCCGTGCTGCTGGTGCTCTGCCTCGGCGGCGCGGCGATCGCCGCCTTCGCCCTCAAGGACGACGTCAAGGAGGCGGTGGACGCCGCCAACACGACCGTGTCCGCCCCCGCCACCCTGGCCGGCCGCCCGCAGGTCACCGAGCCGGGCCTGAAGGCGGTCGCCGACAGCCTGGTCACCGAGATGAAGAAGTCCGTGCAGAACGAGACGAGCACCGCGGGTGCCTTCTACGGTGACCCGGCCAAGCGGGACCTGCTGATGATCGCCGCCGCGTCCGGTGTGATGGTCGACCCCAAGAAGGAACTCGACGACGCCGTCACCGGCATCTCCAGCCAGCTCAACGTCACCAACATGGCGGCCGTCGACGCCGGCCCGCTCGGTGGCGACGCCAAGTGCGGCGACGGCAAGAGCGAGGGCGTTCCGCTGGGCGTCTGCATCTGGGCCGACCGGGGCAGCGTGGGCCTCATCGTCCAGTACTACAAGTCGGCCGCCGAGCTGAAGTCCGAGTTCGTCACCATGCGCGGGCAGATCGAGAAGAAGGGCTGACCCCACCCGGTCGCCCCGACGGGCCCCGTCCACCGTGGAGTGGGCGGGGCCCGTCGGCGTCCGGGCCGACCCACCGGCAGTTCCGCCGACGGGTCAGCCGGACCGACGGTCAGGCGGTGGTGGCGGCCCGCTCGGCGGCGCTGCGCAGCACGCAGAACTCGTTGCCCTCCGGGTCGGCCAGCACCACCCAACCGGTGCCGTCGGGCCGACGCTGGTCGTCGACCTGGACGGCACCGACGGCCAGCAGCCGGGCGACCTCCTCGTCCCGGGTCCGGTCGACCGGCTCCAGGTCGAGGTGCAGGCGGTTCTTCACCGACTTGCCCTCCGGCACGGCCAGGAAGAGCACCTCCGGCCCACCCGGCGGCAGCAGCATCGCCTCCGGGTCACCGGGCTGGTCGTCGGGCTGGCGGGGGCAGTCGAAGACCTGCGCCCAGAAACCGGCCAGGGCGTAGGTGTCGTGACAGTCGATACCGATGTTGTGGATCCGTGCGCTCACGGGTCTGCCTCTCGCAGCGGTGGAACGCGCCCCGTGACGTGTGGTGTCAGCGGTGGGCAGGGCGGGGCGCGGGACAGGTCATGATGGACATCTCCGCACCCCCTCTCCTCGGACCGGGCCGACGGGGCGATCATTGCAGGCGTCCGGCCGGCCGGCAAGCAGATTCAGCCCGGGGTCTGTTCGGCAGAGGGCAGCGTGACGGTCACCTCCAGGCCCCCGCCCTTCTGCGCGGTGACCTGGACCGTCCCGCCGTGCGCGTCACAGACCGCCCGGACGATCGACAGGCCCAGCCCGGAACCCCGGGCCCCGGTGCGTTCCCGCCCGCCCCGGCGGAACGGCTCGAACAGCCCCGGCACGTCGGCCTGGTCCACCTCGAACCCGGTGTTGCGCACCACCAGCCAGGACGACCGCCCGTCGGTGCCGGTACGTACCCAGAGCCGGCCGTGCAGGTGGTTGTAGCGCACCGCGTTCTCGATCAGGTTCCCGGCCAGCCGGTCCAGCAGGCCCGGGTCACCGGTCACCGGAGCCGGTCGCAGCGAGGACTGCACCCGCAACCCGATCCGCTCCACCTCGCGGGACATGGCGGACAACGCGTTGGCGGTGCCGGTCGCCAGATCACACTCCGTACGCCGGGCCAGCCGTCGACCCGTCTGGGCCTCGCTGCGGGCCAGCACCAGCAGCGCGTCCACCAGGCCGTTGGCGCGTTCCGAGGCGTCCCGGACCACGGTGGCCATCCGGCGGTACTCGGCGGCGTCCGCCTCGTCGTCGCTGAGCGTCACGTCGATCTCGGTACGCATCACCGCCAGCGGGGTCCGCAGCTCGTGCGAGGCGTTGGCGACGAACCGCTTCTGCGCCTCGAAGGCGGCGGTGATCCGGTCCAGCATCGCGTCGAAGGTCCGGGCCAGCTCGGCCACCTCGTCGTCCGGCCCGGACCAGCCGATCCGCTGGTCGAGCGTGGTCTCGCCGAGCCGGCGGGCGGTCGCGGTGACCTGGTGCAGCGGGCGTAGCGTCCGGCCGGCCACCCAGTACGCCCCGGCCACCCCGACCACGCTGATCGCCAGCAGCGCCAGCAGGCCCTTGACCAGCAGCTCGTCGGAGGCGGCGTCGACCAGTTGCCGCTGCCACACCGCCGCGTCCAACGAACGCCCGTCGGCCAGCAGCACGGTGGTGCCCGGCCGCAGCTCGTCGGTGGGCCGCAACGCGTCGCGCACCAGCAGCCAGGCCAGCGTCACCAGGATCGCCCCGGCCCCGACCAGCAACACCCCGTTGAGCAGCGTCAACCGTAACCGCAGGGTGGGCCGCAGCCGCCGGATCACGAGCCGACCGTCCGGTAGCCGGCACCGACCACCGTCTCGATCAACGGCGGGTCGCCGAGCTTCTTGCGCAGGGTCCGCACGGTCACCCGGACGATGGTGGTGAACGGGTCGGTGTTGGCGTCCCAGACCCGCTCCAGCAACTCCTCGCTGGAGACCACCGCGCCGCGCGCCTTGACCAGCTCGCTGAGCACCCCGAACTCCTTGTTCGTCAGGTCGACCGGGGCACCCGCCCGGGTGACCACCCGGCGGGCCGGGTCGAGCACCACGTCGCCCACCTGGAGCACCGGCGGGGCGGCCGGGGTGGCCCGCCGGCCCAGCGCCTGCACCCGGGCCACCAACTCGTCGAAGGCGAACGGCTTGGGCAGGTAGTCGTCCGCGCCGAGGCCCAGCCCCTGCACCCGGTCGGCGACGCTGTCGCTGGCGGTCAGCATCAGCACCCGGGTGAGGGTGCCGGAGGCGGCCAGCTCGGCGCAGATCTGGTCGCCGTGCATGCCGGGCAGGTCGCGGTCGAGGACCACCACGTCGTACCGGGTGACGAAGGCGGCCTCGTGGCCGGCGTCACCGTCGTACGCCACGTCGACCGCCATGCCCCGCTTACGCAGCCCCCGCACGATCGCGTCGGCGAGGTTCCGTTCGTCCTCGACCACCAGCACCCGCATCCCGACCTCCTCGCCGACCTGTCCGACAACCTAGCGCCGCCGGCCAAACACCCGGCCGCAGGTGGGCCGTCCGACACCGTCAGCCGGGCATCCGCCACACGCCGATACTGTCGCGTTGCCGCCAGCAGACCAGCACCCCCTGGGTCCGTGAACAGGCCTCCCACCGGCCGGGCAGCACGTCCCGGACCCGTGGTGTGCCGTCGGTCGGGTCCAGCTCGGCCAGCAACTGCCGGTCGCCGCCAGCCGGCCGGACGACCAGCAGCGCGTCGGTGGGCGGCCACTGGTGGACCAACTCCCACCTGCCCAGCTCGGCCACGGCCCGACCGGTAGCCGTGTCGAGCAGGGCCAGCCCCTGTCGCCCGTCGGCGCTGACCCCGACCATCCGGCCGGCGACCGACGCGACCGGGGCCCACCAGTCGGAGGTCCAGCGCACCCGGCCGGTCAGCGGATCGAGTACCCGGGTCCCGAACGACTCCCCCAGGCAGACGGCGTCGCCGCAGGACCGGACGGTCCAGGCGTCCGACGTCGGCACCGGCGTGTCCCACCGCCGCCGGCCGGACGCCAGGTCGTAGCCGGCCAGCCGGCCCGGTTCCCCGTCGACCATCAGCAGGTCACCGACCGGTTGGGCCACGTGGTGATGGTCGCCGCGGGCGGGCGGCACCGGGAACGCGAGCCGACGTACGCCGGTGTCGACGTCGTACGCCTCGGCCCGGCCGACGCTGGTCACCAGGACGAGTTCCGCGACACCGCGTTCCCCCGGCCGGTAGCCGACGGTGGCCGCCCCGGCGGTGACCGTCCAGCGGACCGCGCCGGTCGCCGGCTCGACCCCGTGCAGCGCCACCCGGTCGACGTGCAGGTCCTCCAGCAGCAGCCCGCCGTCGGCGGTCGGCACCGCCACCCCGGGCTGCCGCCACCGGGCCCGCCCGTCGACGTGGTCGAGCACCATGGAGACCGGTTCGCCACCGGGGTCGGTGGTGACCACCACGTCGTCGCCGGCCCCCTCCAGCACCACCAGTTGGTGCCGGGGCGACAGCGACGTCTCCCAGCGGACCCGCCCGTCGGCCAGGTCGATCGCGGTGAGCTGCCGGCTGCCGGCCGGTGAGAGCGCCGACGGGTAGGCGAGCACCAGCAGGCCCCCGACGATCAGGTGGCTGGGCTCCGGCACGTCCGGCACGGGCACCGGGGTCAACCGGGTCGGTCCGGGTGCCGCGCCGGCCAGGGTGAGCAGCAGAAGAAGCGCGGTCAGGGCGACGACCGCCGGGTGGCCGGCCGACCGCCGGCCCCGGGGCCGGCGTGCCGGTGGGGGCGTCGGCTCGTCGTGGTGACCGACCTCACCCAGGTCGATCACCGTCACCGGGGCACCCGCCAGACCCCGAACCTGCCGTCCATCAGCCGGCACAGCAGCAACCGCCCGTCGCTCTGACAGTCGCCGGAGACGGCCGGCAGCACGTCGCGCACCCGCGCCCGCGCGGCGGCCACGTCCAGCTCGGCGACGAGCATCCGGCCCTCGCCGGCCGGGCGTAACCCGATCACCGGCCCGTCGGGGCTGTTCGACGCGGCGACGTTCCAGACGTCGAGTTCGGCGGCGACCCGCCCGGAGGCGACGTCGAGCACCACCAGCGGGTGCCAGACGCCCCGGCCCAGGCCGCTCGCCAGCACCCGGCCGCCGCGTTCGACCCCGGAGAGCCGCCACCGGTCGTCGCGCCACACCGTCCGGCCGGTCGCCGGGTCCAGCGCCCGTACCCCGCCGGCCTCGCCCTGCGCGCAGAGCAACGGTCCGCACGCGACGAAGAACGACGGCGTCGGCAACGGCACCTCCCATCGGTGGTCCAGCCGGTCGAGGCCGTACCCGGTGAGCCGGCCGGAGTTCTGCGCAACGGCGAGCAGCAGGTCACCGACGACGTCGAACCCGGAACTCGACGACGTTCCCTCGTGGTCGATCCGCCCGGTGTGCAGGCGTACCCCGCGTCGGGCGTCCCAGACCTCGGCCGTGCCGCCGGCGTGCACCGTCACGATCCGGTCCACGCCGTCGGCCCGGTGACGGAACATGGTGAACAGCGCCGGCATCGCCGCCGACCAACGGTCCCGCCCCGTGCCCGGGTCGACCGAGTGGAAGGTCTGTGGGCCGTCCGCGCCGTCCGCGAAGAGCAGGTCAGGGCCGGCGGACAGGCCCGCCCCGGCGCGCTGCCACCGCACCCGGCCGGTGTCCCGGTCATGGGCGAACACCCGGTACTCCCCGTCCGGCCGCCCCACCGGGCCGGTGAGCAGCAGCACGTCGGCGTGCCGGCGCAGCTGCGTGAAGCCGTCGGTCACCGACACCGGTACCGGCACCTGCCAGCGCCGTACCGGCCGCGCCCCCGGGGAGGTGGGGATCGTCCACGCGCTCAACCGGCCGGGAGCGGCCGGGGCACCGCCCGGTTCGAGCAGGAAGACCTCCCCGTCGTGGAGCAGCACCAACGAGCCGAGCGGCGCCGGCACCACGAACGCCGCCCGTCTCGCCACCGGCGCGGCGGCGGTCAACGCCAACAGGGTGAGCGCCAGCACCACCGCCAGCCGCAGCGGCCGGCCCACGGCCCGGGGCGCGGGGCCGGGTGGTCGCGGCGCGGCTTCGCGGAGTTCACCCAGATCGATGACCGTCACGCGCACCCTCTTTCGACCGCCATGCCCCGCCGACCGCCCGCCGGTGGACGTGGTGCCCCGCGCACCGGGCCACCGGGGCGGCCAGCCGTCGCCTGTACGATGGCCCGTCGTGGCCGTGCCGGTGGTAGATCCCTCGTTGAACCCGACATCCGCGCCCGACGCGGTCGAGCCCGACGCTACCGGGCCCGACGCGACAGACCCGCCCCGGCGGCCACGCCGACGGCCGGGCCGGGCCGACATGCTCGCCATCGGAGCCTATGCGCTGATCGGCGTTCTCGTGTGCCTGAACTACTGGGTGGACGTGCAGCACCGGGTGTCGTCCCACCTGCCGACCGACCACAGCTGGTTCGAGTGGCTGTTCACCCATGGCGCGTACTCGGTGCGGCACCTGGAGAACCCGCTGTTCAGCGCCCGGCAGAACGCCCCGGACGGGGTGAACATGATGGCGAACACCTCGCTGCTGGGCATGACCATCCCGCTGGCCCCGGTCACGCTGCTGTTCGGCCCCCAGGTGACGTACGCGCTCTACCTGGGCGGGGCGCTCGCCGCGACGGCGGCCACCTCGTACTGGATGCTCTCCCGGCACCTGGTGCGCTCGCGGGCCGGCGCGTTCGTCGGCGGCGCGTTCCTCGGTTTCGCCCCGGGCATCGTGCACCACGCCAACGGGCAGCCCAACTTCGTCTCCAACTTCCTGCTCCCGGTGATCGTGACCCGGGTGCTGCTGCTGGGCCGGCCCGGCCGGTGGCGGCGCGACGGGCTGGTGCTGGGCCTGTTGGTCGCGTACCAGGTCTTCATCAACGAGGAGATGCTGCTGCTGACCGCGCTGGCCTGCCTGGTGGCGGTGGTCGCGTACGTGGTGCAGCGGCCCCGCTCCGCCCGCGCGCGGGCCGGCGGTTTCCTGGCTGCCCTCGGGGTCGGCGGCGGGCTGGCGCTGCTGCTCACCGCGTACCCGATCTGGTACCAGTTCAACGGGCCGCAGTCCTACCGGGGCCTGCAGGGCGGGGTGTTCCACAACTGGGGCGAGGACCTGATGGCCTTCGTCACCTTCGCCCGGGACACGGTCGCCGGGGACGAGGCGGTCGAGAAGACCATCGGCCTGACCGAGCAGAACACCTGGTTCGGCTGGCCGCTGGTGCTGGTCGCGCTGGCCGCGCTGGTGCTGCTCTGGCGGCGGTCGCTGGCCGCCCGGATCGCCGGGGTGCTGGTGGTGGTCTTCACCGTCGCGGCGATCGGCCCCAAGGTGCGGTTCAACGGGGTGGAGACCACCGTGGACGGCCCGTGGGCGTACATCCCGGACGACCTGCCGCTGGTCGAGATGATGATGCCGACCCGGCTGACCCTGGTGGTGACCGGCGCGGTAGGCGTCCTGCTCGCGCTGGCCTGGGACGCGGTCGGCGGCCACGGCCGCCCCCGGGTGCCCGCGCCGCGTACCGCCGCCGCCGACACCGCCGTCGCCGACACCGCCGGGAAGGCCACGCCGGCCCGTCGCCGGTGGGTCCGGCCGGTCGGGTACGCGGCGATCGCGCTGGCGGTGCTGCCGCTGTTCCCCCGTCCGCTGCCCGCGCAGCACATCGACCTGCCGCCGCACTTCATCACCGCCGGCGGCTGGCGGCCGTACGTGCCGGACGGGCGCACCCTGGTCCCGGTCCCGATCCCGAGCAACGTGCACGGCCTGTCCACGCTGCGCTGGAGCGCGCTGACCGGGCACGAGTTCCCGGTGCCGGGGGGCTACTTCATCGGCCCCAACGAGCTGGGCGAGGGCGTCTTCGGCGCGCCGAACCGGCCCACCAGCACCCTGATCTACGCCACCATCGACGCCGGCACGGTGCCCGCACTGACCGGGGAGAACCGCCGGCAGGCGCTGGAGGACCTGCGGTTCTGGCGGGCGTCGGTGGTGGTGCTGGGGGCCCATCCGCGCGAGGCGGTGCTGCGGGACCTGATGACCGGCCTGCTCGGACCGGCGCAGCGGGTCGACGACGTCTGGCTCTGGGACGTCCGCACCCTGGTCGACTGACCCGCCCGGCGTGCGGCGCGACCGGCCGGGCCGTCGGTCCGGCCGGTCGAACGGTCAGGTGGTACGGGCGGACAGCGGCCGGACGTCCCACACCCACACGTCGAGTTCCCGGCGGGCGGGGCCGACCAACTGCTCGACGGTCCGGCGCAGCGGCTCCGCGTTCTGCTGGCGCAGCGGCAGCACCAGCACGGCGGCGTTCCAGTGCCGCAGCTCGTCCAGGCTGCGGCGGCGCTGCCGGTCGTCCAGTTTGGTGGTCCGCCCGGTGGTGGCGACCTCGTCGAGGAGCTGCCCGATGCCGCTGGGCCGCCCGCCGAACCGGCCCGGGTCACCGGTGTTGCCGTTGCGTGGGGCGAGGAAGTAGCCACCCGGGATCTTGAAGTCCAGGTTGGTGGCCGCCGCCCAGCGCATCCCGTGGGTGTTGCCCATGCTGGGCACCGGCACCGGCACCAGGGTCTGTCCGGGGCCGACGTACTCGCGCCAGCGGTCGGCGGTGATGAAGTCCGGCACCGGCGGGCGGGAGGTCACCTTCAGCGGCATCGGCACGATCGGCAGCAGCGCCAGCACCAGGGCGGCCACCGTGACGGTCTTGGCGTGCTGCCACTGCGCGCCGCGCAGCGTCCAGGCCCGCTGCACCGCCAGCGCCAGCAGCATGCCGATCACCACGGAGGTGATCAGGGCGAACCGGGTGGGCACCACCGCGTCCAGCAGGGGCAGCCGCACCAGCAGCTCCCACGGCCCGGTGACCAGGTCCCGCCCCCACCAGGAGATCCGCTCACCGAGGGAGAGCAGCGCGAAGAACGCTCCGGTGACGGCGAGCGCCCGGACGAGGCGTTCGCGGCGCAGCCAGAGCACGATGCCGACGGCGATCAGCGACAGGCTCCAGCCGAAGAAGGCGTTCTCCTCGGAGTAGTTCGGGGCCAGGTTGACGTTGGCCCGTTCGTTGCCGCCGAAGGTGGGCGAGCCGGGGGCGAAGAAGGCGGCGATGTCGTTGCCGTAGTCCTGCACCGCGTCGCTGAGCCCGTGGTACGCCATCGGCCCGGCGAACTGGATGTAGAGCGGGTACGCCAGCAGCGCCCCGGCCAGCACCGCGCAGGCGGCCAGTCCCTTGCCCAGGGGCCGCCACGCCGCCGACCAGAGCGCCGGGCGTTGGGCCACCATGGCGATCAGGAAGACGCCGCAGGCCAGGGCGGTGAAGAGCAGGATCTCCTCGTTGATGAACGCCTGCCCGGTGACCAGCACGGCGAGCAGCAGCCCGTCACGTACCGGCCGGGTGGAGCGGGTCAGCACCATCACCCGCCACACGATGAACGGCAGCAGGAACTGGCTGATGATGTTGGGGTGCCAGTTGGCGTGCGACAGCATCGCCGGGGAGAACCCGCAGAACCAGCCGCCGACCGCCGCGGCGAACCGCCGCCGCACCAGGTGCCGGGACAGCACGTGGTACCAGGCGGCGGCGGTGCCGGCGAGGCCGAGGGTGACCAGCACCACGAAGGACACCGCCGGCCCGAACAGCAGGGTGACCGGCACCATCGGGATGCCCAGCGCCAGCACCGCCGTGTTGGCCATCAGGTTGACGCCGTCGGGGAAGTTGAACTGGTCGGTGTAGAACGGGAACTCCCCGTGCAGCACCACCCGCACCGAGTGGGCGAGGAAGAACTGCACCTGCGCCGGGTCGCTGCTGTAGAGCGAGGCCACCCGGCCGGCCGGGTCGGCCCAGATCCGGCTGGTCACCCAGAGCGCGACGAGCAGGAAGATGCCGTACACCACCAGGTCCTTACGGCGGGCGGTCCAGTGCCAGCGCCGCCACCACGCGGCCGGCGTCGCGCCGTCACCGTCCGTGTCCGCAGCCACCCGCTCCGGTACGACCACCGCTGCCGGAGCGCCCGGCTTCCCGGCCGTCCCGACGGGCGGGTCCGTCACCGGTGGCGCGTCGACAGGCGTCGCCTCGACCGTCCGGTCGGCGGGTGCCGGCACGTCGGCGAGGCGCAGGTCGGCAGGGGTGGGACGGGTCACGGGTGGGGGCGCGGTCGCGGTGGCCGTCGTGCCGCGGGCGGAGCCCCCGGAGTCGTCGGGGGCCGGTGCGGAGGCGCCACGGGGCTCGGCAGACGTCACAGTCGGCGGAGTCTACCGGAGCCGGGAAAAAGCCCGAAATTCACTGTGGTGTCCCTTGTGGCCATCGGGACACGGCTGCGGGGCGTCACCGGGCGTTGCGTACCATGTGGGCTTCCGACAACGACGGCGACGCGATCGGGGGCGTAGGGATGGCTTCGGTTCGCCGTCGCGGCACGACGGTCGCCGCGCTGCTCACCCTGCTGCTGGTGGCTCCGGCGTGCGGCCCGGTCGCCGGGCGTCAGGTCCACGAGCTGCGGGTCGGCTACGACAGCCTGGACGGCACCCGCGCGGTGTGGCCGCCGCGCGGAACGCTCGCCGGGGACGCCGCGGCGACGGCGGCGGTGACCGAGGCCGTGCGCGCCTGGCGTTCACCGATCGACGACCGGGTCCACCTGCCGTCGTCGGGGATCCTCTGGTCGGGTGCGGTCGACGGCGTGCCGCTGGCCCTGGTCGCCGCCGACGTGCCCGGGGAGAGCGCCTCCTGGCTGCTCCAGCTCACCGGGCGCGACGGCCGGTACGAGGTGACCCGCGCCAGCGAGTACACCGACCCGGGCTACCTGGTCTACGCCGACGTCCTCCCGCTGCGCCTGCCGGACGGCCGGCGCTACCTGACCTCCGGCCGGGTGGAGCGGCTGCTCGGCCCGGACGGCCGGGCGCTGATGCTGACCGACGGGCTGACCGGCCCGGTGAAGGTGCCCGACTGCCGGGCGGTGCCGGTGACGGCCACCCTGCGGGCCACCGAGTCGCTGCCCCGGGGGCGGGCCGCCGACCGCCTGCTCGACCTGGGCGTCGCCACCGTCGACCCGAGGTATCCCCTGGTCCGCGACGACACCGGCTCCGGCCGGCGGGCCCTCGACGGGTTGGACACCTGCGTGCTGGCCGACGAGCAGGGGCCGTTCGGCAGCATCCCGCGCCGCATCGGCGACCGCGACGCACCCCGGTCGGTGCCCGAGTCGTGGCCGATGGAGAAGGTGGCCGTGCGGGCGATCGGCGAGATGACGCTGGGCGGCGGGAACGACCCCGGCGACCTGGAGCAGCTCACCTGGGAGACCGACGCGGGGACGATGACCGCGGTGGTCTACCGTCCGGCCGGCGACGGCACCCCGGTGGTCTCCCCCGCCGACCGGTCCAACCCGCTGCAGACGTACGTGCTGCCGGTGCCCGGGCAGCCGCTGGTGGTGCTGACCTGGCGGGGCAACCGGGACGCCTCCCTGTCGGTGCCCCCCGGCACCCCCCGCCTGGTGGAACGTCCCGGCCTGGTGGTCGTCCCGATGCCCGCCTCCCGGCAGACCTTCAGCCTGGCCACCGCCGAGAAGACCTACTACCGCTCCGCCGGCGGCCGCTGACCCCCTCTCCACCCCTCCCGGCCTCGCCCCCGGCCCGCCCCGGCCCGGCTCGCCCCGGCCCGGCTCGCCCCGGTGATCAAGAGGTTTGCGTCAAAGTTGATCACTGAATTGACGCAAACCTCTTGATCACGGGAGAGATTGACGCAAACCTCTTGATCATCGGGGTCAGCGACGGAGGCGACGGGCGGCAGCAGGCGGCGGGGCGGGAGACGGGCGCAGGGGCGGTCACGGCAGTGCCGTGACCGCCCCTGCGGGGTCGCCGGTGGGTCAGTTGGGGGTGGTGTCGGGGGCCGGGAGGCGGACCGTCTCCACCGAAGGCGCGTCGCCGTCCAGGCCGGAGATCCAGCCGGTGACGTCGCGGGCCACGTCCTGCGCGGTCAGCCGCAGGTCGGCCAGGATCTGCGCCCGGGTGCCGTGCGGGTGCCAGTCGGCCGGTACGCCCAGGTCGCGCAGCGGAACCCGGACGTCGGCGTCCCGCATCGCCTGGCCCAGCGCGTCACCGACACCGCCGATCCGTACGCCGTCCTCGACGGTGACGACCAGGCGGTGCCCGGCGGCCAGCTCGACCAGTTCGGCCGGCACCGGACGCACCCAACGCGGGTCGACCACGGTCACGCCGTAGCCCTGCTCGGCCAGCCGGGTCGCCACTTCCATCCCGAGCAGGCCGAAGGCACCCACCGCCACCAGCAGCACGTCGGTACGCGCCGACTCGGCCAGCACGTCGACCGGGCCCACCCGGCGGATCGCCGGCAGGTCGGCGGCGACGGTACCGGTGGGGAACCTGACGATGGTGGGACCGTCATCGACCGCGATCGCCTCGCGCAGCTCCTCCCGGAGGCTGGCGGAGTCGCGGGGAGCGGCGATCCGCAGCCCCGGCACCACCCCGAAGACCGACATGTCCCAGATGCCGTAGTGGCTCGGCCCGTCCGGCCCGGTGATGCCGGCCCGGTCCAGCACGAAGGTCACCGGCAACCGGTGCATCGCCACGTCCAGCAGGACCTGGTCGAAGGCGCGGTTGAGGAAGGTCGCGTAGACGGCCACCACCGGGTGCAGGCCGCCCATCGCCAGGCCGGCCGCGGACGTGGCCGCGTGCTGCTCGGCGATGCCCACGTCGTACACCCGGTGGGGGTGCTTGCGGGCCAGGGTGGCGATGCCGGTGGGCTCGGCCATCGCGGCGGTGATCCCCACCACGTCGGGCCGCTCGTCGGCGATGGCGACCAGCTCGTCGGCGAAGACCTGGGTCCACTTCACCGACGGGGCGGCGAGCAGCTTGCCGGTCTCGACGTCGAACGCGCCCGGACCGTGCAGGCAGTCCGCCTCGTCCTCCTCGGCTGGGCGGTAGCCGTAGCCCTTGCGGGTCACCGCGTGCACGATCACCGGGCCGCCGAAGTTCTTGGCCGCGCGCAACGCCGACTCGACGGCGGCGACGTCGTGCCCGTCGACCGGACCGACGTACTTGATGCCGAGGTCCTCGAACATGGCCTGCGGGGCGACCGCGTCCTTGATGCCCTTCTTGACCGCGTGCAGCACCTCGTACATCGGCTTGCCGACGAGCGGGGTGCTGCCCAGGGCGTCCTTGACCGTGTCGAGGACCTTCTCGTAGCCGGGGTTGAGCCGCAGCGACGACAGGTGGTCGGCCAGACCGCCGATGGTGGGCGAGTAGGAGCGGCCGTTGTCGTTGACCACGATCACCAGCCGGTTGCCGGCGGTGGCGATGTTGTTCAGCGCCTCCCAGCACATGCCGCCGGTGAGCGCCCCGTCGCCGACCACGGCGACCACGCTGCGCTGCTCGCCGCGCAGGGCGTACGCCTTGGCCAGCCCGTCGGCGTAGGACAGGGCGGTGGAGGCGTGCGAGTTCTCGATCAGGTCGTGCTCGCTCTCGCCCTGGCTGGGGTAGCCGGAGAGGCCACCGCGCTGGCGGAGCTTGTCGAATCCGTCCTGCCGGCCGGTGATGATCTTGTGTACGTACGACTGGTGGCCGGTGTCGAACAGGAGCCGGTCACGCGGGGAGTCGAAGACCCGGTGCATGGCCAGGGTCAGCTCCACCACGCCCAGGTTGGGGCCGACGTGTCCACCGGTGCGGGACACCTTGGCGATCAGGAAGTCGCGGATCTCGGCGGCGAGGATGTCCAGCTGTTCGCCGGTCATCCGCTTCACGTCCTGCGGACCACGGACGGTGCCCAGTAGCCGACCGTGGTTGGCCGTGTCCTCGTCAACACTCATGACGAGAGAGTCTATCGGCCGCCGCACACTCCGCAGCCCGGCCGTGGATCACCGCAGGTGAGGACCCTGACAGGCGGCGCGACAGCCACCCGCGCCGGTGCGCCGGCCGGAGGCGGCCCCGGGTCAGCGGAGCACGACCATCCGGCGGGGCGGTCGCGGCGCGGCCACCCCGTACGGCGGCCCGGACGGCGTCCAGGAGCCCAGCACGGCGGCCCGCCGCGCGCCGGTCACCGACGGCAGCGCGCCCGGCAGCCCGTGCCAGGACAGCCACCCGAGCAGGGCGAACGCGTACGCCTCCCGGGCCTGGGCGGGCACCCCCAGCTCGTTGGTGGTGCACAGCGTCCACCGGCCGTCGCCGAGGGCGGACAGCCGACCCCACAGGGTCGGGTTACGGACCCCACCCCCGGCGGCCACCAGTTCGGTCACCCGGTGCCGCCGGCAGGCGTCGGCTACCGTCCGGGCGGTCAGCTCGGTCAGCGTGGCGAACACGTCGTCGCGGGCGACCGGTTCCCCGAGCGCCGCCAGCCGGTCGTCGAGGTAGCCGGCGTGGAACAGTTCCTTCCCGGTGGACTTGGGCGGTGCCGCCGCGTAGTAGGGCTCGGCGAGCAGCAGCGCCAGCAGCCCGGGGTGCACCCGGCCGGCCGCCGCCCGCGCGCCGTCGACGTCGCAGGGCCGGTCGAGGAACCGGCGGGCCGCCGCGTCGAGCAGGGCGTTGGCCGGGCCCACGTCGTAGCCGAGCACCGGGGCGTCCGGCGCGACCACGGTGAGGTTGGCGATGCCGCCCAGGTTGAGCGCCGCCCGCACCCCGCCGCCGGGCCGCCCGCCCGGGTCGTCGTCGGTGGCCGGGGCGAGCAGCAGGGCGTCGAAGGCGGGGACCAGCGGCGCGCCCTGCCCACCGGCGGCGACGTCGGCCGACCGCAGGTCCGACAGCACGGGTACGCCCACCCGGGCGGCGACCCGGGCCGGCGCGCCGAGTTGCAGGGTGCCCCGCACGGTGCCGCCGTCGACCCAGTGGAAGACGGTCTGCCCGGGGGAGACGACCAGGTCGGCCGCCCCGCCGGCCAGCTCGACGCCGAGCGCGGCGGCGTCGGCGAACACCGCGCCGAGGGCGTTGTCGAGCCGGCAGACCGCCTCGACCGTGGTCGGCCGTGGCGGCAGCACCGCGGCGATCCGCTCCCGCAGCTCCGCCCCGTAGCCGCACTCGCGGTGCCCGAGCGGACGCATCCGCAGGGTGTCCCCGGCGGTGCTGAACTCGGCGGCGACCACGTCCACCCCGTCGTACGAGGTGCCCGACATCAGCCCGACGATCTTCATCGGGCCAGGCTAGTCAGCGGACCGGGGGCAGGAACAGGCCGACGAGTTCGACGTGCTGGGTCATCGGGAACAGGTCGAGGCCGCGCAGGGCGGCGAGCCGCCAGCCGGCCCGTCCGAAGGTGCGGACGTCCCGGGCGAAGGCGGCCGGGTCGCAGGCCACGTAGGCGATCGCCCGGGGGGTGGCGGCGATCACGTCCCGCACCACCGTCGCGCCCGCACCGGTGCGCGGCGGGTCGAGCACCACGAGGTCGACCGGGCCGGTGATCCGGCGGCGGGCCAGCGCGGTCTCCACCCGGGCGGCGACCACCTCGACCCGGGACAGGTCAGCGAGGTTACGTCGGGCGGCGGCGACCCCCTCGGCGGCGGACTCGACCACGGTGACCCGGGCCTGCGGGCCGACCCGGGCGGCGAGCGCGGCGGCGAACAGGCCGGCCCCGCCGTACAGGTCCCAGACGGATTCGCCGGGCCGCGGGTCGAGCAGGTCGAGGACCGTGTCGACCAGGGTGTCGGCGGCGGCCGGGTGCACCTGCCAGAACCCGCCGGCCGGAACCGTCCAGTCCCGGCCGGCGGCGACCTCGCGTACCGTCGCCGGGGCGTCGCCGGCCGCCGGCCCGCCCGGGGCCCCGGGAAGGTCGGTCGTCGCCGGGCCGTCGGGGAGGTCGACCGGGGTGGGCGTCCCGTCGGCGATGGCGGTGACCACGACGTCGCCGCCGGTGGAGGCGACCGCCGTCACCGCGTCAGCCGCCGGCCAGTTCCGCCCGAGTACCGGCAGCGCCTGGATCGCCGGGTGGGCGATCAGGCAGCGGTCGATCGGCACCACCTCGTGCGAGCGGTGCTTGAGCAGCCCGGCCCGGCCGGTGGCGTCGACCGCGTAGCGGACCCGGGACCGCCAGCCCAGCGGGCCGCCGGGCAGCGGCGCGACGGTGACCCGCAGCGCGTCGATCTCGGCGTCGGTCAGCCCGCCGAGCCGGCTGAGCTGCTCGCGCACCACGGCGGTCTTCCAGTCGAGCTGGGCGGCCGGGGCCACGTGTTGCAGGTCGCAGCCGCCGCAACCGCCCGGCCGGGCGTACGGGCAGGGCGGGGCGACCCGGTCCGGCGACGCCTCGACGATCTCGACGGCGTCGGCGCGGGCGAAACCCCGGTGCAGCTCGGTCACCTCGGCGACCACCCGTTCACCGGGCAGCGCGTGCCGGACGAAGACCACCTGGCCGTCGACCCGGGCCACGCAGTGCCCGCCGGGGGCGACCGCGTCGACGGTCAACTCGACCCGCTCGGCCTCCTCCAACCCGGACCGCTGCTCCGACCCGGACCGCTGGTCCCCGCCGGCCGGCGCGGCACGGTCGGCGGTCGCGGAACGGGCGGGTCCGGGGTACGCGGTCACTGACGGTCTCCGGTCGACGGGCCGGGCTCGCCGGGCGGGGCGGTCACCGGCGGGACGGGCGGCGGCAGGGTGCTGCGCGGCGCGACCCGGGGCCCCCGGGCGGGGGTACGGCTCAGCGTCTCGTCCAGCCGGTCGAGGTTCTTGGTCGCGGTGGACGCCAACTGCCACGGCACACTGGTCACCATCACGCCCGGCTCGAAGAGCAGCCGGCCCTTGAGCCGCAGCGCGCTCTGGTTGTGCAGCAGGTTCTCCCACCAGTGGCCCACGACGTACTCGGGGATGAAGACGGTGACCACGTCGCGGGGCGACTCCCGGCGGGTGTTCGCCACGAAGTTCAGGATCGGCCTGGTGATCTCCCGGTACGGCGAGTCGACCACGGTCAGCGGCACCGGCAGTTCGCGGCGCTCCCACTCCTGCTGGAGCTGCCGGGTGTCCTTCTCGTCCACGTTGACGGTGACCGCGGTCAGCGTGTCCGGCCGGGTGGCGCGGGCGTAGGCGATGGCCCGCAGGGTCGGCTGGTGCAGCTTGCTGACCAGCACGATGGCGTGGTTACGGGCGGGCAGCACGCCGCGTACCTCGGTCGGTTCCAGCTCGGCGGCGATCCGGTCGTAGTGCCGGCGGATGGCCAGCATCAGCACGTAGATCACCGCCATCGCGGCGATGGCGATCCACGCGCCGAGCAGGAACTTGGTGATCAGCACGATGACCAGGACGGTGCCGGTCATCGCCATGCCGAACGCGTTGATCGCCCGGGAGCGGAACATCCGCCGGCGGGCCTGCGGGTCACGCTCGGTGCGCAGGTGCCGGTTCCAGTGCCGGATCATGCCGGCCTGGGAGAGCGTGAACGAGACGAAGACGCCGACGATGTAGAGCTGGATCAGCTTGGTCACCTCGGCCTGGAAACCGACGATCAGCACGATCGCGAAGACGGCGAGGAAGACGATGCCGTTGGAGAACGCCAGCCGGTCGCCCCGGGTGTGCAGTTGCCGGGGCAGGTAGCGGTCCTGGGCGAGGATCGAGCCGAGCACCGGGAAGCCGTTGAACGCGGTGTTCGCGGCCAGGAACAGGATCAGCGCGGTCATCCCCGCGACCACGTAGAGCAGCACCGACCCACCGCCGAAGACCGTCTCGCCGAGCTGGGTGGTGACGGTCTTCTGCACGTACCCGTCGGGGCCGGAGAGGATCTGCGTGTTCGGGTCCTCGACGAACTGGAGGCCGGTCAGCCGGGCCAGCCAGATGATGCCGACCAGCATCGCCACCGAGATGGTGCCGAGCAGCAGCAGGGTGGTGGCCGCGTTGCGGCTCTTCGGGGCCTTGAACGCCGGCACCCCGTTGGAGATCGCCTCGACCCCGGTCAGCGCGGCGCAGCCGGAGGAGAAGGTCCGCAGCAGCAGGAAGATCAGCGCGAAGCCGGTCACGCTGTGCTCGGCCTGGATCTCCAGCCCGGCGCTGGGGGCGCGCAGGTCGTCGCCGAGGATGAAGTACCGGACCAGCCCGGTGAGGATCATCCCGCCGATGACGATCACGAAGCCGTACGTGGGGATGGCGAACGCGGTGCCGGACTCGCGCAGCCCGCGCAGGTTCATCGCGGTCAGCAGCACCACCGCGCTCACCGCGATCAGCACCTTGTGGCTGGCCACGAAGGGCACCACCGACCCGAGGTTGGCCACCCCGGAGGAGACCGACACGGCGACGGTCAGCACGTAGTCGACCAGCAGCGCGCTGCCTACCGCCAGCCCCGCCCGGGGACCCAGGTTGACGGTGGCCACCTCGTAGTCGCCGCCGCCCGAGGGGTACGCGTGCACGTTCTGCCGGTAGCTGGCCACCACGGTCAGCATGACCACGACCACCGCGAGGGCGATCCAGGGGGAGAACAGGAACGCCGACGCCCCGGCGATGGACAGGGTCAGCAGGATCTCGTCCGGCGCGTACGCGACGCTGGACAGCGCGTCGGAGGCGAAGACCGGCAGGGCGATGCGCTTGGGCAGCAGGGTGTGCTGGAGCCGGTCGGACCGGAACGGTCGACCGACGAGGAGTCGCTTCAGCAGCGAGGTGGGACTGGCCACAAGCGCTAAGGGTACGACCACCGGATCGTGGTCGCCGGGGGGTGCCTGGTCCCCTCCCCGCGCCCCGGCGCGGTACCGTTCGGTCCCCCGTGGTCGGGGTGGACGTGGCAGGCTCGCAGACGACAGTCGCCGGGAGGCGGGCACACCTTGGGAGGGACACCGTGCACGTCGTGATCATGGGCTGTGGGCGGGTCGGCTCGACGCTGGCCCAGAGCCTGGAGTCCCGGGGGCACTCGGTGGCGGTGATCGACCAGGACGCGGACGCGTTCCGCCGCCTCGGCCCCGACTTCGCCGGGATCACCGTCACCGGTGCCGGCTTCGACGGCGAGGTGCTGCGCCAGGCCGGCATCGAACGGGCGGACGCCTTCGCCGCCGTCTCCAGCGGCGACAACTCCAACATCATCTCGGCCCGGTTGGCCCGCGAGACGTTCGGCGTCTCCCGGGTCGCCGCCCGGATCTACGACCAGCGCCGGGCGCAGGTCTACGAGCGGCTCGGCATCCCCACCGTCGCCACCGTCCGCTGGACGGCCGACCGGATGCTGCGCCACCTGGTCCCCGAGGGCAACGTGGAGATCTTCCGGGACCCGACCAGCACCGTGTCGATCATCGAGGTGCCGGTGCACAAGGACTGGATCGGCCGGCCGCTGCGCCAGTTGGAGGAGGCGGCCGGCACCCGGGTGGCGTACCTGACCCGCTTCGGCATCGGCATGCTGCCCACCGCGTCCAGCGTCGTGCAGGAGGGTGACCAGCTCTACCTGCTGGTCACCGACGACATCGCCGCCCAGGTCACCGCGGTGGCCGCCACGCCGCCCGAAGGAGGGCACTGAGCCATGCGGATCGCCATCGCGGGCGCCGGCAACGTGGGCCGGTCGATCGCCCAGGAGTTGATCGACAACGGCCACCAGGTGATGCTGATCGAGCGGCAGCCCCGGATGCTGCGCCCGGACCGGGTGCCGACCGCCGACTGGGTGCTGGCCGACGCCTGCGAGCTGGCCAGCCTGGAGGAGGCGAACGTCGCGGGCTGCGACGTGGTGGTCGCCGCCACCGGCGACGACAAGGTCAACCTGGTGGTGTCCCTGCTGGCCAAGACCGAGTTCGCGGTGCCCCGGGTGGTGGCCCGGGTCAACCGGGCCGAGAACGAGTGGCTGTTCACCGAGCAGTGGGGCGTCGACGTGGCGGTCAGCAAGCCCCGGGTGATGGCCGCGCTCGTCGAGGAGGCGGTCACCGTCGGCGACCTGGTCCGGTTGATGACGTTCCGGCAGGGTGAGGCGAACCTGGTGGAGATCACCCTGCCGCCGACCGCGCCCTACGTGGGCCAGCCGATCCACGCCGTGCCGATCCCCCGGGACGCCGCGCTGGTGGCGATCCTGCGCGGCAAGCGGGTGCTGGTGCCCAGCCCCGACGACCCGATCGAGGCCGGCGACGAGCTGATCTTCGTGTGCACCGCCCAGGTGGAGGACGAGGTGCGCGGGGTGATCCTCGGCCCCGACAGCGTGGAACGGACCCGCGGCGCGGGCTGACCGGGCGGGGGCGTCCCGCCCGGCGGGTGCCGGGCGCGTGCCGGCCCCGGCGGTCCGGGTGCCGGCCCGGCGGTCAGCCGCCGGGCAGCGGCTGCGGCGCGGACTCCCGGGTCACCCGGCGTACCACCCAGACCGTGATCAGCAGCAGCAGCGCGTAGGGCGGGTAGCCGAGGGCGAGCCGGGCCACCCCCAACGCGGTGTCCTGGTGGGCCAGGTAGAGCCCGGCCTGCACCCCGACCTTGGCCAGCCAGACCACCCCCCAGAGCACGGTGAGCTGGGTGAAGGTACGCACCAGCCGGGGGTCGTCGCGCCACTCGGAGCGCCCCTTGGCCACCAGCACCGACCAGATCCACCCGACCAGGGGCTGCCGGATCACCGCGGAGAGCAGCAGGGCGATGCCGTAGCCGATGCCGTAGAGGATGCCCGGGAGGTAGAAGTCCCGCTCGTCCCCCGTACGCCAGGCGATGGCCGCGCCGATCGCGATACCGAACAGCCCGTTGACGGCGTGCCGGACCGGACGGCGCTGGACCAGCCGGACGACCGCGATCAGCACCGCCACCCCGACCGAGGCGATCACCGCCGGCCGCAGCTCGCCGACCACGTTGGCCAGCACGAAGACCACCACGGGGATGCTGGACTCGACCAGCCCGCGCCAGCCGCCGAGCTGGTCGGCCATCTGCTCGGCGAGGCTGGGCAGCCGCTCGTCGTCCGGCGCGGTGGTCTGCGGATCGGTGGCCGGGGGCTGTCCCGTCGTCACTTCGGCGACTCCAGCTCGTAGTACGGGTTGTAGATGACCTTGCGGTCGTCCCGGACGGCCACCCGGCCCCGCGCGGTCAGGTGCCGGCCCGGCTCGATGCCGGCGATGTGCCGTCGGCCCAGCCAGACCAGGGTGACCACGTCACTGCCGTCGTAGAGGTCCGCCTCCAGGGTGGGCAGGTTGGTCCGGGGCGTGTAGACCACCGTGCGCAGCCGCCCGGCGACCGAGACCACCTGCCCCCGCATGCACTGCCGGGCCAGCACGCCGCCGGACTCGGCGCTCTCCCGGCGCAGCTCCTGCGCCTCGATCTCGGCCTCGCTGGCGGTGAACCGGCGCAGGATGCCCCGTAGCGACATCCGGCTCTCGTCGGTCGACATGACCTCCGCGTCACCCTCTCCACGCTGACCGGTCGGCACCGGCGTCGCCCGACCCCGGGTGGGACCGTGCCGCCAGCGTACGCCGATCCGGCCCCACGGCGTCGGTCCGGTGCGTCCGCCCCCCGGTCGGCACCCCCACCGGAACGCCACCGCCGCCGGCTCGTGGCCGGGACGTGCCGCCGCCCCGACCCGGACGCCCGGGCGGACAGCAGTCCGGGCCGGCCCCGGCCACCTCGGGCGGCGGGGTCCGGCCCGGACCGGTCGGTCAGGCCTGGCGCGGGGCGGGCGTCGCGGCGTCGCCACCCTCGGCCTGGTCGGCCATCTCCCGGGGCAGCCGCAGCGGCAGTGGCTCGCGCACCGGCTTCGCCTCCTGCCCCCGGTCGACCACCAGGCCGTCCAGGCAGGTGGCGAGCGGGCCGGCCGCGGCCGGGTCGGTGGCGGCGGCACCCTGGTAGACGCCCCGGACCATCCAGCGCGGGCCGTCGATGCCGACGAAGCGCAGGTCGGTCGGGCCGTCCGGGGTACGCACCCGGGCGTGCAGCTCGACGCCGTACTCGCCCCGGGCCTCCTGGGCGGTGGCGCCGTCGGCGATCAGCGACTGCCGGATCTCCTCGCGCACCTCGTCCCAGATGCCCTCGGAGCGGGGGGCGGCGAAGACACCGAGCTGGAGGGCGTTGTCCCCGTGGACGAGCACCACCTGCTGGACGACGCCCTGCGGGTCGGCCTGCACCCGCACCTCGACCCCGGGCACCGCCGGGATGTGCAGGCTGCCCAGGTCGAGCCGCTGCACGTCGTCCGGTGCCTCGGCGACGTCGTACGGGCCACGGGCCGGGCCCGCCGTCTCGTACGCGTCAGGGCCCCCGGCCCGCTCGTCACGGGCGTGCCGCCCGTTGTCGGCCCGCTTTCGGGAGAAGATCACTGCGCCCACCCTCCGCTGTTCGCACTCACCCTGCCACCTCTTCCGTCCGTTCGCCGACCCGGTCGGTGTCCGCCACCCGGGTCGGGCCACCGGGCGGGGGCACGAGACCGGCGTGGCCACCGGTCGACCCGTGTCCGCCCGTCCCCCGTCGGGACCCGGGCAGCACCGCCACCGGCTGGAAATCGGCCCGCTCCACCCGCTGGACAACGAGCTGCGCGATGCGATCGCCACGGGAGATCTTCGCCGGTGCGTCCCGATCGTGGTTGATCAGGTTGACCAGGATCTCACCCCGGTAGCCGGCGTCGACCGTACCGGGCGCGTTGAGCACCGTCACGCCGAGCCTGGCGGCCAGGCCGGAGCGTGGGTGGACCAGGCCGACGTAGCCCTCCGGCAGGGCCAGCGCCACGCCGGTGGGGACCAGGGCCCGGCCGCCGGGGGGCAGCTCGACGTCCGCGGCGGCCACCAGGTCGGCACCGGCGTCGCCCGGGTGGGCGTACGCGGGCAGCGGTAGCTCCGGATCGAGCTGCCGGACGGGCACGGGTACGACGTGGGTCACGGATCTGCCTCTTCCGTCGGCGTTCACGGGGTGCCCTGCCATCCTGCCGGGTCGACCGGCCGTCGTGTTCCGTACCCTCGAGGTGTGAGCCTGTCGCCTTCCCCGTCGTCGCCGACCCCGCACGTCGCGGCCGTCCCGGCGTACTCCGAGCGGCTGGGCCTGCCGTGGTGGTGCTGGGCTGCCGGGGTGGCCCTGGCCGGGTTCGCCGCCGTCGAGCTGTGGATGGGCGCCGGCGGGGTACGCGCCTGGCTGCCCTTCGCGCTGCTGCTGCCGGCCACCCTGGCCGGGTTGTGGTGGCTGGGCCGGGTCCGGGTCGCGGTCGCCGACGGTGAGCTGTGGGTCGACGACGCCCACCTGCCCGTCCGGTACGTCGCCGACGCGGTCCCGCTGGACGCCGCCGGCCGGCGCGAGGTGCTCGGGGTGGGCGCGGACCCGCTGGCCTTCGTGGTGCAGCGGCCCTGGATCGGCGGCGCGGTGCAGGTGGTGCTCGACGATCCGGACGACCCCACCCCGTTCTGGGTGGTGAGTTCCCGCCGGCCGACCGAGCTGGCCGCCGCCCTGCTGGCCGCGCGCGACGCGGGCTGAGCACGGCCGTCGCGCCGCCCGGCCCGGAACCGGGGCGGGACCGTCCGGGGTCGGGCAGTCCGGGTCAGGGCAGGACGAGTGGTCCGCCGCCGGGCAGCTCCCCGCGCTGCCGGCGCAGGTCGCGGCGGAGCTGGTCGGCCAGGGAGCGGGTGGCCCGGCGGTTGAGGTAGCTGGCCACGGCCGCGCCGGTGAGGAACGGGCCCAGCGTGGTCAGGTTGCGACCGAAGCGCTTGAGCAGGGTGTCCCGCAGCTCCTTGCGGGCGGCGGTGCCGAGAACCGCGCTCACCCCGACGCCCGGCATCATCGGGTTGATCCCCCGCTGGCTGGCCCAGGACTGGACCAGGGCGATGGTTCGGGGGGTGCCGCCGGTGGGCAGCGGCGCGCCGTAGATCTCGTGCAGCTCGCCGATCAGCTTGAGTTCGATCGACACCACGGCCACGGTCTCGGCGGCGAGCAGGACCGGCGCGGACAGCAGGGTCGGGGCGACCGTCCACTCCACCGCGGCGACGCCGCCGCCGGCCGCGCCCACCCCGGCGGTGGCCCGGGTGGCGTTGCGGACCAGCCGGTCGGCGAGCGCCTCGTCGTCCAGGCCGGGGAAGTGCCGCCGCAGCGTCGCCAGGTCCCGGACCGGGATGTGCGGCGCGACGTCGGCGACCGTGTCGGTCATCCAGCGCAGCGCCGCCCTCGGCTTGAACAGGTCGGCGATGCCCCGACCGCGGGCCTGCCCGACGAGCCGGGCGAGCAGTTGCCGACGGCGGGCGGGGGCGATGTCGTCGGCGGTCAGCGCCGCCACCGTGGCACCCAGCTCGTCGCCGGCCGGACCGCTGCCGGGCGGGACGGTCGGGTCGGTGCCTGCCGGATCGGTGCCGGGCGGGACGGCCGGACCGCTGCCGGCGGCCCGGTCACCGGGCACGACGACGGGCGGGCCGGCGTCGGACTTCGGACCGTCCGGATCGGACCCGCCGTGCTCGTTCATCCGTCTGCCCCTCCCGTGGTGTCCACCGGTCCGGTGGACGCGCCTACCACGAGTCAAGCAGCAACCCGCCGTACCCGCACGGCGGCTCGGGCAGCGGCGGCCCCACGGGGAGGCCGCCGCTGGTGTGGTGGGTGCTCAGACGCACTCGCGGCAGATCAGGTCGCCGTTACGCTCCACCGCCAACTGGCTGCGGTGGTGCACCAGGAAGCAGCGTCCGCACCGGAACTCGTCCTGCTGCATCGGGAGGACCTTCACGGTCAGCTCCTCGTCGGCCAGGTCGGCGCCGGGCAGCTCGAAGCTCTCGGCCACCTCGGCCTCGTCGACGTCCACGGCGCCCGACTGTGAGTCGACCCGCCGGGCCTTGAGCTCTTCCAGGCTGTCCTCGCCGAGGTCGACCTCGTCGCGACGCGGGGCGTCGTAGTCGGTGGCCATCGGTTTCACTCTCCCATATCGATGTTGTCGCTTCCGGTTGTAACGCCGGGCGACGCTGTTTCGGTTCCCACTGGCCGGCCACCAATGTGTGTCGGTCGCCCGACCCGACGGCCTCTGGATCAAGGTCGCCGGGGGCAGGACCCGACGAGCGCGGTACCTTACCCCCTACCGGGCGAGGCATGTATACCGCCCTCGCGGCAGACATGTACGCCCCAGCGGCCAAAGATGTTCCCAATGTGACTCAGGCGACACGAAGATAGGGGTAGTAGTACCCCGTTCCCGGTTGGCGCGCCGGCATGTCGGACTGTTTCCACGCGTCCGCCGGACAACCGTTAACCTCAGCGGCGTACTCGACGGCCGACGGCGCCGCCCGCCGCCGACGTTCGCCGCCACCACCCACTGTCCGGGGAGCACCCAGATGAGCTTTGCGCGAGTGCGAGCACTCGTTGTCGTCGGCCTGCTGGCGGTCGTCGCCCTGGTCATCGTCATCGTCGCCGTGGTTCGCGACACCCAGGGCAGCGGTGCCAACGCCAAGGGCTGCCCCGAGGGCTGGCCACTGGCCGACCTGTCCCTGCGCACGTACAAGGATGTCAAGATCAACATCCTGAACGGCACCGGCGAGCCGGGCCTGGCAAGCAGCGTGGGCGACGACTTCCGCAACCGGAAGTTCCAGGTCAAGAAGGAGGGCAACGCCGCGCACTTCGACGGCGTCGCGCTGCTGCGGTTCGGTCCCAAGGGGGTCGGCTCGGCGCACCTGCTGCGCGCCTTCTTCCTCAACAACGCCGAACGCGACTACGACCCCAAGCGCCAGGACGACACGGTCGACGTGGTGCTGGGCGACAGCTTCCAGCAGTTGGCCACCACCACCGAGGTCAACCAGTCCCTCGGTGACCTGGGCGCGCCGGTCGCCCCGGAGGGCTCCTGCCCGATGCCGGTGGAGGACAAGTAGCCGGCCCCGCCGGTTCCCGGCGACCGACCGGCGCCACCGCCGTTCCCCGGCCGTTACCCGGCTGTCGGGCATGCTCCGGTAGCCGGGTAACGGCCGGTCAGGGAGCGTTCAGGGGCCGCCGGAGGCGTCCAGCGCGGCCAGCCGGGTGTGCAGCGGCGTGAACAGCGCCGGTGGGGCCGCGATGACCAGGTCGGGTCCGGCCGGACGCCCGTTCAGACCGGTCACCCGCAGCCCGGCCTCCGCGGCGACCAGCCCGCCCGCGGCCAGGTCCCAGGCGGCCAGCCCCTTCTCGTAGTAGGCGTCGACCCGGCCCTCGGCGGCCAGGCACAGGTCCAGCGCCGCCGCCCCCATCCGCCGGATGTCCCGCACGTCCCCGATCAGCTCGGCGACCACCCTGGCCTGGTGCCGGCGACGGCCGGCGTCGTAGCCGAATCCGGTGGCGACCAGCGCCTGTCCCAACTCCGTCTCGGTGGAACAGCGCAGCCGCCGGCCGTCGCGCCAGGCCCCACCACCGGCGGTGGCGGTCCACTCCTCGCCGGTCACGACGTTGCGCACCACCCCGGCGACCACCCGGCCGGCCACCTCGGCGGCGAGCGAGACCGCGCAGTACGGCAACCCGTACAGGTAGTTCACCGTGCCGTCGATCGGGTCGACGATCCAGCGCACGCCGTCCGCGCCGGCCTCGACGCCGCCGTACTCCTCGCCGAGCACCACGTCGTCCGGCCGGGCCGCGCGCAGGGCGGCGAGGACCTGCCGCTCCACCGCCCGGTCGGCGGCGGTGACCACGTCGGTGGCGGTGCTCTTGGTCGCCGCGACCGAGACCCCCTCGGCCCGCATCCGGGCCGCCGTGCCGGCCGCCTCCCGGGCCACCCCGACGGCGATCCCGAGCAGTTCCCGCGCGGTGGGCGTCGCACCCGTCATCGAACCCTGCCCCCTTCGCGGCCGCCGGGCGCGCACCGGGCGCACCGTTCGGGAGCCGAACGTGTGCCGCCCCGCCGTCCGGCGCGGCACGAGCCCGCCGCGCGTCGTCGATCCCGTCCGGACAGCATAGGCAGGCGCCGTCACCACCGGGCGCACGCGGTGCGACGGGCGGTTTCCGGCGTCGACCGACCGCCCGCCGGGGCGGGTCGACAGGATGGCCGCAAAGTCGACATCCGTGCCGAACCGGTGGTACAGACGGCCGGTTGCCGTGCGCCGCAGGATGATCGCGCCAACCGGGGTTACAATTCACCCTGCCCACGCGCCACGGACCACCGCCGCACAGCCGGCCCGGGACACGGGGGCCACTCAACGACGTCGACGGCGCGGCATGCCACGCTGCGCCGGACGACTCCGGCCGTGCTCGCTCTTCGCCTCCGGAAGGTCATTCGTGACAGAACCCCGCCAGCCCGGCGCCGACGTTCGCTCGCTCACCGACACCCTGATCGCCCACGCCCAGAGCGCCGGTGGTCAGCTGACGTCGGCCCAGCTCGCGCGCACCGTCGAGTCCGCCGAGGTGACCCCGGCCCAGGCCAAGAAGATCCTGCGGGCGCTCTCCGAGGCGGGCGTCACCGTGGTGGTCGACGGCTCCGCCAGCACCCGTCCCCGCCGGGTGGCCGCCGCCCGGTCGGCCACACCGGCCTCGCGGGCCACCACCGCCAAGACCACCAAGAAGGCCGTCGCGCCGGCCCCGAAGCAGGCACCCGCCGCCGAGGAGGCCACCGCGCCCGCCCCGCGCAAGGCGGCCCCGCGTAAGGCGGCCACCACCGCCGGGGTGGCCGCGAAGGCCGCCACGCCGGCCGCCAAGGCGACGAAGTCGACCCGTGCCACCAAGGCGACGGTGGCAGCCGCCGGGGCCGGCAAGGCCGCCACGAAGGCCAAGGGTGAGGGCGCCGAGGGCGACATCGATCCCGAGCAGCTGGCCGCGGAGATCGAGGACGTGGTGGTGGAGGAGCCGGCCGAGCTGGCCCGCGCCGCCGAGACCGACGCCGCCGCCTCCGCCACCGACAACGACTTCGAGTGGGACGACGAGGAGTCCGAGGCGCTCAAGCAGGCCCGTCGGGACGCGGAGCTCACCGCCTCCGCCGACTCGGTCCGGGCGTACCTCAAGCAGATCGGCAAGGTTCCGCTGCTCAACGCCGAGCAGGAGGTCGAGCTGGCCAAGCGGATCGAGGCCGGCCTCTACGCCGCCGAGCGGCTGCGTGCCGCCGACGACGGCGAGGAGAAGCTGACCCGCGACATGCAGCGCGACCTGCTCTGGATCTCCCGGGACGGCGAGCGCGCCAAGAACCACCTGCTGGAGGCGAACCTCCGGCTGGTCGTGTCGCTGGCCAAGCGGTACACCGGGCGGGGGATGGCCTTCCTCGACCTGATCCAGGAGGGCAACCTCGGCCTGATCCGCGCCGTCGAGAAGTTCGACTACACCAAGGGCTACAAGTTCTCCACGTACGCCACCTGGTGGATCCGGCAGGCGATCACCCGGGCGATGGCCGACCAGGCCCGAACCATCCGCATCCCGGTGCACATGGTCGAAGTGATCAACAAGCTCGGTCGCATCCAGCGCGAGCTGCTCCAGGACCTGGGCCGTGAGCCCACCCCGGAGGAGCTGGCCAAGGAGATGGACATCACACCCGAGAAGGTGCTGGAGATCCAGCAGTACGCCCGGGAGCCGATCTCGCTCGACCAGACCATCGGTGACGAGGGTGACAGCCAGCTCGGTGACTTCATCGAGGACTCGGAGGCCGTGGTCGCGGTCGACGCCGTCTCGTTCTCCCTGTTGCAGGACCAGCTCCAGCAGGTCCTGCAGACGCTCTCCGAGCGGGAGGCGGGGGTGGTCCGGCTGCGTTTCGGCCTGACCGACGGCCAGCCGCGTACCCTCGACGAGATCGGGCAGGTCTACGGGGTGACCCGGGAGCGGATCCGGCAGATCGAGTCCAAGACGATGTCCAAGCTCCGGCACCCGTCGCGCTCCCAGGTCCTCCGGGACTACCTGGACTGAGCCGGTCACGTCAACCCGTCGTGTCGGTTTGATCACCAGGCGTAGAACATGCGATGGTGACCCGTCCAATACGTGTTTGTGATCGTTGACGTGGCACCCTGGGTGCACGGCACACTGTCCTTCCCGCCAGGTGTGACCTCGGTCCCCCGCGGGCACACTGGGAAGGCGGCGCCCGGTAAGGGTGTTGCACGATGAGTGAGCAACGACCGAAGAGAGTGTTCATCGGTGACGACCAGAGGAGGAAGGCGATGACCCCGACCCTCACGCCGCCGCCCGAAACGGTGGCTCCCCCAGCCGCCGATGAACGGTGCGACCGCTGCAATGCTGCCGGCAAGCTCCGTATCACTCTGGCGGGTGGGAGCGAGTTGGTGTTCTGTGGGCACCACGCGAACAAGTACGCCGAGGATCTCGTGAAGATCACGGTGAAGTTCGCGACGGACCCGGAGTTCAGCTGGCGAGGCGCCGATCTGATGGCGAACTGACCCGAAACCCCTACGACGACGCAGCCGGGCGGAGGCACCCACAGGGTGCCTCCGCCCGGCCGTTCCCGGCTCTACCCTCTGCCCACCACCTCCGGTCGCCCCCTACCCGGCCCCGGATTCCCGCCACCGGCCCGGTGATCAAGAGGTTCGCGTCACCATCCCGCCGGTTTCTGACCCGAACCTCTTGATCACCGGGAAAGGCCGGGGATCCGGGGCCGGGAGGACGGGCGGGGCGGGAGAGCGGAGAGGAACGGGGAGCGTCAGAGGGTCTGGACGGTGGCTATACGTTCCTCGAGCTGTTCGATGGTGGCCTGGGCGCTGGGCGGGCCACCGCAGAGCCGGCGCAGCTCGGCGTGGATCTTGCCGTGGGGCAGCCCGGTGCGGTGGTGCCGGGCGGCCACCAGAGCGTTCAGCTGACGCCGGAGCGCCACCCGACGCTGGGCGGCACTCAGTGGTACGGCGGGTGCTGCCGGGGCCGCAGCGGCCGGCTCAGCGGCCTGGACGGCCGTCCGACGCCGCTGCGCGGCGAGCTGGTCGGCCTGCCGCTTGGTCAACAGCAGCGACACCTGGTCGGCGGTGAGCAGACCGGGCAGCCCCAGGTACTCCTCCTCCTCCGGCGTGCCGGCCTGGGCGGCGGTGCCGAAGGACGCCCCGTCGAAGATCACCTGGTCCAGTTCGGCGGTCGCGGACAACGCGGTGAACCGCTTCTCCAGCTCGCCGCTGGCCTGTTCGTCGCGTTGGGCCCGCTCCAGCAGGTCGTCGTCGAAGCCCTCGCGGTCCTTGGGCTTGCCGAGCACGTGGTCCCGCTCGGCCTCCATCTCGCTGGCCAGCCCGAGCAGGTGCGGCACGCTCGGCACGAACACCGAGGCGGTCTCGCCGGGGCGGCGGGCCCGGACGAACCGGCCGATGGCCTGCGCGAAGTACAGCGGGGTGCTGGCGCTGGTGGCGTACACCCCGACCGCCAGCCGGGGGATGTCGACGCCCTCGGAGACCATCCGGACCGCCACCAGCCACCGCTGCTCGGACGCCGCGAACGTCGCGATCCGCGCGGACGCCCCCTGGTCGTCGGAGAGGACCACGGTGGCCTTCTCCCCCGTCACCTGTTCGATCAGCTTCGCGTACGAGCGGGCGTTCTGCTGGTCGCTGGCGATGATCAGGCCACCGGCGTCGGCCATCCCGGCGTTGCGCAGCACGGTCAGCCGGGCGTCGGCCGCCCGCAGCACCTGCGGCATCCAGTCGCCGGCCGGGTCGAGGGCGGTCCGCCAGGCCTGGGCGATCAGGTCCTGGGTCATCGGCTCGCCGAGCCGCGCCGCCAGCTCGTCCCCGGCGTTGGTGCGCCAGCGGGTCTCCCCCGAGTACGCCAGGAACAGCACCGGGCGTACGACGCCGTCGCGCAACGCGTCGGAGTAGCCGTAGACCGAGTCGGCGCGGGAGCGCAGCAGCCCGTCGCCGCCGCGCTCGTAGGTGACGAACGGGATCGGGTTGTCGTCGGAGCGGAACGGCGTACCGGTGAGCATCAGCCGGCGTACGGCGGGCTCGAAGGCGTTCTTGACCCCGTCGCCCCAGGAGCGCGAGTCCCCGGCGTGGTGGATCTCGTCGAGGATGACCAGGGTGCGGCGGGTCATGGTGCGCCGCCGGTGCACCTGCGGGGCCATCCCCACCTGGGCGTAGGTGACGACCGCGCCGTGGAAGTCGGCGGCGGAGTGCAGGTCGGCGTTGCGGAACGCGGAGTCGAGCTGGATGCCGACCCGGGCGGCGGCCTGCGCCCACTGGGTCTTCAGGTGCTCGGTCGGGGCGACCACGGTGACCGCCTCGACGGTGCCGTCGACCAGCAGCTCGGCGGCGATCCGCAGGGCGAAGGTGGTCTTGCCGGCGCCGGGGGTGGCGACCGCGGTGAAGTCTTCGGTACGACGGCGCAGGTACTCCACCATCGCCTTGCGCTGCCAGGCACGCAGGGGCGGGAACGTCTCCAACGCCGGCAACCGGGGTGCCACCCGAGGCTCCTCTCCGACCGCACGAGGCGGATCCGGGCCGAGGGCCACGGTACCGCCGCCCATGAAAACGCCTCCGCGCAGAGCATGCCGCGAAGGCCGGCCCAGCATAACCAGCCGGGCCCGGCAACCCCAGCCGACACCACGCCGACCGGTCCCGCCGCCGGTCAGCCGGGTGGACGGCCGAGGCCGGTCTCCGGCGGACGCATCGTCGCCACGGGTGCCGACCACCGTCGCCGCAGCGCCACCAGGCGCAGTACGAAGACCAGCAGCGCCGCCGCGGTCAGCCCGCCCGCCCCGGCGTACCCCAGCGCCGACAGCAGCACCACCATGATCGAGCCGGCGAGCGCGGCGACGGCGTAGATCTCCCGGCGCAGCACCACCGGGATCTCGGCGGTCAACAGGTCCCGGCCGAGCCCGCCGCCGATCGCCGTGAGCATGCCGATGACCACCGCGCCGACCGCCGGCACCCGGGCGTCGAGCGCCTTGAGCGTGCCGGTGACGGTGAACAGGCCCAGCCCGGCGGCGTCGAGCACCAGCACGGTGGTGCGCAGCCGGGCGAGCTGCGGGTGCAGCCAGAACACGGCGGTGGCGGTGACCGCGGCGGTCGCGGCGTAGCGCCAGTCGGCGAAGGCGAGCGGCGGGACCTCGTCGATGACCAGGTCACGGAAGATCCCACCACCCAGCGCGGCGACGAACCCGACGAAGACGACGCCGAACAGGTCGAGCCGCTTCGCCACCGCCGCCGAGGCGCCGGAGGCGGCGAAGACGGCCACCCCGGTCAGGTCGGCCAGGAGCAGGGCGGTGGAGGTGGTCACACCGCCGAAGGTTACGGGGGCGGTCCGGTGGACCGCCCGGATCACTCGCGGTACGAGTCGTAGATCTCCTTGCACTTCGGGCAGACCGGCGAGCCGGGCTTGGCGGCCTTGGTCACCGGGAACGTCTCGCCGCAGAGCGCCACCACGTAGGTGCCCATCACGGCACTCTCGGCGATCTTCTCTTTGCGGACGTAATGGAACATCTCGGGACCCGTGTCGGCGTCCTTCAACTCCGGACGCTCAAGAACCTCGGTACTCACAGTCACACCTCCAACTGCCCAAGTTTGGCAGGTCGGCCGGGTCCGGTCCACCGCAGCCCACCCCGACGGCGGCCAGTTACGGTAGCTGACGTGACCACCTTTCACATCCGGCCCGGTACCGAGGTCGACGAAGCCCTGCGTGACGGCCGTCCCGTCGTCGCCCTGGAGAGCACCATCGTCTCGCACGGTCTGCCCCGACCGGACAACCTGCGCGTCGCCCGGCAGATCGAGCAGACGGTACGCGACGCCGGAGCCGTCCCGGCCACCATCGGCATGGTCGGCGGCGAACTCGTCGTCGGCCTCGACGACGCCGAGCTGACCCGGCTCGCCACCGTCGACCCAGTGGCGAAGCTCTCCGTCCGGGACCTCGCCGTGGCCGCCGCCACCGGGGCCGACGGGGCCACCACCGTGGCCGCCACCAGCGCGGTGGCCGCCGCCGTGGGGATCGGCGTCTTCGCCACCGGCGGCCTGGGCGGGGTGCACCGGGAGGCGGCGCAGACCTTCGACGAGTCGGCCGACCTGGTCACCCTGGCCCGTACCCCGATCACGGTGGTCTGCGCCGGGGTCAAGTCGATCCTCGACGTCGGGGCGACCCTGGAGCGGCTGGAGACCCTCGGCGTCGGGGTGGTCGGCTACCGCACCCGGCGGTTCCCCGGCTTCTACCTGACCGACTCCGGGTTCGACCTGGACTGGTCGGTGGACTCCCCCGAGCAGGTCGCCGCGGTGCTCGCCGCCCGTGAGCAGCACGGGGTGCACGGCGGCGGCCTGATCGTGGCCAACCCGCTCCCGGTCGACGAGCAGCTCGACCCGGCGCTGCACGACCGCACCCTCACCGAGGGCCTGGCCCGGCTGGGCCGCGAGGGGGTCACCGGCAAGGCGGTCACCCCGTTCCTGCTGGCCCACTTCCACTCGGCCACCGAGGGCGCCAGCCTGGCGGTCAACGTCCGGATCATCCTGCGCAACGCCGACCTGGCCGCGCGGATCGCGGTCGCGGCGTCCGGACGCACCGCCGCATGACCGCTCCCGGTCGGATCGTGGTGGTCGGCGACCTGATCACCGACGTGGTCGCGGTGCTGGAAGGCGCGCTGGCCACCGGCTCGGACACCCCGGCGACCATCCGGGTCACCGGCGGCGGGCAGGCGGCCAACACCGCCGCCTGGATCGCCGCCCAGCACGCGCCGGTGACGCTGGTCGGCGCGGTCGGCGACGACAGCGCCGGTCGGGACCGGGTGGCCGAGCTGGAACGGGCGGGGGTGGACTGCGCGGTCGAGGTGCACCCGCAGGCCACCACGGGAACGGTGATCGTGCTGGCCACCGCCGACGAGCGGACCATGGTCACCGAACGCGGGGCGAACCTGCGGCTGACCGCCGAGCACGTGGACCGGGCCCTGGCGGCGGTGCCCGACGCCACCCACCTGCACCTGTCCGCGTACTGCCTGTTGGACGCCGGGTCGCGACCGGCCGGGCTGCGCGCGTTGGCCGCCGCCCGTGAGCGTGGGCTGACCACCAGCGTCGACGCCGCCTCCGCCGCGCCGTTGCGGCGCATCGGCGCGGCGGCCTTCCTGTCCTGGGTACGCGACGTCGACCTGCTGCTGGTCAACGCGGACGAGGCGGGGGTGCTGGCCGGCGGGCTGGACCCGGCGGCCCAGGCGCGGGCGTTGTCGGCGGCGGCCCGACGGGTGGTGGTCAAGCGGGGCGGGGCGGGCGCGATCTGGGTGGACCGGCGGGCCACCGTCGGGGTGACGCCGTCGTTGCGGGTCGCCGTGGTGGACGTCACCGGGGCCGGGGACGCCTTCGCGGCCGGCCTGCTCACGGCGTGGACCACCGGCGCGACCCCGAGGGCCGCGCTGACCCGGGCCGCCGACCTGGGCGCCCTGGCGGTCTCGATGGTGGGTGCCCGGCCGGAGGCGACAGGCGGGTAGCGGTGCCGGCTACGTCCGCACCGGTCGGCCCGGTCAGGGTTCGGCGTCGATGATCCGGTGCGGGCGTTCCTCGGCGGTGAGGCTCATCGGCGGGGTCTCGTCGCGGTGCCGGGGCTGGAACCTGGTGGCCAGCCGGTGTTCCTCCTTGGGCGGACGGTCGTTGGCGAGCAGCACCGCCAGCCAGGGGATGAGGATCATGCCCAGCGCCACCAGGGGCAGCCAGAGCCAGAGCAGCGGGGCCTTCGTGCCGACCAGGACCGCTCCGGCGATCACGCAGGCCACCCGGATGCCCATCATCAGCACGTACCGCTTCTGTCGGCTGGTGAGCTGGTCGTCCTGGCTGCGCGAGGCGTCGGTGATCAGAATCGGCTGGTACGCCTGACGCTTCACCATGGACCTCCTGAGGGGATTACCCACCATCCTGTCACCGCACCACCTTGATCAGCGAAAATCGACGCATACCGGGATCGTGTTACGTACGTGGTACGCTCCGGCGGTGGGCAGCCGGTTCAGCTTCACCGAGGAGGCGTTGGCCAACCTGCGGGTCTACGACGTCACCCCCGGGGAAGTCTGGGAGGCGCTGCACAGCACCCGCCGGGTGATCCGGCACCTCGGCGAGGACCTGACGGTCGTCTACGCGGCGAGCGGTCGCGGCCGGCGGCTGGCCGTCCTGCTCGCCGAGGCCGACGGCACCGACCACGACTGGGACGTCCTCTCCGCCCGCGAACTGAGCGACGTCGAGGCCAAGCGCTACGACGAGACCGTGCGGAGAACGCGCCGATAGAGGAGGCGACGGCGATGAACCGTGACGAGGCCATCAAACGATTCCACGGCGGCGACGACACGTTCGCCGAGCTGATCGACGACAGTCGGCCGGTGGAACTGCCCGCCCCCGACACCGACGTGCCGATGGTCAGCCGTTCGGTACGCCTGCCGGTGGACACCTACGAGCGGGTCCGGGCGGCGGCCGAGGCGCGGGGCATCGGCGTCACCACCCTGATGCGGCAGTGGATCGAGGTCGGCCTGGCAGACCTGGACGACTCGGCCACCGTCTCGCTCGCCGACGTACGCCGGGCGCTCGCCTCGCTGTCCCGCCCCACCGCCGCCTGACCGGCCCGCTCACAGGGCAGGGTGGGGCCGCTCCGGTGGCCGCCCGTACGCCCGGCGGTAGTCCGCGACCGTGACCGCCGCCAGCACGGTCGCGGTCGCGGCGAGCGCCACCACGCTGACCGTCAGGGTCGCCAGGGGCGTCAGCACGGCCAGGACGAGCACCGCGATGATCCGGGAGCGGGACACCCGCCCGAACACCTCGTGCTCGAACCGGGCGCGGGCGAGCAGGAAGACCGCCGGCCCACCCGTCAGGAAGACCGCCCAGGCCAGCTCGGTGCGCTCGTACGGGTGCACGATCGCCAGCTCGTAGCCGACCGCCGTGGTCAGCACCCCGGCGACGATCGCCAGATGGGTCCAGCTCATCGACTCCCCCAGCCGACCGGGCGCACGGGCCACCCGGATCGCCTCGGTGAGCAGGTGACCCGCCCGGTGGAAGTAGATCCGCCAGAGCAGCACGGTGGTGACGAAGGAGAGCAGGAACGCCCCGGAACTGGCCGTGGAGAAGCTGTGCCCGCTGAACGCCAACCCGATGACGAGGATGTTCTCGCCGAGCGCGATCAGGAAGAACTGCTGGTGCCGCTCGGCCAGGTGCTCCCCCAGCACCGCCCAGGTGGAGGTGCGGGTCGCCCCCAGTCGCGGCACCGGCCAGCCGAACATCAGCCCGGCGTAGTCGACGACGACGGCCACCGACCAGCAGACCAGCCGCCAGGTCCCGGGCAGCACCGCCCCGAGCAGCCAGGGCACGGCGCTGACCGCCGCCCAGGACGCGACCCGCACGGTGACCAGCCGGCGGGGGTGACCGCGCAACGCCAGGGTGAGGATGAGCGGCCGGCCCACCTGCACCGCCACGAACGCCAGGGCGAAGGCCGGCGCACGGGTGTCGAAGGCGCGCGGCGTGGCGACCGCCATCACCATGCAGCCCAGCATCGCGTAGACCACCACGAACTGGATCTCCGGCCGTTCCGGCTCGTAGCGGCTGGTGACCCAGGCGGTGAAGGTCCAGACCGCCCAGAAGGCCAGGAAGATCACCAGGGTCTGGGCGATCTCGACGGGCAGGTCCCGCCGGGGGGTGTTCAGATCGTCGATCACCCGCTGGGAGACCCGGGTCAGGGCGAAGACGAAGACCAGGTCGAAGAAGAGTTCCAGGAAGGTGGCCCGGGGCGAGCTGACCCCGCCGCGCAGCAGCGCCGCCCCCCGCTCGTCCGTCATCGTCCACCCGTCGCCGCTGTCGCGGATCTCAACGAGCCGACCCGGCTGCGGTTGCGTCAGCCCTTGTCCGCCTTCGCCGCCGCCTTCATCTGCTGCTTGTACTCGCGTACCCGGCGCAGCGACTCCGTGTCGGTGACGTCGGCGACCGAGCGGAAGGTGTCCGGGTCGCCGTACCCGCCGGCGGCCTCCCGCCAGCCGTCGGGACGCACGTCGTACCGCTTGCCGAGCAGGGCGACGAAGATCTGCGCCTTCTGGGTGCCGAAGCCGGGCAGGTCGGCGATCCGGCGCAGCAGTTGCGCGCCGTCGGTGACGTCCGCCCAGAGCCGGCCGGCGTCGCCGGCGTACCGGTCGACCAGCACCCGGCACAACTCCTGCACCCGGCCGGCCATCGCTTTCGGGAACCGGTGCAGCGCGGGCGGCCGGGCGAAGACCTCGACCAGCTCCTGCGGGTCGTAGCCGGCCAACTCCCGGGCGTCCGGGTCGTGGCCCAGTCGCTGGGCCAGCACGTACGGCGAGGAGAACGCCTTCTCCATCGGCACCTGTTGGTCCAGCAGCATCCCGGTCAGCAGGGCCAGCGGGCTGCGCTCCAGCAACCGGTTGGCCTCGCCGTCGATAGGCAGCGAGAGCGTCATGCCCCCATCCTGCCCGCACCGGCCGCCCCGCCGGCCGACATCCGCCTCCGGCCCGCCGCGCCGGGGCCGTCCGGACGCCCGGACGCGGAGCGGCCAGGTGGACACAGCGCGGCCCGGTGGACGCGGCGCGGCCCGGTGGACGCGGCGCGGCCCGGTGGACGCGGCGCGGCCCGGTGGACGCGGCGCGGCCCGGTGGACGCGGCGCGGCCCGGTGGACGCGGCGCGGCCCGGTGGACACGGGGTCCACCGGGCCGGTTGGGTGCCGTGGGGGGTCAGTTCACGACGTAGAGCAGCCGGTTCGGCGAGCCCGAGCCGGGGCTGGTCACCACGTTCGGGGTGGCGCTGCCGGTCAGGGAGCTGGCGACCTGGGCCGGGGTGTACGACGGGTTGGCCGACAGGACCAGGGCGGCGGCGCCGGCGACGTGCGGGGACGCCATCGAGGTGCCACTGATCGAGTTGGTGGCGCTGTCGTTGGTGTTCCACGACGAGGTGATGTTCGAGCCCGGCGCGAACAGGTCGACGCAGGTGCCGTAGTTGGAGTAGGAGGCCCGCGCGTCGGTGTTGGTGGTGGCGCCGACGGTGATCGCCGAGGCGACCCGCGCCGGGGAGGAGCTGCAGGCGTCGGCGCTGGAGTTGCCGGCCGCCAGCGCGTACGTGATGCCTGAGCTGATCGAGCTGGCCACCGCGTTGTCGATGGCGGTGCTGGCCCCGCCGCCGAGGCTCATGTTGGCCACCGCCGGCTTGACCGCGTTGGCGGTCACCCAGTTGATGCCGTTGACCACGGCGGTGGTGGTGCCGCGACCCCGGCAGTTGAGCACCTTCACCGCGACCAGCTGCACGCCCTTGGCCACACCGTACTTGGTGCCGCCGACGGTGCCCGCGACGTGGGTGCCGTGGCCGTTGCAGTCGGTGTTGTTGGAGTCGACCGCGTTGGTGCCCCAGGTGGCCCGTCCGCCGAAGTCGGAGTGGGTGATCCGGATGCCGGTGTCGATGATGTAGGCCCGCACGTTGGTGGCCGTGGTCGGGTAGGTGTAGCTGGAGTTCAGCGGCAGGTTGCGCTGGTCGATCCGGTCCAGGCCCCAGGACGGCGGGTTGGTCTGGGTCGCCTGGACGGTCATCACCCGGTCCTGCTCGACGTAGGCCACCGACGGGTCGGCGGCGAGCCGGCGGGCCTGGCTGGCGCTCATCTTCGCACTGAACCCGGTGAGCGCGGCGCTGTAGACGTCGGCGACGTTACCGCCGTACCGCTTGGTGAGGCTGGCGGCCCGGTCCGGTACGGCGGTCCGGGCGGCGCGGCTGTTGGCGGCGCCGACGGCTTCGCCCTTCAGCACGACCAGGTAGCTGCCGCTGATCGCGTCCGGGGAGGAGGCGTAGCGGATCTGGCCGGTGGGGGCGGCGAGGGCGGGGGCGCCCGCGGCGACGGAGAGGGCGGCAGCGGCGGCCGCGACGGCGACCGCGCGGAGCGCGTGACGCCGGGGGACGGACACGTCGGACATCGTCTGAACTCCCTACCGGGAACGACCGGACAGACGGGGGCCGTCCGAACGTCCCATCGACGGATGTTGGAGGGAATGTTAACGAGACATCGACGCACGTAACAGAGATAACGGCCGGGGGATTGAGCTGGTGTTATGGAAGTCGCCGGGTGCCCCCCACCGCCGGCCTCCGGGCCAGGCAGGATGACGAGGTGGACCGTTACGACATGCTGCTCTCCCCCGCCGGCGTCGACGCGCTGCGCACCGCGCTCACCGGCGCCGACTTCACCGCCAACGGCATCGCCGGCCGGCTCGGGCCGCAGGCCACCGGCGGGGTCGCCCGCAACGACTTCCGGGCCGCGCTGCGCGCCACCGAGGATCGGGACCCGCTGGCCACCCTGATCCGGGTGTTCGTCTGCGACCAGACCGAGCCCGAGTCGGCGGTCGCCGCCGCGCTCGCCCCGCTCGACCTCGCCGAGGCCGTCGCCGCCGGCCTGGTCGAACCGTGCGGCGACGGCCTGCGCGCCGGGATCGACCTGGAGCCGTACGGGGACGACTGGTGGGTGCTCGCCGACGTGCCGACCAGCGCCCGCCCGGGCCGGCCACTGCCCAGCGAACACGTGCTCGGCATCGGCGGGGCCACCCAGACCCTGATCGGGGCGACCGTCCGCCGCCCGGTGGACACCGCGCTGGACCTCGGCACCGGCTCCGGTGTGCAGGCCCTGCACCTGGCGACGCGGGCCCGACGGGTCACCGCCACCGACGTGTCGGAGCGGGCGCTGCGCTTCGCCGCCACCACCGCCGCCCTCAACGGGCAGGACTGGGAACTGCTGCGGGGCGACCTGGTCGCGCCGGTGGCCGGCCGCCGGTTCGACCTGGTGGTCAGCAACCCGCCGTTCGTGGTCGGGCCGGGCACCACCACCCACGTCTACCGGGACTCCGGCCGGGTCGGCGACGCGATCGGCGCGGAACTGGCCGCCGCCGCCCCGGGCCTGCTCACCGAGGGCGGCACCATGCAGTACCTGGCCAACTGGGTGCACGTCGCCGGGGAGGACTGGGCGCAGCGGGTGACCGGTTGGTTCGCCGGCACCGGCCTGGACGCCTGGGTGATCCAACGCGAGGTCGCCGACCCGATGGCGTACGTCAACCTGTGGCTGACCGACGTCGGTGAGGCGGCCGACCCGCACCGGGCGGCGGCCTGGCTGGACTGGTTCGACGCGCACAAGATCGAGGCGGTCGGGTTCGGCATCGTCTCGCTGCGCCGGGGCGGGCACACCGACCCCGTCGTCCGGGTGGAGGATCTGCGCCAGCGGGTCGAGGCCCCCCTGGGCGACCAGGTCACCGCCTGGTTCGACAGGCAGGACTTCCTGCTCGCCCGGGGCACCGACGGGGTGCTCGACGCCCGCTACCGGGCCGCCCCGGGGCTGCAACTGCGGCAGGAGGCGACCATCGGCGACGAGGGCTGGGCGGTGGACCGGCAGGTCCTGACGATGCCGCGCGGGCTGCGTTGGAGCGAGGAGATCGACCCGCTGGTGCTGGCCCTGGTCGGCGGCTGCGACGGACGGTTGCCGCTGCGCGACCAGCTCGCCCTGCTCGCCGCCGCGCACGACGTCACCACCGACGAGTTGGCCGAGGCGGCCGGACCGATCGTGGCGCACCTGGTCGAACGGGGCATCGTCGAGCCGGTGACCGACTGATGCGGGCGGTGGTGCAGACCGTCGGCCGGGCCAGCGTCACCGTCGACGGCGAGGTGGTCGGCGCGATCACCGACGGCCTGCTGGTGCTGCTCGGGGTCACCCACACCGACACCCCCGAGCTGGCCGCGACGATGGCCCGCAAGGTGCACGAACTGCGCATCCTCGACGACGAGCGCAGCGCCGCCGACACCGGTGCGCCGATCCTGCTGGTCAGCCAGTTCACCCTCTACGGCGACACCCGCAGGGGCCGCCGGCCGAGCTGGACCGCCGCCGCCCCCGCCGAGGTGGCCGAACCCCTTGTCACCGCCGTGGTCGAAGCGCTGCGCGCCCGGGGCGCGACGGTCGAGACGGGCCGCTTCCGCGCCCACATGCTCGTCGAGAGCATCAACACCGGCCCCCGCACCCTCCTCCTGGACCTCTGACCCGCCCTTCCCCCTCCCCCACTCCCTCCCCCCGCCCGCCCCGCCCCCACGCCAGCCCCGCTGATCAAGAGGTTTACGTCACTCTGAAGATCGAAGTTGACGCAAACCTCTTGATCATTTGACGCAAACCTCTTGATCACCGAGGCGGGGCGGGCAGGGCGGGGACGGGCCGGGAGCGGGTGGGCGGGGCCGGGAGCGGGTCAGGAGAAGAGGCCCCGGCGTTGGAGGGACTGGCGGAGCCAGCCGTCGAGCTGGGCGGCCCAGTCGGTGTGGTCGGCGTTGGCGTGGTCGACGGTGAACCGGCCGAAGGCGTCCCGACCCTCGGTGAACAGGCCGCCGCGCTTGTCCATCTCCAGCACCACCTGCACCTGGTGCGGGTCGGTGACGAAGGTGACCTCCAGCTGGTTGATCGCCCCGGCGTACTGCGGGGCAGGGTAGAACTCGATCTCCTGGTAGAACGGCAGGCTCTGCCGTACGCCGTAGATGTGGCCGCGCTCGACGTCGGCGCGGGCGAACCGGAAGCCCAGCCGCAGCAACGCCTCCAGCAGCCGCTCCTGGGCCGGCAGCGGATGCACCGACACCGCGTCCAGGTCACCCTTGTCGACCGCGCGGGCCACCTCCAGCTCGGTACGCAGCCCCATCGTCATCCCGTGCAGCCGGTGGCCGTACAGGTCGGTCAGCGGGGTCTCCCACGGCACGGCGAACCGGAACGGGATGTCGTACCGCTGGCCCGCCTCCAGCCGGAACGGGCCGGTGACCTGCTGCCGGGCGAACTCCTGGGTGGTCTCGTACTCGGAGTCCGCGCCCTCCACCTCGACCCGGGTGACCATACCGAGCGCCACGTACTCGATGTCGGTGGCGTGGTCGCCGCCGGCCACGTGCACCCGACCCTCCAGCACCCCGCCCGGACGGCAGTTCGGGTTGGCGAGCACGGTTTCCACCGACGGCCCGCCCACCCCCATCGACTGCATGAGCCGCTTGAAGACCACCACGTCCTCCATTGCCTGTTCACGTGCCGACCACCATGGTCGACCGCTGGCACGGTAGCCGGACCCGGCAAGACCCGCGACGGCCAACCCCGCACCCGACCGGATTGGTGTCGGTTCCCCGATCACCTCACCCCCGTTTCACGTCCCGGTTGGAAAGCTGTTCGTCACCGGGGCCGATGGCGCCGGTACGCGACACGAAAGCGGACACGGGGAGACACAGAGATGGCCCTGCAGATGATCGATAACAAGACGCGCCCGGCCACCACCATCGACGCCGAGCACGGCACCGAAGCCCTCACCGACCTCGACGCCACCGACGAGCGCGGGGTCTCCACCGACCTCGTCCGGGCCTACCTCAACGGCATCGGCCGGACGAAGCTGCTCACGGCGGCCCAGGAGGTGGAGCTGGCCAAGCGGATCGAGGCCGGGCTGTTCGCCGAGGAGAAGCTGTCGACGTGCACCCCCGTCTCCGGCGACCTGCACGCCGACCTCGCGCTGATCGCCCGGGAGGGTCGCGCCGCCAAGGACCACCTGCTGGAGGCGAACCTGCGCCTGGTGGTCAGCATCGCCAAGCGGTACACCGGGCGGGGGATGGCCTTCCTCGACCTGATCCAGGAGGGCAACCTCGGCCTGATCCGCGCCGTCGAGAAGTTCGACTACACCAAGGGCTACAAGTTCTCCACGTACGCCACCTGGTGGATCCGGCAGGCGATCACCCGGGCGATGGCCGACCAGGCCCGAACCATCCGCATCCCGGTGCACATGGTCGAGCAGGTCAACCGGATGGTCCGGGTCCGCCGGGAACTGTCGGTCACGCTGGGTCGCGAGCCGATCGTCTCCGAGGTGGCCCGGGCGATGGAGATCCCCGAGTTCCAGGTCATCGAGCTGATCTCGTACGACCGGGAGCCGGTCAGCCTCGACCAGGCCGTCGGCGAGGACGGCGAGAGCGCCCTCGGTGACTTCGTCGCCTCGGTGGACCCGCGCACCACGCCGGGTGACGCCGCCGCCAACGGCGAACTGCGCAACGAGGTACGCATCGTGCTCGCCACCCTGTCCCAGCGGGAGCAGGCGGTGATCCGGCTCCGGTTCGGCCTCGACGACGGCCGGCAGCGCACCCTCGACGAGGTGGGCAAGGAGTTCGGCCTGTCCCGGGAGCGCATCCGGCAGATCGAGAAGGTCACCCTGCTCAAGCTGCGCGACCCGGAGCGGGCGCAGCGGCTGGAGGCGTACGCCTGCTGAGCGGGACGGTTCGCGGTCAGGCCCCCGGCGGTTCGCCGGGGGCCTGACCGCTGTCCGGGGTCTCGTCACCGCCCGCCGCCGGGCCGAGCGGGAAACACGGTCAGAGCCGGCGCGGGCCGGTGTCGGGGCGGGCCCCGGCGGTGCCGACCCCCACCGCCGCGTGCAGCACCGAGATGCCGTCCGGGCGGGCCAGCACCGGGTTGAGGGTGAGCGACCGCACCCGGGGCTGCTCGTCGGCGAGCCGTCCCACCCGCAGCAGCAGGTCGGCCAGGGCCGCCCGGTCCACCGGGGCGGCACCCCGGTGCCCGCGCAGCAGCGGCGACGCCCGGGGCTCGTCGACCAGTTCGGCGGCGTCCCGGTCGGTCAACGGCACGGCCCGCCAGGCCCGGTCGCCGAGCAGCTCGGTGGCGACGCCCCCCAGCCCGAAACCGACCACCGGCCCGAACGCCGGGTCCTCCCGCAGCTCCACCACGCAGGCCACCCCGGGCGGCACCATCGGCTGGACCAGCACCTGCGCGCCGAAGCCGGCCGCCAGGTCCGCGTACGCCCGACGCAGGGCGACCGGGTCGGCCAGGTCGAGGCGGACGGCACCCAGGTCGAGGCGGTGCCGCAGGCCGGGCGCGGCGGCCTTCAACGCCACCGGCCACCCGCAGCGGTCGGCGGCGGCGAGCGCCTCGTCGACGCTGCCGGCGGGCACCGACCCGACCACCTCGACGCCGTACGCGGCGAGCAGCGCCACCGGGTCGGCGGTGTCACCGCGCAACGCGTCCCGTCCGGCTTCCCGGTCCACCCCGGTCAGCTCCGGCACCGTGCCCGGGTCCCGCCGCAGCCACCCGGCGTACCGGCCGACCCGGCCCAGCGCCCGCACCGCCTCCTCCACGCTCGGGTACGCGGGCAGCCCCGCCGGCACCCGCCCGGCGAGGAACGTCACCACGGTCGGCTTGCCGGCGGCCAGCGTCGCCGGCAGCGCGGCGGTGACGTCCGCCTCCTCGACGGTGAGCTGCCCCGGCAGCGGCGGGGCGAAGACCGCCACCAGCGCGTCCACCCGGTCGTCGGCGGCGGCCCCGGCCAGCGCGGCGGTGAACTCGGCGACCCCGGCGTGCGGACCGACGTCGAGCGGGTAGCCGTCGGCGACGGTGAGGCCCTGCCCGGCGCAGGCGGTGGCGGCCAGTCCGGTCAGCGCCGACGAGTTGCCCACCACCGCGACCCGGTCCCCGGCGGGCAGCGGTTGGTGGGCCAGCAGCACCCCGACGTCGAGCAGCTCGGCGACGGTGTCCACCCGGATCACCCCGGACTGGGCGAACAGCGCGCTGACGGCGGCCTCGTCCAGCGCCGGTCCGGCCGGGCGGGCCAGCGAGGCCAGCGCCACCACCGGCTTGTCCCGGCCGATCCGGCGGGCCAGCCGGGCGAACTTGCGCGGGTTACCGAAGGTCTCCAGGTAGAGCAGGATCACGTCGGTGCCCGGGTCGTCCTGCCAGTACTGGAGCAGGTCGTTGCCGGACACGTCGGCCCGGTTGCCGGCCGAGACGAAACTCGACAGGCCCAGCCCGCGACGCTGCGCCTGCGCCAGCAGCGCCACCCCGAACGCGCCGGACTGGCTGAAGAAACCCACCCGGCCGGGGGCCGGCAGCACCGGGGCCAGGGTGGCGTTGAGGCGTACCCGCTCGTCGGTGTTCGCCACCCCCAGGCAGTTCGGGCCGACGACCCGCATGCCGGCGGCGTGTGCCGCCCGGACCAGGGACCGCTGGGCCGCCGCACCGGCCGGGCCGGCCTCGGCGAAGCCGGCGGAGATGACCACCAGGCCGTGCGCGCCGGCAGCGGCGGCGTCGGCCACCACCGCGGCCGCCGCGTCGGGGGGCACCGCGACGACCGCGAGGTCGACCGCCACCCCCGCGTCGGCCGCCGACGGGTACGCGGGCAGCCCCGCCACCGTGCGCGCCACCGGGTGCACCGGCACGATCGCCCCCGGGTAGCCGCCGTCGCGCAGGTGCCCGAGCAGCGCCGCGCCGACGCCCTGACCGGTGGCGCTGGCCCCGTACACGGCCACCCCGCGTGGGGCGAGCAGCCGGGCGATGGACCGGGCCTCGGTGCGGTGTTCCCGACCCCGCTGCACGGCCAGGGTCGCCTCGGTCGGCGCGATCGGGAAGGTCAGGTGCACCACCCCGTCGGCGAACTGCCGTTGCACCTGGTAGCCGAAGTCGGCGAAGACCCGCAGCATCGCCCCGTTGGTGGGCAGCACCTCGGCGACGAAGTGCCCGATGCCGGCCCGGCGGGCCGCATCGGCCAGGTGCTCCAGCAGCACCGAACCGATCCCCCGGCCCTGGTAGGCGTCCTCCACCACGAACGCCACCTCGGCTTCGGGGGCGCCCGGCCCCAGCCGCTCGTACCGGCCGACGGCGACGATCCGGTCGCCGGCCAGCACCACGAACGCCTCCCGGTCGCGGTGGTCGACGGTGACGAACCGGTGCAGGTCCCGTTCCGGAATGCGCGGGTACGGCGAGAAGTACCGCAGGTAGCGGGTGCGTTCCGAGAACCGCCCGTGCATGGCGACGATCTCCGGGGCGTCCTGCGGCCGGATCGGTCGCAGTGCGACGGTGCTGCCGTCGCTGAGCAGCACGTCCACCGGTTGGTCGACAGTGGTCACCGGTCCCTCCCCAGGTCCCCGGCTCAGTCGCGCGGGTCGTACGGGTCCAGCCCGAGCAGCGGGAACACCGCCTTGCGGGTGGCCGCCACGGCCCGGTCCACCGAGTTCGGCTCCCCGGTCGGCTGCCACGGCCGGTGTTCCGGGTCGACGTCGTCGGTCATCCGCAGCGGCACGTCGTGGCCGGGTCGCCGGTGGGCGGCCAGCGTGCGCCAGCCGGGCGGGGTGAGGGTGGCCGGGTCGAGCGGGTCGCCGGTGGCCACCGCCAGCAGGTGCGTCCAGGCCCGGGGCACCACCTCCACCAGGGCGTACCCGCCGCCGCCGGTGGCGACCCAGCGGCCGTCGCACAACTCGTCGGCGAGGGCCCGCAACGCCAGGTAGGTGGCGCGCTGCCCGTCCACCGACAGGTGCAGATCGGCCAGCGGGTCCATCCGGTGCCCGTCGGCACCGCACTGGGTGACCAGGATCTGCGGCCGGAACGCGCGCAGCACCGACGGCACGATCGCGTGGAAGGCCCGCTGCCACCCGGCGTCGTCGGTGCCCGGCGGCAGCGGCACGTTGACCGCGCTGCCCTGCGCCCCCGGCCCGCCGGTCTCGTCGGGGAACCCGGTGCCGGGGAAGAGCGCGAGCGGGGTCTCGTGCAGGCTCACCGTGAGCACCCGGGGGTCGTGGTAGAAGACCTCCTGCACGCCGTCGCCGTGGTGCACGTCGACGTCGACGTAGGCGACCCGCTCGGCACCGAGGTCGAGCAGGCGGGCGATGGCCACCGCCGGGTCGTTGTAGACGCAGAACCCGGCGGCCCGGTCGGGCATGGCGTGGTGCAGCCCACCGGCCACGTTGACCGCGCGGCGGGCCTCGCCCCGCCAGACCGCCTCGGCGGCGGCCACGCTCGCCCCCGCGATCAGCGCGCTGGACTCGTGCATCCCGTCGAAGACCGGATTGTCCGAGGTGCCCAGTCCGTACCCGGCGAAGAGCGGATCGCGGGGGGCGGCCCGGACCGCGTCCAGGTAGTCGGGCCGGTGCACCCGGGTCAGCGTCGCGTCGTCGGCCGGCTCGGGTTCGACCAGCCGCACCCCCGGTCGGTCCAGCACGCCCAACTCCCGGGCCAGCGCCACGGTCAGCTCGACCCGGACCGGGTCCAGCGGGTGCTCCCCCATGTCGTAGTCGAGCAGGGACTCGTCCCACACCACCAGCGTGTCGTCCGACATGGGGTCATCGTCGCACGACGGTCACCACCCGCCCACCACACGTGCAGGTCAGCCGCCGGGTGTCGGGCCGGTGGCCACCGGGCGGGACCCGTCGGCGACCCACCCGCTCCACGAGCCGACGTAGAGCGCGGCGTCCGGCCGGCCCGCCAGGTGCAGCGCCAGCACCGCCTGCGCGGCGGTCACCCCCGACCCGCAGTACGCCCCCACCGGCGCGCCGGTGCGCACCCCCACCGCCGCGAACCGGTCCCGCAGCACGTCGGCCGCCGGGTAGCGCCCCTCCGTGACGTACCCGGGGGCTGGCAGGTTGACCGCGCCCGGCACGTGCCCGGCCACCGGGTCGATCGGCTCGGTCTCACCCCGGTAGCGGGGCGCGGCCCGTACGTCGATAAGCACCCCGTCGTCGGCCGCCGCGAGGGCCGCCGCCGCGTCGGCGTCCAGCACCGGCAGCGCACCCGGCCGCACCGTCACGTCACCGGGTGTGACGGGGGGCACCTCGACGGTGTGCGGTAGCCCGGCGGCACACCAGGCCGCCCAGCCACCGGCCAGCACCCGGACCGGCCGGTGGCCGGCCCAGCGCAGCGTCCACCAGGCGCGGGCGGCGGCCAGGCCGTCGCCGCCGTCGTACACGACGACGGGGTGACCGGCGCGGACCCCGGCGGCCCGCAGCGCGTTCTGGAGGGCGGCCGGGTCGGGCAACGGGTGCCGGCCCGCCGCGCCGGGCGGACCGCACAGGTCGGTGTCCAGGTCGACGAAGACCGCACCGGGCAGGTGCCCGGCGAGGTAGTCGTCGCGTCCCGGCGGGCCGGCCAGCCGCCAGCGGACGTCCAGCAGGGTCGGTGCGTCGGGCCGGGCCAGCTCGGTGGCGAGCCGGTCCGGCTCGATCAGGGGGTCATCGGTACCGGACATGACGTCCAGTCAACACCATCGGGGTACCGACCTCGCGTTTCGGCGCAGGTCGATCTTCGTGCGCCGGGGTAGCATCGACCACCGGGAGGCCGCTGACGTGAAGCATGACCTGGTCGACACGACCGAGATGTACCTGCGCACCATCCTCGAACTCGAAGAGGAGGGGGTGCCGCCGTTGCGTGCCCGGATCGCCGAGCGGTTACGGCAGAGCGGGCCGACCGTCAGCCAGACCGTGGCCCGGATGGAACGCGACGGGCTGCTCACCGTCGAGGGCGACCGGCACCTGGCGCTCACCGAACTGGGCCGGGGCACCGCCGTGTCGGTGATGCGCAAGCACCGGCTCGCCGAACTGTTGCTGGTCAACGTGATCGGGATGCCCTACGAGGAGGCCCACGAGGAGGCCTGCCGGTGGGAGCACGTGATGAGCGACGCGGTCGAGAAGCGGGTGTACGACCTGCTCAACCGCCCCACCCGCTCGCCGTACGGCAACCCGATCCCGGGGCTTGAGGAGCTGGGTTCACCGCAGGCCGGGGCCAGCGATCCGGTCGAGGGTGAACGCAACCTCGCCTTCCCCGGGCTGACCGGGCAGGTGGTGGTCCGGCGGATCTGCGAGAGCGTGCAGACCGACGCCGACGTGCTGCGGCAACTGCACGCCGCCGGGGTGGACCCGGGCGCCACGGTCACCGTCGCCCAGGAACGCGACGGGGTGTTCATCGACCGCTCCGGCGAACGGGTCCGGCTGCCCCGCGAGGTCGCCTCCCGGGTCTTCGTCGCCGCCCACTGACCGCCCCGGCGGCGGCCCGCCGTCACCGCGACCGGGCGTCCCAGCGAACAGCCGTCACAGCGACCGGGTGTCGAGCGTCCTGGCCAGGTCGACGAGATGGTCGGCCACCTCGTCGGCGGCCGCCCGGTCGTCGTCCGGCCGGCACGTCCAGCGGAGCGTGGCCAACCGGTCCTCGGTGGCGAGCCACCCCACCTCGGCCGTCGGGCCGCGCTTCGCGGTCTTCGCGCCGGTCCGGCGGTAGGCGGCCTGACCCAGCTTCGACACCTTGTTCGCCCCGGCGGGCAGCACGTCGGCGGTGAAGGTCGGCACGTCGATCGAGGTGTCGGTGACCGTCAGGGTCAGCTCCGGCCAGGTGGCGTCGGTGGCCCGCACCACGCAGGTCCGGGTGTCACCGCGCTCGCTGGCGGCGGCCACGTCGAAGCGGGCCCCGGTGTGTTCCTCGACCACCGCGAAATCGAGCAGCCGGCACGCCCCACCGGACGAGGCCGCACCCACCTGCACGGTGGCCGGTTCCCCGGTCGGCAGCGGTACCGGCTCGACCTCCGACGCGCCACAGCCCGTGGTCAGCAGCACGCCCACGCCGGCCAGCCAGATCCGCCCGTGCACGGGCACACCTCCGTGATCGTCGGCGGGGAACCCGCCGGTGTCCGTCGGAAACCGTACGGGTTGGGGTTGCCGGACGGAAGACCCGGGTGGTCCGCCTCTGCGGCGTCAGCCCGGCGGCAGGTCGCGCAGGCTCCGCAGTGGAGACAGCACCACGAACAGGGCGGCGCTCCAGGTGCCGAGCGCGCAGACCACCAACGCCGGCCGCAGTCCCCAGTGGCTGCCGAGCAGGCCGCCGGTCAGCGCCCCCAGCGGAACCACCCCGAAGCAGACCCACAGGAACGCGGCGTTCACCCGGCCGAGCAGCTCCGGCGGGGTGATCCGCTGCCGGTACGACAGGATCGACACGTTGAACAGCACCGCGTTGGCGGAGAACGCGGCCAGCCCGACGACGTAGAGCGCCAGCCCCCACCCGGGTCGGGCCAACGGCACCAGCAGGTAGAGCGGTCCCGGCACCGCCATCGCCACCCAGATCACCCGGGCCGTGCCGATCCGGCGGGACAGCGGGGCGGCGAACGCGCCGGTGACCAGACCGCCGACCGCCCCCAGGGAGAAGACCAGCCCGACCGTGGCCGGGCCGGCCCGCAGCTCCCGCACCAGGAAGCTGACCTCCAGCGCGGTGGTGCCGATGGCGAAGAAGTTCGAGGTGGCGGTGCAGGCCAGGATGCTACGCAGGATCGGACGCCGGCCGACGAAGCGCAGCCCCTCGGTGAGGGCGACCCGCACCGGCACCCGGTCGGTGAGCCCGCGGTCCCGGAGCACCGGGCGGACCGCCGCCAGCGTCGCCGCGCTGAGCAGGAACGCCAGCGCGGTGCCGAGAAACGTCCGGGCGGCACCGACCAGCCCGGCCAACACCCCGCCGACGGTCGGCCCGACCAGCGCGGCGGTGTCGGCGGTGACGGTCAGCCGGGCGTTCGCCTCGACCAGCCGGTCCGCCGGGGCCAGCGCCGGCACGATGCTCTTGTAGGCCACGGTGAAGAGCACGGTGAGCACTCCGCACAGCCCGACGACGACGTACAGGAAGGCCAGGGTGAGCCGGCCGACCAGGGCGACCGCCGGCAGCGACGACAGCAGCGCGGCCCGGCCCAGGTCGCAGCCGATCATCAGCCGGCGCAGGTCGACCCGGTCGGCGAGCAGCCCCGCCGGCAGCGCGAAGACCAGGTACGGCAGCCAGGCCAGCACGGTCAGCAGGGAGACCTGGAACACGCTGGCCCGCATCGGGCCGGCGGCCAGCAGCGGCACCGCCACCCCGGACATCCGGGTGCCCAGCTCACCGACCGTCTGGCCGGCCCAGAACAGGGCGAAGCTCCGGTCCCGCCACAGCGGTGGGCGTACCGCCCGACCGTCGGTCAGTTGCGCCGTCATCGATCCCCCGTCGGTCCGCCCCAATCTAGGTGGGCGGGGCAGCCGGGGCCGCCGAATTAGTCGTCGACGTACGGGCAGTGCCGACAGCCCCGCCCGCAGCAGGTGCCACGCCGGGCCAGAAAGCCGGCGGTGAGGACGAACAGGCCGGTGGCCGGGTCGGGATAGCCGGCGTCCCCGGCGGCGAGCGCAGCGGCGTGTGCGGCCAGGATCCGTGCCCGGTCGGGGTGCTCCGGCGGCAGCCGGGACGGGTGCGGCTCGGTCAGCGGCCGGTCCGCCAGCGGACGTCGTTCGCCACTCACCACGAGGAGTCTACGGACCCGGCGGGTTCACTGCCCCGGGCCGGCGGTCTCGGCGCGGACCCGGATCAGCAGGTCGACGAAGGGGCCGGGCCGTTGGTAGAGCGAGCGGTGACCGGCGGCGTCCAGCACCACGTGCTCCTTGTGCGGGGCCTGGAGCTGGGCGTACCACTGGGTGGTCAGGGCCAGCCGGCCCGGCACCTCGTGTACGCCGTCGACCAGGTAGACCGGCACCGCGAGTTGCCGCACCCGGGTACGCAGGTCGACCTGCTGGACCTTCGGGTAGAGCACGTCCCAGCCGTCCAGACCGCCGCCGAGCACGTGCACCTTCTCCAGCAGGGTGTACTCGGCGACGCCCAGGTTCTCCCCCGTCCCGCCCCGGCCCTCGTGGTTGCCGGTGCGGTCGAAGTCGAAGGCGGCGGCCTCGTTGGCCAGCAGCGGCTCATAGTGGTACATGTCCGGATACGGTGGCGGCCCCAGGTCGGTCAACTGCCGGACCAGATCGTCCCGTCCGGTCCGGCGCGCCCAGGCGAGGGTGTCGGCGTACTGGCTGCGGTCGGCGGCCCGCAGGTCGACCACCTGGCCGACCCCGACGTACGCCCGGAACAGCTCCGGGCGGCGCTGCACGGCGACGGCGGCGACCAGCGTCCCCCCGGAGTGCGCCACCAGGTAGACGTCGGGCCGGCCGAAGCGCTGCCGCAGCCGGTCGGCGACGGCGAGCAGGTCGGTGACCTCACTGTCGAGGGTCAACGACGAGGAGGGCGGGAACGCCGCCCACGAACGTGCCGCGCCCCGCCGGTCCACGACAGCCACCACGAACTGCCGTTCCAGCCCGGCGAGGTGCCGCCGGACCGCCCCCACCTCGGAACTGCCCGGCCCACCGGGCAGGAAGAGCAGCACCGGGGCCTGCCGGTCGGCTCCCCGCAGCAGCACCCCCAACTCCCGGTCGCCCCCGCCGCGCACCGTGGTCAGCTCGGCGATCCCACCCGGTACGGCGGCCGTTGCGGCCGGCAGCGCCACCCCGACCGTCACCAGGGCGACCACCGTGGTGAGCAGGCCCACCCCGGCCCGCCCCAGCCAGGTCCACACCGGACGGCGGCCCGCCGTCGGAGCGGTCCGTCGCGCCAGGCCCGCCCCGTACGCCGCGCCGACCAGCAACGGCAGCAGGGACAGCAGTCCGTGTACGCCCCGCCCCAGCAGCAGCGCGCCGACACCGAAACCGCTCAGGTGCGGGACGTCGACGGTCGGCCCCCGCAGCGGCCAGCGGACCAGCTCGACGGCGAGCGCGAAGAGCACCGGAGCCGCGAACATCGCCCAGCGGGACCGGCCCGCCCAGCCGGCGAACCCGCCGACCGCGAGACTGACCAGGATCGACGTCAGGGCCTCGGCGTTGGTGCCGGGCCCACGCGGTGTCCACCAGCCGACCAGCAGACCCCAGCCGAACGGAGCGACGCCGGCGGCGATCCACCGGACCGACGGGGCACGGCTGAGCAGGGCGGGACGGGGCAGCGACGGCTTCGCCATGACACCTCACCGGAGTCGTCGGCACCCCAGCCTAATGATGATCGATCTCATCCGCTGTCCCGTCACACTCACGGAACGTCATGACCCGCGTCACGTCCCCGCCGGATCGGGCCGGTCACCTGGGATCAGCCGAACCAGTGTGCCTCCTGGCCGTGCGAGCGCATCCAGGCCAACGGCGTCCCGTCGAGGGCGAGCACGTTGTGCAACGTCCCGTCGGGCGGGGCCGGCAGCGCGTCCGCGTCCCACCCGAGCACGTCGGCCGCCTCGGCGGACACCCAGTGACCGGGCAGGGCGCGGACCAGCGCGACGAAGGCCCCCCGGCGCGGCGGCGGCACCTGGTAGAGCACGGAGGTGTGCAGGACCACCAGCGTCGCGCCGGCCGGTGCCCGCGCGGCCAGCGCCGGCAGGTCGTCCACCAGGTCGCCCCGCACCAGTTCCGGTGGGTCGGCGGCGGCCACCGCCGCTGCCGCCCGCAACCGGGCCCTGCGATGGGTGTGCTCCGGCCAGATCAGCGCGTCGAGCCAGCCCACGTCGGCCGGGTCGGTGACGTCGAGCGGGTTCAGGTCGAGGCCGGCCCGCCACACCACCTCGGGGCGGGTGGTCGGCGGCCCGGTCCCGGTCAGCGTGCAGTCGAGGACCGGGTCGCCACCGCCGAGCAGGTGGTCGCCGTAGCGGTAGGCGTACCGGTCGGGGTAGAGGCAGAGGCCGGCGGACGCGCCGACCTCCAGCAGCGCCAGCGGCTGCGGCAGGGCGGCCAGCACCGGCAGCAGCGCCGCGCAGCGGCCGGCCTCGTTGGTCTGCACCGCCCGGGTCAGCATCGCGGCCCGGATGGCGGGCCAGTGCGCCTTGGTGTAGGCGCGGAAGGCGGACGGGTCGTCGACCGGGCCACCGAGCCAGCGGACCACGCCGAGCAGCAGTTGCGGCTGCCGCCTGGCCGGGGGCAGGCCGTCCAGCAGGGCGAGCAGGTCGTCGTCGCGGGCGACCGCGTGGGCCAACCGTTCATAGGCCGGGGAGATGCCGTGCGCCTCCCGGGTGGCGAACTCGACGTACCGGTCGGCGGTGGTCATGCCCCGATCATCGCCGTCGCGCCCGTCCGGCGCGGCCCCCGGAGCGCCGCCGTCGGCGTGATCCGCGCAACGGGAGCGAGGTGGCGGTGTCCGGGTAGGACCGATGCCGCTACCCCGCCCCACCGGGGTCGATGATGGGGACGGAACGCGGGAGGGCCGGCACCCGTCGGATGCCGACCCTCCGTGTGACGCGTACGTCAGCTGCAACCGCTGGTGGAGCCGCAGCCCTCGCAGACGTAGCAGCTACCGGCGGGGCGCATCTTCGTGCCGCAGGTGAAGCAGAGCGGCGCGTCGGCGGCCTTGCCGATCACGGCCTCCAGCAGCTCGGTGGAGGAACCCACGGCGGGTGCCGGCTTGACGGCGGCCACCCCGGCCAGTTCCTGGGCCGGCTGGGCCACCGGGCCGGTCTTCGGCTCGGCAGCCTCCACCGGGGCCGAGGACGCCATCGCCGTCAGGTCCGTGCCGGCGGCCTCCGCGTCGGCCTCGGCCCGCAACTGCGCCGCCCGCTCCTTGGCGGTGAAGATGCCCAGCTCGGCACGGCGCTCGTAGGGCAGGAAGTCCAGCGCCAGGCGACGGAAGATGTAGTCCATCACCGAGGCGGCCATCCGCACGTCCGGGTCGTCGGTCATGCCCGCCGGCTCGAAGCGCATGTTGGTGAACTTGCTGACGTACGTCTCCAGCGGGACGCCGTACTGCAGGCCGATGGAGATCGCCACCGAGAAGGCGTCCATCACCCCGGCCAGGGTGGAGCCCTGCTTGGACATCTTGAGGAAGACCTCGCCGAGGCCGTCGTCCGGGTAGGACGAGGCGGTGAGGTAACCCTCCGCGCCGCCGACCGAGAAGGAGACGGTCTGCGAGGGGCGCTTCTTCGGCAGCCGCTTGCGCACCGGGCGGTACTCGACGACCTTCTCCACGGCCTTCTCGACCTCGGCGGCGGGAGCCGCGGTCTCGGCCGCGCCCTTGTTGGGCTTGGCCACCGACAGCGGCTGGCCCACCTTGCAGTTGTCCCGGTAGATCGCCAGCGCCTTCAGGCCGAGCTTCCAGCCCTCGAAGTAGATCTTCTCGACGTCGGCGACGGTGGCCTGCTCCGGCATGTTGACCGTCTTGGAGATGGCCCCGGAGATGAACGGCTGGACGGCCGCCATCATCCGCACGTGCCCCATCGGGGCGATGGACCGCTCGCCCATCGCGCAGTCGAAGACCGGGTAGTGCTCCGGCTTGAGGCCGGGGGCGTCCACCACGTGCCCGTGGTCGGCGATGTGCTCGACGATCGCCTCGACCTGCTCCTCCGGGTAGCCGAGGCTGCGCAGGGCGCGCGGCACGGTCTGGTTGACGATCTGCATCGAGCCGCCGCCGACCAGCTTCTTGAACTTCACCAGCGCCAGGTCGGGCTCGACGCCGGTGGTGTCGCAGTCCATCATCAGGCCGATGGTGCCGGTCGGGGCGAGCACGCTGGCCTGCGAGTTGCGCCAGCCGTTGCGGTCGCCGACCTTGTTGCCCTCGGTCCACTGCCGGGTGGCCTCGCGCTGGATGGCGGTGGCCACGGTGCCGGCCGGCTTGATGGCATCGTTGGCGGCGGCGTGCTTGCGCATGACCCGCTTGTGCGGCTCGGCGTTACGGGCGTAGCCGTCGTACGCGCCGACGATGCCGGCCAGCTCGGCCGACCGGCGGTACGCGGTCCCGGTCATCAGCGAGGTGATCGCGGCGGCGACCGAGCGCCCCTGCTCGGAGTCGTACGGCAGGCCGGAGGCCATCAGCAGCGCGCCGAGGTTGGCGTAGCCGATGCCGAGCTGCCGGTAGGCGCGGGTGGTCTCGCCGATCTTCTCGGTCGGGAAGTCGGCGAAGCAGATCGAGATGTCCATCGCGGTGATGACGAACTCGACCGACCTGACGAACTTCTCCACCTCGAAGCCGCCGTCGGCGCGGAGGAACTTCATCAGGTTGAGCGAGGCCAGGTTGCACGAGGAGTTGTCCAGGTGCAGGTACTCCGAGCACGGGTTCGACGCGGTGATCCGGCCGGTCTCCGGGCAGGTGTGCCAGTCGTTGATGGTGTCGTCGTACTGCAGCCCGGGGTCGGCGCACTCCCAGGCGGCCTGGGAGATGGTGCGGAACAGCTTCCTGGCGTCGATCGTCTCGATGGTCTGCCCGTCGAGCCGGCCGCGCAGGTCGAAGCCGCCGTTGTTCTCCACCGCCGTCATGAACTCGTCGGAGACCCGCACGGAGTTGTTGGCGTTCTGGTACTGGACGCTGACGATGTCGGCACCGCCCAGGTCCATGTCGAAGCCGGCGTCCCGCAGCGCGCGGATCTTGTCCTCCTCGCGCGCCTTGGTCGCCACGAACTCCTCGATGTCCGGGTGGTCCACGTCGAGGATGACCATCTTGGCCGCGCGCCGGGTGGCACCGCCGGACTTGATGGTGCCGGCGGAGGCGTCCGCGCCGCGCATGAAGCTGACCGGGCCGGAGGCGGTGCCGCCGGAGGAGAGCAGTTCCTTCGAGGACCGGATGCGGGAGAGGTTGACCCCGGCACCGGAGCCGCCCTGGAAGATCCGCCCCTCCTCCTTGTACCAGTCCAGGATGGAGTCCATCGAGTCGTCGACCGAAAGGATGAAGCAGGCGCTGACCTGCTGCGGCGACGGGGTGCCGACGTTGAACCAGACCGGCGAGTTGAAGCTGAACACCTGGTGCAGCAGCATCCAGGTCAGCTCGTGCGCGAAGACCTCCGCGTCGGCCGGGTTGGCGAAGTAGCCGTGCTGCTCACCGGCGGCCCGGTAGGTGCTGACCACCCGGTCGATGAGCTGCCTGAGCGACCACTCGCGCTGCGGGGTGCCCACCGCGCCCCGGAAGTACTTGGTGGTGACGATGTTGGCGGCGTTGACGCTCCACGACTCGGGGAACTCCACCCCGCGCTGCTCGAAGTTGATCGAGCCGTCCCGCCAGTTGGTCATGACGATGTCGCGGCGTTCCCACGTCACCTCGTCGTACGGGTGCACGCCCTCGGTCGTCCAGACCCGCTGCACCTTGAGCCCCGTCACCGCGCCGTTCTTCGCCGCCCGCGACCGGCTTGTTGTCACGCCGTCCCCCGCCATCTCATCGGCCCCCTCGTCTGCGCGGCCACCCGCCACGCGTCGTCACTGTCAGAATCAAGGTCGTTGCTGTCGGAAAAGACTCAATCGGTACGGTCGGCCTCAATCGGTACGGCCGGCGGCCCCGGCCGCGTCGGCGCGGGCCTGTGCGGCGGCCCGCAGCGTCTCGATCTCCCGTTCGAAGTCGGCGAGCGAGTCGAACGAGCGGTAGACGCTGGCGAAGCGCAGGTAGGCCACCTCGTCCAGGTCGCGCAGTGGGCCCAGGATCGCCAGTCCCACGTCGTGGCTCGGCAGTTCGGCCGCACCCTTGGCCCGGACGGTCTCCTCGACCTTCTGGGCCAACAGGGCGATGGAGTCCTCGTCGACCGGCCGCCCCTGGCACGCCTTGCGCACCCCACCGATGATCTTGGTCCGGCTGAACGGCTCGGTCACGCCGCTGCGCTTGACCACCGCGAGCACGGCCTCCTCGACGGTGGTGAACCGTTTGCCGCATTCCGGGCAGGAGCGCCGGCGACGGATCAGCTGACCGTCGTCGGCCTCGCGCGAGTCGACCACCCGGGAGTCGGCGTGCCGGCAGTACGGGCACCGCATCGCCTGACCTCCTTGATCGACCGGGGCCGCCCGCCCACCTCCGGGCACGCGTCGGCCCGGCGGAGCCGGCTTCGCCGGCCGTCGCCGGGGTCGACGATACGGGAGTGCGGTGGGTAGTCGAACCCAACCTGTGGGCAACTTACGCCCGTGTGACTACTACATCTAGGGGTCGACCGTAGGCCGCCGAGGAGGTCGGGTCAAGTTGCCGGCGTGTCCGGCGCGTCACCTCCGACCACCGGCGGCGACCCGTCGCCCCGGGGACACGCTGGGTGCAACCGACGGAGCCCACGGGAGGTTACCGGCCGTCCGGACACGACCCCCGGACGGACGACGCGACCAGGCCGACGACCCGCCGGACGCCGACCCGACGGGGACGTACCATCTACCAGAACAGGCGTACGAAAGGCCAGGATTTCCACCCGACACGCCGAGTTGCGTCGTACAGATGTTTGAAAATGACCGATCTCACCTATACGGTCATGAACGACCGGGCACGGCGCACCACGTCGGTCCGGCACCGCGACACCCCCGCACGCACCACGAGCCGCCAAGGCACCCAGCGCCGACCAGGGAGGACGGACGTGACCGAGGACCGGGCCAGCCGGCAGAAGAACCCGCAGCCGATCGCCGAGGCGGGTTCCCCGGCCAGTCGGCGTCCCCGCGCCGCCCGCAGCCGTACCGGCCAACCGGCCGTCCGCCCGGTCACGCCGGTGGTCAGCGGCTTCCCCGACCCGAGCGCCGTCGACCTGACCGCCCGGCAGCGCCGCATCCTGGAGTTCATCCGCAGTTGGGTCGAGCGGCACGGCTACCCGCCGAGCGTCCGCGAGATCGGTGAGGCCGTCGGCCTGGTCTCCCCGTCGAGCGTCGCCTACCAGCTCAAGGAGCTGGAGAAGAAGGGCTTCCTACGGCGCGACCCCAACCGGCCCCGCGCGGTGGACGTGCGCGCCCCCGGCGGGGACGCCGACGACGAGCTGAGCCGCGCCCAGCGCCCCACCCCGGCGTACGTGCCGATGCTGGGCCGGATCGCCGCCGGTGGGCCGATCCTCGCCGAGCAGGCGGTGGAGGACGTCTTCCCGCTCCCCCGCGAGCTGGTGGGTGAGGGCGAGGTCTTCATGCTCCAGGTCAAGGGCGACTCGATGCTCGACGCGGCGATCTGCGACGGCGACTGGGTGGTCGTCCGGCAGCAGCCGATCGCCGAGGCCGGTGACATCGTGGCCGCCATGCTCGACGGCGAGGCGACCGTCAAGACCTACCGGCGGCGCGACGGCCACGTCTGGCTGATGCCGCAGAACCCGGCCTTCGATCCGATCCCGGGTGACGACGCCACCATCATGGGCCGGGTCGTCGCCGTGCTCCGCCGGATCTGACCCGTACGCTGACCAGCGACCTCCCCGGGGGAGGCCGCTGGTCAGGTGTCGACGGGAGGTCCGCCGCAGCGTCAGTAGCGTTCGCCGCTGCGACCGGGCGGCGGGCCGTACTGGCCGCCGCGCCGGTCGTCGTGGCCGTCGCGGCGCGGGCCGGAGCGCGGCTCGCGAGGGCCGGCCGCATCCCGGCGCGGCGGCTCTGCCCGCCCACCGCCGTAGACACCGCCACCACCGCCGCGGCCACCTGCGGGTGGGCCACCGCGGCCACCGTCACGTCCGCCCGCGGGCGGACCGCCCCGACCACCGGTGGGTGGGCCACCTCGGCCATCGGACGGGGCACCACCGCGCCCACCGGCCGGGACGCCACCACGGCCGCCGGCCGGGGCAGCACCGCGTCCGTCCGGCGGCGTGCCACCACGACCACCCGGCGGCGTGCCGCGCCCGTCCACCGGGGCACCACCACGGGCCGGAGGAGCACCGCGCCCACCGGCCGGGGCACCACCGCGCCCACCGGCGGGAGCACCACCGCGCGGGTTCGCGGCGGGCGGGCCGCCCCGGGACGCGCCGCCGGCCGGGGCACCGTGGGGCGCGCCGCCGCGCGGACCCGCGCCGTTGCCCGCCGGACCGCCCGCCGGGGCCGCACCGTAGACCCCACCACCGGCGGGACGACCGCCGCCGTACACACCGCCACCCGCCGGACGGCCGCCGGACGGTGGCGGACCACCACCCGGACGGCCGGCGGGAACCGCACCGGCCCCGGCCGGGGGCCGACCGCCGCCGTAGACCGCGCCGCCGGCCGGCCGGGCGGGCGCGCCGCCGGCCGCCGCCGGAGCACCGTAGACACCGCCGCCACGCGGCCGGTCCGCGACCGGGTCGGCAGTGCGCGGACCGTCGGCGGCCGACAGCCCCTCGGCCCGGGAGACCGCGCCGGAGGTGAACACGTCGTCGTCCTGGTCGACCGGGTCGTCGCCGGCCGTCGCGGCCCGCCGCCGGGACCTGACGATCCCGACGATGCCGGCCCCGACCAGGAGCGCGCCGATCACGCCGACCGCACCGATCAGATAGGTGATCTGGTCCAGGCTGAGGTTGTCGTACCAGGACCTCTCGGCCGCCGGTTTGGCCCCCGCCGCACCCTCGACCGGCTCGGCGCCCTTGGTCGACGGCGTGTAGCCGAGGATGTCGATCGGGTCCTCCGGGGCGAGTTCCCCGCCGTCGGAGACGGTGACGAACCCGGTGCCGTCCGGGGTGTACGAGATGGCCTCGCCGAACGGGTCGGCCAGCGGGGTGACCCGGGGCTTGCCCGTGGTCAGGGCGGCCACGATGTCCCCGCCACTGACGTCGTACTCGAAGGCGTCGGCGTAGGTGCGCAATACCACCCGGCTGCCGTCGGGCGAGCGGGCCGCCCCGGTGATCGCCACCCGGCCGATGATGTTCAGCGGATTGTCGGTGGTGGTCTTGGGCAGGGTGATCTCGCCGACCTTCTTCATCGGCACCGGCTCGGTGTCGCCGTCGGGGTCGAGCTTGGCCTCCGGGGTGAAGATCTCCGCCTTGCCGCTGGGCACCTTGGTGATCACCAGGGGCAGGCCGTCCGCGCCGACCAGCAGCGCCTCGGCGTCGTGCGGCTTGCGTTCCGGGTACGACAGCCGGTGCAGCACCGGCTGCTTCGACCCGCTGACCGGCATCGTCCAGACCGCGACCCGGGTACGCCGTTCCCTGCTGGTGACGTTGTCGCCGGTGTCGGCGATCCAGAGGGTCTTGCCGTCGGGCGAGAGCGCCAGGTCCTCGGTGTCGAACGGGCCGTCACCGGAGTACTTCACCGGCTCCTTGGCGATCTTGCACTTGGTGTCCAGGAAGAAGACCCGCTTGCGGCTCTCCTGGAGGGTGCCGTCGTTGATCACGATGTAGCCGGTCTTCGTGGCGACCAGACCGGACAGCTCGCGCAGCCGCTCGTCGGTGATCGTGCACTTCTTCTTGCCCGCTGCCGCCGCGAGCAGCGGACCCGCCCCGACGGCCAGCGGCCCCGCGCCGGCGACGGGCGGGGCCACCCCGGCGGGGACGGCGGAGACCGGTGCCGCCCCGGCGGCGGCAGCGGGTGCCACGGCCGCGCCGAACAGGGCGAGGGCAACCGTGACCGAGGAGACAGCGCGGCGCATGGCGTCAGTGTCGCATGCCGCGATGAACCTCAGGTCACACCGGAGCGCTCACCGGCTGCCGGCCACCGCCGGATCACCCGCCGCCACGAACGGCGTCAGCTCGGCGGCCAGCGCCTCCCCCACCCTGACGTGCAGGAGCGTGCCCTCGGGCAGGTGGGAGGTGCTGAGCACCTCGCCCTGCCGGTGCAGCCGGGCCACCAGGTCACCCCGGTCGTACGGCACGATCGCGCGGACCTCCACCGCCGGGCGGGGCAGCCGCTGCTCGATCACCTCGCGCAGCCCGTCGATGCCGCGTCCGCTGTGCGCGGAGACGAAGACCGCGTCCGGCCAGAGCCGCTTGAGCCGCAGCAGGGTCTCCTCGTCGGCGGCGTCGGTCTTGTTCACCACCAGCAGCTCGGGCAGCCGGTCGGCACCGACCTCGGACAGCACCTCGCGCACCGCCCGGACCTGCTCCTCAGGGTCGGGGTGGGTGCCGTCGACCACGTGCACCACCAGGTCGGCCTCGGCGACCTCCTCAAGCGTCGAGCGGAACGCCTCGACGATCTGGTGCGGCAGGTGCCTGACGAAGCCCACCGTGTCGGACAGCGTGTAGATCCGCCCGTCCGAGGTGGTGGCCCGCCGGGTGGTCGGGTCCAGGGTGGCGAAGAGCGCGTCCTCCACCAGCACGCCCGCACCGGTGAGCCGGTTGAGCAGACTCGACTTGCCGGCGTTGGTGTAACCGGCGATGGCCACGGCCGGCACCGCGTTGCGGGAACGGCGGGCGCGCTTGGTCTGCCGTACCGTGCGCATGGCCTTGATCTCCCGACGTAGGCGGGCGATGCGGTGCCTGATGCGCCGACGGTCGGTCTCCAGCTTGGTCTCACCGGGACCACGCAGGCCCACGCCGCCGCCGGCGCCGCCACCCCGCCCGGAACCACCGGTCTGCCGGGAGAGCGTCTCGCCCCAACCACGCAGCCGGGGCAGCAGGTATTCGAGCTGGGCCAGCTCGACCTGTGCCTTGCCCTCCTTGCTCTTGGCGTGCTGGGCGAAGATGTCGAGGATCAGCGCGGTGCGGTCGACGACCTTGACCTTGGTGCGCTGTTCCAGGTTCCGCAACTGGGACGGGGACAGCTCGCCGTCGCAGATCACCGTGTCGGCGCCGGTGGAGAGCACCACGCCGGTCAGGTCGTCGACCTTGCCCCGGCCGACGTAGGTGGCCGGGTCGGGGCGGCTGCGGCGCTGGATGAGCCCTTCGAGCACCTGTGAACCGGCCGTCTCGGCCAGGGCGGCCAGCTCGGTCAGCGAATTGTCGGCGTCGCGCTGGGTGCCTTCGGTCCAGACGCCGACGAGGACGACCCGCTCCAGCCGCAGCTGGCGGTACTCGACCTCGGTGACGTCGGTCAGCTCGGTGGAGAGGCCGGGGACCCGCCGCAACGCCTGCCGCTCCGACAGCTCGTACTCGCCGGTCGTGGCGTCGAGGTCGTCGTCCGAGTAGGGGGTGTGGGTCTCCTGGTCTCGCAAGCTGCGACTCCTGTCCGTTCTGTGCATGTACCGGCAATCCTGACACGGGTCAACGCCGAGCGCGACTGCTATATGCCCGTGGTGGAGGTCGCCGAACGCGGGGCCGGCTGCCGCCGTGGCCCGGCGGGCGAGTAGAAATGCTGACGAGCCGCCAGCGACGACGGAGGTATTTCCGTGGCCATCACCCGACTGCCGAGTGCCGGATTCTCGATCACGATCCGGATCGCGGTCCCCGCGGACGCCTCCTCGATCGGCCGGCTGACCACGTCGGTCGGTGAGGCCGGGGCGATCGTCACCGCGCTGGACGTGGTCGACTCCGACCCGACCAACGTGATCGTGGACCTCACCTGCGACACCGCCGACGCCGGCCACGCCGACCAGGTCGTCGAGGCGCTCACCGCGCTCGACGGGGTGGACGTGCGCAAGGTCTCCGACCGGACGTTCCTGCTGCACCTCGGCGGCAAGATCGAGGTGCACTCGAAGGTCGGGCTGCGGACCCGGGACGAGCTGTCCCGGGCGTACACCCCGGGGGTCGCCCGGGTCTGCCAGGCGATCGCGGACAACCCGGCCGACGCCCGCCGGCTCACCATCAAGCGCAACACCGTCGCCGTGGTCAGCGACGGCTCGGCCGTACTCGGCCTGGGTAACCTCGGCCCGGCGGCGTCGCTGCCGGTGATGGAGGGCAAGGCGGCGCTGTTCAAGCGGTTCGGTGGGGTGGACGCCTGGCCGGTGGTCCTCGACACCCAGGACACCGACGAGATCGTGACGATCGTCAAGGCGATCGCCCCCGCGTACGGCGGGATCAACCTGGAGGACATCGCCGCGCCGCGCTGCTTCGAGATCGAGGCCCGGCTGCGCGAGGCCCTCGACATCCCGGTCTTCCACGACGACCAGCACGGCACCGCGATCTGCGTGCTGGCCGCACTGACCAACGCGCTGCGCGTCGTGGGCAAGCAGCTCGCCGACGTCCGGGTGGTCGTCTCCGGGGCCGGCGCGGCCGGTACCGCGATCATGAAGCTGCTGCTGCGCCAGGGCGTCGGCGACATCATCGCGTACGACCGGCAGGGCGCCCTGCACCGCGACCTGCCCGACCTCAACCCGGCCTGGCAGTGGCTGGCCGAGAACACCAACCGGGACAACTACTCCGGCGACCTGGCCGGCGCGGTCCGGGGCGCGGACGTCTTCATCGGGGTGAGCGCCCCCAACCTGCTGACCGGCGACGACATCGCCACCATGGCCAAGGACGCGATCGTCTTCGCGCTGGCCAACCCCGACCCGGAGGTCGACCCCCGGGAGGCCCGCAAGCACGCCGCGATCGTCGCCACCGGCCGCTCCGACCAGCCGAACCAGATCAACAACGTGCTCGCCTTCCCAGGCGTGTTCCGGGGCATGCTCGACGCGCACGCCGAGGAGTTCACCGAGGAGATGGCGATCGCGGCGGCCCGTGCCATCGCCGACGTGGTCGGCGAGGACAAGATCAACCCGACGGTCATCGTGCCGAGCGTCTTCGACTCCCGGGTCGCCCCGGCGGTCGCCGCCGCCGTCCGTGCCGCCGCCCAGAACCCGGCCGTCACCCCGCCGCCGGCCGCCGACCCGGGCCCCGCCGACCTCCCCGAGATCGCCGCCACCGCCAGCGCGACCCCCTGACCCCTCTCCCCCTCCGAGCCCCACCTCCCCGCCAGCCGGCCCGACCCGGCTGGCCCGGCTGGGCCCGGCCCGGCTTCGGCCGGCCCGACTTCGGCTGGCCCGGCTTCGGCTGGCCCCGGTGATCAAGAGGTTCGCGTCACCCCGGCCGGCAACCGCTGACGCGAACCTCTTGATCGCCGCGCGCCCCGCCCGTCCGGCGCAAGTGATCAAGAAGTTTGCGTCATCCCGCCCGTCATCTCTGACCCGAATCTCTTGATCACCCGCGCCACCCTGTCAGGGCCGGGCGATCAAGAGGTTCGCGTCATCCACCACGCCGGTTCTGACGCAAACCTCTTGATCAACGAGGCGAGGCGAAGCAAGGAGAGGCGAGGCGAAGCGAAGCGGGACGGGGCAGAGCGGGGCGAGGGAGGGCAGGGCGGGGCGAGGCGGGACAGAGCGGCGGTCAGGGGAGGGTGAGGGTGCCGGTGGCGACGAGGACGGCGGGGCCGGCGAGCCAGCAGGAGTCGGCCGTGACCGTGACCGTGAGCCGGCCACCGGGGACGTCCACCGCCACGACACCGGTGTCCCGGGTGGCGTCGCGCAGCGCCACGGCGGCGACCGCGCAGGCGCCGGTGCCGCAGGACAGGGTCTCGGCCGAGCCACGCTCGTAGACCCGCATCAGGACGTGGCCGTCGGTGCCGTGGACCGGGCCGGCAGGGGCGGTGAACTCGACGTTCACCCCGTGCGGGAAGACCCGGGGGTCGAAGTCGGGCGCGCGGGTCAGGTCCAGGTCGGCCAGGTCGATGCCGGCCGGCAGGGCGCAGACCAGGTGCGGATTGCCGACGTCCACCGCCGTGCCGGGCAGGGTCAGCCCACCGAGGACAGCGCTGGAGGCGTCGTACAGCCGGGGACGGCGCATCTCGACGGCGATGGTGTCGCCGTCGACCCGGGCCCGCACCAGGCCGGCGCGGGTCGCCACCGGCAGGGTTCCGCCGGTCGGGGTGGCCAGCCCGGTCGCCAGCAGGTAGCGGACGAAGACCCGGGCCCCGTTGCCGCACATCTCGGCGAACGAGCCGTCGGAGTTCCAGTAGTCCATGAACCATTCGGCCTCACCGGCGAGGGCGACACCGTCGGGGTGTTTCGCCGCCCGGACGACCCGCAGCACGCCGTCGCCGCCGAGGCCACGCCGCCGGTCGCACAGCGCGGCGACCAGGCCGGGGGTCAGGTCGAGGGTGCCGTCCGGATCGGGCAGGACGACGAAGTCGTTGCCGGTGCCGTGGCCCTTGGTGAACTCCACGCCCCCATCATCGCCGATGCCCGGCGACCACCCGCAGGGCAGTCTCGACAACCGTCGGCGCGGTCGGGTCCAGCCAGTGGATCCGCTGGTCACGGCGGAACCAGGAGCGTTGCCGTCGGACGAACCGGCGGGTGGCCCGGATGGTCTCCTCCCGGGCCTGCGCCTCGTCGGTGTCCCCGGCCAGGAACCGCAGCACCTGCTGGTAGCCGAGCGCCCGGCTGGCCGTCCGGCCGTCGGCCAGGCCCTGCCCGCACAGCGCGCGTACCTCGGCGACCAGCCCGTCGGCCCACATCCGGTCGACCCGCGCCGCGATCCGCTCGTCGAGCAGCGCGGTGTCGAGGTCGACGCCGAGCTGCACCGCCGGGTAGTACGGCGTCGGGTCGGGCAGCGAGGCGGTGAACGGCGACCCGGTCAGCTCGATCACCTCCAGCGCCCGGACGATGCGCCGGCCGTTGCCGGGCAGGATTCCCGCCGCCGCCACCGGGTCCGCCCCGACCAGCCGGGCGTACAGCGGGGCCGGGCCGAACTGCGCCAGTTCCGCCTCCAGCCGGCCGCGTACCGCCGGGTCGGTGCCGGGGAACTCGAACTGTTCGAGCACCGCCCGCACGTACAGGCCGGAGCCGCCGACGAGCAGCGGCACCCGCCCCCGGGCCAGGATGTCGTCGACCGCCGCGCGGGCCAGCCGCTGGTACCCGGCGACGCTCGCCGGTTCGGTGACCGGCCAGATGTCCAGCAGGTGGTGCGGCACGCCGTCGCGTTCGGCGGGGGTGAGCTTGGCGGTGCCGATGTCCATGCCCCGGTAGAGCTGCATCGAGTCGGCGTTGACCACCTCACCGCCGAGGGCGTGCGCCAGGGCGATGCTCAGCGCCGACTTGCCCGCCGCGGTCGGGCCGACCACGGCGACGACCGTGCCGCTCACCGCGTCATACCGCCCGCCGCCGTCCCGGCGTCAGCCACGGTTGTCCCGGCATCGTCCGCCGCTGTCCCGGCCGGGTCCGTCCGCGTCCAGGAGGCCACCAGGTAGCCGACGCCGTAGGGGACGCCGCGGTGGCGCAGTTCGCCGTGCCAGTCGCCGCCGGCCGCGCGGACCGCCCCGGCCAGCACCTGCCAGGCCGGCCGACCGGCCACCCTGAGCTGCGCCGACAGCCCCGGGTCCAGGCCGAGCAGCGCGTCGGCGTCCGCGTCGGCCAGGGCACGGGCCACCCCCTCGTCGTACGCGCCGGCGCGCGGGTCGTCGTAGCCTGGCGCCTTCGGGCCGTGGCAGGCCGACCCGTCACCGAGCACCAGCAGGGCCCACGGCCCGTCCACCCGCAGCCCGGCGCCGAGGGCGGCGCACCGGTCGGTCGGCTCCTCCGACGCGACGCTCACCATCCGCCAGGCGGTCGGGGTCGGCGGGGCGGTCCGGTCGACCAGCCAGGCTCCGACCAGCAGACTCAGCGGCAGGCCCGCACCGTCGGCCGGCGGCGACGCGGGGTCGACGCCGACCGACGCAGGCACCGGGTCGACGCCGACCGTTCCGAGACCGACCGTGAGGGGCAGGCCCCAGGGGGCGAAGCTGCCCCGGTGGGGCAGCGCCACCTCGGTGGTGCGCCCACCGGCACCGACCAGCACGATGGTGTCCGCCCCGGCTGCGTAGAGGGCGGCGACCGCGGCGGCGCAGGCGTCACGCAGCTCCGCCAGCTCGGGCGCGGCGGCCCCGGCCAGCTCGGGCACGATCAGCGGCGGGTGCGGGCAGACGGCGGCGGCGAGCAGTGGCACCAGGCAACGGTAGCGGCCGGTCAGCCGGTCTGGCCGCCCCAGCCGCCCTGGACCATGGTCTGGAACCGCCACTGCCCGCCGGTGCGGACCAGCAGGTCGGCGTAGCGCACGCGCTGGCGTTGGCCGTCGAGGGTGAACTCGGCCTCGGTGAGCACCACGGCCAGGCTGCGGGTGAGGAAGTAGGGCGTGCGGCGGCTCTCCATCCGCAGGTCACCCCCGCCGCCGAGGACGCCGCCCATCATCTCCAGGTAGGCCGCCCGGTCGAGCTGGCGGGCCGAGCCCTCGCCGGCCGCGTCGTCGGTGACCGTGTTGAGCGGGAACATCGCCAGGTCGGCGGTGCCGGCCACGTCGCCCGCCTCGGCCAGGGCGTCGTACTGGCGGAACCACTCGTCCAACTCGGCGAGATCGGCGGCGTCGGGCACGAACCCGGGGTCGGCCGGGGGCGTCATCCGGGTGTGGGACTGCGTCATTCTGCTCCTCCTCGCTCGCCCGGGGCACGGGCGGCAACTTCGGTGTACGCCCTACCGTACACCGTACGGCTAATTGCGACACTCGGCCCACGGAGCCTGTGTGTGGGTGCTAGGACACCGTATGGTCACGGTCAGAGACAGGCGCTCGACGCGGACGGGGGCGGACCTGTGACAATGCCGGGAGCAAGTTGGCTGCGCCGTGGCGGCGATCGCGGGGGGTTTCCCGACGACGCCGGGAGAACGAGGATGGGCACATGAGCGACTGGACTGCCTTCGGACGGGTGGACGCGGACGGCACCGTGTACGTGAAGACCAGCGAGGGCGAGCGGGTGGTCGGTTCCTGGCAGGCGGGCGCGCCCGAGGAGGGGCTGGCCCACTTCGCCCGCCGCTTCGCCGACCTGGTCACCGAGGTGGACCTCACCGAGGCCCGGCTCAACTCGGGCGCCGCCGACGCGGGAGGTTCGCTGAGCACCGTCCGGCGGATCCGCGCCTCGCTGGCCGAGGCCCACGTCGTGGGGGACATCGATGCCCTCGCCGCGCGCCTGGACAAGCTCGCCGTGCTCGCCGAGGAGAAGGCCGGCGAGGCCCGTGCCGCCCGGGAGGCCGCCCGGGGTGAGGCGCTCGCCCGCAAGACCGCCCTGGTCGAGGAGGCCGAGAAGCTGGCCGCCGAGTCGACCGGCTGGAAGACCGCCGGTGACCGGCTCAAGGAGATCCTCGACGAGTGGAAGACCATCCGGGGGGTCGACAAGAAGACCGACGGTGAGCTGTGGAAGCGGTTCGCCGCCGCCCGGGACGGCTTCACCAGGCGTCGGGGTGCCCACTTCGCCTCCCTCGACCAGCAGCGCAAGCAGGCGCACACGGTCAAGGAGGAGTTGGTCGCCGAGGCCGAGAAGCTCTCCGACTCCACCGACTGGGCGGCCACGGCCAACCAGCTCAAGGAGCTGATGAACCAGTGGAAGGCCGCCCCGCGCGCCTCCAAGGAGTCGGAGCAGAAGCTCTGGGAACGGTTCCGCGCCGCCCAGGACGCCTTCTTCAGCCGGCGCAGTGAGGTCTTCTCGGCCCGGGACAACGAGCAGCGGGCCAATCTGGAGCGCAAGCAGGCGCTGCTGGCCGAGGCCGAGGCGCTGGACGTCGACGGCGACCCGAAGGGCGCCCAGGCGAAGCTGCGCGAGATCCAGGCCCAGTGGCACGAGGCGGGCCGGGTACCCCGGGAGGCCGCCGCCGGCCTGGAGCGGCGGCTGCGGGCGATCGACGACAAGGTCCGCGAGGTGATGGACTCGGCGTGGCGGCGGACCACCAAGGAGGACAACCCGCTGCTCGCCCAGATGCGGGCGCAGGTCGCCGAGGCCGAGGAGCGGCTCGCCCGCGCCCAGGCCGCCGGGGACGCCCGCCGGGTCAAGGAGGCCGAACAGGCGCTCGCCTCCAAGCGGCAGTTCCTCCAGCTCGCCGAACAGGCCGGCTGACCCCGACCGGCCGTCGCGCCGGTCGGATGGACACACGCGAGCCCCCGGTCCCGGGTGAAGGGACCGGGGGCTCGCGCGCGTCCGCCCTGTTCATCGGGCGGACCACTCCGGCGGAGCCGCGCGGGGAACATCCCGGGCACGTCGGCGACCAGCCGGCACGACCCCTGCGGCGGGGCCGCCGCGACCTGCGGTTGACGCATCGAGACCGGCTGATCAGAATGAGCGGCAGAGCCAGGTCGATCCCACCGGCGCGAGGGCACCGACGACGGACACCGTCGTCGGGAGTCGCCGGTGCACCGCAGCGAGTGGCCGTGTCCACGTGACCCGGCACGTCGCGCACTGTCCGCGTATCCCGTGACGAGCGGGACGGACGGCGGCGGCCGGCTTTCCCCCCGGTTTTCCGCCCCGCGTCGCCGTCGGCGACGCCGGGCATCCGAAGTGGAGCCCGCATGTACCGACCCCGCATTCTCGGCGCCGCGCTCACCGCGCTCGCCACCGCTGCGGCAGGCGTGTTCGTCGCCGCCGCCGTCAGCACCACCCCGGCCGCCGCCGCCGTCGGCGGCACCGGCACCGGCTACCTGCACACCAGCGGCAACAAGATCGTCGACAGCACCGGCGCGACGGTACGGCTGACCGGCATCAACTGGTTCGGCATGGAGACCGACAACCGGACGTTCCACGGCCTGTGGTCGAACAACCCGTGGCGTGGGCAGCTCGACAAGATGGCCAGCCTGGGCTACAACACGCTGCGCATCCCGTACTCGAACGACGCGATCAAGCCGGGCGCGACCGCCACCGGGATCAACGACTTCGTCAACCCGGACCTGGTCGGGCTCTCCCCGTTGCAGATCCTCGACAAGGTGATCGACTACGCCGGCAGCAAGGGCATGCGGGTCATCCTGGACCGGCACCGGCCGACGTCGGCCGGTCAGTCGCCGCTCTGGTACACCTCCACGGTCTCCGAGGCGACCTGGCTCAACGACTGGAAGATGCTGGCCCAGCGGTACGCCGGCAACACCACGGTGATCGGCGCGGACCTGCACAACGAGCCGCACGCCGAGGGCACCAACCCGGCCGCGACCGGCGCCTGCTGGGGCTGCGGCGACACCACCCGGGACTGGCGGCTGGCCGCCGAGCGGGCCGGTAACGCCATCCTCGGGGTGCAGCCGAACTGGCTGATCTTCGTGGAGGGGGTGAGCTGCCCCAGCGGCGGCCTGTCGAACGTCTGGGACAACGACACCAGTAACGACGAGGACTGCGGCTGGTGGGGCGGCAACCTGTCCAAGGCCGGCCAGTTCCCGGTCCGGCTGAACGTGGCGAACCGGCTGGTCTACTCGCCGCACGAGTACGCCACCAGCGTCTACGAGCAGAACTGGTTCAAGGCCGCCGACTTCCCGGCGAACCTGCCGGCGATCTGGGACAAGTACTGGGGTTACCTCTACAAGCAGAACATCGCCCCGATCATGATGGGCGAGTTCGGCAGCACCCTGGCCGACCCCCGGGACAAGGTGTGGCTGGAGAATCTGATGGCCTACACCGGCACCGGCGTCAACGGGATGTCCTTCACCTACTGGTCGTGGAATCCCAACTCGGGTGACACGGGTGGCATCGCACTGGACGACTGGACCAACATCAACACCGCCAAGCAGGCGATCCTCCAGCCGTACCTGATCCCGCCGGTCGCCGGTGGGGCCGACCCGACCGGCACCCCGACGCCGAAGCCGCCGACGACCACCCCGGTGCCGCCGACCACCACCGCCCCGCCGCCGACCACGACGCCCCCGCCGCCCACCACCACGCCCCCGCCGGCCGGTGGCTGCACCGCCACCTACAAGCAGGTCAACGCCTGGCAGGGTGGCTTCCAGGGTGAGCTGACCGTCAAGAACACCAGTTCGTCGGCGGTGAACCCGTGGTCGGTGACCTGGACCTGGCCGGCCGGGGTCACCCTGGTCAACGGCTGGAACGCCACGGTCACCCAGTCCGGCACGACGGTGACCGCCGCCGGGCCGAACTACGCGCCGTCGCTGGCGGCGGGCGCGTCGATCACCGTGGGCTTCACCGCCAACGGTACGGCCGCCGCCCCGGCGTCGGTGAAGCTCAGGGGCACCGCCTGCTGAGCTGAACCCGTCCGCACCCGGCGGGCCGCCGGTCGACACGTCCGTCGACTGGCGGCCCGCCGGCCGGTCCGGCACCGTCGGGGCGGCAGCCGGCCCGCCGATTTACATCTGCGACTGTCTATGCTTTGCTCGGGAAAGCGCTTGTCCGGGCCGCGGGCGCACCACACGGGAGCCACCTCGTACCGACCTGACCCCCCGGCAGGGGCCGATCGGCGAACGCGGCGAGCCACCGGTGCCCACGGGCACGGCACCCACCGGCGGCTCCCCCGTCGACGGCCGCCTGTCCCACCCGAAAGGGACGCAGCATGCGCACACCCCGGCGTCGTACGACGCTGATCGCCGCCACCACCGTCGCCCTGCTCGCCACCGGCACGCTCACCGCCGTCGCCGCCCACGCCGCCCCCGGCTGCGCGGTCACCTACACCGTCGGCGGGCAGTGGCAGGGCGGATTCACCGGCAACATCACCATCAGCAACCTCGGCGACCCGCTGTCGGGCTGGAGCCTGCGCTGGTCGTACTCGGCCGGCCAGACGGTCAGTGACGCCTGGAACGCCACCGTGGCCCAGAGCGGCAGCACGGTGACCGCCACCAACGTCGGCTACAACGGGAGCGTGCCGACCGGCGGCACCGTCTCGTTCGGCTTCAACGGCACCTGGAACAACTCCAGCAACCCGGCACCGACCAGCTTCACCGTCAACGGGGTGACCTGCACCGGAAGCACCGCCCCCACCGGTGCGCCGACCACCCCACCGGCGACCACACCCCCGCCGACGACGCCCCCGCCGACCACCCCGCCGCCCAGCGTGCCGCAGACCGGCCTGGTCGGCTGGGCCACCCAGAACGGCGGCACCACCGGCGGCGGCAGCGCGGGCGCGACGACCGTCTCCACCGCCTCGGCGCTGACCAGCGCGTTGAACGCCACCGGCGCGGCGGTGATCCGGGTCTCCGGCACCATCAACTGCTCGGGCATGCTGCGGGTCCGCTCCAACAAGACGATCCTCGGCAACGCCGGGGCGACGATCGTCGGCTGCGGGTTCACCGTCAACGGCGACCGCAACGTCATCATCCGGAACCTGACCTTCCGCAACTGGAACGACGACGCGATCAACGTGGAGAGTTCGGCCACCAACATCTGGATCGACCACAACACGTTCAGCAACGGCTACGACGGCACCGTCGACATCAAGCGCGGCTCGGACTTCGTCACCGTCTCCTGGAACCGGGTCTACAGCCACGACAAGACGATGCTGCTCGGGCACAGCGACGACAACGGCAGCCAGGACATCGGCCACCTGCGGGTGACCTACCACCACAACTGGTACGACGGCAGCAAGCAGCGCAACCCCCGGGTCCGCTTCGGCAACCCGGTGCACGTCTACAACAACTACTACTACAACAACGCCGGCTACGGCGTGGCGTCCACGATGAGCGCCGGGGTGCTCGTCGAGGGCAACTACTTCGAGAACGTCAAGGACACCTACCACCTCGGCGAGGGTGACTCCGGGCCGGGCAGCCTGGTGGCCCGCAACAACCACTTCGTCAACTCGCCCGCCGGGCAGACCGGCGGCAGCGTCGCCGGCATCCCGTACCCGTACACCCTGGACAGCGCGAGCAGCGTGAAGTCCATCGTGACGGCGGGCGCCGGCGCGGGCCGGATCTCGGTCTGACCGGGCACCGGTCGGGGTCCGCGGCGTGGCGGGCCCCGGCCGGGGCGTCAGTGCGCGGCGCAGCCGGTCGTCGGCGCGGGCGACGCGGCCGGCGCACCGACCGTGGGCAACCCGAGCAGCACCCCGGGGGTACGTGGGGCGCGGCCCGCCTCGGCGGCGTCCCCGGCCCGGGTGCGGCGGTGCGCCAGCGGCGCGCCGTCGGCGTTGAGGTGGTGCGGGGCGGCGTAGGTGACGGTGGTGTGCACGATGTCGCCCGGTCGGACGGTGCCGGCCGCGCCGGGCTCACCGGGCGCGCCGGTGGCGAAGTGCACCAGCCGGCCGTCGCGGGCCCGGCCGGAGAGCCGGCCGGTGCGGTCGTCCTTACGGCCCTCGCCGACGGCGACCAGCACCTCGACGGTCTCGCCGACCAGCCGCTTGTTCTCCGCCCAGGTGATCTCCTCGACGCAGGCGATCAGCCGCTCGTAGCGTTCCTGCACGACCTGCTTGGGCAGTTGGCCGTCCATGGTCGCCGCCGGGGTGCCGGGGCGCTTGGAGTACTGGAAGGTGAACGCCGACGAGAACCGGGCCGCGCGGACCACGTCGAGGGTCCGCTCGAAGTCGGCCTCGGTCTCGCCGGGGAAGCCGACGATGATGTCGGTGGTGATCGCCGCGTCGGGCATCGCCGCGCGGACCTTCTCGATGATGCCGAGGTACCTCTCCGACCGGTACGAGCGACGCATCGCCTTCAGCACGTCGTCGGAGCCGGACTGCAACGGCATGTGCAGCGAGTGGCAGACGTTGGGGGTCTCGGCCATCGCGGCGATCACGTCGTCGGTGAAGTCCTTCGGGTGCGGGCTGGTGAACCGGACCCGTTCCAGCCCGTCGATCTCACCTGTCGCGCGCAGCAGCTTGCCGAAGGCGTACCGGTCGCCGAACTCGACGCCGTAGGAGTTGACGTTCTGCCCGAGTAGGGTCACCTCCAGCACGCCCTCGGCGACCAGCGCGCGCACCTCGGCGAGCACGTCGCCGGGGCGGCGGTCCTTCTCCCTGCCGCGCAGCGAGGGCACGATGCAGAACGTGCAGGTGTTGTTGCAACCCACCGAGATCGACACCCAGCCGGCGTACGTCGACTCGCGCCGGGTCGGCAGGGTGGACGGGAAGACGTCGAGGGATTCGAGGATCTCCACCTCGGCGGCGGTGTTGTGCCGGGCCCGTTCCAGCAGCACCGGCAGCGAGCCGATGTTGTGCGTGCCGAAGACCACGTCCACCCAGGGGGCCTTGCGGACGATGTCGCCGCGGTCCTTCTGGGCCAGGCAGCCGCCGACGGCGATCTGCATCCCCGGGTGCCTGTCCTTCACGGGGCGCAGGTGACCGAGGTTGCCGTAGAGCCGGTTGTCGGCGTTCTCCCGGACGGCGCAGGTGTTGAACACCACCACGTCCGGGTTGTCGTCGGCCTCGGCGAGCCGCACGTAACCGGCCTGTTCGAGCAGGCCGGAGATGCGCTCGGAGTCGTGCACGTTCATCTGGCAGCCGTACGTGCGCACCTGGTAGGTGCGCGGGCTGCCCGCGGCTGCGGTAGTCATGACGTGCACAGCGTATCCGGGCCGACCGACCCGGGCCGACCGGGAAGACCCCGACGAGGAGGAACCATGTGCCGGAGCATCAAGACCCTGCGCGAGCCGTACGTGCCGACGGTCACGCCGGCCGACATCGAGGCGGCGGCGTTGCAGTACGTGCGGAAGGTGTCCGGTTTCCGGGCCCCGGCGGCACACAACGCGGCGGCGTTCGAGGCGGCGGTGCAGGCGGTGACCGCCGCCACCGCGACCCTGCTGGACCAGTTGCAGGTCCGGGGTGCCCGCCCCACCGCCCCCTGACCCCGGCGCACCGGCCCGGACGGACCGCCGCGGGGTCGGGTCGGTCAGGCCGCGGCGAGGGCCGGGTTGACCGAGTCCGGTTGCCAGCGCGACCGGCAGCACCGCGACCAGCCCCGGCAGCCCGGGTGCGCCAGGGTGCAGAGCCGGCGGGCGGAGAGCACCTCGCCGTCGTCGGTCTCGGTGATCTCGAAGTGCACCGGACGGATCGTGCCGTCCGGGGCGACCAGCAGGTGCCGGCCGGCGTCGAGGGTGTCGTCGGGCAGCAGGCAGTCCCGGTCGAGCAGCCGGGCCAGCGCGGCGACCGCGCTCAGCTCGTGCAACGACTCGGGTACGCCGTAGCAGTCGACGATCGTCCCGAACTCCCCCGGGGCCTGCCAGACGTCGCAGATCACCGCGTACGTGGGCAGTCGGGCGGGGTCCGCCACGGCCAGGGGCATCACCACCCGGCCGAGCGCCTCGGCCAGCGCCGGGTACACCTCGTCGGGTGCGGCCCCGTCGATTCTCCAGTTCCACAGCTCGGTCATGCCGCCTCCTCGCTGCGTTCGTCCCACCGGCCTCCGGATCGGGCCTTACTGACGATGGTGGGGGGCATATGACCTCAGCCGGGGACAAGTTACCGGTCTGTGACCATTCCGGGCAAAATTTCCTGACGCTCCGCTGCGCCGAGTAGCGGGAAAACGACAGTTTATCGGGTACGGTGCCCCCGGCCGGGCCGGTCGGGGGGCGGGTCAGCGGACGACGACCATCGACTCCCCCCGGGGCAGCAGCTCGCCGATCACCGTGCCACCGGGCACCTCGCCGGCCAGCAGCAGCCCGCCGGAGGTCTGCGCGTCGGCCAGCAGCAGCCGGTCGGCCTCGCCGGTCGGCCCGAACCCGGTCCACGGGCCGACCCAGTCCAGGTTGCGCCGGGTGCCGCCGCTGACGTGCCCGTCGCGCACCGCCTGGCGGGCACCGGGCAGGTAGGGCACCCGGGCGGCGTCGATCGCCACCGTCAGGCCACTGGCGCGGGCCAGCTTGGAGGCGTGCCCGAGCAGCCCGAAACCGGTCACGTCGGTACCGCAGCGGATGCCGGCCGCGACGGCGGCGCGCGCCGCGTCCCGGTTGAGCGTGGTCATCGACGCCACCGCCTCGGCGCAGACCTCGCCGGTGGCCTTGTGTCGGGTGTTGAGCACCCCGACGCCGAGCGGTTTGGTCAGCGACAGCGGCAGCCCGGCCCGCCCGGCGTCCAGGGTGATCAGCTCGTCGGGGCGGACCAGCCCGGTCACCGCCAGCCCGTACTTGGGGCCGTCGTCGTCGACGCTGTGCCCGCCGGCCAGGTGGCAGCCGGCCTCCCGGGCCACGTCCTGCCCGCCGCGCAGCACCTCCCGGGCCAGCTCCAGCGGGAGGGTGTCCCGGGGCCAGCAGAGCAGGTTGATGGCGACCAGCGGGGTGCCGCCCATGGCGTACACGTCGGACAGGGCGTTCGCGGCGGCGATCCGCCCCCAGTCGTAGGCGTCGTCGACGACCGGGGTGAAGAAGTCGGCGGTGGTGACCAATCCGGTGCGCCCGTCCAGCCGGACCACCGCGGCGTCGTCGCCGTGGTCCAGGCCGACCAGCAGCTCGGCGGTGCCGGTGGCCGGTCCGAGGCCGGCGACCATCGCCTCCAGCTCCCCCGGTGGGATCTTGCAGGCGCAGCCGCCACCACGCGCGTACTCGGTCAGGCGGACCCGGTCGGTCATCCCCCCATGATCTCCGTCACCCCGCCGCACCGCCACCTGACGGCCCGCCGGGGTGACGGAATTCGGACGTCGGCGTACACCCGACACCGGTGTTACCTCTCCGTGACCCGTTGAGTTGCGATCCGCCACGTCGCCCCGCCTACAGTGGCCCAACCGGGGGTCGACCGACCCCGCTTTCCGGTACGACGACAGGGACGGTGGACGACGTGGCGACCGGCGAACCGCTGATCGTGCTGGACAAGGTCAACAAGTGGTTCGGCCCCCTGCACGTGCTCGACGACGTGTCACTCTCGGTGGGCAAGGGCGAGGTCGTGGTGGTGATCGGGCCGTCCGGCTCGGGCAAGTCGACACTCTGCCGGACGATCAACCGGCTGGAGCCGATCAACGACGGGACGATCACCTTCGACGGCCGGCCGCTGCCGGCCGAGGGCCGGGCGCTGGCGAAGCTGCGCAGCGAGGTCGGCATGGTCTTCCAGTCGTTCAACCTCTTCGCCCACAAGACCATCCTGGAGAACGTCACCCTCGGGCCGGTCAAGGTCCGCAAGGAGAAGCCGGCCGCCGCCCGCGAGCGCGGCCTGGCCCTGCTCGACCGGGTGGGCATCGCCAACCAGGCCGACAAGTTCCCGGCCCAGCTCTCCGGCGGCCAGCAGCAGCGGGCCGCGATCGCCCGCGCGCTGGCCATGCAGCCCAAGGCGATGCTCTTCGACGAGCCGACCAGCGCGCTCGACCCGGAGATGGTCGGCGAGGTGCTCGACGTGATGACCTCGCTGGCGGGTGAGGGCATGACCATGGTGGTGGTGACCCACGAGATGGGCTTCGCCCGGCACGCCGCCAACCGGGTGATCTTCATGGCGGACGGGCAGCTCGTCGAGGACGCCCCGCCGACGGAGTTCTTCGCCAACCCGCGCAGCGAGCGGGCCCGGGACTTCCTCTCCAAGATCCTCACGCACTAGGCGTCCGTAGTGGAGCGCGCCGGTCACCGGTGCATCCGACGAAGAAGGAGTTCAGTATGCGTATGAAGCGCGTGGCGGCAGTCGCCGCGGCGGCTACTCTGGCGCTCGGCCTGGCCGCCTGCGGTGGCGACGACGCCGACGAGGGCACCGGCGCCGGCAGCAAGTCCTTCGCCGCCGGCAGCACCATGGAGAAGCTCAACAAGGCGCAGAAGATCAAGGTCGGCACCAAGTTCGACCAGCCCGGCTTCGGCCAGAAGGGCCTGTCGGGCAAGCCGGAGGGCTTCGACGTCGAGGTGGCCAAGCTCATCGTCAAGGAGCTGGGCATCCCCGAGGACAAGATCGAGTACGTCGAGACGCCGTCGAAGGTCCGTGAGGACGTCATCGTCAACGGCACCGTCGACCTGGTCGCGGCGACCTACACGATCAACGACAAGCGCAAGGAGCGGATCGCCTTCGCGGGGCCGTACTACGAGGCCGGCCAGAACATCCTGGTCAAGAAGGACGACACCACCATCACCGGCCCGGACTCCTTCAAGGACGGTGCCAAGAAGGTCTGCTCGGTGACCGGGTCCACCCCGGCCGAGGAGATCAAGAAGTACGTCAAGGACGTCGGCACCCAGCTGGTGCTCTTCGACACGTACGACAAGTGCCGTGACGCCCTCAAGGGCGGCCAGGTCGACGCCGTCACCACGGACAACGTGATCCTGCTCGGCTACATCGCCAAGGACGAGGCGTCGTTCAAGCTGGCCGGCGAGAACTTCACCAAGGAGCCGTACGGCATCGGGGTGAAGAAGGAGGACACCGACTTCCGCAACTTCATCAACGACACGCTGGAGAAGGCGTTCAACGACGGCAGCTGGAAGAAGGCGTGGGACGACACCGCCGGCAAGTTCGGCGCGGAGCTGGGCAGCGCGCCCACCGTCAACCGTTACTGATCTGACCTCGATCTGGAGGGTGGGGAGGAACACCGACCCGTGAGTGTGCTCATCGACAAGTTCGACGTCTTCGCGGGTGGTTTCTGGCTCACCCTCCAGATCTGCGTCCTCGCTGCGGTCGGCGCCCTGATCCTGGGCGCCGTCGTGGCGGTGCTCCGCATCTCGCCGGTGCCGCCGCTGCGCGCCGTCGGCACCGCGTACGTGAACGTCTTCCGGAACATGCCGTTGACGGTGGTGATGTTCTTCGCCGCCTTCGGCCTGCCGGCCCTCGGCTCCAACGCCGACTTCCTGCGGATCCCGGTGCTGGACTCGCTGTTCACCCGGCTCGGCACCGACCTGCCGTACTTCCGTTTCGCGCTGATCGCCCTGGTGCTCTACACCGCCGCGTTCGTCTGCGAGGCGCTGCGCTCCGGGGTCAACGCGGTGCCCCCCGGTCAGGCCGAGGCCGCCCGGTCGCTCGGCCTGACCTTCGGCCAGAACCTGCGGCACGTCGTGCTGCCGCAGTCCTGGAAGGCGTCGGTGGTGCCGCTCGGTTCGGTGATCATCGCGATGATCAAGAACTCCGCGCTGATCGGCTTCTTCGGCGTGGTCGGCGACCTGTCCCAGACCGCCGACCAGCTCACCTCCGCCGAGGGTTACGCCTTCATCCCGGTCGCCATCGGCATCTCGATCGGCTACCTGATCATGACTGTGCCGCTCGGCGCGCTGCTCGACCGGCTGGAGAAGCGACAGGCGGTCGCCCGATGAGTCAGCAGACCAGCGTCCTGTACGACGTCCCCGGCCCGCGCCAGCGGCGGATCACCCTGATCAGCAGCATCGTCGCCACCGTACTGCTGGCGGTCGGGGCGTACTTCCTGATCTACCGTCCGCTGGACGACAAGGGCCAGTTCTCGATGGAGCTGTGGGGGCCGCTCGTCGACCCCTCCCACGAGAACTTCTCCCAGGTGTGGGACCGGATCGGCCTCGGCCTCAAGAACACCCTCACCGCCGCCGCGCTGGCCATCGTCGCCTCGCTGGTGGTCGGCACCCTGCTCGCGGTGCTGCGCATCCAGCTCAAGAGCCTCACCCGGCGGCGTTTCACCGGGATGGCCACCCCGGTGGCCTACCTGCTGCGCGGGCTGAGCGTCCTCCTCTCGGCGGTCACCCGGGTCTGCGTCGAGGTGTTCCGGGGCCTGCCGGTGGTGCTCACCATCTTCTTCGTGGCCCGGGGCTTCCCCGAGTTCGGCATCTCCTTCGACACGCTGTGGTACCTGGTCATCGGCCTGACCGTCTACAACTCCGTGGTCATCGCCGAGATCCTGCGTTCCGGCATGGAGGGGCTGCCCGGCGGGCAGGCCGAGGCCGCCGCCGCCATCGGCCTCTCCCCCGCGCAGACCACCCGGATGATCCTGCTCCCCCAGGCGTTCCGGATCATGCTGCCCGCGCTGATCAGCCAGCTCGTCGTGGTACTCAAGGACACCTCGCTGGGCTTCATCATCAGCTACGAGGAAACCCTCAACATCGGCAAGCAGCTCATCGGCGTGCTCGACAACCCGATCCAGGTCTACGTGGTGATCGCCGCGCTGTTCATCCTGGCCAACTACTCGCTGTCGAAGCTGGCCCAGTTCGTGCAGCGGCGGCTGTCCCGGGGTCGCAAGTCCGCCGGCACCCCGGCCCCCCAGGCCCCGCCCACCGCGCTCGCCTCCCAGGCGGAGGGCGCGGGCGGCAACTGACCGCACACGACGAGGGCCGGCCCGGATCTCCGGGCCGGCCCTTCCTGGTCGTACGGGGTCAGCGGGCGATCTCGGTGACCCGGGACTCGCGGACCACGGTCACCCGGATCTGACCCGGGTAGGTCAGCTCCTCCTCGATCTGCTTGGCCACGTCCCGGGCGAGGACCGCCGCGCCGATGTCGTCGACGTCGTCCGGCTTGACCATCACCCGGATCTCCCGGCCCGCCTGCATCGCGAAGACCTTCTCCACGCCGAGCTTGCCGGCGGCGATCTCCTCGATCCGCTCCAGCCGCTTGACGTACGCCTCAAGGCTCTCCCGCCGGGCCCCCGGCCGCCCACCCGAGCAGGCGTCGGAGGCCTGGGTGAGGACCGCCTCGATGGTCTGCGGCGGCACCTCGTTGTGATGCGCCTCGATGGCGTGCACCACGTCCTCGCTCTCGCCGTACTTGCGGGCCAGGTCGGCGCCGATGATGGCGTGGCTGCCCTCCACCTCGTGGGTGAGCGCCTTGCCGATGTCGTGCAGGAACGCCGACCGCTTGATCGTCGGCACGTCCAACCGCAGCTCGGCGGCCATGATCCCGGCGATGTGCGCGGTCTCCACCAGGTGCTTGAGCACGTTCTGCCCGTACGACGTGCGGTAGCGCAGCCGGCCGAGCAGGGTGACCAGCTCCGGGTGGATCTCGGTGATGCCCACCTCGACCAGGGCGTCCTCGGCGGCCCGGTGGCACAGCTCCTCCACCTCCTGCCGGGCCAGGTCGTGCACCTCCTCGATCCGGTGCGGGTGGATGCGCCCGTCGAGGACCAGCTTCTCCAGGGTGAGCCGGCCGACCTCACGGCGTACCGGGTCGAAGCAGGACAGCAGCACCGCCTCCGGGGTGTCGTCGATGATCAGGTTGACCCCGGTCACCGACTCGAAGGCGCGGATGTTGCGCCCCTCCCGGCCGATGATCCGCCCCTTCATCTCGTCCCCCGGCAGGTGCAGCACGCTGACCACGCTCTCCGCGGTCTGCTCGCTGGCCACCCGCTGGATGGCGTCCACCACGATGTGCCGGGCGCGCTGCTCGGCGGTGGTGCGGGCGTCGGACTCGATGTCCCGCACCAGCAGCGCCGCCTCCCGCTTCGCCTGCGTCTCGATCGCCTCGATCAGCTCGGTGCGGGCCGACTCGGCGGTGAGCCCGGCGACGCGTTCCAACTCCCGCCGACGCTGCTCCTCGGCCACCGTCAGGGCGGCCTCCCGGGCGGTGACCGCCGCCTCCCGTTCGGCCAGCGCGGCGCTGGCGGCGGTGAGCTGCCGCTCCCGTTCGGCCAGCCGCTCAACCTCCTCGGTGTGCAGCCGCTCCCGCTCGTCCATCCGGGCGGCCCGGCGTTCCACCTCGGCCGCCTGCTCCCGCGTCGTCGCGGCGAGTACCGCCACCTCACGCTCACCGCTGCGTCGGGCGGCGGTCCGTAGCTGCTCGGCGTCCGCCTCGGCCTGCTTGTGGGCCCGCTCCAGGATGGTGTCCGCCTCGGCGCGGGCGTCGTCGAGCACCCGCCGGGCCTCCGCGCGGGCGGACTTCGCCTCCGCCTTCGCGCCGGCCGCCTCGGCCCGCGCCGCCGAGGCGGCGGACTTCGCCACGTCGATGGTGCTGTTCACCTCGTCGGCGGCGCTGCGCAGCGCCGCCAGCGACTGTTCCTGCCGGTCCTTCTCCGCGATGAAGGCGGGATCGTCCGGGGCGGGGGCGGTGCCGATCCGGCGCAGCGCCCGTATGCCGACCAGGACGACGCCGACCACGACGAGGGCGAGGAGCCCGACGACGATCAGGAGCACCACGTCGAAGGTGCTCATGCCGGCGTCCCGTCACCCGGGCCGGTGGGCCGCAACACCGTGCCGGCGCGACCGTGCGCGCCACCACCTCCTGGGGACCCCCGGTCCCTGTGCCGACCAGCCATGGTCGCGCCTCCCCAAACGTCTACGCCGCAGGGGAACCGTGCCGACGGGCACGCCACCTCTGCGGCTCCGGACGCCCGACCGAGCGGCTGGCCGTGGGGATAGCTCTCCGTCGGCGATGCCCATGCGGCATCGCCGACAGCCGGGTGCAGTTGTCGGGTCGGCTCCGGACCGGCTGTCCGGAGGGACCGTCAAGGCCGGTGGAGCTGGCCAAAGTGATGCGGTTCTGTTACGCGATCTATGTTGTGCGCTTAGCCTGCGCTTGGTCGGGCAAAGTGAGCCTGTATGGCGAGGCTAGGTCGCGGAAGGCCGTTCGGTCAAGAACTCATGATCAAACCCCCCGAACGGAGAGAGTTGGCAACGTCACCCACTGGTGATCCAAATCCGGACACTGCGCTACGAAAATCCCGAATATCCGCAGTGGTGGGGCCGGACCCGGTCTTGTCAGCGGGCACCCAGTGCGCGGGCGCAGCCCGCCAGGGCGGCGTTGTCGGGGGCGGGTGAGCCGTCCGGCAGGTACAGGGTGTCCTCCAGACCGATCCGGGTGTCCAGGCCCCGGCGGACCGCCTCCAGGAGCACCGGCCAGGTCGCCGGCCCCTCGCCGTGCAGCAGCACCGCAGGATCACCGGGGGCGAGGAGGGCGAGCATGTCGGCGGCGTCGGCCAGCGCCCGGTCCGGCTCGTCGGCCAGGCACTCGACCAGGACCCGCCCGGCGGGCACCCGCCAGCCCCGCCAGGCACGGACCGCGTCCACCGTCCAGAGGCCGGCCTCGACCAGCACGCCCCGCTCGTGCAGGGCCGCCGCGACCGCCTCGGCACCGTCCTCGTGGGCGTTGACCGACGCGAAGTCGGGCAGCACCGACCAGGCGCGGACGGCGGCGACCCGGTCGGCCGGATCAGGTGCGATCCACGCGCCGGTGCTCACCCCCACCGGCAGCCCCGGCCGGGCGGCGCGGATCGCGGTCACCGCCTCGGCGATCACCGACGGGGACAGCGACTCGGCACCGTCGGTGTCGCGGGGATGGACGTGCACCGCCGCCACCCCCAGTTCGGCACAGCGCACCGCGTCGGCGGCCAGCTCGGCCGCGGTCAGCGGCACGGCGGGGTGCTCGTCGCGCCGCCGGGCACCGTTGAGGGACGCCTTCCACACGGTCAGCCCCGCTCGCCCTCGGCGTCGGCCAGCGCGTCGGCGTCGATCTGCTCGGCGAACTCGGCCGCCTCGGCACTCTGGGCGGCCAGGGCGTCCTTCACCGCCCGGATCGCCACCCCGGGCGGATAACCCTTGCGGGCGAGGATGCCGACCAGCCGACGGAACACCGCGTCGGGCTCGCCCCGGGCGGTCCGCAGCTTCCGGTCGACCAGGGCGCGGGCGGTCTGCGCCTCGGTCTCCTCGTCCAGCTCGCCGAGCGCCTCGCTGGCCACCTCGCCGTCCACGCCCCGCTGGCGCAGTTCGTTGGCCAGCGCCCGGCGGGCCAGCCCGCGACCGTTGTGCCGGCTGGAGACCCAGGCGCGGGCGAAGGCCGCGTCGTCGATGATGCCGACCTCGTCGTAGCGGTCGAGCACCTGGGCGGACACCTCGTCGGAGATGCCCTTCCTCGCCAGCGCCCCGGCCAGCTCGGCCCGGGTACGCGGGCGCACCGCGAGCTGCCGCAGGCAGATCTCCCGGGCCACCTCGCCCTCGTCCCGGGGGGTCGGCTCGGTCTGCCCCGGCGCGTCCTCGTCGGCCCGTCCCCGGCGACCCCGACGGGGGCGGGGCCCACCGGCCCGGGTCGGATCGTCGGCACCGGTGCGGGAAGGGTCGGCACCGGTGCGGGAAGGGTCGGCACCGGTGCGGGAAGGGTCGTCGGCACCCGCGCGGGGTGGGGAGGCGTCCCACCCCCGCCCCGTGCGGGCGCGTCGTCCTGCCATCGGGGGGCGACCGGTCAGAAGTCGACAGGCGGCAGCTCAGGACCACCGGCGGCGTCACCCGCGCCGACCCCGACCCCGAGCTTCTCCAGGATCTTCTTCTCGATCTCGGCGGCCACGTCCGGGTTCTCCTTCATGAACTCCCGGGCCTTCTCCTTGCCCTGGCCGAGCTGGTCACCGTCGTAGGTGTACCAGGCGCCGGACTTGCGGATGATCGCCTGCTCCACGCCGACGTCGATCAGCGAGCCCTCACGGGAGATGCCCTTGCCGTACATGATGTCGAACTCGGCCTGCTTGAACGGCGCGGCGACCTTGTTCTTGACGACCTTGACCCGGGTGCGGTTACCGACCACGTCGGTGCCGTCCTTGAGGCTCTCGATGCGGCGCACGTCGAGCCGGACCGAGGCGTAGAACTTCAGCGCCCGACCACCGGTGGTCGTCTCGGGGCTGTTGTGCACCATGACCCCGTCGACGAAGTAGTTGTGGTTGCCCTCCACCTCGATGTCGAACCGGTTCATCGAGCGGGTCCTGGGCTTGACGTGCACGTCGATGATCCGGGCCGGCACCGGGGTGAGTTCCGCCGAGGCGAACTGCGGCTCGACCGCGCACTGCCCCTGGAACCGGGGAAGCAGCTTCGAGTGCATCGCCGCCGGCACGTACGGCGCGACCAGTTCCTGAAACCGGGCGGACGACGCCGTCGTGAAGATGATCGACGCAGTTCCCCGGGCACCCCGGGAAACCAGCTTCACCTCCATGCCGTACGCGTCGCGCAGATGCTCCACCAGCCGCTCACGGCTGCCTTCCGCCATCGCCTCGACGCAGATCTCGATCCGACCGGAGCCACCGGCGGTGCGCTCCTGCACGCCCTTGGAGCGGACCGTGAAGCACCCGTCGTCCATGTACCACACGGCGAGGGCAAGCGGCGTGAGGGCCTTGAGGTAGTCCCAGCTGAGGTGCTTCCTGCCGTCGCCCAGATAGACCGCCCGCCGCAACTCGTCCAGCTCGGGCAGGGGCGTGAAGTCGGCAAACGCGGCACCGCGCTCGTCGGTGCGGCGGGAGTGGGTGATGTTGCCGAGCAGGGACACCTTCCAGTCGAGGTAGTCGACCTGCGCAGCGCCGTGCCCGAGGCGGAAACGGACACCGGAGCGGTCCGCCCGGTTGGGCGAGAGGGCACCGTCACCCATCAGCGAACCGAGCACGACCTGCCACTGCTGCTCACTCAGCCGCCGCGGCTCGGCCAGCATGACCCGGTCACCGGCGATCAGTTCGCCGGCCTCCCGCCAACCGCCGGGCGTGCGGATCAGGTGGTTGGCGGTGGCGGCGAACTGGGCGCGGCCGTTACCGCCCGACTTGGCCACGGTGAACTGGAGGAACTGCTCGGCGGGGCCGTTGTTGAACCAGTTGGTGATTCGTTTCGGCTCCACCCGGTCGGTTTCCGGGTTGTAGGAGAGGACCTCGACGTCCATCCGCTGATTGACGATCTTGCCGATCTTCTCCTGCGTGCCGTCGGCCAGGGTCACCCTGGTCGAGTACGACATACAGCCGAACATGACGCCGATCTTCTCGCGGAGCTGGTTGATGAAGATCGCCGTGGTGCCGGTGTTGTTGAGCACGCCGGTGATCTTCCGCAGCGCCTGGCTCATCAGCCGGGCCTGGAGACCGACGTGGCTGTCGCCCATCTCGCCCTCGATCTCGGCGCGCGGCACCAGGGCCGCCACCGAGTCGATCACGATGATGTCGATCGCGCCGGAGCGGACCAGCATGTCGGTGATCTCCAGCGCCTGCTCGCCGGTGTCCGGCTGGGAGACCAGCAGGGCGTCGGTGTCGACACCGAGCGCCTTGGCGTAGTCGGGGTCGAGCGCGTGCTCGGCGTCGACGAAGGCGGCGATGCCGCCGGCCCGCTGGGCGTTGGCCACCGCGTGCAGGGCGACCGTGGTCTTACCGCTGGACTCGGGGCCGTAGATCTCGACGACCCGGCCCCGGGGCAGGCCACCCACGCCCAGCGCCACGTCGAGCGCGATGGAACCGGTCGGGATGATCGAGGTCTGGACGACCGGGCGCTCGCCCAGCCGCATCACCGACCCCTTGCCGAACTGCTTGTCGATCTGAGCGAGAGCAAGGTCGAGTGCCTTCTCCCGGTCGGGCCCTGCGGCCATGTTTGCCACTCCTGCCTTCGCCGGCGTCTTTCCTGAGCTTCGCGTCACGCGGACACGCTAGGCGCTGGGTCCGACAGAAAACCAGCCGACGGGCCGCGAGCTGTGGACGAGCACCCCGCTGTGGACAATAGCCGAACAGGTGTACGAGTCAGCAAGCGACACGCGGACGGGGTTCGACGGCAGCTCAGCGTAGTCGCGCCGGCACCCGGTCGGGGTACGCGGCGACCACCGCCCGCCACACCACGTGGGTCTGCTCACCGGCCGCGAGGGCCTGCTCGATGGTCCGCCCGTCGAGTTGGGAGAGCACCTGGTCGCTGGCGATACTGGCCGCGTAGCCCGACCCGAACGCCTCGTCCAGCCGGGTCCAGAAGTCGGTCAGCCGCACGTGATCACTCCTCCTCGTCGGGTGCCGTCGGTGGCACCCGACGCAACGCTAGCGCCACCAGCGGCACCACCGCGATCGCCGCCAGCAGGGTCAGGGTCGGATAACCCGCCACCCGCATGACAAACCCGCTGGCCGCCGCCGCACCCGCCCCGGCCAGCCCCATCGTCAGGTCGGAGAGCCCCTGCACGCTGGGGCGTACCCGGGACGGCACCGCCTCGGACAGCAGCGTCGAGCCGGCCACCATGGTCGCCGACCAGCCCAGCCCGAGCAGGGCCAGGCCGACCGAGAGGCGCGGCGTGTGGTGCCCGGCGGTGCCGGCCACCGCGCACGCCGCAAGCAGGGTGCCGACGCCGGTGAGGATGACCGCGCGCCGGCCCCACCGGTCGGTGAGCCAACCCACCACCGGCGAGAACGCGTACATGCCGGCGATGTGCACGCTCAGCACGATGCCGACGACCCGCAGCACGTCCGCGTCGGAGTGCGACTCGCCGAGGCGTACCGGGGTCATCGCCATCACCGCGACCATCACCAGGTGGCCGACCGCGACGGCGGCGATGCCCAGCCGGGCCGCCGGCCGGCGGCGCACCACCCGCCAGGCCGCCCGCATGCCGGCCCGCCGCGCGCCCGACGCGGTCGCCGCCGGGGTTCCGGCCCCGGGCGGCGTCCCCGCCTCGGCCGCCGCGAGCCGCCGCGCGGTCAGCAGCGGGTCGGGCCGCAGCAACAGCAGCAGTACGACCGCCGCCAGGCTGAACGCGACGGCACTGAACGCGAACGGGCCGGCCAGCGACGGCAGCCCCCAGGCATGGGTGACCCGGTCGGCGAGCGCGGCGAAGTTGGGTGCCGCCACCGAGCCGATGGTGGTGGCCCAGACGACCAGGGAGAGCTGCCGGCCCCGGCGGGCCGGTTCGGCGAGGTCCACCGCCGTGTAGCGGGCCTGGAGGTTGGCCGCCGTGCCGCCGCCGAACAGCAGCATCCCGAGGAAGAGCAGCGGCACCCCGCCGGTGACCGTGGCGAGCACCACCAGCAGTGCCCCGACCGCCCCGGTCAGGTAGGCCACCACCAGCCCCGGCCGCCGGCCGTGCCCGTTCATGATCCGGGTGACCGGTACGGCGAGCAGCGCCGCGCCGACCACCCCGCAGCTCTGCGCCAGCCCGGCCACGGCGGTGCCGGCGATCCGGGCCGCCAGCAATGCCCCGACGGAGATCCCGATCGCCACCCCGACCCCACCGATGGTCTGGGTGGCGACGAGCAGCCGCAACGTACGTCGCTGGATCGGGGCGACGTCGGGCCGGGTGGGCACGCGCAGGTCGACGGTCATCGCAGCTCCTGGTCCGGGGAGGCCATCCTCGCGCAGCCGGCCACCCGCCCGCACCGGGGTTCCCGGGCGCGCGGCCCCGCCGTCAGCTGGTCAGGGCGCGGGCGGCGACCGTGAGGTCGTCCACCAGCCCTCGGTAGGCGACGTCCTGGTTGTCGGCGCGCAGCACCGCCGACGGGTGGATGGTGGCGAGCACCCGGGCGGCGGGCGCGTCGGCGCGGTCTACCAGAGCCCGGGTGAAGTCCTCCGGGTGCTCGGCGGCGGCCGGCCAGGGCAGCAGCCCGCCACGCTGCCGGGTGACCCGGAACGTCGGGCCGAGCAGGGCCTTCGCCGCCGTCGCGCCGAGCACCACCACCAGGTCGGGGCGGAGCCGGGCGAACTCGGCGACCAGCCACGGCCGGCAGGCGACGATGTGCACCCGGTCCGGGGTCTGGTGAATGCGACGCCGGCCGCGCAGCTCGTGCCGGAAGTGCTTCACCGCGTTGGTGATGTAGAGGTGGGCCGGGTCGAGGCCGGCGTCGTCGACCGCCCTGCGCAGCAGCCGGCCGGCCGGGCCGACGAAGGGCAGCCCGTGCTGGTCCTCCAGGTCGCCGGGCTGCTCGCCGACGAAGACCACCCGGGCGCTCTCGTCGCCCCGGCCGAAGACGGTCTGGGTGGCGTCCCGGTACAGCTCGCAGCCCCGGCAACCGGCGGCCGCGGCCCGCAGCTCGGCCAGTGTGCCGGCCTGCGGCGGGATGAACTGCTGGGCACCGGGTACGTCGGTCTGCTCGGCCATGGCGACTGTTCTACCCGGTCGCGTCGGGAGTCCACGAGGGACCCGCCGGGCGTCCCGTCGACCCGGGTTCCCTACGCTTCCTCGTCGCTTTCGAGCAGGTGCGGACGCTTCTCGGCGATCCACGCCTCCACATCGGACTTGAGCCAGACGTTGCCCATCCTGAGGGTCGCCGCCGGAGCCGGGAAGTCCCGTCGGTTGATCAGGATGTAGGCGCGCTGCCGGGAGACGCCCAGGCGTTCCTGGATCTCTGCCGCACCCATCAACGCTACTTCCACCCGTCAGACGCTACGGATACAGCGTGCGCACGCTTCCAGAAGCGGAGACTCTATACCCAACTCACTCTTCGGATGTAAGGTTTACGTCACGTAAACTCCTAGCGTCAGGAGCGCTCGGCATGTCCCGTTGCAAGTGGTTCCACCGGCCGACTGAGCCCGTCGACGTCGTACAACGGGCCAGGCCCCTGCCCCCGACGGCGGCTGCCGGGCGACACTCCCCCGCCGGCCGCCGGGCCGCGCCGCGCCGACTGGTCCCCGAGGTGAGGTGGGGCGCGCGCCGCTCCGACCGGCCCAACCGGGGGTGCTGGCCCGATGCCTGAGCCGCGCTCCGGCGAGCCACCGTTCGCCGTGGTGATGGCCGGTTACGTCGTCGACTTCCACCACCGCAACGCCTGCTCCAGGTGCCGGCCGGACGGCTCGTGCGCCCGTCTCGCCGACGCGGGCGCGACGCTGCGCGCCTGGCGGGACCGGCGCGTCCAGCGGGAGCTGCGCGCCCGACGGGACCGGGACGGCCGGTGAGGGCCGGCGACCTGGTGTACGTGACCAGCGCCGCCAGCGTGCAGTTCCTCCGGCCCATCCGGTTGCGGGTCATCCGGGTGCTCGACTGGCCCACGTACGACGGATGGGTCTGGTTGGAGGGCTACCAACTGGACGCGGCCGGCGACGCGGTCGCCCGCCGGAAGGTCTTCGTACGCCCGGCGGGGTTGACCACACCGCCGGAGCCCACCTCTGGGCAGCGGGAAGGGAGGAGGCCGACGGCGCGGATCAGGCGGTGAAACCGACCGGACCGGCGGGACGGACCGCCGCCGCCACCGCGTCGGCCAGTGGTACGAGGTCGGCGTCGTCGAGCGCGCTGACCGTGATCCGGACGGCGGGCGGGCTGCCGAGCCGGGAAAGGCCACCTGGCGCGACCGACCAGCCGGCGTCGCGTAGCGCGGTGACCGTGGCGGTCTCGTCGGGCACCGGCAGCCAGACGTTGATGCCGCTGCGGCCGTGCCCCGCCACGCCCCGGTCGGCGAGCGCGGCGAGCAGCCCGCGACGGCGACGTTCGTAGGCGTCGGCGGCCCGGTCGACCAGGGCGGTGGTGGCCGAATCGTGCCAGAGCGACAGGACGAGCCGCTGCAGGACAGTGGAGACCCAGCCGGCCCCCACCCGGGCCCGGCCGGCCACCCGGGACACCGTCACCTCGTCACCGGCCAGCACCGCCAACCGCAGGTCGGGCCCGTAGGGCTTGCTCACCGAGCGGACGAACGCCCAGGTCGGGGTGGCACCGGCCAGCGGGTGCACCGGCAGCCGGGACAGCTCGGCCGCGTGGTCGTCCTCGATCAGCAGCAGGTCGGGGCGGCCGGCGAGCAGGGCCCGCAACTCCCCGGCCCGGTCGGCGGAGACGGCGGCGCCCGTCGGGTTCTGCGCCCGGCTGGTCACCACCAGCGCCCGTATCCCGAGGGCGAGGGCGTCGTGCACCCCGGACACGACGGGCCCCTCGTCGTCGACCGGGAAGCCGACCGGCCGCAACCCGAGCGCGGCGACCAGGTCGAGCAGGTTGGCCCAGCCCGGGTCCTCCAGGCCCACCGCGTCGCCGGGGCGCAGGTGGGTGGCGAGCAGCCGCTCGATGCCGTCGAGCGCGCCCCCCGTGACGGTCAGCTCGTCGGCGGGTACCCCGTCGGCGGCCAGCCGGGAACGGGCGGCCTCGGCCAGGGCGGGGTGCACGCCGGTCGTGGCGTACCCGACGGGTGGGCCGACCGTGTCGGCGAGCGCGGCCAGGTGCGGGCCGAGCGGCGGCAGCAGCCGGGGGTCGGGTTGCCCGTGGGACACGTCCCGGGTGCCGGGGGCGGGGGCCGGGGCGCGTGCGGCGCGGCGGGGGGCGACCGGCGGCCGGGGCCGCACCCGGGTGCCGTGCCGGCCGGCGGTGACCACCAGACCCCGCTGGCGCAGCTCCTGGTAGGCGCGGGCGACGGTGGCCGGGCTGACCGCCAGCGCGGTGGCGAGGGCGCGGACGGGCGGCAACGCGTCACCGGCGGCGAGCGCGCCGCTGCGGATGCCGGTTTCCACGCTCGCCGAAATCGCGGCGGACGTGGACCCGAGGATCTGATAATGTGCTGCCACAGTTCCAGGATCGTACTAGAACAAAGGCGGGATGTCACATGTACGCGCCGACCGCACGCACCACCGCCAGCCGCAGCCGGGACCGGATGAGCTACGACCGGGCCACCGCCCACGCGGTGCTCGACGAGGCCTACCACTGCGTGCTGGGGTTCGTGGTCGACGGCGAGCCCCGACTGCTGCCCACCCTGCACGTCCGCGTCGGTGACACCCTCTACCTGCACGGCTCCACCGGCAGCCGGCCGCTGCTCGCCGCCCGGGGCGACGCCGGGCTGCCGGTCTGCGTCACCGTGACCCTGCTCGACGGGCTGGTCTTCGGCCGTTCCCAGTTCCACCACAGCGCCAACTACCGCTCGGTGGTCGCCCACGGCACCGCCCACCTGGTGACCGGCGAGGACGACAAGCGCACGGTGCTGACCGCCCTGGTGGAGAAGGCCGCCGCCGGGCGGGCCGCCGACAGCCGCCCACCGAGCCGGCGGGAGCTGGCCGAGACGGCCGTCCTGGCGCTGCCGCTGCACGAGGTGTCGGTGCGGACCCGCACCGGCGGGGTCCGCGACGAACCCGCCGACCTCGACCTGCCGTACTGGGCCGGGGTGGTGCCGCTGCGGCAGGTCGCCGGCCCGCCGGAACCCGACACCGGGGTGACCGCCCCACTGCCGGCCTACCTGTCCGGTTCCGCCGGGTCACCGTGGTACGAGCCGGTGCCGCTGCGCGGCGGGCACGTGCTGCTGGAACCGCTCACCACGGCGCACGCCGACGACCTCTTCACCGCCACCGCCGAGCCGGAGGTCTGGGCCCACCTGAGCCACCCGACGCCCACCGACCCGGCCGCGATGCGGGCCGTCGTCACCACCGCGCTGGACGCCCGGCAACGCGGCGAACGGGTGCCGTGGGTGCAGCGCTGCGCCCGCACCGGCGCGGTCATCGGGTCGACCTCCTACTACGACATCGACCCGGCGCGGCGCAGCGTCGCCATCGGGTACACCTGGCTCGGTCGGCCCTGGTGGGGCAGCGCCGTCAACACCGAGGCCAAGCTGCTGCTGCTCGGTCGGGCGTTCGACGAGCTGGGGGCGGTGCGGGTGGTCTGGCAGACCGACATCCGCAACACCCGGTCGCAGGCCGCGATCGCCCGGCTCGGCGCGACCCGGGAGGGCGTGCTGCGGATGCACCGGCAGCGCCCGGACGGCTCCTGGCGGGACACCGTGCAGTACGCCATGACCGTCGACGAGTGGCCGAACGCACAGGCCAGGCTGCGGGAATGGCTTCGCCGTTCGGCACCTGCGGAGCGAGGATGACGGGCGTGCTGGGCATCACCGACATCTGGACGTACGTGTTGGGCACCGTGGCGATCATCCTGCTACCGGGGCCGAACTCCCTCTTCGTGCTCTCCACCGCCGCCAAGCGCGGCGTGGCGACCGGCTACCGGGCGGCGGGCGGGGTCTTCCTCGGCGACTCGGTGCTGATGATCCTCTCCGCCGCCGGGGTGGCGTCGCTGCTCAAGGCGTACCCGCCGCTCTTCCTCGTGATCAAGTACGCCGGCGCGGCCTACCTGGGCTACGTCGGCCTGACCATGCTGCGGGGGGCCTGGCGGCGGTGGCGTGACCGCAACGACCCCGCGACACCCCGGCTGATCGACGCCGCCGAGCCGGAGGCGCTGCACAGCCCGTTCCGCAAGGCGCTGGTGATCAGCCTGCTCAACCCGAAGGCGATCCTCTTCTTCATCTCGTTCTTCATCCAGTTCGTCGACCCCGGCTACGCCTGGCCGGCGCTGTCGTTCCTGCTGCTCGGGCTGATCGCCCAGGTGACCAGCGCGCTCTACCTGACCGCGCTGATCTTCGCGGGCACCTTCCTGGCCGCCCAGTTCCGGCAGCGTCGCCGGTTGGCCGCCGGAGCCACCACCGGCGTCGGCATGCTCTTCCTGGGCTTCGGCATCAAGCTCGCCACCGCCTCGGTCTGACCCGCCCCGCCCCCGACACCCGACACCCGGCCCGCCGACGCCCGCTGCGGCCGGCGGGTCAGGTGCCGTCGCCACCTCCACCGCCGCTGCCGATCCCCCCACTCCCGGCGGTGCCGCCCAGCCCGAAGCCTGGCCGCACCGGTTCGTCAGGCGGCCGGCTGACGTGGGCCGACTCGGTGATCCGGGCCGACCAGTGCGCGTCGGAGGCCGCCGCCGCGTGCCGGTCGATCGCCCTACGCAACCAGCCGTCCACCACCGAGACCCAGTCCTGCTGGTCGGCTCCGGTGTGCCAGATCCGGAACCGGCTGATGCTCTGGTGACTGATCCCGGTCAACGACAGCCGCCGGTCCATCCAGAGCAGCACCTCCAGGCCGGCCGAATTGGTCACGAAGATCAGCTCCAGCTCGGTGATCGGGCCGGCGTAGAGCGGGGCGACCCAGTAGCCGAGCCGTTGGTGCACCGGCAGGGCCTGCGCGACCCCCGGCAGCCGGCTCGACACCAGGCCCGCCTGCCGCAGCACGAAACCCAGCGTGTCCAGCGCGGCGAGCACATGCTGCTGGGTGGGCAGCGGATGGACGAAGACCGGCACCATCGCGCCCTGCTCCAGCTCCGGGTCCACCGACACCTCGGTGCGCAGCCCGGTACGCATACTCATCACCGGTACCCCGCCGAAGATCGTCACCGGGGTCTCCCACGGCAGCGGCACGGCGAAGTCGATGGCCCGCCGCCGCCCGGCCGGTACGACGAACCGTCCCCCCACCGGCACCTGGTGGTACTGCACCAGGCGACGGGGCGAACGGGGGTCCTCCGGTTCGGCGGTCGCCACCAGACCCAGCCGTACGTGCCGGACCGGCACGTCCTGCGACCCGGCGCTGAGGGTCACCCGCCCCGGCAGCCGCAGCCCCGGACGGGTGCTCGGACTGGTGAGGGTGGTACTCACCGACAACCCGGTCACACCGGATTCCCGGGACACCCCGGTCAACCGCATGACCGTGCGGGTTCCCGCTGACCGGCCCGGCACTCCTCCACCCGGACACCCGACCGGGCGGAGCGGGGCGGGGCGGGGCGGGGCGGCCTCGTCGATCAACGCGATGGGGCGATGTAGTGGTGTCCATGCCACTGCGACACCACCACATCGCCCCCGTTGCGTCGATCCCGCGGAACGACGGGCGCTACGACCGTCAGCGCATCCGGCGGCCCCGGGGGATCGGGTCGGTCTCGTCGTCGAACTCCCCGATGACCTCTTCGAGGAGGTCCTCCAGCGCCACGAAACCGATCGGCCGGGTCGGGCCGCCGCCGTTGCGGACCAGCGCCAACTGGGCCTGGTCGGCGCGCATCGCGGCGACCGCCTCGGTGACCGAGGAGGTGGCGGGCAGGGTGAACGACCGGGTCATCAGCTCGGCGGCGGTGGCCGCCCGGCTGGTGGTGACGGCCCGGACCGCCTCCCGTACGTGCACCAGCCCGCACACCTCTCCGCCGTCGTCGAGCACGGCGAGCCGGGACCGGCCGCTGTCCCGGCTGACCTGCTCGATCCGCTCGGCGGTGTCGTTGCGGTGGACCGTGACGATCTGGTCGAAGGGTTCCATCACCTGCGCGACGGTGGTGCCCTGCAACTCCAGCATGCTGGTCAGCATCTGGTGCTGTTCGGCACCGAGCAGCCCGTGCTCGCGCGACTGTTCGAGCAGGATGCGCAGCTCGTCCGGGCCGTGGACCTGGGCGAGCTGGTCCTGCTGCTGCACCCCGACCAGCCGCAGCATCGCGTTGGCCAGGGCGTTGAGCACGGACAGCACCGGGCGGGCGACCCGGGCGAAGGCCCGGAACGGCAGCGCCAGCAGCGTCGCCGAGCGCTCGGCGTCGGTGATCGCCCACGACTTCGGGGCCATCTCGCCGACCACCAGGTGCAGGAACGTCACCAGCCCCAACGCGAAGATCAACGCGACGACGTGGCTGGCCGCCTCCGGCAGGCCGACGGTGTGCAGCAGCGGACTGATCAGGTGTTCGATCGCCGGTTCGGCGAGCGCGCCCAGCCCCAGGGTGCACAGGGTGATGCCGAGCTGCGCGCCGGCCAGCATCAGGGACAGCTCCCGTACCCCGTCCAGGGCGGCGCGGGCGGCCCGGCTGCCGGTGGCGGCGGTCTGTTCCAGCCGGTAGCGCTTGGCCGCCACCAGGGCGAACTCGGCGGCCACGAAGAAGCCGTTGAGCGCGAGCAGCAGCACCGACACCAGCAGTGCGACGGTGGGGCTCATGACCGCTCCTCCCGACCCCGGGTGACGCGTACGTCGGCACCGCCACCGGTGGCACGGGCGTTCGCGCGACCGCGTCGGTCGCCCCCGGTGCCGGTGGCGCGGACGTTCGTGGCGCGGCGTCGGTCGCCCCCGCCGCCGGTGGCCCGGGGCTCCCCGTCGGCATCCTGGTCGCCGGCCAGGGTGAGCCGGACGGAGTCGGCCACGTGCCGGTCCACGGCGAGCACCTCGACCAGGGCCGTCGGCCGTTCCGCCGGCTCGTCGTGGTCGACCGGCAGGCTGATCTCCAGCCGGTCACCCACCTCGGGCACCCGGCCCAGCTCCCGCATGACCAGCCCGGAGAGGGTGTCGTACTCGGGGGCCTCGGGCAGGGCGATGCCGGTGCTGTCGGCGACCTCGTCGATCCGCCAGCGGGCCGGCACCACCCAGGAGCCGTCGTCCTGCCGGATCGGTGCCGGCTCGGGCGGGTCGTCCTCGTCGCGGATCGGTCCGACGAGTTCCTCGGCGATGTCCTCCAGCGTGATCACGCCGGCGAAGCCGCCGTACTCGTCGACCACGCAGGCGAGCTGCCGGTGCCCGGAGCGCAGCCGGTCCAGCACCGTGGGCAGCGGCAACGTCTCCGGCACCAGCAGCGGCGGTACGGCCACCGCGCTGACCGGGGTGGTGGCGCGCTCGGCCGGCGGCACCCCGAGCACGTCGGCGATACCGACCACGCCGACGAGGTCGTCGACGCCGTCCACGCCGCGTACCGGGAACCGGGAGTGGCCGGTGTCGAGCAGCTCGACCACCCGGCTGACCGGTTCGTGCGACCGGATGGTGTGCACGTCGACCCGGGGCACCATGGCCTCCCCGGCGGTCAGCTCCCGGAAGTCGAGACCCCGGTCGAGCAGGTCGGACATCTCGGCGTCGAGGTGCCCCTCCTCCCGGGACTCGGCGATGATCTGCTCCAGGTCGGCCGGGGTGGCACCGCTGGGCAACTCCTCGATCGGCTCGATGCCGACCCGGCGCAGCAGCCGGACGGCGGCCCGGTCGAAGAGCGTGATCAACGGCCCGGCGATCTTCAGGTAGATCAGGGTGGACCGGCTCAGCGCCCGCGCCAACGCCTCGGGACGGGCGATGGCCAGGTTCTTGGGGGCGAGCTCACCGAGGACCATCTGCACGACGGTGGCGATGACCAGCGCCAACGCCACCGACAGCGGCAGGCTGACGGCGGTTGCGACGCCGACGCCGCCGAGCAGTTCGGCCAGCCCGGCACCGAGGTAGGGCTCGGCGGCGTAACCGACCAGCAGAGCGGTCACGGTGATGCCGAGCTGCGCCCCGGAGAGCATGAACGACAGCCGGCCGGTGACTTCCAGGGCGCGGGCGGCCTTGGCGTCGCCGTCGTCGGCGAGCTGCTTGAGCTTGCCCCGGTCCACGGCGACGTAGCCGAACTCCTGGGCTACGAAGTAGCCGGTGGCGGCGGTGAGAACGATGATGAGTACGAGACCGACGACGATCAACACGGGTCGCTCAGGGCTCCCGTGGACGTCGGGGCGGGGGATTGCCGGGCACGACCCGGCTGGCTACTGCTGCCCTCCTGGGCAGAGGAGTCGATCATGCCGTAATTCTATCGGCGGTTGCTGGGCGCCCGCTGAGGGTGGGGACAAAGTTCCTGCTCCTCCCGCTATTCCCCGGTCCGGGGCGGGTCCCCGGCCAGTTCGTCGACGTCGAGCAGGCTGCGGTCGACCCGGCCGGACCGGTAGGCGGCCCGGCCGATCATCTGGGCGGCCACCGGGGCGGTGGCCAGCTGGAAGACCCCGACCAGCATGATCATGCCCAGGTCGGCGGCGGTACGCAGCCGCAGCACCAGCCCCAGCAGCAACAGCAGCACCCCGAGCACCTGCGGTTTGGTGGCGGCGTGCATCCGGTCCAGCACGTCCGGGAAGCGCAGCACGCCGATCCCGGCGGCGAGGCTGAGCAGCGCCCCGCAGACCAGGGCGACGGCGGCCAGCCAGTCGGTCACCGTACCCACGCTCACGGCCGACCTCCCCCGGCCGGAACCGACCCGACCCGGCCGGAACCCGGCACATGGTCGCGGCCCGACACCCGGCCGTGGTCCGGTACGGGATGGTGGCCTGAACGCGTGGCGGGCGGGGTCACGGCTCCTCCCGGGCGGCGAAGCGGACCAGGGCGACCGAGCCGACGAAGCCGAGCAGGGAGAGCACCACCAGCACCGGCAGCGTGGTGGCGTGCCGGTTCACCGCCGCCTCCGCGCCGACCGCACCGAGCATGGTGGCGAGCAGCAGGTCGGCGGCGATGACCCGGTCCAGCAGCGACGGGCCCCGGTAGATCCGGGCCAGCGCCAGCAGCGCGGTGGTCGACAGCAGCACGGTCAGGACGACGGCGAGAAAGACGGTCACGGGGCCTCCGTGGGTTCGGTGGTGAGCTGCCGCAGCTCGGCGGCGGAGCCGACGGCCCGCACGATCCGTTCCTCGACGGCGAGGATGCGGTCCCGGCTGCCGGTCAGGTCGGCCGGGGACCGCACGTCGAGCACGTGCACGTAGAGGACGCCGGCGTCCCGGTCGACCTCGACGATCAGGGTGCCCGGCACCAGGGAGAGCAGCTCGGCGGTGAGCGCCAGGTTCAGGTCGGTGCGGACCCGCAGCCGCACCCCGATGATCGCGCCGCGCGGGCGGAAGCCGGGGCGTACGGCGATGGCGGCGACGTGGATGCTGGCGCTGACCAGCTCGACGACGAACCCCCCGGCGAGCCGGAGCAGCGCCCGGGGCCGCAGCCGGCCGCCGAAGGAGACCGGCGGGAGCGGGAAGAACACCAGCACCGCCCCGCCGACCAGTAGGCCGGCGAGCAGGTTGGGCAGGGAGAAGTTCCCCCAGAGCAGGTTCCAGACCACGACCAGCCAGCCAAGGGCGATGAGCTGGTCCCGGCGGCGTCCGGTCCGCGGGGACGGCGTGCCGGCCCGGCGCGTCCGGCCCGTCATGACGGGCCGCCCGGTAGGACGGCCCGCACGTACGGGGTGCGCAGCCGCAGGTCGTCGGCGGCGTCGGCGGTGACCTGGAACAGCGGGCCGGCGGCGACGGTGAGCGCCAGCCCCAGCACCACCAGGGCGACGGTGGCCCCGATCATCAGCGCGGGCAGCCGGGACACCGGGTCGGCGGTGGCGAGCTGCGGGGCCCGCCAGAACGCGATGTTCCATACCCGGGAGGCGGCGTAGAGGGTGAGCAGGCTGGTCAGCGTGCCGGCGGCGACCAGCACCCAGGGCAGCGCGCCGCCGTGCGCCACCCCGGCCTCGAGCAGGCCGACCTTGCCGAGGAAGCCGGAGAACGGGGGGATGCCGGCCAGGTTCATCGCGGGGACGAAGTAGAGCACCGCCAGCAGCGGGGCGATCCGGGCCAGCCCGCCGAGCCGGCGCATGTCGGTGCTGCCGGCCCGCTCCTCGACCAGGCCGGCGACCAGGAACAGGGTGGTCTGGATGGTGATGTGGTGCACCACGTAGAAGATCGCGCCGGAGAGCGCGGCGGTGGTGCCCAACGCCACCCCGAAGATCATGTAGCCGATGTGACTGACCAGGGTGAACGAGAAGAGCCGCTTCATGTCCGACTGGGCGACCGCGCCGAGCACGCCGACCACCATGGTCAGTCCGGCCGCCACCATCAGCAGGGTGGACGCCGCACCGCCGGGGAAGAGCAACGTCTCGGTCCGGATGATCGCATAGACGCCGACCTTGGTGAGCAGGCCGGCGAAGACGGCGGTGACCGGCGCCGGGGCGGTCGGGTAGCTGTCCGGCAACCAGGCGGACAGCGGGAACAGCGCCGCCTTGATACCGAAGGCGAGCAGCAGCATCAACTGCAACGCCAGCCGTACGCCGTCGGGCAGCGCGTCGAGCCGGCCGGCGAGCTGCGCCATGTTGAGGGTGCCGGTGGCGGCGTACACCAGTCCCACGGCGGCCAGGAAGATCATCGAGGAGAGGATGCTGACCACCACGTACGTCGACCCGGTGCGGATGCGGGCCTCGGTGCCGCCCAGGGTGATCAGCACGAAGCTCGCCGCGAGCAGGATCTCGAACCCGACGAAGAGGTTGAACAGGTCACCGGCGAGGAACGCGTTGGTGATCCCGGCGGTCAGCACCAGGTAGGTGGGGTGGTAGATGCTCACCGGCGCGGACTCGCTGGTCTCGGCACGGCCCTGGCCGATGGAGTAGAACAGCACGCAGAGCGTGACCGCCGACGAGACCACCAGCATCAACGCGGCGAGCTGGTCGGCGACCAGCACGATGCCGACCGGCGCGGGCCAGCCGCCCACCTCGGTCACCACCGGCCCGTCCCGGTGGGCCCGCACCAGCAGCAGCACCGCGACCACCAGGTTGGTGGCGAGGGCGACGACGCTGACGGTGCGCTGCAACCGGGGTCGGCTGACCAGGATCAGGGTGAGGGCGGCCCCGAGCAGCGGCACCACCACCGGCAGCGGCACGAGGCGGTTCACCGGATGCCGCCCGGTCGGCGGGGCGGTTCCGGGTCCACCTGCTCGGGGTCGTCGCCGGGCCCCTCGCCGCCGAGGTCGGCGTTGGGCACCTCGTTGCGGGCGGCGAGCGCGACGATCTGCTGGTCCTCCACGTCGTCCTGGACCTCGTCGTCGCCGCCGAGATACCAGCTCCGGTACGCCACGGCGGCGAGGAAGGCGGTCAGCCCGAAGGTGATCACGATGGCGGTGAGCACCATGGCCTGCGGCAGCGCGTCGCTCATCGCGTCGTCCGGGCCGGTGCCCACCACCGGTGCCCCGCCGGAGCGGCCACCGACCAGGATGAGCAGGTTCACCCCGTTGCCGAGCAGGATGACGCCGAGCAGGATGCGGGTGAGGCTGCGCTCCAGCAGCAGGGTCACCCCGGTGGCGGTGAGCACGCCCACGGCGATCACCAGCACCAGCGTCGGGCCCGTCCCGCCGTCGCTCACCGCCGGTCCCCCTCATGGTCGACGACGAGCCCCCGGTCGGATTTGCCGGCCGCCTCGATGTGCCTGTCGATCTCGGCGCCGAGACTGCGCAGGATGTCCAGCATCAGGCCCACCACGATCAGGTAGACGCCGATGTCGAAGAAGAGCGAGGTGACCAGGTACGGCCCGCCGAGGCCGGGCAGCGGCAGGTCGACCCGGGTGCTCGCCAGCACGGTGCCGGAGGTCAGCAGGGAGACCACGCCCCCGCCGACGGCGATCGCCAGGCCGGCGCCCAGCACCGTGCCCGCCCCGACCGGGGCCGCCTCGGCCAGTTCGTACCGGCCACCGGCGAGGTAGCGCACGGCCAGCGCCAGGCTCGCCACCAGGCCACCGGAGAAGCCGCCGCCGGGTGCGTTGTGGCCGGAGAAGAGCAGGAACAGCGAGAACAGCACGATCGTGTGGAACAGCAGCCGGGTCACCACCTCGAAGACGATGGACCGGCGACGCGCGTGCAGGGTGGCCCCGCCCCGCAGCCAGACCGGCCGGTCGCCGTGGCCGGGTGCGGCGGGTTCCACCCGCCGCGGTCGCGGCCCGGTGCGGGACCGCTCGAAGATCAGGCTGGCCACCCCGGTGGCGGCCACCACCAGCACCGAGATCTCGCCCATGGTGTCCCAGGCCCGGATGTCCACCAGGGTCACGTTGACCACGTTGCGGCCGTGCCCCTCGGCGACGGCGAGCGCCGGGAAGGCGGTGGAGACGGACACGGCGGTCCGGGCCCCGGAGGCGACCAGCGCCAGCCCGGCCAGCACCACGCCCACGGCGATGCCGAGCACCCGGCGGGCCCACCGGCTGCGGCGCAGCGGCCGGGCCGAGAACCGTTCCGGCAACCGACGCAGCACCAGCACGAACACGGCGATGGTGGCGGTCTCCACCAGGAACTGGGTCAGCGCCAGGTCGGGTGCCCCGTAGAGCACGAACAGCATGGCGGTGCCGTAGCCGGTCACCCCGACCAGCAGCATCGCGGTCAGCCGCCGGCGGGCGTTGACCGCGAAGACCGCCGCGACCCCGATGACCAGCCCCACGACCAGTTGCAGCGGGCTGTCCCAGACCGCGATCCGGGTCCGCCACGGGCCGGTGCTGAGCAGCGCGGCACCCGGCACCAGCACCAGGGCCAGCAGGACGGTGCCCAGGTACAGCGGCAGCGAGCCGCGCTGGGTGGCCCCGGTGACCTCGATGGCGAGCCGGTCGAACCGGTGGGTGGCCCACTCGTACCCCTGGTTGCCGGTGAACGGCAGCTTCCACCGGGCCAGCGCCGGGGCGAGCGGGCCGCGTACCGCGTGCAGCAAGGCCCCGCCGGCCAGGGCGAGTGCGGACAGGACGAGGGCGGGGGTCAGGCCGTGCCAGAGGGCGAGCGTGGCGTGCGGCGGGCCGAAGAGTCCCGCGTACGGGTCGAGCAGGCCGTTCAGCGCGGCGGCGGCCGGGCCGGCGACCAGCCCGGCGACCGCGAGCAGGGCGGGTGGGGCGAGCATCGGCCACGGCACCGGCTCCGGGGCGGCTTCGGGGATGCCGGGGCGGGTGGCGAAGGCGCCCCAGAGGAAGCGGATGCTGTAGGCGACGGTGAGTACGGTGCCCAGGACCAGCCCGGCGAGCACCACCGGGCGGGTGGCCAGGGCGGTGAAGACCGCCTCCTTGGCGACGAAGCCGAGCAGCGGCGGCACGCCCGCCATCGAGGCGGCGGCGAGCGTGGCGACCACCGCCAGCGCCGGGGCCCGGCGGCCGAGGCCGGACAGTTCCCGCAGGTCACGGGTGCCGACGTCGTGGTCGATGATGCCGACGACGAGGAACAGGGCGGCCTTGAACAGGGCGTGGGCGAGCAGCATCGCGACCCCGGCGAGCGCGGCGTCGGCGCTGCCGGTGCCGATCGTCACGGTCAGCAGGCCGAGCTGGCTGACCGTGCCGTAGGCGAGCAGCAGTTTCAGGTCGCACTGGCGCAGCGCCGCCCAGCCGCCGACGAGCATGGTGACCAGGCCGAGGGTGAGCAGCACCGGCCGCCACGGGCCGGTGCCGGCGAGCACCGGGGCGAGCAGGCCGATCAGGTAGACGCCGGCCTTGACCATCGCCGCCGCGTGCAGGTAGGCGCTGACCGGGGTGGGTGCGGCCATCGCCACCGGCAGCCAGCCGTTGAACGGCACGATCGCCGATTTGGCCAGCGCGCCGGTCAGGATCAGCAGCGTCGCGGCGACCAGCGTCCCGCCGCCGGGCAGTGGCGCGGCGGCGATCTCCGACCAGCGGTAGCTGCCGGCGTGCCCGCCGAGGATCAGGAAGCCGAGCAGCATGGCCAGGCCACCGAGGGTGGTGACGGTGAGCGCCTGGGCCGCCGCCCAGCGGCTGGAGCGGCGCTCGGTGCTGTGCCCGATGAGCAGGTAGGAGAAGACGGTGGTGAGTTCCCAGAAGACGTAGAGCAGCAGCAGGTCGTCGGAGAGGACCAGGCCGAGCATGGCTCCGGCGAAGGCGACCAGCACCGCGACGAACCGGGGCAGGCCCGCCGAGCCGGGCGCGAAGTACCGGCCGCAGTAGACCAGGACGAGCGCGCCGACCCCGCCGACCAGCAGGGTCATCAGCCAGGACAGCGTCGTCATCCGCAACGCCACGTCGAGGTCGAGCTGGCCGATCCAGTGGTACGTCTCGACGACCGCGCCGCCGTCACGGACCGCCGGGGTGCGGATCAACGCCCAGCCGAGGGCGGCGGCGGGCACCAGCGCCAGCGGGTAGCAGGCACGCGGGCCCCACCAGCGGACCAGCAGTGGCGCGACGAGCGCCGCCACCAGATGGAGGAGCAGCAGTACGAGCACGCGTCCTCCCCGTCGAACTGGCGGCGCGCGCCGGGCGAGTTGTCCGGCCAGCACCGATCACACGCCAGTTCCGCCCGCTATGGGGCCTTTTCGGGGAAATCGTCCGGTCAACCGGTGGCTGTGTCACCACCGGGCAGCGCGGGCGTCAGGGCACGCCGGCGCTCGACGAGCAGGTCGGGACGGCCGAGCTGGAGGGCGACCTTGTCGACCACCCGCTGGGCGACGGCGAGCGAACGCACCGGCAGCATCGCGCCGCGACTCTCCCGGCGGAGCACGAAGTAGTGCACGGCGACCCGCACCTGCCCCCGGTCGGCGGCGCTGGACTGGGCGGTGGAGACGACCAACTCCCGCAGGCTGTCGGCGAGACGCTCGGCGAGCGCCAGCTCGGGGCCGCGCAGACTGGTCCGCAGGGCGGTGAGGTGACCTTCGACCTTGCGGATGAGCACGTCGGTGCCGGGCGTCGGGCCACGCTCCTCGACGAACATCCGATTCCTTTCACCTGGTGCAGCTTTCCGGGAGAAGTTACTTTATGTTGTGGGTCACTAGCAAGCAGTTAAGTAAGACTTAAAGCGCAAAACGTACAATCAGCGTGCAATTTTCTCTTAGCCAGGCAGAACGGCAGCGGTTTCGGCGGAGTGTCATACCGTCGGGGCAGGATGGGGGCGTGACGGGGCGACAGGGCGTGACGGGCGGGGCGGCGGTCCCGGCCGGGTTCGGTCCGGCCACCCGGGAGTGGTTCACCGCCGCCTTCGCCGCTCCCACCGCCGCCCAGACCGGTGCCTGGCGTTCGATCGCCGCCGGCCGCAACGCCCTGGTGGTCGCGCCCACCGGCTCGGGCAAGACCCTCGCGGCGTTCCTCTGGTCGCTCGACCGGCTGGCCGACGCGCCACCCCCGGACGACGCCCGGCACCGTTGCCGGGTGCTCTACGTCAGCCCGCTCAAGGCGCTCGCGGTCGACGTCGAACGCAACCTCCGCGCCCCGCTCGCCGGCATCCGGCAGGCCGCCACCCGGCTCGGCGTGACACCACCGGACATCACCGTCGGAATGCGTACCGGCGACACCCCCGCCGACGAGCGGCGGGCCTTCGCCCGCACCCCGCCGGACATCCTCATCACCACCCCTGAGTCGTTGTTCCTGCTGCTCACCTCCGCCGCCCGGGAGTCGCTGCGCGGTGTGGAGACGGTCATCCTCGACGAGGTGCACGCCGTCGCCGGCACCAAGCGCGGCGCCCACCTCGCACTCTCCCTGGAACGCCTCGACGGGCTGCTGGCCCGGCCCGCCCAGCGGATCGGTCTGTCCGCCACCGTCCGGCCGATCGACGCGTGCGCCCGCTTCCTCGGCGGCGCCCACCCGGTCGACGTGGTCCAGCCGGCCACCCCCAAGACGATCGAGGTGAGTGTCCAGGTCCCGGTGGAGGACATGACCCGGCTCGACGAGACCGAGCAGCCGCCGGACGACACTCTCGGCGGCCCCGGTCCCCGCCGGGCGTCCATCTGGCCGGCCGTCGAGGAACGGGTCTTCGCACTGATCCGGGCGCACCGCTCGACCATCGTGTTCACCAACTCGCGGCGCAGCGCCGAGCGGCTCTGCGCCCGGCTCAACGAGCTGGCCACCGAGGAACGGGAAGCCGCCGGGGCCGCCTCGACCGCCGGTGCGGGCGACGGGCCGGGCGGGGCGGACAACGGGCCGGGCGAAGCAGACGGGCCGGGCGGGGCGCAGCGGTGGGGCGGCCCGGTGGGGCCGCTGCGGACACCCCGCCCCCCGGCCGAGGTGATGGCCCAGTCGGGCACGGCGACCGGCGCGGAGGCGGTGATCGCCCGCGCCCACCACGGCAGCGTCTCCCGGGAGGAACGCAAGCAGATCGAGGAGGCGCTCAAATCCGGCCGGCTGCCCGCCGTGGTCGCCACCTCCAGCCTGGAGTTGGGCATCGACATGGGCGCGGTCGACCTGGTGGTGCAGATCGAGGCCCCACCGAGCGTCGCGGCCGGCCTGCAACGGGTCGGCCGCGCCGGGCACCAGGTGGGCGCGGTGTCCCGGGGCGTGGTCTTCCCCAAGCACCGGGGCGACCTGCTCTCCTGCACCGTGGTCGCCGAGCGGATGGCGGCCGGCGCGATCGAGGAGCTGCACTACCCGCGCAACCCGCTCGACGTGCTCGCCCAGCAGATCGTCGCCATGGTCGCCCTCGAACCCTGGTCGCTCGACGACCTGGCGGTGCTGGTCCGCCGGGCCGCGCCCTTCGCCGAGCTGCCCGACTCGGCGTTGCACGCGGTGCTCGACATGCTCTCCGGCCGCTACCCGTCGACCGCCTTCGCCGAGCTGCGGCCCCGGCTGGTCTGGGACCGGGCCACCGACGTGCTCACCGGCCGCCCGGGGGCCCAGCGCCTCGCCGTCACCAGCGGCGGCACCATCCCCGACCGGGGCCTGTTCGGGGTCTTCCTGGCCGGGGCGGAACGCGCCGCCCGGGTCGGCGAGCTCGACGAGGAGATGGTCTACGAGTCCCGGGTCGGCGACGTCTTCCTGCTCGGCTCGTCGTCCTGGCGGATCGAGGAGATCACCCCCGACCGGGTGCTGGTCTCCCCCGCGCCCGGCCAGGCCGCCCGGATGCCCTTCTGGAAGGGTGACCAGTTGGGCCGGCCGGTCGAGCTGGGCCGGGCCATCGGCAGCCGGGTCCGGGCGTTGCTGCGCCAGGACGACACCACCGCCCGCGACGCGCTGCGCGCCGGTGGCCTGGACGACTGGGCGGCCGACAACCTGCTGGCCTACCTGCGGGAACAGCAGGCCGCCACCCGCTCGCTACCCGACGACCGCACGGTGCTGGTGGAGCGGTTCCGCGACGAGCTGGGCGACTGGCGGCTCGCCGTGCACAGCGTGCTCGGGGCCCGGGTCAACGGCCCGTGGGCGTTGGCGATCGGCCGCCGGCTGGCCGAACGCTACGGGGTGGACGCCCAGGTCATGCCCTCCGACGACGGGATCGTGGTGCGGCTGCCGGATACCGCCGACGAGCCGCCCGGGGCCGACGTGGTGGTGTTCGCCCCCGACGAGATCGCCCAACTGGTCGAGGATTCGGTGGGCACCTCCGCGCTGTTCGCCGCCCGGTTCCGCGAGTGCGCCGCCCGGTCGCTGCTGCTGCCCCGGCGGGACCCGCGCCGCCGGCAACCGCTGTGGCAGCAACGCCAACGCGCCGCCCAGCTCCTCGACGTGGCCCGCGAGTACGCCGACTTCCCGGTCACCCTGGAGGCCGCCCGGGAGTGCCTGCAGGACGTCTTCGACCAGCCCGCCCTGGCCGAGCTGATGCGCGACCTGGCCAGCCGCAAGGTCCGCCTGGTCGAGGTCGAGAGCGAACGCCCCTCGCCGTTCGCCAGGTCGCTGCTCTTCGGCTACGTCGGCGCGTTCCTCTACGAGGGGGACGCCCCGCTGGCCGAACGCCGGGCCGCCGCGCTGGCGCTGGACTCGGCGCTGCTCGGCGAGCTGCTCGGCCGGGTCGACCTGCGCGAGCTGCTCGATCCGGCGGTGCTCGCCGAGACCGAACGGCAGTTGCGCTGGCGCACCGAGCAGCGTCGCCCCCGCGACGCCGAGGACGTGGTCGAGCTGCTGCGGGTCGTCGGCGACCTGACCGCAGCGGAGCTTTCCGAGCGGGGCGTACCGGAGGACTGGCTGACCGGGCTGGCGGCGGCCCGCCGGGTGCTGCGGGTCCGCATCGCCGGTGCGGACCGCTGGGTGGGCATCGAGGACGCGGCCCGGCTGCGCGACGCGCTCGGGGTGGCGCTGCCGGTGGGGGTGGCCGAGGCGTACCTGACGCCGGTGGCCGACCCGCTCGGCGACCTGGTAGCCCGGTACGCCCGCACCCACGGGCCGTTCGCCGCCGCCACCTGCGCCGCCCGGTTCGGGCTCGGGGTGTTCGTGGTGGAGCAGGCGTTACGCCGGCTCGGCGCGACCGGGCGGGTGGTCTCCGGCGAGTTCGCCCCGGACAGCGTCGGCACCCAGTGGTGCGACGCCGAGGTGCTGCGACTGCTGCGCCGCCGGTCGCTCGCCGCGCTACGCCGGGAGATCGAGCCGGTACCGCCCCGGGTGCTGGCCGGCTTCCTGCCGCGCTGGCAGCAGATCGGCTCGTCGGCGCGCGGGGTGGAGGCGGTGGCCGCCGCCGTCGAGCAGTTGCAGGGCACGGCGGTGCCGGCGTCGGCGTGGGAACGGCTGGTGCTGCCCGCCCGGGTCGCCGACTACTCCCCCGCCCAGCTCGACGAGCTGTGTGCCGGTGGGGAGGTGGTCTGGGCCGGTTCGGGGGCGATCTCCGGCGGCGACGGGTGGATCACCCTGGCGTACGCGGACGTCGCGCCGCTGCTGCTCCTCCCGCCGGACGACGGCTTCGTCGGCACCCCGCTGCACGACGCCGTGCTGGACACGCTCGCCGACGGCCAGGCGCTGTTCTTCCGTTCGCTCGCCGACCGGGTCGGCTCCACGGACGACGCTGCTCTCAGCGCGGCGATCTGGGACCTGGTCTGGGCGGGCCGGCTCACCAACGACACCCTGGCCCCGCTGCGGGCGGCGCTCGGCGCGGGCGGGGCGCACCGGTCCCGTCCGGCGGCCCCCCGAACCCGGTACCGCCGCCCGGGTCGGGTGGCGCTGCCCAGCCGGGGCGGTCCGCCCACGGTGGCCGGACGCTGGTCGCGGCTGCCGGAGCGGGACACCGACCCGACCCGGCGGGCCGCCGCCCTGGCCGACCTGCTGCTCGACCGGCACGGGGTGGTTACCCGGGGCGCGGTGGTGGCCGAGCAGGTGGTGGGCGGGTTCGCCGCCGTCTACCCGGTGCTCGCCGCGCTGGAGGAACGCGGCGCGGCCCGGCGCGGCTACTTCGTGGAGGGGCTGGGCGCGGCGCAGTTCGCGGTGCCCGGGGCGGTGGACCGGTTGCGGGCGTTGGCCGAGCCGGCCGACACCGGGCGCGGCGACGGGCCGACCACGGTGCTCGCCGCCACCGACCCGGCCAACCCGTACGGCGCGGCGCTGCCGTGGCCGGAGCGGGCCGTCGACTCCGGTGACGGCACCGCCCCGGGCAGCGGGCACCGGGCCGGCCGCAAGGCCGGTGCGGTGGTGGTGCTGGTCGGCGGCGGGCTGGCCCTCTACGTCGAGCGGGGCGGCCGGACGATCCTCTCCTTCACCGACGATGCCGACGCGCTGGCCGCCGCCGGGAAGGCGCTGGCCGACGCGGTGCACTCCGGCGCGTTGGGGGCGATGTCGGTGGAGCGTGCCGACGGCGGGGCGGTGCACTCCTCGCCGCTGCACGACGCGCTCACCGCCGCCGGGTTCCGGGCCACCCCCCGGGGCCTGCGGCTACGCGGCTGACCGGGCGGCCCACCCCGCGTCGCCGGCCGGGCCACCCGACCGGCGGCGGGCGGGGTCAGCCGAGCTTCGCCAGGACGTCGTTGTAGCGCTTCTGCTCGGCGGCGCTGGTCCGGGTGCCCAGGTAGTTGAGCACCACCGCACCGGCCCGGTACGCCTTGGTCCCCCACACGTCGGTCTGGTTGGTGGCGCTCGCCTCGTCGGGGAAGACGTACACCGAGACGGTGTCGGTGACCAGCAGTTGGGCGCAGCCGACACCCGTACCGTCGGGGCCGCAGTCCTTGGAGCGGTCTCGCGGGTCGGGCACCTTGAGGCCGGCGGCCTTGAACGCGTCGACCACCTTGCGGGCGGCGGGGGCGCTGGTCTGCTTGGTCGGCAGCACGAACGGCGGGGTGGAGGGGCTCTCCCGGGGCGTGCTGCCCGCCTTCCCGGCCTTCGGTGGGCCGTCGGCCGGGGGCGCCTCGCTGGTGGCCGGGGCCTTCGACCGGCCGTCGGCCCACGCCCCGCCGTCGCGTTCGTCGCCGGGATCGTCACCGCAGCCGGCGAGGGCCAGCGCGAGCAGGACGGTGGTGGTCACGGGCAGGAGGCGAAGGCGTTTCGTCACCCCGGCAGTCTGCCGAACCGGGTGCGCGCCCGGCACCGGCCGGTCGGTCGATCGGGGTGTCCGGTCAGTGATAGAGCGTCACCGCACTAGCCTGCCGGCATGACCCCGACCCCCTGGATCTCGCTGACCACCGACTACGGGCTCACCGACGGGTTCGTCGCCGTCTGCCACGGGGTGATCGGCCGGATCGCCCCGGCCGCCCGGGTGATCGACGTGACCCACCTGGTGCCGGCGGGCGACGTCCGGCGCGGTGCGGCGGTGCTCGCCCAGGCGGTGCCGTACCTGCCGTACGGGGTGCATGTGGCGGTGGTGGACCCGGGGGTGGGCACCGCCCGGCGCGGGGTGGCGCTGGTGACACCGGGCGGCCTGCTGGTCGGGCCGGACAACGGGCTGCTGCCGGCGGCGGCGCAGGCGTTGGGCGGGGTCACCGCGGCGGTCGAGTTGACCGCGCCGGGGTGGGTGGCGGCGGAGGTGTCGCGCACCTTCCATGGCCGGGACGTGTTCGCCCCGGTGGCGGCCCGGCTGGCGCTCGGCGACCCGCCGGCCGACGCGGGCCCGCCCGTCGATCCGGCCGGCCTGGTGACCCTGCCCGCGCCGGTGCTGCGTCGGGAGGCCGACGGGTTCACCGCCGAGGTGCTCACCGTGGACCACTTCGGCAACGTGCAGCTCGCCGCCGGGGCCGACCTGCTGGCGGGGTTGCCCGGCACGGTACGGGTCGACGGCCATCCGGCGCTGCGGGGCGCGACGTTCGCCGACGCGCCGGCCGGGGAGCTGGTCGTGCTCGTCGACTCCGCCGGCCTGGTGGCGGTGGCCCGCAACGGCGGCCGGGCGGTGGACCTGCTGGGGGTGGCCCCCGGTGCGACGGTGACGGTGCGGGGGCGCTCCGGAGGGTGAGCTGCGCTCCCTGTCGGGCGTCCGGTGTGGAATGCTGCTGCGGTGGGTGAAGTGTGGGTTCCGGTGGGCTGTCCCTGTTGTGCGTCCCGGACGGGTGGGGGCACCTGTCCGGTCTGTTTCTGGACCGATGACGGCCAGGGCGACGCCGATGCCGACGTGGTGCGGGGCGGTCCCAATGGTGACCTGAGCCTCACCCACGCCCGGCTGAACTTCGCCGTGTACGGCGCCAGCCACCCCCGCTACCAGGACATGGTCCGCCCGCCCCGCCCGGACGAGCGGCCCTGAGCCACCCCCGCCCCCGACCCGGCTGGTCGGTGGCGGGGGCGGCGTACCGGTTCAGCAGCGGGACACGGTGCCGCCGTACACCGTGGACACGTACGCGTGGCTGACGTACTGGCCACCGGCCAGCCGGTTCCACCTGTTGGTGGTCCGGTACGTCCCGGCGACCGTCTGCCCGGTGACGTAGCACTGGATGGGCACGTTGGCGTGGGTGGCGGCGAGCCCCCGCACCGGGTACGAGGTGCCGGGGCCGGTACGGACGTTGAGCGGCCCGGAGCCGACGACGCCGCGCGGTCCGCTGCCGGTCCACAGGTACGTCACGTCGACCCAGGCGTTGTCGGTGAGCAGCAGGCCGTCCCAGAAGGTGCCGTCGGCGAGGTCGATGCCGGCGGGGTTCAGCACGGTACGCCCGAACTGGTCCTTGCCGCCGTTGTAGCCGTACTGGTAGGCGGCCTGTGCCTCGGGTCGCCCCTGCGGCAGGTCCTTCCAGTTCTCCCGGACGGCGGCGGGGTTCCAGTAGTCGTCGCGGGTGTTCCACGGGCCGACGTCCCAGACGGGTGCGTACTCGCAGCGGCTGCCGCTGGTGGTGCAGACCCGCACGGTGTAGTCACCGGTGCCGATCGGGGACAGTCCGCGTCGGGACGGCAGGGCGACGAAGTGGTCCCGGGGTGCGATGGTGTGCCCGTTGGCGGTGACCCCGCCGACCTCGCCTTCCCGGGTGGCGAAGACCCGGTAGCTGCGGACGGCGGTGGGGGCCGGGGCGGCGGTGGTGCCGGTGTCGGCGGTGAGCCGTACCGCGCGTACCGCTGCGGCGGCGTGCGCGTCGCGGGTGGTGAGCAGCACCCGGGCCTGGACCCGGGTGACCGGGCGGTCGAAGACGGCCGGCCCGGTGCCGGCCTCCCGCCACTCGGTCCAGCCGGTGGCCCGCCAGCCGCGCACCTGGACGCCGACGGTGGCACCGGTGGCCGCCTCGGCGGTGAGGTCGACGCGGACCCGGTTGGCCGGACCGGCGAGGGTACGCGCGGGGGCGAGCAGCACCCCCTCGGCGACCGGCACGCCGAGGGCGGCGGGCCGGGTGCGCCGGGTCGGGTGGGGGTCGGCGAGGCGCAGCAGGCCGGCACCGAAGCGGACGTTGACGTCGTCGCCGCCGGCCACGGCGAGGTCGACGGTCCAGTGCTCCCCGCCGGTGGGTGCGGCTGGGGCGGCGGCGTGGCCGGTGCTCTGGCCGGGGGTACGGGGTGCGGCGGTCGCGGCGGTCGGGACGAGACCACCGGCCAGGGTCAGGGTCAGCAGACCGACCAACAGGGACGATGGGGGACGACAAGGGCCAAAGGCCATAATATTCTCCTCAAGACCCCTTCATAGTGCATTTTTTCGTAGATCGACAGGAAGTACGCTACAAATAGCGATACATGCGAATCCTGTTCGGACGAGGGAGAATGCTGGGGTGCCCGAGGGAGACACCGTCTGGAACACCGCCCGCGTCCTGCACCGCGCCCTCGCCGGGGCCCGGCTCACCGGCAGCGACTTCCGGGTGCCCGCACTGGCCACCACCGACCTGACCGGCTGGACGGTGGCGGAGTCGGCCAGCCGGGGCAAGCACCTACTGCTGCGGCTGACCGCACCGGCCCCGGTGGCCTCGACCACCGCCTGGACCCTCCACTCCCACCTGCGGATGGACGGCGTCTGGCGGGCGTACGCCCCGGGCGAACGCTGGACGGCCCGGCCGGCGCACCTGATCCGGGCGGTGCTGCGCAGCGCGGAGGCGGTGGCGGTCGGCTACCACCTGCACGAGCTGGCCCTGCTGCCCACCGCCGGGGAGGAGCGCCTGCTCGGGCACCTCGGTCCCGACCTGCTCGGCGCGGACTGGGACCCGGCCGAGGCGGTCCGCCGGCTGGCCGCCGCACCCGGGGTGACCATCGGCGAGGCGCTGCTCGACCAGCGCAACCTGGCCGGGGTGGGCAACCTCTACAAGTGCGAGCTGCTGTTCCTGCGCGGAATCTCGCCGTGGACGCCGGTCGGCGCGGTGCCCGACCTGCCCGGCACGGTGGCCCTGGCCCAGCGGCTGCTGGCCGCCAACCGGGGCCGGTGGACCCAGAGCACCACCGGTTCGCTGCGCCGGGGCCAGACCAGCTACGTGTACGGCCGGCGGGCCCAGCCGTGCCGCCGCTGCGGCACCGCCATCGCCAAGGAGGACCTGGGTGACCGGGTCACCTACTGGTGCCCGACCTGTCAGCCGGCCCCACCGCCGGCCGGCCCGGGAACACCTCCCGCCTGACGGGACAACCCGCAGACACGGACGAATGGGTAATTCCTATCCGGCCGCCGACGTCGCATGCTGCGGTGGAGCGCTCACCGTTCGTGACCATCGGACGCGACCGCCCACCACGCCGGGGTGGGGGCGGCGGGTCCCCGTGCCCGGGGAGAGCCATGACCCTGTTCCGCAGACTGCGACCGCACTGGACGACCCGGGTCGTCCGCCTCCACCGGCCCGACCGGCCCACCGTGCCGGCCGCCCGCACCGGCGAACCCGATCCCGCCCCGGCGACCCTCGACCCGGCCGCCGTGCCGCGCTGCTTCGGCCCGGTGCCCAACTTCGCCGGCAGCCCGCTGCCGGTACGCGACCCGCAGGGCCGGGTGCTCACCGGCACCGGCCTGCGCAAGTTCGTCGACGCGCTGCCGCTGCCCGGCCCGGCCGGCCGCACCGAACTGGGCGGTTACCTGCCGGTCGCCACCCCGGACACGGTGAGCTGGCCGGGCTGCGACTACTACGAGATCGGGCTGGCCGAGTACACCCAGCGGCTGCACCGGGACCTGCCCACCACCCGGCTGCGCGGCTACCGCCAGCTCAACCTGGGCACCGACCCGGACGGCCACAACACCGTCGCCCCGCCCGACCGGCCCTACCACCTCGGCCCGCTGATCGTGGCGCGGCGGGGCCGGCCGGTCCGGATCAAGTTCATCAACCAGCTCCCCACCGGCCCGGCCGGCGACCTCTTCCTGCCTGTCGACACCAGCCTCCCCGGAGCCGGGGCGGGACCGCTGGAGGGACCGGCACCCTACCCGCAGAACCGGGCCGTGCCGCACCTGTCCGGCGCGCACACGGGCTGGATCAGCGCCGGCAACCCGTGGCAGTGGGTGACCCCGGCCGGCGAGATCACCCCGTACCCGACCGGACCGGGCCTGGCCCACGTGCCGGACATGCCGCCGCCGGGGGCGGGAGCCACCACGCTCTACTACCCGAACGCGCAGAGCGGCCGCCTGATGTGCCTGCACGACAACACCCTCGGCCTGTCCCGGTTGACCGTCCTGTCCGGCCAGTTCGCCCTCTACCTGCTCACCGACCCGGTCGAGGAGGAGTTGACCGCCGACGGGGTGCTCCCCGCCGACCAGGTCCCGCTGGTGATCCAGGACCGCACCTTCGTCCCCGACGACGCCCAACTCGCCGCCGAGGACCCCACCTGGGACCGGGACCGCTGGGGCACCCGGGGCAACCTGTGGCACCCGCACGTCTACCAGCCCCGGCAGGACCCGTACCGGGACGGCGGGCGCAACCCCACCGGCCGCTGGGACTACGGCCCGTGGCTGCCCGGCGGGGACGGGCCCCGGGTCGGCCCGGTGGACAACCCGCACCACGATCCGGTGGCCGCCCCGCAGGAGCCGCCACAGGCACCCGGGGTGCCGCACCCCAGCGCCGTGCCCGAGGCGTACGGGGACACCATGCTGGTCAACGGGGTCGCCTACCCGTACCTGCGGGTGCGGCCGACGGCGTACCGGTTCCGGATCGTCAACGGCTGCGCCGACCGGTCGCTCAACCTCCAGCTCTACCGGGCCCGCTCCGACGGGCCGATGTGGCGGTCCGACGGCAGCCTCGCCGACGCCGACGCCGGTGAGGTGCCCATGGTGGACGCGGTCCGCGCCCCCGGCCGGCCGGCCGACTGGCCCACCGACGGACGCGACGGCGGGGTGCCCGACCCGGCCGCCGCCGGGCCGTCCATGATCCAGATCGGCAACGAGTGCGGGCTGCTCCCCGCCCCGGTGGTGCTGCCCAACCGGCCGGTCGGCTACCGCTACGACCGCCGCGACCCGACGGTGCTCAACGTCGACTCGGCCGCGCTGCTGCTCGCCCCCGGCGAACGGGCCGACGTGATCGTCGACTTCTCCACCCTGCCGCCCGGCGCGACGGTGCTGCTCTACAACGACTGTCCGGCCCCGCTGCCCGGCTTCGACCCCCGCTACGACCGGCACACCGCCGCCGGGGACCGGCGCGCCGAGGGCGGCGGCCCCGGCACCCTGCCCGGGTACGGCCCGAACACCCGTACCGTGCTCCAGTTCCGGGTGGCCGGCACCCCCGGCCGCCGGTACGACCTGGACCGGCTGGCCGAGCGGCTGCCCGCCGCGTACGCCGCCAGCCAGCGACCGCCGGTGGTGCCGCACCCCGTGTACGACCCGGCGTTCGGCACCACCACCGGGCGGGCGACGGCCGCCTGCCCGCAGGCCACCTCGCTCACCTTCACCCCGCCGGGCGGCACCGCGCCGGTCACCCTGCCGATCCAGGTCAAGACCGTGGGGACCGTCTTCGAGCCGGAGTACGGGCGGCGGGCCGGCCGGCTCGGCGTACCCCATCCGGGTGCCGGCCCGCTGGGGCCGGTGACCCTGCCGCTCGGCCCGACCGACCCGGCGACGGAGATCCTCGTCGCCGCCGACCCGACGGTGGGACCGGCCGACCCGGCCGACGGCATCCAGGTGTGGCGGATCAGCGGAACCGGCCGGCAGACCCACCCGGTCCGCTTCGACGGCTGCGACGTGCAGGTGGTCAACCGGATCGGCGGGGACGGCACGGTCCGCGCCCCCGACGGCGGGGAGCGGGGCTGGAAGCAGACCGTCCGGGTCAACCCGGCCGAGGACGTGGTGGTGGCGCTGCGGCCCGAGGTGCCGCCGCTGCCGTTCAAGGTCGCCGACAGCCTGCGGTTGCTCGACCCGACCCGACCCGCCGGGGTACGCCTCGACGCCGGGGTAAGCCCCTGCGACGGCCGGCCGGCGATCGTGGTCAACCAACAGGTCAACCTGGGCTGGGAGTTCCGCTGGGTAAGCGGCGCGGCGGGGCTGCGGGACCTGGGCATGAGCCGGCCGCTGGTGCTGCGGGTGTCGCCGCGCGCGCCGACCGGGCTGACCGCGACCCCGGTGCCCGGCTCGGCGACCGCGCTGCCGGCGATCGCGTTGGCCTGGACGGGCAACGGCAGCCGGCCGGCGGCCACCGGTCATCTGCTCCAGCGGGCCACCGACGCCGGTTTCACCGCCGGCCTGACCACCATCACCGTGGCGGCGACCGCGACCCGGTACACCGACGCCAGCGTCACCCCCGGCGTGACCTACCACTACCGCATCCGGGCCGAGAACGCGGCCGGCTGCTCCGCCTGGTCGAACAGCAGCCCGGCGTCGGTGCGCCTGCCCGCGCCGGGAGGGCTGGCCGCGACGGTGCCACCGGCGGCCCCGCTGCGGGTGGCGTTGCGCTGGGTGAACCGCTCCTTCGCCACCGGGCTCGACGTGCAGCGGGCCACCAACCCGACCTTCACCAGCGGTCCGGGCACCACCGCCGTGCCGGTGGCCGACCACCACCTCGATCCGGCGGTCGCCCCGGACACCACGTACTACTACCGGGTCCGGGCCACCTACCTCGGCGCGGCGTCACCGTGGTCGACGGTGGCGACGGTGACCACCCCACCGGTGCCGGAGCTGCCGACGCGGCTCACCGCGACGGTGGGCCTCCCCGCGCCGGACACGGCGACGGTGTCGGTGACCTGGGCGGCGGACGCCCCGACCGGCCCGGGAGCCGGGTTCGTGGTGCAGCGGGCGGTGGACCCGGCGTTCGACCGGGAGGTGGCCAGCTTCACCGTCACCGGCCGCAGCTTCACCAACACCGGCCTGACCCGCGGGGTCACCTACCACTACCGGGTCCGTACGTTCAACGTGGTCGGCAGCTCACCGTGGACCGCCCCGCTGCCGGTCCGCACGCCCGACTGAGGTTCCCGGCCCGGCAGCGGGCGGGACGGGCGGCCGGTCCGGCGCGGCGGTCCGGCCGGCCCGCCGCGCGGGCGCTCAGCGGGTGGGGGTGCGTTGGGGTTCGCCCACGGCACGCAGCTCGGCCAGGGCGGAGGCGACGCCGTGCAGCAGGTCGGTCGCCTCCATCAGCCGGGCGGCGGACGGGTCCGCGACGACCTCCGGGTGGGCGTCCTCGGCGACGTACCCGGCTGCGGCGGCGACCAGCCCCTCGTAGGCGGTCACCCCGGCGACCAACTGGTCGAGCAGGGCGCGGTGGGCCTCTTCGAGCCGGGGCCGGGCCTCGGGTGGGGCGAGCCGCAGGGCGCGCTCCACCCCGGCCGTGCGGTCGGCCAGGTCACGCAGCGAACGGTCGGCGGCGGCGGCCTCCAGCACGGCCGGCTCGGCCAGGCCGGTCAGCCGGGGCGCGATCCCGGCCAGGGTGAGTGCGGCCCGGTCCAGCCGGGCCCACGAGTCGGCGGCGGAGGTGCCGCGCAGCGCGAACCGGGAACGGAACCGGCGGGCCTCGGCCAGCACGCCGGGGCCCACCGGGAGGCGTTCGACGGCGGCGACCAGCCGGGCCCGGGAACGGGCGGCGGCCTCGGCCGGGTCGAGGGCGGGTGGCACCGGGCGGGCCGCGAACGCCCGCAGGTCGATCCAGCGCCAGGCGGCCAGCGCGACGGCGCTGCCCGCGGCGCCGGCCCAGGCCGCGTCGGGCAACCCCAGCCCGGCGTACGGCGTCAGCACCGCCGCCGCGCCGGTGAGCCCACCGGCCAGGACGCTCCACCGGCGGGCGGAGCGCCGCAACCGGCCCAGTCGACGGAAGTGTCGCGTTCGCTCGTCGGCCACCCGTACCTCCTCGTGCCGGCGGTCAGCCGGCGGTGGTGTCCCCCACGCCGCGGTCGCGGCTCATGCTGGCCCGGAGCTCGTCCAGCCGGGCGGCGGCGGCCGGGTCGGCCGTCGGGGCGGCCGGCTGGGCCTGCTGCTGCACCGCCGGCTGCTCCTGCCGGCTGCCGAGCTGGTCGCCGGCCATGCTGGCCCGGATCTGCTCCAGCCGGGACGACCCGGCGCTGTCCAGCGTCGACTTCTGGATCTCCAGCATCCGTCCCTCGACGGAGTTGCCGGCCAGCTCGGCGCGGCCCATCGCGTTGGCGTAGCGGCGCTCGATGCGGTCGCGCACCTCGTCCAGCGAGGGGGTGTTGGCCGGTGCGGTCATCGACGACATCGATTCCAGCGACCGGGCCACGCTCTCCTGCATCTTGGCCTGTTCGAGCTGGCTGAGCAGCTTGGTGCGCTCGGCGAGCTTCTGCTGGAGGATCATGGAGTTGTTCTCGACCGCGCGGCGGGCCTGCGCGGCGGCCCCGATCGCCTGGTCGTGCAGGGTCTTGAGGTCCTCGGTGGCCTGCTCGGCGGAGACTAGCTGGGTGGCGAGCACCTGGGCGGACTGCTCGTAGCGGCCGGCCTCGGCCTCGTCGCCCTTGGCGCGGGCCTGGTCGGCGAGGACCAGCGCCTGCCGGGCGTTGCCCTGCAACCGTTCGACCTCGGTCATCTGCCGGGAGAGCTTCATCTCCAGCTGCCGCTGGTTGCCGATCACCGCCGCCGCCTGCTGCACCAGCGCCTGGTGCTGGCGCTGCGCGTCCTCGATGGCCTGCTGGATCTGCACCTTGGGATCGGCGTGCTCGTCGATCTTGGCACCGAACAGCGCCATCAGGTACTTCCAGCCCTTGACGAACGGGTTCGCCATCTCCGCGGTATCCCCTCAGTAGCGTCGCTGCGCCCCGGCCACACCCGGGACCGGGCGGGCCGCACGGCGCTCCCCCATCGTCGCAGGCGGACGCCAGCAGGGCCGTTCGTACCGCGGGGTGCTCCGGCGGCCTGCGATCAACACTACGCGGCGTCGGCCAGCCCGGCCACGGGACGGACGGCGGGGTCAGGCGGCGCAGACCACGTCACGGTCACTCGGGCGGACCCGGGCGCTGCGCAGGGTGGCCTTGAGGGGGGAATCCTGGCGGACCGAGACGGCGACCGCACCGTCGGTGGTCACCTGGCGCACGCCCCGACCGGTGGCCTTGCGCACCCCGGCGGCCGGACCGGCGGCGGCCGGCTCGTCCTGCACGGGCATGAGCACGCCCGGCAGCTGCTCGGCCAGCGCCACGGTGTCGCTCACCTCACGCAGCAACTCGGACAGGCGGGCACCGAGCGCGTCGCAGATGGCGGCGAGCAGCTCGCTGGAGGGTTCCTTCTGGCCGCGCTCGATCTCGGAGAGGTAACCGAGGCTCACGTTGGCGGCGGTGGAGACTTCGCGCAGGGTGCGGTGCTGACCCTGGCGGCGCGCCCGAAGTGCGTCACCGATCACCCGGCGTAGCAGGACCATCGCACCTCCCCCTGACGGGATTTCACGCGCTCCGGCGGATGGCCGCCCGCGCCGGACGCGGTGGACCGCGCCGCCGCCGACGCCGTACGCCGGAGCCTTCCCGCAACCGTACCCGTTGGTCGGCCCGGCGACATCCCACCCCGCCTGTCGGATCTGGACAACGCCGCTCAGCGCCGGCCCGCGCCGGCCGGCGGCACCACCGCCGCGGGCCCGTGGCGCGGGCCCGGCCCCGGCTCGGGAAAGGCCCGGTGAATACGCGCCGCGAGCAGGCGTAACGCCTCGATCACCGCCGCCGCGCGGATGTGGTCGCGGCCCCCGTCGAGGTCGAGCCGGCGGACCACCGGGCCGCCCGGCCCGGCCACCGCGACATAGACCAGGCCGACCGGTCTACCGTCCTGCGGCTCGGGACCGGCCACCCCGGTGGTCGACAGCCCCCAGTCGGCGGCACAGCGCCGCCGGCCCCCCTCGGCCAGGGCGATGGCCACGTCCGGATCGACCGGTCCGCGTTCGGCCAGCAGATCCTCGGGTACGTCGGCCAGCCGCGCCTTGAGTTCCGTGGCGTAGGTCACCAGGCCGCCCCGGTAGACGGCGCTCACCCCGGCTATCTCCACGATCGCGGCGGCCAGCAGGCCGCCGGTCAGGGACTCGACGGTGGCCAGCGTCTGCTGCCGTTCGTGCAGGCTGTGCACCACGCCCGCCGCCGGGCTGCCTGCGGGTCGCTCGTGCTGCGCGTCGGTCCCCATGCCGTCCTCCTTCCCCGACGTCATCCTGCTACTCATCCCGGCCCGACCGATCGCCGTGTCCGGGCCCGCGCCGCCGGTGCGGCGTCCCGGGCGGCATCGTCGGATCCGCTCCCGCCCGTCGGATCAGGGTCAGCCGGTGAGGCCGGCGTCCCGGGCGAGCAGGGCGGCCTGGACCCGGTCGGCGACACCGAGCTTGGCGAAGACGGCCGAGAGCTGGTTGCGGACGGTCTTCTCGCTGAGCCCGAAGTGGCGGGCGATCCGGGCGTTGGTGTCACCGCCGGCCAACCGGCGCAGGATGTCCCGCTCGCGCGGGGTGAGCCGGTCGAACGGGGGCGGCAGCTCGACCGGCTGGCGGCGCAGGCTGGTCAGCACCTGCGGGCCGACCCGGGGGCCGAGGACCAGCCCACCGCCGGCCACCGTCCGCAGCGCGTCGACGATCACGTCCGGGTCGGTGTCCTTGAGCACGTAGCCCCGGGCACCGGCGCGCAACGCCCGACCGACCACGTCCTCGTCGTCGGTCATGGTCACCATCAGCACCCGGGTGTCCGGTCGGCCCTGCACGATCCGCCGGGTCGCCTCCACGCCGTCGCCGTCCGGCAGTGCCACGTCCATCGCGACCACCCCGACCGGCTCGGTCGACGCGATGCCGACCGCCTCGGCGCAGGTGGCGGCCTCCAGCACACCGTCGACCCAGGTCTCGCCCTCCAGCATCGTCCGCAGGCCCCGGCGGACCACCGGATGGTCGTCCACGATCAGCACCCGGACCGCCCGGCCACGGGCCCCCTCCGCCGTCACTGCCCTCCCCCTCCCGCAGCGGTGTCCGCCACCCGAACCCCGCCCGCCCCACCCCGCACCGGTTGCCCGGAGCCTGCGGCGATCGGCCGGGACCCTCCGGCGGCCGACCGGGAACCCTGTGTGATCAAGAGGTTGGCGTCATCCTCCGGGCGGATTCTGACGCAAACCTCTTGATCACCGGAAGCGGGCGCGGCGGGGCGGGCGAGCCGGAAGCGGGCGCGGGGGGTAGTGGCAGGCGGACCCGGATCAAGGTGCCGTGCGGGTCACGGTCGACGATGTCGCTGCCGCCGCCCAGCTCGGCGGCCCGCTCCCGGATCGAGTCCAGGCCGACGCCGCCGGGCCGGCGGGCGACGATCCCGGTGCCGTCGTCGGACACCTCCACGACCAACGCCCGGCCCCGGCGCACCACCACGTCGCAGCAGGTCGCCCCGGCGTGCCGGGCGGTGTTGGCGAGCGCCTCGCCGACGATCCGGTACGCCGCCACCTCCACCGCCGCCGGCAGCCCGTGCAGCGGGTCCGCCACGCTCAGCCGTACGGTCAGGGTCGGGCCGTCGAAGCGCTGGCACTCGGCCCGCAACGCCGACTCCAACCCCCGGTCCAGGGCCGCCGGGCGGAGCTGGTCGACCAGTTGACGTACCTCGCCGGTGCAGGTGAGCAGGTCGTCGGCGAGCCCGTCGAGGATGCGGGCCAGCCGGGCCTGGTCGACGGCGGCGAGCTTGCGGGCCGCGCGTACCTGCATCGACATGCCGGCCAGGGTGGGGCCGAGCCCGTCGTGCAGATCCCGGCGCAGCCGGCGGCGCTCCTCCTCCCGGGCGGTGACCAGGCGTTCCCGGGAGTCGCGCAGGTCGCGGATCAGCCGGGCGGTCGCGGCGGCCACCGAGGCGTGCAACGCGACGTCGTTGAGCAGCCGCCGCTCCACCGGGGTGAACCGGGTGCCGGGCGCCCGCCGGGCCACCACCAGCCGCCCCACCCGCTCGCCGTGGGTCACCATGTCGAAGCGCTCCAGCCCGGTGGTGGCGTCGCCGTGCGCGGCGTGCACCCGGGCGGGCCGCCCGTCGTCGGGCTCCCCGCCGAGTTCCACCGCCACGTACGGCACCTGGAGCGAACGGGCGATGGTGCCGGTCAGCAGCGGCAGCACCGCCTCCGGCTGGACCGTACGCTCCAGCAGGTCGCCCAGGCGGGCCAGCACCGCGTACGGCTCGTCGCGGTCGCCGTAGAGCAGCCGGTTCACCCCGCGCTGCACCCGCCGCCGCAGCGGTTCGAAGGTCACCGCGATCAGCCCGGTGGCCGCCAGCGACGCGTTCGACGTGTCCCCGCGCAACACCAGATCCCGCAGCAGGGCGACCACCCCGACGAACGCGGCGATCACCAGCAGGCTCATCACCAGCCAGACCAGGGTCCGGTTGATCACCTGTTCGAGGCCGTAGAGCCGGTAGCGGAGCACCGCCAGTGTCATCGCGCCCGGGACCGCGATCACCATCAGCACCCACGCGCCGGAGAGGTTGAGCCAGTCCAGCAGGAAGCCGAGCAGGAACAGCACCCCGGCGGCCAGCAGACAGGCGAGTTGCTGGCGGGCCTCGCCGACGGCCCGCCGAAAGCGTCGGGCGAGCGCCACCAGCACGGCGACCACCAGCAGCAACTCCACCCCGACGGTCAGCAGGGCGACCCGGACCAGCAGCCGCGCGGTCGGGTCGGCGGCCGTCGTCGCGGACAGCAGCAGGCCCCGGGGGTCGCTGGTCGCGGCCACCGCCAGCGCCACGGCCACCACCGCCGTGGTGACCACCAGCCCGACCGCGACCGACCGGAATCCCCGGCCCGGCAGCCGGCCGTCCGGGAACACCAGCAGGGCCAGGAAGATCAGCCCGTACGGCGGCCACCAGAGCCACTGGCCCAGCCAGGCCAGCGGGGTGACCGTGGGCCAGCTCAACGCCAGCACCGCCGTCCCGGCGACGAGTCCGGCGGCCAGCATCAGCCGGCCGACCGGGTGACCGGGCAGGCCGGCGAGCACCAGTGCGCCGAGCGCGGTGAACGCGACCGCGACCGTGCCGGTCAGCGTCGCGGGCCCGACCGCCGACGGCTGCGGGAACCACCACTGCCCGGCCAGGACGAGCCCGGCGACGACCAGGCCCGCCCCGGCCAGGACCCGGCGGGAAGGGGACAGCGCGGCGATGGGCGACGGCACGGCAGGCCCTCCCGGGGTTGGTCGTCGGTGGTGGGACCGGCGGGGTCAGTCGGCCCAGCCGGCGGCGTGCATCGCGTTGTGCAGCCAGTTGCCGGTGTCGTGTTCGAGGTGTTCCGGCAGGGCGCCGATGACCTCGGACAGGTCCGGGGCGTCGAGGCGGGGCAGCTCGGACAGCGCCCGCTCCAGCGAGATGCGGGACCGGGTGAGCACGTCCGGATGGTCGCGGACGTACTGCGTCACGTGCGCGATCACCGTGGTCAGCCGCTGCCGGACGACGTCGGGCAGCGCCGGGCCGGTGCCGGCCTGCAACGCCTCCAACCGCCAGTCGGCGGAGAAGACCGGGTGCAGCCGTCGGCCGGTGACGTCGAAGAACTCGACCGCCCCGGCGAGCTTCTCGCCGTGGTCGGCGGTCGCCAGCAGGTCGGCCAGGTCCTGGTAGACGTGGCAGAACGTGTCGTTGGTGGCGATCAACAGGATCCGTCGGTCGTCGCCGGCGTTCGGCGTCATGATCACTCCTCGGGTGCCGTACGCGGACGGGCGGGGCCGTTCCCCCGGCACCCGTCCGCCGCAGCGTAGGTGGTCGACCGTCCACAGTGGCACCGCCGGGCGGGCCGGCGGGGTGGACGGTCGAGCCATCGTCACCCGCCGGCTGTCCCGCCGACCCGGGTCGGATGTCCCGGCCCGGCGGGACCGATCGGACGGCGGGCCGGGCCGGTGACCCGGGGAAGCGCCCCGACCGCCCCGCGACGCGGGGAAAGGGCCAGACCCGCGACGCGGGGAAAGGGCCAGACCCGCGACGCGGGGGAAGGTCCAGACCCGCGACGCGGGGGAAGGGCCCCGGCCGGCCCGGCGGGCGGGGGAAGGGTCCCACCCGCCCGGGCCGTCGGGGCCCTTCCCGGTCGACGCGCGGTCAGCCCGCCGGGTGCACGCTCACCGTGGTCGCCCGGGTCATGTCGGTCGCCGCGGTCACCTCCGGCAGCCCCTCGGTGTGCCCGCCGGAACGCACCCGGGACGACCGGTGGTCGTACCGCTGGCCGAGCTGGTTGACCCGGACGAACGCCGCGCTGGCCAGGCAGGCGCTCAGCGGGTCACGCGGCTTGTCCGTCACACTGGCCTGGACGCAGCCGGCGCCGTACTGGCCCTGGTCGCGCAGCGGATCGAAGCCCGACCGCTCCCCGTCGCACGGGTTCCAGTCGAACGTCTGGACGCAGTCGGCGTAGTTGGCCACCGCCTGCGTCATCGCGTTGCGCAGGTGCTGGTGGGCCGACTGGTCGACGTCGCTGCGCGGGCGGATGTAGTCGGCGGGCAACCCCTGGCTGCCGTAGAGCAGGCCGGCGAGGCTGTCGTCGAGTTCCAGCGCGGTGCCCCAGCCCAGTTCGGTGTACGCCTGCAACAGCCGCAGTGCGTCGGAGACCGCCTTGCCCTTCTGCCAGAGCACCCGGGACACCTCCCAGGTGTCGCTGCTCGGCGGGTTCGGCCCGGTCCCGGCCCGCATCACCCGGTAGAAGTACTTCTGCCGGCCGGACAGCATCGCGGCGGCCTTGCTGCGGGCGGACGTCGCCTGGGTGGCGACGACCGGGATCGCCGCCGACTCGAACGCCGGCTTGTACGTCCCCGCCCACCGGTCGGTGAGGTACTTGTTCTCGTCGTAGCAGTAGCCCTGCGGGACCGGGGACCGGACGTCCCACGAGCAGAACGTGCCGATGGGGAACACCCGGGTAGCGGTCTGCACCTCCTGCCAGTCCCCGCCGGCCCACTTCACCCGCGACCGCAGGGTGATCTGGAGGTCGCCGGTGGTGGTCTGGAACCGGGGCCCCTCGTGCTCCTCGACGTTGACGAAGTTCGCGTCGTAGCAGGTGGAGAACTCCGGGGCGTGCCCCGGCGGCATGGCGTGGCGGGCCAGGTGGAACGCATTGGGCAGGTTGCTGCGGCGGAGCGTCGACGGGATCGGCCGGCCGACCCGGGTCGGGCCGCACCCGCCGATCGACTCGGCCTCGGGAATCCGGTTCGCGGCCGGGAGTTCCTGGTCCGGGCTGCCCCACATGTCGTGCACCGGCAGGGTGTCGCTGCCGTTCCACACCACCGCCTTGCGGACGTTCTCCACCTGGGCGTTCCAGCCGGCGACCGCGGTGCGGTAGTCGGCCATCAGCGCGGTGAACAACGGGTTGGTGCCGCCGTCGGCGGTCGGCTGGCTGAACTGCCGGACCCGCTCGTTGATGGTCCGCCCGGCCTCGGCGACGGCGTCGCCCCGCCCGGCGGCCACCTGCGCGGCGAACTGCGGGTTCTCCAGTTGCAGGATGTTGTAGACCCGGGCGGCGGTGGACCAGGCGGCGGCGTTGGCGACCGGGCCGACGGTCCAGGTGCCGCCGACCCGGTTACGCGCCCACTGGCCGAGGTAGTTGATCGAGCCGGCGGGCAGGTGGGTGTCGAGCACGCTGACCGGGTCGGCGAGGCTGGTGCCGGCCGGCGCGGTGAAGGTGCCCTCGTCGGCGGCGTTGACGGTGGCGAAGGTGAAGGTCGGCGACTCGGCCTTCGGGAAGTAGGTGCCCAGGTAGTCAGGGATCGGCTGCCCGGTGATCTCCCGGTGGTGCACGTACGTGGTGATCACCTGGTTGAGCTGGCTCTTGGCGATGTTCTCCAAGGCCACGTGGGTGGCGAGCGCCATCGAGTCGACCTTGCGTTCGATGGTCTGCAACTGGGTGGCGATCCGGCCCAGGTTGGCGCGTACCTCGTCGAGGCCCCTGGTGAGCGCGTCGAGCTGGGCGACCAGTCCGGCGTACATCTCCTTGAGCGCCGACTCGATCCGGTCGAACCGCTTGTCGATCCCCTTGGCCAGCCGGTCGATCTGCTGGCGCAGCTTGCCGATCTCCGCCTGGATCGCGGCGTTCGGGTCACCGCCCCCGGCGAACAGGCCGATCAGGCTCACCGCCGCGCCGAGCAGGTTGCCGGTCAGCACCGCCGTGCCCATCGCCGTCGCGGCCATGGTCAGCCCCTGCCCGAGCACCGTCGTCACGTACGTGTTGATCGCGGTCACCGAGGTCACCACGGCCTTGCCGATGGTCTCCAGCTGCTTGCCGAACTTCTTGTCGACGAAGCCGACCAGGGTGGACAGCACCGTGACGGTCGACCCGAGGCCCTCGAAGATCTTGCGGTTCGACTCGGTCTTCGCCTTCTCCGCGTCGATGACCGCCTGGCTGGGCTTCGGGTCCTGGTTGAGCGGGTACGTGGTGGCGTAGCCGACCACCTCGGTGATCCGGTTGTTGCCGTCGGTGTCGAGCACCTTCAGCGTCGCGTACGCCCGCTCCTGCACCAGCGCCTTGAAGGCGGTCGCGTCACCGCGGACGTCGCGGATCGCGGACAGCGGCACGTAGTAGCCGAGGGTGCCGGTGTTGCCGTCGGCGCGCGGCTCGTGGATCCGCGCGGCCAGCAACCCGTCGACCGGGGTACGCACCCCGGTGCCGGTGCGCCCGGCGAACGCGCTGTCCCAGCCGGTGGCCAGCGCGTCGTCGGTGGCGGCCCGCCGGTGCAGCTCCCGCCAGGTGTCCTGGACCAGGTCCCGGGAACGGGCGTTCCACGCCGCGTCCTGGTAGCCGCCCCGGACCAGGTTCAACGCGTCCGGCACCACGTTCGCGCCCTCCGCCCCGACCGTGCTGGTCAGGAAGGCCCGCACCGCCGGGCCGGTGGTCACCGCGCCGCTGGACTCGGCGAGCCGGGCCAGCACCGCCATCGCCACGGCGAACCGGGACCGGTCCTCGGCCCGCGCGTCGCCGACCGCCGCGTCGGCGACCGCCCGGGTGGTGGCCACGTGCCCGACCACCTGCGTCGCGTCGGCGCCCGGCTGGGCGGTACGCCAGTCCAGCAGCTCGGCCGTGAGCAGGGCGTCCTTCAGCCCGGCCGCTCCGGCGTCGCGCAGCTGCACCACCGCCCCGAACAGCGCCCCGTGCACCGCCTGCTCGTCGAACGGCACAGGGTCGGCGGCCCGGGCCGGGGTCTGGTGCATGGTGACCGCCAGCACCGCCGTCAGGCCGGCCGCCCACAGCCGGCGGCTGCGCCAGCCGCCGCCCGGGGACCGCCCCCGGGCATGTCTCGTCGCTGTCCCCACCGCTGCTCCTCCCGCCTGCGGGCACAACCCCGCCCGCCGTCGTCGGGCGTCGACCCGGACGGACCGACGCCGCACCGGGCCGCAGGGGGCCGGTGCGGTGACGACTCTGCGGGGCGGGACGTCCCGACCGGCAGGGACAGCCGTCCCGCCGCACCGGGATTCCGGCGCGGCGGCTCAGCGGGAGCGGTGCTGGCCGGTCAGGGCCGGGGGCGGCGCAGGCGCAGGGCCTGGGCGACGTAGTCGAAGCCGGTGACCACGGTGACCAGCACGGCGGCCGCCATGATCCAGGGCCCGACGGCGGCGAGGGCGGCCGGCATCGGCCACAGGTACCAGGCGATGGCCAGGATCTGCAGCGCCGTCTTGAGCTTGCCGCCCCGGCTGGCGGCGATCACGCCGTGCCGGATCACCCAGAACCGCAGCCCGGTGATGCCCAGCTCGCGGACGAGGATCAGCACCGTCACCCACCAGGGCAGCCGGTCGTAGACGGAGAGCAGCACCAGGGCGGCACCGGTGAGCGCCTTGTCGGCGATCGGGTCGGCCACCTTGCCGACCGAGGTGACCAGGCCGAAGCGGCGGGCGATCCAGCCGTCCACCAGGTCGGTCATCGAGGCGAACGCGAAGATCAGGCAGGCGGCGATCCGCCACCCGCCGTGGGTCATGCCGGAGGCGACCACCGACGCGGCGAAGACCGGCACCAGCACCAGCCGCAGCAGGGTCAGGCCGTTGGCCGCGTTGAGCACCGGCACCCGGGCCACCGGCGGCGCGGACTCCGCCGCCCCGGTCACCGCCGCGCCCCGCTCCGGACCACCTGGCACCGCCCCACCTGGCTCCCCCGCTCCGTCCGGGCCCACCGTCACCGTTCCGCGCCGGGCGCCGCCGAGATCATCTCATCCGGCACGGCCACCAGGTCGACGCCCTCGGTCGCGGTGACCGTGGCCCGGACCAGGTCGCCGGGGCGCAACGCGGCCAGGTCGACCCCGCCGCCGACCGGGGCGACCAGGGTGGTCGAGCCGTCGACCTCGGGGGCCTGGTGCGCCGCCCGGCCCTCCACCACGCCGTCGTCGACCGTGTCGACGAGCACCTCGACGGTGCTGCCGAGCCGCTCCTCGGCCCGCTGCGAGCACAACTCGTCGGCGAGCGCGGCGAGCCGGTCGTAGCGGCGCTTGACGGTGGCGGCGGAGAGCTTGCCGGGCAGCCCGGCGGCCTCGGTGCCGTCCTCGTCGCTGTAGTCGAACACGCCGATCGCGTCGAGCCGCGCCTCGGTCAGGAAGCGGGTCAGCTCGGCCACGTCCTGCCGGGTCTCGCCGGGGAATCCGACGATGAAGTTGCTCCGCGCGCCCGCCTCCGGGGCCAGGGCGCGGGCGCTGGCCAGCAGCTCCAGGAACCGGTCGGTGGAGCCGAACCGGCGCATCCGGCGCAGCACCGGCTCGCTGGAGTGCTGGAAGGACAGGTCGAAGTAGGCGGCCACGCCGGGGGTGGTGGCGATCGCCTCGATCAGGCCGGGGCGGGTCTCGGCGGGCTGGAGGTAGCTGGCCCGCACCCGGACGATGCCGTCGATCGCGGCGAGCTGCGGCAGCAGCTTCTCCAGCGCCCGCGGGTCGCCCAGGTCCTTGCCGTACGACGTGGAGTTCTCGCTGACCAGCACCAGCTCACGGACGCCCGTCTTGGCCAGCCACTCCGCCTCGGCCAGCAGCTCGTCGGGGGTACGCGAGACGAACGCCCCCCGGAACGCGGGGATCGCGCAGAACGCGCACCGCCGGTCGCAGCCGCTGGCCAGCTTCAGCGAGGCCACCGGGCCGGTGTCGAGCCGGTGGCGCAGCACCTGCCGCAGGTGCGCCGGGGTGTGCTCGTCGGTCTCCGGCGCGACCCGGGTGGGGGTGCCGTGGCCGGGCAGGGAGACCGCCGACTCCCGCCGGGCGACCGGGGTCAGCGGCAGCAGCTCGCGGCGGTCGCGGGGGGTGTGCGCGCCGATCGACTCGCCGGCCAGTACCGCGTCGAGCCGGGCGGCGATGTCGGGGTAGTCGTCGAAGCTGAGCACCGCCTGCGCCTCGGGGAGGCTGTCGGCCAGCTCCCGGCCGTACCGCTCGGCCATGCAGCCGGCGGCGACCACCTTCGCCCCGGTGTCGGCGGCGGCGAGCAGGGTCTGGATAGAGTCCTGCTTGGCCTTCTCCACGAATCCGCAGGTGTTGACGACCACCACGTCGGCACCCTCGCCGTCGGTGGTGACCTGCCAGCCGTCGGCGTGCAGCCGGGCGGCCAGCTCCTCCGAGTCGACCTCGTTGCGGGCGCAGCCCAGGGTCAGCAGGGCGACCCGCCGGCCGTCGGCGGGCGATGGCTGCGGGGCGGGCCGCGACGGGCCGGCGTTGTCAGGCGTGGGGGTGGCGGACACCATCCGAGGGTACCGGGCGACGGAGCGGGCCCGACCGACGGCGGCGTGCGGTGTCGGCCGGTTCACCCCACCGCCCGGCCGATCGTTGATCAAATGACGAGAATGCACACGACACGCCGGGAACACCCGCCGGAATTGCAATCCGATCATGGTGCAGCCGCCCGCCGCAGCCGACGTACCGCCGGTCAGACCGTCGCCGCGCCCACCCGGACCAGCCGGTCCAGCAGGGCGACCTCGGTGCCGGCCAGGCCGGTGGAGCAGAACACCGACACCTGGTCCGCGCCGGTGCGGCCGGGGACCGCCCCGGCCAGCACCGCCCCCAGGTCCCGCAGCCTTTCCCGGTACGGCCCGACGGCGGTCAGCATCGGTGGGTCGTACGCCGCCGCCTGGGCCGGCGAGTCGGTGACCAGCACGTCGGCGGCGTCGAGCAGGTCGGTGCCGAACTCGTGCCGGTGCACCTGCTTGAAGCCGACGGTGTTGACGTGGGTGCCCGGGGCGAGGTCGGCGGCGGCCAGCACCGGGGTGACGCTGGTGGTGGCGAGCACCACCACGTCCCGGTCGCGGACCGCCTCGGCGGCGGAGCCGACGGCGCGGGCGGGTGTCCCCAGCTCGGCGCGGACCCGGGCGGCGAACGCCTCGCGGCGGGCCGCCGAGCGGCTGTGCACGGTCACCTCGCGCAGGGGCCGGACGGCGGCGGTCGCCCACACCTGCGTCCACGCCTGCCCGCCCGAGCCGATCACGCCCAGGGTGGCGGCGTCCGGGCGGGCCAGGGCGTCGACGGCCACCGCGCCCAGCCCGCCGGTACGCCGGGAGCCCAGCTCCGCGCCGACGGCGATGGCCCGTACCGACCCCGTCCGGGCGTCGTGCAGCACCACCAGTTGCTCGCCGGCCGGGTGGCCGAGGGTGTCGTAGGAGCGGAAGCCGTACCACTGGTCGGTGAGCTGCCCGGCGGTGAGCACCATCCGCCCGCCGGCCAGCGGCGCGGACGCCCGGGGTGGGGCGACGAGCCGGCCGGCGTGGGCGGCCAGCAGGGCGTCCCGCATCGCCGCGACGGTGGTCGGCGCGTCCAGGGTGGCGGCGACCTGCCGGTCGTCGAAGAGCAGCGTCATGGTCCCCATGCTGAAACCTCAAGCTGACTTCAGCTCAAGGTGTGGTGGGCAGGATCACCCCACCCCGCCGGCCGGCGGTGCTAGCGTCGGTCGTGGTGGCCCGCGCGGCCACCCCGGACGAGTCGCGGGCGTACCCGGTCAGGCCAAGACGCCCCGTACCGAACCGACTCGTCCCCGGCCGACGGCCCGGGACCGACCCCCCGAGGTGATGCCCGATGGCCTGGATCGTGCTGGTGCTCTCCGGACTCCTGGAGACCGCGTGGGCGGTCTCCCTCGACCGCAGCGCCGGATTCACCCGGCCGCTGCCCTCGACCGTCTTCGCGGTCACCCTGGTCGCCAGCATGGCCGGCCTGGCGTACGCGCTGCGCGACATCCCCGTCGGCACCGGTTACGCGGTCTGGGTCGGCATCGGGGCGGTCGGCACCGCCGTGGTCGGCATGGTCGCCCTCGGCGAGTCCACGAGCCTGCCCCGACTACTCAGCCTGCTGCTGGTGGTGGCCGGCGTGGTCGGCCTCAAGCTCTTCCACTGAGCCGCGCCACGGCCGCCCGGGAAGCCGCCCGGCGGGTCAGGGCGCGTCGCCCGCACGCCGCAGCAGCCGAAGCTGGCCGATCTCGGCGACGTTCTTCATCAGCTCGGCGTTCACCCAGGCGATCATGTGGGCGACGGTGTACGTGGGATCGTCCCGCCACGGGAACGACGCGGTCGCGTCGAGATCGGTGTCGCCGAGCTGGTCGAACACCGCCAACCACGCGGTACGCAGGTCACCCAGCCAGGCCACCGTCCGGTCCCGGTCACCGGGCCAGCCGATCTCGGTACGCTCCCGCGGCCGACGCCCCCGGGCATGGTCGCAGGCGACCGACCACCACCAGCCGATGTGCCAGGTGATCCAACCGATCGTCGGGACGGGGACCGGGTCGGGTTCGACGTCCGCCCAGTCCGGCACCCACCCGCCAGCGGCATCCGGGCGCATCGTCCAGCAGAGCGGCCCGGGTTCCCAGAGCAGGTCCGCCGGCTCCAGGCGTTCCAGGTGGTACCCGAACAGGGACCAGGTCAGGTCGAACTGCGAACGCAACAGGTCACGACGGGATGCCGGCACCGGGTGACCCTGTCATACCGCAGACCCCGGATCGACCGGAATTCCCGCGCCGGCACCCAAGTCGGCCGGGTGGGATGTCGCCGCCCGGTGCGTAGTTTCCGTCCGGTGTGGGTAGTGATCCATCACCACAGCAACCAGGCCCCCGACCACGGAGGACGTCATGGCCGACATCCACGCCCCCGCCCGCCCGCGTACCAACGCCGCCCGCATCTGCACCATCCTGGCGTTCGTCTTCGCCGTCGTCGCGCTGCTGATCGCGCCGGTCATCTTCGGCATCATCGGCCTGGCGCTCGGCATCGTCGGCGCGGTGCTCGGCGACAAGCCGCTGGGCTGGTACGCCGCCGCCGCGAACGTGGCCGCCATCGTCCTCAGCCTCGTGCTGATCAGCGCCATGATGAACAGCTGACCGGACACGACCCGCACGAACGGGCCCGCCGGATTCCGGCGGGCCCGTCGCACGTCCCGGCCCGGTCGGGGCTACGCCCCCGCGGGCGCGCGCCGGTTCAGTCCAGGTCGCCGCGCAGGCCGACCAGCACCTCTTCCAGTTCCTCCGGCTTGACCAGCACGTCGCGGGCCTTGGAACCCTCGGACGGGCCGACCACCCCCCGGGTCTCCATCAGGTCCATCAGCCGGCCCGCCTTGGCGAAACCGACCCGCAGCTTGCGCTGGAGCATCGAGGTCGAGCCGAACTGCGAGGTCACCACCAGCTCCACCGCCTGCACCAGCAGGTCCAGGTCGTCGCCGATGTCCTCGTCGATCTTCTTCTTGCTGTCCTGCGCCGGGGCCAGCACGTCGGAACGGAACTCCGGCTCGCGCTGGTCCTTGCAGAACTTCACCACGTCGGCGATCTCACGCTCGGTCACCCAGGCACCCTGGATGCGGATCGGCTTCGACGCGCCCATCGGCAGGAACAGCCCGTCGCCCCGGCCGAGCAGCTTCTCCGCGCCCGGCTGGTCGAGGATCACCCGGGAGTCGGCCAGCGACGAGGTGGCGAACGCCAGCCGGGACGGCACGTTCGCCTTGATCAGACCGGTCACCACGTCGACGCTCGGCCGCTGGGTGGCCAGCACCAGGTGGATGCCGGCGGCGCGGGCCAACTGGGTGATCCGGACGACCGAGTCCTCCACGTCGCGCGGGGCGACCATCATCAGGTCGGCCAACTCGTCCACGATCACCAGCAGGTACGGGTACGGCCGCATCTCCCGCTCGCTGCCCGGCGGGGCCTTGATCTCGCCGTTGCGAACCTTGCGGTTGAAGTCGTCGATGTGCCGGACCCCGTTGGCGGCGAGGTCGTCGTAGCGCATGTCCATCTCGCGCACGACCCACTCCAGCGAGTCGGCCGCCTTCTTGGCGTTGGTCACGATCGGGGTGACCAGGTGCGGAATGCCCTCGTAGCCGGTCATCTCGACCCGCTTGGGGTCGATCAGCAGCAGCCGCACCTCGTCCGGCGTGGCCCGGGTCAGGATGGACACCAGCAGGGTGTTGAGGCAGCTCGACTTGCCCGCGCCGGTGGCCCCGGCGATCAGGATGTGCGGCATCTTCGCGAGGTTGGCCACCACGAAGCCGCCCTCGATGTCCTTGCCGAGGGCCACCACCATCGGATGGTGGTCGCTGGTCGCGGCCCGGGACCGCAGCACGTCACCGAGGGCGACGTTCTCCGGGTCGGTGTTGGGGATCTCCACCCCGACCGCGCTCTTGCCCGGGATGGGGCTGAGGATGCGTACGTCGGGCGACTTCACCGCGTACGCGATGTTGCGGGAGAGCTGGGTGATCCGCTCGACCTTGACCCCGTGCCCCAGCTCGACCTCGTAGCGGGTGACGGTGGGGCCCCGGGTGAAGCCGGTGACCTCGGCGTCCACCCCGAACTGGTCGAAGACGCCGGTCAGCGCGGCGATCACCTCGTCGTTGGCCTTGCTGCGGGTCTTCGGGGCCGCGCCACCGCTGAGCATGTTGGCCGGCGGCAGCACGTAGTCGCCGGCCAGCCCGGTCAGCGCGAGCTGCTCGGCGCGGGTGGGCGGGGCGGAGTGCTCCGGCGGCTCCACCGGCCTGCGGCTGGCCGGCACCCGGCTCGCCGGCCGGCGGGGCAGCACGATCGTCTCCTGGAGGTCGACCTCCGGGCCGACGTCGTCGAAGTCGTCCGGGTCGGGAGGCGGGGGCGCGGCCTTGCGGGCCGGGCGTTTACGGGCCGGCTTCGCGACGACATCCGTCGGCTCGGCGTCCTCCTCCGTCGGGGCGTCGGGCGGGGCGACCAGCGTGCCGGCGAGCAGACCCAGCCGCTCCGGGATCTTGTTGATCGGGGTGGCGGTCACCACCAGCAGGCCGAAGACGAGCAGCAGGATCAGCAGCGGCATCGCCACCCAGGCGGTCACCGCCCGCTCCAGCAGGTCGCCGATGCCGGCGCCGACGAGGCCACCGGCGTAGTCACGCTGCACCGGGTCGACGGGATTCTGTCCGATGTGCAGCATCGCCGCCGTGGCGACCAGCATGGAACCCCAGCCGACCAGGCCCCGCCCCCGGTGCTCCGGGGCAACCGGGGTCCGCATCAACCGCCAGGCGCCGATCATCAGCAGCACCGGCACCACCACCGCGATCGCGCCCAGGAACAGGCGTACGGTGTCGGCCAGCCGTGCGCCGAACGGGCCGGCACCGGAGAACCAGATCGCCACCGCGCTGAGGATGGCCAGCCCGAACAGCAGCAGGCCGGCGCCGTCGCGGCGGTGCTCCGGGTCCAACTCCCGGGCCGAGGCGGCCTGCCGGCCGGCGGCCCGGAACCCCCAGCCGACCCCGTGCGCCAGCCCCATCCACAGTGCCCCGACAGCCCGACCCACGTACGCCGCCGGAGCGGGCCGGGGAGCCGGTCGCCGCCGGGCCGTCGCCCGGGTGGTCTTCTTCGCCGGCTGACGGGCACGACTGTTCGTGGTGCCGCGCGGCGACGCGCCGCGTCGCCGGCTCGCCTGAGAGGTACGGCCCGCCATAGAGTCACCGTAACGGCGTGACCCGGTAGATCGCCGCTTTTCCGGGTCGTGTCCGCGCGTCGCAGCACGGACCACGCCCGCAGACGTGTTATTCGCCTCAGAAGGGATGCCCGATGGCGTCGCCTGCTTTCGCGGACCGTCCCGACCCCCTCGCGGGTGACCCGCAGGCTCTGCGCCCGTTGACCGCCGACCTGGTCGCCGCCGTACTGGGCACCCGGGGGTACGTCGTGGTCGCCGACGGCGACGGGGACCTCGTGGGGCGCTGGGACGACAGCCTGATCTGGTTCCTACGCCAGGGCGGCCACGGCGAGCTGCTCCAGGTCCGCACCCTGGCGGCGGCGACGTTCGGCATCGAGCACGTGCCGGCGCTCTACGCCTTCTGCAACTCGTGGAACCACGAGCGGTTCTGGCCGAAGGCGTTCGTGCACGTCGACGACGACGGTCGGGCCCAGGTCTGCGGCGAGGTGACCACCGACCTGGAACGCGGGGTCACCCCGCACCAGCTCGACCGGCTGCTCGACCGTGGCATCACCGAAGGCTGCCGGCTCGCCGCCGCCGTCGGCCAGTTGCCCGGCCGGACGCCCGGATGACCGGCGGGTTCCGTCCCGGGGCGGACGGGCCGGCCGCGCCGCGCGACCCGGGCCTGGCCGCCGCGTTCGCCGACGCCGGGGACCTGCCCGACGGGGAGGCCCGGCTGGCCGAACTCGACCGGATCGCCGCCCGCGCCGACGCGCTGGGCGACCCGCACTCCGCCCTGGACGCCCGGTTCGCGCTGGTAGCGGCGTACCTGCGGCACGGTGGACGGTGGCGGATCATCGAACCGGTCCGCCGCCTGCTGGCCACCGTGGACCGGTCCCCCGACCTGCTCGACGCCCGCCCCGGCGACGCGGAACTGCTGCGGCGGCACCTGCGCCAGGCGGTGGAGGCCGCGATCGGCACCCCCCGGATCGGGCTGGACCAGGCCAACGTCCTGCTCGACGCGCTGGCCCGCCGGGTCGGCGCGGAGGCCGGCGTGGTCGCCCAGTTACGCTGCCGGCTCGCCGATCACGCCGGTGACGAGCCCACCGCCCGCCGGTGGTACGACAGGTGGACGGCCGCCGCGCCGGACCCGGAGGCCGGCTGCCCCGCCTGCCTGGCGGTACGCCGCGCCGAACTGCTCGCCGGCTGGGGCGACGACCGGGCCGCGTTGGCGGCGCTGCGTCCCGCGCTCGACGCCGGGGTCGACTGCACCGACCAGCCGGAACGGGCCCTCGCGGTGGGGCTGCTGCCGTGGTTGCGCACCGGGGCGGCCGGTCGGGCCGCGACGGCGCACCTGCGGGCGTACCGGCGGCACCGGCGGGAACGGTCCGCGTTGCCGTACCTGGCCGCGCAGTTACGGTTCTGCGCGCTGGCCGGGCATCCGGACCGGGCGCTGGACCTCCTCGCCGAGCAGTTGCCCCGGCTGGACCACCCCTACGACGACCTGTCGGCGATGGAGTTCGCCACCGCCGGGGCGCTGGTCTGCGCGCTCGCCGCCGAGTCCGGCCGGGACGCCCGCCGGATCCGCCGCCCCGGCCACGCCGACCGGCCCGCCGCCGACCTGGACGTGGCGACCCTCGGCACCGACCTGCTGGCCGAGGCGAACCGGCTCGCCGGCAGCTTCGACGCGCGCAACGGCACCGGGCACCACGCCGGCCGGATCGCCGCCTGGCTGGCCGAACGGCCCACCGGTGACCCGGTGCCCCTGCCGACGCCGGAGAGCGTCGACGACCCCGCCGACGAACCGTTCCTGCCCTCGGCCGAGGAACCGGCCCCGCTGAGCCTTTCGCAGCTCACCGCCGTGCTGGATACCCGGGGCGACGTGTACGCGGTGGATGCCGCAGGCGTGGTGGTCGGTCGCTGGGACGAGGCGGTCGTGCAGTTCCGCCTGCTGGGCCGGGACGGGGAGATCCTGCACGCCCGGGTGGTGGCGGCCCGGCGGCTGGCGGCGGGCCGGCTCGCCGAGGCGTACGAGTTCTGCAACGCGTGGAACCACGACCGGCTGCTGCCGAAGGCGTACGTCCACGAACTGCCCGGCGGTGAGCTGGTGCTGGCCGGCGACGTCACCACCGACCTGGCGCACGGGGTGGCCCCGGCGCAGCTCGGCATCCTCGTCGACGCGGCGGTGAGCACCGGCGTCGCGTACGCCGCCGCGGTCGCCGCCCTGCCCTGACCGCCACCGCCCGCACACGGCAGCGGCCCCCGACCTCCGGGCGGTGGAGGTCGGGGGCCGCGGTACCGGGGCCGGGGGTGGTTACCGGCCGCGTCGCGTCGCCTGCTGGCCACCGTTCGCGGTGACCAGGGTCAGGTTGTTGCGCTGGAGGATCTCGTTGACCGGCTGGAAGAAGGTGACGCCGCCGACGGTGCAGTCACCGGAGCCGCCGGAGGTGACGCCCTGCGCCTGGTCACCGGCGATCCACGACCCACCGGAGTCGCCCGGTTCGGCGCAGACGTCGGTGCGGGTCAGCCCGGTCACCGTCCCCTCCGGGTAGTTGACGGTGGCGTTGCGGGCCTGGACGACGCCGCACCGGGCCCCGGTGGTGGAGCCGGAACGGCAGATCGACGCGCCGGGCGGCACCTCGACGGAGCCGTTGACCGGCACCGTACCGCCGTTGAAGTCGCTGACCACCCCCTGCGGGGTCCACTGGCCGTTGGTGCGCACGAACGCCCAGTCGTCACGCGGGAACGACGACGCCGCGAACACCCCCTGCCGGGCCTGGTTGAACCCGGTGGTGCGGTCCCCGACCCGGCCGCAGTGCCCGGCGGTGACGAACCCGCCCACCACGGAGAAGCCGATCGAGCAGCGCCCGACGTCGTTGATGAAGAACGGGTCGCCGCCGACCAGGTCGAACAGCGGTCGCGGCTGCTCCCGGGAGGTGGTGACCCGCACCGCGTCCGCCGGGGCCCCGCTGCCCGCCGCCCACCGGCGGGCCCGCGCCTCGGCACCCGGCTGGGCGAGCACCACCACGGAGTTGGTGGCGACGTCGACGTACCAGCCGGTGATGGCCGGGGATGCCTGACCGCCCACCGCGTCGAGCCGGGTCTTCGCCGCGTCCAGCTCGCCGACGGCCCGGTCGACCGGCTTGGGCACGGCACCGGCGGCCCGGACCCGGTCGGCCTTCGCGGGGTCGGCGACCGCCACGTTCAGGGTGGACCCGTCGCCGCTGAGCCAGGCCCCGCCGTAGTCGTTGCCGAGCGCGGCCCGCAGCCCGGTCAACCGGGCTGCGGCCTGCTGCTCGGCGGTCAACCGCCGGACCGCCTGGTCCCGGCTGATCCGCAGGTCGCGGCTGAGCGCGTCCACCACCTCGGGGGCCGGCCCGCCGGCCGCGCGGGCGTCAGGGCCCCCGGCGCGGGGCGCGCCCTGGTCACCGGCGAACGACGGCAGGGTCACCGCCGCCGTCAGTCCCGCCGCCGCCAGCACGACGCCGATCGCTGTCATCCGTCTGCGGTCCATCCGCCATGCTCCTCCCGGCCGACGCGGGGTACGCCCGCCGGACGGAGGTACGCAGACGACCGCCGTTCGGATGAGCCGATCGGCAGTTATCGACGTACGGTGACCGTCGGGTCACGCATTCCCGCGCTGCCTGTCCCCCGCAGGGTGTGGTTGGCCCGTCGACCGCTGCCGATACTGGGAGCCATGCAGGCGCGACGACAGCTCGGCGAGTTCCTCCGCTCGCGACGCTCCCGGCTCAGCCCCGAGGAGGTCGGAGTGGCCACCTACGACGACCGACGGCGGGTGCCGGGCCTGCGCCGGGAGGAGCTGGCCCTGCTGGCCGGGGTGAGCCGGACCCTGCTGACCGGTGCCGACGGGCTCCAGAACCCCACCTCGGTGGCCGTACGCGGACACACGGTCCTGGTGGCAGCGCCGCCTACGTGACCGCGACCGACCCCAACCTGATCGTGGCCACCCTGCGCCACCGCTGAGCCGACCGGACGCAACGGGCCGGCCACCGTCGACGGTGGCCGGCCCGTTGCGTCCGGGTGGGGAACCCGCTCAGACCTCGACGACGGTCGGGACGATCATCGGGCGGCGGCGGTACGCGTCGTTGACCCAGCGCCCCACGGTGCGCCTGACGATCTGCTGGAGCTGGTGCGGGTCGGTGACGCCGTCCGCGGCGGCCCGGTTCAGCGCCTCGGTGACCAGCGGAATCACCGGGTTGAACGCGGCCGGGTCCTCGGAGAAGCCCTTCGCCGACAGGGTCGGGCCGGCGACCACCTTGCCGGTGACCGAGTCGACGACCACGGTGGTGGCGATGAAACCGCCGTCGCCGAGGATCCGCCGCTCGGTGAGCAGCGACTCGCTGACGTCCCCCACGGCCAGGCCGTCGACGTAGACGTAGCGGCTCTTCACGTGCCCGACCACGCTGGCCCGGCCCTCGACCAGGTCGACGACGTCGCCGTCCTCGCAGATCACCACGCGGTCCGGCGCGACACCGGACTCGATGCCGAGCCGGGCGTGCGCCCGCAGGTGCCGCCACTCGCCGTGCACCGGCATCAGGTTGCTCGGGCGCACCACGTTGAGCAGGTAGAGCAGTTCACCGGCCGGGGCGTGCCCGGAGACGTGCACCTTGGCGACGTCCTTGTGCACCACCACCGCACCGGCCCGGGCCAGCCGGTTGATCACCCGGTAGACCGAGGTCTCGTTGCCGGGCACCAGCGACGAGGCGAGCACGACCGTGTCCCCGGGGGCGATGGTGATGTGCCGGTGGTCGCCGCTGGCCATCCGGCCCAGGGCGCTCATCGGCTCGCCCTGCGAACCGGTGGACATCAGCACGATCTGGTCGGGCGGCAGCGTGGTGGCCTCCTCGATGCCGATCACCAGCCCGGCCGGGATGTTGAGCAGGCCGAGGTCGCGGGCGATGCCCATGTTGCGGACCATCGAGCGGCCGATCAGCGCCACCTTGCGGCCGTGCTCCAGCGCCGAGTCGAAGACCTGCTGCACCCGGTGCACGTGCGAGGCGAACGAGGCGACGATGATCCGCCCCTTCGCCTTCGCGAAGATCGAGTCGAGCACCGGCCCGATCTCCCGCTCCGGGGTGACGAAACCGGGGATCTCGGCGTTGGTGGAGTCCGACAGCAGCAGGTCGACGCCCTCCGCGCCGAGCCGGGCGAAGCCGGCCAGGTCGGTGATCCGGCCGTCCAGCGGGAGCTGGTCCATCTTGAAGTCACCGGTGTGCAGCACCAGGCCGGCCGGGGTACGCACCGCCACCGCCAGGGCGTCCGGGATCGAGTGGTTGACCGCGAAGAACTCGCACTCGAACGGGCCCAGCCGCTCCCGGCCGCCCTCGCGGACGGTGAGCGTGTAGGGCTGGATACGCCGCTCGGCCAGCTTCGCCTCGACCAGGGCGAGGGTGAACTGGGAGCCGACCAGGGGGATGTCCGGCTTGTGGGCGAGCAGGTACGGCACCGCGCCGATGTGGTCCTCGTGACCGTGGGTCAGCACGATCGCCTGCACGTCGGCCAGCCGGTCCAGGATCGGTGCGAAGTCGGGCAGGATCAGGTCCACCCCGGGCTGCTCCACGTCGGGGAAGAGCACCCCGCAGTCGACGATCAGCAGCTTGCCGTCGTACTCGAAGACGGTCATGTTCCGACCGATGGCACCGAGTCCGCCGAGCGGGATGATCCGCAGCCCGCCCTCGGGCAGCGGCGGGGGCAGTTCACCCTCGAATTGCGCCTCGGTCACGCGTCCACCTCATTCTGCGACGCCGTAACCCGGCGTCCGTCGTGTCGTTCGATCATTCGGGCAGGTTCAGGCCCGCCGCCGCGCAGTCCGCGCGCAGCAGGGCCAGTTCGTCGTCGGTGGCGTCCACCAGCGGCGGACGCACCGGTCCGGCGGGCAGGCCCAGCACGTTCAGGCCCGCCTTCACCAGGATGGTGCCCGGGCTACGGAAGATCCCGGTGAACAGCGGCAGCAGCCGCCGGTGCAGGGCCAGCGCCGTGCCGGTGTCACCCGCGTCGTACGCCTCGATCATCTGCTTGGCGAGCGCGCCGGTGAAGTGGGTCGACGTGCCGACCAGCCCGACCCCGCCGACCGCGAGGGTGGGCAGGGTGAGCGAGTCCTCGCCGCTGTAGAAGGCGAGGTCGGTGCGGCTGGTCACCCAACTGGTGGCGGTCAGGTCACCCTTGGCGTCCTTGACCGCGACGATCCGCTCGTGCGCGGCGAGCCGCACCAGCGTCTCGGTCTCGATCGGCACCCCGGCACGGTGCGGGATGTCGTACATCATGATCGGCAGGCCGGTGCCGTCGGCGACGGCGGTGAAGTGCGCCACCAGCCCCCGCTGCGGCGGCCGGCTGTAGTACGGGGTCACCACCAGCAGGCCGTGCGCGCCGGCCTTCTCGGCCATGGCGGCCAGCTCGATGGTGTGCCGGGTGTCGTTGGTGCCGACGCCGGCCACGATCCGCGCCCGGTCACCGATCGCCTCGACCACCGCGCGGATCAGGGTCTCCTTCTCCGCGTCCGAGGTGGTCGGCGACTCGCCGGTGGTGCCGTTGAGCACCAGCGCGTCGTTGCCCTGCTCGTCGACGAGGTAGGTCGCCAGCCGGACGGCCCCGTCCAGATCGAGGGAGCCGTCGGCGGTGAACGGGGTCGCCATCGCGGTGAGCAGCCGCCCGAACGGGCGCGACACGCCCCGGTCGGGGGCGGCAGGGTGGTCGTGCGTCATGCTCACAACCTAGCGGACGAGCACCGGACAGCCGGTGGGGAAGGGCTCAGGACAGCTGTGCGTGCGGGCTGGTCGCCACCTCGGTGCCATCGGGCAGCGTCGAGACGACGAAGTCGGCGAAGACGTTCGGGGCGACCCGCTGGAGCTGCCGCAGGCACTCCACGGCCAGCTCACGGATCTCCACGTCGGCGTGCTCGGTGGCCCGCATCCCGATGAAGTGCCGCCAGGCGCGGTAGTTGCCGGTGACCACGATCCGGGTCTCGGTGGCGTTGGGCAGCACCGCCCGCGCCGCCTGCCGGGCCTGCTTGCGGCGCAGCGTCGGGTTGGGCTCGTCGGCGAACCGCTGCTCCAACCCCTCCAGCAGCTCGGTGTACGCCCGCACGCTCGCCTCGGCGGCCTCGACGAACCGCTTGTGCAGCTCCGGGTCGTCGGCGATCACCGCCGGCTCGACCATCGCCGCGTCCCGCTCCGGCACGTAACGCTGGGAGAGCTGGGAGTAGGAGAAGTGCCGGTGCCGGATCAGCTCGTGGGTGAACGAGCGGGACACCCCGGTGAAGTAGAACGTCACGCTGCCGTGCTCCAGCACCGACAGGTGCCCGACCTCCAGGATGTGCGCCAGGTAGCCGGCGTTGGTGGCGGTCGCCGGGTTCGGCTTCTTCCAGCTCTGGTAGCAGGCCCGGCCGGCGAACTCGGCGAGCGCCTGGCCGCCCTCGGCGTCGGTCGACCACGGCACGCCGTCGGGGGCCTGGAACTGGGTCCACGCGATCAACTGCACCTGGGGCTGCACCATCTCCGGCATTCCTGCGACTGTAATGGCCCGGTGGGCTGCGGGGAAACTCGGGCCACCGCGCTGACCAGCGAGATCATGGACAGTTCCGGCCGGGGGCGGTGGCGGGTGGCCAACGTCTCCCACCCGGCCCGCCGCCCGCCCCGGCCGGTCAGACGTAGAGCGCGGTGAACGGCGCCCAGGGCAGGTTGCGCAGCACCGAGAAGGCCATCCAGACGGCGAGGAACCCGCCGATCACCGGGGAGCTGAGCCGAAGCTCGGGCAACCGCCACCCGAACGCCTGCCGCCCCGCCCAGGCGACGAAGAGGTACGCCAGGAAGGGCACCGCGAAGACGAACACGGCGTGGTGGCGGGCGGCGGCCGGCAGGTCGGCGTGCAGCAGGTACCACAGCGCGCGGGTGCCCCCGCAACCCGGACAGTCCAGCCCGGTGGTCAGCTTGAGCAGACAGCTCGGCGCGGCGTCCGGGTCGCTGGTGGTCGGGTCACTGACCAGCGCGTACGCCATGCCGGCGGCGACACAGCCGAGTGCGGCCAGCGGGGCGGCCCAGCGCGGTGACCGGGCGTGCAGCCGGAGCACGAACCGGGTGAGCCGGTCCGGCTCGGGCTGCTGCCACACCACCGGCGGCCCCGCCGGCCAGGACCCGGGCGGCACCCCGTCGACGCCCGCCCCCGCCGCCGGGTGGAGGTGCGGGTCGGTCGGCGTGCCGGCGGGGTACGGACCGGTCGGCATGCCGACGGCGGGCGGGTCGCTCAGCGTGTGGGTGGTGCCGGCCGGTGCGGAACCGGTCGACGTCGGATCGGTGCCCTGCCCCGACCGGGTCGGCCCGGTCGGCCCGTCAACGCTCGTCACGGCCTCACGGTACACCGGCGAGGCTGCGCAACGCGGCGGCCAGCGGGGCGGCCAGGTCGCCGGCCGCCGGTGGGGCGACCGCGTCCAGGCCGAGCCAGCCGGCCAGCCGGTACAGCTCGGCGGCGAGCGCGACGGCGGTGTCCCCCGGGTCGACGCCGGGCTCCTGCCAGGCCGCCGGCACCAGCAGCACCCCGGCCTTCCGGTCGGCCTTGAGGTCGACCCGGGCGGTGAAGCGTTCCCCCTGCAGGAACGGCAGCACGTAGTAGCCGTGCACCCGCTGCGCGGCCGGCACGTAGATCTCGATCCGGTAGCCGAAGCCGAACAGCCGCTCGGTGCGGGCCCGCTCCCAGACCAGCGGGTCGAACGGGCTGACCAGGGTGTTGCCCCGCACCCACCGGGGCAACCGGGCGTCGACGTGCCGCCAGGCCGGCTGCCGCCACCCCTGCACCGTCACCGGCACCAGCTCACCGGCCTCGACCAGGTCGGCGACCGCCTGCCGGGCACCGGCCAACGGGAGCCGGAAATAATCCCGCAGCTCCGGCTCGGCGGCCACCCCCAGCGACCGGGCGGCCACCCCGACCAGGGTGCGGTACGCCTGCGCGTCGGTCGGCGTGGGCGCGTCGAGCGCGGCCGCCGGCAGCACCCGTTCGGGCAGGTCGTAGCGGCGGGCGAAGGAGGGCGTCCGGTCGGCGGCGGTGACCTCGCCGGCCCAGAACAGGAACTCCAGCGCCCGCTTCACCGCCGACCAGTTCCAGCCCCAGTTGCCGGTCTCCCGGGGCGCGTCGTGTTCGATCTCGGCGGCGGTCAGCGGCCCGGCGGCGGCCACCTCGTCGCGCACCCAGGCGACCAGGTCGGGCTGCTCGGCGGCGATCCGGCGCATCCCGCCCCAGGCGTCGTCGCGGGCCTTGGCCATCCGCCAGCGCAGCGCGGCGTGCAGCCCCACCGGCACCAGGGACGCCTCGTGCCCCCAGTATTCGAACAGCTCGCGGGGGCTGCGGTAGGCCGCGGTGTCGAGCAGGGTGGTCGGGTAGGGGCCGAGCCGGCTGTAGAGCGGCAGGTAGTGCGCCCGTTGCAGCACGTTGACCGAATCCATCTGGATCAGCCCGACCCGGTCGAGCACCCGGCGCAGGTGCCGGCGGGTGGGCGCCCCGGCGGGCGCGGGGTCGGCGAAGCCCTGGGCGGCGAGCGTCATCCGCCGGGCCTGGGCGAGCGAGAGCGATTCCGGTGCGGCCATCGCCGACGACCCTAGACCAGCGGTACGACTCCGGAGCGGACACTGGACCGACCGCCCGTCGGGGCATAGAACGGACGCATGCTCACCATCCGCCGCGAGGAACCCGACGACGCCGAGGCGATCGCCCGGGTGCACATCCACGGCTGGCAGGCCGGGTACGCCGGCATCATGCCCGCCGAGGTGCTGGCCCGGCTCAACCCGGTGGCCTGGGCGCAACGCCGGCGGGACGTGGGCACGGCCGACCCGGAACATCCGTTCACCACCCTGCTCGCCGAGGTGGACGGGCTGCCGGCCGGGTTCACCACCTTCGGGCCGTACCGCAACAACCAGGACCGGGGCGACCTGGACCCGGCGTACGGCGAGGTGCTGGCGATGTACGTGGAGCCGGCGCACTGGGGCGACGGCACCGCGCGGCGGCTGTTCGCCGCGGCCCGCGACGGGCTGGCGGCACGCGGCTGGCGGGAGTACCGGCTCTGGGTGCTCGCCGACAACGCCCGCGCCCGCCGGTTCTACGAGCGGGCCGGCCTGTCAGTCGACGGCGAGCGGTCCCGTTACCCGGTGCCGCTGGCCGGTGGCGGTCCCCCGGTCCACCTCGACGAACTGCGCTACACCGGCCGGTTGCCCGGCTGAGCCCGCCGGCCGCCCGGCGCCGGGGTCGACCGGTCCCGCCGGCTCGCCGGGCCGGCCGCCGACCGGTGCCGCCCAGGTGCGGACCGGCAGCAGCACCAGCAACGCGAGGCTGATCCAGACGTAGGTGTTACTGCCCAGGAAGCCGCCCACCCCGGTGAAGTCCTTCTCCCAGGCCCAGACGATCCGGCTGCACAGCAGCAGGTAGGAGACCACCGCGAGGGCCGACAGCGCGCGCCGCCGCAGGCTGCCGGTGGGCGCGGCGACCGCATTGTCGACCAGCAGGATCAGCGCCGGGATCAACCAGACCAGGTGGTGCACCCAGGTGACCGGGCTGACCAGGCACATCAGCGCGCCGGTCAGGGCCAGCCCGGTGGCCTCGTCGCCCACCGCCACGGCGGACCGGCAGCGCCACGCCCAGACGGCCAGGGTGACCAGCACCAGCACCAGCCAGGCCAGGGTGCTCGGATGTTCCGGGTCGAGCCGGGCCACCATCCCGCGCAGCGACTGGTTGGACACGAACGCCAACTCGCCCACCCGGTCGGTGTTCCACAGCGCCGACGTCCAGAACTCCCGGGCGGCGTCGGGGAAGAGGGCCGCGGCGAGCAGGGTGGCGGCGGCCGCGGCGGCGACGGCGGTGCCGGCGGCCCGGAACCGCCTGGTGACCAGCAGGTAGACGATGAACACGCCCGGGGTCAGCTTGATCGCGGTGGCCAGCCCGATGCCGACCCCGGCCCACCGGTTGCCGGCCGGCAGCAGCCGCAGCAGGTCCACCGCCACCAGGAACAGCAGCAGCATGTTGACCTGGCCGAAGTTGACCGTCTCCCGCATCGGCTCGAACGCGGCGGCCAGGCAGAGCGCCACCGCCAGGACGAACCACCGGGTCCAGCCGGCCCGCCGGGCGACCGGGTCGAGCAGCCACCAGACCAGCACCGCACTGACCACCACCGTGGCGGCCACGCTGACGGTGATCGCGGCCGGCCACGGCAGGTACGCCATCGGCAGCATCACCAGCGCGGCGAACGGCGGGTAGGTGAAGCCGTACTGGGTGCCGGGCTTGAGGTAGTCGTAGATCTCGCCGTGGTCGTGGACCCAGAAGGTCAGTGCGCCGTAGTAGACCTTCAGGTCGAAGAAGCCGTGCCGGACGGCCGCCACGGAGAGGAAGGCGGCCACCGCGACGGCGAGCACCACCACCGCGACGACCTGCCCGGCCGTCCGCCTGGCCCCCTGCGCCACCGTCGTCTCCCTCGCTGTGGCCTAGGCTTTCGTGCCATGGCTCTGGGGTACGTCCGCCCGGCGCGTCCCGAGGACGCCGCCGAGATCGCCCGTGTGCAGCTCGCGACCTGGCGGGTCGCGTACCGTCGGCTGCTGCCCCGGCACGTGCTCGACAACCTGGACGAGGCCTGGCTCGCCCGGCGGTGGAGCGCGGCGGTGCAGGAGCCACCCTCGGCTGCGCACCGGGTGCTCGTCGCCGTGGAACAGGCCGAGCAATCCTATCTGGTGGGGTTCGCGGCTTCCGGGCCGGCGGACGCCGAAGCGCTCGCCCCGGGCGAGCCGGAGGCGGCGCTGGGCGCCGGGGTGGTCGCGGTGACCGACCTGCTGGTCGAGCCGCGCTGGGGTCGGCGCGGGCACGGCAGCCGGCTGCTCGCCGCCGCCGTGGACGCCTGGCGCGGCGACGGGTTCACCCACGCGGTCGCCTGGACGTTCGACGGCGACGAGGCGACCCGGAAGTTCCTCACCAGCACCGGCTGGGAGCCGGACGGCGCGGCCCGCGCGCTGGACGTCGACGACATGCTCGTCCCCCAGGTACGGCTGCACGTCGCGGTCCCCACCGAGCCGGACGACACGCCCTGACCCGGCGGCGTGTCGGCAGCGGTCGCGGCCCGGTCGACGCGTCCCGGCCGGTTCTGTCGGCCCACCCTGGTAGACCGGAGGCGGCGGTGCGCCACCGACGGTGAGGGAGACGGGCATGTTCCGGGACACGAAGGCGTTCAGCGGGTTCTCGGCCGACGACACCGACCGGGCCCGGGAGTTCTACGCCGGCACCCTCGACCTGCGGGTGTCGCAGCTCGGCGGCCCCGGTGGGCTGCTGATGCTGCACCTGGCCGGCGACCGGGACGTGGTGGTCTATCCCAAGGCCGACCACGTGCCGGCGACGTTCACGGTGCTCAACTTCCCGGTGGCCGACGTCGACCGGGCGGTCGACGAACTCACCGCACGCGGGGTTCGGTTCGCGCGCTACCCGGGTCTGCCGCAGGACGACCGGGGGATCATGCGCGACAACGGGCCGACCATCGCCTGGTTCACCGACCCGGCCGGCAACATCCTGTCCGTCATCGAGCAGGAGTGACCCCGCGCCGGGTCAACGACGCAGCTCGACGACCAGCTCGTCGTCCTCCACCGCCCCGGTCGGGGTGAACCCCAGCGAGGTGTAGAGCCGGGCGGCGGCCATGTTGTCCGGGTGGTACGACAACCGGACGGGGTGCTCGCCGTCCGGCCCGCCCAGCCAGGCGGCGAGGGTGCGTACGGCGGCCCGGCCCACCCCCCGGCCCTGCTCGGCGGCGTCGATCAGCATCCCGCCGATCCACCGCGACCCGTCGTCGTCCACGCCCCACATGACGTGGCCGGCCACGGTCTCGTCGGCGTGCACCGCCAGCGACGTCCAGACCTCGGAACGCGAGGTCAGCACCAGGTAACGGGCCGCCAGCGCCGGCACCCACCCCCGTTGGTCGTCGCGGGGGGCCAGGTCGGCCACCGCCCGCCAGTTGTCGTCGTCCACCGGGCGCAGGGTGACCCGCCGCCCGAGCCGATCGGTATGTCCGGAATCCAGCACCGGGGCAGCCTAGGGCGCACCCCGGCGCACCGCCAACGAATTCGCCGCCACCGCCGCACCCGGCGTCGACGCGACCCCGACCGCCGGCCCCGGCCGGACGGGGCTAGTCGAGCAGGGCGTCCAGGCCGACGGTCAGCCCCGGGCGCTGCCGGACCGCCCGCACCGCCAGCAGCACCCCGGGCATGAACGACACCCGGTCGTACGAGTCGTGCCGGATGGTCAGCGTCTCGCCCAGGGTGCCGAACAGCACCTCCTGGTGGGCGAGCAGGCCGGTGGCCCGGACCGCGTGCACGCGTACCCCGTCGATGTCGGCGCCCCGCGCGCCGGGCACCTCGTCCCTGGTCGCGTCGGGAGCGGGGCCGAGGCCGGCCTCGGCGCGGGCCTGCGCGACCAGCCGGGCCGTGTGGGTGGCGGTGCCGCTCGGCGCGTCGAGCTTGCGTGGATGGTGCTGCTCGATGATCTCCACGGACTCGAAGTGCCGGGCCGCGCGGGCGGCGAACTGCATCATCAGCACCGCGCCGATGCCGAAGTTGGGGGCGATCACCACCCCGAGATCGGGCCGGTCGGCCAGCCAGCCGCGCACCTGCTCCAGCCGCTGCCCGGTGAAGCCGGTGGTGCCGACCACCGCGTGCACGCCCTGGTCGATGCACCAGCGCAGGTTGTCCATGACCACGTCCGGGGTGGTGAAGTCGACGACCACCTCGGCGGCGGAGGCGGCGGACAGCTCGTCACCCTGGTCGACGGCGGCCACCAGCGTCAGGTCGTCGGCCCCGTCGACCGCCCGGCACACCTCGGCGCCCATCCGGCCCCGGGCCCCCAGCACGCCGACCCGGACCGGTCCACCCGGGCCCTTCTCCTGCTCGTCAGTCACGCGGCACAACCTATCCCAATCGGGACGCGGGCCACCGCCGGACCACCACCGTCCCACCGGCCGGTCCCGGTACGCACTCCGGACCCGACCGCGGGTGGCCGCCTACCCCGGACACCGGCGGGTCGGACCACCGCCGGGACGCCCCGGCGGCGGGCGACGGGCTCAGCCGGCGAAGTCGTGCTCGCCGAACGGGCCGACCACCGCCAGCGACATCGGCCGGTTCAGCAGCTCGGCGGCGAGGGTGTTCACGTCGGCCACGGTCACCGCGTCGACCCGGGCCAGCAGCTCGTCCACCGGCATCAGGTCGCCGTAGAGCAGCTCACCCTTGGCCAGCCGGCTCATCCGGGAGCCGGTGTCCTCCAGGCCCAGCACGAACGAGCCCTTGCTCATCCCCTTGCCCCGGGCCACCTCCGCCTCGGTGAGCCCGTCGGCGGCCACCCGGGCCAGCTCGGCGCGGGTCAACCGGAGCACCTCGTCGACCTTGCCCGGCGCGCAGCCGGCGTAGACGGCGAACAGGCCGCTGTCGGCGTACTGGCTGGCGTAGGAGTAGACCGAGTAGGCCAGGCCACGCCGTTCCCGGATCTCCTGGAACAGCCGGCTGGACATGCCGCCGCCGAGGACGTTGTTGAGTACCCCGAGGGCGAACCGCCGCTCGTCGACCCGGTCGATGCCGGGGCAGCCGAGGATGACGTGCGCCTGCTCGGTCTCCTTCGGCTCGACCAGGACGGCGGCCGGCTTCGTGCGTACCGCCGGGGTGTTGCGCCGGGGCGTGCCCGGCGCGGCCGGGCCGGTGTCCAGCGGGGTGCCGCGCAGCGCCTGACGGACCAGCCGCACCACGGCGGAGTGGTCGAGGTTGCCGGCGGCGGCGATCACGATCTGCGGCGCGGTGTAGCGGCGGCGGTAGAAGCTCTGGATCTGCCGGCGGGTCATCGGGGTGACCGTCTCCTCGGTGCCGGAGATCAACCGGCCGAGGGGGTGGTCGCCGTAGACGGCGCGGGCGAACAGGTCGTGCACCTCGTCGCCGGGCTCGTCGTCGTGCATGGCGATCTCTTCGAGGATGACCCCGCGTTCGGTCTCCACGTCGGCCGGTTCCAGCAGCGAGTCGGCGACCGCGTCGCACATCACGTCGATGGCCAGCGGCAGGTCCTCGTCGAGCACCCGCGCGTAGTAGCAGGTGTATTCCTTGGTGGTGAAGGCGTTGGTCTCGCCGCCCACCGCCTCGATCTCGGCGGAGATCTCCAGCGCGGTGCGCTTGTGGGTGCCCTTGAACAGCAGGTGTTCCAGGAAGTGCGCGGCACCGGCCTGCGGGCCCGTCTCGTCCCGCGAGCCGACCGTGACCCAGATGCCGAACGAGACGCTGCGCATCGTCGGGATCGCCTCGGTGAGCACCCGCAGCCCGCTCGGCAGCACGGTCCGCCGCACGGTGCCGCCCAGCGGGTCGTCACTGATCGTGCGGGTGACCGCCCGGGACGGTGCCCCAGCACGGCCGGGCTGCCCGGCGACGGCGTGCCGGACCGGCGACGGCACCGGCTGCCGGCCCGGGGGAAACGACGAACGCTGGGCGCGGCTCACGCAGACCTGCTTCCCGTGCGACGAGGGGTGGAGGGAACACACCGGCCGGGTGACGACGTCGTCGTCACCCGGCCGGTCACTGCTCAGCTGTGCCGGGTACGCCGACGCGGACGCTCGCCGCCGTCGCCACCCTCGCCGCCACCCGGGCCACGCTCGCCGCGCTCCGGCGCGCGACCACCCCGGTCACCGCCCCGGTCACCGCGGTCACGCGGACCCCGGTCGCCGCCCCGACCGGCCGGCCGGTCGCCGCCGGCGGCCTCACCGGCGGCCGGTGCCTCGGCACCCTCCGGCCGGACCTTGTCCAGGTAGATCTTGCCGCGGGCGTCGATGTCCGCGATCTCCACCTCGACCTTGTCGCCGACGTTGAGGAAGTCCTCGACCCGCTCGACCCGCTTGCCGTCGCCCACCTTGGAGATGTGCAGCAGGCCGTCGCGGCCGGGCAGCAGCGAGATGAACGCGCCGAACGCGGCGGTCTTGACCACCGTGCCGAGAAACCGCTCGCCGGCCTTGGGCAGGGTCGGGTTGGCGATCCCGTTGATCCGGTCCACGGCGGCCTGGGCCGACGGGCCGTTGGTCGCGCCGACGTAGATCGTGCCGTCGTCCTCGATGGAGATCTCGGCGCCGGTCTCGTCCTGGATGGCGTTGATGGTCTGCCCCTTCGGGCCGATCACCATACCGATCTTGTCCACCGGGATCTTGACGGTGGTGACCCGGGGCGCGTAGTCCGACATCTCGGCCGGAGCCTCGATCGCCGCCTGCATCACCCCGAGGATGGTCTGCCGGGCCTCGTTCGCCTGCTGGAGCGCGGCGGCGAGCACGTCCGACGGGATGCCGTTGAGCTTGGTGTCGAGCTGGAGCGCGGTGACGAACTCCGGCGTGCCGGCGACCTTGAAGTCCATGTCACCGAACGCGTCCTCGGCACCGAGGATGTCGGTCAGCGTCACGTACTGGGTCTTGCCGTCGACCTCGTCGGAGATCAGGCCCATCGCGATGCCGGCCACCGGCGCCTTGAGCGGCACACCGGCCGACAGCAGCGCCAGCGTCGAGGCGCAGACCGACCCCATCGAGGTCGAGCCGTTGGAGCCGAGCGCCTCGGACACCTGCCGGATGGCGTACGGGAACTCCTCGCGCGACGGCAGCACCGGCAGCAGCGCCCGCTCGGCCAGCGCGCCGTGGCCGATCTCCCGCCGCTTCGGCGAGCCGACCCGGCCGGTCTCCCCGGTCGAGTACGGCGGGAAGTTGTAGTTGTGCATGTAACGCTTGCGGTTCTCCGGGGAGAGGGTGTCCACCATCTGCTCCATGCGCAGCATGTTCAGCGTGGTGACACCGAGGATCTGGGTCTCGCCCCGCTCGAACAGCGCGGAACCGTGCACCCGGGGCAGCACGCCGACCTCGGCGGTCAGCGGCCGGATGTCGCGCGGCCCCCGGCCGTCGATGCGGACCTGCTCGCGCAGCACCCGGTTGCGGACCTCGGACTTGGTCAGCGAACGGAAGGCGGCGGAGAGTTCCTTCTCCCGGCCCTCGAAGCGGGCCGTCAGCTCCTCGGCGACCCTGGCCTTGACCCGGTCCAGGGCCTCCTCGCGGTCGGCCTTGCCGGCGATCTGGAGCGCCTCGGCCACCTCGGCGCGGACCAGCTCGGCCACCGCCTGGTAGACGTCGTCCTGATAGTCGAGGAAGACCGGGAACTCGGTGACCGGCTTCGCGGCCACCTCGGCCAGCTCGCTCTGCGCGCGGCACAGCTCGCGGATCGCCGGCTTGGCGGCCTCCAGGCCGCTGGCGACGATCTCCTCGGTCGGAGCGGTCGCGCCGGCCGCGATCAGGGTCACCGCGTGCGGGGTCGCCTCGGCCTCGACCATCATGATCGCGACGTCGCCGTCCTCGAGTGCCCGGCCGGCCACCACCATGTCGAAGGTGGCCCGGGACAGCTCCTCCAGGGTCGGGAAGGCCACCCACTGGCCCTCGACGTGGGCCACCCGGGTCGCCCCGATCGGGCCGGAGAACGGCAGGCCGGACAGCTTCGTCGACATCGAGGCCGCGTTGATGGCGACCACGTCGTACGGGTGCTGCGGGTCGAGCGCGAGGACGGTCTCGACGACCTGCACCTCGTTGCGCAGGCCCTTGACGAACGACGGGCGCAGCGGCCGGTCGATCAGCCGGCAGGTGAGGATCGCGTCCTCGCTGGGTCGGCCCTCACGGCGGAAGAACGAGCCGGGGATGCGGCCCGCGGCGTACATCCGCTCCTCGACGTCGACGGTCAGCGGGAAGAAGTCGAACTGCTCCTTCGGGTGCTTACCGGCGGTGGTGGCGGAGAGGACGACCGTCTCGCCGAGCTGGGCGATGACGGAGCCGGCGGCCTGGCGGGCCAGCCGGCCGGTGGAGAAGGTGATCTCACGGGTGCCGAAGGACCCGTTGTCGATCACGGCGGTGCGGGATTCGGTGCCGAGGTTGGTCTCGGTCATGTGCTGCGGTACTCCTTCGCGTCGTGGGCCCACGACACCGGAGCTGCTCAGACGGCCGGTCTTCGATCGAAGCGCCCGGGTGGCCGGCATGTTGCCGGGATGCCCGGGGGCCACTACCGGAGACCGGTACGCTGACCGGCTCCCTCTCGGGTGGTCGCGCGGCCCTCTTCTTCTGGTGGTGCGCGGAACGGGGGAGCGACCCGGTGGCCGCTCCCCCGTCACGTCATCGGCGCAGGCCGAGTCGCTCGATCAGCGACCGGTAGCGGTTGATGTCCTTCTTCTGGACGTAGTTGAGCAGCCGACGGCGCCGACCGACCAGCAGCAGCAGCCCACGGCGGCTGTGGTGGTCGTGCTTGTGCACCTTCAGGTGCTCGGTCAGCTCCGCGATCCGCTTGGTGAGGACCGCCACCTGCACCTCCGGCGAACCGGTGTCGCCCTCGGCGGTCGCGTACTCCGAGCGGATCTTGGCCTTGGCTTCCTGGTCGAGCGCCATGTTCTCCCTGTTTCGGTGGGTTGACAACTGGTGTCCGTCGTTCGGGTCCGAACGGACCGGGGACGGACGAACCTCGCACCCGCGGCGTCGTGCAGGCACGCGAGGCCCCGCGTCGGTCATCCGACGTCACCGCCACACTACCAGCCCGCCGCGGAACCGCCCGGTCAAGGCCCGCGCGGCGGGCGTCGGCGGCCCGTCGACCCACCCCGCCGGGCCGTCTCAGGCGACCGCCAGCCGGGTCCGCGCGACGTCCTCGGCCATCTGCACCAACAGCGGCTCGATCGCGTCGTACCGGATCTGGCCGCGCAGGTGGGCGGCGAAGTCGAGAGCCACGTGCTCGCCGTACAGGTCGCCGGCGAAATCCAGCACGTGCGCCTCGACCCGGCGCTCCCGGCCGGCGAACGTCGGGTTGGTGCCGATCGAGATGGCCGCCGGCAGCCGCCCGGTGCCCCCGCGCACCAGCCAGCCGGCGTACACCCCGTCGGCGGGCACCGCCGCGTGCGGCGGGCAGCGCAGGTTGGCGGTGGGGAAACCCAGCTCCCGGCCGCGCTGGTCGCCCAGCACCACCACCCCTTCGAGCCGGTGCGGCCGGCCGAGCACGGCGGTCGCCGCCGCCACGTCCCCGGCCTCGATCCGGGCCCGGACGTACGTCGAGGAGAAGACCGTGCCGTCGGCGGCGACCAGGGGGGCGTTCTCCACCCCGAAGCCGTGGGTGCGGCCGAGCTGTTCGAGCAGCGCCACGTTCCCGGCGGCCCGGTGCCCGAACCGGAAGTTGTCCCCCACCACGACCAGCGCCGCGTGCAGGTGTTCGACCAGGATGTCGTGCACGAACGCCTCGGCCGGCAGCCGGGACAACTCGGCGGTGAACGGCACCACGCACAGCACGTCGACCCCGAGCGCCTCGATCAGCTCCGCCTTGCGGTCGGGCTCGGTGAGCACGGCCGGGTGCGCGCCGGGGCGGACCACCTCGGCCGGGTGCGGGTCGAAGGTCACCACCACCGACCGTACGCCCAGCTCACGGGCGCGCGCCACGGCGTGTCCGATGGTCGCCTGGTGCCCCCGGTGCACGCCGTCGAAGACGCCGATGGTGACGACCGACCGCCCCCAGTCACCGGGTGCCGCCTCGTACCCCCGCCACCGCTGCATGCCGCTCCTTCCCTGCTCCGCCGCTGACCGGCTCACACCCGTACCCACCGCCGCCGGCCGTGCCGGCCGTCGTCCCCGCGCCCGTCCCCGCCGCGCCGTCCGGCCGTGCCGGCCGGCGGCCCGGTCAGGCCGGGGCGAGCACGATCTCCGCGCGGGCCCGGCCGTCCCGCTCGCTGACGATAGCGATCAGGCCACCGTCCGGTCCGAAGACGGCGTACGGTCCGGCGATGCCCACCGGGTCCAGCGGGCCGCCGTGGGAGAGCACCTTCGCCTCGTCGGCGCTGGCCTGCCGACGGGAGAAGTACCTGTCGGCGGCGGTGTCGAGGGGCAGGGTGACCACCTCCGGCGCGCGCTGCTCCAGCGTCGCGAGGGTCGCCGACTCGGCCAGGGTGAAACTGCCCACAGCGGTCCGCCGCAGCGCGGTGAGGTGTCCGCCGACGCCGAGCGCCAGGCCCGCGTCCCGGGCCAGCGCCCGGATGTACGTCCCGGACGAGCAGTCGACGTCGATGTCCACGTCGACCACGTCCGGGGTGTCCCGGCGGATCGCCGACACGTCGAGCCGGGAGACGGTGACCCGCCGGGCGGGCAGCTCGACCTGCTCGCCGTCCCGGACCCGCTTGTACGCCCGCTCCCCGTTGATCTTGATGGCGCTCACCGCGCTGGGCACCTGGTCGATCTCACCGGTCAACGGCACGAACGCGGCCCGGATCTCCGCGTCGGTCAGCGCACCGGCCGGCGTGGCGGCGATCACGTCGCCCTCGGCGTCGTCGGTGACCGTGGACTGGCCGAGCCGGACCGTCGCGGTGTAGCTCTTGCCCGCCCCGATCACGTACGTCAGCAGCCGGGTGGCCCGACCCACCCCGATCACCAGCACCCCGGTCGCCATCGGGTCGAGGGTGCCGCCGTGCCCGACCCGGCGGGTGCGGGCCAACCGGCGGATGCGCGCCACCACGTCGTGCGACGTCACGCCGCCAGGCTTGTCGACCACGATCAGACCGTCACCGTTCACGACCGCCAAGCCTGCCAGACGGGTCCACCCCGCCCGTCACCGCACGGCACAATGCCCTCGCACCACGAGAGCCCCGTCACCCGTCAGGAGCCCCATGACCACGCCGCCCCCGCCCGAGCACCGTGCCCGGGTCGAACTCCCCGAGTGGATGCGTCACCCGGAGCCACCCCGTCGCACCCTCGGCCGGCGGCTGTCCGAGCTGGTCGAGGCCGTGCCGACGCTCCGCCGGGCACGCCTGTCGCTCTGGCGGTGGCGCGACCGCAGCCGATTCAGCGAACGTCACCCGGTGGTCGCCGGGATCGTCTCGTTCGTGCTGGTGGCGACGCTGGCCAGCCTGCTGGTCGGCGGCGCGCTCTACCTGTTCGCCCGGATGCGCGCCGGCACCCTCTGAGCCCGTGGCCCCCACCCCGGGCCAGTCCTCGTCCGTGGCCCCGGACGGGACAGCGCCGCGACCGCCCGGGCGCGAAGATCATGCGCCCCTCCCCGTCCGACCCAGGGAACACCGCGTGACTTACGACCCGACACCCACTGACCCACCCCCCGACAGGGCGGCGGTCGCCACCGCGGACGAGCCGGTCCGGATTCCGTCCTGGATGCGGGAACCCGAGGTGGAGCACGAGTTGACCCGCTCGGAACGGCTCCGGCTGCGTTGGGGTCGGTACGGCGGCACGCTGCTCGGCGCGGTGGGCGTCCTGCTGGTACTGGTGCTGGTCGGCGGGCTCGCCGTGGGCGGGTTCCGTTTCGTCCAACGGGCGCACGACGGCGCACCGCTGCTCCCTCGCCCCGGTGACGCGTCGCCGGCCGCTCCCCGGCCGACCGACGCCAGCGGCAACAGTCTCGGCCCGTTCGTCGCCACCCCGGCCGAGGCGTACGCCGAGGGCGCGGCGGCCGTCGTGCCGCCCGCCGCCCACCGGACCGGGCCGTTCACCGCCGAGCAGGTCACCGACGCGCTGGCGCGGGTCCGTCGGGCACTGGTCGAGGGGCGGGTGGAACCCCGGATGCTGGACGGCGATCCCGACGGGTTCCTCGCCGTGCTCGCCCCGCAGAACCGCGACTCCGTCCGTCGGGACCTGGCCTCCGGCATCAGCCTCGGCTTCGCCAGCCGGATCGCCGACCGCGCCGACCCGGGGCTGGACCGCGACGAGAAGGTGCGTGGCCGGGGCACCATGACGTACCGGTCCACCACCGCCGCCAGCGGGGTACCGGCGTTGGAGGTCACCACCCGGTTCGTCTGGGCCTACCCGTTCGACCTGTGGCGTCCCCAGGCGTACCGGCCGGGCGCGGAGCTGGTCACCCTGCGCGACGAGGTGGTGTGGCTGGTGCCGTACCCGGACGACGTCGGCCCGGCCGGGCGTGGTCTCTGGCTCGACTCGGCCCGAATCACCCTGCAGAACGCCGACTGCCCGGCGATGCGGCGGGGTTTCCTGGCGCTGGCCGCGGCCGAACCGCTGCGTCGTCGGACCGCGCCGGCCCCGACCGGCGACGTCTACGACGAGAGCTGGCGGGCCGGCGACGGCGAAGAGTGCTGACCGACGATCGCGGTGCTCCGGCCGGAAACCGTCGCAGCACAGCCGTCAGCGCACCGCGCCGACCACCGCCCACCTGCCGGACCGCAGCCGCAGCAGCACACCGACGAGCCGGATCACCACGAGCAGGGTGAGGCCGGCCCAGATGCCGCCCAGACCGAGGTCGAACGCGTAGGAGAGCCAGATCGCCGGCAGGAAGCCGCCGACCGCCGCGACCACGGTCAGGTTGCGCAGGTAGCGGATGTCGCCAGCGCCGATGAGCACACCGTCGAGGGCGAACACCACCCCGGCGAACGGTTGCATCGCCACGAACCAGGGCCACGCCACCATCGCCTGCCCGCGTACCTCGGGATCGGAGCTGAACAGGGACGGCACGACGCCGGCCCCGGCGGCGATCAGCACCGCGAAGGCCACCCCGCACACGCCGCCCAGCAGCGCGAACCGGCGGGCCAGGGCGCGCGCCCCGGCGGCGTCGCCCGCCCCCAGTGTCGCGCCGATCAACGCCTGCGCGGCGATCGCCAACGCGTCGAGCAGCAGCGCGGTGAAGAACCACAGTTGCAGCGCGATCTGGTGGGCGCCCACGGCGGCGGCGCCGAACCGGGCGGCGACGGCGGTGGCGGACAGGAAGCTGGCCTGGAAGGCGAGACCCCGGATGAGCAGGTCCCGGCTGAGCACCAACTGCTGGCGGATCAGCGCCGGCCGGGGCCGCAGGCCCACCCGCTCCCGCAGCAGCGCCCCCACGAAGAGGGCACCCGAGACGGTCTGGGCGATCGCGTTGGCCACCGCCGAACCGGTCACCCCCAGCCCGGCGGGGTAGACCAGCAGGGGACAGAGCAGCGCGGAGAGCAGGTTCGGCCCGAGCACGAACAGCAGCGGGCGGCGGGTGTCCTGGATGCCGCGCAGCCAGCCGTTGCCGGCGGCGGCCAGCAGCAGGCCGGGCGCGCCGAGGGCCGCGATCCGCAGCCACCGCCCGGCGGTGTCGGCCACCTCGCCACCACCACCGGCGAGGGTACGCGCCAGCGCGTCACCGCCGAACTGCATGCCGACGGCCACCAGCACGCCCACCCCGAACGCCAGCCAGGACGCCTGGACGCCCTCGGCCAGCGCCGCAGCCCGGTCACCGGCACCGAAGCGGCGGGCCGCCCGCCCCGTGATGCCGTACGCCAGCACGGTGCCGAGCCAGGCGGTGAGCGTCAGCACCGTGCCACCGACGGCGAGCGCGGCCAGCGGGACCCGGCCCAGGTGCCCCACGACGGCGGTGTCGACCAGCACGTAGAGCGGTTCGGCCGCGAGCACCACCAGGGCGGGCAGGGCGAGCGCGGCGATCCGGCGCGGCGAGGCGAGCGCGGTGGCGGTGGCGGTGGACTGGCTCATCGTCGCCGATCCTGGCACGCCTGCGGTAAGGAACGCAAGCCTCGGCATAGCTTACCGAACAAGGGTCGGCGGAACCGGTCCGGCGACGGACGTGACCGCAGGGGACGAGGGCGCGCGGGTGGCGGAGTGGGTGGGGCGGGGCGCTTCGGCCGAGCCGACCGGGCCGGGGCGAGCTGGGGCGGGCCCAACCCGGAGCGGGTCACCCTCGTACACCGCCGGGCGGTTGGACACGGGGCGGCCCGGCCCGGTCGGGCCGCGCTGAACGCGGCCGGAGCCGGGGACGGTAGGGCTGAGCGCAACCGGGGGCGGGGGCGGCCCCATGGCCGGAGGCGGGATCACGGCCGGGCGGGGTAACGCTGAAGCGCAGCCGGTGCAGGAACGGAAGGAACCCCACCGACACCGGGGTGGGGACGGCCCGGAGCAGGCGCTACGGCCGGGCCGGGCGGCACCTGGGCGGCACCGAGCCCGGCCAGCGCCGGGCCGTGGAACCGCAGGTGATCCGCACCCGACCGCGAAGGCGGGCCGGTGCCGGGTCCGGTGGGGCGGGCGAGAACGAGCCGGGCGGGGCGGGGCCGAGCACGACCACCGGCGCCAGGCTGAGTCGAACTCAGCCTGGCAGCGGGGTCATCGCCGGCGCGACAGGGTCACTGGCGGGTGTCCATCGAGGTCTGCAACGCGCGGCGCATCTGCTCGCGGGCCTCGTCGGTGGTCTCGGTCTTGGGCTTGGTCGCCATGGCGGTGTCCTTCCAGGGTGCGGACCACCGAACAGGTGGCCCGGACGGGCGGTCCTGCTGAGCGCCGGGAAGGCGGCCCGGGATCACCGGAGCGGCTCGCCTGGCAGCGTGAGCCCGGGTCGGTCAGACCCTGGAGGGAGGCGGCACCGGGTGTGGCACCACCGCCCGCGACCTGCGTCGCGGCGCGACGTCGGCCTCTCCCAAGTTAACGTTTACTTTCCACATGCTGCCCACTCTTCCCGCCATCTGGAAGAACCTGGCAGGCTCCCCGAGCACACCCGAACCGCGGCCCGGCACGAACGCCCGCACCACACCACCCCGCCGAGTGCCCGCGACGTCTCCGCCCGACCGGGCCACGTCGGCCCCGGGACGGGCACACCGCCGGCCGGGCCGGATGCGGCGTACGACGAGCTCCGAGCGGTCGGACCGACGGCGGTGCGGGACCGGTGGCCCCGAACCGGGCCGGGCGGACCGCACCCGCACGGGGTGGGAGAGCCGGAGCGGGATGGCCGCCGGGCAGGTCCGCGTCGCCGCGGCTGCGCAGCGGCCGGTCACCCGACGGTGGAGGCGGTCAGCGGGCCAGGAAGTGCCAGCCGAGCCACCACCAGAACCCGAACACGCCGATCCGGCCGACCGGCACCGGACCGACCTCGTACCGCATCACGTAGGCGCAGACGTCGCCCAGTGACGGAATCCGGGAACCTTCCCGGCGGGCGGCCCACTCCACGGCCGCGAAGAGCACCAACGAGGCGAGGAAGCCACTGATGGCGAGCATGCGCATCATCGCCGCACCAGCCCCCAGAACGCGGCCAGCCAGGCGAACCAGGCCGCCGAGCGGACCAGTTCGTCCTCCAGCAGCGGATCGGCCAGGCGGGAGAAGGTGGGGAACTCGTCGCCGACGGCCATGACGAAGGTGGCCCCTTCGAGCACCCCGAACACCGCGGCCGGGAGCAGCCACCAGGCGGTGCCCCGGCCCAGCCGGCGCGGTGCCGGCCGACGCTGCACCCGGTTGCCGAGGCCGAGCCAGATCAGCGCGCCGCCGGTACCCAGCGTCCAGATGTTGGCCTGCGCCGAGAACGACGGGAACTGCCCACCGACCAGGGAGAGGCAGGCCAGCACCGGCACGGTGACCACCGGCCTGTCCCAGGCGCGGGAGACGTCCACGGTGATCTCGTGCGGCTGCTCCATCGTCCGATTCTCCCCGGGGTCACCGTGTGCGGGAAGACCGACACCCGTCGGCGTCGGCGGGGCCGCCGGTCAGCGCACCGGCCAGCTCCGCCCTGATCAGGGCGATGACCTGCTCGGCGTCGCCCGATCCGGTGAAACCGGCGGCGAAGCGGTGACCTCCGCCACCCAGCGCCACCGCCACCGCGCTGACGTCGACGGCGCCCTTGCTGCGCATCGACACCGCCCACTCGGCCGGCCCGACCTGCTTGAGCACGCACGCGACGTCCGCCTCGGCGGTGCAGCGGACCGAGTCGATGAGCGACTCCAGCACGTACGGCTGCTGGTCGTGCCGGGCCAGGTCGTCGAGGGTGGCGTCGGTCCAGACCAGACCGTGCCCGGCGGCTGCCTCCGGTTCGAGCCGGGCCCGCCCCAGCACCTCGCCGAAGAGCCGGACCGCGCCGAACGGCCTGGTGTCGAAGACCTGGCGGGAGATGTCGCCGGGGTGCAGGCCGGTCGCGAGCAGCCGGGCGGCGAGCCGGTGCACCTCGGGGGTGGTGGCCGCGAACCGGAACGAGCCGGTGTCCGTGGTCAGCGCGACGTAGAGACCCGTCGCGATCTCGGCGTCCAGCGGCACGTCGAGCCGGGAGAGCAACTGCTCGGCGACGACCGAGGTCGCCGCCGCCGCCGGGTCGACCAGACGTACCGCGCCGAAGCCGGTGTTCGAGGCATGGTGGTCGAGGACGATCGAGGTGCCGGCGGTGTCCAGCCGGTCGACCAGGTCACCGAGCCGCGACTCGCTCGCGGCGTCGAAGCAGACCACCAGATCCGGATCGGGGTACGCCTCGGCCGCCGGCACCAGCAGGTCGAGCCCCGGCAACCAGTGGAACGGCTCCGGGACCCCGGGGGGCCCCGGGAAGGTGGCCTGCAACCGGTGCACGCCGAGTCGACGCAGCCCCAGCCCGAAGCCGAGCATGCTGCCCAGCGCGTCGCCGTCCGGGTTGACGTGACAGATCAGCAGCACCCGGGCATCGGCCGGCAGGCCGCGTACCGCTGCGACGGCGGCGGCCCAGTCGTCCTCGCCGGGACCGGCGGACGGTGACCCGGTACGGAGTTGGTCGGCCGTGCCCGGGGCGGCCGTCACCGCCGGTCCGTTGCGGGGGTGTCGGTGGTGGCGTCGTCCGCCTCGTCCTCGTCCTCGTCGTCGACCCGGTACGGCTGGGCGTCACCCGCGTACTTGGCCTGGGCGGCCAGCCGCTGCACCTCGGCGTCGGCGTGCCGGGCCTGGGCGAGCAGGTCGTCGATCTGCTTGACCTGGTCCTGCACGTCGTCGAGGACGAAGGTCAGCGAGGGCGAGTGACGCAGCCCGAGGGCCTTGCCGACGGTGCTGCGCAGCATGCCCTTGGCGCTCTCCAGCGCGGCGGCGGTGCTGGCCTGTGCCGCCGCGTCACCGAGGACGGTGTAGAAGACGGTGGCGTCGCGCAGGTCGGCGGTGATCCGGGCGTCGGTGATGGTGATCATCCCGAGCCGGGGGTCCTTGATCTGGCTCCGCACCACCGAGGCGACCAGTTCGCGGATCCGCTCGGCGTGCCGGCGAACCTTGGCCGGATCAGTCATGTCCCCCACCTCCAGGGCGTTCCTTCCGCGGCCGGAACGGCGACGCGGGCGTCACCGGTACCAACCACCCGACACCCCGAACACTACCCGCGCACCACCCCCACCCGCCCGCCCCCACCCCGCCCCACCGCCCTGCGCCCCGGCCTACCCCACCCACCCCCACTTCCCGCTCCGCCCTGCCCCGCCGTACCCCTCCGTGCCCCGCCCCGCCCGCCCCGGTTCGCCCTGGTGATCAAGAGGTTTGCGTCAACTGATCAAGAGGTTTGCGTCAACTTGAAGATCAACACTGACGCAAACCTCTTGATCAACGCGAGCAGGCGGGGTGGGGCGGGGCGGGGCGGGTGGGCGGGTCAGTCTTCGGGGGTGTGGAGGTGGCGGCGGACGGAGAGGAGGTCTATCTCGGGGCGGGCGGCGACCAGGCGCTCGCAGGAGTCGAGCACGTCACGGACATGGGTCGCCTCGGCGGCCACCACGGCCACCCCGATCTCGGCCCGGCCGTGCAGGTCGAGCGCGCCCACCTCGGCGGCCGACACCTCGAACCGGCGCAGCGCCGCCACGATGGGCCGGACGTAGGAGCGCTTCGCCTTCAGGGAGCGGGAGTCACCCGGCAGGAGCAGGTCGAAAAGTGCGGTTCCGGTATACATCGCCACGGACGTTACGGAACCGGCCCGGACATGCTCAAGGGGTTTACGCCGGGTGGCGTAAACCCCTTGAGCACTGTTGTCAGCCTCGGATCAGGCGCGCGGCTTCTCCCGCATCTCGAAGGTCTCGATGGTGTCGCCAACCTGGACGTTGTTGAAACCGCCCAGAGTCAGACCACACTCGAAGCCTTCGCGGACCTCCGTCGCGTCGTCCTTGAACCGCTTGAGCGAGCTGATCGTGAGGTTGTCCGCCACGACCGCCCCGTCCCGCAGCAGCCGCGCCTTGGCGTTGCGGCGGATGATGCCGGACCGGACGATGCAACCGGAGATGTTGCCGATCTTGGACGAGCGGAAGACGTCGCGGATCTCCGCGGTGCCCAGCTCGACCTCCTCGTACTCCGGCTTGAGCAGCCCCTTGAGCGCGGCGTCGATCTCCTCGATGGCCTGGTAGATGACCGTGTAGTACCGGATCTCCACGCCCTCGCGGTCGGCGATCTCGCGGACCTTGTTGGCGGCCCGCACGTTGAAGCCGATGATCGTGACCGCCTCGGACGAGGCGCTCGCGAGCATGACGTCGCTCTCGGTGATCGCACCCACGCCCCGGTGGATGATCCTGAGCTGGACCTCCTCGGGGATGTCGAGGTTGAACAGCGCGTCCTCGAGGGCCTCCACGGAACCGGAGACGTCGCCCTTGAGCACCAGGTTGAGCGAGGTCTTCTCGCCCTCCTTGAGCTGCTCCATGAGCGTTTCGAGGGTGGCCCGGCCGCGGGAGTTGGCGAAGGACGCCGCCCGCCGTCGTGCCTGCCGCTGCTCGGCGATCTGCCGCACCGTGCGGTCGTCCTCGGCGGCCAGGAAGGTGTCACCCGCACCCGGCACCGCGGTCAGGCCGAGCACCAGGACCGGACGGGCCGGACCGGCTTCGGCGACCTGGTTGCCGTTCTCGTCGAGCATGGCGCGGACCCGGCCGTGCGCCCCACCGGCGACGATCGAGTCGCCCGCCCGCAGGGTGCCCTTCTGCACCAGCACCGTCGCCACCGCACCGCGACCCTTGTCCAGGTGCGCCTCGATGGCCACACCCTGCGCCGGCCCGTCGATCGGAGCGGTCAGCTCCAGCGACGCGTCGGCGGTCAGCAGGACCGCCTCCAGCAGCTCGTCGATGCCGATGCCCGGCTTGGCCGCCACGTTGACGAACATGGTGTCGCCGCCGTACTCCTCGGCGACCAGGCCGTACTCGGTCAGCTGCTGGCGGACCTTGTCGGGGTTCGCCTCCGGCTTGTCGACCTTGTTGACCGCGACCACGATCGGCACCTCGGCCGCCTTGGCGTGGTTGAGCGCCTCGATCGTCTGCGGCATGACGCCGTCGTCGGCCGCCACCACCAGCACCACGATGTCGGTGACCTGGGCACCACGGGCACGCATGGCGGTGAACGCCTCGTGACCCGGGGTGTCGATGAAGGTCACCGCGCGGTCCTCGCCCTCGTGCGGGACGTGGACCTGGTACGCGCCGATGTGCTGGGTGATGCCACCCGCCTCGCCGGCCACCACGTTCGCCTTGCGGATCGCGTCGAGCAGCTTGGTCTTACCGTGGTCGACGTGACCCATGACGGTCACCACCGGCGCACGGCTGACCAGGCGGTCCTCCGCGACCTCGGCGTCGAGGTCGATGTTGAACTGCGCGAGCAGCTCGCGGTCCTCGTCCTCCGGGCTGACGATCTGCACGTCGAACCCGAGGTGCTCGCCGAGCAGCAGCAGGGTCTCGTCGGAGCAGGACTGGGTGGCCGTGACCATCTCGCCCAGGTTGAACATCTCCTGGACCAGCGAACCCGGGTTGGCGTTGATCTTGTCAGCGAAGTCCGACAGCGAGGCGCCACGGGAGAGCCTGACGACCTGACCCTGACCCCGGGGCGCGCCCGAGCTCATCGTCGGGGCCGACAGGTTGTCGAACTCCTGTCTGCGCTGCTTCTTGGACTTGCGACCACGGGTCGGCCGGCCACCCGGACGCCCGAAGGCACCCGCGGCGCCGCCGCCACGGCCACGACCGCCACCACCGGGGCGACCACCGCCACCGGCCGGGGCACCCGGACGGAAACCACCGCCGGGAGCGCCACCGCCGCCACCGGGGCCACCACGGTAGCCGCCGCCGGCGCCGCCACCGCCGCCACCGGGACCGCCACGGAAGCCACCGCCACCGCCGCCACCGGGACGGAAGCCACCGCCACCGCCACCGGGACGACCGGCACCGCCACCGGGGCCGCCACGACCGCCACCGGGACCGCCGGGGCGACCGGTGGTGGGCCGCTGGCTCGGCATCGAGGCCGGGCTGGGCCGCGGCGGCATCGACGCCGGGCTCGGCCGCGGGGGCATGCCGGCCGGGCTCGGCCGGGGACCGCCGCCGCCGGCCGCCGGGGGCCGCTGCTGCTGGCCACCCTGGATGCCGAACGGGTTGTTACCGGCACCGCGGGCCGGGGGACGACCACCGGGACGGGCACCCGGGCCCGCCGGGGGGCCACCGGGCCGGCCGGCGGCCGGGGTGCCCGGACGCGGCGGGACGGCGTTGGGGCCGGGACGCGGACCCGGACGCGGGCCACCCTCGGTGGGCGGCTCCCGCCGGACGTTGTCCCGCTGCTGCTGCCGGGCGGCCTGGGCGGCCTTGACCGCGGCCTCCTGCTCGGCCTTCAACGCGGCGGCGCGCGCCTCGGCGGCGGCCACCTCGATGTCGTGTGCGCTCGCCGGCTTGGCGACCGGGGTCGCCGGCTGCGGCGGGCCGGGGACCGGGCCCTTGGGCTTCGGTCCAGGGGTCGGCGCGGCCGGTCGCCGGGGCGGCATCGGTCGGGCCGAGACCCGGGGGGCACCCGGGGTCGGGGGTGGCGTCGGGGTCGGTGCCGGGCTCGGGGCCGCCGCCGGAGCGGACGGTGCCGACGAACCACCGGCGGACGCGACGAATGCGCCACGCAGGCGTCGGGCGACGGGCGCCTCGACGGTGCTGGACGCGGACTTGACGAACTCGCCCATTTCCTTCAGCTTGGCGAGCACTGTCTTGCTTTCGACCCCGAGCTCCTTGGCAAGCTCGTGTACGCGGGCCTTACCTGCCACTGCACTCCTCACTCCGAGGTCGTGCGGGCAGCACCCGCAGCGACCTCACTCCTGCACTTGAAGCCTGGTCATTTCAGGGACTTCATCGTGTGCTCATGTCGGTCGTCCTACCTTGCTAGCGACCCTCGCCCGATCGGGTTGACCGGACGTAGTGGTTGGCGCATCGACGTGCTCCGCGACGGCACCGTGATCGGGGACCCCGGTGAGTCGCAGCGCCCGCCCGAAGGCGCGACGCCGCACCGCCAGCGCGAAGCAGGCCGGATCCGGGTGCATGTTCGCTCCCCGACCCGGCAGACTGCGGCTCGGATCAGGCCGGAGACTGTGACCATCCTCGTCACCGACCGCGACGATCCGCAGCAGTTCGCTGGCCGGCGCACGTTTCCGGCAACCCACACAGGTGCGCTCCGGATGCGCGCGTCGTACCACTGGAAGAAGTCTACCCCTAGCCGGCCGAGATCGCTCCGCCCGGCTCCGGGACGTGCTCGCCTCCGCCCCGACCGCCGGCACCCGGCTGCTCCGCGTCGGACCGGATGTCGATCCGCCAACCGGTCAACCGGGCAGCAAGCCGGGCATTCTGCCCCTCCCGGCCGATCGCCAGGGAGAGCTGGAAGTCCGGGACGGTCACCCGGGCCGTACGGGTGGCCAGGTCGACCACCTCGACCCGCAGCGCCTTGGCCGGCGAGAGCGCGTTGCCGACGAACGTCGCCGGGTCGTCCGACCAGTCGATGATGTCGATCTTCTCGCCGTGCAGCTCGCTCATCACCGCGCGGACCCGCTGGCCCATCGGCCCGATGCAGGCGCCCTTGGCGTTCACGCCCTGCACGGTGGACCGGACGGCGATCTTGGTGCGGTGACCTGCCTCACGGGCGATCGCCCCGATCTCCACGGTGCCGTCGGTGATCTCCGGCACCTCCAGCGCGAAGAGCTTCTTCACCAGCGCCGGGTGCGAGCGGGACAGGGTGATCTGCGGCCCGCGCATGCCCTTGGTCACGTGCACCACCACGCAGCGGATCCGCTCGCCGTGGGTGTACCGCTCGCCGGGCACCTGCTCGGACTGCGGCAGCACGCCTTCCAGCTTGCCCAGGTCGACGCTGACGATGCCCTTCTCGCTGCGCGCCTCGTGCGCCTGCACCACCCCGGTGACCAGGTCACCGTCGCGGCCGACGTACTCGCCGAAGTGCACCTCGTCGGTGGCCTCCCGCAACCGCTGGAGGATCACCTGCTTGGCGGTCATCGCCGCGATCCGGCCGAAGTCGTGCGGGGTGTCGTCCCATTCCCGCACCACGCTGCCGTCGTCGTCCAGCTCCTGGGCGTAGACCAGGGCGGCGCCGTTCTTGCGGTCGATCTCCACCCGGGCGTGCGACTCGGCACCGTCGGTGTGCCGGTAGGCGGTCAGCAACGCGGTCTCGATCGCCGCGAGGATCGTGTCGAACGGGATCTCCCGCTCGCGCTCCAGTGCGCGCAGCGCCGCGAGGTCGATGTTCACCTCTCCTCGTCCTCCACATCATCGTCGTCATCTTCGTCGGTGTCGTCGCCGACCTCGTCGATCTCGTCCGCCTCGTCGATCTCGTCGAGGCGGTGGAACTCGACCTGCACCCGGCCGGGGCCCAGCTCGGCGTAGCGGTGCTCCACCGGACCGGACCCGGTCTCCAGCACCACGCGCTCGTCGTCGGCCGTCACCACCCGCCCGGTGACCTGCCGGTCCACGGCGGGCTCGCCGGCCCGTACGGTCACCTTCACCAGCCGGCCGGCGTTGCGCCGCCAGTGCCGGGGCAGGGTCAACGGGCGGTCCACCCCCGGAGAGCTGACCTCCAGCTGGTACTCCCCCGCCACGATGTCCCCGCCGGACTCCTCGGCCGCGTCCAGCGCCGCCGAGACCGCCCGCGAGACGACCGCGACCGCGTCCAGGTTGATCCCACCGTCGGCGTCCACGATCACCCGGACCACGTGCCGGCGGCCGGCCCGGGAGACCGAGACGTCCTCCAGGTCGTAGCCCGCCCCGGCGACCACCGGTTCGATCACCGCGCGCAACCGGTCACGACGGGCGGCCAGGTCACCCCGGGATGCGCCGGCACGGTCGCCGCCCCGGGGACCGTCGGTGCGGCGGGAGCGTCCCGCCGGCGCCGTCGGCCTGGTGGCACGGCCACGCTGCGTCATCTGGGCACCCTTCTCCTGGTCGGCGGCGGTCGTCGGACCGGCACGCCGGGACGCCACCGGGGCGGTAGCGCCGGTGGCTGCGCAGAGCGTAACGCGCCGTCGGTACGGCGGCCCCGGCGGCGCACCGACGGCTGTCGCCCGGCGGACGGCGGGCATGGTGTTGACTTGTCCGGTGGCCACGGGCAGAACAACGACGCACCACGACGCAACGGGGCAGTCCCGGCGTACCGTGCTGCGGGCCGGCGCGCTCCTGGCGGCCGGCGTCGCCGCCGTACCGCTGACCGGCTGTGGTCTTCTCGACCGCGACGACCCGACCCCGCCGCCCGACCCGCTGGAACCCCTGGCGGCGGAGGCCCGGTCGCTGGCCGACCGGCACCGGGCCGCGGTCGCCGCCGATCCGGGGCTGGCCGACCGGCTCACCCCGATCGCCGACGCGCACGCCGCGCACGCCGAGGAGCTGCGCCGGGTGATCGGCCGCCCCGGACCCTCCGCCTCGGCCTCGCCGGACCCGTCCGCCGCCGCAGGTGACCGCGCCGCCGTGCTGGCCGCGCTGCGGTCGGCCGAGCAGCGCGGCCGGGACAACGCGGCGAAGGCGTGCGCCGACGCGCCGGGCGACCGGGCCGCGCTGCTCGGCGCGATCACCGCCGCCCGGGCCACCCACCTGGAGGCGCTGAAGTGATCCGCTCCACCGCTCCCGCCACCCCCGGCGACGCGCTCGCCGGGGCGTTGACCGCCGAGTACGCCGCGATCTACGCCTACGGCCCGATCGGGGTGCACCTCACCGACGCCGACCGGCGGGCCGCCCGCGCCGCCGAGGCGGCCCACCGGTCCCGGCGCGACGCGCTCGTGCTCCAGCTCAGCACGGCCGGGGGGACGGTGCCCGCCGACCAGGCCGGCTACGCCCTGCCGTTCCCGGTCACCGACCGGGCCGCCGCGCTGCGACTGGCGGTACAGGTGGAGGAGCGCACCGCGGCGTTCTGGCGGGTGGCACTGCCGGTCACCACCGGCGCGGACCGCACCCGGGCGCTCAACGCGCTGACCGACTGCGCGGTACGGGCCACCCGGTGGCGGCGCAGCGCGGGCCTCACCCCGCTGACCGTCCCGTTCCCCGGCAGTCCCACCTGACCCACCGTCCGTACCCTGCGGTTGCGGTCCGCATACGGGGTATGCATACTCCGTCGCATGTCCATCCGTCACGGCCTGCTCGCCCTGCTCGAGCGCGGCCAGATGTACGGCTACCAACTCCGGGCCGCGTTCGAGGAGTCGACCGGTTCGACCTGGCCGCTGAACATCGGTCAGGTCTACACCACCCTCAACCGGCTGGAACGCGACGGCCTGGTCCGTTCGCTGCCCGAGCACGAGGGCGGGCAGCGGCCGTACGAGATCACCGACGCCGGACGGGCGGACCTGGCGCTGTGGTTCGTCACCCCGATCAGCCGCAACGACCGCCCCCGCGACGAGCTGTCCATCAAGCTGGCCCTGGCGCTGACCACCCCCGGGGTCGACGTGCGGGCGGTGGTGCAGACCCAGCGTGGCGCGACCATGCGCACGTTGCAGGAGCTGACCCGGCTCAAGTACACAAGTGACCGGCCGGAGGACCTGCCCTGGCGACTGGTACTGGACGCGATGATGTTCCAGGCCGAGGCGGAGATCCGCTGGCTCGACCACTGCGAGACCAGCCTGGTCCGGCACCGGCCGGCGGCCCCCACCGCACGCAGCGGGTCACCGCCGGAGGTGGTGGAGCGGGCCGACGAGGAGGCACACCGGTGACCGGCCCCGACGGCGCGGTGCTCGAACTGCGCGACGTCCACCGCACCCACGGGGGCGGGGAGGCCGCCGTGCACGCGCTGCGCGGGGTGAGCCTCACCGTACGACCGGGCGAGCTGGTGGCCGTGATGGGTCCCTCCGGCTCGGGCAAGTCGACCCTGCTCACCCTCGCCGGTGGGCTGGACCGGCCGACCGGCGGGGAGGTGCTGGTCGAGGGGGAGTCGCTCGGCACGCTCGACGGGCGGCGGCTGGCCCGGCTGCGCCGTCGCCGGATCGGCTACGTCTTCCAGGATCTGAACCTGCTCGGCAGCCTCACCGCCGCGGAGAACGTGGCTCTCCCGCTGGAACTGGACGGGATCGGCGTACGCCAGGCCCGGCGGGCGGCCCTGACGGCGCTGGAGGAGGTCGGGCTGGACGGGCTCGGCGGTCGCTTCCCCGACCAGATGTCCGGGGGTCAGCAGCAGCGGGTGGCGATCGCCCGGGCGCTGGTCGGTGACCGGCGGCTGGTGCTCGCCGACGAGCCGACCGGGGCGCTGGACTCGCAGACCGGGGAGGCCGTGCTGCACCTGCTGCGCCGCCGGGTCGACGCGGGCGCGGCCGGGGTGCTGGTGACCCACGAGGCCCGGCACGCCGGCTGGGCCGACCGGGTGGTGTTCCTCCGCGACGGCGTCATGGTCGACTCCACCGCGCCACTGGCCGGGGTCGAGCATCTGCTCTCCGGAATCGGCCGGTGAGCGCCCCGCCCCATCCGGACGGTCCGTCCCGCGCCGACGGCCGGTCCGCCCGCCCCCGGCCGGCACCGCCCGACGGCCCGGCCCGACCGGACCGGCCCGACAGCCCGGCCCGGCCCGACGTGGTGGACCGGGCGGGGCTGCCCGGTCGGCTCGCCGGCACGGTCGGGTCCTGGCGGGCGGCGCTGCGGATCGCCCGCCGGGAGGCCCGGCGGGCGCGGGGGCGCACCGCGCTGGTGCTGACGATGATCGCGCTGCCGGTGCTGGTGCTGAGCTTCGTCGCGGTCACCTACGACATGGCCGACCTCACCCGGGAGGAGATTTACGTCCAGCGGGCCGGGGCCGCCGACGTCGAGCTGGACTGGGTGGCGGAGAACCCGATCCACCAGGACTCCTGGGGCGACACGAACTGGGCCCGCACGGGTGACCAGGTGGTGACCCGGGAGCGGCCGGTGGGCCGGGCCGAGATCGAGGCGCTGCTGCCCGCCGGGAGCCGGGCCAGCCGGGTCACCTGGTGGGTGCCGTTCGAGGTGCGGATCGGCGACCGGACCAGGACCCTCGACGGCCGGGCGCTGGACCTGACGGAGCCGGTGGCCCGTTCGACGGTGCGACTGCGCTCCGGACGGGTCCCCACCGCACCCGACGAGGTCGCGGTGAGCGCGCAGGCCGCCGCCCGGATGGGCGTCCGGGTTGGCGGGTCGGTCGGCGCGGCCGACGGCACCCGCCGGTGGCGGGTGGTCGGCGTGGTCGAGTTCCCCGACCAGCTCGGGGAGATCGTCGCCCTGACCCCGGCCGGGCTGCCCCGGGACGTGCGGAGCTACGACGAGAGCTGGCTGGTCGACCTTCCCGGCCCGGTGGACGCCGCGCTGGTGGACCGGCTCAACGCGCACGGCGTGCTGGTCAGCGCCCGCAACCCGGTGCCGGGTGCCGACTCCCCCGACGGGTCGACGCTCGACCTGCCCGATCCGGTGCTGGCGAGCAACTCGGTGCTGGTGGGCGGCCTCGGTCTGCTGGAGGTCGTCCTGCTGGTCGGCCCGGCCTTCGCGGTGGGGGTCCGGCGGCGGCGGCGGGACCTGGCGCTGGTCGCGGTCGCCGGCGGCGACCCGGTGCACCTGCGGCGGATCGTGCTCGCCGACGGGGTGGTCCTCGGTGGGCTCGGGGCGGCGTGCGGGCTGCTGCTCGGGGTCAGCGCCGCGCTCGTCGGCCGGTCGCTGGTCGAGGAGCACGTGCTGGGGGCGCGCAGCGGGGGCTACCGGGTCTTCCCGGCGGCGCTCGCCGCGATCGCCGCGGTCGCGGTGCTGGCCGGGGTGCTGGCCGCGCTCGCCCCGGCGCTGGCCGCCGCCCGGCAGGATGTGGTGGCCGGGTTGGCCGGTCGCCGGACCGCACCCCCGCACCGCCGCCGCTGGCTTCTCCTCGGGGTGGCGCTGACCGTGCTGGGCAGCGGGACCGCCGCCCTGGGTGCCGCGAGGGGCGACACCCCGATGATCCTCGCCGGGTTGGTCCTGGGCGAGCTGGGCCTGGTCTTCTGCACGCCCACGCTCATCGGTCTGCTGGCCCGGCTCGGTCCGCTGCTGCCGCCCGCGCCCCGGATCGCGCTGCGCGACGCCAGCCGCAACCGCTCGTCGGCCGCCCCGGCCATCTCCGCGGTGATGGCCGCCGTCGCCGGCAGCGTCGCCCTGGGCGTCTACGTGGCCAGCAACGACGCCCGCGAACGAGCCGACTGGCAACCGGGGATGCCGCCGGGCCGGGTGCTGCTGCTGCGCGCCGACCGGGACGGCACCGGCCCGCTGCCCCCGTTGCCGCTGATCACCGAGCGGGTCCGGGCCGAGCTGGGCACCGACGCGGTGCTGCCGGTGGCGGTGCCCGGCTGCACCGAAGTGCGCGACCCGAACGCCTACTGCACGGTCGCGCCGGTGCTGCCCGCCAGCCAGGCATGCCCGTACGACCCGGAGTCGTACCAGACGGCCGAAGCCCGCCGCGCGGCGCTGGACGACCCGCGCTGCGTCCCGCCGGTCCGCATCGTCAGCGGCTTCTATCTGCCCGCCATGGTCGACGACGGCACCGCCCTGGGGGTGCTCAGCGGTGCGCCGGCGGCCGAGGTGGCGGCGGCGTCCGCCGTGCTGCGTGCCGGCGGAGTGGTGGTGAGCGACCCCCGCTACGTGGTCGACGGCCGGGTGACGGTCCGGGTCGACCGGTCGGTCGACGGTTCCCGGCCGCCGGCGGCGACCACCGTCACCCTCCCCGGTCACCTGCTGCGCGACGGGCTGCCGGTGGACCGGCTGGTGCTCTCCCCCGCCGCCGCCGTCCGGGCCGGCCTGCGCACGGAGCCTGTCGGTTTCGCCGTCGACACCCGGTCCGCGCCCACCGGCGCGCAGCTCGACCGGGTGGTCACCGCGCTGCGGCCGCTGCTGCCGGTGTCGGCGCAGATCGAGCGGGGTCCGCCCCGCTCGGCGCGGCGGCCGTTGCTGCTCCTGCTGGCGGCCGGCGCCGGGGTGATCACCCTGGGCGCGGCCGGGGTGGCCACCGGGCTCGCCGCGGCGGAGGGTCGCCGGGACCTCTCCACGCTCGCGGCGGTGGGGGCCAGTCCCCGGGTACGCCGGGTGCTCTCCCTCTGCCAGGCGGGGGTGATCGCCGTGGTGGGCTCGGCGCTCGGCATCGCGGCCGGGCTCGGTTCCGCGCTGATCATCCTGACCTCGACGAACCGCCAGTACGCGCAGAGTTGGCCGACCCAGACGCCGTACCCGATGGTGGTGCCCTGGCAGACCCTCGGCGTGCTGGTGGTGGTGCCGCTGGTGGCGATGCTCGGTGCCGGCCTGTTCACCAGGTCCCGCCTCACGGTCGAACGCCGGCTGGACTGAACGGCCCACCGGGAGCCGGTGGGTGCGGACACCGCGTCGACCAGGCAGACTGGCCGGGTGCCCGTACTCGGAACCCTCACCCGGCGGCTCGGTCACCACGAGTGGTTCGGTGCCACCATGCGCCTGCTCGTCCCCCTCGACCGGATGGTCGGGCGGCTCACCCGGGGTCGGGTGGTCGCGCTGGGGCTGGTCCCCTCGCTGATCATCACGACCACCGGGCACCGGTCCGGCCTGCCCCGCAGCAACCCCCTGCTGTACGTGCCGGACGGCGACGGGTTCGTGGTGATCGGCTCCAACTGGGGTCAGCGGCACCAGCCCGGTTGGGTGCTCAACCTGCTCGCCCTGCCACAGGCGGAGGTGGCCGTCAAGGGTCGCCGGCTCGCCGTCCGCGCCGACCTGGCGACCGGGGCCGAGCGGGACCGGCTCTGGCAGTTGCTGGTCACCGAGTGGCCGGCGTACCGGACGTACGTGCAGCGGGCCGGCGGCCGGGAGATCCACATCTTCCGGCTGGCCCCGACCGGTGCCGACCTGCCGTGACCGTGCCGGAGCCGGCGGCCGGGGTGGACCGGGACGATCCGCGCTGGCAGGTCGCCGGGCGGGTGGCCGACGCGGCGCGGCGACGCTTCCCGGCGGACATCCTCGCGGTGGCCGTGCACGGCCCGCTGGCGCACGGCGACGACGACGGTGGCGGGGACGCCGAGGTCGACCTCCTGCTGGTCACCTACCGGGCGGGCGGCGGCCCGGCCCCGTCGACCCGGCGGGTGGACGGGGTGCTGGTGGCGCTGACCGTGGCCGACGCCGACGGCCACCTGCGACGGGCCCGGACGCTGACCCCGGCCTGGCCGCTGACCGCCGACCGGTACGTCACCACCGTCGCCCTGTACGACCCGACCGGCTGGCTGCGTACCCTGCGCGACGAGCACCTGGGCCGGCTGGCGCGGGCCCGGCCGGCCGAGTTCAGCACCGCCGCCCGGGACGCCTGGTACCGGGGCTGGGCGGCGCACGCCCGCGCCGCCCGGCTCGCCGAGTGGTACGAGACCGACCAGGCGCTGGTCATGCTGGGTGAGGCACGGCTGGCGGCGGCCACGGTCAGCGGCCTGCTGCGCCGCACCTACTTCCGGGACCCGGGCGACGCGGTGCGGCGTACCGGGCTGGCCGGCGCGGACATGACCGAGGTGGGCCGGGTGCTGACCGGGCAGGCAGAGGATCTGGCCGCCCGGGGCCGACCGGTCGACGGCACGGTGGACGACCTGCTCACCGGCTGAGCGCCGGAGGCGACCGGCCGACCGGGATGACCCGTGGTGCCGACCGCGACGGTCTAGCCGAGGCCGCCCTGCACCCCGATGAGCATCCCGATCAGGTAGGTCGCGGCGGCCGCCGCCGCGCCGAGCAGCAGCTGCCGCAGCCCACCGGCCCACCACGGGCGGTGGGTGAACCGGGCCACGACCGCCCCGGCCGCGAAGAGCCCCACCCCGCCGACGGTGAGCGCCAGCGCCAGGCTGGTGGAGCCGAGCAGGTAGCTCAGCAGCGGGATCAGCGCCCCGACGGAGAAGCAGAGGAACGACGAGACCGCCGCCGCCCAGGGGCTGGGTTGTTCGTCGGGGTCGACCCCCAGTTCCTCCCGGACGTGCACCCGCAGCGCCTCCTCCGGGTTGCGGCGTACCGCCTCGGCGACCTGGTCGGCCAGGTCGCGGGGCAGGCCGCGGGCCACCCAGGCGTCGGACAGCTCCCGGGCCTCGGCCTCCGGGTGGCGTTCCAGCTCGCGGCGTTCCTTGGCCACCTCGGCGGCGACCTGCTCGTTGGCCGACCGGACGCTGGTGTACTCGCCCAGCCCCATCGAGATGGCGCCGGCGACCAGGCCGGCGGTGCCGGTGAGCACGATGCTGTGCGCCGACACGCCACCGCCGCCGACCCCGGCGATCAGGGCGATGTTGGTGACCAGGCCGTCCATCGCGCCGAAGACGGCGGGCCGCAGCCAGCCGCCGGACACGTCCGCGTGGTGCGCCTCGCGCAGCGCCGCCGGGGTGTCGGTCACGGCAGGGTAAGAATCTCGAAGCCGTCGTCGGTGACGACGATGGTGTGCTCGAACTGGGCCGTCCACTTCCGGTCCTTGGTAACGACCGTCCAGCCGTCGTCCCACATGTCGTACTGGTAGGTGCCGAGGGTGATCATCGGCTCGACGGTGAAGGTCATGCCCGGTTCCATGATGTCGGTGGGCCGGGGGCTGTCGTAGTGCGGCACGTACAGGCCGCTGTGGAAGGCCTCGCCGATGCCGTGGCCGGTGAAGTCGCGGACCACCCCGTAGCCGAACCGCTTGGCGTACGACTCGATGACCCGGCCGATGACGTTGATCTGCCGGCCGGGGCGCACCGCCCGGATGCCACGCATCATCGCCTCGTGGGTGCGCTCGACCAGCAGCCGGGCCTCCTCGCTCACCTCGCCCACGCAGAAGGTGGCGTCGGTGTCGCCGTGCACCCCGTCGAGGTAGGCGGTGACGTCGACGTTGACGATGTCACCGTCGGCGAGCACCGTCGAGTCGGGGATGCCGTGGCAGATGACCTCGTTGATGCTGGTGCAGCAGGACTTGGGGAAGCCCCGGTAGCCCAGCGTCGACGGATAGGCGCCGTGGTCGACGAGGAACTCGTGCACCACCCGGTCGATCTCGTCGGTGGTGACCCCGGGCTTGCAGTGCTCACCGGCGAGCTGGGTGGCCTGCGCCGCCAACCGGCCGGCGACCCGCATCTTCTCGATGGTCTGCGGGGTCTGCACGTGTGAGCCGCGCCACTGCTGGGGTTGCTTGCGGCCCACGTACTCCGGGCGGGCGATGTGGTCGGGGACCGCTCGCCACGGGGAGAGTGTGCCGGGGGTGAGCGGGGCACGGACGGTCATGACGACAGCCTATCTCCGTAGGGTGCAGGGCCTCCCGCACGGCCCGGCGGTTGTTGCCGCCGCCACCGGGCTGTGCAATGGTGGCGGGGTGGATCTGGAGGGCGAACCGCCCGTGTTCTCCGCGCGTGCGGAGGCCGCCGGGGACCACGTCCGCGTCACGGTGACCGGCGAGGTCGACATGGCCACCGCCGACACGATGGTCCAGACCACGCTGCGTGAGCCGGCCCGGCAGGTCACCCTGGATCTGCGCGCGGTCACCTTCTTCGACTCGGCCGCCATCCACGCGGTGGTCCAGCTCGCCCGGCGGTTCCCGGGCGCGCTGACCGTGTTCCCGTCCCGGCAGGTCAGCCGGGTGCTGGAGATCTCCGGCCTGGGCGACCAGGAGTGGCTGCGCCCGCTCTGACCCGCAGCCCGGTTCAGTCGGCCAGCCGGCGGCGCAGCGACACCTCGGTCCCCTCGTCGGTACGACGCACCGACAGCTCGCCCAGCGCCTCGATCAGCGCGAGCCCCCGACCCCGGAACCCGGCCCCGGTCGACTCCCGCCACCTGCCGCTGTCGCGCACCGTCGCCACCACCGTCCGGTCGACGATCGACACCTCGACGCCGATCGTCGGCTCCACCGGCGCGACCGGATGCTCGATGGCGTTGGCGGCGGCCTCGGACACGGCGACGATCAGGTCGAACAGGTCGTTCTCGCCGACGGAGTGCGCGACCAGGAAGTCCTCCAGCCGCTTACGCAGCACGCTGAGCCGGGTCGGGTCGGCGGGCAGCCGCAACGCGAACCGGTTCAGCTCGGCGGCCTCCAGGGCCAGCACCGCGACGTCGTCGTGCCGGCTGCGCCCGTCGACCCGCTCCACCACCGCGTCCACCAGATCGGCCACGTGCCCGCCGCCGGCACCGGCAGCGGCGTCCGTCCGGAGCTGGGTGAGGGCCGCGTCGATGCCGCCCCGCCGGTCCTCGATCAGGCCGTCGGTGTAGAGCAGCAGCCGACCGCCAGGGGCGAGTCCACCCTCGACGGTGCGGTAGTCGGTGCCGGTGAGCGCCCCGATGGGCGGCCCGAGGGCCTGCTCGTGCAGGAAGGCCACGTCGTCTCCTCGGATCAGCAGGGGGGGCGGATGACCGGCGCTGGCGTACCGCAGCCGGCCGGTGCGCGGAGTGAAGGAGAGGCAGAAGACGGTGGCGAACGACTGCCGCTCGGTCGAGCCGACCAGCCGGTTGAGCCGGGTCAGCGCCTGCCCCGGGTCGTAGCCCTCCAGCAGGTAGGCCCGCAGGCCGTTGCGGAGCTGACCCATCGCGGCGGCGGCCCGGACGCCCTTGCCGACCACGTCGCCGATCACCAGCACCACCTCGTCGTCGCCGGTGCCGATCACGTCGTACCAGTCGCCGCCGACCTCGACGTCGGTGCTGCCGGGCAGGTAGCGGCTGGCCAACACCGCACCGGGGAGCTGGGGCAGCGAACGTGGCAGCAGGCTGTGCTGAAGGGTGGTGGCGATCCGGTGTTCGGCCTCGTAGAGCTGGGCGTTCTCCAGTCGTACGCCGACCAGGCGGGCCAGTTCCCCGACGGCGGCGTGTTCGGTGCCGTCGCCCTCCCGACGCCAGACCCGCAGCTCGCCGAGCTGCCCACCGGTGCTGCCGGTCAGCGGCAGCACCTGGGACGGCTGGTCGGTGCTGGCACCACCACCGTCGGCCTCGTGCCGCGCGCCGGTGACCGTGGTGACCGACACCCGGGCCGCCTCGGCGAGGTGCAGGGCGTGCCGGGCGGCGACCCGGACCACGTCGGCGGTCGACTTCGCGGTGTTGACCGCCACGGCGGCGTCCGCGAGCGCCCGCAGCCGGCGGATGATCTGACCACGCAACTGACCCAGTTCGACGTTGGCCCGGACCCGGGCGATCAGCTCCGTGCCGGAGAACGGCTTGGTGAGGTAGTCGTCGGCACCGACCGAGAGACCGGCGACCGCCTCGGCGGAACCGGCCCGCGCGGAGAGCAGCACGATCGGCACGTGCCGGGTGGCCGGGTTGGCGCGCAGCGCGGTGACCAGGCCGAAGCCGTCCAGCCGGGGCATCATCACGTCGGTGAGCACCAGGTCGAACGGGCCCGCGGCGGCCTCCTGGAGGGCGACCGCGCCGTCCGGCACGGCCACCACCTCGTACTCGGGGCTGAGCAGCCGGGTGACGTGTTCGCGCAGGTCGGCGTTGTCGTCGGCGAGCAGGACCCGGCCGGACCTCCCGGGTTCGCCGGTGGCCGGGGCGGGCCGCCCGCCGGCCGGGCCGGGCCGGTCGGTCCACCGGGCGGTCTCCGCGACGTGGAGCGACGCCTGCGCCGACCCGGTGGTGGGCAGCGGCGTGCCGGGGGCGACCCGGTCGGGCGGCAGGTGCGTCGAGCCGAACGGGACGGTCACGGTGACCGTGGTGCCGTGGTCGACCCGGCTGGTGGCGGCGACCGTGCCGCCGTGCATCTCGACCAGTTCACGGACGAGGGCCAGGCCGATCCCGGTGCCCTCATGGGTACGCGAGCGGACCCCCGGCACCCGGTGGAACCGCTCGAAGACGTGCGGCACCTCCTCGGCGGCGATGCCGACCCCGGTGTCGGCCACCTCCAGCCGGGCCGTGCCGTCGACCGCGACCACCCGGACCCGGATCTCCCCGTCGAAGGTGAACTTCAGCGCGTTGGAGAGCAGGTTGAAGACGATCTTCTCCCACATGTCGCGGTCCAGGAGGACCGGCGCGGGCAGCGGCGGGCAGTCGACCACGAGCCGCAGTCCGGCCCGCTCGGTCGCGGAGCGGAAGGTGCTGGCCAGCCGGGAGGTGTATTCGGCCAGGTCGGTGGGCTGGTAGTGGGCGGCCAGCCGGCCGGATTCCAGCCGGGAGAAGTCGAGCACCGTGTTGACCAGCTTGAGCAGGCGTAGCGCGTTGCGGTGCATCGTGGTCAGCCGGTCGAGGTGCTCGGCGGACAGCGTCGGGTCGGCCAGCATGTCCTCCAGCGGGCCGAGGACGAGGGTCAGCGGGGTGCGGAACTCGTGGCTGACGTTGGCGAAGAAGTTGGTCTTGGCGCGGTCCAGCGCGGCCAACTCGGTGGCGCGGGCCCGTTCCTGCTCGTACACCCGCTGCTGGCCGACCACCCGGGACACCTGCGCGGCGATCAGGCCCAGGAAATCGCGGTACTCGTCGGTGAACGGCAGCCGGGCGGACCGGCCGACCACCAGCGCCCCGGCGGGCTCGCTGGTGGCGGTGAGCGGCAGCACCAGCGCCCGGGGGGCGACGTCGTCCGGCACCGCGCCGAGCAGCTCGGCCACCTCGATCTCGGCGGCGACCCCGCCCGCGGCGACCCGGGCCACCGTGGCCGCCGGCTCGGCCGGCACCCGGGCGGGATCGACGCCGCTGACCCCGGTCGGCACCGGGCGGCCGGTCTCGTCGGTCAGGTAGACCAGGGCGAACGGGACGTCGGCCCGGTGCCCGTCGAGCACCGCCGCCGTGGCCCGCCCCAGCCCGGCCATGCTGCCGGCCGCGCCGAGCCGGGAGCCGAGTTCGGCCAGGGCCCGCAGGCGGCGTTCCCCGACGACCCGGCCGGTGGTTTCGTTGACGAAGCAGAAGACGCCGTTGACGCTGCCGTCGTCGTCGCGGATCGGGTCGTAGGAGATGTCGAAGTAGACCCGCTCGACGAAGCCGTGCCGGTCGAGCAGGAACGGATGGTTCTCGGCCCGGTAGGACTCGCCGCTGCGGCACACCCCGTCAAGCAGGGGGCCGAGCACGTCCCAGGTCTCGGCCCAGTGTTCCCGGGCGGGCCGGCCGAGCGCGGCGGGATGCTTGTCGCCGATGGTGGGCCGGTAGGCGTCGTTGTAGAAGGCCAGCTGGTTGGGGCCCCAGAACATGACGATCTGGGCGCGCGAGGAGAGCATCATGCCGATGGCGTGGCTCAGCGCTGCCGGCCAGGTGTCGGGGCTGCCGAGCGGGCTGGCCGCCCAGTCGTGTCCGCCCAGCCGGCGGCCCATCTCGCCACCCGCCGCGAACGCCCCGGCCAGCCACGGCGGCAGTACGGCGTCGGCGGACGACAGTGCGGACAGCCCTCGGCCGTCCTCGCCCCTACGGGCCGAGCTCATCCGCGCCCCCTGCTCCGGCCGGTCGTGCCCCCCACAACGCCTCGGCTCACGCCGGTCGCGTCCGTCTTCTACCCCGACGGATCAGGAACGTAACGCATGGGTTCGGACGGACGCTGGTAACCCGTGCCTCATCCTGCCGTCATCTGCCCGACAGTGCACGGTGGGGGGCGGCCCGGTCAGAAGATCGGCAGGCCGTCGATGCTGGCCGCGTTCTTGGTCGCCCGGTAGGTGACCAGATCCTCGGCGGTGCGCCGGGAGTGTGACGTGAGCAACAGGTCGCGGTCGGCCCGGTAGTCCATCAGGGGCACCGCGTAGCCGCAGGAGTCGCTGACCCGGTCCACGGTCACCCCGATCACCGCCCGCACCGCGTGCACGTCGGGCGGCTCGGGGAAGTCGGCCAGCAGCGCCGCGAAGCCGGGGTCGGTGACCGGGGTGGCGACGCCGCGACCGTGCAACCGGACGATCTTCGGTGGGCCGTCGAAGGCGCAGAACATCAGCGTGATCCGGCCGTTGTCCCGCAGGTGGGCGATCGTCTCCGCGCCGCTGCCGTGGTAGTCGAGCCAGGCCACCCGGTGCGGGTCGAGCACGACGAAGGTGCCCCGCATGCCCTTGGGCGAGACGTTGACGTGCCCCCCGCTGCCGCTGGGCGCGGTGGCCACGAAGAACATCGGCTGCGCCTCGACGAACTCCCGCAGTCGCCCGTCCAGCGCCGGGTACACGGTCCCCATGCGGTCATCCTGCCGCGGCCGACCGCATTTCGGGACAGCTTTCCCACCTGACAGGAAGCGTCAGCGGTCCCGGGCCGCCCTCACCAGGGCGGTCACCGGACGCGGATCGTCGTCGTTCTCCGGATGCCACTGCACCCCCAGCAGGAACCGCCGCGCCGGGTCCTCCACCGCCTCCACCACCGCGTCGTCGGCCCAGCCGGTGACCGTGAGCCGCCCCGGATCGGCCACCGCCTGGTGGTGGTACGAGTTGACCCGGTCCACCCCGGCCAGCACCGACGCCGTCCGGGTCCCCGGCGCGAACGAGACCGGATGCGCCCCGTACACCCCCGGGGCGGGGCGGTGCCGGTCGTGGCCCACCACGTCCGGCAGGTGCTGGTGCAGCGATCCGCCGTACGCGACGGCCAGCAACTGCATGCCCCGGCACACCCCGAGCACCGGCAGGTCCACGGCGAGGGCGGCAGCCAGCAGGGCCGACTCCCCGGCGTCCCGGTCGGGCCGGGGCTCGGTACGCGGGTCCGGCGGCTGGCCGTAACGCTCCGGGCCGACGTCCGCGCCACCGGCCAGCAGCAGTCCGTCGAGCACGTCCACCACGTCGGCGTCCAGGTCGTCCGGGGGCAGCACCACGGCCCGACCTCCGGCGGCGGTCACCGAGCGGACGTACGCCTGCGGGATCAGCGACGCCGGCACGTCCCGCCAGACGGCCCAGCTCGCCGGCTCGACGTACCCGGTGATGCCGATCAGCGGACGCACCCTGCGGCCGGGCGGCCCGGCGCCGCCACCCGCCGGCCCGCTCACAGCGGGGTGACGTACGCGCCGGTGATGCCACCGTCGACGACGAACTGCGCGGCGGTCATGAACGACGCATCGTCGCTGGCCAGGAACGCCACCGCGGCGGCGATCTCCTCCGGTGCGCCGAACCGGCCCATCGGCACGTGCACCAGCCGGCGGGCGGCCCGCTCCGGGTCGGCGGCGAACAACTCCAGCAGCAGCGGGGTGGCGACCGGGCCGGGGCACAGCGCGTTGACCCGGATGCCCTCCCGGGCGAACTGCACACCCAGCTCCCGGGTCATCGCCAGCACCCCGCCCTTGCTCGCGGTGTACGCGATCTGCGAGGTGGCCGCCCCCATCAGCGCCACGAACGAGGCGGTGTTGATGATCGAGCCCTTACCCTGCCGGCGCATGTGCGGAATCGCGTACTTGCAGCACAGGTAGACGCTGGTGGTGTTGACCCGCAGCACCCGCTCCCAGGCGTCCAGCCCGGTGTCCAGGATCGAGTCGTCGTCGGGCGGCGAGATGCCGGCGTTGTTGAACGCCACGTCGAGGCGGCCGTGCCGCTGCACGACCCCGTCGAAGAGGTCCCGCACGGCCGCCTCGTCGGCGACGTCGGTGTGCACGTACTCGCCGCCGACCTCCTCGGCGGCCCGCCCGCCGGCCTCGTCGTCGATGTCGACGCAGACCACCCGGGCCCCCTCGGCGGCGAACCGCCGCACGGTGGCCAACCCGATCCCGCTGCCCGCCCCGGTCACCACGGCGACCCGGTCCTGTAGCCGACCCTGCACGCGCCTCACTCCTCCGTGCCGATGAAGACGTTCTTGACGTCGGTGAAGGCGTGCAGCGCGTCCGGGCCCAGCTCACGGCCGAGCCCGGAACGCTTCATCCCACCGAACGGGGTCCAGTAGCGCACCGAGGAGTGCGAGTTGACGCTGAGGTTGCCCGCCTCCACGGCACGGGCCAGCCGCAGCGCCCGGCCGACGTCCCGGGTCCAGATCGAGCCGGACAGGCCGTACTCGGTGTCGTTGGCGAGCCGGACCGCGTCGGCCTCGTCGTCGAACGGGAGCACCGAGACGACCGGCCCGAAGATCTCCTCCCGCCAGTGCCGGTCGGCCGGGGAGTCGGCGAGCAGCACCGTCGGGGCGTGCCAGAAGCCGGGGCCGTCGGGGCGGGAGCCGGTGAACGCGACCCTCGCGCCGTCGAGGTAGCCGGCGACCCGGTCCCGGTGGGCGGCGGAGATCAGCGGACCCATCTCGGCGGTCTCGGCGGCCGGGTCCTCCACCCGCAGCGCCCGGACCGCCGGTTCGAGCAACTCCAGAAACCGGTCGTAGACCGGGCGCTGGACCAGGATGCGGGAGCGGGCGCAGCAGTCCTGCCCGGCGTTGTCGAAAACGGCGTACGGCGCGGTGGCCGCCGCCTTCTCCAGGTCGGCGTCGGCGAAGACCAGGTTGGCGCTCTTGCCGCCCAACTCCAGGGTGACCCGCTTCACCTGGGCGGCGCAGCCGGCCATGATCCGGGTGCCCACCTCGGTGGAGCCGGTGAAGCAGACCTTACGGACGGCCGGGTGGGTGACGAACCGTTCGCCGACCACGTCGCCCCGGCCGGGCAGCACGGTGAACACGCCCTCCGGCAGGCCGGCCTCGCGCCCCAACTCCGCCAGGCGCAGCGCGGTCAGCGGGGTCAGCTCGGCGGGCTTGAGCACCACCGTGTTGCCGGCGGCCAACGCCGGGGCGAAACCCCAGGCGGCGATCGGCATCGGGAAGTTCCACGGCACGATCACCCCGACCACGCCGAGCGGTTCGTGGAAGGTGACGTCCCAGCCGCCGGGGACCGGGATCTGCTGCCCGGTCAACCGCTCCGGCGCCCCCGCGTAGTAGTCGAGCACGTCGCGGACGTTGCCGGCTTCCCACCGCGCGTTACCGATGGTGTGCCCGGCGTTACGCACCTCCAGCCGCGCCAACTCCTCCAGGTGGCTGTCGACCAACCCGGCGAACCGCCGCAGAATCCGCCCCCGCTCCCCCGGCGCAACCCCCCGCCACACCGCGAAGGCCTCATCCGCCCGCCCGACAGCCCCATCCACCTCCCCCAGTTCGGTGGCCCCCACCTCCGCCACCACATCCCCACTCGCCGGATCAACCACCCGCGTCACGCCCCGCCCCTTTCCCCGTCGATCATGGAGTTGTGGTGCCCCGCACAAGCCACACACCGCCACACATCGTCCACCACGACTCCAGGATCGACGCCGAGGTGGGGGTCAGAGGCGTTCGAAGCCACGGGTTAGTTCCCAGTCGGTGACGGCGGCGTCGAAGGCGGCCAGTTCGACCTGGGCCAGGTTGGCGTAGTGGGCGTGCACCTCGTCGCCGAAGGCGGCGCGGGCGATCTCCGAGTGCTGCCAGAGGGTCAGGGCGTCGCGCAGGGTCGCGGGGACGCGTTCGGCGGCCGGGTCGTCGTAGGCGTTGCCGGTGCACTCGTCGGCCAGCTCCAGCTCCTGCTCGATGCCGTGCACCGCCCCGGCGACCAGGGCGGCGATCGCCAGGTACGGGTTGACGTCCGCGCCGGGCACCCGGTTCTCCACCCGCATTCCCTGCCCGTGGCCGACCAGCCGCAGCGCGCAGGTGCGGTTGTCGGTGCCCCAGCGCAGCGCGGTCGGCGCGAACGAGCCGGGCTGGTAGCGCTTGTAGGAGTTGATGTTCGGGGCGAACAGCACGCTCATCTCGCGCATGGTGGCGAGCAGGCCGGCCAGCACCCGCTGCCCGGTGACGCTGAGCTGCGCCGGCCCGTCGCCGAGCAGCGCCGAGCGGCCGTCGACGTCGCGCAGCGAGAAGTGGATGTGGCAGGAGTTGCCCTCCCGGGCGTTGGGCTTGGCCATGAACGTGATCGACACGCCCTCCTGGGCGGCGATCTCCTTCGCCCCGTTCTTGTAGATCACGTGGTGGTCGGCACAGGCCACCGCCTCGTCGTAACGGAAGGCGATCTCGTGCTGGCCGAGGTTGCACTCGCCCTTGGCGCTCTCCGGGGTCAGCCCCGCGCCGGCCATCTCGGTGCGGATGCGACGCAGCAGCGGCTCCACCCGGGCGGTGCCGAGCAGCGAGTAGTCCACGTTGTACTGGTTGGCCGGGGTGAGGTCGCGGTAGCCACGCCGCCACGCCTCCTCGTACGAGTCGCGGTAGAGGACGAACTCCAGCTCGGTGCCGGCGTACGCGGTCAGCCCGTGGTCGGCCAGCCGGTCGAGCTGCCGGCGCAGGATCTGCCGGGGTGAGGCGACCACCGGGCCGGAGCCGTCCAGCCACTCCAGGTCGGCCAGGAGCAGCGCGCTGCCCGGCTGCCACGGCATCCGGCGCAGGGTGGACAGGTCGGGGCGCATGGCGAAGTCACCGTAGCCGCGTTCCCAGCTCGACATGGCGTACCCGTCGACGGTGTTCATGTCGACGTCCACCGCGAGCAGGTAGTTGCAGCCCTCGCTGCCGTTGGCCACGACCTGGTCGAGGAAGAACGGGGCGTGGAACCGTTTGCCCTGGAGGCGACCCTGCATGTCGGTCAGGGCGAGCACCACCGTGTCGATCTCGCCCTCGGCGACGGCCACCCGGAGCTGTTCCAACGTGAGCGGGGCTTTCCTCATCCGTACGCCTCCATCACCAAGGTCTACCGGCCGATCGGATCACCGTCAATGCCCGACATCCGGTCCCCGGCAAACCCGGGAACCGGATGTTCGTGGTCAGGCCGGTCCGTCGGCCCGCGCGGTGTCCACCGCCGCAGGCGACCCCTGCCCGGGTACGTCGACGGTGCGGCGCGGCCCGGTGAACCACGTGCGGGCCGAGGCGTACCACCAGATGCCCACCCCGAGCAGTACCCCGCCGACGGCCAGCGGCGCGTAGTTCACCGCCGACCAGCTGAACTCCGGGTTGCCGGGCACTCCGGCCGGCACGATCGGCAGCACGAAGTAGACCGAGATGATCACGATCTCGACCACCGCGATCCAGCCGAACAGCTTGTATTTCCGGCCCAGGGTCCACGGCCCCGGCTCGAACCGGTCGCCCATCCTCAGCCGCAGCGCGATCGGGATGACGAAGGACAGGTAGAGGCCGATCACCGCCACCGACACCACCGCGTAGAAGGCGACCGGCACGCCGTCGCGCTGGTAGAGCGCCGGCAGGGTGAGCACCAGGCCGGCCAGGGTCGCCCCGATGATCGCGTTGGCCGGGGTGCCGTTGCGGTCGACCGTCGACCACAGCCGCCAGCCGGGCACCGCCCGGTCCCGGCTGAACGCGTACGTCATCCGGCTCATCGAGGTCACGCAGCTCATTCCGCAGAAGAACTGCCCGATGGTGGAGATGATGATGACCGTCTTGAAGAAGAACGGGGTCAACGCGGATTCGAAGATGGCACCGGAGAACCCGCCGGCCGCGTTGATCGCGTCCACGTCGGTGGCGGCGAACAGGAACGCCAGCAGCAGGATCCACCCGCCGACCGCCGAATAGAAGATCGACCGCCACAACCCCTTTGCGGCGGCCTGCGACGCGCCCCGGGTCTCCTCCGACACGTGCGCGCAGGCGTCGAATCCGGTGATCGTGTACTGGGTGAGCAGGAAGCCCAGCGGCAGCACGTAGAACCAGAACGTCAACCCGCCGGTGTCGCCGTCACCGAACCCGGAGTTGTTGAACCGCTCGGTGAACACGAACTGGAAGCTCTGGTGCCGGTCGGGCACCAGCAGCAGGATGGCCACCACGGCGGCGGCGCCGGCCACGTGCCACCAGACCGACACGTTCTGGAGTACGTCGATGATCCGGTGCCCGAAGATGTTGATCAGCGCGTGCAGGGCCAGGATGATCACGAACAGGAGGAACGCCTGCTGCAGCGTCCCCGCCCACCCGTCGAACAGCGCCGACAGGGTCAGGTTGAGGAAGGTGGCGCAGCCGTAGTCCACCGACGCGGTGACCGCGACCAGACCGATCAGGTTGAGCCAGCCGGTGAACCAGCCGTGCACCGGCCTGCCCATCTTCGCCGCCCACCAGTAGATCCCCCCGGCGGTCGGGTACGCCGAGACCAGTTCGGCCAGGCAGAACCCGATGATCAGGATGAACAGCGAGATCAGCGGCCAGCCCCAGGAGATGGCGACCGGCCCGCCGTTGTTCCACGCCTGCCCGAAGGTGGTGAAACAGCCGGCCAGGATCGAGATGATCGAGAACGAGATGGCGAAGTTGGAGAAGCCGCTCCACGTGCGGCGCAACTCCTGCTGGTAGCCGAGTTCGGCGAGTCGTCGGGCATCGTCGTCCGACGCGTACGGTTGCCGGGCGGCCGGCGGTTGCCCTTTCCCGGCGCTCGGCGGTTGCCCGGTGGTCGGCGGGGGCGTTGTGGCCACAGCACACCTCCCTGAGGTGGTACCGGAACTGCCCGGGTGGTCCCCGGGTGCGCCCGAGTCTCGTCCCGCCGATCACGACGGTCAATCCGTTCCCGGTACCGAACCCGTTACATCATGTCACCCTGCCGGGCGGTAATCAGGTTGCCGCGCACGTCGCACCGACGCATGCTTGAGTCCGTGACCAGGCCCGATCGCGACGGGCCGACGCCGGGCACTCGGCAGGAGCCCGGCACCACGGCGGCGCGGGACGCCCACCTCTCTCTCACGTACGGCGTCGTGCCGTACCCGACGGGCGTCCCGCCCCGCCACCCAGTCCCGTCGTGATCGACTCGCCTGGGCCGATATTGCGGTATCCGCCGTGCGTGGACACCGCAACTTCGACCCAGAAGAGTCGATCTTGCCGCCGATCCTGCACGGCCCTCAGCCCCGGGCCCTGGCCCAGGACAGGAAGCGCTCGGTCATCCCGGTGGGCGGGTGGGCCGGGTGGAGTTGGGTGAGCTGGTTGGTGGCCTCGTACATGAGGGCGCCGAGATAGATCAGCAGGGACATCCGGTCGTGCCGGTACTCGGTGAGCAGCGCGAGCTTGGCCGGCTGGCAGGGCCACTGCCGGCCGCAGTTACGGCAACGCCACAGCGGACGCATCGCGACGTGTGGGACAGGCGGACGAACCACCACCATCACCGCCCCCACAGCGCGGCGGCCTGCGCCTCGTCGTCGATCAGGTCAGCCGACCACAGGAACAGACCGACGCTCCCGACCATCCGGCAGGGCGGCGTCCTCATGCTCCTCCACCACATGACCGAACCCTTCATGTCGACCTCCTCGCGTGTCTGGGAAGGGGCCGCTCCCACTGGCCAGTAAGGGAGCGGCCCCCGCGAAGTCGGCCCCGACACCGTCCCGCCAGAGCCGACCCACCTGATGACAGTCTGGTGAGCGCGTCGCTACTGTCGGGAGGCATCGCGCCTGGTCTCGATGAGGTTCTGCGGATCTTGGTCGATGCTCGGCGCAGCTTGCAGATCTTGGCGCATGTCTGGAGGAATCTTGGAAGGCGATCGGAACATGGGCCTCATCCGCGCGCAGCTCCGTCGGCAGCGGGTACTGGCAGGAATGAACCAGGATGAGTTCGGCAAGCGCACGAACTACTCGGCGTCCACTGTCTCGGCTGTCGAAACCGGCACCCGCGCCATGGATGCGCCCTTCGCCGCCCGAGCGGATGAGGTGCTGGAGACCGGCGGCCTGTTCGTGTCCCTGTTGGAGCTGGCGAGGCGTGACGGTCAGCCGCGTTGGTTCCGTCCCTGGCTGGATGCTGAACGAGCCGCTGACCAGCTCCGGTGCTACCAACCGACCCTGGTGCCCGGCCTACTTCAGACCGAGGCGTACGCGCGTGCGGTGATCCGCTGCGACGACAAACTGACCGACGCCCAGGTCGAGCAGCGCCTCGCAGCCCGAATGGACCGGCAGTCGATCCTGAACAAGGACGAGCCGCCCCAGTTCGTGGTGGTTCTCGACGAGATCGTGATCCGCCGCGTCGACGAGGCCTTTCACCAGGCGCTGGCAGACCAGGTGAACCGCCTGATCGAGCTGGCCGAGCGGCCCAACATCAGCATCCACATAGTGCCTGCGGACATCGCGATACATGTCGGCTTGACCGGCCCGTTCATCCTGGCGAAGACCGCAGACGGTGGTTGGGTGGGTAACCTGGAGAACCAACTGGGCGGGATCGTCGTGGACAAGGACGACGCCCTGGCTACCCTGCTGTCAAGGTGGGAGACGGTCCGCAACGAGGCCCTGTCCCGCCGGCAGTCGACCGAGCTGATGAAGGAAGTTGTGAAGTCATGGACCTGATCGGTGCCAAGTGGCGCAAGTCCAGCCGCAGCGGTTCGGGCGGCGGCGACTGCGTCGAAGTGGCGGACAATCTGCCCGGCGTCGTCCTCGTCCGCGACACCAAGGACCGTGCCGGCGGCACCCTCGCCTTCGCTCCGGACACCTGGCAGTCGTTCGTCGACCTGGCCAAGCAGATCGGACCCGCTGCCTGACCTTCTCCCGACCATCGCCGGCCCGCCACGTCTTGATCGACTCACCTGGGCCGATGTTGCGGTGTCCCGGCGGCCGGATACCGCAACATCGACCCAACCGAGTCGACCTTGCCGGGCGCTCCCGTGGGTGGTCCCGGCCGCTGTCGTGGGTGGTCAGGTGAAGAGGAGGCCGGCCACCCAGAGGGCGGCGATCACCAGACCGGCCAGGAACTCCACGAGCATCGACAGGCCGGCCGCCTTCAACGCCTGCACCGTCGCCGGCCAGGCGAGCTGGTTGCTGCCAAGCCGCAGCCGTTCGGCCCCCCACACCCCGCCGACGAAACCGATCACCAGGCCGATCACCGGGATGACGAAGAACCCGACCAGCCCGAGCAGGCCGCCGACGAGCAGCGACGACGTGGGCACCCCGGTGCGCTTGAGGTTGCGCCCCGGCCAGGCGTACTTGACCACCGCACCGCCGGCGGCGACCACGGTGGCGGCGGCGAGCACCGCCCAGCGGCCCGGCCCGGCACCGCCGAAGAGCGCCCAGAGCAGCACCCCGCCCCAGCACAGCGGCAGCGCCGGCAGACCGGGCACCACCACCCCGGCCAACCCGGCGACGATCGCGATGGCCGCGATCACCGAGAACGCCGCCTCACCGTCGGTCAGGCTCACCCCGCCACCTCTCCCCCGTCCGGTCCCGCCCCGGTCCCGCCGCGCAGCCGGGCGGTGATCTGGTCGGCCGGGGCGGGCGGGCCGAACCAGCGGCCCTGGCCGGTGTCGCAGCGCAACGCCCGCAACCGTTCAGCCTGCTCCCCGGTCTCCACCGCCTCGGCGGTCACCGACAGCTCCAGCGCGTGCGCCAACCGGACCAGGGCGTCGACGATCCGCTCGTCCCGGTGGTCGGGTGACGGGTCGTCGCCGTCACCCCGGATGCCCTCGACGAACGGACCGGCCAGCTTCAGGCAGTGGATCGGCAACCGCCGCAGGTACGCCAGGTTGGAGTAGCCGGTGCCGAAGTCGTCGATGGCCAGCCGTACGCCCAGGTCCGCCAACCGGTACAACGACCGTAGCGGCTCGCCGGCGGTGCCCATCACGGCGCTCTCGGTCAGCTCCAGCTGCAACAGCTCCGCCGGCAGGCCGCTGCGGCTCAACGCGCTGGCGACGGTGTCCACGATGGCCGGGTCGTCGGCCTGCCGGGCGGCCAGGTTGACGCTGACCACCAGTTTCGCCTCCGGGAACTCGCGGTGCCAGGCGCGGGCGTCGCGGCACGCCTGCCGCAGCACCCACTCGCCCAGCCGAACGATCAGCCCGGTCTCCTCGGCCAGGCCGATGAACCGGTCCGGGCCGACCAGGCCCCGCTCCGGGTGTGCCCAGCGGACCAGCGCCTCCACCGCGAGCATCGAGCCGTCCAGCAGGGAGACGATCGGCTGGTAGTGGACCACGAACTCGCCCCGGTCCAGGGCCGCCGGCAGGCCCGCCGCCAGCGCGGACCGGGCGATGTCGGCGGCGCTGCGCTCCGGGTCGTACACCGCCCAGCGGCCCCGGCCCTCCGCCTTCGCCCAGTACAGCGTGGTGTCGGCGGCCTTCATCAGCTCGGACACGCTGGTCTCGCTGGCCGGGCACTCGACCACCCCGACGCTCGCCGACACGGCGAGCTGGTGGTCGCCGACGAGCACCGGCGCGGCCACCGCGGCGAGCGCCAGCTCGGCCACACCGACCGCGTCGTCGATGCCCTCGCCGCCGTTGACCAGGATGACGAACTCGTCACCACCCATCCGGGCCACCAGGTGCCCCTGACCGATGACGCAGTCGGACAGCCGCCGGGCGATGGTGACCAGCAGCCGGTCGCCGAGGTCGTGGCCGAGGCTGTCGTTGACCGCCTTGAAGCCGTCCAGGTCGAGGAAGCAGACGCCGATGCGCTGCTCGGGCCCGGCGTCGGCGAAGACCTGGCCGAGCCGCTCGAAGAACAGCGTCCGGTTGGGCAGGCCGGTGAGCGGGTCGTGCAGGGCCTGGAACCGCAGCCGCTGCTGGAGTTCGTACCGCTGGGTGATGTCCTCGATCATCGCGACCGTGAACCGGGGGCGGCCGTCGTCGTGCCGGATCAGCGAGACGGCCAGGTCGGTCAGGACGATGCTGCCGTCCTTGCGGTAGTAGCGCTTCTCCACCCGCACGCTGTCGTGCTTGCCCTCGATCAGCTCCTGGTACATCTCCCACATCCCGGCCGCGTCGTCGGGATGGAACAGCGAGGAGACGTTGGTCTGCCGCAGCTCCTCCGGGGTGTAACCGAGCATGTCGGCGAAGGACTGATTGACGTCGATGATCTGACCGTCGATGCCGGCGATCCCGATACCGATGACCGCCCCGGTGAAGACCGCCCGGAACCGCGCCTCGCTGTCGCGCAACGCCCGCTCCACCGAATCCCGCGCCTGCCAGGCCGACCGGGCGATCCGCTCCTGCTGGCTGAAGGTACGGTCGCGCAGCGCCCGGCCGAACCCGGCGGCCAGCCCACCCTGCAACGCGGCCACCCGGACGGGCAGGTCGGGTGGCAGGTCGTCCGAGGGCAGCACCCGCCGCGGCAACTGTTCGCCGAGCGCCCGAACCGACCAGTCCAGGATGCGCGGTTCGGTCAGGTGCGCCTCCACCAGCGCCCGGCCCACCTCCTCCGCCGGGGCGGCGGAGAACTCCTCGGCAAGCAGGGCCTGCGCCAGCCGTACGGTGTGCGTCAGCAGCAGCCGCTCGGTCTCCTCCGTGCTCATCGGCACGAACCCGAGCCGGCGTACCGCCCGTGCCCAGTCGGCGGCGTAGCCCTGCGCGCCCGGACGGGACGCGTCGGTGCCGCCGGGGTCCGGAACGGCGGACATGGTCGGCTCAGCCGGCGGGACGGTCGTACCGGGCGACGCCGCCGAACGCCCCGAACCGCTCGGGGTGGTCGTCCACGTCGGACGGGGAGTCGGGCCGCCACAGCGGCATGTGCACCACGCCGGGCGCGAGCAGCGTCCAGTCACCGAAGAATCCGGTGATCTCGGCGCGGGACCGCAGGGTGATCTCGGTGTCGGTGCGGGCCGAGAGCCGCTGCGCGTCGAGCATCTCCTGGGGCTGGTCCTCGAAGGTGGAGTGGGAGATGACCAGGAAGCTGCCGGGTGCGGCGGCGGCCCGCAGGGTGGCGAGGATGTCGGCCGGGCGGTCGGCGTCGGGGATGAAGTGCACCACCCCGGCGAGCAGGATGCCCAGCGGACGGTCGAAGTCGATCAGGCCGCTGGACCGGGCCTCGTCCAGGATCCGCTTCGGCTCCCGCAGGTCGGCGTGCACGGCGACCGCCCGGTCGTTGCCGGTGAGCAGTTCGCGGCTGTGCGCCACGGCGACCGGGTCGATGTCGACGTAGACGATCCGGGCCTGCGGGTCGGCGGCCTGGGCGACCTCGTGGACGTTGCCGACGGTGGGGATGCCCGAGCCGATGTCGAGGAACTGGTCGATGCCGGCGTCGAGCAGCGCCCGGACGGCGCGGCGCAGGAACTCCCGGCCGGAGCGCATGGTGGCCGCGAGGTTGGGGGTCATGCCGGCGATCTGCTCGGCGAGCCGCCTGTCGATCTCGAAGTTGTGCGCGCCGCCGAGGAAGTAGTCGTAGACCCGGGCGGCGCTGGGCCGGCTCAGGTCGATCTCGGCGGGAAGTCCGTCCGGCGTCTGCATCTCTGCCTGGCCCCCCAGTTCGTCGCCGCGGTGCGGGAGGGCACCGGCGTCGACGGCGTGCGCGGGCACGCGGAGCCGCACCGGCCGACCCGCGGATCGTGTGGTGCTGACCACTCTAGGCCCGTCCGCCCAGGTACGGGAGATCAGCCGACCCCGATCTGTGCCCGGGACCGGCAGGTCGGACCCGCCGGACGAACCATGGTCACGCTGCGCGTCCAGCCGCGCACCACAGGCCACCACGACACGTCAGTCGACGGATTCCAGCACCAGCGCGATGCCCTGACCCACCCCGACGCACATGGTCGCCAGGGCACGCCGGCCGCCCCGGCGGCGCAGTTCCACGGCGGCGGTCAACGCCAGCCGGGCACCGCTGGCCCCGAGCGGATGCCCCAGGGCGATCGCCCCGCCGTTCGGGTTGACGTGCTCGGCGTCCTCCGGCAGGCCCAGCTCGCGCAGCACCGCGATCCCCTGCGCGGCAAACGCCTCGTTCAGCTCGATGACGTCCACGTCGGCCAGGGCGAGGCCGAGCCGGTCGAGCAGCCGACGGGTGGCCGGCACCGGCCCGATCCCCATGATCCGGGGTGGTACGCCGGCCGCCGCCGCGCCGCTGACCCGGGCGAGCGGGCTCAGGCCGTACCGGGCCACCGCCGCCTCGGACGCCACCAGCAGGGCCACCGCGCCGTCGTTGACGCCCGAGGAGTTGCCGGCGGTGACGGTGCCGCCGGCCCGGAACGGGGTGGGCAGCGCGGCCAGCTTCGCCAGCGTCGTCTCCCGGGGGTGCTCGTCGACCTCGACCAGCTTCGTCTCCCGCCGGCCGGCCGGCACGGTCACCGGCACGATCTCCTCGGCGAACCGGCCGTCGGCCTGCGCCTTGGCGGCCCGCTGCTGGGAACGCAGCGCGAACTCGTCCTGCGCACGCCGGTCGACGCCGAACTCGGCGGCCACGTTCTCGGCCGTCTCGGGCATCGAGTCGATCCCCCACCCCGCCTCCATCAGCGGGTTGACCAACCGCCAGCCGAGGGTGGTGTCGTACACCTCGGCGGCCCGCGAATACGGCGTGGCCGCCTTCGGCATGACGAACGGGGCCCGGCTCATGCTCTCGACACCACCGGCGAGCACCAGGTCGGCCTCCCCGGCCACCACGGCACGGGCGGCGGTGGCCAGCGCGTCCAGGCCGGAGCCGCAGAGCCGGTTGACGGTGCTGCCCGGCACCTCCTGCGGCAGGCCGGCCAGCAGCGCCGCCATCCGGGCCACGTTGCGGTTGTCCTCACCGGCCTGGTTGGCGCAGCCCAGCACCACGTCGTCGACCCGGGCCCAGTCCACCGCCGGGTGCCGGGCGACCAGTTCGCGCAGCACGTGGGCGGCCAGGTCGTCGGGGCGCACCCCGGCCAGCGCGCCGGCGTACCGGCCGATCGGGGTACGGACTCCGGACACGAGGTAGGCCACGGTCATCGACGCACGTCCTTCGGGGGTGGGAAGGGGCTGGCGGTCCCGGCGTCACCCGGGTCACGGGGACGCCAGCCGTCAGGATATCCACGCCCGCGCCGGACGCCGCCCCGGCCGGGTCGCACGACAGGTCGGGCGGGCGGACGCCGGATAGGTTGGCGGTATGACCCGGGCCCAGTTCAGCGCAGAGACCTCCGGCGGTGGGGCGTTCGTCCGCCAGCCCAACCGGTTCACCGGCCGGGTCACCCCGCACTCCACCTCGCCCGAGGGCGGCGGACCGGACGGGCAGGGCCGCTGGCCGTTGGAGGCCGGCCGGTACCGGCTGATCTGGTGCCGGGCCTGCCCGTGGGCGCACCGGGCCATGATCGTGCGGGGCCTGCTCGGCCTGGACGGGGTGATCTCGCTGGGCACGGTCGACCCGATCCGCGACGAACGCGGCTGGCGGTTCACCCTCGACCCGGACGGCTTCGACCCGGCGCTGGGCATCGGCTTCCTGTCCGAGGCGTACCTCGCCACCGACCCCGACTACACCGGCCGGGTGACCGTGCCCGCACTGGTGGACACCCGCACCGGCCGGGTGGTCACCAACGACTATCCGCAGCTCACCCTCGACTTCTCCACCGAGTGGCGACGCCTGCACGCCCCGGACGCCCCCGACCTGTATCCGGTCGCGCTGCGCCCGGAAATGGACGCGCTGATGGCCGAGATCCACACCGACGTCAACAACGGCGTCTACCGGTGCGGCTTCGCCACCTCCCAGCAGGCGTACGACGAGGCGTACGCGGCGCTGTTCGCCCGGTTGGACGCGTTGTCGCGGCGGTTGACCGACCGGCGGTACCTGATGGGTGACGCGATCACCGAGGCGGACGTGCGGCTGTTCACCACGCTGGTCCGCTTCGACGTGGCCTACCACGGGCACTTCAAGTGCAACCGGCAGAAGCTGACCGAGATGCCGGTGCTCTGGGCGTACGCCCGGGACCTGTTCCAGACCCCGGGTTTCGGCGCGACGGTGGACTTCGACCACATCAAGCGGCACTACTACGCCACCCACCGTGAGATCAACCCGACCGGGGTGGTGCCGGCGGGCCCGGACACGTCCGGCTTCCTCACCCCGCACGGCCGTGCCTGACGCCGCCCGCGCCGTCGCCGGCTGGATCGCCGCCGGCTGCGTGCTGCTCGGCGGGGTCGCGGTGACCGTCGCCGTCGGGGCCGGCCCGGGTGGCCCGTGGCGCGGGTACGTCAGCGAGGCCGGGGTCAGCGACAGCGCGTTCGCCTCGACGTACCGGCTGGGGGTGTTCGCCCTGGCGGCGGCGCTGCTGTCGCTGGCCGCGGCGCTGCCGGCGACGCTGCGGCTCGCGGCCGGCCTGCTGCTGGCCGGTGCCGCCGGCACCGTGGTCTCCGGCGCGGTGACGTGCAGCGCCGGGTGCCCGCTGCCGCCGTTCGAGACGGCGACGCCGGCCGACCTGGTGCACGCCGGGGCGAGCATCGTGGCGGCCGGGGTGACCGTGCTCGCCATGCTGGTGGTCGGGTTCCTCCGGCCGGCGACGCCGGAGCTGCGCCGGGTGGCCCGGGTCGCCGGGGTGGTGGCGTTGCCGGTGGCCGGGGCGGTCGCGCTGGGCCTGCTGACGGTGGGCCGGGGCGACCTGGTGGCCGGGCTGGAACGGATGCTGCTGGTGATCTGTGCCGGCTGGGGCCTGTGCACCGCGCTGCTGCTGGCCCGGCACCGCCCGGCCACCGACAGACGCGCCGACCGGGCGGTACCCCACCCGCGTGAGCACGTCGAACGTGACAAACGGGTCACCGGGTCGACAACGTCCGTGTAAGGAGCCTCACCCGGATCGGTCCTTCCAGCTCGCGGTCGGCCGGGAGTACCGTCGACAGGCGATGACCAATGTCTGGCACCTCACCGTGCGCCTGTACGTCGACCTCCGACGGCAGGCCAGTGGGGTCTGTCCGGCGCAGCCGCGCCCCTGACGCTGCCCGCCGACCGACCCCTCCCGACATTGGACGCATCCTGATGGCTTCCACCCTGCGCAAGTTCCCCTTCTCCGCCCAGATCCTGCTCGGCCTCGTGCTCGGCGCGGCGCTGGGCTTCCTCGCCCGAGCGGGCGACCTGAGCTGGTTGGCGAGCACCCTCGACACCGTCGGCGGGCTCTTCGTCCAACTGCTCAAGCTGGCCGTCCCGCCGCTGGTCTTCACCGCGATCGTGGTCAGCGTGGTCAGCCTGCGCGGGGTGGCCAACGCCGCCCGGCTGGCGCTGAAGACGCTGCTCTGGTTCGGCGTCACCGCGCTGATCGCGGTGAGCCTCGGCATCGGCATCGGCCTGCTCACCGACCCGGGCCGGGGGGTGAACCTGGACGTCGGCGGCGCGACCGCCCCGAAGACCACCGGCTCGTGGACGGACTTCCTCACCGGCATCGTGCCGACCAACCCGGTGGGCGCGTTCGTCGAGGGCAACGTGCTCCAGATCGTCTTCCTCGCCCTGGTCGTCGGTGCCGCCGCACTGCTGGTCGGTACGGCCGCCGAGCCGTTCGTCGAGCTCAACCGCGCGGTGCTGGCCATCGTGCAGAAGGCGCTGTGGTGGGTGATCCGGCTCGCCCCGATCGGCACCCTCGGGTTGATCGGCCACGCCGTCGCCGCGTACGGCTGGGACCTGCTGGCCCCGCTGGCGAAGTTCACCACCGCCGTCTACGTCGGCTGCGCCGTCGTCCTGTTCGTGGTCTACCCGCTGCTGCTGGTCACCGCCGGCCGGCTCAACCCGCTGCGGTTCTTCGCCGGGGCCTGGCCGGCGATCGAACTGGCCTTCGTGTCCCGGTCCTCGGTGGGCACCATGCCGGTCACCCAGCGTGCCGTCGAGCGCCTCGGCGTCCCCCGCGAGTACGCCTCCTTCGCGGTGCCGTTCGGCGCCACCACCAAGATGGACGGCTGCGCCGCGATCTACCCGGCGCTCGCCGCGATCTTCGTGGCCCAGGTCTTCGGGGTGGACCTCGGCGTCGGCGACTACCTGCTGATCGCCTTCGTCTCGGTGGTCGGTTCGGCCGCCACCGCCGGCCTGACCGGTGCCATCGTCATGCTGACCCTGACCCTGAGCACGCTGGGCCTGCCGCTTGCCGGGGCGGGCCTGCTGCTGGCGATCGACCCGATCCTGGACATGATCCGCACCGCCACCAACGTGGCCGGGCAGGCTGTCGTGCCGACCATCGTGGCCGCCCGCGAGGGCATCCTGGACCGCGACGCCTACGCCGACGCCGGACGGCGCGACCTGACCGACGCCGACCGGACCGACGCCGACGGGACCGTCGACCGGCCCGCCCGCCGCGACGACCTCGCGCCGGCACCCGCCTGAGCGCACCGGCCGCACGCAGCCCGGCCGGGTCCTCCCCCCGGACACTGCGCCCCGCCCCGCACCGCCACCCGCCCGTACCGGAGGATCACCCGCATGAGTGCCCTGTTCACCCCGCTCGCCCTGCGCGGCGTCACCCTGCCCAACCGGATCGCCCTCGCGCCGATGTGCCAGTACAGCGCCGGCCCGGACGGGCTGCCCACCGACTGGCACCGGGTGCACCTCGGGTCCCGGGCCGTCGGCGGGGCCGGCCTGGTCGTCACCGAGGCCACCGCGGTCGTTCCCGAGGGGCGGATCAGCCCCCAGGACACGGGCATCTGGTCCGACGCGCACGTCGACGCGTGGCGGCCGGTCACCGCGTTCGTCGCCGCCCAGGGGGCGGTGCCCGCCGTGCAGCTCGCGCATGCCGGGTTCAAGGCCAGCACCTGGCGGCCGTGGGCGGCCGGGCGCGGCGGGGTGCCGGACGCCGAGGGCGGCTGGACGCCGGTCGGCCCCGGAGCCGAGCCGTTCCTGCCCGACTACCGGCAGCCGACCGCGCTGGACGAGACCGGGATCGCCGGGGTGGTGTCCGCGTTCGCCACCGCCGCCGGCCGGGCCGTCGACGCCGGCTTCGCCGCCGTGGAGATCCACGCCGCGCACGGCTACCTGCTGCACGAGTTCCTGTCCCCGCTGACCAACCACCGCACCGACGGCTACGGCGGCGACCGGGCCGCCCGGATGCGACTCACCCTGGAGGTGGCCCGCGCGGTCCGGGCCACCGTCGGCGAGCAGGTGCCGGTGCTCACCCGGATCTCCGCCACCGACTGGGTCGACGGCGGCTGGACGGCGGACGACAGCGTCGCCCTCGCCGCCGAACTGGCCGCGACCGGTGTCGACCTGGTGGACGCCTCCTCCGGCGGGGCGTCGACCCGGGCGGCCATCCCGGTCGGGCCCGGCTACCAGGTGCCGCTGGCCGCGCGGATCCGCCGCGAGGCCGGCGTACCGACGGGCGCGGTCGGCCTGATCGTCGAGCCGGAGCAGGCCGAGCAGATCGTCGCCGCCGGGGAGGCCGACCTCGTGTTGCTCGGTCGGGAACTGCTGCGCGACCCGTACTGGCCGCGCCGGGCCGCCGCGAAGCTCGGTGCCACCCCCGACTGGCCCGACCCGTACGCCCGCGCCTTCTGACTGTTCCCGGCCGGCCTGCGGCGACCGTTGCGGGGAGAGTGGTCGTCGCTGGAGCGACGACGACTCTCCCCGGTCCCGCCCGGCCCGGCCCGAGTGGCGGGAGCGGGTCGTGGGTGGCCGGGTCAGCCGGCCAGGTGACCCCAGTCGTCCTCCAGCTCCCGCCACGCACCCTGGGCGGCGACCGTGCCGTCGACCAGCACCACCACGTGGTCGGCGCGGACCAGCGCCGCCCGTTTCGAGGTGGAGCCGACCACGGTCACCCCGTGCTCCCGCAACGCCGCCCACAGCGCCAGCTCGGTGGTGACGTCCAGCGCGGAGGACACGTCGTCGGCGACCAGCAGTTCGGTACGCGGGGCGAGCGCCCGGGCCAGCGCCAGCCGCTGCAACTGCCCACCGGACAGCCGGGTGCCCTTGTGCCCGATGAGCAGCCCCAGCCCGCCGCCACCCGCCAGGTCGTGCTCCAGTTGGGCGGTGGTGACCGCCCCGGCGGCGTCGACGTCGTGGCCGAGGGCGATGTTGTCGGCGACCGTGCCGGAGAGCACCCTGGGTAGCTGACCGACGTAGCCGACCTGCTGGGGGCGCAGGAACAGCTCCGGCTCGGTCACCGGCCCGCCGTTCCACCGCAGCTCCCCGACGTGGTGCACGATCCCGGCCAGCGCCCGCAGCAGCGACGACTTGCCGGAGCCGACCGGCCCCACCACCAGCACCAGTTGGCCCCGGTCGACGGTCAGGTCGACGTCCCGTACGGCGAGGGTGCCGTCGGAGTGCAGCGCCCCGAAGCCGGCCAGTTCCAGGCGGCGCAGCGGCCGGCGCGGCGGCGGCTCCGGCGCGGGGGCGGTGCCGGCGGCGAGATCCACCCCCGGCACCTCCGCCGAGTACGCCCCGATCCCGGTCATCGCCACCGTCCGCCGGGTCCACACCCGCGCCGACGGGTACTGCGAGACCAGCGACGCGGTGGTCCAGGCGAACCAGCGGGCCGCCCCGAGGGTGGACACGGCGACCAGGGTGGCACCGGCGGAGAGCCCTCCACCGAGGTAGAGCGCCCACGCGGCGATCGGCAGCAGCCCGCTGGCCACCGAGGGGGTGGAGCGGGCCCACACCTGCGCGGCGATCTCCCGCCGCTGCCGGTCGCTGCGCACCAGGTCCAGCGCGGAGAGGTGGTCGAGCACCGGCCGGGTCGCCCCGGCGAGCTTGACCGTCCGGGCCGCCGACAGCGACGAGACCAGCGCGGTGGCGAAGGCGGCGCGGGCGGCCACCGTGTCCCGCGCGGAACGCTCCAACCGGGGGCCGAACAGGGTGGCGGCGAGCCCGGACACGGCCATCGTGCCCACGAAGAACAGCGCCGGCACGAAACTGCCCGTGATCAGCGTCATGGTCACCATCGTCACCAGGGCGATGAACTGGTCCATCAGGTTGTCGGCGAGCTGCACGACCCGTTCGGTGTCCCCGCTCTGCGCCACCACCTCGGCCGGGGTGTGCCGGCTGGTGCGGCGCGGGCCGGTCTGGCCGTGCACCAGCCGCAGGCTCATCCGCAACATCTGCCGTACCCACCACTGGGGGAACCGCAGGTTCGTCAGGAAGGGCAGCGGCAGCACCACCACCAGCGCGGCGGCGATACCGAGCGCCGGCAGCCACGGGTCACCGCCGTCGACGACGTCCGCCCACAGCCAGGGCAGCACCGTGCCGTCGAGGCCGAGCACGGTGATCACCATGAACAGCCCGACCGACAGCAGGCCGAGGCGCGGATCGTTGAGGCCCAGGCGCAGGATCTCCCGCATGGTCCGCGCGGGCGGTAGCGGCGGCAGCGGCGGCGGGTCCCCCTTCGGTACGGCCACCGCCGCCCGCCCGGCAGATCCGGTCCCCGCCACGGCGGCGGCCCGACCCGGCCCGTCGCCGTCCGGCTTGTCGACGCCCGGCCCGGTGCCGGTCGCCCCGGTCGGGAGCGTCGCGTCGGCCCCTGGCCAGGCGGTGGCCGGGGAGCCTGCCTCCGGCCAGGCGGTGCCTGGAGAGCCGGCCGCCGGCCAGGCGGTGCCTGGAGAGCCCGCCTCCGGCCAGGCGGTGGCCGGGCCGTCTAGCAGGTCCACGCCACCCCCGCTGCCGGACCGGCCCGCACCGACCGGGGTGTACGCGGCGGCGTGGCTGGTGGCGAGCAGCTCGGCGAAACGGGCCGAGGAGCGCAGCGGGCCGGCCTCCAGGACCGCACCGTCGGCCATCACCACCACCTCGTCGCAGCGCCGCACCGACGACAGCCGGTGCGCGATGATGATGCCGATCCGGTCGGTGAGCAGGCGTTCGGTCGCCTCGCGTACCCGGGTCTCGGTGACCGGGTCCAACCGCGCGGTGGCCTCGTCGAGGATGACCACGTGCGGGTCGCGCACCAGGATGCGGGCGAACGCCACCAGCTGTTCCTGGCCGGCGGAGAGCACGTGGCCGCCCTCACCCAGCCGGGTCCGGATGCCGTCCGGCAGCTCCGCGACCCACCCGGTGAGCCCCAGCTCGGCCAGCGCCCGGGGCGCGTCGTCGAGCAGGTCCGGATCGAACAGGGCGACGTTCTCGGCGAGGGTGCCGGCGAGGATCTCGGTACGCTGCGGCACCACCGCGATCCACCGGCGCAGTTCCTCGACGTCCAGGTCGCACAGGTCGGTGTCGCCGAGCAGCACCGTGCCACGCGGCACCTCGACCGCCCGGGTGAGCACCTTGGCCAGCGTCGACTTGCCCGAACCGGTCCGCCCCACCAGCGCGTACGACCGGCCCCGGACGAAGCTGAGCCGGACGTCACGCAGCGCGGGTTCCCGCTCGTCCTCGCCGGTGGCCGGGTAGCGGAAGGTGAGCCCGCGCAGGGTCAGGTCGCCGTCGGTGGGGGTGAGACCGCCGGAGGGTTCCTGCCGGGCGTCGGAGAGCAGCAGCACCCGGGCCCAGGCGCCGAGCGCGTACTGCAGGTGCGGCACCCAGCGGGCGAGGTGTTCGACGGTCGCGCCGAAGCTCAACGCGAGCAGCCAGATCGCGGTCAGCCGGGCGCCGTCGATCCGGCCGGTGGTCAACGCCCAGGCCCCGGTGAGCACCACCCCGGCGATCCCGACCCGGATGGTGCCGGCGGCGAAGGCGGTGACCCGCGCCGACATCAGGAAGACCCGGCGGCAGCGGGCCAGCACCTCGGCGGCCCGCCGGGCGTACAACCGCAGCACGTACGGCTGGGCGAGGCTGGTACGGACGTCGTCCTGGCCGTGCACCGCCTCCTCCATCACGGCGGCCAGGTCCGACCAGGCTTCCTCCTCGGACATCCGGGCCGGGGCGATGGCGGCGGTGGGACGGCGCAGCACCACGATGAGCAGCGCGGTGAGCAGCAGCATCGCCACCCCGGCCGGCCACCAGACGAACAGCGCGCTGACCGTGGCGAGCAGGCAGAGCACCAGCCCCTGGACCAGCCGGACGCCGGTGTTCCGCAGTTCGGAGGCGACCTGGTAGACGTCGTTGTCGATCCGGTCGAGCAGTTCGCCGACCGGGGTGCCCTCCAGGGTGGGCAGATCCTGCCCGAGGGCGACCCGGCACAGCCGGCGACGCACGTCGGCGGACCAGTCGGCGGTGATGCCCGCCATCAGCAGCGCGATCACCAACTCGCCGAAGACGGCGACGACCAGGGCGACGACCAGGGCGACGAACCACCCGGGCGAGCGGTGCACCAGCACCGGGCCGGCGACCGCCGAGGCGGCGGCCTGACCGGCGGCACCGAGGACGACGAGGACGATCACGGCCGTCACGCGGCGTGGCGCGGACGCCCAGAGATCACGGAGCAGGCGCATGGAGATTCCCTCCGGGACTCGGGGCGGCGGTACCCCCCAGCCTGACCCCCCGCCCCCCTCCCCTCAACGCATTTACCACCACACCCACCCACCCCGCCCCGCCCCGCCCCGCCTCGTCCGCCCCGCCCCGCCACGTCCGCCCCGCCCCGCCCCGGTGATCAAGAGGTTTGCGTCAGATTTGATCTTCAACTTGCCGCATACCTCTTGATCAACTGACCTAAACCTCTTGATCACCGGGACGGGCCGGCGACCAGACGGGGCACGGCGACCAGACGGGGCACGGCGACGGGCGAGGCGCGGTGAGTCGGGGCGGCCTGCGGGAACGCGTGGCGGGCGGGGCGACCGCGGAAGGCGGGAACGCGTGGCGGGCCGGGCACCCAGGCAGGCGGGGGCGCGTGGCGGGCGTGGCGACCGAGGAGGCGCGAGGGGCGGGACCGTCAGAAGAGGATGGTGGCGAGGGTGCCCACCCGGTGGAAGCCGCAGCGTTCGTAGACCCGGCGTGCGGGCCGGTTGAAGTCGTTGACGTAGAGGCTGACCGTGGGGGCGACCCGGAGCAGCGCGTCGCGGACGACGGCGGCCATCGCGGCGCTCGCGATCCCGCGTCCGCGCCACGCCGGGGCCACCCAGACGCCCTGGACCTGGGCGGTACGGCGGGTCACCACCGCCAGTTCGGCCTTGAACACGACCTCGCCGTCGACCATGCGGGCGTACGCCCGGCCGGCGCGGACCAGGTCCTCGACCCGTCGGCGGTAGGCCCGGCCGCCGTCGTCGGCCAGGGGTGAGACGCCTACCTCTTCGGCGTACATGGCGACCGCGGCGGGGAAGAGCAGGTGCACCTCGTCGGGGCGGACCCGGCGCACCTCGGGGTCGACCGGGATGGCCGGCGGGGTCTCGGTGGCCAGGAGCGGCTGGTTGGGGCGGACGTCGCGGGGCGGCCCCCAGTGTTCGGCGAGCCGGTCCCAGAGGCCGAGCACCGCGTCGGCCCGTCCGACGATGGAGGAGCAGAGCCGTTCCTCGCCGGAGAGCTGCTCGGCGAAGGCGGCGACGGCGGAGTCGGTGGCGAGGATCGGGGTGAGGTTGCCGCCGAGCCAGCAGATCGACTCCAGGTTGCGGCGGGTGCCGTAGCCGAGGATCCGACCCTCGGCCCGCCACCAGGCCAGACCGCGCGCGGCGACCCGCTCGGCGACCTGCGCGCCCGCGTACGGGTCGAGGTCGAGCAGCCGCTCGACGGCGCGCCGCTCCGACTCTCCCAGTTGGCGTACCGGCACCGTGAGCACGGTTACCAGCCTGCCAGATCCGGGCGGTGGTTCGCCGGGCGACCGGCACAGCCGCCTACGGACTTGTCGCCAACACATTGCCGATATATCGTTGATGCATCAGCGACAGCACAACGAAAGGACGACACGATGGGATTCCACCGTCGGATCCACGCACTGCAGGAGGCCCGGCAGCGCGGCTTCGGCTTCCCGCCCGTACCGCCCGGCCCACACGGGCACGGGGGTTGGGGCGGCGGCCGGGGCGGGCGCGGGCGCGGCCGGGGACGCCGGCCCAACGTCCGGGCCGCCGTGCTGGCCCTGCTCACCGAGCGGCCGATGCACGGCTACGAGATGATCCAGGAGATCGACTCCCGCACCGGCGGGGCCTGGCGGCCCAGCCCGGGGTCGATCTATCCGACGCTGCAACTGCTGGAGGACGAGGGCGTCATCGCCGCCAGCACCGATCCGGCCGGCGGCGGGCGCAAGCGGTTCGACCTGACCGAGGCCGGTCGGGAGGAGGCTGCGACGGCCGCGCAGACCCCACCCTGGGCCGAGTTCGCCGAGGACACCGTCAACAGTTGGCACGACATCCGCGACGCGGGCGCGCAGGCCATGCACGCGCTGCGCCAGGTGATGATGACCGGCACCGACGACCAGCGGGAACGCGCCGCCCAGGTGCTCGACGAGACCCGCCGCAAGCTGTACGCGATCCTCGCCGAATCGGAGTGACCCCCCGAGGGGGCGACCCGACACCGCGGCGACCCGCGACGTCCGGGCCAGCACGGCGAACCCCGCCTGCCGGCCCGGACCACGAACAGCCCGACCCGGATCACCACCATGCCCGACCCGGACCCGCAACCCGTGCCGGACCACCACAGGACACCCACCCCCGCATCACCGTGACCCAGGCCGGGGGTCACCATGACCCCGACCCGGGTCGCCGGGCATCCCGGCGACGATCGGCCCCCTTACCGAAAAAGGCGGCCCTCCCGGTGGGAGGGCCGCCCGTTCCGACAGTGGCTCAGTGCACGGTGACGGTGGGGCCGGGGATCAGGTCGCGCAGTTCCTCGGGGATCTCCGCGCCCATTTCGTCGGCGATGCGTAGCGCCTCTTCGATCAGGGTCTCGACGATCTGTCCCTCGGGGACGGTCTTGACGACCTGTCCCTTGACGAAGATCTGCCCCTTGCCGTTGCCCGAGGCGACCCCGAGATCGGCCTCACGGGCCTCACCCGGCCCGTTCACCACGCAACCCATCACGGCGACCCGCAACGGCACCGGCAACCCCTCCAGACCGGCGGTGACCTCCTCGGCCAACTTGTAGACATCCACCTGAGCCCGGCCACACGACGGGCAGGAAACGATCTCCAACCCACGCTCACGCAACCCCAGCGACTCCAGGATCTGGTTGCCGACCTTGATCTCCTCCACCGGCGGCGCCGACAACGACACCCGGATCGTGTCGCCGATCCCCTCAGCCAGCAACGCCCCGAAAGCCACCGCCGACTTGATGGTGCCCTGAAACGCCGGACCGGCCTCGGTCACCCCCAGATGCAGCGGATAGTCACACTGCTCGGCAAGCTGCCGGTACGCCCGGATCATCACCACCGGATCGTTGTGCTTCACCGAAATCTTGATATCCCGGAAACCGTGCTCCTCGAACAACGAGCACTCCCACAACGCCGACTCGACCAACGCCTCGGCGGTGGCCCTGCCGTACTTGGCCAGCAGCCGCTTGTCCAACGAACCCGCGTTGACGCCGATCCGGATCGGCGTACCCGCCGCCGAAGCCGCCGCCGCGATCTCCTTCACCTTGTCGTCGAACTGCCGGATGTTGCCCGGGTTGACCCGCACCGCCGCACAACCCGCATCGATCGCCGCGAACACATACTTCGGCTGGAAATGGATGTCGGCGATCACCGGGATCTGCGACTTCCTCGCGATCGCCGGCAACGCCTCCACATCATCCTGACTGGGCACGGCCACCCGGACGATCTGACAACCCGACGCCGTCAACTCGGCGATCTGCTGCAGGGTGGCATTCACATCGGAGGTGAGGGTGGTGGTCATCGACTGCACCGACACCGGCGCACCACCACCGACCGGCACCGAACCGACCATGATCTGGCGACTGACCCGACGCGGAGCAAGCGGCGGAGGCGGCACGGCAGGCATACCGAGACTGACAGCGGTCACTTCAGGCACTCACCTTGTGAAGAGCGTGATGGGGTTGACGATGTCCGCGGTGGCGGTGAGCAGGGTGAACGCGCCACCGATAAGGATCACCGCGTACGTGATGGGCATCAGCTTGAGGTAGTCGACCCGGCCCGGGTCGCGCCGGCCGATCCGGGCGTAGAGCCAGGAACGGGCCCGTTCGAACCAGGCGATGGCGATGTGGCCGCCGTCCAGGGGCAGCAGCGGCAGCAGGTTGAACACGCCGACGAAGAAGTTCAGCGAGATGAACAGCAGGACCAGCAGCTGCCAGACGCCGTTCTCCAGGGCTTCGCCGCCGAGCCGGCTCGCGCCGACGACGCTGATCGGGGTGTCCTTGTCCCGCTCGCCGCCGGTCACGGCGGTCCACAGGGCGGGCACCTTGTCGGGGATGCGCTTGAGTGCCTCGTAGGTGCCGACGGCCAGGTCCTTGGTGTAGCCGGCGGTGGCCGGGATGGCCTCGACCGGGCCGTAGGTGACGTTCGCCGGGACGCCGGGCGGGAGCATCGGCCCGGCGACGCCGAGGGCGGAGACGGTGACCGGGGCGCCGTCCGGGTCGTCCAGCGGCTTGCGCTGCACGGCGGCGAGGTCGGCCCGGACCTGGCCGGCGACCCCGTCGCGCTCGTAGCTGATCGTCGCCGGCTGGCCCGGCGGCAGGTCACGGACGGTCTTGACCAGCGCGGCGTAGTCGGGGACGGCGACGCCGTTCACCGCGACGATCTTGTCGTCGTCGCGCAGCCCGGCCTGTTTGGCGGGGCTGACCGGGTCTCCGGGGGCGCACTCGCGGACCGCGTCGGTGGGGACGACGCACTCGACGACCTTGACGTGCGCCGGGAGCGGGTTGGGCAGGTCCTTGTTGGGCAGGCCCATGAACATGGCGGCCAGCCAGATCGCGACGATGGCAAGCGCGAAGTGGGTGACCGAGCCGGCGGACATCACGATCGTCCGCTTCCAGACCGGGTAACGCCACATGGCCCGCTTCTCGTCGCCCGGCTCGACGTCGTCGTCCTGCGGCGTCATCCCGACGATCTTGCAGAACCCGCCGAGCGGGATGGCCTTGAGGCCGTACTCCGTCTCACCCCGGCGGAACGACCAGATGGTCGGCCCGAAGCCGACGAAGTAGCGGGTGACCTTCATGCCGAACGCCTTGGCGGTCAACATGTGACCGGCCTCGTGCAGGCTCACCGAGATGAGGATCGCCAGGGCGATCACCACCACCCCGAGCAGATAGAGCATCAGGCTTCCTTCCCCGACCCCGAGATGATCTCCTGCGCGTGCGCGCGCGCCCACGATTCGGCGGCGAGCACGTCCTCGACGGTACCTGGTTCACCGAAATCGGGGGCCTCCTCCAACACCCGCCCGAGGGTGTCGACGATGCCGAGGAACGGCAGCCGTCCGGCGACGAACGCCGCGACGCACTCCTCGTTGGCCGCGTTGTAGACCGCCGGGCGGCAGCGGCCCGCCTCGCCGGCCGCCTTGGCCAGCGCCACCGCCGGGAACGCCTCGTCGTCGAGCGGGGCGAACTCCCAGGTGTGGGCGGTGGTCCAGTCGACGGCGGTGGCGGCGTCGGGCACCCGGTCGGGCCAGCCGATGCCGAGCGCGATGGGCAGCCGCATGTCCGGCGGGCTCGCCTGGGCCAGGGTCGAGCCGTCGACGAACTCGACCATCGAGTGGATCACCGACTGCGGGTGCACCATCACGGTGATGTCGGCGTAGGGCACGTCGAACAGCTCGTGCGCCTCGATCACCTCCAGCGCCTTGTTGACCATGGTGGCCGAGTTGATCGTGACGACCGGCCCCATGTTCCACGTCGGGTGGGCCAGCGCCTGCTCCGGGGTGACAGCGGTCAGCTCGTCGCGCCGCCGCCCCCGGAACGGTCCGCCGCTGGCCGTGACCACCAGCCGCCGTACCTCGCCCCGGGTGCCGCCGCGCAGGCACTGGGCCAGCGCCGAATGCTCCGAGTCGACCGGCACGATCTGCCCCGGCCGCGTCACCGCGGCCCTGACCAGCGGGCCGCCGGCCACCAACGACTCCTTGTTGGCCAACGCGAGGGTACGACCACAGCGCAGCGCGGCCAGCGTCGGCGCGAGCCCGAGCGACCCGACCACCCCGTTGAGGACCACGTCGCAGGGCCACCGTGCCAGTTCCGTCATGGCGTCCGGACCGGCGATGATCTTCGGTAGCTTGAATTCCCCGGTGGCCCAGCCGCGCCGGCCCGCCTCGGCGTAGAAGGCGAGCTGGAGGTCCTGCGCGGCGGACGCCTTCGCCACCCCGACCGCGTCCACGCCCAGTTCGAGCGCCTGGGTGGCGAGCAACTCGACGTTGCCGCCGCCGGCACCGAGTGCCACCACCCGGAACCGGTCGGGGTTGCGCCTGACGATGTCGATCGCCTGGGTGCCGATCGAACCGGTGGAGCCGAGCAGTACGAGGTCCCGGGGAGTTGTCACCCGGCCATTCTGCCCCGTACCCGCTGAGCGCCGGCTGGGAGCCTCACCCCTCGACGTCGCCCTCCGTGCCCGCCTCCTGCCCCACCGGTTCCGCCTCCTCGCCGAGAGGTGCCGCTTCGTCCAGCAGCTCGGCCGGGTCGACCGAGAATGCGAACGGCTGTGTCATGACGAACGTCGTCCCCGCAGCAGCAGCGGCCGTCGGTCGATACTCCCCGTCGGTCAGCTCGTAGAGCGCCAGGGTGGGAACCCGGTTGCGCAGGTCGACCCGGAGGAAGAAGGGAACCCCGGCGGCGTACTCCGGGGGGCGGTCGATCACGCCGGGACCTGCGACCTGGGACGGGCCGATCTCGCCGAGCAGCACCGCCGCCTCCACCGGCATGGCTCGTCGGCCCTTTCCCGGTTGTCGCAGCACCGCGAGGTGCGGAACCAGAAGATCATCCTGTGCAGTCAGGTTCACCGACCAACCCACCCACCACCCGTGGGGCCGGCAAGCTCGGCTGATCAGATACGCCAACTCCCGCTGGGCGGTCCGCTGGTCGTAGTCGCCATCGGGTGAAATGACGACACTGCCGCGAAGCACCTCCACGCGGGCGCCGTTGTGGGGCGGCACAAGGTCGAGCGCCCGCCGCGCCGTCCATGCCTCGTTGCGCTCCCACAGCGCCTTGTCGTGCCTGGCCCTCATCGCCGCAACCTGCCTCCGGGAACGCTGCCCTGCCCACGAGGTAGGTCGACGCGAACTGCGGGCGACAGGGGCCACCCTCACCCAACATCCGTCAGGGCAGTCGCACAGTAGGTGCGACCGACACCGACGAAGAGTGGAAGCGTGCCCCGTCGGACCGCCCGGTCAGAGCACCCACCGATTCCACTCAACTCCCGATGGGGACCATGCATGTCCGATCTTGACCACACCCCCGAACAAGCGGCCCGAGAGTCCGGCCTCCGCGAGGTTTCCGAAGCGCTGCTCAACATCGAGCAGGCGATCAAGCGGACCGAACGGGCGAAGCGCAAAGTCTCCATGACCATTGGCTGCGACGACCTGGCCCGGATGCTCGACACCGCCGCCCGCAACCTGGAAATCGCTCGCAAGGACCTGTTTCAGGGTGCCTACTTCTCGGCGGACTCCCCGAAGCTCTTTTGATCCGGCGCAACGACGAGCGGATCCGCTACGGGCGGTCGGTGAGGGTGCCCACCCTGGCTGCGACGACGAAGCCGGTCCAGGCGGCAGGGGCGAAGGTCAACACCGGCCCACCCCGGTCCTTGCTGTCCCGCACCCCGACCATCAGCGGCAGATTCGTCGCCACCTCCACACACGTGGAGCCACCGTTGTCGCTGCGGGTCGACTTACGCCAGATCGCGCCGGTCAGCTCCATGACTACCCAACTCCTGTACGAAATCCCGGGACAACCACGCGGACGGCCCGTTCACACTGATACATCAACGCCGTCAGGCAGCGACGAGTCGGTCACTGGCGGACGCCGAGGGTGCCCGCCCTGGTCGCGGCCACGAAGCCGGCCCAGGCGACGGGTGTGAACGTCAACACCGGGCCACGCCGGTCCTTGCTGTCCCGCACCCCGACCACCAGCGGCAGATTCGTCGCCACCTCCACACAGGTGGCACCGCCATTGTCGCTGCGGGTCGACTTGCGCCAGATCGCGCCGGTCAGCTCCATGACTTCGCCAACTCCCGTATCAGCTCCCGGGAGGCCCGCCGGGGCAGCGCCTCGCCCCGCAGGTTCTCCCACCTGCGTTGAAGGCTATCAACGTCATCTGGACGATCGGTGACCTGCGCTCGCAGTGGGGTGTCCAGGTGCGCGACCTCGCCGCCCTCGGGCGTGCGAGCCAGGATGAACGGTCCGGCCAGGCCGGCATGCATACCGGCATCCGCTGGCACCACATGCACGCTGATGTGTGCGTGTTCAGTCAGCCGCAGCAAATGCTCGAACTGCCCGATCATGACCGCCGGCTCACCGACCGCCCGACGAAGGACCGCCTCGTCAACCACGGCCACGAATTCCGGTGGAGGCTCCCGCTCCAGCACGGACTGTCGCTCCAGACGCGCTGCGAGTCGCTGCTCGGTCTCTCCCTCCCGTAGCATTCCACCACCGTGCAGCACGGCACGGGCGTACGCCTCGGTCTGCAACAGACCCGGGATGAGGGACGGCTCGAACCAGCGGATCAGCGTCGCCTCCCGCTCCACGCTGATCCATTCCCGGAACCAGGGTGGGGCGGAGTCGGCGCGGACCAGGGCGAGCAGCCGTTCGAAGAGGCCGCCGGCCGCCAGGGCGGCGTCCGCGCGGGTGATGAAGTCCTGCGAGGGCGTACGGTGGCCGATCTCGACCATGCCCACCAGCGACGACGAATAGCTGATCTGTTGGGCCAGGTCCTCCTGGCTCAGCCCGCGTTCCCTGCGCGCCCGGCGCAACTCCGCGCCGAGGAATTCCAGGGTCGACATCCGTCCACCGGTCATCACACCTCCACCACACGTCTGCCACCCGCCGCCAGCGACGACCACGGGACCGAACCCGGTCGGCACAGTCGATGCTGAGACCCCGCGCCCCCTTCAGAAAGTAGCCGCGTCCACAGCAGAGTGTGAACAGGCTTACGGAAGGAGCAGGTGGATGGGAAAACGTGACAGGCCGGTGCCGGTGACGCCACGGCATCGCCGGGACTGGTCCCGCTGGGGTCGGCACTGCACCTGTGGGCTGCGCTGGCCGTGCCCGGACCGGCTGGCCGCCGTACCGCTGCGGGAACCGCCACCGCCCCCGCTGCCGGCGCACCGCCGACACCTGTGGAACGGTCCCACCGCCGTCTACCGGGTGGGCGCGGCGGGCCTGGTCACCCGGGGCCAGGCCCGCCGGGCGAACGGCCGACACCGGTGACCCCACCGACGGGCGGCGCACGGCGCGGGCGACCGGCGTCGGCCGTGACGCCGCCGGACGACGCACGACGGGAACGGTCGCTGTCGGCGGTGACCCCGCCGACGGACAGTTCATGGCAGGGGCGGCCTGCACCGGTGACCTCGTCGGAGGGTGACGCGCGGCGCAGGTGGCCGGCGGCCGTCCGGCGGGACGGCTCCGGTCGGCACGTCGCCGCGCGGCCCGCCTGGCGGTGCCGGGCCTGTGCCGCCCCGTGGCCGTGCCAGCCGGCCAAGCTGAGCCTGCGGCGGGAGTACGCCCACGACCGGCCGGCGCTGGCCATCTACCTCTGCCTGCTGATGCACGACGCGATCACCGATGCGTTGACGGTCGGCACCGGCACGGTCGACCCGGCCGCCTACTTCACCCGGTTCATCGGGTGGACCCGCCACGACCGGCCACCACCCGACCCGCCGTCCAGGTCGTCGCCCGCAGCCGCGCCCGTCGACGCGGGTTGATCGACACAAGAGGGCCGAGGTGGGGGTGTCCTCGCCGACCGGACACCCCTACCTCGGCCCCACTGTGTCGATCATCGCCCCGGGACCGGGCCGGGGACGACGGTCAGGCGTAGGTCTCGAACTCGGCGATCTTCGGGGTGGCAGCAGAGCTGTTGATCCGGAAGGTGACCTTCTTCAGCGAGGTACGGGCGAAGGTGATCACCCCGGCCCGGCTGCCGGAGGCCAGCACCGCGCTGGTGTCGCCGTTGAGCACCTGCCACGAGGTGACGCTGCCGACCGAGCCGGACGCCTCCCGAATGTTGATCGAGGAGATGCTGGTGGCGGAGCCCCACTTGATCGAGATGTCACCGGTCGACCCGGCCGGCGACCAGTAGGTGCCCAGGTTGCCGTCCCGGACGTCGCCGTAGCTCGTACCGCTGGCCTTGCTGGAGCCGTCGGCGCCGGCGCCGATGCTGAGGTTGGTCCCGCCGGGGGTGCTGGTGGGCGGCGGGGTGGTCGGGGCCGGCGTGGTCGGGTTCGGGGTGGTCGGGGCCGGGGTGGTCGGGTTCGGGGTGGTCGGCGTGCAGCTTCCGTTCGACTCCTTGAGACCCATGTTCGCGCCGGCCGTCTGCCGGACGATGTCCGGCACGCAGCTCGCCCCGTCGAGGCGGTACGAGTACGGGATGCTGACGCTGGTGTTCGACGGCATACCCGGGCCGGCGGGGTTGGTCTCGCTGCCGGGGCTGGACCAGGTCACGTTGTCCAGGATGTTGCCGCTGGCCTGCCAGTAGCCGGCCTCGCTGGTGTAGAAGGTGCCCAGCACGTCCCGGGAGTTCTTGAAGTAGTTGTTCTCCACCTTGGCCCGCGCGCCGGCCCGGGAGTTGATCCCCGACTCGTTCAACTGCACGTACGAGTTGTTGTAGGCGTGCGCGATCCCGCCCCGCAGCAGCGGCGTACGGGAGTCGATGTTCTGGTAGAGGTTGTGGTGGAACGTGATGAAGCCGTTCCCCCGGTCGCTCTCGCTGGAGCCGATCAGGCCGCCCCGGCCGGAGTTGCGCAGGACGCTGTACGACAGCGTCACGTACTGGACGTCGTCCTTCATGTCGAACAGCCCGTCGTAGCCCTCCGACTCACCACCGGATGCCTCCAGCGTGACGTGGTCGACCCAGACGTTGCGCACGCTGCTCTCCATGCCGATGGCGTCCCCACCGTTGGAGGTCGGCGAGCCCGACTTCTTGACGTTCCGGACCGTCACGTTCTGGATGATGATGTTGCGGGAGTCGCGGATGTGGATGCCGAGCTGGTCGAAGACCGCCCCGCTGCCGACCCCGACGATGGTGACGTTGCTGATCTCCTTCAGCTCGATCTTGTCGGCGGCGGTGTTGCAGCTGCTGCCGGAGACCTTCGTGGTGTTGCCGTGGTTGATGGTGCCCTGCACCTCGATGACGATCGGGGTGCTGCTGCTGGCCCGGTTGCACAGTGCGGCGTGGATCGCGGTGCCGGTGGTGGCCCGTACGGTCTGGCCGCCCGCGCCGCCGGTGGTGCCGCCGTTCTGGGTGGCGTAGCCGCTGGCGCTGCCGGCCGCCGCCGACGCCTGGTGCACCGGCAGGGCCACGCAGATCGCGGCACCGACGGCGGCCGTGGCCAGCCCCGCCTGGACTCGTCGTGCAACTGGTCGTCTCATCCTCGCGTCACCTTTCTCATTACCTGGTGGTGGTGCCGCTGCCGGGTGGTGTGGTGCCCGGTCGGGCGGCGGTGATGACGGTGATCCTGTTGGACCTCTGCGCGCCGGGGACGGGCCGGGCGTTCGCGGCCGTCAGGCGGAGTCGCCGGCCGGCCAGGGGTGTCTGCGCCGGTGGTCGGGTCGACCCGCTCGCCGTGCTGCCGCGCACGGCGAACTGGTGCCTGCGGCGGCAGCGGAACTCGCCGGGGCACCCGCACTGAGCATCTGGAAAGCGCTTTCCACAGGCGAGGATAGGGTGGCATCTATCGATACCGCAAGATGTCGTCCGGATTGCGGCTAATGACCGCCCGACCGCCGGCCAGTCCGCTAGTGATCCACTCGCTGGGGCCGATGTTGCGCCATCCCGGCGCCATGACACCGCAACATCGGCCCAGTTGACCCGATCACGGCCGGCGCACGGGCATGACGCGGGATCGTGATGCGTGGCGGCGGGCGACAGGGGGAAGAACATCGCGATGGGCGACGCATGGCAGCGTACGAAGCGGATCACCAGCGCCGCGTTCCGGCCGGTACGGGGACGGGACCTCTCCCTGCACGCCGCCGCGATCACCTTCTACGGGGCGATCGCCGTGGTGCCGGTTGCCCTGCTGGCGATCTGGCTGACCTCGCTGGTGGCGGGCGCGGACCGGGTACGCCGGCTCACCGCGTACGCCGTGGAGACGCTGCCGGACGCGATCGGTGCGCCCGAGGCGGTGGACGCGCTGGTCAATGCCGGGGTGCAGTTGACCCCGCTGCTGGCGCTGGCCTCCCTGCTGCCCGCCTCGCTCTACGGTGAGGGGCTGCGCCGGGCGTTCGTCTCGGTGGCGACCGCACCCAACCCGGACGAGTCACTGGTCGGCTGGCGGGGCCGGTTGCTGCTGCTGCCGCTGCTCGCCCCCGCCCCCGCCCTGCTGCTGTCGATCCTCATCGCGCTGCCCACCACCACCCGGCTCATCCGGCAGGGCGGCTGGGTCGCCGCACTGGGCATCGTGCTGTCGTTCCTGGCGGTGTGGCTGGTGCTCACCCCGGTGCTGACGTGGGTGTTCCGGGTGGTCGGGCCGGCCTCACCGGACTGGCTGTCGACGTTGGCGGTCGGCTCGTTCACCGCCGCCAACCTCTCCGGCTTCCTGCACGGCTTCGTGCTGTTCTGCTCGCTCCCGCTGGATCTCGGGGTGCCGTTCGGCGGCTTCGACCCGGTCGGGGCCGGCGTCGCGGTGCTGCTCTGGCTCTACCTGTTCCACGTGATCGTGCTGGCCGGCTACTCGGCCACCCTCGCGTTGTCCCGTTGGCGGGTCGGCCGCGCCGCCGCCTCCGGGTCGGCGTCCGGCTCCGAGGCGTCGGGGGTGGGTGACGCCGCCGGATCGTCGGTCTCGCGCAGGCCGTAGCGGGCCCAGAACCGGGCCAGGGGTGCCGGGGCCCACCAGTTCCACCGGCCCAGCAGCCGCATGGTGGCCGGCACGAGCAGCGCCCGGACCAGGGTCGCGTCCACCACGATCGCCACGATCATGCCAACGCCGATCAGCTTGATGTAGGCCATCCCGCCGGTGGTGAATCCGGCCACCACGATGATCAGCAGCAGCGCGGCGGCGGTGATGATCCGACCGGTGCGTTGCAGACCGGTGGCGACCGAGGCGGTGTTGTCGCCGGTGCGGTCCCACTCCTCCCGGACCCGGCTGAGCAGGAACACCTCGTAGTCGGTGGCCAGCCCGAACAGCACCGCGAGCATGAGGATGAGGTTGCTCGGCTCGATGAACCCGGTGGAGGTGAAACCGAGCGGGCCGGACAGGTGCCCGTCCTGGAAGATCCAGACCACCACGCCGAACGACGCGCCGATCGACAGCAGGTTCATCAGCACCGCCTTGACCGGCAGCACCACCGAGCCGAAGGCGAGGAAGAGCAGCAGCAGCGTCGCGCCGGCCATCAGCAGGGCCATCCACGGCAACCGGTCGCCGAGGCTGTCCAGCAGGTCGACGTCGGCGGCGGGCCGGCCACCGACGAGCACCTGCGCCCCGTCCGGGCCGGGCAGGTCGCGCAGCGTCCGCACCAGGTCCCGGGCGTCGTCGCCGGTCGGCTCCCCCGGGTAGCTCACCGACAGCAGGGTGGACTCCCCCTTCGCCGCCGTGACCTGCACCCCGGTCACCCCGGGCAGCGCCGCGATCCGGTCGGCGAACGGGCGTACCGCCTCGGCCGACGCGCCGGAGACCAGCACCTCGACCGGGGCGATCGTGCCGCCGGGAAACTCGGCGGCGATCCGCTCGGAGACCACCCGGGGTGCGGCGTCCGCCGGCAGCACCCGCTCGTCGACCCCGCCGAAGGTGATCCGCGCGAACGGGGTGGCCAGCACGCCGAGCAGCACCGCGACCCCCACCAGGTACAGCGCCGGCCGGCGCATCACGCTGCGCGCGATCCGGGCCCAGGCGCCGCCGGCCGCACCCGCCGCCGGCCGCCCACCCCGCGTCCCCCGCCGCCACGGCAGCGGTACGCGCACCGCGTCCACCCGGTGGCCGAGCACCACCAGCAGGGCCGGCAGCACGGTGAGCGCCGCCAGCATGGCGATCAGGACGGCGGCCATCCCGCCGAAGCCCATCGACCGCAGGAACGGCTGCGGGAAGATCAGCAGGCTGGCCATGGCGAGCGCGACGGTCAGCCCGGAGACGAAGACGGTCCGGCCGGCGGTGAGCATGGTGCGGCCGATCGCCTCGGCGACGGACCGGCCGGCGGCCAGTTCCTCCCGGAACCGGCTGACGATGAACAGCGCGTAGTCGACCGCCATCCCGAGGCCGATCAGTGTGATCACGTTGATCGCGAAGATCGACACGTCGGTGACCATGTTGACCAGGCGGACCGCGAGGAACGCGCCGAGGATGGCCAGCCCGCCCACGAGCAGCGGGGTGCCGGCGGCGACCAGCCCACCGAAGATCAACACGAGCAGCACCAGCAGCACCGGCATGGACAGCAGCTCGGCGCGGGTGACATCCTCGGTGCTCTGGGTGGTGGCCGCGTCCTGGAACGCCACCAGCCCGCCGACGTCGGTGCGCAGGCCGGGTGCGTCCAGCGCGGGACGCAACGCCGCGAACTGCGCCGAGCGGGCGTCCTCGTCGCCGCCGGTGAGCTTGACCAGCGCGTAGGTGGCCCGGCGGTCGGTGGCGACCAGCGCGGGCGCGGGCGCGTCGTACCAGGTGGTCACCTCGGCCACCTCGGCGCGCTGGCGCAGCCCGGCCACCGTGAAGGTGACCGGGTCACGGAACCGCGGGTCCTCGACGGTGACGGTGTCGCTGGACCACAGGACGATGACGTCGGCGCCCTGCCGACCGAGTTCGGCGGTCACCCGCTGCACGGTCCGGGTGGACTCGCTGGACGGGTCGTCGAATCCGCCCCCGCTCAGCTCGCCGAACACCCCGGTGCCCCACGTCGCCCCGACGGCGATCAGCATCCCGGCGACGGCCAGCACCACCCACCGGGCGCGCACCACCGCCCGCCCCCACCAGGCGAACATCGGCCTCTCCCCTCGTCGACCCGCCGACCCGCCGACCCGTCGTCACCCGCCTCCGGGCCGCCCGGCCGGCGTCGGCCCCGCAGCGATCGCCGTCCACTATTGCAACAACCGTTCACGTTCGACGGGCCGGGCCGGCCCGGGCCGGTCGCCGCCGGGTGCCGGAGCGGGCGGGGCACCGCTTCCCGTGGTGACCGGTATGCCTGTGGGTCATATTTATGCCGCTCAGGCATACCGTGTTTCGCGCCTGATGCTGCCGACACCCGCTCGCCCCGGGTCAGCCGGACCCCGGCCCGGGTCAGCAGGCCGACCCGGATCAGCCGGGCGGCCCGCGACAGCCGGTCGAGGCGGCATACTTCACGCCCCGCGCCGCACTAGGCTGCGCAGGCATGAGCGATGCGAGTGAGCTGCCGTCCCGTGCCGACGTCGTGATCGTCGGATCGGGGCACAACGGGCTGGTCTCCGCCGTCCTGCTGGCCCGCGCCGGGCTGGACGTGCTGGTGCTGGAGGCGGCGGAGGTGATCGGCGGGGCCACCCGCACCGAGAACCCGTTCCCGAAGGTGCCCGCGCTGCGCCACTCCACCGGGTCGTACCTGCTGGGGCTGATGCCGCCGGAACTGCTCGCCACCCTCGACGTGCGCATCCCGGTGCTGCGCCGCGACCCGCACTACTTCCTGCCCACCCCGGGCGGGCCCGGTGCGCCGTACCTGCTGTTCGGCAGCGACACCGCGGCGACCCGGCGGCAGCTCACCGAGTTCTTCTCCCCCGCCGACGTCGCCGCCGACGACGCGCTCCAGGCCGAGCTGGCGCAGCTGCGCGCCGACCTGGCCCCGGCCTGGCTGGCCGAGCCGCTGCCGGTGGAGCAGACCGCCGAACGCCATGTCCGCCCCGAGCTGCGGCAGGTCTTCGTCGACCTGGTCCGTGGTTCCGTCGCCGACTACCTGGCCCGCTTCGACTTCCGCTCCGAGCTGCTGGTCAGCATGTACGCGGTCACCGACGGACTGTCCGGCCTCAACGCCGGCCCCGACGACCCCGGCACCGGCCACAACTTCCTGGTGCACAACATGTGCCGGCTGCCCGGCGCCGACGGCACCTGGATGATCGCCGAGGGCGGGATGGGCACCGTCTCGCGTACCTTCGCCGAGGCCGCCCGGTCGGCCGGGGCGACCATCCTGACCGGTGCCCGGGTCGACGCCGTCACCCTGTCCGGGGGCGCGGCGTCGGGCGTCCGGCTCGCCGACGGTCGGGAGGTCGCCGCCGAGGTGGTGCTCGGCGCGTGTGACCCGTACCGGCTGATGGAGCTGGTGCCCGACGGCGCGCTGCCGGCGGAGCTGGGCGCGCGGATGGCGGCGGTCCGCCGGCCCGGCACCACCCTCAAGCTCAACCTGGCGCTGACCGGGCTGCCCCGCTTCTCCTGCCTACCGGCCGACGCGCCCAGCCCGTTCGGGTCCACCATCCACCTGCTGCCCGGGTCGGCGTCGATGGTCGGGGCGGGCGGCGAGTCGCCGATGGCGGCGCTGCGGGCGATGTGGGCCGACGTGCGGGCCGGGCGGCTGCCCGACGAACCGACCATCGAGTGGTACCTGCACACCACCGTCGACCCGTCGCTGTCCGACCCGGCCGGGCACCACTCGTCGGCGCTGTTCGTCCAGTCGGTGCCCTACACGCTGGCCGGCACCGACTGGGACACCGCGCTGCCCGGCTACGTCACCCGGCTGGTGGAGATCTGCGAACGGTACGCCCCGGGCACCGGTGACCTGATCGCCGACGCGGTGCCGCTGCCCCCGCCCGGCATCGAGGCGCACTTCGGCATCACCGGCGGGCACATCCACCACGTCGACAACACCGTCTCGTTCACCGATCGGATGCCGTACGCCACCGGCATCGACGGCGTGTACGCGGGCAGCGCCGGCTGCCACCCGGCGGGCAGCGTGATCGGCGCGGCCGGCCACAACGCCGCCCGACGTATCCTCGCCGACCTGGGCCGCTGAGACCCGACCGGCCCGGTCCCCGCTCAGGCGGGGGCCGGGCGGGAGGACGGCAGGTCGCCCGGGCCCCGGATCAGGTAGAGCCCGGTGAGCAGGAAGTACGCCGCGAGGCTGAGCACCGGGTCGACGAAGGAGATGCCGAACGCGACGACGTACAGCACCGGGCCGAGCAGGAACCGGCGGGCCACGGCGCGGGCCAGCCGGGGGTCCAGCCCCGGGTCGAGCAGCCGGCGACGGCGGGCCCACCACCAGCTCAGGTTGAAGAACAGCGCCTCACCGAGCACCGTGCCCACGTAGAGCGCGGCGGTCAGCCGCTGGTCGGCGACGGTGCCCCGCAGGTTGTCGGCGAGCAGGCTGGCCGCGAACGGGATGGCCGCGACGAACAGCAGCAACAGCAGGTTGAGGACGAGCAGCATCTGGTCGACCCTGACGACGTAGCGCCACATGTTGTGGTGGGTCAACCAGACCTGCCCGACGATCACGAACGTGATCACGTACGCCAGGTAGGCGGGCCACTCGTGGAACAGCGCCCCGGGCAGGTCCTGGCCCTCGGGCCGCTGCGGACTGAGTTGGAGCAGCTCCACCGCCATCAGGGTGAGCACGATCGCGATCACCGCGTCGCTGAACGCCTCCACCCGCGACGCGTCGCGCTCCTTCTCCCGCCGCTCCCCGAACTCGTACGCCGCCCCCTCTTCCTCCTCCCCCACCCTCACCCCCTCCCTCCATGACTGTGTCGATCATGGAGTTGTGATGCCCGGGGTGTACCGGTTCAAGGCCTTTGCGGCCCAGCACAACTCCAAGATCGCCGGAAACGGGGGGTGGGTGGGGGTGGGTCAGGGGGTTTGGGTGCGGGCGGCGCGGATCTTGTGGCCGACGCTGGTCAGGCAGCGGCCGGACGGCAGGTCGAACTTCCAGCCGTGCAGCTGGCAGGTGAGCTGGTCGCCCTCGACGATGCCGAACCGGGTCAGGTCCGCCTTCAGGTGCGGGCAGCGGCGTTGCACCACCCAGTCGCCCAGGGTGATGTCCTCGGCGTCGACGGCCCGCTCGTGCTCGTCGTACCAGCCCTCGGCGTACTGGAGGCGCTCGGTGGACAGGCACTTGAAGAAGGCGTAGACGAACTCGTTGTACTGGCCGATCCGGGCCGCCGAGAAGCGGCAGGACAGGAAGAGCGAGTTGACCCAGTCGACCTCGTCGATGAACAGCAGGTGCTCGATCAGCGCCCGCTCGGTACGGAACCGGTACCGCACCTTCTCGTCCGCGTACGGCCGGACCTGCTTGCCCGGGAAGTCCACCACGATCGACTCGACGCTCTCGCCGTCATAGCCGACCAGATCGAAGCGGACCGGGCCGCCGACCCCCTTGGCCAGGTAGATCGACTCGTCGAGCAGCGGCTCGATCCGGCGCTTCATCCCGGCCAGCACGTCGATCTCAGGGTGCCGCCAGGACGCCTTCTCGGCCTCGATGACGCCGCGCTTGCGCTCCCGCATCTCCTCCAGGTGGGCCCTCTTGTTCGCGAAGAACTCCTTGACCGGCTGCGGGTGGGTGGTGGTCGCGCCGGAGGTGGTCACCTCGGCGACGCTGCCCGGCAGCAGCACGATGCCGTTGGTGCCGCCGACCTTCGCGTACTCCGACAGGAACACCGACTGGTCCGGGAAGATGTTGCCCTCGTCGCCGTGGATGTCGTTGAACTGCCACAACGCGTCGTCGAGGAAGCACGGCGGGCCGGCGATCGGGAAGACGTGGTCGGCCTTGAGGTCGTCGATGTAGCGCCAGGTCCGGTCGAACTGCCGCTCCCGCTTCTGCTTGCCGAACGCGGTCTTCGCCGCCTGCGGCAACTCGTAGACCATCGGGTACCAGATCGCGCCGGAGAACTGGAGCAGGTGCGCGTGCACGTGGCCCAGCTCGGCGAAGACGGTCAGGTCGGTGGGGCGGGCGTCGTTCTGGTTGAGTAGCCGGACCCCGTCGTACTCCACCCAGAGCGACGAGTCGCCGATCGGGCCGTCGGTCGGGCTGGTCAACGCCTGGATCATGATCTTCAGGCCACCGTCCAGCTCAACCACCTGCTCGTTGGGGGCGCGCAGGAACTTCGTGAAGCCCAGCGCCCGCAGCTCGTCCTCCATCTCCGAGGTGGGGAACTCGGGCAGCAGGACGGTGGCGTCCTTGCTCACGAACTCGCGCAGGTGCTTGGCGTCGAAGTGGTCCCGGTGCAGGTGCGACACGTACAGGTAGTCGACCCGGCCCAGGGTCTCCCAGTCGAGCAGGGAGTTGTCGGGGAACGGGAACCACGAGGCGAAGTAGGCCGGATTGACCCACGGGTCGCACAGGATGCTGCCCGCAGCCGTGTCGATCCGCATGCTGGCGTGTCCCGTACCGGTCACTCGCACCGCAGTCCCCCTCAAACAGACAATCAAGGTGTACGTCAGAACGCTACCGGAGGCAGTGTGGTCGACGGCCCGCGACGCCGGTAGAGCCGACCCGCCCCACCGGGAAGGGGACCTTCGGCCCGGATGCCGCCCCGGTCGGCCAACCCCACCCGGTGGCGTGGTCCTGTGCCGCACCGCGCCCCCAGCAGGGCGGACCCCGCACCGGGCCCGGGGCGGGGCGTGCCAGACTAACCGGAGATCCGATCGCGAGGGAAGGACCGACAGTGGCAGGAAGCGAGCCGGTAACCGCGCCAGATCAGCACAGGCCCGGGCACCGCAAGGCCGGGCGGATCGGCGCGGTGCTCTCCGCGTTGGCGCTGCTGGCGATGCTGTGCGGCAACCACGAGGGCAAGGTCGAGGACATCTGGCTGGTCGGCCTGGCCGTGCTGTTGCTGGCGATCGTCGTCGGCGACGCCGTGCTGCGTCGCAGCGGCCTGCGCTCCTGACGCACCGCCCCCGCAACGCCACGAGGGCCCACCCCCGGCCGGGGGTGGGCCCTCGTCACGTGTGGTGGATCACCGACCGAACAGGATGTCCTGCACGTCCTTCAGGGCGGCGTCGACCTCGGCCTCGAAGTAGCCGCCCGGCACCAGCGGAAAGCGCAACGTGTCCAGGTCCTTCGGGTTGACCGGCATCTGGTTGCGGCCCTGCATCCCACCGAGCAGGCTCTCGAAGAACCGGTCCACCTGGTCCGGGTCGTATCCGCTGCCGAACCGGCGCACCTGGAAGCTGCGCCGGATCTGGTCGACCCGGTACAGCTCGCTGCCCGGCGGGCCGGCCATCGGCGGACCCACCATCGGCGGGCCACCGACCGGAGGGCCCATCGGCGCGGGCGGGCCACCCAGCGGCGGGCCACCCAGCGACTGCGGCGGCATCGGCGGCGGGCCGACCGGGCCCCGGCCACGCATGTCCCGGGGGTCGCGGTCCAGCATGGGGTCCCGCTCAGGCATCCGGTCCCGCTCAGGCATCCGGTCGTACTCGGGCATCCGGTCGCGGTCCAGCATGCGGTCCCGCTCCAGCATCCGGTCCCGGTCGGGCATCCGGTCCCGCTCCGGCATCCGGATCTCGGCGGTCATGTCGGCACGGCCGTGCCGACCCGCCTCGAACCCGTCGAAACGCTGCTCGTCGGGGGGTGGTCCGTAGCCACTGCCCGGACCGGCCGGCAGGCCACGCGGCGGCGGGCCACCGTGCCCCATCGGCGCACCCGGACCGGGGCCCAGCGGTCCGCTGGGGCCCGGTCCCAACTGGCCGCGCGGGGCGTCGTACCCGCCGCGCGGGGCGTCGTAGCCACCGGCGAAGGCACCGGTCGGCTCGTCGTAACGGCTGCCGTACCGGTCGGGTGGGCCCGGCTGCGCCGGCATGGCGCGCGGCGGCATCGGCGGCGGGGTCTGCGGGAGGCCCCGGTGGTCGTCACGCATCGGCGGGGCGAGCCGGTCCGCGCCGCGCGGATCGGCACCGCGACCGGTCGGGGCGGACCGTTCCTCAAGCTCGGCCAGCTGCCGCTCCACCCGGTCCAGGTGCAGGTCGACCTGCCACTCGTCGTAACCGTTGAAGCGGACCCGGAAGACGACGTCGTGGACCTCCTGGGAAGCCACCGGGGCACCGACCGGCTGACCGGCGAGGGTCGCCTCCACCCGATCCAGGAAGGCGTCGACCTCGTCGACCTTGTAGCCCCGGCGGAGCGCCTTACGCCGGAAACGCTGACCCTGACTCGCCACTATGTCTCCTGGTCTCGTACCGCTACGCCCGGTCGCGCCCGCGCGGCGCTTCGCTGTCACTGTCCCCCGCGGCAGCCAACTGCCCGCACGCACCGTCGATCTCACGCCCCCGGGTGTCACGCACCGTGGTGGACACGCCGGACTCGCGTAACCGTCGGACGAACTCCCGTTCCACCGGCTTGGCGCTGGCGTCCCACCGGCTGCCCGGCGTCGGATTGAGCGGGATGAGGTTGACGTGCGCCGACCGTCCGGCCAACAGGCGTCCGAGCAGGTCGGCCCGCCACGGTTGATCGTTCACGTCCTTGATCATCGCGTACTCGATCGACACCCGACGGCCCGTCGTCGCCGCGTAGTCCCACGCTGCGTCCAGCACCTCGGCTACCTTCCAGCGCTGGTTGACCGGCACGAGTTCGTCGCGCAGCTCATCATCGGGCGCATGCAGCGACAACGCAAGGGTCACCGCGAGGTCTTCGCTGGCCAGTCGGCGGATGGCCGGCACCAGACCGACCGTGGAGACGGTGATGTGACGCTGCGACAGACCCAGCCCCTCCGGGGCCGGCGCGACCAGCCGCCGGATCGCCGTCACGACCCGGGAGTAGTTCGCCAACGGCTCACCCATGCCCATGAACACGACGTGGGACAGCCGGGGCGGCGAACCGGCCACCGCGCCCGAGGCGGCGACGCCGGCCAGGTAGACCGCCTGGTCGACGATCTCGGCGGCGGAGAGGTTACGGGTCAGCCCGGCCTGGCCGGTGGCGCAGAACGGACAGGCCATGCCGCACCCCGCCTGGCTGGAGATGCAGACGGTGACCCGGTCCGGGTAACCCATCAGCACGCTCTCCACCAGCGAACCGTCGTGCAGCCGCCACAGCGCCTTGCGGGTGGCGCCGTCGTCGCAGGCCAGCTCGCGGACCGGGGTGAGCAGCCGGGGCAGCAGCGCCCCGGCCAGCCGGTCCCGGCTGGCCGCCGGCAGGTCGGTCATCTCGGCCGGGTCGCGGACCAGCCGGCCGAAGTAGTGGTGGGAGATCTGCCGGGCCCGGAAGGCCGGCTCGCCCAGCTCGGTGACGAGCGCCCTACGGCCCGGCAGATCGAGATCGGCCAGGTGCCGGGGAGGCATCGCCGGGCGGCGGCCGGGGGCGTCGGGGTCAACGGGGATCACAGGCAGGCTCGTCATGGCTGGTCCAGTCTGTCACGCCGTGTGCCGCAGCCGCCCGTCCGGAGGTGCCGAATCGGCCCCCACCGCCGGGACCGCCCGGGTGGCACGGCGTGATTCATCCCTCAGCCCACCACCGGTACGAGGACCGCCAGCAGCAGATAGGCGGTGGGTACGGCGAACAGGATCGAGTCCAGCCGATCCATCAGCCCCCCGTGCCCCGGCAACAGGCTGCTCATGTCCTTCACGCCCAGATCCCGTTTGATCATCGACTCGGCGAGGTCACCCAGCACCGCCGCCACCGAGACCGCCACCCCGAACAGCGCCCCCCACCAGGGGGCCACGTCGAAGAGCAGCCAGATCAGCAGGGCGCTGCCGACGGCCGCGGCGACGACCGAACCGGCGAACCCCTCCCAGGACTTCTTCGGGCTGATCCGGGGTGCCATCGGGTGCCTGCCGAAGTTCGCCCCGGCGGCGTACCCACCGGTGTCGGAGAGCACCACGCCGGCCACGGTGACCAGCACCCGCAACGGGCCGTCGCCGGGGGCCGCCGCGAGCATCGCCGCGAAGCCGCCCAGGAACGGCACGTAGACCGCGATCAGGGTGGCCGCGGTGATGTCCCGTTGGAAACCGGCCGGGCCGTCACCCAACCGCCAGACCATCGTGCCCAGCACGGTGACCAGCAGGCCCAGGCTCAACGCGTCCGGGCCGGCGAACCAGGCCAGCCCGATGGTGAGCACGCCACCGGCGAGCAGCGGCACCAGCGGCGGACGGGCGCCGCTGCGCCGGACCGCGCGGGCCATCTCCCAGATGCCGACCCCGATCGCGCCGGCCAGCACGGCCAGGAACCCGGGGAGGAAGAAGAAGAGCGGAACCAGGACCAGCGCACCGAGCCCCAGCCCGACCCCGATCGCGGCCGGCAGGTTGCGCCCGGCCCGGCCGGTCGACGGCTGGGGCGTGGCGGGGCGCTCGGCGCTGGCCCGCCGCCGACCCGGGGACCGCCGGCCGGGCGGTGGCTCCTGCGGGTCGGCGTCGACCTCGGGCCGGGCGGCGTCGTCGGCGCGGACCGGGGTGAACGGCGAGGTGACGACGGCGTCGACGCGGACCGGGGGCAGCTGGGCGGTCGGGGCGTCGTCGTCGCGGACCGGGGGCAGTTGCGAGGTCGGGGCGTCGTCGTCGGCGTACGGCCGGCCGGCCACCGGCGGGTCGTAGGGACCGTCAGGCGACTCGTCGTGCCGGCGGACGGGCGGTCGGGGCGGGGCCTGCGGCACCGCCGACAGGTCGGCGCCCGACTGCCGGGGGGACCACGGTTCGACCTCACGGTCCGGCCAGGGCAGCGCCGGGGGACGGTCGGACCGCTCCCAGCCACGGGGTCCGGTGCCGCTGTAGGGGTCGAGGGGGGACATCACGTACCGGACGACGGTACGAGTGCCACCACATGACGCAAGACCACAACCATCCCCTACCCGCGTGACTACTTCGGTTGACCGGCCCGACGGCCGATCGATCCCCGCCGTTCACCGCCCGGTGGCCGGGAATCGTGCCGAGCCTACTGCACGGGCCGGCCGGGCACGGTGGACGCCGGGCCCGGTTGGCCAGCGATGGCGTCCACGCCGCCCGCCCGTCGGTCCCGTCCCGCCGGCCCGTCACCGCGCGGAGACGGCGGGTTCCGCGTGTGGTGCGCCCCGCAGACCGGCGCACCGGGCGACCGGGGAGACGGTCCCCGCCACCGGCACCTCCCCGCCGCAGCCACCTGCAACGACGGCGGCACCCCCGACGACGGCGGCACCGGAGCGACGCCGCCGTCAGGCGGTGCCGCGCCGGTGCCGTGGTGGCCGGGGGATCAGACCTCGAGCAGCTCCGACTCCTTGTGCTTGACCAGTTCGTCGACGGTGGCGACGTACCGCTGGGTCAGGTCGTCGAGTTCCTTCTCGGCGCGGCGGCCGTCGTCCTCGCCGACCTCGCCGTCCTTGACCAGCCGGTCCAGCTCTTCCTTGCCCTTGCGGCGGACGTTGCGGACCGCCACCTTGGCTTCCTCGCCCTTGTGCCGGGCCACCTTGATCATTTCGCGGCGGCGTTCCTCGGTCATCTGCGGGAGCAGGATGCGCAACTGGTTGCCCTCGTTGTTCGGGTTCAGCCCGAGGTCCGAGTCGCGGATCGCCTTCTCCATGGCGTTGATCTGCGAGTTGTCGTACGGCTTGATGATGACCATGCGCGGCTCCGGCACCCCGATGGACGCCATCTGGGGCAGCGGGGTCGGCGTTCCGTAGTAGTCGATGATGACCTTGGAGAACATGGCGGCGTTGGCGCGACCGGTACGGATGGCGCCGAACTCCTCCTTGGCGTGCTCGACCGCACGCTCCATCTTCTCCTCGGCCTCGAGGAGGGTGTCGTCGATCACCGGTCTCCTCGCCTCCTTCTGTTGCTCGTCGTGGGCTGATCTGCTGCTCTGGTGCGGAGGACCGCTGCGGTGGCCGGCGGGATCGGTCAGGCGGTGATCAGCGTACCGATCTTGTCGCCGCCGACGGCCCGGATGATCGTGTCCTCGCCCTGGGCGCCGAAGACCAGCATCGGCAGCCCGTTCTCCATGCAGAGGCTGAACGCCGCCGCGTCGGCCACCCGCAGGTTGCGGCGCAGCACCTCGGAGAAGGTGATCGAGTCGAACTTGCTGGCGTCCGGGTCGATCCGCGGGTCGGCGCTGTAGACGCCGTCCACGCCGTTCTTGCTCATCAGCACCACGTCGGCGCGGATCTCCAGGGCCCGCTGGGCGGCGACCGTGTCGGTGGAGAAGTACGGCATCCCGGCGCCCGCGCCGAAGATGACCACCCGCCCCTTCTCCAGGTGCCGGATCGCCCGCAGCGGAATGTACGGCTCGGCGACCTGGGCCATCGTGATCGCGCTCTGCACGCGCGTCTCGATGCCCTCCTTCTCCAGGAAGTCCTGCAACGCCAGGCAGTTCATCACCGTGCCCAGCATGCCCATGTAGTCGGCGCGGGCCCGGTCCATGCCGCGCTTCTGCAACTCCGCGCCCCGGAAGAAGTTACCGCCGCCGACCACCACGGAGACCTGCACACCACGTCGTACGACGGTGGCGATCTGCCGGGCGATGGCCTGCACGACGTCCGGGTCGACACCGATCGCCCCACCGCCGAACACCTCGCCGGAGAGCTTCAGCACCACTCGGCGGGCACGGCCGGGCGGCGGTGCCGTCGGGTCGTCCGCCTCCAGGCTCCGGTCGTTCACAACCTGTGTCATCCGCCCCGCCCTTCCCGCGCGCACGTCGACCGCGCCGCGTCACCGCGTACCTGCCCGTTGCCGACCCTATGTGACGAGGAGGCCGCGGTGCCTGTCACGTACACCAGCGGCCTCCTCGTCGACGTTGCGTGCCCGTCCGGGCGCGGTGGTCGCGCCCGGTCCGTGGGCGGCTCAGGCCTGGCCGACCTCGAACCGGACGAAGCGGGTCACCTCGATGCCGGCCTCGGCCAGCACCTGCTTGACGGTCTTCTTGTTGTCGGCGACCGACGCCTGCTCGATCAGGACGTAGTCCTTGAAGAAGGCGTTCACCCGGCCCTCGACGATCTTCGGCAGGGCCGCCTCGGGCTTGTTCTCCTCGCGGGCGGTCTGCTCGGCGATGCGCCGCTCGGACTCGACGACGTCGGCCGGCACCTCGTCGCGGGTGACGTACTTCGGGCGCATCGCGGCGATCTGCATCGCGGTGCCCCGGGCGTCGGCGTCGGCGGCCTCGTCGGTCTTGCCGGTGTACTCCACCAGCACGCCGACGGCCGGCGGCAGGTCCTGGCTCTTGCGGTGCAGGTAGACCGCGACGGTGCCGTCGAGCTTGGCGAAGCGGTTCAGCACCAGCTTCTCGCCGATCTTGGCGGACTGCTCCTGGACCAGGTCGGCGACGGTCTTGCCGTCCAGCTCGGTGGCGAGCAGTTCCTCGGCGGTGCCGACTCCGCTGCGCTCACCGTGCTCGACCAACTGCTGGGCCAGGGCGACGAAGGCGTCGGTCTTGGCCACGAAGTCGGTCTCGCAGTTGAGCTCCAGCAGCGCCTTGCCCGAGTGCGCGATGAGGCCGTTGGCGGCGGTCCGGCCGGCCCGCTTGCCGACGTCCTTCGCGCCCTTGACGCGCAGGATCTCGACGGCCTTGTCGAAGTCGCCCTCCGCCTCGGTGAGCGCCTTCTTGCAGTCCATCATGCCGGCGCCGGTGAGGTCGCGGAGCTTCTTGACATCCGCGGCGGTGAAGTTGGACATGACTCTCTCTTCGGTGTTGAGACTGCGGTGGGTGGTCTGAGGTGCCGGTCTACCCGGAACAGCGCCGGACGTGCCCGGCAGAAACCGTCGCACCCCGCCGCCCGGTCGTCCGGGCGGCGGGACGCGACGGTGCGGTCACTCGGCGGCGGCGGTGGCCGGCTGCTCGGCCGGCTGCTGCGCGTCGGCCGCCGGCTGCTGAGCCTCGGCCGCCGGCTGCTCGTCGGCCTTCTTCGGCTCCAGCAGCTCGCGCTCCCACTCGGCCAGCGGCTCGTCGCTGCCGACCTGACCCGCCTCCGGCTTCTCGTCGCCACCGCGACGCCGGCCGGAACGGGCGATCAGGCCGTCGGCGACGGCGGCGGCCACGACCTTGGTCAGCAGCTCGGCGGAGCGGATCGCGTCGTCGTTGCCCGGGATCGGGAAGTCGACCTCGTCCGGGTCGCAGTTGGTGTCCAGCACCGCGATCACCGGGATGCCCAGCTTGCGGGCCTCGTCGACGGCGATGTGCTCCTTCTTGGTGTCGACGATCCAGACCGCGGCCGGGAGCTTCTGCATGTCCCGCAGACCACCGAGGGTCTTGGTGAGCTTGGTCTTCTCGCGGAACAGCTGGAGGGTCTCCTTCTTGGTGTACCCGGCGGCGGTACCGGTCAGGTCACCCAGCGCCTCCAGCTCCTTCATCCGCTGGAGCCGCTTGTACACCGTCTGGAAGTTGGTCAGCATGCCACCGAGCCAGCGGTGGTTGACGTACGGCTGACCGACCCGGGTCGCCTGCTCGGAGATGGCCTCCTGAGCCTGCTTCTTGGTGCCGACGAACAGGATGCTGCCGCCCTCGGCCACCGTGTTGCGCACGAAGTCGTACGCCTTCTCGATGTAGTCGAGGGTCTGGCGCAGGTCGATGATGTAGATGCCGTTGCGCTCGGTCATGATGAAGCGCTTCATCTTCGGGTTCCAGCGCCGGGTCTGGTGCCCGAAGTGGACACCGCTCTCCAGCAGCTGGCGCATGGTCACGACGGCCATGGTGGGGTACTCCTCAAGATCCCTGGTTGTTCCGCCCGACCGGTGGCCGGGCGTCCTGGCGCCTGGTCGCCGGCCATGGTGGGCCCGACGGGATCGGGACCAGGGAGGCCGTCGCCCCACGACGAGACGTGGGGAGGGCACGCGAGGTCGACCGCACAAGGCGGTCGCCAAGAGGCCAGTGTACGCCCCCACCCCGCAACCCGGCCCCGGGCTCCCCTCCGGCGCGGGGACGACCCGGGACGGGGATGTGGCCACCCGCGGCCCGGCCGGCTGGCGGGCGGGTCAGCGGGCGACGGGCGCGGCCGGTGGGCGGGTCAGCGGGCGGCGAGGGCGGCAGCGACGAAGAGGACCAGCCCGATGGTGAGGTAGGCGGTCGGTGGGCGTAGCCAGCCCCGGTCGCCGTCGGCCATCGCCAGCCCGCCGGCCCGCAGCCCGTACAGGCCGCCGGCGAAGATCGGCAACCCGACCACCAGGAGGATGCCCACGACGACGTGCGACACCGGGACCGGATCGCCGGTCAGGCCGTGCAGCAGCACCCGCAGCGCCGGGATCTCGAAGACCAGCACCGACAGGCCCAGCAGCGCCGCCAGCGCCGGTCGCCGGGTGCGGTAGACGCCGTCGGAGGCCGGCCCAGGCGTCCGGTACGCCCCGTCGGGGCCGGCCACCCCGTCCGGACGGGGCACGACCGGCGCCATCGGGCCGGTCGGCACCTCCAGCGGGGAGGGTTCGGCCGGCCGGTTCGGTTCGACGATCGGATAGTTGCCCAGTGCCGCCGGCCGACCCGGCTCGGAGCCGGCCAGCGGGCCTACCCCGCTGACCCCCAGCACGCCGGAGTCGGCGGCGAACCGACCGGTGCCGCCGTCAGCCGCACCGAGCCGACCGGTGCCGCCCGACCGGCCGGTGCCCGGGTCGCCGACGCCGCGGCCCGCCCCGGTGTCGCTCAGCAGGCCGGCCCCGGTGTCACCGGCACCCCGCACCGGCAGGCCCCCGAGTGAACCCGCGCCGGTGTCGCCGCTCGAACGGGCCACGCCGAGCGGGCCGCTACCGGTGTCCCCGAGCGGCCCGGAGTCGCCGACGCCGGCCTCCCGGGCGGCCCGTCGACCCACCCGGTCGGTGGGGAGTTCGCCTGAGACGTCCGGATCGTCGCGACGGAGCCGGGTCGGCCGGTACCCGGCGGAGTCGCCCGCGCCGTCACCCAACGGGTCGGCCGCGTCGAAACGCCCCGGATCGAGACGGTTCGCGTCCGCGTACCGGCCCTCCTCGGCAGCCCGCTGGTCGGGTGTCCGCAGTTCGTCGTACCGGCGCGCCCCGCTCGCCGTCCGCCAGTCCGGGTCGTCGTACGCGCGGTCCCGGCCCGCCGGGTACCAGCGCGACTCCTGATCTTCGGGGTAGCTCCGTCGTGCGTCCACGTCCGGCACCGTATGCGACCGACCCGTCCGACGCCATTCGCAGGTCGGACCGCTGGACACAACCGATCGGGCGGATCGTCCCCGGCGACCGACCCGCCCCGGAGCAGGGCGTATCCGGGTTTCCATAGCACGTCGGGACCTTGATCACCCGGTCGTCCACAGGCCCCCGGGTTGTCCACAGCCGGGGCGACGGGGGTCGCGTCCCGCCCGTCCCCGCCCGGACGCTGACCGTCATGACCAACCGGAACCAGGCGATCGGCGCGTACGGCGAACGGTGCGCCGTACGCCACCTGATCGGGGCCGGGCTACGCCCGGTGGCCCGCAACTGGCGCTGCCGCGCGGGCGAGATCGACGTCATCGCCTGGGACGGCCCGGTCCTCGCCTTCTGCGAGGTGAAGACCCGCCGGACAGACACCTACGGCAGTCCCGCCGAGGCGGTCGTCCCGGCCAAGGCCCGGCGGTTGCGCGGGCTCGCCGTCCGCTGGTTGGCCGAGACCGGGACCACCGCCGACGAGGTCCGCTTCGACGTCCTGTCGGTCCGGCTGCCACCCGCCGGTCCAGCTCAGGTCGAACACCTCAAGGGGGCCTTCTGATGGCCGGCGGACCCCGGTCCACCGGCCCGACGGCCGGGCGGGTCCGGGCGGGGGTGGCGTGGTGAGCTACGCCAAGGTGCTCGGGGTGGGCCTGGTCGGCGTCACCGGCCACCTGGTCGAGGTCGAGGCGGACCTCTCCCCCGGGCTGCCGGCGGTGGTCATCTCCGGGCTGCCGGACACCGCCCTGCACGAGGCACGGGACCGGGTTCGCGCGGCCGTGGTCAACTCGGGGCAGCGCTGGCCCAACCGCCGGATCACCCTCAACCTGCTGCCCGCCACGCTGCCCAAGTACGGCTCGGCCTTCGATCTGGCCATCGCGGTCGCCCTGCTCGGTGCCGCCGGTGAACTGCCGCTGCTGCCGATGGAGGGGGTGGTGGTGCTCGGCGAGTTGGGGCTCGACGGGACGGTCCGGCCGGTCCGTGGCGTACTGCCGATGGTCACCGCCGCCGTACGCGCCGGGCTGGAACGGGTGGTCGTACCGGTGGGCAACGCGGCGGAGGCGGCGGTGATCCCCGGGGTACGGGTCCGCGCCGTCGACACCCTGCACCGGCTGGTGTCTTTCATCCGGGACGGGACGCCCCTGCTCGAACCACCGCCACCCGCCCCCGCCGAGACGGCGACCGGGCCGGATCTCGCCGACGTCGCCGGGCAGGGCCTGGGCCGACGCGCGGTGGAGGTGGCGGCGGCCGGCGGACACCACCTCTCCCTGCTGGGACCACCCGGTGCGGGCAAGACCATGCTCGCCGAACGGTTGCCGTCGGTCCTGCCGGAACTCGACGACGCCGCGGCGCTGGAGGTGACCGCGCTGCACTCGATCGCCGGCACCCTGCCGCCGGACGGGCGGCTGCTGCGCCGACCACCGTTCCAGGCGCCGCACCACTCGGCCACCGTGGCGTCCCTCGTCGGCGGTGGCTCGGGACTGGCCCGGCCGGGGGCGGTGTCGCTGGCGCACCGGGGCGTGCTCTTCCTCGACGAGGCCGCCGAGTTCAGCAAGGCCGCCCTGGAGGCGTTGCGCCAACCGCTGGAGAGCGGTCAGGTGCACCTGACCCGGGCCCGGGGCGGCACCCGGTACCCGGCCCGGGTCCAGTTGGTGCTGGCCGCCAATCCCTGCCCCTGCGCCCGTCCCGGGGGCGACACGCTCTGCGAGTGCAGCCCGCTGGCCCGCCGGCGGTACCTCGGCCGGCTCTCCGGTCCCCTGCTCGACCGGATCGACGTACAGGTCCGGGTGCTGCCGGTGCGGGCGGCGGAACTGATGGGCACCGATCCGGACGGTGAGCCGTCGGCGGCGGTCGCCGCCCGGGTGGCGGCGGCGCGCGGGGCCGCCGCCGAGCGGTGGGCCGCGGTCGGCCACCGGCTCAACGCGGAGGTGCCCGGCCCACTGCTGCGCCGCCCGCCGTGGCGGCTCGCCGCCCGGGCCACCGCCGAGTTACGCGGTCGACTCGACCGGGGTTCGCTCTCGGCCCGGGGCTTCGACCGGATCATCCGGCTCGCCTGGACGATCGCCGACCTCGACGGCCGGACCCGGCCCGATCAGGAGGACGTCCGGGAGGCCATCGGCCTCAGAACGGGGGAGGAAGCGTGACCAGCACGGAGGACCTGCACGCCCGGGTGGCGCTCACCTGGCTGGTCGAGCCGGGCACCCGGTCGGTGTACCGCCTGGTGGGCCGGCTGGGTGCGCCGGCGACCCTGGAACTGCTGCTCGACGGCGGTGCGCCCGACGACACGTTGCGGGCGACGGTGGCGGCCCGGCTGGACGCCGGCGACCCCAGGGCGGTGGCCGCCGGGGCGGTGGCGCTCGCCGACCGGCTCGGCGCACGGATCGTCTGCCCTGCCGACGACGAGTGGCCCGCCCCACTGGGTGACCTGGAACGGCTCGAACTGCCCGGGGCGAGCCGGAAGGTCGACCGGGAGACCGCCCCGCCGCTGTGCCTGTGGGTACGCGGCGGGTGGCCGTTGGCCGAGGTGCTGGACCGTTCGGTCGCGGTGGTCGGCGCACGGGCCGCCACCGGGTACGGCGTACACGTCGCCACCGAACTCGGGTACGGCCTGGCCGACCGGGAGTGGACGGTGGTCTCCGGTGGCGCGTTCGGCATCGACGCCGCAGCGCACCGGGGCGCGTTGAACGCCGGTGGGGTGACGGTGGCGGTGCTGGCCTGCGGGGTGGACCGTCCCTACCCGATGGGCAACTCCGCACTGTTCGACCGGATCGCCGAGACCGGCCTGCTGGTCAGCGAGTGGCTGCCGGGTGCGGAGCCGCTGCGGCCCCGGTTCCTGATCCGCAACCGGGTGATCGCCGCCGGCACCCGGGGCAGCGTGCTGGTCGAGGCGGCGGCCCGCAGCGGCGCGGCCCAGACCATGCACCGGGCGATCGCCCTCCACCGCCCCTCGATGGTGGTGCCCGGCCCGGTCACCTCGGCGCTCTCCGTCGGCGCACACGAGTTGCTGCGGGAGTACGACCGCACCCGACTTGTCACCGGGCTCGCCCACGTGCTGGAGGAGGTGGGCCGGATCGGGGCCGACCTGGCGCCACCCGCCCGGGGTGCGGCCCGCCCGACCGACGTCCTCGACGACGAGGCGACCATGCTGCGCGAGTCGATGCCCCGACGGGGCACGGTCGGCGTGGATGTGCTGGCCGCCCGCGCCGGCGTTCCGGTCCGCACGGCGTTACGCAAACTCGCCCTGCTGGAGGAGCTGGGCCTGGTGGCCCGCCGCGACGACGGCTACGCCCTCACCCGGCCCCCGTCGCGCTGAGGCGGAGACGACGGATGCCACCCGGAGATGCCATCCCCGGTCGACGGGTTCGGGTGCGATGATCGCAGCCGTGTCGATTCCCCGTCGTTCGGTCCTCGGTCTCGGATTCGCCGCCGCCCTCGGACTGACCGGCTGCGCGCAGCACCCGCCCGCCGGGCCGGCCGGCTCCTGGGCCACTCCCGCCCCCGGTGACGGCCCACAGGGCGGCCAGGGTGCGGCGGCTGCCGGCGGATCTGGAGCCGCCGCCCGGGGCGCCGCCCCGACGGCGACCAGAAAACCGCGCACCCTCACCGTGGCGCTCCAGCGTTACCTCCAGCCCACCACCGAGAACCCGAAGCACCCGACGTACGCCGGGGCGGTGGTGCTGGCGACGACCGACGGTGAACCGACCGACCACCTGGCGGTCGGTGAGGCGCTGCGCTACGACGCCGGGCCGGTGCTGCTGCCGGCGGCGAAGCGGGTCGCCATGCGGCCCGACTCGATCTTCGACCTGGCCTCGCTCACCAAGGTCTACACCGCCATCCTCACCCTGCAACAGGTCGACAGCGGGCGGATCGACCTGGACGCCCCGGTGGTGCGGTACCTGCCCGGGTTCACCGGCACCGGCAAGTCCGCCGTCACCGTGGCGATGCTGCTGGCCCACACCAGCGGCCTGCCGGTCGGGGCGAAGGTGACCGGCTACTCGACGATGGCGCAGCGGTGGCAGGCGGTGCTGGCCACACCGCTGGTAAGCGGTGCCACCCCGGGCACGGTTTTCCGCTATTCCAGCGTCGGTCTGATGGTGGCCGGGAAGATCGTCGAGAAGGTCACCGGGCTCACCCTCGACCGGGCCCTGAAGACCAACCTGACCACGCCGTTGGGGCTGCGCTACACCGGGTTCAACCCCAACACCTGGCTCAGTTCGACCGACCGGGCCAACCGCCTCGTCGCCACCGACGCCAGGTCCTCCCGGGGGCTGCTGCGGGGCGTGGTGCACGACGACGTCGCCAACCACCTCGGCGGTATCGCCGGTCACGCCGGGATCTTCGCTCCCGCCGAGGAGGTGGCCGTCATCGGGCAACTGCTGCTCGACGGCGGCAGCTACGGCGGGAAGCGGATCCTCGCCGAGAGCACGGTGACCCGGATGCTGCGCAACGCCAACACCGGGTTGCCCGCCGTCGACCCGGACCGGCCTGGCCGCACCTCCGACCACGGCCTCGGCGTGGTGCTCAACCAGCCCTGGTTCATGGGCAGGCTCGCCCGGCCCACCACCTTCGGGCACACCGGGTTCACCGGCACGTCCTTCCTGGTCCAGCCCGACCGTCGCCGGGTGCTGGTGCTGCTGACAAACCGCGCCCACCCGAACTGGAGCTGGGCCGACCCGGACCCGGCCCGGGTCGCCGTGGCCGACACGTTCGCCTGACCCGCTCCCGCCGCCGGCCGGACCCCAACCGACCCGGCGGGTCATCCGGCCGGCGGTGTCCCCCTCTCGGCGTCCGTAAGCTGGGCCGGTGAACCCGGACGAGCGGTCGGTCGCAGGTCGTCAACCGTCGACGGTCGCCGCCAAGCGACCTCGGCGGTGGCGGTGCGATGAGTAGTCGCGGGCCGGGGACCCGGGCCACCCACCAGGCACTACCGCCGGCCATGCGGGACGCGGTCGACGGCTTCGCCGTGCACCTGGCGCAGGTACGCAACCGCTCCGCGCACACCGTCCGGGCGTACGTCGCCGACCTGGTCTCGCTGCTCGACCACGCGGTCCGGATGGGGTGCACGGCCCCCGCCGACCTGGATCTGGGCGTGTTGCGCAGTTGGCTGGCGAAGCAGCGGACCACCGGCGCGGCATCCAGTTCGTCGGCGCGACGGGCCGCTGCGGCGCGTACCTTCAGCGGCTGGGCCCACCGGTCCGGCCTCCTGGCGACGGACGTGGCCGCCCCGCTGGCCACCCCGAAGACGCGTCGGGAACTGCCGGTGGTGCTCCGCGCCGACCAGGTCGCCGCCCTCGTGGAGGCCCCGGGCCGCAACCGGCCCACCACCCCGGGCCACGACGGACCTCCCGCCGGACCACATGACGCTTTCTCCACCGGGGCGCCGTCCGCCCCGACAACCGGCGGGGCCTCCCCGCAGGTGGACCCGGCCGACGAGGCGGTCCTGTCGCGTGACCGGGCGCTGCTCGAACTGCTCTACGCCACCGGCGCGCGGATCAGCGAGGTGTGCGGTCTGGACACCACGGACGTCGACCGGGAACGTCTGGTAATCCGGGTCCTCGGTAAGGGCAACCGGGAACGGACGGTCCCGTACGGGCTGCCGGCGCAGCGGGCGGTCGACAGCTGGTTGGCGGCCGGCCGGCCCGCACTGGCCGGTCCGGACTCCGGGCGGGCCCTGTTCCTCGGTGCCCGGGGCGGGCGGCTGCACCCGACGACGGCCCGGCGGATCGTCGCCGGGTACGCGCGGGCCGCCGGGCTACCGCCGACCAGCCCGCACGGGCTGCGGCACTCAGCGGCCACCCACCTGTTGGACGGCGGGGCCGACCTGCGGGCGGTGCAGGAGCTGCTGGGGCACTCGTCCCTGGCGAGTACCCAGATCTACACCCACGTGTCGGTGGAAAGGCTCCGCACCGCCTACCGGCAGGCCCACCCTCGGGCCTGACCGCCCTCCGGGGCCGGAGCCAACCCGTCCCGGGAGCCGAGCCGGCCCTCACGTGACCGGTGACGATCGATCCGGCCGCCCGGCGGCATGCGGGCTACGATCGCCCGATGAGCGTCCCGACGCCGCCCGAGCCGATTCCCGGGGCCCGACTGCTCTTCACCCTCGACCCCTCGGTCAGCTATCTCAACCACGGTGCCTTCGGTGCGGTGCCGCTCAGCGTGCAGCGCACCCAGCAGCGGCTGCGCGACGAGATGGAAGCCAACCCGCAGCGTTTCTTCGGGATGGCGTTGATCGACCGGCTCGCCCACACCCGGCGGCACCTGGCCGCCTTCCTCGGTGCCGATCCGGAGGGCACCGCCCTGGTCGGCAACACCACGACGGGGGTGGCCGTGGTCCTCCAGTCACTCGGCCTGCGCCCCGACGACGAGGTGCTCGGCACCGACCACGGGTACGGCGCGGTGAACTACTCCGTCGCCCGGGAGTGCCGCCGGACAGGCGCGACCACCCGTGCCCTGCACCTGCCCCGGTCGGCCACCGACGCGCAGATCGTGGAGATCGTCCGGGCCGGCCTGCGCCCGGGGCGTACCCGGTTGCTGCTGGTCGACCAGCTCACCTCGGCCACCGCCCGGGTGCTGCCGGTCGCCGCGCTGGTGGCGGTGGCCCGGGAACACGGCATTCCGGTGCTGGTGGACGCGGCACACGTGCCCGGGATGCTGCCGGTGCAGGTCGACGCGATCGGGGCCGACTTCTGGGTGGGCAACCTGCACAAGTGGGGGTTCGCCCCACGCGGCACCGCCGTGCTGGTCGTCGCCCCGTCGTGGCGGACGCGGATCGAGCCGTTGGTGGTGTCCTGGCAGCAGGCCGAGGGTTTTCCGGGCAACGTCGAGTGGCAGGCCACCCTCGACTACACGAGTTGGTTGAGCGCTCCGGCCGGTCTCTACGCGCTGCGCAGCCTCGGTGTCGAGCGGGTCCGGGCGCACAACGCCGCACTGGCCGCGTACGGGCAGCGGGTGGTCGGGGACGCGCTCGGGGTGCCCCCGGCCGACCTGCCCGACCCGGGCGGGCCTGGGGTGGCGATGCGGATCGTGCCGTTGCCGGCGGGCATCGCCGGCACCCTGGAGGAGGCCGCTGCCCTGCGCGGCCGGATCGCCGATCGTCTCGCCGCCGAAGTGGCGGTGATGGCCTGGCACGGTCGGGGTTGGCTGCGGCTGTGCGGCCAGGTCTACAACACCCCCGACGATTATGAACGGCTGGCCGCCCGACTGCCGGCGCTGCTGGCCGGCCGGGACTGACGCGACGCCGTCGGAACGCCGACCGCACCGGCAGGGTGCGGCGTCGTCCCGCCGGGCGATCCCGTCCGGCCCCGCACCCCATCGTCGACCGTCGCCGGTGCCTGTCGTCCGGTCGACGGCGTCGGGAGAGCGGCCGGTGGCCGGACGGGCGGCACCGGACGGGCGGCACCGGCCGGACGGCGGGCCACAGCGGCGTCACGGGCCGGGCGGAGGCCAACGTCGACGGTGGCATTCGGTCCGACACCGGGGCTCAGGTCGGCCGTCACCGGGAGCAGGCGGACCCGGCCGAGCCCGAGCAGGGCCAGCGGGTCGAGGTATTCCGGGCCGTGGCGGGCCCCCCAGTGCAGGCAGTCGCCGGCCGGTGCGGCCGACACTGGACAGCCCGGATGCCCGGCCAGCAGCACCCCCAGCGGAGCGCCGGCCGCCACCACGTCACCGGTGTGCACCCGGGGGTGTACCGGCTCGTAGGTGGTCCGCAGCCCCTCCGGGTGGCCGATGGTGACCACCGGTCGGCCGGCGACCATGCCGGCGAAGAGCACCGTGCCGGCCCCGGCGGCCCGGACGGCGGCACCGGGCGCGGCGGCGAGGTCCACGCCCCGGTGGCCGGCGAGCCAGGGCAGTGGGGGTGGGTCGAACGGGCGTACCGGTCGGGGCGGGCCGTCGAGCGGCCACCGGAACGCCGGTGCGGGCGCGGCCCGGGCCGGGGCGGATCGTGGCGGGGTCGGCCGGGCGGGGAGCCAGTGCGAGCCGAACACGAGCACGGCGACCCCGAGGGCCGTCACCTGCCGTAGTCCTGTGCGCATCACCGCAGCATGCCGGGGTCGCCCGCGTGGTGCCGCGCACCTGGTGTCCGCTGTGGATGAGGGAACGGGCTGTGGAAAACGCCCGTCGGGGCGGTGGATCTGTTATGCCGGCCGCCGCCGGGGGCGGAACGACGACGGTGCCGGCCGGTCGACCGGTCTAGGCTGACGGGATCGCAGCGCAGCGCGGACCGGGAGGCCACCGATGACCACCATGGACGACGTGAGCCGGCCCTCGCGGGTCGCCGGGGCGGACGAGGGGATCAGCCCGGAGGAACTCCGGTTGGCCGCCCGCAACCACGGCATACCGCTGGAGGCGTTGCGCTACGACGTCACCCCGCCCGGCCTGCACTACCTGCTCATCCACTACGACATCCCCGACCTCGACCCGGCGGCCCACGCGCTGACCGTGGCCGGGGCGGTGGCTCGGCCGCTCCGACTCGACCTGGCCGAGCTGCGCGGACGCCCCCGGGTGACCCACCGGGTGACGCTGGAGTGCGCCGGCAACGGCCGGGCGCTGCTGCACCCGCGCCCGGTCAGCCAGCCGTGGCTGGTGGAGGCGGTGGGCAACGCCGAGTGGACCGGCACCCCGCTGGCGCCGCTGCTGCGCGAGGCCGGGATCGCGCCCGACGCGGTGGACGTGGTGTTCACCGGCGCCGACCACGGCGTGGAACGCGGGGTGGAGCAGGACTACCAGCGGGCCCTGCCGGTCGACGACGCGTTGCGCGAGGAGGTGCTGCTGGCGTACGAGATGAACGGCGCTCCCCTGCTGCCCCAGCACGGCGCGCCGCTGCGGCTGATCGTCCCCGGCTGGTACGGCATGGCACACGTCAAGTGGCTGCGCGCGATCAGCGTGCTGACCCGGGAGTTCGACGGTTACCAGAACGCGGTGGCCTACCGGTTGCGGCGCGACGCCGACGACCCGGGGGTGCCGGTGACCCGCATCGAGCCCCGGGCGCTGGTCCGGCCGCCGGGTTTCCCGGATTTCATGTCCCGGGCCCGGGTGCTGCGGCCGGGGCCGTGCACGGTGGACGGACGCGCCTGGTCGGGGCACGGCCCGGTGGTGGCGGTGGAGGTGACCGTCGACGGCGGGGCGAACTGGTCACCGGCCACCCTGGACCCGCCGACCGGCGGCGGATGGTCGTGGCGACGCTGGCGGTACGAGTGGACGCCGCAGCCCGGCCGCTACGTGCTGGGGGCCCGGGCGACCGACGCGTCGGGGCGTACCCAGCCCGTGGAGCAGCCGTGGAACCGGGGCGGGTTCGCCAACAACCTCGTCCAGCGGGTGGACGTGCTCGTCGTCGCGGAGTGAGGCGGCCCGGTCCCGGTCCGGCGTCAGCGGTGGGCGGCCGACGTGGGGCGGGGGTCAGCTACCGAAGCCCGAGTCGGCCGGCAGGGAGATGTCGGGCTTCTCCAGCTCCTCGACGTTGACGTCCTTGAACGTCATCACCCGGACGTTCTTGACGAAGCGGGCGGGACGGTACATGTCCCATACCCAGGCGTCGTGCATCTCGACCTCGAAGTAGACCTCGCCGTCGGAGTTGCGCACGTGCAGGTCCACATGGTTGGCCAGGTAGAAGCGGCGTTCCGTCTCCACCACGTAGGAGAACTGACGGACAATGTCGCGGTACTCCCGGTAGAGCTGCAGCTCCATCTCGGTCTCGTACTTTTCGAGATCTTCCGCGCTCATCGCACTCCGCCTTCCATGACCACATCTTCCCTCACCGGTGCCGGAGGCCGCGGCTGCTCGCCCAACGCCACGCCGACGGTACCCCCTGTCCGGCCCGAGCGTCCCACCGGCTCGGGAGCGGCGGCGCCGAGCGGCCGGCGGGCCCTGGGTGGGGTCCCCTCCCGGCCCGCGACGGCGGCCACGTTGACGTACGAGAACCGGTGCTCCACGCAGGGCCCCCGCTCGCGCAGCGCCTCGGTGTGCTCGGCCGTGATGTACCCCTTGTGCTCGGCGAAACCGTACCCCGGGTGGCGTCCGTCCAGCTCCACCATGATCCGGTCCCGGGTGACCTTGGCCAGTACGCTGGCCGCCGCCACGCAGGCCGCCACCCGGTCACCCTTCCAGACCGCCAGCCCCGGCACGTCCAGCCCGTCCACCCCGAAGCCGTCGGTGAGCACGTACTCCGGGCGGGTGGTCAGCGAGGCCAGGGCCCGGCGCATCGCGGCGAGGTTGCACACGTGCAGCCCCCGGGCGTCGACCTCCTCGGCCGGGATGACCACCACGGCGTACGCCAGGGCGCGGGCGACGACCTCGGCGTACACCCGCTCCCGGCTGGCCGGGGTGAGCAGCTTGGAGTCGGCGAGTCCCTCGATCTCGCCGCGTCGCCCCTCGGGGAGCACCGCGGCGGCGGCCACCAGCGGGCCGGCGCAGGCTCCCCGACCGGCCTCGTCCGCGCCCGCGACGTGCCGGAAGCCGCGCCGTTGCAGGGCCCTTTCCAGCGCGTAGAGCCCGCCGTCGCGGCGCACCACCGTGCGCGGCGGGGTCAGCACGACGGCTCCGGCGCGGGGGCCGCCGCCAGCACCTGGGTGAGCAGGTCCGCCAGGTCGGTGGGGTAGCACCGCTCGGCGGTGTCGGCCAACTCGGCCGCCGACCACCAGCGGTGCCCGGTGACGCTGGCCCGCTCGATCGCGTCGAAGCCGGCCGTGTCCACCTCCCAGGTGGGCACCCGGACCACGAAGAACTCCTGTTCCTGGCGGTACCACACGCCGTCGAAGGGAAACTCGATCGTCTCGGAGCGGACCGACCGGCCCAGTTCGGCCGGCGTCAGCCGCAGCCCGGTCTCCTCGGCCAACTCCCGGGCGGCCCCGGCTGCCGGGGGCTCCCCCGGGGTGAGCCCACCGCCGGGGGTGAACCAGTACCGGTGACCCGGGCGGGCCGGGTCGGTGCCCTCGAAGAGGAGCACCCGGCCGGACGCGTCGACGAGCAGCACGCGGGCCGCGCGTCGGGGGTGGAAGACGGTCACCGCATCAGCCTGCCAGACGGTGCCGGCGGTCGGCCACGCCCGGGGCGGGCGCGGCCGGTCAGGGGTTGGGAATGTCGTCGAACGACTTAGGCACGGTGAGCCAGGTGGCCCGGTCGAACGGCCAGAACACGGTGAAGGCCCGACCCACCACCTCGCCCTCGGGGATGGTGGCGCTGTCGATGTTGCGGCCGGACTGCTGCCAGTGCTCCAGGGAGTCCCCGGAGGCCGACCGGTGGTCACCCATCACCCAGAGCCGCCCCGCCGGGACGGTGATGTCGAACTCCTGGTCGGCCGGCTTGTCCTGCTGGCCGTTGGCGGAGTAGATGTACGGCTCGTCGAGGGACTTGCCGTTGATGGTCAGCCGGTCCTGCGCGTCGCAGCAGACCACGTGGTCACCGCCGACCCCGATCACCCGCTTGATGAAGTCCTCACCGTCGGGGTTGCCGCTCCACTCGGTCGGTGCCTTGAACACCACCACCTCACCCCGGTGCGGTGAGCGGAAGTCGTAGACCAGCTTGTTGACCAGCACCCGATCGTCGATCTTGAGGGTGTTCTCCATGGACGGCGACGGGATGAAGAAGGTCTGCAGCACGAATGCGCGGACCAGCACCGCCACCAGGATCGCGACGCCCAGGAGAATGGGCAACTCCTTCCAGAAGGAGCTGCGCGGCTTTTCGGTCTGCTCGTCAATCACGGGTGGAGCCTACGTCGCCGGGGCCGAACGGGCCGCCCGGAACGCCGGAGGTGTTCCCGCCACCACCGTTCCCGTCGTCGGAACCGGCCGCGACCGCCGGGCCGGGCGGGGTCGCGGGACCACGCCCGTCGCCCCGACCGGGTGACGGCGGCGAGCAGGGCGGCGACCGGGAGGAACAGGACCACGTCGCCGGTCGGGGTCGGCCGCACCGGGGCCGGGGCGGTGTTCGCGGCGGCGGAGTCGGACAGCTTGGCGAAGGTGGCCGGTACCGGCAACGACGCCCACCGCGACGACGGCCACACCACCATGAACGCCCGGCCGACGACGTTGTCGATCGGCACCGGGCCCTGGCAGCGGGCGTCCTGGGAGACCAGCCGGTGGTCACCCATCACGAAGATCTGCCCCGGGGGTACGACCACCTCGTCGAACCGGCGGGACCGGCACTCCTTCGGGTTCGGCGGGACGTCCAGCGGGGAGTCCCGCACCACGTACGGCTCGTCGAGCGGGATGCCGTTGACCATGACCCGGCCCTGGTCGTCGCAGCACTTGACCCGGTCACCGGGCACCCCGATCACCCGTTTGATGAAGTCCTTCTCGCCGGGGCGGCTCACCCCGACCAGGTCGCCCAGGGTGCGACCGATCTTGCCGGCGGCACCGGCCGGCGGCACGGGATTCTCCTGGGCGACCCACTTGTCGGTGCCCCGGAACACCACGACCTCGCCACGCAGCGGGTCGCGCATGTCGTAGACGACCTTGTTGACCAGGACCCGGTCGCCGATGAGGAGGGTGTCCTCCATCGAGCTGGACGGGATGAAGAAGGCCTGGAGCAGGAAGGTGCGGATCAGCACCGCGAGGCAGAATGCCACGATCAACAGCAGTGGCAGCTCCTGCCAGAGGGGCATCTGCCGACGGGCGGGGCGGGCCCGCCGACGCCACGGGTCCGCTGTGCCGTTCGAATCAAGCACCTGCACCACGCCACTCCCCGGTCCGCAGAAACGACACTACCGCCCGGGAGCCTCGTCGAGGCCCCACGGGCGGCAGGGACGATCGGAGCGCCGCGAACTGTCGTCGCGACACCACCCGCCGGTCTGCGCCCGTACCGATCAGCGTAATGCGCTCTGGTCGATACGACATCCGCGCAGGTCAGGCGGCGTGGCGAACGGAGATCAGCTGGGCTGCTTCTCGCGCTTCTCCTTGATCTTGGCCTTCTTGCCGCGCAGCTCGCGCAGGTAGTAGAGCTTGGCCCGGCGCACGGCACCACGGGTCACGACCTCGATCCGGTCGATGCCCGGGCCGTTGAGCGGGTACGTCCGCTCCACACCCACACCGAAGCTGACCTTGCGGACCGTGAAGGTCTCGCGCAGACCGTCACCCTGGCGGCGGATGACGACGCCCTGGAAGATCTGGACCCGGGACCGGTTGCCCTCGACGACCCGCGCGTGCACCTTGACGGTGTCACCGGCCCGGAAGTCGGGGATGTCGGTACGCTTCGACTGGGCGTCAAGGGCGTCCAGGATGTTCATCGCTGCGTCCTCGTAATGCTCACGGCGCACCGTCACTCGGTGCGCGGATGGGTGATTCTGATCCCCGGGTGGTTGCCGGTGGGCCGACCCCGGTCGGGAATCCTCGCAGCCGCCCACGGCGTGGACGGATGCGGCAACCCCTCTACTTTGCCACATCCCCCGGGGGCAGGGGGAAGCCACCCCGCTCCAGCGCGGCCACGTCCCGTTTGTCCAGGATCTCCGGCGAGAGCGCGGCGATCATGTCGGGCCGTCGGCGGGCCGTGCGGATCAGCGCCTCGTCGCGCCGCCAGCGGGCGATCCGCCCGTGGTCGCCCGAGCGGAGCACCTCGGGCACCTCGTGCCCCCGCCAGCTCGCCGGCTTGGTGTACATCGGGGCTTCCAGCAGGCCGTGGACGTGCGACTCGTCGTCCAGCGAACCGGCGTTGCCGAGCACCCCGGGCAGCAGCCGGGTGACCGCCTCCAGGATCACCAGCACCGCGACCTCACCGCCGAAGAGCACGTAGTCGCCGAGCGAGACCTCGGTGACCCGCAGCCGGGTCGCCGCGTGGTCGAGCACCCGCTGGTCGATGCCCTCGTACCGGCCGCAGGCGAAGAGCAGGTGCGACTCGGTGGCCAGCTCGTGCGCCAGCGCCTGGGTGAACGGCGCACCGGCCGGGGAGGGCACCAGCAGCCGGGGCAGGGTCAGGCCGTCCGGGGCCAGTTCGTCGGGGGCCAGCGCGTCCAGCGCCTCACCCCACGGCTCGGGCCGCATCACCATGCCCGGCCCGCCGCCGTACGGCGTGTCGTCGACCGTACGGTGCACGTCGTGGGTCCAGTCCCGCAGGTCGTGGACGGCCAGCCGGAGCAGGCCCTGCTCCCGGGCCCGCCCGATCAGGGACAGGTCGAGCGGGGCGAAGTACTCCGGGAAGATCGACACGATGTCGACGCGCATGTGGGTGGCTTCCGGCTAGAGGTCGAGCAGACCGGCCGGTGGGTCGACGACGACGCGTCCGCCGGCGAGATCGACCTCCGGGACGATCGCCTTGACGAACGGGATCAGCGCGCTGCCCCCCTGCGGGCGGCGCAGGACGAGCAGGTCGGAGGCGGGCGCGTGGTCGATCTTCGCCACCTCGCCGAGGTGCTCGCCGGCCGGGGTGACCACGGCCAGGCCGACCAACTGGTGGTCGTGGAACTCCTCCGGGTCCTCCGGCGGGGCGACGGAGGCGCTGTCCACCCCGAGCAGGGTGCCGCGCAGCGCCTCGGCGGTCTCCCGGTCGAGCACCCCCTCGAAGGCCACCAGCATCCGCCCCTGGTGCCAGCGGGCCGCCTCGACGGTCAGCTCGGCGGGGACCTCGTAGGCCACGCCGGGTGCGACGGCCCCGGCCGGCTCGACCGCGCCCCGGCGCGGTGCCGCCACCCGGGGCGTCGCCCCCGGCTCGGTGCACAGCACCGCGCCGGGGGCGAACCGCGCTTCGGGCTCGTCGGTCCGCACCTCCACGGTGACCTCACCGCGGATGCCGTGCGGTTTGCCGATCCTGCCGACGATGAGCAGCATCAGTACGAGTCGACGATGTCGACGCGTACCCCGCGTCCACCGATGGAGCCGATCACCTGACGCAGTGCCTTGGCGGTCCGCCCGGACCGCCCGATCACCGTGCCGAGATCCTCCGGGTGCACGCGGACTTCCAGCCGCTTGCCCCGACGGGAGTCGACCATGCGGACGCGCACGTCGTCCGGGTGGTCGACGATCCCCTTGACCAGGTGCTCCAGGGCGGGACGCAGCGGCATGTCAGGCCTGCTCACCGGCGTCGGCAGCAGCAGCCGGGGCCTCGGCCGCAGCCTCGGTCTTCGGCGCCTCGGTCTCGGCCGGAGCCTCCGCCTTGGCGGCCTTGCGGGCCGGCTTGGCCGGGGTCTCCGGGGCCAGGCCGGCGGCGGCCTTCGCCTCGGCCTCGTACGCCGCCTTGCGGTCGGCGCGCTCGGCGGCGACCTTGAGCGGCGGCGGGGCCGGCAGGCCCTTGAACTTCTGCCAGTCGCCGGTCAGCTCCAGCAGACGCTGGACGGCCTCGCTCGGCTGCGCGCCGACCGAGAGCCAGTACTGGACCCGCTCCGACTTGACCTCGATGATCGAGGGGTCTTCCTTCGGCTGGTAGACGCCCACGAACTCGATCGCGCGACCGTCACGCTTGGTGCGCGAGTCCGCGATGACGATGCGGTACTGCGGGTTGCGGATCTTGCCCATCCGCAGGAGCCGGATCTTTACGGCCACAGTTGTTTCGCTCCTGTTGCGATTTCACCGACCCGGCTACGGGCGGTGCACGGGTGAGCGTCGACCGGCACAGTGGGGTTGGGCCGGAGACTGCTCGATGGACTGGCGACGCGCCCGGGTTAGAGGGCGCCGAACGCGCGCCGGATACCAGCGAACCATTCTGCCAGATCACCCGGCGAACACTCACATCGGCCCACCCCACCGGCCCGGCGGGCGGCCCGGCCGGGAGTGGGCCGCGACACACTCACCGCACGGGGGGCCGGTCCCAGCCGGGCGGCAGCCCGGTCGGGGGTGTCCAGTCGGCCGGCGGGACGAAGTCGCACCAGGTGCCGTCGAACGGGAACTTCCCCGCCTCGGCGAGGGCGATCACCCGTTCCCCCTCCGCACGCACGGCGCGGGCGTCGGTCACCCAGTAGTGGTCGGGGAAGGCGAGCCGCTCGGTGAACTCGTCCTCGTCCTTCCACTGCCAGCTGAGGTCGGGTCGGACCACCACGTCCAGGTCCTGGTCGACCACGTCCACCCCGGCCAGCGCGCCGTCGTCCCACCGGACGCCGGGCTCCTCCAGGTTGACGTACCAGGCGACGAACCGGTCCTGGTCGTCGCGGAAGAACCAGACCGAGTGGGCCGCACCCGTGGGCAGGAACTCCAGCAGCGGCGGTCCGTTCCAGCGGCCCCGGGCCAGCCGGTACGACGAGGTGATCCAGTCGGTGAACGGCACCGCCCGCATGCCCAGGCCCGCCTCGGTGACCTCGTGCGCCACCGGCGTGTCCCGGGCCACCCAGAGCAGCAGGCCCCGGTCGTCGTCGAGCACCACCCGGGCCGGCCGGACCCAGCCGATCCGGCCGTGCCGCACGTTCCGGTGCACGATCAGCTGACCCGGTTCGAAACGCACCACACCTCCACAGCTCTGCACGGACTTGCGGTCACCGGCGCTCCCCCGCCGGCCACGCACCCCGGTCCGGGTGTGTCGGCGGCGTACGGGAGGCACCGCCGGCAGGGACGGCCGGAACCGGGGTCGCGGCGGGCCCGGGGCCGCCCGTGGAGTGGCTCAGTAGGCGCGGGCCAGGATGGCGGTGAGGTCCGGCTCGTCCTCGTTGTCCGGTACGGAGCCGTCGGCCCGCAGCAGGCACCGGACGGTGACGCCCTGGCCGTTGGCCTCGGCCTCGCCCGCGACACCGACGGCCGACCACGGCACCATGGCCCAGCCGGTCGCCGCCGCCTCGATCGCCTCGGCGAGGGTGGACACCTCGACGGTGCGGGACCGCCGGTGGGCGAGCGCCTCGTCGTGCAGGGCCTGCTGGTCGGCCTCCAGGGCGGCCAGGACCGCCCCGACGACGTCCGCGACCGGGGTGGGGGCCTTCGAGCCGTCCGTCCGCCGGACCACGACCGCGTTGCCGGCGGCCAGGTCGCGGGGGCCGACCTCGACGCGTACCGGATAGCCGCGCAGCTCGGCGTCGACGGCCCGGCGGCCGAACGCGGTGTCGGTGCGGTCGTCGAGCGCGACCCGGACCCCGGCGTCGCGCAGCGCGTCACGCAGCTTGGCCGCCGCCTCGCCGACGCCGTCGCCCGCCTTGACGATCATGACGTACGCCTGGACGGGGGCCAGCCTCGGCGGCACCCGCAGCCCGTTGTCGTCACCGTGCGCCATGATCAACCCGCCGAGCATCCGGGTGGAGGTGCCCCAGGAGGTGGTCCAGGCGTGCTCCCGGCCACCCTCGGCCGAGGAGTAGCTGATGTCGAACGCCTTGGCGAAGTTCTGCCCCAGCTCGTGACTGGTGCCGAGCTGGAGCGCCTTGCCGTCGCCCATCATGCCTTCGCAGGTGTAGGTGGCGGTCGCCCCGGCGAACCGCTCCCGGGCGGTCTTGAGCCCGACCACCACCGGGATGCCCAGCACGTTGACCATCAGGTCCTCGTACGCCTCGTGCAGGATCTTGCGGGCGTAGGCGCGGGCGTCCTCCCGCGTGGCGTGCGCGGTGTGCCCCTCCTGCCACAGGAACTCGCTGGTACGCAGGAACACCCGGGGGCGCAGCTCCCAGCGGACCACGTTCGCCCACTGGTTGAGCAGCAGCGGCAGGTCCCGGTACGAGTCGATCCACTTGGCCATGAACTCGCCGATCACCGTCTCGCTGGTGGGGCGCACCACCACCGGCTCGGCGAGCTGCTTGCCGCCACCGTGGGTGACCACCGCCAGCTCCGGCGAGAAGCCCTCGACGTGCTCGGCCTCACGCTTGAGGTAGCTCTCCGGGATGAACAGCGGGAAGTACGCGTTCTCCGCGCCGGCCGCCTTGATCCGGGCGTCCATCTCGGCCTGCATCCGCTCCCAGATGGCGTAGCCGGCCGGTCGGATGACCATGGTCCCCCGGACCGGGCCGTTGTCGGCCAGCTTCGCCTTGGCGATCAGGTCCTGGTACCAGCGGGGAAAGTCCTCCGCACGGGGAGTGAGCACGCGAGCCATGACCGCACATCCTATGCGCCCCGCCCGGCGTCGACGTCATCGGGCGCGCTACCGCGCCCCGCGCCGCCCGGCCGGGGTCAGCGGACCACCCGGCCGCGCAGGACGATCCGGCTGGGCGTCCGGACCACCCGCAGGTCGCGGCGCGGATCCTCGGGGTAGACGACCAGGTCCGCCAGGCCGCCCTCGACCAGGCCGGGGAAGCCGAGCCACTGCCGGGCCCGCCAGGAGGCGGCGGCGAGGACGTCCACGGCAGGCATACCGGCCTGCTCGTGCAGCAGCAGCATCTCCTCGGCGGCCAGCCCGTGGTCGATGCCGCCGCCCGCGTCGGTGCCCACGTAGATCGGCACCCCGGCCTCGTGGGCGGCACGCACCACCTCGGGGAAGCGGTCCCGCAGGGCGAGCATGTGGTCGGCGTAGCCGGGGAACTTGGGGCGGGCCGCGGCGGCGATGCCCCCGAAGGTCCGAATGTTGATCATCGTGGGGACCAGCGCGGTGCCCTGTCGGGCCATCAGGTCGATCAGGTCGGGACTCAGCCCGGTGCCGTGCTCCACCGAGTCCACCCCGGCCCGCACCATGATCTCCACGGCCGACTCGCTGAACGTGTGCACCGCCGCGCGTACCCCGGCGGCGTGCGCGGCGGCCACGGCGGCGGCCATCGTGTCGGCGTCCCAGGCCGGGGCGAGGTCACCGACGCCCCGGTCGATCCAGTCACCGACCAGCTTGACCCAGCCGTTGCCGGCGGCGGCCTGCGCGGTGACCGCCGCGGTCACCTCCGCCGCGTCGACCTCCAACCCGATGTCGCGCAGGTAGCGCTTCGGCGGGGCGACGTGCCGCCCGGCGCGGGCCAGTCGCGGCAGGTCCGGTTCGTCGTCGAGTTCGGGGTACGGGTACGGCGAGCCGGCGTCGCGCAGCGCGAGCACCCCCGCGTCGCGGTCGGTACGGGCCAACGTGCGGGCCTGGTCGAGGGAGGTGACCGGGGTGGCCCCCCGGGCGATGCCGAGGTGGCAGTGGGCGTCGACCAGTCCGGGCAGCACGAACCCGGAGTCGGCGACCGTCTCCGCGCCGGGCACCGGGTCGAAGGTGACCCGGTCGCCGTCGAGCCAGACGTCCCGGACCTCGTCGTCGGGCAGGAGCACACCGCGCACATGCAGAGCCATGCGCACAGTCCTACCCGATCACTTCCGCGCCCGCTCGAGGACCTCCTGCCGACGCCGCGTCCACGCCGGGAGGTCGAGTGTCACCTTCCAGGGCCGGTCGATGGTGACCAGGCCGTCGGTTTCCACGCTGGGCTCGTAGCCGCCCTTGGGACTCAACAGAAGTTCGGTAAAGGTGATCTTCTCCCGCAGCGGATCGATGACCCAGTAGGCACCCACTCCGGCGTTGGCGTAGATGCGGACCTTCTCGTGCCGGTCGCGGATGGTCGATTCGGGGGAGATGACCTCGACGGCGAGCAGGGCGTCCTGGACCGGCACCGGCGAACGGTTCGCCTGCTCGACCCGGATGACCACCACGTCCGGTCGTGGTTCGTTGCGGCGGTCGATCGACAGGGACTGGTCCATGCTGACGAAGTAGTCGTCCGGGCAGTGGAGTTCGAGGGCGAACACCACCCGGGCACAGACGAACTGGTGTAGCGGCGTGGGGGACGGCACGATCAACCTTCCGTTGATCAGTTCGTACGGAAGGTCCTTCGGCAGGTCACCGAGGTCGTCGACCGTCCACTCGTGCCGTTCGGGCAGGATCGGGGCCGCGGTCATGACATCTCCTTCCAGGGGGGCGAAACCACCCTAAGTGCCCACCTCGTCGCCCACCGTAACCGACACGCGTCAGCGGGGCCGGTTGTCGCCCTTGCCGAGCTTGTTGAAGTCGATCTTCGGAAGCTTGAAGCCCGGCGGCAGCCCCTGGCCGCCCGCCAGGTCGTTCGGATCCATCCCCGGCGGGAGCTGCGGCATGCCACCGGGGAAGCCGCCCGGCAGCCCGGCGCCCGCGCCGCTGCGCGGCCGGTTGCCACCCTTGGTCCCCTTGCGCTTGTTCTTCGGGGACTTGGTGGCCTTACGCCGACCGCCGCCGGGCAGGCCCATCATGCCGCCCATCTGCTTCATCATCTTCTGCGCGTCGGCGAAGCGGTTGAGCAGCTGGTTGACGTCCATCACGGTGACCCCGGAGCCACCGGCGATGCGGGCCCGCCGGGAGCCGTTGATGATCTTCGGGTTGGTCCGCTCGGCCGGGGTCATCGACCTGATGATCGCGGTGACCCGGTCGAAGTGCTTGTCGTCCAGCTCGGCGAGCTGGTCCTTCATCTGCCCCATGCCGGGCATCATGGCCAGCACGTTGGCGATCGGGCCCATCCGCCGCACCGCGATGAGCTGGTCGAGGAAGTCCTCCAGGGTGAACTGCTCGCCGCCCATCAGCTTGGCGGTCATCTTCTCCTTCTGATCGGTGTCGAAGGCCTGCTCGGCCTGCTCGATCAGAGTGAGGACGTCGCCCATGCCGAGGATCCGGCTGGCCATCCGGTCGGGGTGGAAGACGTCGAAGTCCTCCAGCTTCTCACCGGTGGAGGCGAACAGGATCGGCTGGCCGGTGACCTCCCGCACCGACAGCGCGGCACCACCCCGGGCGTCGCCGTCGAGCTTGGACAGGACCACACCGGTGATGCCCACGCCGTCGCGGAACGCCTCGGCGGTGCGGACCGCGTCCTGACCGACCATCGCGTCGATGACGAAGATGACCTCGTCGGGGTCGACCGCGTCGCGGATGTCGGCGGCCTGCTGCATCATCTCGGCGTCGATGCCGAGCCGGCCGGCGGTGTCGACGATGACGATGTCCCGGGCGGCCCGCTTCGCGTGCTCGATCGAGGCGCGGGCGACCTGCACCGGGTCGCCGGTGCCGTTGCCGGGCTCCGGGGCGTACACCTCGACGCCGGCGCGACCACCGAGCACCTGGAGCTGCCCGACGGCGTTGGGACGCTGGAGGTCGGCGGCGACCAGCAGCGGCTGGTGCCCCTGGGCCTTGAGCCAGCGGGCCAGCTTGCCGGCGAGGGTGGTCTTGCCGGAACCCTGGAGGCCGGCCAGCATGATCACGGTCGGCGGCTGCTTGGCGAACTGGAGCCGCCGCCCCTCACCGCCGAGCACGCTGATCAGCTCTTCGTTGACGATCTTGACGATCTGCTGGGCCGGGTTGAGCGCCTGGGAGACCTCCGCGCTGCGGGCCCGCTCCTTGACGTTCGCGATGAAGCCCTTCACCACCGGCAGCGCGACGTCCGCCTCCAGCAACGCCAGGCGGATCTCGCGGGCGGTGGCGTCGATGTCGGCGTCGGTGAGCCGGCCCTTGCCGCGGAGCTTGGTGAAGATTCCGGACAGGCGGTCACTCAAGGTGTCAAACACGCGAACATCCCGTATGTCGTCAGCGGCGGGCACAGGTGCGGCCGGGCCGGCTGTCCAGCCCACCGTTAGGGTAGCCCGCCGGCCGCACGCCCGCTCCGGCCCCGCGCCCCGCGCCCCGGGGCCGGCCGGCGGCGGGCCGCCCACGATCCACCGGCCGGCCCGGCCGGTGGACGTCGGGCACACCGCAGGTCCGCCGGCACCACGTGCGGGCGGTGTCGCCTCCGGCGGACGGTCCTACACGGCAGCGAGCACGGCGGCCTCGATGTGGTCCCGCTGCTCGTCCGACGGCCAGCCACCCACCAGGTAGAACGCGTCGACCACGTCGCCGCCGAGGGTGGAGATCCGGGCGGCGCGCACCTGCGCCCCGGCCTCGTCCAGCGCGCAGGTGACCCGGTAGAGCAGGCCGGCCGCGTCGGCGGCCCGCAGCTCCAGCAGGACCGCGTCGGTGGCCGCCTCCCGGTGCCAGACGACCCGGGGGGCCGCTCCCCCGCTACGGGCCGCGAGGGCCCGGCCGCGCAGCCGTTGGGTCACCGAGACGTCGCCGGTGACCGCGCGCCGCAGGTCGGCGCTGAGCGCGATCGGGTCCGGGGCCAACCCGTAGCGCGGCTGCACCCGGCACTCGACCAGGGCCCGGCCGTCGACCGTGGCGGCGTCCGCCGAGATCACCTCCAGCCGGTGCAGGGCCAGGCAACCGGCGACCGTGGCGAGCAGCCCCCGCCGGTCGGCCGCGGCCACCGCCACCCGGTCCTCGGTCAGGTGTACGACCGGCAGCGGCCCGGAGACCAGCGCCGGGTCGGGGGCCGGCGGGGCGGGCACCACGCCCGTGTCCAGGGTGGTCCGTACCCGGGCGACCAGCTCGGCGATCAGCCGCCCCTTCCAGCCGGACCAGGCGGCCGGGCCGGTGGCGGCGGCATCGGCCAGCACCAGGGCGTGCAGCAGTTCCAGGGTGGTGGTGTCGCCGACCCGCTCGGCCACCCCGGCGATCGTCTTCGGGTCGGACAGGTCACGGCGGGTCGCCACGTCGGGCAGGAGCAGGTGCAGCCGGACCAGCGTGCCGATCAGCGCGGCCTCCTCGGCGGGCAGGCCGATCCGGGTGGCCACCGCCTCGGCCAGCGGCGCGCCGACGGTGGAGTGGTCGCCGTTCAACCCCTTGCCGATGTCGTGCAGGAACGCGCCGATCAGCAGCAGGTCGGGGCGCTCGACGTCGCGGGTGTGCCGGCTCGCCTCGTACGCGGCCTGCACCAGGTGCCGGTCGAGGGTGAACCGGTGCACCGGGTTGTGCTGGGGCAGGCTGCGCAGCCGGGTCCACTCGGGCAGCCAGCCGTCGATCAGGCCGTACCGGTCGCAGGTCTCCCAGGCGGGCACCAGGCCCGGCCCGGCGCCGAGCAGGGTGACGAACGCGGCCCGGGCGGCCGGCGGCCAGGGCGCGGGCAGCGGCGGGCAGTACGCGGCCAGCCACTCGCAGGTGGCCCGCGCGATCGGCAGCCGGTGGGTGGCTGCCGCGGCGGCGATCCGCAGCGACAGGCTCGGGTCGGGGCGGGCCCCGATGGCGGTCCGGGCCAGCACCAGTTCCCCGTCGTGTTCGACCACGTCCCGGGCCACCGGGCGGCGCAGCGGCCGGCCGTCGGTGCCCCGGCGACGGCCGGAGCGCAGCCGGTCGGCGGCCCGCCAGGCGTCGTCGAGGGCGTGGCTGACGGTGCGCGCGTCGCCGGCCACCCGGCGCAGCAGGGCGTCACCGTCGCCGGAGTCCGCCCGCGTCCCGGCCCCGGCGGCCTCGGCCGACGACTGGCGCAGGCCGAGCAGCGCGGCGACCCCGGCGCGTTCCTGGGCGACCAGCCGGTCGACCCGGCGGCCCACCTGCTGGTGCAGGGCGTCGCGGGTGTCCAGCAGCCGCAGGTGGGCGGCGCGGACGGCGGGACGCAACGCGTCGGTGATCCCCGCGGTGGCGATGGCCCGCAGGATGCCCACGTCGCGCAGCCCGCCCGCGGCCTCCTTCAGGTCGCCTTCGAGCAGGAAGGCCAGCTCGCCGTGGGTACGCCAGCGCACCTCGGTGATCTCCCGCAGGGCGGGCAGCTGGCGGACGGCGGTGCGCCGCCAGTGGTCGGTGGCGGTCCGGGTGAGGGTGTCGGCCAGCGCCCGGTCACCGGCGACGAACCGGGCGTCGAGCAGGGCCAGGGCGACCTTGACGTCGTCCTGGGCCACCGACAGCGCCTCGGCGAGGGTGCGCACGGAGTGGTCGAGCCGGACCCTGGCGTCCCAGATCGGGTACCACAGGGCAGCGGCCAACTCGTCCACCCCGGGCACCCCGGCGTGCAGCAGCACGAGGTCGAGGTCCCCGTAGGGGGCGCACTGCCGACGGCCCAGGCCGCCGACGGCGATCAGGGCGATGCCCTCCCGGGCCGGCAGCAGGCCGTGCAGCCAGGCGTCGAACGCCCCGGCCCGGGCGAGCCGGGCCGGTTCGCCGATGCCGGCGGGAACCCCGACGACCCCGTCGACCAGGAGGTCCGTCCCTGCGTCGGTGCTGTCGTCCGACGCGTTCCTCCTGGTCGACGAGGTCATCTACAGGTCCTCCTACAGGGCGTCGAGGCCGCGCTCGCCGGTACGGACCCGGACGACCTCTTCCACGCCGGTCACCCAGACCTTGCCGTCACCGATCTTGCCGGTACGGGCGGCTGCCACGATCGCGTCGACGACCTTGTCGACGTCCATCTCGTCGGTGAGCACCTCGACCCGGATCTTGGGCAGGAACTCGACCGTGTACTCGGCACCCCGGTAGACCTCGGTGTGCCCCTTCTGACGCCCGTACCCCTGGACCTCGCTGACGGTCAGGCCGGCAACGCCGAGGGCGTGCAGGGCCTCCTTCACCGCGTCCAGTTGGTACGGCTTGATGACCGCGGTCACCAGCTTCATGTCCAAGCCCTCCATTCTCCGAACGTTAACCGGCGACCTTCTCGTCCACCGGCGCGGCGGCCGGCTCGGGGGCCTCCGGGGAGGCCGGCTTCGCGCCGCCCGGGGTGATCCCGGCCATCGCGAACGCACCGCCACCGGCACCGCCGGTGCTCGGAGACAGGTCGTAACCGCTCTCCGCGTGCTCGCTGATGTCGATGCCCTCGACCTCGTCCTCGGCCTTGACCCGGAAACCGAGGGTCTTGTCGATGACGAAGGCGAGCACCCAGGCGACACCGAACGACCAGGCGGTCACGATCAGGCCGGCGAGGGCCTGGCGGCCGAACTGGGTCACGCCGCCGCCGTAGAACAGGCCGTCGGAGGCGCCGACCACGTCGCTGATCGCGGCGTTGACCGAGTTGGTGGCGAACAGGCCGAGCCACAGCGAGCCGATCCAGCCGCCGACGAAGTGCACGCCGACCACGTCGAGCGAGTCGTCGTAGCCGAGCTTGTACTTCAGGCTGATGGCCAGGGCGCAGACCACACCGGCGACGATGCCGAGCAGGACCGCCGCCCAGGGGGTGATGAACCCGCAGGCCGGGGTGATGGCGACCAGACCGGCGACGGCACCGGACGAGGCGCCGACCATGGTCGGCTTCTTGTCCTTGATCCACTCCACCGCGATCCAGCCGAGCACCGCCGCGGCGGTGGCGAGCTGGGTGTTGATGAAGGCCAGCCCGGCGACCGAGTCGACGGTCAGCTCCGAACCGGCGTTGAAGCCGAACCAGCCGAACCACAGCAGGCCGGCACCGAGCGCGACCAGCGGGATGTTGTGCGGCTTCATGCCCTCACGCGGCCAGCCGAGCCGCTTGCCGAGCACCAGGGCGACGGCGAGGGCCGCCGCACCGGCGTTGATGTGCACCGCGGTACCACCGGCGAAGTCGAGCGCGTGGATCTTGGCACCGATGATGCCGCCGCCCCACACCCAGTGGGCGACGGGGAAGTAGACCAGGGTGGCCCAGCCGAAGGCGAACAGCAGCCAGCCGCCGAACTTGGCCCGGTCGGAGATCGCGCCGCTGATCAGCGCGACGGTGATCACCGCGAAGACCATCTGGAACGCCATGAACACGTACAGCGGGACGCCGATGCCGCTGGGGTTCTCCGCCGTGGCGCCCCACAGGTCGGTCTCGGCGAGGAAGGTCTTGGTGCCGAGGTACGCACCGGGGTCGCCCCAGAAACCGTTGACGTCGGTCCCGAAAGCAATGCTGAAACCGTAGAACCACCACAGAACAGAGATGAGCCCGATGGCGGAGAAGCTCATCATCATCATGTTGAGCACGCCCTTGGCCCGGTTGAGGCCGCCGTAGAACAGCGCCAGTCCGGGGGTCATGAGCAGCACGAGAGCGGTCGAAACCAGCAGCCAAACGGTGTTGCCGCCGTCGATCGTCGGTGCTTCAGGCACGCTGGCCTCCTAAAGGTGAAGTTCCCTCCTTCGCGGCTTCCGGGGCAGCGTCGCCCGTACGCCGGTTGCGCGGAAGCTTGGCCGGCTGCTGTTTCCTGGACCGACACCCCTCGATTTCCGACACGTGACGGGTTGTTTCCGGCGTGTGAAGAACCTCGATCATGAAAACCCGAACCCGAAAGAGTGGCCGTTCCGGCACGAACGGCCACTCTTTCGGCGTTGCGGCCGATCGCAGGGGGTTCCGGGGCACCGCACGCACCGGAGGGGCCGCGCTCAGCGCAGGGCGTACTCCAGGGTGTGCCGTTCGTAGTCGAGCAGACGCAGATCGCGCATCGGGCGACGGAGGTGACCCTTGTGCACGATCCGGACGAACGCCGGCTCCCCCGCCGCCGCCATCCGCCGGATGCCCTCCACATGGTCGACGATCCGCTTGCGGATGGTCCGGATCAGCCGGTGCCGGTCCCGGGGGATCAGCCCGTACGCGTCGGCGAACAACCGCAGCCGGCGCGGCCGGTCCGGGTGCTTCCAGCCGAGCGTGATCGAGTCCCGGTCGGCGAAGATCGGCACCCAGGTCCACGCCGCGTACGCCACGTCGTAGATCCGGGCACCGGGCGAGGCGAGGTCGAAGTCGATCAGGCCGAGGGTGCCGTCGGGCCGCCAGATCACGTTGTGCGGAGCGGCGTCGTGGTGGCAGATCACCTCGGTGTCCGGCGGTGGCGGGCCGAACGAACGCCAGACCGCACCGGGCGGCGGGGCGAAACCGTACTGGGCGTCGTGGAACATCCGCAGCATGGTCGCCACCGTCACCAGCGCCTCGTCGGTGACCCAGTGCGGGGCCAGCGGGTACTCCCCGCACTCCCCTTCGAGGTAGGACAGCACCTCCCGGTTGCGCTCGTCCATCCCCAGCGCCCGGGGAGCGCCGGTGAACCCGACGTACTCCAGGTGGCGCAGGAGGGCGTGCACCGAGGGCGTCCACGGGCCGGCGTTGCGCCGGACGGTGTCGCCGACCCGGACGACGGTGCTCACGTTCCCGCCGTGCAGCGGGATCTCCTGCGAGGTCACGTACGGTCTCCCCAGGCCCGGCGCCGCATGGCGGGGGTCACGCCACCCGGCGTACGCGCGATCGTCGTTGCTCACCGCGAGGTTACGCGTCCCGGGCGAGCGGCTCGGTGCCGAGCAGCGCGTCGACGAACTGCGCCGGGTCGAACGGGGCCAGATCGTCCGCGCCCTCGCCGAGACCGACCAGCTTGACCGGGATGCCGAGCTTGCGCTGGACGGCGATCACGATGCCGCCCTTGGCCGTCCCGTCGAGCTTGGTCAGCACCACGCCCGTCACGTTCACCACCTCGGTGAAGACCCGGGCCTGTTCCAGCCCGTTCTGCCCGGTGGTGGCGTCCAGGATCAGCAGGGTCTCGTCGATCGGGCCGTGCTTCTCCACCACCCGCTTGACCTTGCCCAGCTCGTCCATCAGGCCGATCTTGTTCTGCAACCGGCCGGCGGTGTCGATGAGCACCGTGTCGGTGCCGGCGTCGATGCCCCGGCGGACCGCGTCGAAGGCCACGCTGGCCGGGTCGGCGCCCTCCGCGCCCCGGACGGTCTCGGCGCCCACCCGGCCGCCCCAGGTCTCCAGCTGGTCGGCGGCGGCGGCCCGGAAGGTGTCGGCCGCGCCGAGGGTCACCGAGCGTCCGTCGGCGACCAGCACCCGGGCGATCTTGCCGCAGGTGGTGGTCTTGCCGGCGCCGTTGACCCCGACCACCAGCAGCACCGCCGGCGCGCCGTCGCGGCCGGTGGTGCGCAGCGACCGGTCCAGGCCCGGGTCGAGGGCGTTGACCAGCTCGGCGGCGAGCAGGTCGCGCAGCTCACCGGCGGAGCGGGTGCCGAGCACCCGGGTCCGCTCGCGGAGCCGGTCGACGATGTCCCGGGTGGCGTCGATGCCGACGTCGGCGGTGATCAGGCTGTCCTCGATCTCCTCCCAGGCGTCCTCGTCGAGGTGGTCGCGGGCGAGCAGGCCGAGCAGGCCCTTGCCGAAGGCGTTCTGCGAGCGGGCCAGCCGCGACCGCAGCCGGACCAGCCGGCCGGCGGTCGGCTCGGGGACCTCCAGCGGCGGGGCCGTCGCCACCGGCGGCTCGACCAGGACGCCGGTGGACAGGTCGGACTCCGCCGCCTCCACGGGCGGCCCGGCGAGGTCCTCCTCGGCCCGGGTGTCGACCTCGGTCTGCGGCAGCGGGGGTGCGGCACGCCGACGCAGCCGGGGCACGACCAGGCCGAGGCCGCCGAGGATCAGCACGCCGAGCAGGGCCAGTGCGACGAGGAGGTAGTCCGTCATGCCGAAATCCTGTCAGATGCCGACGACCGCGTCCCACTCACCGCCTCCAGACCCGGGCGAGCTGCGGGTACGCTCGCCGCTGCCGGGGGTGACCCACCCGCCCGCGGGGTAGCAGAGATGAACCGTCTTCTCCTCGGAGGTGCCGCCCATGCCCGAGCCACGTCTGCTCATCGGCCCGTTGCTGCGCCGGGTCGTCGGCACCCGGGCGACGGTGTGGGTCGAGACCGGCGGGCCCGCGGTGGTCACCGTCCGCACGGCCGAGGGCGCCACCGGCTCCGCGCCGACCTTCTCCGCGTACGACCACCACTACGCGCTGGTGGTGGTGGAGGGGCTGACCCCGGACCACGCCACCACCTACGAGGTGCTGGTCGACGACGAGCTGGTCTGGCCGGTGGCCCGCGACGGCTTCCCGCCCAGCGTGATCCGGACCAGGGCGGCCGACGACCGGGACCAGCCGGTCAGCCTGATCTTCGGGTCGTGCCGGGAGACCACCCAGCACAACACCACCCGCAAGCTGCCCCCGGACGCGCTGGACGCGTACGCCCGGCGGCTGATGGCCGCGCCCGACCCGGACGACCTGCCCGACCTGCTGGTGCTGCTCGGCGACCAGGTCTACGCCGACGTCACCTCGCCCACGGTCAGGCGGCTGCTCAAGCGGCGTCGGCGGCGGCCGAAGGACGCCCCGGCCGACCAGGTGGTCAGCTTCGACGAGTACACCAAGCTCTACCTGGAGTCGTGGCGCGACCCGGAGATCCGCTGGCTGCTGTCCACCGTGCCCAGCGTGATGATCTTCGACGACCACGAGGTGATCGACGACTGGAACACCTCGAAGTCGTGGCGGGCCGACATGCGCCGGCAGGCCTGGTGGGCCGAGCGGATCCGCAGCGGCCTGGCCTCCTACTGGGTCTACCAGCACCTGGGCAACCTGGCCCCGGACGAGATCGCCGCCGACCCGCTCTACGCCAAGGTGGTCGCCGCCGAGGACGCCACCACGGTGCTGCGCGAGTTCGGCGAGCGGGTGGACAGGGAGGCCGACGAGGCGCACGACACCGAGCGCTGGCGGGCCGTGCAGTACCAGTGGAGCTACGCGCTGGATCTCGGCCGCACCCGGCTGGTCATGCTGGACAACCGGTGCAGCCGGGTGCTCGAACCGGGCGGCCGGTCGATGCTGCCGGCCGGTGAGTGGTCCTGGTTCCTGGACCGGGCCCACGGGGTCTACGACCACCTGGTGATCGGCGCGTCGCTGCCCTGGCTGCTGCCGCCGGGCATCCACCACGTGGAAACGTGGAACGAGAAGCTGGCCGACTCCGGCCGGCCGTGGGTCGCCGGGCTGGCCGAGAAACTGCGCCGGGCGCTGGACCTGGAGCACTGGGCCGCGTTCCGCCGCTCGTTCGACGCCCTCGGGGCGCTGTTCGTGCGGCTGGGCAGCGGCGTCCCGGCCACCGCCGGGGACCGGGTCGGCGCGGGGCCCGCGTACCCGGCACCGGCGTCGATCAGCGTGCTCTCCGGCGACGTGCACCACTCGTACGTGGCCCGCGCCCGGTTCGACGACCCGGCGGTACGCACCCCGGTGCACCAGCTCACCTGCTCCCCGATCCACAACCAGGTGCCGGCGGCGATGCGCCCGCTGATGAAGCTGGGCTGGAGCGCGGGGCCGGCGGCGGCCACCCGGGCGTTGGCCCGTTCCGCCGGGGTACGCCGCCCGACGGTGCGCTGGAAGAAGCTCGCCGGCCCGTACTTCGGCAACGCGGTGAGCACGTTGCGACACACCGGGCGGGAGGCGGTGGTGCTGATCGAGGGCACCACCAGCGACGGGCACCTGCGTGAGGTGGCCCGGCAACGGCTCTCCTCGGCGAAGTGACCTCCGCCACGTACCCTCGGTGCCGTGGACGATCATCTGCCGGAGACGCTGCGCGTGTTGGAGCACGAACTCACGGCGTTGCTCCGCCGGGGCCGGGCACTGTCCTGGGAGATCGCCCGGGAGGTGCACCCCAACCTGGAGCCCAACGCGTACGGTCTGCTGCTGTGGCTGCGCCGGTCCGGGTCGACCCGGCTGACCGACCTGGCCGCCCAGCTGGGTATCGGTAAGGGCACGCTGAGCCGGCAGATCCAGGGGTTGGAGGCGTTGGGTCTGGTGCGCCGCGACCCGGACCCGGTCGACCGGCGGGCGGCGCAGCTGCGGCTGACCGAGGAGGGCACCCGGCGCTTCGACGCGGCGCGGTCGGCCCGGATGGACCAGATCAACCGGTCGATGGAGACCTGGCCCAAGCGGGACGTCGAGGAGTTCGCCCGCCTGATGCACCGGTTCAACGAGACCTTCTGAACCCGCTCGCGCCCCCGGGCCGGGGGGAATAGAGCCACGTCACGTCCGGTTGTTGCTTGAGGCAACGAACGCTTACGGTTGCCCGAGGCACCCTTTTCACCACCAGCGGAGGCAGCGACGATGACCCAGGCGACAGCGCCCACCCGGGCGACCGGCGTCGAGATGACCCACCGGCAGATCCTGGAGGCCCTCTCCGGACTGCTGCTGGGCATGTTCGTCGCGATCCTCTCCTCCACGGTCGTCTCCAACGCGCTGCCGCGGATCATCACCGAGCTCAAGGGCGGTCAGTCCGCCTACACCTGGGTGGTCACCTCGACCCTGCTGGCGACCACCGCGACCACCCCGATCTGGGGCAAGCTCGCCGACCTGACCAGCAAGAAGATCCTGGTCCAGCTCTCCCTGGCCATCTTCGTGCTGGGCTCCGTGCTGGCCGGGCTGTCCCAGTCCACCGAACAGCTCATCGCCTGCCGGGTGCTCCAGGGCGTCGGGGCCGGCGGCCTCACCGCCCTGGCCCAGGTGATCATGGCGACGATGATCGCGCCCCGCGAGCGCGGCCGGTACAGCGGCTACCTCGGCGCGGTGCTGGCCGTCGGCACCATCGGCGGCCCGCTGATCGGCGGCGTCATCGTCGACACCTCCTGGCTCGGTTGGCGCTGGTGCTTCTACGTCGGCGTGCCGTTCGCCATCGCCGCCCTGGTGGTGCTCCAGAAGACCCTGCACCTGCCGGTCGTCAAGCGCCAGGTGAAGATCGACTGGTGGGGCGCGACCCTGATCACCGCCGCCGTGTCGCTGCTGCTGATCTGGGTCACCCTGGCCGGCGACAAGTACGACTGGATCTCCTGGCAGAGCGCCGTCATGGTGACCGGCGCGGTCGTGCTCGGCACGCTCGCCGTCCGGGTGGAGAACCGGGCCAGCGAGCCGATGATCCCGCCGAGGCTGTTCCGCAACCGCACCATCACCCTCGCCGTCGTCGCCAGCATCGCCGTCGGCGTGGGCATGTTCGGCGCCTCGGTCTTCCTGGGTCAGTACTTCCAGATCAGCCGGGGCGAGAGCCCGACCATGTCCGGCCTGATGACCATGCCGATGATCCTCGGCCTGCTGGTCTCCTCCGTCGTCGTCGGCCGGATCATCACCCGGACCGGCCGCTGGAAGCGCTACCTGGTCGCCGGTTCCGCGCTGCTCACCGCCGGCTTCGCGCTGATGGGCACGATCCGCTACGACACCCCGTACTGGCACCTTTCCGTCTACATGGCGCTGATCGGCCTCGGGCTCGGCATGACCATGCAGAACCTCGTCCTCGCCGTGCAGAACACCGTCGCCGCCCACGAACTCGGCGCGGCCAGCTCGGTGGTGGCGTTCTTCCGCAGCCTCGGCGGCGCGGTCGGCGTGTCCGTGCTCGGCGCGGTCCTCGGCCACCGGGTCAAGGACTACATCGCCGACGGCCTCACCTCGCTGGGCATCCCGGCCTCCGGGTCGGGCAGCGGCGGCGTCCTGCCCGACGTGCACACCCTGCCGGGCCCGATCCGGATCGTGGTGGAGAGCGCCTACGGCCACGGGGCCGGCGACATCTTCCTGGCCGCCGCCCCGTTCGGGTTGATCGCCCTGATCGCGGTGATCTTCATCAAGGAGATCCCGCTGCGCCAGCACACCGGGGACACCGTCACCGGGACCGTCGCGCAGGAGTCCGCCGTCGCGGCGGGCGGCGGGGCGGCGGTGGTCCGCACCGGGACCGACCGGTGAGCGTCCCCGTCGAGCGTGAGCAGTACGGCCCGCAGGCCCGCCCGCAGCAGTTCGAGCGGGGCACCGACGGGCCCCGGGTGGTGCTGGTCGGCGTCGACGGCAGCCGCACCTCGCTGCGGGCCGCGTCCTACGCGGCGGGGCTGGCCCGCAGGCAGGGCGCCGGGCTGGTGGTGGTCTTCGTCAGCGCCCCGGCCGGCTACGCCTGCCTCATGCCGGGGGTGGTGGCCGGGGCGGTCCAGCAGACCCACGACGAACTCGCCGCCGAGCTACGGCAGGAGTGCCGCCGGGGCGCGGAGGAACTGGGGCTGCCGGTGACGTTCCTGTGCCGGCGCGGGGACGCGTACGCCGAGCTGCGGGCGGCGGCCGACGAGTCCCGGGCGGACCTGGTGGTGGTCGGCTCCTCCGAGCAGGCGGGTCACCGGCTGGTCGGTTCCGTCGCCACCCGCCTGGTCCGCACCGGCCGCTGGCCGGTCCTCGTCGTCCCCTGACCGGGGATCGGGTCGACGCCACCGCCTCCCGGGTCACCACCGGGCACCCCGACCGGTGATACCGCCGACGGTGCGACGGATATCGGTCGCGGAATGTCGGACCGGGCGGCGAGGATGCCGGTCATGACCTGGCGTGCACCGGAGATCACCCGGACCCCTGAACTCCCCGTCGGCGACGAGCGGCCCATGCTGGAGAGCTGGCTCGACTACCACCGGCAGACCCTGCTGCTCAAGTGCGCCGGGCTGACGGCCGAGCAGTTGCGCACCCCGAGCGTGCAGCCGTCGACACTGACCCTGCTCGGCCTGGTCCGCCACCTGGGCGAGGTGGAGTCCTGGTGGTTCCGGGAGAACTTCGCCGGGCAGCAGGTCGACTACCCGTACGGCACACCCGAGAACCCGGACGCCGACCTCGACGTGACCCACGCCGACGCCGAGGCCGACTTCGCCACCTACCACGAGCAGGTCGCCCTGGCCCGGGCTGCCACCGCCGGCCGCTCGCTCGACGAGACGTTCACCGAAGTCGGCACCAAGAAACGGACCTTCAGCCTGCGCTGGGTCTACCTGCACCTGATCGAGGAGTACGCCCGGCACAACGGCCACGCCGACCTGCTCCGGGAACGCCTCGACGGCGTCACCGGCGAGTGACCCCGTCGCCGGTCGGCGCGGCCCCGGCCGAGGTCAGTGGGCCAGCGCCGCCCGCAGGTAACGCAGCCCCTCCGGCCCGCTCCACCGGTACGCCGACAGCCCGGCCGCCCGCGCCCCCCGGACCGCCCAGTCCTCGTCGTCGACGAAGAGCACCCGGGCGGGCGGGGTCTCCAGGGCCGCACAGGCGGCCTGGAAGTACTCCTTCGCCGGCTTGTGCACCCCGACGACCGAGGAGTTGACCACCACGTCCAGCTCGCCGACCAGACCCAGCTCGGCGAGGTCGGTGTCGAGCAGGTCGGTGGCGTTGGTGCCGAGCCCGACCCGGATGCCGCCGGCCCGCACCGCGCGGACGAAGGCCAGCACGTCGGCGTCGACCTCGCCCCGGTAGCGCTGCCACTGCTCCACGGCCGCGCGGGCCCGCTGCGGCCCGACCGAGTCGCTCAGCGCATCGGCCACGCTGGACATCCAGTCGGCATGGCTGACCTGACCGGTCAGCACCGGTTGCAGCCTCCCCCAGTGCATGGCGATCTCGCCGAGCACCCCGGCGGCGAGGCCGTACTCCCGTTCGACGTCGGCGGCCACCGCCGGGTCCCAGTGCCGCAGCACGCCGTCGAAGTCGAGCAGGAGCGCCGTCGGCCGTTCCCGTGCCACTACTGATTCTCCTCGTGTCCGTCGGACCGCTCGGCGTCGGTCCGGTTGAGCCGTTGGCTGATCACCTGGGTGACCCCGCTGCGCATGGTCACGCCGTAGAGCGCGTCGGCGATCTCCATGGTCCGTTTCTGGTGGGTGATGACGATCAGCTGGCTCTTCTCCCGCAGTTGCGCCAGCAGGGTGATCAGGCGGCCCAGGTTCACGTCGTCGAGGGCCGCCTCCACCTCGTCCATGATGTAGAACGGGCTGGGCCGGGCCCGGAAGATCGCCACCAGCATCGCCACGGCGGTCAGCGACCGTTCGCCGCCGGAGAGCAGCGACAGCCGTTTGATCTTCTTGCCGGGTGGCCGGGCCTCCACCTCCACGCCGGTGGTGAGCAGGTCGTCCGGCTCGGTGAGGATCAACCGGCCCTCGCCACCGGGGAACAGCACCGTGAAGACCTGCTCGAACTCGCGGGCCGTGTCGGCGAACGCGCTGGCGAAGACCTCCAGGATGCGCTCGTCGACGTCCTTGACCACGATGAGCAGGTCACGCCGGGTGGCCTTGAGGTCCTCCAGTTGCTCGGAGAGGAACTTGAACCGCTCCTCCAGGGCGGCGAACTCCTCCAGCGCGAGCGGGTTGACCTTGCCGAGCAGGGCCAGTTCCCGTTCCGCCTTGGCGGCCCGCTTCTCCTGCACCGGCCGCTCGTAGCGGACCGGTTCGGGCACCGGCAGGCCGTCGCGTTCGGCCGCCGCCACGTCGACCGGGGTCGGCGGGACGGGCTGGGTCGGGCCGTACTCGGCGACCAGGGTCTCCACGTCCAGGCCGAAGTCCTCGGCGGCCTTGGCCTCCAACTGCTCGATGCGCAGCCGCTGCTCGGCGCGGGCCACCTCGTCCCGGTGCACCTGGCTGGTCAACCGTTCCAGCTCCGCGCCGAGCCGCTTCGCCGCGCCGCGTACCTCCTGGAGTTCCGCCTCCCGGGCGGCGCGTTCGCGGGCGACCGCGTCGCGGTGCTCCTCGGCCCGCGCGATGGAGGTGGCGAGCCGGGTCAGCGCCTCGCGGGCGCCGCCGACCACGGCGCGGGCGATCGCCGCGCCCCGGGTCCGGGCCGCCCGCCGGGCCGCAGCCCGCTCCCGGGCCGCCCGTTCGGCGATGGCCTGCCGGGCCAGCGAGTCGGCCCGGCCGGCGATCGAGGCGACCCGCTCCTCGGCGGTACGCACCGCGAGGCGGACCTCCATCTCGTTCTGCCGGGCCCGGGGCACCATCGCGGCGAGCTGGTCCCGTTCCTCGGTGGACGGTTCCGCGTCGATCGGGGTGTCCTCGGCGAGCCGCAGCCGTTCCGCCAGCTCGGCAAGGGCCGCCAGGTCACGTTCCCGGGCCGCCTCGGCGCGGGCACGGCTCTCGCCGAGCCGGTCGGTCTCCGCCTTCGCCGAGCGGGCCGCCGCGCCCAGCTCGGCCAGCCGACGGGCGGCGGCGTTGCGGTGGCTCTCCGCCTCCCGTTTGGCGGCGGCGGCGTGCTGCACTGCCTCCTTCGCGGCGGCCACCTCGGCCCGGGCGTCGACGAGCTTTTCGCGCAGCTCGGCGGCCGTCCGCTCGGCGGTGTGCCGGTTGGTGCGGGCCTCCTCCACGGCGGCCTGCACCTCGATGAAACTCGCCGCCTTGGCCGACCCGCCGGCCGCCGCGTACGCCCCGACCACGTCACCGTCCGGGGTGACCGCGCGCAGCTCCGGATTGCCGGCGACCAGCTCGGCGGCGGCGGCGAGGTCGTCGACCAGCGCCACGTCGCGCAACGCCCGGTGTACGGCGGGACGCAGCTCGGGGGCGCACTCCACCAGGTCGGGCGCCCACCTGGCGGTCTCCGGTAGCCGGGGGCGCAGCGCGTCGACGGGGCCGGTCATGCCGGGGCCGGCGGGACTGCCGACCAGCAGGCCGGCCCGGCCTGCGTCGGAGATCTTCAGCAGCCGCATCGCCTCGACGGCCTCGTCGACACCGGTGACCGCGACCGCGTCGGCCAGCCCGCCGAGCGCTGCGGCGAGCGCCGCCTCGTGGCCGGCGGCGACGGTGAGCAACCCGGCCAGGCTGCCCAGCAGGCCGGGCACCTCGTCGGCGCGGGCGAGCAGCGCCCCGGCCCCGTCCTTGCGGCGCAGCCCCAGGGCGAGCGCCTCCTCGCGGGCCTTCCACGTCGCGGCGTCCTTCTCGGCCGCCCGCTCGGTGTCGGCCAGCGCCCGGACGGTGGCCTGCGCCCGCTCGTGGGCGGCCACCGCCTCGGCGTGCCGGTCGTCGAGTTCGGCGTTGTCCCGGTCGGCCTCGGTGGACTGTTCGGCGACCGCATCCAGCTCGGCCTGGGCCTGGTCGGCGCGGGCCAGGGCGTCGGCGTGGGCGGCGGCGAGCCGCTCGATCTCCTCACCGGCGCTGGTCGTCCGCGCCTGCGCCGAGTTCACCTGCCCGGTCAGCCGGGCCAGCCCCTCCCGCCGGTCGGCGATTGCCTTGGCGGCGGCGACCAGTTCCCGTTCGGCGGCGGCGAGTTGGCGTTCCAGCTCCTGCCGGTGCTCGACGGCCTCGGCGAGCCGGATCTGGTCGTCGGTGAGCGCCCCGCGCAGTTCCTCCTCCTGCTCGCGGACCCGCTGCGACTCGGCCTCCAACTGGTCGGGGTCGCGGCCGGGGCGCTCGTCGTCGCCGGTGGCGCTGAGGTGGCGCAGCCGTTCCCGGGCCACCTGCTCCACCGAGCGGAACCGTTCGGACAGCGCGGAGAGCTTGTACCAGGTGTCCTGGGCGGCGGCGAGCAGCGGAGCGTCCTCGGCGAGCGCGGCCTCCAGCTCACCGAGGCGGCCCTGGACCTCGGCGTGCTCGCCCTCGATCTGTTCGCGCCGCTGGCGCAGCGCCGTCTCGTCGGCGATCTCCTTGTCCAGGGTGGCCCGCAGGGTGTGCAGGTCGTCGGCGAGCAGCCGGAGCCGGGCGTCACGCAGGTTGGCCTGGATGGCGGCGGCCCGGCGGGCCACCTCGGCCTGCCGGCCCAGCGGCTTGAGCTGACGGCGCAGCTCGGCGGTGAGGTCGGTCAGCCGGTTCAGGTTCGTCTGCATCGCGTCGAGCTTCCGCAGCGCCTTCTCCTTGCGCTTGCGGTGCTTGAGGACGCCGGCCGCCTCCTCGATGAACGCCCGCCGGTCCTCCGGCTTGGCGTGCAGCATGCCGTCGAGCCGGCCCTGACCGACGATGATGTGCATCTCCCGGCCGATGCCGGAGTCGCTGAGCAGCTCCTGGATGTCGAGCAGTCGGCAGGAGTCGCCGTTGATCTCGTACTCGCTCTCGCCGGAGCGGAACATCCGGCGGGTGATGGAGACCTCGGTGTACTCGATCGGCAGCGCGCCGTCGGTGTTGTCGATGGTGAGGGTGACCTCGGCCCGGCCCAGCGGCGCCCGGCCGGCGGTGCCGGCGAAGATGACGTCCTCCATCTTGCCGCCGCGCAGCGCCTTGGCGCCCTGCTCGCCCAGCACCCAGGCGATCGCGTCGACGACGTTGGACTTGCCGGAGCCGTTCGGGCCGACCACGCAGGTGATCCCGGGCTCCAGCTTCAGCGTCGTGGCGGAGGCGAAGGACTTGAACCCCTTCACCGTCAGACTCTTGAGATGCACCTGTCCGATCCTCGTCCGGTGGCCACCGCAGGCGTCGCGGGCTGCGCGGACCTGGTGAACCCGCAGACTAACCCGTGGCTACGCGGCGGCCGGCACGCGACCCGCCCCGCCGCCGGCCGACACCCGCGCCGGGGGTGGAATTGATCGGGGTGGCCCACGCCACATCAGTTCGCAAGATCGTGAATTGGTGGGCGGAGAAATATGTGGCGGACAGCACTGCGCGCCGGCACGAAAGTGTCGGCGCGCTTTTTCGCGGTGGTGCTGTTCAGTTTTCTGTGTACCCGACGATCAGGTGAGCGCCGGCTCGGCCAGCCGGAGGAGGTCGTCCACCTCCGCCGCAGCCGCCGCGAGCCGATCGTTGTCGGCACGCAGGCGCGTGATCTCGAACTCCAGGGCCTGGACCCTGGAACGCAGTCGGGTGACCTCGTCGAGCAGACGCCGGTCGGGCGCTGCACCTACGTGGCCGTAGAGGGCCTTCGCCATGCTGACTCCTTGATATGCGCTGCCGGAAAAGCCGGCCAACGCGCGCCCATTTCGTGTTCGCGACTACTACCAGGCCATCGAAATTCGGGCGTGGCTGGGCGCGACTGGCGACACCTATATATTGAGCGACAACCGCTCGTTCGTCAAGTTCTCGCAGGCCGTAGATCATCTCCACGTCTGCCCTGTGCACTTGCCGAGGGGGCCGCAAGGCTCGGACACTCTCTGTCCGGACTCCTTGACTCTACGCCTTCCCGGGCGGGTACGGTGACCCTGGACGGTCGTCTCTCCTTAACTCTTCCTTAGCCACATTGCCGCTGTTCCGTGGCCGCCGTAGCGTCACCCCGGCCCGCAAGCGACCCGTGGAGGCGACAGGCGTGTACGGCTGGACCGACCCGAACGACCCGGACGCCGCATACCGACGGCCGCAGCCGTCGGCGGACGACCCGACCTGGCTGACCGACCGCCCCGCTCCGCGCTCGGCGTACCTCTTCGGCGACGACCCGGCCGTGGACGCAGCGGCGCAGCCGGGCACCGCCGGGGCGGACGCCGCGACCGGGCCCGCCGGGGGCACCCCGCCCCCTGCCGCCGACCGGTGGGCCGATGCGCCGGCCGGTCAGGACCCCACCGGGCCGTGGCAGGGCGAGCAGACCGGCTGGCAGGACGCACCCACCGGCCGCTGGCACGCCGGGCCCGCCGGGCACTGGGACGCCGCCGGGCAGACCGCCGCCCACCAGGAAGACGCGTGGCAGGCCGACGCGTGGCAGGCCGAGCGGTGGTCGGACGGTCGGAACGAACCGGCCGGAACGTGGCAGGGCGACCCGGCCGGAACGTGGCAGGAAGACCCGGCCCGTGCCTGGCAGGGCGAGCCGGCCGGCGCGTGGCAGGAAGACCGGACCGGACCGTGGCCCGACGAGCAGGACGACCGGGCCGGAGCCTGGCAGGGCGCGCGGGACGACCGGGACGACCGGTGGCCGGACGAGCAGGCCGCCTCCCGGCCGGACGGGCAGCCCCACACCTGGCCGGCCGGGCACGGCGAGCCGGACCATCCGTGGCAGGGCGGGCGGGACGACCCATGGCAGGGCGGGCAGGACGACCGGGCGGGCGCGTGGCAGGGGCAGCCGGCCGCCGGGCCGGCGCGCGCCGACCAGCGGGACGCCACCGTGGCCACCCCGACGGTCGGGCCGGTCGACGTGGTGGCCGCGACCGGTCGTACCCGGCGGTCGCGACGTCCGCTGCTCATCGGCGGTGCCGCCGCGGCGGCGACCCTGGTGGTGAGCCTCGGCATCGGCGCGGTGCTGCTGCCCGACGACGACGGGAACACCGACCGGACGGCCCTCGACGAGCCGGTGGCCACCGCGCCGGTCATCTCCGACACCGCCCCGGCCAGCAGCGCCCCGGCCTCCCCCAGCGCGTCGCCGAGCCCGTCACCGACGTCGGCGAGCCCGTCACCGAGCCGCACCGCCACGCCGACGCCCACCCCGAGCCGGACCAAGGCCGCGTCGCGGCAGACCGCGCGGAGCGGCTCCGGCACCGTGGCCCCGACCGCGCCCCCCACCACCCGGGCGGCGGTCAGCGGCGGCGGTGGGGGCAGCCAGACCCAGCAGGTCGTCGACCTGGTCAACGCCGAGCGGGCCAAGGCCGGCTGCGCGGCCGTCACCGTCGACGCCAAGCTGACCCTCGCCGCCCAGCAGCACAGCCAGGACCAGGCCGACCACAAGACCATGACGCACACCGGCAGCGACGGCAGCAACGCCGGGCAGCGGCTGGACCGGGCCGGCTACGCCTGGCGCACCTACGGCGAGAACGTCGCCTGGAACCAGCAGACCCCGGCTGCGGTGATGCAGGCATGGATGAACAGTTCCGGTCACCGGGCCAACATCCTCAACTGCGCGTTCACCCAGATCGGCGTCGGGGTGGCCAACGGCAACGGGCCGTACTGGACGCAGGACTTCGCCGCCCCGCGCTGACCGGGGACGGCCGACCGGGCCGCATCGTCCCAGGCCCCCGGCGAAGACGTGACCGCGTCGTCGCCGGGGGCTTCTCGTTTGACCGGGTGAGGCGTGCGGCGTACCGCACGGGACCCGGGAGCCGCCGATGCGCATCCGGCCGTCAGCGTCCGCGACGTGCGGCGGGTCGCCGCTGCCCACCCGGCCGCCGCGCCGCCGTCCGGCCCGCCGGGTGCTGCCGGCCACGCTGGCACTCGCCCTGCTGACCCCGGTGTACGCCTGCCGTCCCGACCTCGGCCCACCCGGCGCACCGACCCCCTGGCCACCCGGAACGGCCCGGCAGTGGCGGTGGCAGTGGCAGCTCACCGGCCCGGTCGACACCACCGTCGACGCCGACGTCGTCCTGCTCGACCCGGTGCGGGTGAGCACCGCCGAGACCGGGGCGCTACGTCGGCGCGACCGGCGGCTGATCTGTCACGTGCCCGTCGGGACGTACGCGGGGACGGACCCGGACGCCGGGCGCTACCCGGCGGCGGTGCGCGGCGCTGCCGCCGGGCGGCCCGGCACCCGGTGGGTGGACGTCAGGCGGTGGGACCTGCTGCGACCCGTCCTGGCCGACCGGTTCCGGCTCTGCCGGGGCAAGGGGTTCGGCGCGGTGGCCCTCGTCGACGCCGACGGGTACGCCCACCGGTCGGGCTTCCCGCTCGGCTTCGACGACCAACTGCTGTTCAACAGGCGCACGGCCGGGCTGGCCCGCTCCCTGGACCTCTCCCCCGGCCTGGTCGGCGACGTCGACCAGGTGGCCGCCCTGGCACCGGACTTCGACTTCGCGGTCGACGAGGAGTGCGTCAGGTTGCGCCGCTGCGCCCGGCTGCTCCCCTTCGCCGACGCAGGCAAGCCGGTCTTCCACGTCGAGTACACCGGTGATCCGGCGCGGTTCTGCGTGACGACCGTCGGCTACGGCTTCGCCTCGATCCGGAAGGACCGCGCCCTGGACGCCTGGCGCGTGCCCTGCCCCACCGGTGCCGGACCGGTCCCCGGCACACCGCGGTGACCCGGACCGCGCGGTGCGGTCCGGGTCACCCGTGCCGCCGGCCACGGCGCTGCACCACCCGGGCGGGCGGTCACCGGCGGCGGGTCCGACCGGTCGGTCAGTGCGCCCCGACCAGCTCCGGCGTGGGTTCGGCCGGTGGGGTGACGGCGGGCCGGTCGCGGCGACGCAGGAACCGGGGGGCCCACCAGTTGGCCCCACCGAGCAGGGTCATCACCGACGGCAGCACCACCGCCCGGATGATCGTGGCGTCCAGCAGGATCGCCGCGGCCAACCCGATGCCGAGCTGCTTCATGTCGATCGTGCTGAGCGAGGCGAAGATCGCGAACACCGCGACCATCACGATCGCCGCGCTGGTCACCACCCCGGCCGAGGAGGTGATGCCGTAGGCGACCGCGTCGGCGTTGGACCGGCCGCCCCGGATGCCCTCCCTGATCCGGCTGACCACGAACACGTGGTAGTCCATGGAGAGCCCGAAGAGCACCACGAACAGGAACAACGGCAGCCAGGACACGATCGCCCCCATCGAGGTGAAGCCGAGCAGGTCCTGCGCCCACCCACCCTGGAAGACCAGCACCAGCAGGCCGTAGGCGGCCCCGGCGGAGAGCAGGTTGAGCAGGATCGAGGTCAGGGCGACCACCACCGACCGGAACGTCCAGGTCATCACCAGGAAGGTCAGCGCCAGCACGAACGCCATCACCAGCGGCAGCTTCTCCCGGATGTGCCGGGCGTAGTCCTCGCTGGCGGCCACCCCGCCGCCGACGGCGTACTCGACGCCGGGGATGCCGCGCAGCGCGGCGGGCAGCAGGTCGTCGCGGAGTTCGTGCAGGGAGCGCACCGCCCGGTCGTCCCGGCTGGCGTACGGGGTGGCCACCTCCAGCACCGACACCCGGCGGTCGGCCGACACCTCGATCTCCGGGCCGTCCGCCTCGGCCGGGGCGAACAGCGGGTCGGCGGCGGCGGTGCGGGCCAGCCCGGTCAGCGCGGCGCGTACCCGGTCGGCCTGGTCGGCGGGGGCCCGTACGGCGACCGTGTGGCTGGTGCCGGTGCTCGGGAAGGCGGCGGTCAGCCGGTCGTACGCCTGCATGGCCGGGGTGGTCCGGGGAAGGTCCTCCATGCCGGGGAACTTCAGCTTCATGCCGAGCGCCGGGGCGGCCAGGGCGAGCAGCAGCCCCACCGAGACGATCAGGGTGGCCCGGGGTGCGCGCAGCGCGGGCCGCAGCACCGCCGGCCAGAACCGGGGCCGGGCCGGCTGACCGTGCCGGCCGGCGCGGGGGGCGGTGAGCCGCCACAGCAGCGGCACCCGGGGGCGGTCCACCCAGCGGCCCAGCTTGGCCAGCAGCGCCGGCAGCACGGTCAGCGAACCGGTCACCGCGACGGCGACCACCAGGATCGAACCGACCGCGAGGGAGGAGAAGACCACGTCGTCGGCGAGCATCAGGCCGGCCATCGAGATGATCACAGCGAAGCCGGAGACGACCACGGCGTGCCCGGACGTCTCGGCGGCGATCTCCACCGCGTCCAACCCGGACCGGCCCCTGGCCCGTTCCTCGCGTTCCCGTCGGACGTAGAACAGCGAGTAGTCCACCCCGACGGCCATCCCGATCAGCAGGATCACGCTGGAGGTGGTGTCGGTTGCGGGCACCAGGTGGGAGGCGAGGGTGGACAGCCCCATCGCGGCGGCCACCGAGGAGAGCGCCAGCAGCACCGGCACCCCGGCGGCGATCAGCGCGCCGAACGCGACGATCAGGATGGCCAGGGTGACCGGCAGGCTGAGCAGTTCGGCCCGCTTGAAGTCCCGGCCCAGGGTGTCGTCCAGCGCCTGGTTGATCGACGGCCCGCCGACCTGCTCGATCCGCAGCTGCGGGTGGGCGGCCTGGGCGTCGGCGGTGGCGTCGCGCAGCGGCTGCACCCGGTCGGCGGCGGTCTCCGGGTCGCCGGCCATGGTGACCGGTACCAGCAGCGCGGCACCGTCGCGCGACGGGACCGGCTCGCCGACCGACGCCACCCCGCTGACCTGACGCAACCGGGCGGTCGCGTCGGTCGCCGCCGCCTGCGCGGCGGCCCGGTCCAGGGTGCCGGTACGTGGGGTGATCAGGATGTTCTCCACCGCCGGGTCGGTGAACTCGCCCTCGGTGACGATCACGTCGGCGTGACCGGACTCGCCGATCGCCTGGTCGGCCTGGGTGGCCTCGTTCAGGCCGGCGGCGTTGCCCCCGACGAAGCACACCGCCACGAAGACCACCCAGAGCGCGATCGCGCGCCACGGGTGCTCCGCGCTCCACCGTGCCAACCGCACCGTCACCGGTCTGCCGCCCATCTGAGTCGGGCCCCCTTCCCGCCGGCGCCCTGCCGACCGTGCTGACGCTAGGGACGGCGACGCCGGGACACATCGGGGAACGGCCCCGGCCCGTCCCCGAGGACGCGGGAGCGGTCGGGTCGGGTCGCCCGGGACGACCGACCGGGTGGATCGGGGGAAATCCGGCGGTGTCCCGGGGCGGCGGCGGTACGGCACACCGGCGCAACCCCGAACCGGCTCAGGGTCAGCCCCTGAGGGCACCCCGGGGGCGGGGCTGACAGCGGGGGCAGCTGTACGACGACCGGTTCATGAACGCCTCCCGGCGGATCGGCGCGCCGCACCGCCGGCAGGGCTCACCCTCCCGGCCGTAGACGTTCAGCGACCTGTCGAAGTAGCCGCTCTCCCCGTTGACGTTGACGTACAGGTCGTCGAAGCTGGTGCCGCCCTGCGTGATCGCCTCGCCGAGGACGTCCCGCACGTGCCCGAGCAGCCGACCCACGGCGGGGGCGGTCAGCACGTCGGTCGGGCGGGCACCGTGCAGTCGGGCCCGCCACAGCGCCTCGTCGGCGTAGATGTTGCCCACCCCGGACAGCAGCGTCTGGTCCAGCAGGGCCCGCTTGACCTCGGTACGCCGGCGGCGCAGCGCGGCGACGAACCCCGCGTCGGAGAACTCCGGGTCCATCGGGTCGCGGGCGATGTGGGCGATCTCGGCGGGCAGTTCGGCGCCGCCCTCGCTGACCGCGAGCCCGCCGAACGTCCGCTGGTCGACGAAGCGTAGTTGCGGGCCGTCGTCGGCGAACCGGAACCGGACCCGCAGGTGCAGTTCGTCGGCCGCCTCGGCCGGCTGGAGCAGCAACTGCCCCGACATGCCCAGGTGGCCGACGAGCGCGTCCCCGCTGTCCAGTGGCAGCCAGAGGTACTTGCCGCGCCGCCGCACGTCGGTCACCGTCCGGCCGGCCAGCACGTCGGCGAAGTGCGCCGCGCCGGGCAGGTGCCGTCGCACGGCCCGGGGGTGGCGCACCTCCACCGTCGCGATCCGCCGGCCGGTGACCCACTGGGCCAGTCCCTGCCGTACGGTCTCGACCTCGGGCAGTTCAGGCACGGCCCAGTCCCGCCTCGGCGGTCCCGTCCCCCGCCGGGACCACCGCGTCGGCAGCCGGCCCGTCGGACGCGGCCGTACCGTCACCGGTGGCCGCGGGCGTGCCGTCTACGGCAGCCCCGGGCGTCGCGTCGGCCGTCCCGGTGCCGGCCCCGTCCTGCTCGGCCGTCCCGGTGCCGGCCCGGTCCCGCTCGGCCTGCGCGGTGAGTTCCCGCCAGGCCGCCTCGGCGGCCCGCTGCTCGGCCTCCTTCTTGCTGCGCCCCTCCGACCCGCCGTAGCGGTTGCCGGCCACCACCACCCAGGCGGTGAAGGTCTTGAGGTGGTCCGGGCCGGTGCCCTCGATCCGGTACTCGGGCACCCCCAGGCCGAGCGCGGCGGTCAGCTCCTGGAGGCTGGTCTTCCAGTCCAGCGCCGCGCCCCGACCCGCCGACTCGGCCATCAGCGGGTCGAACAGCCGGTGGATGACGACCGCCGCGGTGTCCAGCCCGTGCTGGAGGTAGATCGCGCCGAGCAGCGCCTCCAGGGTGTCGGCGAGGATGCTCGCCTTGTCCCGCCCGCCGGTGGTCTCCTCGCCCTTGCCGAGCAGCAGGTAGGCGCCGAGCCCGTCCGGGCCGAGGCCCCGGGCCACGTCCGCCAGGGCGCGCATGTTGACCACGCTGGCCCGTAGCTTCGCCAGTTGCCCCTCGGGCAGGTCGGGGTGGTTCCGGAACAGCGCCGTGGTGATCACCACGCCGAGCACCGAGTCACCGAGGAACTCCAACCGTTCGTTGGTGGGCAGCCCCCCGTTCTCGTACGCGTACGAGCGGTGGGTCAGCGCCCGCTCCAGCAGCTCGGCGTCGAGTGTCACCCCGAACGCCGCCTCGAGGTGGCTGACGGGCGCACGCCGCCGCTTGTCGTTGCTCATGTTCCTACCTCTGCTTCGGTCCCGCCGGGATACGCGGGCGGATGATCCGCGTGCCGGGCGGCGGGTGCGTTCTGGACCGCCGGGTCGGTGCCGTCGTCGGCGGGAAGGAGCGCGACCTGCTCCCGGACCTGGTCGGTGGCGCGGCGACGCCAGAGGTGGGCGGCCAGCGCGATACCGGAGGCGACGTCGTCCGGGGTCGCCGCACCGTGGCAGACCACCACCGTCCCGGCGACCCCGAGCAGGGCCGCCGCCCGGGGCGCTCCGCCGCTGGTCGGTGGACCCCCGGCCATCGCGTACGCCCCTTCGATGGCCTTGAGCAGGATGTTGCCGGTGAAGCCGTCGGTGACCACGACGTCGGCGCGGACGCCGGAGGTCACGTCGTACCCCTCGACCAGGCCGACGTAGCGGGCGTCGCCGGGCAGCGCGGTGGCGGCGAGCAGGGGGTCGGCGGTGCGGCGCGGGCGGTCCCCCTTGCCGGTCTCGGTGCCGACCGAGAGCAGGCCGACCCGGGGGGCGGCGACGGCGTGGGCGACGGCGGCGTAGGCCGCGCCGAGCACGGCGTGCCGGGCCAGGGTGACCGGGCGGGGTTCCAGCGAGCCGCCGACGTCGAGCAGGACCACCGGGCCGGAGACGGCCGGGAGCGTCGCCACCAGCGCGGGCCGGCGCACGTCGGGCCAGCGGCCGAAGCCGAGGGCGGCGGCGGAGACGGTGGCGCCGGTGGACCCGGCGGAGACGAGCGCGTCGGCGGCGCCGTCGCGGACGGCGGAGACGGCGGCCCGGACGGTGCTGTCGGCGCGGGGCGCGTGCTCGGTCGGTCCGGCGGCGGTGCGGGTGGCGCGGATGGTGATCCGGGTCTGTTGCGCCGGGGTCAGGGCGTCGACCACCCCGGCCGCGACCTCGGTCGGGCCGACGAGCAGCAGGTGCAGGTCCGGGTCGGCCCGCACCGCCCGCAGAGCGCCGTCAACCACGACGGCGGGAGCATCGTCCCCGCCGAGGAGGTCAACGGCGATCCGCGCGGTGCCCGACTCCCTCGCCGGGCCGGCCGGATCAGGCCGGCCGGCGTCGGAGGGAGCCGGGGCACCGGGCGATCGCCGGGGTGCGTGCGCCACCCGACCCGTGGTCGGGGGTGTCACTCGGCGTCCAGGTCAGACCTCGAGGACCTGGCGGCCGTTGTACGTGCCGCAGACGGAGCACGCCGCGTGCGGCAGCTTCGGGGACTTGCACTGCGGGCAGGCCACGGTCGCGACCACAGCCGCCTTCCAGTTCGCCCGGCGGGACCGGGTGTTGCTGCGCGACATCTTGCGCTTGGGGACGGCCACGGTTCCTACTCCTCTGTACGGTTCAGTTGCGACAGGCTCGCCCAACGCGGGTCGATCTGCTGGTGGCTGTGATCGGCCGGCAGATCGTCCCGGTGCACCCCGCATTCGGGGCACAGTCCCGGGCAGTCCTCCCGGCAGAGCGGGTTGGTCGGCAGCGTGAGCACCACCGCGTCCCGCAGCGCCGGCTCCAGGTCGATCAGATCGTCCTGCATCCGGCCCACCTCGTCCTCGTCGGTCGTGATGTCCGTGGTGCTGTTCTCGTACGCGTACAGCTCCTGGACGTTCACGGTCAACGAGTAGTCGATCGCGCGCAGGCAACGACCGCACTCGCCCTGGACGGGACCGGTCACGGTCCCGGAGACGAGCACGCCCTCGGACACCGACTCCAACCTCAGGTCGAGGTCGAGGTCCGCGCCCTCCGGCACGCCGATCAACTCCACACCGAGGTCCGCCGGTGCCGGCACGACCCGCCGTAGCGTACGCAACGCGCCAGGGCGACGCGGCAGGTCCCTCGTGTCGAGGACCAGCGGCGCCCTGGGGTTGAGTGATGAAGGCGAGTGTTTGGGCATAGTCAGACTCCGGCCGGTGAGAGGCCGACAAAAAAGGTTACCTGGGCGACCGCCGGGTCGTCGAACCGGGGGGCGACGCCCGACCCGTCCGTCGGTGGGATGAGGTGCCGCTCAGAAGGGTAACGGGCGTTCCGCCTCGTCCCCACCGAAGGTGCCGATCTCCCGCAGCGCGTGCATCTTGTCCCGCCCGCGCTCGATCGAGGCCAGCGCCCGGGTGAGGAACTGCTCGAAGTTCGCCAGCGCGGTGTCGACGTAGTCGTCGACCTCCTCGCGCAGCCGCTGCGCCTCGGCGCGGGCCTCGGCGATGATCCGGGCCCCCTCGTGCTCGGCGGAGACGGTGATCTCGTTCACCGAGACCAGCCGGGCGTGTTCCGCCTCACCCTCGCTGATGATCCGGTCGGCCTCCCGCTTGCCGGCCTCCATGATCTTGTCCCGCTCCTCCAGGAGGGCGGCGGCGCGGCGCAGGTCGGCGGGGAGTTCGGCGCGCATCTCGTCGAGGGCGGCGATCATCTCGCCCCGGTCGACCATGCAGTTGTTGCGCGACATCGGGACGGAGCGCGCCTGCTCCACCATGGCGATCAGTTCGTCGATGCGGTCGAGCGGGTCCACCGGTACCTCACTCCTGTCGTTCGTCGGCCGACCTACATGATGCGGCCTGCGCCCGGCTTCGGCGCTGCACCACATGATGTCGTGCCCCGGCCACCACCGCCGCCACCACCCCGGCCCGACGCGCCGCCCGGGTCCGCACGCCGGGGCGTACGGTCAGGGGCGCGGGACGGTCAGCCGGGCCTGCAGCGCCCGGCGGACGGTGTCGGGCACGTGCGAGGAGATGTCGCCACCCCACTTCGCCACGTCCTTGACCAGGCTGGAGGAGAGGAACGAGTAGAGCGGGTTGGTCGGCATGAACAGCGTCTCCACCCCGGCCAGGCCGATGTTCATCTGGGCCATCTGCAACTCGTAGTCGAAGTCGCTGACCGCCCGCAGGCCCTTGATCAGCACACTCGCCTCCTGCGCCCGGCAGAAGTCGACGAGCAGCCCCCGGAAGGACGCGACCCGCACGTTGCCGTACGAGGAGGTCACCTCGCGGAGCATGTCGATCCGCTCCTCGACGGTGAACAGGCCGCTCTTGGACTGGTTCACCAGCACGCCGACGATCACCTCGTCGAAGAGCCGGCTGGCCCGTCCGATGATGTCGAGGTGTCCGTTGGTGACCGGGTCGAACGAGCCGGGACACACCGCACGTCTCATGATCGGCGACCGTACCAAAGAGTGGTCTCGCCGTAACGCCGGCTGCGCCCGGCGGTGATGCCCCGCACCCAGTCGACCGGGCCGCTGCGGGTGGACCGCTCGACCACCACCAGCGCGTCGGGGGCGAGCCAGTCGTGCTCCACCAGCCCGGTCAGCAGGGCGGTGATCTCGTCGTCCGGCACCGCGTAGGGCGGGTCGGCGAAGACCACGTCGTACGGCGCGTCGCCGGGTCCGGCCGCGACCACCCCGGCCACCCTGCCGGTGACCAGCCGGGCGGCGGGGGCGGCCCGCAGCGCGGCGACGTTCTCCCGGATCACCCGGGCGGCCCGGGGGTCGGACTCGACCAGCAGCACGTGCGCCGCGCCCCGGGACAGCGCCTCCAGCCCGACCGCGCCGGAGCCGGCGTACAGGTCGGCGAAGCGTGCCCCGTCCAGGTCCACCTCGGTGGAGACGGCGCTGAACAGGGCCTCACGGACCCGGTCGGAGGTGGGTCGGGTGCCGCCGCCGGTGGGTGCGGCGATCCGTCGTCCGCCGAGCGTGCCGGCCACGATCCGGGTCACGGTCTGCCCCTGTGCATGCCCTGACGCTACGCGACGGGTGACGCGGGCCGGCGACGCGGTACGTCCGGCCAGGGTGACCAGATGATCACCGGGAGTAGATCAATGATCTCACATGCATAACAACACTCCGCGTACCGGCTGTGCACTATGTCCGTATCGACGGGCCCACTAGGGTCGGCCCGGTGCCGGTGCCGCTCCGCCGGCCGGGGCGCCGCACCGGCGTCGTCGCGGCGCTCCCACCCTGCCGCGACCCGTAGACGCCACCCCCGCCGCGCCCTGACGCATCCTCACCCCGGGAGTACGCGTGACCCGTCCCCAGCTGTCGCCACGGCGACCGCTCGCCGTGACCGCCGCCGCCCTGGCCGGCCTGGCCACGGCCCTCGCCCTGACCGCCCCGGCGGGCGCCACCTCAGCGTCGCCGTCTCCGACGGCCACGCCGACGGTGGCCGCCACGCCGAGCGCGACGGCCGGCACCCCGTCGGGTGGCGAGCCCACGCCGTCCTGCGTCGCCGCCGCCGACGCCCGCTACACGCACACCTTCGACGGGCCGGCGGGCAAGGCGTCGATCACGCTGACCAACGGCCCGCTGTGCCGGGGCGAGGAGCAGGACCTGGCCCTGGTCTCGTACGTGACGCCGTCGGCGAAGTTCGCCGTCCCGCAGTACGTGCTCGACAAGTCGGTCAAGAAGTTCACCGGGGTGGCCCCGGGCGAGCTGGGAGTGGCCACCCTCGACTTCGCCGTCGAGGTGCCGAACTGCTACACCCAGGTCGACTTCGTCTTCGGCAGCAAGCTGATCGACCCGTTGACCGACACCAGCGACCGGTACGGCGACCGCAAGGTCGGCAGCCCGACCGGCATCGGCGCCCGCTCCACCGGCCCGCGCGCCTGGTACAACGGCGGCTCGGGCACCTGCTCGGCGGCGCCGGAGGTGATCGCCGAGTCCGACTGCGACGGCAACGTCGAGCTGACCCTGGTCAACCGCGGCGGCAACGCCGGGGCGACCTTCGCCATCGTCGGCAGCGGCGGCTTCACCGAGCAGGTGACCGTCCCGCTGCGCAAGATCGAGACCCGTAGGCTCAGCGCCGGACAGGCGCAGGAGATCACCGTCACCGCCCCCGGCATGAAGGACTTCACCGGCGGCTGGCAGAAGCCCGCCGACTGCCAGCAGCCCGAGGTCGGCGCCCCCGACGCCAGCTACGAGTCGAGCTGCGACAAGATGACCTTCCGGATCAGCAACCCGGAGGACGGCACCCCGCTGACCTCCGTGTTCACCCCCAACAAGGGCGAGTCGAAGAAGCTCACCGTCGAGCCCGGCCGGACCGGGACGGTCAGCTTCCCGGCCAGCAAGGGGCTCACCGTCACCGTCACCGGTGACCTCGACTCCGGTGGCCCGCTCAAGTGGGAGCAGCCGAAGGACTGCCCGTCCACCGGTGGCGGCGGTGGCGGCGGCGACCAGGACGGCGGCCTCCCGGTGACCGGCGCGGCGGCCGGTGCCATCGCGGCCGGCGCGGCCACCCTGCTGGTGGCCGGCGGGGTGCTCTTCCTCGTCGCCCGACGTCGGCGCATCCGCTTCACCGTCTGACCGCGACACCGCCGACCCGCACCACGACGCAGGCGCGTGCCGACCCGATGGTCGGCACGCGCCTGCGTCGCTCCCTGGCCCCGGAGCGGAGCCGATTCGAGCGGAACAGACGCGGTCGCCGACACCCACGAGCGCCAACCGCTCCAGCGCTACCCGGTACACCCCCTTGCACCAATAACCTCATGGGCGTCCTTTGGACCTGATGACGTCAACGATTCACCGCACGAACCAACCCAAAACCCACCGAAACGAACCGGACAGAGTGGACCCCACAACCGCGAGCTCCGAGACCGGGCGGGCTGCCACGGCTTGATGCGTCAACCTCATCAGCTCTGAAGGACGCGGATGAACCATGCTCCGCTGCCGTCACTCACCGCGCGCCGCCACTGCGCGCCACCGCCCGCCACCGCGCGCCAGACACCCGCAGCGGGTGCCGGCACGTCAGCGGCCCACCAGCGGCCCCTCGGCCAGGGCGGGTTGTCACGCCGGGACCGGGACCGATCGGGGGGCGGTCAGCCCTTCTCCAGGTATTCCGCGCGTTCCTCGTCGACCAGGGCGGCGACCGAGGCGGCCAGGGCCGGGTGCCGTGCCAGCTCCGGGTCCTGGTCGACCAGGGTGACCGCCTCGGCCCGCGCGTCACGGATCAGGTCGGCGTCGCGTCTCAGAGAGAGCAGCCGCAGGTGCGAGCGGCGGCCGGACTGGGTGGCCCCCAGCACGTCGCCCTCCCGGCGCTGCTCCAGATCCAGCTCGGCCAGCTTGAACCCGTCGGTGGTGGAGGCGACCGCCTCCAGCCGCTCCCGCGCCGACGAGCCCTCGGCCGCCTCGCTGACCAGCAGGCAGAGCCCGGGAGCCGAACCCCGACCGACCCGACCCCGGAGCTGGTGCAGTTGCGAGACCCCGAACCGGTCGGCGTCCAGCACGATCATCACGGTGGCGTTGGGCACGTTCACCCCGACCTCGACCACCGTGGTGGCGACCAGCACGTCGAGGTCACCGTCGGCGAAGGAGCGCATCACCGCGTCCTTCTCGTCGGCGGGCAGCCGGCCGTGCAGGACGCCGATCCGCAGCCCGTGCAACGGCCCGTCGGCGAGCAGCGGCGCCACCTCGGTCACCGCCAGCGGGGGGCGTCGCCCGTTGTCGTCCTCGCGGGGCGGCTCCTCCTCGCCCACCGACCCCTCACCGATGCGCGGACACACCACGTACGCCTGGTGGCCGGCGGTGACCTCCTCGCGCACCCGCCGCCACGCCCGGTCCAGGAAGGCCGGCTTCTCGGCCGCCGGCACCACGTGCGAGGCGATCGGGGACCGGCCCTGCGGCAGTTGGGACAGGGTGGAGGTCTCCAGGTCGCCGTAGACGGTCATCGCCACCGTGCGCGGGATCGGGGTGGCCGTCATCACCAGCACGTGCGGCGGCTGGTCGGCCTTGGAGCGCAGCGCATCGCGCTGCTCCACGCCGAACCGGTGCTGCTCGTCGACCACCACCAGGCCCAGGTCGGCGAAGTCGACCCCCTCGTAGAGCAGGGCGTGGGTGCCGAGCACGATGCCGGCCCGCCCCTGCGCGACCTCGGCCAGGGCCCGCCGCCGGGCCGCCGCGCCCAGCGAGCCGGTGACCAGCTCCACCCGGGTCGCGTCGGCGGCGGCACCCAGCTCACCGGCCTGGGCCAGCGGGCCGAGCAGGTCGAGCATGCCGCGGTGGTGCTGGGCGGCGAGCACCTCGGTCGGGGCCAGCAGCGCCGCCTGGCCGCCCGCGTCGACCACCTGGAGCATCGCCCGCAACGCCACCACCGTCTTACCGGAACCGACCTCACCCTGTAACAGCCGGTGCATCGGATGTGGGGCGGCGAGGTCGGCGGCGATCTCGACGCCGACGTCGCGCTGCCCGGGGGTCAGCTCGTAGGGCAACCGGGCGTCGAACGCGTCGAGCAGGCCACCCGCCTTCGCCGGGCGCGGCTTCGCCGGCCAGGACGCCGCCCGCAGCTTGCGCTGCACCAGGGTCAGCTGCACGGCGAACGCCTCGTCCCACTTGAGCCGGCGACGGGCCCGGTACAGCTCCTCCTTGCTGGACGGCCGGTGGATCTCGCGCAGCGCGGTGCCGATGCCGACGAGCTTGCGGTCGGCCCGCAGGGACGCCGGCAGCGGATCGTCCGGTGGGGCGACCGTGTCCAGCACCACCCGGACGCACCGGGCGATCACCCAGGTCGGCACGGCGGCGGCGGCCGGATAGACCGGGATCAGCGCCCCGGCGAACTCCTCGACCTCCTCGGAGGCCGCCGCCTCGCCCTCACCGCCCTCGCCGAGCAGCACGTATTCCGGGCCGTTGAGCTGCCGCTTGCCCCGGAACTCGGTGACCTTGCCGGCGAACAGGCCCCACCGGCCGGGGCGCAGCTCGCGTTCCCGCCACGCCTGGTTGCCGAAGAAGGTCAGCGTCAGCGTCCCGCCCGAGTTGTCGCCGACGGTCACCTCCAGCAGGTTGCCCCGGCGCTGCCGCATCGGACGCACCGCCGTGCGCTGCACCTGGGCCAGCACGGTGACCTGCTCACCGACGTCCAGCGACCGGATGTCGGTGTGCTCGCCGCGCTCGTCGTAGCGGCGCGGGAAGTGGTACATCAGGTCACCGGCGGTGTGCAGGTCGAGATGACCGGCGAGCGCCTTCGCGGTCTTCTCCCCGACCAGCTTCTTGAGCGCGGTGTCCACCGTGGCCGGTTCGGCCGTCGTCATTCGACCCCCACCAGGAGCGGATAGTGCGGTTGCCCGCCCGGGTACGCCTGCACCTCGACGAAGGGCCAGCGCCGGGTCACGTGCTCCCGGACCGCCTCGGCGAGCCCGGCCGGGGCATCCGCGCCGGTGAGCAGGGTGACCAGCTCACCGCCGCCGCCGAGCATCCGGTCGACCACGGCGGCGCAGGTGTCGACCAGGTCGCTGCCGATCAGGTGCACCTCCCCCTCGACCAGGGCCAGCACGTCGCCGGGCCGGCACGGGCCGGCGACGGTCAGCGCCTCCCGGCTGGCGTGGCACACCTCGGCGTACCGGCAGGCTCCGGCCGCCTCGGCCATCGCGATGACGTCGTCGGCGAACCGGCGCTGCGGGTCCCGGACGGCGAGCGCGGCCAGCGCCTGCACCGGCGAGCGGGTCGGCACCACGCTGACCTTCACCCCGAACCGGTGCGCCTCCCGGGCGGCGGCGCTCGCCACCGTCTGGGTGTTCGGGTCGTTGGGCAGGACCACCACCCGGGCGGCGGCGGTGGCCCGGATTGCGTCCAGCAACTCGCCGGTGGACGGGTTGCCCGGCACCACCGTCGCCCCCTCCCCACCGAGGAGTTCGGCGATGCCGACACCGGTCGCGACCACCACGGCCGCCCGGCTGTCGGTGGCGGCGTGGTCGGCCGGCGGGGCCTGGTCGGCGAACCGGGTCACCGAGATCCGGTACGGCCGGCCGGCGGCCACCCCCGCCTCGACGGCCGCCCCGACGTCGTTGACGTGGACGTGGACGTTCCAGGTGGTGGACTCGGCGGGTGAGCCGGCGTCGCCGACCACCACCAGCGAGTCGCCCAGCATGGCCAGTTCGGCGCGCATCCGGGTCACCGCCTCGTGCGGGGCGTCGAGCAGGAACTGCACCTCGTAGGCGTACTCGGGGGAGCCGGTCTCCCGGACCACCGTCAGCGGCGGGCGCACCGGGCGGGCCACCGGCGTCGGCCCGGCCGGGGCCTCCCCGGTGACCACCTCGACCAGCGCGTCGAGCAGCAGGCAGAGCCCCCGGCCGCCGGCGTCGACCACGCCGGCCCGGGCCAGCGCGGGCAACTGCCCGGGGGTACGCGCCAGCGCGCGGGCGGCCTCCGTGGCGGCGGCGCGGGCGACGGTGCACAGGTCGTCGCTGTCGGTCCGCTCGGCGGCGGTCGCGGCGGCGGCGACCACACTCAGCACGGTGCCCTCGACCGGTCGGGCCACCGCGGCGTAGGCGGCGGTGGTGGCCTCGCGCAGCGCGGCGGCCAGCGCCCGGCCGGCGACGGCGGGCACGTCGCCGAGTGTGTCGGCGAGGCCGCGCAGGATCTGCGAGAGGATCACCCCGGAGTTGCCCCGCGCTCCGAGCAGCGCGCCCCGGGCCATCAGCCGCAGCGCCCGCCCGTGCGCGGTCGTGCCCCCCTCGGGCAGGGTGCCGGGTGCCAGCGCCAGCGCCTGTTGGGCCGAGGTGAGCGTGAGCACGAGGTTGGTGCCGGTGTCACCGTCGGGCACGGGGTAGACGTTCAGCTCGTCGATCTCGTCCTGGTGCCGGCGCAGCGCGGCCAGACCGCCCGCGCACCAGCGGCCCACCGCGGCGGCGTCGAGGGTGTCCAGCACGGCCAGAAGCCTACTGGCGGCGACCGACACCCGCCGGGGTCGGCCGGCGTGTCCCGCCCGGTCCGGGTGTGCCGCCCCGGTCCGGGACGGCCGGGCGGGCGGGGCGGCGGGGGCCGGGGCGGGCGGTTGGTCCTGCCCGGAGTGCATCGGGTACCCTGGCCAGGTTGTCCGGGCAGCGCCTGCCGGCGACCTCATGAACGTATCAATCTCAGGAGTATCCCGTGGCTAGCGTGTGCGACGTCTGTGGCAAGGGGCCGGGCTTCGGCCACAACGTGCCCTGGTCCAAGAAGAAGACCAACCGCCGCTGGAACCCGAACATCCAGTCGGTGCGTACCCCGGCCGGTGGGGGCACCACCAAGAAGCTCCAGGTCTGCACCTCGTGCATCAAGGCCGGCAAGGTCACCCGCGCCTGACCTGGCGACACCTCCACCGCCTCAGCTCCGATCAGTACCGGTGGGCCGTCCGGCCCACCGGTACTGTCGTGTCCCCGCCATCCGGTGACCGACCCGCACGGAGGACGACCTTTGGACCTCGACCTGGGCCGCGACGAGATGATCGTCGTGGGTGCCTCGCTCGGCATGCTGCACTGGTTCGCCGAGGAACTGCCGGCGGGCAGCGTGGTACTCGTCGAGGAGCCGGAGATCATCGCCCGGCGGGACGTCACCGCGACGACGGCCCGGCTGCCGGTGGTCTCCCGGGTGGTGCCCGCCCGCTACCAGACCGGCCTGGACGTCGAGGAGCTGCTCGCCCGGGAGCCGGGCCTGACCACCGCCCGGCTGGTGATGCCCGGGCTGGAGTACGCGGTCGGGGCCGCCGCCCGGCTCGCCGAACGGCTGGGCCTGCCCGGTGCCGGCCCGCAGGCCGCGGACGTGTTCTCCGACAAGCACCGGATGCGCGTGCTGGCCGACCGGGCCGGGCTGGCCAATCCGGCGTACGAGCTGGTCGACTCCCCGCAGCGGGCGGCGGCGTTCGCGGCCCGGTTCGGTGGCCGGTGCGTGTTGAAGCCGACCCGTCGCTCCGGCAGCCTCGGCGTGCAGCTGGTCGACGCCGCCGACGACGTGGCGGCGGCCTGGTCGGCGACCGCCGCCCCGGAGGCACCGGTGGAGGCGGCCACCGACCTGCCCACCGAGGTGCTTGTCGAGCAGACCCTGGTCGGGCCGGAGTACAGCGTCGAACTGCTGGTCGCCGACGGCGAGGTGTCCTTCGGCAACGTCACCGACAAGCGGGTGCTGCCCGGTCGCCGCCCGGTGGAGACCGGGCACACGGTCCCGTCGGCGCTGCCGGCGGACGGCCGCGCGGAACTCGTCGCGGCGGCCACCCGGCTGGCGGCGGCGGCCGGCTTCCGTACCGGTGTGCTGCACAGCGAATGGATCGTCGCCGACGGGGTGCCGACGCTGGTGGAGTGCGCCGCCCGGCTGCCCGGCGACATGATCGCCGCGCTGATCTCGCTGGCGTACGAATGCAGCTTCATCGACGCCTACCTGCGGACGCTGCGCGGCGGGCGGCCCCGGCTGCCGGCCCGGCCGTCCGGGGCGGCGGCGGTGGAGTTCCTGCTGCCACCACCGGGGACGCTGACCGCGGTCGACGGGCTGCGCGACGCCCGCCGGGTGCCCGGCGTCCTCGCCGTGCAGCTCGACGTGGCCGTCGGGGACCGGGTCGGCGAGGTCACCTCGTCGGTACGCCGGGGTGGGCACGTGCTGGCCTGGGGTGCCGACCCGGCCGAGGCGGCGGCCGCCGCCCGTGCCGGTGCCGACCGGCTCCGGTTCACCGTCGCCTGACGCCCGCCGCTGCGAGCGGGACCGGCGCGGTCAGAGCGTCCGGCCGAACGACAGGCAGCCGGGGGCGTCGGCGTAGTAGCCGAAGTTGGCGATCCGCTCGTACCCCGCCGAGGTGTAGAGGGCGACCGCCTCGGGTTGCCGGTCGCCGCACTCCAGGATGATCCGCTTGCGCCCGTGCCGGCGGGCCGACTCCTCGATGGCGGCGAGCAGTGCGCGGGCCACCCCGCGCCCCCGCACGGCCGGGGTGGTGTACATCCGTTTCAGCTCGGCGGCGTCCGCGCCGTGGCTGCGCCACCCCGCGCAGCCGACCGGCTCGCCGTCGAGGTGGGCGACGAGGAACTCGCCGTACGGCGGGACGAACTCGGTGTGGTCGATGGGGGTCTCGTCGCCGCTGCCGCCGTACCGGACGCCCAGGTCGGCCATGGTCGCCCGGATGAGCGTCTGGGCCACCGGCGTGTCGAAGCCCAGCGGCCGGATCTCGATCTCACTCACCGGGGAAGGGTACGACCGCCCCTTACCGGAAGTGGTCCCAGCCTGCCGGTCCGTCGTACACGTCACCGTCGACGGTCACCCCGGCGCCCTCGACGACCCGGCCCACCGGCCGCCACCGGTCCGGTAGCGCCACCGTCGCCGGGAAGGTGGCGACCAGGGCGTGATCGTCGCCACCGGCCAGGATCCAGGTGTACGGGTCGACGCCGAGCGCCTGGGCGGCGTCGCGCATTTGCGGCGGCACCGCGAAGGCGTCCCGGCGCAGGTCGACGCGGACACCGCTGGCCTTCGCCAGGTGGCCCAGGTCGGCCAGCAACCCGTCCGAAACGTCGATCATGGCGGTGCCGCCCAACCGGGCGGCCTCCGGCCCGGCGTGGTAGGGCACCTCCGGCCGCCGGTACGCCTCGACCAGCACCCGCGGGGTGCGGAACCCCCGGGAGAGCACGGTCAGCCCGGCGGCGGCCCAGCCGGTGCGGCCGGCGAGCGCCACCACGTCACCCGGCCGGGCGCCGGAGCGGACCACCGGTGCCCGACCCGCCAGGTCACCGAGAGCGGTCACCGCGATGGTCAGGGTGGGGCTGGCGGACATGTCCCCACCGACCACCCCCGCGTCGACCAGCGCCGCCTCGGCGGCCAGCCCGTCGGCCAGTTCCTCCACCCAGGCGGTGTCCAGGTCGGCGGGGATGCACAGGGCCACCAGCAGGGCGGTGGGGGTCGCGCCCATGGCGGCGATGTCGGCGAGGTTGGCCGCCGCCGCCCGGTGCCCGACGTCCCGCGCGCCCGACCAGTCCCGCCGGAAGTGCCGCCCCTCGACCAGCACGTCGGTGGAGGCGACCACCCGCCGGTCGCCGGCGGCCACCACGGCGGCGTCGTCGCCCGGCCCGAGCAGGCAGGACGATCCGTACGTCAGCCGGGTGGTCACCCGGTCGATGAGGCCGAACTCGCCCACGTCCGCGACACCCATGTCTTCCTTCCGACACGCTCGCTAGCTGCTTGTCCGCGACCACCGATAGGGATCACGCCTGCTCCGTAGGGTATTTTCACCCTTCGGGCCGCCCCTGGCGGCGACGGACGGAGGTCGAGTCGTGGTACAGGCGTACATCCTCATCCAGACCGAGGTGGGCCGGGCGCGGGACGTGGCCGGTCTGATCGCGGATCTTGCCGGCGTGGTACGCGTCGACGCCGTCACCGGGCCGTACGACGTGGTCGTCCTCACCGAGGCGAACACCGTCGACGAACTCGGCAAACTGATCGTCAGCAACGTGCAGATGGTGCCCGGCATCACCCGCACCCTCACGTGTTCGGTGGTGCGCCTGTAAGTGGACGAGAAGACCTCCTCCCCCGAGACCCCGACCGACGTCGCGCCCACCGACGTCACGGCGACCGGCGACCGGCCGGCGGTGGACCGGTCGACCCGGCGGGCCGCGCTCTGGGCCACCCTGGTCGCCGTGCCGGTGACGGTGGCCGTGGCCGGCTTCACCTTCGCCAAGCTCTCCCCGGACGCGCCGGTGGCCGCGCCGGAGGCGTCGCCGACCAGTGCCGGGCCGAGGTCCAGCGCCCCGGTCGAGATGCCCGCCCCGGCGCTGGCCGAACGGCCCGGTGTGGTGTGCCGGGCGCTGGTGTCGCAGTTGCCGGCCACCGTGCGGGACCTCGCCCAGCGGCCGGTGACCGCCGGTGCCGAGCAGAACGCCGCCTACGGCGACCCGGCGCTGACCGTGGCCTGCGGGGGTGCCGAGCCGACCGTGGACGCCACCGCCGACGTGTGGACCGTCAACCGGGTCTGCTGGTACGCCGACGAGCGGTCGGACGCCACCGTGCTCACCACGCTCGACCGGGAGACCGCCGTCACGGTGACGGTGCCCCGGGCGTACGAGGGGGCGTTGCAGTGGCTCACCCCGATCTCCGACGCGGTGGTCGCCGCCGTGCCGTCGGGCGGCGACAGCCCGGCCGGCTGCCGGGGCTGAACCACCACCCGCGCCGGTGTGTCGGCGGTCAGCCGGTGACGCGGAAGGCCGGTCGACGGCACCGATGCTCTGATCCTCCGTACCTGCGGCCGGCCGTGGGTGGCGAGGGGGCCGGTCTCTTCGCGGCCGGTTCGACGCTCCTGCTGGCCACCACACCCGACCTACGGCTGCCCTGACGCACCCGACCGACGGTGCGGGAAAACTGCGCGACCGGTGCCGCCGGACCGACCGCCCGATGCGTCGGGTGTGGACTCGGCCTGCCGTTTCATCAGGTCGCACCGACCGACTCCACCGGTGCACGTCCACTCCTGCATTTGCGTACCGTGGAACTTCCACGAAACCGATCGGGCGAGCAAAACGATTTGGCTCCGGACGCGTTGATAGGTGGGACAGCGGACGGCTTCCATTGGCTGGGAATGGGCAACTCCTTACGCTGGGAACCGCTTCTGCCGAAACTGGCTGATTCGACGGTCAGCGCCGTGGTATTCGCCATTTCCGGACGGGTTCACCCGCCGGCCCGGTCGCGGAAAGTCAACATTCTCCACGATGTGCCGTCGATCAAGCGATTGCCCGACAAAAGGCGCAAGCGACCACCGGTGGCACCCGGCCCACAGGGCTTCTGGCTGCGAAAACGTCGGGTGGGAGCCGCTCCGGCGCGACCCGCCACCAGCACAGCGGCCACCCCCGGCCGAAGGTATGGCCGGAAAATCGGCTGATCGGCGGGCCAGCATGGACTGATCGGCCACTCTTGCCGCACCGCAGCAGACGTAACCCGAGCGAATGGCCGATGCGCGCGACGCTCCACACCCGACCGCCGACCACATTCTGGCCACCGCCGGCTACAGCCGTGTGAAGTGAACGTGAATGAGGTGTTTCGATCACTTCGGAAAAGCGCACGTCAGGGCACCTGACACCGAGCGGCAACATCGACAAGATCAGCGAAAAGCGCGTTACCGGAAGGCCACTTCGTACGCACGGCGCTAACACCCGCCCCCGCTTGCGTCAATGGTCCACATGCGACAGGATCATGTGCGGAATCCGAACCAACAATTGCTAGCCTTCGATGGCAACCCCGCCATCCATACAGGATCGGCGGCATTGTTCACATCTCCTCATCGGAGGTCACCACATGGTCCACACCGGACCTACGCGTCGTCGCGCGAACCGATTCGCCCTCGCCGGGCTGACCGCACTCACGGTCCTGCTCGGCACCCAGACCCCGGGCCTCGCCCAGCCGCCGGCCGCGCCGGGCACGCTGGCCCAGCCGCCGAGCGCACCCGGCCTCGGCCAGGTCGCCAGCAAGCAGGAGGCACGCCCCGGCCCGCTGCCCACCCGGGCCGGCACCGTCAAGGTCTCCCCGTCGTCGGGAGCCCGCAGCGGCGGCGTGGGCACCCAGGCGATCAACGACAAGGTCGCCCTCCGGTCGCTGATCGTGGCCACCAACACGGCGGACTTCGGCGTCGCCACGCTCACCACCACCCTCGACCGGGTCGGCGCGAGCTACGACATCATCTACACCGCCAGCCAGACCCTCTCGGCGAGCACGCTCGTCGACGCCAACGGAGTCGGCAAGTACAACGCGATCCTGCTCACCAACAGCATGTTGATCTACGAGTCGGGCGGCAACTACCTGGAGGGCCTCAGCAGCACGGAGTGGACCACCCTCTGGGCCTACGAGCGCAACTTCCAGGTCCGGCAGGTGGCCCTCTACACCAGCTACGGCACCTGGCCGGAGGACTACTGCCTCAACTCCGCAGGTGAGACCGCCGTCGGCGACACCCCCCTGCCGGTCTCCCTGACCACCGCCGGCGCCGGGGTCTTCGACTACCTCAAGAGCACCGCCGAGATCCCGGTGACGCAGTCCTACGTCTACAAGACGTCGATCAAGAGCGGCTGCAACGCCGACGCCCTGCTGACCAACGGGTCCAACGTGCTGGCCGTACGCACGACGTCGACCGACGGTCGGGAGCGCCTCGCCCTGACGTTCACCTCGAACCAGTACCTGCTCCACTCGGACCTGCTGGTCTACGGCCTGATCCGGTGGGCGACCAAGGGCCTGCACTTCGGTGAGCAGAAGCACCACCTCAACGTCGACATCGACGACTGGTTCAGCTTCTCGGACCACTACAAGGAAGACGGCACCGTCGAGTACAGCCCCGGCTTCCAGACCACCGGGCACGACGCGGTCAACCTCGACGCCAAGCAGACCGCGCTGCGCGCCGCGCACCCGCTGGCGTCCGGGTTCACCTTCAACATCCCCTACAACGGCGCCGAGATCGACCCGTTCGCCGGCAGCACGTGCAGCCCGAACGGCGACGCCACCACGCTGACCGCCACCACGAAGTGCCTGAAGAACAACTTCCGGTGGATCAACCACACCCTGACCCACCCCGCGCTGAACACCACCGACTACACCACCACCCACGACGAGATCAGCGCGAACCAGACCGCGGGCACCTCGATCGGGCTGAACCCGCCGGCCAGCGTGCTGAAGACCCCCGAGTACTCCGGCCTCGGGGTCTACAACAACTCCAGCGGCGTGCTCACCGACTACGGCCTCGCCGCGTCCAACCCGGACCTGATCGACGCGGCCGCCGACCTCGGCATCACCACGCTGGCCGGCAACATGTCGTTCGCCAGTCACGTGCCGGCGCACTTCAACGCGTCCACCGCGCACCCGCTCGACCCGAGCATCGCCGTGGTGCCGTGCTGGCCGACCAACATCGCCTACCACACCACCAACCAGGCCGAGGAGACGCACTTCTACAACGCGTTCTACGGCCCGAACGGCCACTTCCCCTACTGGCCCACCGACCGCACCTACGCCCAGATCCTGGACTACGAGTCCTCGGTGGGCCTGCAGCACGTGACGTCCGGCTCGATCTACGCGCACACGTTCCACGTCGCCAACGTGCGTGACTACGGCTCGGGCAACAGCCTGGTCACCGATTGGGTGGGCGCGGTGCTGACCAAGTACAGCTCCTACTACTCGGTGCCGCTGCTGAACTCGACGTGGACCGACATCGCCACCTACACCAGGGCACGTACGGCCCACTTCGCCACGCTCGGCGCCGGAGCCTCGGCGATCTACGACCGGACCACCGGTGAGATCACGGTGACCTCGCCGGCCGCCGGCTCGCTCCAGCTCGGGGGCGTGGCCGCGACCACCACCGGTGCCGGCACCTACGGCACCGACGTCACCGTCCCGGTGACGCTGGCGGCGAACACCCCGGTCACGTTCACCGCCGCGCCTCGCCTCTAGGGCGAGACGGCGACATCAGAACAGCAAAGGTAAACGGGAGCAATCGTTGAGGATCGCACTGGTCTCGGAGGGCACCTACCCGTACGCGATGGGTGGGGTGAGCATCTGGTGCGAACAGCTCATCCGGGGAATGCCGGACTACCGGTGGGAGGTCGTGGCGCTCACCGTGGACGGCACCGAGGAGCCGGTGTTCGACCGGCCGGCCAACCTCGACCGTGTGCACTCGATCCCGCTGTGGGGCGGCCGGCCGACAGGCCGCCGCCCCCGGCGGGGGGTGCTGGTCCCCGCCGGGCGGCCCGGCACCGAGTTCATGCAGTCCTACGAGGTGTTCCTGCGGGCCCTGGTCACCCCCCTGGAGTCGACCCGTTCCCAGGCCGGTGCGGTCAACCGGAGCACCTTCCTGCTCGCCCTGCGCGGCATGTTCGAGTACGCCGCCGCCGGCGGCGACCTGGGCGCGGCCCTGCTGTCCAACGAGGCGCTGCGGATGATGCTGGAGGCCTGGCACACCCTGCGGGTCGAGGAGACCGGGCCGGCCCCCACCGTCGCCGACGCGTTGGAGGCGGCCTGGCTCATCGCGCACATGCTGCGGCCGTTGAGCGCGCCACCGGTACGCGCCGATATCGTGCACTCGTCGATGAACGGTCTGTCCACCCTCGTCGGGATGGCCGCCACCTGGACGTACGGCACCCCGCTGGTGCTCTCGGAGCACGGCATCTACCTGCGCGAACGCTACATCTCCTACCTGCACGACGACGCGCCGCACCCGGTCCGGGTGCTGGTGTTGAGCTTCTTCCGCTCGCTCGCCGGCGCGGCCTACCTGATCACCGGCGCACTCGCCCCGCACTCGCAGTACAACCGGCGCTGGCAGCTGCACAACGGCGCCGACCCCGAGCGGATGTGGACGATGTACAACGGCGTCGACCCGGACGAGTTCCCACCCGCGGCCGGCGAGCCGGACGTGCCGACCATCTCGTTCATGGGCCGGATCGACCCGCTGAAGGACCTGCACACCCTGATCCGGGCGTTCGCGCTGGTACGGGCCGAGATTCCCGAGGCCCGGCTACGCATCTTCGGCGGTACGCCGGCCGCCAACAAGGTCTACCACGAAAGCTGCGAGGCGCTGATCGACGAACTCGGGCTGACCGGCCACGCGGTCCTGGAGGGCCGGGTCGGCAGCGCCGTCGAGGCGTACCACGCGGGCAGTCTGGTGGCGCTCACCAGCATCTCCGAGGGCTTCCCCTACACGGTGGTGGAGGCGATGGCGTGCGGCCGGCCGACCGTGTGCACCAACGTCGGCGGGGTCGCCGAGGCGGTCGGTGACACCGGTTTCGTGGTCGCACCGCGCGACGTCGCCGCGATCGCCGCCGCCTGCGTCAGAATGCTCAACGACCGGGAGCTGCGGCTGCGGCTGGGGGCGACCGCCCGGCAACGGGTGCTGGAGCGGTTCACCCTGCAACGGTCGTTGCAGGCGTACCGCGACATCTACGAGCGGCTGGCCGCGCCGCGCGGGGCGTCGCCCGCGCCGAAGCACCTGCGGGGTCAGGCCCAGGGCTTCGTGCGGGTGCCGAACCGGCCGACCCGCCCCGGGGTGGCGGCGGTCACCGCCCGCCCCGCCGCCACGTCCATGACCCGGCCCGAGGCGGTCCCCGCCGCCGCGACGCCGGCCGTCGTCCGACCCGAGCCGACGCCCGCCGTCCTGCGGCCCGAGGTGTCGCCGCTGGCCGGGCGGATACCCCGCCAGCGGGGGCCCGAGCAGTACTCGGCGGCGGCGTACCGGAGCCGCCACGACCTCAACTCGGCCGCGCCGGAGCTGCCGCAGCCGGCCGGGCCGGGCCCGGACGACGACGAGACGACGACCGTCATCACGCATACCGCCGGTGGTCGCTGATGACCGGGGCCACCGACCCGGACGGCACCGACCCGTTGTTCCGTCCCGTCGCCACGATGACCACCGAGCCGGGGCCGGCCGAGAGCCCCGAGCGCACCATCCTGCTGCCCCGGATCTCCACCGACCCGGTGGACGACCTGGTCGAGCGGGTCCGGCCCCGGCTGGCCCGCGCGGTGGACGCGCTCCAGGTCGCCGCCGCCCTGGAGGCGGACGGGCACACCGACCGGGCCGCCCAGGTCGAGTACGGCTACCGCGATGTCTTCGTCCTCGCCGCCGAGGTGTTCCGGCGGTTGGGCCCGGCCCCGGCCGTCCAGGAACAGCCGGCCGCAACGCCGGGGGCCGGCCGGGACCGGCGGGGCGACCTGCGGACCATCTCCCACGGCCTGCTGTACGTGCTACCGAGCGCCGCGTTCCCCGCCGTGCTCTCGGTGGTGGGACGGTCGGGGCTGGTGGCCGGGATGATCCTCGCCGGCACGGTCGGCTGGATCTGGTCGGGCGTGGTCGCCTACGCGGCGTTCCGCCTGCTCGGCCTGGGCCGGGCCCGTTCGGCCAGCCGGGTGCTGCGGATCGCCGCGCTGACCGCCGTGCTGCTCGGCCTGGCCACCGGTGCCCTGATGCTGCCGTACGGCGGGCTGCCGCTGGCCACGATGATGGTCTGCCAACTGGCCTACCAGATGGCCAGCACCCTGCTGGTCTTCTACCGGCGGGAGGGGTGGCTGGCCGCCGCGCTGGTCCCGGCCGTCCTCGCCAGCGCGGTGTTCCTGGTCGCCGGTGGGGTGACGGCACGGCGCTGGGCGGTGGGCGCGGCGGCCCTCGGGGTGCTGGCCGCGTTCGCCGCCGGGCTCTGGGCCACCCGGTCCGCCGCCCGGTCGACCGAGCCGGCCCCGCGTGACCCGCTCTGGCCGGCGTGGCCCGCCCTGCTCGGCGTCGCCGGGTACGGGCTCTGCTCGGCGACGCTGCTCTTCCACGCACAGGCGCCCTACCTGCTGGGTCAGTGGGACGTCGCGGCGTCGGCGGTGCCGCTGATCCTGTCCATGGGGTTCGTCGAGTGGCGGACCAGCCGGTTCTGGGCGAGCGGGGTCGCCCTGTCCCGGCGGGCCCGGTTCCCGCACGCCTTCGTCGTCGGGATCTGGCACACCATCGGCCGGGAGTTCGCGGTGTGCCTCGCGGTGCCGGCGGCGTTCGGGGCGCTGCTGCTCGTCGTGCTCGACCGGGCCGGCGTGCTGTCCGCCGCCGGGGTGGTGATGACGGCCGCCCACGTGGCTCTCGCCGGGGCGTACTACCTGGCGTTCCTGCTCGCCGGTCAGGGCCGGTACGGCTGGCTGTGCCTGTCGATGGCGGCCGTGATCGTGCTGCACGTCGGCGGGGGCGCGCTGCTCGGCGTCGCCCCGCTGCTCGGGCAGGGCGGCGACGCGGTCACCGACACCTCGCTGTACCTGGGCAGCGTGCTGCTGCTCCAGGCACTGTTCGCGCTCGGTCTGGTTCCGGTGATCGGGCAGGTACGGCACTACCGATAGTCCACTTGAGACCTATGGGGAGGTCCGGTTGCACGCGGTGATCCTTGCCGGTGGCAAAGGGGTGCGGCTCCGGCCGTACACGACGACGCTGCCGAAGCCCCTGATGCCGATCGGGGACAGCCACTCGATCCTGCAGATCGTGCTCGACCAGCTCGCCTCACGCGGGTTCACCTCGGTGACCCTGGCGATCAACCATCTCGGCCCGCTGATCCGGGCGTTCGTGGGCGACGGCAACCGGTGGGGGCTGGCCATCGACTACATCGAGGAGGACCGGCCGCTGTCCACGGTCGGCCCGCTGTTCGGCCTCAAGGACCGGCTGCCCGAGGAGTTCCTGGTGATGAACGGGGACGTCCTCACCGACCTGGACTACGGCGACCTGCTGCGCAGCCACCGGCTCTCCGGGGCCGGCCTGACCCTGGCGACCTCCGAACGGGTGCACCGGATCGACTTCGGCGTGCTCGACGTGGACGCCGGCCGGGTCGTCGGGTTCCGGGAGAAGCCGGCGCTGCGCTACCCGGTCAGCATGGGCGTCTACGGGATGTCGCGGCGGACCCTGGAGCCCTACCCGGCCGGGTTGGCCCTCGGCTTCGACCAGCTCGTGCTGGACCTGCTCGCCGGTGGCGACCCGCCGATGACGTACCCGTTCGACGGGTTCTGGCTGGACATCGGGCGGCCGGAGGACTACGACGAGGCGAACCGGTCGTTCCACCAGCTCAAGCCGATCCTGCTGCCGGCCGCTGCGGTGGAGGCGGCCGTCGGCGACCCGGTGGGGGTCGTCGGCGAGCCGGTGGCCGCCGACCTGACGGGCGTGGTGGGCGCCGGGGAGCTGACGTGACCCGGGTGCTGCTGTTCGGGGCGTCCGGGTTCATCGGGGGGCACGCCCGCGACGCGTTGACGGCGGACCCCCGGGTGGCCGAGGTGGTCTGCCCGGGACGGACCACCCACGACCTGCTCGACGGCTCCACGGACGCGTTGGCCGGGCTGCTGCGGGAGGTCGCCCCGGACGCGGTGGTCAACTGCGTGGGGGCGCTCACCGGCTCCGCCGGGCAACTGGTCACGGCGAACACGCTGGTCGCGGCGAAACTGTTGGAGGCGACCGCCGCCGCGGCACCCCGGGCCCGGCTGGTCCGGCTCGGTTCGGCAGGCGAGTACGGGCCGGTGCCGGACCGGGTCCCGGTCACCGAGGACTCCCCCGCCCGGCCGGTAAGCGCGTACGGCGTCAGCCACCTGGCCGGCACCCGACTGTTCCAGCTCGCCGGGGAGGCCGGCGAGGTCGACGCGGTCTCGCTGCGGGTGTTCAACCCGATCGGCCCCGGCATGTCGCAGGAGAACCTGCTCGGTCGGGCGGCGGCCCGGCTGCGGGCCGCCCTGGCCGACGGTGCCACCGAGATCACCCTGGGGCCGCTGTCGGCGTACCGGGACTTCGTCGACGTGCGGGACCTCGCCGCGCTGATCGTCGCGGCGGTCCTCGCGCCGACGCTGCGGCACCGGGTCGTCAACGCCGGCAGCGGCCGGGCCGTCACCGCCCGGGAGGCGGTCGCCCTGCTGGCCGACGCGGCGGGCTACCGGGGCCGGATCCGCGAGGCCGGGTCCGGGCCGCAGCGCTCGCAGGCGGTCGACTGGATCCAGGCCGACATCGGCCGGGCCGCCGGGCTGGGCTGGTCACCGGTGCGTGACCTGGCCACCTCGATCAAGGACATCTGGGCCGCCGGCGAGGCGCGGTGAGCCGGGCGGACCGCTCCCCCTTCACGACACACCCGCACACGAGAGGACAGCAGATGAGCATGAAGATCGGGGTCGTGGGCCTGGGCTACGTGGGGCTCACCCTCACCGCCGCCCTCGCCGACAAGGGCTTCACGGTGTACGGCGCGGACGTGTCACCGGCGGTGCTGGACGCGCTGTCGCACGGCCGGCCGCACATCTTCGAGCCGGGCATCGAGGACGTCTTCGCCGCCCACCTCGGCACCCGCATCCACGTCGCCGCCGACCTGCCCAAGGACACCGTCGACGTGGCGGTGATCAGCGTGTCGACGCCGGTGGACAACATGACCCACCGGCCCAACCTGGCGAACCTGGCCGCCGCCGCCCGGGTGGTGGCGGCGAGCTGCCGGCCGGACACCCTGGTGGTGGTCCGCAGCACGGTGCCGGTGGGCACCAGCCGTCGGGTGGTGCTGCCGGAGCTCCAGGCCGCCTGGGGCGAGCGGGTGAAGCTGGTGATGGCCCCGGAGCGCACCATCCAGGGGCAGGCGCTGCGGGAACTGGTGGAGCTGCCGCAGGTGATCGGCGGTCTGGACGACGACAGCCTGGTCGCCGCGACCGGGTTCTTCAACGGGCTGGTCCGCACCATCGTCCCGGTCTCCAGCCTGGAGGCCGCCGAGCTGGTGAAGCTGTCCAACAACTGCCACACCGACCTGATCTACGCGTTCGGCAACGAGATCGCGCTGGTCGCCGAGCGGCACGGCCTCGACCCGCTGGAGGTGATCCGGGCGGCCAACGTCGACTACCCGCGCCCGGATCTCGCCAAGCCCGGGTACGTGGGCGGCGGCTGCCTCTCCAAGGACCCGTACATCATGATCGACAGTGCGGGTGACCGCCGGCCGTTCCTCGTCGGCAAGGCCCGCCAGCTCAACGAGTACCTGCCGATCCACGTCGGTGAGACGGTGGTCCGGATGCTCGTCGAGGCGCGCGGGCGCAGCCTCGGTGCCCGGCTGGCGGTGCTCGGGTGGGCTTACAAGGGCTGGCCGGCGACCGACGACATGCGCGGCACCCCGATCGAGCCGATGATGCGGGTGTTCTCCGCCGCCGGGGTCACCGTCCTCGGCCACGACCCGATGGTCACCGACGACGTGATCCGCCAGTACGGCGGCGAACCGGTCAGCCTGGACAAGGCGTTCACCGAGGCGGACGCCGTCCTGATCATCAACGACCACCCGGACTACCGGGCGTTGCGGGTGCCCGAGGTGCTCGGCGCAACCCCACCGGCGTTCGTCTACGACTCGTGGCGGGTCCTCGACGCGGACGCGGTGCTGGCCGCCGGGGTCCGCTACGCCGGGCTGGGTTACCTGCCACCCGCCCCCGCCGCGGCGTCCGGTGCGGACGCGGCGACCGTCGCCGCCGGTGCGGACGCGTCGAACACCGCGGCGGTGTCGGCATGAGGGCGTTGCTGCTCGGCGGGGCCGGCTTCATCGGCCTGCACCTGGCCCGCCGGCTCGTCGCCGACGGACACCGGGTGACGATCGTGGACGACTTCTCCCGGGGCCGCGACGACGCCGACCTCGACCGGCTGCGCGCCGACCCGGCCGTGCAGGTGGTCTCCGGCGATCTGACCGACCCGGGCACCTGGGCGGCGCTGCCGACCGGCTGGGACCAGATCTACCTGCTCGCCGCCGTCGTCGGGGTGCGCAACGTGGAGCAGGACCCGGCCCGGGTGATCCGGGTCAACACCCTGTCGGCGCTGCACCTGCTCGACTGGGTGGCTCCGGGCGAACGGGTCTTCTTCGCCTCCACCAGCGAGGTCTACGCCGGGGGCGTGACCGCCGGGGTGGTGCAGGTGCCGACGGACGAGACCGTGCCGACGATGATCTCCGACATCGCCGCGCCCCGGTTCGCGTACGCGGCCAGCAAGCTGCTCGGCGAGGCCGCCTTCCTGCACACGGCGCGGGCCCGGGGCTTCGCGACCGTGGTGGGCCGGTTCCACAACGTGTACGGCCCCCGGATGGGCGCCGACCACGTCATCCCGGAGATGTCGCTGCGCGCCCTGCGCGGGGCCGACCCGTTCCCCGTCCCCGGGGCCGACCAGTTCCGGGCGTTCTGCCACGTCGACGACGCGGTCGAGGCGATGCTGCGGCTGATGGCGGCACCGGCCGCCGCCGGGCAGATCGTGCACATCGGCAACGACCGCGAGGAGACCAACATCGGCGACCTCGCGAAACTGGTGCTGCGGGTGGCCGGGGTCAGCCCCGCCATCGCTCCCGGGAACGCGCCACCGGGATCGGTCGCCCGCCGCTGCCCGGACCTGTCCCGGCTGCGTGAGCTGACCGGCTACGAGCCGGCCGTCAGCCTGGAGGAGGGGGTCCGCAACACGTTCGCCTGGTACCGGGAACACGGGTGGACGTGATGAGCCGACGCCCCATCTGCTTCTACTACGGCGACGGCCGCCTGCCCGAACTGACCCGCTACGTACGGGTGGTGCTGCAACCGGACTTCTACCGTCCGGCCGAGCTGCGCTACCTCGCGGCTCAGGACGTGCAGACCCTCGGCTACCTGTCGCTGTCGGAGGACCAGGGGCCGCCCGCGCCCTGGCAGCGCAAGGAACGCAACCCGGACTGGGGCGGCGCGTTCGTCCACGTCGACCATCCGCTGTGGGTGTCGCACGTGGTGGGGCAGGCGAAGCGGGCGATCGCGCAGGGCTTCGCCGGGCTGTTCCTGGACACGCTCAACGTGGAGCTGACCTTCCCGGAGGACGTGCCGCACCTGCTGACCCTGGTCGCCGCGATCCGGGAGGAGGCGGAGCCGGCGTACCTGCTGGCGAACCGGGGCTTCGGCATGCTGCCCCGGCTGGCCGAGATCGTCGACGGGATCGTCTTCGAGTCGTTCTCGGCCCGGTGGACCGACCAGGGCTACGCGCCGTGGCCGCCCGACGTGCTGGAGTTCCACGCCCAGATCGCCGAGCAGCTGCTCCAGCTGGAACTGGACCTGTACAGCCTCGACTACGCCGACAGTCAGGGGCTGACCGATTTCGCCGAGCGCCGGGCCCGGCAGTTCGGGCTCCAGTCCTCGGTCAGCGACCGCGCCCTGTCGCGTACCTGACCGCCTCACCGGGGCGGGACCGCTGCGGTCCCGCCCCGCCCGGTACCCCCGCCCCCGCCGGCCGGGACCGGACCGCGCGTCGGCACCACGCGCGTCCGGCATCCACCCGGCGGGGGCGGGGTCCACCGGAGCCGGTCGGGCGGGTCAGGACGCGGCGGCGTCGAGTGCCGGAGCCAGCGGCAGCAGCGCGGCCCGGACGAGGTCCGGCAGCGGCGCGGACGGCACCACGAAACCGGCCATCGACGGCACCTCGCCCGTGCCGTGCAGCCACTGCCGCAGCGCCACCCGGGCCGCCGCGCCGACCGCGGCGGCCAGCACCTGGGCGGCCAGCGGTCCGACGTCGGGACAGCGGGTGGTGACCGCCCCGGCCAGGGGTTCCTCGAACGTGGTGACGGCCTCGACGTAGCAGGCGCGCAGCGTGGGGCTGGCGGCGATCATCAGCAGCGCGGCGGGCGGCTGGTCGCCGGGGTCGGCGTACAGGCCCACCACGGCGTCGACGACCGCGTCGGCGAGGCCGACCCCCGGCGGCCGGGCGAGCACCGCCGCCGCGACGCCGGCCGCGCGGTCGGCGGCGACCCCGGCGACGATGGCCTGCTCCCGGCTCGGGAAGTAGTTGTTGTAGGTCCGGGTCGACACGCCCGCCGCCTGGGCGATCTCCTCGACCCGGACGTTGTCCGGCCCCCGTTCCAGCGCGAGGCGCAGCGCCGCCGCCTGGAGCGCCTCCCGGGTGGCCCGCTTCTTGCGTTCCCGCAACGTCGATGGACCGGTCACGGTGCCACTGTCGCACATACGGTACGTGCACGCAAAATTGCGCGTACGCAAAAATATGCTACGGTCCCTCCGAACTCCGGGAGCACCACGACCGAAAGGGACCGACATGCGTGCCAAGGGCATGGCCTACGACACCGGCTTCGTCACCGACGGCGTCACCTCGGTGCCGCACTGGGACCCCGAGGTGGTCCGGCGGGAGCTGGCCATCATCCGCGACGACCTGCACTGCACCGCCGTCCACCTGGTCGGCGGCGATCCCGGGCGGTTGGAGTCCGCCGCCCGGATCGCCGCCGGGCTGGGGCTGGAGGTGTGGTTCTCGCCGTACCCCCTGGAGCTGGAGCCCGACCTGATCCGCGCCCTGTTCCTCGACTGCGCCGAGCGGGCCGAGCGGCTCCGCGCGGCGGGGGCCGAGATCGTGTTCGTCACCGGCGCCGAGTTGAGCATCATGAACCGTGGCTTCATCGAGGGTGAGCGCCTCGCGGACCGGCTCGGCCACCTGTTCACCGACCCGGACGGCCGGGCCGAACGCATCGCCGGGGTCCGTACCCGCCTCGACGGCTTCCTGCGCGCCACCGTGGCGGCGGTCCGCGAACGTTTCCACGGGCGGGTCACCTACGCCGCGATCCCGTTCGAGGGCGTCGACTGGGACCTGTTCGACGTGGTGACCGTCGAACTGATCCGCTCCGCCGAGGTCGCCGACCAGTTCCGCGACGGCGTACGCCGGCTCGTCGACCAGCCCAAGCCGGTCGCCGTCACCGGCTTCGGCACCGCGACCTGGCGCGGCGCGGGCGACGTCGCGCCGCGCAGCATGGAGATCATCGAGTACGACCCGAGCGGCAGACCCCACCGGCTGAACGGCGTGTACGAGCGCGACGAGCCCGGCCAGGCCGCGTACCTGAGCGAACTGCTCGACATCTTCGACAGCGAGGGCGTCGACAGCGCCTTCGTCCACCTGTTCGCGCTGCCCAGCCTCCCGCACCGACCGGACGGCGACCCACGCGACGACCTCGACCTCGCCAGCCCCGGGATCGTCAAGGTGCTCGAAGGGCGCACCGGTGCGACGTACCCCGGCCTGCCCTGGGAGCCGAAGGCCGCGTTCGCCGCGGTCGCCGCGCACTACGCGCGCTGATCCGCCCCCGCCCGGCCCGGCCCGGCGGACGACGTCAGGGGCGCGGCACCGGCCACCGGGCGCGCCCCTCAGCTCAGCCGCAGCCCGGCGACGAGGAGGCCGACCATCCGGCGGGCGTCGTAGTAGGGGGCGCGGCCGGCGCAGAGGTTGCCGACCGCGAACAGCAGTTCCCGGGGGTCGGTGCCGGGGCGGATCTCGCCGGCCGCGGCGGCGGCGTCGAGCAGCCGGGCGCAGGCGGGGACGAGGTGGTCGAGAAAGTACCCGTGCAACGTCTCGAAGGCGGCGGTGTCGGAGTTCATCGCCCCGGCGAGGCCGTGCTTGGTGGCCAGGAAATCGACGAACTGGTCGATCCAGGCGGTCAGGGCGGCGTACGGCGAGCGGCCGTCGGCGAGCAGGGCCGGTGCGGCCTCGGCGCACGCCAGCACCTGGTGCCGGTAGACCCCGACGATCAGGTCGGCCCGGGTCGGGAAGTGGCGGTAGATGGTGCCGACACCGACGCCGGCCCGCGCGGCGATGTCGCGTACCGGCACGTCGACACCGGCGTCGAGGAAAGCCGCGGCGGCAGCCTCCAGCAGGGTCGCCTCGTTGCGTCGGGCGTCGGCCCGCTTCCGGGGTGCGGGGGCGCGCCCGTCCGGGGTGGGCGACCCCGGTCCACCGTCGGCCATCGCGTCGTCACCTCCGGGCACCCTTGGCAAACGGAACAGCGTTCCGTATAGTTCAGAGCGGAACACGGTTCCGCTTGGGACCATGATGCCAGAGCCGGACGGCCGGCGACCAGCCGCGCCCCGTCCCCCACCCGGCCCACGGCGCGTCCGCACGCGCCGTGGGACCCGGCGGCACCGGACCGTCACCCCGTCACCCCGTGGAGGAACAGTCATGCAGTACCGCACCCTCGGCCGCACCGGCGTCCAGGTCAGCACCCTCGTGCTCGGCGCGATGAACTTCGGTGCCATCGGCCGCACCGGCCAGGCCGAGGCCACCGCGATCATCGACGCCGCGCTGGAGGCCGGCATCAACCTGATCGACACCGCCGACCGGTACAGCCAGGGCGAGTCGGAGGAACTGGTCGGCCGGGCCATCGTCGGCCGTCGCGACGACATCGTGCTGGCCACCAAGGCGGCCCTTCCGATGGGCGACGAACGCAACCACCGGGGCACCTCCCGCCGCTGGCTGTACACCGCGCTCGACGACAGCCTGCGCCGGCTCGGCGTCGACCACATCGACCTCTACCAGGTCCACCGCTGGGACCCGACGACCAGCGACGAGGAGACGCTGTCCGCGCTCACCGACCTCCAGCGGGCCGGCAAGATCCGCTACTTCGGCTGCTCGACGTTCCCCGCGTACCGGCTCGTGCAGGCCGAGTGGGCCGCCCGGGAACACCACCTTGGCCGGTACGTCACCGAGCAGCCCAGCTACTCGATCCTGCAACGCGGCATCGAGACCCACGTCCTGCCCGTCACCGCGCAGTACGGCCTGGGCGTGCTCGCCTGGAGCCCACTCGCCTCGGGTTGGCTGTCGGGCGCGGTCCGGGCAGGCCGGGAGATCACCACCCACCGCGCCGACGTCCTACCCGGACGCTTCGACCTCACCGTCGCCGCCAACCGGGCCCGGCTCGACGCCGTCGAGCAGCTCGCCAAGGTCGCCGACGAGGCCGGGCTCACCCTGATCCAGCTCGCGCTCGGTTTCGTCACCGCACACCCCGCCGTGACCAGCGCGATCATCGGCCCCCGCACGCCGGAGCACCTGAGCAGCCAACTCGCCGCCGCCGACACCGTGCTCACCGCCGACGTGCTCGACGCCATCGACGCGATCGTCGCCCCCGGCGTCGACCTGGCCCCCGACGAGAAGCACGACACCCCGCCGGCCCTGCTCGACCCGGCGCTGCGCCGCCGCTGAGCGCCGGCGCAGCGCACCGGTCGACCGGCCCGGGTCAGCTCACGCAGAACACGTTGCCCTCCGACGGCGGCCGGGCGCAGCGCTGACGTCGCCCCGCGGTCACCGGGTCGACGGCACCGCCCCCGACCGGCCGGCCCGTCCGGAGCGCTTGAGCAGCACCGCGCCCCCGACGACGAGGACGACACCCAGGGCCGTCCCGACGACGTTGCCCTGGGTCAGCGAGGCCAACGCGCCCAACACGCCCACCACGACCAGCAGCACACCGAGCACCCGCAGCAGCAGACCACCGATCGTCTTCACCTGTCCGTTCGCCATGGCAGCCCTGTTCCCCAGCCGGACCCTCCACAAACGACTGACGGCTGATCGCCCGGCACGCGCCGCCTACCGGGCGGGCTGGGCGGCCAGGGGGAAGGTGACGCCGGTCAACTCCTCGGAAACCGTCCACAACCGACGGGCGACCGCACCGTCACGGGCGCTCTTCGAGCGGCCGACGAGCTTCGGCGCGCCACGCCCTTCGAAAAGGCCGTCCGGCCCGGCGTAGCTGCCGCCCGGAATGTCGGCGACCGCCGCGTAGAGGGTGGGCGACGCGCCGTCGGCGTCGCTCTGCGCGAACCGGTTGACCAGGGCCGTCTGGAGCCGGTTCCACCAGGAGCGGTCGCGGTCGAGGTGCCCGAGCAGGTTGGTGGCGGCCAGGCCGGGGTGGGCGGCGGTCGCCAGCACCGGCGAGCCGACTTCGGTGAGGCGGCGGTGCAGTTCGGCGGTGAACAGCAGGTTCGCCAGCTTCGACTGGGCGTACGCGGGGAAGGCCCGGTAGGGGCGGCGCTCCCAGTTCAGGTCGGCGAAGTCGATTCTTCCGGCCCGGTGCGCGGAGGACGCGACGGTGACCACCCGCCCCCGGATCTGCGGCAGCAGCAGGTTGGTGAGCGCGAAATGCCCGAGGTGGTTGGTGCCGAACTGGAGCTCGAAGCCGTCGACGGTACGGGTCGGCGGCGGGATCATCACGCCGGCGTTGTTGACCAGCAGGTCGATCGGCCCCGTCCAGCCCTCGGCGAACGCGCGGACGGAGGCGAGGTCGGCGAGGTCGAGCCGCCGTACCTCGACGTCGCCGGTCATGCCCGCGGCGGCCGCGGCACCCTTGGCGGGGTCACGGACGGCGAGCACGACCCGGGCACCCCGGGCGGCGAGCGCCGTCGCGGCGACCCGGCCGATGCCGCTGTTCGCGCCGGTCACGATCACGGTACGGCCGGTCAGGGCGGGGATCTGGGCGGTCGTGAATGTTGTCATGGGAAACAATGTATACGGCGACAACAATGTCGGCAACGGCGACATTTTTCGGGCTACCATGACCCCCGTGCCCGCGTACCACCACGGAAACCTGCGGTCGACGCTGCTCGCCGCCGCCGAGCGCAGCCTGCGCCAACACGGCGCGGGCCAGCTCTCGCTGCGCGAACTGGCCCGTGAGGCGGGTGTCAGCCACGCCGCGCCGCGCCGGCACTTCGCCGACCGGCAGGCGTTGCTGGACGCTCTCGCCGAGGCCGGATTCGCCAGGCTGCACGCCGAGCTGCACGCCGCACTCGCCGCCGCGGGTGCGGACTTCGGACCGCGCCTGCACGCCATGGCCGCCGCCTACCTGCGGTTCGCCACCGAGGACGCCGCCCTGCTGGAGCTGATGTTCACCGGCAAGCACCGCGAGGGGGCCGAACACCTCGTCGCCGCCGCCGCCGGACCGTTCGGGCTGATGCACGACCTGATCACCCAGGGGCAGGCCCAGGGGGTGCTGGAACCCGGCCCGCCGGAGCGCGCCGGGATCGTGCTGTTCGCGACGTTGCAGGGCATCGCCACGCTGGTCAACGGCAACCTGGTCGCACCCGATCTGCTCGACGGGATCACCCGGACGGCGGTCGACCAGTTCATCCGGGGGTCACGCCGCCCCTGACCGCCGGACGGTGTCGGGGGCCGGTCGTAGGCTCGGCGCCATGACGAGGACGCACACGCTCACCCTGCCGGGAGTGGAACTGGTCTACGACGTCCGCGGCCCGCTCCCCCCGGCGGACGGGCGACCTGCCCTGGTCATGATCGGTCAGCCGATGACGGCCGAGGGCTTCGACGCGCTCGCCGCCCAGTTCGCCGACCGCACGGTCGTCACCTACGACCCGCGCGGCCTGGGGCGCAGCGTCCGCACCGACGGCCGGTCCGAGCACACGCCCCAGCAGCAGGCCGACGACCTGCACCACCTGATCGGGGCGCTCGACGCCGGCCCGGTCGACATGTTCGCCAGCAGCGGCGGGGCGGTGACCGCGCTCGCCCTGGTCGCGGCCCACCCCAACGACGTCGTCACGCTGGTGGCACACGAGCCGCCCGTCAACGCCGTGCTGCCCGACGCCGCCGCCGCCGAGCGTGCGCGGGCCGCCTTCCACGAGGCATACCAGGCGGGGGGCACCGGCGCGGGAATGGCCGCGTTCATCGCGATGACGTCGTGGCAGGGCGAGTTCACCGACGCCTACTTCGCCCGGCCCGCGCCCGACCCGGCGACGTTCGGCCTGCCGACCGACGACGACGGCAGCCGGGACGATCCGCTGCTGTCGAGGAACTCGTGGCCGGTCACCGACTACCGCCTGGACGCGGCGGCGCTCACCGCCGCACCGACCCGGATCGTCATCGCGGTCGGCGAGGAGTCGACCGGGACGTACACCGCCCGGACGGCCGTCGGCGTCGCCCACCTGCTCGGCCAGGAGGCGACGGTGTTCCCGAGCCACCACGGCGGTTTCCTCGGCGGGCACGCCGGCTACGCCGGCAGGCCCCGGGAGTTCGCCGCCAGGCTCCGCGAGGTGCTGGCCACCCCCTGACCGATGCCCCACCGCCGGGTTCGAAACAGCGGTGTCCGGGTGCCGGAATACCGCTGTATCGACCCGACAGGCGCATTTCCCGGCTACGGAAACAGACCGGAGCCCCGGCCGGTGGCCGGGGCTCCGGTGCGGGGAGGGTGGATTTACGCGGGAGAGCCGGCTTCGGCGTAGTCGTACAGGCTCTTGATGTCGTTGTCGTAGTAGGGGCCGTCGAATTGCCCGTTACCCGGATTGTCGCCGTGGCTGACGGTGCTGTTGATGTAGCCGGCACCGATCGAGTCGTTGTATTCCTGCAACCAGGGACCACCACTGGAACCGTAGGTCATGTTGCAGTACATCCGGATCTGCTGGCCACCGGCGTCCCAGGTCGTGCCCTGGCAGTACTGCTGGCTCTCGCCACCGCCGAGGTTGGACGGGTAGCCCAGGGCGGTGACCGCCACGGAGTAGCCCCAGTTCCAGCGCAGCCCGTTGCCACCGACGGTGTCGACCACCTTGGCGTTGTACGTGCCGCCGTTGGACATCACCGCGATGCCCATGTCCTCGGCGTAGCTCGACGAGCTGGCCCACGCGCCCCGGGTGGAGAGGCTGTAGGCCACGAAGGTGCCGAACGGCCGCACACCGTTGCGGTACCGGGGGACGAACTGCCAGTTGGAGTACCACCCGCCGCCGGCACCCTGGTGTACGCAGTGCCCGGCGGTCACCACGAGCCGCCGCTTGGTGCTGGCGACGGTGCTGGCCGAGCAGGAGGCGGTGCCGCCGCCGGGGACGGTGAAGTAGACCTTGCCCACGGTCACCGCCTCGTTCAGCATCGTCCGGGGGCCGCCGGCGATGCTCGGGGCCACCGGAGCGACCGCGCCGGCCGGACCGGTGGGCCGCGGCGCGCGGCTCGACGACGTGGTGGCCCGCGCCGACTTCGGGAAGTCCAGGTCCCGGGCGGACGCCATACGCTCCGGGGTCCAGAAGTCGGCGACCTCCTTCGCGATTTTCTCGTTGGTGATCGCCCGCCCGTCGAGGGTACGGGCGATCGCCGTGATGTTTCCTTTTCCGTCGGCCGTGGTCGAATTCGCCTCGGCTGCCGGCGCACCGGCAAGAATGAGGGTGAATGCCGCACCGGCACACACCGACCAACGAAGAGCGGATTTCAAGAGGACCTCCTCTGCCCCTTGCACCTATCCGAACTCCGGCAGAATATTGAGGCCCAACCATTGATCACAATGACGCGCGATAGTTGTCAGTAATTCGTGCCGCATCACCGGGGACGCCATAACCGACGTCGATTTTGTCAGCCGTGGGATACGCACCGGATCGCGTCGGTCGACCGGTCGGGGTGATCCCCGGACGACCCGGGACACGCCTGTCGACGCCCCCGGACGGGGAGGCGTCGACGAGAGGATGGACCGGTAGCCGGCGCGCTGGTCAGTGCCGGTGCAGGGCCGTGCGGATCAGCCGGTTGACCAGCTTGGGGTACTCCAGGCCGCTGGCCGCCCACATCCGGGGGAACATCGACGTCGGGGTGAACCCGGGCATCGTGTTGATCTCGTTGAGGTAGACGTCCAGGTCGGAGGTGACGAAGAAGTCGACCCGGGCCAGGCCGGAGCAGTCCAGCGCGGTGAAGGCGCGGGTGGCGTACTCCTGGACCTGGTGGGTGACCCGGTCGGGCAGGACGGCGGGGACGTCGTACTCGCAGACCTCGTCGGCGAAGAGGTACTTGGCCTCGAAGTCGTAGAACTCGCGGTCGCCGACCATCCGGACCTCGGCCAGTACGGACGCCTCGGGCGCCCCGCCGGCCTCGCCCTCCAGCACGCCGCACTCGATCTCCCGACCGACGACCGCGGCCTCGACGAGCACCTTGGTGTCGATCTCCCGGGCGACGGCGACCGCGTCGTCGAGCCGCGCCCAGTCGTCGACCCGGGTGATGCCGAACGACGACCCGGCCCGGGACGGCTTGACGAAGACCGGCAGGCCCAGTCGCTGCTTGTCGGCCTCGCTGAGGGTCATTCCGTTACGCAGCACCGCGTACGGGCCGACCGGGATACCCTCGGCGGCGCAGAGCTTCTTGGTGAACTCCTTGTCCATCGCGGCGGCGGAGGCGAAGACGTTCGCACCGACGTACGGGATGTCGGCCATCTCCAGCATGCCCTGGATGGTGCCGTCCTCGCCGTACGCGCCGTGCAGCACCGGGAAGACCACGTCCACGTCGGCGAGCGCGCGGGGGCCCTCGGTCGGGTCGAGCACCAGCAGGCCACCGGCGGTGGGGTCGGTCCGCAGCACCACCTCGGCCCCGGCACCGGCGGTGACCTCCGGGAGCCTGCGCGCCCGGATCGCCAACTCGCCCGGGTCCCCGTCGGTCAGCACCCACTGGCCCTGCCGGGTGATGCCGACCGGCACCACGTCGTACTCGTCGGGGTCGAGCGCGCCGAGCACGCTGCCCGCGCTGACGCAGGAGATGCCGTGCTCGGGACTGCGTCCGCCGAACACGATCGCCACGCGGGTCTTGCCTGGGGTGGTCACTCGGGTCACCTCTCGGTACGCGACTGCGGAGCCGTCAGTTGCGCTCACCCGACTGACCTTACTGTGGGTTGCGGCGGGCCGATGGTGATACCCGGCAGGAAGCGAGCGACCCTCGCAAACGGTCATCCGACCCGATACGTTACGTGACGATCAGGGTCGGTGGGGGTGATTGCCGCGTCCCCGTCCGACGGCGATCACCTTCACCCGCTGCCGCCCGGCCCGGACCATGCCGAGGGCCATGAACGCCCCGGCTATCCGGTCGGCGGCCTCCCGGCTGCTGGTGCCGACCACCTGCCGCCGACGCTCGGGCCGGGCCCGCTCGTCGCGGGTGGGTGTCTCCACCGGCCGGACGTCGCTGAGCACCACCAGGAACCGCGTCATCGCCGTCACCAGACCCCTCACTGTTGGAAGTCCTTTCTCGACGCATGCGGCGGCGGCACGTGGCGATCGGGAACGGGGGAGTAAACCCGATCGCCACGCACCTCATCCCCTCCGGTCACCCACCATCGCCGTCGCCACGACAACCGATGGTGAGGACTCCGTTACAGATTGACAGGTGGACAGGCGTGAATGCAACTCTCATCGCCTGTTCTCTCATGTACGTCTTCCCATAGACCTGTGTCACCATCGATGCATGGCACCGAAGACCGCCCGTGCTCGCCGCCTCGGCATCGCCCTGCGTGCCCACCGGGAGGCGGCCGGCCTCACCCTGGAGGCCGCCGCCGACGAGATCAACAGCACCCGCAGCACGCTCAGCCGCTACGAGAACGCGCAGACGCTGGTCAGCCCGGCCACCGTCCGCGCGCTGCTCAGCCTCTACGGGGTCAGGCCCGACGAGATCGCCGCGGCGGTCCAGCTGGCCAAGGACACCCGCAAGCCCGGCTGGTGGGTGCCCTACTCACACCTGCTCGACAAACGCACCATCGACTTCATCGCGCTGGAGGCCGAGGCCACCGCGATCGCCAACTTCGAACCGTCCATCGTGCCGGGTCTGCTCCAGACCGCCGACTACATCCGGGGCGTGATGCGGGGCGGGCCGCACACCCTCACCGACGAGCAGGTCGAGCAGCGGGTCAAGCTCCGGCTGGACCGGCAACAGCGGATCACCGCCGCCGAACCGCCGATCTTCGACGCGATCATCGACGAGGGTGCGCTGCTGCGCCCGGTGGGCGACCGGACGGTGATGCAGGCGCAGCTCAGCCACCTGCTCAAGACCTCGGAGCTGCCGAACGTCACCGTCCAGGTGATCCCGCTCGCCGCCGGCTACCACCGGGGCACCCGGGGCTCGCTGCACATCCTGGAGTTCGCCGACCCGGAGGACCCGCTGATCGCCTCGGTGGAGACGGTCGCCGGTCAGATGGTCCTGGACCGGCCGGGTGACCTGCGTACCTGCACCAAGATCATGGAACACCTGCGGACCGTCGCGCTCAGCCCGGCCGACAGCCGCGACCAACTCGTGCAACTGATGAAGGGACGGTAGGAGACCGATGACACCGACGATCGGCGGGGCCCTGTCCGGGGCCGCCTGGCGCAAGAGCAGCCACAGCGGGGACGAGGGGGCCTGCGTCGAGCTGGCGTCGCTGCCCGGCCGGGTCGCGGTCCGCGACTCCAAGGACCCGGGCGGCCCGGTGCTGCTCTTCCCGCCCGCCGCCTGGTCCGCCTTCGCCACCGCCCCGCCGCGCCGCTGACCGCCCCGGCCCCGTCCCGCACCCGTCGTGACGGGGTACGGGGCGGGGCCGGGCGCGTCGGCGGGTCAGTCGACCGGGGCGTCGGCGGGTGGGGTGCCGGCGGGTGGGGTGCCGGCGGACCGGACCGCCTCGGCGGCGGCGATGGCCACCCCCCGCGCGCCGGCCATGTCCCGGTCCGGCACCAGCGCGAACGTCGCCAGCGCGGCCTGCTCCTGGCGCAGCACGGTGTGCGCGCGGACGGCGTCGAGGAACCAGTCCCGGAACTCCGCTGCCGCCTCCACCACCCCGCCGCCGACGAAGTAGGCGTGCGGATCGGTGAAGTTGGCCGCGATGGTGAACAGCCGGCCGAGCGCCGCCGCCTGCTGGGCGAAGACCTCCCGGGCCAGCGCGTCACCCCGCTCGGCGTACCCGCGCAGCAGGGTGGCGGCCCGCTCGGGCGGCTCCTGCGCCAGCGGGTGCCCCGGATACCGCGACAGCCAGTACGGCAACAGGTTGCGCCGGATCGCGGTCAGCGAGGCGACGCTCTCGGCGTCCCCGGCGAAACCGCAGGCGCAGCGCGGTTCGGGCTGGTCGGGGGCGAGCAGCCCGGCCAGCGGGATGTGCACGTGACCGAACTCGCCGGCCATGCCGGCGGCCCCGGTGACCACCCGCCCGTCGACCACCACCGCGCCGCCGAGGCCGGTGCCGACGATCGCCGCCACCGACGACCGGGCCGCCGCGTCGGCTCCGAAATGGACGTGGTGGGCGTAGAGCGCGGCGGCGTTGCCGTCGTTGTGGTAGATCACCGGCAGCCCGAGCCGCCGCTCCAGCGCGCCGCGCACGTCGAAGCCGTGCCAGGCGGGCTGGGCGAAGTTCGTCGAGCCCCGCGACGAGATGACGCCTGTCGCGCTGGCCGGGCCCGGGGTGTCCAACCCGACCGCCCGGACCAGCCCCCGGGGCACCCCGGCGTGGGCCAGCACCCCGTCGAACGCGCCGGCCAGCGCCTCGATGGCCGCCTGCGGGCCGGCGGTCACCTCGCTGGGCGTCTCCACCAACCCGTCGATCAGGAACCGGCCGTCCAGCCGCAGCACCGTGGCGTTGTTGCTGGTGCCACCGTTGTCGAGGCCGACCACCACCGGCACGTCCACGCTGACCATCCGCCACCTCCGACCGGGCCTGCTGCGAGGTTAGTTCCCGTTCCCACCGCCCGTCACGCCCCACGTGCGGCAATCCCGCCGGGCACCCGGCCGGAGGGCGACCGGCCCCGCGCCGACCGCCCGGGACCCGACCCGGCGGCACGGGGCCGGCCCGGCGGCTCACTCCGGTCGGCGGGCCAGGACTCCCGTCGCGTCCCAGCGGTCGGCGTGCAGGACCCTCGGCAGCAGCCCCAGCCCGGTCATCGCCGTACACAGCGCCCCGGCCTGCCCGGCGCTGACCTCCACCACCAGGTGCCCGCCGGGTCGTAGCCAGTCGACCGCGCCCGCGGCGACCCGGCGCAGCACGGCCAGCCCGTCGACGCCCCCGTCCAGCGCCACCACCGCCTCGTGCAGCCGGGCCTCCGCCGGCATCAGCGCCACCGCCGGGGTGGGCACGTAGGGAGCGTTGGCGACCACCACGTCCAGCCGGCCCCGCCAGTGCGCCGGCAGCGGGTCGTACAGGTCGCCCTGCACGACGGTGACGTCCCGGCCGGCCAGGTTGCGGCGGGCGCAGGCCACGGCGGCCGGGTCGACGTCGACGGCGGCCAGCCAGCGCGGGGCGAGCCGGTCGACGAGCGCGACACTGATCGCCCCGGACCCGCAGCACAGGTCGACCAGCGCCGGTGCCGGCCCGGCGACCGACGCGGCGGCCTCCACCAGCAGCGCGGTCCGGGTCCGGGGGACGAACACCCCCGGGTCGACGGCGACCCGACGGCCGCAGAACTCGGCCCAGCCGAGCAGGTGTTCCAACGGTTCACCGGCGATCCGCCGGTCGGTGAGGGCCGCCAGCGCCTGCGGCGAGTCGGCGGCGGCGGTGAGCAGCGCGGCCTCGTCCTCGGCGTAGACGCAGCCGGCGGCACGCAGCCGGGCGACGAGAGCGGCGGGTTCGTGGGGAAACGGATCGGATGCCATGGTGATGCCTTTCGGGAGCGCACGTCGGCGCTCCCACCGTCGCTACCGCGGCGACGGGACTCCGTTGCCGCAGCGACGGGACTCGACGGGGAGCGCCGGTCCTGACGTCTGGTGGATCGGACTCACCTCCTCCGGTCGGGGCCCGGGTGGGCCGGCATCACGATAGCGGACCGGCCGCCCCCGCGTCGTCCAGCGCGGCGGTCACGTCGGCGACCAGGTCGGCGGTGTCCTCCACCCCGCAGGAGAGCCGGACGAACCCGGGGGCGGTGTCGTCGCCCCACTGCGCCCGCCGGTCGGCGCTGGTGTGCAGGCCACCGAACGAGGTCGCGGCGGCGACCAGCCGGGACCCGGCGACGAACCGGGCCACCCGGTCGGCGTCGCCGAGGTCGAACGAGAGCACCCCCGGCATCCGGCGCAGCTGCCGCGACGCCACCGGGTAGGCCGGGTCCTCCGGACGGCCGGGCCACCGCAGCCCGGTCACGTCCGGTCGCCCGGCGAGCAGGTCGACCAGCGCCGCCGCGTTGGCGGACTGCCGGGCCAGCCGCAGGTCGAGGGTGGCCAGCGAGCGGTGGGCCAGCCAGGCGTCGAACGCCCCGGGCACCGCGCCGGTGGTGGTGCGCCACCCGGTCACCGTCTCCAGCAGCTCCGCCGACCGGGCCGCCACGTAGCCGAGCAGCAGGTCGGAGTGGCCGGTCAACGCCTTGGTGCCGGAGGCGACCACCAGGTCCGCGCCGAGGTCCAGCGGGCGCTGCCCCAGCGGGGTGGCGGTGGTGTTGTCCACCGCCACCAACGCGCCGGCCGCGTGCGCCGCGTCGGCCACGGCGGCGATGTCGGCCACGTCCAGGCCCGGGTTCGCGGGGGTCTCCAGCAGCACCAGGCGGACCCCGTCCCACGACGGGTACGGCCCGGCGGTGGGCACGAACCCGACCCGTACCCCCAGCGCGGCGAGGGTGGCGGTGGCGAACGCCCGGACCGGGAAGTAGCCGTCGGCGGGCAGCAGCACGGTGTCGCCGGGGCGCAGCACGGCCAGCAGCAGCCCGGTGATGGCGGCCTGCCCGGAGGCGAACACCCGGCAGTCGCCGCCCTCCAGCTCGCCGATGGCGGACTCCAGCAGCCGCCGGGTCGGATTGTCCGGGCGGCCGTAGCCGTTCGGTGTCGCGGCCGGCCCCTGCCACGGGTCGAGGTGGTACGGCGCGGCGAAGACCGGGCCGGGCAGGAACGGCTGCCCCGGCTCCGGCTCGGGCAGCCCGGCGTGCACGCACCGGGTGCCGTCGTGCCAGTGCGTCACCGGGTGGCCCGGCCCGGTCGGCGGGCCGCTCACTCGTACGACTCCGGCTTGGCGGTCCGGCTCATCAGGGTGTCCACCGCGAGTCTCGGGTCCATCCCCTCGTGGCAGATCCGTTCGATCTGCTCGGTGATCGGCATCTCCACCCCGTGCGCGCGGGCCAGGTCCCGGATGGCCAGGCAGCTCTTGACCCCCTCGGCGGTCTGCCGGGTGGCCGCCTGCGCCTGCTCCAGCGTCTCCCCCCGGCCCAGGTGCTCGCCGAAGGTGCGGTTGCGGGCCAGCGGCGACGAGCAGGAGGCCACCAGGTCACCCATCCCGGCCAGGCCGGCGAAGGTGATCGGGTCGGCGCCGAGCGCCACCCCCAGCCGGGCGGTCTCGGCCAGCCCCCGGGTCATCAGCATGGCCCGGGTGTTGTCGCCGAAGCCCATCGCGGTGGCGATCCCGTACGACAGGGCGATCACGTTCTTGACCGCCCCGCCCAGCTCGCAGCCGATCACGTCGTCATTGGTGTACGGCCGGAAGTACGGGGTGCGGATCGACTGCTGCACCAGCTCGGTGCGGCGGGCGTCGGTGCCGGCGACCACCGTCGCGGCCGGCTGCTCGACCGCGATCTCGGGGGCCAGGTTGGGGCCGGAGACCACCACCACCCGGTCCGGGGTGACCCGGGCGGTCTCCACGATCACCTCGCTCATCCGCCGGGTGGTGCCCAGCTCGATCCCCTTCATCAGGGAGACCAGGGTGGCGTCCGGGGCGAGGTGGCCGGCCCACTCGGCGAGGTTGCCGCGCAGCGTCTGCGACGGCACCGACAGCACCACCAGTTCCGCACCGGAGATCGCCTTGGCCGCGTCGCCGGTGGCGGTGACCCGGTCGGGCAGCCGCAGCTCCGGCAGGTAGTCGGGGTTACGCCGGTGGACACGGATCGCCTCGGCGACCTGCTCGCGCCGGGCGAGGATGGTCACCTCCCGACCGGCGTCGGCGAGGATCTTGGCGAACGCGGTCCCCCACGAACCGGCCCCCAGCACCGCCACGTGCCCGCTCACGCCACCCCTGCCCCTGCGTCGCGCCGGTCGATCCACTCGCTCATTCGGTCCCCTCGGGAGTACGCGTACGGACGGGACGTTCCCACAGCGGCGGTGGTGTGCCGCCCCGGACCCCGGCGAGCAGGTCCCGCAGGGTCAGCATGATCTGGTCGGTCATCTCCTCCAGCACCATCCGGCTCGGGGTGGCCCCCGCCCACCGGTCCAGGTCGACAGGCGGACCGGCCACCACCGTCACCGGGGTCCGGGGACGCAGCCCCACCCGGCTGGTACGCGGGTCGAAGAGACGTTCCGGACCCCACATCACCACCGGGACCACCGGCGCGCCGGTGGCCAGGGCCAGCCGGGCCGCCCCGGTCTTGCCCTTCATCGGCCACAGCTGCGGCTCCCGGGTGATGGTGCCCTCCGGATAGATCACCACCGCGCCGCCCGCGTCCAGCGCGGCGACCAGCCGGTCCAGCGACTTGACCGCGGTGGCGGTCTCCCGTTCCACCGGGATCTGCCGGCAGCGGTGCAGGATGTAGCCGACCACCGGCACCCGGAACACGCTGGCCTTGCCGAGGAACTGCGGCCACCGGCCCGCGTCGTAGATGAAGTGGGCGCAGACCAGCGGGTCGGCGTGCGAGATGTGGTTGGGCACGATGATGACGCCCCCGGGGCGGCGCAGCTGCTCGACCCCGTGCCAGGTGCGCCGGGTCCAGGCCAGCATCACGGGCTTGACCAGCACCACGGCGAACCGTCGCCAGAAACCCAGCCTGCGCCGTGCCACCGTGCCTCCTCGTCACCCCACCCGCGTGCCGCACCCCCACCGTTGCGTGCCCGCAGCGGAAATCATGCCTGCTCGTCCCTGGTACGGCCAGTGCGGGTACCGCCGCCGCCGCTGGCAGGATTGTCGACGTGGGCCAGGCGAGGTGGGTGGCGGTGGTGCCGGTGAAGCGGCTCCACGCGGCGAAGAGCCGGTTGCGGGGGGCGCTGCCGGCCGTACCGCACGAGGAGCTGGCGCTGGCGTTGGTGGCCGACACGGTCGGCGCGGTGCTGGCCTGCCCGGCGGTGGCCGAGGTGCTGGTGGTCACCGCCGACCAGCGGGTGGCCGCGACGGTCGGCGCGGCGGGCGCGCGGGTGGTGCCGGACCATCCGGACGCCGGGCTGAACGCCGCCCTGCGGCACGGCGCGCAGGCGGCGGCCGACGACGGCCGGAGCTGGCTGGCCGCCCTCACCGCCGACCTGCCGGCGCTGCGCTCGGCCGAACTGGCCGCCGCGCTGCACGCGGTCGGCTCCGGCCCGACGGGGGTACGCCGGTTCGTGGCCGACGCCCCCGGCACCGGGACCGTGCTGCTCACCACATCTCCCGGGGTGCCGCTTGCGCCCCGGTTCGGGGCCGGCTCGGCGGCGGCGCACCTTGCCTCCGGGGCGGTGCCGCTGCCCGGTGTCTGGCCGAGCCTGCGCCGCGACGTGGACACCGCCGCCGACCTGGCCGACGCGGCCCGGCTCGGGCTCGGCCCGGCGACCGGCGCGCTGACCGGAGTCGTCCCGGCCGTCCCCGGCCGGACCGGCCGGCGGCCCCACGCCGACCGCCCGGTGTACGGTGCTGGCATGCAGGGCACCGTGGCGACCTTCGACGCGCAGAGCCGCACCGGCGTGCTGCTGCTCGACGACGGCACCGAGCTGCCCTTCCCGGCCCGCGCCTTCGACGCCTCCGGGCTGCGGCTGCTCCGCCTCGGCCAGCGGTTGACGGTGGAAACCGATCCGGACGGCGGGGTCGTCCGGGTGACGTTGCCGACGATGGTCTGAACAACGCGGCCCAAGTTCATTTTGCGTTAACCGTAATCGGGTGATTATGAGCGGGTGAGCACCCCTCGCGAGCACCCCACCAGCCCGTCCGCCGCCACCGACCCGACCCGCAACGGCACCCGCCGTCGCAGCGGTTCCCGCACCCGTCGCGCCCCGGAGGAGGTCTCCGCCACGGCCCCCGACTCCCCCGGCGCCAGCGCCGCCGGGGCCTCCGCCGGCCTGGACGAGGTGCTCGACACCGACGACCGCCCCGTCGACGTCCCCGCCGCCGACGTCCCGGCCAGCGGCGAGGGGTCGACGGCCGACGGGTCGCCCGCCGTCGCGCCGCTGCCGGCGGACCGGTTCCTCAACCGGGAGCTGTCCTGGCTCGACTTCAACGGCCGGGTGCTGGCCCTGGCCGAGGACCCGCGCACCCCGCTGCTGGAACGGGCCAAGTTCCTGGCCATCTTCGCCAGCAACCTCGACGAGTTCTACATGGTGCGGGTGGCCGGGCTCAAGCGTCGGCTCTCCGCCGGCCTGCCGGTACGCGGCGGGGACCGGCTGCCGCTGCGCACCCAGCTGGAGCGGATCACCGAGTGCGCGGCCGGCCTGGTCGCCCGGCAGGCCGCCTGCTTCGTCGACGACCTGCTGCCGCAGCTCGCCCGGGAGGACATCCGGATCACCCGCTGGGCGGAGCTGGACGACCCGGAGCGGGAGCGGCTGCGCACCTACTTCCGGGAACACATCTTCCCGGTGCTCACCCCGCTCGCGGTGGACCCGGCGCACCCGTTCCCGTACATCTCCGGCCGGTCGCTGAACCTGGCCGTGGCGGTGCGGGACCCCGACGGCGGCTCGGAGCTGTTCGCCCGGGTCAAGGTCCCCAACAACGTGCCGCGCTTCGTCCGGGTCGGCCGGGACCAGCCGGGGCTGCGGATGCTGCCCGTGGAGGACCTCATCTCGGTGCACCTGGGGCAGCTCTTCTCCGGCATGCAGGTGGTCGAGTGCCACCTGTTCCGGGTCACCCGCAACGCCGAGGTGGAGGTCGACGAGGACCGCGACGAGGACCTGCTCCAGGCCCTGGAACGGGAACTGGCCCGGCGGCGCTTCGGCCCCCCGGTCCGGCTGGAGGTGGCCGCCTCCATCTCCGACCACATGCTGGAGCTGCTCGTCCGCGAGCTGGACATGGACGACCACGACGTGCTGCGGGTCCCCGGCCTGCTGGACCTGTCGGCGCTGTGGCAGCTCTACGGCGAGGCGGACCGCCCCGACCTGAAGGACAAGCCGTTCGTGCCGGCCACCCACCCCCGGCTGACCGAGGGCGAGGTGCCGCGCAGCGTCTTCGCCACCCTGCGCGACGGCGACGTGCTGGTGCACCACCCGTACCACTCGTTCGCCACCAGCGTGCAACGGTTCGTCGAGCAGGCCGCCGCCGACCCGGACGTGCTGGCCATCAAGCAGACCCTCTACCGCACCAGCGGCGACTCCCCGATCGTCGACGCGCTGGTCGACGCCGCCGCCGCCGGCAAGCAGGTGGTGGTGCTGGTGGAGCTGAAGGCCCGCTTCGACGAGGTGGCCAACATCGGCTGGGCGCGCACCCTGGAACGGGCCGGCTGCCACGTCGTCTACGGCCTGGTCGGGCTCAAGACGCACTGCAAGACCGCCCTGGTGGTACGTCAGGAGGGCAACCAGATCCGCCGGTACTGCCACATCGGCACCGGCAACTACCACCCCAAGACCGCCCGGCTGTACGAGGACTTCGGCGTGCTCACCGCCGACCCGGAGATCGGCGCCGACCTGACCGACCTGTTCAACGTGCTCACCGGCTACAGCCGGCAGACCGCGTACCGGCGGCTGCTGGTGGCCCCGCAGGGCATCCGCAGCGGGCTGGTCGAGCGGATCGAGCGGGAGATCGCGCACGTCCGGCTGGGCATGCCGGGGCTGGTGCAGTTCAAGGTGAACTCGCTGGTCGACGAGGAGATCACCGACGCGCTCTACCGGGCGTCACAGGCCGGCGTGCACGTGGACCTGCTCATCCGGGGCATGTGCACGCTGCGGCCCGGGGTGCCGGGGCTGTCGGAGAACATCCGGGTCCGCTCGATCCTCGGCCGGTTCCTGGAACACTCGCGGATCTTCCGGTTCGGCAACAACGGCGACGCCGAGTTCTGGATGGGGTCGGCCGACCTGATGCACCGCAACCTCGACCGCCGGGTGGAGGCGCTGGTGCAGGTCAGCGACCCGGTCGCCCGCGCCGAGCTGGACCAGGTGATGACCACGGCGATGAGCCCGGACGTGGACGCGTTCGAACTGGCCGCCGACGGCAGCTGGACCAGGCGCACCGGTACCGACGAGGAGCCACTGCACGACCTGCAGGAACTGCTGCTGCGCCGGGTGGGCAGTTCCGCCGGCTGAGCCGGGCGGGCGGCCGGTACGGGGGATCGCACGGACGTAGGGTGATCGGATGGTGGACGAGGAACCGGCCGGTATCCGGGCGGCCGGTGGAGTGGCGTGGCGACCCGCCGACGGTGGCGGGGTCGAAGTCTGCCTCGTACACCGGCCCCGCTACGGCGACTGGTCGCTGCCCAAGGGCAAGCTGGAACGGGACGAGCATCCGCTGCTGGCCGCCGTCCGGGAGGTGGCCGAGGAGTCCGACGTACGCGCGGTGCCGCAGGTCCGGCTGCCCACCGTGCGGTACCGCAGCGAGGGCCGACCCAAGCTGGTCGACTACTGGTCGATGCGGGCCGTGGGCACCGGCGGGTTCCAGCCGGGCACCGAGGTCGACGACGTGTGCTGGCTCGACGTCGACGCGGCGGTCGACCGGGTGAGCTACCCGCACGACGCGCAGGTGCTGGCCGCGTTCGCCGCCCTGCCCCGGGTCACCGGCACCGTGGCGCTGGTCCGGCACGCGCACGCCGGCAAGCGGGCCACCTGGTCGGGGCCGGATACCGGCCGCCCGTTGGACGCCGAGGGGGTCGCCCAGGCCCGGGCGCTGGCCCCGCTGGTCGCCCTGGTCCGGCCGGTACGCCTGCTGTCGGCCTCGCCCCGCCGGTGCGTACAGACCCTCGGGCCGGCAGCCGCCCTGCTGGACCTGCCGATCGAGGTGTGCGGCGACTTCGACGAGCCGCAGCCGGGCCAGCAGGTCGACGAGTGCGCGTTGGCCGCCGCCGGCCGGCTGGTCGAGCTGGCCGCCACCGGGCAGCCGGTCGGGGTGTGCAGCCAGGGCAAGGTGATCCCGGGCGCGTTGGCCCGGTTGGCGGGGCGCGACGACGATTTCGGCACCGCCAAGGGTGGCGGCTGGCTGCTCGCCTTCACCGCCGACGGGCTGCTCGCCGCCGACCGGTTCTGAACACTCGCCGCCCACCGCACCGACCCGACACCGCCGGCTGCGCCGATCGGCTCTGCACCCTCGCGGCCGCCCCGGGCCGGACACCGGAAACGGGCGCCCACCATGGCAGTGGGCGCCCGTCGCGTAGTACCGGGAAATCAGCGCTTGGCGGCGGTCCGCTTCGCCGGCGCCTTCTTCGCGGTGGTGGCCTTGGCGGTGGTGGCCTTGGCAGTGGTGCTCTTGGCCGCGGTCGTCTTCCTGGCTGCCGCGCTCCGGGCGGGAGCCGACTTGGTCGCCGTGGCGGTCTTCTTCGCCGGAGCGGCCTTCTTCGTCGCCGCCTTGGTCGCGGTGGCGGCCTTGGTGGCCTTCGCCGCGGTGGTCTTGGCGGCACCGGTGGCCTTGCTGGCCGCGGTCGTCTTCTTGGCCGCGGTGGCCTTGGTCCCGGTCGCCTTCGCCCCGGTCGCCTTGCTGGCCGCGGTCGTCTTCTTGGCCGCGGTCGCCTTGGCCGTGGTCGCCTTCGCGGCGGTGGCCCTGGTGCCGGTGGCCTTCGTGCCGGTGGCCTTGGCGGCCGCCGTGGTGGTCTTCTTCGCCGGAGCGGCGGTCTTCGGCACCTTGCCGGTGGCCACCATCTCCTTGAAACCGGCGCCCGGCTTGAAGGCCGGAACGGATGTCTTCTTGACCTTCACCGCCTCACCGGTACGCGGGTTGCGCGCTGTTCGCGCCGCCCGGACACGCTTTTCGAACGATCCGAATCCGGTGATCGCCACTTTGTCGCCCTTGGTGACCGCCGCCTGGACCTCGGCGAGGACCGCGTCGAGCGCCGCCGTCGCCGACTTCCGGTCCCCCAGGCGAGCGGCGAGCGCCTCGATGAGCTCGGCCTTGTTCACGACTTCCTCCCGATTGTGCAACTGACTCGACGCGAGCCATTCTGCGCGCACCGTATGCCCTGTGCTGCCTGGACACAAACATTCGGTGGAAAAAAGCCCTTGTGTCGTAACGGATTCGCCCCCACCGGATGAACCGGTGGGGGCGAAAACGGTGCCGTGGCCCGGCGTACGGCTAGACCACGGAGGGGGTGAACGACGGTCGGCCGGCCTCGTATGCCTCGATGTCGGCGACGTGCCGCAGGGTGAGTCCAATGTCGTCGAGGCCCTCCATCAGCCGCCAGCGGCTGTGGTCGTCGATCGGGAACGACCAGGTGGAGTCCCCGACCCGGACCTCACGGGTGGTCAGGTCGACCGTCACCTCAGTGGTCGGATCGGCCTCCACCAGGTCCCAGATCTGCTCGACCGCGGTCAGTTCCAATTCAACCGGGAGGAGCCCTTCCTTGAGCGCGTTGCCCCGGAAGATGTCACCGAAGCGGGGCGAGACGACCGCCTGGAAACCCCCGTCGCGCAGCGCCCACACTGCGTGCTCCCGGGATGACCCGGTGCCGAACTCCGGCCCGGCCACGAGGATGGTGGCCCCCGAATACGCCGGGTTGTTGAGCACGAATGCGGGATCGTCGCGCCAGGCCCGGAAGAGTCCGTCGGCGAAGCCGGTACGGGTCACCCGCTTGAGGTACACGGCCGGGATGATCTGATCCGTGTCCACATTGGAACGGCGCAGCGGCGCCGCGGTGCCGGTGTGGGTGGTGAACTTGTCCATCTCTCGGCTGCCCTTCTACAGATCGGCCGGGGCGGCGAGCCGACCGGTCACGGCGGTGGCGGCGGCGACCGGGGGCGACACCAGGTGGGTACGCCCGCCCCGGCCCTGCCGGCCCTCGAAGTTGCGGTTGGAGGTCGAGGCCGAACGCTCGCCCGGCTTCAGCGTGTCCGGGTTCATGCCCAGGCACATCGAGCAGCCGGCGAACCGCCACTCCGCTCCGGCGTCGGCGAAGACCTTGTCCAGGCCCTCCGCCTCGGCGGCCTCCCGCACGGCGGCGGAGCCGGGCACCACCAGCATCCGTACCCCGTCGGCGACCCGGTGGCCGCGCAGCACGTCGGCGGCGGCCCGCAGGTCCTCCAGCCGGCCGTTGGTGCAGGAACCGACGAAGACCACGTCGACGGCGAGGTCGCGCAGCGGGGTGCCCGGGGTGAGGTCCATGTACTCCAGGGCCCGGCGCGCGGCGGTCCGCTCGGCGTCGGTGGTGAACTCCTCCGGGTCCGGCACGGCCGCGTCGAGCGGGGCGCCCTGGCCGGGGTTGGTGCCCCAGGTGACGAACGGGGTGATCCGGCTCGCGTCCAGGGTCACCTCGGCGTCGAAGGTCGCGCCGTCGTCGGTGGGCAGCGTCCGCCAGTAGGCCAGCGCCGCGTCCCAGTCGGCTCCGGCCGGCGCGTGCGGCCGGCCCTTGAGGTACGCGAAGGTGGTCTCGTCCGGCGCGATCAGGCCCGCCTTGGCGCCCCACTCGATGGACATGTTCGCCACCGTCATCCGGCCCTCCATCGACAGCGCGCGGATGGCCTCGCCCCGGTACTCCACGATGTGGCCGCGTCCGCCGCCCGTGCCCACCTGCGCGATCAGCGCGAGGACCAGGTCCTTGGCGGTGACGCCGGGGGCGAGCCGACCGGTGACGTTGACCGCCATGGTCTTCGGGCGGGCCTGCGGCAGGGTCTGGGTGGCCAGGACGTGTTCGACCTCACTGGTGCCGATGCCGAAGGCCAGCGCGCCGAACGCGCCGTGGGTGGCGGTGTGCGAATCGCCACAGACGATCGTCATGCCGGGCTGGGTGACGCCCAACTGGGGGCCGATCACGTGCACGATGCCCTGGTTCTCGTCGCCCAGTGGGTGCAGCCGCAGGCCGAACTCGGCGCAGTTGCGGCGCAACGTCTCGATCTGGGTACGCGAGGTCGGGTCCGCGATCGTCAGCAGGTCGCCCCGGCGCAGCCGGAACGCGGGATCGTCGTACCCGGTCGGGGTGTTGTGATCCTCGGTCGCGAGCGTGAGATCGGGGCGGCGGACCCGCCGGCCGGCCTGGCGCAGCCCGTCGAACGCCTGCGGGCTGGTCACCTCGTGCAGCAGGTGCAGGTCGATGTAGAGCAGGTCCGGCTCACCCTCGGCGGTCCGTACGACGTGCGCGTCCCAGACCTTCTCGGCCAGGGTCCTCGGTTGAGTGACTCCCACCATCTGGACATCCTAAATTCTGGGAGGTAAATTTCGGCTTGTGGGACACAGTATGAGCGGTGTCGGCGTCCTCGACAAGGCGGTGGTCATCCTGGCCGCCTGTGTCGACGGCGCCAGCCTGGCCGAACTCGTTGAACGCACCAAGCTGCCCCGAGCCACCGCACACCGGCTGGCCCAGGCCCTGGAGATCCACCGGATGCTGGTCCGGGACACCCAGGGGCGATGGCGTCCCGGGCCCCGGCTCGGCGAGCTGGCCAACGCCGCCCCGGACGTCCTGCTGACCGCCGCCGAGCCGCTGCTCGCCGCGCTGCGCGACGCCACCGGGGAGAGCGCCCAACTCTACCTGCGCCGGGCCGACGAACGGGTCTGCGTGGCCGCCGCCGAGCGGGCCAGCGGCCTGCGGGACACCGTGCCGGTCGGCTCGGTGCTGCCCATGACGGCCGGCTCCGCAGCGCAGATCCTGCTCGCCTGGGAGCCGCCCGAGGCGGTCATGCCGCTGCTGCCCCGGTCCAAGTTCACCGGCCGAACCCTCGCCGAGGTACGCCGCCGGGGCTGGGCGCAGAGCGTCGCCGAACGGGAGGCCGGTGTGGCAAGCGTCTCCGCCCCGATCCGGGACCGCACCGGCCGGGTGATCGCCTCGATCAGCATCTCCGGCCCGATCGAACGCCTCGGCCGCCGCCCCGGCGAACGCCACGCCATGGCCGTCGTCCGCGCCGGCCAACGCCTCTCCGGCCTCTAACCCACCCCACCCCGCCCCGCCCCGCCCCCGGTCTCGCCCCGGTGATCAAGAAGTTTGCGTCATGACCAGAGATCAAAATGGCGCAAACCTCTTGATCACGTGACGCAAACCTCTTGATCACCGGGGTGGAACCGGGCGGGGGAGGCGGGGGAGGTGCGGCCGGGAGGGTGAGCGGGGCGGGGCGGGGCGGGGTAGCGCAGGCCAGGGCCGGGGGCGGGTGACCGGCGGGGTGGGCGGCCCGGGGGGAAGGCCCGAAAGAGGGGGAACGGCGATCGGCCCGCCTCGCGGGGCGAGACGGGCCGATCGTGTGGTAGCCCCGACCGGATTCGAACCGGCGCTACCGCCTTGAGAGGGCGGCGTCCTGGGCCACTAGACGACGGGGCCAGGCACTTTTCCTGCTTCACCACCCCGTGGGGCGGTGCGGGGCTAGTCTAACGGCACCGGCATCCGGTCCCCACGACGGGGGTCGGCACCCCGGCGGGGGCCAGAGCGCTCGGGTGACGAAACAGGGGTGTCCGGGCAGCCGGGACGGCGCAACATCGCCACCCATGTTGGGGCAGCCACCCGTCCGGGGGTCCACCACGCGCCGGGCCAAGCCACCCACGATGCTGGCCCAGACGCGAAGAAGCCCGCCCCAACGAACGTGGGACGGGCTGTCAGCGTTGTAGCCCCGACCGGATTCGAACCGGCGCTACCGCCTTGAGAGGGCGGCGTCCTGGGCCACTAGACGACGGGGCCAGAACATAGCTTGTGCTTCCCTGCCCTACCGGGCAGGGAAGCTGCACTCTATCAGAGATCAACTTCGCCCCGACTACGGGACGGAGCCGCTCTCCGCCAGAATCCAGCGTCCGCGGATTCGGGTGAACCCGCGGTTGCGCTGGGGTACCAGGACTCGAACCTAGACTAACTGAACCAGAATCAGTTGGGCTGCCAATTACCCCATACCCCATTGGCCCCTTGTGGCGCCGGGAAGGAACTTTACCCTCCCCGCGCCAACAGGCCAAATCCGATCCCCCCAAACCGCCCGTGAGCTGCGGAAACAGGGGTGTCGTACGGGTCAGGCGACCGGTACCACCGTGTTGGTGAGCTCGCCGATCCCCTCGATCCGTACGGTGACCGTATCCCCGTCCGTGAGCGGACTAACCCCCGCCGGGGTGCCGGTCAGCACCACGTCCCCGGGCAGCAGCGTCATCACGTGCGAGATGTACGACACCAGCGCCGGCACGTCGAACACCATGTCCTTGGTCCGGCCGAGCTGTCGTACCTCCATCTCGTCCGGGTTGCGCCCCACCTCGCAGCGGACCTCCAGGTCGGAGACGTCCAGCCCGGTGGTGATCCAGGGGCCGATGGGGCAGAACGAGTCGAAGCCCTTGGCCCGGGTCCACTGCGAGTCGGAACGCTGCAGGTCCCGTGCGGTGACGTCGTTGGCACAGGTGTAGCCGAAGACGGCCTTCGCGGCGGCGGCCCGGTCGGCCCGGCGGGCACCCGGCGCGCCGATCACCACGGCCAACTCGGCCTCGTGCTCGACCTGCCTGGAGAAGATCGGCAGCCGGATCGCGTCCCGGGGGCCGATCACCGAGGTGGACGGCTTGAGGAAGAGCAACGGCTCCTTCGGCACCTCGTTGCCGTGCTCGGCGGCGTGCTCGGCGTAGTTACGCCCCACACAGACCACCTTGCTGGGCAGGATCGGCGACAGCAGCCGCACGTCGGAGAGCGCCCACCGGGCGCCGGAGAACTGGATCTGCCCGAACGGGTGGCCCTCGATCTCGGCGACGGTCAGGCCCTGCGGCCCGGCCTCCGGCTCACCCTCGACGACCCCGAACGACATTCCCTTGGCATGAGCGAAACGAGCGATACGCACCCGGCCAATCTATCCCCACACCCGGCGTCACCCGTCGCCCACCGGAACGTCGGCGCAGCGTAGGCCATCGGCCGGCGCGGCGGGCGGGGTTCGCCGCTTCGTACCCGCCCGGAGGGTGCGCGCTCCTAACGTCGGCTCCGGAGGTTCGTTGGTATGCCTGCATCGAGACGACACCACAGGGCCCTCGCGGTTTTCGTGAACTGCCTGGGCGTCCTCGCCGCCGTACCGGCCCTGCCCGGCACCGGCCCCGCGCCCCACGCCACCCCGGCCAGCCCGGCGGTGACCGCCGCGGCGGCAGGGCCCGCCACGACGCCCGGACCGGGTAGGGCACCGGCGGCGGGCCACGCCGGCCCGGCGGCCGCGGGCCGGGCACCGACGGGGCCGGCCACCCGGGCCCGGCCGGTGGCAACCGCCCGTCCCGCCGCACCGGCCCACCTGGCCGCATGGGCGACGCCGGTGGCCCCGACCCGGGACGCGGCAGTTCCCCGGCCGGCGCGGGCCGCGCCCGGGGTGGCGGCCAGCGGGGCGGTCGTACCGGTCACCCCGACCGCACCCGCCCCCGGGATGACCACCGCCGGCAACCCGGGCGCGCCCCGGCCGGCACCCCAGGTCACGGTGGCCGTGGCACCCGCCGCGACCACGGTGCCGGGTTACCGGATCATGGTGCGCAACACGGGCGGCTCGACGGTGCAGACGATGGTCCGGCAGGAACTGCCGGCCGGCACCTCGACCACCGCCGTCAGTGCGGGTGGCCTGGTCACCCGACCGGGCGGGGCGGGTGCGGGCGGGGAGGTCATCTGGCGGCTCGTCCTGCCGGCCGGGGCGACCCGGACCCTGGACACCGCCCTGGCCGCCGCCGCGCCGGGCCAGGCGCTGACCGCGCCGGCCTGCGCGTACGCCGGTGACGGCGAGCAGCCGTACGACTGCGCGACCGCCACCTGGCACAGCGCGGCGACCCCGGAGGCGTTCGTGCCCGCGACGCCGACCTGGCGGCAGCCGCCGATCCTGCTCGGCGCGGCCCTGGTGGTGCTGGCGCTGCTGGCCGGCGCGCTGTGGTGGTGGCGGCGGGCCCGGCGACGGGTGGGCGGGATCGAGCCGACCGGCACCGCTCCGGTGGCGGCCGGCACCCCGCCGTACGCGGGCGGCCCGGCGGCACCCGGCGGCGGGACCGTGTACCCGCGCCCCGCCGTACCCGGAGAGGTCCGGCGACGCCGCAGCCCGTCGGTGTGGCTGGTGGTGGGGGTGGCCGCGACGGTGCTGGCGGGGGTGGTCTTCGCCGCCGCCTGGACGGCCACCCGCGAGGTCGCCGCCATCGACACCACCAAGCAGCCGACCGCCGGGGCGTGGACGGGCACCACTATGACCGGCCCGGTCGGCACCCCGCTGCGGGAGCAGGCCTTCGAGTTCACCGTCTACCGGGTGGCCTGCGCCACCGCCAGGGTGGCCAGCCAGCAGTGCCAGGCCACGGTCGGGGTGCGCAACGTCACCCCGGAGCAGCAGAGCTGGCACGGTCAGCTCCAGCGCGCGTACCTGCCCGGTGGGAGCTGGGTGAGCACCGACGAGGACGCCACCCGGCTGGCGAACCTGGGGCGCGACGTCTTCGCCCAGCCCGTCTCGGCGGGCAGCCGGGTGGTGCTGCCGCTGGTCTTCACCGTGCACGGCGCGCAGAAACCGAAACAGTTGGAGCTGCGCAGCGGGGTGTTCTCCGCCGGGGTCCGGGTGGACGTGCCCTGACCGGGGGCGGGCGGCGGTCGTACCCTGAGGGGTGTGACCGCCGCCCTCGCCCCCGCCGCCCTCGACGCGGCCGACTGGCGGGCCCGGCGGGCGGCCCACGCGGCGCGGGTGGCCACCTGGCTGGACCCGCACCTGGCCCGCCGCCGCACCGGCGGCCGGCATCCGGTGGAGGATTTCCTCTTCACCTACTACTCCTACCGCCCGGCGCAGTTGCGCCGTTGGCATCCGGGCGCGGGGGTGCTGCTGCGGGACGCGGACCCGGCCGAGTTCGGCCGGGACTACCGCGCCGACCCCGCCGGGGTCACCCTCGACACCGACCGGGTACGCGGACGCCGCGCCGACTCGATCGGCTGGATCAGGACGCTGCTGGCCGCGACCGCCGGCCGGCCGGCGCACCTGGGCTGCTTCGGGATGCACGAGTGGGCGATGGTCTACCGGCAGACCCAGGAGGAGGTCCGGCACAACGCCTGGCCGCTGCGGCTCAGCCCGGACGACACCGCCGCCGTGGTCCGCGAGCGGGGCGTGCGGTGCAGCCACTTCGACGCGTTCCGGTTCTTCACCGCGCCGGCCCGGCCGCTGAACCTGCTCCAGCCGAGCCGGGACACCCAGCACGCGCTGGAGCAGCCGGGTTGCCTGCACGCCAACATGGATCTCTACAAGTGGGCGTACAAGCTCTCCCCGCTGGTCGCCGCGGAGCTGGTGGCTGACTGTTTCGCGCTGGCCCGGCAGATCCGGACGCTCGACATGCGGGCCAGCCCCTACGACCTGGCCGCCCTCGGCTACCCGCCGGTGCGGGTGGAGACCGCCGAGGGCCGGGCCGAGTACGCGGCGGCGCAGCGCGGCTTCGCCGAGCGGGCCGCCGTGCTGCGCGCCCGCCTGCTGGCCGCCCTCGACCACGCCACGGCGACTGCCGGCTGACCCGGGCGAGGGTCCGGGCCGGGCCCGGACCCTCGGAACGGATCAACTGGCGGTACAGGTCGCCGTGGGGGCGGTGGCGGTGCCGGTGTGGGTGCCGAGGAACCCGAAGGTGGCCTCGGCGGCCGGAGCGAGCGCCCCGTTCCAGTTCACGTTGCGGGCGGTGACCGCGCTGCCGGTCTGGGTCAGGTCGGCGTTCCAGGTCTGGGTGATCTGCTGCCCGGCGGGCAGGGTGAAGGTGACCCGCCAGCCGGTGGTCCGCGCGGTGCCGGTGCTACGGACGGTCACCTCGCCCTGGTGCCCGCCCTGCCACTGGTTGGTGATCCGGTAGCTGGCGGTGCACGCCACCCCGGCCGGTGGCGAGGTGGTCGGCGGGTCGACCGTGGGCGACCCGGTGGGCGGGACCGTGGGGCTGACCGTCGGGCTCGGCGGGCCGGTCGGGGTGGGCGAGCCGGTCGGGGTGGTGCTCGGGGTGACCCCGCCGAGGGCGGCGACCAGCGCCGGGTACCACCGGTCGGACATCTTCTGGTCGCCGGCCGCGTTGGGGTGCACCCCGTCGTAGGTGTCGGTGGTGGTGTTGAACCCGGTCCACTGGTCGACCACGACGATCGGCGACGCGGCGGTGGTCTTCCCCGCCGCCCAGCCGTCGATCACGGCGTTGAGGGCCACCGCCCGCTGCCCGCACTCGGCGCAGCTCGACGGGGCCATCGGGATGATCTTGGCGACGATGATCCGCATCGCCGGGTTGCTGGCCCGCATCTGGTCCACCAGCCTCGAGTACGCGGCGAGGATGGTGGCCGGGGGGATGTTGCTCCACACGTCGTTGGTGCCGAAGTGCATGAGCACGACGTCGGGGTGGGTCGCGGCGAGCCAGCCGGGCAGCAGGTTCTGGTTGGCGACGTTCGTCACCAGGTAACCGCCGTGACCCTCGTTGTCCCCGTCGTACGGCTGCCCGCAGCCCTGCGGGCCGAGGGTGCCGACGAAGTCGACGGCGGTGTGGCCGGTGGACTGGAGACGGTTCCACAGCAGGGAACGCCAGCAGCCGGGCGAGCCGGTGATCGAGTCCCCGAGCGGCATCACGCGGACCGGGATGGCGGCGGCGGGGTGGGCCGCCGGGGTGGCGACCAGCCCGACGAGCAGGGTGAGGGGGACGGCCGCGAACGCGGCGAGCAGGGCGGAGAGGAACGGCTTTCGGAGCATGGTGAGGGAACTCCTGTCACGTGACGACGTACGGTCGGTGACGGCCCGGTTGCTCCCACGGACATCCCACCAGACCGGCCGCCCCGGCTCAACGCCCTCCCGCATCCTGGCGAAGCGCTTCGACACGCAGCCGCTCCTCCAGTTCGGCCGTGGTGTCGACGAACCAGAGCTGGTCGCCCCGGTTGGCCTCGACGACGAAGTCGCGCAGGGCGGTGCTCCGCCCGACGTGCCAGGAGATGTCACCGACCACGGCCAGCCGCAGCCGGTAGTTGACGAACTTCTGCACCACCGCGCCCGCCACCCCGGTACGCAGCGTGAAGAACTCGACGGCGAGCCGACGTACCGGCAGCACCACCAGGTCGACCCCGTGGCCCAACGCCGCGCCGATCACGTCGGTGGCGTCGTCGCCGCCGCAGATCCTCGGCCCGTCGGGGGCGCCGGCGAGCGCGGTGACGCCGGCGAGGGTGACCAGGGTGTCGGTGGACATGCCCGCCAGCCTAGGCAGCGTCGGCCCACCCCGGCCCGGGTTTTCCGCCACCGCCGCACCGCACCGCGCCGACGGTGCCGCCGCCGGGACCCGACCGGCACTGGCGGCGGTCAGTCGCCGTCGGCGCGGCGGTCCCGCTTGCGCTGGGACTGGCGCTTCTTGTCGGCCAGCCGACGTTCCTTGGCGCCCCGGGAGGGGCGGGTGGGCCGCCGGGGCGGCGGGGGCGGTGCGACGGCCTCGCGCAGCAGGGCGACCAGCCGTTCCCGGGCCGCCTCCCGGTTGGCCAGTTGTGCGCGGTGCTCGCTGGCGGCGATGGTGAGCACCCCGTCGACGAGCCGGCCGGCGAGCCGTTGCAGCACCCGCTCGCGCAGTGCCGGGGGCAGGCTGGTGGTGCCGGCCACGTCGAAGCTCAGCTCGACCCGGGAGTCGGTGGTGTTGACGCCCTGCCCACCCGGCCCGGACGAACGCGAGAACCGTTCCCGCAGCTCGGCGGCGGGCACGGTCCACCGGTCGGTCACCCGCAGTCCGTCGTCCATCCGGCGAGGTTAGCGCCCCCGGCCGCCGGTGGGCGTCGCGGTCGCCGAGGGTGCGGGGACGGGTGCCGGTCCGGCGGGCACCGGCGATGGCCCGGGTAGCCGGTCCGGGTCGCACGGCGCGGACCGCCCGGGGTCAGCCGCCCTTGCCGATGATGGTGTCGGCCGTCTGCTGCACCTGGTCGATGGGGATGGCGAAGCCGATGCCGATCGAGCCACTGCCGTCGATGGTGGCGATCGCCGTGTTCACCCCGACCACCTCACCCCGGGCGTTGACCAGCGGGCCGCCCGAGTTACCCGGATTGATCGACGCGTCGGTCTGCACCGCGCTACGCCGGTTGGTGCCCAGCCGCACCTGTCGGTTGAGGGCGCTGACGATCCCGGCGGTCACCGTGCCGGTCAGGCCGAGCGGCGAGCCGACCGCGAGCACCGGTTCGCCGACCCGGGTGGACCGGGGCTTGGCCAGCGGCAACGGGGCCAACCCGGCGGCCGACGGCACCTTGAGCACGGCCAGGTCGCTGCCCGGCTCCCGGCCGACCACCTCGGCGGCGTACCGACGGCCGTCGGGCATCTCCACGGTCACCGCGCCACCACCCCCCTTGGCCAGGATGTGGTCGTTGGTGACGACGTGCTGCTCGTTGTCGATGGCGAAGCCGGAACCGGTCGCCGACTGCCCGGCCGCACCGCCGCCGACCAGCACGGACACCACGCCCGGGACGGTCTTCTGGGCGGCGGTGACCAGTTCCGCCGGGACCGGGGCGGCCGACGCCGCCGTCAGGCCCGCGCCGTCCTGGCCGGCCACCCAGCCGCCGGCCGCCGCCCCGGAGACGGTGGACAGGGCGACCACCGCCACGGCGGTCCACAACCGCCCGCGCCAGCGCCGCCGGGACGGGTCCTCCCCCGGCGACGGTACGTCCCACCGGGGTCGGCCGTCCGGCCCCAGGTCGGGTGAGAGGAACCAGGGGCCCCGGGGCTCCCCCAGGCCGGTCGGTACTGCCATACGTCCGCTCCTCACTGTGCGCTACGACGGCTCAGGGGCAGGTGGGCCAGCACGGTCCCGTTCAGGGCAGGCGGGAGAACCAGCGCATCGACCCGGCCGCCGCCCCCATGGCGAAGACCAGCCCGAGCCCGATGAACCGGGCGGAGATGTCCTGGCGTTCCTTGCGGTAGCCGACGGAGGAGCCGATGTCCTCGTAGACGTCGCGCAGTTCGGAGCTGCTGCCCGCCTCGTGGAACCCGCCCCCGGTCTGGTCGGCTACCTCCCGCAGGGTCTGCCCGTCCACCGGCACCTGGATCGGCCGGCCACCCCGGTCGACGAAGCCGCCCGGGGTGCCGAACGAGATGGTGTGCACCGGCACCTTCGCCTCGACGGCCGTCGCGGCGGCTTCCATCGGGTCGGCGCCGGAGGTGTTCGCCCCGTCGGAGAGCAGGACGACCCGGGCCGGCGGCGGTTGCTTGGCCGCGTTCCCGTCGAGACTCTTCACCGCGCCGAGACAGGCGCTGATCGCCTCGCCGATGGCGGTGCCCTGCACGCCGGTGATCCCCTCGGCGAGCCGGTCGATCCCGTCGTGCAGGGCGCCCCGGTCGGTGCTCGGCGGCACCAGCACCGCCGCGCTTCCGGCGAACGCGACCAGCCCCACGTTGAACTCGTCGGGCAGCCCGTCGACGAAGGTCCGGGCGGCCTCCTTGGCGGCGGTCAACCGGTCCGGTTCCACGTCGGTGGCGAGCATCGACGTGGAGACGTCCACGGCGACCATCACGGTGGCCCGCTCGCGGGGCACCCGTACCTCGGCGGTGGGGCGGGCGAAGCCGACCACCAGCAGCGCCAGCATGGCCAGGAACAGGCCGGCGGGCACGTGCCGCCGCCAGGCGGGCCGCTGCGGGGCGACCCGGTCGAGCAGCCGCAGGTTGGTGAAGCGGACCGCGTACCGGCTGCGTCGACGCTGGGCCAGCAGGTAGCCGACGGCCAGCGCGGCCACCCCGAGCAGCAGCAGGAGACGGGCGGGTGACTGCCAGCTCACGCGACACCTCCCCGGGGTGCGGCGGACGCCGCCAGCCGGCGCTGGGCGTGCACGTGCCGCACGATGTCGGCGGTCCAGTCCCGGTCGGTCCGCAACGCGAGGTGGTCGGCTCCGCTGCGGCGCAGCGCGCGGGCCACCTGGGCGCGTTGCGCGGCGGCGGCGCTGGCGTACCGGCGGCGCAGCTCCGGGTCACCGGTCCACACCTCGCGCCGCCGGCCGGTCTCCGGGTCGACCAGGGTGATCAGGCCGACGTCGGGCAGTTCCAGCTCACGCGGGTCGGCCACCTCGACCGCGAGCACCTGGTGGCGGGCGGCGAGGCGGCGCAGCGCCGGCTCCCACCCGGTGGTGGCGTCGTGGTCGTCGGGCAGCCCGTCGAGGAAGTCGGAGACCACCACCACCAGCCCCCGCCGGACGGCGACCCGCTGCACCGCGGCGAGCGCGGCGGCCAGGTCGGGGCCGGCCGGTGCCGGGTCGTCCGCCCGGGGGGCGTGCAGCAGCGCGCGGAGCAGGCTCAGCAGATGGGTACGCCCGCAGCGGGCCGGGAACCGGCGCAGCCCGTCGCTGCCGAGTACCTGCGCGCCGAGCCGGTTGCCGGTGCCTGCGGTGAGGAAGCCGACCGCGGCGACGGCCGCCACGGACAGTTCCCGCTTGTCCAGGGCGGCGGTGCCGTACTCCATGCTGGGGCTGGCGTCGACCAGCAGCCAGGTGGTCAGCTCCCGGTCGGCGTCGACCTCGCGGACGTGCGGGACGGTGGTGCGGGCGGTGACCGCCCAGTCCATCCGGCGTACCTCGTCCTCGCCGGGGCGGTACTCGCGGCTGCCGGCGATCTCGCTGCCGGGGCCGGGCAGCAGGCCGCGCAGTTGACCGTGGAGCAGCCCGTCGAGGCGGCGGGTGACGGTCAGTTCGAGGCGGCGCAGCCGCCGTTCGGGGGCGAGGTCGGCAAGGGTCGGGCCGGCGGGGGCGGCCGGGGCGCTCACGCCGCCGCCAGGTCGGGCGTGTACTCGGGGTGGCCGGTGGCGAGCACCGGGGGCGGCACCGCCTGCACCAGCCGGTGCACCACCGCCTCGGCGCTGACCCCGTCGGCGACCGCGTCGAACGAGAGCACCAGCCGGTGGGCGAGCACGTCGACCGCGAGTTCGCGGACGTCGTCGGGGAGCACGTACTCGCGGCCGCGCAGCAGCGCCTGGGCACGGGCGGCGGCGACCAGGCCGAGGGTGGCCCGGGGGCTCGCCCCGTACGCCAGCAGCGGGGCGATCTCCGGCAGCCCGAAGCGGCCCGGGTCGCGGGTGGCGAGGATCAGCCGGACCACGTACTCGGCGAGCGCGTGGTGCACGAAGACCTGGGCGGCCCGGCGCTGGTAGTCACGCAGCCGGACCGGGTCGAGCACCTGCCGGGGGCGGGGCCGGTCGCTGCTCATCCGGTAGAGGATGGCCAGTTCGTCGGCGTCGCCCGGGTAGTCGACGACGATCTTCATGAGGAAGCGGTCCCGCTGCGCCTCGGGGAGCTGGTAGACCCCCTCGGACTCGATCGGGTTCTGGGTGGCCAGCACCAGGAACGGCTCCGGCACCGGCCAGCTCCGCCCGCCGATCGTGACCTGCCGTTCGGCCATCGCCTCCAGCAGCGCGGACTGCACCTTGGCGGGGGCCCGGTTGATCTCGTCGGCGAGCACCAGGTTGGCCATGATCGGGCCCAGCTCGACGTCGAAGTTCTCGGTCGAGGCCCGGTAGATCCGGGTGCCGACGATGTCGGAGGGGACCAGGTCGGGGGTGAACTGGATGCGGGTGAAGGTGCCGCCGACGACGGTGGCGAGGGTCTGCGCGGCCAGCGTCTTGGCCACGCCGGGCACCCCCTCCAGGAGGCAGTGGCCGTCGGCGATCAGCGCGGTGAGCAGCCGTTCGACGAGCCGGTCCTGCCCGACGATCACGCGTTTGACCTCGAAGAGGGTCTGTTCCAACTCGGCGCCCGCCGCGTCGGCATCGACCGGGCGGGGCAGGCTGGCCAGGGTGTCCGAGATGTCCGTCACGGTGCTTGCTTCCCGGGGTCACCGGCCGGCAAACGTCGGAATTTCCCGCCCCCACGGGCCGATTCGCCCCGGACCGGGACGACCTGCCCGGCGGGGCGGCAACACCGTGCGACGACCCAAGGCGTGCGTCACCGGGTGATCCGTGCCCCGCCCGCGCGGACCTGGCCACGCGCACCGGGGTCCACAGCAGACGGTGCCGGCCCCGGTGGGGGCCGGCACCGCCGACGGGTCCGTGCCTCAGTTGGCGACGAACAGGTGGAACGGCTTGTTCGACACCGATCCGCCGGAGCTGTACGTCTGGATGAAGACGCCGTTCGGTGTCTGGTTGCGCGGGGCGACCGAGATCTCGCCGGCCGGCGGCACGTTGAACTGATCGTTGGTGCCGATGGTGGCCTGGAAAGCCTTCCCGACCACGCTGTAGTCGAGCAGCACCTGGTACTGGCCGGTGCCGTACTTGGTCGACGACACGACGTTCGCCGAGTGCTGGAGCAGGGTGCCGTCGCTGGCGACGACGGCCCAGGCGACCGAACCCGCAGCCGGCGGGGCGAGCGAAGCCTTGAGCGCCGCGCGGGCCTGCTTGGCTTCGGCCGCCGTCACCGGCGGCTGACCGGTGGCGCCGGCCAGCCGCGCCCCGGGCTGGGCGACCTCGGCCGGAGCCTTGGTCGCCGGTTGCGCGACGGCGATCCCGCCGCCGGCCAGGGTGAGCGCCAGGACGCCGAGCGTCACCGCCGCCGCCTTACGCCTGAAGAATGTGGCCATGACAGGTCTCCCTTTTGTGACCGTGGCAATACGGCCGACCCACCGTACGGCGAGCCGGATACAGGTGGTGCGATCGTGCCGGAATTAACGTGGGCGAAAAGCCCTCCACCCACGCCGAAAATGGCGAAAAAGAACCACTTTAACCGGCCTGAGCTGGGAAAACTACGCTCTGTTGCGGCACCTCAACGAGGAGGAACGTAGCACCGCCAAAAGCGGAGCGTCAATAGCCGACCGACCCGTTTTGCCATCTCGAAAACGATGTTGAAAATTGCGAAACGTGAACTCTCGACCGTTCACGGAATGACTCCACGCCCGGCGGAACCGGCATCGGCCGCTAGGCTGACCGCCGTGCTGACCACCCCGGCGCCGGCCACCACCCGTCGTCGCGCCGTCCCGCTGATCTGCTGGCTGGTGGTGGCACCCGGCCTCGCCTGGGCGGCGGTCCGCCTCGTCGGGTTCGACCGGGGCCCGCTCGTGCAGGCGCTCGCCTTCACCCCGTACGTGGCGGGATGGAGCCTGCTGGCCCTGACGCTGACCCTCGTCCTACGCTGCCGCTGGCCGGCGGTGACCGCGGCGGTGGCGGCGCTGGCACTGCTCGGCGTGGTGGCGCCCCGCGCGCTGCCCGACCGGCAGCCGGCGACCCGGGGGCCGCACCTGCGGGTACTCACCGCCAACCTGCTCGCCGGCGACGCCGACGCGGCCACCCTGGTCGGCCTGGTCCGCCGGCACGAGGTGGACGTGCTCACCGTGCAGGAGTTCACCCCGGCGGCGCGGGACGCCCTCGACCGGGCCGGCCTGGCCGACCTGCTCCCCCACCGCCAGCTCAACCCCGAGGTGGGCACCACCGGCTCCGGGCTCTACGCCCGGTTCCCCCTCACCGACGGCGGTTTCCGGCGCAACGCCGGGTTCGCGTTCACCCAGGCGTACGCGACGGTGGCGGTGCCCGGCGCACCGCCGCTGCGGGTGGAGTCGGCCCACCCGGCGGCACCCTGGTCGGTCGGGGTCGTCGGCGAGTGGCGCACCGACCTGGCGGGCCAGCCGCGCGCCACCCCCGACGGTCAGCTCGGCATCCTCGCCGGCGACTTCAACGCCACCCTCGACCACTCCCCGCTGCGTGCCCTCCTGGCCAGCGGTTACGTCGACGCCGCCGACGCCGCCGGGGCCGGGCTGGTGGGCACGTGGGGCCCGTACGACGGCGACCCGATCCCGCCGGTCACCATCGACCACGTCCTGGTCGACCGCCGGATCGCCGTCCGTGCGGTCACCGTCCACCGGGTGCCCGCCACCGACCACCGCGCCGTGCTGGCCACCCTGCGCCTACCCGCCCCCTGACTCCGGGGGGTCGGCTCACACCGCCGCGCGGTCGAGGCCGTAGGTGAGGGCGTCGACCAGCGCGTGCCAGGACGCCTCGACCACGTTGGGGTGCACACCCACGGTGGTCCAGTCCCGGCCGGTGCCGTCGGCGGTCTCCACCAGCACCCGGGTCACCGCGCCGGTGCCGTGGGTGCCCTCCAGGATGCGCACCTTGTAGTCGGCCAGCTCGAAGTCGCGCAGCTCCGGGTAGTGCCGGGACAGGCCGACCCGCAGCGCCTCGTCCAGGGCGTTGACCGGGCCGTTGCCCTCGGCGGTGGCGATCACCCGCTCACCGCGTACCCGGATCTTCACGGTCGCCTCGGAGATCACCTCGCCGTCCTCCCGGTGCTCCACCAGCACCCGGTACGACTCCAGCGCGAACGGCCGCACCGGGGCGGCGTCCGGCAGCTCGGAGCGGACCAGCAGCTCGAACGAGGCGTCGGCGGCCTCGAACGACCAGCCGCCCGCCTCCAGCTCCTTGACCCGGGCGGTCACCTTCGACACGGCGTCCGGATGGCCGGCCAGGTCCAGACCCAGCTCGCGGCTCTTCAGCTCGATGCTGGCCCGGCCGGCCATCTCGGTCACCAGGATCCGCATGTCGTTGCCCACCACCGACGGGTCCACGTGGTTGTAGAGCAACGGGTCGACCTTGATCGCGCTCGCGTGCAGCCCCGCCTTGTGGGCGAAGGCGGCGGCCCCGGCGTACGCCTGGTGGGTGTCGGGGGCGATGTTGGCGATCTCGGCGATGGCGTGCGAGACCCGCACCATCTGTTCCAGGCAGCCGTCCGGTAGGACGGGCAGCCCGAGCTTGAGCTGGAGGTTCGCCACGACGGCGAAGAGGTCGGCGTTGCCGGGGCGCTCGCCGTACCCGTTGGCGGTGCCCTGGACGTGCCGCACCCCGGCCTCGACGGCCGCGATGGTGTTGGCCACCGCGCAGGCGGTGTCGTTCTGGGCGTGCATGCCGAACAGTTCCGGGGCGATCCCGGTCCGGGCGGTCAGGTCGGCGATCGCGGCGGTCACCCGCGACGGCAGCATCCCCCCGTTGGTGTCGCAGAGCACGAACCGTTCGGCCCCCGCGGCGAGCGCGGTCTCGACCACCGAGGCGGTGTACGCCGGGTCGTGCCGGAACCCGTCGAAGAAGTGCTCGCCGTCGACGAAGACCCGTCGCCCCTGTGCGACCAGGTGGGCGACCGTGTCCCGGACCATCGCCAGGTTCTCCGCCCCGGTGGTGCGCAGCGCGCGTTCGACGTGCCGGATGTCGGCCTTGGCGACCAGTGCGACGGCCGGGGTCTGCGCGTCGAGCAGCGCGCGCACCTGCGGGTCGTCGGCGACGGCGACCCCCGCCTTGCGGGTGGCCCCGAACGCGACCAGCAGGGCGTGCCGCAGCTTCAGCTCGGTGCGCGCCCGGCGGAAGAACTCGGTGTCCTTCGGTACGGCACCCGGCCATCCGCCCTCGATGAAACCGACACCGAACTCGTCGAGCAGGCGGGCCACCGCGAGCTTGTCGATCACCGAGTAGCTGAGCCCCTCGCGCTGGGCGCCGTCGCGCAGCGTGGTGTCGTAGACCTGGAACGTCATCGAGAGTCCCTTCATCGGATCTGGGGGGAGCAACAAAAAGACCCCCCGCGGATGCGGGAGGTCTGCGCGCTCGGCAGAGGGGAGGCCGGCGCGCTAGCTGCCAATAATGCGGGCGGAGCTGGTCACGGTCGCCACTCTGCCACTCCCTCCGGGTTCTGGGAGACAGAATCCACATCCCGGGACGGGGTGTGTGCGAGGTCTCCCCGGGGGTAGCCCGGTTGACGGACACGACTATTCGAGGCAGGGGTTCCGATGGACAGGCTCGACCCGCACAGCGCGCACGGTGCCACCGACCCGATGGTCGACGACGGTCAGGGCGCGATCGCCGGCGGCGCTCCCGGCGGGGCGTTCGACCCGTGGACCTACCGGGACGAGGCCGGGGTGGCCGACGCCGACCTGGTCGGCTACAAGGTCGAGGCGACCGACGGCGGCATCGGCAGGATCGACGAGGCGAGCCACGAGGTCGGCGGCAGCTACCTGGTCGTCGACACCGGGCCGTGGATCTTCGGCAGGAAGGTGATGCTCCCGGCCGGCACCGTCAACCAGGTCGACCACGACGACCGGAAGGTCCACGTCGACCGCACCAGGGACCAGATCAGGGCCGCTCCCGGGTACGACGAGAACAGCCACAGCGACGCGGCCTTCCGCGACAAGCTGGGCGGCTACTACGACGACACCTACGGCAACCTGCCCCCCGGCACCGCCCGGTAACCGGCCGGCAGGCACGCCGGTCGATCGACGGTGGCGGCCGGCGGGGCGGCGTGCACGCCCCGCCGGCCGTTACCGTGTGCGGGTGGATCCCACCGAGAACAGCCGCCGTATCCCGTTCTCCGCGATGTTCAACTTCCGCGACGTCGGCGGCTACCCCGGCCATGACGCCCGCACCGTCCGCTGGGGCCGGCTCTACCGGTCGGACTCCCCGCACCGCATCGACGGCACCGACCGGGAGGCCTTCGCCGCACTCGGCATCCGTACGGTGATCGACCTGCGTCGCCCGACCGAGGTGGACCGGGACGGCCGGGTGCCCGACCTCGACGGCATGGCCTACCGGCACATCCACCCCGAGCACGCCGACTGGGCGCTGAGCCGCCACGAGCCGGACTCCAGCCTGGCCCGCTACCTCGCCGACCGGTACGCCGACCTCGCCGAGACCGGCACCGCCGGGCTGGCCGAGGCGGTCGGGCTGATCGCCGACAGCGCCAACGCGCCCGTCCTGGTGCACTGCGTCGCCGGCAAGGACCGCACCGGCATCGTCTGCGCGCTGACCCTGTCCGTGCTCGGCGTCGACGACGACCGCATCGCCGAGGACTACGCGCTGAGCAGCGAGGCGTCCCAGCGGTTCAGTGCCTGGCTGGCGGCGTCCATGCCGGAGGCCGAGGCGCCGCCCGCACCCTTCCTGGGCTCCCCCGCCGAGGCGATGTCGCTCTTCCTCGCCGAGTTGCGCCAGCGGCACGGTTCGATCGAGGACTACCTGCGGCACGCCGGCGTCACCGACGACCAGCTCGCCGCCCTGCGCGACCACCTGCTGGAGCCGTCCGCGTCACGGTGACCGCAGCTGCGGCGCCCTGACACCGGGCAGCGTCGTCAGGTGGCGAGAACCGGCACCGCAGGGCGGCGACCTGGGGCGGCGACCTGGGGCGGCGACCTGGGGCGCACCGCCGGTACCGGGACCGCACCGACGACGGGCGGTCGAGCACCTCAGGGCGGATCGACAGGTCGAGGGCGCAGACCCTCCGGATGCTCGGGCGCATCCTTTAGAGCTGATGGCGCAAACGAGTCACCCCGGCGACGGCGCCACCCGCAGCACGCCGAAGCGAACCGGGTGAGCCAAGACGGCCGAAGCGAACCGTGCGGCGGAGCCCGCCGGGCGACGGCGTCCCCCTACCGGCCGTCACGCCGACCCAGCCCTTGTTGCAGGCCGAGCGGACACCTCGGCTGATTCGTTCACGTCATCAGCTCGAAAGGACGCACGGACATGACTACCTGCCCGGCCGAGGCATGCTTCCCCGCGCTGCCCGGAGAAGCGTCGGCTCCGGCTCCGGGCGCGGGCAGCCGACCGTCGGGCCCGCCGGCCCGGGACCGCGACGGCCGCCCACACCCGGCAGCCCGGCCCCACTCCGGCACCGCGAGCCCACCCGCGGACCCCCGGGAGCGACGGAAAGCCGACGGGAAGCCGGCGGTAAACGGGCGGGAGGGCGGCGGGGGTGGTCAGCGGATGTGCGTGACCCAGCCGTGCGGGTCGGGTGCCTCGCCCCGCTGGACCGCCACCAACTGCTCCCGCAGCGCCGCGCTGGCCCGGCCCGGCTCACCGCCGCCGATCACGAACTCGCCGCCGGGGTGCCGTACCCGGGCGATCGGGGTGATCACCGCGGCGGTGCCGCAGGCGAAGACCTCACGCAGCCGGCCGCTCTCGGCGTCGGCCTGCCACTCGTCGAAGCTCACCGGACGCTCGACGACCCGGTGCCCGGACGCGGCGGCCAGGGCGAGCAGCGCGTCCCGGGTGATGCCGGGCAGGATGGTGCCGGTCAGCGGCGGGGTGACCAGGGTGTCGTCGTCGTAGACGAAGAACACGTTCATGCCGCCCAGCTCCTCGACGTAGCGGCGCTCGACCGCGTCGAGGAAGACCACCTGGTCGCAGCCGGCCTCGATCGCCTCGGCCTGGGCCGACAGCGACGCCGCGTAGTTGCCGCCGCACTTGGCGGCCCCGGTGCCGCCGGGGGCGGCCCGGGTGTAGTCCGGGGAGACCCAGACGGTGACCGGCTTCACCCCGCCGGCGAAGTAGGAACCGGCCGGTGAGGCGATGACGCAGTAGAGGTACTCGCGGGACGGGCGGACGCCGAGGAAAACCTCGCTGGCGAACATGAACGGCCGCAGGTAGAGGCTGGCGTCGGCGGCGTCGGGGATCCAGTCCCGGTCGATCTCGACCAGCCTGCGCAGCGACTCGACGAACAGTTCCGCCGGAAGTTCCGGCATGGCCAGCCGCCGGGCGGAGGCGATGAACCGGGCCGCGTTGGCCTCCGGCCGGAACATGGTCACCGAGCCGTCGGCCCTGCGGTACGCCTTCAGCCCTTCGAAGATCTCCTGCGCGTAGTGCAGGACGGCGCTCGCCGGGTCCATCGGGATCGGCGCGCGGGCCTCGACCCGGGGGTCGTACCAGCCCTTGCCGTCGGCGTACCGGATGGTCACCATGTGGTCGGTGAAGACCCGGCCGAAGCCGGGGTCGACCAGCAGGGCGGCCCGCTCGGCGGCGGATACCGGCGCGGGATTCGGACGGATCTCGAAATCGAGCATGTCACCACCGCTCATCGCGCTGACCTCCCTGCGGTTTTGACGGCGCGCGGGAACCACGCACCGCGCTGACGTCCCAGAAACCTACCCCGAACGGTCGTTCAGTGGATAGCTCCACTTCCCGAGGGGTCAGGCCACCGCCTGCGCGGCGAGCCGGTCCCCCACCTCGTCGGTGCGCAACGCCACACCCGGCGTCCGGCCGGCCAGCTCGGTGGCGACCGCGCCGGTCACCCGGGCGGCGGCGTCGGCGTGGCCGAGCTGGTCGAGCAGGAGCGCGGCGGACAGCACCGCCGCCACCGGGTCGGCGACCCCCTTGCCGGCGATGTCCGGCGCCGAGCCGTGCACCGGCTCGAACATCGACGGGTACGCCCCGGTGGGGTTGATGCAGCCGCTGGCGGCCAGCCCGATCCCCCCGGTGACCGCGGCGGCGATGTCGGTGAGGATGTCGCCGAAGAGGTTGTCGGTGACCACCACGTCGTACCGCTGGGGCTGGGTGACCAGGAACATGGCGGCGGCGTCGACGTGCTGGTACTCGGTGGCGACGTCGGGGTGCTCGGCGGCGACGGCCGCGAAGGCCCGCGCCCACAGCGAGCCGGCGTGGGTCAGCACGTTGGTCTTGTGCACGAGGGTGACCTTGCGCCGCTCACGGCGGCCGGCGCGGGCGAAGGCGTCCCGGATGACCCGTTCCACCCCGTGCCGGGTGTTCAGGCTCTCCTCGGTGGCCACCTCGGCCGGGGTGTCCCGGTGCAGGCTGCCGCCGGCCCCGGCGTAGAGACCCTCGGTGCCCTCCCGGACGACGACCAGGTCGACCTCGCCCGGCTTGACGTTGGCCAGCGGGCCGGGCACCCCCGGCCAGAGCCGGGACGGGCGCAGGTTGACGTACTGGTCGAAGGCGAAGCGCAGCTTCAGCAGCAGGCCGCGCTCCAGCACGCCGGGCGGCACGGTGGGGTCGCCCACCGCGCCGAGCAGGATGGCGTCGTGGCCGGCCAACTCGGCCAGCACCGAGTCGGGCAGCACCTCGCCGGTGCGGTGGTACCGCGCCGCGCCGAGGTCGTACCGGGTGGCCTCGACGCCGGGAAGCACGGCGTCGAGGACCTTGAGGGCCTGCGCGACCACCTCGGGTCCGATCCCGTCCCCGGCCACCACCGCGATCCGTGCCACCTGCTGCTCCTCACTTCGTCCGCTGTGCGCAACGGTACGTCCCCGTCCCGCCTCCCGGTACGCGCCTTCCACCATCTGGGAGGACGAAATGCTCAGCAGGCTCCCAGGCAGCGTTCATGGTGCGCTCATCTCCACTGCCTAGGGTCGGTGCAGGACGGGTCGTGGGGGCCCGGGACGGACCGGCCGCGACGCCGCGGCACCGTCGGTGAAGGAGCAGCGTGATGCGGACCGAGCAGCAGCGGGGGCCAGGCCGACTGGACGAGCAACCGCGCACCCGCTGGGTGGATCAGACGGCGTTCTCCCGCCGCCGTCCCGACCTGCGCCTGGGCACCCGCAGCCACCGCCTGGACCGCGCCGGCGACCCGTCCGGCGGGCGGATCGCCGTGCAGCACTCCGTCCGGACCGGCACCGCCGGATATTCGCTCCTGCTCAACGCCCCCGAGGAGATGGGCCGCCGGGCGGTCGGCGACGCGCTGCGCGACGCCGTCGCCGAACTGCGGGCGATCGACCTCACCTACGGGCCGAACCGACCGCAGAGCCTGGTCTCCCGGCTACGGCGCGGCGAGATCAGCCCCGAGTCGTACCCACCGCTGACCGACCTGGTCGACCGCTGCGTGGCCATGCGGGCCGCCACCGACGGCTGGTTCGACGCCTGGTCCGTCCCCGGCGGCTTCGACCCCGGCGGCCTACTCAACGGCTGGGCGGTGGAGCGGGCCGCGGCCCGGTTGCGGGCCGCCGGCATCCACGACTACGCGGTGCTCTCCGGGGCCGACCTCACGGTACGCGGGCACGCCGCGCACGGCGGACCGTGGCGGGTGGCGGTGCACCACCCGACCGACAGCCGGCGGGCCCCGCTGGTGCTGGAGATGACGGCCGGCGCGGTGGGCACCTCCGGGGTCAGCGGCCGGCAGGGGCACGTGGTCGACCCGCACACCGGCGAACCGACCGGACACCTGGTCGCCGCGACCGTCGTCGGCCCGGACCTGGCGGTGGCCGACGCCTACGCGACCGCGTTGTACGCGGCCGGGCCGGTGGGACTGTCGTGGTTCCGCGCCGACTCGGCCTACCAGGCTCTCTTCGCCCACCGACGCCGCTGAGCGGTGTCGCGGTGCGTCGGCCGACCTGTGGAGGGGGTCCACGGGGTGGCGCGGTCGACGGGCCGGCGATCGGCCCCCACGGTCTCGGCAACGACCGTGGGGGCCGGTCAGCGACGAGTGCGCGTGGCTCGCGCATTCGAGGGGTGCGGACCGGCCGGCCGGACGCTCGGCCCCGTCACCCGAAGACGGGTCGACTTTCCGACTTTCCCGATGACCGCCCCGGTACGCTAGCGAATCGACGCAACTCTACGCAAGAGTCTCCACAGCGGACCGTGTTTCTCCGTACACTCTCGACCACCCGCGGCGATCACGGCGGGTCAGTGTCGCCCGGGGGTCCGGGTGATGGCACGCTGTCCGCCGTGAGTTTCGATCTGAGCGTGTGGGCCCTGCACGACGGGGCCACGCCCGAGGACGTCCGGGCGGCGGTGCGGCAGTGCCACGAGGGGCGGCACGGCGAGCGGTATCCGGACCCGCGGGTGGTCGCCTTCTACCGCGCCATCACCGCCTCGTACCCCGACCGGCCCGCCCACCAGGGCACCCCCTGGGAGGTGTCGCCGCTGCACGCGGCGGCCGACCACGTGGCGCTGAACCTCGTACCGACCTGTGACGACCAGGTGCTGCTCGACATCGAGCGGCTGGCCGGCGAGTACGACCTGATGCTCTTCGACCCGCAGGACGGTTCGGTCTACCCGCCGCCGTCGCGTCTCGCCCGCTGAGGCCACCCGCCCGCGACACCTCGGGTGTGGACCACGGAGGGCCCGGCCGTGCGGCCGGGCCCTCCGTGGTGAACCGTGCGGATGCGACTACTCGTCGCGCAGGTCGGCCGCGCTCGCGGCGGTCGCCCCGATCGAGTCGGCGGCCGAGGTGAGCAGGTCCGCCCCGAGCGCCTGGTCGACGGTGAGCGTCATCAGGGTCTCGCCGCCGGCCTCCCGGCGGGCCACCTGCATCGCGGCGATGTTGATGCCGGCCTCGCCGAGCAGCGTGCCGACGGTGCCGACCACGCCCGGCCGGTCGGCGTACCGCAGGAAGAGCAGGATGCCCTCCGCGCCGATCTCGACGTCGAAGCCGTCCACCTCGGTCAGCTTGATGACGTCGCGGGTGCCGGTGTGGGCGACCGTGCCGGAGACGCTGACCGTACGACCGTCGGGCAGCGCGCCCCGCACGGTGACCAGGTTCGGGTGGTCGACCGTCTCGGCCTGGGTGGCGAGGGTCACCTCGACACCCCGCTCGGCGGCCAGGTGCGGCGCGTTGACGTACGTGACCTGGTCCTCGACCACCGAGCTGAACAGCCCCTTGGTGGCGGCGAGCTTGAGCACCGACACGTCGTGGTTGACGATCTCGCCGCGCACCTCGACGGTGACGCTGGCGGCCACCCCGCCGGCCACGGCGGTGAACGCCCGGCCCAGCTTCTCGGCCAGCGGCAGCAGCGGCCGGACGTCCTCGGCGACGACGCCGCCGGCCTGCACGTTCACCGCGTCCGGCACGAACTCGCCCTGCAACGCCAGCTTGACGCTCTTGGCCACGGCCAGGCCGGCCTTGTCCTGCGCCTCGTGGGTGGACGCGCCCAGGTGCGGGGTGGCCACCACGTTGTCGAAGGCGAACAGCGGCGAGGAGGTGCAGGGCTCCTTGGCGTACACGTCGACGCCGGCGCCGGCGACCCGGCCCTCGGCGATCGCGTCCGCGAGGGCCTGCTCGTCGACCAGGCCACCCCGGGCGGCGTTGACGATCCGGACGCCCGGCTTGACGATCGACAGCTCCTTCTCGCCGATCAGGCCGACCGTCTCCGGGGTCTTCGGCAGGTGGATCGAGATGAAGTCGGCCTCCCGCAGCAGCTCCTCCAGCCCCACCAGGCGGACGCCGAGCTGGGCGGCGCGGGCCGGCTGGATGTAGGGGTCGTACGCGATCAGCCGGGTGCCGAAGGCGGCGATACGCTGGGCGAACAGCACCCCGATGCGGCCGAGGCCGACCACGCCGACCGTCTTGCCCTGCAACTCGACGCCGGTGTACTTGGACCGCTTCCACTCGCCGGCCTTGAGCGCGGCGCTGGCGCTTGCGGTGTTGCGCGCGACGGCGAGCAGCAGCGCGACGGCCTGCTCGGCGGCGGAGACGATGTTGGAGGTGGGGGCGTTGACGACCATGACGCCCCGCGCGGTGGCGGCCGGGACCTCGACGTTGTCCAGCCCGACGCCGGCCCGGGCGACCACCTTCAGGCGCGGCGCGGCGGAGATCGCCTCGGCGTCGATCTGCGTGGCACTGCGCACGATGACCGCGTCGGCCTCCGCCAGCGCGGAGAGCAGGGCCGGACGGTCGGTGCCGTCGACGTGGCGTACGTCGAAGTCGTGCGCGAGCACCTCGATGGCGGCGGGGGCGAGTTCTTCGGCGATCAGTACGACAGGATTCATCGGTCCTCGTAGACGTCGTATTAGGTTGGCCGGGGCGACCGGGCGCCGCGATGCGCCCTACGCCGATCCGTGCCATGGCCGTCAGGTGCCGGTCACGCACCTCACCAAGGATGGTAGGGGGCGCTCCGGCCGGCATGTCCCGGTCTGTGGGGTGAGGGCCCTCACACAGGGTTGTCGCACGCCTGTCATCCCCCGTTCATCCGGTCCGGGAGCACGGCGCGAGGGCCGATCGCGGTCGATGAGGCGACGATCACCCCGTCCCGCCTGGTGAACCGGCCACCGCGCACGGCGACGGCGACCGGCGGGACGGGTGACGCCCCGGCGGGGTCCGGCGGTGGCCCGGCCCTGGCCGCCGGGGAACGTGCCCACGCAGAAAGCGGTATGACTGGCGGGCATAAATATGCCTACCAGTCATACCGCTTCACGTAACCACGTCGACCGGTCCGCGACCCGCCCGAGGGGCGCCGGCGACCCGGTCAGGACCGACAGGTCAGGCGGTCTCGGTGAGCGGGCGGTCCACCCAGCTCATCATCGAGCGCAGCTTCTGCCCGGTCTCCTCGATCGGGTGCGCCGCGCCCTCGGCCCGCCACTTGGCGAAGTTCGGCCGGCCGGCCTCGTCCTCGGCCACCCACTCGCGGGCGAACTCGCCGGACTGGATCTCACCGAGGATCTTGCGCATCTCCTCCTTGACCCGCGAGTCGACCACGCGCGGGCCCCGGGACAGGTCGCCGTACTCGGCGGTGTCGGAGATGCTGTAGCGCATCCGGGCGATGCCACCCTCGTACATCAGGTCGACGATGAGCTTCAGCTCGTGCAGGCACTCGAAGTAGGCCACCTCGGGGGCGTAGCCGGCCTCGGTGAGCACCTCGAACCCGGTCTGCACCAGGGCCGCCGCGCCACCGCAGAGCACCGCCTGCTCGCCGAAGAGGTCGGTCTCGGTCTCCTCGGTGAACGTGGTCTTGATGGCGCCGGCCCGGGTGCCGCCGATGCCCTTGGCGTACGCCAGGGCGAGCGAAAAGGCGTTGCCGCTGGCGTCCTGCTCCACGGCGACCAGGCAGGGCACGCCCTTGCCGTCGACGTACTGGCGGCGGACCAGGTGGCCGGGGCCCTTCGGGGCGACCATCGCCACGTCCACGTCGGCCGGCGGGGTGATCAGGCCGTAGCGGATGTTGAAGCCGTGCCCGAAGAAGAGCGCCTTGCCGGGGGCGAGGTTGGGGGCGATCGACTCGGCGTAGATGGTCCGCTGGGCGGTGTCCGGCGCCAGGATCATGATCACGTCGGCCTCGGCCGCCGCCTCGGCCGGGGTGAGCACCCGCAGGCCCTGCTCCTCGGCCTTCGGCCGGCTCTTGGAGCCCGCCGGCAGGCCGATCACCACGTCGACACCGGAGTCGCGCAGCGACAGCGCGTGGGCGTGGCCCTGGCTGCCGTACCCGATCACGGCGACCTTACGGCCCTGGATCAGGCCCAGGTCGGCGTCGTCGTCGTAGTACACCTCAACGCTCATTGACTTCCCTTTCGTACGGCGGTCTCGTCGACCGTCGTGGACTGTGTGCGGTGGCGGGTGGGCGCGCGGTCAGGCGGCGCGCAGCGCCGGGCCGGCGGTGATCGACCGCGAGCCGCGCCCGATCGCCACCGTGCCGGACTGGACCATCTCCTTGATCCCGAACGGCTCCAGGTCGCGCAGCAGCGCGTCGAGCTTGTCGGGGGTGCCGGTGGCCTCGACGGTGAGGGTGTCCGGCGCGACGTCGACCACCCGGGCCCGGAACAGGGCGACCGTCTCCAGCACCTGCGCGCGGGCGGTGCGGTCGGCGCGGACCTTGACCAGCAGCAGCTCCCGCGCCACCGAGACCTGCGGGTCCAACTCGACGATCTTCAGCACGTTGACCAACTTGTTGAGCTGCTTGGTGACCTGCTCCAGCGGCGACGAGTCGGCGTTGACCACGATGGTGATCCGGGAGACGTCGGGGTTCTCGGTCTCGCCGACGGCCAGGCTGTCGATGTTGAAGCCGCGCCGGGAGAACAGGCCGGAGACCCGGGCCAGGACACCCGGCTTGTTCTCCACCAGCACGGACAGGGTGTGCAGGGTCATGCCACCGTCTCGCTTCGCTCGGTCGGGCCGTGCCCGCGCACGGTCCCGGGGAATCGGTCACTCATCTCAGATGTCGTCCTCGTCGAACGCCGGGCGGACGCCCCGGGCGAACATGATCTCGTCGTTGCTGGTGCCGGCGGCCACCATCGGCCAGACCATCGCGTCCTTGCCGACCGTGAAGTCGATCACGACCGGTGCGTCGGTGATCGCCATCGCCGCCTCGATCGTCTTGTCGACGTCGGCGGCGTTCTCGCAGCGTAGGCCGACACAGCCGAGCGCCTCGGCCAGCTTGACGAAGTCCGGGATGCGGTGCTTGTGGGTGCCCAGCTCGGTGTTGGAGTAGCGCCCCTCGTAGAACAGGGTCTGCCACTGCCGCACCATGCCCAGGTTGCCGTTGTTGATCACCGCGATCTTGACCGGGATGCCCTCCAGCGCGCAGGTGGCCAGCTCCTGGTTGGTCATCTGGAAGCAGCCGTCGCCGTCGACCGCCCACACCACCGTGTCCGGCCGGCCGGCCTTCGCGCCCATCGCCGCCGGGACGGCGTACCCCATGGTGCCGAGGCCACCGGAGTTGAGCCAGGTGCCCGGCTTCTCGTACGAGATGAACTGGCTGGCCCACATCTGGTGCTGGCCGACCCCGGCCACGTAGATCGCGTCCGGGCCGACGATCTCGCCCAGCCGCTTGATCACGTACTGCGGGGAGAGGGTGCCGTCGGCCGGCTCGTCGTAGCCCAGCGGGTACCGCTCGCGCAGGTCGTCGAGCTGGTGCCACCAGTCGTGCAGGTCGGTCCGGCGGCCGGCCTTCTGCTCGGTGGTCACCGCCGCGATCAGCTCGTCGATGACGTGCCTGGCGTCCCCGACGATCGGGACGTCGGCGTGCCGGTTCTTGCCGATCTCGGCCGGGTCGATGTCGGCGTGCACCACCGTGGCGTCCGGGGCGAACGAGTCGAGTTTGCCGGTCACCCGGTCGTCGAACCGGGCCCCCAGCGCCACGATCAGGTCGGCCTTCTGCAGGCCGTAGACGGCGGCGACGGTGCCGTGCATGCCGGGCATGCCCAGGTGCTGACGGTGCGAGTCGGGGAACGCGCCCAGCGCCATCAGCGTGGTCACCACCGGGATGCCGGTCAGCTCGGCGAGCCGGCGCAGCGACTCGGTCGCACCGGCCTTGAGCACCCCGCCACCGACGTAGAGCACCGGCCGGCGGGCGCCGCTCATCAGCCGCGCCGCCTCCCGGATCTGCTTGCCGTGCGGGTGCAGGGTCGGCCGGTAGCCGGGCAGGTCCAGGGTGGGCGGCCAGGAGAAGGTGGTCGCCGCCTGGAGGACGTCCTTGGGGATGTCCACCAGCACCGGCCCGGGACGCCCGGTCGCCGCCAGGTGGAACGCCTCGGCGAGGACCTGCGGGATCTCCTCGGCGTTCTGCACCAGGAAGTTGTGCTTGGTGATCGGCAGGGTGATGCCCTGGATGTCCGCCTCCTGGAAGGCGTCCGTGCCGATCATCGGCCGGGCCACCTGACCGGTGATCGCGACGATCGGCACCGAGTCCATGTACGCGTCGGCGATCGGGGTGACCAGGTTCGTCGCACCCGGCCCGGAGGTGGCGATGCAGACGCCGACCCGGCCGGTTGCCTGCGCGTACCCGGTGGCGGCGTGGCCCGCGCCCTGCTCGTGCCGGACCAGGATGTGCCGCACCGAGGAGTCGTAGAGCGGGTCGTAGGCGGGCAGGATCGCCCCGCCGGGGATGCCGAAGACGACGTCGACGCCGAGCGCCTCCAACGACCGCACCAGCGAACCGGCACCGGAGACCGGGACCGGCCCGGACGGCTTTACGGCCGGGGTGGCCGGCGCGGCGGCGCGCGGCGGGGTGGTGTGGTCGGCGTCGCCGGCCGGCTCGGTGACCGTACGGGCCCGCCGGGCGGAGTGGGCGAGGGTCTCTGGCGTGGGTCTCGTCATGGCGGTTCAGGCCTTCGGCTGGAGTTGGGTGGAGCTGCTACGACAGGTGCGACGGGGGCGGTGACCCGCCCCGGTGGTTCCGACGGCAATAAAAACGGCCCTCGTGCAGATATGCACGGGGCCAGCGCACTCTCGACAGCGGGAGAGTGCGCTCAGGTAAGTACTCGCAGCGACCGGTTCGACGACATGGGCCAAGCCTGACGCATCTCACGCGATGAGTCAACTGATCCCACATGTTGGTTCACGAACGGGGGACGCCCTCCCCGTTGGGACTCTCGTCAACCGGCCCGGCCTGCGCAGACTCCTCGTACGCCGGGCGCGGGGTGGGCGTCGCCGGGGATGCCGGTGGGTGGGATCGCAGCCGGGGCAGCAGCGGCGACGGGGCGGGTCGCAGCGGTGGGGGCGGCGGGGCCGGCGGAGCCGACGCGGGGCGGGCGCCCGGCGAGGTGGCCGCTTCCAGCATCGCCTCCAGGTGCTCGGCCGGCACCCCCCAGCCGAAGAGCGCGCCCTGGCCGAACCGGCAGCCGGCGGCGACCACCGCGGCCAGCTCGGCCGGGTTGGTGACCCCCTCGGCGATCACCTCCAGGCCGAGCTGGTGGCCCAGCCGCATGACGATGTCGACCATCGGGGCGAACGCCGGCCCGTCCCGGCCCACCGGGCGGACCGGCTCGTGCTCGGCGACCAGACTGTGGTCGATCTTGAGGATGTCGATCGGCAGCCGGCGCAACTGCCCCAGCGACGAGTACCCCGCGCCGAAGTCGTCGAGCGCGATCCGTACCCCGGTCCGCCGCAGCGCGGTCAGCCGGCGGATCAGCTCGTCCAGGTCGGTGGCGACGGCGTGCTCGGTGACCTCCAGCACCAGCCGCTGCGGCGGCACGTGGTGGGCGCGCAGCGCCTCGGCCACCTGCACCACGTACTCCGGGGCGTGCAGCTCGCGCGGGGAGACGTTCACCGACACCCACACGTCGTGGCCGTCGGCGAGCCAGCGGGACAGCTGCCAGCACGCCTGGTGCAGCACCCAGGCCCCCAGCTTGGCGATCATCCCGCACTCCTCGGCCAGCGGGATGAACTCGTCCGGCCGGACGTTGCCCAGCTCCGGGTGGTGCCAGCGCAGCAGCGCCTCGGCGCCCACCGGCCGCACCGAGGGCAGCGACGCCACCGGCTGAAAGGCCAGCCGCAACTCGTCGCGCTCGATCGCGCCGCGCATCTCGTGCTCCAGCCGGGTGCGGCGGGTCAGCAGTTGGTCGTAGCTGCCGTCGTAGCGCTCGATCCGGTTCTTGCCGCGCTGCTTGGCGTAGCGCAGGGCCAGGTCGGCGTGGCGCAGCAGGCCGACCACGTCCGGGTCGTCGCCGTCCTGGCCGGCCACCCCGATGCTGACCGAGAGGAAGACCGCCCCGCCCTCCTGCTCGTACGGCCGGCCGAGCACCCCCAGCAGCCGCTCGGCCACCACGTCCGCGTCGGTCGGCCGGCCCCGCATCAGCACCGCGAACTCGTCGCCACCGAGCCGGGCGGCCAGGTCACCCGGGCGCAGGTTGCTCCGCAGCCGCCGCCCCACCTCGGCGAGCACCATGTCACCGACGTCGTGGCCGCGCATGTCGTTGACGTTCTTGAAGCCGTCCAGGTCGAGGCCGAGCAGCACGCAGCCGCCCCCCTCGGTGGCGCAGCGCTGCATCTCCCGCAGCAGGCCACGCCGGTTGGCGAGAGTGGTCAGCGGGTCGGTGTGGGCCAGTTCCCGGAAGTGCGCCTCCCGGTCGGCCAGCCGGTGGGCGTAGCTGCGGACGTCGTTGAGGGTGAGGTACTGCCGGGTGACCAGCGCGAAGCCCTCCAGGCTGCCGGCGATGATGCCCAGCGCGTCGAACCGGCCGCCCTGCACCAGGTGGTACATCGCCGAACCGGCCATCGCCACCATCGGGATGAAGGCGTACTCGCCGTCGCGGCGGATCAGGTCGATGTCGACCTGGCCGGGGGCGTCCACCCGGTGCACGGCGAGCGCCCCGGCGAGCATGCCCACGGCGAGCAGCGCGGCACCGGTCAGCGCCATCGCCGAGCCGCCCTGGCAGACCCCGGCGGCCAGGCCGAGACCACCGATGGCGGTCGCGGTGATGCCGACGCCGAGCACGGCCAGTCGGGTCCGTGGGCCGTCGGCGCGGGCCACCACCATCGCGGTGAGGCCGGCGGTGAGCGCCACGGTCACCGACGCGAGCAGGATGGCCGGGCAGGCGCTCGGGGTCGCCGGCCCGAGCAGCCGGGTCGGCTCCGAGAAGAGCACCCAGCCGACGAACCAGATCGCGGCGGCCACGGTCAGCCCGTCGAGCAGCAGCCGCGCGGCGGCGGCCCGGGCCACCATCGCGCCGGGCAGGCGGAGCAGACCCGCGCAGTAGCCCAGCCCGCTCAGCGCGGTGCCGGCCGCGATCAGTGACGCCCAGCCCATTCCCTGCCCGCGCCGGTGCGCCCCGTGCTCGGTCGCGCCGAGCACCGCGACGGTGCCGGCGACCAGGGTGGCCAGGGCGACCGTGGCGGCCACGGCGAACAGCAGGTGCGCCTGGCGGTGCGGCCCGCCGCGCCGCCGGGCCGAGTCGGCCAACAGTGCGGTGGCGGCGACGGCGAGCAGGCCGCTCAACACCGCCACGGCGACCATGCCCGGGGGTAAACGCACGACCTCAACTGTGCCGGATCGCCGCCCGCAACGGGGTACCGGGTGTGCAACTGTTGGGACACGGCGCGAGCGGTAGGAGCCGCCCGCCGGACGGTGCAAGACTGGTACCCATGCCTGAGCTGCGGTCGAGGACCTCCACCCACGGTCGGACGATGGCCGGCGCCCGGGCCCTCTGGCGGGCCACCGGGATGACCGACGACGACTTCGGCAAGCCGATCGTCGCCATCGCGAACAGTTTCACCCAGTTCGTCCCCGGTCACGTCCACCTGAAGGACATGGGTGGCCTGGTCGCGGACGCGGTGGCCGAGGCCGGCGGGGTGGGGCGCGAGTTCAACACCATCGCCGTGGACGACGGCATCGCCATGGGCCACGGCGGGATGCTCTACTCGCTGCCCAGCCGGGAGCTGATCGCCGACGCGGTCGAATACATGGTCAACGCGCACTGCGCGGACGCGCTGGTCTGCATCTCGAACTGCGACAAGATCACCCCCGGGATGCTGCTGGCCGCGCTGCGGCTCAACATCCCGACCGTCTTCGTCTCCGGCGGCCCGATGGAGGCCGGCAAGACGGTGGCGATCGAGGGGATCGTGCACTCCAAGATCGACCTGATCGACGCGATGATCGCCTCCTCCAACGAGGCGGTCACCGACGACCAGCTCGGCGAGATCGAGCGGTCCGCCTGCCCCACCTGCGGCTCCTGCTCCGGCATGTTCACCGCCAACTCGATGAACTGCCTCACCGAGGCGATCGGCCTGGCCCTGCCCGGCAACGGCTCGACGCTGGCCACCCACGCCGCGCGCCGGTCGCTGTTCGTCGAGGCCGGCCGGACCGCCGTCGCGATCGCCAAGCGCTGGTACGACCACGACGACGCCTCGGTGCTGCCCCGCGCCGTCGCCAACCGCAAGGCGTTCGACAACGCGGTCGCCCTCGACGTGGCGATGGGCGGATCGACCAACACGATCCTGCACCTGCTCGCCGCGGCCCGCGAGGCCGAACTCGACTTCGGCGTCGCCGACATCGACGCCATCTCCCGGCGGGTGCCCTGCCTGGCCAAGGTCGCCCCGAACTCGCCCAACTACCACATGGAGGACGTGCACCGCGCCGGTGGCATCCCGGCCATCCTCGGTGAACTCGACCGCGCCGGCCTGCTGCACCGCGACGTGCACGCCGTGCACTCCCCCTCGCTGGCCCAGTGGCTCACCGACTGGGACGTCCGGGGCGGCTCGCCGAAGCCGGAGGCGGTCGAGCTGTTCCATGCCGCGCCCGGCGGGGTGCGCACCGTCGAGCCGTTCTCCACCACCAACCGCTGGTCCACCCTGGACACCGACGCCGCGCAGGGTTGTGTGCGGGACCGGGAGCACGCCTACACCGCCGACGGCGGGCTGGCCATCCTGCACGGCAACCTCGCGCCGGAGGGCTGCGTGGTGAAGACCGCCGGGGTGCCCGAGGAGTGCCTGACCTTCCGGGGCCCGGCCAAGGTCTACGAGTCGCAGGACGACGCGGTCGCCGCGATCCTCGCCAAGGAGGTCGTCGCCGGGGACGTCGTGGTGATCCGCTACGAGGGCCCCAAGGGCGGCCCCGGCATGCAGGAGATGCTCTACCCCACCTCGTTCCTCAAGGGGCGCGGGCTGGGCCGGTCGTGCGCACTGCTCACCGACGGCCGGTTCTCCGGTGGCACCTCCGGGCTGTCCATCGGGCACGCCTCCCCCGAGGCGGCCTCCGGTGGGCTGATCGCCCTGGTCGAGCCCGGCGACGAGATCGTCATCGACATCCCGGCCCGGTCGATCGAACTGAACGTGCCCGACGACGTGCTGGAGGCCCGCCGGGTGGCGCAGGAGAAGCGGGACCGGCCGTACACCCCGCTCGACCGGCAGCGTCCGGTGTCCGCCGCCCTGCGCGCGTACGCCTCGATGGCCACCTCGGCCAGCGACGGCGCGTACCGCCGCGTCCCGGAGTAGTCCGGACCGGCGTCGCCCGCGCCGCCACATCGGCGATGTAGCGGTATCCCTATCCGGGGACACCGCTACATCGGCCCCGAAGAGTCGATCAACCGCCGACCCCCGTCAGGCGGTGACCGGGCCCTGGAGCAGTTCCCGGGCGTGGGCGATCGCGGCCGGGGTGTCGGGGAAGACCAGCCCGTCGCGGCGCAACTCGTCGGCCACCCCGAGGGTGGCGAGCACCTGGTCGTGGTCGGGGGTGATGCCGGAGAGCAGCACGGTGATCCCCCGTCCGCGCAGCCGCCCGATGGCATCGCCGAGCACGTGCGCGCCGGTGGCGTCCAGCGCCGACACCCGGGACATCCGCAGGATGACCACCCGGACGTCGGCCACCTCGGACAGTTCCAGCAGGAAGGTGTGCGCGGCGGCGAAGAACAGCGGCCCGTCCAGCCGGTACGCCACGATGTGCTCGGCCAGCAGGGCGTGTTCCTCGGCGCTGTGCTCGCCCCGGTCGAGCGGCACCTGTTCCAGCCGGGCGCTGCGGGCCACCGCGCGCAGCGCGATCACCACCGCCACGGCGACCCCGACGGCGACGGCGGTGACCAGGTCCCAGGCGACCGTGACGACGAAGGTGAGCACCAGCACCAGGGCGTCGCCCCGGGTGGCGCGGGCCAGCGCCCACAGCGATCCGGCCTCGATCATCCGTATCGTGGTGGCGAGCAGCACCCCGGCGAGCGCGGCGAGCGGGATCCGGCCGACCAGCGGGGCGGCGGCCAGCACGATCGCGGCGAGCGCCACCGCGTGGGTGAGCGCGGCCAGCTTCGATGCCGCCCCGGCGCGGACGTTGACGGCCGTACGGGCGATGGCGGCGGTGGCCGGGATGCCGCCGAACAGCGGCGAGGCGAGGTTGGCCAGGCCCTGACCGAACAGTTCCCGGTCCGGGTCGTGCCGTTGCCCGACGGTCATCCCGTCGGCGACGGTGGCCGACAGCAGGCTCTCCAGCGCGGCGAGCGCGGCCACCGCCAGCGCCGACGGCAGCAGCACGCCGACCGCGCCGGGGTCGAGGAAGCCCAGCGACGGCGCGGGCAGCCCCTGCGGCAGGGCACCGATCCGCACCAGGTCGAGCGGGAGGGTCTCGGCGAGCACCGTGGCAGCGGCCACCCCGAGCAGCGAGAACGGTACGCCGGGCCGGAAGCGTGCGCCGAGCAGCATCAGCGCCGCCACCCCGAGCGCGACGGCCAGCGCCACCGGCCGGGGGTGTACGGCGAACCGGGCGACGGCGTCGGCGGCGACGGCCCAGACCCGGTCGCCGTGCGCGTCGGTGACGCCGAGCGCGGCGGGCACCTGTTGCAGGGCGATGACCACGGCGATGCCGGCGGTGAAGCCCTCGATGACGGGGGTGGGCAGGTAGCGGACGTAGCGGCCGAGGCGGGCCAGGGCGAGGGCGATCAGCAGCAGCCCGGCCAGTGCGCCGACCATCAGCACCCCGGTCGGGCCGAACTGCTGCACCACCGGCACCAGCACCACGGTCATCGCCCCGGTGGGGCCGGAGACCTGGAGGTGGGAGCCGCCGAAGACGGCCGCCACCGCACCGGCGACGACGGCGGTGACCAGCCCGGCCTGCGCGCCCAGCCCGGAGGTGACGCCGAAGGCGAGGGCGAGCGGCAGGGCCACCACGGCCACGGTCAGCCCGGCGACCAGGTCCCGCCGGGGTGCGCGGCGTACCGCCTGCCAGTCGGCGCGGTCGGGCAGCAGGCCGAGGACCCGGTCGGCGACGGCGGTGGCGTTCACCGGCCCGGCCGGGCCGGCGGGCCGTTCGTGACGTGGGCGCGTGGCCCGTCGCCGCCTGCGGCGGGACCGGGTGGTCCGGCGGCGGGTGCGGTGCTGCCGGCGGTCGCTTCGGTGCCGGCGCGGAGTTCGCCGAGGAGGGCGTCGCGGTCGGTGAGGACGGTGCCGAGGATGCGTCGGCCGGCGGCCAGCAGGTCGGCCACGTCGGGGGTGCTCAGCGAGTACATCACCAGCGGGCCGTCCCGGTAGGAGGTGACCAGGCCGGCCCGGCGCAGCACGGCGAGCTGCTGGGAGAGGTTGGACGGCTCGACCCCGATGACGGCGAGCAGGTCGCGGACCGGCTTCGGCCCGTCCTGGAGCAGTTCGAGCACCCGGATGCGCACCGGGTGCCCGAGGGTGCGGAACAGCTCCGCCTTGGCCTGGTACAGCGGGACCGACACCCGGGACCTTCTTCCGTCGACATCGTGAACACTTTAGCACTTGCGAAATTCTTCAAGTCGACTGTCGCGTGGTTCGTGACTCCCGGTTCGTGGAGCGATGGCGAGGTCAGGCCGGGACGAAGCGGGCCGCGTCGGCGACCACGTACCCGTCGGTGCCCTCGGTGCGGATCAGCACGCTGCCGGCCGTACCCGCCGGGAACTGGTAGGTCCCCAGCGACACCCACTGCCCGCCCGACGTACGCTGGTCGACCACCCGGGTGGTCACCCCGCCGCCGTGCACCACGTCGACCGGGACGTTGCCGGCCCGGTTCGGGTCGGCGGTCCAGCGCAGGTGGACCGCCCAGCTCCCGGCCGTCGGCAGGGACGGGGTGAACCGCAGCCGGTTGACGCCCTTGCCGGTGTTGCCGTCGTGCTCGTAGTCCGACCCCCAGTAGCCGCCGATCGCGGTGCTGCCCACCCAGACACCGGCCCGGGTGACCCCGGCCGACTTGTTGTCCACCACGATCTCACCGTCGACGGTGGGCGGCCAGGCGAGGATCTGCCCGTCGGCGCGCAGCCGGGCCTGGAGGGCCGCCACGTCCACCTGCTGCACCGGCACCCCCGCGTCGATCGCCAGCTTCGCCGCCGTCGCCGCCGACTGGGCGAGGATCATGAAGACCGGTTCCATCCGGATCGACCCGTACGCGATGTGGGTGGCCGACAGGCAGACCGGCACGAACAGGTTGGCGCACTGCCCGGCGGCGGGCACGACCGACCGGTAGCTGACCGGGTACGGGCCGGGGACCCCGACCTGCACGTCCCCCTCGTTCTTCACCAGCCCGTTCACCACCACCCGCTGGCAGTTGTGCGAGTCCATGGTGTAGCTGGCCAACCCGATCGAGTCGGCGGCCCGCACGCCGCCCCGGCAGTCCCGCTCGGTCATCACGTACGCCGAGACCATCCGGCGGGCCTCGCGGACGTAGAGCTGCGGGGGCCAGTTGCCGGTGGCGGTGAACTCGTCGGCGGCCAGGCCCCAGGCGACGGTGCCCGCCCGGACCGACGCCGGTAGCCGGGGGTCGTTGGCCAGGAACCACATCAGGCCCTGCTGGTACGTCAGGTGGTCGGCGACCATAGCCTGCCGCTGCGCCCGGGTCGCCGTCGGGTAGGCGTGGTTCGCGGCGATGAAGTCGGTGGAGAACGCCCCGGTGTTGTTCGAGTCGGTCTTGCCGCCGCCGACGCTCTGGGTGGTGAAGAACGGCCCCGGGTAGCCGGCCTGCACGTACCGCAGCAGCAGTTCGTAGTCGGCCGGGTCGTAACCGGCCGGCTGGGGGAACGGGACCCGCCCGGCGTCCCGGGTCAGACACATCCGGAAGTTGTACGCCTGGATCCGGTCGTCGCCGGTGCCGTTGGGCGCGACCGGGGCGGCGGAGATGCCGGGGAGTAGGCCGCTGGCCGGGCTGCCCGGCACCACGTACGGGTCGACGGGCCGGGTGAACTGGTGTTCCCCGCGCAACTGCACCCCGTTGACGGTCTCGCCGTACGCGGTGTTGGCCTCCCGCCCGACGGTGTACGACACCCCGGCGGCGGCCATCAGGTCACCCTCGTACGTGGCGTCGACGAACATCGGGCCGGTGAAGAGCTGCCCGTGCGCGGTGACCAGCCCGGTGATCCGGTCGCCGGCCCGCTCGACCGTGGCCAGCGGGGCGTCCAGGTAGACCGGGACCGCGTGCTCGGTGAGCAGGTCGTCGAAGACCTCAGCGGCCACGTGCGGCTCGAAGACCAGCCGCATCGGCGAGTCGGGGGTGACCGGGGTGCCCTGGTAGCGGGCGTACACCCGGCGGTAGAACTCCCCGGCGAGGCCGCCGATGGCGGCGCTGGTGCCGCTGTCGGTGTAGCCGAGCCCGCCGGTGGTGAGCCCGCCGACGTGGCTGCCCGGTTCGACGATCACGGCGGTGCCGCCGAGCCGGCGCATCTGCACGGCGGCCATGATGCCGGCTGACGTCGCGCCGTAGACCACCAGGTCGACGGTGACGGTGCCGGCGGCCAGGGCGGGCAGGCCGAGCCCGGTGCCGGCGGCGACGACGAGGGTGGCCCCGCCGAGGCGGAACAGGTGGCGGCGGGTGAACGCGGACGACATCACGGCTGCCCTTCGAACGAGGGGAGGAGCGCGCCGCCGCACCCGGAACGCATCGACCCTCGCTGATCGCACCGGGGCTGTCAAGGGGCGGCCCGCCCCTTGACAGCCGGCGGGGGGCGGCACCCCGTCCGGTCAGCCCGTCGTAGCCCCGGTCGCGTCGTCGACCAGGTCGTTGACGCAGCGCAGCACCGGCCGGCCGGTCAACGCCGCCGGGTCCAGCGGGGTACGGGAACTCACCGTGAACGTGACCGACTCCCCCGGCAGCAGGGTGACCAGCGCGGTGTCCACCTCGGCGGCCGGGTCGAGCCGGTCCGGGAACAGCGTCAGGTCCCGCAGCACGGTCCGCGCGGTCACCCGGACCCGCTGGCCGCCGTCGACCGGTTCCACCGTCGCCTCGTAGCGGGCCGCCGGCCACTGCGCGTCCCGGTCCTCGGCGAAGAACCACAGCGCCCGCTCGGCGGTGTCACCGGCCTCGGCGACCAGCAGTTCCCGGCGTTCCTCCTCGGCCACCGCCAGGTCCGCCGGCAGCGGCACCGTCACCGCCGCGTACGCGGGCACGTCGAGCGGGTACGACGTCTTCGCCCTCGGCTCGCCGGTCAGGGTGGACCGGGTCACCGTCACCGGGGCCCGCCACGGGGTGCCGGTCTCGTTCACCGCCACCAGCACCAGCCCGCCGTCGCGGGGTTGGACGGTGAGCAGCCGGTCGGCGTACGCCCGGCGCAGCGCGTACCACAGGGGTTTGCGGCGACCGTCGCCGTCGACGGCCGACCAGGAGGTGACCGGCCAGCAGTCGTTGAGCTGCCAGACGATGGTGCCCGAGCAGACGTCCCGGTGGGCGCGGAAGTGTTCCACCCCCAACTGGATCGCCCGCGCCTGGTTGAGCTGGGTCAGGTAGTGCCAGTCGTCGAAGTCGGCCGGGGCGGGCAGGTGCGCGTCGAGCCCGCGTCGCAGCTTGGCGTCCCCGTCGGCGGCCTTCTGGTGGTGGGCCATCCCCGGCGAGTCGGGCGCGAGCGGATCGTCGGACAACGCCCGGCGCAGCGTCGCGTACGCCGGGGGTGCCTGGTAGCCGAACTCGGCGACGAACCGGGGGACGTACTCGCGGTACTTCGTGTAGTCGTCGGTGTTCCAGACGTCCCAGATGTGTGTGGTGCCGTGCGCCGGGTCGTTGGGGTGGACCGCCTCGCTGCCCGACCACGGGCTGCCCGGCCAGTACGGGCGGGTCGGGTCCAGCTCACCCATCACCCGGGGTAGCAGGTCGAGATAGAAGCCCCGCCCCCAGCTCCGGCCGGCCAGCGGCTCCTGCCAGTCCCAGTCGTGCCAGCCCCAGATGTTCTCGTTGTTGCCGGTCCACAGCACCAGCGACGGGTGCCCGGCCAGCCGGGTCACCTGCTCCCGCGCCTCCGCCTCGACCTCCGTGCCGAACGGCTCCTCCTCCGGGTACGCCGCGCAGGCGAACAGGAAGTCCTGCTGCACCAGCAGGCCGCGCTCGTCGGCCAGGGAGTAGAAGTCGGTCGACTCGTACCGGCCACCGCCCCAGACCCGCAGCAGGTTGACGTTGGCGTCGGCGGCCTGGGTGAACCGGTGGGCCAGCCGGTCGCGGGTGACCCGGGTGGGGAACGCGTCGTCGGGGATCCAGTTGACCCCCCGGACCAGCACCGGCACGTCGTTGACGTGCAGGGTGAACGGGGTGCCGTGGGCGTCGGGGGTGGTGTCCAGGCGTACCGAGCGGAAGCCGATCCGCTGCGACCAGGTGTCCAGCGTGCGGCCGTCGGCCGTCGCCAGGGTCACCGTCAGCGGGTGCAGTGGCTGTGCGCCGTACCCCCGGGGCCACCACAGCTCGGGGTCGGCGACGGTGAGGGTCAGCGCGGCCGTGCGCCGGCCGGCGGGGACGGTCGCCTCGCCGGTGACGCCGGCGACCTCGGCGCGGACGGTCAGCGGCACGTCGGCCACCCGCTCGACCTCGACGTGCAGCTCGACCCGGCCCTGCCCGTCGACGACCGTCACCAGTGGACGGACGGTGCCGAGCCGGGCGGTGGACCAGGCGTGCAAGCCGATCTCCTGCCAGATCCCGGCGGTGACCAGCGTCGGCCCCCAGTCCCAGCCGAAGTTGCAGGCCATCTTGCGGATGAACGGGAACGGCTCCGGGTAGGCGTTGGGCCGGTCACCGAGCCGGTCCCGCTGCGCCTCGGCGTACCGGTACGCCGAGGCGAACCGGACGGCGAGGGTGTTCTCCCCCGGCCGCAGCGCCGGGGCCACGTCGAACCGGTACGACCGGTGCATGTTCGCGGTGCGGCCGACCTCGACGCCGTTGAGGGTGAGCGTGGCGACCGTGTCCAGCCCGGCGCAGAACAGGTCGACCCGGTCGTCGTCGCCGGACCGGTGCACGAACGTGGTCGCGTACTCCCAGTCGGTGCGGCCGATCCAGGCCAGCGTCGTCTCGTTGGCATCGAGGTAGGGGTCGTCGATCAGACCGGCGGCGAGCAGGTCGGTGTGCACGCAGCCCGGTACGGTGGCGGGCACCGCCCGGCCGGCGACGGCATCGGGCACCTGCGGCCCGGACACCGCGCGCAGCTGCCATCCCTCGTGCAACGCCTGACGGTTCACGACTTCACCGCGCCTTCCATGATTCCCCGGACGATCTGCCGGCCGCCGACGAAGAGCATCACCAGCAGCGGGACCGTGGCGATGAACGCCCCCGCGAGCACCCGACGGTAGATGACGTAGTTGCCGCTCGCCAGGTCGGAGACGGCCACCATCGAGGTCGGATAGTCGGTGCCGCTGAGCGTGATCAGCGGCCACTGGAAGTCGTTCCAGGTGGCCACGAAGGTGAGCAGGCCCAGCACCGCCAGGGCCGGGCGGATCGCCGGCAGCGCGATGCTGCGGTAGATCCGCATGGTGGTCGCCCCGTCGACCCGGGCCGACTCGACCAGCTCGTCGGGAACGCTGTTGACGATGAACTGCCGCATGTAGAACACCCCGAACGCGGTGACCAGGCCCGGCGCGATGACCGCCAGCAGGGTGCCGTTCCAGCCGAGCCGGCCCATCACGATGTAGAGCGCGACGATGCCGAGCTGGTTGGGCACGGTGAGGGTGAGCACGACGAGCAGCATCAGCGCGTTGCTGCCCCGGAACCGCAGCTTGGCGAAGGCGAACCCGGCCAGCGAGCAGAAGAACAGCACCGAGGCGGTCACCACGGTCGACACGATGACGCTGTTGACCAGGGAGGCGGCGAAGTAGACGTCCTGGAGCGAGAAGACCTCCTCCAGGTTGGCCAGGAACCGGTCGCCGGGCACCACCGCCGGGGGCAGCTTCGCCAGCGCCTCGTCGTCGCTGGTGGCGATGACGAACATCCAGTACAGCGGGAACGCGGCGAACAGGAAGGTCAACGACAGCAGCAGGTACGTGCCGAGGCCGGCCGGGGTGTCCTGCGGCGCGCGGCCCGACAGGGCGGGCCGGCGCCGGCGGGCCGGTCGGGTGGGTCGCGGCGGGGCGGCGGCGGTCATCGGTGACCCCTTTCGTTCGCGACTGCGGGACTCCGCTGCGCTGCGTTCCTCGCGCTCACCGGCGACCCCTTTCGTTCGCGACTGCGGGACTCCGCTGCGCTGCGTTCCTCGCGCTCACCGGCGTCCCCCTGACAGGCGGTTGGTGAGCAGGGTGTTGAGCCCGGTGACCAGCAGGATGATCAGGAACAGTGCCCAGGACATCGCGGCGGCGTAGCCGAGGTTGAGGTCCTTCCAGCCGACCTTGTAGATGAGCTGGGCGATGGTCTGCCACTCGCCGTTCGGTCCGCCGGTGGCGGCCTGCGCGTTGAGGTCGAACAGCATCGGCTCGGTGAACAGTTGCAGCCCGCCGATGGTGGACAGCACCACCGTGAACACGATCACCGGCTGGATCATCGGCACGGTGATCCGCCACAGCTGCCGCCACGGGCCGGCCCCGTCGATCGCCGACGCCTCATAGACGTCACGCGGGATGGACTGCATGGCGGCCAGGTAGAGCAGGGCGTTGTAGCCGATCCACTTCCAGTTGACCATGGTGGCGATGGCGATCCACGCGTGCGGCTTGTCGGCCCGCCAGTCGATCGCGGCGTCCCCCGTCCCGCCGATGCCCACCTCGGCGAGCAGCCAGTTCGCCATCCCGAAACTGCGGGAGAAGAAGACGCTGAACACCATCGTCGAGGCCACGATCGGGGTGACGTACGGCAGCAGCACCCCGACCCGCCACCAGGTCTGCGCCCGCAGCCTGCGGTTGAGCAGCGAGGCGACCACCAGCGCCAGCAACAGTTGCGGCACCGAGGAGAGCAGGAAGATGCCGAAGGTGTTGTAGAGCGCGTTCCCGAAGTCCTCGTCGCCGACCAGCCGGGTGAAGTTCGCGAACCCCGCCCAGTAGGGGAGGGTGGGGTCGTCGAGCCGGTAGTTGCGCAGCGCGACGACCCCGTTGAACAGCAGCGGGAACAGCCCGAAGACGCCGAACAGCAGGAAGAACGGCGCGACCATCAGGTAGGGCAGGTAGCGCAGGTCGAACCGGTACAGCCGGTCGCGCCAGCCGGTCGACCGGTCGCCGGCCCCGGAGGCCGCGCGCTGCGGACCGGTGCGGTGCGGTGACGGCGGCACGGCACGGGTGGTGGACACGGGGCACCCTCCAGGGCCGGGGACGGTACGGGGGCGGGGCGGCGTACGGGTCAGGAGGTGCGGGCCTTCTCCGCCTCCTTGACCGCCTCGGCCCAGGCGGCGTCCGGCTTCAGCGTCCCGTTCTGCACCCGGTTGATGACGTTCTCCACGGCCACCCGGGTCGGGCCGTTCCGCTTGCCCAGGTACTGCGGGGTGAGCCCCTGCGCCATCGTCGGGAAGATCTGCCCGACCGGCGCGTCGTGGAAGAACGGGTTCTTGAACTCGGCGATCGCCGGGTCGGCGTAGAGCGCCGGCTGCGAGGGCAGGTTGCCGACCTTCTTGAAGATCTCGATCTGCTGCTCCGGCTGGACCAGCCACTCCAGCAGCTCGTACGCCTCGTCGACGTGCCTGCTCTGCTTCGGGATGGTGAGGAACGAGCCGCCCCAGTTGCCGCCGCCACCGGGCACCGCGGCGATGTCCCACTTGCCCTGGGTGCCGGGCGCGGTGTCCTTGATGTGGCCGAGCATCCACGCCGGGCAGGCGAGGACGGCGAACGAGCCGGCGGTGAAGCCCTTGTCCCAGTCGGCCTGGAAGCTGGCCAGGTTGGCCGACAGACCGGCCTGGACCGCCCTGATCGTGTAGTCGAACGCGACCTTGGGACCCTGCTCCATCCGGAGCTGTTCCTGTTCGTCGTAGAAGCCGACGGGCTGCTGGCCCAGGATCGGGTTGAACAGGTTGGTGCCGGAGTCGAGGAACTTCTTCTTCGTCCGGCCGGTGTAGTCCTGGCCGACCTGGATGAACCTGTCCCAGGTGGGCCAGAGGGCGGAGACCTGGTCGCGGTCGGTGGGCAGCCCGGCGGCGGCGAACAGGTCGGTGCGGTAGCACATGGCCAGGCCGCCGACGTCGGTGCCGAGGCCGATCTGGGTCTTACCGTCGGCCGACAGTGACTGCTTCCACTTCCACGGCAGGTACCTGCTCTCGTACGAGCCGGCGCCCTTGTCGAGCAGGTTGACGAACTTGTCCGACTGGCTGCGGAACTGGACCATGAAGCCCTCGTCGATGGCGGCGATGTCGGCCGCTCCGGAGCCGGCGACGAGCTTCTTCTGGAGATCCTCGTGCTGGGCGTTGTACTCGCCCGAGTTGAGTTGGATCTTGATGTTGGGGTGGTCGGCCTCGTAGCGGGTCTTGAGGTCCTGGAGACCGAAGTCGCCCCAGAAATTGATCTTCAGGGTGACCTGGCCACCGCCGTCCGAGCCGGTGGTGCTCCTGCCGCTGCACGCCGCGACCAGCGTCAGGCTGACGGCACCGACCGCCGCCGCGCGGGCCCAGCGGGTCCAGGACCGTGTCATCTCATCCTCCGCGCACGCTTGTGGAACGCTCCACGCATCGAGGAACGTCGACTGAACCGGATAAGTGAGGCCACCGTACGGGCCGCCCCGTGCACTGTCAACGGCCGGTTAACGACGACCCCGGGCGGTAACCCGGGCCGCCCCGAAAGCCTTTCCGGCATGCCTGTCCACGCCTTCCGGCAGGTGGAAAGGCACCGGTCACTGGTGGCGGCGCACAGGCCGACCGGCACACTTAACCGAGCAAGCGAATCAGGCGCCCCCGCCGAACGGGACCGGCCACGGCCGGGGACGACGGCCGACGGGGGCACCGGTAGCGTGAGGACCGCCGGTGACCCCGGCCCGAGAACGGCCTGCCCAGGCCGCGAGAAGTGGAGGAAACCGCCGGTGAAGCGGCCGACCATCGCCGACGTCGCCCGACGCGCCGGAGTGTCCAAGGGCGCGGTGTCGTACGCGCTCAACGGGCAGCCGGGCGTCTCGGAAGCCACCCGGCAACGCATCCTGGCGATCGCCACCGAGATCGGATTCAGCCCGAGCAGTGCCGCCCGCGCGCTCTCCGGCGCCACCGCCAACGCCGTCGGCCTGGCCCTGTGCCGACCGGCCCGGATACTCGGCATCGAACCGTTCTTCATGGAGCTGATCAGCGGCGTCGAGGCCGAACTCTCCGCCCGGTCGTACGCGCTGACCCTCCAGGTGGTGGCCGACCAGGAGGCGGAGATCGCGGTCTACCGCCGGTGGTGGGCCGAACGGCGGGTCGACGGGGTCCTTGTCTGCGACCTGCGGACCGACGACATCCGGGTGCCCGCCCTGGAGGAGCTGCAACTACCCGCCGTGGTGATCGGCGGGCCGAGGCACACCGGCACGCTGGCCCACGTCTGGTCGGACGACGCGGCGGCGCTCGCCGAGGCGGTGGAGTACCTGGTCGCCCTCGGCCACCGCAGGATCGCCCGGGTCGGCGGGCTGCCGTCGCTGCTGCACACCGAGATCCGTACCGACGCGTTCGCCGAGGTGTGCGGCCGGCTCGGGCTCACCGACGCGGCGACCGTCTGGTCGGACTACACCGGCGAGGAGGGCGCACGCGCCACCCGGCGGCTGCTCAGTTCCGCCCACCGCCCGACCGCGGTGATCTACGACAACGACGTGATGGCTATCGCCGGGCTGGCCGTGGCCCAGGAGATGGGCCTCGGCGTCCCCACCGATCTGTCCATCGTGGCCTGGGACGACTCCCCGCTGTGCCAACTGGTGCACCCGCCGCTGACCGCGCTCGGCCGGGACATCCCCGCCTACGGCGCGCACGCCGCCCGACAGTTGCTCGCCGTCATCGCCGGTGAGCCGGTGCGCGGGCTCCAGGACGAGACGGCGCACCTCACCCCCCGGGGCAGCACCGCCCCGCCCCGGTCAAGGTGAACCGGTTCATCCCGACCCGGCCCGACCATCAACGGGATGTCGTCGGGAACTCCGCGAAGTACGCCTCGACCCGCTCGGCGGTGGCCGGACGCGCCAACGCGAACCCCTGCCCGTACCGGCAGCCGGCCCGGGTGGCCCGCGCCACGTCCGGCTCCGACTCCAGCTCGGCCATCACCACGGTCACCCCCAGTCGCTCCCCCAACCCCACCACCACGTCGATCAACGGTCGGGAGTCCTCGTCCGGGTCGACCGGCCGGGGCTGCACCTTCAACAGGTCGATCGGCAGCCGACGCAGCTGGGCCAGGGAGGCGTGCTCGGCCCGGAAGCTGTCCAACGCGGTACGTACCCCCAGCGACCGCAGGCCGGCCAGCCGGGCCACCACCGTGGGCAGGTCGGCCCCGAGCCGCGACTCGGCGATCTCCAGCACCAGCCGCTCCGCCGGGACCCCGTGTCCGGCCAGCACCGCCGCCACCCGGGGCACCAGATCCGGCGCCAACAGCTCGGCGAGGGTGACGTTGACCGCCAGCCACAGCTCCCGGCCCCCGGCCGACCAGTCGGCGAGCTGCCGGCAGGCCCGGTCGAGCACCCACCGGCCCAGCTCCCCCAGCAGACCCAGATCCTCGGCGACCGGCAGGAATTCGGCCGGCAGCACGGTGCCCAGCACCGGACTGCGCCAGCGCAGCAACGCCTCGATGCCGGCCGGTCGCCGGTCGGCCAGCGCCAGCACCGGCTGGTAGACCAGGTCCAACTCGCCCCGGGCCGCCGCGCCGGGCAGCTCCCGTTCCAGGTCCAGCCGGCGGACCAGCTCCTCCTCCAGGCAGGCGTCGTACCACTCGACCCGGTTGCGGCCGAGCTGGACGGCCCGGCGGCGCGCCAGGTCGGCCTGGCGCACCGCGTCCTGCGGCGACGTCGCGGCCAGCTCGGTCAGGCCCACGCCGACCCGGAGCCGGGCCATCCCGGTCGGCACCGGACACGGCTCGGTCAACGCGGCCAGCAGCCGCTCGCCCAACGCGTACGCCGGGACCGGGCCGGCGTCGGTGACCACCGCGAACTCCTCACCTGACAACCGGGCGACCAGGTCCCGGGGGCCGACCACGTCGCGCAGCCGGCGGGCGGTGGTGGCCAGGAGCGGGTCCGGGCCGGCGGCTTCCCGCGCCGGGCCGAGCCCGTGCACGTCGAGCAGGAGGAGCGCGCCGGGGGTGCCGCCCCGTTCGTCGAGCACCCGCAGCAGCTCCCGCCGGGTGGACAACCCGGTGAGCGGGTCGGTGGCCGCGCCCCGGCGACGCTCACGCTCGGACCGGCGGCGGTCACCGACGTCGCGGACGTGCAACACCACCGCGGCCACCTCCGGCACGGTCCGCTGGTCGCTCACCGTCGACTCGGTCTCCCGCCAGCCGCCGTCACCGGTCCGCATCCGGGCCACCAGCAGCGGCGCGACGGCATCGCCTGACAGTGGCGCGACGGGATCGCCGGACGGTGGCGCGACGGCGTCGCCCGGGGACGGCGCGGCGTCCCGGCCCGGCCGTCCGGCCAGCCGGGCCAGGACGCCCGGCGCGTCGTCCGGATGCAGCAGGTCGGCCAGCGGCCGCCCGCACACCGCCTCCTGGCGCAGCCCGAACCAGCGTTCACCGGCCGCCGAGAGCCAGCGCACCCGCAACCCGTCGTCGAGAACGAGGACCAGGTCACGACCGCCGGCGACCAGCGTGCGGAAGTACACCTCGCGGGCGGCCAACCGCCCGGCCCACCGCCGCTGGTCGGTCACGGAGATCAGTTCCCGGGCCACCAGCGGCGGGATCACCGCCAGCCCCAGCAGGACGGCGGTCGGGGTGAAACCGCCGACGAACGCCAGATGACCGGCGGCCGCCACGCTCGCCACCGCCGCCGGTGCGGTCACCCGGGGCCAGGCCGGCGCCGGACCGGTCGGGACCGTCGGGTCGCCCGCCGCGACCCGGGCCATCCCGGCGGCCGTCAGCAGGGCCCCGCCGACCAGCAGCGGCACCGCGGTCAGCAGCGCCACCGAGGGGGCCCGGTAGGCCAGCAGCACCACCAGGTCGGCCAGACCGAGCAGGACCGCCGCCACGCCGAGCCGGCACCGGGCCGCGCCAGGATGGCCACGGTGCCCGGCCGACGCGCCCACCAGCAGCCCGGCCAGGACACCCGCGCCCGCGACGGTGACCACCCGGACCACCGGGGGCACCGGGCCGGGCGGGACCAGCACCCAGCCGGCGAAGAGCAGGGCGGTGCCGAGGCCGAGGAGGTCGACGCCGCGCCGCCACCGGGCCCGGGGCGTCAGCCGGGAGCGGCCTGGCAGCAGGAACAGGCCCAGCGCGTAGCCGAGCGTGGCCGTGCCGAGCCCGACCGCCGCGACCTCGGCCCGGTGGAACGCCGGTGCCAGCGGTAGCACCGCCACGGTCGTCCCGACCACGGCCGCCGCGACGGTGAGCAGGACGGCGGCCCGGCGGTGCGGGACGCGACGGTCCGGCCTGCCGCCGGCGGTGAGGCGGAGCAGCCGGGCGGCAGCCACGGCACAGCCGCCCGCGCCGGCCGTCGTGGTGGCGGCCAGCGGCGCGACGGCGTCGACCAGGGCGGCGGCGACGAGGAGGAACGCGACCAGCAGGGTGAGCCCCACGGGTGCGGACGATGGGCGGCGGAGGGGACGGTCGACGGTCACGGCGGTCACCTTCGTGAGGGGGACACGGCGCGGTGCGGCTGAGGGTTAGCGGTTCAACGAGGCACCATCCGCCCGGTTACGCCCTCCGGTCGTGACCTACATCACCGGGTAGTGCCGGTCGCGGCCGCCCCACCGCCCGCCCGGCGCCGCCCCGGCCCCGGGTGGAATCATCGGGGGGTGAGTCGCGCCGACACCATCCGCTTCCGGCACAACCAGGCCATCCTGGTCGCGGCCGTCATCGCCACCATCGGCGCGCTGCCCCTGGCCGCCGCCCGGTGGTACCTGCTGCCGGTGCTGCTGGTCCCGCTGACCGTCGCGGTCTGGGCCTGGCGCTCCGGCACCGACGCCGACCCGCGCGGGCTGCGGCTGCGGGCGCTCGCCGGGGGCCGGCGCATCCCCTGGGAGCAGGTCGTCGAGTTGGCCGCCGACCCGCGCGGCCGGGCCGTCGTCCGGCTCACCGACGGCCACCAGCTGCCACTGCCCGCCGTCCGGGGTGTCGACCTGCCCCGGCTGGTCGCGGTCACCGGGCAGGCCCTGCCCGACGCGCGCTGAGCCGGCGCACCCCCACCGGCAGGTCGGCCCCGCCCGGGTCAGTAGCCGTCGACCACCGTGTTGACCAGCGGTGACCCGGCGACGAACCGGCGCACCTGCTCCCCCACCAGCCGGTACGCCCGGGGCAGCAGCCCGCGTACCGAACCGGCGACGTGCGGGGTGAGCAGTACGTTCGGCAGTTCCCAGAGCGGATGGTACGCCGGCAGCGGCTCCGGGTCGGTCACGTCCAACGCCGCCCGTAGCCGGCCCGAGGTCAGCTCCGCGACCAGCGCCGCCGTGTCCGCCACCGGGCCCCGGGCGGCGTTGACCAGCAGCGCCCCGTCCGGCATGGCGGCCAGGAACGCGGCGTCGACCAGCCCCCGGGTGGCATCGGTCAGCGGCACCAGCAGCACCACCACGTCGGCCTCCGGCAGCAGGCACGGCAGCTCGGTCACCGCGTGCACCCCCTCGTCCGGCCGGGCGGTCCGGGCGACCAGGGTGAAGGTGACGTCGAACGGGGCCAGCCGGGCCCGGACCGCCGCGCCGATCGAACCGGCCCCGACGATCAGCACCCGCTTGCCGGTCAGCTCGTCGGTCGGCGCGACCCGGTCGTACGCCCACTCCCGGCGGGCCTGGGCGCGGGCCAGCTCGGGAAAGCCGCGCAGCTGGGCGAGGATCGCGGTGACCACCCACTCGGCGGTGCCGGCGTCGTGCACCCCCCGGGCGTCGCAGAGGGTGACCCCGGCGGGCACCCGGCCCGTCCAGGCGTCCGCCCCGGCGGAGAGCAGCTGCACCACCGCCAGATCGGGCAGCCGGTCCAGCATCGCCGTGGTGTCCGCCCCGGCCAGGAACGGCGGCACCCAGAAGCGGACGTCGGTCGGGTCACCTGGCGGATTCGCCGGGTCGGTCCACGGCTGTACCGTGACACCGGCCGGGACGGAACCGAGCAGCTCGACCCCTTCGGGGTGCGGAATCCATACCTTCACGCGTGCCGACGATAGCCCTCCGGCGGGTGGGCGGCACCGACGGGCCGCAGGACGACGCCGTACCGGGCGGCGCCGCCGACGGCCACGGGTGACGGTCGGGCGGGACGGGTATAACCGGGGGTCGGAACGCCGAACGGTGTCCTCCCCCACGACGGCAGACAGGTGGTCGATGACCGAACGCACCGTACGGCCGGACCTGGACATCGCCGCGCTGGCCGATCCGGCCCGGCTGCGCTCGCTGACCGAGACCGGCCTGGACGCCACGCCGGACGAGGCGTTCGACCGGTTCGCCCGGCTGGTCAGCGACCTGCTCGACGTGCCGGTGGCGCTGGTCTCGCTGGTCACCGAGACCCGGCAGTTCTTCCCCGGCGCGGTCGGGCTGCCCGAGCCGTGGGCCGCCCGCCGGCAGACCCCGCTGAGCCACTCGTTCTGCCAGCACGTGATCGACACCGAGATCCCGCTGGTGCTGCCGGACGCCCGGCTCTACCCCCGGGTGCGGGACAACCTGGCCGTGCCGGAGCTGGGCGTCGTCGCGTACGCCGGGATGCCGCTGACCGACCTGGACGGCCGGGTGCTCGGCTCGCTGTGCGCGATCGACAGCAAACCCCGGGCCTGGACGAAGGCACAGCTACGGACGCTTGCCGACCTGGCGGCGGCCTGCTCGTCGGAGCTGCGGCTACGGATCGCGCTGGACGCGGCCGAGGCGGCCCGCCGGCTGGTCGAGCAGGCACACGAACGGCTCAACCTGCTCGCCTCGCTGAGCGAGGAGCTGACCGGGACGCTCGACGTGGAGACGGCGGTGGGGCGGCTGGCCGACGCGGTGGTGCCCCGGCTGGCCGACTGGGCCATGGTGACCCTGATCGACCAGGGCGGCACCCCCCGCTGGGTGACCGCCGTGCACCGCGACCCGGCCCGCGCCGCCGACATCACCCGGTTCGGCGAGGTCGCGCTGCACCGGCTCGGCCCCGCCTCGGTCACCCGGACGGTGCTGCGGACGGGCCAGCCGGTGCTGCGCGGCGTGGCCGACCTGGACGACGTCCGGCGGGCCAGCGACGCCCCGGAACTGGTGGCCCTCGCCGAACGGCTGGGCTTCGCCTCGCACCTGACCGTGCCGGTGCCGGCACCGGGCCGGGGCACGGTGATGGGCGCGGTCACCCTGGTCAACGGGCCCGACCGGCGGGCCTTCGACGACGACGACCTGGGCACCGCGCTGGAGATCGGCCGCCGCGCCGGGCAGGCGGTCGGCAACGGCTGGATCTACGGCGAGCAACGGCACGTCGCCGAGGTGCTGCAGCACAGCATGCTGCCGCAGTTGCCGCAGAGCCCGTGGGTGGAGCTGGCGGCCCGCTACCAGCCGGCCGCCGACCGGGTGGAGGTGGGCGGCGACTGGTACGACGCCTTCGTCCAGCCCGACGGCGACCTGGTGGCGGCGATCGGGGACGTCGCCGGCCACGACATCGAGGCTGCCGCGACCATGGGGCAGCTGCGCAACCTGGTGCGGGGCAACGCGTTCGGTCGGGACGACCCGGTCGAGGAGCTGATGCGGCGGTTGGACGCCACCATCTCGGGGTTGTGCATCCCGACCGCCGCCACGGCGGTGCTGGCCCGGCTGCGGCCGGTCCCGGGCGGGGTGGCGGTCACCTGGTGCAACGCCGGTCATCCCGCGCCGCTGCTGGTCACCGCCGACGGCACGGTACGGCTGCTCGACGGCCGGCGGGAGCCGCTGCTGGGGTTGACCCGGCCGACCCCGCGCACCGGGGCGGAGGCGCTGCTCGCCCCCGGGGACACGCTGCTGCTCTACACCGACGGGCTGGTGGAGCGGCGGGACCAGTCGATCGACGAGGGGATGGCCCAGTTGTGCGCCCGGGTCGCCGCCGCCGGCACCCGTCCCGCCGCCGACCTGTGTGACCTGCTGCTCGGCACCGGTCACCGGCGCGAGGACGACGTGGCGCTGCTGGCCCTGCGGGCCCGCTGAGGCGGTCACCGGCCGGTGCGCCGTCCCCGGTGGCCCGGCCGACCGGGATTCGCGGGCTAGGCTGGGGCGGGTGAGCGCCCGTCTCCCGTACCCCCGTACCGTCCGGGTCCGCGCGGCCCTGGCGGCCTCCGGTGCCGCGCTGCTGCTGACCGGGTGCAGTTTCGGCCCGCCGGAGCCCGATCCGGCCGGTGAGCCCCCCAACCTGCCGACCCCGTCGGCGTCGGCGAACACCCCCGAGCAGCAGGTGGTGGCCACGGTGCTGGCGAAGGGCCTGCGGGTGCCGTGGGGCATCGCCTTCCTGCCCGACGGGGCGGCGCTGGTCACCGAGCGGGACAGCGGCAGGATCCTCAAGGTCGGGCCGGAGTCGGGGCCGCAGGGGTTGACCGTCACCCCGGCGCAGACCGTGCCGGGGGTGGCCGCGTCCGGCGAGGCGGGCCTGCTCGGCATCGCCGTCTCCCCGGCGTACGCGCAGGACCGGACGGTCTTCGTCTACTACACCACCGAGCAGGACAACCGGGTGGCCCGGTTGACGCTGGGCGGCACCCCCACGCCGGTCCTGACCGGCATCCCGAAGTCCGGCAACCACAACGGCGGCGGGTTGGCGTTCGGCCCGGACGGGCAGCTCTACGTCAGCACCGGCGATGCCGGTGACCGGGGCGCCGCCCAGGACAGGGCCAGCCTGGCCGGCAAGATCCTGCGGATCACCCCGAACGGCAAGCCGGCGGCGGGTAACCCGTTCCCCGGCTCGCCGGTCTGGTCGCTGGGGCACCGCAACGTGCAGGGCCTGGCCTGGGACTCCGGGAAACGGATGTACGCCACCGAGTTCGGGCAGAACACCTGGGACGAGATCAACAAGATCGACAAGGGCGCGAACTACGGCTGGCCGACGGTGGAGGGGCAGGCCGGCGACGGCAGGTTCGTCGATCCGATCGTGCAGTGGGGCACCGACGAGGCGTCCTGCTCGGGGCTGGCCGCCACGGGTCGGCTGCTGGCCGCCGCCTGCCTGCGCGGCGAGCGGCTCTGGCTGGTGGAACTGACCGACGCCGGCTCGGTGCTCGGCGCGCCCCGGGAACTGCTCACCGGGAAGTACGGTCGGTTGCGGGCGGTCGCCGCCGCCCCGGACGGTTCGCTCTGGGTCTCCACCTCCAACCACGACGGGCGGGGCCAGCCGGCCCCGGAGGACGACCGGCTGCTGCGGCTGGTCTTCGCCGACGGCGGGGCCGGCCGGAGCTGACGACACGCCGACGGGCCGGACAGCCGGGCAGGTACCGGGCGGATCGGCCGTCCGTCTGTCGGGTTTGCCAAGATCTTTCACGGGGCAGGTCAGAATCTCATCATGGGCGGTCAGGAGAACGAGCAGCGCGGACCCGGGGAGACGGACCTTCCCGACCGGCGTGAGCGACGCTGGCGGACCTGGTGGTCGGCCCTGCGGTCGACCCGGGCCCGACGGGCCGGCGTGGTGCTGGCGGTGCTGCTGGTCGCTCTGACCGGGACGGTCATCGGGGTGTTCGCCGGTGGTCGGGTCAGCACCGACATCGGCCCGTTCCGCGCCGACCTGACCCTCGTCCCGGCGGTGCGGGGCGGCACCACCGTCGACATCCCCCCGCTGGGCGCGCTCCAGCTCGACAGCCACCAGGGTCCCACCCACCTGACGGTCGGGCTCGGCGCGCTGGACCAGCGCAAGACCGAGGCGTTGATCGACGACCCGGCCAGCATCAGCCGGGCCAGCCAGTCGGCGGTGACCGACGTCCGCAACGGGGTGTTGCGGCTCGGGCTGCGTACCCTCGGCGCGGCCGTGCTGGTCACCCTGATCCTGGCGGCGCTGGTCTTCCGGGACACCCGGCGGACCGCCTGGGCCGGCGGGGTGGCGCTGGTGGTCACCGCCGGCAGCCTCGGCCTGGCGGCCGGCACCGTCCGCCCGCAGGCCATCGAGGAACCCCGCTACGAGGGCCTGCTGGTCAACGCCCCGGCGATCGTCGGTGACGCGCGGCGGATCGCCAACGACTACAGCCGCTACGCCGAGCAGTTGCAGCGGCTGGTCGGCAACGTCAGCCAGCTCTACACCACCGTCTCGGCGCTGCCGGTGTACGAACCGGCGCCGGGCACCACCAGGGTGCTGCACGTGTCCGACATGCACCTCAACCCGACGGGCTGGCAGCTGATCCGCACCGTGGTCGAGCAGTTCGGCATCGACGTGGTGATCGACACCGGTGACCTGACCGACTGGGGCAGCGAACCCGAGGCGTCGTACGTCGGCTCGATCGGGCTGCTCAAGAAGCCGTACGTCTACATCCGGGGCAACCACGACTCGCCCCGGACGGCGGCGGCGGTGGCCCGGCAGCCGAACGCGGTCGTGCTGAACAACTCGACCACCACCGTCGCCGGGCTGACCATCGCCGGCATCGGCGACCCGAGGTTCACCCCGGACAAGGAGACCTCTCCGGCCGGCAGCGGGCTCACCTCGCAGGTCGCCAACCAGGTGATCGGTGCCGGCGAGACGCTCGCCACCACGGTCCGCGACTCGCCGCGACCGGTGAACATCGCGCTGGTGCACGACCCGGCCTCGGCCGGCCCGCTCTCGGGCACCTGCCCGCTGGTGCTGGCCGGGCACACCCACGCCCGGCAGATCTCGAAGCTGCCGCAGGTGCCGGGCCAGCAGCCGACGCAGCTGATGGTGGAGGGCTCGACCGGCGGTGCCGGGCTGCGCGGCCTGGAGGGCGAGAAGCCGACCCCGCTGTCGATGACGGTGCTCTACTTCGACCAGCAGAAACTGCTCCAGGCCTACGACGACATCACGGTCGGCGGCACCGGGCAGGCCCAGGTGAACCTGGAGCGGCACGTGATCCGGGACCCGGCGAAGGGCGCCGACGTCCCGGTCACCCCCACCCCGACCCGGGGCGGCTCGGAGTCCCCGTCGCCCTCCGGGACCGACCCGACCCCCACCTCGCCGACCCCCAGCCCGACCAGCTGACCCACCAACGGCAGGCCCGCCCGCAGCGACGCGCCGCCCGCGGCGGCCGGGCGGCGGGCAGCGGCCGCAGCGGGCGGGCAGCGGCCGGCCGGACCAGGCCAGGCCGGGCCGCGCCAGCACAGGGTGCGGTCAGGGCGGGGTGCGGTCAGCGCAGCGACAGGGCGGCCAGGGCGGCGTTGACGATGCTGCCGGGGAGCAGGTCGTGCAGCTCGTACAGCTCGCGGACGCTGCCGGACTGGCCGAACTCGTCCACCCCCAGCGGCACCGCCGGCACCCCGAGCGCCGAGCCGAGCCAGGCCATCGCGTGCGAGGCGGCGTCGTGCACGGTCACCAGCGGCGTACGGTCCCCGAACGCCGCCCGCAGCGCGCCCGGGACGCTCGGCACGGTCGCCGTGCGTACGCCCTGGCGCAGGGTACGCTGCCAGGCCCGGTAGAGCCGGTCCAGGCTGGTCACGTCGACCACGTGCGCGGCGATGCCCTCCTCGGCCAGCTCGGCGGCGGCGGCCAGCGTCTCCGGCAGCACCGCCCCGGAGGCGGCCAGGGTCACCACCGGCGCGTCGGCCAGCTGCGGGTACGCCTGGTGCGCGTCCACCAGCCGGTACGCCCCGGCGACCACCTGCCGGCGCAACACCGCGTCGCCGAGGCGGACCCGGGCCGCCTCGAACGGCGACTGGTCCAGCGGGCGGGTGCTCAGCCGGAAGTAGTACGCCCCGTCCTCGGCGGGCGCGGCGGTGGCGGCCGGTGCCGAACCCTGCGCGATCTGCCCGAACGCGTCACAGAGCAGCCAGTCGAGGCTGGTCGCGTACGCCGGTTCGCAGAGGGTGACGCCGGGCAGTTCCAGGCCGACGGACGCGGTGATGGTCGACTGGTGGGCACCGCCCTCCGGGGCCAGGGTGACGCCCGACGGGGTGCCGGCCACCACGAACCGGGAACCCGAGTAGGTGCCGTAGAGGAACGCGTCCAGCCCGCGCAGCACGAACGGGTCGTAGACCGTGCCGACCGGCAGCAGCGGCTGCCCGGACAGATCCCAGGACAGGCCGAGCTGCCCCAGCAACAGGAACAGGTTCATCTCGGAGATACCCAGCTCGATGTGCTGGCCGGCGGGGCTCTCCGTCCAGCGCAGCATCCGGTCCTCCGACCAGGAGCGCCGCTCGGTGGGGGCGAACACCCCGGTCCGGTTGATGAACCCGGCGAGGTTGGTGGAGGTGGCCACGTCCGGCGCGGTGGTGACCAGGTAGGGCGCGACCTGCGGGTCCCGGGCCAGCTCCACCAGCACCCGGCCGAAGGCCTCCTGGGTGGAGACCGGCTTCTGCGTGCGTACCCCGGTGGCGTCGGGGACGGTGACCCGGAGCGACCGTTGGCGGGGCGCGCGGGCCAGCGCCTCGCGGCGCGCGCCGGCCCGGATGCCGGCCGGGCTCGCCGGGTCGAGGCGGTCCCACTCGGTCGCGACGGTCAGGCCGTGCTCCGTCCGCAGCGCGTCGACCTGGGCCGTGGACAGCAACGCCGAATGGTTGCGCGGGTTGCCGGCGATCGGCAACCCCCACCCCTTGACCGTGTACGCGAAGACGACGCTGGGCCGGTCGGTCACCGCGTCGCACTGGGCATACGCGTCGAGCATCGCCGCCAGGTCGTGCCCGCCCAGGTCGGTGACGAGCGGGGCCAGTTCCTCGTCGGTCAGGTCGGCGATGAACCCGGCGATACCGTCGGGTGCGCCGTCCAGGAACTGCCGACGCAGTGCCGGCCCGGTCAACCCGAACAGCGACTGGTACTGCTCGTTGGGCATCCGGTCGATCCAGTCGCGCAGTGCCGCCCCGCCCGGCCTGGCGTACGCCTGCGCGAGCCGGCGGCCGTACTTGACCTCGACGACGTGCCAGCCGGCGGCCTCGAACTGCCCGCGCCACTGGTCGATCCGGATGCCGGGTACCACCCGGTCCAGCGACTGCCGGTTGAAGTCGACGAGCCACATCACGTTGCCGAGGCCGGTGGTGGCCGGGTCGGCGACCGCCTCCCAGATGTTCCCCTCGTCCAGTTCGGCGTCGCCGATCAACGCGACGAACCGGGAGTGCGGGCGGGCCCCGAAGTGGGCGTCGACGTAGCGGCGGGTGACCGCCGCGAACAGCGGGGCCGCCGCGCCCAGCCCGACCGAGCCGGTGGAGAAGTCCACCGCGTCCGGGTCCTTCGTCCGCGACGGGTACGACTGCAACCCGCCCCGCGCCCGCAGCCGCGTCAGGTACGACCGGTCCAGGTTGCCCAGCAGGTATTGAATCGCGTGGAACACCGGGGAGGCGTGCGGCTTGACCGCCACCCGGTCCTCGGCGTCCAGGTGGGCGAACCACAGCGCGGTCATCGCGGTGACCAGGGAGGCACTCGACGCCTGGTGGCCGCCGACCTTCACCCCGTCGCCGGTGTCCCGGTCGTGGTTGGCCGCGTCCACGATCCGGGTGGCGAGCCACAGCACCCGTCGCTGGATCTCGTCGAGGACGTCGAGGTCGTGCTCGTTCACGGGAACTCCATCCGGGCGTCGCCGTTGACGCCCTCTGGTGGGGGTCGCGCGGGTCGCGCGCGTACTCCGGAAAGGGTGGCGGGGCCATCGTCGGATCACGACGACGGCCCCCGCCGGAGGTGGGCAGGAACGCCGGGGCTGTCGCCCGGCGGGTCAGCCCTGGACGCCGAGGCGCTCCAGGACCAGGTCACGGACGGTCTTGGCGTCGGCCTGGCCACGGGTGGCCTTCATCACCGCGCCGACCAGCGCGCCGGCCGCAGCGACCTTGCCGCTACGGATCTTGTCGGCGATGCCCGGGTTGGCGGCGATCGCCTCGTCCACGGCGGCGGTGAGCGCGCCGGTGTCGGAGACCACCTCCAGACCCCGGTTGGTCATGATCTCGGTCGGCGAACCCTCGCCGGCGACCACGCCCTCCAGCACGGTACGGGCCAGCTTGTCGTTGAGTTTGCCCGCGTCGACCAGCCCCTGCAGCTCGGCGACCTGCGCCGGGGTGGCCCCGATGTCGGCAAGCTCCGTGCCGGTCTCGTTGGCCCGGCGGGACAGCTCACCCAGCCACCACTTGCGGGCGGCCGCCGGGGTGGTGCCGGCCGCGACGGTCGCCTCGATCAGCTCGACCGCACCGGCGTTGAGCACCGACTGCATGTCGAGGTCGGACAGGCCCCACTGCTCCTGGAGCCGGCGACGGTGCAGCCGGGGCAGCTCCGGCAGGGCCGCCTTCAGCTCGGCCACCCAGGCGGTGTCCGGGGCGAGCGGCACCAGGTCCGGCTCCGGGAAGTAGCGGTAGTCGGTGGCGGTCTCCTTGGACCGGCCCGGCGTGGTGTCCCCGGTGTCCTCGTGGAAGTGCCGGGTCTCCTGGGTGATCCGGCCGCCCGCGTCCAGCACGGACGCCTGGCGCAGGATCTCCGAACGGACCGCCCGCTCCACCGACCGCAACGAGTTGACGTTCTTGGTCTCGGTGCGGGTGCCCCACTCCTGCCCCGGCAGGTTGAGGGAGGTGTTGACGTCGCAGCGCAACGACCCCTCCTCCATCCGGACGTCGGAGACGCCCAGCGAGCGCAGCACGTCGCGCAGCTCGGTCACGTACGCCTTGGCGACCTCGGGGGCGAGCGCGCCGGTGCCGGGAACCGGCTTGGTGACGATCTCGACCAGCGGGATGCCGGCCCGGTTGTAGTCGACGAGCGACTCGGTCGCGCCGTGGATGCGGCCGGTGGCCCCGCCGACGTGCAGCGTCTTGCCGGTGTCCTCCTCCAGGTGCACCCGCTCGATGCCGATGCGCACCAGTTCGCCGTCGACCTCGACGTCCAGGTAGCCGTCGAAGCACAGCGGCTCGTCGTACTGGCTGATCTGGAAGTCCTTCGGCATGTCCGGGTAGAAGTAGTTCTTCCGGGCGAACCGGCACCACTGCGCGATGGAGCAGTTCAGCGCCAGGCCGATCCGGATCGTCGCCTCGATCGCCGCCTTGTTGGCCACCGGCAGCGAACCGGGCAGGCCCAGGCAGACCGGGCAGACCCGGGTGTTCGGCTCGCCGCCGAAGTCGGTCGGGCAGCCGCAGAACATCTTGGTGTTCGTGCCCAGCTCGACGTGGGTCTCCAGGCCGATCACCGGCTCGTAACGCGCAACGACCTCGTCGTACGCGGGCAGTGTCGTCGTCATCTGAACTCCAGCCTCACAGTGCCGGTGGGGTGAACGTGCCGACCACGGACTCCAGCGCGGCGGCGACCCGGTACATCCGGTCGTCGGCCATCGTCGGGGCCATCACCTGCAGACCGACGGGTAGCCCCTCGGACAGGCCGCACGGCACCGAGATGCCCGGCCCGCCGTACAGGTTCGTCGGGATGGTGAACAGGTCCGCCAGGTACATCTGGTACGGGTCGGCGGTGCGCGCCCCGATCGGGAACGCCACGAACGGCGTGGTGGGCGAGATCAGCGCGTCGACCTGCTCGAACGCCGCGGTGAAGTCGCGGGTGATCAGGGTACGGACCTTCTGCGCCTGCCCGTAGTAGGCGTCGTAGTAGCCCGACGACAGCGCGTACGTGCCGACCATGATCCGGCGCTTGACCTCGGCGCCGAACCCGGCCTCCCGGGTCAGCGACATGACCTCCTCCAGCGACCGGCTGCCGTCGTCGCCGACCCGCAGCCCGAACCGGACCCCGTCGAACCGGGCCAGGTTGGAGGAGCACTCGCTCGGCGCGATCAGGTAGTACGCCGGCAGCGCGTACCGGAAGTGCGGGCAGGACACCTCGACAATCTCCGCGCCCAGCTTGGCCAGGGTGTCCACCGACTCGCGGAACGCGGCCATCACGCCCGGCTCCGCGCCCTCGCCGGTGAACTCCCTGACGATGCCGAGCCGCACCCCGGTCAGGTCGCCTGTCGCACCGAGCTTCGCGGCGGCCACCACGTCCGGCACCGGCTGCGGGATGGAGGTGGAGTCGCGCGGGTCGTGCCCGCCGATGACCTGGTGCAGCAGCGCCGCGTCGAGCACCGTACGGGCGCACGGGCCGGGGGTGTCCAGCGAGGAGGAGAACGCGACCAGACCGTACCGGGAGGTGCCGCCGTAGGTGGGCTTCGCGCCGACGGTGCCGGTGACCGCGCCGGGCTGGCGGATCGAGCCGCCCGTGTCGGAGCCGATGGCCAGCGGCGCCTCGTACGCGGCCAGCGCGGCGGCGCTGCCCCCGCCGGAGCCGCCCGGGATCCGGTCGGTGTCCCACGGGTTGTGCGTCGGACCGTACGCGGAGTATTCCGTGGAGGAGCCCATCGCGAACTCGTCCATGTTGGTCTTGCCGAGCATCACCGTGCCGGCCGCGCGCAGCCGCTGCACGATCGTCGCGTCGTACGGCGGACGCCAGCCTTCGAGGATCTTCGAGCCGACGGTGGTCGGTACGCCCTTGGTGGTGAGCACGTCCTTCACCGCCACCGGCACCCCGGCCAGCGGCCCGAGCTGCTCACCGGCGGCCCTGCGCTCGTCGACGGCGCGGGCGGCGGCCAGCGCCCCCTCGGTGTCGACGTGCAGGAACGCGTGCACCCGGTCGTCGACGGCGGCGATCCGGTCCAGGTGGGCCCGGGTCACCTCGACGGCGGAGGTCTCTCCCGAGGCCACCAGCCCGGCCAGGTCGGTCGCGGTCATTCTGGTCAGGTCGGTCATGCCGTCGCCTCGCTCCGCTCACCGGTGCCCCGGGCAGCCGGCGCACTGGGCTCGATGGTTCGCCTGTCACGCCCGGTGTCAACTACACACCCGCTCACGACGCCACGTCCTCGTCGAGGATGCGCGGGACGCGGAACCGCTGCTCGGCGACGTCGGGGGCACCCGACAGCGCCTCCTGCGGGGTCAGTCCGGGCACCACCACGTCGTCGCGGAGCACGTTGGTCAGCGGCACCGAGTGGGAGGTCGGCGGGATGTCCGCCGCAGTGACCTCGCCGACCTGCGCGACCGACTGGAGGATCACGTCCAGTTGACCGGCGAAGGTGTCCAGCTCCTCCTCGGTGACGGCGAGCCGCGACAGTCGCGCGAGGTGCGCGACCTCCTCGCGGGAGATGGCGGCCATCGGTGCCCCCTTCGTGGCTGTGCTGCTGCGGGCGGGTGGGCCGGCCGCGACGTCGACGGGATGACGCGCGGTGACCGGAGCGAGTCTATTGTCCTGCGCCGGACCCGACGCCTCCGACTCCCCCCGCGTCCGGGCCGCCGGGCCGGTCGGGGGCCGCCCACCCGCCCCCGGGGTGTACCGACGACCGTCAGCGGGCGTGCCGGCGGGGGATCTCGGCGTCCGGGCTGGGCACGGGGCTCAGCGGCCGGTACCGGGCCAGCCAGGCGGTCAACTCGTCGGCGGGCATCGGGCGGGCGTAGAACCAGCCCTGCGCGGCGTCGCAGCCGGCCGCGTACAACAACCGCCAGGTCCGCTCGTCCTCCACGCCCTCGGCCACCACCCGTAGGCCGAGCGCGCCGGCCAGCTCGATGGTCGACCTGACGATCGCCGCGTCGTCGGCGTCCCCGGCCATCCCCAGCACGAACGACCGGTCCACCTTCACCTCGGACAGCGGCAGCCGGCGTAGGTGCTGCAACGACGAGTAGCCGGTGCCGAAGTCGTCGAGCGAGATGGCCACCCCGAGCTGGTGCAGCCGGGTGATGGTGGCCAGCACCCGCCGGGGGTCGGCCATCAGCGCCCCCTCGGTGATCTCCAGTTGCAGGCGGTCCGGGCGTACCCCGTTGCTGGCGAGCCGGTCGGCGATCCGGTCGACGATCTCCCCGGTGTGCAGGTCGCGGACGCTGACGTTGAGCGCCGCCCGCAGCGTGGTGCCGGCGGCCGACCACGTCGCCAACTGCGCCACCACGTCGTCGATCACCCGGTAGGTGAGCAGGCGCATCACGGCGCTCTGCTCGGCGACCCGGATCAGCTCCTCCGGGTCGACCATCCCCCGGCGCGGGTGCCGCCAGCGCAGCAGCGCCTCCACCCCGACCACCTCGCCGGTGGCGATGGCGACCTGCGGTTGGTAGTACATGGTGATCTCGCCGACCTCGGCCGCCGGGGCGGGGGGCGTCGACTCGGGCCCGGTGTCCGGGGCCGGCGCGGGTGGCAGGTGCGCCGGGGCGGTGCCGTGCCGGCGGACCGGGTCGGCGCCGGTGAGGATGCGGTTCAGCAGCTCGTCGGGGTGCGCCGGGGCGGGCCGGGGGCGTCGCCGGGGCAGCCACCACCGGCCGGTGCCGCCGACGCCCGTGCGTGGGCCGCCCCCGGCGCGCAGGCCGCTGCCGGGGCCCGGTCCGGCGTCGACGTCGGAGCGCGGGGAAGGGTCCGGTCCGTCGTCGGGGGCCAGCCGGGGTGGCAGCGCCGCGCCGTCACCGCCCCGCACGGTCCGCCCGGCCACCGGCCGGCTCTCCAGTACGCGCCGCAGGTCGGCCAGGAGCCCCAGCCGCTCGGCGGAGTTGTGGTCGGACTCGGCCGCGTACACGGCGACGGTGTCGTTGCGGTGCTTCGCGTCGTACATGGCGACGTCGGCGTGGCGCATCAGGGTGGCGTAGTCCTCGCCGTGGTCGGGGAAGAGCGCGATGCCGATCGAGCCGCCGACGTCCAGCGGCAGGCCGTCCAGCGACACCGGCTCGGTCAGCGCGGCGACCACCCGACCGGCCAGCTCACGCGCCTCGTCGACACCGTCGAGCCCGCCGGCCACGATGGCGAACTCGTCCCCGCCGAGGCGGGCCAGCAGGTCCCGGTCGCCGACCACCCCGGCGAGCCGGGCGCCCACCTCCACCAGCAGCCGGTCGCCGACGGCGTGGCCGAGCGCGTCGTTGACGTTCTTGAACCGGTCCAGGTCGATCAGCAGGAGCGCCACCCGCGCCCCCGGCTCGCCCCGGGCGACCCGCTCGGCGTGCCGGTGCACCTGCTCGGCCACCTCGGCGAGCAGCGCCTTGCGGTTGGGCAGGCCGGTCAGCGGGTCGAGAGCGGCGAGCTGGACCTGTTCGTCGGAAAGGTGGGCCATCCGGTAGACCGCGAACAGCGGCACCAGCACCAGCGGGATCAGCGCGGCGCTGGCCCGCGCGGCGGTGACCAGGACGGGGGCGAGCAGCAGCAGCGAGCCGGTGGAGAGCAGCTCGAACGGCAACCCCTGCCGGACCGCCGGCCACCACCGGCCGCCGAATCGCAGCCGCAGGGCGGTGCTGACCAGGCCGTAGTTGACGACGAACCAGGTGACCGTGGCACCGCCGACGGCGAGCACGTCGGTCCAGCCCAACCGGTCGCCGCCGAACAGCCCACCCGGCCCGAGCCGGAGCACGAGGTGGGCGGCGGCGAGTGCGCAGGCGTACTGGGCGGCGTTGAAGGTGGTCCGCCAGGGGGCGTGCCCCAGCCGGACGCCGGACACGGCGACCGCGACGGCCTGCACGAGCACCGCCGGACCGAGGCCCCAGCCGAGCAGGATGGCGAACGTGAAGCAGGTGGACGGGAAGACCGCTGAGGTCTGCCGGCGGCCGGACGGCACGAAGGGGCGGGCGTCGCAGCCGACCGCGAGCACCGCCATCGTCCAGAACGCCGCCGGCAGCCCGTCCGGCCGGTCCACGAGGTCGACGAGCGACGCCACGGAGACCAGGGCGGCCAGGCCGATCACCCCGGCGACGAGTCCCAGGAACGGGCCCTCCCGCCCACCCGGGAACGAGTTGCGGGGGTCGGCGGTCTCCATCGCACCTCCCGGGCACGCCCATCAGGGTGTACGCCGGCCGTACACCTGCCACCATGAAACGCCCTGGGCGCCGGTGGACCCGCACGACAGCCGCGAATCGGTCGTAGTCGTGACTAAGTTGGTATACGGACCAAGCGTCACCTATGGGTGCGCCGGGACGGGTTGGTCAGCTCTCGTCGACCCGGGCCACCTCGCGGGCCGCGTCCGGGCCGGCGTCGAGCAGCACCCGGAAACCGTCCTCGTCGAGCACCGGCACCTTCAGACCGGCCGCCTTGTCGGCCTTGGAACCGGGGTTGTCGCCCACCACCACGAAGCCGGTCTTCTTGGAGACCGAGCCGGTGACCTTGCCGCCCCGGGTCTGGATCGCCTCGGCCGCCTGGTCCCGGCTGAACCCGGTGAGCGTGCCGGTCACCACCACGGTGACGCCCTCCAACGGGCGGGGCCCCTCGTCGACCGCCTCCTCGGCCATCCGGACGCCCGCCTCGGCCCACTTGCGGACCACGTCGCGGTGCCAGTCGACGGCGAACCACTCCTTGATGCTGGCGGCGATGGTCGGGCCGACGCCGTCGACCGAGGACAGTTCCTCCTCGGCGGCCGTCTCGATTGCCTCGACGGAGCGGAAGTGCCGGGCCAGGGCCTGCGCTGCGGTCGGCCCGACGTGCCGGATGGACAGCGCCACCAGCACCCGCCACAGGTCACGTTCCCGGGCCACGGCGAGGTTGTCGAGCAGCTTGGTGGCGTTGGTGCCGAGGCTGCCGTCCTTGTTGACGAAGAACGGCGAGCGGGCGAGCTGCGCGGCGTCGAGGGCGAACAGGTCACCCTCGTCGCTGATGATCGCGGCGTCGAGCAGCGCGGCGGCCCCCTTGTAGCCGAGCACCTCGATGTCGAACCCGCCCCGCCCGGCGAGGTGGAAGACCCGCTCCCGGAGCTGCGCCGGGCAGCTACGGGTGTTCGGGCAGCGGATGTCGACGTCGCTCTCCTTGGCCGGAGCGAGCGCCGTGCCGCAGGACGGGCAGTGGGTGGGCATGACGAACGGGCGGGCGTCGGCGGGACGCAGCTCGACCACCGGGCCGAGCACCTCGGGGATCACGTCGCCGGCCTTGCGCAGCACCACCGTGTCGCCGATCAGCACCCCCTTGCGTTCGACCTCGCGGGCGTTGTGCAGGGTGGCCTGGGCGACCGTCGAACCGGCCACGTGCACCGGCTCCAGCACCGCGTACGGGGTGATCCGGCCCGTCCGCCCCACGCCGACCTCGATGTCGAGCAGCCGGGTGTTGACCTCCTCCGGCGGGTACTTGAAGGCGATCGCCCAGCGGGGCGCCCGGCTGGTCGAGCCGAGCCGGCCCTGGATGGGCACCGGGTCGACCTTGACCACCACCCCGTCGATCTCGTGCTCGACGTCGTGCCGGTGCTCGGCGTAGTGGGCGATGTACTCCGCCACGCCGGCCAGGTCGGGCACCACCCGCCAGCGGTCGCTGGTCGGCAGCCCCCACGCCCGCAGCGCCGCGTACGACTGCGACTGGGTGGCCGGCCGGAAGCCGGTGCGGGCACCGGTGCCGTGCACCACCAGCCGCAGCGGCCGGGACGCGGTGATCCGGGGATCCTTCTGGCGCAGGCTGCCGGCGGCGGCGTTGCGGGGGTTGGCGAACGGCGCCTTGCCCTGCTCGACCAGGCTGGCGTTGAGATCGGCGAACCCGGCGACCGGGAAGTAGATCTCACCCCGCACCTCCAGCAGCTCCGGCACGTCGGGGAACTCGTCGGAGGGGGTGAGCCGGGCCGGCACGTCGCGGATGCTGCGGACGTTGGCGGTGACGTCCTCGCCGGTGCGCCCGTCGCCCCGGGTGGCGGCGCGGACCAGCCGGCCCTTCTCGTAGGTCAGGTTGATGGCCAGGCCGTCGACCTTCAGCTCGCACAGGTAGGGCACGGGGCCACCGGCGTCCCGCTCGACCCGCTCGGCCCAGGCGGCCAGCTCCTCGTCGGCGAACGCGTTGTCCAGCGAGAGCATCCGCTCGGCGTGGGTGACCGGGGTGAAGTCGGTGGAGAAGGTGCCGCCGACCCGCTGCGTCGGCGAGTCGGGGGTGCGCAGCGCCGGGTACTCCGCCTCCAACGCCTCCAGCTCCCGCAGCTGCCTGTCGAACTCGGCGTCGGTGATGGTCGGCGCGTCGAGGACGTAGTAGCGGTACTGGTGTTCGGTCAGCTCCTGGCTCAACGTGGCGTGCCGCTCCCGGGCCTCGGGGGTGGGCTCACCACCGGCCGCCGCCTCCTGGGCCGCGCTGACCTGCTGGGGAATCTCTTCTTCCGACACCCTGCCGCCTCCGGACACCGTGTGAACCTCCCCCGTGATCACGCTACGGGAGCACGGTAACCGGCCGGTAGGACATTCCCCTGCCTCCCCCCACCCCGCCCGACGGGCGGGCGGCCCCGCGACGTGCGACGATCGCCGCACGTCGGCGGCGGTGGCCGCCCGGGAGGGAGGCAGGTACCGATGCCGCAGTGGTTGCTGTGGGGACTGCTGATCGTCCTGGCGGTGGCCGCCGGGTGGGTGTGGAACGAGTGGCGACGCCGGGGTGGCCGCCCGTCGAGTGGCGACGGGCGCACCCGACCGGAGCGGGGCACCCCGCCCCGGGACCGGGCCCGACCGACCGCGCCGCCCCGCCCCCGTACCCCCACCGGCACGCCCCGGCCGGGTGACATCTGGTGGGCGGACGTGCCGTTCCACGACGGCACCGGCTCGAAGGTCCGGCCCTGCCTGGTGGTACGCGCCGACGACCGGGGCGCGGAGGTACTGAAGATCACCAGCCAGGACAAGAGCGACCGGGACGACCACGTGCCGATCCCCACCCGGGACTGGGACCCGGACGCCGACCACGACAGCTGGCTGGATCTCGCCGAGCCGCTGCGTATCCCGGCCGACGCCTTCTCCCGCCGGGCCGGCAGCTGCGACCCGGCCCTGTGGCGACGGGTGAAACGCCTGCACGGGCGACGCAGCCCGGCCTGAGCAGCGCACCGGCCCGGCACCCCCGTTCGTGCCGGCCGGCACCGCGACGGCGCGGCATCCGGCCGGGCGGGCGGATCAGTCCCAGGTCGCGCCGAGGGTGGCGAGCTGGTCGGCGTACTCGATGCGGGTGGCCCAGTCCGTGGGCCAGCCGGACATCCCGTGGGCCGCGCCGAGGAACGCGCCGGCCAGCGCGGCGATCGAGTCGGAGTCCCCGGCGGTGGTCGCGCCCCGGCCGATCGCGGCCACCGGGTCGTCCGGGTGCCGCAGCACGCACAGCAGCGCGGTCGCCAGCGCCTCCTCGGCGACCCAGCCCTCACCGGTGTACCGGCAGGGGTCGTCGCCGTCGTCGGGCCGGCGCAGCGCGGCGACCAGCCGGTCCAGCGCCGACAGGCACTCGTCCCAGCCGACGGCGATGAACTGCGCCGGGGAGCCCGCACCGGCACGCTGCCACAGGTCGCCCAGCCAGTCCCCCCGGTAGGTGTCCCGCTGGCTGCGGGCCCGGTCGGCCAGCAGGCCGGGCAGTCGCGCCGGTGCCACGCCGTCGCGCAGCAGCCGCACCGCGTACGCGGTCAGTTCGCTGGCGGCCAGCCCGGTCGGGTGGCCGTGGGTGAGGCCGGCCTGGAGCTGGGACAACCCGGCGAGGGTGGCCGGGTCGACGTCGAGCAACCCGACCGGGGTGACCCGCATGTTAGCCCCGCACCCCTTCGAGTCGACCACCGTGGCCTGCTGCCAGCGCAGCCCCCGGCCCAGCTCGCCGCAGGCCCGCAGGCAGGTCATCCCCGGGGCCCGGTTGTTGTCCGGGCTGGCCGCCCAGTCCAGGAAGCGCCGCCGCAGCAGCGGCTCGACCGCCCCGGCGGTGTGCTCCGGCGCGTCGTGCAGCGCCCAGGCGACCGCGAGCGCCATCTGGGTGTCGTCGGTGACCAGCACCGGATCACCGACCAGTTCCCGTGGCCCGGCCGGGCCGTAGCGACGGTGGATCTCGGTGACGGAGAGGAACTCGGTCGGCTTGCCGAGCGCGTCGCCGTAGGCGAGCCCGAACAGCGAACCGGAGGCACGGCGCAGCGGGGAGTCGATCACGGACCCGATCATGCCCCGCCGGCACCACCCCGGCACGTCGGGCGGGCCGGGCCGACCGGTGGTCCGACCCGCCCGACGCGGGGACGTGCTCCCCGGAGGCTCAGTCCCAGCAGAGGCAGAACGGGTGGCCCACGGGGTCGGCGTACACCCGGAAGCCCTCGCCCTCGCCGGGCAGCCGCCGGGCACCCAGGGCGAGCGCCGCCTTCTCGGCCACCTCGATGTCGTCGACCGTGACGTCGAGGTGGAACTGCTGCGGACGCGCCGGATCGGGCCAGGCCGGGGGGACCAGGTCGGGCGCCTGCTGGAAGGCGAGCCGGGGTTGCTGCCCGACCGGACCGCCCAGCACCACCCACTCGTTACCGTCGGAGTCCTCCTCGGCCAGGCTCAGGCCGAGCAGCTCCGCGTAGAAGCCGGCCAGCGCCCGGGGGTCGGGGCAGTCGATGGCCACGGTACGCAGTTGTCCAATCATGGCCGTCATCCTGCCCACCGGGTACGACGGGAAACCTCACTCCTCGTGCAGCCGGCGGCCGGCGTCCCGGCAGGCGGTGAGCACCGCGCGGGCGTACCCGGGGGTGGCCCCGGCCAGACCGCAGGCGGGGGTGACCACCACCTGCTCGGCGAGTTGGCGGCGCGGAAAGCCGAGCCGGTCCCAGAGCCCGCGTACCCGGTCGGCGAGCTGCGCCGAGGTCGGCGCGACGCCGGCCGACGGCGGCAGGGTCGGTGCCACCCCGGCCAGCAGGCCGAGGCCGGCGTCGATCGCCTCGCCCAGCGGGTCGAGGTCGGTGAGCAGGGCGAGATCCAGCGCCACCCCGACCGCCCCGGCGGTACGGATCAGCTCCAGCGGCACGTCCGGCGCGCAGCAGTGCACCACCGTCGGCACCCCGACCGCCGTGATCACCTCGCCGAGCAGGGTACGGGCGACGGCGGTGTCGACCGGCCGGTACGTGCCCAGGCCGCTCTCGGTGCGGACCCGGCCGGCGAGCGCCGCCGGCAGCGACGGCTCGTCGAGTTGGAGCAGGACCGACGCCCGGGGCAGCCGCCGGGTCACCGCCTCGACGTGCAGCCGCAACCCCTCGGCCAGCGACGCGGTCAGCTCCCGCACCGCGCCCGGGTCACGTAGCAGCCGCCCGCCGATCGGTAGCTCCACCGCCGTGGCCAGGGTGAACGGCCCCGCCGCCTGCACCTTCACCGGCCCGGCGTACGACTCGGCCTGCTCGGCGAGCTGGTCGAGGTCCCGTTCCATCAGGTCCCGGGCGCGGCGCAGGTCGCGGCCGGGGCGGGGGGCGATCCGCCAGCGCGCGGCGTACAGCTCGACCGGCAGCTCCACGAGCAGCCCGCCGGTACGCCCGATCAGGTCGGCACCCGGGCCCCGGGCGGGCAGCTCCGGCAGGTGGGGCAGGGCGGGCAGTTCACCCAGGACGATCCGTTGCGCCTCGGCGATGTCGGTGCCGGGCAGCGAACCGATGCCGGTCGCCGCGCCCGCCGGCCAGGGCCACACCTGCTGTTGGGTCACGGCCGAAGGGTAACCGGCGTCGGTCGGCGCACCCGGCCGGTGGGGTCAGCCGGTGATGGTGGCGGAGCCGAGCACCACGTCCCCGGCCGGGTCCGGCCGGTACGCCACCACGGCCTGGCCGGCGGCCACCCCGCGTACCGGCCGGCGCAGCTCGGCGGTCAGGCTGTCGCCGTCCACGGTCACGGTGGCCGGTACGACGTCGCCGTGCGCCCGCAGCTGCACCTCACAGGCGATCGGCGCGTCCGGCAGGTCGCCCCCGGTCCAGACCGGACGGGTGGCGCGGACCAGGGAGACCTCCAGCGCCTCGGCGGGGCCGACGGTGACGGTGTTGGTCTTCGGGGTGATGGACAGCACATACCGGGGTCGCCCGTCCGGGGCCGGCCGGTCCAGGTGCAGGCCGCGTCGCTGGCCCACCGTGTAGGCGTACGCGCCGGTGTGGCTGCCGACGACCGCGCCGGTCAACGCGTCGACCACCGCGCCGGGTGCCTCGCCGAGCCGTCCGGCGAGGAACCCCCGGGTGTCGCCGTCGGCGATGAAGCAGATGTCGTGCGAGTCGGGCTTCTCGGCCACCGCCAGGTCACGCCGGGCCGCCTCCGCCCGGACCTCGGCCTTGGTGGCGTCGCCGAGCGGGAACATCGCCCGGTCGAGCTGCGCGCGGGTGAGCACCGCCAGCACGTACGACTGGTCCTTGGCGAGGTCGACGCTGCGACGCAGCAGCCCGTCGGGGCCGAGCCGGGCGTGGTGGCCGGTGACCACCGCGTCGAAGCCGAGGGCCACCGCCCGGTCCAGCACCGCCGCGAACTTGATCTTCTCGTTGCAGCGCAGGCACGGATTCGGGGTACGCCCGGCCGCGTACTCGGCGACGAAGTCGTCCACCACGTCGGCGTGGAAGCGCTCGGCCATGTCCCACACGTAGAAGGGGATGCCGATGACGTCGGCGGCCCGGCGCGCGTCCCGGGAATCCTCCAGGGTGCAGCACCCCCGGGCACCGGTGCGGAAGGTCTGCGGGTTGCGGGACAGCGCCAGGTGCACCCCGGTCACGTCGTGCCCGGCGTCCACCGCCCGGGCCGCCGCGACGGCGGAGTCCACCCCGCCCGACATCGCCGCCAGAACCTTCACCAGCCCACGCTCCCTTCCCCCGTCGAGCCTACCCACCCCGCCCGCGTCCCTCCCCTCCCCGGCCGCCCCTGCGCCCCTGCCCCGCCCTCGCCCCACCCCGGCCCGCCCCTCGCCCCGGTGATCAAGAGGTTTGCGTCATCCCAGCGTCCATTCCTGACCTCAACCTCTTGATCACCGAGCACCACCACGGCTCAGCAGCCCGAATGGGCTGGACTGCGTGCGCGGTCGGAAGGGGGTGGGTGCGGGCCGGCAGGGGCGGGTGATCAAGAGGTTTGCGTCAGAATCCGGCGGGCGGCTGACGCAAACCTCTTGATCAACGGGGCGGGGCAGAGACCGGGGCAGGACCGGGACAGGGACCGGGACCGGGCGGGACCGCGCAGGCGGGGGTCAGCGGGGGCTACGGAGGGCGGCGGCTCGGCGGGCGCGGTCGACGGCGGCGGGGAGGGCCGCGATCAGGGCGTCGACGTCGGCGGGGGTGCTGGTGTGGCCGAGGGTGAAACGCAGCGAGGATCGGGCCCGGTCGTGGTCGGCGCCCATCGCCAGCAGCACGTGGCTGGGCTGGGCCACGCCCGCCGAGCAGGCCGAGCCGGTGGAGCAGGCGATGCCCTGGGCGTCGAGCAGGAGCAGCAGGGCGTCCCCCTCGCAGCCCGGGAAGGAGAAGTGCGCGTTGCCGGGCAGCCGGTCGTCGGGGTGGCCGTTGAACACCACCTCGGGCACCGCCTCCCGGACCCGCCGCACCAGGTCGTCGCGGAGCGCCGCCACCCGGGCCGCGTACTCCTGCTGGCCCTTGACCGCCGTCTCGACGGCGACCGCGAAGGCGACGATGCCGGCGGTGTCGAGGGTGCCGGAGCGTACGTCGCGTTCCTGCCCGCCACCGTGCAGCAGCGGGGTGGCGGCGACGTCCCGGGCGAGCAGCAGCGCGCCCACCCCGGTCGGGCCGCCGAGCTTGTGCCCGGTCACGGTGAGCGCGGAGACCCCGCTGGCCGCGAAGTCGACGGGCACCTGGCCGACCGCCTGCACCGCGTCGGTGTGGAACGGCACCCCGTGTTCGGCGGCGACGGCGGCCAGCTCGGCCACCGGCTGCACGGTGCCGACCTCGTTGTTGGCCCACATCGCGGTCACCACGGCGACCCGGTCGGCGTGCGCGGCGAGTTCGGCGCGCAGCAGCGCCGGGTCGAGCCTGCCGGCGGCGTCGGTCGGCAGCCAGGAGACCTCGGCGTCCTCGTGGTCGGCGAGCCAGTCGACCGCGTCGAGGACGGCGTGGTGCTCGACCGCGCTGGAGACCACCCGGACCCGGTCGGGCCGGGCGGCCCGCCGGGCCCAGAAGACGCCCTTGACGGCGAGGTTGTCGCTCTCGGTGCCGCCGCCGGTGAAGATGACCTCGGACGGGCGGGCGCCCAGCACGGCGGCCACCCGCTCGCGGGACTCCTCCACCCGACGCCGGGCACGCCGGCCCGTCGCGTGCAGCGACGACGCGTTGCCGACCTCGCGGGCGGTGGCGACGTACGCCGCCAACGCCTCGTCGAGCATCGGGGTGGTCGCCGCGTGATCCAGGTATGCCATCACCGTTCAGCGTAACGGCCAGCGCACGGCGCGTTGGATGCCGGACCACCCGTACCGAAGCGTGGATGGGGCCGGGTCGGGACCGGATCGGCCCCGACCCGGCCCTCAGGCCGGTACGGCGGTGACAACGATGTTGTCCCGGTAGTGCCGGGTCTTCGGGTCGAACGGCCCGCCGCAGGTGATCAGGGTCAGCCGCGGCTTGCCGTCCCGGGCGAAGTACCGGTCCAGCGGGATCTTCGTCTTGGCGTACTCCTCGCGGGCGACGACCCGGTAGGCGCGTTGCTTCCCGTCGGAGCCGGTGGCGGTGACGGTGTCCCCCCGGTCCAGTTCGCGGAGCCGGAAGAACGCCCCCTTGCCCTGCTCCGAGCTGTCGACGTGACCGGCGATCACCACCGAGCCGGCGTCGGTCTCCAGCCCGGGGCCGAACCGGTACCAGCCGATCTGGTCCACGCTCGGCGGGACGTCGAACTCGTCGGTTCGGGTGTCGATGCCCACCGGGTTGACCGTGGCGGTGACGTCGATCGCCGGGATGCGCAGCTTCACCGGCGGCACGGTCCGTTCGGCCGTGGGCAGGTCACCGGCGGTCACCGGCACCGACGGGCCGCCACCGGTCCCGGCCGTCGGGCTCGGCGGACTGCTGCTGGCCAGCGCCGCCGCCTCGTCCGCCCCGACGTCCTCGGCCGGCTGCGAGCCGCAGGCCACGACGGTGGCGACGGTGAGCGCGGCGACGCCGGCGGCCATCGCCGCCAGCGCCCCGCGGTGTCGCACCGTCACCGGCGACCGGTCCGGGTGGCGGCCACCCGCGCCCCGCCGCCGACCAGCAGCAGTACGCCGGCACCGGCCAGCACGTACCACCAGGTGTCCACGCCGGTGCCGGCCTGCCCGCCGGTGCCGCTGGGCACGCCGCCCGGGGCGGAGTGCAGACCGGTGATGGTCTGGGCGACCAGGTCGAGGTTCTTGGCCTCGGCCGAGCCGATCGCGTAGACGATGGTGGCGGTGCCCTCCTTGAGGTTCAGGTCCGCCGGGCCGATCGCCACGGTGTCGGTGCCGGCCAGCACCACGTCGGCCTTGACCGTGCCCGCGTCGATGTCGGCCTTGGCCTCCTTGGGGTTGGTGAGGTCCTCGAAGACCGGCTTGCCACCGGCCCGGACGTCGACCGCCGGGGCGGCGGCGGTGTGCCGGACGATCAGCCGGGCCTTGCCGGCGGCCAGCTTGGCGGTGTCGTTGACGAACGGGGTGATCTGCGGCTTGCCGTCCGCGCCGAGGTGCGCGGCGAGGCTGATGTTGGCGCCGCCCGGCACCTCGGCGTCGTCGACCTTGAGGATCGCGCTGCCGACCGGCTCGCCCGGCTTGGTCAGGGCGATGTCGTACGCGCCCTCGGGCAGGGTCAGCGGGCCGGCGACGTCACCGGGCTTGAAGTTGTCGAGGGTCTTCTCGCCGTTGACGTAGACGTCCACCGGGGTGTCCGGGATGCCGTGCACGACGGAGACCTTGGACGAGGCGGCGTACGCCGGGCTGGTGGTCGCGGCGCCGACGCCGGCGAAGGCCAGAGCGGCCACCGCGCCGCCTGCGGCGACCCGACGGAAGATAGCGAGCTGCATGTCTGCCTCCTGGTGATTGGTGCTGGTTCGTCAGGTCTGGCTTGCAGAACGGGTTACGCCGGCCGTCGCACCGCCGGATGCAGCCCCACACCACTTTCTTTTTCTTCGCCCGGGGTGCATCCGGGACCACCCCCGGCGACGAATAGCTGATGAGACGAGTGGAGGCGGACCGGACCAGGAGAGTGGGGCGGAGGCTGTGGGCGTTACAGTCGGGCATGCCCCAGGGAAGGCGACCCGCCCGGTGACAGCGGTGGGAACAGCAGGACACGAACCCGAACCACCCCCCGACGAGTTGGCCGCGCGCTTCCGGGCGGGCGACGAGAGCGCGCTGCGGGAGGCGTACGACCGGTTCGGCCGGGCCGTGCTCCACCTGGCCACCAGCACGTTGGCCAACCGCAGCGACGCGGAGGACGTGACCCAGGCGACGTTCGTCGCCGCCTGGCTGGGGCGGGAGACCTTCGACCCGGCCAAGGGCTCGTTGATCGGGTGGCTGCTCGGCATCGGCCGGCGCAAGGTGATCGACCGGCTGCGCGCCTCGGCCCGGGAGGCCCGGGTGGTGGAGACGGTGCGGCAGCTACCCGAACCGGTAGGCACCGGCGGGGACCCGGACACGGTGGTCGACCGGCTGGTGGTCGCCGACGAGCTGGCCCGGCTCCCCGACGACCAACGACGGATGTTGGAGCTGGCCTTCTACGACGACCTGACACACCAACAGATCGCGACGGTGACCGGGGTGCCGCTGGGCACGGTCAAGAGTCACATCAGGCGGGGAATGGCGAGCTTGAAACGCAGATGGGAGGTGGACGGTGCAGCACCTGGACCACGACCGGCTGGTCTTTCTGGCGCTCGGTGAGAGCGAGGCGGACCACGGCGAGACCGACCACCTCGGCGGCTGCGTGACCTGCCGGCGCGAGCTGGAGTCCCTGCGGCACGTCGCCGGGCTGGGCGCGGGCACCCAGGGCCTGCACGACCTGCCCGACCCGCCGGCCCACCTCTGGGCGGGCATCCTGGCCGAACTCGACGCCGTCGCGCAGGTGCCGTCGCTGGCCGAGGCCCACCGGCAGGATCTCGGGCCGGACCCGACGCAGGCCCGGCCGGCGGCCAGGAACGGCGTCGACCCGACCTACCGGCGACCGGCGGCGGCCACCGGCGACCCGCAGCCGTCAGGCACCGGTGACCGGCGACCGACGGCGGTCACCGGCGACCGGCCGGAGTCCCGGCGGCCGTCGTCGTCCCCCGGCGGCGGGCGTGCCGCCCGACCTGCGGGCCGGTCACGGCGTTGGCCACGCTGGGCGACCACTGTCGTCTCGGCGACCGCCGCCGCCGCGATCGCGGTGTTCGGTACCGTCCTCGTGCTCGGCGACCGGGGGGCCACGCCCCGGCAGGACGTGCTGGCCAGCGCGCCGCTGGCCGCGTACGGGAGCACGCCGGCCGACGCCCGGGGCGACGCCCGGGTCTTCGCCGACGGACGACTGCACCTGCACGTCGCGAATCTCCCGGACGTTACGGGGTACTACGAGGTCTGGCTGATCAATCCGACGACCATGGAGATGTTCTCGGTGGGTGTGCTGCGGGGTAGCTCGGGCGACGCCCTGCTGCCCCTGCCCCCGAACGTTGATCTTCAGGCATACTCGGTGGTCGACGTCTCCGCTGAGCAGTACGACAACAAGCCCGCCCACTCCGGCGACAGCCTGCTGAGGGGCACCCTGACGGGCTGATCGGCGGGCCGGCTCAGCTCCCCGGCCCGTCGATCAGCTCCCATCGGCGTATCCGCGCGGGACCGGCCGGGCCGGGGACGGGCGACGACCGGGCGGTGGGGACGACCGAGCCGCCGCCCGGTGGACCGGACGGCGGCTCGGTGCGGACCCGGGACGGGTCACTTGCGCTTGCGGATCTCCTCGGCGGCCTGCGGTACGACCTTGAACAGGTCACCCACCACGCCGTAGTCGGCCAGCTCGAAGATCGGGGCCTCGCCGTCCTTGTTCACGGCGACGATCGTCTTCGAGGTCTGCATGCCGGCCCGGTGCTGGATCGCGCCGGAGATACCCAGCGCGACGTAGAGCTGCGGGGAGACGGTCTTACCGGTCTGCCCGACCTGGAACTGGTGCGGGTAGTAGCCGGAGTCGACCGCCGCCCGGGACGCCCCGACGGCGCCGCCGAGCAGGTCGGCCAGCTCCTCGACCAGCTTGAAGTTGTCGGCGTTGCCGACGCCGCGACCGCCGGAGACGACGATGCCGGCCTCGGTCAGCTCCGGGCGGGAGCCCTTCTGCTCGGCGACCCGCTCGACGACCTTCGCCAGCCGGTCGGTGTCGGTGACCGACACGGTGAGCTGCTCGACGGTCGGGCTGGCCGCCGCCGGGGCCGGGGTGACCGAGTTCGGCCGCACGGTGACCAGCGGCAGCCCCTTGGTGACCTTGGACTTGACGATGGTGGAGCCGGCGAAGGCGACCTGGGTGGCGGTGCCGTCGGCGTCGAGGCCGACCACGTCGGTCAGGATGCCGTTGTCCAGCTTGACGGCCAGCCGGGCGGCGATCTCCTTGCCCTCCTGGGCCGAGGCCAGCAGGACGGCGGCCGGCTGCACCCGGTTGACCAGTTCGGCGAGCACGGTGGCCTTGGGGGCCACCAGGTGACCGTCGATCTCTTCGCTCTCGGCGGCGTAGATCTTCTCCGCGCCGTACTCGCCGAGCTTGGCGGCCAGCGCCTCGGCGGCACCGGGGCCGCCGAGCACCACGGCGCTCGGGGTGCCCAGCCCGCGGGCGAGGGTGAGCATTTCCAGGGTGACCTTCTTGACGCCGAATTCCCTGGTGGCTTCGACGACGACGAGTACCTCAGCCATGTTCAGACCCCTCAGACGAACTTCTCGGTGGCGAGGAACTCGACCAGCTGGACGCCGCCGGAGCCCTCGTCGGTGATCTTGGCGCCGCCGGAGCGCGGTGGACGCCTGGTGTGCTCGACGACGGCGCTGGTCGCGCCCTCGAAGCCCACCTCGGTGGGCGCGATGCCCAGGTCGGCCAGGGACAGCGTCTTCACCGGCTTCTTCTTGGCGGCCATGATGCCCTTGAAGGAGGGGTAGCGCGGCTCGTTGATGGTGTCCCAGACGGAGACCACGGCCGGCGTCGAGGCGGTGACCACCTCGTAGCCCTCCTCGGTCTGCCGCTCGACGGTCAGCGTGCCGCCGTCGACGGTGAGCTTGCGCGCGCCGGTCAGCGCGGCGACCCCCAACCGCTCGGCGAGCATGTGCGGCATGACCTGGACCCGGCCGTCGGTCGACTCGGCACCGCAGAGCACCAGGTCGGCGCCCAGCTGCCCGAGGGCGGCGGCGAGCACCTTCGAGGTGGCCACGGCGCAGGACCCGTGCAGGGCGTCGTCGAGGATGTGCACGGCGGCGTCGGGGCCCATCGACAGCGCTTTGCGGATCGACTCGGTGGCCCGGTCCGGTCCCATGGTCAGGACGGTGACCTCGCCGCCGTGCGCCTCCTTGATCTTCAGCGCCTCCTCGATGGCGTACTCGTCCATCTCGTTGATCACGTTGTTCGCCGAACCGCGGTCGACGGTGTTGTCGTCAGCACGCAGGTTGCGGTCCGCGCCCGAATCAGGCACCTGCTTGACGAGTACGACGATGTTCATCGCGATTCGACAACCCTCCTGTTGGTGGTGTGCGATCTGCTCGCCCGGTTAAGGGCGGAGCTTTGCGCGTCGTTGACACCCGGTCAACCGCAGGCTGCTGTGCAGTTGCCCACGAACGCAATGTTACCTGCCAGTAGGTTACCCCTCCCGGCCACCCACGGTGACACACCTCACCGCGCTGCGGCCGCGCCCCGGGACCGACGCCCGGCCGGCGTCAGGCCGGACCGGCGGGGTCGGCCAGGGCGGTCCTGATCCGGTCGATCGCGTCCTGCTCGGCCGGCGTCACCCCCCGGTACGCGCGGGCCACCTCCCCCGCGGCGGTCAGCACCAGCTCCCGGTACGCCGACACGTCGGCCGGGGACTTCTCCCGCAGGATGTCCACCGCCCGCGCCAACGCCGGCAGCACCACCGACTCGACGTCCAGGGCGGAGTCCCGGGGCAGCCGGGGCAGCCCACCGGCACCGAGCGCCTCCTTCACCAGCCCGCTGGCCCCGGCGAACGCCCCGGACGCGGCGAAGCTCTCCCGGATCATCGCGAACACCCCCGGGTCGGCGTTCGACACCAGGAAGACCGCGCCGAACGCGCCCGTCTTGAGGACCTGCTGCTCGTCGTCCGTCAGCCGCTGCTCCATGATCACGGAGTGTAGACGTACGGGGTGGTCGTGGTGACCGGGACGAAGCCGAGTCGCTCCAGGATGGGTCGGCTGTCCTCCGAGGCGTCCACCTGCAACAACGTCTTGCCGCGCTGGTCGGCCAGCCGGGCCCGGTGGACCACCAGCGCCCGGTAGACGCCCCGGCGTCGCCACTGCGCCAGCGTCGAGCCGCCCCACAGGCTGGCGAAGCCGGTGCCGTTGAGGTAGCGCACCCAGCCGGCGCTGACCACCGTCTCCCCCGCCTCGGCCACCACCACGGTGATCGACTGCGGGTCCGCCTCGATCTCCCGCAGCAGGCCGGTGACGAGGTGGGAACGGTCCTCGCCCCAGACCTCCGCCTCCATCGCGGCGATCCGCTCCAGGTCGTCGAGGCCGGTGACCTCGCGCAGGCGTACCCCGTCCGGTGGCACCGGCACGGCGGCGGCCAGGGGCGCGACCGGCCCGATCAGGACGGTCTCCCGCTCTTCCGGGACGAAGCCGGCGGCGCGCAGCCGGTCCGGCAGGTCGGCGGGCTCGTCGTGGGTGTTGTGCTTCCACTCCACCGACTCGCCGCGTTGCCGGAACAGCTCGACCTGGCGGGCGATCAGCGCGTCCAGCTCCGGCCCGGCCAGCCCGTCCAGCGTGCGGTAGGTGAGGAAACCGCCGTGGTCCAGGCCCAGGATGCGCACCAGCGGCCCGTCGTGTTCGACGGTCACGCCGGCCGGGACCGGGTCGGGGATCTCCGGCCGGAGCTGCCGGTCGTAGGTGTCGCGCAGGGTGGTGGCATCAAGATCGGTCATCGGTCCAGGCTATGCCGGCGGCAAAGCGGATAATCGGCGTCGTGTGGCAGGCGATCAGACGGTGGTTCGACCCGTCGGACCTCGACTCCGTGGGCACCACCCCCGACTACCGCTTCTCCCTGGCCAACGAACGCACCTTCCTGGCCTGGCTGCGCACCGGGCTGGCGCTGATCGCCGGTGGGCTGGCCGCCGCCCAGTTCCTGCCGCCGTTGCCGCTGCGGCACCTGCGGGAGGCGATCGCGGTGACGCTGCTGCTGCTCGGCGGCACCGTCGCCGTCCGGGCGGTGGACCACTGGTCCCGCACCGAGCAGGCCATCCGGCTCGGGCAACGCCTGCCGGCGTCCCGGTTCCCGGCCGTGCTCGCCCTGATCGTGGCGGTCGGCGCGCTGCTGCTGGTGGTCGCCGTCCTGGCCCGTGGGGTGAGCGGCAGGTGACCGGGGTGCCGTCGGACGGGACCCGCGACCCCGGCCTGCAACCCGAGCGCACCCGGCTGGCCTGGCGACGCCTCGGGCTGGCGTACACGGTGGTGGCGGTGCTGGCGGTCCGGCTGGCGCTCACCGGTGACGTCGCCGGGGCCCTGCTCGCCGGGGCCATCGTGCTGGCCTGGTGGGCGACGCTGGTGGTGGGCTGGGGACGGGCCACCGGCCGCCGGCAGTCCCGCCTCGACGCACGGGCCGTACCACTGGTGGCCCTCGGCACCGCCGGCCTGGCGCTGCTGTGCGTGTCGCTCGTGCTGCGCGGGGTGTGGTGACGCGCACGGCTGAGCCATGATGGGTGCATGGCCCGGCTCTATGTGCTGTTGTTCCTGCTCCAGGTGGTGCTCGCCGCCTGCGCGCTGATCAGTTGCCTCTCCGCCGAGGACGGGACGGTCCGCGGGCTGCCCCGGTTCGCCTGGGTGGCGGTCATCCTCTTCTTCCCGCTGGTCGGCTCGATCGCCTGGTTCCTCGCCGGCCGCCCGGTCGCCGAGGGTGACCGCCGCCGGGGTTGGCCGCCGGCCGGCCGGCGGCCCGTCGCGCCCGACGACGACCCGGAGTTCCTCAAGTCGATCGACGAACGCGTCCGCCGCGACGACAACGCCCTCTTCCAGCGGTGGGAGGAGGACCTGCGCGGCCGGGAGGAGGACCTGCGCCGCCGCGACGGGGGCCCGTCCCCCGAGGGCACCGCACCCGGGGGCGGCCCGGCGTCGGCCGACCGCTCGCCGCCCCGGGAGGACGCCGCTCCCCGGGACGGCGAGCGGCCCCGCGACGGCGAGCGACCCGAACTCTGACGGCGGCCGGGGTCACACCCGCCGGCGCAGGCCCCGCACCGCGAGCGGGGCGAAGACGGCGGCGATGGCCGCCGCCCAGAGCAGCGACTGGAGCACCGGCGCGGCGACCGGCCCGCCGACCAGCAGCCCCCGCAGCGCGTTCGCCAAAATGGTCACCGGGTTCACCTCGACCCAGTGCTGCAACCAGGACGGCATGGTCTCGGTCGGTACGAAGGCGTTGCTGGTGAAGCTCAGCGGGAAGATCACCGTGAAGCCGAAAATCTGCACCTTGTCCGGCTCGCTGACCAGCACCCCGACCAGCACCGACATCCAGGCGGCGGCGAGCGAGAAGACCAGCAGCAGGGCGAACGCGCCGAGCAGGCCGAACACCCCGTTGCCGAGCCGGAAGCCGAGGATCATCCCGACGCCGAGCAGCAGGGTCAACGACCACGCCTGCTTGACCGTGTCGGCGACGATCCGGCCGGCGAGCGGGGACCAGCGGGCCACCGGCAGCGACCGCAGCCTGTCGAACACGCCCTTGGTCAGATCCTGGTTGAGGCCGAACCCGGTGGTCATCGTGGCGAAGAAGGCGTTCTGCACGATGATGCCCGGCAACGCGAAGGTCAGGTACTCCCCCGGGCTGCCGGAGATCGCCCCACCGAAGACGTACGTGAAGAGCAGTACGAACATCACCGGTTGGATGCTCAGGTCGAGCAGCTCCATCGGGTTGTGCTTGATCTGCACCAGGCTGCGCCAGGCCAGCGTGCCGGTGTGCCGCAGCCCGGCGGTCGGGCCGAGCCGGCGGGCCGGCGTGGCCGGGGCCGCCGGGGCGGAGACGGTCGCGGCGGTCATGCCGGGCTCCCTTCCAGGGTCTGGTTGGTCTCGTCCTCGGCCCGGTGGCCGGTGAGGGAGAGGAACACCTCGTCGAGGCTGGACCCGCGCAGGGCCAACTCGCCGACGTGCACCCCGGCGTCGTCGAGCCGGCGGACCACGGCGGGCAGCGCGTCCGGACCGTTGACCGGCGCGCTGACCGTCGTCTGGGCGACCTCCGGGTCGACCCCGGTCACCTCGCCGACGACGGCGAGCACGGTGGGCAGGTCGGCGGCCTCCACCGGCCGGACGGTCAGCACCTGGCCGCCGGTCTTGGCCTTCAGCTCCTCCGGGGTGCCCTGGGCGATGACCCGCCCGTGGTCGACCACGGCGATCTCGTCGGCCAACTGGTCGGCCTCCTCCAGGTACTGCGTGGTCAGCAGCACGGTCACCCCCTCGGCGACCAGACCCCGGACGATGTCCCACAGGTCGTTGCGGCTGCGCGGGTCGAGGCCGGTGGTGGGCTCGTCGAGGAAGAGCACCTGCGGCCGGCCGACGAGACTGGCCGCCAGGTCGAGCCGGCGGCGCATGCCCCCCGAGTAGGTCTTGGCGGCCCGCCCGGCGGCGTCGGTGAGCTGGAACCCGGCCAGCAGCTCGGCCGCCCGGTCCCGGGCACCGCGCCGGGACAGGCCCAGCAGCCGGCCGATGAGCAGCAGGTTCTCGGTGCCGGTCAGGTTCTCGTCGACCGAGGCGTACTGGCCGGTGAGGCCGATCAGCTGGCGGACCCGGTGGGCGTCGCGGCGGACGTCGTACCCGCCGACGGTGGCGTGCCCCTCGTCGGCGGTGAGCAGGGTGGCGAGCACCCGTACCGCGGTGGTCTTGCCGGCGCCGTTGGGGCCGAGCAGACCGAAGACCGTGCCGGCCGGGACCGCCAGGTCGACCCCGGCCAGGGCCGTGGTGTCGCCGAACCGGCGCACCAGCCCCTCGGCGCGGATGGCGTATGTCATCAGAACTCCCGTCGTTATCGCTGGATCGTCCAACGATGGGCGAGGGGTCTGACGTTACGTGCGCCGCCGCTGACATTCCGCCGATTTATCCGCGCGGCAGAACCCGACCGCCGCCGGGTCCGGCGGCGGTCGTGGGCCTGGTGGTCAGGCCAGGTTCGACGAGCGCGGGTACGCGTCGGCCGGGTCGGTGAGCACGTTGACCAGGTACGGCACCCCGGCGTCGAACGCCCGGCCCAGGGCCGGACCGAGGTCGGCGGCCTTCGCCACCGTCTCCCCGGCCCCGCCGAGCGCCTCCACCACCTTGTCGTAGCGCAGTTCGGGCTGGAGGTCGGCGGCGACGTCGTAGCCGTACATGGCCCGCATCGGGTGCTTCTCCAGCCCCCAGATGCCGTTGTTGCCGACCACGATCACCACCGGCAGCCGCTGCCGGACCAGCGACTCCACGTCCATCAGCGAGAACCCGGCCGCGCCGTCGCCCATCAGCACGCAGACCTGCCGGTCGGGGTGGCTGACCCGGGCCCCCATCGCGTAGCCCATGCCGGTGCCCAGGCAGCCGTACGGGCCGGGGTCGAGCCAGGTGCCGGGCTGCGACGGCTCCAGGTAGCGCCCGGCGTACGAGACGAAGTCGCCGCCGTCGCCGATGGTGATCGCGTCCGAGGCGAGGACGCGGCGCAGCTCGCCGTAGACCCGGGCGGGGCGGATCGGGTCGGTGTCGGCGGCCATCTCGGCGGCGTCGCGGGCCCGTGCCGCGTCCTCGGCGGTGCGCAGCCGCTCGATCCAGTCGGCGTGGTCGGCCCGGTCGCCGGTGTGGTCGGCGAACGCGGACAGGATCAGCCGCAGGTCACCGGCGGGGCTGGCGGCCGGCTGGACGTGCCCGGCCCGCTGGGTGGGGGCGTCGACGACGTGCACCACCGCCGCGTCACCGAAGTCGCCGAAGCTGAGCCGGAAGTCCAGCGGGGTGCCGACGACGACCACCACGTCCGCGTCGCCGAGTGCGACCCGGCGGGCCTTGGCGAAGGCGAGCGGGTGCTCCGGCGGCAGCGCGCCGCGGCCCATGCCGTTGGTGAAGACCGGCACCTGCAACGCCTCGGCGGCCTCGCGGAGCGCGGCGACGGCGTCCCCGGCGTACACGTCGGAACCGGCGATGATCACCGGACGGGCGGCGGCGGCGATCAACCGGGCGGCCTTCGTCACCTCGTCCGGGTCGGGTTCGAGCGGCGCGACGGGCGTCGGGGCGGGCAGGTCCGCGTCGCCGACGGAGAAGATCGCCTCCAGCGGGAAGTCGAGGAAGACCGGGCCCCGGTGCGGGGTGAGCGCGGTGGTCAGCGCGGCGCAGACCGCGCGGGGGATGTCGTCGGCGGTGAACACCGTCTCGGCGTGCTTGGTGACCGGGGCGACCAGCGGCAGGTGGTCCATCTCCTGGAGGCTGCCGGAACCCCAGCGGAACTGCGGGGCCCGGCCGCCCATCACCAGCACCGGCGAGGCGTTGAAGTGGGCGCTGGTCAGGCCGGAGATGCCGTTGGTGACGCCGGGTCCGGCGGTGAGCACGGCGAGGCCGGGGCGGCGCTGGAGCTTGGCCACCGCCTCGGCGGCGAAGACGGCGGACTGTTCGTGCCGGACGTCGTAGAGCGGGAAGCCGGTGGTGTGGGCGGCGTCGTAGAGCGGGAAGACGTGCCCGCCGGAGAGGGTGAACATCTCCCGTACGCCGTACGCCCGCAGTGCCGCCAGCGCCAGCGCTCCGCCGTGGCCCTCGACCCGTTCCGTCATCGCCGCTCCCCTCGTCCATGACCGGAGTCACACGCTACTGGCCGGTATCCAGGATGTGAACAGTTCTCGGCACGGTGCCGGCGGCGGGACCGGGGTCCGTCCCGGGGCCGACGGATCGCGGCCCCGGGCGGATCGGGTCAGCGGCCGGTGAAGTCGGGCCTGCGCTTCTCGACGAAGGCGGCCATCCCCTCACGCCGGTCGTCGGTGGCGAAGAGCCCGGCGAAGAGCTGGCTCTCCCAGGCGAGGCCCGAGGTGAGATCCATGTCCAGGCCGGCGTCGACAGCCAGTTTCGCCGCCCGCAACGCCTGCACCGGCCCGGTCAGGTACGGGCGTACCAGCGCCACGGCGGTGTCGTACACCTCGGCCGCCGGGGCGACCCGGTCGGCCAGCCCGATCCGCAGCGCCTCCGCCGCGTCCACCATCCGGCCGGACATGATCAGATCCTTCGCGCGGGCCGGACCGACCAGCCGGGCCAGCCGCTGGGTGCCGCCCGCGCCGGGGATGACGCCGAGCTTGATCTCCGGCTGGCCGAGCTTGGCGTCCTCGGCCACCACCCGCCAGTCACAGGCCAGCGCCAGCTCGCAGCCGCCGCCGAGGGCGTACCCGGTGATCGCGGCGACCACCGGCTTGGGGACCCGGGCGAGCGCGCCGACGGCGCTGGACAGGTCGGCGGCCCGCTCGGCCATGTCCACGTAGGACATGTCGGCCATCTCCTTGATGTCCGCCCCGGCGGCGAAGACCTTCTCGCCGCCGTACACGATGACGGCGCGGACGGCCGGGTCGGCGGACGCGGCCGTGGCGGCGGCCCGCAGTTCCTCCTGGACCTGCTTGTTGAGCGCGTTCATCGGTGGCCGCTCCAGCCGGATGGTGCCGATGCCGTCCCTGGTATCCAGCCGCACGAACTCGCTCACGCTGCCCTCACTTCCTCGTCGAAGTCGCGTGCCAACCTTACGACCCGGGTCGTTGGGGTACGTAGTCTGGTGTTCGCCCCCCGCGCTCGGGAGTCCAGCGATGATCACGTACTACGACGACCGGTCCGTGCAGGTCACCTCCACCGCCATCCGGGTCGACGGCCGGGCCATCCCGCTGGCCGAGATCGGCCTGGTCTGGCACCGGCGGGGCGACCGCTCCTGGCGGGCGCTGGCCGGGCGGGGGGCGATCGGGGCAGCTTTGGCCGGCCCGCTGGTGGCCGCGGCGGTCGGCATCGCGGTGGCGGTCCGGCTGCACCGCTCCCCCACCGTCGCGCTCGCCATCGTGGGAGCGTCGGTGCTGGTCGGGCTGGCCGTCGGACCGCTCGCCGACTTCCTCTTCGACCGGCTGGACCGCTCCTACGACCGGGGCAGCCGGCAGCGTGAACTGTGGGTCCGCTGGCAGGGGCGGCCGGTGCTGCTGCTACGCACCGGCGACGCGCTGCGCTTCGGGCGGATCTACCGGGCGGTGCAGCGGGCGATGGAGAACACCGCCCCGCCGCGCCGGCCCGACGGGTCACCGGCGCGGGCCACGGGGCCGACGGCGCCCGGCCCGGGCAGCCGGCGGTGACCGGCCCGGGCGGGTCCGCAGACTGAGCCGAGGCACAGGACGGGACCGTCGCGCCACCCGCCGGGCGCGATCCGCCGGCCACACAGCGACACCGGACGCCTGCGAACGGTTAGGGTTAGTGATGACCCTCTATTACCGGGACGACACGGTGCAGGTGACCTCCGAGTCGATCCGGGCCGGTGGACAGGTCGTACGGATCGCCGACGTCGCGTACGTCTGGCACGCACGCGGGGCCACCACGATGGCCGTCCGGTCCCGCATCCTCGGGCGCGGGGTGCTGGTGCTGCTGCTCTCGCTGCCCCCGCTGGTCGCGCTGATCTGTGTGGTCTCGCTGGTCTGGTCGGCGCAGGACCGGGGCGAGTGGAAACCGGCCCTGATCGTGCTGGCCGCCTGCGGCGTCGGGGTGCTCGCCCTGCTGCCCTTCCTGGAGGTGCCGCTCGGCTGGCTGGACCGGTCCTACGAACGCGGCAACAAGGTCAACGAGCTGTGGGTGCAGCACCTGGGGCAGGAGGTGATGCTGCTGCGTACCCCCGACGCGTTGCGGTTCGGCCAGATCTACCGCGCCGTACAGCGTGCCGTCGAGCAGCAGGGCGAACCCCGGTGACCGCGGCGCCCGGGCGGTCGGTCCCGGCGGCTGCGGGTCAGCTCAGCGGCAGCGCGGTGGCGACCGGCCAGGCCAGCAGGACCGCGCCCACCACCGCCGGCGCCCAACGGGGCGCACCGGCCCGCCGCAGCACCGCCGCCCAGGCGGCCTGCCACCCGAGCAGCACCACGAACAGCGGCACCACCAGCAGCACGAAACCGGGGGCCAGCCCCACCACGGCCGCCCCGCCCAGCGCCGGTACGGCGAGCGCGCCGACCGCCGCGTACCGCCAGCTCCGCCCCTGCGTGAGCAGCTCCGCACCGGCCAGGAACACCAGGCAGCCGACCGTCACCACCGGTAGCAGCCACCACCGGGCGCCCACCGGCAGCGCCCAGGTGAGGCCGAGGTGGATCGGCACGGCGACGGCGACCACCGCGTACCCGGTCAGCAGCAGGGCCGCGACCACCGGCCGCAGCGGCGTACGCCCGCCGGCCGGGACGGACCCACCGGCCGCGGCCGGCGCGGCGGGACCGGTGCCGAACAGGCGGAGCGGCACGTGCCGGGCGACGGCCAGCAGGAATCCGGTGACCAGCAGGAAGCCGGTGAGGTAACCGCCGACCGCGAGCGGCAGCCGGGTGGTCGGCAGCACCGGGGCGAGCAGCACCCCCAGGCCGGTGGCGGCCGTGGCCACCGCCAGCACGGCGGGTGCCGGCGCGACGGGTGCCGGCCCGGGGCGCCGCCCGCTACGGCCGGTCAGCAGGACCGCCAGCGGCACGAAGCCGAGCCCGAACCCGAGCAGCAGCAACCCCGCCGGGACCAGTCGGGCGGCCGGACGCGGTGCCGTACCGTCGACGCCGCCGACCCACGCCGCGACCTCGCGGTGGGTACGGCCGGCGAAGAGCACCGAGATATGCTCGACGCCGGGGACGACCACCAACCGCCGCCCGGAGCCCCGGCGGGCGGTCGCCTCGGCGGTGGCCCGGAAGGCGGGGAACTCCAGGCCGCCGACGATCAGCAGCAGCCGCCTCGGCCGGGTGTCGGGCAGGTCACCGCCGTCGGGCAGCGAGATCGCGACGGTGCCGGCGATGTCGGGGTGGCCGGCGGCGTACCGGGTCACCGCCCCCGCGCCCATCGAGTGTCCGACCAGGACGATCCGCGTCGGATCGACGTCGGGCCGACCCCGCAGGTAGGCGACGGCGACCGCCAGGTCGTGTGTCAGGGTGCCGCGGGACGCGGTGTCGTCGCGGCCCGCCCCGGGCAGCCCGGCCGGGTTGCCGCCGTGCCCGGCGAAGTCGAGCAGCAGCGCGACCGCGCCCCGCCGGGCGACCGTGTCGGCGAGCGGACGCATCAACCGGGCCGAGCCGGCGAAGCCGTGCGCGATCACCACCCCCGGCCGGCGCACCGCGCCCGCCCCGTCGTCGGCCCGTACCTCGGTCAGCGGCACCCCGTCGACGGTGACCTGCCGGGTACTCAGGCCGGCGTCCGCCCGCGACAGCCCGTAGCCACCGATCACCAGGGCGAGCACGGCGAGGACCGTCAGCGCCGCGCGGCCCCGGCCGGCCGGCGTCACGCCGGGGGGACGGAGCGACATGCCGGCACCCTACCGCCGGTCCGGGACCGTTCCGGCGGGCGGCGCTGGCCGGCCCGACGCACACTGGATGACATGGCCATCCCCCTGCCCCGACCGGCCGACGTCGTCGGTCTCACCCGCTCCGCCCTCGACCAGGCGTTCGGTTCGGCCGCCTCGTTCGCCGCCGTGCCGGCCCGCGCCTTCGCCGTGCTCGACGGGGTGGAGGCGCTGCTGACCCGGATCAACGGGGTGGTGGACCGGATCGAGGGCACCCTGGACCGCACGGACCGGGTGCTCACCGACGCCGAGGTGGCGGTGCGCGAGGTAGCGGTGATCAGCGCGGCGGCGACCACGACCGTCACCCGGGCCACCGAGGTCGCCGACGCGGCGGCCGGGGTGGTGGCCGGGGCCGGGCAGGTGTCCCGGGCTGCCGGCGAGGTGGTCGCCGAGGCCGGGGCGGTGGCCGGCCGGGCCGCCGGCACGGTGGCCACCGCCGAGGGCGCCGCCACCGTCGCGGCCGAGCTGATGACCGCGTACGAGCCGGCGTTGCGGCGGGGCGCGCCGATGGCGAACCGGTTCGTGGCCGAGCTGAGCCACGAGGAGCTGGCCGCGGCGATCCGGCTCGTCGACGAGCTGCCGAAGCTCAAGGAGCACCTGACCTCGGACGTACTGCCGATCCTGGCCACCCTCGACCGGGTCGGCCCGGATCTGCACGACCTGCTCGACGTGACCCGTGACCTCAAGCTCGCCGTCGCCGGTATCCCCGGCCTGGGCATGCTGCGTCGCCGGGGTGAACGGCTCAGCGACGACCCGGCCGACTGAGCCGCCGGTCAGGCGTCGGCGGCCGGGGTGTAGAGGGCGTCGATCTCGGCACGCTCGGGCAGCGCCACCGACGCGCCGAGCCGCCGGACACACGCCGCACCGGCCGCCGCCGCCCAGCGCACCGCGTCGACCACCGGCCGACCCTCACCCCAGGCCACGGCCAGGGCACCGGTGAACGCGTCCCCGGCGGCTGTCGTGTCGACCACGTCCACCGCGACGGCGGGCACGTGCACGGCGGGGGCGTCCCGCTCGACGTACCAGGCGCCCCCGCCACCGAGGGTGAGCACCGCCCGGGGCACCAGCGCCAGCAGCGCCCCCGGGTCGTCCCGCCCCCGGCCGGTGAGCAGTTGCGCCTCGGTCTCGTTGACCACCAGCAGGTCCACCGCCGCCAGCAGCTCGGCGGGCACCTGCCGGGCCGGTGCGGCGTTGAGGATCACCCGGGTGCCGGCGGCACGGGCGGCCACCGCCGCCTCGGTCACCGTCTCGACCGGGATCTCCAGCTGGGCGACCAGCACGTCCGCCCCGCGTACGGCGGACAGCTCGGCGTCGGTGAGGGCGGTGAAGGCGGCGTTCGCGCCGGGGGTGACCAGGATGGCGTTCTCCCCGGCGGCGTTGACCATCACCAGGGCGACCCCGGAGGCCCCGTAGACCACCCGCAGGTGGGTGGCGTCCACCTGGGCGGCGGTGATCCTGGCCCGCAGGGTGACGCCGAACGAGTCGGAGCCGAGCGCGCCGAGGAAGGTACAGGCGGCACCGGCACGGGCGGCGGCTATGGCCTGGTTGGCGCCCTTGCCGCCGGGCACCATCACGAAGTGGCTGCCGAGCACGGTCTCCCCCGGCCGGGGCAGCGTCGGGCCGGCTCCGACCACGTCCATGTTGGCGCTGCCCACCACGACGATCCGGCTCTGCCGCACCCCACCTCCCACCGACACCCCCAACCTCCCCACCGCCCCCGCCAGTCACACCACGACGAGTCTAAATCCCCACCCACCCCCCGATCATGGACTTACGGTGGCCACAAAAGGGGCATGGGGGACTTTTCCCCTACCACAACTCCAAGATCGACGCTGGGGTGGGGGTGGGGGTCAGGCGGCGCGGGCGGTCCAGCGGTCGCCGCGTCGTTCGACCACCAGCGGCAGGCCGAAGGTCTTGCTGAGGTTGTCGCCGGTCAGCGTGTCGGCGAGCAGCCCCTGGGCGACCACCGCGCCGTCGCGCAGCAGCAGCGCGTGGGTGAACCCGGGCGGGATCTCCTCGACGTGGTGGGTGACCAGCACCAGGGCCGGGGCGTCCGGGTCGTGGGCCAGCTCGGCGAGCCGGCCCACGAGGTCCTCGCGCCCGCCCAGGTCGAGCCCGGCCGCCGGCTCGTCGAGCAGCAGCAGTTCCGGGTCGGTCATCAGGGCGCGGGCGACCTGCACCCGCTTGCGTTCGCCCTCGGAGAGGGTGCCGTACGTGCGGTCGGTCAGGTGGCCGACGCCGAGCTGCCCGAGCAGGGCACCCGCGCGGGCCTCGTCGGCCCGGTCGTAGCTCTCCCGCCAGCGGCCGACCACCGACCAGGCGGCGGTGAGTACGACGTCGCCGACCCGTTCCTCGGCGGGGATGCGCTCGGCCACGGCGGCGGTGGTGAGGCCGATCCGGGTCCGCAGCTCGGTGAGGTCGGTGCGGCCGATCCGCTCGCCGAGCACGTGAGCGACGCCCGTGCTCGGGTGCAGTTGACCGCAGGCGAGGTTGAGCAGGGTGGTCTTGCCGGCGCCGTTGGGGCCGAGCACCACCCAGCGTTCGTCCAGCTCGACCCGCCAGTCGACGTCGTGCAGCAGGGCGGTGCCGGATCGCCGGACGGCGACGCCGTCCAGGCTGACCACCAGATCCGCGTCCACGGTCGAGGGGGCGGCTGCGGCGGGGAACGGGTCACCAGTCACCGCTCCATCCAACCACGCAGCCCGGGGCTGCCCCCACGGGCGGGTGGCCCGGCCTTAGGGTGCACCGTGTCGTTGGTCACCATCCCGGGAGGACGGCCCATGCCCGTACGAGACGAGGGGCGGTGCGGATGAGCGCGGTCATCGAGATCGCCGGTCTGCGCAAGACGTTCCGCACCCTGCGGCGGGGCAGACGGGTGGCGGTGGACGGCTTCGACATGGTCGTCGAGGCGGGCCAGGTGCACGGCTTCCTCGGCCCCAACGGCTCCGGCAAGACCACCACGCTGCGCGCCCTGCTGGGGCTGGTCAACGCCGACGCCGGGGAGTTGCGGGTGCTGGGCGCGCCGGCCCCGGAGCAGTTGGGCCGGGTCACCGGGCGGGTGGGCGCGATCGTGGAGAGCCCGCAGTTCTTCGGCAACTTCACCGGGTACCGGACGCTGCGGTTGCTGGCGGTGGCCGGCGGCGTGCCGACGTCCCGGGTGGACGAGGTGCTCGACCAGGTCGGCCTGCGGGAGCGGGGCGAGGACCGGGTGCGCAGCTACTCCCTGGGCATGAAGCAGCGTCTCGCCGTCGCGTCGGCGCTGCTGAAGAACCCGGAGCTGCTGATCCTGGACGAGCCGGCGAACGGGCTGGACCCGGCCGGTATCCGGGAGATGCGGGACCTGATGCGTACGCTCGCCGGGTCCGGGGTGACCGTGCTGGTGTCGAGCCACATTCTGGCCGAGATCCAACTGATCTGCGACCACGTCACGATCATCGCGCGGGGCCGGCGGGTGGCGGCGGGCCGGGTGGACGACGTGCTGGCCGGGCACGACCCGCACGAGTGGCGGGTCCGGGTGGCCGAGTCGGAGCGGGGCGCGGAGCTGCTGCGGGAGGCCGGGCTGACGGTCACCGTCGACCCCGACGACGTGCTGGTGGTCGGGGGCGCGCCCGAGCCGGAGCTGATCAGCAGCACCCTCGGTGGGCAGGGCCTGTGGGTCCGCGAGCTGACCCCGGTCCGGCCGGACCTGGAGAGCGTCTTCCTCGACCTCACCGCCGCAACGGCCCCGCCGGGGCAGCCCGACGGGGCCGGCGTGGGCGACGCCGACGAGCCGCTGATCGAACTGGACCGGACCGACGGTCGGAGGGTGGACGCGTGAACCTGGTCCGTGCCGAGGTGGAGCGGTTGACCGCCCGCCGCTTCGTCCAGCTGATGGTGCTGCTGCTCGCGGTGGCGTTCGCGGTGACCACCGCGACCACCCTGATCGGGTCGCACCGGCCGACGGCGCAGGAGATGTCCGCGGCGCAGGAGCAGGCCGCGCAGGCGGTGGCCGCGATGGAGGCGGAGCACACCCGCTGCCTGCGGGTCCGGTCCGGCGAGATCCCGATCACCGAGGACGCCGGGTACGTGCCGGCCGACTGCGCCGAGCTGGACCCGGCGCGGATGGAGCGGCTGCCGGTCGCCACCGATTACCTGTCGTCGGTCTTCGTCTTCTCCCAGGAGGCGCGCGGGCTGCTCTACTTCCTGATCGCGTTCCTGGTGCTGTTCGGCTTCCTGGTGGGCGCGTCGTACATCGGTGCCGACCTGAACTCCGGCGGGGTGGTCAACCTGCTGCTGTGGCGGCCGGGCCGGCTGACCGTGCTCGGCACCAAGCTGGGCACCCTGGTCGGGGTGGTGGCCGCGCTCGCGGTGGCGGCGTCGGTGCTCTACCTGGGCGCGTTCTGGACGATCGGGCAGACGGCGGGGGTGCCGGGCCCGCTGGACGGCCGGTTCTGGGGCGGGTTGGGGGCCATCTACGGGCGCGGGCTGGTGCTGGTGCTGGTGGCGACCGTGCTCGGCTTCGGGATCGCCACGCTGGGCCGGCACACCTCGGCGGCGCTCGGCGCGGTCGCCGCGTACGCGGTGGTCTGGGAGATGGGCGCCCGGCTGGTGTTGCAGATCCTCGACGTGGCGCGGGCGGACCTGCTGATGCTCTCCAACTACCTGGGCGCCTGGTTGGCCGGCCGGTTGGAGTTCTGGGACGACCGGGGTTGCGCGCCGGGCAGCGGCGTCTGTGACGGCGGCTTCTACGCGATCACCTGGGGGCCGGCGCTGCTGGTGCTGCTGGCGCTGACCGGTGCGGTCACCGGGTCCGCGTTCGTCGCGTTCCGCCGCCGCGACCTGGTCTAGGGCGGCCCGGCCCACCGACGCCGGTCACGGCAACATATTGCCGTGACCGGCGCGGTGGTGAAGTATTCCTTCATGACGACGGACGGGCGGGGTGATCGGTCAGCCGATGGTCGACCCGAACACCTCGTCCCGCACGGCGTCCAGCGCGGTCCGCAGCGCCCCCCGCAGGATCGGCTCCTCGGTCAGCCCGGTGGGCACCACCCGGGGCCGGACCAGGGTGATCGCGGCCACCTCGTGCTGCACCCGTTCGGCCAGCGCCGCCCCGCCGGCCTGCCCCACCTCACCGGCGAGCACCACCAGCGGCGGGTCCAGCACCACGCAGGTGCTGGCCACCCCGAGGGCGAGCCGTCGGGCCAGCTCGTCGAGCAGCGGGCCACCGGCGGTGCCGGCGGCGATGGCGGCCCGTACCGCGCCGGCCGCGTCGGGTGCGTCGATGCCGTGTTCCCGGGCCACCGCCTGGACCGCGTCCGCCCCGGCGAGCTGCTGGAACGCGGGCTTCGCCCGGCGCGAGACGTCCCGGGGGATCGGCACCCCCGGCACCGGCAGGTAGCCGATCTCGCCGGCCGCGCCGCTGCTGCCGTGGTGCAGCCGACCCCCCAGCATGATCGCCAGACCCACCCCCGCACCCACCCAGACCAGGACGAAATCCGCCACGCCCTGCGCGGCCCCGGACTGCGCCTCGGCGACGGCGGCCAGGTTGACGTCGTTCTCGAAGACGACCGGGGTGTGCAGGTCCTCGCGCAGCGCGGCGAGCAGGCCCCGGTGCCAGCGGGGCAGGTTGAACGCGAAGGTGATGTCCCCGGTGGCCGGATCGACCAGACCGGGGGTGCCGAGCACCACCCGCCGTACGTGGTCCAGCTCCGCGCCGGCCCGGCTCGCCGCCTGCACCACCGCCGTGTGCACCACGCCGACCGGGTCGTCGGTGTCCCGGGTGGACTGCTCGACCTGGCTGACGACCGCGCCCGTGATGTCCGCGCAGGCGGCCACCACCCGCTCCGCTCCGACGTCCACCCCGACCACGTACGCGCTGCCCGGCCGTACGGCGTACAGCTGCGCGTTCGGCCCCCGCCCACCGGCCTGTTCACCGACCCGGGCGACCAGCCCCCGCTCCTCCAGCCGCTCGACCAGCTGCGAGGCGGTGACCTTGGACAGGCCGGTCAGCTCGCCGAGCCGGGCGCGGGTGAGCGGGCCGCGTTCGAGCAGGAGCTCCAGCGCCGCACGGTCGTTGAGCGCCCGCAACAGTCGGGGGGTGCCGGGCAGCCGGGTCGCACTCATGCCACGTCCTCTGGTTTTCGTAAACTCTGCTAACCGAATCGCGTTGATCAGGGATGTCCGTAGCGTATCGGCCGTCCCGTGGCGGGGAACTCGGACGACCCGGCCGCCCGGGCCGACACACGTGCCGTCCACCGGCACACACAGGCCGCCGGCCGGCCCGCCGTCGGCGCGGGTTCCGGGCGGCGGGAGAGGGGTTCAGGTGGGGCTCGATCCAGGACTGCGCCGGCTGGTGCTGGGCACGCTGCTGGCCGCGTACCCGGGGCCGGTGCCGCCGGACTGGGCGGTCGCGCTGGTCGCCGAAGGGCTGGCCGGGCACACCCTGTTCGGCGGCAACGTGCACGACCCGGGCCAGCTCGCGGCGAGCACCGCCGCGCTGCGTGCCGCCCGGCCCGACGTGCTGCTCGCCATCGACGAGGAGGGCGGCGACGTGACCCGGCTGGCGCACGCCACGGGCAGCCCGTACCCGGGCAACGCGGCGCTCGGCGCGGTCGACGACACGGCACTGACCCGGGAGGTCTACGCGGCGATCGGCGACGAACTGGCCGCCGTCGGCGTCACCGTCGACCTGGCCCCCACGGTCGACGTGAACACCGCCGACGAGAACCCGGTGATCGGCACCCGCGCGTTCGGGGCCGACCCGGGCCGGGTGGCCGCCCACACGGCCGCCGCCGTCGCGGGTCTCCAGTCGGTGGGGGTGGCGGCCTGCGCCAAGCACTTCCCCGGCCACGGCGCGACCGTCGCCGACTCGCACCATGAGCTGCCCACCGTGGACGCCGACGCGGCGCTGCTGCGGGCCCGCGACCTGCCGCCCTTCGCGGCGGCGGTCGACGCGGGCGTGCAGGCGGTCATGACGGCGCACATCCGGGTGCCGGCGCTGACCGGGGACGGGCCGGCCACCTTCAGCCGGGCCGTCCTGGTCGACCTGCTGCGCGGCGAGTACGGCTTCACCGGCACGGTGGTCACCGACGCGTTGGAGATGAAGGGCGCGGCCCTCGCCGCCGGTGGGGTCGGGCCGGCCGCCGTGCGGGCCCTGGCCGCCGGGGCGGACCTGCTCTGCCTGGGCGCGAGGGTCGACGCCGCACTGGTCGAGCGGGTGGTGGCCGAGATCGTCGGGGCGCTCGGGGACGGCCGGCTAACCCGGGCCCGGGTGGAGGAGGCCGCCGGTCGCGCCGCCGCGCTCGCCGCCTGGACCGGTGCCGCCCGCCGGCCCGCTCCCACCGGCCCGGTCGAGGTCGGCCTCGGGTACCGGGCCGCCCGCCGGGCGGTGCGGGTGGAGGGCGACCCGACCGGGCCGGGACGCCCGCTCGTGGTGCAGGTGTACGCCGCCGCCACCGTCGCCGAGGGCCGGGTGCCGTGGGGGCTGGGCCCCCACCTGACCGACGTCGAACAGCTCCCGGTGGTCGCCACCGGGGTCGACCCGGCCACGGTACGCCGGCTCGCCGGGGACCGGCCGGTCGTGCTGGTCGGGCGGCACCTGCACCGGTTGCCCGGTGGTCCCGCGCTGGTCGAGGCGCTGGCCGCGACGCACCAGGTGACGGTGGTGGAGATGGGCTGGCCGGGGCGGTGGCGACCGGCCGGGGTGCGGGCCTTCGTCACCACCTTCGGTGCGAGCCACGCCAACGGTCGCGCGGCGGCGGAGGTGCTCGGCCTGACGGGTTGACGGGCCCTCCCCGACGGGCGGGGCAGCTACGCGGGACGGGACGGACCGGTCAGCGACGCCAGGGTGCCGGGTCGCCGTGGTCGTCGGGAAGGCCGAGCAGCCGGCCGACCGCGGTGATCCGCAGGACCCGGGACACCACCGGTTGCGGGTCGACCAGCCGCAGGGTGGCCCCCCGGCCGACCGCCTCGGCCGCCCCGCGCAGCAACGCGGCCACCCCCGTCGAGTCGAGGAAGGTGACGGCCGTCAGGTCGACGACGATCTCCGACAGGCCGGGGTGGCACAACGCCTCGTCGAGGTCGCGTTGCAGCCCGGGAACGGTGGCGATGTCCAGGTCACCCACCGGTGCCAGGACCACCCGCCCGTGCCCCTCGGCCGGCGTCGGCAGCTGCATGTCCGTCCACTCCTGGCCATCCGGCCGTCCCCGACCGCGCGCCGGTTCTCGCCGCGACGCCCGACCCTACCGGGGGCTCCTGACACCCCCCTGCCGGGCAGCCGCCGGAGCGAACGACAAGCACGTTGCGTCACCGGGCTTCGACGGCGAATTTTTCCTTAACCGCAGCTCAAGTCCATTACTGGACAGAGAGGACCCGCCGGCCACCCCTTGCCGAGCGGGCATCCGAGTACGTAGCGTGACCGACACCGAGGTCGACCGGTGGACACCGGTCACGGCGGGGCCTGGGGCAGGCAGCGGACCGTGGATCCGGCCCGGGATCCACGGTCCGCGCCACCGGTCGGGCCGTGCCCTCATGGCGGGTAGACGCCGTAGGTCGACCAGCCCCGGTCGGCGAACCCGGCGGCGTCGGCGACCCGGGCGGAGGCGGTGTTCGCCGGATCGTGCCGGTAGGTGGGGACGGCGCCCTCGTCGAGCACCCGACGGGCGGCCTGCGCGACGAGCCGTCGGGCCAGCCCCCGGCCGCGCGCCGCGGGCACCGTGCCGACGGCCAGTTCGTGCCCGTACGCGTCGTGCCGCTTGATGCCGACCCCGGCCAGGTAGCCGCCGTCGGCGTCGCGCACCACGAGCACCTCGCGGTCGAACAGGTGCAGCCAGGGCGGCAGGGCGGGGTCGGTGGGAGCGGTCCAGGTGCCGACGTCGGGCAGCGCGGCCGGCGCGAGGCACCACCGGAACACGTCGTCCTCGACCACCCACCCGGGTTGCCCGACCAGCGCCGGCAGTGCCCCGTACAGGGCGGGCCAGGGGCCGGTGGCCAACTCCCGGACGGCCGCGACCAGCCCGGACGGCACGGAGAGCACGGTGCTGCCGGCGGCCCGGACCGCGACGGCCGGGCGGACCCGGCCGTCCCAGGCCGGACGTGTCCGCCGCCACGAGCCGACCACGTGCAGGCCGGGCGGTGCCGGCCACTGCCCGAGCCAGGTAGCCAGGTGCAGGTACAGCCGCCGGTCCAGCACCGCCCGCCCCTCTCACCCGGTGGATCGCTTCATGATCCACGGTACGCCGGGCCGCCACGGCCCACGCCCGGTTGCCGGGAGCCCGTCATGGGTAGAGGGAACCGGACCGTGAGCTGCCTCACCGGAACGCGGTCCATCGACCGTGCGTCATATCTATTTCCATACATGGACACCTTTCTTTGGGACGGTAATCGCCATGCCTATGCAGCCGAACGAGCGGTACCAGCAGGACAGCGCACGAGTGTGGAACACGGCGGGGGGTACCGGGCGGTTTCCGGCCCAGCCGCGCTACCGGGAGGCCCGGTGCGGTCGCGGCGTCGACGCCCGACTGTCCTGGAGCGAGCTGAACATCCTCCCCGCCGGCATCTCCTCCCGACGCGGCCTCACCGCCCGCTGAACCGGCACGGCGCGCCCGCGACGACGGCCCCGGTCCGTCCCCCGCGGCCCCGGCGGACGCGCCCCGTACCGGCGAACGACGACCGCACCGACCACGTCGGGTGCCACCGCGCGGCCCCCGGCGGCTCCGCCACGCTCCGGCCGTCCCGCCGGGGTGTCCGGCCGGGGCGTTCGCACACCTGTCGGGTAGCGTCTTGTGGTCGATTCCGGCCAGCGACAGGAGAACCGCAGCGCATGGGCAAGAAGACGATCCACGTCTCCGACTTCAGCGGCACGGTGCTGCGTCCCGACGACGAGGTGGTCCGGGTCGTCGTGCTGGAGCATCCCGACCTGGTGGCCGGGCCCGTGCAGTTGGACGCCACCGTGACCGAGGTGGAGGGCATCGACGACGCCGCGCTCGACGTGGCGGTGGTCGAGATCCACGACCGGCATGCCGGCGGGGAACCGCGTCGGGTGGTGCTGACCGCCAGCGAGTTCGACGCGATGGCGACCGACACCCCGATGGCCCAGTTGCTGCGTACCGCCGAGCGGGTCCGCCCGCCGAAGGCCCGCAAGAGCGCCGAGAAGATCGACTACGGCACCCTCGACCACGCCGGGAAGCCGCACCGGGGACGGGTCACCGAGGAGGAGGCCCGGCTGGTGCGCGAGCAACTCGACGAGGTCAACAAGCGGCTCGCCGACGCCGGCATCCGGCAGATCGACCCGGCCGACCCGGAGCACGCGCTGCGGTACGGCTTCCCCACCGGCGACTGACCGGCCGGCCGGGCACGCCCCCGGTGCCGTGCCCGGCCCCGGCCCGCCGGAACCCGGCCGGACGCGCCCTGCCCGCCATGCCGGACGGGACGGTCACGTCGGGCCGTTACCTGCCGGCGAATCCGGCTAGGGCGGCGGACAGCTGGGCCTCGGCCCGGTCCTTGGTCAGGCCGAGGCCGGACAGCACGCCTGTGCCGTCCTCCAGTTCGAGCAGGGCCAGCAGGATGTGCTCGGTGCCGATGTAGTTGTGCCCGAGGCGCAGCGCCTCCCGGAAGGTGAGTTCGAGGGCCTTCTTGCCCTGTGCGTCGTACGGGATCAGGTCGGGGACCTGGTCGGACGCGGCGGGCAGCGCCGCGGTGACCGCCTCCCGGACGGCGTCCGGGCCCAGTCCTTCGGCGACCATGGCCTTGGCGGCGAGGCCGTCGGGTTCGGCGAGCAGGCCGAGCACCAGGTGTTCCGGGCGGATCTCCGCGTTGCCGGCGCCGCGGGCCTCCTCCTGCGAGGCGATCACCACGTTGCGGGCGCGTGGGGTGAACCGGCTGAAGCCGGCGTTGGGGTCGAGCGTCGCGGCCGCGTCGGCCTTCGCGGCGGAGCGTTTCTGGGCGGCCTGCTTGCTCACCCCCATGCTCTTGCCGATCTCGGTCCAGGAAGCTCCGGAGCGGCGGGCCTGGTCGACGAAGTGGCCGATCAGGTGGTCGGCGAGGTCGCCGAGGTGGTCGGCGACGAGCACCGCGTCACTGAGTTGGTCGAGCGCGTCCGGCCGGGCCTTCTTGATGGCCTGGATCAGCTCGTCGAGGCGGACAGGATGTGGGAGCTGGGCGGGTTCCGTCATGCGTCAACCATAGGTTGACGCCTCCCCCATCGTCAACCGGAAGTTGACGATGGGGCATGTCGACCACCCACCGGCACTCCGGTCATCCGTCGATCCCCCACCGCACCCGACCCGGGCGGACCGCCGGCGCTCGGATAGCGTGCGGCGACGGACCGGGTCGGGCGACGTTACGGGAGGATCGGGATCATGCGGTTGCACGTCGGCTGCGCGATGTGGACCCACCGGTCCTGGCAGGGGCGGCTGATCGCCCACCCGCTGCCGGCCAACGAGCGGCTGCGGCACTACGCCGGCTGGTGTGACGCGGTCGAGGGGAACACCACGTTCTACGCCACCCCGACCCGGGAGACCGTGGAGTCCTGGGCCCGGCAGACCGGGCCCGACTTCCGGTTCGTCCTCAAACTGCCGAAGGTGGTGACCCACGAACGGCGGCTCGTCGACGCCGACGCGCCACTACGCGACTACTTCGACGCGATCGCCCCGCTCGGCAGCCGGGCGCACGCCCTGTGGATCCAACTGCCGGGGTCGTTCACCCCGACGGACGTCCCCGCGCTCGCCGACCTGCTGCGTCGACTGCCCGCCGGACACCGGTACGCGGTGGAGGTCCGGCACCCCGCGTTCTTCCGGGAGCCCCGCGCGACGCGCCTGCTGGAGGGGGTGCTCGCCGAGGCGTCCGCCGAGTGGGTCCCCTTCGACACCACCGCGTTCTTCCGCATCCCGCCGACCAGTGACGCGGAGCGGGAGGCGTGGACGAAGAAGCCCCGCCTGCCGTTGCGGACGGCGGCGCTGACCGACCGGCCGATCGTCCGCTACCTCGGCCGGGACGCCGAGTCGGAGACGGTCGAGGGCTGGCAGCGCTGGGTCGGGATCACCGTCGACTGGTTGCGGGAGGGCCGCTCGCCCACCGTGTTCGTGCACACCCCGGACAACGCCGACGCACCCCTGCTCGCCCGCCGGTTCCACGACGAGGTACGGGCCCGGGTGCCCGCCCTGGCCCCGCTGCCCGAGCCGATCCCGGTCGGGCCGCTCACCCTGTTCTGACTGCGAGCCTGGTGGGATCGGTTCAGTCCCCGGCCGCGCTCCCGGTCGTCGCCCGGGTCAGCCGCTCCCGGACCCGGGCGGCGTCCGGGTGACCGAGGTCGTCGAAGATGTCCAGCGCCCGCCGCCAGGTCCGCAGCGCACCGTGGACGTCCCCCGCCGCCTGCCGGGCCTCCCCGAGCCGGGTCAGGGTGTCGGCCTCGTCGTACCGGTCCCCGATGCGCCGGTACAGCGCCAGCGCCTGGCCGTAGCAGCGGATCGCCTGCCGGTGGTGGCCGAGCCGGTCGTGGATGAAGCCCAGGCTGTCCCAGGTGTTCGCCTCGCCGTGCCGGTCGCCGGTCGGGCGCAGCAACGTCAGCGCCTGGGAGCAGTGCTCCAGCGCCGGCCCGTACTGGCCGAGTTGGGCGTGCGCCCAGCCGACCCCGTTGCGGGCGCTGGCCTCCCCGGCCAGATGGCCGGCGGCCCGGTAGAGCGCCAGCGCCCGCTGCCCGTGCTCCAGCGCCTCGGCGTACCGGCCGAGCCCGTCGAACATCGCCCCGAACGCCCGGTGGGTGCGCGCCTGCCCGGTGTGGTCGCCCAACGCGCCGAACAGGATCAGCGCCTCCCGGTAGTGCGCGACCGCCTCGTCCAGCCGACCCAGCCGGCAGAGCACCCGGGCCAGGTCACGGTGGGCGTTCGCCTGCCCCACCCGGTCCCGGGCCTGCTGCGCCCCGGCCAGGGCGGCCTGCTGGGCGGCGGCCAGGTCCAGCCAGTTCCCCCGGCGCTGGAGGAAATCCACCAGGGTCCAGGCCAGTTGCCACGCGTGGCCGTCGAACCCGGTACGCCTGGCGTGCGAGACCGCCGCCAACAGCACCGGGTACTCGGTGGTGAACCAGGCCAGGGCCGGACCGTGGTCGGTCAGTTCCTCGGGCGTCACCCCGGGCGGGGCGGCGGCCAGCGTCACCGGGTCCCGCCCGGGTTGCAACAACAGCGCCGCCGCGTGCGCGGTGTGCAGGTAGTGGTCCAGTCCACGCCGGACCGCCGCCTGCCGCTCCTCGGCGGGGTCGAGATTCTCGGCCAACTCGCCCGCGTAGGCCCGCAGCAGGTCGTGCGCGGTGAACCGGCCCGGCGCGTGTTCGGTGACCAGGTGGGCGTGGGCCAGTTCGGCCAGCAGCCGGGTCACCTGGCTGCGGGGCAGGCCGGCCAGGCTGGCCGCCGCGGCGATCCCGATGTCCGGCCCCGGGTGCGAGCCGAACAGCCGGAACAGTCGCGCCGCCGCCGGGGTCAGGTTCCGGTACGACCAGGAGAAGACCGACTGCACGTCCGTCCCGGTGTCCCCACCGTCGAAGGAGTCCAGCAGGCGCGGTGACTCGCGTAGCTCGTCGACGATGGTGGCCAGCGGGAACGTGGGGTGCGCCGCCCCGCGCGCGGCGAGCACGGCCAGCGCCAGCGGCAGCCGTACGCAGCGTTCGATCATCTCGTCGACCGCCTGCGGTTCGACGGTCAACCGGTCCGGACCGAGCCGCCGGGCGAGCAGTTGCCACGCCTCGGCGGTGCTGAGCAGGTCGACGGTGATCTGCCGGGCCCCCTCGGCGGTGATCAGCCCGGCCAGCCGGTTGCGGCTGGTGACCAGGAACAGGCAGCCGGGGCTGCCGGCCAGCAGCGGCCGTACCTGCTCGACGTCGCGGGCGTTGTCCAGCAGCACCAGCATCCGCCGGCCGGCGAGCAGGCTGCGGTAGAGCCCCACCTGGGCGGGCAGGTGGGTGGGGATCCGCTCGGGCGGCACCTCCAGGGCCTCCAGGAAACCCCGTACCGCTTCGGCGGGTGTGACCACCGCGCCGGTGGCGTCGAATCCGCGCAGGTCGACGTAGAGCTGCCCGTCGGGGAAGCGGTCGGCGACCCGGTGGGCCCAGTACACCGCCAGGGTCGTCTTGCCGACGCCGGCCGTACCCGACAGGGTCATCGTGGTGGTCGACTCGCCACCGCCGGATGTGCCGCAGCCGGCGGGCGTGCCGTGGCCGGCGCAGCCGGCGGGCGTGCCGTGGCCGGCGCAGCCGGCGGGCGTGCCGTGGCCGGCGCAGCCGGCGGGCGTGCCGTGGCCGGCGCAGCCGGCGGGCGTGCCGTGGCCGGCGCAGCCGGCGGGCGTGCCGTGGCCGGCGCAGCCGGCGGGCGTGCCGTGGCCGGCGCAGCCGGCGTCGAGCTGGGCGAGCTGCGCGGCGCGGCCGACGAAGCCGGGCAGCGCCGGGGGCAGTTGGCGGGGCACCGGCAGGCGGGCCGGCGTGCCGCCGGCGCGGCTGCCGCCGGACCGGGGGCGGACGACCGCGCGACCGGCCCGGCCGGTGGACGGATGTTCCGGGCTGGCGAGCCGGCGACGCTCCTCGACCCGGTCCCGCGCGGTGGCCAGCGCCCCCTGCTCGGCGGGGCTGGCCCCGAGCAGCCGGATCAGGGTGTCGAAACGCTCCGGCGGGGGCAGGATGTTCCCGGCGAAGTACTCCCCGATCACCCCCCGCGACCAGCCGGTCTTCGCCGCGAGCTGGCGGTAGGTCAGCGGGGTCTCGCCCTGTTGCCGGGCCTCCCGACGGCGGAGCTGCCGCAGCAGGGCGGCCAGTTCCGCGACGGTGTTTATCCCGGTGTCCAGTGGGGACATCGGGGACGCCGAACGGACTGTCCCGGCCATCGGTCGCCGAGCATCCGAAGGGACCCGTTGGTCGGTCATACGGCCTCCACCCCCCGGCCATCCGTCGCCCCGGATTGCCGACAGGGGGAGGGTATGACCGGCGGCACAGCGTCGGGTAGGCGACCGCCGATGTATGACAGTTCCATGTCGGTCCGGTTTCGCCTGCCGCGGCCGACCAGCGTCCGTCCCCCGTCCGTCCGGTGCCGTCCGGGGGTGTCCGGCGCTGTCCAGGATGCGCTGCCGGACACCCCCGGCACCTGCCAATGTCCCCGGGGCGGGTCGAGGCCCGCACCAAGAAACCCTGGGGAAGGGGTACGTATGTCTCGTCCACAACCGACCGTGCTGCGGTCGACCGGGCTGCTGCGCCGGGCCGCCGCTGCGGCGTTCGGCGTCACCATGCTCGTCGCCGGGGTGGCCACCGCACCGGCCACCGCCGCGCCCGCTCCCGCTGTTGGGGGCAAGGCGACGGCCGCCGGGTCGTTCATCGACAGCACGCCGGTGCCGGGTGGCTTCGCCTCCTGGAAGGAGCTGCTCGAACTCCAGCAGCGGATGAACACCGCCGCCGCCCGGATCGACAAGATCGCGCAGCGCGACGCGAAGTCCGGTTTCGCCGGTGTGATCGCCGATCCCACCGCCCGCAAGCTCCAGGTCTTCTGGAAGGGCGAGGCACCGGCCGGCCTGGTGGCGACCAGTCGGGCCACCGTGCCGACCGAGGTGCTGCCCGCCGCGTACACCCGACGGGAGCTGAACGTCGCGGCGGCCAAGCTGCGCCGCTCGGCCGGCGACCGGATCACCACGGTCGGGCCGCGGGCCGACGGCGCCGGCCTGCTCGTCGGCACCCGGAACGGCCTGCTCGGCGCGGCCGGCATGGCCGGCGTCCCGGTGACCGTGCAGACCGGGGTCTCCGCCGCACCGGCCACCCGGTGGGACGACACCGCGCCGTGGTGGGGCGGCGGCGCGTGGCGCAACGCCACCACCGGTGGCGGCTGCTCGACCGGCTTCGGGGTCTTCCAGGGCGGGTCGGCGCGGATGCTCTCCGCCGCGCACTGCGGCAACATCAACAACGCCGCGACCGACCCGACCGGGCAGTCGATGGGCATCGTCGGCACCCGCAACGCCGGCACCGACACCCTGCTGCTGTCGGGCGCCTCGGGCGGTCGGGTCTTCAACAACAGCACCGACGCCAACGGCGCGGTGGTCAGCGAGTTCAGCAACCAGGTGATCGGCGCGCAGGCCAGCCAGGTCGGCAACTTCGTCTGCACCTCGGGGGCGTACTCGGGGACCCGGTGCTCGATCCAGGTCAAGGCCCGGAACCTGTGCATCAACGTGCGTGACTTCGGCACGGTCTGCGGCCAGGTGCAGGCGGAGAGCACCACCCGCACCAACGCGGTCGGCCAGGGCGACAGCGGCGGCCCGGTGGAGATCGTCAACGCGGCGAACACCCTCCAGGTCTGGGCCACCGGCACCAACACCGCCATCGACGACGGCGGCGCGGCGACCGCCTGCACCGGCTACCGGCCCACCGGCCGGGTCTGCGCCTGGCGGATGTACTACGAGGACATCTTCTCCGGCCTGGCCGGCGTCGGCGCCTCGGGCGTGATCCTCGGCTGACGGACCCGACCCCCGGTCGACGGGGGCCGGTGGAGGAGGGTGGACCGGCGCGACCCCGTGCGCCGGTCCACCCGACGGCCGGGTCGGTACGCGTGGCTCGCGTACCGACCCGGCCGTTCGTCGTCGGCTGACCCGGACGGGATTTGCGTAATCGTCAACCGGAATGACGGCAGCATCTTGTGACATCGTCATGCGTCATTAATTGACGACGAATCCCACTGGATGGAAAACAACCGGCATCCGGGCCGGCCGGAGGTTCGGTGCGTAGTGCAGATTCTTTGACAGAGGTGCACAAGCTGCCCATCATCCCCACAACCGAATAACTGCCATAACTGGCCGTATTTGAATCCTTGCTTTCCGCACACGACATTGTTAGCCTCGTACGCACCCCACTCACCATTGGGGGCCGAAATTGTCACCCGGATCACGCGAACTCGTACCGGAAGATCTCGCACACGGATTTGGGAAAATCATGGAAACTGTGCGGACGAGGCTATGACAGCCACCCCCACCGCAGCGATGAAACCGGGCGACAGCCCCCACCGCAGCGGCGATTTCCACCGGTACTGGATCGCCGGGGCGATCGACCAGATCGGCTCGCAGGCCACCGGCATCGTGCTCCCGCTGGTCACCCTGGCCGTGACCGGGTCACCGGCGGCGGCCGGGCTGGTGGGCGCGCTGGCCCTCACCGGTCGACTCGTCGCCGCACCGGTGGCGGGGGTGCTGGCCGACCGGCTGCCACGCAAACGCATGATGGTCGTCTCGCTGCTGGTCGCGGCCGGCGCGATGACCGCGATCCTCGTCTCCGTCGCGGCCGGCGTGCCGACCCTCGGGCTGCTGGCCGCCGCCGCGTTCGTCGAGGGGGTCGCGCAGAGCGGTTACGAGGCGGCCGGTTCCGGCGCGATCCGGCGGCTGCTGCCCGCCGACGACCAGAAGGCGCTGGCCCGGCTGGAGGCCCGCAACAACGCCGCCCGGATCGTCGGCCCACTGCTCGGCGGCGCGCTCTACCAGCTCGCCCGCTGGCTGCCGTTCCTGGCGGACGTGGTGTCCTACCTGGTCGCGGCGGGGCTGGTGGCCACCATCCGCACCGACCTCACCCCCGAGCGCACCCAGCGCACCTCGTTCCGCACCGACCTGCGGGAGGGGCTGCGGTTCGTCTGGCGGCAGCCGTTCCTACGCTTCGTGACGATCTGGGCCGCCGGCATCAACGTCACCTTCGGCGCGCTGGTCTACTACGCCATCCTGACCACCGGCCGGCAGGGCGCACCGGCCGCGTCGATCGGCCTCATCCTCACCCTCGCCAGCGTCGGCGGCCTCGCCGGCGCGCTGGCCGCCCCGATGGTCTTCAGCCGGGTCCGGCCGGTCACCGTCATCGTGTTCGCCTCGTGGGCCATGGTCGCCCTGGTCGTCGCCATGTCCCAGGCCCGGCAGACCTGGAGCTACGGCCTGCTGTTCGGGCTGGTATTCCTGCTCAGCCCGCTGCTCGGGGTGATCTTCCAGTCCCGGGTGATCGCATTGACACCCGACGGACTCCAGGGTCGGGTGGCCACCGTGATGGGCACCGTCGGCGAGGTGCTCCAGACGCCCGCACCGCTGCTGGCCGGGGTGCTGGTCGCCTGGTACAGCCCCGCCACGGTCCCCCTGGTGTTCGCCGCCGCGCTGGCGCTGCTGGCCACGTACACCACCCTGGTCGTGCGCCAGCTCCGCGCCGGCTCCGGCGCGACGGCCGAACCCGACGACAGCGCCGCCGCCGACCCCGCCACCGACGGCGACCGGAGCGCCGACGGCGACGCCGGGGCCGTCCCCGATCCCGAGGAGGCCCACCGATGAGTCGCGGCCACCGGCTCTTCTATCCGGCGCTGCCGGTCGTCGCCGAACACGCGCCCCACCGGGCCGTCTACGTCGGCGACGCCGACGGCCGCTGCGAGATCCTGGCCTGGGACCGGGCCGCCGGCACCGCCCGGCAGGTGACCGACCGCCCGGCCGGCACGGTCCGGGCGGCGCTCGACCCGGCGGGGGCCACCATCTGGTGGTTCGACGACGATCTCGGTGGCGTGGGCACCTGGCGGACGTGTGACTTCGACCGGCCCGACCGGTCGGTCGAGGCGCTGCCGTCGGTGCTGCCCGCCCGGCACGCCGGCATCGCGATGGCCGCCGACGGCACCACCGCCGTCGGCCTCTCCGACGACGGCGGGATGACCGTCTTCCTGCGTACCGGCGACGGTCGGGTCGACGAGGGCGTCCACGTCGGCGGCTACGCCTACCTGGTCGACCTCGACCCGGCCGGACGGCTGCTGGTGGTCGGCGGCGACGCCGCCACCGACCCGGCGGTCACGGTGTTCACCGCCGACGGCACCCGGGTGGCCGGCATCGGCGGCGGGCCGGACCGTCGGGTGTGGGCGCTCGGCTTCGCACCGGGCGTCGACCCGGCCCGGCTGCTGCTGGTGGTCGAGGACGAGGGGGGCTACCTCCCGGCCACCTGGACCGCCGCCGAGGGGGTGGTCCGGCACCGGTGGTGCCGGTTCGACACCGAGATCACCGCCGGCTGGTTCCCCGACGGGCGGCGGCTGCTCGTCCGGCAGGACCGGCACGCCCGCACCCTGCTGCACGAGGTGGACCTCGCCGCCCGCACCCGGACGGTGGTCGACACCCCGCCGGGCAGCGTCCTGGACGCCGCGGTCTGGCCGGACGGCGACGTCGCCTACGTGTGGACCGACTCGGTGACCCCGCCGCAACTGCGCTCCGTGCGGGGGGTGCAGCTGCCGGAGCACCCCGGCGGCCGACCCGACCCGGGCGGACCGGACGCGGTCGCGGCACCGGCGGACTACCGCCGCGAGGAGATCCGGGTGCCCGGACCGGGTGGCCCGATCCCCGCCCTGGTGGCCCTCCCGGCCGACCGGGAAGGACCCCGGCCGGCCGTCTTCCTGATCCACGGCGGGCCGTTCCAGCACGCCCGCGACGCCTACGACCCGCTGGTCGAGATCCTGGTCAGCACCGGCTGCGCGGTGGTCCGGGTCAACTACCGGGGCTCCAGCGGCTACGGCGCGGCCTGGCGCAACGACTTCTCCGCCGGGGTCGGCCTCACCCAGTTGGAGGACCTCGCCGCGGTGCGGGCCCACCTGGTCGCCGAGGGGGTCGTCGAGGACCGGCGCACCGCCCTGTGGGGCACCTCGTGGGGCGGCTACCTGACCCTGCTCGCGCTCGGCCGGCAACCGGAGCTGTGGCGGCTCGGGATCGCGATCAGCCCGGTGGCCGACTACGTCGCCGCGTTCGAGGCGGCCACCCCGGCGGTACGGGCGCTGGACGTGCTGCTGTTCGGCGGCACCCCGGACGAGGTACCGCAGCGCTACGCCCGGTCCTCGCCGGTCACCTACGTCGACCGGGTCCGGGCGCCGGTGCTGCTGGCCGTCTCCACCGGTGACGTGCAGTGCCCGCCGGCACCGGTGGAGCACTACGCGCGGCTGCTGGCCGAGCGGCGCATCCCGCACCAGGTGGTCCGGCGACGGGCCGGACACGAGGACTTCGACGCGCAGAGCCATCTGGCTCTGATGCAGACCGTGCTGCTGTTCATGCAGCGGCACTTCGACGGCGTGCAGGACGAAGGCACCCCGGTCGCGCTCGCGATGGCGCGCCCGGTGGGCTGACCCCGGCACGTGACCCGTCCCCCCGATACCGGAGAGGAGGTGAACGACATGCGCAAGAACGTTGTCGAGAACGACCCGATCAACGGCAACCGCGACCAGCTTCGGGCCTCGAACGTCACGGTCACGGTCACGGTCAAGGTCAGCTTCTAGCGGCCGTACGGGGTGCGGGCCATCCGCCCAGGCAGGTGGCCCGTGCCCCGTATCCCCCGTCATCCGGCCCGGACATCACGAGAAAGGAGAGTTCACGTGCGGGTTCTGCTGGTCAATACGCCCTGGACTTCCATCGACGTCCCCTCGTTGGCGATTGGAATCCTCACCAACAGTGTCCGCCAGAAATTGCCGGATGCCGAGGTGGAGGCCGTCCACGCGAATCTCGACTTCGTCGACTGGGTGGTCGACCGGACGGAGTTCGGGCTGAGCGACTATTACTACTACTCACTGTTCACCTATTTCGCCGGCTGCGGCGACTGGGTCTTCTCCTCCGCCCTGTACGACGATCCGCAATGGCGCGTGAAAGAGTTCACCGACCGCGTCCGGACCCAGATGACCGAGCGGGAACTCGCGCTCAACCTGGAGCTGCACCGCCTGGCGCCGGAGTTCGTCGCCGAGCTGGCCGACCGGATCGTCGCCCGGGAACCCGACGTGGTCGGCTTCACCTCCACGTTCCAGCAGAACGCCGCCGCGCTGGCGACCGCGCGGGCGGTCAAGAAGCGGGCCCCCGGCATCCGTACGGTGATGGGTGGCGCGAACTGCGACGGCGAGCAGGGTGCCGCGATCCACCGCAACTTCTCGTTCGTCGACTACGTGGTCCGTGGCGAGGGCGAGGCGGTGTTCCCCCGGCTGCTCGCCGCGATCGGCACGACCCTGCCGGCGGCCGACGCGACGGTGCCGGCGGCCGAGGTGCCGGCGCCGGCGAGGGCCGGCGCGGTGCCGGCGGACGCGCTGACCGGCATCGAGGGCCTGTGCTGGGCCGACGCCGACGGCCGCTCGGTGGCGAACCCGATGAGCAGCAAGCCGCTGCCGCCGGCCGAGATCGTCGCCCCGGACTACGGGGGCTACTTCGAGCGGCTGGCCGCCTCCCGGGCCCGCAACTGGGTCGAGCCCCGGCTGGTCGTCGAGGGCGCGCGGGGCTGCTGGTGGGGCGAGAAGCACCACTGCACGTTCTGCGGCCTCAACGGTTCGTTCATGCAGTTCCGCAGCAAGCATCCGGGGCGGTTCTACGACGAGATCATCGAACTGGTCGAGCGGCACCAGGTGCTGGACATGTTCGTCGTGGACAACATCCTGGACATGAGCTACGTGACCTCGCTGCTGCCCCGGCTCACCGAGTCCGGCTACGACCTGCGGTTGCAGTACGAGATCAAGTCCAACATGAAGGGCCCGCAGGTGCAGGCGCTGGCCGACGCCGGCCTGGTCAGCGTGCAGCCCGGCATCGAGAGCCTGAGCAGCCGGGTGCTCAAGCTGATGGACAAGGGGGTCAGCGGCTGCCTCAACATCCGCATGCTGCGCGACGCCGAGACCAGCGGGATCACCATCGCCTGGAACTACCTGTACGGGTTCCCCGGCGAGACAGACGCCGACTACCTGCCGGTCATCGAGCAGATGCCGGCCCTGCACCACCTGTGCCCGGCCGACGGCAGCACCCGGATCGCCATCGAACGGTTCAGCCCGTTCTTCGTCCGCCCCGAACTCGGCTTCACCGACCTGCGACCGGCGGCCCAGTACCGGCTGATCTACGACCTGCCCGAGTCGGAGCTGATGGACCTGGCGTACCTGTTCGACGTCCCGCCGCAGGGCATCGACGGCGAGACGGCCGACCGGCTGGACCGGGCGGTCACGCAGTGGCAGCACGAGTACGCCCGCAGCCGGCTCACCCACCACGACCTCGGCGACGAGATCGTGCTGGTCAGCCGGCGCAAGCACTTCGACTGGCACGTGCTGCGGCTGACCGACCCGGTCGAGGTGGCCGTCTTCCGGCAGCTCGACCAGCCGCACAGCATCGCCGCGCTGAGCCGGCGGCTGTCGGTCGACGAGCCGGTACTTACGGCGTTGCTGCGGCGCTGGCGCGATCTCGGCCTGGTCTACGAGGACGCCGGGCAGTTCATCCAGATCGCCCCGCAGGCGATGAACCAGGACCTGCTGCGCATCGACCACCTGCACCTGGAACGCGAGGCCGCGGAGACCCGGGCCGCCGCCGGGGCGGGCGAGCCGGCCGTGCTCACCGCGGTCTGAGGGGAGGGAACGTGTCCACCATCGACACCGGTCTGCGGCCCATCCTGGTCGGTCTCGCCCGGGACCACGACCCGGCCGTCCTGTCCATTCCCGGGATGACCATCGGTCCGGCCGAGCTGCGCGAGCCGGCCGCCGATGCGGTCGCCCGCTGGCGTGCCGAGGGGGTCCGCCGGGTAGACCTGCCCGACCCGGTGGACCTGACGGTCACCGGGGACGGCGCGCCGGCCGCCGACACGGTCCGCCGGCTGGTACTGGTCCGGGAGCTGACCAGCCACGGCCTCGCCGTGGACTGGCGGCTGCGGTTGCCCGGCGTCGAGGCCGACGAGTGGCTTCCGTACAGCCACCTGCGGGCGCCGGTCGAGCTGCTCCCTCCGCCGGGGGGCGAGGGTGACCCGGCCACACAGCTCGACGCCTGGGTGAAGGGTTTCTACTTCGACAAGTGCACCTACCGTCGGGGCCCGGGCTTCGTCCAGGTACGGGACCGCCGGTCCGGCCGGCTGAACCTGCTGACCATCGACGATCCGGCCTACCTGGCGGTGCTGGACCAGTTGCTGGACGGTGCCGCCGTCACCGGGGTCGACCTCGCCATCGCCCGCGACTTCGGCGCGGAGGGCCTGGTCACGAAGATCGGCGAGCTGCTGGTGTGGCTGCCGCACCGGCTGCGCCGCTGGCCCCTGCCGTCGATGGTGATCTGACCGCCGGGAACCCGGCCGCGTCACCGACCGCCCGTCCATCCGCCCGCGACCCCGGGCCGGTGGGCGGGCGGTCTGGCGTCCACCCCGACTGGCGGTTCTCGAAACTTTCGGGTATACAGGTGAGACGCCCTCTTCGCGGTCGAATTAACACATGCCCTCCGTGGGCCCATCTCGGTGACAGCCGACGTCAACCCGTCGAAATCCGCCCCGCGTCGGATAGCTGCTCAGGACGATGTTTCGGGAAGATTTCCGAAACTTGTTGACAGGCGGAGCATCGACACCCTACCGTCGCCATCGACGGCACTCGATGCTGTCGACACCACCCACCGCGACCCGTCCCCCCGGTTCTGCTGGACGACCGGCCCACCACCGCGTGGTGGCACACACCGAATGACCGGCTGCCGCACCTGGCCACGGACAGTCCACCGGGTCGTACCGCGTCGCTGGCGTCCGCCAGCTGTCACGAGGAGGAACACGTACATGAGCGACACCTCGACCCGACCGCGAAGGAGCGGTCGCCTGCGGCTGCTGCTCAGCGCCGCGTGCGCCGCGGCGCTCGCCGTCACCGGCACGTTCATCGCCTCGCCCAACGCGTACGCCGAGGCCGACCGGACCCTCACCTCCAACCTCACCGGCACGCACAACGGCTACTTCTTCTCGTTCTGGAAGGACAGCGGCAACGCCAGCATGACGCTGCGCGCCGACGGCCGCTACAGCAGCAGCTGGGACCGGAGCACCAACAACTGGGTCGGCGGCAAGGGCTGGGCCACCGGCACCCGGCGGACGGTCAGCTACTCGGGCAGCTACAACCCGGGCAACAACAACACCTACCTGGCCCTGTACGGCTGGACCCGCAACCCGCTCATCGAGTACTACGTGGTCGAGAACTTCGGCAGCTACAACCCGAGCAGCGGCGCCACCCGGATGGGCACGGTGACCACCGACGGCGGCACCTACGACATCCTGCGCAGCCTGCGGGTCAACGCCCCGTCGATCGACGGCAACCAGACGTTCTACCAGTACTGGAGCGTCCGGCAGCAGAAGCGCAGCAGCGGCACCATCACCACCGCCAACCACTTCGACGCGTGGGCCCGCGCCGGCCTGAACCTCGGCACCAACCACAGCTACCAGATCATGGCGACCGAGGGTTACCAGAGCCAGGGCAGCTCCGACATCACCGTCCGCGAGGGTGGCAGCGGCAACCCGACCAGCGGGCCGACCGCCAACCCGACGACCACCCCGCCCGCCGGTGGCAACTGCACCGCGGTGCTCTCGGCCGCGGAACGGTGGGGTGACCGGTTCAACCTCAACGTCGCGGTCAGCGGCACCAGCAACTGGGTGGTCAGCCTCGGCCTGGGCGGCGGCCAGAGCATCCAGAACAGCTGGAACGCCTCGGTCAGCGGCACCACCGGCACCGTCACCGCCAGGCCGAACGGCAACGGCAACAACTTCGGCATCACAATCATGGCGAACGGAAACTGGAACTGGCCGACGGTCAGCTGTCGAACGGCCTGACCCCGACCAGTTCCGCAGCACAGCGCACGGCGGGCGGTCCCGGTGCCACCGGGACCGCCCGCTTTCTGTGTCGGTGTCGCCGCTCAGCCGCGTATCCACTGCTGGTTGCTGCCGCCGTTGCAGGTCCAGAGCTGGACGGCGGCGCCGTTGGCGGTCCCGCCGCCGTTGACGTCCAGGCACAGCCCCGAGGCGACCCCGACGATGGTGCCGTCGGAGTTCAGCCGCCACTGCTGGTTGGTGCCGCCGGTGCAGCTCCAGATCCGGGCCCGGGTGCCCGACGCGGTGCCCGCCACGTCCAGGCACTTGTTGCCGTAGACGGTGAGCTGGTTGGTCGAGGTGAGCGACCAGCGCTGGTTGACGCCGCCGTTGCAGTCCCAGATCTGCACCACCGCGCCGTCGCTCTGGCTGGCCCCGTTGACGTCCAGGCACCGGTTCGAGCCCGCGCCCCGGATTTCACCGGTCGGGGTGCCTGGGGAGCCGACGGCGGTCACCGAGAGGTTGTCGAACTGGGCGGTGACGCCCTGGCCGGTGCCGTACCCGATCTGGCCGGCGACCCAGGTGGAGTCGGTGGCCGTGCCGACGGTGGTGCCGTCGATGGCGGCGGTCAGCGTGCTGCCGTTGAGCGTGAACGCCAGGTTGTGCCACCGCCCGGTGCCCAGCGCCGAGGTGTTGCCGCTGGCCAGGGTGCGCCAGTTGCCGCTGGTGTTGTTGCTGCGGATCGACCAGGCCCCGCCGTCGGTCACCCGGAAGTAGTACCCGTTCATGTTCTGCGGGCCCTGGTGGTTGTAGGTGTTACCGCGCCCGATGAGCTGCGCGTAGCCGGACTTCTCCAGCAGCACGTCGGAGGAGACCGTGTAGTTGCGCCAGGTCAGGTCGCCCAGCAGGGTGTACGGCTCGGCCTGGCCGGAGGTCCAGTAGATCGGGGCCTGCTCGGACATCTGCCGGACGCACTGCCCGCTGCGGCCGGCGGCGCACCCGGCGATCTCGAACGAGCCCTGCTGGTCCATCAGGTACCGCGCCTCGCGGCCGGTCGCGTACGAGTCGAAGGTGTCGGTGTACGGCAGCTTCAGGTTGCCCTGCGCCGGGCTGACCGCCGTGCCCCTGCCCTGCCCGCTGGTGGTGGTGATGCTGTAGACGTAACCGGGCTGGACGGTGAGCGAGAAGCGCCCGCCGTTCGGGGTGATGTCGCCGCCCCGCACGAAGTGCTCGGCGGTGTTGTTGGAGCGCACGTTCGTCGACCAGACCCGTACCGTGCCGGTGGACAGGCCGCCGGTGACGGTGAAGTCGAGGGTCTGCGCCGCACCGGCGTCCATCGTCTCGATGATGGTGCTGTAGTCGCTGTTGTTGGTGGATTTCAGCGAGACGTAGCTGCCGTTGTTGCGGTTGCCGCCGATGTATCCGCTCGACGCGTCGAGGTAACGCCAGCCCGGCGCGGTGAACTGGGTGGTCTGCGCCATCACCCAGGCGTTCTTGCCGATCGAGTACGCCCCGGACCACGGCTGCTGGGCCACCGCCACGCCGGTGGTCGCCCACGGGATGTTCGGGGTGATGGCGGCGATGACCGGCCAGTTGATGTACGCGGTCATCTTGCCGTCGAGGTAGCCCCGGTTGATACCCCGGGCGAGCGCCTGCGCGCCGGCGTTGTAGTCGTCGGAGCCGTTCTCGCTGGCCCACAGCGACTTGCCGGTGGACACCGCGTTGTTGGAGCTGGGGCAGCTGGTCTGGGCGCTGCGGTAGCCGCAGACGTAGTGGCTGCCGAAGACCTGCACGGCGTTGCCGAAGGCCGGGTCGCGCAGCGACTCGTCGGCCGCGCCCCAGCCGAAGTCGTCCGAGGCGACGATCTTGACGTTGCCGTAGCCGCGGGCGTTGAGGGTGGCGCGCAGGTTCTTGTACCAGGTGGTGTTGTACCCCTTCTCGTTCCACCCGCCCAGGTAGTTGATGGTCAACCCGTGAGTGCCCGCGCAGTCCAGCCAGGCCACCAGGTAGTCGATCGAGTCGGTGGACCAGAAGTTGCCGTTGCCGATCCAGCCGGGCGCACCCCAGGCCAGGCCGACCAGGGCGATGTTGGGGTTACGGGCCCGGGCCTGCTCCATCATCCACCACTCGTAGCCCCGGTTGCAGTTGATGCTGCCCCGGGTGTGCTCGTGGCTGGGCTCGGCACCGGAGGTGGAGTTGGTGTCGCCGCCGATCTCCACCTTCATCAGCTGCATCGCCGCGCCGTAGCCCGGCTTGAACAGGTAGTCCAGGATGTCGCTGCGCTGCGGCTCGGGGTAGTCGATCAGCAGCCGGCTGTTGCCGCCGCCACCGCTGACCGCGCCGATGCCGTCGAGCGCCCGGCCGCCGGACCCGCCGTTGATCGTGATCGCGGTCGCCGCCTGGGCGGGCGAGGCGAACCCGGTGAGTACGGCCGCCGCCGCGACCGTCGCCCCGAGCAACGATGCGGCCCACCGCCGGGGACGCCATCCGCTGTGCCACGGTCCGCGCGGTGCCCCGCCGCCGCCCACACTCCACCGACGACTTGTTGAACTGAACAATTGACTCGCCTCCCCAGCCGGTTACCGGCCCCGAAGCTCTGCGGCGTGGGACGGGGCGCCGCCCGTGACCCGCGCAGCCCTGACATCGTTGATCATCGATGATCAGACGTCACATGTTAGGCACCGTAGCGCGCGCCGGTCAACGTCACCAGTGGAGCGAAACCGCCGATCAGCCCGCCTTTCGGCAACCGCCACGGGCGGAGGACTTTTGTATTGATCAGACGAATGTGCTGGCGGGTGCCCAGCACCGGCAGGAGGCGGGCACACCGCCGACCCGGCCGTCACCGGGTCGGCGGCGGCGCGGGTCGGCGGCGTGGCGCGTACGGATCAGCCCGGCAGAACCAACTGCGCCGGGGTCGAGCGGTGCGTGGTGGTGCCGTCACCCAACTGCCCGGACATGTTGTTGCCCCAGCACCACAGGCTGCCGTCGGTACGCACGCCGCAGCTGTGGTAGCTGACGGACAGGGTCTGCGTCCAGGTGGTCAGGGTGCCCACGCGCAGCGGTGCGGAGCGGTGGGTGGTGGTGCCGTCACCCAACTGCCCGAACCCGTTGTTGCCCCAGCACCACAGGCTCCCGTCGGTACGCACCGCGCACGACGAGTCCACGCTGGCGTCCACCTTCGTCCAGGTGGTCGCGGTGCCTACCTGGATCGGGCTGGTCTGCACGCCGGTGCCGGCGCCGACCTGGCCGTACCCGTTCTCGCCCCAGCACCACAGCGTCCCGTCGGTACGGTTCGCGCAGGTGTGCGCGTGCCCGGCCGTCACACCGGCCCACGAGGTCGCGGTGCCGACCTGCGCCGGGGTGGCCCGGTAGCCGAGGATGCCCACGCCGAGCTGCCCGTCGGTGCTGTCGCCCCAGCACCACAGGGTGCCGCCGGAGCGCACGCCGCAGCTGTGCGCGTACCCGGTGGTGACGCTCGTCCAGGTGGTCTCCGTGCCCACCTGCACCGGGCTGGTCGCCCGGGAGGGGGACGTGCCGACGCCGAGCTGCGCGTTGCGGTTCAGACCCCAGCACCACAGGGTGCCGGTGGTCTGGACGCCGCACGTGTGGTTGGCGCCCGCGCTGACGCCGGCCCAGGTGGTGGCGGTGCCGACCTGCACCGGGGTGCTCCGGCTGGTGGTGGTGCCGTCACCGAGCTGCCCGTTGTAGTTGCCGCCCCAGCACCACAGCGTGCCGTCGGTGCGGATCCCGCAGGTGTTGCTGGTGCCGGCGTCGACCTTCGCCCAGGTGGTGGCGGTGCCGACCTGCACCGGGGTGGTGCGGTTGGTGGTGGTGCCGTCACCGAGCTTGCCGCCGAAGTTGTCCCCCCAGCACCACAGCGTCCCGTCGGTGCGGATCGCGCAGGTGTGCAGGTCACCGGTGGCCACCTGGGAGACCGTGGCGGCGGCGAGGGCGGCGTTGGACGCGCCCCGCTCCGCGACGGCCGCACCCGCGACCGCCGTACCCGCCGAGAAGCCCACCGCGAGCGCGGCGACCCCGAGCGAGACCGCTGCCGCGGTGCCGGCGGTGCGGACCGCCCGTCGCCAGCGGGCCCACAGCCGATTGTCCTGTTGTCCGTTCATGTTCTGTTCTCTCCCCAGACGAACGTCGATTTCTGCACGGCGGAGGCAGCGTCGCCCCGGCGGGTCACCTCGACCCACCTCGTACAACAGTGACCCTATGCATTGAAACGCATCAATGCATAGGTCCCGCCGGAGCGACTTACCCCTACCGATGTCCTCCGCTGACGTCCGAACGGCTCAGCTCCGGCTCCACCGCTGGCCGGCGCTGCCGTTGCAGTCCCAGATCTGGGTACGCGTGCCGTTGGCCGTACCGCTGCCGACCACGTCCAGGCAGCGACCCGAGCCGACGGCGGTGATGGTGCCGTCGGCGTTGAACCGCCACCGCTGGTTGGCCTGGCCGTTGCAGTCCCAGATGATCACCGAGCTGCCGTTGGCGGTCGCCGCGCCGTTGACGTCCAGGCACTTGCCGCCGAAGACCCGCAGCTCCTGGGCGGCCGTCGAGGTCCAGCTCTGGTTGGCCTGCCCGTGGCAGTCCCAGATGATCGCCGCCGAACCGTTGGTCTGCGCGCCGCCGTTGACGTCCAGGCAGCGCCCGGAGGACGAGTTGCGCAGCGCGCCCGTGCCGCCCGGGGGCGGGGTGGTCGGAGGCGGGGTGGTCGGGTTGCCGGTCGGCGTCACCGTCGGGGTCGGCGTCGGAGTGGTGCCGCCGAACTGGGTGAAGAACCGCCACACCTCGACCTTGGTCCAGGTCCGCACGCCGCTGTCCCCGCCACCGTCGACCGGGCCGGGGGTGTGCCCACCGTCGAACGCGGCCCACACGACCGGGTAGCCGGCGCGGCAGCCGGAGTAGGTGGTGGTGATGTGGGTCAGGCTGCCGGCGCGCGGCTCGGGCGGGCTCTGCGCCGTACACCCGTTGTTGCGCACGAAGGTGTCCCGCAGGGACCGGCCGGCCGAGACGTTGAGCACCGGGTCCCCGATGCCGTGGATGCCCATGTAGGCGATCGGCTGGCTGCCGCCGCTGCACCCGCTGAGCTGCCCGCCGGAGTAGACCGCGACGGCCCGGAAGACGTTCGCCCGGGAGCAGGCCAGCGAGTAGCTCATCCCGCCGCCGTAGCTGAAGCCCAGCGCGAACAGCTGCGTCGTGTCGACGCACAGGTCGTTCTCGATCAGCCGGACCATGTCGTCGACGAAGGTGACGTCCTGGCCGCCGGGGTTGGCCCAGCCGTTGCCGTTGCCCTGGGGGGCCACGAAGATCGTGCTGTTGTTCGCCTGCTGGCGCAGCCCGTAGTAGGACCAGGCGGCCCCGTCCGAGCCACCCCCGTCGACGTCGTTGGCGGTGCCGCCGTTCCAGTGGAAGCCGAAGATCAGCCGGTACTGGTGGTTGCGGTCGTAGTTGTCGGGGATCCGGAGGATGAAGCTGCGGTTCTGGCCGCTGCTCTGGATGGTCCGCTGGCCGCTGGTCAACGTGGGTGCCTTGCCACACCCGGCGGTCGCGGCGGCCGCCGAGACACCGGCCGCCGAGGCGGTGGTGGTGCCGGGGCCGCCGGCGAGTGTCGTCGCCCCCACGGTCACGACGAGGGCCGCCGCCGCCGCGAGGGAACCGAGGATGGGTCTGCGCCTTGTCATGAGGGGGCTCCTGCCACTCGTCATGGACTGGTTCGGGGGTACGGGGTCCACGACGATCCCGACGTGTCGCGCCCCACGCGCTCCCGCTGACCGCACCCGCCAAGGACGGAACACCAGGAGGCGCACGATGCGCCCACGACGCCGGCCGGCTCGTCGCCGCAGCTGCCAGCCGATGGTCCCGCTGCCCGGCAGGACCGACTGGTCGTCGAACCGATCGGTGGTCCACGTCGCGCCCGGACGCCACCGGCCGAGGCCCGGAGCAGTGCCCCGGACGTCGAATCGATTCGGCAAGACCCTAGGTCGAACAGTGAAATATGTCAATGCCGTGTCGGGTCGGTTGCCACCCGGGGTCGGCCACCCGACGACGGCGAACCGCAGGTCACCCGGTGACACCCCGGGGCCGGGTCGTCCCGGCCCCGGGGACGCCGGTCAGTTGCGCAGGCTCCACTGCTGGTTGGTCCCGCCGTTGCAGGACCACAGGATGATCTTCGTGCCGTTGGCGGTGGCCGCGCCGTTCGCGTCGAGACAGAGCCCCGACTGGGCATTGGTCATGGTGCCGTTGGCGTTGAGGTTCCACTGCTGGTTGGTGCCGCCGTGGCAGTCCCAGATGATGACCGTGGTGCCGTTGGTCGTACCCGCACCGTTCGCGTCCAGGCACTTGTTGCCGTACGCGGTCAACTGCCTGCCGCTGGTGTACGTCCACTGCTGGCCGGTGCCGCCCGTGCAGTCCCACAACTGCACCTGGGTGCCGTTGGTGGTGCTGGCGTTGGGCACGTCGACGCAGCGGCCGGACTGCCCGCCCACCAGCCGGCCACCCTGCTGGCCGCTGCCGGTGCCCTGCTGGCGCACCAGCGAGCCGGACTCGGCCGACCGGTTGCCCTGGGCGTCCACCACGAACAGCCGGTACTCACCCTGGTTCGTCGGCACCGCGATGGAGGTGGCGGTGCCCGCCGCCCGGGTCATCGTCGGGCCGGCGGTGAAGGTGGTCGTGCCGGCCGGGGCCAGCCAGACCGTCCTTCCCGCGTCGCCGGTGCTGCGGATCGGGATGGTCGCCGAGGCGCTGGTGACGAAGGTGCTGGCGGGCAGCACGTAGTTCGGCAGGGAGAGGTTCGCCGCCGGGATGATGTCCCGGTACGCGTCCTCCAGCCCGGAGTTGGCCGCGATGGCGTACGCCGCAGCCGGCCAGACGTAGTCGGACGAGACCAGGATGTCGTTGACCGTGCTGTTCGGCAGGTTCTTGTTCGACACCTTGTTGATCGGGCCGTAGATCTGGGTGATGCTCAGGTCGTGCTTGCGCCCGAAGTCATCGGAGTTGATCATCCAGGTGATGTTCTTGTCCACGCTGAGCACGTTGTCCCGGAACGTGATGTACGCCGACCCCTCGTCCGGGTGCAGGCCGTACTTGTGCCCGGACGGCACACCCTGCAGGTAGTTGTTGGTGATCGTCGTTCCCGGCTGGGCACCGAGGGTGTAGATGGGTGCGGTGTCGCTGAGCCGCTGCACCGTGTCGATGATGTGGTTGTAGCTGATGGTGTTGTTCCGGGCCGTCGTGGTGGGCCGGTTCGGCGCGATCGAGCCCGATGACCCGTCGAAGTTCCACCAGCCCCAGCCGAGCGTGATGCCCGACCACGGCGACTTCTCGATCCGGTTGCGTTGGATCGTCAGGGTGTCCACGAAGTACGCCGAGATCGGGCTGTGCCCGTTGAACAGCACCGCGCTGTCGTACAGGTAGTTGTTCCTGATCTCGATGTTCTTCGGCAGCCCCTCGACCTGCGGCAGCCACTTCTCCCGGTTGGTCGACGTGCCATCGCCGAGGTAGACGTGCTGGGGGTGGCCGACGGTGATCGCGGAACCCGCGATGTCGTTGGTGACGTTCCCGGTCAACTGGCTGTTCTGCACGTCGTTTACCATGTTGACGCCGTCGGCGCCGCTGTGCTGGATGCGGTTGCGGCTGAACAGGATGCCGTCGGCGTTCTCCACCTGGACCATGCCCGGGGTGACGTCGACGTTGCGGTAGTAGTAGTCGTGGAAGTTCCGCTTGGCGTACGCCTGCGCCCCGAGGTTGCCCTGCTGCGCCTGCTTGAACGACGAACCGGCGACGGTGAACAGGTTCCAGTCGGAGTGCTGCACGGTGAGCCCGGCGAACGTGATGTTGCGGGCGTGGTTGTTCGTCGAGGTGCCGGCGACCCGCAGCAGGGTGGTCACGTTGTTCGGCGCGAACACCGACGCGGTCGCCATGTTCTCGGCGCTGCTCTTGTAGTAGTAGAGGGTCCTGCTGCCCTTGTCGAAGAAGAACTCACCCGGCGCGTCCAGGAACTCGTAGGCGTTCATCAGCTTGTGGCTGCCGCCGCTCTGGGCGTTGCCGTTGAACGCGCCCTGGGCGATGGCGGCACCCGGCTGCTGGAACAGCGCCACCCGGTTCGCGCCGTCGGAGGTGACCTGGCGTACCCCGACGATGGCGGTGGTCCAGGTGGTCGCCGTCTCGATCTCGATGTCCTCGGCGTTGCGGGCGACGGCCGGGAAGTCGTTCAGGTTGTACTTCGCGCCGTCGCACTGCGAGCCCGACTCCCAGGCCCACGCGGCCTGCCCGGCCGTGACGTTGTACGTCCCGTAGCAGCCCGCCGAGTTGATCGTCTTCGTCGCCATGACGGCCCGCTTGTCGTTGACGTAGAGCGCGCGCAGCTTGTTGGCCCGGTCCAGCGGGGCCTTCCAGATGTTCCCGCTGTGCTGGGTCCACCCGGTGACCGGTACGCCCCCGTCGAGCACCGGGGTCTCACCGGGGTAGGCGGAATAGCTGACCCGGTAGCCGTTGCTGCCGGAGTCGGCCGCGCCGAACTCGATGGTGCTGCTCACCGGATAGCGGCCGCCCCGCAGGTAGACCTGGATGTCGCCGGTCATGTTCGCGTTCACAGTACGCACCACGTCCCGCGCGCGTTGCATGGTCCGGAATGGGGACTGCATCGTGCCGGGATTGGCATCGCTGCCGTCCGGCGCGACGTAGTAGGTCTCCTGGACTGCCGCCGACGCCGGCAGTTGGTTCACGATCACGGCCGGGAACGCGGCGGCGACGAGCAACGCGCCGGCCAGCAGCGACCTTCGGGCGGTGGAGAGGGCTGGTTTCACGTGCCGTTCCTTTCGCAGGCCACCGACAGACATGTCCGCTGGACAGTCGTCCTGGGGGTGCGACAGTGAACCCGCCATGCGAACATGGGCCGCCGCGCCGGGAGGCGGGGGCGCTCCGGGCGGCTCGGCCGTTGGCGGGTTACTGGGAGATGCCGTGACCTTCGGCGGCAGGGTCCATGTGCGAAACGGTCGGGATCATCCCGTGCCACCGGGAACCCCCGCCGCCCGCGCACACGCTCCTGCCGTGGTCACGGAATGCTGCCCTGAAGCGTAGGCGTCGGCATCAGCGGAGGCAACCACCAATTGTCAACCACCTATGCGTAATCGTGATCGACGGCACCACCTTGGGTGCTGTCCGGGTCTGCGTGCGGCCTCAGTGCCGACGTTGCGGCACAACGAGCAGCGTCACCGAGTTCGCCGGGTACGTCGCGCTGACGCCGCCCCGGTGCACCCGGAGGTCCTCGCCCCGCACGATCGAGGTGAGGTCGGCCGGACCGTAGCTGAACCGCTGCACCCGGTCCCCGCCGCGGAATCCGGCGAGCGCGGTCCGGGAGGTCAGGTCCTGGCCCGTCTTGTTGACCACCATGACGGTGAGCGCCCGGTCGGACGAGCGTTGCGCGGCGTAGACCGCGAGCTGCCCCTGGTCGCTGCTTCCCGCCGACACGCTCACGTCGCCGAACCTGCCGCCGACGCCGTCGTAGTTCCGGTACATCCGGAAGGCGTACGCGCCGGGGTCGGTCGGTTTCGGCTCTCCCCAGATGGTGGCCAGGTCCAGGCCCTCGCGCCCGAAGATACCGAGCACGTCGGCCTGGGCGAGCGCGCCGTTGATGTCGTCCAGCGCGCCCCAGTTGTATTCGGTGATGGCGACCTTCGTGCCGGGGTAGTGCTGGGCGACCCACGCCTTCATCTGGCGGATGAACTGCAACGGCGGGGCGTTCACCCCGCCGGGGCCGATCCACGACTCGTCGACGTACGTCGGGTCCCACAGCGAGCGGGTGGACCGCAGCCGCAGCGCGTTGGAGTCCGGGTCCCTACCGCCGCTGATCTGCGGGTAGTAGTGCTGGTCGAAGTAGTCGAGGAAGCGCTTCCCGCCGTGGGCGTCGCTGAAGTCCTTCATGTTCTTCAGGTACCACTGGGAGAGGTTGAGCCCGCCGTGCGCCGCCGCGTCCGCGCCGGGCGCGCAGCCGTCCAGGCCGGACGCGACCCACTCGCAGTAGCCCCAGCCGGACGGGCCGAGCACCTGCGCACGGGGGTCGGCGGCCTTGATGGCCGCGGCGGTCGCCGTGCCCTTGCCGCCCAGTTCGTCGTAGCTCACCGGCTCGGGGTGCACGTCGCGGTGGGTGGAGCTCCACAGGACCGGCTCGTTGTCGAGTTCGTAGATCGACACACCGCCCCGGGCCGCCGGGCCGAACTGGTTCACCAGGTGCGACACCATCTCGCCCGCGAACGCCGGGCCGGCCGGGACCGAGGTGTCCGTGGGCACCGCGCCGGTCAGGTTCGCGTCGGCGTGCCGGCCGTTGCCGCAGTTGGGGTCCCACTGGTCGAACGAGTCCTGCTCCGGGAAGCGGGTGGCGGGGAAGCCGCAGGCGAACGGGTGCGACGAGGGTGAGTCCTTGGCCACCCAGCCGATCAACGGCACGGCGACCACCTGTTTCGTGCCGTGTTCCCGGTTGCGCCGCACGAACGCCTCGACCGTGTTGTCCGGCCCGGCCACGATGTTCTCGAAATACCAGTCGCTGCCGGTGTTGTAGGTGTGGTTCCTGAAGTTGTAGCGGCTGCTCGCGTTGCCGCCCCAGCGCGCCACCGGGGTGCCGAGTTCGGCGACGAGCGCGGGATCCCCGCCGTTCATGCCGTAGATGTCGGGGCTGATCCGGTGCCGGGCGGCGGAGACGTCCACGGTCAGGGTGGGCCCGTCGGTGGCAGCCGCGGCCGGGCCGACGCCCGCCTGGGTCGCCAGCAGCCCCACCACGAGAGATCCGGCCACCCCGATCGCCGTGGCCGGTCGTGGCTCACGCCGTCGTCGCACACCCATCGGAGCCTCCTGTCGCCGGTCGGCCCCCGGGGCCGAACCCCCATACACATTACGGGTCATCCATATCAAGTCAATCGATTCCATGAATCGACGGTCGACGATCTTTATGTGCTGCTGAAAATGTCGCGTCGACAGCAATTCCACGCCCGGGACGGGCCGGTGGCCGGACGGACGAGCAGGGTGGCACCCATGGAATCTGATGCGAACCGTCCGGGTGGCTGCGCATGCCCACCCGGACACGCTGAGCGATTGCGGTGGATCCGTTGGAACAAGGCGTCTACGCGGCCCGCCGGTCCGGCACCCGGCACCGGCCGGCACCACCGGGTGGCAGAGGTTCCCCCTGCGAGCCCGTGACTGCGACAGCCTCCGCCCTCCCCGGACTACCTGGCGTCGTCGCGCTGACGCCGCGCCCGTTCGAACTCGGCGACATCCGCCGTCCAAGGACCGTACCGGTCGAGTGCGGCGCAGCCACCACGGACGAAGGCGCTCACCAGCGTCCGGTACCCGCCGATCCCGTCGACCAGGCCGTACTCGACCCGGTACTGCGGGTCCGCCCCGCCGTCACCGTGGCGCACCGTCGTGATCCGGGCGATGGAGTCCGCGTAGAAGTGCAACTGGAGCCCCTCGCCGCGTTCCTCGTCCTCGATGGTGAACACCTCGTTGTCCGCGGCGGAGCGATCGGCGACGAACTGCCAGAACCCGGCGGAGGCGGACCGCGAACCGTCCCGTACCCACGTCTTCCGGCCGCCCTTGTCGTCGGTGAAGGACAGGGTCGTCCTGCGCGTACCCCCACCGGCGTCGGCGTGGTCGCCGACGGTGCCGTCGTCGTCGTCGACAGGTGTGCTCCGGGCACGGTCCGCGGCCTCCGAGCACATCAGGAAGCTCACCGTACGCACCGCGTCGTCGACGAGCCCCGGGTACGCGCGACGCACGGCCGCCTCCACGGTCGACGCGAGCCGGTCCCAGTCCCGCTTGTCGGTCGCCCGGTTCCCCCGGCGCGGATCGAGACCGATCCGCATCCCGGCGCACGCCTGCTCGGCGGTGGCAATCACCCGCAGGACCTCCGGCAGCAGTGCGGGGTCGACGGCGTCGGGCAGCCGCCTCGGCACGGTCGCGCCGTGCAGATACTGGCCCGTGTACCGCAGCACCTGCTCGTCGAGCGGCCCCAGGACGACGCCCCGCTCGGCGCGACGACGCTGCGCGTGGTGCTCCTGGACCCGCTTCTCGTCCGCCCGCTCCGTCGCCGGGCGCAGCGCCGCACAGACCTGCCCCCGGTCGAGCAGGTCGAGGTCGGCGCCATGGGCGACGAGCCGGTCCCGGTTCCACCCGATGCGTCGGAAGAGCGCGTCGACCTCCACGGGCGGGGCGAGCAGGACCGGATCCAGGAGCGCGACGGCGGCGTCCTCGTCGAGCCGGCCCCGCGTCCCGGCGGCGTCGCACAGCGGCAGAACGGCGCTCCACAGCAGCAGGTGTCGGGTCAGGTCCTCCCGGATCACCGCAAGGTGGACCGCAGAGACCGGAAACGTGAAGGTCCGCGGCTCATGGTTGGCGTCGGCCCCGGCGCCGAGCATCAGCTTCAACTCGCCGTTCTCGCGGATCACCCGCGGAAGCCAGCCGCCCCGCGCGAAGACGACGTCGCTCACGACCACCGCGCACACTCGACCTCGAGGCGCGGATCGGTGCGCACCCACACCTCACCCCCGGTGGCTCCGGCCGGAGCGTCGACCCGTTCCAGACCGAGGAACCCGATCAGTTTCAGCACCGTGGCCCGTTCGGCCCGGTCCTCGTCGGCACTGCGTGTGTGGAAGAAGACGTAGTACCTGTCGCTCGGGTCGACACAGCCGGAGTCCGCCCAGATCCGGGCGACCTCCTGGAGGGCTCCTTCCTCCGTCGTGATCGTCGCGGCGAAGGCGGCACCCCGGGTCTCCGGTGACGCGTCGAGGTCGGCGAGGTCGGAGAACCACTGGCCGAAGCGGTCGAGGCCGGCGTAGCCGTTCTCGAAGAACAGCATGGCGCTCGGCAGGTAGCGGTTGGCCCGGCCGGCCCGGAAATATTCCGCCCGGGGCTGGTCCGCTCCCTGGATCCGGGAGATCACCCCTCGACCGGGCATGAGCACCAAACTCTGCCCCGCTGCTTCGTCCCTGATGGTGTAGGTCTCGGCCTCCCGCCCCCGGAAGAAGGCGGAGAAGGCCATGTAAGCCTGCTGGGGGTCGTCCACCGAGACCTGCTGGTCGTCGCCGTCGCCGGTGGTGAAGACGAACTGTTTCGGTCCGGGGTGATAGGGGCGGGCCATGGTTCGTCCTCCGGTTCGGTGGATACGTCCCGCCAGGGTAGTTGATCAGGGCGGACCCGACTGCGGCCCTGGTCACAGACGAACCACGCGCGGGCGACGGACGCTGGACCGCACCACCGCCGGGGCGTCGTGGCGCTCTGTCGGATCTCATCTGGTCGTGACCGGCTGTTCCTTGGTCCGGGTGGGGCACTGCCGGTATTCCAGGGCTTCCGGGACCTCCCCGTACTGCAGCAGGCGCGGCTACGACCGGATCATCTGGAACTTCATCCGCTACGTCCTCGGCAACCGGCGCACCGGGCGACCACGCGTCCGCAGGCTGTCCATGAACACGGCCACACGCCCGGCTGATCACCCTCACCAGCCGACACCACGCGAACCGGTTCCGGCCGGGCGACCGGCGGACGCCGCTGGGGATCAGCCGATGCCGTCGACCGCCGCCCGGAGCGCGTTGATCGACGGATCCCAGGTGAAGTTCAGGACGGGCAGGCCGGAGGCCGCAGCGTTGCTGTCGCCTCCGAGGACCACCGCCCGCGGCTTGGCGGTGCCCTGCGGGACGACGAGATACCAACTGCCCCGCACGTTCGCGATGAACACTTCATCAACCTCCTGGTCCGGTGGGTTCGGGTCGGTGGCGTCCCCGACGTGGTTCTCGAAGTCGACGGTCGCGCCGAAGTTCGTCGGAGCGCCGGTGTTCAGCCAGAGGCTGGTGTGCACGTGCGGTCCCACGCCGGACTCGCTGCCGTTCGCCGAGGAGCCGGAGTACGCGATCGTCTGGCCCCGGGACACGCGTTGGCCGGTGGTGACGGCGATCCGCGACAGGTGCAGGTGCCGGGTGTAGTTGCCGTCGTCGTGGGCCATCCCCACCACGCGTCCGGTCGCGGTGGAGGTGTCGGTCTTCACGAGACGGATCGTGCCGTTCGCTGCGGCCACCACGGGAGTTCCGGTGCCGACCGCGTAGTCGGTGCCCGGCTCACCCGAGGGCGGCGTACGGTTCCGGTGGTCCTGCCACGAGCTGGAGATCCGGACGTTCCCGCACGGCCGCTGATAGCTGCCGGCGGCCCGAGCGGTGTCGGGAAGCAACGCGAAGGCGGCCGACACCCCCGACGCCGCCAGCGCGACGCTCGTGACGAACCCGCGTCTCGTGAGACCTCGCAGGTAGGCGATCCCACTGAGCTCCTCGGGTCGCGGGCCGCCGTGGCCGCCGTTGCAAGGAGGGTCGGGGCACGGCTCCCCACTCAGGATCATCAATGCAACCTACGGCCCCGTCCGACGCGGGGCAAGGTCGACCCTGGGGTGGGGACCGGACCGCCTGCCGCCGTTACCGACAGCGGGCGCTCCGGGTCGGCGCCGGGTGCGGGTGATGTCCGGCCACGTTCTGGTTCTGGTTCCTACGGGCTCACCAGCATCGTTGTTCAGCCCTGGATGGTGGGCCACGACGTCGTTCTCCTGAGGTGTTCGTGTGCTCTCGCAGCCGGCGACCGGCCAGGGAAGAAGAGGGGCTGTGTCACCGCCCGCGTACGGTCAGGTGGAGATCCTGAACGGCCAGGTGGGTGAGGTCGGGTAGCTGGTCCTCGTCGAGGGTGACCCCGTGCAGGTTGCCGAGACCGGTCTTCAGGTCGTGCAGGCCGTTGCCTCGCAGGTCAGCGCCATGGAGGTGGCAGGAGGCGAGGCGGCTTCCCTTTCGCATTGCACTGCTACGACCCGGCAAGGCAACGAGAAGCATTTTCCCAAGAAACCGTGCCCTTGACCAAGGCGCCTTCCCACCCAGGAAAGGCGAGAATTCACTCGCAGTTGTCGCATAAATCAAGCTGCTAGCCTCACGAATAGCGAAGAAGCCCGCCGACCGCGCCCATGGCGATTCTGTTCAAGGCCAAGGCGGCAAGCGATGATCCGACGACGTCCAAGAAAGATGATCTTGTTCAATCCACCGAGAATCTTGTGCAGGCGACCGGAGTCAGGTGACACACCTTCGCCGAGTTCGGTCCACATCCGACGGCCGCCCCTCCGACAGCGGCGGTAACCGAAGTAGCTGCGTTATGCAACGGGCAGATATCGAGCATCACGCCGCACGACGCCAGATCTGACGATTTATGCATATCGGGCATATGTCGTGCACCATCCGCCAACTGTCGGGAAGGCGTCAGGTGACAACGGCCGCGAATCTGCGGGGATGCCGATACCATGCCCTCGCCGATAGCGAGTCATGAGGAGCATTCCGTGCTGCGACGAACGGCCAAGAAAGTGTGGATCGGCCGCGCGGTCGCATTCGCTGCGATTGCCGCGCTCGCCTCATACTTTTCGCTAGTCGGACTGGACAGGGCAGACAAACTGGCCAGCGCCATCAGTGTACTGGTCGCTATCACCGCACTCGGAGCACCTTATCTTCTTCCAGTCGAACCGCCACCTTCGGCACCAGAATCCAGTGCAAGCAGTGCGCCGCCAGGACCGGTCAACATCTCTTATTCACAAGGCGTACAGGTAAACCAGGCATCGGGCAACGTCCAGCACAACAGTTGGCCGTTCATCAGCCTCGTACTCAACCCGAAGGTCATGATCTTCGCGGTGGTCGCGTTGGTCGCCGTTGTTGTCGCGGTCCTCTACATGAAGCCATGGGCGGCCACCGCAGATGTGCGCCTCGTTGAATATAGTGTGGCTCCGCCGGCCGCCGTCGGTGGAACCAGCTTCGAGGTTGGGAGCATGGGTGACGGGCCCGAGAAGCGCACCGACCGTGGCCCACTCGAGGTATCGACCACGCCGATCGACATCACCGTCAAAAATAACGGAAGCGCTTCCGCTGTCATCGTGGAAGCGGCGGTGGAGGTAGTGTTCGCTGAGCACTTGGAGGATTGCGCCCAGACCGGCGGCCCACTTCAGGTCGAAGCGAACTACGACGTGGCCCTACCACAGGATGCGCCAGCACGTCCCTTTACGGTGCGGCATGGCATGCGATTCGAGGTGGAACCACACCGGTCCGAGCGTTTCACGCTGACGGTCGGCCCACGAGAACAGGGCATCGAGTCCTGGGACGCGCGGCTCTACGTCGCTAACGTTTCACTCAAGCTGGATGACACTGATCATCCGCTCAAAGTGGGCCGGGCAGCGTGGGTAGCTCAGTCAGGCGACGGGTACGACAACCTCAACGCCGGCCTCGGCCGCGACGAACGGTGCCTCAGAGAAAACGCCTCCGTGCTGGCGCAATTTGGTCGCCTCGACGCCAAACGTTCCGAGGAAGCCGCGATACTGGTTGAACGATGGGCACACCTGACAGCTCGGGACGGCTCCGTTCACAAACCGACCTGCCAACCCGAGCAGCCGTACCAGCCAGAACGACAGGTCTACGGTTACTGCGCGATCTATACCAAGAACCTCCTGTTCGTCGACGTCTCCATCGCCAGCCCCGAGGAGGCGCCCGAGACAGACCTACTGCTTCGGATGATCAGCGCCGACGGCGTGGTCCGTCACAGTGTGCGCTGCCGTGTCACCGATCGTGCGACAACCCGCGACGTACCTCTAGCTACAGGGGATGCGAAGGGCGTAGGCATCGAGCCGTGCAGCGACAGGGACCAGAACGGCGTGACGCTGTACGCGTACCCCGAACAGGAACTCGGCGAGGGCGCGATGTTCATCAGCGTGGAGGCCATCGCCGCAGGCACACGCACGCTTCCTGACGCGGACGCCGCGCCAACTACATTGGTGAAGCGCAGCGGGTGATCGGCAAACTGGGGTACGAGGCCACGAACCGCACAGCTGACGCGACACAACTTTTCCGAGCTGCGGACATTTAGTGCAATTCCGCGATCCGGTGTGAGCGCGACCACCCAGCAACGACGGATTGTGGGGTCGAGCGCGACCTCCCACTCGTCGTGGTCGAGGTACTCGCGGACGTCCACCACCGTCACGCCGGCCTCATTGACGACATCAGCGGGGACCATGGCCGCAGCACGGGCGAGCGCATGGGCAACATCCACCTGCGGATTATTCAACGTCGTCGCAGCATCAGCGTGACATCTCCCACCCGCGCTCGGATCTGCCGCCCCGGATGTGACAACCGTCGGGCGGCGCGTTCGAGTCGGTCAGCTCGCCCGAGGCTGTCGAGGTAGCAGACGTCCGTGGAGCCCGACGCGACGCGGACCCGATACCCCCAGTGCAGGAGGACCTGGGCGACCTTCGCGGCACCGGCCGGATTGGCGGAGTGGACGTTGATGACGCCGACGTCGAAGGGGCGGTTGTCGAAGGCAGCCCGCTCCAGAACCTCCACGACCGGCCAGATCGTGTCGCCCCCACCGAGGTCGTGGTCCAGCCACAGCTCGTCCAGGTGCCGGTCGCGATACCGATCGAGGAGTTCCACTCCGGCGGTGCTGGTGCGGGCCACCTCCGCGCAACGGCCATCTACGAACGAACGGAGGTCATCGACCAGGACGATCGTTCGACGGGCATCCACGCGATGATGATGCCTGGCACCGTCATCATCTGACATCCGGATTTGCCGCGACGAGAGCGGGAGCCTGTCGTTGTAGGGACTGCGCCGGCCATCATGGTCGGTCATGAGGCTCGAGACGCTCGTCATCGTGGAGGTGGTGGGTCGGCCGGCAAGCTACTCGTCGGCAGCCGAGGCTGCGTGGAAGGCCTCGGTCCGTTGTCGTAGCCGAGGGCACACTCGGGCGAGCCGCGAGGCGGTCCCGCGCGACATCCGACGGTTCGATCATCACTTCGACGGGTCCCGCGAGGACCGCGACAGCGCCGGTCGCGTCGTCGTGACGGACCAACGCCGTAACAGTCTCGGCGTGGACGTTCACGGTCACCCGTACCGCCGCCGCTCGGGCCATGATGACCGGACCAGCCGCGATCACTACCGAAACCGGGCGGCCCGGGTCGACACCGGGGGTGAGGTCCAGTTAGCTTCTGGTCCTGGTTTCTCCGGGCTCGCTTCAGGATCCTTTGTCGTGTCCCTGGATGATGAAGAAGCCGAGATCAGCGTTGGTCGTCATACCGAGGACTTCCCGCAACGCCGTGCGGTACGGCTCGAACGGCCACCGGTGCTCCCCTCGTTCGAGCTTGCCGATGTAGCGGGCGTCACCGGCGCTGCGGCATCCCGCGTGGGCGTGGGTGTGGGCGTTGACGGCGTCAGCCAACTCCTGCCGGGACATCGGCCGCCCCGAGCCGGACGGAGACGGCAGCGCCAGCCGAGCCGCGCGAAGCAGGTTGTTCGGCCCTGGGTGATAGGCCACGACGTTGTTCTCCCGATGTGTTCGTGTGCTGTGCAGCGGGCGACCGGCAGGGCATGAGAACCGGCCCTGTCACCGCTTGCGCACGGTCAGGTGGAGATCCTGAACGGCCAGGTGGGTGAGATCGGGTAGCTGGTCCTCGTCGAGGGTGACCCCGTGCAGATTGCCGAGACCGGTCTTCAGGTCGTGCAGGCCGTTGCCTCGCAGGTCAGCGCCATGGAGGTGGCAGGAGTCGAGTTCCAGGCGGGCCAGTTGGCAGGACCGCAGGACGATGTTGGGTAGGCGGCAGTACGACCACGTGGCGTCGGTGAGAAGGCAGTCCACGAAGGCCACGGCTCCGGCGGCGGTGACCCGGGTGAGGAACGCGTAGTCGAAGCGGCATCCCTCGAACAGCACGTCCTTCAACCGAACATCAGTCAGCCGGGTGCCGGTGAACCGGGAACCCGTGACGGCACAGCGCTCAATGCCGACGCCGGACACGGTGGCACCGGAAAAGTCGGCACGGGTGATCTCGCAGCCGAAGAGGGACCCACCCTCCCAACCACTCTCGCTCACATCGACACCGACGAGCCGGCTACCACGGACAGTAACGCCGTCCAGGGTGCCGCCACGCCACAAGGCATCCTCGATGGTGGCGTCGCTGAGATCGTCGGTCGGGTCACTGATGGGGTCGAGATCGTCAGGGTCCAGCTCCGGGAGCAGAATCCGCAGCTCGCCGACTGTCGTGGTCCGCATGTGGTCCTCTACCTGATTCCGAGGGCGGTGCGAGACGGGCCGGCCGCCGCACCACCCGAGTGTCGGGAGTTCACTGTCAGCGCTTCTTCTTGTCCCAGTTGTCCCAGCCCGGACTGCTGTCGAATTTGCCACGGTTCTCCCAGGTGGGCCGGTTGTCGAACTTCGCGGCGTCGATCGACGCTACCGCCTGGGACGGTGCGACACCGAGACTGTCGAGGTGGTGCGGCGGAGCGTTGACGAGGGCGGCGAGGGCGGCGGTCATGCTGGTCCTCCGGTCGGGGTGAGATGGTCCGCGGTGGCGCGGACGAGGGCCTGTCGGGTGGTGCGGCAGAAGTTGGTCTCGCGGACTGTGAAGGTGCCGTGTTCGAAGTAGCGGTTGCCGGCCTGTCCGCCACGGCAGAAGTCGTAGAACCCGCACCGGTCGGCGCAGTCGTTGAGCGCGGTGACGAACTCGGTCACGTAACGCAGACCGCCGGCCCGGCCGATCATCGCGGTGATCGGTTCCTCGACCACGTTGCCGGCAATGAAGTCCCCGTACTCGGAATCGGTGATGCCGAGCAGTTCCGGTGACAGGAGCACGACCTGGCCGTCCCAGGACACCGTGGGAATCGGTTCATGGGGTGTGTGGTCAACGTGTCCGGCGCGAACGGCGGTCAGGTAATCGGCCAGCCGGTCCAGGTCACGGATACGCAGCCCGCTACCGGCAGTTCGGCGTTGCACGAGCCGCCGCCAGAACCGGTACGCGGAGCCCTCCGACACGGGCAGCCGGGCTGCGCCTTCCTGCTCCTCGATGTTGAAGCCCACAGACTGGCACCCAGGCAGGTCGGTGAAGAAGTCGACGAGGTCGTCGGCGTGGTCGATGGTCTCCGGAGTGACAACACAGATCACCGAGTACTCCAGACCCGCGTCAGCGAGCATCTGAACGCCGCGCATCGTCCGATCGACCGTCTGCCTACCGGCGCGGTCGACCCGGTTGCGGTTCAGGGTGCCAGGGCCGTCCACGCTGACACCGATCTCGAATCGGTAAGCGGTGAACAGGTCACACCACCGCTGGTCGATCAGAGTGGCGTTGGTCTGGATCTCGTGACGCACCCGCCCCGTTCGCCGTAGCGGCTCGAAGGCGGTGAGCAGGTTTCGGAAGTGGCCGATCGGCGTGGCGGTGGGCTCACCTCCGTGCCAGACGACGCTGACGGGATGCTCGCTGCCCTGCTGCTCGATCGAGGTGGCACATGCCCGCGCCACCTCCACGGTCATGAGACGGCGGGACCGGCGGTCAGGCAGGTAGCAGTAGGCGCAGTCGAGGTTGCAGAAGCTCGTCGGCTGCACGACCAGGGTGTGAAACACCTCCGCGATCGCCGGCCGCCCCACAGCGGTGATCACACCGATGCCGCTCACGATCACGCCTCCTTCGAAGACGCTGATGCGTCGGTCGTCGCCCCGGCAGAGCCGGCACGTCGCCTGGCCCAGTCGACGAAGCGGTCGAACAGGTCCTCGCAGTCGCTCGTCCCGCTAACGTCCGGCTGGCTCAGGTCGTCGATGGCCTCGTGCAGACATCCGGCCAGATAGAGGAACAGGCCGATCCGATTGCCCGCGTACTCCGCCAGGAGCGCGCTCCTGGCCCCGTCGCAGGGCCATGGATGGCCACAGGCGCGGCAGCCCCAGTGCGGACGCGACGGCACATGCTCGTGGCCCATCGGGCTGCGACGGCCCGCCGCAGTCGCCGGAGGGCTTTGGTCAACGCTCACCGGCGGATCTCCCCTCGGGTCCGCTGCGCGAAGAACCGACGCCACACATGGGTCAACAGCGGCGGATCCGCCGTCCTCGCCGGCATGGGTTCTGTCGACGCCGGTGGGCCGGGCCGCTCCTGCTGACCGCTCGCGAAGCGGGAGACGTACACGGTCATGCCCGCTCCCCCGTCACGACGCGTCCTTCGCAGCGGTGGGTCCACCGGGGCCCGGTGGACCCACCGCTGCCGGCCCGCGGCTCGGCAGCGAGGTGACCGCCACCCGCCTTCTGGTGGTACGAGAGCGAGGAGTCACCAGCGCTGCCGGCGGACTGGCCGGTGACGGCAGTTGCGGAGGCGTCGGGTCGCGTTCCGTCCTGTCACCGCTCGGCACATCCATCCGAAGCTCCCTGCTCTGAGACTGCCGCTGACCTACCGGCGCGCCCTGGAAAGGCGGCTCGGTACACCCACCCTCGCCCGGGGCAGGGCATGCACGGAATGTCCTGTCGGTGCACCGCCGGTGCACCTGCGGTAACCCCAGGTGCCGCTACGATCACCAGGCAGGAGACGGTCCCTGTCGGGAGGACGTGCGATGGCTCCGATCACGACCTGGACCGGCCGGGATGCCACCGCCCTACGCCAGGCGGCGCGGATGAGCGTCACCGCCTTTGCCGAGCACCTGGGCGCGGCCCGCCGGACGGTGGCCAAGTGGAGCAGCCAGGGCGACAACGTCATTCCCCGCGCCGATATGCAGGCCGCGCTGGACACCGTGCTGGCCCGAGCCACCCCCGACGTCCGCGAACGCTTCGCAGCCCTGCGGGCGACGGGCACCAACGGTGCAGCCGCGAGCACCACGCCACCGCACCCCGGCCCGGATACCGATACTGGTCAGGACAGCCACCACGGTTCGGACTCGGATGGTGACGTGCAACGGCGAGACTTCCTGCGCAGCGCTGCGGTCAGCGTCGCCGCTGCCCCCGGCGTCGCGCCGGTGCTCGACGCGCTCGTCTCGCCCCGGCAACAACCCGCCACAGTGCTGTCCGTGCAGCAGCTTGTCCGCAAGGTGGCCGCCGTCAAACGCGACTACCAGGCATGCCGATACGAACGGGTCCTCGACCGGCTCGGCACGCTGTTACCCGCTCTCGAACCCGCCAGGACGGACGCGCAGGGCACACAGCGAAGGCAGGTCGACGTCCTGGCCGCCGAGCTGTACCACGTCGTCGGTAGCGTCCTACTCAAGCTGGGCGACCGTGGGATGGCCCTGGTCGCCGCAGAGCGGAGCACCCGAGCCGCCGCAACGAGCCAGGACCCGGTCGCCATCGCCGCGAGCGCACGGATCATGACCCACGCCCTGATGAGCAACCACCACGACGAGCAGGCCGTGACCCTCGCCGCATCCGCAGCCGGCCTACTCGACCGGGACACCCGCCTCGCGTCGACCGACGCGGTCGCCGTGTACGGCGCCCTCGTCCTACGCGGGGCCGTCGCCGCAGCCCGCCGCGACGACCGGGACACCGCACACACGATGCTCGACGAGGCCACCCGCGCCGCGACCCGACTCGGCTACGACGGCAACGACCGATGGACCGGCTTCGGCGCCACCAATGTCCTGCTGCACCGGGTCAACATCGCACTCACCCTCGGCGACGCCGGCACCGCCATCACTATCGCCCGCACCATCCCCCTCGGCAAGGTGACTCTCGCCGAACGCAAAGCCACCCTCCACGTCGACGTGGCCCGCGCCTACACCCAGTGGGGACGCCACGAACAGGGCCTCAACGCCCTCCGCACCGCGTATGAGGTAGCACCCGAAGAGATCCGCTGCCGCCCGGCGGTCCACCGCCTCGCCAACGACCTCGCCCACCTCGCCACCGGCCCGGTACGCGCCGCAGTCGTCGACTTCACCCGGACCGCCGGGATCCCCCGGTGACCGCAGGGCACCTCCAGATCGTCGTCTGCGCCGCCGGTCCCGCACCCGACGTCACCACCCTGATCAACACCGCACACCAACGGTCCTGGACCACGGCGGTCACCGCCACGCCCCACGCGACCAGCTTCCTCGACATCGCAGCCGTCGAAGAACTGACCGGGGCACCCGTGCGATCTGATTACCGGGCATCCCCGGGCGTCCGCCGCTCGCTACCCGCCGCCGACGCACTGGTCGTCGCACCCGCGACCTACAACTCGATCAACAAGATCGCCCTCGGCCTCGCCGACAACTACGCCATGACCACCATCGCCGAACTCATCGGACGACACGTACCCACCGTCATCGTCCCCTTCGTCAACACCGCCCTCGCCGCCCGACACCCCTACCGCCGCGCCGTGACCAACCTCCGCGACGAAGGCGTACACATCCTCCTCGGACCCGACCACGACTGGGAACCACACCCACCCGGCACCGGCAACGACCGACGGCTCACCTTCCCCTGGACCAAGGCATTCGAGATCGCAGCCCGGCATGCCGCCTGACCGCTTCGACCTGGGCACGTCCGGGACCGGCGCCAGCCCTCCCGCGCAGAGCGTGTGACAGTCGGGGGCGTGACCTTCCCACTGGAAACACTGTCCGACGCCGTGCTGGCCCGAGCCCAGACGTGGACGCGGCTGGGCATGACATGGCACACCCGACCGATCGAGCCGAACCACGGCAACCCGATCGTCATCAGTGAGGCCGAGTCCCCGTCATGGCTCGCCGCGATAACGATCTGGAGCACCGGCGAGGCCGAACTAGAGACAGTCCGCGTGGCCGACGAACGGATCGTCAACAAGCACTACGACCTGACCACCCCCGACGACCTCGAACTACTACTCGACGAACTCGTCGCCCTCCTCATCGACGACTGCATCCCCGCAGCAGCAGTCGTTGCCCACCACCCACCGGAACCAGTCTGAAACCAGCAATCGAAAACACCCGCCGGCCGGAGCGCCAGGTGCACCGATGTAGGCCCCGGTCCACGCGGGCACGGAATGGTCCAACGGCTCCTGAGCACCCACCGAGACACCGAACCACGAACAGCAACGCCAAAAGGCTCTGACCCAGGGTGAAACCCCAGGTCAGAGCCTTTTTGGTGGTGCGCCGCCAGGGACTCGAACCCCGAACCCGCAGATTAAGAGGTTGATCTTGGTCGAGTCGTCTGGTCCCACGGGGTCGCGTGAGTCCATCTGTTCGCGGTCAGGCCCCAGTTTCAGCGGGACGGCGTCCAACCCAGTCCCTCGTGTGCCGGCCCCGTCCATCGCGCCTGAGCACCCACAGAGCGCCCGCCGAGACGCAACACGGATGATGGCTTTCTCGACCGCATCGCTGAGGTTCCTCGGCAGGTACCACCGGTCGGTGACCTGAATCGCGTCAGGCACGCTCTCTCTTCCACGACCCGGTGGGCCTCGGGTCACCCGTCATGGTGCGAAAGGCCTCGGTCCGGCGATGCCGGCCTGTCGTACAGGTCCTCATGGTCAGCAGCGCCCACGCCGCAGTGGCGCCGTCGGTCATGTCGCCGTATGCAGTCCGCCGCCACCGCACGGTCCGTGGATCGTAAGTAGAGTCTGTGAATGGCACGTGGCAGGGGTAGCCCGGTGGAATCGCTTAGTGCGGCCAGTGCTGACATCAAGCAGCTGTTGACCAGCATCTTCTTCGGCTTCGCAATCAACATCCTCACCGCGGAGACGGGCAACTGGTGGGGCCCGCTGCAGCCGCTGACCCGCTGGCCATGGATCTGGGTTCCCGCTTCTGCGCTGTTCTGGGTCGGCTGGACCTGGCTCGACCACCACCGATCGGCACGGACCTGGGCCAGTAGCGAGAACCCGTATCCCGGCCTCGCGCCCTTCGACAGCGCGCATGCCGGCGTCTTCTACGGCAGAGACGCGGAGATCGGCAAGATCACCACCCGGATCCATCGCTCGGCAGTCACGCCGGCCGGTCGTTTCCTCGTGCTGGTCGGGCCGTCCGGTTCTGGCAAGTCGTCGATCGTGCGCGCGGGTGTCCTGCCCGCACTGGGCAAGGGCTGGCGGGTGCTGGGCCCGATGCGACCGGGCGCAGACCCATTCCTGGCCCTGGCGCAGGCCGTCGCGCCGGACGATGACGTGTGCACGGCGGGCCGGCTCCGCGACAGGCACCCCGGCCCTGTCCTGAGGCTGGTAGGAAGTGGGCAGGCGGTACTTGTCGTCGATCAACTGGAGGATCTGTTCACGCTCTCCTCACCGGAGGACCGCGGCGCTTTCGTCGCGTTGCTACAGGCCGCGCTGACCGGCCATCCCTCGTTGTCCGTCCTGGCCACGATGCGGCCCGAGTATCTAGCCCAGGCCGCGCGCCTCCAGCAGTCGCTTTTCTCGCAGCCGATTCCTATCGGGCCGCTGGACACTGGGCATGTCCGCGAGGCGATCGAGCAGCCGGCCCATGCTGCGGGAGTCGCCTTCGAACCGGGTCTGGTCGACGCGATGGTCGCCGAGGCCACGATGGGCGACGCGATGCCGTTGCTGGCTCTGGTGCTGCGGAGGCTTTACGACGCTGCAGACCGTGGAGTGGTGACCCTGGCTTCCTACGACCATCTGGGGAGGGTCTCCGGGGCGATCGCTGACCAGGCGGACGAGGTGTACCGGCTCGCCGGGCAGAACACCGCGGTCGACGCTACGCTGCTGCGCTTCGTCGGCTACGAGAACGGCGAGCCGATCCGGCGCCGGGTGCCACGCTCGGTGCTCGACCCGGTGAGCATGGCCGTGGTGGAGGAGTTCCGGAACGCCCGCCTCATCGTCGATGTTCAGGACGGACAGGCGTTCGAGTTGGCCCACGACGCGATCTTCCGGCGGTGGTCCGTCATGTCCCGGCTGATCGACGAGAACAGGGAACGGCTACGCCGGCTGACTCTGCTCGAGCAGCGCGCGGTCGATTGGGCGGTCTCCGCCAGCGCGGACGAGCTGCTGCGGGGCGCAGCGCTCCGGCAGGCTGTCGCCGACCTGTCGGAGGGCATCACGTCGGGGACGATCACCGCCTACCTCGATGCCTCGGTCGCGGCTGCGGAGAAGGAGCAGTCGCGGATTGCTGACGGGATAGCTGCAAGCGCACGGCGTCTTCGACACCAGGATCCCGAGCTGGCTCTCGCCTTGGCCGCGACGGCGGTGGAGGAGTTCCACCGGTCACCCGCGGCCGGAATGACGCTCTGGGCGCTGACCGGCCAGGCCAGCAGGAGCTTCTTCGTCGCAGGTCACTCCAGCCCGGTCCTCTCGGTATCGTGGTCCCCGGACGGGGGCATGACCACGCTCGACAAGGTAGGCCTGGTGTGCACCTGGAACTCGGCCGGCGAGCTGGCAGCCAGCGAGTGGCTGACCAGCGAGCCCTTCCGTCGTGACCGTGCGAACCGCGACATCTCACAGTTCTACAAACGCCATATGAGCCCGGATGGTCGGCATGCGTTGGTCACCTCTTTCGACGAACGCGCCCACGTCGAACTGTGGGATATACGGTGCCGGCACCGACTGTGGCGCTTCGCTCCGGAGGGCAGGGCGCGTCGTGCTTGGTTCTGTTGGATTGGTAACGAGCGCTTCGCGTGTTCTGTCGGCCTGAATCAGCTTGAGGTCCTGGAGTTGCGGGACGGCACACCACACTCGCTCCACACGCTTGACGTGGCAAGCGGATGTGTCCTGGCAGGTACGGCGGACGGCACGATGTTGGCCGCCGCCGACAGCCACCGGCTCGGCATCTGGAGGCTCGACTCTTCCGGCCCGGCCGTCTGCCACAGCGATACCGCGATCGAGGAGGTGCTAGCCGTCACATGGTCACCGGCAAGTGACCGGCTCGCCGTACTCGGCACGCAGTACGTCGGCGATACCGACGACCTTGTGGAAGTTCACCAGCTTGTGGAGATCCACAATCCGACCGGCGGTGAACCCATCCGGTGGGAATCGCCGGATTGCTTCGGAATCTCCTGGTCCCCTGACGGACGGCTACTGGCGCAGATCACCCCGACGGAAGTGGTCATCAGCTCTCCCGAGGATGGCACGACTGACCATCGGATACGGCATGCGGGAAGCGCTGAGACCGTGCATTGGTCTCCCTGCGGGAGCCGCATCATGGTCGGACGCTCGGACGGCGCCATCGCGATGTACCACCGAGACCAGCGCGAGTGGGAGGTCCGGCCGTCGGGTTGGCTGACTACGATGGACTATCACCCAACCGACCGGAACACGGTGGTCGTGGCAGCACATGGTGTTCCGCGCATCGTGGCCCCCTACCCACCGCATAAGGCGCTTGAAAGGTTCAACCGTCCCTCAGCAGTGGCGTGGTCTCCGGAAGGCGAGCTGATTGCCTGCATAGACGGTTCCGATTTGTGCTTCTGGGACCCGGCCACAGGCCGAATCGTCAGTGCTGTTCATCTGCCCGAGGCAGTGAGCGGCCCGGCGTTGAGCTGGTCCCCCTCAGGCGACATGATCGCCCTCCGTTACCACCCGGACTCGATTCTTAACCCCTCGATGAAGCAAAGCTTGATCGTTTGGGATGTGGCTTCTCGGACCACCGTGTCGTCATCGAAGCTGGGGTCTTTCGAACAGCCAATCGCATGGCGACCAGGACACCCGGCACTCGCCGTAGCCAGCGGTTCAAACGTGCAGCTGGGCTCGTGGTGTTGGAAAGCCGCGGACGGCGTCATCAGCGCCCTTGCCTGGTCATCGGACGGCTCTCGGCTGGCAGTGTCATCGAACCTCGCGCTCTGGTTATGGAACGTCGACAACGCCACCGAGATCGCGCGCTGCGACCTACCCACCAAGCACCTCTGCTGGTCGCCTGACAACGGCATCTTTGCCGCAGTGTCGGAGCAACGAGAAATCTATCTCTGGGACGGCATGTCCGGCCGCGAACTCGCGATCCTCCAGACGGAACGGCGGGACGATATCGCGGACTTCTCCTGGCCCGCCCGGCTCACCATGACGTTCCAGCACGGCGAGGTTCTCTCCTGGGAGGTCCCGCAGCACGACCAGCCGGTGATCGTGCCGCCCGGTCTCCGCGCGTTGACCGATGCGGAGCGCCAGCGTTACGACGTGCCCTCCGGCACCAGTGCCCCGGCAAGGTCATGATGGTGTCAGGCTTGGGCGGCTTTACGTAGAGCCGCCGCCGTCTGGGGAAGCAAGACGAGCATGACCGGCTCAGAAGATCATCAAGTTTCTGTACATCATCTAGCCACGGATCACGGTCGACCCCGGGCCATGCTGGCGCAGAAGCACTCACACGGACCCGGGCCCACTCTCACTCGCCGATCGGCGGGGTCACGCGTACCTGAACGTCCTACAACGACGGTCGGTCGATCCATGTCTCGGCACATGAACGGCACCTAGAGTGTTGCGGTGCTGACCCTCGGCGTCGACCTCGCAGCGGCGGACAAGCGTACGGCGATGGCGACCATCGAATGGCTGTCGGACGGCGCAGTGGTGCGAAATCTGGTCCTCGACGTCGGTGACGCCCAGATCGTGAAGGCCAGCCAGAACGCGGACAAGGTCGGGCTGGACTGCCCGCTCGGCTGGCCGGAATCCTTCGTCGCGCTCGTCACGGCCCACCGGTCCGGCCACGTCTCCGTCGCCGACGGCGATGCCGCACGGTGGCGGCGTCGCCTGGCCTACCGGTTGACCGACGAGGTGGTACGCGAGACGACCGGCATCATTCCGCTCAGCGTGGCCGCGGACCGGATCGCCCATGCCGCTTTCCGGTGCGCCGGGCTGTTGGCGATGCTGGCCGCCGCCGGACACGACGTCGACCGGTGCGGCGACGGCAGAATCGTCGAGGTGTACCCGGCCGCGGCCCTGTGCCGCTGGGGACTGACGTACCGCGGTTACAAGGGACGGGGCCAGAAGACGCAGCATGCCGACCTCGTGACCGCGCTCTGCGCGGCCGCACCCTGGCTCAAGCTGGGCGCTTCCGAAACGCTGTGTCGCCGCAGCCACGACGCCTTCGACGCGGTCGTCGCGGCCCTCAACGCACGTGCCACCGCGACAGGCAGGGCGACCCGGCCCGACGACGAGCAGCGGCAGGTCACAGGGGCCGAGGGCTGGATCGCCCTGCCCACGGGGCCGCTCAGCGACCTTGTCGACGTCACCGAAGCCGGCGGGAGGCGCTCATGACCTCATGGCTGAGTTGGCTGGACACGTCTCGCGAGGATCAGCAACGCATGCGCGAGTTGCTCAAGCTCTTCAGCGACACGGAGAGCCGGGACGAACTGGGCGTCGGCCAGGTCCGCGACGCGTTCAGCGACCTGCTGTTTCCCGGCACGTCGGTCCTGCAGAACCGGGCACGTTACCTGTTGATCGTGCCCTGCTGCTACCAGGAGGCGCAGAAACGTGGGCTACGTGGTGACCGCCTCGCCGCGCGGGTCGACCGCAACGAGCGGAAGGTGATCGCCGCGCTGCTGCGCGGAGAAGACACGGAGGGCATGATCGGCAGGCGCGCCGGAGTCGGGGTCCGCACCCTGCCCTCGAACATCTACGCCGTTGCTGCACAAGCGGATCATCGACAGATCGACTCCGGCTCGGCCAGTGCCACCGGGTCGTCCCACGCGCATCACCATCCGACCCAGGATGAAGGGCGGGATCGAGCAGTTGCGCCAGCAGAGTGCCAGGCATCGCGTTCCCTGGCTCGGAACGTGCTGCGCTTCGGCCGCCTGACCACAAGCGCGGACCAGGAGACCGACAATCGGCCGCTCGGCCCATAGGACTGCGCCATGGGATCGATAACAATGAGGTCCGTCTTGGGGAGGTCATAGATGGTTGGGCTGTTCGACGGGTTCGAAGGCTATCGAGTGGTAAGCGAGGCCGAGTCGCGCCAGGCGTTGACCACCGCGCTAGTCGCGGTAGACGCAAACGTACTTCTCAACCTCTACCGCTACAACGCTCGGACGACGGCGGACCTGTTGACGATCTTCGAGAAGCTCGGTGACCGTCTCGTCGTTCCGTACCAGGCAATGCGCGAGTTCCACCGCAATCGGCTTCGGGCCATCGGCAATCCTGAACAAGCAACGGGAGAAGCGCGCGCCGCCTTGGAGAAGAGCCGGGCAACGGCAGCGCGGGCTCTCGAGACCTGGTCGAAGCACCTGGCCATCGACGACGCCGAACTGCAACGTTTGCATCTTGACATCGACGGCGTATTCCAACGCCTGCGAGACGCGATCGACCGAGCCACGCCCGACCGCGTTCACCCCTCCACACCGGCCGACGCGGACCCGGTACTGAGCAGACTCTCCGAGCTCTTGTCCGGCAGGGTCCTCCCACGCCCCGAGGACAAGGTCTGGGATGCCCTGATCGCCGAGGGCAATCAGCGCGTCGACGAACTCATTCCTCCAGGCTATCTAGACGCAGAAAAGGGCGACCAGTATCCAGAGGGCGCTGCCGGCGACTTCCTCGTCTACCGACAGGCATGCCACGAGGCGAAAGCGCGGGACATGGACCTCATCATCGTCACGAACGACGAGAAGGAGGACTGGTGGTGGCGCCGTGGACCAGACATGATCGGCCCGCGACAGGAGATGACGAAAGAGTTCTTCGACAGCACGGGCCACCGCCTGTTCCTGATGCGGGCCAGTGACCTGCTGAACCGATCTCAGGCTCTCGATGTCGAGGTCAATCCCGAGTCCGCCAGAGACGCCGACGTCAACCGTGCAGACATCAATGAGCCTGGCAAGTGGACGGCTGAAGCGGTGGACATGCTGCTTCAGAAGCTACGCGGCGAAGGACGAAGCGACCTGGCCGACGTGATCACTGCCGCCGCGTCCGCAGGCGGCACCATCAGTCGCGAAGACATCTATACCCTCTGCGGCTACCGCGAGGATCGCATGCTGCGCGGGATCACCCGCCCAACCACCCGGATCACCGGCGACCTGCAGGCCGCGAGGATCCTGCCGCCCTCCGTCACACCGATGATGAAGCCGGTTTACATCGACGCAGGTGCCTTGAGTGCCATCCGAATCCCGTCGGAGGTCGTGGACATCCTCGATCCGAACTCAACACCGCCCAGCCCAGGGCTGGATACAGAAGCGGCCGGCAAGTACCAACCCCTTGCTGACTATCTGGCGGCGCTGGACAGCGAGTCGACATCGATGACTTTCGGTGAGATCGAAGACATCCTCGGCGACACACTCGCACCCTCTGCCCGCAAGCACCTCCCCTACTGGTACTCCCCGCAAAACTCACTGGGCAAAGCGGTAGCATCGGCGGGATTCAAGGCTCGCGGTGTACGGATCGAGACTGAAACGGTCGAGTTCGTCCGGCGCTCCTAGGCCAATCGACCTGAGATGGCCGACCGCCGCGACGGAACGTCTGCGACGGCCTTGCAAGTCCGAGTGACGCGGGCGGCGATAGTTGCTGTCGCCGCCTGTGACTCCGCGAAGTCCAGCCGCGTCCACAAGGGCTAGCGGCCCCTACGAATCTGTCAACACCGGCCACCCTGCAATGGAGCCGAAATACTTCGGAATACGGTTTGGTAGACCGGGCATCCCCACTGCCACTCCGCGCACTCGCGGACTGGCCCGATGGGGCAGGCACGCGACATGACACCCAAAGCCAGGGTGCGACATTGGTCGATCGTGGCTGGCTCGAACGACTTTCGTCGCACCAGGTGCACCGGTCTTCTGCAGGCCGGGCGGTACCATACGACCTGCCGGTTCACCTCCGCCAACGCTACGCAGAACAGTTCATGCGACGGCCGTGGACACCGGGACGGAACTAGGCACGTTAGCCGAGAAAGGCCGAGATTTGGCACCCCGTCGTGTTGGTCGGATCGACGCTTTGACGGTTTCTACATGCTGGACGATCGCTGCGCCCACTGCTTCAGCCAGCTTCGGCGGCACCGCATTGCCGATGAGCCGCCCAAGAGGAGCGAACTGCACCGGCTTTCCGGGAGCGACGAACTCGTAGTCAGGCGGGAAACTCTGAAGGATCGCGGCTTCGCGCAGTGAGACGGCCCGGTCCTGTTCAGGATGGCCGAAGCGACCGGCTCCGAAGTTGTAGGACAGTGTCGTGATGGTGGGTGACGGCTCGTTCCACACCATGCGGGCATAGACGTTGCGGAAGGTGGATCCTGACGACCTACGATGACAGGGTGCGCGGAGCTCTTCCTGCCAGTCCTCCCAGGTGCCGCCTGGTTTCGAACTCTTGATTCTCTCCAGGTTGATCGGAGTCAGGCTACGGCTCTTGTGGAGACGATCAGCAGGGTCGGTCTCACCATGCCGAAGGGGTGGAAGATCGCCGATGGCTTGTTCGACGGTAGGGTAGTCGGCTACCCCGACTCCACCCTTGGGTACGCGGATCTCGCCGAGGAGAGAGGCGACGAGAACCATACGCCGTCGCTGTTGGGGCACTCCGTAGGCCGGGCAGTAGCAAGACTCGTACCGCACCCGGTAGCCGAGTTCCTCGAGCTTGGCGACGAATGTCTGGAAGATCGGAGTGCTGCCGATGCGGGGAACGTTCTCCATGGTGACGATCTCGGGCATGGCACCCTGGACCAGACGACTGACTTCGTCGATCAATGGCCACTGTGCTTCCTGCGACGTGTCGGTGCCGCGGCGGTACGAGGAGAACGGCTGGCAGGGTGCACATCCAGCCAGCACACGGATCGCCCCTTTCGGCCACATCGCGCTGAGTTCATCGGCGTCCAGGTCGCGTACGTCCTTCTTGCGGAAGGGGGCGCGGACATTGGCCTGATAGGGATACTCGCAGGCCGGATCGATGTCGAAACCTGCAGCGATACCGACACCAGCCTTCTTGAGCCCGTACGACAGGCCCCCCACGCCGCAGAACAGGTCGACTGCAGAGATCTTGACGGTACGCGGGGCCATGCCAGCGACTGTAGTGGGTCGACGAGCACCGGCACCGACTGGCTTCGAGGGTCGTACTTTCGACCCCGGTTCGGCGGCGGATGGTCGGATCACGGACAGCTACACGACAGGGATGGCTCCGGAGTGCTGGTCGACTGATAGGAATGCTCGCATCTGATCCCGACCGATGCCAGGGCGCCACCGTCACGATCGGAGGGTCGAGACCCCGCCGTAGCTAGAACGCATGTTCGATTCGCCTGCTTTGTCACACTCCGGCTCTACGCTCGGATCCTCGTAGAGGGGGAGGGATTCATGGCTACGGCCACACGGTCTTCCACCAGCTTTCCGCCAGCCCTGGTCGACGAGTTGCGAGAGATCGTCGATCGCCACGACAGGAACCGGGTGCAGTCCCTGGTCACGGCGTTCGTCGCTCGCCATCGCCTGACTCACGGAGATGTCGATGACCTGCTGATGGTATTGACCAGGCAGCGAGCGTCGGGTTACCAGGCGGTTTTGTCGAGCGGTTCCGTGGTCCAGCCTTCCATGTCGCCCGACCTCGCACCCGCGGAGGTGGCCGGAAGCCACGTGGCTGGAGGTGAACCGCACGAGTTCTCGACTGCAAGTGGGGCGGCCCCGGGGCAGTCGCCGGACGAGGCGACGGCTGACGACGGCCCGGACTGGCTGTTCGGTGATGCTCCCGAGCAGCCAGTCTCGTCGGCATCCGACGGGGCGGTGGGGGTGGCGTTCGAGGATCTACTCGGTGACTGGTCTCGCACCGGGGGGAAGCTGACGCGCGCCGAGGTCGCCTTGGTCGCGACACGACGGGCACTGTCCGCAGGACAACACGGCGAACTGCTGCGTCTGCTGGAGGAAGCCGGCGTCGAGTTGCCCGCTGCCGCCGACACGCGTCCTGCCAGATCCGCCGTGAAGGGCTACGAACTGCACGGGGACACGATCCGCCAGTATTTGGGGACCATCGGCCGGTACCGGCTGATCGGTGCCGAGCGTGAGGTGGAACTGTGGTCGCTGATGAAGCAGGGCGAGTCGGCACGACGCACACTCGAAGTCGGGTGGGGCGAACTGTCGCGCGCGGAGCGGCGAGCCTTGCGTCACCGGATCGAGGAAGGCCGTGAAGCGCACGCCGAGCTGGTGTGTGCGAATCTGCGGCTCGTGGTGTCGATCGCGAAAGCCAAGCAGTACGACGGCAGGGGTCTCGAGTTCGCCGACCGGATCCAGGAGGGCAACCTGGGACTGATGCACGCGGCCCACCTCTTCGACGGCTCCAAGGGATACAAGTTCTCGACCTATGCGACCTGGTGGATAAGGCAGCACATAGAACGCGGCATCGCCAACCACGGCCGCACGGTCCGCATACCCGTCCATTTCATGGAGCAGATGCGGAAGGTCGACAAGGCCGTCCGCACACTCACGGCACGACTCGATCGGGCACCCACACTGTCGGAACTCGCCGACGAGACGGGACTGGATCCCGGCAAGGTGCAGGCGACGTTGGACCACTCACGTCCAGAGGTCAGTCTCGACGATCTACTCGGTGACGAGGGCGACCTACGTCGGTCGGACCTCCTCGTCGCCGAGCAGGAGCGTGACGGCCGCACGGACCCGGCGGAGATCGTCTGCCATGCGATGTTCCATGCGGACGTCGAGTACACCCTGCGGCAGGCGCTGCCGGAGCGAGCCGTGTGCGTGCTTAGACGACGGTTCGGCCTCGGCACCTACGAGCAGGAAACCCTCGACGAGATCGGAGCCCACTACGGTGTCACCCGCGAGCGGATCCGACAGATTCAGGCGAAGGCGTTGAAGACGCTTCGGGAGCACCCGGCCGCGGCGGCGCTGCGCGTGTACGTGACCGAGGCACCCCTGGCCGTGGTTTCCCGGAGTGGTGACGAGGAGAAGACGTGACGAGCTACGGCAAGGGTCAGCCGCTGGCGGAGGCGTGCGACCGATTCGTCACTTGGCTGGATGGTCGGGTGGTGGCGGCTGGCCGGGGTGACGGTCTGGAACGGTTGGAGGTAGCGCCCTCCGGAACGTTCTGGCTCGGCCGATTGGCCTGCGAGGACGAGGTTCGCAAGGGTGTGGGCGACGACCGGTCGGAGCGCCTGGACCCGTGCGCGATCGGTGTCCGGTTCCGTCCGGAGGGGCCGGCACCGTGGTCGGCGACGGTGACGGTACGGGCTCGGGCGTGGGTGAAGGATCCCAAGGACGGTCCCGATCCCGAGCGCCGGTGGTGGAGGAGCGGTCTGGTCGAGGAGAAGGTCCCGCTCGTCGTCGACGCGGCCGGGGGGACCTTCGGTGCCAAGCAGTTGGAGGGTGCTTTCGCAGCGGTCGGTGCACCCGGATTGTGCGCAGAGGTACGCGTCGAGGTAGAGGACTGGCACCGCAGGCCCGAACTGGTGGTGCAGCTGGTGAACACCAGCCCGCAGAAGGCCCCGGGGCTGACCGATTCCCATATCTACGAGACGCAGTTGGAGGTGGCGGGGCTCGGCACGGTGCCGTTCGAGCTGGAGGCCCTGCCGGACAGCTTCCGCTACGACCGGCGGGTGCCGGCATACGGCATCAACGTGGGCGTCGAGGTGGTGGCTCCCGGGGTGTTCCGTACCACTGACACGGTCGGTGTGCAGACCTTCCGGCCGGAGTACTGGAACAGCCCTCGTCCCCAGCCCGATCTTTCCTTTGCTCGCCTCGCCGCCGATCCGATCCCGGTCCTCACCGACCTGGTGGACGCACTCGACGAGTACGACCGAACGCACTGGTCCACGGTCGCCTTGGACGAACGCCATCTGGCCGATGGCTGGACGGATGCGATGCGCGCCGAAGCGGACCGGTCGGCTGCCGACGTGTTCGACGAGCTCGCCCGGCTGCGTGCCGGCCTGGAGCTGGTCCGGACGCGCCCGGAGATCCGACGCTCGTTCCAGCTCATGAACGAGGCGATCGGGCTGAGCGCCAAGGGGCGTGGTTACCGTACGTGGCGCGCGTTCCAGGTGGGATTCCTGCTCTCCGCCATCCGGTTCCTCGCCGAGCCGGCTGAGGAGGCCGATCACGTCGACACCGTGTGGTTCGCGACCGGCGGTGGCAAGACCGAGACGTATCTGGGTCTCCTGCTGACCACGGCGTTCTTCGACCGGTTGACCGGGAAGCGTACGGGTGTGACCGCGTGGTCGCGCTTCCCGCTACGCCTGCTGAGCCTGCAGCAGACCCAGCGTTTCGCCGATGCGCTCGCTGGGGCGGAACTGGTCCGCCGGCAACAGGATGATCTCCGGCGTAGCGCTCCGTTCAGTCTCGGCTTCCTCGTCGGTCAGGCCGGCACCCCGAACAAGATCGTTCCCAAGCCGGAGAACGACGAGATCGGACCGGACAGCCCGGGAATGCCGGAGAAGTACCGGGTGCTGCTGCACTGCCCGTTCTGCCGGGACGAACGCCTGAGCATGAAGTTCGACCGTAAGCGATGGAAGCTGGAGCACCACTGCACCAACCAGGCGTGCCCCTGGCAGCGGGGCCCGCTACCGGTCTACGTCGTCGACCAGGAGGTGTTCCGCTTCCTGCCGACGGTGGTCGTCGGCACACTCGACAAGGCGGCGTCGATCGGCCTGCAGCAGGCCATGCGAGGGCTCATCGGTCCGCCGCAGAAGCTCTGCTCCGAGGAATGGCACGGGTTCACCTACTCGACCCGGTCGAAGTCCCCCAACGGCTGCCTCGTTCCCGACTGCCAAGGCACCCTCAAGGCGCTGCCAATGGCCGCGGAGAGGTTCGGTCCGTCGCTTCGCCTGCAGGACGAGCTGCACCTGCTACGCGACAGCCTGGGCGCGGTCGACTCGCACTACGAGAGCCTGTTGGACCATCTGCAGGACAAGCTGTGCGGCACCCGCGCCAAGATCGTCGCTAGTAGTGCGACCCTGACCGGGTACGACCACCAGGTCAGGATCCTGTATCGGCGCAAGGGGCGAGTCTTCCCGCAGCCGGGGCCCCGAGCAGGCGAGTCCTTCTGGACCGCGCCGGTCACCGCCGAACTACGGCGCTTCGTCGCCGTGGCACCGCGTGGCGTCACGCTGGAGCACGTCAGCGACCGGACCTTGGACGCCCTGCAGCGATGCGTCCGGGAGCTGCTGAACGACCCGAAGACCGTGTGTGCGGAAGCCGGGATCGATCCGGGGCACGCGGAGAAGCTGCTGAGCATCTACGGCACCGACGTCGTCTACGGGTCGACTCTCTACGACGTGGAGGCCGCCGGCCGGAGCCTCGGCAGCAACAACACCGTCGACGGCATCAACGTCGAGCAGCTGACCGGTCAGACCGACTTCGACGAGGTCCGCAACATCCTGGAGCGGTTGGAGAAGCCGGAGGACGCGTTCGAGGACCGCATCCACGTGATCGCCGCCAGCTCGATGCTGTCCCACGGTGTCGACGTCGACCGGCTCAACACGATGGTCATGCTGGGTCTTCCGCTGACCACGGCCGAGTTCATCCAGACCACGGCCCGCGTCGGTCGTCGGTACCCGGGTCTGGTGTACGTCCTTCACAAGATCGGTCGTGAGCGTGACGCCCAGACGTTCCGCCACTTCGACAAGTACGTGAGCCAGGGCGACCGGTTCGTCGACGCCATTCCGATCACCCGTCGCAGCAGGCGGGTGCTGGCCCTCACGATGCCCGGTGTGGTGGCGGCGCGGATACTGATGCTCGTGGAGCCGGCCAGCAAGCAGCGGCTGAGCACTCCGGTGAAGCTCCGACAGTACGCTCGCGACGCCGGGCTCACTCCGGCCGACGAAGCGGCGTCGGTCGCAGCGGTCCTCGGGTTCGACGGGCCGGAGGATTCCCTGCACCAGCAGCAGATCGTCGAATGGGTTCAGGAGTGGTTCGCCGACCTTGAGGACCCTGCCAGCAAGGCCAGGTTCATCGGCCAGATCGGCAGCCCGTCTCCGATGACGAGCCTGCGCGACGTCGAAGCCCAGGCCCCGATCCACGACTGAAGGCGGACGAGATGACGATCCTGGGATCCCGCAGTGGCAGCCAGATCCTGCGGACCTTCCTGCCGGCTCAGACGGTCGACTTGCGCGGTGACATCTACCGGGTCGACGAGTGGTCGGCGCCGAGTCCGATCGAGGTCGACTCCGAGCGGGTTCGCTGGAGCCTGCTGAACGAGATCGGCGCCTGGAGCGCCCACGACAAGGACAGCGGCATGGCCGCCGACTTGCTGCGCAAGGTGCCAGTGGAGGTGGTCGAACTCGACGAGCGCCGTGGCGTCACGGTGGAGCGGTACCCGCGAGTCTGGTTGTGTCGGGCCTGCAAGCGCATCGGAAAGTCCGAGGAAGCCCGCTGCAGGTGCGGCAAACGAGCGTGGGGGCAGCTGCACTTCGTCGGCGTGCACGAGTGCGGAGCCGTCACGGAGCCCTGGATCAGACGTTGCCCTCAACACGACGACGTGCAGGTGGTCATCCCGAAGAGCGCCAAGGCGACGGACATCCGCTTCGTCTGCCCGACCTGCCGAACGGAGACCATGCAAGGGCTCGGATACGGGCGCAAGTGCGCGTGCGGTGACGGCACCGTGCGGTGGAACGTCCACAAGGCCCGGATGGTCTACGTGCCCCGCGGCATGGTGCTGATCAATCCGCCGCGTCCGGAGCACCGCGAGAACCTGAAGCTCGCGGGCGGCCCCCGCAAGGCTCTCGTCTGGGTGGTCGATGGCCTGACCGCAGTTCGACCCGCCGACGTGACCGCGAAGCAGACCCGCGAGGAACTCGTCGGACAGTTGATCTCCAGTGGCATGGCTCCGGACATCGCGGAGCAGATGGCGAACCTGGCCGAGGCGGGGGGCCAGTTGGCCAAGGCCGGCGACCACCCTGTCGACCGGTTGTCGCCGCAACGTCGCGAAGTGGCCGAGCGGGCCGCCGTCGACATCGCGATGGCCCTGGCGGAAAGTCGGATGCCGACGACGGCCCTCCACGCACCCGAGTCCGACGATCCGCTCGAAAGGCGCTACCGGGAGGACTATCCGCCCGCGCTACAGCGGGCCGGCATCGACGGCCTCGACCTGGTCGACAAGTTCCCGGTACTCAACGCCATGTACGGCTACACCCGTGGCGAGGACGATCCGTCGAAGTGCCGACTGGTGCCGTTCCGGCGCAAGCGCAGCGGCTACCGGCTCTACGGCAACCTGGCGGAAACCGAGGCCTTCCTGATCCGCCTCGACCCGGTACGCGTGGCGACATGGTTGTCCGGCCGAGGTCACCGCCTTCCCGGCTGGACCTCCGAGTCGACCGACGCCCTCGCGGCGCGCGTGGCGATCCTGGAGTCGGCGGTCGTCCCCACCAAGCGAGACGATCCCACCGTGGAGTCGGTCGGCTCCGACGTGCTCAAGTTGATCCACACCTACGCGCACAGGTTCATCCGGCAGACGGCGGTATTCGCGGGCATCGAACGCGACGCGCTCAGCGAGTACCTGGTGCCCGAGCACCTCGGCTTCGTCGTGTACGCCGCAGCCCGTGGTGACTTCGTGCTCGGCGGAATGCAGGCGGTCTTCGAGTCCAACCTCGACGCCCTGCTGACCGCCTTCGTCGACGCCGAGCACCGGTGCCCCCTGGACCCGGGCTGCAGCATCGGCAGCGGCGCCTGCACTGCCTGCGTCCACCTCGGTGAGCCGTCGTGCCGGTTCTTCAACCGGTTCCTCGACCGTGGCGTGCTGTTCGGAAAGGGCGGCTTCCTGCGTACCTCGGTCACTGCCCGATAGTCGTCACCCGGCGTCGCCACTCGGCCTGGACCAGGTCGGCGGCGGCGCCGATGGCTTCGTGCTCCCACACGTGCAGCACGACCCAGCCCAACTCGGCGAGAGCGACGTCCTTGGCTCGGTCGCGGGCGACGTTGCGGTCGAGCTTGGCCTGCCACCACTCGCGGTTGTTGCGGGGAACGGTTCCGTGCTGCGGACAGCGGTGCCAGAAGCAACCGTCGACGAAGACGGCGAGCTTGGCGCGGCTGAAGGCCACGTCAGGCCGCCCGGGCAGGTCCGGGTGGTTGACCCTGAACCTCAGCCCCCGCCGGTGCAGCTCACGGCGGAGTGCCAGTTCGGGCTTGGTGGACGTGCGGGGCTGGCGGCGCATGCGGACCGACGTGGCGGCGTCGAGCGGTGTCGGCACAGTCGACTTTCGGACCATACTCTCGGCCTCTCTGCGGAATCGTGAATGATCGTGCACGGTTAGGCTTTCGCCGGGTAACGACCCGAGACTTGTTCGGTGTCGTTTTCGTACGGTTTCGAAGACGGAGCATGCGCCTGTGCCGGCAACCAAGCCTGACGTTCACGGTTCGTTCGCACCAGGATCGGTCGTGGTGGTCCGCGACGAGGAATGGCTCGTCCGCGCGGCCGAGGAGACAGCCGACGGCACCCTGGTCCACGTCCAGGGGCTCGGTGAACTCGTCCGCGACACCACCGCCTCGTTCTACACCCGGCTGGACCGGGTGGTCGTGTCGGACCCCGCTCGGGCCCGGGTGGTGGCCGACGCCAGCCCTCGATACCGCACCGCGCGCCTCTGGCTGGAATCGACGCTCCGGAAGACCGCCGTGCCCCTCGGCGAACGCTCGCTGACGGCGGCGACAAGAGGGCTGGCGGACGCGTTGAGCTACCAGCAGTCGGCGGTACGCAAGGCGTTGGACCCGGCGAACCTGCGACCCCGGATCCTGCTCGCCGACGCCGTCGGCCTCGGCAAGACCCTCGAGATCGGCATGATCCTCTCCGAGCTGGTACGTCGCGGCCGCGGCGACCGCATCCTCGTGGTGACCCCACGCCACGTGCTCGAACAGATGCAGCACGAGCTGTGGACCAGGTTCGCCCTGCCGTTCGTACGACTCGACACCGCCGGCATCCAGCGGGTTCGACAGAAACTACCGGCGACCCGCAACCCGTTCACCTACTACCGCCGGGCGATCATCTCGATCGACACGCTCAAGTCCGACCGGTACGTGGCCAGCCTGCGTAGACAGCGGTGGGACGCGGTGGTCATCGACGAGTCGCACAACCTGTCGAACGCCGCGACCCTCAACAATCGGCTCGCTCGTCTACTCGCCCGCAACGCCGAAGCCCTGATCCTGGCTTCGGCCACCCCGCACAACGGCAAAGCGGAGTCCTTCGCCGAACTGGTGCGCCTGCTCGATCCGGCCGCCGTGCCACCGAGCGGGGTCCTCGACCGGGAAGAGGTTCGCCGGCTCGTCGTCCGTCGCCACCGACACAGCCCCGAGGTCGCGAACGCCGTCGGCGCCGACTGGGCCGAGCGGCAGGAACCGAACAACGTCCTCGTGCCGGCTACCCCGGCCGAGAACGCGGTCGCGGACGAACTCGAGCACACCTGGCTGTGGCCCGGCGAGGGCGGCAGCCCGTACTCGGGACCGCGCGCGGCGTTCTTCCCCTGGACGCTCGCGAAGGCGTTCCTGTCCTCACCGGCCGCACTTCAGGAGACGATCGACGGCCGCATCGACCGGGTCGGCAAGGACGAGAAGGTGCCGTCCCAGCGAGCGGAGGTCGAACTGCGGGCCCTGCGCCACCTGCGACAGCTCAACGAGCGGACCATGCGGGAGCCGTCGGCCAAGTACACCCGGCTGGTGGCGTACCTGAAGGAGATCGGTGTCGGCCCCGGCTCCTCCACCCGGGCAGTGGTCTTCGCCGAGCGTCTGGAGACGCTGCGCTGGCTGCACCGCAGCCTTCCGAAGGATCTCGGCCTACCGGCGAGCGCCGTCGAACTGATGCACGGCGGCCTCACCGACGCCGAGCAGCAGGACGTCGTCGAGCGCTTCAAGCAGGAGCAGGCGGCGGTACGCGTGCTGGTGACCGGCGACGTCGCCTCCGAGGGAGTCAACCTGCACGCCCAGTGCCACCAGCTCGTCCACTACGACATTCCGTGGAGCCTGATCCGCATCGAGCAGCGCAACGGCCGCATCGACCGCTACGGCCAGAAGCACCCGCCTCGCGTCACCGCCCTACTGCTCGACCCTGCCAGCGAGAAGTTTGCCGGAGACGTCCGCGTGCTCGCCAAGCTGATCGAGAAGGAGAACGAGGCGCACACCGCTCTGGGTGACGTCGCCTCGCTGATGGGGCAGTACGACGTCAAGGGCGAGGAGAACGAGATCCGGTCCGTGCTCGCCCGCACCAAGCAGCTCGACGACGTGATCCGACCGGTCGCCGAAGTCGCCGCCGGAAACGACCTCGCCGCGCTGTTCGCCCAGATCTTCGAGTCCGCCGGGCAGACGACCGGCGAAACTGCGGCCCCTGACTCCACCATGGAGGCTGGTGACGCCGGCTCGGGCCTCTACGACGACGAGATCTCGTACCTGGAGGAGGCCCTGCGGGAGGCGTTCGTCGACCCCACCGCGCCGCCGACCCGCGGCGGTATCGGCTGGCGCCGCGAAGAGGCGTTCGGCACCGCGGAACTCGTCCCCCCGACCGACCTGGTGCAACGCCTCGACGTGCTACCGCAGAGCTATCTCGCCGACCGCAAGGTCACCGAACGCCTGGTGCTCGCCACGACCATGGCCCGAGGCCGGGAACGGCTCGCCGCAGCCCTTCGCGACCGCAGCGGTACGACCTGGCCCGACGCGCACTACCTGAGCCCCCTGCACCCGGTCCTCGACTGGGCCGCCGACCGGGCCCTGGCCGCCCTCGGCCGCAACGAGGTGTTCGCCGTACGCGGCGCCGTGGAGACCCCGACGGTGCTGCTGCTCGGCACGCTGACGAACAAGCGGGGACAGGTGGTCTCCACGGCGTGGCTGACCGCGCAGTTCCCTGCCCCGAAGGACCCGTCGTTCGTCCTGGTGACGCCACACGAATCGGTCCGTACCGCGTTGCAGGAGCTGGGCTGGACCACACCGCGAGCCAACCCCGGCCCCGTGCCCTCGATCGACAGTCTCGAACCTCTGATCGCGCCTGCGGTGCACCAGGCTGCGGCCTACCTGGAGAAGAACGTCTTCGAGGCGGCCAGCCGCGACGCCCAGCAACGGGTCGAGACCTGGCGCCGCAAGCTCGACGCGTGGGACGAGGGAGCGGACGTCCTGATCCGGCGCAGCGACGTACAAGCCAGCCGGGCCCGCATCGACGAGGAACGCGAGCTGGCCGAATCGATGGCACCGTCCCGACAACTGGTACGCCCACTGCTGGTGGTCGTGCCCGACACGGAAGGCGAAAACGAGTGAGCGGGTCGGACGCGATCCTCGTCGGCGAAGGCTGGATCTCCGAGCACTACTTCACCACCGAGGCCACGAGAGAATCGTTCCGCGCCAAGGTCCTGGAACGCCGCACCGCGTGGGACGCCGAGGGCGCGGAGAAACGCCCGACACCACGGTCCCGCTTCCTCGCCGCCCGCAAGGAGTTGGAAAGCGACCTGGCCTCCCTGTCCGAGTTGCTCGACCCGGCCGCCGCCACCGAGCAAACTGGCAGCCGGACGGCCCACGACGCACCCGCCCGCGTCGCCACGACGATGCGCACCATCCTCGGGCTAGACGGGCCCGGCTTCGTCACCGTCGAAACCGGGCCGGTCACCCGTGTTTCCTCGGTCGGCGTGACCGGACCCGCGCCGCTGGTCGTCCTCACGGCTCTGCCCGTAACCACCGTCGAGGAACTGCTCGCCCGCGACGCGGTGACGCTCGACGAACCGGTCCGGCTGACCGAGGACGGCGAGGACGTCAAAAGCGTCGCCCGACTGCTGTCCGCCCTCTTCGTCGCCGACGACGCCCCGGAACTGGCGCTGGTGCTGGCCGGTCGGTGGGCGCTGCTCGCCGAACGCGAACGCTGGGCCGAAGGCCGCTACCTCGCCGTCGACATCCAACTGGTCTGCGAACGCAACGACACCAAGAAGGGCGGCGAGGTCGACCGGGCGCTGGCCTGCCTGTGCGCCGAGTCGATCGCCCCCGACACCGACGGCAAGCTGTGGTGGCACGGCGTGCTGGAGGCGTCGATCAAACACACCGTCGGCGTCTCCCAGGACCTACGCGAGGGCGTACGCCTCTCCATCGAGATCGTCGCCAACGAGGTCGTCACCCGCCGCCGCGCCCGAGGTCTGCCGCCGCTGCCGAAATCCGAGGCCCAACCGCTGGCCCGGCAATCGCTGCGGTTCCTCTACCGCATCCTGTTCCTGCTCTACGCCGAAGCCTCCCCCGAGCTGGGCGTGCTGCCGGTCGGTGCACCCGAGTACGACCGGGGCTACAGCCTCGACCGGCTCCGCGAACTCGTGCAGGTCGAACTGGCCACCCCCCGCGCCCGCACCGGCACCCACCTCTACGAGTCGCTGGGAGTCCTGTTCCGCCTCGTCGACAAGGGCCATCCATCGGCCGCCGCCGGCGACGACGACGCGACGAGCATCCCGGGCCTGACCTTCAACCCGCTGCGCGCCGACCTGTTCCGCCCCGAAGCCATCGCCCACATCGACGAGGTCGGCCTGGGCAACGTCGCCGTCCAGCAAGTGCTGGCCCACCTGCTGCTCAGCAAGGAGCAGCGCGGCAAGGACCGAGGCTTCATCTCGTACGCCGAGCTGGGCATCAACCAGCTCGGCGCGGTCTACGAGGGCCTGATGTCCTACACCGGCTTCTTTGCCGACACCGACCTGTACGAGGTGGCCAAGAATGGCGACGGCTCGAAGGGATCGTGGGTCGTCCCGGTCGAGCGGGCCGACGGCATCGCCGCCGCCGACTTCGTGAAGACCATCGACCCGGTGACCGGCGAGCCCCGCCCGGTGGTGCACGAGCAGGGTTCGTTCGTGTTCCGCCTCGCCGGTCGGGAACGCCAGCAGTCGGCCTCCTACTACACCCCCGAGTTGCTGACCCGCTTCACCGTCGGGCAGGCCCTGGAGGAACTGCTCACCGATGAGACTCCAGCCGAGCAGATCTTGAGCATGACGATCTGCGAGCCGGCGCTGGGCTCGGGCGCGTTCGCCATCGAAGCGGTCCGCCAGCTCGCCGATCAGTACCTCAAGCGCCGGCAGAAGGAACTCGACCAGCGCATCGACCCGGACGAGTACCCGAAGCGCCTGCAGGAGGTCAAGGCATACCTCGCGCTGCACAACGTCTACGGCGTCGACCTCAACGAAACCGCCGTCGAGCTGGCCGAGATCTCGCTCTGGCTGGACACCATGGTCGAGGGCCTGTCCGCGCCGTGGTTCGGCCTGCACCTGCGTCGAGGCAACTCGCTGATCGGTGCTCGCCGCGCCGTCTACCGCCGCAGCCAGGTCGCCGACAAGTCCTGGCTGGGAGCCGTGCCGCAGGAGGTGCCGTTGACCTCGCTGGTCGAGGACATCGACGCCGGCCGGGTCGCCACCGACGGCATCCACCACTTCCTGCTGCCCGCCGACGGCTGGGGCTCGGCCGCCGACGCGAGAGAGGCCGCCGTCTTGGCCCCGGACGCCGCAAAGAAGCTCAGGAGGTGGCGAACCGGCACGCGGAACAAGCCCACCAAGACCCAGGTCGACGCGTACACCGAACTCACGCATCGGGTCGAAACCCTGTGGCAGATCGCCTACCGGCGGCTGACCATCGCCGAGGAGCAGATCCGCCGGTCGATCCCGGTGTGGGGAGCGGGTGAGCTGCCGGCCGGTGGAGCAGTGACTCGCGAGCAGATCGAGACGGCGCTCGCCGACCAGAATGGTGCCTACCGCCGGTTACGACGAACGATGGACGCCTGGACCGCGTTGTGCTTCTGGCCCCTCACCGACTCGCTCGCCACCGTGAACGGCAAGGTGATCGAGCCGCCCACGGCCGCACAATGGATCACCGGCCTGCAGGCGCTACTCGGTCGCAACCCGGACGTGCACAAGCGCAAGCCGGTCGAGCTGCGCTTCGGCGCGGGCATGAGTTGGGCCGAGTTGGACGAAGCCGAGTCTCTGGAGATCGGTTTCGCCAGCGCGGAATCCATCGGCGAGGTGCTCCAGAAGCACCCCTGGCTGGTGGTCTGCGAGCGGATCGCCCAACGACAGGGCTTCTTCCACTGGAACCTGGACTTCGCAACGGTCTTCGCCGGTGGCGGCTTCGACCTCCAAGTCGGTAACCCCCCATGGGTTCGACCGGATGTCGATGTCGCAGCACTACTCGCCGAGGGGGACCCGTGGTGGCAGCTCGCGCTCAGGCCAACCCAGGCGCAGGTCGCCGCGAAGCGCACCGGCACGCTTGCCTTGCCTGGCATGACGGAGTTCGTCATCGACGGTATCGCGGACACGGCCTGCGTCGGATCTTCTGTCAGCGCAAAGCCGCAGTATCCGCATCTCGTCGGGCTGCGGCCCGACCTCTATCGCTGCTTCATGGAGGTGATGTGGCGGCACAGCTCGAAGCTCGGCACGATCGGCATGATCCACCTGAACTCGCACTTCACGGACGAGAAGGCGGGCGTTCTCCGCTCCGAGCTGTATCTCCGCCTACGCCGCCACTGGCACTTCGTCAACGAACTCAGGCTCTTTGAAATCGAAGACCACAAGCACTACGGCATCACGGTGCACGGATCTCGGCAGGAAACGCCGGGGTTCACCCAGGCGAGTTGGCTCTACCACCCCGACACTGCGCTGCGATCACTCGTCCACGACGGTTCCGGGCCTGAGCCAGGGCTAAAGGACGACGATGGAAAATGGGACTTACGCCCGCACGGATCGCGGATCACCCGCGTCACCGACGAGACGCTACGCGCCTGGCACGCCACCATGGAAACCGAAGAAGTGCCAGTCCAGCAGACCCGGATGGTGTACGCGGTGAACCGGTCTACGGCAGTGGTACTGGAGAAGCTGTCGCATGCACGCCGCATGCACGAACTCGGGCTCCGATTCTCGCAGGGATGGAACGAGACAACCGATCGACGCAAGGGCTATTTCGAGTCGGAGTGGGCGGTGCCGGCGTCCTGGAACGACGTGATTCTGCAAGGGCCGCACCTGTTCGTGGCGACGCCGCTCTACAAGACTCCGAACAAGACCATGCGCAACAATCAGGACTGGTCGGTGACGGACTTCGAGGAGTTGCCGGCCGACGCGATCCCGGCCACCGCCTACCAGCCCATCGGCGACCGGTACGAATACGACTGCGCTTACACCGACTGGGGTGACGAGGACCATCCAGACCCCGCCCGCGACCACTACCGAATCGCCTGGCGCCGCATGGCTGCAAACCAGGGCGAACGCACCCTAATCCCGGCCATCATCCCGCCTGGAGCCGCTCACGTTGACGGAGTCTTCGCTGCTGGAGATCCAAACGGGTCGGCTGGCAATGCAGTCTTGATCCAGGCCATTCTCGGCTCCTTGATTAGCGACTTCATGACGCGCACTGCCCCGAAGGGCGACATCCGCGGTCCCGGCATTACAAGGTTGCCATGGATCGACACTGACACTCGATTCCGTGATTCACTGATCCTGCGCGCACTGAGGCTTAACTGTGTGACAAACGCTTATGTGGACCTGTGGCTAGACGGTTATGAGGAAGAATTCGCCGAGGACTCCTGGGCAGGCGGGTTCGCGCATCGACGGCGGAAGCCGCTGGAGCAGGTCGGCCCGGAGTGGACCGTCGAAACGCCCTTGCGGATCGCCGCAGACCGGCGTCAGGCAATAGTCGAGATCGATGCGTTGGTCGCGTTGATGCTCGGGCTGACCGCCGACGAGCTGTGCTCGATCTATCGGACCCAGTTCGCGGTGTTGCGCGGCTACGACCGCAACGTCTACTTCTACGACGTCAACGGGCGGCTCGTGCCTAATTCGGTGCTCACCGTGTGGCGCAGGAAGGGCGACCGGATCACCGCAGAGGAGCGGACCGCGACCAACCAGGCCGGCTACACCTACACCTATGAACTGCCCTTCGTCACCCTCGATCGGGAGGCGGACATGCGGCAGGCGTACGCCGTCTTCGAACAGCGGCTGCGGGAGCGTTCGTGACCGAACTGCTGCCCACCTTCCAGGCGGCCCGAATTCGGCAAGGTCTGGTCGACTACCTGACGACGACGTTCGGGCTGACCGACGGCGACGCACGCGACGGTCTGGACCGGTTCCTCTCCGACCCGGACACGGGCATGTTCAAGGGCCCCTACGTGCGACTGCGGCTGCCGTTCCGGCCCGCCGAGGAGGGGTGGCGGAATAGTCTGGAGTGGTACGAGGGTTTCCCGCCCTACGGCCACCAGGCAGCGGCGTTCGCCCGGCTGGCGTCGGCGGTCGGCGGCGAGCCGCGTCGACCGCTGCCGACGTTGGTCACCACCGGTACGGGTTCGGGCAAGACCGAGGCGTTCCTGCATCCGATCCTCGACCACGTGATCCGGGCCCGTCGCGACGGGGTGACCGGCACGAAGGCGCTGATCCTGTACCCGATGAACGCGCTCGCCAACGACCAGGCGGCGCGACTGACCCGTCTGCTCACCACGCACTCGGCGCTGGCCGGCGTGACGGCTGCGCTCTACACCGGGCAGGAGGGCGCCACCCGCACCACGGTCACCCCGGACGGGCTGATCACGGACCGGGGGGCGATCCGGGATACCGCACCGGACCTGCTGCTGACCAACTACAAGATGCTCGACCAGTTGCTGCTGCGTTCCGAGGACCAGGAGCTGTGGCGGCAGTCGGCGACGAGCCTTCGCTACCTGGTGTTGGACGAGTTCCACACCTACGACGGGGCGCAGGGTACCGACGTGGCGATGCTGCTGCGTCGGTTGGGGCTGGCGCTGAAGAGCCACTGGCGTGACGACGATCCACTCGTCGACGACGCCGCCCGGTCCCGGCCGTTGGGCCTGATGACGCCGGTCGCGACCTCCGCGACGCTCGGTGACAAGGGCGACCCGTCGGTGATGCGGGAGTTCGCCCACACCGTCTTCGGGGAACGCTTCGACTCCACGTCGGTGATCACCGAGACGCGGCTGGGCCTGACGGACTGGGCCGACGGCGCGGCCGAGGCGGTTGCCACGGCCGGGTTCACACCGAAGAGCCTCGACGAGTTGCACGCCGCCGGGATCCGGCCGTTGCCGGACGTGAGCCTGGACGCCTCCGGCGCGGAGACCGCGTACGCCGTACTCGGGCTGCTGTACGGGGTGACCAGCGACGAGCTTGCCGGTGCGGCGCCGGAGTCGTTGTCGGCGCTGTGCCGGGCGCATCCGCTCGTGATCGAGCTGGCGCGGTCGGCTGGTCAGGCCGTCGCACTCAGCGACCTCGCCCTGCAGGTGTTCGGTCCGCAGGCCGAGCCGGAGCAGGCCGAGGCGTCGTTGTCGCAGGTCCTGGCGATGCTCGGGCACGTACGTAAGGTCGTCGGTGGCGGTGCGCTTTCGGTCGACGTGCACCTGTGGGTGCGGGAGCTGACCCGCATCGATCGGGCTGCGGCCGCCACGGCGCGGTTCCGGTGGAGTGACGACGGGCCGGTGGTCGCGGGCGACGAGGCCGAGGAGGCTCGCCCGTCGTTCCCGGCGATCTTCTGCCGGCACTGTGGGCGGTCCGGTTGGGGGGTCGGGCTCGCCCCGGTGGGCGACAGCCTGGGCCCGGACGACGAGGGCATCCGTCGGCAGCATGCCGCCCGGGAGGGCCGGTTCCGGCCCCTGCTGTACGCGCCGGCCGAGGCCGCCGTCCGGTCCGACGACGAGTCGCCGGTCGAGGGGCTGATGTGGTTCGCGGTGCGCAGCCGGGAGTTGCTGGGCACGGTCGACGTGGACGATCCGGATCTGCGTGACGGGTGGGTCCTGCCAGTGCTGACGAACGTCGGGGACGCCGCCGACGAGCTCAGCCGCAAGGACACGTGCCCGTCGTGCGGGCAGGAGGACGGCATCCGGTTCCTGGGCAGCGCCATCGCCACCCTGCTGTCGGTGTCGCTGTCCACCCTCTTCGGTGCGCCGAAGCTGGCCTCCGAGGAGAAGAAGGCGCTGGTCTTCACCGACTCGGTGCAGGACGCGGCGCACCGGGCCGGCTTCGTGCAGGCCCGGTCGCACACGCTGACCATGCGTTCGGTGCTGCACGAGGCTGTCGCGGAGGGGGCGCTGACGCTCGACCGGTTGGTGGAGGAGGTGCTGACGAAGGCGGGTGACGATCCGGTCCGGCGCTACCGGGTCCTGGCACCGGACTGCGCCGACCGGGAGTCGTTCACGCCGTTCTGGCAGGCGCCGCGTCAGCGGGCCGTCAAGACGTCGGTGCACTCGCGGGTACGCAAACGGCTGGCTCTGGACGCCGCTCTGGAGTTCGGGCTGAACTCCCGTATCGGCCGGACGCTGGAGCTGACCGGGTCGGTGGCGGTCGAGGTCGAGGCGGGTCTTCCAGGCCGTATCGCCGGCCTGGCTCGGGCCGCTCTCGACGGCACCGCCTGGCAGGAGCGTCTGGGGTCGGCCGGTGTCGGTGACGACGTCCTGGTGCAGTGGGTGCGCGGTGTGCTGGACCGGATGCGGGTACAGGGCGCGATCGAGCATCCGTGGTTCGACCGTTACCGCGCCGAGGACGGCCGCGACTGGTCGATCTGGGGTGGCCGGCCCCGCGGAGACGGCATGCCGGCGTTTCCCCGCGACCGGCCGCGACCAGCGTACCCGAAGGTGGGTGGCTCGCCGGGGCCGACCAACTACTCCCACCTGGACCCGGTGACCGCCTCTCAGTCCTGGTACGCCCGCTGGACGTCGCGGGTACTCGACGTCTCGCCCCTCGACGGTGGCCGGCTCGCCCGGATGCTGTTCGAGCGGCTCGCCCGTGACGGTGTGCTGACCACGACGACCAGCCAGTCCGGGGCCACCGTCTACGCCTTGCCCGCCTCCGGCGTGGTGGTGGCCCCGGCGGACGAGGCCGACCTGACCTCCGGGCGGCACCTTCTGGTCTGCGACACCTGCCGGGGCAGCATGCCCGGCGGCGTCGCCACCGTCGTCCAGCTGTCCGGGGCACCTTGCCTGAACGTACGGTGCCGTGGACGCCTGCAGCCTCAGCCGCTGCCGGCCGACAATTTCTACCGCCGCCTCTACGCCTCGCCGGACATGCGGCGGGTCGTCGCCCGGGAGCATACCAGCTTGCTCGACGACGCGACGCGTCTGGCGTACGAGGACGGTTTCCGTGGTGCGGCGACCAGCCCGCAGGCGCCGAACGTGCTGGTTGCGACGCCCACCCTGGAGATGGGCATCGACATCGGCGACCTGTCGGCGGTGTTCCTCGCCTCGCTGCCTCGTACGGTGGCTTCCTATCTGCAGCGGGTCGGGCGGGCTGGGCGTCTCACCGGAAACGCTTTCGACCTGTCGTTCGTCACCGGTCGCGGTGAGCACCTGCCGAAGCTCGGCGACCCGTTGTCGGTGATCGACGGCGAGGTGCGGCCACCAGCGACCTACCTGGCCGCCGAGGAGATCCTGCGTCGTCAGTACACGGCCTACCTGATCGACGCGTCGGCTCGGGAGCAGGGTCGCCGGCATCCGAGCAGGGCGGCCGGGGCCATCGGGTCCTGCGCGCCGGGCACCTTCCTCGGTGACCTGGTCCTGCGGGCCGAGCAGTCGTGGGAGCAGGATCTGGCCCGATTCGTCGCGACGCTGGCCGACCTACCCGGCGAGGTGGTGGACGGGCTGCGAGACTGGCTGGTGCCGAAGGCCGGCCCGCGCAGCAGCGGATTCGCCCGGCACCTGCAGGAGGCGAGCGGGCGCTGGCAGCAGACGGTCGCGGTGCTCGAGCAGCGCCGAGCGAAGATCACCGAACTGCTTCCGGAACTCGAGGCGCGGGCGCAGTCACCTGCGGTGACCGAGGACGACCGGCAGGCGCTACGGTCCGCACAGGCGACCCGGCAGATGACCAGTGGTCAGCTGGCTCATCTGCGTAGCAGCTACTGGATCGGTGTCCTGGAGGAGTACGGGCTACTGCCCAACTACACACTGCTCGACGACACCGTCACCCTGGACGTCGGTCTGTCGTGGATCGACCCGGACGACGCCAAGTACCGCTACGACAGTGCCCAGTTCCAGCGGGGTTCGGCACACGCACTTCGGGAGTTCGCGCCCGGAGCCACCTTCTACGCCCGTGGTTGGGAGATCGAGATCGACGCTGTCGATCTCGGCCTGGACGGAGCGTCGGTCCGCACCTGGGCGTTCTGCCCGGACTGTGGGTACGCCGCGGATCTGGCTCTGACCGGGAGGGAAATCGTCCCGGTCACCTGCCCGCGCTGCGGCAGCCGGGGAATCCACGACACCGGTCAACGCCTCGACGTAGTCGAACTCACCCGCGTCTCCGCCGAACTGCGGCGTGACGAGGTGGCCATCTCCGACCGCCGCGACGAGCGGGGCAGGGTCGCGTTCCAGATCGTGACCACCGTCGACGTGAACCCGGACGACGTGGCGGACCGATGGTTCGCCGAGGGCATCGGACTGGGTTGCAGCCTCCTTCGCTCGGTCGACATCCGCTGGCTCAATCTCGGCCCGGCCGGGCACGGTCCGACCCGTACCATCGCCGGGGCCGAACGGCAGGGAACGTTGTTCCGGGTCTGCTCCGGCTGCGGGAAACGCGACACCGACACCGGCCGCAACCGGCCGCACGAGCACCGTCCCTGGTGCCCGCACCGGACGTCGGTGAGCGAGGTTACCAGCACCGTCGCGCTGTCCCGGACACTGCGCACCCAGGGTCTGCTGGTCCGGTTGCCCCATACGGTCACCCTCGGCGACGACTTCGCCGTACCGAGTCTGTCCGCAGCGCTACTGCTGGGCCTGCGCGAGCAGATGGGCGGCCACCCCGACCACATCCGGGTCGAGCAGGTCGTCGATCCGACGTTGTCGGACGGAAGCGACAACCACGACGCGATCCTGCTGCACGACACCGTTCCGGGCGGTACCGGGTATCTGGCCGGCATCGCCGATCCGGACGACTTCAGGAAGCTGCTGGTCCTTGCCTGGAACCGGGTGCGTGACTGCGAGTGCCGCCTCGAGGAGCGCCTGGCCTGCCATCGCTGCCTGCTACCGTTCCCTCCACCGGGAGTCGTCCGCCGGGTTTCGCGGGCCTCGGCCGAACGGCACCTGCACACCCTGCTCGGGTTGGCTCCCGACGTGAACACAGCCGAGGACACGACCTGGACGGTGACCAAGGTGGCCCCGAACGAGGAACCGGAGTCCCATCTGGAGCGTGCGTTCCACCGCGTGTTCCTGGGCCGGCTGCGCCGTAGCGGCGCGGCGGTCACCGAGACACCCTCCCCAGTCGGCAACGTCGCCCGGTTCACCCTGCCCGGCACACCCCGGCACTGGACCCTGACGCCACAGGTGAACGTCGCCAACTCGCGGCCGGACTTCCTGCTCAAGGCCAACGACACGAACGTGCCCGACGTCGCGGTCTTCACCGATGGCCGGGCCTACCACGCCACCGCCACTGTGAACCGACTCGCGGACGATGCCGCCAAACGTGCCCACCTGCGTGACCTGGGCATGGTGGTGGTCGCCCTCACCAGCGCCGACATCGCCGCTGCCGAAACCGGCACCCACACCGCGCCGCAGTGGTGGAATGCCACCCTGGCCGGCAATCTGATGAACGTACCGGGGTTCCAGGCACCGCCGGAGGCGTACAAGGCTCTGGGTCGAGGGATGGTCGACTGGCTGGTCGGCTGGGTTCTCGATCCGAACCCGGCTGCGGCGAAGGCCGCCGCACGCGCAGTACCGATGTTCCTGTCCGCCGGGGCGCAACCGCTCCAGGTCGCCTCGGACGTCACCCTCGCCCAGGTGGGCCGGGCGGCACTGCTCGGTGAGGAATCGCCCGTCGGCGAACGCCGAGTTCACCTGCACCGCAGCGGCTCCCTCGCCGCTGTCGTCGAGATGAGGCACACCGCCGGCGTCGAGGTCGCAGCCGTGCTCGACGACCGGTCCGAGATGCTCGACGAGAGACATGCCGAATCGTGGCGTGCCTGGTTGCGGCTCGCGAACGCGCTCGGTCCACGAGACTGGCCGACCGCCGTGACGACGACCAGCCTCGTCGAGCCGATCGCCGGCAGTCCGGACACGGCCGAGCCGCTGCGGCCGGTGGGTGCCTGGGCCGACGTGTACGAGGCCGCGTTCTCCCAGGACGAGAAGGAACTGATCAGTTCCCTGGCCAACCACGACGTCACACCACCGACAGTCGGAGCGGAGGGCCCGGACGGCATCCCGCTCGACATCTGCTGGCCTACGCTGCGCGTCGCCGTGGCCTTTCCCCACATGACGCCGGAGGACCGCACCGACCTGGCCCGCCACGGCTGGCGGTTGGTGGCGCCCACGCCCGCCGAGGTCGTCGCTGCCCTGGCCCACGCTGCCGTCGAGACGGACGAAGGACACTGATGCCGACCATCATCATGGGAAAGCTCGCCAGCAAGATCGACGGCTCGGTCCGTGGAAAGGCGATGACCTTCCTGCAGAAGCTCGGAGTCGACGACGCCACCCCGGGCCTGCACGTCGAACCCATCCAGCACAGCGTCGACCCGCGGGTTCGCACCGGGCGGGTCGACGACTTCTGGCGGGCCGTCATGTTCCGCCTCGACGGCGACGGCGAAACGCACTACGTCATCCACGGCATCTGGCCGCACGACGACGCCATCGCCATCGCTCGACGCGTACGGCTGAGGGTCAACCCGATCAACGGCCTACCCCAGATCGAAGAGATCGAGCCGTCCCCAACCCCAACTTCGCCTCCCGACGAGACCACGACGAGGCCCACGAAGCCGCTGTTCGCCCGGCTCGGTCACGAACACAGCGAACTCGTCGAGCAGCTCGGGCTCCCCGAAGACGTCGTCATCCAGGCCGCGGCCGCCTCCGACGAGGACGGCATCCTCGACCTCGCACAGCGGTACGAGGGCTGGATCGGCACCATCCTGGTCGACCTGGCTGCAGGGGACGACATCGACACGATCGTCCGACGCATGCAGCTGGAGAAGGCCTCCTCGTCCGGTGACGACGATGCCGACGTGTTGCAGTCACTCAAGCGGCCAGCCGCCGCGCTGCAGTACGCGTTCATCGACGACCAGGAGGAACTACGGCGGGTCATCGAAGGCGGCGACTTCGGTGCTTGGCGCATCTTCCTGCACCCCGAGCAGCGTCGCTACGTCGACCGCTCGTACAGTGGGCCGTTCCGGCTCTCGGGCGGAGCCGGCACCGGCAAGACCGTCGTGCTCGTCCATCGGGCCCGCGCACTCGCCCGCCGCAACCCCGACGCCCGGATCATCCTGACCACCTTCACCACCAACCTCGCGGACGCCTTGGGCGACAGCCTCGGCCAGCTCGACCCGCGTGTGCCACAGGCCAAGGCCCTCGACCAGCCCGGCGTGTACGTGACGGGTGTGGACGCGCTCGCCTCCGCAGTGCTACGGACCGCTGGTCGCGGCCTGGCCCCCGCGATGCGAGAGGTCCTCGGCGAGGAGCGCTCGACGCCGCTGGCCCGCACCGCACCGAATCGTTGGCGGGAGGTCGTCGAATCGACCGGCACCATGCTGCCGTACGAGCTGGCCAACGAGACGTTCCTCGCCTCGGAGTACGCGCACGTCGTCCTACCCAACAAGGTGCACGACGAGGTCGGCTATCTACGGGTACGCCGACCAGGTCGAGGCGTCGCGCTGGACCGGGCCAAACGCCGAGCCGTCTGGGCACTCGTCGAGGCATACCGGGCCCGCTGTCGGGCCGACGGCGGCCTCGACTTCGCCGAGGCCGCCGCAGTCGCCGCAGCGCACCTGACGGTCACCGACCCGCGTCCAGCCGATCACGTGCTCGTCGACGAAGGGCAGGACCTCTCACCCACCCACTGGCTCCTGCTCCGTGCCGTCGTCGGGGAGCACGCCGACGACCTGTTCATCGCCGAGGACTCCCACCAGCGCGTCTACGGCACCCGCGTCGTGCTCGGGCGGTACGGCGTCGCCATCGTCGGCCGTTCCCAGCGGCTCACCCTGAACTACCGGACCACGGCGCAGAACCTGCACTACGCCATGACGATCCTTGGAGGCGGCCAGTACGTCGACCTGCAGGACGAGCCGGAAGGCACCGGCTACCGATCGGCCCGCACCGGCCCGATGCCCATCATCGAACTCGTCGACTCCCTTGCCGAAGAGACAGCAGCGGTCGTCCGGCACGTGCGCACCTGGCTCGACGCCGGAGATCCGCTCGAGAACGTCGCCGTCCTGGTCCCCGACCGGTACCACCGCGACCGCGTCGTCACCGCTCTCACCGACGCCGGCATCGACGCCCGCGCCGTGGACCGTGACCGCCCACCGGCAGGCCGGGTACCAGTACTCACGATGCACCGTGCCAAGGGCACCGAGTTCTCCAAGGTCCTGCTGGCCGCAGGTAAACCATCGCCGACAGAGATGGAACGCCTCGCCTTGCTGGACCCTGCCGAGCGCGCGGACGCGGAGCTTCGGGCCCGGTCGTTGACCTACGTCGCGGCGACCCGGGCACGTGATCAGCTGATAGTGGTGCAGCGAAGCTGAAGCCGAGTAGGAGGCCTGGCAAGGAAGCCGCGCCCGATGCCAGATTGGGAATCAGGCAGCCGAAACGAGTCGGTAAAGCGGCGTGGGTGACGGTCAAAACGGTCGTTCATGCATACCCCTTTCCAGGCCATGTCGACCATGCAAGCACCAGGAAGGGTCGTGGATGAGGCCGAGAAGAGTGACCTTGCTCGACATCGGGCTGGACTCGTCGTTCGATGCTGCGATGACGTTCGTGCAGTCGACGCTGCAGAACATCAACGCCGGTTGTGAAGCTCCGATCGTGGAAATCGACTTCGTTCGGTCACGTGATCCCGACACCGTGTTGTCCGCGTTCACTTCGTCATGCGACGTCCTACACGTCATGGCCCATGGCGACCACAGCGTCACGCCGTCGTTCACCAGCACGGACGGCGATTTCACCGTGTCCTTCGAGCAGCTCGGGGAGGTCGCGGCAGGCAGGGGCAAGGGCATCTCGACCGGCGCCATCATCGCGGACGGCTGCAAGACCGGCACCGGCGCGTGGCTGAAGGCGGTACGAGACTGCCTCCAGGGCGAGGTCACCTATGTGGGCACCTCTTCCCTCATCGGCTGGCACGAGAGCGGCGTGTTCAGCTCCGCCTTCTACGGCGCCCTGTTCCGCAACCGTGGACGCGGCGTGAAGCCTGCCGACCAGGCTCAAGACGCCGCCACCCGGGCCATCGACGCGTATGCCCTGCTGACGGACAAGAACTGTCCATTCAAAGTCACGACCCTCAAGCCGAGTCAACGAGCCCGGACGCTGCTGAGCTGACAGGAGCGTCGACCAAGCACACGGTCACGAAGCGCTCGACGGGTTGGCTTCCCAGATGGATCGCACCTCGCGACCTGCAGGTCGCCCTCACCCCAGACCGACCGCCGGATCTGGACGCCAGTCGATGATCCGTCAGTACGACAACTCGGTATGCATCGCAAGACGTTGCGGAACCGGATCAGCCAGAGCCCCCCGGCCGGCAGACGCTGCGCTGACGAAGACCGCGTGGGGCCGGCCGACAGCGTCGTCGACCGGCCCTACGCGACTGCTGGAGGCGAAACTGCGAACTATGCCGGCCTTGCGGTGCTACCGCGGCGGGGGACGATGGCGGCGGTTGCTTCGGCTGCGGCGTGTGAGAGTTCGGGGAGGACAGCGCCGTAGAACGTGGCGGTGAAGTGTGGGCTGGAGTGGCGTAGCCGGTTGGAGATGACTTTCATCTGGACGCCGGCGGCGAGTCCCATGGTTGCGGCGCCGTGGCGGAGGTCGTGGAGTCGGATGGGTGGTAGTCCGGCTTGGGTGGCGAGGTGGTGGAAGTGGTCGGTGACGTCGGCAGGGTGGAGCCGCCCGCCGGTGGGGGTGGTGAACACTAGTCCGGTCCGGGTCCAGGCTGCTCCGGCGGCGAGGCGTTCGCGGTTCTGTTGGGCGCGGTGGGCGCGGAGGACGGTGGTGGTTTCGGTGTCGAGGGCGATGGTGGCTTCACTGTCGGTGGTTTTGGGGGTGTCGATGGTGGTGGCCCAGCCTTGTTGGACGAGTTGCCAGCGGACGGTGAGGGTTTTGGCGTCGAGGTCGAGGTCGTCCCAGTGCAGTCCGCAGGCTTCGCCTCGGCGCAGGCCGGTGAAGGTGATGAGGTGGTAGAGGGCGTAGAGGCGGTCGTTCGCGTCGTGGGTGTGGTCGAGGAATCTGCCGGTGTGTTCGGGGGTCCAGATCATGACCGGGCTGGGGGTCTTGCCGGTGTCGCGCCAGGTGCGGATGCGTTGGTCGGTCCAGATGGTGGGCTTGGGTGCTCGGGCGGTGGGTAGCTCGATCAGGAGGGCGGGGTTGATGTCGAGGTAGCGGTGGCGGCGCATCGCGTCGTTGAGGGCCTTGCGGAGGGTGGCGTGGATGACGTGCATCGTCCTCGGGCCGACGATCCGCTGGTTTTTGACCTGGTCGCGTTTCGCGGGGTTGGGGCTGGCGCGCAGGGTGGTGATGGTGGTGTTGCGTTCGGCGATGGCTTCGTACATGGCGTCGATGTGGCCGGGGCGGAGCCGGTCGATGCGTAGGTGGCCGAGGTGCGGGATCAGGTAGAGGCGGATGTGTCCTTCGTAGGAGCGCAGGGTGCCTTTCTTGATGTTCTTCCGTCCGGCGAGCCAGTCGGTCAGGTAGTCGGCCATGGTGGGGAGTTCGGTGGGGGTGATGTCCAGGTGCAGGGTGCGGCGGACCTGGTCGGGGGTGGGTACGGGTGCGCCGGTCTTGACAGCGGTCTCGATGAGGTCGCCGGTCTTGACCATGGCGTGGGGGTCGGTGGGGTCGGGGACGGCGAGGGCGGCGCGGATGCGGTCGAGGGTGGTGTCGGCGTCGGTTTGGGTGGGGTAGGGACCGTGGCGCAGTGTGCGGCGGGTGCCGTCGTTGCGGGCGGGGATTTCGATCTGCCAGTGCCATTGGCCGTGGTTGCGGGACCATCCGCCGCCGGGCCGGCGCAGATCGGGGCATGAGCGTCCCAGGCGGCGGCCGGTGGTGGTGTCGCGGCAGCCGCAGCGTTTGAAGATGGAGCCTTTCACTGGTCGTCTCCGGGGTGCTCGACGTGGTGCCGCCAGCGGTGGTGGGTGTAGTCCGCTGGTGGCGGGGTCGTTGCATCCACGCTCGACACCACGCCGGGATCAAGTCGCCGGCTCTCGTGGGGGTTCGGGGTGGGGTGGTCGAGGAGGAGGAGTCGGAGGAGGCCGGTGACGGGGACGATGATGCGGGTCCCGGCGCGGATCAGTGGTGTGGGGAAGGTGTCGGTGGCGGCGAGCCGGTAGGCCTGGGACCGGCTGATACCCAGGACCGCCGCAGCGGTGGGCAGGGTGGTGGCGGCGCCGAGCGCGCGGATCCGCTCGACGGTCCACGGCACGTTGGTAGACGGGGGTGGGCTGGTCGGTTGGGTGTCATGGTTCGGGGTGGTGTGGGCGTTCATGGGGTGAGGTCTCCTGACTGCGGTGGAAGCGGTGCAGAGGTACGCGTGGCCGTAGGCGTGGCGGGTTCCGGTGCTGTCGACGGGGTGCTGCGGTCGGCGGGTTCGGGAGTCTGCTGGTCGGTGGGTGGGGGTTGGTCGGCTTTGAGGATCTTCAGTAGCTGGGATGCGCGGGTGTTGGACACGGTGTGACCGGTGGCGCGTAGCGCGGTGGCCAGGGCGGCGCGGGTCAGCGGCCGGCCTTCGGCGGTGAGGTCCTCCTGGGCGCGCCTGGCGACCAGGAGCAGGACTTCGGTGTCGGTGGGGTGGGTGGACGGTCCACGCCGCGACGGCCGGTGCCGGCGGACCGGTCCGCCGGTCCGGGGGTGGTCCGGTCCTGTGTGCGGGTGGTCGTTGCTGGTGTCGTGGACGGTCCGCGCGGGCAGACGCCGGTCCCCGGTCGGCAGGGTAGGCTGGGCGTCGGTGCGGTCCGCCGGGAGCTGGCTTGCGGTGGCGGTGGGCTGGTCCGCTGGTCGGGCGGTGGACGGGTGCGTTCCGGCTGGTGGGGGTTCGGGTGGGGTGTTGGTGTAGCCGAGGGCGATCTTGACCATGACCAGGAACCCGAGCGCGGGCACGGCCGCGGCGGTCCAGCCGATCGGGGACGGCTCGGCCTCCACGACCTGCGCCGCGAGCGACAACGTCACCGCGCAGGCCAACACCGCCGCCGGGAACACCGCCGACACCTGGGCTCGTTTGCGGCGGCGCAGTTCCAGGCCGGAGGCGATGGACATCAGCTCCAGCACGATCGCGTCCGCCCACGCCAACCACCCCGGCTGACCGTGAGCGGCGGCCACGTTGTGGACGTGAGTGAAGCTGGCCGCACCCGCCGCCCCACCAATCGCCAACATGATCACGACCTGAACGAACCCCTCCACCGGGCTCCGTCCCGGACCGGCGTTCGGATCACCGGGTGCGGTCGTGGCCGACCACCTCCCCCGGCCGGACCACCAGCACGCCCCGTCCGCCCGCGCATGCGGACCGGACCAACGGACGGACGGTCCCCGCGTACCGGACCAGGACCATGGAAGGCCCGGTCCAGGGCCGGTCCGCGGACCAGCCACGCGGGCGCCGGGACGATACCTCCGTCCGCTCGCTGTCAGGACTGTCCGGTGCTGTCACCGGTCGGTCAGCAGCCTCCGATGAGACGCTGACAGACCGGTGACAGAACGACCCCGGGACTGTCGTCGCACACGCCGGCCGCACGATGAAGGGGTCCGGGGAAGTGTCGTCGGTCATGCCGCCTCCCCGGCCGGGTCACGGTCGTCGAGGACCCAGGCCGACAGGTCAGCCAGCGTCGACCGCTGTCCGCCGTCGCCGGCCACCGCCCACACCGCCTCAGCGGGACACAGGCCCGCCAGGGTGGCGTGGTCGCGGGCACCGGTAGCCACCGGCACCAGCGGCGGCGTATCGGCCCACATCCGGCGCAGGTTGCGTTCCCGGGCGGCGGAATGCAGCCAGAACAACACCGGCCACACCCGCCCCAACGCCGCGAACCACTCCCGGTAACCGACCAGCTTGTGGACCAGCACCGACAACGGCTCACCACCGGTGTCGTACTCCACGAAGAACGGCACCCGCCCATCCCCCACCACCCACAACCCGTAGCCGTCCGGGCGGACCCGGGGCTGGTAGGCGCGCACCAAAGCCGGATCCCCCGGCCGGGTGAACACCCCCGACCGCCGGCACGCCGCCTCCGACAACCACTCCCCCAACCGGGCATCAGCATGGGTGCGGGCGTAGCCGGCGAGATCGGTGAAGAAGCCGTTCACCCCCAGGCGGTGCTCCAGGGTGCGACTGGACGTCCAACGGCGCCGCTCCACCCGGGCATGATCACGCCGAGGCGGACGCTCGTCACGGCCCGCCGCGACGACCTCCGCGCCGAGCTGGTCGATGACGTAGTGGTAGGGGTACGAGCCGCCGTCAGCGCGCTGCGGACGGAACCGCGCCACCAACCGCAACCGGTACAACGTCCGCAACCGCCGCTGACAGAAATCCAGAGACGGAAACAAGGCATGCGCGATCTGGAACGACGTCAACACACCGTGGTCGTAGAGCCAGCCCAACAGCACACGGTCACGGGCGGTCAGCTGGGACTGGACCCGAAGAACCGGATCATCCACCGGTCACCACCTCCCCTCCTGTAGGGAATGCCAGCCCCAGGGGGAGAGACCCGAGACCACGCAGGGTCTGTCGCAGGACAAGCCAGCAGGGCTGACAGCCGACCTGACCAGCGGTGTGAGACGGAGCAGGGGGTCCGTTCCGGCGTCCGGTTGAAGACTGACCTCAACACCGACACCAACCCGGACCCCGCAACGGACACCGAAACGGGATCTGTCACCGCCACCGGCACGAAGCCGGAGCGCATAAGGAGGAGATGAACCACGAACACAACAACTCCTTGATCGGAAACAATGAAAATGCGCGACGACACTCACGACGCCGCAGGGATACGCAGCCGCAGCCAGTGCGACGGACTACGGTGAAGCGCACTGTGGGTTTGCCAACCAACACCCGACCGGGCATCCGGTCGACCCGAGAGCGGATGGGGACAGCAACGACCGACACGACCACCAGAAGGGCGGTCGCGGCAGTTACGGAAGCAGGGCGGCATACCGCCGCGTCGGCAGGCGACACGGCACAGCGGGGGACATAGGCCCGGGAGCCGTCCACATCACGGCTCGGTAGGGCGTCGACTCAATCCGCCGGAGAAAGATCCTTCATCGCGAACCCCCTACCACTCAAACCAACGACGATCCGCCTACCCCGAGCCTCGAACGACCCGCGACGCTCCTCCATGGAACGTCGCCAGCCTGGCCGATTAGACCCGGCAGACAGACCGCCACGCGGTCACGTCCGTACCAGTACGCCTCCCCCGGCAGCACCCTGTCAACCAGCATCACCAGCAGCCGATCACGACGTCTCCGGACCCAGCCGGACGCACCGACACCCACCAACCCGCACTGGACCCCAGCGGCACAAATCCACGCCCGAAACAAGCAGAAAAATCTTGACCAGCCGGGTCAGATGTCTCACATTGCGAGACAGTGCTCTCGCCGACAGACCAGCCAGAGCCACGGCGCCGCTTCCCATCAGGCCAAAACAGCATGCCGGACAGCGACAGCAAGGACCGACCCGCAGACGTGCCCCGCCCCGACAGCACCCCACCTACAGCGCGAAGGCGCGCTCAGCCGACCGACCTCGACCTGATCGGGCACCACCTACCCGACACCTCCCACACACCGATGGCGAGATCCACGAGCAGGCGAAATCACGCTCACCCACCCTCTCATGCCGAGTTGAATGCACTCGATCATGCGAAGATCGGATGCTAACCGTGTGGTGGGGTTGAAGCGGTCCCCGCCATCATCGGTGTCTTCTCGTTCAAGCGGAGAGTCGATGATGACGGTTGACTGGTGGCAGTTACGGCACGCCTACGGCCGGGCGACAGACACTCCGGAGCATCTGCGCGCCCTGGAGTGCGGCGATGCCCAGGCCCGTGAGACGGCGCTGGATCATCTCCAGGTCGCAGTGCTGCATCAGGGTTTCCCCGAGACCGCGACTGCGCCAGCCGTCCGGGCCGTGACCGCCCTGCTCGGCGAAGGCCGGGCACATCCGGACACGGTCGATGCGCTCGTAGAGTTTCTGGGTGACGCAGCCTCGTCCGTAACCTTCCTAGCGGGGAACCCGCACTTCGCCGAGAAACTCCCCGACGTCGCCAATGCCGTGGCAGCGGCATACCCAGTGGTGCTGGCGCTGTTGAAAACGGCGGCGTCCGGCCGCGCATTGTTCTATGCGGAGCAGCTCACGGCGATCGCCCAAATGGCGCCACTGGTTAACCAGCGCGAGGACCTCGCTGCCATCATCAGAGATCAGCTGCAACACGGTCCCGGACCGCGAGCCCTCTGGGTCCGTTGCCTCGGCCAGCTAGGCGTGGATCTGCGCGACCTACTCTCCGACCCAGACCCCGCGGTCAGCCTGCGGGCCGCGCTGGTCCACGACGACGACCCACGGAGTCAACAGCTGATCCTCGCCGCGCTGGCGGAGCCGCCGCCTCCAAGTCTGCACCAGTTCGAACTCGTCCCCGCAGCGATCCGCGTCGCGCCCGACTTCGACACGATCGCAACGGCCGCTTGCGAGGTTGCCAGGCGGGACGGTTGGACCGGATTCGACGACGGATGGGGCGCCCTGGTGCGCTTTGCCTTCGCCGAGCCGCACGGCCCGCGCCGGCCATTGACCGACTCCCAGCGTGCGCTCCTTCGAGCTCTCGTCATCAACGACCAGCTATGGGATCCGAAGAACGGAAACTGCGGGCTGGTATTCAAGGAGGCCGGGCTGCCACACGACCGGGATGCCTGCCGCCAGCTTGCCCAGTGATGAACTCCCATGACCTGGACCTCGTGATCGGGCACCACGACCGCCCGAGAGGTGGTGGGGCTTTGTAACCTTGCGTAGTGACAGGAAGGCGAACCGGGCACCCAAGCATCCGGCTGGCAGGTGCCGGCGTGATGCTGGTTGGCTTGTTCTCCGCCAAGGACAAACAGGTTGAGGCGAAACTTGACCTTCTGGCGGCTTCAGTGGAAGCACGTGGTGGACGAGTGGTTGGCCGGCAGATCCAGAGACGGGGTATCTCCCGCGGCGGTGCGAGCAAGATGACCTCGCCGTTCTCCCGGCGAACCCTGCTCAGCTCGGGCAAGGCCCACGAAGTCGCCGACGCATGCCGGTCAGCCGCGGTCGCCATGGCCGTCTTCGTCAACCCGTTGACCGACCATCAGCGGGCAGTTCTCAGCGATCTGTTCGGGTGCCCGGTGGTCAGCGGCGACGACCTCGCCTGAACATCCGCCCATGCCGTCTCGGGCCGCTGAAGGTCATCGACCGCTGGCGTCAGCGGCCCCGACCGCCGGTCGCGGTACGGTTCCGCAGTGCCCGCCAGCGTCAGACGACCGTTGATCTTTGTCGACATCGACGGCGTGCTGATCCCGCTACGGGCCCGACCGCACCAGGTCGGTACTCGTTGGAGCGGCACAGCGGCGGACGGTGCCGACCGCCACGGCAATCCTCTGTTGGACCGGCTCGATCCCGCCGACGGTCAACGGCTCCTCGCCCTGCCAGGTGAGCTGGCCTGGGCCAGCACCTGGATGGCCGAAGCCAACGAGGTCGTGGCACCCCGGATCGGTCTTCCCGCCCTCCCCATCATCGACTGGCCCGACGACGACGAGGAACCACCGCGTGGAGTGCACTGGAAGACCAGACCGTTGCTGCGCTGGGCGGCAGGACGCCCCTTCGTCTGGCTCGACGACGAAACCACCGACGCTGACCGGCGATGGGTCGCCGCACACCACCCACAACCGGCACTCCTGCACCACGTCGACCCACACAGCGGACTGACCCACATCGACCTCACGGCAGTACGCCGATGGCTGAACCACCACCACGACATCGGCTGCCACCGCGAGTCGAGCGGTCCAGCCAACTGACCCGACCGCCGATAAACGATCAACGTGGCGTCCAGCGCCCCAAGCGTGGAGACCTCACGTTGGTGTGCCGACCGAGGACTACGGCCCGCCGCTCAGTCGAAGACCTGGTTAACCATGACCTTGGTGTGGCGGCGTCGTCTGGCCTACCGGTTGACCGACGAGGTGGTACGCGAGACGACCGGCATCATTCCGCTCAGCTCGGCCGCGGACCGCATCGCTCATGCCGCTTTCCGGGGCGCCGGGCTGCTGTCGATGCTGGCCGCCGCCGGCCATGACGTCGACCGGTGCGGCGACGGCAAAATCGCCGAGGTATACCCGGCCCCTGTGCCGCTGGGGGCTGACGTATCGCGGTTACAAGGGGCGGGGCCAGTCGCTGCGGTTCGGGCATCCCTCCTTTGGTAACGCACCATTCGTCAGGGGCGAGCCCGTAGGGTCTGTCGCGTGGCCGAGACACAGACCGAACCCGACCTCTCCTACATCGCCAGCGTGACGCGGGTCCGCGCTGCCGCCGGCGTGATCCTCCGGGACCAGGTCGGCCGGGTGCTGGTGGTCCACCCGACCTACAAGGACATGTGGGAGATTCCCGGCGGAATGGTGGAGCCGGACGAGTCCCCGGCAGATGCTTGTGTACGCGAGATCCAGGAGGAACTTGGCCTTCCAGTGCCCACGGGAACGCTGCTGTGCGTCGACTGGGTACCGGCGAACCCACCCTGGGACGGCGGGCTCATGTTCGTCTTCGACGGAGGCGTACTGACAGCGGACCAGATCACGGCGATACGACTGTGCCCGGACGAACTCGACCGGTTCGACTTCGTCGAGCCGGAACGCCTGGACGAGGTGTTGATCCCACGGCTGGCTCGGCGGGTTGCCGCAGCCGTCGCCGCGATCGGGCATGGCGGCGTCTACCTCGAAGATGGAGTCACCGTCTCAACCAGGTAGTCGGCCGGATTGAGCCGTGGACGCGGCGCTCCTGGCAGGTCGGACACAGCGAAGCTCCCGAAGGCCGCCGAGCCCCGCTGGGGAGACGATGTCGACAACACAGCGATCAGCAACTGCTGCCTGTTCCACCTCGACTCACTCACCGAGCTTCTTGAGCGGCCGACTGGAGTAGGCGGCGCGGCGGCGGCAGCAGCCGATGGGTCACAGGTGTTTTCTACCAGTCGATTGGCTTGCCGTCGGCGAAGAGGCCGCCGGTCGGCCCGTCGGGTGGCAGGGTGGCGAGCCACACGGGTGTTTCGGCACCTTCCTTCGGCGTCCGGTCGGTCTCTCCGTACGCCAATCTGGTGTTCATGCGTCCCGGTGAGCATGCGTTGACCAGGATGCCGGTGCCGTCCAGTTCGGCCGCGAGGACCCGGGTCAGCGCGTTGAGGGCCGCCTTGGACACGCGGTAGGAGACGTTGGTGTCGCCCATGGTGGCGAGTGAGGCGAGGTGGCTGCTGACGTTGACGATGCGGCCGTAGCCGTTCTTCTTCATCTCCGGCACGGCGGCGGCGCAGCAGCGCCACGCGCCCAGGAGGTTGGTGTCCAGGGCGCTGCGGACCCGCTCGAAGTCGGGGCTCGCCGCTGTCTGGCCGCGGTCGATGGCGATGCCGGCGTTGTTCACCAGGACGTCCAGCCGGCCGTGGCGCTTTGCGGTGTCGGCGAAGGCACGCGCCACGCTGGCCGGGTCGTTGACGTCGAGTTGGTGTGCGCTGGCGGATAGTCCGTCCCTCGTCAGGTCGGACACCACGTGGTCGACGGAGTACTCGTTTCGGCCAGCGAGCACCACGTGCAGGCCTTGCTCGGCAAGGTTGCGGGCGATGGCTGCGCCGAGTCCTCGGTTGGCGCCGGTCACTACGGCGACCTTGATGTCGTCAGTCATGGTCAGACCCCCAGGGTGGCGAGCTGGTCATCGAGGGCGCGAGCACGCGGGTCGGCTTTGGTGAACGGGAGCCGTTGCCGTGCTCGAACGACGCGGCGCATGTTCCGTTCTGATGGGGCCTCACGGATCAGTGGTATCGCCTCCGCGACGAGCGATGCCGCGTGGTCGGCGTCTCCGAGTTGCGTCTGCGCCGACGCACGGCGAATTACGTACGTGGCCCGGTCGCGCACCTTGGTGGGTGGAACCAACCGCAGCGTTCGGCTGAAGTACCTGTCGGCTTCTTGCGATCGGCCCAGATCCAGGTAGCAAGTCCCGACCTGGGCGTTGAACTCGGATTCGTCGAAGTACCCAAGATAGGCGGCCTCCGGGTCGGTCGATGTTATGCGATCGAACTCGACGTCGGCCTGTTTGAGGAGACGTTCGCATGCCGCGCTGTCGCCGATCGCTGCGTGAGCCCTGGCCTCCCGTAGCGCCAGCATCGCGGCGGCGCGTGGGGTCACCCCGTTGGCACCCTCGTGGGCGCTACGCGCCAGCTCCAGTGCCTCTCGGGGGCGGCCGAATTCGTAGCACTGCAGGCTCATCGATTTGAGGATGTTGGCTCCCAGCAGTCGGTCGGCGGCGGCGTGTGCGGCGTGTAGTGCGGCGAGCCAGTAGCGCTGCGCCGCTGCGTGCAGGCCAGCGTCGAACGACGCCCAGCCGGCCATCCGGCCGAGTTCTGCCGCCAAGGCGTACAGTCGCTGACCTACCACAGCCGTGTAGGCGGATCGGTCGAGGACATCCACCACCATGCCGAGTTCGGCGTGGATGAGGGCCCGGGCTTGATCACCGCCTCGGGTCGCCTCCAGGAAGCGTAGTCGCGGAAGACCCTCTTCCATACGTTCGACCAGGTCAGCGGTCACCTGGCCGCCTCGCAGGACGGCAACGAGTTCTCGGGGTTCGATGGTCAGCCACGCTTCGGCGATGCCGACCAGGGGCACGCCTGTGATCTTCATGAAGGCACGGCGGTCCACGTGTGCGTACTCCAATGCGTTGACGAGTGTCTGCAGTCCGCCCGACTGGGTCCATCCGAAGGAGGTCGGGATCGGGTCACCGGCGGGAAGCCACTGCGGCCATGGCGCCTCCCGTACGCGCTCCTGCGGAATGTCGAGCACTGCGGCGAGAGCGAGCTGGCTTTCGAGATCGGGGACCACTCCCCAGTGCTCCCAACGCCACGCCTTCTCTCGCCGGGCGGCCATATTCCGGCTGTGCTTCGCGATCGCACTGACCACGTCCTGGTATGTCCACCCTCGTGCAGCGCGCACGACGCTGAGCGGGTGAATGAGCCGATCCCGATCGGATGCCGGTAGCTGCGACGCCATCGCTGCCTCCTCAATGCCTAAGCACTGTAATGCGCGTCCGCTTATCCGCTGATGATCAACGACCAAGATCTGGTGAGAGACAACGGCGAGACTACGCCCCGGACCTGTTCAACCGCTTCGTAGCACGGTTGGCTGTGGTTGCCGGATCGCGTCGTCTGGCGCTTCTGAGGCTCCTGCTCGTCGTCACTGCCGGGGAGGGCGTGACGGCGGGCAGGACAAGACGCAGTGCTGGTAGCTGCGGGGGCTACCTGCCCACCCATCATCCCAGTCCTATTGGAGGTTGCCATGAACAGCCTGCTCGCCGTCAGCGACGACCCGTTCGAGCTCGACGTGCAGATCGTCACGGAGGGTCCGGTTGCCGCCGCCTTACTGGGCGACACGGACGACGGCTGCGACACCGTGAGGGGCAGCGACTGCTGACCGATCATCCTCGCTGGTTCCGGCAGGCGATCCCCCGGTGCCTGCCGGAACCGGCACCCCTATCCAGCTATGTCCCGCAGGAGCGCCTCGCGACGGAAGGAGAGCGACTCATGTTTCGGTCGGTCGATGCCGCGACGATCCGCATTGCCGCTCACTCGTGGCCCGACGGCCCGGTGCCTTGGCCGGACCGGAGTGATGCCTCCGGTATCGGGGACTGGTTGCAAGCAACGTGGCAGAAGGTCGGCTTGGCCGAGGCTGCTTGGGCCGCCAGCCCTGAGTTCGCTGCTCGCGTAGAAGCGGTTCTCGCCATAGGAGGCACTGCTCCGGACCGAGGGTGGCGGATGGCGTTGGCGTTGGCGCGGTACCTGGTCCGTGCGCAGCGGCGTGCGACGCCCTTCGGGTTGTTCTCGGGCGTGGCGGCCCTGCGGTTCGATGCGGTGGCTGCGGTGGTGCCGGCAGGGCGGCTGGCGATTCGGGTACGGCCGGACGCGAGTTGGCTCGCGTCCCTGATTGCGCATCTCGAAGCTGAGCCTGACGTGCGCCGCCGTCTACCGGTGCAGGCGAACAACCTGGCGCTGGTGAGCGGGCCTCGGATCGTTGTGGCGCGCCGGCCGCATGCCTCGGCACGTGCGGAGTCGACCTCGGTGAGGAATACCGCAGCGGTACGGCTGGCGGTGTCGCTCGCCCGTTCCCCGTTGCCGTGGGCTGAGCTGGTCGACGCGGTCGCTGCTGCCTTTCCGGGCTTCCCACGCGTTTCCGCTGACGCGATGGTTGCCGGCCTGGTGGACCACGGCGTGTTGATCTCCGCTCTCCGACCACCATCGACGCGCACAGACCCGATCAGGCATGTCCTGGACGCCCTCGATGCGGTGTTCGACGGTGATCCGGAGGGGCAGCGAGCCCTTCGGGCCGAACTGCGCTCGCTGCATGGTCGTCTCGGTGGTACCAGCGCTCGCAGCACGACGTACCTTCGTGGGCTCGCCGACCGCATGCGTAGGGTGGCGACGGCCACCCAGCCGCTCGCGGTGGATCTTCAGCTCGCGGATCAGGTCGCCCTGCCGGAGCAGGTCGCCGCCGAGATTGCCGCATCGGTGGAGGTGCTGCGACGGCTGACGCCGGATCCGGCGGGGCGGCCCGAGTGGCGTGCGTACCGTGCCCGGTTCGTCGACCGCTACGGGATGACGGCGGTGGTGCCGCTCGCTCGGCTGGTAGATCCGATCGTCGGGTTGGGCTTCCCAGAGCACTTCGGCGCTTTGGGCAACGCGCCTGCGGCACCACTGTCCGGCCGTGACGAGCGTCTGCTCGCGATGGCTCAGCAGGCGGTGATCGATGGCGCTCGTGAGGTGGTTCTCGATGACGCGGCCGTCGAATGGCTCGCCGGCGCTGGCCGAGTCATCGGGCCTGTTAGCCCTCACGTCGACGTCTCGGCAGAGGTCCGCGCGGTCTCGCTGGAGGCGCTGACACAGGGACGGTTCACTGTCGCGTTGACCGGCATGGGCCGCTCGGCGATGGCGACGAGCGGTCGCTTCCTCGACGGGCTGCCCTACGCCGACCGGGAGTTGATGTGCCGGGAGCTCGCCCGCCTTCCGGTCGCGGTGGACGGGGCCATGCCAGTGCAACTGAGCTTCCCGCCGCGCAAGCTACACAGCCAGAACGTGCTCAGCTCTCGGCAGGTACTTCCGTGGCTGGTCAGCATGGCCGAGCACCGGCCCGTGGCTGAGAACGTGATTGGCCTCGACGACCTCGGTGTGACCGCCGGCCGGGATCGGTTGGTGTTGGTGTCGATGTCGCGGCGGCGGGTGGTGGAGCCGACAGTGGCGCACGCTGCCGCCGTACACACGATGCCGCTGCTTGGCCGGTTCCTCCTGGAACTGCCGCGAGCCACGGATGCCCGGCTGAAACCGTTCGACTGGGGTACGGCTTCCTGCTTGCCGTTTCGACCCGCACTGAGGTACAGCCGCGTCCTCTTGACGGCGGCCCGGTGGCGCGTCGATCCGACGTCCCTGCCCGGTGCGAACGCAAACGATGGCGAATGGGCGACGGCCTGGGAGGCACTGCGGACGAGGCTGCGGCTCCCGGCATGGGTGCAGGTCGGCAACGGTGACCAGCGGCTTCGACTCCACCTCGATCAGTCCATGGATCGGGCCCTGCTGCGTGCCCACCTGGACGCCAGCGCCCGACCGGTCACCGTAGTGGACGCGGCGAGTCCGAAGGACTTCGGTTGGCTCTCCGGCCGCGCCCACGACATCGTCGTGCCCGTCGCCTCGACGGTTGCGCCCGCTGCCGCGCCGGCTGCGGTTACCGCGCGCAGCGCATGGCCGCCACCCGTTCCCCCCGAGCCGCTCCTACCTGGTGCCAGTGGCCTGCTGTCCGCTTCGGTGGCCGTCGACCCTTCGACGATGGAGATGGTCTTGGCCCGAGGGCTGCCCGCGCTGTTCGCCGACTGGCCCGAGCCGCCACTGTGGTGGTTCGTGCGCTTGCGACGCCCCATCCCGCATCTTCGACTACGACTGCACACCGATGACTACGGTGACGCGGCGGTACGGGTCGGGCGGTGGGTCGCCGGGCTCCGACAGCAGCGCCTTGCCGGCGATTGGAGCCTGGACACCTACCATCCCGAGTCCGGTCGCTACGGCTACGGCACCGCGCTGGCAGCGGCCGAGAAGTTGTTCGCCGCCGACTCCACCGCAGCCCTGGCCCAACTGGTAGCGCAGCCCGCGTCTGGAATCGATCGGCAGGCACTGACCGCCCTGAGCATGGTCGACCTGGCCGCCTCGATGCTCGGCAGCCGCACCGACGCATGCGAGTGGCTGGTGGCGCGCCCCGAGCAGACCAGGCAGGCACCAGTCCAGCGGGACGTGCTGCGTCAAGTGGTCGCCCTCGACCCGGGCGAACTTCCCGAGCCCATCCAGCGTGCGTGGCAGGAACGCTCCAGGGCCGCAAGCCGGTACGCAGCCGAACTGTCCGCCGTCGCCGGCCCGCTCACCCCTGCCTCGGTGCTCGCGTCGCTGATGCACCTGCACGTTGTTCGCGCTCTCGGCCCGGACGAAGACGCCGAGCAGCTCACGTATCGGTTGGCACGCCATGTCGCGCTGGCGGCGGTGCGTCGCCGGGTGCGCGCCGTAGGAGCATCCCGATGACCGGAGTACCGCTGAGGACTCCGTTGCTACGGGCGGCCGAGGCGATGGCTGCGTGCATCACCGACACCCTGACCGAGCCGCCGCCCCCGGATTTCGCGGCGGACGACTACGGGCCACGCAGTACCCGCTGGTACGCCCAGTCGCTGTCCCGGGGTGCCGCCGGGGTGGCACTCCTGCACGGGGTGCGAGCGCAGACCGGACACGGCGGGTGGGAACCGGTCCATGCCTGGCTGCGACGCGCGACCGCTGACACGCTGAACAACGGCAGCGGAGCCGGACTCTGGTTCGGCGCACCCGCTGTCACCCACGCGCTGACCATGGCCATGCCGCACTCCCACCCGGCAGTCCTGGACGCGCTTGATCATGCCCTCGATGACCTGGTGGAACGCCGCCTGGCCGCTGCCACGGCCCGCCTCGCGGCGCGTGCCCGGCCCTCGCTGTCGGAGTTCGACCTCGTACGTGGGCTGACCGGCCTGGGAGCCCACCTGCTGCGCCGCGCCCCGGACGGACCTCTGCTCCGGCGGGTGCTGGCGTACCTGGTCCAACTCACCGAGCCGGTGCCCACCGACGACGCCGCGGGTCGACTCGCGCCGGGGTGGTGGAGCGCAGATCCCGCCGACCGCGAAGGTTCGGAGCAGGGCGGGCATGCCAACGTCGGCTTAGCGCACGGCATCGCCGGCCCGCTGGCTCTCCTGGCCCTGGCCATGCGGCAGAACATCCGAGTGCCGGGACACGCGGAGGCGATCCGCCGGATCTGCACGTGGCTCGACTCCTGGCAGCAGGCGAGCCCTGCGGGACCGTGGTGGCCGGAGAAGATCACCATCGCGGAGTTGCACGCCGGGAAACCCTCCATGAGCGGACCGGCGCGGCCGTCCTGGTGCTACGGCACCCCCGGAGTCGCCCGCGCCCAGCAGCTGGCCGGAATCGCTCTCGACGACGCCGCCCGGCAAGAGGCGGCAGAAGAAGCCCTGACCCGCTGCCTGGCCGACCCCCTCCAACTCAGCCGGATCGTCGATCCGTCGCTGTGCCACGGCTGGGCAGGACTTGCCGCTACGGCCTGGTACACCGCCGCCGACGCCCGCACCACCAGCCTCCAAAAACAGCTGCCCCAGATCGTGCGCCTGCTGATCCAGCACGCCACGGACACCACCCCGGCACGATCCGGCTTGATCACCGGCCCCGCCGGAATCGCTCTCACCCTGCACACCGTCGCGACCGGCACCGACATCTGCTGGGCCACCAGCCTGCTGATCAACTAGACGAGGAGAGCATCGTGGATCTCGATTCCGAACCCGACACCGAGCCACCAGGCGTGGCACCGGTGAGCCGATGGCGCCAGCTGAACCTGACGTTCTCGGACTGGCAGACCGCTGAGGATTTCGCCGTGACGCGGCTCGCCCCCGAGCTCACCGCTGCGGACGAGCATCGGGCGATCACCGCCTTCTGGTTCATCCGTAAGAGCGAGACGTGGCGGTTGCGGCTCCTGCCCGGCGACCGGCTCGCCCAGGTCTATGCCCTCCTCGCCGCCATCACTGACGACGACCGCATCCGCGGTGTCACCGAGCCCGTCTACCGGCCCGAGGCGTACGCCTTCGGCGGGGACCAGGCCATGACGGTCGCCCACACCCTCTTCCACGCGGACAGTCGCCACATCCTCGGCCATCTCGCCACCACCGGCGGCACCCATCGGCGTGAACTCGGCGTCCTGCTCGCCACTCGCCTCATGCGCGCCGCCGGACTGGAGTTCTCCGAGCAGGGCGACGTCTGGCGGCTTCTCGCCTCCCGCCGGCACCAGCCGAACGCCCCCGCGCCAACCCCACGGCTCATCGCGGCGGTGCAGCGCCTGATCACCGCAGCCGACGACACGGCCGCAAGCCCGCTGGCCGTCACCCCGCGATGGCCACAAGCCCACGAGCACGCGGGCGCGGACCTCGGCTTCCTCGACCGGCACGGCGCGCTGACCCGCGATCTACGCGAGGTGCTGACCCACCACCTCCTGTTCCTGTTCAACCGGCTCGGCATCTCCACCGCCGACACCTGGCTACTCGCGACGGCCGCCGTGAACGTCACCTTCCACCACCCCTTCGACACCCCATCCGGCTATCAGCCCGCCGCCAAGATCGGAAGTAGGGTCAACGCAGTGAACACTTCCCCCACCGCACCGGGAACCTCCAGTGCCGCGACGCTGCGCGAACAACTCGCCAGCACGCTCGAACAGCGCGGCCACATCCGCTCCGCCGCCGTCGCGCACGCATTCCGTACGGTGCCCCGCGAGCGGTTCCTCCCCGGTGTCGACCTGGAAACCGTGTACACCCGCCGCCAGATCGTCACCAAACGGGACCCGAGCGGTGCCGCGTTGTCGTCCGCGTCGAGCCCCAGCCTCGTCGCGGACATGCTCGAACAACTCGCCCCACAACCCGGCCACCGCGTCCTGGAGATCGGTGCGGCCACCGGCATCAACGCCGCCCTGCTCGCCGAGCTGACCAGCCCCGGCGGCACGGTCGTCACCATCGAACTCGACCAGGACCTCGCCGACGGCGCCCGCGCCAGCCTCAACCGCGCCGGCTACGACACCGTGAAGGTGATCTGCGGCGACGGAGCCCTCGGCGACCCCGACCACGCGCCCTACGACCGGATCATCGTCACCGCCGGAGCCTGGGACATCGCCGCCGCCTGGTGGGAACAACTCGCCGACCACGGCCGCATCGTCGTGCCCCTGCGCGTGCACGAGAGCGGCCTGACCCGATGCTTCGCCTTCGACCGCACCAGCCCCACGATGCTGGTGAGCGCCACGACGCCGCTGGTCTGCGGATTCGTCCCCATGCGCGGCAGCACCGAACACACCGACCACCACGTACGCCTCGACGCCGACGTGGTCCTCAAACTCGACGCCACCGACCAGCCCGACCGCGCCGCCCTCACCAAGGCTCTGAGCCACCCCCGGCTCGAACGCTGGACCGGCATCCAGGTCAGCGACGCCGACCCCATCGGCCATCTCGACCTGTGGCTCCTCGTCCACGCCAACAAGCCGTTCGGCCGCCTTGGCGTCGGTGACACCGCCCGCACCAACGGACTGGTCACCCCCGCCTACCGGTGGGCCGGTGCCGCCATCTACCACGGCGGCACCATCGCCTACCTCGCCTTCCAAGACGCGGGCAACGGCCACCACGAACTCGGCGCGATCGCCCACGGCCCGGACGCCACCACGCTCGCCACCGACCTGACCAACCTGCTCGACCAATGGGACGCCGCAGGCCGCCCCAACCAACCCACCGTCACCGCCCACCGCACAGGAACCCGACCCGCCAGACACGATGACATCAGCCGATCCGACACCACCCTCACGATCACCTTCTGACCGCACCCACACCGGCGCGGTGCCCTGTCCCGCCCCGGCCCCGTGGGACGAGCGCAGCTGAGATGTCCCGCACGCCTTGGACACACCTCGTTGCCACTACGCGGCTCTTCCGCAGCAGATGAGGACACCATGACTCCGTCACTTGCCGCCACCGTCGCCGCCCGATTCCCTCTCGTCGCCCGCAAACGACCGCCCGCCAAACCACTGGACGCTCGGGTCGACCGGCTCGTCAGGCTCGCCGAAACCGCACACCGCGAAGGCGACCCGGACAAGGCGTCCATGGTGTTCAACGGGGCCGCCCTCATCGCCTCCGACTGCGGAGACCCCGACCTTGCCCGCGCCTGGTGCCACCGCCACGCCAGCCTCTACCTCAACCAAGCCCCGCTGAACGGCTACACGGCCCGCTTCGCTCTCGAACCCGTCGTCAACCTCGCACGCCTACGCATCCGTGAAGGCGACGGCAACGGCGCATACCGCCTCCTCACCCACCTGTACACGGCAATCGTCGGCGGCACTCCCGCTGTTCTGGACGGCTTGGAGATACACCCTCGACAACTTCCCGCTGACCCCGAAGAACTCGATCAGATCATCGGTTGGCTGCGCGGCACCCTGCTCTCCGACGGAACCCGCGCCCTTGTCCTCGCCGAACGGTGGGACGACGCCGTGAACCATGTGCGCCGGTACGACGGGGTCGGACCTACCCTCATGGATGGACGACAGGTCGCGATCGTCGCCCACCTACTGCAGAACGAAGGACCGGCAGCAGCAGATCTCCTCACGACCACGAAGATCGAAGCGCCGAGGGAGCACGCGGTGCATGGACTCCTCACGACCTGGCTGGACCTGGCTGCGGGTCACACCCCCGTCGACCACGCTGACCTCATCGATCGAGTGTCGACCACACCACGAACCACCGGTCTCACCGTGTTCCACGTTCGCCTCGGACTGACGGCCCTGGATCTCGCGGTGAACGTCCCAACCGCTGCCGCAGACAGCCTGACCAAACAGTTGGTCGCAGATGCTATCCACGACGAGGACGCCAACGCGGCGCGCGACCTCATCAATCATCCGGCCGTTACCTCCGAAAGCGAACGGACGATGCGGGCTTTGATGGAGGCAAGTGGTTTAGGCCAGGGCCACCTACCAGCAGCAACGGTTGATCAGCTTTCCTCAGCACTTGATGTGGCTGGAACCGCAATACAACGGCATCTACCCTGCCAGCAGAACCGATTAAGGGAACGACAACCCCGGTCGATGCTGCGATGAAACGAGCCGCCATATTCGTCGGAAGCTGTAGAGGCAGGTGTACGTGAGCCCGGACCTGCTCGGCAAGATCGAGAAAGCCGAGCGTACCGCCAGCCTGGACGTCATGAGTCGCTGCGACCAGGCGTTGGAGACGGGCGGAGCGTTGGCCCGCCTACGACGATTCGTGGACCACCACTCGGCAGCGCAGCCACGAACGGATGCCTCGGTTGAGATGCCGACACGGTTCATGGTGGTCATGGAGATCCTGCCTGTCGGGCCTATCGACTCCAACGCCGTTCCCCTCGTGAACAGCGGCGGCCGGACCCATTTGTACGCACTTCACGGCGGACAGGGCAGATGATCGGAACGGACGCCGTCCCGGGTCCCGTCACATCGGAGCAGATTCGCGACCTGCAGAAGGCGCTGGGACGGCAGTTGGCCCACTGGCGCAAGGCAGCCGGGATGACCCAGGCCGCCCTCGCCAGGCGGACGGCCTACTCCCGCAGTTCGGTCGCGAACGTGGAGATCGGGCGGAACGCCATCACTCGTGGCTTCTGGGAGCGCGCCGACCGCGAACTCCGAGCGCAAGGATCGCTGGTGGACGCGTTCGACACGCTCCAAGAGCTGATCACTTTGCTCCAGAGGCATCGAGCGTGGCTAGCCGAACACGAACGACTGCTACGCCATCAGGCAGCCGTACCGCCGAAGCCACCACCCGGTCTCATGATCACGACTCCAGCCTGCGCATGCACGGTCGCGATCGCTCGTTGGGGGGAACGGGAAGTCCTTGCGCTGCGGGAGGCACTGCGGCTCAGCCTTGGGGCGTTCGCCGAACGGCTTCGCGTGCCTCCCTCGGTCGTCGCCACCTGGGAGGACCGCAGACAGCTTGAACCTCCGAACCTGATGATGCAGGCAGCCCTCGACGACCTCCTCAAACTCGCCGACCAGGACACCCGGACCCGCTTCGCACGGATTCTCCAGATGCCACCGATGAGGTCCACAGGCCACCCCGGTAGGCCTCATATCGGTCGACCTGCGACGGCGGCCCCGCTTCCCCACAGTGAGGGACCGCAAGCCACCCGGTGAAGGGGACAACGATGGGCAGGCCGCAAAGGACCATCCCGGGATCGCGCCAGCCGGTCATGTTCGGGGCCCTTCTGACCAACGCCCGTTGCCACCAGTGGTGTCCCACCGGAAGCCCTCATCAGGTAGATGGGGTCCGGCTGGGGTCAGATCCGAGTAGCTGACCGTGCTCGCCCATTGGCTAGGTTGGCTGGACAACGACATCTTGGAGTGCCGGTGAACCCGCAAGAGGCTCTGCTGCGTCCTGCCCGGCTTTATGGGGCTGAGGACGTCCGCAGGCGCGAGTGCCCGATACCTGCGGTCCCTGGCGTCTACGGCTGGTACTTTGCCTCGCCGCCGTCCCTGGTCCCCGTCGAAGAGTGCCACAGGTGGAACGGGTCGACACTGCTCTACGTCGGCATCTCACCGAAGGCACCACCGAGCAACGGCCGCCCTCCGAGTCGGCAGACGATCCGTAGCCGGATTCGATACCACTACCGGGGCAACGCCGCCGGGTCGACGCTGCGGCTGACCCTCGGCTCGCTTCTCGCTGAAGACCTGGGGATCGGCCTGCGGCGGGTCGGGAACGGAAGCCGGCTGACGTTCGGCCGAGACGGAGAACAGCGGCTCAGCGACTGGATGGCCGACCACGCCCGAGTCGTGTGGACCCCGGCAGAGCAGCCATGGGCACTCGAAGAAGAGTTGATCCGATCACACGTACTGCCGCTGAACCTTGACCAGAATCGGGATGGCTCTTTCCACAGCCAGCTTTCCGCACTCCGCGCCGCCCAGCGCGCTCAAGCTCGGCTGTCACCCGTAGAGCGGCAACCCTGATCAACGCCCACTCGTCGGGAACGCCAGCACGGCGTGCCTTGGCCTGTCGTCCGCCGCCTCCCCGTGCCGCTGTCCAGCGAAAGCCCGAACGGTCCAACGGCTCCCGAGCACCCACCGAGACGCCGCGCCATCAGCAGAAACGCCAAAAGGCTCCGACCCAGGGTAAAACCCCAGGTCAGAGCCTTTTTGGTGGTGCGCCGCCAGGGACTCGAACCCCGAACCCGCGGTTACCGAAAGTAGCTGCCCCGACATTGTCGTCGCCGGTCGAGAATTGGCACTGAGCTGCCCAGACATGCCGTCGCAATGATCGCTCCCTGTCACTGCTTGTCACCCGACTATGTGGGTTTTCGGGGGGTAAAAGCGGGGTGGCCGATAGCGCGTTGCCACGATCCATCGGCCCCTGCTCAGGGTCGGGCACCATCGACACATCGATGACCAGCGTCCACCCTCATCGCGACCCGTCCGCGACCGGCAGGGGTTCGTATCGGCGGGGTGATCGATACCGCAACCCCACCCCCACAGCGTGCCCAAGACAGCGTAGCTATCGAATTTCGACCGTAGCCGCGGGCGGTACGGACCTTGCCGGCTGCCCCGCCTGGCCTTCTGGCTGGTGTACCGAAGCGAAACGCGCGTGCTGAGACGGAATCGAACCGTCGACCTACGCTGCTCGACCGTTGCCCTCCCGCGCTTGTCATCGCTTAGCGAAATCGGTCGTTGACCTGCACAAACGTTGACAATCAGTTGAGCAACGCCAGTCGCTGTTTACCGGTCGTTGGTACGAGTTTTCGGGGGGTAAACGAGGGCACCGTCACACGTCACGCCCGCCCAGCATCGCTGCGTGCCGGATCACCCAACACGACCGGAGGAACATCACCCCCTGCGCGGCTGGGCGACCGCCGCCGCTCGACGGTAGGGCACAGGTACTACAGCTGCGGATCATTCAGACCTGGATGACTTCGGGGCGCTTTACCCATTTTCGTAGGATTGCCGGGAGTGGATCGCCACGGCGTTGGTAGTGGCTGATCTGGGCGCGGATTTTGTGTTTGAGGCGCCAGGCGATCCAGCGCAGGCTGTGGTGTCGGTCGTGGCGGGCGTGCAGCACGGTCTGGGCGAGCAGGTTGCGGACGTCGGCGACGGTGGCGTGGGCGAGTAGGTCCGGGCTCAGCCAGTCGGGGCCTGCCGGGCGGGTTGCCGTTGGGCTGCTGCTTTTCCCTGGCCGGTGGCCTGACCGCCGGCGGGAGTGTCGGCGCTGGTCGCGGTGTCGTGGTGCAGGTCGGCGTGTTGGACGGCGATGAACGCGTCGGCGAACATGCACACGGTGATGGTGTGCTGCCACGCGGTCCAGGTCCGTACCTGATGCTGATCGATACCGATGAGATCCTTACCCTGCTCGTTGTTCTCCTCGATCTTCCATCTCGTCCCGGCAGTGCGGATGAGCGTGCCAGCCGGGCTCGGATCCGGGGCGTGGGCAAGGAAATAAGTGACCTCGTCCGGATCGGTGATCGAACGCCGTAGCAGCAAAGTGTGGGCGAACCCGTCGGCGGGTGTCTCGTCGCTGACCCGCAGGTTGCCGCCGAGCCGGACCAGGGCCCAGTCGTAGAAGCGCTGCCCTTTGCTGCCCTCGCCGCAGGAGCGGCGCTGCCAGTCGTCCTCGGTCAGCCGGGACAGCAACTGGTCGGCGCGGGTGATCGGTACGGCGCCGGGCAGCACGCCGATCTGCGTCAACGGCAGCGCCGCCGAGGTCGCCACCACATACGGCAGGCTGCGGGCGGCCAGCCAGTTGCGGACCTGCGGGTACTGACCGTAACCGCCGTCCATGGTGACCCACCCGAACGGCACCTTCGCGGCGACCGCCTCGGCCAGCAACTCTTGCGCCAGGTCGAGTTTCGTGGCGAACCCCACCATGGTCGGGATCCCCGCCTCGCGGCAGCGGGCCGGATCGTCGGTCCACCGTTTCGGCAGGTACAGCCGATGGCCGATGAACGCGTGCCCGGCTGGCCCAGCATAGGTCAGCATCACCGCGACCTGGCAGTTCTCCACCTGGTTGGTGGCCCCGCAATGCTGCGGGGCGACCCCGACGGACTTGTCACCCTTCTTGATCATCTGGGTGTCGTCGATGATCAAGACCCCGTCCGGGTCGCCGAGATGCTCCACCACGTAGTCACGGACCTCGGCCTCCAGGGCGTCGGCGCTCCACGCACCACGGCACAGAAACGACTGCATCCGCCCCGGATGACCATGCCCGGCCCGCTGCGCGAGGGTCCAGCAGTTCTTCTTCTCCAGATCCGACAGCAACCCGTCGACCAGGTCAGCGAACACCTCCCGCGGCTCCGGCCGGGCGAACAGGTGCCCCATCCGGCCGGTCAACTCCCGCAGCCGCGCCTGCCAGCCGTCAACCAGATCATCCATCACCTCGAATATCACGCCTGCTCAACGACGATCAACCGCCATCGTTACGTGATCCGCAGCTGTAGTACAGGAACCCTCCTGCGGGATGTCTCCATTCGCCCTCACGCGCGACGCGGCTGGGAACGAGTGGAAGCATTGCACCCTCCCAGGCCGGGAAATACGAGTTTCTATGCATTCTTGGGCGTGATGTGATTTGGAAATCGCAGGGACCGATCACCAAGCCCATGCTATGGACATTTCCATCCCCCGGGCGTGACGTGGGTTAGAAAACCCCGGCAGCTACGAGGGCAAGGACCGGCGTCAATGATTTCCATACGCCCTTGGGCGTGACGTGGTTGGGGACTCTCGAGGCGGTGTACTGGACAGCCTTCTGGCAGGGCCGGGTTTCCATACGCCCTTGGGCGTGACGTGGTTGGGGACGCGGGTACTGTCCCGGAGTGACCTGTTTTACTGTTTCCATACGCCCTTGGGCGTGACGTGGTTGGGGACACCTACATCTACACCGTGGTGGTGTGGATGGCCTGGTTTCCATACGCCCTTGGGCGTGACGTGGTTGGGGACCTCCCCTCATTCTTCGGAGTGAGCGGAGGGCACATCTGGTTTCCATACGCCCTTGGGCGTGACGTGGTTGGGGACCACAAGGTCACCACGTTGCAAACCCGCAACGGGTTTCCATACGCCCTTGGGCGTGACGTGGTTGGGGACCCTACTGCTGTCGCTCTGGGCTTGACCAGGGTGTTTGTCGGCAGGTTGCATACCCCCTCGGTCCGGACGGTCCAACAATAGCCGCCAGTCGATGATTATGCCGCGTTCGCGCTGGTGAAGGCCATTGCACAGGGGATAAGGCGGGGTCATGATCAGCTACCCAGGTCCGCTTCGTCGGCTTCTGCGCCGTTTGGACGGTGTGCGGAGGGATGCTTGGCGGGTGGTCGGGTGGCTTGCGCGGGGTGGGCACGGATGGGGATGTAGGTGTTGGTCTCCTGGTCGTAGTGGAGTAGGCGGGTGTTGGTGAAGAATCGGGTGGTCGCTTGGGCGAGGTGCCATCCGATGGCCATGGCGAGCACTTTGGGCATTGCGGCGGCGATGATGACCTCGCGTGCTCCGGCTTGATTCTGCACGGCGATTATCGCTTCGGTGAGGGGCTTGGCGAATGTGGCGATTTCGGGGCCGGTGAAGGTGGTGCGGCTCAGTTGTGTGATGTCTTCTGTCGCGGCTGGTCGGATGCGTTGGCATCGGCTGATGGGGTATTCCGCGTATGTCACCTGTGGGGTCATTCTCGCTGCGGCGGGCGCGAAGGCGAGGATCAGGCCGACGGGAGCGTCCGGTGTCGTGGTGTCGAGGGGAAGTTCTTCGGTGACGAGGGTGGCGGGGGTGACCGCCTTGGTCAGGGTGAAGGTGATGGGGTGGGGTGTGCGGGGGTCTGGTAGTTCGAGGAGTTGCAGGTCGTCGACGATGGGAAGTTCGGCGCCGATGGCGAGGGCGGCGGGCCAGAGGATGTTGGGCGCGATGGTGTAGGCGGTGTCGTCGCGGTCGGTGTTGATCACCGTCTCGAGGGCGGCGGCGATGTCGGCGCAGGTGGCGCTGAGGTCGATGACGCTCTGGTGGGTGTGGGTGGGAAGGTCGGCCCAGCGGGTGACGGATTTGAGTGACATGCGGCGTCGGGCGGCGATTTGGATGGCGGTGTCGTGCAGGTCGGGCATGTCGTCGGCGAGGAGCCGGACGTAGAAGAGGGTGCCGGTGCGGCGGTGGATCAGGCTGCGCCACAGGACGGCGGCGAAGAGCAGGACAAGGGCGGCGGCGAGCAGGGTGGCTCGTTCCGGGGACACCTGGCGGGGTGGTTTCAGGGGTAGCAGGTCTTCGACAATGAGGCCGAGGGCTGCGGTGGTGAGGGCGGTCAAGGCGGCGATAGCGAAGTTCGCCACGGTGGTGAGCAGTGGACCGGAGGCCGGTCGCCACCGTCTGATGCCGGCTCGGGTCCTGGCGGTGGGCATCGGTGCGGGGTTGTTCATCTGATCCTGACGAAGGTGATCGGGTGGTTGCCGGCGGTCTGGTAGAGGTCGGCCTGCCGGTCGGTAACGGTGTGGTCGAGGGGACCGATGCGCTTTTCCATTGCGGGCCAGGTGTGGGCGTGGCGGATGGTGTAGGCGATGGTTTCGACGGCGACGGGCTGCGGTTCCAGTGGGGGCGTGGCGTTGTCGAGGTGCAGGACGCCGACGATGGCGGTGTCGTTGTCGAGGCGGGCGCGGAGGAGCCAGTTGGTGGTCCAGGCCCACAGGTGGGTGTAGGGGGGTGAGCTTGTGGGGGGTGCGCCGATGTGGAAGCCGTCGTAGTCGGCCCAGGCGGTGCCGTCGGCTCCGGTGAGGGTGGCGGCGAGGTGGTGCCAGGGGATGCGGCCGTGGGAGTGCAGGACAGCGGTGGTCGTCGCGCTGGTGGTGTCCATGGAGCTGGTCATCGCGCCGGTCCTTCGGTACGAACTGTGGGTTCCAGGTCGGGGATGGTGACCGGGTCGGGTGTGGGTGGGGTGTCGAGGCGCAGGGTGCCCATGCCCCGGGTGGTGCGGGAGCCGAGGCCGATGAGTCCGTCGTGCAGGTCGCGCAGGACGTGCTGGATGACGGTGTGCGCCCAGTCGGGGATGTCGGTGAGGGCGTCGATGCGTAGGCGCAGTCGGCCGGTGGTGACCGGGGTGGTCTGGTAGAGCAGGCCGTCGTGGGCGCCGCCGGTGACGCGGTCGATGGCGACGTGGGTGCGGGCCGGTGGGCGCTGGGCGTCGAGGATCGGGCTGTCGTGGAAGGCGAGTCGTCCTCGCCTGCCCTGGTGGCCGAAGAGGTCGCAGGTGGGGCAGGTGCCGCAGCCGGTCTGTTGTCGGCAGGCGGTGTCGGGGCCGTAGCGGGAGCGCAGGATGTATTCGGCTCGGGAGCGGAACAGGCCCTTCCACGCGGAGCCCGGGACGAACGGTTGGTTGTCCCGGGCGCGGGCGGTGGCCGCGCCGCTGGGTCGCGGGTCGCCGACGAGGAGCGCGTCGACCAGGTTCAGGTCGACGTCCAGCCAGGGTCGGGTCGGTGGTGGTGTCGGGGTGATGGGGTGGGTGGCGACGGCTTCGACGAGCGCGGGGCCGGTGTGGGTGAGCCAGGTGCGCATGCCGTCCTGGGTGGTGGGGTCGATGCTGCCGTGGCGCAGGGAACGTAGGCGGGCCTGGCCGCCGCCGGTGGTGCGGTCGCGGCCGATGGCGGGTTGCCAGGCGGCGAGGGCGTGAAGGTGGTCGTTGGTGAGCGGTCCGTCGTGGCGTAGGTAGGCGGTGAGGGTTCCGCCGGTGGCGACGGTGTGGCTGTAGCGCAGGGAGTTGGGCCGGGCGGTGCCCCGGTGCCGGTCGATCGCGGTCTGCCCGACGATTTGGGTGAGGGTTTCGCTGCCGGGGTCGGGGGTGAAGTGGGTGCCGAGGATCCACAGCGGGGACGGGTCGGTGGTGTCGCCGTGGTGTGCTGGGGGGCGGCTGCCCATGAGGGTGGTGTCGAGGGTGGTGCCGTGGCGGGTGTCGTGCTGGCGCAGGTGTGCGCGCAGTGATCCGGCGAGTGCGGACCCGGGCACCCAGGGTCGGCCGTCGGTGTCGTGGAGCAGGTCGCGGTCGAGGGTGGGGTCCTCGATGGGTACGGCGCCGACGGCCCAGCCGGGTTCGACGGTGATCTCGGCGATCAGAAAGGTGATGATCATCGTGCCGCCTGTCGTGCTGCTCGTTGGCGGTCGGCGGCGGGTGTGGTGAGCACGAGGGTGGTGAGGTCCCGCAGGCTGGCCGGGGCGAGCCCGTCCAGGGTCTTGCGGAGGTGGTCGCGTTGCCGGCCGGAGAGACCGGCCGCGGTGGGCTGTTTGAGCAGGTCTACAAGCAGGTTGGCGGGGACGGTGCCGGTGCGGTGGTGTTCGACCTGGAGGGCGCGGAGAGCACCGATGAGCCACCGCCAGGCGGCGTCGTCAAGGCCGATGTCGAGTAGCCGCTTGTGCAGTGTGGACAGCGGATCGGTGGTGGTGTCGTCGTCCATGCCGGCAGCGGTGGGTCGCCAGGGTTGGGTGGCGATGGTGACGTCGCCGAATCCTTCGGACCGGCGTAGGCCGATGCCGTCGCGTAGGAGGCGGGTGGCGAGCGTGGCGAGGACGTCGGGGGTGCCGGTGATCCGGTAGGTGGAGCCGGCGGTGGCGCAGAGTTCGGCGGGTTTGGGCAGGCGGGAGGCGGCGTGCCAGCCGGACCAGGTGACCGCCCGGGTCCACGTCTCGGGCAGGAGGGTGGCTCCGGGGATGAGGTCGAGGGTGGGTTCGGGTGTCAGCCGGGGGCGTCCGGCGAGGTCGACGAAGACGGCGGGGCTGGCCAGTCGTATGACCAGCGGTTTTCCGGGTGCGGGCGGTGTCGGCGCGGCGGGCTGGTGTGCGGTGGTGGTGAGGTCGGCCTGTCCGCCGACGGTACGCCGCCCGCCGAGCCACAGTGTGTGGGGTTGTGTGAGCCACGGGTGGTGGCCGTGGATCAGGCCGGTCAGGGTGGTGCCGGCGGGTAGGGCGTCGTTGGCGTACAGTTCGCCGTCCTTGGCCCGGCCGGTGGCCGGGTCGATCGAGGTGCGGGTGATGCGGGTCGGCTCGCCGGGCGGGTCGAGGTTGCCTCGGCTCTGTTCGAGCCGCTGGCCGCAGCCGGGACAGTGGTCGCCGGTCTCGAACGCCCGGTCGACGACCGTCTCCGCGCACGTCGGTTCGGGCGAGTATTTGCACTGGAACACCGACAGTGGGGTGCGGTGGCTGCCGGCGGGTAGCAGGTTCCCGTAGCGGATCGTCCCGTCGAAGAGGGTTCGGAACTCGTCAAGCTTCGGGTTGTCGCGTCCGGGTGGGCCGTGTTCGGTGATCCAGACGGCGGCGAGTGCGCCGCGGAGCGCGCTGCCCGGCACGTAGCGGTGGCCGGCGGTGTGGTAGCCGATCTCGGAGCCGACGCCGAGGGCGAGTCGTTGCCGGGCGGTCACGGTCACCGCCAGCACGGCCGGGCCGGGCGCGGTCATGATGACTCCTCCGAGCTGTGGAGCAGGTCGGTCAGGTGGTCGGCGCTGGCTGCGGTCCATGCCGGGTGCAGCGGGGTGATGCTCACCCAGCCGAGTCCGCGTCGCCGGTCGCCGCCGAGCGCGGTGACCGCGCGGGCGGCGGCGGTCAGCACCGCCTCGTGCCGGTGCAGGTCGGCGGCGGGCACCGGGCCGCTGCGTCGTACGGTGAAGGTGGCCTGGTGGGCGAGGATCTCCTCGCCGACGGCGAGCGCGCCGTCGACCACGGTGTGCGTGATGTCGGAGATCTGGATCCGGGCGCGGGCACGGACCCGCAGCTGCTCGACCCCGTCGCTGGTGAGGGTGGCGTCGGACCAGCTCCACGGCGAGGGCTGCCAGGCGGTCCCGAATACCGCCTCCACCAGGTGTGGTGGGAGGGTGAGCAGGTCCCGGGCAGCGGAGCGCATGACGCCCTTGATGCTGGAGGCGGGCAGCGGCACGTCCCGGTCGATGACGCTGTCGGTGCCGTCGCCGGCCCGCCCGGTCGCGACCCGGAACGGCCCGTGGAAGGTGATCTCGAAGGTGAGGGTCACCGCCACCACCGGACCAGACAGAGCGCGTCGGCGACCGTGGCCGGTCCGCCGTGGGTCAGGAACGGGTCGAGGACGTCGCTGCGGTCGAGGCGGCGGGCCTGTTCGCGTAGCCGGGCGGTGGACAGGGCAGGCCGGCCGGGGTCGATGAGCCGCTCGCAGACGGCCCGCCCGGACGGCGGTACGGTGGCCAGCGCCGCCAGCGCCGGCCCTAGAGCGGCCAGCTCTTGGGTGGTCCACGTGGCCCGGTGCCGGGGTGGTTGTTCACCGTCGCGGGTGACGTCGAGCCAGCCCACCGCCGCGTCCCGCCCCTTGTGGTCCCTCTTCGCCTTCTTGAGCAAGACTTCGGCCAGTTCCACGCTGCGGCGGAAGGGGAACTTCGCGTGGGCGAAGACCAGGCCGGCGGACGCGGTCACCTGTTGCCCGTCGGGCAGCAGTCCGGCCGGGCCGTCGATGCCGCGCATCTGGTCGGCGAACGCCTCCAGATAGGTGGTGACGAATCGCCACGCCCGGTCGGCGACCACCGAGACGAGTACGTCGTCCCCGCCGACCAGATGCGGGATGACCGGCACCGCACGGGAGGAGCCGAGGACGACCCGGGTCGCCTCGACCAGCGCGGCGCGGGTGGCCGCCGACACCCGCGCCGACACCCGGGCCTTCAGGTCCCCGTCGCCGTGACGGGCGACGTGGTCGAAGAGCGCGCCGAGCCCGTTCCCGTCGATGTACACCGTCGCCAGGTGGTTACGGTCACCGTCCTCCCCACCCAGCGCGGCCAGTTCGGTGAAGTGCTGCACGACCTGACGTGGGGTCAGCGACAACGCCCGCAGCAGATCGGTTTCCGCGCCGACGGGCACGTGCTCATGCCACAGTCCGGGCTGTCGGTACCGGTCGGTGTACCGGGCCTCGCAGTCCGCGCAGACCGGCACGTTCTGCTCCTCGTGGATGTCGATGGTGGCGACCGCCGGGTCGACCCGGCAGCGGGCGCAGGTAGCCAGCACCGGCAGGTCCGGCAGCGGTGGGAACGCCTCCAGGCCGGTACCGGTCCCGGGGTCGTGCATGACCCGGTACGCCGCCAGGTAGGAGTCAGCGGCGGCCCAGTTCGCCCGCAGCCACACCCCGGGCAGCCGCCGCCGCAGCGCGTCCACGACCGTCCGGGCCACCTCCTCGGCGGCCCCGCCGCCGGGACCGTCGGCCGGGCCGGCGGGTATCCGCAGGGGAATCAGCCCATCGGCCTCGCCCGCCTCCGGGTTGACCTCCGGTCTGGTGCGCAGGTGCGCGGTGGCGGTCGCCAGCCAGTCGGGTAACCCGGTGCGGTGCGAGGTGTGGCTGAGCCACGCCGACGCGCCACGGCGACCCTTCAGGTCCGGGGTGCGGCTCAGGTAGTCCCCGATCCGGACGGCGGCGACATCGATGAACATCCCACCCGTCATGAGCGTCGACCCTTCGGCCGATACTCCTTGTGGTCCTCGTGGATGATCGGCAGGGTCTGGTCCGGGGCGGTCGGGTCGGGCAACGGCAGCAGCGGGCGTTCCTCGCCCTTCGCGAGGTACATGCCGCTGGTGACGGTGAAGAAGGCGAACGGCTCGTCGAACCGTTTCGGGTCCTGCTGCCGGTCGGTCCAGTCCGCGCCAGGCGGATACGACACCCGGGCGCCGTTGACCGTGCCGGCACCCAGCACCGCCGACAACGCCGGCCAGGTCGCGGTCACCTCGTCCGGGCAGGACGCGACGAACGCCCCGACGAACACCTCCGGCGTGTACGCGGGCGGTGGGCTGTCGCCGTAGCGGCTGCCCGCGTCCCACACCTGCGCCTGCACGACGGTGGCGGTGCAGGAGCCGAGACCCAGCGGCTTGCCACCGCCCAGATGCAGCCGCGTCGGCCCTCTCTCGTCGGTTTCACCGCCGGGGCGCAGGGCCAGGTCCGGTTGCAGGGCCGCCAGCAGACCTCCTAGCTCGGCGGGGTCAAGGTTGTCGAACGTGACCGTCTGCGTCAGCGTCGTGCCGGGCGGGGCGAGCAGCTTGTCCGCGACCATCTGCGGCCGGTGATGCTCCTGCGCCTCGTGTCGGGGTGGATGCGTGCCGGGCGCGGAGTGCCAGTAGAACTTGCGTCCCCGCACCGGTCGTGGCTGCGACCGGTCCGGATCGGCACCCCACTCCCGCGTCGGCAGCCGCCCCCTTCCCGCCGGGCGGCGGTCGGCGTAGGACAGGTAGAACTGACCGGCCCCGGGATGTGGCGTGCCCATCGGCGCCCGCCGGAATGCGGTCAACGCGACCGGCCCGGCCGACACGGCGTCCCCGAACCTGACGTGACCGGCGTACGCCCGCTGGTCGGCCCGGCCGTCCTCGTCCCGCGCCTGCGTGTCCGCCGACCCGAACAACCGGCACGACGGGCACAACGACACCGGATCGGTGCACGGCAACAGGTCAGGCGGCACCCGCTCACCCAACGATCCCCTGCCCGGGTGCCGCCAGATCGCCGACAGCCGCAACTCGACCACCCGGCCGCTCCGGTCGCGGCGTACCCACAGCACGTCGCCCTCCTCGAACCAGCCGGTCACCGACTTCCGCTCGCCGATGACCTGCCCCCGGAACGTCACCGGCACCCAGCTGTTCTGCTCGGCCTGAGCGGGCTTTTCATGGCCGAGTTCCCGTCGTGCCGGCCTACGGTTCTGGACCGCCTCGCGGGCACCCGCCACCGCCTGCCGGAACCGTCGCCATGCCGCCTCGTCCACCTCCGCCTCCGGCGTCGAGTCGGGGATGTGGCCGCAGGCGGCGAAGTACAGGGCCGCGCTGCCGTCCCGACGCTTCTCCGGCCGGGCTCCGGCGTCGGTCAGCAGCACCACCCAGCCACCACCGGCCGTCACCCGAGCCCGCTCGTCCAGCTCATACCGCCCCAGGCTGTTCTTTCTCTCCGGCGGGTTGAGGCCGATCCGGCTGCCGGTCCGTAGTCCAGCGCCGCAGGCCGCGACGAGTTGCCCGGAGCGGACCCACACGACTTGTTCTCCCGGTCGCACCGTCAGCGGCTGCCCGTTGAAGTCCGTCGAGACGACGGCGAGGGTCCAGTCGTCCGACAACGGCGAGGCGGTGTCCCGGTAGGACGGGACGAACTTTTCATCGACGATCCGCAGGCAACCGCCGGCCATCGTCTCGTGCACCGACCGCACCACGCCCTTCACCGACGACCCCGGAAACCGCAACACGGCACCGTCGGCCGACCCGTCGGGCGCCTGGGCCGGCCCGGTGAACTCCCACCGCACCACCAGCCGCCCGGACAGCCGGCCCGGCGCCAGCCACTCGTGCCCCGCCGGCTCCCGCCGCACCACCCGCGCAGGAAACGGCACGAACGTGTACGGGTTGACGAACCGGTCCCGACGCCGCCTCCGAGCCTTGGCCACCGCCAGCTCCTGGCGGAGCGCTTCCAGCCATCCGGACAGCCCACCCGGACGAACCCAGCAGCCAGGCACCGGCCCTGGTGGGTCGAACAGGAGGAAGTCGCCGATCTGCTGGACCCGATCGAGGGTCGCCTCCTCGCCGGGCAGCCCGAGCGACGTCGCAGGAAACGTGACGCCCCGGTCGTTGGTGTCCCGCTCGGTCAGCCGCACCGCCGCACCGTCCCGCTTCGCCTTACACCAACGGGCCGGCGGACCACACAGGTCCAGCTGGCAACGGCCGCCCTCGATGAACAAATCACCGGCCCTCGGCAGCGGGCCCCGCCCGCACTCGGCGGACACCTCCCCCGCATCCTCGGCCGGCACCTCCACCGTGCTCTCGCCGCCGCCTTCGCCGCCGTTGACCGGCACGTACCGGAGCAGCCGCGCATCCGCGTCCCACCCGGTGACCACCACCGACACCATCACACGTCACCGCAACCCGGGAACGCGTCCCGCCGGCCACCGCCGAAAGTCATGACTCCCATACGTACCGTTCCGCCAACACGGCCACAAGACCACGCCCGGACAACAACAGCGACCGCGACGGCACCCACCGTCACCAGATCGAGGCATCAGCCCTGGTCACCACACCAGCCACCGCAGACCGTCCAGGGCGATCCGCCCGCTGTCCACACCACGACACTTGCACCACTTGCCGCCCCCATGACCGTCACCTACCGTGAGCCGTCCAGCGCCGCGACAACCACTCCGATCCGGATGGAGGCCGCCGCCGACATGCCCAGCCGCTGGCGGATCACCACCCCCGGCATCGACCCCACCCGAGTACGCGTGGAACACCTGCACGCCGTCGTCTCCGGCTGGTTCGACACCGACACCACACACCACACGCAGGCCAAGCCGTACACGGTCAGTCCGCCCACCCGGCAGACCGACGCCCCCGGGTTCGAGGTGACCCTGCTCGACGACACCCTCACCAACCGGCTGCTGACCCGGGCCGCGCCCGGGGTCCGGCTCCGGCTCGGCGCCCAGCACACACACCTCACCCTCGGCGCCGAACAACTCGCCACCACCGCATGGACCCACCTGGCCGACAGCGACAGCGGCGCGAACGCCTGGTGCCTACGCTTCGTCACCCCCACCACGTTCCGCCGCGGCAACGCCTTCACCCCCTGGCCGGCACCCAACCCGGTCCTCGGCAGCCTGCGCGCCACCTGGCGCCGCTTCGCCCCACCCGACCTACCCGAGATCACCCTCGACCTCTCCACCGACCCGATCTGGGTGACCGACGTCGACGGCACCAACGAGATCCTGCGAATCAACAACCTCACCGTCTCCGGGTTCGTCGGCCGCATCCGCTACACCTGCGACAACCCCGACATCCGCGCCGCCGTGGACCGGCTCATCCGCCTGGCCCCCTACGCCGGAATCGGCGCCCACACCACCCGAGGACTCGGCCAGGTCCGCCCCGAACCGACCTGGCGACAACCCGGCCGCCCATGACCAGCCCGCTGTACACGACCGCGACCAACCTGGCCGCCCTCACCCGCGCGTGGGAGGACCTGCTCGCCGACGACCACGACGACGGCATGCTCTCCACCGGCACCCGCCGGTTCGCCGCCAACCCCCACGCCCGCCTCACCGACCTCGCCGACCAACTCGCCACCGGCACCTACCAGCCAAAACCACTGGCCCCGGTGACCATCCCGAAGGACGACGGCGACACCCGGCACCTGGCGATCCCGCCGGTCACCGACCGCATCGTGGAGAAAGCCCTCGCCGCAGCCCTCTCCCCGATCATCGACCCGCTACTCGGCCCCGCCGCCTACGCCTACCACCCCGGCCTCGGCGTCACCGACGCCGTCCAGCAGGTCGCCCGGCTCCGCGCCGAAGGCCTCGGCTGGGTCGCACACGCCGACATCGACGACTGCTTCCCCTCAATCGACGTGCCCCGCCTACGACGCCTGCTGTCCACCACGCTCACCGACGCCGACGTCCTCGCCCTGATCGATCTCCTACTCCGCCGCCCCATCGGCGGCGACACCGGACCACGCCCCACCCAGGGCCTGCCGCAAGGCGCACCGCTGTCCCCCTGCTGGCCAACCTCGCCCTACGACACATCGACGACCGGGTCACCGCCGCCGGATTCCCCATGGTCCGCTATGGCGACGACTTCTGCGTCCTGGCCGCCACCCGCACCGACGCACAGGAAGGACTCCACCTCGTGGAACACGCCGCCGCCGAGATCGCATGCGCCTGGGCACCGACAGCAGCGTGATGTCCTTCACCGACGGGTTCTGCTTCCTCGGCGAGGACTTCGGCCCCCGCTACCCACCCGTCCTCGACGACCACCGCATCGTCGAACCCGCCACCCGCACCGTCTACGTCGCCAAACCCGGCGCCTCCGTACGCACCGAAGCCGGCCGACTCATCGTCGAAACCACCGACGACGTCGAACTGCTCAACGTACCCACCGGACACGTCGAACGACTCGTCCTGTTCGGCCCGGTCGGGCTCAGCGCCGGCGCCCGCTCCTGGGCCCTGGCCAGCGACGTCGAGGTCATCATCGCGTCCCGCCGTGGCCACTACCTCGGGCAACTCAGCTCAGGCTCCACCCGACGGGTCACCCGACTCCGCGCCCAACTCGCCTGCGCCGACGACCCGGACCGGGCCATCCCGTTCGGCCGCGCCGCCATCGACGCGAAGATCCGCAAACAGATCGTCCTCATCCAGCGGATCACCCGCCGCGACAACCACGAAGACCTCGCCGCCAGCGTCGACGCGATGCGCCGCATGCTGGCCCTACTACCCGACGCCGCCACCCGAGACGAAATCATGGGCGTAGAAGGCGCCGCCGCCCGCGCCTACTTCACCGCGCTGAGCCTCGCCGTCCCCGAACCCCTCCGATTCACCGGCCGAAGCCGACGCCCACCCCTGGACCTCGTCAACGCCGCCCTCTCCTACGGCTACACCCTGCTGACCGGCGAAGCCGTCGCCGCCCTGACCGCCGCCGGCCTCGACCCCGCCATCGGACTCCTCCACACCGACACCGACCGCCGCCCCAGCCTCGCCCTCGACCTCATCGAGGAATTCCGCCCCCTCGTCGTCGACCAAGCCGTCACCACCCTGGCCCGCGCCAACCAACTCCGCCCCGAACACGCCCGCACCGAAGAAGGCCGCGCCGGCATCCTGCTCACCGAAGCCGGCCGCGCCGCCCTCATCGACGCCTACGAACGCCGCATGCTCCACACCACCCGAGGAGCGCTCCCCGGCTTCACCGGCAGCCTCCGCCGCCACCTCCACCGCCAAGCCCAACGCCTCGCCGCCCACATCGACCACGGCACCCCGTGGACCGGCCTATCATGGCGGTGATCCACCATGCCCACCGTCCTCATCACCTATGACATCTCCACCGACACCACCCGCGCCCGCGCCGCCGCCACCATCCAAACCTGGGGCGACCGCATCCAACGCAGCGTCTTCGTCTGCACCCTCGACGCCAACGACCTCCACGACCTCACCGAACAACTCCGCCAACTCGTCAACCCCCGCACCGACTCCATCCACATCGTCCCCCTCTGCGGAACCTGCTGGAACGGCATCACCACGATCGGCCAAGCCACCGTCCAACCCGATACCCTCTACTGGGCAGTCCCATAGAAACCGCCAAAAGCACTAGGCAACAGGCGATCCGGACCTGGGTAGCCGATCAAGTCTCCACATCGCCCCCTATGCAGCCATCCCTACCAGCACAAACGCACGAAATGCATTGACATTCGCCGGTCCAACTGCCGCCGCACGCCAGGTGGTATGCAGCGGCGCGGCAAACAACCTGGTCACACCCCTCGCACAAGGGCCAGGGTCCTGAACCACGTCACGCCAAAGGGCGTATGGAAACTGCTCCTCCTCGGTCGCGAGGCGGTTGTCCGTCCCGGCGTGTCCTGAACCACGTCACGCCAAAGGGCGTATGGAAACAGCCGCTCAGGCGCTTCAGCATTTCGAAGTACGTCCTGAACCACGTCACGCCAAAGGGCGTATGGAAACCTTGCGGTGACGGATGCGGAGCACACCGTTGCGGGTCGTCCTGAACCACGTCACGCGAAAGGGCGTATGGAAACATCCACGGGTCCAGTCGGCGTCGCACCTGGCGTTGTCCTGAATCACGTCACGCCGAAGGGCGTATGGAAACTCCGGGTCGGTGGTGAGGACGATCGTCCCGTCGTCGTCCTGAACCACGTCACGCCAAAGAGCGTATGGAAACTCACCCTCGGGGATGTAGCGCAACCCGTTGGGCAACGGGTCCTGAACCACGTCACGCCAGAGGGCGCATTGAACCGCCGGTGCGCCGCCAGCCCCGCGATGCCAGCGCCGAAGTCTCGCTACACCGAGCGGCGGGAGGACGCCTCGAGAGCCGGCCGGTTGAGCTCATCGGAGACCACGGCGATCAGCGCTGCGGTGCGGTCGACGCCGCACACGCACACGCACACGCAAGATCCGATCACATCGTACGAGGCGAACTACAGGGATCATCGAATCCCTGGGCACCTCGACTTCCAGGTCGGACGGCTCCACTCGGGCGGCACGCGGAAGAGTTTTCGGGGGGCGACTCAAATCTTCATCGATACAAAAGATGCCCTGACCAGCGTCTCCGCTGGTCAGGGCATCGTGCCGAGCCGCCTGACGGAATCGAACCGTCGACCTACGCTCACCGAAAGTTACGTCTACTGCCTTATCGTCGATCGCCAAGAACCGTCATTGAACTGCAATTATGTGTGCATCGACTAGCCAGTGTTTGTCGCTCACCGCGAACCTTCGGCAGGGGTTTTCGGGGGGTAAACGGGGGCCGCCCGCCACTGTCATGAGCCAGCTGGCTACGTCAACGTAGCGAACCCGACCGCCGCCCTGATGATGTCCGCTCGGTCTGCCGAGTCAGAGCCTCGAAGAGCGACGGCAGCTACGATGACTGCACCGGCCGCTGGTACGCCGACCACGATGAGGGTGGCCCAGGGGAACGGGTTTGACTGCACAGTTGGGCTCTCCACAACGGTCTCCTACGGTTCTTGACCGAGCTGGAGACGCGCAGGACTCAGCTCGACCGCCTATGGGCCAATTGCTGAGGTCCTGCTCCGACTAGCAGAAGCCCTCTACTGCTCTAACACACGCGCTCTATATAGGTACCGCAACGTATTCGACTCGTGTTCCCGCCTGGTAAATTTATAGGCGGCTCATCCGGTAGCCGGATCCGGAGCTCGCCGTGAAGCATCGCCAGACGGTCAGACGCCACCCCGAGGGGTGGACACTTGTCGGACAGCGTATCCGGTCACCGCAGCCCCTGGGTACCAGGGTTGCGTGAGACCAATGCTCCACAGGTGGAGCCCGCCCCGGGGCGAAGATGATCGATCACGTTGACGCCCAGCACGCTGGACCCATCGGTCGGAACCAGTCCACCGCAGCGGACCTCGTCGACATCGACAAGACGGCCGGTGGCGACCGCCACGAGATCGCCCAAGAAACGAGACTTCACACACGACGGTCAACTCCTGCGATCATGCAGGGATGTTGCCGCCCCCGGGAGCTTCGGGAAGCCCCATCGCCGCCAAGGACTCCTTCGACGTCCCAGTCTTCATACGCTGGTCAAGCCCGGATCTTAAACCGGCACGTCGACCTATGCCCTCGCGGGTTGCCAGCGTATGGCGTCCTTGGCCAGGCGATGGGTCGCAAATCCCGGCCAGCGGCGATTACCTCGTCACCACAACCTGGCGGGATGTTCTCGACGCGGCGCTGTCGGTGGGCAGGGATCCGACAGCATGGCTCACCGCCGTACCGGCACTTGCCTGGTCCGAGATCGTGGCTCGCAGATCGCCGCTGGTCGCTTATCTGTGTCGCAGCGAGATTCTGTCCGCAGGTACGCTTGCCCGGCACATCGTCGAACCGAACGTTATCTACACAAGCGGTACGGAGGACACAGCCCAGTCCGCGTTCGGATATCGCATCGGGATGACGATGGCAGAGTGGGCCTGCCGTGGACTGATGGGCTTGGGGCCGACGCTACACGCGGAGGCTCGGGCCCCACTCGGGCATGGACCTGCGTGGACCCCGTCGCTCGGCCTGCCAGACCTCATCGGATATCACCCCGCGACCGGGCTCCCCTGGATCGTCGAGGCTAAAGGAGGACGCCGGATCGGTCTACCTCGTCTACGCGAAGGCGCGGCGCAGCTCTGCCGGCCCGACCTGATGACGGGGCCACACGTCAAAGTCCTGTGCGGCACCAGCCTCACCGATCGATTGTTCATGACAATCGACGTCGAGAATCATGACCCAGGCATGTCCCTCCGGCCGGGGCAGGCCGAGGCCGCAGAGACCGACCGAATTCTCATGCTGGCGCAGTCACGCATGTTGACATACTTTTCGCTGCGGGCGTTGCCGACGGATTCACTTCGGGTTCTTCCGATCGGCCCGGGTATCGAGGATCGGCGCAGCCGGCGCGGCAGCGCCGCAACGGTCACGCTCCTCGAGGACGACGAGTCCACACAGGTGGAGCGGCAGCAAGCCCGCCAAGATCCGAGCTATCTACAACGACCTGGCGAGCATCGGCTCGACATGCTCACCGGCGCCGTACCCGGCACCGACCTCGTCCTCGGCATGTCCCGGCGCTTGTACGCCGCGTGCGAAGAACTCGCGCGGCAACAGGAGCAGATCGCGGTGATGGTGGACCAGGAAATTCCGCGCCCACGCCGGGACCAGGCTGACGATGTCGCTGATCAGATCAATGCCGCACGGAGGCAGCTACTCTACCAGGAGGTGAGCAGGTCCGAGGCACGATACCGTACGCGCGAAGCGTTCGAATCGGTGCAGAGCCGCAACTGGTGGTCGCTGATCGACCGTCCAGCGCGACTCACCCCAGAACCAGAACAGAATGTGCTGGAAGCGGCGACCGAGGACACCTACCTGGCCTTGGACGCGCGAACCGCCGAGCTAGCGATGCCACGCCGATGACGAGCGGTTGTCGACGAGGACCTCGCGGCCTTGTCATCGATCGTCAAGAACCAGCTTTCGTCTGCACAAACGCAGCTAACCGTCGATCACAACTTGTCGCTATCGGTCAACGCCCAGCACGGGTTTGCGGGGGTAAACGGGGGCGCTATCCCGATCGCTTCAGGCCGCAACCTCGAGAACGGTCTGTGACCTGCCACGGCGAGCCGCTCGTATGTCGAGGACGCCGTCGCAGCGGTGCACGATGAGTAGCAGTGGCTGGAGATAGGCACGGGATGCCTCTCGGATGGATATAAGGTCCTGCACGCTTGCCCCACACGGCGCAGGGTGGCTGTGCCAGTCGCCGACATAACCCATCCAGGGGTGCCCGAGAGTGGCAATCGCCCAGTCGAGGGCCTGCTGGGCAAGGTTCTCGCGCCGGATCCACGAGGTGCCGGAGGCGGCCGGATCCACTACCTCGACGGCAGAACGGACGATCACCCTGTCGCTGTCCCACCACCCAAGAAGCAGACCGCCGGCCTCCAGCGGTGCGGCACGTCCGGCCGCTTCGTTGATGGTCTGACGAGCGTCAGAGTGAATCACCACTGGAACTGGGCCGGTCACAACGCCACCGGGACGGAAACGGCATCTGGCGTGAGCAGACCGAGCCGGTCGAAGGGCGGATCAGGCTGCGACCGGCGAACGTCGGCCATAGTCGCCGGCAGGGCGCATTGGTGGGTTGCCTCGTCGATGATCATCCGGCAGGCGAGCTCGGCGGCGGCGATGACCGCCGCTGGTGGCGTCCGCGAGACAGGTTCACCGCACCCGGCCTCCCGCACTCCTGCGCGGACTGGTTCGCTGGCCAGGGCCGGTAGGTGTTGCTCTGCACGACGCAGGGGGAAACGGTCAGCCCTGATGATGTCGCCCTCACGCTGCACACAGGCGGAGATGACTGTGTGACCGGTCCACGCGCCGACGATGGCAGCGGCCGTCGCGAGCAGGCTGCTGGCGCCGGCGTGAGCGGTGGCGTCGAGCACTACGTTGTGGGTCTTGACCAGCTCGACGGCGTCGCCCAGCCGGGTGAGGTCCCGGTTCCGCCACTCCACCTCGCCAACGTCGAACCCCGTGGCCGCCAGCCGGTCCATGACAGCGGTGACCTTGTACTTCCCGACGTCGCTACTGCCGGCGAGGTGCCGCACGACGTTGCCGGGACGCAGACGCTCACCGTCGATCAGAGTTAGACGGCGGACGCCGGAGCGGAACAGGAAGTCGGCGGCGAAAGACCCGAGCGCGCCGGCACCGACCACGGCTATCCGAACATTAGCCAGTTCCACAGCGGTGTTGCCCGCGCGTATCGACCGGGTGGCCAGGCTGGTGTCGGCGCTTTCGCAGGCTGTGATCGACGGAACGGGGCCGCCACGTTGTACGGCGACAGCCAGGGCCGCCTGATGGTCGTTGCGGGAGTACCGCAGCAGGAGGTAGCCGACGGCACCGAGCGCGATCAGACGAGTGACTTCCTCGGCACGTCCGAGAGCCTGCGCGAGATCGGCCCATTCCCGAGGTGGGGAGCTGACCTCCCCGAGATCATCGACCCACGCGAGTCTACGGTCCTTCGGATGTAGCTGCTGAGGTCCTCTCGGAGCGATGACCCCCGGCCGCCGGCTGCCGGTCACCTCGATGGTGCGCGGTGTGGGCCCCGGTGCTGTCTTGTAGAGCCCGGTTTTCCCGGTGAGCACGTCGGCGTCGTAGAGCACGAAAGTGTCGGCGTCCTGCACCAGGTACCGCTCGAGGTCGCAGACATCGTCGTCCGGCCAGCCTGCGGCCGTCTGTTCCAGCCAGTTACGTACCCGAGCCAGCAGAACCTGGGGTTCGCGCCATGGTGCCGCGTCGACCGGATGGGCGCTGCCGTCCCAGAGGCAAAGGTTGCCGTGAAGCCCCGGCAGGGCAGGCCGGTCGATGTGGAAGGTCAGCTCCATCGTTGTTCCGGGATCGAGCACCCGAACCGCTGGCGCGGCGAACGGAAACCGATCGGTCAGCTCCACCTCGATGCGGGCATGGACGAGGCCGTGGACCGGGTGCTGCCACGCCAGGTCGCCGCGTAGCCGATGCCCGTCGTCACCGAAGCCGAGTTCCCCGAGGCGCGCGCGCCAGGAGTCGGCTTCGGCAACGAGGCCGCTCTGCCAGGAACTGCTCATGCGTAGCGGCCGCTCCCGGCCGGAACGGTGGACGCTCCCCGGGTCACCGCCGACGCCTGCTTCCTTGTGCCATCGGCGTTGCAGTACTCCGGCAGCGGGAAGACGTGCTCCTCGGTCGTGGTGTTCTTGGTCGTGCCGAGCAGCTCACGCCACTTCACTGCGGCCGGGCAGTCCTCCGCGTCCAGGGCGTCTTCGGCCAGCGTCGCCGCCTCGGCGATCCGCTCGGCTGCGGCAGCCAACTGCTCCGCCGTGGCCTTAGTCTTGATCTTCTTGCCGTCCAGCGTCGGGTCGTCGAGGCCCTCGTCGGCGACGTCCACGAGCAGGTCAGCTATCTCGCGGAGCACGACGGTCAGGTACCCGGCGTACGTCGTCTCGTCCGGCTTGACGTTACTGAAGGCGTGATACGTGAGAACCTCGAAGAAGTAGCCGCCGGGTTGGTCATCGACCCAGACCCGGCGGATCTGACGGACGAGCTTGACCACGGGGACGTAGACCCCGCTTCCGGGATCGTCGTCGTAGAGCAGGTATTCCTTGTTTGCCTGCGTCGTCAGCTCGGCCATCTTGGTGGGGTTGGTCTCGACCCACCGGGCATTCCCGTCGTCCTCGATCTTCTCCGGGATCTCCCAGTGATCCCCGCACGGCCGGGCGATGACCACATCGACGGACAGATCGTAGTCCGGGAAGTCCACCATCACGGACCGGTGCTGGCGCGTGACCCGGCCGGGGAACGCCGCCTCCAGAACAGCCTCGACGTGGTCGAGGATCTTGCCGGGGCGCAGGTCTTTGCCCGCCTTGCTCAGCCGGACGAACACGTCGACGTCCTTGACCCGGCGTATCGACACGTGCCGGCCGTAGGAGCCGATCAGCAACGGGTCGACCCCGAGCTTCACCAGGAGGTCGTCCGCCTCTAGCGCCGCCGTAACCTCGGTATGGGCCGACTGGGCGTTCTTGGCGTCCTCGGTCGGCTCGATGTTGCTCAGTGCCGTCTTGAAGTGGGTGGCCAGCGTGGCCATGTGCTCTCCGTTCCCTGGGCTGGCAGATGCGCCTGGTACGACCGCCGAGGGGGTGAGGTCACGGTCGGTTTCTACGGCGCTGTGGGCGGTACCCGGATTCCCGAAAGAGCCAAGCACCGACGAGACGGTACGGCGCGAGTACGACAACCTCGTCCCGCCAGCAGGACCGGCTGCCAGACTTGGGCGTACCAGCGGAACGCCACGTCAGCCGTTCGGGGGAGCAGGGAACGCTTCATACACGTTCGCAACAGGGTTGAAGGTGTACGCCGTCCACTGCCCGGGGGTCGGCGCAGCCAGCCGGGCACCGAGCGCCACAGCGATCGCCACCGGCCCGCTCAGAAAGAGCGCGTGATGACCCGTGCGCGCCTCGGCCGGCAACGGCGCGGCATCCCACGCGTCGCACGTCTGCGAGATGACCCCATTGAACGTCTTCATGTCCTGCTTCAGCAGCCGGTTCTCGTTGCGAAGCAGCAGCAGCCACCCGATGCCGCGCTCACGACACGCCTTCACCACCGCGTCCCGGAACTGATCCCCGCGATTCTGCAGATCGAGCGCGAGCGCCACCTTCGTCATGTCGCCGCCATCGACCGCCTCCAGCCGCTCCACCGTGAGCGGGGCGGCCTTCACGTCCACCGCCCGCAGCGACGTCGCCGCGAAGAACGCCGGAGACCCCGTGTCCTGCCGAAGCTCATGCACGGCGACATGCTGGGCGTGCGTGTACCCCAGCCGCGCACCCAACCAGAACGCCACATGCAGCGGCATCGTGGGGATCACATTGACGTGGGCCGCGTCCGGAGCGAGCCGCTCCGCAATCGTCGTGGCCCGTAGCGTCTCCTCTGCCAGGAGATCAACCAGTTCACGATCACGAACGGGATCACCCGACAACTCGATCTCTGCCTTCAGCGTCACCGCCGCTGAACCCTGGCTGAATCGCTCCGCCTGCTGATTCCGCTGCTCGGCACGGGCCAGACCGCGATGGACATCCACTGCATTCACGATGATCCCAACCCGCAGCCCCATCCGAGCCCGGTGTCGCAGCCAGAAGCCGACCGCCACGACGATCAGACCCACAATGACGGCCACCACGAACCCCACCCGGCCCGGCTTCTCACCGGTCATCAGAGACTTGCCCGCCTCCGTCAAGAACGTTCCGGCGATCAAGCCCCCCACCGCGATGACAGCCGACCCATCGGCCACCAACGCACGCAAGCCCTGCGCACCGACGGGCTGCTCGCCCGCGCCCACCACCGTCAAACGCGGTGCATCGAAACGCTCCACGGTTGTCACGAGACCACCACCGTCACAAGAAGAAGCCGCCCTCATCTTGGCGGAATACGTCAGAGACCAGGACCGGCAGGTGCCTCGACAGCCTAGGACATGATGGAACTGACGCCGTCCGTCCGGCACCGCCGCAGCAGCTGCTCACCGACGTAGCTCTTGGCCGTGACATCCGGAAGGCGCTTGCTGAGTGACCCGCACCGCAACACGTCCGAGAATCACGGTGACCAGAGACGAGGGAGACGCGGTAGGTCACACCGCGCCGGCTGCTCGCCGATCTCGCCGACACGACCGGCCTGGACAGAGCATTCAACCGCTTCCCGGCCGGGCTGCGGCACCGTCGGAGCGGTCATGACCCGTCGAATCGCGGTCGATGTGGCGGCGATACTCACTGACGGCGACGAAGCCATCACCGACCTTGCGGTACTGCGCAACTAGGCCGACCTGTTCGGGTCGATCACGTCCGACCCGACCGCTTGGCGGCTGTTACCACAGCTCGCCGAAACGAGGCTGGCCGACCTGAGGGCTGCTCGCGACCAGGCGCGTGAGATCACCTCCGCCCAGCACGCCGAGGTCCACGGTGACCGCGGGCCGGCAAGTCGCCCGCCTAGTCCTGGCCACCGACGCCACTACCGTGCTCTGCCACACGGAGAAGGAGCCCGCAACTCGGACCTGGAAGAAGACCTGTCCTCACTCCATGCGCCGGTCGAGTGCGCCGTACGCCCACGCTGCCGCCTCGCTGGCGCTGGTCGCTGCCGCAGGGTCCCCGCAGCGATGGGTGACGGTAGAGTCGCGTACCTCTGGGTGCTCCTTCCCGGCGGGCGGGCGGCCCGCCGACAACTGTGACGGGATTCGAAGCGCAGTGACGACGACCACGACCGTGCACGACGTCATCAAGGCGATCCGCGACCGCTCATCGAGCAATCGTGATCGTGGCACCGGCTTCGAGGAGTTGATGCTCCAGTACCTGAGTACAGACCCGCAGTGGACCGAGCAGTTCAGCCGGGTATGGATGTGGGCCGACTGGCCGGGGACGGCACACGACAAGCGCGATGTCGGCATCGACCTGGTCGCGCAGGACCGCGAGACGGGTGGTTACTGCGCCATCCAGTGCAAGTTCTACGAGCCGCACCACACCGTTGAGAAGGCGGACGTAGACTCCTTCTTCACCGCCTCCGGCAAGGGTGGCTTCACCCGCCGCATGATTATCTCGACGACCGACAAGTGGAACGTCCACGCTGAGGCGGCGCTAGCCGATCAGCAGGTTCCGGTCACGCGGATCGGGCTCGACGAGATCGCGCAGAGCCCGGTGCAGTGGCACATGCCCACCTTTGACCGCCGTGTCGAGATGACGCTTCGGGCAAAGAAGTCACCGCTCAAGCACCAGCGCGAGGCCATCGACGATGTCTTCGCCCGCTTCGTCGAACACGATCGCGGTAAGTTGATCATGGCGTGCGGGACCGGCAAGACGTTCACTAGCCTAAAGATCGCCGAACGGCTGCAGCGCGACCGCGCGGTCGCTGGGGAGTCAGAGCACACCACCGTGCTGTTCCTGGTTCCCTCCATCGCACTTCTGTCGCAGAGCCTGCGCGAATGGTCGTACGAATCTGAGGTGACGCTGCGCGCGTTCGCGGTGTGCTCGGACGCCAAGGTCGGCAAGCAGCGAGCCAGCACGGGCGACGACAATGACATGGCCACGTATGACTTGGCCCTGCCCGCCACGACCGACGCCGACCGCCTGATCGAGCAGATGGCCAGGGTTGAGGCTGAGTCGGGGCTGACCGTGGTCTTCTCCACCTACCAGTCCATCGGGACCGTGGCGGCGGCCCAGCGCAAGGGCCTGTCCCGCTTTGACCTGATCCTGTGCGACGAGGCCCACCGGACGACCGGTGTCACACTGGCCGGCCATGACGAGTCGTCGTTCGTCCGGGTGCACGACGACGCTTACCTCGGCGGCGAACGCCGCCTCTACATGACCGCAACCCCGCGGATCTACAACGAGGACACTAAGTCCGAGGCAAGGAACGCGGACGCATTGCTGGCCTCGATGGACGACGAAGCCACGTACGGCCCAGAGTTCCACCGGCTGGGCTTCGGGAAAGCCGTCGAGCGGGGCCTGCTCACCGACTACAAGGTCCTCATCCTCACCGTAGACGAAGGCCGGGTCGCCAGGACCCTACAGCAGGGTCTTGCCGGCGGGGACTCTGAACTGAGACTCGACGACGCTGCGAAGATCATCGGCTGCTGGAACGCGATGGCCAAGCGCACCGGCACGTTCGCCGACGGCTCCGGGTTCACCGAGGACGAAGCGCCCATGAAACGGGCCGTCGCGTTCGCCCGCTCAATCGCCGACTCCACGGCAATCGCCAGGCGTTTCACCGAGGTGGTCGACGCCTACGACGACGCCGACGACGACGTGCTGCGCTGCGACGTCGAGCACGTCGACGGCACGTTCAACACGCTGCGGCGCAACAAACTGCTCGACTGGCTCAAGCAGGACCCGGGCCCGGCCAGCGCCCGCATCCTGTCCAACGCCCGCTGTCTCTCCGAGGGCGTGGACGTCCCGAGCCTGGACGCCGTCCTCTTCCTTCACCCCCGCAACTCGGTGGTGGACGTCGTTCAATCCGTCGGGCGGGTCATGCGCCTCGCGCCAGGCAAGAACTACGGCTACATCATCCTGCCGGTCGCCATCCCCGCCGGCATGGCACCGGAGAAAGCGCTCGCCGATAACCAACGCTTCAAGACGGTGTGGCAGGTCCTTCAGGCGCTGCGCGCCCACGACGACCGTTTCAACGCGACCGTCAACCAGATCGAACTGAACAAGAAGAAACCCGACAATAAGATCGGCATCGGCAGCATAGGCCCGGGTGACGAATCGCTCGTAGACCGCGACGGATCGAGCACAGCCGCCAGCGGCGAGGCCGCAAAAGCGAAGGAAGCCCAAAGCGCCAAGCACATCCAGGAAGCGCTCTTCTCCGTCACCGACTGGCGCGAGGCAATCTACGCCCGCATCGTCGACAAGGTCGGCCAGCGGCAGTACTGGGAAGACTGGGCGAGGGATATCGCCCAAATCGCCGACCGCCACGTAACCCGGATCAAGGCCGCGCTGGCCCTCCCCGAGAAGCGAAGCGCCTTCGAGGAGTTCCTCGGCGAACTCCGCGTCAACATCAACCCCGGCGTCAACGAGAGCGACGCCATCGACATGATAGCCCAGCACATCGTCACCAAGCCGGTCTTCGACGCGCTGTTCAAGGACTACGGATTCGCCGAGCACAACCCGGTCTCCAAGGCCATGCAGCGCATGCTCGACATCCTCGACGACCACGGGCTTAACGCCGAGAGCAAGAGGCTCGACGAGTTCTACCAATCGGTGCGCGTACGCGCCGAGGGCATCGACAACCACGAGGGCCGCCAACGCGTAATCGTCGAGTTGTACGACAAGTTCTTCAAGACCGCCCTGCCGAAGACCGCCGACGCCCTCGGCATCGTCTACACGCCTGTCGAGGTCGTCGACTTCATCATCCGCTCGACCGAACAGGCACTGCACAAGCACTTCGGTCGCACACTGTCAGACCAGGGCGTCCAGATCATCGACCCCTTCGTCGGCACCGGCACCTTCCCGGTCCGCCTTCTCCAGTCCGGCTATATCAAGCCAGAAGACCTGCTCCGCAAGTACACGGCTGAACTGCACGCCAACGAAATCGTGCTGCTCGCGTACTACATCGCAGCTGTCAACATCGAGGCCGCGTTCCACGACCTGGTCGACGGCGAATACCGGCCCTTCGAAGGAATCGTGCTGACAGACACCTTCCAACTCGCCGAGGGCACGGCCAAATTGGAAGGGATGGATGTCCTCGAAGGCAACAGCGAACGCGCCAAAAAGCAACAGAAGCAGAACATTACCGTCGTCATCGGCAACCCGCCCTATTCGGTGGGTCAAGACAGCGTCAACGACAACAACCAAAACCTGAAGTACAAGGCCCTCGATGAGCGGATAGAAACGACCTACGGCGCCCAAACGAATGCGACCTCGCGGCGCACGCTATACGACTCGTACATCCGGGCCATCCGGTGGGCTTGTGACCGAATCGAAGACGAAGGTGTTGTCGCGTACGTCTCCAACGGCGGCTACATAGATGGAAATACCTACGACGGGCTGCGTAAGTCCCTGATCGGTGACTTCGACGCTATCTACTGCTACAACCTGCGAGGCAACCAGCGCACAAGCGGCGAGCAGTCCCGCAAAGAGGGCGGCAAGATTTTCGGATCGGGCAGCCGAAACACAGTCGCCATTTTGATTCTGATCAAGGGCGGCAAGACTGCCGGAGGGGATTCGCAATGCCTACTCCACTATCGCGACATCGGTGATTATCTCACTCGCGAAGAAAAGTTGCGTATTATCGGCGGGCAAGACCTCGAAACTGTCGAGTGGCAGGAGATCATACCCAATGCGGAGGGGGACTGGATTAACCAGCGCGATGGCAGCTTCGCAAGCTACCAGGCTTTGGGAGATCGAAACGGCGCTGAGGGCTCTGAGCCCATCTTTGCCACATACTCGCTTGGCCTGGGAACAAATCGGGATGCATGGGTCTACAACTACTCTGAACAGCAGCTGAGCGAGAATGTGGCGTCGACAATCGACTTCTACAACAGCGAGGTGGACCGGTTCGACGAGCATTGCAAGACCAGGGGTATTACTCGACCACAGACATCGGACGCGGAAATGTTCATCGACCGGAATCCGACGAAAATCAGCTGGTCGTCAAGCCTCATCCCTAAGGTTGCACGACGCAAGAAGCTCGCATTCGACCCAAGTCGAGTAGCAACCAGTTCTTATCGCGCCTTCTGTCGCCAGAATCTCTATTTCGATCGGGATCTAAACCATCGCCAGGGCAAGCTCCCCCAAATGTTTCCGAGTCCCATGCATGAAAATTTCGGGTTCTATGTAAACGGATTTCACGCCACTGCGGAATTCGCCCTCTTGGCAGTGAATCTCATCCCGTGTCTCGATCTGTTTGGAAAGGGTGGGTACTTCTTTCCGCGTTATACATACGGCGAATTCGACTCTGGAGACGGGCTTTTCGCCGCCGCAGGTCTAGCGGTCGACTACCAGCGACTGGACAACATAACTGACGCTGCTCTCCTGGACTATCGCCGGCGCTATAGCGACCCGACGATCGTCAAGGACGACATCTTCTACTACACGTATGGATTGCTGCACTCGCCGCAATACCGAGAGAGGTTCACCGCAGACCTGAAGAAGACCCTGCCGCGCATACCGAGGGTCGTCGACTTCTGCGGCTTTGCCGAGGCTGGCCGAAAGCTCGCCGACTTACACATCCGTTATGAGCAGGTCAAGCCGCACCCAGGTATTGTCGAGACAGTCGCGGGAGATGCAACTACCACTCCACTCGACGAACTTTATCGAGTCGGCAAGATGAAGTTTGCTAGAGCCAAAGGTGTGGTGGATCGGTCGACGATCCTTTACAACCACCGCGTGACCCTCAGCAACATCCCCGAGGACGCGTACCGCTATCAACTCGGCCCCCGTTCGGCCATTGAATGGATCATCGATCGGTATCAGGTCAAGACCGACAAAGACTCGGGGATCGTCAACGACCCGAACGCTTGGTCTGACGATGCACGCTACGTGGTGGACCTGATCAAGAGGATCGTGACCGTCAGCCTGGAAACCATGAAGATAGTAGACGCTTTGCCCAATTTGGATTTCTTGGATTAGCGGCACCCAAGGGGGTGCATCATCAATAGAGCATCGCGGCGGGGGCCAACGAGCCCGTCGGGACTGCAGTCAATGGACCGAGCTGCGATGGTGAGCCATCCAGGTGCCACCAGCGGGCACCTAGCAGCGATTTCTACCGCAGCCACCAGATTCCGTGCCGCGCTTGAGGAAGGTGCACTTCGACTAAAGAGCCTTGCCAGCTTCCCGCGCGGTTGTTGCGGGGATGCGTGCGAACTGTTAGGCCAATTTCTCATAAACTCAGGTTCTGGCGAATGGCAATATCGCTCAGGCCAGCGCGACGAACCCTTCCAAACGCATGCTTGGATAACGCAACAGGAGTCTATTCCAGACATCACAGCCGACCAGTTTTCTGACATTTATCAACCGGCGCTGCTCACTCTAGATCATAGCTGGCACTCGATATTCCTTCCAGTCGCCGACCGCCGCGTTGCGAGCCTCAACTGATTCCTCGGACATGACAATGCGGCTGACGCACAGTGGACCTATAGCGAACTGCTGCGACGGGTGGGAAACTATACCAGGGGGCTACAGTCTCGCACTAAGAGCTGACAGTGAGTTGGAGCAACCTTCGGGAATTCCTGAAGGCGTTCGAGTCGCAGAATTGTGCATGGTGTGCGGACCGCGGGATTCGGCAACCGCTACGCGAGCCTCGCCGAGTTCGCTCGTCCGCTGCGCCGACCATGCAGCGAAGTGACACGCAGAGCAAGGGTGGATACTTGATGCCTAAATATCTAAAGGATCTTCCCATCGCGGATCGCGACCGGGAACTCCAGACATTTATCCAGATGCAAGAAATAGCAAATCTCGGCTGGCCAGAAGACGTGGTCAAGCAGTGGCTCTACGACCACGGCGACCATCCCGAGTTTCTCGTTGACTACAAATCCCTCGACCTGAGCCGAATCCGGTGGAATCTTGAGGACGTGGCCGTCGCTGAACTTGAGACGATACCTACCGGGAGTAGCGAACAGGACGCCCTCGATGAATTCGCAAGTAACCATCAGCACTGGCTGAGCCAACGTCCAGAAAGAATCCGGAACGTTTGGGAGTTTCAGGGGACCTGGCTCGTTCCTCCAGTCTTGATTTCTCGCGATCTTCTTCACCCCTTGCGCCGCGGCTTGCAGGTCATCGAGGGTCGGATGCGGATTGGCTTCCTCCAGGGCCGACGAGCTGATGGCTTCTACGTCGCGGATAGACACAAGGCATGGGTAGGGCGCGCTGACAGCTCATCGTGAGCTGCGCGGGTTGCGGCCCCAGCTCGGAGCCATCTGTCGTCATGGAGGGGTGGGGGCGGTGGTGGTGCCATCGCGACAGGAGCCGTTCGGCCGCATCCCCCTGGAAGCGTTCGCCGCCGGTGCCGCGCCGATCGTCACCACCACCGCTGGCGGCCTGGCCGAGCAGGTGACAGACGGGGTCACCGGGTTCACCAGCGAACCAGCCCGCCCTGACGCGCTGGCAGCCGCGATCGATCGGGCGCTGGCCACCACCCCGAAGCAGCGGGATCGGATGCGCCAGGCAGGCCAAAGCCAGCTGAGCTCCCGCTTTGACCACGACGCTGCGGTGGGCCGATTCCTGGGTGAGATCGCGTCGTGGGTTGTCCGCTAGGCCGTGAGACGCATGTGACTTACCTCCACGCCTGGCCGCACCAGCGTCGTGCGGCCGACCTGGGTCCAGCCGCCCCATATGCCGCCACCGTGGTAGGTGCCGAGGCATGAGCATTCGCAGTCGGAATGCTTGGCCTTCTGGCAGTTGGAGTCGCACCGCTCCGTGGTTTTGAACTCCAGGTACAAGTCGACCGCGCCGAACCGGTCGGCAAGGGCGCGGGCAAGGCTCATCAGGTGCGTTCGGGCGATCTCCCACCGGCGCTCGGGGTCGTTCCACCGGGGGCGGGTCCTCTCGCCGAGGGCGTCGTGCAGCCACGCCCGGTTGCTGGGGCTGTAGGGCATCTGGAGGTGCAGGCGGGTTTGGCCGATGCGGCGGTCGATACGGGGAGTCGACATATGAGGTGTCCCTTCACTGGGTTTCACCTCGCATATGTGCCAGGGGTGAGTTCCCCCCGCTTTGATGGAGCGGTGGTTACCTGCTCCCGGCTGGTGCAGGGGTGGTGATATGTGGTTCGGCTGGTTCCGTCTGGCTGTGCCAGGCAGCCTCGTATTCGTGTGGGCTGAGGTAGCCCAGCTCGCGTTGGATGCGTCGGGTGTTGTACCAGCCGTCGATGTAGGCGAAGATCGCGTTCTCGGCCTCGTCGCGGGTCCGCCAGCTCGTGCGGTAGACGAGTTCGATCTTCAGGGTTGACCAGAAGTTCTCCATCAAGGCGTTGTCGTAGCTGTCGCCGACGGAGCCCATCGAGGGCAGGATCCCGTTGTCCTGTAAGCGTTCGGAGAAGCGGAACGACGTGTAGTTCGACCCGCGGTCGCTGTGGTGGATCAACTGGCCGTCGCGGACGTCGCGGGACCAGATGCCGTATTCGAGGGCGGCGAGGATCAGGTCGGTGTCGCATCGGTCGGAGGTCTTCCAGCCGACGATCCGGCGGGAGAACACGTCCCGGACGGCGGCGAGCCAGAACACTCCTTCGCCGCAGGGGATGCGGGTGGCGTCGGCGACCCAGAGCCGGTTCGGTCCGTCGGCGGTGAACTGCCGGTTGACCAGGTCCGGCGCCGGGGTGTGCCGTGGGTCCTGCTTCGTGGAGCCGCCGCGCCAGCCTCGACGCAGGAACGCACCCTGCCAGCCCTGCTGCGCCATCAACCGCTCGACGCGCTTGCGGCCCACGCGGATGTTGTCGCGGCGCAGTTGCCGGTGGACCCGGTCCGCGCCGTAGGTGCGCCCGGAGGTCTCCCAGATCTCGTGGATGTTGGAGATCAGGCCCAGGTCGGCCACGTTCCGGTCGCAGGGCTGCTCGGCCTGCCTGACCCACGCGTAGTAGGTCGAAGCGCCGATGCTGAGGACCCGTAGCAGGAGCGCGACCGCGAACTGGTCACGGTGTTCATCAATGAACCTCATGACCGTCGCCGGGTCGGGTCGAGCTCCGCCGCGAAATACGCGCTCGCGGCCTTCAGGATCTCGTTCGCCCGCCGCAGCTCGGTGACCTCGCGGCGCAGCCGGCGGTTCTCCTCGGCCATCTCACTGGTCGGCCGGTCGTGACGCTCGTCGGCGTCAGCCTCGGCTTGGCGGATCCAGTTCCGCAGCGCCTCGTGATGAACGCCGAGCTGCTCGGCCAGACGCCGGATCACGGGCTTCGGGTCCGACTCGCGGTACAGGCGCACAGCGCGCTGACGTAGCTCATCGGGGTACTTCTTCGGTGCTGCCACGGACGACTTCCTCCCCCACGGCCATCAGACCATGGTCAAGAAGCTCCACGAAAGCGGGGGTGGCTCACGACAAGGCGCACACGTCCATGGCCAACCGAGCACGCCTACGATCCCGCAGCATCCACGCGTGCATCCCGAGCAAGGACGACCAGGATGCCCACCACAAGGCCAAAGGCATCAAAGGCGGACGCTCGCCCGCCTTCGGCCCTGAGGCCTACCGCCTATGTCACGCCGTCGAATGCGGCATCAACCAGCTCAAACAACACGCGCCATGGCTACCAGGTAAGAACAAACTCGCCGTGCGCTACGAAGCCACCCTCACCATCGCCGCCATCAACCAATGGCTCCGCGCCCTTGGAAACACGGCCTAGTCGATCACGGCCGACGGTGCTGTCGGCGACCAAACAGGCAGGGCCCACCTGGTCGCTGCGACGTGAGCGGCGGCAGCCGCCTGTTCGGCTCCCGAGTCGCCCCACCCAAGCAGGAGGGATACATCGGCCACCGACACCAGTCGTCGCCCGAGCAAGCGGCCACCATCCGGGTCCGGGCGGCGCGCGTCGAATCCGACGATCCGCGCTGCCATCCGCAGGAACGCGTGGCCGCCGGCCAGCTCGTGGCCGAGGAGCACCGGGTCGGTCAGGCGTACCTGGGATTCCTCGGCAGCTTCCCGATGCAGGGTGGCGGCTGGGTCGGCGTCGACCAGCTCGGGGCTGCCGCCGGGGAGGTTGTGGCCGTCCGGGGTGTCCTGCACGAGCACTCGCCCGTGGTCATCGAACAACCAGCCGTAGACCTGCACCACCGTAGCGGTTGGTGCTGGCCGGTCAGCGATCCACCGGAAAGGGAGTGTGATGGACATGGCGGCAGGCTAAGGGGTGGGCAGGCGCACGTCCTGGAGGCCCGCCGAACTGATCGCGCGGTGGGCGTGACCCACTGCTCAGGCTCCCTCGGTCTTGAGTATGCCGCTGATGTACGGCTGCGCCGGCCGCTGGAAGCAGGCACCCGATACCCGAGACTCAACGGTGCGGACGTGCTGGAAGTCCTGCCTGCGGTAGTAGTCGTGCAGCCGAGAGTTGGTCGTCCAGGCGTCCAACCGCAGCCACGTCAGCCCGGCCTCGTATGCCCGGCCTCCGGCCCAGTTCAGCATCTCGCCACCCAGCCCCTCGCCGGCATACCGCAGCGGAATCATCATCTTCGCCGCATACAGCGCGTCGGCCGGGTCGTCCTCCGGATACCACAGCGCCTCGGGGTCCCGGTCAGGTTTCCACAAGCTGTCGACGTCGACGTACGCGGTCAGGGTGATCGTGGCGATCGGATCGTTACCGTCCCAGACCATCCATGTCTGCCCGGCGGAGACGGTCGACGCGACGGCGGAGCGCGGTAGGGGGATGGACCACTGCTCCTCGCCCCTCGATGCGAGCCAGGCGGCACGTTCGCGTCGCCAGCTCATGATGACGTCGACATCGCTCAGTCGCGCAGGCGTGATGATCATCTGGGCTCTTCCTCTGGCCGGAACCGAGCGATGATGCTGGCATCGCCGTGAGTGCTGACGATCCGGTTTCGGTCGCCAGCGAACGGGGTCACGGAAACCCGCACCGGCCGCTCCTCGGTGTATCCGGTGCGGATGTAGTGCAGCACCGGAGTGCCGGGCTGCAACCGCAGCAGCGTCGCCTCCTCCGGCGTCGGCATGCGCGAGACGTACTCGTCGTAGTACGCGACCTGCTTGTATCCGCGCTCGGCGAGCAACCTGGTGGTCCCTTGTGGGATGTCCCTCGGCGACAGCAGCTCCGGCACCTTCTCGGCCAGGTCCATGGGGTAGTAGGTGTCCTGCACGGACGATGGCTGCCCGTTGACGAACCGGACGCAGCGGCGCAGTACCGCAGCAGACTCAGGTTCCACCTTCAGCCGTTCGGCAAGTTCCCCTGGCAGAACCTCGATGGTCAGCCGAAACTCCTGCGTCGCCTCGTATCCCTGCTGCTCTACTTCCGATCGCCACGCGTCAGTCTCGGCCGTCGGGCCCGGCATCTCCGCGCGGTGGGCGTGGAAGGTCAGCGTGACCTTCTGACGGACCAGCATGCCGCCGCTGCGGCCCGGCACGCTCTCGACCAGCCCTTCGTGCACGAGTAGCGCGGTGGCGTCGCGGACGGTGTTGCGCGATACGCCGTACTGCTCCTGAAGCTGAGGCTCGGTCGGAAGCCGGTCGCCCACGCGCAGCGCTCCGGAGACGATGCGCTCCCGGAGCTCGTCTGCGATCTGGCGGTACTTCGGCTGCGCCACGCTCTCACCCTCCCTTATTTCGTCCCAACCAATCTAGCGGGATGGCCTTGACTGTGCCCCATCGCACTGCAATGGTTGGTATGATTCCAACGTTATCTACGTTGGGTGATGATCGCCAGGGAGCAGACATGAGCGATGAGGGCAGGCAGGCTACGCCGGTCAGTCTCGAAGCTGGGGACTTCGCGCGGGAGATGGAACGCGTGAATCGTGCGCTCGACAACGTCGGCGTCCTGCTGGCCGGTCTCGACCAGGCCGACAGCGCACGTGCTTTGAGGAACCCGAGCTACTCGCCGCTGCGCACCCTCATCGAGCAGGCCAGAACCTCGGCCGCCCGGGTGACGGAGTACCTGCGGGCACAAGCCCGCGCATGAGCCGGGCGCAGAGACCGCCCCGCGCGGGGCGGTCTCTGCGCCCATCGGTCAGGGTCCGCACCCCGCACCAGGGAGTGCTCGGACGCGAATCTCACACAGGGAGGTGATGGCATTGACCCGCATCAAGTGGTTCGTTCCTCGGGACGGGCAGTCGTACCAGCCGTTCGGTATCGATCGGGAGGGCGCGGCGACGCTCTACGGTCACCGGGGCGGTTGGAGCCGAACCGCAGAGGCCACGGCCCAGGACGTGGCGCGCGACAATCGCCGCTTCTGGGCCAGCCTCAGCCTCCCGACGCAGACTCCCAACCGCCCGAAGCGACGCCGGTGGCGTTGGTGGCCACGCGCATGACCGGCAGCAACCATCCCCCGCCCCGGGTCGACCCCGGCACCCTGCTGCAACTCGACGGCGACGACTGGTCCTTCGGCCGCGACCTCACACCCGGAGTCCACGTCGATGTCGTCCTGGTACGGCTACGCACCGACCTCGCCCATCTCAGTGACGAGTGGATGTGGATCCTCGGCCACCGTCCACAGTGCGAGTACCCGCACGTGGAGCAGCACCCGCCCTGCCTGGAACTACGGGTCCGCATCACCGCGCTGCGTCGTTACGGCCCCGCACGATGACCGGCACCCACGAGAGCGACCACCCCGGCACCCGGTACGACTCGGCCCGCAGGACGGTCCTCGGCCACCTCGGCCGCACCTGCTTCGAGTGCCGCGACGACGGATGCGCACAGCACCGCTGGGCCATCGCGGAGCTGCGTCACCACCCGATCGGCCGTGGCCTCCTCCAACGTCACGGCCTCCTCGACCCCTCCGACGATCCGACCCAGGAAGGCCAGCAGCGGTGAACACCTCCCCCGCCGACGGCGACGAGCACACTCGGCCCGCCCACCACGCACCCGCCCCCGCCCCCGCCCACCGGCCGGCCCGCGCGGTCGCCACCGCACACCGTCAGCCGCCACTGATCGCCAACGACTTCTACTTCCTCGCCCACCACGATCAGACCGGCCAGCCCCGCCTGTTCCCCGCCGCGATCTCCCTCGGGCTGGCAGCCGGACTGCTCATGGAGTTGCACTACGCCGGCCGAATCAGCTTCTCCCAGGGCGCGGTCCACGTCTGGCGCGACGGCCCCACCCCGGCGGACTGGCTACAACACAAGATCCTCGACCGGATGCTCACCGAGCCCCAGCAGGCCCCCGTCCGGCAGTGGCTGTCGTACCTCGCCACCACCGCCGAGGAACAGGTCGCCCAGCGTATGACCCAGGCCGGTCTGCTCCGGGAGCAGACGACCGGCCCGAGGTGGCGACGGCGCACCGTCTACGTACCCACGGACATCAACACCGCCGCCTGGCCCTGGGCCCGACTGTCCCAACAGCTCCGCAACCGCCGCGATCTCTTCGAGCACGACGTCCTCCTCGCCGGCCTGGTCCTGCGCACCCAACTGGACATGGCGCTGCTCGACGGAGCCTCCTGGCTCGCCCGTGACTACCTGTCCCGCCTGGTCAGGCAGCTCTGGCCGCCCTGGCCGGAACTGCTCGGCGAACTCGGCGCCGCCGTCGGCGCAGCCGTGCTGAGCCACCGCACCTCCTGAGCGTGCGCGAACCATCGCCTGCCGCCGATAGCCGGCAGCACCTCATCGATCTCACGAGACGTTCCATGACCAACGGAGAACCACGCCCACCTCGGGCCTCCACCGATCGAGACCGCCGGCCGCCGGGACAGGTGGGCGTCATCGTCGGTGTGCTGGTAGCAGCCGCCGTCGCCGCGGACCTCGCCGCGTGCGCCGCCCTCCTCACCAGGCCGTTCGTGGCGGACTCCACGGCCACGCTGGTTCGCCTGCTCCGGCCGCTGCTCGGGCTGTTCATCGACGCGACGGTCCTCACCGGCGGCGGAACCTAGCCCACCGGCCGAACCCCCTGCCCGCCATCCCGTCGCCGGTTCCTCATCGCCCCCGGGGAGTCCCACCATGCCCGCTCCCGTTCTCCGTCCACCCGCGCCGGGCTCGCCTACGCCTCCGTGACTCGCATCCTGGCCGCCGTCGCACCCGCCGCCCTGTCCCCGCCCCACCCCGCCGCCTAGCCCGCCCCGACCTCCCCCGCCCATCCCCCAACCCACCCGTATGGAAGAAGGCCCATGTCCCCCACCTCACCCGACACCATCTCCGCGACCCTGGCACGCGGTCGACTCGGCATCCCCTCCGTCGTGTTCTTCGTGATCGCCGCCGCCGCGCCGCTGACCGTCGTCGCCGGAGGCGCGACCACCGGATACGCCGTCACCGGCGTCACCGGCATCCCGGTGGCGTACCTCGTGGTCGCCGCCGTGCTCGCGCTCTTCGCGGTCGGCTACGTGGCGATGTCCCGACACATCGTCAACGCCGGAGCGTTCTACACCTACGTCACCCGGGGACTCGGCCGCCCGGCCGGCGTCTCCGCCGCAGCCGTCGCGCTGCTGGCCTACAACGCCATGCAGATCGGCCTGTACGGCGGCTTCGGCGCGGTCCTCGCCCAGTTCCTCCACGACCGGTACGGGTGGGGCGTCACCTGGTGGCTGTGTGCCCTGGCCGCCTGGGCGGCGGTGACGGTCCTCGGGGTGCTGCGCATCGACCTCAACGGCGCGGTCCTGGCCGTCATGCTGATCGCCGAGTGCGCGGTGGTGGTCGTCTTCGACGCCGTCATGGTCACCCACCCCGCCGGGGCCGTCACCGTCGACACCCTCGCCCCGACGCACGTCCTCGCCGCCGGGATCGGCGCGGCGCTGGTCACCGCGATCACCGGGTTCGTCGGCTTCGAGGGCACCGTCGTGTTCTCCGAGGAGACGAAGGACCCGCGCCGCACCGTCGCCCGCGCCACCTACCTCGCCGTCGCGGTCACCGGCCTGCTCTACGGCCTGTCCGCCTGGGCGATGTCCGTCGCCACCGGCCCCAACCGGATCGTCGACGCCGCCCGCACCGACGGCACGGACCTCATCTTCCACCTGGTCTCCCCGCACCTCGGCGCGAGCGTCGTGACCATCGGCCGGGTCCTCTTCATCACCAGCCTGTTCGCCGCGCTGCTCAGCTTCCACCACACCGTGGCCCGGTACCTGTTCGCCCTCGGCCGGGAACGAGTCGTCCCCGCCCCGTTCGGCCGCACCAGCCGGCGCACCGGCGCACCGAAGGTCGGCTCGATGACCCAGAGCGGCCTCGCGCTCGCCGTCCTCGTCGGCTACGCGGCAGCCAACGCCGACCCGATCGTGCACCTGTTCTTCTGGGTCACCGTCACCGGCGGGCTCGGCGTCCTGATCCTGATGACCGTCACCTCCGCCGCCGTCGTCGGCTACTTCGCCCGGATCAGCCACCACGAAGGCCACTGGCGGGGCACGGTCGCGCCGCTGACCGCCACGCTGGCGCTCGCCGCGATCCTCGCCGTCACCATCCGCGAGTTCGACACCCTGCTCGGCGTCGACCCGCACTCCCCGCTGCGCTGGCTCTTCCCCGCCGCCTACGCCGCCGCCGCGCTGCTCGGCGCGGTCTGGGCGCTGACCCTGCGCACCACCAACCCGCCCGCCTACGCCGCCATCGGCCTGGGCGCGGACAGCCACACCCTGCCCCTGCGCAACGACCCGATCCGCCAACCGGCCTGACCCTGCGAGGGAGACACCATGCCCGACACCCACACCGTCGCCGTACGTCGAGCGACACCCGAGAACGCGGGGCCGCTGATCGCCGTCCTCGCCGAGGCGTTCCACGACGGACCCGTCGCCGACTGGCTGATCCCCGACCCCGCCGACCGGCGCGTGGTCTTCTACCGCTACTTCAGAGACGCGTTCCAGCACGGCCTGGCGCACGGCCACGTCGACACCACCGCCGACCTGTCCGCCGTAGCGATCTGGTACCCCCGGCTCGACCCACCCCAGGGCCACACCCGGGAACGCCAGGAGGCGCTGGAACACGCCACCGGCCCCTATGCGCCGAAGTTCACCCTGATGGAGGCCATGTTCGACGCCTTCCACCCCGACGAGCCGCACCACTACCTCGCGTACCTCGCGGTCGACCCGGAGCAGCAGAACCGGGGCATCGGCGCGGCCCTGCTCCACGAGCACCACCGGCAGCTCGACAAGCTGGGCCTACCGGCGTACCTGGAGGCCAGCAACACCCGCAACCGGCAGCTCTACCGCCGGCTCGGCTACACCGCCGGCCCACCACTCATCCTGCCCACCGACGGCCTACCGATCTGGCGGATGTGGCGCGGCCGACAAACCCCCACCGGCCGGTCACCGTTCCCACCCGCCCCGCAGCCCCGACGGCCCACCCGGTGAACCCGATGGCCCAGATCCGACCCGCGCAACCCGGCGACGTACCCACCATCACCGCCCTACTCGTCGACGCCGTCACCGCCGACCCCGTCGCCGAATGGCTGGTCCCCGACCCCGCCGAACGGCAGACGGTCTTCCACGGCCTGCTGGCCATGGAGGTCGACCACGCCGTCGAGTGGGGCAACGTCGACGTCCCGATCGACTTGACCGCAGTGGCGGTGTGGCACCGCCACCCCGTCCCCGACACCGCCGTGCTCTCCGAACACCACCTGGGCGTCTTCGCCGGCCGCGCGCTGCCCCGCTTCCGGCAGCTGCACGCACTCGTCGGCAGCTACCGATCCGACGCGCCGCACCACTGGCTGTCCTGGCTCCACGTCACCTCCACCCGACGGGGACAGGGCATCGGCGGGCGTCTGCTCGACCGGCACCACCACCGTGTCGACCAGCTCGGCGACCCCTACGACACCGTGGTGACGACGGAGGCGACCCGGGACTTTCTGCGCGGCCACGGCTACCGCGCCGGCCTACCGCTGCACCTGCCCAGCGGGCCCCGGCTCTGGCCGCTCACCCGCAGCGGCAACCCGGCCGCCACCACGGAGAGCGCCGGGTCCGCATCACCTGAACTGGCCGTTCCCTACGACCTCCGCGACAGGAGGCGCACACCATGACCAAGGTCCGAACCGCCGCCGGGTGGCAGCGGCCCACCCGCGCCCTGGTCTTCGCTCTCGTTCTCGCCGTCACCGTGCCCACCGCCTGCGCCCCCGTCCGCACTTCCACGCCATCCGCCGACGTGGCCGTGCGGCCGTCTGCCTCGTCGACGCCGACGAACGAGCCGCGGACGGCGCAGGAGCGGCTGCGCCTCCTGGCCGACGCGATCACACCGGTCGCGGCCGACGCCGAGCTCGGCCCGCACACCTACCTGCACATTCAGTCGTGGTCCCGCGCGACGACGGTCGTCAGCCGGTGGGACATCCGTCGCTGGAGCCAGCCGGACGGATCCGGCCGGGTCATCGCGCGCCGGTTGCCCGACCGGGGAAATCTCACCCGGCTACCGGACGGCAGCGACCGGGACGCCCTCGCGGCGGCACCCGTGGTGTCCGACGAGACATACGCACGCGGCGGCCTCGTGCGCCCCGGCTCCGAGCCGATTCCCGGCGATCGTGCCGGCCTCCAACAGCACCTCGGCACCATATCCCCGCCCGAGAACGGCCCCGGCTCGGTCATCGCCGGCGTGGTGAGTCTGAACAACGAGCACTACCTCGGCCACCGACAGCGCCAAGCCATCCTGCTGATCCTGGCCGACCTGCCCGACATCACGACCGACACCACCGCCGCCGACATCGCCGGTCGCACCGGGATCGCCGTGAGCCTCAACCGCGACGGATCCACCAAGCGCCTGATCATCCACCCGACGAGCGGGGAACTCCTCGCCTTCCAGGAGACCTTCAACGCCTGCCCGGCCCGAGGCAAGCCATGCCCCCGGCCCGGCCTGTTCGACTACCGGCTCTACCTCGAACGCAGCCGCACCGCACCGGCCGACGGGTCACCCACAACACAGCGTTGAACCCGGCACCGGGAAGCCGTCGACACCACCTCGCGGTGATGCGCGCCCCGGTACCCCTCAGTCTCGCCGCGTTCGTCGCGGCGATCCCTGCGGCACGGTGCCGGAGGGACGAGAAAGGAACCCATGAAGATCAACCTGTACCGGCCGATCGCCACCGGCACGGCCGTGCTCGGCCTGCTGGCCAGCGCCGTGCCGGCCTCGGCAGCACCGCTCGATCAGCAGCCCGCGCCCTCGGAGGTCACGCCGTCCGTCGTCGGTGGACACGACGCCACCGAGGACTACCCGGGCATGGCGACGTTGCAGTACAACCGCAACGGAGTATTCGGGCATCTGTGCGGTGCGACCCTCGTCGACCGCCGTCACGTCGTCACCAACGCACACTGTGTGACCGAACCCGACTCCGGCACCGTCGACCCAACGCTGCTGCAGGTCCGGATCGGCTCAGCCGATCGGACCAGCGGCGGCGTGCTCGTTGGCATCGAGCGGGTCCTCCCACACGCCGAGTGGGACTGGGGCACCGGCACCGACCGGGTCGCAGACGTGGCCGTGCTCCGCCTGAACAACCGGGTCAACCTCAAGCCCTTCACCATCGCCCCTCGCGTCACCGGGCGAGGTGCGGTCACCCGCATCCTCGGCTGGGGATCGACCAAGGCATCGGGCGAGGGACCGCTCCCGGTCACCCTCCAGGAGCTGGACACCACCGTCACGGGCAAGACGGCGTGCGCGGCAGCGGGCATCACCGCAGGTGAGATCTGCATCGCGAACGTGAACGGCACCGACGGCGCCTGCTACGGCGACAGCGGCAGCCCCGCCCTCCAACGGCTCACCCCACGCACGTGGGCCGTCATCGGCGGCGCAAGCCGCGAGACCGAACCCATCTGCGGAACGGGCCCAACCGTCTACACCTCCCTGCCCTACTACGCGGGCTGGATCCACCGAGTGATCGCCACCGGCAAGGTCCCGCCGCGCACCACCCCCGCCGACACCACCCACTCGGCAACCGCCCGATCGCTGCGCTGGACCAGCGCGGCGTAAACGCCTGCGGCCCGGCCCGCCCCGGCAACACCCCCGCCGGGGCGGGCTGGCAGCAGCGAGCCTCCAAATCCAGGGCGCAGACCGTGATCGGCCCTCGTGATGGCCGTGTTCCACCGAGCCTGCGCGACCGATAGCCGAACTTGGAGCATGCTCCTGATGCCCCTGTGGTAAGCGGCGGCTCGTCGTGGTCGAGCTGGTTACCAGAGCCGTCCCCGAACGGGCTGAGTTCTTGATGGTGCTCGATCGGGACGGTGTGATCAACGGGCGCATCCCCGATCCGGCGGGAGTTCCGCCCGATGGCCCGTTGGCACCGGAGCCGGTCCGGTTGTGAGGGGCACTGGGCGACCGGGGGCACCAGCCTCATCGGCAGCAGCTCTCCCCAGCCCGAGTGCCGCTATGCACCGTTCGTCCGGAATGCTCAGCCGCAGGCAACGAGTGTCACCGGCTCAACCCGCTAAGGCAACTCACCAACCGTAAGCCCCGACCAGGAGGAGCAGCGGGTGCCCGCCAGAAGCATCACGATCGCTAGGAGGTGCCCCTGGCCTGGACTGCGTCGATTCTCCTGAGTGATCAGGAGGTGACTTGAATGGGCATTCATGTTTGACTACCTGCGTGGGGGCGGGGGGAGCACGGCTGTCGATCGACTGCGGTAGCGCGAGCACCGTGGCCGTGTTGGCGTGGGCTGACGGTGGTGCGTCGGTGTTGCCGTTCGATGGTCTTCCCTACCTGCCCAGCGGCCTGTTCCTGGCCGAGGGTGGGCAGGTGTGGACGGGCCGGCAGGCGTGGCAGGCCGCCGAGGCGCAGCCGCACCGGTTCGTACCGAATCCCCGCCGTGCCGGCGATGGCGAATCGGTCGTCGACGGCCCTGAGGCAGAGGCGGTGGAGCTGGCAGCGGCACCGTTACGGCGGGCTGCTACGGAGGCCCAGGGTGTTATCGGTGAGCCGGTGCCGGATGTGCGGTTGGTGGTGCCGGCCGGGTGGGGGCCGCGTCGGCGTACCTGGATGCGGCAGGTCGCGCACCGGGCGGGTCTCGGGCAGCCGCGTCTGGTGGAGGCTCCGATGGCCGTCGCGGAGCACTTGGCGGCCACCGGTGTACGGCTGACGGTCGGGTCGTTCGTTGTCGTGTGTGATGTCGGCGCGGGTGCCGAGGTGACGGTGCTGCGCCGAGGCCCGTCCGGGTTCGAGGTCCTCGCCACGCTCGCCGACCCTGCAGCCGGTGGCGCTGCCGTCGACCTGGCATTGACCGCTGCTGTACTCAACGGCCGGGAGGTGCCTGCCGGCGGGATGGGCCAGTGGGTGATGGCGGAAAGCGTCCGGGTCGCGAAGGAAACCCTGGGCTCGCACCCGGCGGTCACCGTGCCGGTCGCCGGCCACCACCCGGTCATCGCGGACCGCACCATGCTCGACACCGCCGCCCAACCGGTCGTACGACGGGTCGCGGAGTTGACCCAGCAGTGCATCGCCGCCGCCGAACTGACCCCCGGCGACTTCGCGGGAATCTACTGCGTCGGCGGCAGCGCACACCTCCCACGCCTGGACACCGCCATCACCGAGCACACGGGAATCAGTCCGGTGCTGGTGGCGGATCCTCAACTCGTCGCGGTGCGGGGCGCCGCCGAAGTGGGCGCTCCCGCAGCGGGGGTGAATGCGGTGGAGGTGACGGTGCCGCCGATTCGGCGAGCCGTCGCCATCGCAGTGCCCGGCCTCGCCTCCCTGGCACTGCTGTGGCAGGCCCTACTGACCGCCGAACGCAACAACACCCTCAGCGCGTACTACTACGTCCTCTTCAACCTGGGCGAACTAACGATGGCAGCGGTGTTCGCCCTGGTGGCCTGCATCGCAGCGGGCACCATCCTCGGCTCGTTGATCGCCGCCCGCAGCCCCACCCCCGAACTACACACCGAAGGCGGGAAGGTCAGCATCGGCATCCTCGCCGGGGCCTCCCTCGGCGTCGCCATCGCCGCCCTCTACGCCGTCGTCATCAGCCAATACTTCGGCCTACCCCTACGCGGGTTCCTCACCTGGGCGCTCTGGCCGATCGCCCCCACCGCCGCCCTCGCCGTGGTCATGGCGATGATCGCCGCCCGACAATGGCGCACACCCTCCAGCGGCTGGTCCGCGCTACTGGCTACACCCACCGGCTCGGTCGTCACCGCCGCCGTGGGCATGGGACTCATCCAGTACGCACGTACCGCCGACCGATGGCCACACCTGGTGGTCTGGCTCGACCTCACCGCCCGCATCGGCGGACTCCTCCTCGGCATCGGCACCGTCATGGCCCTCGTGACACCCCTGATGTTCCGCATCGTCCTCGCCGCCCCGATAGCGGTGATCAGCGCCGCGATCGTCACCGGACAATCCACCGGCATCCTCGGCGTCAGCTACGCCATAGCCATCACCGTCTGGTGGGCAGCACGCGTCTGGACCCGCCTCATCCATCCCACCACCGGCACCACCGCCCTCAAGCCACCAGGTCGAGGTAGCTGACATGCGCTGGCCACGGCAACTGTTGTCGCTGATCTTCGTCCTGGCGTTCCTGGTCGGCCCACCAGCGGTGCTCCTGACCGTGATCGGCCCGCCCCTTCGCGGATGGCCGACCTCGGAGCAGCTGCGGGCCTGGCTGGAGCAGCCGTTGACCGAGGAGACACTCACCGCCGGACTCGCCATCGGCGCGTGGCTGATCTGGCTGCTCGTCGCCTACACCGTCGCCGCCCGGATCATCATCCGCCTCCGCGCCACCACGGCATGGCTACGACGGGTACCCCTCCCCACCCCGCTGCAGGCGACGGCCAGTGGAATGGCCGGCGCAGCCGTCTTCGGCGTCACCACCAACACCGTCACCACCACCCCGCCGGAACCGCCACAGCCCGCAGCAACAGGCACCGCCACATTCCACGACGAGACCGCCCCGGACGGCCATCGCGACCAGGCCGTACGCGAGGACGGGGTCGCGGTTGCCGGCGGTTGGCTGCCCCGGGACGTCGCCGAACAGGTCACCGCCGCCGCAGCACTGGTCTGGCTACGCCGCCGCCGCGACTACCAACCCCACCCCACCCACCCCGACGACACCGACCTCACCCCACTACCGCCCACCGTCACCGCCGTCCAAGCCACCCTCGCCGAAACCCCCTCGACGCCCTCACTGTCGGACGGATTCGCGGCCCTCGTCGAAGCCCTGCCGGTCGGCGGCGTGGGTCTTACCGGACCAGGCGCACTGCCCGTCGGGCGAGGACTGCTGGTCACCGCCATCCTGGCCGGACAACGCCACAGCTCAACGACGTTGATCATCACCAAGGCAACCTTGGCCGTTCTTCTCGGACCGGCCGCGGAGACGCTCGGGCGACGCCTGCCGCTCACGATCGTCGACACCGCTGACGAAGCAGCGCAGCTACTCCAACCCGCAGGCCCCGTCACTGGTGAAGCCATCCCTGGTCAGCGTCAGGGTGAGACGTCGAGTAGACACGGCCATCGGAAGATGGCGCTGCTGAACGACCACGACGGTAACGAGCAGCAGATGAAGCAACTCGCCGAGACGGGCAACGTCGCCGCTGCTCTCGTCGTCGTTCTGGGAGAACGGCCGGACGGGCCAAACTGGCACGCCGACTCCACCGGCCATCTGCACAACCCACACCACCCCGACATGCCGGGCCCCCGGCTATGCATCCTGGACCGGACGGCAACCATCGACCTGCTCACCGTCATCGCCAGTCCCGACCCGGCACCACCCCACCCCGTCAGCGGACGCCCACCACTCACCTACACGGGACCACCAGAACTGCCACTACCACGACAGGTCACCCGACACGAACCTCCACGCCTGTCCACCACACCCCGGCAGCGGCTTCATCTGCGCGTCCTGGGTGACCCGCAACTGCTCATCGACGGCGAGCCCCTGACCATCCGCCGCAGCGCCGGGCTCCAAGTCCTCGTCTACCTCGCTATCCACCCCAACGGGGCCGACACCGCACAACTAACCGATGCCATCTGGCCAGGGCTACCCCGCCACTCCCTCACCGGCCGCCTCTACACCGCCCTCAGCGACCTCCGCAGCACCATCCGAACCGCAAGCGACCTACCCGTCATCGACCACTCCGATGACCGCTACCGTCTCAACCGCGCGTACATCGACGTCGACCTATGGGGGCTCCGCACCGCCATCCACCAGGCTGCCGCCGCCCTCACCCACACCACCACTGCCTGGCAGACCGTCCTCGATGCCTACCCTGCGGACCTCGCCAACACCCGCACCTGGCCATGGCTCGACCCACACCGCGAAGCGACCCGCCGCCGAGTCATCGACCTGTGCACCGCCCTCGCCGCCAAGGAGCCCGACCCACATCGCGCCCTGCAGTTGCTGCAGGACGGCGTCCGCGTCGACCCGCACAACGCCGACCTACACAGGATCGCCAGTGGTGCCCTCGCTGCCCTCGGCAACTCTGAGCAAGCCGCCGAGCTGCAGCACCGCCACCAGCAGACCCTTAGACGTACTCGACTCGCACTGCATGTCCGAAAGGATCAGTGAGTGGAGCTACTTGCCCGTAAGCCTGTGCAGGGAGCGTCATCCAGCCGTCGGCGGTAGCCCAGGTGGTAGTGGCAGATCAAGGCATCTTCACCGAGCTGAACTACCAACTCACCAGCCTCGTCCGCAACCACCACGGCCTCACCACCACACACCCACGGCATCCATCATGGATAGCCAGAGCGTGAGGATCTCCACCAACGTTCCACCATCCACACAGGGCGCTGACGCCGGCAAGAAAACCATCGGCCGCGAACGCGGCATCATCACCGACGGCACCGGCCTCATCCTCGCCGTCATCATCACCGCCGCCAGCACCAGCGACAACACCGTCGGCATGGACCTACTCGACCAAGCCACCACCTATCCCACTCTGACCAGAACCTGGGTCGACGCCGGGTTCAAAAAGCGCCTCGTCGAACACGGCGCCACCCTCGGCATCGACGTCGAGATCGTCACCAAAGATGCACAGGTCAAGGGCTTCAGCGTGGTCAAACGACGATGGGTCGTCGAACGCACCATCGGCTGGCTCGTGCGCCACCGCCGACTCGTCCGCGACTACGAAACCCGACCCGACAACTCCGCCAGCATGATCACCCTCGCCATGACCGACAACCTCACCAAACGGCTCACCACCGAAACCATCCCAACTGGCGAGAACCCCACAACCACAAAATGCGCAAAGTACGTAAACTATACGCCCTACTACAATTCTCCCAATTAACCCAAAAACCCAAACAGGCCATCTTACGCGTCACATCCCAAGACCGCAATAATGAGATTCATCACAAAAGGCCTCAATGTACGAATATCACGCTCAGTAGCGACTCGGGTGCGGGGCGCATCCAGGCGGTCGGGCTTACTGGGGCGCAATCCGCCTAATCCTTCATCGTCTCCGAACCGAACACACCTTAGGCCGACGCGCAGCGACTTGATTTCGGCCACCTCGATAGATTACTGAGTGTCACACCTAGTAAACGTCAAGTAGATCCGGGTACTGACATCGGACGATGCTTCAACTAGTGTCAATGTTGCTGGCGAACGCAGCCGAAATCCAACAGAATTTCGGCAATCTGAGCCTTACGCGCCAATGAAGGGAAGCCATGAGAACGAAGAAGCCGTCATCCATGAAGCGCAGGGTGAAGCTTGCGGTAGCAGCAGGGCTACTGACGGTCGGAGTTGCCTCTCCAGCCTTCGCCGCCTATGAACAGGTCGGAGGGGGTGAATGGTGGTACGGTGTTAGCGTCTGCTGCAACTACTCGGACTACCTACACCCGAGCACGGGACATGGCTCCTCGGTCTCGAACGGTAACGGTGCTGTCAGCTCGGACTGTGAACCTGGGGGCGTGACGGCCGAGGCAAGCCAGAGCGCGACATGGAGTGGCAATAAGGCGTACTGGCGCCACTGCTAAACTATGACGAGCGCCGCGATGAGCTAACCGACAAGTTCGACTCGGCGTAGAAAATCCTCTCTCCGTAGATGCCACACTTGAACGTATGTAAGATGTGCGGGGAGCCAAAGGGCTCCCCGCACATCTTACATGGCCAATGAAGCGATTACGTGATAATAGCGGCGGAGGGTTACGTGCTGCATCGGGGAATCAAGTTTGCGTATGCGACCCTATCGATCGTTTCTGCGATTATGGCGTTCATCGTTCTACGGAACTTCGATGAGGCTACAGTGGCCGGCCCTTCATATGTCATCACCTTTGACGAGGTCGACGATGGGGCAGATGGCCCGCATGTCGCAGACATGATCGTCAAGTTCTCTCGCTCCCACGGCGTCAACGTAGGTCGCGCGTACAGCGACCCGCGTAACGAGAACAGACGGCGCGTCTATATGGCGGTCGGCAATCCGCAAGCTGAGTCGACTCGGTGGTTAAGGCACGGCTATCCGAACTTCAGCAGAGAAGGCCGGGTCGAATTCCGGCCATATGATGAGATCAGAAGCATCCACCCAGACGGCATATATTACGTGTTTGGATCGAAGCAAGCAGCAACGCTGCTGCGAGATGAATTTAAGCTGCTCGGCTACCACGGTGAAGTTGAGCAACACTTCACTCTGAAGAAAGGCTTAGAATATTTCGGAAGAGGTGCCCTACTTTGGTGCTTCATTGTAGTAGCCTTCGCCATTATTCTCGCAGTCGCCTCCTCCGTCACGCTTAATGCGAAGTCTTACGGGATTCAGCGACTCCAAGGTCAAGCCTTCCTTATGATTTTGTGGCGAGATGTCGCACAATTGGCTGTCTTTTGTGCAGGTAGTATTGCCGCCTCGTGTGTTGCAGCAGCCATCTTCCTTTACTTATATAGCAGCCTAAATAGAGCTCCCGTTTTTGCGATCGTCGCGCTATCGTTTGCCGGCGTCTTTATCCTCTTAGCCTTCGCCACCCACGTTGTCACGTTAGGGTTAATATGCCGTGACCCTATCCTAAATTCGGTCAAGGGGGAGGCGACCGCAGACTGGGCTATCGTTGGCGCATACCTAATGAGAATTGCAACCGTTGCACTTATATTCTCTGTCACGACGTCCGCCATAGGCAGCAGTTTAGCGTTAAAAGACGAACGAGCGAATAGCCAGACATGGGCCAAGAGAAGCGATGCGTATTACATGCGCATCAGCAACGCGATACACGATGAGAAGAGGGGGAAAATAATCGAGGATCGGATCGGCCAATGGATCCGAAATGCCGACGCGCGGAATGAAGCTGCACTGGCATGGCGCCACAGACCTCACTCCGGCATTTCCGGCACAAACGGTTTTGATCTTCTCGTCGTCAATAACAAGTACTTGGTCGATCACGAAGTCTACGACTTCGAAGGGGCCAGAGTGCAGCCGATTAACACCGATGAAGTAAGAGTGATGGTTCCTGAAAAGTTCCCGCATAATCTGACCACCTCGTTGCAGGATGGAGTCACTAAGTGGGTGAGTTTTCAATCCTCCAGGGCCGGCACCGAAAGATCACCAGATTTGCGGTTCGAAAAAACTCTCAATAACCAGGACTACTTCTCTTATGCAAGATCGTTCAGTGCCAGCAAATTAATTGTCGAGGATGCTATAGTCGTTGTAATAACGGGGGCATCCGGGATTATTCCGTCTGACGAATACGCGTCAATTGCCAGCCGAGGCGAGATCTTATTCGAGAATCCAGACCAGGCAATGAAGGGCCTCGCAGATGCGGGTATGGGCCCATATATCCTCGGGATGAGCCCATTCACCGAAGAAGCCGCAAGAGACTTGCAGAAAGCAGAGCGTGACTTCAATCTGCAGATCTTCAACCTGGCGGCGACTGTCATGGTGCTATTCGTTACCGCCCTCGCCTTGTCAATTGTCTATTCTCGCCGCAACAGTCAAGCACTATTTGTTAAGTACATCTGCGGATGGAGCTTTCTGCGTACTCATAGGTCGATACTTGCCACTGAAGGGGTGCTAACGCTAGCGCTAATCCTGTGGACATGGCACAGTACGACGACTGCCATCAACAGCTATAAGCGACCAGGGGGGCCGCCACCGCCTCCCGGCATGCTCCCTCTTGAAGGTTGGGAGCCAGTTCTAGCAGGCGGTGTCGCATTCTTGAGCCTCCTGGCCATCGTGCTGGCCTTGCTAGGGACAAACCGCGTTTTCGTCAAGAAGCAGTCCTCAAGTCTGCCATAGCGGGGATAGAGAAGATGATTTGCGTCAAGAAGATCAGCAAGTCCTACGGAAGCCGCACTCTTTGGTCAGACCTGTCCTTCGGGTTGGAAAAAGGGGAGATGAAGGCGGTGGTAGGTCCTAGCGGGAGCGGAAAGTCCACTCTCCTGAACTGCCTAGGTACTCTCGAGACGGTAGATTCCGGCGAGATCCTAGTAGACGGGAAAGATGTCGTGAAATATGGCAGCCGATCGCAGCGGCGCTTCCGTCGCGACACATTGGGCTACCTCTTCCAGAACTATGCTCTAATCGAAAACGCGTCTGTTTCATTCAACCTTCGTGTCGCTATGACAAGGGCCGATGGCCGTGGCCGCAGCCACGATATCTGCGAGGCGGCGCTGCGACGTGTGGGCCTCGCGGGACGTAGCAACGAGATGGTCTACCGCCTTAGCGGTGGCGAGCAACAGCGTGTCGCTCTAGCGCGCCTCTTGGTGAAGAGGCCGACCCTCGTAGTGGCCGACGAGCCCACTGGTGCAGTAGACACTGAAAATGCCAAGATGGTGATTGGTGCTCTGAGGGAGATGGCTGGCAACGGATGTGCCATCATCATCGCCACTCACAGCAAGATTGTGCAAGATAATTGCGACTCATCACTGGATCTTGGCGCGTGTCGTTAGGCCGAGGTGCTGCTGACACAAACGGTAGCGGCTAAAGGCACGTCTGTGCTTCTCGGCGTCTTACCCCACCTGGCTCGCATTGGTGATGTGCGGGGTTCGGGTAATCTGGGTACTACTGACACCAACCAATCTGCGGCGGCTGGCGCCGACGTGAATGCCGGAGCCGAGTCGGAGGCTGCCGTTACAAGCTGACGGTATTGCCTTGCGTGTTTGTACTGAGTTGAGACGACACTCCTACAGAAGAGCTACCTAGCGTCGCTCCAAGGCTATGTGTGGCATAGACTAGCCTAATGTTAGCGATCCGCATGGCATTGAAAGCGTCAGCAGTCGGGGCGGCATTAGGCGCTGGGGCGTCTTCCGCCAACGCTGTACCGAATATGCTGAACGAGGTAGGCGAAGCACGTGCCGACCGCAGTATTTGGTCTCAGTCCGCCGAATTCGCTAGCCTGATTCTCGATTCAGGTTGGGCGTGGGCTGCAGCTGCGGTAGCGGCAGGGTGGCTTGTGAGCTGCAATCTTCGACCGAAAGTGGGTCTGCTTATCGGAGCGTTGGCGGGATGCATTGCCCAACTCGTCGCCACAACCGTCTACTACTGCGGCGAGTTGCTCTACACGGGGGAATTCGGCTGGAGTTGGATAGTGCGGTTCTGGCTAATTGGTAGTGTCGTGTTAGGAGTGCCCCTCGGAGCGATAGGAGCTACGATTCGACGACCAGGCGTTGTCGGTGTGCTCGCGGCGCTGGTTGTTCCCGGTGGTGCGGTCGTCAACATGGTACTACTGCCGCCATCGCAAGAGAGCCCTGTAGCCGAGGAGGTAGTAAGGACAGTGTGGATTGTTGCTGCGGCGGCCGTTGCAGCAATCGTGCTAAATGGGTTTCTCACCCGGAAGAGATCGGTACGCGACGCACAGTCAATACGCTAGCCTAGGCTCGTCGTTAAAGGCTGCCCAAGGAGTGGACTGGCAACTAAGAAGTGCCTCCTGAACAGGTAAGATGGGACTTACGGAGGGTCCGATGTTCCTGTCACGGGAGGCACTTGTTTCCTGAAGGCTACTGCCACTCGTTCGAAGATCTTGGTTACCGGAGACGGGCGGGCGTGGGCGGTCACGCCGATTTCCGGCTGCTCGCTGGAGCTCTCACCGTCCTCATCGAGAATGGGTTTTTGAAGCCGGGCGACGCTCTGATCCATTGCCAGGTCCGGAAAGGGCGGCGCTTTGCCGCGACCGTCGAGGTCGACGGCTGGATCAGAACCGAACTCGGCCAATACAAGGAGCCCTCGCCGGCGCTGGGCATGCTGGTAGGCACGTCGATCGACGGGTGGGCGCATTAGATTCATGATCCGACAAGAAAGCCCCTTCGACAGCTGCGGGCGGAGGGCGGCTTTACCAGCCGGGGAAGCCGCGGAACTAGTACCGATCGGCTTACTACTCCTAACTCAATGAGGTTGGGCGTAACTGTACGACTACGACTGCTACCGCCGCCAACTCCGCGCCAAGAGCATCACACCGGTCATCGGCCGACGCGACACGGTACACGGCTCCGGACTCGGCACCCGACGATGGGTCATCGAGCAGACCATCGCTCAACTGCACTGGTTCCGTCGCCTGCGCATCCGCTGGGAGATCCGCGACGCCATCCACGAAGCCTTCCTCACCCTCGACTCCGGTAGCGCTGTGACCTGCGGTTGTGAGGTCGTGTAAGGAAGTGTGAGGTGCTGTAAGGTCCTCAACCCGCCGCCGTCGCCCATCGCGCTCTTACGGTCTGTCTCACCAACCGCGGCAACGCCGGAGGGAGACAGGCCATGGCGAAACGGGTTTCGGCAGCAGCCAGACGCGCCGTCACCGCAGTCCTCGCGTTGGCGCCGCCAGCGCTGCTCTACCAGGTCGGCTGGCTCACCGTCCCCGTGCTGTCCACGGACCGGCTCCGGGCGTGGGTGCACCAACCGCTGACCGCCGGCTTCATCGCCATGTTGGGGTACGCCGGAGCTTGGGCGCTGTGGATGCTGCTCGTAACCGCCGTCACCGACCACGCCCACCGGTACCTCACCGCTCGCCTGCGGTGGCATCCCACCCTGCATCTGCCCGGCCCTCTGCAGGCGCTCGCGGCGGCGCTGCTGAGTACTACCGCCGTCACGACCGCTGCCGCCCTTCCCGCCGTCGCGCACGACCACACCGCAGCCGATACCGATCCACCCCCGGCCGACAGGGCCACCCCGATCCGCGATGCCTCAGCCCAACCGCCGCCAGCCGACCCTTCACCTCCCCGCCATGGGCCCACTGCTGCCTCGACAACAGCTACCGCCCTCCCACCATCGGCGACGACGGAATCCGCACGTCACGCTTCCCTGCCGGCCCTCACCCGCACCAGCGCCCATCCCGCACCCCACGCCACGAATAGGAAGGTCCGAGTCGTTGCCGGAGACAACCTGTGGGACCTGGCTGCCGAGCATCTCGGTGACGCGACCCGTTGGCGGGAGATCTACACCCTCAACCGGGGACACCGTCAGGCCAACGGCTACGCGCTCACCAACCCCAACACGATCCACGTCGGATGGAAACTCACCCTCCCCGCTCATCAGGCCGCACCAGCACCCGCTCCGCCCCGCCCCGCGCCTCCTGCCGCTGGCGATTCCGGCCCCGCCGCGCCCGAAGCAGAGACGACGCCCTCTGCACCATCCACCTCGCACACGTCACCTGCCCCACAGCGCCCGACGCCGCGCACCCCTGCGCCGAGCACACCAGCAGAGACGATCGACTCCACGACATCGGCCGCGCATCCCGAGCGACCCCACACTCAGCCGTACGACGAGACAGGGATCGTGTTGCCGGCGCGAGGCTGGATCAGCATCGGACTGGCCGCCGCCATCGCCGTCGTGGCCACGTTGTTACGCCTTCAACGACGCCGCCATGCCCGGCTGATCTTCACCACGCCAGCAAGCACCACGCCGCGCTCTGCCCCGGTGCCGCCGCCTCTGGCGCACGCCGATGCGATCGGTCGCCGCCACCTCGGCCTCACCAGCAACGACCAACAGCCCGCTCATCCCACCGTGCCGGCTCCCATCGGAGTCGACGGCCACGGCACCGAGGTGATCCTGTTCCGCCTTCCCGGTTCCGGCCTCGCCTTGCACGGTGAAGGGGCCGTACCGGCGGCCCGCGCGATCCTCGCCGCAGTGCTCACCACCTGCGCAGCCGACACCGCCTCCGTCCGTCCCGTCGTCGTCACGACCGCCGACCTCCTGACGCAACTTCTGCCCGCAGACCGCCCGATGGTGGGGTTGGACCCCGACGGCACCGCATACGACGGCGAGCGCCTGATCGTCCTCGCCGACACCGACGCCGCCGTCACCCACGCCGAAGAGGAGATGACCAGCCGCCGCCGACTGCTGGACACCTTCGACACCACCACCATCGCCGATCTGCACGCCCGCGAAGACCACGCCGAAACCCCGCCGCCGTACGTCCTGCTCATCGAACCGACCACCCGGTACGCGGGCCGCGTGCAGGCCATCGCCGTCCACCGCAGCGCCCTGGACCTCCACCCGATCGTCCTCGGCCCCCACAACGGCCTCCCCACCATCGAGATCACCCGCGACGGCACCACCCGCAGCGACCGCCCGCACCCCCTGTACCGGGTGTCTACCCTGAGCGCGGAGGACCTAGCCGCCGTCCTGGCCATGCTCACCGATGCCCAAGCCCGCCCGGAGGCCGGCGTCGACATCGACGATCCGGCCGCCGCCACAACGCCAACCACACCAACCGCCGAACCATGCCCGGTCCCGCCGGAGAGCCCGACAGCCCTGGTGCACCTTCGGGTCCTCGGCCCGGTCACCGTCACCACCGCCGCCGGCCCGGTAACCACCGGGATGCGCAGCGGCTCCTACGTGGTCCTCGCCGTTCTCGCCGCCCACCCCGCTGGCCGCACTCTCTGCCAGCTCGCCGCCGACCTGCACCCCGACGTGGACCCTGCCTCCGCTGTCAAACGCGTCCGCACCGACATCACCACTGCCCGCCGTGTCCTGCGTACCGCGAGCGGCCACGCGGAGCCCATGTTCATCGTCTTCGACCCTGCCAGCGGCCGGTACCACCTCGACCCGCAGACCGTCGCCGTGGACCTCTGGCACATGCTCACCGCCATCAACCAGGCCACCACCAGCGAAAACGATGACGAGGCGCTCGCCGCGCTACGTCGCGCGACGGACCTGTACGCGGGTGACTTCGCCGAAGGCCACGAGCACCCGTGGGCCGTCGACTACGCCACCAGCTACCGCCACCAGATCCTCACCGCCTACGCCCGTATCGCCGAGATCCTCGAACCCGACCATCCCGACCGCGCGGTGGCCGCCCTCGAACGTGCCACCGACCTGGACCCGGTCAACGAGGAGCTGTACCAGCGGATCATGCGGATCCACGGTCGGCAGCAACGCCCGGACGCCGTCCGGCGCACCCTGCGCCGTCTGGAGGAACGCCTCGCCGATCTGGTCGACGCCGAACCGTCGCAGGCCACCCGCCGCGTCGCCGAACGCCATCTCCTACCCGCCGCTTCCAGGGCGGGGAGGGCGTCGTGACCGAGACCCGGCTGCGTCGGATGCAGTGGGCGGTGCGCGCCACGCTGGCCCTGGGCGTGGCCGCCTCGGTCACCGCGAACATCCTGCACGCGCAGGCAGACCCGATTGCCCAGGCCATCGCGGCATGGCCACCTCTGGCCCTGCTGATCACCGTCGAGCTGGTCACCCGCATCCCCGTGCACCAGCGGGCGCTGGGCGCGATCCGGGTCATCGCCGCCTCGACCATCGCCGCCATCGCGGCCTGGATCAGCTACCACCACATGGTCGGAGTCGTCGCCCGCTATGGCGAGACCGGCACCGTGCCCTACCTCCTGCCGCTCTCCGTCGACGGGCTCATCATCGTCGCGTCCGTCTCCCTGGTGGAACTCTCCGCCCGCCGCCGCGAATCCGAGAACCCCCGACCGGCACCCGCCGCAGCGACGCCCCCACCCGACGCGCCCACAGCGACAGCGCAGCCGCCGGTTCCCGACGACGCCGCACCACCCCACCCGAATCCCGCACTCGAACGCCATGACGACGGCGACCGGTCGCGCCCGGAGGTCATACCCGTCCCCGAGCAGCGCCCGGCCATCCACAGCTTGCAGGGCCCCCGGCTCGAAAGTGATCGGGACATCAGGCCACCAGCGGATGGAGTCTCCGCCGGGGAGATCGACGCGGACGATGACGTGGGCCTGTCTGCGGATCTCGTGGCGCTGCTGCCGGCCGCCCGCACTGCCTGCGACGAGCTGATCCGCGAAGGCCACACGGTCAGCCGCGATGCCCTCGCGCGCCGGTTACGCCGCAACGGCCATTCCCTCCGCAACAGCGGGGTATCGGAACTCCTCGCCGCCATCCGGCCGAAGACCTCTGCGGCCGTCGGTTCCCGTTCGCCGTCCGCAGCCGGTGAGCCTCACCTCGTGGCTTCGCTCGCGCAGAGGCCGGTGTCCCCGGCCCCGGTTCGCCCTGACGGGCGGTCTTGATCGGGGCGTGGAGGTCGACGTGGATAGGGCATGGCTGCCCGGCCGGGCTGCCGTGCCGAACATCGTCAGGAGCACCAGAGATGACCGACCATTCGCCCATGCGCTGCACCGTTGAGGTCGACGCTGACGTGTACGACGTGTTGGCGCGTACTGCCGCCAGTCGAGACACCGACGTCAACGGCGCGCTGCGCTACCTGATCGAGGCGCCGACGCCCCGGACCGTCGCGAACGACGACGAGGACTGAGTCGGCGTACGGCACGCGTCGCCCGGTCCGCGCTGGCGGACCGGGCGACGTGTTCTGCGGGTCCTCGTGGCCCCTACGCGGGTGCAGCGCCGGTCGCGTCGGCGGCAGCGGCGAGGAGTCGTTGCGCGGTGCGCGGGGTGATGCCGAGTTGTTGAGCAAGGATCACGCCGAGCCCACGCCGGTCCTGCCCGGCGGCGTCGGCCTCGGCGAGGAGCGTGACGGCGGCCTGGAGGCGAGGGTCGTCGGCGTACGGGTGCGGCTGGCGGGCACCGGTCGTGCCGAGGGGTCGGCCGGTGGACTGCCGGCCGGTGCGGGCGTCGGCGACAGCCCAGACGGTGCGGCGGAACCACAGGCGGCGGACCCGTCCGTCGGGCAGCGTCTCGACCCGGTCGGGATGGTGGAGCAGGGTGTCGGGCAGGTTGCGGTACGAGCCGTAGCCAAGGACCTTCGCCGCTGCGCCCGAGCCGAGGAGATCCTCCGGTTCACCGCGGCGGTCGACCTTCGTCAGCTCGGCGCGTTTCGCTCTCAGGTGGGCGGTGTGGAACGCCTCGATGTCGTCGAGCCAGAACCACTCCCGGCCGTCGTGGGCGAAGCCTTCGGGGAAGCCGAAGCGGGCGCGGTGGCTGCGCCAGTGGATGACGGTGGAGTAGGCCGCGCCGATGTGCGCGGCGACTCCGGCCCGGTCGAGGGCAGTCCGTCCGTCGATGACCTGTCGTGCCACGCCGTTCATCTTCCTCTCCGGCCAGCGGCTACCGCTCGCGTGGTCGAGGTGGCGGTGGCTCGGGCCGGAGGGTCGGGTACGTCCTGGCTCGGTGGGCGGCCGTGTGCTCAGCGGCCCCGCAGCGGGTGAGGTGACCGGTCGGGCGGTGCCCGCACTTGCGGGTCCGCCCGCCGGTGACCGTTCCCACCCGGTCACGTGGGTGGGCGTAGCACCTTCCAGGCCACCTGTGCCATGCGGTCGATGCGCAGCGCGGCCAGTTTCGCGCGGGTGGCGGGCTTGAGCGCGTCGTACACGGTCAGGATCGCGGCGGCGGTGGTCGCGTCCACCAGCACCCCGTCGATCTTGCGGCACGCGCCGCCCTTCGCCTCGCGCAGCAACTCGATGACACGGGGGGTCACCTGCGGTGGCGTCGTCGGGGAGCGCGTCGATGTCGGCCAGCCCTTCGCAGTCGGGGCAGGTGACGAGGAGCGGGTCCTCGGTGATCCGGCCCAACGGCACGTGCTCTGCGCCGCACACCGGTCCGATCCGGCGGCGGGTCTTCGCGTGGGTGAGCACGGGCCACCCGTGCGTCCCCGTGTCGGTGGTCATGGTGCCTCCCCCGTCGGGTGGGGCCAGATGCCGAGTGGGTGGCCAGGCGCGATGCGGCCTCGGCCGGTGACGAGGGTTGCGAACACGTCGGAATACCGTTCGTGGAGTTGGCCCCGGGTGCGCATGAGGTGTTTGCCTCGGGTGAGCTTCGCGGGCAGGGCCTCGACCACCCGGCCGATCAGCCCGTACAGGTCCCGGGCCTCGATGAGGTCGGCGCAGCCGGCGCACGCTGACCAGCCTTCGCCCCATGCCTGGGTGAAGGCGTGCTCGGTGTCGGTGCGGCGAACCCGTGCCGCGTGGTGTCGAGTCTGGTAGTCGCCTACGGCGAAGACCCGTGCGGTGACTCGGCGGGCGTCGGTGATCTGGTTGGCGCACCGGTAGATCCAGGCGGCCTCCGGTGTGGAGCAGAAGTCGCAGTCGATGATCGGCTCGGGGATCTCGGTGACGGGTGCGGGCTCGGGGCGGTGGTCGCTGGGCTGGCCGCGCTGCTCGGCCGCGTGCAGGTACTCGACGATGAGGCCCCGGTTGTTGAGGCGGACGTTGAGTGCGTGACGGCAGCGGCGGCAGTAGAACGGTTCCGGGACCGGCGCCACGCTCGCGTCGAGTCCTGCGCTCTCGGCAGGACGGGCGGGTCCTGCCGGTTGCGGGGAGTGGGGTGGCATTACTGGTCGCCTCCGTCCTGGTTGCGGGTGGGCTGCGGCGGGATGGGGTGGGCCGGGCCGAGGGTCAGGCCGAGGCGCAGGGTTGCGAGGTCGACCAGCCGCCGCAGCAGGCTCGCCGTGCCGGTGCTGAGGTCGGCGTCGTAGTCGTGGGCGATGCGGCAGGCCTCGCGCACCGCGACGCACGCGGAGGTGAGGGCGGCCTCCAGGGCGGCGCGGTCGTCGTCCCGGGTGGCCCGCCTGACGTTCTCCGCCGGGTAGGTGCGCTCGTCACCGGTGGGAAAGCGGAGGGTGTAGTGGCGGGCGTAGGTGGTGTGCGGGGTGGAATAGCGGACATCGGTGACGGTGCCGAGGCGGTACTCGACCGGGTCGGCCGGGTTGATCACCCGGGCGGTGTCGCCGTACTCCAGGGACCGGTACATCAGGACTCCGTTCAGGGGTGCGTGCTGGTGGGATGGCCGTTCTCGGGGGTGCCGCGCGGCCCGGGGTGGGACCGGGTCGCGCGGCTCCCGTCGCGGCGGTCAGGGTTGGGCGGGCGGTGGGCCGTCGGCACCGCCGGGGGTGGTCGGTGGCCAGGTGGTCCCCTCGGTGGGGAACGGTGGTGCGGCCTTCACGTGGGGCAGGCCGGGGTCGAGTTTCTGGCCGCTGCGGTCGAGGCTGACCGCTCCGTACGCGGTCAGGTGCGCGCCCACGGCGAGGGCCTGCGCGCCGGTGAGCAGGACGACGAGGCGGCGGGCGTGGGTGTCGTGGACCCGCAGCTCGACGTGACCGGTGGTCAGCGGCCGGACCGGGAGGAACCGCTCGACCTGCGCGCCGCCGGGTGCCGTCGCCCAGATCGCCGCGCACAGCGCGTTCCACTGCTCGTTGACGAGGCTTTCCCAGTGCTCCGCGCGGGCGGTGAGGGTGGCGTGTTCGGCCTGGCTGGTGGAGTGTTCGGCGAGCGCGCGGGCGACCTCGGCCGCCGCGAAGTTCGCGCACACCCGGTTGGCCAGCGCGATCATGGTCCCGGCGGTGTGTTCCGGCGTCGGCAGCGTCGTCACGGCAGGCTCCGGTGGAGGCGGGGGCGTCGAGGCGGGCGGGGTGGGGGTGGTGTCGGCGGCGGGGTGCGCGCCGGTACCGGAGCCGGGCGGGGTGTTCCCGCGCCGGCCCCAATGCCGGCCCACCTCAGACCGCCAACAGCTCGAACGCGCGGGCCTTGAGGTCCGCTCCGGCACCGGTCAGCGCCCGCGTCGCGCGGACGAGGTTGGTCTTGGCGGGGGCGAAGTGGTCCACGTACTCGGTGATGGCCTGGTAGCCGGCCCACCGGGTGCCCTTGATCGCCTTCTGCGTGTCCGCGTCCCGGATCAGGTAGCGCAGCGTCGCGGTGCGCTGCTTCGCGTTGTTGCGCGCCGTGTCGGAGGCGTCGTCGGCGAGGGGCCACACCTGCGCGACGATCTTCTCGAACTCGCCCATGGTCAACGACTCGTTGATCATCTTCTCGGCTTCCGTCTCGAACGCGTCGAACGCCGTCCACATCAGGCCGAGGGCCTGCCGCGCCTCGGCGATCTTGCTGGTCACGTTCGAGGTGTGCCGGAACGTGTACGAGCTGCGCGACCGCTGGTAGGCGAGAGCCTGGGTGTTCGCGCACACGATCCGCACCGGGGTCGCGTCGAGGCGCAACGAGGCGGTGCCGTCGTGGGAGGTGGTGGCCGCGAGGTACAGGTCCATGTCGTCCACTCCGGCAATGCGCATCGCCGTCGGCAGCTTCATGGTCACGAACACCGAGCGGCCCTTCCGCATCGAGCCGGCGGTCTCGAAGTGCGCACCAGAGGCGTCGACCAGGAGGTTGAGGGTTTCGGCGACCTGCTCGTTCTGCACCACCGAGTAGTCCTCGCCGACCACCCCGAGGTACTCGGTCTGCCCGGTGGCCGGGTTGGTGCGCACGGTCATGTACTTGTCGGGGCAGTCGACCTTCGTCACCCCACGCTCGGTGACCTCGATGCCCTGAAGGGCAATCTTGCGGACCTCCCAGCCGCCGAGCCACGCCTTGCTCATGACCTCCTGTGCGGTCATGCAGGCGTCGGTGACGGTGCCGAGTTGGTGCCAGGCGGTCAGCCGTGCGGAGGCGAAGGCCGTCTGGCCGTTGGCGAGGGTTTCCAGTTCGTGTGCCACGGTGGCACCCCTTCCCGGTCGTGTGATGTTCGGGTGGGCGGCGGGCCAGGGCTTTCCGGCCCCGGCCGTGCCGTCAATAGCAATGTTTCCTACCTCTACAGGTCGATCAAGACGATCGGTTCAAGTCGATGGAGGTATCTGCGCTGAATCTGACGCCCGCCGCCGGGCGCGGCCTACCGGGTGTCGGTGGCCGGGCGTAGCCGCCCGTCCGGGCCGTACAGGTAGGTGTGCACGGTTTTGAATGGGGCCGGCAGGTACGCGGTGAACCCGTGTTCGGGGATGAACCGGGTCCGATACGCGCGGGTGACGCCCAACAGGTACCGGTCGGGTTTGTCGCCGTGCAACCCCGGCGGGATGATGCCCGCCCCGGGCCGGTCGGCACGGGCGCGGCGGTGCCGACCGAGCGCGATGTGCGGGCAGAGTGACAGGGCGGCGGTCATGCACTCGGGGTGCCCCGGCGGGTCCGCGTAACGCATCAACTCCGCCGCCCGGGGACCGCCGAGAAACGCCACCCAATACCCCATCGACTCACCGCACAACGAGCACCGCCGTTCGACCGCGAGGCGGGTCGAGACGGTGGTGTCGATCGTGGTGAAGTCCACATGCGACCCGCCGCCCGTCGAGTCCGGGTGGATGTTGACCGGCGGGATGGGCAGACCGCGCCGCGCGTCGTGAGGACGCGCGGCCAGCGAGGGCGGGATGCCGGGCCGATCGGCGGCCGGGCCGGTAGCCGATGGGCCCGTCACGAGGCACCGGCCGCGCGGGTGGACCGGGCATCGGTCACGGTGACATGCGGTAGCTGTGACCGTAGTACTGCGTGCGCCTGTTCCCATTGCGCCTCGGTCAGACACCGGCTAACCGGTTCGAGGTGCGCGGCGGTCATCGTCACGGCCATCATGTCGGCCTCGTCCGCCGAGTCGAACACAGCCACCATGTCGCCCCCGGCCACCACGTAGACGCGAGGGTCATCGGCGGGTGGGGCCACCGGGGCGACACGGCGGTGCTCGGCCAGCCACCGCCCGACCACCTCCGCCGGGTCACCGGCCAGGGTGCCGGTGTCGTAGCCCTCGTCATCGAGCCACCCGAGGTGATCGGCGACGGTCCAGTCAGGGTGGATGAGCCACGATTGCCGTACGGCCTGCCACATGGTCAGCCGTGCCGGGACGCCGATCGGGTCCGCCGGTCGCGAACCGTTCGGGCCGGGCACCGGGCATAGCGGGGTGCCGTCGTGGTGCGACGCGACCGGGCGTGAGGCGAACCCGTCGAGGGGCCAGTCACGCGGCGGCACGGTCCGGGCGGGTTCCCCGCATTCGGGGCAGCGCAGCGACCCCGGCGCGTGCACCGGGCCGTGGGGGTGGTCGTCGGGGGTGGTCATGGTCTGTTCCTTCCGTGGTGCTGGTGGGTGGGCGTGCGGGTGCCGGGGCCGGGCGTGGTGCCCGGCCCCGGCGGGGCGGTAGGTCAGGCCGCCACCGGCGCGGCGGCGGCCTCGTCGGTGCCGGCCTCGTCGGCGCTGGTCTCGTCGGCGCTGGTCTCGTCACCGGTGGGCGGGGTGGTGTCGGTCTGGGGCGCGGCCATGAACGCGCGAACCTCGGCGGTTGGGGCGGGCGGGTTGTCCGCGAGGGCGTAGGTTTCCGGGGCCTCCCGCGTCAGGATCAGCACCCCGAATCCGGTCAGCTTGTCCATGCCGTTGCGGACCGCCCCGGGGCTACGTCCGCCGATCTCCCGGGCGACGGTGCCGGGGGTGACATCGTGGCCGGGGCCGAGGTCACGCATGAACGCCTCGACCCGGTTACGCAACTCGTTCTTGCCCAGCTTGGCCGACCCGTCGCTGTTGACCTCACCCGGTCCACGACCGGTGCCGGCCACCCGCCGCGCGGACGGGCGACGAATCTTGCGGGTGTGCCCGCACGTCGGGCACGTGGAGTGCGTCGGGGCGTTGGCCGGGTCCACCGTGGCGAGGTCCCCGTCGCCGATCACCCACAGCTCGTCACCGTCCTCGGTGACCGGCAGGCGACGGGCGGCCCCGGCAACCTCCATCGCGGCGAGGATCGTGTCACCCATCGCCACCGACAGGCCGCTCTCATTAATCGCCGCGTCGGCCGTGATGCCGTCCGGGTGCCCACCGAGCACCCCCGCCATGATCAGCACTTTGAGGTCGGGCTGCGCCCCGACCGGTGCCCCGGACACGGGCACGCCGGACACCGGGGCGGGCACCCCGGACACCGGAGCCTCCGGCATCGTCGTCTCAGCCGTCGGGGCGTCGCTCGTGGGCGTCGGCGCATCGCCGTCGGTCGGGGCGTCGTCGGTGACAGCCGCGTCGGGCGTGGTCACTGCGTCAGCCGTCGGGACGTCACCGGTGGGCGACGGCGCGTCGGTCGGGTCGGACGTCGCGTCATCGGCCGCCGCAGCGTCGTCGGTGAGGGCGGTGGGCTCGATGGCGGCATCCGGCGTCGTGTCCGGGGCCTCCTGCTCGGGTGCGGTGTCCGGCGACGCGTCGTCGGCCGCCGGGGCGTCGGGGGTGAGGTGCCAGACGTCAGCGCTCTTACGGTTGCCCTTGGCCGGGTCGGAGGTGCGGGCGGCGGTGCCAGCGGCCTCCATGGCCGCGAGCGCCTCGGTCACCACCGACAGCGGCAGGTTTCCCTGTCCGGCCAACTTGCGGGCGGTGACGCCCGGGTGGCGACGCAGTTCCTCGGCGACGGCGGACCGGGCCTCGTTGGTGCCGGGGGTGAGACTGATGTTTGCGGTCATGGCAGAACACCTCCATAAAAGGGGTCGGCAATAGCGATTCCGCATGCGCGGCGCGCATCTTTTCTGCGGTTTCGCTGGGGCGGCTTTTGTTGCCCACGTCCATGGACGCTCGACGCCCGATAGTTGTCAACCCCGTCCACCAAGACTCTTTAAATGGTTCGCGTCGCGCTCCATTCGGGAATCCGTCGCCACGTCCCGCAATGCCATTTGACGGCCCTCACATCGCCGCCACGCCCCCTGCCGCGCCGCCCCCTACCGCTGCACAGGGACGGCGGTGACACGTCGGCAGGGCGGGGCGGCAGCCTCCCCACTGTCGGCGACACTCCCCGTACCCGTGGCCGGAATGGGCGGCGAACGGCGGCCGCCGTGGCCACTTTCGCATGGTGCGGAAAATCACTTCACCGCTTTACAGGGGCACCCCTTTGCGTCGCATAAACGGAATGGGGTCAACGGCATTTCCCTCGGTGGCGGGATAACCTTCGTGGGTCTCGTAATGCAGGTGCGGGCCGGAGGAGTTTCCGGAGCTGCCGACGTGGCCGATCGGCTGTCCCGCCGTCACCGGCTCGCCTACCGTCACGGCCGGCTGTCGGATCAGGTGGCAGTAACGCGTCACCACGTCGCCCGGGTGGCGGATCTCCGCATACCAGCCGCACCCACCGAGGCCGGGGTATCCGTCGCTGTCGCACGGCATCGGCCCGCCGGTGGGTTCCCACGAGTCACCGCCGACGTTGCAGCGCACCCGTACGACAACCCCGCCCGCCGCCGCCCGGACAACCGTCCCTCTCGCCGCCATGATGTCGACCCCGTCGTGGCCGGGTCGTTCGCCGGTGCGGAAGCCGGAGCCCGTCTCGCCCACCACCGGGCGGGTCCACCCGCCGACCGGCACCCCCGCGCAGACAGGCGACGTTGCACCGGCTGTTGTCGCCCGCGTCTCGTGTGTGGCGTCCGTGTCCGGGTACGCCGCCCGTCGCGCCACCCCGACGCAACCATCCCCACCCCCGCTGCCGAACACCGACGAGACGACTCCGGCGGTAGCGGCGGCGACCAGCAGCAACGCCCCGGCGAGGCCCACCGCTATCCCTGCGGCTATCCGTCCCACGGCACACCGTCGGTAATCGGGGCGGGCAGCTCGGCCAGGCTCACCCGGTCCCGGTGACCCAGCATCCGCCAGACCGGCCCCGCCGGACCCCGGGGGTCGGCGGTGGCGGTGGCGACGGTCACCCCGTCGGGCAGGCCGGCCCGGCGCAGGTGGGCGTGCAGGTTGGCCTCACGGGCGGCGGTGGGCAGCCAGAACAGCACCGGATACGCGCGGCGGGGCGGCAGTGCGGCGTAACCGCCCAACTTGCCCACGACCCGGCTCAGGGTTTCGGTGCCGAGGTCGACCTCGACCCAGAACGGCACCACCGCGCCGTGGTCCGCCCACACGCCGTGTCCGTCCGGGCGGACCAGATTGCCGCACGCCTCACGGCAGCGCGCCTCGTTCCACCACCGCACCAACCGCGTGCCGGGATGTGCGCGGGCATGGGCGGTGAGCGCGACGAAGAACCCGTTCACCGTGAGCAGGTGCGCCAGCGTCGGGGACATGGCGAGTCGGGCGGTAGCGTCGCGTACGGCGGCGGGACGGGGCAACGGCTTGCCTCGTCCGGCGGCGAGCAGGGCCGCGCCGACCGGGCCGAGGGTCCACCTCCACGCTTGCGAGCCGGGCCGCTGGTAGTGGCGGAACCGGTCGAGGATGTCTCGACCGTGGAGGGTGTTGAGGCGGTTGCGGGCTCTGCCGACCGAGCCGAACGCGAGGTCGACGAGTTGGTCGGTGGTGAAGGTCCGGTGCTGGTCGAGCAGATCGAGCAGGAGCCGGTCTCGGGGGGTGAGCCGGCCGAGTTCCGCGGCCACGACGGACGCCGTGAGGCGGGAGCTGCCGGTGGATGATGTCCGGGTGGGAGGGATATCTCTTATCAGTCGGTTCCGGTCCACCAGTCCTCCTCACCGCCGTCGACGTGCCCGTACGACGTGTTCATGGGGGCGTGTTCACCCGGCTGGTCACGGTCGTTGGAGTCCTCGTTGGATCGCTCGTTGGAGGTCTCGTTAGACCACTCGGGGTCGACGAACGTGTTGTGGCCGACCAGCTCGGTGAGAGCAGGGTCGGCGGGCACGGGTGGCTCGACGCGGGCGGAGGAGGTGGCGGCTTCGCCGAGCAGTCGCCGCCGCTCGGCGACGGTGAGGCCGGTGTGGTCGCGGGCGGCACGGCGTAACGCGTGCGCGCGGCCGGGTTGCGCCGGTGGTGGCGGCTCGGTGTCGGCGGTGACCGGTGGAAGGACCCGGCCGCCGGCGACCGGCCGTAGGACGACCTCGTAGCCGCCGAGGCGGATCAGGTCCCCGTCGTCGAGGTACGGGCGCAGGTGGCGGGCCTGGTCGATGGCATCGCGGGGGGCCAGGGCGAAGTACACCTTGTTGCGGGCGTTGGCGTCGATCGCGGCCACCATGTCCGCCGACAGCTGCCCGAGGTACTGGTGGGCCAGGACGAACGAGGTGTGCAGGCCGCGGGCCTCGGCGAGGGCGTCATCGATGCCGATGGGCAGGTGCAGAAAGTTGTGGCACTCGTCGAGAACGATCATCGCGTCGGGGCGGTCGTCCTCGGGGATACGGGCGCGGGCGGTGGTGGCCTGCCACAGCCCGGCCAGGAGCAGGGAGCCGACCAGACGGGTGCCATCCTCACCGAGAATGCCCTTGGGTAGCCGGGCCAGCAGGACACCACCGTCGAGGATGTCGGCGAAGGAGAACGTGGTGGCCGGCACGCCGAACAAGCTGTTCGCCATCGGGTGCGCCATCACCAGCCGCAGCCGGGACAACAACGGGGCCACGAGACCGGAGCGTTGCGCGGCAGGCAGGTCGTTGAACCCCTCCCAGAACTCGCCGAGGGTGTTGCCCTCCCACGCGTTCAACCTGCTGACCACCGCGTTCACCCGGTCGGTCCGCCACGAGGCGTCCGACAACAGCCTGGGGAGGTGGGCGAGGGTGGCGTCGTCGAAGTGGGCGAGGGTGAGCAGGCCGTGGTAGCAGATGTCGGCGGTGCGGTGCCCCCACCACCGCGACCACACCTTCGCCATCACCGCCGTCAGGTTCGCGGCCACGTCGTGGGCGCTGCCGCCGTGCACGCTCGGGTCGAGCAGGTTGATCGCCGGTGGCGCACCCCGCTCGTCGGGGTCGATGAGCACCAGGCGGTCACCACACGACGCGGGTAGCCGGGCGAGCAGGTCACGGATCAGGTCGCCCTTGGCCGGGTCGAACGCGGCCACGCCGCGCCCGGCGTCGACATCGTCGAGGATCATCCGCATCAGCAGGGTCGTCTTGCCGGTGCCGGTCGGGCCGAGGGCGTGCACGTGGTAGCGGCAGTCGGTCAGGGAGATCCCGACCCGCATCGCGGGCCCGGCGTTGGCGACACCGATGACCTTGCCGCCCGGGCCGTGCCGCTGCTCGCGCGGCACCAGGTGCAGCCGACGGCCTGCCGGGCTGGAATCGGACGGGGTCACCCCCGGGTACGTGGTCATGGGCTGCTCCAGACGGTGGGTGCGTCGACGGGGGTCGCCTCGACCGGTGTGGTGTCGGGGCCATCCGTGGTGCGACCGGTGGTGCGGAAGACCTCGCGGGTGGCGGCCCGGCGGCGCGATGCCGCGCCGGGCAGGCTGTAGGCAGTGGGTTCGACGGGCAGTCCGGCGAGCGCGGCGGCGTCGCCGATGCCGGCCAGGCTCATCCGGGACGCCGGCACCCACCGGTCGGCCACGGCACGGGTGCCGCGCCGCAGCCGACGGCGGGTGAAGTGGGGCGACAGCAGCCCGAAGCCGGAACTGACATCGGCAGCGGCAGCCGACGCGGCAGCCCGGGTCGGGCCGACCGCGACCGTCTGCACGGCCACCAGCAGATGCGGCGCGTCGGTGAACTTCACCCGCGCCTGCCGCGCCAACTCCGCCGTATACGGGTCCAGCCGGCCGGTGGGGTGCCGGCGGATGCCGGGACCAGGGGTGATCAGGTCGAGCGTCGCCTGGAGGGCGGCGCGGGTGATCCCTCGGGGGTGGCGGGCACGGTGCGGGTCGGTCATCGCCCGGCGGAGCTGCCGCAGCCGGTGGGACGGTGCCCGACCGAGGTGGACCTGCAGCAACGCGCCGCCGGTGCGCCCGGCGGAGACCAACCCGCCGTAGACGGCGCGCAGCCGATCGTCCTCCGGGGCGGCGACGTCCATCCCCCGCCGGGACGCCGGGGTGGTGTCGTCGACCAGCGGCAGCCACTCCGGTCGGGTGGGCCGCACCGCGAGCGCGACCGCCGCGCCCACCGTCGGCACCGCCGGAGGTGCGCACTGGGCGGCGCGGACGCCGGGCCAGCCTCGGTGCAGCAGCCGCACCACCGCGGTGGGGTTGACTCCCGGCGGGAGCCACAGCCCGCAGCGCAGCCCGTCCGGGTCGGCGGCGACCTCCCAGACGATCCGAGCTGGCCGCCACGCCCACCGGCGTGGGGCGGGTAGCACGGTGGCGAGCAGCCGCCACAGGCCGACCGTCGCGGCCGGAGTCGCGGTCACCGGCGGGGTGATCTCCAACCACCGCGCCCGCGCAGCATGCCGACGCCAGACCCGCCGCCGGCACACCGCCCACCCCACCCGCACGGCGGCGAGCACAGTCAGGGCGGTGAGCAGCAGCGGCCACCGATCCCGCACCAGGTGCCATCCGGCGTCGGCGGCATCGGTGCCCCAGGAGCCACACCACAGCTCACCGACGAACGACCCGGGCACCCCCTCACGGCCAGGCACGCACACAGCGGGAGGAACCGGCACCGAGGCACGCAAAATGACGGCGGAAACCATGGACACCTCCGTTCGAGAACAACTCACCTGCCGGTCGACGACGAGCGGGATCCGTATACGGAACACAGGTCACACGACAATCAGTTCACTACCTGCTGAATACACTGTTTGGTGTACTGTTGAGGGTGTGGAGACCGTAACCCCCGGCCAAGCCCTCGCACGCTTCGGCCACGCGTTGTCGGACGCGACCCGAGCCCGACTGCTACTCGCCCTACGCGACGCGCCTGGCTACCCGGCTGACCTGGCCGATCTGCTTGGGGTGACCCGGCAGAACCTGTCCAACCATCTGGCCTGCCTGCGCGGCTGCGGTCTGGTCGTTGCCGTCCCCGAAGGTCGCCGCTCCCGCTACGAACTCGCCGATACCCGCATCCGTCACGCCCTCGACGACCTACTCGGCCTCGTCCTCGCCGTCGACCCCGCAGTCTGCCCCGATGCCGCTGACAAGGGCTGCTGCTGATGAGCCTTCCGCTGCTGCCCGTCACGCCCGCAAGGCCAAACCCGGCGCGTCGCACCGTCCTGGCCCGCCGAATTCGGCTGTTGGTCGCCGCCACCATCGGCTACAACCTGATCGAGGCCGTCGTCGCCATCAGCGCCGGTGCCGCCGCAGACTCCACCGCGCTGATCGGCTTCGGCCTAGACTCGATCATCGAGGTCTCCTCCGCTGCGGCGGTCGCCTGGCAGTTCGCTGGCCGCGACCCCGAAGGCCGGGAGAAAGCCGCCCTGCGGATCATCGCGATCTCCTTCTTCGCGCTCGCCGCCTACGTCTCCGTCGAATCCGCCCGCGCGCTGCTCGGCGGCAGCGAGGCAGCGCACTCCACCATCGGCCTCATGCTCGCCGCACTCTCCCTCGCGTTCATGCCCGGCCTGTCCTACGCACAAAGACGGGCCGGCCGCGAGCTCGGCTCCCGCACCGCCGTCGCCGACTCCAAACAGACACTGCTGTGCACCTACCTATCCGCCGTCCTACTCGTCGGCCTCGGACTCAACAGCGTCCTGGGCTGGAACTGGGCCGACCCGATCGCCGCCCTGGTCATCGCCGCCGTCGCCCTCAAAGAAGGCCGAGACGCCTGGCGCGGAGAAACCTGCTGCGCCCCGGCACCCACCGACGAAGCCTCGGCCTGCACCGACCGGTGCTGCACCCCCGCGAACCAGACCACCTGACCAACCGCCGGCAGACCAGAACCCCTGACCTCGACAAAAGCCCTCCAGGCGCCGAGGAGGGTCAAGGCACCTCGAATATGTCGACACGCAGGACCACACAATCCGATGTTCCCTAAACTCTCGAATCCCCCTCCGGAACCCCAGCAGAGGCCCCCAGAGCTCGGTCAGGATCACCGATCAGATTCCTTCAACTCGAAGCCGGTGACGATCAGCTCGTGTTCGGTGGCCGAGGCGTGGCTGTGGAACGCCACCCGCGCCGACCCGGCCGACAGGAGCGCATCCCCCCGCTGGCAGGACAGCAGGAACGCCCGCTCGCCGTCGGTGAGCCCGAACGCCTCGGTCACCGCGTCGATGGCCTGCGGCGCCTGCCGCAGCAGGATCTGCGTGGCGGCGTTGGAGACGACAGCCCGGCCGGTGGTGGTGGCGAGCACGTCGGCGGCGTCCTGGGTGACGACGGTCAAGCCGGTGCCGTACTTGCGGGCGGACTTGGCCAGGGTCTGCAGGAAACGGCCGCCACGCCCTCCGGACAACAGCTTCCACGCCTCGTCGACCAGCACCATCCGCAGCACGTCCGGGCGACCGCCACGAGAGGTGGCCCCCCGTACGGTGCGCCAGATCGTGTCCAGGGTCAGCAGCGTGCCGACCGGATGGAGCTGCTCGGGCAGGTCCTTGAGGGCGAACACCACCAGGTGCCCCTCGGGGGTGGTGGTGGTCGGTCCGTCGAACAGGCCCTTCATGCTGCCCACCACGTACGGGTGCAGGCGGGCGGCGACCCGCCGGCCCGCCTCATCGGTGTCGTCCAGGGCTGCCATCACCTCCCGCAGCAGCGGTGCGGGACGCCTCCAGGTCTGCGGATCGGTGGTGATGCCCTTGGCCCGATAGGCCGCCAGCACCGCCACGTCGAGGGAACGGGCCTCGTCGCCGGGCAACGGCGCGTCAACGGCGGTGTCGCCGCTGGCCATGACCGCGACAAGGGTCTGCAGGAACCGTGCCCGATCATGAAGGGCGTCGTCGTCACCGGCCGGCAGGTCCAGAGGGTTGATCCTCATGCCGGCCGCGCCGAGGCGGACGACCGTCCCGCCGACCGCATCGGCCAGCCGCAGGTACTCGTCCTCAGGGTCGACGACGAACGCCTCCACCCCGAGGAACAGGTTGCGCAGCAGGTCGAGCTTGGCCAGGTACGACTTGCCCTCCCCGGAGCGAGCCAGGATGACGGCGTTGTAGTTGGACTGCGCCCACCGGTCCCACACGACCACCCCAGCCGAGTGCAGGTTCAACCCGAACAGCACCCCCATGCCGGTGTCCCCTGCGGTGTCGGGCAGGTCGGGGCTGGTGAACGGAAACGCTGCGGCGAGGGCATCGGTGTCGAAGACCCGCTTCAACCCGAGCGCGTCGTAGGCGAGGGGTAGGCCGCTAATCCAGCCCTGCAACTGCCGCCACGTGACCGGCGCGGTGTGCAGCAGCAGCGATGAGGCCAGGGACCGCACCTCCGCCACCCGGTCGGCGAGATCGTCCGGGCTGGTGCCGTGGACGGTCAGGTACAGGCCGAGGCGGAACAGGCGGGCCTCGCCTCGGGCGACCCGGGTAGCCAGCTCGGCGGCGTCAGCCGCGGCGGCATTGAGGTCGGGATCGTCGAGTCGCCCCTTGGCGGCATCCTGGCGGCGGGAGGACTCGAACCGGCCACGCTGCTTACGCAGCCGTTCGGAGGCCACCACCGGCGGGACGGGCTCGATGTGGAAGGTGACGTCGACCAGGCCCGGATAGGACAGCAGCGGCTCAGCCCAGCCGGGGCCGACCTCGGCCGGGTAGCCGACAACGGCGAGGGTCGCCAGGTAGCCGTCCCCCACCCGCACGTGGCGTCCGTCGACATCGACAGCGTCCGGCGAGCCGGGCAGGACCGTAGCCGACGCGGGCATGGCATGTCGCCGTGCCGGCAGCAGTGCGGAGAGCAGGCTCACCGGTCGTCACCTCCGTCAGATGGGATGTAGGGGATGTGGGTCGGGGCGGCGGGGTCGAGGCTGGTCGCGAGCCGCGCCACGGCGTCCCGCCCGTCGAGCACCCGGGCGGGAACCTCGCAGCCGCCCAACGCGCGGACCGTCTCGGCCGCCTGGTGGGCGGCGTAGTGCGCGCCGCGCCGGCTGCGCACCGCCACGGTGATCTGCCGGTGCAGCAACTCCCGCTGCCCGGCCAGGTCGGCGAGGAACGCCACGTGCGCGCGGGCAGCCTCCTCCAACGCGGGATGCGGCAGCCCCGGGGCAGCGGTGAGGAACCGGTCGGCGAGGTAGGTCAGGTCGACCCGCTGCGCCCGGACACTAATCTGCACCGGGCTGTCGAGGCTGTGCAGCAACCGGGCGAACCCGGCCACCAGGCCGTTCTGTTCGGCGGGGGTGCGCAGCCCGAATGCCACCGTCGATGCGGCCACCAGGCCGGTGGTGCCGTCCACTCCCAGATCGATCAACCCGTCGCCGGTGACGCCCTTCGCGGGCAGGCACAGCGGTGCGGGCAGCGGAATCCGGTCACCCGGGCCGCCGGTGGTGGTCACCCACGCCGGGGCGGGGATGATCGGCCTGTCTGTCGGCACGAGGCGACGTGGGCCATGGCGGTGCCACAGCGCGGCGAGGACCCAGGCGTCGAGGCTGAGGCCGTCACGGCGGCCGACCGCGAGCAGGAACGCCCCTGCGGCGACAGGCATCGCCCCGGCGAGGAACACCAGCGGATGCACCACCGTGACCACCGCCGTCCACACCGCGTAGAGCAGCAGGCCCGTGACCGTCAGGATCACCAGTTGTCGTCCGGACAGGCCGAACGCGATCCGGTCCGGCCGGTCGATGTCTGCGGGCACCCGAGCCCGCAGAGGCGCCTCCTCGTCACGGCGACTCATCACTGACCACCCTTCGGGGGTGATGACCGGCGTCGCGGCGGGGCGGACGGACGGGCCGGCGGCGGGGACGACTCGTTGCGGACGGCACCCGTGCCCGCTGCTGTCGTTCCTGTCCCCGGGGACGGATGGGACGGGGTGGGAAGTGCCGCGCCGCGACCGTCTGGGGACGGTGTTGCGGACGAGGCTGGTGGCCGGGGTCGGCTCGGGCCGGCGGACGAGCTTAGCCGGGCGGTGGACGGGGCGTCCGAACTGGCGGCGGCCGGGCCGCTCGGGGTGACGCGCCGGGCCGTCGTGGGCCGTGTCCGAGGGGTCGAGGCTCGTGGGCCGCTGGCCGCCGGGGCGGTGGAGAACACCGGTGTGACGGGGCCAGGTGGCCGGCGCGGCGCAGTCTGCGGCGTGGGTGCTGACGAGAACGTCACTACCGGTGCCGGGCTGTTGGTTGCTGGCCGCGCGGTGGTGGTCGTGGCGTCGCTGAACGCGACTCGGGCCGGTGGGAGGGCCGGGGACGGCGGACTCGACTGGGGCGATGCCGGGTGGGAGAACCGCACCGGCGGGGCAGCACCGGACGGCGCGGCTGTCGGGGTGGACGGGTCCGCCGGGTGGCTGAAGGTGGGGGCGGCGTTCGTCCCGGCCGGTGCGGGCAGCGGCGTGTGCGTGACCGGGGCATGGCTGAAGGCGACCGGCTCTGCCGGGGACGGCGGACGGGGAGTCGACCCCGGACGGGACGGGCGCGGCGGACGGGACGGACGAGGGCCACCAGGTGGTGGACGGCTTCCGGGCGGACGGGGCGGCGTCCGCCCGGCGGCCGGGGACGATGCTGCCGTCCGTCCCAGGATGCCGGCCGCCGCACCCAACGTCTTGGTCATCACGAAGGCGCGGACAAGCTGTCCGAGCAGCCCTCGGCCGTTGCTCTGTCCGAGCGGACCGAGAACGAACTGCCGCATCCAGCCCGGCAGCTTGATCAGCAGCCACAACATGGTTAGGCAGACCACGACACCGAGGAGCCCGTTGCCGGTGGAGGGGACGCCCAGCACGGTCGGGCCGGTGGGGGTGAGGAACACCTTGACGGTGGCCATCACGACGACGGCCTGGCCGAGCTGCAGGCCCAGGCAGGCCAGGAACGCGCGCCACCACAGCTGGGCCAGGCCCTCGGTCAGCGGGCTGGCGTGGCAGATCAGTGCGGCCGGGGCGATACCGAGCAGGACGACCAGCGCGGCCAGCCTGAGCACGAAGGTGAACTCCAGCAGGAGGCACATCACGACCACCGCGATGACCAGCAATACCATCAGGAACCCCTGGCCCCGTAGCGCGTCATCGGTGATCTGCCGAATCGCGGTCGCGGCGGCCGGACCGTCGACGCTGTTGCCCGCGAGGGCCACGGTCAGCGCGTTGGTCGCCTCGATGGCCTTCTGGCCGATGATCAGGCTGCTGTTGGCCAGCACCGCGCCGACGGCGATGCGGGGTAGGACCTGCTTGAGGCCATGCCGGGTCTGCAGGGTCTCCCGGGTCGTAACCAGGAACCCGTTGGCCACGATGAACAGGACGAAGACACCGTTGGCGGCGATGAGACTGGTCGTCCAGAACGCCTTGACGTGCTCGTTGCCGGTGAGATCCGGGGTGGACAGCCACGAGTTGCCCAGCGCCTCCAGCACCGGCTGGAGGGCCTGCTCCGCCGCCCACACCACCAGGTCCACCACAGCGGTACGGACCTGGCCTCCGATGTCGTACCACGCCGGATCGTCGTCGTACGACGGCCGCCCGAGGGCCGGGCTGGGCGTGGGTGCCGGCGTCGCGGACGGAGCCGGTGCCGCTCCCGGCGGGCGGACGCCGGGATCAGGCACCTCTGTCGTCGGTGGTGCGGCAGGCACGGCCGGAGGTGGGGTCAGCTCGGCGTGTGCCGGCCCGGCCCCGGCGACGGCCAGGCCGGCGAGGAGCACCACGCCGAGCAGCAGCACGACTGCCGGATGCCTCATGCGGCGCAAGGGGTCGGTGACGGTTGCCATCAGGCCACCCACCTACCGACGATGGTCACGAACAGCGGTGCCAGCAGCGCGAGGCCGTAACCGATCGCGGCGGACCGCATCGCGAGCTTCGCCTTCTCGATCTCGCCGGGATCACCGTTCGCGGCCAGGTAGCGCAGACCGCCGACGGTGAGGAACAGGGTGGCGACGGAGACCAGGATCCCGACGAGCCAGACACGGATGTTGTTGGCGACCTGCTGAATCGACTCGACGGCCAGCACCGGACCGGGCTGCGCCGCGTACGCCGCGTGAGGAGTGAAGGTCAGAGCCACTGTCACTGCGGCGGCCACGCACAGCATCAGCGCACCCACCGTCAGAGGACGGGGACGGGGGCGGCAGACGATCGATCGGCCGTGTGTGCCGGCCCCGAGGCGACGGGTCGTCGCCTCGGGGCACGGGAAACGGACATCCTCCATGGTTAGGCACCTCCGGAGCGCACGCCTGAGCAGCCCTCATCGGGGCGTAGGCGCGAGTGGGCTTGGCGAAGACGCGGGACCGGGCGGTGCGCTCATCGGTGACCTGTGGTGCCGACCGGCGCGGCCGTCCTCCTCACCAGAAGCGATGGGTGGGCCGGGGACCGTACGGGTGTCAGCGCCGTCAGCGGTCAGGTCGGAAACAAGGTCACCTACGCGGAAGTGTCCCGCACTAGGGGATTACACATCCGAGCCCCCGATTGGAAACCCGCAGCTCAAGGCAGGTACTTACGGGCGCTTACGGGCCGTCGGCGCGTCGAGAGCCACCATCGACGTGGCCTCGGTGATCACCTCGGCGTACGGGTCAGACAACGCGCCGGACTCGATCGCGGCCCTGAGCCGGGCGACGGCAGCAGACCGCCGCTTGTAAAGGTTCCAGCGGGACTCACCAGTGCGTTCGGCGTAGGCGGTGAGGCTGACGTCCTCCAAGTACGTCGCACCGATCAGCTCGGCATCGTCGACGCTGATCACCTCGGCGGCAACCGCGCGAGCCAGAACGACATCCGGATGCCCGTGCGCGGCCGGCGACGACACCGCCCCCGGGGCATGGTTCGGCGTCCCGGACGAGGCCGGTTCCAGACCTCGCAGCTCGGTGCGAGCCTTGGAGAACGCCGTGGACAGCAGGTTGCCGACCACGCCCGGCCTGTCCAGGTCGACCGTGCCGAGCGCGCGGAGGAAGTGCTCGACGATGGCGGCCTGCACATCACCGGTGAACAGCTTCGCCAGCAGGTACGCCTTGAACCGCAGGCCCGGCAACGCGACGCCCACCGCACCGGCACGCCACGCCGGGTCTCCGGTACGGGCTTGCTGCACCAGCAGCCGCCACACGGCGTCGCGGGCGGCGTAGCCGCAGGAGGGGTGCATCAGGATCGCCGACAGCTCCGGCAGGGCGATGGCCCGGCGGGGCAGACCCAGGCCGAGGCTACGGCCATCGACCGACAGCGGGCTCGGCCCCTGCCCCATCAGCCGGAACCGGTACTCGATGTCGTTGAGCAGCGTCTCGCCACGGCGCCCGGCAGCCGAGCCGGTGGCAGGGGTACGACGGTCCATGGTGGTGCTCCCTCGTGGTGACCATGTGCCGGTCGGCGGGAGTGCCGATCGGCGCTGTGCCACCACGCCACCAGGGCCTTTGTACAGATCATGAACACTGCTGATCTTGTTCTAGGCATCTCGACGCGTGTTCAACCCCGAGCCTCGCCGCCACTCATCACCACACCGCGGCATGAACCGGAGGACATCGCGCTCCACGGTGTGCAATGCGTTGCCAGGCGTTCACGGGCCACAGTGCCAGCCGCACCTACGTAGAGGCTGCGCCCCCTTGAACACGCGCCGACCACGATCCAGCCATGGCATCGCAGATGGAGGCGACCAAGGCCCCCTACCGCGCCCATGGCGATTCTGTTCAAGGCCGAGGCGGCGAGCGATGATCCGACGACACCCAAGAAAGATGATCTTGTTCAATCCACCGAGAATCTTGCGCAAGCGACCGGAGTCAGGTGACAAACCTTCGCCGAGTTCGGTCCACATCCGACGGCCACCTCTCCCACAGCAGCGGTAACCGAAGTAGCTGCGTTACGTAACGGGCAGATATCGAGCATCACGCGGCACGACGCCAGATCTGGCGATTTATGCATATCAGGCATATGTCGCGCACTATCCGCCAACTGTCGGGAAGGCGTCAGGTGACAACCGCCGCGAATCTGCGGGGATGCCGATACCATGCCCTCGCCGACAGCGAGTCATGAGGAGCATTCCGTGCTGCGACGAACGGCTAAGAAAGTGTGGATCGGCCGTGCGGTCGCACTCGTTGCGATTGCTGCACTCGCCTCATACTTTTCACTAGTCGGGCTGGACAGGGCAGACAAGCTGGCCAGCGCCATCAGCGTACTGGTCGCCATCACCGCACTCGGAGCACCTTATCTTCTCCCAGTCGGACCGCCGCCCTCGGCACCAGAATCCAGTGCAAGCAGTGCGCCACCAGGACCGGTCAACATCTCTTATTCACAAGGCGTACAGGTAAACCAGGCCCCGGGCAACGTCCAGCACAACAGTTGGCCGTTCATCAGCCTCGTACTCAACCCTAAGGTCATGATCTTCGCGGTGATCGCGTTGGTCGCCGTTGTTGTCGCGGTCCTCTACGTGAAGCCATGGGCGGCCACCGCAGATGTGCGCCTCGTTGACTATAGTGTGGCTCCGCCGGCCGCCGTCGGTGGTACCAGCTTCGAGGTTGGGAGCATGGGTGACGGGCCCGTGAAGCGCACCGACCGTGGCCCACTCGAGGTATCGACCACGCCGATCGACATCACCGTCAAGAACAACGGAAGCGCTTCCGCTGTCATCGTGGAAGCGGCGGTGGAGGTAGTGTTCGCAGAGCACTTGGAGGATTGCGCCCAGACCGGCGGCCCACTTCAGGTCGAAGCGAACTACGACGTGGCCCTACCACAGGATGCACCAGCACGCCCCTTTACGGTGCGGCATGGCATGCGATTCGAGGTGGAACCACACCGGTCCGAGCGTTTCACGCTGACGGTCGGTCCACGAGAACAGGGCATCGAGTCCTGGGACGCGCGACTCTACGTCGCTAACGTTTCACTCAAGCTGGATGACACTGATCATCCGCTCAAAGTGGGCCGGGCAGCGTGGGTAGCTCAGTCAGGCGACGGGTACGACAACCTCAACGCTGGCCTCGGCCGCGACGAACGGTGCCTCAGAGAAAACGCCTCCGTGCTGGCGCAATTTGGTCGCCTCGACGCCAAACGTTCCGAGGAAGCCGCGATTCTGGTTGAACGATGGTCACACCTGACAGCCCAGGACGGCTCCGTTTACAAACCGACCTGCCAACCCGAGCAGCCGTACCAGCCAGAACGACAAGTCTACGGCTACTGCGCGATCTACACCAAGAACCTCCTGTTCGTCGACGTCTCCATCACCAGCTCCGAGGAGGCACCCGAGACAGACCTACTGCTTCGAATGATCAGCGCCGACGGCGTGGTCCGTCACAGTGTGCGCTGCCGTGTCACCGATCGGGTGACAGCCCGCGACGTCCGTCTAGCCACAGGGGATGCGAAGGGCGTAGGCATCGAGCCGTGCAGCGACAGCGACCAGAACGGCGTGACGCTATACGCGTACCCGGAACAGGAACTCGGCGAGGGCGAGATGTTCATCAGCGTGGAGGCCGTCGCCGCAGGCACACGCACGCTTCCTGACGCGGACGCCGCGCCAACTACATTGGTGAAGCGCAGCGGGTGATCGGCAAACTGGGGTACGCGGCCACGAACCGCACAGCTGACGCGACACGACTTTTCCGAGCTGCGGACATTTAGTGCAATTCCGCGATCCGGCGTGAGCGCGACCACCCAGCAACGACGGATTGTGGTCGGCAGGGCGGCCTGTCAGGAGAAGGTGCTCGGCAGAGTCGTCGCCCCTGCTGGAACGTCGACCTCTGTGCGCTCCGGCCGTACCTGCTTGTGCATCTGGACCTGTACGTCGACAGGGGGTCTGGTTTCCAATCCCAGGTCCAGATCTGTAATCCCTTGGTGTCAGCGCTCGTCGGCGGACGTGGCCCACACGCCATGCCGAAGCCTAGCTCCACCGCTCCCGACGACCGGCCTCAGCCGGTACCGGTCGGGTTGCTCCTCCCCCACACCCGCACAGGGCGAACGCACCGCCCGGAAGTGCCGGACTGGCACGGACTATCCCCGAACCACCTCGCCTACCTCATCCGCCGCTACACCAACGCCGGGGATGTGGTTTTCGACCTCGACGCACACCCCGCCATCCTCGCCGCGACCACCTACCTGCACCGAATACCAGCTCAGCTGCACACCGACCCCCACGGCCAGCGCCTGTGGCTCCCGCCTTCCGCACACCCGAACTCCGGTGTGCCTCACTGGCCCGATCAGGGTGTCGACCTGATCCTGGCGGCGCTACCACAGACGATCGAGCAGCTTCACGACGACGTGAACACCGCGATGAGCACCTGGCGGCAACTGCTGCGCCCCGGCGGATTCCTGATCGCCGGACTCACCACCACACCACCCCCACCCGGCGGGTTCAGCTACCGCGCGACGGTCATCGCCGCAGCCCGCGCCGCCGGACTCTTCTACCACCAGCACATCCCCGCCGTCCTCGTCCCGCTCCCCGAGCACGAACCGCGCACCGCCCCGCAACACCCCGACGAAGGCGACGACGGACGGCTCCTGCTCGCCGGTCGGCACCTTCCGACGTTCCGGGACCTGGTCGTCTTCGGGACCACCGCCACCGGTGAGGAGAACGCCCATGCCTGAGCCCTACCCGTCGCAACCGGTGACCGGCCTGCACGACTCCACACCGCCGTACCCTGACGGGCCCGATCTGGCGGCCCTACTCGCCGAGGGCTACCTCGGCACGGTCTGGCTCACCGGTCAGCACCCGTCCCGCGACCTACGTCGCAGCCGATACACCCCCGAGTCACTGACCCACCCCGGCAAGATGCTTCCCACCATCGCCCGGTACGCCATCCGCACCTACACCAACCCCGGCGACGTGGTCCTCGACCCCATGGCCGGCATCGGCACCACCGTCATCGAAGCCATGCACCTCGGCCGCCACAGCGTCGGCGTCGAGTACGAAGCCGAATGGGTCGCCAAGGCGGCCGACAACATCCATCACGCCCTCAAAGCCGGCGCGCCAGGTCGGGGCGAGATCTACCACGGAGACTCCACCGCCCTACCGGCCCTGCTGCCGGCCAGCCTGCACGGACAGGTGTCCCTGGTGATCACCTCACCGCCCTACGGACCGTCCACCCATGGCCACGTCCGCACACCAGGCCCGAGACGCGGACAGGTCCGCAAGATCAACCACAGGTACGGCGACAGCGACAACCTCGCCTACCGCACCCCCGGCCAACTCGCCGACGGGTTCACCGCGATCCTCACCGGCTGCCACCAACTCCTGCGTCCCGGCGGACACGTCATCGTCACCGCCCGCCCCTACCGCCGCCACGGCGAACTCATCGATATCCCCGGCATGGTCGCCGCCGCAGGCACCAACGCCGGCCTCGAACTCGTCGAGGAGTGCATCGCCCTCATCTGCGGTGTCCGCAACGGCCGGATCATCCCCCGCGCCTCGTTCTTCCAGCAGAAGAACATCCGCGACGCCATCGCCACCGGCGACCCGCAATGGCTCCTGCAACACGAGGACGTCGTGGTCCTCCGCCGCCCGACGATCTCCAGCGCACACGACGCCGAGAGCTGGCCAGTCGGCATCACCGCGCACGCTGACCAGCTTGATGCCTTCGCCCCACACCGCGTGGATCGACGTGCACAGGCGGTGCCCGCCGGAAACGCCAGTCCTGGCGGCAGCGCCATCGATCCCCGGTCCCGCCCGGACCGGGACGATGAAAGGACACCCGATCCGTGCCCGCCCCATCTGCACCCCACGCCAGGGAACGTACGACGCGCCCCCACCGACCGCCGGTGGTCCGACGATCCCCCCAAGCCACACCCCCAGCCCGGCCCACCCACCACGACGGGCCCGCAGTGAACACCCCGGCCGCCGAGTGGCGACCCGACCCCCTCCTGACCATCGACGACGTCGCGACCTGGCTGGGCAAGCCGAAGAACACCCTCTACGCCTGGCACAGCCGAGGCAAAGGACCACGCGCCATCCGCGTCGGCAACACCCTGCGCTACCGACGCAGCGAGATCGAACGCTGGCTCGACGCCCACACCGACCCGGAGCGCTGAGCCATGGCCCGACCCCCACTACCCATCGGCACCTGGGGCAATATCCGCACCGAGAAGCTCGGCCCCAACCGGTACTGCGCCCGAACCCGCTACCGCGATCACGACGGCAAGACCCGCGACGTCGAGGCCACCGACACCACCGGCCCAGCCGCCATTCGCGCGCTGAAGATCAAGCTACGCGACCGGGTGGCCCCCAACGACGACGAGATCACCCGGGAGACACACGTCAGCACACTCGCTGCTCTGTGGCTGGAAGAGATCACCGCAGAGGAACGCGTCTCGCCGCAGAGCATCAGCAGGTACGAGATCAGCGTGCGGGTCTCCATCGTGCCCGCCCTGGGTGACCTACGGATCCGGGAGGCAAGCGCGGGCCGCATCGACAAGTTCCTGCGCAAGATCGCCGAGGATCGCCCCTCGGCCGCCAAGAGCGCGAAGGTGGTCCTCGGCCAGATGTTGGCCCTGGCCGTACGTCGCGGCGCGCTCACCACCAACCCCATCCGCGACACCAGCCGCCTACGCAAACCACGCAAGACCGTCGTCGCCCTCGAACGGGAACAACTCGACGACGTCCGCGCGGCGATCCGAAAATGGCAACAGCCGACCCCCGGCAAGTCAGGACCTCGCCCCACCAACGACCTGGCCGACATCGTTGACCTCATGCTCGCCACCGGCGCCCGCATCGGCGAGATCCTGGCGCTGCGGTGGGAAGACCTCGATCTCGCCGTCGAACACCCTGTCCTGACGATCTGCGGCACCATCATCTACGTCAAAGGCCAGGGCTTCTTCCGCCAGGAATGGACGAAGACCGACGCCGGCTTCCGGTCAGTGGTCCTGCCCCGCTTCGCGGTCGGAATGCTGATGGCCCGCAAGCTCGACGCCGCCGACAACCCTCACGACGCGATCTTCGCCTCCCGACGCGGCACCTGGCTATCCCCACCGAACGTCCGCCGGCAGTGGCGTGCAGCCCGCGCCGACACCGGCCTCGAATGGGTCACCCCGCACACCTTCCGCAAGACCGTCGCCACCCTGATCGACAGGGAGGCCAACACCGACAGCGCCGCCGCCCAGCTCGGGCATGGAAGCAACGAGATCACCAAGAAGCACTACATCGTCAAGGCCGCCCTCGCCCCGGACAGCTCCGCCATCCTCGAACAGCTCGGCGGAAGGCCAACGTCAGGCGATCCGGAGAAACCCGATCCTGGCGGGCAGCCGACCGCATAGCCGGGCAGCGGCGGCAGCACCACCCGCCCCGTCGAATGTGATCGCCCCACGGCGTTACTGAGGGGTTTACGGGGGGCGGTTCAAAACTACATAGATAAACATCAAGGCCCTGCCCAGCTACATGCTGGTCAGGGCCTTTTTGTGGTGCGCCGCCAGGGACTCGAACCCCGAACCCGCGGATTAAGAGTCCGCTGCTCTGCCAGTTGAGCTAGCGGCGCTCGTTGGCAACGGAGAGAACAGTAGCACGGGCCATGAGCGGGGTTCCAATCCGATACCCGGCTCCACCCTTCGGGCGAGCTTATCGGGCAAAAGTGAACATATCCCCCCGACAGCACACGTCCGGCGTCGAACTGGTGGCCGGCATGGGGCACGATGTCCGCCAGGCACGCGAGAACAGAGGTGGGGATGGGCAGGTTCACGCGGGGCGGGGCGATGGCGGGTGCTCTCGTCCTGGCGGCGTCGCTGGCTCTGGCCGGTTGCGGCGGCGACCAGAAGAAGGAAGCCGAGTTCGTCGGCGGCACCGTGGTCACGCCGAGCGCCGGGGGGGCGACTCCGACGCAGTCCGGTGGCGCGTCGCCGTCCGCGCCGACGGTGGCCGACCTGACGGTCAGTCCGGCGGACGGGGCGAAGGGCAGACCGGTCAGCACCGAGATCAGTGCCGACCTCCCGGGCGGCGGAAAGATCTCCTCGGTCACCCTCACCACGGGTGACGGCAAGCAGGTCGGCGGAAAGATGCGTCTTGACGGCAGCTCCTGGGTGCCGTCGTCGGCCCTGAAATACAACACCAGGTACAAGGCCACGGTTACCGGCACCGGCGCCGACGGCCAGCCCCGGCAGGGGGTGAGCACGTTCACCACGATGGCCAAGCCGAACTCGATGATCGGCTCCGGCCTGTACCTCTTCGACGACCGGACGTACGGCGTGGCCATGCCGGTGGTGGCCGAGTTCAGCCCGGGTATCCCGAAGAAGGACCGGGCGGCCGTCCAGAAGCGGATGTTCGTCAGGACCGATCCGCCGCAGCCGGGGGCCTGGCACTGGGTCTCCAACGGCACGCAGGCGTACTACCGGGCACCGGAGTACTGGCAGCCGGGGACGACGTTGAGCGTCCGGATCGCGCTGGCCGGGATTCCGCTGAGCAACGGCCGGTACGGCAACGTGGACCGGTCGGCCACCGCCAAGATCGGGCGGGCCTTCGAGATGAAGGTGGACAACGCCACCAAGCAGATGGAGGTCTTCCAGGGCGGCCAGCTGATCAAGACGCTGCCGGTCAGCCTGGGCAAGAAGAGCACCCCGTCGTCCAGCGGCACGATGGTGGTGATGGAGAAGAAGGAGAAGACCGTCTTCGACACCATGGACGAACCGGACCCGGCCAACCAGTACCGCACCGAGATCGACTTCGCCCAGCGGCTGACCTGGGGCGGCGAGTACATCCACGCGGCACCGTGGTCCGAGGGGGTGCAGGGCCGGCGGAACGTCTCGCACGGCTGCGTCAACGTGTCGATGGCGATGGGCAGGTGGCTCTTCTCCCAGACGAAGGTGGGTGACCCGATCACCGTCAAGGGCACCCCGCGCAAGCTCGAACAGGGCAACGGGTGGACGGCCTGGAGCCTGACCTGGGCGGATTTCGTCAAGGGCAGCGCGGTGCCGGTGCCGCAGGGCGGTTCGGGTCCGCTGGTCTGACCTCCGTTCCGGGTCGGCGCGGGTCGCCGACCCGGAACGGCACGGGCCGGTGACCCGTCGTCATCGCACCCCGCCCGGCGGCGTGTTTCAGTTCACCCTTCGCAACCGACGGGCGCGCCGCCGCGTCTGTGAGGGACGATGGGACATCGGGGACCACGACTGTGAGGGAATCATGCGAGTTGTCCAGGACCACCTGACCGGGCGTACCGGTCGACGCCGGGTGCTCGCGGCGGGGGTCCTCGCCGCGGCGCTGGCCCTCACCTCCGCCTGCACCGGCTCGGGCGGCGACAAGCCGTCGAGCTGGCAGGGCGGCGGCGAGGAAGCCGCGCCGAAGGCCAGCGCGACGATCACCGAGCCGAAGGCCGACGCCACCGACGTCCCGGCCTCCACCGGCATCGTCTTCACCGCCGAGGACGCGAAGGACACCACCGTCGCGCTCACCGACGCCGCCGGCAAGGCCGTCGAGGGCAAGCTCGCCGCGGACGGCGCGAGTTGGCTGCCCGACGGCGCGCTGGAGTACGGGGAGAAGTACACCGCCACCGTCACGGCGACCGGTGAGGACGGCAAGCCGGCCACGGCCACCAGCACCTTCACGGTGATGGCCAAGCCGGACAACCAGGTGCGGGTGACCAGCTTCCTCGGCGACAACCAGGTCGTCGGGGTGGGCATGCCGCTGATCGTGAAGTTCGGTCGGGCCGTCCCGGAGGACTACCGCGACGACGTGCAGCGCCGGATGACGGTCACCAGCACCCCGGCGCAGGAGGGCGTCTGGCACTGGGTCAGCCCCACCGAGGTCCGCTACCGGCCCAAGGAGTTCTGGCAGCCGGGCACCACGGTCTCGTACCGGGTGCAGGCCGGCGGGCTGCCGATGGGCGGCGGCTGGTACGGCCGCTCCGACCTGACCGTGGACGTCAAGATCGGCCCGTCGGTGGTGATGCAGGTCGACAACAAGACCAAGCGGATGACCGTCACCAAGGACGGCAAGGTCGTCAAGACCATCCCGGTCAGCCTGGGCAAGAAGAGCACCCCCTCGTCCAGCGGCACGATGGTGGTGATCGAGAAGCTGCGCAAGACGGTCTTCGACACCATGGAGGAGCTGGGCCCCGAGGAGGGTTACCGCACCAAGATCGACTATGCCCAGCGGCTCACCTGGGGTGGCGAGTTCATCCACGCCGCGCCCTGGTCGGAGGGGCAGCAGGGCACCACGAACGTCTCGCACGGCTGCGTCAACGTGTCGATGAAGGACGGTGCCTGGCTGTTCGCCAACACCAAGATCGGTGACCCGATCACCGTCAAGGGCACCGAACGCAAGCTCCAGAACGGCAACGGCTGGACCGACTGGAACATGAGCTGGGACCAGTACGTCAAGGGCAGCGCCCTGCCGTACGAGCCGGACGCCGGGAACAGCACCGGGACGCCGAGCGCCGAGCCGACGCCCTGACCCTGCGGCACACCGCACGCGGACCGGCCCCCACCTGAAGATGGGGGCCGGTCCGTCTTCGACGGCACCCGACCCCGGATGAATCGGCCCGGAAACGACTCAGGCCCCCTCGTACGAGGGGGCCTGCGGTGGAGAACATCCACTAACCGGGTGACTGATGGGAATTGAACCCACGACAACCGGGACCACAACCCGGTGCTCTGCCAACTGAGCTACAGCCACCATGCCGTCCGCGCCGGTTTCCCGGGCGGGTGCGGACTAATAATAGCCACACCCGGGCGGGGGCCGTCCAGCGGGTTCCACCCTTCGGCGGGCACCGGCCTAGAGCTGCGCCGCGATCGCCTTCGCCGTCTCGACGTCCGGGCCGGGCAGCGGCACGAACAGGGTGCGCCGGTAGTACTCCAGCTCGCGGATGCTCTCCCGGATGTCGGCCAGGGCCCGGTGCGCCAGCCCCTTGCGGGGCTGACCGAAGTACACCCGGGGGTACCAGCGCCGGCACAGCTCCTTGATCGACGACACGTCGATCATGCGGTAGTGCAGGTGGGCGTCGAGCCGGGTCATGTCCCGGGCGATGAAGCCCCGGTCGGTGGCGATCGAGTTGCCGCACAGCGGCGCGGTACGCGGGTCCTTCACGTGGCTGGTGACGTACTCCAGGACCATGTCCTCGGCCTCGGCGAGGGTGACCGTGGAACGGCGCACCTCCTCGGTGAGCCCGGATTTGGCGTGCATGGTGCGGACGATCTCCGGCATCGCCTCCAGGGCCGCCTCGTCGGCGTGGATGACCACGTCCACGCCCTCCCCCAGCACGTTGAGGTCGGGGTCGGTGACCAGTGCGGCGACCTCGATCAGCTTGTCGCTGCCGAGGTCGAGCCCGGTCATCTCACAGTCGATCCAGACGAGAAGGTCAGCCACCGGAACAGACTACGCGCAGCCCAGGTACCCGCGCCTCGGCACCGTCGCGGGGTGGGACCGCTAGGGTTTCCCCGTGCCCGCCGAATCCGTCGCGTCCCCCGTCACCACCCCGGAGGACCAGCGAAGTCGTACGGCCCGCCGGGTCGTCACGGTGCTGGCGCTGGCGGCCGTGCTGCCGGCGCTCTACCTGCCGGGCCTGGTGCACGACTTCTTCGACCTGAAGATCTACATGCGGGCGATGGACTGGTGGGCGTCCGGGCACCCGCTCTACGACTACGTGCAGCCCGACCGGGTGCAGGGCGAGTTGTACTTCACGTACCCGCCGTTCAGCGCCCTGCTGCTGCGGCCGTTCGGGGTGCTGCCGCTGGGCCTGACCATCGTCATCTTCACGGCGCTGACCTGCTTCGCCGTCGTGGTCACCACCCGGTGGCTGGTGCTGCCGGTGATCGAGCGGCACGGGCTGCACCGGACGTACGCGCTCACCGTGGCGGTGCTGCTGGTCTTCGCGGTGGAGAGCACCCGGGAGACGATCACCTTCGGTCAGATCAACATGCTGCTGGTGGTGCTGATCCTGGCCGACCTGCTCTTCGCCGTACCGCAGGCACGGCGCTGGGCCGGGGTGGGCGTCGGGCTGGCCACGGCGCTCAAGCTGTTCCCGGGCATCTTCATCGTCTACCTGCTGGTGACCCGGCGGTGGCGGGCGGCGGTGGTGGCGAGTGTCACGGCGGCGGCGGCGACGCTGCTGGCCGCCGCGGTGGCCCCCCGCGACTCGTGGCGGTTCTGGACCCACGAACTGTGGGCCACCGACCGGGTGGGGCGCACCGACTACACCGGCAACCAGTCGCTGTTCGGCCTGCTCAGCCGGATCGACGCGCCGCAGGAGCCGAACCGGCTGCTCTGGCTGGTGCTGGTCGTGGCGATCCTCGGGTACGGGTTGTGGCGGGCGGCCCGTGCCGCCGGGAGCGGCGACTGGCTGACCGGCCTCACCCTCACCGGGCTGGTCGGCGGTCTGGTCAGCCCGATCACCTGGACCCACCACATCTACTGGTTCATCCCGGCGGTGGTGGTGCTGGTGGACGCCGCGCTCGACGCGGACCCGGCGACCCAGGCGGGGGCGCGCCGTAGGCGGCGGCTGCTCACCCTCGCCACCGGCACCGGGCTGGTGATCGTCTACGGGGTGGTCTCGTTCCACGACTGGGGGGTCGCCCCGGCCCGTACGGACAACCCGTGGGAGTTCCTGCTGCGCAACGCGTACGTGCTACTGGCGCTGCTGCTGCTCGTGCTGCTGCCGGTCCGCCGGGAGCGCAGGCGGGAGCGGGAGCCCGTGCCGACCGCCGACCGGCAGCACCAATAGGACAGATATTCCCTTATTCTACCTTTGGCGCTAATCTGAGGTCAGTCGGTCACGACCCATGGCACACCGATCCCCCGGTGAGACGGCCCTCCGCGTCGGCAGCGCGGAGGGCCGTCACCGCGTCCGGGCCCGTCCGGCACGGCGGCGTCGACGCGACCGGCCCGCCGGACGCATCCGACGGGCCGGTCGCGGGTGGTGCGGGTCAGGACTTCGGCGTCGGCTCCCGCCGGGTCCGGGCGAAGGCCAGCCCGCCGAGAGCCAGCCCGGCGAGGCCGGCCAGCAGACCGGCGACGCCCAGCACGACCGCCGTCGAACCCGCGTCGTCGTCATCGTCGTCGTCCTTCGCGGCCGGCGCGCCCGCCGCCGCCGGGGCCGCCGAGGGGGACGAACCCGCCGCCGCCAGGGTCAGCACCGGTGCCGGGTTCTCCGGCTCCTCCGCGCCCGGCGTGGGCTCCTCGATCCAGCGCGACACGTTGCCGTCGGAGTAGGTCTGGAGCGTCTTGAAGACCATCCTGTCCACCTGCGGCAGCGGGCCCAGCGAGATCGGGAACTCCTGGAACTCGCCCGGCTTGACACCGCCACCGGCGGCGGCCGTCCAGGTGAGCTTCGACACCGCCTCGGTGAGCTGGCTGCCGTGCACCTCGATCGGCGGGTCCACCTTGCGCTTCTCCACCGCGACCGTCCACCCCGGCACCGGCATCGTGGAGACCGAGCCGACCGGGGCGTTCTCCGGCAGGTTCACCTCGATCTTGACGGTGGAGGCCGTGTCGCTCTCGTTGGGCACCCGGACGGCGAACCGGCCGTAGCTGCCCTGGGTCGCCTCCTTCGGGTTGACCGTGACGTGCGCCGCGGCCGGCCCGGCGAAGCCGAGCACCGTGGCGGTGACGGCGGCGAGGGTGAGCGCGGCGGCGGATGCGGAACGCCGGAGACGGATCATCGGGGACGGGCCCTTCCTTACTTGATCGGCACGGTGGCGGTCACCGTGGCCTGGTCGATGTCGGACGTACGGACCGTGAAGCGCAGTTGCCACTCACCCGCCGACGGGAAGCTGAACTCCCCGGTGGCGTGGTTGTCGGTGAGCTTGAGCAGCGGAATGTCGATCGCCTCGACCCCGGCCGAGGGCAGCGCGGCCGTGGCCTTCCACTCCACCACCGGCTGCGGCCGGTTGTCCGGCGTGTAGGCGTACAGGTGCATCGAGTTGTTGCCCCGCTCGGCCGGGTCCAGCTCCACCTGGAGCGAGTAGATCGGGCTGGTCAGCGTGGTCGAGTAGTAGCCGGCCTCGGCGCCGGAGCCACCGTCGACGGCGGTCCGGGCCGGCGGGGTCTGCACCAGGGTCGCCGTCACCCCCAGGATCACCGCGGTGACCGCCAACTCCACCCACACCGCGCGCCGCACCGGCAACGGCCGGGCCGCCGCGGTCCGCCGGCGCACCAACTGCCGGGAGTACGCGGCCACGGCCACCACCAGCGCGAACAGCCCGATCTTGGCGAGCAACAGCCGGCCGTACGTGGTGCCGGTGAGCGCCTCGACGCTGGCCACCTCGATCAGCCCCTGCACGACGCCGGCCAGCAGCAACGCCGCCACCGCCAGCGCCGCCCAGCGGGACCAGATCGGCAGGATCGCCCCCAGCTCCCGCTCGTCGGCCCGGCGCAGCAGGAACCCGGCCAGCATCACCAGGCCGCCCAGCCAGACCGCCATGCTGCCCAGGTGCACCGCGTCGACGAGCACCGACACCGCCGGTGCCGGGGAGGCCGCCGGGTGCCCGGCCAGCGGCCAGGTGAACAACCCGGCCACCCCGAGCCCGGTCAGGATGATCCCGTCGGTACGCCCCACCGGCCCCCGGGTCAGCGGCCGGAGCAGGAACACCGCCGCCGCGAGCAGGCCCAGCCGGATCAGGTGGGCGGTGCCGTACCCGCTGCCCAGCACCTCGGACAGGCCCTGCCCGGTGACGTCGAACAACCCCCCGCCGGCGGTGTACGGCACCTGCAACCACACCTCGGCCACCGTCGCGACGGCCAGCAGCCCCACGCCGGACCAGAGCAGCCGGGCCGGCCCCCGCCGGGACAGCCGCAGCGGCCAGAGCGCGGCCAGCACCAGCGCCGGACCCACCACCAGCAGCAGGCCCGCGTACCCCAGGTACCTGGCCACCTTCACGCCCACGCCGACCACCGGGTCGGCGCGGCTGTCCGAGCCGGAGTCGGTCGGCGGCGTCGACGGCGCCCCCACCGAGTAGGTGAACGCCCCGGACACCGGGTGGCTGTCGGCGGAGATCACCCGGTAACTGACCAGGTAGGTGCCCTGCGGCCCGGCCGGGTCCACCCCGATCGTCACCACCGACCCCTCGAACCGGGGCTCACCCCGGTCGGCGCGGGAGCCGTCCGGGGCGATGACGCGTACCTTGTCGGGCACCTTGCGGACCGACTCGCTGAACGTCAGCACCACCTCCGACGGGGCGCTCGGCACCACGGACGAGGCCACCGGGCTGCTGCTGGAGAGCACGGCGTGGGCGCCCGCCGGCCCGGCCGGGGCGAGCAGCAGGGCGACGAGGGTGACCAGCAGGCCGGCGGCGGCCCCCAGCCGGGCCAGCCGGCGACGATCGACTGCGTTCATCCCGCCATGCTCGCTGACCGCAGGCCGGTACGCCCACCCGGCCACCCCGCGACGGCACGGGGCGGCCACGGCGGCCGGGGCGCCTGCCGCAGGTGGTGGGGCGTCATGAGCAGGTAGTCGTACGGCGGCGGGAAAAAGTTCCCGGCGTGAGCAGGACCATGGAAAGGGCCGAACGACCCTGCCCGTCCCCGCCACGCCGCGTAGCCTGGCTTGTCGTGATCCCCGCTCACCGCGACCCCTCCGCCACCGGCCGTAGCGGCCCGCCGCCCGGTCCCGACCGGCCCCCGGTCCCCCGGCCGGCGACCCGGCGACCGGTCACCCCGGGGAACCCACGGGCCGGGCGGGACGACCAATGAGGGTGACCACCGCGCGTACCCCCGCCGGCCGCTGGCCGCTCGTCCGCCCCTGGCTCGGCGTCGCCGCCCGGCTCGGCCTGGCCGCCGTCTGGCTGTACGCCGGCGGGACGAAGGTCGGTGACCTCGCCGCCTCCGGCCGGGCCGTCAACGCGTACCAGGTGATGCCCTACGAGGTGGCGACGGCGGTCGGGGCCGCGCTGCCGTTCGTGGAACTGGCGCTGGGCCTGCTGCTGCTCGCCGGGCTGGCGACCCGGCTGAGCGCCGGGATCTCCGCCGCGCTGCTGGTGGTCTTCATCGCCGGCATCGCCTCGGCCTGGGCCCGCGGCCTGGCCATCGACTGCGGGTGCTTCGGCAGCGGCGGGCAGCTCGCCGCCGGCCAGTCCCCGAGCTACCTCCCGGAGATCCTCCGGGACCTGGGATTCCTGGCCCTGGCCGGATTCCTGCTGATCTGGCCCCGCACCCCGTTCTCGGTGGACGGCTGGCTCGCGGGCGACCCATCCGTGGAGGACGACGATGAGCAGTCGTAAGGGACGCAACCAGGCCGCGCGGGTGGTCCGCGAGCAGATCGCCCGGGAGAAGCGCCGCAAGCGGACCCTCTGGACCTCCGTCGGGGCGGTGGTGGTGCTGGTGGTCGCCGGCCTGATCGGATGGAGCGTCTACTCCAGCCAGAAGTCGGACACCTTCACCGCCCCGCCCGGCGCGAACGACGCCGGCACCGGCATCGTGCTCGGCACCGGACCGGTCACCATCGACCTCTACGAGGACTACCTCTGCCCGGCCTGCAAGCAGTTCCAGCAGACCAGCGGGGAGACCGTCAACCAGCTGGTCTCCTCCGGCAAGGCCAAGGTCGTCTTCCACCCGGTCGCCTACCTCAACCGGTTCTCCACCACCGAATACTCCACCCGCTCCTCGGCCGCGTCCGGCTGCGCCGCCATGGGCGGCAAGTTCAAGGAGTTCACCGACGCGCTGTTCGCCCAGCAGCCGGCGGAGGGCAGCGCCGGGCTGAGCAACGACCAGCTGATCGACATCGGCGCGGGTGTCGGGCTGAACAGGGACGACTTCGGCTCCTGCGTCAAGGAGGGGACGTACACGGCGTGGACCGAACACGTCACCGACGACGCCAGCAAGGCCGGGGTCACCGGCACCCCGACCATCAAGGTGAACGGCACCGCCCTGGAGGACCGCAGCCCGGCGGGCATCACCGCGGCCGTGGAGGCGGCCGGCAAGTGACCCCGGCACCCCTGCGGCGGGCCGTACTGCTGGTCACCGCCGTACTGCTCGGCCTACTCGGCGGCGCCGCACCGGCGTACGCGCACGGGGCGGACGCCCCCGACGGCACCGACTACCGCACCACGGTGACCGGGATCACCCCGGCCCGGCCGGGGCTGACCGCGCGGGCCGTCGAGGCGGGTGCCCGGCTGGAACTGGTCAACCACTCCGACCGGGACGTCGAGGTGATCGGCTACTCCGGCGAGCCGTACCTGCGGGTCGGGCCGGGCGGGGTGTACGAGAACGTCCGCTCCCCCGCCACGTACCTCAACCGCACCCTCGCCGGGGACACCGCGCTGCCCGCCACCGCCGATCCGGCCGCCGCCCCGCAGTGGCGTCGGATCGGCGACGACCGGCGGGTCCGCTGGCACGACCAGCGGGCCCTGTGGCGGGAGACCGGGGTGCCCGCCCCGGTGGCCGCCGCCCCGGGCCGGGAACACCGGGTCCGGGAGTGGACCGTCGCGTTGCGCGTCGGCGACGAACCGGCGGAGCTGCGCGGCACCCTCGACTGGGTGCCGCCGCCGGACCCGTACCCCTGGTGGGTGGCCGTGACCCTCGGCGCGCTGCTGGTCGGCGCGGCGGGACTGCTTCCGGCCGGCACCGGCGCGGGGACCCGGGCGCTGCGCGGCGTCGGCGGGGTGCTCGCCCTCGGCGGGGCGGCCGCCGTCGCCCTCGTGCTCGGCCGCGAGCTGGACGCCGGGGCGCAGGGCCTCGGCGGGGTGCTGCTCGGGCTGGCCGCCGGGCAGCTCTGGCCGCTGCTGACCGGGCTGGGCGCGGTGGCCGCCGGCGGGTGGGCGCTGGCCCGCCGGCCCGCCGCCGACTTCGTGCTCGCGCTGGCCGGGGCGTGCCTGGCCCTCTTCGTCGGCGTCGCCAACCTGACCGTGCTGTCCCGCGCCGTCGCCCCGGTGCCCTGGTCGGGCGGCGTCGCGCGGGTGCTGCTGACGGGGGTGCTGGTCGCCGGGGTGGGGGCGGTCGCCGCCGGCCTGCTCCGGCTGCACGCCGCCGCCCGCGCCGCCGCGCCCCGGCCCGCCGCCGAGCCGGCCCGGACCTGACCCGCCACCGGCATGATCAGCCGATCGGCCGGGGGTGGAAGCCGTAGGGCAGTTCGAGGCGGTGACGGGAGAGCAGGTCGGCGTCGGCGAGCAGGTCGGCGGTGGGGGCGTCGGCGACGATCCGGCCGGCGTCCAGGATGACCGCCCGCTCACACAGCTCCGCCGCGTAGGGCAGGTCGTGGGTGACCATCAGCAGGGTCACCGGCAGGGCGCGCAGGATCCCGGCCAGTTCCCGGCGGGCCGCCGGGTCCAGGTTGGACGACGGCTCGTCGAGCACCAGGATCTCCGGACGCATCGCCAGCACGGTGGCCACCGCCACCCGACGCCGCTGCCCGAACGACAGGTGGTGCGGGGCGCGGTCCCGGTGCTCGGCCATCCCCACCGCGGTCAGCGCCTCGTCCACCCGGGCGGCCAGCTCGGCACCGCGCAACCCCAGGTTGGCCGGGCCGAACGCCACGTCCTCGGCGACCGTGGGCAGGAAGAGCTGGTCGTCCGGGTCCTGGAAGACGACACCCACCCGGCGGCGGATCTCGGCCAGGGTGTCCCGGTCCCGGGACACCGTCAGCCCGCCCACGCTCACCGACCCCCCGGTCGGGGTGAGGATGCCGTTGAGGTGCAGCACCAGCGTGGTCTTGCCCGCGCCGTTCGGGCCGAGCAGGGCCACCCGCCCGCCGCGCGGCACGGCCAGGTCCACCCCGGCCAGGGCGACGTGACCGTCCGGGTACGCGTACCGGAGGCCACGGACGTCCAGGGAGACAGCGTCAGGCACGTCCCCGATCATGTCAGGACGACGGCGCTGGCGGCGATCGCCACCGCCGCCAGCGGCACGGTCGCCGCCGCCACCCACTGCCCGGCGGTAGCCGCCCCGGCACCCTGCCAGACCGCCGGCATCCGCCCGGTGTACCCCCGGGAGAGCATCGCCAGGTAGACCCGCTCACCGCGTTCGAAGGCGCGCAGGAACAGCGCGCCCACCCCGGCGGCGAAGCCGCGCAACTGCCACAGGAACCGCGGGTCGTCACCCCGGGAGATCCGGGCCACCCGCATCCGGCGGGCCTCGCCGACCAGCACGTCGAGGTAGCGCAGCATGAAGGTGGCGATCTGGGTGATGATCTGCGGGCAGCGCAGCCGGTCCAGGCCGACGATCAGGTCCCGGGTGGTGGTCGTGGCGGCCAGCAGCAGCGACGCGAGCACCCCCAGGGTGCCCTTGGCGACGATGTTCCACGCCCCGTGCAGGCCGTCCACCGACAGGCTCAGCCCGGCGAACTCGGTGCGCGGGCCCGCCCCGAGGAACGGCAGGGCGACGGCGAACAGCACGAACGGCACCTCGATCGTGGCACGCAGCAGCAGCCAGCGTGGGCCGACCCGGGCCAGCGCGGCGACGACGGCGACCAGCAGGGCGTACCCGCCGAAGGCCCAGAACGCCTCGCGCGGGGTGGCCACCACCGCCACGGTGAACAGCACCATCGCGGCGATCTTCACCTCGGGGGCGAGCCGGTGCACCCGGGAGGGGGTGTCCCGGTAGAGCACGTGCGCGTGTCCGGCACCCACGTCGTACCGCCCGGTCAGTCGGCGGTGCCGGCGGACTGCCGGACGTCGGTGTCGGTGGGCTGCCCGGGGGCGTCGGCCGGGCCACGGCGGCGCAGCAGCCAGAACATGCCGCCGCCGACGGCGAAGGTGAGCAGCACGCCGGCCACCCCGGACAGGCCGGTGGAGAGGAAGCCGTTGTCCACGCCCCGGATGCCGTAGTCGGCCAGCGGGCTGTCGGCCAGTTCGTGGTCCTTCGCCTGCTGGGCCGGGCAGGAGCCGCCGGTGATCTCGTCGTCGGCGTTGACCGTGCAGCCCTTGAGCAGCGACGAGTCCAGACCGTCAGGGTGCGACGAGGCGTAGTTGCTGACCACCCCGGCAAGCACCAGGGCGACCAGCAGGCCGGCCGCCACGAAACCCCAGGACCGCTTCCTCACCGGGCACCTCCGACAGCCGGGACGGGGGCCGGCGCGGTCGCCGGCTTCAGCGCGCGCAACGCGTACACCAGATCGGGTCGGACCTTGGCCACGGTGGCGACCGTGGTCGCGGTGATCAGCCCTTCGCCGATGCCGATCAGCAGGTGGACGCCGGCCATCGTGCCGGCCAGGCCGGTCAGGTTGCCGCCCAGGTCGGTGGTGCCGCCGAGCCAGTACTGCACGACGAACCCCTGGGAGGCGACGACCACGCTGACCAGCGCCGAGACGAAGGCGGTCACGGCCAGGCCGGTGGGGGTGCGGGGCAGCACCCGCAGCAGGCCGGCGATCAGCAGGTACGCCGCCGCGGTGCCGAGCAGCGCCATGTTGGTGATGTTCAGGCCGAGCATCGCGACGCCGCCGTCACCGAAGACCAGCGCCTGCACGATCAGCACCACCGACACGCAGAGCGCGCCTACCCAGGGGCCGACCAGCAGGGCGGCGAGCGCGCCGCCGAGCAGGTGACCGGAGACCCCGGCCGTGAAGATCGGGAAGTTGAGCATCTGCACGGCGAAGATGAACGCGGCGACCAGGCCGGCCATCGGCGCGAGCCGGTCGTCGAGGTCACGTCGGCCGCGTAGCACGCAGAAGGTCAGCGCGGCCAGCGCGACGGCGGCGAAGATCCCCGCGACCGGACCGTTGATGATGCCGTTCGAGATGTGCATCGCCAGGGTTTCCACGGGACCTCCAGTCGGCTGGCGGGACCAGACTATTTCCCGGCACGGGTTGTTGCCAAGACACGGCAACAAGGCATGGCGTTGCTCACCGGCGGGGATCGACCGGGGCGACGCGGCCCGGCGGTAGGGTCGTCGCCATGACCGCGCCCGACCGGCTCGCCCCCGGCGACCCCGCTCCCGACTTCACCCTCCCCACGGACACCGGGGAGACGCTCTCCCTCGCCGCGCTGCGCGGTCGCCGGGTCATCCTGTACGCCTACCCGGCCGCGATGACCCCCGGCTGCACCAAGCAGGCCTGCGACTTCCGCGACTCGCTCGCCTCGCTCCAGGCCGCCGGTTACGAGGTGGTCGGCATCTCCCCCGACCAGCCCGCCAAGCTGGCGAAGTTCCGTGAGCGCGACGCCATCACCTTCCCGCTGGTCGCCGACGTCGACAAGGCGGTGCTCACCGCGTACGGCGCCTTCGGCGAGAAGCAGTCCTACGGCCGTACGGTGACCGGGGTGATCCGGTCCACCTTCGTCATCGACCCGGACGGGAAGATCGAGCACGCGTTCTACAACGTCAAGGCCACCGGCCACGTCGCCAAGCTGCGCCGCGACCTCGGCCTCGACTGAACGCCTCCGGCCGCCGGCCGATGATGTCGGACCCCGCCGCTACTTTGTGCGCATGAGCCGTTACAAGTACACGCCGGAGATGCTCGCCCGGGCGGCGGCGGAGTCCCGCAGCATCGCCGACGTCCTGCGCATTCTCGGGGTCCGGTTCAGCGGTGGTTCACACGCGCACATCAGTCGTCAGCTCAAGCGGTTGGGCATCGACACGTCACACTTCACCGGCCGGCGGGCCGGGGGCAACAGACCGTCCGGGCGGCGCACCCCGTCGGTCCGGGTTCTGCGTCCGCTACCGGCGGGTTCCCGACGGGTGCCGGGGGCCCGCCTGAAGGCCGCGCTGCGTGACATCGGCGTCCCCGACGAGTGCGAGGGGTGCGGCACCGGCCCGTCCTGGCAGGGCCGGCCACTGACCCTGCACGTCGACCACCTCAGCGGCGACTTCGTCGACAACCGGCCGCCGAACCTGCGGCTGCTCTGCCCGAACTGCCACAGCCAGACCCCGACCTACGCCGGGCGTCACCGGTCCGGCGCCAAAGCCCGACCGTCCGGCGTGGTGCCCGGCGTCGCTGTCCCGCCGCCGGCCGCGTACCGTCCGCCAGCCCCGGCACCTGTCGATGCGGAACGGGTCGCGGAGGTGATCCGACAGGTCGAGGCGGGTGTCATCGGGCCGAGCGAGGCGGCCCGGCGGATCGGCTGCCACCGTAACCACGTCGCCCGGCTCCGCCGCCGGCTCGCCACCACCGGCACCGCCGCCGTCCCGCTCCGACCGCGCAGCGGCTCGCCGCACCAGGAAACCGTCCTCCGGTACGCACTGGCCCGTCCCGATCTGGGGCCACGGAAACTCGCCGCGTTCATCCGCGGGGCGACCGGCGACGCCTGCGTCGTCAGTCACGGGACGGTATCGAACATCCTGCGCCGGGCCGGGCTCTCCACCGTTTCCGCGCGACGCTCTAAACTCTGACGCGAGCGGGAGTGGCGGAATGGCAGACGCGGTAGGTTTAGGTCCTATTGTCCGAAAGGACGTGGGGGTTCAAGTCCCCCCTCCCGCACCACACGGCCCTGTCGGGAGGGTCACGATCGCGGGCGTACGACGCGTCGGCGCAGCAGGATCGGCAGGGTGAGCCTGCGTTTCGTCCTCGACCCCGACCTCACCCCCGCACTGCGCGAACAGATCGTCGACCTCTGGGTCGACGTCACCAACGCCGGCGGCGCGGTCGGTTTCGTCGCCCCGGTCAGCACCGCCGACGTACGCCCCGTCGCCGAGGCGACCTTCGCCGCCGTCACCGACGGTCCGGACCGGATGCTGGTCGGCTACGAGGCTGACCGGCCGGTCGCGGTGCTGTTCCTCGCCGACAACCGGTTCGACCTGAAGGCGCACTGGGGCATCCTCAAACGGGTGATGGTGCACCCGGCCACCCAGGGGCGCGGCCACGGTGAGGCCCTGATGCGGGAGGCCGCCCGGCGCGCGCCCGAGCTGGGTTGGCGGGCGCTGCACGTGACGGTGCGCGGCGGACTGGGCCTGGAGAGGTTCTACGACCGGCTCGGTTACCGCGAGGTGGGCCGGCTGCCGGGCGCGCTGCGGGTGGCAGACGACGACCGCGACGAGATCCTCATGTGGCGTGACCTGGACACCCCGGCCTGACGCCGCTCGACCGACGCGGAAAACGACCCGGCAACGTCCCGCCGGCCCCGCGCGGGCCGAGCCGGGATCAGGCGGCCCCGGTGGGAGTCAGCCCCGGGAGGTGCAGTCGACCGGCCGGCCCGCCCCCGGCTCCGCCTTCGACGCGGCGAGCGCGGGTGGGTCGCTGACCTGCGGTGTGCCGGGCGAAGAACTGGCGGAGGCGGCCACCGACGGGCTGGCGGTGGCCCGGCTCGGGCTGGCGCTGGGGCTCGGGGACGACGGCCGGCTGGTCGGGTTCTTCCGCGCGGCGGGGGCGCCGCCGCCGTACATCTTGACGGTGCTGCGCTGGACCCGGCCGGGGGACATGGTGACGCCGCTGGCGGTGACGCGGTGGCCGTACACGTCGGTCACCCGGACGGCGTACGGGCCGGGGCCGGCTCCGGAGTCGATCTGCCAGTAGTTGTAGTCCTGCCGGGCGGCGGTACGCCAGGCGCCGGAGCCCTGCCGCACCTCGACGGCGCGCAGCGGGTTGCCGTGCCCGGCGACCAGCACCGCGAACCAGTACTGCGAGGCACCCTCCTTGATCCGGAAGGTGAGCGGGCCGGACAGTGGCGGGTCGACCGCCGCGCGGTAGCTGACGCTGACGATGCCCTGCACCGGGTCGGCGATCCGGGCGAACGCCTCCCGGGAGAGGTCCACGTGCCCGGGGGCGCACTCCGGGCACTGGTCCATGATCAGGACCCGGACGGTGCCCCGGGGGCCGGTGACGTCGAGGTACCCGCCGCAGGCCGCACCGGCGCTGTACTCGGTGGGGCCGAGCGCCACGTACATCCGGTCGGCCGGGGCGGCCGGGTAGGAGCAGTTCCCGCCGGCCCCCTTCGAGTCGTAGAAGGTGGCTTTGCCCTTGTGGACCGTACTCCCGGTGGGTGGGGCCGCCAGGGGCAGCGGCCCGGCGGCCACCGGCCCGGCACCGGCCAGCCCGGCCGGCGGGGCGGCGCAGGCGGGGGCGGCTCCGGAGCGCAACGCGAGGCTCAACCCGAGCACGGTGGCGAGCGCGGCGACGCCACCGGCGGCCAGCCAGCGGCGACGTCCGCCACCCCGGGCGCGGCGACGCCCCGGCCCGGGACGCCCGGCGGGGGCGCGGCCGTCCGGCCCGAAGTCGGGGTCCTGGGACTCGCTGCCGTCGGTCACGCCGACCGATGCTGCCGCAGGGGACGACCCGGGGACAAGCGGGCTAAGCGAAAGCTAAGCCGGTCAGCCGATCCGGTTGCGGTGGAGCCCCGACGCGATCACGGTTAGTGACCGTAGCGGCTCGGCGATCTCCGGCCGGGTGCGCAGCAGGTCCTCCAGGCGGACCCGCCAGCGGCCGGCTTCGACGGCGGCGGCCTCGGGCGTCGTCCGGGCCCAGGGCCACAGCCGCTGCCGGGTGTCCTGAAGGGACCGCGCGTGCTCGGGGCCGAGCAGTTCGCCGGCTTCGGCGCACAGCCAGTCGAAGAGTCGGTCGTCGGGGACGGCCGAGACGATCAGGCGGGCCATGTCCCAGGCCACGCGGGGGTGGTGGAGAACCTGCATGCCGGCTCCTCCGTCGGTGGTGGTGGTTCGGCAATCATCGATCCGCGACCGGCCCGGGGGCAATACCCGGTCGGCCTGCGCCGCTGCTGCCGCAGCCGGGTCGTCCCGTGCCCGGCGTGGCCGTCGGCCTCCGGCAGTGCGGCCAGTTGCAGGCCGACCCGGGTCACCGCCGGTCGGGCCTCACCAGGCGACGCCGATGCCGTCGCCGGGGTACCAGTGGTCGAGCGGGGTCTCCCGGTAGGCGAGGAACCGGCGGCCGGTGCGTTCGGCGTGTTCGGCGAGCACCCCGGTGGTGGTGACGTTGTCGGTGAGCAGGATCGCGCCGGGGGCCAGCTGGGGCTCGACGGCGTCGAACTCGCGGCGTTCGTGGTCGTGGCTGTGGTCGCTGTCGTGCAGGAACAGGTCGACCGGCCGGTCAAGCGCGGCGATCGCCGTCACCGAGTCGCCGACGACCAGGTCCGTCACGTCGGCCCAGGGCGCGCTGCGGGCCAGGTATCCGGCCTCCGGGTTGACGTCGATCGAGGTGAGCCGGCCGGGGTGGCCCTCGGCGGCGTTGCGCAGCAGGGCGGCGGCCAGGACGCAGCTGCCCAGCCCCTTGTCGGTGCCGGTTTCGACGACGTGGGCGGGTCGGGTGGCCCGGACGATCGCGTACCAGCCGACCCGGCGCGCGTAGCGGACCCGGCGGTCGGCCAGGCCGCGCCGGGCGGACCGGGCGGTGGCCTGTTCGATGTGCCGGCGCAGCGCCGCGTCGCCGGTGATCTCGGCGAGGTACCCCCGGACGCGGGCCACCGGAACGTCGCAGACCACGCTGACGAACCAGGTGAGGTGTTCCCGGCTGAGCCGGGTCAGTTCGTAGGTGTAGTTGTGGTGCTCCCGGGAGGTGGCCAGCCACCGGGCCGAGGTGCGCAGCACCTTCGCGTCGTACCGGGCGACCCGGGCGAGCCGCCCGGGGAAGGCGGCCACCGGTGCCAGCGGGGTGCGGGCGATGGCCCGGCGCAGTTTCGTCGCGTCCACCGCGCGGTTCTACCAGCCGCAGGTGACGGGCGGCTGAACGTCCAGCGTACGGCGGCTTTTCGGGCCTGGTGCCATCGGGTGGACGCGGGCTGCCGTGCTGGGTGACGGCTCAGTAACATGCGGCCGTGCCAGCAGGTGAGAGCGTTTCGGAATCCATCCCGACCCCGTCCGTCGACGCCCCGGGGCCGACACCGAGGCGTCGGCGGGGCTGGCGGATCGCGCTGGTGGCGCTGCTGGCGCTGGCCCTGCTGGGGGTGGCCGGCGTCGGCGCGGGCGCGCTCTATCTGCGCTCGGTCGAGCAGGACGTCGAGCGGGTGGACGCCTTCACCGGGGTGCCGACGCAGGACCGGCCGCCGGTGGTCGCCCGGGACGCCATGAACATCATGATCCTGGGCAGCGACTCCCGCGACCCGGAGCGGACCGAGGGGTCCCGCACCGACACGATCATCCTGGCCCACCTGCCGAAGGACCGGAAGAGCGCCCAGCTCGTCTCGATCCCCCGGGACACCTGGGTCCGCGTACCCCGGTCGGCGGACGGCCGGCACGGCGGCCGGACCGCGAAGATCAACGCGGCGTACGCCTGGGGTGGGATTCCGCTGATGGTGCAGACCGTCGAGGAGTTCACCCGGGTTCACGTCGACCACGTGGCGGTGGTCGACTTCGCCGGCTTCCAGGAGATCATCGACGCCCTGGGCGGGGTGGACATCACCGTCGACCACCGGTTCACCTCGATCCACCCGCCGCTGCGCACCTTCCCCGCCGGCCGGCAGACGATGGACGGGGCGACGGCGCTGGACTACTCCCGCCAGCGCAAGCAGTTCCCGGACGGCGACTTCGCCCGCATCCGGCACCAGCAGCAGGTGATCCGGGCGATCCTCGACAAGGCCGCCAGCGGCGGCATCCTCACCAGCCCGGGAAAGCTCAACGACTTCGTCCGGGCCACCTCGGCCTCGGTCTCCGTCGACCGGGAGATGTCGCTGCTGGACCTGGCGACCGAACTGCGCGGCCTGCGCGGCGGCAACCTCACCTTCGTCACCAGCCCGTCGCGGGGCACCGGACGGGTGGGCTCCGAGAGCGTGGTCTTCGCCGACGAGCAGAAGTCCGAGGTGTTCTACGATGCGGTCCGCCGGGACGCCACCGCCGAGATCGTCCGCGCCGCCCGCTGAGCCGGCTCGCCTCCGGAGGGGGAGGCCGGAGGCCGGTGCTTGCCACTGAAATTTTTCATGCATAGAGTCACTGCATGAATGACGGAGCCGTCGCCGCGCCACCGGACCGGCTGCTCGACCTGTTCCACGGCGTCCGGCTCACCCCCACCCAGCGGCGCATCGCGCACTGCCTGGTGCAGCACGCCGCCACCGTGGCCTACCTGTCGGCCGCCGAGGTGGCCGAGTTGGCCGGGGTCAGCCAACCCTCGGTGACCCGGTTCGCCGTGGCGCTCGGCCACGACGGCTACCCGGCGCTGCGCCGCCGGCTGCGGGAGCTGACCGCCGGCCCCGACGGCCGCGCCGACGACGGCAACGAACTGCAACGCGCGGTACGCGCCGAGATGGCGAACCTGGACCGGCTGGCCGGCGAACTGGCCGACCGGGACCGGATCGCCGCCGCCGGCCGGCTGCTCGCGGCGAGCCGCCCGCTGCCGGTGCTGGGCCTGCGCGCCGCCGCGCCACTGGCCGCCTACTTCGCCTACTTCGCCGCCAAGGTGCTGCCCGACGTCCGGGTTATCGACGACGGTGGCAGCCTGCTCACCGACCGGCTCGAACAGGCCGCCTCGGCCGGGGCGGACGCGCTGCTCGCCTTCGTGCTGCCCCGCTACCCCCGGGAGACCCTCGACGCGCTGCGCGCGGCCCGCGACGCCGGCCTCACCGTCGTGGCGATCACCGACTCCCCGGTCAGCCCCGCAACCGAGTACGCCGAGCTGGTGCTCCCCGCCGCCGTCGGCACCGACCTCGTCTTCGACCTGCACACCGCCCCGATGACCCTGGCCATGGTGGTGCTCCAGGCGATCTGCGACGCCGCCCCGATCCAGACCCAGCAGCGCCTGGAGGCGTTCGAGTCGTCCGCCGCCCGCCGTCAGTTGTTCCTCGGCTGAGAGGAGTACGCCATGCACCAGCCCGTCCGTGCCGCCCGTGGCACCACCCGTACCGCGCAGGGGTGGCCGCAGGAGGCCGCCCTGCGGATGCTGATGAACAACCTCGACCCGGAGGTGGCCGAACGCCCCGACGACCTGGTGGTCTACGGCGGCACCGGGAAGGCGGCCCGGGACTGGCCGTCGTACCACGCGCTGGTGCGCACCCTCACCGACCTGCGCGACGACGAGACGATGCTGGTGCAGTCTGGTCGCCCGGTCGGGGTGCTGCGTACCCACGAGTGGGCCCCCCGGGTGCTGCTGGCCAACTCCAACCTGGTCGGCGACTGGGCCACCTGGCCCGAGTTCCGCCGGCTGGAGTCGCTCGGCCTGACCATGTACGGGCAGATGACCGCCGGCTCGTGGATCTACATCGGCACCCAGGGCATCCTCCAGGGCACCTACGAGACGTTCGCCGCCGTCGCCGCGAAGTGCTTCGGCGGCAGCCTCGCCGGGACGCTGACCCTCACCGCCGGCTGCGGCGGGATGGGCGGGGCGCAGCCGCTGGCGGTCACCATGAACGACGGCGTCTGCCTGATCGTCGACGTGGACCGCAGCCGGCTCGACCGGCGGGTGCACGACCGCTACCTCGATGAGGTCGCCGACTCGCTCGACGACGCCGTCGCCCGGGTGCTGGCCGCCAAACGGGACCGGCGGGCGCTCAGCGTCGGCGTGGTCGGCAACGCCGCCACCGTCTTCCCCGAGTTGCTGCGCCGGGGGGTCGCCGTCGACGTGGTGACCGACCAGACCAGTGCGCACGACCCGCTGTCGTACCTGCCGGAGGGGGTGGAGCCGGCCGACGCCCGGGACTACGCGGCGGCCAAGCCGGCCGAGTTCACCGACCGGGCGCGGGCGTCGATGGCGAAGCACGTCGAGGCGATGGTGGGCTTCCTCGACGCGGGCGCGGAGGTGTTCGACTACGGCAACTCGATCCGGGGCGAGGCGCAGCTCGGCGGGTACGCGCGCGCGTTCGACTTCCCCGGTTTCGTGCCCGCGTACATCAGGCCGCTGTTCTGCGAGGGCAGGGGGCCGTTCCGCTGGGCGGCGCTCTCCGGCGACCCGGCCGACATCGCCGCCACCGACCGGGCCATCCTCGACCTGTTCCCCGAGAACGAGTCGCTGGCCCGGTGGATGCGGATGGCCGGCGAACGGGTCGCCTTCCAGGGGTTGCCGGCCCGGATCTGCTGGCTGGGCTACGGCGAGCGGGACATCGCCGGGGTGCGGTTCAACGACATGGTCGCCGCCGGGGAGCTGTCCGCGCCGGTCGTGATCGGCCGGGACCACCTGGACTGCGGCAGCGTCGCCAGCCCGTACCGGGAGACCGAGGCGATGGCCGACGGCTCCGACGCGATCGCCGACTGGCCGCTGCTCAACGCTCTGGTCAACACGGCAAGCGGGGCGTCCTGGGTGTCGATCCACCACGGCGGCGGGGTCGGCATCGGCCGGTCGCTGCACGCCGGTCAGGTCTGCGTCGCCGACGGCACCGCGCTGGCCGGGCAGAAGATCGAACGGGTGCTCACCAACGACCCGGCGATGGGTGTCATCCGGCACGTCGACGCCGGCTACGACACCGCCCGCGACGTCGCCGGGCGCGACAACGTCCGCATCCCCATGGCGGAGCACCGGTGAGCGCGAGGAGCGCAGCGCAGCGGAGCCCCGCAGTCGCGAACGAAGGGGAAACCGCGTGAGCGACCTCGCCGGGCGGTTCCGGGAGTTGTGGGACGAGATCGCGCCGGTCGGCCGGGACGCCGGCAGCGGCGGCTATCTGCGGTACGCGCTGACCCCGCCGGAGCTGCGGCTGCGGGAGTGGTTCCGGGCGCAGGCCGACCTGCGGGGCATGCCGGTCAGCGGGGACGGCAACGGCAACCTGTTCGCCTGGTGGGGTGAGCCGAACACCGGCGGGCCGAACACCGGCGGGCCGGCCGGCACCGGGGCGGTGCTGACCGGCAGCCACTTCGACTCGGTGCCGCACGGCGGGGCGTACGACGGGCCGCTCGGCATCGTCAGCGCGTTGCTCGCCGTGGACGAGCTGCGGGCCGCAGGCGTCACCCCGGTCCGGCCGGTGGTGGTGGCCGCGTTCGTCGAGGAGGAGGGCGCGCGGTTCGGCGTACCGTGCCTGGGGTCGAGGCTGCTCACCGGCGAGATCGACGCCGACCGCGCGGCCGGGCTGCGCGACGCGGCCGGGGTGAGCTTCGCCGAGGCGCTGGGCCACCGGCCGGCGGGTGCCGACCCGGCGCTGCTCGGCCGGTTCACCGCCTTCGTGGAGCTGCACATCGAGCAGGGGCGGGCGCTGGTCGACGCCGACGCGCCGGTCGCGGTGGGCAGCGCCATCTGGCCGCACGGCCGGTGGCGCTTCGAGCTGCGCGGCGAGGGCAACCACGCCGGTACGACCCGGATGGGCGACCGCCGCGACCCGATGCTCACCTTCGCGTTCACCGTGCTCGCCGCGAACAAGGAGGCCCGGCTGCGCTACGCGCACGCCACCGTCGGCCGGGTGGCGGTGGAACCCAACGCCACCAACGCCATCCCGTCGACGGTGACCGGCTGGCTGGACGCCCGCGCCGCCGCGCCGGACACCCTGCACGACCTGGTCGAGGCGGTCCGGGCCAAGGCCGCCGAACGGGCCCGCCGCGACGGCACCGAGCTGACCGTGACCCGGGAGTCGGCCACCCCGTTGGTCACCTTCGACGGTGGGCTCGCCGACCGGCTGGCGGGGCTGCTCGGCGCGCCGGTGCTGCCCACCGGGGCCGGCCACGACGCCGGGGTGCTCGCCGCGCACCTGCCCACCGCGATGCTGTTCGTCCGCAACCCGACCGGGGTGTCGCACTCCCCCGCCGAGTCGGCCACCGACGACGACTGTGCGGCCGGGGTGGTCGCGCTGGCCCGGGTGCTGGAGGAGCTGGCATGCCACTGACCCGTTGGCTGGCCGAGCAGGCGTGGCTGCCCGACCGTGCCGCGCCGACCCCGGACGTGCTGATCGAGGCCGAGGACGGCCGGTTCACCGCCGTCACCCCGCTGACCCCCGGCGACGCGCCGCACACCGGGGTGGAGGTGCTGGCCGAGGCGGTACGGCTGCCCGGCCTCACCCTGCCCGGCCTGGCCAACGCCCACTCGCACGCCTTCCACCGGGCGTTGCGCGGGCGTACCCACGGCGGGCGGGGTGACTTCTGGAGCTGGCGGGAGGAGATGTACGCCGTCGCCGGCCGGCTCGACCCCGACACGTACCTGGCGCTGGCCCGGGCCGCGTACGCGGAGATGGCGCTGGCCGGGGTGACCTGCGTCGGCGAGTTCCACTACCTGCACCACGGCCCCGACGGCCGGCCGTACGACGACCCGAACGCGATGGGCGCGGCGCTGGTCGAGGCGGCGGCACAGGCCGGCATCCGGATCACCCTGCTGGACGCCTGCTACCTGACCGCCTCGGTGGCCGGGGAACCGCTGGCCGGGGTGCAGCGGCGCTTCGGCGACGGGGACGCGCACCGCTGGGCGGACCGGGTCGACGGGTTCCGCCCGGCCGGGGCGCACGCGCTGCGCGGGGCGGCGATCCACTCGGTACGCGCGGTGCCGGCCGACCAGCTCGCCACCGTCGCCGGGTGGGCGTACCGGCAGGGCGCTCCGCTGCACGCGCACCTGTCGGAGCAGCCGGCCGAGAACGACGCCTGCCGGGCGGCGCACGGGCGCACCCCGACCGGGCTGCTCGCCGAACGCGGGGTGCTCGGCCCGGACGTCACCGCCGTGCACGCCACCCACCCGACAAGCGCCGACCTGGCCCTGCTGGCCGGGCACCGGACCGGGGTGTGTCTGTGCCCCACCACGGAACGGGACCTGGCCGACGGGATCGGACCGGCCCGGCTGATGGCCGACGCCGGCATCCCACTGAGCCTGGGCAGCGACGCCCACGCCGTGGTCGACCTGTTCGAGGAGGCCCGCGCGGTAGAGCTGGACGAGCGGCTGCGTACCCGGCGACGCGGGCACTTCACCGCCGCCGCCTTGCGTGACGCGGCCACCGTCACCGGGCACGCCGCGCTGGGCTGGGCCGACGCCGGACGGATCGCCGTCGGGGAACGCGCCGACCTGGTGACCGTACGGCTGGACAGCCCGCGTACCGCCGGGGTGCCGCCGGTGGGGGTGTTCTTCGCGGCCACCGCCGCCGACGTCGACCAGGTGGTGGTGGACGGGCGGCAGGTGGTACGCGACGGCCGGCACCTGACCGTGGACGTGCCGGCGGAGCTGCGCACGGCGCTCGCGGCGGTGACCGGTGGCTAGCCGCACCGGGCCGGCTGCGGGCGGGGCGCGGCGGCCGGCGGCGGGAGGTGTGTCGTGAGCAGTCTGCTGGTCGACGACATCGGCGAGTTGGTCACCAACGTGCCGACCCCCGGCGGCGGGCCGCTGGGCCTGCGGCGGGGGGTCGCCCTGCTGGTGGAGGCGGGTCGGGTCGTCTGGATCGGGCCGTCCCGGTATGCGCCGGCCGCCGACCGGCGCATCGACGCCGGGGGCGGTGCGGTGCTGCCCGGGTTCGTGGACAGCCACGCCCACCTGGTGTTCGCCGGGGACCGGGCGGCCGAGTTCGCGGCCCGGATGGCCGGAGAGCCCTACACCGGGGGCGGCATCCGGACCACGGTCGGCGCGACCCGGGCGGCCTCCGACGACGACCTGCGGGACACCGTGCGCCGGCTGCGCGACGAGGCGATGCGGCAGGGCACCACCACCATGGAGATCAAGAGCGGGTACGGCCTGACCGTCGCCGACGAGGCCCGCTCGCTGCGGATCGCCGCCGAGGTGACCGCCGAGACCACCTTCCTCGGCGCGCACGTCGTCCCCGCCGAGTACGCGGGCCGCCCCGACGACTACGTGGGACTGGTGTGCGGGCCGATGCTCACCGCCGCCACGCCGTACGCCCGCTGGGTGGACGTGTTCTGCGAGCGGGGCGCGTTCGACGCCGACCACGCGCGGGCCATCCTCACCGTCGGGCAGGCCGCCGGTCTGGGGCTGCGGTTGCACGCCAACCAGCTCGGCCCGGGGCCGGGGGTACGGCTCGGGGTGGAGCTGGGCGCGGCCAGCGTCGACCACTGCACCCACCTGTCCGACGCCGACGTCGACGCGCTGGCCGGTTCGGCCACCACCGACGGGTCCACCGTGGCGACCCTGCTGCCGGGGGCGGAGTTCTCCACCCGGTCGCCGTACCCGGACGCCCGGCGGCTGCTCGACGCGGGGGTGACCGTGGCACTGGCCACGGACTGCAACCCCGGGTCGTCGTACACCTCGTCGATGCCGTTCTGTGTCGCGCTGGCCGTCCGCGAGATGCGGATGACCCCGGCGGAGGCGGTGTGGGCCGCGACGGCGGGCGGCGCGCGGGCGTTGCGCCGCACCGACGTCGGGGTGCTGCGCCCGGGGGCGCGGGCCGACCTGATGATCCTCGACGCCCCGTCCCACCTGCACCTGGCCTACCGGCCGGGGGTTCCCCTGATCCGCCAGGTTCTGCACAACGGAGTGCCGCAATGTCGACTGTGACCGTCCAGCCCACCGGAATCACCCCCGCCGACGTGCTCGCCGTGGCGCGCGGCGACGCCCGGGTGGTCCTCGCCCCGGCCGCCGTCGACGCGATGGCCGCCAGCCGCCGCATCGTGGACGGCATCGAGGCCGCCGGCCGCCCGGTGTACGGCGTCTCCACCGGCTTCGGGGCGCTGGCGAACACGTTCGTCGCCCCGCAGCGGCGGGCCGAGTTGCAGCACGCGCTGATCCGCTCGCACGCCGCCGGGATCGGCGCGTCGATGCCCCGCGAGGTGGTCCGGGCGATGATGCTGCTGCGGGTCCGTTCGCTGGCGCTGGGCCGCTCCGGGGTCCGGCCGCTGGTCGCGCAGGCGCTCGTCGACCTGCTCAACGCCGACGTCACCCCGTGGGTGCCGGAGCACGGGTCGCTCGGCGCGTCCGGTGACCTGGCGCCGCTGGCGCACTGCGCGCTGGTGCTGCTCGGCGAGGGGTGGGTGCTCGGTCCGGCCGGCGAACGGGTCGACGCCGCCGACGCGTTGCGGGCGGCCGGGCTGGCCCCGGTGGCGTTGGCCGCCAAGGAGGGGCTGGCGCTGATCAACGGCACCGACGGCATGCTCGGCATGCTGCTGCTGGCCGTCGCGGACGCCCGGCACCTGTTCGCCATGGCCGACGTGACCGCCGCGCTGGCCATCGAGGCGATGCTCGGCTCGGAACGGCCGTTCCTGCCGGAGCTGCACGCCATCCGGCCGCACCCGGGGCAGGCCGCGTCGGCGGCGAACATCCACCGGCTGCTGCAGGACTCGCGGGTGATGGACTCGCACCGCGACGACCTGGCGCACGCCGTGCAGGACGCGTACTCGATGCGGTGTGCCCCGCAGGTGGCCGGGGCGGCCCGGGACACCCTCGACTTCGTCGCGACGGTGGCCGGCCGGGAGCTGGTCTCGGTGGTGGACAACCCGGTGGTGCTGCCGGACGGCCGGGTCGAGTCGACAGGCAACTTCCACGGCGCTCCGCTCGGCTTCGCCGCCGACTACCTGGCCATCGCCGCCGCCGAGGTGGGGGCGATCGCCGAACGGCGGGTGGACCGGCTGCTCGACGTGACCCGCAACCGGGACCTGCCGGCGTTCCTGTCCCCGGACGCCGGGGTGAACTCCGGGTTGATGATCGCCCAGTACACGGCCGCCGGGATCGTCGCGGAGAACCGCCGGCTGGCCGCGCCCGCCTCGGTCGACTCGCTGCCCACCAGCGGGATGCAGGAGGACCACGTGTCGATGGGGTGGGCGGGGGCCAGGAAGCTGCGCACCGTGCTGGACAACCTGACCAGCCTGCTCGCCGTGGAGCTGCTGGCAGCCGTGCGGGGGCTGCAACTACGCGCGCCGTTGGAGCCGTCACCGGCCGGGCGGGCCGCGCTGGACGCCCTCGGCCCGGCGGCGGGCGAGCCCGGCCCGGACGTCTTCCTCGCCCCGGTGCTGGCGGCGGCCCGGTCGGTGCTCGCCGGCCCGGACCTGCGGGCCGCCATCGAACGCGCGGTCGGCCCGCTGCGCTGAGCACCGTCCACCCCGGACGGCACCGCCCGTTCCCCGCCGGGGAACGGGCGGCCGGGCCGGTCAGGTGGCGGGCAGCACCTTGGCCGCCAGCTTCGCCAACTCGCGCAACGCCTTGCCCCGGTGGCTGATCGCGTCCTTCTCCTGCGGGGTCAGCTCCGCGTTGGTCCGCTCCTGGCCGTCGCCCACGAAGATCGGGTCGTAACCGAAGCCGCCCTCGCCGCGCGGGGCGCGCAGCAGCCGGCCGGGCTGGCGGCCGTCGACCAGGTGCTCCTTGCCGCCGGGCAGCACCAGCGCCACGGTGCAGACGAACGACGCCCCCCGGTGCTCGTCGGGCAGGTCGGCGATCTGGTCCAGCACCAGCTGAAGGTTGGCCCGGTCGTCGCCGTGCCGGCCCGCCCAGCGGGCGCTGAACACCCCGGGCATGCCGTTGAGCGCGTCGACGGCGATGCCGGAGTCGTCGGCGATGGTGGGCAGGTTGGTGCGCCGGCACCCCTCCCGCGCCTTGATCAGGGCGTTCTCGCCGAAGGTGAGGCCGGTCTCGGGCAGCTCCGGGTACTCCTCGACGTCGTCGAGACCGAGCAGGGCGATCCGGTGCGCGCCGAGCGCGCCGTCGAGGATGCGCTGCAACTCCACCAGCTTCTTACGGTTGCGGGTGGCCAGCAGGACCTTGTTCATGATGCGAGAGCCTTCCGCTGCGCCTCGGCCAGTTCCAGACAGCCCAACGACGCGACGTCCAGCAACGCGTCGAGCTGTGCCCGGGAGAAGACGCCGTCCTCGCCCGTGCCCTGCACCTCGACGAAATCGCCGTCGCCGGTGCATACGACGTTCATGTCCACCTCGGCGGCCACGTCCTCGACGTAGCAGAGGTCGAGCAGCGGCTCGCCCGCGACGATCCCGACGCTGACCGCGGCCACCGACCGGTGCATCACCTTCTCCGGCTTGCCGGCCAACGACTTGCGGCCGGCAAGCCAGCTCACCGCGTCGTAGAGGGCCACGTACGCGCCGGTGATGGAGGCGGTACGGGTGCCGCCGTCGGCCTGGAGCACGTCGCAGTCGAGCACGATCGAGTTCTCGCCGAGCGCCTTGAGGTCGACGCAGGCGCGCAGGCTGCGGCCGATCAGCCGGGAGATCTCGTGGGTCCGCCCACCGATCTTGCCGCGCACGCTCTCCCGGTCGGAGCGGGTGTTGGTGGCCCGGGGCAGCATCGCGTACTCGGCGGTCACCCAACCGAGCCCGGAACCCTTGCGCCAGCGGGGCACGCCCTCGGTGACGCTCGCCGTGCAGAGCACCCGGGTGCCGCCGAACTCGACGAGCACCGAGCCCTCCGGGTGGGTGCTCCAGCCCCTGGTCAACGTCACCGGTCGGAGTTGGTCGGGCCGCCGCCCGTCAGGTCGTGCCATCCCTGCACCCTATGCGGTCGCATGATCGGCGCATGCCCGGGTGGGCTCAGACGTCGTAGCTGGCGCCGGCCCGCACCACTTCCAGCGGCCCGGTGAACGCCCCGGCCGCCGAGGCGACGGTGTGCGACTCGCTGCCCCAGGCCGCCACCAGGTGGGTCAGCAGCAGCCGACCCACCCCCGCCTTGGTGGCCGTCTCGCCCGCCTCCCGGCCGGTCAGGTGCAGGTCCGGTGGGTTGTCCACCCCGTCGAGGTAGCTGGCCTCGCAGAGGAAGACGTCGGCGTCCTGGGCGAGGCGCAGCAGCGCGTCACACGGTGCGGTGTCCGAGGAGTAGCAGAGCACCCGACCCTCGTGCTCCAGCCGCACCCCGTACGTCTCGATCGGATGGTTGACCCGGTCGACGGTGACGGTGAACGGGCCGATCGGGAAGGTGCCCGGCTGGAGTCCGTAGAACTGGTAGACGTCCTCCACGGTGCTGTCGTCCTGGCCGTAGGCGGTGGCGAGCCGGTCCGGGGCGCCCGGCGGCGCGTAGACCGGCAGCGGCGGGTAGGGGCCGTCCGGGGCGTACCGGCGGACCACGACGTACGACGCGGCGTCGAGGATGTGGTCGCAGTGCAGGTGGGTCAGCAGGATGGCGTCGGGGGCGTGCAGGCCGGCGTACCGCTGGAGGGTGGACAGCGAGCCCGGCCCGAAGTCGACGAGCAGCCGGAAACCCTGCGCCTCGATGAGGTAGGCGGAGCAGGGGGATTCGGGGCCGGGGAAGCTTCCCGCACAGCCCAGGACGGTCAGCCGCATCCGGTCGCCCCACGATTACAGTAAGTAGTCGACACGCCGGAGTCAGCACCGATTATGATCTCTACCGACGCGTACGCCACGGTGGGCAGCCTACGCGCAGCGACCGCAGGGCAAGAATCATCTTCTGGAAGTTGTCATCAACGTGACACCCGCGGGGGCCGATCGACGCCTCCGCCGACCGGCCCCACGAAGGGTCAGGCCCAGAGCTGCCCCTCCAGGGCGCTCTCGGCGTCGGCGAGGGTGCCGCCGTACGCCCCGGTGGAGAGGTACTTCCAGCCGCCGTCGCAGACCACGAAGGCGACGTCGGCCCGCCGGCCGTCCCGGACCGCCTCGTGCGCCACCGACAGGGCGGCGTGCAGGATCGCCCCGGTGGAGAAACCGGCGAAGATCCCCTCCACCTCCACCAACTGCCGGGTGCGCAGCACCGCGTCCCTGGTGCCGACGGAGAAGCGCCGGGTGAGCACCGACGCGTCGTACAACTCGGGGACGTAACCCTCGTCGATGTTGCGCAGGCCGTAGACGAGTTCGCCGTAACGCGGCTCGGCGGCCACGACCTGGATGCCCTCGACCTTCTCCCGCAGGAACCGCCCGGTACCCATCAGGGTGCCGGTGGTGCCCAGGCCCGCCACGAAGTGCGTGATGGTGGGCAGGTCGTGCAGCAGTTCCGGGCCGGTGGTCTCGTAGTGGGCGCGGGCGTTGGCCTCGTTGCCGTACTGGTAGAGCATCACCCAGTCCGGGTGGTCGACCGCGATCTGCTTGGCGGTGGCGACCGCCTGGTTGGAGCCGCCCGCCGCCGGCGAGAAGATGATCTCCGCGCCGTACATCCGGAGCAGTTGGACCCGCTCGGTGGAGACGTTCTCCGGCATCACGCAGACCAGCCGGTAGCCGCGCAGCTTGGCCACCATGGCCAGCGAGATACCGGTGTTGCCGCTGGTCGGCTCCAGGATCGTGTCCCCGGGCCGGAGCCGGCCGGACTGCTCCGCCGCGCGGACCATGAACAGGGCCGCGCGGTCCTTGATGCTGCCGGTCGGGTTCCGGTCCTCCAGCTTGGCCCACAGCCGCACCGGCGGTGCCCCGTCGGGCACCGTCGGCGAGAGCCGCGGCAACCCCACCAGGGGGGTGCCGCCGCAGGCGTCGAGCAGGCTGTCGTACCGCGCCATGACGCCCGCCCTCAGCGGGGGGCGACGGCCGCGCGCCGTGCCGCCACCGCCGCGGTCGCCGCCCGGTGCTGGCTGATCGCCGCCGCGGCGGCGAAGCCGAACGCCCCACCGGCGACGGCCGGCAGGACGGTGACGCTGTCGCCGTCGTTGAGCTTGGCGTCCAGCGCGCCCAGGAAACGGACGTCCTCGTCGTTGACGTAGACGTTGACGAAGCGGTGCAGCGCACCGGCGTCGGTGACCAGCCGGGCCTTCAGGCCGGCGTGCCGGGTGTCCAGGTCGGTGAGCAGGTCGCCCAGGGTGTCCCCGGTGCCCTCGACGACCTTCGCGCCGCCGGTGTAGCTGCGCAGGATGGTGGGGATGCGAACCTCGATGGCCATGACGTACTCCTTGGTCGGGTGTGCCTCGGTGCCGGACGGAACAGGGTGTGCGGAGCTGGGGTCAGCTGCCGGAACACTCGTAGTCGACCGTCGCCGGGCTCTGCCCGAACATGTAGGACTGGACCGCGTGCGGATCCACCCCGGCGTCCACGATCCGCACCGGCTCCTCGGTCACCACACCGTCGACGATCCGGAACGAGCGGATCTCCTCGGTGTCCGGGTCGCGGGTCGAGACCAGCAGGTAGTGCGCGCCCGGCTCACCGGCGAAGGCGACGTCCGTGCGGGACGGGTACGCCTCGGTGGCGGTGTGTGAGTGGTAGATGACGACGGGTTCCTCGTCGCGGTCGTCCATCTCCCGCCACACCCGCAGGTGCTCCATCGAGTCGAACTCGTAGAAGGTCATCGAGCGGGCCGCGTTGTCCATCGGGATGTGCCGGGTCGGGGTGTCGCCGCCCACGGGTCCGGCGACCACCCCACACGCCTCGTCCGGGTGGTCCCGGCGCGCGTGGGCGACGATCGCGTCGACGATCGACCGGTCGATGCTCAGCACGTCGACCAGCCTAGCGCCCACCCGCCGCGCCCGGCGAGGCGGTGACCGTCACAGTTCAGTCGATCATGGCGTTGAGCAGGGATTCCTGCAGATAACCCAGATAGGCGTAGACCGACAGTTGGAACACCCTTGACGACGTGGGGTCGTCGGCGACCGCGTCGTCGAGCTCCTCACCCAGGTCGGTGCCGTCCTTGATCTCCAGCCGGACACCCATCGCCAGCCGCGCGTCGTTGAGCGCCCGCAACCACGCCTCGGCCGCCTCGGCGTCCAGCCGCACCTCCCCGCCGGCCGACTCGGGCAACGCGGCCAGCACCGCGCCCGCCTGGTCGATCTTGGCGGTCTTCAGGTCACCCTCGGTGTACCGGCGGAACTCCGCCGTACCGGCCGGATCGTCCGGGTAGGCGTCGGGGAAGAGCCGCCCGACGACCGGGTCGGTGTGGTCGAACCCGTCGGTGAGCAGGCCGACCACCTCGGTGGCGACCTTGCGCAGCACCCGGACCTCGTCGACGGCGAAGGTCGCCACGTAACAGCCGCCCTGGCGGCGGAACATGCTCACCCCGTCAACCTCCATCGCCACCGCCGGAACCGCAAACCCGGCTCACTCCTCGCGCTCACGAACGGTCCACCGTTGCCCAGAGGCCGTAGGCGTGCAACTGCGACGCGTCGTGCTCCATCCGCTCCCGGGCGCCGCTGGAGACCACTGCCCGGCCCTTGTGGTGCACGTCCAGCATCAGCTTCTCGGCCTTCTCCCGGCTGTACCCGAACAACTTCTGGAAGACCCAGGTCACGTACGTCATGAGGTTGACCGGGTCGTCCCAGACGATCGTCACCCACTGCCGGTCCTCGCCCGGCACCTCGTCGGTGTCCGGCGTCTCGACCGGGGCAACCTGTGGAGCGGCCATGCCCCCCATCGTGCCACCGGAAGTGGCGATCCGATGAACCGGAACGCCGGGGCGGCCCCGATCACCCTCCCGGGCTGCGGAAACCGGGCGGGCTGCGGACACGGCGGGGACAGGCACCGGAACGCTCGGTTCAGGCGAGCAGGATGCCGTGGTCGAGGGCGTCGGTGAGGACCGCGTCGAGCGCGAGCCGGAACGCCTCGAACCGCCGGGACACCTCGCGGGACAACTCCAGCTCGACCTCGCGCAGCGCCCGTTGCACCCAGGAGCGGGCCGCGTTCGGGTCGTCGTTGCCGGGGCTGCGCCAGTGCTGCCAGCACCCGCCGGACAGGGCGACCCCGATCCGGGGCAGCACCTCGGCGCGGGGCGCGCCGGGATGACCGAGCAGGGCGTCCAGGGCACCGGCCCCGGGCAGCACCGCCACCCCGGCGGTGCCGGTGACCAGGAGCACCCGGTCCAGTTCCTGACCGGACGGGTGGTCGGCCAACCCCCACCGGACGGCCGCGCCGATGCGCTGGCGCACCCCCTCGGCCAGCGGTGCGCCGAAGATCCGGGCGGTGGCCCCGTCGAGGATCTCCCGTACGGCCCGGTCCTGCTGCTCGGTCGCGAGCAGGGAGAGCGCCTCCAGCTCCCGGTCGAGCAGTTGCGGCAGGCCCGCGCAGCCCACCCCGAAGACGATCTCCTGGACGGTCCGCAGGTGGATGTTGGCCAGTTCCAGCGCGAGCTGCTGACGGATGCCGCGGGCGCAGAGCCGGCTCCGCCGCTCCAACCCGTCGACCCAGTCGTCCCCGGGCGCACCGGGGGCCACCGGCACCCGCCCGTACGCGCCGGGCGGCACGGGTGGCCGGGAACTCGCCCGGCGCAGCCCCTCGATGGCCGACCAGCCGACCAACGCCCGACGCAGGTCCGGGTGCTCGGCCCGGTGCACGGGATACCAGTCGGCCTCGGCCAGCCCCGGCACCGCGGCCAGCAACGTGGCCCGGTGCGCCGCGACGGTCACCGCCACCGGGTCGACCGGGCCGCCGGCCGGCGGCCCGTCGGGCGGGGACGGGAGCGCCACCCCGGTGTCGTCGGTCGCGGCCGGCTCCGCCGCCGCCCAACCTCCCGCGCCGGGGGTCACCACGAAGAAGACCCGCACCCGGGTACGCGCGACCTCGGTGAGCAGGTGCAGGTCGGCGGCGGTGAAGGTCTGGTCGGCGCCGATCACGAACAGCAGCGCGCCGGAGCGGACGACCGCGTCGAGCAGGACCCGGGCGCCGGCCACGCCGAGGGTGTCGGTGTCCGGGGTGTCGAGCACGGCGAAGTGCCGCAGCAGCCGCTCCGGCAGGCTCAGCTCGACCCGGCGTGGCGCACGGGCCAGCGCCGGGCCGGCGGCGGCCTGGTCCGCGCCGTAGGAGTGCGGCTGCCGGTAGCCCGGCACGAACGCCGCCCGGGTGGCCATCCGGGCGTGCCGGACCAGCAGGTGGCTGCCGGCGGGGGCGACGAGCATCCCGGCGGGGACCCTGAGCAGCGCGGCGAGCACCTCGCGGCGGGCCGCCCCGGCGGGGCCGGCGGCCACCACGGCGAGCGGCTCGTCGGGGTCGACCTCGGCGGCCCGCGGGTGGGCCGGGAGCGGGCCCCGGGGCGGCAGCCCGACGGCGTCGGGATGGTCGGACGGGTCGTCGGTCATGTCGACCCCGGGGAGTGGACCGGGCTTCATTCGGCCTCCGCTCGACGCGGGCGACTGGCTACACCCGCGGTAGGACGTCCGATCGGTGACGATGGGCTTCGGGAAGGTTACGGGCAGCAGCCGGCTTCACCGGAACATCTCGGGTACTCAGCAGTAACTACGACATTACTCAACTTCACAGCGTCACCGGGTGTCTCCGGACCGATTTACATCGATATGCTGCTCGGATGAGTCGGTGGAGTTTCGTCGGCCGAACGGATGAACTCAACCGTCTGTTGGCAGCGGTGCACGAGGGTCAGGGGAACGGGCTCTTCTTCAGTGGCAGTGCGGGCGTCGGCAAGAGCCGGTTGCTCCGCGAGGCGGTGGCCGCCCTGCCTCCCGAGCGGTACGCGCTGTCGTTCGTCGCGGCCAGCACGGCCACCGCGGCGCTGCCGTTCGGCGGGCTCGCCCCGGTGCTGCCGGCCGAGCAGCCACCCGGGCTCTCCCCCGCCGGGGTGCTGCGCTGGGGCGTCGACGTGCTCCAGGAGCAGGCGGCCGGGCGGCGCATCGTGCTCGCCATCGACGACGCCCATCTGCTCGACCCGCCCTCGGCGGCGCTGGTCCACCTGCTCGCCCGCGCCGAGAACACCACCGTGCTGGGCACCCTGCGCAGCGGCGAGCAGATCCCGCTGCCGATCCGGGCACTGTGGACCGACGACCTGGTCGCGCACGCCGAGCTGGCCCCGCTCGGCCCGGGTGAGACCACCGGCCTGCTCGCCGCCCTGCTGGACGGGCCGGTCGACGCCAGCTCCGCCGAGCGGCTGTTCCGGCTCTCCGCCGGCAACCCGCTGCTGCTGCGGGAGCTGGTGCTGGCCGCCACCACCGGGGGCGAACTGGTCCGCCCCTACGGGGTGTGGCGGTGGACCGGCCGGCTGGAGCTGGCCCCCAGCCTCACCGACCTGATCGACACCCGGATCGGCCGGTTGGACCCGGAGGTCCGGGCGGTGGTGGAGCTGGTCGCCTTCGGCGAGCCGCTCGGCCTGCGCCTGCTCGACCGGGCCGCCGACCCGGCCGCCGTGGAGGCCGCCGAGGAACGCGGCCTGATCACCGTCGTACCCGACGACCGGCGGACCGACGTTCGGCTCGCCCATCCGCTGTACGGCGAGGTGATCCGCCGTCGCTGCCCGGTCAGCCGGACCCGCCGCCTGAAAGCCCAGCTCGCCGAGCGGGTGGAGTCCGCCGGCGCCCGCCGCCGGGGCGACCTGCTCCGGGTGGCGGTGTGGCGGCTCGACTCCGGTACCGCCCAGGACCCGGCCCTGCTGCTGCACGCGGCCGTCCAGGCGTTCACCCGGTACGACGTGCCGTTGGCCACCCGGCTGGCCCGGGCCGCGCTCGACGCCGACGGCGGCTACGACGCCGCCGAACTGCTCGCCACCATCCTGATGTTCGGCGACCGGCCGGCCGAGGCGATCGGGGTGCTCGACGCGGTGGCCGACGACATCGTCTGCGAACACCGACGCGGTCGCTGGCTCACCGTACGTGGGATGGTCAGCTACTGGGGACTCAGCGACCGGTCCACCGTGGACAGCCTCGCGGCGGCCGGGCACGCCCTGACCGACCCCGGGCACCAGGCCCGGGTGCGCGCCTTCGAGGCGATCATGCGGTTGCACGGCCTGGAGGTCGACACCGCCCTGCGACTCGGCCGGTCGGTGCTGGACCGGCCGGCGGCCAGCGTCGCCGCCCGCGAGCTGGCCCGGTGCACCATCGCCCACGCCGACGCGGTGCGCGGCCGGTTCCGGGCCAGCGCTGCGGCGATCGACCGGGTGCAGGCGGAGGCGGCGAACTGGCGGGCCGACATGCCGTACCTGCAACTGGCCATGGAACTGGCCCGGGGCACCCGGCTGGCGCTCTGCGGGGACCTGGCCGGCATCGACGCCATCGTGGCCGACGAGTTCGCCGACCAGGCCGGTGCCGGGGACTTCCGGCTCGGCACCGGCTACCTGTCCATCCTCCAGGCGTACGCGGCACGGCTGCGCGGTCGTGGTGACGACGCGCTCAAGGCCAGCCTCGGCGCGTGCGCGGTGCTCGCCACCAGCCGGGTCTTCGCGGGACTGGCGCACGCCGAACGGGCCCAGGCGGCGGTGCTGCGCGGCGACCCGGCCACCGCCGTGGAGGCGATGGCGGAGGCCGACCGGACCCAGGCCCCCGGCATGGCGGTGCTCCAACCGTGGCTGGAGCAGGCGCGGGCCGCGGTGCTGGCCGCCGGGGGTGACCTGGCCGGGGCGGCGCGGCACCTCGGCACGCTGGTCGACCGGTTGCGCGCCGACGGGTTCGCCGGCCACGAGGTGCTGGTGCTGCACGACCTGGTCCGGCTCGGCCGGGCCACCGCCCCGGTCGGGCCGACCTGCACCGACGGCAGCCGGCGTACGGTGGCACAGCGGTTGACCGAACTCTCCGAGACCGTCGACGGGGCGCTGACCCCGTTGCTCGCCCGGTACGCGCGGGCCGCCGCCGCCCGCGACGGGGAGGCCCTGCTGGAGGTGGCGGACGGCCTCACGAAGCTGGACCTGACGGTCTGGGCGGTCGACGCCACGGCGACGGCGCTGCACGGCTGGCGACGGGACCGCTCGACGTCGGCCGCCGCCGCACACGAACGGCTCGCCGCCCTGCTCACCCGCTGCGACCAGATCCGTACCCCGGCGCTCACCGCGTTGCGGCCCACGCTCAGCGGCCGGGAGTTGGAGGTCGCCGCGCTCGCCGCCGCCGGGGTGACCAGCCGGGCCATCGCGGGCCGGCTGTTCCTGTCGCCCCGGACGGTGGAGAACCATCTCCAGCGGGTCTACAGCAAGCTCGGCATCTCCGGCCGGGCCGAGCTGGGTGCGGCGCTGCGGGCGATCCCGGGCCACGGCGACGCTCCGACCGGCTGAACTCTAGGCTGGGCTGGTGAGCCACCTTCGCCCCGCGCTGCTGACCGACCACTACGAGCTGACCATGGTCAGTGCCGCCCTGCGCGACGGCACCGCCGACCGCCGGTGCACCTTCGAGGTGTTCAGCCGACGCCTGCCCACCGGACGCCGGTACGGGGTGGTCGCGGGGACCGGCCGCCTGATCGACATGGTCAGGGAGTTCCGGTTCGCCCCGGAGGAGGTCGAGTTCCTGCTCCGCACCGGGGTGGTCGACGAGCCGGCCGCCCGCTGGCTGGCCGGCTACCGGTTCACCGGCGACATCGACGGGTACGCCGAGGGCGAGCTGTTCTTCCCCGGCTCCCCGATCCTCACCATCTCCGGCGGTTTCGCCGAGTGCGTGGTGCTGGAGACGCTGGTGCTGTCGGTGCTCAACCACGACTGCGCGGTGGCCGCGGCGGCCGCCCGGATGGTCACCGCGGCCCGGGGCCGGGCGCTGATCGAGATGGGTTCCCGGCGGGCCCACGAGGAGGCGGCGGTGGCCGCCGCGCGGGCGGCGTACCTGGCCGGGTTCCGGTTCACCTCCAACCTCGCCGCCGGCCAGCGGTACGGCATCCCCACCGCCGGGACCGCCGCGCACGCGTTCACCCTGCTGCACGACGACGAGCGGACGGCGTTCGCCTCGCAGGTCGCCACGCTGGGCCGGGACACCACGCTGCTGGTCGACACGTACGACATCAGCCAGGGCATCCGGACCGCCATCGAGGTGGCCGGGCCGCAACTACGGGCCGTGCGGATCGACTCCGGCGACCTCGCGGTCATCGCCCAGCAGTCCCGGGAACTGCTCGACTCGCTCGGGGCCACCGAGACGAAGATCATCGTCTCGGGGGATCTCGACGAGTACGCCATCGCCGCGCTCGCCGCCGAACCCGTCGACATGTACGGCGCGGGCACCGCCGTGGTCACCGGTTCCGGAGCGCCCACCGCCAGCCTGGTCTACAAGCTGGTCGAGGTGGACGGGCGGCCGGTGGTCAAGCGTTCCGAGAACAAGGGCACCATCGGGGGCCGGAAGGTCGCGGTGCGCCGGCACAAGCCCACCGGCACCGCCACCGAGGAGGTCGTCGTCTCGCAGGGCGTACCGGACCGGCAGGCCAACGACCGGCTGCTCCAGCACTCGTACGTGGTCGACGGCGAGCCGGTCGACCTGCCGGGCATCGAGCAGTCCCGCGAGCACCTGAGGGAATGCCTGATCTCGATCCCGTGGGAGGGGTTGAAGCTCTCCGCCGGTGATCCGGCGATCCCGGTCACGGTCGTACCGGCCGGTTGAGCCGCCGGGGCAGACTGGGTCGTGCCGCAGGTGGATCACCGGCGGAGAGCGGAGAGGAAGGGCACCGATGGCCAACGCGCTGATCATCGTGGACGTGCAGAACGACTTCTGTGAGGGCGGTTCCCTCGCCGTCACCGGGGGCGCGGGCGTCGCCGCCGGCATCTCCGGTCTGCTGGCCGGGGAACCGCGCCGGTGGGACCACGTGGTCGCCACCAAGGACTACCACGTCGACCCGGGGGCGCACTTCGGCGACCCGCCGGACTACGTCGAGTCGTGGCCCCGGCACTGCGTGGTCGGCACCCCAGGCAGCGAATTCCACCCCGACCTGGTGACCGACCGGGTCGAGGCGGTCTTCCACAAGGGTGAACACGCTGCCGCGTACTCCGGGTTCGAGGGGCACGCCGACGACGGCGAGTGCCTGGCCGACTGGCTGCGCCGGCACGACGTGGACCGGGTCGACGTGGTCGGCATCGCCACCGACCACTGCGTGCGGGCCACCGCCCTGGACGCCGCCCGGGAGGGCTTCGCCACCACCGTGCTGCTCGACCTGACCGCAGCGGTCGCGCCGGCGACGCTGGACGTGGCGCTGCGCGCGATGGACGGCGCCGGGGTGACCCTGCGCGGGGAGCCGGTGATCAGCGCCGCATGAGCCGGTAATCGCTTGCCGATGTCGTACCCCCGGTCCAGGATGACCGCCGGAGGTACGGAGCATCATGACGTTGACGCCTTACCGGCAGGCCCTGGCCCAGCCCGGCCTGCGGGCCCTGCTGTTGGTGGCGGTGCTGGCCCGCATCCCGCTCACCGCGACGGGGGTGACGCTCACCTTCTACGTGGTGCTGGAGCTGGGCCGGGGTTACGGTGCCGCCGGCCTGGTCGGTGCCGCGTCGGTCGCCGGGGCGGCCATCGGCGCGCCCCTGCTGGGCCGGTTGGTCGACAGGCATGGTCTGCGTCCGGTGGTCGCGGTCACCACCGTCGTCGAGGCGGCCTTCTGGGCGAGCGCCCCGACGTTGAGCCTGCCGCTGCTGCTGCCCGCCGCGTTCGTGGCCGGGCTGTTCGCGCTGCCGGTCTTCTCGGTGGTCCGGCAGTCGATCGCCGCGCTGGTGCCGGTCCAGCGCCGCCGACCCGCGTACGCGCTGGACTCGATGTCGATGGAGCTGTCCTTCATGATCGGGCCGGCGCTGGCCGTGGCGTTGGCCACCGCCGTCTCGCCCCGGGTCACGCTGTGGGCGGTGGGCGCGGGCATCGTCGGCGCGGGCATCGTCCTCTGGCTGCTCGATCCGCCCACCCGCAGCGCCGACGAGCCGGTCGGCCCGCAGCCCCGGGTGCCCCGGCGGCAGTGGCTGACCGGCCGCCTGCTCGCCGTGTTCGCGGTGAGCGCCGCCGCGACCCTGGTGCTCGGCGGCACCGACGTGGCGGTGGTGGCGGTGCTGCGGGCCGGCGGCGAGGTCGGCTGGACGGGCGCGGTGCTCACCGCCTGGGCGATCGCCTCGCTGGTCGGTGGCTTCGCGTACGGTGCCGTCCGCCGTTCCTTCTCCCCGCTGACCCTGGCCGCCCTGCTCAGCCTCTGCACCATCCCGGTCGGGTTGGGCGGCGGCCACTGGTGGCTGCTCTGCCTGACTCTGCTGCCGGCCGGCGCGCTCTGCGCCCCCACCATCGCCGCCACCGCCGACGCGGTCAGCCGGCTAGCCCCCGCCGGGGTACGCGGCGAGGCGATGGGCCTGCACGGCTCCGCCACCACGGTCGGCATCGCGCTCGGCGCTCCGCTGGCCGGCGCGGTGATCGACGCCTCGGTGCCGCTGTGGGGGTTCGTGGTCACCGGGGCGGTGGGGCTGCTGGTGACCCTGGTGGTCCTGCCGACGGAGCTGCGTCACCGCCGCCCGCCCACCGCCCCGGCATCCACCCTGTCCACGCCGGCACCAGAACCGGCACCGGCCGCCTGAGCCACCGCCTGCCGACCCACCCGGAGCCGCGTCCCCGTAGCCACGTCACGACCGGCGCCGCGCGGGTGGGTCGGCGACGCGCGGTGCCGGCGGTGTCCGGCCGCCGTGGGTGCGGTGGCCAGCGGTTCGCGGTGGTCGGTGGTGCGCGTGGCCGTAGGTGCGTTGCGGGCGTCACGCGCCCCGGCCCGTCGGCGGGGTGCCATGGGTGGCGGGCACACCCGGAGGTCCGCCGCCGCCCGGGCACATACCTTCACCGTTGAGCGGTATGCCTCAGAGTCATAACTATGACTCTGAGGCATACCGCTCAACCGGGAGTGGGTCACCCCGGCCGGTTCACACCAGTGGGAGGCGCGACCGGAGCATGAGCTCCGCCCGGCTCCCCCGGTCCGTCACCGCGAGGAACAGCGGAGGGCCAGGGACGACGGAAGGCTGGAACAGCGGAGGGCGGGGAATGACGAAGGGCACCGCGCCCCGGTGGGGTGCGGTGCCCTTCGGTGGTTCGGGCCGGGCGTCAGCGCTGGTCGAGGTTACCGGAGGTGTCCTCCTGGTAGCTGGCACCGCCGTTGACCTCGCTGGTCAGCGGCTTGGCGCCACCCTCGGGCGGGCCGGCGAGGCTCTGCCCGGCGGCCAGTTCGGGGAACTTCGCGTCGAACGCCGGGCGCTCGGAACGGATCCGGGGCATCCGGTCGAAGTTACGCAGCGGCGGCGGGGAGCTGGTCGCCCACTCCAGCGAGTTGCCGTGGCCCCACGGGTCGTCCACCTCGACGACCGGCCCGGTCTTGTACGACTTCCAGCAGTTCCAGATGAACGGCAGGGTCGAGACACCGGTGATGAACGCGCCGATCGTGGAGATCATGTTGAGCGTGGTGAAGCCGTCGCCGGGCAGGTAGTCGGCGTACCGGCGGGGCATGCCCTCGGCGCCGAGCCAGTGCTGCACCAGGAAGGTGGTGTGGAAGCCGATCATCGTGAGCCAGAAGTGGATCTTGCCCAGGCGCTCGTCGAGCATCCGGCCGAACATCTTCGGGAACCAGAAGTAGATGCCACCGAAGACGGCGAACACGATGGTGCCGAAGAGCACGTAGTGGAAGTGCGCCACGACGAAGTAGTTGTCGTGCAGGTGGAAGTCGAGCGGCGGGCTGGCCAGCAGCACCCCGGTCAGACCGCCGAAGAGGAAGGTCACCAGGAAGCCGATGGCGAACAGCATCGGCGTCTCGAAGGTGATCTGGCCCCGCCACATCGTGCCGATCCAGTTGAAGAACTTCATGCCGGTCGGCACCGCGATCAGGTAGCTGAGGAAGCTGAAGAACGGCAGCAGCACCTGGCCGGTGGCGAACATGTGGTGCGCCCAGACGCTCATCGACAGGGCGGCGATGGCGATGGTGGCGGCGACGAGGCCCTTGTAACCGAAGATCGGCTTCCGGGAGAAGACCGGGATGATCTCGGTGATGATGCCGAAGAACGGCAGCGCGATGATGTACACCTCGGGGTGACCGAAGAACCAGAAGAGGTGCTGCCACAGCATCGGGCCGCCGGTGGCCGGGTCGTAGACGTGCGCACCGAGCAGCCGGTCCGCGGCCAACGCGAAGAGCGCGGCGGCCAGCAGCGGGAAGACCAGGATCGCCAGCAGGCTGGTGACCAGCATGTTCCACGTGAAGATCGGCATCCGGAACATGGTCATGCCGGGGGCGCGCAGGGTCAGGATCGTGGTGATCAGGTTGACCGCACCGAGGATGGTGCCCAGACCCGAGATGGCCAGGCCGACGACCCACATGTTCGCGCCGACGCCGGGCGAGTGCTCGATGCTGCTCAGCGGGGTGTAGGCGGTCCAGCCGAAGTCGGCGGCGCCACCCGGGCTGAGGAAACCGGCGGTCGCCATCGTGCCGCCGAACAGGTACAGCCAGTAGGCGAAGGCGTTCAGCCGGGGGAACGAGACGTCGGGGGCACCGATCTGCAACGGCACGACGTAGTTGGCGAACGCGAACACGATCGGCGTCGCGAAGAACAGCAGCATGATCGTGCCGTGCATGGTGAACAGCTGGTTGTACTGCTCCGGCGACAGGAACTGCATGCCCGGCCGCGCCAACTCGGCTCGCATGATCAGGGCCATCAGGCCACCGATCATGAAGAACACGAACGCGGTGACCATGTACATGATCCCGATCTGCTTCGCGTCCGTGGTGCGCAGCAGCCGCGCGATGGCCGACCCCTTGACCGGCTCTCGGACCGGCCATGGCCGGGTCACGACCGGCTTGGGTGCGACGGTGGTCACGAATGGCCTCCGGTTCTCGGTTGTCCCGCTCGGCACGCCTCGTCAACTGCGGGCCGTCATCCGAAAGGATGTTAGTCCCCGGCAGGTGGCAGCACCGCTCGGGGTGCTCTGGCACCATGTCCGGTCACCCGGCGCACCTACAGCGGGCCGACCAGGAGCCGGTAGTGCTCGCCGAAGATCCGCCCGCCCCGCCCGCGCAGCAACGGGTCGCGCAGCGCCGGCGGCACGTCCCGGGTGCGGTTGCGGTCGCGGGTCCGGTCCCGCACCCATCGGGTACGCGGACGGCGGCGGCTCTCGTACGCGACCAGGGCGGCCTCGACGCTGCCGGCGGCGCGCAGCGACTCGGCGAGGACCACCGCGTCCTCCAGCGCCATCGCGATCCCCTGGGACAGGGTGGGCGCGGTGGCGTGCGCGGCGTCGCCGACCAGCAGCACCCGGCCCCGGTGCCAGCGGCCCAGCTCGACCTCGTCGGTGAGCCCGACCTGCACGTCGCGCCAGGCGGCCAGCACCGCCGGGACCGGCCCGCCGTAGCCGCCGAAGAGTTCGTCCAGCCGGGCCACCGGATCGGCCGGGGCGACGGTGCCCGCCTCGTCGGCGTAGCAGTAGAGCCGGCCCGCGCCGAGCGGCACCACCAGGAAGCCGGCCCGCCGGCCGAGCAGCGCCGTCCAGTCGGCCACGTCCGGGCCGTCGCGCACCACGCCCCGGTAGACCACCTGACCGGCGGGGCGGGGCGGGCCGCCGAGCGCGGCCAGGGAGCGGACCGCCGAACGGGGGCCGTCGGCACCGATCACCAGGTCGTACTCGCCGCCGGTGCCGTCGGTGAAGGTGACCGCCACCCCGGCGGGCAGCAGCTCGACGGTGCTCACCTCGGCGCCGTGCCGCACGGCGCCCCCGGCACCGCTGAGCAGCACCTGGTAGAGGTCGCGGCGGGGCAGCGCCCGGCACTCCCCCACCTCGGCCCAGAGCGTGTCGAGGTCCACCTCACAGAGCGGGTCACCGGCGGCGTCGAGGAACCGTTGGCGGTGGATCACCTGGCCGAGCGGGCGGACCGGGCCGTCGAGGTCGAGCCGGCGCAACGCACGGGCGGCGTTGCCGGGCAAATAGAGGCCGGTGTCGGCCAGTTCGTTCGGGGGGAGTTTCTCGGTGACGTCCGGCCGGAAGCCGGCCAACCGCAGGGCGCGGGCGACGGCCAGACCGGCGATGCCCGCGCCGACGACGAGGATGCGCAGGGGGGAGCCACGCATGGTGGTGTACGCCTCCGGAGGGGATCGGTACGCGGTGAAGGCAAGACACTACTCCGCGCGATCGGCGCACACCAGAGCCGATGATCCCCCATCCGGCACGCTCCGAACCGGACAGAAAGTTGTCCAGCCCACTGAACGGGGTTCGATCGAAGAATACCCATCGGCCTGATGTCGCTCGTCTCACTACAGTGACCGCGTGACAACGGACGAGTCATACCGCTCGGTCAAGTCGGCGGGTCGGGCACTGGACGTGCTGGAGGCGCTCGCCACCCCGGACGGCCCCCGTTCACCGGTGGAGTTGAGCCGGGCGCTGGGCATCCCCAAGAGCAGTCTGCACGCCATCCTGCGGACCCTGCTGGACCGCGAGTGGGTGGCCGCCGACCCGACCGGTACCCGGTTCTCGGTGGGGTTGCGGGCGCTGGAGGTCGGCGCGACGTTCCTGGCCGGCGCGGACGTCGCCGCCCTGCACGAGGTGACCCTGGACCGGTTGGCCGAGTTCTCCGGCGAGACGGTGCAGCTCTACCGGCTCGACCGGGGCGCGGTGGTGCTGCTGGCGCGGCGGGACTCGGCGCACGTGGTGCGGCCGGTCTGTGCGGTGGGTCGTCGGCTGCCCGCGCACGCCACCGCGGCCGGCAAGGCGCTGCTTGCCGCACGGTCCGACGAGGAGGTGGACCGGCTGTTGCAGTGGCCGCTGCCGGCGGTCACCGGGCGGACGGTCACCACGCCGGAGGCGCTGCGCGCCGAGTTGGCCGCGGTGCGGCGGCGGGGCTGGGCCGAGGAGTGGGAGGAGTGCGGTCCGGGGCTGGCGGCGGTGGCGGTGGCCGTACCGCTGCGGGAGCCTGCGGTGGACGCGATCGCGGTGGCCGCGCCGGTGGACCGGCTGGGGCCCGAGGTACGGACGCGGTTGGCGGCGGTGCTGCGGGAGGCGGCGGGGCAGGTTCGGACGGCGCGCACGCTGCTCGCGCCCAACCTGTAGAACACGGTTCACGTCCGGGGACGAGATCGGCCGCCCACTTAACCGGTTCAGTTGCACAGCAGTTTCAAGTATGTAAATGTGTTCGGGACCGTGGGAGCGCTCCCGGTCATGTCCGACACACCTCCGGCGCCCCCGCGCCGCAGCCTAGGAGCATCATGAAGCGTCCATTGCGGGCCCTCGCCGCCGCCGGCCTCCTGGCCGTCGGCACGATCGTGGCCGTCGCCGTCGGCGGCACCGCCTCCGCCGACACCCAGATCTGCGAGCAGTACGGCTCCACCGTCATCGGCGGCCGGTACGTGGTCCAGAACAACCGCTGGGGCACCACCGCCCAGCAGTGCATCAACGTCACCGGCAGCGGCTTCAGCATCACCAGCCAGCAGGGTTCCGCGCCGACCAACGGGGCCCCGGTGTCGTACCCGTCGATCTTCGTCGGCTGCCACTACACCAACTGCTCGCCGGGCACCAACCTGCCGGCCCAGGTGAAGTCGATCAGCAGCGCGCCCGGCAGCATCTCCTTCAACTACGTCGGCGGGGCGATCTACGACGCCGCCTACGACATCTGGCTCGACCCGTCGCCCAAGCGGGACGGGGTCAACGCCATGGAGATCATGATCTGGTTCAACCGGCAGGGCAGCATCCAGCCGATCGGCTCCCCGGTGGGCAACACGAACATCGCGGGCCGCAGCTGGGAGGTGTGGCGCGGCAACAACGGCGGCAACAACGTCATCTCGTACGTCGCCCCGTCGGCGATCCCGAGCATGAGCTTCAACGTGCTGGACTTCATCGCCGACACCCGCAACCGGGGCGCGATCACCAACGACTGGTACCTGACCAGCATCCAGGCCGGTTTCGAGCCCTGGCAGGGCGGCGCCGGGCTGGCCGTCACCAACTTCTCCCAGACCGTCAACACCGGCGGCAACCCGCCGCCCACCACCGCCCCGCCGACCACGCCCCCGCCCACGGGCGGCGGCTGCGCGGTGAAGTACACCTCCAACTCGTGGAACAACGGCTTCACCGCCGACGTGACCATCACCAACCGGGGCACAAGCGCCATCAACGGCTGGACGCTCACCTACAACCTGCCCAGCGGGCAGCAGGTCACCAGCTCGTGGAACGCCACCGTCAGCCAGAGCGGGTCGACGGTCACCGCACGCAACGCCGCGCACAACGGCAGCATCTCCCCCGGTGGCACCGCCAGCTTCGGCTACCAGGGCTCGCTGAGCGGGACGTACTCGGCGCCGACCAGCTTCTCGCTCAACGGCGTCGCCTGCGCCCGCGCCTGACCCCACACCACCCACCACCACGCGGGGGCGTGACCTGCCGGTCACGCCCCCGCACCCAGTCCGGGCTCAGCCGCCCAGGGCGTCGATGTCGCGCATCTCCTCGGCGGTCAGCGAGAAGTTCCAGATGTCGACGTTGGCGCGGATGCGTTCCGGGGTGACCGACTTGGGGATCACCACGATCTCGTGGTCGACGTGCCAGCGCAGCACCACCTGCGCCGGGGAGACGTCGTGCGCGGCGGCGATCCGGGTGAGCACCGGATCGGCCAGGTCGCTGGCCTTGAACGGGCTGTAACCCTCCAGCACGATCCCCCGGTCCCGGTGCTCGGCGTGCCGCTGCCGGTCGTACAGCGACGGGCTCCACCGGATCTGGTTGACCGCCGGGTTCTCCTCGGTCGCCTGGATCAGCTCGTCGAGCTGGGCGGTGGCGTAGTTGCTCACCCCCACCGCTCGGGTGAGGTCCGCGTCCCGGGCGGCCAGCAGCTCCCGCCAGACCGGAATGCTGTCCGCCGGCGACGACGGCGGCCAGTGGATCAACCAGAGGTCGACGTGGTCGGTGCCCAGCGCCCGCAGGCTCGCCTCGATCGTCTCCCGCTCCCGGCCGACCCGGTCCGGCGGCAGCTTGGTGGTGATGAAGACGTCCTCGCGGCGCAGTCCGCTCTCCCGCACCGCCCGGCCCACCTCCTCCTCGTTGCCGTACATGGTGGCGGTGTCGATGTGCCGGTAGCCGGCGTCCAACGCGGCCAGCACGGCGTCGTAGCCGGCCCGGCCGGTCGCCTGCCAGGTGCCGAACCCGAGCAGCGGCATGCGGACGTCACCGGGGAGCAGGACGGTGGGTTGGTCGAGATCCATGCCGACGGTTCTACCCGTGATCGGCGCGGGCATGCCGGGCGAGCGGCGAACCCGGGCCGATTGCCGGAGAATGCCGGTGTGCCGAGCACCGACCGGGCCGACGGCGAGGAGCATCGTGTACCTGACCCATCTGGAGTGTCCCCGCTGCGGCCGGGAGCACGACGCCCACCGGCTCACCAACCTGTGCGACTGCGGGTCACCGCTGCTGGCCCGCTACGACCTGGCGGCGGTGGCCGCCGCCGTGACGCCCGAACGGTTCGGGCTGCGCCCGGCCGACCTGTGGCGCTACCGGGAGTTGCTGCCGGTCGCCGACGAGCGGCACGTCACCACGTTGGGTGAGGGCTGGACGCCGCTGTGGCGCGCGCCGGCGTACGGCCACGAGATCGGCGTGGCCGACCTGATCGTCAAGGACGAGGGGCTCACCCCGACCGGGTCGTTCAAGGCCCGGGGTGCCGCCGTCGGCGTGAGCCGGGCCCGGGAGCTGGGCGTACGGCGGTTCGCCATGCCCACCAACGGCAACGCCGGAGCGGCCTGGGCGACGTACGCGGCGCGGGCCGGGATGGCGGCGACCATCGTGATGCCGCTGGACGCCCCGACCATCTGCCGTCGCGAGTGCGTGGCCGCCGGTGCCGACCTGCGCCTGGTGGACGGGTTGATCAGCGACGCCGGACGCCGGGTGGCCGAGCTGGTGGCCGACGCGGACGGGGCGGTCTTCGACGCCGGGACGCTGCGCGAGCCCTACCGGCTGGAGGGCAAGAAGACGATGGGGTACGAGATCGTCGAGCAGCTCGGCTGGCAGGTGCCCGACGTGATCATCTATCCGACCGGCGGCGGGGTGGGCCTGATCGGCATCCACAAGGCCCTGCACGAGCTGCGGGAACTCGGCTGGGTGAGCGACCGGTTGCCCCGGCTGGTGGCGGTGCAGTCGACCGGCTGCGCGCCGATCGTCCGGGCGTTCGCCGCCGGTGAGGAGCGGGCCCGGCCCTGGGACGACGCGCACACCGTGGCGTTCGGGATCACCGTGCCGGCCCCGCTGGGCGACGAGCTGATCCTGACCGCGCTGCGGGAGAGCGGCGGGACGGCGGTCGCCGTCGACGACGCGGAGATCCTCACCGACCTGCGGGAGTTCGCCGCCCGGGAGGGGTTGCTGCTCTGCCCGGAGGGGGCGGCCTGCCTCACCGCCGCCCGGCACCTGCGGGCCGGGGGCTGGATCCGCCCCGACGAGCGGGTGGTGGTGCTGAACACGGGGTCGGGGCTGAAGTATCCGGAGACGGTGGACGTCTCCGCCGTACCCGTGGGCTGACCGCCGCCGGCCGGCGTCCCGGTGCGCGGGACGCCGGCCGGCGGCGGCTGCGGTTCAGGGGCCGGCGGTCAGGACGTCGGCGGTTCGTCCTCGCCGGCGGCCTCCGCCGCGTCGGCCTCCTCCTTGGTGTGGTGCACCACCTGGTCGGCGTGCTCCGGCGGGCCGTAGACCGTGTAGAGGACCAGCGGGTTGGGCCCGGTGTTGACGAAGTTGTGCTTCGTGCCGGCCGGCACCACCACCAGGTCGCCCTGGGCGACGTCCCGGGTCTCCCCGCCGACCCGGGCCTCCCCGGCACCGCTGACGAAGGTCAGGATCTGGTCGATCCCGTCGTGGACCTCCTCGCCGATCTCCCCGCCCGGCGGAATGGTCATGATCACCAATTGGGTCTTCTCGCCGGTCCACAGCACCCGGCGGAAGTCCGGGCTCTTCTCGGCGACCGTCGCGATCGTGAAATGCTCCATGTGCCGCTCATACCCGCAACGGCAACGGATCACGCCGGGCTGTGCAGATGAGGCAATTCCCGGCCCTGGGCAGGTTTGACCGCCGTCAGATCGGGCAACGAGCACCCCAGACCGGAGCGGGGGACCGCACCGGTCGCACCAGGTCCCCGCTGGCGTACCGCCGGAATGGCTGCGGTGGTGGGAGACGGTCGGAGCGCGGCGACGGACGGCCGGTGTGCCGTACGGCGCCGTGCGCCCGTATCCGCCGACCTCAGGCCAGGACCGCCAGGTGGAACGGGCGGTCCGAGACACTGCCGTCGGTGGCGAACGTCTTGACGAACACCCCGTTCGGGATTCCCGTCCGGCCGACCACGCTGATCCCGCCGGGCGGCGCGAGCCCGGCGCTACCGGCCAGCCCGATCGTGCCCACGTAGCCGGCGGTGCTCACGTCCTGGTCGAAGACGACCTGGTACATGCCGGAGGCGAGCCGGGTGGCCGACGCCGCACCGAGACCACGGGCCAGGGTGCCGTTGGCGTGCACCACGGCGTAGAGCATCCGGGCCGAGGCGGGCAGGCCCACCCGCCGGTCACCGGCCAGTTGGGAATCGGCCAGGGCCAGATCGTTGCGGCAGGGTACGGGCTGGTTGACCGGGCGACGCCGGGAACCGGTGCTGGACATCGTGGTGCTCCTGCCTGCCGACCACCTGCTCGGGCCGGGAGCGATGGGGGATGGTGATCCGCGCCGACGAGCGGATCCGTACTTCGAAAGTATGTCGGTTACACCTTTTGCGACCACTCGCCCGACTGTCCGTTACCTGACATTCAACCCTCGTGAGCTGCGAAAACGTGCCCGAACGGGCCGCCGCCCACCGACGGCCGGGGTGGCACCGTCCGATCGGCCGGCCCCGCCCGGACGACGGCCGGGGCCACCGACCGGGGCTAGCCTGCTGGGGTGGCCCGCCTGCTGCTCGTCGAGGACGACCTGACCATCCGCGCCCCGCTGGCCCGCGCGCTGCGCGAACGGGGGCACGCGGTGGCCGCCGCGTCGACCGCGATGGAGGGGCTGCGGCACACCCTCGACGACCGGCCCGACCTCGTCGTGCTCGACCTCGGCCTGCCCGACCTCGACGGCGGCGAGCTGCTGCGGATGCTGCGCGCGGTCAGCGCCGTGCCGGTGATCGTGGCCACCGCCCGCGACGACGAACGGGAGATCGTCCGGCTGCTCGACGCCGGGGCGGACGACTACCTGGTCAAGCCGTTCACCGCCGCCCAGCTCGACGCCCGGGTCCGGGCGGTGCTGCGCCGGGGCGGGGCCGAGCGGCCCGACGGCGAGCCCGTGCTGGTGGTCGGCGGGCTACGCATCGATCCGCGCGCCCGCCAGGTCACCCTGGACGGCACGCCGGTGGAGCTGACCCCGCGCGAGTTCGACCTGCTGCACCACCTCGCCGCCCGCCCCGGCGCGGTGGTGACCAAACGGGAACTGCTCACCGAGGTCTGGCAGATCCCCTACGGCGGCGCGGACAAGACCGTCGACGTGCACCTGTCCTGGCTGCGCCGCAAGCTCGGGGAGAGCGCCCAGCAACCCCGCTACCTGCACACCGTGCGCGGGGTCGGGGTGCGACTCACCGCGCCCGGGACGTAGCCGGGTTGCCGTACCACCGGTTGACCGGCCCGCCGCCACGGGCGGACCGGCCAACCGGTGGTTCACCGCACGGCGCAGGTCGCCACCGTCGGCGGTTGGTTGTCGCCGGTGACGACCATCCCCCAACTGGTGGTCGCCCCGGGGATCAGGCTCCCGTTGTACGCCGCGTTGGTCGCGGTGACCTGCCGACCGGACTGGCTGACCGTGGCGCTCCACGACGAGGCGACCTGCTGGGTTCCGGCGAAGGTCAGCGTGGTGGTCCAGCCGGTGATCGCGCTGACGCCGAGGTTGCGCACGGTGACCTCCGCCTGGAAGCCGCCCGACCACGAGCCGGTCACCCGGTAGGCGGCCGAACAACCGGACATCGGGGCCGGGGTGGGCGTCGCGGTGGGGGTGACCGGCGGCGTCCCGGTGGGCGTGGCCGTGGGCGTGCCGGTCGGGGCCGGGGTGGGCCCGTCGGAGGTGGTGTAGTCGACCCGGGTGTACGCCGCCGAACACGTCCCGCCGCAGGAGGCGGGCAGGGCGAACCGGTAGACCCGACCGTTGTTGATCAACGCGCCGGCCGCGTCGCGGACCCGGATCTGGAAGTCGGTGCCCCCGACGGCGGTCGCCCCGATCACGTACGACTGTCCCATGTCGCTGTTCATCGTGGCGGCCGTCCACACCCCACCGGCCAGGTACTCCACCCCGTGGATGCCGTTGGCCAGGTGCGAGACGGCGATCGCCGGCCAGTACCGCTGGGCGCCCTTCATGAAGCCGATCCGGATGTCGCCGGAGTAGTTCGGGGCGGGCACGAACGACCAGGAGACGTGCCGGTTGTTCCAGTGGGTCGGGTTCATGTCCCCCACCGGCGTGCCGTTGCGCACGAAGCGGTTCAGCGAGGCGGTGGAGAGGTCCAGGTGGTAGGGGTCGTCCCGGCACCACGCGTTGCCGTCGCCGCAACTGTCCGCCACCACCATGGTCAGGGTGGCCCCGCTGTACGCGTCGGCGGTCCACGAGCCGTTGCGGCAGAACGGCTGGCCGGGCGCGCCGTCGTTGACGCCGGTGCAGTAGTCACCGACGGTGACCCGGACGAACCGGCCACAGTTGAGGCCGTTGTTCCACAGCCCGATCTTCGCCGCCTGGCTGGCCGGGATCGGCCGCATCGGGTACGACGAGTAGTCGCCGGGCAGGTCGTAGGCGTTGAGCGCGACGAAGTCCGGCGCGTCCAGCTCCGCCTGGGGCAGGCCGCAGCCGCCGTACGGTGCGCCGAGGGCGTCGAAGTGGGTGGCGTTGCCGGTGACCGGGGTGGTCGGCTCGGGTACCGCGAGCGCTCCGGCGGGCAGCGGGACGACCAGCAGCAGCACGGCGGCGGCGGTCAGCGCCGCGAGCAGGCCGGCGCGGTGACGCGACGTTGTCATGAGGGGGTACGCCTTCCGGGCAGCAGGAAACGGGGACTTGGGTCTTCGGATGCCCTTCCACGCCCGGCGTACCGCCCACCCATGCCACCACCGGCACCGACCACTGTCAATGTCCAGGGTGGACCCGATCCGGTCCGGACGGTCGACGGGACCGGGTGGTCGGCGATGCGACCGCCGAACCCCTGTGGCGGGGGCGTCCGGCCCGGTAGATTGAGGTATGGTGCCCGCCCCCGGGGGTCGGGTGGCGGAGCCGGTCTACCGCCCCATCCTCACCAGCAGACGCGGTGAGCTGGAGGCGCTGGGTCATCTGGACAGCGCCCACGCTCCCCTGGTCGTCCCGGTCCTCGACGTGTCCCCGACCGACACCGGCCTGCCCCAGATGCTGCGCCGGCTACCCGCCGGGCTGGTGCCGGCCGTCGACGTGTGCGCGCTGCCCGACGGGCCGGGCGGCGAGCTGGCCCGGTGGGGCGTACCCGTGCAACCGGTGATCGGGTTGACGTGTGCCGACGGGCGGCTGGCCGCACACGGCGCGGCATGCCGGGCGTACGCCCGGGGGGCGGTGGTCCGGTTGCGGCCCGGGCGGGACCGCACCGGCCCGGACGCCACGACGGCGGCGGTGGAGCGGGTGTGGCGGCGCACCGGGCTGGTGCCGGAACAGTGCGACCTGCTGGTCGACGCCGCTGACGTCTGCTGCCCGGCCGATCTGCGCGTCGCCGAGCCCCGGGTACGCCGGGTGGTGGACTGGGCCCGGCGGCACGCCTGGCGCACGGTGACCGTGGCGGCCGGCGGGATGCCGCCGTCGCTGTCCCGGCTACCCACCGACGAACCGGTCCGGGTGGCCCGCTGGGACTGGCTGTTCTGGCGTCGGCTGGCCGACCTGGACGTCGGGTACGGCGACTACGGTGTGTCGCCCGCGCCCCCGGGCGGCGTGGAGTCGGGCGGCGCGGAGCCGGGTGACCGGCTGCCCACGGTGCGGTACACCGCCGAGGACGGCTGGTGGATCTACCGCTGGTCGCGGCGGGGCGGCCGGGGCGACGAACGGTTCGCCGACCTGTGCCGCACGCTGGTCACCGCCGGGCACTGGCCGGCCGCCGGGGCGGGCTTCTCCTGGGGTGACCACGAGCTGCTGCGCCGGGCCCGCCGGGTCACCGGCGCAGGCTCACCGGCGAACTGGACGGCGTGGAGCACGTCGCACCACCTGGCGCACGTGCTGGCGGCGCTCACCGGCCCGGCCGACGGGCGGCGTCGCAGCCCGCCGACGCCCACCGACGACCGCACCGGGTTCACCCGCCCGCACCGGGGCGGTGAGCACCGGCGGGGCCGCTGACCGGGGGTCGCCTGCATCGGCGAGGGGCCTTGCCGCGCGCCCGCCCTACGCAGCGTGGCATCGGCAGGAGGGTCACTGTTGCGGCATGTCGTTGATCGGCAGGACCTCGCCGTAACGGTGGCCCTCCCCGGACAGGATCTGGGCACCATGTTCCAGTGCTGCCAGCACCGTCGTGGCCAGGTCTATCCGACTGGTCACTCCCAGCCAGTACGACAGTTCCAGCCAGTCCTCGCCCCACGTGGGCAGCACCGCGCAGGCATCCATCGTCAGCAGTGTGTGGAGGTCTCCCCGGTCTTTGGAGTTGGTCACCAGCTTCAGAGTTTCGGCCACGGTGACGGCGGTGACGCCGAAACTCTGCCGATCGGTGATGACCTCGCCGACCGGTTCCACGGCGTGGATCGATCCCGCCATGTACGCCAGCAGCGCCGAGCGATCCAGCACGAGCGTGACCGGGGGCAGCTCGTCCTCGGAGGTCACGCGGCCGATGCCGGCTGGTCCCCGCCAGCCTGCTCCTGCTCGATGTGCTGGCGGACCCGCTCGCGGACCGCCGCGAATCGCTCCGCGGGCCACTCGGCCTGCACCGTGTACCGGCGCGCGCGGGCGGCGATCATGCCCTCCGAGGTCAACGTCGCGCCGCGGCGAGCCTGCTCGTCACGGAACTGCTCCCACGCCCGCTGGGCGCGTACCGCCCCGGTCACGTAGGCGCTCGCCTTGCCCGGGCCCTGTGCCCCCAGCGTCTCGGCCACATCCTGGGGTACGGAGATCGACAACTTCTTCACCGTGGTCATACCGTCAACCGTACTCCGGTAGCACCGTGTTTCATGCCGGCGACACGGAGCATGTCCAGCTCAGTACCGCAGGGATGACCGCGTGACGATCACCGGGTCACTCCTGCTCGGTGAACCCGAACTGCACCACGCCCTCGTCGTCGACGGAGGCGTCCACCGAACTGTCGTTGAGCAGTTCGGCGGCCTCGGCGTCGAGGAAGATGCGCGCCCCTTCCGTGTCGACCACCTGGTCGCCCTGTGCCGGCACCGGCACCAGCTCGATGGTGAGCGCGCCGGCCTCGGTGTCGGCGGCGATCCGCAGCCCACCGTCCTGGGCGACGTCCTGCTGGGCCGCGAGGTCACGGATCACGAGCACGGCGTTGTCGGTCATGGTGAGCATGATGGGACTCCTCGGGAGTTGTCGGGCGGAACGTGGCGCGACGACAGATGCGCGCCCTGCGGCGGACCGGTGCCCGCCGGGCGGTTCCGGGGGCGCCGCCGCGCGGCCCTCTCCCCCACCGTGCCCCCTGAACAGGGGTTCGTCAAATAGAGCAGGGTCTGTCGGAGATCCCCGTTTCCGCTGCATACGGCGCTGCGGCTTTCTACCCTGAGCGCATGGACGCTGCCCGACGGTACGCCGCCGAACTGATCGGCACCCTGCTGCTGGTCTTCGTCGGGGTGGGCACCGCCGTCTTCGCCCAACTCCAGGGCGGCGTGGTAAGCGTGGCGCTGGCCTTCGGATTCGTCCTGGTGGGACTGGTGTACGCGATCGGCCCGCTCTCCGGCGCACACCTCAACCCGGCGGTGACGTTGGGGGTGCTGCTGTCCCGCAAGATATCCCCGGTCGGCGCGGTGGCGTACTGGCTGGCGCAGTTCGTGGGGGCCACGGTGGCCGGCTTCGCCATCTGGGGGCTGGTCCGCTGGGGTGGCGTGGCGGACCAGACCGGGGTGCTGGGCACCAACGGTTACGGGGTGCACATCAACCAGGGCGGCACGGCGGTGCTGGAGGTCATCCTGACGTTCCTGTTCGTGCTGGTGGTGCTGGTGGTGACGAGCCGGGTCGAGCACGCCGGCTTCGCCGGCCTGGCGATCGGCCTGGCGTTGGTGGCGGTGCTCCTGGTGGGGATCACCCTGGACGGCACCTCGATCAACCCGGCCCGGTCGTTCGGCCCGGCCGTGTTCGAGGGGGGCGCGGCGCTGCGCCAACTGTGGGTGTTCATCGTCTTCCCGCTGCTCGGCGGGGCGCTGGCCGCGCTGGCCGCCCCGCTGCTGGTGAAGCCCAGCCGGCACTTCCGCGCCGAACCCGACGCGCCCGACCCGGCCGCGCCGGACCCGACCTGACCGGCACCGGTCCACCCCTCGCCCCGGAACCACGGCTTGGAAGAAAATCTTCGACACCGAGGCTTGCCCGACGGAAATCTTCGTGACAGCGTCGGCGCATGCATCGTCGTCTCTTTCCCCGGACGCTCGCATCGGTGACGCTGGTCGCCACCGTGGCCGCCGCCGGTGCGCTGCCGGCAACCGCCGAGTCACCCACCCCGGCGGCCACCCGGCTGCACGCCACCATCGACGCCATCCTCGCCGATCCCCGGCTCGCCGGGGCGCAGGCCGGGGTGGTCGTGGTGGACACCACCACCGGCCGGACCCTCTACGACCGCAACGGCGACCGCCGCCTGGTACCCGCCTCCAGCACCAAGCTGTTCACCTCGACCGCGGCCCTGGCACTGCTCGGCCCCGGGCACCGGTTCGGCACCGACGTGCTCACCGACGGCCGCCGCCGGGCCGGCCTGGTCTCCGGCAACCTCTACCTGCGCGGCGGCGGCGACCCGACGATGCTGGCCGCCGACTACGACGCGCTGGCCGCCCGGGTCGCCGGAAGCGGGGTACGGGTGGTGACCGGCAACCTGGTCGCCGACGACACCCGCTACGACGCCACCCGGCTCGGCCCGGAGTGGGCCTGGGACGACGAGTCGTACTACTACGCGGCGCAGGTCTCCGCGCTGACCCTCGCCCCGGACACCGACTACGACGCGGGCACGGTGATCGTGCGGGCCGCCCCGGCGGGCAGTGCCGGGGCGCCGCCGGTGGTCACCATGACCCCGCCCAACGGCTACCTGCGGATCGACAACCGGGCCGAGACGGTGGCCGACGGCGAGACGACGCTGTCGTTCGAGCGGACGCACGGCGGCAACACCATCGTGGTCACCGGCCGGATCGCGGCCGGCTCGGCGGCGGTCAGCGACTGGATGACCGTCGGGGAGCCCACCGGCTACGCAGCCGACGTCTTCCGGGCCGCGCTGCGCCGCCACGGGGTACGGGTGCTCGGGCGCACGGTGCCCGGCCGGGCCACCCCGGCCGACGCCACCCCGGTGGCCCGGCACGACTCGATGACCCTGGCCGAGCTGCTGGTGCCCTTCCTGAAGCTTTCCAACAACGGGCACGCCGAGGTGCTGACCAAGGAGATCGGCCGGGTCGTCTCCGGGTCGGGAAGTTGGCCGGTCGGGCTGGCCGCGATCAGCGAGTACGTCGCCGACACCGGGGTGGACACCGGCATCCTGCGCCAGCTCGACGGCTCGGGGCTGTCCCGGCGCAACCTGATCCCGGCCGGCGAGTTCGTCGCGCTGCTCGCCGCCGTCCGCCGGGAACCCTGGTTCGACACCTGGTACGCGGCCCTGCCGATCGCCGGCAACCCGGACCGCCTCGTCGGCGGCACCCTGCGCAGCCGGATGCGCGACACCCCGGCGGCGGACAACGTGCACGCCAAGACCGGCAGCCTGTCCGGGGTGTCCGGCCTCTCCGGCTACGCCACCGACGCCGACGGCCGGCTGCTCGCCTTCTCGGTGGTGTTCAACAACCACCTGACCTCGTCGGTCAAGGGGTTGGAGGACCAGATCGCCATCACGCTGGCCGGCTACCGCGAGAGCGACGGCGGGTCGGCGCGGGCCACTGCGCCGGCGGCCCCGGAGGCACCCCGGGTGCCCGAGGGACGGGAGTGTTCCTGGGTCAAGCCGATCGTCTGCTGAGCCGGGCCGACCGGCTCAGCGCCGGTGCAGCACCACCACCGGGATCTTCCGGTCGGTCTTGCTCTGGTACTCGTCGTAGGCGGGCCAGATGGCGGTCATCGTCGGCCACATCCGGGCCCGCTCGGACGGCTCGGCGGTGCGCGCCCGCACGCCGAACGTCTCCGGGCCCACCTGCACCCGGGCGTCGGGGTCGGCGAGCAGGTTGAGGTACCAGGAGGGGTGCTGGGGCGCGCCGCCCTGGGACGCGACGATGAGGTAGTCGTCGCCGTCCCGGCCGTAGATCAGGGCGGTGCGGCGAAGTTTGCCGCTGCGTCGTCCCCGGGTGGTCAGCAGCAGGGTGAACACGCCCGGCTGCCACTCGTGCCCCTCCGCGCCGCCGGTCGCGACGTACCGGCGGATGTGGTCGGCGACCCAGCCCTCGGGGCTGTCCAGCACCTGTTCGTCGGTCGGCATCGGCGTCTCCGGTGGCTCGCGGGCATCAACCCGGACACGCTATCCCGACATAAGCCTCCGAAACGGGCGAACGACTCAACGCACCGCCGCCGCCTGGAGGTTCACGTTGCCGCAGCTGTTGCGGAAGGTCCCCTCGACGGTCCAGCGGATCAGCACCTTCGCGCCCCTCGGCGCCCGGAACTTGATCACGAACTGGGCGGTGTGCGTGGTGTGCGGGTCCTCCAGCCGCAGCGTGCGGGTCGACCCGCCGGTAGACAACCGCACGTCCAGCCGCCCCTGGGCCATCCAGATCCCGGCGAACAGGTGCACCGTACGCGGTTCGCCGTCGCCGGCCACGGACAGCGCGAACCCGTTGCCCGCGCCGCAGACGAACACCCCGGTGGGGGTGGCGGGGACGGCCGACACCGGGGACCCGTCACGCCATCCGAACAGCTCGGGATTGGTGTCGTACCGGTCGCGGGCGCCCCGGCCACCCTCGTCCCGGATCTCGCCGGTGCCGCCACCCTTGCGGACCACGGTCTCCGGCCGGTTGAGCCCCCAGTGCACCCAGTCCCGGGCGCCCAGCGCGGTCAGGTCCACCTCGGCCGGCACGTCGGCCCGGGAGACGCTCAGCGTCGGCGCGGCCGGCGACGAGGACGCCACCGGGGTGGCCGTCGGTGTCGGTGGCTCACTCGGCGGCGGCGGGGTGCGTTCCCGGGGCTGTAGGCCGGGTGCGACGACACCGGCCTCGGCCGACACGCCCACGCCTGCCGCCCCGGTCGGATAACCGGCCGGGGTCGGTGCGCCGGCCGGCAGCACCAGGTCGGGTTCCGACGGGTCCGTGCCCGGGACCAGATAGGTCACCAGCACCCCGAGGCAGGCCAGGGTGGCCACCGAACCGATCGCCCAGCGGCGGCGTTGCCGACGACGGGCCTCCCGCCGCTGCGCGCTGCGCGTCGTCGGGCCCGGCCCGATCCGCCAGGTCTCTTGGTCGTTCACGCGTGTCCCACTCCCCAGCCCGACGCCCGCGACCGGTCGGGGAGGGGGTTCGGCCGCGGCGTGAGCGTTCTCACGTTTTCATTTCAAGGCCGTGATGCGCCATATGCCAGCGGGAGGGCGTTTCCAGTTTGTTACCAAGTGATCCCGATGGAAAGTTTCCTACTTATTGGAAAACCGCAGCTCAGGGCCAAAATGGCGGAGAGATCGACAGACTGCGCTCCGGTCAGCGGATCTCGAAACCCAACGCCTGCGCCAGCACCATCGCCTGCTGCGGGTCGATCACCGCGCCGACCCGTTCGACCGCCGTCGGATCGAGCGCGGTCAGGTCACTGCCCCGCAGGTCGGCCCGGGTGAACCGCGCCCCGCGCAGCTGGGCGGCCGAAAGGTCCACCCGGGCCAGGGTCGAGCCGGTCAGGTCCGCCCCGGACAGGTCGGCCTCCCGCATCCGTACGTCGCTGAACCGCGCGCCGCGCAGGTCAGCGCCGGGCAACCCGACGAACGACCAGTCCCCGCCCGAGACCCGCAGCGGACGCAGCGCGCACTGCTCGAACGTACTGCCGACCAGCTTGCAGCCGGTGAACTCGGCCTCGAACAGGTTGCACCGGCGGAACCCGCAGCGGACGAAGGCCGAGTCGGTGTGCCGGGAGGCGTTGAACGACACCCCGCCGAAGTCGCACCCGGTGAACGAGGCGCCCCGGCTGACCGCCTCGGTCAGGTCGACGTCGGTGAAGACGCAGCGCACGAAGTGCCTGTCGGTCAGTTCCTCGGCGTACCAGTCGGTGTGGCGGAACGTCTCGTCCTCGATGGTCTGCGGCACCACCCCACCCTAGGTGCGAGCACCGACACCACCGCCGGACCTTCCGTCCGGCGCGTACCGGCTAGTAGGTTCGGCGGGTGAGCGTGGCACCCAGCAGCGACCCGGCCCGTACCGGCTTCGACCCGGCCCGGCTGGCCCGCATCGACGAACACTTCGGCCGGTACGTCGACGACGGCCGGCTGGCCGGTTGGCAGGTCGTGGTCACCCGCCGCGGCGAGGTCGCGCACTCCTCGGTGTACGGGCTGCGCGACGTGGAGGCCGGCACCCCGGTCGAGCCGGACACCATCTGGCGGATCTACTCGATGACCAAGCCGATCACCTCGGTCGCGGCGATGATGCTGTGGGAGGAGGGGCGGTTCGAGCTGACCGACCCGATCAGCCGCTGGCTGCCCGAGTTCGCCGACGTCCGGGTCTTCGACAAGGGGTCGGCGCTCAAGCCGTACACGGTGCCGGCGGTCGAGCCGATCCGGGTGTGGCACCTGCTCACCCACACCGCCGGGCTGACCTACGGGTTCGCGCAGACCTCGGTGGTCGACGCGCTCTACCGGGCCGCCGGCTACGACCTCGACGTCCCCCCGGGGCTCGACCTGGCCGGGGCCAGCGCCGGGATGGCGAAGCTGCCGCTGCTGTTCCAGCCCGGCACCGGCTGGAACTACGGGGTCTCCACCGACGTGCTGGGCCGGCTGATCGAGGTGGTCTCCGGGCAGAGCCTGGACGACTTCCTCACCGAACGGGTCCTCACCCCGCTGGGCATGACCGACACCCGGTTCTGGGTCGACCCGGCCGACGCCAAACGGCTCGCCGCGCTGTACACGCCGCACCCGGGCACCGGCCGGGCGGTCCGCGCCGACCAGCTCGGGGCCGCCGCGCTGACCCGCCCGCGGTGCTTCTCCGGCGGGGGCGGGCTGGTCTCCACCGCCGCCGACTACCATCGGTTCACCCAACTGCTGCTGCGCGGCGGCGCGCTGGACGGCGTACGACTGCTCGGGCCCCGCACGGTGCGCTACATGACCCGCAACCACCTGCCCGGCGGCGGCGACCTGGCGTCGCTGCGGCCGCAGGGGTTCGCCGAGACGGTGCTGGACGGCATCGGCTTCGGCCTGGGCTTCGCCGTGGTGCAGGACCCGGTCCCGGCCAAGGTGCCGAGCAGCGTCGGCGAGTACTACTGGGGCGGGCTGGCCAGCACCGCGTTCTGGGTCGACCCGGCCGAGGAGATCACCGCGCTGCTGTTCACCCAGCTGATGCCGTCGAGCACCTACCCGCTGCGCTCCCAGCTCCGCCAGCTCGTCTACGCCGCCCTGGTCGGCTGAGCCGGCGGGCCGTCACCGGCGACGGTGACGGCCCGGTCGCGGCTCAGAGCAGGTGCTGGACGCGGGTGGCCCGTACGGTCGCCGGGCCGCCGGCCGACAGGCCGGAGACGAGGTACGCCCGGACGGTGCCGTCCGGGCGGACGGCCCACAGGTCGGGGACGCCGTCGGCGTTGACGTCGGCCACCGAGATCGTGCTGATCGTCGTGGCGGTGTTCCAGTTGTCGGCGACGTGGTACTGGGTGTGGCTCAGCGAACCGGTGCCGTCACCGTTGTCGACCAGGGTGACCCCGGTCCAGAGGAAGAGGTCGCCGGTGGCCGCGTTGCGCAGGTACATCGCCACTCCGGTGGCCGTCTCGGTGCTGGCGACGGTCCAGTTCTGCCAGTCCGTATCCCCGGTCGGCGTGGCGTCGGCCAGCGCGACCCGGAAGAGGTAGCCGCCGGGCACCCCGAGGTTGGGGTGGTAGACCAGCCGGTGACCGTTGGTGGCGTCGCCGGTGACCGAGATCAGATCCGGGTACTCCGGGTTGACGCCGTCGGCCCCGTAGGCGTTGGCCACCTGCAGCGGCGCGTTGCCGTTGTCGTCGACGAGCTGCCCGCTGCCGACGGACACCTGGTTGCCGCTGAGGTACGGGTTGAGCATGGTCCCGTCACCGGCGCCCCGGGATGCTGGCGTACCCGGCAGCGGCGCCGCCCGGGTAGTAGGCGAGGAAGTCCTGCCGGTCGCCGCCGAAGAAACGCCCCGTGATCACCTGCGCCCCGTCGAACTCGGCGGGCGAGTTGGTGCCGCCGACGCCGTTGCCGGACAGCCCGATTTTGCCGGCCGGCGTGTGCACCCGGCCGGTGCCGACGCCGGTGCGGCGGGACGTCAGGCCGGTCGCTGACCAGACACCTCAACCGAGGCCGGCGGTGCCGCCGACGGTGACCAGGTCCGGCACGCCGTCGCCGTCGAGGTCCCGGTCGACCGGGCCGACGACCGCCGGTGTCGGGTGCCGGTCGGCCGGGGCTGCCAGGGCGGGCGCGGCCGGCACGGTCGCCGCGAGAGCGAGGACCGCCGGAGCGCTCCAGGCGAGCAACCGGCGTGGTGTGGAAAGATCAGCCATGGTGTTTCCCCCGTGTTCGATGGATCGGAACCAGACCGACCGTAGTCGATGTTGGCAACACTCCCCGTACCGGCCGGATCACCTGTTGCCGCACCGCGACGGCGACCCGCTGCCTAGCCTGGACGGCATGGGCAACGTGGTGGTGTACGGCGCCGGGGGCACCGCAGGCTCACGGATCGTCGTCGAGGCGGCCGGCCGGGGACACCGGGTCACCGCGGCGGTCCGCCGTCCGGAGGCGGTCACCTGGCTGCCGGCCGGGGTGCACGTGGTGACCGGGGACGTGACCTCGGCGCACAGCGTCGCCGAACTGGCCCCGGAGGCCGACGTGATCGTGGTGGCGGTCGGCGGCGGTGAGCGGGCGCTGTGGCGTACCGCGGCGGAGAACCTGGTCACCGTCCTGCGGGACCTGCCCGACCCGCCCCGGGTGATCCACGTCGGCGGTGGGGCGACCCTGCTGACGGCGCAGGACACCCCGTTCCTCGACGAGCCGGACTTTCCCGAGGGGTACCGGGAGGCGGCGCTAGGTCAGGCCGACGCCCTGGCCCTGTACCGCTCCTGCACCGACGGGGTGACCTGGACGTACGTCTCACCGCCGCCGGTGGAGTTCCACCCCGGCGAGCGGACCGGCCGGTACCGCACCGGCACCGAACACCCGGTCACCGACGGTCAGGGCCGCTCGGTGCTCAGCTACGAGGACCTGGCGGTGGCGATCGTGGACGAGATCGAGGAGCCCCGCTTCGAGAACATGCGCTTCACGGCGGCGTACTGAAACGGGGCCGGCGGCGGCCTGCGTGGTACCGGAGGGGATCAGCCGGCGAGGCGGGCCGGGAAGCCGCCGGTGGCGATCGGGCCCCAGCCCTCGACGGTGATCCGGATCAGCGACTTGCCCTGCGCCACCATGGCCGCCCGGTACTCGTCCCAGTCCGGGTGCTCGCCTGCGATGCTGCGGAAGTACTCCACCAGCGGGTCCAGCGCCTCGGGCAGGTCGAGCACCTCGGCCACGCCGTCGACCTGCACCCACGGGCCGTCCCAGTCGTCGGAGAGCACGCAGGCGGAGACCCGGGGGTCACGGCGGATGTTGGTGACCTTGGCCCGTTCCGGATAGGTGGAGATCACCAGCCGTCCGGCGGCGTCCACGCCGCAGGCGACCGGGGAGGACTGCGGCCGGCCGTCGGCGCGGGTGGTCATCAGCAGGACCCGGTGCCGGGGCCGGACGAATTCGAGCAGGGCGTCCCGGTCGACCCGGGTGTTGGTTGCGACGCTGCGTGCCATCCCCCGGTTCTACCAGGCCCGGCGGGCGTCAGCCGGACCGGCCGCCGACCCGGCCCGGCTGGGCGGGGACCCGGGGCCGGGCGGTGGGCCGCCAGGCGCGGCCGTTGGCGTAGATCACCCGGAAGCCGAGGTACGCCGCGAGTGGCGCCCAGTGCGCCGAACCCATCCGCAGCTCGGCGGCGTTGTGTCGCTGGCCGTTGGCGAGCACGTCGAGCAGCACCGTCTCGAAGGCGGCCGACTCGACCCAGTCGACCTCACGGGTGAAGCCGCAGATCAGGGCCGCGCCGGTGACGTCGAGGAAGTCCCGCAGGGTGGCGTCGGAGGCGCGCAGCACCGAGCAGCTGCCGAAGTAGAGCCGCCGGCCCTCGCCCCGGCCGGCCATCCGCTCGGCGACGTCGGACAGCTCGACGGAGTCCCAGTCGGTGAGGCAGAGCCGGCTGGGTTCGCCGTGCATGGCGAAGAAGCCGACCCGGTGGTCGGCGTACTGCTTGAGCAGCCACCGGTCGAGGAAGTAGAACAGCTCGTCACGGGTGGCGGCGTCCTTGTGGATGTAGCGGATGCGGCCGAGCCGTTCGAGCAGGTCGAGGGTGGGCAGCACCGACCCGCGCTCGTTGAGGTCGCGGTGCCACTGCCCCTCGACACAGAAGACCCCGCCCCGCGCCACCGCGCCACCTCCCCGTCCGCCGGGTCGACGTTACCGGGTCCGGCTGACGGACCGATGTCACCCTCGATGCCCGGTTGATCCGTTTCGGGGCGCTTCACCGGTGTCGGAATTCCCGTCCCTCCCGTCACCCACTGAAGCCTCCTGCCCGAATTGCCATTCATCTCCATTCACAGGCAATACCCAGCTATCGCCGACTACGAGGACGATTCCCCTTTATTGCCGCGAATCGGCCAGGTAGCTGTCAGGGTGGAAGTTGCAGGACGTCCCGGGCGATGCCCTGTGCACCACCCCATTCACTTCCAATCGGGAGGACTTCTGTGCGCCAGAACACTGTGAAGCGGGCACTCGTCGCGTTCGCCCTGGCTCTGCCGGGAGCCGCGATCGCCACGGTGGCCGCCGCGCCAGCGGCCCACGCCGACGGCTGCTACACCTGGAAACGCGACCTCTACCAGGGGCGCTCCGGAGACGACGTCCGCCAGTTGCAGATCCGGGTCGCCGGTTGGGCGGCCCGAGGGGGAATCGTCCGGATCGACGGCGACTTCGGCCCCGAGACCGCCGCCGCGGTCAAGCGCTTCCAGACCGCGTACGGGCTGCGCAGCGACGGCATCGCCGGCAAGCAGACCTTCAGCAAGCTCTACCAGTTGCAGGACAACGACTGCACACCGGCCCACTTCAGCTACCGGGAGATGGACGGCGGCTGTGGCAAGGGCGGCTGGAGCGGCGGTCCGCTCTCCGCCACCGAGACCAAGGCCAACGCGGTAAACACCATGTGGAAACTGGAGGCGCTGCGGCGTGGGCTGGGTGACAAGCCGCTCTACGTCACCAGCGGGTTCCGGGACGAAAGCTGCAACAAGCAGGTCGGTGGGGCGTCGAACAGCCAGCACCTCTACGGCAACGCCGCCGACGTGACCTCACAGACCAGGTCGCTCTGCGAGATCGCCCGCGCCTCCCGCGACCACGGCTTCAGCGGCATCTACGGCCCCGGCTCCGCCGGGCACGACGACCACGTCCACGTGGACTCCCGGCGGGAGAACAACCGGGACAACCTGACGAACCGCACCAGCTGGGCCGCTCCGGACTGCGGCGTCAGCAACTGAGGCGCGTCGGCCGACGCCGGCCCGGCCCCACGGGATCACCGGGGCCGGGCCGGCGTCGGGGCTCAGCTCGCCCGGGGCCAGCGCGGCGCGACGGCCGGGGGCGTCACCGGCCGGCCGGGGACGCCGGCGCGCACGCCCGGCCGCATCCCCGCCGCGGCGGGCCGCGCCCCGGGCACACCGGGCCGACCGGCCTGGCCACGGGCCGGGTAGCCGGCCGCCGGGGCGGTCCGCGCCGGCGCCGCGCCCGGCCGGGGCGTGGTGTACGTGAACGGGAAGGGCACGTGCACGAACGGGTTGCCGTGCCGGATCAGCGCGTCGATCTGACGCTCGTTCAGCCCGTGGTTCTCCAGTACCCGCCGCCCCCAGCGGTGCAGCCGGCACGGGTACGACGCGCCGTCGTTGCGGCACAGCGGCCCGTTGGGCCACTCCTCGGCGGCGTGCACCACGACCGCTCGCACCGCGAGCCGGACGTCCTCCGGTGTCAACGAGGCCGGCACCGGCACCTCGCCCAGAACCTGATCGATGGGGTCCGTCGACTGCTCACCAACTCGCACGGCAGGCCTCCCGCAACTCGGCAGCGACTGCGGCTGAATCGCCGCAACGCATCCTCGCGCAGTGGTACGGGCGGTGACCGGCGGCGGTTCAATCCCCCCAGGCGGTGAGCAGATCCTCCGGCGTCACCACCCGCACCCCGTCCACCACCGCGCCGGCCCGGGTCACCGCCAACAGCGGCACCCGTTCGTCAGCACCGGGCAGCCGGGACCGGTGCAGAGTGAGCCGTCCCAGGTCGTGCCCGTCGAAGGGCCGCTTCTCCAGCCACTTCACCGAGCCGACGACGGTGATCCGTCGGGCGACCGGTCCCCGGTCCGCCCCGACCAGGTCGATCTCCGGATCGTCGGTCCGGGTCCAGTAGCCGCCCACCACGCCGGTGCCCTCCGGCAGGTGGCCGGCGGGCAGCCGACGCAACGACTCCCGTATCACCGGCTCGATCGCCCGCCCCCGCCAGGACGTCCAGGAGGTACGCAGCCGGGCCAGGGTGAGATCGCCGCGCCCGCGCTCGATCTCGGGCAGGTACGGACCGAGAAAGGTCAGCCAGAAACGCAGGTACGGGTCGGCCACGGTGTAACGGGTTTCCCGCGAGGGGCGGGTGGACAGCGGGGTGGTCACCTCGACGATGCGCTTGTCGACCAGCAGTCGCAGCGCACGGCTGAGCGAAGCCTGGGGCAGATCACCGGCGGCCCGTGCGATCAGTGAGAACGTCCGCTCCCCGGAGCCGATCGCCCGCAGCACCAGTCCGGCCTGCGACTGGGTGGGGAACTCGGCCGCCAGCGCCCGTTCCGCACTGACCAGCAGGGCAGAGGTCGGATCGGTCACCGCGTCGGCGAGGTAGTCGGCGAGGCCGGCCCCGCTGGGCCACTCGTCGAGGATCAGCGGCAGGCCGCCGGAGACGAGATAGGCGTCGAAGGCGTCGGCCGGTGCCGCCCCGAGCATCTCCCGGACGTCGGCGGGACTCAGCGGCGGCACCACCAACTCCGTCGCCCGCTGGTGGAACGGCCGGCCGGTCCGTCGGCAGGGCGGCGACCAGCAGGGTGAGCGCGGCGTCCCAGGTGCCCGGACGCTGAGCGGCGAAGAGGTGCGCGCCGGGCAGGCTGGACCCGACCACCGCCTCGACGAACAGCGCAAGATCGGCAGCCACGGTGGGCTGGGCGGACGCGGTGAAGAACACGTGTGGCACCCCGGCCCGGTCGACGAACTCCTCGACCAGGCGGGACTTGCCGACCCGACGCCGCCCCCGCATCAGCAGTGCCCGCCCGGGGCGGCCGGCCCGCCCTCCCCGGATGACCTTGGCCAGCATGCCGTCGAGCAGGGCGAGTTCCCGGTCCCGACCCACGAAGCCGTGCACACCCTGCTCCCATGCACTCACAGTTGATACTACCAAAAATGAGGGTATCAAGGCTGAGTGCTACAGATCCTCAGACCAGGCCCGCGTCGTGGACCAGCAGCGCCACCTGAACCCGGTTGTTCAGCTCCAGCTTGGTCAGCAGCCGGGACACGTACGCCTTCACCGTCGCCACGCTCATGAACAGCTCCGCCGAGATCTCCGCGTTGGTCCGGCCGTGACCCAGCGCCACCGCGACCTCGTGCTCCCGCTCGGTCAGCCCGGCCAGCAGCCGCAGCGCCCGGTCCCGACGCCGGTCCGGACCCGGCGTGGGCCCCACGGTCAGGTGGCTGATCAACTGCCTGGTCACCGTCGGGGACAGGGTGGCCTCACCGGCGGCCACCCGCAGCACCGCCCGGACGATCTCGGCGGGCGGGGTGTCCTTGAGCAGGAAACCGCCCGCCCCGGCCCGCAACGCCCGCAGCACCTGCTCGTCGGCGTCGAAGGTGGTCAACACCAGCACCTCCGGCGGGTCCGGCAGCGCCCGTAACGCCTCGGTGGCGGCCAGCCCGTCGACCCGGGGCATCCGGATGTCCATCAGCACCACGTCCGGCGTGCACCGGGCGACGGCGGCGGGCACCTCGTCGCCGTCGGCGGCCTCACCCACCACCCGGACGTCCGGCACGCCCCCGAGGATCATCGACAGCCCGGCCCGGACCAACGGGTCGTCGTCGACGATCAACACCCGCACCGGGGCGACGTCGCCGTCCGTCGTCACCGGGCACCGCCCCGCCGCCGGGCGGGCGGGCGGCTCACGGCGGTCGGGCCGCTCATGCCGGCCACGGCAGGCGGGCCGCCAGCCGGAAGTCGCCGGTGGTGCCGTCCCGGCCGTGGGTCAACCGGCCACCGGCCAGGGTGACCCGCTCGGCGATGCCGACCAGCCCGGTGCCGGCGCCCGGCAGGACCGGCGCGGAAGAGCCCACCGGCCAGGGATTACGGATCTCCACCGCCAACTCCCGCCCCGGGCCGCCGGACAGCCGGACGGCGACCGTCGTGTCGGGGGCGTGCTTGCGCGCGTTGGTCAACCCCTCCTGCACGATCCGGTACGCGCTGCGCCCCACCGCCGTCGGCACCCGCGTGGGTTCGGCGACCTCGTCGACCAGGGTGACCCGGACCCCGGCGGCCCGGGACTCGGCGATCAGCGCCGGCACGTCGGCGAGGGTGGGCTGGGGGCGTTCCGGTGCGGCGTCGCCGTCGGCGGTGTCGGCCCGGAGCACCCCGATCACCTCGCGCAGGTCCTGCAGGGCGGCGTGGGCGCTGCCCCGGATCACCCCGGCCGCCCGCGCCACCTCCTGCGGCGGCGCGTCCGGACGGAACTCCAACGCCCCGGCGTGCAGGCTGAGCAGCGAGATCCGGTGCGCCAGCACGTCGTGCATCTCCCGGGCGATCCGGGTGCGTTCCAGCTGGCGGGCCTGGTCGACGCGGAGCTGCTGCTCGGCCTCGGCGCGGTGGGCCCGCTCCCGCAACGACAGCACGAGCTGCCGGCGGGCCCGGACGAACAGCGCCCACGCCACCACGATCCCGACGAACATCACCGTCCAGGCCACCGTCGCCCAGTAGGGCAGCGTCGGGTCGGGGCGCACGACGGTGTAGAGCGGGATGACCGCCAGGTGGAAGCCGACCAGCGCCGCGCCGATCGGCAGCGGCCGGTGGATCAGCACGGTGAACACCACCACCAGCATCGCCACCCCGGCGGTCACCGAGAACAGCGCCAGCGGCAGGCCGGCCACGGCCAGCCCGACCGGCCAGCGGCGGCGCAGCCACAGCGCCGCGCAGTAGCCCAGGCCCGCCGCCAGATCCACCACGACCAGCCAGGACGGCCCGGCGTTGTGGGCGAACTGCGGGTCGGGCGACACCGCGTCGCCGAACGCCAGCAGCGCCCAGCCGACGGCGAGCAGGAAGGCCACCGTGTCGACCAGCCAGTCCCGGGGCGTCCGCCGGGGCGTCCTGGCCTCGGGCGTCAGCGCCCCCGGCAGCAGCCAGGGATGATCGGGTACGACGGCAGCACTCACCCACCCATGCTAGAAAGCCGGACAGCGTCCCGGACACCAACCAAAGTCGAGGTCTGAGCGTAGACCGAGGTAGGGGCGGCCCTCGACCGCCGGCCGCAGCGCCCGGCCGGGTGGCTGCGACAGGCTCGACGGCATGATCGCAGTCGAGCACCTCACCAAACGGTACGGCCCGCATCCCGCCGTCGACGACGTCTCGTTCCGCTGCGAAGCCGGCACGGTGACCGGTTTCCTCGGCCCGAACGGGGCGGGCAAGTCCACCACCATGCGGATGCTGTGCGGGCTGACCCGTCCGACCTCCGGCACCGCCACCGTCGCCGGTCAGCCCTACCGCGAGCTGCCCAACCCGGGCCGCGAGGTGGGCGTGCTGCTGGACGCCTCCGCGCAGCACGTCGGGCGCAGCGGGCGGGAGACGTTGTTCCTGGCCGCCCGGACGATGGGCGTGGACGCCGACCGGGTGCCCGCGGTGCTCGACCGGGTGGGCCTGAATCCGGTGGCGGCGAAGCGGCGGGTCGGGGCGTACTCGCTGGGGATGCGGCAGCGGCTCGGCCTGGCGCTGGCGCTGCTGGGTGAGCCCCGGGTGCTGGTCCTCGACGAACCGGCCAACGGCCTGGACCCGGAGGGGATCTTCTGGATGCGTGGCCTGCTGCGCGACTTCGCCGACCGGGGCGGCACCGTGCTGCTCTCCTCCCACCTGCTGCGGGAGGTGGAGGCGGTCGCCGACCGGCTGGTGGTGATCGGCGGCGGCCGGGTGGTCGCCCAGGGCGGCAAGGACGAACTGCTGGCCGGGGCCGGCACCCTGGTCCGGGCCCGCGACCCGCACGCCCTGCGGCTCACCCTCGACCGGGCCGGGCTGGACGCCACCGCCGGCAGCGACGGCGGATGCGTGGTCCGCGCCGAACCCGACGCCGTCGGGCAGGCCGCCGCCGACGCCGGGCTGGTCCTGACCGAGCTGCGGCCGGCCGGCGGCGGTGGCCTGGAACAGCTCTTCCTCACCCTGACCGCCGGCGCGAGCACCAAGGAGGCCGTGCAGTGACCACCATGACGACCACTCCCCCCGCCACCGTCCGCAGGGCGGTCCCCGGACCGTCCCTGGCCCGGCTGGTCGGGGTGGAGCTGCGCAAGCTCGGCGACACCCGGGCCGGCCGTTGGCTGCTGGCCTCGATCGGGTTGATCGCCGCCGCGATCGTCGCCCTGCAACTGCGCTTCGTGGACGACGCCGCGCAGACCTTCACGAATTTCTTTACCGCGTCGCTGGCGCCGGTGGCGCTGCTGCTGCCGGTGCTGGGCATCCTGTCGATCACCGCCGAGTGGTCCCAGCGCACCGCGCTGACCACGTTCGCCCTGGTGCCGCGCCGGGAACGGGTGATCGTCGCCAAGCTCGCCGCCGTGCTGCTCGCCGCGTTGGCGTCGGTGCTGGTGAGCCTGGCCGTCGCCGCCGTCGGCACCCTGCTGGCCGGGATCACCGGCGGGGCGGGCAGCTGGGACCTCGACTGGACGGCGGTCGGGCACGCCGCCGTGTTCCAGGCCATCAACGTGCTGATCGGCGCGGGGTTCGGGTTGCTGCTGCTCAACACCCCGCTGGCGATCGTCACCTCGCTGCTGCTGCCGACCGTGTGGGGCATCCTGTCCGCGATGATCACGGCGTTGCACGGCCCGGCCCGCTGGCTGGACACGTCGATCACCATGGAGCCGCTGCTCGGCCCGGACATGACCGCCGGTCAGTGGGGTCGGCTCGGGGTGTCCCTGCTGGTCTGGGTGGTCGCGCCGCTCGCCGTCGGGACGGTGCGCACACTGCGGCGCGAGGTGCACTGACGATGCGGGCGCGGGAGCCGGGCGGCGCGACCAGGGTCGGTGGGGACGTCGGGGAACTGCTGGTGATGTGGGTCGGCTTCCCGCTGCTGGGCGGTGCCCTGGGCGGGCGGCTACCCACGGTCGCCGACTGGGTGGCGGGGCTGCCCTGGGCTCCGGTGCAGGGCTGGTTCGAGCTGGTCGCCGGGTTGCCGTACCGGCGGGCACTGGCCGGGGGCCTGCTGCTCGGGATGCTGGTCGGGCTGCTCCTGGCCTACGTCGGCACCCGGGAACGGTTGATCGTCACGGTGGACCGGGGCGGTGCCCGGCTCCGCCGCGACGGCGTCGACCAGGAGCTGGCCCGGCGGACCGTCACCGCCGTCTTCGTCGACGGCAGGGAACTGGTGCTGCTCGGCCCGGCCGGTGCGGAGCTGGCCCGGGAACGCTCCGACCTGAGCCGGCGGCGGCTGCGGGACGCCTTCGAGGGGCACGGGTGGCCGTGGCGGGACGCCGACCCGCACCGGGACGCGTACCGGCGGTGGGTGGAGGGGTTGCCCGACCTGCCGCCGGGGGCGGACCAGCTGCTGCGCGCCCGCCAGCGGGCCGTCGACGCCCACCGGGCGCGCGACGTCCGGGAACTGCGTGGGGAACTGGCCCGGATCGGGGTGGTCGTCCGGGACGAGGGTGGACGGCAGTACTGGCGGGCGGCTCCGCGCCCGGACGGGCAGGCCCCGCCGCAGCCGTAGCCCGGTGTGGTGCCGGCGCTCGGGGTGGTCCTCCCGGTCTGGCTGATCCACGCGTGCTACGGGTACCGGCGCTCGACGCTGGCCGGCCGCGCCGACCCACCGGCCGACGGACCCGGGCGGTGACCGGGCCGCCCCGGGACGCCTGCCGTCCGGGCCAGTGCCTGCGCGGTACCGAGGCCGGCGACCAGGCCGGCCAGCGCGGGGAGCACGTCCGGGTCGCCGCCGCCGACCGGGCTGTTGCCGGCCAGCGCGGTCAACGGCGTACCGGGTGAGAGGGCCGCGCTGACCAGCAACGCGACGTGCCACAGGGCGAGCGGGGCGAGCAGGCCCACCGGGACGAGCACCACGTACCGGCCGGCCGGCAGGGCGGGACGGGTCAGCAGCGTCACCCCCAGCAGCAGGACCGCGCCGAGCAGCGCCGCCGGCACGAGCCGGCCGGCCGGTCCGACGAGCCGGACCAGCGGCAGACCGATCCCGCCGGTCACGGCCAGGCCCACCGCCGCCGCCAGCCGCCGTCGACCCCGGGCGGGGGCGGCGGCAGCCGCGCCGACCACGGTCACCGCCAGCAGGAGCAGGGCGGTGACCAGGGCTGCCGGGTCGAGCGCGGGTTCCCGGCCGGTCGGCGACCGGGTCAGCACGGCGGTCAGCGCCAGCACCGCCGCGACGGCGGCCACCCCGGCCAGGACGGCCCGGTCGCGGCCGGCTGTCCGGTGCGGGCCCCACGGGACGGTACGGTCCGGCCCGGCCGCTCCCACCGCGCCGACCACCGCTGCCGTGCCGGCCCCGGCCGTCCGGCGGTGCGGACCGTCCGCGCCGGTCGCGCCGTCCCGACGTACGGCGAGCAACACGGTGACGCCGACGGCCAGCCAGCCGGCGGCGACGAGTGCCACGGTCGCGCCGGGGCCGGTGGGGTCGGCCCGGTCGACGGCGACGTCGGCGGCCAGCGCGCCGCCGCCGAGCAGGACGGCCGGCACCAGCCACGAGCGCCGGCCGGCACCGGCCAGCACCAGCCCGCACGCGACCGCCGTCAGCGCCAGGAAACGCAGGTCACGGGCCCAGTAGGTGGACGCCTCGGGGAGCCGCTCCGACCACGGGCCGACCGGTTCGGTGAGCGGTTGCCACCAGGTCATGCCGACCGCCCAGAGGGGCACGGCCAGGGCGGCGAGCCCGACGCCGACGGCGGCGAGCCGGCCACCCGATCGCGGAGCGTGACCGGTCGGAATGGGCATCATGGATGGTCAGACGCCATCCGGGCGGTTACGGTTCCCCCTCTGGGGAGGTGCCGTCGGTGTACGTCGTGTCCGTGATCAACTACAAGGGCGGGGTGGGCAAGACCACCGTGACCGCGAACCTCGGGGCCGAACTGGCGAACCGGGGGATGAAGGTGCTGCTGATCGACCTCGATCCGCAGACCAGCCTGACGTTCAGCTTCTACGACCCGGACGACTGGCGGGAACGGCTGCGCGACGGCCGTACCGTGAAACGCTGGTACGACGGCCTGCGCGGGGACACCCCGGCGGTGACGCTGGGTGAGCTGGTGGTCTCCCCCGGCCCGGCCAACGCCCACCTGAGCGGGGCCGGCCGGCTGGACCTGATCGCCTCGCACCTCGGTCTGGCCGACATCGACCTGGCGCTGGCCCGGGGCGTGGCCGACGGGGAGGACTACGACCGGGAGCTGTTCCGGGTCCGCGGCGCGCTGGCCGAGGGGCTGCACGACGCCGCCCTCGACGGCTACGACCTGGTGCTGATCGACTGCCCGCCGAACTTCAACGTGGTCACCCAGTCCGCCGTCATCGCCAGCGACCACCTGCTCATCCCGGCGAAGGCCGACTACCTGTCCACCCTCGGCATCGACCACCTCTGCGGCAGCGTCCGGGAACTGGTGGACCGGTACAACGCCGACGCCCGCCGGTTCGCCACCAGCCGCCGGCACCACAAGGTCGCCCCGGATGTCGCCGGGGTGGTCTTCACCATGATCCAGTTGACCGCGCAGCGGCCGATCGCCGCCCACCAGGGCTTCCTGGACCAGGTGCGGGCGCTCGGGCTGCCGGTCTTCCCCACCGCGCTGCGGGAGAACATCACCCTGTTCGCCGGGAACACCCCGCGCGGCGTCCCGGTGGTGCTGCGGAACCGGGTCACCTCGCCGGTGGTGCAGGAGGAGTTGCGGCAGATCACCACGGAGTTCATCGCCCACCTGCAACCCCGCGAGGTGACGGTGTGAGCGGTCCGGAGTCGACGGGGGACGTCGCGGTCGGCGTCCTGGCCCGGGTGGGGGAACTGCTGGCCGGGCTGTCGGCCGCCGACGCCGCCGCACTGGCGCAGGGTCGGGCCCGGCTGGTCGTCGCCCCGGTGCCGCCGCCCCGAAGCGGCACGGACCGGCCGGCTGCGGCGACGCTCGCCCCGTCGGGCGTCGACCTGGCCGCCGCGTCGGCCACCCTGGACGCCTTCGTCCACCGCCGGGACGGCACGGAGTACCTGACGCCCTGGGCGATGCGGGACCTGCGCGCGCTGGCCGCCCGGCTCGGCCTGCGCGGGGTGACCGGCCTACGCAAGGCGGAACTGGTGGAGCGGCTGGTCGACCGGACGATCGGGTTCCGGGTCGCCTCCGCCGCCGTGCGCGCCCGCTGAACCGGCCGGGACCTGCTCGTCCGTCCGGGCGGAGCCGTCCGTCTCGATCTTGTGTGGGGCCGGGACGGTGGATACGCTCCCGCGGCTGTCTCCACCCGAGAAAGGATCGCAGTGACCGCTCCTGTCACCACTCAGAAGTCCTGGGTCGTCGCCCTGCTGCTCTGCTTCTTCGTCGGCGTGCTCGGCGCGCACCGGTTCTACACCGGCAAGGTCGGCACCGGCGTGCTCCAGTTGATCACCATCGGCGGACTCGGCATCTGGGCGTTCATCGATCTGATCATGATCCTGGTCGGCGCGTTCCGCGACAAGCAGGGCCAGCCGCTGGTCAAGTGAGGCACCGGACGGCGCCGGGGCGCCCGCACGGCCCCGGCGTCGCCCGGCACGCCGGAGACCCGGCCGGTGTCGAGCAGAGGTGGGACGGTCGACGGGAATTCACCCGGCGACCTCCCGCCGGGCGGGTTCCGGCCGATAACATCGCCGGGCATGGATATGAAGAGCAGCATCCGCCCGCGAACCGGGCGGCTGGTCGCCGTGCTCACCGCCGCCGTCACCCTGGCGGCCCCGGTGGCGGTGGCCGCGACGTCGGCGTCCGCGGCGGCCACGTCGACCGTGGCGCAGGCGCTCGCCAGCCAGGACGGCCGGACCGCCACCGTCACCGGGTACGTCATCGGTCAGCCGACCGCCACCAGCACGGTGCTCACCTCCGGCTACACCGCCGACACCGCCATCGCCCTGGCCGACACGGCCACCGAGACCGGCACCAGCCGGATGCTCTACGTCCAGATCACCGCCGACTACCGCAGCACGTTCGGGCTGTTGACCAACCCGTCGCTGCGCGGCCGGCAGGTCACCGCGACCGGGACGCTGACCGCGTACTTCAGTCACGGCGGGTTGAAGAGCCCGACCGCGATGAGCCTCGGCGGCGGCAGCCCGACGCCCACCACCACCGCCTCCCCCACCCCCGGGCCGACCGGCTCCACCGGGCCGTACGACTCGACGTACTACGCGAACGCGATGGGCAAGACCGGCAACGCGCTGCGCACGTCCCTGCACGCCATCATCACAACCCAGACGAAGCTCAGCTACGACCAGGTGTGGGACGCGTTGAAGGACACCGACCAGGACCCGGCGAACGCCAACAACGTGATCCTGCTCTACAGCGGGCGGTCGCAGAGCAAGAGCAGCAACGGCGGCGGGGCCAACGACTGGAACCGGGAGCACGTCTGGGCCAAGTCGCACGGTGACTTCGGCACCGCCACCGGGCCGGGCACCGACGTGCACCACCTGCGCCCCGAGGACGTGACGGTCAACTCCACCCGCGGCAACAAGGACTTCGACACCGGCGGCAGCGCGGTCGCCGAGGCCCCGGGCAGCTACAGCGACGCCGACTCGTTCGAGCCCCGCAACGCGGTCAAGGGCGACGTCGCCCGCATGATCATGTATATGGCGATCCGGTACGAGGGCGACGACGGCTGGCCGAACCTGGAGATGAACAACTCGGTCACCAACGGTTCCGCGCCCTACCTGGGCCGGCTGCCGGTGCTGCTCCAGTGGCACCGGCAGGACCCGCCCGACGCCTTCGAACAGCGCCGCAACCAGCGCATCTACGAGCGCTGGCAGGGCAACCGCAACCCGTTCGTCGACCACCCGGAGTGGGCCACCGCGATCTGGGGCTGAACGGGCCGGTTGTCGCAGATCACCCCGGTCGGGCGGTGAGGAACCCGCCCGACCGGGTAACCCACCGACATGGCCAACACCGTTCCCGACATCAGCCTCAACGACGGCAACACCATCCCGCAGCTCGGCTTCGGGGTCTACCAGATCGAGCCGAGGGACACCGCCGAGGCCGTCGGCCGGGCGCTGGAGATCGGCTACCGGCACATCGACACCGCCCAGATGTACGGCAACGAGGCGGAGGTCGGCGAGGCGGTCCGCGCCTCCGGGCTGGACCGGGGCGAGGTCTTCGTGACCAGCAAGCTGAACAACGGCTTCCACCGCCCCGAGGACGCCCGTCGGGCGTTCGAGTCGACGCTGTCCGCGCTGAAGATGGACTACGTCGACCTGTTCCTCATCCACTGGCCGTTGCCCACCCGCTACGACGGCGACTTCGTCTCCACCTGGAAGACCCTGGAGGAGTTCCAGCGCGACGGCCGGGCCCGCTCGATCGGCGTGTCGAACTTCCAGGTGCCGCACCTGGAGCGGCTGGCCGCCGAGGCCGACGTGGTGCCGGCGGTCAACCAGATCGAGGTGCACCCGTACCTCACCAACGAGCAGGTGCGCGCGTACGGCGGCGAGCACAACATCCTCACCGAGGCGTGGTCCCCGATCGCCCAGGGCCGGGTGCTCGACGACCCGACGATCGTCGACGTCGCCGAGCAGGTGGGCCGCACCCCCGCCCAGGTGGTGCTGCGCTGGCACGTGCAGCGCGGCGACATCGTCTTCCCGAAGTCGACCACCCCGAAGCGGATCGAGGAGAACTTCCGGATCTTCGACTTCACCCTGGACGACACGGCGATGGAGCGGATCAGCGGGCTGGACCGGGGCGAGGCCGGCCGGACCGGCCCGAACCCGGACGAGTTCGACTACATCCCCGCCTGAGCGAACACCTCCGCCGCCCGGATGCGGCGCGACCACGGAGCGGGACCCGGGCCAGGGTTCCGCTCCGTCGCGTCCGGCCACCGGTGGCGCTCCCTGCCGGGACGGCAGGTGGTGGTCGGACGCTGTCGAGCTGACGACGTTGGCGAATCAGCGCCACCATCTCCGTCATTGATGCACGTGCATCGATATCCGTACCATCCGGGGTATGCGTGCCCGTCGTGTCACCGCCACCGCCGCCGCCGCCGCGCTCGTCAGCCTGCTCGCGGTGGGCGCCGCCCGCGCCGACGACACCCCGGCGCTGACCACCCCCGGCGCGCCCGTGGTGGTCGCCAACGAGCCGCACCGGCTCAGCCTGACCTGGGCCCCGTCGACGTGGAAGGGCGAGCCGGGCGGCCCGATCACCTACGACGTGCGCTCGCCGATCGGGCCGAACACCTACCGGGGGCTGGGCAGCACGCAGACCAACGCCGTCACCCTGACCGACCTCGCCCCCGGCACCGACTACCGGATCGCGTTGCAGGCGTACGCCATCGGCGGCTACTCCGACACCTCGGCGGTCACCACCGTGCGCACCGCGTACGGGCGGGCGAAGGTCGACTACCTCAACCTCGACTGGGCACCCACCGACAACCAGGCCCAGTTCCGACTCAACATCACCAACACGGGCAACCGGCCGCTGGACCTGACCACCGTACGGGTCCGCTACCACCTGCGCTTCGAGAACGGCAACGCCGCCCTGACCACCGAGTGTGACTGGGCGACGCTCGGCTGCGACCACATCCGGCGTACCCTCCAGTATTTTCCGCCGCCCGCGCCGCCGCCCGGCCCGACGCCGACGCCGACCGTCTACCCGGTGCCCGGGACCCCCTTCCCCGGCTGGGTGGAGCTGACCTTCGACACCGGCGTGCTGGCCCCCGGCGCGTCCTCCGGGCCGATCCAACTCCGGCTGCACCGGCCCAACTGGACGGCGATCGACGAACGCGACGACCCGAGCTGGCAGGCGGCCACCGGCGCGTGGACCCCCAACAGCCGGATCACCCTCGACGTCGACGGCGTCCGCGAGTACGGCGACAACTGGGGCTGACCGCCGTCAGGCGCGGGCCTCCCCGGCGACGGCGCGCTGGGCCGCGACGATCGTGTCGACCGGCAGGCCAAGGCCACAGAGCACGGCGGCCAGATAGTCCAGCACCCGCCAGTGCTGCTCGTCGGTCAGGCCGAGCCGTCGCCACGCCCCATCCACGATCCGCCCGCCACCCGGGCCGCCCAGGGCAGAGGCCAGTTGAGCGGTCAGGCGACCGGCCAGCCGGGGCCGGTCCAGCCCGATCAGGTACGGCGCCAGCTCGGCGTCCGCCGCGACCAGGCGCAGCCAGCGGATCACCACCGCGCGCACCCCGGCCGGCCCGAGCCAGTCGAACGCGCTCCGGGGGCAGGTGACCAGTTCCGTCGTCCGCACACCCCTCAGTACGGATCGTCGCGTACCGGCAGTTCACCGTCCCGTCGTCGGACGGTGCCCGGCCAGGAACGTCATGGTGGTCTGGTTGGCGGCCCAGCCGTCGGGGAACTTCACCGGCACGTCCAGGTGCACCGACTCCGTCGACGGGTGGGCGTCCAGCAGCTCACCGATGCCGGCGCGGGCCACCACGATGCAGGAGTGCCGGTGCCGGGAGGTCAGCACGCACAGCCGCCCCGACTCCAGGTGGAAGTTCGTCGCGTCCCGCCGGCCGGACAGCGGGTGCAGCACGATCGTCACGTCGTACTCGCGGCCCTGGAGCCGGTTGGCGGTGTCCACCGTGACGTCCGCCCCGGCCGGGCCGAGGTGGGCGCGGATCGCGGCGACCTGGTCGCGGTGCGCCGCGCCGACGGCGATCCGGTCGGCGGTCACCGGCGCGCCGGCCGGGGCGTGCTCGGAGACCGCGACCGCGCCCCGGTGCAGCACCCGCAGGGCGAGCGCGGCGCACGCCGCGGCGGCCTCCGCATCGGTACGCACGGTGTGCCGGGCCGGCAGCTCGTGCAACGCCCAGCCGGTGCCGGCGGCCAACTCCACCACCGCGTCGAGCGCGTCGCCCGGCCCCGGCCGGGTCAGCGTCAACGCCCGGTCGGCCGGGCCGGTGCCGGCGCGGAAGCCGGTGAACGGGTAGAACGCCGCCGCGACCACCGGGGCCGCCGACGCCGGCAACCGCCAGGACACCGGCAGCCGGTGCACCGGTAGCTCCGGGTTGTGCCGCAGCAGCACCGCCACGGCCGCCTGCATCGGGTCCCAGCTCAGGCCCGTCCAGCGCAGCGTCTCGACGGTGGAGAACGGGTCGAGCTGCCCCGGATCGCCCACGAACAGCGCCCGCTCGAACCGCCCGGCCACCCGCAGCAGGGCGTCCGAGCGCATCTGGTACGCCTCGTCGACGATCGCCCACGGCCACCGGCCGTCGGTGACCGTGGCCCACTTCGCCGCCGTACCGATGGTGACGGCCGGATCGCCCAGGTCCGTGACCTTCGACGCGACCCGGACCGTGTCGTGGCCCCGGACCCGCTCCGACGGCCGGTAGTCGGTCGCCGACAGCCGGCCGATACGCAGCTCGGGGTCCTTGGTGGCGAGCCGGTCGATCAGGTCGTCGACCTGCTCGTTGGTCTGTGCCACGATCATCAGCGGCTCACCGGCGGCGGCCAGCTCGGCGGCGGCCCGCACCACCAGGGTCGACTTGCCGGCCCCGGGCGGGGAGTCGACCACCACGCCCCGATGGTCGCCCGAGCGCAGGTCGGCCAGGACGGCCGCGACGACCCGTTCCGCCTCGACGGCGGGCGGCACCTCAAGCCCGAGCATCGGCCTCTCCTCCCCAGCGTTCCCGGCACCCTACCGGCCCGCGCCGACAGGACGTCGTAGTCACACCTTCCTGGTACGACAGCGCTACCAGGAAAGGACGCCAAATGATCATCTTGAGCGACGGTGACCTGCTCACCGCCGATGCCGAAGCGCTCGTCAACGCCGTCAACACGGTGGGGGTGATGGGCAAGGGGATCGCCCTCCAGTTCAAGCACGCCCACCCCGCCAACTACGCCGCCTACCGGGCCGCCTGCGTGGCGGGCGAGGTGCGGCTGGGCAGGATGTTCGTGGTCGACTCCGGCCGGTCCGGCAGGCACCGCTATGTCATCAACTTCCCCACCAAGGGGCACTGGCGGGCCAGTTCGAAGCTGCCCGACATCCGGTCGGGCCTGACCGACCTCGCCCGGGTCGTCCGGGAGCGGCAGATCCGCTCGGTGGCGGTGCCCGCGCTCGGCTGCGGCGCCGGCGGCCTCGACTGGACCGTGGTCGAGCCGATGATCACACAGGCGTTCGCCGACCTGCCCGACGTGCGGGTGCTGCTGTTCCCCCCGGCCGGCGCTGTTGCCCGGTCCTGAACCTACGCCCGGCGGACCTGCTCCTGCCTCACCACGGAGCCTGCGGGGCTGCCGGATCGGGCAGGTGGAGACGATCCACGGGCACCCCGGCCAGGGGCAGCCAGCGGCGGGCGTCGTCGAGCATCGCGGGCGGGCCGCAGACGTACACCTGCTGGTGGGGTTGGTGGTGGCGCAGCGCGGTGGTGAGCGCGTCGCCCTGCTCGGTCGGGTGCGCCTCGGGGTCGTCGGAGAAGACGGGCACGATGGTCAGCCAGTCGTGAGCGCACTGGAGCTTGTCGAGGACGATCGGGTCGTAGAGGTCGAAGAAGGTGCGGGCACCGACGACCAGGGTGACCCGGCGGCCGTCGGGGGCGGCGGCGACCTGCTCGACCAGGGCGCGCAGCGGGGCCAGACCGGTGCCGCCGGCCACCAGCAGCAGGTCACCGTCGCGTAGGTGCTGGCCGGTGTCGCGGGGCGGCCCGAGCCAGACCACGTTACCGGGGTTCATCTCGTGGGCGAGGCTGACCGAGACGCTGCCGGCGGGGATGGCACGAACGTGCAGCTCGACGGTGCCCTCGGTGCGGGGCGCGTTGGCGGGGGAATACCAGCGCCACCGACCGGGATTGCGCTCCGTGCTGACGGCGACGGCCTGGCCGGGCCGGTAGCGCAGCCGCCGCCACGGCCGTACCGTCAGGACGGCGATGTGGTCGCCGGGGATGTCGCGGGCGAGCACCTGGGCGGGCCGCCACGGCGGATCGTCGTCGGCCCGCGCCGCCGCCTGCCGCAGCAACTCCACCGGCACGTCGGCACCGGCCAGCGCGCTGATCAGCTTGGCATGCGGCAGCAACGCGAACCGGCGGAAGGCATGGCCCAACACGGCCAGCGTCACCGCCTGCGCCGCCGGCTCCGGGTCGGTGGCGAGCCGGCGGAGCGTGGCGATCAGCAGCTCGGCATCGTGGGCGGCGAGCCGATCCGGCAGCGCCGACCGCAACTCGTCGGCCTCCCTCACCGGGCCACCGCCCGCCGCACCCGGGCGATCCGCCCTTCGGGCAGGTCAGCTGCCCAGCACACCCCGACCAGGTAGTCACCGATGCGCCGATGCTGCTCCTCGGACAGGCCGAGCCCACCCCAGGCGTCCGCCGGCTCCCCGGCGAGCGCGGCGGCCACGCTCGCCGTGAGGTGCGCGGCCAGCCGATCCCGATCCACCCCGACGAGGTACGGCGACAGCTCCGCGTCCGCCGTCACCAGCCGCAACCACCGGTGGACGATCTCCTGCGGCGTCACGCCTGCCCACCGCCCTCGGGCGTGGCCCGCGCACGATCGGACAACCGACCCGGGTACGAAGTGTGCGCGGCCCCCTCCTCGTCGGTGGCCCGTGTTGGAAGGTTCGTTGCGGTGGTGATCATGGTGTCTGCGGCCCCTGTACGTCGGCGGGAAGGTGACGGGCACCGGGGCGGGCGGGGATGAGGTCGCGTCGTTCGGATCGACACGTCCCCGGAGCCCGGCACCCGCCCCGGGCCATGCATCAACCCTGGTCAGACGATTCCGCTGACGACATGACCACGGACTGCACCTGCGCGGTCACCGCGCTGCACCAACTGCCGATACAGTGCACGTTGACCTAACTCGACATAAGCTGAGGCGGCACCATGACGACCGTGCAGCGATGGAGCGGTCAGGAGAGCAGGACCCTCCGCCATGCCCTCCGCATGAGCATCCGCGACTTCGCGTCACACCTCGGCGTGGCCGAGCGGACGGTGTCCAAGTGGGAAGCCGGCGGAGCTGGCGTCACTCCACGCCCTGAGATGCAATCTGCCCTCGACACCACGCTGGGCAAAGCTCCGGCGGAGGCGCGGGACCGCTTCACGGCCGCACTGCGAGCCGAAACACCATTCCCCACCGACACGCCTGACGTGCCGGTCAGCGACGCGACACAACTCGGTGACCTCGTCGCCGTCTTTTCCAGCCGATCAGAGTTCTCCGCCCGGATCTCACCCGACCATCTTTTGGGCGGCGCGAAGGCGGTTCGCGCTGTCGGACTCTCGCTCAACCTGCTTGCTCAGGGCTTCGCCGACAGCCAGTGGCGTAACCTTCTCGACTCAGGTGGACGGGCCCGCTGCCTGTTCCTCGACCCCGCAGGGTCGGCCGTCCAGGCACGCGAGGCAGAGGAAGGCTTCTCGCCAGGTCAGCTCTCCGGCCTGACCAAGCTGAACATCGAGACGTTGATGCGGGTCCGGGAGCGGCTGCCGGAAGGGCTACGTGACCGCCTGGAGTTGGCCGTCTACGACGACACGCTCCGTTTCAACGTGGTCCTGGCAGATGACCTCTGTGTCGCGCAGCCGTACCTGCCGGTGAGTCGAGGGGTCGATTCCCCGACGTTCGTCGTCAGACGCCAGGAGGACCGGGCCTGCCTGTATCCGATCTTCGAGCAGTTCTTCGAGGCGCAGTGGCAGCGCGGGCGGCGGTTGTGAGCGACTACCGACACCTGCTTCCGGTGGCGGAGGAGGCAGTGGCACGGGCAGCCGAGATGATGCGGCACCGCTCCCCCGGCGCCCTCACCGCCAAAGGTGAGAGGGACTTCGCGTCGCAGCTCGACTACGAGATCGAGCGGGAAGTTCGTGCCTTCCTCCAGGCCGCCACTCCGGAAATCGGCTTCCTCGGCGAGGAAGACGGGGTCCAGGGCACCGGCGAGATGCAGTGGGTGCTCGACCCGATCGACGGGACGGCCAACTTCGTACGCGGCATTCCGCTGTGCGCGGTGTCGCTGGGGCTGTTGCACGGGGATGACGCAGTCCTCGGCGTCATAGAGGTGCCGTTTCTGAGGAACCGGTACGTCGCCGCCCGTGGCGACGGCGCGACAGTCGACGGGAAAGCCATCCGGGTAAGCGACACCAGCAGGCTGAGCGACGCAGTGGTGGCAATCGGTGACTATGCCGTGGGGTCGGACGCAGCCGTCAAGAACCAGGCGCGTCTCGCTTTGACGGCACGGCTGGCCGAGGCGGTGCAGCGGGTGCGGATGACCGGGACCGCCGCGCTGGACCTGGCCTGGCTGGCCGAAGGCCGGATCGACGCGGCACTTACCCTGTCCAACCATCCGTGGGACATGACGGGCGGAACAGCGATCGCCCGGGAAGCGGGTGCCATCGTCGTCGACCGCGACGGAAGCAATCACTGCCCTCGATCCTCGGTAACCCTCGGCCTCACTCCCAGTTTAGCCGAACATATGCTGACGCTGGTTGGTGCAGCCTGTCCGGGTGACTGGTCGTCGGTCCCGTCACCCGGGAACGCCGTCACGTTTGCACGACGGCAAAAGTGACGTCCGCCGCCGGGCAAACGAAGATCAGCTCCTTTTCGCCAGCGATACCCTACTGACAAATCACGCATCATACCGACTAAAAGCAGCTCGAAGGCTACGGTAGTCGCCAGCGGCAAAAGCGCCAGAACCGCCCACATCCAGCCACCCGAACTACCTTGCCCGAACTGAAAGGAACTGCGCCGCAAGTGGGCTATAGTATTCCCAAAGCGCGCTAATGCCGCGCGAAGGAGGATCGTTCGGGTCTAACACTCCTCCGTGTATTTGATTGCGATAGCGTACGATCTTTCTGAACGAAGCCACGTCCTGAGCAGCGCGATGGGGTGCCAGCACTATCACCATCGCACAGAAGCTGAAAACCAAATTTCGATCCGGGTCGCGCCCGTCATCCCTCGATGGCCAAATAAGCTCATGGACAGGACTTTCTTGATCGCCTGGCGCCCCCACAATAGACAACGCTCGAAGCAGGTCTGGTCGACCAGCCTTGGCAATCGCTTTAGAAATAACTTCAATACCTGCAAATTGCCACAGAAACCTTCGAAACGAATCTTCTTCCGCTGCAGCCAACGAATGCCACCGACCAACAGTGGCAAGCTTATCTCTGATATCCCTGGAAACTGAAGACGGCAGCAGCAGTCCCTGCATCCTTTCAACGAGCGAAGTCGAGTCAGACCTACGCACAACAGCCACTGCCCCCATGCCGAACGTTGGAACAGCGCATGGTCGATCACGGTCATACTCCAGCCACCGCAAACTACCCTTCCAACGATGAAACAGCAAGTCACCACCCATCTCAGCCAAAAGCGCCCCAAGCAAAAATTGGGCCACCTCGACGCCGCCTGAATAATGATCAGATAGCACCCGTTCAGCCGAGTTCAGATCGTACCAGCAATAGCGATAGGCGCTCCGCAACGGATCTAAATCAACTTCAACTGACCTCCATACCTCAATGGAGGTAAAAGCTCTTTCGTTGTCATCCCACGGAGCTGCAAGCGCATGATTGGCAGCCGCGTCAGCAATGAGCTGGTCTCTTGCCGCGAATGGGTCTTGCGCATTCACCCAAGGGCGAGGCCCAGTGGCAAACACCCCAGACAAGAGCGCATCAAAAAGCGCTGGGGTTGACGTCACGTGTTCTCGAACTCGCGCCGAAATAGCACCGACAGTTACTCGATAGCTCCACCCATCAACTGAACCTTCTTGATCGAAGATCACGTCCGGCCGATCACCGAACGTATCGTCACTACCCAACAGCAGAGCGGCATGAAATGTGACCGTCAACTCAACCATCCATAATCACAAACAGAATGATGCTCGCGCTATCTCATAATCAAGTACAGGACGAGTCGATTGAACCATTCGCACGCAGACCTTCTACCAACAAATCTAGTCGCGTTACTTGCTCCACAAGACCCCGAATTTACCGACGATCGAAGCATGATCGAGTGCATCCAACTCGTCATGTCGCGTATCGAGCCTGGGCACGCTAACCTCCACCCTCATGAAAGAGCCTGAGTCGGGCATCTACGACCACCTGATCACAGGCCAACTCGCCACCCAACTCCACCATCTCGACCCGGCCCACGTCCAGCACCATCCCCTGGACCCCGCCGACGCCCATCACCCCCTCACCCACCACCTCGCCGCCCTGATCAGCCGTGCCCTGCAAGCCGTTCCCAACGGCGACGACAAGCTGCGCCACCAGGTCGAGCTGACCAACCGGATCGCCGAGGCCATCGCCACCCTCAGCCCTGCCGCGACCGACCAGCACGACCAGATCGCCGACGCCAGAAACCTCCTGCACGCCATCGCAGCCCCACCCACACCTCCGGCGCAGCCGACCTTCCCGCAGCGCCCCACCACCCCGCTCTCCACCGGCGCGCTGCTGGTCAACGGCAAGCACCAGCCGCGCATCGGTCACGAGGTCAACCACGAGATGGCCTCGGCGCAACACGTCGACCTGCTGTGCGCGTTCATCAAGTGGTACGGCCTGCGCATCGTCGAACCGGCGATTCGGGAGCTGATCCGGCGCGGGGGCACACTGCGGGTCATCACCACCACCTACCTGGGCGCGACCGACCAACGCGCCCTCGACCGGCTCGCCGAACTCGGGGCCGACATCAAGGTCTCCTACGAGACCAGGACAACCCGGCTGCACGCCAAGGCGTGGCTGTTCCGCCGTCACCACGGGCTGACCACCGCGTACGTCGGGTCGAGCAACCTGTCGAAAGCCGCGCTGGTCGACGGGGTGGAGTGGAACGTCCGGATCTCGAACGTCGAGCAGCCGCACGTCATCGACACGTTCACCGCCACGTTCGAGGACTACTGGAACGACCCGGCGTTCGAGACCTACGACCCGGGTAGGGACGCCGACCGGTTGCGGCGGGCGTTGAGCGGGGAACGCCGCACCGACGAACCGACGCAGATCGCCAACCTGGACGTGCGGCCGTACCCGTACCAGGCGGAGATCCTGGCCGACCTGGACGCCGAACGGCAGGTGCACGGCCGGCACCGCAACCTGGTGGTGATGGCGACCGGCACCGGCAAGACGGTGGTGGCGGCGCTGGACTACCGGCGGCTACACAGAAACAGGACCGTCGACTCGTTGCTGTTCGTCGCCCACCAGGAGCAGATCCTCCGGCAGAGCCTGTCGACGTTCCGGCAGGTCATGGGGGACGGCAGCTTCGGCGAGACCCTGGTGGCCGGCCAGGTGCCGACGCACTGGACGCACGTCTTCGCCTCCGTCCAGTCGCTGCACCGGCGGGAGATCGACCCGCAGGCGTACGACATGGTGATCGTCGACGAGTTCCACCACGCGGAAGCGCCGACGTACGCCCGGTTGTTGGAGCGGCTTGCTCCGCGCGTACTGCTGGGGCTCACCGCGACGCCCGACCGGGCCGACGGCGGCGACGTGCGGCGGTGGTTCGACGGCCGCGCGGCCGTGGAGCTGCACCTGTGGGAGGCGCTGGAGCGGCAACTGCTCGCGCCGTTCCAATACTTCGGGGTGCACGACGACACGGATCTGTCACACCTGCGCTGGCGGCGCGGCCAGGGGTACGACCTGGCGGATCTCGACGACGTCTACACCGGTGACGACGCACGGGCGCGAATCATCCTCCGGGCCGTTCGGGACACCGTGGACACCGATCGGTTGCGGGCGCTCGGGTTCTGCGTGGGCATCGGGCACGCCGAGTTCATGGCGGACTGGTTCACCAGGCACGGCGTACCGTCGGCGGCGGTGACCTCGCGGGTCGACCGGGCGGAGCGCGACCGGCTGCTGCGGGAGTTCAAGGCCGGGACGCTGCGGGTGCTGTTCACGGTCGACCTGTTCAACGAGGGGGTCGACCTGCCGATGGTCGACACGATTCTGATGCTGCGGCCCACCGAGAGCGCCACCATCTTCCTCCAGCAGTTGGGCCGTGGGCTGCGCCTCGACGACGACAAGCCGTGCCTGACCGTGCTCGACTTCATCGGCGGGCAGCACGCCAACTTCCGGTTCGACCTGCGCTGGCGGGCGCTGACCGGGGTCACCCGCCGGGCCGTCAAAGCCGCCGTCGAGCAGGACTTTCCGTCGCTGCCCAGCGGCTGCCACGTGCAGCTCGACCGGGTCGCCAAGGAGATCGTGCTCGACAACCTGCGCACCGCGCTGCCCACCTCGAAGCGGGGACTGGTGGCCGAGCTGCGGCAGCTCGGTGACGTCAGCCTCGCCGAATTCCTGCGGGAGACCGGCCTGGAGGTCGAGGACGTCTACCGGTCGGCGTCGGTCGGCGGGTGGACCGGGCTGCGGCGGCTCGCCGGCCTCGACACCTCCGCACCCGGCCCGGCCGACCGCGAGTTGGGCCGGGCCATCGGCCGGATGCTGCACCTGGACGACGTCGACCGGCTCGACCTGCTGGCCCGGGTCGCCGCCGGTGACCCGCCGCCGGCCGGGCGGCTGTGGAACATGCTGCACTTCGACCTGTGGGGGCCGCAGGTGCCGCTGACCGCCCGGGAGGAACGGCTCAAGTGGCTGTGGGCGGAGCCGGCCCGCTGCGCCGAGTTGCGTCAGGTCGCCGAGGTGCTGCGGGAGCGCATCCACCGGGTCACCGCGCCGGTCGGCGTGCTGCGGGTGCACGCCCGGTACAGCCGCAACGAGGCGTGCGCGGCGTTCGGCATGACCAACCCCGGATCGTTGCGGGAAGGGGTGAAGTGGCTGGAGGCCGAGCAGGCGGACCTGTTCTTCGTCACCCTGGTCAAGTCGGAGCAGCACTACTCCCCCACCACCATGTACGCCGACCGGGCGATCACCGAGCGGCTGTTCCAGTGGGAGTCGCAGAGCACCACCTCGGAGTCGTCCCCTACCGGTCAGCGGTACGTCCACCACGCGGCACGGGGTTCGACGGTGCACCTGTTCGTGCGGGAGACCCGGGTGCCGGATCGGGACCTCGGCGCACCGGCCTACCTGTACGCCGGCCCGATGACCTACCGGCAGCACAGCGGGGAACGGCCGATGCGGATCGTCTGGGAGTTGGCGACCCCGCTGCCCGCCGACCTGTACGCGGCGGCCCGCACCATCGCCGCCTGAGGGACGATGACAGATCCTCTGGTGGCGGAGGACCCATGGATGGTCTGCCTCGTACGGCTGGGGGAACGTCGTCGGCACCGGGCGCCCACACCCGTGGCGAGGTGGGCTGCCCGGTACCCAGCCCGAATCAGCTGTGTTGCGCCCGCTCGAAGAGTGGGCGGGTGATCGCCGTGCTGAACTGCGGCCCCACCAGGTAACGCTTCCCCGGAATGTAGCCGTGGGAGTTGTCGCCGACGACGGTGCCGAGCCCGGTGTGCCGGTCGAAGTTCGTGAGTCGCGGGCCGCCGCTGGAGCCGCCGCCCATCACGCATGCGGTGCCCCACTGGCCGGGCGGCTCCGGCCAGTCCTCGGTCGACTGCTGCTCCACCGCCCGGCCGGCGCAGTAGGCGAGTCGCTCACCGGTGTATTCCGGCAGCCCCTCGCGGGCCTCGTCGGAACTGGCCCGGGGGTAGCCGAACTGGTGCACCACCCGCGCGCCCGGCACGTCGTAGCCGATCCGCTGGGCGACGCCGACCGCGTCCTGCACCCGGCGTCCGTCGCTGTTCGGGTGGAGCACCACGAACGCCTGGTCGTACGAGTCGTACAGGCTCTCGATCTGGTCGTTGAGCAGCCACGTCGACGGGGCCACCGACAGCCGGCCGACGAACCTGCCGTACGGCGCCCGGCCGTCGGTGTAGCCGGGGACGAACAGCACGTTGGCCGACCACTGATTGTCCTCACCGATCAGGTCGGTGTTGTTGACGCAGTGCGCGGCGGTCACCACCGTGCTGCGGTTGGCGCTGTCCAGCACCGTCGCCGTGCAGCTGGCGTCCTCGCCGTGGTCGGTGAAGAAGAGCCTGCCGACGGTACGCGACACGGCGTTGGCCCGCGTCCAGGGTGCGCCGTCGGGCTTCGCCACGGGCGGCACCTGCGCCGACGGGGTCTTCAGAGCCGCAATCCGCTGCGGCGTCCAGTACGCCAGCACCGCCTGCCGCTCGGCGGCGGTGCCGGCCACGACGTGGGTGGCGACCGGGCCGGGCGTGGCGGTGGCGGGCTGCTGGGCGAGCCCGGTCAGAGTCGCCGTCACGAGCGCGGTGACCGCTCCCGCGACGCCGACGCGTTTACGCAGGCCAAAGGCTGTCTTCGAGGTCATGGCGGGGAGCGTAGGGCGGGAATGTCAGGAAATCGTTGGCGAGTTGCCGGGAGCCGTACCGACCCTGGGGCTGCCCACGATGACCCGGGCTGATCCGACGCACCACTGTTCGACACGCACGTCGGACGATGTCGCCGCCAGCAGCACGCGCCGGGGGTTGATCAGGCCGCATCGGCGTTCGGCGCGAACCTGACTTCCAGCCGCATGTCGAGAGCACCGGCCAATCGTTCCAGGACGGGCAGAGTGGGCATTGTGCCGCCAGCCTCGAACCGCGCCACGGCGGACTGCGTCATCCCGGCGGCTCGCGCCAACTGACTCTGGCTCCAGCCGCCGCGCTCGCGCAGGTGCCGAACCTCCTGGCCCAGCTCGAAAGCGATCCTGGTCGCCTCATACGCCTCGGCCGCTCCAGGCTCAGCCAGTCGACGGTCGCGCAGATCGTTCCAGTCGACGCGATCACTCATCGTTCTGCCCCCTCGTTCACGATGTGCCGCTCCGCCATGCACCGCTCAAGCGCCCGGCGAGCCCGCAGGATCTCCCGGCCATAGCATTGATGCTATAAGCCGAGGTAAATCACACGCCGTCAGCGACGACCGCGTGTCGCGTTACGTGTCCCGCTCGACGTGACTGCGGGGAGGGGCGTCAGCCGGAAGCGGTCGTCAGAACGAGGACGCCTCCGCGGTCCGGCTCCCTCCGATGCCCAACTCCTCGATGAGCTGCCACAGCGGCGTCAGCGCCGCCTCCGGGTCCCGGCTGAACACGCTCCCACGGATCCGGACGAACACGCAGTTGCCGACCCGTTCCAGCACCGCCTGCCGGCGCATGTCGCTCTCCCACTGCTCCGGCCCGTGGTAGGCGTCCCCGTCGCACTCGATCGCCAGCCGCCGCCCGTCCGGCGCGGGCAGCACGAAGTCGATCCGGTACGAGCCCACCCGGAACTGCGGCAACGGCCGCAGGCCCCGGCGCAGCATGCGGCGCAGCACCTCGCGTTCGAAGTCGCTGTCGCAGCGCCGTTCCAGGTCGTCGTACGCCTCCTCGGCGGTGGTGACGTTCTGGCAGTAGCGCAGCAGCAGGCCCCGGGCGTCGTCGGGGCGCAGGTCGTCGGGTTGCACCGAGTGGAACACCCAGAGCTGGTCGCGGGCCCGGGAGGCGGCGACGTTGACCCGGCGGTGGTGGTCGCGTTTGGTGAAGGGGGCGACCGGCCCGTGGTGCGGGGAGACGACCGTCGACACCAGCACCACGTCGCGTTCGTCGCCCTGGAAGGTGTACGGGTCGCCGACGCGCAGCCGGCGGCGTTCCATCTCCTCCTCGCCGATCTCCTCACGCAGCCGGGCCAGCAGGTAGAGGGCCTGCCCGCTGGTGCTGAGCAGGCTGACCACGCCGATGCTGCGGCCCGCGTACGCCGGGTCGGCGACGATCGCGGCGACCCGGACGACGAGGGCTTCGGCCTCGGCGACGTTGACGTTGCCGTACGTGGGCAGGTCCTGGCGGACGCCTTCGGGCACGTGCACGGCGACGACCGGGTCGCCGATGCCGGCGGGCCGGTCGGTGCGCAGCGGTTCGATCTCGCCGCCGTAGTAGGTGTCGCTGGAGAACCCGATGATCGCCGGTACGGACCGGAAGTGCTCGGTGAGCAGGATGCGCTCGGGCGAGCGGCGGACCGCGTGGTCGTAGAGGCTGCTCTCCGGGTCGAAGTGCTCAGCCGAGGGCACGTCGACCAGGTGTGAGTTGATCAGGCCGGTGACGCTGCCGACGAAGGAGAGCTGCGGGCCGATCTGCTGGTCGTCGCCGACCACGACGGCCCGTTCGGCGAGGGTGAGGACGGGCAGGGCGAACAGGTCGGCCTGCGACGCCTCGTCGACGATGACCACGTCGAAGCGCGCGCCCCCGGCGAACTGTTCGATGGCCCGGTCGACGGACATCACCCACACGGGCACGGCGTCCACGGCGGCGGTCATCGCCTTCTGGGCGTGGGCCTGCCACTGGGCCGCGTTCTTCCCCGTCCCCTTGCCGATCTTGCGCAGGGCGGTGGTCCAGTCGGCGAGGGCGGCCCGCCGCCGGTCGTCCAGCGCCAGCGACACCTCCAACCAGGCGGAGGCGACCACGAGTTCCCGGGTGAGCTGGCGGATGCGTTCCCGGGTGCGGTCGACGCGCCGGCCCAGGGCGACCGGGTCGACACTGCCGACGACCTGGTCGAACCAGGTCTGCGCGCGCCGCCACCGCCACCGGTCGAGGCAGTCCGCGCCGGTGCCGTGCAGGGCGACGGCGGTCCCGTCCTCGAGCTGGGCGGTCCAGTCCGGGGCGACGGGCCGCAGCCGCGCGGTGAGCTGGGCGAAGCGTTGCGCCTCGGGGCGCAGGGCGGCGAGCCGGCGTACCTCGTCGAGCAGGGCGTCCCAGCCGTCGAGGTCACCCTGGTAGGCGTGGTCGAGCAGCCGCCACAGGTCGCTGGCGTCCACCCCGGACATGCCGCGTTGGAGCAGCGCGTCTAGCCGGTGCTCCTCGGCCACCAGCTCGTCGTGGACGAACACCGCCGTGGCCCGGCCGAGCAGGGCGATCAGCGCGGTCAGCCGGCGTACGTCGACGGTGTGCTCGGCGCGCGGCAGCACCCGGCGGACGGTGCGCAGCAGCGTCGGCCAGCGCCGCCGGTCCCAGTCCAGGGCGGTGGCGGCGGCGGTGAGCAGCCGGCCCGTCCAGTATTCCGGTTCGTCGCCGACCCCGGCGGGCAGGCCGAGCGGCGCGCGCCACTCCGCCCACCGGATGGCCAGCGCCTGCCGCAGCCGACGCCGGGTGACGTACGCGACGACGATGTCGACGTCGTCGGCGCTGCGCAGCACCTCGCCGTCGATCCGGCAGTCGGTGGCGATCCGGGCCAGGGTGCCCTGGAAGAGCTTGCTGACGCCCTTGCCGGCGGCGAAGCGTTGCCGCAGCTCGTCGAGCAGGGCCAGGAGCCGGCGCGGTTCGGTCAGGTGGACCTCGGCGACGTCGACCTCGTGCCCGGCGATGACCCGGGCGGCGGCGGCCAGGTCGGCGAGCGCCTGTTGGCTGGCGGCGACGTGGTCCTCCCACCGGATCCGCCAGTTGGCGTCGGCCTGCAACAGCGCGCCGAGCCGATCGGTCCACGCGCCCTCCCGCTCGGTGAGCAGGGTCAGCGCCTCCCGGAGCTGCCCGCCGAGCTCCTCCAGGGCGGGCTGCCCGACGGCGCGTACCTCGGCGACCAGCACCCCGGCGTCGGCGAGCCGGTCCAGTTCGTGCCGGGTCGCGGCCAGCTCCCGGCGGTCGTCCCGGATCGCCTCGGCGGTCGGCAGGTCGGCCGCCGTCGGCAACTCCCGCAGCGCCTGCGCCCGGTCGGCGCGTCGGGTACGCCGGGCGATGTCGAGCAGGTCGCTGAACTCCTCCCCGCTCAGCGGGGCGTCCAGGTCGGGGGCCAGCGGGTCGGGGATGTCGCCGTAGCGGTCGGCCCGTTCACGCAGCCACCCGCCGACGTCGCCGGGGGACAGCCGGACGCCGTCGATCTCGTACCGGGCGGATTCGTGTTCGGCGAGGGCGCGCAGGCCGGCCAGGGCGAGCCCGAGGTCCCGCTCGGCCTCCTCCAGTTGCCGGCGCAGCCGGTCGACCCGCTGCTGTTCGGCACGACGGTCCAGGGTGGCGCCCCGGTCGGAAAGTTCCCGGGCGGCGAGCTGGAGTTGCACGAGCTGGTCGGCGGAGCGGCCGAGCACGGCCAGGCAGAGCGGCTGGATCTCCGGCGGCAGGCCGTCGCGCAGCACCCGCAGCGGATCCTCCTTCTGGGCGACGACGAGCACCCGCTTGCCGTGCGCCATCAGGTGGCAGATCAGGTTGCGGATGGTGTGCGTCTTGCCGGTGCCGGGTGGCCCCTGCACGGCGACGTTGCGGTGCTGGGCGAGCCGGCGGGCGATGGACTCCTGCGCCTCGTTGGTGGGCAGCGGCATGAGCAGCCGCTCCCCCAGCGGCTGCCACCGCTGCGGCTGGTCCTGCGGCATCTCCAGCCGGCTCGGCTCGTGGGCGAGGACGGCGGCGAGCGCGCCGATGCCCGTGGTGTCGCCGGCCAGCAGCCGGGCCCGCAGCTCCTCCAGGAAGCGGCGCAGCATCCGCTGCCGGGGCCGCACGAACAGCACCCCGGTGTCGTGCACGTACCCGCCGGTGGGGGCGGGGGCGTCGGCGTCGCGCAGCACCGGGTCGTGGCCGAGGCGACGCAACGCCCGTTCGAAGAACTCCCGCCTGTCGAACTCCGCCCAGACGTCGAGGTCGAGCTGCCCGCCGGCCCCGGCCAGGGCCAGCAGTTGCCGCAGGTACCGTTCGTCGAGGCCGGTCAGCGGGTCGGTCTGCAACCGGGCCGGCCCCTGCGGCACCACCCGCACGACCGACCGGTCCGGGTCGTACTCGACGGCGACCGGGGTCACCACCAGCGGATACCGCACCTGGTGGCCGGCGACCTCGGTGTGGATGACGCCGTGGCCCCAGACGAGTTCGTGGCTGGCGGCGGTCATGTCGACCCGGTGCATCAGGTCGAACAGGGCGCGGTGCAGCTGGCGTACCCGCTCGGTGCGGGCGGCCTGCTCGGCCCAGGGCCGCCAGTCCTGCTCCCGCCACTGCTCGAAGCGGGTTCGCAGCCGCGCGATGGTCTCCTCGTCGCCGGTCAGCCTCGGCTCGGCCGGGTAGGGCGGGGTGTCGGCGAGGTGCGGGACCAGCTCCACCGGGGCCTTGAGCCGACCCGGGGTCGCCGGCAGGCCGACCTGGAGCCAGCTCACCCCGTCGGCCGAGACGCCCACCTGGCAGTCCGGGTGCTCGGGCAGGTCGTGCTGCCAGAACACGTCCGCTGTGGGCACCGCGCGGGCCGGCTTCTCCAGCTGGGCGCGCACGGCCATCAGGTAGTCGACCAGCGCGGTGGTGCGCTCCAGGATCAGCGCGGGCGATTCGATGTCGGACGTGGCGCGGGAGAGCATGCGGCACCTTTGCTGGCTGTGGGGGTCCCCGGCACCCTACCGGCGAATTCCTCCCGGACGGGACCTCCGGTCGGCATTCTTCACCTCCGGCGGCGGTCAGCCGGTTTCGGCGCTCGCCCGCGCCAGGTTCTCCGGCAGGTCCTCGACGTGGTAGACCCGCTCGCTCGGCTCGATGCCGGCGAGGAACATCGCGTACACCGCCGCCATCCGCAGCCACGCCACCGGCCGCAGCAGCGCCACCGCCCGTTCCGGCCGGCAGCCCGGCACGTCGGCCCGCCAGCGGGCACACCAGTCGGCGACGAGCGCGGCGGCCGGCGCGGCGGGCAGTTGCTCGGTCAGCCGGAGAATGTCGAAGGCCGGGTGGCCGACGAACGCGTCGCCCCAGTCGATGATGGTGTGTCGCCGCCCGTCGGCGCGGACGTTGCCGGGGTGCAGGTCACCGTGCACGAGGGTGTCGGGCAGCCCGCACCGGGTCACCTCGTCGAGGCGCGTCCCGACGTCGGCGAGCTGCCGGTGCGCCGGGTGCGGGGCGAGCATCGCGCGCAGCCACCGGGCCAGGGCTGCGCCGCGCAGGTCCGGCACCCCGGCGGCGACGAGCCGGTCGACGGCGGGCAGCGTGCGGAGCTGGAGGGCGTGGTGCCGGGCGGCGATGGCGGCCCGTTCGGCGGGGTCGGCACCGTAGCGGTCCTCCCCCGGCACGTGGTCGAGCAGCATCCGCCCCTCGTCGTCGGCGGCGAGCAGCCTCGGGGTGGCCGGGTCGTCGGCCAGCAGCCGCAGCACCGCCGCCTCGTGCCGGAAGAACACCGGCACCTGTTTGAGCCAGGCGGTGCCGTGCGGCCCGTCGAGCCGCCAGACCGCCGACAGGTTCCAGGTGCGCTCCTGGGCCGCCCCGGTCACCGGCCGGCCCAGCCGGTCGAGCTGCGCGGCGGCCCAGGCCAGGCTCGCCGCCGGCCCGCCCGGCTGCGCGTAGGGTGCGCGCAGCGGGTGCGCCGCCGGCTCCACCGCCTCCGCCGGCAGCAACGGTACGCGCACCGGGCCGGCCGCCTCCGCCAGGTAGCTGACGTGGCCCCCGGGTGGCCGGCCGCGCCGCCCGGCGAGCAGCCGCAGCACCGTCACCTCGACGCCGTACGCGGTGCGGGCCCCCTCGACGACCGCAGCCGCGTCCTGCCACCAGGGCACCGGCACGTCGAAGTCGGGTAGCGCGCCGAGCGTCCGGCCGGTGGCGTCGACCAGGACGAGACGGACGGTGCGGACCATGGCCGGACGGTAACGAGCCGTCCGGCCGGCGCGCGAGCGAATACCGGTGGTCAGCTCTCCGACGCGGCGGCGAGGATCGCGTCGAGACCCCGGACGAAGAGGTCGTCGTCGCTCCACCGGCCGTCGTCGAGGTGACCGGAGGCGGTGAGGGTGGGGTAGGCGGCGGCGTTGGCCTCAAGGTGCCGGCGGGCTTCGACGCGGGCCCCGGGGTCGTCGGTCTGCCGCCAGGTGGCTTCGGTGAGCGCCGCGCCGATCACGTAGTTGGCCACCAGCCGGGTCACCACGGCCAGGTGCCGGCCGGTGAGCCCGGCGCGGACCAGCGCGGCCTGGAGGAACTCCGTCCGGGCGAGGACGTGCGGGCCGAGCATGGGGCGGCCGATCAGGCCGGGTGCCCAGGGGTGGCGGAGCATGGCCGCCCGCCACCCGGAGGTCAGCGTGCGGACGTCGGCGCGCCAGTCGGGGCCGGCGGCCGGCAGCGGCACCTCGCCGAAGATGTGGTCGACCGCCAGGTCGAGAACGTCGTCCCGGGTCGCGACGTGCCAGTAGAGGGCGGTGGGGGTGACCGCGAGGAGTTCGGCCAGCCGGCGCATGGTCAGACCGTCGACGCCGGTGCGGTCGAGCAGGTCGACGGCCGCCGTCACGATCCGTTCCCGGGTCAGCGGGGTGGTCCGGCGGTTGCGGGCCGGCTCCGTCCGCAGCCAGATGGGGGCGGGCCGGCCGGCCCGTCGGCCATTGAATTCGGTCGCGTCCACCCGCAGCAGCCTAGTACCGTGCACATTTAACTTAACGCTGTTAGATTAAGGACCATCGGCCGCGTCCCCGGTGGACGGTGGGTGCTCGCGGAAGGGCGGTGGCGACCGTGCCGCTGATGCGCATACAACTGGACAGCGACAGGTACACCGCACGCCGGGTGGTGGAACTGCACCGGGCCGGGAAGGTGCACCGCGAATCCCGGGACGCCGCCCGCGCCGAGGTGTGGCGGCGGGGGCGCACCCCCGCCGCGGAACCCGTCTTCGTCGGCACCACCAACGGCGAGCCCGTCCGGCTCATCTACGACGTCGAGGTCTACCGGGACGTCGTCGCGTAGACCCCCGCCGGGCGGTCAGCGGACCGGGTCGTGGGTGCCCCGCGGGACGCCCGGCCGGCAACGGCGCAACCGGTCCGCCGCCATGCGCCCTCCGACGGCCAGGCCGTACCGCTCGACGGCGGCCAGCCCGTACGCGCTGCACGTCGGGGTGTAACGGCACCGGCCCGGCCAGCGGTGCGACAACCACCGCCGGTAGCCGAGGATCGCCGCCCGGCCCGCCCGGTCCACCACCGGCGCCCGGCTCACCCGGGCCGCGCCCGCGCCGAGGGTGAGCAGCAGGGAGAACAGGCCGAAGTCACAGCAGGGCAGGCCGTCACAGCCGTCGCAACCGTCGCAGTCGGCGTCACACCAGTCACGCTTCTTCTTGCGCTGCTTACGCTTGAAATGGATCACGCCGTACATGATGCGACGGCCCCGCCAGCCCCGCTTTCAGGCCGGTGGGCCGAGGAAGCGGTGTGGGACCGGGCCTGACACCGCTACTTCGCACCAACCGCGAGGAACAGCCCGGGGTCTAGCGGTGGACGGTACGGCGGACGCCGTCGTGGCCGGCGCACGGCTTCGGCCGGCCACCGGTCAGGCTGACCGCGCCGTCGCGGCACAGCACCAGGTAACCGCGCCCGGCCCAGAACTGTGGCACGCAGTCGAACCAGTCGCAGATCCGGTGGTCGGGTTCCCTGACACGTTCGCCGCCGCAGTAGTCGTACCCCATCGGGTTCGCCGGCGCCCCGCAGCGCCGCTCCCGCACCACGGACGGTGACGGGGATGGCGGTGGCGGCCCGGTACGCGGCCGGGTGACGCCCGGACCGGGCGCGGCGGTGGCCGCCGCCGCCACCTCGGGGGTGACCGGCGGATCGGACTCGACCAGCACCGCCGACACCACCAGGGTCAGCGCGGCGGCCACCGCGACGGTCCGCCGACCGCCGGGGACGCGGGCACTGATCCGGGCCTGCGCGGGGGTGGCGATCGCCGGCCGGAACGGCGCGCTCTCGGCGTGCAGGGCGATCAGCTCGTCGAGCTGGGCGAGGACGGCGGGCCGCTGCTCGATGGCGTCGGCGAAGGCCAGGGTGAGCACGAACCGGAACTCGGCCGCCGCGCCCGGCGGCAGCAGCACGCCGGAGGTCTGCCGCCGGTCCAGCACCTGGATCAGGGTGACCGGGGCCGCCGGGTCGTGCAGCAACCCGGTCATCCTCCCGTACGCCCAGTCGCGCCGGCCACGCCCGCCGAGCAGCACCAGCCGACGGTTGGTGACCACCGCGATCCCGGCGTCGGTGGCCCGGACCCCGTCGGGCAGCCGGTGGCGCAGCGGCCCCGGCTCCGCCTCGACGACCAGGTCGGGGGCGGGTAGTACGGTGGTGTGCCGGACCTCGACCAGCTGCGCGCCGGGCACCGTCGCGAGGACCGCCTCGCCGGGGCCCAACGCCAACGGCAGGCCGACCCCGGCCGCCGCGGTGCCCTCCAGGCCGACGGCGAGGGCCCGTAGCCGCCGCAGTTCGTCGTCGCGGCGTCGCCAGGCCCGCTCGACGGTGCGGTAGGCCCGCCGTCGTCGTTCGTTCTGCTGACGTGCCCAGGTGTAGCGCCAGGTGGAACCCGTCGAATCAGTCATCGCCACGCCGACCCCTCCGCCGTGCGAGCCACCAACCGGGGTGTTCACCCGGCTCAACGGCAGGAACAAGACCGGCGGACCCGGCATTAGGGATTTACCACCCGATCGGGGGATGGAAATCCGTCGGAACACGACGAACCGCACGCCCGCTCACCTTCCGGTTCTCCGCCGTGCGGGGCGCTGCCGACGTCGGTAACGTCAGCCGCAGCCGGGCCGCGACGCCCGCACCGCCGATGCGAGGGGGACCCGTGACCGGTCCGGACCACCGCCGCCGCGTGGTGCTCGGCGTCGACATCGGCACCACCAGCACCAAGACCGTGGCGTACGACACCGACGGCCACCAGCTCGCCAGCCACTCCGTCGGCTACCCCCTCGACGAGCCGCACCCCGGCTACGCCGAGCAGGACCCGCAGCTCATCTTCGACGCGGTGGTGGAGACCATCCGCACCGTCGTCACCGAACTGGGCGACGGCATCGCCGGCCTGTCGTTCAGCACCGCCATGCACAGCCTGATCGGCCTCGCCCCGGACGGCGCACCACTCACCCCGTCGGTGACCTGGGCCGACTCCCGGGCCAGCAGCCAGGCCGAACGGCTGCGCGCCGCCCCGTGGGGGCTGGCCCTGCACCGGCGCACCGGCACCCCCGTGCACCCGATGGCCCCGCTGCCGAAGATCCTCTGGTACGCCGAGCAGGAACCGAAGCTGCACGAACGGGTCGCCCACTGGGTCGGCATCAAGGACTACGTGCTGCTGCGGCTGACCGGCACGCTGGTCACCGACCACTCGGTCGCCTCGGCCACCGGCCTGATGGACATCCACCAGCTCCGCTGGGACGCCCAGGCGTTGCGCGTCGCCGCGATCACCGGGGAGCAGCTCCCCCGGCTCGTGCCCACCACCACCGTGCTGCCGGGGCTGACCGCCCGCGCCGCCATCGCCACCGGCCTGCCCGCCGACACCCCCGTCGTGGTCGGCGCGGGCGACGGCCCGCTGGCCAACCTGGGCCTCGGCGCGGTACGCCCCGGCGTCGTCGCCTGCTCCATCGGCACCTCCGGGGCGATGCGGGTGGCCGTCGAACGTCCCGCCGTCGACCCGCTCGGCGGGGTGTTCTGCTATGCGCTCACCGAGGACCGGTGGGTCGTCGGCGGGGCGATCAACAACGGCGGGATCGTGCTCCAGTGGGCCGGCGACACCCTCGCCCCCGAGTTCGGCGAGCACGGCGAGGAGGAACTGCTCGCGCTGGCCGCCACCGCCCCGGTCGGCTCCGGCGGGCTGATCATGCTGCCGTACCTGCTCAGCGAGCGCGCCCCGCACTGGAGCGCGCTGCCGCGCGGGGCGTACGTCGGGCTGACCCACGGGCACCGCCGCGAGCACCTCGTCCGGGCCGCGCTGGAGGGGGTCTGCCAGCAGCTCGCCCTGGTGCTGGCGTCGGTCCGGGCGGCCGGCAACGAGGTCCGCGAGGTGCGGGCCAGCGGCGGCTTCGCCCGCAGCCCGCTGTGGCGGCAGATGCTCGCCGACGCGCTCGGCATGCCGGTGCGGTTCCCCGCCGGCCACGAGGGCTCCAGCTTCGGCGCGGCACTGCTGGGCATGCAGGCCCTCGGCCTGATCGACTCCATCGACGTCGCCGCCGACCTGGTCCGCATCGACGAGACGGTACGCCCCGAACCGGCCTCCGCCGCCACCTACGCCGCCCTGCTCCCCCTGCACTCCGAGCTGTACGACGCACTGGTGCCCACCTTCGCGTCGCTGCGCCGGCTGGCCCCCAGCCTGCCGGCGGAGCCACCACCCACCCCCGCACCCATGTGACCGCCCGCCCCACGTCGGGTCGGACCCCGTCCGAAGGTCGTGATCGCCGTGTTCACCCTCCTCGCCGCACCGACGGAACCGGCCACCAACGCCGGTGACGCCCAACTCGTCGTGGCCGCCCTGCTGGGCATCGCCGCGGTCGTCCTGCTCATCGCCTGGGGCAAGGTGCACCCCTTCCTGGCGTTGATCCTCGGCGCGGCGGTGCTCGGGGTGGTCGCCGCCATGGCCCCCGACACGATGATCGAGTCGTTCAGCGCCGGGGTCGGCTCCACGGTCGGCGGGGTGGGTCTGCTGATCGCCCTCGGCGCGATGATCGGCGGGCTGCTCGCCGAGTCGGGCGGGGCGGACGGCATCGTCAACCGGGTCGTCGGGCGGGTCTCCGGCACCGCCCTGCCCTGGGCCATGGCCGGGGTCGCCGCGCTGATCGGCCTGCCACTGTTCTTCGAGGTCGGCGTGGTGCTGCTGGTGCCGATCGTGCTGCTGGTCTCGCTGCGTACCGACGTACCGCTGATGAAGATCGGCATCCCGGCGCTGGCCGGCCTGTCGGTGTTGCACGGCCTCGTCCCGCCGCACCCCGGCCCGCTGGTGGCGATCTCCTCGCTCGACGCCGACCTGGGGCTCACCCTCGGGCTGGGCCTGATCGTCGCCATCCCCACCGTGATCGTCGCCGGCCCGGTGTTCGGCAACTTCATCGCCCGGTACGTGCCGGCCACCGCCCCCGCCGCGCTGCTGCCCACCCGGCAGCCGGCCACCAGCGGCGGGGGCCGGCGCGGACCCGGCAGCCCCACCGCTCCCGCCGCCGGCCACGACCGGGAGCCGAACAGCCGGGACGCCGGTCGGGGGCCGGCCGGCGACGACGACCTGCTCACCGACGACGACCTGGTCAACCCGGGCTCCGGCCGGCCGGGTGCCCCGGTCGACGACAGCGGCACCGAGACCGCCCGGCGTACCCCCGGGTTCTGGCCGGCGGTGCTCACGGTGCTGCTGCCGGTGGTGCTGATGCTGCTGCGCGCGGTCGGCGAGCTGACCCTGGCCGAGGGGACCTTCGCCCGGCAGGCCCTCGACATCGCCGGCGCGCCGATCGTGGCGCTGCTGTCCGGGGTGATCGTCGCCATGTTCACCCTCGGCTACCAGGCCGGGTTCAGCCGCAGCCAGGTGTCCTCGGTGCTCGGTGGCTCGCTGCCGCCCATCGCCGGCATCCTGCTCATCGTCGCCGCCGGTGGCGGCTTCAAGCAGGTGCTGGTGGACGCCGGGGTGGGCGATCTGGTCGCCGACGCGGCCAAGGACGCCAACCTCTCCCCGCTGCTGCTGGGCTGGCTGGTTGCCGTCGGCATCCGGGTCGCCACCGGCTCGGCGACGGTCGCCACGATCACCGCCGCCGGCATCGTCGCCCCGCTGGCGGCCACCCTGGACCGCCCCGAGGTGGCGCTGCTGGCACTGGCCGTCGGCTGCGGTTCGCTGTTCTTCTCGCACGTCAACGACGCCGGCTTCTGGCTGGTCAAGGAGTACTTCGGGCTGACCGTGGGGCAGACGATCAAGAGCTGGTCGGTGCTGGAGACGATCATCTCGGTGGTCGGCTTCGCCGGCGTGCTCCTCCTCGACCTGCTCCTGTGAGGCCTCCTCGCCCGCAGGTCGGGTCGGACCGGCGCGGGTCGGTCGGGTCGACGTTGACCAACTTGATGTCGCCACAAGAGCGGTATCGGAGCGCGCGGATACCGCAGTTGTGGCGATATTGCGAGCCTGCCCCGCCGGGCAGGCGGGCAGGGCGGGCCGGGCAGGGCCGCCTGGGCGGGGCGGGTCAGGCGCCGGGGATGTTGCGGGGCGGGTCCTCGCCGATCAGGCCGGCCTCCGGCCGGTCCGCCGACACGGGCAGGCCGAAGTCCGCGTACGTTCCGTCGAGCGCCGAGGTCCTGCCCGGCTCGCCGGACAGCTCGATCCGGTAGCGGACCAGCCGCCCCTGCCCGTCAACGGTCGCGGTGAACGGCACCGTGGCGGCCCGCTCGCCGAGCACCCCACCCACCCCGTCGCCGAGCACCTCGGTGCTGCGCCGCAGGTCCAGGGTCCCGGCGTAGGCCCGTTCGCCGGTGGCGCGTACCTCGGTGGCCGCGCCGAGCGTGCTGGCCAGCCGGGTGTTGTCCAGCCCGGTCCGCTTCGCGGCGGCCGCCTCGGCGGTGCCCAGGTGCCACCAGGTACGCCCGTCCCAGACCGGCACCCGCCGGTCCGGGGCGGTCACCTTCACGTAGACGTCGGTGCCGGTGACGAGCCGCTCGATGACCACCTTGCCGTTGGCCACGGCCAGCGTCGTCGTCTCCCGCCCGCGCCCGCCCTTCGGGTCCCAGACCAGGGTGGTGGTGTCCCCGCCGCCCGCGCCGTCGCCCAGGGTCAGCCGGTAGGACTGCTGATCGACCCGCTGCGCGGCGGCGGCCAGCACGGCGGCCGGCGTGGTCGGGGCCGGTCCGGTCGTGGACGGCCCGGCGGTCGGTGCCGGTCCCGCGCCGCCGTCGTCGGAGGTGCAACCGGCCGCTGTCACCAGCGCGACGAGGGCTGCGGTGGCGGCGGCCAGCTTCGGGTGCTTCACGGCGGTCTCCCCGGGTGGCGCGCCCGCCGGCCGAGCCGATCGACGCTGGTGACAGAGCGGTCGCGCCAGCCTAGCCCGACCGCCCGCCGCCGACCGGTCACCCCCGGACCCGCCGGCCGGTCAGGGGGCCTCGACGGCGGAGATGCGGTAGCGGTGCACCTCCGCGCCACGGATCGCCGCGACCTGCTCCTGCTCCGGGCCGGACCCCCGGAACGCCAGCAGCTCGTCGTCGGACTCCCAGCGTTCGTAGACGTTGATCCGCCCCGGCTCGACCAGGTCGGCGCCGATGGCGAAGTCGACACAGCCGGGCGCCGAGCGGGCCTGCCGGACCACCTCCACGCAGGAGGCCAGGTAGGTGTCCCGCTCGGCGGGGTCGACGTAGAGACTTCCGGCGACGATGAACACGGGGCGACCTCCGGTGGGTGGGCGGGACGAACCCCCATCCTGACCCACCGGAGGCGGCACCGCTCAGGCCCGGCTGATCGCGTTGGCGTGGATCGCCTCGGCCAGGTACTCCGCCAGCCCCGGCGCGATCTTCTCGTAGTGGGCGGTGAACCGGGGATCGGCCAGGTACATGTCGGCCAGCCCGGTGTGCACCTCGTACGAGCAGTCGTAGAACCAGCGGACGATGAGCTGCCGGTGCTCCTCGGCCAGCGCCATCGCCTCCGCCGAGTCGGCAGGCTTCCCGGCGGTCAGCGCCGCCACGATCTGCCGCCCCCACTCCTCCTGCTCCGCCTTGATCCGCAGCCAGTCCTCCTTCGAGTGGCCCGCCGCCCGCCGGGTCGACACCCGGTACGCCTCGGTGTCGCCCCAGCGCTGCCGCGCCTCCTCGGCGTGCTCCTCCGGATCGACGTCACCGAAGACCTCGAACCGCTCCTCCGGGGTCAGGTTGATCTCCATCCGTCTCGCCTCCATCGCGATCTCGATCGCGGCGACCATCTCCTGGAGCTTCCCGATCCGCCCGCTCAGCAGGTCGTGCTGCCGGCGCAGGTGCTCCGCCGGGTCGGCATCCGGGTCGTCGATGATCACCGCGATCTCCTCCAGCGGAAACCCCAGCTCCCGGTAGAAGCGGATGTGCTGCAACCGCTCCAGGTCCGCGTCGTCGTAGCGGCGGTAGCCGGCCGGCGTCCGGCCGCTCGGCGAGAGCAGCCCGATCCCGTCGTAGTGGTGCAGCGTCCGGACCGTCACCCGGGCCACCTTCGCCACCTGACCCACCGTGTACGCCATGGTTTCCTCCCTTCCGGCACCAAGGCTCCGGCCTGCCGCGACGTGAGGGTCAAGCCCGATTCTGCGCCGGGTTCCCCGTCCGGAGCGGCACGACGGCCGGGCCCGCCCGGGAGGGCGGTGGGAGCGGGGGTCAGCGCGGGGCGGCGAGGGCGTGCAGTGCGGACAGGCCGCCGGGACGGCCGTACCGGTAGCCCTGGCCGTGGACGCAGCCGATCGCGGTGACCGCCGCGTGCTGCCCCTCGGTCTCCACCCCCTCGGCCACCACCGCCAGGTCGAACGCCCCGGCCAGCCGGGTGACCATCTCCACCGTGGCGTACGCCCGCGCGTCGGTGTCCAGCCGGGCCACGAACGACCTGTCGATCTTGAGTTCGGTGGCGGGGATGCGGTGCAGGTAGCTCAACGACGAGTAGCCGGTGCCGAAGTCGTCGATGGCGATGCGGATGCCCAGCTCACGAAGCTGGGCGAGCCGTTCCAGCACCGCCTCGCTGCCGTCGATGAGCGCCGACTCGGTCAGTTCCAGGGTGAGCGCGCGGGGGGCCAGGCCGGCGGTGGCGGTAGCCGCGGTGACGGTGGCGATCAGGTCGGGGCGGCGCAGGTGCGCGGCGGCGATGTTGACCGCCACGGTCGCCTCGGGCACCCGGGCCCGCCAGGTCGCGGCGGCCCGGCACGCCTCGTGGATCACCCACCTGTCGATCGGCACGATCAGCCCGGTCTCCTCGGCCAGCGGCAGGAACGCCGCCGGGGCGAGCAGGCCGAGCCGGGGATGCCGCCAACGCACCAGCGCCTCCGCGCTGCGCACCGCGCCGGTGGCGAGGTCGACGATCGGCTGGTACTCCAGGTGCAGTTGCCGCTCGTCGACGGCCCGCCGCAGGTCGGCGATCAGCTCGGCCCGGCTCACCGCCGACTCCCGCAGCGCCGGGGTGCAGGTGCGGTACGCGGACTTCCCGGCGGCCTTCGCCGCGTACATCGCGATGTCCGCGTCGCGCAGCACGTCGGTATGGGAGGCGTGCTGCGGGCCGAACTCGGCGATGCCGATGCTGGCCGACGGGTGGACACCGACGTCCTCCTCGCCCGCCGACGGTTGCAGGGCGGCGAGCAGCCGTTCGGCGAGCCGTTCCGGCACGACCGTCCGGTCCCCGGCGACCAGCACGGCGAACTCGTCCCCGCCGAGCCTGGCGACCGTGCCGTCGCCGCCGACGGCCGCGCGCATCCGCAGCGCGATGCTGGTCAGCAGGGTGTCGCCGGTGGCGTGCCCGAACCGGTCGTTGACCTGCTTGAAGCCGTCCAGGTCGAGGAGCAGCACCGCCACCGGCGGCCCCTCGCGCAGCGCCTGGCGGAGCTGCCGGTTGAACATCAGCCGGTTCGGCAGACCGGTGAGCTGGTCGACGTAGGCGAGTTGACGCAGCCGGGCAACCAGCCGCAGGTTCTCGTTGGCGGCCAGCCCCTGCCGCAGGGCGAGCACCCCGAGCAGCGCCATCATGCCGCCGAAGACCAGCGGCGGGGTCTGCCCGGTGGGGCGGCGGGCCAGCACCACCGCGATGATCGCCCCGCCGACCGGCAGGTAGGGCAGCGCCACCCGCCACCAGGACGGGAGCGGGGCCTCGCCGATCTCCTCGGCCCCGTCGCAGGTGGGCGGCGGTGGCCGGGTGGTGGCGATGCCGATCAGCAGGTAGCTCAGCGGCCAGCAGACGTCGATCGGGTGCCCGGGGGTGTAACTGCCGTGCGCGACCAGCGAGACGTAGACCGCGTCCGCGCCGGCCCGGGTGACCAGGCCCGCCCCGATCAGGGTCAGCGGCGGCCACACCGAGCGGGCCGGGCCGGCCACCGCCACCAGGATGGTGAGCTGCATCAGGTCGATCATCGGGTAGAGCAGGCCGAGGGTGCGCAGCGGATCGTCGAGGTCGGCGGCGGCGACGTCCCGGAACACCACCACCCAGCCGATCGGGATCAGGGCCAGCCCGACGATCACCCCGTCCAGCACGGTGCGGGCCCGGCCCACCGCGCTGCGCGGCGCGGTCAGCGAGGCCAGCAGTGCGGCCGTGCCGGTGACGATGCCGGCGGTGAAGACCGCCCCGATCAGCGGGGTGTGCGGCAGCTCGTCGGCGCGCAGCCGGTCCACCGTCCACAGCAGCCGGCCGGCGGCGGCCAGCCCCATGGTGAGCGCGAGCAGCGCCCAGAACCGGCGCAGCGGGGCGGGGTGCCGGCGCATCGTGCGGACGCAGGCGTAGCTGGCCCAGCTCGCCACGGCGGTGGCGGTGACGTCACTGACCAGGGCCGCCCTGGGCAGCCCGGCGAGCAGCCAGACCAGCTCCAGCACGACGGCCACCGCGGCGACGACCGCACCCACCCGGGGGAGGGTCAGCGGTCGGGTCGGCGCGCCGGAGACGGCGTCCTGGGGTAGCACGGTGATCGCTCCGGCTCTCTCTCCAACGCGCACCTCGACCGTGCGGACGGGTCACGGACGGCGAACCATCGAAGCCTAGCCAGCCGGGCGGGTCACCGCCACACTCACCGGGTCGGCTATCCGACCACTGAGGACAGGGCCTCGGGTAGTTCGCTGGTCGGCGGTCCCCCGTGCGTCCACGGTGTCTCCTCGGCCGTGGGGAACGTCCCGGCGGGCAGGTACGCCTCCGACAGCGTGGTCAGGCAGAGCCGCTCCCCCACCTGCGGCACGCTGCCCGGCGGCGCGGTCAGCCCCCGTCCCATCCCGCCCGACAGCTCCAGCACCACCTCGGTCCGGCCGTCCGCCGCCGGGGTCACGAAGACCACCTTCGCCTTCTGGGCCGGCCGCGCCGTCGACCACAGGGTCGCCCCGACCGGCGTCCGCACCGGTTCGGTGGTCACCACCTGGATCCTCGGCCGCAGCACCGGCCGCCTGCCGCTGTCGTCCACCCGCCCCGGGTCGGCCAGGGTCACGTCGGCGACGAACGCCTCCCCGACCAGCCGGTGCTCGGCCATCACCAGCGGGTCGTCGTAGGCGCGCTGCACGGCGTAGCTGGTCGCGGCGCGTTCCAGCCGGTGCAGCCGGACCGCCGCCGCGACCGCGCCATCGTGCCGGGGCTGCGGCCCGCCGTCGGCGTCGAGGTGCTCGGCGTAGCCGGTGAAGGCGTCCCGGTCGCCGGCCCAGCGGCCCGCCACCCGGGCACCGGGCGGCAGCCCTTCGAGCAGCCCCAGGCCGCGCCACATCAGCTCCCAGGTGGGCGCGAGCTGCCCGCGCAGCAACCGCACCAGCTCCGCGTACGCCTCGTCGCGGGCGGCCGGGTCGTCGTCGGCCGCCGCCCAGGCCGCCATCACCGGGGCGAGCGTCACGTTGTCGAACTCCGGGTCGGTGGCCGGGCCGGCCGGCGGGCACACCTGCGGGTCCTCGGCCCGCGCGGCGGCCTCGACACCGGTCGAGCCGGCCGGCGGGTCGATCCAGCCGAGCAGCGCCGGCAGGTGCTGGTCCTCCACCGCGCTCTGCCCGGTCGCCCAGTGCAGGGTCAACGCGTCGGTCATCGCCAGCAGCGCCGACGAGCCGGGCTGCTCGGCCCGCTCGGCGAAGAACGTCAGCCAGCGGCCGAGCAGCGGGACGGCCGGGTGCACCGGATACTCGCCGTCGGGACGGCGGAACCGGGTGGAGCGGCCCAGCAGCCGTAGGAAGGTGATCCCGGCCGGGTTCGGCACCCACAGCTGCGGGGCGTCGGCGTACCGGTAGCGCACGTCGCGGCCCCGGTCGACGGCCACCGCCTCCGAGACACCCCGGAAGCCGTCGAGCCAGGGCAGCACGGTCGCGGCCAGCTCGGTGACGAACCGGAACCGCTGGTCCCGGTTGCGGGGCTGCGGCACGACCAGCAGCCGGGCGTCGTCGGGGGCGGTGCCGAACAGCGCGGCGAGCGGGGCGTGCGCCTCACCGGCCATCGCCAGCGGCACCAGCACCAGCGGGCGCTGCGCCAGGTGCAGGTGCCGGACGGTGGCGACCGGCTGGGCCACCCCGGCGGCGAGCGCCTGCGCCTTCGCCAGCGCGCGCAGCGTACTCATGCCGGGTGGCCGGCGAGGGCGTCGGCGCGCAGCCGGGCGGCGGCCCGCAGCAGCGCGGCGGCCTCCTCCCGCTCCGGGTCGGCGGCCCGCCCGCCGGCCGCCAGCGCCAGCACCTCGGCCACCTCGGCGATGCCGCCCAGCGCCTCCCGCACCGGCCGGCCCAACGCCCCGGTCTGCCCGCGCGCCTCGTCCCGGCAGAAGTACGCCAGCTCGCAGCCGGCCAGGCAGTCCGGCGCGTACCGGGCCGGCACGGTGTGCAGCGCGGCGGTCAGCGCCACCGGGTCGACGGCCGGGTCGACGGTGAACCCGGCCGGCACGGCGGCGAGCAGGTCGTCCAGCCGGGCCATCCGGTCCAGTTGGCGGCGCAGCACCAGCAGTTGCTTGCGGACGTCGATCAGGCTGGCCACCGGCTGGTTGGCGAAGTCACGCGGGCAGACCAGCACCACGTCGTGCGACACCGACTCCGGGTCCCGCCCCTCGGCGGCGAGCAGGTCGCGCAGCGCCAGCACGTAGACGGCGGACTGGACGGCGGCGGCGGACACCTTCGCCGGGTCGGCCTGCCCGTCGATCACCGGGAACGACTTGATCTCCACCACGTGGAACCGGCCGCCGAGCCGGGCGGCGACCAGGTCCGGTTCCAGGTGCACCCGCTGGCCGGCCACGTCCAGGCCGAGCAGCGGATGGTCGAACAGTGCCGCGTCCGGCCCGGTGGCGGTCAACGCGGCCCGCGAGCGTTCCCGCCGGTCGGGCAGGTCGTCCGCGCCGCCCAGGTCCGTCCAGCTCGCCCGCTGCGGCACCGGTACGCCCAGCCGCTGCGCGACCAGCCGCAGCAGCTCCGCCCCGCCGTCGGCCTTGACCTGTGCCTCGAAGGCGTTGCCCCGGGTGATGGCGAACCGGGACTGGCCGAACCGGGCGGGGAAGCCGACCCGCTGCGCGAGCGCCGACTTGTCCACCCCGGCCCCGTCCAGCACGGCCCGGCGGGCGCAGCCGGGGTTTCCGGTGAGCGCGGCGATGGTCCGGGCGTTGTGCCGTTTCGGGGGCACGTCGCCCCGGATCGCGGCCAGGCGTTGTGCGGTGCTCGTCACGACAGGCCACGATAGCCGCCCCGACCGGCCCCGGCCGGCAGCCGACGCCCACTGCGGGGCGGCCGGGTCAGCGGCCGGCGGACCGGTTCCAGGGCGAACGGGGGGAACGGGCGCCGGCGGTCGGCCGGTGGCGGCGGCGCGACGGGCGACGACCGGGGGTGCAGGGCGGGCGGGAGGCGGTGTGCACCGGCGCGGTCGGCGGACCCGGTGGGCGGCCGATCAGCCAGCAGAGGAAACGGGCCACGGTCAGCCGACCGGGAGGCGACGGGCCGCGTCGGCGTCGACGACGGATTCGGCCCCGCAGAACGAGCACTGCCGCACGTACCTCGTCCGGACCGGGATCAGCGGAACGAAGAACAGGGTGAACTTCGTCGACCGGCGGCTGATCACCTGTGCGGCCTGGTTGCCGCAGTGCCGGCAGACGGCGGTCACCACCCCCGACCGGGTGACCCTGGTGCGGAGTCCGAAGATGAGGAACATCGCCCGGCAGTACCCAGCCCGACGCCCCGGGAACCCCGGACGGAGAATTCCGCCCGCCGTACCGTGCCGGGTCAGCTCGCGGTCAGCCGGGCCACGACCTCGCGGACGGTGTCCACCGGAATGGCGAACCCGAGGCCCACGCTGCCCTCGTCCTCGCCGGTGGTGGCGATGGCGACGTTGATGCCCACCACCCGCCCGGCGGTGTCGACCAGCGCGCCGCCGGAGTTGCCGTGGTTGATCGCCGCGTCGGTCTGTACCAGCCCGGTCAGGCCGTCCACCGACCGGTCCAGGGCCGACACGATCCCGGAGGTGACCGTCCCGGCCAGCCCGAGCGGGCTGCCGAACGCCAGGACGGTGTCCCCGACGGTCAGGGTGGTGTCGCTGCCCAGGGTCGCCGGGGTGAGCCCGGTCAACCCGGTCGCCCGCAGCAGTGCCACGTCCGCGGTGGCGTCCTGGGCGACCACGGTCGCCGGGGCGGTACGGCCGTCGGCGAGGGTCACCGTGACCCGGCCGCCGGAGTCCACCACGTGCTGGTTGGTCAGGACGAGGCCGTCGGTGTCGAGGACGACGCCGGACCCGAGGCTGGACTCCCGCGCCCCGGTCACCTCGACGGTGACGATGCTCGGCGAGACGACGGTGACCACCGTGGCGAGGGAGTCGATGGTGGTGGCGACCGGGGTGACGGCCGTCGTACCGGTGACGACCCGCCCCGGGTCGACGAACCGGTCCACGACCAGCGCCCCGGTGCCGCCGCCCGCGACCATCAGCACCACTGCCGTTCCGGCGGCCACCAGCCGTCGACGCCAGCGCGCCGATGACGGGGGCGACGGGGGCGTCGATGGTGGCGGGGGCGTCGGCGACCAGGGCGGGAGCGACGACGGGGGCGGGGGCGACGACGGGGGCGCAGTCTCGGCGGCCGGGACGGTGGGCGTCGGGTGCGGCATGGTGTCGGGGCGCGGCATGGGGGCCTCCTCGGTACGGCGATGGAGCTACCGTGCCGCGCCGGACTGGGGTCTTCTTGTGGCGTGCCTGTGCGTCCGCCGTGCGGAGGCACAAATGCATCGCCCGGTCGGCAGCCGCCACCCGACGTCCCGCCGGGGCTGACGACGTCGACAGGTCGGTGGACGACGAGAGCCGCACCCCGGTGGCGCGGCTCTCGTCGATGTGGTGCAGCGCTGCGGTCAGGGCGTCCAGTTCGGTCGCAGCGGGTAGCCGTTCACGCCGTCCGGACCGTTGCGGGTGGCCAGCACCTGGTGCAGCTGGATGCCGTTGCGTTCGAAGGCCAACCGCGACCCGGCCATGTAGAGACCCCAGACCCGGGCGGTGCCCAGGCCCACCTCGTCGACGCAGAAGTCCCAGTTCGCCACGAGGTTGCGGCACCAGGCGGCCAGCGTCGACGCGTAGTGCTGCCGCAGGTTCTCCTCGTGGTGCACCTCGAACCCGGCGTCGTGCACCTCGCTGATCAGGCGGCCCGGCCCGGCCAACTCCCCGTCGGGGAAGACGTAGCGGTCGATGAACGCGCCGGACCGGTGCGGGGCCCGGTTGTCGGCCCGGGTGATGCAGTGGTTGAGCAACCGGCCGCCGGGACGCAGCCGTTCCCGCAGCGCCCGGAAGTACGCCGGATAGTTGCGTACCCCGATGTGCTCGGTCAGCCCGATCGAGGAGATCGCGTCGAACTGCTCGCGGGGGGCGTCGCGGTAGTCGAGGTGACGCACCTCGGCCAGCCCGGTCAGCCCCTCCCGGGCGATGGCCTCCTGCGCCCACTGCGCCTGCGCCCGGGACAGGGTCACCCCGAGCGCCTTGACGCCGTACTCGCGGGCCGCGTGCCGGACCATGCCGCCCCAGCCGCAGCCCACGTCGAGCAGGCGCATCCCCGGCTGGAGCGCCAGCTTGCCGGCGACCAGGTCGTACTTGGCCGACTGGGCCTGCTCCAGGGTGTCGGTCGGGCTGTGGTAGACCGCGCAGGTGTACGTCATCGAGTCGCCGAGCACCTTCTCGTAGAAGGCGTTGGACACGTCGTAGTGGTGCGAGATGGCGGTGCTGTCCCGGCTGCGGGAGTGCCGCAGCCCGCCCATCACCCGCCGCCAGCGGGGCAGCGCCTCCTGTGGCGGGGCCGGCGGGGGCCGCAGCCGCTCCCAGCCGAGCCCACGCACCAGGGCCAGCCCCTCGGCCAGCGAGGGGATGCGCAGCCGCAGGTCCGTCAGCACCCGCAGGGCCTCGTACGGGTCGCCGGGGTGCACCCCGCCGAGCCCGAGGTCGCCGCTGACGTAGGCCCGTGCCATGCCCAGGTCGCCCGGGGCGGTGAGCAGGTAGGACAGCCCCCGCTCGGAGCGGATGTCGAGGGTGATCCCGGCGTCGGCCGGGCCGATCGCGCTGCCGTCGTAGCCGGTGATGCGGACCGGCAGGTCCCGCGTGGTGACCGCGCGGACGACGTCGGCGACGGTAGGTGCCCCACGACCCCCCGTCGGCGGGCTGGCCGGGGCGCTCGCCGCCCCCTGTTCTCGGTCGGTCAGGCTCATTCTCGTGCAACCGCCTTCTCGTAGAGTCCGGTGAGCCGATGGTCCGGGTCGTAGCGGTCCTTCACGGCACGCCAGGTCTCCCCGCCGTAGAGCCGGTCGAAGGCCGCCCGGTCGTAGTACGCGTCGGAGTAGAGCGACTTGTGTCCGCCGAACTCCGACACCATCCGCTCGATGGAGCGGTTCACCTCGCCGTCCGCGGCACCCTCCGCGATCGGCACACTGCCCCAGAATCCGATGTTGACGTACGTCTGGCCGGGGCGTAGCGGATACAGCGGCCAGGCGCGGGCGGAGCCGGGGCCGTCGGGCTCGCGCAGCCGCAGCGGGCACAGCCACACCGGGGTCATCCCCACGTTCCGGTCGAACCAGCGTAGGAAGTCGGCCGTGCCGTCCAGCGGGATCTCGACGTCCTGCACGACGCGTTCCCGGGCCGGTCGGCCACGCCACCGGTCCACCCGGGCGGCCACCTGGTGGCGGTGTTCCAGCCGGACCAGCCGGTGGTAGACGTCGCTGCGCCGCCAGCGGGCCGGCCAGAGCCGGCGTACCACCGGGTGCTGCACCCCGAACGCGGCCGAGCACCAGAACCAGTCGGTGTCCCACCGCCACAGGTAGTCGTGGGCGGTGAGGGTGTCGCGCACCCGACGGCGCAGCGAGCGGTAGTAGATGTCCTGGCCGGTGTAGTCGCTGGGCCGCTCGGGCTCGTCGGTGAACGAGCCGAGCACCAGGTAGGACTCGCCGGGGCTGAACATGACGCCGTCCATCGCGTCGACCGGCCGGCCCTCCCACTCGCCCTTGGCGACCACGTCGGCGACGGCGGCGGTCAACTCCTCCAGCCGGGTGAACCGGACGTTGCGCAGGGCCACCGCCCGCCCGACCGGTTGGAGTTCGATGCGCAGCCGGGTGGCGTACCCGAGGCTGCCCAGCGAGTTGGGGAAGGCGGCGAACAGCTCGGCGTCCGGGCCGTCCGGGCGGGCGGTGACGATCTCCCCCGCGCCGGTGAGGACGTCCAGCTCGATGACCGACTCGTGCGGGAGCCCGTTGCGGAACGACGTCGACTCGATGCCCAGCCCGGTGACCGCGCCGCCCAGGGTGATCGTGCGCAACTGCGGCACGACCAACGGCATCAGCCCGTACGGGAGGGTCGCGTCGACCAGGTCCTCGTAGGTGCACATGCCCTGCACGTCGGCGGTGCGGGCCACCGGGTCGACCGACAGGACGCCGTCGAGGCCGCTGACGTCGAGGCCGGGGGCGCCGGTGGCCGACCGGGGACGGAACAGGTTGGAGGTGCGTTTGGCCAGCCGTACGGGGTGGCCGGGGGGCACGGCGGCGTACGACCGTCGCAACGCGTCCACCGCCAGCTCATGATCACGCAGCGCGCGCATGAGATCACCTTACGCGCGAAGCGCCGTCCAGGGGGACCGCATCGCTGACCGTTTCGGATCAGCCGGCAACCTCTCCGGAAGCGTCGTCGCCGGCCTGGTCGGCAGGCCGGCGCACCCCGCCCGGCACCGACGGGGCGGACGGTCCACGAGGGGCCCGCGACCGGTGCCCGCCGGGGGCGTAGCGTGATGACATGCCGAAAGCCGTGTGGAACGACCAGGTCGTGGCCGAGAGCGACGACACCGTCCTGGTGGAGGGCAACCACTACTTCCCCCGAAGCACCCTGCGCGACGACCTGATCACCGAGTCGGCGACGCACACGGTCTGCCCCTGGAAGGGCACCGCCTCCTACTACTCCCTCACCGACGGTGAGCGCACGAGCGCCGACGCCGTCTGGTACTACCCCGACCCGAAGCCCGAGGCGGAGCAGGTCCGCGACCGGGTGGCGTTCTGGAAGGACGTCCGGGTCGTCGACTGACCTCGCCGGCCCGCGGGCCGACTGGCCGTCGGCCCGCCCGGTGGGTCACCATGCTGGCATGGCCGTCCCCGATCCCCACCACGATCCGTCCGGCACCGTGTACGGGGCCCGGCGGGCGGCCCGCCCCGGGCTGCCCGCCGATCCGCTGATGCGGTTCGCGCTGGCCGCCGGCCTGGCGGGCGTACTGCTGGGGGTCTTCTTCGCCACGGGTGTGCTCGGCGGCGGCGACTCCCGGCCGCCGGTGGTGCCGGCCGCCGCCGCGCCGACCCCGGCCGCCCCGACCCCGGCGGCCCCGACGACCAGCCCGCCGGCCGCGACCACGCCGCCGCCCAGCCCGACCCCGCCGCCCACCACCCCGGCCACGGTCACCGGGCCGCTCGTGTTGCGGGCGGTCACCTCCGGCCTCTGCGTCGGCACCGACGGCGCGGGCGAGACGGCCACCGCCGAACTGGCCGTCTGCACCGGCGGCGCGGAGCAGCAGTGGGTCGCCAACCCGGTCGCGCCCGACCTGGTGACGCTCACCAACGCCGGGCACGGCCAGTGCCTCGACGTCGACAGCGGCAGCAGCGACGACGGCGCGCGGCTCCAGCAGTTCGGCTGCCACGGCCAGGCCAACCAGCAGTGGCGGGTGACCCCGGTCGGCACCGGCCCGGTCCTGCTGGTCGGCGTCGGGTCGGGCAAGTGCGCGCAGGTCCGCGACGACGGTACGGCCGCCGGCGACGACCTGGTGCAGGCCACCTGCACCGCCGCCGCCGGCCAGCAGTGGACCCTCGGCTGAGCACGTCCGGCAGGCGGGGGGCCGGTCAGCCCCGGTAGCTCCAGGCCCCGGCGGGCCGGACCGGCGTCAGGACCGGCACCGGTGCCGCGCGCCGACGGCGCAGCAGCAGCGACAGCAGCCCGGCGCCGATGGACAGCGCCCCGGCCGCGTACCAGGCCGGCGCGTAGTCACCGAGCCGGTCGCGGACCAGGCCGGCGGCGGTCGCCGCGAACGCCGCCCCGAACTGGTGTGCGGCGAAGACCCAACCGAAGACCACCGCCGCCGAGTCGCCGAAGTACTCCCGGCACAGCGCCACCGTCGGCGGCACGGTGGCCACCCAGTCCAGGCCGTAGAAGACGACGAAGACCAGCATGCTCGGCCCGGCGCCGCCGGTGAACAGGGCCGGCAGCAGCAACAGCGACAGCCCGCGCAGCCCGTAGTAGCCGGCCAGCAGCAGCCGGCTGTCCATCCGGTCGGTGAGCCAGCCCGAGGCGACGACGCCGACGATGTCGAAGAGCCCGACCAGGGCGAGCAGGCCCGCCGCCGTGGTCTGCGGCATGCCGTGGTCGTGGGCGGCCGGCACGAAGTGGGTGCCGACCAGGCCGTTGGTGGTCGCCCCGCAGATCGCGAAGCCGCCGGCGAGCAGCCAGAACGGGCGGGTCCGGGCGGCGGCGGTGAACGCGGCCACCGCCCGCGCGGCGGCCCCGCCGGCCGACGGCGGCCGGGGCGTCACCGCAGTCGCGCCGTAGGCGGGCAGCCCGAGATCCGCCGGGTGTTCCCGCAGCCACCGGGCCACCAGCGGGACGACCGCGAGCGCCGCCCCGGCCACCACCAGCGCGGCCGTACGCCAGCCGTGGTCGCGGACCAGCACCGCGAGCAGCGGCAGGAAGACCAGTTGACCGGCGGCCCCACCGGCGGTGAGCACCCCGGTGACCAGCCCCCGGCGGTGGACGAACCAGCGCCCGGTGACGGTGGCGACGAACGCCAGCGCCATCGACCCGGTGCCCAGCCCGACCAGGACGCCCCAGCAGAGGATGAGTTGCCAGCTCGCCGTCATGAAGACGGTCAGGCCGCTGCCGAGCGCCACCAGCGCCAGCGCGCCGGCCACCACCCGGCGGATGCCGAAGCGGTCCATCAGGGCGGCGGCGAACGGTGCGGTCAGGCCGTAGAGCAGCAGGTTGACCGAGACGGCGGCGGAGATGGTGGCCAGCGGCCAGCGGAACTCGGCGTGCAGCGGGTGCAGCAGCACCGACGGGGTGGCGCGGAAGCCGGCCGCGCCGACCAGCGCGACGAAGGCGACGGCGGCCACGGTCCAGGCCGGGTGGAGACGACGGGCTCGGGTCACGCTCCGAGTCTCGGGTACGCCCCGGCGGGCGACGAGTGGCCGGAAAGCCATGGTGCGCAATAATCGGGCCATGACCATCAGGCCGCACCGGATCGGCGTGCTCGCCCTCGACGGCGTGGTCGGCCTCGACCTGGGCACCCCGGCCCAGGTCTTCGGGGCCGCCCGCACCGCCGACCGACGCCCGCTCTACGCCGTCGACACCTGCACCCCGGGCGGTCGCCCGGTCCGCAGCTCCGCCGGTTTCCGGGTCCTCCCCGACCACGGGCTCGACCTGCTGGCCACCGTCGACACGGTGGTGGTGCCCGGCCTGCACGGCGGCCCACCGATGACCGACGGCACGATCGACCCGGCGGTCTCCGGCGCGCTACGCGACGCCCACCGCCGGGGCGCACGGATCATGTCGATCTGCACGGGCGCGTTCGCGCTGGCCGCCGCCGGGCTGCTCGACGGGCACCGGGCCACCACCCACTGGGCGCACACCGACCGGTTCCGCCGGCTGTACCCGCAGGTCGACCTCGACCCGGACGTGCTGTTCATCGACTCCGGTCGGGTGCTCACCTCGGCCGGGGTGGCCGCCGGAATCGACCTGTGCCTGCACGTCGTGCGCGGCGACCACGGCAGCGAGGTGGCCAACCGGGCGGCCCGGCGGTGCGTGGTGCCACCCTGGCGCGACGGCGGCCAGGCCCAGTACATCGAACGGCCCGTGCCGCGCACCCCGGCCAGCGGCACCGCCGCCACCCGGGAGTGGGCCCGGCAGCGGCTGCACGAGCCGGTCGCCCTGCGGGAACTGGCCGCCCACGCCCGGATGAGCGTGCGCACCTTCACCCGGCACTTCCGCTCCGAGACCGGGCTGAGCCCGGCGCAGTGGCTGCTCCAGCAGCGCACCGACCACGCCCGGCTGCTGCTGGAGACCACCGACCTGGCCATCGACCAGGTGGCCCGGCGGGCGGGTTTCGGCACCACCGCCGCCCTGCGCCAACACCTGAACACCCGGATCGGCGTCTCCCCCTCGGCCTACCGGCGCACCTTCCGCCGCATCCCCGCCGCCGGGCCGTCCGGTCCAGCCGCCGGACCGTCCGGGACGGAGTCAGGCGGGCTGCGGCTGGTCGCGGAGCATCCGTAGCTGCGCCAGGTGCCGGGGCAGGTGCACCCGGGCGTGCAGGTCGAGGGTGCGGGACCAGGGCAGCGGCTCGTCGACGACCAGGTCGAAACCCTCCCGCAGGTGCGTATCGACCGGGGTGTCGGCCGCCGGGCCGAGCCGGTCCACCAGGCCGCAGAGCCGGCCGCTGGTGGCGCGCAGCAGGGTGGCCAGGCCGGGCAGCCCGCCACACTCGGCGACCAGCGCGTCCAACTCTGGCCGGTGCACCCCGGTCAGGTCGTAGTAGGCGAACGGCGTCCCGGCCAGCACCGCCTCGGTCGCCTCGCTCATCAGCTCGTCGTTGGTGATCAGGTGCGCCACGATCCGCTCCGCGTCCCACCCGCCCGGCGGGGCCGGCCGGAACCCGCCCGCCTCGACCTCGGCGAGCAGGCTCCGGTAGACCCCGCGCAGCTCCACACGCCCAGTCAACCCCGTACCACCGGGGCGGGTGGACGGTTGTGCCGCCCGGATCACCCGGACGGGCGGCCCGATCCCCACCGGCCGGGCGCGGTCAGCGCCCGGAGGCGCGGCGGGAACGGAGGTAGTCGGAAACCACGTACTCGCCCAGGTCACCCAGGTCGGGGGTGAACAGGCGGCCCCGGGAACGGCGGGCCACCGCGTCCATGAACCGGCGCAGGCCCGGGTCCTCACCGAGCAGGAAGAGATTGAGCGTGACCCCGGCCCGGGCCAGCCGGTCCACCTCGTGGATGGTCGCCTCGACCGTCTCCGGCAACGACGGCCAGTGGAAGTACGCCGCACCGTCGTCCGGGTCGAGGTGGGCGGTCGGCTCGCCGTCGGTGACCACCAGCACCACCGGCTCGGCCCCCGGATGCCGCCGCAGGTGCCGACCGGCCAGCCGCAGCGCGTGCTGGAGGTTGGTGCCCTGCCGCATGTCCGGCTCCACCGCCGCCAACTCCTGCTGGGTCAACGGCACCGCCTCCAGGCCGAACCCGACGATCTGCAACGCGTCCTGCGGGAACCGGGTCGCCATCAGGTGCGACAGCGCCAGCGCCGTCTGCTTCATCGGCCCCCACCGCCCCTGCGACACCATCGAGTACGACAGGTCCACGCACAGCGCCACCGCCGCCGACGCCCGCCGTTCCGTCTCCACCACCTCGAAGTCCTCGACGGCGAGTTGCAGCGGCACGGTGGGGCCGGCCCGACGCACCGCCCGGGTGAGCGTGCGCACCACGTCCAAGGGCTGCTCGTCGCCGTACCCCCACTGCCGGGAGGCCCCGCTGACCTCGCCGGCGGCCCCGGCCGTACGCAGGTCGTGCTGGCCGCGCGGGCCGGCGGTGAGGTCGGCGAAGACCCGGCGCAGCGCGGTGCCGGCGAGTCGGCGCAGCGCCTTCGGGCTGAGCGTCAGGCCGTCGGCGTCCCGGGTCACCCAGCCCTGCCGGCGCAGCTCCCGCTCCAGCTCCCGCAACCGGCGTACGTCGTCGGCGGCGTCGCGGCCCAGCGTCCGGGCGACCGCGTCGACGTCCACGTCGTCCAGGGTGGCCCCCGGGTGCTCCTGGTCGAGGGAGTCGAGCAGCTCGTCCAGCTCGGCGATCTCGTCCAGCGCCCCGGTGGCCTCGCCGTAGCCGAGCGGCCGGTCGCCCCGGACCCGCTCACCGCGCTGCCAGTTCAGGTCGGGGCGCAGCGCCCGCAGGTGGTCGTCGAGCGCGGACAGCTCACCGGCGAGCCGGTCACCGAGCGACTGCCGCATCAGCCCGGCCAGCTCCTCACGCTGCCGGTCGGACAGCGACCGCATCAGCCGCTCACCGGCAGCCGCCCGGCGGGCCAGCACGTCGACCAGCTCGTCGACGGTGCGCGGCTGCTCCGGGAAGAACTCGCCGTGCCGGCGCATGAACTCGGCGAACGCGTCGGTGGTGTCCTCCGCGCGGGCGTGCCGGGCCAGCAGGTCGTTGAGGTCCCGCATCATCTCGGCGAGCTGCGCCTGCACGGCCGGGTCACCGGCGGCCCGCGCCGCGTCGCGCAGCCCGGCGAACCGCTGCTCCAGCACCTCGCCGCGCAGCCCGTCGAGGATCCGCTGGTACGCCTGCCGGGCCTCGTCGCTGCTCCACCGGTACCCGGCCAGCTCCTGCACCGCGCGGGCGGTGGAACGGGGCAGGTTGTCCAGCACCGTCTCGGCGAACCGGGCGTCGTCGTCGGTACGCCCGCGCAGCGCGTCCCGTTCCGCCGCGAGGGCCTGGTCGAGCAGCGCCCGGGACCGGGTCACCGCGCCGTCCAGGTCGCCCCGGCGCAGCGCCTCCCGCCGCAGCCGGCGGGCGCGGGCGGCCAGGTCGTCCAGGCCGCCCCGGTTGTTCGGGCCCCGGCGCAGCAGGTCGCGCAGCGCCTCCCGGAGGCTGCCGCCGGCCAGCACCTCCGCCCCGACGGAGTCGACGGCGGCACGCACGTCGTACGGCGGGGCGAGCGGGTCGGGGCCGCCCTGCCACTGGCCGTACCGGAACCGGTTGCCGGCCATCCTCAGCTCCGACCGCCGTAGACGGTACGGCCCGACTCGGTGACGTCCTTGCCGAGCCGGCGGGTCAGGTGCAGCCCCTCCAGCACGAACTCGACCCCGGCGGCGGCCTGCTCCGGGGTGGGCGCGTCGCCCAGCCCCAACCGGTCCAGCGCCTTGGCCAGCCCCGGTACGGTGCCGACCTGGCGCAACAGTTCCGCCGAGGCGACCAGCTCACCGGTCTCGATCACCGCCCCCTCGGCGACCAGCGCGGTGAACCCGGAGAGGTCCAGCCCGGCCAGCCGGGCCCGGAACGTCTCGGCCGTGGCGGTGCGCAGCAGGTGCGCCAGGATCTCGGTCTCCCGCCCCTCCTCACCGCTCTCGAACTCCACCTTGCCGCGCAACGTCGAGGTCACCGACACCGCGTCGCCGACCCGGGCGACCGGCGCCTCCGGCCGTGCCGGGGCGTCGTCCGGTGCGGTGCCGGCGGACGGCCCGGTCCGGGGGCCGGCGGGGCCGGCGAGCAGGCCGGCGCGGCGCAGCGCGGCGGCGGCGACGGTCTCGGCGGCGGCGATGGCGAACCGGGCGGAGACCCCGGAGCGCGGGTCCACCGACGACGACTCGCGCACCGCGCGGGCGAACCGGGCCAGCACCTCCAGCACGTGCTCCGGCACCTCGGCGACCAGGTCGGCCTCCTGCCGGATCAGCGCCAGCTCCAGCTCCAGGTCGACCGGGTAGTGGGTACGGACCTCCGCACCGAACCGGTCCTTGAGCGGGGTGATGATCCGGCCCCGGTTGGTGTAGTCCTCCGGGTTGGCGCTGGCCACCAGGAACAGGTCGAGCGGCAGCCGGAGCTGGTAGCCGCGGACCTGGATGTCCCGCTCCTCCAGCACGTTGAGCAGCGCCACCTGGATGCGTTCGGCCAGGTCGGGCAGCTCGTTGACGGCGAAGATCCCCCGGTTGGTGCGCGGCACGAGCCCGAAGTGGATGGTCTCCGGGTCGCCGAGGGTGCGCCCCTGGGCCAGCCGGATCGGATCCACGTCGCCGATCAGGTCACCGACGCTGGTGTCCGGGGTGGCCAGCTTCTCGCCGTACCGCATCGAGCGGTGCAGCCAGCCGACCGGCAGGTCGTCGCCGGCCTCGGCGACCAGCGCGCGGGAGGCCGGGGTGAGCGGGTGCAGGGGGTGCTCGTTGAGTACCGAGCCGGGTAGCACCGGGGTCCACTCGTCGAGCAGCGCCACCAGCGAACGGATGAGTCGGGTCTTGCCCTGGCCGCGTTCGCCGAGCAGCACCATGTCGTGGCCGGCGAGCAACGCCCGCTCGACCTCGGGCAGCACGCTGTCGTCGTAGCCGACGATGCCGGGGAAACGGTCCTCGCCGGAGCGCATCCGGGCCAGGAGGTTGTGGCGGAGTTCCTGCTTGACGGTCTGGTACCGGTGTCCGGCGGCGCGCAGTGCGCCGAGGGTGCCCGGCAGGTCGGCGGGCGGGACCGGGAGAGCCTGGTTGGGCGCAGTCACCCGACCTACGCTAGCGCGGTCGGGTGACCGGCGGTTGCCTTCGTCGGCCTTCGTCGGCCCGGCCGTCAGCGGTGTTCGGCGACGTACCGCTGCGGGTCCTTGTCGGCGAAGCGCAGATTGCGGCCGGACTTGTGCTCGCCGTAGAAGGTCAGCCAGCGGGCGCCCAACTCGGCCCGCAGCTCGACGGAGGCGTGGCGGCGGAAGTCCGGCAACGCCTCGTCCTCCTCCTCGGCGAGGTGTTCGCTGTTCTCCCGTCGGGCCTGCCACACCGCCGCCCACCACTCGTCGGAGCCGACCGGATGCCGCTTCGACTCGGCGATCGCATCGCGGATCTTGTTGTGGTCACCGATCGCGTCGGCGGTCTCGTCCTCGCCGTCGTCGCCGTGCCGGACCAGGTGCGGGTAGAGGATCGCCTCCTCCGCCTCGGCGTGGACGTCCAGGTGCAGGGCGAGCGCATCCCAGACCGCGAGCAGTTCGGCGTCGTCGCGGGCGTCGTCCAGGCGGGCGAAACCGCGCCGGAAGGCGGCGTGGTCGTCCAGGATCAGCGCGGTGATGTCGTCCATGATCGGTTCACTTCCCCCATGTCGGGTGGCGGGTGGCGCTGCCCGAAGGTACCCCGGCCGACCGGACGGCATGCCCGTTCTGCCGGGCCGGCTGCGGAGCCGACCCGCCCCGGGCTGTCCGGCACCCGGCCGGCGGCCTCCCCGGCCGCACTAGGGTCGAGATCATGACCTACCTCGCCGCGGACGACCGCTACGACCGGATGACCTACCGCCGCAGTGGGCGCAGCGGCCTGCGGCTGCCCGCCCTCTCGCTCGGGCTGTGGCACAACTTCGGCCCGGACCGGCCGTTCGACCGGCAGCGGGATATCGTCCGCCGCGCGTTCGACCTCGGCATCACCCACTTCGACCTGGCCAACAACTACGGTCCGCCGCCCGGCGCGGCGGAGGAGGCCTTCGGCCGGCTGCTCGCCACCGACCTGAAGCCGTACCGGGACGAACTGGTCGTCTCCAGCAAGGCCGGCTACCTGATGTGGCCCGGCCCGTACGGCGAGTGGGGTTCCCGCAAGTACCTGATCTCCTCGCTGGACCAGTCGCTGCGCCGGATGGGGCTGGATTACGTCGACATCTTCTACTCCCACCGCTTCGACCCGGACACCCCGCTGGAGGAGACGATGGGGGCGCTGGACGCCATCGTCCGGTCCGGCCGGGCGCTCTACGTCGGCGTCTCCAACTACGACTCGGAGCAGACCCGGCGGGCCGCCGCGATCCTGCGTGACCTGGGCACCCCGCTGCTGATCAACCAACCGTCATACTCGATGGTCAACCGGTGGACCGAGGACGACGGGCTGCTCGACACGCTCGCCGAGGTCGGGGCGGGCTGTATCGCGTACAGCCCGCTGGCCCAGGGGCTGCTCACCGACCGCTACCTCGACGGCATCCCCGCCGACTCCCGGGTCCGCACCAGCGTCTTCCTCGACGAGAGCGACCTGACCGACGAGCGGCTCGCCACCGTGCGGGGCCTCGCCGGGGTCGCCGAACGGCGGGGACGGACGCTGGCCCAGCTCGCCCTCGCCTGGGCGCTGCGCGACCCCCGGATGACCAGCCTGATCATCGGGGCGAGCAGCGTGGCCCAGTTGGAGGGCAACGTCGCCGCCCTGGCCCACCCCGACCTCACCCCCGACGACCTGACCGAGATCGACCGCCTCCTCGCCTGACCGGCCCCGCCCCGCCGCCCCGCCCCGCCCCGCCCCGCCCGCCCGGGCCGGGCCGGTCAGGGCTGTTGGGCCGGAGTTGCGCCATCCGGGCCGGGTGATGCCGCTGTTGGGCCGAAATCGCGTCGATCTTGCGGCAAAGTCGATCTTGCTGGGCGGGCCGGCGCGGCGAAAGTCACCAGACGCGGCGGCGGCCGGCCCGGTGGTTGCGGACGCCGCAGGGGCGGCCGGGCGGCACGGGTGCCGGGCGGCGTAGCCGGGTCGCCACCACCGCCACCAGCAGCACGGTCACCACCACCGCCGCGCCCACCACCAGTCGGAGGTTGCCGCCGCCGACCTGGGTCACCGACGCCACCGGTACGCCCGCCTCCCCGGAGCCATCGTCGCCGGCCGGAGTCACCCCGGCGGAGGCGGCCTGGTCCGGGCCGGCGTCGGTCGTCGTGCCACCGGTCGGGTCGGTCGCCGTCGGGTCGGTGGCGGCAGGGTCGGCAGCGGCCGGGGTCGGGTCGGCCGGGGTGGCCGCCAGCACGCCGTCCGCCGGGCGGAACAGCACGTCCGAGCAGGAATAGTAGGTGTCCGGAGTATCGGAGTTCTGCCACACCGTGTAGATCACGTGCCGTCCGGTCAACCCGGCGGGCAGCCGCCCCGGGATCTGGTACGACCCGTCCCGCAGCGGCGGATCGGTCACCGACAGGAACGGGATCGTGTCGAGATCGGACCAGCGCAGCGGGGTACGCGGGTCGTACCCGGTGCGGGTCGTGTAGAGCCGGAAGGTCCCCTTGTGCGGGATGGTGCCCCGGTAGCGGAACGTGTACCTCGCACCGGCGGTCAACTCGGTCACCGGCCAGTCCGCCCGCGCCAGGTCCAGCCCCCGGTAGGCCGACAGCCCGCCGCTGCACAGCTCGCCGTCCGGGATGCGCTGCCGGTCCCGGCCGTTGACGCCGTACACCCGGATGTTGTCCCACTCGCGCACCGCCGCGCCGGCCGACACCGCTGCCAGGCAGGCGGGCGTCGAGACGTGCGGCCCCTCCGGGCCGCAGGCCGCCGAGCGGCTCAACGGGCTCGTCGGCGCGCCGTGCGCGGCGGCAGGGGCCGCGTCGAGCAGCACGGTCACCGCCACGACCGCGAGGGCGGCGAACGTTGCGCGTACGGTCATCTGGTCGACCTCCCGCCCTTGGTACGGACGCGGGCGGGCAAAGGTTCGACAGTACGGCGTGCGGGCCGGCGGCGGAGGGCCGGTTGCCTCTACAGTGACCGCACTTCCCGCATCAAGGAGCGTACGTGTCCGAGCCGGAACCGACGTCAGACTCCCCCGGGGGCGGCCCGCCGCCCGCCGCCGGGATGCCGTACCTGTTGACCATGTCCGCCCAGGACGGGATGCCGCCGGCGATCAGGTGGCCCGGGCGGGCGGGTGAGCCCGGCTGGGCCATTCAGGTCCAGGTCCCGGACGGCACCCTCGGGTACGCGATCTTCCTGCCCCTGGTGCCGGCGACCACCGACACCCCGCCCGGCACCGCCGGACCGGTCGCAGCGCCCCTCCCGGCCGGCGACACCAAACCCGGCTCGACGAAGGCCACCCCGACGACGACCGGCCAGGCAACGCCCGGTCCGACGGCGGCCGAGGTGGCACCGACCGGCCAGGCAACGCCCGGTCCGACGGCGGCCGAGGTGGCACCGACCGGCCCGGCAACGCCCGGTCCGACGGCGGCCGAGGTAGCGCCGACCGGCCAGGCGGCCGTCGACGCGGTGGCAGCCGACGGGTCCGGCCGGTCGGTGAGCGTGCCGGCACCGCGCACCGCGGCGGGCTCGGCGGACGACGCCCCGACCCCGGCCGACCGACCCGCCCCCGTCCCGGTCACCGCCCCGGCGACGCCCGGCCCGGGTCGGCCCGTACCCCCCGGCCGGCAACCTCCACCCGGGGCCGGCGTGCCCGCCCCCGGCCGGCCGGGGCCCGGCGGGTTCGGTACCGACGAGCGACCGGTGCAGTGGGGCGGGGCACCCGGGGCCTGGACTCCGGTCCCGCCCCCGCCGTCGTTCCTGAGCACCCGGTGGCCCGGTCCCGGACCGGCCACCGGCTGGGCGGTGCCGGCGGCGGTGCTGGCCGGGGCGGTGGGCGCGGCGTTCTTCGTCCCGCTCAGCCGCACCGGGATCGGCTGGTTCCTCGGCTGGTTGGTCCTCACCGTCGGGGTGGTCGCCGCCGTCCGGCGCAACGCCGACACGCTGACCCGCACCGACAGGCTGATCCGGGGCGGCTGGGCGGCGGCCGCGCTGGCACTGCTGGCCGTACTGGCGTTCCGTAACGCCTGGTGGCTGGTGACCTTCTGCGTCCTCGGGGCGCTGGGCTGCGCGACCCTGGCGATCGTGGGCGGCAGACAGGTCCGGTCCATCCTGTTCAGCCTGGTCGCGGCCCCGTTCGCGGCGCTGCGCGGGCTGCCCTGGGTACGGCGGCACGTGACCGCCACCGGGGGCGGCCGGTTGGTGCCCCGGGTCGTCGGCTCGGTGGTCGCCACCGCCGTGGTGCTGCTCGTCTTCGGGCTGCTGCTGTCCTCCGCCGACGCCGCTTTCGACCAGGTGCTCGGCGCGGTGGTGCCCGAGGTCAACATCGACAGCGTGGTCCGCTGGCTCTTCCTGGCCGCCGTCGGTGGGTCGATCGCGGTCGCCGCCACGTACACCCTGGCCGCGCCGCCGGACCTGTCGACCGTCGACCGGGAGGGCCGGCAGCGGCTGGGCATCCTGGAGTGGGCCCCGGCCATCGCCGCCCTGACGCTGCTGTTCGTCGGTTTCGTCGCGGTGCAGTTCACCGTGCTCTTCGGCGGTCAGCGGCACGTCCTGCGTACCGCCGGCCTGAGCTACGCCGAGTACGCGCGCAGCGGGTTCTGGCAGCTCACCGTGGTGACCCTGCTGACCGTGGCCGTACTGGGCGGGGTCACCCGCTGGGCGCGACGGGAGAGCCGGGCCGAACGGGTGCTGCTGCGGGTCCTGCTCGGGCTGCTCAGCGCGCTCAGCGTGGTGATCGTCGTGTCGGCACTGTCCCGGATGTACACCTACCAGAAGGTCTACAGCTTCACCGGGGAACGGATCTTCGTGATGGCGTTCGAGCTGCTGCTCGGCGCGGTCTTCCTGATGGTCCTGGCGGCGGGCGTGCGGTGGCGGGGTCGCTGGATTCCCGGCGTCACCGTCGGGCTGGCCGTGGTGATGCTGCTCAGCCTGGCCGTGCTCAACCCGGAGGACTACGCGGCCCGCCGCAACATCGCCCGGTACGAGCAGTCCGGCAAGATCGACGCCTGGTACCTGCGGGCGCTCTCCGCCGACGCCACCCCCGCCCTGGCCACCCTGCCGGACCGGATCCGCCGCTGCACGCTGAGCTGGATCGACGACGACCTCGCCGAACCCGACCCGTGGTACGCCTGGAACCTGGGCCGCAGCCGGGCCCGCGCGGAGTTGGAGCGGCTGGGCCCGCGCGCGGTCGGCGGGCAGAAGGACTGCAAGGCCGCCGACCAGTTCGATCTGCCGAAGACCCGGCGCACCCCGCGCTGACCTGCCCGCGTCGCCCGGCCCGCTCGTCCGACCGGGCCGGGTAACGCGGGCGGCGGACCCCGTCGCGGTGACGACGCGGCGGTACGGTCAGCGGCCGGTGCCCGCCGCGCGGATCGGCTGGGCCCGCCACCCGGCCTCGTCCCGGGGCGGGTGCGGCGGACGGGCACACAGGACGTACGACTCGGGGGCCATCGCGCCGTGCCGGCCGCCGAGCGTGGCCATCACCGCCGCGTGCAGTTCCCGGGGGCCGACACGCGGGTCCGCCGGGGCGGCGTAGCCGACGAGCGACCGGGTGCCGCCGGGCCCGCCACGCAGGATGATCCGGGCGGTCGGGTCGCCGGCCGCGGCCCGGAGCACCTGTTCGCTGGCGGTGACGTCGATCCAGGCGGCGTCGATCTCCACCCACTCCGGGCCGCGTACCACCGGGTCGAGGTCGACGAGATCGCCCAGCCGGGCGAGGTCGACGTCCCGGTCGGCGGCGGTCAGCAGGATGCGTTCCATCGACCACAGCAGGGCCGCCGCCTCGTCGGTGGTCACGTGCCGCACGTCGTGGGTGAGACCGACCACGACGGTGGGCCGGGTGTGCAGGATGGTGAGCCGGACGGGGTCGGTGGTGGTGGCGTCCAGGCCGCTCTCCACCTCGGTCCCGTGCACCGGCACCCCCGCCCGCCCGTCGAAGACGCCACCCCGGGTGCTGCTCATGTCGTTGATCACCAGGTCCCGGTGCCGCTGGCAGCCCCGCTGGGAGCCGATCGACTGGACCGACTCCTCCACGGCGGTCGCGTCGAAGTAGGCGTACTGGTAGGCGTTGAAGATCGCCAGGTGGGTCCGGCGCAGGGTCTCGTGGAACGACGGGGCGGGGCTGAACGGGACCAGCGCACTCTGCGCGATGCTGCCGACGAAGTTCTGCATCCGGGGCAGCGCGCGGTTGCTGTAGAGGGCCTCCAGCGCGGCCAGTTCGGTGCCCGTCCACCAGGACAGCAGGGTCGCCGTGGTGGTGACGAGAACGCTGGCCGGGGTGACCCTGGTCCGCCTGGCGACCGCGTCGATCGCCTCGGCGACCGGCCCGGAGCGCAGGGTCGCGAGCCGGAACTCCGCCGGCCCCTCCCGACGGGCCGGTACCGAGAGCAGGCAGGGCGGGATGGTGTGCAGTTGCTGCCGCCAGTAGGCGAGGGTCCGCGCCATCCGACGCCGCGCCTGCGGGGTCCGCTCGTACTCGGCCTGGTCGGCGGGCTGCCAGACCGGGGGTCCCACCGTGCGGTCGGCGGGGGACGCGACGAGCCCGACGAGTTCGTCAAGCACGAGGTTCGCGGCCACCAGGTCCGCGACGGCGTGGGAGAACTCGAAGACGGCCCGGACGGGCACCCCGGCGTCCGTGGTCACCGCCATCCGGACGGGGAACTCGGCACCGTGGTCGAACGGGCGGGGCGGATCACTGATCCAGGTCCGGTCGTACGCCCCCGGGCCGAGTTCGAGCAGCAGCAGGTCGACGTGGCCGTCGCGGGTCACCACCTGGGCCCGTTCCACGCCCGGGCCCACCTCGTACACCGTGCGCAGTCCCTCGTGGCGGGAGACCAGCACGCCGACCGCCGCGCGGACGTCGTCGACGGTACGCCCGGCGGGCAGGTCCGCGTACCCGACGAACACCGCGCCGCTGCCCTCGTACGGCAACCAGTCGAAGACGTTGCTCTGACCGTGGGGCATCGGCCACCGGCCCGAGCGGAGCCCGGCGAAGGGCACCCGCACCGTCCGTACGGCGGTCGACGTCTCGGCTGTGGTCATCTGGCTACCCCCGGGGTCGGGACGGGTCGGGCGGACACGGACGGTCACTCCCGGCGACCGGGCACCACGCCGCCGGGCACCGCGTCCCGGTCGGCTGCCGGTCCGCCGGCCGGTGCCGGGTCCCGGTCGGCTGCCGGGTCCCGGTCGGGTTCCGGGTCGGCGTCGGTGGCAACGGGTTCCGGGGCCGGCTTCGGGTGGGTCAGCAGACGCAGGCCGGCCAGCAGGATCACCAGCGACAGGACGGCGAGCAGGAGCCGGTGGTCGACGACGACGATGAGGGCGGCGGCGACCCCGATGGCCGCCGTCTGCGGGATCGTCACCAGCATCCCCGCCGTGGTGAAGGCCCGCCCCAGCAGCCGCGACGGGGTGTGCCGCTGCAACAGGGTGTTCCAGCCGATCGAGAACCAGGTGACCGCGAGCCCGATGCCCACCGCCCCGCCCAGCACCACCGCTGTCGCGCCGACGGCCAGGGCGGCGCAGCCCACCCCGAGGCCGATCAGGGCGCCGCCGATGGCCCTCGCCTCGCCGACGCGGCGCAGCAGCCACGCGCCGGTGAAGCCGGCGACGATGGAACCGATCCCCTGGACACTGACGATCACCCCGAAGAACGCCGCCGGCCGGTGCAACCCGTCCTCGACCACCACGAAGATGATGGGTTCCAGGAAGCCCACCGCCCCGAACGCGACGGCGCTGACGACGGTGACCTGGGACAGCAGCGGAACCGACCGGATGTGACGCAGACCGGCGAGCAGCTCGGTGCCGAACCGTTCCCCGCTGCGTTCCGGTGGCGACTCGACGACCCGCACCGTGGCCAGCGCGATGATGGCGGCGAGGAAGGTCAACGCGTCGATCAGCGCCAGCAGGTGACCGCCGAACGCGGCGTAGATGCCGGAACCGACGAGCGGCGCGAGAATCCGGGTGAACCCGAACAGGGTGCCGAACGCCGCGTTGGCGGAGCCGAGGTCACTGTCGGGCAGCAGGTCCTTGAGCAGGGCGTTGCGCCCCGCCATGAGTACCGTGGCGACACAGCCGTGCACGATGGCGACGCCGTAGATGATCCAGGTGTGGTCGGCGGTGCGTACCAGCAGCAGCGCCAGCACCGCCAGTCCGGCGATCGCGTTGGTCGCCATCAGCAGCGGCTTGCGGCGTACCCGGTCGATCTGCCGTCCGGCCAGCGGGGCGAACAGCACCGGCAGGCCCATCGCCAGGAACACGGCACCGGCGGCCGAGTTGCTTCCGGTGAGGTCCTTGACCCAGATGCCGAGGGCCAGCAGCAGCGCGGTGTCCCCGAAGCCCGACAGGGCGTCGCCGACGTACAGCCGACGGAACCGGGCGTCCCTGAACGCGGTCACTCAACTCAGCGCCTCTCGGTGGTTGGTGGCACGGCCCACGGGTTCCAGCCGTACCTGCAGGTGGCGGTAGCCGTGGACCAGGTTGGAGCGCAGCGGCACCGGCTCGCCGACCACGGACACCGAGTCGACGAACTCGGCCAGCGCGAGCAGCAGCGCCCGCAGTTCCAGCCGGGCCAGCGCGGCCCCCAGGCAGTGGTGCGGGCCGTAGCCGAACCCCAGGTGGTTGGCCGGGCGGCCGGGACGGAACTCGTCGGCCGCCGCGAAGTGCCGGGGGTCGCGGTTGGCCGCCGGCAGCCAGGCCACCACCGCCTCGCCGCTGGCCACCCGCTGACCGGGCAGCTCGACGTCCTCGGTGGCGACCCGCAGCACGTGCATCGCGGGTGAGGTCCACCTGATGACCTCCTCGACGAGCGGCCCGACGAGGTCCGGGTCGCTGCGCAGCCGGTCCAGGGTGCCCGCGGCGGTGGCCAGCGCGTGGAAGCAGCCGGCGATCGCGTGCCGGGTCGTCTCGTTGCCGCCGACCAGGACGTTGTCGCAGTTGAGCAGGACCTCACGCAGGTCGAACCGGGGGTCACCGGCCAGCGCGCTGATCAGGTCGTCACCCGGGCTGTGCCGCCGCTCGGCCACCAGGTCGGCGAGGTAGAGGATCATCTCCGAGTGCGCCGCGTCCGGCGGCATCCGGTCGAAGGAACTGTCCGCGCCGCCGAAGGCGTGGCTGGTCAGCTCGATCAGCATGTCCCGGTCGGTCGCCGGCACGCCGAGCAGGCGGCAGACGACACTCGCCGGGATCACCGGCCCGAGGGAGGCGGCGACGTCGAGGCCGCCCGCCGACACGGCGTCCGCGACGAGCTGGCGGACCTCCTGCCGGACGACGTCCTCCAGCGACTCGGCCATCGCCCTGGACAGGAACGGCATGATGACGCTGCGCAGCCGGGTGTGCCGGGGGCCGTCGGCGACCACCAGCATCCCGCCGCCCGCCTTGTCGGGGTGGTCACGGTCGAAGCCGATCATCATGCCGTACTCGGAGGTGAACGCGGCCTTCGGCGCCAGCACCGCGCGGCACCCGGCGAGCGAGAAGACCGACCAGAAGCCGCCCGGTGAGGTGCCGGCGTCGCTCCACAGCACGGCGTCGTCGGCGGCGTACCGACGCCACCTGGCGAAGCGGCCGGGGTCGAGGTACAGGTCAGGGTCGCCCAGGTCCATCGCCGTTCCCCCTCTGCTCGGTCCGCACCAGGTCGGCGATCTCCCGGGCCAGGTCGGCGAAGGACGGCCGGCGGAACACGGTGACGATCCGCAGGTCGACACCGAACCGCCGGTGCACCGCGCCGACCAGGTGCAGGGCTTTGATCGAGGTGCCGCCGAGCGCGAAGAACTGGCTGTCCGCGCCGAATTCCGTCACCCCCAGCAGGTCCCGCCAGATGTCGGCGAGCCCGGCGGCGACCGGGTCCCCCGGCGGGGAGGCGGCGTCGGGGACGGGCGGGTCGGCGGGGACGGGCGGTTCCGGGTCCGGGTCGCGGCCGAGCGCCGCCAGCAGCGCCGCCCGGTCCACCTTGCCGTTGGGAGTCACCGGCAGGGCGGGCAGCCGGTGGCACCGCGCCGGCACCATGTAGGGGGGCAGGTTGGCCCGCAGGTACTCCCGCACCTCGGACGGCTCGGCCGGGCCCGTCGACACGGCGACGAGTTCCACCGGTTCCGCGTCGGTGACCGCCACCACCGCGTGGTCACCCACCTGCGGGCAGTCGCCGAGCACCCGTTCCACCTCGCCCAGCTCCACCCGAAACCCACTGATCTTGACCTGGTCGTCGCGGCGGCCCAGGAACACCACGTCCCCGTCGGGCCGCAGCCGCACCAGGTCGCCGGTGCGGTAGAGCCGCTGGCCGGGCGTGTCGGCGAACGGGTCCGCGACGAACGCCGCGCAGGTACGCCCCGGATCGCCCACGTAGCCGTCTGCCAGCCCCTGCCCGCCGACGTACAGCTCACCGGTGCCGCCGGGGGTGACCGGGGTCAGCCGGTCGTCGAGCACCCGCAGGTAGCCGCCGTCGATCGGGCCGCCGATCGGGATGACGCCCCCGTCCAGGTCGGCGGGGACGACCTCGTGCGCGGCGGAGAAGGTGGTGTTCTCCGTCGGCCCGTACGCGTTGACCAGATGCTCCGGCGCACCGGCGGCCAGCATCCGGCGGATCTGCGCCAGCGCGTACTGGTCGCCGCCGATCAGCAGCACCCGCAGCCGGGCGAAGGCGTCGGGCACGTGCGTGACGATCGCGTTGAGCAGGGCGTTCGTGGTGAACATGACGCTCACCCCGGTCCCGGCGAGGAACCGCCCCAGCCGGTACGGCGACAGGGTGACCTCGCGGGGCACCACCACCAGCGTCGCGCCCGCGCACAGCGCGCCCCAGATCTCCAGGGTGGCCGCGTCGAAGGCGGTGTTCGACAGGTGAGCGACGACGTCGTCCGGCCCCAGCCGCAGGAAGTTGGAGTGCGGCACCAGCCGCAGGATCGCCTCGTGCGGAACCACCACCCCCTTCGGCGTACCGGTGGACCCGGAGGTGTACATGACGTACGCCGGGTGCCGGACCGTCACCGGGACGTGCGACGACCCGACCACGGCCCCGGCTGTCGGCGTCCCGGGAGTCCCGGGCAGCTCGATCGTCGGCACCCCGGGCGGCACGTGGTCCTCGCGGCCCCGCTCGCACAGCGCCAGCCGTACCCCGCTGTCCCGCCCGATCGCCCGGCTGCGGGTCGGCGGCTGGGCCACGTCGACGGGCACGTACGCCGCCCCGGCGCGCAGCACGGCCAGGAACGCGGTCACCGCGTCCGCGCCCCGAGCGGCGGCGACCGCCACCCGGTCCCCCGGTCGTACGCCCGCCGCGACGAGCCGCCCCGCGAGGCCGGCGGCGGCGGTGTCCAGCGCGCCGTAGCTGAGCTCCCGGTCGCCGTGCCGGACCGCGACCGCCTCCGGGTGGGCCCGCGCCCGCAGCGCCACCACCTCGTGCACCGGCCGCTCGGCGGGCTGACGGACGTACCCGTGGGCGACGGCCGCCGACGGTCCCGACGCCACCGGGGTGTCCGGGGCGGCGCTGAGCCGGGCGAGGTCGGCCAGCAGGGTGGCGTGCAGTTCCCGGGCCCGGTCCGGGGTGAACAGGTCGGCGGCGACCTCCAGGGCGGACGTCGCCGACGTCGTCCCGGTGGTGACGGTCCACAGCAGCTCGAACTTGGCGGTGCCGGTGGACAGCACCTCCCGCACGGCCGGTGCGCCGGCCGGCGCCCAGCGCCAGTCGCGGTCGTCGACGTGCGAGATGCCGATCTGGGTCAGCGGGTTCCCGTCCGGCCCGGCGGCGTCGGTCAGCTCCGCCACCAACTCCTGCAACGGCGTCCACTGGTACGCGAGCGCCGCAGTGACCCGTCCACGGACCTGGCCGACGAGGTCCCGGAAGGTGGTGTCGGCGTCGATCCGGACCCGGACCGGCAGGACGTTGACGAACATGCCGACGGTGTCCTCGTCGTCCACCGTCCGCCCGCCGAAGGGTGCGCCGACCACCACGTCGGACGCGTGGGTCGTGCCCTCGGGTGCGGCGGCCCGGCTGAGGAAGGCCGTGTAGGCGGCGAGCAGCACCATGAACTCCGACGCCGCGCAGTCCCGCGCCAGGTCGGTCAGCCGGGTGACGAGCGCCGGGTCGAGCGGCGCGGTCACCACCACACCCGCCGGGCCCACCACCCCGGGTCGGGGCCGGTCGGTCGGCAGCGCCAGCCGACCGCCCAGGCCGGCGAGCTGGTCCCGCCAGTGGGCCAGTGACTCCGCCGCGTCGGGTCGGTTGGCCAGGCCCCGGCGGCGCACCGGTGGCAGCTCCCCGGCGAGGCCGACCCGGGCGCCGTACGCCTGCTGGAGCTGGCTGTCGAGCAGGTCCAGCGAGTGCTGGTCGGCGATCAGGTGGTGCAGGGTGAGCAGCAGCACCGTACGGTCGCCGGGCTCGGTGACCAGGCAGGCGCGGGCCAGCGGCGGCACGTCGGTGGGGACCGGGCGGCGGGCCTCCGCGTCGAGGTGCCGCCGGGACTCGACGGCGGCCCGTGCCGGCTCCTCCCCGGACAGGTCGACGGCCGTCCACGGCAGCGTGGCCGCCGTCCGGACCAGCTTCCGCCCGTCCGCCGGGAAACAGGTCCGCAACGCCTCGTGCCGGTCCACCAGTTCCTGGAGCGCGGCCCGCAGCGCCTCGGCGTCGACCGCACCGGCGAACTCGTAGCGCACCGGGACGCAGTACAGCGGCGAGTCCGGGTGCAGCCGGTCCAGGAACAGCAGCCGCTCCTCGGTCGGCGAGATCGGCACCCGGCGGGCCGGCGGCGCGAGCCGGGCCAGGTGCGCCACCAGGTCGACCGGCCGTCGGTAGCGGAACAGCAGGTCCATCTCGACCGGTACGCCGATCCGCCGACGCAGTTCGAGCGCCACCTCCACGGCCTGTAGGGACTGCCCGCCGAGGTCGAAGAAGTCGGCGTCCGGGGCGATCTCCGCCCGGCGGAGCACCTGACCGAAGGCCGCCCGGACGATCTCCTCGTACGGCGGGGTGTCGACCGCCGCCGGCTCGTGGTCGACGCTCACGCGGGCCCCCCGGCGGTGCGGCGGACCAGGTGGCCGTCGAGAACGAGGGCGTCCAGGGTGGACCGGGCGAAGGTGGCGACCGCCTCGGCCGGGGTCCGGACGATGGGCTGACCCCGCAGGTTGAACGACGTGTTGACCAGCACCGGCAGCCCGGTCCGCCGGCCCATCTCGCGCAGCAGCCCCCAGAACAGCGGCGCGTCCTCGCGGTGCACCACCTGCACCCGGGCCGACCCGTCGACGTGCGTGACGGCGGGCAACCGGTCCCGGTAGGGCGCCCGGACACCGGTGACCATCAGCATGTGCCGGAACGCCGCCTCCGTGCCCGGCGGGATGTCGAAGTAGCGGGCGGCGTCCTCCACCGGCACCGCCGGGGCGAACGGGCGGAACTCCTCACGCTGCTTGACCACCGTGTTGAGGTGTTCGCGCATGGTGGGCGAGCGCGGGTCGGCGAGGATGCTGCGGTTGCCCAGGGCACGCGGGCCGAACTCCATCCGGCCCTGGCACACCGCCACGGTGGCCCCGCCCTCGATCAACGCGACGGTCTCGCGGACCAGGTCCGCCTCGGCGTACCGGCGGATCTCGAAGCCCGGACCGAGGTCCCGCAGCGCCGCCGCGACGTCCTCGGCGCTGCACCCGTCCCCCCAGTACGGCATCCGCATCCCGGTCGGCGTCGCCGGCCGCGCCTCGCGCAGCGCGGCCAGGGCCGCCCCGAGCGCGGTGCCGTCGTCCCCGGAGGCCGGCTGGACGAACACCTCGTCGAAGAGGCCGCTGCGCAGGATCACCCCGTTCGCCGAGCAGTTCAGCGCGACCCCGCCGGCCAGGCAGAGCCGACGCAGCCCGGTGCGGCGGCGGTACTCGGTCAGCACGTGCAGCAGGGTGCGTTCCAGCGCGTCCTGCAGGGCGGCGGCCACGTCCATGTGGTGCTGCCCCAGCTCCGTGTCGGGCTCGCGGGCCGGGCCGAGCTTCTCCTCCAGCCGGCGCAGCACCCCCTGGTGCGTCTCGCGTTCCAGCGGGGACTTGTTGGCCGACAGCAGCGGTACGGCGTACCCGCCGTCGGGGTCGAGCCGGACGAACTCGTCGAGGGTGGCCCGGTAGCGCTGCCGGTCGCCGTACGGGGCCAGGCCCATCACCTTGTACTCGTCCATCCCGGGTTGGAAGCCGAGATAGTGGGTGAAGACGCTGTAGAGGATGCCCAGCGAACTCATGATCGGATAGCTGCCGAGCGGGTCGAGCACCGCGCCCCGCCCCGCGAACACCGTCAGCGACTCCTGCTCGCCCATGCCGTCGGCCACCACCACCAGCGCCTCGTCGAACCCGCTGAGGTAGTAGCTGCTGGCGGCGTGGGCGACGTGGTGCCCGACGTGCACGAACCGGGGTTCGGCGACGGCCGGCGGGTAGTTGGCGGCGAAGACCTCCCGCTGGACGCGCTGCGCGTACACCTCCTCGTACCAGCGGGTGGAGAGGTGGTCGAGCTGCCAGACCGGGGACGGTTCGTAGCGGAAGCCGTGCGCGACGACCGCGACGTCACGCATCGTCGCCCCGGCCGCCCGCAGGCAGGCGTCGATCGCGTCCCGGGGGAAGCGGCCGGTGCCCTTGTCACCGTCGTAGCGTTCCTGGGCGGCGGCGGCGATCACCCCGGTCTCGTCGACCAGCGCCGCCGCGGAGTCCAGGCCCTGGACGATCCGTTGTTCCCGCCGCCACCCGTCGCCGAGTATCGCGCGCTTGAGCGCCGTGCCGCGGTCGAGGCCGCTGAATCCCAGCGTCAGCATTGTCGTCAACCTTCGTTCGCAGGGGTGGGGTCGGCCGACGGACGGCCGCTGGTCGGTGGGAGGGCGGCCGGGTCAGTCGGCGGCCGGCACCGGTTCGGGCAGGCGCGCGGCCAGCCGGGCGGGGGTGGGGTGCGCCATCAGCTCCACGACCTCCAGGTCGACGCCGAGCGCCGCCTCGACGCCGTGCACCAGCCGCATCGCGGTCAACGAGTCGCCGCCCAGGTCGAAGAAGTCGTCGTCGACCCCCGCCGGCACCCCCAGCACCTCGCTGAACAGCTCGCACAGCCGGGCCGGCAGCCCGTCGGGCGGCGCGGCGGCGACCGGGTCGGCCGTGGGCGTCGGCGGCGCGGGCAGGGCCGCCCGGTCGAGCTTGCCGGTCGGCCCGAGCGGCAGCGCGTCGAGCGCCACGAACGCCGCCGGCACCTGGTGCGCCGGCAGGCTCGCGGCCAGTTCGTCGCGCAACCGGACCGGATCGAACGGGGCGGCCGGCGTCGGCACCACGTACCCGACGATCCGGCGGATGCCCGGCACGTCCTCGCGGACCGTCGTCGCCGCCGCCAGCACCCCGGCGCAGCGGGCCAGCGCCGCGTCGATCTCGCCCAGTTCGACGCGGAAGCCCCGCACCTTGACCTGCTGGTCGTCGCGCCCGTGGAAGACCACCTGGCCGGCGGGGTCCCAGGCCGCCCGGTCCCCGGTGCGGTACATCCGCTCCCCCGGGCCGCCGAACGGGTCTGCCAGGAACCGCTCCGCGGTCAGCCCGGGGCGGTCCAGGTAGCCCCGGGCCAGACCGACACCGGTCAGGTAGAGGTCGCCCACCACCCCCGGGGGCACCGGTCGCAGGAAACCGTCCAGCACGTGCACCCGGGTGTTCCAGATGGGCCGCCCGATCGGCACGTACGCCGCCCGGCTGCCCGCCGGCACCGGCCAGTGGGTGACGTCCACGGACGCCTCGGTGGGCCCGTACAGGTTGTGCAGCTCCGCGCCGCAGGTGGCGTGGAACCGGTGGGCGAGTTCCGGGTCCAGTGCCTCGCCGCTGCAGATCACCCGGCGCAGGCCGACGCAGTGCGCCGCGACCGGCTCGGCCAGGAAGGCGGCGAGCACCGACGGTACGAAGTGGGCGGTGGTGACCCGCTGCCTGTCGATCAGCCGGGCCAGCCGGGTCGGGTCCCGCTGGTCGTCCACGTCGGCGACGACGACCGCCGCGCCGGTGGACAGCGGCCAGAACATCTCCCACACCGACACGTCGAAGCTGAGGCTCGTCTTGTGCAGGACCCGGTCGGCGGCCGTCAGCCGGTACCGGTCCTGCATCCAGGCCAGCCGGTTGACGATGCCGGCGTGCGGCACGACGACGCCCTTGGGCCGGCCGGTCGAGCCGGAGGTGTAGATGACGTAGGCGGGATGGGCGACGCGCAGCGGCGTGGACCGGTCCCGGTCGGTGGGGGCGGTCGCCGGTTGCCGGGCGAGCAGTTCCCCCACGGCCGGGGCGTCGACGTCGAGGCAGCGGTCGGCGGGGCAGCCCGCGGCGACCCACTGCCCGACGGTCCCCCCGGTCGTCAGCACGCAGTCGGCCCCGCTGTCGCTGACCATCAGGGTCCGCCGCGCGGCCGGATACTCCGGGTCCACCGGCAGGTACGCGGCACCCGTCTTGACCGTGGCGAGGATCGCCACCAGGCTGGCCGTGGAGCGGGGCAGGGCGACGGCCACCACCCGTTCCGGGCCGACGCCGCGGCCGATCAGCAGGTGGGCCAGCCGGTTGGCGGCGGCGTCCAGGTCGGCGTAGCTCAGCTCCCCGTCGCCGTCGTGGACGGCGACCGCGTCCGGGGTGCGTCGTACCTGCGCCTCGAACCGGCCGACCAGCGTGTCCGGGTCGGTCGGGGCCGGCGGGACGGTCGTGTCGTTGGCCTCGGCGAGCAGCCGCCGGTCCGCCCCGGTGAGCGGGGACAGCCGGGCCACCGGGATACCCGGGTCGGCGACGACCGCCCCCAGCAGCGCCCGCAACCGTTCCAGCACCGCGTCGGCGGTCGCCGGGGAGACCAGGTCCGGCTGGTGGCTGAGGCGGATCCGCATCCGGGCCCCGGGGAGCACCACCACGGCGAGCGGGTAGTGGGTGGCGTCGCGGCCCTGCACGTCGGTGATCCGGGCCTCGCCCAGGGCCGGGGTGCCGTCCAGCGCGACCGGGTAGTTCTCGAAGACGTACAGGGTGTCGAAGAGGGTGCCGGGGGTGCCGGCGAGCCGCTGCACCGCGCCCAGCCCCAGGTACTGGTGCGGCACCAGCGCGGACTGCTCGCCGTGCAGCCGGGTCAGCAGGTCGCCGAACGCCTCCCCGGGGGTGGTCCGTACCCGTACCGGCAGCGTGTTGAGGAACAGCCCCACCATCGTCGCGACGCCGGGCAGCTCCGGCGGACGGCCCGCCACCGGCATCCCGAACACCACGTCGGCACGCCCGGTCAGGTAACCGAGCAACACCCCCCAGGCGGCCTGGAGCACGGTGTTCACCGTGACGCCCCGCTCCCGGGCCAGGCCGGTCAGCGCCGCCGTCAGCCCCTCGTCCAGCTCGACGTCGAGGTCGCGGGGCAGCGCCGTCGGGTGGGCGGCACCCGGCCCGGCCAGCAGGGTCGGTTCGGCCAGTCCGGCCAGCGCCGTCCGCCACGCCGCCTCGGCGGCCGGCCGGTCCTGCCGGGCCACCCAGTCCAGATAGGTGCGGAACGGCACCGGCGGCGGCGGGGCGGCGGCCCCCCGGTGGTGCTCGTAGAGCGCGATCAGGTCGCGGACGACGAGCGACAGCGACCAGCCGTCGAGCAGGATGTGGTGGTGGGTGAAGTCGAGACGGTACCGCTCTTCACCCAGGCGGACCAGGCTGAACCGCAGCAGCGGCGGCCGGGCCGGGTCGAAGCGTCGACGCCGCTGCGTGTCGGCGATGCGGGTGGCCTCGGCCTGCGCCTGCGGAGCGGGCAGCGCCGACAGGTCGACCTCCTGCCAGGGCAGCTCGACGCCGTCGCCGATCACCTGCACCGGGGCGCCGGTGAGCCGCTGCCGGAACGCCGCGCCCAGGTGCGGGTGCCGGGTCAGCAGGTCCCGGGCGGCCCGGCGCAGGGCCGCCGGGTCCAGCCGGCCGGTCAGTTCCAGGGTCAGCTGGGCGGTGTAGACGTCCGCGCCGGTCCCGGCGTACGTGGCGTGGTAGAGGATGCCCTCCTGCAACGGGGCCAGCGGCAGCAGGTCGGTCAGCCGGGGATGCTCGGCCGAGATCGTGTCCAGCTCCCCCTGACCGATCGTGACCAGCGGAAAGTCGGAGGGGATCCGGCCCACCGCCGGGGTCGCGGTGCTGTCCGCCAGCACCTGCAGCGCGCGCAGCCACCCGTCGGCCAGCTCGCGGACCCGGGCCTCGGGCACGGCGTCACCGGCCCAGGTCCAGGTGGCCCGCAGCTGCGGACCGTCGGCGAGGTCCACGGTGACGGCGTTCAGCGACACCGCGTGCGGCAGCGGCATGTCCGCGTCGACGTCACCGCCGAGGGCGTCCTGCGGTACGGGGGTCCAGTCCGCCTCGGACGTGCCGCCACCGAGCCGGCCCAGGTAGTTGAAGCCGAGCTGCGGGCGGCCCAGTCCGGCGAGTTCGGGGCCGGTGGCCAGGTTCAGGTAGCGCAGCAACCCGTACCCGATGCCGTGGTCGGGCACCGCGCGGAGCTGCTCCTTGACCCGCCGCACGACGGTGCCGACGGCGGGCCCGGCGGCCCACACCTGCGCCCAGTCCACCGCCCCCGGGTCCAGCCGCACCGGGTACAGGCTGGTGAACCAGCCGACGGTACGGGCGACGTCGACATGCTCGGCCAGCGGTTCGCGGCCGTGGCTCTCGATGTCGACCAGCAGCCCGCCGGGCCGGCCCGACGCGACCGCGACGGTCAGCGCGGCCAGCAGCACCTCGTCGACCCGGGCGTGCAACGCGTCCGGCACCCGGCGCAGCAGCGCCGCCGACAGTTCCACCGGGAGGGTCTGCGCCAGCGAACGGGCGGTCCGGGCGGTGTCCCGGGCCGGGTCCAGGGCGCGGGTGCCGACCGGCGGCGGGGGCGCGGCCAGCATCCCGCGCCACAGGTCCAGTTCGGCGCTGCGGGCCGGTCGGGTCGCCTCCTCGCCCAGCAGCGTCGACCACCGCCGGTACGAGGTGGTGACCGGGGCCAGCTCGGGCCGTCCACCGGCGGACACGGCCGCCCACGCGGCGGCCAGGTCGGGCAGCAGGATCCGCCAGGACGTCGCGTCGACGGCGAGGTGGTGGGCGGCCAGCAGCAGCCGGCCCCGGTGCCCGGGTCCGGCGTCGAACCAGACGGCCTGGAGCATCACCCGCGCGCCCGGCGCTAGCCGGACCTGGGCCGCCGCCGCGTGGTCGGCGACGATCCGGCGGCGGTCCGGCTCCGGCGTGTCCGGGTCGACTGGCACCCGGGTCAGCACCGACGCGGCCGGTACGCTGCCCGGGGCCGCCACGTCCAGCCGCCACGGGCCGTCGGGGCAGGACGGCCGGTCCAGCCGCATCCGCAGCGTGTCGTGCCGGTCGAGCACCGCCTGGAGGGCGGCGCGGAGATCCGGTTCGGTGAGGTCGGCGGGAACCCGGACCACCATGGACTGGTAGTAGCCGTCGACCGGTCCGCCGGCCGCCCGCAGCCACTCCATGATCGGCGTCGGTTCGAACTCGCCCACCCCGTCGTCGGCACTGCTGGCGGCGGCGTCCCGGCTCTGGTCGGCGGCCAGGTCGGCGACGGCGGCGAGCCCGGCGACGGTCGGGTGCGCGACGACGTCCCGGGGCCGGATGGCCAGCCCCTCGCTCTGCGCCCGGCTGACCAGCTGGATCGACGAGATGCTGTCGCCGCCGAGGCCGAAGAAGCTGTCCGTGACGCCGACCGTGGGCACCCCCAGCACCTCGGCGAACAGGTCGCACAGCAGCTTCTCGGTGGCGGTGCCCGGCTGGTCGGCGACGGTCGTCGGCTCCTGGTCGGGTGCGGGCAGGGCCGCCCGGTCGACCTTGCCGTTGCGGTTCAGCGGCAGGGCCGCCAGGGGCACCAGGACGTTCGGCACCATGTACTCGGGCAGGTGGGCGGCGACGAAGGCGCGGACCGTGGCCGGGTCGGGGGCGGGGCCGTCCGGCGGGCCCACCAGGTAGCCGACGAGCTGCCGCCCGCCCGCGCCCACCTCCCGGACGACCACCGCCGCCTGGGCGACCGTGTCGTGCCGGGTCAGCACCGCCTCCACCTCGCCCGGTTCGATCCGGTGGCCGCGCACCTTCACCTGGTCGTCCACCCGGCCGACGAACTCCAGCTCGCCGTCGGGACGCCAGCGCACCAGGTCACCGGTGCGGTACATCCGCTCCCCCGGCCCCGCGTACGGGTCGGCCAGGAACCGGGTCGCGGTCAGCCCCGGCCGGCGCAGGTAGCCCCGGGCCAGGGCCCGGCCGGAGACGTACAGTTCACCGGCCACCCCGGCGGGGACCAGCCGCAGGGCGTCGTCGAGGACGTACACCTGGCAGTTGCGGACCGGGCGGCCGATGGGCACGGCGGCCCCGGACCCGGCCCGGTCGGCCCGCAGGTCGGCGCTCATGGTGGCGCAGACCGTCGTCTCCGTCGGGCCGTACGCGTTGACCATGCGGCGGCCCTCCGCCCAGCGGGTGACCAGTTCGGCGGGGCACGCCTCGCCGGCCAGCACCAGGGAGCGCAGGGTCGGCAGGGGCTGCGCGGCCAGCGGGGTGAGCACCGCCGGTGGCAGCGTCGCGTGGGTGATCCCGTGGGCCCGGACGAAGTCGGCGAGCAGGTCGCCGACGAGCAGCCGTTCGGTCGGCACGACGAGAGCCGCGCCCGAGGTCAACGCCATGCACAGTTCCCAGAACGAGGCGTCGAAGCTGGGTGAGGCGAACTGGAGGACGCGGGCCCGACCGTCCACGCCGAGCCGGTCGGCCTGGGTGGCGGCGAGGCTGCTGACGCCCTGGTGGGTGACGACGACGCCCTTCGGCCGCCCGGTGGACCCGGAGGTGAAGATCACGTACGCCGGGTGGGTCGGCAGCAGCGGGGTGCGGCGGTCCCGGTCGGTGGGGTCGCGGTCCGGGTGGCCGGACAGCTCGGCGAGCAGCGCCGGGTCGTCGAGGTCGATCCGGGGCAGCCCGGCGGCCTCGGCGGCGGCGCGGGCCGTCGGCGCGGCGTCCGCCCCGGCGAACACCACGCCGGCCGGCGCGGCGTCGGCGAGCATCTGCGCGACGCGCGGGCCCGGGTACTCCGGGTCGACCGGCAGGTACCCGGCGCCCGCCTTGGTCACCGCGAGGATCGCGGTGACCAGGTCCACCCCGCGCGGCAGGACCAGCGCGACGAGCTGCTCCGGGCCGATCCCCCGGGCGATCAGCGCGTGGGCGAGCCGGTTCGCCCGCGCGTTCAACCCGCCGTACGTCAGCCGGTCCGCCCCGCAGCGGACGGCGACCGCGTCGGGCGTACCGGCCGCCCACGCCTCGACCAGGGCCGGCAGGGTCGCCACCGGCACCGGGTCGGGGTTGCGGCCCTGGGTGGACAGCCGGAGCCGCTCGGGCACGTCGAGCAGGTCGAGCCGGCCGGTACGCGTCCCGAGCAGGGTGGGCAGTTCGGTCAGCAGCCGGGTGAACCGGCGCAGCAGCCCCCGGGCGAACCCCACCGGGAACAGGTCGGGCCGGTACGACAGCCGCATCCGCAGCCGGGTGCCGGCCGCCGCGTTCAGGCTCAGCGGGTAGTGGGCGGCGTCGGCGGCACCCGCCTCCACCCGCAGCGGCCCGCAGCGCAGCTCACCGGACTCGGGGAAGTTCTCGAACGCGACGCAGGTGTCGAACAGTTCGCCGGTCCCGGCCACCTTCTGGATGTCGGCCAGGCCCAGGTGGTGGTGCTCGATGAGCTGCGCCTGCTCGTGCTGGAGGCGGGTCAGCAGCGCCGACAGGGGTTCGTCGCGGCGCAGCCGGACCCGTACCGGCACCACGTTCATCAGCAGCCCGACCATGCTCTCGGACCCGGGCAGCTCGGGTGGCCGGCCGGAGACCGCCGCGCCGAACGTCACGTCGTCGCGCCCGGTGAGCTGGCCGATCAGCAGCGCCCACGCGCCCTGCACGAGGGTGTTGACGGTGAGGTCGTGCCGGCGGGCGAACGCCACCAGGTCCGCCGTGGCCGCCGGGTCGAGTTCGGCCGGCAGGTCGCCGGGCCAGACCGGGACGCGGGTCGGGTCGGCCGGGGCGACGAGGGTGGGCCCGGCCAGGTCCGCCAGCGCCGTCCGCCAGGCCGCCTCCGCGCCCGGCCGGTCCCGCCCGGCCAGCCAGCCCAGGAAGTCCCGGTACGACGGGGCCGGTGGCAGCACGTCGCCCTGCGCGTAGAGGGCGCACAGGTCACGGATGAGCAGGGCGGTGGACCAGCCGTCGAGCAGGATGTGGTGGTAGGTGACGACCAGCCGGTGCCGGTGGCTGTCGACCCGGATCAGCCGGAACCCGATCAGCGGGGCCCGCCGCAGGTCGAACCGCCGTCCCTGGTCAGCCTCGGTGTGCCGGGCGAGGGCGGCGTCCGGGTCCTCCTCCGGAGCGACGGTGACTTCCGTCCAGGACAGCTCCGGCTGGCGGACGACCACCTGCACGGGTGGGCCGGAGCGGCGTTCCCGGAAACTCGCCCGCAGGTTGGGGTAGCGGCGCAGCAGCGCCTCCGCCGCCGCCCGCAGCGCGGCGACGTCCAGCGGACCGTGCAGGTCCAGGATCAGCTGCGCGGTCTGCACCTCCGGCCCGCTGCTCTGGTGCCAGGAGTGGAACATCATCCCGGCCTGCAGGGGTGCCAGCGGCAGAATGTCCTCGATGCTCGACGTGGTCATGACACCGCTCCCTGTTCCGCCGCCAGTTCCTGCTCAAGGTCGTCGATCTCGTCCTGGCTCAGCGTGACCAGCGTCAGGTCCGACGGCGTGGGACCGCCGCCGGCCGGTGCCGTCGCGCCGGCCACCACCGCCTCCAGGGCGGCGTGCCAGTCGTCCGCGAGGTCGGCCACGTCGGCCTCGGCCAGCAGCTCCGCCGGCCACGACCAGGTGGTCCGCAGGTGCGGGCCGGTCGGGCCGTCGACGGTGACGGCGGCGACCTCCAGCACGTGCGGCACGGGGTGCCGGGGATCGGCCCCGCCCCTCAGCACCGCGCCCTCCTCGGCCGGCCCCCAGTCGTCAGGTGCGGCGGCGGGGAACCGGCCCAGGTAGTTGAAGGCCACCTGGGGGGCCGGCATCCCGGCCAGCACCGGGCCGGTACGCGGGTCGAGATAGCGCAGCACGCCGTACCCGCCGGCGGGTGGCAGGGCGCGGAGCTGCTCCTTGACCCGTTTCACCGCGGCGCTGACCGCCTGACCACCGGAGCGGACCTGCGCCCCGTCCACCGGACCCGGGTCGAGCCGGACGGGGTGGATGCGGGTGAACCAGCCGACGGTGCGGGACAGGTCGGCGTCCGGCACCAGGCCGTCGCGGCCGTGCCCCTCCAGGTTGACCAGCACCCCGTCGGTGCCGCCCCGGCCCCGCCGGGCCAGCCACGGCGGCAGCGCCAGGGCCAGCGCGGTCAGCAGGATCTCGTCCACCCCGGTGCGGTACGCGGCCGGGGCGGTGGTGAGCACGGCCGAGGTGCAGTCCGTCGAGGCGCTGCGGGAGAGGCTGCGCAGCCGGGCGAAGACGTCGACCCGGGGGTCGAGGGGGCGCTCGCCGAGGTGCGTCGCCGGCCGGTCCAGCAGCCGCGTCCAGCCGGCCAGTTCGTCCTCGCGGACCGGTCCGTCGGTGAGCGCCGCGACCTGCCGCGCCCAGCCGCGCAGCGACGTACCCACCGGCTCCAACGTCGGCGGTCTCCCGTCGCCGAGCGCGGTGCAGGCGGCCCGGAGGTCGGCGAGCAGGATGCGCCACGACACCCCGTCGACGGCGAAGTGGTGGACGACCAGCAGCAGCCGGTTGCCGGTCTGCGGGCCGGCCGGGAACCAGACGGCCTGCACGAGCACCCCGTCGGCGGGACGCAACCGGTCCCGGGCGGCCTGTGCCTGGTCGGCGAGGGCCGTCGCGCGCCCGGCCGGGGTGGCGTCGGTCAGGTCGACGGTGTGCAGGCAGTCCCCGGCGCGTACCGCCCCGGCGGGCGGGATCTCCAGCTCCCACGGCCCGTCCCCGGTACGGGCCCGCATCCGCAGCGCGGGATGGTGGTCGAGCAGCGCCTGCAACGCCTGCCGCACCTGGTCGACGGTCGTCGCGGCGGGCACCCGGACCAGCATCGACTGGCTGAACGCGTCAAGTGGGCCGCCCAGCTCCTCCCGGGCCCAGGCCAGGATCGGCGTCACCGGCACCACACCTGTCGCGTCGTCCGGTCGTTCGACGGCCCGGTCGTCCACGGTGGTCGCCACGGCGGCCAGGGCGCGGACGGTGCGCTGCTGGTAGACGTCCTTCGGTTTGAGGTGCAGGCCGGCGCGGCGGGCCCGGCTGACCAGCTGGATGGACATGATGCTGTCGCCGCCGAGGCCGAAGAAGCTGCCGTCGATGCCCACCTCGGGCACGCCGAGCAGTTCGGCGAAGAGGTCGCAGAGGATTCGTTCGGCCGGGGTCCGGGCGGCCGGGCCGGTGACCGCGCCGTCGAGGTCGGGTTCGGGCAGCGCCGAACGGTCGACCTTGCCGGTGGGCGTCAGCGGCAGCGCGTCGAGCACCATGAGCCGGGCCGGTAGCAGGTACTCGGGAAGCTGGTGCCGCAGCCACTCGCGTACCTCGGCGGCGGTGAGGGGGGCGGTGCCGGCCGGCGTGACGTAGCCGACCAGGGTGACCCGACCGGGCCCGTCGGTGCGGGCGGTCACCACGGCCGCGCCGACCGCCGGGTGCCGGGCGAGGGTGCCCTCGATCTCGCCGGGCTCGACCCGGAAGCCCCGGATGTTGACCATGTTGTCGACCCGGCCGGCGTACTCCAGGTCGCCGTCGGGGCGCAGCCGCACCCGGTCACCGGTGCGGTACAGCCGCCCACCGGGCCGGCTGCCGTACGGGTCGGCGACGAACCGCTCGGCGGTCAGCGCCGGCCGGCCGGCGTACCCCCGGGCCAGCCGCGCGCCGCCGACGTACAGTTCGCCGACCGCGCCGATCGGAACGGGGACCAGCATCGGGTCGAGGACGTGGGCGGTCAGCCCGGCCACCTCGCGGCCGATCCGGCTCAGACCGTCCCCGACGTCGTCCGGCCCGAGGGTACGGGCGGTGACGTGCACGGTGGTCTCGGTGATCCCGTACATGTTGACCAGGTGCGGCCGGTCCCAGCCGTGCCGCGCGGCCCAGCGGCGCACCGACGCGTGTTCCAGCGCCTCGCCGCCGAAGATCACCCAGCGCAGCGCGTGTGGCTGGTCCGACCGGGAGTCGACCTCCTCGAACTGGGCGAAGGACGAGGGGGTCTGGTTGAGCACGGTCACCCCGGCCCCGGTCACCAGCCGGTGGAAGTCCTCCGGGTTGCGGGAGACCCAGTAGGGCACCACGACCAGCCGGCCGCCGGTGCTCAACGCACCCCAGATCTCCCAGACGGAGAAGTCGAACGACATGCTGTGGAACATCGACCAGACGTCGTCGGGGCCGGCGTGCAGGAAGTCCCGCCCCCAGTGCAGCAGCCGGGTGACCGAGGAGTGCGGGACGGTGACGCCCTTGGGCCGGCCGGTGGAGCCCGACGTGTAGATCACATACGCCGCACTGTCCCCCGTCACCGCCGGCACCTCCCCGGCCACCTGCGCGGCCTCCGGCTCCGGACCGTCCACACCGATCTCCACCACCCGCCACGGGCCCGACGGCAACCGCCCCGCCACACCCGAACCCCCCAACACCACCGACACACCCGAATCCACCAACATCAACGACAACCGCTCCACCGGATAATCAACATCCAACGGCACATACGCCGCACCAACCTTCAACACCCCCAAACACCACACCACCGCATCCACCGACCGCCCCACACACACCCCCACCAACCCACCACCACCCACACCCAAACCCCGCAACAACCCCGCCACCCGATCCGACAACACCCCCAACTCCCCATACGTCAACACCACCTCCCCACACACCACCGCCACCGCACCCGGCGAACCCACCACCCACCGCCCCACCAACTCATGCACCAGCTCACCAGCGCCCGCGTCCGCCGGGTCGGTCCACGCCACCGGCCCCGCCGGACCGGTGGCCCCCGGGCCCGCCGCCGACACGTCGACCGGTGCCGGCGCGACGGTCGGTGCCGGCGCGACGGTCGGTGCCGGCCCGGTCGCCGGGTCCGGTGAGGGCGTCGGGGTGGACGCGGTCGTCAGCGGTCCGCGCAGGTAGTGACGGTCGGGGGCGGTCACCATGTCCCAGAGGGCGGCCACGAACCAGTCGCGCAGCAGCCGGACCTGCTCGGCCCGCACCGCGTCGGTGTGGAAGTCCATCGCCAGCAGCACCCGGTCGGAGACCGGGTCCCGGACGACCCCGATGTTGAGCGGGAAGTTCGTCGGCTCGGCGCGGACGGTGGAGAAGCTGCCGATCTTGCCGTCGAGGATCTCGGTGCCCCGGTCGGACAGCATCTCGGCCATCACGTGGAAGTGGTTGTAGACGAAGTTGACGTTGACCGGCTGGTCCATGCCGAGCCGGCGTTGCATCTCGGCCATCGGGAAGCGGCGGTGCGGCAACATGTCCCGTTCGGCCGCGAAGACCTCGGCGATCAGGTCGGTCCACCGGCCGTCCGGCAGCACCAGCCGGAACGGCAGCGTGTTGAGGAACAGCCCACGGACGTCGTCGCCGCCACGCTCCTCGGGGCGGCCGTTGGCGGTCACCCCGACCAGGACGTCCGTCGCGCCGGTAGCGTAGCCGACGGTACGCAGGCAGGCGGCGACGAAGAGGGTCTTCAGCGAGGCGCCGCACCGGGTGGCCAACTCCCGCAACGCCGTGCAGAGTTCCGGGCTGAGCACCGTCTCGACCGAGCCGTACCGTTGGCGGGCGTCGGTGGCGTACCACCACTCGCCCGTGAAGCGGGTCTCGGCGGGCAGCTCCGGCACCGACCCGTCGGGCCAGCGCAGCAGCCGGGTGTCCGGCGGGTCGGCCAGCCGCTCACGCCAGAACTGCTCGGTCTCCGCCGAGGTCAGCGCGGCGCGTTCCAGCTCGACGAAGTCGCGGTACTGCGCGCTCAACGGCGGGTCGGTCGGCTCCACGCCGGCACGCAGGCCCTGGTAGACCCGCATGATCTCGCTGAGGGTGGAGTGCAGGCTCCAGCCGTCGAACACGGCGTGGTGCTCGGTCAGCGTCCACTGGAACACCTCGTCGGAGCGGCGGTGCACGTGCATCCGCAGCAGCGGCGGGCGGTCGTGGTCGAACGGGGTGACCCGCTGGTGTTCCAGGTAGGACCGGACGATCTCGTCCTGCGCCGCCTCGTCGAGGTCACGCAGGTCGTCGACGCCGACCGGCAGGACCGCCTCGGCGTGCACCAGTTGCAGCGGCTCGCTGAAATCGGTCAACGACAGCGCCGTACGCAGGATCGGATGCCGGCGTACCACGTGGGCGACCGCCCGGGTGAAGGCGTCCGCCTCGAACGGTGCCCGCACCTTCATGCTGTCGACGTTGTGGTACGGCAGCCGCTCCAGGTCACGGGTCATTTCGTAGACCATGCCCACCTGCAACGCCGTCATCGGGTACGCGTCGACGAGACCGGCCGGCAGGTGCGCCCGGTCGGTGGCGGCGACCAGTTCGAACGGTCGACGTACCGGGGCGTCGGGCAGGTCGACGACCGTGCAGACGGTGGCGAGTTCGGCGACCGTCGGCCGGTGGAACAGCTCCTGCAACGCGAAGGAGATGCCGCTGGCGCGGGCCGCGCCGAGCACCCGGATGCTGCGGATCGAGTCCCCGCCCAGGTGGAAGAAGTTGTCGTGCCGGCCCACCTGGACCGGGCCGAGCGCCTCGACCCAGATCTCGGCGAGCCGCCGCTCGACCGGTCCCTGCGGTGCCACGTAGTCACCGCTGCCGGCGGGACGGGCCTCGTCCGGGTCGGGCAGCCGCCGGTGGTCGGTCTTGCCGCTCGGCGTCAGCGGGATCGCCGCCAACTCCACGAACCGCGCCGGCACCATGTAGTCCGGCAGCCGGTCCGCCAGCCACCGCCGCAGGTCGGCGACCGGCACCGCCGACCCGGCCTCCCCCGACACGTACGCGATGAGCTGCGGTGCCCCGGCGTCGTCGGGGCGGATGGTGACCGCCGCGGCGGTGACGCCGGGGAACTGGTGGGCGGTCGCCTCGATCTCGGTCAACTCCACCCGGAAGCCGCGGATCTTGACCTGGCTGTCGGCGCGGCCCGCGTACTCCAGGGTCCCGTCCGGACGCCACCGGGCCAGGTCGCCGCTGCGGTAGAGGCGGGCACCCGGCTCGGCTCCCACCGGGTCCGCCACGAAACGTCCCGCGGTCAGGCCGGGTTGGCCGAGGTAGCCCCGGGCCACCCCCGGACCGCCGACGTACATCTCCCCGGTGACGCCGACCGGGCAGGGGCGCAGGTACCGGTCCAGGACGTGGATCGCCATGTCCGCCAGGGGACGGCCGATCTGGGTGAGGGCCCGGTCCAGGTCGTCCGGCACGATCTCGCGGAAGGTGTCGTGCACGGTGGTCTCGGTGATCCCGTACATGTTGACCAGCCGGGGGCGGTCCGCGCCGCGCCGCTGCGTCCACCGGCGTACCGAGCCGCGTTCCAACGCCTCACCGGCGAAGATGACGTAGCGCAGCCGCAGCGGGTCACCGAGGCGGCCGTCGACGGCCTCGAACTGGACGAACGCTGACGGCGTCTGGCTGAACACGGTCACCTGCGCGTCCCGGACCAGCGCGTACAGGTCCTCGGGGCTGCGGGAGACCCAGTAGGGCACCACGACCAGCCGGCCGCCGGTGCTCAACGCGCCCCAGATCTCCCAGACGCTGACGTCGAACGACATGCTGTGGAACATCGACCAGACGTCGTCCGGGCCGAACCGGAACTCGCGGGCCGCCGAGGCGAACAGCCGGGCGGCGTTGCGGTGGGTCACCGTGACGCCCTTGGGCCGGCCGGTGGAGCCCGACGTGTAGATCACATACGCCGCACTGTCCCCCGTCACCGCCGGCACCTCCCCGGCCACCTGCGCGGCCTCCGGCTCCGGACCGTCCACACCGATCTCCACCACCCGCCACGGGCCCGACGGCAACCGCCCCGCCACACCCGAACCCCCCAACACCACCGACACACCCGAATCCACCAACATCAACGACAACCGCTCCACCGGATAATCAACATCCAACGGCACATACGCCGCACCAACCTTCAACACCCCCAAACACCACACCACCGCATCCACCGACCGCCCCACACACACCCCCACCAACCCACCACCACCCACACCCAAACCCCGCAACAACCCCGCCACCCGATCCGACAACACCCCCAACTCCCCATACGTCAACACCACCTCCCCACACACCACCGCCACCGCACCCGGCGAACCCACCACCCACCGCCCCACCAACTCATGCACCAACTCGCCGTCGGGAAGGTCCACCGGGGACGGTGTGGTCCAGGACCGCACCAGCTCCCGCTCGGTGTCGTCCATCGCCGCGAGCTGCCCGATCGCCAGGTCGGGCCGGTCGAGGGCGCTGCCCAGCAGGCTCGACCAGTGCCGGAAGAAGTGCTCGACCGTGGCGGGCAGGAACAGGTCCGCGCAGTACTCGATCTCGACGTCGTACCGGCCGGCGACGTCGTAGACGGTGAACGTGAGGTCCAGCTTCGCGGTGTCCGTCGGCACGAACTCGCGGCTCAGGAACGACCCGCCGACCGCACCCGGCCCGTTCTCGTGGAACGCGAACAGCACCTGCACGAGCGGGCCGTGGCTCGGCACCCGCTGCGGCACCAGCCGGTTGACCAGGTGGTCGAACGGCACGTCCAGGTGTTCCAGGGCGGCCAGCACCGACTCCTGGGTACGCGTCACGACGGTTCCGAACGTCGGTTCGCCGCTCAGGTCGGTACGGGACACCATCGTGCCGGCGAACAACCCGACCACGTCCAGGAACCGGCTGTCCCCCCGGCCGGCGACCGGCGAACCGACGACCACGTCGGTCTGGCCGGTCTGGCGGTGCAGGAAGACCGTGAAGGCCGCCAGCAGCACCACGTACGGCGTGACCCCGTGCTGGCCGGCCAGAGCCCGCACCCGGTCGCGGAGCTGCGGCGGCACCGTGAACCGCAGGGTCTCCCCGCGGTAGCTGAAGTCCCGGGGGCGGTTGCGGTCCCGCCCGAGTTCGAGCAGTTCCGGCGCGCCCCGCAACTGCGCCACGCGGCTGTCGAGTTCCTGCTGCGCCTGCGGTCCGGCCAGCCACCGCTGCTGCCGGAGGCAGTGCTCGATGTAGGCCGGCACCGCCGACCCGGCGGCGTCCCCCGACCCGCCGGCGGCACCGGCCCCGACGGCGTTGCCCGATCCGGCGGCGTCGCTCTGCCGTGGGCCGCCGGCGAGGCCGGCGGCGTCGCTGAGGCCGACGGCGAGTTCGCGTTCGATGATCTCCAGGGAGAGGCCGTCGACGGCGATGTGGTGGAAGGTCAGGTGGAGCAGCCGCACCTGGCCGTCGACCGTGAAGACGGCCGCCCGGACCAGGGGTCCGACGCGCAGGTCGAACGGGGCACGGGACACCTCCCGGACCACCTCGGCGCTGCGCGCGTCACGCTCGGCGGCGGGGTGGTCGGTGAGATCGTGGACCGTCAGGGGAACCTCGCGGGTGGACACCAGCCGCTGCACGGGCTCGCCGTCGACCTCGTCGAAGGCCAGGAACAACGCGTCGTGCCGGGCCAGCAGGCGCCCGACGGTGGCGACGACCGCCGGCAGCGGCACGTCGACCCGCAACCGCCACGAGACCGGGACGTGGTAGGCGGCACTCGCCGGCGTCAGCCGGTCGAGGAACCACAGCCGCTGCTGCTCGCTGCTCAACGGCCAGCGCCGATTGTCCTCAGCCATACGAAACTCTCCTGACAGAAGGTGCACCTGCTGCGCCACGGCGAATGGGTGCAATTACTCGGTACGAAGGGCGGCGTCATCGGCCCGGGCCATCGCGAGAGCGAGGCTTCTCGGGCGCATGTCCTGCCAGTTCTCCTCCACGTACCGGAGCGCCCCGTCCCGATCGCCCGGCCCCCATGCCACGGTCCAGCCCGCGGGCACCTCGGCGAATTCCGGCCACAGCGAGTGCTGCGACTCCGCATTCACCAGCACCAGGAACGTGCCGTCCGCATCGTCGAAAGGATTCATGTCCGCCTCCGGTCCATATCGATGGCCGCAGGAGTCCACAAAGCCTCCGGAAGCGGCGTGGAGAATCCTGCCCGGCGGTGCGGACGGCGGCCAGAAATTGCCACTTTCCTAAACTGACAGTTGGGGCCCGTGACCGGCGGGCACCGCAGGCGCCGGACCTGCCGGGGTGCAATTCACCGACGGCGGAGGGGATGCGGGAACGGCGGCTACGCGGCTTCGGCCACCGGAATCAGCGACACGATCTGCAGGTCGCTCGTGCTCGGGTCGGTGAGGGTGACCACGTCGACCAGGGTCGTCCGGTGGTCGCTGGCCAGCCGGATGCCGCGCCGCGACCGCAGGGTACGTCCGGACGGGGGATGGGCGGCCCACAGGCAACGGGCCTCGGGACTGGTCTGAAGGCAGGCGTCGACGAGCGCGGCGATCCCGGTGTCCTGCGGGTGCAGCGCTTGGGCGATGCGCATCTGGGTGAGCAGCGGCGCCGCCCAGTCGGTGTCCCAGTTGACCAGCCGCCGACGGGCGTCCGCGTCGGTGAACAGCCAGCGTGGATAGCTGGGATCGGTGCGCAGCCAGGGATAGTAGGACTCGCATACCTCGTTGTGCAGCACCACCCGCGCGTACCGGTCGAGCACGTAGGTCGCCCAGCGTTGCCCCTCGACGAACTGGCGCAGGGCGGTGCCGAGGACGGTCGGGGAGGTGCCGGCCGGTGCGGGTGAGGGCATCCGGCCGATCGCGAGGAGGTACAGCAGTTCCCGCTCGTGCCGGTCGAGTCGCAGCGCCCCGGCGACGGCGTCGAGGAAGGCGTCGGAGTAGTTGGCGCGTACGCCGCGTTCGAGGTTGCTGTACCAGACGACGCTCACCCCGACCAGTTCCGCGACCTCCTCCTGGGTGACGTTGGACCGGCGTCCCCGACGCCTCCGGGCGACCTGGTGGTCATCCGGCGGAAGCCGGTGCCGCCAGGCTTTGACGCAGGCGGCCAACTCGCTGTTCTGGTCCGCCGAGACGTGCCGGATGGCAACCATTTCTCCCTCGTTCTGGCGCAGCCGCCATGAATGTTTGTTTCCAGATCGGGGCCCGGCCGAATCGGGGCACCGGCCACCGTTCACACGGCTGGGCGGCGAGCCGAAAGCGGGACGGACCGCTCGGCCACAGTTGCCCGGTACCGGGGCCGGCAGATCCTGGGCAGCATTCGACCAAATGGTCGACAGCCACTCGTGACGCCGCCGGCACAATGCCGCCCAACGGCTGTCACGAATATGGATGCTACCGGCTCCGGACCTCGCCACCAATAGTCATGTTTCGATTGCATCACTGTCTGGTAACTCAGCAGGAAAAACCGCGCGGATCGCGCCGGCATATCGGACACCCGTCCGTATTGCGCCCCTTGGTCGCGTCCACGCGGCGGCGCACTAATTGCCCTTGATCACCGCGTTGGGTGGTTAGCAACCCATCCGCAATCCGTGTCGCCGTCACCCCCGGTAGTGCGAAGCCTCCGCTCACCGACAGCGACGGCACCGATTCTCCGGGGCCCGTTCCACCGATGTCCACGACCCCCATCGCGCCCACGCACCCGCCCTTGCGGGGCCCGGAAACGCACCGCGGAGAAGGCCGGGGCCCTGCGTGCCAGAGTTGCCGCGAGAGTGCCGCCGTGGGCACATATCCCCTGGTAGGACTGTATTCGATCAGCCGGAAAACGGCTGTCGACGGAAACCTCGGAGAAACGAGGGCTGGTTAGCGTTCGCGACCGTTGAACGCTCCATCCCGCTCCGAGGAGAGACCTTTGAAGGTACGAACATCGAGGAGCATGCGCGTGCTCCTCTCGGTGATCGTCGCGGTGACGGCCCCGGTGGCCCTGGCGGTGCCGGCCATCGCGGCGTCACCCACCGCGGTCGCGCCGCCTCCGGCGTCCACGACCGACCTGCCCGACCCGACGGCCCGTGGTCCCTTCGGCCACCAGGCCGTCCAGGAGGCCAAACTCGGCCTCGCCAGCATCCAGGAACCGAACTCCTCCGGCGCCGATCCGACGGCCGGGACGGCACAGGCCCCGGAACGGATCGAGATCCGGGGCCAGCTGTACACACCGGACTTCACCCGACGTACCACGCCGTCGCCGGTGCTCGTGCTGGTGCACGGCAACCACGGCTCGTGCGACTCGGGCCAGGACACCGCCCAGCTCACCTGCGCCCAGTTCAAGCACAACGAGAACGGCTACGCCTACCTGGCGGAAAACCTCGCCACCTGGGGATACACCACCTTCTCGGTGTCCCAGGACCAGCTGATGATGCGGCAGGACAGCAACAAGGGCAAGGGCATGCACAGCCGGCGGATGCTCATCGCCGCCACCCTGGACGCGCTGAGCGCGGCGAACCGCCCCGGTGGGCTGCCCGTCGACGAGCACACCACCGTCGGCACCACGCTCGCCGGCCGCCTCGACCTGACCCGGATCGGCCTGATGGGCCACTCGCGTGGCGGTGACGCGGTGTCCAGCTTCATCGACTACAACCGCATCCGCACCGACGGCCCGCGCTACCCGCTGCGCGGGGTGATCTCGCTCGCCCCGGTGGACTACGAGCGCAAGGCCCCGTACGGGATGCCGTACCTGACGATCCTGCCGATGTGCGACGGTGACGTCTCCAACCTCCAGGGCGCGCGGCTGTTCGAGCGCAGCCAGTACGTCAACCCGGGCGACCCGTTCCCCCGCATCCAGGTGGAGCACCTCGGCGCGATCCACAACTGGTACAACACCGTCTGGTACGCCGACGGCGGCGCGGACGGCCAGGCCAACAACGACGCCGCCTGCGGGAACTCGGCACCGTTCGCCACCAACAACATCCACCCGCACAACCTGCGGCTCAGCGGCGCGGCCAGCTACACCGACCCGGACCTGAACTACAAGATCGACAACTCCGACCCGCTGAACCCCGCCGTCAACACCAAGTTCTCCGGCGACGCGGCCCGGATGGGCGACCAGGAGAAGCTGGGGCTGGCGACGATGGCCGCCTTCTTCCGCCGCTACGTCGGCGGCGAGGGCGCGTTCCAGCCCTATATGACAGGTGAGCTGGCGAACACCCCGGGCGGCCTCCAGGTACCGGCGTCGGCCTGCCCGACCAGCCCGTCCGGCACGGCGATCGCATGCAACGAGCGGGTCAACACCAGCTACTTCGCCGCCCCGCAGGAGCGGGTGGACGTGATCCGGCCCGAGGTCAACAACCCGCTCACCCGTAACGCCCTCGGCGGCACCCTGACCGGCACCGGCTTCGCCGACCCGTACGCGCAGGCCGCCGGGGTCACCCCGAAACCGGCGACCACCCCCGGCGGGTACGACTGGTGCAACCCGGAACCGCAGGACTTCGCCCCGGCACAGCTCGGAAAGACCGGGTTGCCGACCGCCGCCAAGCCCTGCCCGCTGCCGGCGGCCGGCGCGCTCGGCGGGCAGAACGGCACCCGGGAGAACAGCCCGGTCAACCACTCCTACGGCCGACAGCTCACCCTCGCCTGGGAGCCGGGCTCGACCGCGTCGCTCACCGCCGCGATCCCGGCCGCGTCCGGTGACGTACGGCACCTGAAGGCGCTCGCCCTCAGCGCCGCCGTGAACTTCTTCGACACCCGCAACCCGGGTGCCGACAACCGGGGCGACAACACCCGGGACACCACCGTCAACGGCACCCCGACCAACCCGGTCTGGCCCAACGAGAAGCCCACGTCGTACGACCCGGCCTCGACCACCCAGCGGTTCGTGATCGCGTTGCGCGACGCCGCCGGCCGGGAGGGGACCGTCGACGCCGGTGACCCCCGCTGGGGCAACGCCCTGCACATGTCGACCGGCACGAACACCCCGAACACCCACATCGTCCTCGACCAGATCCGCGTCCCGCTCGCCGAGTTCGCGGCGCAGGGCGTCGACGTCGGCGCGCTGGCGAAGCTGGAACTCCGGTTCGGGGTGGGCGACATGCCGAAGTCCGGTTCGATCGAGCTGGCCGACGTACGCTTCCAGGAATCCGACGCGGGGGCGCAACTCCTGTCGGACGGCGACCGGGCCGACGGCGCCGGTCACGGCCCGTCCGCCCTCGGCGGCCCCGACCCGGCTACCTATCTCGCCGGCTACGACAACACCCCGGGCAACGTCGCGCTCGTCGACCCGGTGGCGAACCCGCAGGGCAACACCACGTGGACGGTCGACGACGACCGGAAGCAGTGCCCGACAGCGGACTTCACCTCGATCCAGCGGGCCGTCGACTTCGCCTCGCCGTGGGACACCATCGTGGTCTGCGCGGGCGTCTACCAGGAGTCGTCGACGCCGGTGAACCATGCGTCCAACCCGGTACAGAGCGGGGCGCGCAACGGCCTGACCATCACCAAGCCGCTGAAGATCAAGGGGGCCGGCGCGGACAAGGTGACCATCAAGCCGGACCAGTCGCTGGGGAACCTGGCCGGCGACCAGCCGTACCTGCGCGACGGTGGCGGCAACGTGATCACCGTGTCCCGGCAGTCGCTCGGCTCGACCGACACCAACGAGATGTTCCTCGACCTCTCCGGCGTCACCGTCACCTCGGGCGACGTCTGGGCCGAGGCGGGTGTCGCGTTCTTCGGCGCGGCCGGCCGGGTCGCCGACAGCGTCGTCGGCCCGCTGCGGGTGGCGACCACCGACGAGGAGTTGGCCGCGCACCCGCACGGCTGGGGCATCGTCAAGACCGGCATCATCCGGGGGGCGGGCACCGGCACCGTCGAGAGCGAGCTGACCGTCACCGGCAGCGTGGTCAGCGGCTACCAGTCCGGCGGCATCCTCTTCGACGGCGCGCGGGGCCGCGACGGCACCCCCGAGACCACCGTCCGCTCCGGCATCCGCCAGCACGGGTACGTCACCGACACCGTCGTCACCGGCGAGCCGAACAGCCGCTTCCCGCAGACCGGCATCGCGTACACCAGCGGGACGGACGGCTTCGTGAACACCAGCCGGATCACCGGGAACTACTATCCGCCCGCACCGTCGCGGTCGTACGGCATCCTGCTCACCGACGCCGGCACCGAGACGGCCGGGGCGCTCACCGGCTACCGCAACGTGCTCACCGGCAACGGGTTCGCCGTCTACAACGCCAACGCCGACAACACGGCGGTACGCGAGGGCGCCCCGTTCGCGTTGACCGGCAGCTACCTCGGCAGCGGGCCACCGGTGCCGGGCGGACCGGCGGTCCCGGCCACCGGCGTCGAGGCGATCTCCGGCGTGGACGGCACGGGCAGCGCCACGGTCAGCGTCACCAAACGTCGTCCGACGCCGCCACCGGCGGTGCCGACCACTGTGGGCCGGGTCGCCGACGCCGCGCCCTCGGCCGAACTGGCCGACCCGGGACGCGGGGCGGTGTTCCAGGTCGGGTCGACCGTGCACCCGCTGATCCGGGGCACCGACGACTTCGCCATCGCCTCGACGAGCCTGTTCGTCAACGGCACCCTGGTCGGCACCAGCACCACCGCCCCCTACCTGTTCGACTGGACACCGGCGGCGAAGGACGCCGGTAGGCAGGTCAAGTTCCAGGCGATGGTGGTCGACTCGTCCGGGCAGTCGACGCTGTCCAAGCCGGTCATCGGCACGGTCGACCCGGCGACCCCGGCCCCGACCGTACGGATCGACACGGTGGAGGCCGGCCCCACCTCGGGTACGGCGACGCTCACCGCGACGGTCAACACGGCCGGCACCCTCACCCTCAGCGGGGAGAAGGTCAACGCGGTCAGCCGGGAGGTGGCGAAGGCGAACACCGTCACGGTGACCGTGACGGTGGCACCTGCGTACCGGCAGACGCTGGTCAGGACCGGTCGGCTGGACGTGACGTTCACTGTCGGGTTCGCCAACGCGGCCGGCCAGAGCCCGGGTGAGACCGTCCAGGTGACCCTGACCAGGTCGTGACGGCCCGACGCTGAGGGGAGGGGTCCTGGGGGATCCCTCCCCTCAGCACGTGCACCGGCGGGCCGCATCGGACCGGGTCTGTCGGTTAGCCGATCGAACCGACGATCTGGTAACTCCCATCTGGATCATACGTACGTCCGGCGGTCGATGCCTGCACCGGTGCGACCCCGCACCTGGTCACCGGCCGGCTGATCTGTAGGGCCAGGAACGGAGCAACGATGGACGCGGACGAGCACAACGAGGGCCCTTCCAACGCGATAGCCCGCCACTTCCAGAACCTGACCGTGAAGGTCATCCAAGACGGCGTCGGCCCGATCACCGGCTCGATCCCCTATGCGGAGGCCCGCCTCAGCAAGGCCCTCCCGGCCACAGCAGGCTCGATCATCGATCCCGACGGGGTGCCCCTGCGCGACCGTGCGAGCGAAGCGGCGATCGAGCGGGTGATCGATCGACTGGTCAAGGAGTCGGTGGCGGCGGCGTCGACGAACGGGTTCGTCACCGGTCTGGGCGGCTTCGTGGCCATGCCCGTCACCCTCCCCGCGAACATCGCCGGGTCACTGGTGATCAACGCGCGACTCGTCGGTTCGATCGCGTACCTGCGGGGTTACGACATCTCGGATCCGCACCTCCAGACCTTCATCTTTCTCACCACGGCAGGCGGGACGCTGGCAAGCTCGCTCCAGGGGGTGGGAGTCAAGGTCGGGGCGAAGTTGACCGCCCAAATGATCAAGGCGATCCCGATCGCTGTCATTCGGAAGATCAACGCACAGGTCGGCTTCATGCTGCTCGCCAAGTACGGGACGCAGCGTTCGGCCATCACCCTGGCCAAGGGCATCCCGATCGCGGGGGGCCTCGTCGGAGCCGGGATGGATGCCGCCCTCACTGCTCTGGTGGGCCGCGCAGCCAAGGCCAACTTCCCGGCGTCCATCTGAGCCGCCCGCTGCTGCCCGGGGCATCGGTCCGGCCGAGCGAGGACGGGCGGCCGGATCCGCAGGCGCACGGGGAATCCCCGCTCCGGTGCCTGTGAGGTGGGTAGCCGTTGTCGTGGGGCGTACCTCTGTCAGGTCCGTCGCGCCCCGAGCAGCAGAGCAGACGGAAGGCGGGACGGCCTCCCCGAGAGGCCCGTCCCGCCCGTGGGCAGCATCGGCGCGACCCGGTTCACCCGGTCAGCTCGGCTCCCCCGACAGCGATGTCCGTCGCTGCGACGCCATGACCAGGGAGTAGACGTGCTCGCGGAGTTCACCGAAGAGCGGGGTCTGCTTGGTCGCGATCTGGTCGCGGGGCCGGTCGAGGGTGACCGGCAGGTCCGCCACGACCACCGAGGGGCCCTGCGACAGCACGACCACCCGGTCGGACAGGTACACGGCCTCGTCGATGTCGTGGGTCACGAACAGCACCGTCGTACCGGTCTCGGCCCAGACCTTGAGCAGCAGGTCCTCCAGGCTGGCCCGGGTCTGGGCGTCCACCGAGGCGAACGGCTCGTCCATAATCAGCATCTCCGGCCGGACGGCGAGCCCCCGGGCGATGGCGACCCGCTGCTGCATCCCGCCGGAGAGCTGCCACGGGTGCAACCCGGCGGCGTGGGCCAGGCCCACCATCTCCAGCGACTCCTGCACCCGCTGCCGGATCTCGGCGCGGGGCAGACCCCGGTCCCGCAACGGGAGGGCGACGTTCTTCTCGACCGTCAACCAGGGGAACAGCGAGCGGCTGTAGTCCTGGAAGACGACCGCCACGCCGTCGCGGGGACCGGACATGCGTTCCCCCCGGAACATGACCGCGCCGCCGGAGATGGGCAGCAGCCCGGCGATGCACATCATCAGGGTGGTCTTGCCGCAGCCGGAGGGCCCCACCACCGACACGAACTGCCCGGCGTGGACGGCGAACTCGATGCTGCGTACGGCGGGCACGTCGCCCTTGCGGGACCGGTAGGACTTGCTCAACTCCTGCACGTCGAGCACGGGGGTGTCGAGGGCGGCACCGGGCTGGTGCGGTCGGGTCGTCACGGGGTTCATCCGGGGCTCCTACGTGGTGTCGGTCAGTGGCTTTCCGCGCTGTCGGGGCGCACGTTGCGGTGCCACCGCAGCAGCACCCGCTCGACCAGGGCGAAGACGGCGTTGAAGAGGATGCCCAGCAGCGCCAGCAGGACGATCGCCGACCACAGCTGCGGGAACTGGAACAGCCGCTGCTGGCTCACGATGTAGAACCCGAGGCCGGCGGTGGCGGCGTACAGCTCGGAGATCACCATCAGGACCAGCGCGATGCCGATGCTGATCCGCATGCCCGCGAAGATGGCGGGACTCGCGCCGGGCAGCAGCACCCGCAGGAAGTAGCGACGCCGGGTCAGTCGCAGGCTCCGGGCGGCGGTGACCACCGTACGGTCGATGCCCCGGACGCCGTCGTAGGTGTTGATCAGAATCGGCCAGAGGCAGCCCAGCGCGATGAGGAAGACGTTCATCCCGCTGGTGATGCCGAACAGCACGATGGCGATGGGCAGCAGGGCGGTGACCGGCACCGACATGCCCAGTCGGATCAGCGGGTTGAAGAACGCGCCGGCCGGCCGCCACACCCCGATCAGGATGCCTCCGCCGACGCCGAGGACCGTCGCCGCGCCGTAGCCCAGGCCGAGCCGGACGAGGCTCGGCAGGACGTCGGCCCGGAACTGGGAACTGAGGAACAGCGACGACGGCGAGGCGGACAGCCAGGTGTCGACGAACGCTCCGAAGATCTGCGACACCGGCGGTACGAACAGGGAGCCCACCATCCGGGCGGCGACCTCCCACACCACCAGCAGCAGGGCGAGCAGCCACAGTGACCGCACCCCGCGTCCCACCGCCAGCGCCGACGTGACCACCGGCCGGCTCAGCCCCTGCCCGCTCATCGCCCACCCTCCCGTTGTGCCTGGCCCCACGGCACCACCAGGCGTTCGACCAGGTTGAAGCCGTAGTAGAGGCCCATCCCGAGCAGGCCGACGAGCAGGATGCCCGCGTAGACGAAGTCGGGTCGCTGCGCCTGCTGGTACGTGGTGATCACCGTTCCCACCCCGTTGGTGGCGCCGAGCAGTTCGGCGGAGAGCACCACGATGAGCGCCGTCGAGCTGGCCACCCGCAGCCCGGTGGCGATGGACGGGGCCGCCGACGGCAGCACCACCCGGGTCAGCAGCCGGGTACGCGTCCACCCCATGCTGCGCCCCGTGGCCAGCATCAGCGGTTCGGTGTCGCGGACGCCGTACATCGCGTTGAGCAGGATCGGCCAGAAGATCGCGTAGATCGCCAGGGACACCTTCATCTGGGTGCCGAGGCCGAACATCAGGATGGCGATCGGCAGGAACGCCGAGGAGGGGATCGACCGGCCGGCGTGCACCACCGAGGACGACGGCCGGTAGAGGGCGGAGAAGTAGCCCAGGGTCAGCCCCAGCGGGATGCCGACGGCGCTGGCGGCGAGCATGGCGAGCAGCCACGCCCACAGGGTCTGCGCCACCTCGGTCAGGAACGTCGCGTCGACGAGCAGTTCGCCGGCCCGTCGCAGGGTGTCCACCGGGTATGGCAGGGAGTCCACCGAGACCGCCCCGGCCCGGACCACCAGGTCCCACAGCACGAACATGGTCACCACGCCCGCCACTCCCAGCACCCAGTCGGGGGTGGGGCCCCACCGGCGGGCCGCGACGGGCCCGCCGGTGGGCCGGGCGTCCGCCTCGACCTGGTCAATCACGTGGACGTCCGACGCCATGTCACGTCCTCTCCCCTCATGGTGGCCCGCCTTCCGGGACGACAGGACAGGTCAGGACCGCGCGAAGTCGGTGACGAAGGGCCCCAGGTCGGGCTTCTTCTGGAGCATCTTCAGGTCGACCATCTGCTGCGCCATCCGGTCCAGCGCGGCGACGTCGACGTCCGCTTCGAGGGCGTTCTGCGGTTGGGCGGCGAGAGTCTCCGCCGGCACCTTCTGGCACTCGGAGAGCAACCGGAACGCCTCGTCGGTATTGGCCGGGTCGCTGAGCTGCTGCGCGGTCTCGGTGATCGCCTCGTGGAAGCGCTTGGCGGCGTCGCCCTTGCCGACGAAGCTCTTGGCGGCGACGTAGGTCGCGATGTAGATCTTGTCGCTGCTGGCGAAGGGGTCGGCCAGGCTGCGTACGTTGTCGTTGTTGTTACCCAGCAGCGAGTAGCCCAGTTGCGCGGCGTCGACCCGTCCACTGAGCACGGCGGGGACCTGCTCGGCGAAGGGCAGCGCCACGAAGCTGACGCTCTCCGGCTCGACCCCGTTGGCCTTCAGCCAGCTCGCGGTCACGATCTGGTTGATGCCGTTGATCTCGTTGACCGCGATCTTCTTGCCGGCGAGGTCGGCGGCCGCCTTGATCGGGGAGTCCTTGCCGACGAAGACGCCCTGCGCGGGCTTGGCCGGCGGCAGCGCGTTGACGTTCACCCCGGACACCATCTGGATCGGGAAGCCGGTGTTGTAGGCGTTGATCGCGGTGTAGCCGTTGACGTAGCCGAAGTCGGCCGCGCCGGACAGGACCGCGGCGACCGCCGCCGAGCCGCCCCCGGAGCGGACCAGTTCGACGTCGAGGCGGTGCTTGCCGTAGACGCCCTTCCCGATCGCCCAGGTGTTCCAGATTTCGCAGCCGAACGTGGTGACGGAGACCTTCGTGGTGCCGTCGGCGTTGTCCACAGCGCCTTCGGCGCCCCCGCAGGCGCTCGTGAAGAGCAGCGCGGCGAGGGCGACCATCGCACCGGTACGTCGTGTGTTCATCGTGATGCTCCTATGTGCTTCGCGCGTGCCCCCGACGTCTCCCACCGCCGGCGGGGCCGGTGACGGGGGTGAGGGCGTTCGGTGGATACGAAGGGACGGCTCCGCCGCGACGGATACGACCGCCTGGCTGCTGCGGTGCGGTTCCGACGCGAGCTGCATCGACTTGGTGATGGTGCTGAATGCCTGAATTGCCGGTTCGAGGGGATCAATCAGGGCCGCGAGAACCGCAGACGGCGTCACGGCATGGCCGGGCAACGCTGGTCACGGTCGGTTCGGGCGGTCGGGCTGCACCCCAGCAGCACCCTGACGCCTCGCCGACTTGCAGCGAAGGTACGGGGCCCGAAAAACCCTGTCAAGATGCGAAACGATATCTCGCATTACGCCAAGACGCGTGCGCCGGCAACCTCGCGACCCGGGGAACGCGCAGGTCGGCGGGCAGGTAACGATACGTCTCCCCTGGTTGACCGGGCCGGCGACGGCGGCTAGCTTCTCCACCAGATGCCGCCGGCCCCCGGGAGTGGACATGAGCGTGGAAGAGCCCGTCGCGGCCGTTCCCGCCATCACCCGCGCGCCGATCGGCCACTGGAAGGGACCGGAGTTCCCCGCCATCCGCCCCGGCACCGGCGCGGGCAAGGCCCTCGTTCCGTTCTGATCGGCAGCTCCGCGCCTCGGCGCACCCTGCCCGGATCCGGCCACACCGTCCGCGTCGGCCGCTCCTGTCCACCCCGTGGCGGAGCAGCCCGTCGTCGGTGACCCCAGCGCCCCGGAAGCTGCGGCAGTCCGTCGCCCGTACCCGTGACGGCCCCTCCGTCGTCGCGGCCGGCCCCGGCGCAGGAGACCGCCCACCCCCGCAACCCCAGCCGGGCAGGCGGGCCGGTCCCCACACCCCAGCGCGCGGGCGGCCGGCCCGGTACGGGCGGAGTCAGGACGACCGGCCACCCCGCGCCACCGACCCCAGCCGGTGCCGGGGTGTCCGGCATCGTCAGCCCGTCGACGCACGCTGCCCCGGCCCGGATGGTGTGGCCAGCCGGGGCCGGACACGGAAAAGCGGCCCGGTCGATACTCGACCAGGCCGCTGACCTGTTGCCTCAAGGGTGGAGCCGAGGGGACTCGAACCCCTGACCCCCACACTGCCAGTGTGGTGCGCTACCAGCTGCGCCACGGCCCCTTGCTGTCGTCCCCGGTCGCCCGGGCACGGAGAGAACTATACACACGCGGCCGAGCATGGTCATCTCGCGGGGGTCCCCGGCGGATCAGTTCAGCGCCACGTCCGGCGGGAAGTGCGCGACCGCCGCCATCATGCCGCCCTGCCGGCGCAGCACCATCGGCCACAGGTCGTCCGGCCGGTCGACGAAGGCGTCTCCGGGCAGCGCGTCGAGCACGAACCAGGAGCCGTCCTCGATCTCCTGTTCCAGCTGCCCGGAGCCCCAGCCGGAGTAGCCGGCGAACACCCGGATGCCGCCGATGCTGTCGCGCATCCGCTCCGGATCGGAGGACAGGTCGACGGTGCCGACCGCGCCGGAGATCGGCTGGAAACCCTTCAACCGGCGCATCGGATGGCGCATCCGGGCCAGGCAGATCGCCGACTCCGGCTGCACCGGGCCACCCTCGAAGAGCACCGCCGGGTGCCGGGCGAGATCGCTCCACTCGCCGAGGACGTCCGCGACGGCCACCTCGGTGGCCCGGTTGAGCACCACCCCGAGCGCCCCGTTGGCCTCGTGGGCGACCAGCAGCACCACCGTACGATCGAAGTTCGGGTCCTTGAGGGCCGGCGTCGCGACCAGCAGCCGCCCGGTCATCGACTCCACGGCACGACCGCTGATCGCCGGTCCCTCCCCCTGCGTCTCGGACATCGTCAGCCGCGCACCGGGTCCGACAACCGGGCACCACCGACCATCTGTGCTGTCACCGCCATGCCTGGCACCATAGCCTGCACCCGGTGCGGTGGCTAAGGTCTGACCGACAGGTGATCGAGGGCGGTCGAGGGAGGATCGATGGGTCCGACGGCGGACATCGCGGTGATCGGCGGTTCGGGGCTGTACGCGCTCCTCGACGACGCCACGGAACACCAGGTCGAGACCCCTTACGGCACCCCCTCGGACGTGCTCACCATCGCCACCGTGGGCGGCCGGTCGGTGGCCTTCCTGCCCCGGCACGGGCGTGATCACCGCCACCCTCCGCACCTGATCCCGTACCGGGCGAACCTGTGGGCACTGCGCACGATCGGAGTACGCCAGGTGCTCGCCCCCTGTGCCGTCGGCGGGTTGCGCCCCGAGTTGGGGCCCGGCACGTTCGTGGTGCCCGACCAGCTCATCGACCGCACCAGCGGCCGGGTGCAGACCTACTACGACCAGGGCGCGGTGCACGTGGCGTTCGGTGACCCGTACTGCCCGGTGGGGCGGCGTACCCTGCTCGACGCGGCGGCCGGGCGCGACGTGCCGGCGGTCGACGGCGGCACGGTGGTGGTGGTCGAGGGGCCCCGCTTCTCCACCCGTGCGGAATCCCGGTGGTACGCCGCGATGGGCGGCACGGTGGTCAACATGACCGGCCACCCGGAGGCGGTGCTCGCCCGCGAACTGGCCCTCTGCTACACCTCCATCGCCCTGGTCACCGACCTGGACGCCGGGGTGGAGGCGGGCGACTCGGTCACCCAGGAGGAGGTGTTCCGGGTCTTCGGCGAGAACACTGACCGGCTGCGCGGCGTACTGCTGGACGCGGTGGCCGCCCTGCCGACCGACCGCGACTGCCCCTGCGGGCACGCGCTGGACGGCATCCGGACGCCGTTCCCCCTCCCCTGACCTGTCGCCGCACGCCCCGGACGCGTCCCCGCCCCGGACAGGGCAATAGCCGGTAAAGCGCGCGGAACGCCGGCTGCCGCCCGCTAGATTCGGCAGGTCAGGGGTCCGGTCCCGGCGGACACCGGACGGGTCGGGGACACGGAGGCGGAGGGCGATGGCGACCGTCCGGGAGACCACCTACGACCTGCTCCGCGCCCTCGGCCTGACCACGGTCTTCGGCAACCCCGGCTCGACCGAGGAGCCGTTCCTCCAGGACTTCCCGGCCGACTTCCACTACGTGCACGCCCTGCACGAGGCGTCGGCGGTCGCCATGGCCGACGGGTACGCCCAGGCCACCGGCCGGCCGGCGCACGTCAACCTGCACACCGCCCCGGGCACCGGCAACGGCATGGGCAACCTGGTCACCGCGTGGCACAACCGGACGCCGCTGATCGTCTCCGCCGGGCAGCAGAGCCGGGAGATGCTGCTGATGGAGCCCCGGCTGGCCAACCGGCACCCCACCGAGCTGCCCCAGCCGTACGTGAAGTGGAGCCACGAGCCGGTGCGGGCGCAGGACGTCCCGGCGGCGTTCATGCGGGCGTACGCCACGGCGGCGCAACCGCCGAGCGGCCCGGTCTACCTCTCCCTGCCGCTGGACGACTGGCACCAGCCGGCGGACCCGCCGCCGCAGGTGCGGACGGTGTCCACCCGGTTCGCCCCCGACCCGCGTCGGCTGCGGGAGTTCGCCGCGCTGCTCGCCGCCGCCCGCAACCCGGTGCTGGTGCTCGGCGCGGCGGTGGACCGGGCCGCCGCCTGGCCGGTGGCGGCGGCGGTGGCCGAGCGGCTCGCCGCGCCGGTCTGGTCCGCGCCGGCGCCGGAGCGGGCCGCGTTCCCGGAGCACCACCCGCACTACCGGGGGGTGCTGCCGTACGCGATCGCCCCGCTGGCCGAGAAACTCACCGGGCACGACGTGGTGCTGGTGGTCGGCGCGCCGGTGTTCCGCTACTACCCGCACGTACCCGGCGACCACCTGCCGCCCGGGGCCCGGCTGCTGCACGTCACCGACGACGCGGACGAGGCCGCGCGGGCCCCGGTGGGCGACAGCCTGCTCGGTGACGCCGGGCTGACCCTGGCCGCGCTGCTGGACCTGCTGCCGGCGGCCGACCGGCCGATGCCGCCACCCCGCCCGACGCCGGAACCGCCCGGCACCGGCGACCCGCCCGACGCGGACGCGCTCTTCGCCGCGCTGGCCGCCTGCTGGCCCGCCGACGGGGTGCTGGTGCAGGAGTCACCGTCGAACCTCGCCGCGCTGCGTCGTCGGCTTCCGGTGACCCGTCCGGCGTCGTACTTCACCATGGCCAGCGGTGGGCTCGGCTACGGGCTGCCGGCCGCCGTGGGTATCGCCCTCGCCGAGCGGGACACCGGGCGGGGCCGGCCGGTCGTCGCGGTGATCGGGGACGGTTCCTTCCACTACTCGGTGCAGGCGTTGTGGACCGCCGCGCGGCTGCGGCTGCCGGTGGTCGTGCTGGTCCCGGTGAACCAGCAGTACGCCATCCTCAAGGCGTTCGCCGAGCTGAAGTCCACCCCGGGAGTGCCCGGACTGGACCTGCCGGGCCTGGACCTCACCGCCATCGCCCGGGGCTACGGCTGCGCCACCCGCGTCGTCGACGCGCTGCCCGACCTGGCCGACGCGCTCACCGGGGCGCTCCGCGCCGACGTCCCCACCGTGCTCCCCACCCCGATCAGCACCACCATCCCCACCCTCCTCTGACTGTCCTCCTCCCCGTCCGCGTCACCCGCCCGCGTCCGGGGTGATCAAGAGGTTTGCGTCACATCGGCCGGACGAGGGTGACGCAAACCTCTTGATCACCGAAGAGCGGGTGGCGTTCTGACGGGGAGCCCGGGCCGTTCTGACGGCGAGCCCGGGCACCGCGACGGCCGGGCGTTTCAGTGGGCGGTCAGGGTGAGCACCCGGCCGGTGGCGACGTCGAGCACCGGGCGTTTCCCGAGCGGGGCCGCCAACGTCACGGTGACCGGCTTGAGCACCGCCAGGTCGACGCACTCCCCGGTGCCCCGGACCACCCCGCCGCCGACGACCACCACGTCGTCGCTCTCCCGCACCAGGGCGGTGGGTCCGCTGTCGCAGGCCCCCATGCCGACCGTGTACGTCAGCCGGGCCCCGTCGACCCGTCGGAGCTGGTCGGCGCCGGCCACCCCGACCGGCAGGGACCGGTTCGGGGCGCTGGCCCCGGGTGCGGCGGTGACCGCCCGGGACGCCACCGCCAGGCGGGCCACCGGGCTGGTCAGCTCAGCCACGGTGAAGATCCAGGCGGGTACGGCGGCGACCCCCCGGCTGGTACGCACCTCGGCGGTGCCCAGGGTGACCCCGGTGACCGTGAGCGGGATGCAGGCGGCCTGGGTGGAGACGGGATCGTCCGGGCGGGTGCCGGCGGTGGGTTCGGCGGGCCGTGGTCCCCGGGGCCGCCCCTCGCACGGCGGCGGGTCGCCCTGGTCCAGTTGCCGGTACGCCTCGGCGGCGCTGATCAGCGGGACGGTCAGGGCACCGTCGGGGAACCGGATCGCCCCGTCGGCGGGTACGGCGGTCGGCAGCGCGATCTGGTCCCGGTACCAGCCGGCGCGGAAGGCCACCTCGGTGCCGGCGTCGAAGCCGGGCTGACCGGTGAGCACCGTGGCGTCCTGCAACGGCAGGTACCCACTCCACCACTCGGGGCCGGGCCGCCACGCCCCGGCGACCTCGGCGGCCCGCTCGTCGAACGCCTCCCGTTGCCGCCCCGGATCACCTCCGACCGCCCCGCCGTCCACCGCGCTGCCGTCCACCGCGCTGCCGGACGTCGCGCCTCCGGGCACCGCACTCCCGGGCACCGACCCGGCTGCCGCACACCCGCCCACCGCCATCAGGAGCCCCAACCCCCACGTCAGCCCTACGAATCGCCGCATCCCCCTGAGACGCCCACCCGTCCCTCCCGGTTCCCTCTCCTCCCGACGCCTCACCCCACCCACCGACTCCACCCACCGGCTCCGCCCCCGTCGATCAAGAGGTTCAGGTCAAGTTGATCTCCAACTCTGACGTAAATCTCTTGATCAACGCGCGCCACCCGTCAAGGCCGGGTGATCAAGAGATTTACGTCATCCGTCGCGCCGGTTCTGACGCAAAGCTCTTGATCAACGCGGCGAGGCAAGGCGAGGCAGGGCCGGGGCGAGAGGGGCGGGGGGAGACAGTGATGCGCCCCGGTCCTCGGGGGACCGGGGCGCATCATCGAGGTGGTGGAGGTGCCGGGAATCGAACCCGGGTCCTTCGCCGGTTTGTCAGGGCTTCTCCGAGCGCAGCTCGCTATGCCTCTACTCGGCCCCACCGCTCACGCGAGCAAGTTGGTGTGACGGGCCCAGTCGCTGATTGATCTCGCCGCACGGACCCCGCGACCGGGTCCGATTGGCCAGCCTTCTAGCTGATGCCGGCTAACTGGGTCGAAGGCGCTCCCAGGCCGACAGACTCACTACTCGCCTCAGGCGGCGAGAGCGAAGTCAGCGCGATTTTGCTTGGCGCTTATTGGTTTCCGACGACCGATTCTCGAGACGACGTCGGCTTCCTCGGCTCGCTTCCCCTGTCGCTGCGTACGAAGTCGAAACCAGTCACCCCCTCGACGGGCCACCGATGTGGCGGCACTGTCCAGACTAACGCCTGCCGCAACGGGTTTCATCCCGAGCCCCGGCCCGGCACGCCGAGCCGGACAGACGGGTACGAATCAGTCGTCCATCCCCTTGCCCCGGCGACCGGACACCCGGGCGATCTCCCGGTCGGCGTCCCGCTTGGCGAGGTCCTGCCGCTTGTCGTACGACTTCTTGCCCTTGGCCAGGGCGATCTCCACCTTGGCCCAGCCGTCGGAGAAGTAGACCTGCAACGGGACCATGGTCAGGCCACCCTCGCGGGTCTTGCCGATCAACTTGTCGATCTCCAGCCGCTTGAGCAGCAGCTTGCGGGTACGCCGGGGCTCGTGGTTGGTCCAGGTGCCCTGGGTGTACTCCGGAATGTGCATGCCGTGCAGGAACAGCTCGCCGTCGCGTTCCTGGGCGAAGGCGTCGACCAGCGAGGCCCGCCCGGCACGCAGCGACTTGACCTCGGTGCCGGTCAACGCCATGCCCGCCTCGTACGTGTCGAGGATGGCGTAGTCGTGGCGGGCCTTCCGGTTGGAGGCGACCACCTTGCGGCCCTTCTCCCGTGGCATCCGGCGCCACCTCCCTTCCACTACGCGCACCGACCACCCGGCCGGTGAGCGGGGATCATGCTACCCGAACGACAAGGACCCTCCCGCGCCGTTTATTCCGGCGCGGGAGGGTCCTCACGGAGAGCCCTGCGGTGACTAGACCCGCAGGTAGAAGCGGAGCGTGACCCAGGCGGTGGCGGCGCTGATCAGGCCACCGACACCGGCCATCAGCGGGAACATGAGGAAGATGTCCGACCACTGGACCGGCGAGAGCAGCCCCTCCAGCGCCTTCAACGAGCCGCTGAACAGCAGTTGCTTCGCCCCGATCAGCGCGATCAGGCCCAGCAGCGAGCCGATCAGGCCGGCCACCACCGCCTCCAGCACGAACGGCGCCTGGATGAACCAGTTCGACGCGCCGACCAGCTTCATGACCGCGACCTCACGCCGCTTGCTGTACGCGGCCACCTGGATGGTGTTCGCGACCAGCAGCAGCGCGGCGATCGCCATCACCACGGCGGCGGCCAGCGCGATGTTCTGGATCGCGGTGAGCACGTTGAAGATCTTGTCCAGCAGCCGGCTCTGGTCGACGATCACGTCGACGCCCTCGGTGCCCTGGTACTGGTCGTAGATGTTCTTGTACTGCTCCGGGTTGACCAGCTTCAGCCGGAACGACTCGGGGAGCAGGTCCGGCTTCACGGCGTTCACCAGGTCGGGCGCGTCCTGGTACATCTCCTTGAAGGTCTTGTACGCCTCGTCCTTGTTGACGTAGAGGACCTCCTTGACCAGGGGGTCGCTCTTCAGCTTGGCGTCGAGGTCGGTGCGCTGCTGCTCGGTGACGTCGGTCTTCAGGAAGATCGAGACTTCGACGTTCTTGTAGTAGAGGTCCTTCATGTCGCCGACCTGCTTGTACATCAGGCCACTGGCGCCGAGCATGGTCAGCGAGACCGCCATCGTGATGATCATCGCGACGGTCATGGTGACGTTGCGCCACAGTCCGACCAGTACCTCGGACAGGACATACTTCATCCGCATCGGGTGTTCCTCCGGCTCTCCGGCGTGAGGTGTTCGTCGTCAGGTCGTACGGCAGGGGTGGAGCGCCGGCTCACCCGTAGACGCCGCGGGCCTGGTCGCGCACGATGCGGCCGCTTTCGATCTCGACGACGCGACGGCGCATCTGGTTCACGATGTTGGAGTCGTGTGTGACCATCACGACGGTCGTGCCGGTGCGGTTGATCCGGTCCAGCAGGCGCATGATCTCGATCGAGGTGTCCGGGTCCAGGTTTCCGGTCGGCTCGTCCGCCAGCAGGATCAGCGGGCGGTTCACGAACGCCCGCGCCACCGCGACCCGCTGCTGCTCGCCACCGGACAGCTCATGCGGGTACCGGTGCTCCTTGCCACCGAGGCCGACCAGCTCCAACACCTCGGGCACGACCCGGCGGGCCACCGCCTTGGTCTTGCCGATCACCTCCAGGGCGAACGCTACGTTCTCGTAGGCGGTGCGGTTCGGCAGCAGCCGGAAGTCCTGGAAGACGCAGCCGATGGAGCGCCGGAAGTGGGGTCGCTTCCAGGAACGCATCGACGTGACGTCCTTGCCGTTGACGATGACCCGGCCCTTGTTGGGGGCGACCTCGTGCAGCAGCATCTTGATGATCGTGGACTTGCCGGAGCCGGATGGCCCGATGAAGAAGACGAACTCGCCCTTCTCGATCGAGACGGACACGTTGTCGAGCGAAGGCCGGGACGCCTTCGGGTACGTCTTCGTCACTTGCTCAAGCTGAATCACGGGTCGTGAGTCTACGCGGTGTAACCGCAGAGCCAAGTGGCACGCCCCGCCGAAGCGGGGCGCGTCATCGATTCGCCCGGTCAACCCGGCATCGACGACGCGCCCCGTTCACGCTCGATCACGCAGCGTCGTTGGCGAGCTGCTGTTGCTTGCGCCAGCGGATGCCGGCCTCGATGAAGCTGTCCAGCTCGCCGTCGAAGACCGAGGACGGATTGCCGGTCTCCTGCTCGGTTCGCAGATCCTTCACCATCTGATAAGGATGCAGGACGTACGAGCGCATCTGGTCGCCCCAGGAGCTGGTGCTGCCGGTCTTCAGGCCGGCCAGCTTCGCCTCCTCCTCCTGCCGCTTGCGCTCCAGCAGCCGGGACTGGAGCACCCGCATCGCGGAGGCCTTGTTCTGTAGCTGGGACTTCTCGTTCTGGCAGGTCACCACGATGCCGGTGGGGATGTGGGTGAGCCGCACCGCCGAGTCGGTGGTGTTGACGCTCTGCCCACCCGGCCCGGAGGACCGGTAGACGTCCACCCGGACCTCGTTCTCCGGGATGTCGATGTGGTCGGTCTGCTCGGTGACCGGCAGCACCTCCACCCCGGCGAAGCTGGTCTGCCGGCGACCCTGGTTGTCGAACGGGCTGATCCGGACCAGCCGGTGGGTGCCCGACTCGACGCTGAGCGTGCCGTAGGCGTACGGCACCTTGACGGTGAAGGTGGCGGACTTGAGGCCCGCCTCCTCGGCGTACGAGGTCTCGTAGACCTCCGTCGGGTAGCCGTGCCGTTCCGCCCAGCGCAGGTACATCCGCAGCAGCATCTCGGCGAAGTCGGCCGCGTCCACCCCACCGGCGCCCGCCCGGATGGCGACCAGCGCCTCCCGGGAGTCGTACTCGCCGGAGAGCAGGGTGCGGACCTCCATCTCCTGGATGGCCTTGGTCAGCCCGGCGATCTCGGTCTCGACCTCGCCCAGCACCCCGGAGTCGGCCTCGTCCTCGGCCAGCTCCAGCAGCACGCGGGCGTCGTCCAGCCGGGACCGCAGGCTGCCCAGCTTGCTGATCTCGCCGTTGACGTACGACAACTGCGAGGTCACCTGCTGTGCCTTGGCCTGGTCGTCCCAGAGATCCGGCGCGGACGCCTGCTCCTCCAGCCGGGCCTTCTCCTCCCGCAGGCGGTCGAGGTCGAGCACCGACTCGATGTTGCGCAGGGTCGCGTCGAGTTCCTTGAGCTGTTCGGCGTAATCGGCAGCGGTCACGACAGACAAGCGTACTGTGCGTGCGGCGGTCCGCTCACGTCACACCACCTACCAGGGCGGATGATCAACCGACCGGGGCGGTCTTGAGCCAGGACAGCGCGGCCTTGTGGTAGGCGACGGCGAACTCCAGCGCGCTGGCGTCGTACTCGTCGCCCTCCTTCTTGGCGGTCTTGACCTGTTCCCGGACGTACGCGAGGGCCTCGGTGTGGTATTCGTTGGCCGAGGCGTAGAGGTTCTTGAGCTGGCTGGCCGAGTGCAGGTTGCCGAACGCGATCCGCAGGGCGATCGGGTTGCGGATGGTGTCCCGACCGGGATTCTCCGCCAGCCAGCGGGAGAAGGTCCGCTTGCCGGCCGCGGTAATCGCGTAGGGTTGACTCATCCGCGGGCCGGGCTTGCCCAGCCGCACGAAACCACGCTCAGCCAGCACCGGCAACTCACGGTAGACCTGGCTGCGTGTCATCGACCAGTACGGCGCCAGTCGGCGCTCAGCGGCGGCCATCAGTTGGCCACCTGTCATCGGCCCCTCGTGCAACAGACCCAGCAGGGCCGCCGCGGTGGGGTTGACTCCGGAATCCGCCATGCCCTCTAAGCTGCCACTTTGCCGTCCCGGCGTCCAGGATTTCCGGATTTGCCACCCGGGAGGATTTCCAATGTGCACTGTCGGCCGACGACAGTGCTCCCAGGACCACCCCCGACCGCCGCCCCGGACCCGACCGCAGGGCGTGCCGGCCCGTCGCCCGGTCGGGCGGGCCCGGCCGGCGGGGGCGTCGTCGCACGCCACCGCCGGCCGGTCGCCGGTTCAGCCCATGTGCGGGTACGTGTGGTCGGTCGGCGGCACGAACGTCTCCTTGATGGTCCGGGGGGACATCCAGCGGACCAGGTTGTGCCACGAGCCGGCCTTGTCGTTGGTGCCGCTGGCCCGAGCGCCCCCGAACGGCTGCTGTCCGACCACCGCCCCGGTCGGCTTGTCGTTGACGTAGAAGTTGCCGGCCGCGTACCGCATCTTCTCGGCCACCGCGTCGATCACCCGGCGGTCGGTGGCGAAGACGGACCCGGTCAGCGCGTACGGGGCGATCGACTCGGCCTGGGCGACCACGTCGTCGAACCGGGCGTCGTCGAAGACGTGCACGCCCAGGATCGGCCCGAAGTACTCGGTGGTGAACGTCTCGTGGGCCGGGTCGGCGCACTCGAAGAGGGTCGGCCGGACGAACCACCCGACCGAGTCGTCGGCGGTGCCACCGGCCAGCACCCGGCAGCTGTCGTCCCCGCCGATCAGCTCCAGCGCGGCGGTGTGCCTGTCGAACGCCCGGGCGTCGATCACCGCGCCCCCGAAGTTGGCGAAATCGGTCACGTCGCCGTAGGTCAACGCGTCGGCGGTGGCGGCCAGCCGGTCCCGCAGTCCGCCCTCCCACAGCGACCGGGGCACGTACGCCCGCGAGGCGGCCGAGCACTTCTGGCCCTGGTACTCGTAGGCGCCCCGGATCAGCGCGGTGTGCAGGGCGTCGACGTCGGCGCTGGGGTGCGCGACGACGAAGTCCTTACCGCCGGTCTCCCCGACCAGCCGGGGGTAGCCCCGGTAGGAGGCGATGTTCTCGCCGACCGTGCGCCACAGCTGCTGGAAGACCCTGGTGGAGCCGGTGAAGTGGATGCCGGCCAGGTCGGCGTCGGCGAGCACCACGTCGGAGACCTCCTCGCCCCGCCCGGTGACCATGTTGATCACGCCGGGGGGCAGGCCGGCCGCCTCGAACAGCCGCATCGTGAAGTGCGCCGCGAACTGCTGGGTGGGGCCCGGCTTCCAGACCACGGTGTTGCCGAGCAGGGCCGGCGCGGACGGCAGGTTGCCGGCGATCGCGGTGAAGTTGAACGGGGTCACCGCGTAGACGAAGCCCTCCAGCGGGCGGTGGTCGAACCGGTTCCACACCCCCGGCGACGAGTTCGGCTGGGCGGCCAGCAACTCCCGGGCGAAGTGCACGTTGAACCGGAGGAAGTCGATGAACTCGCAGGCCGCGTCGATCTCGGCCTGGACGACGGTCTTGGACTGACCGAGCATGGTGGCCGCGTTGAGGGTGTCCCGCCACGGCCCGGCCAGCAGCTCGGCGGCGCGCAGGAAGACCGCGGCGCGTTCCTCGAACGGCAGCGCCCGCCACATCGGCGCGGCGTCCTTGGCGGCCCGTACGGCGGCGCGGGCGTCGTCGTGGGTGGCGTGACCGGTGACCCCGAGGACGTGCGCGTGCCGGTGCGGCTGGACCACGTCGATCGGGTCACCGCCGGCCATCCGCTGTTCACCGGCGATGGTCATCGGCAGGTCGATCCGGTCGGCGGCCAGCTCGGTCAGCCGCCGCTTCAGCCGCTCGGCGTCGGCGCTGCCCGGCTCGTAGGTGCGTACCGGCTCGTTGCGCGGCTCGGGTACGGAGAACACGGCGTCCATCACAGGCTCCTGGGCGATCTCGACAGCGGCGGCGAAATCGGACCCGCAGGCACCGACCGGACGGCCGGGCGCCGGGCACCGCGCGGGGTAGCCGATCGCGGCGGCGGGACCTCCGGTGATTCTCCCACGCCGGGCTCGCGGGGCTCACGCCCCGCCCGCCCCACACCGTGGATCACGAAGCGGACACCCCCTGCCTGTCGACGAATCATCGTCGAACATCCCACCGGACCGAAGGAAGACCGGACGGACCGGTTGTGACCGGCCGGATCCACCGCCGGTCGCCGGCACCCCTCCGGGCCGCCGGGCCGCGCCGCTTCCGCCTCGACCCGCCCGACCGAAGCCGCACCGGGACGCTGCCACCTCCCGGCCGGGCCGCACCCGGCCGGGAGCCGCCACGCCCAGCCCGGGGTGGTCCGGCCCGTCCGCGTACGCTGGTTCGCGCGAGGGTGAGGCCCGTCCCGGTGCCGGGGTGGCGCGGTGTCGAAGGGGAGACGATGAGCAACCAGCCCGGCAGCTCGACGGCCGAGTCCATCGACCGGTCGCCGGAGCAGCCGGCCGGGCACACCGGGTACGCCCCGGGCACGCCCGTGCTGGCGGTGCTGGCCCTCTGCTGGCTGGCGGCGATGCTCTGGTCCACCCGGGAGGCGATCCACTCGGCGGCGGTCGGCCTCACCGCGATCACGCTGTCCGCATTCGCCCTGCCCGGGGTGATCTCCGCCGCCCTGGTCGCCGGGGCCGCCGTCGCGCTGGCCGCGAGCGAGCTGACCGCCCGCCGGCTCGGCGACCGGGCCGCGCTGCGCTTCGCGGCGGCGATCGGGGCCGGCATGCTGGTCGGGCTGGGCACCGCGCTGGCGATCAACCTGACGTACGCCGACAACGCCACCACCAACACCATCGCCGGCACCAGCGCGGCGGCGGCCATCATCGGTGGGGCGCTCGCGGGTGCGCGTACCCCGGCCCCGGTCGGCGCGGTGGTCACCGCCGCCCTCGGCACGCTGCTGTTCGTGGTGCTGTTCAGCCAGGCCCGGGACCCGCTGTTCGACCTGTTCGGCGCGGGGGACTCCCAGGCGTCGCTGGTCGGCGCGGCGAAGTGGGTCTCCCGCACCGAGTCGCTGCTCGGCGGGCTGGTGGCCGGGCTGCTCGCCTTCGGCTACCTGACCTGGGCCCGCCGCCGGGCCGTCCGGCACGCGCCGGACGCCACGGCCCCGCGCTGGCCCGCCTACCTGCTCGCCGGGGCCGGGCCCGGCCTGCTCCTGCTGCTCACCGAGGTGATCATCCGGATCGGCGGGCGGACCCTGCTGGACCTGGCGGGCGCGTTGAGCGAGGCGGACGCGGTGGCCCAGACCAGCATGGGCACCTCGCGGATCGACAACGGCATCTGGGTGCTCTTCGTGGGCGCGTTGACCACGGTCGTCCTCTTCGGCCGTACCCTCGGCCCGGCCCCGCGCGACGACGACCCGGAGGACCCCGCCGGGGACTGACCCGGCCCCGGTCAGGACGCGGTACGCAGCAGCAGTTCCCACTCGGACGGGTCGTACCACTCCAGCTCGTGGTCCTCGGCCCCGTCGACCGTGAACTGGGCGTCCGGGTCACCGGCGAGCGCCTCGGCCACCACGTCCACGGCGGCGGCCACGTCCCCGACCGCCTCGGCCCCGTCCACGTGCAACGCGGCCACCGCCGACGCCGGCAGCGGGCCGTCGAGGTCCACCACGCTGGAGCCCAGCTCGCCGTCGCCCCGGCCGACGGCCCCGGCGGGCAGGTCCACCGACACCACCACCCGGCGGCGGGGCGCCTCGGGATCCTCCCGCAGCAGTTGCAGGGCGTCCTGGGCGGCCCGGGTGAAGGCGACGTACTCCAGCTCCTCCTCGTCGCCCTCGGCGTACCACTCGCGCAGGGCGGGGGTGACCGCGTGTCCGCCGCTGGCCGGCAGTCCCCGCTCCCGCAGCAGGGCCAGCATCGGCACGGTCGCCGGCACGTACACCCGGACCAGCTCGTCGCCCACCGTCGTCTCCCCTGGTCGTCTCCGCTCGCCGGGGCGGCGGGTGGCCGCCCCGAACGCCGATCATGCCGTACGTCCAGACCGTCATACACCGCGCACCGCCCCGGGGTAAGCCGCCGCACCCGTCGACGGCGGTGCTGGGCGGGGAAGGCTGTCGGTGGCAAACTGAGCCGAACGACGTCAAGCCGGGGGGTTTCCGTGGAGCCGAGGTTTCTCCTGCTCTCCGACGTGGCCGCCGAGCTGAACGTGTCGGACTCGCAGGTCTACCACATGGTACGCAGCGGCGAGCTGCCCGCCATCAAGATCGGCGGACGGGGACAGTGGCGGGTGGAACGGACCCGGCTGGAGGAGTACATCCAGCTCAAGTACGCCGAGACCGCCGAGTGGGTACGCGGTAACCCGCTCACCGACCGCGACCCGGAGTGACCGGGCCATCCCGCTGAGCCATTGACCCTGGGCGTTGCCGTGCCCGACAATCGACGCTGTCGGAAGCAAACGAAGGCAAACGTAGATAGTGAAGGGGGCAGCGATGGCCGACTCCCGCCGTCCGGGGCCGACCCGACCGCCGATCCGGTTACGCCCGGCCCCCGTCGCCGACCCGCCCTACGTCGACGAGGTGCCGGATCTCTGGCCCCGGCCACCCGGCCAGCTCGCCCTCGACCTGTTCGGCACGGGCCGGCCCGCCGTCGGCCGACCGACCGGCCGCCGACCCGATCCCCGACCCCGCCCCGGGCACCCGGCCGCCCCGCCCCTGCCGCCGCCCGCCACCACCACTCCCGAGGCGACCCGGGCGGCACACCGGTTCGTCGGCACCTGCCTGGAGATCCTCAACGGCTACCGGCCACCCGGGCAGATCCGGGCCCTGGTCGAGCCGGGGTTCACCGTCGAGGTGGCCGAGCAACTCGCCCGCGCCGCCGCCCGCACCCCGCAGGCACGCCGACGCTCCACCCGGCCCGCGGTCCACCTGCGTCGGCTGCGGGTGTGCCAGCCGCGCCCGGCGGCGGTCGAGGTGGCCGCCGTGGTCACCGGCGGCGGCCGGAGCTGGGCCATGGCGCTGCGCCTCGAACACCGCCGGGGCAACTGGCTCTGCACCACCCTCCAGGTCATCTGACCCGCCACCCGGCGGGATCGCTCGACCGCGCGGGACCGCTCGACCGTGTTGATCAAGAGGTTCGTGTCAACTTCGAAGATCGAACTGACGCAAACCTCTTGATCACCGAGTCAAGGGTGGGCGACGGCAGCGGTGGGGAGGCGGAACGGGAACGGGGACGCCCTCCCGCTCCGTCGAGCGGGAGGGCGTCCCCGGATCAGGCTGGGACGGGTCAGGCGCCGCCGTTGGGGGCGCCGTGGCAGCGCTTGTACTTGCGGCCGGAGCCGCACGGGCAGGGGGCGTTGCGGGACGGGCCCCCCTCGGCGGCCCGGTCGACCGGGCCGGTGTTCCGTCGGGCGGTGCTGGCCGCGGCGGCCTGACCGCTCGCCCCGGCGGCAGCCGGCCGACGCGACCCACCGGCGGCCGGACGGGCCTGCGACGGAGCCTGCGGCTGCCCACCCCCGATGCCGAGCGCCGGGGCGGACGGCTCGGGCTCGGGCCGCTCCACGGCCACCGCGCCCGCGCCCGCCTCCCCGTCGATCGTGGGGGCGGAGTATTGCAGGCCCTGCTGCTGCGGTGCCCGGTTCAGACCCTTGGCCCGGATCTCGACCGGCTTCTCCAGCAGCTGGACCTCCTCGGCCTCCGGCTCCGGCTCCTGGACCTGCACCTCCAGGTTGTAGAGGAAGCCGACCGTCTCCTCCTTGATGCCCTCCATCATGGTGGCGAACATGTCGAAGCCCTCGCGCTGGTACTCGATGACCGGGTCGCGCTGGGCGTACGCCCGCAGGCTGATGCCCTCCTGGAGGTAGTCCATCTCGTAGAGGTGCTCGCGCCACTTGCGGTCGATGACCTGGAGCAGCACCATCCGCTCCAACTGGCGGGTGGCCTCCTCGCCGAGGCTCTCCTCCCGACGGTCGTACGCGGCGTTCGCGTCCTCCCGGAGGCGGGCGAGCAGGAAGTCCTGGTCGAGGCCCGCCCGGGAGCCGACCTCCTCCTCCAGCTCCTCGATGGTGACACCCACCGGATAGAGCTGCTTGAGGCTGGCCCAGAGCTGCTCGAGATCCCAGTCCTCGGCGTAACCGTCGCTGGTGGCGCCCACCACGTACGCGCCGACGGTGTCGTCGATCATGTTGCGGACCTGGTCGGAGAGGTCCTCGCCGTTGAGCACGCGCAGCCGCTCGGCGTAGATCACCTGGCGCTGTTTGTTGAGCACCTCGTCGTACTTGAGGACGTTCTTACGGATCTCGGCGTTCTGGCCCTCGATCTGGGCCTGGGCGTTCTTGATCTGCCGGGTGACCATCTTCGACTCGATGGGCACGTCCTCCGGGATGTTGAACCGCTCCATCACCGCCTCGACCGCGCCGGCCCGGAACCGCTTCATCAGCTCGTCCTGGAGCGACAGGTAGAACCGGGACTCGCCCGGGTCACCCTGCCGGCCGGCCCGACCACGAAGCTGGTTGTCGATCCGGCGGGACTCGTGCCGCTCGGTGCCGAGCACGTAGAGCCCACCGGCGGCGGCGACCTCCTCGGCCTCCGCCTCGCACGCCTGCTTCCAGGTGGGCAGGACCTCCTCCATCGCCTTGGCGTACTCCTCCTCCTGCTCGGCCGGGTCGAGGCCGCGCTGGCGCAGCTCGCTGGCGGCGAGGAACTCGGCGTTGCCGCCGAGGAGGATGTCGGTGCCCCGGCCGGCCATGTTGGTGGCGACGGTGACCGCGCCCTTGCGGCCGGCCTGGGCGACGATCTCGGCCTCGCGGGCGTGGAACTTCGCGTTCAGCACGGAGTGCGGGATGCCCCGGCGGCGCAGCAGCGTGGACAGGATCTCGGAGTTCTCCACCGAGACCGTGCCGACCAGCACCGGCTGGCCGGCCTGGTGCCGCTCGGCGATGTCCTCGATGACCGCGTTGAACTTGGCCTTCTCGGTCTTGTAGATGACGTCGGCGCGGTCCTCGCGGACCATCGGCCGGTGCGTCGGGATGGTCACCACGCCGACCTTGTAGACCTTGTTGAACTCGCCCGCCTCGGTCTGCGCCGTACCGGTCATGCCGGAGAGCTTCTCGTAGAGGCGGAAGTAGTTCTGGAGGGTGATGGTGGCCAGGGTCTGGTTCTCCTGCTTGATCTCCACCCCCTCCTTGGCCTCGATCGCCTGGTGCATGCCCTCGTTGTAGCGGCGGCCGTGCAGGATGCGCCCGGTGAACTCGTCGACGATCAGGACCTCGCCGTCGCTGACGATGTAGTCCTTGTCGCGCTTGTAGAGCTCCTTGGCCTTGATCGCGTTGTTGAGGTAGCCGACCAGCGGGGTGTTCACCGACTCGTAGAGGTTGTCGATGCCGAGCCGGTCCTCCACCTTGGCCACGCCGCGCTCGGTGACCGCGATGGTGCGCTTGGCGTAGTCGACCTCGTAGTCGCCCTCGCCGTCCTTGCCGGCCTGGAGCCGGCCCACCACGGCGGCGAACTCGCCGTACCAGCGGGCGGAGTGCTCGGCGGGACCGGAGATGATCAGCGGGGTGCGGGCCTCGTCGATCAGGATCGAGTCGACCTCGTCGACCACGGCGAAGTTGTGCCCGCGCTGGACCAGCTCGTCGCGGGACCAGGCCATGTTGTCGCGCAGGTAGTCGAAGCCGAACTCGTTGTTGGTGCCGTAGGTGATGTCGCACTCGTAGGCGGCGCGGTGCTCGGCGGCCGGCCGGTTGGGCAGCACCACGCCGACGGTCAGGCCGAGGAACTCGTGCACCTGCCCCATCCAGGCGGCGTCGCGCTGGGCCAGGTAGTCGTTGACCGTGACCACGTGCACGCCCTTGCCGGACAGCGCGTTGAGATAGACGGCCATGACCGAGGTCAGCGTCTTGCCCTCACCGGTCTTCATCTCGGCGATGTTGCCGAAGTGCAGCGCCGCGCCACCCATCACCTGGACGTCGTACGGCCGCTGGCCGAGCACCCGGGCGGCCGCCTCGCGCACCGTGGCGAACGCCTCGGGCAGCAGGTCGTCGAGGGTCTCACCGTCGGCGAGCCGTTCCCGGTACTGGTCGGTCAGTGACCGCAGCTCGTCGTCGGTGAGGTTGACGTAGTCGTCCTCGATCGAGTTGACGGCGGCGGCGATGGCCTTCAGCCGGCGCACCATGCGGCCCTCGCCCGCGCGGAGGACCTTTTCCAGAATCGACACGGATCAACGCTCCCCTAGACAGTCTCGAACCATCGTAGGCGCTCAGCCGGCGCGATGGTCACTGGTGGCGGCGGTCCGACCCGACCAAACCGACATAACGCTCGGCTCAACCCGCCGCCCGGCGGTTATCCGGTTACGCCCACCGCGAACGATCCGGCACGATGACTCGGATGGAGCCTGTGGAGATCATCGAGGACGGCCTGCTGCTGCGTCCGTGGCTCGCCTCGGACGCGGACGACGTGCACCGGGCTTGCCAGGACCCGGACATCCAGCGCTGGACCACCGTACCGCGTCCGTACCGGCCTGAACACGCCCACGGGTTCGTCACCGGGATGAGCGCCCGCGCCTGGGCCGACGGCAGCGGGGCACCGTTCGCGGTCTGCGACGCGGCCACCGGCGAACTGCTCGGCTCCTGCGGCCTGGTCGCGATCGACCAGGCGGTCCAGACCGGCGAGATCGGCTACTGGACCGCCCCGTGGGCCCGGGGCCGGGGGGTCACCGTGCGGGCCACCCGGGCGGTCGCCCGCTGGGCGTTCGACGCGCTGCCGCTGCACCGGCTGATCTGGCAGGCCGAGGTCGGCAACCACGCCTCCCGGCTGGTCGCCCTGCGGGCCGGCTTCCAGGTCTCCGGTGAGCTGCGGCTCGCCCGACCCGCAGGCGACGGCCGGGTCGAGGGCTGGGTCGGGTCGCTGCTGCCCGGCGAGGTGCCGGCGGTCGGCGCGGACGGTCCGGCCGGGCCGGGCACCCTGGAGGCCCGCCGGGCCGCCGTCTTCGGCCGGCCGCAGCCCGTCCTGTTCGCCACGGCCGGCGACGTCGAACTCCGGCTGCGGCCGATGGAGGACCGCGACCTGGACGGGGTGGTCGCCACCTGCCAGGACCCGGACACCGTCCGGTGGACGAGCGTGCCGCACCCCTACCGGCGCACCGACGCCGAGGGCTACCTGGCCTACGGCGGGCTGGCCTGGGCGCGGGGCAGCAGCGCGTGCTTCGTGCTGGCCGACCCGGACGACGCCTTCGCCGGCACCGTCGACCTGCGGTTGAACCCCGTCGACCCGCTGCTGGCCGAGGTGGGTTTCATGACCGCGCCGCACGCCCGGGGCCGGGGCTGGATGCCGGCCGCGCTCGGCGCGCTCGCCGCCTGGGGCGTCACCGGCCTCGACCTGACCCGGGTCGAGTGGAAGGCCCACGTCGGCAACTCCGCCTCCCGGCGGGCCGCCGAGAAGGCCGGCTTCACCGTCGAGGGCACCCTGCGGGGCGGGGTGTCGCAGCGGGGTCAGCGGGTCGACGCCTGGGTGGGCGCACTGCTCGCCGAGGACCTGACGTGACCCCGGAGGTCATCGACGCCGGCCCGGTGCGGCTGCGGCCGTTCCGGCCGGACGACGCCGAGGACCTCGCCGCCGGCCGCGACGATCCGGTGAACCTGCGGTTCAACCCGGTGGGGATGCCGCATCCCTACACGGTCGCCGACGCGCACTGGTGGATCACCGAGGGCGCCCCGGCGGCGTGGCGCAGCGGCGGCGCGGCGTACGCGATCGTCGACGCCGGGACCGACCGGCTGGTCGGCGGGGCCGGGCTCAGCCAGGTGGTGCCGGGCCGGGGGCAGGCGGAGCTGGGCTACTGGGTGGCACCGCCGGCCCGGCGGCGCGGGATCGCCACCGCCACCACCCGGGCCCTGGCGGCGGCCGCGTTCCAGGCCGGCCTGGCCCGGCTGGAGCTGCTGATCAGGGCCGAGAACCCGGCCAGCCAGCGGGTCGCGCTGGCCGCCGGCTTCCACCTGGAGGGGGTACGCCGGGCAGCCGGCCTGGACCGCGACGGCAGCCGGCACGACCTGCTCGCCTGGGTACGCCTCGTCGACGATCCGCCCGGCCCGGTCCCACGCCTGCTGCCGGACCTGCCCGACGGGCGGCTCACCGACACGGTGGTGACCCTGCGCCGGCTCGCGCCTGCCGACGCCGAGGTGCTGCACCGGCTGCACACCCGCGCCGAGGTGGTGGCGACCCGGGTCCGTCCGGTTCCACCGAGCAGGGCGGACATCGACCGGCGCTGCGCCGTCGCCGAGAGCGAGTGGCTGACCGGCCGGGCGGCCGACTTCGCGCTGTGCGACGCGGTGACCGGCACGATGGTCGGCGGTTGCGCCCTGATCCACGACGAGCCGGCCACCGGCCAGGCGATGATCGGCTACAGCCTGCTGCCCGAGGCGCGCGGGCGGGGGCTGGCCACCCGGGCGGTCCGGCTGTTGGCCGGCTGGGCGTGCGGCCCGGCGGGCCTGGCCCGCCTCTGGGCCGGTACGGCCACCTGGAACACCGCCTCCCAGCGGGTGCTGCGCCGGGCGGGCTTCCACCGGGAGGGCGTGATGCGCGCCCGCCTCCCCGCCCCGACGCCGGACACCCCCCGCCCCGACACCGTCCTCTGGTCCTTCCTGTCCACCGATCCCCGGCCCCTCCCGCTGCGGTGATCAAGAGGTTCGCGTCAGCTGGATCTCCGAAGGTGACGCGAACCTCTTGATCGACACCGCCGGGTGGGCGGAGAGAGCGGGGCGGGTGGGTCAGGTGTCGAGGGAGATGATGCCGTAGTCGTAGGCGTGGCGACGGTAGACGACGCTGGGGCGGCCGGACTCCTTGTCGTGGAACAGGTAGAAGTCGTGGCCGACGAGTTCCATCTGGAACAGGGCGTCGTCGACGGTCATCGGGTCGGCCGGATGCACCTTCGCCCGCGCGATGTGCCAGGGCTGGTCGTCGTGCTCCTCCGGGCGCTCCTCGACGGCGGTGGCCGTGCCACCGGCGGACACGTTCGTGTCGTCCAGGCCGGCCACCGGCAGACCGGCGGTGGCGGCGGCGACCGAGATCGGCGCGTGCCGGCCCCGGTGTACGCGGCGGCGGTCGGCCGCCCGGCGCAGTCGGGTGTCCAGCTTGGCGATCGCGGCGTCCAGTGCGCTGTAGAAGTCGTTCGTGCAGGCCTCGGCCCGGATCACCGGGCCCCGGGAGACGCAGGTGATCTCCACTCGCTGGCAGGTGTCGGACTGCCGGGGATTGCGTTCGTGGAACAGCTCCACATCGACCCGGATGAGCTTGTGATCGTAGCGCTCGATTTTTGCGAGTTTCTCCGCTACGTGTACCCGGTAATGGTCCGGCACTTCGACGTTTCGACCCTTGACCACGATGTCCACGTGACCTCCCTTTTCCGGATGGCCGGCTGATCTTTCGAATCCGGCCGCGCGACCTCGGGAGGGCCCCTGGGAGCGTCGACCGGTCAGGTGCGGCTACGCCTCCTTCCACCGTCGGGGGCTGGTGGGAAACCTTCCTACCCCCGACACGAAAACGCTAACTCCTGTACGGGCGACAGTCACCCCCGGTTGCGGGAAACCCTCAGGGAATTAACAGCAAGCAACACCATGGGGTGAAACGGAAACACGAAGCGTCACCATCACCGCCGTTTTTGCGTTGCACCCAGCACGGCCGCGCCGTATGGCGTCATTCCCGCCGCACGCAAAGTCCGACTCACCGCCGCCAGGGTCGCCCCGGTGGTCAGGATGTCGTCCAGCACCACCACCGCCCGGCCGCCGGCATCCCGCCCGGCCCAACCGGGCCGCAGCCGGAACGCCGACCGGGCCGCCGCGGCCCGCCCCGCCCGGTCCAGCTCCACCGAATCCGGCCGGGGCAACGCCCGCACCGGCACCGCCGTCCGTACGTCCCAGCCGGACCGCCGCAACCGGACCGCCGCGTGCCGGGCCAACCGGGTCAGGTGGTCGCCGTAGCGCTCCCGGGCCGCCGCCGCCCGGTCCGGCACCGGCACCAGCAGCACCGGGCGGGCCTCGCCCACCGAGGCCGCCACCACCTCCGCCAGCAACCCGCCCAACGGCCGGGCCAGCCCGTGCCGACCCCGTTCCTTGTACGCCAGCAGCGCCTCCCGCAGCGGCCCCGCGTACGGGCCGAGGGCGTGGCACGGGGGCAGGTCGGGCGGGGCCGGGGTGGGGCGCGCCGGTACCGGGCGCAGCGCGGTGAGCCCGCGTACGCACTGCGGGCAGCAGCCCTGCCGCAGGCGCGCGTCCCGCCGGCCGCACCCCGCGCACCCGGTCGGGAAGACCAGATCGCTCAGGTCGGCCCAGAGCCCGCCCACGTCCGGCACGGCCGGCTCAGAACAGGAAGAACGGCGCGGTCGGGCTGCCCGCCCGGCCACCGGCGGGCGGGGGCGGCACGTCGAGCACCTGCTCGCCCCGGATCGTCTCGGCCGACGACGCGCGGTAGCGGTAGGCGACCCCGTTGGCCTCGTACATCATCATCACCGTCGGCAGCACGTACGTCGGGTTGCCCGGGTAGACCGCGAGGTGGGTGACCCGGGCGCCCACGTCGGTGACCAGCGCGCTCTCCAGCACCCCGTCCACGCCCACCTCGTACACGGCGGAACGGTTGGTGGAGCCGGCCACGGCCAGGGTGTTCTCCTGCGCCCAGTCCACCGCCGACAGGTCGGTCAGCGTGGTGGCGACCTGACGCACCGGCCCGAGCGAGACCACCCCGCCGTCGAGGCTCGCCGCGCTGAGGAGGAGCCGCCCACCGACGATCAACGCGATGCGGTGCCCGTCCAGCGAGGCGGCCACCGCGCTGACCGGACCCGCCGTGCCCACCGGCACCGGCACCATCCGCGCCCGGTCGTCGAACCGGTAGAGCCGCCCGTCGGCCACCACCAGCCCGTACGGCTGGGCCGCGCCGAGCGGGCGCAACCAGACCGGCCGGCCGATCGCCGCGAAGGTCTGCGCCGCCGGGGTCATCACCTGCACCGGCGCCGCCCCCGACCCGGTGACCAGCCGCTGCCGGCCGCCACCGGCGGTGGTGACCAGGGCGGCGAGGGTCTTCTCGGCGGCCCGCCGCACGGCGGCCGAGACGATGTCGTGGTTGTCCTCGGTGCGGATCGGCACGGTGCCGACCGCCTCGGCCTCGAAGGCGAGCGGACGGATCGCCCCGGCGTAGACGGTGAACCGCTGCGGCCCCTCGGTGAGCGGGTAGACCGGGTTGGCCAGGCGGTGCGCGGCGAGATTGTCGATCGTCACCCGGGACTGGTTGCGGGTGGTGAGCTGGAGCGGCCCGTCCAGGTCGGACAGCGACCAGGCCAGCTGGATGCCGAGCTTCTCCAGCTTGCGCCGGTCGTCGCCGGGCAGGTCGAGGTTGACCTCCCACCGGCCGTCGGTCTTGACCGCGTTGTTGATCAGGGCGGTGCGGTCCGGCAGGCCGCTCACCCCTTGCCGCAGCCACTCCGACGGGCCCCCGATCAGCCACTTGACCGCCTCGCTGACAAGTCGCTCGGACGGCACGGCCGCCGGCAGGTAGCGCTGGTCGGCGACCAGCCGGGTGGCGTCGGAGTTCCAGAAGTAGACCGTACGGGTCTGGTAGTACGCCCGCAGCGACAGCGTGTCCAGCAGCAGCACGCTGGGGGGATCGGTGACGTAGTAGCCGCCGGCCTCGGTGCCCTCCTGGCCCGGTTCGGCCGAGCCGCGCAGCGAGAACTGGTATTCCGTGTCGGTCACCACCGGCGGGCCGAGCACCCCGTTGGCCCGCAGCACCCCCACCTGCTGCACCGGCAGCCGGACGGTGAGCAGCCCATCGGCGTTCTCGGTGATCACCGGCTTCTCGGTCAGCCGGACCACGTTGATCGCGACCTCGCTGCCCTGCTTCTCGGCGAGCCGGTTGCGGTCCTCCCGGGCGATGAACTGCTTGACCCGGGCGTACGCCCGCTCGGGCTCGCCGGCCGCGGCGGCCAGGAAGTTCTGGACGAACGCCTCCCGGTCGGCACCGCTGGCGGTCCGGGTGGGAGGCTCACCGCGACCGAAGCTGGACGAGCCCGCCGACACGGCCGGCCCGGAGCCGTCCACCTGCACGTCGGTGTGGTCGGGGATGCCGCAGCCGGCGACGGCGGCCAGCAGTCCGGCGCAGAGCAGCCCGGCCAGGCCGCGCAGCCGGTTCACGACCGGGCCTCCGCCCGATCGTCGGCACCGGCGGCGGACCCGGGGCCGATGGCCAGCACGCCACCGCCGGCCGGTCCGATGGCCAGCAGGTCGCCGTCGCGGGGGCCGCCGAACGGCAGGGTGGCGTCGGCGGGCACCAGCCGCAGGGGTGAGGTGGTGAGCCGGTCCCCGGAGCGGACCGGCAGGGTGAGCCGGAACTGGGCGCCCTGCCCGGGAGCGCCCCACGCCTCCAGCCAGCCGCCGTGCAGCCGGGCGTCCTCCAGGCTGATCGACAGGCCCAGCCCCGTGCCGCCGGTCTGCCGGGCCCGGGACGGGTCGGCCCGCCAGAACCGGTTGAAGACCAGCTTCTCCTCGCCCGGCTTGAGCCCGACGCCGTGGTCGCGGACGGTGACCGCGACGGCGGTCCGGTCGACGCCGAGGGTGATCACCACCGGCTTCGCCTCGCCGTGCTCCACGGCGTTGCCGACCAGGTTGCGTAGCACCCGCTCGACCCGGCGCGGGTCCACCTCGGCGATGACCGGGGTGGTCGGCACGGCCAGCTCGATGGTGACGCCGACCCGCTCGGCCAGCCCGGCGAGGCGGTCGGCGACCCGGTGCACCACCGGCACCAGGTCGGTCGGCTCGGAGTCGAGCATGGCGAAGCCGGCGTCGAAGCGGCTGATCTCCAGCAGGTCGGTGAGCAACTCCTCGAACCGGTCCAGCTCCGCCTGGAGCAGCTCGGCGCTGCGCGCCACCGCCGGGTCGAACTCGTCGCGCTCGGCGAAGATCAGGTCGGCGGCCATCCGGACGGTGGTCAGCGGGGTCCGCAGCTCGTGCGACACGTCGGAGGTGAACCGGCGTTGCAGGCGGGACATCTCCTCCAGGCGGAGGATCTGCCGTTGCAGGTTGGTCGCCATCTGGTTGAACGAGGCGGCGAGCAGGGCGAGGTCGTCCTCGCCGTCGACCACCATCCGCTGGTCGAGCAGGCCGGCGGAGAGCCGTTGGGCGGTACGTGCGGCGACCCGGACCGGTGTCACCACCAGCCGGGTGACCAGGGCGGCGAGCAGGCCCAGCAGCAGCACCAGGGCCACCCCGGTGGCCAGCACGGTGGCCCGCGCGTCGGCGGCGGTGGCGTCCTGCCGGTTGAGCGGAACGAGGTAGTACAGCTCGAGTTGGCCGAAGCGGGTCGGCACCGGGGAGCCGTAGACCAGGTACTTCGTCCGTTCGCCGGCGAGTCGGCCGGTGCGGATCTGGTGGGCCACCTTGCCGTCGGCGACGGCGGCCCGCAGCTCCCGGCTGACCAGCGGGCGCACGTCCATCGCCGGTGAGGTGCGGGTCTCGATGATGCCGGCGTAGTTGTCGGCGGTGATCGCGACCACCACCCCGCTGGTCTGCTGCGGGTCACCCCCGGCCAGGTAGTTGACCGTGCCCTCGATGGTGTCCTGGAGCTGGGCCTCCTGCGGCTGGCTGTAGAGGAAGAACTGCTTGGCCGAGTAGTCGCTGCCGTTGCGCAGCCGCAGCAGCACGTCGGTCTCGGCGTTGTCGAGCAGGATGTTGGTGATCTTGTCGGCGATGAGGTAGGCGAAGCCGCCGACCAGCAGGCTGGACACCACCAGCGTGATGGTCACCACCCGGACCTGCAACGACCGTCGCCAGGTCTGGCGCAGGCCGGCGGTCACCCGCAGCGCGCGGCCCACCAGCACGCGCCGCAGCGCCCGCGCGGCGGGACGCCAGCCGGCGGCGTGCTCGGGGGTGGGGACGGGTGCACTGGTCACGGTGCAGCCCAGGCTATCCGGTACCCGCCTTGTAGCCCACGCCCCGCACGGTCAGGATGATTTCCGGCCGCTCCGGGTCCGGCTCGATCTTGGCGCGCAGCCGCTGCACGTGCACGTTGACCAGCCGGGTGTCCGCCGCGTGCCGGTAGCCCCAGACCTGCTCCAGCAGAACCTCCCGGGTGAAGACCTGACGCGGCTTGCGGGCGAGCGCGACCAGCAGGTCGAACTCCAGCGGCGTCAGCTTCACCTCCTCGCCGTCGCGGCTGACGGTGTGCGCCGGCACGTCGATGGTGATCTGGTTGCCGGGCGGGCCGATGGTCAGCATCTCCGGTGCGACGTCCTCGCCCCGGCGCAACCGGGCCCGCATCCGGGCCACCAGTTCCTTGGGTTTGAACGGCTTGACCACGTAGTCGTCGGCACCGGACTCCAGGCCGAGCACCACGTCGACGGTGTCGCTCTTGGCGGTCAGCATGACGATCGGCACGCCCGACTCGCCACGGATCGCCCGTGCCACGTCGATACCGCTCATTCCAGGCAGCATCAGATCGAGCAGTACGATATCGGGGCGACTGTCCCGGAACGCGGCCAACGCCCGTTCCCCGTCGGCGACGAAGGAGGGCAGGAAACCCTCACTGCGCAGGACGATGCCGAGCATCTCGGCGAGCGCGGGGTCGTCGTCGACCACCAGTACCCGGGCTCTCATGGGGTTTATGTTTCCATCCCCGTTCAGTTGGTGGGATCGGCGTCTGGATGGCACGGTACTGCCGGAAGAGGTGCCTCCGCACGTCCCACGCGCGATATCTCCCCCGATGACCGCATCGCGTGAGCCGCCCGGTGGATCCACCCGGCCGGTCGTGCCATGTCACCATGATCCCCGGGCAGGTCGCCGCCCGCCAGCCACCATCCGCAGGAGTACGTGTGCCCGACGTCGGCCCGACCGCCGTGCTTCCCCGGCGTCCGCTCACCGTCGGTGAACTGCTCGACTCCGCCGTCCTGCTGCTGCGCGACCAGGGCCGGGTGCTGGTCCCGCTGGGCGTCGCGCTCGCCGCCGGTGAACAACTGCTGCTGTACCCGCTGCGGCGGCTCGCCGACGCGCTGCCCCCGGTCTGGTGGAGCGACAGCGGGGTGTTCCCGCTGTGGTGGCAACTGCTCGCGGTGGGCGCCGCCGCCGAGGCGGTGATCGTCCTACTGCTCGGCAACCCGGCAGCCCGGGCGGCCGGCACGGCGCTGCTCGGCCGCCGGGCCACCGTGGCGCAACTGCTCCGCCCGGCGAGCGCCCGCTGGGGCGTCACCCTGCTGCTCGCCCCGGCGGTGGGCCTGCTGATGCTGGTCGCGGCCCTGCTCGGCCCGGCCTGGCTGGTCGGCTACGGGCTGCTCGGCTCGGTCGCCGCAGCGGTGGTGCTGGACCGGGTGCCCGGGGTGTCGGCGGTGCCCCGGGCGGCCCGCGTCGCGGTACGGGGCCGGGCCGCCGCCGTCCGGCTGCTGGGCTACCTCGGCTGGTGGGTGCTGCGGGTCGGCCTGGCCCTCGGCCTCTTCTTCGGCGTCGAGTCGCTGCACCTGGTCGACCTGTCCGACCCGGGCGTACGGGCCGCCGCCGCCATGCTCGCCTTCGGCGCCGTGAACAGCGTCGCCTACCCCGCCCTGGCCTGCCTGGACGCGGTGATCCACCTGGACGCCCGGATGCGCGCCGAAGGGCTGGACATCCAGCTCGCCCGTACCCCCGCGGGGCTCGTCGCGCCCGGCCTGCCGGCGGTCGGGCGATGAGCCGGTGGTGGACGGAGGCCGTCGCCGCGCTCGGCGACGTGCTGCCGCTCCCGCTGGCGGCGCTGCTGGTGGTGCTGCTGGCCGGGGTGGCGGCGCTCGCCTGGTACCACTTCCCGGCCTGGGTGCCCCGCCGGCTGCCCCGGTGGCGGCTGCCCCGGCTCCGGTTGCCCCGGTGGCGACGACGCACGGCCGACGGGCCGGCCGCGGTGGCGCTGCCCCGCCCCCGTGGCGCCCACGACGACCTCCCGGCCGACGCCGCGCGTTCCCTGGCCGACCGGCTGGCGGCCGAGGGCCGGTACGCCGAAGCCGTCCGGGAGCGGCTGCGCGCCATGGTCCGCCGGCTGGTCGCGGTCGGCGCGGTGGCCCCCCGGCCCGGGATGACCGTCACCGAACTGACCGACGCGGCGGCCCGCGCCCGGCCCCCGGTCGACCCGCCGTTGCGCGCCGCCGGGGCCATCTTCGCCGAGCTGTGGTACGCCCAGCGCCCGGCCGCCGCCGACCACGACCGACGGATGCGGGAACTCGCCGACGACCTGGACCGGGCGCTGTCCGCCCCACCACCGGACGGGGGCGCCCGGTGACCGGCCCCGCCACCGCCACGCTCGGCGCTCCCCCGCCGACCGCGGGCGGCCCGCCACCGGTCGCGCCCGTGCGGCGACGTCGCCGCCGGCACCGGGTGATCGTGCCGTTGGCGCTGGCCGCCGCCCTGCTCGCCGGCACGATCGCCGCCCACGGGCTGGACCAGCCCGACCCGGGCGACCCCGGCTTCCTCTCCCCGGTCGCCACCGACGACGACGGGGGCAGCCGCCTCGCCGACGCGCTGCGCGCCCGGGGGGTCACCGTCGCGCGGGAGACCGACCTGCTGCCGGCCCTGCTCGGCCTCGACCGTGACCCGGCCACCCTGTTCGTCCCGGCGGCGGAGCTGCTGCACCCGGACACCCTCGGCGCGCTGGGTGAGCTGCCGGCCGGCCGGCGGCTGGTCCTCGTCGACCCGTCCCGCCGGGTGCTCGAATCCGCCGGCCTGCCGCTGGTGCCGACCGACCGCCGCTGGGCCACCCGGGCGGTCGGTCCGGAGGCCGGCGGCCGGCCCTGCGCGGTGCCCGAGGCGAACCGGGCCGGGGTCGCCGCCGCCGGGCTCCAGCGGTACGCCGCCGCGCCCGGCACGGCGGCCACCCTCGACCGTTGCTACGCCGACGGCCTGGTCCGGCTGCCCGGCCGGGCCGAGGTGCTGGTGATCGGCGCCAGCGACCCGTTCCGCAACGACCGGATCGCCGAACACGGCAACGAGGCGCTCGCCACCGGCCTGCTCGGCGTCCACGGGCGGGTGGTGTGGCTGGACCTGGACGGCCCGGCACCGGCCCCGACGTTCGGCCGGCCCGGCGGCACCGGCGAGCCCGCCTGGTCACCCACCCCCGGCGGGTCCACCGGGTACGACGGCGACGGCAGCGGCGAGGGCGGCCCGGGTGGCCCCGGAACCGCCACCGGTGACGGCGACGGCGACGGTTCGGGTGACGCCCCCGACTCGGCCGGTCCCCCACCACCCGACGACCATCCACTGCTGGACGCCTTCCCGCCCTGGTTCTGGGCGCTGCTGCTCCAGCTCGCCGTGGCAGCCCTGGTGATCGTGCTGTGGCGGGCCCGCCGGCTCGGCCCGCCGGTGACCGAGCCGCTGCCCGTCGAGGTCCGCTCCGCCGAGACCGTGCTCGGTCGGGCCCGGCTCTACCAGCGGGCCCGTGCCCGGGGCCCGGCCGCCACCACCCTGCGGACCGCCGCGTTGGGCCGGTTGCGCGGCCGGCTCGACCTGCCCGCGACACTCGGGCCGGCGGAGGTGGCGGCCCGGGTGGCCGGGCCGGCCGGCGGGACCCCGGAGCAGATCCACGAGCTGCTCTTCGGCGCGGCTCCGCAGACCGACGCCGAACTGCTGGAGCTGGCCCGGTCGCTGGACCGGCTGACCCGTACCGTGGCGGCAGCGCCCGACCGTCCGACCGAAGGAGACCCCCGGTGACCCGACCCGCCACCACCGCCGAGCCCACGGCCGGCCCGGACGACGCCCGGGCCGCCCTGCACCGGCTGCGCACCGAGGTGGCCAAGGCGGTCGTCGGTCAGGACCCGGTGGTCACCGGCCTGGTGATCGCGCTGCTCTGCCGGGGCCACGTCCTGCTCGAGGGGGTGCCCGGGGTGGCGAAGACGCTGCTGATCCGTACCGTCGCCACCGCCCTGGACCTGGACTCCAAGCGGGTCCAGTTCACCCCCGACCTGATGCCCGGTGACGTCACCGGTTCGTTGATCTTCGACCCGCGCACCGCCGCGTTCACCTTCCGGGAGGGGCCGGTCTTCACCAACCTGCTGCTCGCCGACGAGATCAACCGGACGCCGCCGAAGACCCAGTCGGCGCTGCTGGAGGTGATGGAGGAGCGCCAGGTGTCGGTCGAGGGCGCCCGCCGGCCGCTGCCGGACCCGTTCATCGTGGCCGCCACCCAGAACCCCGTCGAGTACGAGGGCACCTACCCGTTGCCCGAGGCGCAGCTCGACCGGTTCCTGCTCAAGCTGACCGTGCCGCTGCCCAACCGGGACGAGGAACTGGGGGTGCTGCGCGCCCACCACGCCGGGTTCGACCCGCGTGACCTCGGTGCGGCCGGCGTACGCCCGGTGGCCGACGCCGCCGACCTGGCCGCCGCCCGGGACGCCGTCGGCCGGGTGCACGTGGCCGAACCGGTGCTCGGCTACATCGTGGACCTGTGCCGGGCCACCCGGGCCACCCCCGCCCTGGAGCTGGGCGCGTCGCCCCGGGGGGCCACCGGGCTGCTCAGCACGGCGAAGGCGTGGGCCTGGCTCGCCGGCCGCGACCACGTCACCCCCGACGACGTCAAGGCCACCGCCCGGCCGACGCTGCGGCACCGGCTGCGGCTGCGGCCCGAGGTCGAGCTGGAGGGGGTCGGGGTGGACGCGGTGCTGGACACGGTGCTGGCCACCGTGCCGACCCCGCGATGACCTGGCGGGCGGCCGTCCTGCTGCTGGCGGGCGTGCCCACCCTGCCGTTCTGGCCGGACCCGGTGCCCGCCGTCGCCGTGATGACCGCCGTCGTGCTGCTGCTCACCGCCGTGGACTGGGCGCTCGCCGCCCCGCTGCACGGGCTCAGCGTCGACCGGGAGGGCGACCGGGCCGTCCGGCTCGGCCACCGGGCGACCGTCACGCTGCGCCTGGCCAACACCTCCGGCCGTACGCTGCGCGCCCAGGTGCGCGACGGGTGGGTGCCGTCGGCGGGGGCCCGTCCGGACGTCTCCCCGGACCGGGTGTCCCGGGTCGGACCGGGCGGGGTGCTGGTGCTGCCCAACCGGCTCACCCCCACCCGGCGCGGCGACCGGCCGGCGGTGACGGTGACGGTGCGTTCGTTCGGGCCGCTCGGGTTGGCGTTCCGGCAACGGGCCGGGCGGCCCGCCACCCCCGGCTGGACACTGCGCGTGCTGCCCCGGTTCGACTCCCGGCGGCACCTGCCGGAGAAGCTGTCCCGGCTGCGGGTCATCGACGGCACCCAGGTCACCCGGGGACGCGGCCAGGGCACCGAGTTCGACACCCTGCGCGAGTACGTGGTCGGCGACGACGTGCGCTCCATCGACTGGCGGGCCAGCGCCCGCCGCTCCGACGTGCTGGTCCGCACCTGGCGGCCGGAGCGTGACAGGCGGTTGGTGTGCGTGCTGGACACCGGCCGCACCTCGGCGGTACGCGTCGGCGACGTACCCCGGCTGGACGCCGCCATCGACGCGGCGCTGCTGCTGACCGCGCTGGCCGCCCGGGCCGGCGACCGGGTCGACCTGCTGGCCGCCGACGCCGCGATCCGGGCCACCGTCACCGGCACCGGACGGCGGGACCTGCTGCCCCGGCTGGTCGACGCGCTCGCGCCGGTGCACCCGGCGCTGGTGGAGACCGACTTCGACCTGATCGTCGCGGAGATCCTGCGGCGGCACCGGCGGCGCAGCCTGGTGGTGCTGCTGACCGCGCTGGAGCCGGGGGCGCTCGCCGAGGGGCTGCTGCCGGTGCTGCCCCGGCTGGCCGCCCGGCACCGGGTGGTGGTGGCGGCCGTGCACGACCCGGTGCTCACCGCGTTGACCACCGGCCCGCCGGTACGCCCCGAGGACGCCTACGCCGCCGCGGCCGGCTGGCGGGCGCTCGCCGAGCGGGACCGGGTGCGCGCCGCCCTCGGCCGGTACGGCGTGACAGTGGTGGACGCCCCGGCGGACCGGCTCGCCCCGGCCCTGGCCGACACCTACCTCCGGCTCAAGGCCCTCGGTCAGCTCTGACACCCGCTCTCCCCACCCGGCCCCGCCTGCCGCCTGCCGCCTGCCGCCTGCCGCCTGGACATCATGATCGAATTGCCGAAAAGAGCAGTTCTCCCGGCGTGTCGTGTGCATAACGGCAATCTGATCATGGTGTCTCCGTCGCCCCGGTGGGCGCAGAGCAGGAAGGGGTTGGTGGGGAGGGGTGGTGGGGAGGACGCCGTGGGGTGTGGCGGTCAGTGAGGGCGGTGGGTCGGTGGGGGGCGGTGGGTCGGTGGGGGGCGGTGGGTAGGGTGCCAGGCGCGGGTGGGGTCGGTGGAGGGCCAGAGTTCGGCCAGCCACGGGTCGGTCCGCTCGACCGGTAGGCGTTCGACGGCAACCGCCCGCCGGCCGAGCAGCACCACGTAGGCGAAGAAGCCCAGCCAGACCGCCGCGCCGACGCCGACCCGCAGCGCCACCGGCACCGGTGCCGGGGTGACGAACGCCTCCAGCAGCGCGGAGACCGCGAACAGCCCGACCAGACCCACCGCCACCAGGATCGCCGACCGGCCGGCCTCGGCGACCGACCGGCCCCGGCCCAGGTGATCCGGCGGCGAGATCCACGCCCAGGCGGTACGCAGCCCGACCCCGGCGGCCACGAAGACCCCGGTCAGCTCCAGCAGCCCGTGCGGGGTGATCAGTCCGAAGAAGACGTCGGAGCGGCCGTAGGAGACCATCACGCCGCCCACCACCCCGATGTTCAGCGCGTTCTGCCACAGCAGGTAGAGCACCGGCACGACGAGCACCCCGGCGGCGAGGCACTGGGCGGCGATCCAGGCGTTGTGGGTCCACAGGTGGAAGGCGAAGGTCGGGGCGGAGAACTCGGTGTAGTAGCCGGCGAATCCGGAGTCGACCAGGTCGGCGGCGGCGTCCGGGCCGATGAACGCGGCGGCGGTGCCCGGGTTGCCGGCGACGTACCAGATGAGGAAGCCGCTGAGCAGGCTGAACCCGGTCGCCACCGCGCACCACCACGGCCAGGCCCGGTAGACCGCGCCGGGGAACCCGACGGTGAGGAACCGCCCGACGGTCGACCAGGAGGCCCGCTGCCGGCCGGTGATCCGGGCCCGCGCCCGCAGCACGAGCTGGGAGAGCCGGCTGACCAGGGCAGGATCGGGTGCCCGGCTGCGCAGCGCCGACAGGTGGGTGGCGGTGCGCTGGTAGAGGAGGACCATCTCGTCGATCTCGTCGACGTCGAGCCGGCGGCGGTCGCAGAGCAGCTCCAGCCGTCGCCACTGGTGGCCGTGCTCGGCGACGTACGCGTCGAGATCCACTGGTCCTCCCCCGTTCCGCGACCATAGTGTTCACTGTCCGGGTGAGCGCGCAACCACCGGTGCCGGCCGGCACCGTCCCGCCCGGCGTCGACCCGGCGGGGCACTGGGCGGACGCGGGTCTGGTCAGCGGCGAGGCCGTCGCGCTGGACGTCCGGGCGGCACGGCTCGGCTCCCGGGTGTTGGCGTTGCTGATCGACATCGTCGGTCAGCTGTTCTGCGCGGCGTTGCTGGCCCTGACGCTGACCCCGCTGGTGCTGATCGTGCTCCCCGACCAGGTGGTGGACCGGGCGCTGACCGGCGCGTTGGAGACCCTCGGTCTGGTGCTGGTGGTGGTCGGCTACCCGGTGCTGTGGGAACGTCTCAACCACGGCCGGACGCCCGGCAAGCTCGCCGTGGGGCTGCGGGTGGTCAGCGCCGACGGCGGCCCGGTGCAGCTGCGTCAGTCGCTGACCCGGGCGCTGGTCGGGGCGGCCGTGGAGTGGCCGGGGCTGGTGCTGCCGCTGCTGAGCTGGGTGGCCGGGGCGACGGTGATGCTGACCGACCCGCGCGGCCGACGGCTGGGTGACCTGGTGGCCGGCACGATGGTCGTGCACACCCGCACCACACACCCCTGGCGGCCGGCCCCGGCGATCGTCGCGCCGCTGGTCGGCTGGGCCGCCACCCTGGACCTGACCCGGCTGGACGACGCGCTGGCCCTGGCGGTACGCCAGTACCTGACCCGGGGGCAGCAGATCGTCGAGCCGTACCGCAGCCGGCTGGCCCGGGAGTTGTGGCGCGAGGTGGCGGCAGTGACCGCGCCGACGCCGCCGCCCGGCGTACCGGAGCCGTTGCTGTTGGCGGCGGTGCTGGCCGAACGCAACAGGCGCGGGTCGCTGCGGCTGCGCCACCAGCGGGCGCTCACCGCCGCCCTCTGGCCCGACCCGACCCCGGCCACCCCCGCCGTCGTCGCCCCGGCCGCCGTCAACCCGCCGGCCCCGGCCGGGCCGCTGCTCCGGTCGGCGTCGCCGGACCACCCGGCCTGACCGGCACGCCGTTCAGCTGAACAGGGCGCGGCCCCACCAGTCGGCGGCGTCGCGGACCCCGGGCGGGCAGGCGAACAGCCCGCTGGAGACGTGCCGCAGGTACTCGTTCATCGCGTCGTTGCGGGCGAGCCGGGTCTGGATCGGCACGAACTGCCGGCGCGGGTCCCGCTGGTAGGCCATGAAGAACAGTCCGGCGTCGAGCCGGCCCAACCCGTCCGACCCGTCCACGTAGTTGTAGCCCCGGCGCAGCAGCCGGGCGCCGTCGTTCTGCGTGGGGTGGGCGAGGCGCACGTGCGAGTCCACGGCGATCACCGGCTGACCGTCGTCGCCCTTCGCGGCGAAGTCCGGCTCGTCGAACTCGTCGCGGCGGCCCAGCGGCGCGCCACTGCCCTTGGTCCGCCCGACGATCTGCTCCTGCTCGGCCAGCGAACTGCGGTCCCAGGTCTCGATCTGCATCCGGATCTTGCGGGTGACCAGGTAGGACCCGCCGACCATCCAGTCCGCGCCGTCGTCGGGCTGGGCCCAGAGCTGCTCGCGCAGCAGACCGGCGTCCTCGGCCTTGAGGTTGGCCGTGCCGTCCTTGAAGCCGAAGAGGTTACGCGGGGTCGCCTGGTCCCGCGACGTCGACGAGGTACGCCCGAAGCCGAGCTGCGACCATCGGACGCTGACCACACCCATCCCGATCCGGGCCAGGTTGCGGATGGCATGCACCGCCACCTGCGGGTCGTTGGCGCACGCCTGCACGCACAGGTCGCCGCCGGAGATCTCCGGGCGCAGCGCGTCCCCGGCGAAGTGCGGCAGGTCGGCCAGCGCGGCGGGGCGGCGGCCGGCGATGCCGAACCGGTCCCGGCCCTGCGCGTCGCGGAACAGCGTCGCGCCGAAGCCGACGGTCAGGGTGAGCTGCGACGGGGGCAGGCCCAGCGCCTCGCCGGTGTCGTCCGGCGGGGCCTCCGGCATACCGCCGACCGCACCGATGACCCCGGCGTCCTTTCCGCCGGTCATCCGGGCGGCGGCGGCCGTCCACTCCTGGAGCATCGCGACCAGCCGGTCCCGGTCCCTGGTGATCACGTCGAAGGCGACGAAGTGCAGCCGGTCCTGGGCCGGGGTGGTGATCCCGGCCTGGTGTTCGCCGTGGAACGGCACCGCACCGGCGGCCCCGTCGTACGCGGCGGCCCGGTCACCGTCGCGGGCCAGCGCGCCCGCTCCGGCAGCCACCCCGGCCACCCCGGCGGCACCGACCCCGACGAGGGTGATCGCCCGCCGGCGGGACAGCCGGCGGCGTCCCCGGCCGGCGGTGCTGCTCTGCTCGCTCATCGACTCTCCTGGGAGGGACCGGCCGGACGACGGCCGTGCTGACCCGTCGTCACCGGGCGACGGCGGCGGCGACCTTGCTGACCGGCTCGGCGAGGGCGTTGATGCTGTCCGACAGCTCCTTGAGCTCGGTCTTGCTCAGCTGGGTGTGCAGCTTCCAGCCGTCGCCGTCGCGGTGCTTGCCGAGCGCCGCCTCCACGTTGGCGAACTCCTTGTCGAGCTGGGCGACCAGCTCGGGGGCGCGCTGCTCCAGCGCGGGCCGCAGCGCGGCGACGGCGGCCTTGGAGCCCTCCAGGTTGGCGTTGAAGTCCCAGAGGTCGGTGTGCGAGTACCGCTCCTCCTCGCCGGTGATCTTGCCGCTGGCCACCTCGTCGAGCAGGGCCTTGGCCCCGTTGGCGAGCTGGAGCGGGGTGAGCTTCTCGGCGTTGGCCCGGGTCACGATCTCCTTGACGTCGGCCAGCAGCCGGTCGGCGATCGGACCGTCCTTACTGATGTCGCCGGTGGTCCAGAGGTCCTTCTCGATCCGGTGGAAGCCGGTGAACTCCATGCCCTCCTCGATGACCTCCTCCCGCCCGTCGATCTTCGGGTCGAGGTCGCCGAAGCTCTCCGCGACCGGCTCGATCCGCTCCCAGTAGGTGCGGGCCACCGGGTACAGGGCCTTGGCCTTCGCCACGTCGCCGGCCTTGACGGCGGTGACGAACTCCTCGGTCCTGGTCAGCAGGGCGGCGGTCTGACTGGTCACGTACCGCTGGTAGCTGGCGGTGGCCTCGGTCAGCGCGGCGTCCGGGGCGACGGTCGCGGCGGTGCCGCTCACCTTCAGCGCGCCCCGGATGCCCCGGCCGCTCATGCCGGGCTTGCAGGCCGTCTCGTACGTCCCGGCCGGCAGCTCCACCCGCAGTTCCCGGCTCAGCCCCGGGGCGATGTTCTCCACCTCGCCCATCACCCGGTCACCGGCGGCGTAGACGTAGAACTCGTTGACCTTGCTGCCGGAGTTCGTCACCGTGAAGGTGGCCTGGCCGGCGTCCAACTCGGTGACGTCGACCTCGCACACGCTGTCGGTGGCCTTCACCTTGACCGTGTTGCCGGTGCCGGCGTCGGGCTGGTCGTCCTTGCCACCGCAGGCGGTGACACCGGTGACGGCGAGTGCGCCGACGGCGGCGAGCACCAGGAAACGGGTGGTACGCATCGTTGCTTGTCTCCTTGCAGAGGGCGGTGGATCAGACGCGCCGCGACCCGGCCGGCTGCGCGGTGGCGGGGCCGTCCTGCGCGGCGGCGGCGTCGCCGTCGGCGGTGGCGGTGGCGGTGGGACCGTCGGTGGCGGTGGTCGTGTGGCCGTCGGCGGCGGTGGGTGCCGGGGTGGGCTTCGCCGGGGTGGCCGGCCGGCGCAGGAACAGCACCAGCACCGGTACCGCGTACGCGACCCAGGCGACCGTCTCCAGCACGCTCGGCGCGGCGGTGACGTTGAACATCCCGGCGAGCAGGGCGGCGTACCAGGTGTTGGGGTCGAGCACGCCGGTGATGTCGAAGGCCAGGTCGTTGAGGCCGGGCAGCACCCCGGCCTCCTGGAAGTCGTGCACGCCGTACTTGAGGATGCCGGCGGCGACCAGGATCAGCAGCGCGCCCGTCCAGGTGAAGAACGTGGACAGGTTGATCCGCACGGCGCTGCGGTAGAGCAGGAAGCCGATCCCGACGGCGGTGGCGATGCCGCCGATCAGGGCCAGCAGCGGGCCGGAGCCGGTGCCGCCGGTCGCGCTCTGCGCCGCCGAGTAGAAGATCAGCGCGGTCTCCAGGCCCTCCCGGACCACCGCGAGGAAGGCCATCCCGGCCACCGCGAGCGAACCGACCGCGAGCGCCTCGCTCAGCTTGCCGCGCAGCTCACCGGCGATGGTCCGGGCGGCCCGACGCATCCAGAAGATCATCCAGGTCACGAAGACCACGGCGGCGACGGAGGTGACGGCCTCGAACAGCTCCCGGTCCTCGGAACGGGCCAGCAGCGAGGTCGAGGTGTACTCGATCAGCCAGCCGAACAGGACCGAGAGCGCCACGGCGAGCCCGACGCCGACCCACACCTGCGGCAGCCGGTCCCGGCGCTGCGACTTGACCAGGAAGGCGACCAGGATGCTGACGACCAGCGTGGCCTCCAGGCCCTCCCGCAGGCCGATCAGGTACGTGGCGAACATCGGTGCTCCGTGTCGTGGTAAGGCTTGCCTCAGGCAACTTAGGGCAGCCATACCTTCCTCCTGATCGGGGCGTCCGTCAAGTCGTTCTTGACAGCTTCACCCTGGTCGGAAGGGTCGGCCTGACCCGTCGCCCAGGGGGTGCCGACCCACCGCCCGACGTGGCAGGATGCGGCATACCCCCAGGACAGGACGCCCCGTGGACGACGCGCCCCGCAGCCCCACCCTCCGCCCCGCGGACACCCCCGCACCAGGGACTTCCGGCCCGTGTGCGCTACGCCACCGTCGGCCGGGTGGGCACCGGTGAGGGGCTTCGGCCCGTGGCTGGCCGTCCTCGCGCTGGTGATCGTCCTCAACGCCCTGCGGCTACGTCCGCTGGCCGTGGCCGTCTCGCTGGCCTGGCTCGCCTGGTGCGTGTGGACCTGGGTCCGCCCGACCCGCCGCGGCCCCGGCCCGTCCTGACCCGGCCGCCCCACCCTCGTCCCGCCGGCTCCGAGCCCGACCAGCAGACGGGGGAGGGGGCCGGCCACGTGGTGGCCGACCCCCTCCTGCGTCCGGGTGCTCAGTAGCGGTAGTGCTCCGGCTTGAACGGGCCCTCCGGCGAGACGCCGAGGTAGGCGGCCTGCTCCTTGGTCAGCTCGGTCAGCCGGGCGCCGAGCGCGTCCAGGTGCAGCCGGGCCACCTTCTCGTCCAGGTGCTTGGGCAGTACGTAGACGCCGACCGGGTACTCGTCGGTCTTGGTGTACAGCTCGATCTGGGCGATCGTCTGGTTGGCGAACGAGTTCGACATCACGAAGCTCGGGTGGCCGGTGGCGTTGCCCAGGTTCAGCAGGCGGCCCTCGGAGAGCACGATGATCGCGTGGCCGTCGTCGAAGCGCCACACGTCGACCTGCGGCTTGATGTTCTCCCGGGTGACGTCCGAGCGCTTCGCCAGCCCGGCCATGTCGATCTCGTTGTCGAAGTGGCCGATGTTGCCGACGATAGCCTGGTGCTTCATCCGGGCCATGTGCTCGTTGGTGATGACGTCGAAGCAGCCGGTCGCGGTGATGAAGATGTCGGCCTGCTCGACCACGTCCTCCAGGGTGGCGACCTGGTAGCCGTCCATCGCCGCCTGGAGCGCGCAGATCGGGTCGACCTCGGTCACCACGACCCGGGCGCCCTGGCCGCGCAGCGACTCGGCGCAGCCCTTGCCCACGTCGCCGTAGCCGAGCACGACGGCCATCTTGCCGCCGATCAGCACGTCGGTGGCCCGGTTGATGCCGTCGATCAGCGAGTGGCGGCAGCCGTACTTGTTGTCGAACTTGCTCTTGGTCACCGAGTCGTTGACGTTGATGGCCGGGAAGAGCAGGGTGCCGGCCCGGTGCATCTCGTAGAGCCGGTGCACGCCGGTGGTGGTCTCCTCGGTGACGCCCTTGATGCCGGCGGCGATCCGGGTCCAGCGCTGGTTGTCCTCGGCGAGGCTGCGGTGCAGCACCTGGAGGATGACCGCGTACTCCTCGGAGTCGGCGGACTCGACCGGCGGGACCGCCCCGGCCTTCTCGAACTCGACGCCCTTGTGCACCAGCAGGGTGGCGTCACCGCCGTCGTCGAGGATCATGTTCGGGCCCTGCCCGTCCGGCCAGGCGAGCACCTGCTCGGTGCACCACCAGTACTCTTCCAGGCTCTCGCCCTTCCAGGCGTAGACCGGGACGCCGCTCGGGGCCTCGGGGGTGCCGTCGGGGCCGACCACGATCGCCGCGGCGGCGTGGTCCTGGGTGGAGAAGATGTTGCAGGACGCCCAGCGGACCTGCGCGCCGAGGGCGACCAGCGTCTCGATCAGGACGGCGGTCTGGATGGTCATGTGCAGCGAACCGGTGATCCGGGCGCCGGCGAGGGGCTGGGCGTCGGCGAATTCGCGGCGGATCGCCATCAAGCCGGGCATCTCGTGCTCGGCGAGGCGGATCTCCTTGCGCCCGAACTCGGCGAGCGACAGATCCGCCACCTTGTAGTCGCCCTCGGCGAGGGTGGCCGGCCGGGCGTCGCTGGATGACGCCGGGAGGGTGCTGGTCATGAAGGCTCCTGTCGAACGATGGCTGCGCGACCATCCACCTTACGCCCGCCTCCTCGCGGCGCACGGTGGGCCGCCTCGGGACAGCGCACGGGGCGGTCGGCATGGGACGAAACCTCGTCCACCTGCCGGCCGCCCCGTGCATCCCCCCGGTTTGGTTACCCCCGCGCGCCGCCGGACCTTCGTCGCGACAACGCTGCGTACTCATGAGATTACCCTGAGATACGGACCCGTCAAGCAATTCGGGAAAGTCGGACTTGCGGCGTGGCGCAGGTCGCTGCGGTGCCGTCAGCCGCCGCACGTGGCGACGAACGCCGAGCCCGTACCCGAGAGGACCAGCGCCGCGCCCGCTGCCGTGCCCACCGCGGCCTGCCCCGGGCCGAGCATCACCGCGCCCGCCCCGTCGTCCACCCCGACCTTGCCCTGGTGGCAGAACACCACCCGGGGGCCGGGCAGCGGCAGCCGGATCTCCGGCCCGGACGCCTCCACCGTCACCCGGTGCAGCGCGAAGTCGTCCACCGGCACCGGCCAGCAGACCACCCCGGGCGTCACCGGCCGGGCGACCAGCACCGGATCGTCGAGCACGTCGAACCGCAGCACCCGCAGCAACTCGTCGACGTCCACGTGCTTCGGGGTCAGCCCGCCGCGCAGCACGTTGTCACTGGCCGCCATGATCTCCACGCCGGTGCCGCTCAGGTAGGCGTGCAGGTTGCCGGCCGGCATCCAGATCGCCTCCCCCGGCGTCAGCCGCACATGGTGCAGCAGCAGCGCCACCAGCACCCCCGGATCGGCCGGGTAGCGGGCCGCCAGGTCCCGGGCCAGCTCCGTGTCCGGCCCGGTGGCGTCCGCCGTGCGCACCGCCTCGACCAGCCCGGCACGGTCGGCGTCCGGCCAGCTCAGCAACGCGCGTACGGCCTCCCGCAGCCCCGCCGGCCCGGCCCGCAGCGCGGCCACCACCGGCGACAGCTCCGGTACGCCGAACCCGGCCAACGCCGTCGCCGACACCTGCGGGTCCCGGAACCCGCAGAGCGCGTCGAACGGCGTCAACGCGACAAGCAACTCCGGCTTGTGGTACGGGTCGACGTAGTTGCGCGGCCCCCGTGCCCGCCCCGCCACCCCGTCGACCCACCCGTCACCAGCCTGGCCTACCCCGGCCTGCCCGTCACCTGGCTGCCCGACGTCAGCCTGCTCGGCGGCGTAGCCGGCACGGGCCTGCTCGGCGTCGGGGTGGGCCTGGAGGCTCAACGGGGCGTCCGCGGCGAGCACCTTCAACAGGAACGGCAGCCGGGTGCCGAACCGGCCGACCACCTCCTCGCCGAGCCAGTGGTCCGGCTCGGCGACCAGCAGGTCGGTCAGGCTCACCCGCGTGCCGTCCCGGTCGACCGTGGCCGGGCCGCCCGGGTGGGCGCCCAGCCACAGCTCCGCCTCCGGGCCGTCGGTCGGCGCCGGTCGCCCCTGCAACTCGGCGAGCGCCGAGCGGGACCCCCAGGCGTAGTCGCGGATCGACCCGTGCAGCAGTTCCACGGTCAGCCTCCGGCCCGCCCGGCCACCTCACTCGACCCACCCGCCGGTACCGCGGCGGTCGGCGCGGCCGTACCGGTGCCCGCCCGCTCGGCGGCGACGCTGTAGATGTCCGGCTCCAGGTAGATCACCCGGGCGATCGGCACGGACGCGCGGATGCGTGCCTCGACCGCGTTGATGCCCCGGGCCAGTTCCTCGGCGCTCTCCCAGGCCGGCACGCCGATCTTCGCAGCCACCATCAGCTCCTCCGGGCCGAGGTAGAGCGTCTTCATGTGGATGATCCGCTCGACCTCGGGACCATCGGTGACGGCCCGCTCGATCGCCGCCAGGTCGGCCGGGTCGGCACCCTCACCGAGCAGCAGGCTCTTCGTCTCGATCGCCAGCACGATCGCGATGATCACCAGCAGGATGCCGATCATCGCGGTGCCCGCGGCGTCCCACATGCCGTTGCCGGTGATCAGGGTCATCCCCACACCGAACAGCGCGAGCACCAGACCGACCAGCGCGCCGAAGTCCTCCAGCAGCACCACCGGAAGCTCCGGCGCCTTGGCCCGACGGATGAAGTTCACCCAGGACTGGCTGCCCCGGGTGTGGTTCGACTCCTTGATCGCCGTACGGAAGGAGAAGCCCTCCATCACGATCGCGGCCAGCAGCACCGTCACCGGCACCCACTGCCACGAGGTGATCGGGTGCGGGTCGGCCGCCTTGTGCCATGCCTCGTACAGCGCGAACAGGCCACCGAGGCTGAACAGCACGATCGACACGATGAACGCGTAGATGTAGCGCTCCCGGCCGTACCCGAAGGGGTGCTCCGGGGTGGCCGCCCGCTTGGCCCGCTTGCCACCGAGCAGCAGCAGCGCCTGGTTGCCCGAGTCGGCCACCGAGTGGATCGACTCCGCCAGCATCGACGACGAACTGGTCAGCAGGAACGCGATGAACTTGGTGATGGCGATACCGATGTTCGCCAGCAGGGCGGCGATGATCGCCTTGGTACCGCCGTTCGCGCTCACTGGTTCGACAGCTCCTTCATCTCTGTGACGGCCGGAACGGCCATCGGGTCCAGCCCATGGGCCAGGGCAAGGTAGACCGACGCGAAGTCGGGCACCGCGACGAGGGAGGCGAGCCGTTCCAGCGCGGAGCCGCCCTCGGCGGTGACCACGTCGCAGCGCACCCCGCGCCGATCGGCGAGGGTCTGCACGGCGTCGGCGCGCCGCTCCTCGACGGCCAGCGGCTCGTCGGTGTCGTCGTCGGCGTTGAGGCCACCGTCACGCAGCAGCACCAGCCGCAGCCGGGTCGGATCGGGCTCGGCCTCGTCGGGGTCGGCGAAGATGTCCCGCGTCGACTCCACCAGACCGCCGAAGACGCCGTCGAGCAGGCCGACCCGGCCCCGCCCGGCCTCACCCAGCGCCCCGGCGACCACCGGGTAGCGGGCGTTGGCCGACAGCGTGTCACCGAAGCGGCGGGCCGCCACGGTGGCCAGTGGGGACGAACCCCAGACGATCGGGATCGACCCGGCCAGCCCGAGGGCCAGCGACTTCGCCGGGTTGACGAAGGACTCGGCGGTCGGCCGGCACCGGTCGGCGTCGGCGTCCAGCCGGGCCGCCGTCTCGGCCAGATCCGCCTCGTTGACCTTCACCAGGCCGAGCGTACGGGCGGCGAGCAGAACCGGCACGGTGAGCGCCCAGAGGCTGGCCCGGGCCGGGGCCCGACGGGGCACCGGGATGAACGGCGCACGGGCCCGTTCCGCCACCGACTGCAACTGCGAGTCGGGCGCGCCCACCGCGACCAGCCGGGCACCCCGGCGGTGCGCGGCCTCGGCGGCGCCCAACGCCTCCGGGCTACGGCCGGACGCGCTGACCGCGATCACCACGTCGGCCGCGCCGACCCAGCCGGGCACCCCGGCGCTGCGGTGCGGGATCACCGGCACCGGGCAGCGCGGCCCGGCGACCGTGGCCAGCACGTCCCCGGTACGCCCGGCGGTGCCGATGCCGGCGATGACGACCGCACGCGGGCGGCCCTCGTCCTCCAGTAGCGCCAGGTTGGCCTCGGCGGTCAGCGCGGCGGCCTCCCGCACCTGGGCACCTGCCGAGGCGGTGAAGCGCAGCATGCCGCCCGGATCGTGGGCGGCGACCGCGTCCGGGTCGTCCAGGATCGATTCGTCGGCCACCTGCCGACCGCTGACGCCGGCCGTTCCGTCCATCACCGCTGCGCCTCCGGCCCGCCACGAGCCTCGTCCAGCAGCAGCACCGGCACGTCGTCGCGCACCTCGAAGATGCGACCGCACTGCGTGCAGGTGAGGGTCTGGGCCTGAGCGTCGTAGTCCAGCGGTGCGTGGTGTGTGTCCGGGCAGGCGAGGATTTCGAGCAACTGCGGGTCCAGGGCCACGGCGCGGCTCCTTCCACGTGTGTGGTCTGTGCCGGTAGGCGGTGCCGACCGGCGGAGGGGATCTTAGCGGCGAACCCGTTCCAGCACCTCGTCGCGCAGCGAGGTCATCCGCTCCTCGGTCGGGCCCTCGACGTTGAGCCGCAGCAGCGGTTCGGTGTTGGACGCGCGCAGGTTGAACCACGCGCCGTCGGGGAACCGCAGGGTGAGCCCGTCCAGCTCGTCGGCCTCCGCCTGCGGGTACGCCGCCCGCACCGCCGCGACCCGGGCGGCCTGGTCGGTGACCGTGGAGTTGATCTCGCCGGAGGCGACGTACCGCTCGTAGCCGCTGGCCAGCAGGGACAGCGGCTGGGACTGCTCGCCGAGGGCGGCCAGGGTGTGCATGGCGGCGAGCATGCCGGTGTCGGCGAACCAGAAGTCCCGGAAGTAGTAGTGCGCCGAGTGCTCCCCACCGAAGATCGCGTTGGTCCGGGCCATCTCGGCCTTGATGAAGGAGTGCCCCACCCGGGCCACCACCGGCACGCCCCCGTGCTCGCGGATGATCTCCGGTACGGCCCGGGAGGTGATCAGGTTGTGGATCACCGTGGACCCCGGGTGCTTGGCCAGCTCGCGGGCGGCGACCAGGGCGGTGATCGCCGACGGGGAGACCGGCTCACCCCGCTCGTCGATCACGAAGCACCGGTCGGCGTCGCCGTCGAAGGCCAGGCCGAGGTCGGCGGAGTGGGTCACCACGGCCCGCTGGAGGTCGACCAGGTTCCTCGGATCGAGCGGGTTGGCCTCGTGGTTGGGGAAGGTGCCGTCCAGCTCGAAGTAGAGCGGCACGATCTCCAGCGGCAGGGCCGGCAACGCCGCGTCGCCGAGCACGCTCGGCACCGTGTAGCCGCCCATTCCGTTGCCGGCGTCCACCACCACCTTGAGCGGACGGATGCTCGACAGGTCGACCAGCTTGCGCAGGTGGGCGGCGTAGTCGGGGAGCAGGTCACGCCGGTCGACGGGCGCCGCCGGCACCGCGGTGGGCCGGGTGCCGGCGTCCAGCAGCGCCTGGGCGCGGGCCCGGATGTCGGCCAGGCCGCTGTCCTGGCCGATCGGGCGGGCCCCGGAGCGGCACATCTTGATGCCGTTGTACTGCGCCGGGTTGTGACTGGCGGTGAACATCGCGCCGGGCAGGCCGAGCGCCCCGGAGGCGTAGTAGAGCATGTCGGTGGAGGCGAGCCCCAGCTCGATCACGGCCCGCCCCTCGGCCCGCACGCCGTCGGCGAAGGCGGCGGCCAGCCCCGGGCCGGTGGCCCGCATGTCGTGCGCGATCAGCACCGCCCCGTCCGGTTCGCCGGCATCGTCGAGCACCCGGGTGAACGCGGCACCGAGGGCTTCGGCGACCCGCTCGTCCCACTGGTCGGGCACCGTCCCACGGACGTCGTACGCCTTCACGATCTGGGACAGGTCAGACACCGGTTTCAGCTCCTCGACAGGGGTCGTCAACGACCCTGAGCGTATCGGAGCGGTGGCGTCCGTCCCCTCCTAGCCGGGGAGCTCGGGCATGATCGTCGTCGCTTCGCCGCCCTTGGCGGCCGGTGACGCCGGCCGGCCCGGTGCGGGCGGGGCGGCGGCCGGCGGCGCGGGTGGGGCGGCCGGCGGCGTCGGTGCGGGCTCCGGGACGGGTGGCAGGGAGACCGAGCCGCCCTGGGCGGGTGGGGCTGCCGGCGGGGTCGGCGCGGGGGGCGCGGAGACCGGGCCGCCCTGGGCGGGTGGGGCGGTCGCCGGGCGGCTGCCGTACACCCCGCCTGCCGGGCGCGGGGTGGGCGTCACCGTCGGGTAGGCGGCCGGGGCCCCGTACAGGCCACCCGGGCGGGCCGGGGCGGACGGCTGCGGCTGCCCGTACACCTGGCCGGAGGGGGCCGGGGCCGGAGCCGCCACCGCGCCGCCGGAGCGGTAGGTGGTCGGGCCGGGGTTGCGGGGTTGCGGCAGCACCGGAAGGTCGACCGCGTCGGTGGCCCGGCCCGGGTCGACTGCGGCCCGGTCGGCGCGGGACCGGAAGATCAGCAGGGCGATGAGCCCGGCACCCAGGATCACCAGGGCGATGCCGGCAAACATGGTCATGGATCCTCCGGAGGTCTCTGCGGCGGCGGTGCCGGCCGGGCCGGCCGCCGGGGCGGCGAGCGCGGCCCCGGTGGCCGCCGCCGTCGGGGCGGGCGTGGTCGCCTCGGGGGTGGTGGGCGTGGGGGTGGGGGTGGGCTTCCTGGTCGGGGTGGGGCTCGGCGTCGGGGAGCCGGCGGCCCGTCCGCCGACCCGGGACGTGTCGGCACCCCGGCCGATCAGCCGACCGACCGCGGTCGTCGCCTCACCGACCACGTCCAGCCGGCCTGCCGGCGCCCCGGCGAGGAACGCCACCCGGTAGCGGACGGTGCTGCTCTTTCCCTTGCACAACGGTGGACCCGCCGACGAGGTACGGGAGACCTGGAGCACGCCGCCGCCACCGGTGACGGGCACAGTGGACCATCGCCCCCCGACACTCACCTCTACCCGAACCTGGTCCGCGCCAACCCCGGCCAGGCTCAGCCCCAGCGCGGTCCGCAGCAGCACACACCCGTCGGTGCGTTTGCGCACCTCGATCGTGACCCCGCCCGGGGACCCACCGGCGGAGAAGCCACCCGAGGCCCGCACCCGTACCCGGTCCTCGTCCGCATGGGCGGGGAGCGCGCCGAGGGTCACCAGCCCGGCGAGCAGCGCACCGACGGTCACCACCCGCGTCACCTGCCGACGCACGGACATCGCCCACCTCACCCTCCGCCCCGGCGGGGGCCGCCGGCCAGGTTACTACCAGCGAGACAGGGCACCCGGTGACAGATCGCCCCGCCTGTGGGCCGCGTTACCCCTCGACCCGACCGCCCGGGTCCGCCCGGCCCACGCCCCTCAGCCGGCGACGCGGGCCGGACCGGTGGCGGCGGCGAGGGCCTCGCGGCAGAGCCGGTCGGCGGTACGGGTGGTCTCCGGCAGCCGGAACCGCGGGGTCAACGCGAGCACCTGCGCGACGGCGTTGTCCAGGTCCATCCGGTGCCCGACGCTGACGAACACCGGCCTCACCCCGTCCCGGGTCCGCAGCACCCGGCCGACCACCTCACCGGCGTCGATCAGCTCGGCGGCGTCCCCCCGGCGCGGACCCGGCCCGGTCCACCCGCCGACCAGCGGGGTCTTGCCCACCCCGATCGCCGGGAGCCCGGTCACCACGCCCAGGTGGCAGGCCAACCCGAAGCGACGCGGATGGGCCAACCCGTGCCCGTCGCAGACCAGCAGTTCGGGGCGGGTGGTCAGCCGGTCCAGGGCGGCCAGCAGGGCGGGCAGCTCCCGGAAGGCGAACAGCCCCGGCACGTACCCGAACGCGGGCCGGCCCACGCTGACCGCGTGGTCCACCACCGCCAGGGTCGCGGTGTCGAGCACGGTCACCGCCGCGGCGAGCAGGTCGCCGTCCGGCGCGTACGCCACGTCGAGGCCGGCCACCGTCGCGGGCCGGCGCGGACCCGGCCCGACCAGGTCCACCCGGGGTCGCAACCGGTCCTGTACGGCCACCGCCTCGGCGACCGTCAACCCGGGCGAACCGGCGTCCCCGTGCTCCGGCCCTCCCCCGGTCTCAGCCGGGCCCACCGTCGCGTCCACCCTCCTCCTCCTTGTCGAAGGCACCGAAGGCGATGGCGAAGGCGATACCGATGGAGATCCCGAACGCCACACCGACGGCGTCCCGGAACATGATCAGCCCGATGACGATGCCGATGGCCATGCCCGACACCCAGGCGCTCGTCTGACGCTTCTTGGCAGCAGGGTCCGTCATCGCCCCACCCTAATCGGGCACCACCGGTCACACGCTCCACCAGTCACCGACACCGGCGCCCATCAGGCACCGACATGCGGATCAGCGGCGGGATCTCCGGCGGAATGCAGCGCCTCCTCGAACATGACGAAGGTCTTCCGTCTGATACCACGCACCATCGCCTGTTCCCCAGGGGTGGGGTTGCGCCGCTCACGCCGAGCTGAATCGAGAATCGCCGCCGCAGTCTCGTAGAGGGCGAACACGGGACCGTCGCCGGACAGGTAATTCGACCGGTATCTCTCCACATCCTGCACGAACTCCTCAGCCGACCGCTTCGCAACCTCACCTGAAGCGGCGAAGAGCAGTTCGCCGAGGAGGTCATCCTCCCGACTCCAGCCGCCCGTCTCCATCACGACGCGCCACACCTGCGGCACCCCGCCCTCCGCAGCGACGACCTTCACAGGAGAGTCGTAATAGGAGTAGTAGGCGGGCAGATCGATGCCCACACCCGCGCCCGCCATCACGTCTCCCCGATTGTCGACACCAACGCGTGCCAGAACAGCCGTTGCTGCTCACGCAGGATGCCGGTCACGAGGGCCCACTCCACCCCGGTCATCGTCCTGCTGTCCTGCCGAGCAAGGCTGTCCAGGTCGCGACGAACCTCATACAGGGCATGCTCCCAGACCGCAACCTCATCAAGGGCAGCCAGGTGCAGCCGGAACTCGGCGAGATGACCGTTCGACATTTCCAGAATGAGCTGCACGTCCCGGTAGCCGCTCTCCTGAGGGACGACGAACCTGTCGTCGCAACGCACTATCCGAATTCCAGGGCGGTCACACAGGCGATCGAGTGCCCGATAGAGATCACCCAGGGACCGGAACTCGACCTTCGCACCGGCAAGGTCCCGAAGGAGGGAAACGTCACCCCGGTACTTTCTGACCTTGTCCTCGGCCCGTTGGCGGTCTTTGGGATGTCGCCTCCAACCCGCCGAGCCGACGACTGTAGCGCCCTCATGCGCCAAGTCGACGGCGAGCCCGTTCAACTCCTCCTGCGCCACAACGGCGGCGGCATACAGCGAGTCGAGGTATGCGGAGCGGTAGTCAGGGTCCGCCATCCGTCGACGGTCGAACCCTGGTTGCCGCACATTCTCACCAGGCGTAGCAGCACGTTCACTGACCCGCAGCTGCTCCGCAGAGAGCGGTGTCGGCAGCGGCACCGGCGGCTGCTGGTTGGCGGTCCTCTCCGCACCCTGTGCTGCCATCTCGTCGAGCACCGATCCGAGGGCGTCGATCGCCTCCGGATGCGATGCCAGGTGGTGCAGCGTCAACGGACGGGCGGTCAGCGAGTTGGCCAGTTCGGGCGTGGCCAGGATCATGCGGGCAAGGTCCGGCCGACGCGCCAACTGCTGCAAGAGGGTGCCGGCGAGCGCCCGCTGCTGCCCGCTGGAAGGGTCACGCCAGGTCTCGTCCAGCATCCGGACGACCCGCGGATCGCCGAGCAAACTCGCCACGTCCGCCGCGTCCGCTGCGTTCAACTGCGGGACGAGCCGTCGAAGCATCGGGGCGTCGGCGTGCGCGCAGATTTCGGCAGGCGACAGACCGGCATCGAGGAGCCCGCCGAGATCGGCGCCACCGGACAACAGTGCCGAAATCCCGATGGGGCGTTCAGGCGTTGGCCGCTCGGTGGGTCGCTGCGGTTCATCGTCCTGGCGGGAGCCGGCGGGTCCCGGTGACCGACCGAAGTCTTCCGACCCCTGTCGCGGCTGGTCGGCAGATCCCGACCCGTCGAGGAGGTGGACGCGGTTGAGATAGGGGTCGCCGTAGCCCTGCTCGTCGTCCGGCACCGCCGGGTGGTCGGGCAGGTCGGGACGGACGCTGAACCGTCCCCGCGCCAGCCCGCCCAACGGCATCGGTCGACCGTCCCCGCCGAGGATCAGCGCGTCGATGCCGACGACGTTGTCAGGTCGCCGTCGGCCCGCGTGCCCGTAGAGCGGGCGGTCGTGCACCGTGCCCGCCTGTGGGTCGAGATAGAGCACCGTGCCGTTCTGGTTGAGTGCCACCCAGGCGTGCGAACCGCCGTTCTCCCACTCGGTGATCAGGAAGGCGTAGCTGCCGTGGCCGCCGAGGACGAGTTGGTCACGCAGGTTGCGGTAGCCGCGCTCGACCGACGTACGCAGGGCTGCCGGGCCCGGCCGGACGCCCTCGTCGACAGCGAACAGCTTCTGGAACCGCCCGCCGGTGACCTCCTCCACCCGGCCGGGTCCGCCGGTCTCACCGTTGACCGGACGCCGGACGTCACCCTGCAGGTAGCCGTCGAACGTACGGGGTGCGGCCACCCTGGGCCGGCCGTGCAACCACGTCTCGTAGAGGGACAGGGTGCAGTCCAGGCAGTTGATGCCCCGGGTCGGATCGGCCTGCGGCCCCCCGTCGTTGGTCAGCGCGAACCAGCCGCCCTGCCGGGGATCGGCGGTACGCACGACGCCGCCGTCCGGAGTGCGGGGCATCTGCCGTTCGAGGTCGGTCTGGTGCAGCGCGAGGGGAGGGCGTAGCCCGCCGAACTCCCCGTACCGGCGGGAACGGTCGATGGGCGGCGGGTCGTCGTCGCCGGTCAGCGCCGACCTGCCCCCCGTCTCGACCCCACCACCGGCCAACTCGGCCACATCGTCGTTGATGCGGCGGAAGTCGTCTGGATCATCGACAGTGACATCTGCGGGAGAAATTCGGCCGTCGATGATCGCCGAGGCCCGATCCAGTTCCCGATGGCGGTCGGCCTGTGCACGGTATGCGATCTGCTGATACCAGTTGGCCAGGTGGGAGCGGCCTTCGCGGTGGGCCTGGGCGGCACGACGGGCAGCACGATCTGCCCTCGCCTCGTGCTCACGGGCGACCTGTCGTCGGAGGTCGGCATCGTCCGTGCGTCGCCGGTCCTCGAACCAGTGCCGCTGTGCTTCGAAGTAGCCCTGGTAGCGACGCCGCTCCAGCGCCTCCCGCTCGGCCGCCCACCTGGCCGCGTACCACCGTGGGGTCCGGGGGCGGGGTGGTTCGTCGTCCGCCGATGGTCCCGGGTCGTCGGGTCGCCCGGTGGTCGGGGAGGCCACGGGTCCGGGTGCGAGCGCCGCCAGGAGCGGAAACCGCCCGACCCGCTGCCGCCCGACGTCACCGTCGGCGGTGCCCGGTCGCCCCGGGACGGTCGACGGGCCGTGCGGCCCGGTGACCGCCGCACTGCTGGTCGGTGCGACCGTCGTCGGTGCCGGTCCCACCGGCGAACCAGCCGTCGATGCGGGTGGGACGCCGGTCGGCGGGGCGGGTGGAGCACCGGCGGTCGGCGTCGTACCCGCTACGGACGCCGGTGCCGTAGCGGGTCCTGTCGGTGGTCCGCCCGCCGTCGGCACGCTCCCGGCCGGGTTGACCTGGCCGGGGTCGGCAGCGTGGGGCACCGCCGTACTGACCGCCTCAACGGGTCGACCTGCCGTGGCGGGGGAGGCAGCCTGGTCCACCACGATCGACGACAGGGTGGGGCTGTCGGACGCCGGGCCGGCGGTGACCGACGGTGTCGCGGCGTCGACCGCGTGCGGGGCGACGGGTTCGGGTCGGGCCGCAGGTGCCGGCGGGATCGGCCCGGCCGGCTGATCGACGTGGCCTGTGGCGGCGGCCCGGTCCACGCCGGCCGACACCTGCGGATCAGGGGACGGCAGCGGCTCCGTTACCGCACCACCGGTCACCACGACCGGGTCGGCCGGCATCGGTGCGGGGGTGTCAGCGGGCGACCGCACGAGGACGTCGGCGGACGGCGTCACCTGGTCACCGGCCGGCGGCGGGACGGGAAGAGCATCGGGCGGCGGGGAGGAGGAGCCGGCGAGCGCGGTCAGCCGCGCGTCGAGCCGGGCGCGCAGCGCGGCATCCGCCTGCCCGGTCGCCGAACCGGCGACCCCGGACACGGCGGCCCGGCTGGCGTCCTCCAGCGACGGCATCCCCTGGCCGGTGGCCAGACCGGCCGCGCCCTCCGCCAGCACCTCGCCGGTCATCTCGCGGCCGACGTGTTCACCGGCCCGGGCTGCCCGCCCGGTGGCGTGCCGTCCCAGGCCCGCCAGCGGCGCGACCGCCCCGCCGGCCAGTCCGCCGAGCGCCGACGCACCGAGATCGGCGAGGTCCAGGCCGTGCCGCCTGCCGGTGGAGTTCTGGTACGCCTGCGTCGCCAGGCTGACCCCGGCCTCCTGCCCGGCCTCGAACAGTCCCCCCTTGACCGCCCGCCTGCCGAGCCCGCGCATCCCCTCCCTGGCGACTTCCTTCGCGGCCCGCTCGCCGGCCTCCTTGAGGCCCTGCCGGAGCGCCTTCTTGGCCAACTGGGCCAGTAACCGGCGGAAGATCTGTTGGATCACCAGCCGGCTGGCGGTGACCGCCGCGCCTGCTGCGGGTGAGGCGGCCCCGGCGGTGAGCGCGGCGGCGACGGCGAGTGCGAGCAGTTCCGCGACCAGGATGCCGAGTTCGATCCACACTTCGAGCTTGGCGGCCTCGATGTCGCTGCCGCACTCCTCGACCAGACGCCCCAGGTCGGTGCTGACTGCCAGCAGCACCGGCAACGGAGCCTCGTCACCCTCGGCCAGCCGCCGCCACGCCGCCTCGAACGCCTCCGGCACGGCCCCGGTGCCGCCGTAGCCGGCACGTACCTCGGTGGCGGCGGCGATCGCGTCGGCCCGGGGGCCGGTCAGGGCACCCGCCACCGCGTACCACTGGTCGGCGAGGTCCCAGACGGCGCGTTCGTTTCCCTCCGGCCACTCGACCCCGACCACCCAGTCGAGCGCCTCGTAGGCCCACCCCGGCAACTCCCAGGGGCTGTAGTCGAGCGGATGCGGGATCGGACTCGGCAGCACACTCAAGGCTTCCCCCGCAGGTCAGCGCTGATGGCCGCGCGGGTCGGCCACCCCGTCGAGCCGGCGTCCGCTCGCCGTGTCCGTCCGGACATTGGCGTCGACCGAGGTGACCACGTCGGCACCGAGCCGTTCGAGGGACCGGCCGAGCCCGGCCCAGGCGCGCAGCAGGGTCTCCTCATAGGAGCGGTAACTCCTGTCGAAGGCCGCGCCGATGTCGTCCCGACCCCACGGACGGCTGGCGCTGGCCCCGGCGATCTGCCCACCGAGCGCGGCCCGGCGTGCCGACACCGACGTACCGGCCAGGTGCAGGTCTGCCCCGGCCCGTCGGGCCCGGTCGGGATCGAGCCAGAGGTGCCCCTCACCCATGCCGTTCCGCCTCCCGTCGGAGCACCGCGTCGGCGCGCCCGAGCAGTGCGCCGAAATCGCCGGTACGCAGAAACTCCACCGATCCCGAACCGGCCGGCAGGTGCGCGGCGACCAGTTCCTGGGTGGCCGTGGTGGCGCGGGCGCAGGCCCGCTGCACGGTCGTGGTGATCTTCCGGCTCAACGCGTGGTGATCGCGGTCCCGGTAGACGGCGGCGTCCAACTCCACGGAGATCAGCTCGCCGCGCGCCCCCACCGTGGCGGTGACCTGGCCGTCGTCCGAGCGTTCCGTGACCCGCAACCTCGCCAGTTCGGCGCGCAGGTCGTCCACACCGGACCGTAACCGCTGGTACTGGCCGTACACCTCGTCGAACCGCGCCCGGAGCGCCTGGTTCGCGTCCCGGTCCACCCTTTCGGCCAACGTCGCCCTCCCCCGTCACCGTCAGTCAGCCGAACCATACCGGGCGCCACGATCCCGTGGGGTCCGGTAGTTTCGGGCCGTGATCGATCGCCAACTGGCCGAGCAGCTCGCCGACGTGTGGGCGCGGCGGGACTCGCAGCGCCTCGGCTACGAGTGCCGGCCCATGCTCGACGAGTTCGACCTGGGCTACGTGATCCGGTCGAGCGTCGACCGCGCCGTCGACACGCACCCCGGCGACCTGCCGACCACCGTCGTCGACAAGCAGACCGGCGAGGTCACCACCTGGCCCCGGGTGCCGGCGGCGGTGGTGCAGCAGATGTACCGGCGCAGCCGCCCCACCGGCACCCCGGCACCCCGCACGGTCGATCCGGCCGGCCTGCTGCTGCGCGAGATCCGGCGGCTGCCGACACCCGCCACCGTGGCCCACCTGACCGTCGAGGGTCGCACCTACGTCGGGCACGGCGTCAAGGGGGACGTGCCGCTGCGGCACCACCCCCTGGTCCGGGCCTACCTGGACGAACTGCCCCCGGGGCACCTGGTCCGTGGCGGCGACCGGCACGCCGAGCTGGTCGTCGTCTCCGACGTCCTGCACGAGTACGACCATCGACGCGCCGCCGCCGGCCTACCCCCGCTGAGCATGCGCGAGGCGGAGTCGCTGCTGACGGCGACCGGAATCGACGTGTTCCTGGTCCGCGAGCCGGGCGATCCGGACGCCGGCCCGGCGGAACGTCCCTGCGACTCCTGCCTGAACTTCCTGGTGCACTTCGCGGTCGTCGGCTGGTCCGAACTGGCATTCACCAGGCAGTGGCGACCCGACAGGCAAGCCGTGCCAGAGCCGGGACGATTCCTGCCGGAGGTCGCCGACGCGCTGGTCAGCGCCGGATGGCGTCCGGGGCTCGGTGACGACGGGCTCGCCGAGGAGGCGATCGCGGAGGCGAAGGAGATATCCCACCAGCACCCCGACCTCGCCTCTGCGCTGGACGCCCTCACCAGATTCCCGGGGCTGGTGTCCGGCCGGCGCGGGCCCGGTCGGGAGGTGTGGATCTCCCGGTTCTCTGTCGATCCGGTGCACGCCGCGTACACCGCCGACACCCTGGCGGACTTCGGTGCCGTGCTCGGCGTCCGGCTCTTCCCGATCGGCGCGGGGCATCCGGACGCGATCCTGGCCGTGGACGACCACGGCCGGGTCTTCGCGCTGGACCAGGCGGGCGAGTGGTTCCTCGGCGACGACATCGACGCCGCGCTGACCACCCTGCTGCTCGGCCTCGCCCCGCCCCGGGTCCGGGACGACGGCACCTGGTGACGAGGGGGGGTGCCGAAGCTACCGCGGCGTCCCGGTCAGCACCAGCACACCGGCTCGGTGTAGTCATCCATCGCCGACCGCACGCCCTCCCGGCCGACGCCGCTGCCCTCGACACCCCCGTACGGCACCTGGTCGGCCCGGTACGACGGCACGTCTCGGCTGCCCGCCGGCAGCGTAGACGACAGGCAGTCGCACGGAAACAGTCGCCCAAGCCCTTGTCTGCCGCGAATTCAGTAGCCAAAATGGCAGTCGAACTGCGATTACGTCCGCTGACTCCACTCCCGGCCACCCCTGGAGAGACCTCACCATGAGCGACCAGCAGCAGCTCCGCAACTTCGTCGACGGCGCGTACGTCGACCCGGTGGACGGCGGTCACGCCGACCTGATCGACCCCTGCACCGGTGACGTCTTCGCCCGGGCCCCCGTCTCCGGTCCGGCCGACGTGGACGCCGCGATGCGGGCCGCCGCGACCGCCTTCGAGACCTGGCGGGACACCACCCCGGCCGAGCGGCAGCGGGCGCTGTTGAAGCTCGCCGACGCGGTGGAGTCCCGGGCGGCCGAACTGGTCGACGCGGAGGTGCGCAACACCGGCAAGCCGCGCCAGCTCACCGCCGAGGAGGAGCTACCGCCGGCGGTGGACCAGTTCCGGTTCTTCGCCGGGGCGGCCCGGCTGCTGGAGGGCCGCTCGGCCGGGGAGTACCTCGCGGGGCACACCTCGTACGTGCGGCGCGAGCCGATCGGCGTCTGCGCGCAGGTCACCCCGTGGAACTACCCGCTGATGATGGCGGTGTGGAAGATCGCCCCGGCGTTGGCGGCGGGCAACACGGTGGTGTTGAAGCCGTCGGACACCACGCCGGTGTCGACGCTGCTGCTGGCCGAGATCGCCGCCGAGTTCCTCCCGCCGGGGGTGTTCAACGTGGTCTGCGGCGACCGGGACACCGGCCGTACCCTGGTGGCGCACCCGACCCCGCAGCTGGTGTCGATCACCGGCTCGACCCGGGCGGGCATGGAGGTCGCGTCCGCCGCCGCGCCGGATCTCAAGCGGACCCATCTGGAGTTGGGCGGCAAGGCCCCGGTGGTGGTCTTCGACGACGCGGACGTGGCGGCGGCGGCCGAGGCGATCGCGACGGGCGGCTACTTCAACGCCGGCCAGGACTGCACCGCGGCGACCCGGGTGCTGGCCGGTCCCGGCGTGCACGACGACTTCGTGGCAGCGCTGGCCGAGCAGGCCCGCAACACGCGCACCGGGGCCCCGGACGACGCCGACGTGCTCTACGGCCCGCTGAACAACGCCAACCAGCTCGCCCGGGTCAGCGGCTTCGTCGACCGGCTGCCCGACCACGCCGAGCTGCACACCGGTGGTACGCGGGTGGGCGGGCGCGGCTACTTCTACTCCCCCACCGTGGTCTCCGGGGTACGCCAGGCCGACGAGATCATCCAGCAGGAGGTGTTCGGCCCGGTCATCACCGTGCAGCGGTTCACCGACGAGGACGAGGCGGTTCGCTGGGCCAACGGCGTCGACTACGGCCTGTCCGCCTCGGTCTGGACCCGCGACCACGGCCGGGCGATGCGGATGACCCGCCGGCTCGACTTCGGCTGCGTCTGGGTGAACACCCACATCCCGTTCGTCTCGGAGATGCCGCACGGCGGTTTCAAGCACTCCGGCCACGGCAAGGACCTGTCGGTCTACAGCCTGGAGGACTACACCCGGATCAAGCACGTCATGCACCACATCGAGGGCTGATCCCGTGAGCGCGAGGAGTGAGCCGGGTTTGCGAGCCCCGCAGTCGCGAACAGAAGACAGCACCGTGAGCGCGAGGAGTGAGCCGGGTTTGCGAGCCCCGCAGTCGCGAACAGAGGACGGCCCAGCGGTTTCCAGCGCGGAGCTGCACCGGCGGCGGGGTGCCGCCGTCGCCCGGGGCGTCGGCAGCGTGATCGACTCGTACGTGGACACCGCCAGCGGCGGCACCATCCTCGACGTCGAGGGGCGGGAGTGGATCGACTTCGCCGCCGGCATCGCGGTCACCAGCGTCGGCAATGCCGCACCCCGCGTCGTCGAGGCGGTACGGGCCCAGGTCGAACGGTTCACCCACACCTGCTTCATGGTTGCGCCGTACGAGTCGTACGTGGCGGTCTGCGAGCAGCTCAACGCGCTGACGCCGGGCACCTTCGAAAAGCGCTCGGCGCTGTTCAACTCGGGTGCCGAGGCGGTGGAGAACGCGGTGAAGATCGCCCGGCACGCCACCGGACGGCAGGCGGTGGTGGTCTTCGAGCACGCCTACCACGGTCGGACCAACCTGACCATGGCGTTGACCGCGAAGAACATGCCGTACAAGCACCGGTTCGGGCCGTTCGCCGGGGAGATCCACCGGGTGCCGATGTCGTACCCGTTGCGCGACGGCGGGCTGTCCGGGGCGCAGGCGGCGGCGCGGGCGCTGGACCTGGTGGACAAGCAGGTCGGGGCGGAGAACGTGGCCGCGCTGCTGATCGAGCCGATCCAGGGCGAGGGCGGTTTCGTCGTACCGGCGACGGGTTTCCTGCCGGCGCTGCGCGAGTGGGCGACGGCGGCCGGGGTGGTGTTCGTCGCCGACGAGATCCAGACCGGCTTCTGCCGTACCGGCGACTGGTTCGCCTGCGACCACGAGGGTGTGGTGCCGGATCTGGTCACCCTGGCCAAGGGCATCGCCGGTGGGTTGCCGCTGGCGGCGGTGACCGGCCGGGCGGAGCTGATGGACGCGGTGCACGTCGGCGGCCTCGGCGGCACCTACGGTGGCAACCCGATCGCCTGCGCGGCGGCCCTGGCCAGCATCGCCACGATGCGGGAGCTGGACCTGGCCGCCGCCGCCCGACGGATCGGGTCGGTGCTCGCCGACCGGCTGCGGGCAATCGCCGTCCGCGACCCCCGGATAGCCGAGGTACGCGGCCGGGGCGCGATGCTGGCCGTGGAGCTGGTCCGGCCGGGCGGCCTGGTACCCGACCCGGGTGCCGCCGGCGCCGTCTCGGCGGCCTGCCACGCCGCCGGCCTGCTCACCCTCACCTGCGGCACCTACGGCAACGTGTTGCGGTTCCTGCCGCCGCTGGTGATCTCCGACGACGAGTTGGCCCGTGGGCTGGACATCCTGGACGCTGCCTTCGGCTGACGTCCAGCCCTCTGACGTCCGGGACTCCGGCCGCCGCCGGGTGGCCGCCGGTGCGCTCAGCGCACCAACTCGACCACGTTGCGGCGGATCACGTTCTTGCCGGGCTCCCGCAGCATCTCCATCGCGGCGGCGTTGAGCAGCACGCAACTGCCCGACGGCCCGCTCACCGACACCGTCGCCACCTTCCCGTTGTCCAGGTTCGTCACCCGCAACCGTGTCCCCAGCGGGAACCGGTCACTCGTCGCGGCGGGCGCACCGGCCTCGGCGGAGAAGGTGACCGGGCCGCTACACGCGGTGGGCCCGGCCGCCACGCCGGTCGCCGGTGTCGTCGGCCGCTGGGAGGCCGGAGGCTGGGCGGCACCGGGCCGGGTCTCACCGGGATCCGGGGCAGCCGGTGCGTCGGCACCGACCCGCTCGACCACGTTGCGGCGGATCACGTTCTTGCCGGGCTCCCGGACCAGTTCCATCGCGGCGGCGTTGAGCAGCACGCAACTGCCCGACGGCCCGCTCACCGACACCGTCGCCACCTTCCCGTTGTCCAGGTTCGTCACCCGCAACCGTGTCCCCACCGGGAACCGGTCACTCGTCGCGGCGGGCGCACCGGCCTCCGCGGAGAAGGTGACCGGGCCGGAGCAGATGCTCGGCTTGGCGGACGTGGTGTCGGCGAACCCGAACCCGGTCCCCACCGCGACCACCGCCGTGGCGACCACCGCCACCCCCGCCGCCAGTACGTGCTTGCGCTGCACCTTCACCACGCCTCCCGTCGTCGCCGTTGCCTGTACCGCCTGATACGGCCCGGACCCGCCCCCCGTTCAACCCAACCCGTCGCCACCCCGCACTTCCGCTGTCGATCAAGGAGTCGTGGGGGCCTTACCGTCCCTTTGATGACGATTCCCGCCCACCCCAACTCCATGATCGACTAGTCAGGTTCAGGTCAGGCGCGGGCGACGGGTGGGGGGTGGCGGCGGATATGCGCGGGGATGAGGGGGCGCGGAGCCCGGGCGGGGTGGGGGGCGCGACCACAAGGGGGCGGGTGGGGGTCAGCGTTCTTCCATCGCCCAGGGGGAGCCGTAGGTGGTGAGGAGGTTGAGGAAGGGGCGGGGTGGCAGGGCCTCGGGGCCGAGTACCCCGACCCCGGACCAGCCGCCGGTGGCGAGCAGTTCCAGCGCCACCACCGGGTTGACCGCGGTCTGCCAGACCACCGCCTGGTGGCCGTACTCGCGCATGGACCACTCGTTGTCGACCACGTGGTAGAGGTAGACCTTCCGGGGCCGGCCGTCGACGCCGGTGCCGGTGACGTACGTGCCGGCGCAGGTCTTTCCGCGCATCCGGTCGCCGAGGGTGGCCGGGTCGGGCAGGCTGGCGGCGACGACGTCACGGGGGGAGACCCGCACACCGCGCACCGACACCGGGGTGGTCGAGTCGAGGCCGACCTTGTGCAGGGCCCTCAGCACCTCGATGAACTCGTTGCCGAGGCCGTACTTGAAGGTGACCCGGCGGGCATTGACCCAGCGCGGGATCAGCAGCACCTCCTCGTGTTCGACGTTGACGCACTCGACCGGGCCGATGCCGGCCGGGAAGTCGAAGACCTCCGGTTCGCTGAACGGTTCGGTGGTGAACCAGCCCCGGTCCCGCTCCCAGATCACCGGCGGGTTGAGGCATTCCTCGATGGTGGTCCAGATGGAGAACGACGGGGCGAAGTCGTAGCCGTCGACGGTGAGGTTCGCGCCGTCACGGATGCCGATCTCGTCGATGTCGGTGAACAGTTCGTCGGCGGCGTACCGGGCGAACACGTCGGACAGGCCCGGCTCGATGCCGATCCCGCACAGCGCCAGCCGACCGGCGTCCGCCCAGGTGGCGGCGGCGGCGAACTGCGCGTCACCGAGCTTCACCCCGGTTTCGGCGTACGGCCGGGCCGGGTGCGGGTGGGACAGCGACATCGCCATGTCCAGGTAGTCCGCCCCGGCGGCGAACGCCCCGTCGAAGATCGGCATGACGAAACGCGGGTCGACGGCGTTGAGCACGTGGGTGATCCGGTGCTCCCGGCAGAGCGCGGCGACCGCGTCCGCCGAGGAGGCGTCGAGCCGTACGGCGACGAACCGGTCGCCGTACCCGGCGACGGCCCGCTCGGCCCGGACCGGGTCGTAGTCGGCGACGACGACGGTGTCGAAGAAGGAACGGCGGGCGGCGATGGCGACGGCGGCGGAGCCGACCCCGCCGGCACCGACGAGCAGGATACGCATCAGGAATCGAACCCCAAACCAAGACGATCGAGCGTACGGAGCCAGTGCTGACGCCGGTCGTCGTGCGCGTGCGCGTCGGCGCGGGCCGGCGACCGGCGGGTGAGGTTGATGTCGGCGGCCGGACGGGGCAGGTCGGGGCGGTGGTACGCATACCGGCCGGGCGTCGCCTCGACGAGCGCCCGGCCGGTATGCGGGAGGATCATGACGGGCCGGTCGCCCGTCGGGCGGTCGTGTCGGCGACCGGGAGCGCGGCCCGACGGGCCCGTCGACCGCGCAGCATGCTCAGCCCGACGAGCAGAAGGGCGATGCCGAACATCGCCGTGCCGATCACGTTGACCTGCGGTGGGATGCCCCGCTGGGTGGCACCCCAGACGTACATGGGGAAGGTGACGGTGGTGCCGGCGTTGAAGTTCGTCACGATGAAATCGTCGAAGCTGAGCGAGAAGGCCAGCAGGGCGGCGGCGACGATGCCGGGCAGCACCAGGGGCAGGGTGATCCGCCGGAACGTCTGCCACTCGCTGGCGTAGAGGTCCATCGCGGCCTCCTCCAGCCGCCGGTCCATCCCGGCGAGCCGGGCCTTGACCGTCACCACCACGAACGACACGCAGAACATCACGTGCGCGATGACGACGGTCCAGAAGCCCTGCGGCACCCCGGCGGAGACGAACAGGGCGAGCAGCGAGGTGCCCAGCACCAGCTCCGGCGTCGCCATCGGCAGGAAGATCAGCAGGTTGATCCCGCCGCGCCCCCGGAACCGGTGCCGGACCAGGGCGAACGCCATCAACGTGCCGATCACCGTGGACCCGACGGTGGCGAGGAAACCGATCTGTACGCTGCGGACCACCGCGTCGCACATCTCGGGGGTGGCGCAGGGCTGCCGCCAGTTGTCCAGGGTGAACTCGTTGAAGTCGTACGACAGCCGGCTGGACGGGCGGTTGAGGGAGAGGCCGGCGACCACGGCGATCGGCAGGAACAGGTAGCCGAGCACCAGCAGGGCGACGATCATCACCCACCGGTCGGCCAACCACCGCGAAACCCTCATAGAACTTCCTCCGTGCCGGCCCTGCGCAGGTAGACGAAGACCACCGCGAGGATCGCCGCCATCAGCAGGAACGACAGGGCGGCGCCCTGCGGGTAGTCCAGCCGGACCAGGAACGCCGAGTCGATGACGTTGCCGATCATGTACTCGTTGGGGGTACCGAGGAGTTCGGCGTTGATGTAGTCGCCGGTGGCCGGGATGAAGAACAGCAGCGTGCCGGCGATCAGGCCGGGCATCGACAGCGGCAGGGTGACCGTGCGGAAGGCGTGCAGCGGGCCCGCGTACAGGTCGCCGGCCGCCTCCAGCAGCCGGTGGTCGAGCCGCTCCAGGCTCGCGTACAGCGGCAGCACCAGGAACGGCAGGAAGTTGTACGTCAGCCCGAGCACCACCGCGACCGGGGTGGCGAGCAGCCGCCCGTCCGGGCCGAGCAGGTGTACGTCGCGCAGCAGCCCGACCAGTGCCCCGTTGTCCGACAGGATGGTCTTCCAGGCCAGGGTACGCACCAGGAAACTGGTGAACATCGGGGCGACCACGCAGACCAGCAGCAGGTTCTTCCACCGGCCGGCCTTCTGCGCGATCGCGTACGCCAGCGGGTAGCCCAGCAGCAGGGCCAGCACCAGCGCCGCCCCGGCGTAGCCGAACGACCTGGCGAACTGCGGCGCGTACGCCTGCAACGCCTCCGGATAGTTGCCGAACGCCCAGGTCAGCACGTACCCGGTGGACAGCGATCCGGTCGGGTCGTAGAGGCTGGCGGCGGCGAGTTGCACCAGCGGTACGACGAAGAACAGCACCAGCCAGGCAGCCCCCGGCAACAGCAGCAGGTACGGCAGTAGCCGGTGCCGGCCCGGCCGGGCCGGTGGTGCCGCCCCCGATGCGGGCACCCCGCCGCCGAGCTGCGCCAGGGCGGTCACGACGGCACCTTGACCGGCTCGTCGAGCAGCGGGGTGGTGCGGTCGTCCTGGCCCGGCTCGCGGGGCAGCAGGAAGGCGTGCCGGGGGTCCCAGTGCGCGACCACGGACACGCCGACCGGGTGCTGCCGGCCGACGCCGCTGTTCGCCGCGAACGCGGACAGTTCACTGCCCCACCCGGTACGCACCAGGTACTGCGTGCTCACCCCCACGTACGACGCGTCGGTGATCACCCCCGGCACGTGCTGGTGGCCGGCCGGCACCTCGTCGGCGGCCTCGGCCAGGTGCAGCTTCTCGGGGCGTACCCCCAGGTAGGCCGGACCCCGGTCGACGCGGGCGCGGTCGACGGGCACCGAGAAGCGCGTGCCGTGCGCGGTGACCGGCACCTCGGAGCCGGCCGGGCCGGCGGCCTCGGCGGCGAGCAGGTTGGACTGGCCGAGGAAGTTCGCCACGAACGCGGTCGCCGGGTACTCGTAGAGTTCGGCGGGCGCGCCGAGCTGCTCGATCCGCCCGGCGTTCATCACCGCGACCGTGTCGGCCATCGTCATGGCCTCCTCCTGGTCGTGGGTGACGTGCACGAAGGTGATGCCGACCTCGGTCTGGATGCGTTTCAGCTCGATCTGCATCTGTCGGCGCAGCTTCAGGTCGAGCGCGCCGAGCGGCTCGTCGAGCAGCAGCACCTGTGGGTGGTTGATCAGGGCGCGGGCCAGCGCGACCCGCTGCTGCTGGCCGCCGGAGAGCTGGGCCGGGCGACGCCGTTCGTAGCCGTCGAGCTGGACCAGCGACAGCATCTGCCGGACCTGGCCGTCGACCTTGCGGATGCCGCGCCGCCGCAGCCCGAAGGCCACGTTCTCGGCGATGTCCAGGTGCGGGAAGAGCGCGTAGCTCTGGAAGACCGTGTTGACCGGCCGCTTGTACGGTCGCAGTCGGCTGATGTCCCGGTCGCCGAGGAGCACCTGCCCGCTGGTGGGTTCCTCCAGCCCGGCGATCATCCGCAGGGTGGTCGTCTTGCCGCAGCCGGACGCCCCGAGCAGCGCGAAGAAGGACCCCTGCGGGACGGTCAGGGTGAGCTCGTCGACGGCGGTGAAGATGCCGAACCGTTTGGTCAGGTCGACCAGCCGCAGGTCACCGGCGGGTGCCTCGTTCGCCATCCCGCTCACGCCCCGATGACCTGCTGGAACTTCGACTCGTATTCCTTCTCCTGTTTCTCGTCCAGGGCCATGAAGACCTTGGACTTCGCCAGCAGGGCGTCGTCCGGGAAGATCAGCGGGTTGGCGGCCAACTCCGGGTCGATCTTCTCCATCTCGGCCTGGGCGCCCTTGACCGGGCAGATGTAATTGACGTACGCGGCGAGCTTCGCCGCCACCGCCGGCTGGTAGTAGTAGTCGATCAGCGCTTCGGCGTTGCCCCGGTGGGTGGCCTTGTTGGGCACCAGCATGTTGTCGCTGAACAGCATCACCCCCGAGTCCGGCGCGACGAACTTGATCTTGGGGTTGTCGCCGGCCAACTGGATCACGTCGCCGGACCAGCCGACGCACGCGGCGATGTCGCCCTTGGCCAGGTCGGGGGCGTAGTCGTTGCCGGTGAACCGGCGGATGTGCTTCGACTCGACGGCCCTACGCAGCTTGGCGAGGGCGTCGTCGAACTGGGCGGCGGTGAAGTTCGACGGGTCGTGCCCGTTGGACTGGAGCAGCAGGCCCATGGTGTCCCGCATCTCCGACAGGGCGGTCACCTTGCCCTTGAGGTCGGAGCGGGTGAACAGCTCGTCGACGGTGCGGATCTCCCCGGTGACGCTGCCGTTGTAGGCCAACCCGGCGAGGCCGGACTGCCACGGGATCGCGGTCCGGTTCTCCTGGTCGAAGGAACGGCCACGCAATGACGGCAGCAGGTTGGCCGCCACGTTCGGCAGCTTGGCCGGGTCGAGTTTCTGGATCCAGCCGAGCCGGATCATCCGGGCGGCCATCCAGTCGGTCAGGACGATGATGTCCCGCCCGGTGCTCTGACAGCCGGCCAACTGGTTCTGCACCTTGCCGAAGAACTCGTTGTTGTCGTTGATGTCCTCGGTGTAGGTCACCTTGATGCCGCTGGCGGCGACGAACGCGTCGAGGCTGGGGCGCTTGGCGGCGTCCTTGTCGTCCACGTCCATGTACTGCGGCCAGTTGGAGAAGGCGAGGGTCTTCTCCGTCGCGGACAGGTCGTCGCTCGTACAGCCGGCTTCGGTCTGGGTGGCCGCCTTGGTGCCGCAGCCGGTGAGGATGCCGCCCGTGGCGAGCAGGGCGGCCGATCCGAGGGTGCCGGTGAGCAGTCCACGCCGGGTGAGGGGCCGGAGGGGAGTACGCATCTGACGACTCCTAGGGGGTCGTCCGTCGGCGGCGGGGACGGGGGTGCGGCGCCGGCGGGGGGTCGGGTGCCTGAGACGAATGATCCTGGCATGGGGTCACCGCCCCCACAAGGGATTCCGTTGCTGGAATAGGCTGCGACGACGAATTACGCCAGCCTGCGCAGGTGGCACTAAGCTCGACCCGGGGGAAACGGACATGGGGAGCGAACGATGACGATCCGGCAGCAGGAGCACGGCACCGGGGGGCGACGCGTCGCGGTGCGTGAGGGTGCCAGCCACGCACTGTTGGACGACGTGGCGAAGCAGATCATCGAACAGTTGCAGGAGGACGGCCGCCGGCCGTACGCGACGATCGGCAAGGCGGTCGGGCTCTCCGAGGCGGCCGTCCGCCAGCGGGTGCAGCGACTGCTCGACGCCGGGGTGATGCAGATCGTCGCGGTGACCGATCCGCTCCAGCTCGGCTTCCCCCGCCAGGCCATGATCGGTCTGCGTACCGACGGCGACCTGGAGGCCGTCGCCGACCGGCTGGCCGGGTTCGACGAGATCGACTACGTGGTGATCACCGCCGGCTCGTTCGACCTGCTCGCCGAGGTGGTCTGCCGCAACGACGCCCACCTGCTGGAGATCCTGCAACGGCTGCGCTCGGTGTCCGGGGTGCTCGCCACGGAGGCGTTCGTCTACCTCAAGCTGCGCAAACAGACCTACACCTGGGGTACGGCCTGAGCCGCGTTGATCCACTCCCGTGAGCCGACGTAGCGGCATCCCCGCCCGGGGACACCGCTATCCGGCCGACATTGAGTCGATCACCCCGCCGTCCCGACGAGTGCGTCCGGGGCGGGGCCGCCCGGAGTGGGAGCAGATGCGGGGCCGCCCGGGGTGGGGGCAGGCGCGGAGCCGCGCGGGGCGTTCAGCGGGCGGTCGCGGCGACGAAGGCGCGCCAGGCGTCAGGGGCGAAGCTCAGCGTGCCGCCGGCCCGGTCCTTGCTGTCCCGCACCAGCACCTGCCCCGGCAGATTGTCCGCCACCTCGACACAGTCGCCGCCGTTGCTGCTGCTGCGAGTTGCGGTTCGCCAGCGAGCCTCGGTCAGGTCCATCTCTTCACCGCTTCCCGAATCAGGCCGGTCGACTGGCGGGCGGACAACGCCTCGCCAGCCACGCTCTCCCACCTCCTGCCCAGGCTAGCAACGTCGATGCTCTCGGTCACCACCTCGCCACGGAGCTGATTGTCCAGATAGGCCACCTCGGCTCCGTCCGGCAACCGGGCCAGCATGAACGCACCCGCCAGACCGGTGTGCCAGGGTCCGTCGGCCGGAATCACCCGGACCTGCACATGCTCCCGCTCGGTGGCGGTCGCCAGCTGGCTCACCTGGCGGGCCATCGTCACGCGATCGCCGACCAGCCGGCAGAGCACGCCTTCGTCGATGACTACGACCAGTTGGGGTGGAGGCTCACGGTCCAAGACGGCCTGCCGCGCCAGCCGACTGGCGACGAGCTGTTCAACCTCGTCGGAGGCGTGCCCTCCGGCACGGAGCACTGCTCGGGCGTACTCCTCGGTCTGCATCAGACCAGGCAGCACCAGCGGCTGGTAGGAGCGGATCGAGGTGGCGTCCTGTTCCAGTTCCGCCCACGGGCGGAACCAGGGCAGGTCGCGGCGACGGTAGGGCTCGGGCCAGAGTTCGGCGGGTTCCCGACCGAGAATCCCGGCCACCGCGACCCGTGTTCGGGGGTGCGGCACCCGCCCGGCGCTGAGCCACCGGCCGGCCGTCTTCGGATCGACCCCGACCCGGTGCGCGAGGGATTCGGCCGTCTCCCCGCGTTCCGCCATCGCCACGCGAAGCACCTCGTTCACCGGCAACTCCTCCCGCCCGATCGACACGCTCCGGCGCACCCTAGCGACAGTGCGTGTCGATGTCCGCCCGGCATCGGCGTGTTGGCCCGGGACCTCTCCGAAAGCCCCCGAGGTGCACCGGAAGTGCATCGGAAGTGCCCCACCCCGGTCCACCCATCCCACCTCAACCACTCCGGGATGCCGGAGTAGCGCTGCCCCACGCCCGGACGCCACCGTCCACCCCGCAGGCTCGCTTCATCCACCCCCGCGGGCCGGAATAGCGGCATCCCGCACCCCGGACGCCCCATGCGCGGCCCCCAGGATCGCTTGATCCACTCTTGTGGGCCGAGGTTGCGGTGTCCCGTGACCCGGATACCGCAACTTGGCCGATGTTGAGTCGATCATGAAGCCGGCGGAGGTCGAGTCGGGCGCACCGTCGCAGAGGGTGTGCGGATTCCGTTGCCAACTACCCAGAGCCGCGCTGAATCCGTCGCCTTGAAGGCGAATTGGTCTTGCATTTCGCGGTTCGACTGTGGGATAACCGAGAGCAGAGCGGCCGGTTTCCCCTCCTGACCGGCCCGAGACCCGATGGGGCTGACAATGGCTGCCGACGCCACCGACCACCTCTGGATGCACTTCACCCGGATGGCCAGCTACTCCGCCGGGGAGGTGCCGACCATCGTGCGCGGCGAGGGCGCGTACGTCTGGGACGCGCAGGGCCGCCGCTACCTGGACGGGCTCGCCGGGCTGTTCGTCGTCAACGCCGGCCACGGGCGCACCGAGCTGGCCGAGGCCGCCGCGAAGCAGGCCGGCGAGCTGGCGTACTTCCCGCTGTGGTCGTACGCCCATCCGAAGGCCGTGGAACTGGCCGAGAAGATCGCCTCGCTGACCCCCGGCGACCTCAACCGGGTCTTCTTCACCACCGGCGGCTCGGAGGCCGTCGAGGCGGCGTGGAAGCTGGCCCGCGCCTACTTCAAGCGCGTCGGCAAGCCCACCAAGCACAAGGTGGTCAGCCGCTTTCTCGCCTACCACGGCACCTCGATGGGCGCGCTGTCGATCACCGGCCTGCCCGGCATCAAGACCGACTTCGAGCCGTTGGTGCCCGGCGGGATCAAGGTGCCGAACACCAACTTCTACCGGGCCCCCGAGCACGGCGACTCGCCCGAGGCGTTCGGCGCCTGGGCCGCCGACGAGATCCGCCGGGCCATCGAACGGGAGGGGCCGGACACCGTGGCGGCGGTGTTCCTGGAGCCGCTGCAGAACTCCGGCGGCTGCTTCCCGCCGCCGCCCGGCTACTTCCAGCGGGTCCGCGAGATCTGCGACGCGTACGACGTGCTGCTCGTCAGCGACGAGGTCATCTGCGCCTGGGGCCGGCTCGGCGAGTACTTCGGTGCCGCCCGGTACGGCTACCAGCCCGACATCGTCACCACCGCCAAGGGCATCACCTCCGGCTACGCCCCGCTGGGCGCGATGATCGCCAGCGACCGGCTGATGGAGCCGTTCCTCACCGAGACCGGCATGTTCGCCCACGGGGTGACCTTCGGCGGTCACCCGGTCTCCTGCGCGGTGGCCCTGGCCAACCTGGAGGTGTTCGCCCGGGAGGACCTGGTCGGCCACGTCCGGGCCAACGAGGGTGCCTTCCGGGCCACCCTGGAGAAGCTCACCGACCTGCCGATCGTCGGCGACGTCCGGGGCGACGGCTACTTCTACGGCATCGAACTGGTCAAGGACAAGGCGACGAAGGCGACCTTCGACGAGGCGGAGTCGGAGCGGCTGCTGCGCGGCTTCCTGTCCTCGGCACTGTTCGCGGCCGGGCTCTACTGCCGGGCCGACGACCGGGGTGACCCGGTGGTCCAGCTCGCCCCGCCGCTGATCGCCGGGCAGGAGCAGTTCGACGAGATGGAGCAGATCCTGCGCGCCGTCCTCACCGAGGCGTGGTCCCGCCTGTAGGGCACCGGCCCTCTCCCCCGGAGCCGCACATGCGCTACCAGGAACTGTCCCACTGGCTGTCCACGGTGGACGATCCGTTGACCCCGCGGCCGGCGTTGCCCGGCGACACCGACGCCGACGTGGTGGTCGTCGGCGCCGGCTACACGGGGCTGTGGACGGCGTACTACCTCGCCCGCGCCGACCCGACGCTGCGGATCGTCGTGCTGGAGGCCGAGATCGCCGGGTACGGCGCGTCCGGGCGCAACGGCGGCTGGTGCTCGGCGCTGTTCCCGACCGCGCTGCCGGCGCTGGCCCGGCGGCACGGCCCGGCGGCGGCGCTGGCGATGCACCGGGCCATGCGGGACACCGTCGCCGAGGTCGGTCGGGTGGTCACCGCCGAGGGGATCGACTGCGACTGGCGGCACGGCGGGACGGTGGTGGTGGCCCGGACCGACGTGCAGCTCGGCCGGGCCCGGGCCGCCGTCGGCGAGGCCCGGGAGCACGGGCTCGACGCCGACGACCTGGTGCTGCTCGACGCCGCCGGGGCCGCCGCGCGGTGCGCCGCCGAGGGGGTACGCGGCGGCACGTACACCCCGCACTGCGCCGCCGTGCACCCGGCGAAACTGGTCCGGCGCCTGGCCCGCGCGGTGTGCCGGCTCGGGGTGCGGCTGCACGAGCGTTCCCCGGTCACCGCGATCCGACCCGGCGCGGTGCTCACCGCGCACGGCACGGTACGGGCGGAGGTGGTGGTGCGGGCCACCGAGGCGTACACCCCGGCGCTGCCCGGCCACCGCCGCACCGTCGCCCCGGTGTACTCGCTGATGGTGGTGACCGCGCCGCTGCCCGGGCACACGTGGGAGCGGATCGGGCTGGCCGACCGGGAGACCTTCTCCGACTACCGGCACCTCATCGTGTACGGCCAGCGCACGGCCGACGGGAGGCTCGCCTTCGGCGGGCGGGGCGCCCCGTACCATTTCGGCTCCCGGGTCTCGCCCCGCTACGACCGGGAGCCCCGGGTCTTCGCCGCGCTGCGTCGTACGCTGGGGGAACTCTTCCCGGTGCTCGGCCCGGACGTGCCGGTCGAGCATGCCTGGGGCGGTCCGCTCGGGGTGGCCCGGGACTGGTCCGCCTCGGTCGGGCTGGACCGGTCGACCGGGCTGGCCTGGGCCGGCGGCTACGTCGGCGACGGGGTGGGAACGAGCAACCTGGCCGGCCGTACCCTCGCCGACCTGGTCCGGGGCGTGGAGTCGGAGCTGACGGCGTTGCCGTGGGTGGGCCACCGCTCGCCCCGCTGGGAGCCGGAACCGCTGCGCTGGCTGGCGATCAACGCCGGCCTCCGGGTGATGTCCTCCGCCGACGAGGTGGAACGCCGCACCGGCCGACCGGCCCGCCGCGCCACCGCCCTCTCCCCCCTCCTGGGCCACTGACCCCACCCGCTCGCCCGCGCCGACGCCCGGTGCCCACTAACCCGCCGCCGGCGCCCGGTGATCAAGAGGTTTGCGTCATTGTCGATCTTCAGACTGACGCAAACCTCTTGATCACCGGGGAGATCCGGGCGGGGAGGGGGCGGGAGGGGAGGGAGCCGGCGGGTCAGTGGTTGGGGGGGATCACCCGGAGGTGGCCTCGGCGGCCGGTGGGCGGGGTCTGGGGGTTGGGGTGGTGGGGGTCGTGGTCGTCCTGGGGTGGGCGGGGGGCGACCGGGCGGGCCGCCTCGCGGACGGCTTCGGCCAGGGCGACCAGGTCGTCGGTGGTGGGCGGCGGCGGTTCGAACTCGCCCTCGTGCCGGACGACCTCCCAGCCCCGCGGGGCGGTCAGGCTCCGCGCATGCTGCTCACACAGGTCGTACGTGTGCGGCTCGGCGAATGCCGCCAGCGGGCCCACCACCGCCGTCGACTCGTTGTAGACATAGGTCAATGTGGCGACCGCTTGCCGGGGGCAGCCGTTACGGGAGCAGCGCCGTGGTGACCTCACGTGCGGCAGGGTATCCCCATTACCGGGTCCGGCGCACCGGTTCGCTTTGCGACACGCCCGTCACCGTGATCACAATTCGCACCTGGTGCTCCCGCCGCGCCCGTCGACGCGCGCCGCCACGGGCCGGGGCGGGTCGAGGGCTACCCTTTGGCTCATGACGAGCCCGGAACACCGCCGCCCCGGCTCCGGCCGGCGCAACCACCGCGACCGCCACGGCCGTGGCCTGCGCGGGCGGCTGGTGCCGGCGACCGTGCCGCTGGCCCGGACCAAGGCCGAGATCTTCGACGACCTGGTGCTGGACACGGTGGAGACGCTGGAGCGCCGGTTCGCCACCGAACTGGCCGGCGTCGAGTTCGCCGTCGAGGACGTCCCCCCGGACCTCAACGTCTACGACTCCGACGTGCTGGAGGACGGCGAGGTGCCGCTGGCCCGGCTGCTGCCCGGCCGGCCCGGCCGGCAGGAGGTGCCACCCCGGATCGTGCTCTACCGCCGGCCGCTGGAGTTCCGCGCGATGGACCGCGAGGACCTGGCCGACCTGGTCCATGACGTGATCATCGAGCAGGTGGCGAACCTGCTCGGGGTCGACCCGGACGAACTGGCCTGACCTGCGGCCTCCCGTGCCCCCGACCCCGCTCCGCCGGCCCGACGTCGGTCACCCCCGCGACCCCCGTCGGGCGTGAGCCGGGCGGCCCCCACCGCCCCGGCTCGACCCGTCGACTCAGGCGGCCCGCCGCTTGAGCTTGCGCCGCTCCCGCTCGGAGAGCCCACCCCAGATCCCGAACCGCTCGTCGTGCCCGAGCGCGTATTCCAGGCATTCCGTCTTGACCTCGCACCGCGAACAGATCCGCTTCGCCTCGCGGGTCGAGCCGCCCTTCTCGGGGAAGAACGCTTCCGGGTCGGTCTGCGAGCACAGTGCCCGCTCCTGCCACTCCGGCGCGTTTCCGAGCAGGTCGGCCACCTCAAGCTGGCCGTCCATCAGATGCCTCCTTGTCGCGCACCGACGTCACCGCCGCTGCAACCCCCCACGCGAAAGGCGTGCTTGTCCGTCCGGTCCCTATTTGTTGCGTTCCGCGCGAACAACCCCATCGAAATTACACGCGTGTAATGCGTGCGCCGTCAAGCCGAACTTGATAATGGAGTCGCCCTCCCGACACGCCGCCGGACGGTCGCCGGACCACCCGGCCCTCGCAACCTGCCCTATCGATTCAGACCCCGGACGAGTAACGCCCTCTCCGGCGAGTTGCCCCAGATTTCTGCTGTGGCGTCGCCGCCCCGGACGACACCCGGGAACGCCGTCGGACGCCCTGTCCGACCGTCTCGCCAAGATCATGAGCATGGTGGGGGACAGGTTAACGCGGTTGGCCCCGGACCGCCCGTCGAGCCCGAAATGCCGACAGCGCCCCGTCCACAATGTGGACGGGGCGCTCGGATCGGTACGCCTGTCGTGGCGCTCAGGTCGACCGGGGTGGGCTGCTCGGCCAGACGAATTCGGCGATCGCCCCACCGTTGACGGAGATCGTTCCGGCGGGTGTCTCCTCGTCCCACCAGACGGTATAGAGACCCGCCGTCAGATCCGGGTAGACGGCACTGTGGAACACCCCGTCCCGGACGATCCGCTCCCGGACGGCGGAGTGTGTCCGCACCGCGCCGTCCTGGTCGACCCGGCTGATCTCGATCTCCCGACCGTGCAGGTCGCGTCCGGTGTAGATGATCAGGGCACCCATCTCCCCGCCGACGTCGAGCATCACCGTGCCACTCTCCGTCGGCCCGTACTGATGATGATGGTGGTGGTGGTGGTGGTGTCCGGTCACGCCGCGCTCCGTCCGGTCAGGAGTCCGCCGCGGGCGGGTTGTTGAACCCGTCGTACGGCGTACCGAGGAAGGGGAAGTCCCGCAGGAACGGCGCGGTCACGTCGGCGGCGCTCAACCCGGGGGTCACCGCGCCGGCCGCCGCGTCCGGCTTGAACTTCTTGTCCACCAGCGGCACGGTCACCCCGGCCACCGCCCGCAGCGCGATACTCACCACGTCGTCGACGACCCGACGGCCGTTGGGGAAACCGGCCAGGTCCCCACCGAGCAGACCGAACTGGTTCGGCTTGCTGTTCGGCCTGATCGCCGTGTTCAACCGCAGCATGTCGGCCTGCACGTCCCCGGTGAGGTTGGTGAAGCCGTCGATCAGCCCGGACGGGATGCCGGTCAGCAGGATGGCGAGCAGGTCGGCCCGGGGCTTCTTGGACTTGTTCAACGCGTCCAGGTTGGGGAACACCCCCGGGTAGAGCACCGGCAGCAGCGCCGCCAGCTCCGGCTGCTCGACGAACCGGGCGAACCGCTTGTCCTCGGTCGGGGGCAGCGTGTTCCACAGGTCCTTCTTGGACATCGGCACGATGACCTCGTTGAACAGCGGGTTGCCCAGCCGGGACACCTGGGTCCACGGGCCGACCGCCGCGTCCGCCGCGACCTTGTCGCCGAGCACCCTCACCTGCTGTCGGGAGGCGGTCGTCCACACCCCGATGGTCGACGCCCGGTCGTCCACGCCGTACCGGTTGGCCCGGCGGCGCACCTTGCTCAGCGGCACCTGCACCGCGATGCTGTGCACGTTCATCCGGTCCACCGCGTTGACCGGCTCACCCTCGGCCTTGAACAGTTTCTTGCCGGCCACGTGCAACTGCTGGAACGGCCGCAGCGTGCCCAGGTCGAAGATCGCGCCAAGGTCGACGAAGAAGCCGTCCGCGCGCTGCCCGGCGAACACCTTCTCCCCCGTCGACAGCTTGAACGTCGCCTGCCGGACCAGGTCGTTGTACTTCGGGATGGACAGCGGCCCGACGTTGCACGGCGGGCAGGGCAGCTTGTGCGCGAGCACGTGCTCCTTGCCGTCGGTGACCCGGGTCAGCTTGTAGAACTGCCGCCGGTTCCAGTTCTTGCTGTCCAGCGAGTCGATCGGGCCGGTGTTGTAGAGAAAACTGTTCTGATTCGTGATCTCGGTACGGAATTCGAACCGGTAGGTCACGTCGGGATGGCCGTCACCGTCGTTGTCGATATGGATCTCGTACCGCACGTCGTCGCCGAACTCGAAGAAGTTCGGGCCGCCCGAGGGGAGCTGCAACGGCACGTAGTTGGCGATCAACGTCACCGAGTCGGGCCGGTCGGGGCTGACGAAGGCGTACAGGTCGGAACTGTCGGCGACCGGGTCCTTGCTTATTTCCGGTGCTTCGCGGTGGGACGACATGGCGGACCAACCTTTGCGGGATCATGAGGAATCGGGGCATGACGGACCGGGCGCGGGACCTGCGCCTGGCGGTGAAGGGGAAGAAACGCGGGCGGTCGACGCCGCGCGGCGGAAGCGGACGGGTCAGGCCGCCCGCTGACAGCGGTCGGGGCGACCCGCCCGGACGACGGACAGGTCAGCCCGGCCCGACGGACAGGTCAGCCACGCCCGGCGGCACGGCGAAGCCGGTCGGCCAGCCCCCGGTCGCGTACCTCGATCCGGGACGAACCGACGAAGACGTCCATCGTCCCGGACCTGGCGTCGCGCAGGTGGACCACGATCGGGCCGTCCGCGCCGGCCGCCGCCGGGGAGTTCTGCGCCACCGACACACCGGTGACCGTCAGGGCCGCCGCACCCAGCGTGGCGCTCGCCGCAGCGGTCAGTGTCTGCCGGCGGGTCAGTCGCGGCCAGGAACGCTTCCGCACTTCGCTCGTCATGGGGAACCTTTCCTCCGGCGGCGCGTGAGCGCGCGCGGTGTGGAGCGCGAGGTTGCCGGCGGCGGCCCTCGCCTCAACCGCCGCCGACGAACACTGGTACGGCCCGCGCGCGCGAAAGGTTCGATGTCATCGCGACGGATGACCGTACGCCGTCGTCCGTCTGCGCGCCGGCCGTCCGGCGGCGGCGGCGATCGCCCGCAACTGCTCCTCGGTACGCGCCGAGCCGTTACCCGAACCCGCCATCCGGGAGATGGTCTCCTCCATCAGGGTGCCGCCCAGGTCGTTGCAGCCGCCCTGCAACATCGCCACGGTGCCCTCGTCGCCGAGCTTCACCCACGAGCACTGGATGTTGTCGATCCGGCCGTGCAACAGCAGCCGGGACATCGCGTGCACCACCCGGTTCTCCCGCCAGGTCGGGCCGGGTCGGGCGATGCCGGCAAGGTAGATCGGGGCGTTGGTGTGCACGAACGGCAGCGCCACGAACTCCGTGAACCCGCCGGTACGGTCCTGCACGCCGGCCAGCACCCGGAAGTGCGCCAGCCACTGCCCGGGGTGGTCGACGTGGCCGTACATCATCGTGGAGCTGGAGCGGATGCCCAGCTCGTGCGCGGTGGAGACCACCTCGACCCAGGCGGCGGCCGGCAGTTTGCCCTTGGTGAGCACCCAGCGCACGTCGTCGTCGAGGATCTCGGCGGCGGTGCCCGGGATGGTGTCCAGGCCGGCCTCGCGCAGCATCGACAGCCACTCCCGCACCGGCACGCCCGCCTTGGCGGCGGCGGTGGCGATCTCCATCGGGGAGAAGGCGTGCACGTGCATGCCGGGCACCCGGGCCTTGATCGCCCGGACGATGTCGGCGTACCCGGTCACCGGCAGCTTCGGGTCGATGCCGCCCTGGAGGCAGACCTCCCCGGCACCCGCCGCCCACGCCTCCTCGGCCCGGTCGGCCACCTGCTCCACCGACAGCCGGAACGCGTCGGCGTCCCGCTCCCGCTGGGCGAACGCGCAGAACCGGCAGCCCACGTAGCAGACGTTGCTGAAGTTGATGTTGCGGTTGACCACGTAGGTGACGTCGTCGCCGACGGTGTCCCGGCGCACGTCGTCGGCGAGCCGGCACAGCTCGTCCAGGGCCGGGCCGTCCGCGCCGAACAGCGCCAGCGCCGCGTCGGCGTGCCGGGGCTCCAGCAGCGCCGCCGGGTCGTCGGCCGCCAGCCGCAGCCCCGCCCGCAGGTCGCCGTCGCCGACCGGCACCGGTCCGCCCGACGCGGCGGGGCTCACCTTGCCGGCGACCTGCGCCCAGTCGCCGTAGACGCTGTCGAAGTCGCCCCGCCGGTCGTCGGTGCGGCCGGTGGTGTCGATGGTGGTGTGCAGGTCCACCCGGCCGCCACCGAAGACCTCCTCCGGCTCCTGCCACGGGCGGCCCACCGGCCGCGCCGCCTCGACGGCCAGCCCGGTCGCCGGGTCGGCGAGCGCGCCGACGTGCGGCGACAGCCGGGGGTCGAGCCACGGGTCACCCGCCCGCACGTACTCCGGGTAGATGGTCAGCCGCTCGCGCAGGGTGAAGCCGGACTTCTCGGTCTGCCGGGCCAGCTCGTCGAGCTGCGGCCAGGGCCGCTCCGGGTTGACGTGGTCCGGGGTGAGCGGGGAGACCCCACCCCAGTCGTCGATGCCGGCCCGTAGCAGCAGGTCGTACTCGTCCTCGATCAGGTTGGGCGGGGCCTGGAGCCGGGCCCTCGGACCGAGCAGCAGCCGGGCCACCGCCACGGTGGCCGCCAGGTCGTGCAGCTCGGCGTCGGGCAGGCCGCCCATCGCCGTGTCCGGCTTGGCCCGGAAGTTCTGCACGATCACCTCCTGGAGGTGGCCGTACTCCCGGTGCGCGCGGCGGATCGCGAACAGCGCGTCGACCCGCTCGGCGGGGGTCTCGCCGATGCCGATCAGGATGCCGGTGGTGAACGGCACCCCCACCCGGCCCGCATCGTCGAGCACCCGTAGCCGGACCGCCGGCTCCTTGTCGGGCGAGCCGAAGTGCGGGCCGCCCGGCTCCGACCAGAGCCGGGTGGCGGTGGTCTCCAGCATCATCCCCATGCTCGGCGCGACCGGCTTGAGCCGTTGCAGCTCCGACCAGGAGAGCACCCCCGGGTTGAGGTGCGGCAGCAGGCCGGTCTCCTCCAGCACCGCCACCGCGCAGGCCCGCAGGTAGTCCACGGTGGAGTCGTAGCCCCGCTCGTCCAGCCAGGCGCGGGCCGCCGGCCAGCGCTCCTCCGGCCGGTCACCGAGGGTGAACAGGGCCTCCTTGCAGCCCAGCGCCGCGCCCTGCCGGGCGATCGCCAGCACCTCGTCGGTCTCCAGGAAGGCCGCCGGCAGCCGGTGCGGCACCGTGGCGAAGGTGCAGTAGTGGCACCGGTCCCGGCACAGCCGGGTCAACGGAATGAAGACCTTCTTCGAGTACGTCACCACGCCGGGCCGACCGGCGTCGCGCAGCCCGGCGTCCCGGACCTCCCCGGCGATCCGGAGCAGTTCGTCCAGTTCGGGGCCCCGGGCGGTCAGCAGCGCGGTGGCCTCGTCGACGTCGAGTGCCCGCCCGGTGGCGGCCCGGCGCAGCGCCCGGCGTACCGCCGCCGGGGTCGGGCCGGAATCGGTGCGGTCAACCATCCGCCCAGCCTAGGCGCTTCCGGCGGCGATCCGGCAGGCACGCGAGCCGGGTGTGACATCTCCCCGACGCCGCGCCGGCCGGGCCGGCGCCGCAGCGCGTCGACCGACCCGGCCGGGCGGCTCAGCGCGGGGCGTCGGGGTCGTCGCGGCGGAAGGTCCGGGTACGGTCGCCGTCGGTGTCGGTCGTGCCGGTGGTCGGCTCGCCCGGCTGCCGGGGGATCGCCTGGGTCGGGTCGGCCGACGGGGGCTGCCCGAACGGCGGAGCCGGCTGCGGGGCACCGAACGGCGGAGCGGACTGGGGCACACCGAACGGCGGAGCCGACTGCGGTGCCGCACCGGCGGGCGGGGCCGACTGGGGCGCACCGAACGGGGACGCCGACTGCGGGGTGCCGAACGGCGGGGCGGACTGTGGCGGGGCGAAGCCGGGCTGGCCGTACTGCCCGGCGCCGGGCTGACCCGGGTAGCCGGCACCCGGGTAGCCGGCCTGCTGCTGCGGCCAGCCGGGCTGGGGCTGCCCGTAGACGCCGGGCTGCGGCTTCGGCTTCGGCACGTGGTAGAGGGTGCGCCAGATCCGGTAGACCACGAAGGCGGCCACCCCGAACAGCGCGAACCAGGCGGCCCGGGTCAGCATGCCGAGCAGGGCGTCCAGCACCTCCGCCTCGGCCAGCCGGCCGACCAGCCAGATCAGGAAGGTCAACACGCCGAACAGGGCGGCGAAGGCGTACTCGCCGATGGCGAGCTGGGTGAACTGCCGGGCCCGGCCCGACACCGGCGCGAGGTGGGTGACCAGCAGCACGGCCAGCAGCGGCAGCACCGTCGACTCGACGCCGACGAAGGCGAAGAACTCGCTGCCCGCCCGCCCCGAGAAGGTGCTGTAGTCCGACGTCGGCACGAGCAGCCGGACGAACCCGACGAAGAGCAGCACGGCGTTCGCGCCGAGCAGGACGAGCGCGGCGAGTTCGCGCAGGGGTGCGGTGATCTGGCGGGCCTGCGACGCGTCGTGCGACGCGGGCTCGGCGGGGCTGGTCACGAACTCTCCCTCGGGGCGAAACGGACAGAGGCCGACGTGAGCCTAGTCTCCCGGGCCGCCCGGCGGCGGGTCACGTCCCGTACGGGAGGATGGACGGCATGCGCATCGTGGTTCTGACCGGCGGAATCGGGGGTGCCCGATTCCTGCTCGGCGTCCGGGCGTACGCCCGCGAGGTGGGTGCCGAGGTGACCGCCGTGGTCAACGTCGGCGACGACCTCTACCTGCACGGCCTCAAGGTCTGCCCCGACCTGGACAGCGTCCTCTACACCCTCGGCGGGGGCGCCGACCCGGAACGCGGGTGGGGGCGGGTCGGCGAGAGCTGGACGATCAGGCAGGAACTGGCGGCGTACGGGGCCGAGCCGGGCTGGTTCAACCTCGGTGACAAGGACGTCGCCACCCACCTGGTGCGCACCACCATGATCAACGCCGGCTATCCGCTGTCGCAGGTCACCGAGGCGCTGGCCGCCCGCTGGCAGCCCGGCGTACGGCTGCTGCCGGCCACCGACGACCGGCTGGAGACGCACGCGGTGGTCGACCTGGACGGCGAGCGGCGGGCCATCCACTTCCAGGAGTGGTGGGTCCGGTACCGGGCGGGCGTGCCCACCGACCGGTTCGTCTTCGTCGGCGCGGACACGGCCAAGCCGGCCCCCGGGGTGGCCGAGGCGCTGGCCGCCGCCGACGTGGTGCTGGTCGCGCCGAGCAACCCGGTGGTGAGCATCGCCCCGGTGTTGGCGGTGCCCGGCCTGCGTGACGCGGTCGCCACCGGCCCCGCCCCCGTCGTCGGGGTGTCCCCGATCATCGGCGGCGCACCGGTGCGCGGGATGGCCGACCGCTGCCTGGAGGTCCTCGACGTCGAGTGCAGCGCGGCCGGGGTGGGCCGGCTCTACGGTGGGCGCAGCGAGGGTGGCCTGCTCGATGGCTGGCTGGTCGCGCCGGAGGACGACGGGGTGGCGGTGCCCGGGGTGACCGTCCGCGCGGTCCCGCTGCGGATGACCGACGAGGCGGCGACCACGGCGATGGTCCGGGCCGCGATGGAGCTGGTGTGAGACTGGAGATCCTGCCGGTGCCCGGCATCGGCGACGTGACCGAGGGCGACGACCTGGCGGTGCTGATCGGCACCGCCGCGCCGTGGCTGCGCGACGGCGACGTGCTGGTGGTCACCAGCAAGATCGTGTCGAAGGCGGAGGGCCGGCTGGTGGACGTGCCGGCCGACGGGCCGGAACGGCTCGCCGCCCGGGACGAGGTGCTCGCCGCCGAGACCGCCCGGGTGGTGGCGACCCGGGGGGCGACCCGGATCGTGCAGACCCACCACGGCTTCGTGATGGCCTCCGCCGGGATCGACGCCTCGAACGTGGACAAGACCCGGCTGGTGCTGCTCCCGGTCGACCCGGACGCGTCGGCGCGGGCGCTGCGCGCCGCCCTGCGGGACCGTTACCGGATCGACGTCGCCGTGATCATCAGCGACACGATGGGCCGGCCGTGGCGCAACGGGCTGACCGACGTGGCGCTCGGGGTCGCCGGGATGCCCGCGATCCGCGACCACCGGGGCGAGGTCGATCCGTACGGCAACGAGCTGCAACTGACCCAGATGGCGGTGGTCGACGAACTGGCCGGCGCGGGTGAACTGATCAAGGGCAAGTGCGACCAGGTGCCGGTGGCGGTGGTCCGCGGCTACCTGCCGGTGATGTCGCCGGCGGCCGACGGTGTCCGGGAGCACCCGCCGGCCGGGGGCGACGGCGTGGACCTCCGGTCGGCCGGGGGCGACGGCCGGGACGACCGGCCGGCGGTCCGACTGGTCGACGACGGGGCCGGGGCCGCCGCCCTGGTGCGGGAGAGCGCGCTGGACCTGTTCTCGCTCGGCACCGCCGAGGCGATGACGGCCGGGCTGCGCGCCGCCGCGACGCTTGCCGACGGCCCCGGCGAGGCACCTGTCGACCCGGCGGCCGTCGACCGGGCGATCGCCGCGGTGGCCGAGGTGGTCGCCCTCGGCACCACCTTCACCCACGTCACCGACGACGAGGTACGCGCCGGCCTCGTCGCGACCGTCGACGGCTGGCCGGCCGGGGCCACCGGGCTGGTGCTCGGCGCGGCACCCACCCCGGTCGACCAGCCCGACCTGGTGCGCTTCGGTGCCGACCTGTACCGGCTGCGGATCGCGCTGGCCGCCGAGGGGGTCCCGTCCACCCTGCTGCCCCCGCCGACGGGCAGCATCGCCAGCGCCTGCCTGGCCCTCTGACCGGCCGGTGGCCGGGCCGACGGCCGGTGATCGGGCCGAGGACCCGGCGATGATCGACACGCGGTCGCCGAAGTTGCGGTATCCGCTCCACGGGATACCGCAACTTCCGCACCATTGCGCCTGACAGCCGCCCCGCCGGCGGTCAGGCGTCGAGCATGGCCCGGCCGAGGGGGGTCAGGGTGTGCAGGACCGTGTTGCGGTCCCGGCGGCTGACCAGCAGCCCGGCGTTACGCAGCACGGCGGTGTGCTGACTGGCCGCGGCGGCCGAGATGTGCAGCCGGCGGGCCACCTCGCCGGTGGTCGCGCCGTCGTCGCTGGCTTCGAGCACCGCCGCCCGGGTGCGGCCGAGCAGCGCCGCGAGCGCCTCCCGGCCGCCGTTCCCGGCGGGCCGCCCACCCTCCCCCGGTAAGGGGTCCAACCCGCCGAGCCGGTCGGCCGGGTAGACCAGCACCGGCGGCAGCGCCGGGTCGAGCAGCGCGACCGGGGTACGCGCGCAGAAGAACGACGGCACCAGCAGCAGCCCCCGACCGTCCAGGTGCAACTCCCGCCGGTTCGGATAGTCCACGACCTGGAGCACGCCGGAGTCCCAGCGCATGCCCGGTCGCAGGCTCGCCAGCAGCCCCTCCGCGCCACCGTCGAGCAGCGCCCGGGCCCGTACCGCGCGGTCGGCCTCCACGGCGGCCCTGATCCGCCCCCAGTACGGGTCGATCGCCACCGACCGGTACTGCGTCATCGACTCGGTCAGGTGGCGCAGCACGTCCGGCTCGCCCCGGGCCAGCGCGGCGGCCGACGACGGCAGCGGGTTCGCCTCGGCCAGCAGGTTCAGGTCGCGGCGCAGCAGCTCGGTCGGGGTGGACCGGACGGCGTCCAGGCCCGCCTCGAATCCGTCGAGGCTCTGGTAGGGGGTGAGGAAGTCGGGGAAGTAGCCCCGGGGCGGGTTCAGCGCGAACAGCAGCCGGAACTGGTCGGCGGCGGTGTCCCGGCGCAGCCCGGCGGCGACTCCCTGACGCCAGCGCGCCATCAGCGGGTCGCGGGTCCGGCCCTGGAGCAGGTGCAGGCTGAGGACCAGCTCCCAGACCGGGTCGGCGGCGGGGGCGACCCGGGTCCGGAGGATGTCCTCCCGGGAGAAGTGGATGGTCAGCATGGAGCGCTCCTGGGGCGGGGCAGGGGGAGGCCGCCGACCCACTGAACTGTACCGGGCGGCACTTATCTCCACTTTTAAGCGTGGGCTGAAAGACCTCGACGCCCGTCCCGCCGATTGGCATGCTCCTACTGCCCGGTACGACACGCGGGGTTCTTCCCGCTGCCGGTCGGGCGGGTCGGGGTCCACCGAAGGTGGCGCCCGGGAGGCACTACGAGGGTCTGCGGCCCTGGTTCCGCAGAAGTGTCACCCGGGCCCCACCGCCCCTGTCGGCGGGTGGGGTCAGCCGATCCAGAGCGCCACCCGGTGGTCCTCGTCGGTGACGTAGAAACTGCGTCCGTCCATCTCGGCCACCCCCTCGACGTTCCGGAACGGTGCCAGCTCGGCCGCCACCTCGCCGGCGATCCGGCCGTCGTCGGCCGGCTCCCACCGGAACCGGACGTGCCGCGAGGTGACCTCGCCGCCCGTGGGGTGGTCGTCCAGCAGCACCGATCCCTTGCCCAGCGCGTCGATCGAGCCGACCACCGCCGCGTACCCGCCGTCGGCGGTCGGGGTGACCGCGCGGAAGCCGACCAGCGCACCGGGCGGGGTCACCCCGGTCAGCACGTACGCCCGGCCGGCGCGCGGCCAGCCGCCGCCCGGGGTGAACATCTGCGGCACCCCGGCCAGCTCGACCAGGACCGGTTCCCCGTCCACGGTCACCGGGAAGCGCAACCCCAGCAGCACCGTCCCCTCGGGGGTGAACGCCGCCGCCTCCACGTTCAGCGGCAGGTCGTCGTCGGCGAGCCGGCGTACCCAGGACTTGGCCCGCGCGGTGCCCCGGGCCACCGTCTCGCCGATGAACCGCTGGCGCACCCGGTCACCCGGCGGCAACGGGGTGAACGCCGCCTTCACCAGCGCGTCGTTCACCGCCCGGTGCACCCGGAACCGGTTGCGGACCACCTGCACCGGCAGCGTCCCGGTGGCCGCGTCGTCCTCGCGGAAGCGGGCCACGAACGCCCGCCGGGGGCGCAGCGGGCCGGCCTTGGACCCGAAGTGCGACCCGAAGACGTACACCCAGCCGTCGTGTGCGGCGAGCGCCTCGCCGTCCTCGGTGCGGCCGTTCTCGACCCCGGCGTCGGCCGGCACGTGGTGGGCGACCCACTCGCCGTCGGTACGTTCCAGCAGCAGGGCGAGGCAGTGTTCGACCGGCCCCTCGTCGAGCACCGTCCAGAAACCACGTACGGCGTCGTGTGCCCGCAGCAGGGACCGGGAGCGGACCGGCAACAGGTCACTGGCCTCGTTGCCGGCGACCACGAACTCCAGAAGTCTCAGGTTCACCGCGCCAGGGTACGGAGCACGCGCTCGTAGAGTGTCGGAATGCCCGACGCCCTGCCCGCCCCTCCCCCGGCCGCCTCGACCACCCCACCCCACCCCACCCGGCCGGTCGAGGCCGGCGGGAACAGCGCACTGCACGCGGACGCGGTGGCGGTGCTGACCGGGTGGACACCGACCGGGCCGGACGCCGCCGGGGCCCGGGACCGCACCCTCGGCCTGCTCGCCGACGGCCCGGTCGCGCTGACCCGCCACCACCTGCCGGGTCACCTCACCGCCAGCGCGCTGATCCTCGACGCGGCCGGGGAACGGGTGCTGCTCTGCCTGCACGGGAAGCTGCACCGCTGGGTGCAGTTGGGCGGGCACTGCGAACCGGGTGACGGGACGCTGGCCGGGGCGGCGCTGCGCGAGGCCACCGAGGAGTCCGGCATCGCCGGGCTGGTCATCGACCCCGTACCGATCGACGTGGACATCCATCCGGTGCGCTGCCAGGGCGGCTCGCTGCACCACGACGTCCGGTTCGCGGTCTTCGCCCCGCCCGGCGCGGTCGAGCAGGTCAGCGACGAGTCGGAGGCGCTCGGCTGGTTCCCGACCGACCGGCTGCCCGAGCCGCTCGCCGGGGGGACCGCCAAGCTCGTCGCGCCGGCCCTGGCCGTGCACGCCCGCCGGAACCGCTGACCGCGCCGACCGGCTCCCCGCCGACGACGCTCCGGCCCGACGGGGCACGTCCCCGGCCCGCTGACCGCGCTGCGGCCCCCGCCCGGGGCCGGGCCGTCCGGCGGTCGGAGCGTGCCGCCGCCGGGCGGGGGTCAGGTCGTCCGGTGGTTCAGACCAGTCCGTCCTCGCCCCGGGCCTTCAGCTCGTCGACCAGCGCCTTGACGTCCTGCGCCCGGTCACGCGGGCACACCAGCACCGCGTCGGGGGTGTCCACCACGATCAGGTCACGGACCCCGACGGCGGCCACCAGCCGACCCGACTGCGGCACCACCACCAGGTCGTGGGCGTCGTGCAGCAGCACCCCCGGCTTGGCGTCGGCCCCCAGCACCACGTTGCCGTCCGGGTCGGCCGGCAGCACCTCGCCGAGGGTGTGGAAGTCGCCGACGTCGTTCCAGCCGAAGTCGCCAGGCACGGTGGCGACCCGACCGGCGGTGGCCGCGCCCTCCATCACCGCGTAGTCGACGGAGATCTTCGGCAGCGTCGGCCAGACCGTGCCGAGGACGTCGTCCTGCTCGGGACCGCCCCAGGCCGCGGCGATCGCGGTCACCCCGGCGTGCAGGTCCGGCTGCTGGCGGGCCAGCTCGGCGAGGAAGACGTCCACCCGCCAGACGAACATGCTGGCGTTCCAGAGGTGCCGGCCCGAACGCAGGTACGCCTCGGCGACCGGCGCGGCCGGCTTCTCCTTGAACTCGGTCACCGGGCGCAGCGGACCGTCACCGGTCGGCTCCCCGGTCTCCAGGTAGCCGTAGCCGGTCTCGGCCCGGGTCGGGGTGATCCCCACCGTCATCAGCAGACCCTGCTCGGCCCCCTGGACCGCCGCCCGGACAGTTTGCACCCAGGCGGCCGGGTCCCGGATCAGGTGGTCGGCGGCGAACGACCCCATCACCGCCGACCCGTCGCGCCGCGCGATCACCGCCGCCGCCAGCGCGATGGCCGCGCAGGAGTCCCGGGGAGACGGCTCCACCAGGATGTTCTCCTCGGGTACCCCGCGCAGTTGCCGGGCCACCGCCGCCGCGTGGGCGACGCCGGTGACCACCAGGACACGTTCCGGTGTGGTCAGCGGCGTCAGCCGGTCGACGGTCGCCTGGAGCAGCGACGCGTCGGTGCCGGTGAGCGGGTGGAGGAACTTGGGGTGCCCCGCGCGGGACAGCGGCCACAACCTCGTGCCGCTGCCACCCGCCGGGATGACGGCGTAGAGCATCAGCACATCATGCCCGAACCGTCCCAGGTCGGATGGCGGCTCGGCCGTACCGTCAGCGACCACTCAGGAACGGGCCCGGCTCCACGCGGCGATGTGCACCTCGGCGCTGGACGCCCAGGTGAACTCCTTGGCCCGGTCGAAACCGGCCTTGGCCAGCGACGACCGGCGCTGCTCGTCGTCGAGCAGGGCGGCCAGGTCGGTGGCGATCTGGTCCGGGTCCTCGCTGGTGTAGGCGACCGCGTCACCGCCCACCTCGGGCAGCGAGAGCCGGGGGGTGGTGAGCACCGGCGCGGCGCAGGCCATCGCCTCCAGGATCGGCAGGCCGAACCCCTCACCGTACGACGGGTAGGCGGCGACCAGCGCGCCGCCGAGGAAGCCGGGCAGGTCGGCGTAGCGCAGGTAGCCGGGGCGCAGCAGGCGCAGGTGCGACGGGACCTCGGCCACCGCGCGGTCGATGTCGTCGTCGTGCCCCTGGCCGCCGGCGACCACCAGGGCCGGCGGGTCCTCCCGGTCGGCCACCGCCCGCGCCCAACCCCGGATCAGATTGGGTACGTTCTTGCGCGGTTCCTTCGCCCCGAGGAAGGCGACGTAGCTGCTGCCGCCGAGCCCGAGCCGGGCCCGTACCCGCGCCTTCTCCTCCTCGCCCGGGGCGTGGAAGGCCTGCTGGTCGACCCCGTGGTAGGCCACGTCGATCCGGGTCGGGTCGGCGTCGAGCAGCCGGATCAACTCGTCGCGGGTGGCCTTGCTCGGCACGATCACCCGGTTGGCCCGGCGCAGCGACGTCTTGATCGCGCTGCGGAAGAACGTCCGGCGGGACTTGTCGTAGTGCTCCGGCTCGGTGAAGAACGTCGCGTCGTGCACGGTCACCGTGACCGGGCAGCCGGCCCGCAGCGGGCAGGTGTAGAACGGCGAGTGCAGCACCTCGGCACCGACCTGCTGGGCGAGCAACGGCAGGCCGGTCTGCTCCCAGGCGAGCCGGGCCGGGCGGTGGGCGACGGCGGCCGGGGCGGGGATCACCTCGGCCCCGGGCAGCATCCGGGTGTAGCGCTCCAGATCGGTGCGGAGGCTCACCACGACCAGGTCGACCGTCTGACCGCACACTGTGCCCAGGGCGCCGAGCAGGCCATCGACGTATCTACCGACGCCGCCTCGGTCGGCGGGGACACTCGTGGCGTCGATGAGCACGCGGGGCGGGCGACCGGCGGTCACGGGGCGACTCCTTGCAGTGGCGGGTCTGTGGGGAACAACACTCCGGGCAAGCCTACGCCGGAGCGCGGCGCGGACGCTGACTCCGACCCGACCGTACGCCGACTTGTCATCGCCATCGGATACGGACGGCGGGGGCGTATCGTTCGCGCCGATGGCCGACAACATTGCCCGGGTGTTCGCCGCCGCAATCGCGGCCGACCCCGCCCGCCCCCTGCTGACCTGGTACGACGACGCCACCGGCGAGCGCACCGAACTCTCCGGCGCGACCCTGGCGAACTGGGTGGCCAAGACCGCCAACCTGCTGGTCGACGAGCTGGCCCTGAGCCCCGGCGACCCGGCCGGGGTGCTGCTGCCGCCGCACTGGCAGACCGCCGCGGTGCTGCTCGGCTGCTGGTCCGCCGGGTTGACGGTGCGTGACGAGCCGGGCGCCGTGGACGTGCTCTTCGCCGCCGTCGACCGGGTTGCCGAGGGGGACGCCTGGCCGGCCGGCGACCGCTACGCCCTGGCGCTCGCCCCGTTCGCCGCCCCGCTGCGCGAGGTCCCCGCCGGGTACGCCGACTACGTGGTCGAGGTACGCACCCAGGGTGACCACTTCACGCCGTCCACCCAGGGCGGTCCGGCCGACGCGGGCCTGCTGGCCGAGGCGGACGCCCGCGCGACGGCCCTCGGCGTCTCCCCCGGCGACCGGCTGCTCGTCGACGCGGCGGTCCACCCCGACCCGCGCGACTGGCTGCTCGCTCCCCTGCTCCGCCGGGCGACGATCGTGCTGACCGGCAACGCCGACCGGTCCCGCCTCGCCGGCCGCGCCGACACCGAACGCACCACCCGCACCCTGGCCTGACCCCGGTCCTGCCGCGCGCCCTGCCCCACGGCGCGCCCCGCCCTGTCCCAGCCCCGGCCCCTGCCTGGCCCCGGCTTCTGCCTGGCCCCGGCTTCTGCCTGGCCCCGGTGATCAAGAGGTTCGCGTCAACTGTTCGCGGCCTGTTGACGCAAACCTCTTGATCACCCAGCTCGGGCGGGGTTGGGGTGCGGTGATCAAGAGGTTTGGGGCAGGAATGGCGGGTGGGGTGACGCAAAGCTCTTGATCAGCGGGGCGAGGCGAGGCGAGGCGGGGCCGGCAGGGGCGGGACGGGGCGGGTGGGCAGGGCGGCGGGGTGGGGTTACGGGGTGGTTCGGGTCTGGGCGAAGGCGGCGAAGGCGGTCAGCGACTCGGGGTTGGCCAGGGCGCCCTTCGCGGCGGCCGACTCGACCGGGGTGCCGGTGAGGATCTTCTTGACCGGCACCTCCAGCTTCTTGGACGACAGGGTGCGCGGCACCGCCCGGACCTGGTGGATCTCGTCGGGGATGTGCCGGGGCGACAGGGCGGTACGCAGCTCCCGGGCGATCTTCTTCCGCAACGCGTCGTCGAGTTCCAGGCCCTCGGCGAGCACCACGAACAGCAGCAGCTCCCCCGCGCCGCCCTCGTCGTCCTCCAGGTGCACCACGACCGAGTCGACCACCTCGTCGAGGCCCTCCACCACCGAGTAGAACTCGGCCGTGCCGAGCCGTACGCCGCCCCGGTTGAGGGTGGCGTCGGAACGGCCGGTGATCACGCAGCCGCCCCGCTCGTTGATGGTGATCCAGTCGCCGTGCCGCCACACCCCGGGATAGACGTCGAAGTACGCCTCGGCGTAGCGGCTGCCGTCCGGGTCGTTCCAGAACCCCACCGGCATGCTCGGCATCGGCGCGGTGATCACCAACTCGCCCAGTTCGCCGAGGACCGGTGTGCCGTCGGCCGAGCGGGCCTCCACCTTCGCCCCGAGCGCCCGGCAGGTGATCTCCCCGGCGTGCACCGGCAGCAGCGGCACCCCGCCGACGAAACCGGTGCAGACGTCCGTCCCACCGGACAGGGACTGGAGCTGGAGGTCGGTGCCGACCGTGTCGTACACCCAGGTGAAGCCCTCGGCGGGCAGCGGCGCGCCGGTGGAGCCGACCCCGCGCAGCGCGGACAGGTCGGCGATCTGCTTCGGCACCAGGCCGGCCTTGCGGCAGGCCAGCAGGAACGGCGCGGACGTCCCGAAATAGGTGGTGCCGGTCTCCTCGGCCAGCCGCCACAGCGCGCCCAGATCGGGGTGGCCGGGGTTGCCGTCGAACAACACGATCGTCGCCCCGACGGCCGGCCCGGAAACCAGGAAGTTCCACATCATCCAGCCGGTGGTGGTGAACCAGAAGAACCGGTCGGCCGGGCCGAGATCGTGGTGCAGGGCCAGCATCTTGAGATGTTCGAGCAGGATGCCGCCGTGCCCGTGCACGATCGGCTTCGGCAGCCCGGTGGTGCCCGAGGAGTAGAGCACGTAGAGCGGATGGTCGAACGGGACCGGGGTGAAGGTCAACGGCTCGTCGGTCTCCGCCGCCAACTCGGCCCAGCTCAGAGCATCCTGCGGTACGTCGTCGGAGCCGGTCGCGTGCAGGTAGGGGACGTGGACGGTGTGGGTCAGCGACGGCAGGGCGGCCCGGATGGCGGCCACCTCGGCCCGCCGGTCGACCGGCTTGTCGCCGTACAGGTAGCCGTCCACGGCCACCAGGACCTTCGGGGCGATCTGCTGCCAGCGGTCGACGACACTACGGGTGCCGAACTCCGGGGCGCAGGACGAGAAGATCGCCCCGAGGCTGCTGGTCGCCAGCAACAGCACGTACGTCTCGGGGATGTTGGGCGCGTATGCGGCCACCCGGTCCCCGGCGACGACGCCGAGCCGGCGCAGCCCGGCCGCCACCCGGCGGACCTGCTCGCGCAGCTCGGCGGCGGTCAGGGTGACCGGCGGGCGGGTCTGGGAATGCGCGACCACCACCGGATCGTCGTCGGCCCGGCCGGGCATCCGCAGCACGTTCTCGGCGTAGTTGAGCGTCGCGCCGGGGAACCACCGGGCACCGGGCATCGCCGCATCGCCCAGGGTCGCCGTCTGCGGGGTGTGCGCCACCACCGCGAAGTGATCCCAGATCGAACGCCAGAAGGCGTCCAGGTCGGTGACCGACCACTGCCACAGCGCCTCGTAGTCGGCGAAGTCCAACCCCCGGTGCTCCCGCAGCCACCGCAGGTAGCCCCCGATCCGGGACCGCTCGCGTACGTCCGCCGGCGGCGTCCACAGCACGTCACCCACCGCTCCACCCTCCCTGAGGCCCCACACGGCACTGTGCCCGGCCATGCCGCCATCTTGCCTACCTCGCAGCGCCATCATCCACACCGGGGCCCGACACGGAAACGTGCCCCGCGCACACAATCCGTCCCCACCTGCACACACAGCCCTTCACCACAGGGGCCGGCCTCGGGCTGGAGGCCGGACCGGGCCGGACTGGGCGTGGGCCAGCCAGGGCTGGGCTGGGGCTGGAGGCCAGGGCGCAGCCTGGGGCTGGGGCTGAGCCGGGCCCGAGGCCACAGCCGCGCTCAGGCTCGGCCCGGCTCAGGCTCGGCCCGGCTCAGGCTCGGCCGGGCTCAGGCTCGGCCGCGCTCAGGCTCGGCCGGGCTCAGGCTCGGCCGGGCTCAGGCTCGGCCGGGCTCAGGCTCGGCCGGGCTCAGGCTCGGCCGGGCTCAGGCTCGGCCGGGCTCAGGCTCGGCCGGGCTCAGGCTCGGCCGGGCTCAGGCTCGGCCGGGCTCAGGCTCGGCCGGGCTCAGGCTCGGCCGGGCTCAGGCTCGGCCGGGCTCAGTGATCAAGAGATTCGAGTCAGCTTTCAGCCTGAAGTTGACGCAAACCTCTTGGTCACCGACCCACTCCCCGTTGATCAAGAGGTTGGCGTCAGTCTCGCGCCGCACACTGACGCCAACCTCTTGATCACCGGGGCGAAAGCAGGCGGGACGAAAGCGGGCGGGGCGAAAGCAGGCGGGCGGGGTCAGGAAGCGGACGGGGTCAGGAGGCGCGGTGGGCTTGGATGGCGCGGCGTTTGGCCAGGCGGTGGGCGCGGCGGATCTCGGCCTCCTTGTAGCGGCGCTCGTCCTCGACGGTCTCCGGAAGCACCGGCCGGACCGCCCGGGGCGCGCCGCCCACGTCCACCCCCACGAAGACCAGGTAGGCGGTGGCCACCCGGACCGGTTCGTCCTCGGCCGAGTCCCACCGCTCGGCGACCACCTTCACGCCCACCTCCATCGAGGTGTTGCCGGTCCAGTTGACCTGGGCGTGGGCGTGCACCAGATCGCCCACCCGGACAGGCTCGGAGAAGACGATCTCGTCGATCGAGGCGGTCACCGCCGTACCGCCGCTGTGCCGGGCCGCCGCCGCTCCGGCCACGTCGTCGACGAACTTCATCAACACCCCACCGTGCACGGTCCCGTACAGATTGACATCGACAGCGGTCATGATGCGACTCAGCGTGACCCGGGAGTACGACGTCGGCTTGCCGGCAGGGGTGGTGGGGTGCTCGGTCATGGCAGAAACGGTACGGTGCGCCAATGCGACATCTCTGGAGCTTCCTCGCCGGGTTGGTGGTGGCGCCCGTCACGTGGGTGTTGATCACTCTCGGGCAGGACGGGTCGGGCCGGACCGTGGACCGCTGGGTGGAGATCGGCACGTACAGCACCGCCAACCTGATCGAGCCGGCCGTCTACCTCGGCGTCGCCGGCATCCTGCTCGGCCTGGTCGGCACGCTGCGCACCTCGCCGGTCGGCCCGCTCGTCGCCGGGCTGCTGCTGGTTACCCCGTACGTCGGGATGTTCATCGCACCGTTCACCGTGCTCGACCGGATCCCGGGCGACTGGAAGGTGCTCGGTGACCCACTGCCGCTGCGCCAGCCGGTGCAGGACGGCACCCTGTTCCTGATCGGCCTGCTGCTGATGATGGCGGTGTTCAGCGCCCAGCGGTGGCGGCGCTGGCCGCAGCCGGCGACCGGCGCGGAACCGGCCCCGGCCTACGACGACACCCCGCCGCCGCCCAGTTTCGCCACGAGCGACTGGCCGCCGCCCCCACCGCCCCGCAGCGAGCCGGACACGGCCCCGCTCACCCTGGGCTACCCCGATCTGGACACCCCCACCGAGCCACTGCCCCGGCGGACCAGCAGCGAGTCGCCGTGGTCGGCACCGCCGCGCTACGGCGCGAAGCCGGAGAACAGCCCCGACAACCGTTGACACCGCCGGGTGGGCCGGACCGGAGCCGGCCCACCCGCACCCGGCCCTTCCACAACCGGGCCACGGTCAGGCCGGTTCTGGTTCAGTCGGACGGCGACCAGGGGTCGACGGGCAACTCGTAGACGAGTCGGTAGCGGTCACCGGGGAACACGATGTCGGCGGTCTCCACTGCGGTCTGCCCGGCGAAGTAGGTGCGCTCGACTTCGATCACCCACCTGCCGCCACGCCTGTCGAGTTCGAGGGCGGCAGCCTCGTCCGGCATAGCCGGCCGGGTCGTCACCTCTTCCACGAACCGGTCGATGGCCACGCCGATGGAATCCATCCGGGCGATCACGCCGATGATCGGCCCCCGCTCGGGATACTCGATCGGCGTACCGCCGGTGACGGCCAGCGGCTCGTACGAGTCGGCGAGCTGTATCGGCACGCCGTCGGCCAGGTAGCGGTATCTGGTGTGCATGATGATGTCGCCGGGCTGGATGCCGAGCCGTTCAGCGGTACGGGGCGTCGCGGGGATCTTCCTGCTCTCGGCATCCCAGCTCGGTTGCTTGCCTACGGCTTCGCTGTCCCGGGCGAACGGTGACGTGCTGCCGATGCGGTTGCGCAGGTCCCGAGAGTGGGCGCGACGCACGAGCGGTGTGCGACTGCGGACGTAGTTGCCCGACCCTCGTCGACCTTCGATGAGCCCTTCGCTGCGGAGCATGGTGAGGGCATGCTTGATGACGGTGCTGGAAAAGCCCCAGCGCTGCTGGAGTTCCCTCTCGGTGGGCAGCTTGTCCCCAGAGGACAGTTCACCGCCAAGGATCTGCTGACGCAGGTCATCCACGACGCGCTGATAGTTGGGCCGCTCCCTGCCGGTCATGGATGACCCCTCCACGTTGACGCGCCTGCTCGCGGTCAAGTCGACCACGTCTCCGCAGGCGCAGCAAACAATGTCGAACGTTCATGATCTAAAAGTTAGCACAATTAAATCCTTTACCGACCCAAAGTTAGTGCGCTAACTTTCAGTAGCGGTACAGGAGCTCTCACTCAGGGCCATCTGCGCAGCTCTCCGCCCCGCTTACCCCAAGTAAGAGTGATCATGAGGTCTGAAGTGGTATCGATTGTGTTCGGTGGCCTGGTGCCGGGGTTCCTGGTCGGGTTGCTGGTGTTCCGGGTCAAGTCGAGGTGGTGTCCGCGTTGCGGCGAGTCCACGACCGTGGCCGTACACCCGCCGCTGGAGCGGGACCGGTGAACCGGCCGACGCTGACTGACGTCGACGAGCTGCCGATCGGCCGGCGGGTGGCCCGTTGGCGGGTACGCCGCCGGATGACCCAGCAGATGCTCGCCGACCGGCTCGGCAAGTCGAAGAGCTGGGTGGACAAGGTCGAACGCGGCGTACGCAGCCTCGACCGGTACTCGACCGTCCAGGAGATCGCCGAGGTGCTGCGCCTCGACCCGACCACACTGCTCGACCCCCGCAGGCCGCTACCGGCGGCGAACGCCGGTCTCGACGGGGTGGACGCGGTCCGCGCCGCGCTGGCCCGCTACCACCAGCGACCCGCCCGCACGGTGTCGCCCGCCGAGTTACAACGGCACGTCGCGCATGCCTGGCTCAGCTACCAGCACGCCCACTACACGCAACTGCTCCGGGCCCTGCCCAGCCTGCTCGACGCCGCCCATGCCAGCCCGGGACCGCTGGTGTCCGCGTACCGGATCACCGCATCGGTGCTGGTCAAGCTCGGTGAGGCCGACCTCGGTTGGCTCGCCGCCGACCGGGCCGTCGCCGCCGCCGTGGGCGACCCCGTCCGCGCCGGCACCGCCACCATCGCCGTCGCCCAGGCGCTGCGCGCGCTCGGCCGCGACCGGCTCGCCCTCACCGCCGCCGTCGCCGCCGTCGGCACCGCCACCCACGACACGGTACGCGGGACGCTGTTCCTCCAGGCCGCGCTGGCCGCCGCCGGCTATGGTGACGGCCGTCGCGCCGACGACCTGATCGACCACGCCACCGTTCTCGCCAACCGGTGTACGAGTGGCGACGACCCGCACCACACCGCGTTCGGCCCCGTCGCCGTGCTGCTGGCCCGGCTCCTGACCGCCCTGCGCCTCGGCGACCCGGCCGAGGCGGTCTACCGCCATGAGAAGGCCATCGGGCGCGAGGACTGGCGTCGGCTCCCCGTCGAGCATCGGGCCGCGCACCTCGTCGACGCCGCCCGCGCCTACCTCGAAGCCGGTGACCTCGCCGCCGCCGGTCGTACGCTGGTCGACGCCGACACCATCGCGCCCGCCGAGGTCCGCTGCCGCCCCGCCGCGCGTACCCTCGTCGCCGAGATCGCCCGCAGTGGGCCGCCGGCCGCCGACGTAGCCCGCCTCGCCACCACCGTCGGCCTCACCCGCTGACCGTCAGGGCGGTCAGTCCTTGAGGAGTTGGCGGGCCATGACGATGCGTTGGACCTGGTTGGTGCCTTCGTAGATCTGGGTGATCTTGGCGTCGCGCATCATGCGTTCGACGGGGTAGTCGCGGGTGTAGCCGTAGCCGCCGAGCAACTGCACGGCGTCGGTGGTGATCTCCATGGCGGCGTCGGAGGCGAAACACTTGGCCGCCGCACCGAAGTAGGTCAGGTCGGCATCGCCGCGTTCGGACTTCCCGGCCGCCGTGTAGGTCAACTGGCGGGCGGCCTCCAACTTCATGCCCATGTCGGCGAGCATGAACTGGACGCCCTGGAACTCCGCGACCGGTTTGCCGAACTGCTTACGCTCCCGCACGTAGCCCTTGGCGTAGTCCAGCGCCCCCTGGGCGATGCCGACGGCCTGGGCGGCGATGGTGACGCGGGTGTGGTCCAGGGTCTTCATGGCGGTGGCGAATCCGGTCCCCGGCTCCCCGACGATCCGGTCAGCCGGAATCCGCACGCTGTCGAAGTACACCTCGCGGGTGGGGGAGCCCTTGATGCCGAGTTTCTTCTCGGGTGCGCCGAAGCTGACCCCGGGGTCGGACTTCTCGACCACGAACGCGGAGATGCCCCGGGACCGGGCGGCCGGGTCGGTCACCGCGAAGACCGTGTAGTACTCCGAGACGCCGGCGTTGGTGATCCACCGCTTCACGCCGTTGAGGATCCAGTGATCACCGTCACGGACGGCCCGGGTGGTCATGGAGGCCGCGTCGCTGCCGGCCTCGGGCTCGGACAGGCAGTACGAGAACATCGCCTCACCCGCCGCCACCGGCGTCAGATAACGCCGCTTCAACTCCTCCGACCCCGCCAACAGCAGGGGCATCGTGCCCAGTTTGTTCACCGCCGGGATCAGCGACGACGAGGCACACGCCCGCGCCACCTCCTCGATGACGATCGCAGTGGCCAGGGCGTCCGCGCCCGCGCCGCCGTACTCGACGGGGATGTGCGGGGCGTGGAAGTCGGCGGCCCGCAGGGCGTCGTACGAGAACGTGGGGAACTCCCCCGTCTCGTCGGCCTCGGCCGCGTGCGGGGCCACCTTGGCGGCACAGACCTCACGGACCGCCTCGCGGACCGCGTCGTGCTCCTCGGGCAACCGGTAGACGTCGAACGTCTGTTCTGCGGCCATGTCGGCCCTCCCCTTTCACCGCTATCATGCGCAGTCTGTGTGCCGTCTCCAGGCCGCCGACTGCCGCAGACTGAAGGATAGCCATCGTGGTTCCCCACCACGTTACCGGCCGGTAGGATCGTGCCGGGCAGGCGTCGACAGCGCACAACTACGCTGACCGAACGACAGGTTTTCCATCGGTGCCCGGCCAGGCGCCGCAGCCGATTGCGACGCAGTGAAGCGCCGCCAGTGCGAGCGGAGAAGACAGGCGTGACGATCCCGTACCCGAACATCCAGCCGGCGCCGACCATCTCCCCGGTGGCGCCCCCCTCGGGTGCGCCGCGTCCCCGGGTGACGTTCCTGGGCACCGGCTACCTCGGCGCGACGTACGCCATCTGCTACGCCGAACTGGGCTACGAGGTGCTCGGCTTCGACGTCGACGCCGACAAGATCGCCAAGCTGAACGCGGGCGAGGTGCCGATCCACGAGCCGGGCCTCGACGAGCTGCTGCGGCGCAACCTGGCCGCCGGCCGGCTGCGGTTCTCGACCGACATCGCCGAGACCGCCGACTTCGGCGACGTGCACTTCATCTGCGTCGGCACCCCGCAGCGGGCCGACGGCATGGGCGCCGACCTGTCGTACGTCGAGGCCTCGGTGACCGCCCTGGCCCAGCAGCTCACCCGCAAGGCGCTGATCGTCGGCAAGTCCACCGTACCGGTCGGCACCGCCGAGTGGGTGGAGCAGCTCGTCGGCAAGCACACCCCGGACGACCTGGGCGTCGAGGTGGCCTGGAGCCCCGAGTTCCTCCAGGAGGGCTTCGCCGTCGACGACGTGCTGCGCCCCAACCGGATCGTGGTCGGCGTCAAGACCGAGTGGGCCAACGCCATGCTCTACGCCGCCCACAAGGGCGTCTTCGACCTGGCCGCCACCGAGGACCGGGAGGTCCCGCTGGTGGTCACCGACTTCGCCACCGCCGAACTGGTCAAGGTCGCCGCGAACGCCTTCCTGGCCACCAAGATCTCCTTCATCAACGCGATGGCCGAGGTCTGCGAGGCGAGCGGCGGCGACGTCACCCAGCTCGCCCGCGCCATCGGCTACGACCCCCGGATCGGCAACCGGTTCCTCCAGGCCGGACTCGGCTTCGGCGGCGCGTGCCTGCCCAAGGACATCCGCGCCTTCCAGGCCCGCGCCCAGGAGCTGGGCGCCGGTGAGGCGCTGCGCTTCCTGCACGAGGTCGACCTGATCAACCTGCGTCGTCGCACCCGGGTCCTCCAGCTCGCCGCCGACCTGCTCGGCCGCCGCTCCGGCCCGGCCGGCCCGGACTTCTCCGGCACCCGGATCGCGGTGCTCGGCGCGACCTTCAAACCCAACACCGACGACGTCCGCGACGCCCCGGCCCTCGCCGTCGCCGCGCTGCTCGCCAAGGCCGGCGCCGACGTGCACGTGTACGACCCGCAGGGCACCGAGAACGCCCGCCGGGTCGCCCCCGAACTGGTCTACGAGTCCAGCGTGAACGACGCCGTCTCCGGGGCCGACCTGGTCTGCGTACTCACCGAGTGGGCCGACTTCCGCAACGCCGACCCGGTCGCCCTCGGCGAGCTGGCCGCCGGCCGTCGGGTCGTCGACGGCCGCAACTGCCTCGACGCCGCACTGTGGACGCAGGCCGGCTGGGAGTACCGGGGCATGGGCCGCCCCTGACGACACCGCGACGCGCCGGCGCGGGAGGTGATCCTCCCCGCGCCGGCGCGTTTTTTGTACCCCTAACGGAGCGGCAGGTGTCGAAATCCACGCCCGCTCAGGGCATGCTGCGTGGGGGCGGCGTCCACAGTGCGTCCGGCCGGGTGGAGGGATGTCGTGGAGAGCTTCCAGTGCTCCTCGTGCGGGCGGCAGATCAAGCCGGCGGCCCGCTGCCCCAACTGCGGGGCCGAGCAGCCGCAGTGGCGCGAACACCTGGCCGAGATCGAACGCTCCATCGCCGAGATGAAGGCCCGCGACGCCGAGATCGCCCGGGAGCAGCGGCAGATCGCCGCCAAGATGCAGGCCGCCCTGTTCCAGCGGGACATCCTCGCCCACGCCGGTGAGGAACGCATCAAGCAGGCCACCCGGCCGCGTCGGGTGCTGCGCCGCAAGGCGGACCGGCGACCACCCACCGCCACCACCGGGGCACCGCCCCGGGTGCCCCGGCAGGGTGCCCCCGCCGGCCCGGCCGGCCCCGACGAACCGCCGCTCCCACCGCCGTACCGGACCGCCACCTGGCTGGGCGCGGACAACCCGGAACACCCGGCCGAGGCCTCCTCCCGGGAGGTGCAGAACATCCCGCTCGGGCTGGGCGCGCTGGTGCTGGCCGTGGCCGCGGTGGTCTTCGCCGGCGTCGCGACCAGCTCGATGGACGCCCTGGCCCGGCTCGGCATCCTGCTGGTCGCCACCGTCCTGCTGCTGCTCGCCCCGCCGGTGCTGGCCCGCCGGGGGCTGACCTCCACCGCCGAGACGATCGCCACGGTCGGCCTGCTGCTGGTGCCGCTGGCCGGGTACGCGCTGTGGGCGGTCGACCGGATCGGGGCGTCCGGGGCGGTCTTCTCCGGGGTGATCTTCGCGCTGACCACCGGCGTCGCCCTCGCCTACGCGCTGGGCACCGGCCTGCGGGCACCCCGGTTCGCGGCGGTGCTGGCCGCCCAACCCGTGGTGCCGCTGCTCGTCTACGAATGGATCAGCGGCCCGACCGGCTGGGCGGTGGTGCTCACCGTGGTGGCCGTGCTCGACCTCGCGCTGGTCCGCTCCGGCATCATGCGGGAACGGCCGGCCGCGCCGGAATCCACCCCCGACCGGCCGGCCGGGCCGCCCCGGCAGCGGGTCGCCCCGGACGGCCGGCCGGAGGGGGCACCCGAGGAGTCGGGCGAGGTGCTCGACGGCTCGACGGCCACCCCGGGCGGCGCCCCCCGGCCGGTGCCGTGGCTGGCCCAGACGACCTGGCTGCTGCACGGGGTGGCGGTGGCCCTCGCCCTGGCGTACGCGGTCACCGCGCTGCTGCGGGCGCAGACCGTACCGGCGGCCACCGCCGCCGGCGCGGCGCTGCTGCTGGCTGCGGCGGTGGGCCTGGCCGGCACCCTGCTGCTGCGCCGTCCACCGTTGCCCGACGTGGGCGCCGGCATCCTCACCCTGGCCGTGATCGGCGCGCTGGGACGGGTCGCCTCGGTGGCCTTCCCGGGCCGGGCGCTGCTGCTGATCGCCGCGGTCATCACGGTGACCGGGCTGGCCGTGCGGGCCGTACCGGAAGCCGCCCGGCGGGGGCCGCAGCTCGCCTCCGCCGCAGCGCTGACCGTCAGCGGCCTGGTGGTGGCCGGCGGTGCGCTGCGGGCCGGGCTGGCACCGGTCCAGGCGGCGCTGCCCGCCTGGCGGGCCGACCTGGCCGCGTTCCCCGGCGAGGTGGCGGCGGCGGCCGGTCCGTCCGCCGGGCAGCTCGCCGCCGGTGCCCTGCTGCTCACCGTCGCGGCGGTGCTCGCCCTGCCGCCGGAGATCCGCCGCGAGTTCGCGGTGGTCGGCGCGGGGCTGACCGCGCTGGCGGTGCCCGCCTCGCTGGGTCTGGGCTGGGCGACGGCACCCTGGCCGATGGTGCTGGCGGCGGTCGCGATCGGCGTGGCCGGGCTCTGGGCCGGCACCACCCGGGCGGCGGTGGTGCACGCGGGGTCCGCCACCGTGGTCGGGTTCCTCGGGGCCGGTGCCGCGCTGAGCCGACCGGCGCTGACCGCCGCCGCTCTGGCCGTGCTGATGCTGGCCGGCGTGCTGGTGGCGCTCGCGCCCCGGGTCCGGATCGCCCCGGCCGCCGCCGACGTCCTCTCCGGCTGGGCCGCCGGCGGCGCGGCGTTCGCGCTGCCCGGCGCGGTCGCCGCGTTCGTCGCGGCCACCGAGCCGTCCGGGCCGGTGCTCACCCCGGCGGTGCTGCGGGAGCTGACGGTGCCGATCCTGGCGGCGGGGTTCCTCGCCGTCTGCGTCACCCTCGGCTATGCGGCGGTGATGCAGGTGTCACAGCGGCACCTGAGCCTGCCGCACGCCGTCGGCACCGGGCTGGGCGCGCTGGCGGTGATCGGGGCCGCCTTCTTCGCCCCGGGCCGGACGGCCGCCGACGCCTGGCTCGGCGGGCTGGTGCTGGTCGCCACCCTGCTGCTGCTCTTCGCCGGCCGGATCGACGCACGTCGCCCTTCGGATCTGGCGTTCGACGGTGCCGACCTGGCCGCCGCCGCCGTCACCACGGCGCTGATCGCCACCCTCGCCCGGATCACGGCGGTCATCTCACCCGGCGGGCAACTCGCGGTCGCCGCCGTGCTGGTGCTGGTGGTCGCCGTCGCCGCGCGGGCGATGCCCGAGGAGTGGCGGCGCGGGCCGGTGCTCGGCATCGCCGTCGGCGCCGCCCTGATCGGGGTGCTGGCCGGCTGGTCGGCGCTGCGCGGCGGGGTGGGTGTGCTGGCCACCCCGGGTCCGATCTGGGCCGGTGACCTCACCGGTTGGCCGGCCGCGCCGACCGGCGGCTCGACCTGGCAGGCCCCCGTCGCGCTGGCGCTGCTCGCGCTGGCCGCCGCGATCCTGCTCCCCACCCCCTGGAAGTACGACGTGGCCGGGGTCGGCGTGGTGCTGGCCACCGTCGGCGTCCCGGCCGCCTTCGACCTGCCGTGGTGGTCGCCAGTCCTGGTGGGGCTGACCGTCGCCACCGTCTTCGGCACCGCCGCGGTGGCCTCCGCCGACCCGCGCGCCGGGCTGTCCCGGGCCACCGTGGCCGGGGTGGTCGCGCTGCACGCCGCCGGGGCCGGGCTGGTGCGCCCGTGGACGACGGCGCTCGCCCTGGGCGGCATCGCACTGATCGGCCTGACCGTGGCGGCGATGGCCCGGTCCCTGGCCCCCTCCCTGGTCGAGGACGTCGAGACCGAGGGGATGCCGCCGCACCTGGTGCAGATCGGTGGCCTGGCGACCGCCGCCGCACTGCTCGCGCTCCCCGGCGCGGTCGCCGCGCTCGCCGCCGAGTTCGGCCACGGCGCGCAGGTGGTGCTGACCGCCGCGCTGGCCGCGTCCAGCTTCGGGCTCGCCGCGGTGGCCGCCGTCCGCCGGCAGGTCCCGCAGTATCTGCCGTACGCGAGCGCGGCGGTCGCCGGCGGGGCGACCGTCAGCGCCGTGGCCGCCATCTTCGTCGACCTCCCGTCCGGGGTGTTCGCCGCCGCGGCGGCGCTGCTCGGGGTCCTCGCCGAACTGGTCCGGGCGGCGACCGTGCCACCGGTCGGGTCCGCCCGGCCGGTACGCCGCTGGGCGGTCCTGCTGGACGGCGCGCTGCGCCGGCTGCCCGACGACGGCACGCAGCGACGCTGGCGGATCGACCCGGCCGCCGGGGCGCTGGCCGCGGCAGCCGTGCCCACCGTGCTGGCCCTGATCTCCCTCGCGCCGCTGCTGTTCGTGGCGCTGGTGGAGCCGCACCGGATGCTCGCCCACGTCTGGCAGGGGCCACCGCCGCAGTTGCGGACCCCGCCACCGGAACTGGTGGACCCGACGCACGTGCTGACCGCGCTACTGCTCACCGGCACCGCCGCGCTGGCCGCCACCGGGCTGGCCGGTGGCCGCCGGTCCCGGGCGGTGCCGGTGGTGCTGCCCGGTCTCGCGGTGACGCTGCTGATCACCCCGATCGCGTTGGGGATGGCCTGGCCGCAGAACGCCCTGGCCGCCCTCGCCGTCTTCACCATCTCGATGCTGGGGCTCGCGTTGACCCCGCCGCCCCCGCTGGCCGAGCGGGCCCGGTCGCTGCGGCTGGCCCGGGTGCTGGTCTTCGTCATCGGGTTGGCCGGTGGCGGCGCGGGGCTGGCCGGCAGCCTCGCCAGCGAGGGGCTGACCCTGTTCACCCTCGGTGGCGCGGTCGGCGTCGGGGTGGTGGCCGCGCTCTTCGGCACCACCGGGCGGGCCCGCATCCTCGGCTGGCTGTTCGCCTCGCTGATGGCGCAGCTCTTCGTGCTCACCGCCGGTCTGGTGGCCGGCTTCCCCGCCGTCTGGTCGGCGTTCGGGGTGCTCGCGGTGGGCGCGGCGTTGCAGGTGTTCGCCGCGACGCTGCCCCGGCTGCGGCGGCCCGAGGCGCAACGGGAGGCCGCCACCGTCGAGTGGAGCGGGTACGCCGCAGCGCTCATCGCCCTGGCGCTGGCGTTCGACTCGCCCCGGCACATCGCCGCCCTGCTCGCCGCCTGGGGTGCCGTGCTGGGGGTGGCCGCCGTCCGGCCGGGGCGGCGACCGGTGGAACGCCGCATCCTGTTCTGGGCGGTGGTCGCCTGCGAGATCGTCGCCTGGTGGATCATGATGCGGGTCGCCGACGTGGCGCTGCCCGAGGCGTACACGTTGCCGTTCGCGGCACTCGCCCTGCTGGTCGGCATCCTCGAACTACGCGACCGCCCCGACCTGTCGAGCTGGGTGGCGTACGGCCCGGCGCTGGTCGCGGCATTCGTGCCGACGCTGGCGATCGTGCTGGCCACCGACTCCAGCATGCTGCGTCAGGTGCTGCTGCTGCTCGGCGCGGTCGCGGTGCTGGTGTACGGCTCGACCAGCCGGCAGCAGGCCCCGGTCATCGTCGGCGCGGCGGTGACCGCGATCGCGGCGGTGCACGCCCTGTTCAGCCTCGGCCCGTGGCTGGTGCTCATCCCGGTCGGCCTGGTCCTGCTGGTGCTCGGGGCGAGCAACGAACGCCGCCGCCGCGCCCAGGACAGGCTCCAGACCGCCCTGCGTTCCATGCGGTGAATCGGAGGGTCACGGCGGGGTCGGACGTGGTCAGGCCCGGTGAGCCGGGTGGTCGTAGGCGGGCGCATCGCGGCCAGGGGTGGACCGGGCGGTCACGCCCCGGCCGGAACGGCCCGGGGCCGGCCACGGTGATCGACTCGCTTGGGGCGACGTTGCGGTATTGACGGGGCCGGATACCGCAACATCGGCCCCATTGCGCGGGCTGCCCCTGGCGGGCATCAGGTCAGGGAGGCGCGGAGGGCGGCGTCCTTCTCGGCGACCAGGTCCTCCAGGTCGGCCTGGAAGGCGGTCATCCGGGCACGCAGGGCCGGGTCGGTCGCGGCCAGGATGCGGACCGCGAGCAGGCCGGCGTTGCGGGCGTTGCCGATCGACACGGTGGCCACCGGGATCCCCGCCGGCATCTGCACGATGGACAGCAGCGAGTCCATCCCGTCCAGGTGCTTGAGCGGCACCGGCACCCCGATCACCGGCAGCGGGGTGACCGAGGCGACCATGCCGGGCAGCGCGGCCGCCCCGCCCGCCCCGGCGATGATCACCTTGAGTCCCCGGTCGGCGGCGTCCCGGCCGTACTCGATCATCTTGACCGGGGTGCGGTGCGCGGAGATCACCGCCACCTCGTACGGGACGTCGAACTCGTCCAGGGTGGCGGCGGCGGCCTTCATCACCGGCCAGTCCGAGTCGCTGCCCATGATCAGCCCGACGGTGCTCACCCGTGCCCCTCCTGCAGCCAGCGGGCGGCCCGCGCCGCCCGCGCCCGTACGTCGTCCAGGTCGTCGCCGAGCACCGTGACGTGCCCGATCTTGCGGCCGGGCCGGACCTGCTTGCCGTACAGGTGGACCCGGGCGCCCGGCTCGGCGGCGAAGAGGTGGTGCAGCCGCTCGTCGAGGGAGATCCCGCCCGGCTCACCGCCGAGCACGTTCGCCATCACCACCACCGGGGCGGCGAGCGAGGTGTCCCCCATCGGGTAGTCGAGCACCGCCCGCAGGTGCTGCTCGAACTGGGAGGTCCGGGCCCCCTCGATGGTCCAGTGCCCGGAGTTGTGCGGGCGCATCGCCAGCTCGTTGACGACCAGCCCGGTGTCGGTCTGGAACAGCTCCACCGCCAGCAGGCCGACCACGCCGAGCGCGGTGGCCAGGTCGATGGCGAGCTGCTGGGCGGCGACGGCCGACTCCTGCGCCAGGCCGGGCGCGGGGGCGAGCACCTCGACGCAGATCCCGTCCCGCTGCACGGTCTCCACCACCGGATAGACGGCGACCTGCCCGAACGGCGAGCGGGCCACCTGCACCGCCAACTCCCGGCGCAGCGGCACCCGCTCCTCGACCAGCAACGGGGTGCCCCCGGCGAGCAGGGTCGCGGCCAGTTCGGCGGCCTGGCCGGCGTCGTCGACCAGCCACACGCCGCGCCCGTCGTAGCCGCCCCGGGCCGCCTTGAGCACCACCGGCCAGCCGTGTTCCGCACCGAAGGCGAGCAGGTCCGCCGGGTCCTCCACCGGCCGCCACGCCGGGTTGGGCGCACCGAGCGCGCCGAGCCGTTCCCGCATCACCCGCTTGTCCTGCGCGTGCAGCAACGCGTCGGCGGGCGGGAACAGCTTCACGCCCTCGGCGGCGAGGGTGCGGATGTGCTCGGTCGGGACATGCTCGTGGTCGAAGGTGACCACGTCGCAGCCCTTGGCGAAGGTGCGCAGCGCGGCGACGTCGGTGTGGTCGCCGTACTGCACGTCGGCGGCGACGAGCGCGGCGCCGTCGTCGGGGGCGAGCGCCAGCACACGCAGTGACTGGCCGAGGGCGATGGCGGCCTGGTGGGTCATCCGGGCCAGTTGGCCGCCACCCACCATGCCGACGACGGGCAGACCGGTACGGGAGTCCATAGCGCCGCCAGCCTAACCGGGCCGGGACCGCCGGCCGACCCGAGGGCCACCCCCGGCGGGCCGGCTCAGCCGAGCTGGGCGAGCAGGTCGTCGACCGAGGTCACCGGGCGCTGGCAGACGAACCCCCGGCAGACGTACGCGGTGGGCCGCCCGTCGACCGGCGGCCGGTCGGCGAGCAGCGGCACGCCGGGCTGGTCGGGCCGGCCGGCGACCACCACCGCGCCGGGTGGGGCGTGCCGGTGCGCGGCGGCGACCAGCGGGTCCCCGGCCGGGTCGTCGGTGACCACCGCGATCTCGTACGGCCCGGACAGCAGCGCCTCCCCGGTGGTGGCGGCGTACCCGGTGAACCGGGCGTGCCGACCGACGATCGGCGCGACCGTGGACAGGGCCGCCTCGGCCGCCTCCCGGTAGCGGGTCTCCCCGCTCAACGCCGCGTACGCGGTCAGCGCCGCCGCGATCGCCGACCGGCCCGACGGGGTGGCGTTGTCGGTCGGGTCGGCCGGCCGGGCGACCAGCCGTTCGGCGTCGTCGGCGGTGTCGTAGAACCCGCCGTCGGAGGCGGCGAACCGGGCCAGCGCGACGTCGAGCAGGCCGCCGGCCAGTTCCAGCCAGCGTCCCTCGCCGGTGAGCTGGTGCAGCGCGCAGAACGCCTCGGCGACGCAGCCGTAGTCCTCCAGCACGCCGGCCGGCTCGCCGACGACGCCGTCGCGGGAGGCCCGCCGTAGCCGGCCGTCGACCAGGTGTACCCGGGCCAGGTGCTCGGCGGTCTCCCGCAGCGCCCCGTCGGCGACGATGGCGATCCCGTCCATCAGGTTGGCGTCCTCGTCGTCGGGGGTCACCCGGATCGCGACGACCTGGAGGAACTCGACGAGCGCGGTGATCGCCAGGCCGTTCCAGGCGGCCACCACCTTGTCGTCGCGGGCCGGTTGGGGGCGGGTGTCCCGGGCGGCCAGCAGCCGGCCCACCACGCTGCGCCAGCGGTCCCGGATCTCCGGGTCGGCGTCGTCGACGTCCCGGGCCAGCCGCAGCACGCTGGTGCCGGCGGTGCCGTGCCCGGCCGCGTCCGCGTCGTCCGACCCGGCGGCGGGCCGGGGTTCGAAGGTGCCGACCTCGGTGACGTCGAACAGGTCGGCGGCGAAGCGGCCGTCGTCCTCGCCGAGCACCGCGACGAGCTGCGCCGGGGTCCAGACGTAGGTGAGGCCCTCCACCCCGTCGGTGTCGGCGTCGAGCGCGGAGGCGAAACCCCCGCCGGGGCGGTGCAGTTCGTCGGCGAGGAACCGGGCGGTGTCCCGGGCCACCCGGCGGGCCAGCGGGTCGCCGGTGAGCCGCCACAGCTGGGTGTAGACCCGCAGCAGCAGGGCGTTGTCGTAGAGCATCTTCTCGAAGTGCGGCACCGTCCAGTGGGCGTCCACCGAGTAGCGGGCGAATCCGCCGGCGAGTTGGTCGTGCAGGCCGCCCCGGGCCATCGCCTCGGCGGTGTGCCTGACGATCTCCAGGCTGCGCGCCGAGCCGGTGCGCTGGTGGTGCCGGAGCAGGAACAGCAGGTTCATGTGCGGGGGGAACTTCGGTGCGCCCCCGAAGCCGGCGTTGGTCTCGTCGTACTCGGCGGCGAGCTGGTCGGCGGCGGCGTCGAGCAGTCCGGCGGTGAGCGGGGCGGTGGGGCCGCCGACGGCCTGGGCACCGCCGATCGCCTCGACCACTGCGGCGCCCTGCCGCAGCACGGCCTCCCGCTGCTCCCGCCACGCGGTGCCGACCGACTCCAGCAGCCGGACGAAGTTGGGCTTCGGGAAGTAGGTGCCGCAGAAGAACGGGGTGCCGTCGGGGGTGGCGAAGACCGTCATCGGCCACCCGCCCTGGCCGGTCATCGCCTGGGTGGCGGTCATGTAGACGGCGTCGACGTCGGGCCGTTCCTCACGGTCCACCTTGATCGCCACGAAGCCGGCGTTGACCAGCGCGCCCACCGTCTCGTCCTCGAACGACTCGTGGGCCATCACGTGGCACCAGTGGCAGGCGGCGTAGCCGACCGAGATGAGCACCGGGACGTCGCGCCGTTTCGCCTCCGCGAACGCCTCGTCGCACCACGGCCACCAGTCGACCGGGTTGTCGGCGTGCTGGAGCAGATACGGCGAGGTGGCCTGGGCGAGTCGGTTCACCCGACGACCCTATCGACCCCCGCGCGCACCCGCCGGGGCAACCGTCCCGCCGAAACCGGGCCTTCCCCCGTTCACATTCATCGTCTTTGATCTGTGCGGGTGCGGTGACCGGCACCGCCCTGCGAGGAGGTACCCATGCGCGGTTCCCGTCTCCTGTCGGCGCTCACGTCGGTCGCGGTGGTCGCGGCGGTGTTCAGCACCGCCGCCCCCGCCTCGGCCGCCGTGGACCCCGGCACCCGGGTCTCGGCGACCACCACGGTCGGCACGCACAACGCGTACGAACGTGGGACGTACACCTATCTGGCGCAGGCGCTCGACGCCCGCCCCGGCCTGATCGAGCTGGACGTCTGGCCGGACATCATCACCAAGCAGTGGCGGGTCAGCCACTCCAACCCGCTGGGCAACGACAACAACTGCGTCGCCGCCACCACCCCCGCGCAGCTCTACACCGGCACCCGCAACAAGAACCTGGAGAACTGCCTGGACGACATCCGGCTCTGGTTCGACGCCCACCCCGACGCCGGGCCGCTCCAGCTCAAACTGGAGCTGAAGACCGGCTTCAGCAGTCGTACCGGGCAGGGGCCGGTGCAGCTCGACGCGGTGCTCGCCGCCCGGCTCGGCAGCCGGGTGTTCCGCCCCGCCGACCTGCGCGGCGGGTACGCCACCCTGGACGCCGCCGCCCGCGCGAACGCCTGGCCGACCCGGGCACAACTCGCCGGCAAGGTGATCGTGGAGCTGATCCCCGGCACCGTCGAGGAGGGCAACCCCACCGACACCCTGTGGACCGACATCGAGTACGCCCAGCACCTCGTCGGCCTGGCGGCGGCCGGCACCCTCGGCCAGGCGCAGGCGTTCCCGGCGGTGCACCGGGCCCAGTCCGGCGACCCGCGCACCAGGTACGCGGACGCCGGCCTGCGCCCGTGGTTCGTGCTGTTCGACGGCGACGCCAGCGCGTACGTCACCGGCGGCATCGACACCTCCTGGTACGACACCAACCACTACCTGCTGGTGATGACCGACGCGCAGAACGTCCCACCGGCGGTCGGCAACACCGACCCGACGGCCGCCCGCGCCCGGCTCGCCCAGCTCGCCGCCGCCCACGCCAGCGTCGCGTCGGCGGACTGGGCCGCGATGCCGTCAGTCGTCGGCGAGGTGGTCTCCCGGGGCTGACCGACCCGCCACGCCCGCCCCGGACCGGCCGGCGTTGCTCACCATGTCGTCGATGTAGCGGTATCCCGGTGCCGGGATACCGCTACATCGACACCCTTGAGTCGATCACGACCGACCGACCGACCGGCCGTGCCGGCGGGCGGGGCCGCGCCGGGCCTGCGGGGTGCGGCGCGGTCAGGAGACGCCGTCGGCGCGCAGCGGGAAGACGTTCGACTCGGCGGAGTCACGCAGGGAGCCGAGCACCGCGCCGATCTTGTCGGCGGGCATCGGCTTGAAGAAGTGGTAGCCCTGGGCGGCGGTGCAGCCCAACGCCACCAGCGCGGCCCGCTGCTCGGCCGTCTCCACCCCCTCGGCGACCACCCGCAACCCCAACTCGTGGGCGAGCCCCACGGTGGCCCGGACGATCGCCGCCGCCTCCGGCGAGTCGGCCATCCGGATCACGAAGGAGCGGTCCACCTTCAGCTCGTCCACCGCGATCCGGGTCACGAACGACAACGACGAGAAACCGGTGCCGAAGTCGTCGACGGCCAGCTGGACGCCCATCCTGCGCAGGTTCGCCAGCACCTCGTCGATCACCTCCAGCTCGCTCATCACCACCGTCTCGGTGATCTCCAGGACCAGCCTGTGCGGCGGCACCTGGTGCCGGCGCAGCGCGTCGGCGATCTCCGCCGGCAGCCGGGGGTCGAGCAGGCTACGCGCCGAGAGGTTCACCGAGATCGGCACGTCCAACCCGTCCCGGGCCCAGCCGGCGGCCACCGACAACGCCTTGTCCAGCACATACCTGGTGAAGGTGCCGAGCTGTTCGCTGTTCTCCACCGGGCGGATGAAGTCGGACGGGCCGAGCCAGCCCCGCCGGGGATGCTGCCAGCGGATCAGCGCCTCCACCCCGGTCGGTGCGCCGGTGGCCAGGTCGACCGCCGGCTGCAGGGCCAGCACCAGCTGGTCGTCGGCCTGCAACGCCTCCCGCAGCTCGGCCAGCAGGGCCAGCTGGTCGGTGCTGGCGGCGTCCCGGGTGCTGTCGTACGCGGCGACGCTGCCGCCGCCCTCCTTCGCCTGGTACATGGCGATGTCGGCCCGGCGCAGCAGCTCGGTCAGGTCGGCGGTGCCCGCCCCGGCCACCACCACCCCCACCGAGACCTCCACCGACATCCGCACCCCGGCCACCTCGGTCGGCGCGGCCAGCCGCTCGGCGATCTCCCGGGCCTGCCGCAGCGCGTACGCCATCGGGGCGGCCCGGTCACCGATCACCGGCACCGACGTCAGCAGCAGCGCGAACTCGTCGCCGCCGAGCCGGGCGAGCAGGTCACCGGGACGGGCCAGGGTGCCCAGCCGGTTGCCGGTGAGCCGCAGCAACTGGTCACCGGCGGCGTGCCCGAGGGTGTCGTTGACCTCTTTGAACTGGTCGATGTCGAGCAGCAGCAGGGCCACCGGGTGATCGTGGGCGAGCTGCCGCAACGCCTGGTCGCCCTTGGTCAGCATGGCCGTGCGGTTGGCCAGCCCGGTCAACGCGTCGTGCACCGCGTCGTACGACGAGCGGGCGCTGACCAGTCGCAGCTCCCGGTGGGTGGCCGCGTCGTGCAGGGCGGCGGCCAGGGCGTCGGAGTAGGCCGCCAGCGCGTCGCGTTCCCGGTCGTCAGGCGGCCCCGAGACGGGGAACCGGACCCGGATCTGCCCGACCTGAACGTCCCCGACGACCAGCGGCCGGACGAGTTCGTGCGCGTCCGGGGCCGCCCCTGCGGGCGGTCCGGCCTGCCGGTCACGGACGCGGCCCGACGAGTCACCCCGGTAGCGCCGCCACCGGCCGTCGGCCCGGGCCACGTCGACGTCGACCAGTTCCGCACCGAACAGGGCCAGCGCCCCGGTCACCGCGGCGGTTGCCACCCCCCGCTCGTCGAGCTGGTTGAGGGCGGCGGTGGCGTCGGCGAACGCGCGCCAGGTGCGCTGCTCCTGGTCGGCGTGCAGCCGGTGCCGGTAGGTCTGCTGGAGCAGCCAGAGCAGCGGCGGGAGCAGCAGCAGCCAGCGCGGGTCGATCTCCAGCAACGCCACGACGACCAGCCCGACCAGCACGTTGCCGACGAACATGAGCACCTTGCCGCGCAGCGCGACGAGCAGCGCCGGGCCGACCGCCACACCGTGCCGCAGGGCCAGGGTGGCCCCGCCCAGCCCGGCGGTGGTGAGCAGGTAGGTGACCGCACCGGCGACGAGGGCGGGCACGAGCGTCGGGGTGGGACCGGCCAGGAACGGCTCACCCAGCGCGGTGGCGACGACCACGGCGAGCGCGGTCGCCGCGGTCAGCGCGGCGGCGATCCGGACCAGCTCCACCGGGGGACGGCGGTCGGCGGCCAGTGACATCGCCGTCCAGGCCGCGCCGGTGCCGAGCAGCGCGGCCGCCGGCAGCCAGCCGGCCGGCGCCAGGTAGAGGCAGACGATCAGGGCGGCCTCGCCCCAGGTGATGCTCACCATGCCGGTGGCGGTGCGGAACCGCAGCCGGGCGAGCTGGGCCAGGGCGAACACGGCGGTGACGATGCCGAACCGGGCGACGGCCGGGAGCGGGTCGTCGGCCGGCAGTACGGTGGGCAGGCGCAGGCCGACCAGCACCGCCACCAGGGCGGTCACCGCCACGGCGAGAGTGAGGACACGCACCCGCAGCGGAGTCTCCGGTGGCGTCGACCCGTCGTCGGACGCGCCGGCCCTGCCGGAGGTCACCGCCCGGCTCCGTCCGCGGGGCCGTCGACGGCACGACGGATGAACGCGGCTACGACGGTCATGGCACCCCCTCCCGCGCACGGCTCAGGGACTTACGTCCCCCGGCGGAAGGCTAAGCCAATCCGGGTGGCCGCAACAGGGGGCGACGACCCGGATCGGCGTGATTCACGCTTCGGCACCCCTCTCAGGGCTGCTGGTGGCCGCTGGGCGGGTTCGCACGTGATTCCTGCCCCGTCGTCCCGTCCGACGGGCCGGTGGCCGACGAATCGGCCCCGACCGGACCACCCTGGTGGGGGAACCGCTCGGGCAGCCGGCGCAGCCGGGCGTTCATGTTGCGGATGAGCAGGACGGTGGCGGTGCCGAGGAGCACGATGAGGAAGAGACCCATCGGCCCGGCCAGGCCGCCCGTGCGGGTGTCCCCGAAGTTGTTCTCCGCGAGCACCTGGACAGCGTTCAGCATGGTGTCTTCTCCGATGTGCGGTGGAGTGTCAGCGTAGCCCCGCATCCCGGTCACCCGGCACGGACGGCTTCGCGCACCCCGGCGAACAGGTCGGATTCCGGCAGCGGGGAGTCGACCGTCGAACGGACGAGCTGGAAGTCCTCGGTCGGCCAGGCGCGCTGCTGCAACTCCATCGGCACATGGAACCAGAAGCCGTCCGGGTCGACCTGGGTGGCGTGGGCGCGCAGCGCGTCGTCACGGACCGGGAAGTACTCGGCGCACTCGACCCGGGTGGTGATCCGGGGACCCTTGTCCGGCCGCTCGTCCCACCGCTTGAGCCACTCCTCGTACGGCGAGGTGAGGCCGGCGGCCAGCATGCCCTCGTGCAGGGCGGTGATCTTGCCCTTGGAGAAGCCGATGTCGTAGTAGAGCTTCATCGGCTGCCAGGGGGTGCCGAGCTCGGGGTAGCGGTCGGGGTCGCCGGCCGCGTCGAACGCCGCCACGCTGACCTTGTGGCACATGATGTGGTCGGGGTGCGGGTAGCCGCCCTCCTCGTCGTAGGTGGTCACGACGTGCGGACGGAACTCCCGCATCAGCTTCACCAGCGGCCCGGCCGCCACCTCGACGTCCTGGAGGGCGAAGCACCCCTCGGGCAGCGGCGGCAGCGGGTCGCCCTCGGGCAGGCCCGAGTCGACGAAGCCCAGCCAGGCCTGCTCGACGCCGAGGACGGCCCGCGCGGCGTCCATCTCGGCCCGCCGGATCTCGCCGATGTTGGCCCACACCTCGGGACGGTCCAGCTTGGGGTTGAGCACACTGCCCCGTTCACCGCCGGTGCAGGTCACGACAAGCACGTCCACCCCCTCGGCGACGTACTTCGCCATGGTGGCGGCGCCCTTGCTGGACTCGTCGTCCGGGTGTGCGTGCACGGCCATGAGACGCAGCTTCTCTGCCAACGTGGGCGCTCCTCGTCTGTGCCCGTCGGCGGCCCGCTCCGGGTCGCTCGCCCGACCTGCCGTGGTGACCTGCCGGCGCGGTTGCCGACCTGCCGGGCCGGGCTCGGCCCCGGGCTGGGAAGATGGACCCTGTCATTCTTGCCGATGCCGCCGACAACAACGCCAGGAGATACCCGCCGGTGACCGAGACGCACGCCACAGTTCCCTCGGCCGCGCCGGTGTTCCCGCCCGGCCGGTACGGACGCCGGCGGGAGCCCGAGCGCCGTCGCCCCCTGCTGCGCTGGGTGCTGGCGGGGGTCCTGATCGCCGGGTTGGTGCTGGCCTCGACGCAGCTCTACCAGCGCTACGGCGACCCGGAGTACAAGCCCGAGGTGATCACCTACGCCGACATCGACGACACCGGCGTCCGGGTCGACTTCCGGGTGACCCTGCCCGCGGGCGGCGCGGCGGTGTGCCTGGTCCGGGCCCGCTCGCACGCCGGGGCCGAGGTGGGCCACGGGGAGGTCACCGTGACCGCGGCCCCCGGCCAGCGGCACGTCACCACCCGGCACCGGGTCAGCACCACCGAACGTCCGTTCATCGGCGAGGTCGTCCGCTGCCGTCCGGCCGGCTGAACGGCGACGGGACCAGGCCCCGCGTCGCGGCGGGCCGCCGGCCGTCCCCCGACCGGGTGATCAACGACGCCCGGGAGTGCGGGCCACTGGTAGGTTGGTAAGTCACCTGTCAGCCAGCACGCACATCCGAGGAGTACGCCTGTGTCCACCAATGACCACAAGGCGCCCGCCACCTGGCTGTCCCAGGACGCGCACGACCGCCTCCAGGCCGAACTCGACGAGCTGATCGCCAACCGGCCGGTCATCGCCGCCGAGATCAACGCCCGGCGGGAAGAGGGCGACCTGCGGGAGAACGGTGGCTACCACGCCGCCCGCGAGGAGCAGGGCAAGGCCGAGGGCCGCATCCTCTACCTCAAGGAGCTGCTGCGCACCGCCCAGGTCGGCGAGGCGCCGACGGCCGACGTGGTGTCGCCCGGCATGGTCGTGACCATCTACTTCGACGACGACGAGGGCGACACCGAGACGTTCCTGCTCGGGTCGCGGGAGATCGCCGCCACCACCGAGCTGACGGTCTACAGCCCCGAGTCGGCGCTCGGCAAGGCCATCCTGGGCGGCCGCCCCGGTCAGGCGTGCACCTACACCGCGCCCAGCGGGGCGGACATCAAGGTGACCATCGTCAGCTTCGAGCCGTTCTCCGGCTGAGCCGCGCCGCCGCCGGGTCCACCGGACCCGGCGGCGTCCCCCGGGGCAGGGCCGCCTGCGGCTCACCCCTCGGCCGTGAGGACCACCTGGTAGCCACTGGCCCGCAGGGCGCTGATCAGCGTGTCGGAGTGTTCGACCCCCCGGGTCTCCACCGACAGGGCCACCTCCACCTCGCCGAGCCGCAGGTGCGGGTTGGCCCGCTGGTGCTCCACGTCGACCACGTTCGCCCGGTGCTCGGCGATCTCGGTGAGCAGCGAGGCGAGCTGACCGGGCCGGTCCGAGCAGCGGACGGTGACCCGCAGGTAGCGGCCGGCGGCGGCGAGACCGTGCTCGATCACCCGCATCATCAGCAGCGGGTCGATGTTGCCGCCGGAGAGCACCGCCACCGTCGGGGTCCGTACCCGCACCGCCCCGGCGAGCAGCGCGGCCACCCCGACCGCTCCGGCCGGCTCGACCACCTGCTTGCCCCGTTCCAGCAGCATCAGCAGCGCCCGGGAGATGTCCTCCTCGGCGACGGTGACCATCTCGTCGACCAGCTTGCGGACGTGGTTGAAGGTGATCTCCCCGGGCCGGCCGACCGCGATGCCGTCGGCGATCGTGGCGAACGCCGGCAGCCGGACGGGTTCCCCGGCGGCCAGGGAGGGCGGGAACGCGGCGGCGCTTTCCGCCTGGACGCCGATGATCCGCACGTCGGGCCGCAACGCCTTCGCGGCCACCGCCATCCCGGAGATCAGGCCGCCACCGCCGACCCCCGTGATGATCGTCTCGACCTCGGGGCACTGTTCGAGGATCTCCAGCGCGACGGTGCCCTGCCCGGCGATCACGTCCGGATGGTCGAACGGGTGGATGAACACCGCGCCGGTACGCTCCGCGAAGGTCTGCGCGGCCACCAGCGACTCGTCGACGGTGTTGCCGATCAGCTCGATCCGCGCGCCGTACCCCTTGGTGGCGGCCACCTTCGGCAGCGGCGCGTTCACCGGCATGAAGACGGTGGCGTGGGTGCCGACCAGGCCGGCGGCGAGCGCCACCCCCTGGGCGTGGTTGCCGGCGCTGGCCGCGACCACGCCCCGGTCCCGCTCGGCCGCCGACAGCCGGGAGATCCGCACGTACGCGCCGCGCACCTTGTACGAGCCGGCGCGTTGCAGGTTCTCGCACTTGAGCCACACCGGCCCGGCCAGCGCCGCGCTCAACGGCCGGGACGGCTCCAGCGGGGTGGTCCGGGTGACCCCGGCGAGCAGCTCCCGGGCGGCCCGTACGTCGGCGAGGTCGACCAGTTCCGTCATGCCCCGATCGTGCCACCCGACCTCGGCCCGACGGCCGGGGAGGGCGTGTCGACCCGGGGATAGCCGGGGGCGTGCCGGGTCCACGGGGCCTGCATCTCGAACTGCCCGGCGACCCCGAGCAGCAGCAGTTCCGAGCCGGGCGGGCCGACCAGCTGCGCGGCGACCGGCAGGCCGTCCGGGCGGCGACCCACCGGCACCACGATCGACGGCAGGCCGGCGACGTTCCACGGCGCGGCGAACGGGGCGTACCGGATGTTGGTCCGCATGTTCGCCAGCCAGGAACGGCCGGACCAGGAGGTGGCCTCCGGCGGCGGCCCGGCCAGCGCCGGGGTGAGCAGCAGGTCGACCCCGTGGTCGGTGAAGAAGCCGACGGAGCGGTCCCGCCAGGCGGCCCGCTCGGCCTCCCGCACGTACCCCCGGCGTTGCGCCCACTCCCCCAGCGCGACGTGCCGGCGACTGCGCCGTTGCAGGCCGCGCCGGTCGATGCCGGCGGCCCGCACGTCGGACGCGGCGGCGGCGAGCCAGGTGGCGATGCCCTGCAGGCCGAGCGCGGTCGGGTACACCGGGTCGGCGGGCACGGTGTCGTGGCCGGCGGCGGCGAGCAGCCGGCCGGCGGCGGCCACCGCGTCCCGGTTGGGGGCGTCCGGCGCGACGCCGCGCACCGGGGAGCGCAGCGACACGCCGACCCGCAGTCGGGGCGGCGGGACGAGCTTGTCGGGGCGACGCCCGGCGAGCACCTGGAAGCCGACGGTGGCGTCGGCGACCGTGGTGGTGAGCATGCCGTGCTCGGTCAGCCCGAACCAGTCCTCCGCGCCGAGCTGGCACGGGACCACGCCCCGGCCGGGCTTGAGCCCGACCAGACCGCAGCAGGCGGCCGGGATGCGGATCGAGCCGAGCCCGTCGTTGCCGTGCGCGATCGGCACCAGCCCGGCCGCGACCGCCGCGGCGGCCCCGCCGGAGGACCCCCCGGGCGTGTACCGCAGGTCCCACGGGTTACGGGTGACGGCGGTGGCGTCGTCGGTGATCGCCCAGAGTCCCAGCTCCGGCATCCGGGTCACCCCGAGGATCACCGCGCCCGCGCCGCGCAGCCGGCGCACCACCTCGTGGTCGGCCTCCGCCACCGCGGTACGCGCGGCGGCCGACCCGTTCCAGGTGGGCAGGCCGGCGACCGGGGTGTTCTCCTTGACCGCCACCGGCACGCCGGCGAGCGGAAGGTTCGCCAGCTCCTCCTGCTCGTCGACCTTCTCCGCCTCGGTGATCGCCTCGCCGCCCCGGACCACCCGGAACGCGGAGAGGGCACCGTCGACCCGGCCGACGTGGTCCAGGTGGTCGGCGACGACCTGGGTGGCGGAGACGTCGCCCCGGCGTACCCCCCGGGCGATCTGCTTGGCGGTCGCCCCCACCCAGGTCGGCATGATGTCCTGCACGGCCACCTCTTCCCAGCCCGCGGTCAGCCCAGCGCCTGCTCCAGATCGGCGAGCAGGTCGTCGACCGTCTCGATGCCGACAGACAGTCGCACGAGATCGCCGGGAACTTCAAGCGGCGAGCCGGCGGCACTTGCGTGTGTCATCCGGCCCGGGTGCTCGATCAGGGATTCCACCCCGCCGAGCGACTCGGCGAGGACGAACAGCCGGGCCCGGTTGCAGACCTGTACGGCGTGCTCCTCACCGCCGACGGCCCGGAAGGAGATCATCCCGCCGAACCGGCGCATCTGCTTGGCGGCCACCTCGTGCCCGGGGTGCGACGGCAGGCCCGGGTAGATGACCTGGGCGACCTTCGGGTGCCCGTCGAGGAAGGCGGCGATCCGCTCGGCGTTGTCGCAGTGCCGGTCCATCCGTACCCCGAGGGTCTTGATGCCGCGCAGGGTGAGCCAGGCGTCGAACGGGCCGTTGATCGCGCCCATCGCGTTCTGGTGGTAGCGCAGCTCGTCGCCGAGGGTCGGATCGGCGACGACCAACGCGCCACCGACCACGTCGGAGTGCCCGCCGACGTACTTGGTGGTGGAGTGCACCACCACGTCCGCGCCGTGCGCGAGCGGCTGCTGCAGGTACGGCGAGGCGAACGTGTTGTCGACCGCCAGCAGCGCCCCGGCCTCGTGCGCGACCCCGGCCAGGGCGGCGATGTCGGCGATGCCGAGCAGCGGGTTCGTCGGCGTCTCCACCCAGACGATCTTCGTCTCGGGGCGGATCGCCGCCCGGACCGCGTCGACGTCGGAGACCTTCGCCGGGGTGTACGTGAGCCCCCACCGCTCGGCGACCCGGGCGAACAGCCGGTAGGTGCCGCCGTACGCGTCGTCGGGGATCACCACGTGGTCGCCGGGCGAGCAGACCGTCCGCAGCAGGGTGTCCTCGGCGGCCAGGCCGCTGGCGAAGGCGAGCCCGACCCGGCCCCCCTCCAGCGCGGCCAGGCACTCCTGGAGGGCGTCGCGGGTGGGGTTGCCGGAGCGGCTGTACTCGTAGCCCTGCCGGGGTGCGCCGACGGCGTCCTGGGCGTACGTGCTGGTCTGGTAGATCGGGGGGATCACCGCGCCGGTGCGGGCCTCCGGGTCCTGGCCGGCGTGGATGGCGAGCGTCTCGAAGCCGTGACTCATCCCGCAGACGTTAGTCCGCCGCACCCACCGGTCGACCGGAACCCGTCCCGGCCCACCCCGCACCTGCGCCCCGGTGCGTGGTGGATGGGCGCGCGGGACCTTAGGCTGCGCGGGTGAGCGGGTGCGTGTTCTGTCAGATCGTGGCCGGGGAGGTGCCGGCGTTCCGGGTGGCCGACGAGCCGGACGGGGTGGCGTTCCTGGACACCCGCCCCGTGTTCAAGGGGCACGTGCTGGTGGTGCCGCGCACCCACCTGGTCACCCTGACCGACCTGCCGGCGGCCGATCTGCCCGGCTACTTCGGGCTGGTGCAGCGCCTGGCGGCGGCCGTGGAATCCGGTCTGGGGGCCGGTGGGACGTTCGTGGCGATGAACAACCGGGTGTCCCAGTCGGTGCCGCACCTGCACACCCACGTGGTGCCGAGGACCAGGGGCGACGGCCTGCGCGGCTTCTTCTGGCCGCGTACCCGCTACGCCGACGACGCCGAGGCGACCTCCTACGCCGGGCGGGTCGCCGCCGCCCTGGCCTGAGCCCCGCCGGCATTCGGCGGGGCCCGGAGGCGAGAGCCGGGGCGCAGCGGGTAAGGAAGCCGGGCCCGCCGGTGTTGCATGCGGGGAGAGGTACGAGAGGAGTTCCACCGTGTTCCTTCGCCGCATGAAGGCCGAGATGATCAGCCCCGACCAGGCCCTGCCCGGCCGTCCGATCGCGATGCCGATCGGGGACCGGCACGAGGTGCTGCCGTCGTCGCTGAAGGGCCCGTTCCCCGAGGGCTCCCGGGTCGCCGTGTTCGGCATGGGCTGCTTCTGGGGTGCCGAGCGGCTGTTCTGGACCCTGCCGGGGGTGCTCACCACCTCGGCCGGTTACGCGGGCGGCTACACCGCCAACCCGACGTACGAGGAGGTGTGTTCGGGGATGACCGGGCACGCCGAGGTGGTCCAGGTGGTCTACGACCCCGCCGTGATCAGCTACGAGGACCTGCTCAAGGTGTTCTGGGAGAACCACGACCCGACCCAGGGCATGCGCCAGGGCAACGATGTCGGCAGCCAGTACCGCTCGACGATCTACACCACCAGCGACGAGCAGTTGGCCACCGCGCAGGCGTCCCGGGACGCGTTCGCGCCGATCGTGGCGCGGGCCGGCAAGGGTGAGATCACCACCGAGATCGCCCCGCTGGGCGACTACTTCTTCGCCGAGGACTACCACCAGCAGTATCTGGCCCCGACGAAGAACCCGAACGGCTACTGCAACCACGGCCCCAATGGCATGACTTGTCCGGTTGGTGTCGCCAAGACGGCCTAGAACCGCAGGCCACCGGGCTTACGGCCCGGTGGCCTGCGCTGCCGCCGACCTTCAAGATCTGCACAGACTTCACGCCAGTGACTGCCTATACTTCGAGCATGACTGTCGTGCCGTTCACCGACGCCCGCAACCGCCTCTCGGAACTCATCGACGAGGTGACCTCGACCCACGAGCGGATAGAGATCACCAGGCACGGCCATGCCGCCGCTGTGCTCATCTCCGCCGACGACCTCGCCGCCCTGGAAGAGACCCTGGAGGTTCTCTCCAGCGCCGAGGCCATGCGGCAACTTGCCGAATCCAAGGCCGCCGTCGAAGCCGGTGACGTCCTCGACGCCGACGAACTCGCAGCGCTGATGGCAAAGCGATCGAAGCAGGCGAGGTGACCGGCCCGGACCCCGGCCGCTACCGACTTCAGGTCACCGGCCCGGCCGCACGCGCCATGGCCGGACGGCTGCCAGAGAAGATCTCCGCGGCCGTCTACGAGTTCATCACCAACGCCCTCCTCGACAACCCGCACCGCGTCGGCAAACGACTGCTTCTGCCGCCGTTCGAGGGGACCTGGTCGGCCAGGCGCGGCACGTACCGCGTCCTCTACGAGATCGACGAGGACGACCGCGTCGTGACCGTGACGGCAGTCGAACACCGCGCCGACGCTTACCGGTCACGTTGATTGGAAGGCGGGAATCAGTAGTACATCGTCCGCCAGGGATCTAGAACCCGAACGGCTACTGCAACCACGGACCGAACGGGCTGAGCTGCCCGGTCGGGGTGGCCCGTACCGCCGGCTGAGCGACCCGGACACCGAGACCGGCCGTCGGGCGACCTCGCCCGGCGGCCGTTTTTCGGGCCTGCGGTGTTTGTCACATCCCGGGCCCGGGGCGAATCGGGCACCGGCAGCGCCCCGGGCAGGAACGTCGGCCCACGCGGGGCCGTCACGGTGAGTGGCGCACATCCTAGCAATCCCGTAACACGGTCGACATCGGCTCAACAGGCGAAGTGCAACAACCTCTGGCAGCATTGGCTGGCATGTGCGGACTTGCGGGAGAGTTCCGCCGTGACGGTTCCCGGGCCGACGTGTCGGCGGTGGAACGCATGGCGGCCACGATGAGTGACCGGGGGCCCGACGACAGCGGAGTGTGGTCACAGGGGGCCGTCGCCCTCGGACACCGCCGCCTCAAGATCATCGACCTCTCCGCCGCCAGCGGGCAACCGATCGTCGACCCGGCCGCCGGGCTCACCGGAGTGTTCAACGGCTGCATCTACAACTACCGCGAGCTGCGCGAGGAGTTGCAGGCCCTGGGACACCGCTTCTTCTCCTCCGGCGACAGCGAGGTCGTGGTCAAGGCGTACGCCGAGTGGGGGCTCGACTTCGTCGACCACCTGATCGGCATGTTCGCCGTCGCGATCACCGAACGGGACACCGGCCGGCTGGTGCTGGCCCGCGACCGGCTCGGCATCAAGCCGCTCTACCTGGCCGAGACGCCGGGCGTGGTGCGGTTCGCCAGCACCCTGCCCGCCCTGCTGGCCGGCGGCGGGATCGACACCGGCATCGACCCGGTGGCGCTGGCCCACTACCTCAGCTTCCACAGCATCGTGCCGCCGCCGCGCACCATCCTGCGCGGCGTCGCCAAGCTCCCGCCGGCCACCGTGCGGGTCTACGAGCCGGACGGCCGTACCTCCGAGCGGGTCTACTGGGACCCGTCGTTCACCCGGGACGCGTCGCGCGCCGACTGGTCGGAACGCGACTGGCAGGATGCCCTGCTGGAGTCGCTGACCACCGCGGTACGCCGCCGGATGGTCGCCGACGTGCCGGTGGGTGTGCTGCTCTCCGGCGGCCTGGACTCCAGCCTGGTGGTGGCGCTGCTGGCCGGCGAGGGGCAGACCCGCTCCGGGCTGTCCACCTTCTCCATCGGCTTCGACGCGGTCGGCGGGCGCGAGGGCGACGAGTTCGTCTACTCCGACCTGGTGGCGCAGACCTTCGGCACCGACCACCACCAGCTCAAGGTGGCCGCCGGTGACCTGGTGCCGCCGCTGGAGGCGGCGGTGGCCGCGATGAGCGAGCCGATGGTCAGCCACGACTGTGTCGCGTTCTACCTGCTCAGCCAGGAGGTTTCCCAGCACGTCAAGGTGGTCCAGTCCGGCCAGGGCGCGGACGAGATCCTCGGCGGCTACCACTGGTACCCGCCACTGGCCGGCATCGACCGGGAGCAGGCCCTCGACTCGTACGCCAAGGCGTTCTTCGACCGGGACGCGGCCGGGCTGGCCCGGGTGCTCAACCCGGCGTGGCTGGCCGACGGCGACCCGGCCCGCGAGTTCGTCGCCGCCCACCTGGGCCGGGCCGGGGCGCAGACCGCCGTCGACGCCGGCCTGCGGATCGACACCCAGGTCATGCTCACCGACGACCCGGTGAAGCGGGTCGACAACATGACCATGGCGCACGGCCTGGAGGCCCGGGTGCCGTTCCTCGACCACGAGTTCGTGGAGCTGGCGGCGAGCTGCCCGCCCGAGCTGAAGCTGGCCCAGGGCGGCAAGGGAGTGCTCAAGGAGATCGGCCGCCGGGTCCTGCCGCACGAGGTGATCGACCGCCCCAAGGGCTACTTCCCGGTGCCCGGCCTGACCCACCTGGAGGGCAAGCTCCTCGACCGGGTCCGCGACGCGCTCACCGCGCCGCAGGCCCGCCGCCGCGACCTGTTCCGTGCCGACTACGTCACTGCGCTGCTCGCCGACCCGAACGCCGAACTGACCCCGTTGAACGGAAACAAACTGTGGCAACTGGGACTTCTGGAAATGTGGCTCCAGAGCCACGGAATCGACTGACCGTGAACGAGACCCTCGCGACCGGCACGGCCCGTACCGACCGGGAGCGGGTGCTCGGCCGCCGCCGGGAACGCATCGGCCCCGGCGGTGACCCGGTCGCGCCGGGCACCGCCCCGGAACCGCGCCGGGAGCCGGCCGGGCCGTCGGACGTGGTCCTGGACTGCGGCTGGGGGCGGCTGGTGTTCGGCCAGACCTTCCACGAGCAGGTCGCGGTGGCCCAGGTGCTGCGCTCCGAGGCGGCCGGCGCCCGGGACATCTGCATCTACCTGCGCGACCCGCACGTGCTGGTGTCCCGGCTGCCCGACGAGCTGTTCATCGACCCGTCGCTGACCTACCGGCTGCCGCTGGGTGAGCGCCGCCCGGAGGCCACCGGGCGGATGGAGATCCCGGGGCTGGTCGTCCGGCCGCTGCGGGACGCCGACGACGCGGACGCGGTGAACCGGATCTACGCCCGCAACGGCATGGTCACCGCGCCGGTGGAGGTGCTCGTCGACAACGCCGGCACCGACCGGTTCCTGCACCTGGTGGCCGAGGCGAGCACCGGGGAGATCGTCGGCACCATCACCGGCGTCGACCACGTGGCGGTCTTCGGCGACCGGGAGAACGGCGCGAGCCTGTGGTGCCTGACCGTGGACTTCAACACCGCCCCGCCCGGCACCGGTCAGGCCCTGCTCACCGAGCTGGCCGACCGGCTCGACGAGCGGGGTCGCGCGTTCGTCGACCTGTCGGTGCTGGCCGAGAACTCCGGCGCGATCCGGCTCTACGAGCGGTTGGGCTTCCACCGCACCGGGACGCTCTGTGTCAAACGGAAGAACCCGATCAACGAACGGCTGTTCCTGCCGTCCGCCCCGGCGGGCTACGACGAGCTGAATCCGTACGCGAAGATCGTCGCCGACGAGGCGATGCGACGCGGCATCCGGGTGGAGGTCACCGACGCGCACTGGGGTGAGCTGCGGCTGACCAACGGCGGCCGGACGATCGTCACCCGCGAGTCGCTGTCCGAGCTGACCTCGGCGGTGGCGATGAGCCGCTGCGACGACAAGCGGGTCACCCGGCGCATCCTCACCGAGGCGGGCCTGTCGGTGCCGCGCGGCCGGACCGCCACCGGCGAACCCGACGACCTGGCCTTCCTCACCGACGTCGGCCCGGTGGTGGTCAAGCCGGCCCGGGGGGAGCAGGGCAACGGCATCACCGTCGGGGTACGCACCGCCGAGGCGCTGGCCGCCGCCGTCGAGCTGGCCCGCCGGTTCTGCCCCGACGTGCTGATCGAGGAGCTGCGCGCGGGCGAGGACCTGCGGGTGATCGTGATCGACCACGAGGTGGTGGCCGCCGCCGTACGCCGACCGGCGCAGATCATCGGCGACGGCGTGCACGACGTCACCGAGCTGATCGAGCGGCAGAGCCGGCGGCGGGCCGCCGCCACCGGTGGCGAGTCCCGCATCCCCATCGACGAGATGACCCGCGAGGTGGTGGCCGAGGCCGGGCACCGGATGCACGACGTGCTGCCCGAGGGGCAGGTGTTGGCGGTGCGCCGGACGGCGAACCTCCACACCGGTGGCACAATCCACGACGTGACGGCCGAACTGCACCCGGCGATCGCCACTGCCTGCGTGGCGGCGAGCCGGGCCCTGGACATCCCGGTGACCGGGCTGGACCTGCTGGTCCCCGCCCCCGACCAGCCCGAGCACGTGTTCATCGAGGCGAACGAGCGGCCGGGGCTGGCCAACCACGAGCCCCAGCCGACCGCCGAGCGCTTCGTGGACCTGCTCTTCCCGGGCACCCGGGCCCCGCAGCGCCTCTGGAGCCCGGCCGGGCCCGGAGGGGTCGCGTGAGCCTCAAGCCCCTCGACATCGATCTGGACTACCTCCGCCAGGTGCTGGTGGAACTGCTGGACATCCCCAGCCCGTCGGGGCGTACCGACCACGTGCAGCAGTACGTGGGGGAACGCCTCTCCGCGCTGGGCATCCCGTCCACGCTGACCCGGCGGGGGGCGCTCAGCGCCTGCCTGCCCGGCCCCCGGCAGACGGGTGCCGACCGGGCGATCGTGGTGCACACCGACACCATCGGCGGGATGGTCAAGCGGCTGAAGGAGAACGGCCGGCTGGAGCTGAAGACCATCGGCACCCACTCGGCCCGGTTCGCCGAGGGTGCCCACGTACGGATCTTCACCGACGACCTGGACCGGGTGGTCACCGGACAGGTGCTGCCGTTGAAGGCCAGCGGGCACCGCTACAACGACGACGTCGACCTGCAGGGCGTCGGCTGGGAACACGTCGAGGTCCGGGTCGACGAGCCGGTCGAGGACATCGCCGGCCTGCGGGCGCTGGGCATCGACGCGGGCGACTTCGTGGCGTTCCTGCCCAACCCGATGGTCACCCCGTCCGGCTACGTGAAGTCCCGGCACCTGGACGACAAGGCCGGGGTGGCGGCGGTGCTCACCGCGTTCAAGGCGGTGGTGGACGCCGGCATCACCCCCACCGTCACCGCCCACCTGCTGGTCACGGTGACCGAGGAGATCGGCCACGGGGCCAGCCACGGCCTGGACCCGGACGTCGCCGAGATCGTCTCGGTGGACGCGGCGGTGGTCGCGCCGGGCCAGCAGTCCCGGGAGAACGCGGCGACCCTGGCGATGGGCGACGGGGTCGGCCCGTTCGACTACCACCTGACCCGCAACCTGGCCACCATCGCCCGGGAACACGGGGTGGACCTGGTCCGCGACGTCTTCGACTACTACCGCTCGGACGTGGCGGCGGCGGTCGAGGCGGGCGCGCACGCCCGGGTGGCGCTGCTCGGTTTCGGGGTGGACGCCACCCACGGTCACGAGCGCACCCATCTCGACGGGCTGCGTCACCTGACCCAGTTGCTCTGCCTCTATCTCCAGAGCGACCTGGTCTTCCCCGAATGGGACGCCGAGCCGGAGGGCGACCTGGCCGACTTCCCGTCGCTGGCGGTGCAGCCGGCGGGCGGGGACGGCCCCCGTGAGGGCCCGATCGGCATCGACTGACCGGTCGGTGGCCGCACCGCCGGGCACCGCTGAACGGCGGGCACGACGTCGCGCGTCGTGCCCGCCGCCCACCGGCCGCCCCGGCCCCTCACCGTGGCGTCGGTCCTTACGGTCGGGTCACCGGTTGCGGCGTTCCGCCGCGTCGAGCAGGGCGATCAGCGCCTCGGTCACCCGCAGCACCGCGTCCCGGGCGGCCGGGTCGGTGATCCGCTGCCGCGCCCGGTCGGCCAACTGCCCCAGCAGTTCACCGGCGCGGGCCGCGTTGCCGGCGGTGCCGGCCTGCTCGGCCCGTTGGAGCCGGTCGGTCAGCCGGGCCGCCACGTACTCGGTGATCCGGCCGGCGGCGACGTGCTCGGTGATGAGGTCACGCAGGTCGGAGTACCAGGCGGGATCGCGGGTGAACGACGCGGGCAGGTGGCCGGCGTCGGCGGCGGCGAGGGTGGCCGCGACGCTGGCGTCCACGTACGTTCCGACGGTCGGGTAGCGGGCGGCGAGTTGCGCGTCGGTCAACGGCACCGAGCTGCCGTCGAGGAAGCAGAAGCCGGGCCCGGTGTTGCTGCCGCTGTTGACCCGCAGCGGCACCTCATGCTGGGCGAGCCGGATGCCGCCGAGGGCGAGTCCCAGCTCGTCGCGGGCGACGGCCGGCGGGGTCGTGGTGGTCGTCCGGATCGGCGGGGCGCCCGGCGGGGCGACCCCCTGGGCGACCCAGGCGACGGTGTGGTCGTAGACGGCGTTCTGCACCATGTGCTGCGGGACCCGCGACAGCGAGGGCAGCGTGCAGGTCTGCGGTTCGCCCGGGTAGCCACCCGGGTAGCTGCCGATGTCCCGCTTGCGCAGCGGCCCGTAGTCGGTGATCAGTTTCCAGTCGCCGTGCGACGCTCCGGCGACCTCCCAGGAGCGCAGGACGGGCGAGTCGGCCTGGGCGCGGGCCGCCGCGGGCAGGATGCCGCTGGCCACGTCCCCCTCGGAGTTGATCCGGAACACCGGCGTCGTCAGGTCGGTGCGCAGCACCCCGCCGCCACCGTGCAGGACGACCGCGTCGAGCACGTTCGCCGACTGCTGGACCCCGTTGTAGTAGTTGGCGAGGCGACCGGCCGACTGCGAGTGGCCGGTGGCGATCACGTACTGCGGGGCGGGCAGCTTGCCCAGCGGGTCGACGCCGGTCGGGTTGCGGACCGCCTTCACCGCCTGACTGAAGATGTCGTACGAGAGGCTGTCGTCGGTGACGGTGCCGCCCACGGTGACGTCGAGCGGGCCGTACCGGGTGGGGCTCCACGCCTTGAGTCCGGTGGCCGAGTGCAGCCCGGCCCGCTGGGCGGAGACCCCGACCCAGGCGTACCCGGAGCGGATCAGGTGCTCGTGCGACTGGAACCAGTCGACCTCCTGGTCCCACTGGTTGCTGACGTTGTTCCACTCGGCGATGACGACGCCGTTGAACTTCTTGGTGTTGGCCGGCCGGCGGACCACCAGCCGGGTGCCGTACGGCTGGTCGGTGGCGATGGTGGTCGCGTTCTGGGTGCCCTGCACGGCGTACCGGGTGGCGGTGCCGAAGAGGAAGAACTCCTCCTCGACGTAGCCGGCGGCGGCCAGGTTGACGTCGGTGGCGAGGAACGGGTAGCCGTGGCCGGGGTCGCCGACCGGGGTGGTCCGGGCGATCGGCCCGGCGACCACCGGGTTCGCCACGGTTGCGCCGGTGGCGGTGGACGGCCGGGTGGTGGCCGGCGCGGCGGCGCCCGCCTCGGGGACCGGGCCGGCGGCGACGGCCAGCGCGCCGACCAGTCCGAGGGTCAGGGATCGTCGGGTGTTCCTGCGGGTGGTGGACGAAACGGGCACGGTTCACCTCACGGGGGAGCGACCGAGGGGACGACTCGGGCGGGCAGCGGCGGGAGGTGGCCACTGTGGGGCAGACAGTAATGCTCACTTCAGGCGAAAGATAGGCCAGATGAGCACGAACTTTCACTTGACCCGACAAAAGTCCGCCCGGTCGACCGGCCGGCCGGGGGAGGCCCCCCGGCCGCAGGATCGCGCGAAAAATCACTACCGGCACCCGGGGCGCAGTGGGTAGCGTGGCGGTACACGGGAAAGGAGGTGGTCCAGACTTGTATAGCAATCGGACTCGTGAGGTGGCTGTCCGCTAGCCGCTGTCCTCGACAGTGAACGACCAAGCACGATCGTCGAGACCGTGTGGCAGCGGTGCGGCGAATCCACGACAGCCACCCGACCCCCGGGGTGCCGACCCAGTCCAGTCGGCCCGTGCGCGAGCACGGAAGCCCCGGGGGTCGCTTCGTCTCCGGGAGGAGGCCGGCGGTGTCCATGCGTGAGCTGACGGTGCTCGGCACGGCCAGCCAGACCCCCACCCGGCTGCGCAACCACAACGGCTACGTGCTGCGCTGGGACGACGAGGTGATCCTCTTCGACCCCGGCGAGGGCAGCCAGCGCCAACTCCTGCACACCGGGATCACCGCCACCGACCTCACCCGGATCTGCGTCACCCACTTCCACGGCGACCACTGCCTCGGCCTGCCCGGCACCATCCAGCGGCTCTCCCTGGACCGGGTGCCGCACCCGGTGGCGGTGCACTTCCCCGCCGGTGGCGCGGAATACTTCGCCCGGCTGCGGCACGCCAGCTCGTTCCACGAGACCGCCGAGCTGGCCGTCGAGCCGGTCACCGCCGACGGGCAGCGGATCACCCTGGGCGTCGGCACGCTGGAGGCCCGCCGGCTACGGCACCCGATCGAGACGTACGGCTACCGGCTGGTCGAGCCGGACGGCTGCCGGATGCTGCCGGAGCGGCTGTCCGCGTACGGCATCGGTGGGCCGGCGGTCGGGGAGCTGCTGCGCGTCGGGCACCTGGACGTCGGCGGACGCCGCGTCACCCGGGACGAGGTGAGCGTCGTCCGGCCGGGGCAGCGGTTCGCCTTCGTGATGGACACCGGCCTCTGCGACGGGGTGTACGCCCTCGCCGAACACGCCGACCTGCTGGTCATCGAGTCGACGTTCCTGGCGTCGGAGGCCGCGCTCGCCGCCGAGGTCGGCCACCTGACCGCCGGCCAGGCCGCCCGGGTCGCCACCGAGTCGGGGGTACGCACCCTGGTGCTCACCCACTTCTCCCAGCGGTACGCCGATCCGCGCCGCTTCCACGACGAGGCCCGCGAACACTTCACCGGGGAACTGGTGATCGCCGAGGACCTGACCACCGTGCCGGTCCCGCCCCGGCGGGTAGCCTCGGCCGGGTGACCGTCATGCTCCGTCCCGCCGTCGCCGACGACCTGGTGCCGGTGGGTGCCCTGCACCAGCGGTCCCGGGTCGCGGCGTACTCGTCGTTCCTGCCGCCTGCGGCGCTGGCCGACCCGACGCCCGAGGCGATGGGGGCGTACTGGGTGCAGCGGTGGACGTGGGAGCGCGACGAGCACCTGATGACCGTGGCCGAGCGGGACGGCCGGCTGGTCGGGTTCAGCTACCTCGGCCCGGACGACGAGGGCGACCCGGCGACCGGGCTGCTCAACGCCATCCACCTCGACCCGGCCGAACGGGGCCGGGGCACCGGCCGGGCGTTGATGGTGGACGCGCTGGACACCATGCGGGCCCGGGGCTGGCGTCGCGGGGTGCTGTGGGTGCTGGAACGCAACCTCGCGGCCCGGCACTTCTACGAGCGCGGCGGCTGGCAGTCGACCGGCGACCGCCGGGAGGAGCGGATCGGGCGCACCCCCACCGCGCAGCTCCGTTACGCCCGGCAGTTACCGGGCTGCTGACCGTCAGGTGCCGTCCCGGTCCGCGTCGACCGAGAAGTTGATCACCGAGAGGTAGCCGTCGCCGTCCTCGACGACCTTCATCAGCATCGTCTCGGCGTAGATGTTGTCGTTGTCGTTGAACGTGTCCCGCCCGGTGTGCGCGGCGTACGGCGCGGCGGCGTACACCTTGCTGTTGAGGGCCTCGTCGAACATCATCTGGGTGGTGAGCACCCGGTTGTCGCCGACGTGCACCATCGCGTGGATGTGCGTGGTGCGGCCCCGGTACCAGCCCGGCCAGATGGTGGTGAACTCGACGATCCCGTCGGCGTTGGTGACCTGCGCGCCGCGCAGGTAGCGCTTGTCGTCGGTCGGCGTCAGGTCCGCCGTCGACCCCTCGGCACCGCCACCCGGGGCCGTGCCACCCCCGGGCGGGTTGCCGGTGGGCGGGTTGCCATCGGGTGCGCCGCTGGGCGGGGTACCGCCGGGCGCGCCGCTGGGCGGGGTGCCACCGGACGGCGCGCCACCGCCGGACGTGCCGGACGACTGGGCCTCGGCCCCGGAGTAAAGGCCCGCCGCGTCACAGTGCCAGATCTCCACGACCGCGTCGGCCAGCGGCCCGCACTGCTCGCTGTCCTGGACCCGGATCGCCACCCGCAGCCGGGTGCCCGCCCGGTCCTCCCGGATGTCGCTGCGGATCTTGTCGGCGTCGAAGTAGTACGGGCCCTGGGTGGTGCTCGCGGTCAACGTGCAGGTGTTCGCCGTGCCGAACAGCGCGGCCAGGTCGGCCGACGTGCTGGCGGTCGCCTGCGGGGACACGGTCTGGCCGGTCGACGTGGTGACCGTGCCGCCGTCCCGGCCACAGGCCGCGAGCAGACCCGCCAACCCGATCGAGCCGACTCCGGCGATCAACCGGCGGCGGCTGACCCGCTGCCCCTCGTGGTGGTCCAGGTCGTGGCGCATGTCGTTCCTCCCGTGGGTCGGTGCCTCTCGGCTGACCCCGACGGTAGGCAGGCTGCACGGACGCCCTCTGTGCCGCTCCTGTCCCCCTGCTGTGAATGGTCGCCCCGGACACGCCGCGGGGCCCCTCCCACCGGAAGGGGCCCCGCAGGTGATGTCGGGTCAGTGCGCGCCGAGGTGGGCGAGCAGGTCCTGCCGGGTCAGCACGCCCTTGGGCTTGCCGTCGACCAGCACCAGCGCCGCGTCGGACTTCTCCAGCAGGGCCACCGCCTCGCTCACCGGCTGACCGCCACCGATCATCGGCAACGGGTCGGCCATGTGCCGCTCGATGGTGTCGTGCAGGTGCGCCTGGCCGGTGAACAGGGCGTCCAGCAGATCCCGTTCGGCGATCGAACCGGCCACCTCGCCGGTCACCACCGGCGGCTCGGCCTTGAGCACCGGGAGCTGGGAGACGCCGTACTCGCGCATGTAGTCGATGGCGTCGCGGACCGTCTCGGTCGGGTGCACGTGCACCAGCTCGGGCAGGCCGCCCGGCTTGCCCGCCAGCGCGTCGGCGACCGTCGGCTCGGTGCCCGAGTGGTCGAGGAAGCCGTACCGGGCCATCCACCGGTCGTTGAAGATCTTGGACAGGTAGCCCTTGCCGCTGTCCGGCAGCAGCACCACGACCACGTCGTCCGGGCCGGCGGCGCGGGCCACCTCCAGCGCCGCCACCACGGCCATCCCGCAGGAGCCGCCGACCAGCAGACCCTCCTCCCGGGCCAGCCGCCGGGTCATCTCGAAGGACGCCTTGTCCGAGACCTCGACGATCTCGTCGGCGATCCCCCGGTCGTACGTCTCGGGCCAGAAGTCCTCACCGACCCCCTCGACCAGGTACGGCCGGCCGGTGCCGCCGGAGTAGACCGACCCCTCCGGGTCCGCTCCGATCACCTTCACCCGCCCCTCGGACGCCTCCTTGAGGTAGCGGCCGATGCCGGAGATGGTGCCGCCGGTGCCGACCCCGGCCACGAAGTGGGTGAGCCCGCCCCCGGTCTGCTTCCACAGCTCCGGCCCGGTCGTCTCGTAGTGCGAACGCGGGTTGGCCGGGTTGCTGTACTGGTCGGGCTTCCACGCGCCGGGGATCTCCCGGGCCAGCCGGTCGGAGACGTTGTAGTACGACCGGGGGTCCTCCGGGGCGACGGCGGTCGGGCAGACCACCACCTCGGCCCCGTACGCCCGCAGCACGTCCTGCTTGTCCTGGCTGACCTTGTCGGGGCAGACGAAGACGCAGTGGTAGCCCTTGAGCTGGGCCACCAGGGCCAGCCCGACCCCGGTGTTGCCGCTGGTCGGCTCGACGATCGTGCCGCCGGGCCGGAGGATCCCGGCGGCCTCGGCGTCCTCGACCATCCGCAGGGCGATCCGGTCCTTCACCGAGCCGCCCGGGTTGAGGTACTCCACCTTGGCCAGCACGGTCGCCCGGATGCCCGCGGTGACGTTGCGCAGCCGCACCAGCGGGGTGTTACCGATCAGGTCGACGACGTTGTCGTAGTACTGCACCTCGTTGTGCCCTTCGTTGCGGCGCCGGGGACGGCGGCCTGGCAGACGGTCCTTCGTCGCTCAGCGTACGTGCCCTCAGAGGGTCACATGACCGGGGATGACGGAGGCCCGACGGGCCTCCCACTCCAGGAAGCGCTCGGTCTCCGACAGCACGCTGCCGGCCAGCCAGGTGACCATGACCGCGTCGTCCACCAGGCCGAGCACGGTGAGGAACAGCTCCGGCACCAGGTCGACCGGCGACACGACGTAGACCGTCGCGGCCGTCATCATCGCCAGCCGGAGGCCGCCGTCGTACTCGCCCTTGGCAGTGGCCCGGATCATCCGGGGCAGCGCCGCCAGCCGGGTGCCCAGCGACGGACCACCCCGGGCACCGGCCGCCAGCGACCGGGCCAGCGCCGTGAAGGCCGCGGTGCGCTTCAATGTCCTACCCATCTCATCCAGCCCCTCTCCACCGACCAGCGTGACTGGCCCGTGCAAGCCGTCGCGACCTGCGGCGCGACGCCCGCGGGTGCCGTCGCCACCGGATCAGGTACCCAGAACCGTCGCCGCCCAGCCCCGAAAACCGGCCGTCCCGACGGAGGCGGGGTGACGCTGCGGCGCGATAATGTCGCGGTATGGGGGTGGCAGGTTCCGTCGTACCGCCCGGTCCGCGCTGGCACCGCGCCCGGCAGGTGGCCCGGCTGGCGGCGATCGGCACGGCTGCCACCGCGGCGGCCGTCGCCGCGACCGGCGGCGTGCTGCTCGGGCAGGCCCGGCAGGCCCGGCGCACCATCCCGATGGCGCAGGCCCCGCCGCCACGCTGCGACGGCGTCTACGGTGCCAAGATCCCCGGCCCACCGCTGACCATGGTGATCCTCGGTGACTCCTCCGCCGCCAGCTACGGGGTGGCGCGGCGGCGCGAGACCCTGGGCTCGCTGCTGGCCACCGGGCTGTCCCGGCGGCTGCACCGGGCCGTACGGGTGCACCGCTTCGCCGTGGTCGGCGCGCTCTCCGCCGGGCTCCGGCCGCAGGTCGAGGCGGCCCTGGAGTGCGCGCCGGACGTCGCGGTGATCCTGGTCGGGGGCAACGACATCACCAACCGCACGCCGTACTCCGTCGCGGTCCGCCACCTGGTCGACGCGGTCCGCACGCTGCGCGCCGCCGGTTGCGAGGTGGTCGTCGGGACCTGCCCCGACCTGGGGGCGATCCGGCCGATCCAGCCCCCGTTGCGCTGGCTGGCCCGCCGGTGGAGCCGGCAGCTCGCCACCGCCCAGACGGTCGCCGTGGTCGAGGCGGGCGGGTGGACGGTCTCCCTCGGTGACCTGCTCGGCCCCCGGTTCGCCGCCGAGCCCACCCGGATGTTCGCCTGGGACCGGTTCCACCCCTCCGCCGAGGGCTACGCGACGGCCGCCGCCGCGCTCCTGCCGACCGTGCTGTCGGCGCTCGGTAGCGGGGAGCGCCGGCCGACGCTGGCCCCGGGCGAGGGCGTACGGTCGCTGCCCCAGGCGGCCCACGAGGCGGCCCGCAACGCCGGCACGGAGGTCAGCGGCACGCAGGTCCGGGGCCGGGACCACGGCCCGGCCGGCCGCTGGGCGCAGCTCCGGCGGCGGGCCTTCTTCGGCGTCGGCCCGGTGCCGCAACCCGGCACCGCCGCCGACTCACCCCAACTGGAGGGACTGGCATGAGCGAGCGGAGCGAGCGAACCACCGGGTGCCGCGGGTGCCCCGCCGGGCCGGTCAACGCCGCCGTGGGCACCCGGGCGGTGACACCGTGACGGGCCGCTCGCTCGGCGGCGAGCTGGCCGTACGCCTCGGCAAGGCCGCGGCGGTCTCCCTGGTCGCCGGCACGATCGGTGGTGCGGCGGTGCTCGCCGGTCAGGCGGTGGCGGCCCGCAACCGCGACTACGCCCAGCCGGAGCTGGGGCTGGCGCTGCGGGCCACGGTCGGCCGGGTCGGTGCGCCGCTGCTGCGGCTGGTGCTGCTCGGTGACTCCTCGGCGCTCGGCGTCGGGGTGGCCCGCTTCGACGAGACGGTCGGCGGTCAGCTCGCCCACCTGCTGACCGAGGGGCCGACCGGCCGGCGGGTGCACCTGTCCAGCGTGGGGGTCTCCGGGTCCCGCTCCACCGACCTGTCCACCCAGGTGGCCCGGGCGCTGCTGGGTGACCGGCCGGACGTCGCGGTGGTGCTGATCGGGGCGAACGACGCAACGGCGATGAGCCGGCCGGCGGAGGCGGCGGCGTACCTCGCCTCGGCGGTACGCCGGCTGCGGGAGGCCCGGGTCGAGGTCGTCGTCGGCACCTGCCCGGACCTGGGCGCGGTGCGCGCGGTGGCCCCGCCGCTGCGGCAGGTGATCGGCTGGTCGGGCCGGCGGGTCGCGCGGGCGCAGACCGCCGCCGTGCTGGAGGCCGGCGGTACGGTCGTCGACCTGGGTACGGAGACCGGCCCGGTGTTCCGGGCCGACGCCGGGACGCTCTGCCACGACGGCTTCCACCCGTCCGCCGACGGGTACCGGGTCTGGGCGCACGCCCTGTTGCCGGCGGTCGTCGCCGCCGCGAACGTCGCCTCCCGGCACTGACCGGCCTCGATCCCGCCCTGCCGGCTGCGCCGGGTCGCGGCCGGCGGGCGGGGCCGGCCGGTCCGGCACGGGTGACATTTCCCGCTGGTCGGCGTCCTTCCGCGCCAAGTTACCGTCAAGTTAACGTTGGTTCATGCCGATTGAGTCGTCCCGCGACGCCGTCATCGTCGCCACCGCCCGGTCCCCCATCGGCCGCGCGTTCAAGGGTTCGCTGCGTGAGGTCCGCCCGGACGACCTCGCCGCCACCATCGTCCAGGCCGCGCTGGACAAGGTTCCCGGGCTCGACCCGACCACCATCGACGACCTCTACCTCGGGTGCGGGCTGCCCGGCGGCGAGCAGGGTTTCAACCTGGCCCGGGTGGTCGCCACCCTGATGGGCCTGGACGGGCTGCCCGGTGCCACGCTGACCCGCTACTGCGCGTCGTCGTTGCAGACCACCCGGATGGCGATGCACGCGATCCGGGCCGGGGAGGGCGACGTCTTCGTCTCCGCCGGGGTCGAGATGGTCTCCCGGTACGCCCGGGGCAACTCCGACACCCTGCCGCCCGAGGCGCAGGCGCTGGTCGGCGGCGGCTGGGAGAACCCGCGCTTCGCCGAGGCGCGGCAGCGGTCGGCGGACCGCGCGCAGGGCGACGCCGAGGTGTGGACCGACCCGCGCGAGGCCGGTCAGCTCCCCGACATCTACCTCGCGATGGGGCAGACGGCGGAGAACCTGGCCCAGGTGTACGACGTCACCCGGGAGGAGATGGACGCGTTCGGCGTCCGCAGCCAGAACCTCGCCGAGAAGGCCATCGCCGACGGCTTCTGGGCCCGCGAGATCACCCCGGTCACCACGCCGGACGGCAGCGTCGTCGACACCGACGACGGGCCGCGCGCCGGGGTCACCCCGGAGGCGGTGGCCGGACTGAAGCCGGTCTTCCGCCCGGACGGCCGGATCACCGCCGGCAACTGCTGCCCGCTCAACGACGGGGCCGCCGCCGTGGTGGTGATGAGCGCCCAGCGGGCCGACGATCTGGGGCTCATCCCGTTGGCCCGGATCGTCTCCACCGGCGTCACCGCCCTGTCGCCGGAGATCATGGGCCTCGGCCCGGTCGAGGCGTCCCGGCAGGCGCTGCGCCGGGCCGGGATGACCGTCGACGACGTCGACCTGGTCGAGATCAACGAGGCGTTCGCCGCTCAGGTGATCCCGTCGTACCGGCAGCTCGGCATCCCGCAGGACAAGGTCAACGTGATGGGCGGGGCGATCGCCGTCGGCCACCCGTTCGGGATGACCGGCGCCCGGATCACCGGCACCCTGCTCAACGCCCTGCAGTGGCACGACGCGACCATCGGCCTGGAGACCATGTGCGTCGGTGGCGGTCAGGGCATGGCGATGGTGCTCGAACGGCTCAGCTGAGCCCTACAGCGCGCCGCGGGTCGCCGTCACCAGGGCGGCGGCCCCGGCCAGCACCGCCTCCGGCGGGCCGGCGGCGGCCAGGTCCGCCGCGACCACCCGGAGCTGGTCGGGCAGCGCCATCGGGTGCGTCAGCCGGGGTACGTCCCGCCGGGGCTCACCCTCCGCGTCGGCCGCCAGGTCGGCGACCTCCTGCACCAGTCTGTGCACCAGGTCGGCCCGGGACACGTTGCCGCCCGCGGCGACCGCCGCCCACCGTGGCTGCTGCCAGTGGTCCACCTGACGGACCAGCGACGTCACCGCCCGGTCCAACTCCGCTGCGCTCATCGTCGGCGAGTCTACGCACCACCGGCCGGCCCCGGGCCGGCCGCGCAGACGACGACGCCCGCCACCGCAGGATCGCGGTGGCGGGCGTCGGGTGCGAAAACCGTCAGTCGTCGCCCTGGAAGTAGCTGATCAGGCGGAGCATCTCCAGGTAGAGCCAGACCAGGCTGACCACGATGCCGAACGCCGCCGTCCACGAGTAGCGGGCCGGCAGCCCCATCCGGACGCCGTCCTCGACCTCCTTGAAGCTGAGCACGAAGCTCAGCGAGGCGACCACGATGCAGACCAGGCTGAACCCGATGGCCAGCGGGCTGCTGTCGCGCAGGCCGGTGTTCACGCCGAACAGCGCGAGCACCAGGTTGATCAGCATGACGGCGAACAGGCCGGCCATCACGGCGATCATGCCCTTGACGAACTTGGGGGTGGCCCGGATGACACGCGCCTTGTAGAGCATGGTCATCACGAAGAAGACGCCGAAGGTGGCGACCACGGCCTGGAGCACGATGCCCTGGTAGGCCGTCTCGTAGACCTTGCTGACCAGGCCGACGAACGCGCCCTCGACGATCGCGTACGCGACGACCAGGGCCGGGTTGGCGACCCGGGAGAACGAGATGATCAGGCCGAGGACCAGGCCGACCATCGCGGCACCGATCCAGGCGACGCCGAGCACCGAATCCGGCACCACGATCCAGGCGGCGGCGGCGGAGACGCCGAGGATGGCCAGGAGCGCGACGGTCTTGACGACGACGTCGTCGACGGTCATCGTGCCGGACACCGTCGGGGCGACCGGGGAGCCCGGCTGGCCCGGGTACTGCTGTGGAATGCCGGGCTGTCCGTAACCGTACGGCCCGGGCTGGGCGTACCCGGCGGAACGCTCCCGCTCGGCCGCCTGGCCGAGCCGGGCGAGCACCGGGTTCGAGGTCTTCACTGTCTCAGGCCTCCCTCAGGGGGTCAGTCACACGCAAACGTGCCCTTCCAGGGTAAACGGCGGGGCCCGGCCGCCGCCGGCCGGGAGGCTGTGGGAAAGCTGAGAGTGTGGTGCCCGGGGCGGGTCTCGAACCCGCACGCCTTGCGGCAGCCGCTTTTAAGGCGGCCGTGTCTGCCGTTCCACCACCCGGGCGGGGGCGTCCCGTCGATGCGCGACGGTGCAGTCTCACGGTAGCCGTTCCGCGTCGCCCCGGCGTACCCTGTCCGCCCCCTGCGGAACGGCGAACGCCGGTCGCCCCCACCCGGGAGCGGGCGGGGGCGACCGGCGGGCCGGTACGGCGGTCAGGCCGCCTTGCTGGTGATCGGGATCGGCTGCGACGCCTCGGCGAACTCTTCACGCGGGTCGTGCAGCTGCCCCAGCGCGACCACCTCACGCTTGAGGAAGAAGGCCAGCGACCAGTCCACCACGACCCGGACCTTGCGGTTGAACGACGGGATCCGGCTCATGTGGTACGTCCGGTGCATGAACCAGGCCGGCCAACCCGTCATCTTGATGCCGTACACCTGGGCGACGCCCTTGTGCAGGCCGAGGCTGGCCACGCTGCCGGCGTGCTTGTGCTTGTAGTCGACCGGCGGCCGGCCCCGCACCACCAGCGCGATGTTGTCGGCCATCCGGGCGGCCTGCCGCACCGCGTGCTGGGCGCTCGGCGAGCAGTAGTTGCCCGGCTCCTTGGTGAGGTCCGGAACGGCCGCGCAGTCGCCGGCGCTCCACGCCCCCTCCACCACCCGGTCGCCGTCGACGACCTGGAGGGTGGGCAGGCAGGTGACCCGCCGCCGCTCGTCGCGGGGGAAGTCGGTGCGGTCCAGCATCGGCGACGGCTTCACCCCGGCCGTCCAGACGATGGTGTCGGAGCGGAAGCTGTCGCCGTCGGAGAGCTTCACCACACCGTCGACGCAGGACTCCAGCCGGGTGTCCAACCGGATGTCCATGTTCCGCTTCAGCAACTGCTGCACCGTGTACGCGCCCATGTCCCGGTCGACCTCGGGCAGCACCCGCTGGGTCGCCTCGACCAGCACCCAGCGCATGTCGTCGGGCTCCAGCTCGGGGTAGTAGCGCAGCGCGTCCCGGGCCATGTCCTCCATCTCGGCCAGCGCCTCGATGCCGGCGTAGCCGCCGCCGACGAAGGTGAAGGTCAATGCGGAGCGACGGACGTCGGGGTCCGGCGTGGCGGCGGCCACGTCGAGCCGGTCCAGTACGTGGTTGCGCAGGTAGATGGCCTCGCCGATGGTCTTGAATCCGATCCCGTGCTCGTGCAGGCCGGGGATCGGCAGGGTGCGGGACACCGAACCGGGGGCGACGACCACGTGGTCGTAGGGGATCTCGCGGGTCGGGCCGGAGATCGGCTGCACCACGGCGGTCTTACGGCTGTGGTCGATCCGGGTCACCGCGCCCGCGACGACCTTGCACTTGCGCAACTCCCGCCGCAGCGGCACGACGGAGTGCCGGGGCGAGATGTTGCCGGCCGCCGCCTCGGGCAGGAACGGCTGGTACGTCATGTGCGGCTGCGGGTCGACCACGACGACCTCGGCCTCACGGGAGCTCAGCTTCTTGGACAGGCGCAGAGCGGCGTACAGGCCCACGTGCCCGGCACCCACGACAAGGATCCGCTTCGGATTCACGTATCCATCTTTCCCCGGGCGGCTGCGGTAATACCCCTCGAGACCCCCATCTGTGACGGAGCACAACACCTGTGAGCTGCGCAACGTCGCGCTATCTGCGGCGCAGCAGCCAGCCCAGCAACCCGGTCAGACCCACCGCCACCAGCAGTCCCACCACCGTGGCCGACTGGAAACCGTCATCGGGGCCGAGTTGCCCGGACCGGGTCAGCAGCACCCCGATCACCGCCGACGCCAGCACCACCGCGCCGGCCCGGGTGAGCCAGCGCAGCACGACGTCCGGGTCGATCGCCCCGTCGTAGGGCAGCACGGCCAGCAGGGCGCAGAGGGTGTGTCCGAGGTAGAGCAGGGTCGCGACCGCCAACAACCGCCACAACGTGATCGGCCGGTCGTAACCGGCCGAGGCGAACACCCAACCGCCGACCGTGACCAGCGCGGCGAAGGTCGGCCAGATCCGGCGCGGGGCCACCGCCGGCAGCACCGCCACCACCGTCAGCGCGAGCAGCGACCGGGCCTGGAACAGCTCCACCGGGTACGCCAGCAGCAGCCCGGCCAGCACCACCAGGAAGGTGAGCCCGCGCACCAGCAACGGCAGCAGGGCTACCCGGCGTACCGCCGTGCGCGCCGCCCGGACCCGTTCCCGGACCGCGTCCACCGGGCTCACCGGCCACCCACCCGGGGTGCGGTCGCCAGCCGGGCGACGTCCCGCAGCACCTGGTCCAGGCTGCCCGCCCCCGCCCAGCCCACCACCGGCACGCCGTGCTCCCGCAGTTGCGTGATCATCGTGTCCCGGTCCAGCCGCCACAGCCGGTACGCCACCGGCGCCCAGCCCTGCTCACCGGGCGGGGCGAGGTCGGTGGGCAGGGTGTCCACCGCCACCACGAACCGGCCGCCCCGGGCCAGCCGGGCCAGCATCTGCGCGGACCGCTCGTCGAGCAGCGGGGTGAGCACCACCACCAGCGCGTCGGCGGAGAGCACCTGCGGGCCGAAGACCTGGTCGTACGGCTCGTGCGGGGAGGACTCGGCGTGCACGTCGAGCAGCCACTCCAGGACGGTCAGGTACTGCCGGCGTCCGGTGGCGGGGCGCAGCCGACGGGCCGCCGGACCGTACTCCAGCAGGGCCACCCGGTCACCCCGGTGCAGGTAGTGCTCGGCGATCGCGGCGGCGGCCCGGACGGTGGTGTCCAACACGGACGCCGCCCCGGCCACCCCGCCGGAACGCCCCGCCTCGGCCAGCACGTCGAGCAGGACGACCACCTCGGCGTCCCGGTCGGACAGGGTCGACGCCACGTGCAGTTGCCGGGTCCGCAGCGACACCCGCCAGTCGATGCGGCGCAGCCGGTCCCCCGGCCCGAAGACACGTACCCCGGCCAGTTCGCCGCCCTCCCCCGGCCGCCGCGAGTGGTGCGCGCCGACCAGCCCGGCGGCCCGGGGCATCGCCTCCACCGCCTCGAACGGTTCGGTCTTCGGGTACACCCGCATCCGCACCGGCTCGGTGAGCACCGCCCGGGAGACCAGCAGCCCGTCGGCGGCGGCGGCACGGGCACCCGCCGGCCCGATCGGGTGCCGCCCCCAGCGCAGCGCGGTGCCGGTCAGCTCCAGGTCGACGGCGGTGCCCGGGGACAGCGCGGTGACGAACGGGCGGTCGGCCCCGCCGGCACGGCTGACGTCCAACCCGATGCCGCCGAAGCCGGCCCGGCGTACCGACAGCCACGGCGAGATCCGGGTCCGGACCACCACCACGTCGTACGGCACCGTGTCCGGGTTGCCCACCCCCACCGCGCCGGCCAGGTCGCCCCCCTCGACCAGTTGGGCGTCCCCGGCGGTGATCTCCAACTGGGGGGCGGCGGTGGGCCGGCGGCGCAGCGCGTACGCGGTGCCGAGCGCGAACGGGGTGGCCAGCACGACCAGGTCGACCCGGCCGAGCAGCACCGCGGCGATCAGCAGCAGCCCGGTGAGCAGCACCGCCCGGCCGAGCGCCCAGGTGGGCGACCAGCCCGCCGCAGGCTCCTGACGGTCAGGCACGACGATCAGCGCCCGGCCCGGCCGGCCGCGTAGCTGGGCAGCGCACCACTGGCCGGCGCCGGGGTCTGCTCCAGCACCTCACCGACCACGAACGACGGGTCGACCCGGCGCAGCCACATCTCCGGGCGCAGCGTGATCCGGTGCGCCAGCGCGGGGGCCGCCACCTCCTTGACGTCCTCCGGCACCACGTAGTCGCGGCCGGCGAAGACGGCCCGGACCCGGGCCAGCAGCAGCAGCGCCAGCGAACCCCGGGGGGACGCCCCGACCAGCACCGACGGGTGTTCCCGGGTGGCCGCGGTGAGGTCCACGATGTACTTGCCGACGGAGTCCTCCACCACCACGTCCTCCAGCGCGGCCTGCATGGCCCGCAGGGTGCCGGCGTCGACCACCGGCTCGATCTGCGCCTCCTCGCGGCGGCGGTCCATCCGGCGGCGCAGCACCTCCCACTCCTCCTCGCGCTGCGGGTAGCCGAACGACACCCGCAGCAGGAACCGGTCGAGCTGCGCCTCGGGCAGCGGGTACGTCCCCTCGTACTCGATCGGGTTGGCGGTGGCCAGGACGTGGAACGGCTCGTCGAGGCGGTAGGTGACGCCCTCGACGGAGACCTGCTTCTCCTGCATCGCCTCCAGCAGCGCCGACTGGGTCTTCGGCGGGGTCCGGTTGATCTCGTCGGCGAGCAGCAGGTTGGTGAAGAGCGGGCCGGCCCGGAAGGAGAAGTCGCCGCTGCGCTGGTCGTAGAGGAACGATCCGGTGACGTCGGCGGGCAGCAGGTCAGGGGTGAACTGGAGCCGGCGGAAGTCCAGCCCGAGGGCCTGGGCGAAGGAGCGCGCGGTCAGCGTCTTGCCCAACCCGGGCAGGTCCTCCAGCAGCACGTGCCCGCCGGCCAGGATGCCGGCGAGCACCAGTTCCAGGGCCTCCCGCTTGCCGACCACGACCGTGCCGACCGCGTCCAGCACCGCCCGGGCCAGGTGGCCGACCTCCGTGGCGGGAATGCTGCGGTCCACGTCGTTCATCAGATCTTCTCCAGTTCGGCGACGATCGCCGCGAGGTCGCGCGGCGACGGGGGACGGCGGGAGGGGGTGTCGAGGAAACTCCACAGCGGCTCCCCGAGCAGTGCCCGCGCCCGGGTCGGGTCGGACTCCCGGGTCAGGCCGTGGTGTTGGCGCAGCCGCTCGTCGGCCAGTTCGCCGAGGCGGGGCAGGATACGTTCGGTGAACCGCCCCGCGTTGTCCGAGGACCAGTCCAGCGGGCGCTCCCAGCCGTTGATGGCGGCCCGCAGCGCGTCCCGGGCCGCCCAGTTGTAGGTGCCCGGCTCCTCACCGGCGGGGGCGCGGGCACCGCCCCGGGGCGGGGGCGGTGGGGCCAGCGCGGCGGTGACCCGGCGGACGGCGAGCACCGCCAGCACCCCGGCCACCACGATCCCCAGCGACAGTTGCAGGCCGACCGCGCGCAGCCCGACCACGACCACGGCGGTCACCCCGGCGGCGGTCAGCAGCAGCCGGAACGCCTGCCGGGCGCGCCCGCCCCGGGCCCGGCCCGTACGGGCCGGCGGCTCCTCCTCGAAGGAGAACAGGTCGTCGAGGCCGGTCGACTCGCTCACCGTGCCACCTCACCGGGTGCGTCGTGGCGGGCGGTCACGCCGGCACCTGCGGGTCGGCCAGGGCGGTGAGTTCACCGCGTAGCCGGCGCAGCGCCCCCCGGGCCTGGTCGCGCATCCGGACGTCGACGGCCCGGGTGGCGTAGCGGGCCTCGCGGTAGACGTGGGCGAAGCCGTCCAGCACGTCGGCGCTGGCGATGGCGGGCACGCCGGCCGCCGGGTCGCCCCGCAGCAGCCGGGTGACCAGGTCGGTCGGGGTGTCCCCGGTGAGCCTCGGCACGCCGGCCTCGGTGGCGGCCTCCTCCAGCCGTACCCAGCAGGCGATGACGGCGGTACGCGGGTCGGTGTCGGCGTCGTCCAACTCCTCCAGGCCGGCGTCGAGCGCGGCCACCACCTCCCGCGCGGTGCCCTCGGCGGTACGCCGGGCCCGCGCCACCGGAACCGCCCGGGTGGTCCGCCGCAGCGCGCCGCGCAGCAGGGTGAAGGCCAGGTAGCCCAGGGCGGCCAGGATCGCCGCGGCGAGCAGCCCGATCGCCGCCGTGGCGATCCACTGCGGGACGCTCGGCCGGGTCTGCGCGGCCTCGGTACGCGGCTCGACCGGGATCGACGCGGCCGGTTCGGCGGAGGGGTATTCCGGGACGTAGGGGATGTTGTCGGCGGCCGGCGGGATGCGGCTGGCCCCGATCGACGAGTGCCCGGCGGCGAGCGCGGCGGCCAGCAGCAGCAGCGTCACCAGGGCGACGGGCCACCACCTGCGCAGTACGCCGAGGTCCATCGCCACCGTCCCACGCTGCTCAGTCCACCCCCGCGAGCTGTTTCGCCCGGGCGAACACATCGTCAAGCATCTGTGTGGTCAACCGCCCGGTGAAGGTGTTCTGCTGGCTGACGTGGTAGCAACCGAGCAGATCGGGAGCGGCCGACCCGGACCAGTGTGCCCCATGGCCGAAGACCGGTCGCGGGCTGGGCGGCCGGACGCCGTACACCTGGCGTAGCACCGGCCACCACGCCGCCCAGGCGAACGCGCCGAGCGCGACGACCACCCGCAGGGTGGGTCGGATCAGCGCCACCTCCCGGTGCACCCAGGGGGCGCAGGTGTCGCGCTCGGCCGGGGTGGGCTTGTTGTCCGGCGGGGCGCAGCGCACGGCGGCGAAGATCCGCACACCGGTGAGGGCGAGGCCGTCGTCGGCGGCGACGCTTGTCGGCTGGTTGGCCAGCCCGGCCCGGTGCAGGGCGGCGAAGAGCACGTCGCCGGAGCGGTCGCCGGTGAAGACCCGGCCGGTCCGGTTGCCGCCGTGCGCGGCCGGGGCCAGGCCGAGGATGCCGATCCGGGGTTCGGACACCGGGCCGGGCGGGGTGGCCGGGGGACCCGCGCCGCCGCGCCCGGTGCGGTTGTCCGGGGCGCCGAAGCCGGGCACCGGGCGGCCCCAGTAGTCCTGGTCGCGGAACGCGGCCCGTTTCGTGCGGGCGACCTCCTCCCGCCAGTCGACCAGGCGGGGGCAGGCGAAACAGTCGCTGACCGCCGCGTCGAGGTCGGCCAGGCCGGTCGCCCGCGCGGCGCGGGCGACCACCTCGGCAGGGGTACGGGACTCAGCCAAGCTTGGCCCGGAAGAGTTCGAGGGTACGGGCCCAGGCGGTGGCGGCGGCCCGCTGGTCGAAGTTCTCCGGCCGGTCCTCGTTGAAGAACGCGTGCGCGGTGCCCGGGTAGTCGTACGTCTGACAGGTGCCCCCGGCGCTCTCGACGGCCCGACGCACCGTCTGTACGCCGTCGGCGGCGGACAGCCCGTCGGCCTCGGAGCAGTGCACGACCGCGGCCTTGCCCGCGTAGTCGGCCCACTCGGTGGGCATCCCGTCCCACGGCAGCCGGGGGTAGAAGGCGGCGGTGGCGACGATCCGCTCGGCCCGGGTGGCCGCCCACAACGCCAGGCTGGCCCCGGCGCAGAAGCCGGCGCACCCCACCTTGCCGGTCACCTCGGCCCGGCCGGCGAGGTACTCCGCCGCCACGGCGATGTCGGCCGCCGCCTCGTCCATCTGGGCGCTGTTGAGCATCTGCCGGGGCTCGCTCGGCTTGCTGGCGGGCTGGCCGTGCCGGAAGTCGGGGGCCAGCGCGACGAAGCCGGCGTCGGCGAACCGGTCCACCACCGAACGGATGTGCGGGACGAGGCCCCACCAGTCCTGGATGACGATGACCGCCGGGCTGGCCGTGCCGCTGGGCGGTATCGCGAGATACCCTTCGCCGGTCCCCGCGTCGCGGCGGTAACGCACCATCTCACCCATCGGCCCGTCCTCCTGTCGGTCAGTCATCGTTGGCTGGTCGCAGGGCGTTCCTACGTGTCGGTAGCCTGCCACGCCGTACGCGTGCCGGGAAGATGCCGGAACAGTGGCATATACCTCCCGTTCACCGGACGGTGGCGTGCAACACGCCGACGGCGGCGCGGGATTCCCGCGCCGCCGTCGGCGGATCGTCGTACCGGCTGGTCAGACCCTGTCGGTGACGCCCTGTCGCTCAGGCCTTCTTGGTCAGGCAGAGCAGGTAGCCCTTGCCGCCCGGGGCGATGTTGTAGAAGACGTAGCCGTCCTCACCCTCCTTGATGTACTGCTCGCACGCCTTGCCGGTCTTGGCCTGCGCCTCGGTCTGCTCCTCCACCCGGCCGACCACGTTGTAGACGGCTTCCGTCGAGGTGCACTTGACCACCTTGGCGTCGCTCACCGACTTCTCCTGCGTGCCGGTCACCTCCGGCAGTTCGGCGATGCAGTCGCCGGCCTTCGCCTCGGCCGTCTCGTCCGGGTTGAGGAGGTTGCCGATGGCGTTGGCGACGCCGAACTTCAGCGCCGCGATCACCAGGAAGGCGACGATCGCGCCGATGATGCCGAGCGCCTTCTTCGCGCCGCCACCCTTCGGTTCCGTCGGCTGCGCGGCGGGGGCCGGGGTCACCGGTTCGGGCTGGCCCACCTGCTCTGCCTGCGGCGCGGGGGACGATGCGACCTGCTCTGACACTGAATTTCCTTCCGAGGGGAGAATGAGCAGACGACAACGTAGCGACGAAGATCAGCGCGTGCTGCCCCGTTCCCATCGTCCGTTCAGCCATTTCCCAGGAACGACAGGTCAACCGGTGGTGGTGGGCAGGGGTGCCCCCGCCGGCCCGGACACCGACGGCGACGCGGCCGGCACCGATCCGTTGGGCACCGGGGTGCCCGGTGCGGTGGCCGTCGGCACCGGAGTAGCAGGTGCGGTGGCCGTCGGCACCGCACCCGCCCCGGTCGGTGACGGCGACCCGCCGGGGGCGACGTCGGACCCGGGCGGCAGCGGGACGACGGCCGGCGGGCGCGGCCGGAACGGCGCCTGCTGCGGGCAGTACGGGTAGGCGCGCTGCACCGGGTTGACGTCCGGCAGGGCGGGATCGTCGCAGGCCGGCCAGCCCAGCCGGATCGGGGTGCCGTTCTGGTCGAAGAGCCGGGCGTTCTCGACCAGCCGCCCCTCGCTGTCGTAGACGTAGACGTCCTGCACCTCGTTGTACGGGTTGTCCACCGAGGTCGACTCGTAGCCGTAGTCGTAGCCGGAGCGGGCATGGTCGTCCACCTCCGCCACCGCGGCGATCGCGAACAGCGCCAGCACCGCCGAACTGGCGTGCAACGCCCAGCGCCGCCAGGACCGCAGCTCCGGGGTGCGCCGACCCAACCAGACGGAGCCGTACAGCAGGCCGACGAACATCAGCAGGCCGACGAACGCGTGGCCGTCGAGCCGGGGCAGCAGGCCGAGCGGGCCGTCGGTGCTGATCGCGGTGAGCAGCATCGCGGCCAGGTAGGCGCGGGCCACCCACCAGGCCGGGCGCAGCAGCCGCAGGAACTCCCCCGCCGTGGCGTGACCGAACACGGGGCCGAACCGGCTGTCGAGCCGGTCGATCCGGGCCCGGGCGCGCCCCAGCACGGTGGCGATCCGCCGTTCCAACGCCCGCCGGCCGGCCGCCGGGTCACCCGCCCCGGCGGCGGCCCGCAGCTCCGCCGCGTACGCCTCGGGGGTGCCGAGCCGGTCGACCAGGGAACCGTCGGCCTCGGCGGCAACCTCGGCGAGGTGTTCCGGAAGATCCTCGGTCAACTCCTCGCGGGTCTGCGGTGGCAGGTCGGCAAGCGCCGTCCGCACCCGCTCGACGTAGTCCGTGATTTCCTGCCCAGTGACGGTCATGCCGCCATCCCCCGATCGTCGAGCAGCTGGTCCATCGTCGTGGCGAACGCGCGCCAGGTCTTGCCGGAGCGGGTGAGCTGATCACGGCCGGCGGCGTTGAGCGCGTAGTACTTGCGGTGCGGGCCGGACTCGCTCGGCACCACGTACGTGGTGAGCAGGCCGGCGGCGAAGAGCCGACGCAGGGTGCCGTAGACCGAGGCGTCGCCGACCTCGTCGAGGCCGGCCTCGCGCAGCCGGCGCAGGATGTCGTAGCCGTAGCCGTCGGAATCCCGCAACACGGCGAGCACGGCCAGGTCGAGCACACCCTTGAGCAGTTGTGTGGTGTCCACGCATCACACACTACTACGCAGTGCGCACTACCGTCAACAACGCCATACCAAACCTCCACCCCACCGCACCCCTCGGCCCGTTGATCAAGAGGTTTGCGTCATCCTCGATGAGATCCTTGACGCAAATTTCTTGGTCAACACCACAACCTCTTGGTCAACAGCACCACGCCGGGCGACCTGGGGCGACTTATCCACCCCGGCGTCAAATGGCACCAAGGAGCGGAGGCGCTCGACAGCGAGAGCTGCTTCATCGACCAGCCGGATAGGAGTCGCAGACAACCTCGGGGGCCACTCCGAGAATCAGTGACTCGAGACCGTGCATCCCCTCTCCAAAATGACCTAGCCAGTCGGCCACCAGATAGATCGACGAACTCTCGTCGATACCGACGAAGTAGCGCCCGTCATCCAACTCGCCCAGCGGAAATATGCGCCGACCGACCAACTGTCCCCATTCGAGGAAGAGATCCTCTTCGTCGATCGCGAGCAACGGATCCAGTTCGACCGATGCACGGGATCGGGAGATTCCACCCCCAGCGTACGGGAATGTGAGGCCGCCGAACTCCGACAGGAAGGAGTTCGCCGCCGAGTGCATCGGCAGGCCGGCGTGCGCGAACAGCGACTGCCATCGCCCGATGTCCACCTGCCGCCCAGAGATCCATCCTGCGTTGAGCAGGGCGCGCCGCAGTTGGTCATCCATCCGCTCTGCCGGACGGGAGAGCTCCGACTTCAGCAACCCTCTCGATGCCGGGGACACATTTCCCACATTTCCCGGAAAAGCAGGGACAGACATCCACACACCAACCCTCCCACGCCGATGCTCACCGGCGGTGAGGCCAGGACGACCTGCCAACCGCTCGACGTCCGGCCGGTGAGGCTGCGGGGACGCAGTGTCGCCCCCGCAGCCTCACCGGATCCTGCCGTACTCGCTACCGGTTGGCAGCCCAACCTTTGGCAGTCTTCCCCATCCCATCGCCACCCAGGTGACGCAATGCCTCGAACCCTGCCCCGCCTCAACAGGTTGAGCAACTATCGGCACTGCCGGAGCCTGGACGTCGAGTCACCCCACAACCGAACGAACGGACTCATCGCCGTTCCCAACTCGGACTTGACCGACGCCCCGGCCGGGCTCGCCGTTTCCACCGCGTAGAGGATCTCCAGTTCCTCGTCTGACTCCTCGGGCTCACAGACCGCCGCCCGCCGACCGGAGACCACGTCAGGCGGCAACAACGAGACCGTCAACCATTGCCACATGTTGGGAAGGAACTAGATTCCCAGCTCTCCACAATCCTCCCTGGCCTGCTGGGTAAGGAACAACGAGAACGAATCCCAGTGTCGAGCGGGCCAGAAGTCATTCTCGGTCCACAGCCAAACTGGCGGATCATCAGAACCGTCTCTCATCCAATAGACCTGATAGCCCTGGTGCATGGCAAAGGCGACAGCGTCCGAGGGCACCCCGGTCAGTACCTCGTCCTCCAGCACGAACTCTGCAATCCGGTCCTGAAGATCAAGGATGCCGGGAAAGAACGCGTCAGTTCCTCGAAGCAGCCCGCCCGCCTCCCGCCCCATCAACGACAGGAATTCTCTGTACCGGGCCGGCAGCGAGCTTCGACCCCACCGCACAGCGAGCAGCCCGACCTCATCAGCGCTCAGACCACTGACCGTCGCTGTACGGCAAGCACGCAGGGCGGTTGCCAGATCTTCCAGAATTATCATCACCCAGCCAGCAAATTTTACGTGAACGGATTGGTGATGGACTCTCATGCCACCTTTAACTGGACGTACGCCCGCCGGACCCACAGCCGTCGACCTCAATCGAGCTTGAGCGTCCGGCAGAAATCCAGCTATTCGATGCAACTGTCTTCACGCGGAGGACTGATGACGATGACAAGACGCGCACCAACCCACCGGAGACGCGAAGACCGAGTCGGCAGAATGGACGGGGGCGGGGGCACACGCCCCCGCCCCATCAATCGATTCGACCCCTATCGCATAGTTCGTTGCGGACGGCGATTTCAGGACCTGAGCGCAAAAACCCTGATATCACTCAGAGCATTTGGGACGCGCAATCGCAGTTCAGGGTCTTCCGCCAATTCGCGCAGTCGCGTGACCACCCGCGGTGAGATCGTCCGATGTAATCGCGCCACATGACCCAAGCAGGTGACCGCAAGCTCTCTCACCTGGCGATCGACAGGCGCATCGAGGAGGCGCAGCAACACCTCTTCGATCCACTCACGATCGGGCTCATCCAAGGACAGCGCCAGCAGAGCGTCGGTAGCCTCCCGAACGTCATAACCGTAGATAATTTTCAGCAAGGATGAGCGCCAACGCTCATCCTCCTCCCGGTCGGGATCCTCAGTCACCGCGACTCACCCCCGCACCTTTCCCTTACGGTTGACGAGACCGGCTTTGATAAGCGCAGATTGTTCATCCTGCTCGAACTCACGCCACTCCCGAACATGGCCATGCCAGATGTTATTGACGCCACCTTCTACTTTGCCACACCCACAGGGCACCTGCTGAGTTCGGTCGAGCATGACGCGTTGCCCGTTGGAGACGCCAATCCGTCGTGGCGCTTGCCCAGGCGCCTCGGGAGTGATTTCGACCGAATTGTTCAATGCAGCCTGTCCGTCGATCGGTTCGGCACCGCTGGTGCCTCGAGAGGTCGAGCGCGCTTGCTTACCATGCTTGGTACGCCCTTGAGTGTCGTAGATGTCCTCACCACAGTTGTGAACCAGGACCGGGGTGCCGCCGGCCACCACGTGGTACGTGTGGATGCCCTCGACGGTGAGGTTGTGGACCCGGCGCTCCTGGGTGAACGCCCGTACCGCCTCGACCTGGACGTACGTCCCCGCCGAGGTGCGCAGCCACTGACCCGGTTCCAGTTCGGCGGCCGGCACCCACTTCTCGAGGTCGGCGACCCAGAACGGGTGCCCGTCGGTGGCGATCACCGAGCCGGACTCGTCGCCCTGCGTACCGTCGGTGTCGACGGTCACCTCGACAAGGTTCTTGTAGCCGTCGCCGACGATCAGGCCGACCACCGTGCGGGACTCGGTCTGGCCGGTCTCCGGGTCGGTGGCGAGCACCTCGTCGCCGAGGGCGATGTCCTCGATCGCCCGGGTCGAGCCGTCGGCCAGCACCACCCGGGTGTCGGGGGTGAAGCTGTTGCCGATCTTGCAGGAACTCCCGGCCGACTCGGCGACGTCGTCGCCCTGCTTGGCCGCCGTGGCCGCCGCGTCATCCGCCTGTTTCGCTGCCGCCGCTGCCGCCTCGTCCGCCTGTCTCGTCGCCAGCGCGGCGGCCTCGTCGGCCTGGGCCAGCACCCGCTGCGCCCACTTCATCTCGTCGAACCAGGACAGGACCGCCTTGCCGGCCCGCACCGCGGCCTCGCCGATCTTCTTGGCCTTGAATATCTTGCCCCAGGGGAGCGCACCGACCACCGCCATCGCACAGGCGCCGATGTCGCCCTTCATCACGCAGTCGCGGATGTCGTTGATCCCCAGGACCTCCAGCAGGATCTGCCCGCCGGCCTGGATGACGATGTCGAGGAGCTTCTTCTCCTTGACCGACTTCGCCTTGTTGACCTCGTCCTGGCTCGGGCCACTCGGGGTCTTGGTGCCGCCGGCCGGTGGGGTGGTGTTCGTCGGCTTCGGCGGTGGGCCGGTACCGGCGACGCCGCCGCCGTTGCCACTACAGTCGTCGTCGGCGCAGAACCGCAGGCCCGAGGCGTCCGAGAAGCTGACCGGCGAGTTGTTGGCGTAGGCGTACCCCTGCATCTGCTGGGGGTCGGTGAAGTCGACGATCGGGTCGACCGAGATGAACCGGCCGGTGCCCGGTTCGTACTCCCGGGCCCCGAGGTGGGTCAGCCCGGTGGAGGGGTCGATGGTGCCGCCGACGAAGCCCTGCTGTCCCGGCCACACCGACGGCTGGGTGCCACGCGCCTGGCCGTACGGGGTGAACTTGCGCCGGGTCGAGGCGAGGGTGCTGGCGTCGATGGTCTCCTGGGCGGTGCCGTGGTGGTCGCCGATCAGGAAGTTCACCTTGTTGGACGGGGTCCGGACCGCGGCGACCCCCTGGTAGTAGCGGGTGCCGGTGACCGAGGTGGTTGCCTTGGTCAGGGTCAGCTCGGTGCCGCCCAGATAGAGGGTGACCGTGGTCGGGTCCCGCCGGATCATCCGGTTGCCGTCGGCGTCGTAGAGGAACTCGGTGACCTTGGTGCCCTCGGTCACCTTCGCCAGGTGCCCCTCGTTGTCCCAGTCCAGGGTCTGGGTGGTCCCGCCGATCTTCCGGCTGATCATGTTGCCGGCGTCGTCGTAGAGGTACTCGTCGAGACGCTGGCCACCGGGCAGGCCTGGGGTGGGCGAGCCGACGGTGTTCACCGTCCGCAGGGTGTGCGGCTGCGGCGTGCCCGCCGTCGGGTACGCGTAGGTGGCGGTGACGTCGTTGGCCGGGTTGCCCGAGGTGTCGTGTTGGACCTCGGTCTTCCGGTTGCTGGTGCCGTCGTGGAACGTGTACGAGTGCCAGTACGGGTCGGGTCCGCCGACCGTCGCCGCCGACGGGGTCTTCGCCGCGCAGTCGTCGTTGGCGGTCCACGCCTGCGTCATCCGCCGCAGGTGGTCGTAGCCGAAGCACTGGGTGTCGGTGGTCGTGCCCTGCTCGACGCCCTTGATCTTCGTGACGTTGCCGATGGCGTCGTAGTCGTAGCTGATGTCGTCCAGCCGGGTCGGCGCGACGGCCCGGTCGACGATGGTCTGCGCCAGCCGGCGGGTGCCGTCCTGGTACTTGAAGGTCTGGTAGACCTCCTTGCCGACCGCCCCCATGGTGAGCCGCAGTGGCTCGCCGTACTCCGAGTAGGTGGTGGTCTGGAGGTATTTGCTGAGGCCGGTGACGCTGACCGGCATGTCCAGGCCGTTGTACCCGTAGCTGACCCGTTCCTCGGGCAACCCCCCAGCGAGCGGGTAGGTGGTGGACTTCGGCAGGCCGGTGATGTCGGTGTAGCTCTGCGCGAAGCTGTAGCTGCCGGCCAGGGCCCCCTCGCTGGCCGGGATGGTGTACTTCGTCCCGGTCGGCTGGTTGCGGACGTTGTAGCCGGTCACCTCGCTGACGTACGCGTTGTCGTCCACCCACCGGGTCGACGAGGTCGGCTGTCCGATCTTCAGGGTGTCGTACGTCCACTCTGCAGCCAGCGTCCCGGTGGACGTGCCGTGCCGCAGCGCGGTGGGACGTCCAAGATCGTCGTAGCTGTAGGTGAGCGTCTTCTGTCGGGCGTCGGTGGTGGATACCAGCCGGTCGCCGTCGTCGAAGGTGCTGGTCGTCGTGCCCTTGTCCGGGTCACTGGCGCTGGTCTGCCGGCCCCGCAGGTCGTAGCCGTACGTCCACTTGTTTTCGCCGGTCGGATCCTTGACCTCCTTGAGCCGGCCGAACCGGTCGTAGGAGTAGGTGGTCGCCTCGTACGCGCCGGTGGGCGTCTCCGCCTGGTACTGGCGCAGCTCGGTGAGGCGTCCCGACCCGTCGGTGATCTTCGTGGTGGCGGTGCCGCCCTGCGGCGGGTCCACGTCGATCCGGTCACCCCGGTAGGTGGTGACCGTCCGCCACTTCTCGACGCCGAAGCTCTCGAAAATCTCGTTGGTCGGCCGGCCCATCCCGTCGAAGCGGTAGACCATCTGGCTCGGCACCAGGTTGTCGCCGACGCCGTCGAGCAGGGTCGCCGACGGTGCCGAGGAGTTGTAGTACGCGGCCCGCTTCTTCCAGGCCAGTCCCCGGGTGTCGTAGAAGACGTCGGTCAGCACCCGACCGCCGCCGTTGGCCGGCTGCTGGGTCTGCCGCAGCCGCAGCATGCCGTCGTAGATCTCGTACCCCGTCCGGTACGAGCCGTCCTCCTTCAACGTCTCGGTGGTCACCACCACCGGAGCGGACGGAGTCACCTGGTAGGTGAACCGGCTGTTCGGGGTGTTCGGGTAGGTCGCCTTGTCCCGGCCGGGCAGCCAGACCTTGGCGAGCCGGCCCAGCGGGTCGTAGCTCAGGTCGGTCCGCGCGCCGTTCGGGTCCACCTCGGCGACCGGGACCCCCCACGCCGGTTCGAGGTACCGGGTGGTCTTGTGCAGCTTCGGGTTGGTCGTGTCGACCTGGGTGACCAGGGCATCCGCCGCCGGGAGGAAGGCGGTCTTCGTCTTCTTGCCGTAGACGTCGGTCGACTCGGTGACCCGGCCGTAGTCGTCGTAGACCGACCGGCCGGTGACGGCGTAGCGCGGTCCACCCGCCGGCCACTCCATCAACTCCTCGACCTGGGTGACATTGCCCTCGGTCGGCGCCGCGCCGAGGGTGGTGGAGTCGTCGTAGTACATCCGGGTCTCGGAGACCACGTCGGCCGGGCGGGACGGGGTGGCGGCACAGGACACCGCCACCCTCTCCACCCGCTTGACCTTCGTCATCAGCCAGTTGGTGGTGTTGCGGGCGTACTCGTGCCGGGTGCAGCTGTCGTCGTCGGCGCGGGACAGGTCACCCCGGTCGTTGGTCTGGGTCGGGATGCCGTAGGCATCGAAGCTGTGCTGTACCTCGGTGCGTCGCCAGGTGCCGTCCGCCACCCGGGTCCGCGACTTCACGCTCGCCGTCTGGGTGACGTACGACTTCAACGCACTGGTGCCGGGTCGCAGCCGGGTCGCGGTGGCGGCGCTCCGCCACGGGGTGTTCAGGGTGGTCGACTCGATCACCCCGCCGTCACCGGAGTAGTAGATCGACTCACGGATCATGCCCTGGAACTCGGCCACGTCGGGCGTGGTGCCGCCCTCCGAGTCGGTGACCGAGGCGTCCCGGGTGCCGGTGGAGGTCTTGTCGCCGTCGAGGCCCTGGAAGTAGCGGGTCTCGGTCAGCGACAGGTTGTCCGGTGCCTTGCCCACCCGGGTCCGGACCTTGCCGTACCCGCGCCACTGGCTCCAGGTGCGGTGCGCGGCCTTGGTGAACTCGCCGTCGTCGTAACCCCAGGCCGGGTTGAAGAACTCGTAGTTCGTCTCCTTCGGTACCTGGCCGCCCAGGCGGTCCTGCTCCACCACCTGGTTGACCACGTACTTGTGGAACCAGTCCAGCACCGGCTCGGTCTCACCCTCCGGCTGCCAGTAGGTCGGGTAGCAGCGCATGGTGTTGGTCTCGTTCGGCGCCGGCAGCACCACCGGGGTGAACCGGCTGCACTGCCGGGGCAGGTAGCCGACGCCGATGGTCGACCCGGTCTCGGTGTCGATCCGGGTCATCCGCTGCCGGGTGATCGCCGGGACACCCTCCAGGCCGTCGACCCGGTTGGGCAACATCTGGCCGGTGAACGTCACCGGCGGCATGCTCACGCTGCCTCCGACCTTGCCGGTCCGGGTGATCGAGGCGAGCCAGAGCGACGGGGTGGTGCCGTCCGCGGTCGTCGGGAACGCGTGGTTCAGCGTCCACAGGTTGACGTCCCGGTACGCCGTCCCCGAGCGGACCTGGGTGGTGATCGAGGTCAGGCGCTTCCGGGTCCAGAACGTCGGCGAGAACCGGTCGGTGCACGCCTCGTCCTTGACGCAGTTCTGGTCGACCGGGGTGTCCGGCCACCGGTTGGCGTTGGCCTTGGTGAACTTGCCCGGCGCGCAGTCGAAGTTGGCGTCCGGCAGGCAGCGTTCGTCAACGCCGAAGAGCACCCGTGACGGGGCCGGCTTGGCGTACTCCTGGCCGTTGCGCTGGCCGTACTCGATGCGGTTGAGGTAGCCGCCGCGCTCGTACTGCACCCCGGCGGTCTTGATGTTGCGGCCGTAGTAGTTGCTCTCCGGCGTGTAGTAGTACGCCATCGAGTTGCCGTTGGTGTCCACGACGTGGTCGAGGTTCCACCGCCAGCCCTGCTGGCACCAGGCGGCGTCGAAGTTGGTGTTGTCGCAGGGCTCGTCCGGGTTGTTGCCGAAGACGGGAACCGTCCAGGTCGACTTCGTCTCCGGGCTGCCGTCGACGTAGTTGGGCAGCCGGTTGCGGCCGAAGTAGTACTGGGTACCGTCGGTGGTGGTGACGCGCCAGTGCTCACCGTTGTCGTCGCCGTTGTTCGCACCGGTCAGCGCTTCGATCCGGGAGCCGTCGTCCTCGGCGGTGCGCCAGCCGCCGGTGCTGTCGTCACGCACCAGCTCGGTGGTCCGGCCGTTGAGCGACAGGGTCACGTTGTTCGACGCCCAGCAGAGGTCACCGGTCTTGACCGTGTTGACCGCGTTGCCGCCCATGTCCTCGGCGCACGACTTGTAGCGGCGTTCGACGAAACCCGGCCAGTAGTCCCAGCCGTCACCGACCCAGGTGGGCTGGTTGTTGGTGGAGACCATCCGGCCGTCGACGCTGCTGGACGAGTACCCCAGGCCGATCGTCGGGCTCGGTCCGCCGAGTGACGACGGCAGCTCCATCGGGTACGACCAGGAGAAGTCACCGGCCGAACCGCCCGCCGACCAGGAGCCGCTGGGGCTCAGGCTGGTCGCCGAGTAGCTGCCGCCCGGCCCGGAGGCACCGGCCGCGGCGGCGAGCACCGTCGACGCGGCAGTTCGCCGGCCATCCGCCACACCAGCCAGGTCCACCTCGGCCACCAGGGTCGAGGTGGTGACGTCGTTACGGGTGGGCAGCACGGTGGTCCGGGCGCACTCGGCCCGTCCCGGAGTGGTCAGCGCACACGCCGGTAGCTGGACCAGGCGCAGCCGGGAGGCGTAGTCCGCGCCGTACGCGGTGCGGAAGGCCCGGTAGTTCACCTCGACGGAGACCCGTCCGGCGGTGCCGTCGTCGCTGCCGACGCGGAACAACATCCCTCGTACGCCGGTCCGTTCGGTGGCCGCCCGGTCCTCGACCTGCACCCGTACCCTCGCCGGGACGCCCCTGCCCCGTACCGTGGCACCGGCGGGCGGTCCGACCCGGATCGGGGCGGTCCCGGCGGCGGCACGGCCGGGGCCGGCCAGGTCGACGGTGCTGCTGGAGGCGGCCGGCCAGGTCGGCCGGGCCAGCGGCGGATCGAACTTCCTGACCCTGGGCGATGCCGCAGGCGTCGGTTGGCTGCGGCCGGGAACGGAGCGTTCCTTCTGCACCGCCGGCAGGTCCACCTCGACCGCCGCGCTGGCCTGCACCGGTGTGAGCGCGCTGGTCACCATGACCAGGCTCAGGATGCCGGCGACCCGTCTCAGGCGTCGGCGTATGGACGGTCCACGTCGTCTGGACGCGCGCAGCATGAATCGACCCGTGGCCATGATGGCCTCCCCCGTGCAAGTGACGACCGACGATCGACGGCCGTGGTGTGACGGCTACCGTAGGCAACGGTGCCGCCATAGACAAGCAAGGATTTCTCACAGCCACCTCTTTGCCGGTACTCGCCGCAATAAGTCCTCTTTGGGCTTCGTCGCGCCGGCCGTGAACTGCTTGTGCCCGGTGAATCGGCCTGGTTGACTCACGCCTCGCCGCCCGGGGCATCGACGACATCAACCGGGCCTACGGGGAGGTAACATGTCGTATCGACGAAGGCTGCCCAGATTCCTGGCCGCGCTCACCGCCACCGCCACGGTCCTGACCGTGGCCGCCGTGGCACCGGCCTCGGCAGCACCCGTACCGAAACCCACCACCGGCCGGTCCGCCAAGGCTCCGGCCGGTGATGCGGCGTGGTACACCACCGAGGCCGAGGCGATGGTCGCCGCCCGGCGCTCCGGCAAGCGCATCGAGGTCGACGCGCTGACCACCGAGACCCGGCAGGTCTTCGCCAACCCGCGTGGCACCTTCACCCTCGAACAGCGCGTCCGGCCCGTGCGGGTCAAACGGGACAACCGGTGGGTGCCGGTCGACCCGAGGCTGCGCTTCGGTGCCGGTGGACGGGTCACGCCGCGCGCCACCAAGGTCGGGTTGAGCTTCTCCGGCGGCGGGGACACCGTGCTGGCCAGGGTCGTCCGCGACGGCAAGGAACTGGAATTCGGCTGGGACAAGCCATTGCCCCGACCCACCCTGGACGGGGACACCGCCACCTACCCGAACGTGCTGCCCGACGTCGACCTGGTGGTCAAGGCGGACGTGGAGGGCTTCTCCGAGGTCTTCGTGGTCCGCACACCCGAGGCGGCGGCGAGTCCCGCCCTCACGACCGCCGACTTCGCGCTCCGCACCAAGGGGCTCAACGTCACCACCGACGCGGCCGGCAACATCAAGGCACTCGACGCCGACGGCCGGATGGTGTTCACCGCGCCGACGCCCCGGATGTGGGACAGCGGTGGCACGGCGGAACCAGGGCTGTCGGCCGGCGAACGGACGTTCCAGAGCAACGAGGGCGCCCGCCAGGCGGCGATGAAGCCGACCATCAGCAACGGGACGCTCTCGATCGCCCCCGACCGGACGATGCTCCGGGCGGCCGGCACCCGCTACCCGGTCTATCTGGACCCGAGCCTGGTCAGCGGCAGCCGGTTGGCCTGGACCTCGGTGTGGAAGTCCTTCCCGAACTCGAAGTACTGGAACTCCAGCGACATCGCCCGGGTCGGCTACTCGCAAACCGACAACCTGACCAACCGCTCCTTCTTCCGGATGGACACCAGCCGGGTCAAGGGCAAGAACATCATCCGGGCCACCTTCCAGGCGTACGAGACCCACTCGTGGTCCTGCAACGCACGGTCGGTGGAGTTGTGGCGTACCGGCGCCATCAGCTCGGCGACCACCTGGAACAGCCAGCCCAGCTGGATCGCCAAGCTCGACACCGTCAGCGTGGCCCGCGGCTACAGCTCCTCCTGCCCGGACGGTGGGGTCGACTTCGACGCCACCGCCGGAGTGCGGACGGCAGCGGCGGCCAAGGCCGGCGACGTCACACTGGGCCTGCGGGCCACCAGCGAGACCGACACGCTGGCTTGGAAGAAGTTCCGTAACAATCCGACGCTGAGCATCGAGTACAACTCGACACCGTCGGTGCCGACCGCGCTCAGCACCAGCCCCGGCACCCCCTGCACCGGCGGCAAGCTCGGCAACACCGACGTCTACCTGCGGGCCACACCGAGCGACGCCGACGGAGGCAACGTCATCGGCGAATTCAGCTTCTGGCCCACCGGCGGAGCCACCACCGTGCGCAACGTGACTATCTCCAGCGGAGTCCAGGCCCGCACCCTACTCCTCAAGAGCAGCCTGACCGACGGTGCGACCTACAACTGGAGGGTCCGCACCAAGGACAGTGACGGCGCGGCGTCCGGATACAGCGCGACCTGCTCGTTCACCGTCGACAAGACGCTGCCCACCGCCGACGTGGACGTCACCTCGACCCAGTATCCCGCCCAGGACCCGACGGGCACCATCGTCAGCACGGTGCCCGCCGGCATTCCCGGCCAGTTCACCATCAACGCCAAGGGCAACACGGACGTCGTCGGCTTCTACGTCGGCATCGACACCGACACGCCGAGCCGGTACGTCGCCGCGAACACCCCGGGTGGCACCGCGACCGTCACGTTGACCCCCACCCGCAACGGGCCGGGTTTCGTCGCGGTCAAGACCTGGGACGGGGTGAACCCGTCCGCGTCGGTCGACACCGACCACGCCTTCTTCGCCACCGCCCCGGCCGGTCCGCAGGTCGGCCGGAACGACCTCAACACCGACGGCCACGGCGACCTGATCGGCCGTAACGCCAACGGCGACCTCTGCCTCTACCTGGGCAACGGCGCGGGTGGCTTCATCGACGGCAGCGCCTGCTCGGTGAAGATCGACAGCAACCGCAGTGGTTGGCTGCACGTGGTCCGCCCCGGCGACTGGGACGGGGACGGGTGGACCGACCTGGTGGCCGTGGAGGCGGACGGCGACCTGGTCTACTTCACCGGCAACGGCGCAGGCGGTTTCCTGCCCGACGCCAACGACGTGATCATCGACTGGGACGCCGACGACAACCCGATCAGGACCACCGGCTGGAACCAGTACAACCTGGTCGTCGCCCCCGGGGACTGGGACGGCGACGGGTATCCCGACCTGATCGCCCGCAAGTCCACCGGTGAGATCGTCCTGCACCGGGGCAACGGCTTCGGCGGCTGGGCCGACGACGCCGCACCGGTCCGTCTCGGCTGGGGCATCTGGCAGGGCTTCGACAGCATCGTCGCCCCCGGCGACGTCGACGGTGACGGCAAGGCTGATCTCTTCGCCCGCAGGGCCAACGGCGAGCTGACCCTGTTCCGGGGCAACGGCAAGGCGGGATTCCGCAGCCCGGGTGGGGTCAGGTACGGCGTCTGGCAGACCGGGGTGAACGTCCGCGCAGCGAATGCCACCTGCGACGCCTCCCCCTCGGTCGCCAACTGCCCCACCGTCGTCGACACCCTCAACCCCGGTGACCTGATCCTGCCGATCTGCCAGAAGCGGGGCGAATACGTCGGCGGCAACCCGTACTGGGTGTACGGGACCACGCCCCGCGGCAAGACCGGATGGGTGCACGGGTACAACATCGACTACACCGAGAACCAGCTGCCCGACGTGCCGAACTGCGCCCGTCCGGCGCAGACCACGTACACGGTGTGGACCGACGGGGTGATCGTCACCGCCACCAACGCCACCTGTGAGGGAGCCCCGAGCACCACCAACTGCGCCACCGTGGTCGACACGCTGTTCACCGGGTCGATGTTCACGCCGATCTGCCAACGCACCGGGCAGACCGTCAGCGGCAACCCGTACTGGGTCTACGGGATCAGTTCCAACGGGCAGACCGGCTGGATGGCGGCCTGGTGGATGGACTATCCGGACAACCGCCTACCCAACCTGGCGCTCTGCGCCAACTACAACGGATCATCGGTGGGGACCGGGTGGAGCACCTACAGCGCGGGTCTGTTCGCCGCCGGTGACTTCAACGACGACGGCCGCAACGACCTGATGGGCGTCAAGTCCACCGGGGACCTGCACGTCTACTACGGCACCGGCAACGGCACGAACCTGTTCACCAACGGCAACGGCGGCACCAAGATCGGTACTGGCTGGAACGGCTTCAACAAGGTCTTCTGACCGACCGGCGAACCGGTGGGGCCCGCTCGTCGGGCGGGCCCCACCGGTGCCGTCAGCCGGGCTGCTGGCTCCAGGCGATGCCGTCGAGGATGTCGTGTTCGGAGGCGACCACCGAGGACATCCCGGCCCGCTCCATGATCACCTTGAGCACCAGCGCGCCCGCCCCGATCACGTCCGCCCGCCCCGGGTGCATCACCGGGATCGCCAACCGCTGCGCGGCGGTCCTGCCCAGCAGGTCGGCGGTCACTCCGGCCACCCGCTCGTACGGCACCCGGGCGTGGTGGATGCGCTGCGGGTCGTACTCCTGGAGGTCCTGGGCGATGGCGACGACGGTGGTGACCGAACCGGCGAGCCCGACCAGGGTGGCGGCCTCCCGGCCGGGGACGACGGCGAGCGCCCGGTCGACGGCGGCGGCGATGTCGGCCTGGGCGGCGGCGACCTCGTCGGCGGTCGGCGGGTCGCCGTGCAGGTGCCGTTCGGTCATCCGGACGCAGCCGATGTCCACCGAGATCGCCGCCTGCACCCCACCGTCACGGGTGCCCACCACGAACTCGGTCGAGCCGCCACCGATGTCGACCACCAGGTACGGCGGCTCCGCGTCGGCGGGCAGCCCCCGCACCGCGCCGGTGAACGACAGCCGGGCCTCCTCGTCGCCGCTGACCACCTCGGGCGCGACCCCGAGGGTCTGGGTGACCATGGCCCGGAAGTCGGCCGCGTTGCTGGCGTCCCGGGACGCCGAGGTGGCGCACATCCGCACCCGGTCGACGCCCAACTTGTCGATCTCGGCGGCGTACCCGGCCAGCGCCACCCGGGTCCGTTCGATCGCCTCCGGGGCCAGCCGGCCGGTCCGGTCGACGCCCTGACCGAGCCGGACGATCTCCATCCGGCGGGCCAGGTCGACCAGTGGGGCCTGCGGCCCGGCCGACGGGTCGGGCAGGTCGGCGACCAGCAGGCGGATGGAGTTGGTCCCGCAGTCGATGGCGGCCACACGCGTCGTCACGGCAGCAACCCTACGGCAGCCGCCGACCGCGCACGGCGGCACCGACCGGACCGGCGGCGGTCACCGACGCCGGGACAGCCGCCGCAGCAGCAGCCACGGCACCCAGGACAGCACGGCGAGCAGCACCAGCAGCGCCACCAGCGGCGCGCGCCACCACGGGTCCACCGTGGCCGGTGGCGGGTCGGCGGGTGCGGAGACCCACGGGCGGGCGGTCTTCGACCAGGCCAGGAAGGCGTCGCCGATCGGGAGCAGGCCGAAGGCGTACCGGCGGGTGTGCGGGGTGTCCAGCGGAAAGCCGACCAGTTCGCCGTAGTTGGCCAGCGCCCCGGCCAGCGCGTCGTCGCCCTGCACCTGGGCCGCGCCGAGGGTCACCACGGTGGCGGAGAAGCTCACGCCGAGTGGCAGCGGCCCCGAGTCGACGTCCCCCGGGCCGTCCAGCCCGCGCGGATACTCCCGCACGGCCGGCCCGAGCCCCAGCGGCGACACCACGAACCCGGTGCGGAAGCGCAGGTACTGCTCCCGGGCGAAGGTCGGGTCGATCTCCGGCAGGAACCGCTGGATGACGCTCTGCGAGGTGCCCCGGGCCACCTCGGCCGGCGCGCCGGTGCCCGGATCGACCCGGTGCGGCAGCAGGCCGGTACGCGGGTCGAGCCGCTGGCGGACCCCGTCCAGCCAGCGTGCCGTGGTCCGGGCGAACCGGGGCGGCAGCAGGTGGTCGTGCAGCCGCAGCGAGGCCACCGCCACCGTCGAGTCGACCGGCCACGCCTGCCCCGGGTAGGCGGCGAGGTACGGCGTGGCCGAGGCGTCGAACGCGGCGGCCAGGGTCGCCGACGTCTCGGCGAACCGCCGCATCTCCGCCGGGTCCCGACCCGACGTCGGTTGCAGGGCGAGCACCCCACCGCGCAGCCAGTTCGTCCAGCCGGCGTGGAAGACGCCGTACGCCGGGGTCAGGTCGGCGCTGAACGGGGCAGTGCCGGCCGGGGACTCCAGCCGGGCCAGCGCCCACCGGGCCTCCCGCAGCGCCTCGTCGCGCTCCTGCGGCGGCTGCCGAAGGCCGGTCTCCACCCGGGCCAGCCCGTACAGCGCGTGGGCGAAGAACCAGCCCTCCGGGAACATCGCCTGGGCGTCCTCGCCGGCACCGTCGTCCAGCTCGGCGCGCAGGTAGTCGAGTTGCCGGTCCACCCCGGGCGGCTGGCGGTCGACGCCACCGGTGGCCGGGGCGATCAGCCGGGCCACGCCGACCAGCGCGAACAGGGTCACCAGGGCGGCGGGCAGGGCAACCAACCGGCGCAGGATCGTCACCGGCCCAGGGTGCCGGGCCGGGTCAAGACACCGGGACTGCCACCGGCTAGAGGCGCAGCAGCATCCGGGTGTTGCCCAGGGTGTTCGGCTTGACCCGTTCCAGGTCGAGGAACTCGGCGACGCCCTCGTCGTAGGAGCGCAGCAGCTGCTCGTAGACGGGCTGCGGCACCGGGGCGCCGTCGATCTCGGTGAACCCGAACGCGCCGAAGAACGCCGTCTCGAAGGTGAGCACGAAGATCCGGGCGATGCCCAGTTCCCGGGCGGCGTCGATCAGCTCGGTGACGATCCGGTGGCCGAGCCGCCGGCCCCGGCAGGCCGGGTCGACGGCCACGGTGCGGATCTCGGCGAGGTCCTCCCACATCACGTGCAGCGCCCCGCAGCCGACCACCCGCCCGTCGCCGGTCACCGCGACCCGGAACTCCTGCACGTCCTCGTAGAGGGTGACGGTGGCCTTGCTGAGCAGCCGCCGGTCGTCGGTGTAGGTGTCGACCAGCCGCCGGATGCCGCGTACGTCGCCGGTGCGGGCCCGGCGTACCTCGATCCCGTCGGTCATTTCACCCGGGGCGTCGGCACGTCCACGCAGGGCCCGGCCGTCCACCACTTCTCCACCAGGGCGAGCGTCTCGTCGCCGAACGGGTTGACCCCCGGACCGGCGCCGAGCGCGTGGCCCAGGTGCACGTGCAGGCACTTCACCCGGCCGGGCATCCCACCGGCGGAGATGCCGGCGATCTCCGGCACCTCGCCGATCGCGGCCCGGCGGGCCAGGTAGTCCTCGTGCGCCGCCCGGTACCGGTCGGCCAGCTCCGGGTCGTCGGCGAGCCGCTCGGCCATCTCCTTCATCAGCCCGGCCGACTCCAGCCGGCTGCACGCCGCCGTCGCCCGGGGGCAGGTCAGGTAGAACAGCGTCGGAAAGGGGGTGCCGTCGGCGAGCCGGGGGGTGGTCTCCACCACGTCGGGTAGGCCGCACGGGCAGCGGTGGGCCACCGCCCGGGTGCCCCGGGGCGGGCGTCCGAGCTGCGCGGCCACCGCGGCCAGGTCGGCCTCGGTGGCCGGCTGGTGCTCCGGCGGGGGTACGGAGTCCGCCGCCGGCTCCTGCGGTGGTACGACGTTCACGGTGCCCATCTCTCGTTCGGTACGCGGGTGCTGCTCACTGGTCGGCGGCTTCGCCGTTCGCCGCCCGGACGCTCGACCACAGGGTGTCGTACCAGGGGGCGGGGGCCTTGGGCGGGGCCGGCGGCCGACCGCCGTTGGCGTCGCGGGCCGCGCCGTCGGCGTCGTTGAGCACGATCACCGGGGTCTCGCCGGGGGCCACCATGTAGAACCGTTCCCGCGCCTTGATCTTGATGTATTCGGGGTCCTGCCACTTCGCCGCCTGGGCGGACAGCTCGGCGATCTCTTCGCGCTGGGCGGCCTGGCTGGCCTCCATCCGCTCGATGTCGACCTGCTGGTCGAGGTAGACCCGGACCGGGTAGGTGTAGGCCAGGGCGAGCGCGAGCAGCACCGCGAACAGGACGGTGGCCCGCCCGGTGAACCGTCGGGGGTGGGGTGCGGTGAGCCGGCGGATGGTGCCGCCGGCCGCCGTCCGGCGCGCCGCCGCCGGGCGGTTGGCCGACCGGACACCATCGACACCGCGCGAGCGGGCCGCGGTGGTCCGCGCCTCGGCGCGGACCCCGCCGTCGCGCAGCGGCGTGCGGGCGCCCCGGGCCCCGCCCGGCCGGCCGGTCGGCCGGCGGGCCGGGCGTTGGCCACCCGGTGTGCGGCGCTGCTGCATCGTCACACCCCTCCCCCCGAGGTTCGCCCGGGTCAGGCCGAACGGTAACGCGGGAACGCGCCGACGCCGGCGTACCGCGCCGCGTCGCCCAGCTCCTCCTCGATCCGCAGGAGCTGGTTGTACTTGGCGACCCGGTCGGACCGGGCCGGGGCACCGGTCTTGATCTGGCCGCAGCCGGTGGCGACGGCCAGGTCGGCGATGGTGGTGTCCTCGGTCTCGCCGGAGCGGTGGCTCATCATGCACTTGAAGCCGGCCCGGTGGGCCAGGTCCACGGCGTCCAGCGTCTCGGTCAGCGAGCCGATCTGGTTGACCTTGACGAGCACCGCGTTGGCGGCCTTCTCGGTGATGCCCCGGGCGATGCGCTGCGGGTTGGTGACGAACAGGTCGTCGCCGACGATCTGGATCCGGTCGCCGACGGCGGCGGTCAGGGTGGCCCAGCCGCTCCAGTCGTCCTCGGCCAGCGGGTCCTCGATGGAGACGATCGGGTAGTCGCCGATGAGCTTGGTGTAGTAGTTGCTCATCTCCTCGGCGCTCTTGGCCGCGCTCTCGAACGTGTAGGTGCCGTTGTCGAAGAACTCGGTGGCGGCCACGTCGAGGGCGAAGACGATGTCGGTGCCCAGCCGGTAGCCGGCCTTCTCGACCGCCTCGGCGATCAGGTCCAGCGCGGCGGCGTTGCTGGGCAGGTTGGGGGCGAAGCCGCCCTCGTCGCCCAGGCCGGTGGAGAGGTCCTTCTTCTTCAGCACCGACTTCAGCGCGTGGTAGACCTCGGCCCCGGAGCGCAGCGCCTCGCGGAAGCTGGACGCCCCGATCGGCGCGATCATGAACTCCTGCACGTCGACGTTCGAGTCGGCGTGTGCCCCACCGTTGAGGATGTTCATCATCGGCACCGGCAGCAGGTGTGCGTTGGGGCCGCCCAGGTAGCGGAACAGGCTCAGCTCGGCGCTGCCGGCCGCGGCCTTGGCCACCGCCAGCGAGACCCCGAGGATCGCGTTCGCGCCCAGCTCGCCCTTGTTGTCGGAGCCGTCGAGGTCGAGCATCTTCTGGTCGATCAGCCGCTGCTCGCTGGCCTCGTAGCCGATGAGCTGGTCGACGATCTTGTCCTCGATGTTGGCGACCGCGTTCTCGACGCCCTTGCCCAGGTAGCGGCCCTTGTCACCGTCGCGCAGTTCGACCGCTTCGAAGGCGCCGGTGGAGGCGCCGGAGGGTACGGCGGCGCGGGCGATCGTGCCGTCGTCCAGCCCTACCTCGACCTCGACCGTGGGGTTGCCCCGCGAGTCGAGAATCTCCCGGGCGACGATTCCCTCGATGGTTGCCACTGAGTCGCTCCTCGTTCGTGTGTGCGAATCCGGTTCGGGCCGCGACGGTGCGGCTGAGGCAGGTGTGTTGAACGCAGCGTATCGGGCGGCGTCCGGCCGCACGGCGTCCGGGGACACGTAGCCCACCCCTAATCGGTACGCCGGGACGGACATTCCCGGATTCTCACCCCTGAACCGGCAACCGGTTTGCGCCGGGTGGACCCGATCGACCACGCTGGTCGCCATGCCCGCCGTCTCGACCACCCTCCGCGTGCTCGCCGTGTCGGTCATCGCGTCGCTCACCGTCACCGGCTGTCAGACCTTCGACGACGCCGGGCGCACCCTCGGCCGCGCCGATCTGATCAACGATCTCGCCACCCGGCTCGACGAGTCGCTGGTGCGGACCTGGACCGCCGAGTACCGGCTCGCCGGTGGCCGGGACTTCACCATCGCCCAGACGAAGGAGCCGGCCCGGTCCGCGTACACCTGGACCGCCGGCAAGATCACCGTCTCCGAGCAGGCCATCACCCGGTGCGGGACCACCGCCGGGCGGACCACCTGCACGGTCGAGCCGCCGGTGCTGATGTCCGGCAAGGCCGCCGTGCCGCTGTTCACCGAGGCCCGCAAGGCCGGCCTGGTCACCCCGCCGGCGGTGATCGGTCTGCTCACCGAGGCCGCCCTCGACCCGGCGGCCCAGATCAGGCAGACCGACACCACGATCACCGGGCACCACGCCACCTGCGTCGAGGTCCGCCGGGCCGCCGGGAACTTCGACACCTGCGTCACCAGCGAGGGTGTGCTCGGCAGCTTCACCGGGGTGCTCGACGGCCAGCCCGTCGAACTGACCCTGGACCGCTACACCGACTCGGTGACACCGACAGCGTTCGACCTGCCCGCCGGCGCCGGGGTGACCGACCGCCGGCCGGCGACGTCGTGACCGTCCCCCCACCCGCAGACCCCGCCCCGGCCGGCGCTCCGTCGCCCGCGCCCGGCGACCTGGGCCTGCTCGTCGCCGGCCACCGGCTCCTCACCGGCCCCGACGGGGGCCTGCCCCGGGTCGGCGAGCTGCCGGATGCGACCGGCTGGGTGCCGGTGGGCACGCTCGACGGGGTGCCGGCCTGGGCGGCGGCACCGGACGACGCGACCCGGCCGGCCGGGCGCTGGCGCAGTTGGCGGGCGCTCGCCGCCGAGCTGCCCGAACCGCTCGCCACGCTCGCCGGGCGGGCGGTGGCCGTGGTCACCTTCCGGCGTACCCACCGCTGGTGCGGGGCCTGCCGGGCGGAACTGGCCGACGTGCCCGGCGAGACGGCCCGGCGTTGCCCCGCCTGCGACCTGTACGTGCCGCTGCGGCTCTCCCCGGCGGTGCTGGCGGCGATCACCCGCCCCGGGCCGGCCGGCGGCCCCACCGAGCTGCTGCTGGTGCGGCACGCCTCCGGCCCGACCGGGCTGTGGGCGCTGGTCGCCGGCTTCGTCGAGGCCGGCGAGTCGTTGGAGACGGCGGTCCGCCGGGAGGTCACCGAGGAGGTCGGGCTGGCCCTCGGCAGCGTCGACTACTTCGGCAGCCAACCCTGGGCGATCTCCGGGCCGGGGGTGCTGCTCGCCGGTTTCACCGCCACCGCCGCCGACCCCACCGCCGAGCCGGAGGTGGACGGGCGGGAGCTGGTGCGGGCCCGCTGGTTCCCGGTGGACGCGCTGCCGGCCGAGCTGCCCCCGGCGTACTCGATCTCCCGCTGGCTCATCGACGCGGTCGCCGCCCGGGGCTGAACCCGGCCCGGCCCGCTCAGACGCCGAGCAGGGTGCGCAGGTGGCGCGGCGGCGGGCAGTCGTGGGCGAGCATCGCGTCGTGCCACCCGCGCAGCGGCACCCCGGCCGGGCGGGCGGCGGCGATGTCGGCCATCTCGCTGTAGCCGACGAAGTACGTGGAGAGCTGGGTCGAGGTGAGCAGCGCCCGCCGCCACTTGCCGGCCGCCTCGCCCTCCTCCTGGAAGCCGCGTTCGGTCATCAGCGCCAGTGCGTCCGCCTCGGTCATCTGGTCACAGTGGACGAGCTGGTCGAGCAGGGCGTTGATGGTCATCCGGAGTTGCATCTTGAGCTGCTGGAGGCGGACCGGCAGGCCGCCGAAGCCGAGGCCGGCCATCAGCTCCTCGGTGTAGACCGCCCAGCCCTCGATGAACACCCCCGACTCGGTGAGCGCCCGGACCCGGGTGGGGCCGGCGTACCGGCGGGCGTGGGCGAGCTGGAGGAAGTGCCCCGGCATCGCCTCGTGCACGGTCAGGTTGCGGATCATGTGGTCGTTGTATTCGCGGTAGAACGAGTCGACCCGGTGTGCGGGCCAGTCCGCCGGGGTGGGTGCGATGCAGTAGAAGGTGGGCAGGTCGGCCGGTTCCAGCGGGCCGGGCGAGTCGCAGTAGGCCACCGCGACGCCCCGGGCGAACTCCGGCATCTCCTGGATCACGCACGGGTCGTCGACCAGGCTGACCAGGTCGTGCGCCCGGACGAAGTCGACTGCCTCGTCGAGGGTGACCGAGGCGAGGTCCACGATGGAGTGGTCGTCGGGGTGCTCGGCGGCGAGCAGGTCCAGCGCCCGGCGTACCGTCCCGTCGTCGGCCGGTCCACCGACCAGCTCGACGGCGGCGGCGCGGATCTCGGCGGTGACCCGGTCGAGGTTGGCCCAGGCGCGGCGCTGCACCTCGGCCGCACCCAGCTCGGTGTCGAGGGTGTGCCAGAGCCGGGCCTCCCAGCGGCGGCGGCCCAGCCGGGGGTCGCGGCCCGGCCCGGCGTCGGCGGCCAGCCCGGCGCGCAGCCAGCCGACGAACTCGTCGAGCGCGGCGATCGCCGCCGTCGCCGCCGGCTGCACCGTGCCGGCCAGCGCGGGAGCCTGAGCGAGCAGCAGCGGCACCTCGTCGCGGATCAGCGCGGCGCTGCCGGCGAACTGCCCGACCGCCGTCTCGGCGTGTACCCGGGGCATGTCCCGCAGCGTCGCCCGCGCGGCCGCCAACGCGTCGGGTACGGCGGTCAGCCGCCCCACCAGGTGCGCCAGCCGCTGCTCCACCGGCGCGTACGGGCGGGCGAGCAGGGCGTGCAGCAGCGGGCCGGGGTTGTGCACCAACGGGTCCCACTCGAAGGCCCGGATCTCGCTGCGCTCGAACAGTTCCCGGTCGACCAGGGCGGCGAGCAGCGCGTGGTCGACCTGCTCCTCGACGTCGAGGGAGTCCGCGTCGACCTCGGCGAGCGCGTCGGCGGCCTCCCGCAGCATCGCCTGGTCGGCGGCGACCGCCGGGGCGGAGAGGTCGGGCAGCCGGTCGTCGTAGCGGTGGTCCCCGGCCGACGTGGCGAACCCGGGTCGGCTCTCCAGCACTGCCTCGACGATCCGCTCCGCCAGCGGCACGAATGCACCCATCCCCCGACCCTACCCACCCCACCGGTCCCCCACCGGCCGCGCGCCGACCCCGTCGATCAAGAGGTTCGCGTCACTGGAGCGCGCGGATCTGACGCGAACTTCTTGATCAACTCGACGGGGTGGGGGGTTCGGTGGTGCGGAGGGTCCGGGTGAGGGTGAGGGTGGCGCGGCGCAGGGCCGCCTCGGGGTCCAGGCCGGCGTGGCGGGCCTCGGCGACCAGGGCCAGCAGGGTGGCACCCAGGCGGGACTCCGGGTCGGGCTGGGCGTCGGGGGACGGCAAGGGCACGGCCAGCCCGGCCCGACCGGCGCGGTCCAGCACCTTCGCCGCCAGGGCCAGGGCGGGCTGGCTCAGCGCGATGCCGTCGAGCACCGACGCGCGGGCCTTCTCGGCCTGCTTGATCCGCTCCCAGTTCGCCTCGATCTCGGCCAGCGAACCCGCCTGCGCACCGGAGAAGACGTGCGGGTTGCGGCGGACCATCTTGTCGACCAGGGTGCCGGCCACGTCGTCGACGCTCCACCGCTCGTCCTCGGGCAGGTTCTCCGCGAGGCGGGCGTGCAACAGCACCTGGAGCAGCACGTCGCCCAGCTCCTCGCGCAGCGCGTCAGTGTCGCCGTCGCTTATCGCGTCGTACGCCTCGTAGCACTCCTCGATCAGGAAGCCGGCGAGGCTGCGGTGGGTCTGGGCCCGCTTCCACGGGTCACCGCCCGGCGAGGCGAGCCGGTCCATCACCTCGACCGCGTCGAGCAGCCGGGCCCCCGGCGGGTCCCACGAGCCGTACATCAGCTCCAGCTCGGCCAGCCCCGGCTGGCGGGCCAGCCGCAGGCCCACCTCCCGGGCCAGGGACTCGTCGCCGGTCGGGCCGGCAAGCCAGACCGCCGTGCCGTGCGCCGCCGCCGCGTCCAGCAGCGCGTCGCCGGCCCCGGCGGAGACCACGGTGACCTCGACGCCGGCCGCGCGTACCGCCGTGACCTGGGCACCCTCCGCGCCGGTCAGCACCGGTGCGGAGCGCAGCGTGTCCCAGGCGGCGGCGGTCAGCAGACCGGCCGGCAACCGGGGTGAGGTGACCAGCAGGACGATCCGGTCGGACATGCTCAGGAGGCCGCCGGCCCCTGCTCCGGGGTCGGGCTGGCGACCGGCTCGGGCGTCGACACGTCGGTCACCGGGCCACTCGCGTCGATGTACGGCAGCGCGTAGAAGACCAGCTCCTGGCCCTTGTTGACCCAGGCGGGGACGCCGAGCGGCCGGTACCGGGGGTTGACCTCGACGTCGACCTTGTCGGCCTGCTCGCCCAGCGCGGCGCTCAACGCCGAGGAGGTGCGCACGAAACCGCCGTCGCCGAAGAGCTGCCGCACCTGCGCCACCGACAGCCCCCGGTCGATGCCGCCGGTCTTCTCGATCGCGTGGTAGACCGCCATCACCGACTCGTCGCTCAGGTCGGCGGGCGGCAACTGCTGGCTGAGCACCACGAACAGGTCGGCCCACTCGCCCCACAGCTTCGCGAACTCCGCCTGCGGCGGCATCTGGAGCTGCTGGGCCAACTGGTCCGGGGTGATCTGGTCGGGGACCTGGATGTTCTTCTCGGCCGCGACCCGCTTGCCCAGGTCGATGCTGACCAGCAGGTTCACCACGTCCTGCCGGGTCAGCCCGGCCCGCAGCTGCTCCGGGCTCAGGGTCTGGCCGGACTGGGCCGCGCCCTGCCGCACCGCCTCGGCGTACCTGGTCTGCGCGTCGGTGTAGATCGCGTCCACGCGGGCCACCGAGTAGCGACTGTCGCCGATGTATGCGGCCACATCCGGGGATGCCTTGCCGCAGGCGGTGAGGGAGAGGACACCCAGGGCCGCGACGCTGGCGGCGGCGATGAGACGGCGTGCACGCATGACGGTCACTCTCTCATGCCTGCCTGTGTACGGTGACGCCGCCCACCGTGCGCCGCAGGCCGCCCGACGCCCCGCGCCCGGCGGGCGACCGCCCCCTCATCCCCGCGCCCCCGCCAACGCGGCCGGTTCGCCGAGGACGTCGGAGAGGAGCTGGGCGCACCACTCCAACAGCGCCTGGTCGCGCAGCGGCTCGCCGCCGACCCGGCGGGTGCTCGGCCGGGGCACGCTGACCTGGTCGGTGGCCGGCTTGTAGACCGAGTCCGGGTGGTAGCGCTTGAGCCGCAACTGCTTCGAGTCGGGCAGCGGCAGCGGCCCGAACCGGATGTGCTTGCCCTGCATCGACACGTCGGTCAGGCCGTACCGGCGGGCCAGCAGCCGGAACCGGGCCACCGCGACGAGGTTCTGCACCGGGGCGGGCGGCTCGCCGTACCTGTCGGTCATCTCGGCCACCACCTCGCGCAGCCGGGCGTCGTCGCGCGCCTCGGCGAGCTTGCGGTACATCTCCAGCCGCAGCCGTTCCACCCCGACGTAGTCGTGCGGCAGGTGCGCGTCGATCGGGAGGTCGATCTTGACGTCGGTGTCCTCCTCGGTGCTCTCGCCCTTGAACGCCGACACCGCCTCGCCGACCATCCGGACGTACAGGTCGAACCCGACGCCCTCGATGTGCCCGGACTGTTCGCCGCCGAGCAGGTTGCCGGCACCCCTGATCTCCAGGTCCTTCATCGCCACGTACATGCCCGCGCCCAGCTCGGTGTGCTGGGCGATGGTGGCCAGCCGCTCGTGCGCGTGCTCGGTGAGCGGCTTCTCCGGCGGATAGAGGAAGTAGGCGTACGCCCGCTCCCGTCCCCGGCCCACCCGGCCCCGGATCTGGTGCAGCTGGGCCAGGCCGAGCAGGTCGGCCCGCTCCACGATCAGGGTGTTGGCGTTCGGGATGTCGATGCCGGACTCGACGATGGTGGTGCAGACCAGGACGTCGAACTCCTTCTCCCAGAAGCCGACCATCACCTTCTCCAGGGCCTCCTCGCCCATCTGCCCGTGGGCCACCGCCACCCGCGCCTCGGGCACCAGCTCGCGCAGCTTCCGGGCGGTCCGGTCGATCGACTCCACCCGGTTGTGCAGGTAGAACACCTGCCCGTCGCGGAGCAGCTCCCGGTGGATCGACGCGGCCACCTGCCGGTCGTCGTACGCCCCGACGAAGGTCAGCACCGGGTGCCGCTCCTCCGGCGGGGTGGCGATCGTCGACATCTCCCGGATGCCGGTGATCGCCATCTCCAGCGTCCTCGGGATCGGGGTGGCCGACATGCTGAGCACGTCGACCGAGGCGCGCAACGTCTTGAGGTGTTCCTTGTGCTCGACGCCGAACCGCTGCTCCTCGTCGATGATCACCATGCCGAGGGACTTGAACCGGGTGGCCGTCTGGAGCAGCCGGTGGGTGCCGATGACGATGTCGACGGTGCCGTCGGCGACCATCTCCAGCGTCCGCTCGCTCTCCTTGGCGGTCTGGAACCGGGAGAGCTGCCGGATCGTCACCGGGAACTGGTTCATCCGCTCGGCGAACGTGTTGTAGTGCTGCTGCACCAGCAGCGTCGTCGGTACCAGCACCGCCACCTGCTTGCCGTCCTGCACCGCCTTGAACGCCGCCCGGACGGCGATCTCGGTCTTGCCGTAGCCGACGTCGCCGCAGATCAGCCGGTCCATCGGGACGGTCTGTTCCATGTCCCGCTTGACCTCCTCGATGGCGGCCAGCTGGTCGGGCGTCTCCTGCCACGGGAAGGCGTCCTCCAGCTCCCGCTGCCACGGGGAGTCCGGGGCGAACGCGTGCCCCTTGGACGCCTTGCGGGCGGCGTAGAGCTGGATGAGCTGGGCGGCGATCTCCCGGACCGCCTTGCGGGCGCGGGCCTTGGACTTCTGCCAGTCCGAGCCGCCCATCTTGTGCAGGGTGGGCTGCTCGCCGCCGACGTAGCGGGAGAGCTGGTCGAGCTGGTCGGTGGGGACGAACAGCCGGTCGCCGGGCTGGCCGCGCTTGCTGGCCGCGTACTCGATGACGAGGTATTCCCGGGACGCGCCGTTGACGGTGCGCTGCACCAGCTCGACGTACCGGCCGATGCCGTGCTGCTCGTGCACGACGAAGTCGCCGGCCTTCAGCTCCAGCGGGTCGATGGTGTTGCGTCGCCGGCTCGGCATCTTGCGCATGTCCCGGGTGGTGGTGCCCCGGCCGCCGGTGACGTCGCTGCCGGTGAGCAGCACGAACCTCGACGCCTCATCGACGAAGCCGGCGGTCAGGCGGCCGCAGGAGACCAGCACCTCGCCGGGGGCGGGGGCGGCCGGCACCTGCTCGGTGAGCCGGGCGCCCAGGCCGGCGTCGCGGAGCACCTCGACGGCCCGCTGGGCGGGACCGTGCCCCTCGAAGACCAGCGCCACCGACCAGCCCTCACCGGTCCAGCGCTTGAGGTCGTCGACCACCCGGTCGGTCTCACCGTGGTAGAGCGGGGCCGGCTGGGCGGCCAGGCTCACCGCGATCGCGTCGTCGGGGGTCACGTCCGCCCCGGTCGGCGCGTCCTCCCAGGGCTGCCGGGCCGGCGCGGCGGCGTCCGCCTCGACCAGTCCGAACGGGGCGAGGGTCCACCAGGGCTGGCGCAGGGCGCGGGCGGCGGCGCGGACCTCGGCCAGGGACTTGAAGGCGGCGGCGCCGAGGTCGACCGGGGCCTGGCCACCGACGGCGGCCGCGGCCCAGCTGGCCTGGAGGAACTCCTCCGAGGTACGCACCAGGTCGTGCGCCCGGGTGCGGATCCGCTCCGGGTCGCAGAGCAGCACGTGGGTGCCGGCCGGCATGGTGTCCACCAGCAGTTCCAGGCTCTCGTCGCCGAGCAGCGCCGGCACCAGCGACTCCATTCCCTCGACCGGGATGCCCTCGGCCAGCTTGTCGAGGATCTCGGCCAGCTCCGGGTGCTGCCCGGCGAGCGCGGCGGCCCGCCGGCGTACCGCCGGGGTCAGCAGCAGCTCCCGGCACGACGGGGCCCACAACTGCGGTACGCCTTCGATGGTGCGCTGGTCGGCGACGGCGAAGGTGCGGATCTCCTCCACCTCGTCGCCCCAGAACTCGACCCGGGACGGGTGCTCGTCGGTGGGCGGGAAGACGTCCAGGATGCCGCCGCGTACCGCGAACTCGCCGCGCTTGGTGACCAGGTCGACGCGGGCGTACGCCAGGTCGGTGAGCCGGCGGGCGATCTCCTCCAGGTCGGCCTCCTCACCGGCGGAAAGCTGCACCGGCTCCAGATCGCCAAGGCCCTTGAGCTGCGGTTGCAGCAGCGAGCGCACCGGTGCCACCACCACCCGCAGCGGGCCGGCGTCGACGTCGGCCCGGACGGTGTGCGGACCCGGGGCGTCCGGGTGGGCGAGGCGGCGCAGCACGGCCAGCCGTCGGCCGACGGTGTCGGAGCGGGGCGAGAGCCGCTCGTGCGGCAGCGTCTCCCAGGACGGGAAGACCGCGACCTGCCCGGCCGGGAGCAGGCTGTCCAGCGCGGCGGCCAGGTCGTCGGCCTCCCGGCTGGTGGCGGTCACCGCGAGCACCGGCCGGCCGGCCCCACCGACCGCCTCGTCGGCGGCGACGGCGGCCACGGCGAACGGGCGCAGCGCGGTCGGGGCGGTCAGGTCCAGCCCGTCGACCTGGGCGGCACCGGAGCGCGCCAGGTCACGCGCCCGGGTCAGCCCGGGATCGGCCAGGGCGGCGGAGAAGAGTCCGGTGAGCATCAGTGATCACTTCCAGAGGAGTCGACGCGCACGACTGCTGCCCCTCGTCCAGCCGGACGGGGGGTGCACGTCGACCAGCCTATCCCCGCCCACCGCCCTATCCCCGCCCACCCGAGGAGCCCCTCACCCCACCCAAGATCATCTTAATGTCGCGGATGTAGCGGCATCCCCGCTCGCAGACACCACTACATCCATGACATTGCGACGCCCCACCCGGGAGGTGTTCAGGCGGCGCGGGTCAGGCGCGGGTCGAGCTGGTTGATCAGGTGGTGGGACAGGCGGGCCAGGCGGCGGGACTGGGCGAGGCCGATCGGCCAGCGGTCGACCTCCTCGCCGGCCGAGCACTCCAACAGCAGCCCGGACGGCGGGGTCGGGCCGATATCCATGCGCCACAGGCCGAGCCGGACCTGGATCACCTCGTCGCCGTGTACGGCCGCGTCGAGGAGTCGGGACAGGTGCAGATCGTTCGGGCCGGCGCAGTCCGGACCACGCAGGCACCACGGCGGATGGCCGGAGCCCGACGGTCGGACGGGACTCACCAGGTGCGGGGGATTCGGTAGGTTGCCCATGGGCCAGGGTCCTTTCCTGGTCAAGGCCCGGGGAGCGGAGTGCCACCTCCACCCCGGGCCGCCCTGTTGGTGATGCTCAACCGGTTGCGAGCCAGGTCAGCGAGGTCAGCTTATAGCCGGACGTCGACATTGTCGACACTGTCGACGTTATAGACGCTGTCAACTTGTGGTGATCTACTTGGCCCTGCGAGCCAGGGAGACACCATGAACACACCCAAATATGAGCAGGTGGCATCAGCCATCCGCGATCAGATCCGCGCCGGAAAACTGATACCGGGTGATCAGCTACCCACGACCAAGGGCCTCATCGAGACGTACGGCGTCTCCTACGGCTCGGTCCGGACCGCCCTGCTCATCCTCAAGGCCGAAGGGCTGATCGAGGGAAGACAGGGCGAGGGCGTCTACGTCCGGGACCCGGCCGCTCAGTAGCGGACCATGATGCGGCGTTCGACCGCGTCGACCACGATCTCCCCGCCGTACGGGATGATCAACTGCGGGTCGGTGTGGCCGAGGTCGACGTCGAAGACCACCACCGCGTCCGGGCGGTACGCGGTCAGCGCCCGGATGATCGCGCCACGCTGCGCCGCACCCCACGCCAGCCGGTCCGCCACCGGCAGTGGTCGGGCGAAGTCCCACGCCTTGGGCCGGCCGACGACGACCGCCGGGAAGGCCGCGAGCAGCCCCCGCTCGCCCATGTTCCGGACGATCCGGAACACCTCCTGCGCGTCGGGCAACTCGTTGGAGGTCTCGACGACGAGCACCGAGCCGGCCAGTTCGGCGGCCGACGGGACCCGGTCGGCGGCCATCAGCCAGTGCAGGATCTCCAGGCAGCCGCCCCAGGTGCGGCCCTCGACCACCGTCGACGGGCCCCGCCAGCGCCAGCCCTCGCCGGGCAGCATCGGCGGTTCGACCGCGAGCGTGGCGGGGTTCCGCCAGTCGCCCGGTTCGTCACCCCACTGCGACGCGGGGGTCAGCTCGTGCCAGCCGGAGGTGAACAGGGCGGCACGCAGCGAGTCGAGGGTCAGCGGGTGCGACGCGCCGGGTCGACCGAGGTGCACCAGCACCGAGCCGCCGTGATAGGACACCATCCCCAGCCGGTACAGGTGGTTGAGGACGTTGGTGTTGTCCGAGTAGCCGAAGTAGGGCTTCGGGTTGGCCCGCAGCACCTCGTCGTCGAGGTGCGGGGTGACCGTGATCAGGTCGTCGCCGCCGACGGTGGCGAGCACGGCGGTGACCGTCGGGTCGGCGAAGGCGGCGGTCAGGTCGCGTGCCCGGTCCCGGGGGTCGGCCCGGGTCTGCCGGGTGGTGGGGTACTCCACCGGCTCCAGACCGAGCTCCTCGCGCAGCCGGCGCAGGCCCAGCTCGTACACGTGGGGGAAGAGACCCGCCAGGCCGGCGGAGGGGGACACCACCGCGACCCGGTCGCCCGGCTTCGGCTTGGTGGGGTATTCGGGAAGGGCCACGAGCGGAACCTACCGCCCACCACCAGCGGTTTTCGCCCGACAAAGCCCTACAGGTCGGGCATTGCGGCCATAGGCTGGGCCGGTGGACGAGGAGCCGCGGACCCGGGACTGGCTGCCCCGCACGGCGGCGCTGCTGGTCGGCACGCTGGTGCTGGCCACCGCGTTCATCGCGGCCTACGTCGGCGCGTTGCACCAGCCGCGCCCCCGGGACGTGCCGGTCGGGGTGGTGACCGGCGACCAGCACGCCGAGTCGCTGCTGACCGCCGTGCGGGCCCGCACCGACACCATCGAACCCGTCCGGTACGCCGACCCCGGCGCGGCCGACGACGCCCTCACCGCCCGCCAGGTGTACGCCGTGCTCACCTCCGCCCCCGACGGCACGCTCACCCTGGCCACCGCCAGCGCCTCCGCCCCGGCGGCCACCGAACTGGTCACCGGGGTCCTCACCCCGGCCGCCCGACAGGCGGGGGCGCCGCTCACCGTCACCGACCAGGTGCCCGTCTCCCCCGACGACCCGCGTGGCCTGGTGCCGTTCTACCTGGCCGTCGGGCTGGTGCTCGGCGGCTACCTGGCCTCGACCGCGCTCGGCGTCTCGCTCGGCACCGCCCCCCGCGGGCTGCGCCGGGCCGGGCTGCGGATCGGTTCGCTGGCCGTGCACGCGGTGCTGCTCGGCACCATCGGCGCGGTGCTGGTCGGCCCGGTGCTCGACGTCTGGGACCACGACCTGGTCGCGGTGGCGGCGGTCGGGATGCTCACCGTCTTCACCGCCGCGATGGTGGCCGCCGCCGTGCAGGGCTGGCTGGGTCTGCTCGGCACCGGGCTGGTGATCCTGCTGCTGGTGGTGCTCGGCAACCCCGGCTCGGGCGGCATCTACGCCCCCGAGTTCCTGCCCGCCGCGCTGCGTGGGATGCACCGCTGGAACGTCCCCGGCCTCGCCACCGACCTACTCAAATCGGCCGTCTACTTCGACTGGCGGTCGGCCCGCTGGCCGCTGGCCGGGCTGCTGCTCTGGACCGTCCTCGGGCTGTCCGGCCTGCTCACCGCCGCCCTGTTCCGGGGACGCCGGGCCGGGGCCGGGCGGGGCGGGCGGTGATCGTGGGGAAGGTGACACACCGAACCCCTTCCTCCCGGACCGGGCCACGCAGATACCATCCAGGGAGTCGGACAGCGCTGTCCTTCGTACTCACGTAAGGAGCGCACGGTGACCGACCAGCATGATCACGACGGGCCCGACGCCGCACTGCGGGCCGACATCCGTCGACTCGGCACCCTGCTCGGCCAGACACTGGCCCGGCAGGAGGGTCGACCGCTGCTCGACCTGGTCGAGGAGATCCGCGCCCAGGTCCGCTCCGACGCCCCGGCCGCCGCGCAGCGCCTCGGCGGGCTGGACGTGACCACCGGCACCAAGCTGGCCCGCGCCTTCTCCACCTACTTCCACCTGGCCAACATCACCGAGCAGGTGCACCGGGCCCGCGACCTGCGCCGCCGCCGGGCGATCCAGGGCGGCTGGCTGGACCAGGCGGCCAAGATGATCGCCGAGCGCGGGGTGCCGGCCGAGGAGATCGCCGCCGCCGCCCGCCGCCTCGCGGTACGCCCCGTCTTCACCGCCCACCCCACCGAGGCGGCCCGCCGGTCGATCCTGTCCAAGCTGCGCGCCATCGCCGACGAGCTGGACGCCGAGACCGCCAACGCCATCCTCTACGGCGCCAGCGACGAGGGCCCGGCCAACCGTCGCCTCGCCGAACTGCTCGACCTGATGTGGCAGACCGACGAGCTGCGCCTCGACCGGCCCGACCCGACCGACGAGGCCCGCAACGCCATCTACTACCTGCGCGACCTGTACGCCGAGGCCGCCCCGCAGGTGCTCGACGACCTGGCCGACACGCTGCGTACCCTCGGCGTGGAGACCTCGCCGACGTCACGCCCGCTGACCTTCGGCACCTGGATCGGCGGCGACCGCGACGGCAACCCGTTCGTCACCCCCGTGGTCACCCGGGAGGTGCTGCGCATCCAGCACGAGCACGGCATCACCGCCACCGAGGCGGCGATGGAGCACCTGGTCAACGAGGTCTCCGTCTCCCGCCGGCTGCGCGCCGTGTCGCTGGACCTGTCGGCCAGCCTCGCCGCCGACCTGGACGCGCTGCCCGAGGTGGCCCCCCGGTTCCGCCGGGTCAACGCCGAGGAGCCCTACCGGCTCAAGGCCCGCTGCGTGAAGGCGAAGCTGGCCAACACCCGGGAGCGGCTGCGCGCCGGCACCCCGCACGTGCCGGGCCGGGACTACCAGGGCTCCGGCGAGCTGATCGCCGACCTGGAGCTGCTGCGCGCCTCGCTGGCCCGCAACTCCGGGCAGCTCACCGCCGTCGGCCGGCTCGCCTCGACCATCCGTACCGTCTCCGCGTTCGGCCTGCACCTGGCCACCATGGACGTCCGGGAGCACGCCGAGAAGCACCACGAGGTGCTCGCCCAGCTCTACGCGGCGGTCGGCGAGGTGTCGGACTACCCGTCGCTGACCCGGCTGGAGCGCACCAAGCTGCTCGCCGACGAGCTGACCGGCCGCCGGCCGCTGTCCGCCCTGGACACCCCGCTGACCGAGGGGGCGCGCAAGACGTTCGACGTGTTCGGGACCATCCGCGAGGCGCAGGACCGGTTCGGCGGCGAGGTCATCGAGTCGTACATCATCTCGATGACCCTCGGCGTGGACGACGTGCTCGCGGCGGTGGTGCTGGCCCGGGAGGCCGGCCTGGTCGACGTGCACACCGGGCGGGCCCGGATCGGCTTCGTCCCGCTGCTGGAGACCCCGGCCGAGCTGAACGCCGGCGGCGAAATGCTCAACGAACTGCTCTCCCTGCCGGCCTACCGGGCGCTGGTCGCGGCCCGGGGCGACGTGCAGGAGGTGATGCTGGGCTACTCCGACTCCAACAAGGAGGCCGGCATCACCACCAGCCAGTGGTCCATCCACCGGGCCCAGCGGGCGCTGCGGGACGTGGCCGCCCAGCACGGCGTGCACCTGCGGTTGTTCCACGGCCGGGGCGGCACCGTCGGGCGTGGCGGCGGCCCCACCCACGAGGCGATCCTGGCCCAGCCGTACGGCACCCTGGACGGTGCGATCAAGGTGACCGAGCAGGGTGAGGTCATCTCCGACAAGTACACCCTGCCGGCGCTGGCCCGGGAGAACCTGGAGCTGACCGTGGCCGCGGTGCTCCAGGCGACGCTGCTGCACACCGCGCCCCGGCAGCCCGCCGAGCAGTTGGAACGCTGGGACGCGGCGATGGACGTGGTCTCCGAGTCGGCCTTCCGGTCGTACCGGGGCCTGGTGGAGGACCCGGACCTGCCGGCGTACTTCTGGGCGTCGACGCCGACCGAGCTGCTGGGCGCGTTGAACATCGGGTCCCGGCCGGCGAAGCGGCCGAACACCGGGGCCGGGCTCGGCGGGCTGCGGGCCATCCCGTGGGTGTTCGGTTGGACGCAGACCCGGCAGATCGTGCCCGGCTGGTTCGGGGTCGGCTCCGGCCTCGCCGCCGCCCGCGCCGCCGGCCTGGAGGACGTGCTGGCCGAGATGCACCGCAACTGGCACTTCTTCCGCACGTTCCTGTCGAACGTGGAGATGATGCTGACCAAGACCGACCTCAGCATCGCCCGCCGGTACGTCGAGACGCTGGTCCCCGAGGAGCTGCACCCGATCTTCGACAAGATCCAGCAGGAGTACGAGCTGACCAAGCAGGAGGTGCTGGCGGTCACCTCGTCGCCGGCCCTGCTGGAGAACTCGCCGGTGCTCCAGCGCACCCTGGCGGTGCGCGACACCTACCTGGAGCCGCTGCACCACCTCCAGGTGGCGCTGCTGCGGCAGTACCGGGACTCCGGTGCCGCCGGCCGGGCGGTCATCACCGCGCCGGGCGGCCGACGCGCCCCCAGCGACGGTACGGCCCTGGAGCGCGCCCTGCTCACCACGGTCAACGGCATCGCCGCCGGGATGCGCAACACCGGCTGACGACCCCGCCGCTGCCGCCGCCACAGGCGGTGGCAGCGGCCGTTGCGACAGGCTCTCGTGGCAGGGCCCTTCATGGCGGTGCCGGCCGGGACGGCCACGAAGGCCCCGCCGCGCGGGGCGGGCCGCCCACCGACCGGCGGCGCCGGATCAGAAGTCGCCGCCCCCGAAATCCCCACCACCGAAGTCGCCGCCCCCGAACCCACCGCCGCCGAAGTCACCCCCGCCGAAGTCACCGGCGGTGCCGAAGTCGCCACCGGGGTCCCCGGCGGTGCCGAAGTCGCCGCCGAAGTCCGCGCCGTCGCCGAAACCCTCCTGGTAGCCGGCGTCGTACCCCGGGTCGGCGAAGGCCGGCGAGAAGAGCGCGTCGGCGATCAGCATCCCGCCGACCACCCCGACGCCCGCCCCCAGCGCGGTCTTCCACCACGGCGTCGAGTACCAACCGGCCGGCACCGGCCGGCCCTGGTAACGGCCGCCCGGGTAGTAGTACGGGGTGTCCCGGCCGGGCTGCGGGCCGGCTCTGAACGTCTGCCCCTGCACGTCCACCTGACGCTCCCGGGTGATCTCCCCGGCCCCCTGCGCGGCGGCCAGCGGGGGCAGTTCCGGGCCCGGGTCCAGGCCGAGCGCCACCCGGGCCGCCCGCGCGTAGGCGAGCCCCTCCAACGCGGTCTCCCGGGCCAGCCGGAACTGGTGCACCGTACGGGCCTGCTCCAGCTGGCTGCCCGCCGCGTTGTACCGCTCACCCGCGTCGACAAGCGCCTGGCGTACCGCCGGGTCGTCGCCGTGCAGGTTCATCACCTGGCCACCGAGGCGCTCGTACCAGCGTTGGGCGTCGGCACGGACGTCGGCGAGGCTGCGCGCCTCCCGGGCCGCCTTCTCCCGCCGCCACCAGACGAGACCACCGGCCAGCATGGCGACCAGGATGAGCACGAGCAGAAATTCCATCCTCCGAACGTACCCGGGGGCGTCGAGTCGTACCCGTTTGGCAAGCTCTGGTGATGGACTTCTCGACGCTGGCCGTGGTGGTGGTCTGCCTCGCCGCCGGTGGGGCGGTCGGCTGGTACGCCGCCCGCGCCCGGTCGGCCACCGAGATCGCCCGGCTGGAGGCCACCCTCGCCGCCACCCGGGAGGGCGAGGGCCGGCTGGAGCAGTCGATGCGGGCGCTGAGCTACGAGGCGACCGCCCAGTCCCAGGAGGCGGTGGCCCGCGCGGTCGCTCCGCTGCACGACACCCTGCGCCGCTACGAGCAACGCGTCGGCGAGCTGGAACGCGACCGCGTCGACGCCTACGCCGAGCTGCGCGAACAGGTCCGCTCGATGGGGATCGTCTCCGGTGAGCTGCGCACCGAGACCAAGCAGCTCGTCGCCGCGCTGCGCGCCCCGCAGGTACGCGGACGCTGGGGCGAGCACCAGCTCCGCCGGATCGTCGAGGCGGCCGGCATGCTGGAGCACTGCGACTTCAGCGAGCAGGTCACCGCCGCCACCGACCACCAGGGGGTCCGCCCCGACCTGGTGGTCCGGCTGCACGGCGGGCGGACGGTGGTGGTGGACGCCAAGGCACCCTTCGACGCCTACCTGACGGCGATGGAGGCCCGCGACGAACGCAACCGGGACACCCACCTCGACCGGCACGCCAAGCACCTGCGCGGGCACGTCGACGCGCTGGCCGCGAAGACCTACTGGGCCGCGTTCGACGACAGCCCGGAGTTCGTGGTGCTGTTCGTACCGGCCGACCCGTTCCTGGACGTGGCGTTGCAGCGCGACCCGACGCTGCTGGAGCACGCGTTCGCCCGCAACGTGGTGCTCGCCACCCCGGCCACCCTGGTCGCGCTGCTGCGTACGGTGGCGTACTCGTGGCGGCAGGAGGCGTTGGCCCGCAACGCGGTGGCGGTGCACGCGCTCGCCCGCGAGCTGTACGGCCGGCTGTCCACCCTGGGCGACCACGTCGGTAGGCTCGGCAGCTCGCTCGGTGGCGCGGTGACGGCGTACAACCGGGCGGTCGGGTCGCTGGAGGCCCGGGTCCTGGTCAGCGCGCGCAAGCTGGCCGAGCTGGGCGTCTCCGACCAGGAGCTGACCGTCCCGGCCCAGGTCGAGCTGGCCCCCCGCCAACCCCAGGCCCCCGAACTCCTCCCCACCGACGACCACCCCTGACCCACCCCACCCCGCCCCAGCGGCGGAGGGCGCAATGTCGGCTCAATGGCGGTATCGGAGCGGCCGGATACCGCCATTTCGGCGAAAGTGCGTCGACCCGCGAGCCCCGGACGGGCGCGGGTCGACCGGTGGCCAGCCGGGCGTGCGGATCCAGGGGGGTGGTCAGGAGCGGCGGGCGGATTCCACCAGGAACGGGACGCCCTGCTGGCAGGTGCTCATCAGGTCGGGCTGGGCCCGGCCGACGACGGTGACCCTGGCCCCGGCCACGAGCACGTCTTTCGGGCCGCCGACCAGTTGATGACCGTCGAGCAGCAGGCACCCCGGCTCGACCCCCGCCTCGACGGTGCCGGTCAGCTCCGTCGCGCCCGGACCGGGCGGCAGCCGTGGGCCGCCAGGTGGCGGCTTCAACCCACCGGGCGGCACCGAACCGGCGGGCGGCGTCGAACCGGCGGGCGGGGCGGACGGGGACACCGAGACCGGCGGCGCGGACGGCGGCACGGTGGCCGACGGGGTGACCGTGGCCGACGGGGAACCGGTCGGCGTGGCCGGCGGGCCGGTGACGTCGGCACCGTCGCCGCAGCCGGCGAGCACCACACCGGCGGCCAGCAGCACGACGACCACCATCCGAGGAGTTCTCATACCTACTCGGACGCGCCCCACCCGTGATCCGTTCCGTCCGACGGGAATCCGGGGTCAGCCGCGCGCGGCGGCCTTCATGTCGCGCTTGAGTTCCTGCGGCAGCGAAAAGGTCAGCCGCTCGTTGGCGGTGACCACCTCGTCGACGTCGGTGAAGCCCCGCGCGGCCAGGTGGGCCAGCACCTCGTGGACCAGTTCGTCGGGCACGCTCGCGCCGGAGGTCAGCCCCACCGTCCGGGCGTCGGCCAGCCAGGCGTCGTCGATCTCGTGGGCGAAGTCGACCAGGTGCCCGGCGCGCGCCCCGGCGTCCAGGGCCACCTCGACCAGGCGTACCGAGTTGGACGAGTTGCGCGAGCCGACCACGATCACCACGTCGCAGTCGGGGGCGATCTCCTTGACCACGTGCTGCCGGTTGGAGGTGGCGTAGCAGATGTCGTCGCTGGGCGGCGACTGGAGCAGCGGCAGCCGGGTCTTGAGCCGGGCCACCGTCTCCAGCGTCTCGTCCACCGACAGCGTGGTCTGGGACAGCCAGACGACCTTGTTCGGGTCGCGCACGGTGATCCGGTCCACGTCGTCGGGGCCGTCGACGAGCTGGATGTGGGCGGGGGCCTCCCCGGCGGTGCCGATGACCTCCTCGTGCCCCTCGTGACCGATCAGCAGGATGTCGTAGTCCTCGGCGGCGAACCGCTTGGCCTCCTGGTGCACCTTGGTCACCAGCGGGCAGGTCGCGTCGATCGCCCGCAGCGACCGGGCTCTGGCCTGCTCGTAGACCTCGGGGGCGACGCCGTGCGCGGAGAAGATGACGGTAGCCCCCTCGGGCACCTCCTCGTTCTCCTCCACGAAGATCGCGCCCCGCGCCTCCAGGGTCTGCACCACGTGCTTGTTGTGCACGATCTGCTTGCGGACGTAGATCGGCGCGCCGTAGAGCTTCAGCGCCTCCTCGACGGTCTGTACCGCCCGGTCCACCCCGGCGCAGTAGCCGCGGGGCTTGGCCAGGAGCACGCGCTTGCCGGTCTTTGGGGTCGCCTCAGGCTCGGTCACCCGCCCATCGTACGTGTCGACATCTCCCCCGGCAGGAGCTGCGACCCGTACCACAGCGGGGGTACGGGTCGCGGCGGGCGGCCCGGCAGCGCCGGGTCGTCGGGGGCGGACCGTAGGGTGGGCGGGTGACCGACGCCCCCCGCAGCACCCCCGAGGAACCCTGGCCGGTCCGGGTGGTCAGCCAGAAGGTCGGCGCGTGGATCGCCAAGCTCGGCTGGGTCTGGGTCGACGGGCAGGTGGCACAGATCAGCCGTCGCCCGGGGGCGGGCACGGTCTTCCTGACCCTGCGCGACCCGTCGGCCGACCTCAGCCTCACCGTCACCACCAACCGGGACGTCCTCGACTCGGGCGCACCGGAGCTGCGCGAGGGCGCCCGGGTGGTGCTGCACGCCAAGCCGGAGTTCTACGCGGCGCGGGGCACGCTGAGCCTGCGCGCCGACGAGATCCGCCAGGTGGGGCTCGGTGAGCTGCTGGCCCGGCTGGAGAAACTCAAGAAGCTGCTCGCCGCCGAAGGGTTGTTCGACCGGGCCCGCAAGCGCCGGCCGCCGTTCCTGCCGCAGCGGATCGGCCTGGTCACCGGCCGGGCGTCCGCCGCCGAGCGGGACGTGTTGACCAATGCCCGGCGGCGCTGGCCGGCGGTGGAGTTCCGCACGGTCAACGTAGCGGTGCAGGGGCCGGGGGCGGTGTCGCAGATCGTCGACGCGCTGCGGGTCCTCGACGCCGACGAGAGCGTCGACGTGATCATCCTGGCCCGGGGCGGCGGCGGCATCGAGGATCTGCTGCCCTTCTCCGACGAGGCGTTGTGCCGGGCGGTCTTCGCCTGTCGTACCCCGGTGGTGAGCGCGATCGGCCACGAGACGGACGCGCCGCTTGTCGACTACGTCGCCGACGTCCGCGCCTCCACCCCGACGGACGCCGCCAAGCGGGTCGTGCCCGACCTGGCCGACGAGGTACGGCTGATCGGCCAGGCCCGTTCCCGGCTGGAGCGGGCGGTCCGCAACCTGGTCGACCGGGAGTCGCACCGGCTGACCCTGCTGCGGTCCCGGCCGGTGCTGGCCCGCCCGCAGGTGATGGTCGAGCAGCGGGCGGCCGAGGTGTCCGCGTTGCGGGACCGGGCGGGGCGCAACCTGCACCACCGGCTCGACGCGGCCACCGACGACCTGCGGCACACCCTGGCCCGGCTGCGGGCGCTCTCCCCCGCCGCCACCCTCGACCGGGGCTACGCCATCGTGCAGCGGGCCGACGGGCACGTCGTGCGGGCGGCCGGCGAGGTGGCCGGGGGTGACCCGCTGCGGGTCCGCCTCGCCGGGGGCGAGCTGACCGTGACCGTGGACGCATGAGGAGGACGAGATGACCGACCGGAAGCCCGAGGAGCAGCTCAGCTACGAGCAGGCCCGCTCCGAGCTGGCCCAGGTGGTGGAGCGGTTGGAGGCCGGCGGCACCTCGCTGGAGGAGTCGCTGGCGCTGTGGGAGCGCGGCGAGTGGCTCGCTGCCGCCTGCCAACGCTCCCTCGACGGCGCCCGGGCCCGGATCGACGCCGCCCGGCCGGCCGCCGACGCCTGACCCGGGTCAGCTGACCAGGCGGATACGGACCCGGCGGTTCTGCTTGCCCTTGCTCTCCACCTTGACCACTTGGATCCGCCCGACCTGCCCGATGGACGCGACGTGGGTGCCGCCGTCGGCCTGCACGTCGAGACCCTCAATGTCGACGATCCGGACCTCCTGCTCGTCCGGCGGGATCAGGTTGGTCTGGGTGCGGACGATGTCGGGGATGGCCAGCGCCTCGTCGCGGGGCAGCACCCGGACGGAGACCCGCCGGTCGGTGGCCAGTTCCTTGTTGACCGCCTCTTCGAGCAGGCCCTTGAAGCCCTCGGGGGGCTGCGGCAGGTTGAAGTCCATCCGGGCCTCGCCCGGCTCCATGTTGCCGCCGGTCACCAGCGCGCCGAAGTCACGGAACACCACACCGCAGAGCACGTGCAGCCCGGAGTGGGTGCGCATCAGGGTGAACCGACGCTCGTCCTCGATCGCGCCCCGGACCTCGGCCCCGACCGGCGGCACCGGGTCGCCCTCGGCGGGGATCAGGTAGAGGTCGTCACCCTTGTGGGTGCCGACGATCCGGGTCTGCACCCCCTGCCACAGCAGCACGCCGTGGTCCGGCGGCTGGCCGCCGCCACCGGGGTAGAAGGCGGAGCGGTCCAGCACGATGCCACGTTCGGGATCGACGTGCACGACTCGGCAGGTCCACTCGCGCAGGGACGGGTCGGCGAGGTCGAGACGCTGGGTGCGTCCGTGGTGGGAGATGCCCATGGGGGCGCAGCGTACTACCGATCGTCGCGCACCGTGAGACTAGCCACGCCCCGCCTCGGCCCAGTAGCCGGCCAGCCGCCGGACCACCTCGACCAGTTCCGGCTCGTCGAGGGTGAAGGGGAGGCGGACGTGGTCCAGGTAGGAGCGTGCCCCCACGGCGAAGTGCGAGCCGAGCATCAACTGCATGCCGTGACGCTGGGCGACATGGTTGAGCTGTTGCAGCGGCCGGGGGGTGGCGCACCAGACGCTGAGCCCGCCGTGGGGTGGCTCGTGCCGCCACTGCGGCAGGTGTTCGGCGAGGGCGGCGAGCAGGGCGTCGCGGCGGCCGAGCAGTTCCCGCTGCCGGTCGCGGCGGATCTGCGGCAGGTCGTCGAGGAGTTCGACGGCGAGCAGTTGGGTGGGCAGCGGGCAGCCCAGGTCGTACATGGCCCGCAGGTGCACGATCCGTTGCAGCTCGCGGCGGGGGCCGATCAGCCAGCCGGTCCGCAGCCCCGGCCAGCAGACCTTGCTGAGGCTGCCGACCGTGTAGATCTGCGCGCCGGGGGCGTACGCACCGATCGGGGGTGGCGGGAGCGGGCCGTCGATCCGGGTGTCGGCGAGGGTGAGGTCCTCCACCAGCGGCACCCCGTACCGGCGGGCGATGGAGGCCAGCGCCGCCCGCCGCCGCTCGGTCATCGTCCACCCGGTCGGGTTGTGGTATGTCGGGATGACGTAGATGAAGGAGGGTTCGTACCGGCGGACGGCCGCCTCGACCGCCTGCGGGTCGGCACCCTCCCGCTCGACCGGCACGACGACCAGCCGCAACCCGGCGGTACGCAGCGACGCCAGCACCGTCGGGCAGGTCAGCTCCTCGACCAGCACGGTGTCGCCCCGCCGGGTCAGCACCCCCGCCAGCAGGGACAACGCCTGGGTCGCACCGTTGGTGACGATCACCTCCTCGACGGCGGTGACCCGGCCGTCGGCGGTCAGCTTGCCGGCGATCCGCTCCCGCAGCGCGGGGTAGCCGGCCGGTTCGTACACCCGGCTCGGCAACGCGGCGGCGGCCAGGGCGGGCAGCCGGGACATCGCCGCCATCAGCCACGGGCCGGGCGGCGGCGACGGGACCGTCAGGTCGACGGTCCGCACCCGGTCGCGGACCACGTCGGCGATGAAGCCGCTCGCCGCCGCGCCGTAGTCGGCGGGGGGCGCGACGGCGGGTTGGGCGTGCGCCACCCGGGTCCCGCTGCCCTGGATGCTGACCAGCCAACCCTCGTCCTTGAGCAGGCTGTACGCCTGGGCGATGGTCGTCCGGCTGACGGCCAGCGCCACGGCGAGCCGGCGTTCGGGGGGCAGTTCACTGCCCGGGGGCAGCGATCCGAGCCGGATCAGCAGCCGCAGCTGCTCGGCCAACCCGCGGTAGAGCCGGGTCTGGTCGTCCTTCCACGCACCGATCTGAGCGGCCAACTCTTCCGCGTTCATGCTCTCCCCCCAATGGACTGAGGATTGGCTATTTCCCTCAGCCACTGACTTGAGCAATATTCCATCGTCACGTTAGCGGGGGGCTGTGACTACGATCTGGCACCGCACCTGCCCGCTCTGCGGCCAGGTCCGCTTCCGACGCGTGACGTCGCACCGAGTGTCATCTCACTCGAGCCGCCGAGGGAGACGGGTCCAAGCAGAACGGGGAGCGGGAGCCGCATGGAGTCGTCGTTGCAGGCAGCCGCAGGCTCGGACGGCACGGGGCAGCGCGTACCGGCCCCCCGTGCCGCGTCCGGACCGGCCACTCCCCCGGGCGGCCCACCGCAGCCGGTCGACCCGGCGTCGACCGAGGCCCTGACGCCGCTGCTGCGCACGGAGATCGTCCGCCTCGTCGAGGCCGAGGCGTCCCCGGCGGTGACCCAGTCGCTGTTGACCCCGCAGCGGCTGCGCGCCATCTGCGAGGTCGCCTCGGAGGACCTGCTCGCGCTGGCCCGCCGGGACCCGGCCGCCGGCGGCTCGTGGCAGTACGTCTGGGACAGCTACATCGCCTACCGGGCGACCCTCGCCTACCGGGTGGCGCACGCCATCCACCGGGCCGGGGACACCCCGCTGGGCGCGGACGTCCGGCTCGCGGTGGCCCGCCGGGTCTCCGAGGCCGCCAAGGTCCGCACCGGCGTGGAGATCCACCCGGCCGCCAGCATCGGGCGGCGGCTGATCATCGACCACGGGCTCGGCACGGTGATCGGCGAGACCACCGAGATCGGCGACGACGCGTACATCCTCCAGGGGGTGGTGCTCGGCGCGCGGGGCATCGCCGACAACCCCAGCGGCCGGCGGCACCCCCGGCTCGGCGACCGGGTCGAGGTGGGCGCGTTCGCCCGCATCCTCGGCGCGGTGACGGTCGGCGACGACGTGCTGATCGGGCCCGGGATCATCGTCACCACCGACGTGCCGAGCCACCGCCGGGTCCGGCTGCTCAACCAGTACCAGGGCACCTCCGGCGAGTGCAACGTCCGGGTCTTCGGCGTCGTCCCGGTCTGCGAGGGCGTGGTCGAGGTGCACGGCACCGGCCTCGCCGCGATCGAGGTCGACCTGGTGACCAGCACCGGCCAGCACCGTCCGGTGGTGGTCCTCGAGCGCGACGACCGGCGGGTCCGGTGCGCGGTGAACCGTCCCGGCACCGACGAGCGGCTCCGGATCATCGACACCTGCGGGAACGAGACGGTCCTCTACAACCTCCAGCAACTCTGGCGGGCGCTCGACGAGTTCGGCTTCGCGTGACCAGGAGATGAGATGACGAACCACACCGGCGCCCGCGCCGGCCGCTGGCAGCTCGGGCTGCTCTACCTGCTGGTGTGCCTGATCTGGGGCACCACCTGGTACGGCATGAAGATGAGCGTGGAGACGCTGCCGCCGATCACCGCGGCCGGGTTGCGCTTCCTGGTGGCCTTCCCGTTCCTGCTCGCCGTCTGCCTCGCCGCGCCGGGGGTGTCGCTGCTGCCGCCGCCGGGCCGACGCTGGGTGGTGCCGTTCATCGCGGTGGTCTACATCGCCGTCCCGTACGCGCTGATCAACTACGGCGAGCAGCACATCAGCTCCGGCCTGGCCGCGTTGATCTTCTCGTCGGTCGTGGTCTTCCTGCTGCTCTTCTCGGTGCTGATCTCGCGGATCTCGGTGAGCTGGACGCAGTGGGCCGGTGTGGTGGTCGGGCTCGGCTGCCTGGTCGGCATCGTCCAGCTCACCGCCGGGATCAGCGCCCGGGGCGTGCTGGCACCGGCCGCCGTGCTGCTCGCCGCGGTCATGCACGCCCTGACGTACGCGGTGATGGCCCGCTACGGCGGCACCGTGCACGTGCTCACCCAGGAGACCCTGCCGATCGGGCTCGGTGCGGTGGGGCTGGTGGTGCTCGGGGCGTTCGTCGAGCGGCCCGACCTGGGCGCGATCTCCGGCCGCTCGCTGACCGGGGTGCTCTACCTCGGCCTGGTCGGCTCGGTGATCGGTTTCGCCGCCTACTTCTACCTGCTCCAACACGTCGACGCGGTCCTGGTGTCGTACGTCTTCGTGCTCTTCCCGGTGGTGGCGCTGTTCGGTTCGGCGCTGCTGGAGAACGCCACGCTGCCGGCCCTGGCGGTGGCCCTGGCGGTGGTCATGCTCGCCGCGTTCGGGCTGACCAAGAAGGCCACCGGGGGCGGTTCGGCGGCGACGCCCGCGCCGGTGGTCCCGGACGACGGGGCGACCCTCGACGGGTCCACCCTCGACACGGTCTACGAGCACGCCCGGGTCGCCTACCCGGGCGAGGCGTGCGGTTTCGTGCACGCCAGCGGGCGGGTGCACGAGGCCCGCAACATGGCCGACGAGATGCACCGCAAGGACCCGGTCCGGTTCCCGCGCACCGCCGCGACCGGCTACGTGCTGGCCCCGGCCGACCTGATGTACCTGGAGGACAACCTCGACGGGGACGACCCGGTGGTGGTGCTCTACCACTCGCACCCCAACGGGCGGGCCTACTTCAGCGACGAGGACCGGCGCAACGCCCTGGTCGACGGGGTGCCGCTCTATCCGACGCTGGAGCAGCTGGTGGTCGGCATCGACGACACCGGCGTCCGGGAGGCCCGGTTGTTCCGGTGCGTCGACGGTGAGTACACCGAGCTGCGTTTCCTGCCCGGCCCGGACCGGCGTACGGCGGAGGTGGGTTGAGATGGGCATCCGTGACTCGATCCTGGACACCGTGGGGGGCACCCCGCTGGTGCGGCTCAGCCGGCTCACCGCCGACCTGCCCGGGGAGATCCTGCTCAAGCTGGAGCTGAACAACCCGGGCGGCAGCCACAAGATGCGCATCGCGCTGAACATGATCCGGGCGGCGGAACGCGAGGGTCTGCTCAAGCCGGGCTCCGGGCAGACCATCCTGGAGCCGACCGGCGGCAACACCGGGATGGGGATCGCGATCGCCGCCGCGGTGCTCGGCTACCGGGTGGTGCTGGTCATCCCGGACAACTACAGCGAGTCGAAGCGTCGCCTGCTGGCCAGCTTCGGGGTGGAGGTCCGGCTCTCGGACAGCACCCGGGGCAACAACTCGCACGGCGAGCTGGCCACCGAGATCCAGTTCGAGCACCCCGAGTACGTGATGCTCAACCAGGCGGCCAACCCGGCCAACCCGGAGATCCACCGGCTGACCACGGTCCGCGAGATCATCGCCGACCTGGACGGCACCCGGGTCGACTGCTACGTGGCGGGCATCGGCACCGGCGGGCACCTCACCGGCATCGGCGAGGTGCTCCGGCAGCACCAGGGCGGGCTGCGCATCCTCGGCGTGCAGCCGGAGGGCTGCGACATGTTCGCCGACGTCTTCGTCCCGCACCGCATCCAGGGGTTGTCCATCGGCATGATCCCGCCGGTGCTCAACACGGAGATCATCGACGAGATGGTCACGGTGAGCGAGGCGGACGCGATCGACGGGATGCGCCGCCTGATGGAGTGCGAGGGTATCGGCGCAGGGCCGTCGACCGGCGCGAACATCGCCGCGTGCCGCCGGCTGCTGGCCGCCTCGGACGAGCCGCTGACGCTGCTGACGGTGGCGTACGACCGGGTCAACGACTACCTGGAACTGCTCTGAGCCGGGGCTGACCGCGGCGCGGGGCGGACACGACGACGGAGGGGTGGCCCCGGGGCCACCCCTCCGTCTCGGTACACACGCTCAGCTGAACAGGTTGTAGAACTCCTGCGGGGCCTCGACCACCTGGTCGGCGGCGGGCTTCTGGGCGGCGGTGGCGTTGCCGTAGTCCGAGTAGGTGATCTTGATGTCCTGCGCGGCACTCTGACCGGCGGCCGGGATCTGGACCACCAGCTCGCTGAGCCGGCCCTGCGGGTCCAGCTTCGCGGTGAACGGCACCGACTGCGCCTGCGCGCCCAGCGCGCTGATCACCGTCTGGTCGACGGAACCCGCCTCGGCGGCCTTCGACACGTCCAGGGTGCCGGCGTAGCTGCCCTCACCGGTCTGCCGGACCTCGGTGATGCCCTGGGTCAGCACGGCGCTGCCGGCCGGGTCGACCTTCTCGAAGTCGAACCCGAGCGACTTGTTGCCCTTGATCCTGGTCTGGTCGAGGTGCTGGTACTTGCCGAGGTTGAGCTTCTGCGCGCCCGGGATGCTGCTGGCGGACTTGCCGCCCAGGTCGAGCTTGACCCAGCTGTCCGGCTTGGCGTGGATCAGATCCAGGTTCATCATCAGGTCCGACGACGCGTCCCCGATGCTCAGCTTCATCTGGGCGCTCTGGCTCGGCTGGTGCACCTGCCCCTCGGCGGTCGACCCCACCCCGCTCATGGTGAACCGGAAGTTGCCGTTGCGGATCTCGTTGGTGGAGTTCAGCAGGGCCTGCTTGGCCTCGGAGGTGCCGGGCGAGGCGCTGCCCGGGGCGACACTGCCGGAGACCGACGGGGACGCGGAGGACCCCGCCTCACCGGTGCCGGAGTTGTTGCAGGCGGCCAGGCCGGGGGTGAGCAGCGCTGCGGCGAAGACCGCCGTACTGAAACGTCGAATGGTCACGTCGGGTTCTCCAGTCGGGTCGTCCGACCCCCGGCGGGTACCGGGGGCGTGCCGGCGCGGGCGTGACACTTCCCGCGCGGCGCACGGTCCCCGCCCGGTCGGGCCGGCCCGGGGTCGTGTCCCTTCTGTTCCCGGACGTCGCCTTCCGCAATCCCCCTCGGCACGGTCCACCCGCGCCGCCGGTCAGCGCAGCGCGCCGGCCAGCTCACGCAGCTCGTTGTCGCGGGCGTCGCCCACCACGATCACCGTACGGCCCGGTTCGAGGAGCACCAGGGCCTGCTCGTTGCCCCGCCCGGTGTACCGCTGCCAGTTCGCCCCGCCCAGGTCGGCCGGCCCCTGCGGCTGACCCTCGGCGGTCAGCTCGGCGGGGATCAGCCGCTGCGGCGGCACGGTGCTCTGCACCAGCTGGGCGCCCCGGCCCTCCGGAGTGAGATACCCCACCCGCAGCGTCGCGCCGTCCTCGACGGTACGGAAGCCGGCGCTCACCGTACGCCAGCCGTCGCCCAGCCCGGACGGCTCGGCGACGGGGAAGACGTTCGCGGCGCGGGCCTGCTCGTAGGCGGGGGCGGCGTCGACCGTGGTGGGCTGCTCGCCGCCGAGGAAGCCCCGGTAGAAGGCGAGCAGCAGGGCGATCGGCACCAGCAGCACCAGCAGCGACAGGGCCATGTCCTTGGGCGAACGCTCGGAGCGGGGCCGCTCCGGGCGGCCGGGAGGCGCCGTCGCCGCCCGGTCCGGCGACCCGTCCCCGGCGACCGGCGCCGACTCGGGCTCCCCGGCGACGGGTGCCGGCTCGGGCTCGCCGCCGGCGACCAGCGCCGGCTCGGGCTCGCCGCCGGCCGGCGTGCCCGCGTCGCCGCCGGGCGCGGACCCGGTGGGTGCGTCGTCGGCGGCCGGGGGCACCGGCGGCCGGCCGTCCGGCGGGGTCGGGTCGGCGGGTACGCGGTCGGCAGGCTGTGCGGCTTCCACCGGCCCATTCTCGCAGCCGCCCGGTGGGGCGATCCCGCCCACCATCGCCCCGCCCCGCCCCCGGACCTGGCATCGTGTGAGGATCAGCGACACAGCCGGCAGGGGGCGACCTGCGTCCCCGCCTGCCCACCCCGCACCGTCGCGAGGAGGAAGCCGCCATGACGAACACCAGGACGCGGGTCCCGCAGGACCTCGACCGTAACCTCGCCCTCGATCTGGTCCGGGTCACCGAGGCCGCGGCGATGGCCGCCGGCCGGTGGGTCGGCCGGGGCGACAAGGAGGGTGGCGACGGGGCAGCCGTCGACGCCATGCGCAAGCTGATCAACTCGATCCAGATGCGCGGCGTCGTGGTGATCGGCGAGGGCGAGAAGGACAACGCCCCGATGCTGTTCAACGGCGAGCAGGTGGGCGACGGCACCGGCCCCGAGGTGGACGTGGCGGTGGACCCGGTCGACGGCACCACGCTGATGAGCAAGGGCATGCCCAACGCGCTCGCGGTGCTCGCCGTCTCGGAGCGGGGGGCGATGTTCGACCCGAGCGCCGTGTTCTACATGGAGAAGCTGGCCGTCGGCCCGGCGTACGCCGACGTGGTGGACATCGAGGCCGGGCCGGCGGAGAACATCAGGCGGATCGCCAAGGTCAAGGGCACCGAGGTCGCCGAGGTCACCGTCTGCGTGCTGGACCGCTCCCGGCACGACGACCTGGTCGGGCAGATCCGGCGGACCGGGGCGGGCATCAGGTTCATCTCCGACGGCGACATCGCCGGGTCGATCGCCGCCGCCCGGGGCGAGTCGGGCGTCGACGTGCTGATGGGCATCGGCGGCACCCCGGAGGGGATCATCTCCGCGTGCGCGCTCAAGTGCATGGGCGGGGCGATGCAGGCCAAGCTCTGGCCGCAGGACGCGCAGGAGCGGGAGAAGGCGCTCGCCGCCGGCCACGACCTGGACCGGGTGCTCGGCACCGACGACCTGGTCACCGGGGACAACTGCTTCTTCGTGGCGACCGGGGTGACCTCCGGTGACCTGCTGCGCGGGGTGCGGTACCAGGCGGGCGGGGCGTACACCCAGTCGATCGTGATGCGCTCCAAGAGCGGCACGATCCGGGTGATCGACTCGTACCACCGGTTGGAGAAGCTGGCCCTCTACTCGGCGGTGGACTTCGACGGCAGGCCCCTGGCAGAGCAGGAGTGACCGTTTCCGGCACCGCCGCCCCTCCCGTCCTGTCCGCCACCCGGCGGATCGCCGGCATCGGGTTGGCCACCGCCGCCGGCGTCGGCGTGGCCGTGCAGTCCCGGATCAACGGCGAGCTGGGCGTACGCCTGGCCGACGGCATCGCCGCCGCGGTGGTCTCCTTCGGCCTGGGGCTGCTGGTGCTGCTGGTGCTGGTCCCGGCCCTGCCCGGGGGGCGGCGCGGGCTGGCCGAGCTGCGCGGGGCGCTGCGGTCCGGAGCCCTGCGTCCCTGGCAGTTGCTGGGCGGGGTGTGCGGGGCGTTCCTGGTCGCCACCCAGGGGCTCACCATCGGTGCGCTCGGCGTGGCGGTGTTCACCGTGGCGGTGGTGGCCGGGCAGTCGGCCAGCAGCCTGGCGGTGGACCGGGCGGGCATCGGGCCGGGCGGGCGGCAGCCGGTGACGCGCTCCCGGCTGGCCGGTGCGGTGCTGACCGTGCTGGCCGTGCTGCTGGCCGTCGGTGACCGGCTCGGCGACCCGGGCACCCTGGTGCTGGCCCTGCTGCCGTTGCTGGCCGGGTTGGGGCTGGCCTGGCAGCAGGCGGTCAACGGGCTGGTCCGGGCGGCGTCGGGCAGTGCCCTCGTCGCCACCGGAGTCAACTTCGCCGTCGGTACGGTGGCTCTGCTTGTCGCCTTCGGCGTGGACCTGGCGGTCCGGGGTGCTCCCGGTGGTGCGCTGCCGACCGAGCCGTGGCTGTACCTGGGTGGCCCGATCGGCATCGTCTTCATCGCGGTCGCGGCGGCCATCGTCCGGTTCACCGGGGTCCTGCTGCTGGGGCTGGCCACCATCGCCGGCCAGGTCGTCGGGGCCGTCGTGCTGGACGTGGTGCTGCCGACGTCGGCGTCGCACCCGGGCCCGGCCACCCTGGCCGGCGCGCTGCTGACCCTGGTCGCGGTGCTGGTGGCGGCGCTGGGCCCGGCCCCGCGCCGCTGACCCGCCCGACCCCGACCGTCCGTGTGGGTGGGTGGGTGGGCGGGCCGGCGGCGGTCAGCGGGCCGCACCCGCCCGGGTGGGCGTCCCGTGGGTGGCGGTGAGGGTGCGGACGGTGTCGGTCAGCGCCTCGTGAAGCGGGGTCGGGGTGATGCCGAGGACGGCGGTGGCCCGGGTCGAGTCCATCACGAACGGCCTGGCGAACTGGTGCGCGGTCTCCCGCAGCTCGCGGGCGAAGGGGTCGGTCAGGCCGCCGAGCCAGAGCAGCGGGTAGGGCAGCCGGGTCAGCTTCGGCGGCGGCGCGTCGGCCAGTTCGGCCGCCCGGACGGCCAGCTCACGGACGCTCGTCGGCGCGGGGCTCGGCACGTGCCAGGCGTGCCCCCAGGCCCGCTCGTCGGCCGCGGCGGCGACCAGGGTACGCACCACGTCCCCGACGTACGTCCAGGTGTGCGGGGCGTCCCAGTTCACCGGCAGGAGGACCCGCCGGCCGGCGAGCACCTTCGGCAGCACCAGCGGCAGCAGGGAGTTGCCCTCGGCACCGAGGTAGTCCGAGCCGCGTACCTCGGTGGTCCGGACCCGGCCGGCGCGGTGGGCGGCGAGCGCCTCGGTCCACATCCGGTTGCGGACGCGTCCCTTGGTGCCGGTGGCGGCGAGCGGGGTGTCCTCGGTCATCGGCGCGTCGACCGGGCCGTAGCCGTAGAGGCAGCCGACGGTGGCGAGCACCGCGCCGGTGCGCCCGGCGGTGGTGAGCAGCGCGTCGGCCAGCGGCGGCCAGTCGGTGGCCCACCGGTGGTAGGCGGGGTTGGCGCAGTTGTAGAGCGCGACCGCCCCGTCGGTGAGGGTGGTCAGCCGGTCGGTGTCGGCGGCGTCGGCGGCGATCCGCTCGATCGCCGGGTCGGCGGGGCCGGTGCCCCGCCGGGTGACGAGCCGGACCTGTTCGCCCCGCTCGGCGAGGTGGTGTGCGGTGGCGGAGCCGACCGGGCCGGCACCGACGATCACGTGCAGCGACATGGGAGAACCTTTCGAAGCAGTAGACCGGATCGAGAGCACTGCTCTCGTTGAGCTGCGTCCAGCATGGCCGACCCGATCCCCCAGAGTCAAGAGCAGTGCTCTCTATTTTGATTGGCGCTCTGCCGCGTGGCAGAGTAGGTGCATGCCGGCTTCCTCGATCCGCGCCCGGGTCCGCGCCGAGATGATCGACGAGATCAAGGCGGTGGCCCGCCGACACCTCGCCAGTGACGGAGCCGACCTGTCACTTCGGGCGGTCGCCCGGGACATGGGGATGGTCTCGTCGGCGATCTACCGCTACTTCCCCAGCCGGGACGACCTGCTCACCGCGCTGATCATCGAGGCGTACCAGGCGCTCGGCGACGCGGTGGAGGCCGCCGACGCCGCCGTGGACCGGGCCGACCTGCGCGGCCGCTGGCACGCCGTCTGCCGGGCCGCCCGCACCTGGGCGCTGGCCCACCCCGCCGAGTACGCCCTGCTCTACGGCAGCCCGGTGCCCGGGTACGCCGCCCCCGTCGACACCGTGCTCCCCGCGCAGCGCCCGCCGCTGACCCTGCTCGGCATCCTCCGCGACGGGGTGGCCGCCGGCCGGATCACCCCGCCCGAGGACGACCTGCCCGAGCCGGTCCGGGCCGACCTGGCCGAGATCGCCGACGGTCTCTTCCCCGGCCTGCCCGAGGCCCTGCTCGCCCGGGGCATGGCCGGCTGGACCCAGCTCTTCGGGCTGATCAGCTTCGACCTCTTCGGCCGCCTCGACCCGGTCGTCCCGCACCGGGACGCCTACTTCGACCACCAGACCGCCCTGATGGCCGACCTCGTCGGCCTGCCCTGACCAGGCATGCCCTGACCAGACCCGCCGGGCCGGTGCCCCGGGCCGGCCGCACCCGGCCGCGGCTGGTCGACCCGTCAGCCGGCGTCGGAGGAGTGGCCGGGGAAGAGGTGGGCCGCCGGGTCGATGGCGACGGCGGCGTTGTTGACGGCGGTGGCGGCCTCGCCGAAGCCGGTGGCGATCAGCCGCACCTTGCCCGGGTACTCGGTGATGTCACCGGCGGCGAAGACCCGGGGCAGGTTGGTCGCCATCGCGCTGTCCACCACGATGTGCCGGCGGTCCAGCCGTAACCCCCACTCGGCCAGCGGCCCCAGGTCGGCGGTGAAGCCGAGCGCCGCGACCACCGTGTCGACCGGCAGCGTCTCGGCCGCCCCGCCCCGGACGGTGATCTCGGCGGCGGTGACCGTGTCGTCGCCGTGCAGCCGGGTCACCTCGGCGTTGACCACGACCCGCACCGGCAGTGACAGCACCCGGGCCACGGTCGCGGCGTGCGCCCGGAACCGCTCCCGGCGGTGCACCAGGGTCACCGAGCGGGCCAGCGGTTGCAGGGTGGCCGCCCAGTCGAACGCCGAGTCACCGCCGCCCACGATCAGCACGTCCCGGTCGGCCAGCGCGGTCGGTTCCGGTACGAAGTAGACGATCCCGCCGCCGACGAAGCTGTCCGCGACCGGCAGCGGGCGCGGGGTGAAGCTGCCCAGCCCGCCGGTGACCAGCACCGCACCGCAGCGCAACTGCTCGCCGCCGGCCAGGCCCAGCACCGGCCGGCCGTCGGTGTGGGCGAGCTTCTCGGCCCGGGTGCCGAGCAGGTACTCCGGGTGGTAGGGCGCGGCCTGGGCGAGCAGGTTGGCGACCAGGTCCCGGCCCTTGACGGCGGGGAAGCCGGCGACGTCGAGGATCAGCTTCTCCGGGTACATGGCGGTGATCTGCCCGCCCGGCTCGGGCAGCGCGTCGACGACCGCCACCGACAGCCCCCGGAAACCCGCGTAGTACGCGGCGAACAGCCCGGTCGGGCCGGCTCCGATCACGGCGACATCGACCTCGCGCATGGGCGTACCGTCGCTTTCCGCTGGCGATCAACGTGCGCCGCGCCGGTGGCGGGCGACGCGTGCTGCTGCCGACGGTAGGCCCGACGTGCGGCCCGGGCAAGCATGACCGCCACCGCCACGCGGGCCGGGCGGGTCGCCCGCTCAGGGCGTCAGGGTGGACTCCACCCGGTACTCCTGGTACGGATCGTACGGGCGGCGACGCCGGAACAGGATCGCCGCGACCACCCCGCCGAGCAGCCCGAACAGGTGCCCCTGCCAGGAGATCCGCTCGTCGGTGGGGAGGATGCCGAGCAACTGCCAGCCGTAGAGCAGGCCGACCAGCAGCACCACCCCGAAGTTCCACCAGCTCCGCTCGACGATGCCCCGGGTGAACAACAGGCCCAGGTAGCCGAAGATGACCCCGCTCGCCCCGACGACCACCGAGTTGGGCGAGCCGGTGAACCAGACGCCGAGCCCGCTGACCAGGACGATGACCAGGGTGGACCAGAGGAACCGGCGGGTGCCGGCGGCCAGCACGAAGGTGCCGAGCAGGATCAGCGGGATGCTGTTGCTGTAGAGGTGGTCGAAGCCGTGGTGCAGGAACGGCGAGAAGAACACCCCGTCGAGCCCCTGGATGCGCTGCGGGATGATCCCGGCGGCCACGTCGAGCCCGAAGCCGAGCCCCTGGTCGAGGGCCTCGATGAGGAAGAGGAACGGCACCACCGCGCACATGGCGACGAAGGCCCGGCCGAGCGACGCGTAGAACGCCTCGGTGCCGAACCGGTCGGGGTCGCCGCCCGTCGGGTGCAGGGTCACCCCACCATGGCTATCAGCATTCTCCGCCGACCGCCACCCGGGTCCCGTGCCGGGCGGGGCTACGCAGACGGCGGGGCGGGTGGTCGCCCACCCGCCCCGCCGTCTGTGTCGTCGCTCAGTACCAGCCTTCGCTCTGGCTCTTGGCCCAGGCGCCGCACGGGTTGTCGTACCGGCCCTCGATGTAGCCGAGGCCCCACTTGATCTGGGTCACCGGGTTGGTCCGCCAGTCGCTGGCGACCGAGCTCATCTTGCTGCCCGGCACCGCCTGCGGGATGCCGTACGCGCCGGACGAGGAGTTGCTGGCCTTGGGGTTCCAGCCGCTCTCCTTGTTCCAGAGCTTGTCCAGGCAGGGCATCTGGTCGATCTTGAAGCCCGCCTGGAGGAGCATCGCGCAGCCGGTCTTGCGGTGCCCGCTGTACGAGCTGCACGAGGCGGGGACCGGGCCGGCGTACGCCTTGATCTTCCCGTCCTCCGCCTTGGCCTTGGCCTCGGCCTCACGTTCCTTCTTGCGCGACGCGGCGGCGGCCTCGGCGGCCTTGGCCCGCTGGGCGGCCTCCTTGGCCGCCGCGGCGGCCCGCAGCTTCGCCTGGTACTCGGCGGCCCGCTGCTTGGCGGACTCCCGCCGGTGGTCGGCCTGCCGGTCGCGTTGGTAGTCGTACTCGACCTGGTCGACCTGGAGGCCGACCTGCGCGGTCAGGCCCTGTTGCTGGGTTTCCCGGTCTTCGCCCAGATAGAAGCCGCCGGCAACGCCCACGGAGAGCAGTGCGACGGCGGCCGTACGGGCACCGAACCGGCTCCACAGCCGACTCACGAAGTGTCCCTTCGTCGGGGGCAAGGACGCGGCGCGGACCGGCCCTCGACGGGCGCGGTCGTGCCGCGAGCGCCCCGACCTGAGCCGGTCGCCACCGACGCACCGGCGGGGGGTGGCTGCCCGTCCCAGGAGGGGACGAACGGTCACCAACACCCCCACCGGGACGTGGACGCTCGTGGGACACGATTGCGCACAGTGAGGCTGATGGGAAACCCACCGGCCATTTTGTGACCTGTGCCACAAAGTGAATGCGGACGATGAGGGGCGGACCTCGCCCCCACGACGGTCAGCCCGGGATGTCCTCCAACAGATCCGTCACCATCGCCGCGATCGGGGACCGCTCGGACCTGTTCAACGTGACGTGCGCGAAGAGCGGATGACCCTTCAACGCCTCGATCACCGCCGTCACCCCGTCGTGCCGCCCGACCCGCAGGTTGTCCCGCTGGGCGACGTCGTGGGTGAGGACCACCCGCGAGCCCTGCCCGATCCGGGACAGCACGGTGAGCAGCACGCCCCGCTCCAACGACTGGGCCTCGTCGACGATGACGAAGGCGTCGTGCAGGCTCCGGCCCCGGATGTGGGTCAGCGGAAGGACCTCCAGGATGCCCCGCGAGGTGACCTCCTCCAGCACGTTCTCGTGCACCACCGCCCCGAGGGTGTCGAACACGGCCTGCGCCCAGGGCGACATCTTCTCCGACTCGGACCCGGGCAGGTAGCCCAGTTCCTGCCCGCCGACGGCGTAGAGCGGCCGGAAGACCACCACCTTCTTGTGCCGGCGGCGCTCCATCACCGCCTCCAGCCCGGCGCACAGTGCCAGGGCCGACTTGCCGGTACCGGCCCGGCCCCCCAGCGACACGATTCCGATGGACTCGTCGAGCAGCAGGTCCAGCGCGATGCGCTGCTCGGCCGAGCGGCCGTGCACACCGAACGCCTCACGGTCGCCGCGCACCAGCCGGACGGTCTTGTCCGGCAGCACCCGGCCCAGGGCCGAGCCCCGGGTGGAGTGCAGCACCAGGCCGGTGTGGCAGGACAGACCGGCGGCGGCGTCCAGGTCGAGGCAGTCCCCGGCGTAGAGCCGGCCGATCTCGTCCTCACCCAGTTCCAGCTCGGCCATCCCGGTCCAGGTCGGATCGCTGGCCTGGCCGTGCCGGTACTCGTCGGCCCGCAGCCCGACCGAGGCGGCCTTGACCCGCAACGGCATGTCCTTGCTGACCAGCGTCACCTCCCGCCCCTCGGCGGCCAGGTTCAGCGCCACCGACAGGATGCGCGCGTCGTTGGACTCGTTGCGGAAGCCGGGTGGCAGGACGCCGTCGTCCGAGTGGTTCAGCTCCACGGTGAGCGTGCCGCCAGACTCGTTGGCGGGCACCGGACGGTCCAGTCGACCGTGCCGGACCCGCAGCTCGTCGAGCATGCGCAGGGCCTGGCGGGCGAACCAGCCCAGCTCCGGGTGGTGTCGTTTGCCCTCCAACTCCGAGATCACCACGAGCGGCAGGACCACCTCGTGCTCGGCGAAGCGGTGGAAGGCCGCCGGGTCGGACAGGAGCACCGACGTGTCCAGAACGAACACCTGGCCGGCTGGGCCGGGCTCCTCGGGGCCGGGCGGGGCGGCGGCCGCCGGGCGGCGGCTCCGGGTGGCTCGGCGGGTCGTGGCAGTCGCGGCCGGGATCTGGTCGACACCGGCGGGCGTACGGCGAGTCGTCACAGGCCTGCTCCGACGGACGGGCATCCGCCATCCGCGTTCCGCCTCCTCCGGTGCCCGGGGACACGGGGTCGGATGCGGAACCCCGTGCGCGAGGTCGCAGATCCGGGCGGCCGGCTGACCCGGGAAAACCCCGGGTCATGCCTAGACGCTAGCGGCGCCGGGCCGCCTCGGCTAGAGGGCGGACGAGGATCTCCCCCGCAGCGGGCGCGCCCCGCCCGGTGGGCGGCGCGGACCGGCCGGGATGCCTGCCCCCTGCGCGCATCCCGGCCGGTGGACCCGCGTCACCGGGCGACGCGGGTCGGTGTCGGTACGCCGTACCGACGGCTGTCGGCTCCCGCGGGTTCAGCCGGACCGGCGGACCAGGGTGCCGGTCGGGTGCCGCCCGGCGACCGGGCCCGGCGGGCTGGCGAACGAGGAGCCGGTGTAGGTGGTGCCCCGGCGGACCGCGGGGGTGGGACGCCACCCGGCGTCGGCCGGCACCGCCGGGGCGGTGAGCGCCGAGGCGAGCACGGCCTGGGCGTCGCGCCGCCGCCGGTTCCAGGCGCCCCGGTCACCGTCGAAGTAGCCCTGCCGGTAGCCGAAGCGGTACCCGATCCGGTAGCTGAGCTGGCCGTGCAACCGGCCGGCGGCATAGCTGGCCGCCCCGAGGACGAGGACGAGGAACAGGGCGAGCAGGGGGCTCATCGGGCGGCTCCGGTGGGCCGCGGCGGCCTGGTCACCGGTCCTCCGGCTCGGCCGGGCTCGGGTCGACGACCAGCAGCCGTTCCAGGTCCTCGGTGCTGACCTCCTCGACCAGTTCGACGCTGATCCGGCAGCCGTCCAGCACGACCTCGGCCATCGAGGAGCGGCGGATCTCGCCGCCGGCGTCGTAGACCCGGACGCTCATCTCCGGGCAGCCGAGATGGGTCCGCCAGGCGTTCCACTCGTCGCGGTCGCCGACGCTCAGTGACAGGTAGCGGCAGCCCCGGGCGAGGTAGAGCCGCCACGGCGCGCTCAGCCCGGCGGCGACCCCCTCCGCGATCAGGCCGAAGGCCTGGGCACGGGTCGCGAGTTCGGTCACCGGATCCCCCTCGCACCGGGAGCGTGACGCATGTGAGCACTGATCGTCTCAAGCACGTGACACACCGTAGGTTGTCCCATGAGCGTGACAGTATCAGCTTTTCGTCCGGTTCCCGACCGCCTCGCCTGGCGGTATTATGCCCAGGTGAGACCCCTTCGTACCGGTCCCCGGGCGGGCAGGGTCGACCCGGCGAGGCCGTCTCATATGCGTTACAAAGATCCGCCCCGGGCAGCCCGGACGGGCACAACGGTCGTACGGTTTCGGGGTGACCGAGACCGCCCCCGCCCGGAAGATCGCATTCGCCACCTTCGTTCGTCGGGCGCTCGACGATGCCCGGGCGATGCGCGCCTGGACCGGCACCGAGGTCTCCCGCCGCACCGGCGTCTCCCGCCAGACGATCAACAGGTGGGTCCGCGGCGACTGGGCCAGCGACCCGGAGGCCGAACGGGTGGTGGCGTTCTGTGAGGGGCTGGGTCTCAACCCGGCCGCCGCCTTCGCCGCCCTCGGCTGGGACCGCGCCGCCACCCCCCGGGGCGCCCCCGGGGCTCCCCCGATGGACCCGGACGTCGAGGCGCTGCTGCGCCGGCTGGTCGACCCCGCCGTGTCGGACGCGGAGAAGTTCCACATCCGGGAAACCATTCGTTACCTCGCATACCGCCCCACTCTCCCGCTCGATGCCCGAAAGGGCGGAGAGCAGGCCGGGTAGTTCCTCAGATGGCGAAAGAACGCCTGAGCAGACCCGATCGTTTCGCTCCGGGCCGGCAACGGGCACGCTAGCGTCCCTATTCGTACTGCTTGGGCTCGTCGTCGGCGGGGGGACGGGACAAGGCCGAACTCAGCCCTGCGGGACAGAAGGAGGGGTCTGTCCATGACCCTGAAGTGGTGGGCAGTCGTGGTCGCGGCAGTCTCCCTGACCGCGTGCGTGACCGCGAACCTGGTGGTCGGCGTGGGCGGGAACGGGCAGATCCCGCTGGTGTTCAACCTCTTCGCCCTGACCGTAGCCGGCACCGCCGTCGTCCTGGCGGTGGTCGCCGAGTTGCACGACCGGCTCGACGACCGGGTCAGCGCGCTCACCGAGTTCCTGGTGGCGCGGCTCAACGAGATCGAGACCCGCACCGGCGACCGGAACACCGGTTTCGTCGAGGGTTACCTGCTCAACCAGGGCCGAGAGGCCACCGTGGTGCCGTTGGGACGGCGGGGGCGGGGAGCCGCCGAACGCTGAGCGATATTCGGAGACCACACACCCCGGCGGTGTCAAGAAGCCACTCCGAAGCCACGAACCAGCCGCCGCCCCCGGGGTACGCTTTCGCGCGTGCCGCCGTTGAATCTGGGTAACCAGCAGCCGCAGACCCCGCTGGATGCTGAGCACGCCTGGCGTACCACCGCCGAGCGGGCCGCCGACACCGTCCTCTTCTTCGACTTCGACGGCACCCTCGCGCCGGTCGACGACGACCCCACCGCGGTACGCCCCGCACCCAAGGTGCTCGCCGCCCTGGAGGCGCTGGCCCCGGTGGTGCAGCGGGTGGCGATCGTCTCCGCCCGGCCCGTCGACTTCCTCCGTGACCACCTCGGCGGTCTCACCGGGATCGACCTTTACGGACTGTACGGACTGGAGCACAGCCACTCCGGCGGCGAGACCGTCACCGAACCCGCCGCGCTGCCCTGGGTGCCCACCATGGCCGAACTGGCCGACCGGGCCCGCGCCGAACTCCCCGCCGGGGCGCTCGTGGAGTTCAAGCGGCTGAGTGTTGCGCTGCACTGGCGTACCGCGCAACAGCTCGGCCCGGCGGTCGAGCAGTGGGGGCGGGCGCAGGCCGAACGGCTCGGGCTGCGGGTGCAGGCCGGCCGGATGGTGCTGGAACTGAAGCCTCCCGTCGACCGGGACAAGGGTCTGGTCATCGGCGAGGTGGTCCGGGACGCCGGTGGCGCGTGGTATTTCGGCGACGACGTCTCCGACATCAAGGCGTTCGCGGCGCTGCGCGCCCGGTCCGCCGCCGACCCGGGGTTCCTCGGCATCTGCGTGGCGGTGGCCAACCCGGAGACCGGCCGGGAGGTGGCCGAGGCCGCCGACCTCACCATCGACTCCCCCGCCGCGCTGGGCGACTTCCTCACCCGGGCCGTGGACCACCTGACCTGAGCACGCGGCCGGCGACCCGGGGGCCGGGCCACCCCGGCCGGTCAGGTGCCGTAGCGGCGTTGCCGGGTGCCGTAGGAACGCAGGGCGCGCAGGAAGTCGACCCGCCGGAAGTCGGGCCAGTTCAACTCGCAGAAGTAGAACTCCGAGTGCGCCGACTGCCAGAGCATGAAACCGGACAGGCGTTGCTCGCCGCTGGTCCGGATGATCAGATCCGGGTCGGGCAGGCCCCGGGTGTAGAGGTGCTCGGAGATGTGGTCGACGTCCAGCGTGCCGGCCAGTTCCTCGATGGTGCCGCCCTTGGCCGCGTGCTCCACCAGCAGCGACCGCACCGCGTCGGTGATCTCGCGCCGGCCGCCGTAGCCGACGGCGATGTTGACCTGCGCGCCGCCGGTGCGTTCCCGGGTGCGTTCCTCGGCGGCCTTGAGCGCCTGGGCGTGCTGGGTGGGCAGCACGTCGAGCGCGCCGACCATCCGCAGCCGCCAGGGGTTGCCCTCCTCGGCCAGCTCGGTGGTGAGATCCTCGATGATCTGGAGCAGCGGGTCCAGTTCCTCCGCCGGCCGGGACAAGTTGTCGGTGGAGAGCAGCCAGAGCGTGACGTGGCCGACACCGGCCGCGTCGCACCAGCGCAGCAGCTCCTTGATCCGCTCGGCACCCATCCGGTGCCCGTCGTTCGGGTCGACGAAGCCCATCTCCCGCGCCCACCGGCGGTTGCCGTCGCACATCACGCCGACGTGCCGGGGCACCGGTCGACCTGCGAGCCTGGCCGTCAGCCGGCGCTCGTAGACGGAGTAGAGGAGTTTCCGCAGAGTCATCACCTTGCAGGGTAGCGACCCGCACCGAACATCAGTGCCTCGGTGGCGCACTCCGTACGTGATCAAGAGAAATACGTCGTCGGCGGGCCGTCCACTGACCGAAATCTCTTGATCACCGGGGCTGGGGGCGGGGGACGCGTGGTCAGCGGGGTGGGGCGGTGGAGGCCGGGGTGGCGGGGGCACGGTGCAGGGCGTAGAGGGCCAGGGTGGCCGCGGCCAGCAGGGGCGCGCCGTCACGGACCAGGCCGTCCAGGCCGAGCAGCCACCAGCACAGCGGCAGGTTCACCGCGAGCACGCCGAGGGTGATCGTCACCAGCAGGCGGCGGGCCCACCGCCTGCCGCGCAGCAGGAACGCCGTACAGAACAGCACCAGATAGCTGACCACGATGCCGGCGGCGAACCAGGCCAGCACCACCGGCACGACGGCGAGCCGGCCGTCCAGTACCGCGCCGCCCGCCACCAGCGCCGGCACCAGCATCAGCGGGCTGTACGTGAACGCGGCCACCCGGCTGGTCAGCAGCCAGCCGGTCACCTGAGGACGTTTCGGGGCCACCTCCCGCCAGCTGATCGTGCCGCCCTCGACGACCAGGCCCCGGCGGTGGCGCACCAGGTGCCCGGCGACCGCGTCGCTGCGGTGGAGCAGCACGACCACGGCGACGCAGAGCGCGGTGAGCACGGCGAAGCCGACCAGGCCGGGCAGCGGCGGGACCCCCTGCCGGGGCACCACCAGCCGGCCGACCGCGAAGACCGTGGTCACGGCGAGGATCAACCCGAACGGCTTCGCCCCGGCCCGCCCCCGGTTCACCTGCCCGATCAGCACCAGGAAACCCAGCGACCGCAGCATCGCCCAGCCGGTGCGGACCGCCAGGCCGAACTCCTGCTCCGGGGCGTACCACCAGTTGAGCAGCTCGACCGCGACGGTGGCGGCGGCGGTCGACGCGAGCAGGGTGGTGAGCGCCCGGACGGCGGACGGCCGCCGGACCGGTGTGGTCACGGCGGCCGTCCTCATGGCTTCCGGTCTTGCCCGGTACGGGCGACCGGCACACCTGCTACCGGGTCTGCTCCGCGTCGAGCCGGGCGCGCAGCGCGTCCAGCTCCGACCAGAGGACGGCCGGCAGCTTGTCACCGAACTTCTCGAACCACTCGGTGACCAGCGGCAGTTCGTTGCGCCACTCCTGCGGGTCGACCTTGAGGGCGATCCGGACGTCCTCCGGGGTCATGTCGAGCCCGTCGACGTCCAGCGCGTCGGCGGTCGGGACCATGCCGATCGGGGTCTCGACCGCGTCGGCGGTGCCCTCGATCCGCTCGACGACCCACTTGAGCACCCGCGAGTTCTCGCCGAAGCCGGGCCAGAGGAAGTTGCCCTCGGCGTCCTTACGGAACCAGTTCACGTAGTAGATCTTGGGCAGCTTGGCGGCGTCGCCGTCGACGCCCTTGCCCATCTCGATCCAGTGGTTGAAGTAGTCACCGGCGTGGTAGCCGATGAACGGCAGCATCGCCATCGGGTCGCGGCGCACCACGCCCACCGCGCCGGACGCGGCGGCGGTGGTCTCCGAGGACAGCGTCGCCCCCAGGTACACCCCGTGCACCCAGTCGCGGGCCTCGGTGACCAGCGGGATGGTGTCCCGGCGACGGCCGCCGAACAGGATCGCGTCGATCGGCACCCCGTTCGGGTCGAAGTAGTCGTCGGCCAGGATCGGGCACTGGGTGATCGGGGTGCAGAACCGGCTGTTCGCGTGGGAGGAGAGGTTCTCGCTCTCCGGCGTCCAGTCGTTGCCCTTCCAGTCGATGAGGTGGGCCGGCGGCTCGCCCATGCCCTCCCACCAGATGTCGCCGTCGTCGGTGAGGGCGACGTTGGTGAAGATCGAGTTGCCCCGGTCCAGCGTCCGCATCGCGTTGGCGTTGGTCTTCCAGTCGGTGCCCGGGGCGACGCCGAACAGGCCGTACTCCGGGTTGACCGCGTAGAGGCGGCCGTCGGGGCCGAACCGCATCCAGGCGATGTCGTCGCCGATGGTCTCGACCTTCCAGCCGGGGATGGTCGGCTCCAGCATGGCCAGGTTGGTCTTGCCGCAGGCGGACGGGAACGCGCCCGCCACGTGGTAGACCCTCCCCTCCGGCGAGGTGATCTTGAGGATCAGCATGTGCTCGGCGAGCCAGCCCTCGTCACGCCCCATCACGCTGGCGATCCGCAGCGAGTAGCACTTCTTGCCGAGCAGCGAGTTGCCGCCGTACCCGGAGCCGAACGACCAGATCTCCCGGGTCTCCGGGAAGTGCGAGATGTACTTCGTCTCGTTGCACGGCCAGGCGACGTCGGACTGGCCGGGGGCCAGCGGGGCGCCGATGGAGTGCAGCGCGTGCACGAAGTCGGCGTCGTCGCCCATCGCGTCGAGCACGCTGGCACCCATCCGGGTCATGATCCGCATCGAGGCGACCACGTACGGACTGTCGGTGATCTCGACGCCGAACATCGGGTTCTCGGCCTCGACCGGGCCCATGCAGAAGGGGATGACGTACATCGTCCGGCCGCGCATCGCACCCCGGTAGAGCTCGGTCATCGTCCGCTTCATCTCGGCGGGCGCCATCCAGTTGTTGGTGGGGCCGGCGTCCGCCTCGTCCACGGAACAGATGAAGGTGCGCTCCTCGACCCGGGCGACGTCCGTGGGGTCGGTGCGGGCGTAGAAGGAGTTCGGCTTCTTTTCCGGGTTCAACCGGACGAGGGTGCCGTTGTCGACGAGTTCGTCGGTGAGACGCCGCCACTCCTCGTCGGACCCGTCCACCCAGACCACCCGGTCGGGGGTGGTCAGTTCCGCGATCTCCCGGACCCAGGCGAGCAGCTTGGGGTGGGTCGTGGGGGCCTGATCGATCCCCCGCACAGTAGCCGGAGCAACCATGACTCATCTCCTTGTGGTCGACGCTGACCGATTTATGGGATGCACGAGTCTCGGCGGACGCGGGCCGCGTCGCCTTCGTGGAAACCTGGGATTGGCCTCAGCGTAAACCGGGCGGACCCGCGAGTCAGTGGGACTGGTTGTGAAGAACTGCACAAGGTACGGCCCGGCTGCGGTAACACGAGCTGATACCCGCTTTCACGCGCACTTTCACGCAAATCCTTCGACGAACTGTCGGCGGGCGCGGGACCGCCCCAGGGACAACGGGGGACCCGGGTCGACCCACGGCGCGGCGACGGCTCGCCGGTGGCACCCCGTCCGCGTCGCCGGTTACCGGTACGCTCGCGAGGTGGCCGCGACGATGACCGGGGACCAGCCGGGTGCCCCGCAGACCCGCCCGGGTCTGGTTCGTACGCTGCTGGACCGGTTCGGCCACCTGCTGCGTGAGTTGAGCAAGTTCGCCACCGTGGGCGGGGTGGCCTTCCTGGTCGACTTCGCGCTGTTCAACTACCTCACGCTGGGGCGCGGCGTCGAGCCGGTGACCGCGCGGGTCGTCTCCACGGTGATCGCGGCGACCGTCGCGTTCGTGGGTAACCGGTTCTGGACCTGGCGGCACCGGGTCCGCTCCAACCCGGCCCGCGAGTACGCGCTGTTCTTCTTCTTCAACGCGGTCGGCCTGGGCATCGCGGTGGCCTGCCTGGCGGGCAGCCGTTACGGGCTGGGCAGCATCTGGCCCGGCGTGTTCCGCACCCCGCTGGCCGACAACATCGCCAGCTACGTGGTGGGCACCGCGCTCGGCACGCTGTTCCGGTTCTGGTCGTACCGACGGTTCGTCTTCGTCGAAGCGGGAACTCCCGCCGTCACGGAGGCGACCAGCGACCCGTCGTCCGGGTCGTGACCGGTCGCCCATCCCGTCCAGCCGGAGTTCCCGGCACCGTCCTCAGCCCTAAGGTGTTGCGCATGCGTCTTGTCCGTCTGCTGCCCGAGCGCTGGCAGAAGTTCATCCGCGAGGCGCTCAAATTCGGCATCGTCGGGGGCGTCAACACCGTCATCAATTACGCGGTGTTCAATGCCCTGGCACTCACCGTTTTCGTCGACGGTCAACTGAAGGCGACGGTCGTCGCCACCATCGTGGCGACGATCACGTCGTATCTGATGAATCGTCACTGGACGTACCGCGATCGACCCAAAGCGGCGCTCCAGCGCGAATACGCCCTGTTTTTCCTGTTCAACGGCGCCGGTCTGATCATCGAACTCGGTGTCCTCGCCGCCGCCAAGTACGGCCTGGGGTTCAACAGCCTGCTCGCGCTCAACGTGGCCAAGACCGGCGGCGTGCTGCTCGCCACCCTGTTCCGGTTCTGGTCCTACCGGACGTTCGTCTTCCAGCCGGTCCCCAAGCACGCCGAGGAGACCTGGCACTCCATCAAGCGGGACGAGTGGGACACGATGGCCGAGCTGGACCCGGTCGCCGAGCTGGCCGAATCGGTCAGCGAGCTGGAGGAGGCCCAGAGCCGGGCCGAGGACCGCACCACCCCGGCGACCGGCACTCCGGCCCCGAGCGTCGAACCGGTGTTCAAGCAGGGTCGGGGCGGCACCCTCGGCCCGGCCGTCGCCAGCGGCGACCTGGAGGCGGAACTGGCCGCCGAGCTGCACGCCGGCACCACCCCCCGCACGCCGCGCCCCTGACCGGCCCGGGGACAACCGGGGCCGGCGGGCCGGCCCGGGGATCAGCCGCTGGTGTCCCGCAACGGCTTGCCCTCCCGCATGTCGGCCAGGATGTCGCGCATCTCCCCGTCGCCCAGCGTGTGCTTGTCGTGCTGCGCCTCCACCAGCTCGTAGAGGGTGGTCTGCACCCGGTCGACCCGGGGCACGTCGACGAGCACCGACTGCCCCCGCTCGCCTGCCGACTCGATGGTGAGCGTGCCGCAACCCAGCAGCCGTTCGGTGAACCGCTGGGTCATCGAGTGGTCGTTGATCCGGGCCAGCGGCAGGTCCCGCCGGTGCCGGGAGAAGACGCCCTCCTGGAGCAGCACCCGCTCGTTGGTGAACAGGTAGTGCGTGCTGCGCCAGACCAGGAACGGCCACAACCCCAGCCAGAGCACCGCGATCAGGAACAGACCGGCGACCACGGCGAGCACGAGCGCGCCACCGTCGCCGTCGGGCAGCAGGAGCCAGCCCGCCACCACCGCCGCGACACCGAGGACCAGCACCAGGACCGGCCGCAGCAGCGCCTTCGGGTGCGGGTGCAGGTGCAGGACGACGTGCTCGTCCTCGGTGAGCACGTCTTCGGGGAACGCCACGGGAACCTCCTCGGCGACAATCGGACGCGCTGACCGTAACCGGTCGGGGCGACCCACCGGATCAGCCGGGCGGCCCGCCGTGCACCCCGCGCACGAACCGACCGTGGTCCACCCGGTCACCGCAGGTGCAGCACGTCCCCGGCGGCCAGCCGGCGCTCCCCGGCAACGGTGTCGACCAGCAGGTGCCCGTCGACGTCCACCCCGGTGGCGAGCCCGGTCAGGTCGGTGCCTTCGGGCAGCAGCACCCGCACCCGGCGGCCCACCGTGACGCAGGAGGCCAGGTACGCCTCCCGCAGGCCGCACGCGTCGGCGTCCCCGCCGGCCAGCCGCCACCTGTCGTACCAGTCGGCGAGGGCACGCAGCAGGGCCCGCAGCAGCGGGTCCCGGTCGGTGGCGGTGGCCCCGGCCAGTTGCAGCGAGGTCGCCGGCAGCCCGGTCGGGTTCTCCGGCAGCTCGTCGGCGCGCAGCGTCACGTTCAGCCCGATGCCGAGCACGATCGCGGGGGGCTCCGCCGCACCGGCGGCCGGCACCGCCTCGGCCAGGATGCCGGCGCACTTGGCGTCCCCGATCAGCAGATCGTTGGGCCACTTCAGACCGGCGTCCAGTTCGGCCAGCCGGGAGACCGCCTCGACCAGCGCGACCCCGGCGAGCAGCGGCAGCCAGCCGTACCCGGTGGGGGCGGCCGGCGGCCAGTCGCGGGCGGTGACTGCCTCGCCGGGCCGCAGCAGCACGCTCGTCGCGAGACCCGCCCGGGGCGGCGACTGCCAGGCCCGGCCGCGCCGGCCCCGGCCGGCGGTCTGCCGCTCGGCGACCACGACCAGGCCCTCCGGTTCGCCGGCCCGCGCGGCGTCGGCCGCGTCGGCGTTGGTCGAGCCGGTCTCCGGCCGCAGGTCCAGCCGACGCCAGGGGCCCGACGGCGCGGTCAACGCCCGGGACAGCCGCGCCGCCGACAGCGGCGGTCGGTCCAGATCGGTGTACGGCGAACCCGGCATCCCGCCAGCCTACGGCCCGGGTCGACACCGCCGCCCGATCCGCCTCCGGCGCAGGCCGGTGAGGCGTACTGCACAGCGGCGTCGGCCTGAACCATCGTTATATTCCCAGGGTGACTACCGAGACCGGGACCAACATCCACAGCACCGCGGGCAAGCTGGCGGACCTGGAGCGCCGGGTCGACGAGGCGGTGCACGCGGGCGCACACGGCGTCGAGAGGCAGCACGCGCGGGGCAAGAAGACCGCCCGGGAGCGGATCGACATGCTCCTGGACGAGGGCTCCTTCGTCGAGCTGGACGAGTTCGCCAGGCACCGGTCCACCAACTTCGGGCTGGACCGCACCCGCCCGTACGGCGACGGGGTGGTCACCGGCTACGGCACCGTCGACGGCCGGCAGGTCTGCGTCTTCGCGCAGGACTTCACCGTCTTCGGCGGCTCCCTCGGCGAGGTCTTCGGCTCCAAGATCGTCAAGGTGATGGACCTGGCCATGAAGATCGGCTGCCCGGTGGTCGGGATCAACGACTCCGGCGGGGCACGCATCCAGGAGGGCGTCGTCTCGCTCGGCCTCTACGGCGAGATCTTCTTCCGCAACGTCCGGGCCAGCGGGGTCATCCCGCAGATCTCCCTGATCATGGGCCCGTGCGCGGGCGGCGCGGTCTACTCCCCGGCGGTCACCGACTTCACCGTGATGGTCGACCAGACCTCGCACATGTTCATCACCGGCCCGGACGTCATCAAGACGGTCACCGGCGAGGACGTCGCGATGGAGGAGCTGGGCGGCGCGCGTACCCACAACACCCGCAGCGGCAACGCCCACTACCTGGCCACCGACGAGGACGACGCGGTCGACTACGTCAAGGCGCTGCTGTCCTACCTGCCGTCGAACAACCTCGACGAGCCGGTGGTCCTCGACGCGCCGGCCGACCTCGACGTCACCGACGCCGACCGGGAACTCGACACGCTGATCCCCGACTCGGCCAACCAGCCGTACGACATGCACCGGGTCATCGCGCACGTCCTCGACGACGGCGAGTTCCTGGAGGTGCAGCCGCTCTACGCGCAGAACATCGTGGTCGGCTACGGCCGGGTGGAGGGCCGTCCCGTCGGGGTGGTCGCCAACCAGCCGATGCACTTCGCCGGCACCCTGGACATCGCCGCCTCCGAGAAGGCCGCCCGGTTCGTACGCACCTGCGACGCGTTCAACATCCCGGTACTGACCTTCGTGGACGTTCCCGGGTTCCTGCCCGGCACCGGCCAGGAGTGGGACGGCATCATCCGCCGGGGGGCGAAGCTCCTCTACGCGTACGCCGAGGCGACCGTCCCGAAGGTCACCGTGATCACCCGCAAGGCGTACGGCGGGGCGTACGACGTGATGGGTTCCAAGCACCTCGGGGCGGACCTCAACTTCGCGTGGCCGACGGCGCAGATCGCGGTGATGGGCGCGCAGGGTGCGGTGAACATCCTCTACCGGCAGGAACTGGCCGCCGCCGAGGACCCGGCCGCCGTCCGCGCCGAGCGGATCGCCGAGTACGAGGACACCCTGGCCAACCCGTACGTCGCCGCCGAACGCGGGTACGTCGACGCGGTGATCCCGCCGCACGAGACCCGGACCCAGATCGTCCGGGCGCTGCGGGTGCTGCGGACCAAGCGGGAGACGTTGCCGCCGAAGAAGCACGGCAACATCCCGCTGTAACCGCCCCGTCGCGCGGGGTCGGCGCGTGTCCGCGCATCAGCAGGGGGCGTCGGCGGCCGGGCAGAGGCGTTTCGCGGCGGTCCCGCCCAGCCCGAGCAGGTCTTGCTGGCTCATCCCGGTGTCGTCGACCTCCTCGGCGACCGTGTCCGGGGCGGGCACCACCACGGTGACCAGGTCACCGACCCGGACCACCAGGGTGGTCTCGATGCTCGCCGCCTCGCCGACCGGTCGTCCGCCGGCCTGCGCCCGGGGTTGCCCGGCCACGTGCCGCAGCAGCACCGACTGGTCACCGGCGAAGTCCCGCGCCGCCGGCTCCCAGCGGTGTTCCTGCTCGGTGGCCACCGGCTGCTGGTCGGCGGCGAGCGTGGACGCGTTGAGGGTCCACTCGGCGCAGGCGTTGAGCAGCCGGTCGATCTCGCCGAACAGCCACCGCCCCCGGGCCGGCTCGATGCGGTAGACGTCCTGGCTGAGCACGGGCGTGGCCGGCTGGCCGGCCCGGGTCGTCGGGCGGAGCAGGGTCTGCGACCGGGAGGCGCGGGACACCGACAGTTGGGCCCTGACGTCGCGTTCCCGCCCGCACGATTCGAGCAGCGGATCGATCCGGACCATCTCCCCCAGGCCGGTGTCGCCGAGCCGCTCGCCGGTCTTCGTGGGCAGGTCGGCGGGGGCCAGCAGGGCGTCGAGGGGGATCTCCGTCCGAACCGGGACCGACGCGGGGGCGGACCCGGGGGCCGCGACCGGGGCGGTGGGCGTCGCCGGCCCGGTGGGCCGCTGGCGTACCGCCACGGCGACGCCGGCCAGCACGACGAGCACCGTCGCCGCTGACAGCACCGCCGTACGACGGCTGCGGCGGCGGGCGCGGGCCCGCAGCTGCGCCGGCTCGGGCCAGCGGACCTCGCGCAGGTCCCGGTGCAGCCGGTCGACGAAGGTCAGCTCCTCACTCATCGGACCTCCTCCAGGTCGCCACCGGCGAGCAGCCCGGCGAGCGCGGCACGCCCCCGGGAGAGCCGGGCCTTGACCGTGCCCACCGGGGCGGCGGTCTCCCGGGCCACCTCGGCCACGGGCATGCCGAGCAGGTAGTAGAGGGCGAGCGCGGTGCGCTGCTCCTCGGGCAGTTGCCGCAGGGCGGCGACCACCTCCAGGGTTTCGGTGCCGGGGCCGGGCACGCTCTCGGTCGTCACCCCGTGCCGCAGGTAGGCGCGGGCCCGGCTGCGCAGGCTGCGCCACCGGCTCACCGCGATCCGGGAGGCCACCACGCGTACCCAGGCTTCCGGGTCGTCGTAGCCGCTCACCGTCGACCAACGTTGCCAGGCCCGGATGTACGCCTCCTGCACTGCGTCCTGCGCCTCGGCCAGGTTGCCGGTGAGCGCGTAGACGAACCCGAGCAGCCGTTGCCGGCTACCCCGGTAGAACTCGTCGAAGCCGTCGACGTCCGGCACCCTGGTTACCTCCCCCGTGGCGGTCAGAGGTGACACGCATGCCGCGCCCCGGTGGGTTGCGTGCTCAGCCCGTCATTCTGCCCGGTCGAGCAGGTCGGTCAGCTCGGCGAGCGGGAAGCTGCCGGCGGGGAGGCGGTCCCGGGCCAGCCGCCGGACCGCCGTCTGCACGGCGGCGTTGGCCGGCGTGGGCACGCCGAGCCGTCGGCCGAGCAGCACGATCTCGCCGTTGAGGTGGTCGACCTCGGTGGTGCCGGCCGCCCGGGTCAGGCTCTGCCAGGTGGAGCTGCCACTGCGCGGTTGCCCGTCGACCGGCCGGGTGCCGACCCGGTCCCCGCGTTCGGTGCGTTCCTCCTCGTCGGTGGGGTGGGCGATGCCCGCGGCGGCGAGCACGGCGACGCCCTCGGCCCGGACCCGGTCGAGCAGCCAGGCCGGCAGGCCAGCGCCGAACAGGGCCTGCACCCCGTTGCCGAGGTTGTTGAGCAGCTTGCCGTACTTCCACCGCATCACGTCGTCGCGGACGGGGGCGAGGAAACCGGCGGCGGTCAGGTCCGCCGCCACCGCCGCGTCGATCTCGTCGGCACCGCCCGGGTAACGACCCACGTGCAACATCCCCGGGTACGGGTGGCCGCTGGCGATCACCACGCCCGGGTCGAGGTGGGTGGCCGGCAGCCACACGCAGACCGGATGGACGTGCGCGAACAGTCGTAGCGCAGTGGGCTCGTTGGCCACCCCGTTCTGCGCGGTGAACAGGGGCAGCCGCTGTCCCGCCGTACCGCCGCCGGCGACCGGGGCGTCCGCCCAGGTGTCCAGGGCCGCCCAGGTGTGCTGCGACTTGACCGTCAGCACCAGCACGGTGTCGGCGGGCAGCGGCTCGGGCCCCGGCCCGTCGGTGGCCGGCCCCCGCCAGGTCACCGCCCGGTCGGGGGTACGCAGGGTGAGCCCGTCACGCCGGATCGCCGCCAGGTGCGGTCCGCGCGCCACCAGCGTCACGTCCCGGCCGGCCTCCCCCAGCAGTACGCCGATGGTGCCGCCGACCGCGCCCGCTCCGATGATCAGGTATCGCACCCGACCGATTCTGCCCGCATCCGCCCAGGTAGGCGACCCGACGTCGGGGTGCCACCGGTCACCCGGCCCGCTCTCGGTCAGCGCGCAGTGGCCGCCCGGTCGAAGCGGGACACCCCGCCCCGGGGTCAGAGCGGGATGCCCGCCTCGGCGAGCAACGGGCCGGCGAGCAGGACCGCGCCGACGGCGAGGGCGAACAGGTTGACCAGCCCGAAGACGACCACCCAGAGCAGCGCCGGGAAGGGCGTCAGGTGGGCCAACTGGTCGGCGTCGGACTCGGGCATCCGGCCCCGGCTGCGCAGCCGTTGCAGCTCGAAGACCGGCCGGACGCCGCCGAACAGCAGGAACCAGACCGAGGTCCAGGCGAACACGGCCTGCACCTGCGCGGTGGCGTACCAGGAGACGACGAGCACCACCCCACCGGTGACCAGCAGGGAGAGCACCCCGAAGACGTTGCGGACGAGCAGCAGCATGGCGAGCAGCAGCGCGACCGCGACCCAGAGCAGCAGGGTGATCCGGTTGCCACCGAGCAGCCAGGCGCCGCCCAGGCCGACCAGCGAGGGCGCGACGTATCCGGCGAGCAGGGTGAGGATCATGCCGGGGCCGGTGGGGCGGCCGGCGCTGAGGGTGAGGCCGGAGGTGTCCGAGTGCAGCCGGATGCCGTGCAGCCGCCGTCCGGTGAGCAGCGCCGCCAGGGCGTGACCGCCCTCGTGGGCGATGGTCACCGCGTTGCGGGCGACCCGCCAGGACGACCGGACCGCGACGACCACCAGAGCGGCTATGGCGGTGAGCACCACCAGCAGGGGCGGCGGGTCGGGTTGGGCGCTGAACAGCCGGTCCCAGAGATCGCCCAGCCCGTCGATCGACACCATGGCCGGGGAGCCTACCCGGCCGGATCGTGTCGCTCGACGGTCGTCGCCTCGTATCGTGTGAAACTGACCGGGCGGCGAGCGGAGCGGGAGGTGAGGGCCGGTGAGCGCGGCTCCCCTGGAACACCACGTCGGCCTCTGGACCGAGGCCGACTACCTCGCCATGGGCGACACCCCCAACCGGATCGAACTGCTCGACGGGAGCCTGATCGTGAGCCCTGCTCCGAGCAAGCGGCACCAGCGGGTGTCCCGCCTGCTGGCCAACAGCGTCGAGGCCGCGGCAGGTCGGCTGCTGGTGTTCGAGGCGGTGAACGTGCGGCTCGGGGTGGACCGGATCGTCATTCCCGACGTGGTGGTCGCCGACACCGACGACGAGGGCACGGTGGTCGAGGCCGGTGAGGTCGCGCTGGTCTGCGAGATCGTCTCCCCGGGCAACGCCGCCGCCGACCGTCTGGTCAAGATGCAGCTCTACGCGATCGCCGGCATCCCGTGGTACCTACTGGTCGAGCAGGACGGTGACGCCCACTCGTTGCGGCTCCACCGGCTCGACGGCACGCACTACGTGGAGGACCAGGTCGCGAAGGCCGGCGAGACGCTGACCCTGGCTGAGCCGTTCCGTTGGCAGCTCGACCCGGCCGCGCTGCGCTGAGCCGATCGGCTACCTGATACCGCCGCTGGCCTGCCCTGACCGGTTCGGATCACCAGACGTCGACCCGACCCTTGTCGATGAAAGTTTCCTTAGGCCCCCTTGCGATCAAGGGCAGGAATCTCCAAAGATTGGCGTCAATCGATTGGCGTCCCTGGAGGAATCCATGACCCGTACCAGATTCTCGTTGCGCCGGCTGTTCGCCGCCGGTCTCACCGTGGCCGCCACCGCGGCCACGGCCCTCGTCGCCACGGCCGGACCCGCGGCCGCCGCCACCACCGCCGGCGTCGACGTCTCCCACTACCAGGGCTCCATCAACTGGACCAGCGCCCGCAACGCCGGAATCGAGTTCGCCTTCATCAAGGCCACCGAGGGTACGAGCTACAAGGACCCCAACTTCAACACCAACTACGTCAACGCCTACAACGCCGGGGTGATCCGGGGCGCGTACCACTTCGCCCGGCCGAACATCTCCTCCGGCGCAACCCAGGCCAACTACCTCGCCAGCAACGGCGGGGCCTGGTCGGCGGACAGCCGCACCCTGCCGGCCGCGCTCGACGTCGAGGCCAACCCCTACAGCGGTGGCACCTGCTATGGGCTGACCACCACCGGGATGCGCAACTGGATCCAGGACTTCCTCAACACCTACCGCTCCCGCACCGGCCGGTACGCGGTCATCTACACCACCACGAGCTGGTGGAACCAGTGCACCGGCAGTTGGACGGGCCCGTGGGCCAACCACCCGCTCTGGGTGGCGCGCTGGTCGAGCTCGGTGGGCACCCTGCCCGCCGGCGCCTCGGTCTGGAGCTTCTGGCAGTACACCAGCACCGGCAGCGTCTCCGGGATCAGCGGTAACGTCGACCGCAACTACTGGAACGGCACCCGGGCCCGGCTGGTCGCGCTCGCGAACAACACCTGACCACCCCCGCAGACGGCTCGGCGGCAGCGGGACCGGTCATCACCGTACGGTCGATGGCTGGTCCGGCTGCCGCCGTCGCGGTCGTGGACCGGCGTCGGGTCAGGCGCTCTTCCGGCTGGTCAACGGCATGGTCACGGCATCCGTGGCGGTGGGCACCGCAGTCCGTCGGCTCAGTCGCCAGGCGGCGACCCCGGCGGCGGCGACCGTCACGACGGCGATCGACACGACCAGCGCGGCCACGCCGGCGCTGAGCAGCAGCAGGACGACATCGCCGAGGGCGACGAGCATCCACAGTGCCAGTCTCGGCCGGGCGTCCCTGCGTCGGTAACTCATCTCGCTACCTCCTTCCGTCGTCCCGGGTCAGATACCCCGTACGACGGAAAGTCATGCGAAACGATTTCACCCCTGGCGGGAATCCCCCGGGATCAGTTCCTCCGGTCCGGCACGAACCGGCTGGTGATCAGGGCGAAGTTGGCCAGGTTGGCGTTCCAGTCCTTCGCCGCGACCTCCCACCTGATCGCGTAGCCCCGGTTGGTGGCGGTGACGAAGCCCCGGTTGCGGACGTGGATGCGGGTGTTGTCCCGGGTCTCCAACCAGTCCCAGTCGGCGCAGGTGCGGTAGCCGCCGCACGCCGTGATGTCGAGGTACTGGTAGTTGTTGACGAGGTTGCGGCGGTTCGGTTCCTGGGCCTTCCAGTCGACGACCGCGTCCTTCTTCGGACTGGACGTCCACTGGATGAGCAGTTCCCGCACACCGTTCGGCTCGGTGATGACGACCGAGTCGGAACGGACGCTGCGCCGCCAACCCTTCGGCACCGGGACTGTGAACGTCGGCCCCTGGTACATCTCCCAGCCCTCAGGCAGCGCGTTCGGGTCGGTGGAGGGGGTGGCCGACGGCGTCGGGCTGGGCGCGGCGCTGGTCGGGGGCGGGGGTGCCGGAGCCGACGTGGGGGCGGCGGAGGACGCGGCGGCGCTCGTCGGGTCGGCGGCCTGCGGGGTGCCGTTCCCCGGGTCGTCGGAGCGGGTGAGCAGCGGCACAGCCAGTGCCAACCCCACCAGCAGCACCGCGACCAGCGCGCCGATCAGCAGGTTACGGCGCTTGTGGTCCGGTGGCGTCCCGTCGTACACCGGGACGGAGGCGACCCCGGCGGACCCGGCGGGCGGGCTGACCGGCGCGTCCAGCACGGCGGTGGGGTTGGCCGGAGCGGGCTGGTCGGCCCGGACCGGCGGGGCGATCTTGCTGGTCGGTGCGGCGTCCGCGTCGGCCGGTACGACCGTCTCGCCGGTCGACCCGGCGTCCTTGCCGGTCGCTCCGGTGCCCTTGCCTGTCGACTCCGCGTCTTTGGCTGTCGACCCGGCGTCCCTGGCGGGCGCAAGAGCGTCGACCGAATCGGCCGGGCCGGTCGGCGCGGCGTCGGCCCCGGTCGGCGGGGTGACCTTCGTGGTGGGTCCGGCGTCCACCCCGGCCGGAACCGTCGCGGTGGCGTCCGCACCCGCGGTCGCCGCCCCGGTCACGACCGTGGGCTCCGCCGCGCCACCCGTCGCGGTGCCGCTGTCCGCCGCCGCCTTGGCGGCTGCCGCCTTCGCGGCCGCGGTGCCGGTGGCGGCTCCCGCTGCGGCGGCCAGGGACGACGAGGTCTTCGCGCCGGTCCCGCCCTGCGCCGGCCGGGGCACCGGCACCACCGGGGTACGTGGCTCACGCGGACCGTTCGGCCCCGGTCGGCGTACCCCGTCGAGCAGGGAGATGCCCCTGGCCCGCTTGCCGGCGGCCCGGCGCAGCATGCGCTCGGCGACCTCGGCGGTGATCCGCTCGGCCGGGTCCTTGCGGAGCAGACCGGTCAGCACCGGCTTCAACGGGCCGGCGTTCCTGGCCGGCGGCAGTGGCTCGGTGGCCAGCGCGGCCAGGGTGCCGATCGCCGACGGCCGGGCGTACGGCGACTTGCCCTCCACCGCCGCGTAGAGCGTCGCCCCCAACGACCAGAGGTCCGCCTCCGGCCCGGCGGTGCCGTCCCGGGCCCGCTCCGGCGCGATGTACGCCGGTGAACCGAGCACCATGCCGGTACGGGTGACGTTCGGGTCGCCGGGGATGGTGGCCAGTCCGAAATCGGTCAGCACCACCCGGCCGTCGGTGCCGAGCAGCACGTTGCCCGGCTTGACGTCCCGGTGCATGACACCGGCCTTGTGGGCGGCCTTCAACGCGCCGAGCACGCCCAGGCCGATCTCCACCGCGCGGGCCGGCGGCACCGGGCCGTCCTCGGCGAGGGTGTCCTGCAACGACTTCGACGCCACGTACTCCATGACGATCCACGGGTCGCCGTCGGTGCGCAGCACGTCGAAGATGCGGACCACGTTGACGTGGTTGAGCCGGGCGATCGCCCGAGCCTCACGCAACGACCGCTCACGCATCTCGCGGCGCTCGTCGTCGGTCAGGCTGGGCGGCGGAACGAGTTCCTTGATGGCGACGTCCCGGTGCAGCACCTCGTCGCGGGCCTTCCAGACCCGGCCCATGCCGCCCTGACCGAGCGGCGAGAGCAGCCGGTACCGGTCAGCGACGAGTTGGGAAGGTACGTCAGACATCGGTGAGACGGTACCCGGCCCCACCAACGCGTACACCGCCGGCACGCCACTGTGCGACGTGGGTCAACTTGTCGACGCGTACCCTGGCGGCATGTCTGCCGAAGAGCCGCTGTTCCGGGTCGTCCGGGGGGTCCCGACCGCCGAGGAACTGGCCGCGCTGGTGGGTGCGATCGCGCTCCGTTCCCGGCCGGCCGACCCGCCTGGGCCGGTGGCGAGATCCGCGTGGGCGCGCAGCGCCCGCCCGGCCGGCGCGGCCGCCGCGCCCGGGCACGGTGCCTGGCGCGCCTCCGGCCTGCCCCGCTGACGCTCACCCCCGCTGAGCGGCTCGGGTACGCGCAGCCGGAACCCGGCTCTGACGGGGCTGCCGAGATCGACGCGTTGCCACTAATCTCACTCTGGGAGATGGCGTCGTGACGTTCGGGAGGGCCAGTGATCCCAGAGGAGGGCCGCCCGGCTTCCGGGGTGGGTGACTACAGTGGCATCGAAGCCGACATCCGGCAGATGCGGGAGTTCGCCGACCGGCTCCAGGACGAGGTCGACCGGAACTACGCGCCGCACCTGCGGTACATCGCCGACGACATGACCGCCGCCGTGCCCAATCCGTGCGACGCCTTCATCGAGCTGGTGCACTTCCTCCAGGCGCACTGGGAGACCCAGCAGGCCACCTCCGACCTGGTGCACGGGCTCGCCGGCAACACCGGCCGGCTGGCCGCCGCAGCGCACCGGATCGCCACCGACTACCAGGGCTCCGACGCGTTCGCCGACGCCCGGGTGGCCGACGTCGAACGCGCCCTGCACAACCCGCAGATCGCCGCGTCCGCCCTGCTCACCGACCGTTCCTCGTGGACGGCCCCCGAACCCAACAGTTCCGAGAACCCGGGCCCGGTGGTGCTGCCGTGATCGAACGGGGCAGCGGCCGGACGTCCGGCCTCACCGACTGGCAACTGATGGACGTGCTCAGCATGTGGGCGTGCCTCCAGGATCAGGAGACGCCGGGGCACTGGAAGCACGTCGCCGGCTGGCGCAAGGTCTGTGAACTCGCCCAGAACCACCTGCGGCAACTCCGGCAGTACCGCGCCGGCCTCGCCGAGGCGTGGCCGCCGGCCACGAACGCCGCCGCCAGGACGTACCTCGGGGAACTCGACGATCTGATCAGCAAGGTGCAGCGCACCCACGACACGGCGGCTGCCAACCACGACGCCCTCGCCGCCGTCGCCCGCGCCATCGACAGCACCAGACCGGAACTCAAGCGGATACGCGACGACTACGCCGAGAAGCTCGCCCGCAAGCGCGGGTACGAAGCGACGTTGGCCGACCCCAGGGCGGCGGCGGGCAGCCGGGTGGTGGACCCGCCGGTGACCGACGCGGACCTGGAACGGCTCAACGTGCAGGCACGGGGGTTGATGTTCGGGCTCAGCGGCGAACTCCAACAAGCCCAAGCCATGCTCCAAAAGCCCCCTGTTGCACCTAGACCGGGCCCTCGCATCGAACAAACCGGCTCTGACCCTTACGGTAGCCAGGCTCCAACCATTCCACCGATCATGCCCTTTCCGATTGCAGCTTCGCCGAATTCGAATCAGCAATCGAAGGAGCTTAGATCGCTTCAAACGACAAAGCCCGCAACAGTTGGACCAATCATCGGTGATGGACCGATCCTCGGAGGTACAGGGCCAAGCTCACCGCCATCCACAATCACCCCCGCGCCAAATACGCCGTCGACATCCGATGCCGGCATGAGAATACCGCCCATCCCCCCGCCAACACCCATTACGCGAGCACCCAACCCATCAAATCGAACCAGCTTCTGGAATAGCAGCGGGGTCGACGCTCCCCCAAAAGGAGGGTCTATACACCCAGCTACACCTAGTGGGTCAATAGGCGGAGCGCCGGGCCTCGGAGTCGGACAACCCGGAGAAACCCCAACTCGAAGGGTCAACCCTATCGGGGGAGTAATCGGCGGAGGGGCTGCCGGCACTGCACCGTCTGGAGCCGCTGGATCTCGGCCTGGAACTGGACGCACTTTAAATGGCCTGTCACCAATAGGCGGTGCACCTGTGGCGGGATCCGCATCGAGGATAGGGGACGGCATCAGGAACCTCCACAATCCGGAGAAGAGGCGGTGGGATCCCGACCACCCGTGGGACATGGACCGTGGAGTCACGCCTATCATGCTCCCACCCGAAGATGATGGGCCAATTGATCCTGGGCCTGCAATCGGCTTTCCCCGGTGAACCGAGCCCTAAGAGCAGCGAGACGTCTCTCTAGACTCACAACCATCTCACTAACCTTCGTTGCCCTAGTATCACCTTCGGTGCTCGTCGAGAACACCCCGAACACCAACGGTTCAGAACGCGTGCGCAGCGACCAATGGCACCTAAACTATCTTCGAGCGCAAGATGCCCATGCGCTGAATCGCGGCAAAGGCGTAGTCGTGGCAGTTCCCGACACAGGAGTCGATCCACACATCGATCTACGCGGCAATCTTCTCTCAGGATTGGATATCATACCGGGGGGCCGCGGGGATGGCCAAAAAGACAGCAATGGCCACGGCACATGCATGGCAGGGCTCATCGCCGCCCACGGGAGAGCGAGAAGCATCGGAGCGCTGGGCATAGCACCGGAGGCCAAGATACTGCCAATTCTTGACACTCCAGCAAATGGCCTTGGCGAACCAGATGATCTAGCCAAAAGCATTGATTACGCCACGCGGAATGGCGTCGACGTAATTAGCATATCGGCTGTTAGCTCGCCTACCGAGAAACTGCAACGCGCGATTTCCGCCGCCACGGCCGCGGACATCGTGATAGTTGCAGGGGTCGGAAACACCCCTCGCGATAGCCGCGTTAGCTATCCAGCCTCCGCAGAGGGAGTGCTAGCAGTCGGCGGAATCGATCGCAGCGGAGAGCACGCAAAGGTATCAGTGACTGGACCCGAGTTGGACTTGGTCGCACCAGCGGTTGACATCTACTGCACCAGCATCAACGGCAGGTACCGCAAGGGGACCGGGACGTCCGATGCCACCGCCATTGTGGCCGGGGCGGCGGCGTTGGTCCGGTCGAAGTACCCCTACCTCCCCGCCGCCGAGGTCGTCCACCGGCTCACCGCGACCGCTGTCGACAAGGGTCCGCCCGGCCGGGACGACGAGTACGGCTACGGCGTCATCGACCTGGTGGCCGCGCTCACCGCCGACGTACCGCCGCTTGGTTTCGAGGGCACCACGGTGACCCCGCCGAGCGGTGCGACGAGTGCCGCCGCGCAGCCTGCCGGCACTGACGGCGACGGCGGTGCCACCGTGCGGGGGTGGGTCACGTTGGGGGTGATCGTGGCAGCCGGCGGTGGATTCCTGATGTGGCGTCGGCGTCGGCGTCGATGTGCCGGCGACCCGCCGCCGAGAATCAGCCGGTAGCGTCGGCCCCGTGTCGAACTCCCTGCCGCTCCGTCTCGTGCTCGCCTCGCAGAGCCCCGCCCGCCGCAAGTTACTCCAGGCTGCCGGGATCGAACCCGACGTGCTGGTCAGCGGCGTCGACGAATCCCTGGTGGTCGCGGAACGGGCCGAGGATCTGTGCCTGGAGTTGGCCCGGCGCAAGGCGCAGGCCGTCGCCGACCGGCTGCGTTCCACTCCGGACGCACGGACGCTCGTGTTGGGTTGTGACTCGGTGCTCGCGTTCGACGGTGAGATCCTCGGCAAGCCGGCGGACGCGGCCGACGCGACCCGCCGTTGGGAGCGGATGCGCGGACGCAGCGGGGTGCTGCACACCGGCCACCACCTGGTCGACGTGGGGCACGAATCGCGGGTCGGGGCGGTGGCCTCGACGGTCGTTCACTTCGCCGACGTCACCGATGCGGAGATCGCGGCGTACGTGGCCACGGGCGAGCCGTTGGCGGTGGCCGGCGCGTTCACCATCGACGGGTTGGGTGGGGCGTTCCTGACCGGGATCGAGGGTGACGCGGGCACGGTGGTCGGGCTGTCGTTGCCGCTGCTCCGTCGTCTCCTGCACGATCTGGGGCTGAGCATCACGGACCTGTGGTCGAAGGTCGCGCCGGGAGCCCAGGAGGTCGAGCCGCTCGGCTAACGTCCGGTCATGACCACGAAGCCGTTGCCGCTGACGCCGGAACTACAGGCCTACATCGTCGCCCACGGTTCTCCGCCGGACGAGATCATCCGTGACCTGGCGGAGGAGACGCGGGCGGTGCTGCCGGCGCACGCCGAGATGCAGGTGGCACCGGAGCAGGCGGCGTTCCTCACCTTCCTGACCCGGTTGCTGGGCGTACGGCAGGCCGTCGAGGTGGGCACGTTCACCGGGCTGTCGTCGCTGGCGATCGCCCGGGGGATGCCCGAGGACGGCCGGTTGACCTGCTTCGACATCTCGGAGGAGTTCACCGGCATCGCGCGGTCGTACTGGCAGCGGGCGGGGGTGGCCGACCGGATCGAGCTGCGGATCGGCCCGGCCGCCGAGACGCTGCGGGAGTTGCCGCACGAGCGGCACCTGGACTTCGCCTTCATCGACGCCGACAAGGTCGGCTATCCGGTGTACTGGGCGGAGCTGGTGCCCCGGATGCGGGCCGGCGGGGTGATCGCGGTCGACAACACGCTGCGCGCCGGCCGGGTGCTCGCCCCGCGCGACGAGGCCGACCGGGCGATCGCCGCCTTCAACGACGAGGTGCTTGCCGACGTACGCGTCGACGCGGTGCTGCTGCCCCTCGCCGACGGCGTCACCCTCGCCCGGGTGCGTTGACCGGCCGGTCAGGGGAGCCCGGCACGATCGACTCCCCTGGGCCGATGTTGCGGTGTCCACCTAGCACCGATACCGCTACGTCGGCGACATAAAGTCGATCACCTCCCCGGAACGGGGCACCGGTCCGACGCGACGGGCGCGTGACCGGGCCCCGTCCGGGGCGGGGACACGTCAGCGGACGCTGCGGGCGAACTGGCGGGCGGCCCAGAAGACGCCGGCGGCGGCGAGCACCGCGATGATGGCCAGCCCCTGCCACACCTTGTCGTTGGCGAGGTCACCGGCGAACAGCGCCCGGGTGCCGTCGACCGCCCAGGAGAACGGGTTCCACTCGGCGACCCCCTGGAGCCAGCCGGGGGCGAAGGTGAGCGGCAGCAGGATGCCGGAGAGCAGCAGCACCGGCTGGGCCACGGTGTTCATCAGCGGGGCGAGCGCGTCCTCGCTCTTGACCTTGAGCGCGACGCCGTACGAGACGGCCGAGGTCATCAGCGCGATCAGGGCCAGCATCAGGTACGCCAGCAGCAGGTCCCCGATGAAGACCCGCAGGTCGAACAGGAGCGCCAGCAGGGTGATGATGACCGCCTGCACGATCAGCGAGACGACGTCACGCAGGGAGCGGCCGAGCAGCAGGGCGAGCCGGCTGATCGGGGTGACCCGGGACCGCTCGATGACCCCGGCACGCAACTCGGCGATCAGGCCGAAGCCCTGGAACAGCCCGCCGAAGATGGCGAGCAGCACCAGCAGGCCGGGTACGAAGATCTTGTACGCGGCGGCCTGGGTGGGCGCGTTCAGCGCCGGCTTGAGCAGCGGGGCGAAGAGCAGCAGGTACATCACCGGCTGGAACACTCCGACGAAGACCCAGACCGGGTTGCGCAGCAGCAGTTGAAGTTGGCGTTGGAAGATCAGCCAGGTGTCGCGGGCGAATTTCATCCGTGGTCTCCGGTGTCTCAGGACTCGCGCAGCGAGCGGCCGGTCTTGGTGAGGAAGACGTCGTCGAGGCTGGGGCGGTGCAGCTCGATGGAGCTCATGACCAGCCCGGCGTGGTCGAGCCGGCGCAGGACCTGCGGGATGGCGGTGGCACCGTCGTCGACGTAGAGGCGCAGCCCGCCCTCGTCGACGGTCTCCAGCTTGTTGAGGTAGTCCTCGCCGTCGAGGAGTTGGGCGGCCTGCGGGGTGCTCGTCACGTCCAGGCCGACCAGCACCACGTCGCCGGAGATCTCCCGCTTCAGCTCGGCCGGGGTGCCCTCGGCGACCACCTCGCCGTGGTCCATGATCGCGATCCGGTCGCAGAGCGCGTCGGCCTCGTCGAGGTAGTGCGTGGTGATGAAGACGGTCATCCCCTCGGTGCGCAGCCGGCGGATCTCGTCCCACATGTGCGCGCGGCTCTGCGGGTCGAGGCCGGTGGTCGGCTCGTCGAGGAAGACGATCTTCGGCTCGTGGATGATGCCGAGGGCGATCTCCACCCGTCGCCGCTGGCCGCCCGAGTAGGTCTTGCACTTGCGGTCCGCGTACTCGGTGAGCTGGAAGGCCTCCAGGGCGCGGACGGCGCGGCGGTGCGCGTCGGCCTTGCCGATGCCGTACATCCGGGCGTGCAGGACGAGTTCCTCGCGGGCGGTGCACTCGTCCCAGGTGCTGCCGCCCTGGGCGACGTAGCCGATCCGGCGGCGTACCTCGGCCGGGTCCTTGCGCAGGTCGGCACCGGCGATGGTGGCCTCGCCGCCGTCCGGCTCGATCAGCGTGGCGAGCATCCGCAGGGTGGTGGTCTTGCCGGCGCCGTTGGGGCCGAGGAAGCCGAAGATCTCTCCCGCCGGGACCTGGAGGTTCACCCCCCGGACGGCATCGACCGTTTTCGTCTCCCGACCCTGCCGGGAGCGGAACGACTTCCGCAGCCCTCTGGTCTCGATCATCTCTGCTCCTGGTCGTCCGGGCCGGGTGGTGCCGGCCGTCGTCTGCCCCCGTGACGCCATGCGGCGCGCTCCCGCCAACGGGCCGGAAGCAGGCTAACGCGATATAACTCTTGTAGTCAACGTTGATTATTGCTTTTCCCGGGCAGTGAAGCGCCGTCGGTCGTGTCGCCCTGCGGAGCGCCATCGGTCCAGCCGGGCCACACGTCCGCCCCCGTCAGCCCAGCAGGCAGGTACGACACCCCGGAGTCGATCCGCTCGGCGATCCGCCCGCACCAGGCCATCTCCGCCTCGGACCGGGCCAACCACAGCTCGAACATCCAGGTCACGTGCACCGGTTTGCTGTTGCGCACCCAGTCGGAGTCCAACGAGGCACGCATCGCCTCGACACCGGCACGCAGCAGATTCGCCCGGTTGCGCAGCGCCGCCGCCGCCTCCTCGCGGGGCATCGCCGGCAGGAACGAGAAGGCCGACGCGAACGGGTCCGGCACCTCGTGCAACTGCCACCACTGCGCCCGCAGCAACGTCTCGAACTCCTCGTCCCCCTTGGGCGTCACCTCGTACGTGGTGCGCGCCGGACGGGCGCCGACCTGCTCGGTGGCGACCGTCCGCAACAGGTCCTCCTCGGTCAGCTTGCGCAACGCGTGGTAGATCGAGCCGGGCTGCACGTTCGCCCACTTGTCGGCACCCCAGCTCAACAGCTCGCGGCGCACGTCGTAGCCGTGCACGGGCTGCATCCACCGGACCAGCCCCAGGATCATCAACCGAGTCGCAGACACCACACAAGCGTAATAACCAAGTTTGACTAGTCGACGGGCCCACAGTGCGACATCCCACACTGAGTGATCGTTAGGGGGCCTCCGGGCTGCCGATACACTCCCGAGGCAACGACCCCGGGAGGAGCACCAGGTGCGCAAGGTACTCATCGCGAACCGTGGCGAGATCGCCGTCCGTGTCATCCGGGCCTGTCGCGACGCCGGTCTGGGCAGCGTCGCCGTCTACGCCGACTCCGACCGGGACGCCCTGCACGCCACCCTCGCCGACGAGGCGTACGCCCTCGGTGGCGACACCGCCGCCGACAGCTACCTGCGCATCGACAAGCTGATCGAGGTGGCCCGGCGGGCCGGCGCGGACGCCGTACACCCGGGTTACGGCTTCCTCTCCGAGAACGCCGACTTCGCCCAGGCCGTGCTGGACGCGGGCCTGACCTGGATCGGCCCGACCCCGCAGGCGATCCGCGACCTCGGTGACAAGGTCACCGCCCGGCACATCGCCCAGCGGGCCGGCGCGCCTCTGGTCCCCGGCACCGCCGACCCGGTCGCCGACGCCGACGAGGTGACCGCCTTCGCCGTCGAGCACGGCCTGCCGGTCGCCATCAAGGCCGCCTTCGGCGGGGGCGGGCGGGGGCTCAAGGTGGCCCGCACCCTGGAGGAGATCCCGCACCTGTTCGAGTCGGCCACCCGGGAGGCGGTCGCCGCGTTCGGTCGCGGCGAGTGCTTCGTCGAGCGCTACCTCGACCAGCCCCGGCACGTCGAGGCACAGGTCCTGGCCGACCGGCACGGCAACGTGGTCGTCGTCGGCACCCGGGACTGCTCCCTGCAACGACGGCACCAGAAGCTGGTCGAGGAGGCCCCCGCGCCGTTCCTCACCGACGCGCAGCGCCGCCAGATCCACGACAGCGCCAAAGCGATCTGCCGGGAGGCCGGCTACCACGGCGCGGGCACGGTGGAATACCTGGTCGGCGCGGACGGCACCATCTCCTTCCTGGAGGTCAACACCCGGCTCCAGGTGGAACACCCGGTCACCGAGGAGACCGCCGGCGTGGACCTGGTCCGCGAGCAGTTCCGGATCGCCGACGGCGAGAAGCTGCGGCTCACCGCGGACCCGACCCCGCGCGGGCACGCCATCGAGTTCCGGATCAACGGCGAGGACCCGGGCCGCAACTTCCTGCCCGCCCCCGGCACCATCACCGCGCTGCGCCTGCCCACCGGCCCCGGCGTCCGGGTCGACACCGGGGTGGGCGCGGGCGACGTGATCGGCGGCAACTTCGACTCGCTGCTGGCCAAGGTGATCGTCACCGGCGAGACCCGCGCCGAGGCGATCGAGCGGGCCCGCCGGGTGCTCGACGAGATGGTCGTCGAGGGGATGGCCACCGCGCTGCCGTTCCACCGCCTCGTCGTCCGCGACCCGGCGTTCACCAGCGAGCCGTTCACCGTGCACACCCGGTGGATCGAGACCGAGTTCGACAACACCGTCCCGGCGTTCACCCCGACCGCCGGCCCCGCCGAGGCGGCGGCGGCGCGCGAGACCGTCGTGGTCGAGGTGGGTGGCAAGCGGCTGGAGGTCACCCTCCCCGCCGGCCTCACCGGGGGTACGACCACCGCCCCCACCGCCGCCCGCCGGCCGGCCCGCCGGGGTGGCGGCACCGGCACGGGTACGGCGGTCAGCGGCGACGCGCTCACCTCCCCCATGCAGGGCACCATCGTCAAGATCGCCGTCGCGGACGGGGACACCGTCGCCGAGGGGGACCTGGTCGTCGTCCTGGAGGCGATGAAGATGGAACAGCCGTTGCACGCCCACAAGGCGGGCACGGTCGCCGGGCTCGCCGCCGAGGTCGGTGCGGTGCTCACCGCCGGCGCGGCGATCTGCACCATCTCCTGAGCCGTACGCCCGCCGCAGGGGCAGGGTGGTGTGAGCCACCGACGGCGGCGGGACGGGCCGGAAGCGGGAATGATGGCGGGGTGAGGTTCCTTCATGGCGCGGTGCCCGCGCACGACCTGACCTACAACGACGTCTTCATGGCTCCGGCCCGGTCCGAGGTCGGTTCGCGGCTCGACGTCGACCTGTCCACCGGTGACGGCACCGGCACCACCATCCCGCTGGTGGTGGCGAACATGACGGCGGTGGCCGGTCGCCGGATGGCCGAGACCGTGGCCCGGCGCGGCGCGATCGCGGTCATCCCGCAGGACATCCCGATCGAGGTGGTCGCCACGGTGGTCGAGTGGGTCAAGCAGCGGCACCTGGTGCACGACACCCCGATCACGCTGGGCCCGACCGACACCGTCGGCGACGCCATCCACCTGCTGCCCAAGAAGTCGCACGGCGCGGTGGTGGTGGTCGACGAGGCCGGCCGCCCGGTGGGGGTGGTCACCGAGGCGGACACCCACGAGGTGGACCGGTTCGCCCAGCTCCAGCACGTGATGTCGACCGAGCTGCACACGGTGCCGGCCGACGCGGACCCGCGTACCGGATTCGAACGGCTCAACGCGGGACGGCGGCGACTGGCCCCGGTGGTCGACGACGACGGCCGCCTGGTCGGGGTGCTCACCCGGCAGGGTGCGCTACGGGCCACCCTCTACAAGCCGGCCGTCGACGACCGGGGGCGGCTGCGGATCGCGGCGGCGGTCGGCATCAACGGTGACGTCACCGGCAAGGCCGAGGCGCTGCTCGCGGCGGGGGTCGACACCCTGGTGGTGGACACCGCGCACGGGCACCAGGAACGGATGATGTCCGCGTTGCGGGCGGTCCGCAAGCTCGACCCCCCGGTCCCGGTGGCGGCCGGCAACGTGGTCACCGCCGAGGGGGTACGCGACCTGGTCGAGGCGGGCGCGGACATCATCAAGGTCGGGGTGGGGCCGGGCGCGATGTGCACCACCCGGATGATGACCGGGGTCGGCCGGCCCCAGTTCTCCGCCGTGCTGGACTGCGCGGCGGCGGCCCGCACCCTCGGCCGGCACGTCTGGGCCGACGGCGGGGTGCGCCACCCCCGGGACGTGGCGCTGGCGCTGGCCGCCGGGGCCTCCAACGTGATGGTGGGCTCCTGGTTCGCCGGCACCTACGAGTCGCCTGGTGACCTGTACACCGAGCCGGACGGGCGACGCTACAAGGAGAGCTTCGGGATGGCCTCGTCCCGTGCGGTCAGCGCCCGGACCGCCGAGGACAGCGCCTTCGACCGGGCCCGGAAGGCGATCTTCGAGGAGGGCATCTCCACCGCCCGGATGTACCTGGACCCGGCCCGTCCCGGCGTCGAGGACCTGATCGACGAGATCATCTCCGGGGTACGCAGCGCCTGCACCTATGCCGGCGCCCGCACCCTGGACGAGTTCCACGAGCGCGCCCTCGTCGGCGTCCAGAGTCACGCCGGCTACACCGAAGGCATGCCTCTCCCCACTAGCTGGTAACTCCCCCGGTCCCCTCCTGCCCTGCCCGGCCCCCGCCCCGGTCTCTGCCTCGCCCCGGCCTGGCCCCGGTGATCAAGAGGTTTGCGTCATCTGCACCCCGCCGGTCGACTCTTTTCTCTTGATCACCGCCCCGGGGTCGGCGATCAAGAGGTTTGCGTCAACTCGGAGCGGTGATCTGACGCGAATCTCTTGATCACCGGGGTGAGAGGGGGCGGGGCGTGGGGGGCGGGGCGCCGGTGGGGGTCAGGGTGGGGGGAAGAGGCGGCGGATGACGGTGCGGGCGGCGGTGCGGGGGTCGGCCTCGACGTCGGGGGGTAGCGCACCGGAGAGCCACAGGGTGGCGAAGCCGTGCACGATCGACCAGGCGGCCAGCGCGTCCGTGCGCGCCCCGGCCGGCTCGGCCCGGTCCGGCGGCAGGGTCGCCACACCGATGTGCAGCGCCGCACCGGCCCGTTGCCGGGCGGCCCGGAGCTCGGGGGCGTCGGCCCGGTAGAGGTCGGGTCGGAACATCACCTCGAAGTGCGCCCGGTGGCGGACGGCGAAGTCCACGTACGCCACGCCCACCTCGAGCAGGTCGTCGCCGGCTGCGGTCAGAGCGGCGGCGAGCAGGTCGAACCCCTCGACAGCGAGGGCGGTGAGCAGTCCCGCCTTGTCGCCGAAGTGGTGGGTCGGGGCGGCGTGGGAGACGCCGGTGCGGCGGGCGAGGTCGCGCAGGCTCAGGGCCGCCGGCCCAGCTTCCTCGATCGCCGTCACCGCTGTCTGGAGCAGGACGCGGCGTAGGTCGCCGTGGTGGTAGGGCCGGGTGACGGTCATGACACCAGGATAACTTTGCATTGACAAGAAGGCCATCGGCGATCCAATCTTGTCGGCATAAAGATTTGCGACCGAGGAGGTATCCATGGTTCCGTTCATCGCCCTGTTCGTCGGAGCCGCCGTCGCACGCCTGGCCGGACTGGCCGGCGTGGACGCGCTCGACGGCTGGCACCCCGCACTCCGTGTCGGGCTGGCACTACTGTTCGTTATGACCGGTTTCGCTCACTTCGTGTCACCCCGTCGGGAGGATCTGATCGCCATGGTCCCGCCCCGGCTACCCCGACCCGGCATGCTGGTCGCCGTCACCGGGGTGCTGGAACTGGCCGGCGCGGTCGGGCTGCTGATCCCGGCCACCGCCCGTCCGGCCGCCGCCGGGCTGGCACTGCTGTTGCTGGCGATGTTCCCGGCGAACGTCTCGGCTGCCCGGCGACACCTCACGCTGGCCGGCCGCCCGGTCACCCCGCTGGGCACGCGTACGGCGATGCAGATCGTGTACGTCGGCACCGCCCTGACCATTCTCTTTGGCCCCTGACGGTTCGGGGGCTAACATACTCAGCGTGCAGAGGGAACCACTGATCGTCTTTCCCGCCGTGCTCCGTGACGTGCCGCTCGGGCGGCTGCTGTCGGTCGCCGGCCACCTCGTCGACCAGCACTGGGGTCGTTACCTGGCCGAACACCACGGCCTGACCCCGGCCGGGATGCGGGTGCTGTTCACCCTGAACCACCTCGACGACGCCACCCACCGGGACGTCGCCGACCGTTGCTTCGTCCGGCCGGCCACCCTCACCGGGATCGTCGACACCCTCGAACGGGACGGCTTCGTCGAGCGTCGCCGCGACGAGGCCGACCGGCGCAGCGTGCGACTGGCGCTGACCGACAAGGGGCGCGAACACACCCGCTCCCTGGTCGACCGGATGCGCACCGACACCCCGCTCACCTCCGTCGACGCCGATCCGGCCCGACGCGAGGTGATCCGGGATTTCCTGATCGAGGTCATCACGACCATGTCCGACGGGGAGGACAAGAGGTTGACAACACAGCACCAGGACACGACCGACCACCCGAGGCCCGGGAGCCATCCGTGCTGATCAGCCTGCTGCGCCGCTACCTGCGGCCCTACCACCGGCCGCTGGGGGCGGTGGTGCTGCTCCAGTTCGTCGGCACGATGGCCTCGCTCTACCTGCCGAGCCTCAACGCCGACATCATCGACCTGGGGGTGGCCCGGGGCGACACCGACTACATCATCCGTACCGGCGGTTGGATGCTGCTGGTCAGCCTGGTCCAGATCGCCTGCGCGGTGACGGCGGTCTACTTCGGCGCGCGGACCGCGATGGCCTTCGGCCGGGACGTCCGGGCGGCGATCTTCGGGCAGGTCAACCGGTTCTCCGCCCGCGAGGTGGCCCGCTTCGGCGCGCCCTCGCTGATCACCCGCAACACCAACGACGTGCAGCAGGTGCAGATGCTCGTGCTGATGAGCTGCACCATGCTGGTCGCCGCGCCGATCATGAGCGTCGGCGGGGTGGTGATGGCGCTGCGGGAGGACATCGGCCTGTCCTGGCTGATGCTGGTCAGCGTGCCGGTGCTCGCCGTCGCGCTCGGCCTGGTCATCCGCCAGATGGTGCCCGGTTTCCGGCTCATGCAGACCCGCATCGACACGGTCAACCGGGTCCTCCGCGAGCAGATCACCGGCATCCGGGTGGTCCGGGCGTTCGTCCGCGAGCCGTACGAGACGCAGCGGTTCGGGGTGGCCAACGCCGACCTGACCGCCACCGCCCTGCGGGTCGGCCGGCTGATGGCGCTGATCTTCCCGGTGGTGATGCTGGTGCTCAACGTCTCCAGCGTCGCCGTGCTGTGGTTCGGTGCCCAGCGGGTCGACTCCGGGCAGATCCAGATCGGCGCGTTGACCGCCTTCCTGGCGTATCTGATGCAGATCCTGATGGCCGTCATGATGGCCACCTTCATGCTGATGATGGTGCCGCGCGCGGCGGTCTGCGCCGAGCGCGTCACCGAGGTGCTGGACACCGAGTCCTCGGTGGTCCCGGCGGCGAACCCGGTCACCCGGGTCGACGGCCACGGCGAGCTGGAGCTGCGCGGCGTGGCCTTCCAGTACCCGGGGGCCAGCGCACCGGTGCTGCACGACATCTCGTTCCGGGCCACCCCGGGGCGGACCACCGCCGTGATCGGGTCGACCGGTGCCGGCAAGACCACCCTGCTGGCCCTCATCCCCCGGCTGGTCGACCCGACCGCCGGCACCGTGCTGGTCGACGGGGTCGACGTGCGCGAGCTGGCCCCGGAGGAGCTGTGGCGGCGGATCGGCCTGGTGCCGCAGAAGCCGTACCTGTTCACCGGCACGGTGGCCAGCAACCTGCGCTACGGCAACCCCGACGCCACCGACGAGGAACTGTGGACGGCGTTGGAGATCGCCCAAGCCCGCGACTTCGTGGCCCAGATGCCCGGTGGCCTCGACGCCCCGATCGCGCAGGGCGGCACGAACGTCTCCGGTGGGCAGCGGCAACGCCTCGCCATCGCACGGGCGCTCGTCCGTAAGCCGGAGATCTACCTGTTCGACGACTCGTTCTCGGCGCTCGACCTGGGCACCGACGCCCGGTTGCGAGCCGCGCTGCGCCCGGTCACCGCCGACGCGGCAGTGGTGATCGTGGCCCAACGGGTCTCCACGATCATCGACGCCGACCAGATCATCGTGTTGGAGGACGGAGGCGTGGTCGGGATGGGCCGACACGACGAGCTGCTCGACACCTGCCCGACGTACGCCGAGATCGTGGCGTCACAGCAGACGGCGGGGGTGCCGGCATGACCGCCGTACCCGAGCAGAAGAAGGCCCCGGAGGAGACCACGCCGAAGCGGCTGCCGGCGGCCGGCCGGCGCGGCGGTGGGCCGCCGTGGATGTCCGCCGGCATGCCGGCGGAGAAGTCGATGAACTTCGGGCCGTCGGCCCGCCGGCTGCTCGGCCGGCTGCGACCGCACCGGGTGACGCTGACCGGCATCATCGCCCTGGCGGTGACCAGCGTCGGGTTCAGCGTGATCGGGCCGAAGATCCTCGGCCACGCCACCGACATCATCTTCGCCGGGGTGATCGGCCGGCAGCTTCCCCCCGGCACCACCGTCGACCAGGCGGTGTCCGGGATGCGGGCCGCCGGCAACGACAACCTCGCCGACATGGTCGCCCGGATGGACGTGGTCCCCGGGGCGGGCATCGACTTCGACGCCCTCGGCCGGACGCTGCTGTTCGCCCTCGGCCTCTACGTGGCCGCCAGCCTGCTGATGTGGTGGCAGGGCTGGCTGCTCAACGGGGTGGTCCAGGCCACCGTGCTGCGGCTGCGTGCCGAGGTGGAGGAGAAACTCAACCGGCTGCCGCTGCCCTACTTCGACAGGCAGCCGCGCGGCGAGCTGCTCAGCCGGGTCACCAACGACATCGACAACATCTCGCAGACCCTGTCGCAGACGCTGAGCCAACTGCTCACCTCGCTGCTGACCGTGGTCGGCGTGCTGGCGATGATGTTCTGGATCTCGCCGCTGTTGGCGCTGGTCGCGCTGGTCGCGGTTCCGCTGTCGGTGATCGTGACGCAGCAGATCGCCAAGCGGTCGCAGCAGAAGTTCATCGCCCAGTGGACCCACACCGGCGAGCTGAACGGTCAGATCGAGGAGGCGTTCACCGGCCACGAGCTGGTGAAGGTCTTCGGTCGCTCGCCGGAGGTGGAGGCCAGCTTCCACGCCAAGAACGAGGAGCTGTTCCGGGCCAGCTTCGGCGCCCAGTTCATCTCCGGGATCATCATGCCGGCGATGATGTTCGTCGGGAACCTCAGCTACGTGGCGATCGCCGTGGTCGGTGGGCTGCGGGTGGCGTCGGGGGCGATGAGCCTCGGTGACGTGCAGGCGTTCATCCAGTACTCGCGGCAGTTCACCCAGCCGCTGACCCAGGTCGCCTCGATGGCGAACCTGCTCCAGTCCGGGGTGGCCTCCGCCGAACGGGTCTTCGCCGTGCTCGACGCCGACGAGCAGAGCCCCGACCCGGCCACCCCGGCCCGGGTCGACGTACCGCACGGTCGGGTCGAGTTCGAGAACATCTCCTTCCGGTACGACCCGCAGACCCCGCTGATCGACGACCTGTCCCTGGTCGCCGAGCCGGGTCACACGGTGGCCATCGTCGGCCCGACCGGTGCCGGCAAGACCACCCTGGTCAACCTGGTGATGCGCTTCTACGAGCTGGATTCCGGGCGGATCACCCTCGACGGGGTGGACATCACCACGCTGCGCCGCGACGACCTGCGCGGCCGGATCGGCATGGTGCTCCAGGACACCTGGCTGTTCGGCGGCACCATCCGGGACAACATCGCCTACGGCCGGCCGGACGCCACCGAGGAGGAGATCCTCGCCGCCGCTCGGGCCACCTTCGTGGACCGGTTCGTCCGTAGCCTCCCCGACGGGTACGACACCGTCATCGACGAGGAGGGCAGCAACGTCAGCGCCGGGGAGAAGCAGCTCATCACCATCGCGCGGGCGTTCCTGGCCGAGCCGTCGCTGCTGATCCTGGACGAGGCGACCAGCTCGGTGGACACCCGTACCGAGGTGCTGCTGCAACGGGCGATGGCGGCGCTACGGTCCGACCGGACCAGCTTCGTCATCGCGCACCGGCTGTCCACCATCCGCGACGCCCACCTGATCCTGATGATGGAGAACGGACGGATCGTCGAGCAGGGCACCCACCAGCAACTGCTCGCCGCGCGGGGCGCGTACCACCGGCTCTACCAGGCGCAGTTCGCCGCGGCGGTGGTCGACGACGGGGCCGCGCCGGCACCGGTCGGGGGCTGAGCGGCGCACCGGGGGCCGGGGCGTCGTCCCCCGGCCCCCGCACCGTCAGCCGGCGGGGAGCAGTTGCGCCGAGCGGGCCGCCACCACCGCGCCGACCAGCCGCACCGCGTCGGCCGCCGGCATCGGGTCGAGGCTGCGGCCGTCGCGCAGCCGCAGGGCGACCGCGTCGGCGGCGGCCTCCCGGGCACCGACCACCCCGACGTACGGCACCCGGCGGCGGGCCGCGTCGCGGACCCGGGCACCGAGCGAGCCACCCGCATCCACCTCGACCCGCAGCCCGGCGTCGACCGCCCGGCGGGCCACCCGGTCCACCGCGCCGGCCTGCCCGGCGTCGACCGGGAGGAGCAGCAGCTGCACCGGGGCGTACCAGGGCGGGAAGGCACCCTCGTGCTCCTCGATCAGGTAGGCGAACAGCCGCTCCATGCTCCCGACCAGGCTGCGGTGCACCAGCACCGGCCGTTGCCGGGCACCTGCCGCATCGGTGTACGACAGGTCGAACTTCTCCGGCTTGTCGAAGTCGATCTGCACGGTGGAGATGGTCGACTCCCGGCCGGCCGCGTCGACCACCTGGATGTCGATCTTCGGGCCGTAGAAGGCGGCCTCGCCGGGCGCCTCCTCGTGCTCCACCCCGTCGAGCGCGGCGCGCAGCAGTTCCTCGGCGCGGGCCCAGGACGCGTCGTCGCCGACGTACCTCGCGCCCGGCCCGCGCAGCGACAGCCGGAACCCGGCCGGGCGGACGCCGAGCGCGGCGTGCGCCTGGCGGATCAGCCGCAGGATCTCCCGGACCTCGTCGCCGACCTGCTCCAGGGTGCAGAAGTTGTGCGCGTCGTTGAGCGAGATCGCCCGTACCCGGGACAGCCCGCCGAGCACGCCGGACCGTTCCGCCCGGTACATCCCACCCAGCTCGCCGACCCGCAGCGGCAACTCCCGGTAGGAGCGGCCCCGGGCCCGGTAGACCAGGGCGTGGTGCGGGCAGAGCGCCGGCCGGAGCAGCAACTCGTCGCCGCCCAGCCGCATCGGTGGGAACATCTCGTCGGCGAAGTGGCCGAGGTGCCCGGACAGCGCGAACAGCTCGCGCCTGCCCAGCGGGGGTGAGTAGACGTGCTGGTAGCCGGCCCGGCGCTCCAGCTCGCGGACGTACTCCTCGACGGCGTGCCGGGCCGCCGCGCCGGCCGGCAGCCAGATCGGCAGTCCGGCGCCCGCCAGCGGGTCGGAGACGAACAGGTCCAGTTCGCGGCCGAGCCTACGGTGGTCGATCATGTCACGCTCCTTGATCGGGTACGACCCGGAGGCGACCGTGCCCGCGACGCCACGAGGCCCCGGGCGGATCGCCCGGGGCCTCGTCGACGGTGAACGTCAGTGCGGCACGCCGGGATCTCCCGGCGTCGTGGTCACCACAGCACTGCGCATGTCGTCACCGTACGACCTGCGCGACGCCCGGCGCGACCGCATTCTCCGCGCTGTCCGGCGCGGGCGTGCAGCACGGGCAGTGACGCGTGGCACCCGTCGGTACCGGGAGAGGGGAGGGTCGCCGGCACGGGACCTGCCGGCGACCCTCGGCGGCCCGCTCGTCAGGAACGGGGGACCCGACGGTGTGGGGGCCGCGTACTCAACGGTACGCCGACGCCCTCCGCTCCGCCGTCCCCCTCCCGCCGGCCGCGCCGGGCGGCACCCGCCGTGCGGCAGGCGGCACGGCGGGTGCCGCACGCGCACCCCTGCGATCACCGACGGTGCCTGTGGGCTGATGTAGCGGCATCCCGGCCTTCCGATACCGCTACATCGGCCCACGTGCGCCTTGACCGGTGCCCGACCCGGGTCAGGGGGTCATTCGAGTTCGTGGAGCATGAGCTGGCGGGCCGCCTCGGTGATCGAACCGGACAGGCTCGGATAGATGGTGATGGTCTGGGCCAGCTCGTTGACGGTGAGGTTGTTCTCGATCGCCATGGTGATCGGCAGGATCAGCTCACTGGCCTTGGGAGCCACCACGACGCCGCCGACCACCTGACCGGTGGACGGGCGGCAGAACAGCTTGACGAAGCCGTCCGCCAGGTCGTCCATCTTCGCGCGGGCGTTACCGGTCAGCGGCAGCATCACCTGGCGGGCCAGGGTACGGCCGGCGTCCGCCTCGTCCTGGGAGACGCCGACGGTGGCCAGTTCCGGGTCGGTGAAGACGTTCGCCGCGACGGTACGCAGCCGCAACGGCCGGACCGCCTCGCCGAGGGCGTGCCACATCGCGATCCGGCCCTGCATGGCCGCGACGCTGGCCAGCGGCAGGACCCCGGTGCAGTCGCCGGCGGCGTAGATGCCGGGGACGTTGGTACGCGACACCCGGTCCACGGTGACGTAGCCGCCCTTGGCCAGCTCGACGCCGTACTCGGCGAGGCCGAGGTCGGCGGTGTTCGGGATCGAACCGACGGCGATCAGGGCGTGCGAACCGGTCACCACCCGACCGTCGGAGAGGACCACCTCGACGCCGTCGCCGACGCGTCGGACCGCGTCCGCCCGGGAGTTGTTGAGGATGGTCATGCCCCGGCTGCGGAAGACGTGCTCGATGGCCATCGCCGCGTCGGCGTCCTCGTGCGGCATCACCCGGTCCCGGCTGGAGACCAGGGTCACCTCGACCCCCATCGCCAGGTAGGCGCTGGCGAACTCGGCCCCGGTGACCCCGGAACCCACCACGATCAGGTGGGCGGGCAGCTCGGGCAGGTCGTACACCTGCCGCCAGGTGAGGATGCGTTCCCCGTCGGGCAGCGCGGTGGGAAGCTGACGCGGGGTCGCGCCGGTGGCGATCAACACGGTGGAGGCGTCGATCGTGTACTCCCCGCCGCCGTCGGCGGGGGTGACGACGACCCGGTGGGTGTGACCGAGAGTGTCCTCACCCATCCGGGCGGTGCCCGCGACGAAGGTCACGCCCGCCTTGATCAGCTTGGCGTGGATGTCGGCGGACTGGGCCAGGGCGAGCCGCTTCACCCGCGCGTGCACGGCCCGCGCGTCGACCGTGACCGCCTCCAGGCCGTCGGAGTGGATGCCGAACTCGTCGGTGTCCCGGTACCCGGTCACCACCTCCGAGCTGGCGATGAAGGTCTTCGACGGGACACAGTCGGAGAGCACGCACGCCCCGCCGGCGCCCTCGGCCTCCACCACGGTGACGTCGGCGTCCAGCTGGGCGGCGACCAGGGCCGCCTCGTAGCCGGCCGGCCCCCCGCCGATGATCACGATGTGGCTCACAGCCCTCGCCCTTCCTCGGTGCTCACAGTGACTTTCTTCTCCCGAACCCGTCCGACACGCACTGTCGTATTCTCCCCCACCCGTCCGCCGGGCTATCGTCATCGCCGTGCGTCACTACGCGGCCTACGGCTCAAACATGGACCCCGCCCGGATGCGGGCCTACTGCCCGCATTCGCCCATGGTGGGCGTCGGCTGGCTGGAGGGGTGGCGGCTGACCTTCGCCGGTGAGGACGTGATCGGCTGGGAGGGCTCCGTCAGCACCGTGGTCGAGTCCCCGGGTGACCGGGTCTTCGTGGCGCTGTACGACATCGACCCGTACGACGCCGCCCAGCTCGACGAGCTGGAGGGCGTCACCGCCGGCACGTACCGCAAGCTCACCGTGCGGGTCTCGACGCTGGACGGGGACGTGATCGCCTGGGTGTACGTCTTCGACGGCTACGAGGGCGGCCTGCCGACCGCCTGGTACCTGTCGGAGATCGCCAACGCCGCCGAGAAGGCGGGCGCGCCCGACGACTACGTCTCCGAGCTGCGGTCCCGCCCCACCGGCACCGCCTCGGCGTAACGCGTATCGCACCCGTCCAGTGTGCTCCCGGCGGCGGGGCCACCCGACGGCGACCCCGCCGGGCGTCACCCGGCCCACACCGGGCGGGCCCACGCCGGCCCACCCGATACCCGGGCGGCCCGCTCAGGCGGCGGTCACGCTGCGCTCGTACAGGTCGATCCAACGGGTCTCGTGCAGCCCGACCGCCCGGTAGAGGGTGACCGGGGTGGTCGGGTTGGCCAGGTCGAAGCCGAGCCCGGCGTGACCCCGGCCCTTGGCCGCGTAGACCGCGAACGCCCGCCGCAGCAGCGCCGCGCCCACCCCGCGCCGCCGGTACGCGGGCAGCACCGACAGCGTGCGTACCCAGCCCATGTCCTGCTCCAGCGCCTGGTCCGACGAGTTGAGCGCGCCGGCCGGCTCGCCGTCGACCTCGGCGATGAACCACTCGTCCCAGACCCGCCCGCCGTCGGTGAGCCGGTCCCGCCAGCCCTCGAACCCGACCGACTCGTAGTCCGGGGTGTCCCGGAAGGCGGTGTCGTGGATGTGGTGGAACAGCCTCAGGTCGGCCTCGTCACCGGCCCGCACCGGCCGGACGGTCGCCCCGGGCGGGGGTGGCGGCTCGGCGGGCAGGTCGGCCAGCGACCGGCTCATCCGCACGTACCGTTTGGCCCGGGTGAACCCGGCGGCGGTCAGCTCGCCGGCCCAGCGGGTCTCCGGCGCGCAGACGGCGGCACGGACGGTCAGCGCGGGCCGGCCCCGCTCGGTGGCGCGTTCGGCGACCCGGTGCAGCATCCGCTCCAGCAGCACGGTACGCAGCGCCGTCGCCCGCTCCGGGTCGACGAACACGTCGACGTACTCGCGGCCCACCCCGGTCGGGTTGTCGACCACGCTCCAACCGACCACTCGCTGATCAGGATCGGTCAGCACCCACGAGTCGTGCTGCGGGTCGAAGAACGGCGCGGTCAGCGCGGCCCGGACGTCGTCGGCGTCGAAGTCGGGGTGGCCGATGGCGAACGTGTCGGCGGCGTGCACCACGGCGAGCAGCGCGGGCACGTCGTCCAGGGTGGGGCGGCGGGCGGTCCAACCGGCGGGAAGTGTCACGCCGCAGATCCTGGCAGCCCCGCCCGCCACCCCGCCGCCGATTTTCCGGGCCACCGGCCGGTCGGTCAGCCGGGTCGGGTCAGCCGTCCGCGTCGGCGCGGAGCCTGGCCCGTACGTCGGTGAGCAACTCGATCAGCTCCCGGCCCTCCGCCGGGCGCAGCGCCCGGAACCCGGCCGCGGCCAACCGGTCGGTCACCGCCTCGGCCCAGAGCCGACGCCGCACCAGCGGCCCGACCGGCGGATACGGCGGGGACCAGCCGCACGCGGCCGCCCCGGCCTCCCCCTCCGGCCCGGCCAGCACCGCCTCCAGTGGGGTCATCCCGGCGGCCCGCACGGCGAGCAGGTAGGCCCCGGTGAAGTGTTCCCGCAGCAGCAGCAGCGCCACGGCGGCGCGGGCACCCTCGGCGTGCGCGGGCAGCGGCATCGCCCGCCAGGCGGCGAACAGCGGCATGCCCGTCGCGTCGGCGGCGGCCACCACCCGTTCCAGCAGGGCGGTCAGCCGGGGTGTGCCGGGCAGGTCGTCGAGATGCTGGGCACCCCACCGGCAGCACTCGGTCAGGTGGGCGGTGGCCACCTCCAACGGCCGGACCAACCGCACGGCGGTGTCCCATCCGTCGGCGACCGCCTCCGGGGCGAGGAAGCCGAGCGCCGCCGCCACCGTCTCGGCCCGGATGTCACCCAGCGCGCCGGCCCGCCCGGTGACGTAGAACGCCCAGCCCGGGATGCCCATCGTCCTGGCCCGGCGCAGGGTCCCCGGGCAGCGGGTGAACAACTCCCCCAGCTCCAGCACGGCGGGTTTGCACCCGGCGGCCACCTGTTCCGGCGTCATCCCGCACGCCCGTGACACGCATTCATCGCGTTCAGTCTGCCTTCTCACCGCCTTCCGTGGGGTCCCCCTCTTCGGCGTCCACCGCCTCGATCGCGCCCTGCACCTCGCCGGTGCGGCGGCGGGCCGCGGTGAGCGCCCGCTCGGCCGCCCGGCGGGCCAGTTTCGCCCGGCTCAACTCCTGTTCGGCGACGGCCCGACGTCGCTCCAGTTCGGCCAGTTCCCTCTCGATCCGGTCGAGCGCCGCGACGCCGTCCCGCTCGGTCGTCGTCGTGCCGTCCAGGTCCCGTTCGGCCTGCCGCTGGGCGGCCCGCGCCGCCGCCAGCTCACGCTCCAGGGTCCGGCGGCGCTTCGCCCGTTCGGCGCGCGCGGCCGCCTGCGCGTCCCCGGCCCGACGCGCCCCGCCCCGGTCGGCCTCCCGCTGCGGTACGACGTCCGCCTCCCCGCCGCCGGCACGCTCCATCCCGCCACCGGCAGCCGCCCCTGCGCCGCCGGTGACCAGCCTGAGCTGCGGGCGGGGTACCTCGCCGAAGCCGGAGTGGTGCACCGCCTTCAGCAGCCGTCCGGCGCGGACCTGCTCGGCGACCGCGGTGTCGGCGAGCGCCGCGTGCAGGGTGGCCTCGACCTCGGCCAGCGGCAGTCGGGCGGCCGGTGGCGCGTCGGGCCGGCCGGCGGCGATCCGGCGTACCTCGGTGACCAGGGCGGCGACCAGTTCCCGCCGCTGGGCGGACAGCTCCCGCAGCCGGGGGCCCTTGAGGTCACGCTGGGCGGTGCGCAGCGCCTCGGCCAGCGGCCCGAGGTCGGCGACCAGCTCGGGACGGTCCAGGGCGAGCAGGTTCACCAGCCAGGCCGCCACCGTGGGCCGTTTCCAGCCGGCGATCCGCCGGGCGGTGGCCGGATCGCCGGCCCGGCGGGCCTCGGCGACGGCGGCGTCCCGGGCGGCCACGAACCGGTCGGGCGGGGTGCGGTAGAGCTGGCGGGCCAGTTCGGACTCGTCGACGGCCACGGTTCAGGCGTCGATCCGGCTGCCCGGCTCCAGCCGCTGGTAGTCGGTGCGGGACAGCGCCGTGTACTGCCGGTCGAGCACGCCGTGGCCGTTGTCGTTGAGCAGCGCGTCGTGCAGGGCGTACGCCCGGCGCGGGGCGACCGCCCGGATGAAGTCGACCACCTCGGAGAACTTCGACCAGGGCGCGTGGATCGGGGCGAAGAGGGTCTGCACCTCGACGTCGGTGGGGACGTGCAGCGCGTCGCCGGGGTGGTAGACCGTGTCGTCGAACAGGTAGCCGACGTTCTCCACCACCGGGATGTCGGGGTGGATGACGGCGTGCCGGCCGCCGACGGCACGCACCGGGATGCCGGCGGCGGTGAACGTGTCGCCCGGTGCGACCGGGGTGAGGGCCGGGGCCGCGTCGCCGAGCACCGTGCCGAGCGCGGCCGGCCCGTACACCGGCAGCGGCTCCCGGTCCAGCCGCCTGGTGAGCGCGGCGACGTCGACATGGTCGGGATGTTCATGGGTGACCAGCACCGCGTCCGCCCCGTCCAGCGCCGCCGCCTCGCTGAACACGCCGGGGTCGACGACCAGCACCGCCCCGTCGCGTTCGATGCGGAGGCAGGAGTGCGTGTACTTGGTGAGCCGCATCGTGACTCCTCGAATATAGAATCGTGATGTCCTCAGCGCAGTCTGCCGGAACCGGAGCGGCCGTGCGCCGCGTCCGAGCTATCGCCCCGGAACCGGGGGACGGACGACGACGGGAGCGGGGATGACACTGAGGACGGCGGGAACCGGGGCGCGGGCCCTGGCGGCGACGGGGTTGGCGGCGCTGCTGCTGGCCGGGTGCGGGACGGCCGACCGCGACGGCAGTTCGGCCGGTTCCGCACCGCAGGAGAAGGCGCCGGTGCAGGGGGCGCCGGGCGGTGCGGCCCCGGACCGGGACGCGGCGGCGGGACAGGCCGGTACGGGTGCCCCGGACCTGCGCGTCGACCAGCGGGCGATCATCTACACCGGAACGATGCGGGTGCAGGTGGACGACGTGGAGGCGGCGGCCCGGCGGGCGGTGGCGGCGGTCACCGCCACCGGCGGGTTCGTCGGCGGGGACCAGCGGCGCAGCGTCTCGGCATCCGCGCAGGCGGAACTGGAGCTGCGGGTGCCGGCGGCGAAGTTCACCGCGCTCGTCGACGAGCTGGCCACCTACGGACGGCAGCAGCGCCGCGAGATCCGTACCCAGGACGTCACCGAGGAGACCGTCGACCTGGACGCCCGGATCACCACCCAGCGGGCCCGGGTGGACAGCGCCCGGCGGCTGCTGGCCCGGGCCAACACGGTGTCCGAGCTGGTCTCGCTGGAGAACGAGGTGAGCCGCCGGGAGGCGGATCTGGCCTCACTGGAGGCGAAGAAGCGTCGGCTGGCCGACCTGACGGCGCTCTCCACGGTCACGGTGACCTTCGTCGGCCGGGACGCCTCGACGGCCGACGAAGGGCAGGAGGAGGACCGGACCGGCTTCATGGTGGGCCTGCGCGGCGGCTGGACCGTCTTCCTCGCCTCGATGGGCGTGCTGCTCACCGTGCTGGGGGCGTTGCTGCCCTGGCTGCTGCTCATCGGGGTGCCGGTGACGGTGGCCGTGGTGCTGTTGCGTCGGCGACGCCGCCAGCGGCGGCCCGCGCCGCCGGTGGGACCGGTCGGCGGGGGCCACCCGCCGATGCCTGGTGGACCGGTCGGCGGGGGCCACCCGCCGGTGCCTAGCGGACCGCCGCCAGTGCCCGCAACGCGGTCTGCACCATGAGCCGTACCCCGACCGGGATGGCCCGCTCGTCGACGTCGAACGACGCGCGGTGCAGGTCGACGGTGGGGCCGCCGACCCGGCCGACGCCGAGCCGGGCCAACGCGCCGGGGACGTGTTCGAGGTACCAGGAGAAGTCCTCGCCGCCCATGCTCTGCGGCGTCTCCGCGATCCCCTCCGGGCCGAGCGCGGCGGCGGTGGCGGCGGTGAGGATGCCGATGGCGCGGGCGTCGTTGCTGACCGGCGGCCGGCCCCGCAGGTATTCCAGGTCGACGGTCGCGCCGGTGGGGGCGATGACGTCCCGGACGACCTGAGCGACGATCTGGGGGGCCCGCTCCCAGGTGTCGCGGTCCATCACCCGCAGGGTGCCGGCCGCGCACGCCTCGGACGGGATGACGTTGTACCGGGTGCCGGCCGAGGCGTGGCCGAACACCAGCAGCAGGCCGCTGTTGGCCGGCACCCGGCGGGTGACCAGGGCCGGAACCTCGGTGACCAGGCGGCCGAGCGCGTCGACCAGGTCGACGGTCAGGTGCGGGCGGGCGGTGTGCCCGCCGGGCCCGGTGAGCTTCACGGTGACGTTGTCGGCCGCCGCGGTGATCGGGCCGACCCGCAGCCCCACCTTCCCCACCGGCTGGTTGGGGTCGCAGTGCAGCGCGAAGATCTGGACGACGTCCTCCAGGCCACCGGCCTCGATGACCTCCAGCGAACCGCAGGGCAGGATCTCCTCGGCCGGCTGGAAGATCAGCCGGACCCGGCCGTCGAGCTGGCCTGAGTCGGCGAGCTGGGCCAGCAGCATGCCGACGCCGAGCAGCACCGCGGTGTGCACGTCGTGGCCGCAGGCGTGGCAGACCCCCTCCACGGTGGACCGGTAGGGGACCTCCTTGGGGTCGGTCAGCGGCAACGCGTCGATGTCGGCGCGGAGTGCGACGACCGGGCCGTCCGGCCGCCCGTCGATGTCGCAGATCACCCCGTTGCCCTTGGGCAGCAGTCGGGGGTGCAACCCGGCGAGGGTGAGTTCCCGGGCGATCAGCGCGGCCGTCTCGAACTCCTCCCCGGACAGTTCCGGGTGGGAGTGGAGGTGGCGGCGGGTGGCGATCAGACCGGGCACCCGCAGCGCGAGCAGGTGATCCAGATCGTGGGGCAGGGGCTGGGACCCGGACGGCGCCTCCGGCCAGGACGACGCCAGCTGGCTGCCGTTCGGCAGCGTCAACGCACTCGTCACGTCGAATTCTCGATCACTAGAAATGGATGGATCTTCGGGGAGGACAGCAGACAGCCTAGACCTCCGATGGTGACGCTGCGCAACCTCGTTACGGTAGCGATCAGAGCGCACAGCGTCACGTAAGCCCTGGTGGGAGGGCTCGAATATCTGCGGGACAGCAGGTAGATCGCGGTCGGACGCCGTCATCTGCCCCCCACCTCCTACAACGCGTAACCGATTGGGCGGTCGCGAAATCGGCGTCGATCCGGGGCCGTCGTATCCGAATTGTCGCATTGGTCGCCCCGGTTGGCCGCCGGTCGGACAATTAGCCGACGCCGCCGGGTGGTCAGCCGGTTCCCGACGGTGACACGGCGTCCCCGGGCCAGCCCGGACATGCTGTCCGTCCCGTTCACCCGCTCGGGTTTACCCACGAACCCCGCACCGCACGCCCCGACCCGGCGGACCGCCCACCAGCCGGACGACCCGACCGGCACACCACCGCCAGATTGTCACCGACGGTAGCCCCGCCCACTTCACCTGGCGACCCCTAGCGGCCCCGACCGGACGACGACGGCGACCCCTGCCGGCAGCGGACTGCCGGCGGAGGTCGCCGTGCGGATCAGCGACGGGAGTCGCCGTGCTGGTCGACGTCGCGGGTCGGCCCGCCCGCCGGGTCGCGGGCGGCGCACCGACCGGGACCGCGACGGTCGGCCCGAAGATCAGAAGCGGTCGCTCGGGCGGTACGTCCCCCAGACCTGGCGCAGCGTGCCGCAGACCTCGCCCACCGTGGCGCGGGCCCGCAGCGCCTCCTTCATCGGGTAGAGCACGTTCTCGTCGCCCTCGGCGGCGGCCCGCAGCTCGGCCAGGGCCCGTGCGACCGCGTCGCCGTCCCGCTCGGCCCGGAGCCGGGCCAGCCGCTCCGCCTGGGTCGCCTCGATCGTCGGGTCCACCCGCAGCGGCTCGTACGGCTCCTCGGTGTCGATCTGGAAGCGGTTCAGCCCGACGACGACCCGCTCCCCCGCGTCGATCTGCTGGGCGAACCGGTACGCCGACTGCTCGATCTCCCGCTTCTGGAACCCGGCCTCGATCGCGTCCACCGCCGAACCGTGGTCGAAGACCCGGTCCATCAGGTCGTTCACCGCCGCCTCGATCTCGGCGGTCATCGCCTCCACCACGTACGACCCGGCGAACGGGTCGACGGTGGCGGTCAGGTCCGTCTCGTACGCCAGCACCTGCTGGGTACGCAGCGCCAGCCGGGCGGCCTTCTCGGTGGGCAGCGCGATCGCCTCGTCGAAGCTGTTGGTGTGCAGCGACTGGGTGCCGCCGAGCACCGCGGCGAGCCCCTGGATCGCCACCCGGACCAGGTTCACCTCGGGCTGCTGGGCGGTGAGCTGCACCCCCGCCGTCTGGGTGTGGAACCGCAGCATCATCGACTTCGGGTCCTTCGCGCCGAAGTCGTCGCGCAGCAGCCGGGCCCAGATCCGCCGGGCGGCCCGGAACTTCGCGACCTCCTCCAGCAGTGTGGTGCGGGCCACGAAGAAGAACGACAGCCGGGGGGCGAAGTCGTCCACCGCGAGCCCCGCGGCCAGCGCGGCCCGGACGTACTCCACCCCGTTGGCCAGGGTGAACGCGATCTCCTGCGCGGGCGTCGCACCGGCCTCCGCCATGTGGTAGCCGGAGATGGAGATGGTGTTCCACTTCGGCACCTCCTTGCGGCAGTACGCGAAGGTGTCGGCGACCAGCCGCAGCGACGGCTTCGGCGGGAAGATGTACGTCCCCCGGGCGATGTACTCCTTGAGGATGTCGTTCTGGATGGTGCCGTTGAGCGCCGAGCCGGACAGGCCGTTCTCCTCGGCGACGAGCTGGTAGAGCAGCAACAGCACCGAGCCGGGCGCGTTGATGGTCATCGAGGTGGAGACCTTGTCCAGCGGGATGCCGTCGAACAGCAGCCGCATGTCCTCGATGGAGTCGATCGCCACCCCGACCTTGCCCACCTCGCCGTGCGCGATGGCGTCGTCGGAGTCGTACCCCATCTGGGTGGGCAGGTCGAAGGCGACCGACAGGCCCATCGTGCCGGCCTTCAGCAGCTGGTGGTAGCGCGCGTTGGACTCGGTGGCGGTGCCGAAGCCGGCGTACTGCCGCATCGTCCACGGCCGGGAGGTGTACATCGTGGGGTAGACCCCCCGGGCGTACGGGTAACGACCCGGCTCGCCCAGGCGGGAGTCCAGCTCCGGGGGGAGGTCCGCGGCCGTGTACACACCCTTGATGGGGAACCCCGACTCGCTCGCCCGCGCTTCACTCATCCCCGGATGGTAGGACGCGCGGGGCCGTCGGTGGGGTGAGGGATGGCGCACATCTCGGTTCGGCATCGGTCGACGCGAGGTGAACGGCCAGGTACACACCGTTCGACCCGACGCTCGGTACGGTCGGACAGCACAAAGGTCCGCCGCGTCGGGTTTCGCATCGGGCGTCGGAACCAGCAAGATAGAGAGGTTGTGTCCCAGCCCCCTCGACTTTCCCGGTGGCTTTTCCTGTGACTCAGATCCCGACGTGGAGCGGCGGACCAGTGAGTCCTCCCAACGGACGCGCAGCACCCGGCACCACCATCGGCGGCCGGTACGAGTTGCGCTCCTCGGTGGGCAACGGCGGCATGGGCACGGTCTGGCGCGCGACAGACACCCTGCTGCGACGTGACGTGGCGGTCAAGGAGGTCGTCCTGCCGCCGGGGCTGGCCCCCAGCGACCGGGACGCGATGTACGAACGCACCCTGCGCGAGGCGCGCGCCGCCGCCGCGATCCAGCACCCGGCCGTGGTCCAGGTGTACGACGTGGTCACCGAGGGTGGCCGGCCGTGGATCGTGATGGAGCTGCTGGACGCCCGCAGCCTCGCCGACATGGTGATCGAGGACGGCCCGGTGGCCGGGCGCGCGGTCGCCAAGATCGGCATCGCGCTGCTCGGCGCGCTGGAGGTGGCGCACGCCAACGGGGTGCTGCACCGCGACGTCAAGCCGGCGAACGTGCTGATCTGCACCGACGGCCGCTGCGTGCTGACCGACTTCGGGGTGGCCCGGATGCCCACCGACGTCCAGCTCACCACCCCCGGGATGGTGCTCGGCTCGCCGCACTTCATCTCCCCCGAGCGCGCCATGGGGCAGGATTTCGGCCCGCCCAGCGACCTGTTCTCGCTCGGCGTGACCCTCTACACGGCCGTCGAGGGGCGTCCCCCGTTCGACAAGGGCGACCCGATCGAGACCATGCACGCGGTGGTCGAGGACCCGCCGGCCACCCCGCAGCGCAGCGGCCCGCTGACCCGGGTGCTGATGGGACTGCTGGAGAAGGACCCGGCCCGCCGGCTCGACGTGCACACCGCGCGGGCGATGCTGCGCGAGCTGCTCGCCGGCCCGCTGACCAGCACGGCGACGGCGGTCAACTCGATCACCGACCCGTACTCGGTGGTGCCGGTGCAGCGCCCGACGACGCCGCCGGCCATCGCCGCGCCGCCGGCCGAGTCGAAGCCGGGCGGGCAGATCGGCGGCCGGGCGATGCTGGCCGCCGGCGAGTCGCTGACCGACCGGCTGGCGAAGCTGCGCCGGGGCGAACGTCCCGAGCCGGTGACGACCTCCTCCGCCAGCGCCCTGGACGACACCAGCGCCGACGCGCTCGCCGGCCCGCTGCACACCCCGACCGGCGCGATGCCGCCGCCGACCGGGCCTGCCGCCGGCGCGTTGCCGACCGGCCCGACCGCCGGGACGTACGGCAGGACCGAGGCCACCCAGCGGATCATTCCCGACGCCACCCAGCGCATCGCCCCGGGCACCCCGGAGGCCACCCAGCGCATCGGTGGCGGCACCGCCGACGCCACCCAGCGCATCGGCGGCCACCCGGACGCCACCCAGCGCATCGGCACGGACGCAGGGCGGTCCGGTTACGGGGCGGCGGAGCCGACCCAGGCCATCTACGGCGGCGGCGGGAACGCCGAGCCGACCCAGGCGGTGTACGGCGGGCAGTGGTCCATCCCCGGCACCGGCCAGTCGTGGACGTCGCCGCCCCCGCCGCCGGGCGGGGCCGACGGCGGCGCGCTCGGCCGGGCGAAGGGCGCCGGCGGTCGACTGGTGGGCACGGTGAAGGGCTGGCCGCGCAAGCTCCAGCTCGCGGCGGCCGGCGGCCTGGCCGTGGTGCTGCTGATCGGCGCGGTGGCCCTGTTCAGCGGCGGCGACCCGGAGTCGACCCCACCCCCGCAGGCCGGCCCGAGCGCACCCACCGCCGGAGGCGGTGCGCTGCCGCCGATGCAGGAGCACAGCGCCCGGGGCATCCGGGTGAACGTGCCGAAGGGCTGGCAACGGGCGACCGGCGGGGTCTACATCGACTACGTCGACCCGCAGGACAAGGGCCGCAAGGTGCGCATCCTCACCGAGAAGTTCGGCAGTTCCTCGACCCGCTGGGCCGAGGTGGCGGCGGACAACCTCCGCAAACCGAAGAGTTCCTGTGCCAAGCCCTACGAGCAGCTGGCGATGGGCGAGAAGGACCTGGCGGGCAAGTCGGCCGCCGAGTTCGAGTACACCTGCGGGGACGGCGACGACAAGCGGCACGGGGTCTGGCGCGGGGTGGTGCACGAGGGGAAGGTCTACTCGTTCTACCTCACCGCGAGCGACGCCAAGTTTGCCGAGAGCAAGCCGATCTTCGACGAGATGGTCAAGTCGTTCCAGCTCACCGGCTCAAGCTGAGCCTGTTCCCGGGGCGGCCCGGCCCGGCGGACGGGGTGATCCGGGTCGACCGGACCCGGTGATCCGCCGCCGTGCTATCAAGGGGCATGGCGGCGGAAAGCACTGACCTCGACCGGATGCGCGACCAGGCTCGACGCTGGCTCGACGACGACCCCGACCCGGCCAGCCGGGACGAGCTGCGGGCCGTGCTCGACCGGCTGCCGGCCAGCGCGCCGGAGCTGGCCGACCGGTTCGCCGGCCCGCTGACCTTCGGCACGGCCGGGCTGCGCGGCCCGCTGCGCGCCGGGCCGAACGGCATGAACCTCGCGGTGGTCACCCGGGCGGCGGCCGGGCTGGTCGGCTGGCTCGCCGCCGAGGGCGGCGAGGGTCCGCTGGTCATCGGGTACGACGCCCGGCACGGTTCCCGGGAGTTCGCCGAACGCACCGCCCGGGTCGCCACCGGCGCGGGCCGGCCGGCGCTGCTGCTGCCCCGGCCGCTGCCCACCCCCGTGCTGGCCTACGCGGTGCGCAGGCTCGGCGGGGTGGCCGGGGTGATGGTGACGGCCAGCCACAACCCGCCGCAGGACAACGGCTACAAGGTCTACCTGGGTGCCCAGCTCGGTGGGGCGCTCGGCGCGGGGGCGCAGATCGTGCCGCCCGCCGACGCCGGTATCGAGGCGGCCATCCGGGCGGTCGGCCCGCTGGCGCAGGTGCCGTTGGGGCCGCCCGGCCAGGTGCTCGGCGACGACCTGGTCGCCGCGTACGTGGAGCGGGCCGTCGCGGTGATCGCCCCGGGCGGGCCGCGTGACCTGCGGGTGGCGTACACCCCGTTGCACGGGGTGGGGGCGGCGGTGCTGACCGCGGCCTTCGCCCGGGCGGGTTTCCCGACCCCGGGGGTGGTGCCCGACCAGGCGGAACCGGACCCGGCCTTCCCCACCGTCAGTTTCCCCAACCCGGAGGAGCCCGGCGCGATGGACCGGTTGGTGGCCCTCGCCCAATCCACCGACGCCGACCTGGCGGTCGCCAACGACCCGGACGCCGACCGCTGCGCGGTGGTGGTCCGCGAGCCGGCCGGCACCGGGACGGGATGGCGGATGCTCCGCGGGGACGAGGTGGGGGTGCTGCTCGCCGACCATCTGATGCGCCGTGGCGTCGACGGCCTGTACGCGACCACGATCGTGTCGTCGTCCCTGCTGCGGGCGATGTGCACGGCCCGGGGCCGGGCGTACGACGAGACGCTGACCGGGTTCAAGTGGATCGTCCGGGCGGGGGGCGGGACGCCACCGCTGGCATACGGCTACGAGGAGGCGCTCGGCTACTGCGTGGCCCCCGACCACGTACGCGACAAGGACGGCATCACCGCCGCGCTGACCGTCGCCGAGCTGGCCGCCGGGCTGAAGGCGCAGGGGCGCACGCTGACCGACCGGCTGGACGAGCTGGCCGCCGAGTTCGGCGTGCACCACACCGACCAACTGTCGGTCCGGGTGGACGACCTGCGGATCATCGCCGACGCGATGGCCCGGGTCCGGGCGGCCACCCCGACCACGCTGCTCGGTGCGCCGGTCACCGAAGCGCAGGATCTGCTGCCCGACGCCGACGTGGTGATCCTGCGGACCGCCGCCGCCCGGGTGGTGATCCGTCCGTCGGGTACCGAGCCGAAGCTCAAGGCGTACCTGGAGGTGGTGGAACCGGTCGCGGAGGGGGACGTGCCGGCGGCCCGGACCCGGGCGGCGGCGGCGCTCACCACGCTGCGCGCCGAGGTCGCCACCGCCCTCGGCATCTGACCCCGGCCCGCCGCGTCTCATGCCGCGCGGTTCGCCGCGCGGCGAGCGCATGATCAACTCAATGTCGCCGATATAGCGGTATCCGGACGGGGTGGATACCGCTATATCGGCGACATCGTGCGGCCTTATCCAACGAATCGGCCGACCGCGATAGGGCGGTCTCGGCCGGGGTGCGGTGCGCCCGGCCATGCGGTCAACCCGATGTGGGTTAAATAGCGGTATCCGCGCCCGGGGATACCGCTGTATCGGTGACATGGCGCAACTCTTCCCCGAATTCGCCCGATCCCACCCCGGGTTGGTTAGGCAGCCTGCCGAGGGTGGCGGGGCAGGGCACGGTAGGGCCAGCGACCTGGGACCAACAGCGGCATCACCGGGTGTCACCTCTTGCACACCAACCGCTTGGGTGATTAGCATCAGCGCATCGATCTCGCCATTTCCTGACGTCACCGGCATGCGTTCTCTCTGATGTTGCATCGGCGGCGATCCGTTGTTTCATTTCAGCCGGAAAGGTGTTGCACGGTGCGTGAAACAAACAGTTCGACCGTGCCACGACGGCAGCTCGGCAGGCTGCTCACCCAATTGCGGGAGGATGCCCGGCTGAGCATCGAAGCAGCGGCCGGAGAGCTGGACTGCTCACGACAGAAGCTCTGGCGCATCGAGCGGGGCCTCACGTCGGCCAAGACGCCTGACGTCCGGGTGCTCTGCGAGCTTTACCGGGCCACCCCCGACCAGACGAGCGTGCTGCTGGGGCTGGCCGAGGTGAGCCGGGCCGAGGGGTGGTGGCACGCCCACGGGAGTGCCGTGCCGGCCTGGTTCTCGCTCTACGTCGGCCTGGAGAACGTCGCCAGCAGCATTCGTCATTACAACGCCGAACTGGTGCCAGGGCTGTTGCAGACCCCCGGCTACGCCACCGCGCTCTTCCGGCACAACCGGCCCGAACTGGGCGAGGAGGAGCAGAAGAGAGCGGTGAGCTTCCGCCTCCAGCGGCAGGGGCTGCTGGCCCGGCGGCTCCCACCGGCCCCCACGCTGACGGTGATCCTCAGCGAGGCGGTGCTGCGCCGCCCGGTGCCGGGCCGGTCGGTGATGACCGACCAGCTCCGGCACCTGGTGGCCGTCGGCGAGCGGCACAACATCATGGTCCGGGTGTTGCCGCTGGCCGCCGGGCCGCCACTGGCCGCCGAGGCCGGCACCTTCGTGCTGCTCGATTTCCCGCCCTCGGCGCTCGGCAGCCCGAGCGAGCCGCCGACCGTCTACGTCGAAGGGCTCACCGGCGCGCTCTACCTCGACCAGCCGGCGGAGATCGCCGCCTACGAGCGGGTCTGGAAGGGGCTGGATTCCCTCGCCCTCGACGCGGGACAATCGACCGAGCTGATCGACGCGATCCGGGGAGAGTGCCATGAGTGACCTGACCGGCGCCCGCTGGCGCACCAGCACCCGCAGCGGCACCAACGGCGGCGACTGTGTCGAGGTGGCCGACAACCTCCCCGGCATCATCGGCATCCGGGACAGCAAGGACCCGACCGGCCCGGCCCTCACCGTCCCACCCACCGCCTGGTCCGCCTTCGTCACCGACCTCAAGGCCCACCGGATCGCCCCCTGACGGCACGACAATCGACCGAGCTGATCGACACGAATCGGGGAGAGTGCCATGAGTGACCTGACCGGCGCCCGCTGGCGCACCAGCACCCGCAGCGGCACCAACGGCGGCGAGTGCGTCGAGGTGGCCGACAACCTCCCCGGCATCATCGGCATCCGGGACAGCAAAGACCCGACCGGCCCGACCCTCACCGTCCCACCCACCGCCTGGTCCGCCTTCGTCACCGACGTCAAGGCTCACCGGCTCACCCCATGACGGCGGTCCGGTCAGCCCACGGTGCGCCTGCGGAACCGGTCCACATGGCGGTCAGCCCACGGTGCGCTTGCCGAGCGCCTGGTCGACGGCCTGCCCGAGGGCGGTGACCACCAGGGCCACCGACGGGCGGACCACCGACTCCTCCAGGCTGATCGTGCCGGAGAAGCCGGCTCCGCCCGCGATCTCCTCCAGCCGACGCCGGGCGTCCTGCGCGGCGCTGCCGGTCAGGCCGAGCGCCGGCTCCATCCGCAGCACCGCCACCAGCGTCGCCAGCGCGGCCGTCCGCTCGTCGGGAAGCTGCTCGCCGCCCAACGCCTCGGCCAGCCGCCGCCGGCTGTCCTGCTCCACCGACGGGTCGGTGGTCGGGTAGCGGTGCACCACGATGAAGTCCAGCTCGGTCTCCTCGACGTCGCGCACCACGCCCCGCTCGACGAGGTCGCCGAGGATGCGGTCACGCAGGCCGTGCCGCAGCCGCTGCACCCAGGAGGAGGGGCTGTGCGGGGTGTCGGCGGCCATCCGGCCCAGCACCCCGTCCAGGATCGGTTCGCCGACCGGCGTCGGGTCGGTCACCGCCAGGTTCCCATCGACGTACGCGATCCGGCCGGCAAGGGCCAGCTCGACCAGGACGGCGGCGGCCATCCCCAGGTCGAGGCTGATCCGGGGCATGGTCGCCTTGCCGGTCTCATCGTCATACGCGAGGAGCAACAACTCCTCCGCCAGCGCAACACCAGTCATGGCCCGAGACGGTAGCGCCTGAACGCACCCCGCGCTCACCGACTCGCTCTGGGTGGGAAGGCGACCCCCACGGCCGACCCGACCACTCCCCCACGACCTGCCGGCCGGCCGCCTGCCCACGCCGGTCGCACCGGCGGCGGGCAGGTCAGTAGCACCGGCGGCGGGCAGGTCAGAAGCGCGGCATTCCGCCGAACTGGCGGTCACCGGCGTCGCCGAGACCGGGAACGATGAACATGTTGTCGTTCAGCCCCTCGTCGATCGACGCGGTGACCAGCCGCAGCGGCAGGCCCGAGCGTTCCAGTCGGGCGATGCCGACCGGCGCGGCGAGCACGCAGAGCACGGTGATGTCGGTGCAGCCCCGGTCGGCGAGCAGCCGGCAGCAGTGCTCCAGCGAACCACCGGTGGCCAGCATCGGGTCGAGCACCAGCACCGGCAGGCCGGCGAGGTCGCGGGGCAGCGACTCCATGTACGCACGCGGCTCGTACGTCTCCTCGTCGCGGGCCAGGCCGACGAAGCCCATCGACGACTCCGGCAGCAGCCCGAGCGCCGCGTCGGCCATCCCGAGGCCGGCCCGCAGCACCGGCACCAGCAGTGGCGGGTTCGCCAAGCGGGTCCCCTCGGCACCGGTGACCGGGGTCTGCACCGGGTACTTCTCGACGGGGAAGGTGCGCGCGGCCTCGTACACCAGCATGGTGGTGAGTTCGTGCAGCGCGGCCCGGAACGACGACGAGTCGGTCCGGGCGTCCCGCATGGCGGTCAGCCGGGACTGGGCGAGCGGGTGGTCAATGACGTGTACGTCCACGATCGCTCAACCTACCGGTCCCGGTCGGCCCGCAGTACGGGTGCGCGGCGGGCGGCGACGTCGCTCACCCCCGGCCCGGTGGGTCAGCCCGGTCACCCCGAGGCGCTGTGACCAGGATCACCCGACTCGCGGCTGCGTAGTATTCGGGGCATGACGGCGACAACGACGTCGGCCCGGTCGGACCTGTCCGAGCTGGGGCGATCCGAGACCGCTTTGCGGACCTTCCTGCACGGCCTGCCCGGGGTGGACCAGGTCGGCGCGGAGCAGCGGGCGGCACAGCTCGGCACCCGCTCGATCAAGACCACCGCCAAGGCGCAGGCGATCGACCTGGCCATCCGGATGGTCGACCTGACCACCCTGGAGGGGGCCGACACCCCGGGTAAGGTGCGCGCCCTGGCCGCCAAGGCGCTGCGGCCGGACCCGGCCGACCCGACCTGCCCACACGTCGGCGCGGTCTGCGTCTACCCGGCGATGGTGCCGCACGTGGCCGAGGTGCTGCGTGGCAGCGCCGTGCACCTGGCCAGCGTGGCGACCGCGTTCCCGTCCGGACAGGCGCCGCTTGACGTCAAGCTGGCCGACACCCGGGCGGCCGTCGCCGCCGGGGCCGACGAGATCGACATGGTGATCAACCGGGGCGCGTTCCTGGCCGGCCGCTACGCCGAGGTCCACGACGAGATCGTGGCCACCAAGGAGGCCTGCGGGGACGCCCACCTCAAGGTGATCCTGGAGACCGGCGAGCTGGCCACCTACGACAACGTCCGGCGGGCCTCCTGGCTGGCGATGCTGGCCGGCGGCGACTTCATCAAGACCTCCACCGGCAAGGTCCCGGTCGCCGCGACCCTGCCGGTGACCCTGGTGATGCTGGAGGCGGTCCGCGACTTCCGGGCCGCCACCGGGCGGCAGGTCGGCGTCAAGCCGGCCGGCGGGATCAAGAACACCAAGGACGCGATCAAGTACCTGGTGATGGTCAACGAGACCGTCGGCAGCGACTGGCTGGACCCGGACTGGTTCCGGTTCGGTGCGTCCAGCCTGCTCAACGACCTGCTCATGCAGCGCACCAAGCTGACGACCGGCACCTACTCCGGTCCCGACTACTTCACCCTGGACTGAGCATGATGTTCGAATACGCCCCTGCGCCCGAGTCGCGCGCGATCGTCGACATCAGGTCGTCCTACGGGCTGTTCATCGACGGCGAGTTCGTCGACGGCGAGACCCTCGACAAGACGGTCAACCCGGCCACCGAGGAGGTGCTCGCCGAGGTCACCTGGGCCGGCACCCGGGACGTCGACCGCGCGGTCCGCGCCGCCCGCAAGGCGTACGACAAGGTGTGGGGTCCGATGCCGGGCCGGGACCGGGCCAAGTACCTGTACCGGATCGCCCGGATCGTCCAGGAACGTTCCCGCGAGCTGGCGGTGCTGGAGTCGCTGGACAACGGCAAGCCGATCCGGGAGTCCCGGGACGTCGACCTGCCGCTGGTCGCCGCGCACTTCTTCTACTACGCCGGCTGGGCCGACAAGCTGCCGTACGCCGGATTCGGCGCGGACCCGCAGCCGGTCGGGGTGGCCGCGCAGGTCATCCCGTGGAACTTCCCGCTGCTCATGCTGGCCTGGAAGGTCGCACCGGCGCTCGCCGCCGGCAACACGGTGGTGCTCAAGCCGGCCGAGACCACCCCGCTGACCGCGCTGCTGTTCGCCGAGATCTGCCAGCAGGCCGACCTGCCGGCCGGCGTGGTCAACATCGTCACCGGCGCGGGCGACACCGGCCGGGCGCTGGTGGAGCACCCGGTCGTGGACAAGGTCGCGTTCACCGGCTCCACCGAGGTGGGCAAGGCCATCGCCCGGTCGGTGGCCGGCACCGGCAAGAAGGTCACCCTGGAACTGGGCGGCAAGGCCGCCAACATCGTCTACGACGACGCGCCGGTCGACCAGGCCGTCGAGGGGATCGTCAACGGCATCTTCTTCAACCAGGGCCACGTCTGCTGCGCCGGTTCCCGGCTGCTGGTCCAGGAGAACGTCGCCGAGCAGGTGCTCGACGCGCTCAAGCGGCGGATGGCGCTGCTGCGCGTCGGTGACCCGCTGGACAAGAACACCGACGTGGGGGCGATCAACTCGGCCGCCCAACTCGCCCGCATCCGGGAGCTGTCCGACGCCGGGGCCGCCGAGGGCGCGCAGCGCTGGTCGCCGCCGTGCGAGCTGCCCGACCGGGGGTTCTGGTTCGCGCCGACCGTCTTCACCGGGGTCACCCAGGCGCATCGGGTGGCCCGCGAGGAGATCTTCGGCCCGGTGCTGTCCGTGCTGACCTTCCGCACCCCGGCCGAGGCCGTGGAGAAGGCCAACAACACGCCGTACGGGCTGTCGGCCGGGATCTGGACCGACAAGGGCTCGCGCATCCTGTGGACCGCCGACCGGCTGCGCGCCGGGGTGGTCTGGGCCAACACGTTCAACAAGTTCGACCCGACCTCGCCGTTCGGCGGTTACAAGGAGTCGGGTTACGGCCGCGAGGGTGGCCGGCACGGGCTGGAGGCGTACCTCAATGTCTGAGCGGGTCGCGGTACGCAAGACGTACAAGCTCTTCATCGGCGGGAAGTTCCCGCGCAGCGAGTCGGGACGGTCGTATCTCGTGCAGTCCTCGAACGTGTCACTGGCCTCCCGTAAGGACGCGCGGGACGCCGTCGTCGCCGCCCGTGCCGCCGTGAAGGGCTGGGCCGGCGCGACCGCGTACAACCGGGGTCAGATCCTCTACCGGGTGGCCGAGATGCTGGAGGGCCGGCGCGAACAGTTCGTGGCGCTCGGCGTCCCCGGCGACGAGGTGGACGCGGCGGTCGACCGCTGGGTCTGGTACGCCGGCTGGGCCGACAAGCTCCCCCAGGTGTACGGCGGCGCGAACCCGGTCGCCGGGCCGTACTTCAACCTGTCCGCGCCCGAGCCGACCGGGGTGGTGGCCGTGGTGGCCCCCGAGGCCCCGGCGCTGCTCGGCCTGGTCAGCGTGATCGCCCCGGCCATCGTCACCGGCAACACGGTGGTGGTGGCGGCCTCCCCGTCGGCTCCGCTTGCGGCGGTGACCCTGGCCGAGGTGCTGGCCACCTCGGACCTGCCCGGCGGGGTGGTCAACCTGCTCACCGGCCGGATCACCGAGACCGCGCCGACGCTTGCCGCGCACCTGGACGTCAACGCGATCGACCTGGCCGGGGTGGCCGATGCCGAGCTGGCGACCGACCTGGAGGCCAGGGCGGCGGAGAACCTCAAGCGGGTGCTCCGGCCGGTCCCGGCCGACCACGACTGGACGGGCGACCCGGGCGTGGGCCGGATGACCGCGCTGCTGGAGACGAAGACGGTCTGGCACCCCAAGGGAGTGTGATCACGGGTGTCCTGCCCCCGGAGGGGTTCTACTACCGGGGGTAGGATTACCTGGTGACTCGGTTGGGCGATCTTGAGCGGGCGGTGATGGACGTGCTCTGGGACGGGGTCCCGGGCACGTCGGACGGGGTGACCGTGCGCGAGGTCGCCGAGGCGCTGGACGGGCGCGAGTTGGCGTACACGACGGTGATGACCGTGCTGGACCGGCTCGCCGGCAAGGGCATGGTGCAGCGCGAACGCGAGGGGCGGGCCTGGCGCTACCGGGCCGCCGCCAGCCGCGAGGCGCACATCGCCCAACTCATGCTCGACGCCCTCGACCTCGGTGGCAGCCGGGACGCCGCGCTGGTGCGTTTCGCCCGCTCGGTGACCGGCACCGAGGCCGAGGTGCTGCGGGCGGCGCTCGGCGCGGAGGCGGGGCTGACCGGCCCCGCCCCGGCCGGACCCGACGCCGGGTCGACCGGGGCCGGGCTGACCGACCGGGTCGGGGACCCGCGCGCCGGCCGGGCCAGGGCCGTCGACGAGGCCACGGACCGGTAGGGCGACCGCCGTGGCGTACGCCGTGCACTTCGCCGGGGCGGTCCTGGCCTGCTGGCTGACCGCCCAGGTGCTGGCCCGCGCCACCTGGACGTGGCGGGCCCCCCGGGTCGCGATCGTCTGCTGGCAGGCGGTCGGCCTGGCGCTCGGCCTGTCCGCGATGGGCCTGCCGATGGCGCTGGGGTTGGTCGCGTACGACCGGCCGACCGGCGGGGCGCTGCTGGCCCTCGCCGACGACCTGACCCACGGCACCCTGCCGGCCGGGGTGACCGCCGTCCACCTGGGCCTGGTGGGGGTCGGTTTCGGCATCGGTGCGGTGCTGCTCGGCACCACCGTCCGCAGCGTGCACTCCACGGTGCGGGCCCAGCGCCGGCACCGGGACCTGCTCACCCTGGTCGCCCGCCGGGACCCGGCGATCCCCGGCGCGCTGGTGCTCGACCATCCCGGCGCGGCCGCGTACTGCCTGCCCGGGGTGCGGCCCCGGGTGGTGGTCAGTGCCGGCACCCTCAGCCTGCTGGACCGGGCCGAGTTGGCGGCGGTGCTCGCCCACGAGCGGGCGCATGCCCAGGAGCGGCACGACCTGGTGCTGTTGCCGTTCACCGCGTTGCGCCGGGCGCTGCCGTGGTTCCGCTGGGTCGGTGCCGCCCACGAGTGGGTTGCCCTGCTGGTCGAGATGCGGGCCGACGACAAGGCCCGGGCGCTGCACGCGGAGGCTCCGCTGGCGGGTGCGCTGCGCCGGTTCGCCGCCGCCGGGCACCGGATCGCCCCGGCCGGCACGCTCGGTCTCGGTGACCGGGACCTCGACGTGCGGGTGCAGCGGCTGCTGGTCGCGGACCGGCCGCCCCGGCTGCTGGGGGCCGCCGCGCTGGCGGTGACGACCACCCTGGCCGCTCTGCCGATCTCGCTGTTCCTGAGCTGAGGCCCCGCTGACCGGGCGACGGTTCCGCACGCACCTATAGGTAGGCAAGCTACGTGTAGCATCGCTACGACAAGCGGGACTACCTCCGGAGAGGTCCATGGACACGCTGCTCCTCGCGCGCCTCCAGTTCGCCACCACCACCTCGATCCACTTCCTCTTCGTGGCGGTCACCCTCGGCCTGGTCACCCTGCTGGTCGGCCTCCAGACCACCTGGGTGCTGACCGGGGACCCGAGGTGGGAGCGGCTGACCCGGTTCTGGGGCCAGCTCTACGTGATCAACTACGTGCTCGGCATCGCCAGCGGCCTCGTGCTGGAGTTCCAGTTCGGACTGAACTGGAGCGGGCTGTCGCGCTACGTCGGCAACGTCTTCGGGGCCCCGCTGGCGATCGAGACGCTCGTCGCGTTCTTCCTGGAGTCGACGTTCCTCGGCATGTGGATCTTCGGCTGGCACCGACTGCGCCGCGGCGTACACCTGGCGCTGCTCTGGGGGGTCGCGCTCACCGCGTACGCCTCGGCCTTCTGGATCATGGTGGCGAACGCCTGGCTCCAGCACCCGGTCGGCTACCGGGTGGACGACGGGGTCGCCCACCTGACCGACTTCGGGGCGCTGCTCACCAACCCCACCCTCGGCATGGCGCTGGGCCACGTGGTCGCCGCCAGCCTGCTCACCGGTGGCATGCTGATGGCCTCGGTCAGCGCCTGGCACCTGATCCGGCGGACCGCCGACGTCGCCCTGCACCGCACCGCGCTGCGGATCGGGCTGGTCACCGCCGCCCTGTCGGTCAGCCTGGTACAGGGGTTCGGCTTCGCCCAGTTCGGGCCGGTCGGCGAGCTGCAACCCACCAAGTTCGACGCCGGCCCGGCCGCCGACGCCCGGATCGCCGAGTGGACCACCCGGTTCGGCCCCGGTGACTACACCCCACCGGTGCTGTCCAACGTCGGGCTCGGCTTCATGATCCTCATCGGGTTCACCCTGGGCTGCGTCTGGCTGCTGCTGCCGCTGCTCTGGCGGGACCTGGTGATCCGGCTGCGGTTCCCGCTCTGGCTCGTCCTGATCGCCCTGCCGCTGCCGCTCGTCGGGGTGATCCTCGGCTGGCTCGCCCGGGAGGTCGGCCGGCAGCCCTGGGCCGCGTACGGGCTGCTCCCCACCGACCAGGCCGTCTCCCGCGTCGACCCGGGCCTGATGCTCACCTCGCTGATCGGCTTCAGCCTGCTGCTCGGCGCGCTCGCCGTCACCAACTGGACGCTGCTCGCCCGGCACGCCGCCCGGGGCGCGGTCGACCCGGCGCTCGGCCGCCCGCCCGGCACGCCCGACGACGCGCTCCGGCCCACCCCCGCCTTCGTCTGACAGGACCCACCGATGCCCCTGCTCTGGTACGCCCTGCTCGGCCTCCTCTTCGCCGGCTACCTCGTCCTCGCCGGCTACGACTACGGGGTGGGTCTGCTGCTCGCCCGGTGCGACACCCCGGCCGCCCACCGCGCCCGGCTCACCGCGCTCGGCCCGTTCCTCCTCGGCAACGAGGTGTGGCTGGTGGCCGCCGTCGGCATCCTCTTCGGCGCGTTCCCCACCCTGGAGGGCGAACTCCTCTCCGGCCACTACCCCGCCGTCGCCGGTGCGCTGGTCGGGGTGATCCTGGTCACCGTCGGGGTGCAGCTGCGCAGCCGGCCGACCGCCCCGGCCGCCCGCCGGGGCTGGGACCGGGTGATCGTCGCCGGCAGCGCGCTGGCCACGTTCGGCTGGGGCGCCCTGCTCGCCGGGCTGCTCCAGGGCCTGCCGATCGACGCCACCGGCCACGTCACCGGGCAGACCCACCTGGCCACCCCGTTCGTCGCCGCCACCGGGCTCGCCCTGCTCACCCTGGCCGCCGCGCACGGTGCGACGTTCCTCACCCTGCGCCTGCCGGCCGCCGACGCACCGGCCACCGCCCGGCTGGCCCGCCGGCTGCTCGTCGGGGCGCTCGCCGCGGTCGCCACGGCCACCGCGCTGGGCCTGCTCTCCGACCGGGTACGCGCGGCGACCCACCAGCCGCTGCCCGCCGTACTGCTGGTGGTGGCGCTGGTCGGGGCGCTGCTGGCGGCCCGCGCGGCGCTGCGCCGGGGTCGGCCCGGGGTGGCCCTGGCCGCCACCGGCGCGACCCTCGCGCTACCGGTGGCCCTCGTCGGCGCGGCCCGCTGGCCGGCGGCGCTGGTCTCCACGGTCGACCCGGCGGCGACGGTGACCGTCACCGGGGCGGCGGCCAGCGGGCCGACGTTGCAGCTGCTGGGCTGGCTGCTGCTGCCCCTCCTGCCGGCCCTACTAGGCTTCCAGGCGATGTGCTGGTGGGTGTTCCGGGGACGGACCGACGGCAGGGCACCGGTGTACTGGTGAACCGCCGTCCCTTCGACCCGCGTCTGCTGCGCCGGGTCCCCGCGGCCCGGCGCGACCTCGCCGTGCTCGCGGCCCTCGGCGGGCTCACCGCGCTGCTGGTCGTCGGGCAGGCCACCGCCCTGGCCACGGTGCTCGCCACCGCCATCGGCGGCCGGCTGGACACCGGCGCGCTGGCCGGCTTCGTCGCCGCCGTCGGCGGCCGGGCCCTGGTCACCTGGGGGCAGGGCACCGTCGCCGCGCGGGCCGCCGCCACCGTCAAGGCGACGCTGCGCGCCGACCTGCTCGCCGCCGTCGGCCGGCACGGGCCCGGCTGGGTCGCCGGGCAGCGGGCCGGGCAGCTCGCCACCCTCACCGGGCGCGGCCTCGACGCCCTGGACGCCTACTTCACCGGCTACCTCCCCCAGCTCGTGCTCAGCGTCACCGTGCCCGCCGCCGTGCTGGCCCGGCTGGTCTTCGCCGACTGGAGTTCGGCCCTGATCATCGTGCTGACCCTCCCGCTGATCCCGGTCTTCGGCGCGCTGCTCGGCTGGCAGGCGCAGGCCGCCACCGAACGGCAGTGGCGGCGGCTGTCGATGCTCGGCGGGCACTTCCTCGACATGGTCGCCGGGCTGCCCACCCTGCGGGCGTTCGGCCGGGCCCGGGCGCAGACCGGGGTGGTCCGCCGGATGGCCGACGGGCACCGCGTGGCCACCATGGGGACGCTGCGGATCGCCTTCCTCTCCGCGCTGGTGCTGGAGCTGGTGGCCACCCTGTCGGTGGCGCTGGTCGCGGTGCCGGTCGGCATCCGGCTGCTCGACGGCGGGATCACCCTGGCCACCGCGCTGCTGGTGCTGCTGCTCACCCCGGAGGCGTACCTGCCGTTGCGGGCCGCCGGCAGCCGGTTCCACGCCAGCATGGAGGGGCTGACGGCGCTGGACGAGGCACTGACCGTCTCCGCCGTACCGGCCGGCCCGGTCGGTGGCGGCCCGGCTGCCACCGGCCGCGCCCGGACACCGTCCGGCGACGGCGAGATCGTCCTCTCCGGCGTCACCGTCGCCTACGAGCGGACCACCGCCCTGCGGGACGTCACGCTCACCATCCGGCCCGGCGAACGGATCGCCGTCGTCGGGCCGAGCGGCGCCGGCAAGAGCACCCTGCTCGGCCTGCTGCTCGGCTTCGTCACCCCGACCGCCGGCCGGATCACCGTGGCCGGGGTCGACCTCGCCGGGGTCGACCCCGACGACTGGCGGCGGCAGATCGCCTGGGTGCCGCAGCGCGCCCACCTGTTCGCCGCCACGCTCGCCGACAACATCCGGCTCGGCGCGCCCGACACCCCCGACGTCGACCTGGCCCGCGCGGTCACCGACGCCGCGCTGGACGAGGTGGTGACGGCCCTGCCCGACGGGCTGGGCACCCTGCTCGGCGAGCGCGGCCACGGGCTGTCCAGCGGCCAGCGGCAGCGGGTCGCCCTGGCCCGCGCCTTCCTCCGGGACGCCCCGCTGGTGCTGCTCGACGAGCCGACGGCCCGGCTGGACACGGCGAGCGAGACGACCGTCCTGGACGCCACCCGGCGGCTGGTCGCCGGGCGCACCGCCCTGCTGGTGGCGCACCGGCCGGCCCTGCTGGCCGACGCCGACCGGGTGCTGCACGTCGACGCCGGCCGGGTCACCGAGCTGACCCCGACCGCGGAGGCCGGCCGGTGAGCGCCCGCCCGGCCACCCCCGATCCCGGCGCGGGAGGCCCGACCGTGCGCACCCGGCCCGCCCCCGCCGCGCGGCCCGAGCGGGTGGTGCTGCGGCTGGCCAGGCCGTACCTGGGCCGGCTGGTCGGGGCCGGGCTGCTCGCGTCGGCCACCGAACTCGCCGGGCTGGCCCTGATGGCCACCGCCACCTGGCTGCTGATGAGCGCCGCCGGCCAGCCACCGCTGGACCGGCTCACCGTCGCCATCGTCGCCGTCCGGGCACTGGCCGTCAGCCGGGGCGTACTGCGCTACACCGAACGGCTCGCCGGTCACGACGCCGTGCTCCGCATGATCACCGACGTCCGGGCCCGGGTCTTCGCCAGCCTCGCCGCCCGTTCCGGTCCGGCCGGCCAGCGCAGCGGGGACGCCCTGAGCCGGCTGGTCTCCGACGTCGAGGCGGTGCAGGACCTGCTGCTGCGGGTGCTCGTGCCCGGGGCGGCGGCCGCCCTGGTCGGGGTGCTGGCCGTCGGCGGGGCCGCGCTGGTCTCGCTGCCCGCCGCCGGGGTGCTCGCGGTCGGGTTGCTGGTCGCCGGGGTGGCACTGCCGGTGCTGGCCACCGCGCTGACCCGCCGGGCCGCCGACGAGGTCGCGCCGCTGCGCGGCGCGCTCGCCACCGACGCCGTCGACCTCACCCACGGTGCCGCCGACCTGGCCGCCTTCGGGGCCACCGAGCAGGCGCTGCGGACCGCGACCAGGCGCGCCGACCGGTTGGCCCGGCTGGAGCGCCGGCTCGCCGCGACCGGGTTCGCGGTGGACGCGGCCGGGGTGCTGGTGGCCGGGCTGACCGCCGCCGGGGTGGTGCTCGCCGCGCTCCGCGCCGACGTGTCCGGGGTGCTGGTGGGGGTGCTCGCCGTCGGCACCCTGGCCGCGGTGGAGATCGCGTTGGCGCTGGTGGGCGCGGCCCGTCAGCACACCCAACTCCGTGCCGGCCTGGCCCGGGTGGCCGCCCTGCTCGACGACGCCCCCACCGCCGACGCCGACGGCGACCCCGGGGCCGGGCCCGGTCGGCGACGGCCGACGCCGGAACCCGCCACCGACGCGGCGGACGGTGTCCCGGTGGACGCGACCACGACGGGGCTCGACGTGCGGTTCGAGGGGGTCGTCGTCCGGTACCGGGAGGGGGCCGCGCCCGCGCTGGCCGGGTTCGACCTCGACCTGCCCGCCGGACGCCGGATCGCGGTGGTCGGGCCGAGCGGCGCGGGCAAGAGCACCCTGGCCGCCGTGCTGACCGGGGCGGTACGACCCGACGCCGGCCGGGTCACCCTCGCCGGCCGGGACGTCTCGACCTACCCGCCCGAGGCGTTGCCCCGGGCGGTCGGTGGCCTGCTCGCCGAGGCGTACGTGTTCCACGCCTCGGTCCGGGAGAACCTGCTGCTCGGCCGGCCGGACGCGGACGAGGCGGAACTGGTCGACGCGACCCGCGCCGCCGGCCTGCTGGACTGGGTACGGGAGCAACCGGACGGCTGGGACACCGTGGTCGGCGAGGAGGGCGGCCAGCTCTCCGGTGGGCAGCGGCAGCGGCTCGCGCTGGCCCGGGCACTGCTCGCCGCGCCCGGCGTGCTGGTGCTGGACGAGCCGACCGAGGGGCTCGACCCGGTCGCCGCCGACGCGGTGCTCGCCGGAACGCTGGCGGCCACCCCCGCCGGACGCACGGTGCTGGTGATCACCCACCGGCTCAGCGGCCTGGCCGGGCTGGACGAGATCGTGGTGCTCGACGCCGGGCGGGTCGTCCAGCGGGGGCGGCACACCGACCTGGTCGCCACCCCCGGCTGGTACCGGGACCAGTGGCTGCTCCAGGCGGCCGCCGAGCGCGGCTACCTGGCCCTGACGCCCTGATCCGGCGCAGCATCCGGGGCCGGCCCCGGAGCGCGGGTCCGGGGATCTCCCCGACGCGCGGGCGCACCGGCACGTGACAGGGTGGGGCCATGCGTGCCTGCGACGGGACGGGGATCGACGAGCGGCTACGGGATCTGGGGTCCCGGCTGCGGGGTCCGGCGCGGCTGCGGGCGGAGCTGCTCCGCGAGGTACGGGACGCGCTTGACGACGCCACCGAGGCGTACCGGGAGCGGGGGCTGCCGGCGCCTGAGGCCGAGCGGCGGGCCGTGGCCGACTTCGGGACGCCTGCCGACCTGGCCCCGGCGTACCAGGCGGAACTGGCCGCCGGGGCGTTACGTGGGCTGTCCCGGCGGGCGCTGCTGATCGCCGTGGTGCTGACCCTCGGCGGCGACCTGACCTGGCGGGGGTCGAGCTGGAGCGGCGGGCCGCCCCCGCCGCCGGGCTACCAGGTGCTCGCCGCCTCGATGAACGGGATCTGGCTGGTCGTGGCCGGGTTGGCGCTGGCGGCCCTGCTGGGCGGGCGGTGGGCGGCACGGCGGGGCCGGGCCACCGCGCCGGCCGGGCGGCTGCTCGGGCTCGGGCTGGCCGGCGCGCTGGTCGTCGGCGCGGTCGCCGGGGTGGCGCTGTTCGCCTGGTCGGTCGGGCTGTGGGACGCGGCCCTGACCTGGCCGCCGATGATCATCGGTTCGGTGCTGGCCGGCGCCGCCTACTTCACGCTCTTCCGGGCCACCAGGCTGTGGCTGGTGGCCGCCCGTTGACGGCGCATGGCCGGCGGCGACCCACCGGCCGGCCCGGGGTCAGGCCGGGGCCGGGGGTGGGGCGGCGGGGTCGAGGAACCGACCGACGGTCGCGCTGAACTCGCGCCAGCCGGCCCGTTCGCCGGCCAGCGATGCCCGGCCGGAGTCGGTGAGCCGGTAGGTACGCCGCTCCCGACCGTTGACGGTGCTCCAGGAGCTGGCCACGTGGCCGGCCCGCTCCAGCCGACGCAGCGCGGGATAGATGGTGCCGGTCGGCAGGTCGAGCTGACCGTCGCTGCGGACGCGCAGTGCCTCGATGACGGCGTAACCGTGCAGCTCCCCCTGCTCGAGCACGGCCAGCAGCAGGGCGTCGAGGTGACCGTGCAACGCCTGGGCCTTCATGTGTAGTTACGCTACTTGTCGGCCCGCCGGACCGCCAGCGGGACACGTCCACCGAGCGCCGTCGAGGTGCGGGTTCGCAGTGCCGTCGAGGTGCGGGTTCGCGGCGCCGCCGGGGTGCGGGGTCCGCCGACGCAGGGACGCCCATTAGGGTATGTGCCCAGAGTCACTCGGCGACCGCGCGGCCGCCGGGTGGGTAAACCCGACGCACACGGAGGTCAGCGTGGCCCGCCAGTCGCCCCAACGGCCCGACGCCGACGAACCCGAGCTCGGCGACACCGATGGGCCGGCCGGGCCCGACGTGGAGCCCGGCCCGGTCGACCGCTCGCTCTGGGACGAGCTGAACATCGATCCGGTCGAGATCGCCCTGCCCGCCGGCACCGGCTTCACGCTCCGGGCGTACCGGCCGGCACGCGAGCTGACCCCGACGGACGTCGTCGAGCGCGACGAGGACGACCCCTTCCTGGCCCGGCGTCAGGTCGTCGAAGCCGAGGACGACGACGAGGTGATCATCCTCGACGAGGAGTTCGCGGCCCTCACGGCCGAGGACGACGAGGCGGACGCCAAGGCCGAGGGCGACGGCAAGCGGGCCGATCGCAAGCGCGACACCGCCGACGCGGACACCGACACCGACACCGTCGACCCGGACGCCGACGCCACCGACGACGACACGGACACCGACGGCGACGACGAGGAAGCCGACGCCGAGGGCGACGAGGAGGTGCCGGTCTTCCTGAGCCACAAGGGCCGGCTGCTGCTGTTCAAGACGCCCGAGTCGTTGGTCAGCTTCATCCGTTCCGGCGCACCCAACGACATGTCCCAACTGGACGGTTGGAATGAACTGTCCGAACGGGTGGAGCCCGCCGACATCGCCCCCCGCGACGAGGACACCTACGAGCTCGACCTGGTCGTGGAGAACCTGCGCGGCGGGCACGACACGTGGGATCCCACCCTCCTCATCGAGGCCGGCGAGGTCGCCCGCGACCTGTCGTACGCGCTGCGGCTACCCGCCGTGCTGGACATGCTCTCGGCCGGTTCCAGCCTGGACGACCTCGACGAGGCGCTGCGCGCTTCTGTCAACGGCGGAGTCGGTGGTTTTCTCGGCCGTAGGCGGCTGAAAAAAATCGGGGCCCAGACCGCAAGCTTGGGATGGCGCACCATTGTCGGCAAGATCTCTGCCGTCGTGGACTGGCGCGACTGACCCCGAGCGGGGAGCATCAGTGGCTGGCAGTGAATAGACCGGTGTCCCGGGAGGAGGACGACGCCTTGGCGCTCGTGCGCGTGTACTGCGGTCTGGCCTCGGCAGATCCGGCCGACCGACCGGCCTCGGCCGGATCGACGCTGACGTCCGCCGTGGTCGACGACGCAGGCCGTCTGCTGCATGTCCACGAGATCAGCGACGACGCGGCCGGTTACGCCCGGCTCGTCACGCTGTTCGTGGAGCGGTCGGGCGGGCCGAGCGGGGTGGCGATCGCGGCCGACAGCGACGACCACGCGGTCACCTCACTGCTGAGCGCGGCCGGCCGTCCACTCGCGATCGCCGACGACGACTCGGTCGACGACTTCGCCGAGCGGTTCGCCGACGACGACTCCCTGGAGGAGATGCAGTCCGCGCCGGCCGAGCGGCGGGCGGTGGGCCTGGCCCGCGCCCTCCAGGCCGGCGCGCTCTCCGCGGTCACCCTGCCGGCACCCCGGGACCTGGCCGGTTTCAAGCAGGTCCTCTCCGCCCACGCCGCACTGTCCAGCGGCCGGCACTCCGCCGCCGTGGCCCTGCGCGAGGTGCTCCGCGAGCTCTATCCGGCGGCCCTGCGGGCCTACCCGGATCCGGCCGAGCCGGTGGCGCTGGCCGTCCTCGACGCGTTGCCCGAGCCGAACATGCTCACCGGCACGTCGGCCCGGGGCCGGGACATGTCGGTGGCCGCCGAGGCGGTCACCGCACGGCTCACCGCCGACGGGGTCGCCGAGGCCGGGGAGATCGAGGCGGCGGTCACCGCGCTGCGGGTGGCCGTCTCCGAGACCCCGCGCCGGGCGACCGTCAACCGGGCGCTCACCTCCGCCGTCGCCGAGACCGTCCGGCAGTCGGTCGCCGCGGTGCGCGCCTGCGACGCCGGCTGCGACGCCCTGGTGGGTGCGCTCGCCACCCGGGTCAGCGCCCCGAGCCCGTTGCCCGGTCGCCGCGCCGCCGCCCGTCGGGGCGAGCAGGTCGCCGAGCTGACCGGGATCAGCGGCACCGGTCCCGGGCTGCGTCCGGTCCGGCCCGCCGAGCCGACGCCACCGGTACCGACCGGTCGTCGTAGCCGTCCCGAGCCGGTCCCGGGCAGCGGCATGCCGGCCGCGCCCCGACCGCTCGGCCCGCCGCCGGTGGCACCCGCCCCGATCACGCCGCCGCCGGTGGCCCCGGCACCGGTCACCCCTGCCGCCGCGGCCGGTCTGCCGACCTCGGTGCCGCCCGCGCGCACCGACCAGGGCATGCCGGCGGCCCACCGCGGGTCGGACGCGCCGACCACCATGATCCCGCCGATCCGTCGCGGGATGGACGCCCCGACGAACCGGCCGGTCTCGGCCCCGCCGCCGCCTCCCCCGGGGATCACCCCGATCGCCCCGGCACAGCGTGGCACCGTGCCGCCTGCCGAGGCCGGTGAGCCGTTCCGGCCGACGCTGACCACCGCCGCGATCAACAACGCCCGCGCCGAGCGGCAGCGCACCGTGATCCCGCCCCGGCCGAAGACCGCCGGTGCGCTCTCCACCCCCACCGGCGGATTCAGCGCCACCGACCTGAACGTCCCGGTGCCGGTCGGGCGGCCCGAGCCGGAGCAGCCCACCGCACCGCCCGGGTCGCGGGCGAACTGGCCGCTGGTCAACAACCCGGAGGACCCGGCCGACAGCTCCGCCAACAACCCGGTCGTGCCGGCGTACGGCGAGCGGGGCGGCCGGTCGGCCGACGCGCCCACCGACGCCGGTGCCGGCCGACGCATCACCCCGCCGTGGCTCGCCGACGACCTGCCGCAGGAGCCGCCGATGTTGCGGCTGGTGGAGCCGCCGCCGCTGGCCGACCGGGCCCTGCGGGACGGGATGGACGCCCCCGCCGACCCGCACCTGGACACCCCGCCGCTGCGGCTGGTGGACCGGGACGAGGCCGGCCGGTCCGGACGACCCCACCGCAGCGACCGGGCAGAGCAGCTGGACCGCCCCACCCGGGCCGATCGTCCCGGTCGGCTGGACCGGCCCGCCGACCGCCCCGAACGGCTCGACCGTGCGGAACGGCCGGAGCTTCTCGACCGGGTCGAGCGACCGGCACGCGGCGACCGGCCGGCCCTGGAGCGGCGGCCGGAACCGACCGAACGCCGCCCCGCCCCGATGGAGCACCGCCCGCCGCCGGTCTCCGACGAAGGCGACGGCGACCTGCTGATCTTCGCCCAGGCGAAGTCCGCCTGGTTCGTCGGGCACGGCGACGAGAGCGACCTGGAGTGGTCGTCCACCGCCGACACCGGTTGGCAGGCCGCCGAGAAGGTGGCGCAGCCGGCCGTCGGCGCGGAGACCTCCGCCGGGCTGCCCAAGCGGGTGCCACAGGCCAACCTGGTGCCCGGGTCGCCGCTGCGCGAGGAGCGTCCGCTGCGGATCGTCCGGGACGCGGCGAGCCTCGCCGAGAACACCACCGGCTACTTCCGTGGTTGGCGTCGCGGCCAGGAGATCGGCGGTTTCGCCGTCGGCGGCCGACCCGGCCGGGAGGCGGCCGGCGGCTGGGACTTCAGCCGCGACCCGACCGAGCGGGACGACGATCGGGAGTACGAGTTCCGCTCCGCCGGCTACCGGTCCTGACCCTCTGACGGCTCACCGCTGGCCCGACCGGTTCATCCGGTCGGGCCAGTGCCGTTGTACGGGCCGAACCGCACCGCCCTACCCCCGTGTTGACCTCTCCGGCCGCCGACCCGCCCAGCGGCCCGCAGAGCCGGCGTACCGGCTGGGACACCAGACTTCTGCGCCCGCGCCCAGGCATCTCCACGCCATGCGGACACGACCACCGGGGACCTGCCTCTCGTGACGCGCGGGCCGCCAGCCGCGCGGGGCACGGCGGCGTAGGGCAGCCGGCCGGCTCTCGGCGTACCGGATCGGGAAACACGGACGCGCCCGGTCGCGGCCGGAGCCGCCACCGGGCGCGTACGGGGTCGGTCAGGCCGGCGCGACCGCGCGCGAACGGCGCATGGTCAGCACGTACTCGACCAACGAGATCAGCACGTGCTTGGTCGACTCCCGGTTACGGGCGTCGCAGGCGACCACCGGCACGTCGGTCGAGATCGCCAACGCGTCCCGGACGTCCTGCGGGTCGTGGTACTGCATCCCGTCGAAGCAGTTGATCGCCACCAGGTACGGCAGCCGCCGGTGCTCGAAGAAGTCGATCGCCGCGAAGCAGTCGGCCAACCGGCGGGTGTCGACCAGCACCACGGCGCCGATGGCACCCCGGACCAGTTCGTCCCACATGAACCAGAACCGCGTCTGACCGGGCGTACCGAACAGGTACAGGATCAGATCCCGGTCGATCGAGATACGGCCGAAGTCCATCGCCACGGTGGTCGTCGTCTTGCCCGGCACCTGCCGGGTGTCGTCGACGCCCACACCGGCAGAGGTCATGATGGCCTCGGTGGTCAGCGGCGTGATCTCCGAGACCGAGCCGACCAGCGTCGTCTTGCCGACGCCGAACCCACCGGCGATAACGATCTTCGCCGACGTCACGCGCCCGTTCGGGGCAGGCGGCCGCTGCGACATGTCAGAGCCTGCGAAGTCCACTCAGCACCCTCTCCAGCAGTTCAGTGCCCACCGCGTCGTCCGAGTCGTCCAAGATGGTCGGCTCGTGGACCGCGACCAGGCCGTCCGTCGCCATGTCGGCGATGAGCACCCGGGCCACGCCGAGCGGAAGCTGCATCCGCGCCGCGATCTCGGCGAGCGACTGCACACGTCCGTCACACAGCGCGGCGATGTACTGGTGCTCCCGGCCCTGACCGCCGTTGCCACCGGCAGCAGCGCGACCGCGCACCGTCGTCTCGACGAGCGCCTCCAGGGCGATGTCGAGCCGGGGACGGGTACGACCACGGGTCACGGCGTACGGTCGGACCAACGCACCTGTCGGTTCGTCACGATCGACCATGTCGCCGCTCACCTCCTTCGTCCCCGGCACCGGCTCTCACCCGGTGGAACCCGTCGTTCTTGTCGTCCCGTGCCGACCAGGCGGTCAGCCCGGTCAGCCCATCATCCCGACAGCCGTACGGGCCTGCGGGGTGAGCGCGTCGCCCACCCGGTCGACCAGCAGCGCCATCTCGTATCCGACCTGACCGACGTCGCAGCTGCGCGCGGCCAGGACGGCGAACGACGACCCGTCCGAGATGGACATCAGGAACAGGAAACCGTTGTCCATCTCGACGACGGTCTGCAACACCGCGCCGCCCTCGAAGCAGCGGGCCGCGCCCTGGGTCAGGCTGACCAGGCCGGACGCGATCGCGGCCAGCTGGTCGGCCCGGTCCCGGGGCAGGTCACGCGACGAAGCGAGGAGCAGGCCGTCGGCGGAGACCGCGACCGCGTGCGCGACACCCGGCACCCGGTCGGCGAAGTTGGCCAGCAGCCAACCCAGATCCTGCGTAGTTGTCATCGTTCATGCTCCTTCTGCCCGCTCCCGCCCGCCAGGCCGGAGCCAGACGACGAGGATTGCTGCCCGCCCGGAGTCGCGTCCGGGTTGGTGGGGTTGTCCGAGGTGGTCCGGCCGCGTTGCACACCTCGATGGTAGGCCGAGAGCAGACCCCTGACCGCTTCCGGCGTCCGCCGCTGCACCGACGTGGCCGGCTTCTCGATCGCCCCCGGCACGAGCTGCGCCATCGGCGTCCGCTTCGGCAGACCGGTCTGGGTGGTGCCGGCCACCGGTGCTTCGGTCGCTGCCACCGCGGCCCGCCAGCCCTCGTCGGCGGCGGTCTGCCAGCCGGCGGGCTGCGCGGCGGAACGCCGGTTCGCCGGGCCCTCGCCCGGACCGGGGAACCCGCCGCCGTTCACTGTCGACCCGTTGTCACGCGGCACGCCCCCGGCCGGCGCGGTGTCTGCCATCGGTGCGCTACCTGTCGTCCCTGGTGCGGTGTACTGGGCCGGGTGACCCGCGGTGTCGACGGCCGCGTGGGTGGCCGTCGTGCCGTTGGCCGCCTGCTTGGCACCGGCCGCGTCCTCGGGGCCGGGCTTACGGGTGCGGAACCAGGCCGACTCCAGCTCCCGAAAGATCGGCAGCTCCATCGTCTCGTCCGCGTACCGCTGCTGGGGAACCTGCTGCGGTGCCGACGGGCGGTTGGCCGGCGTCGTCTGGGCGGCCCGTACCGGCGGAGCGGGCTGCCGCGTGACCGGGGCCGCCGGCTCGGAGCGGGGCACCCGGGGCAGCTCGGTGGTCATGTCCAGCGCGGCGGCGAGCCGTTCGGGAACCGGCGGGGTGGCCGTGTCCCGGTCCGGGTTCGCAACCGGCGGCCAGGCCGGCGGGGCGGCGGCACCCGGCGCGGCCCCGCCCGAGGTGGGCCGGGACGGCAGCGGACCGGTGGGCGACCCGGAGACCGGCGCGACCGGGCCCGGCTGACCGGCGTACGGGGACGCCGACACCGGGTAGCCCGGGGCGGGCTGGCCCGACACCGGGTAACCGGACACCGGCTGACCCGAGACGGGCTGACCCGAGACCGGCTGACCGGACACCGGGTAACCGGAGACCGGCTGGCCCGAGACGGGTTGGCCGGACACCGGGGCGACCGGGTACGCGGGCGGCAGCGGCGGGGCCGACACCGGCGGTACCGACGGCACCGGCGGGGAGCTGTACGGCCGGGCCTCGGGGCTGCTCGGCAGCTGGCGCGGGATGACCGGGTGCTGGCCCGTGCTGTCCGGGTCGTCGGTGCTCCGCCGCTGCGGCAGCGGGTCGGTCGCGTGCCCGTTGGTGGCCCGTGGGTTGGTGAAGCCGTCGCCACCGTTGATCCCGCTGGCCCCGGTGAGGTCGGACCAGGCGGGCATTGCGCGCCCGCCGTTGGCGGGGGCGGCCGAGCCGTTGCGCGGTGCCGGGTCGAAAGGCCGACCGCCGAGGGTGACCTGGTTTCCGGAGTCGCCCGACCGGGGGGACGGCGGTTGGCCGTTACCGAGGGCGGGAAGCGCGCCGAAGGCCGGTGGGGTGCCGGCACCGCCGAAGGCCGGCGCGGCACCCGGGCCGCCGAAGGCCGGGGCGGCGCCACCGAACGCCGGGGCGGACCCGCCCCCGAACTGTGGGCCGCCGGCCGGCAGGCCCGGCGTGCCGGGGGCCCGGCCGCTGAGCGCACGGGGTACCAGCACCGACGTGGGTAGGACGACCTCGGCCACGGTGCCCCGGTCGCTGCCGGGCCGCAGCTCGACCTTGACGCCGTGCCGGGACGCCAGCCGGGCCACCACGACCAGGCCCATCATCCGGGAGACGGCCACGTCGACCTGGGGTGGCTTGGCGAGCCGCTCGTTGAGGTCGGTCAGCTGCTCGGCGCTGATGCCGATGCCCCGGTCCTCCACGTAGAGCGACGCGCGGTCGCCGACCCGACGGGCCTCGACCATCACCTGGGAGTCCGGCGGGGAGAACGCGGTCGCGTTGTCGAACAGCTCGGCGACCAGGTGGACCAGGTCGTTGACCGCATGCGCGGAGACCTCGATGTCCCGGTCGATGACCCCGAACTCGATCCGGGTGTAGTGCTCGACCTCGGACTGGGCGGCGCGCAGCACGTCGATCAGGGCGGCCGGTTCGCGCTGCACGCGGGTCGAGTCGGCACCGGCGAGAACCAGCAGGTTCTCGTCGTTGCGGCGCATCCGGGTGGCCAGGTGGTCGAGCTGGAACAACTCGGCCAGGCGGTCGGGGTCCTCCTCGCCGCGCTCCAGCCGGTCGAGGTGGCCGATCAGCCGGTCGACCAGGATCTGCGAGCGACGGGCGAGGTTGACGAACATCGTCGCGACCGACGAGCGGAGCGCAGCCTGCTCGGCGGCCGTCCGGACGGCCTCCAGGTGGACGGCGTTGAACGCCTCGGTCACCTGGCCGAACTCGTCGCGGCTGCGGACCGGCAGCGGCTCGGCGATCTGGTTGGCCAGCTGGTCCGGGGACTGTTGGCCGGTGAACTGCGGGTCGCGCAGCCGGGCCACGGCCTGCGGCAGGCCGAACTGGGCGATGGACAGGGCGCCCTGGCGCAGCTCCCGCAGGGAGCGGGCCATCGACCGGGCGACCAGGTAGGCGAAGAGGATCGCCAGCAGCAGCATGCTCAGCAGCAGGCCGGTCTCCAGGAAGACCTGACGCTGCACGTCGGAGCGCAGCTCGTCGGCCTTGGCCACCACGTCGCTGTCGAGGCGCACCTCGACGGCCCGGTTGAGCTGGGCGTACGCGACCATGGCCGCGTCCCACTGGTCGGTGCTGAAGGTGATGCCGTCGAGCTTGTCGCTGTTGAGCGCGCTGACCTGACCGGCGTAGATGTCGGCCTGCCGCCGGTCGGAGCCGGAGACGGTCTGGTCCTGGAACTCGCGTTCGGCGCGGCTCGCCACGGCCTGGAAGCTCTGCAGGGCCTGCTGCTCACCGGTGTTGCTGGAGATGTACAGCTCGCGCAGGGCCGGGGTGTACGCCTTCTGGAGCAGCACCTGGTGCACCGCGATCCGGCGGACGGAGGCGTACTCCTTGGCGCGGGCCATCGCGGCGGCGGCGCGCATCTGGTCGCTGAGGTCGTTGTCGCCGGCGAGCTGGGTGGCCGAGTCACGGATGGTGATCAGGTTGTTGATCAGGCCGGTGTACCGGCTGACCGCCTCGCTGAGCCGCAGCTTGCCGTTGTAGACCTGGCTGCGGATGCCGGGCATCTCGGTCAGGTCGCTGTCGATCCGGTCGAGCTGCGTCTCCAGGCTGGCCGGCAGACCCTCGATCTCGGCACGCTGCTGCGAGTACGGCGCCTTGGACTGGTCGACCCGCTGGTTGACCCGGTTGTACGCCTCCTGGTATTGGGCGCGGGCCTGCCCCTTGGGCGACCCGAGCAGGAGGACGGCGTTGGTCCGCTCGTCCTGGAGGGTGTTGACGAGGTCGCCCGAGTAACCCACCAGGTTGGCCAGGTCACCGGCCCGGTTGGCGTTGTTGAGCGTCTGCAGGTGGTCCACCAGCCCGCTGGTGCCCACGACGACCGTGGCGATGGTCGGCACGATCATGATCAGCCCGAGCTTGGACCAGATCGGCATGTCGCGGAGCCGGCCGGCCGGCCGACGCAGACGCGACAGGAAGGAGTTCGCCGTCGTTGGCCGTTTGCTCACGTCACCGCCCTCGCGATTACAGCGTCTCCGCGTTGCCACGGGCAACGCCCAGCGGCCGACCCGGCGGGTCGGACCTCCGAGATTCCATCACGCCTCCCCTGAAAGAGAAAGCCCAGGTTGTCGGTCGCCGGAGGTGTGATGAGATGTTGATGCAATTTGATCGCAATCCGTCTTTCCGGAGTTACCCAAAGTAATGGAATATCGCCACCGCGTCGTGCTCCTCGCCGGCCCCTCCGGGTCCGGAAAGTCGTACATAGCGCAACGAACCGGCCTTCCCGTGCTCTGCCTGGACGACTTCTACAAGAACGGTGATGACCCTACGTTGCCGCGACAGAACGGACTGGTCGACTGGGACGCGCCCGAGTCGTGGGACGCGGGAACGGCGGTGGAGACAATTGCCCGACTGGCCCAGCAGGGCCGGGCCGATGTGCCGGTCTATGCGATCGGTGCGGATCGACGGGTGGCCACCCGGCCATTCGAGGTGACCGGATCGCCACTCTTCATCGCCGAAGGGATTTTCGCCGCCGAGATCGTCGCCGAATGCCGCCGCCGGGGGCTGCTCGCCGGGGCGTACGCGCTGCGCCGGCCGCGCGGGGCGACCTTCGTCCGGCGGCTGACCCGGGACCTGTCCGAACAGCGCAAGGCACCGAGGGTGCTGATCCGGCGCGGGCTGGCGCTGCTGCGCGCCGAACCGGCGGTGCTGCGTCGGCAGACCGGCCTCGGCGCCGAGGCGGCCCACGCACGGGAGTTCCTGCGCCGGGTGGCCGACCTGGTCGCCGGCCACCCGCACCGCTGAGTCAGCCGATCAGCTTCGCGTACGCCGGCTTGATCACCTCGTCGATGATCGCCAACCGCTCGTCGAACGGGATGAAGGCGCTCTTCATCGCGTTTACCGTGAACCACTGGAGTTCCTTCCAGCCGTAGCCGAAGTTCTCCACCAGCAGCGCCATCTCGCGCGACATCGAGGTGCCGCTCATCAGCCGGTTGTCGGTGTTCACCGTCACCCGGAACCGCAGCTCCCGCAGCAGCCCGATCGGGTGCTCGGCGATCGACGCCACCGCCCCGGTCTGCACGTTCGACGACGGGCACAGCTCCAGCGGGATGCGCTTGTCCCGCACGTACGCCGCCAGCCGGCCGAGCGTCGGCACCGGGCCCGGGGTGATGTCGTCGACGATCCGCACCCCGTGGCCGAGCCGGTCCGCCCCGCACCACTGGATCGCCTGCCAGATCGACGGCAGCCCGAACGCCTCACCGGCGTGGATGGTGAAGTGGAAGTTCTCCCGCTGGAGGTACTCGAAGGCGTCCAGGTGCCGGGTGGGCGGGAACCCGGCCTCGGCACCGGCGATGTCGAAGCCCACCACCCCGGCGTCGCGGTGCCGGACGGCCAGCTCGGCGATCTCCTGCGACCGGGCGGCGTGCCGCATCGCGGTGAGCAGGGTGCCGACCCGGATCGGGGTGCCCGCCGCAGCGGCCTCCGCACTGCCCTCCACGAAGCCGGCGACGACCGCCTCGACCACCTCGTCCAGGGTGAGGTTCTGCTCCAGGTGTTGCTCTGGGGCGAACCGGACCTCGGCGTACACCACGCCGTCGGCGGCCAGGTCGAGCGCGCACTCCCGGGCCACCCGACGCAACGCCGGGGCCGTCTGCATGACCGCGACGGTGTGCGCGAACGTCTCCAGGTAGCGCTCCAGCGAACCGGAGTGCGCCGCCTCCGCGAACCACCGGCCGAGCGCGTCGGGGTCGGTGCTCGGCAGTTCGTGCCCCACCTCGGCGGCCAGCTCGACGACCGTCGCCGGCCGCAGGCCGCCGTCGAGATGATCGTGCAGCAGCGCCTTCGGGACCTTGACGATGTCCTCGTATCGGATTGCGACCATCCCCCGACCCTAGTCACGCCCCCCGCCCGCCCGCGATCAGGCTCGCGCGCCGCAGGCCCGGACGCGGGCCGGGCCAGGCCCGGACGCGGGCCGGAGGCGCTATGTGGCCGGTAGAGCGGCATCAGCGCGAACGGATGCAGCTACGTCGCCCCACCTGCGTCGGGCAGGACTCCCGCGGCCGGGAGGCATCCCGTCGGTCCGGTCGGGGGTGCGCCGTAGGCTGCTGCGGGTGACCGCGCCGCACCCGTTCGAGCAGCCCGTCGACGCGACGCACCCGCAGATCGTGGCGCGGCTGCGCTGCCCGGTCTGCGCCCTGCCGCTGGCCGCCGCCTCCGACACCCGCGCCCTGCGCTGCCCCCGCCGGCACAGCTTCGACCTGGCCCGCCAGGGGTACGTCACCCTGCTCGCCGGCCGGGCCCCGCACGTCGGGGACACCGCCGAGATGGTCGCCGCCCGGGCCGACTTCCTGGCCGCCGGGCACTACGACGTGATCTCGTCCGCCCTGGCCGAGGCGGCGGCGTCCGCCCTGACGACACCGACCGGCCCCGCCGGGGCGAGCGCGCCCGCCGGGGCGAGCGGACCGACAGCGGCGGACAGCCAGGCGGCCCCGACCGGACCGGCAGTCGCCAGCGGCCCGGCCGAGGCGAGCGCTCCGGCAGCCCAGACCGCACCGGCCGAGGCGAACGCACCGGCCGAGGCGAGCGCACCGGCCGAGGCGAGCGGGAACGCGGACCGGGCGGCAGATCGGCCGGAGCGGGCGGGCTTCGGGGCGTACCCGCTGGTGGTGGAGGCCGGGGCGGGCACCGGGCGGCACCTCGCGGCGGTGCTGTCGGCGTGGCCCGACGCCGTCGGCCTGGCCCTGGACGTCGCCAAGCCGGCGCTGCGCCGCGCCGCCCGTGCCCACCCGCGCGCCGCCGCCGCGCTCGCCGACACCTGGCAGCGCCTGCCGCTGGCCGACCGGTCGGTGGCCGTGCTGCTCGACGTCTTCGCCCCGCGCAACGGCGACGAGTTCCACCGGGTGCTGCACCCGGCCGGGGTGCTGCTGGTGGTCACCCCCACCGACACCCACCTCGCCGAGCTGGTCGACGTCCTCGGGCTGCTGCGGGTCGACCCGGCCAAGGCCGACCGGGTCGCCGAAAGCCTCGCCGGGCGGTTCACGCCGGAGCACACCGCCGTGCACACCACCTGTCTCACCCTCGACCGGGCCGAGGTCGCCACCCTGGTCGGGATGGGGCCGAGCGCCTGGCACACCGACCCGGCACGGCTCGCCGCCGCGATCGACGCGCTGCCCACCCCGGTGACGGTGACCGCATCGGTACGTCTGACCACCTGGCGTCCCCGCTGACCACGGCGTGCCGGGACGCGGGAAGGCGACGCCGCCGGACGCGGGCACACTCAGGTGGAGAGGTCGACCTCTTCCCAGCCGGGCGGTTCGTCATGGTAGGGGCCGCGCAGCACCACCGCCCACTCCAACGCCCACCGGCGCTGGCCGATCGCGTTCGCGTCCACCAGGCCGGGCAGCCGACGCCCCGACTTCTCCACCTCCAGGTACGCCCAGTCAAGGCAGTAGTGCAGGTCGAGCAGGGCGGCGGCGTCCGCCGGGTGCTGCGGGGCGGCCAGGATGCGGGCCCGCCACTGGCCGAAGGTCTCCCCCCCGGCCAGGTACGGCATCCGCTCCACCAGCCGTTCGTCCACCGGGATGGTCGGGTCGAGCTGCTTGCTCAGGCCCAGCACCCAGGACAGCGAGAAGAGCGCGTCGTGGTGCAGGACGAAGGAGCGGTGGTCGCCCTTGCCGCCCACCACGAACTGCCACTCCGGCGGGGTGACCATGTCGACCAGGTGGGATTCGAGCAGCCAGCTCATCGCCGTCTGCGCCGGCATCCCGAAGCAGCGGGCCAGGATCAGGTGCAGCACCGCGATACGCGCCTCGATCTCCACGGTGGGACGCAGTTCGATCTCGTCGCCCGGCTCCCAGACCAGGGGAAACTGGGCCGGCGGCAGGGGCAGGCGCAACCGGGACAGCTCGTCGAGGCTCGCCTCGCGGACCTCGCGGGGATCGGGCGCGGCTACCAGCACGATCGGATTCCCTGTCTGCTCACGCGGCGTCACCGCCGTTCGGTCCCCCTGACCAGGGAGGATAGCGTTCCGTCGCGACCGGCACCACGTCGGCCGGCACCCGTCGGGCCGACCGGTGGCCGGTGCCGCCGACCGTCAGCCGATTCGCTCGATGACCAGCGGCGACGGCGACGGCGCGGTGGCCGACACCCGGACCGCCAGGGCGGCCTCGGCGCGTGCGGCCGGCAGCCGCACCGTGTCGTCGGCACGCAGCTCGTACAGCGGTTCGCCGACCCGGACCGGGTCGCCGGGCCGCTTGTGCAGCACCACCCCGGCGGCGGCACTGACCGGGTCCTCCTTGCGGGCCCGCCCCGCGCCGAGCCGCCACGCGGCCACCCCGATCGCGTACGCGTCGACGGACTCGACGAAGCCGTCGGTGTCGACGCGGACCACCTCGACCTCGTTCGCGGTGGGCAGCTTGGCGTCCGGGTCGCCGCCCTGGGCGCGGATCATCGTGCGCCAGGCGTCCATCGCCCGCCCGTCGCGCAGCGCGGCGGCCGGGTCGGCGTCGGGCAGGCCGGCCGCGTCGAGCATCTCCCGGGCCAGGGCCAGGGTCAGCTCCACCACGTCGGCCGGGCCACCGCCGGCGAGCACCTGCACCGACTCGGCCACCTCGACGGCGTTGCCGACGGTCAGGCCGAGCGGGGTGGACATGTCGGTGAGCAGGGCGACGGTGCGCACCCCGTGGGCGTCGCCGAGCGCCACCATCGTCCGGGCCAGCTCGCGGGCGTCGGCCACGGTCTTCATGAACGCCCCGGAGCCGACCTTGACGTCGAGGACCAGCGCCCCGGTGCCCTCGGCGATCTTCTTGCTCATGATCGAGCTGGCGATCAGCGGGATCGCCTCGACGGTGCCGGTGACGTCGCGCAGCGCGTACAGCTTGCGGTCGGCCGGGGCGAGCGCGGCACCGGCCGCGCAGATCACCGCGCCGACGTCGCGGAGCTGGGCGATGAACTCGTCGTTGCTCAGCGAGGCCCGCCAGCCGGGGATCGACTCCAGCTTGTCGAGGGTGCCGCCGGTGTGCCCGAGCCCCCGACCGGAGAGCTGCGGGACCGCGCCGCCGCAGGCCGCGACCAGCGGGGTGAGCGGCAGGGTGATCTTGTCACCGACGCCGCCGGTGGAGTGCTTGTCCACCGTCGGCCGGTCCACCGCCGACAGGTCCAACCGCTCGCCGCTGGCGATCATCGCGGCGGTCCACCTGGCGATCTCCGGCACCGACATGCCGCGCAGCAGGATCGCCATGGCCAGCGCCGACATCTGCTCGTCGGCCACCAGCCCCCGGGTGTACGCGTCGACCACCCAGTCGATCTGGCCGTCGCTGAGCACGCCCCCGTCCCGCTTGGTCCGAATGACGTCGACTGCGGTAAAAGCACTCACCGTTGAGTTCCCTCTGAAGTCGTTGCAGTGACCGGCACGCGGGCCGGACGGGTCAGGAGGCGGCCCAGCGGGCCGGGATCTCCACCGGCGGCTCGCCCTCGCCGGCCCAGAAGATGGTGCCCTCGGCGTCCACCACCACGACCCTGGGCGTCCGGGCCAGCCCCCAGGTGATCGCCTCCGCCGGGTCGCCCCAGCTCGGGCCCTCCTCCAGCACCCCGGGCCCGGCCTCGTCGCTGTCGCCCGCCGACCGTTCCCAGTACGCCGTCCAGATCTGCTGCCCGGCGGAGAGGTCCGGGTGCACGAAGACGGTGCCGCGGCCCCGCCAGGCGGCCAACCGGTCCGGCACCACCGGCACCGGGTTCTCGCCGACGACCGCCTCGATGTCGGCCACGTCGAAGGCGTGCGGCAGCAGCTCCGCCATCCGCAGCGGGCCGGTCCTCGACTCGACCAGGCACTCCGGGCCGCCGTTCTCCCAGAGCAGTTGCCGGCACCGGCCGCACGGCATCAGCGGCTCACCTGTCGCGTCGACGCAGGACATCGCGACCAGCCGGCCGCCGCCGGTGGCGTGCAGCGCCGAGACCACCCCGCACTCGGCGCACAGGGTCACCCCGTATCCGGCGTTCTCCACGTTGCAGCCGACCACCACCCGGCCATCGTCGACCAGGGCCGCCGCGCCGACCGGGAACTTCGAGTACGGCACGTACGCGTGCCGCATCACCTCGGTCGCGGCGGCCCGCAGGCGCTCCCAGTCGATCTCGCTCATCCCCTCATTCTGCCCAGGTCACCCCGCACGGGTGCGGGAAGGGTGCCGGTCGGCCGTCCGTCGCTTCCGGGCCGCCGGCCCGGGACCGTACCGGACGTCGCCCGCCGGGGACGGTGCGGGCCCGGTGGGGAGATCCCCGCCGGGCCCGCACCGTGGGCCGCGTTCAGCCCTTGACGTACGGCTTGCCGTCGGCGGCGGGCGCCCGGACCCGACCGACCAGCCCGGCCACCGCCAGGATGGTCGCCAGGTAGGGCAGCATCGCCAGGAACTGGTTGGGGATGCTGCTGCCGATCGCCCCCAGGTAGGTGGCGAGCTGGTCGGCGAAGCCGAAGAACAACGCGGCGAGCAGCGCGCCGGTCGGGCTCCACCGGCCGAAGATCAACGCGGCCAGGGCGATGAAGCCCTTACCGCCGACCATGTTCTTGGTGAAGCTGTAGAGCGCCAGCGTGTACGACGCGCCGCCGATGCCGGCCACCACGCCGGCCAGCAGCACGTTGCGGTACCGCAGGCCCAGCACCTTGACCCCGAGGGTGTCGGCGGCGGTCGGGTGCTCACCCACCGACCGGGTCCGCAGCCCCCACCGGGTGCGGAACAGCGCGAGGTGGATGATCAGCACCAGCAGCAGGCCGAGGTAGAGGAAGATGTTGCCGCGGAACAGCGCCGGCCCGAGCAGCGGGATGTCCTTCAGCAGCGGGATCTCCCAGTTGCCGAAGCGCGGCGCGCTGTTGTATTTGTCCGCGTCGGTCTGCATCAGCCGCTCGTAGAGGAAGCCGGTGACGCCGACCGCCAGCAGGTTGAGCACCACCCCCATCACGACCTGGTCGACCAGGTAGCGGATGGCGAAGACGGCGAGCAGCAGCGAGATGAACGCGCCGCCGACCGCCGCCGCCACCAGACCCACCCAGACGTTGCCGCTGAGGCTGCCGAAGAGCGCGCCGCTGAACGCGCCCATCAGCAACTGCCCCTCGATGGCGACGTTGACCACGCCGGACCGCTCGCAGAGCACCCCGGCCAGCGCACCGAAGATCAGCGGCAGGGCCAGGACGAAGGTGCCCCGGACGATGTTGACCATCGGCATGAAGTTGCGGCCCTCGGGGGCGGCGGAGACCTGCCAGCACAGGAAGCTCAGCACGAAGCCGACCAGTCCCAGCCCGAGGACCAGGGTGAACCAGCGCTTCGGGACCCCGGCCAGCAGCGCGCCGCCGGCTGCGGCGGCGACCACCCCGAACAGGATCGCGCCGAGGGTGCCCTGGATCTCCAGCGCCGCGCCGCCCTCGGTCTCGCTGAGGGTGAACCGGGCCTGTTGGCCGGTGGCCAGCGCACCGAACAACACGGTGGCGAGCACGCCCAGCGCCAGCAGGACCAGGCCGACCTTACGGGGGCGGGTCCAGAAACCCTCGTCGACCGCGGCCACGGCGACGTCGGGGACAGCGGTGGTGGACATGCCTCACCAGCCCTTCGCGAGGCTCGTCTGCAACCGGGCGGCACGGGCGGCCCGGAGCTGGAAGATCGCCTTCACCAGGGCCGGCGCGGCGATGAAGATGACGATCAGCGCCTGGAGCACGGTGACCAGCTCCAGCGAGATGCCGGAGTACGACTGCATCCGGTTGCCGCCGGCCTGGAGTGCGCCGAACAGCAGCGCCGCCAGCAGCACCCCCCACGGCTTCACCCGGCCGAGCAGCGCCACCAGGATGCCGTCGAAGCCGATCTGCGCGATCACCAGCGGGGTCAGCGCGTTCGCGGTGGAACCCAGCACCATCTGGCTCCCGCCGAGGCCGGCGAGCATCCCGGCGATCACCATCACCAGCACGTACGTCTTGGTGACGCTGATGCCGGCGGTCCGCGCCGCGTCCGGGCTGGCCCCGACTGCCCGCAGCTCGAAGCCGAGCGTCGACCGGTTGAGCAGCCAGGCGATGGCCCAGGTGGCGAGCACCGCGAGCAGGATGCCGGCGTGCACCCGCAGGTTGTCGCCGAGCAGCCGGGGCAGCGCGGCGGAGGAGTCGACCGGGCGGCTGATCGCGTCCGCCCGGTCCGGGTTCTGCACCCCGTTCTGCACGATGATCCACGACAGGAAGTAGACGGCGACGTAGTTGAGCATGATCGTGTTGATCACCTCGTGCGCGCCGGTCCGGGCCTTGAGGATGCCGGGGACGAAACCCCAGACCGCACCGCCGACCGCACCGGCGATCAACGCGACGACCAGGTGCACCACCGGCGGCAGCGGCAACGCGAAGCCGGCCACCGCGGCCAGGACCACGCCGATCGTCGCCTGCCCCTGGGCACCGATGTTGAACAGGCCGCCCCGGAAGGCGAGCGCCACCGACAGGCCGGTGAACACCAGCGGCGCGGTGTAGGTGAGGGTCTCCGAGATCGGGCTGAGCGCGGCGGTGAAGCCGGACGCCTCCGGGTCGAAGACCGCCCCCTTGAACAGGTTGGCGTACGCCTCGCTGACCACCGTCCAGCTGGCGTTCAGGGCGTCGGTCGGGCGGGCGGTGATGTAGCCGTAGGTGGCCAGCACGTCCGGGTCCGACACGATGATCAGGACCGCGCCGACCAGCATCGCCAGCACCAGGGCCAGCACGGTCACGGTCACCGTGTTGGCGGCCCACAGGTTGTCCAGGAACAGCCGGCCCAGCGTGGGCCGGGGCCCCGGCGCGGGCTGCTTGGGTGAGGTCATCGTGGCGCCCCGGTCGGCCCTGCCGGTTCCGGCCAGCTCCGCCTCGGTCGCCGGTTCCTTGTCCGGGGAGCCGGACACCGGGTTGGGGTTGCTCATGCCTCGTCCTCGTTACCAGGGCGTTCGGGGGCGGGCGTCGCGCCGCCGGCCGTGCCGCCGGTCGCCTCGCCCGGGGTGGCCGCGCCGTCGGTCGGGGCCGGTGCGGGGGCGTCGGGGGTGATGCCGGCCATCAGCAGGCCGATCTCCTCGCGTGGGGTGTCCGGGCCGACGATGCCGATGATCCGTCCCCGGTACATCACCGCGATCCGGTCGGCGAGGCCGATCACCTCGTCCAACTCGCTGGAGACGACCATGACGGCGGTGCCGACGTCGCGCTCCCGGATGACCCGGCTGTGGATGAACTCGATCGAGCCGACGTCCACCCCCCGGGTGGGCTGGGCGGCGATGAAGAGCTTCAGCGGCCGGGACAGCTCCCGGGCCACGATCACCTTCTGCTGGTTGCCGCCGGACAGGGTGCCGACCGCCGCGTCCGCCGACGGGGTACGCACGTCGAACTGCTCGATCCGCTCCTTCGCCGAGGCGGCGATCGCGTCCGGCCGCAGCGCCAGGCCCCGACCGAACGGCGGCCGGTCGTAGATGTCGAGGACCAGGTTCTCGGCGACGCTGAACTCCTTGACCAGGCCGTCGACGCTGCGGTCCTCGGGGACGTAGCCGACCCCGGCACGGAGCACCTTCTTGGTGGACCAGCCGTGGATCGGCTCGCCGTCGAGGGTCACCGTGCCGGCGAGCGTCGGGCGCAGCCCCATGATCGCCTCGATCAGCTCGGTCTGCCCGTTGCCCTGCACGCCGGCCACGCCGAGCACCTCACCGGCGCGTACGGTCAGGTCGACGCCGTCCACCGCGCGGATCTGCCGGTCGTCGTCGACGACCAGGCCGGCGACCTCCAGGATCGGCCGGCCCGGGGTGGCGGGCTGCTTGTCGACGGTGAGCCGGACGTCGCGGCCGACCATCAGCGCGGCCAACTCGTCCCGGCTCGCCTCGGGGGAGGCGGTGCCGACGGTCCGACCGCGCCGGATCACGGTGATCCGGTCGGCGATGGCCTTGACCTCGCCGAGCTTGTGGGTGATGAAGACGATCGACTTGCCGGCCGCCTTGAGCGACCGCATGACCGTGAGGAGTTCCTCGGTCTCCTGCGGGGTGAGCACGGCGGTCGGCTCGTCGAGGATCAGCAGGTCGACGTCGCGGGTGAGCGCCTTGACGATCTCGACCCGCTGCTGGATGCCGACCGGCAGGTCCTCGATCACCGCGTCCGGGTCGACCCGCAGGTTGTACCGCGCGGAGACCTCGGCCACCTCGCGGCGGGCCCGCCGCCGGTCGAGGAAGCCGACGATGCCGCCCCGGACCTGCTCCGCGCCGAGCATGATGTTCTCGGCCACGGTGAAGACCGGCACCAGCATGAAGTGCTGGTGCACCATGCCGATCCCGGCCCGGATCGCGTCCGAGGGGCCCTTGAGCTTCAGCGGCCGGCCGTCGACCAGGATCTCGCCCCCGTCGGGCTGGTAGAGCCCGTAGAGCACGTTCATCAGGGTCGACTTGCCGGCACCGTTCTCGCCGAGCAGGGCGTGGATCTCTCCAGGCTCCACCGTCAGGTCGATGTGATCGTTGGCGACCAGATCACCGAACCGCTTGGTGATGCCGCGCAGTTCGAGTCTCAGCGCAACCTCCTGGAGTGCGAGCGATGGTGCAGCCTAGCTGCCGGGTCGGCCGGTCACCGGGGTGCCGGCCGACCGGTGCGCGGACCGGCCGCCCCGACGCCCGTGGGGTTGCCCACGTACGCCGGGACGGCCGGTCGTCATGCCTGGTGCCCGCCGGCCGCCGCTGCCGATGATCCCATCGCGGCGGCCGGCGCGGCGGTCACTTGGTCGGCTGGGCCTTCGAGGTGACCGTGATGGTGCCGGCGGCGATGTCCGCCTTGATCTTCTCGACCTCGGCCTTGAGGTCCGCCGGGACCTTGCTGTCGAAGTCGTGGTACGGGGCGATCGACACGCCGTTGTTGGCGAGGTTGCCGACGAAGCCCGGGGTGGCGGCGAGCTTCTCGCCACCGGCGGCCTTGAGCACGGCGTCCTTGACGGCGTCCGGGATGTTCTTGACCACGGTGGTCAGCAGCGCCGCGCAGTCCGGGGTGCTCTCGCAGCCGTCGACGTCGACCCAGACGACCGAGTACTTGCCGCCCGACGCCTTCGCCGCGGCGGTGGTGCCGAGGCCCGCGCCACCGGCGACCGGCATGACGATGTCCGCGCCCTGGGCGACCAGCGCGTCGGAGACCTTCTTGCCCTCGTCCTGCTTGGCGAAGTCGTTGGTGAAGGAGCCCTTCTGGGTCTCCTTGTTCCAGCCCAGCACCTGGACGTTCTTGCTCTTGGTCTTGTTGTAGTACGCCACGCCGTCGGCGAAACCGTCCATGAAGATGGTCACCGGCGGGATCGGCAGGCCACCGTAGGTGCCGACCTTGCCGCTCTTGCTCATCCCGGCGGCCAGGTAACCGGCCTGGAAGGCGGCCTGGGCCGTGTCGAACTGCATCGGGTAGACGTTCGCCGTGGCCGGGTTCGCGTCCACGATGCCGAACTGCTGGTTCGGGTTGGCGGCGGCGATCTTCTTGGTGGCGTCGGACATCAGGCCACCGACGGCCAGGATGAAGTCGCACTTCTGGTTGACGTACCCGGTCAGGTTGACCTCGTAGTCCGCCTCGGCCTTCGACGCGACGTACTTGATGTCGATGTTGTCGTTGGCCTTCTTGGCCTCCTCCAGGCCCTTCCAGGCGGAGGTGTTGAACGACTTGTCGTCGATGCCGCCGACGTCGGTCACCATGCAGGCGCTGTACTTCTTGTCGCCGCTGCCACCGGCGTTGTTGTCGTCGTCCGGGGCCTCACCACACGCGGCGGCACCCAGCACGAGCCCACCCGCCGCGATGGCAGAGGCGATCCGCATCCCACGCACAGAGCGCAAGACGTCTCCTTCCATTGCTCACCGCCTCGTGCGGTGGCAGCCCTTGAACCGACAGGCGTTGTGCCGCCGGCATCCCACGTTACGGACGGGAGCGTAGCCCCGCGTCCACCCACCGGCCGCCAATCGTGCACGACTGTTGAACGCTCGTTATCCCGGCGTAACCCTGGCGTGGGGCACATCACTCAGCGTGCCAGTGCCGACCGGTCCGGTGTCACGAACATCCGTTTCCGGCGACCTCCGCCGGCTACCGCCAGAACACCGCCACAGCGGCCGTGACCAGGGTCAACCCGATGATCGCCAGGAAATGGCCACGGGCCACCTGCGCCCGCTTCCGGGAGAAGAAGACCATGACGAAGATGAGCAGGGCCAGCACCAACTTGGTAACAAGCTTCGCGGGGGCCGGCTCGTCGCCGTCGCGCAGCGGCGCGGACAGGCCCACGCCGGTCAGCAGCTGGATCACCGAGCCCCAGAGCATGGCCGCGTTGATCCGCAGCCGGCCGCTGACGTACTGGGCGACGGCACCGCCGAGCAGCAGCGCGAACCCGATCAGATGGACGTAGAGAAGGACCAGTCGGAGAGCTTCCACGCCGGCCATCCTCCCCCATCAACGACAGTTTGTAGTAGGTGGCCCGCCGGCTGAGTTCAATCCGTGATCTCGCCGCCCCCGCCGGCCGCCCGTCAGAGCCGCCAGACCTGGAAGGTCGGGCCGTCACCGGGCAGGGTGACCCCGCCGTCGGGGGCGGGGCGCAGGGCCGGGGCACCCCCGTGCAGGTTCTCCCCCGCCAGGCCGGAGCCGACGCTCCCGGTGGTCGGCAGGCCGGTCAGCCGCACCGGTGGGCCGGCCGCCCGGCGGGCCAGCACCAGCACCGTGCCGGTGGTCGCCTCGCGCAGGAAGACGAGCGTGTCGGCGTCGGCGTACACCCAGCGCAGCCCGCCGTGCCGCAGCTCCGGCGTGCCCCGGCGCAGCGCGAGCAACGCCCGGTATGCGTCGAACGTCCCGGTGTCCCGGCGCTCCGGCCGGTCCCACGGCATCGGGGTACGCGAGCCCTCGCCGTTGCCGCCGGTCAGGCCCCACTCGTCACCGGCGAAGATCACCGGGGTGCCGGGCAGGGTGACGAGCAGGCCGGCGGCGACCTCCTGCCGGGCGGCGTCGCCGACCACGGTGCGGATGCGGGCCGAGTCGTGCGAGCCGAGCAACTGCCACGAGTGGACGTACGACCGCCAGGAGACCAGCGACCGGAAGCTGTTCATGGTGGCGAGCACCGCGTGCGCGTCCCGCCGCCGCACCCCGCCCGGGGTGCCGAGGAAGTTCGGCAGCGGCACCTCGTCCCCGGCGTCCCCGGGCCCGGTGCGCAGCCAGGACCAGACCGGGTCGGTGAAGCCGACGTAGTTCATCGTGCCGTGCCAGCCGTCGCGGTCCAGGTCACCGGTGTGGTCGTGGCCGTGCTCGGCGAGTAGCAGCCCGTCGGCCCGGGTCTGCGCGACCACCTCCCGCAGCAGCCGCGCCACCTCGTGGGTGTACGCGTCCGCGCCCCGCCGGCCGGTCATGTTGGCCACGTCGACCCGCCACCCGTCCAGCCCGTACGGCGGGCGCAGCCAGCGGCGCAGCAGCGAGTCCGGGTCGGTGGCGAAACGGCGGCGCAGCTCGGCGCTGCCCCAGTTCAGCTTGGGCAGCGACCGCACCCCGTTCCACGACTCGTACGTCGGCTCCCCGCCACCGGTCGGCACGTCGAAGTAGTACAGCTCCCGTTCGGGGGCGTCGGCGTCGGCCAGGGCGCGGGTGAACCACTCGTGCGCGTCACCGGTGTGGTTGCTGGTGATGTCGCCGATCAGCCGCCAGCCCCGGGCCCGGACGGCGTCGGCCAGCCGGACCAGGGCCGCGTCCCCGCCGAGCAGCGGGTCGACGGTGTCGAAGCCGGCGGCGTCGTAGCGGTGGTTGGAGCGGGCCGGGAAGATCGGCGTCAGGTAGACGGTGTCGACGCCGAGCCGGTCCAGGTGGTCCAGCCGTCCGGTGATGCCGTCCAGGTCGCCGCCGTAGAACTGGCGGGGGGTCTGCGGGCCGTACCCGATGACCGGGGTGTCCCAGTCGCAGGGGACGGCCCAGTCCGGCGGGGTGCGCCCGTCGGCGGCGGCGGACCGGGCGAACCGGTCGGGGAAGATCTGGTAGATCAGCGCGTCCCGGGCCCAGGCCGGCGGTGGCGCGTGGCTGACCAGCCTGAAGTCGCCGTGGTCGGGCACGTCGTGGTCGACCTGCCCGGCGGCGTTGAGCCAGCGGTAGCCGGTCGCCCCGGTGAGCAGGAACCGGTAGTTGCTGACCGGGTTGCGGACCTCGACGTCGGCCCGCCACCACACGTCGTGGCCGTCCCGGCGGTCGACGGTGGCCTCGACGAAACGCGGCTCACCGTCGCCGGTGGTCCGGACGTGCACCTGCCGGACGTCGGTGCCCTCGGGTACCCGGACGAACACCGGCACGGTCTGCCCGAGGGCGGGTTCCTGCTCGGGTACGTACAGGGCCGAGCCGTCGTGGTGCGGCGACAGGGACATGGCGTGGCCTTCCGATTCATCCCTTGACGGCCCCGGCGGTGAGGCCGGAGACGATGTAACGCTGGAGGAGCTGGAAGACCAGCACGGTGGGGACCGCGGTGAGCAGGGTGCCCGCCGCGAAGATGCCGAAGTTGTTGTTCCGTTCCCCGGCCACCAGGCCGAACATGCCGACCGCGAGGGTCTTGGACCCGGTGTCGGTGAGGAACACGTTGGCGATCATGAATTCGTTGATCGTGCCGATGAACGACAGCAGCGCGGTCACCGCCAGGATCGGCGCCACCAGCGGCAGCATGATCCGGAAGAAGACCTGGGCGTGGCTGGCGCCGTCCATCGTGGCCGACTCGTCCAGCTCCCGGGGCAGGGTGTCGAAGAACCCCTTCATCAGCCAGGTGTTCATGCCCAGCGCGCCGCCCATGTAGAGCAGGAACAGGCCCCACGGGGTGTTGAAGCCGATCGACGGCCACAGGTCGGTGACCCGGGTGAAGATCAGGAAGATCGCCACGATCGCCAGGAACTGCGGGAACATCTGGATCAGCAGCAGCGTCAGCAGCCCGATCCGCCGCCCGGCGAAACGCATCCGGGAGAACGCGTACGCCGCCAGCGAGGACAGGAAGATCGACGCGAAGCTCGCCCCGCCCGCGATGAGCAGCGAGTTGAGGAACCAGCGGCCGAACTCCGTCCGCTCGAACAGGTCACCGAAGTTCGCCAGTGACGCCCCGGTGGGCAGCAGCTCGGTCGACGAGAGGGTGCCGAGCGGGTTGAGCGCGGCGGAGAGCACGAACAGGATCGGGAAGAGGCTGAACGCCACCGCCAGCAGGCCGACCACGTGCCGCCAGCCGACCTGGGTGAGCCACCGGCTCCCGCCTCGACCGGCGGCGTTCTGACGGGTCGTCACGAGTAGACCTCCTCCTGCTGGCGGGTGCGCCGGAAGCTGACCGCCGAGACCGTGGCCACGATCGCGAAGATGAAGATCGACACCGCGGCGGCCAGGCCGAACTCGGCGCCCTGCGCGCCGAAGGCCAGCCGGTAGGTGTACGTGATCAGCAGGTCGGTGGCCCCGTTCGTCGGGTTGTCCGGCGCGAACGGACCACCCTCGGTGGTCAACCAGATCGCGTTGATGTTGTTGAAGTTGTACGCGAACGACGCGATCAGCAGCGGCGAGAGCGCGACCAGCAGCAGCGGCAGGGTGACCGCCCGGAACGACTGCCAGGGCGACGCGCCGTCGACCGAGGTGGCCTCGGTCAGCTCCTTCGGGATCGCCTGGAGCGCGCCGGTGGTCACCAGGAACATGTACGGGTACCCGAGCCAGAGCTGCACCAGCAGCACCGCCAGCCGGGCCGACCAGGCCTCGCCGAACCAGTCGACGCCGAGCCCGAACAGGTTGTTGACCAGGCCGAAGTCGGTGTTGAACATGTCCCGCCAGACCAGCAGCATGGCGAACGACGGCATCGCGTAGGGCAGGATCAGGAAGACCCGGTAGAGGTTGGTGCCCCGCATCCGGGGTGAGTGCAGGGCCAGCGCGATCGCCATGCCGAGTACGAAGGTGAACCCGGTGGAGCCGATCGCGAAGGCGAAGTTCCACAGCAGGGTGCCGAAGAACGGGCCGGAGATGTTCGGGTCGGTGAGCACCCGGGCGAAGTTCTTGAACCCCACCCCGACCTGCCAGCCCTGGGCGAGCCGCTCGCCGTCGGCGGCGACGAAGGCACCGGTGTCCGGGTCGGCCGTCCAGGTCCTGCCGGTCTCGCCGTCGGTGACGCAGTCGCAGCCCCGGTCGTACGTCCGGACGGCTTTGCCCTCGTAGGCGCGGGACAGGCCGTTGGAGCGCACCGCGCCCCCGGAGGTCGGCACCACCAGGGCGGTGATCTCCTCGCTGCGGACGCTCGCCTGGCCGACGTTGAGCACGGTGTAGCCCTTGGCGGCGGTGACCCTGCCGCTGCCGGCGACGGTCACGTCGGCGGCGTCGAGCGGACGTAGCCCGTCGGCGTCCCCGGCGGAGACCCGGCCGGTCCCCGGGTCGGTGAGCAGGAAGACCAGCGGCCCGGTGGCCGGGTCGCCGGTGGTGGCGATGGCGAGGGCGTACTCGGCGGAGCCGGGGACCTGTTTGACCGAGGAGGTCTCGATGGCGACGATCGCGTCGTCCTTGGAGCCCCGGTGGCCGTCGCCGAAGTTCGTGAACGCGGTGCTCGCGGTGTAGAGCACCGGGAAGACCTGGAAGGCGATCAGGAAGATCGTTCCCGGCACCAGGTACTTGGCCGGGATGTGCCGGCGGGTCAGGTAGAGGTAGCACAGGCCGACGGTGGTGACCGCCAGGACGGCGAGACCGACCCAGAGCCGGGCGGCGACGAGCGGGAACGCCGCCCAGATCGCGATCCCGGCCACCAGGCCCAGCAGGACCACCTTGACGGCGAGACCGGTCGCGGTGATCGGCGCGTGGTGGCGCACGGTACGGGAGGTTTCCGGGGGCCCGGAACGCGCGGGCCCCCGGCCCGGGGCCTGCGGGGCAGGTCCCGGGCCGGACAGCGTGCTCATTACTTGATCTGACCCGAGATCGTCTTGCCGGCGGCGGTGACGGTCTTCGCCGGGTCGGCGCCACCGATGACGGCGGCCTCGGCCTTGCCGAACGGGTCCCAGATCGCGGCCATGGCCGGGATCGCCGGCAGCACCTGGCCGTCCTTGCCCGCCTCGGAGAACTTGGCCAGGTCCGGGTCGGTGCCCTTGACCTGGTCGAACGCGGCGGTCAGCGCCGGCGGACGGGGCTCTGCCTGGTAGAGCGCCACGGCCAGCTCGGGGGTGGTGACGTAGTTGGTGACGAACTCCTGGGCCAGCGCCTTGTTCTTGCCCTTGGCGGCGACGTAGAACGCCTGGACGCCGACGAACGGCTGGGCCGGCTTGCCACCGGCGAAGCCGGGGACCGGGGAGATGTCGTAGGAGATGCCTGCCTTCTTGGCGTCGGCGATCGCCCACGGGCCGGAGACCAGGAAGGCGCACTTCTTACCGGTGAAGGTGGCGATGGAGTTCTCGCCGGTGATGGAGCGCTTGAGCGCGCCGTCGCCCTTCTCGCCGAGCTTGCCGATCTTCTTGAACGCCTCGATCGACTCCGGCTTGCCCACGCCCAGGTCCTTCGGGTCGTAGTCGCCGTTGGCGGCGGTGCCGAAGAGGTAGCCGCCGGCCGAGGTGTACAGCGGGTAGATGTGGTACGCGTCGCCGTTCTGTCCGGACTGGAGGCAGAGGATCTCGCTGGCCTTCTTGTCGGCCTTGAGCTTCTTGCCGGTGGCGACCAGGTCCTCGATCGTCTTGGGCGCCTCGGGGGCCAGCGCGGTGTTGCGGATCAACGCGACGTTCTCGGTGGCGTAGGGGACGCCGTAGAGCTGCCCGTTGAAGGTGACCGCCTTGATCGCGGTCTCGTTGAAGCCGGACTTCTGCTCGGCGGCGAGCTGCACCGGGTCGATGGCCCCGTTCTGCACGAGGTTGCCGATCCAGTCGTGCGCGCCGACCACCACGTCCGGGCCGCTGCCCTGCTGGGAGGCGGTGACGAAGTTGGTCTGGAGGTCCTTGGAGACGGCCTGCACCTCGACGGTGACGCCGTTCTCCTGGCCGAACTTCTCGGCGAACGGCTTGAGCGCCGCGGTCCGCTTGTCGTCCGCCCAGATGACGAGCTTGCCGCTCGCGGCCGGGGAGGTGGCCTTGGCGGCCGGTTCGTCCTTGCTGTTGTCGCCGCCGCAGCCCGAGGCGGCGAGCGCCAGGCCGAGAACGGTGACCACACCCGCGGTACGGATGCGCATCGGTACTCCTGTCGTCATGGCGGGTCGCCGGGGGACGGGCGACCACACCGGGGAAACGCTGAAAGTTCTTGCCAACCGACGCCGGGAAGGCCGCGTCGCTGCTGTCACGTGTTGCCGGGACGTTAGCAAGAGGTTGCATACAATGGAAGGGCTTGCAGAGGCGTACGCAAGAACTTGCCCGTGAGCTAGAGTGCCGCCATGCGCGCTCGACTGTCCGACATCGCCCAACAGGCCGAAGTCAGCGAGGCCACGGTGTCGCGGGTGCTCAACGACCGCCCCGGTGTGGCCCCCGAGACCCGGCAGGCCGTACTGACCGCCCTCGATGTGCTCGGCTACGAGCGTCCGGCCCGGCTGCGCAAGCGCAGCGCCGGCCTGGTCGGGCTGGTGGTGCCGGAGCTGGACAATCCCATCTTCCCGGCGTTCGCCCAGGTGATCGAGTCGACGCTGGCGCAGAGCGGGTTCACCCCGGTGCTGTGCACCCAGACCCCGGGCGGGGTCACCGAGGACGAGTACGTGGAGATGCTGCTCGACCGGCAGGTCTCCGGCATCGTCTTCGTCTCCGGCCTGCACGCCGACACGGCCGCCAACCACGACCGGTACCGCGCGCTGATCGCCCGGCCGCTGCCCGTCGTCATGATCAACGGGTACGCCCCCGGCATCGCCGCGCCCTTCGTCTCCTGCGACGACCGGGAGGCCACCGAGCTGGCCGTGGCGCACCTGGTCGCGCTCGGGCACCGGCGGATCGGCCTGATCACCGGGCCGGACCGGTTCGTGCCGGTGCAGCGCCGGGTGGCCGGCTTCCGGGCCGCGATGACCCGGCTCGGCACCACCGGCGGCGACCTGGACGCGCTCGCCGAGCTGTCGCTGTTCGGGGTCGAGGGCGGCGAGGCCGCCGCCGGACGGCTGATCGAACGTGGGGTCACCGGGATCGTCTGCGGCTCCGACCTGATGGCGCTCGGCGCGGTCCGGGCCGCCCGGCAGCGCGGCATGTCCGTGCCCGGCGACCTGTCGGTGGTCGGCTACGACGACTCGCCGCTGATGGCCTTCACCGACCCGCCGCTGACCACGATGCGACAGCCGGTGGCCGCGATGGCGGTGGCCGCGGTCCGGGCCCTGGTCGACGAGATCAACGGGCACGCCGCGCCGCACTCGGAGTACCTGTTCCGCCCGGAGCTGGTGGTCCGCGGATCGACCGCGGTGGTCCGACCGGCGGACGCCGGCCGGCAGCGCCCGGCCCCGCCCGCCCTCGCCGTCCCCGCCTGAACCCCGCCGCCTTCCGGGCCGCGCCTGCCCGTCGACCGGGTCCACCTCCCGGTGAGCGGGACGCGCCCACCAACGGCCTGCCCTGGCCACCGGTGACGGACGTCATTTCTTGCGCAAGGCATGCTTGACTCTTGCAGCCTGTGGCCGGCATTCTCTCCACACCCGCGTCCGTCAGCGTCCGCCGCGCGGGTGCCGCCGTCCCGCCACAGAACGGGGATCTCCGCCGATGACCGCCACCGACCCCACGCCGCTGGACTCCGACGACGACTGGTGGCGCGCCGCGGTCGTCTATCAGGTGTACGTCCGCAGCTTCGCCGACTCCGACGGTGACGGCGTCGGCGACCTCGGAGGCATCCGGCAGCGGCTGCCCTACCTGCGCGACCTCGGGGTGGACGCGCTCTGGCTCACCCCGTTCTACACCTCGCCGCAGATCGACGCCGGCTACGACGTGGCCGACTACCGCGACGTCGACCCGCTCTTCGGTGACCTCGCCGACTTCGACGCCATGATCACCGACGCGCACGCGCTGGGCCTGCGGATCATCGTGGACCTGGTGCCCAACCACACCTCCAGCGCGCACCCCTGGTTCACCGCCGCCCTCGCCGCCGGCCCCGGCTCCCCCGAGCGGGAGCGTTACCTGTTCGCCGACGGCCGGGGCGGCGACGGCGAACTGCCCCCCAACGACTGGGAGAGCATCTTCGGCGGCCCCGCCTGGACCCGGCTGCCCGACGGCCAGTGGTACCTGCACCTGTTCGACCCGGCGCAGCCCGACCTGAACTGGCGGCACCCGCAGGTACGCGCCGAGTTCGAAGACGTGCTGCGGTTCTGGCTCGACCGGGGCGTCGACGGGTTCCGCATCGACGTGGCCCACGGGATGATCAAGGCCGAAGGGCTGCCGGACGTCGGCTTCAGCTCGATGACCACCGGCCGCCGCCAGTCGGAACTGCTCGGCAAGGGCCGGCTGCCCTACTTCGACCAGGACGAGGTGCACGACATCTACCGCGCCTGGCGACCCATCCTGGACAGCTACCCCGGCGGCCGGATGGCGGTGGCCGAGGCGTGGGCGGAGACCCCGCAGCGACTCGCCCGCTACATCGGCCCGGACGAACTGCACCAGGCGTTCAGCTTCGACTTCCTCGACGCCACCTGGTCGGCCGACTCGTTCCGCAAGGTGATCGACACGGCGCTGGCCGAGGCGACGATCGTCGGCGCGCCGACCACCTGGGTGCTGTCCAACCACGACCGGCAGCGGCACGTCACCCGGTACGGCGACGGCGATGTCGGCCTGCGCCGGGCCCGGGCCGCCGCCCTGCTGATGCTGGCCCTGCCCGGCTCCACCTACCTCTACCAGGGTGAGGAACTGGGCCTGCCGGAGGTGCTGGACCTACCCGACGCGCTCCGGCAGGACCCGGCGTTCCTGCGTACCGGGGAGAGCCGCGACGGGTGCCGGGTGCCCATCCCGTGGGGCGGCGAGCTGCCCCCGTACGGCTTCGGGCCGCAGGGCAGCGAGCTGAGCTGGCTGCCGGCCCCGGCCACCTGGCGGGCCCTCTCGGTGGCCGCCCAGGCCGGGACACCCGGCTCGACGCTGGAGCTGTACCGGGCCGCGCTGCGGATCCGGCGTACGCACCCGGCGCTGTCGGCCACCGCCGGTCCGGTGCGCTGGCAGCAGACCGAGCCGGGGGTGCTGGCGTTCCGCCGCGACGGGGACAGCGCAGCGCTGACCTGCGTGGTCAACCTCAGCGGCGCGCCGGTCCGGATCGACGGGTACGGCCGCCCCCTGGTGGCCAGCGCCGACCTCACCGGGCAGGACTCCGGACACGTCCTGCCGGTGGACGCAGCCGCGTGGTTCGAACGGCGCTGAGCCGGGTAACCCGCCTTTGACCTGGTCGTCCGTTGTGCCCCGCGCCGACGGGCGGCTGGGCTGCCGACCCCTTGTGGTGGGGGGTGAAGGTGGCACCGGCGTCCCGGGAGGTCCGCTTCCCGGGGTGCCGGTGCACCACCGCGTACCGGCGTCACCCGACCCGTCACCGCCCGCGCAGCAGCCCCGCGATCCGTCCGAAGCCCGCCCGCACCTGCGCCTCGGTCGGTACGGGCGGCGGCTGCGGCCGGTCCACGCCTGCGGCCGCCTCGTCCTCCTGCTCGTCACGGATGTCCTGCTCGTCGAGGACGTCGTCGAAGTCCCCGTAGAGGTCGGCCGAGGAGATCCGGGCCTCCTCGTCGGTGGCGGCCCGCTGCGACGCGGCGATCTCGCCCCGGATCTCGTCGGCCGACAGCGCCGGCACCAGCGGCTCGACCACCGCCATGAACCGTTCGTCGGCCACCACCGCCTCGGCCAGGGCCAGCGCGTGCGGTCGCTCGTACGGCCCACAGACCACGGGTTCCCACTCGGCCGGATCGGCGAGCGGACCGAACGTGATGATCCAGGGCAGGGTGAGCAGCGGCGAGTCGTCCGGCAGGTCCAGCGTCACGAGTGCACCCACCGGCTCATCATGGTCGGTCCAGCCGGCACGACGGGCGGCATTTGCCCCATTCATCTTTTCCGACGACTGTCGGCATCCCGCTTTCCCTCCGGGCGGCCCCACCGTCGACCACCCGACCGCCCTCCCCGACCCCAGCGCCGGCAGGGCCGGGAGCGACGACGCGGGCTCACGCCGGGGGTGGACCGTCCAGGGCGGCGCGGACCAGGGCCAACGCGCGGTCCGCCGGCACGCCCAGCCGGGTCGCCTCCTCGGCGTAGCGGGCCGCCGCCCGCTGCAACCGGTCGACCGCGTCGTCCCGCCCCGGGGCGACGAAGCTGCCGTGCCGGCCCCGGGTCTGCACCAGCCCGGCCGACTCCAGCTCCCGGTAGGCGCGGGCCACCGTGTTCACCGCCAACCCCAGCTCGGCGGCGAACTGCCGGACCGGGGCCAGCCGGGTGCCGACCGCCAGCCGGCCGTCACCGATCATCGCGGCGAGCTGCGCCCGCACCTGCTCGTACGGGGGCACCGGGGAGCCCGGATCGATCTCGACAGACATCAGCCCGCCCCTCCCGGGGTACCCGGATCGGTCTCGGTGTCGACGTCGGCCTCGACGTTGACCTGCCGCATCACCGCCCCCTCCGACAGGTCGACGACCCGCCCGTGCCGGCTGGTGGCGGCCAGCGCGGCACCGAAGAGCACCAACTGGTTGAGCAGGTAGAGGTAGAGCAGCACGGCCACCGCACCGGCCACCACGGCGTACGCCGGATTGCGCTCGGTCCGCACGATGTAGAACCGGCCGACCGTGTTGAGCAGGGTGATGCCGACCGCGACCAGCAGCACCACCGGGCGCAGCCGGCGGCGACTCATCCGCAGCCGGGGCACCGCCACCAGCAGCGCCGTCGCCAGCACCGCGTTGACCAGCACGCTGAGCACCGCGCTGACGGTGGTCAGCCCCACGGAGCCGGTGGACCTCAGCAGGAACCGCAGCACCGACTCCAGCGCGTCCACCGCCGCCACCGAGATGCCCAGCATGACGAAGACCAGCAGCAGCACGCCCAGGTCCACCAGCCGGCGGACCACCAGGTTGCCCGGCTGCTGGTTGAAGCCGTACATCAGCCGCTGCGACGACCGGATCGCCTCCACCCAGCCGATCCCGGTGAAGAACAGGATGACCAGGCCCACCACGCCTACCGCGTTGCTGCTCTCGGCGATCTGTCGCGGGTCGAGGAAGGGCAGATTGTCCCGCAGGAACTCCGCCACCGCGTCGGAAACCTCGTCGTTGTCCTCCAGGATCGCCCCGAAGACCGAGTAGGCGACCAGGGCGAGGGCGAACACGGCGAAGAACCCGTAGTAGGCGATGGCGGCGGCCAGCCGGCCACCGAGCACCTCGCCGTAGAGGTCGACCGCCCGCCAGAGGTGGTCGAGCCGGGGCCACCGGTGCCGGGCCACGGTGAACCGGCGGTCGATGCCGGCCGTCCACCGGCCCCACGCGTCCACCACGTCATCCTCGCCGATCTGTCGTCACCGGTGCCGGCCAACCGGCGGTCGGCGGGAGCGGGTGCCGGCCACCAGCGTGCCACCGGCGGGCGGGCCGCCGCACCGGGGGCCCACCCGACCGGCCACGGGGCGGGTCAGCCGCCGAGCCGGAAGTCCCGGCGCGGCTGCCACCGGGTCGCGCCGCTGTGCGAGAAGAGGGTGAAGCCCTCCACCTCGAACATCGCCGAGAAGTCGGCCAGATCCTCGTACGCCCGGTCCAGCGCCTCCGGGGCGACGTCCTGCGCCACGGTGACGTGCGGGTGGTACGGGAAGCGCAGTTCCCGGTGCAGGTGTGGGGCGGCGCTGATGGCGGCCGCGAGCAGCTCGCATTCGCTGATCCCGGCCGCGACCGCGACGAAGACCACCTGGGTCACCGGCCGGAACGTGCCGGTACCCCGCAGGTGCAGGGTGAACGGCAGGTGGGCGGCGGCCACCTGCGCCAGGTGCGCCTCGACCGACTCCAGCGCGGCCAGCGGGATCTCGGTCGGGCCGAGCAGGGTCACGTGCGCGGGGACGACCTGTGGGTCACCCGTCTGCATCCGGCGTCGGGTCAGTAGCCCACCCCACGGCTCGGGGATGTCCACCGCGATCCCGATCTGGATGGTGTCGCCGGCCACCGGTATCCCGTCGCTGCGATCCACGCTCCGCGCCACCCCTCCGGCCATCGTCTCGACCCGTACCGCCGACCCGCCCACCGTTACGCCACGGGCGCCGACGCCAGGAACCCGACCCGCTCGTACGCTGTGCGCAGCGTCGGCACGGTCACCGCACGGGCCTTCTCCACCCCGACGGCGAGCAGCTTGTCGAGCTGCGCGGGGTCGTCGAGGTAGGCCCGGGTGCGTTCCTGGATCGGGGTGACGAACTCGCGGACCACCTCGCCCAGCTCCTTCTTGAGATCGCCGTAGCCCCGGCCCGCGTACGCGGCCACCAGGTCGTCGATGCTCCGGCCGGACAGGGCGGAGTGGATCGTGAGCAGGTTGGACACCCCGGGCTTGGTCTCGGCGTCGAAGACGATCTCCCGGCCGGTGTCGGTGACCGCCGAACGGATCTTCTTGGCCGAGCGGGCCGGGTCCTCCAGCAGGTCGATGATGCCGGCCGGGGAGGACGACGACTTCGACATCTTCGCCGTCGGCTCCTGGAGGTCTGTGATCTTGGCAGTGTCCTTCACGATGTGCGGGGCGGGCACCGTGAAGGTCGGCCCGAACAGCGAGTTGAACCGCTGGGCCAGATCCCGGGAGAGCTCCAGGTGCTGCCGCTGATCCTCGCCGACCGGCACCACGTCGGCCTGGTAGAGCAGAATGTCGGCGGCCTGGAGGATCGGGTACGTGAACAGGCCGACGCTGGAGCGGTCGCTGCCCTGCTTCTGCGACTTGTCCTTGAACTGGGTCATCCGGCTCGCCTCACCGAACCCGGTGATGCAGCCCAGCACCCACGCCAGCTGCGCGTGCTCGGGCACCTGCGACTGGACGAACAGGGCGCTGCGCTCCGGGTCGATGCCGACCGCGAGGAGCTGGGCGGCGGCCACCCGGGTGCGCTGGCGCAGCACCGCCGGATCGTGCCCGGCGGTGATCGCGTGCAGGTCGACGACGCAGTAGAACGCCTCGTGGGTGTCCTGCAACGCCACCCAGTGCCGCACCGCGCCCAGGTAGTTGCCGAGGTGGAACGAGTCGGCCGTCGGCTGGATGCCGGAGAAGACGCGGGGGCGGGTGGGAGCGTCGGACATGCCGGCAATTCTGTCAGCAACCCCCGGCGTCCGTCATGACGGGCCGGCGGGTCGACTCGCCGCCGGTCGCGCCGGGGCGGTGACCTCGCGTACCGACGCCCGCGCCGCCGCGACGTCGGCCGGTGCCGCGGCGGCGGTCTCCCGGCGCGGCACCGGCAGCCGGGCGGCGGACACCGCGACCCGGGACACCCGACGCCCGTCGAGGGCGAGCACCCGCAACAGCCACCCGTCGGCCGGGGACGGATCGTCCCCCTGGGTGACCGGCACCTCGTCGCCGGCCACCGGGAGCCGGCCGAGCGCCGCCATCACGTACCCGCCGACCGTCTCGTACGGGCCGGCGGGCAGCGGCACCCCGGTCCGCTCGGCGAAGTCGGCCAGGTTGAGCCGACCGTCGACCACGGCGGGCAGGCCGGCCGACGCCGGCTCGGGTGGGCCGGCGTACTCGTCGTGGATCTCCCCGACCAGTTCCTCGATCAGGTCCTCGCAGGTCACGATGCCTGCGGTGCCGCCGTACTCGTCGACCACCACGGCGAGGTGGTGGCCCTCGCGGCGCATCTCGGTCAGCGCGGCGAGCACCCGCTTGCTGCCGGGCAGCCGCTTGACCTCCCGGCTCAGCCGGCCCACCGTGGTCGCCGGGTCCAGGTCGGGGCGCATCAGCACGTCGCGCAGGTGGACGAAGCCGACCACGTCGTCGTGGGTGCCGTCGACCACCGGGTACCGGGTGTGCGGGTCGATCCGGACGAGGCGTTCGGCCTCGGCGAGGGTCAGCCCGGCGGCGAGGAAGACCACCTCGGTGCGGGGCATCATCACCTCGCGCACCAGGCTGGCCCCGGCGACCAGCACCTCGTCGATGATCCGCCGTTCGTCCGGGTCGAGGACGGTGTTCGCGGCGACCAGGTCGCGCAGCTCGTGCTCGCTGATCCGTTCCCGGCCGGCGGCCGGGCTGGCGCCGAGCAGGTCGGTGACGAGCCGGGTCGCGCCGTCGGCGGCCCGGACGACCAGCCGCGCGACACTGCGGGCCACCGGCCCGGGTACGCGTCGGCTCCGCCCCGGCGCGCGTCTCCGGGGCCCGGGACCACCCGCTTCCCGCATGGAAGTGATGGTAGGGCCGGCGGACCCGACCGGTGGGCAATGTGCGGATCTGTTCAATCATGAACGTTCATGATGGAATGAGGGTGACCCCACGACGCACAGCGCGGCGACAGCACCCGGCCGTAGGGTGATCACGAACGGCCGCAGCGGGCGCGCCAGGCAGGAGGACCGACGTGAAACTGCTCGTCACCGGCGGTGCCGGGTACATCGGCAGCGTGGTGACCCGGATGCTGCTCGACGCCGGCCACCGGGTGACCGTCCTGGACGATCTGCGCACCGGGCACCGGGCGGCGCTGGCCCCCGACGCCACCCACGTCGACCTGCCCGTGCACGAGGCCGCCCGGGTGCTCACCCCCGACGCCGGCTTCGACGGGGTGCTGCACTTCGCCGCGCTGATCGCCGCCGGCGAGTCGATGGTCCACCCCGAGCGGTACTGGCACGCCAACACGGTCAGCTCGATCGCGCTGGTCGACGCCGTCCGGGCCGCCCGGGTGCCACGCCTGGTCTTCTCCTCCACCGCCGCCGTCTACGGCAACCCGGTCGAGCTGCCCATCCCGGAGACCGCCGTCAAGGCCCCCACCAACACGTACGGCGCCACCAAACTCGCCGTCGACCTGGTGCTCACCTCCGAGGCGACCGCACACGACCTGGCCGCCGTGTCGCTGCGCTACTTCAACGTCGCCGGGGCGTACCTGCGCGACGGCCTCGCCATCGGCGAACGGCACGACCCGGAGACCCACCTCATCCCCATCGCCCTCGACGTCGCCGCCGGCCGCCGGGAGAAACTCCAACTCTTCGGCGACGACTACCCCACCGTCGACGGCACCTGCGTGCGCGACTACATCCACGTGGCGGACCTGGCCCGCGCCCACCTACTGGCGCTCACCGCCGCCGTGCCCGGCCGGCACCGCATCTACAACCTCGGCAACGGCAGCGGCTTCACCAACCGGCAGGTCGTCGACGTGGTCCGCGAGGTCACCGGCCGGCCGGTGCCGGTCGAGACCGCCCCCCGCCGCGAGGGCGACCCGGCCGAACTCGTCGCCTCCTCGGAACTGGCCCGCCAGGAACTGGGCTGGGTGCCCGAGAAACCCACCCTCACCGACATGGTCGGCGACGCCTGGGCGTTCTACCGCGCGCACGTGCTGGAGCAGTCGTGACGGGCCGCCCGGACGTCGCCGACCGCGCCACCGCCGGCTTCTCCGCCGGGTACGACGCGACGCCGGCCGGACGCTGGGCGGCACCCGGACGGGTCAACCTGATCGGCGAGCACACCGACTACAACGACGGGTTCGTGCTCCCCTTCGCCCTGCCGCTGCGTACCGTGGTCGCCGCCGACCCGCAGCCCGGCGAACGCTGGACGGTCCGCTCGGAGATCGCCGACCGGCCCGTCGACTTCGGGGCCGCCGAGGCCGACTCCCCCGGCCGGGTCACCGGCTGGGGCGGCTACGTCGCCGGGGTCGTCTGGGCCCTGCGCGAGGCCGGGTACGCCGTCCCCGGCGCCCGGCTGGCCGTCGCCTCGGACGTGCCGCTCGGCTCCGGACTCTCCTCGTCGGCGGCCCTGGAGGCGGCGGTGCTCGCCGCCCTGGCCGACCTGGGCGGGTTGGACCTGCCCGCCGAGCGCAGGCCCCGGCTGGCCCAACGTGCCGAGAACGGCTACGTCGGCGCGCCCACCGGCATCATGGACCAGTCGGCGGTGATCCGCTGCCGCGCCGGCCACGCCCTGTTCCTCGACTGCCGGGACGAGTCCGTCGACCACGTCCCGTTCGACCTCGACGCCGCCGGCCTGGCCATCCTGGTGATCGACAGCCGTGCGCCGCACCGGCACGCCGACGGCGAGTACGCCTCCCGTCGCGCCGCCTGCGAACGGGCCGCCGACCTGCTCGGCGTGCCCGCCCTGCGCGACGTGCCGGTCGCCGACCTCGACGCCGCCCTGGCGCGGCTGCCCGACGACGAGACCCGACGCCGGGTCCGGCACGTGGTCACCGAGAACCAGCGGGTACTCGACACCGTCGCCCTGCTGCGCGCCGGCCGGGTCGCCGAGATCGGGTCACTGCTGACCGCGTCGCACGCCTCCATGCGGGACGACTTCGCGATCACCGTCCCCGAGGTCGACACCGCCGTCGAGGCGGCGCTCGCGGCCGGCGCGCTCGGTGCCCGGATGACCGGCGGCGGCTTCGGCGGCTGCGTCCTCGCCCTGGTCGAGGCGGCGGCTGCGGAACCGGTGGCGGCAGCCGTCCGGGACGCCTACGCCGGACGCGGCTTCACCGCCTCCGACACCCTCACCGTCCTGCCCGCCCCCGGCGCCACCCGCCTCCCCTGACCGTCTCACTCCACCCCGGTCCCGGCCCCACCCCGCCCGGTGCGGGTCCCGCCCGCACCCCCGCTCCGCTCCCGCGCTCTGCTCGTGCTGGGCGGCGGTGATCAAGAGCTTTGGGTCATCCGTCGGGCGGGAACTGACGCAAAGCTCTTGATCACCGAAAGCCGACGAGGCGGGCCGGGGCGGGTGGGGTGGGGTGGGGTGGATCAGGCGGTGTCGACGATCATGCCGGCGGCCACGGTGCGGTTCGTGGCCTCGTCGATGACGATGAAGCCACCCGTGGTGCGGTTACGGCGGTACTCGTCGGCCAGCAGCGGGACGGTGGTCCGCAGCCGCACCCGGCCGATCTCGTTGAGCCGTAGCTCGCTGGCGGTCTCGTCGCGGTGCAGCGTGTTGATGTCGAGCCGGTAGTACAGGCCGCGCACGATCGTCCGCGCCGAACGGGTGGTGTGCTTGATCGTGTACTTGCCACCGACCTGGAGCGGACGGGTCTCGTCCATCCAGCAGACCATCGCCTCGATGTCCTGCGAGACGGTCGGGGCGTTGTTCGGCCGGCAGATCATGTCGCCGCGCGAGATGTCGATCTCGTCGTCGAGGCGGACGGTGACCGACATCGGGGGGAACGCCTCGTCGACGGGGCCGTCGGCGGTGTCGATGGCGGCGATCCGGCTGGTGAACCCGGACGGCAGGACCATCACCTCGTCGCCGGGCTTGAGCACGCCGGAGGCGACCTGCCCGGCGTAGCCCCGGTAGTCGGTGACCGTGGTCGACTGGGGGCGGATCACGTACTGCACCGGGAACCGGACGTCCACCAGGTTACGGTCCGAGGCGATGTGCACACGCTCCAGGTGGTGCAGCAGCGACGGCCCCTCGTACCACGGCATGTTCTCCGACCGGGTGACGATGTTGTCGCCACGCAGCGCCGAGATCGGCACGACGGTCAGGTCGGGCGCGTCGAGTTTCGCCGCGAAGGCGGTGAACTCGTCGGCGATGCGTTCGAAGACCTCCTGGGAGAAGTCGACCAGGTCCATCTTGTTGACGCACAGCACCAGGTGCGGCACCCGCAGCAGCGAGCACAGGAACGCGTGCCGCCGCGACTGCTCCACCAGCCCCTTACGCGCGTCCACCAGGATCAACGCCAGATCTGCGGTGGACGCACCGGTGACCATGTTGCGGGTGTACTGGGTGTGCCCGGGGGTGTCGGCGATGATGAACTTGCGCCGGGGCGTGGCGAAGTACCGGTACGCCACGTCGATGGTGATGCCCTGCTCCCGTTCGGCCCGCAGGCCGTCGGTGAGCAACGCCAGGTTGGTGTACTCGTCACCCCGGGCCGCGCTGACCGCCTCCACCGCCGCCAACTGGTCGGTGAACAACGACTTCGTGTCGTACAGCAACCGACCGATCAGGGTCGACTTGCCGTCGTCCACACTCCCCGCCGTGGCGAACCGCAACAGGTCCATCGGCCGGGCCTCGACCTCGGGCGACACCGTCTCGGCGCTCATCAGAAGTAGCCCTCCCGCTTGCGGTCCTCCATGGCGGCCTCGCTGACCCGGTCGTCACCCCGGGTCGCCCCCCGCTCGGTGATCCGCGTCGCGGCCACCTCGTCGATCACCTTCTCCACCGTGTCGGCGTCTGAACGCACCGCCGCCGTGCACGACGCGTCGCCCACCGTCCGGTACCGCACCCGGGCCTTGAACTGCTGCTCACCGGCCCGGGGCCGGAAGAACTCGTTGACGGCGTAGAGCATGCCGTCGCGTTCGACCACCTCACGGTCGTGCGCGTAGTAGATCGACGGCAACGGCACCCGCTCCCGGGCGATGTAGTGCCAGATGTCCAACTCGGTCCAGTTCGACAACGGGAACACCCGGATCGACTCACCCGGATGATGCCGACCGTTGTACAACGACCACAACTCCGGCCGCTGGTTCTTCGGATCCCACTGCCCGAACTCGTCCCGGAACGAGAACACCCGCTCCTTCGCCCGCGCCTTCTCCTCGTCCCGCCGCGCCCCACCGAACAACGCGTCGAACCGGTGCTTCTCCACCGCGTCCAACAACACCGGCGTCTGGATCCGGTTCCGCATCCCGTCACCCGACTCACGGACCGTTCCGGCCGCCAGGGCGTCGGGCACGCTCGCCACGACGAGGTGCAGGCCCAGCTCCGCGACCCGCTGGTCGCGGTAGTCGAGCACCTCGGGGAAGTTGTGCCCGGTGTCGACGTGCATCACCGGGAACGGGATGTTGGCCGGGGCGAACGCCTTCTGCGCCAGCCGCAGCATCACGATCGAGTCCTTGCCACCGGAGAAGAGCAGCACCGGCCGCTCCATCTCGGCGACCACCTCACGCATCACGAAGATGCTCTCCGCCTCCAACTCGTCGAGGTGGGAGACCTGGTAGAAGCGGCCGGGGGCGGTCATGCCACGGGCTCGATCGGCGCGGATCCGTACATGGATTCCAGACCTTTCCGGTCGGACAAATCAAAAACAGCGCTCAGGCTACCCGGAATGCCTCTGCAGCGCTGCAAGCAACCGGCTGGCGAGATCCTTGCGGCAGACCAGCAGGTCAGGCAGGCGCGGATCCGCCTCGTTGTATCTCAGCGCAGAACCGTCGATTCGGGAAGCGTGCAGCCCGGTGGCCGTCGCCACAGCGATCGGCGCCGCCGAGTCCCACTCGTACTGGCCGCCCGCGTGGATGTAGGCGTCCACGTCACCGGTCACCACCGCCGCGATCTTCGCCCCCGCCGAACCCATCGGCACCAACTGGGCACCCACGTCCTCGGCCAGCGCGGTCAGGAACGCCGGCGGCCGGCTCCGGCTCGCCGCCAACCGCAGCGTACGGTCACCCGTCGTGGCCGCTTCCACCGTCATCGGCGGGTACGCCGGCGGGTAGTCCGTGCCCAGCACCCGGTGCTGCGCCGGCAATCCCACCGCCCCCGCCACCAGCCCGTGCGGCGTCGGCGCGTTACGCGCCCAGAGCGCAACGTGCACCGCCCAGTCGGCGCGGCCCTCCTCGGAGAACTCGCGGGTGCCGTCCAACGGGTCGATGATCCACACCCGGTCGGCGGTCAGCCGGGACACCCCACCTGTGGTGTCCACCAGCCGCGACCCCTCGTCCTCCTCGGAGAGCACCGCGTCACCGGGCCGCCACTTCGCCAATTCGCTGCGGATCAGGTCGTGCGAGACCTTGTCCCCGGCCGACTTCAACGCCGCCGCGTCCGCGAACCCCATCTCGGCGCGCAGCTCCAGCAGGGCCTGCCCGGCCCGGTCCGCCAACCAGCGGGCGAACGCGCCGTCGATCATCGGAGGACTGCCCACGAACTCGCTCCCGTCGCCTACCACGGCCCGCGCGGGGTCGCGCGCCACGCCAGAACGCGCAGACTACCGCCAACGCGAGCGCGCCACGAGTACGCCCCCCGCGACTCAGACCCCGTGGTAGGCGTTCTGGGTCGGCTCGACCCCCTTGGTGACCACCGACTCCACCACGTCAGCGGCCCGGTCCACCAGGAACTCCAACTCCTTACGCTCCGCGGTGCTGAAATCCGACAGCACGAAGTCCGCCGGGTCCTGCCGTCCCGGCGGCCGACCGATGCCGAACCGCACCCGCACGTAGTCCTTCGTCCCCAGCGACTTCGACATCGACCGCAGGCCGTTGTGCCCACCCTCGCCGCCGCCCAGCTTCACCCGCAACTGCCCATACGGGATGTCCAGCTCGTCGTGCACCGCGATCACCCGCTCGGCCGGGATCTTGTGGAACTGCGCCAGCGCGGCCACCGGCCCACCCGACAGGTTCATGTACGTCTGCGGCTTGAGCAGCACCAGCTTCGGCCCACCGAAACCGACCCGCCCCTCGGCGACGTCCGCCACCACCCGCTTGTACCGCCCGAACCGCCCACCCAGCCGTACGGCGAGCAACTCGGCGACCATGAAGCCGACGTTGTGCCGGTTCCCGGCGTACTCCCGACCCGGATTGCCCAGGCCGACCACCAGCCACGGCCCCGTCTCGTCCGTCACGACCCGTACCTCCCGCTCGCCGTCTGCGCGCCGACCGTGCCCCGATACGCCGGCAGGCGCCCCCGCGACGGGAGCGCCTGCCGTGAACGATGCGACCGGTCAGGCCTCGGTCTTCGCCTCGGTGCTCTCTTCGCCCTCGGCAGCCGGAGCCTCGGCGCCCTCGGCGGCCTCCGCACCCTCGGCCTCCTCGGCCTCCGCAGCCGGGGTCTCGACCTCCGGCAGGGTGGCCTCCAGCTGCTCGGCGGTCGGGGCGGCGGTCACCGAGGCGACCGTCTGCTCCGCGTCGGCGGCCAGCTCGACACCGGCAGGCAGCTCGACGTCGGCGGCGGTGACCTGGCTGCCGGCCTCCAGGCCCTCGATCGACGCCTCCAGGTGGTCCGGCACCTTGGTGGCGTCGGCGGTCACCGAGAGGGTGTCGTGGTCGTGCACGATCAGGGTGTCCCGCGCGGCCTCACCGGTCAGCTGGACCGGGACCTCGACGGTGACCTTCTCGCCCCGACGGACCAGCAGCAGGTCCACGTGCTCGAAGCTGTCCCGGATCGGGTCACGCTGGATCGCCTTCGGCAGCGCCAACACCTGGGTGCCGTCGCTGACCTCGATCGCGAAGAGCTGGTTGGCACCGCCCTTACGGATCGCGGCGGCGAACTCCCGCGCCGGGAGCGCGATGTGCTTGGGCTTCTCGCCGTGACCGTACAGCACGGCGGGCACCTTGCCGGCCCGACGGGTACGACGGGCACCACCCTTGCCGAACTCCGTACGGGGCTCGGCGCTGATCTTTACCTCGGACACGGGGAAACTCCTGATGCTAACGCTACGGCGGCTTGTCGTCTGGCGGTGCTGGGGCGAGGGGCTCGCTTGGGGCTCATGCGTCATGAACGACTGCCCGGAGCACCGCGTCGATGACGGTGCCTCCGTGCGGCGCTCGATCAGCGGCCCGCCGGGCACCCTCGCCGTGGCAACCGCACCAGTCTACCCGAGGTCTTTCCGCGCCTTCCGGCAGTCCCCGCCATGCACCGCCGCCCCGCGCGTCGGACCCGGCGACGCCGGGCCGGTCGCACCCGACCGGCCCGCGCGTTCGCCGGGACGGGCGTCAGCTCAGGCCACCGAAGAGGGTGGTCACCGACCCGTCGTCGAAGACCTCCCGGATCGCCCGCGCCAGCAACGGCGCGATCGACAGCACGGTGAGCTTGTCCAACTGCTTCTCCGCCGGCAGCGGCAGCGTGTTCGTCACCACCACCTCGGTGATCGGGCTGTTCTTCAACCGCTCCGTCGCCGGGTCGGACAGCAGGGCGTGGGTGGAGGCCACCACGATCTCCGCCGCACCGGACTCCTTGAGGATGTCCGCCGCCTTGGTGATCGTCCCACCGGTGTCGATCATGTCGTCGACGATCAGGCAGACCCGACCCTCGACCTCACCGACCACCCGGTTCGCCACCACCTGGTTGGGCTTCAACGGGTCGCGGGTCTTGTGGATGAACGCCAACGGGCAGCCACCGAGGCGGTCCGTCCACCGTTCCGCCACCCGTACCCGGCCCGAGTCCGGTGCCACCACCGTCATCGGCCGGCCGGCGAACTTGTGCTCCACGTACTCGGCGAGGATGTCCATCGCGAACAGGTGGTCCACCGGGCCGTCGAAGAAGCCCTGGATCTGCGCGGTGTGCAGGTCGACGGTGAGGATGCGGTTCGCCCCGGCCGTCTTGAGCAGGTCGGCCACGAGCCGCGCCGAGATCGGCTCCCGACCGCGGTGCTTCTTGTCCTGCCGGGAGTACGGGTAGAACGGCAGGACCACGGTGATCCGCTTCGCCGAACCCCGCTTCAGCGCGTCGATCATGATCAGGGTCTCCATGACCCAGGTGTTGACCCCGTGCGTGACGGACTGCACCACGAAGGCGTCCGAACCACGCACCGAGTCCCGGAACCGTACGAAGATCTCACCGTTGGCGAACTCGTACGCGTCGGAAGGGGTCGGCGCTACACCGAGCACCTCACCGATCTCCTTGGCCAACTCCGGAAAGCCACGTCCGGAAAAGAGCATCAGGCTCTTGCGGTTTTCGGCGACGATGCTGCCCATGGGCCCGTCTGCTCCCGTTGGTCGGTGGTGCCCGGCGGCGGTGGGCCGGGGCTGCTCGGTTGCAGTATGCCCCGACCACGGCGACCCTCACACCGTCTCGGCACCCCCGTGGATTGCCTCACCTTCACTTGCCGACGCAGGCCCACCCGACGCATCCTCACCGGCCGTCCGGGCCTGCTCGGCGGCCCGCGCGGAGACCGTGCCCGGCCGGTTACGCAGCACCCAACCCTCGATGTTGCGCTGCGGCGCCCGGGTCACCCCCAACGCCCCCGGCGGCACGTTCTGACTCAACGCGCTACCCGCCGCCACGTACGCCCCCGCACCCACCTCGACCGGCGCGATCAGGTTCGTGTCGCAGCCGACGAACGCACCGTCACCGACCACCGTGCGGTGCTTGTTCACCCCGTCGTAGTTCACGAAGATCGTCGCCGCGCCGATGTTCGCCTTCGCCCCGATCGTCGCGTCCCCCACGTACGACAGGTGCGGCACCTTCGCGCCCGGCCCGACCTCGGAGTTCTTCACCTCGACGAACGTGCCCACCTTCGCCTTCTCGGCCAGCCGCGCCGCCGGCCGTAGGTAGGCGTACGGGCCGACGCTCGCCCCCGCGCCCACCTCGGCGCCGGTGGCGTGGCTGCGCAGCACGGACGCCGCCGGTCCCACCACCGTGTCGATCAACGTGACGTCCGGCCCGACCACCGCCTCGGCCCCCACCACGGTGGTCCCCCGCAACTGGGTGTTCTGGTCGAGCACCGCGTCCCGTTCGACGATGGCGGTCACGTCGATCCAGGTGGTCGCCGGGTCGAGGATCGTCACCCCGGTCCGCATCCACGCCTCGTTGACCCGGTCGCGCAGCAGCCGACGCAGCCCGGCCAACTCCACCCGGTCGTTGCAGCCCAGGGTCTCGACGTGGTCGGCGGCCACGTGCACCCCCACCGGCTCGCCGGCCGAGACGAGCAGCCCGAAGACGTCGGTGAGGTACTCCTCGCCCTGGTCGTTGTCGGTGGAGAGCTTGCCCAGCGCGGCCCGCAGTCGGGCCAGGTCGAAGGCGTAGATGCCGGCGTTGATCTCCCGCAGCGCCCGCTGGGCGGGGCTCGCGTCACGCTCCTCGACGATCTGCTCCAGCCGGCCGGCGTCGTCCCGGACGATCCGGCCCAGGCCGGTCGGGTCGGGCACCTCGGCGGCGAGCACCGTGGCCGCCGCGCCCTCACTCTCGTGCGCCGCGACCAGCGCGTCCACCGTCCCGGTGCGCAACAGCGGCACGTCCCCGTTGATCACCACGACGGTGCCGGCGGCCTCCGGCACCGCGTCCAGCGCGATCCGTACGGCGTGCCCGGTGCCGAGCTGCTCGGCCTGGAGCACGGCGGTGGCGTCCGGGGCGACCTCGGCCAGGTGGGCTCGGACCTGATCGGCCCCGTGGCCGACCACCACCACGGTCCGGTCCGCACGCAGCGGCCCGGCCGCGGCCAGCACGTGCCCGAGCAGCGTCCGGCCGAGCAGTGGGTGCAGCACCTTGGGCAGCGCCGACTTCATCCGCTTGCCCTCCCCGGCGGCGAGCACGACGACGGTACGGCGGTGGGGCTGGGACACGGGTGGGCTCCCGTCGGGGAAGGCGACAGTCTCGCCGCCATGCTAACCAGACTTCGGGGGCGGATCAGCGGAAGCTCCCGGGAGAGGACTCGAACCCCTACAATCAGGACCAAAACCTGACGTCCTGCCATTAGACGACCCGGGAAGGTCTAAAACGGGCAAATCGAATTGCTTGGCAGACCTACTACACCTTAGCGCCCCTCGCCGCCCGCGCCATCGCCCATTCCCTTCATGATCCCCTCTATCCGCCAGTACAACTGCCGGGACCTGGGCACCTCGACAATCAGACAACCTCGATAGTCCTCGCCCGTGTTGCGCCGCACCGTGGTCGGCCGATGGTGCTTGAGTGACGTCGGGCGGAACGTCTCGGCCGGAACGGCCACCCGCCCGGCCCACCACCGCACGGCCGCCTCGGCGTCCGCGCTCTCGTGGATGCTCACCCGGAACCGCAGGCCCTCCCGGGGTACCCCCATCGCCTCGACGAAGCGGACGAAGATGTCAACCAGCCCGGGATCGCTGTTGATGAACCTGACCCGGCACTCGTGGGGCCGCCAGGGCTTGGCCTTTTCCCCCTCCGCCCAGTAGAGCACCGCCCCCACCATGATCAGCTCACGGTGCCCCATCGATCCGACCCAGGCCGCTGCGTCCGCCACGGCCGCCGCCCGGGCGGCGTCCCGGGCCTGCCGGTGGGCCGACCACCGGGCATCCGTCATCGCCTTGGAGTGCGCCCGTCGGCGCTCGCGGGCGACCTCCTCGTCCGGGTCGAGGGGGAGGTGGCGCACCCAGAGGTAGGCGGTGGACTTCGCGACGCCCAACCGGGCTGCGATGTCGCCGACCGAGCAGCCCTCGCCGCGCAGTGCCACCGCCGCCGCGCGCAGGTCGTCGCGGGCGACGGGTCGTCGGGTGCGGGCCGGGGGCGCACCGTCGCGCAGCCGGCGCACCTCGGCGGCCGTCGGATCGGTCATGACCGGCAGGTTAAGACAACCGTATGACACTTCACTCATTCATGTGCGCCACTGTTCACTCCACTGTGGCCGGACCGTAGGTTACGGTGACGTAGGCGTATCCGACCGCTGCGAGGTGCCATGTCGACCACCCTGCGGGACGCCGGTGCCGCCGGCCCGAAGCCGCTCACCCAGGGCCCCCAGTCGCGGGGCATCCTGATCGCCCTCTGGGCGTTCGTGGTGGTGCCGTTCCTCGCCCTGCTCGCCGCCGTGCCGGTGGCCTGGGGCGGCTGGCTGCACCCGACCGACGTACTCGTCGCTGCCCTCTGGTACGTGGTGTCCGGGCTCGGCATCACCGTCGGCTACCACAGGTACTTCACCCATGGCGCGTTCAAGGCCCGCCGCCCGGTCAGGGTGGCGCTGGCGGTCGCCGGGTCGTTCGCGGTGCAGGGCGAGATCATCCAGTGGGTGGCCGACCACCGGCGGCACCACGCCTTCGCCGACCTCGACGGCGACCCGCACTCCCCCTGGCGGTACGGCGAGAGCGTGCGGGGTCTGGCCAAGGGCCTGTTCCACGCGCACCTGGGGTGGTTGTTCGGCCGGGAGTTGTCCAACCGGGAGCGGTTCGCGCCGGATCTGCTCGCCGACCCGGACACCCGCCGGGTGGACCGGCTCTCGCCGCTGCTGGTGGCCGTCTCGCTGCTCGGCCCGGCGCTGATGGGCGGGCTGCTGACCTGGTCGTGGGCCGGCGCGCTGAGCGCGTTCTTCTGGGGCGGGCTGGTCCGGATCGCCCTGTTGCACCACGTGACCTGGGCGATCAACTCGGTCTGCCACGTCTACGGTGAGCGTCCGTTCGCGATGCGGCCGGGCGACCGGGCGGCCAACTTCTGGCCGCTGGCCCTGCTGTCGTTCGGGGAGAGCTGGCACAACCTGCACCACGCCGAGCCGACCAGCGCCCGGCACGGGGTGCTGCGCGGGCAGTGGGACCCGTCGGCCCGGGTGATCTGGTTGCTGGAGCGGGCCGGCGCGGTGCACGACGTGCGGTGGCCGAAGCCGGAACGGGTGGCGGCCAAGCGGGTACGGGAGCCGCTGCCGCGCTGAACCCGGCGGTGCCCCGGGGCGTCACCTGGCAGGATGGCCGGGTGACCGAGACAGACGGGCACGACCGGAGCATTCCACGACAGGGCGTCACCGAGCGCCGGCGAGGTGACGAGATGGCGCAGCCCCCGGGTGGGGAGAACACCGGCACACGACGGGCGGCGCCTTCGGCGGGCGCGAAGCCGGCGGCGCGGGTACGAATGTCGGCCGCGCAGCGGCGCGAGCAGTTGATCGCGATCGGCCGGCAGGTGTTCGCCGAGAAGGGCTTCGACGCGACCTCGATCGAGGAGGTGGCGACGCGGGCGCAAGTCTCCAAGCCGGTGGTCTACGAGCACTTCGGCGGCAAGGAGGGCCTGTACGCGGTGGTCGTCGACCGGGAGGTGCGGGCCCTGCTGGACCGGATCGCCGCGGCGTTGACCGCCGGTCATCCGCGGGAGTTGCTGGAGCAGGCGGCGCTGGCGCTGCTGGGCTACATCGAGGAGGAGACCAGCGGGTTCCGGGTGCTGGTGCGGGAGTCGCCGCTGATGTCGGCGGCGGGCAACTTCAGCAGCGTGATGAACGACGTGGCGCACCGGGTGGAGCACATCCTGGGTGCCGAGTTCTCCAGCCGGGGTTACGACCCGAAGCTGGCCGAGCTGTACTCGCAGGCGCTGGTGGGGATGGTGGCGTTGACCGGGCGCTGGTGGTTGGAGGTCCGCCAGCCGGGCAAGGAGACGGTGGCGGCGCACCTGGTGAACCTGGCCTGGAACGGGTTGTCGCACCTGGAGGCGGGGCCGGGCCTGATCACCTCGCGGTCGGGTGGCTGAGCGTCGGGTCAGCGGGCCGGGTGGAGCCGGTCGGCGCGTTCCCGGGCGGCGTGCTCGTCGGTGCCGATCTTGTCGTAGAGACCGGTGGCGAGCAGCAGCAGGCCGAACAGCAGCGAGACGATCACCGTCGACATCGAGAAGTTGAGGATGTTGGCGCGGGTCTGGAGCACGCTCATCATCGCGAGGCCGGTGACCATGAAGACCACCCCGGCGGTGAGGTTCATGATGTGCCCGAGGTTGCCGCGCCGGGACGCCCCGATGATCAGGACGACCCCGAAGACGACCGAGACCAACGAGAACGCCAGGTTGGTACGCAGCCCCAGGGCCCAGTGGCTGCCCCGGGCGAACAGCGGTTCACCCCAGGTCTGTACGACGCCGAAGGCGCCGAAGACCAGGATGTAGAGGCCGACGAGGCCGGCGAAGACCCGGTACAGCGGGCGGGCCGGGTGGTTGACCGGAAAGTGCGCCATGGCCCCTCCGTGCGCGGACGACGTGTCGGGACGATTGTCTCCCGTCCCGCCGTCCGTTGTCGGAGAAACGCCAGGTCACGTCACGTCGCGTCCCGGCCCGCGCCGCGAGCGGGTCAGAGCACCAGGCGGGCCTTCTGCCAGGCTTCCTTCTCGTCCTCGGTGCCGACCTTGCCGTACATGCCGACCATCAGCAGGACGAGGCTGAGGGTCATCAGCACGATGACGGTGAGGATGCTGAAGTTGGCGACGTTGGCGTCGGTCTGGAGGAAGGCCAGGCCGGCGAGGCTGATCACCATCAGGGTGTAGGCCAGCCACTGGTTGATCGCCACGTCGAGGTTGCGGCCGATCACCGTGCCGACCAGGATGACCACCCCGAACAGCACGGACAGCAGCGAGAACCCGAGGTTGGTGCCCTGGCCGAGGACCTTGGTGTCGTCCTGGGCGAAGAAGTCGTTGCCGGCGCTGGCGATGACGCCGAGCGCGCCGAAGACCACGAGGTAGAGACCGATGAGCCCGCCGATCGCCCGGTAGACCGGCCGCGCGGGGTGGTTGACGGGGGTGTGGGCCATGACTGTGTCTCCAACGCCGTTCGAGGTGAGGGTCGTCGACGATTGTCCCGTACGGCGGGGTGTGACGCCGCACACGGGGTCGTCCCCGGTCTACAGGGGCGGGATCTCGTCGGCGAGGGTCAGCCAGGTCTCCTCGGTCCGTTCCCGTTCGGCGCGTACCTCCTTGAGCTGCGCGTCGAGGTCGGCGACCCGGGCGTAGTCGGTGGCGTGCGTGGCGAGCTGGTCGAGGAGGGTGGCCTCCTTCTGGTCGAGCTTGCCGATCTGCCGTTCCAGCCGGGTCAGCTCCTTGCGGGCCTGCCGGGCCTCGGCGGCGGACATGCCACCCGTGGCCGGGGCCTCGGGGCTCGCGGCCGGGCCGGCCGTGGTCCGGGCCGGACCCGGGCCGGCGGCGCGGGCCAGGTACTCGTCGACGCCGCCGGGCAGGTGCACCAGCCGGCCGTCGCCGAACATCCCGTATGCGGCGTCGGTGACCCGTTCGATCAGGTACCGGTCGTGGCTGGCCACGATGATCGTGCCGGGCCAGGAGTCGAGCAGGTCCTCCAGGGCGGCGAGGGTGTCGGTGTCCAGGTCGTTGGTGGGTTCGTCGAACAGCAGCACGTTGGGTTCCCCGGCGAGCAGCCGGAGCATCTGCAGCCGGCGGCGTTCCCCGCCGGAGAGGTCACTCACCGGGGTCCAGAGCCGCCGGTCGTCGAAGCCGAACACCTCGGCGAGTTGGGCGGCGGAGATCTCCCGGTCGCCGAGCTGCACCCGCCGGGCGACCTCTTCGACGGCCTCCAGGACGCGCAGGTGGCCGGGGAGTTCGGCGAGTTCCTGGGAGAGGAACGCCGGCTTGACGGTGGACCCGGTGTGGAACCGGCCGCCGTCGGCGCGGGTGATGCCGGCGAGCAGCCGCAGCAGGGTGGTCTTGCCGGCCCCGTTGCGCCCGAGGATGGCGATCCGGTCGCCGGGGCCGACCTGCCAGGTGGTGTCGTGCAGGATCTCCTTGGGGCCGGCGTGCAGCCGGACGTGCTCCAGGTCGTACACCTGCTTGCCGAGCCGGGCGGTCGCCATCCGCTGCAACGACATGGTGTCGCGCGGCGGCGGCACGTCGTCGATGAGCGCGTTGGCCGCGTCGATGCGGAACTTCGGCTTGGAGGTGCGGGCGGGCGGGCCGCGCCGCAGCCAGGCGATCTCCTTGCGGAGCAGGTTCTGCCGGCGGGCCTCGGTGGCGGCGGCGACCCGTTCCCGTTCGGCGCGGGCCAGCGTCCAGGCGGCGAAGCCGCCCTCGTAGGCCCGGACGGTCTGGTCGGCGACCTCCCAGGTGGTGGTGCAGACGGCGTCGAGGAACCACCGGTCGTGGGTGACCACGACGAGCGCGCCCCGGCGGCCGACGAGGTGCCGGGCGAGCCAGTCGACGCCGCCGACGTCGAGGTGGTTGGTGGGTTCGTCGAGGATGAGCAGGTCGGATTCGCGGACCAGCAGGGCGGCCAGGGCCACCCGGCGGCGCTCGCCACCGGACATCGGGCCGACCGGCTGGTCGAGGCCGAGATGGGGCATGCCGAGGCCGTCGAGGATGGCGCGGACCCCGGCGTCGCCGGCCCACTCGTGTTCGGCGCCCATCCCCTCGGCGAGCCAGGCGGTGCCGAGCACCACGTCCCGCACGGTGGCCTCGGGGGTCAGGGTGAGGGCCTGCGGCAGCCAGAGCACCCGCAGGTCGCGGCGGTGGGTGACCCGGCCGTCGTCGGGGTCCTCCTGCTTGGTGAGCATCCGCAGCAGGGTGGACTTGCCGGCGCCGTTGAGGCCGACCACGCCGATCCGGTCGGTGTCGTCGAGGCCGAGCGAGACGTCGGTGAGCAGCGGCCCGGCGGCGCCGTACCCCTTGGACACCCGGTCCAGGTTGACGATGTTGGCCACGGTCCCACCTTTCATGATCAAGGCGTCCCGGTGCCGGCGGGCACCTCGGGACGCCTGGGGCAAGGGTACGCGGACACCCGCGCCGCCCCACCCGCCCGTGCCGGAGCCGGGGCCGGAGCGCCCCGCACAGCAGGTCGCGACGGGTTGATCAACTCATCGGGGCTGATGGTGCGGGTTCCCGGTCGCCGGATACCGCAACCCCGGCCCACGGGAGTCGATCTTCAACCGGGCGGACTCAGCCGACACGGGCCCCGGGCACCGGGCCGTGGGCGACCCGGGTCTCCCGGCACACCCCGGCGGCCTGCACCTCGGCGGCGATCCGCTGCGCGTCGGCGGCGTCACGGGCGAGGAAGACGCAGGTCGGACCGGAACCGGAGACGATCCCGGCGAGCGCGCCGGCCACCTGCCCGGCCTTCAACGTGTCGGCCAGTGCCGGGCGCATCGACAGGGCGGCGTCCTGCAGGTCGTTGCCGAGGCAGCCGGCGAGCACCCGGGGGTCGCGTTGGCGCAGCGCGCCGAGCAGGCCGTCGGTGCTGCCCAGCGGTGTACCGGCGGTGCCGGCGGCACGCAGCCGGTCGAGTTCCCGGTAGGCGGCGGGGGTGGACAGGCCGCCGTCGGCGACGGCCACCACCCAGTGCCAGGAGGTGGGGCGGGCCAGCACCGGGCTGACCGCCTCGCCCCGGCCGGTGCCCAGCGCGGTGCCGCCGTGGATCAGGAACGGCACGTCGGAGCCGAGGTCGGCGGCGATCCCGGCCAGTTCGTCGCGGGACAACCCGGTGCCCCACAGGGCGTCACAGGCGACCAGCGCGGCGGCGGCGTCGGCGCTGCCCCCGGCCAGTCCACCGGCGAGCGGGATCTGCTTGCGCAGGTGCAGCCGGGCGTGCGGCAGCACCCCGGCGTAGCCGGCGAGCGCGTGGGCGGCACGGATGGCCAGGTTGGAGTCGTCCAGGGCCAGCTCACCCGCGCCCTCACCCTCCATCGTCAGGGTGAGGGTGTCGCCCCGACGGGCGGTCAACTCGTCGTAGATCGAGATCGCGTGGTAGACGGTGTTCAGCTCGTGGTAGCCGTCCCGGCGCAACGGGCCCACCCCGAGGTGCAGGTTGACCTTCGCGGGCACCCTGACCCGCACCGGGCCACTGCTGCCGCGGCGCTGGTCGTCATCGTCGTCCGGTCGCCATGCCTCGGTCACCGGGTGACGTCCCACCGGCACGGGCGGATGTCGAACGGCATCTCCACGATCAGCTCCTCGGCGGCGTCGGCGGCCGGCGGCGTACCGGCCGGCAACCAGGTCGTACGCGCAGGTGCGGCGTGTCCCTCGGCGGGCACGGCGTCAGCCTACTGTGCGGTGGTGGCGACGGTCGGAGCCGACGCGGCGATCGCGGCGAACTGCTCCACGGTGAGTGACTCCCCGCGTGCGCCGGGGTCGACCCCGGCGGCGGTGAGCGCCGCGGCGGCCCGGTCGGGGCCACCCGCCCAGCCCGCCAGCGCGGCCCGCAGCGTCTTGCGGCGCTGGGCGAAAGCGGCGTCGACGACGGCGAAGACCGCCTGTACGGGCACGTCGTCGCGGGGTGGTTCGCGGCGGGTGAACGCGACCAGTCCGGAGTCGACGTTCGGCACCGGCCAGAACACGTTCGGTGGCACCCGACCGGCGGCCCGGGAACGGGCGTACCAGGCGAGCTTGACCGACGGGATGCCGTACACCTTGGAGCCGGGGCCGGCGACCAGCCGGTCGGCGACCTCCTTCTGCACCATCACCAGCCCGTGCCGCAGGGTGGGCAGCTCGGCGAGCAGGTGCAGCACCACCGGGACGGCGACGTTGTAGGGCAGGTTCGCCACCAGCGCGGTGGGCGGCGGGTCGGCCAGGGCGGCGGCGGTGATCCGCAACGCGTCGGCCCGGTGCACGGTGAGCCGGGCGGCGTCCGGGCCGGCGTGGGCGGCGGCGGTCTGCGGCAACGCGCCGGCCAGCACCGGGGCGATCTCCACCGCGTGCACGTGCGCGGCGGCCGGCAGCAGGGCCAGGGTGAGCGAGCCGAGCCCGGGGCCGACCTCCAGCGCCACGTCGTCGCCGGTGAGCCCGGCGGCGGTGACGATCCGGCGGACGGTGTTCGGGTCGTGCACGAAGTTCTGGCCGAGCTTCTTGGTCGGGTTGACGCCGAGTCGCGCGGCGAGTTCCCGGATCTCCGCCGGGCCGAGCAGGCCGGTCACGCCCCGAAGCGTAGTCGCGGGTCGCGGGTCGGTCACCACGGCCCGAAGACCCGGTCGCCGGTGGCGGAGATGGCGGCGCACAGCTCGTCGAGGTCGGCCCCGGTGGTCTCGGCCAGCGACCGGACCGTCAGCGGGATCAGGTACGAGGCGTTGGGCCGGCCCCGGTGCGGCATCGGGGTCAGGTAGGGCGCGTCGGTCTCGACGAGGATCTGGTCGATCGGGGTGAGCGCGGCGGCCTCGCGCAGCGCGGCGGCGCTGCCGAAGGTGACGGTGCCGGCGAAGCTGAGCAGGTGGCCCCGGCGGACGCACTCGCGGGCGAAGTCGGCGTCGCCGGAGAAGCAGTGCAGCACCACCGTGTCCGGGGCGCCCTCGTCGTCGAGGATGCGCAGCACGTCGGCGTGGGCGTCGCGGTCGTGGATGACCAGGGCCTTGCCGTACCGCTTGGCGATGGCGATGTGCGCCCGGAAGCTCTCCTCCTGGGCGGCCCGGCCGTCGTCGCCGGTGCGGAAGAAGTCCATCCCGGTCTCGCCGACGCCCCGGACCCGGTCCCGGGCGGCCAGCGTCTCGATCTCGCGCAGCGCGGCATCCAGGTCGGCCAGCCGGGGTGCCTCGTTGGGGTGCAGCGCCACGGTGGCGAGCACCGCCGGGTACCGGTCGGCGACGTCGGCGCCCCAGCGGGACGAGTCGACGTCCACGCCGACCTGCACGAGCCGGTCCACGCCGACGGCGGCGGCCACCTCGATCGCGGCGGCCACCGGGTCGGCGGCGACGCCCCCGCCGGGCACGCCGGCCTCACTGACGGTGATGTCGAGGTGGGTGTGGCTGTCCAGCACGGGGCGGGGCAGCGGCGGCGGGGCGGGCGGGAACTCGCCGGCCCGGCGGGCGGCACGCTGCTTGCGGGATTCGGTCCGTTCGGTCATCGCGGCCAGCATCACACACCGGGGGCGGCCGGGGGCACCGACCCGTGCGGGGTGGGGTGTTCCCGGGCGGCCACCGGACGTTCACCGGGGCGGAACCTGACCGGCCTACTCTCGCCGGGATGAGCGTCACCGATCGGGCCAGCGGCGCGGCCTCCGGGCGGACCGCGTTGCGCGTGACGTACGGCGGGGTGGTCCACCCGGCGGAGGAGCTGGCCCGGGGCGCGGCCTACGAGCTGTTCAGCGCCGAGGCGGCACCCGGTTTCGAGTGGGCACCCAGGCCGGGCGTCAGCTGGCCGTGGCGGCGGTTCGTGCACGTGACCGAGGTCACCGAGGTGAGCGGGGGCGGCCCGCCGGTCGAGGAGCCGGAGGCGGCGCTGCTGATGCCGGTGCACCGCGACCGGGGCTGGTCGTACGTGCACCAGCTCAGCCAGCAGCCGACGGCGGCCGGCGATCCGACGCTGGCCGCGGTGCGCGCCTCGGCGGCGCTGCGGCGCGGCACCCGGATGGTCAAGGTGCTCTCCGCCCGGCAGCTCGCCGGGTACGTGCGGGGGTGGTTGCCGCACGGGTTCTGCTACCGCGAGCACGACGTGGCGCACCTGCGCACGCCGGCCGCGCTGGCGGTGCTGCGTGGCGACGGTACCAGCGGCGACGGCACCGACGTCGGGTACGCGCTGCGCTGGCGGGTCGCCGACCCGGGCGACTACGACGTGCCGGTCGGCGACGCGCACCGGGGCCTGCTGGAGCTGCCGCCCCGGGACCGACTGGGCCCGCCAGTGCTGGGTACCGGGTTCGTGCCGAGTTCGGCGCAGTTGATCCCGGAGTTCGTCACCCGGGACTTCGCCGACCTGCCGATGCCCGCCAACGCCAGCCTGCTGGCGTACACCGCCGACGGGGCCGAGGTGGTGCTCTACAGCTACCAGGCGGAGCAGCGGGGCTGGTTGCGGATGGTGGGGCCGCAGTGGCGGCACCTGCTGGCCGCGGTGCCGGGGCTCTCCCCCGACCAGGAGTACGTGCCGACCGGCGAGGTGCCGCGGTCGACGCAGCTGGTCGGCGGGTTGGCCGGCGGGGAGTACGAGGCGGTGGCGGACCTGCCGGGCGGGTTCCGGGTACTGGCGATGACCCGGGCGGCCCGCTATCCGGTGGAGTCGGTCAGCCGGCGGCTGCGCCACGCCCGGTGGCGGGGCGTGGCGTGCCTGGTGCTCCGGGAGGAGGCGGGCTGGCTGCGGCTGCGCCTGCGGCAGCCCGATCCGGACGGGGTGCGCGACACCGGGGCGCAGTGCCATGAACGGGGCGTGTACGAGACGTGGGCGCCGGTCGCCGAGGTGACCGACGACCGGGTGGTGGACCTGCCGTACGTGCTGTGAAGGCATGAGGGTGGCCGGCCGGGGAAAGCGCGACGGGTCCGACACCGACGGATCAGGAGAAGAGCATGCCCTTCATCACCGTGGGTACGGAGAACTCCGCCCCCATCGACCTGTACTACGAGGATCACGGGCAGGGTCAGCCGATCGTGCTGATCCACGGCTTCCCGTTCAACGGGGCGACCTGGGAGAAGATGTCGGGTCCGCTGCTCGCGGCCGGGTACCGGGTGATCACCTACGACCGGCGGGGCTTCGGCAGTTCGGCCCAGCCGGCCATGGGCTACGACTACGACACCTTCGCCGCCGACCTCGACGTGCTGATGACCGAGTTGGACCTGCGTAACACGATCCTGGTGGGCCACTCGATGGGCACCGGTGAGGTGACCCGCTATCTCGGCACGTACGGGTCGGGCCGGGTGGACCGGGCGGTGCTGATGGCGCCGCTGGCGCCGTACCTGTTGCAGACGAAGGACAACCCGGAGGGCGTCGAGAAGAGCCTCTTCGACGGGTTCCAGCAGGCGATCCTGGCGGACCGGTTCGCCTACCTGACCCAGTTCTGCGACGCGTTCTTCAACTACAGCGAAAACAAGGGCAAATGGGTCAGCGAGGAGGCGTACCGGGCGCACTGGCAGATCGGCGCGCAGGCGTCGGCGAAGGGCACCCATGACTCGGTGGACGCCTGGCAGACCGACTTCCGGGGCGACGTGCCGAACATGGACGTCCCGGTGCTGATCATCCAGGGCGACAAGGACAACGTGCTGCCGTTCCCGAAGACGGGTCAGCGGTTGGCGTCGATGCTGCCCAACGGCACGCTGGTCACCCTGAAGGGGGCGCCGCACGGTATCCCGTGGACGCACCCGACCGAGGTGAACCGGGCGCTGATGGAGTTCATCGGCGCACCGGCGATGGCCCGCGCCTGACGTACCACGCAATGCGGCCCCGGGGGGTTCCCCCGGGGCCGCCCCCGTCGGGTGCCGGGCGGTCAGCCCTCCAGCCGGGCGAGTTCCTCGTCGACGATCGACGGGTCGAGCTTGCGGAAGACCGGTTTCGGCGCGGCGAGCGGCCGGCCGGCCGGCAACGGTACGGACTCCCAGCGCGCGCCGACCGTGTAGTCCCCGGTGAGCACCGGGTAGCCGGGGCCGCCGTCGAGGTCGTCGACCTCTTGCAGGACCGGCATCGGGGCGTGCACGCCGGTGCCGCCGAGCAGTTCGTGGATCTTTTGCGCGGAGTGCGGCAGGAACGGGGTGAGCAGGGTGTTGGCGTCGCTGACCACCTGGAGGGCGACGTGCAGGATGGTGCCCATCCGGGGCTTGTCGGCCTCGGTCTTGAGCTTCCACGGGGCCTGCTCGGACAGGTAGCGGTTGGCCTCGGCGACGACCTTCATGGCCTCGCCGATGGCCTGCTTCTGCCGGTGCCTGGCGATCAGGTCGCCCACCGTGGCGAAGCCGGCGCGGGCCACCGCGAGCAGCGCCTCGTCGGCCTCGGTGAGCCCGGCCGGGTCGACCGGTGGGATCGCGCCGAAGTTCTTCGCCGCCATGGAGACCGACCGGTTGACCAGGTTGCCCCAGCCGGCGACGAGTTCGTCGTTGTTGCGGCGGAGGAACTCGGCCCAGGTGAAGTCGGTGTCGTTGCTCTCCGGGCCGGCGACGGCGATGAAGTAGCGCAGCGCGTCGGCGTCGTAGCGTTCCAGGAAGTCCCGGACGTAGATGACCACCTTGCGGGAGGAGGAGAACTTGCGTCCCTCCATGGTCAGGTACTCGCTGGAGACGACCTCGGTGGGCAGGTTGAGCCGGCCGAGGTCGCCGGGCTGGCCGTCGCGGCTGCCCGCCCCGGAGTAGCCGCCGAGCAGGGCCGGCCAGATCACCGAGTGGAAGACGATGTTGTCCTTGCCCATGAAGTAGTAGCCCGGGGAGTCCTTGCCCTCCCCGTCGGCCGACCACCACTTCCGCCAGGCGTCCGGGTCGCCGGTGCGCCGGGCCCACTCGATGGACGCGGAGAGGTAGCCGATCACCGCGTCGAACCAGACGTAGATCCGCTTGTCGCCCCGGTCCTGCCAGCCTTCCAGCGGGATCGGCACGCCCCATTCGAGGTCCCGGGTGATGGCCCGGGGCTGGAGGTCGTCGAGCAGGTTGCGGGAGAAGCGCAGCACGTTGGGCCGCCACCCCTGCCGGGTGTCCAGCCACTGGCGCAGCGCGTCGGCGAGGGCGGGCAGGTCGAGGAAGAAGTGTTCGGTCTCCACGAACTCCGGCGTCTCGCCGTTGATCTTGGACTTGGGGTTGATCAGGTCGATCGGGTCGAGCTGGTTGCCGCAGTTGTCGCACTGGTCGCCACGGGCGCTGTCGTAGCCGCAGATCGGGCAGGTGCCCTCGATGTAGCGGTCGGGCAGGGTCCGCCCGGTGGACGGGGAGATCGCGCCGGTGGTGACCTTGGGGACGATGTAGCCGTTGCGGTGCAGCCCGGTGAACAGCTCCTGCACCACCGCATAGTGGTTGCGGGTGGTGGTGCGGGTGAACAGGTCGTACGACAGCCCCAGCGCCAGCAGGTCCTCGGCGATCACCCGGTTGTACCGGTCGGCCAGCTCGCGCGGGGTCACCCCCTCGGCGTCGGCCTGCACCTGGATCGGGGTGCCGTGCTCGTCGGTGCCCGAGACCATGAGCACGTCGTGACCGGCCATCCGCATGTACCGGGCGAAGACGTCGGAGGGTACGCCGAAGCCGGACACGTGGCCGATGTGGCGCGGACCGTTGGCGTAGGGCCAGGCGACCGCGGCGAGAACGTGACTCATGACCAGCAAGCCTAGTGACCCGGGTCGGCGACCGGCGAACCAATAGGGTCACCGCGCCACGCCGACGTCGAATCGCCGTTCGCGGGAATTGCCCACCGACACGCGGAGTCAGCTCACGGACACCGAACGCCACCCGGTGTCCAATGGCTGACGTGACGGGCAGACGATCGGGGCACGACGAATCGACGGCCGGCACCCGGCGACCACGCCCCGGCCCCGGGGACGGTCCGGCGGCACGGGGCTCGGCCGTCGCGCCGCAGCCACGCCCCGGTCCCGGCCCGGACGACGCGACCGTGGAGGTCGAACCGACCACGGGCGCGCCGGTCGACGCGGTGCCCCGCCGGGTGCCGGTCCGCCAGCCGCGGGCCCTCCGGCGGGACGGGGAGCAGCCGGACGAGGACGGGTTCTTCTGGGCGCCCATCGAACAGGTGCACTGGGACGGCACCCCGCTGCGCAAGGAGCCGAAGCAGCGGTTGCGGACCCCGCGCCGACGTCGCCCGACCCGCGCCCCCGCCCCGCCGGACCCGATCCGGGGGCTCGCCGTGCTGCTGGCGTTGAGCCTGGTCGCGGCGTTCTTCGCCTGGGTGAGCGCGGGGCCGCTCTGGCTGGCCGTCGGGCACTCCACGGCGGGGACGGCGGTGGTCACCGACTGCTCGGGCGGCGGGCTGACCCAGCGCTGCCGGGGCATCTTCACCGCCGACGACGACCGGTTCCGCACCCACGGGGTACGGGTCAGCGGGGTGCCGGCCGAACGCACCGCCGCCGGCTCGACCCTGCCTGCGCGGGTGACCGGACCGGACGCGGACACCGCGTACGCCGACACCGGGGTGGGTCGGCACCTGCGCTGGCTGCTCGGCCTGCTGGCGGTGGCCGGCTGCGCGGCGGGGATCGTCAGGTGGACCGGGGCGACCCTGCTGGCCGACCCGCGGCAGCGTCGCTGGGCGACCGGCGGCGGCTACGCCGGGCCGGTGCTGATCACCCTGGGTTTCCTGGTCGCCGCCTGGTGAGCGGCGGCCCGGCCTACCGGTGCACGACGGCGTAGACGTCCCGGCGGCGAAGCCCGTACCCGGTGGCGACGTCGCTGATCGCGTCCCGGCGGGACATCCCGGCGGCCTCCCGGTCGGCCACCTGGGCCCGCAGGGTGTCGTCGTCGGGGCGTTCGGCGGGGGTCTGCGGCGCGCCCCCGACGACGAGGGTGATCTCGCCGCGCGGTTCCTCCCGGGCCGCCCAGTCGGCCAGCTCGCCGAGCGGCCGGCGGACGACCTCCTCGTAGGTCTTGGTCAGTTCCCGGCACAGCGCGGCCGGCCGGTCAGCGCCGAACGCGGCGGCCAGGTCGGTCAGCGCGGCGGCGATCCGGTGCGGGGCCTCGAAGAAGACGAGGGTGCGGGGTTCGGTGGCGAGGGCGCGCAGCCGGGCCCGCCGGCCGCCGGGCGAGCGGGGCAGGAAACCCTCGAAGCAGAACCGGTCGCAGGGCAGCCCGGACAGGGCTAGGGCGGTGGTGACGGCGCTCGGGCCGGGGGCCGAGGTGACCGGCACCCCGGCGTCGAGGGCGGCGGTGACCAGCCGGTAGCCGGGGTCGGAGACGCTGGGCATGCCGCCGTCGGTGACCAGCGCGACCCGGTGGCCGGCGCGGAGCACGTCGACCAGTTCCGGGGTACGCCGCTCCTCGTTGCCCTCGAAGTAGGAGACGATCCGGCCCTCGACGGTGACGTCGAGGTCGCGGGCGAGCCGGGCGAGCCGGCGGGTGTCCTCGGCGGCGACCACGTCGGCGGTGGCGAGGACGTCGCGCAGCCGGGCGGACGCGTCGGCGGGGTTGCCCAGCGGCGCGCCGAGCAGAATCAGGCGCCCAATGTCGGACATTTCACCCACGTGGCGCGCTCCTTCATCGATACTCGTACCAATCTCGGGGACGACGGGCGCCACCGGGCACCTTCGCAGCCTACGATCGCCGGGTGACGAGTGCGTCGACAGCACAGAGCGCGAGCGCGGACCGGACCGACCCGGAGGCACCCCCTCCCGAGGGCGGAGGGGGCGGCGTGCCGGCGATCGTCCGACGACGACTCGCCACCGTCGATTCCCGGCTCGACGTGAACTCGTGGATCGCCACCGCCGTCGTGGTGACGATCGCCGCCGTCCTGCGGCTGCTCGGACTGAGCAGCCCCAAGGGCAAGATCTTCGACGAGATCTACTACGCCCGTGACGGCTACGGCCTGATCGACAAGGGCGTCGAGTGGAACTACAAGGACAACGGCCCGTCGTACGTGGTCCACCCGCCGCTGGGCAAATGGCTGATCGGGCTCGGTGAGTGGGCCTTCGGCTACCAGGACGCGGAGACCAACATCTCCGTGCCGGGCCACCTGATGACCACCGCACCGGAGTTCGGCTGGCGGATCGGCTCGGCGATCGCCGGCATCCTCACGGTGCTGATGATCACCCGCATCGCCCGCCGGCTGTTCCGCTCCACCACGCTCGGCTGCGCCGCCGGCCTGCTGCTCGCCCTGGACGGCTTCCACCTGGTGCTCTCCCGCACCGCGCTGCTCGACATCTTCCTGCCGCTGTTCATCCTGGCCGCCTTCGGCGCGCTGGTGCTCGACCGGGACGCCCGCCGACGGCGCTGGGCCCGCGCGCTCGACGACGGCCTCGACCCGACCGCAGCCGGCCGGGCCGGTCGCCCCGCCGGTGGCTGGCGGAACTGGCCCTGGTGGCGGCTGCTCGCCGGGGTGCTGCTCGGGTGCGCGTGCGCGGTGAAGTGGAGCGCGATCTACTTCGTGCCGGCCTTCGCGCTGCTGGTCCTCCTCTGGGAGGTCGGCCTGCGCCGGTCGGTCGGGGTCCGCCGGCCGTGGCGCGACGCGCTCCTGGACGAGCTGCCCTGGCTGGTGCTCGCCGGGCTGCTGGTGGTCGGCACCTACCTGGCCACCTGGTCGGGGTGGCTGCTCTCCGACGAGGGTTACTACCGGATCGCGTCCCGGTACCCGAACGTGCCGGGGCTCAGCGACACCCCCGTCATCGGCGCGCTGACCAACCTGTTCCAGTACCACAAGGCGGCGTTCGAGTTCCACACCGGCCTGGAGACCGCGCACAAGTACCAGTCGTGGCCCTGGCAGTGGTTGCTGCTCGGCCGGCCGGTGGCGTTCCACTGGTCCGGCGACGGCGCGTGCGGCGCACCCACCTGCGCGTCGGAGATCCTGCTGCTGGGCACACCGCTGCTCTGGTGGTCGTTCCTGCCGGCCCTGGCCGCCACGCTGTGGCTCGGCATCGCACGCCGCGACTGGCGGGCCGGGGCGTTCCTGGTGGCCGTGGCCGCGGGCCTGCTGCCCTGGTTCTGGTACGCCCTCGACGGCCGGACGATGTTCTCCTTCTACGCCGCCCCGGCGCTGCCCTTCCTGGTGCTGAGCGTGGTGTACGTGCTCGGCGCGATCGCCACCCCCACCGTCGCGGAGCGCGCCGCCCCGGTCGGTCGGGCCGGCACCGAACCGGACGGCACGGCGCGCGACGGCACCGCACCGGACACCGGCGAGCCGGCCGATCCGAAGGCCGTCGTGGTCGTCGCGGAGGCCGATGCGGCGGCGGCGGAACAGCTCGCCGACCGGCGACTGGTCGGCGGGGTCATCGTCGGCGCGTACGTGCTGCTGGTGGCACTCTGTTTCGCCTACTTCTACCCGATCTTCGTGGGCAACATCCTGCCCTACGACGACTGGTCCGCCCGGATGTGGCTGGACGGCCGCTGGATCTGACCGGCCCCGCATCCACCGTCCGCCCCACCGTCTGCCGCCCGGGTTCCGAACCCGGCGGCGGGAGACGGTGGGGCGGACGTCTGTCGGGCGTCCCGCGCCCGTCGATGCTCCCCAGTGGATGCGGCGCGGGTTGCCGGCACGACCCGGGCCCGGGTGGGGAGCAGGGGCGACGCCGGCCGGGGTTCGCAGCGGACCACGCTGACGGGGCCGACCGTGGCGGTGGGGATCGACGACGTCGGGAGGTGTCCCACACGTGTGCCGGGACAAAAGGGCGCGCCCCGATCGCCTGCCACGGGGGAAGCGGGCGATTGGGGCGCGCAAGGAGAGCTTAACCACGTTGTGCCACCGGCACAACGGGTCGACTTGGGTCAGATTTCCGACCGATGCATCGCGCGGCAAATGGTTTACATCTAGCATCTAACGGACGGTCATCATGTCTCGCCCGGCCCACCGGCCGGGTGGTCGGCCGACCACCCGGCGTGCCGGCCGGGCAATCCCGTGGTCGAGACTCCCGCCGCCGCACCCCGGTGAGGCTCCACTGTGGATCTCACTACACTTCGCCCGGTGATCAACACGAGACGACGATCGACGGCCGTCCTGATCGGAGTGTTGGCGGCGACCACGCTGACCGGCCCCGCACCCGCCCGCGCCGAAGGCGAGGAGCCCACCGAGCCGCCCAAGGTCGAGCTGGTGCTCGACGTCAGCGGTTCCATGCGGGCCAACGACATCGACGGACGCAGCCGGATCTCCGTCGCCCAGCAGGCGTTCAACGAGGTGGTCGACGCGCTGCCCGAGGAGACCCAGCTCGGCATCCGGGTGCTCGGCGCGACCTACCGGGGCAAGGACAAGAAACAGGGCTGCCTGGACACCCAGCAGATCGTGCCGGTCGGTCCGGTAGACCGGACGACGGCCAAGGCGGCCGTGGCGACGCTGCGACCGACCGGTTTCACCCCGGTCGGGCTGGCCCTGCGCTCCGCCGCCAGGGATCTCGGCACCGGCACGACCGCCCGCCGGATCGTGCTGATCACCGACGGCGAGGACACCTGCGCCCCGCCCGACCCGTGCGAGGTCGCCCGGGAGCTGGCCGCCCAGGGCACCAAGCTGGTGGTCGACACGCTCGGCCTGGCCCCGGACGAGAAGGTCCGCCGGCAACTGCTCTGCATCGCCACCGCCACCGGTGGCACCTACACGGCGGCGCAGAGCGCCGACGAGCTGACCGGCCGGATCAAGCAGCTCGTCGAACGGGCGAAGGACACCTACACCGCCGCCCCGACCGTCGTCACCGGGCGGGGCGGGTGCGCGGACGCGCCACTGCTCGCCCCCGGCGTCTACGCCGACCGGGAGGCGTTCTCCGAGCACCGGTGGTACCGGGTGCCCGTCCGGCCGGGCCAGGAGTTGCGCGCGTCGGTCAGCGTGGCGCTCGACCGCCCGGTGAACCCCGACCACGCCGTGCTGCTGCGGGCCACCGCCACCGACGGGCGGGAACTGGTCCGGGGTGTCGACGCCGGCAGCGGCCGTACCGACGTGGTGTCGGCGGGGCTGCGCTGGTCGCAGACGGAGGACGGGGCGTCGCCGAGCCCGTCGGCGACCGACACACCGGTACCGGCCACCACCGTCTGCCTGGTGGTCAGCAACGCCTTCGCACCGCGTCCGGGCACCCGGGCCGAACCCGGCATGCCGGTCGAGCTGACCATCGACGTGGTCGCCTCGTCACCCGCACCGGCCGCTCCGGACCTGGGGCGCGGCTGGGTGCTGCTGCTCCTGCTCACCCTGGCCGGCCTGGTCACCGGCCTGGTCGTCGGACTGCTCACCCGCTGGTGGGTGGCGACGTGGAGGACGAACTGATGCGTACCCCGATCATCCGGGGCGGCGCGGCGCTGGCCGCCGTCGGCCTGACCCTGCTCGCCACCCCGGCCACGGCGGCGCCCACCCCCTCCCCCGGGGCCACCCCGGTCACCCGGGCCGGGACGTCGTTCCTGACCGCCACCGGCATCACGGCCGGCCAACCGGTCCGGGTCGACGCCTCCACCGGCGACTTCCTGTACTGGTCGTTCCCCGCCTCGGCCGGGCAACGGCACGAGATCGCCGCGACGGTGTCGCTGCCCAAGGCCCGCAGCGGCGCGTCCACCTGGACGGTGGAGGTGTTCGACGGACTGCGCCGCCGGCAGGCGTGCACGGCCGGGGCGCAGACCCCGACGGTGGCCGCCTCGGCGGGCAGCGTGGCGCTCGGCTGCACGCTGCGGCAGGTGCGCTCGTGGGCGGAGCCGTGGTCGGCCGACCCGCTGCCGGGCACCTACTACGTCCGGCTGTCGGTGACCGAGCTGCCCGAGGCCGACCTGGGGCAGCCGGTCGACGTCGAACTGCTGCTCTCGGCGCAGGGCGAGGGTTCCCGCGACGACGGTGAGCTGAAGGCGCCGCTGGTGCCGAACACCCGGGCCGGTGCGGTGCTGACCGGCGACCCGGCGGCGGCCCCCGCCGAGGCCGACGACGACTGGTTCGACGGCGACTGGCTGCCCGCGCTCGGCTCACGCTGGGCGTGGAGCACCGTGGGTGGCGCGCTCGCCGCCGTCGCCGGGGTGGTCGGTTTCGCGCTGACCCGCCGGCCCCGCCGCCCCTGACCCGCCCCTGACCCGCCTGGTGCCCGGTCCCGTCGGGCGTGGCCGCCGCCGCGCCCGAGGGGACCGGGCCGTCACGGGACCCTGCCGTGTCGCCCGTTTGCGGTACGTTCACCAGCCATGGCCGTTGGTCCGCGCACCGGGCGGACCGGGCGTGGTCGTACCGGAAAGGGGTGGGTTCATGCGTGACCTGCTGCCGGCGGCCGTCTCGGTGGCGGTCGCCGGGACCGCCGACTGGGTGGGCGAGCTGCTCCCGGAGGAACGGGCCGGGCTGGGCGAGCGGGCGGTGGAGCGCCGGCGCCGGGACTTCACCGCCGGTCGGGTCTGTGCCCGGCGGGCGATGGCCGCGCTCGGCCTGCCGGCCATGCCGGTCCCCACCGCACCGAGCCGGGCACCGGTCTGGCCGGCCGGGTTGATCGGCACCATCACCCACACCCGGGACTACTGCGCCGCCGCGGTCGCCCGCAGAAGCGACCTGCGCGCGGTCGGCATGGACGCCGAACGGCAGCGCGACCTCGACCCGGGGGTACACCGGATGATCCTGCACCCCGAGGAGAAGGACCGGCTGGCCCGGCTCCCCGCCGGGGTGAACTGGCCGATCGTGGTGTTCAGCGCCAAGGAGACCGTCTACAAGGTCTGGCATCCGGTGGTGGGCTCCTGGTTGGACTTCCTGGACGCCACCGTCGACCTGGACCCGGACGCGGGGGTCTTCACCGCCCGGATCGCCCCGGCCCGGGTGTCGGCGGCCACGGTGGCGGACCCGCCCACCGTGGTCACCGGCCGGTTCGCGGTCGAGGACGACCTGGTCCGTACGGCGGCCGTGCTGCACCTGCCCTGACCCGTTGCCGCCACCCAGCTTCCCCGAGTGCCGACCGTCGAACGAGGAGTACGGTGAACCAGCCCCAGCCCCCCTACGGGCCCCAGGACCCGCACCAGCCGCCCCCCGGGCAGTACTACCCGGTCGACCCGACCGCCCCGCCGCCCCCGGCCCCCGAGCCGCCCTACTCCGACCCGTACGCCCCGCCGTCGCCGTACGCGCCGCCGCCGGTGTCGGGGGCGCCGCAACCGTCGTACGAGCCCGGGGGCACGCCGCCGGTCTCCGGCGCGGGCTACCCACCGGTGTCGGGCGCGGGCTACCCGCCGGTCTCCGGTGGGGGCTATCCACCGCCCGGCGGGGGTTACCCGCCGCCCGGCGGGGGCTATCCGCCGCCACCCGGCGGACCCGGCTATCCGCTGGGTCCGGCGAAGCCGGCCGGGTCGTCGAGCAGGAACGTCTGGATCGTCGTCGGCCTGGTGGTCGCCCTGGTGGTGCTGCTCTGCTGCGGCGGCATCATCGCCCTGATGGTCGCCGGCAGCAGGCAGACCGACGACGCGGCCCGGGAGCCCCAGCCCTCGCTGCCCACCCCCGGTGTCACGGCGGTGCCGGGGCTGCCCGGTGACCCGCCGTCGGCGGCGCCGTCGTCCACCGACCAGGCGTTCAACCTCAGGGCCGGCCAGACGCTGGTGATCAGCGACGACGACGGCACCATCGAGATCACCCTGCGGAGCTTCAGCACCTCGACCAAGGGCTGCCGCTCGTTCGCGCCGCCACCGAACAAGGGCATCTACCTGATCGCCGACGTCACCGCCACGGTGACCAAGGGCACCTCGTCGATCAACCCGTTCTACTTCCAGTGGGTGGCCGACGACGGGACCACGGTCAACGGCCTCGCCGGCGCGTTCTCCGGCTGCGGTGGCGACCTGCTCGACTCGGGCAGCGGCATCCCGGCCGGCAGCAAGCGTGCCGGCTCGGTGGTGTTCGACGTGGCCGACAAGAACGGCGTCGTCGAGTACCAGCACAAGTTCAAGGCGGCCGGTTCCTGGAAGCCCTGATCACCGATCCGTCCGGCGGGCCGGTCCCCGGTACGGGGGGTCGGCCCGCCGGTGTCGTGGAGGCCGGGATCGCTGCCGTGCCTTGAATCGGGTCCGGCACCGGCGGATGCTTAACGCATCGACCCCCAGCGATCGATTTGGAGGTGGGGGATGCGTCGTCTCTCGCTCGTCGCCCTGGCCCTGGCCGTCACCCTGCTGCCGGCGGCCCCGGCCGCCGCGTACGCCGGCGTCGACCACCCGGCCGCCACCCACCCCGGCGTCGAAGGCCCAGCGGTCGCGGCAGGGCTGGCACAGGTACGCACCGCCGGCACCGCGTGGGGCCCGGACCCGACGACCGGGCGGCCGACGCTCACCGTCGACGACACCGTCGCACCGGAGCAGCTACGCGCGCTGCGTGCCCTCGCCGCGCGGGAAGGCGCGGACGTGCGCCGTGAACCCGGCCGGCTGCGCCTGCTCATCGCCGGTGGGCAGAGCATCTACGGTGGCGGGGCCAAGTGCTCACTGGGCGCGAACGTGCACAGCGGCAGCACGTACTACTTCCTCACCGCCGGCCACTGCACCGCCACCGCCACCACCTGGTACGCCGACAGCGGTCAGACGACCGTGCTGGGCACCCGGACCGGCAGCAGCTTCCCGGTCAACGACTACGGCCTGGTCCGCTACACGGGCAGGGTCAGCCACCCGAGCGCCGTCTACACCTATCCGGGGCTGCTCACCCTCAACGGTGTCGGCACCGCGTACGTCGGGCAGGCCGTCTGCCGCAGCGGCTCCACCACCGGGGTGCGGTGCGGCACCGTCACCGCCCTCAACCAGACGGTCAACTATGCCGAGGGCAGCGTGTCCGGGCTGATCCGTACCAACATCTGCGCCGAGCCGGGCGACAGCGGCGGCCCGCTCTACGTCGCCGCGACCGGGGTGATCATCGGCATCCTCTCCGGCGGCAGCGGGAACTGCACCAGCGGGGGCACCACCTACTACCAGCCGGTCGCCGAGATCCTCGCCGCCTACGGGGTCACCCTCCCCTGAGCGGCCCCGCCGACCCGGGTCACATGATCAAGGGCGGGCCTCCCGCTCGGAGACCCGCCCTTGATCATGAACTTCCTGGTGGAGCTGAGGGGATTCGAACCCCTGACCCCCTCGATGCGAACGAGGTGCGCTACCGGACTGCGCCACAGCCCCTCCGCCGGCGGACCGGCATCGGTCCCACCCGGCTTTCACCGGGCGGGCCGGCGCCAAGACTAACAGCCCACCCGCCCCCCGGGCGAATCACCCCTCCCGCCGTGCCCGCCCGCGGCCCGCCCGCGCCCGTGGGCCCAGGTAGCGGCCTCCGACCGCCCGGAAGCCGCTGTTTCGGCCCAAACGAGTCGATCGCCGGGCGGGCCGGGATCAGGGCGGGCCGGGATCAGCGGGGGTCGCGGCCGGACTGGTAGGGGCGGCCACGCAGGCCGCCGGAGCGGCGGTAGGACACCGAGCCGCCCCCGCTGGCCGCCGCCGGCAGGTCGGTCGGCCGGTCCAGGCCCATCGCGGTACGGCGTACCGCCTCGCGTTGGGCGGCGAGACGGCGCTGCGCCTCCCGGCGGGCCGCCGCCCGACGGGCCTGCTCCCGGCGTACCTCGGCCTGCCGGGCGGCCAGCCAGGCGGCCTCCCGGGCGCGCAGCCGCCGCCGCCGACGCTCGGCCAGCGCCCGCCGCCGCAGGTGTACGACGTACACCGCGAGCAGGGTGGCGGTGACCGAGAAACTGATCCAGAAGCCGGGGCTGACCACGATCACGCCGACCAGCTCGACGAAATTGAGCAGCAGCAGTGCGGCGAGCACCCGACGTCGCCGGTAGACGGCCGGGGTGTGGGGCCGGGGCGGACGGCGGCGGGCCTGCCGGGCGGCGGGCGGCACGGCCCGCAGGCGACCCGACCGACGCTTGGCGGACGGGGCGGCGCGGCGGGCCGGCGGCGCGGAGACAGGGACGCCGAGGTTTCCGGTGGCGGCGTCCTCGGCCAGGGTGACCACCAGCGCCCGGGGCTGGTTGACCGGCCGCCGCCCGGGGACAGTACGACGGCGCCGGCGGCGCTGGAGCACCCGCGCCGTCGACTGCGCCCGCTCCGCCACCAGCCGCTCGGTGGCGTCGTACCGGCGGACCAGTGCCGGCGCGAGGGCGAGCAGACCGGCGGCGGCGAGGACGGCGAGGAGCACCGAGGTCGGCACCCTCACCCCTCCCGTCACCGAATTCGGGGCAACCGCCGGTCGACAGCAGGATCTTCCCCGAAATCTCGTCCTGGGCGCAGATCCTGCGGCCGGGCAGCGCTTGCCGCAGCTTGCAGTTACTTGAGGTTACGGGCCACCGACCGGGATGCCGACACGCCGCGCCGCATCCCACGCGTGGGACGGTTCACCCGGCGTCGTGACGCATCCGGTGCCAGCGGGCCAGCAGACCGCCCTCGGCGGCCACCTCCTCGCTGGTCATCGCGTATCCGATGTGGTCACGCCAGGCCCCGTCGATGTGCATGTAGCGGACGTGGTACGCCTCCTCGCGGAAGCCCAGCTTCTCCACCACCCGCCGGGACGGCTTGTTCTCCGGCCGGATGTTCACCTCGACCCGGTGCAGTCCACCCGGGCCGAACGCGTGGTCGACGGCGAGCGCCATCGCGGTGGGGATCACCCCGCGCCCGGCCACCCGGGAGTCCACCCAGTAGCCGACGTACCCGGAGCAGAACGCCCGCCGGACGATGCTGCCCACGTTCAGGTGCCCCACCAGCCGCTCCCGGCCGTCCTCACGCAGGCATACCGCGAACGGCATCCCCTCGCCGGTACGCGCGGAGCGCCGCTGGTCGGCGTGCACGTAGCGGAACGCGGCAGGCGAGTTCGTCTCGTCCCAACTGCCCGGCAGGTGCGATTCCCAGGGCGCCAGCCAGGCCCGGTTCGCCCGGCGCACCGACGACCAGGCACCGGCGTCGGAACGGCGGTACGGCCGCAGCACCACCGGACCGTCCATCAGCACCACCGGCCAGCCCGGTGCCCGCCCGAACCAGCTCACCGCGCCGACCTCCCGTCCGCGCCCGGGGCTTCGGCGCGCCCGGACCGGCTCACCGCCGCCGGTCCAGCAGCAGCACGTCCACGGTGGAGCCGGCCGCCGCGGTGGTCACCCGCTCGCCGAGCACCATCAGGCCGTTCGCCTCGGCCAGGCCGGACAGGGTGTAGGGGCCACCGCTGAGCGGCTGCACCGTGTAGCCCCCGCCGCGCCGCTCGGCCACGTGCGCGGGCCGGAACTCCCGCAGCCCGCCGGGCGACGAGATGGTCTCCAGCAGGTGCGCCCGTACGCTCGGCCGGAACACCGGCTCCGCACCGGCCAGCAGCTGGATCGCCGGCCGGGCCAGCACCTCGAAACCGATCAACGCCGCACCGGGCTCACCGGGAAGACACACCACCGGCACCTCCTCGGCGCCGACGGTACCGAACCCGAGGGCCGTACCGGGGTACAGCGCCACATCGGTGAACGTCACCGGCCCGGCCCGGCCCCCCTCGCGACGGGACAGGATCCGCCGGACCATGTCACCGGGGCCGGTGCCGGTGCCGCCGGTGGTGATGATCAGATCGGCCCGCAGGGTCTGGTCCTCCAGCAGGCCGCGCAGCCCCTCCGGGTCGTCGTCGCAGATCCCCACCCGGTACGCCAACGCGCCCACCTCGGCGGCGGCGGCGGTCAACGCGTGCGAGTTGGCGTCCACCACCTGACCGGGCTGGCTGCCCCGGCCCACGTCGACCAGTTCGTCGCCGGTGGCCACGATGACCACCCGGGGGCTGGGCCGGACCACCACGTGCCCGATGCCGGTGGCGGCGAACACGGCCACCAGCGCCGGGGCGACGTACGTGCCGGCCCGGGCGAGGACGGTGCCGGCGGGCAGCTCCTCACCGGCGCGGCGGACGCCGTACCCCCGCTTGGGGGTCCGGAAGATCTCCACCGCGGCCATGCCCTGGTCGGTCCACTCCACCGGCACCACCACGTCGGCGGCGATCGGCATGGGCGCGCCGGCGGCCACCGAGAAACACGAGCCGGGGGTGAGCCGGACCGGCCGCCAGCTCGCCGCCCCGAGGTCACCGACCACGTTGAGGCGTACCGGACGGCCCGGCCCCTGGGTGGGGACCGGGCCGTACCCGACGAGGTCCTCCCAGCGCGCGGCGTACCCGTCCACCGCCGCCTGGTCGAAGGCGGGGAACGAGTGCGGGGCGACGACGTCGGACGCGAGGACGTTGCCGTACGCCTGGGTGAGGTCGAGGTCGAGCGGAGGCAGCGCGCGCAACCTGCGCAGCACGCTGCCCAGGTAGTCGGCGAGCGGCGTCAACTCGTTCGCGGCCGCCTCGGCGTCGGCCGTCGAGGTCATGTACCGGAGCCGCCCGCCGCGTCGCGTACCCCGTTGAGGATGGCCGCCGTGACCGTCTCGTCGCCGTTGTTGACGAACTCGGTCAGCCAGGCGCGGAACTCGGTGCCGAGGTCCTCCCGCTCGGCGGCGATCTGCACGACTGTCTGGAGGTAGCCCAGCGGCATGCCGGTGTCGTAGCGGGTGCCCCGGTAGACGATCGCGTGCACCGGCACCCCCTCGCTGCGCAGCAGTTCCATCGCGTCGGTCAGCTGGATCTCCCCGCCGCTGCCCGGTTCGGTACGCCGGATCGCGTCGAAGATCCGCCCCGGCAGGACGTACCGGCCGAGGACGGCCAGGTTGCTCGGGGCGTCCTCCGGCTGGGGCTTCTCCACCATGCCGGTGACCTTCACGACCTCGCCGATGTCGGTCAGCTCGGCCTCGGCCGGGGCGACCGAGGCGATGCCGTACCGCTTGGTCTCGGCCGGGTCGACCTCGAAGAAGGCCAGCACCACCCCGCCGGTGCGGGCCTGGAGCTCCAACATGGCCGGCAGTAGCGGCTCGGACGGCTTGACGAACTCGTCGCCGAGGAGCACCGCGAAGGGCTGGTCGCCGACGTGCGACTCGGCGTACCCGACGGCGTGGCCGAGGCCGAGCTGCTCCGGCTGGCGGCAGGTGTAGATCTCGGCCAGCTCGCTGGGGCGCTTGACCGCGGCGAGCCGGTCCGCGTCGCCCTTGGCCTCCAGCCGGGCCTCCAGGTCGGGGCGACGGTCGAAGTGGTCCACCATCGACGTCTTGCCCCGCCCGGTGATCAGCAGCACGTCACCGATGCCGGCCTGGGCGGCCTCCTCGACGATGTACTGGAGCACCGGTCGGTCGATCACCGGTAGCAGCTCCTTGGGCACCGCCTTCGTGGCCGGCAGGAACCGGGTGGCCAGGCCGGCGGCCGGGATCACGGCCTTGACCGCGCGGGCGCGACCGGTCGCGGCGGTCGTTGAGGGGTTCGCTGAGTGCTCCGACATGCCGCGAGACTATCGGCCACGGCTCTGCCGCGGCGGGTGAGGACCGGAAGACGCGCCGCCCGGCTGCGTCACACCGGGAGCGCCGACCGCGTGCCGACCGGTCGGATCGTCGGCCGGCAGGTCGTCGACGGGCCCCCGGTCGGGGGACGGCCGGTGGACGGGCGGCCTTTCGACGGGGGGCGGCCCGGCGCGGGGCAGGCCGTCGTCCGGGCTGGTCGCCCCCGCCGGCACGGCGATCTCGGCCGCCGGACCGTCCCCGGACGGGACCGGGCGGGGGCGGGCGGTCGCCACCCGGTAGCCGTCACGGCCGGCGCCCTTGGCCGCGTACAACGCCTCGTCGGCGGCGTCCAGCACCTCCACCCCGGTGCTGGCGTGGTCGGGATAGACGGCGATGCCGATGGAGACCGACACCGCGATCGTCGTCGGGCCGCCCGCGTGACCCGGCACCACGACCGGGGTGTCCCGCACCGCCGCGCCCAACCGCTCGGCCACGGTCGCCGCGCCCCGGGCGTCGGTCTCCGGCAGCAGCACCACGAACTCCTCGCCGCCCTGCCGGAAAGCGAGATCCACCTCGCGGATCTCGCCCCGTACCCGGCGGGCGAACTCGGCGAGCACCGCGTCCCCGGCGGCGTGTCCGTAACTGTCGTTGACGGCCTTGAAGCGGTCCAGGTCGAGGACGAGGATGCTGAGCATCCGACCGAACCGGCTGGCCCGCTCCACCTCCCGACGTAACGACTCACGCAGGTAGCGGTAGTTCCACAGCCCGGTCAACGGGTCGGTCAGCGACAGCCGCTGCGCCTCCTCGTGCACCCGGACGTTCTCCACCGCCACCGCCGCGTGCCCGGCGAAGGTCCGCAGGGTGGCCAGGTCGTCGTCGTCGAACTCGTCGCCGCCCAGCCGGTCGTAGAGGACCAGCACGCCGACCGCCGGCTGCCGACCGGTGGCGTCCCCGCCGGGTGCGGTGAACGGCACCGCCACGTACGTCTCGCACCACGGTTCGCCGGGCGGCGTCGCCCCGGGCGGCACCCGGCCCCGCTGCGGTTCGCCGGTGGCGGCGACCGAACCGACCACCCCCGCGCCGACCGGCACCCGCAGTTCCTCCGGCTCGGTGCCCGCCGGGCAGCGCCCGGCCAGCCCTTCGGCGCACTGCCCGACGAGCGTCGCCGCGTCGTCGCGCAGCAGCACCGCCCCGGCCCGCGCCCCGGTCGCCGCAATGGCGCTGTGCAGGATCACCCGCAGGATGCGTTGCAGGTCGTGGGTGCTGGCCAGGGTGTCCCCGAGCACCCCGAGATGCCCGCGCAACTGGTCCCGGCTACTGGTCAGCGCGGTCACGTACCCGGCGGTCTCCCGGATCATCCGGTTGAACGCGGCGGCGAGCCGGCCGATCTCGTCCCGGCTGCGCACCGGCACCCGGGTGGTGAGGTCACCCCGGGCCACCCGGTCCACCGCCCCGGCCAACTCCACCAGCGGCCGGGTGGTGACCCGGGCCAGCCGCCACGCGGTCAGCACGGCCAGTACGGCGGCCAGCAGCACCGCCCCGACCAGCACCGCCGGCAGACCCGACGGCTGTTCACCGGCGACCGAGAGCACCAGCGGCAGCGGCTGCCCGGGGGCCGGCCCGAGCCGCCTGACGTACCGGCCGTCCGGGGTCTCGGTGACCCGGTCGCCGTCGAGGGATCCGGCGGCGGCGAGCACCGCCCCGCGTACCCGACGGGTCTCGGTGGTGTGGGTGATCCGGTCGGTGCCGGCGGTGTCGTCGAGCAGGGTGACCGCGACGCCGGTCGCGGCGGCCAGCCGGGCCACGAACGCCGGGTCGACCACCTCGGCGGCGGCCACCGTGCCGAGCGGCGTGCCGGCCGGGTCACGCAGGTCCACCCGGGCGCTCAGCGCCCGCACCGGTCCACCGCTGCGGGCCGTCCCCGCGCAGTCCTGCCAGGGGGTCGCCGGCCCGCCCGGGGTGGCGTACGTGGTGCCGCCGGCCACGTCGGTGACCAGCACGGCGGCGGCCAGGCCACGGCTGACCACCTGACCGGCGGCGCCCGCCCGGGTCGCCGGGTCGGGGCGCAGGGCCACCGCGTCGGCGGCGGCCCGCAACTGCTGGCAGAGCGCGTCGATCGAGGTACGCACGGCGGACGCGGCCAGACCGAGGCGCTCGGTGGACCGGCTGCGGTCCACGGTCGACAGCGTGGTGCCGACGAAGACCGCGCCGAGCAGCACCGGACCGAGCACCACCGTGAGGAAGGCCGCCGTCAACCGCCCGCGTAGCGTCAACGCTGTCCCCCCGGAAGTTCCAGGCCCGTTCCTGCGATGCTGACACAGAGCGACGGTATTGACAGCGTTGCGTCAGGAGTGTTGCGTGCCCGATTTTTCTGATGAAGCGGAAGCCGTCCACGCGGCAAAACGCGAGATACGGGTCGCGCTGCTCGCCCGCCGTCGGGCACTCACCGCACCCCGGCGGACCGCCGCCGCGGCGCGCGTCCAGGCCGAACTGACCGCACTGGTACGCCGGCTGCGGCCGGCCCGGATGACCGGGTACGTGCCGGTCGGCTCCGAGCCGGGCGGCCCCGACCTGCCCGACGTGCTGCGGGCCGCCCTGCCGGCCGGGGCGGAACTGCTGCTGCCGGTGCTGTGCGACGACCTCGACCTGGACTGGGCCGCGTACGCCGGGCCGGGCTCCCTGGTCGCCGCCGGCCGGGGCATGCGCGAGCCCGCCGGCCCCCGGCTCGGCCGGACGGCGATCGGCGGAGCCACCCTGGTGGTGGTGCCGGCGGTGGCGGTGGACCGGCACGGCCTGCGGCTGGGCAGGGGTGGCGGCTCCTACGACCGGGCCCTGGCCCGGGTGCCGACGGCCACCCTGACCGTGGCGCTGCTGCACGACGGCGAACTGCTCCAGGCGCTGCCCGGCCAGCCGCACGACCGGCCGGTGGGCGCCGCGCTGACCCCGTCGGACGGGCTCCTCGCGCTTCCGCCGCCCACCTCCGTTGATCATTCGGCGGATTGACGCTGCGGTCCGGGGACACCCGGTGGGCGGATGACGATCACGCCCGCTGGACGAACCCGGGTCCGATGACGCACCATTGGCACTCGAATACGTCGAGTGCCAACCGGCCGTACCAGATCCGGAGGAGAACGTGCCCACGTACCAGTACGCCTGCACCGCGTGCGGCCACCAGCTCGAGGCGGTGCAGTCGTTCTCCGACGAGCCGCTGACCGAGTGCCCCGCGTGCGAGGGGCGGCTGCGCAAGGTCTTCAACTCGGTCGGGGTCGTGTTCAAGGGCTCCGGCTTCTACCGCACCGACTCCCGGGCCTCCGGCAGCGAGGGCAAGGGCGGCGCGGCGAAGCCGGCGAAGTCGGAGGGTTCCTCGTCCGGCGGAGACTCCTCCGGCTCGTCGTCCGGCTCGGGCTCGTCGTCCGGCTCGGGCGCGTCTTCCGGCTCGGGCGCGTCTTCCGGCTCGGGCGGATCGTCCAGCTCGGGCGGATCGTCGGCGTCCGGCTCGTCCAGCTCCACCAAGTCCCCCGCCACCAGCACCTCCTCCTGACCCCCACCCGACCTCCCGCACCCACCCCCGCCCGCCCACCCGGGTTGATCAAGAGATTTGCGTCAAGTGGATCTCTGCGGATGACGCGAACCTCTTGATCACCCGGCCGGGCGGGGCCGGGGCTGGGGGGCCGGGGCTGGGGGGGCCGGGGCGGGGGCCGGGCCGGGGCGGTCGGGGCGGGTGGGTTTTCCACAGGGCGAGCCGTTGTCCACAGGCTGTGGACAACGGCTCGTGAGGGGCGCGGTTTCCGCCTAGCCTGCTGAGCCGGGACGCCACCGGGGCATCCCGGTGGACAGGCGGAGGTGGGCCATGGCGGCCACGGGCGCGAACGGCGACGGCTCGCTACGACCGTTGCGCTGGCCGCGCCGGCCGGGTGGGGTGACCCTGCTGCGCGCGGTGCTGGTCGCCGTTCTGCTGGGGCTGGCGGTGATCGTCCTGGACACTGGCCGGCCTGCACCCACCACGTCCCACAGAGGTACGGGTGCCGACGGGATCGCCACCCCGCACGGGCAGGACGATGACCGGTCCGCTCCGGCTCGCGGTCGAGCCGCCGACGGGGAGACTCCGGCCGCGCTGCCGCTGCCGAGCGGCTTCGTCGGAGTGCCCGTACGCCTGGCCGAGCCGGCCGCCCTCGCGGTCCTGCGCCCCGGCGCGCGGGTCGACCTGCTCGTGCTCCCGGCGGGACGGAACGCCGGTGAGACGGTCCTGTTGGCAGCCGACGCGCTGGTGCTCGACGTGGTGGGTGGGAACGCGGTCGACGGCTCGTCCGCGCTCTACCTGGCCGTCCGACCCGATCAGGCGCAGCGCTCGGTCGGCCAGCCGGAAGGCAGCCGATTCAGCGTCGTCATCCGGGGATGATCTACTCGTCGGGGCCGACATTGCGGTATCGCCCACCTCGGACACCGCACCATCGACCCCATTGAGTGGATCTTGCCGAAGGCATGCCCGGTCGGGCGGCCCCGGGGGTCAGCTCCAGTGCGGGGGGCGCTCGGCGAGCAACCAGTCGTCGTTGCCGCCCCGGCGCTCACCCCAACCGAAGTCGGTGTCGTCGGTGGTCTGCTCCGGCAGCACCACGAAGTCGTCGCTGAGGTCGACCGTGCGGTCGTCGTCGCCGGGCACGCCATGCCCGGCCGGGTCCTCGGGGATCACGATCGGCAACACTACCCCGCGCCGGCCACACCCCGGCGCACCACCGAAGGCGCTTCTCCGGCATCCACCCGGACCGCAGCAGGCGGGTGAAGCCGACCGCACCGCACCGGCGTACGGCGTGCGCCGGTCGAAGATCGCCGCGTCGAACCTGCTGACGGGCTCCTCGCGTTGGTAGCGTCGGACGGCGTGACGACGCCCAGCGGTGCCAGCCCCGAGGACGAGTACTGGCGACGCCCGCCCACCCCCTCCCCCACCGGACCGATGCCCCCGCCGAGCGACGCGGGTACGGCGGAACAGACGGACGCCGACCCGGGAGAGGGAACGGGGGCCGGGTCCGCAGCCGCGACGGACGCGGGATCCCCGCCGGCACCGTCGCCCTGGGCCGACCCGGCCGACGGGTCGGCGTCGGGCCTTCCGGCTCAGTCGTCCGCTCCACCGCCCGACCAGCCCTCCGCACCGCCCGACCAGCCGAGCCCGGTACCCGGCCAGCCCGACCCGACGCCCGGCCAGCCTGACCCGACGCCAAGCCAGCCCGACCCGACGCCAAGCCAGCCCGACCAGCCCGGCCCGATGCCCGGCCAGCCTGCTCCGGGCCCGCCGTCCGACGCGGGGTCCGGCCCGGGGACGTCCAGACCGGCAGCCGGCCCGGCGGCACCGGAAACGGGTGGACCCCTGCCGAGGACGGGCGGGCCGGTACCGCAGTCGGGTCGGCCTGCACCGGGGACGGGCAGGGCGGCGTCAGGGCCGGGGTGGGCGGGCGCGGCTGGTTACGCCGGGCCGCCGCCGACCACGCCCCCGCCGCCGGGCTGGCGTCCCCCCGTACACCTGGCGGCGACCCCGGCCCGCACCCTGCCGGTGCAGGACATGGAGGCGATGGACGCCGCGGAACAGCAGGCGCAACGGATCACCTGGGGCGTCGGCGCGGTGGTCGGGGTCGTGCTGCTGGTGTTGCTCTGCCTGCTCTGCTCACGGGCGCTGTTCTGACCGCCGACCGACGGGGTCACCGGTCAGAAGGTGTTGCTCCACACCGAGGCGGCACCGCTGTCCCCGGTGAGGTAGACGTAGACCAGGGCGAACACGGCCAGCACCACGGTGATCGCGGTCAGTACCCAGGTCGTCCAGGCGGGCAGGTCCGGGGTACGCACCCGGTTGCTGGTCACCGCCAGCAGCAGCAACGCCGCCACGGCCAGGCCGATGGTGAACCACTGCAGCGTCTCGCCGTACTCGGAGTGCTCGTGGATCTTGGCGAGCAGTTCGGGCGAGTAGCCCTTCGCCCGCAGCGCCGCCTCGAAGGCCTCCCCCGACTCGGTCGCCACCCAGGCGAGGACCGGGGTGACCACGGCCAGGATGGCCACCGCCCAGTCGAGCCGGGGCCGCCAGCGGGGCATCAGCCCGTACGCGCTGGCGAGCAGCGCGAGCAGCGGCACGAAGACCACCACGGCGTGGACCACCAGGACATGACCGGGCAGACCGTTGATCTCCTTGAACACCGACACCTCCGAGCGTGGAATGCGGGTTGCGGCAGACAGCGTACGTCGCGACCTGCCCTTCAGGCGTACACGCGGCTAAGACCGTTCCGGTTCACCCCACCCGGCGGCGTCCCGGGGGGCGCTCCGACGGCCGGCGGTTCCCGGCGGGGCGTGGCACTGTTGACGGGTGGACACCGACGATCTCGGCCTCTTCGGTCCCGGTTCGGTCACCTGGAAGGTGCACGACGAGCCGATCCTGATCGTCGCCGGCCTGCGTTCCCTCTACCTGCAGGCCCTGCACCCCCGGGCGATGGCCGGGGTGGCCCAGAACAGCAACTACCGGTCGGACGCCTGGGGCCGGCTGGTCCGCACCGGCACGTACGTCGACACGGTCGTCTACGGCACCACCGCCGAGGCCGAGCGGGCCGGTCGGCGGTTGCGGGCCCTGCACGGCCGGCTGCGCGCCACCGACCTGTTCACCGGGGAGCGGTTCCGGATCGACGAGCCGGACCTGCTGCGCTGGGTGCACGTCACCGAGGTCGAGTCGTTCGTCGGCACCGCCCGCCGGGCCGGCCTGCCGCTGACCGATGCCGAGGTGGACGGGTACTACGCCGAGCAGCGGCGGGCCGCCGCGCTGGTGGGGCTGGACCCGGCGGGGGTGCCCGGCAGTGCCGCCGAGGTAGCCGAGTACTACCGGGCGGTCCGGCCCGAGCTGCGGATGACGAAGGAGGCGGCGGAGACCGCCCTGTTCCTGACCGCCCCGCCGATCCCGTGGAAGCTCAGCCGACCGGCCCGCCTCGGGCTGAGCCTGGGGCCGCCACGCTGGGCGTACTTCGGGGTGGCCGGCACGGCGCTCGGGCTGCTGCCGCCGTGGGCGCGGCGGCTCTACGGCGGCCTGGGGCTGCCCACCACCGCGCTGTCGGCCGACCTGAGCGTCCGGACGCTGCGGCTGGCCCTGACGGCGCTGCCGCGCAACTGGCGGGAGAGCCCGATCCAGCAGGCGGCGAAGGCCCGTGCCGCCCGCCTCGCCGCCGTCGTCGCCTAGACCACCCCGGACGGGTCGGCGCGACGCGGGAGGCCGGTCAGTCGGTCACCGGAGCGGCGGGACGGTCGATCGCCGACCACGGCTCGCGGCCGGGGGTCTGCGCGCCGACCGGGCAGGTACGGCGGTAGTCGCACCAGCCACAGCGGGGCCCGGCCACGGTAGGGAACGCCTCGTCCGGGTCGGCCCCCTCGGTGACCGCCCGCTCGGCGGCCATGATGTCCCGTGCGGTGTCCTCGGCGCGGCTGAGCTGCCGGGCCAGCGACTCCTCGCTGTGGTCGTGCCCGGCGACGGTGCCGGTCGGCAGGTGGTGCAGCTCCACCCGGCGGCAGGGCCGGCGGAACGTCCGCTCGGCGGCGTACGCGTAGAGGGCGAGTGCCTGCGAGCCGCGTGCGTCGTCGGCGTCCAGCCCGGTACGGCCGGTCTTGTAGTCGACGATGACCAGTTCGGGGCCGTCCGGGCCGGGGCGGAAGTCGATCCGGTCGGCCCGCCCGTTGAAGGCCAGCACGGCGGTCTTGACGGCGACCACCCGTTCCACGCCCAGCGGGTCGTCGCCGGGGTCGAGGGTGGCGACGTAGCCCTCCAGCCAGCCCAGCGCCCGCTGGTAGGCCGCCCGTTCCTGCTCGTCGTCGCGGTAGCCCTCGCGGACCCAGGTGCCCTTGAGCAGGGCAGGCAGCGCCTCGGGACGCCGCCGGTCAATGGGCAGCGCATACCAGTTCTTCAGGGCGGTGTGCACGCTCGCGCCGAGCGAGTTGTGCGCCCACGGCGGGCCCTTCGGCGGGGCGGGCCGGTCCAGGTAGGCGTAGCGGTAGCGGCGGGGACAGTCGGCGTACGCGCCGAGTTTGCTGGGTGTGCAGGTGAAGAGCCGTTCGGGCATGCCGGCGAAGCCGAGTTGCTCGGGTTGGCCGGAGCGGGGCCGGGGGGTGCCGGCGGAGGAGGCTCGTCGCACCCCCGTGATCCTGCCAGCCCGGTACGACAGCCCGACGGCGGCACGACGGGCGGATCAGCTCATGTTCACGTACTGGGTGACGAAGGCGGCCACCGCGTCGGCGATGAGCTGCACGGCGATGGCGGCCAGCAGCAGGCCGGCGATCCGGGTCAGCACCTCGATGCCGCCCGGTCGGAGGATCTTGACGATCCCGCCGGAGAACCGCAGCACCACCCAGACCGCCAGCATCACCGCGACGATCGCGGCGGCGATCGCGGAGACCTGCCCGACACCCTCGGACTGCTGCACGAACAGCATGGTCGCCACGATCGCGCCGGGCCCGGCCAGCAGCGGAGTGCCCAGCGGCACCAGGGCGATGTTGGAGGTGGCCTGCTGGCTGGGGTCGTCGGCCTTGCCGGTGAGCAGTTCCAGCGCCACCAGGATCAGCAGCAGGCCACCGGCCGCCTGCAACGCCGGCAGGTCGACGTGCAGGTAGGCCAGGAGGGTCTGGCCGGCGACGGCGAAGACCACGATGACGCCGAGCGCCAACGCGACCGCCTGCCAGGCGGCCCGGTTACGGTCACGGGCCGGCAGCGGTCCGGTCAGGGCGAGGAAGATCGGCATCATGCCCGGCGGGTCGACGATGACCAGCAGGGTCACGAAGACCTCACCGAAGAGCTTGAGATCCACCGGACGAGGGTAGCGGTGCCGCTGGCAGGCGAAACGCGGATCAGCCGGAAGCGACGCCGGTCACTCCGGAGGACGCCGCGACGATCCGCTCGTACGCCCCCACAGCGGTGGTGTGCGCGCCCAGCCGGACGCTCTTGTGGCTGCCGTGGAAGTCCGACGAGCCGGTGACCAGCAGGCCCAGGTCGGCGGCGAGCCCCCGGACGTGCGCGGCCTCGGCGGGGGTGTGGTCCTCGTGGTCGGCCTCCAGGCCGGCGAGCCCCGCGTCGGCCAGCTCGGCGATCAGCGAGTCGGGGACGATCCGCCCCCGCCGGCTGGCCCGGGGGTGGGCGAACACCGGCACGCCACCGGCCGCCCGGACCAGGGCGACGGCCTGGAACACGTCGATGTCCTCCTTGGGCAGCCGGTACCGCTGCCCCAGCCACTGCGGGCCGAACGCCTCGGTGGTGGTGGCGACCAGGCCGGCCCGGATCAGCGCGGCGGCTATGTGCGGCCGACCGACCGTGCCCCCGTCGGCGGCGGCCATGATCTCCGGCCAGCTCACGTCGATCCCGTCGGCACGCAGCAGCTCGACGATCCGTTCCCCGCGTGCCTCCCTGGCCTGCCGTACCCGGGCCAGCTCGGCGACCAGTTCGGGGTGTTCCGGGTCGAACAGGTACGCCAGCAGGTGCAGCGGGAGCGCCGGTTGGGCACCCTGCCAGCGGCAGGACAGTTCCGCGCCCCGCACGAGGCTGAGCCCGGTGGGCAACGCGTCGACCGCCGCCGCCCACCCGGCGGTGGTGTCGTGGTCGGTGATCGCCACGACGTCCAACCCGGCGTCGGCGGCGGCCCGGACCAGGTCGGCAGGGCCCAGCGTGCCGTCGCTGGCGGTGGAGTGGGCGTGCAGGTCGATCAACGGGCGCGCGGGCATGATCCCGACGCTACCCGGGCAGGTCACCCCGGGTCGGTGCCGGTCACCAGCACCGGCCGGACGCCGTCGCCGACCCCGGCGACCGGGGTCGGGGTGGCCCGCTGGCCCGCCAGCGCCTCGGCGGGACGCAGCCGGACCAGCGCGCCGTCCCGGTCGACGTACTCCGCCGTCCGGGTGTCCGTCCAGGTCACCCCGCCGTCGATCAGCGGGCCGGCGGTCCGCGCCGGCGGGTCGGTGCCGGTCAGGTCGACCAGGACCGCGCCGTCCGCCCCGGCGACCCGGCCGTTGACCAGCAGCCAACGCCCGTCGGGGGAGACCGCACCCCGACCGTCGGTGGCGGGCGTCGGCGCGCACCGGGTGGTGGCCGGGATCAGGTCGGGGGCGAGCACGGCCAGGCAGCTCCGGGCCCCGGCGCGTACCCGGGCGACCAGCCGGCCGTCCGGCCTGGTCCCGTAGACATCGAGGACGTCCGGGGCGACGGGCCCGGGTGACCCGCCCGGCGTCGGCCGCCACCACCGGTGACCACCTGCGGAACCGGCCCGCAGCAGGACCCGGTCGCCGACGAGCCGGACCGGCACCGCGTCGGCGGGCGGTCCGGTCACTAGGGCGACGAGTTGACCGGCGACGATCCCGGCGGCGAAGAGCCGGCCGTCGTCACGCCAGGCCACCTGACGGCCGTCCGGCGAGAGGGCGATCTCGTCCGCCCCGGCGAGCAGAGCCCGGGGCTCACCCCCGGCGGGCACCACCCAGAGGGTACGGCCGGCCGCGGTGACCGCCCCGGTCAGCATCCAGCCACTGTGGTCGGGCAGCCGTTGCGCGCGTTCGACCGGCCCGACGCCCAGCTCGTACCGCTGCCCGGCGGCGGTGACCAGGGTGCCGGCGACGATCAGGTCGACCCCGCCGTCGGCGGGTTGCCGCGGCGGGGCGGGCGCGACCGGTCCGGCGGACAGGCTGGCCACCCCGCGCGGGTCGCCGAGCACCACGGTCGGGGTGGTGGGGCGGTCCGCCTGCCCGCCGAGCTGGGTCATGCCCCCGGTGACCAGGGCGGTCGCCACGCCGGCCAGGGCGAGCCCGGCGACGGTACGCCGTCGTCGCGCCCGCCGGGCCCGCCCGAGCGCCACTCCGGCCGGGTCGACGGGCAGCCGGTGCGGTACGGCGACCCGCTGGACGAGGGTCTCCCGCAGCGCCTGCTCCAGCGGCTCGTGGTGCGTCACGGCGAATGGACGCTCGGGGGCGCCGGTCCGGTTGTCCGACCGGGGTGAGGAGGGTTTCATCGGCTCTCCGCAGCGAGCGCCGTGGTCGGGCTCGGTCGGGTGCCCGCACCGGCCGGGGCCTGACGCGGCGCGGGTGTCCGGGTGCCCCCGGTGGCCCGGTCGGGCGACGGCGTACGGGCGGCGGGTGAGGGCCGGGCTGCGGTGGCCGGGCGGGCCGTCGGGGCGGCCGGGGTGGGGCGGCCGGTCGGGTCGGCGGCGAGGTCGGGCAGCCCTTCGGCGGCCAGCCGGCGGCGCAGGGTGTTCAGGGCGCGCGACGTCTGGCTCTTCACCGTGCCGGGGGAGATCTCCAGCAGTGCCGCCGTCTGGGCCTCGGACAGGTCCTCGTAGTAGCGCAGCACCAGCACCGCCCGCTGCCGGGCCGGCAGCATGCGCAGGTGTCGCCAGAGGGCGTCCCGGTCGAGTTGCTGCTCGATCTCGTCCACCCCGGCCCGCTCGGGCAGCACCTCGGTGGGGCGTTCACCGTGCCACCGACGCCGCCACCAGCTGGTGGACGTGTTGACCATCACCCGTCGGGTGTACGGCTCGACCGCCTCGATCCCGCCCAACCGCCGCCAGGCCAGATACGTCTTGGTCAGCGCGGTCTGGAGCAGGTCCTCGGCGGTGGCCCAGTCCCCGGCGAGCAGGTACGCGGTACGCAGCAGGGCGCCGGAGCGCGCCGCGACGAAGTCGCGGAACTCGTCCTCCAGCGGATCCCGGTCGGCCACCGCTCACCTCCGCACCCCGTCCTGTCTGGCAGGCTGTCACGCCGGACAGGGTCCGGTCGACGGCGGAAGGTGGGCAGTTCGCCCGACGTACGGACGAAAGCGTTCAGGCGCCGTCGTCGGCCTTCGCCTCGTCGGCCTCCTTGCCCAACCGGGCCTCGACCGCCTGCGGCTCGTACATCTCCTCGACGACCCGCAGGTAGAGCTCGTTCGGGTTGGGCAGGTTCTTGATCTCCCGTAGCGCCTGCTCCTGGCCGGCGGACTCCAGCACGAAGGTGCCGTAGTTGAGGGCCCGACCGGTGGGGGTCTGCTCGTACTTCATGTCGGTGACCCGGGCCAGCGGCATCATGGCGACCTTGCGGGTGACGATGCCGTTGACCACCATGACCCGCTTGTTGGTCAGGATGAACCGGTCGTACCACCAGTCGGCGACCTTCCACGCCACCCAGCCCATCACCGCGAACCAGAGCAGCACGGCGATGGTGGTGAGGGCGCCGACGTCCTGCCCGGCGAGGAATCCGGAGAGGTAGCCGAGGACGAAGGTGGCCGCCACCCCGACGACGATCGGGGTGCCGAGGTGGATCCAGTGCCGCTTCCACTCGCCCCGGTAGCGCTCGGTGGGGAAGAGGTAGCGGGCGACCAGGGAGCTGGGCTCGTCCTCCAGGGGGAGCACCCGGCGGGGTGTCATGCCCTGGGCGTCGGACCGCAGGCCGGCCAGTTCCTCTTCCGAGATGACCGGCGGCTGGTAGCCCGCCTCCGGGTCGCGGGCCCAGGTCCGCCCCGGTCCACCGAATCCCGGGGCGTCGCCGTAGCCGGCGTCGTCCGAGAAGGACGGTCCACCGGTGGGCCCCGCCCCGGACCCGTAGGCCGGCCCGTCGTCGGGTCGGTACCTGGGGATCGGCTCGGTGTCCCGCTCCCGGCGGTCCCGGCCGGGATCGTCCGGGTCGAACGGGGGTCCGGAGGGGCTGCCCATCGGGGGTTAAGCCACGAGGCTCGTGAAGAAGTCGCCGAAGCCCTGGGCGATGTCCACGATGCCACCGCCGAGTGACTTGAAGACGTCCGCTGCCGAGTTTGGCCGGTAGGCAACGAAAAAGATCAAGAATGCGATACCGGCCCAGGTGAGGACCTTCTTGACCATAGCGGGCCATCCTCTCGCGCGGCGCCGGGTCCGTTTACCGCAGCGGCACCCAGAGTATCAGCATGATGTCGTAGCGTGAATATCTGCGTCCCATCTCCGACTCACCCGGAGGACCGTCAGGCCCCTCCGTGCAGGTACGGGGACGGAGCGCCGTACACGAGCTCGGGCGGAGTCCACTCGGTGAGGTCGTGCAGGACGACATCTTCCGCGAGGAGGTGACCCGCGCTCGCCGGCCAGGCTATCGCATGGAGCCACATTCCCCGAGCCTCACCGGCGTACGCGCTTCGATCCGTTGCCGAATTGATTAACCACAGTGGAGTCGGATGGCCGCCGACCCTGATCCGCGCCGGCTCGACATGCTCGGGGTGACCAGGGCCGGGACCGGGCCCGGCCAGCACCTCCGTCAACTCTGGACCGGGGTCCGGACCGGCCACCCCGGCGAACCGGGTGCCCAGCCCCACCCCCGGCTCCTCGGCCACCAGGACCAGCTCGGCCGGTCCACCACCGAGTGGCGCCGGCCCGGCGCACGCGACGGCCGTGGCGCGGACGCCACCGGGCTCGTCGCCGGCCCAGGCCACCCCGGTCACCGTCCAACCGGACGGCAGCGGCCACGGGCACCACAGCGGCAGCGCGGGCCGCCGCGGGTCGCTCTCGGCGGCCAACCGGTCCACCACGCTCGCCACGATGTCGGCGTCGATGTGCTCGGGCACGTGCAGCGGGGCCACCGGTCCGCACCTGACACAACGCGACTCACCGTGCATCAGGTCCGGTGGGCGTACCTGACCCGCGCACCTCGGACAACTCACCACGACACTCACATCCCCACCGTGGCCCGGTGACGCGCCCGGCGTCAAGCCGCCGCCACGGACGTGCCGCCCATTTCCCCACTCAGCGACCGTACGGCGATTTCCTGCGGTCGGCGGTGGGGGTGCCGGCCCGGTGCGGGTCGGGCGGGACGGGGTCAGGCGGGCGGGGCGCCGGCGTGGGCGCGTACCCAGGCGTGCATGGCGATGCCGCTGGCCACCCCGGCGTTGATCGACCGGGTCGAGCCGTACTGGGCGATCGAGAAGAGCTGGTCGCAGGCGGTGCGGGCGGTGGCGGACAGCCCCGGCCCTTCCTGTCCGAAGAGCAGCACGCAGCGCCGGGGCAGCGTGGTGGTCTCCAACGGTCGGCTGCCGGGCAGGTTGTCGATGCCGACCACCGGCAGCTCCCGCCCGGCGGCCCAGCCGACGAACTCCTCGATCGTCGGATGGTGCCGGACGTGCTGGTACCGGTCGGTGACCATGGCGCCCCGGCGGTTCCACCGGCGCAGCCCGACGATGTGCACCTCGGCGGCGAGGAAGGCGTTGGCGTTGCGGACCACCGTGCCGATGTTGAAGTCGTGCTGCCAGTTCTCGATGGCCACGTGGAACTCGTGCCGCCGGGTGTCCAGGTCGGCCACGACGGCCTCCCGCCGCCAGTAGCGGTAGCGGTCCACCACGTTGCGCCGGTCGCCGGCGGCGAGCAGCTCCGGGTCGTAGCGCGGGTCGTCCGGCGGGTCGCCCGGCCACGGTCCGACACCCACGTCGAGCTGGTCCTCGGTCACGGTTCCAAGAGGGTACGGCCGCCGCGGCGGGCCCCGTGCGCCACCCCGACCGATGCCCTCCGGGGCGCCCGCCCGGGTCCGCCGGACCGTCGCGCCCTCACCGCCCGCGCAGGCCCAACGCGTCGCCGAGGCGGTCCAGGAACCGCTGGTCGGTGGGGTCGGGGACACCGGTACGGCAGACCCGGACCGCCACCGACTCCACCCACTGCCGGTACGCGGCGGAGTCCGCGGGGTCGGCCCGGCGGCGCAGCACCCGCACGGCGGCCCGGCAGGCCGGCGGCAGGTCCGCCGGGCCGGGGGGCCCGCCGACCGGAGCGGTCGCGCCGTCGTGCCGGGCGTAGATCGCGGCGACCACGGCGCGGACGAGGTCGCTGTCGGAGGCCCGGCCTGCGGCGAGCGCGTCCAACCCGACGAGGCCGGCGGTGACGTCCCGGGGCGGGCGCCCCGGACCGGGCGAGGCGGCGGCCACCAGCACCCGGCCGGGCAGGGTGGTGAGCAGGTCCCACTCGGTGGCGGAGTAGACGGCGCTGGTCAGCGGTGCGGCACGCCGTCCGGCAGAGGGCGGCTCTCCGGCGAGGGAGTGGCTCATCAGGACCTCCGCCGTCAGCATAAGCCCGCCGGACGGGTGCCGGGCCCGTCCCGGCACGATCCGCCGGCCGGCTGCCGGCGTCGCGGTACGGGCACCCGCGCGCCGCCGCCGTCGGGCAGCGGTGGGCACGACCCGACACGCCTTGGCGGTGGTGGACTCGACCTGCCTTACCGGTGGTTAAGGAGACACCGGGCGGCGGGTGACGGCGAAATGTCACTCCCGGGCCCACCCGGGGGGAGACGCAATGAGCGGCGGGGCCCTCCCCGGCACCCGCCGCCCACGCTCTGATGTCGAAGATTCTGCCCCACCGCGACGATGAACGGACAGAGACAGAGGTCACATTTATCTTTTCGTAACAATACTCAGAGTCACTAACGATCAACGAGAGAGCGATCTCCGCAGGTGGAGTAGTACCTTGTCAGGCGACAAGTTTGCGCATGTTCGCAGCTCCGGGCGGCGATCTCCCTGGAAACGCTCCCATCACGGGCCGTCACGCAAATGCGTCGTGCAAGTGCATTCCGCATGCGCGCATCGACAGATGCAGCTCGATGAGCATGATCGGGGCACCGGAGCGGGCCGGTTTCGGCGCGTCCCACCCGGGAATTTGCCGGGGTACCACCTGGTTCTACGGGACGGAAAAAGCAATCCGCGCTGATCGGAGAGTCCAATGGCAACCGTTGAGCTGACCACGGCCAACTTCGACGAGGTGACCGAGAGCAGCGGCATCGTGCTGGTCGACTTCTGGGCCGAGTGGTGCGGCCCGTGCAAGCGGTTCGCCCCGGTCTACGAGCGCTCGTCGGAGAAGCACCCCGACATCACCTTCGGAAAGGTCGACACCGAGGCGCAGCAGGAGCTGGGCGCCAAGTTCGACATCCGCTCGATCCCCACGATCATGGCGATCCGGGACGGCGTGATCGTCTTCGCCCAGCCCGGCGCGCTGCCCGAGTCGGCCTTGGAAAACCTGATCGAGCAGGTCCAGGCGCTGGACATGGACGACGTCCGCAAGCAGCTGGCCGACCACCAGCACTGACCACCGCGCCGGCGGTCGGGCCCGGCGGCCCGGCCGCCGGCGTTTCACTTGCGCCGCACTCGCACACATGTTCGAATGAACGGCATGCGCTGGGACCACCTCTCCGCTCCCCCGGACGAGGAGCGTCCCGACCGGGCAGCGCCAGCGACGCCACCCCTGCCGCTGGCGCTGCCCGGAGCGGTCACCCGCACGTTCGACACCCCCGACTTCGCCGGCATGACCTTCTACGAGGTGCAGGCCAAGTCGATCATCAACCGGGTGCCGGGCGGGTCGCAGGTGCCGTTCAGCTGGACGATCAACCCGTACCGGGGCTGCACCCACGCCTGTGTCTACTGCTTCGCCCGCAACTCGCACACCTACCTCGACCTAGACGCGGGCGCGGACTTCGACCGCAAGGTGATCGTCAAGGTCAACGCCGGGGAGCTGGTCCGCCGCGAGCTGGCCGCTCCGCGCTGGCGCGGCGCGGCCATCGCGATGGGCACCAACGTCGACTGCTACCAGCGCGCCGAGGGCCGCTACCGGCTGCTGCCGCCGATCCTCACGGCACTGCGGGACTTCGCCAACCCGTTCTCGATCCTCACCAAGGGCACGCTGATCCTGCGCGACCTGCCGCTGCTGCGCCAGGCCGCCGAGGTCACCCGGGTCAGCCTGTCGTTCTCGGTGGCCTTCGTCGACGAGGCCCTGTGGCGGGCGGTGGAGCCGGGCACCCCGAGCCCGCGCCGCCGGCTCGACGCGGTCCGCCGGCTCACCGACGCCGGCTTCGCGGTGGGAGTGCTGATGGCGCCGATCCTGCCCGGCCTCTGCGACGACGACGCGTCGATCGACGCCACCCTCGCGGCCATCGCCGCCGCCGGTGCCACCAGCGTCACCCCGCTGGCCCTGCATCTGCGCCCCGGCGCCCGCCAGTGGTACGCGCACTGGCTCGGCCGGGAGTTCCCGCACCTGGTCCCCCGATACCGGGAGCTGTACCGGTCCGGGGCCTACCCGCCGCAGGCGTACCAGCGGGAACTGACCGCCCGGGTGCGGATCGCGGCCCGCCGGCACGGCCTGCACCGCGGCGAACCCGGCGACACCCGCCGCATGCCGCCCCCACCGCCCGCACCCGTCCCCGAACAGCTCGCCCTGCTCTGAGCGGGCCGGTCGGGCGAGCGGCGGCGGACAGAGCCGGGCCGGTCCCACCCGCCCGGAATCGGGCTAGGCTCGGCAGATGCGGACCGCACAGCAGCTCCTCGCCGACTCCGCCGTGATCGCCGTCGTGGGCGCGTCCCGCGACCCGGGCAAGGCCGCACACCGGGTGCCGGCGCAGATGCAGCGGTACGGCTGGCGGATCATCCCGGTCAACCCGACCGTGGACGAGTTGTTCGGTGAGCGGGCCTACCCGTCGCTCGCCGACATTACGCACCCGGTGGACCTGGTGAACGTCTTCCGCCCGGCCCGGGACGCCGTCGAGGTGGTACGACAGGCGGCGGCGATCGGCGCGCCGGCGGTCTGGCTCCAGCTCGGCATCGCCTCCGCCGAGGCGCAGCGGATCGCCGAAGCGGCCGGCATGGACTACGTCGAGGACCGCTGCCTGATCATCGAGCGGGCCGCCGCAGGCCTGTCCCGACTGCCCTGACCGGTCCCCGACGAGGTGACCCGGCGTCAACCGGGTGAAAAGCCGCGCCGCGCGCCGGTAGCGTCCGCCGGAGAGAGGCCACTGACCTGCGGCGGAGGGCGGGCACCGTGAGTACGCCACCGGGCGAGCCGGAGCAGCCACCGTCACCGTACGAGCCACCCGGCGAGCCGGCCACCCCGCCCGCGCCCGTGCCGCCGCAGGGGCCGTGGAGCCCGGCGGAGCCCGGGCCGTCGGCATGGGCCCGACCATCCGAGCCGTCCCCCTGGGCACAGCCGTCCGAACCGTCGGACCGGGAACGGCCGGCGGAGGCGGCTGCGGCCGGTGCGTCCCCGGGCATCGGCCAGCCGGGCGGGTCAGACCCACCGCCCGGGTCACCCGGCTGGACCGGGCCCCCGTGGGAGGGACAGCAGTGGGGCCACCCACCACCCGGGCCGTACGGACCACCGGGTGGCGGTGGGACCAACGTGCCGGCGATCCTGTCCCTGGTGTTCGCCTTCGTCTTCGCCCCGGCCGGCATCGTCCTCGGCCACCTGGCGAAACGGCAGATCCGCCGCACCGGCGAGGACGGCGACCAGCTCGCCACCTGGGGGCTGGTCCTCAGTTACGCGTTCACCGCGATCGGGGTGCTCGTCTGCTGCGGCTGGCTCGCCCTCGTCGTGGTGGCCGGCGTCGGCAGCAGCACCGGCACCGGCTACTGATCAGCGGAACTGCGCCTCCCGGACGCTGTTGCCGCCGTCCACCACCAGCATCTGCCCGGTGATGTACGACGCCGCGGGCGAGCAGAGGAAGCTGATCGCGGCAGCCACCTCGTCGGGGGTGCCGGGGCGGCCGACCGGGGTGCCGAGCCCCTGCTTGATCTCCGCCATCGTGGACGCCGCCGTATAGATGGTGCCGGGGGCCACCGCGTTCACCGTCACCCCGTCGGCGATCATCTCCATCGCCAGGGCCCGGGTCAGCCCGACCACCCCCGCCTTGGCCGCCGCGTACGCCGCCTCGGTGGGCAGGGCGTTGACCGGGCCGGCGGTGGCCGAGAGGTTGACGATCCGCCCCCAGCCCCGCTCGGCCATCCCGCTGATGAAGGCCCGGCTGCACAGGAACGCGGTGGTCAGGTTCCGGTCGATCTCGCCGCGCCACTCGTCGTAGCTGAGCTGGGCCACCGGGCGGAGCACCTCGGGGCTGGCCCGGCTGGCCAGCCCGGCGTTGTTGACCAGCACCTCGACGTCACCGAGCTGCTCGGCGACCGCGTCGGCGAGCGCGCCGACCTCGGACTCGTCGGTCAGGTCGGCGACGAAACCGGTCACGCCCAGCTCACCGGCCCGCTCGTGGATGCGCCGGGTGGTGGAGACGATGGCCACCCGGGCACCCAGGTCGGCCAGTCGGCGGGCGGTGGCGTACCCGATGCCGTCGGCGCTGCCCGCGCCGGTGACCAGGGCGACCCGGCCGTCCAGCCGCATGGTCACCGGGTCCGGCAGCGGCACCGGCTCGTCCTGGCCGGGTTGGCTGCCACCGGTGGTGACGCGGGTGCGCCGGGCCAGGCCGGGGCGGCTCACGTCCCGCCTCGGTCGGCTGCCGGATCGGTCGGCCCCACGTGCGTCGATAGCCATTCCGGCATCCTGCCCGCTCGACCGGACGCGGGCAACGAGCCACCACGGGGCCGACCTCGCCACTGTGCGGTCCTGGCTACCCTGACGGCGCACCTACATGCGACGGAGAAGATCAGATGACCTATCCCCCGCCCTCCGACGGCTGGTCGGACCCGGCCTGGTCGGCCCAGCAGCCCGACCCGACACTGCCGGCCAGTGGCCCGCCCATGTCCGCCCCGCCGGTCGGCAAGGACCCGTACGCCCCGGCCGACCCGTACGCGGGCGCGCCGCACATCCCCGCCCAGGCCGCCCCGGTCGACCCGTACGCCGCCGCTGCCGCCTACCCGCAGCCCGGCTACCCGCAGCCGACGGGGTACGCCGGCTACGGCGGTTACCAGCCCCCGCCGCCGCAGAACGGCCTCGCCATCGCCTCGATGATCGTCTCGATCATCGGTGCGATCGGGCTGTGCGGCTACGGGCTCGGCGGCTACGTCGGCCTCATCGGCGCGATCCTCGGCCACGTGGCCCGGCGGCAGATCCGGGAGCGGGGGGAGGGCGGTGCGGGCTTCGCCACCGCCGGCATCGTCGTCGGGTGGATCTCCACCGTCATCGCGGTGCTGGCCACCATCGCCATGGTGGTCTTCTTCGTCTGGCTGGCCAACCAGGAGTCGACGACCGGCTACGGCACCTCGTACTGAGCGGTGGGGCCGCCCAGGGCAGCCTGGGCGGCCCGCCCGGTCACCCGCACGTGACGAGAACCCGACGGACCCCGTGGGGTGGTGACTCCACGGTAACCTCGTGCCGTGACCGGGGTGGATGGACCTGTGGAAGACGTCGCCGGGCGGCGGACCGTGGTGGTGACCGGGGCCAGTTCGGGCATCGGCCTGGCCGCCGCGGTGGCCCTGGCCCGACGCGGCGACCGGGTGGCGCTGGTCGGCCGGGACCCGGCCCGCCTCCAGGCCGCCGGTGACCGGGTACGCGAGGCGTGCGGCGAACGCCCCGAACTGTTCCGCGCCGACTTCGCCGTGCTCGACGACGTACGCGGGCTCGCCGAGCGGCTGCGCGCGACGTACGACCGGATCGACGTGCTGGCGAACAACGCAGGGGCGATCGTGTTGGAGCCGCTCACCACGGTCGACGGATTCGAACTGTCGATCCAGGCCAACCACCTGGCCCCGTTCCTGCTGAGCAACCTGCTGGTCGACCGGGTCGGGCGGCTGGTGGTGACCGCCTCCGGCGCGCACCGCAGCGGGACCCTCGACCCGGACGATCTCAACGCCGCGCTGCGCCGCTACCGGCCGATGCGCGCGTACGGCACCAGCAAGCAGGCCAACATCCTGTTCGCCGCCGAGGCGGCCCGGCGCTGGCCCGACGTGCGGGCGTACTCGTTCCACCCGGGGGTGGTGCGGACCCGGTTCGGCGCGGACAGCCGGCTGGTCGCCCTCGGCATGCGGGTGATGCCGTTCCGCAGCCCGGAAAAGGGCGCGGAGACGCTGGTCTGGCTGGCCAACCAGCCGGCGTCCCGGCTGGTCGACGGCGGTTACTACGCCGACCGGCGGCTGCGCCGGCCCTGGCCGCGCGCCACCGACCCGGCGCTGGCCGCGCGCCTGTGGGCCGCCAGCGCCGCCGCCGTCGGCATCACCGCCTGACCGGCCCCCGCACCAACTGCTGCGCCCCGGGACCGACGTGGCCATCGCGGGATGTTCGGGCACCCCTCCGCTGGCATTCCGCCGGGTCACCGGGTCAAGCCGACGATGGAGGCCAGCCGGGTTACGCCGGCCGCCGCCGGGCCGCCGCGGGCGATCTCGGCGATCACGGTACGGGCGTACGGCCGGTATCGGACCTCGGCGGGGGCAATGGTGTCGGCATCAAGGAGGGTATGCCCGGCGGCAGCGAGGTTGCCGGTCTGGAGATAGGCGCGGGCGGCATCGATGAGGTGGGCGGCCCGGTGCTCAGCCGGTAGTTGAGGCCAGTCGATACGACGGATGGCCCGCTCGTGCAGATAGATCGCTTCCTCTGTGTCGCCGAGGGTGAGAGCGGCGAGGGAAGATGCCAGCAACACGGCTGCGAGGCCGAAGCAGGCGTGCTGCGGATCGTCGTCGGCCAACCGGCGGTCGGCCAGGTCGGCGGCGTGTTCGAGCAGGTCCTCAGCGTTGCGGCGATCGCCGCTTCCAGCAGCGCCGAGACCCGCCTGCACCAGCAGCATTCCGCGTACGGCGTCGTCTTTGGTGGTGTCGGCCGCCGCGACACAGGCGGTCAGGGCCAGCCGGTCGCGGCCGAGGGCTCGCAGTGCCTGGGCCACCGCGATGGTAGCGGTTCCGGTGCGGGTGGGGTCCGCTTCTGCGGCGGTGACCGCACGGTCGGCGGCGAGCCAGGCAAGGTCGGCTTCACCGAGCTTGACCAGCACCGATGCGGTGATCCGATATGTCGGCACCAGCAGCATGGGGGCACCGTGGGCGGTGTCGAGCAGGTCGGGGAGGGATCGCAGTAGCTGTGCGTGATGGGCGTGCTGGTAGGTCAACCAGGCGTGCGCTAGGTGCCGCTCCATCTGGTCGCCCTGAACAGCCCGGGACCGTGGCCGGTGGTAGCGGGCCAGCGTGGCACGGACCGCGTCAATCCCGTCCAGGCTGGTCGCCGTCGACGGCGGGGGCTGGCGGGGGCCCAGCAGGATCGCCGGGTCGACGTGGAGCACCTCGGCGATCTCCTGGATCACCGAGTATCGGTCCAGCGCACGGACGCCGCGTTCTACCTTGTCCACCCAACTCTTCGACTTGCCGAGCCGGTCGGCGAATACCTGCTGGGTCATCCGGCGGCGTACCCGCCAGCGGGCCACCTGCCGCCCGATCGGCAACTCGGCGCGGTCCCGCTGCCCCGGGCAGGTCATCTGTCCTGCTCCGTGGACCGACAGAGGGCCTCCGTGGACTCGCCGCAGCGCGGGCACCAGCGGGACTTGACCCGGAACCCAAGCAGCCCGACCAGGAAGCCCGGAAGCAGTCCCCCGAACACCATCGACACCACTGCGGGAACCGCAAAATCTCTCATCCTGGCCTCCTCCGAGAGACATCAAGTGGCCTGGGCCAGCCCAGACGGTGGGTTCATCAGGTCCGGTGCCTGCTGCAATCCGGCCCGAGAGGACAACTGAGCAGGCACCGGACGTGTGCCCTTCCCGGTGCGACCCGAGGATGAACACGACGGCAGCTTAATCAACTATGTCTACTTGGTCTAGCTTGCTCGACATAGTTGATGCAGGTTTCTCAAAGTGATCTACTCGGGGTGCGACCCGAGGAGTGCAGATGCCCGCCAAGTACGAGCGGGTGGCCGAGGCCATCCGCGAGCAGATCCGGACCGGCCAACTCGCCGTGGGGGACAAACTTCCGTCCACCACCGAACTGAAGGCCGAGTACGACGTGTCCTACGGATCGATCCGTGGAGCAATGCTGGTCCTCAAGACCGAGGGCCTGGTCGAGGGGCGCCAGGGCGAGGGCGTCTACGTGAAGGCAGTGCCGGCAGACTGATCCTGCCCGTCGAAACAGGCAGGCCCTCGGAGACGCCCTGTTTCTGTGGAGATCTGTTGCTGCTGGAGCGACAACAAATCTCCACGATCCTGATGTTCTCCCAGGCAGGCCGACGACGCGTTGCTCGACGGTCAGCCGGGGACCCGTTCGCGCGGCGCGTTCGGCAGTGCCGTCGATCGCTACGGTCGAATCATGGCGCGTTCTGTGCGGATTGCGTATCCAGCGGCACTGCTGATCCTGGTCGTTGTCGGATCGATCGCGGATCTGCCGGTCTGGCAGGCGGCCCTCATGGGGGCGGCCGCGATGACGCCGATCCTCGTTGTCGACCTCGTCCTGACGCGCACCGACAGGAGTGAATGATCGGGCGTGGGCAGTAGCCGTCATCCCGCCGGACCGCCATCGGTGGCGTGCCGCCGACCGCCCTGCGCCGTCGGGGTCGCCCTCAGTCGGGGACGTGGACGGGGACGGTGGTGACCACCACGCCGGGCAGGGCGCGCAGGGCCCGACGCAGCCGCTGGCCGGTACGGCTGTGCAGCAGGCGGTGCCCCGGTCGGCGCAGCACCACCTCCGGCACCACCACGGTCAGCACCAGTTCCGGCGCGGCGGCGTGCAGCGCCTCCAGGTAGTGCGCCAGCGGCCCGACCACCGCCCGGTACGGCGAGACGATCGTCTCCAGCCGGACGTGGTCCCCCCAGGCCCGCCACTGCTTCCGGAACCGGTCCGCCTCGGCGTCCTCCGGGGCGAGGTGCACCGCGAGCGTCGGCCGCCCCAGCGACACGGCGTACGCCAAGGCGCGCATGGAGGCGCGGTTGAGGCGTACCACCGGGACCACCACCAGGTGGCGCAGCTCCTGCGGCAGTTCCTCGCCCTCGACGGGCCGGGCGGCCGGTGCGCCGGGCGGGCCGGCGGCGGGCTCGGGCGGCCCGGCGGCGGCCGGCGGGGCGGGGACGGGAGATGGAGGGCGCAGGGCCAGGGCGGCGTGCAGGATGCGGTAGTGCCGGTGGATCCGGTGGAAGAGCAGCACCAGCAGCGGCACGGCGACCACCACCACCCAGGCACCCTCGGTGAACTTCGCCACCGCCGCGGTGAGCAGCACCAGACCGGACAGGACCGCGCCGACGCCGTTGACCGCCGCCCGCCGCCGCCAGCCACCGCCGCGGTGCCGCCGCCAGTGCACCACCATGCCGCTCTGCGACAGGGTGAAGGCGAGGAACACCCCCACCGCGTACAACGGGATCAGTTTCTCCGTGTGGCCGCCGAACGCCACGAACACCACGATCGCCGTCCCGGCCAGCGCGACCAGGCCGTTGCCGAAGGCCAGCCGGTCGCCCAGGTGCAGGAAGCGGCGGGGGGCGTGACCGGCTCGGGCCATGAAGAACAGCAGCCGGGGAAAGTCGTTGAACGCGGTGTTCGCGGCCAGTAGCAGGATCAGCGCGGTGGTCACCTGGACGACCGCGTACCAGGGGCCGGTGGGGAAGGTCACCCGGGCGAGCTGGGACAGCAGCGTCTCGCCCGGTCGGGGCACCAGCCCGGCCAGGTGGATCAGCAGGGTCAGCCCGGCGAACAGGACCACCAGCATCGCCACCATCCAGGTCAGCGTGGTGCGCGCGTTGCGCCACTCCGGCGTATGGAACGCGGGCACCGCGTTGGAGACGGCCTCGATGCCGGTCATCGACACCGCCCCGGAGGCGAACGCCCGCAGTACCAGCAGCAGCCCCAGCCCCTGGGTCGCCGGCACCACCGGCGGGGCCACCGGCGCGAAACCCCGGCCCGCCGCCCGCAGGTAGCCGACCACGAGCAACCCCACCACGGCGGCCACGAAGGCGTACGTCGGCAGGACGAACAGGTTGCCGGCGGCGCGTACCCCGCGCAGGTTGCCGGCGAGCAGCAGCAGGATCACCAGCACCCCGAGCGGCACGGCGAACGGCGTCAGCCCCGGCAGCGCCGAGGTGATCGCGTGCACGCCCGCCGCGATCGACACCGACACGGTCAGCACGTAGTCGAGCATCAGCCCGGCGGCGGCGGTCAACCCCGCGCCGACCCCCAGGTTGTCCCCCGCCACCAGGTACGACCCGGCACCGTGCGGGTACGCCGGGATGGTCTGCCGGTACGAGATCCCGACGGCGACCATCAGCAGCACCAGCCCCGCCGACAGGGGCAGCGCCAGGCCCAGCGCCCCGCTGCCGGCCAGCACCAGCACGGTCAGCAACGCCTCCGGCCCGTACGCGACCGAGCTGAGCAGGTCGGAGGAGAGCACCGGCAGGGCCACCAGTTTGCGCATCCGCTCGTGCAGCACGGCGGCGCTGGCCAGCGGCGGGCCGAGGAGCACCCGGCGGACCCGGCCCAGCCGCCGGCCCAGGGGGGAGTCCGGCTGGTCGGCCGGTTCGGCGGCGACCAGGCCGTCCCGTCCGGCCGGTGCCCCCGGTGCCGGCCGGAACAGCGCGATCGGGGCCAGCCGGCTGAACCGGCCCGGGGTGGGGCGGTTCCGGTAGCGGTCCAGGGTCGGGTCGACCGGCAGGGCGGGTGGCGCGCCGACCCGCCAGTGCGCGCCGACCCGGCGCAGGGCGTCCAGCTCCGCCGACGTGAGCGGCGGGAACTCGGCCGACGGGGTGACCACGGTGCCGCCACGGTCGTCGTCCGCGCTGCACCCCGCCATCGCCCACCTCCCCCCGCACTCTCACGCGCGGACGGGTCCCGTGCCCGCCGTTCGGGCGGAATCGCGACGAACGGACCGCGCCGGGTAACCGGGCCGGACGGGCGGTCAGGGTGCCGGTGGGGCGGCGTCGGCGGGCAGCGCCGCCGGGGTGGCACGCCGGCCCGCACGGGCACCGCCGAGCACCACCACGACCACCCCGGCGAGCAGCAGCGTCAACCCGGGCAGCGCGTACGGGCGGGGCAGCTGCCCCAGCCAGGCCCAGGCGATCAGCGCGGCCCCGGGGGCCTCCAGCAGGATCAGCACGCTGATCGTCGTCGCCGACACCCGGCGCAGTGCGTGGTTGAACATCGAGTGGCCGAGCAGTTGCGCCCCCACCACCAGCCCGACGATCGCCACCCAGGTGCTGGTGCCCCAGCCGTGCAGCCGTACCCCGCCGACCAGGCAGACCAGCAGCAGGATCGCCGCGCACACCCCGTAGCAGATGGTGGTGTAGGTGGTGGTGCTGATGGTGGCGCGGGCGCGTTCCCCGAACGCGGTGTAGACGGCGGCGAACATCCCGCCGACGACCGCGAGCAGGTCACCGGCGAGGGCCCGGCCGGAGACCCCGACGTCCGCGCCGGTCGCCAGCACCGCGCCGGTCACCGCCACCCCGATGCCGACCCAGACGGGGTACGACAAGCGCCGGCCCTGCCAGCGGGCGATCAGCCCCTGCCAGACCGGTTGGGTGGCGCCCAGCGCGGTGGCCGCCGCGACCGAGGTGAGCTGGGCGCTCGGCATCCAGGTGGCGAAGTGCGCGGCCAGCGCCACCCCGGACAGCACGCAGTACCAGCCCTCGCGGCGGCCCGCCCCCACGGTCAGGGCGCGCAGCTCAGCGCGGCGGCGGGCCAGCGTGAACGGGGCGAGCACGGTGACCGCGAGCAGGTTCCGCCAGCACGCCACGGCCAGCGCCGGTGCCGCCGCGAAGGCGATCAGCGGGGCCGACGACGAGACCGAGGCGACGGCGAGCACGAGGACGCCCACGGTGAGCGGGTCGACGGGCGGGCGCGGCGGCGGTGCGGCGGAGGACACGGTGGGTCATCCTCACACGGGCGGCGACGGTCGGGGGGACGCCGGGCGGCGGGTCGACCCTGCCGGGCGGTGCTCCGGGGCGCTGGTCGGCGGTGCCCGGCGGCGACGGCCGGCGGGTCAGCGGCGGCGCACGCGGTGCAGGCGGAACGGCTTGCGGGTGGCCCGGACCACGGCCGCGCCCCGGGGTTCGGCCGCCAGCGAGGTGTCCGGCAGGGCGTCCCCGGCGTCCGGCGGGCCGTCCGGGGCGAGCCGGGTCAGCGCGCAGCCGTCGGCCGCCCAGCGGGCCACCAGGTCGGCGGTCGGACCGGAGGCGTTGAGCCGCTTCGCCGCCACCAGCGGTGCGGAGGTCTCCCACTCCGGGCTGCCGGGGGCCAGCCGGGTCACCCGCGCCGGCCAGGTCACGATGCGCCCGCCGTGGTCGCCGCGCAGGGTCACCCGGGCGGTGGCGGCGTCGGCCAGCCCCGGCGCGGTCTGCTCCCCCGGCCCACTGACCACGAACAACGACCCCTCCAGGGGTACGCACCACAGCGCGACCGCCGGCCCGTCGCCGACCCCCACCCAGGCCACGGCGGCCTTCTTGATCGCCTCGTCGACCAGTGGCGTCGACCGGGGAGCGTCCACCTCGTCCGTCACACCCGCATCCTCTCGCAGCTCCCACCCGGTCGGCACCCGACCGGCACCGCCGCCCCGGACGGTGACGGCGGTGGCCCGGTTACCCGACGAACGGCGGGACCAGGATCTCGCCCCGGGCGACCGGCATCACCTGACCGGTCACCGTCGTGCCGACCGCCGTGCCGTCCTCGGCGGTCACCGTGCAGGCCAGGGCGGACGGGCGGCCGATCTCCACGCCCTGCCGGACGGCGTACCCGCTGCGGCCGACGCCGGGGAGCAGGCCGCTGGCGACCAGCCACACGCCCAGCCCCAGGGCGGCCGAGCCGGTTGCCGGATCCTCGGGCACCCCGAGCCCCGGCACGAAGACCCGGGCGTGGGCGGTACGCGTGTCGGCGTCCCAGGAGAAGACGCTGACGTGCTCCACCCCGTACCGCTGGGCGGCGGACGTGTTGACCCGGGCGCGGGCCACCGCGTCGGGGTGCACCGGCAGGTAGGGGAACTCCAGCCCGCAGCCGGCCACCCGGGGGGCCGGGCCGGCGTGGTCGGCCGCGGTGAGCCCGGCCATCTCCAGCAGCGGTTCCGGGTCGAGTTCCGGCCCGAGGGTGGGGGTGCCGCCGGTCAGGGTGGCACCGGTCGCGGTCACCTCGATCGGCAGCACCCCGGCGTGGCACTCCTGGCTGACCGACCCGGCGGGGAACAGGCCCCGGCGGCTGGCGGTGACCGCCGCGCCGACGCTGGGGTGACCGGCGAAGGGCAGCTCCCCGGTCGGGGTGAAGATCCGGGCCCGGTAGGTGGCGCCCACCTGGGTCGGCGGCAGCACGAAAACCGTCTCCGACAGGTTGAACTCCATCGCCAGCACCTGCATCTGCTCGGTGGCCAGCGCTTCGGCGCCGAACACCACGGCCAGGGGGTTGCCGGCGAACGGGCGGTCGGTGAAGACGTCCACGATCTCGTAGGCCAGGGTCGACATGGTGATAAACATTAGGCGCTTAGGCTGGTGGCCGTGAGCACGCCGAACCGGGTCTACATCGCTCGACTCGCCGGAGTCGCCGTCTTCGACCCGAACGGCGACCAGGTGGGGCGGGTCCGCGACGCCGTGGCCCGGATCCGGCCGACCCAGCGTCCGCCCGAGGTGGTGGGGCTGGTGGCCGAGATGCCGATGCGCCGCCGGATCTTCCTGTCCATCAACCGGATCACCTCCATCGACGCCGACGCGATCGTGCTCGGCAGCGGCACCCTCAACCTGCGCCGCTTCTCCAAACGCCCCAACGAGTTGCTGGTCCTCCAGGAACTGCTGGACCGGCGGGTGCAGCTCGAACCGGGCGGCCAACCCGGCGCGGTCGTCGACGTGGCGATGGAGTGCAGCCGGGGCGGCGAGTGGTCGTTGTCCCGGGTCGCCGTCCGCGAGCAGACCAGCCGGTTGACCCGCCGGGGCCACCTGCACCAGGTGGACTGGGACCGGGTACGCGGGCTCAGTGGCATCGCCGACAACCGGGGTACGGCCAACCTGCTGGCCGTACTGGAGGACATGCGCCCCGCCGACCTGGCGAACGCGCTGCAGGATCTGCCCGACGCCCGGCGCAACGAGGTCGCGGCGGCCCTCGACGACGAACGTCTCGCCGACGTGCTCAGCGAACTGCCCGAACGCGACCAGGTGGAGATCCTCGCCGCGCTGGACCGGGAACGGGCCGCCGACGTGCTGGAGGAGATGGACCCGGACGACGCCGCCGACCTGCTCAACGAGCTGCCCCCGCCCGAGCAGGACGTGCTGCTCGACCTGATGGAGCCGGACGAGGCCGACCCGGTCCGTCAGCTGCTCAAGTACACCTCCGGTACGGCGGGCAGCGTGATGACCTCCGAGCCGGTGATCCTGCCGCCGGACGCCACGGTCGCCGAGGCGCTGGCCCGGATCAGGGAGGAGCAGCTCTCCCCGGCGATCGCCGCGCAGGTCTTCGTGACCCGTGCCCCGATGACCACGCCGACCGGCCGTTACCTGGGCATCGTGCACTTCCAGCGGCTGCTGCGCGAACCCCCGGCCGACCTGCTCGGCGGGGTGGTGATCAACGACATCGACCCGCTGCGGCCGACCACCCCGCTGCCGGAGATAACCCGCCGGATGGCCACCTACGACCTAGTGGCGATGCCGGTGGTCGACCGGAACAACCGGCTGGTCGGCGCGGTCACCGTCGACGACGTGCTCGACCACTCGCTGCCCCGGGACTGGCGGGACCGCGACGCCGTGTCCGCCCCGGGCGCGGACGAGGCGGAGCCGCACACCTCACCGGTAGGCGGTGACTCCGATGGCTGACCAGCGGCGGACCGAGCGGTTGGACCAGCCGCGGGAGCCCCGGGGCGTCACGCTGCCCCGGTTCGACCCGGAGGCGTTCGGCCGCTGGTCGGAGGGGATCGCCCGGGGCATGGGCACGGCGAACTTCATCGTCTACATGACGGTGGTGATCGCGCTGTGGTTCGGCTGGAACACCCTGGCCCCGGCGGACCTGCGCTTCGACCCGTACACGTTCACGTTCCTGACCCTGGTGCTGTCGTTGCAGGCGTCGTACGCGGCCCCGCTGATCCTGCTCGCGCAGAACCGGCAGACCGACCGGGACCGGGTTGCGCTGGAGGAGGACCGTCGCCGGGCGACCATGCAGAAGGCGGACACCGAGTACCTGGCCCGGGAGGTGGCCGCGCTGCGGATCGCCCTGGGTGAGGTGGCGACCCGGGACTTCCTCCGTTCGGAGCTGGCCCGGCTGGCCGAGGAGCTGGACGCGGCGGCGCAGCGGCGGCAGAAGCGGGAGGCGCGGCAGCCGGAACGACCGGTCGCGCGGGGTGAGGGCCGTTCCGGGGGCGAACCACCGCTCGACGAGCCGCGCGACGATCTGGACGGCGACTACGCCCGCGACGGCCACCGCCCGGAGAGCTGAGCGGGCCGGGCTGACATACCTGATCGTCCGGCTTTGTCCGGTAGGGCGGGGCGGCCCCGGTTGGTCGATCGATTCGCTCACACCCTGCCCCGCTGTTGGCGGACGCCCCGGCCGCCCGACGTAGCATTGCCCGCATGTCAGCTCCCGTCAGCACCCTCTCCGACGCGATCCAGGCCGCGCTGGCCACCGTCAACGACCCGGAGATCCGTCGGCCCATCACCGACCTCGGCATGGTCCGCTCCGCCGAGATCGGCGAGGACGGCGTGGTCCGGGTCGGGCTGCTGCTCACCGTGGCCGGCTGCCCGCTGAAGGACAAGCTGCGCGGGGACATCACCGCCGCCGTCGGCGCGGTGCCCGGGGTGGCCGGCGTGGAGATCGAGTTCGGGGTGATGAGCCCGGAGCAGCGGCAGGAGTTGCAGGGCAAGCTGCGCGGCGGCAGCGGCGGTGCCGAGCCGGTCATCCCGTTCGCCCAGCCGGGCTCCCGTACCCGGGTCTACGCGGTGGCCAGCGGCAAGGGCGGCGTCGGCAAGTCCAGCGTCACGGTCAACCTGGCCGCCGCGCTGGCCGCCCGGGGCCTGTCCGTCGGCGTGGTCGACGCCGACATCTACGGCCACTCGGTGCCCCGGATGCTCGGCGCGGAGGGCAAGCCGACCCGGGTCGAAGACATGATCATGCCGCCGCAGGCGAACGGCGTGAAGGTCATCTCGATCGGCATGTTCACCCCGGGCAACGCGGCGGTGGTGTGGCGCGGCCCGATGCTGCACCGGGCGTTGCAGCAGTTCCTCGGCGACGTCTACTGGGGTGAGCTGGACGTCCTCCTGCTCGACCTGCCCCCGGGCACCGGCGACATCGCCATCTCCGTCGCCCAGCTGCTGCCCAACGCCGAGATCCTGGTGGTGACCACCCCGCAGGCGGCGGCGGCCGAGGTCGCCGAGCGGGCCGGCGCGATCTCGTTGCAGACCCACCAGCGGATCGTCGGCGTCATCGAGAACATGTCCTGGCTGGAGTTGCCGGACGGGTCCCGGATGGAGGTCTTCGGCGCAGGTGGCGGCGAGGCCGTGGCCGAGTCGCTGAGCCGGACCATCGGCGCGCAGGTGCCGCTGCTGGGGCAGATCCCGATGGACACCCGGGTCCGGGAGGGCGGCGACGCCGGCACCCCGATCGTGCTGTCCGCGCCGGACGCGCCCGCCGCGAAGGCGCTGCACCAGGTGGCCGACCGGCTGGCGGTACGCCGCGAGTCGCTGCTCGGCAAGTCGCTGGGCCTCAAGCCCGCCGGACGCTGACCGCCGGGCCCGGCACCCCCGGGCCTGATCCACTCACCTGAGCCGATGCTGCGGTATCCCCAGCCGGGGATACCGCCATCGTCGCTGCATTGCAACAGCCCACCCGACGGTGGTCCGGACCGGACGCGGGTCAGGTGGCGTCGTCGTAGCTGGGGCGGGGGGCCGGGGCGGGCGCGGAGGCGGTGCTCGTCGCGGTGCCCTTGCGGGCCGCCGCCCTCGGGTCGATCCGGTCGGCGACACCCTTGAGTTCCTCGTGCACCCCGGTGACGTCCGCCCGCAGGTCGTCGTAGACGCTCTGGAGGGGCTTGCGGATCGCCTGCTCGTCCTCCTCGCTGAGCAGGTGCTTGCGGATGAACGCCTTCGGGTGGAGGTCCTCCAGCTGGATGTCGGTGCCCAGCTCACGACTCAGGTCGCCGGTCGCGTTGCGGGCCATCGCACGCAGGTTGCGTACCAGCCGCAGGCCGTCGCTGATGACGTTGGGCAGCCGGTCCCCGAAGATCAGCAGTGCCAGGAGCAGCAGGACGCCGATCTCCCACCAGTTCAGGTTGTCGAGCACCGCGGGGCCTCCTCGTCACGTCGACCCAAGCCTACGCACGTCAGGGCCCGGTCCGGGAGGGGGTGAACGGCCCTCACTTGGCGTCCGCGGCGAGCGTCACCGAGGCGTTCTGCCGGGTCGACCCGCGCCGGTACTCCACCGTCACCACCGACCCGGGGGCGAACTTGCGGACCAGGGCGATCAGATCGGTCGGCTCGTTCATCGGCCGGCCGTTGAGCCGGAGCACGACGTCCCCGGCCTTCAACCCCGCCCCGGCGGCCGGACCGGCCGGCTCCACGGCCGCCAGCCGCACCCCCACACCAGCCCGGGTGGCCGTGCCGGTGCCGGCGACCTGGGCCCCGATCACGGTACGCCGGGCCTTGCCCGTGCCGATGATGTCCTGGGTGATCCGTTTCGCCTGGTTGATCGGGATGGCGAAGGCGAGCCCGATGTTCCCCGCCTCCTGCCCCTCCGCCACCAGCGACTTGATCGTCGAGTTCACCCCGATCACCCGACCGGCCGAGTCGACCAGCGGGCCACCGGAGTTGCCGTGGTTGACCGCCGCGTCGGTCTGGATCGCCGCGTAGTAGCGGACCGGCCCGCCCGGCTCCCCCGCCTGCATGGTGCGGTCCAGCGCGCTGATGATGCCGGCGGTGACCGTGTTCGCCAGGGACAGCGGCGAACCGATGGCCAGCACCGGGTCGCCCACCGCGAGCGCGTCGGAGTCACCGAACTCGATCGGCCGCAACCCCGTACGGTTCACCTTGATCACCGCGATGTCCGACTCCGGGTCCTGCCCGACCACCGTCGCCGCAGAGCTGCTGCCGTCGTTGAAGGTCACCGACGCCCGGCCGGTGCCGTCGGCGACCACGTGGTCGTTGGTGACCACGTAGCCGTCGGTGCTGACGATGAACCCGGACCCCTCGCTGGTGCCGGCCGGACCGGCCACCCGGATCGTCACCACGCTGGGCAGGACCCGGCCGGCGACCCCGGCCAGCGAGTCCGGGCGACGCTGGGCCAGCGCGGGCCCCTCGGCCGGGCCGGCCCCCAGGGTGACCCCGCCACCGACACCGCCACGCACCGCGAAGGCGTACCCGAGGGCACCACCCAGGGTGCCGGCGAGCAACGCGACGATCAGCGGCACGAGCAGCAGTTGGCGCAGCCGTGGCCCGCCGGGCGCATCCGGGTCGGTGACCGGCTCCGGCGCGGCCCCGGTGGCCGGCACGCCCGGCAGCACGACCGCCGCCGGGGCGTACGGGTCCCGCCAGGGGTCGGCGAGCGCGTCCGACCACCATGGCGACGTCGACCCGCCGTACGGTGCAGCCGACCCGCCGTACGGCGTCGTCGGGGCCGTCTGCGGCGGACCGGGCGGCGGTCCCGCCGAACCCGGAGTCCCGCCGGGCGCTCGCCACTCCCAGCCGTCGGTCACGTCGGTGCCTCCCAGTCGTCCCCCGGTGCCCCGGGCCACGACCGGGGGTGGCGGTCACGGCGCAGGGGGCACCCCGTCCAGGATTGCACGGATGCGCCGGGCGGAGTCAGCTCTTGTCCGCCCGTACCCGTCCACCGCCCGGCTCCGCGCCACCCGGACCGGCGCCGTACCCCGTCGACTCCGGCGCCGCGGCGTCACCGGGGCCGGCACGGGTGGACTCGCGGCCGAAGGAGCCTCGCCTCTAGGCTCATAGCGCCCACCCGCTCCGCGTACCATCGCCACCGCCCGGAGGTGTCCCATCGCCACGGTCGCCAGTTCCGGCAGCCCGACGGCGCAGTCGTTGCAGTTCGCCGAGTCGTACGTCGGCGAGGACATCGTGCTGGCCACCGCCCGCAGCCTCGCCCGGGAGGTCGGCCTCGACGCGGTCACCCCCGGCGCCGGGGCGGCGCTGCGCCTGCTCGCCGCCGCCGGCAACGCCCGCGCGGTGGTGGAGATCGGCACCGGCACCGGGGTCAGCGGGGTGTGGCTGCTGCGCGGCATGCGCGCCGACGGGGTGCTCACCACCATCGACGTCGAGGTCGAGCACCAGCGGATCGCCCGGCGGATCTTCGTCGAGGCGGGCTTCCCGTCCGGCCGTACCCGGATCATCACCGGCCGGGCGCTGGACGTGCTGCCCCGGCTCGCCGACGGCGCGTACGACCTGATCTTCGTCGACGGTGAGACGACCGGCTCGGCCGCGTACGTCGACGCCGCCCTGCGGCTGCTGCGCCCCGGTGGGGTGCTCGCCCTCAACGGCGGCTTCGCCGGCGGCCGGATCGGTGACCCGGCCGCCCGGGACGCCGAGACGGTGACCATGCGGGAGACGGTCAAGGCGATCCGGGAGGCCGAGCAGTGGATTCCGGCCCTGCTCCCGGTCGGCCACGGCCTGCTGGCCGCGGTCAAGTGCTGACCGCGACCGGGCGCTGACCGGCGGCCGGGTGCCGGCCACGGCCGGGTGCCGACCGCGTCGGGACGCAGGGCGCGGGCACCCGGCCCGGTGGCGGCTCAGTCCAGCGTCGCCAGCCAGCGCAGCAGGCCCCGGACGCCCCAGCCGGTCGCGCCCCGGGTCAGCTCCGCGTCGTCGCCGTCGGCCCAGGACGGCGCGGACATGTCGATGTGCAGCCAGCGGTCCCGCAGCTCGCCGGTGAACTCGCGCAGGTAGAGCGCGGCCATCACCGACCCGGCCCCCCGGTCCGGGGAACTGTGCCGGTCGGCCAGGTCGCTGCCGAGGTGTTCGAGGTAGTCGGCGGGCAGCGGCATCCGCCAGGCCGCCTCGCCCGCGTCGGCCACGGCGGCCAGCACGCCGGCGGCCAGCTCGTCGTTGTCGCTGTACAGCGCGCCGGTCCGCTTGCCCAGCGCCACCGCGTTCGCGCCGGTCAGGGTGGCCAGGTCGAGCAGCAGGTCGGGGCGGAGTTCCCGGGCCGCGTAGCCGAGCGCGTCGGCGAGCACCAGCCGCCCCTCGGCGTCGGAGTTGGTGCTCTCGCTGGTCGTCCCGTCGTAGTGCCGGATGACGTCGCCGGGGCGGAACGCCGAGCCGCTGACCATGTTCTCGGCCAGCGGGGTCAGGGCGGTGACCCGGACGGGCAGCCGCAGCGCCGCCGCGCCCAGGGTGGCCGCGACCACCGCCGCCGCGCCGGCCATGTCCTTGCGCATCAGCTTCATCGCCGGCACCGGCTTGATCGAGATGCCGCCGGTGTCGAAGGTGATCCCCTTGCCGACCAGGACGACGTGCTGCCGGGCGTCGGCGGGCCGCCAGTCCAGCTCGACCAGCCGGGGACCGTTGGCCGAGCCGGCGCCGACGGCGAGGATGCCGCCGAAGCCCTCGTCCGCCAGCTCCTGCGGCCCGCGTACCCGCAGGTGCAGGTCGGGGTGGTCGGCGGCGGCGTCGGCGACCTGGGCGGCGAACCACTGCGGGGTCTTCACCGCCGAGGGGGTGTTGGTCAGGTCCCGGGCGAGGCGGGTCATCGCGGCGGTGGTCCGGGCCGTCTCGACGGCCCCGGTGTACGCCTGCGGCGTGCTGGTCAGCAGGGTCACCCCGGTCAGCGCGGGCGTCGTCCCCGCCTCGGTCAGCCGGAACCGGTACGAGGCGAGCAGCAGCCCCTCCACGACGGCCCGGACGGCCCCGGCGGATGCGTCGACCGGCACCGCCAACGTGACATGTGTCTCAGCTACGGCAGCGCGGGCCAGCGCGGCACCGGCCGTCCGCCAGGCCCGTTCCCCGCCGTCGCCCACGCCGAGCAGCAGCAGCCGGGCCGGGGAACCGCCGGGGCGGAGGTGGGTCAGCGTCTCGCCCGCCCGCCCGGTCAGCCGGGCGACCGGCAGCAGCGCCCGCGCCTGTGCCCGCACCTCGTCGGTGGGCGGCGGCGCGGTGGCGACCAGCGCCGGTGCGGCGTCGTCCGGGTCGGTGGCGGCGCGGACGGGCAGGACGAGGACGTCCGACCCGTCGGGGGCGGCGGCGAGACTGATGGCGAGCACGCTGGACCGTACCTCCGGAAGAAGTTGGCGGTGCGGGACCTCGACGACCCGCTGGGGACAGACGAAGTCCCTGAGTCACCGGCGGTGCCGGTGACCCAGGGACCAGGGACCTTCCGCGCGGCACCGCGCGGAGCGTCGGCCGATCAGCCGGCAGCCGCCTTCAGCGCGTCACCGAGCGCGTTGGCCTCGTCGGGAGTCATCTCGACGACGAGCCGGCCACCGCCCTCCAGCGGGACCCGCATGACGATGCCCCGACCCTCCTTGGTGACTTCCAGCGGACCGTCGCCCGTCCGCGGCTTCATCGCCGCCATGTTGTCTCCCCTCAGACCTATACATCAGGGTCGGTGTACTGCCCCACAGCCACTTCGTGTCGACCACCCGCAAGGTACGCGGGGGCGTCGACCACGATTTTCCCTGATGAACACCGCCGGACCCAAACCGGAGCAGCATTGATGTAACAGCATCTAGCTTATCTTGAGAAGGCCTGTCACAATGTGCGGTCATGCAGGCACGGTCGGCACTCTTCGACCTGTACGGCGACCATCTCCGCACGCGGGGTGGGCGCGCACCGGTCGCCGCCCTGGTGAAGTTGCTGGCCCCGCTCGGCGTCGCTCCGCCGGCCGTCCGGACCGCCGTGTCCCGGATGGTGCGCCAGGGCTGGCTGGAGCCCCTGCGGCTCGCTTCCGGCCCGGGGTATTCGATCACACCGAAGGCGGTCCGCCGGCTCGACGAGGCCGCCGCCCGCATCTACCGCACCGGCCGGATCACCTGGGACGGGCGTTTCGACCTGCTCGTCCTGTCCACCCCGACCGCCCGGCGCGACCGGCAGCGGCTCGCCGCCAACCTCAGCTTCCTCGGCTACGGCACCCTCGACGAGCACACCTGGGTGGCGACCCGGGCCAGCGAGGACGTCGACCTGCTGCTGGAGGAGGCCGGGGTGCGCTACGAGCGGTTCACCGCCGCGCACGCCGCAGGCACCCCCGGGGCGATGGGCGTGGTCCGCCGCGCCTGGGACCTCGGCGAGATCGGACACGCCTACGAACGGTTCGTCGCCGAGCAGCGCGCACAACTCGCCGGGGTGACCGTACGCAGTGGCGACGAGGAGGCGTACGCGGCCCGGTTCCGGCTGGTGCACGCGTGGCGTACCTTCCTGTTCCAGGACCCTCAACTCCCTCCGGCACTGCTCCCCGAACGCTGGCCCGGCACCGCCGCCGCCAGCTTCTTCGACCGGCACGCCGCCCGGCTCCGGCCGGCCGCCGACCGGTACGTCGAGCAGTGCCTCGACGCCGGCAACCGGGTCCCCCGACAGAAGGGCCGTTAGAGACGTGACCGAGCCGCTGCTCGTCGACCGCACCGATGGCGTGGTCACCCTGACCATGAACCGCCCCACCGCGATGAACGCCCTCGACGTGGCGCTCAAGGAGGCGCTGCGGGACGCGCTGGCCGCGCTGGAGACCGACCGGTCCTGCCGGGCGGTGGTGCTGGCCGGGTCGGGCGGCTCGTTCAGCGCCGGCCAGGACCTGCGCGAGCACGTGCAGATCCTGGAGTCGCCGGGCCGCGACCCGCTGGACACCGTCCGGGCGCACTACAACCCGATCGCCGCCCGGCTGGCCAACCTGCCCAAGCCGGTGGTCGCCGCCGTCCGGGGCATGGCCGCCGGGGCGGGTGCCTCGCTGGCGTTCCTGGCCGACTTCCGCATCGGCGGGCCGAGGACGAAGTTCCTGATGGCGTTCGCCGGGGTGGGCCTGGCCGCCGACACCGGGGCGTCCTGGACGCTGCCCCGGCTGGTCGGCCACGCCAAGGCCGTCGAGCTGCTGATGCTCGCCGAGCCGGTCGCCGCCGACGAGGCGTGCCGGCTGGGCCTGCTCACCCGGCTGGTCGACGACGACGAGCAGGTGCTGCCCACCGCGCACGAGCTGGCCGCCCGGCTCGCCGCCGGCCCGACCGTCGCGTACGGGGCGATCAAGCGGCAGCTGTCCATCGCCGACGCGGGCACCCTCGCCGACGCCCTCGCCGCCGAGGCGCAGGCCCAGTCGATCTGTGGGGGCACCGCCGACCACCGGGCCGCCACCGTCGCCTTCGTCAACAAGCAGAAGCCGGTCTTCCAGGGCAGCTGAGCCGGGTGGGCCGGCCGGACGCGCGACGACATGCCGGCCGTCAGCGGGCCACGTACCCGCCGTCGATGGGCACCGTGTGGCCGGTGATCCAGGCCGCGTCGTCGGAGCAGAGGAAGAGCACCACGCCGGCCACGTCGTCCGGGCTGGGGATGCCGGGTTTCGGGTTGAACGACTCCATCCGGGCCCGCATCTCCGCCGGGTCCGGCGCGCTGTCGATGAAGTGCTGCACCAGCGGGGTCATCACCACCGTGGGGGCGACCGCGTTGACCCGGATGTCGCGGGCCGCGTACTCCACCGCCGCCGAGCGGGTCAGCCCGACGATGCCGGCCTTGGTGAAGGTGTACGGGGAGATGTTCTCCTGCGCCGCCAGACCGGTGGTGGACGAGGTGTTGACGATCGCGCCCCCGCCACCGCGCAGCATCGCCTCGATGCCGTACTTGAGCACGTGGAAGACCCCGTCGCCGTTGATCCGGCGGACCTTCTGCCAGTTCTCCACGTCCATCTCGTGCAGGGGCTGCTGCCGGCCGTCGATACCGGCGTTGTTGAAGATCAGGTCGATCCGGCCGTAGCGCCGCACCGCTTCGGCGACGCCCTGCTCCACCGCGTCGGCGTCACCGGTGTCGACGGTGACCGCGAGGGCGTCGGGCAGGTCGGCGGCGAGCCGTTCGGCACCCTCGGTGTTGATGTCGGCGACCACCACCCGGGCGCCCTCGGCGGCGAACCGCCGGGCGGTGGCCTCGCCGAGCCCGGAGGCACCACCGGTGACGAATGCGACCTTGTCCTGGAACCGCATCGGCCCTCCCTCGACCGGCCGACCGGGCGTCGGCACCGGTGCGCCATACCCGGTGGGCGGGCGGCTAGTCGTCCTCCTCCGGGTCCTGGTTGGCCTCGACACCCAGCACGAACGCCTGCATGGCCAGCTCGTCGCCGCTGGGCGAGACGTACGCGGGCAGCTCGGCCGGGCCCAGCTCCTGCACGTACGACCAGAAGAGCCGGACCGCCTCGGCCCGCGACTCGGCCTCGATCGGCAGGTCGAGGCTGACCAGCCAGGTCCGGCGCGACGGCGGCGGGCCGAGCCGGTCGACCAGCTCCCGGTAGGTCCCCGGGTCGAGCGGGGTGACCGGGCCGGCTGGGGACACCTGCCCGGCCGGCACGGGCGCATCGAACGACCGTCGGGTGTAGGTCACCAGCAGCGCCCGCCCGTCGTGGCGGGCCACCCGGCCCAGCGCCACCAGCCGGGGCGGCCCGTCGGCCAGCACCGCCACCCGGTCACCGGGACGCGGGGCGGGCCCACCGGCCGGGACGGCCAGCTCCAGGGTGTCGTGGTGGACGAGGCGTTCGGCGTCGTGCCGCCCGGCCGGGAGCAGCACCGCCCAGGTGTCGCCGCCCGGCCCGCCGTCGACGCCCGTCGGGTCGGTGCTGCGGTGGTCGGTAACGGTCATGCCCCCATCCCATCACGGGCGACGGCGGTGCCGGCGTGGCAGCCCGCGAGATGGTCGTCGACCATGCCGGTGGCCTGCATCAGCGCGTACGCCGTGGTGGGGCCGACGAAGCGGAAGCCCTGCTTCTTGAGCGCCCTGGCCAGCGCGACGGACTCCGGGGTCGACGCCGGCACCTCGGCGAACGACGCGGGCCGGGCCGGCCGGGGCGGTGGCGCGTACGACCAGAGCAGCGCGGAGAGCCCGTCGGGCAGGGTCAGCGCGGCACGGGCGTTGGCGATCGCCGCCTCGATCTTGGCGCGGTTGCGGACGATGCCCGCGTCGGCGAGCAGCCGGGTCACGTCCGCGTCGCCGAACGCGGCGACCCGCTCGATCCGGAAGCCGGCGAAGGCGAGCCGGAACGACTCACGTTTGCGCAGGATGGTCAGCCAGGACAGCCCGGACTGGAACGCCTCCAGGGTGAGCCGTTCGTAGAGGGCGTCGTCGCCGCGCAGCGGGCGGCCCCACTCGGTGTCGTGGTAGATCGCGTAGTCCGGGGTGCTCGCCCCCCAGGCACAGCGGGGCAGGCCGTCGGGGCCGGTCACCAGGTCAGTCACCCGTCACACGCTAGGCCAGGGCCCTGACATGCGGCGTCGGGGCAGGGGGTGGCGTGGCCCGCGCCGGGGCGTCAGGGGGTGGGACGGGGCAGCCGGCCGGACTCGACCAGCCGGGCGAAGCGTTTCAGGGCCAGCGTCAGGCTGGCCTTGGAGCCCGGCCAGAGCAGCGGCCAGGCGACCCGGCCGGCCGCGCCGCCGGGCAGGTGGAACCATTCGTGCCAGACCACCTGGGTGCGGTCGTCGGCCAGCGGGGTGCAGCGCAGCACCCCCGGGCCGCGCAGGAGCCGGCCGCAGTGCACCACGCCCACCTCGTAGGGGGCGTCGACCCGGACCACCCGCATCTCGTCGCGCAGCGCCGCCGGGCCGAGGGCGGTGACCGCCTCGATGAGGCTGCCCTCGCCGCCGTCGCCCTCGACCACCCGGACCCGGGTCAGCGGGATCCAGTCGGACTGCCCCTCCCAGTCGGTGAGCGCGGCGAAGACCCGTTCGGCGGGGGCGTCGACGATCACCGTGGCGGTGAACTCGCCGGCTCCGGGCTGGGCTGCGTCGTCGGCCAGCCCACCGCCGGCCGGGTCCGGTCCGGTCACACCGGCTCCGAGCGGACCGCCGGGCCGCCGGGACGGTCGGCGTCGGTCTTCCCGGCCGGCTCACCCGCGCGGTCGTCCCCGGGACGGTCGTCGGTCGGGGTGACGTCGTCGGTGGCGGCAGCGGGCGGGTCGGCGTCGGCGGACGGGCGGACACCTGCGGTCGCCGGCTGCGTCGGCGCGGCCCCGGTGGTCGGCCCGTCCGGGTCGGCGGGCACGTCGGCGGGCGTCGGGGAGGAGTCGGACGCGGTGCTCGCGGCCTCCTCCCGGGTGCGGCGCAGCGCGTCGGCGTCGGCGGTGCGGCCCTCCCGCAGCGCGGCGATCTCGGCCTCCAGCACCCCGATCAGCTCGGTCTTGTAACCGATGTCGTAGCCGGCCCGGCGCATCGCCTGGTCGACCTGGTCCATCCGGTAGCCGCGCAGGGCGGTGTCGAAGCGCAGCGCACCGACGTCGGACTCCCGCAGCGGGCGGCCGCCCGGCAGCGGGACGGCTCTGCCGTCGGGCTCGGCGGGCACGAGGCCGTCCCGACCCGAGATCAGCACCGTCACGCCGAACACGACCGCCGCCACGGTCAACGCGACGACCAGAATGAGCAGAGTCTGACCCATACAGAGATCGTGGCACGGGGACACCCTCCGGAGCGACCCCAACCACCATCATCGTCGCCGATCTTTCGGCCGGGACGGCCCGGCGACGGGCCGGGCCGTCGGGGTCGTACCGCCCCGGGGGCGGTCCGGGCGACCGGATAGCGTCGGCGTCGGCCGGGTTGTCCGGCCGGTGACCTGCGGGAGGCGGAATTGGCCGGGGCGCTGCGACTCGGGGGGCGGAGCTTCGCCCCGGGCGAGCCGGTGGTGATGGCGATCGTCAACCGGACGCCGGACTCGTTCTTCGACCGGGGCGCGACCTTCGCCCAGGACAGCGCCCTGCGCGCGGTGGAGCGGGCGGTCACCGAGGGCGCGGAGATCATCGACATCGGCGGGGTGAAGGCCGGGCCGGGCGACGAGGTCGACGTGGCCGAGGAGATCCGCCGGACGGTGGACACCATCGCCGCCGTCCGGGCCGCGTTCCCCGAGGTGGTCATCTCGATCGACACCTGGCGGGCCGAGGTGGCGGTGGAGGCGGTGGCGGCCGGCGCGGACCTGCTCAACGACACCTGGTCCGGGGCCGATCCGGCGCTCGCCCGGGTGGCCGCCGAGAGCGGCGTGGGGCTGGTCTGTTCCCACGCCGGTGGGCTGACCCCCCGGACCCGGCCGCACCGGGCCGCCTTCACCGACGTGGTCGCCGACGTGGTCGCGACGGTGACCGGGCTCGCCGAGCGCGCGGTGTCCCTGGGGGTACGCCCCGACGGCATCCTGATCGACCCGGCGCACGACTTCGGCAAGAACACCAGGCACTCGTTGGAGATCACCCGCCGGTTGGCCGAGCTGGCCGGCACCGGCTGGCCGCTGCTGGTGGCGTTGTCGAACAAGGACTTCATCGGTGAGACGCTGGACCTGCCGGTGCCGGAGCGGTTGGAGGGCACCCTGGCCGCGACGGCGGTGTCGGCCTGGCTCGGCGCGCGGGTGTTCCGCGCCCACCAGGTGCTGCCCACCCGGCGGGTGCTGGACATGGTGGCCTCGATCCGGGGCGACCGGCCGCCGACGCTCACCCGCCGTGGCCTGGCCTGACCGGTCACCGGTGACCCGGCCCGGTGACCGGGCCCGGCCGGCGCGGTGGTCGGGCCGGCGCGGGGGGTCAGGTCCAGTGCAGGATGCGCTTGCGCCAGGCGTAGAGGATGCCGAGCGCGACCACGGCCACGAAGACGCCCATCTCGGCGACGGTCACCGCGCCGAACCCGGGCCGGTCGAAGACCATCGCCCAGGGGAAGAGGAAGACCGCCTCGACGGCGAAGAGCACGTAGAGGTACGCGTACACGTAGTAGCGGATCTGCATCTGTGCCCAGTCGCCGCCGACCGGATCGAGGCCGCACTCGTAGCCGGCCCGTTTGCCAACCGGATCGGCCGGCCGGCGGGGACGTAACACCCGGTTGGCCGAGAACGCCGTAACGAAGAAGAGGACGGCAGCGAGCAGCAGCAGCCCGAGCGTCGCGTACGAGCCCAGGTAACCGGTCACGGTGGCTCAGCCTACCGGGCGGCGGGCCGCACCGGAGGAGGCGAGGGCGGGCCGGCCGTCACCGAATATTTTCCGCTGGTACTAGTGCCCCGCCGCAACTGTTGCCGAATAATGAACTCTCACCCAGGGTCACGGAGGTCAGATGCCCGGCGTGGACGCGCGTACCGTCCGACGGTCCCTCGCCCGGCGTACCCCCGCTATGGTCGTGGCGACCCTGGCGGCCGGGCTGGCGGTCGCGCTCGGAGTGGCCCCGGGCCTGGCGGCCCCACCCACCGTGGCCCTGACGGTGACCGACCCGACCGACGCCGGGACCCCGGGCGGTGACCCGACCGACCCGACCACGCCCCCGGTCGAGCCGACGACGACCGGTGCCGGCCCGACCAGCGCGCCACCGACGCTGCCGCCGGATCCGCAGCCGACCACCGCCGCCCCGGAGCCGACCGGCACCCCGGCGGCGACCACCGCGCCCCCGCCGACGGCCACCACCGCGCCGCCCGCCCGGCCGCCGCTGCCCGGCCGACCCACCCGCCCCGGCCAGCCGGGCGGCGACCGGGTCGGGGTCCGGGTGGGCACCGGGGACGTGACCCTCGACGACGGTTACTGGGCGGCCGGCGGCACGGTCACCGCGCTACGGGTCACCGTCACCAACACCGGGGGCGTGCCGGCCCGGCTACGGCTGGCCTACACGCTGCCGGCCGGGCTCACCGACGCCGGGACGCCGGGCTGTGCGGCCAGCGGCGACGGCGGGTGGCACTGCGGCGAGTGGGCCACCGCGCCGGGTGACCGGTTCGACAGCATGATCCGGGTACGGGTCAGCGGCACCGCCTGGCGGCAGATGCCCCTCAGCGGCGCGGTACGGGTCACCGCCACCGGCCCCGACGGCGGCACCGCGCAGGACGACGAGGGGTTCGCGGTGCTCTTCCCACCCGGCCCGCCGGTGCCCGGGATACTGCTCGACGCCGACGAGGTGGCCTTCGACATCAGCGGCGGACCCGCCGTGCTGACGGCCCACCTGGGCAACACCGGCCGGGTGCCGGCCGCCGGGCGGGTCGAGGTGACGCTGCCGGAGGGGCTCAGCGTGCTGGCCCCGCCGGCCGGCTGTGCGCCGCTGGCTCCGACGCGTACCCGCTGCGACCTCGGCGTGCTGCCGGCGGGGCGGACCCGGACGCTGCGGTTCACGGTCGCCGCCACCCCGGACGCCCAGCGCGAGGCCCCGCTGGCCGGGGCGCTGACCGGCCGGTTGACCCCGGAGAGCGGGCCGGCCCGGCAGGTCCAGATGAGCTTCCGGATCACCGCCGCCGCCGCGCTGACCACCCCGCCGGTGGGTACGCCCGCGCCGACCGGTTCGCAGGGGTTGATCGCGGCGCAGGGCGGGACGGTCGCGCTGAGCGGGATGTCCTCCGCCCAGCGAACCGCGCTCGCGCTGATCACGATCTCCGTCCTGCTGGTGGTGCTGGCCCTCGTGCTGGCGACCGCTGCGCTGCGTCGACGCTCGGCCGAGGTGGCGGGGGACCTGCCGCCGACGGGGCGGCCGGACTGACCGCCCGGCGGTCGGGGCGGGTCGCGGCCCGTCCGGACCGTCGCGGTGATATCGATTACGGCGTGCACCGCAAATCGCCGCATAGCCGTACAGATTTCGTCGACCCGGTTCCCAGGTGTCGGACCTCCACCAAGGATGCCCTAAGCCCGGGACGTAGGCTCGGAGGCGAGAGATGACAGCGGTCCGGCCCGCCACGGGCGGACCGGGCGCAGCGGCGCATCAGGGAGGTCGCGTGGCCGGGCAAGGCGGGGTCACCATCATGTGCAGCCGCACGCGCGGCGGGGCCGAGCGAAGCGAGGTGCAGGCGTGACCAAGCAGATCCGTCAGTTGGACCGGGTGGTGATCCGGTTTGCTGGTGACTCGGGTGACGGGATGCAGTTGACGGGGGACAGGTTCACCTCGGAGACGGCGCAGTTGGGTAATGATATTTCGACGTTGCCGAATTTCCCGGCGGAGATTCGGGCGCCTGCGGGGACTCTGCCGGGGGTGTCGAGTTTCCAGGTGCATTTCGCGGATTACGATATTTTGACGCCGGGGGACGCGCCGAACGTGTTGGTCGCGATGAATCCGGCGGCGTTGAAGGCGAACCTGGCGGATCTGCGTCGGGGTGCGGACATCATCGTGAACACCGATGAGTTCACGCGCCGGAATCTGGTCAAGGTGGGTTACGCGGTGTCGCCGTTGGAGGACGGGTCGCTGGAGGGGTTCGTGGTGCATCCGGTGGCGTTGACGTCGATGACCGTCGGGGCGTTGGCGGAGTTGTCGGTGTCGAAGAAGGACGCCGAGCGGGCGAAGAACATGTTCGCGTTGGGGTTGTTGTCGTGGATGTACTCCCGCCCGTACACCTCGACGCTGCGGTTTCTGGAGCGGAAGTTCGCCAGGCGGCCGGATCTGGTCGCGGCGAACATCGCGGCGTTCAAGGCGGGTTGGAACTACGGCGAGACCACCGACAGTTTCTCGGTGCGGTACGAGGTGAAACCGGCGAAGATGCTGCCGGGCACGTACCGCAACATCACCGGTAACGCCGCCCTGTCGTTGGGCCTGGTCGCCGCCGGGGTGCGGTCCGGGTTGCCGGTGTTCCTGGGGGCGTATCCGATCACCCCGGCGTCGGACATCCTGCACGAGTTGTCGAAACACAAGAAACTCGGTGTGGTCACGATGCAGGCCGAGGACGAGATCGCCGCGGTCGGCGCCGCCCTGGGCGCCTCCTACGGCGGCGCCCTGGGAGTGACCACGACCAGCGGCCCCGGTGTTGCCCTGAAATCCGAGACGATCTCCCTGGCCGTCGCCCTGGAGTTGCCGCTGGTCATCGTGGACGTGCAACGCGCCGGCCCGTCCACCGGCCTACCCACGAAAACCGAGCAGGCGGACCTGAACATGGCCCTGCACGGCCGCCACGGTGAGGCACCCGTGGCGGTGATCGCCGCGAAGTCACCGTCGGACTGTTTCCACGCCGCCCTCGAGGCCGCCCGCATCGCCCTGACCTACCGCACCCCGGTGATCCTGCTGTCGGACAACTACGTCGCCAACGGCTCCGAACCGTGGCTGCTGCCCGCCGTCGATGATCTGCCCGACCTGCGCGTGGACTTCACCACCGCCCCCAACGGCGACGACGGCGTCACGTTCCTGCCCTACCTACGCGACCCGGACACCCTGGCCCGCCCCTGGGCCGTGCCCGGCACCCCCGGCCTGCAACACCGCATCGGCGGCCTGGAGAAAGCCGACAAGACCGGCGACATCTCCTACGACCCGGCCAACCACGACTACATGGTCCGCACCCGCGCCGCCCGCATCGAAGCCATCACCGTGCCCGACCTCGACGTCGACGACCCCGACGGCACCGCCCGCACCCTCGTACTCGGCTGGGGCTCCACCTACGGCCCGATCGGCGCCGCCTGCCGCACCCTGCGCCACCGCGGCCACCCCATCGCCCAGGCCCACCTACGCCACCTCAACCCCCTGCCCGGCAACCTCGGCGACGTCCTGACCGCCTACGACCGCGTCGTCATCCCCGAGATGAACCTCGGCCAACTCGCCCAGGTCATCCGCGCCCGATACCTCATCGACGCGATCACCTACAACCAGGTCCGCGGCCTACCCTTCACCGCCGCCGAACTCGAGACGATGCTGGAAGAGGTCTGCAAAAATGCCTGAACCCGTCGCCCTCAAACTCACCGGCAAAGACTTCAAATCCGACCAGGAAGTCCGCTGGTGCCCCGGCTGCGGCGACTACGCCATCCTCGCCGCCGTCCAACAATTCATGCCCGAGTTGAACATCGCCCGCGAGAACACCGTCTTCATCTCCGGCATCGGCTGCTCATCCCGCTTCCCCTACTACATGAACACCTACGGGATGCACTCCATCCACGGCCGCGCCCCCGCCATCGCCACCGGCCTCGCCGTCACCCGCCCCGACCTGTCCGTCTGGGTCGTCACCGGCGACGGCGACGCCCTGTCCATCGGCGGTAACCACCTCATCCACGCCCTACGCCGCAACGTCAACCTGAAAATCCTGCTGTTCAACAACCGCATCTACGGCCTCACCAAAGGCCAGTACTCCCCCACCAGCGAAACCGGCAAAATCACCAAATCCACCCCCGCCGGATCCGCCGACGCCCCCTTCAACCCGCTGTCGTTGGCCCTAGGCGCCGAAGCCACCTTCGTCGCCCGCACCATCGACTCCGACCGCAAACACCTCCAAACCGTCCTCCGCGCCGCCGCCGAACACCACGGCACCGCCTTCGTCGAGATCTACCAAAACTGCAACATCTTCAACGACGGCGCCTTCGACCCACTCAAACAACCCGACACCCGCGACGACTACCTCATCCGCCTCGAACACGGCCAACCCATCACCTTCGGCCGAGACAGGCAACACTGCATCGTCCACCCACCCCACAGCTTCGGCCTCGCCATCCGCGACACCGCCACCACCCCACCCGAAGACATCATCACCCACGACACCACCATCACCGACCCCGCCTACGCCTTCGCCCTCACCCGCCTCCCCCAACCCGACCACCGCAACACCCCCATCGGCATCCTCCGCCAAACCCAACGCCCCACCTACGACACCACCGTCCAACACCAAATCACCACCGCCAAAAACACCACCACCGACACCCCCGAACAACAACTCACCAAACTCCTCCACACCGGCGACACCTGGACGATCAGCTAGTCGACCGAGCAGCGCGACGTGGCCGTGCCCCGGGGTCGGGGCACGGCCACGTCGGCGTCGGCGAACCGCCGGATGGCGGTGGCGGAGGCCCGGAAGACGGTACGGGTCGGTCAGGAGGGGGTGGGGGTGGCGGTGGGGCGGTCGTCGCGGACGTGCACCAGCATGTCGCCGGTCTCGATCACCGCGCCGGCCCGGTCCGCCAGGGTGACCACCTTGCCCCGGCGTACCAGGGCGATGACCAGGGACTCCAACTCGCGGGGGGACTTGCCGACCTCGTGCCGCTCGGCGGAACGCATCGCCAACGCCATGCCCTGCCCGGGGGTGAGCAGATCCTCCACCACGTCGATCAGGGGCGGCGCGGAGGTCGAGAGACCGAGCAGCCGACCCGCGGTCGCCGAGGACACGATCACGTGGTGCGCGCCGCTCTGCCGCAGCAGCGGGGCGTTCTCGGCCTCCCGTACGGCGGCGATGATGCGTACCTGACCGGCGGTGAGCTGCCGGGTGGTCAGCGCCACCAGCACCGAGGCGTCGTCGCTGTCGGTGGCGATGATGACCGCCTTGGCGTTGCGGACGTGCGCCTCCTCCAGCACCGACGAGCGGGTGGCGGAGCCCTCGATGGCGACCAGTCCGGCCGAGGTGGCCTGCCGCAACGCCGTCCCGTTGCGCTCCACCACCACGATCCGGGACTTGTCCAACCCGTTCTCCAGCAGGGCGGAGACCGCGCTGCGACCCTTGGTGCCGTAGCCGCAGATGATGACGTGGTCCTTCACGGTTCTCCTCCACCGCCCCAGCCGACGGCCGGTCCGGTACTGCTCGGTCAGGACTTCCAGGGTGGTGCCGACCAGGATGATCAGGAAGATCACCCGGGCCGGGGTGATGAACAGGACGTTCACCAGCCGGGCCGACTGCGTGAAAGGGGTGATGTCGCCGTACCCGGTGGTGGAGAGGGTGACCACCGTGTAGTAGAAGCAGTCGAGCAGGGTCAGCCCGTTCTCGTCCGCGTCGCGGTAGCCGTCGCGGTCGAGATAGACCACGGCGACGGTGAGCAGGACCAGACCGAGGGCGGCGGCCAGGCGGATACTCAACGCGCTGAGCGGACCCCGCCGCTGCGCCGGGAAATGGATCACCGTCGGTCCTGCTCTCCCCGGGTCGCCTGCACGAGCACAACATAGCGGTTGGCGGACGGATCGACCGGGCGGGTCGTGACCCTACCTGCGGTGAACGCCCCCTCACCCTCGCGGCGGGCGGTGCCGGGCCCGGGAAACCGGCATGATGGGAGGGTCCCGGGACACCGGCCACGAGGAGGCCCGCATGTCGCTGCTGCGTCGGGTGATCGGTGGCGTGCTGCGCCGGGTACGCCTGCGTCAGGGCCGTACCCTGCGCGAGGTGGCCGCCGCGGCCGGGGTGTCCCTGCCCTACCTCTCCGAGGTCGAGCGCGGGCGCAAGGAAGCCTCCTCCGAGGTGCTGGCGGCGATCTGCCGGGCGCTCGGGATCAACCTGTCCGACCTGCTCGAAGAGGCCCGCGACGAGCTGCGCCGGGTCGAGCGTCGGGTGCCGGTGCCGCCGGGCGGCAGCCTGGCCCGGCTGGACCGGGTGCCGACCGCCCGCCGCGACGGCACCACCGCCCACCTGTCAATCGGTCGGCCCGCCGTCGGGTTCGGCCGTCCGGGTGGCGGGGTGCCGTCGACCGTCGGGGGCACCGGGTTGGCGGTGACGAGGGTCGCCACGCCCGTCCGGGTGGTCGCCGTGGCGTCGGCTGTCCGCCCCGCTGCGCGTACCGCCAGGGTGCCGGCGCGGCGGTGGGCCCGGACGGGCCGGCGGCGGCTGCCGGTCGGGTAGGCCCGGCCGGGTTCTGCCGACGGCGGATCTGCCGGGGGCAGAAAGGCTGGGGCGGTGACCGCCCGGCGGCGCAGGCTGGACCCGCCGGTTCCCGGGGCGGGGTGAGGTCGCCCGCCCGCCGGCGACGCGGAGGGTGGTCACCATGATCGGGTACGACGTACGCATGCTGGACGGCGGGCAGCCGGCCTTCGGCGACCAGGTCTTCGAGCGGCTGCTGCGCGAACGCATCATCTTCCTGGGCACCGAGGTCACCGACGCCTCGGCCAACCAGATCTGCGCGCAGATCCTGCTGCTCGCCGCCGAGGACAGCGAGCGGGACATCTACCTCTACATCAACTCGCCGGGTGGTTCGGTCAGCGCCGGCATGGCCGTCTACGACACCATGCGGTACGTCCGCAACGACGTGGCCACCCTGGCGTTGGGGCTGGCCGGCTCGATGGGGCAGTTCCTGCTCTGCGCGGGCGCCGCCGGCAAGCGGTTCGCCCTGCCGCACGCGCGGATCATGATGCACCAGCCGTCCGGGGGGATGGGCGGCACCGCCGCCGACATCACCATCCAGGCCGAGAACATGCTGCACGTGAAGCGGACCATGCAGGAGCTGATCGCCCGGCACAGCGGGCGCACCCTCGACGAGATCCAGGCCGACTGGGACCGGGACCGGTGGTTCACCGCCGAGCAGGCCCGGGAGTACGGCCTGATCGACGAGGTGCTCACCCGGGTCGACCAGCTTCCCGGCTGACCGTCGCCGGTCGGGGTATCGCGTGCCGACGGCCGGCGGCCGTCGTCCGTGCGTCGGGTCGGGGTTCCCGGCGGAGGTCCGCCGGGAACCCCGCGCGCTGCCGGTGGTCCGCCCGGGCCGGTGGCCGTGAGCCGGCGGCGTCCACGGTCGTCGGACCCGCCCCCTCGCTCGGGTCCGACACCCGTCGGTCGCACCGCGACGGACGCCCGTCGGCACGGCAGAGCGTCAGCGGTACGAGCTTTCCCGCACGGGCCAATTCAGCAGGGCGCATTTCCCACAAACATCGTTGCATCGATGCGGCTCATCGACCACCACTGGTCAGCACCACCTTGCCCAGGGCCCGCCGCCCCTCCAGGTCGGCGTGCGCGGCAGCCGCCTGCGCCAGCGGGTACGTCGACACCAGCGGACGCCACCAGCCCCGACCACCCAGCTCCACCGACCGGGCCGCCAACCCGGCGATCCCACCCGGCCGGTCCCGCAGCCGCTGCCCGAGCCACCCGACGGTCAGGCTGCGCCCCACCAGATCCGCCGTGCCGACCCGGGTCGGCTCCCCCGCCGACCACCCGAACATCACGAACCGGCCGCCCACCGCCGTCGCCTCCAGGGCGGCCCGGCCCACCGCGCCGCCGACCCCGTCGTACACCAGGGTCGGCCCGCCGGTCCGGGCCCGGACCAGGTCCGTCCAGTCCGGCCGGTCGTAGTCGACCACCACCACGTCCGCACCCAGCTCACCGAGCCGGGCCGTCCGGCGGGCACCCCGGGCCGCGGCGACCACCGTCGCGCCGGCCGTCCGGGCCGCCTGCACCAGCAGCCAGCCCATCCCCCCGGCCGCCGACAGCACCAGCACCACGTCGTCCGCCGTGGGCGGCTCCGTCTCGACGACACCGAGGGCGGTCCGGCCCGTCCCGACCAGCGCCACCGCGTCGGCGAACGTCATCCGCTCCGGTACGGCGTACAGCGACTCGACCGCGGTCACCGCCTGCTCGGCGTACCCGCCGGGGACCATACCCAGGTGGGCGACGACCCGCCGGCCCCGCCACGCCCCGTCGACCCCGGCCCCGACCAGGTCGACCGTGCCGGCGACCTCCCGGCCCGGCACCGTCGGCAGCGCGGGCAGCGGCAGCGGGCCACCGGCCTCGCCCCGGCGCAGCGCGGTGTCGAGCAGGTGCACACCGCTGGCCGCCACCGCGATGCGCACCTGGCCGGGGGCCGGGGTGAGGTCGGGCAGGTCGTCGAGGACGAGGTTGGTGGCAGGTCCGAACTCGTGAAGGCGAATCGCACGCATGCCTCATCTGACAACCTGCACCGCACGTGAGGTCAATGGTCTTCGGCGGATCGGGCCGCTTGCCGGCTCAGGGGCAGGGCTCCGAGGTGGTCTCGTAGAACGCGGTGTAGGCGCCACAGTGGTAGCTGGGGTCGCCCAGGGCGCTCCAAGCCGTACCACCTCGGACGGCGCGCACCACGCATTCCACGGCACAGACAACCAGCCTTGACAGAGTGCCCTTACCACCGAGACCGGAGCAGAGCCGCCGATAACGTCGGTCGCGAGAAACAATCGCGTCGACAATCTGCGTGCGAAAGGCGCGAAGAACCGGGCGCGTCGTCGCGCACCCGAATCGACTGTCGACGCCTCCCGAACAGGAGACGACCATGGCGGACCAGGCCATCGCGCAGATCTACGACAAGCTGGTGCAGGTCCTCGGCGGGACCAACGACAACCAGTTCTTCACCATGATGATGCCCGGCTCGATGCTCAACCAGAGCGACTTCATGTACGACCCGACCGGCCCCAAGCCGGCGGCGGTCGCCGAGGCCGAGTCCCGGCTCGCCGACCAGATGTTCGACATCGTCAAGGTCGCCGGGGGAAGCAACGGTCAACGGGTGTCCTCCCAGTACCTGCAGGCGCTCAGCGTCCTCGTCCCGAGGTTCAACCCGACGATGCCGATCATGAAGAGCCGGCTGAGGGCGCTCCTGGCCACGCCGGCCTACCCGGACGCCAAGGTCGACGGCAGGCCGTTCACCGGCTCCCTGCAGGAGTGGTACTTCGCCCTCTACGAGTCGTGGCTGGCGAAGAAGGCCGCCTGGGACAAGCAGGTCGTCGACAACAGGCAGCGGTTGTCGAAGGAGAAGTTCCTGGAGTGGTACGAGGAGGTCGCCGAGGGGCAACTCGCCCTGATCGACGCCGCCGAGGGCCGACTGGTCTCGGTGTTCTCCCCGGCCGATATGGACGCGATCATCGGGGCGCTCAACGCCGGCCCCGGCGGCGAACTCCAGGAGGCGCGCGACCAGGTCCTCGACGCGCGGGTCCCGGCCCCCGGCGGGGGCTTCACCTACCCCGTCGAGCTGACCCCCAGCGACTGGTTCCTCGAACTGACCAGCGACCAGGACCCGGTCGACCTGCTCGACGAGCCGCAGTTCGTCGCCCTGACCCTGGCCGGCCGGCGGCGCGCCCTGCTGACGACGATCAGCCAGGTCCAGGCACAGCTCGGTCAGATGCCGACCGGGGGCACGCTCGCCGGTGCCGCGGCGGCTCTGAGCAAGGCGGAGGCCGCACACGTGGCGGCGCAGAACGACCTCGCCAACGTGTACGCCGAGAACACCGTCACCGCCGTCGAGATGTACCTGGCGGCCGAGAGTGGTGGCCTCACCGAACTCGACGGCGACAAGCTCAACGGGCTGGTCCACAAGGCCAGCACGGCCCTGGGGGAGAATCCGGTGCAGGACAAGGCGACCAAGCGGGGCAACGGCGGCGCCCTGAACTCCGACGATCTCGGCAAGCTCCTCGAGGGGCAGAAGAAGCTGGTGGCCGCCCAGTCGAACCTGCTCACCAGCGCCACGACGCTTGCCACCGCCGGCCGGGAACTGGCGGCGGACCAGGCCCGGTCCTTCGGTGACCTGCCGGCGGTCCTCGCCCGCCTCCAGTCCCAGCTCGATGAACTGACCGCCCTGCAGTCACAGTTCGCGCTCGTCGCCCAGCGGCAGCCCGCGAGCCGGAGCGCCGGAGCAGTGTCCGGGCAGACCGGTGCGACCGCCGCCCCCTCGCCCGCCGCCGACCGGTGGATGGACCTGCGGTTCTCGTTCAGCCACGACGACATGCGCTCGTCGTCGAGCCAGACGAGCAGTTCCGCCCAGGCGAGTGTGCAGGTCCACCCCTTCCTGTGGTCCGCGGGCGGCACCGCGTCGTCGTCGGGCTCGGACTACGCCAGTAGCGCGCTGAGCAAGAACAGCCACGTCGAGGTGGGGCTGAAGGCGTCCAGGGTGGAGATCTCCCGGGGCTGGTTCGACCCGGGGGTGTTCCGACTCTCCAAAGGCATGCACCGGCTGACCGACGCCCCGGTCTCGACCGGCCGCAACGACCTGGCCCAGCTCGCCGACCGGGCGAACGAGGCGATCCTGCCGTGCTTCCCGGTGGCGTTCGTGGTCGTCAAGGACGTCTCCATCCGCTTCGAGGCGGCCGAGGGGCAGATGTCGGCCGTCAAGTCGGTGCTGGACAGCCGGGCCGCCGTGGGCGGCGGCAACCTCTGCTTCAGCGCGTCGGCGTCGGCCGCGGTCAAGAAGGAGTCCTCGTCGCTGAGCACCAGGACCGAGGGGAACACCGTGACGATCAACATGCCGGGCGCGCAGATCCTCGGCTGGTTCTGCGAATTCGTCCCGGAGGACCGCAGCACCACCATGTCCTCTCCGCAGGAGCCGGCGGGAAACGGCATGGACATCGTCCAGTTCGCCGAAGCGCTGCTGCGACTGGAGCAGGGCACCCCGTTGCTTTCTTGACAGAAGCGCTTCTCCGCCGGTCGACACAGCGCGGACAACGTCGGGAACGACGAGCACCAGCGGAATCTGGTCGAGGCGCTGCTGATGACACACCTACCGGTGGTGGTGGTCGCCGTCGGCACCCCGTACGGCTCGACGGCGCGCGGTTCGCCGACGAGCACGGCTTCACGGCGGTCTGGACGCCGGAGCGGCACTTCCACGGTTTCGGTGGCCCCTACCCGAATCCGGCGGTGACCGGTGCCGCCGTCGCGGCGGTCACCCGGCGGGTCGGCGTCCGCGCCGGCAGTGTCGTGCTCCCGCTGCACGACCCGTTGCGGGTGGCCGAGGAGTGGGCGGTGGTGGACCGGATCTCGCACGGCCGGGCCGGGCTGGCGTTCGCGTCCGGCTGGCACGCCGTCGACTTCGTCCTCGCCCCCGACCGGTACCCGCACCGCCGGGCGGAGCTGCCGGAGCTGATCGACCAGGTGCGCGCCCTGTGGCGGGGCGGCACGGTCGCCCGCACCGACGGCACCGGCAGCCGGGTCGACGTCGCGGTCTTTCCCCGGCCGGTGCAGGCCGACCTGCCGGTCTGGATCACCAGCGCCGGTGACCTGGCCACCTTCGAACTCGCCGGGCGGCTCGGCGTCGGCGTCCTCACCCACCTGCTCACCCAGAGTCTCGACGAGCTACGACCCAAGATCGAGCGGTACCGACGGCTGCATCCCGGGCGCGGTCAGGTCACCCTCATGCTGCACACCCTGGTCGGGCCGGACGACGCGGGCGTGGCCGCGCTGGCCCGGGAGCCGATGACCCGGTACCTGCGGTCCTCGCTCGACCTCGTGGCCGGGATGCTGCCGGGTCCGGCGTTCCACGACGGCACCGTCACCGACGACGAGGCGGACTTCCTCATCGGCCGGGTGCTCGACCGGTTCCTCGCCGAACGCGGGCTCTTCGGCTCGGTGCCGACCTGCGCCCGTACCCTGCGCCGGCTCGCCGACGCGGGCGTCGACGAGGTCGCCTGCCTGATCGACTTCGGCGTGCCGGCCGAGGCCACCCGGTCCGGCCTCACCCACCTGGCCCGGCTGGTCGGACGGTGACCCCGGCGGCGGACCCCCGTCCCGCGCGCACCGGCAGCGCCCGCGTCAAGCGGTGCCAATCCCGACCCCGACCGCTGCCCACACCCGCGTCCGCCGACCGAAGGAGCGCTGATGGACGACGACGACCTCCCCGCCTTCCCGCTGCCGCCCACGTCGGGGCTCGCCCCTGCCGCCGACTTCGCCCGGCGGCGTGAGCAGTGCCCGTTCGGCCGGGTCCGCCTGCCCAGCGGCGACAGCGCGATCCTGCTCGTCCGGCACGCCGACGTCGCCGCCGCCGTCACCAGCCCGGCGCTGTCCCGCAACCACCTGCTCACCGACGCACCGAGGCGCAGCGGCGAGCCCAACTTCCTCTACGACCCGGACCTGCTGATCAACCAGTCCGCGCGGTCGCACGCGGCGGTGCACGGGGTCGCCACCCGGGCGATGAACCACGAGCGGGTCGCCGCCCACCTGCCGGTGGTCCGGCAGGTCGCCGACGCCCTCGTGGACGCGATGACCGCCGACGGCCGCCGTGGGGGCGACCTGGTCGCCGGGTACACCGACCGGCTCCCGCTGCTGACGATCACCCGGCTGCTCGGCATCCCGGCCGACGACTGCGACCGGATCCGCCGCTGGTCGGGGGCGTACACCCACTCGCATGCCGGCACGCCGCAGGAACGGGCCCGGCTCGTCGCCGAGTTCGGCGAATACGTACGCGGGGTCGTCACGGGCGGGTCGGACGCCGCGCTGCTGGCCGACCTGGTCGACCCGCCGGACACCGGCACCCGGCTGTCGACCGACGAGTTGGTCAGCCTGACCCGGCTGATGCTGTCGGCGGGGGTCGAGGCCCCGGCTACCGTGCTCGGCCGGGCGATGCTGCGCCTCCTTTCGGACGACGCAGCCGACTGGCGGGCGTTCGTCAGCCGGCGGACCGATCCCGCGGCCATGGCCGACGAGTTGCTCCGTCTGGTGTACGCCGGCAACGTGGCCGCCCTGCGGACCGCGACCACCGACCTGGCGCTGCCCTCCGGGACCGTGCCCCGGGGCACGGCGGTGCTCCTCGCCTGGATCTCCGCGCTGCACGACCCGGCGGTCTACCGGCAGCCGGAGGCGCTCCTGCCGCACCGCGACGGCCCGAGGTTCGTCGGGTTCGGCGGGGGCCGCCACTACTGCCCGGGTCGGCGGCTCGGCCGGGTGATCCTCGCGGTGGGGCTGGACCGGCTGCGGTCCCGGTTGCCCGACCTGCGCCTCGCCACCGACGGACCGTTCCCCATCGTCGAGCGGGAGGTGGGCGGGATGGTCACCACGCTGCCGGTGCGCTGGTAGCGCCGGCTGCCGCTGGCCCAGAACACCACGTCCGCCCTCCCGGGCGTCAGATCAGCCCCTCCCGGACCGCGTACGCCACCGCGTGGGTGCGGTTGCGGAGCTGGAACCGGCTGGTGATGTCGTGCAGCACGTTCTTGACGGTCCGCTCCGAGTAGCTCAACCGGGTCGCCACCTCCCGGGTGTCCATCCCGTCCGCCACCAGCCGCAGAATCTCGCTCTCCCGCACCGAGAGCCCGTTGACGTCGATGCCGCGCGGGGCGAGCACCGTCTGCTGGAGCCGGGTCACCTGCTTGACCAGCAGCCCGAGCACCTCCGGGGGCATCGCCGCGCCACCGGAGGCGGTGCTGACCACGAGCTGGGCCAGCCGGTGACCGGTCGCCTCGGTGCGCGAGGCGAGGGCGCGTACCCCCAGTTCCACGGCGGGGATCAGCGCCGAGTCCGACTCGACGGCGGCGACCAGCACGAACCGCCGGCAGCCCAGCCGGCGTACGGCCCTGAGCACGTCGAGCGTGCCGTGGTCGAGGGTGTCGGCGGCGACCACGCCGACGGTCTCGGCGGTGATCATCTGCGCGGGCACGACCTCGATCTCGGCCCGGCCCCGCAGCGCCGCGGTGATGCCGGCCGTGGAGATCGGGTCGGGGGTACGGATGTAGGTCTGGGCACGTCCGTTCATGGCGGTTCCTTAGCTTCCGGGCTGAGTCGAGCGTCAGCTGCCAGGCTGCCGTTCAGCAGGGGGACAGATCGGTGGTCCGGAGGCCGGTGCCGTGCGGTTCCGTGACCGGGGCAAGTCGCTTCGCCGAGGTGGACACCGGCCGACGGGTGGTGGCGGTGTCCGTCGTCCACGGTAGAGACGGCGGTCGGCCGGGCACTGGAGGCCGACTGGACGCCGTCGAATCGACATCCTTGCCGAGTGACAACGTTTTGAGCTGCTCAAATACACGACCGTCCAAAAGTGAGCCGCCGGAGCACCGGCAGAACCGGCAGAACCGTTGCCCCCACGGGCGACCGCTGCTGCCCGATCGGCAGGTTTCGGCGGCGTGTCACCCGGTGAATGAGTGTGGAAGATCATGGTCATCCGGCCGGCCAACCGGCAGAATCATGTGCTGGCCGCGCTGGTGGGAAGGACGCGCAGCCATGACAGGGAGGCCGGTCGATGGCCGACGGCGGTGCTGAGATCCGACGACGACGACTGGGTGCCGGGTTGACCCAGGAGCAGCTGGCCGAACGGGCAGGAATCAGTGTCCGGGCGGTGCGCGACATCGAACAGGGCCGGGTCCGCAACCCCCGGGCCGAATCCCTCCGACGCATCGCCGACGCCGTCGGGCTGCCCCACCCGCAGCCACCCGGCCCCGCGCCACCCACCGTCGCGCCGGCACCCGCCCTCCGCATCGACGTGCTCGGCCCGCTGCGCATCCAGATCGGGGACGAACCGGTCGCGCTCGGCGCCAACCGGCAACGGATGCTGCTCGGCCTGCTCGCCCTGCACCCGGACACGATCGTGTCCCGCCACGAGATCGTCGACGTGCTCTGGGGCCACGACCCGCCGGACAGCTGCCTCAACCTCGTCCACACCTACGTCGCCCGGCTGCGCCGGGTGCTGGACCGGCCCGGGAACACCGGCACCACCATCACCCACGTCGGTGGCGGCTACCGGCTCCGGGTCGACCCGGCCCAGCTCGACCTGAGCGAGTTCGCCACCGTGATCGAACGGGCCGAGGGCAGCGTCGCGGGCGACCTGGCCAGCCTGGACCGGCTGGCCGGCGCACTGGCGCTGTGGCGCGGGCCGGTCCTGGCCGACGCGGCGGCGAGCCTGGCCCAGCACCCGACCGCCGTCGCCCTGAACCGACGCCGCATCGCCACCGCCGTCACCTACGCGACGCTCGCCGTCGACCTGGGACTGCCCGACCGGGCGGTCCGGGAGCTACACGCGGTGGCCCGCCACGAACCACTGCACGAACAGGTGCACGCCCGGCTCATGCTCGCGCTCGCCGCCTGCGGCCAGCAGGCCCGCGCGCTGACCCTGCACCGTAAGCTTCGGGACCGCCTCGCCGAGCAGCTCGGCGTGGAACCCGGCCCGGAACTGCGCGAGGCGCAGCTGCGCATCCTGCGTCAGGACCTGCCCCGGGTGGTCGCCCGCCCGGCCGCCGGTGACGCCCCGGTCGTACGCCCCGCACCGCACCGGCCCGAGGTGTCGCCGCCGGCCCGCCCGCCCAGCCATCGCCCGCCGGCACAACTGCCCCCCGACGTCGCCTACTTCACCGGGCGCGACACCCAGATGGCCGCGCTCGACGCGCTGCTGGCCGGCGGGACGGCGACCCGGGGGCCGGTGGTCATCTCCGCCATCACCGGGATGGCCGGGGTCGGTAAGACCGCCCTGGCGGTGCACTGGGCGCACCGGGTGCGTCGGCACTTCCCCGACGGGCAGCTCTACGTCAACCTGCGCGGCTACTCGACGGCCAGCCCGGTACGCCAGGAGGAGGCCCTCGCCGGGTTCCTGCACGCGCTCGGGGTGTCGGCCGAGCAGGTGCCGGTCGACGCCGGCCAGGCCGCCGCGCTGCTGCGTACCATGCTGGACGGTCGCCGGATGCTGGTGGTGCTGGACAACGCCGCCAGCGCCGACCAGGTGCGCCCGCTGCTGCCGGGCAGCGCCGGCTGCCTGGCTTTGATCACCAGCCGGGACCGGCTCAGCGGGCTCGTCGCGGTCGACGGCGCACGCCGCATCGACCTCGACGTGCTCACCGCCGCCGAGGCCGGCACCCTGCTCACCCGGATCATCCCGACCGAACGGGTCGCCCGCGCCACCGAGATCGCCGAACTGGCGACCGTCTGCGCCCGGCTGCCGCTGGCCCTGCGGATCGCCGCCGCCAACCTGATCGACCAGCCGGACCAGTCGATCAGCGCGCACACCGCCCGGCTGACCGCCGGCAACCGGCTCGCCGACCTGCGCATCGAGGGCGACGACCAGGCCGCCGTCCGGGCGGCGTTCGACCTGTCGTACGCCGCCCTGCCCGCCCCGGCGCGGCGGCTGTTCCGGCTGCTGGGCACGGCGCCCGGGACGGACGTCACGGTGGCCGCCGCCGCCGCGCTGGCCGGGATCGACGAGCCGGTGGCCGCCCGCGAGCTGGACCGGCTCGCCGCCGCACACCTCGTCGGGCAGGTGGCCCCCGGCCGGTACACGTTCCACGACCTGCTGCGGCTCTACGCCCGGGAACGGGCCACCGCCGAGGACCCCGGGCCGCAGTTGCGGGCCGCCACGCAGCGCTTCTACGGCTGGTACCGGCAGCGCGCCGAGGCCGCCGCCGTCGCCGTCTACCCGCACCTGGTGCGGTTGCCGCCCGACGGGACCGGACCGGTCGCCGGGGGGTCGCCGTTCCCCACCTCCGCCGGGGCGATGGCCTGGCTGGAGGCGGAGCACACCAACCTGATGCGGGTGATCGCGCACGCCGCCGAGCACGACGCCGACCCGGCCGCCTGGCGGATCCCGGATGCGCTGCGCGGCTACTTCCAGTTTCGCCCGCACAGCGACGGACTGGTCGCCGCGACCAGCGCGTTGCGCACCGCGCAGCAGGCCGGCGACCACGCCGGTGAGGCCGCGAGCCGGCTCGGGCTGGCCAGCCTGCACCTGCGTCGCGGCGAGTACGCCGTGGGCCTGTCCCACGCCACCGCGATGATCGACGCGGCGCACCGGGCGGCCTGGCCGGAGGGCCTGGCGGCGGCGTACGGCACCTGCGGGCTCGTGCACCTGCGGGCCGGCCGGCTGGCCGAGGGGGCCGAGCTGACCCGGCTCGCGGTGAGCATCCACGAACGTCTCGGCGGCCCGGAACGGCTCAGCACCAGCCTCGGCAACCTCGGGGTGATCTACCGGGACATGGGACGGCTCCGCGAGGCCGCCGAGGTGTTCCGGCAGGCGTTGGCGTTGACCCGCAGCACCGGGATGTGGATGAGCACCGGGATCAGCCTGAGCAACCTGGGCGAGGTGCAGCACGCCCTCGGCCAGCACGACGAGGCCCTCGCCCACCTGCGGGAGGCGCTGGAGCTGAGCCGGCGCACCGGCTACCGGCCGACCGAGACGGAGAGCCTGCGCCGGCTGGCGGCGCTGCGCGCGCAGACCGGTGACCTGGGCCCGGCGGCCGAGCTGGCCGACGCCGCGCTGGCCCTGGCCGACCTGATCGGCGATCCCGCCCAGCAGGCCGCCGCCCGTAACGTGCTGGGCGCGATCCACCTGCGCAACGGTGACCCGGCCGCGACGACCGAGCACCGTCTGGCGCTCGACCTCGCCCGCTCCGGTGGGGCCCGGGGTGAGGAGGTCGAGGCGCTGATCGGGCTGGCCGAGGTGCACCGGGACACCGATCCGACGGAGGCGGTCGCGCTGGCCCGGCAGGCCCGCGCGGTGGCCCGCGCCGCCGGCTACCGGGTGTGGGAGGGGCACGCGCTGATGGTGGCGGCCGAGGCGCTGCGGGCCACCGGTCCCGTGACCGCCGCCCGCACCGCCGAGGAGGCGTTGGCGACCCACCGGGAGACCGGTCACCTGCTCGGCCAGGTCCGCGCGCTGCGGCTGCTGGTCGCGCTCGGCGCGGACGGCGGCGTCGACGCGGCCGCGCAGGCGACGTACCGGCGGGAGATCGCCGGGTTGTCCCGGCGGCTGCGGCCCGCCCGCGACGAGGACCTGCCGGTCAGCCCGTGACGGTGAACCGGCGGCGGCTCTCGTCGTCCAGCGGGGTCAGGGTCGGCCGGCCGGCGGCGTCCACGTCGAACGCCAGCCGGCCCTCGACCGGGGCGGTGTCGTCCTGGTGCGACGCGTGCCAGCCGATCCGTAGTCGCGGCGCGTGGTCGTCGCCGCCCGGTTCCCAGTCGGGGGTGAGCACCAGCCGCGTCCACGCTCCGGTGCTGTTGCGCACGGCATCCGGGCCGGGCCCGCCGCCGGCCCCGGATACCAGGAGCGCGACCTGGAGCAGGCCGGTGTGCCGCCGCCCCCGGTGCCACAACACCGGCCACGCCTCCCGGTTGGCCGTCGGGTCGTCGCCGTAGTAGGCGTCGACGTCCGCGCCGTCCTCGGGGGGCCGGGGGCCGGTGCCGCGGTCGACGCCGGCCGGAGCGACCAGGAAACGGTGCATGGTGAACCGGAGCCCCAGCAGCAGCCGGACGCCACCGGCCCGCCCCGGTCCCCGGTCGGCCCGGTAGGCCAGCAGCAACGCGCCGGGTTCCGGGGCCGTCTGGTCCAGCATCGCCGTCCGCTGTTCACCGGCCGCGTCGCGGACCGCCAGCGTCTGCGGGCCGTCCAGCCCGTCGAAGCCGGTCACCACGACCGTGTCGTCGGCGTACGACGTCAGCCGGGGCGCTGCCAACTCGGCCGGGGCGGCGGTCAGCCCGGTCGCGTGCCACACCGGGCGGGCCGCGTCGGGTCGCCCGGCGGCGGACGTGGGCACCGGCGGCCGGTCGTGCACCCCGGCGTCGACAGGCGTGACGAGGAAGTGGGTCCGGGTCGCCAGTGACCGGTCGGCCACCTCGAACAGCCCGTCGCTGTGCACCAGGAACGACCCCACCTCGTCGTGTTCCGGGGTCAGCAGCACCCCGTCGACGGTGGTCCGCTCGTGGTGCACCCGGTAGCCGACCCGGACCGCCGGCATCGTCCCGTGGCCGGCTTCCAGCCGGGCGGTGAACACCAGCGAACCCACCTCGTTGAACTTGTTGAACGGGTTGCGGCCGGCCGTGACTGCGTGCGGCGACACGCTCAGGTCGGCGACGCCCCAGCAGGGGAAGGACGCCAGCGCGGCCTGCCGGGACGACGCCGGGCCGGACCCGGCGTCGGCGGCCACGTAGTCGAAGGTGGTGAACCGGACCAGCAGGTCCACGCAGACCCGCTTCGGGCCGGTCGGGCCGCCCCGCCGACGCAGGTAGCGCAGCCAGTACGAGTGCCGCCGCTGCTGCTCGCCCCGGACCATCCCGGTGCCGGCGAGGTAGGGCTGGGCCGGGGTGACCAGGTCCCGCAGGGTCGCCTGCTCGGGGAAGCCGGCGCCGGCGAACCCGGTCACCGTGAACGCGTCACCCACCGGCGGGTCGGTCCGGTAGCCGACCAGCCGCATCCGACTCGGCACGGTGTCCTCCGCTCAGTTCGTCACGGTCAGGTGCCGGTAGGTCTGCTCGTCGCCGAAGCGGACCAGCGGCCCGCCGGAGGCGTCCACGGTGATCAGGAACGCGCCGCCGAGCGGGGTGCCGGGGGCCGTGGCCGGGGCCACCGCCACCTCGGACCAGCGGACGAGCAGGCCCGGCAGGTCGCCGTCCGGGCCGTCGTACCACTCGGGGACGAACCGCAGCCGCGAGCCGACCGTCCCGGGTGGGGCGGGGTCGGCGTCGTCGGGCAGCGGGCGCAGCGACACGTCGGCGAACCCGGGGTGCCGGCGGCCGTGGTGGAAGACCACGGCGTCGGCGAACTCGTTCGACTCGACCAGGTACGAGCAGGTGAGCAGGCGCAACGCGAGGCGGGCCCGGACCCGGCCGGCCCGCTCCCCCTCGGCCGGGTCGCCGGGCCGGGCGTACTCCACGATCATGCCGTCGTCCCGGGTGTCGACGCCCATCGACGCGCGGTACCAGCGCGGATGCCCGTCGTGCCACACCTCGATCTGCGGCGGCCCGGCGACCCGCTCGAATCCCTGCACCTCGACCGCGCCCCGGCGGGCCCGCCCGGTCAGCACCCGCATCGCGATGACCGGCGGCGGGACGGTGACGCCGGTCGCCCGGTAGACGGTGAGGCTGCGGGTGGGCGGCGGGTCGGCCCCGACCAGCGGTCGCCCGTGCACCGCGCCGCTGACCGGGACCAGCCGCCACGACGACGGCCCGGACGCCGGTTCCAGCGTGACCGCGCCGTCGCTGTGCACGGTCAGCGCCCCGGTCTCCTGGTGGCCCGGGGCGACCGCCGGGCCGAGTACGGGATTCTCCGCGTGCCGGACCCGGTACCCGATCCGGATCGCCGGCACCGGGGTACCGGTGCCGGCGGCGGGGGCGAGCACCATCGTCGGCTCGAAGATGAGGTGGCCGGGGTCGTTGAACTTGTTGAACGGGTTCCGGCCGTCGGCACCGGTGTCCCGCAGCGAGATGCTCAGGTCCTCGATCCCCCACAGGCCCGGCGGCGGCGCCGAGCGGGGCGAGTACCGGTCGGTGCCGGGGCGGGGCTGGTAGGGGAAGGTGCCGAACCGGATCAGGAACTCCGCCGCGACCAGCTTGCGGCCGCCCGGCCCCCGGTGGCGGTAGCGCAGCCAGTAGCAGTGCCGGTGGGTCCGGGTGCCCCGGTCCAGCCACACCGCGCCGTCGAACTCCTCGGGCCACAGTTCGTCGGCGAGGAACTCCCCGACCGGCAGGCCGGCGTCCCGGAAGCCGGTCACGGCGAACCGGTTGCCGGACAGTTCCTCCGGCTCGTACCCGATGCTGGTCACGAGGTGACGTCCCTGCTCGACCGGTCGACGGACGTCGGGCGCGACGATGGCCGGTCGGTCCATCGGGCCCGCCGGTGGCGGGCCGGGAGCCGCCGGCGGCGCGGTCCCGGTCCGGCACCGGTCGGGTCACACCAGGTCGTACTCGCGGGCCAGGTACTGGAACTTCTCGACGGTCAGCACCGTGGCCAGGACCCGCTGGTCGGCCACGGAGAGGTCGTCCACCTCGTCGTCGACCACCCGGTCGAGCACCTCCCGGGCGGCCTCCGGATCGAGGTCGACGAGCGGCTCCGGCGTCGGCCCGACCGGCTCGCCCTGATCGGTCGGCCCGACCTGGTCGCCGGGTTCCGGTTGCCCGCCGGGGTACGCCGACCCGTCCGGCCCGTGGTCCTGCTGGTCGTAGCCGTGCTGTTCGTAGCCCTGCTGGTGGTCGTAGCCCTGCTGGTGGTCGTGGTCCGGCTGGTGGTAGGACTGCTCGGCCTGGTCGTAGCCGTGCTGCTCGTAGCCGTGCTGCTCGTAGCCGTCCTGGTGGTAGCCGTCCTGGGCGGCGGCCTGGTGCGCGGCGGTGATCCAGTTCTGGGTCACCGAGTCGATCACCCGGGCCATCTCCGTCGCCGGCTCACCCATCTCGTCGACGGCGAAGATCTGCACCGGCGGGAAGGCGCCGGCGTGGTGGTAGACGGTGTCGTAGAAGTCGGCCAGCCAGCCGTTGCGCTGGTACCAGCCGGGGTCGCCCCAACCCTGTCCGAGCAGGTCCGGCACCTGCTCCCAGCCGGCCTCCGGCTGCTCGGCGAGGATGCCGTGCGCGCTGACCGCCGCCCAGCTCAGATAGGCGTACGCGTCGTCGAGGCCGGCCGGGCCGGTGGTGTCGAAGGTCTCCGGATAGTTCATCGGTCGTCTCTCCCTCAGCCCGTGACGGTGAAGTACTTGTTGCTGTCGGCGTCGAGCAGGCGGAGCACCGGGCTGCCGGACGGGTCGGTCCCGAGGCGGAACTGCCCCTTGTTGCTGTGCTGGCTGGACCGCCCGTCGGCACCGGCGTGCTCGGCCGTCCAGTCGATGCGGAGCTGCACCCCGACCTGCCCCGGCACCTGTTCGACGTACGGCCCGAAGAACAGCGTCGACTCCTCGTGGTGCCGGTTCTTGACCGCGTCGACGTCGTACTGCCGGCCCTTCTCGCCGACCACCACCGGATCGCCGCGCCCCACCTCCAGCACCCGCAGCGAGACGTTGCGGAAGGCGGTGAAGCGGACCCCGCCCACGTAGACGATCTGCCGGTGGCCGTCGTCGGGCGCGGTGACGTACGGGACCATGGTGAACCGCAGCAGCAGCAACGTTCTGATCTTGGTGCGGACCTTCCGGCCCAGCACGGCACCGTCGCGGACGTACTCCAGCCGCAGCGACGTCTCCTGCCCCTCGTCGTCCGCCGCAGTGGCGACCACCGGCGGTTGACCCTCGTTGAGGACGGTGACGGTGTTCGGGCCGTCCATCCGCTCGAAGCCGATCACCTTCATGCCCTTGTGCTCGTGCGGGTCGAGCATCCGGCCACCGTGGTCGATCCCGCCCAGCTCGATGCGTTGGGCCCTGAGCACGCCGGTCGTGACCGGCTGGCCGTCCTCGTCGTCCGGCACCACCCGGGTGGGGCGGTCGTGCACGCTGCCGCTGAGCGGGGTGATCCGGAAGTGCTTCTCGGTCCGCCCCTCCCCGGGGTTGATCTCGAAGCTGCCGTTGCTGTGCACCAGGAACGCGCCGACGTCGTTGTGGCTCAACCCGAGTGGCGCGCCGAGCAGGTTCTTCGCCTGGTGCTGCACCCGGTAGTTGATCCGCAGGTGGGGCATGCCGTCGTTGACGGCGGTCACGTCGAAGGTCAGGCTGCCGGACTCGTTGAACTTGTTGAACGGGTTGCGCCCCCGGCCGGTCGCCATCAGCGACACGCTCAGGTCGGTGATCCCCCAGAGCGGGTAGTCGCGCAGGATCGCCCGTTCCTGCGCGGTCGGGCCGGCCTCACCGTCCTTCGGGACGTAGTCGAAGGTCGTGAAGCGCACCAGCAGCTCCACACAGACCCGCTTCTTGTCGGTGATCCCGATGCCCCGGCGCAGGTAGCGCAGCCAGTAGACGTGCTGCCGGGACTGGCTGCCCTGGACCATGACGAGCTGACCGTGGGCGATCGGCACCGGTGAGATCAACTGGTTCAGCGGCACCTCGGTCCGGAACCCGGCGTTACTGAACCCGTTGACCTGGAACACCCCGTCCGTCAGGCCCTTGGCCTGACCCTGCGCGAACCCGATCATGTTCGCGGTGGTGTTCAGGGCGATGGCGACTTCTGTCACGGATACACCTCCGACGTCAGACCGTCGGGCCGGTCGGCCGACGGTGGTGGTGGTTGTCGGGTGCCGCCGCCGGGGCCCGGTGCCCCGACGTCACCCGCCGCCCGGCGACCGCTCACTCCCGGGCGAAGAACTCGAACTCGCTGACCGTCACGTCGGTGCCCTTCTCGGCCCGGTGCACGTCGGTGACCTGGATCTGCACGCTGGTGACCCCGTCGGCTTCGTCGAGGCTCAACGTCTGGGGCTCCCCGGTGTCCTCGACGGTGAGGGTGTCCGACCGGTTGGTGGAGTAGACGAGGTGCAGGGTCATCGGCCGGTGGGTCGCGGTGTAGTCCTCGGCCGTGCCGGCGGTCACGATCAGCCGCTCCAGGTCGACCTCCGCCGCGAAGCGCAGGGTGACCGTCGGCGGTTTCTCCTTGTTCCAGCGCACCTGCCAGTGCGTGTTGCGGTACTGGTCGACGCTCAGCTCCGGCCCGTGGTCGCGGACCGACGCGCCGCCGGTCACCTCCACCGGCCGGACCGCCACGAACCGGGGGTTGATCTTCCGGTCGGCCCAGTCCCGCGCCCCGGTCACCGGCCCGGACACCGCCGCGTTGATCCGTTCCCGCAGCGGCGGATAGATCAGGTACGCCACCCCGATCGCGAAGAGCAGCACCGCGGCGACCGCGTTCGACCGCTGGTAGATCGCGTGCAGCACGCCGCCGACCCCACCGGGCCGGCCACCGCCGGGTGCGCCCGGACGGGTCCCGGCCGCGGTGACCCGGGGGCCCCGGCGCGGCAGCAGGCGCTGCCACCAGCGCCGACGCACCACCTGGGCGGTCCGCAGCGAGTCGCCGCACCGGCTACAGAACCGGCGGGTCGGCGCGTTGCCCTCGCCGCACTCGCCGCAGATCAGGTCGCCCGGTTGCCGTCGCCGGGTGGACGCCTTCGCGCCGACGGTGGCCACCCGGGGCCGGACCGCCTGCGGGCTGACCTCGTCGGGCTCGACGGCGGTGGCCCGGGAGCCGACCCGCCCGCCGGTGGCCGGCGCGCCGGGCAGCACGGAGTCGACCGACCCGTCGGCGGCGACCAGTGCGCTGGTGTGCGCCGCGGCACGCGTGTCGCGTCGGGGCGGGGACGCCGGACGACCGGAGACCGCGGTGGCCCCGTCGGCCGGCGCGGCCGGTGGTCTCGGGGCGGTCGGCAGCTTCGCCCCGGCCACCCCGGGCGGCGGGGGCGGCAGCCGGCGCGGCGTCCCGGCGGCGGTCGGGACGGTGTCCGGCGCACCGGCCGGGGCCCCGGACCCGTCGCCGGCCGCCGGGTCCAGCTCGGACGGACCGGGGCGCACGCCCGGCGGGACGGTGCGGGCCGCCCGGTCCGGCAGCCGGGCCGCCGGCACCCCCGGCGGCGGCGGTGGCAGCCGGCGTGGCGGCGTCGACACCTGGACCGGGCCACCGTCCGGCGCGGCCGTCCCGGCCGACGTGCCGACGGCGGACCCGTCCGGCGTCGTCCCCGGCGACGCGGACCGTACCCCCGGAGCACCGGTCCCCGGCGGACCCGGCCGGACACCCGGCGGGCCGGACCCGGGCGGACCCGGCCGCGTCCCGGGTGGACCGGACCGGACCCCCGGCGGCGTCGCCCCCGGCGGACCGGACCGCACGCCGGGCGGCACGGCACCGGGCGGACCCACGCCGGGCGGCCCCGGCCGTACCCCCGGCGGACCCACCCCGGGCGGACCCGGGCGCACCCCCGGCGGACCCATCCCCGGCGGACCCGGGCGCACCCCAGGCGGGCCGGGACGCAGACCCGGCGGGCCGCCGGGCAGGCCGGACGCTCCCCGGCCCGTCCCGTCGCCGACCCGCACCACCCCCTCGTTCACCGGCGAGCCGCCCGGCGCGGGCGCGATCACCCCGGCGATCCGTTGCAGCAGCGTGGGCTTCTGCCGAAGCTCCTGCTCCGCCTCCTGGACCGTCTCGACCGGGATCTTCGGCACGGTCTTCTCGCCGGTCCACTCCAGGAAACTGCCGCAGGAACCGCAGAAGGTGTCCGCGTCACCGTTGTGGTTGCCGCACTCACGACAGATGATCACGGTCGAGCACCTCCAGGGTCGTCGTCACGTGCGCCGGTACGACCGCGCGGCACAGCTCGTCGAGGGCGTGCCGGGCCACCGCCGCCGGGTCGTCCACCCACGCCCGGACGTGCACCCGGGCCGGTGGCAGCAGGTCCGGCAGTGGCTCCGGCCGGGTCGACCAGGACACCCCGGTCGAGTCGAGGACCTCCACCTCGCCCCCGGTGGCCAGTTCCACGGCCATCCGCAGCCCGGCCACGGTCCCGCGCAACCGGTGCGCGGCGACCGCGCCGGCCACCATCGCGCGCTGCCGCTCCACCGGCCAGTTCTCGTCGAGCTGGGCACCGACCCAGTGACCGAGCCAGAGCAGGAAGTCCGGCGGGGTCAGCTCCGGGTCCAGGTACGCGTCGAGACAGTCGAGGGTGGACACCACCGGTGCGAGCACCTCGTCCAGGCCCTCGGTCCAGCGCACCAGCAGGTCGTCCTCCTGCAACAGGGCGGGCAGGAAACCGGCGATCGGGTACGGCATCGCCACGTCGACCGGGCCGCGCATCAGTTCTCCTCCACCCGGAGCTGGTGGTCGAAGGAGAAGACCAGGCTGTCCGGCTCCAGGTCGATCCGGCCGGCCTCGGTGCCGCGCTCACCGGTCACCGGGTTCGCGGTGAACAGCCGCAGGTCCTCCACCAGCTCCACCCCGCGTACCCGCTGCAACACCGCGAAGAGTTCGCCGGCCTGCACCGGACGCCCGAACGGCCAGCCCCGACCGTCCGGGCCACCGCCGGCCAGCGGGCTGAGGAAGCCGTACAGGGCGGTCAGGCCCTCCTCGCGGACCCGCTCGACGACGACCCGGGGCCGGGCGACCACCCGGGCCACCACGGTCACGCCCCGGTAGCGGGGCGGCTCGACGACCACCCGGGTGCCGATCAGCCGGGTGGCGTCCAGCCGCCCGGCCACCCGGGCGAGGCTCGACTCGGCCGGGATCAGATCCTCCAGCCGCAGCCGTCCGTCCTCGGCGGGCGCCGCCGGCACCACCAGCAGCCGCGCCACCGGCGGCCCGTCGCCGTTGCTCGGTACGCAGCGGACCCGGGCCAGTTCCGGGGCGGCCTCCCGGGCCAGCACCTCGTGGTCCTCGGCGGTCACCGCGCGACTGCGGCTGCGCAGGGTCAGCGGGCCCCGGCGGCGGGCCTCGTCAAGCGTCTCGCCGTCCACCCCGCCGCTGGCCGGGTGCCGGTTCTCCACCCCCGCGACGTACGGGATCGAGGTCCGCAGCGCGGTCACCGCGCCGACGCCGACGTTGCCCCGGCTGCCGCCGCCGACCGCGTACCGGCGCAGCCGCAGCCGACCGCCCCGGGGCGGCACCGCGCCGTAGCGGCGCAACGTGCCGTCGGGTTGCCGGACCGCCGGGCCGAACACCACCTCGCCAGCCACCCCGTCGAGCAGGAAGTGCCGGTCCTCGGGGCCGCTGCCGGCGAAGTGCTCGACCGGCGACCACCGCTGCCAGCCGTCGTCGGAACTGACCTCCAGCACCGGGTCGCCGAAGCCGGCCAGCACCGGCCGGCGGGTCAGCGCGAACCGCTGACCGGGCACCCCCTCGGAGTCGCCGAGTTCCTCGTCGTCCACCAGGTCGGCGTGCACCGCCCCGGTGGTGCCGCCGACGGTGTTCGCGGCCAGCCCGAGGACCACCGGGGAGGCGCTGTAGCCGGGCTGCCCCTCCTGCGGGGTCACCACCCGGGCCCGCAGCCAACCGGCCAGTTCGCCGTCGACCAGGGTCGCCTGGTGCCCGGCGGGCACGTGCAGCAGGATCGCGCCGGGACGGTTCAGCGCGCCGGTCTCGTCCAGCCCGACCTCGCAGTCGAGCCAACCGTCGGCACCGCGCGCCTCCCAGCGCAGCGGCGGGTGCAGCGGGTTGACCCCGACGCCGTCGACGCGTCCCTCGAACTCCAGCCGCACCGCGCAGCCGCCGACCGCCCGGTCCAGCCCGATCAGCAGCTCGTCGCCGGGCTGCGGCACCGCGGAGAACGCGGCCACCGGGCCGCCCAACTCCAGGGCACCGGTCTGGTCGGTGATCCCGTCGGCGGTCCGGACCCGCAGCCGGGTCAGCGTGCACGGCGGCACGGTGAGGTCGTCGAGGGTGGCGAAGACCAGCGGGTCACCGCCGTCGGCGACGGTCACCGCCCGCGTCCCCGCCGGCACGACCTGGGTGGCGCGGGCCGGGGTGGACAGCCAGAAGGTCAGCGTGGTCCGGGCGGCCGTGGGCGGCACCAGGCGTACCCCGATCAGCTCCAGGAACTTCACGTAGAGCCGGTCGGGCACCCGGTTGAGCCGGTAGATGAGCTGGTCGGTCAGCGACGCGAACGTCTCGATCAGGGTGATCCCCGGGTCGGCCGGGTGCAGGTCCGTCCACTCGGGGCAGCGGTCGGCGATCAGCCGGCGGGCGTCACCGACCAGGTCGTCGAAGCCCCGGTCGTCGAGGTCGGGGGCGGGCAGCGCCATCAGCCGAGCACCCCCGTACCGGTCAGTTCCCGGTCGCCGGGCAGGGTCCGCAGGTTGAGCCCGAGGGTGCCGGGCTCGTCGGTGTCGCGTACCCGGTAGCGGATCTCGATGTGCAGCAGCCCGTCGCCGCCGGCCGGGTCCTCGGTGACGGTGACGTCGTCGATCTCGGCCCGGGTCTCCCAGCGTTCCAGCGCGGCCCGCACCTCCACCGCCACCGCCCGCCGGGTCTGCCCGGTGACCGGCTCGAAGACGAAGTCGCGCAGCCGGGAGCCGAACTCCGGCCGCATCGGGCGCTCCCCCGGGTAGGTCGCCAGGATCACGCACATCGCCTGCTCCAGCAGGGCGGTGCCGCTGATCGTGGCGAGCCGGCCGTTGGGCTGGACCCGCAGCGGAAAGGCACACCCGGTGCCGATGACGTCGGCCTGCATGGCACTCCTCAGTTGAGCTGGATGGGTTTGCCCTTGATGGCGGTCGACGCGGTGCCACTGATGTTGACCTGCGTACCGCTGATGTCGACCGTCTTGGCTTTGAGCTTCAGGCTGGTGCCGCCGTCGAGGGTGAGGCTGCCGCCCGGACCGGCCTTGATCTCGACGGCGGTCTGTCCGGTGCACTCGATCAGCAACTTGCCGGGTTTGTCGGGCGCGCAGCGCAGGGTCACCGTGCCGGCCACCTGGTCCATCGCCAGCGAGAGCTTGTCGCCTTTGGTACCGAGGACCACGTCGGCGGCGGTCGGCTGCCCCTTGCCGCCGGGCGGCACCTCGTCGTGGAAGACCAGCCGGCTGCCCGACGGCGACAGCAGGCCCCGCCGGATCACCGAACTGGTCTGCCCCACCGACTTCACCCCGCTCGCCCCCGGCTTCGTCGACGACGTCTGGCCGCCGTCCAGGCCGTAGCCGGTGTGCCGGCTGGGCAGGCTGCCGAGCACGTACGGGCGGCGTACGTCGCCGAACTCGAAGGCGACGAGCACCTGGTCACCCGGCTCCGGCACGAAGAACGCGCCACCGGTCGGGCCGGCGAAGAGCTGCCCCACCGGCGCCCAGTCGGTTTCGTGGTCCGGCGACAGCCAGGGCAACGCCAGGGTGACCCGGCCCAGGTTCTGCGGGTCCTTGACGTTGCTGACCACCCCGCAGACCACCCCGTCGATCCGGGCCGGACCGCCCGGGTCACCGCCGCCGCCGACGTTCGCCAGCCCGAGCAGTGAGCGGTCCTGCGTCCCGCCGACGGTGAACTCGGTGCGGTAGCCCTCCCCGGCCTCGTCGAAGACGTGCCGGGCGGCGCTGAGCGTCCAGGTGCCGGCGAACGGTGCCGGCACCCCGTCCACCTTGACGGCCTTGCCGGCGACCAGCCGGGCGTCGCCCAGGGCCTCCCCCTCCGCCTCGGCGAACCCGCCACCGATGCTGGCGGCGAGCCCCTCGGCGACCTGGGTGACCGCGCCGTCGGCCCGGCCGGGCACGGGCAGTCCCCGGCCGACCAGGACGTGCGCGCGGGGTCCGGGGGCCGGCCCGACGTCACCGACCGCACTGTTGCCGGCCCGGGGCGGTGCCGCCGCGCCCCGGGGGACGAACGTGTCGGCGGCGGCGGTCGGCGACCGGCCGGCCAGGCTCACCCCGTCGGCGGTGGTCGCGGTACGGCTCGCCACCGTCGTCGCCGCGACCGGGTCCCAGGCGCGCACCTCGACCTCGGGGGCGAGGTTGCCGGCGCTGACCCGGGGCAGGAAGCGGCGCAGGTTGCCCCGGAACGTCAACGGCACCGGGCTGCCGGCCCGGCGGGCGGTGGCCGCCCGGCGGAAGTGGAACCGGTCCCCGTCCGCGCCGATCTCGTAGCCGATCTCCCGGGCGCGGGCGCTGAGGAACTCCCAGTCGGTCTGGGCGACCTGGGACAGGTGGGCCAGCCGGCCGGTGGTGGCGTCGATCGTGCCGACCGACAGCTTCGCGGCGGTCGCCACCTGCCGGGCGACGTCGGCGTCCGACTGGTTGAGGAAGGTACGGGTCCGCCGTACCCGGTGCAGCCGGTGGTCGTGGGTGTAGCCGCGCACCACCACGTGGGCGCTGAGGTCCACGAAGTGCCCCTCCACGGCGGTCACCTCGCCGCTGATCAGCCGGTGCTCGGCCGAGCCGTCCCCGGTCGGGCCGAAGACCTGCACGGCGGTACCCAACTCCAGCCCGGCCGTACGCAGCACACTGCCGTCCAGGTCGGCGAAGGTCAGCTCGAACATGTCCGGCAGGGCGGCCTGGGTGTCCACCACCACCCGTACCAGCTGGTCGGCGGCGGCCGTCGGCAGCGCCCGGCCGGCGGTGCCGACGGTGACCCGGGGACGCAGGGTCGCCGTGCCCCAGAGCAGGCCGTGCCGGTCGATCGCGGTCATCGTCGCGCCCCCACTACCGCCGCGCCCCGACGGACGCGCCCCGGGCCTGCGCCCGCATCGGGTCGTCGAGCCCGCTGGCCAGCGCCCGCTGCCGCCACTGCGCCGGGTCGGTCCGCACCGACCGGGTCGGCACCGGGCCACCCCGCTTGGGGAAGATCTCCCCCTCGATCACGATCAGGTCCAGGGTGGCCTGGGCCCGCACCGGCTGCCCCTCACCGTCGAACCGGGTCAGGTTGACGTTCAGCGTGCTCAGGTTGACGGCCATCGACAGCTTTCCCCAGGTGAACGTCAGCCGGGGCAGCTCGATGCTGGACGCGCTGCGGCTCTGCTCGTCGACGCTCGGCGGGCCGGAGAACGCGATCAGCTTCTGCACGTCCTGGGCCACGCCGGCACCGACCAGCAGCACCTCGCCGGCCATCACCCGCAACGCGGTGTCGGAGGTGAGTTCCACGCCCCGGCCCCGGCCGACGAGCTGACTGGCCCGGGAGGAGCGGGTGATGCCCATCTTGGCCGGGTTGTAGGAGAACGTGACCCGGCCCAGCGTCGGCGACGACAGGGTGGCCGTCTCCGCCTTGGCCTGCAGGTCGGGGAAGAACCCCTCGTGCACCAGCTCCAGCCGTTCCACCGCGACCTGGTTGCTGTCCGAGGAGAGGTCCGGGCCCGTCCACGACGACGGCCGTACGCCGTAGAGCAGCCAACTGTTCGCCGGTTCGCCGTCGGCGTCGAGCAGGGTGATCCGGGCGGTGGTGCGGGTGTCGTCGCCGGTGCCGTCCTGCCACGAACGCAGCACCCCGACCAGCCACTGTTGCAGTTGCGCCGAACTCTCCCGGTGCACCGCCCGTTCCAGCACGATCGGCGCGTAGCTGACCTCGCCGGGCAGGTGGTACTGGCCGACGTAGTCGCCGGTCACCCGGACCACCTCGGGCCGGAAGTCGGCCCGCAGACCCCGGCAGGAACGCCACAGCCCGATCTGGACGTCACCGATGGTCACCTGGAACCGCATCGCCAGGCCGAGCTTGAGGGTCCGCCTGACCCCCGGCCCGTCGCGGAACATCTGGAGCAGGCCGCCTGCGGCGAGGCCCTGCGCGGTCTGGCTCGGGTCGCCCAGCATCCCGCCGAGCTGACCTGCGGAGATCGCGGCCATCAGAGCGAGAACTTCACGTCGTCGTGCAGGAAGCCGGTGTGCGCCAGTTCCAGGGTCTCGACCGCCACCCCGCTGTGGCTCGGGTCGAGTTCCGACACCGACCAGCCGACCGGGAAGAAGTGCTTCAGGTCCCAGCCGACGATCTTCAGGCCGACGCTGTCGACGAGTTGGATCGTTCCGCTGAGCGGGCGGTACCGGTTGGCCTGCTGGCAGAGCCACTCCTGGACGACCTGCGAGTCGAAGCACACCGCCCGGCTGAGCCGGATCCGGCTGTAGGTCGGCTCCCCCACGTACGTGAAGACGTCGTTGCTGTCCCCGGCGCGGTACTCGCAGACCTGCCAGGTCACCCCCAGCCCGGAGACCCGCGACCAGGAGCCGAGGTTGTACCGCTCGTCGTCGATGACCACGAGGTACCGGTGGTTGACGCCGGTGACCTCGAAGAAGCCGCCCATCAAGCGGGCCGCGGTGGAAAGACCGCCTGCCATCGTTTCGCCCTCCTCGTCGCCTCGTCCTGGACCCGCGTCCGTGCGGTCGTGCCACCTGCCGTGCCTCGTGCCACCTGCCGTGCGTCCTGCCACCTTGCGTGCCCGTGCCGCCTGCCGTGCTCAGCGGAACTGGGTCAGCCGTCCGCTGCGCTCCCGGTCGACCAGCAGTTCCTGCCGCAGCCGTCCGCGTAACCGCCCGTACAGGCGGCCGGCCAGTTCCTCCAGGTCGTCGGGGTTCTCCAGATCCACCGGCCGGCCCGGCGACCGGTCCGGCACCCGGTCGGCCTCCTGGTCCAGCCGGGCGGCAGTGGCCCGTCCCCGGTCGGCCACCGTGCGCAACTCGGCCCGGAGCCGCTCCACCGCGTCGCGTACCTCGGCGATCCGGCCCGCGCTGCGGTCGATCGCGGGTGCCGCCGTCGCGGCGGCCACCGAGGCCCGCAGGGCGTCCGGCGGTGGCCCGGCCGGCGGGTCGGCGGCCCGGTCCTGCTGCTGGTCGAGTTCGCCCCGCACCAACGCCCGCAGGTCGTCGAGGGTGGCCGCCGGGGTGTCCATCGACGCCCGCTGGAGCGGGTGCGCAGCGGCCGGCGGGCCGGTCGGCGCGGCCGGGGGTACGCCTCCCGCACCGGGCTTCGCCTGCCAGGTCAGCCCACCACCGGGGGTGGTCCCCCAGGTCCCGGCGGTACCCGGGGCCGTCGGCACGGTCCCGGCGGCGCCGGTCAGCGGGACGACGGATGGTGGGCCGGCACCGACGAGCCCGGCCCCGGTGCCGAAGGCGTGCTCGGCGGCGAGCGCCCGCGCCTCCAGGTCCCGGCCGGTGACCGTCGACTCGGCCGGTGGTGTCGCCCCGAACGCCCGCTGCTGCACGACGTGGGCCAGCTCGTGGGCGAGCAGCGCGCGGGCGGGCGGCGCGTCCAGCGGCCCGGCCGACGCCGGCAGCAGCACCTCGCCGCCCCGGGTCGCCGCCCGCGCCCCGGCCTGCTGCACCACCTCCGTGGCCGCCGCGCCCCGCCACACCGGCACGGCCGCGACGTCCACGCCGTACTGCTGCCGGAAACCGTCCACCAGGGCGGCCGGCACCTGTTCCGGCAGCTCGGGGCCGCCCACCGCAGTGGGCGGCGGCCCCGCGTGGTGCGTCGGCGGCCCGGTCGGGTCCACCGTGGTCGCCGCCGGACCCGACGGTCCGTCCGCCATTACCGGCGCGGCCGTGACGACCCCGATGGGGTACGCCGGGACCTGCACGTCCGTGGGTGCGGCCGTCGTCCACGGCTCCGGCCGGTCCACCCACCCGGCCCGCTCCGCCGACGGTACGGGCGGATGCGGCACCGCTTCCACCTGTCCCCGGCGCGGCGGCCCCTGACCGGCCCGGCCGTGTTCCCGGTCCACTCCCGACGGAGACCCGGCCGGCGGGGACTGCTCCGGACGCCGGGTGAGAAAGAAGGCCGACGGCGGGGACACCTGCTCGGGGTGGTACGCGTCGCGCCCCGCCGGCAGGCCTGGCAGCTCGTCCGCGATGTCGGCCCGTGCCGCCGAAGCCGGCCGGTTGTCCGTGATGTCGCGCCCCGCCGGGCCCGGCCGGCGCTCCGGGGCCGGCCGCTCGGAATGGTCCGCGATGGGCCGGCCCTGCGACGGCGGCTGCCCGGCCGGGTCCGCGTCCCGGCTCGGTGCCGTGGCACCCGTGGCCGGCGTCACGCCGTCCGGAGTCCGGCCGGCCGGCTGCGCCCGCTGCGCGGGTGCCGGTCCGACCACGGCACCGGCCTCGTCGAGCGTCCCGCCCCGGTGCTCCGCCGGCCCGGTCGGCTGCGTCGGGTCCTCCGGGCGGTTGCCCACCGGCCGGTCCTGCCCGACGCCCGCCGAGCCGTCCCGCCGACGGGCCCGGTCGGTGCCGGTGGCATCGTCCAGGACGGCCCGGCTACCCGGTTCGGCCTGCTCCTGGGCGGCGGACCCGGCGAGCTGTTCCGTGGCAGCGGTGGGCGGGGCGGTCGCGCCAGCCTGGTCGGCTGGTCCCTGTGCCGCCGGCTCCGGTACCGGTCGGGTGTCGGCTCGCCGGCCGGTGCGGCCCCGGCGGCCGGCGAAGGCCACCTCGACGGGGCGCACCTCACCGGCCGACGGCGGCGTCCCCTCCGGGTCGCTCCGACCGTCGTGACCCGGGGCGGCGGTGGCCGCGCCCAGGCCGGTGTCCGGCTGCGCCGGCCGGGCACTCCCGCCGCCGGCCGAAGCCCGGGACTCCTCGGCGGCCCGGGTGGCCTCCGCCGCCAGGTAGGCGACCTCGAATCCCGGCGGCGGCCAGACCTGCGCGGTGGGCAGACCGGCGGCGGCGAACTGCGCTGCCGTCCGGGCGGCTGCGGCATCCGTCCCGGCCCCGTCGGATCGCCCGGCGGACGTCCGTCCCTGCGGTTCCTGCCACCCGTCCGGCGGGCTCGACGCCGGGAAGGCTTCCTCTCCGCCGGGCCTGTGGTCGGGAGTCATGCCTTGGTTCGGTGCCGGGCCCTGCATCGCGGTCGGGCCGTATGTGTCGGTCGGAGCCCGGAACGCAGTCGGGTCCGGTGCCCGGGGCACGGCCTGCAACGGCCGGTCGGGCTCGCGGACGGCCCCCGGCGGCGGGCCGCCCCACCAGGTCGGATCGGCGGGCGACGGCGTCCCGATCGCCGGACCGGCATCCTGAAGGTGGCCGTCCGCCCAGGTGAGCCGCGACGCGTCGTCCCCGCCCAGCGGTGCCCGGTACGCCACCGGCCCGACCGGCCACGGGTCATCCGGACCGGTCAGCACCGGCCGGGCCGAACCGGGCAGCGTCCACCCGGCCGGAACGGGCTGCGTCCACCCGGCCGGAACGGGCTGCGTCCATCCGGTGGGAGCAGAAGGCGTCCACCCGGCCGGAACGGAAGGCGTCCACCCGGCCGGAACGGAAGGCGTCCACCCGGCCGGAACGGAAGGCGTCCACCCGGGCGGAGCGGTGGGCGGGTGGTGGGGCGCAGCGGTGTCGTACCGGATCAGGGTCGGCTCGGTGGCCGCAGCCGGCCCGACGGACGGGCCGGAGGGTGCCGGGGCCGGGCCGGCGAACGCCGGCTGAGCGGCGGCGGTCGGGGGCCACGACGGGTCGTCCGGGGCCGTCCCCGGCGGCGGGATGGTCACCATCGCCGAGGCGGGTGCCACGGTCAGCAGGGGCAGGCCCGGGAGGACCGGGTACCGGTCGGTGGGCACCGGCGACGCGACCGGAGCAGGTGCCGCGACCGGAACAGACGCGACCGGAACCGGCGGCGGTCCCCCGACCGTCCGGCGGCGACGCGGCCAGAACGGCTGTCCGGGCCGTAACGACCAGGCCATACCCACCTCCTTCAGATTCCGGTACGGGTGTGCGGCGTCGGGCCGCCGGAACCGGGTCAGGATTCGCCCGGCCGACCGCCGGCCAGGTCCACCGCGAAGCGCCCCCCGCAGCGGGGGCAGGCGACCTCGGCCCCGGTGTGCCCCTGCTGGTTGATCCGCCGGTAGAGGTCCTGGAGGAAGGCCATGTCGGAGGCGAAGAGGTGCTCGATCACGTCGACGTCGACGGCCTGCACCCCGCCGATGCGGGTCACTGTCCGGGCGAGCAGCAGCACGGTGAGGAACGCCGGATTCTGGCGTACCCGGGGATCGCCCTGGGGGGTGATCTCGTCGCGGGCGGTGGCCAGCCGCATGGTGCCCTCGCGGTGCACCCCGCCCCGGTCGTCGACCAGCCCGCGCGGCAGCACGAACGGGTACTCGGTCCGCAGGCCCGCCGCCGGTCCGGCGGCGGGCTCGGCGAGGCTAGATCCGCGCATTGAAGTCGAACAGGTCGTCGCACATCAGGGTGACCGTCTGGTAGACGATGTCGGTGGCCCCGGCCTTGACCCCGCTGACCTCCACCCGCGACGGCCAGGCGTTGGTCATCATGTACGTCAGCCGGGCGTCGCCGTTGAGGTCGTCACCGGGGCCGTACAGCTTCAGGGCGCAGTCCCGGTAGGCGTCGTACATCATGTTGCGCACCTTCTGGTGCCAGAGCCACAGGTCGCCGTTGAGGTCGAGGCCCCGCTTGAGGGTGACCGTCGGCGGCTTGGTCCGACCGAAGTGCCGGGAGAAGATCGGCCCGGTCGTGCCGGCGGCCATGTACTCCGCGTTCTCCACCTCGCTGCTGATCCCGACCAGTTCGGCGAAGTTGATCGCCGACATGCCCGGCACCTCCAGCCGGAAGACGGCGGCACTGATGATCTGGGTGTTCTGCTTCGGGTCCTGGGTACCCTGACCGGCCATGCTCGTTTCTCCTGGTCTCGTCGTCGCTCAGGTCGGGTGCTCGCCGCCGGGGCCGGTCAGTCGCCGGAGCCCTGGGAGAGCTGGGAGAGTCGGAACACCACGAACTCGGCCGGCTTGACCGGGGCGATGCCGATGTCGACGGTGAGGATGCCGGCGTCGAGGTTCTCCGGCGGGTTGTTCTCGGCGTCGCACTTGACGAAGAACGCCTCGGACCAGGTGTCGCCCATCAGCGCGCCGCTGCGCCAGACCCGGCGCAGGAACATCGTGATGACCCGGCGCACCGCGTCCCACAGGCGCGGGTCGTTGGGCTCGAAGACCACCCAGTTGGTGCCGAGCAGGATCGACTTCTCGATCCAGTTGAACAGCCGCCGGACGTTGAGGTAACGCCACTCGGCGTCGCTGGACAGGGTGCGCGCGCCCCAGATCCGGATGCCCTGTCCGGGGAAGGCCCGGATGCAGTTGACCCCGATCGGGTTGAGCTGGTCGTGTTCGCCCTTGGTCAGCCCGCTCTCCAGGGCCAGCGCACCCCGGATGATCTCGTTCGCGGGTGCCTTGTGGACGCCCCGGGTGTCGTCGTTGCGGGCCCAGACACCGGCGACGTGCCCGCTGGGCGGCATGAACACCGCCCGGCCCTGCGCCGGGTCCATCACCTTCACCCAGGGCCAGTAGAGGGTCGCGTACTTGGAGTCGTAGCCGGCGACGTCCATCCGCCACTCCTTGAGGCGCTGCGGGTGCAGGCCGGGCGGCGGGTCGAGGATGGCCACCCGGTCACCCATCAGCTCGCAGTGCGCGATCATCGCCAACTGGACGGCCTTGAACGCCTCGTCGTCGATGGCCCCCTGCTGGTGGGCGGCGGCCAGGTCGGGGACGCAGAGCATGGTGATGTCCTCGATCGCCTCCAGCCCGGCGAAGCCGGTCCGGTCGCTGACGTCGCCGACGTAGTCCTCGGCGCGTACCCGCAGGTCACCGGTGCCGGTGGTGGTGGCCGGCAGCGCGGGCGCGGCGAGGGTGATCTCGGCGCCGCGTCGGGGCGGGGCGAGGGTCGCGCCCTTCGCCTCCTCGATCTGGATCAGCTTGGACTGCTGGCGGACGGCGGTGACCACGTTGCCCGCGCCCCGCTTGGTGGTCAGGTTGTCAAGCGTCTCGACCGGCTTGCCGGCCTGCTTGACGACGAGCTTGAACGCGTCGTCGCCGCCCTCGGAGGCGTCGGCGACCTCGACGGAGAGGTCCTGGCCGGCCGGGCCGGGCAGGGCCGCCCGGACGGTGAAGGAGAGCCGGCCGTTGTCCCCGGCCGCCGGTACGGCCGCAGCCGCGTACGACCCACCGGCGGCGGCACCGTCGGCGGTGGCGTCCGCCCCGGCACCACCCACCCGGACCACGTACGCGGAGCCGCCGCCGTTGAGGAAGTAGCCGTAGACCGACAGCGGCAGGAAGCTGCCCGCCACGAAACCACCGAAGGTGCGGGTGTACTGCGTCCAGTTCGTGATCAGCGTGGGCTCGTCGACCGGCCCCTTCTCGGCGAAGCCGACGAACGCGGCGACGGCCGTCCCGACCGCCTCGATCGGCCTCGACCCGGAGGAAACCTCCTCCACGTAGACGCCCGGCGACAGATACGTCGGCATCGAACCTCCTGTACGACGGTGTGATGGGGCCGAGCCTGCCAACGCCGACCGGCCCTCAGGGCTGCCCGCCGGGACGCCGCCGGGGTAGCCACCACTGCCCCCAAGGGCAACCGATCCGCCCCGACGGCCTGCCCGGCCGCCGCCCGCGGTCCCGTTCGGGCAGCCGGCAGGGTGGACGGATGATCTGGGATGTCGACCTGTCGGTCCGGGCCTGGTTGGGCCACTACCTGCCGGCGGACGTGCCTGTCGTCTTCGACCCGCCGGACCGGTGCGCGCAGCGCACCGACGGCGACCTGGTCTCGGCGTTCCTGCTGGACGTCGAGGAGGACTCGGCGGGCGTCTCGGCGACCTGGGACGAGCTGCGCGACGCCGACGGCCAGCTCGTCGGGCGTCGCCCGCCGGGCCGGCGGTACCGGTTCAGCTACCTGTTGACCGCCTGGGCCGCCGACACCGAGCGGGAGCACCGGCTGCTGGGTGACCTGCTGGTGGGCTGCGCGAGCTGCACGGCCCTGCCGTCGGGGTTCCTCACCGGCGCGGTGGCCCGCGCCAACCAGCCGGTGGTGGTGCGCAGCGCGCCCCGGCGGGAGGGGGACGCCGGTTCCGCCTGGGTGGGGTACGGCGGGACCGCCCGGACCGGGTTGCACCTGCAACTGCTCGTGCCGTTCGTGCCCGAGGCGCAGACCGACCTGGCCCCGCCGCCGCGCGAGGTCAGCGTCAACAGCGGCGGCGGCCGGCCCGCCGGCCCCGGTCGGGTGTCGGGCCGGCGGCCGAGGGGCGGGATCAGCGAGCCGCGCTGACGGCCCGCTGCCCGATCAGGCGTTCCGCTGCCCGTTCAGGTAGCCACGGCTGCCCCTTGGTGTTCCTCGTTCGTGGTTCTGCCGGCCCCACCCGCGCGGCCACACTGCCCCGCATGAGTGTCGCTGTGGGACTTGTCGAGACCGACCTCACCGTCGCCGCGGGCGGCACGGTCGGCTGCACCGTCCGGGTGCGCAACACCGCCGCCGTCGTCGACCAGTTCACCCTGGACGTGGTCGGCGACGCCGCACCGTGGGCCGAGGTCGAGCCGGCGACGATGAACCTGCTGCCCGGCACCGAGCAGGAGGCTCGGGTGACGTTCACGCCGCCGCGTGCGGCGACCGTGCCGGCCGGCAGCGTCGCCTTCGGGGTACGGGTCCGGGGGCGGGAGAACCCCGAGGGTTCGGTGGTCGAGGAGGGCACCGTCACCGTGCAGCCCTTCGTGGAGCTGGCGACGGAGCTGGTGCCCCGGACCTCCCAGGCGCGGCGCGCCGCCCGGCACCAGTTGGTGATCGACAACACCGGCAACGTGGAGACCACGGTCGAGGTGCTACCCGCCGACCCGGACCGGTTGCTGACGTTCCGGGTGCTGCCGGCCGCGCCGGTGCTGCGGCCGGGCACGGCCACGTTCGTGAAGCTGCGGGTACGCCCCCGCAAGCGGTTCCTGCTCGGCCCGGACCGCAACCTGCCGTTCCAGGTGGCGGTGACCCGTCCCGACGCCGAGCCGATCACCAGCGACGGCCTGCTGGTGCAACGGTCCGTCCTGCCGGCCTGGTCGCCCCGGGTGGTGCTGGTGGCCGCCGCGGTGGCGGTGGCCCTGGTGGGGCTGTGGTTCGCGGTGCTCAAGCCCACCGTGCAGTCCACCGCCAAGGAGGCAGCCCAGGTGGAGACCAAGGAGTTGTCCCAGGAGGTCGCCGAGGTGAAGACCCAGGCCAGCGAGGCGGCGGAGACCGCCGAGCAGGCCGAGAAGGTGGCCATCGTCGCGGCCGGTGCCAGCCCGAAGCCGAGCGCGGCCCCGAGCCCGACGACCGACACCGGGAAGGGCAACGGCAACGGCAACGGGCCGGGTGCCCAGGGCGGGACGCTTGACAACGCAGACCCGGAGACCGCCGCCGACTTCCGGGTGGCGACCAGCGCGTCGCCGACCACCGGCAACGAGTTCACGCTTTCCACCTACCGGCCGGCCGAGAAGAAGGTGCTGTGGGTGACCGACATCGTGTTGCAGAACCCGCACGGCGACGCCGGCCTGCTCCAGGTGCGGCGGGGCGACACGGTGCTGCTGGAGACCGGCCTGAACAACTTCCGGGATCTGGACTACCACTTCGTCCAGCCGCTGCGGTTCTCCGCCGGCCAGCCGGTGACCGTCGCGGTGAAGTGCGCGAACCCGGGCACCTCGGCGTGCACCCCGGCCGCCTACTTCGCCGGTCAGCTCGTCCCGGTCGCCGCGCCCACCCCGAGCCCCTCCCCCAGCCGATGAGCGACCCGCACCCCGCCGCCCGGCACGCCCCCGGCCCGCGCCCCGCCCACCCGGTCGACACCGCCGACCCGACCGACACCGGCCATCCCGCCGACACCGGCCATCCGACCGACACCGGCCATCCGGAGCCGGTCCGCGCGGCGGTCCGGTCCCGTGACCCGATCTCCCAGGCCGGGGTGACGGCCCAACTCTGCACCGTCGGGGCGGACGAACCCGCCGGTGCGCGGCCGGTCGTGGTGGCCGGCCCCGACGACGACCCGGACATCCTGGTGATCGTCGCCGACACGGTGGACGGGTGGCTGCTGGCCCAGCTCGAAGCCCTGACCGGGCGGCCGGCCCCCCGACCGGTGCTGGTGGTGGGGCAGCTCGACGACACCGCCGGCCTGCAGGCGATCGAGGCGGGCGGCCTGAGCCTGGTACGCCGTTCGGAGAGCACCGCCACCCTGCTGCGCGAGGTGGTCCGGGCCGCCGCCCGGGGCGAGGCGAGGCTCCCCACCGACCTGCTCAGCTCGCTGCTGATCCGGGTCGGCCGGGCACAGCGGCAGGTGTTGGCGCCCCGGGGGTTGACCATCCTGCCGCTGTCGCCGCGCCAGCTGGCCGTGCTCCGGATGATCGCCGCCGGGGCGGACATCGCGACGATCGCCCGGGAACTGTCCTACTCGGAACGCAGCATCAAGAACATCGTGCACGAGATCACCACCCAGTTGGGCGTGCGCAACCGCACCCAGGCGGTCGCGCACGCCATCCGCGAGGGGCTGATCTGATCCCGTCCCGTCGGTTCAGCGGAGGTTGTCATCGTGGGCGTACCCGCGGCGAAGCTCGGTGACAAGGTGGTCGGCACCGACACGCACATCATCATGGTGCCCTCACCGACCGGGCCGGTGCCGACACCCACCCCGATGCCGTTCGCCGGGACGATCGCCAACGGGTGCAGCACCGACGTGCTGATCGAGGGCAAACCGGCCGCCGTCGTCGGCAGCGTCGCGGTGAACGCCCCGCCGCACGTGCCGACCGGTGGGCCGTTCCAGACGCCGCCGAACAACCAGGGCACGGTCATCGCGGGCAGCCCGCTGGTGCTGATCAACGGCAAGCCGGCGGCCCGGCACGGCGACAAGGTCAACACCTGCAACGATCCCGCACCGCTGCCGGCCGGCAGCATCGTCGCTACCGGTCAGGTGCTGGTCGGCTGAGCCGGGTCGCATGCCCCGGGCGACCCCCACCGGGGGGTGGCCCGGGTCCCGGTGCGCCCCGCCCATGGACCCGGTGCGTTCCGGCCGTGGCCCGGGTCCGCGCCGGTCAGGCGGGTGGGCCGGTCAGCGGCGGCGGGTGAAGGGCCCCGGCTGGGCGGTCGCCGACTGCACCAGGAACGTACCGCTGGTCACCTGCCCGACCGCCGGCACCGAGGCGAGCGCGGCGCGGGGGCCGGCGAGCCCCTCCTCGAAGACCACCATCGGCACCGCGAACCGGCCGGACGCGTCGGCGACCGCCGTCACCGTGCCGGCGCCGTCGACCCAGCCGACCAGCACCTCGGCACCCGCCGGGAAGCCCTGGCCGAGGGCGGTGACCACCTGGCCGGGACGGCCGACGCCCGGGTTGAACTGCAACGTCGGGCTGCGACCCGAGACGCTCAGGGCCAGCGACTGGGCGGCGACCCCGCCGGTGTCGGTGGCGCTGGCGAGGCTGAGCGTCGACGTGGCCGCGCCGATCGCCCGGGGGGTGGCGGTGAGCGCCATCGTGCAGGACCGGGCGACGGCCAGCACCCCGGCGCAGGTGGAGCCGGTGACCGCGAAGACCGCCGGGAGGGGCTGTTCGGCGAGGGCGGCGGCCACGGTCAGCGGGTAGTCGCCGGTGTTGGTGAGGGTCACCGTCCGGGCCGCCGAGGGCACCCCGAGCGGGGCCTCCCCGAGGTCGAGCGTGGCGGCGTCGGAGTGCAGCACCGGTACGTCGGGTGCCGCGCCGCTGACGGTCACGGTCAGCCGTTCCGGCTCGCCCTGCACGATGCCGTCCACTGACACGTCGAGCCGGCAGGCGTACTCCCCGTTGCGGGCTGCGGGGTCGACCGCGACGGCGACGGTGAGGTCGACGGTGCCGCCGCTGTCGACGGTCTGCTCGGTCGGGGTGACGGACGCCGTGAGCTGCGGGTCACAGTCGGTGACGCGGGCGGTGACGGTGCTCTGGATGGCACGCACGCCGGCCAGGATGGCGTTGGAGACCTCGGACGGGCCGGCGGCGTTGAGCAGCACGCCCCCGGTCCGCCTGGTGATCTCGGTGTACTGCCCGGTCTGGTCGAGGGAGTAGCTGCCCGGGTTGCCGACGTCCACGGCCACCACCCGCACGCCCCGGGTGGTCAACGCCCCGATGGTGCCGGCGAGGTCGTGGCCGACGCTCGGGTCGTGCGACGGCGCGTCCCCGAAGATCACCACGATCGGGCTGCTCTCGGTCCGCAGGCTCACCGCTCCGGTGGCCACGGCGTGCAGGGCGTTCAGGCCGGCCTCCGGGTCGTCGCCACCGCCGTCGGCGGTCCAGACGTTCACCGCGTCCTGCACCTCGGACGGCACGGCGGTCAGGTCCCGGTCGAGCCGGAAGACGAACTCGTCGCCCTCGTCCCGGAACTCGGCGACCGCGAACCGGGCGTCGGGCTGGACGCCGCTGATGTCGTCGACGATCCGCTTCGCGTTGATCCGGACGTCGTTCAACGCCGCCTGCATGCTGCCGGTCGTGTCGGCGAGCAGCACCACGTCCGGGCGGGGCGGGATGGTCGCGGTGGTCACCGTGCGGGTGACCACCGCCGAGCCACCGGGGGTCAGCCCGAGGGTCGTCCCGGCCGGTTCGCCGACCAGGGGGGCGACGCCGTCGCCCACGCTGATCCGCAACGCCGGGCCACCCGCCGGTCGCGGTGCCGCGAGGAACCCGGCGTACGCGGCCGGCGGTGCGCTGGCCACCAGGAGTGCCACCACCGCGATCGCCGACGCGGCGCGCAGGGAACGGGACGCTGACGCTGCCATGGTGGACAGTGAACGCGGACCGGACCGGCCGACCGCGACCGGGTGGGAAGTTCTGTGGGCAGTCCCGCCTGCCCGTTCGGGCACCGGCCCGGCGCCCCCGCCGGCGGTCACCCTACTGCGGGCGGGCCGACAGCACCCGGACGTCCAGCCCGCCGGAGCAGCGCCGGACGACCGCCGCCACGCTCTGCTCGTGGCTGGTCCGCACCGGGTCGACGGTGAAGTGCGCCTTGCGGCCCCGGCCGTGGCGCACCACGTAGCTCTCGGCCGTGCCACCGGCCCACGGGTCCCCGAACGTCTTGAGCACGTTGTAGATCGGGGTGTCCATGTCGCTCTCGTCGGTGTAGAACATCACCAGGTCCTTGAACTGCACGTAGTGCGCGTACGCCCCGTCGTCGGTCAGGGTGGCGATGATCCCGGTGTTGTGCGCGTTGAGGGCCGAATCGATCGTCACCGTGATGAAGATGTACTGCGGGAAGACGTGGATGGTCACCCGGTCGTCCCGGTACATGCGGGGCATCCGGTTCATCGCCGTCCCGATCATGGTGGCGAGTTCGTCCACGTCCACCCCCCACGGGCTGACCAGGGCCTGGGTCTGCGCCCAGGAGTAGTGGCCGGGCAGGTTCGAGTTGGCCTCCGGGTTCAACGTGAAGGCCACCCCGATCTTGAACTCGTTCTGCTGCCACTCCGGCGCGTCCTTCCCCTCCACCAGCGGCTCCGCGAACCGGACCGACTTCGCCGGGGCGGGGGGCACCACCAGGTCGTCGTCGGACGCGATGTGGCCGAACGCCCGGTCGTAACCGGAGTAGTCGTAGCTCTCCTCCTCGCTCTCCCGGTCGCTCTCCTCCTCCTTGCCCCGGCCCTGCTGCCGGAGCGCCTCCTCCGCGAGGGCCTGGCAGGAGGCCACGAAGGCGGGCATCACCTCGGGGACGGACAGGGCCATGACCGCGGCCTGCTGCACCTCCTCCCGCCAGAGCGCGAACAGCTGCTCGTCGTCGCGCAGCAGCTCGGCCAGCGTGGCGAAGTCGTCGTCGTCCCGGAGTTCGACGGGCACGTCCGGGTACCGCCGGGCGGTCTCCGCCAGCGCGGTGCCCATCGCCCAGTCGTCCCACGGCCGGGGTAGCTGACGCTCGAACGTGTCGAGCGTCGCCCGCACGTCGTCGCCGTGCCGGTAGGTGACCAGCAGGTACTCCAGGCTGCGGATCAGGTCGTGGCGGTCCGGGTGCGTCTGCTCGATCCACCGGCCGAACATCCGGGTGCCGTAGTCGCCGTCGAGGACGGTGGCGAACTCGACAAGCTGGAAGTAGTCCGGGCTCTGCGTGGCATCGTCCCAGTAGTTCTCTTGCCAGGTCATGACCGCTCTTTTCGGATCGGCGACAGTCGACCCGGCCACCCTCTCCCGGCCCCGGCCGCCGCGGTACGCGGGCACCGGCCGTCTTAGGGGCAGTCCCCCCTGCCCCCGCGGGCAAGCCGCCCGGGGCCGGCACGGTGGTGGCCCGGTCGTCGTCGGGGTCGAGCGCGACGACGGTACGCCCGGCCGTGGGCAGCACCGCCCGGAGCCCGTGACCGAATGTCCACCCCGGATGACGGGGAACGTGGTGACAGGCCACCATTCGTCCATGCGCTTCGCTGTCCCGCACCACCTGCACGGCCGGCTCCTCCGCGCACCCTGGTGGGAACGATCCGTCGCCGTGCTCGGCCTGCTGCTGCTCGTTGACAGCTTCCTCCCCTGGTACCGGTTGAGCTGGACGGTCAGCCGGTACGGCAGCGGGCAGGAGACCCACCACGTCGTCACGGCCACGGCATGGCACAGCTCATCGGCCTGGTCGCTGGCCGTGCTCCTCGGCGTCACCGCGGCGGTCGGCCATGCCACCTGCGGCGCCGCCACCACCAGGTGGCGGACGCGGCTGCACTGGCTGTTTCTGCTCACCGCGACGACGGGTCTGCTCGTGGCAACCATCTCCCGGCTGGCGATCCCGTCGGTGGACGCGCCGGGCGGGTTCGGCCTCGTCGCGGCGGACGAGGTCGCGGGTGGGGTCCGGCTCGGCGACATCGTGCGTGACCGGCTCCTCGGCAGGGAGGTGAACGTGGCCTGGGGCTTCTACCTCGCGGTGTTCCTCATGATGGCGCTGGTGCCGCTCATGCTCCTGGACGTCGTCCGGCGGGCCGACCGCCATGCTGCCGCCGTCGCCGGATAGGGGCAGGCGGCAACGACCTCCCCGCGCTGGTGTTCGCCGTGGGTCCGTCCGGTCAGAAAGTGGGGCGGCGGATCCGCCAGAAGACCAGGGCCAGCAACAGCACGGCCAGCCCGACGAACGTGACGGTCTCGATGGCCTGGAAGGTCCAGTAGCGTTCGATGGGTTGGTAGACAGCCCAGCGTCGGACGCCGTGGTCGTGGAGGTAGATGGCGGGGTCACCGCCCCCCTCCCGCGCCCTCCCCTCCATGATCACGGCTTCGAGACCGGTGATGTGGCGGCCGTCGGCGTCGACGAACCCCTGGTCGAGGATCATGTCCCGGGCGTTGGTCGTGCCGTCGGTGAGGTCGCCCGCTCCCGGTACGAATGCCTGGACGCTGGTGACCGGCGTGCGGAAGTGCGGGCGGATCCAGCCGGCGATGGTGACGCGTACGGCCAGGAACGCCACGAATGCCACGGCGGCGGCCGGCAGGCTGCGGCGCAGCACCGGTCCGGCGGCGACACCCAGCGCGAACGCGAACAGGGTGTGCGCCATGGGCACGACCCCGGTCAGGTCGAAGCCGGTGATGTCGAACCCGCCCAGCAGGTCGAGGGGCTGCCGGTACCAGGCGACCACCGCGGACAGTCCGGCGGCGAGAAGGACGCTGACGGTGCCGAGCACCAGGATCTTGACGGTCAGCCAGCGCCGGCGGGGCACCGCCTGGGTCCAGGCCAGCTGCCAGGTGCCCGCCTCCAGTTCCCGGGCGAGCAGCGGCGCGCCGAGGAAACCGCCGATCGCGTACGGGACGAAGTTGAGCAGGATCAGCACGGTGGTGCTGTAGCCGTGGTCCTGCTGAAGCCGGGCCAGTGCGGACCGGCACCCCTCGTCCAGCGGCGGCACCAGGCAGTGGGTCGGGCCCATCGGGAACAGGGCGTGCATCGGCCGGCCTACCGCGAACAGCGCCACGGCGATGACGCCGACGAAGACCGTCAGTGCCATGACCTCGGTACGGTGCTGACGCCACATCATCCAGGTCATGCGGTCTGCCCCCGGTCTCCGGCGTCGAGGTCGGCGGGTAGGCGCAGGTAGGCCAGCACGAGCTCGTCCAGCCCGACGGGGTTCGCCTGCCAACCGGGTATGACCGGCGTTGCCGCCTGGCGTACCAGCATGGTGGTGTGCCTGTCGCTGTGCCTGACCTCGATCACTGACGGGCCGCGGTGGTCCGCCCCGACCCGTGGACCGACGAGCACCCGGTGTTCGGCCAGCAGCGACTCGATGTCGCCGGCGAGCACGACCCGGCCGTGGTTGATCACCACGAGGTGGTCGCAGACCCGTTCCAGTTCGTGGATGGCGTGGGAGGAGAACAACACGGTCAGCTGGCTGTCGGCGACCGCACCCGTGCCTTCGCATCTTCGCCGGGACGTTCGGCGGCGGACGTGGCGGCGGCGTCCGCCATCCCGCTGATGACAAAGTCATCCCAAAACGTTGACGGTGTCATCTCGACTGCCTACGCTGATTGTGATGACGCCGTCATCTTGCCGGGCCGAGGTCCTCGGCCTGCAGGGGTCGACATCCGTACGCGCCGCAGGCGTCACGCAATCGTCGAGGAGCATCAATGAAAATCTTTCTCACGGGCGGATCGGGCTTCGCCGGAGGAGCAATCCTCCGGCGGCTGGTCGACGACGGGCACACGGTGCACGCGCTCGCGCGGTCCGCTGCCGCCGCGGACGCGATCACCTCGGCCGGTGGGCTCCCGGTCAGCGGTGACCTGTCGGACCTGGTCACGTCCGGCATCGGGCCCGGATGGTCGCCGGTTCTCGGCGAGGTCGACGCCGTGGTGCACTCGGCGGCCTTCATGGCCTTCTGGGGACCCGACCAGCTTTTCGTCGACCGCAACCTGCTGCCGACCCGCGCCCTCTACCAGGCCGCCGTGGACGCACAGGTCAAGCGATTCATCCTGGTGTCCGCGGCCAGTGTCTCCACCGGCACCAACCACGACCACACCGTCGACGAGAACTCCGACACGGGCACGGCGAACATCGCCTACAGCCGCGTGAAGCTCCGCACCGAGCAGGAACTGCTTGCCCTGCCGCACGGGACCACGTCCCTGGTCGTCGTCCGGCCGCCGTTCCTGTGGGGCCAGGGCATGACCCACACCCTGCAGGGGTTCATCGACTCCGTCGAAGCCGGCCGCTTCTCCTGGATCGACGGAGGACGGCACCTGGTCGACTTCTGCCACGTCGACAACCTCGCCCACCTCATCACGCTGGCAATCGACCGTGGGGATCACGGCTTGGTCTGCTACGTCACCGACGGCAACCCCCGCCCCGCCCGTGATTTCTTCACCCCCCTGCTGGCCACCCGCGGCGTCGACGTCAGCGCGGCCAACAGCGTTCCCCGGGCAGTCGCCTCACCGCTGGCCACACTCCTGCAAACCGTCGCGAAAGCGCGTCGCCGTGCCACCGCACCACCGCTCACCCCGTGGATCGTCTCGTTCATGGGCCGCGACCGCGTCTACGACATCACCCGGGCACGACGTCGGCTGGGCTACCAGCCGGTGATCACCGTGGAGGAAGGACTCCGACAGATGACGCCATCCCCCACCGCAGGCCGTTGAATCTCGCGCCCACGCCACCCGGCCAGCGGAAGGAGTCTCCATGAGCCAGTTCACAGTGGTCGACCAGACGCCGAAGGTGCGCCGGGTGACCTTCTCCAGTCCACCGTTCAACCTGATCGGCGCGGACACCGTGGCGGAACTGATCGACATCGTCGACCATCTGAGCGGTGCCGAACAGGTCCGCGTCGTCATATTCGACAGCGCCACGCCCGGGTTCTTCCTCAACCACGTCGACAGCGACCAGATCCCGGCCATCGCGGCCCTGCCCGGCAGCGGTCCCCTGCCCGGGTTCGTCGAACTCGGCGTACGCCTGGCCGCCGCACCGTTCGTCAGCATCGCGTCGATCCGGGGGCGCACCCGTGGCGGCGGCGCAGAGTACGCCGCCGCCTTCGACCTGCGCTACGCCAGCCGGGAGCAGGCGATCTTCTGCCAGCCCGAGGTCGGCTTCGGTCTGATCCCCGGCGCCGGTGGCACCGAACGCCTGACACACCTCCTCGGCCGCGACCGGGCCCTGGAGGTGCTCCTGACCGGTGAGGACTACGACGCGGACCGCGCCGCACAGTACGGCTGGGTCACCCGGGCGATTCCCGACGCCGAACTCGACGACGTCGTCAACGCCGTGGCGCGGCGGATCGCCAGCTTCGACAGACACGCCGTCATGGCGGTCAAAGCCCAGGTGAACCGCTCCACCCTGCCGCCGGAGGAGAACCTGCTGGCGTCGTTCGTCGAGTCCGTCCGATCCACCACGGGACCCGGCGTAGAGGCGCGAGGGCGGGCCGTCGGCACACTCGTCGCCCGGATCGGGATCGACGACCTCGAACGGAACCTGGGCCAGCACCTCGGTTCACTGGCCGAACAGGCATAACACCCTCAGGGGCCGGTAGCCACGACCCCTCGCCCACGGTCGGCAGAGGCGTCCTGACCCGGCCATAGGATGAGCGGATGATCCGGGCTGAAACCGCCGCCGCGACACGCCAGGCCCTGCTCGAAGCGGCGGCCGAACTGCTCGACCACGGCGGCCTCGAAGCGGTGACCCTGCGTGCCGTCGGGGCGCGGGCAGGGGTCACCCGCGGAGCACCCTACCGGCACTTCCCGGACAAGGAACACCTCATGATCGCGGTCGGCAGCCAGGCCTGGGACGAACTCGGTCAACGGATCGGCGCCATCCGTCAAGACCCCGCCCTCGCACCGGCCGCAAGGCTGCGGGCCCTCCTCGCCGCTTTCATCACCCTCGCCCGCCGCCGACCCCATCTCTACCGCCTGATGTTCAGCAGCCCCGCCAGCGATCCCACCGCATTCGCCCGGGCCGCCCAGCCCACGCAGGACGAGTCCCTTCGGGTAGTCGCCGCCGTGACCGGCGAACACCACGCCCGCCGGTACGCCGCCCTCCTCCTCGCAGGCGCCGACGGCATCGCCGGCATGGAACTCACCGGCCAACTCGCAGGCGAGAAATGGCAGACCACCGCCGAAGAGCTGATCGACACCCTCGTCACCATGGTCGCCGCTCAAACCACGGAAACGGCAGGCGGTTCCTGACACGCTCGCTGAGCCTTTCCGCCGCCCGCAGCCGTCGGGCTCGCGCGGCCTCACATCCGGGATCGCAGTACGTCGAACTCGCAGCCCGGCGAGGACGGGTCGAATCCGTGTTCGATCAGCCAGCGGGACGCCAGCAGGCTACGCAGCGACCACCAGGCGCGAATCACGTCCCGGTCGACGTCGGTGCCGTAACCGGCGAGGAGATCGTCGAGCCGTTCCTCGTGCCCGAGGGTCAGCACGGCGAGGTCGTACAGCGCGTCGCCGGGCGCCGCCTCGGACCAGTCGATCACGCCGGTGACCTCGTCGCCGTCGGTGAAGATGTGGGTGATCTGCAGGTCGCCGTGCATGAACACCGGCGTCCACGGCCGGATCGCCGCCTCGGCTATCGCGCGGTTGCGGTCGACCAGGTCGGCCGGCAGGACGCCGCTGTCGACGAGCCAGGCACATTCGCGTTCGAGTTCCGCGTCCAGCCCGACGAGCTTCCTGCCGACCCACGGCGGCGGTGGTGAGTCGTGCAGCGTGCGGATCGCAGCGCCCGCCGCAGCCCACGCCGCCGGTGACGCGGGCGACGGCTCGCCGAGACAGCCGAGTGCCTGGCCGGGGACGGCGGCGATCGCGAGGACGGGCGGCCTGCGCCACAGGACCTCGGGGGTCGGGACGGGCGCCAGCCGCATCGCCTCGACCTCGACATCGATACGCGCCTGGTCGCTGTCAACCTTCAGGAACACATCGCCGACGCGCAGGGTCGCACGCTCGCGATGGGCGACGACGACCGACACCTCCTCCACGCCGGCCATCATCGCGGGCTGGTCAGCTACGCCGCTGCGGGTTACCACGTGCGAGTCGCATGCGGTACCTCGTACCGGCAGGCGGGCTGACCGACTCGCTCATGTCGCATGATCGGACGCTCGGCGGGGCCGTCGTGGTCGGTATGACGGCAGGGTGCGAGCGACGCGGTCCGAGGGCTGCGGGGGAACGTGGGCTGCTCCCTGCCACCCCAGGTGAACCCGCAGGTCGCGAGACTAGGCCCTCGCGCCCTCGTAGCTCAGGGGAATAGAGCATCGGTTTCCCAAGACTGGCCTCCGCCGGTGTCCACAGGCCGATGACCTGCGGATTTCCTGTCGTCCCCGCTACGTGCCGGTCGCCTCGCGGGCTCGCTGCGATCCCTTGCCGAAGATCAGCAGACCAGCGCTTCGGTCGTCGGTGGCCATAGACGGCTGGGGAGCAGCCTGGGAGCGAGGTCAGTCTGCTGTCGGGGCGGGAACCTGCCACAGGGTACTGACCGGCATGGCGCGGAGCCTGTCGCCGAACGGCAGCGTGGCGGCGCCGGTATAGAGGACGATGCCGGCGACGAAGTCGTCGCCGAGGCGCTCGGCGAGCCGGCGTAGCCCGCGGAAGTCGTCGGGTCCGACGGTGCTGGCTGCCTTGACTTCGATCCCGACCACCTGACCAGCTCGGTTCTCGAGCACCGCGTCGACTTCGTACCTGCTCTGGTCGCGGTAGTGAGACAGGTCGACGGGCTGCTCGGACCAGGTGAGCTGGCGGGACAGTTCGGACAGGACGAATGATTCGAGCAGCGGGCCGAACGGTGCGCCCGGCCGGAGCAGCGCCCGGGCGTCGGTCGCGATCTCGTTGGCGGCGATGCCCGAGTCGACGAAGATCAGTTTCGATGCGGCGGTGGCCCGGGTGCCCAGGTTGCGGGACCAGCCCGGGATCCGCTTGATCAGGAAGATCTCTTCCAGGGCCTGGAGGTAGCGGGCGATCGTCGGTCGACTGAGCCCGAGGGCGGATTCGAGGGAGTTGGCGGCGATGATGGTCGCGGACCTGGCCGCAAGCAGGCGTACCAGTTTGCGTAGCTCGCCCTTGTGCTGGATGTCGGACAGTTGCCGGACGTCGCGGTCGATGAGCGCCTGGACATAGGCGTCGAGGAACCGTTGGCGGCGGCGCGGGTCGGTACGGGTGGTGGCCTCGGGTAGGCCGCCGCGCACTATCCTGGCCGCGTAGTCGGCACGGGTCACCTCCGACTCGTGTCGCAGGTCCGGACCGAGCGTGAAGACGGCGTCGATGAATCCGTCCGGCTCAGCGTCGAGTTCTCCCTGGGAGAACGGCCAGAGTTCCACGGTCTCCATCCGGCCGGGCAACGCGTCCGGGGCGGCAACCATGCCGAACAACCGTGACGAGCCGGTGAGCAGATACCGGCCCGGACGAGGGTCCTCGTCGACTGCTGCCTTGATGGCCAGCAGTAGTTCCGGAGCACGCTGGATCTCGTCGATGACCAGGAGTTCGGTGGAGTCCACGAACCCGACCGGGTCGGCGATCGCCGCCGCCCGGTCCTGCGCCCGATCAAGATCGCGGCGCTCGGCCAGACGATCGCCGGCAACGAGGCGAACCAGGGTGCTCTTGCCTGCTTGGCGTGCTCCGCTGATCAAGACGACGCGGGTGTCCCCCAAGGCAGCGTCGACCTGCGCGGCAGCGCGGCGGGGGATCAGATGCGGTGTGGGCACGGCATCATCATAACGACCGCGTTTTCGATCTGCGAGGATCCCGGCTTTCGATCTGTGAGGCAAGGTGCATTCGGTACGCGGCTAATTGATGTTCGATCTGCGGGCCACGCGGGCGGGCCGGTTCGTGGAAGGAGTCCACGGCTACGTCGCGTTGCTGCGGGTAGCGGCGAGTTCGGGGAAGGCGTCCTCCCAGCACTGGCGGATCGTCACCAGCCTGCCCGGCATCGGCACCACCCTCGCCGAGTTCCTCGCCCACGCCGGCACCCTCACCACCTACTCCAGCCCCGCGGCGCTCGCCGCGCACGCGGGGCTTGCGCCGACCTCCCGCGACTCCGGCCGTCGGCAAGGCCAACAGGTCCGGCCCCACCGCTACCACCGTGGGCTACGCCGGGTGTTCAGCATGTCCAGCTTCACCGCCCTGACCCACTGCCCACGATCCCGCGCCTACTACGACAAGAAACGAGCCGAAGGAAAGACCCACCGCCAAGCCACCGCACCCCTGTCCAGACAACGCCTCAACGTCCTCTTAGCCTGCATAGCGCCAAGACCCTCTACCAGCCGAGACCAGAAAGATCAGCAGATGTGGCGCTGTGTGCCGAACTCGCGTAGAGACTCCGCCAGCGGATGCCAACCCGGGTCACCCGGTGCCGACGCGCGCCACCGCAGCCGCTCGTGGTCGCAAACGGGGGTTCGTCTGCTCCGGTTGTGGTCCTGGGCTGGGCGAACACGGGTCCGGGTGCTGCGGGTGGACGTGGGCCACTCCCTGCCACCTCAAGTGAACCCGCAGGTCGCTAGACTAGGCGCTCGCGCCCTCGTAGCTCAGGGGATAGAGCATCGGTTTCCTAAGACTGGCCTCCGCCGGTGTCCACAGGCCGATGACCTGCAGATTTCCTATCGTCCCTGTTGCGTGCCGGTCGCTTCGCGGGCTCGCTGCGATCCCTTGCCGAAGATCAGCTGGAACGTTGTGGGCCCTGTGGTGTCGGCATGACGTAGCCGTGAGTCGGGGCCGAGTCATCGTTCCTCGTCGTCGAGTAGTTCGCGGCGCCACTCCGCGAATCGGCTTCGGAGATCGTCCAGCGCTGGGCCGGTGACGCCGTACTGGGCGAAGTCGTCGGGGTCGAGGTGGGTGGCTTGTCCGAGGGCGTCGGCGAAGATGCGCAGGTCGAAGCCACGGTCGGCGCGCTGGGCGAGGGCGAGAAGGGCGTTACGGGTGTATCGGCCGGATCGGAGGGTGGCGTCGATGTCGATGAAGTCCCGGGCGAACGCTCGCCCGTAGAGGGCGCTCATCTTGTTCGCTACTGCGTCGTCGGGGTGGAGGACGGGTCCGATCGCCATGAGGATCGGTTCGTTGGCGCGCCAGTCCACGCCGAGTTCGACCTTTGAAACCCGCGCGCCATCGGTGACGGCCAGCCGGGCGAAGGTGTCGTACTGGCGCTCGGTCTCGACGGTGAGGCCGTCGCCGCGATAGGCGTGCACGACGGCGGTGACCGCGGAGGTGAACTCGTCGCGGCGGTCCCAGGCGGTGAACAGGTCGACGTCCTCGCTGGGCCGCTCGACAAGCCCGGCAGCCTGGACCGCGTAGCCGCCGGCCAGCGCGAAGCCGTATCGATCGGCCGCCGCGAGCCCGGTGCGGGCGAGGCGTTCGTGGAAGGGGTCCACCGCTACGCCGCGTTGCTGCGGGTCGCGGCGAGTTCGGGGAAGGCGTCCTCCCAGCGCTGCCGGAGCTGGGGCGGCAGCCAGAGGCTGGGCCAGAGCCGCCGGAGCAGGTCGGCGTCGAGCCAGGTGTTCAGATCCTCGACGGTGCTGGCTTCGGTGAGCACCACCTTGTACATGCTGGCCAGGCGTGCGGGCCGGTCAAGGTCGTACTCGGCGTGCCCGGACCAGTCGAGGTGACGCGGAAGCGTCACCATGCCGCCAATCGGGCCGTGCAGCGCGGCCAGGGTTTCAGCCACCACGTAGGGCTTCCGGTCACCGTAGGGTCGGTAGTCCGCCGGCGGCTGGGGTGCCGTCCTGCGTCGGCTGATGTTGGTCGCCCGTCGGACTTCTGGTCGGAGCGCCTGACGGATGGTCTCTCGGCTGTATCCGGTGACCCGCTGCAGATCCACCGGCCGCCAGCCAGCCGCGTGGAACGCCCGCAGTTGCTCGTCCCGCTCGGTCAACGCCTGCGACCGCGTCGCCTCGTACCTGGAGACAACCGCCTGCAGCTCATCCTCGGAGAACCGGCCCATGGCCATCAGCCTACTACGCTAGGCCCAGCAAGCTTGGCCTTTCATTCGCACCCTGTAACCGGCGGGCCCAGGCGTGGTGATCGCGTCGGGATGCACTCACGTTCTGGTGAAGCCGAGGGCCCGGTATCCGGGCATGCGGCGTGGGAGTGAGGCGGCAAGGATGGGTGTGGCCGGGTCGTGGTAGTCGTGGGCTTCGGCGAGGTCCTTGCCGGGTGCGGCGCGGATGACTCGGCCGGCGCATTGGACGAGTAGGCCGTCGTAGGAGATCGGGCCGGCGAGGAACAGGGTGTCGAGGGCGGGGGCGTCGAAGCCTTCACCGATGAACGGTGTGGTGCCGATGACAAGCAGGCCGTCGCCGGCCTTGGCGCCGTCGAGCCGGTCAACGACGGCCCGCCGTTCGCGGGTGCTCATCCCGCCCTGGAGCACGAGCGCCTGATGTCCGCGTGCGGCGAGCAGAGCGGTGAGTGCCTCGACCTGGGCGACGCGTCGGGTCAGCACGAGACAGTTACGGCCGCGGGTCAGGGCTGCGGCGACGTCATCGGCGATCTGGGTGTTACGGGGCTCGTCGAGGGCGAGTCTTCGGTGGACCTCGGCGAGCGCGCCGGGCGTGTCCAGGTCGATGTCGCCGGGTTGGAAGGTGGTCTCGTGGATGAACAGCGCTCGCCGGGGTCCGGCGTCGGTGTGCATCGCGGCTGCGAGGGTGCCTGGTTCCTCGTCGGTCAGGGTGTGGCGGACGGGGCCGAGTTGCCAGGTGACGAGTTGGCCGAGGCCGTCGCGTCGGGTGGGGGTGGCGGTGAGGCCGAGCCAGAACTGCGCGGCGATCCGTTTGACCGAGTGCTCGTAGGCTGCGGCGCCGAGGTGGTGGCATTCGTCGACGATGACGTGCCCGTACCCCTGGGTCAGGGTGGCGACGTCGTCGCGCCGGGAGAGGGAGGGCAGCAGCGCGATGTCCACCGTGCCGGTGAGCTTGCGTCGGCCGCCGCCGAGTTGACCGGGCTTGATGCCGAGGAACTGTTGGATGCGGGTGCGCCACTGGTCGGCGAGGGCTTTGCGGTCGACGAGGACGAGAGTGGAGGTGTTGCGTTCGGCGATCACGGCGCAGGCCATGACGGTCTTGCCGGAGCCCGGTGGCGCGACCAGGATCCCGTCGTCGTGGGCGAGAAGCGCGCCGACCGCGTTGGCCTGCCTGCTGGTGAGTTCGGCGGTGAACGCCGCGTCGATCTCGCTCCCAGAGTTTCGTGCGTCCGTGACGGCCAGCCGGGATCCGGCGCGCTCGACGATGGTGGCGATGGTGTGCCGCAGGCCCCGTGGGAGGACCAGGTGGTCATCGAGGGTGAGGTCGTAGCCCTGGATGAAGCGTGGGGTGTCCCAGGTGGACTTGCGGAGTCGCTGCAGTTCGTAGAACTTCGGGTTGGCCATGGCGGCGGCGTGCTTGAACGTCGCCAGGGCGGCGGGGGTGAGCTGTCCGGTGTCGATGCTCAGCCCGGCACCGGCCTCCGCGTGGACCACCGGAGGTGGCGGTGGATGGACCTGCGTCGCGGCGGACCGGCTCATCGTGGCGACGTCGGCACCGGTGACGGCTTGCTTCGCCTGCCGGGCGATCCGTTCGGCGTCGCCGGGGCTGAGCCGGTCCAGCGTCGACAGGAACGCCCACTGGTCGGCGTGCGGCTCGAGGGTGCCGAGGTCGAGGAAGGTGGTCAGCCCGTCCTTGCGGCGGCGTCCCTGTAGGGGTGCGGCGATGAGGTTGCCGAAGCCCCCCTCGGGCAGGACGTCCTGGTTGGGGAACAGCCGGTCGTACGAGCGCAGATCCATCGACCCGCTCAGCACCATTGCCTCACGCAGCAGGACGGTGCCGACGGCCCGCGCGGTGGCCGCGGAAACGGTGCCGGTGAAGAAGACCCACACGTGGGCGCCGCGGCCTGACTGGGAGATCTCCAACGCGGCGGGCACCGAGCTGGCCCGTGCCGCCTTCACGTACGCGAGGGCGTCGAGCATCGCCGTCGGCCCGTCGAAGTCGGCTACGACGAAGTGGCAGGTGTTGCCGGGCATCAGCGGATACAGGCCCATGAACACGTCCCCGACCAGATGCGCCGCGACGACCTCCGCCGTGCGGGGCAGGTAGGAGGCACCCCGCCGGTCCATACCCCTACGCCAACCACCGGCGACCGCAGGCATCCACCCGGCAGCGCCGGTACGGGCGTTGTCCCACCGCACGGCGTACACGTCGACCCGGGCCCGGAACCGGTCGGCGAACAACGCCAGCTTGTCCCGGGTCGGCGAAGCCATGGTGACCAGCCCCGGCGGCTCCACCGGAGCGGACAACTGTTCCGGCGCCGCAAGCGTGTCCTGGCCGCGCAATTCCAGCAGACGCGCCAGGCGGGCGTTCTCCGCCCGTAACCGCTCCACCTCCCGGCGCAGATCAGCGAACTCGGCCGCCGAACCCATGCCGACCATCCTCGCGTATCGGGCTCCCAACACCCCGACACCGGTCCGCTATCCTCCGCCGATGGCATCGAAAGGCAACGCCGCGCTGGAGGCGATGATCGAGGAAGCCACGGTCGACACGGACGGTTGCGAGGACGAGCTCGCCGGTCTGTTCACCATGATCGAGGAGCATCTGGCGGTGCCGTTCACCACCACCGTCCTCGGCGTCGAGGTCGCCGTGCGGAAGGTCGAGCTGGCTGCGGGCAGCATCGTCGCGGTCTGCGTCCGGGGCCGCCACCGGCAGCAGGTCGGCCTTCTCGACCTTCCGCTGCCCACCCCCGCGCCGGACGGTGCTGGGTGGATCGACGCCTACCGGCACTGGGCCGGACGGTAGGCCACGGTGAGCGAGTACCAGTACTACGAGTTCACCGCCGTCGACCGGCCCCTCACCGGCCGGGAGCGGGCCGAGCTGCGGTCGCTTTCCACCCGGGCCGACATCACCGCCACCAGCTTCGTCAACACCTACGAGTGGGGCGACTTCAAGGGCAACCCGCGGAAGCTGATGGAACGGTACTTCGACGCGCACCTCTACCTGACGAACTGGGGCACCCGCCAGCTCATGCTGCGGCTACCGAACCACGTGCTCGACCCCGCCACCGTCTCCCAGTACTGCCAAGGTGACAGCGCATCCGCGTGGACCGCAGGCAAGCACGTCATCATCGACCTCCACGACGAGGACGAGGACGGCACCGACGAGTGGGACCTCGACGGCCACGGCCTGCTCACCTCCATTATCCCGGTCCGGGCCGGCCTCGCCGCCGGCGACCTGCGCCTGCTCTACCTGGCCTGGCTGCGCTGCATACAGTCCGAGGACATCGCCGACGACGAGCCCGAACCGCCCGCCCCGGCCGGACTGGGCAGCCTCGACGCGTCCCTCACCGCCGTGGCCGAGTTTCTGCGCATCGACCCCGATCTGATCACGGCTGCGGCGGCCGGGTCGGCGCCGGTCGCCTCCGGTGAACCGACAGCTGCGCAACTACGGACCTGGGTCGTCGGGTTGCCCGCCCGGGACAAGGACGCCATCCTGACCGACCTGATTACCGGCGGTGACAGCCACCCACGCAGCCGACTGCTGCGCCGCTACCGCGACGCGCATCCCGCCGACGCGTCCACCCCGACTGCCGCCCGCACCGCCGGAGAGCTACTCGCCACCGCCGCCGACCTGCGCGCCGAACGGGAACGCCTCGACGCCGAGCGGCGTGAACGCGACCGGGTCCGCCGGGAACGGTCCGCGGCAGCAGCCCGGCAACGGCACCTCGACACCCTCGCGAGCGACCAACCCGCCGCATGGCAGCGCGTCGACGAACTCATCGCCACAAAGAAACCCCGCGAGTACGACAGCGCTGTGCAACTCCTCGTCGACCTGCGCGATCTCGCCGAACGCGACGGAGACAGCGGGCTGTTCCAACAGCGGCTGGCCGAACTGCGGGCGGTGCACGCCCGCAAGCCCAGCCTGCTCGAACGCCTCAACCTCGCAGGCCTCGGCACCTGACGCTTGGATCGCGGCCCGGTGAGTTGGCCACCGTCGCCGACGCGCGGCGTGGCCGGGTAAGCGGGATCAGCCAGCAGATCGTCTCCCGCCGCAGCCGGCGCCCACTGCGCTTGGGGTTTCCTACCGATCCTCCCGACGCGAACACCTGCATCGCCGTTCCTTCGATCGTCTGTGCGAATGCTTACTGACGGCGGCTGCCGAGAAGATCGCCGGTGAACTCCGCGCGTTGATGGCTGGAGTCGAACGCGCGCAGGGGTTGGCAGCCGTCGCCGACAGTCAGGCGCAGGAGGTGGCGTTGCGGGCCGCCAGCGCGGGCTTCCTCGCGGTGGCGGCGGGTGTGGCGCGGGTGCGCAACGCGATCACGGGCATCCAGGGCGGCCTGGGAAGTCTCGCCGGTTCAATCGGTGAGGCGACGAAGGCCACCGCGGCGGTGCCGAACGAAGCCACCCCGCAGGAGACGATCGCCGGGCTGGCACCGGTGCAGAGCGCCGTGGACGCCGTTCGTGACGCGGCGACTGGTGCCATCACCGGAGTCGGTGAGGCGCAGCAACTCGTCGCCGTGGTCCTGCAGGGCGGGCAGCCCGGGCCGCTGTTGCAGGCCTTGGAGGCCATCAAGCAAGTCTTGGTGCTGGTCGTTGCGCGCACCGGCGGGGCCCGGCAGGCCGTCGAAGGGGCGATCGCGCAGGCCCGGCAGTTGGGGTCGTCGGGAAACTGACGGGGGCTGGCGGTCATCCACCGGCCAGCCCTACCCCTGCTACCACCGGCGGCCCATCCCCGACGGCCCCCACCCTGGGCGGCACCGTCTCCACCGACGCTGACGCAGTAACCCCGTGGGCCAGGCGTCCCACCGGCGTCGCCGGCGGGTCACCTACCGGACGTCGAACTCGCATCTCGCCGAACGAGAAGCCTCGGGAGCGGCGTGCCCTGGAGTTGGAGAACGAGTGTGCCGACAGGGTCGCCGGCAAGGGGTACCGGGTTCACCAGAACCCCACGAGGCAGGAGGTCGCGGACGCTCGACGCGAGACCGGGGATTCGGGGAGGCCGGAGAAAGCACCCGATTTCCTCATCGAGGGGCATGTGTTCGACTGCTACGCGCCCACTGCTCCTGTGCCGGCCCGCGCCGTCTGGAGCGCCGTGTCCAGGAAGGTTGACACGGAGCAGACCCAACGCGTGATGTTGAACCTCCACGACTGGCGAGGAGACCTCGCCGCCCTGCACAAGCAGTTCCACGACTGGCCCATCACAGGGCTGAAGGAATTGGCAGCGGTAACGCGCGACGGTGCGATCATTCAGATCATCCGGCGAGACTGATGAAGGGGTGCAGATGGCTGTCGAGTACCGGCTGACGCTGGCGGGCGACATCCCACTCGAGCAGGTGGCGGAGCTGGCTGCTCCCGAAGCGGTCGAGACGGTAACGGCGTCCGGCGGCCGGAGGCTCAGCGCCGACCTGAACGACGAGCACGGGTACGTTGTGGACATCACCGGCGGAAGGCACGGCTACTACAGTGCCGAGGGCGACGGGGGTTCCCTGTGGGAATGGGAGCCGGAAACCTACGTCGACGTCAGCTTCTACATGCGCAAGGACACCATGGTCGACAAGGGCAAGCCCCACATGCTGGCGACCGTGGCCAGGATCCTCGCCGGCAGGGCCGAGGACGCGGCCCTAACCCTGAACGGCGACGTGCTGATACTGACGCGCGTCGCGGGCACCCTTCAGAAGCACAACACCGACGGGTGGTACGACGAAGATTACGACAGAATTTTCCACCTCTGACGCGCCAATAAATCGATTCGGCGAGGGCGTGTTCTGGCTCGCCACCGTGAGAGGCGTCGTCTGCAGCAGCATCGCGCGTAACCGCGAAGGAACTCAGAACGGTAACGCTGAGTGAGCGCGACCATGCAGATCTTTTGTCGAGGCTGAGGAGAGGCGTCAGGGTGGCTGTCGAGTTCAGGTTGACCCTGGCGGGTGACCTCCCTCCGGAACAAGTGGTTGACCTCGTGGCGGCGGGACCCGCCGAGAGGCCGAGACCGAGCGCCACCAACCGGCGGCTGTTCAGTGCTCGCCACTACGAGACGCGCGGGTACGCGCTGAGCGTCTACTCGGGGAACCAAGGCCACTTTGATGCCGAGGGCGACGACGGTGCCCGCTGGGAGTGGGAGCCGGAGACATACGTCGACATCGACTTCTCCATGCGGGCAGACGACCTGGTCGACAAGGGGATCCCGAACATGATGCAGGCCGTGGCCCGGGTGTTGGCCGCCCGGCAGGAGGACGCGGCGCTGGTCCAGAACGGCAACTGGCTCCTGCTGACCCGCGTCGGGGGCACACTCCGCAGACACCGGCCTACCTGGTGGAGCCACTACGGCATAGACGACCTCATCACCCCATGAGCCAGCCGAGCGCGGGTGACCCGCTGTCGAACGACGCGACGTCGACCCGCCGTCCGTGCACGACGTCGATGTCGCCTCTCTCGACCCTACGGACCTGACCCGCGACAACGACGACCAGCACCGCGCGGCTGATCGCGACCTGGCCGGAATCCCCCGTGGGAGGCGGCGCCCAGCCGGGGGAGCGGGGCAGCCTCACATGATCTTCGATGATGTGCGCGGTGTGTGCTCTCCAGCGGATGTCAACCCGGGTGAACCGGTGCCAACGCGGGTCACCGCGGCCGACCGCCGGTCGCAGCCCGGGGTTCGTGTGCTCCGGGTGTGCTCCTGGGCTGCGACAACGGCGGTCCGGGGAACGTGGGTGAACGTGGGCCACTCCCTGCCACCCCAGGTGAACCCCCAGGTCGCTAGACTAGGCCCTCGCGCCCTCGTAGCTCAGGGGATAGAGCATCGGTTTCCTAAACCGTGTGTCGCAGGTTCGAATCCTGCCGGGGGCACCTCGAAGATCAGCAGAAAGGCCACTTGAGCAGCGGATACGTTCCCGCATCGATCGCTCGACCTGTGCAGCCGGATGTCACCCGGAGTCGCCGTTTGCAGCCCTCCGTGCAAAGTACGTGCAATGATCTTGGTCGCCTGGGGGTCCTCGTATCCGCAGGTCACAGGTTGTCCCCGGCGTTCGGGCGACCCGCCTCGCCGTGGCTTGCCGACCGCTCGCGCTGCATGAGTCGGCGCTCCTCGACAAAGTGCTCTCCCAGACTGCCGAGCAGACGGGCGCGGGCAGCGTTCAATCGCTCCGCGTAGTCGGGGCTGAAGACCTCGGCGAGTGAGGTCCTCAGCGCACCACTCAGGGCGTACAGCGGCGACCAAACGGCAGCGTCCCCATCCGCAATGGCATCGAACGGCGTTGTACCCATGACGCTGTCCAACCAATCTGACAGTACGAGTGCCTGGTCCTGGCTGAGCTTGATCGTCAAGTTGTCCATCACCGCTTGAGAGTATTTCGAGAGCCGATCGCACCGGAGCATGCTCGGTCTAGACATGCGGCGCAAGCACTGCCTCGATTCGCTCGTTCATCCGGCTACGGTCCCCGTCGAGGCACTTCGCGTACACCTTGAGCAGCACGTCGACGGAGTGCCCGGCCCGCTGCGCGACCTCGGGTGCCGGCAGCCCGGCGTTGAGCCAGAGCGACACCCCGGCGTGCCGCAGGTCGTACGGGCGACCGGCCAGGGGAGAAGCCACCCGGTCCGGCGGAAGGCTCAACCGCCGCGCCTCCTCCCAGACCCGCGAGTACGTCGACGACGCCACCACGTTGCCCCGGTCACTGCGGAACAGCCGCCCGTCGACGCCCACCCCGAACCGGTCGACGTGCTCCCGCAGGATCGCCACCAGCTCCGGCGGGATCGGCACCTCCCGCGCCTCCGTCTCGCCCCGGTGCTTCAACCCCCGGTCGTCGTGGACCTCGCCGCTGTCGGTGTACCGCTTCCCCGCCGCCGGACGGGACTTCTCCACCGTCAGCAGCCCCCAACCCGTCACCGGAAGATGGCAGTCCCGCTCCCGCAGGCCCAGCGCCTCACTCGGCCGCAGCGCCGCGAAGTACAGGCAGGCGTAGAAGGCGACCAGGCGCTCACCACGCCGGCCGTTCTTCCCCCGCTGGCCGACGTACGTCACCCCGACCAGCAGCTCCCGCGCCTGGCGAATGTTCACCACGACGCGCCGGTCCACCTCGCCGGACATCTTCCGCCGGCTCGACCGCACCCGCAGCTTGTCGACCGGGTTGAACTCCAACAGCTCCAGCTCTACCGCGTACTGAAGGACGTTGTAGAAGACCGAACGCCGCCGCCTGGTCGTCGATGCCGCCGCCGGCCGCCCGTCCAACGTCAGTCCGAGCGCGTCCAACGCCGGCCGCACGATCGCAGCTTCTGCCAACGCCGACAGCGGCAGCGAAGCCCGGTCCAACCAGCGCAGCGCCGCAGCGACATCGGCCGGCCGGTCGAGTTGCCGGGACGCAGGCGGGAACTCCCACTCCCGCAACGCCCGCCGCAGCACGCTCGGATCAGGACGCCCGGCCACCTCGCCGACCAGCGCGTCCGTCACGGTCGCCAGCGCGTCCGTCGTACTCTCCCGGGACTTGGCCGCCGCGCCCGGCCATTTCATGTCGATGTAGCGGCGGACGAACCCGAGCCAGCTCACCGATTCCTTCGGTGCCATCATCGACTCCGGCAAACCAGAGCCGCCGTCGAATGCCTCGCCCCGGTTCGCCGCTTGCATCAGGTCAGACCGGAAGTTGTCCGCCAGCGCCCGGGTGGCGAACGTCCGCGACTTCGGCCCCGTCCCCACCACCCATCGGACGGTGTACGACTTCTTTCGGCCCGCCAGCGCGTTGACCTGAATGCCTCGAATCCGCACCTCACGCGACTTCACGCCGCCTCCCGGTGCTGTTCCAACCAGGCCCGCAGGTCCCGCCGCTCGATCCGCAACTCCCCGTTGGGCAGCTTGATGCACTCCGGGGCGATGCCCAGCTCACGCCAGCGGTAAAAGGTTCGCCGCGACACTCCGTTGAGCACGGCGAGGACTTCCGGAACGGTCAACAACTCGCTTTCCATGAGGGGTGCCTTCCTCCAGATGATCAAGCGGCAGGGGCGAGAGGAACTGCCGTTGCCGGTGCGGCGGAGGCTGTTCGTATCCGGGCGGTGTCGAGGTCTGCGCGCCAGCGGATGCGGGCCGATATCGCGCGCAGGAGCCGGTGTTCCAGGGGTGGGACGTCGGGGTCTTCGGGTCGGGCGAGTTCGAACCGGTACCGCTTCGACCCGTCCGGGTCGTCGGCGGCCTGGTCGTGGTCTTCGGTGTCGGCCATGCCGCCGGCGAGGATGGCCCGGACCCAGGCCCGGTTGTCCGCCCGGTGGTCGGCGAGGGTCTTGCCGGACCACTGTCGGGAGACGAGCACGCGGCGGCCGGTGAAGCCGAGGGTGGAGCGTTGGTGGACCTTCCCGGTGCACCGGCCCGGGGTCAAGCCCGCCTTGACGCCGTCCGGCTGGACGCCGTAGAGCAGCCAGTTGGCGCACGTCGGGGAGCACGGCAGCACGGACAGTTCCGCGTGCAGACGGTCGAAGTGTGCCTTCTGCACGTCGGAACGCGGCTTGGCCTGGTCGGTCAGGTCCTTGGTGACGTACTTCGTCACGTAGCGGATAGAGCGTTCGGCGTCGCGGGTGCCCTGCTCGATGCCCCGGGCATCGATGCGACCGAGGCGGGCGACGTAGGCGGGTCGACTGTCGGGTTCTTCGAGCGCGTCCAGGGCCTCGCCCCAGGTGGGCAGCGGCTCGCGCGTCTTGGGGTCGACGTACGCCTGTCGGTCGACGTCCCAGACCGGCGGCTTGTCGACCGGGTAGACGAGGTGGTCGAAGCGTGGCCACCACACCTGGTGGTACGTGCCTGCCGCGATCTGCTTGAGCAGCCGGCGGGGCAGCGTGCCCCGGATGGCGAAGTGGGCGTGTGGGGCGAGTCGGCGTTGCAGCTCCACCGCGCCCGCGTATTGGACGTTCCAGCCGGCGGCGCGGCGGACGTTCTGCCACCACCGGTCGAGAACCCGGGCGAAGTGGATCGCGTCCAGGGCTGCCCGGCGGTAGTCGTATCCGGCCGGATCGACGGGGGTGCCGAGGACGTCGTCATGGGGGCCGTGTCGCTGCCCGCACTCGCACGGGGCGACGTAGGCACCCCGGCGTAGGTGGGAGTGGACGGGTCCGTGTGAGCCGAGGGTCAGCGTGATCAGCATCGACGGCCGGTAGGTCTTGCCCGCCCTGCCCGAGTAGGCGCGGCCGACGGTGCGCGGGTCGACGGGCAGTCGGGGTAGGTCGGGGGTGTCCTGCCGCCGTCGGGTGGAGCGCTTGCGGCGGGGTCGTTCGTCGCGGTCTCTCGGGGTGAGGTGTCCGCGCAGGCTGGTTTCGCCGAGGGCTTCGTCTAGTTCCGCAATGGCCGCGTCGATCTCGGCTACCTGAGCGGCCCGTTCCTCCGGGGCCATGGGCTGGTACTGGATGGCTTCGCGTTCGAACTCCAGATGCGCCCGGACCCGGACGAGGGCGAGCACGTCCTCACCCGGCTTGTCGGGGCGGACGGCGGGTTCGTCGGCGAGGTGCCAGCCTTCCCGGATCTGCTGGATACGCAGCCGCCGGCCCCGTTCCGCACACGGCGTGCACTTCGCCGCCAGGGTCGCCCCGCAGGGCACCTCCACCACCTCGGTCAGGCCGGTGGTGGTGTCCGTCCGTCGCAGCGCCAGGGGGCGGACGCAGACGCCGTGTTGTTCGGCGAGCTGCTTGAGCGCGTCCTTGGCGAGGGGCTTGCGCATCCGGTCCGCCCGCGACCCCGGCCGAGGCTGCTCGACCTTGGGCGGGGTCGGGGGCGTGGTGGGAAAGAGCTGCTGTTGGGTCACCGGTCACGCTCCGCACCATTGGCACCGTTGCGGGGTGCGAATGCCGCCGCTGGCACCGGCACGAGGCCCGGCCGTTGCGCCACCGTCGCGGGTCGGGCTGGTTCGACGTTCGCCGCCTGGTCGACGTCGACCAGGCGCAGGGACGGCCGCTCCTCGGCCCGGTCGTCGTCGGGTTGCCACTCGCCCCGGTCGGTGGTGTCGGCCAACGTGTCGCCGGCCGCCGGGACGGTAGGGGTGGGGGTGGTGGAGAAGACGAGCTTCGACAGGCCCAGGAACGCCAGAGCGGGGACGGCCGACAGCAGCCACCCGGACAGGCTCGGATGAGCCACGGCCAGTTGCGCGGCCAGGGACAGCGCGACGGCGCAGACGAGCAGGAACAGCGGGTAGCCGACCGGGCCCCCGGTCCGGCGGCGACGGCGGATGGTCAGCAGCGCCGCCAGGGGGAGCAGTTCAGAGATTGCGGCGTTGGCCCAACCGAACCAGTCCCCCGTACCGGTGGGAGAGTTGGCCATGGTCCAGTCATGGACGTGGGTGAACGACGCCGCGCCGGCCAGCCCGCCCACCGTGAGGACGATGAGCACCAGGACCACGCCCTCCACCCGGTCTGCGTTGGACTTCACGAGGTCACCCCCTGATCGGTGTCGCCGAGGCGGCGGTAGTCGCGGCCGAGCTGCCGGATGTCCTCATCGGTGAGGTAGGCGAAGCGAACCCGGAGGGGTTCGCGGACGCCGTCGAGGACCACGAACCCCACCCCAGGCGACGATTCGGGGATGCGGTCGCAGAGGGCTCCCCGGTCGCGGGCGCTGTCACCGAGGACCATGTCCACCTGCTCGGGTTCGGTCAGGCGTAGGCCGATGCGGGTCGGGAACAGGTCGCGGAACGGGAGTACGTCCTTGCGCGGGTCTTGGAGTGCAGCGACCACGTGCACGCCGACCGCCCGCCCCTGGGACAGCAGCAGGCCGAGGGATTCCTTGATCCGGTCGCGGACCTTCCGATCCGTGATGTACGCCGTCAACGCCGCCAACTCGTCGACCACCAGGACGAGCAACGGATCCTCGGGCGTCGGCGTGTGTTGGCGGGTGACCCCGCGCAGTCGGGCCGCCCGTACCCGCATCCGCTTCACGGCCTCTTCCAGGACGCCGGCCATGCTGTCGGGGTCGTCATAGGCGAACCGGGCGAACAGCGGCACCCCCGCCGCCAACTCCATCCCGCCCTTCGGGTCGAACGCCCACACCTCCACCAGGCCCGACCGGATGCCGCCGGCCAGGGAGCGGATCAGGGACCACAGCACCGATCCCTTGCCCGACCCGGTCGCCCCGGCGATCAGCACATGCGACCCCGACAGACGCAGCCGATACGGCCGCCCGTCCTCGCCGACCCCGAGCGCGAGCCCGTCGAAGTCCGGTACGTCGGCCACCGGCAAGGGCCCCACGATTCCGGCGAGGGGGTCACGGCGCATGAGGCGCAGCACCACCCGATCCGGGCGGTCCGTCGATCGGGCTTGGCCGGTGCGCAGGCGGAAGGCGTAGGCGAGGCGTTCCGCGGCCTGCCCCCAGTCGTCCGGGATCTGCCCCGGTAGCAACCGGACGGTCAACTCATCGCCGTAGCGGTCGCAGCGCACCCGCAGCAGTTGCGGCACGTACCGCTCACCGGCGAACGCGGTCGCCAGGCCACAGGTGGCCATCACCGACGCCCACCGGCGTCGGTAGATCACCAGCGCGCGGACCCGGGCGACCAGCGGATACCAGCCGAACCGCAGCCATGATGACGGATGCCACCGCCACCAGCCGAGACAGCCGCCGGCAACAGTCAGGGCGACGCCGGTCAGGACCAGGCCGCCGAACTCCGCCCGTACCCACAGAGCCAGCGCGGCCGGGGTGGTCAGCCACCAGTAGCGGATGGCGAGGACGGTGAGGCGGAACAGGCCCCGGGCGAGCCACCAGAACACCAGCAGCCAACCCGGAATCCGCCACGCCGGAAGGCGCACGTTCATCGGCGCCATGGGGACCTTGTCCCCGGGAATGACGTTGATCAGAGGCACAGGTCACCACCCCGGCCCGGACGCGCCAGCGTCGAGATGCACGAGCGGCAGGACATGCGGCGCAGGTCGAACCGTCGCGGCTTCACCCACCGGCAGCAGTACGGGCAGCGGATCGCGCACACCAGCCCGGAAGCTGGCGGCAACCGCAACACCGACCGCAGAACGGCCTCCGTCTCCCGGTAGGCATGCCGCAGCCCAGCCAGCCGGAAGCGGGTGAGGATGAGGGCCGCGCCGACGAGCAGGGGCACGGCGATGATCAGGGCAGGGGGAACTACGGTGGGCATCACGCCCTCCTTCACCAGATGAGGGATGGGAGAGCGCGGGACGGGTCGGGACTCTTGGCGGGGAAACGACCCGTCCCGCGCGCACAAGCAAGTGCGGTCAGGCAGCCACCGAGCCGGGAACGGCCGACGCCGGACGGATCGCGGTCGCCCGCAGCGAGTACGCCATCCGCGACCGGCAGTCACCCGACGACCGGCCCGGCTTGCACCGCTGCGAATCCACGTACGGGGTCAGGGTCAGGCCCTCGAACTCCACGGCCGGCGGGTACCCCGGCACGGTCGACGGCGGCGGCACCGGCTGCTGGGCCGCGACGACCTTGACCTTCGCCTCCGTCGACCGGCCGAACTTCCCGGCCTCCGGGTCCAGGTCCATCACCCGCACCACCCAGACCCGCTCCCCGGTCTCCTTGTCCCGCGCCTGGTTGTCCGCCTCACCCCGCCGCTCGAAATCAATCTGCGGCGACACGCCGAGGCAGAGCGCACCAGCGGGGAACACGTACTCGGACGGGACCGGCACCTTCAACGTCATCGGAACCACGACGAGACCTCCAGTTCCACAAGGCAACTCGACTAGTTGACTTGTTAAGTGAGATCGAAGGTAGAGAGTGCCAACTTGACTTGTCAAGTGGCTAATCCACTTTGGTCAGTCGAGCGGGTACACGTCTTCCAGGTCGTGCCGCGAGGCGGGAAGGAGCACGTCCACCGCGAGCAGCGGCGTGGCGCTGCGGTCGCAGATGACCAGCAGCACCGTCAGCACCGGATCGCTCTTGCGCACCTGCAACAACTTGGCCTCTTCCACGCTGGGCAGCCGCGCCGAGATGCGTTCGGTCACGTGGTCAAACTTGAGCCGCTTGCGGGAGGCCACATGTCGAAGCAGCCCTTCGGGCATCGTGTCCTCGGAGCCCACGCCGGTTCCCTCGGCCAGCTCGACGGAGAGGAACGCCGTGCCCAGCTCTACGGGTCCGACACCGTCAACGGTGATGAGCCGCCGACGTGCCACGACCGGTGTCCCCGGTTCCACGCCTAAGGCGACGGCCGCTCGCGGCGGCGCGGGCACGGTGCCGGCTGCCAGCAGCGTTGATTCGGCCCGTTCGTCGTCGTCGAGCAGGCCGTACCGGCGTGCCCCCGAGCGCTGCTCCTTGCCGCCCGGAGGGCCAAGGACGAAGCGGCCCTTGCCCTGGCGACTCTCGATCCAGCCGTCCTGTCGCAGCAGATCCAACGCTCGGACTACGACGGGCCGGGACGCGCGGAACTCGCGGATGAGTTCGGTTTCGCTGGGCAGCATCGCGCCTAGCGGGTAGGTGCCATCCTCGATGCGCTGTTGCACCGCGTTGACGATCACCACGTACTTCGGCGGCGCAACCTCGATCGGCACCGTTTCACTCCAGACGACAACTCGGCTTGTCAACAGGCTATCTGTGCTGCTGATCTCCTGTCCATGTGCTGTCGGCTCAGCGACCGGGCTTCGGCGTGAACTGGCTCTGCCATTCACGGAGAGTGTTCTTCAGTCGGGCGTTCTCTTCCCGAAGGCTGGCCTCGACCGCGTCCCTCGCCATCAGCTCGTCAACGACGCGATGCAGGAAGGCATAGACGTGTTCCTCGGACAGCCCACGCCGGCCGAACCGGGTACGCCGGAACCGCAGGCGTCGTACCTGGTCGGGGATCATCGGAGCCATCCGTAAGGCCGATCGAACGATTGCCACTGCCATCGAGCCCTCCCATCGAAGCCGCCGCATGTGCTCACCGCCGGAGTGCGTTCCTGTGCGCGGTACGAGCCGCTGGTTCGGGCTGCCGGACCACCGCTGGCGGTGTCGCCGCCTGCTGAAGGCCCGCCTGCCGGACGTAGATCTCTCGGCGAGCCAGAGCGTTTCCCTTCCGGTCGAGTACGTAGCCCGTGAGCCAGGCCCAGCCGTAGTAGGTGGGCCGATCACAAACCTTGATGACCCGAAAGACCAATGCACGGTCGCCGCTGAACTGCACCGACGCGTCCCGATTGACGTACAGCACGTCTCCCGGCTTCGGCACCATGAACGCCCGCCTTCCGTACGTCGAATGAGATGGCACCGGGACGGGCGGGTTCACGACCCCGGCCGACACCGCAGGTCTACCGGCACCCGTCCCGGGCCCTCTCGGGACGCAGCCGCGAGGCCGCGTAGTAGTCGGAGGGCGGCGGCCGTCACCTCTAGGCGACGGCCGCCAACCCCGCCCGCTGTCCCTGTGTGCCGGTGCCTGCACAGTCGAGACAGCCGCGCCGTTGCAGCCGGTTCGGGTCGCCCGGAGACCGGAGCGAGCGTCGAGGACTGGCCACCTTCCAGCCCCGTCCCTCGCATGCGGGACACGCAACCGGCGCGGACGGCGAGGACCGATGTGGACCCCGCTGCGGGCGCGACCCATCCACACAGCGCACGACCCGAACCCCGGTTTGCTCAGCGCCCCTCCTCGCCGAGCACCCCTCCCGGTATTCACGCCGATACGGCTGCCCATGTGCATCAACGGGATGCACATGCACAATTGCGGTGGGTGAGCCGTCCATGCAGGAAAGACTGCCCGGGGTCTGCGGGACCGATCGAGGACCCGCAACTACACCTCTGGCGGACATCGAGCGGACACCACGAGGACCTTCATTGCCGCAAGGACCTCACCCGGGCGAGCGTGGAGACAGCCCCATCAGGAAGGCGTAGACGGATGGCACGAGAACGCCGCGAACCTCGCACGATGCTGGAGCACCTGATCCAGCAGAGCGACCGCACGTACGAGGAACTGGCCGACGAGTTCTCCCGGATGGACGCCCGGGCGGCGATCAGCGCCCGGCACCTCGGGCGACTGGCACGCGGCGAACGCGACCTGGCCTCATCGACTCCCGCCACCCGGCGGGCACTACAGGCCATGTTCAACAAGTCCATCGACGAACTACAGCGCCCCTGGGCTACCCACCAGTTGACCCCTGCGCCGGAGCGACACCTTGTTGTCGACCCCACCGGTGCCGGCCCGGAAAGGAACCTCCTCGCCATGGCCGCACAACGCGCCCGCCAATACGCCATGCTCGCCGCCGAGTCCACCAGCCCCGCCGCCATCGAACAGCTCGCCGAGGACGTGCAGCGCCTCGCCCTGGCCTATCCGCAGCGCCCCGTCAGCCATGTGCTGCCTGACCTGGTCGAGACACAGGACACCCTGTTCACCCTCCTGGAGCGCCGCCAGGCCCCGAACCAGTCCAGGGACCTGCACTTCCTCGCCGGCATCACCAGCGGCCTGCTCGCCAAGGTCTCCCACGACATGGCCGACCCGCACTCGGCGATGCTCCAGGCCCGCACCGCCGTGCTCTGCGCCGAGCAGGCCGGACACCCCGGACTACAGGCGTGGCTGCGCGGCCTGCAATCCCTCGTCGCCTACTGGGCCGGCCGTCACGCCGAGGCGGTCCGCTACGCCGAAGCCGGCCGCCAGTACGCCGCCCAGGCCGGCGGTACTTCCGCCGTCTGGCTGCCCGCCAGCGCCGCCCGTGCCTACGCTGCCCTCGGTAACGCCGAGCAGGCCAAGGCCGCCATCACCGAGGCCGAGGACGCCTGGTCACGTGTCCGCCCCGACGAGATGGACGAGATGGGTGGCATCTGCACCTTCAACCAGCCCCGCACGCTGTACTACGCCAGCGACGCCCTCGCCTGGCTGCCCGGCGAGGCCGCCAACACCGAGCGGTACGCCCTACGCGCCGCCCAGGCGTACGCCGACCCCAACGATCCCGCATGGGCGTTCGGCGACCAGGCTGGCTCACACGCCAACCTGGCCATTGCCCGTGTGGCCAGCGGCGACTTGGACGCCGCAGCCGAGGCCCTGGCCCCGGTGCTCGACCTTCCCGCCGACCAGCGCATCAACGGCATCATCCACTCGGTGCGCCGCGTCCACCAGGCCATCACCCGCGCCGGCCACGCAGGCGACGCCCGCGACCTCATCGATGGCATCGAGCACTTCACCCACACCCCGGCCAACGCCCTACCTCGATGAGGCACCATCTGGTCATGGACCCGATCACCATCCCCGGCCGCGTCATCACCCTGCGCGACATGCGCTCCGATGACGCGGCCGACGCGTGGGCAATCGTCGGCGACGACCGCGTCACCCAATGGCTCTCCTTCGACAGCCGGGACCAGGCCGCCGCCGTCACCATGGTCGAAGGCACCATCCAACGCGCCCAGCACACCCCCCGCACCGAGTACTACCTAGCCGTCGCCGACGCAGACGATCGTATGGTCGGTTTCGCGCGACTCGGCCTCACCGGCCACCAGGCCGCCAAGCTCGGATACGCCATCAGCGCCGACCACTGGGGCAACGGCTACGCCACCGACGCCGCCCGCACGATGCTGGGCTTCGGCTTCCAGACGCTGAAGCTTCACCGCATCACTGCGGCCATCGGCCCCGACAACGCCGCCTCCATCACCGTTGCCGAAAGGCTCGGCATGCAGTACGAGGGCCGGCTACGCGACCACGTCTTCACCAACGGCGCATGGCGCGACTCCCTGCTCTACTCCATCCTCGCCCAGGAGTGGGCCCCCGCCGCCGGCTGACGTGACGTCCGGGGCGCGGAGCCGCCCGACAGCGCGCCGGTACGATCGCCGCCATGCGCGACGCCGACACGCCGCCGCAAGATCCCGCCGACGACCGATCGCACCCCGCAGCACTCACACCCCAGCAGCGCGCCGACCTGATCCGCGCAGCCGCCGCCGAGGTGCGCGAGCGTGTGCAGGCGTGGCGCGACAACCCGAACTGGCGCAACACCCCAGCCAACAGCCACCGCTACGAGACAACCGTCGGCGCGATCGGTGTCCTCAACGAGCTACCTGAGCCGGAAACCGAGGAAGCCGTAGCCAGCCTGGCGGATGCCGTCCGCCCGGTCGTCGCGGAGTGGCGCCCCAGCCGGCCAGGTCCGGAGCAGTCGATCTATGCAGCAGTGGAAAGCCTCTGGCGGACGATCGACGCCAGCACGTAGGAGCCGATGTCATTGAAGGACACTCCACTGCCGGGACAACTGGTTCAACGTGGCCCCCGGCGGGCCGGTTATACCGGTTGACAGAGCGCGCGGCCAGTCGCTCCGCGTGTGCTCCACACTGCCGCACCCGAGGGCTCGTTGATGGCCACGACAGGTTCGACGGGGCGAGGTTCAGCGGCGACGCCTGGTTCGACGGGGCGAGGTTCAGCGGCGTCGCCTGGTTCGGCGAGGCGACGTTCAGCGGCGACGCCGGGTTCAGCGGGGCGAGGTTCAGCGGCGTCGCCTGGTTCGACGGGGCGAGGTTCAGCGGCGTCGCCTGGTTCGACGGGGCGACGTTCAGCGGCGACGCCAGGTTCGACGGGGCGAGGTTCAGCGGCGTCGCCGGGTTCGACGGGGCGACGTTCAATGGCGACGCCGGGTTCGGCGGGGCGAGGTTCAGCGGCGACGCCTGGTTCGACGGGGCGAGGTTCAGCGGCGTCGCCTGGTTCGACGGGGCGAGGTTCAGCGGCGTCGCCGGGTTCGACGGGGCGACGTTCAGCGGCGACGCCAGGTTCAGCGGCGACGCCAGGTTCAGCGAGGCGACGTTCAGCGGCGACGCCAGGTTCGGCGAGGCGACGTTCAGCGGCGACGCGAGGTTCGGCGAGGCGACGTTCAATGGCGACGCCGGGTTCGGCGGGGCGAGGTTCAGCGGCGTCGCCGGGTTCGACGGGGCGACGTTCAGCGGCGACGCGAGGTTCGGCGAGGCGACGTTCAATGGCGACGCCGGGTTCGGCGGGGCGACGTTCAGCGGCGACGCCGGGTTCGGCGAGGCGAGGTTCAGCGGCGACGCCGGGTTCGACGGGGCGACGTTCAGCGGCGACGCCAGGTTCGACAGGGCGAGGTTCAGCGGTACCACGAGCTTCGATGGGGCCACCCTCGACGGGGTGAGGTACGACGGACCGAGGCCAGTTGCCGAATAGCATTGCCGAATTGACCTCTACGGGATCAAGCGCGCTCCGCGCGGCGCGGGCCGGGGCGGAAAAGTCAGCCGGCCCGAACCCCACGCCCCGCCCCGCGCGTCACTCCTGGGTCAGTGAGGTGACCCGGTGACGAGTCCCGAAGAACGACCAAGGCCAGGCGGACACGCTCTCACCCGTTCCCGACTATCCAGAGACCCACGAAGACCGGGGCCACCACGGACGGACGGAGTTGCCGAACAACCGCGGTTGGCCGCCGAAGCCCAAGGAGGGGAAGGGGTGAAGGTGGTGAGAGGGGGTGCGGGGTGCGGGAAGGGGCGGGGTTAGAGCTGTGCCTCCGGCGGGGGCCAGACGACTCCGAGATGGAGTTGCCGAACAGCTCCGGTGGGTGGGTGGTTGAGGTGGGATGCCATCCCGCCAGCCACCGACCCAGGCAAGCCGAGCAGACCAGGGCCAGGGCGACAAGGTCGTTCGTCCGGTAGGGCGCTCCACCTTGTCACCCTGGCCCTGGCCCGCTCCACGGAGTGTGGGTCGGCGGCAGACGGGATGGCGAAGGGACGTCCCTATCGCTCGGGGCGCGTTCGCACCAGCAGCTCTTCCCAGCTCTTCGACTGCTTGATATGCGTCTCCGTTGCGAACACGTAGTGCCACGCACCGAATCGTCCGTCGTCACGCACGGACCTGGCCCACTCCTCCCCGCTCCTCTTCTTGTCCAATACATCGACATCCCGAGCATCCCGGTCCGACTTGCCTTCGATTACCCAGTAGGCACCGTCAGTGTCGAGGACAATGAAGTCGGGGTAGTACTTACGTCCGTTGTCGCGCTCGATCCAAACCTCGCCCGGTTCGTACACCCGGATCCACCATTGAATAAGACCTGAACGGTCAAATAGATGCGCAAGTGCCCACTCGGTCGTCTTCGCATCAAAACTGGCTACGGGCTGGATGGAGCGGTCCCAACCCTCATACCAGCGTCGCTTGATAAACTCGTCCCACATGCTTGCAACATCGCTCGGCATCGGACGGCGGATAGGTATCTCCACCGGCCGGAATGCGTACTGCGGCTGAAGTTTGCGCATGTTGTAATTCGTCCGGATCAGGTCTGCGATAGCGCGCGCCGCTTGCTGGGCCCGGCGCTCGCTCCAAAGAGCCTCATCATCATCGTCCACGACGTCGGCACCAAGCAGGAACTCGCGAGTAATTCGCTGAGCCGCGTTAAGCTCCGGGAGGGTCTGCTCGACCAGCCCAAGAGCCCAAATTCGATCCTCTAGGTCCTTGCGGACCTCTGGGACCGGAAGGTAGCGCTGGGTCGCATCCTCGTCTTCCATTCTCTGTTCTCTGACGACGACCTTGCCCAGCATGTCCCGCTCTGCGATCAGGGCTTTCCGCGAGAGATGTACAGCGAATTCATGGCGGAAGCCCGCGCCCTCCGCCTGGGCGTCGGCGTTCCGGATCGCACTTAGCGAGAAGTGGACCGGCAGAACTTCCCTTTCCCGTCTTGGGAACGTGATCGACGGTGCGCCCTCTACTTTGTAGAGAATCTTGTGGCTAGTCTGTTCATCGCGACTATGCTGCTCGATCGCCGCTTCAATCGATGCCAATTGGAGCATGAGGGAGCCGTCGAGGTGCTCTCCCCCCGCAATTCTGGCAGGACCGACGAGGTTGAGAGTACCTTGGCTTTCGATCTCCTGCACCTCTGGAAGGTCAGTGGCCTTGCTGAGTGGAAGGGGTGGTTGATGCGGACCTTCGGACGTGGTCGGCGAAGCAGCAGACGGAGGCAGTACCTGCTGTAGCAAAGCATTCTTCTGTGCCAGCAACTGCCGGTAGGAATCGTGCGCCACGAGGTCCACCTGGTCGATCGCAGGCACGCCAACGCGTTCACCAAAGGGCAGGCGCAGACCTCGGCCCAAAATCTGCTCAGTCAGCGTCTGCGAGGCAAGCGCGCGATGTCCAACGATGACGCCGATGTTCTTAACGTCCCAGCCTTCCTTGAGCTTGTCGACCGACACAACGGCGCGGACCGGTGATTCCGCCGCCTCGACGGACGCCAGGGCGCCGAGGGCTTGATCGCTGGACTGGGACGTGATGAGGAGCACCTGTCCCTGGCCGGGGAGGAAGCCTTCTTGCGTCAGGGTTTCCGCAACCGCCTCCGCATCTGAAATCGATTGACAGACAACAAACAGAACGGGCGTAACCGAGTCTCGGCCATTCTGTTCAGCCCACGATCGCCAGACCACCTCCTTCCGAGCGCGGAGGTGGCATGCATCCGCGAGCTGCGTCCTGATGTCCTTGATTCCATCTTCGCGGTATACGATTACCGGAATCTTGACCCATCCGTCAGCGATAGCCTCTGCAAGCGTGTACTGATAAACAACTTTCGGAAGGTCAGCCTCATCGGGCGTAGCCGTAAGCCCTACGAGCGCGCGAGGGTTTAGCTCGCGTACTGCGGATCCGAACGCTCTGGCGCTTGACCGGTATACGTGATGCTCATCCGCGAGAATGACCAAGTCGTCCGCGTTTTCGAGGTGCTCATAAAGCCCTGACCCGATAAACTCATCTGTCTCCCGCACCCTGCGCGACGTGAGGACTGTCGGCTTGATGAGCTGCTGAACATTGAAGACAAAAAGCTTCAATACCGTGTCATCGTGGAGGGCGTCGCCCACCTGGCCTCGCGCAAAATTCTCCGAGGTTATGAGAATCGGCTGGTATTCTGACCCTGGGATGTATTTCGGATGGCCAGGTGTGAAGTTGGCAATGGTCTTATCCTGAATCGTCTTTCCGGGGGTGACGATCAGTACGTTGCGGATTCCCTTTGCTGCTAGGTAGTCAAGGAAGGCTGCGGCAAGGTAGGTCTTACCCACGCCAGTCGCCAGATCGCAGACCACTTCTCGTCCATCGCCTGCCTCGATTTTCTGTGCGACGGTCTTTAGCGCCTCCGCGTTAGGGCGTCGTAGCGCCATACGTGCGGCAATCTCGTCAACAAGTGACTCGTCGTAGGGTAGCCAGCTCATCGGACGACTCTCCCACGAGGAGTCAAGTCGGCGGGGGCCTTAAGGAGGCGGGAACCCTTTGAAACCTTGGTTAGTGTTTCCACTGCCTCCGGGCTTGCGCCTTTCGCCACGATTGTCACACGTTCTTCCTCTTCTAGGTGTGACACGACAGACCGCACGACAACGTCGTCTGCTACGCCGTCAATCACGGCGAGGCGAGTCCGCCCCTTGCTTCCACAGAATGGGCCGTCTGCTTTATATGTGAAGCGGAGCTGCGCTGCCACGGCCCGCGAAAACTCCTCACCCTTCGCCCAGTCAGCGAGCAGGAGTCTTTGTCCGAACCTTTCGTAGAGCGAGGGACCGACCTCAAGTACCCGAAAGCCGCCTCCGCCATCCCAGGCGGCATCCTTAGTAATGCCTCCCTTGTCATCTCCGCTTACGACCTTCTCCAGTCGTGGCTTTGTGAACCTCTCAACGGTTATTGGTGACGCCTCAACTAGGACCCACTTCCGGTTGAGCTTCTGCGCAACTGCGCCAGTAGTGCCAGAGCCGGCAAAGCAGTCCAATACGACGTCACCGGGCCGGGTAGCAATCTGGATTACCCTTTCAAGAAGCCGCTCGGGTTTGGGGGTCGCAAAAACGTCCCCCACAAGAGCCCGGACTTCCTCCTTGCCGTTGCGGACGAAACCCACCTCTTCGGGATGCCAGACCGAGGAGGGCACACGGCCGCCCCTGACCTCGGACAGATATCGCTTGAGATAAGGCCTGCTGCTCCCGTCAGGGCCCCAGTAAATGCGGCCATCCTCGTCCAAGCGCTTGAGTTCGTCCTCCGACACCCGCCAGTAGCTTCCCGATGGCGGGCCGGAAATGAGACGGCCGCTAGGCGTAGTTACAGGGTATAGGCCCTTAGAATAGAAGTTGCGAGCGGCCAGGTCTCCCCGCCTCCACGGGCCACGTGAATCTCCATCGGGGTTGACGTAAGCGGAGTCCATGGCCTCCGTCCGAGGCAACTGTTGGAACTTGGTGGCACCCAGATCCTTGGCATAGCAGAGAATGAAATCGTGATCGGCCGAAATGTGGGTAGCGGTATTTCTGGGATCATTGCGACGCTTCCAAATGACGGTAGCAATGAAGTTTGCTCGTCCGAAGATTTCGTCCATTAAGACTCGGCAATAGGCCACCTCGGCATCGTCGAGATGTACCCATACGGACCCGTTATCGGCCAGAAGGTCTCGGACGAGTAGAAGGCGCTCGCGCATCATTCCGAGCCAGACGGAATGCTCCAGCGAGTCTTCGTAGTCGTCAAATGCCTGTTTGGTATTGAATGGCGGGTCAATGTAGACGAGGTTGACCTTGCCCCTGTAGTGAGCTGCGTATTCGGGCGTTCGGGCCAGCGCATGGAGGGCGTCATAACTGTCCCCGCGGATGAGGAGATTGTCCTCAGGGCCGTCTGTGACATCGCCGACCCGCTCCCGCTGCTGAAGCAGGCGAACCTCAGTGACGAGGGGATCATCGCGCTCAACCCACTGATAGCTGCCATCGTCTGTTGGTATAAGTGCCTTGTCCTTGTTGACCCATGACAGAGTCAGACGGCCGCTCATGTTCTACTCCACTCTCTGCGTCTTGCGAGCCTATCGGCAGGGCAACGCGCGACAGAAGGCCGTGTTTGACCCTCGTTGGGGCTTTGCGTGGGCGTGCCCCCGGCCAGAGGTCCTGACCGGGCGAGTTGACGCTGTGCGATGCTGGGCCTGCTTGCCGAGGGGAGCGCGCGACGAGTCCGCTTCCGCGCGGTGCCGGCCATGCCTAGTACACGGGCCGGTGGGACCAGTACAGCAGCGGAGTACAGCAACCGATCCGCCTGTAGGAGCCGCAGCGCATCTCCTGTTGGCGGTGTGACAGCGCAGACGGACGCACAAGACCGCGTTGCCCGGAGCTACGGATCAGAAGGTGGCTGTACAGCCATCCGTACAGCCAAGCCGACCGACGGACGCCGTCCGAGGTCGACGGGAGCCGACACGGCGAGCAGGTCTACGGCAGTAACCGACGCTGACCGACACGAGTCTTGATCTTTACAAGGCGGGGTAGCCGTCGTGCTCGCGGCCTGCCCTGCGGGCGGCCTCCGGCCGTCCTCGGGCGTCCGCAGCGCTGAGCGCAGAGTATGTGCAATGATCTTGACTTTCGGAGCCGGCGAGCGGTCGGTCCGCCCAGGTCACGGCCGAAGTGGCCAGACTGTCGCTGTCGCCTTCCTAAACCGTGTGTCGCAGGTTCGAATCCTGCCGGGGGCACCTCGAAGATCATCTCGTACGCGAGAGGGCCCGGTCGCTGCACGGCTACCGCATACGGCACACCTGGGGGCTACCCGCTCACAACCAGCGCATGATCTTTCCAGTGGCGGATCGTGGGATGTGGTCGACCGGCTCGATGGATCGCGGCACCTCGACCGGGTTCAGCTCGGCGGCGCACCATCCGTGCAGGCGTCCGACTGACGTTCCCGGGCCCAGCACGACCCGACATGCCGGCACCTCGCCCCGGGCCTTGTCCTCCATCCCGAAGACTTCCGCATCGTGCATGCCCGGGAACCGGAGCAGCACGTCGCGGATGCGTGCGCAACTCACCCGGGTGCCGGCTACCTTCAGCCGCTCCCCCGGTAGCCGGCGCAGCAGCGCCAGCCACCGGCGCGCCGACCGCCACTCCGAGCGCACCGCGTTGGTGGTGACGACCAGCAACCACGGCAGCGCCGATCCATCGACCAGTCGGGCGTCACGCCAACAGCGCCACGCGACGACGAAGAACGCGTGGTTGTAGACCGGACGGGAGTACCGGTCGAAGAGCCGACCGAATGCCCACTCGTCACCGGTGGCGATCGAGGACGTTCGCCGCCGTGCCGCGGCGTCGGACCGTCCTTTCGGCGAAGGCCGCCGTGTGTGGTGGAGCGGCTCTCGCCGTGGGCATGACCGGGACGTCCGCCGGCTACCTGGGCGGACAGCTCGCGATCCGCGGCACCGCCATCCCGACCGCTTCCCTCGGGGATCCGGCGGTCCTGCGGGCGGTCCTGCTGACCGGCGGCTATCTGGCCGCCACGGCGCTGATCGGGGTGGGTGTCGGGGCGTTGGTACGGCACTCGGGGGCCGCGATCGGGACGTTGTTCGCTCTGATGTTCGTCCCCACGATAGTGGTCGGGCTGTTCGGCGAGCACGGCGTCGTCGTCGGACGCTTCATGCCGCTGCTGATGCTGCTCAACTCGGTGGCGGTGCTCTCGCCCGGGTCCGGACTGTTCAACGGGTGGGTCAGCGTGCTGCTGATGTACGGGTACGCGGCGGTGGCGATCGTGTGTGGTGGCGTCCTGCTCCGCTCCCGGGATGCGTGACCCACGGGCCGACGACGGCGGAGCCGGCCACCACCGGGCCGGTCACAACGGAGCAGGCCGCAGCGCGGTCATCGGCCAGAATGGGCCGATGACCGCGCTGCGCGCACCGTTCAGCGGACCGGTCCTGCGTCAGGCCGTGTTCTGCCTGGTCGGGGTGCTCAGCGCGGTCGCGGTCCTGGCCGTACCGATGCTCGTGCCCGCCGTGGGTGCCCTCGTCCTGTGGGCCACCGGGGCCATGTCCCGTGAGCCCGCCCCCACCGTCGCGCCGCTGTTCCTGGTGCTGTTCCCGCTCACCGTCGCGCTGCTGGTCGTGTTGGCCGCCCCGGCCGGGCGCGCGACGGGAGCGGTGCACCGCCGGTTCGCGTCCCGGCTGCTCGGCGTACCCGTGCAGGCTCCGCCACCCCGGCCGTCGCGGCGGCCCGGTGCGCTGGTCACCGACGGACCGGGCTGGCGGGCCTGCGGGTACGCCCTGCTCAAGGTGCCGCTGGCCGTGCCGCAGGGCTACGGCCTGTTCTGTTACGTGTTCGGGCCGGTCAACCTCAGCTACCCGCTGTGGTGGCCGCTGTTCCGCAACCATCCGCCCGGCACCCGCCTCGGGCCGGTGTGGGCGCTGACCCCGTTCGGCCCCGTCGGGGCGCGGACGATCGCCGGCACGTTCCTCATCGCGGCCGCCGGTCTCGCCATGCTCCTGGTGGCACCGACGCTGCTGCGGATCGGCACGACGGCCGACCTGGCCGCGATGCGGTGGCTGCTCGGTCCGCGCCGGCTCGCCGAACGGGTGCGGCAGCTCCAGGTCAGCCGGGCCCAGGCCATCGACGACGCGGCCACGATGATGCGCCGGCTGGAACGGGACCTGCACGACGGCGCGCAGATCCGGCTGGCGACGCTGGCCATGAACCTCGGCATGGCCACCGAGAAGCTCGGTGTCGACGGCCCGCCGCCCGACCTCGTGCAGGCCCGCGAGCTGGTCGCCCTCGCCCACCGTGGCGCGAAGGACGCCCTCGCCGACCTGCGCGACCTGGTACGCGGCATCCACCCGCCGGCGCTCGACAACGGCCTCGGCGACGCGTTGGCGACCCTCGCCTCCAGCAGCGCGCTCCCGGTCACGGTGACGGTCGAGCTGCCCGACCGGCCGGCGCCGGCGATCGAGACGATCGTCTACTTCTGCGCGGCCGAACTGCTCGCCAACGCGGCGAAGCACAGCCACGCGACCCGGGTCCGGCTCGGTGTCGTCGGCACCGGTCGGAGTCTGACGCTCGGGGTCACCGACGACGGCACCGGCGGCGCGGACCCGGATGGCCCCGGGCTGACCGGGCTGGCCCGCCGCATCACCGTCGTGGACGGCCGGATGCGGGTGCACAGCCCGGCCGGCGGGCCCACCCGGGTCGAGATCGAGCTACCCACACAGGTGTGAAACGGAGGCGACGGCATGCGGGTGGTGATCGCGGAGGACGCCGCGATGATGCGCGAGGGGTTGGTCCGGCTGCTCACCGATCGGGGCTTCGAGGTGTGCGCGGCGGTGGCCGACGCGGACTCGTTACGGTCGGCCGTCGCCGACGCCCTGCCGGACGTGGCCGTGGTCGACATCCGGATGCCGCCGACGCACACCGACGAGGGGCTGCGTGCCGCGATCGACATCCGCCGCGACCATCCCGGGGTCGGGGTGCTGGTGTTCTCCCAGTACGTCGAGACCCGCTACGCGACCCGCCTGCTCACCGACCGGCCCAGCGGGGTCGGCTACCTGCTCAAGGACCGGGTCGCCGACGTCGCCGACTTCGTGGCGGCGCTGACCCGGGTGGCGGCCGGCGGCACAGCGCTCGATCCGGAGGTGGTCGGTCACCTGATGCGGGCCGGGCGGGACGTGGCGGGGCTGGCGTCGCTGACCCCCCGCGAGCGTGCGGTGCTCTCGGCGATGGCCGAGGGCCGGTCCAACGCCGGTATCGCGGCGGCGCTCGCCATCACCCCCGGGGTGGTGGAGAAGCACGTGGCGAACATCTTCGCGAAGCTCGGGCTGCCGTCCTCGGACGGCGACAACCGCCGGGTGCTGGCCGTCCTGCGTCACCTCGGCGGCTGACCCCGCCCGGTCCGACGCCGGCCGGCGTGCGTGCCCGTCGGCCGGCGACCGACACGAACGCCGGCCGGCAACTGACACGGCTGCCGGCCGGCGGGGTGGATCGCGGGTCAGGGGATGAAGGTGACGCCGGGCAGTCGTGGCGACGGACCGTCCAGCAGGTGCCCGTCCCGGTCGCGCAGCCACCTGTCGAAGAAGGCGGTGACCAGAGTTTCCTGGGTGCGGATGGCGCGGGCCGGGTCGATGGTGCCGATGGTCCCGGTGACGAAGCTGTCGGGCAGGCCGAGTTGCCTGGCGATCTGCGGGAGCAGCGGTACGACGTCCTTGTAGGCGTCCTCGCTGGGCGCGCCGTCGAGCCGCAGGTCGACCCGCCAGCCGGTGCTGTTGTCCCACAGCATCCGCCAGGACGGCGTCTGCCGGTGGTCGGTGCCGGAGTCACCGACGAACATGAACGGCCGGTCCAGGCCGGTGCGGGTCACCGGCCACAACCGGAGGGCGTCCGGGACGATGGGTGACTCGATGCTGCCGTCCATGTCGATCGCGGCCCTGATCCGGGGGTCCTCGCTCATCACCTGCAGAGCGGTGATCCCGCCCGCCGAGACGCCGAACATGCCGGTCCGGCGCAGGTCCAGGCCGCCCGCCACGCCCCGGGGCAACGGTCGGCCCTCCGCGTCGGGGTTCACGCCCCGGTGCAGGGCCGCCAGCTGGTCGAGTACGAAGCGGGTGTCCGCGACCCGGGTGTCGAACACGCGGGCCGCGAGTCGCTGGAAGTCGTCGGGCTGCTGCGCCTGCTCGAAGAGCTGCGGCAACACGGTGGTGAGGACCCGGCCGTCGGGGAACTCCACCTCGGACGTCTCGTAGGTGTGGTCGATGGTCACCACCACGTACCCCCGGCTGGCCAGGTCCTGCACCACGGTGGTGTTCCAGGTCCGTGGGTCGCCGGCCCCGGGTGAGTACAACACCACGGGGAACGGTCGCGCGTGCCGCGCCATCGGCGCACCCCGGTGACCGCTGGTCCGGGTGGCGGCGAAGTCCACCGCGCCGGCCGGTATGCCGTACAGGCTGACTCCGACCCCGTCGGCGCTGCCGAAGTGGGCCGCCGCGCCGGACAGCATGTGGGGTGCCCGGGGGAAGCGGGCCACGTCGGTGGCCGGGTACCAGAGGCTGACCATCAGCTCGCGGGAGGCGGGGGTGGTCGCCCACGGGTCGGTGCGGGTGCGGTCGACCAGGTGCAGGTCGACCGTACCCACCGGATAGGGCCCGGTCGGCGTCGGCAGTCTCAGCCGGGCCGGCCCGTCGCCTCCCTTCAGGGTTGACGGCGCGACGGTGCCGAAGGCGAAGGTGGGTGCCGCGTTCGCCAGGGTCAGACAGCCGGTGACCAACGCGGCGAACAGGGCTGTGCGGATTCCTCGTGCCATGAGCGGGCTCCTCGGGAAACCGGGGCTGCGCCTGCGGCCGCCCTCGGTCGTTCCCACGCTAGGAGCGCGACGGGGCCGGTAGAAGGCGGCTTCCACCCGCACCCGTCCCGGGGATAACCCCCGGGACCACCCGCGACCTGCGGTCCGACCGGGCGGGGCACACTGGGGCCGTGGAACGTCACGAGTTCGGCGTCGCGGTGCGCCAGTTGCGGGAGGGCACGACGCCGGCGACGGTCGGGCTGCCGGTCGGCCGGCGGCGGGTGCAGGGGTTGCGGCGGGAGGAACTCGCCGACCTGGCGGGAATGTCGGCGGACTACGTACGCCGGCTGGAGCAGGGGCGCAGCCACCCGTCGGCCGGGGTGGTGCAGGCCATCGCCCGTGCCCTGCGCGTCGGGCGGGCGGAGTACGAGCGGCTCTGCGCGCTTGCCGGGTACGCCGCCGCCGACGGGCGGGTGCCGAACGAGATCGGTCCGGGCGCGATGCGGCTGCTGGAACGGTTCACCGACACCCCGATGTTCGTCTCCGACGCGGCGATGAACCTGGTCGCCGTGAACAACGCGTTCCTGGCCCTGGGGCACTGGGACCTCACCGGGGACCCGTGGGAGTGGAACGTCGCCTGGCGTACGTTCTGCGACCCGTTCCTGGGTTTCCGGCAGTCGGCGGCCGAGGCGACCGATCACGAGGCGGTCCTCGTCGCCCGCCTGCGCAGCGCCGTGTTGCGCTACCCGACCGATGCCTCCCTCGCCGCGTTGGTGGACGAGATGCGTAGCCGCAGCGGCCTGTTCGACACGCTGTGGCGCACGCCGCGATCGGTGGCCGCCTACGAGAGCAGTGCCGCGTTCGTTCATCCGGACGGTGGCGTCGTCACGCTCGTCGGGAGCCTGCTCACCATCCCGGGCGACGATCTGTCGGCCCTGATGCTCACCGCGGCACCACGGTCGGCCGATGCGGCGCGCCTCGCCGAGATCGTCGACGACGCCGGTGGGCCGGGCATCGTCAGGGTGGGCCAACCTGGCCCAGGCTGACCACGCCGGTTCCTGCCAGATTGGGTGACGCATCCAGCATCGAGCGATGCCGCACCCGTACTCCGCCGCACGGCCGAAACCCGTCGGCGGCGTCCACCCGAAGGTAGGTCCAGCAATGAAGGCAGTGCGTTTCCACGAGTTCGGTGGTCCCGAGGTGCTGCGTTACGAGGACGTGGAGCAGCCGGCCCCCGGCGTCGGCCAGGTGCGCGTCCGCGTCGCCGCCACGTCGTTCAACGGGGTCGACGGCAACATCCGGGCGGGCTACATGCAGGGCCCGATCCCGGTCGAGCTGCCCCACACCCCCGGCCTCGACGTCGCCGGCACGGTCGACGCGGTCGGCGACGGTGTGACCGACGTCGCGGTCGGCGACCGGGTCATCGGCTTCCTGCCGATGACGGGCACCGGAGCGGCGGCGGAGTACGTGATCGCCCCGGCGGAGATCCTGACGGGGGCGCCCAGGAACATTCCGCTGGCCGACGCGGCGGCGCTTCCGCTGGTGGGCCTGACGGCGTGGCAGGCGCTGTTCGACCACGGCAGGCTGACCGCCGGTCAGCGGGTGCTCGTCAACGGGGCCGGGGGTGCGGTCGGCGGCTACGCGGTGCAGTTGGCGAAGGAGGCCGGTGCCCGGGTGATCGCCACGGCCAGCCCCCGCAGCGCGGACCGGGTCCGGGCCGCCGGGGCCGACGAGGTGATCGACCACACCGGCACCGACGTGGCGGCTGCGGTGACCGAGCCGGTCGACCTGGTGCTCAACCTCGCCCCGGTCGCCCCGGAGCAGCTCGCCGCGTTGGTCCCACTGATCCGTGACGGCGGGGCCCTCGTCAACACCACCGTCTGGATGCCGGCACCCTCCGACGACAAGCGCGGCGTACGCGGCATCGACCTGTTCGTCCGCAGTGACGCCGACCAGCTCGCCGACCTGGCGGCGCGGGTCGGCACCGGCGAGTTGCGGGTCGAGGTCGCCCGACGGGTGGCGCTGGCCGACCTGCCCGCGCTGCACGCCCAGGCCGGCGCGGGTGAGTTGTCCGGCAAGATCGTCATCCTCGCGCCTGCGGCCTGATCCGCTCGCAGCTGGGTCGGTCAGGTCGTCGGCCCCCGCAGTCGACGCCGCTCTCACCGGCATCGCCGCCCGGCGACCGGGTCCGGGTCCCGGGTGACCGCACCGGCGTAGACGTGCGAGCCGGAGCGGGGGACGCCGAACGGCGACGGCCCGGCGCGGAAGGGTTCTCCGCGTCGGGCCGTCGCCGTCGGGTGGGATCAGTTGGCCGCGCAGGTGGCGGTCGCACCGGGGCCGGTGCCGGTGCCCTGGAAGCCGAAGTTGGTCGACTGCCCGGCACCGACCTGCCCGTTGTAGCTCACGTTGGTGAACCGGACGGTCCCGCTGGTGCCGCTGGACTGCGCGCTCCAGGTGCTGGTGACGCTGGCACCGCCGGGCAGGTTGATGCTGACGTTCCAGCCGTTGAGGGCGGTGGCGCCGGCGGTGACCGTCACGCTCGCCGTGAAGCCACCGTTCCACTGGTTGACCACCACCGACGCGGTGCAGCCGTTGCCGGCCGGCGGCGGCGTGGTGGGGGGCGGCGTGGTCGGCGGAGCCGTGGTGGGCGGCGGGGTCGTCGGCGGAGCCGTGGTGGGCGGCGGCGTGGTCGGCGGGGTCGTCACGGGCGGGTTGGGCGCGCCGTTGGCCAGGCTGAAGGCCAGGTCCGGCTGGAAGGAACCGGCGGTGTAGCGGCAACCGTCGGCCTCACCCGGCGGCTTCACCCAGAGGTACGCGTCGATGTTGTTGTCGCCGGTGTTGGTCGTCGGGTACTGCCCGATGCGGCGGTCGGTGTTGTCGTCGCCGCACCAGTCACCGCTGGCACCGCCGTTGCGGCTGGTGTCGATGACCTGGCGCTTGCCGGAGATGCCCATGCCGTTGAGGGCGTTGATGACGTTCCGGCCGAAGTTCGCCTCGCTGGAGGTGGGGTTGAAGTTCGACACGTTGGTGAAGAAGCCGTCGGCGTACTGCACGCCGGCCGCCCGCAGGCGGTTGGCCGTCTCGTTGGCGCTGTTCCAGGTGGAGTGACCGCCGTCGAGGTAGACCTTGGCGTTGGGGTTCGCCGCCTTGAGGGTCCGGGTGGCCGTGGAGATCGCCTGGTTACGGGCGTTGATCTCGTTGCTGTTCAGGCAGGTCAGCAGGGCGAGCGAGTCGGTCTCCAGGATGATGATGACCGTCTGGTTGCCCAGCCCCCGGGCGAAGTTCGACACCCAGGTCTGGTACTGGTTGAGGTCGGGTGCGCCACCGGCGCTGGCCCCACCGCAGTCCCGGTTGGTGATCTCGTAGATGGAGAGCACCGGGATCTGCCGTGCGGAGTTGGCGGCGCCGATGAACGACGCGGCCTCGGACTGCGCGGTCGACGGGTTGAAGTTGGCGAACCACCGGGCCTGCGGCTGGCTGGCGATCTTGTCACGGATCACGCCGACCCGCGAGTCGCCCGGGTTCGCGGCGACCCAGCGGACGACGGCCGTGGTCGGGTCGCGGTAGAGCGGTCCGGATATCGTCCCGGCGGAGGCGGTGCCGCCGGCGAGGCCTACGCCGGCGGCGGTGACGCCCGCGACGGCCGCCACACTGAAGGCCGCCACCGATCTACGGCGGAGCGAGGAGAGGGTAGCCACGACGTGTTGCCTCCTGATCACATAGATGTTTCTACATGGGAGCGTTCCCACGACGGTAGCCGAGGCATGCGTCGCTGCCAAGACGTACGGCCCACCCATTAAGACATCGACCAACTTCACCGGCCAGCGGGCCGGACGGCAGCGTAACGCCGGTGCGGGGTGCGGCGACCGGAACAGGGAGGCGGCAACCCCGCTCACCGGGTCACGGTGTGTGCACCCGATCGACCTTCACGGTGAGCAGGACCCGCTGCTGCCCGCCACCGCCGAAGCCGGGATAGGGGCGACCGAGGTACCTCCGGGACAACTCGTCGATGTGCTCGCGGGCACCGGCGGCGGAAATGTCCACCACGCTGCCGCGTAGCGCCCAGTACCGGGCCGGGGCGGCGGGGTCGGCGACGCCGATGGCGACCCGCGGGTCGCGCCGTACGTTGCGGGTCTTCTGGTGGGTGTCCACGGTGTTGACCAGCACGTGCTCGCCGTCGGTGCCCACCCAGGTCTGGGAGATCTGCGGCGACCCGTCGGGCATGAGCGTGGTCACGAAGCAGATCGCCGTACCGTGCAGGACCGCGACCAGGTCGTCGGGGAGAGTCGTCATGGGCTGCGCCTTCATCTCGGGGTGTGGTGGTAGAGCCGGCCGATGACCGACTCCTCCGGCGGGTCGTCGGACAGGTCGGCCCCGCGCAGGCCCGCCAGGGCGATCCGCAGCGCGCGCCGCCACAGCTGCGGGGCGAAGTCGCGGGAGGCGTCCATGACGCTGCCCACCATCAGGTGTGCCGCGGCGAAGTCGGCAGGGGTCGCGCCGGCCGGGAGCTGCCCGGCCCGCACGGCCCGGTCGACCAACCCGGCCACCAACGGGGTCATCCGCTCGTGCGCCCGCCGCACCAGGGCGGTGGCCTGGTCACCGCCCCGCAGCAGCTCCCCCAGCCCCCGGCTCTGCGCCTCGATCTCCAACTGCTGTTCGAGAAACCAGGTGAGCCCGGCGAGGGCGTCGTCGTGGCGCGCGGCCTGTTCGGCGAAGCCGATGACCCGGTCGATGTGCTCACTGAACAGGGCGTCCAGCAGGTCCTGCCGCTGCGGGAAACGGCGGTAGACGGTGCCCATCCCGGTGCCGGCCGCCCGCGCGATCTCCTCGTACGACACCTCCAGGCCGTTGCTGGCCATCAGCGCGTACGCGGTGCGCAGCAGCAGTTGGCGGTTGCGCTCGGCGTCGCGGCGCAGGGTGGGAGGCGGAACGCTCACCTGCCGCAGCCTAACCAAGTGGAATCCAAATTCCAAGTGGAAAAAATATTCCACTTATGGGTTACGCTGACCCCCTTCCACGACCCGACCACCCTCAGGAGCCCCCGATGACAGCCACTTCCCCCAGCGACCTGGTGCAGCCGTTCACGATCGACGTCCCCGACGCCGACCTGCGCGACCTGCGACGCCGCCTGGCCGACACCCGGTGGCCGGACCGCGAGACGGTGCCGGACGGGAGCCAGGGCCCGCAGCTGGACCGCATCCGGGCGCTCTGCGACCACTGGGCGACCGGCTACGACTGGCGGCGGGCCGAACGCGACCTCAACGACCTCGGCTCCTCCCGTACCGTCGTCGACGGGATCGACATCCACTTCCTGCACGTCCGCTCGGCCGAGCCGGACGCGGTGCCGCTGCTGCTGTGCCACGGCTGGCCCGGTTCCGTCCTGGAGTTCCGACGCCTGATCGGCCCGCTGACCGACCCGGTCGCCCACGGCGGCGACGCCGGGGACGCCTTCCACGTCGTGGTCCCCTCCATGCCGGGCTTCGGCTTCTCCGGCCGGCCCACCGGCACCGGCTGGAACGTCGCCCAGGTCGCCGACGCGTGGGTGACCCTCATGGGGCGGCTCGGCTACGACCGCTGGTTCGCCCAGGGTGGGGACTGGGGCGCCGCCGTCGTCGAGCAGATCACCCGTACCGCCCCCGAGCGGTGCCGGGGCGCGCACTTCAACCTGCCGCTGGTGTTTCCCACCCCGCAGGAGATGGCCGAGGCCACCGACGCGGAGCGGCAGATGATCGCCCGCGCCGGGCGGTACCGGACCGAGCTGGACGGGTACGCCCGCGAGCAGGCCACCCGGCCGCAGACCATCGGTTACTCGCTCGCGGACTCGCCGGCCGGGCTCGCCGCCTGGATCTACACCCTCTTTCAGGACGTCACCGACAGCGACGGCGACCCGGAGCAGGTCGTCGACCGCGACGAGATCCTCGACGACATCATGCTCTACTGGCTGCCCAACGCCGCGACGTCCGCCGCCCGGCTCTACTGGGAACAGCGGCGCGACGACGCCGGTGCCGCCGGGCCCGGGGAGCCCAACCCGGTACCCGCCGGGTTCAGCATCTTCCCCGGCGAGGCCGTGCAGGCGTCCCGGCGCTGGATCGAACGACGCTACGCGACGGTGGTGCACTACGCGCAGCTCGACCACGGCGGTCACTTCGCCGCACTGGAGCAGCCGGCCGTCCTCACCGAGCAGATCCGGACGACCTTCCGCGCGCTGCGGGCCCGCTGACCGTACGGGGGCCCTGGAACGGCGACAGCGGCACCGCCGTCGTGCGCGGTGCCGCTGTCGCCGGTGGCGGCCGGTCCCGATCGGCCGCCGGAGGGGGCGGCCGGTCCCGATCCCTGCCGCCGGAGGGGAAGGTTCCGTTACGGCCGGAGAGCCTGCGCGGCCGGGGTCCAGGTCGACTCGTCCCTGACGTCGGCGACCCTGATGCCCTTGGCGACCTTCTCCAGCTCGGCCAGCGGCAGCTTGTTGCCCAGGCCCATCCCGCTGACCTGGAGGACGACCGTGCCGTCGGCGTTCCAGATGTTGCAGAAGCCGCCGCCTCCGGCACCGTCACCCGGGGCCCGCCGGTCCGAGCCGGGGTAGCACTTCGTCACACCCGGCTCCGGGGACTGGTTCGAGCTGCCGGCCGGCGTGACGAAGATGTGGAAGCCGTCCTTGATGCCGTTCTCGGCCTGGTCGTAGGGCGCGGTCAGGCCCGAGGTGGGCGCGGCCGGCCGGGTGTACGTCGCGCCGCCGAAGTCACCGGCGCGGGCCGCGGCGATGCCGCTGAGGCCGGGCATGGCGTGCGTGCCGGACTGCAACGGCCGGTAGCCGGCCGGCACGTAGCCGACGGTGAACGGCACCGTGGCCGGCTTCGGCCGGCTCGGCTTCAGACCGCCGACCAGGCCGCCGAGGTCCTGGAAGCTGGGCGAGGCCACGGAGCTGGAGATGGACGTCACCGCCGCCCACGCGTCGGGGGCGTACTCCCACGCGAGCAGCTTGTTGCCCTCGTCGACCGGCTTGCTCGGGTCGAGGCCGACCGGCAGGGTCGCCTGCACGGCCCGGTGCCCGGCCACGGTGACCTTCCGGCCGTTCCTGATCCCGGCCGGGTCGAAGACGCCCGGCCGGTAGACGGTCAGGTACGCCCACAGGCTGGGCTTGCCCCCGGTGGCCCGCTTCTTGCGCTCGATGGCGTCGCCGCCCGCCTCGATCTCGTCGGCGGTGACCGGCTTGTCGTTCGAGACGTGGCCGTCGGAGTAGACCGAGGCGATCTGGTAGCCGACCGAGGCGACGATCGGGTCCTGCACGTGCAGCGGGCCCGCGTCGTACCCCTTGAAGGTGAAGGTGAACGGCGGGGCGTCGGACCAGCGGGCCTCGGCGGGTGCGGCGGCCGCCGCACCCGCCGAGGGCGGCGCGGCGGTGGTGTCCCGACCGGCGCCCAGGGTCGGCAGCGCGAACGCGCCGGCGACCGCGACCACCACCAGGCCGGCCGCGCCCGCCGAGGCGAACCCGGCCCGACGACGCCGCTGCGCCCGTCGCCCCGCCGCGACGATGTCATCGGCGGTACGGGTCATCGGTGGCTCCTGACCGGTCACCGCGTCCACGAATTCATGCAACTGCACTGGTCCACTCCTCGATCGAATTCCCGGTGAGATTGATGCGTTCGGCGGCGAGCGACTCGCGCAGCTTCGCCAGGCCACGGGAGACCTGGCTCTTGGCGGTGCCCACCGTGCAGTCGAGGACGCCGGCCGTGTCCTCCAGGCTCAGGCCCAGGTAGTGCCGGAGCACGACGGCGGCCCGCTGCCGCGCCGGCACGGCGTCGAGCGCGGCCCGCAGCCGCATCCGCTCGTCGGTCGCGTCGGCCGGGTCCCGCAGCGCGACGTCCGGCAAGGCGTCACCGGACGACCGCTCCCGCCGCCACGGCCGCCGGGTCTCGTCGACCGCCGCCCGGTAGACCATGGTCTTGACATAGAGATCGGGTCGATCCAGCTTCCGCCAGCGGGGATAGAGCTTGACCAGGGCGTTGGCCACGGCGTCCTCAGCCGCGTGCCAGTCACCGCAGGTCATGTACGCCAGCTTGCGCAGCGACGCCATCTGGGACGTCACGAACTCGCGGAACGCCTGTTCGTCTTCGGCTCTCACGTCGGCTGCCTCCTTGTGCCGGAGGTAGAACGGAGGCACCGGCCCGGGGAGTTGCACGGCCCGGTCAAGTAGTTTCCGAGTCACGCTGCGTAGGCGACCCCGGGGGTGGCCGCGACACCGTCGGCCCGACCCGGTGACGCCTCGTCAGCGGGGCGGCGCGGGTGGGTCGGCCGCCGGCCCCGGCAGGTCCACCACCCGGGACGCCCAGCGGGCCAGCAGCGCCGGATCGTGGGTGATCAGCAGCACGCCCGCGCGGTGCCGACGCTGGTAGTCGGTGACGACGGCGGCGACGTGGGCCTGGGTGGAGGCGTCGAGCATGGCGGTGGCCTCGTCGCAGAGCAGGTGGTCGGGGCGGTGCACGAGGGCGCGGGCCAGGCAGGCGCGTTGCAACTGCCCGTCGCTGACCGCGTGCGGACGCCGGGTGAGCAGGTCGCGGGTGAGCCCGACCTGGTCGGCCAGCTCGGCCGTCCGGGCGGCCACCTGCCCGGCCGGCGTACCGGTGGCGCGCAGCGGCTCGGCGATCAGGTCGGCCAGGCTCAACCGGGGGTCGCTGGCGGCGCGGGGGCTCTGGAACAGGATCGCCACCCGGGTCCGTACGGCGGCGGGCAGCCGGTGCCGGACCCCGGCGACGGGTTCGCCGTCGAGGGTGATCCGGCCGCCGTCCGGGGCATGCAGGAAGGCCAGCACCCGGGCAAGGGTGGACTTGCCGCTGCCGGAGGGGCCGCGCAGGCCGACCGTCTCACCGGGAGCGACGTGCAGGTCGACCCGGTCCAGGACGCGCTGCCGGCCGTAGTGGACGGTCACCTGGTGCGCGGCGAGCCCGGCGGGCGCGGTCGGCCGGGGGCCGGTCGGGTCGTCGAGCGTGGTCGTCATGCCGGTGCTCCGGGGGTGAGCGGGTGGTGGCAGGCGACCTGCCCGGTGCCGGCGGCCGTCGGGCGGGGCGGGGTACGGCAGGTGTCGGTGGCCCGGGGGCAGCGCGGGGCGAACGCGCAGCCGTCGGGCAGGTCGGTGAGCATCGGCGGGTGACCGGGCACCGGGGTGAACGCCCGGTCGGGCAGGGCGTCGAGCAGCCCGGCGGTGTACGGGTGGGCGGGGCTGTCGAACAGGTCCGGGGTGGACCGGTGTTCGACGACGCGGCTGGCGTACATGACGGCGACGGTGTCGGCGACGCGGCGGGCGGCGGCGAGGTCGTGGGTGATGAGCAGGACGGCGGCCCCCGCGTCGCAGCGGCGGCGCAGCAGGTCCAGGGTGTGCTCCACCAACGGCCGGTCGAGGCCGCTGGTGGGTTCGTCGGCGAGCAGCAGCGGCGGGTCGGGGGCCAGCGCCAGGGCGGTGGCCAGCCGCTGGGCCATCCCCCCGGACAGCTCGTGCGGATACCTGTCGAGGTCGGCGGGGTGCAGGCCGACGTCGGTGGCGGCCCGCCCGGCGGCCTCGGCGACGTCGCGGCGGGGGTGCCCGTGGGCGCGCAGGGTCTCCTCCAGCAGCCGCCGGCCGGTGCGCACCGGGGTCAGGGCGGTGGCCGGGCTCTGCGGGACGAGACCGACGACCCGGCCCCGGACGTGCCGGGCGAGATGCCGTTCGCCCGCCGCGACCAGGTCGACCGGGATGCCGTCCGCCGGGTGCAGGTGGGCGTGCCCGGTGACGGTGGCGTTGCGGGGCAGCAGGCCGAGCAGGGCGTGCGCGAGGACGGACTTGCCGCAGCCCGACTCGCCGACCACGGCCAGCAGCTCGCCGGGGTGCAGGTGGAGGCGCAGGTCGGTGACGGCGTGCACGACGGCGTCGGGGAGCCGGAACCGGACGGTCAGCCCGTCGACGGTCAGCAGCGCCGGCCGGGGGCCGGCGTCGGTGGGCACGGTGCCGGTTGCGCTCGCGGTCACAGCTGCAACTCCGCCCGTACGCGGGGGTCGAGGCGGTCCCGCCAGCGGCCGGTGAGCACGGCCAGGGCGAGGGTGACGGCGACCAGGGCGAGGCCGGGGACGATGCTCGCCCACCACGCGCCGGTGAGCAGGGACCGCTGACCGTCGTTGATCATGTTGCCGATCGAGGCGAGGTGCGGCGGCAGGCCCAGGCCGAGGAAGGACAGCGCGGTCTCGTGCCAGACGGCGTGCGGCACCATCAGCGTGGTCGCCAGCGCGAGCCGGGGCAGCACGTGCGGCAGCAGGTGCCGGGTGAGCACCCGGGCCCGGCCCGCCCCGCCGGAGATCGCGGCGTCGACGAACGGCCGGGACCGCAGGCTGAGCAGTTCGGAGCGGACGATGCGGGCGGTGGACAGCCAGTGCGTCAACGCGATCGAGGCGACGACCGCGCCGAGGCTCGGCCGCAGCATCGCCACGATGAAGATGCCCAGCAGCAGGTGCGGCAGGGCGGCGACGGTGTCGACGGTCCGCATCAGCACCCGGTCGACCCGCCCGCCGACGCTGCCGGCGACCGCGCCGACGAGGCCACCGATGACGGTGGCGACCAGCGCGGCGACCACCCCGACGAGCAGCGAGACGCGCAGCCCGTAGAGGCTGCGCAGGGCCACGTCCCGGCCCAGGTCGTCGGTGCCGGCCAGGTGTTCGGGCGAGGGCGCGAGCCGGGTCCGGGCGAGGTCGACCGCGCTCTGGTCCAGTGGCCAGAGCAGGGGCGCGAGCAGGCAGGCGACGACCGCGACGACGAGCACGGCGACGGCCACCCCCGCGCCGGCCCGTCCTGCCCGCAGCAGGGTGGGCGGCCGGCGCGACGGCAGGCGTCGGGCGGGTGGGGCGACCGGCGGTGGGGCGAGGTCAGTCATCGAGGCGTACCCGGGGGTCGGCGGCGGCGTAGCCGAGGTCGGTGGCCAGGTTCGCGGCCAGCACCACCACGGTGGTGGCCAGGGTGGTGGCGGCCAGCAGCGGGAAGTCCGCGCCCAACGCCGCCGCGACGGTGACCGCGCCGAGACCGGGCAGCGAGAACACGGTCTCCACCAGCACCGCGCCGCCGACGAGTTCGGGCAGGTGGGTGCCGACCAGGGTGAGGAAGGGCAGCAGCGCGGTACGCAGCGCGTGACCGAACAGGACGGTACGGCCGGGCAGCCCCCGGGCGCGGGCGGCCAGCACGTGGTCGTCGCGCAGGCTCTCGGCGACGGCGTCCCGCACGAACAGCACGAACCACGGGGCCTGGGAGATCGCCAGCACGGTCACCGGCAGCACCAGGTGCCGGGCCACGTCGGCCGGGTCGGTGCCGGTCGCGGTGAGGTCGGTGAGCCCACCGGCGGGCAGCCAGCCCAGGGTGAGGGCGAACACGGCGATCGCGGCCAGCCCGAGCCAGAACACCGGCATCGACTGCACGGCGTACGCGACGGACCGCAGGGCGCGGTCGAACCAGCCACCACGCCGGTACGCGGCGAGGGTGCCCGCCAGCACGCTCGCCACCAGGACGAGGGCGAGGGCCAGGCCGACGAGCAGCAGGGTCCAGCCGGCGCGGGCGGCCAGCACCGAGGTGACCGGCTCGTGGCGGCTGGTGGACCAGCCGAGGTCGCCGCGCAGCAGGTTGCCCACCCAGCGGGCGTACTGCACCGGCAGCGGGTCGTCGACGCCCCAGTTCGCGCGGAGCTGCGCGAGGTTCTCCTCGCTGGCGGTGAAGACCGCCGCGCCCGCGTACTGCTGGGCCGGGTCGATCGGGGAGGCCGCGCCGAGGGCGAACATGCCCATGCTGGTCGCGGCGAGCACCGGTACGGCGACCAGCAGCCGGCGGCGGATCATGACCCCGGCCCCGGCCAGCCGGCGACGGCGGACCGATGGCGGGGCCGGTGCGGTCACGACCTCTTCTCCCAGGTGTGCACGTTCCACCAGAGGCTGTTGGCGACGTCGTGCTCGTGCGGCTCGCCCCGGGGGGTCACCCCGGTCACGGTGTCGCGCACCACGTAGGTGTGTTGCAGGTAGGTGAGGAACACCCACGGCACGTCGGCGGCAAGCTGCTTCTGGAAGGTGGCGTACGCGGCCCGTCGGGCGGCCGGGTCGGTGGTGTCCCGGCCGGCCTGGAGGGCGGCGTCGACGGTGGCGGACCGGTAGGAGCCGGGGTTGAAGAAGCCCTGCCCGGCGAAGGCCGAACCGAACAGCTTGAACGACACGAAGTCCGGGTCGTACGGGGTGCCGTACCCCATGATCAGCGCGTCGGTCTTCATCCGGGGGGTGATCGCGTCCCAGGTGAGGCCCTGCGGGGTGACCGCGATGCCGATCTTGCGGGCGTCGGCGGTGACCGCCAGGGCCAGTTCCTTGCGCAGGCTGTCGGTGGCCGGGTACATCAGCGTGAACGCGGCCTGCCGTCCACCCTTGGCGCGGATGCCGTCCGGGCCGGGGGTCCAGCCGGCGGCGTCGAGGATCGCGGTGGCGGCGGCCCGGTCGGCGGTGGGCCGTCCGGTGACCGACGGCTCGGCGAACTCGGAGGTGGGCGGCACCGGGCCGAACGCCGGCTCCCCCGCCCCGCCGAGCACCCCGGTCACCATGGCCTGCCGGTCCACCGCCGCGTGCAACGCGCGGCGGACCGCCGGGTCGGCCAGGACGGGGTTGCCCATGGGCAGCATCACGCCCCGGTAGTCGGCGGTGGGGACCTTGTGTACCTGCTGACCGGCCTGGCCGTCGAACCCGGTCGCCAGCTTCGGCGGCAGTTCGGCCGCGTCGAACTCGCCGGCCCGCATCCGCTGGGCGCGGACGTTGTCGTCGGCGACGAACGCCACCACCACGCCCGGGTTCGCCGGTTTGCCGCCCCAGTACCGCTCGTTCGCCGCCAGCACCAGCCGGTCCCCCGGCGTCCACGACGTCATCCGGTACGGCCCGGTGCCGATCGGCCTGCGGTTGAACTCCGCCTTGTTGACGTCCTGCCCCTCGAACGCCTTCGCCGGCACGATGCCCAGCGCCAGCCGCTGCACGAACGGCGCGTACGGGTGTTTCAGGGTGAACACCACGGTGGACGGGTCGGGGGCGGCGACGGAGGCGAGCATGTCGAGGTCCGAGCGGAGCGTCGAGTCGACCTTCGGGTCCAGCACCGCCTGGTAGGTGAAGACGACATCCCCGGCGGTGAGCGGGCTGCCGTCGTGGAACAGCACCCCCTCACGCAGGGTCGCCGTGACCGTCCGGCCGTCCGCCGACACCGTCGGCAGTTCCCGCGCCAGGGCCGGCACGAGCTGGTTGCGGGCGTCCCGGGCGACCAGTCCGTCGAAGATCAGCGACGCGCCGTCGGGGCCGTAGTTGAGCACCGGGTTGAGGGTGTCGGGCTCACCCGCCGTGGCCACCACGACCGGGCCGTTGCCGGTGCGGCCGGTCGACGACGGCGTCGGGGACGCGCAGCCGGCGACGACGGCCAAGGCGATACCGAGCAACGCCGGCACGCGTACGGACCGGGACTTGACCATGAAGTTCTCCTGGGATGTCGCGGTGCAGCACCGCCGCGTCGACGCTCGACGCGGCGGTGCTCCGGGCGGCCGGCGGATCAGGGAGGCGGCGGGGAGGTGTCGGCCACCAGCAGGGTGAGCTGCCGGACCAGGGCGTCCAGGGATTCTCCGGTCTGCGCGCGGACCAGCCCGAGGGCGAGGTCGGCGAGCAGGTAGAAGCCGAGGGTGCGGGCCTGGTCGGTGTCGAACGAGGCCAGCAGCGCCTCCGCCCCGGCGAGGTCACCGCGGTGGCGGGCGGCGATGACCCCGGCGGCACGCTGGACGAGGTCGGCGGCGACCGGAACGGGGCCGGTCACGCCGGTCAGAGCTTCGGGGCGGTCGCGCGGGCGGCGTCGAAGCGGGCGGTCACGTCGGCCCAGTCGACGAGGTTCCACAGCCGGTCGACGTAGTCCGGGCGGACGTTGCGGTACTGCAGGTAGTAGGCGTGCTCCCAGGCGTCGAAGACCAGCAGCGGCGTCGAGCCCTGCCCGACGTTGCCGTGGTGGTCGTAGACCTGCTCCACGATCAGCCGTTGCCCCAGCGGTTCCCAGGCCAGGACGCCCCAGCCGGAGCCCTGCACGCTCTTGGTCGCCGCCGACAGCTGCCCGGCGAAGCCGTCGAACGAGCCGAAGTGCTCGTCGATCGCCGCCGCCAGCTCCCCGTCGGGGCGGTCACCGCCGTCCGGGGAGAGGTTGTTCCAGAAGATCGAGTGCAGCACGTGCCCGGACAGGTTGAACGCGAACGTCTTCTCCAACCCGACCAGCGCCGCGAAGTCGCCCTTGTCCCGGGCCTCGGCGAGCTGTTCCAGGGCGTCGTTGCTGCCCTTGACGTACGCCGCGTGGTGCTTGCTGTGGTGCAGCTCCAGGATCTCACCGGACATGGCCGGCTCCAGCGCACCGTAGTCGTACGGCATGTCGGGCAGCGAGTAGAGGCCCACCAGCAGCTCCTTGAATCGTGGGTCGACAGCGGGGCGGGCACTCAGGCCAGGTCGGATCATCGCAGGCCCGGGTACCCGCCACTGCTGCCACTATCGCGTAATTGCCAGTTCTTGGCAATAAGCGCGGCCGCACGTCACCCGGACGGCACGCCCGCGATACCGACCGGGCCCGGAACGGACGGCGGGCCCGGAGCCGGGTGGCTCCGGGCCCTGAGGGCGTCCGTGATCAGGAAATGGCGCAGGTGATGTTGCCGGGCGGCGGGGTGCCGTTGCCGGTGGCGGTGAACCCGAACGTGGTCGAGCCGTTGGGGGCCAGCGCGCCGTTGTAGGCGGCGTTGCGGACGGTGACATTGCCGGTGGTGCCGGTGTTGACACCGTTCCAGACGCTGCTGAGCGCCTGGCCGCTGCCCAGGCTCAGGCCCACGGCCCAGCCGGTGATCGCGCCGGAGCTGGTGTTGGCCACGGTGACCTCACCCTGGAAGCCGCCGGGCCAGCTGTTGACCGCCTTGTAGGTGGCGGTGCAGCCGCCGGGCCCGCTGGTGGGCGGAGGCGTGGTCGGCGGAGGCGTGGTCGGCGGGGCGGTGGTGGGCGGCGGGGTCGTCGGCGGAGCGGTGGTCGGCGGGGGCGTGGTCGGCGGCGTGGTGGACTGGAACTGGCTGAAGAAGCGCCAGATCTCCCCCGACGTCCACGTCCGCGAGTCGTTGGGGGTGCCCGACCCGTCGACCGGGCTGGGGGTGTGGTCACCGTCGAACGCGGCCCACTGCACCGGGAAGCCGGAACGGCAGCCCGAGTAGACGGTGGTGATGTGGGTGAAGGTGTTCAGGCCCGGCTCACGCGGGCTCTGCGCGGTGCACCCGTTGTTCCGGACGAACGTGTCGCGCAGCGAGCGGCCCATCGAGATGTTCAGCACGCTGTCGTGGGTGCCGTGGATGCCGAAGTACGGCACCGGCTGGGTGCCGCCGTTGCAGCCGCTGAGCTGGGCGCCGGACAGCACGGCGACCGCGCGCACCACGGTGGGCCGGGCGCAGGCCACCGCGTAGCTCATCGCCCCGCCGTAGCTCCAGCCCAGCACGAACCGCTGGGTGGTGTCGACGCACAGGTCGTTCTCGACCTGCCGGAGGATGTCGTCGAAGAGGGTCAGGTCCCGGCCGTTGGTGTTGGCCCAGCCGGCGTCGATGCCCTGCGGGGCGACGAAGATCGTGCTGTTGTTGGACAGTGGCAGCAGGCCGTAGTAGCCGGCCGAGGAGACGTTCTGCGCCGAGCCGTTCAACCAGTGGAAGCCGACGACCAGCCGGTACTGGCGGTTACGGTCGTAGCCGTCCGGAATCCGCAGGATGTAGCTGCGGTTCTGCCCGCTGCTGGTGATCGTGCGCGTCCCGTTGCTCAACGTGGGGGCCTTGCCGCAGCCCGCCGTCGCCGCGAGGGTGCCGTTCGTCGCCGCCTCCGCCGTCGCGGAGAGGCCGCCGTTCAGCGCGCCGCCGACGGTCGCCGCGAGCAGGACGGCCGCGGCGGCGATGGTCGGGAGTAGGTGTCTGTGTCTGACCATTGCTTGGCTCCTTGCCATGGGTCTGGTGTCCCGGTGGTGATACGCGGAGTCGACCCGGCGATGGCCGGCGGGGACGGCAGGATGCGGTGGACACCCGCAGCCCGTCTCCTCGCCCGGGCGGGCGACTCGGGTGGGCGGACGCGCCCGTTCGGCGCGGACGGCACGACGGCTCGGTGGAGCGGCCCGGATCTGGTCGTCGACCGGCAGGGCGGCGCGAGGGGTGCCCTCGTGTGCCGCTGCCAACGGACTGTGACGACGGGAAGCGTGCCCTTCGCTCCCGGCCGAAAGATAGCAGGTTATCGATAACATGCTCAACCGGACGGGCAGCGTCGGCTGCCGGAGCGGGTGGGTCGCCACACCGCGGGGCCACCCGCATCCCCGTCCTGCCGTGCCGGCATACCGGGGCCCGGTCCACCCGTGACGGTCCGCCCGCCGCCGGCCCGGCCGTCACGTTCCCGCTGTTCAGCGGCCTTGTTACCGAGGACCACCAACGGATCCGCAGGCACCGGGCACCCCGTCGACCGCCCCGCCGACGGCGGGGGCCGACCTGCGCCGGGACGGATCGACCGGACCCCGAACCGGCAGCCGTTGTCGAAACTATCGGAGGGGAAGCTCGTAACTTTCCGGAGCCGGCCGGTCGACGGATGTGACCGTTAACGGCAGGACGGTGGCCGGACCCGCCGCCGGCCCGGCTCAGATGCTGGCGAGCGCCTCGGTCGGCGGCAGGGCGGCGGCCCGCATCGACGGGTAGACGCCGGCCACCACGCCCACCACCGCCGCACCGGCCAGCCCGGCCAGCGTCGCGGCGAGCGGGATCACCACCGGCCACTGGTGGTACGCGGCGTAGCCGGCGGTGACGGCCAGCCCGAGCAGCGTCCCGACGACCCCGCCCAGCGACGCCAGGGCCACCGACTCGGTGAGGAACTGGCCACGGATCTGCCCCCGGTGGGCGCCGAGCGCGCGTCGCAGACCGATCTCGGCCCGCCGTTCCAGCACCGAGATGACCATCGTGTTGGCCACCCCGATCCCACCCACCAGCAGCGCCACCGCCGCCAGGGCCAGGAACAGCGACGAGAAGGCGTCCTCGGTGGCCCGCTTCGCGGCCAGCGCATCGGAGGGGCGGCTGACCAGCACGTCGGCCGGGCTCTGCGGGTTGACCGTCTCGGGCAGCACCGCCCGGACCTGCTCCACCGCCGGCTCCAGCGACCGGACATAGAGCACCGTGGGGTGCCCGTCGAAGCCCAGCTCGGACTGCGCGGCCGGCCAGCCGACCAGCACCGACCGGTCGATGTCCGGCAGCAGCGGGACGGCGGCCAGGATACCGACCACGGTGAACCACCGGTCGCCGATCAGCACCTGCTGACCGGGCCCACCCCCGGCGGGCACGTCGCGGACGCCCAGCCGGGCCGCCGCGACCGCGCCGAGCACCACGGCGGGGAAACGCTCCGTCGCCGGGGTGAGCCAGCTGCCGTGCTGTACCCGGGCGTTGATGATCGGGAGCAGGTCGAGTTGGCTGGCCAGCACGGTCAGACCCGAGCCGTCGTCGGGGTCGGTACGGTCGGAGCGGCGGACCAGCCGGTGCGTGTTGGCGACCGCGCTGACACTCGTCACCGGGCCCACCCGCCGGACCATGGCGGTCGACTCCGTCGGCAGCAGCGCCGGCGGGTCCTGGTCGGGCAGCGCCCGCACCTCCAGCATGTTCGTGCCGAGCGCGGACAGTTCCCGCATCAGCTGGGCCTGGCTGGAGGCGGGGATGCCGGTCACCACGATCATGGTGGCGATCCCGATGGCGATGCCGAGCGCCGACAGCGCGGCCCGGGTGCGCCGGGTACGGATACCGAGCAGCCCCAGCCCGAGCAGGTCGGTCACGGCCAGCCGGACCGGCCGGGCGGCCTCGCGGGCCGTACCCGGATGCGCCCGGTGCGGCGTCCCCCCGGTGGTGGGTGTGCTCATCGGGGCGTCACCACCCGGCCGGAGTCGGCGACCAGGTGGCCGTCGCGCAGCTCCACCCGACGGGGCAGGCGGGCGGCGATGTCCCGGTCGTGGGTGATCACGGCGATGGTGGTGCCCTCCGCGTGCAGCCGGTACAGCAGCTCCAGGACGGCCTGGCCGGTACGGGTGTCCAGCGCGCCGGTGGGTTCGTCGGCGAGTAGCAGCGCGGGCTGGTGGACCAAAGCGCGGGCGATCGCCACCCGCTGCCGTTCCCCGCCGGAGAGCTGGTGCGGCAGGTGGGTGACGCGGTGCGCCAGGCCGACCCGGTCCAGCGCGGCGAGGGCCAGCGGCCGGCGGTGCCGGCGGGGCACCCCGGCGTAGAGCAGGCCGGTGGCGACGTTCTCGGCGGCGGTGAGCCCGGCGGTGAGGTGGAACTGTTGGAAGACGAAGCCCAGCCAGCGCCCGCGCAGCGCGGACAGCTGCCGGTCGGAGAGCCCGGCGACGTCGAGGCCACCGAGGTGCACCGTGCCGGAGGTCGGCCGGTCCAGCGTGCCCATGATGTGCAGCAGCGTCGACTTGCCGGAGCCGGACGGTCCGACGATGGCCAGCATCTCACCCCCGGTGATGTCGAGCGAGACGCCGGCGAGGGCGGTGACCCCGCCCGGGTAGCGCATGGCGGCGTCGCGTACGGCCAGCACGGTCACGAGGCGGTCACCACCGCGAGGTCCTCGGTGATCCCGTCGCCGGAGACCTCCACCATGCCCTTGGCGAACATGCCCGTGGTGACGGCGACGAACCGTCCACCGTCTGCCAGTTGCAGCGCGTAGCCGCCCTCGCTGAGCGCCACCAGCGCGCCGACCGGTACGGCGAGGACGCCCTCCCGGGTCTCGCCGGCCAGGTCGACCTGCACGTCGGCGGCGTCGATCCCGCTCAGGTCGTCGTCCACGGTCACCGTGACGGCCCGCTTCGGCGTGCCGGTCGGGCCGGCGTCGTCGTCCTGGGTGACGGCGGTGGCGACCGCCGAGACGGTGCCGTCGACTGTCTTGTCGCCCGGCAGCGTCACCGTCACCCGGTCGCCCCGCTGGATCGTGCCGGCCTCGGCCGCCTCGGCCCGGACGGTGATCACCTTCGCGGTCGGCGTGACGGTCAGCAGCGGCGTCTCTGCGGGGTCCCCGCGCAGCGCGGTGACGGCGTCGACCCGGACCGCGGCGGGCAGCACGGCCACGTCGCCGACGGCGATCCGGCCGGTCACCGGCAGTTCGGTGTCCTGCTGCCAGCGCTTGATGGCCCGCATCAGCGAGCCGGTCAGCACCCCCTCGCCCTTGCGGACGACGACCCGGGCCGGGGTGGCAGCCGTCGGCGTGGGGGCCGCCGCGCCCTGCCCGGAGGTGCCCCTGCCCGCCTCCGGTGCCGTCTTCTGCTGCCCGGCGGGCGGGGCGGAGGGACCGGACTTCACCGGTCGGGAGACCTTCTCCCCCGGTACGGGCTGGTAGCCGATCTCGTACCCCAGGGCCTTGAGGTTGGTGGCGACGATCCGCACGTCGCGGCCCACCGTGCCGGGTTCGGCCAGGTCGCGGTAGAGCGGCAGGCCGCCGTAGAACAGCGGCACCGGCTGGTCGTCGATCCGGTAGAGCTGCTCTCCCCGGGTCACCGTCGCGCCGGCCGGCGGCAGCCAGGTGACCGTCCCGCTCCGGCCGCCCTTCACCGGCTCCGCCCGCCCGTATCCGAGGGTGCCGGTCAGCGACACGGTGGTGGCGAGGTCGGTCCGCACGACGGTGGTGGTCCGCACCGGGACCGGCGGGTCCCCGCCGGCCGTGGCCGGACCACGGTGGACGGACCAGACGACGCCGCTGGCGACGACCGCCACCACCAGGGTCAGCACGGCCGGGACGACCACGCGTCGGCCGGTACGGCGCGGTGGGCTCTGCGCTGGTGACTGTTCTGTTGACACGCCGCGAGCATGGCGACGGTTCTTCAGAAACCTGTCAGGTCCGCGGAATCCACACGGGTTCCTGACATCCCGCCCCGACCGTGGGATGCATGTCGCACACGTTCCTCACCACGGCCCGTCGCTTCGGCCTACCGGCGCTGGTGGTCGGTGGCCTGCTCGCCGGTTGTTCCGCCGCCCCGACCGACGACCGGGCCGACGACTCACAGGTGGCCTCGGTGCAGAGCCCGGGCACCCGCGCCACCGGTCCCGCCGACGTCGAGGACCGACGCCCGCTGATCCCCCTCGACGCCACCAACGACGAAATCGAGGCCCTGCGGGCGGTCTGGGGGCGGTGTGTGGCCAAGGAGGGCGGCCCCGGCTACGAGGACGGCCGGATGGTGATCTGGAAGGAGAGCCAGAACGACCCGAAGGCGAAGCGGGTCCGGGCGGCGTGCCGGTCGACGGAGCCGGAGTTCTTCGAGGAGCGTCAGAAGCGTACGGACAACGCGGCGTTCCGGGACAACCAGCACGAGTGGTACCAGTGCGCCAAGCAGGCCGGTTACCGGTTGACCACGCCCGACGAGGACGGCGAGTTCGGGATCACCGAGGTCGGCCCGAACGGTGACTTCCAGTCGCCTAAGATGACGGCGTGCCGGCGGGAGGCGTTCAGCCGGTGACCCGTCCGGCCGGTCGCCGGCCACGCGGCGCGACCGGGCCGCCGCGAGGGTGCGTACGGCGGGCGGCCACGGGTAATCCGCGCCCATGGCGCGCTACACGAAACCCGAGCTGCGCGAGCAGCTCAAGGAGGAGATCCGGGCCGGCGACCGGGGCGGACGACCGGGGCAGTGGTCGGCGCGCAAGTCGCAACTGCTGACCCGCGAGTACCAGCAGCGCGGCGGCGGCTACCAGGGCCCGAGGGACGAGCGGCAGCAGTCCCTGCGCCGCTGGGGCGACCAGAAGTGGCGGACCAGGCAGGGCACCACCCGGGCCCGGCACGACGGTGAGACCGACCGGTACCTGCCCGACAAGGCGTGGAAGCAACTCTCCCCGCAGCAGCAACGGGCCACCGACGCGCGCAAGCGCCGGGCGTCGACCTCCGGCCGGCAGTACGTGGCCAACACCGGCCCGGCCCGGCGCGCACGCCGCAACGTCACCTCGGGTGGTTCGCTGACCGAGCTGACCGTGGCCGAGGCGACGAAACACGTCCGCGATCTCGACACCGCGCAGCTGCGGGCCGCCCTGCGGGCCGAACGCCGGGGCAAGGGCCGTAAGACGCTGATCAGTCGGCTGGAGTCCGCGCTGGCCCGCCGCTGACCGGACCGGGCGGTCCGGCCACCTGGCGGCCGGTACGGCGGCCGGGAGCGGGAGCGCCGCCGCCCGCTCGCCCGTGAGGCGGCCGGCACCGGGAGTGCATATGCTCCAAAGATGGAGGACAGCGAGCAGGTCGTGCTGGCCGAGATGCTGCAGTCGGCCGAGGACGCCGCGCCGGTCGAGGCGGTCGAGGCGGTCACCGGGGCGATCGCCACGGCGTTGAACGCGCTCGCCGTGTCCCTGCTGATCGCCGATCTCAGCGGCCGGGCCCTGGTCCGGCTGAGCCACCAGCCGGGCGTCGCCGGGCCGGGTCGCCTCCAGGGCGAGGAACTCGCCGAGGTGGTGCCCTTCGACGGCGGCCCCTACGAGCAGGCGGTCCGCCACCAGGCACCCCGGCTGCTTCCCGGTGACGGCCGGTGGACGCTGCTCGCCCCGGTCACCGAACGCGGCGAGGCCATCGGCCTGCTGGAGATCGACCTGCCCGACGAGCCGGACGCCGGGGTGATCGAGCGGGTCGCCCGTACCGCGCACGCGCTGGCGTTCGTGGTGATCGCCAACCGGCGGCACACCGACCTGTTCGAGTGGGGGCAGCGCAGCACCCCGTTCACCCTCTCGGCCGAAATCCAGCGTCGACTGCTGCCCGCCTCGTTCACCTGCGAGGCCGGGGCGTTCGCCCTCTCCGGCTGGTTGGAGCCGGCCGCCAGCGTGGGCGGGGACACCTTCGACTACAGCGTGGCCCGGGACGTGCTGCACGTCAGCGTCACCGACGCGATGGGCCACGGGGTCGCCAGCGCGTTGACCGCCACCCTCGGGGTGGGCAGCCTGCGCAACACCCGTCGTCGGGGGATGGGCCTCACCGGGCAGGCCGAGGAGGCCAACCGCGCCATCGCCGCGCACGCCAACGTCCGTGGCGCGTACGTGACGGCGGTGCTGGGCCGGATCGACCTGGCCACCGGACGCTGCGAACTGCTCAACGCCGGGCACGTCCCGCCGATGCTGGTCCGCGACGGCCGGACCACGGTGCCGGAGCTGCCCGGCAACTTTTCGCTCGGCATGTTCCCCGAGGCGGGGTTCCGCAGCGGGGAGGTCGTGCTGCGGCCCGGTGACCGGCTGGTCGTGGTGACCGACGGGATGCGCGAACGCAACGCCGCCGATCTCGACCTGCCGGCCGCCCTGCACGACATCGCGTCGTTGCACCCCCGCGAGGCGGTCCGGGCGCTGTCGGACGCGGTGCTGGCCACCGCCGGCCCGACCCTGGCCGACGACGCCACCCTGATGATCATCGACTGGTACGGCGACCACGGGCCGCGCCGCAGCACCGCCGGTGCGGACACCGACCGGGCCAGCGCCCCGTCCCGGTGAAGGACGCTCACGCCGCCCGGGTCGCCGCCTCGGCGTCGCGCACCGTGTCGAAGATGTCGATGACCTGGTCGACCGAGGTGATCGACAACACCGTGCGGACCGACCGGCGGACCCCGGCCAGCCCCAGCCAGCCGCCGCGTTCCCGCAGCTCGCGGTAGGCGACCACCAGCGCGCCGAGGCCGCTGGAGTCCATGAACCCGACGCCGGTCAGGTCGACCACCACCACCCGGGCACCGCCCTCGATCACCTCGCGTAGCCGTTCCCGCAACTGGGGGGTGGTGCCCATGTCGAGGTCGCCGACGACTTCGACCACCGTGCCGGCCCCCTCCTGGCGGGTCGACAGCGTGAATTCCACCTGAACCCCCTTCGTCACGGCGTACCGGTCGTCCGGTGCGCGGTATGTCGTACCCACGGTGCCAGATACCGAACACGAGCGCCCGGAGACGTCCACCGGATGACCGGGCGCGGGTGGCGACTCGACGAGTGGCGTAGGGACCGGGGCGGCGGCTCCTACGACTGTCGTGGCCTGCGTGGCCGCCCGGGAGCAATTGCGTACGGCTTGCCGCGCAAACGCGTACATAGCTCACATGGACGTCTTGACCAGCACCGCACGGTCGGTACGGTCCTTACTCACGCGGCGCGTTTCTCCCGATGTGGACGTCGCGGCTGGTCTTCGATCGGAAGGCGACACATGACAACTCCCCCAACCACCAGGGCACGCCGGGGTCGACGGACCCTCGGCCTGATAGCCGCGGGGCTGCTGCTGGCCGGCGCGCTCCCCGGCACCGCGTCGGCGGCGGACCCCGATCCGCGCGTCGGCCTCGGCGGCGGCTGGCTCGACGCACAGTCCGCGATCAGCAACCTGGAACACGTCGCGCACCGCGACAAGCCCGCCGGGTTCGTCGACCCGACGAACCCGGGCAACGGCGGGTACTACAACTCGGATCTCGCCTTCGGCGGCCGGTACGCCTTCCAGGGCAACTACAACGGGTTCACCGTCGTCGACATCGCCGACCCGGCCGAGCCGACGCTGGTCACCAGCGTCGTGTGCCCCGGCGGGCAGGGCGACCTCTCGGTGCACGGCAACCTGCTGTTCATGTCGGTCGAGGAGAGCCGGGGCCGGGTCGACTGCGGCACCAACCCCAACGTCGGTACCCGGTTCCAGGGGGTACGGGTCTTCGACATCAGCGACGTCCGCAACCCGGTGCAGGTGGCCGCCGTCCAGCTCTGCCGTGGCTCGCACACGCACTCCGTGGTGACCGACCCCCGCGACGCCGACAACGTCTACGTCTACGTCTCCGGCACCACCTCGGTACGGCCGGCGACCACGATGGAGGGTTGCAACAACAACGCCGCCGACGGGGAGAACCCGTCGCGGTGGCGGATCGACGTCATCAAGGTGCCGGTGGCCGCGCCGCAGGACGCCGCCGTGGTGAACCAGCCGAGGCTGTTCCAGGACCCGGTCACCGGTCGGGTCGACGGCCTGCAGAACGGCCCGGTCACGCCCCGGCACCCGTCCGGGTCGACCTGGTCGCCGACGCCGAACACCAACGCCTGCCACGACATCACCGCGTACCCGGCGATCGGGCTCGCGGCCGGCGCGTGCCAGGGCAACGGCATCCTGATCGACATCTCCGACCCGGCGAACCCGAAGCGGATCGACGAGGTCGCCGACCCGAACTTCGCGTACTGGCACTCGGCGACGTTCAACAACGACGGCACCAAGGTGATCTTCACCGACGAGTGGGGCGGTGGCAGCGGCGCACGCTGCCGCGACACCGACCAGCCGCAGTGGGGTGCCAATGCCATCTTCGACATCGTCGACAGGAAGATGACCTTCGCCAGCTACTACAAGCTGCCGGTGCCGCAGTCGCTGCAGGAGAACTGCGTCGCGCACAACGGCTCGCTGATCCCGGTGCCGGGCCGCGACGTCATGATGCAGGCCTGGTACCAGGGCGGCATCTCGGTGTTCGACTTCACCGACTCGAAGAACCCGCGCGAGATCGCATACTTCGACCGGGGCCCGGTCAACCCGAACGCGCTCGTGCTGGGCGGCTTCTGGTCGGCGTACTGGTACAACGGCAACCTGTACGGCAACGAGATCGCCCGCGGCTTCGACGTGTTCGCGCTGAAGCCCAGCGCCCACCTGTCGGCGGCCGAGATCGAGGCCGCCGCCCAGGTGAAGCTCGCCGGGTTCAACGCCCAGGGGCAGCCGAAGATCAGTTGGACGCCGAGCTTCGCGCTCGTCCGCGCGTACCACGACCAGGGGGTACGGGCCGGCACGATCGACCCGGCGTTGAGCGCGGAGGTCGACACGACCCTCGGCCGGGCCAGCGGGTTCGCCGCCGAGGGCAGGCGGTTCGCCGCCGAGGCGCAACTGCGGACGCTCGCCGACCGGCTGGACGCCGCAGCGTACGGGACGCTCCGCCAGGCCGTGGTGGACCTCGCGGACACCTTCAACCCCCGGGTCTCCGCCACGGTGGGCCCGGCCGAACCGACCGGTAGCAACGGCTGGTACACCGGTGCCGTCACGCTCACCCTGACCGGCCTTATCCCCGGCATGTGGACCGGCCAGTACTCCGTCGACGACGGCGTGACCTGGGTGGACGTGCCGGCCAGCGGCGTCGCGACGATCAGCGCCGAGGTCAGGGGCTCGGTGCGGTACCGGGCGGTCGACGCGGCCGGCAACACCTCCCGGCAGGGCAGCCAGTGGCTCAAGATCGACCGGACCGCCCCCGAGGTGCGGGTGTCCGGCCTGACCGACGGCACGGCGTACGGCGACTCCGGCACGGTGACGGTGGACTGGACGGTCACCGACACCGGCTCCGGGCCCGGCATCAACCCGGACAGCGCACTGCTGGACGGCAAGCGGATCGCCCGTGGGGCGACGGTCACCCTGTCCGGCCTCCCGCTGGGCAGCCACACCCTGACGGTGACCGCGAAGGACAAGGCCGGTAACACCACCAACCGGTCCGTCACGTTCACCACCACGACGTCCTTCGCCGACCTGCAGGCCCTCGTCGACGGTTACCGGTCAGCCGGTACCGTCAGCGCGGGCAACGCCGACAAGCTGACCACCAGCCTCGGCAAGGCCGGCGCGGCGGCCTCCGCAGGCCAGCCGGCGGAGGCAGTCGGGCACCTGACCGCCTTCCTCGACCAGGCCGGCGCGCTCAACGCCGTCGGGGCGCGCAACCTGCTGGTCCGCGACGCCCAGGCGCTGATCGACCAGTTCGACAGGTGACCCGCCCGGCCCGACCGGGCCGCCGGACCGCCTGAACCCGGGGCCTGCCCAGTGATGCTGGGCAGGCCCCGGCCGTTCCCCGGCCGCTCCGGCACCGGCCGCCGGGGCCTGCACCGGCGACCGGGCCTGCAGCGGCGACCGGGCCTGGACCAGCGACCGGGCCTGCGCCGGCGACCGGGCCTGCGCCGGCGACCGGGCGCGGTCGGCGACCCGGTCAGCCGAGCTTGGCCAACATCTGCTGCATGCGCTGGATCTCGATGCCCTGGTCGGCGTTGACCTCGCGGGCGAACTGGTCGCTCGCCGGTTCCAGGCCACCACCGGCGGCGTACAACTGCTCCACCATGGTCAGAGCGCCCTGGTGGTGGCGGATCATCGCGGTGAGGAAGAGCCTGTCGAACTCCGTCCCGCGCGCCTGCTTGAGCTGCTCGAACTGGGCGGCGGTGAGCATCCCCGGCATGAGCGCGTCGTGCGCCGCACCGTCGTGGCCGCCGGTGGCCGGCACGTTGCGCTCGGCGAGCCAGGCGCGCATCCGGGCGATCTCGTCGCCCTGCGACACCTCGATCCGCTTGGCCAGCAGCGTCACGTCGGGGCTGGTGGTGCGCCCGGGCAGCAGCGCGGTCATCGCCAGGGCCTGGGTGTGGTGCGGGATCATGCCCTGCACGAACCGGCTGTCGGCGGCGGTGAACCCGGGCGGCGAGACCTGCGCCAGGTCGGTGCCGGACAGTTGCCGGCCCGGCTGCCCGGGTGCGCCGGGCTGTACCACCCGGGACGTCGGCGGTTGGTACGCCGGGTCGTCCCGGCCGGCCCAGACGGCCACGCCCACCGCCGTGCCGAGGACGGCCGTGGCGACCACACCGGAAACGACCACGCGACGGGGCAGCGGCACGGTTCACCTACCAGTCCTGGCTTGAGCTGCGTGGATTCCATGGGCATAGTGCCTCACCCCCGACCCCGCCCACCAGCCCACGAGCCGGTGGATCCGACCCACCCACCTCGACTTTTGTTCAAACATCGAAAAGTTTCCCCAATTCGATTCAAAGTGCTAGTGTCTGCGATCAATCTTCGGTGTGACGCATGCCATACCGAACCGCCATCGGGAGAAAGTGGCGCGGTCCCCCGGCCGGGCCCACCACCACTGGAGGCACCATGACCACCCCGCACCGGCGGCGCAGATCCGCGCTCGTCGCCGCCGGCACCGCCCTGGCGACCGCGCTCGCCACCGGGTCCGTCACCCCGGCCACCGCCGCCCCCGCCGCCGACCTCCCGCCGCAGGAACCCGGCGTCACCCTGCGCACGTACGACATGGGCACCCCGCTGTCGGCGCTGTGCACCCTCAAACCCGCCCAGACGCCCAACGTCGACAAGCTGATGCCGCAGGTCAACTGGAGCAGCACCGACGACTTCGGGCTCGCCGACCGGTTCGTCAGCCACGTCACCGGCAACCTCGCCGCACCCGTCGACGGCACCTACGCCTTCCGCCTCACCAGCGACGACGGCTCCCGACTGAGCATCGGCGACACCGTCGTCGTCGACCACGACGGGTTGCACGGGGAAACCGCCAAGGAGGGAACGACCACCCTCACCGCCGGCCGGCACCCGCTGCGCATCGAGCACTTCGACGACGGCGGCGGCCAGGTGCTCCGGCTGGAATGGCGTCCACCGGGCAGCGCCGACTTCACCCTCGTGCCGACCTCCGCGCTGAGCACCGACGCCGGGGTCGTCCGGGTCACCGCGCCCGGCTGGAAGTACTGCGAGGGGGCCACCGACTCGGCCGGCGACGGCCTACCGCTCGACCGGGTGCACCCCGGCTACACCCTCACCGACCTGCGCCCCGACGGGTTCCGTCCGCAGGTCACCGGGATGGCGTTCCGGCCCGACGGCGCGCTCGTACTGAGCACCTGGGGCGGCACCGACAACGCCACCGGCGAGATCTGGGTGGCCACGGGCGCGACCGGCGCGACCGGCCCCGACCAGGTCACCTACCGCCGGTTCGCCGACGGGCTGCGCGAGCCGCAGGGCGTCGCCGTGGTCGACGGCACCTTCTACGTCAGCCAGAAGCACGAACTGACCGCGCTGCGCGACACCGACGGCGACGGCGTCGCCGACGACCGGCGTACGGTCGCCACCTGGCCATGGGGCGGCAACTTCCACGAGTTCGCGTTCGGCCTGCTCTACCGGGACGGGTTCTTCCACCTCAACCTGTCGGTCGCGATCAACCAGGGCGGCGCCACCACCGTGCCGCAGCCCGCGCCCAACCGGGGCACCTCGATCAAGGTGAACGCCCGGACCGGCAAGATCACCTACGTGGCCGGTGGGCTGCGGACCCCGAACGGGATCGGCTGGGGGCCGCGCGGCGAGGTCCTCGTAACCGACAACCAGGGTGGCTGGCTGCCCGCGTCCAAGCTCGTCCAGATCCAGCAGGGGGCGTTCTTCAACCACTACACCAGCCCCGACGGGCCGTACGACGACAAGCCGGTGACCCGGCCGATCGTCTGGCTCCCGCAGAACGAGATCGGCAACTCCCCGTCCAGTCCGGTGCTGTTGACGCAGGGCCCGTACGCCGGGCAGGTCGTCGTCGGTGACGTCACCTACGGCGGCCTGCAGCGGGTGTACCTCGACGAGGTCGAGGGCCAGTACCAGGGGGCGGTGTTCCGGCACACGCAGGGCCTGGAGGCCGGCGTCAACGAGGTCACCCTCGGCCCCGACGGTGCGCTCTACGTGGGCGGCGTCGGAGCCGGCGGCAACTGGGGCCAGGAGGGCAAACTCAGCTACGGGCTGCAGAAGCTCACCCCCAACGGCACCTCGACCTTCGAGGTCAGGCAGATGCGGGCCACCCCCAACGGGTTCGACCTGGAGTACACCGAGAAGCTGTCGCCGGAGACCGCGCAGCGGCTCGCCGAGGCGTACCAGGTGACGCAGTGGCGCTACGGGGCGACCAGCCAGTACGGCGGTCCCAAGCTCGACCTGGAGAAGCTCACGGTCACCAGGGCGGTGCTGGCGGCCAACGGGCGGACCGTCCGGCTGCGCATCCCCGGTCTCAAGGAGAACCGGGTGGTGCACGTCCGCTCGCCGCGCCCGTTCTCCGCCGCCGACGGTGAGCAGCTGTGGAACACCGAGGCGTGGTACACGCTCAACGAGATCCCCGGCCGGGTGGCCCAGCCGCAGACCTTCTTCGAGGCCGAGGAGGGTCGTACCGTCGGCGTCGGGATGGCCACCGACCACGCCGCCTACTCCGGCGCCGGCTTCGCCGCCGGGTTCGCCGACGACGGCTCGTCGACCCGGATCTCCGTCGACGTCGCCGAGGCCGGCAACCACGACCTGGCGATGCGCTACAGCAACGGCCCGAACCCGTTCTCCGGCCCGAAGCAGCTCAGCCTGTACGTCAACGGCAAACGGATCGAACAGACGGTCTTCCCGTCCACCGTCACCTGGGAGGAGTGGGGCACCGTCAGCACCAGGGTCCACCTGCGGCAGGGGCGCAACACCGTCGAGTACCGCAAGGAGAGTGCCGACTCCGGGCACGTCAACCTCGACGTGCTCGCCGTCCGGCCACGCGGGGAACGGATCACCCTGTTCGACGGCGGTGACCTCACCGAGTGGCAGCACACCGACGGACGCGAACCGGAGTGGACGCTCGACGGCAACACCATGACCGTACGCGGCGGCGACCTGCGTACCGTGCAGGCGTTCGGCGACTTCCGGCTGCACGTCGAGTTCAACCTGCCGCTCTACCCGCCGGAGGTGACCGGCCAGCAGCGCGCCAACAGCGGCGTCTACCTCCAGGACCGCTACGAGATCCAGGTGCTCGACTCGTTCGGCGTCGACCCGCCGCAGAACAACGACGCCGCCGCCATCTACACCCAGAAGGCGCCCGACGTGAACGCGGCCCGACCGCCGCAGACCTGGCAGACGTACGAGATCGAATACCGCCAGGCCCGCTACGACGCGGCCGGCGTCAAGGTGGCGAACCCCAGGGTCACCGTGGTGTGGAACGGCGTCACCGTGCACGACGACGTGGAGATTCTCGGCCCGACCGGCGGCAGCCGGCCTGAGGGCCCGGCGGCCGGCGCGATCCGGCTCCAGGACCACGGCAACCCGGTGCAGTACCGCAACATCTGGATCAAGCCGCTGGCCGGGTGACCCCGCCGCCGGCCGGGGACGTGACCGGGGACCGCTTCGGCGGCCCCCGGTCGCGCCGCCAGCGCCGCCGCGGGCACGGCGTGCCCTACCGCCCCCGGTGATGGTGGTACGCGGAGAGTCGGTCCCGGATGGCCTGCCGTTGCGGGTCGTTGGTGTCGTCGAGGATGTCGAGGGCCTCCCGACCCCGGCTGGCGGCGCCCTCCTGGTCGCCTGTAGCGCTGAGGGTGTCCGCCAGGACGGCGAGGGCCCGCGCCGTACGCACCGGGTCAGCCAGCTCGTCGCCGACGGCGCGGGCGATGGTCGCTTCGGCCAACGCGTCGTGGTGCCGCCCCCGGAGGAGCTGGGCCTCGGCCGAGATGGTGAGGGCGTCACAGCGGATCGTGTCGTCGGTGACGCGGTCGTGCAGGTCAAGCGCCACCCGGCTCTGCGCGAGCGCAATCTCGGGCTCGCCGGTGTCCAGGCCGAGCTCGGCGAGCCGGACATGGTTGAGGCTCTGCCCCCGCAGCGAGCCGATCCGGTCACAGATGACAAGAGCCTGCTGGTAGAGGCGGCGGGCCTGCCCGTAGTGCCCAAGCTGACGGTAGGCGTCGCCGAGGTGGTACAGGGTGAGTGCCTCACCGGTCGCGTGGCCGGCTGTCCGGCAGTCGGTCAGGACCTGCCGGAAGGTTTCGATGGCCGTGCTGGTCGCGCCGGACCGGAGCTGAACCGAGGCGAGATTGTGCCGGCAGACCATCTGCAACTCGGTGAAGCCCTTCTCACGGGCGAGGTGCAGCGCCTGCGCGAACAGGGCACCGGCACGCGAGTGATCGTGGCTGGTGAAGTAGGTGGCACCGAGGTTGATAAGCGTGCCCACCCGGGCCAGGTCATGGCCGTCGACGGTCGCGGCTTCGAGGGCGATCTGCAACATCTCCCGCATGTCCTCCTGGCTGCCGGACCGGTCGAAGACCTCATGGACCGTGTCGACGAGCTGCCAGGCGTGCCGGTGGAAACCCTCCCCCGCCGCGCTGCGGACCAGGGCGAGCAGGTTGGTCCGTTCCGCTTCACACCACCGCAGGGCGGCGGCGTCGGAGGTGAAGGTCATCGGTGTCACCGCGCCCGGCTCGGGCAGGTCAGGGACCGGCGGTCGGTCCGGTTCCAGGTGTCTGACGGCGTGGTAGGCCGTGAGCAGGTACCACTCCCACAGCCTGTGTAGCGCCGCCCGCCGCTGCTCGGCGGACACGTCCGCCCGGGCCCGGTCGGCGGCGTACCTGTGCAGCAGGTCATGCATCCGGTAGCGGCGGACGGCGTCGTGGTTGACCAGGTGCGCCCGGGCCAGTCGGTCGAGGGCCCGTTCCGCCTCGGCGGTGTCCACCGCCAGCATCGCCGCCGCCGCCTCGACGCCGATGGTGCTGCCCGGGCAGAGGCCGAAGAGGAGGAAGAGCCTGGCGGGCAGCGGGGCGAGCGCGTTGACCGACCAGGCGAAGACAGTCCGCAGGGTCAACTCGTCGGTCTCGTCACCCTCGATGTCGAGTAGCCGGTTCGCCAACTCGTCGGCCAGGTCGCCCAGTCGGACCTCGGGCCGCGACCCGACGTGCTCACCGATGACCCGCAACGCGAGCGGCAGCCCGCCCGACAGCCGGGCCAGCGTCTCCAACGCCGCAGGCTCCGCCTCGGCACGCCCGGGTCCGATGATCCGGCTGAGCATCCGGTGGCGTTCGGGACCCGACATCGGTGCGACGGTGAGGCTCCGGATGCCGTGTCGGACACTGAGCCCGCGAAGCCGGTCACGGCTGGTCACGATCGTGAGGCTGGTATCGGAGCGGGGAAGGAGCTGCTGCGCCTGGTCGGAGTCGATGACGTTGTCCAGCACCACGAGCATCCGCCGGCCCGTCATCAGCCGGTGGTAAAGCGCGACACGTCGGTCAGGGTCGTCGGGTACCCGGTCGGCCGGGACACCGAGGGCGACCAGAAAGCGGTGCAGTGCTTCCTGCGGGCGTACCGGCGGCACCGGGCCGTGCGCCTCCGCGTTGAGGCACAGCTGCCCCTCGGGAAACCAGCTCTGCCGGCGATGTCCCCAGTGTCCGGCAAGGGTCGTCTTACCCACCCCGGGCATCCCGGTCAGCACGACCACCTTTGCCTTACCACCGTCGGCGGCGAGGGCGTCCAGCTCGTCGAGCAGCCCGACGTTCCCGGTGTAGTCCGGCACGTCGTTCGGCAACTGCCGGGGCACCGACACCGCTTCGTTCACAGCGGACAGTCCATTGTTGCTCGGGAGAGCCGGCAGCAACTCCGCGACATCCAGCGCCGGCTCGGATCGCATCGTGCGGCGATAGCGGCGGCGGTAACCGGCAAGAAAGTCCCGGGCATCATAGGTGCGCCCGGCTGCGTGCAGCGCGGTGACCCACAATCTGGCCAGCCCTTCGTCGAGATGGTTCTCGATCAGCAGCGGTTCCAGTCGGGCCAGCACCCGATCGTATCGACCGACTGCCAACTCGCTCTTCGCCAGAAGTTTTATCGCCCTAAATTGCTTCTCCCGCATATCCCGCCGAAGATGTTCGCACCGCGCTCCGCGCAGGTCCGCGAGCGGATCGCCCCGCCACAACTCCACTGCCCGGATGAGCAGTGCGATCGACCGGTCGTGCTGGTCACGATCAATTGCCTGCTCTGCCTCGGCGGTCAACCGCAGGAAACGGTGATAATCGACCAACTCGGGATCAACGGTCAGCCGGTAGGCACCAGTGCCGGGCACCCGCACCAGGGCGTCCTGCAGACCGACGACACGCAAGGCCGCCCGCAGCCGGCTGGTCAGGGTGTAGAGCAGCGGCCGGCGAGCATCGACGGCAGAGTTCTGCCATAGAAATTCCACGATCGTCTCGACCCGCACAGGGTCTCCGGCGTGATACAGGAGGACGGCGAGCAGGCCCCGCTGCTTAGCCGCCCCCAGCGGGACCGGCCGCCCCTCGAATCGAAGTTCAGTGGGACCCAGAATCGTGAACTCCACCAGCTCGACCCCCACCCGATCTTGATCGACTCTCGCCTATTAGATTCTTGTTCCAAAGGGCCGACCACTTCAAACCTTTCTACGTGAAGTCTAAAATCGGACATTCCCCTTCCCAGCTCATTGCAAGCCCGCTGCAAGGCGATCAGCAAGGTGATCCACAACAGGCTCCGCAACGCTGAATCCCGTCCACATTCAGCGCAGGAGGGATACCAATGACGTCGCTGGAATGGCCACCCGCCCCCGTCGGGATCGATGCAAGTCGCTGGGTAAGTCGGGCAGGCTGCCGAACAGTGCTCGTGGCGACCCATACGATCGCAAGCTGCCACCGGCTGCTCGACGTGGTCGAGTACATCGAGAGCGACCCCCGTGTGCAGTTGGTCTTCACGGTGGCCCCGGATGTCTTCAACCATCAGGTGAAGCGGTTCCTCGACCGGCTGGGCGCGTTCGTCCTGCCCTGGCACCAGGCCATCCGGGAGCACTTCGATCTCGGTCTCGCCGCTGCCTACGGCGGGCTGCACCAACTGCACACACCCCTGCTGCTGATGGCGCACGGAGCCGGACACGGCAAACGGGTCAGACCCGGGCCGTATGGCGGACCGGTGCTCGCCGAACCACCGATTTACGGCCTCGACGCGCAGCGGCTGACCCACGGCGGCCGGGTGCTCCCGACCGCCCTCGCTCTCTCCCACGACCACGAGGTGGAGGTGTTACGCAGGCAGTGCCCGGAAGCAGTCGAGGCGGCGGTGGTCGTCGGCGACCCCTGCATCGACCGGCTTGTTGCCAGCATTCCCTGGCGACCGGAATACCGACGCCACATGGGGGTGGACGAGCAGCACGAACTCGTCCTGGTCTCCTCCACCTGGGGTCGGGACGGCGTCTTCGGGCACTGGCCCGATCTGCTTCCACAGTTGATGGCGCAGCTACCACCGGACCGATACCGGATCGCCGCGCTGCTGCACCCGGCGGTCTGGGACGCGCACGGCCACCGCCAGGTGCGGGCCTGGCTCCGGGACTGCCTCGACGTCGGGTTGCTACTACCCGATCCGACCGAGGACTGGCGCGGACCGGTGGTCGCAGCCGACCACGTCATCGGCGACCACGGTTCCGTCAGCGCCTACGCCGCCGCCATCGGACGACCGGTACTGCTGCTACCCGGTCTGCGGTCGCTGCCCGCCGCCGGCACGCCCCAGCACCTGCTCGACGCCACCGCCACCCGACTGGACCCGCACCGCCCGCTGGCACCCCAACTCACACTGGCCTGCGAGATCGACAGGCAGGCGGTGCAGGCCGCGCTGACCGGCCGTCCGGGGGAGGCCGGAGTGCTGCTAAGGCGCACCATGTACCAACTGCTCCAACTGGAAGAGCCCGGTCGGCACCGGCAGACCGGGCCGGTGCCGGCACCTCAACTGAATTGTGGGAGGCTCGGCCATGACCTCGCCAGCTGAGCCCGTCGTCGTGGCGCTCCTGACCGGTCGGCCGGTACCTCGCTCGGCGCGGCTGGCCGACATCGTAGTGACCGTCATCGACTCCGAGAGCCCGACCGAGGTCGGCACGGCCCTCCTCACGGCGTACCCCGGGATAGCTCTCGCCATCGTCGGCACCCTCTCGGGCGACGTCACCGTCGGCGTGCGCAACGGCCCGCCGCTCCGCCTCGGCCAAGTCGTCGCCCCCGACCTGCTGACGGTCGGACTGCTCACCGCCACAGCTCGGTTGCTCCACACCCGCTGGGTCGCCGGAACGCTGTACCAACAGCACACCATCCTCGACGCGCTACTACTCGCCCACGCCGCCGGCCAGTTCGTCGAGTCGACGGAGCACGTCGGGCAGACGGGGCGAGTCGAGCGCGGCGAAGATATCGGCTGCCTCCCGGAAGTGCCGGCGTGCGGCGTCAACGTCGCCGCGCCGCTGGGCGACACGGCCGAGCAGGCACACCGCCTCTGCCCGCTCGTTGTCCGCGCCGAGCTCGGCCAGCCGGAACACAGCCGCGTCGGCGGACTCCTCAGCGGCGTCCAGATCACCGGTTCCGAGGTGGGCACCGGCCAAGGCGACCAAAACCCGGGCGGTGTTGTAGGGGTCGATCTCGGTCAGCTCGGCGAAGATCTTCCGCGCCTCCACCAACAGCGGTAGTGCGTCGTGCGGGCGGCCGGTCCGGGTCCGGAGTGTGCCTAGGTTCAGACAGGACAGCCCCACGCTGCGCACGTCCGGCAACGCCCGCCGTTCGGCGAGCACCCGGGCGTACACCTCCGCGGCCAACTCCTCCCGGCTGGTGTCGGCATAGAGCGTGGCCAAACCCTCCTCTGCGTCAATCACACCCTGAACGTCGCCGGCCTGTCGATACCGGTCGACCGCCGCCAGCCCGTGCCGCTCGGCTGCCCCCTGATCACCGACCCGGCTGCACGCCCGGCTCAGTCGTTTGAGCATGTCCGCCTCGGCCCACACATTGCCCCAGGCCCGTGCGGCCTGGACACCACGCTCGTCGATCTCCAGCCGATCCCGATAGTTCTTGACGTAAAGCAGAAGAGGCCACATCACGTCACTGAGCTGCCAGGCCAGCTCGTGGTAATCGAGGCGGAGGGCGGTCCGACCGGCCTCCATCAGGTTGATCCGCTCCCGCTCCAACCAGCCGAGCGCAGCGGCCCGGTCGGTGAACTCGGGCGGCCCGTCCAAGGGCTGCAGATAGACGTACGGCAGCCGCCGCCGGTAGGGAGTCACCACCAGGTCCGCGCGGCGGGCGGCGGCGAGGTAGAACTCCAGCATCGCGCGTACCGTCGCCTGCCGGTCCTCTGGCGTGTCGTACTGCTCCGCCAGTTCACGAGCGTGCAGCTCTATCAGGTCGTGGTATCTGAACCGATCCTCGGAGACCTCCTCCAGCAGGCTCACGTTCAGCAACTCGCCCACCGCCGCACCCACCCGGGCCCTTTGGCCCCGGTCCGGTCCGGCCACCGCCACAACCAGGTCCAAACCGAATTCCGTGCCCGGGTGCAGCGCCAGTCTCCGGTACAGCGCCGCCGCCCCCGGCGTCAGAGCCTGGTACGAGAAGTTGAACATCGTCCTGACCGACATGTCGTCCTCCAATGACAGACCGGCGAGTCGCTGTGCCTCGTCGGCCAACTCGGCGACCATCCGACGAACTGTCAACTTGGGACGGGAGGCCAGTCGCCCCGCCGCAACCAGCAGTGCGATGGGCAGACCGCCACAGATTCCCGCCAACTCCTCAGCCGGCTCGGACTCGCTGACGATCCGCTCCCGGCCGACCATCCGGCCCAACAGCGCGACCGCCTGTCGGGCCGGTAACGGACCCACGTCGAGCAGGCGCGCACCCTCGGGTATCAACCCGGTCAACCGGCGGCGGCTGGTCACCATGACCATGGCGGACGTCGAGGCGGGCAACAACGGTCTGACCTGACCCGCCGAGAAGGCGTCGTCGAGCAGCACCAGCAGCGCTCTGTTTACGGTCAACGTGCGATACAGTGCGACCTGCTCGGCCAGGTCCAGCGGAATCCGCTCCGGCGCCACCCCCAGGGCACGAAGGAAGGCCGTCAGCGCCACCCCCGGGTCCAACGGCTGATCATCACTGAACCCACGCAGCCCGACGTACAACTGCCCGTCAGGGAAACGGGCCTGCCTACCATGTGCCCACTGCCTCGCCAAGGCCGACTTACCCACGCCGCCCTGCCCACACAGCACGGCGACGACATTTCCTCCCTCAGCGAAAAGGTCGTCCAACTCCGACATCTCCCGCGACCGGTCGGTGAAGTGCGGCGACGGAGCAGGTAACTGTCGCGGGGTCGGCAGAGGCTCGGCGGCCACGCCGGTGAAATGCACACCACCGTGAATGGCACCGGCCTGGACACTCAGGCCGGTCACGCTGCCCGATAGTTCGTTCGAGGTTCCGAACGGCATCACGCCTTCGGCTCCGTATGAATCCGTTCCCAATCGTCCGCGCCCCCACCCGCCCCGCCGTGAATCCCATCGACGAAAGCTAGAAAACGATGTCCCCCCGCACGTCGCGCGCCTGGACGACCTTCTCGGCCGTTCCGCTGAAGTGGTTAGTCACCTGCCCCTGCGCATCGCTGACACTCGACCCGGTGAGCCTGCGCCATTCGTCGTTGAGTGCCCTGGCGAACTGCGGGTCCCGAGCCATCACGTCAGCCAGGACTGAGGCGAGCGCGGTGTGCCGCCACTGCTCCTGCGGGTGCTCCACCGCGCCGTCGAGCACCGCCGATTCCGGGGTGCCCGAGCCGAACCGGTTTCGGACCATACGAACCAGGGAGCCGATCGCCTCCCGCGCTCCTGCTCCGAACGCCTCGGCACCCTTGGTCGCCAGCGTCGTCGCCACCGCAAGGACTAGCTGATCCTCCACGCCCGGCCTCCCATGCCCCACGTATTCAGACATAGACGATGCACATTGCCCCTGCCGCCGAGGCTGACGCCTTTAGGCGGCCTGGCCAATCCCACAATAGAGGGCTCAACGAAGTTCGCGGTGGTCCGGGCGGTCGTGGGTTTGTCGGGTAATGGCGCAGCGTGTGCGTAGGCAACGGTTGACAGGCTGCGGACGCCTTAGGCGTCGCGGCCACCGGTCCTGATCACCCGGTGGACGCCTTCGGAGTCGGCGTTGGTGATTCCGGTGCGGATGAACGCGAGGATCTGCGGCAACCAGGTGCCGATCATGGAGGCCTGGAGGGTGGAGTCCGGGCTGCAGCGTGACACGTTCCCCGGCCCGCGCTGGTATGGGCCAACGCGAGTCGATCGAGCAGGTCTCCCGCTCCGCGACCGTCTTAATCATCAGGGAAATCGTACACGATCCCCACGGCGGGGGTGATGGTTCCACAGCCCCCTGCAGGCCCTGACCATTCACGATTGCCAGAGTGTCGACTGGGCGAAACCGCGACAGTGCGGGGGCAAGGCTGCCCGTTCCGCAACGCCACTACGAGCAACCGTCGCGTGTCGTCAACCGCAGAACCCACCGAAGAGATCCGGCCGTCAAGAGCGGTCAACACGGCCAAGGCCCCGACGCCTCACCCGCAAAAACACCAAGTCAGCAGAAGTTCATTACTCGTGATTTCATATTAATAAGCCCAAAAAGGATATATATACCGCAAGTAGTTGCAGAATGCTTATACGAGAATACTCATCCCACTATTTGGCGACTGATCGACCGATCAGCACCGACGGGATACTGTTCCGCCGTGTTATGGATCATCATCTGGAGCAGGGTCGCCGTTGACCTCGCCTCCTCAGCAAACCTCCCCTCCCCCGACTCGCTGGCCGGCACCATGCTGGACTCACTGCCAAAATTGTCACTAATGTGGGTGAAATGGGTCGCTTGAGTAGCCTCGCAATTACTTAACGTTTACATTGACCCTGCGTTACGTGTCGCCGCCGGTCCGTCAGGCCGGCGGCGACACTGTTGGCCACATCATTTCGGCGCGGCTGGGCAGCTATCGATCCAGAATTCCGGCGACGGCCGACTCAGAGGGCTGTCATCCGCCGGTCGGGCAGGTGGGACAGCGGCGCGTGCGGCGGACGCCACTCCAGCAGCAGCGCCGTCGCGTCGTCGTCGAGCTGCCCCTCCTGGTACGCGACCACCGCACGCACCAGCCGGCGCATCGTCTCCGGGGTGGCCAACCGGTCGTTGAGGGCCCGGTCGACGAAGTCGACGAGCCGCGTCAACCCGAACCGTTCCCCGTCGCCGCCACGTGCGTCGGTGATGCCGTCGGTGTAGGCGAGGATGCGATCGCCGGCGTGCAGCTCCTCCTCGTACACCTCGGGGCGGCGGGTCGCCAGGTGGCCCAGGCCGAGCGGGAGCGCGGTCGGGCCCGGTAGTTCCCGGATCGCCTTGCCGTCGCGCAGCAGCAGGGCCCCCGGGTGACCGGCGTTGATCACCCGGAGCCGCCCGGTGTTCGGCTCCAGCTCGGCCAGGAGCGCCGTGGCGAACAGGTGCGGATGTTCGGAGCGTACCCACTTGTCGATGCTGAGCGCCGTGTCGACCAGGTCGAGGCCGCACCGGCGGGCGTTGCGGTAGGCGCTGACCACCAGTGATGCCAGGGTGCTGGCCTTGATGCCGTGCCCGCAGGTGTCGAACAGCCCGACGCTGAGCACGTCGCCGTTGAGCGCGTAGTCGAAGACGTCGCCGCCGACGTCGTAGCACGGTTCGAGGATGGTGGTGAGCACCATGTCGTCGGTGGCGAAGGTCAGCGGCGGCAGCAGCCCCCAGACGATCTCGGCGGCGACCTGCATGGGTAGCCGACGCCGCAGCCGTTCCACGACATCGCCGTACGGTCGGCGGCCGACCACCAGTTGACCGACACAGCTCGCCAGCTCCCACGCCGGCTCCTCCATGGTCTGATCACCGGCGACCGGTGAGACGATCTCCAGGACGCCCATCCGTTCGCACCCGACCAGCAGTGGAACCCAGATCCGGTCCGGATTGTCGGCCGCGCGCTGCACGTCGAGACCGGTGAACGCCCGACCGGCGAGGGTCGTCTCGATCGCCAGCTCACCACGGTCGAGACCGGCACCGGGCATCGGTACGAGGCTGGCCTGCTGGTAATCCGCCAGGTAGATCACGATCTCGGTGGCGGCCACGGCCGGCGCGACCCGGTTCACCAGCAGCGGCAGGTCGTCCGGCCCGCCCCGGGGCGCGGCGAGCTGGAGCCAACGCACCGCGTCACCCGCGTCGACCAACCTGAGCCTCCCCCACGTCTCCCCCACCGTAGGAGGCCGACGGCAAACCGCCAACACCTGGTTCGGGGAGCACGACGGGCAGGGAGAATGCCGGTGGCGGACATCTCGCGTCCGCGCGAACGAAGGAGGCAGCGGCGTGGTCGTCGCGGGACTCGTCCTGGCCGGCATCGCCGGCCTCATCCACGTCTACATCTTCTACCTGGAGTCGGTGGTCTGGACCAGCGCCCGCGCCCGCGCGGTCTTCGGCACCAGCCGCGAGGAGGCGGAGGCGACCCGGCAGCTCGCCTTCAACCAGGGCTTCTACAACCTCTTCCTGGCCGTCGCGATCGTCGTCGGCATCGTCGCCTACGCAGTCGGCGCGCACACCGTCGGCGCGACCCTGGTCTTCGTCGGTGCCGGGTCGATGGTCGCCGCCGGGCTGGTGCTGCTGATCTCGGCACCCGACAAGGCGGGCGCCGCGCTCAAGCAGCTCGTACCACCGCTCCTCGCCGTCGTCGCCCTGGCGGTCGGCCTCAGCCTCGGATAAGGAAGAGCGACGCTCGGTGATGTCTTCGTACGATGTTGCATCCGGTACGACTGACAGGAGCGTTCCATGTCCCCTGCACGCCCACGGTGGGCCGTAGCCGTCCTCGGCGGCGTCGCCCTCCTGATCACCGCCTGCGGTGGGAACGGTCCGGCGACGTCAGCTCCGTCGGGCGCGACGCCGACGACCGTGACCGGCACCACCCCGGCGTCCCCGACCCCGACTGCCGTCGTGCCGGATCTGCCGGCGTTGCAGAAGCAGGCGACCGCCGCGCTGATCGCCCCGGGGGATCTGGTCAAGATCGATGGCGCGCGTAAGCCGTCGCGGGACGTCAAGGAGACCTTCTGGGTCACCGACGTGTGCGGCCGGAACATCGCCGCCGACGTCGGCCCGCCGCACGCCAGCCACTCCCGCACCTGGTCTGCCGACGGTCTGTGGGTGCGCAACACGACCCACGCCTACACCGTCCCCGGCACGGCCGTGCTGGCCCAGGTGAAGGAAGCCGTCGGCAGTTGCAGGAAGTACCGGTCGCAGGGCGAGTCGATCACCATCCTCGGGCCGGCGACCCTGCCGAGTTACCGGGGCACGGAGGCCCGCTACGGGTACTGCTACCGCACGGAGCGGGCGAGCGGAACGGACTTCGTCGCCTGCGAAGCCTTCCTCGCCCGGGGCAACCTGGTGTCGGCCCTGATGGTGATCCGGGGGTCGAGCCGCAAGACCAACACCGACGGCCTGGTCGTCGTCGGGGCGGTGGCCGCCGAGGCGCTCGGCGGGAGCGCAGCCTGAGACCGGGCCGCACCGGTCAGGGGCGGTAGCGGTAGCCCGTACCCGGCTCGGTGATCAGGTGCCGGGGCCGGGCCGGGTCGTCCTCCAGCTTGCGCCGCAACTGCGCCAGGTACTGCCGCAGGTAGTTGGTCTCCTGCTGGTACTCCGGCCCCCACACCTCGAGCAGGAGCTGGCGTTGGCTGATCAGCTTCCCGGGGTGGCGCAGCAGCCGTTCCAGCACCGCCCACTGGGTGGGGGTGAGCCGGATCTCGACGCCGTCGTCCCGGGTGACGGTGCGGGCGGCCAGGTCGACAGTGTGCCGTCCCACCCGGGCGGTGGCGGTCGCGTCGACGGGTGAGGCGGCGAGGCGGCGGGTGACGGCGCGGATCCGGGCGAGGAGTTCATCCACCCCGAACGGCTTGGTGACGTAGTCGTCGGCGCCGGCGTCGAGGGCGGCGACCTTGTCCGCGCTGCCGGCCCGCCCGGAGAGCACGATGATCGGGATGGTGGTCCAGCCCCGCAGACCCCGGATGACCTCCACGCCGTCGAGGTCGGGCAGGCCCAGGTCGAGCACCACCAGGTCCGGCGGGTGGCCGGCGGCCGCCTTCAGCGCGGCCGTGCCGGTTTCGGCGACCTCGACGTCGTACCCCCGGGCGCGCAGGTTGATCCGCAGCGCGCGGAGGATCTGTGGTTCGTCGTCGACGACCAGGATGCGGGTCACCGGTCCGGCCTCTCGTCGTCGGCGGCGGGTAGCCGCCGCACCATGGTCAGCCCCCGCCCGGGGGTGGTCTCCGGGGTGATGCTGCCACCATCGCCTCGGCCAGTCCCCGGGTCAGCGGCGGATGGCCCGCCGGATCGACTCGGGCACCCGGCGGGCCACCGCCCGCCGCAGCCGGAAGCGCAGGCTGCCCAGGTACGGCACGGAGACCGGCCGGGCCCCGTCGGTCGCGCAGCGGAAAGCCACCGGGAGTACGGCGTCCTCGGTCCAGCCGCAGCAGGTGACCCGGGCCTTGAGGTCCCAGGTGCCCCTGCTCCGGCCACCGTTGAGGGCACCGACGTCGAGGCGGGCGGTGCCCCGCTGGACCAGCCGCAGCTCGCCGTCGGCCGCCGGGACCAGCTCGACCGTGCCGGTGACCGGCACGAAGAACTCCTCCCGGGTGTCGCGCCGCCGGGCGATCACGTCGAGCTTGGACTGTTTGATCCGGGCGGTGGCGTCCCGCAGGTCGGCCGGCACGTCGTCCACCGGTACCACCAGCAGCCGCTGCTCGCCGTCGGCGGTGAGGGTGAGCGGCCGGTCGCCGAAGAACAGCTCGACGGTGAGGGTGACGGTCAGGGTGCTGGCGTCCTGCTCGACCCGCTGCACGGTGGGCACGGCCCGGACGGCCGCCTCCCACCCGGCGAGCCGGCGCAGGTCCGGGGTGCGCCCCTGCTCGATGAGCCGGGTGATGATCCGTTGCAGCGGCGGCAGGCCGGCCGCGACACCCGGGGCGAACCGGTCCCGGATCGTCCGCTGCGCCTCGCCGACCAGCTGGTCCACCCAGTCGGCGGGGGCGTCGAGCAGCCGCCGGCCGCGCACCCGGGACACCATCTCGTTGCGCAGCCAGCGCCGGTGCAGCCGGTCGCGCAGCGGGCCGGGCTCGGTGTGCGCGTCGACGATGTCCAGCGCCTCGCGCAGGTTGACGAAGTAGCCGGCCGGCTCCAGCGCGGTGGCCGTGACGTTGCCGGCGTCGACCCGCCGCTGGTGGTGGTAGCAGACGTAGTCGGCCAGCACACAGGTGCGCTTGGACAGGAAGTACGCCCGGGTGACGAAGACGTGGTCCTCCAGCCGGCGCTTGCCCTCGGGGAAGCGCAGGTCGTGCTCGACGAGGAAGGAGCGCCGGAACAGCTTGTGCGCGGTGAGGCTGTCGATCAGGGGCGCGTTCTCCAGCGTGGCGTCGAACCGGTTGCGCCGGAACAGCTCACGCGGCACCGAACGGCGGTGCCCGGCCATCTTGCCGATCACCAGGTCCGCGTCGTGCTCGGTGGCGCAGGCGTACAGGCGTTCCAGCGCCTCCTCGCCGAACCAGTCGTCGTCGTCGGCGAAGAAGACGTACTCGCCCCGGGCGTGTTCGACGCCGAGGTTGCGGGGGCGCGACGGCCAGCCGGAGTTGTCGATGTGCAGCACCCGGAAGTGCGGATGGGCGGCGGCCAGCTCGTCGAGGCGGGGGCCGGTCGAGTCGGTCGAGCCGTCGTCGACGAACATGACCTCGAACTCACCGGCGGGCAGCGACTGGCCCAGCAACGAGGTGACGAGCTTCTCGATGTGCGGCCCGGAGTTGTACGCCGGGACCACGACGGTCACCTTGGGGGTCTTCGTACTGGCGGTCATGGCTCTTCCTGAGGCGGTCCGTGAGCCGGCGCGGGGATGCGCCCAACCGTGCGGACGGGCACCCGTTCCCGGGGCGTTCCGTCGCCGACATGGCCCGTTCAGTTTGCGGACTTTACGCGACCGCGGGGGCGGATGCAGGCCCCGAATCGGATGATTTCTGCGATCCCCGGCGGGACGCCGGAACCCCACCCACCCCTGCCTGGCCGACCACCCTGGACAGTGGCCCGAAGCACACTCCGCGCGCCGCTGGCGGGGGGCGTGGCGTGTCGACGAATCCCCGACACCGGGAGCGGGCATAGCGGGCCGCTACGCAGGGTAAACCGAGATCATGGCACAGCTTCTCACCTCGCCTCCCCCGCCACAGGCCGCCGAGTTGCGCCGGTGGGAACTGGCCGACCCCGCCGACCTACGCTCCCTGCGCGCCTCCCTGCACGAGGCCCTCACCGGTGAGCAACTTCTCGACGGTCAACGGATGGACGAGGTCCCCGAGTTGATCGTCCTGGTAGCTACCGAACTCGCCACCAATGCCCTCAAACACGGCATTCCACCCACAATCGTCCGGTTGCTGGCCGTGGACGACTCGCTCATCCTCGACGTGGCCGACCACGACCTCAGCACCATCCCCGAGCTGGCCGACACCCGCCCGATGGGGGCCGGGGGCCGGGGGCTCCAGATCGCCATGGCCGTCTCACTCAAGGTCGGCTGGTACGCCACCGACCGCACCAAGAACATCTGGGCGTCCTTCCCCCGCCGGTGACCGGGAAGCGCGACGGGGCGACGCGCGCTTGATCGCCGCAACGGGGCCGATGATGCGCCTTCGCCCGCCCGGGACAGCGCATCATCGGCCCACCCGGGTCGATCAACGTCCGCCCGGAGGCAGGGCGTCGATCAACGTCCGCCGGAGGCCGGGCTCAGTCGTCGGAGGGGATCGGGTCGTCGTACTCGCCGGCCGGGCCGGTGAGCAGGCTGCCGCCCACCATCGGCCAGGCGTTCGGCCGGCAGCCGTGCAGGCCGAGGGTCTGCTGCTGCATCACCGGGGCCGGCCCGCCCGCCGCCGGACACCGTTCGTGCCCCCGGCCCAGCCGGTGCCCCACCTCGTGGTTGAGCACGTACGCCCGGTAGGTGCCGAGGTCACCCCGGAAGTCGGGAACGCCCCGGGCCCAACGCGCCACGTTGATCACCACCCGGTCGCCGTTGCGGCAGGAGGTGTACCGGTCGGAGGTGTCCCCGCACAACTCGCCCCGGGTGACCGGGGTGGTCAGCAGCACGGTGAAGTCGGCCGGGGTGTCGCCGCCGACCCGTTGCAGCCGCCACCGGCCGTCGGCGGTCCAGCCCCGGCGGTCGGCGAGCACCACCGCCACCTCCCGCCCGAACCGCTCCGGGTCGACGTCGTCGATGCCGCCCTCCACCGCCACCCGGTAGCGCAGGAGCTGCCCGCCGCGCCCGGCCACCGCGCCCTGGGCGGTCGCCGTCCGCCAGGTGCCGGTCCCCCGCTGCGGATAGCGCAACGCCGCCGGGGCGGGCTTGGCGGCGGGGGGCACGGCGGAGGAGAGCGGGGCGGGTGCCTGCGCCCCGGGCGGTGCCGGCGGCACCGCCGCGTTGGCCGGCCGGAGCGGTTCCCGGCGTACGTCGCCGACGAGGGCACCCAGGTCGACGCCCTGCCGCTGGGCCACCACCGCACCACCGGCGGCCAGCGCGGCCACCACCAGCACCGCCGTCAGGACGCCGGCCGGGGTCACACCCCGCCGTCGTCCCCGGTGCCGGCCGCGGTCAACGGACTCGCTCACCGTCAGGGTGCTCACCGTTCGCCTCCTGTGTCCACCCGGGTCCACTCCGGGCAGGAGTACGGGCGCGGGCGACGAACGGATGAGTGGCGGGGACGGGCAATCCGGGCCCGGGTACCGTTGCCGGGCAGACACTCCCGACGATCCGGACACCAGCCGGCCGTCGTCCCCCAGGAAGGACCACAGGTGCCGGACGCCGACGCCCTCATCACCGCCGCGGTCGCGGCGGTGCGCGGCACCGACGTACGCGACGCGGAGCGGAAGCTGGACCGGCTGGTGGTCGGCAGCGCCCCGGCGCGGGCCGACGACGACGGCGGCCGGGACGTTCCCGCCGGGCCGGCGGCGGTGGACGCCGCGCTGCTGCGCCGGCTCGCCGCCGCCGTGCACCGGCTCTGGCCCCGGGGCTGGCAGCCGGCCGACGTGGCCCGGATCGTGGCCCGCCGGCTCGGCGCGCGCCCCGGCCGGCTGGTCGTCGACGCGCTCGCCGCCGACCGGGCGGCCCAGCCCGGCCCGGTGCCGCAGTGGTGGGACGACCAGTTGACCGACCTGGACGCCCGGGTCCGCTGGGACGACGACGCGGACTGGCTGGGCGGATGGGCGGCCCGCGAGGGCACCGACCGGATCGCCGCCCTGCGGGACGGGGTCGAGGTGCTGGCACTGCTGGCCGGCCTGCCGCCGGTGGCGGTGCTACGCCCGCCGCCCGGCGGCGTGGGTGCCGCGACGGTGGCCGGGGCCCCCGGGCCGTCCGGCTCCCGCGTCCTCGACCGGGTACGGGCGCTGCTGGCCAAGGCGGAGTCCACGACCTTCCCCGCCGAGGCGGAGGCGTTCACCGGGAAGGCGCAGGAGTTGATCGCCCGGCACAGCCTGGAACGGGCGCTGGTCGAGTCGACGGCCACCCACCCGGACCAGCCCGGCGGGGTCCGGATCAGCACCGACGCCCCGTACGCGGGCGCGAAGGCGCTGCTGGTGCAGGAGGTGGCGGCGGCGAACCGGTGCGAGTCGGTCTGGTCGGACGATCTCGGCTTCGCCACCGTGCTCGGCTTCCCCGCCGACCTGGAGGCGGTGGAACTGCTGCACACCTCGCTGCTGGTGCAGGGCACCGCCGCGATGCTGCGCGGCCGGCGGGAACGGCGCGGCGGCGGCCGGCGGACGAAGGCGTACGACGAGGCTTTCCTGCACGCCTTCGCCAGCCGCATCGGTGAGCGGCTGCGGGCCGCGACCGACGCGGCGGACCGGCAGGCGGCGCAGGACGCCGGGGCGGACCGGCTGCTGCCGGTGCTCGCGGCCCGCTCCGGCGCGGTACGGGAGCGGATGGACACCCTCTTCCCTGGTGTCACCCGGGCCCGGCTGACCGTGCGGGACGCCGAGGGCTGGCAGTCCGGCACCTCGGCCGCCGACCGGGCCTCGCTCGCCGGCGGCACGTCGCCGTCGCGCCCGCTGCCCGGTCGACGTTGAGCCGTAGCGGTCGATGCTGAGCCGTGGCCCGGCTCAGACGTGGCAGTCGCGGGTGAGCCGGGGCGGGATGTCGACGAAGTCGGTGCCCATCCAGCTCGCCGGGCTCTTGGCCGCCGCACCGGCGTCGATCTTCGTGGCGGTCTCCTCGACCAGCTTTCTGATCCGGTCGTCCTTGGCCTTGCGGGCCTGCGCGCGGACGTCGTCGGCGAGCCGGCTCAGCCGCCCCTTGAGTTTGCCGTTGAGCTGTTCCGGGGTGAGTTCCTCCCGGGTGGCGTCGGCCGAGTCGGCGGTGATCTGCCGACTACCGTCGATGATCAACTGGTCGACGGCGCGGCAGACCTGTGCGGTGTTCGCGGCGGTGCCGGTGGTCGGCGCGGTGCTCTCCGGGGCGGGGGTGGCCGTCGCCTCCGGTGTGGGTTGCCCGGTGGTGGCGGTGGCCGACGGGCCGGGTGCGGCGTCGGTGCCGGTTTCACCGTCCGAGCAGCCGGTGGCGAGGACGGCGAGGACGGCGAGGGTGAGTGCGGTGGCGGAGCGGCGATGCATCGGCTTTCCCCGTTCGGTGTGACGGCCGTACCGCGACACGATGCCGCACGTTCGGGCGGGAAATCGAATCGGCGGTCACCGGCGGGCCCGGACACGCGTCACGCCGGCCCGACGGGGTCGGTCCGGCGTGACGGCGGTGCGGTTCAGCTCTTGAAGGCGTCCTTGACCTTCTCGGCGGCCTGCTTGAGGCTGGACTTGGCCTGGTCGTTGCGGCCCTCGGCCTCGAGGCGCTCGTTGTCGGTCGCCCGGCCGACGCCTTCCTTGATCTTGCCGGCGGTGTTCTCGGTCGTGTTGCCGATCTTGTCGTCGAACCCCATGAGAGCCTCCCGAATTAAGCATTTCCTCCAACGCCACCCAGATACCCCCGCCTCCCCTCCCCAAAACACCTCCACCACCGGCCCCAGCCCGTTGATCAAGAGGTTTGCGTCACCCGCCGGCTCGCGGGTGACGCAAACCTCTTGATCAACTCGATCGTCCGGGGTGGAGGGTGGTGGTGGAGAAGCGGCGGAGGCGGAGGCTGTTGGCGACCACGAAGACCGACGAGAAGGCCATCGCCGCGCCCGCGATCATCGGGTTCAGCAGCCCGGCGGCGGCCAGCGGGAGGGCGGCCACGTTGTAGGCGAACGCCCAGAACAGGTTCCCCTTGATCACCGCGAGGGTGCGCCGGGAGAGCCGGATCGCGTCCACCGCGGCGGTCAGGTCGCCCCGGACCAGGGTCAGGTCGGACGCCTCGATCGCCACGTCGGTGCCGGTGCCCATGGCCAGCCCCAGGTCGGCCTGGGCCAGGGCGGCGGCGTCGTTGATCCCGTCACCGACCATCGCGACCGTGTGACCCTGTGCCTGGAGCCGGCGTACCACGTCGACCTTGTCGGTCGGCAGCACCTCGGCGGTCACCCGGTCGATGCCGACCTCGGCGGCCACCGCCCGCGCGACCGTCGCGTTGTCCCCGGTGAGCAGCACCGGGGTCAGGCCCAGGGCGCGCAGCCCGGCGACCGCCTCCCGGCTGGTGGGTCGGACCACGTCGGCGACCGCGAGGACCCCCCGGGCCCGCCCGGACCAGCCCGCCACCACCGCCGTACGCCCGGCGGCCTCCGCCTCGGCCACCGCCCGGACCACCTCCTCCGGTACGTGCAGACCCCGCTCGCGCAGCAGCCTCGGCCGCCCGACGACGAGATCGTGGCCGTCGACGGTGCCGGTGACGCCGAGCCCCTCGGTGGCGGCGAACCCGGTGACCGGCGGCAGTTCTCCGGCCTCGGCGGCACCGGCGGCCACGGCGCGGGCGATCGGGTGCTCCGAGCCGGCCTCCACCGCCCCGGCGAGCCGGAGCAGCTCGGCCCGGTCCTGCCCCTCGGCGGGTCGGACGTCGACCAGGGTCATCCGGCCGGTGGTGACCGTGCCGGTCTTGTCCAGCACCACCGTGTCGACCTGCCGGGTGGACTCCAGCACCTCCGGCCCCTTGATCAGGATGCCGAGCTGGGCGCCGCGCCCGGTGCCGACCAGCAGCGCGGTCGGGGTGGCCAGGCCGAGCGCGCACGGGCAGGCGATGATCAGCACGGCCACCGCGGCGGTGAAGGCGGCGGTCGGGCCGGCACCCGCCCCCAGCCACCAGCCCAGCGTGCCGACGGCCAGCGCGATGACGATCGGCACGAAGACCCCGGAGATCCGGTCGGCCAGCCGCTGCACGGCGGCCTTGCCGGTCTGTGCCGCCTCCACCAGCCGGGCCATCTGGGCGAGCTGGGTGTCTGCGCCGACCCGGGTGGCGGTGACGATCAGCCGACCGCCGGCGTTGACGGTGGCACCGGCCACCGTGTCGCCCGGCCCGACCTCGACCGGCACCGACTCGCCGGTGAGCATGCTGGCGTCGACCGCCGAGGTGCCCTCGTCGACCCGCCCGTCGGTGGCGATCTTCTCGCCGGGCCGGACCACGAACCGGTCACCCACGACGAGTTGGTCGACCGGAACCCGGGTCTCCGTGCCGCCGCGCAGCACGGCGACGTCCCGCGCGCCGAGTTCGAGCAGGGCGCGCAGGGCCGCCCCGGCGGTCCGCTTGGACCGGGCCTCGAAGTAGCGGCCGGCCAGCAGGAACACGGTCACCCCGGCGGCGGCCTCCAGGTAGATGTTGCCGGCCCCGTCGGTGCGGACGATGTCCAGCCGGAACGGGTGGGTCATCCCGGGCATGCCGGCGTCACCAAGGAAGAGCGCCCAGAGCGACCAGCCGAACGCCGCCAGGGTGCCGAGCGACACCAGGGTGTCCATGGTCGCCGCGCCGTGCCGCAGGTTGGTCCAGGCGGCCCGGTGGAACGGCAGCCCGCCGTACGCGACCACCGGGGCGGCCAGGGTCAGCGACAGCCACTGCCAGTAGGTGAACTGCCAGGCCGGCACCATCGCCAGCACGATCACCGGCACGGTGAGCACGGCCGACACCCGCAGCCGGGTCCGCAGGGCGTCCAGCTCGTCGACCGGCGCACGGGCCGGTTCCGTCCCGGCGGGGGCGGGCGGCGGGGGGACGACGGCGGTGTAGCCGGTCTTCTCCACGGTGGCGATCAGGTCGTCCGGGGTGACCCCGTCGGCGTACCGGACGGTGGCCTTCTCGGTGGCGTAGTTGACGCTCGCCTCGACCCCGTCGAGCCGGTTGAGCTTCTTCTCGATCCGGGCGGCGCAGGAGGCGCAGGTCATCCCGCCGATGGCCAGTTCGATCAGGTGGGGTGCGGTGGGCGGGTTGTGCGTGGTCGGGGTCATCGCGGCACCTCCGGTCAACCGTGGGTGTGACCGGCCCCGCCGGTGACGGTCGGCGTCGGGTCGGTGGTGGGTTCGGGGACGACGGTGCCGCGGGCGGGTTCCGGGATGTGCGTGGGGTCGTGGCGGGTCTCGGCGGGCGGGGTGACGGGGCCGGTCAGCTGGCCGACCCCGTACGCCGCGCCGAACACCGCCGCGAGGGCGAGGGCGAAACCGCCGAGCCTGGTCGGTGTGTTCATCGGTCGCCCCGGACCGTCACGCCTCGACGAGGTCGTAGCCGGCCTCGTCGACGGCGGCCCGCACGGACGCGGTGTCCAGCGGACCGTCGCTGGTGACGGCGACCCGGCCGGTGGCCAGGTCGACCTGGACGTCGGTGACGCCGTCGAGGGCACCCACCTCGGCGCTGACCGCGCTGACGCAGTGCCCGCAGGTCATGCCCGTCACCTGGTAGTTCGTGATCATGTGGCTCTCCCCTCCCTCGTCCAACATACCCCCCAGGGGTACGTTGCCCTGCGACCGTAGCATACCCCCAGGGGGTACGCTATCGTGGTTGCCATGACCTCACCGAGCACCCCGGTCCGGGGCTACACCGCCAGCAAGGACCAGCTGCTCGCGCGGCTGCGCCGCGTGGAGGGGCAGGTCCGGGGCATCGAGAAGATGGTCGACGACGACCGGTACTGCATCGACGTGCTCACCCAGATCTCCGCCGTCCAGGCCGCCCTGGACAAGGTCGCCCTCGGGCTGCTCGACGGCCACGCCCGGCACTGCATGCACGAGGGGGCCGCCGAGGGCCGCGCCGACGAGATGGCAGCCGAGATGATGGCGGCCGTCGGCCGCCTGATGAAACGCGGCTGACCCGCCCCGAGGGGATGTGCGTCGCGGCGGGCCCGGCAGCATGCCGACGACCACGGGCAGCCGCCCGGCCGTACGGGTGGGTCGGCGCGTGGGCAGGCCGAACCGGGCGGACGGGCCGTGGTGGTGGCTACCATCGTCCGACGATGACCCGCCGCCCGTGGTGAACCGGCTGGCCGGCTGACACGTATCCCGTCCCGGATCGTTGGGAGAACTCGCACGCATGGGCGCCGATCACACCCGTCCCACCCCGTCCACCCCGCCGCGGGTGCGGCGGCTCCTCGTCATGACGGTGGTGCCGCTGATCGTGGTCACGGTGATCGCCACGCTGGTCCTCTGGCCCGGCACGACCCCCGAGATCGACCAAGGTGAGCAGGTGCCCCGTCACCACGGCACGGTGACCCGGGTGGTGACCGAGCCGTGCCCGCCCGCCCCGCAGACCCCCGACGGCCCCTCCGGGGTGGCCGAAGGGCCGTGCGGGACGGTGACGGTCGCCGTCGAGCAGGGGCCGGACGCGGGCCGGGAGGTGCAGACACCGGTACCGTCCGGGCCGGGAGCGCCGACGGTGGCGGTCGGCGACGAGGTGGTGCTCGTCGCGTTGGCCGACCCGAGCGATCCGTCGGCGAGCAGCTACCACATCGCCGAGCACCAGCGGGGCATGCCGCTGCTCTGGCTGGTCGCCCTGTTCGCGGCGGCGATCGTGGCGTTCGGCCGGCTGCGCGGGCTGGCCGCCCTGGCCGGTCTCGGGGCGAGCTTCGCCATCCTGTTGACCTTCGTGGTGCCGGGCATCTCCGCCGGGGGTGCACCGCTGCCGATCGCGGTCACCGGTGCCGCATTGATCATGTTCGTGGTGCTGTACCTGACCCACGGGATCACCGCGCAGACCTCGGTGGCGGTGCTGGGCACCCTGGGCAGCCTGGTGCTGACCGGCGTACTGGGCACGCTGGCCACCGCCGCCACCCACCTGACCGGGTACGGCAGCGAGGAGGCCACCACGCTGTCGATGTACCAACGTGACGTGGACCTGCACGGCCTGCTGCTGGCCGGGATCATCATCGGTTCGCTGGGGGTCCTGGACGACGTCACGGTCACCCAGGCGGCCACCGTCACCGAGCTGGCGCACGCCAACCCGGGGCTGTCCCGGTTGCAGCTCTACCGGGCGGCGACCCGGGTCGGCCGGGCGCACATCGCGTCCACGGTCAACACGATCGTGCTGGCGTACGCGGGCGCGTCGCTGCCGTTGCTGCTCCTGCTCACCGCCGACAGCCGCCCGGTGGGCCAGATCCTCACCAGCGAGTTCCTGGCCCAGGAGATCGTCCGCAGCGCGGTGGCGACCCTCGGCCTGGTGGCGGCGGTGCCGCTGACCACCGGACTGGCCGCACTGGTCGTGACCGCCGGACGGGGGCCGGCCGACGCCGGTACGGCCGGGCCGCCGCCCACCCCACGTCCGGCCCCCGACCGCGCCGAGGCGCTGGAGGCGTTGAGCGCGCCCCGGCACGGCGATCCGTCCACCCCGGCCGCCGCACGGTGGCCAGACCCGGAAAGGAGCACGGACACCGCATGGTGACACTGCGCTGCGTGACCGGAGGCGAGGTCGCGGCTGTCGGTCGCGTCACTGATTACCCCTCGCTATCGGGAAAATACTCATTTGGTCGGGTTGCGGGCGTAGATCCCCGGGACGACTCTCGGGTAACCTCGCTGCCGGTCACCGCCGAAGGCGCCCACCGGCGCCAGCGGTGCCACCGCCCAATCGCCGTACGGCGAGCCGGGGAACCGAGCACCCGGGGTGAATCCGCGCCAGCGGTAGGGGCCACTTCCGTCCCGAACCCGTCAGCTAACCCGGTCGGCGGTCGACGGAAGGGAAAACTGTGACGGCACCCCTACGCCGCTGGTTGACGCCGGCAGTGGCCGTACTCGCCGCCCTGGCGATCGTCGCCGGACCGGCCGCCGCCCCCGCGACGGCCGCGCCCAACGCGCCCACCCCCTCGGGGCACGAGGAGGACGACGAGCCGAAGCTGCTCACCGACGTCATCGAAGCCACCAACCGGGAGTACTCGGCGGCGAAGACCCGGCTGGAGAAGTCCAAGAAGCGCCAGCTCGAATACGCCATCGAGGTGGAGAAGGCGGAGCAGGAACTGGCGGCGCTGGCCCCGCAGGTCACCGAGATCGCCGCCCAGTCGTACCGGACGGGTCGGGTCGGCGCGGTCGCCGCGCTGCTGGAGAGCGACGCCCCGGACGCTTTCGTCCGCCGGGCCGCCGCCCTGGACGAGCTGAACATGGTCAACGCCGGCAAGCTGGCCGAGGTCAACAAGGTCAAGACCCGGGCCGAGCAGGCCAAGCTCGCCGTCGACGCCGAGGTCCGGGAGCAGCAGAAGCAGACCAACCTGATGGCCAAGAAGAAGACCGAGGCCGACAAGGCGCTGGCCCTGGTCGGCGGTCGGGGCTTCACCGGCGGCCTGGTCGACGCGACGTCCCCGGTGGCCCGCGTCGCCCCCGGCCAGAGCGCCAACGGCGATTGGCGCGGCGAGTCGTGCAGTGAGAACGACCCGACCACGTCCGGTTGCGTCACCCCGCGCACGCTGCACATGTACAAGGAGGTCAAGCGGGCCGGGTTCAACCGGTTCGTCGGCTGCTACCGCCCCGGTGGGCCGTGGGAGCACCCCAAGGGCAGGGCGTGCGACTGGTCGTTGCAGAACAGCGGGTTCAGCCCGTGGCACAACAACGACACCCGGATGTACGGCAACAACCTCGCCGCGTTCCTGATCCGCAACTCGGACCGGCTGGGCATCTACTACGTGATCTGGAACCGGCAGATCTGGTTCCCGGCCAACGGCTGGAGTTCGTACTCGGGGCCGTCCGACCACACCGACCACGTGCACGTGTCACTGCTGTAGCGCGGTGATCAGCCCCATCGGGGTCGATCGAGCAAGCGACGAAGGCCGCCCGGTCCAGCCGGGCGGCCTTCGTCGTGCCTGGGGCGGTTCAGCCGGGGACGGCCGCCGGGGCGGGGTCGACACCCGTCGGCACGGCGGGCCCGGGTACCGCGACGGCGGACGCCTGAGCGGTGGGCTCCTCGGCCGGGGCGACCTGGCGGACCTCGCCGGCGGCGAGCCGGTAGGACATGCCGACCACCGCGCACCGACCGGCGGCCACCTCGGCGGCGATCACCGGAGAGTTGCCGAGCAGCACTTCGACGGTCTGCGCGATGTGGATGTCGACGATCCCGTCGATGTCGTGCACCCCCTGCTGGGCCGCGCGGCGCAGGCTCGGCCCGACGGCGGCGACCACCGAGTAGAGGTGCCCCGGCGGCTGGGTGCCGGTGCGGGCCGTGTCCCGGGCAGCCTGCACGGCACCGCAGGAGTCGTGCCCGAGGACCACCACCAGCGGGGTGCCGAGCACCGTGACCGCGTACTCGACGCTGCCGAGCACCTCGGGCCCGGCGGTGTGCCCGGCGGTCCGGACCACGAACAGGTCGCCGAGACCCCGGTCGAAGATGATCTCGGCGGCGAGCCGGGAGTCGGAGCAGCCGACGATGACGGCGAAGGGATGCTGACCGTCGGCGACGGCGGCGCGGTGCCCGGCGTCCTGGTTGGGATGACGGGGCACACCGGCGACGAACCGCCGGTTGCCGGCCTGCAACTCGGCCAGCGCCTGGGTCGGAGTGATCGGGGCCATTGCCTCACCTCGGTCCGGAATCGCGCCTGGTCACGCCGGCCGGCGGCGACGACGGCCGTGTCCCCACGGTCACACGCAGCTAAAGGTACGTCAAGATTTCGTGATACACGTTTCAGGCGTCGGTCGGCGCGGTGTCGACGACGTGTCGGCCCCGGGGCGCGCACCGGACCGGTGGGCGACGCGTGGGCCCGGGTGCGACGCGTCGGGGCGGCCGGCGACGGGTCTCCCAGGAACGGGCCATACCATGACCGTCATGGCGACAGGCGGCACGGGGAGCACCCGGAACTGGACGTTCCTCACCAACCACGGTCACGTGCTGCTCGCCATCGCCCGCAACCCCACCGCCCGCCTCCGGGACGTCGCCGACGAGGTCGGGGTGACCGAACGGGCCGCCCAGGCGATCGTCGCCGACCTGGAGGCCGGCGGTTACCTGCGGCGTACCCGGGTCGGCCGGCGCAACGAGTACACGCTCAACCCCAGCGGCCACTTCCGGCACCCCGCCGAGGCCGACCGCCAGGTCGGTGCCCTGCTCGCCCTCTTCAGCCCCGACCCGACCGACGCCGGGTCCTGAGCCGACCGGCCCGGACGCCGGGGCCCGGCCGGACACCGCCGACCCGGCACACGTCGACGGCCCGCCCCGGCGGGGACGGGCCGTCGCGCGTGGAGGGTCAGCAGAAGCTGCCGGCTCCGCCGCCACCGTCCTGCCGGGTGGTGCGGAAGTCACACAGGTCGTAGCCGTTGGCGGTGAGCACCGCCTTCGCCGCCGCCGTCTGCGCCCCGGTCAGCGCCGGCTCCCGGGAGAGGACGAAGCCGGTGCTGCGGTCCGGGTCGCCGACGACCGCCCACCGGTAGTCGGGATCGAGCCCGATCACCACGTAGTTCGGCCCACCCAGGTAGATCCACTTACCGCCGAGCTTGAGGAAGGACACGGTCAACGCCGAGTCGGCCGGCGGGTTCTCGCTGCGGGCCCGCCCGGTGACCGCGCTGGTGGTGCCGAGGATGGTGCGGCAGGCGTTGCGGACCCCGATGGTGCCGTCGGGCTGGACGTCGTACCGCGCCGTCACGTTCTTGTAGCACTGGATCTCGAAGATCGCCGGGATGGCGGCGATCTGGTACCAGTCGCCCGCGTAGCGCTCGACGTCGACGTCGGCCACCGGGGTGAGCGGTCCGGTGTCGACGGCGGTCGGCGCGGCCTGCGCGGGTGCGGCGGTGGCCAGCACCGCCGCGGCGGCCACCGCGACGGCCGCGGCGACCTGACGGCGTACTCCCATGGTGTCTCCTCCGATTTGTCGGTCCGGCGCGACGGAGCGTCACGCCGCCGGCGGAATTGCCCGGACGCACCAGCCGGAAACTGTCGGCATTCTCATTCCCGTCGATGCATCCAGGCGCAGGCCAACGGCCGTATCCCTGGTGGGAACGGTCCGTCCACACGGCACACCGTGGCCCGACTCACCCCTCCGGTCGGGTCACCGCCGCTGCGCGGACGGCCGGTCGGGGATAGGTTGGACGGGTGATCCGCGTAGCCTCCACCCCGCCGTTCTGGGTGTCGAGGCTGCGCGACCTGACCCGGCTGGCGGTCACCGCGCTGGTGCTCGCCGCCGGCCTCGGCGGGTTCCTCGCCGTCACCGGTGGGCCGGCCGCCGTCGCCGCCCGACCGGCCGTGGTGACCTCGCGGGTGGCGACGCTGCCCGCCGACACCCGGCCGACCGGCGACCGGGCCGAGGCCCGGCCCGGTGACGAGCGGCCCGACGACGGGTCCCGCCGACCCCAGCCGCCGACGCCCGCCGTCGAGGCCGCCGCCCGGCCCGTCGCACCGGCCGCCGGGGCGACCCCGGACCCGGTCCGGGACGCCACCGGCCGGCGCGGCCCGCCCCGGAGCTGATCCGCGCGGCACCTGCGCCGCCCGTCCGGCCACCACCGGACCCCTGCCGACCGCGGCTCCGGGGTGCCCCGGCCGGTCCGACCGCGATCCGGAAAGGTCCGGTCCGGCAGATCCGGTCCGAACCGATCCGACCGGCAGGTCCGGTCCGACCGGCAGGTCCGGTCCGACCGACCCGGTCCGCCCGCCGCAGGACGCGCCGCACAGCTCCCGCCCGCTGCCGGGCCCCCGTCCGTCCACATCGTTGTCCACCGTGAGGTGTTGGTGATGCAGACCGTCTTCTCCGCCGTCCTGCCCGATGTCCCCGCCGCCGCCGCGATCTGGCTGATCCTGCTCGCCCTCGCCGCTGTCGCCGTCGCGGCCCTGGTGGTCCGGCCCGGCCGGCTCCGGCTGGCGGTGGCCGGCCGGTTCCGCGACGCCGCCCTGCCCGACGACCCGGAACGTGCCGAGCAGGACCGGGAGCACACCCGGTACGCCGAGGAGGTCGCCGTGGCGGCCGACCGGGCCGGCACCACGGCGAGCCGGCTGCGGGCCGAGTGGCTCGTCACCCAGGACGAGGTCGAGTCGGCCTGGACGGCTCTGGAGGCGGCCGAGGCGCACCTGCGCCGGCTCGCCGCCGCCGCGGTCATGCCCCTGCCGCACACCGGTCAGACCCCCGCCGAGTACGCCGACCGGGAACGCTGGCTGCACCGGGCCGCCGAGGAGGCGCATCGGCGGGGTGAGCTGTCGGACGCGCAGCTCGCCGACGCGCTCGCCCACCGGGCCGGCTGGGACCCGCGCCGGCACCCGGTGGAGCAGGAACTCGTGCTGCGCCGCGCGACCCGGGACCACCTGGCGGCCCGGCACCGGGCGGCGGTCGCCCGGGAGCAGGCGGCCTGGCGGGCCGCCGACCTGGCCGGCGCGGCGGCCCGCAGCCTGCGCGACGAGGCGTTCGCCGCGCGGGAGCGCCGCCCGGAGCGGGCCGAGTCGGTGCTGCCGATGCCGGAGGCTCCCCGCCCGACGGCGGACACCACCCGGGAGAACCCGGTCGTGGCGCGCGGCCGGGCTGCCGTCGCCGCCTACTGACCCACCTCCCGACGACGTCGCCGCCACCGGGCCGGGCCGCGCCACATGCCGGTGACGGCGGCGCGTCGCGTTCCGGACCGCGGCAGGCGGGCTGCCGCTGGACTAGCGTTGCGGGCATGTCCCGGGAGATGTGGGCGCTCGTCGTAGTCGGCGCGATCCTGGCGCTGGCGACACTGGTCGGCGCGGTCCTGCTGGCGGTACGGGTGGTCCGCACCCGGCGGCTGCTCGGCACGCTCGGCGTGAGCGGCAAGGTGGCGTTCTACGGCGCGCTGATCTACACGATCTGCCCGGTCGACCTCCTGCCCGACCCGATCTTCCTGGACGACATGGGCGTGCTGGCCGGGGCGTTGATCTACCTGACCCGGCTGGCCCACCGACGCCGGGCCGCCGGGCGCAGCCTGCCCGGTCAACCCGGTCGCACGGGTGTCCCGCCCGGTCCGGGCCGGTCCCGCCGGATCGTGTCATGATCGGGGCCGAGCCGGGACCGCGCCGGCCCTGGGACGGGGGACGGACATGGCCGGCAGGCATCGGTTGGACCCGCACGACGAGCGGGTCCTCACGTTCTGCCGCGAGCGGCACCTGGCCACGCTGACCACTCTGCGGCCCGACGGCACGCCGCACGTCGTACCGGTCGGGCTGACCTACGATCCGGCTGCCGGGCTGGCCCGGGTGATCACGTCCGCCGGTTCGGCCAAGGCCCGGTACGTCGCCGCCGCCGGCGCGGCGGGGGTCCCCGTGGCGGCGTGTCACCTCGACGGCCGCTGGTGGCTGACCGTCGAGGGCCGGGCGGTGCTGCGGACCGACGCCGCCGCCGTGGCCGAGGCCGAGCGCCGGTACGCCGAGCGCTACCGCCCGCCGCGCCCCAACCCGGAGCGGGTGGTCATCGAGATCGGCGTGACCCGCCTGCTCGGCTCGCTCCCGCCGCCCGCGTCCGAATAGGACCGGCGCGACGGGTCGCTGACCGTCGCCGGTGCGGGCGGGGTCCACAGGTGGTGGCCCATCGACGGTGATGGGTTCGGAGGGCCGGCGGTGGGTACAGGCCCCGCCAGGAGCCGATCCGTCCGCAACCGGTTAGGGGCACCGAGATGAGCGACCTACAGGCCACCACGGCTCGGGACGTGGTGGACGTCCTGACCGCCGACCACCACGAGATCGAGGCGATCTTCGTGGAGCTGGAGAACCCGCAGGGCACCGCCGGGCACCGCCGCCGGCTGGCCGACGTGCTGATCGCCGAACTGGTCCGGCACGCGGTCGCCGAGGAGATGTACGTCTACCCGACCGCCCGCCGGGCCCTGCCCGACGGCGACCAGCTCGCCGAACACGAGATCGCCGAACACGCCGCCGCCGAGCGGACACTGAAGGAACTGGAGCCGCTGGACCCGTCCGACGCCCGCTTCGAGCCGTTGATCAGCCACCTGGCGAAGACCATCCGGCACCACGTACGGGAGGAGGAGTCGGAGCTGTTCCCCCGGCTGCGGGCGGCGGTCGCCCACGAGGAGCTGGTGGAGCTGGCCGACCGGGTGCTGGCGGCGAAGGGGCACCTGCCGACCCGCCCGCATCCCGGCGCACCGGACCACCCACCGGCGAACCGACTGCTCAACCCCGGCGCCGGGCTGATCGACCGGATCAGGGACACGCTGAGCGGGCGACCGACCAGCCGGGCCGAGCTGCACGACGGGCAGGACTGACCGTCGCCGGTGGTCACCTCCGGGCACCCCGCCGGAGGTGACCACCGCGTCCGGTCACGGTTGCGGGGCGACCCGGCTGCCGTCCGCCGCGTCGGACACCACGATCGCCTCCATCGGGCAGGACTCGGCGGCGTCCAGCACCGCGTCCGCCGGGTCGATCCGTTCGGCCACCGGCCGGGACAACCCCCCGTCCACCAGGACGAAGTGGGCCGGGGCGTAGCTCGCGCAGATCCCCGCCCCGATGCACCGGGTCGGGTCCACGTGCACCCGCCAGCCGCTGTCCCCCATCAGCTCCACCGTTCCTTTCGCTACCAGTTGACGGGCAACGCCGTCAGACCCCGGACGAGTAGGCCGCTCTTCCAGGTCAGTGCCGCCGGGGGCACCGCCAGCCGCAGGCCCGGGGTGCGGGTCAGCAGCGTCTCCAGGACCACCTGGAGTTCCATCCGGGCCAGTTGGGCCCCGATGCAGTGGTGCGGGCCGTGCCCGAAGGCGAGGTGCGGGTTCGCCTCCCGGTCGAGGACGAGCCGGTCGGCGTCGGGGAAGACGGTCTCGTCCCGGTTGGCCGAGTGGATGGAGACCAGCACCGGTTCCCCGGCGCGGACCAGCACCCCGCCGAGTTCGACATCCGTCAGGGCGTACCGGGCGAACGCGGAGGTCGCGCCGAGCGGGATGAACCGCAGCAGTTCCTCCACGGCGGACGGCACCAGGGACGGCTCGTCGAGCAGCCGCTGCCAGACGTCGGGCTCGGTGAGCAGGACGTAGACCAGGTTGGGGATCTGGGTCACGGTGGTCTCGTGGCCGGCGGCCAGCAGGCCCGCCGCCAGCCGCACCATCTCGTCCTCGGTGAGCCGGTCGGCGTTCTCGTCGCGGGCCCGGACCATCGCCCCGATCAGGTCGTCGGTGGGGGTCACCCGCCGCTTCGCGACCAGCCCCGCCATGTACGACAGCAGTTGGTCGAGGTAGCTCTCGGCCACCTCCGGCCGCAGCGAGGTGGTCGACACGATCGCCTCGGACCAGGTGTGGAACCGGTCCTGGTCGGCGACCGGCACCCCGAGCAGGTCGCAGATGACCCGGATCGGCAGCGGGGTCGCGAGGTGGGCGACCAGGTCGGCCGGTGACCCGGCGGCGATCATGCCGGCGACGAGTTCGTCGGCCAGTTCGCGGGTGCGTGGACGCAGTTCCTCGACCCGCCGGGCGGTGAACGCCTTGGCCGCCAGCCGACGCAGCCGGCTGTGCTCGGGCGGGTCCATCCCGAGGATGCCGGACTCCCGCTGGTAGGGGACGCTGCGCGGCTCGTCCCGTCCGACGGCGGCGGCCCGGCTGAACCGCGGATCACCCAGCACGGTCCGCACGTCCGCGTGCCGGGTGGCCAGCCAGGCCGGCTCCCCGAACGGGAGTTGCACCCGCACCAACGGTTCGTCGCGGCGCAGCCCGGCGTACCGGGGGTCGACGTCGAGCCGGTGCGGATCGCTGAACGGATACGGCCGGGCCTGCGTGGCGTGCGTTGTCTCGGTCACCGGGGATGCTCCCTCTCGTCGACGGCCCGCGGGCTCGCGCGCCGACCCACTCCACACGACTCCACGGTGAGTCATGCCCCGAGTGCGGATAGTAGCGAGAGTCCTCGATGGTTACCAGAGGTGATCAGTCCTTGACACGACGCTGCCGGGCCGCCCCGGTCGGGCGGCCCGGCAGTGAGGAACCGGTCAGCGGCCCTGGTCGCCCTCACCGGTGTGCGCCTGGATCGCGTCGACGCCCTTGTCGATCTGCTCGTCGTACCTGCCGCCGGTCCGCTCGTCGGCGTAGTCACCGGCCTTGTCCAGACCCTGGTCGACCTGCTTGTCGTGCTTGTCCGCGAAGTCCTTGACCTTGTTCAGGAAGTCGCTCATGATGTCCCCTCCTCGTCTGCTGTCCGCTGCGTTCCCCCACCACCCGGGCGCAAACACCGCAGCGCGGCCGCGGTGGGCGGACCGGGGCGACGTCCTGCCGGCGGCACCGTCCGGGGACGACCGTCCTGAACGGAACCCGGTGGCCGGCACGGCGTTGAGCCACCGGGTGTCGCGGCCGACCCGGTCGGGTATCGACCCCGCCGAGACCGAGGAGGAACCGACGTGGTCGAGGACGGTGCCGGGCGGACGCCCGAGGTGACGGCTGCGGGTGCCCGCCCCAGCCCACGGCAGGCCTGGGCGGCGCTGCCCTGGCTGGTCCGCACGGCGGTGGTGTGGAGCGCCTGCCTGGTGGTCGTGGTGTTCGGCTGCTACCTGCTGGGCCGGGTGGCGGTGCTGCTCGCGCCGCTGGCGATCGCGGTGGCCGTCACCCTCTTCCTCACCGCGCTGCTCGACCCGGTGCTGCTGGCCCTACGCCGGCTGCGGGTTCCGGCCGCGCTCGCCGCGCTGTTGAGCGTCCTGCTGCTGCTCGGGGTGCTGGTCGGGGTGGGGGTGCTGGTGTGGAACCTGACGGCCGCCCAGTTCGGTGAGCTGAGCCAGCAACTCGACGAGGGGCTGCAACGCTCCCGCGACTTCGTCACCGGGACCCTGCCGGTCAGTGACGCCCAACTCGACAAGCTGATCGGGCAGGTCCGCGACGGGCTCGGCGGCAGCGCCCCCGACCCGGTCGGCGGGGCCCGTACGGCTGCCGAGGCGCTGGGCTCCACCCTGCTCGCCCTGGTGCTGCTGTTCTTCCTGCTCAAGGACGGCCGGTCGATGTGGCACTGGGTGCTGCGCCGGATGACCGGACCGAACCGTACGGTGGCCGCCGAGGCGGGCCGGGTCGGCTGGCGCACCCTCGGCTCGTACAGCCGGGGCACGATGATCATCGCAGCCATCGACGCGATCGGGATCGGGCTGGCGCTGGTGCTGCTCGGGGTGCCGTTGGCGCTGCCCCTGGCCCTGATCACCTTCCTCGGCGGGTTCGTGCCGATCATCGGGGCGACGGTGGCCGGCGCGGTGGCCGTCCTGGTGGCGTTGGCCGCGAACGGGCCGACCACGGCGCTGCTGGTGCTGGCCGCGGTGATCGCCGTCCAGCAGGTCGAGGGCAATCTGCTGGAACCGTTGGTCATGAAGCGGCAGGTGCAGTTGCACCCGGCGGTGATCCTGGTGGTGGTCACGGCGGGCACGCTGATCGCCGGCATCGCCGGGGCCTTCGTCTCGGTGCCGATCGCGGCGGTCGCCTACCGGGTGGTCGACACCGTCCAGCGGCACCGGGAGCAGGTCGCCCCGACCCCGCCTTCCGACCGCCCCCACCACCGCCGCGACGAGCCCCCCGCCACCCCCGCCTGAGCCCCGCCCCGTCCGCCCGCCCGCCCGTCCGTCCGTCGCAAGGGGGGCGATGTTGCGGTGTCTGAGCGCTCGGATACCGCAACATCCCACCCCTTGCGCGTCGCCCTGCCGAGCCGGTCAGGCGGGGACGGGTAGGTGGTGGGTGAACCAGTCGGCGGCGGCGTCGGCCACCTGGTCGAGCGTGCCGGGTTCCTCGAACAGGTGACCGGCGCCGGGCACCACGCGCAATTCGTGCGGGGCGACGAGCACCTCGGCGGCCTGCTCGTTCACCGTGATCACCTGATCGTCGAGGCCACCCACCAGCAGTAGCGTCGCCGCGCGTACCCCGGACAGGGCGGGGCCGGCCAGATCCGGCCGGCCACCCCGGGACACCACTGCGGCGACCCGCTGCGGGCGGGCGGCGGCGGCCACCAGGGCGGCGGCGGCCCCGGTGCTCGCCCCGAACAGGCCGACCGGCAGCCGGCCCAGCGCGGGTTCGGCGGCGAGCCAGTCGAGGGTGCCGGTGAGCCGGTCGGCCAGCAGGTCGATGTCGAAGCGCCACTGCGCGGTCCGGGCGTCGACCTCGTCCTCCTCGGCGGTGAGCAGGTCCACGAGCACGGTCACCAGCCGGCGACGCTGGAGCACCCGGGCCACCGCCACGTTGCGCGGGCTGTGCCGGGAGCTGCCGCTGCCGTGGGCGAAGAGCACCACCCCCGTCGCGTCGTCCGGCCCGTCGACGTCCGCCGGCAGCCTGACCTGCCCGAGCGACACCGTCGCCTCCGCACGTACCCCCATGGTGGTCGCCCCTTCCCGCTCGCCGGCCGGTGGCGGTTACCCGCCCGGGGGCCACTCTCACCCGTTGCCTTGACACCGGCGACAAGGTCTAGCGTGACGCCGGGAGACGCCGCCGGGGAGGTCGGGATGCTGATCGGCGAACTGGCGCAGCGGGCCGGGACGAGCACCCGCACGCTGCGGTACTACGAGACGCACGGGTTGGTCCGGCCGCGCCGCTCGGCCAACGGCTACCGGGTGTACGACGAGGCCGAGCTGCGGGTGGTGCACGAGATCCGGGCGCTGCTGGCGGTCGGCTTCGGCCTCGACGACATCCGGCCCTTCGTGGCCTGCCTGCGGGCCGGCCACGCCTCCGGGGACGTCTGCCCCGACTCGGTGGCGGTGCTGCGCCGCAAGCTGGCCGAGGTGGACGCCTACCTCGACCGGCTCGGCACGGTCCGCCGCCGGTTGCACGACCAGCTCACCCAGGCCATCGCACAACGGGAGGAAACATGCCTCAGGACACGGCGGCGCACCGGTTGACAGCCGTCACCGACGCCACCTTCGCCGAAACGGTGCTGGCCGCCGACCGGCCGGTGGTGGTCGACTTCTGGGCCGACTGGTGCCCGCCCTGCGTCGGCACCTCCCGGCACCTCGCCGAGTTGGCCGAGGAGTTCGGCGACCGGCTGCGGGTGGTCGCCCTGGACACCGACGCGAACCCCGACACCACCCGGGCGTACGGGGTGATGTCGCTGCCCACCATGCTGGTGTTCGTCGGCGGGCAGGTGGCCGGCTCGATCGTCGGCGCCCGCCCCAAGAACCACCTGCGCCTCGCCTTCGCCCGCCACCTCGACACCTGACGCCACCCGCGCCCGGCGGCGGTTTGCGGTGGTTTCCGGCGGGAAGACGCGCGGGACACCGGCGCAGCCGCGCCGCGCACGGATCACGAGGTTCGCCATGGCCAAGCGGAAGGCACGTCAGCAGACCCGGACCATCGAGCAGGACCGCCCCGAACCGGACGCCGGGCACGAGCCCGACTGGGCGGACGAGGCGGCGCAGGCGCGTACCCCCGAGGACCCTCGGGCCGTCGCCCCGCGCGACGCCGTAGGCCGGCCCTCCAACGGTCCCCAGTTCTGACCTGCGGCTCAGTCGGGGGCGGCGGGTCGTCGTCGCGGGTGCGACGGCGACCCGCCGGCGGGGTCAGCCGGGGGACTCGGGCAGGCGCAGCAGCGGAGCCCGGCCGGGCGGCTGCTCCGGTGCCGGGCCGCTCCCGTGGCGCTGCGGCACCGGCACGGTCACCGGCGCGGCGGAGGTGACCCGCACGGTCTCGCCGTGGTGGCGCAGCTCCACCACCGTGTCCGGGCCCCCGTTACGCAACGAGTACGTCGTCTGGTGCGGCCGGACGTCCACCCGCAGCCGCATCCCCCGCCACTGCAACGAGAACTCCAACCGGCTCAACCGGCTGGACAGCCGGGGGGCGAACGACAGCTCGCCGTCGTGGTCGCGCAGCCCGCCGAACCCGGCCACCAACGCGATCCAGGCCCCCGCGAGCGACGCCATGTGCACGCCGTCGCGGGTGTTCTCGTTGAGGTCGTGCAGGTCCATCAGCGCGGCTTCCCGCAGGTAGCTGTGCGCCAGCTCGGGCTGGCCCACCTCGGCCGCGAGCACCGCCTGGGTGCACGCCGACAGGGACGAGTCCCGCACGGTACGCCGCTCGTAGTAGAGGAAGTTGCGCAGCTTCTGCGCGTCGGTGAAGGCGTCCCCCCGCCAGTGCATGGCCAGCACCAGGTCGGCCTGCTTGACCACCTGCTTGCGGTACAGGTCGAAGTACGGGTAGTGCAGCAGCAGCGGGTACTTCTCGGTGGGGGTGTGCGCGAAGTCCCACTCCTGGAGCCTGGTGAACCCCTCCACCTGCTCGTGCACGTCGAGCCCCTCGTCGTACGGAATGTGCATGGCGGTGGCGGCGTCCCGCCACTCGGCCGCCTCCTCCTCGGAAACCCCCAGGTCGAGGGCTTCGTCACGCAGGCGCATCGCACAGTCGGCGGCGGTGAGCAGGTTCCGCTGCGCCATCAGGTTGGTGTAGACGTTGTCGTTCTTGACGGCGGTGTACTCGTCGGGGCCGGTCACCCCGTCGATGTGGAACCGGCCGTACCGGTCGTGGTGGCCCAGGGAACGCCACAGCCGGGCCGTCTCCACCAGCAGTTCCAGGCCGATGTCCCGTTCGAGCTGCTCGTCACCGGTGACCAGGACGTAGCGGCGCAGCGCGTCGGCGACGTCGGCGGCGATGTGGAAGGCGGCGGTGCCGGCCGGCCAGTACGCCGAGGACTCCGGCCCCTCGATGGTGCGCCACGGGAAGGCCGCGCCGGCCAGGTTCAACGTCCGGGCCCGCTCCCGGGCCTGTTCCAGGGTGGCGTGCCGCCAGTACAGCGCGTCGCGGACCGCGCCCGGCTGGGTGTACGTCAACACCGGCAGCACGAACATCTCGGTGTCCCAGAACGCGTGCCCGTCGTAGCCGGGACCGGTCAGCCCCTTGGCGGAGATCGGCCGGCGTTCCGCCCGCGCACCGGCCTGGAGCACGTGGAACAGTCCGAACCGGACGGCCTGCTGCACCTCCGGGTCCCCCTCGACCCGGACGTCGGCGGCGTCCCAGAACCCGTCGAGGTATTCGCGCTGCTCCCGGTGCAGCCCGTCCCAGCCGGTCAGCCGGGCGGCGGCGAGCGCCGCGCCGACCTGGTCGCGCAGCGCGGGCAGCGAGCGTCGGCTGGACCAGCCGTACGCGAAGTACTTGACCACCCGCATCGTCTCGCCGGGCTGGAGCACGCAGCCGATGGTGGTCCGGACCCAGTCCTCGTAGCCCTCGGACTCGAGGGTGGTCCTGCCCGGGGCGTGCACGTCGTGGCCCATCCCGGCGGCCACCCGCAACCCGCTGACCTTGGTGCGGTGGATGAGCAGCCCGCCGTCGTCGGTGGTCAGTTCCTCCTCGGCCTGCAACGGGGATTCCAGCACGGCGGCGACCCGGGGGTCGCGGCTCTGCGCCGGCAGGTTCTCGTTGGCGACCAGCTCGGACTGGAGGATCAGCCGCAGCGGGCCGCTGACCGCCTCCACCTCGTAGTGGATCGCGGCGACCGACCGTTGGGTGAAGGAGACCAGCCGGGTGCTGCGGACCTTCACCTCCCGGCCGGCGGGCGAGCGCCAGTGCATCTCCCGGTGCAGGGTGCCGGCCCGCAGGTCGAGGACCCGCTCGTGGCTGAGCAGCTCGCCGTAGCGCAGGTCGAGGGGTTCGTCGTCGACCAGCAGCCGGATGAGCTTGCCGTTGGTGACGTTGACGATCGTCTGCCCCGACTCGGGAAAGCCGAACCCGGCCTCCGCGTACGGCAGCGGACGCAGCTCGTAGAACGAGTTGAGGTAGGTGCCGGGCAGTCCGTGCGGCTCACCCTCGTCGAGGTTGCCGCGCAGCCCGATGTGGCCGTTGGAGAGCGCGAACACCGACTCGGACTGGGCCAGCACGTCCATGTCGAGGCGGGTCTCCCGGATGTGCCACGGCTCGACCGGATAGGCGCGTTCCCGGATCATGCGGCCGGCCCGCCCAGCAGCTCGGCGAGATCGGCGACGACCACGTCGGCGCCGTGGGCGCGCAGCTCGTCGGCCTGACCGGTCCGGTCCACCCCGATCACGTGCCCGAAGCCGCCGGCCCGGCCGGCGGCCACCCCGGCCAGCGCGTCCTCGAACACGGCCGCGTCGGCGGGGTTCACCCCGAGCAGCTCGGCGGCGGCGAGGAAGGTGTCCGGGTGCGGTTTGCCGCGCAACCCCTCGGCGCGGGCGACCAGCCCGTCGACGCGTACCTCCAGCAGCGGTTCCAGGCCGGCGGCGGCGACCACGTCGCGGCAGTTGGCGCTGGCCGAGACCACCGCGCGGCGCAGCCCGGCCTGCTCGGCCGCCTTCAGGTAGGCCACCGACCCGGGGTACGCCTGCACGCCGTCGTGGCGGATCCGGTCCAGCAGCACGACGTTCTTGCGGTTGCCGACCCCGTTGACGGTCTCCGCGTCGGGCGGGTCGTCGGGGCTCCCCTCGGGCAGGGTGATGCCCCGGGAGGCGAGGAAGGAACGCACCCCGTCGGCACGTGGTTTCCCGTCGACGTAGCGGCGGTAGTCCGGGCCGGGGTCGAACGGCCGGAACGGTTCGCCGCCGGCGTCGGCGTGCCGGCGCAGCAGGTCGTCGAAGGTCTGCTTCCAGGCGGCGTTGTGCACCTTCGCGGTCGGGGTGAGCACGCCGTCGAGGTCGAAGAGGCAGGCGGTCACATGAGCAGGTAGGCCCAGCACGCTACGAATCTATCCACCGCCCGACCCGGCCAAACCCCTTTACCCACCCGCCACGCGGGTCAGCGGTTGGGGCGCAGCGTCCACAGGACGGTCATGGTGGCGGTGACGGTGCCGTCGGGGGTGCCGATCTCCACCGCCACCGGGAACTCGGGGCGCTGCCCGGCGTCCAGCTCGGCGAGCACCTCGGCCGGGGGACGACCGAGCCGTGCGGTGGCCCGCACCTCACCCATCGCCACCCGCCGGTAGGCGATGTCGGCCCGGACGGCCAGCGGCACGGCCCGGTCCAGGACATGCCCGAACGCGGCCATCACCACCGCGCCGGAGGCGGTCTCGCCGAGGGTGAACATGGCCCCGGCGTGCGGGCCGCCGACGTGGTTGTGGGTGGCCGGCGTGTCGGGCAGCCGGACGACCGCCCGGACCCCGCCCTCGGCCTCGGGCGCGACCTCGACGATCTCGAAGCCGAGGGTGCGGGCGAACGGGACGGCCCGCAGCACCCCGGCCGCCACCTCCCGGGAGTCAACGGTCATACCCCCGACGTTACCCGTGGGTAAACACCCCGCCAAGCCCCGGCACAATTCCCGCAATGTCGCTGGAATTGCGGCATCGGGACCTGTTGATACCGCAATTCCAGCGACATTGCGTCGCACCGGGCAGGGACTCGATCAGCGCCAGCCGACGTCGATCCGGTCGCCGCGTTCGTCGAAGAAGTGCAGGGCGTCCATCCGGACCGCGACCGCCATCGGGTGCCCCGCCGAGATCGCCGGGTACGGGGCCAGCCGGACCGCCAGTTCGGCCGGGCGGCGGTGGTGCCGGCCGGGGTCGTTCAGCACGCTGGTGCGGTTGCCGCCGGGCGTCCGGTCGACCTCCGCCGGGTCGGTGGCCCGCCCGGTGAGCCGGGACATGACCTGGCCGAACCGGCGCAGCCCACGCTGACCCGGGACCGCGTCCTCGGCGGGGGCGCTCATCTCGTCGACCATGATGGCGGTGGCGCCGATGTCGAGGAAGGCCAGCGACTCGTGCCCGTGGTGCTCCAGGTAACGCACCCGGCCCTGGAGCACGTCGCCGGGGGTGTCCGGGGCGACCGGGGTGAGCGCCTCGGCCCGCATCCCGACCACGATCCGCTCGCCGTGGTAGTGCGCCACCGCCCGGCTGCGGATGTCGTCCCAAGGCAGGTAGAGCGCCTGGTCACCGAGGGTCAGCGTGACGTACCGGTCGAGGTGGACGTAGACCGACGCCTCCAGCAGGTTCATCCGGGGGCTGCCGAGGAAGGCGGCCACGTAGAGGGTCGCGGGCCGGCCGTACACCTGGGTGGGGGTGCCGACGTCCTGGAGCACGCCCTTGCGCATGATGGCCACCCGGTCGGCCATGGTCAGCGCCTCGGCCTGGTCGTGGGTGACGTAGATGGTGGTGACGCCCAGCTCGCGGGTCAGCGCGGAGATCTCGGCACGCAGCTCGGCCCGCAGCCCGCTGTCCAGGTTGGACAGCGGCTCGTCCATCAGGAACAGCCCCGGACGGCGGACGATCGCCCGACCCATCGCGACCCGCTGCCGCTGGCCGCCGGAGAGCTGGCTCGGCTTGCGGCCGAGCACGTCACCGATGCCGAGCGCGCTCGCCACGTCCTGCACCCGCTCACCACGGGGCACCGGCTCGACCCCGGACAGCTTGAGCGGGAAGCCGATGTTGTCACCGACGGACATGTGCGGGTAGAGCGCGAAGTCCTGGAAGACCATGGCGATCTTCCGGTCGCGCGGCGGCAGGTCGTTGGCGACCTCACCGTCGAGCATCACCGCGCCGGAGGTCGGCTCGGCCAGGCCCGCGATCATCCGCAGCACGGTCGACTTCCCGCAACCGGACGGGCCCAGCAGGACCATGAACTCCCCGTCGACGACGTCGAGACTGACGTTGTCGACGGCAATTGTCCCGTCCGGGAATACCTTTGTGACGTCCTTCAGCGCGACGGTGGTCACCGTCTCCTCCCCCAGCTTGGCCGAACCCCGGGGTTGACTGTGACGAGCATCATCGGGTTAGCACATCGGGTAAACGTGCCATGTTCGGCTGATGACAGCCCTATTACGGGCCAGTACGGCGATCCGCCCGGATCCTCACCCTGATTCGCCGAGGAACACCCGCCGGACCACCCGTTCCGCCGCGTGCCCGTCGTCCCAGCCGCAGAACCGCTCCCGGAACGCCCGACGGGCCCGCTCGGCCGACTCCCCGGTCACCGCGCCGGAGCGGAAGACCTCCCGCAGTTCCTCGAAGGTCAGCGCGACCGCGCCCGGTGGCTCGGCGGTCACGTCGAAGTAGACCCCCCGGGCCAACCGGTAGGCGTCGTGGTCCGGCGCGTAGATCACGATCGGCCGGTCCAGCACGGCGTAGTCGAACATCGCCGACGAGTAGTCGGTGACCAGCACGTCGGCGGCCAGGTAGAGGTCCTCCACGGTGCCGACGTCACTGACGTCGACCACCCGTCCCCCGGCCCGCCGCCGGACCCGGCCCTCCCGGTCGTGGAAGTAGTGGCTGCGCACCAGCAACCGGCCGGCCGGCCCGAGCACGTCCAGCAGCCGGTACGGGTCGAACGGCGGCCGGTAGCCGGGCAGGTGCTCGCGGTGGGTCGGCGCGTAGAGCACCACCCGCTCGTCCGGGGCGATCCCCAGCCCGGCCCGGACCGCGCGCACCTCCTCGGCGGTGGCGGTGACCAGCCGGTCGTTACGCGGATAGCCCACCTCCAGCCGGACGTAGTCCGCCGGGTAGGCGCGGTCCCACATCTGCGTGGAGAAGGCGTTGGAGGTGATGCTGTAGTCCCACCGGTCCACCCGGCGCAGCAGCCCGGCGAAGTCCATCCCGACCGCGCCGAGCGGATACCGCTGCTGGTCCAGCCCCATCACCTTGACCGGGGTGCCGTGGTGGGTCTGCACGTGCACCTGGCCGGGACGCTTGCGCACGAAGTCCGGGAAGTTGACGTTGTTGACCAGCCAGCGGGCCCGCGCCAGCGCCCGCTGGGCGTCGCGGGTGCCGGCGACGACGTACTCGGTGCCGGGCGGGAGGGTGTCGACCCGGTCCCGCCGGACGATCCACACCCCCCGTACCTGCGGGGCGAGCCGGCGGGCGGCGGCGTCGATGGCCGCCGGGTTGCAGGCGTAACCCCGGTACCAGTAGGCGGCGTAGACGGCCAGCGTCGGGTCGATCGGCCGGCGCAGCTCGGCCCGGTAGTACTCGTGCAGCAGCGCGTCGCGGGCCAGCCGGGCGGTCCGCCGGGCCACCGGCCGGACCCGCCGGCCGGTCACCCGCGCGGTCTCCCGCGCCTGGTTGACGGCGCGCAACGCGCTGAAGGTGTGCCACCGGCCGGCGGCGACCAGCCGGTGCTTGAGCCCGTCCCCGCCGTCCGGCACCGGGTAACCGCCGGGCGGGCGCAGGCGCCGGTGGTCGGCGGTGATCCGCTGGAAGAACGCCTGCCGCAGCGCGGGCGCGATCCGGTCGCCGTTGCCGAGCACGGTCAGGTAGTGCCAGATCATCCGCTCGAACACCAACGGGCGCAGGCCGGCCAGGTCGGGTCGCCCGTCGAGGAAGGCGAACACCCGGTTCCACTGGTCGAAGACCTCGAAGTGCCGGCCGTCGAGGGTCCGGGTGATCGCGCCCGCCCGGCGCTGCCGGTAGTGCACGCAGACCCGGTCGAGCACGCCGATCCGCCCGGCGGCCAGCAGCACCGGGTAGCTGAACGCGACGTCCTCGTACCAGCCGGGGGCGAAGCGCAGCCCGAGACCGGTCAGGAACTCCCGACGGACCACCCGGTTCCAGGCGGTATGCAGCAGGCGCAGCGCCTCGGGCCGCTCCGCCAGCCGGAACGTCGCCGCGCCGGGCGGGTCGCCGAAGACCTCCGGCAGGGCGCTGCGGGTGGCGCGCTCGTCCCAGTGCACCCGGACGTGGTCGACCAGCAGCACGTCCGGGCGGGTGCCGGTGAGCCGGTCGGCTACCTCGGGCAGGCAGTCGGGGGCGAGCCGATCGTCGCCGTCGAGGAACCAGACGTACTCGCCGGTGGCCCGGTCCAGCCCGACGTTGCGGGCCGGACCGAGCCCGACGTTGCGCGGCAGGCGTACCGCGCGGACCCGGGGGTCACGGGCGGCGTACTCGTCGAGGATGTCGCCGCAGGCGTCCGGGGAGGCGTCGTCGACCCCGATCACCTCGATGTCCCGGTACGGCTGGTCGAGCAGCGAGTCGAGGCACTCGCGCAGGTAGCCCTGCACCCGGAAGGCCGGTACGACGAAGCTGATCAGCGTCATCCGCCCCGCCCCCGTCGTCAGCCCGGCGAGGCACCCCGCACGGGTACGGCCGCCGCCCGGCCCGCGCGGGCCGGCAGGACGACCCAGGCCAGCACGACACTCGCCACGAACACCACCAGAAGGTACGTACCGATTGTAGCCATGGCAGGAGCGGCAAATCCGGCGATCGCCGCCACCGCCAGCAGCACCGAACGCCCCTCCCAGCCCAGCGTCCAGGCGTGCAACGGCGGGGCCGCCTGCCGCTTCTCCAACCGGGCGGTCAGGTCGTAGTGGTGCACGGTCAGCACGAAGACGTACCCGAAGACCAGCCAGGCCGGTACCCCGCCGACCACCCCGACCACGGCGGCGAACAGGTACTCGCCGGCCCGCAGCGCCGCCGGCACCAGCCAGTCCAGCGGCCCGTTGTGCGCCGCGCCCGCGCCCAGCCCGGCGACCAGCAGCACCACCAGCGCCACCGGCAGCCACCAGCGCAGACCCCCCGGGTCGCCGTCGCCGGCCGCCCGGAACAGCCCCACCACCAGCAGCACCGCCGGCCCGAGCACCCCGAGCACCGCCAGGGTCAACGGGCCCATCGGCCGGACCACCGGCAGCCGGGCCGCCAGCGGCCCGTCGTCGCGGTGCAGCGTCGCGTCGACGGTGTCCAGCACCGGCACCCACATCCAGCGCGCCCGCAGGGTCCGCAACGCGCCCGTGTAACCGAACGCCAGCACCCCCCACACCAGCACCGAGACCAGGCTGACCAGCGGCCCGAACAGCGCGGCGGTGACCGCGATCAACGCCCACCGCTCGCCGATCGGGAAGACCACCGTCCGCTTCAGCCAGTACGACACCGAGCCGGTGTCCGCCTGCACCCGGGTCGAGGCGGCGTTCAGCTTCCCGCCGATCCCCCCGGCGGCCGGGCCGGCCGGGCGGGGACGCCGGGCCGCCTCGTCGTGCAGCACCCCGTACCAGGCGTCGGTCATGTGCCTGACGGTCTGCAACGTCATCGCGGCGATGGCCAGCGCCCAGCCGTACCGGAACCCGGCGTGCGTCGCGCCGTAGCCCAGCCCGGCGTAGACCAGGTACTCCTTGGCCCGGTCGGCCATCGTGTCCAGCCAGCCGCCCCAGGCGCTGAAGTGCCGGGTGTAGCGGGCCAACTGCCCGTCCACGCAGTCCAGCACGAACCCCAGGTAGAGCAGGACCGCGCCGGCCACCAGGGCGGGCCGGCCACCCGCGCCGAAGAGCACCGCCGCGACCACCGCGAACAGCACCGAGATCATGGTGACCCCGGTCGGCGTCAGGCCCAGCCGGGCACACGCCTTCGTCACGTACGGCGACCAGGTGCTGACGAAGTAAGTGGTGAAGAAGTCGTCGCGTTCCTTCACCGACAGCCGCAGCTGCGCCCGGTCCTCGTCCACCCCGGCCAGGGCCGCCTCGGCGGCGGCCAGCCCGGCCGGATCGGCGATCCGGTGCGCCACGAGCAGGCGTACCCGGTGGGCGAAGGTCAGGGTGCCGAGGTCGGCCAGCGCGGCGAACAGCCGGTCCACGGCGACGCCGGCCGCCGGGGCGACGGCCGCCGAGCGGGCGGCGGCGGCCAACGCCGGCAGGTCGTCCGCGCCGACCCGCAGCGCGCCGCCGAAGACGCCGGTGGCGTCGGGCAGCTCCGGGCCGGCGTCGACCACCTGCCCGCGCTCCTCGCGGACCAGCGTCGCGCCGGCGGCCGGCGGGTCGGTGAGCACCAGGGCCACCGTCGGGCCGACCGGGCTGGTGGCCAGGTGCCGCAGTACGGCCGTGTGCGCGACCAGGTCGCCCCCGGTGACCAGGACCGGGCCGGTGACGGTGTCCACCAGGGCGGCCAGCGCGGGCAGGTCGGTGACGGTGTGCACCCGGTCCGCCCCGGCCCGGCGCAACTGCCCGGCGAGCCGGTCGGCAAGCGGTTCGCCCGTGCCGGTGGGCAGGCCCGCGGCCGGCGCACCGGCGGCGAGCACGATCGCCACGGTCATCGCGGCACCGCGGCGTGGTACGCGTCGAGCGCCTCGGCGACCGTCCCGTCCACGGTCAGCCGCCCGCCGTCGAGGTAGAGCCCCCGACGGCAGAACCGGGTCAGGTCCTTCTCGTTGTGTGACACCAGCACCAAGGTGCGCCCCTCCGCGAGCAGTCGGTCGATCGTCGAGTAACACTTCTTGCGGAACTCCGCGTCGCCCACCGCGGTCACCTCGTCCATCAGCAGGATCGGGTGCGGCAGGTGCGAGATGATCGCGAACCCGAGCCGCACCTTCATCCCCGACGAGTAGTGCCGCACCGAGGTGTCGATGGCCCGTTCCACCTGCTCACCGGCGAACCCGACGATGTCGTCGAAGTGCCGCCGCAGGTAGCCGGTGGAGAGTCCGTGCAGCCCGCCGACCAGGTAGAGGTTCTCCCGGCCGGTCAGGTCGTTGGAGAAGCCGGCGGAGAGTTCCAGCAGCGGCGCGACGTCACCGGAGACGGTGATCCGCCCCTCGTCGGGGATGAGCACCCCGGCGATCAGCCGCAGCAGGGTGCTCTTGCCGGTGCCGTTGCGCCCGATCACGCCGACCGTGTCGCCCGGCGCGACGGTGAACGAGACGTCCCGCAGCGGCCAGAACTGGCCGGTGGCGGCCCGGCCGCCCCGGTGGATGAACAGTTCCCGCAGCCGCAGCTGCCGACGCCGGTTGCGGACGAACCGGATGCCGAGCCCCTGCGCCTCGATGATCGGCGGCACCTACAGTTCCTTCAGCACGGCCGGTTCGAGCCGGCGGAACGCCCACCAGCCGGCGGCCAGCACCAGCAGGCTCCCGGCGATCGTGGTGGTCAGCAGCCGGGCGTCCGGGAACTCGTCCGGGTACCAGATGGCGTGCTGGAGTTGGAAGATGCCGACCAGCGGGTTCAGCTCGTACGCCATCTTGACCCAGCCCGGCATGCCCGACTCCCGGACCAGGCTCAACGGGTAGATGATCGGGGTGGCGTAGAACAGCACCCGGATGACCAGCCGCATGAACCGTTCCACGTCGCGCATCAGCACGTTCACCGCGGACAGCAGCAGGGCCAGTCCGACCAGCAGGGTGCCCTGCACGGCGACGGCCAGCGGCAGGCTCAGCAGCGACCAGCCCAGCGTGACCCGGCCGTTGGCGGCGTAGACGACCGCGACGGCCAGCAGGATCGGCAGGCCGGCGACGTACTCGGCGAACCGGCCGGTGACCCGGCCGATCGGGAAGACCTGCCGGGGCACGTTCATCGTGGTGATCAGGCGGGACTGCCCGGTCAGCGCGTTGGTCGCCTCGCTCAGCGCCGAACTCGTCCACATCCAGGCGAAGATGCCGGTGATCAGGAACAGCGGGTACGACCCGGCGGCCTCGCCGAGGTGCCGGTTGGTCGGCCCGGAGTAGAGCACCCCGAAGACGAAGAAGTAGATCGCGCCCATCCCCAGCGGCTCGATCAGCGACCAGAGGTAACCGAGCACGGACTGCCGGTACTTCACCGCGAGATCGCGTCTGACCAGGATGCGCAGCGAGTTGCGGTGCGACCACAACGCCGTGACGCCTGCGGTCACCGTCGCCTCCCGCCTGACAACAACGGACGACAGGTTAGCAGTCGGTGAACGAACGCCCCTCAGCACTCGATCACGTTGACGGCCAGGCCGCCGCGTGCCGTCTCCTTGTACTTGACCTTCATGTCCGCCCCGGTCTCGCGCATGGTCTTGATGACCTTGTCGAGCGAGACGTGGTGCACCCCGTCGCCGCGCAGCGCGAGCCGGGCCGCCGTGATCGCCTTGATGCTAGCCACCGCGTTGCGCTCGATGCAGGGGATCTGCACCAGCCCCCCGACCGGGTCGCAGGTCAACCCGAGGTTGTGCTCCATGCCGATCTCGGCGGCGTTCTCCACCTGCTCGGGGGTGCCGCCCAGCGCCTCGGCCAGCCCGGCGGCGGCCATCGAGCACGCCGACCCGACCTCGCCCTGGCAGCCCACCTCGGCCCCGGAGATCGAGGCGTTCTCCTTGAACAGCACCCCGATAGCCCCGGCGGCCAGCAGGAACCGCACCACCCCCTCGTCGGAGGCGGCCGGCACGAACCGGGTGTAGTAGTGCAGCACCGCCGGGATGATCCCGGCCGCGCCGTTCGTCGGGGCGGTCACCACCCGGCCACCGGCGGCGTTCTCCTCGTTGACCGCGAGCGCGAACAGGGTCACCCAGTCCATCGCGCGCAGCGGGTCGGCCGCGCCCGCGTCGGCCTCCAGGCTGCGGCGCAACTCGGCGGCGCGCCGCCGGACCCGCAGCCCACCCGGGAGTACGCCGTCCCGCCCGCCGCCCCGGGCCACGCACTCCCGCATCACCCGCCAGATGTCCAGCAGCCCGGCCCGCACGTCCGGCTCGCTGCGCCAGGACAGTTCGTTGGCGAGCATCACCCCGCTGATCGACAGGCCGGTGCCGGCGGTGACGTCGAGCAGTTCGGCACCGGTCGAGAAGGGGTGCGGCACGGCGGTGGTGTCCACGCTGATCCGGTCCGCCCCGGCCGCCGCCTCGTCCACCACGAACCCGCCACCGACCGAGTAGTAGGTCCGTTCGCGGACCTGCGCCCCCGCCGCGTCCCAGGCCGAGAAGACCATCCCGTTCGGGTGGTACGGCAACGAGCGGCGGCGGTGCAGCACCAGGTCCCGGTCCGGCTCGAAGTCGATCTCCTGGGTGCCGAGCAGGGCGAGCCGGCCCCGGGCGCGGATCTCGGCGACCCGGGGGTCGACGCTGTCGGTGTCCACCGTCTCCGGGCTCTCACCGGCCAGCCCGAGCAGCACGGCCCGGTCGCTGCCGTGGCCGTGGCCGGTGGCACCCAGCGAGCCGAACAACTCGGCCCGGACCCGGGTGACGGTGTGCAGCAGCCCGTCGGCCTTCAGCCCGGCGACGAAGGTCCGCCCGGCCCGCATCGGGCCCACGGTGTGCGAGCTGGACGGGCCGATGCCGACACTGAAGAGGTCGAAGACACTGATCATCGCTGCGCTTCCTCGCCGTCGCCCGGCTGGTGCCGGGCCCGGCCGGGTCCGTGGCCGCCGGGGTCGCCGGTGACCTGCTGATCCCGCCCGGGATGGGGGCGGTGTCGACCGGCGAGCCTACCCGCCCGGCCCACCGCACCCCGTCGTCCGCACCCCGTCGTCGCCGCCGGCAGGCGTCGGCCGGGGTCGACTCGGGTAACCACCTACGGGTACGGGGTCACCGGATCACCCTCGGGACGGAGGGCACGGTGGCCACCCCTTCCTACCGTGGAATGCAGCGCGGCGGATCGCCGCAGAGTGGGAGTACGACGATGAGTCGCAAACTGGTCCGACCCCGCGAGGGGCGCATGCTCGCCGGTGTCTGTGCCGGCCTGGCCCGCCGGTTCAACACCTCGGCCACCCTGGTCCGGCTGCTGTTCCTGCTGTCGCTGCTGCTGCCCGGCACCCAGGTGATCGTCTACCTGGTGCTGTGGATCCTGATGCCCAACGAGGACCGCTACGCCACCACCAGCCACTGACCGCCCCCGGCGGGCTTGCCCCGGCGGGCTTGCCCCGGCGGGCTTGCCCGGTGATCAAGAGGTCTGCGTCAACGTGAAGATCAAGAATGACGCGAACCTCTTGATCACCAAGACCGCCGTCGCAATCCCCCTACAGCGCCCTGCCCGTGCGGCACCGGTGCCGCACGGGCAGGGCGCTTCGGGTCAGGGGGCCGTGTAGGTGATGGTGATCTTCTCGTAGCCGAGCGAGCGGAGCAGGCCCTCCAGCATCTTGCGGGTGTTCTCCTCGGCGCGCTTGGCCAGGCCGCTGTCCCGGGCCGCCGTGGTGATCCGCTCCTCGGCCATCCGGTAGACCTGCTGCTGCCGGTTGGGGTCACCCTTGACCAGGTCACCGATCCGGTTGAACAGGCCGCGCTCCTCGGCGAAGACGTAGCTCTTGTCCATGTCGAGGTTGGTCTCGCCGAGCTGCGGCGCGGGCAGCTTGATCTCGACGGACTTGCCGTCGGCGGACGGCACCACCGCCCCCTCGCCGATCTTGCCGAAGTCGACGTACGCCTCGACGCTGCCCGCCCCGACGAACAGCGTCCGCTGGTTGAGCAGGAACTCCGGCACGTTGTTGCGGTCGTTCTGGAGGTCGACCACGACCTGGAAGTTGCCCTCGGCCGCCACGTAGCGGCTCAGATCCTGGATCGACTTGAGCAGCGGCGGCTGGCTGCGGTCGGTCTGTTCCTTGGCGAACGGGTTGCGGAAGTCCGGGAAGATCCCGGTCACCTGCGTACCGAGCAGCACCACCACGACCAACGCCGCCGCGCCGAGCACCCAGAGCAGCCCCCGGGCCGGGCCGCCGCCCGAGCGGGGCGGGTCGGCCGGTGGGGTGTCGGGGTCGTCCGGGTCGCCCGACCGGGTGCGCAGTGTGTCGGCGGTCGGGTAGCCGGGGAACTCACTCTGGGGGGTTTCACCGTCGCGGGCCATCGCCCTCACCGTCCTCGTCAGACACGTGCCTCTGTCGATGACGGTACGGCCACCGTACGACGCGCGCGCGGCGAGCGACCCGAACGGGTGACGGGCGGTCGTCAGCCGAAGGCGGACAACCCGGTGAGCCGCTGCCCGACGACCAGTTGGTGGATCTCGGAGGTGCCCTCGTAGGTGAGCACGCTCTCCAGGTTGTTGGCGTGCCGCATCACCGGGTACTCGCCGGAGACCCCGTTCGCGCCGAGGATCGTCCGGCACTGCCGGGCGATCGCCAGCGCCTCCCGCACGTTGTTCAGCTTGCCCACGCTGACCTGGTCGGGTCGCAGCGTGCCCGCGTCGGCCAGCCGGCCCAGGTGCAGGGCGAGCAGCAGGCCCTTGTTCCACTCGACGGCCATGTCGGCGAGCTTGGCCTGGGTCAGCTGGAAGCCGGCCAGCGGGCGACCGAACTGGGTCCGGGTGCCGGCGTAGGACAGCGCCGTCTCCAGGCAGTCCCGGGCCGCGCCGAGCGCGCCCCAGACGATGCCCTGCCGGGCCTCGGTCAGGCAGCTCAGCGGGGCCTTGAGCCCGACCGCGCCGGGCAGCAGGGCGTCCGCCGGCAGCCGCACCCCGTCGAGGGCGATCTCGCCGGTCACCGAGGCCCGCAGCGACATCTTGCGGCGGATCTCGCGCGCCGTCACCCCGGGGGTGTCCATCGGTACGAGGAAACCCCGCACCCCCTCGTCGGTACGTGCCCAGATCACCCCGACGTCGGCGACCGGCGCATTGGTGATCCACATCTTCGCGCCGTCGAGGACCCAGTCGTCGCCGTCGCGGCGGGCCCGGGTGGTCATCGAGGCCGGGTCGGAGCCGTGGTCGGGCTCGGTCAGCCCGAAACAGCCGATCGCCTCACCGGCGGCCATCGCGGGCAGCCAACGCTGCTTGTGCTCCTCGTCGCCGAAGCGCCAGACGGCGTACATGGCCAACGACCCCTGCACCGACACCAGGGAGCGGACGCCGGAGTCGCCGGCCTCCAGCTCCAGGCAGGCCAGCCCGTACGCGACCATCGAGGCGCCGGCGCAGCCGTACCCGGTCAGGTGCATGCCGAGCAGGCCGAGACGGCCGAACTCGCGGGCCAGTTCCCGGGCGGGGACGTCGCCGTCCTCGTACCAGCCGGCGACGTGCGGGCGGACCCGGTCGTCGACGAGGCGGCGGACGACGGCCCGGATCTGACGCTCCTCCTCGCTCAGCGAGGCGTCCACGTCCAGCAGGTCCAGCGGGGTGCCCATGGCCGCCACCTTAACGACTACTCAGGCGGGCGTCACTCGGGCTGGCCGTTGTAGACCAGCACCCGGGCGTGGATCTGGTTGCGCTGCTGCAATGCCGCGCGCAACGCCCGGTGCAGGCCGTCCTCCAGGTAGAGGCCACCGTTCCACTGCACCACGTGCGGGAACAGGTCGCCGTAGAAGGTGGAGTCCTCGGCGAGGAGCTTGTCCAGCGCCAGCTCGCGCTTGGTGGTGATGAGCTGGTCCAACCGCAACGGGCGGGGCGGGATCTCCGCCCACTGCTTCAACGTCAGGTTGTGCTCCGGATAGGGACGCCCGTCCCGGACCGCCTTGAAGATCACGGCACGCTCCCCTCCCCGTGGTCGGGCCGACCCTCGGCGTGGTGCCGGGTCACGCCGAGCTGCCGCACCGTGCGGCACCGATCACGGTGCCAGCCTATCCGCCCCCGCCACACCACGTTCCGCTCCCCGTTGTCGCTTCCCGTCGCCCCGACACCCGCTGCGGATGGTACGAACCAGCATCAACTCCATCGGCCACGCCGGACCACCTCGTCCACCGGCCGACGCCCCCGCCGCAGCGAGGGTGACCGATGGTCGACCGCCCGGTAACCTATCGTGATCGCGCCGATCGGGTGGTACTCCCCCGGCACCCCGAACGCCTCCCGGTAGGCCGACAGCCGGTCCGGGGGAATGCCGAAGAAGCACGCCCCCAGCCCCTCGTCCACGGCGGTGAGCAGCATCAGCAACGCGGCGAAGCCGGTGTCGACGTACCAGTAGGGCACCGGCCAGCGGTCCTCCGAGCGGTCCACCCAGCCCTTGTCCGGCTCGGCGTACCGCTCCAGGTAGGCCGAGCGGTTGGCGTGCGGCACCACGATCAGCGGGGCCCGGCGCATCCCGGCCAGCCACCGCTCCCGCCCACCACCGCCGGGCGTGGCCGCCGCCCAGAACCGGTCCCGGTCCGCCGGCTCCTCCAGCACCAGGAAACCCCAGCCCTGGGCGAAGCCGGCCGACGGCGCCCGGACCGCATGGTCCAGCAGCCGCTGCACCACCTCCGGTGGGACCGGACGGTCCGGGTCGTAGTTGCGCACCATCCGGCGACGCCGGACCACCTCGCCGAACTCCACGCTCAGACCCCGGGCCGGATGCCCCAGGTGCCCCGCCAGGTCTCCCCCGGGGCCAGCGCGATCACGTCCCGACCGGACCGGAACGCGTCCGGCGGGCAGGTCATCGGCTCCACCGCCACCGACCGGCGGTGCCGCTCGCCGGTCAACGCGTCACCGGTGAAGACCTGCCACCAGCCGAACCGGTGGTCGGCCCACAGGCACACCCCGTCCGCGTCGTCCGGGGCGGTCAGGGTCACCGACGAACCACCGTCGTCGTCCCGGATCACGTCGCCGAAGCAGAGGTCGAGCTGCGCGTCGCCGATCGGCCGGGCGGTGGTCCAGTCGTACTCGGTGCCGGCCACCGGGGTCGCCCCGATCGGCAGCAGCCGGGCGTCGACCTGGAGCCGGCTACGGGCCGGCAGCCGCATCGTCAGGTCGTCCACCGCGACCCCGGCCAGCCGCAGGTACGGGTGGACGGAGAAGCCGAACGGCGCGGCCTCGGCACCGGTATTGGTCACCTCGTGCTCGCCGCGCAGCCCGTCCGCGCCCACGCTCCACCGGCTCCGCAGCCGCAGCGACCACGGGTAGCCGGGGGTGGGCGGCAGGTCGTAGCCGAGGGTCACCGCGTCGGCCGACTCCTCGACCGGCTGCCAGCGCACCCAGTTGACCAGGCCGTGCAGGGCGACCCCCCGGGCCGGCTCGGTCAGGTCGAGCTGCAACGACCGGCCGCCGAAGGAGTACTGCCCGTCCCTGATCCGGTTCGGCCAGGGCGCCAGCACCTGCCCGGCGCTACTGGGGGTGATCTCGTCCTCGGCGTACCCGTCGAGGTAGTCGACCCCGTTGCGCCGGTAGGTCCGAACCCCACCGCCGACCTCGACGATGACGGCCTCGTGGCCGTCGGCGGCGATCGTCCACTGTGTCCCCGAGGGCGGGCGGTGCGCAGCGTTGTCCATGCCGTGACCTTAGTCCGTGCCCTGTCCGGCCCGCCGGACCCGGCGCACCCGTCCCACGTCAGCCACGGCCCTGCGCCGTCGTGCCCGCCCGGTAGCGCAGCAGGGCCGGGAAACCCACCACCAGCAGCACCGCCAGCCCGGCCGAGAGCAGCCCGCCGGCCACCCAGGCGACCGAGCCGCCGAACCCGGCGGCCATCGCCCCGGCCCGCAGGTCGCCCAGCCGGGGCCCGCCGGCCACCACCACCGTGTTCACCCCCTGGAGCCGGCCGCGCATCCGGTCCGGCGCGTAGATCAGCAGCATCGACTGCCGCAGTACCGCGCTGACCAGGTCGGCCGCCCCGGCCACCGCGAGCAGCAGTACCACCAGCCAGAGCTGCCGGGCCAGCCCGGCCGCCGCGATGGCCAACCCCCAGCCGACCACCGCCACCACCAGGGCGAGCCCCTGCCGCCGCAGCCGGCCGATCCAGCCGGAGGTCAGCCCGCCCAGCATCGCGCCGATCGCGATGGCGCTGTAGAGCCACCCGACCGCCGCGCCGCCGCCGAACCGTTCCTGCGCCACCTCGGGGAAGAGCGCCCGGGGCATGGCCAGGATCATCGCGATCAGGTCGATGGCGAACGAGGAGAGCAGCACCGGCGTGGTGGCCAGGTAGCGGAACCCGTCGAGGATGCCCGCCAGGCCACCCCGGCGCGCCTCACCCTCGGCCGGTGGGGCCGGGGGCATCGCGGGCAGCCGCACCGTCGCCACCACCAGCCCGGTGAACAGCAGGGCGTCGGCCGCGTAGGCGACCGGCAGCCCGGCGTCGGTGCCGAACGCGGCGAAGACCAGGCCGGCGGCGAGCGGGCCGGCCACCGCCGCGGCGGTGAAGGTGGTGTAGTTCAGGGTGCTGCCCGCCGGGACCAGCTCGGGCGGGAGCAGCCGGGGCAGGATCGCCGACCGGGCCGGCGAGCTGATCGCGAACGCGATCGAGTGCACCGTCACCAGCGCCAGCAGCAGCACCGGGCTGCCGAGCCCGGACAGCGCGTGCCCGAGCAGGCCGAGCATCGACAGCCAGAGCAGCGCCGAGCCGGCCAGCAGCACCCGCCGCCGGTCCCGGGCGTCGGCCACCGCCCCGCCCCACAGCCCGAAGACCAGCAGCGGCAGGAACCCGGCCACCCCGAGCAGCCCCACCCAGAAGGAATCCCGGGTCAGCGCGTACATCTCCACCGGTACGGCGACCGCGGTGAACTGGAACCCGAACATCGCCACCGTGTTGCCGAGCCACATCCGGCGGTACGCGGGGACCCGCAGCGGACGCAGGTCGATGGCCAGCCGACCGGCCCGCCCCCGCCGGGTCGGTGTGACGGCGGTCACGGGGCCAACCGCTCGACGGCCCAGCCGTCCCCCTCGACCCGGCGGAACCGCAGCCGGTCGTGCAACCGGCCGGCCCGACCCTGCCAGAACTCCACCGTCTCCGGGTGCACCCGGAACCCGCCCCAGTGCGGGGGCGCCGGGACCGGCGTGCCGGCCGGGAACCGCTCCGCCACCTCCCGGTACGCCTCCTGGAGCGCGGCCCGGTCCGGCACCACCGCCGACTGGGTGCTCGCCCAGGCCCCGAGCTGGGAGCCACGCGGCCGGGACGCGAAGTACGCCTCGGTCTCACCCCGCCCGACGTGCGCCACCCGACCGGTCACCACCACCTGCCGCTGCATCGGGAACCAGGGGAAGACCAGGCTGGCCCACGGGTTGTCGGCCAGTTCGGTGCCCTTGCGCGAGCCGTGGTTGGTGAAGAAGACGAAACCCTGCGGGTCGTACTCCTTGAGCAGCACGGTCCGGCCGCTGGGCCGACCGGCGGCGTCGGCGGTGCCGAGGACCATCGCGTTCGGCTCGGGCAGGCCGGCGGCGATCGCGTCGGCGAGCCAGCGGCCGAACTGGGTGGGCCAGTCGGCGGCCAGGTCCGTCTCGGAAAGCCCCAGGTCGGCGGCGTACTCGTGCCGCATGGCCGCCAGAGCTGGTGTGTCGCCCGTCACGTCGTCCTCCTCGCACCGGCCGTCCGCGTCCCGACGACGCCGGTCAGCCCACAGACCAGTCTCACGGAGCGCACCCCGGCGTCCAGCGGCGGGGATGTCGCGTGCAGCACAGTCGCAGCGGGTCGCGCGCTTGGTTACCCACCAGGCAAGATGACGAGAAGACATCCCTGAGGGTCGCCGTAGGTACCGGGCCGGACCGAGCCCGTAACGGGCGCACCGAGCCAGAAGCCAGGAGACGACATGGCCGACTTCAAACCGGGCCTCGAAGGCGTCGTGGCCTTCGAGACCGAGATCGCCGAACCGGACCGCGAGGGCGGCGCGCTGCGCTACCGGGGCGTGGACATCGAGGATCTGATCGGCCAGGTCTCCTTCGGCAACGTCTGGGCCCTGCTGGTCGACGGGCGTTTCGGCCCCGGCCTGCCCCCCGCCGAGCCGTTCCCGGTGCCGGTGCACTCCGGTGACATCCGCGTCGACGTGCAGTCCGCGGTCGCGATGCTCGCCCCGTACTGGGGGCTCAGCCAACTGCTCGACATCTCCGACGCCCAGGCCCGCGCCGACCTGGCCCGGGTCTCGGTCACCGCGCTGTCCTTCGTCGCCCAGTCCGCCCGTGGCCTGGGTCTGCCGGCGGTGCCGCAGAAGGAGATCGACAAGGCGGAGACCATCGTCGAGCGGTTCATGAAGCGCTGGCGCGGCGAGCCCGACCCGCGGCACGTCAAGGCTGTCGACGCGTACTTCATCTCGGCCGCCGAGCACGGCCTGAACGCCTCCACCTTCACCGCCCGGATCGTCGCCTCCACCGGGGCCGACGCGGCGGCCTGCATCTCCTCCGGCATCGGCGCGCTCTCCGGCCCGCTGCACGGCGGCGCGCCGTCGCGGGTGCTCACCATGCTGGAGGCCGTCGAGCGCAGCGGCGACGCCGAGGGGTACGTCAAGGGCGTCCTCGACCGGGGCGAGCGGCTGATGGGCTTCGGCCACCGCGTCTACCGGGCCGAGGACCCGCGCGCCCGGGTGCTCCGGCGCACCGCCCGGGAGCTGGGCGCACCGCGCTTCGAGGTCGCCGAGGCGCTGGAGAAGGCCGCCCTGGCCGAGCTCCAGGCCCGCCGCCCGGACCGGGTCCTCGCCACCAACGTCGAGTTCTGGTCGGCCGTGGTGCTCGACTTCGCCGAGGTGCCGGCGCACATGTTCACCTCGATGTTCACCTGCGCCCGGATGGGCGGCTGGTCGGCGCACATCCTGGAGCAGAAGAAGCTCCAGCGGCTCGTCCGGCCGTCGGCCCGCTACGTCGGGCCCGGCACCCGCAAGCCGCAGCAGGTCGAGGGCTGGGACGCCATCCCGCACGGCGTCTGAGCACACCTGTTCGCAGGGGGCGTCGACCGGCCGGTCGACGCCCCCTGCGCGTGGCCGGCCACCCGCCCCCGGTGTGTCCGACGCCTCAGCCCCGGGCCTGGGACCAGCCGGCATCCGGGCCGCCACGGGTGCGAGGATGAAGGCCGGCAGTGTCGCCGGACCAGGCCCGGACCCGGCCACGACGTGCGCCAGCGCGCGTCCGCCGCGGCTCCGCGCCCGTTGAAGGGCCCGCCCTCGCCCATGCGGAAGGATCGAGAAAACCGTGGCTGACGCACCGACCATCCGGATTCCCGACGACATCAAGCCCGCCGACGGGCGGTTCGGCTGCGGGCCGTCCAAGGTCCGTCCGGCGGCGGTCTCCGCGCTCGCCGACGTGGCGACCAGCTTCCTGGGCACCTCGCACCGGCAGCAGACCGTCCGGGCCGAGGTCGCCCGGCTCCGCCGGGGCCTGGCCGAGTTCTTCTCCCTCCCCGAGGGTTACGAGGTGGTCCTCGGCAACGGCGGCACCACCGCCTTCTGGGAGGTCGCCACCTTCGGGCTGGTCCGTGACCGGGCCCAGTTCGCCAGCTTCGGCGAGTTCGGCGCGAAGTTCGCCAAGTCCGTCTCCGACGCGCCGTTCCTCGGCGAGCCGACCGTCCGCAAGGCCGAGCCGGGCAGCGCCCCGAGCCTGGTCGCCGAGGCCGGAGTGGACGTCTACGCCACCCCGCACAACGAGACCTCCACCGGTGTCGCGGTGCCGATCGGCCGGGTCGCCGACGCCGACCCGGGCTCGCTGCTGCTGGTCGACGCCACCTCCGGAGCCGGCGGTCTGGACGTCAACGTCGGCGAGACCGACGTCTACTACTTCGCCCCGCAGAAGTGCTTCGGCTCCGAGGGCGGCCTCTGGCTGGCCCTGATGTCGCCGGCAGCGCTGGAGCGGGCCGCCGAGATCAAGGGCTCGGGCCGCTACATCCCGGCCTTCCTCGACCTGGTCACCGCGATCGACAACTCGCGGCTGGAGCAGACGTACAACACCCCGGCGCTGGCGACCATCTTCCTGGCCGCCGAGCAGACCGACTGGATGAACTCGCAGGGCGGCCTGAGCTGGGCGGCCAAGCGCACCGCCGAGAGCGCCGGGATCGTCTACGGCTGGGCCGAGCGGTCCGCGTTCGCCACCCCGTTCGTCACCGATCCGACGCTGCGCTCCAACGTGGTCGCCACCGTCGACTTCGCCGACGGGGTCGACGCCGCCGTGATCGCCAAGGTGCTGCGGGCCAACGGGATCGTCGACACCGAGCCGTACCGCAAGCTCGGCCGCAACCAGCTGCGGGTCGCGCTCTTCCCGGCGGTGGAACCGTCCGACGTGGAGGCGCTCACCGCCGCCATCGACTACGTCGTCGAGCGGCTCTGATCACATCCGTCACGGTGGGTGGTCGCAGCGGCTGCTGCGGCCACCCACTGTGATCATTGCCGCAGCTCAGTCGCGACATGCGGATTCACCTCCCCCACCTGTGGGCAGATGGGCGTACGGTGGTGCGAGGACGCCCGGGTGGCCGGCTCGTGGCGTGACGGCCAGCGAAGCGGGACGGAGGCTACGCCATGCGCCCAGTACGCTTCGTCGCCCTCTCCGAGGACGGCCAGGCGCTGGTGCTCGCCGACGAGGTCGGGCGCCTGCTCGCCCTCCCCATCGACGAACGCATCGCGACCGTGCTGCACGCGGAGCCGGGCACGCCGCCGCTCGCCGTCGTCCCGGTCGGGGCCGATCCGACCCCGTCGCTGTCCCCCCGGGACATCCAGGCCCGCATCCGCTCCGGCGAGTCCGCCGAGGACGTCGCCCGGATCGCCGGTGTCCCCGTCGACCGGGTGCTGCGCTACGCCGGCCCGGTGCTCCAGGAGCGGGCCATGCTCGCCCAGCACGCCCGGCGCACCCGGCTCAAGGGCGCCGAGAAGGCCACCCCGCTGGCCGAGGTGGTCAACGGCCGGCTGGCCCAGCACGGCATCGACACCGAGAAGATCTCCTGGGACGCCTTCCGGCGCGACGACGGCACCTGGCGGATCATCGCGACCTGGCCGTCGGGCAAGGCCACCGCGCAGGCCGTCTGGGATCTCGACAAGCTCCGGCAGAACGTCACCCCGCACGACGACATGGCGCAGTACCTGTGCGCCGAGCGTCCCACGCCGATCCTCGGCCAGGAACCGGCACCGGAGCGGGGCGGTCACGCGCTGCCCGGCCCGTCGCGCGGTGAGCCGAGCCGGGGCGGGCACGGCCTGCCGGCCGCGGGCGAGCAGGCCCGACCGGGCCGGGACCCGATCCGGGCCGGCCGGGACGCGCTGCTCGCCTCGCTGGACCGTCCGCTCGGCGGCACCTCGGGACGGGGTCTGGACCCGCGCTCCCCGGCCGCGCTGGCCGGTGCCGACGCCCCCCGCCAGCGGGCCGTCGGCGGTGGCGCCGCCGCGCTGCTCGGCGGTGGGCAGGGTTCCGCCTTCGACGACGACTCGGACGCGCCGAAGGAGGTCCCGGCCGTGCCGTCGCTGGCGGTGCTCCGGCCGCGTCGCACCGGCGCGGCGGCTGCTGCCGCCGGTGGCGAGTCGACGGACGCCTCGGGCAAGCCGCGTAAGCGCCTGCCGAGCTGGGACGACGTCCTCTTCGGCAGTGGCCCGGCGGCCCGCGAGTCCTCCTGACCCGGGGCTCCACCCTGGCGGCGCACGGCAGTGTGCTGCCGCACGTGCCAGGGTGGGGTCATGGAGTACACGAATCTGGGACGCACCGGCCTGTCGGTGAGCCGGCTCTGCCTCGGCACGATGAACTTCGGGCCGCAGACGTCCGAGCCGGACAGTTTCGCCATCATGGACCGGGCGCTCGAACACGGCATCAACTTCTTCGACACCGCCAACGTGTACGGCTGGCAGACCGGTGAGGGGATCACCGAGCAGATCATCGGCCGCTGGTTCGCCCAGGGTGGGGGCCGGCGGGACAAGGTCGTCCTGGCCACCAAGGTCTACGGCAAGATGGGCGAGTGGCCCAACGACCAGGGGCTGAGCGCCCGGCACATCGTCCGGGCCTGTGAGGACTCGCTACGCCGGCTCCAGACCGACGTGATCGACCTCTACCAGATGCACCACGTCTCCCGCAGCACCCCGTGGGAGGAGATCTGGCAGGCGATGGAGACCCTGGTCGCACAGGGCAAGGTGATCTACGTCGGGTCGTCCAACTTCGCCGGTTGGCACATCGCCCAGGCGCAGGCCGCCGCCGCGGGGCGCAACTTCCTCGGCCTGGTCGCCGAGCAGTCCCTCTACAACCTGCTCACCCGGCACGTCGAGCTGGAGGTGATCCCCGCCGCGCAGCACTACGGGCTCGGGGTCATCCCGTGGTCGCCGCTGCACGGCGGGCTGCTCTCCGGGGTGCTGCGCAAGATGGCCGAGGGCGGTGCCGCGCGGGGCACCGCCGGTCGCGCCGCCGACGGGCTCGCCGCGCACCGGCCGGCCATCGAGGCGTACGAGAAGTTCTGCGCGGAGCGGGGTCAGGACCCGGCCGACGTGTCGTTGGCCTGGCTGCTCTCCCGGCCCGGGGTGACCGCCCCGATCATCGGCCCGCGTACGGTGGCGCAGCTCGACAACACCCTGGGGGCGCTCTCGGTGGAGATCGACGAGGCGACGGAGCAGCGGCTCGACGAGCTGTTCCCGCCGGTCGGCAACGGTGGCCCCGGCCCGGAGGCCTGGGCCTGGTGACCCACCCGCCGGGGTGATCGGGCTGTTCGATCGCGCCGGGCCGATGCTCCCACCGGGCGCCCCCGGCTCGTGATGATCAACTCAACGGGGGCGATGTGGCGGTTTCCGAGCGCCAGGTCACCGCTATGTCGCCCCCGTCGCGCCGGGGCAGCGCATCCGGCGGGACAGGCGGCGCGGTCACAGAGGCCAGGTGGTCAGGGGGGTGTGGCGGGGGCCGGGGCGGCTGTGGACGAGCACCAGGTCGGTGGCCGGCCACGACGGGCCGCGGTGGGCGTCGAGGGCGAGCCGGTCGGCCTCCACCTCGGCCGGGGTGAGCCGGCCCCCGGGGCGGGCCACCGTCAGGTGCGGGCGGAACGGCTTCCCGTCGTACGGCAGGCCGGCCCGGTCCAGCTCGGCACGGATCAGCCCGGCCAGGGTACGCAGCGCCGGCACCTCTCCCAGCAGGTCCACCCAGAGCACGGTGGAGCGGCCCTGGCCGAAGCAGCCCCCGCCGCCCAGCCGCAGCCGGGGCGGATGCGTCCAACCGGCACGGGCGGTGGCGGCCGCCGCCGCGAGGGCACCCTGGACCTCGGGTAGTCGACCGGGTGCGACCTCGCCGAGGAAGGCCAGCGTGACGTGCAGGTGCGCCGGCCGTGCCAGTCGTACGTCGAGGCCGGCGGAGGTGGCCGCGCCCACCCGCAGCCGGACCGCCCGGGCGGTGAGGTCGGCGACGGCGGACGGCGGCGGGTAGACCGCGACGAAGAGTCTCACGCCCGCCGGTCACGGGAGCGGCGATCGGCGCGGGTGGCCGGCAGCCCCAGCCCCGCCCCCGCGAGCAGCCCCTCGACCCGGACCCGTTCGATCTCCCGGTCGACCCCGGACAGTTCGGCCAGGTGCTCGGCGATCCCCAACGCCCGGCAGGCGGCGCGCAGCCGGTCGTCGTACGCCTCGATCACCGAGCTGTGCCAGACCACCGAGCGGCCACCCGCGGCGAGCCGGTGCCGGCCGAGTCGGCGCAGGTCGGCGGCGAGGAGTTCGAGGGGGCGGCGGTCGGCCCGGTCCAGCTCGGTCAGGTCGAGGTCGCCGGTGACCGGATCGGTGGCGAGGGCCCGGTCGAGCCGGGCGATGGTGCGGCGTTCCCGGCGGCGTTCCCGCCACTCGGCCCAGCCGCAGGCCACCCGGTCGAGAATCTCGTCATAGCAGAAGACCAGGGCGAACGCCGCCGGCAGGCAGGCCACGGCGAGGATAGCCAGTACCAGCGTCAGTGCGCTCTCGCCTGCCACACCTCGACGCTAAGGCCCGCCGGGGCCGCGCGCCACCGCTTTGTTGCCATCTGAACGCTGTGCGTGGCCGCCCCCGGGGCGCACGGCACCGCTCACCGCCCGCTGGGGGTGAGCAGCCCGGTGCGGGACACCACGTAGAAGCGGGGCATGGGCAGCACCCGGAAGCGCAGCCGGGCACCGGAGCGGCGGAGCTGCCAGGTGAGCGCGAGCAGGGCGGTGGCCAGGGAGATGAGCCCACCCATCCAGATGCTCGCCCCGGCACCGAAGGTCTCGGCTACCCAGCCGACGATCGGCGCGCCGACCGGGTTGGTGCCCAGGAACACCAGCACCCACAGTGCCATCACCCGCCCCCGGAAGGCGGCGTCGGTGCCGAGCTGCACCCGCTGGTTGGCCGCCTGCGCGAAGAAGACCATGAAGAAGCCGGTCGGCAGGAGCAGGGTCACCACCAGCCAGTACGCCGGGGCGAGGCCGACCAGGGTGCCGAAGACCGCACAGCCGACGGCCGCGCCGAGCACCAGCCAGACCGAGGGGCGGCTGCGCCGGCCGGTCCCGGCGAGCGCCCCGACCAGCGCGCCGACCGCGAGTGCGGTGCTGAACAGGCCGAACGAGGCGGCGCCGGTGTGGAAGACCGTCTTGGCCAGCGCGGCGAGGGTGAGCTGGAAGTTGAACAGCGACATCCCGATCACCGACATGACCACCATCGGCAGCAGCAGGTCGGGGCGGCTGCGGACGTAGCGCAGCCCGTCGACGACCTTGGCCGAGTCCCGTTCGCCGAGCGGCGGGAGTTCCTTGCGGTACAGCTCGGCCGGCCGCATCCGGACCACGTTGGCCAGTGGCGCGACGGAGCTGACGGCGGTGAACAGGAAGACCGGGCCGACATCGAAGGCGGCGATGGCCAGGCCGGCGACGGCGGGGCCGATGATCCGGGCCGAGTTGAACACCGCCGCGTTGAGCGAGAGCGCGTTGGGCAGCAGGGTGGTGCCGACGAGTTCACTGACGAAAGCCTGCCGGACCGGGGTCTCCACCGCGTTGGCGATGCCGAGCAGGGCGGCGAACGCGAAGACGTGCCACAGCTCGACCAGGCCGGTGAGCACCAGCAGGCTCATCCCCAGCGCCAGCACCGTCCAGAAGGCGTTGGCGACGAAGAGCAGCATCCGCTTGTCGTACCGGTCGGCGAGCCGGCCGGAGAGCAGGGTGAGCAGCAGGACCGGGGTGAACTGGAGGGCCGTCACCACCCCGAGCGCGGTGGCGGAGTTGTCCGAAAGCTCAAGGACGAGCCAGTCCTGGGCGATGAACATCATCCAGACGCCGATCAGTTTGATCAGCTGTCCGGTGGCGAAGAGTCGGTAGTTGCGGACTCGTAGGGACTGGAACATCGTGCTCAGCTTCGCCTGCACTCTTGGTGCGCCTCCTCGGGCCAGGTACGCGTCATCGACGGCGGACGGCGCGGACCCGGTGGGGCGTCAGGCGCGGGCGAGCTGCTGGAGGATGTCGGCGGCCCGCCGTAGCGTGTCGCGTTCGTCCTCCGTGAGCGCGGCCAGCCGGCTCGCCAGCCACTCGTTGCGGGCCCGCTCGAACTGGTCGAGCACGGCCCGGCCTCCCTCGGTGGCCGCCAGGATGACCTGCCGGCCGTCGGTCGGGTGGGGGGTGCGCTGCACGAGGCCGCGCTCCTCCAGCTTCGCGACGATCTTGGTCATCGTCGGTGGCTGGACCCGTTCGACGTCGGCCAGTTCCCGGGGCGTCAGCGCGCCCGCCAGCCGGAGGCTGGTGAGCGCGGAGAGCTGGGTGACCGTCAGGTCGCCGACCGGGCGGGCCTGCCGGACCCGCCGGTTGAGTCGGGTGATCGCATCACGCAGCTGGGGTGCCAGCTGCGCCGGTGGCACGCGGTTCGCCGTCACCGTCCGCTCCGTCACAGTCGTTAGCCTAACTAATGAGCCTGGCTAATGACATGCCATATGACCATGCTCACGAGGGGGAATGCCGCCGCCCCGGGCCGGGCATCCCGAAGGGTCACCCGGCCCGCAGGCCGACGGGTGGAGCTACATCAACGCCGACTCGATCGGCCCCCGCAGGAAGTAGAGCACGAACAGCACCGCCACCGCGTAGAGCAGCGGATGCACCTCCCGCGCCTTCCCCCTGGCCAGCTTGAGCACCACGTAGCTGATGATGCCCGCGCCGATGCCGTTGGAGATCGAGTAGGTGAACGGCATCAGGGTGATGGTGAGGAACGCCGGGATCGCGATCTCGTAGTCGGTCCAGTCGATCGTCCGCACCGCGGTCATCATCAGGAACCCGACCACCACCAGCGCCGTCGAGGCCGCCTCGAACGGCACCACCGTGGACAGCGGCGACAGGAACATCGCCAGCAGGAACAGCGCGCCGGTGACCAGGTTGGCCACCCCGGTCCGGGCACCCTCCGCGACCCCCGAGGCACTCTCGATGTACGACGTGTTGCTGGACACGCTCGCCGCGCCACCCGCCGCCGCGGCGATGGAGTCGACCAGCAGGATCTCCTTCGCCCGGGGCGGGGTGCCCTGCCCGTCGAGCATGTCCCCCTCCTGGCCGATCGCGACCATCGTGCCCATCGTGTCGAAGAAGTCCGTGATCAACAGGGTGAAGACGAACATCAGCGGGATCAGCCAGCCGGCCCGGCTCCACGAGCCCAGCACGTTGAAGTTGCCCAGCAGCGACAGGTCGGGAATGTCGACGAGCCGCTCGGGCAGCTTCGGCACGTTCAGCGACCAGCCCTCGGGGTTGGGCTTGCCGTCGACGAAGGACGGGCCCACCTTGGCGACCGCCTCCACGATGATCGCCAGCATGGTCGAGGCCAGGATGCCGATCAGGATCGCGCCGCGTACCCGACGTACCACCAGCACCAACGTGACCAGCAGGCCCACCACGAAGACCAGCATCGGCCAACTGACGATCTTGCCGTTGATGCCGAGGCCCACCGGCACGGTGCTGTTCGCCGCGTCCGGTACCCGCCTGACGAAACCGGCGTCGACCAGCCCGATGATGGTCAGGAACAACCCGATGCCGACCCCGATCGCGGTCTTGAGCTGCGTCGGGACCGAACGGAACACCGCCGTACGCAGGCCGGTGAGCACGAGGATCGCGATGAGCACACCCTCGATCACCACCAGCCCCATCGCGTCCGCCCAGGTCATCTGCGGGGCGATCTCGAACGCGACGAGCGCGTTCACCCCCAGACCGGCGGCCAGCGCCATCGGGAACCGCCCGACGACCCCCATCAGGATCGTCATCAGGCCCGCCACCAGCGCGGTCGCGGCGGCCAGGGCGGGGATCGAGAGCTTCTTGCCGTCACCGTCGGCGGCCCCGCCCAGGATCAACGGGTTCAACACCACGATGTACGCCATCGTGAAGAAGGTCGCCAGGCCACCCCGTACCTCGCGGCTCATCGTCGAGCCACGGGCGGAGACCTCGAAGAACCGGTCGAAACCGTTCCGGGGTTGAGCGGGATCAGAGGGAATGCCGTTGTCCGGCGGCGCAATGGCCATCAGGTCCTCGCAAATGATCTACCGTTGTCGCGCGCATCGTCCCAGATCAGCGGCGGGCCGGGAAAGTACTTCGCGGTACGCTTCTGCCCGTGCCGCAGGAGCAACCACCCCGACCCGAACCACTCGACCCGCCGATGGTCCCGTTCGCCGTCGCCGGGCTGATCGCCTGGGCGGTGGCCGGGCTCCTCCTGCTGGTCTTCTTCCGTGGGTGGCTCACCGAACACGGCCACCAGGACTGGCTCTGGACCTGTCTGGCCGGGTTCCTGTGGGGCTTTCCCGGTCTGGTGACGATGATGCGGCACGACGCCCACCGGCGTCGGCGTCGGGAATCCGCCCCCGGGGGCTGACAGGCAGGCCGATCAGGCGGGGTCGGTCGACTCCACCGGCGCCGGCTCGTCGGCCGTGGGCGCGACGTCCACCGTCATCGACTCGACCGCACTGTCGTCGTACACCGTCGGAAGCTCGTCGACCACCGGCTCGGGAGTCTCCACCAGGGTCTCCGAGTGCGCGCCGCAGCCGTGGTCGGCGCTGACCACCCGACCGTCGTCCGGGGCGTAGAAGTTGCCGCAGGCCCCGAACGCCTGCCGGAGCGCACCGGCCAGCGGCAGGTAGAAGCCGCACGTGCCGCAGCGGGCCGACGCGGGGGCGGCGGTGGAGATCGGCGCCGACGGGCCGTGGTCGCCGTCGTACCAGCGTTGGGCCGCCTCGGCCCGTCCCTCGCGGGACAGCACCCGGGGGCGGCCCAGGCCCAACTCCCAGGAGGTCTCCTCGACGGCAGGGTCGTCGGAGAGCAGGTAGCCGGGGGCGAGCCGGTCGTCGTCCGACGGGGTGGGCAGCAGGTCACCGGGGCCGAGGTCACCCGGCTGGAGGCGTTCCTGCCAGGGCAGCCAGCCCGGCGCGAGCAGCGCGTCGGAGCCGGGCAGCAGCACCGTCTCACAGACGGTGACCTGCCGGCTGCGCGGCACCCGGGTGACCGTCACCGCCCAGCGCCAGCCCCGGTAGCCACCGAGCAGACACTCGAAATAGTGGGTGACGACCCGGTCGCCCTCGGCGACGGCCCGCAGGTGGTCGCCGATGTCGGAGGGCTCCACCTCGGTGATCGCGTCGCGGGCCACCTCGACGGCGGCGGCGCAGACCTGGTCGAGGCGGGCGGCACGGGCGGGAGCGGGCCTGGTCACCCGACCATTGTTCCCCATGCGCGCCGCGCGCCGACAGGCACTCCCCGAGTGAGTCTTCCCCTCAGGTGCGGCGTAGCTGGAGCAGATGGGCAAGGATGGTGCACATGCCGCTGTTCTCCCGCTCCGGGTCGTCCGTCCTGGGACGGACCGTCGGCACCGGCATCCGCGCCACCCGCCTGCTGCTACGCGGCTCGGTCAACGGCGGACGCTGGGTGACCCGCCGCGCCGGCTCGGCCCGCGCGCGGGGGGCCGGCGGCGAGGCCGGCATGGTCCGCCTGTTCGACCTGCACGCCGTCTCCTGCGCCGGGGACACGTTGATCGCCATCGGCCTGGCCGGGACCATCTTCTTCGACGTCCCGCTCGGCGAGGCCCGCAGCAAGGTCGCGCTCTACCTCCTGGTCACGATGGTGCCGTTCGCGATGCTGGCCCCCGTGGTCGGTCCGCTGCTCGACCATTTCCGACACGGCCGCCGGTACGCGCTCGCCACCACCATGCTCGGCCGGGCCTTCCTCGCCTGGCTGATCTCCGACTACCTCGGCAGCCTCGGGCTCTATCCGGCCGCGTTCGGCGTGCTGGCGCTCTCCCGGGCGTACGGGGTGGCCCGGTCCGCCGCCGTACCCCGGCTGCTGCCGGAGGGGCTCGGGTTGTCCCAGGTGGGGGCGCGGGCCAGCGTCTACGGCACGGTGGCCGGGGCGCTGGTGGCCCCGCTGGGGCTTGCGGCGTTCTGGTTCGGGCCGCAGTGGCCGCTGCGGGTCGCCTCGGTCATCTTCCTGGTCGGCATGGTGATCGCGCTGCGGCTGCCGCCCCGGGCGGACTCCGAGCCGCCCGAGCGGGTGCCCCGACCGCTGCGGGCGCTGCGCCGCAAGGGCGACCGTCCGCTGGGCCGGGGGCGACCGGCGGGCCGGCTGGTGATCGCCACTCTGATCGGGGCGGCGGGGCTCCGCGCGCTCTACGGCTTCCTCCTGCTCTTCCTGGCGTTCGCGCTGAAGAAGGGGGACCTGACCAACGACCTGTTCGGCCGGGAACTCAACGACCAGGCGGCGCTGGGCCTGATCGGCGGGGCACTGGCGGTGGGCGGGTTCCTGGCCACCGCGGTCGGCACCCGGCTGCGCATCCACCGGCCGGCGGCCATCCAGTCCAGCACGATGATCATCGTGGCCGGGGTGGGCATCCTGACCGTGTTGAAGTTCTCGCTGCCGATGGTGGCACTGTTCTGCCTGGTCGCCGCCCTGTCCAGCGGGATCGCCAAGCTCGCCGTCGACGCCTCGATCCAGGAACGGATCCCCGAACGGCTGCGGGCCAGTTCCTTTGCCCACTCGGAGACCGTTCTGATGCTCGCCTTCGTCGCCGGGGGTGGGCTCGGTCTCGTGCCGTTCGAGGGTCGGATCGGCATCGCGGTCGCCGCCGGGGTGGGTGTCCTCGCCGCCGTCCGGGGGGTCGTCGTGGCCGGGCGGCTCCGCGCCCAGCGACTGCTCGGCCGGCCGCTCACCGACGAGGAGTTGGCCGCCCACGACCAGGCCGACACCGCCACCGACGAGGCCCGCCGCGCCCGCCCCGACCCCGTAGATCCGACCGACCCCGCCGACGGTACGGGCGGGGCCGCCGACGACGCGGCGGCCGAGGCGGCGGCCCGTGCCGCCCCCACCTCACCGGCACCGAGCGGGGCGGGCGACTCCGGGCATTCCGCCGACGGGCTGGCCCCGCCGGGGTACCACATCTACCGGCCGTCCTCGGCCGTGACGGGCAGCGGCAGCGGTGTCGACGACGACCAGCGACGGCAGTCGCCGGGGTCGGTGTCGTGACGGGCCTGCTGGTGCTGACCGCCGTACCGGCCGAGGCGGAGGCCGTCCGGGCCGGGCTTACCGATCCGACGGTGACCGTCCGCACGATCGGTGTGGGTCCGGCCGTGGCCGGTGCCACCACGGCCCGGATGCTGGCCCTCGCCGAGGCTGCCGGCCGCCCTTACCGCGCGGTGGTCAGCGCCGGGATCGCCGGCGGTTTCGTCGGCCGCGCCCCGGTCGGCGCCACGGTGCTCGCCTCCCGCAGCGTCGCCGCGGACCTCGGGGCCGAGTCGCCGACGGGCTTCATCCCCGTCGACGAGTTGGGCATGCCCCCGGAGCTGCTCGGTGGCGGTCCCACCATCGACGTCGATCCGACACTGCTGGGCGCGCTGCGCGCCGCCCTCCCGCGGGCGGTCGTCGGGGCGGTGCTGACGGTCGGCACGGTCACCGGCACGGCCGCGAGCACCACCGCCCTGACCGACCGGCACCCCGACGCGGTGGCCGAGGCCATGGAGGGGTACGCGGTGGCGGTCGCCGCCACACAGGCCGGCCTTCCCTTCGCCGAGCTGCGTACCGTCTCGAACCCCGTCGGCCCCCGGGACCGCGACGGCTGGCGGATGCGGGAGGCGTTCACCGCCCTGACCGAGGCGGCCCGCGCGCTGTCCTGAGACGCGCCCGAGAGCGGCCGGGCGGTTGCATCAGTCTGGACGGCCGGACGGTGGCTACGGCGGTCGGGATGGCCGGGGCGCAGGACCGGCCGGGCGTTCCAGGGCCATGGCGAGGGGGCGGGCGGGCCCCACCCGGAACCCGCAGGCCGACAGGAAGCGGATGGCGATGTGCTCCTCGACCACCGTGCGGACCAGGCCGATGCCCGTCTCGTCCATCCGCTGAGCCATGGCCGCCACCAGCCGGTCACCGATGCCGATCCGGCGGTGCCCGGCCGCGACCAGCACCCCGTCGAGTACGAGTTCACGCGGCCAGTCCCAGTCGTCCCCATAAACCAGGTGCAGGTCCCGCTCGTGGGCGCGCAGCTCCCCCAGAAGGGTGCCGTCGGGCAGCTCGGCCACGAACCGCCATGCGGTCGCCGGCCGCCCGTCACCCTCCACCCACCGGACCCTGACGTCCCGTCGGACCTGCTCCGCCGCCCGCCGCCGGTCCCGGTGTCTCCGGTTCCGTTCGTACGCCGCCGGCGGCAACCGCAGCGGCCACAACGGGGGCGGCAAGTTGTACCAGTCCGCCCACCAGGCACCCGGCCAGTCCTTCGGTTCCCGCACCGGCCAGACGTCGAGGTGGGCCGGATAGCGCCGCCCGGCGGTGTCCCGCATGTCGTCGTGCGGCACCGGCGGCAGCGCACAGGTCACCCCGGCAGCCGACGCCACGGTCGGGGCGGTGGTCGGGGCGGTGGTCGGGGCCACCGACGACGCCGGCTCGACAGGCAGTGCCACCGTCAGGGTCCCGCCGACCGCCCGCACCAGGCGCTCGACCGTGTGGAACCGTGGGTCGGTCGCCCTGCCGGACTCGATCCGGGCAATGGTCGCCTGGGGCACCCCGGCACGCCGGGCCAGTTCCCGCTGGCTAAGGTCGGCCACACGGCGCAGCGCGCGGACCGTCCGGCCCAGGTCGGCCAGCGGGGCATCCTCCGTCGTCACCCCGCCATGCTCCCGTTGCGTCGGCGCTGTTTCAACAGCCCTTCACCGACCTGTGGATAACCCTGTGGAAACCCGCTGGAGCTGGGGACAAGGTATCGAGGTCGCATCCTTTCGAGCTGATGACCTCACCGAATCACCAAGCCCACCGGGGCACCTGGACCACCGGGGCACCCGGACCACCGCGCCACCCGAACCACCCAGGCACCCGGACCACCGCGCCACCCGAACCACCCAGGCACCCGGACCACCGCGCCACCCGAACCACCCAGGCACCCGGACCACTGGGCCAACCATCCGGCAGGGCGGATGCCCAGACGCGGGAGCCGGTTCCTGAATCGCTGACGCCGTCAGATCGAAAGGACGCGTAGGAGTACTCCGACCCCGCCTGGGTCTGCCCGGAAACTCCGACCCCGACCGACCCTGCGGAACGATCGGAGCATCCGGCCAGCAGCCCCGACCCGCCGAGCCGGGCCGAGGCCGGGGCCGGGGCCGGGCCGGGCCGGGGCCGAGCCGGGCCGGGCCGAGGCCGGGGCCGAGCCGGGCCGGGCCGAGGCCGGGGCCGAGCCGGGCCGGGCCGGGCCGAGCCGAGCCAGGGCACAGCGGCTCCGACCACAGCGGGCCGCCGACAGGACGAATGTCATCGGCAGGGGGCGGGATCACATCGGGGCGGGCGCGACGGGAGGACGGTCGGGAGCGGGGTTACCGTGGAACCGTGGCGCTCTCCCTGGCGATCTCGCCCTGCCCCAACGACACCTTCGTCTTCGACGCGCTGGTGCACGGCCGGGTGCCGGGTGCGCCGCCGGTCGAGGTGACCTTCGCCGACGTCGACGTCACCAACACCGCTGCCGAACGGGGCGCCTTCGATCTGGTGAAGGTCAGCTACGCCGCTCTCCCCTGGCTGCTCGACGACTACCACCTGCTGCCCTGCGGCGGCGCGCTCGGCCGTGGCTGCGGCCCACTCGTGCTCACCCGTGGGGAGGCCGACCGGGTCGACCTGGGCGGGGCCACGGTGGCGGTGCCCGGTGACCGGACCACGGCGTACCTGCTGTTCCGGCTCTGGTCGGCCGGACGGCCGCCGGCCCGGATCGAGATCGTCCCGTTCCACGAGATCATGCCGGGCGTCGCGGCCGGCCGGTACGACGCCGGGCTGGTGATCCACGAGGCCCGGTTCACCTACCACCGGCACGGGCTGACCGCGCTGGTGGACCTGGGCGAGTGGTGGGAGGCCGACACCGGCCTACCCATCCCGCTCGGGGCGATCCTGGCCCGCAAGGGTGTGGTGGACCCGGTGGCCGCCGCCGGTTGGGTCCGCGAGTCGGTACGCCAGGCGTGGGCCGACCCCTCGGCCAGCCGGGGGTACGTGCTCGCGCACGCGCAGGAGATGGAGGCCGACGTGGTGGACCGGCACATCGGCCTCTACGTCAACGAGTTCACCGCCGACCTGGGGGACGCGGGGTTCGCCGCCGTGGAGGCGCTGCTGGGCCGGGCCGCCGACGCCGGGCTGGTGCCTCAGACCTCCAGCTCGCGGGCCACCGCGTGGACCAGTTGAGCGATCTTCTGCGCGGTCTTCTTGTCGGGGAACCGGCCCCGGCGCAGATCCGGCTGGACCTTCGCCTCCAGCACCTTGATCATGTCCTCGACCAGGCCGTGCAGTTCCTCGGCCGGCCGGCGGCGCAGCTCGGCCATGGACGGTGGTGCGTCCAGCAGCTTGACCCCCATCGCCTGGGCGCCGCGCCGGCTGTCCACCACGCTGAAGTCGACCCGTTGCCCACCCTTGAGGTCGGTGACACCTGCCGGCAGCGCGCCCTTCGGCAGGAACACGTCGCCACCCTCGTCGCTGGTGACGAACCCGTATCCCTTGGCCGCGTCATACCACTTCACTCGCCCCGTCGGCACCTTGGAGACCCCTGCTTCACTCGATACGACTACTGCTCCAAGGCTAGCCCGATGATCCGGTCGAGCGCCGCCGGGAATCCGGTGAGGTCGTCGAGCACCACCTGCGCCCCGGCCGCGCGCAGGTCGTCCGCCGGGCAGGGGCCGGTGGCCACGCCCACGCCCGGGATGCCGGCCGCCCCGGCCGCCACCATGTCCGCCACGTGGTCACCGACGTAGAGGGCGGCACCGTGCTCCCGCAACGAGGTCGCCTTCTGCTCAGCGAAGAGGTCACCGGCCAACTCGTCGACCGCCAGCCCGAGGTGGTCCAGGTGCAGCCGGGCCAGCCGCCCGATCTTGGAGGTGACGACCATCACCCGTCCGCCGTGCGCGTGCACCGCCTCGACGGCCTCCCGGGCCCCGGGCATCGGCACCGACGGGGTGATCGCGTACGCCGGGTACAGCTCCCGGTAGAGCGTCACCGCCTCCTCGACCTGCTCGGCCGGAAACCAGTGGGCGAGTTCGGTGCGCAGCGGCGGGCCGAGCCGGGAGACCGCCAGCTCGGCGTCGACCGGCACACCCGTACGGGCGGTGAGGGCGCGGTAGGCGGCGGCGATGCCGGGGCGGGAGTCGATCAGGGTCATGTCGAGGTCGAACCCGACCATCAGCGCGGACATTCTGCGAAGGTACCCGGACAGGTCGCCCGGGCCGGACGTCCGGGCGGCGCGATCGGGCGCCAGCGGGCTAGCGTGGAACGACGATGACCACCTCACTCGCCGACCAGCTGCGTGCGCTGCCCGACGAGGCGCTCGCCGCGCTGCTCCAACTGCGGCCCGACCTCGTCGTGCCGGTGCCGGCCGACGTCTCCGCGCTCGCCCTGCGGGCCGAGTCGCGGGTGTCGGTCGCCCGCGCGCTCGACGGGCTGGACCAGTTCACCCTCCAGATCCTCGACGCCGCCCGGCTCACCCGGGACCCGTCGGAGGGCACCACCTCCACCGAGGCGGTCCTCGCCCTGGCCGCCGCCGGGCCGCACCCGCCCGCCCCGGCCACGGTCCGTGGCGCGGTCGACCGGCTCCGCGCCCGGTTCCTGCTGTACGGCCCGGAGCATGCGCTGCGGGTCACCGGCAGCGTGGACGAGCTCGCCCCGTACCCGGCGGGGCTGGGTCGACCGGCGGAGGAGCTGGACCTGCGGGCGGCGGCACTCTGCGCGGACGCCGCGAAACTGCGCCGGACGCTACTCGCCGCGCCCCCGTCGGCGCGGGCGATCCTGGACCGGCTCGCCGCCGGTCCACCGGTCGGCAGCGTGCCGCCCGGATCGCTGCAGGCGCCGGCGCTCGGTGCGGAGGACGACGTACCGCCCGACCCGACCAACGGTGGCGCCCCGACCGGGTCGCCGGTGCGCTGGCTGGTCGAGGCCCGGCTGCTGGTGGCGGTCTCCGCCGGGACGGTCGAGCTGCCCCGCGAGGTGGGACTGCTGCTGCGCCGGGACACCGGCCCGCTCGGACCGCTGCGGATCGACCCGCCGCCGGTCGCGGCACCGCCCCGGGAACCCAAGGCCGTCGACTCCGCCGGGGTCGGGCAGACCATGGAGGTGGTACGGCACACCGAGGCGCTGCTGGAGGCGCTGACCGCCGAGCCGGCACCGGTGCTGCGTTCCGGCGGGATCGGGGTACGCGACCTGCGCCGGTTGGCCCGTACGGTTTCCCTGGACGAGTCGACGACCGCGCTGCTGGTCGAGGTGGCGTACGCGGCAGGTCTCCTCGGCGAGCTTGATCTCCCCGCCGCCGCGAGCAGGTACGGCGGCGAACAGCAGGTGCTGCCCACCGGGGCGTACGAGGTGTGGCGGGCGGTGTCGCTGGCCCACCGCTGGGAGCAGCTGGCCCGCGCGTGGTTGACGATGAGCCGGCAGGCCGGTCTGGTGGGGCAGCGCGACGACCGGGACCGGCCGATCAGTGTGCTCTCCGCCGAGGCGGAACGGGCCGGCGCGCCGGCCGCCCGCCGGGCGGTGCTCGGGGTGCTGGCCGAGTTGGAACCGGCCACCGCCCCCACCGCCGAGGAGGTGCTGGCGCTGCTCGACTGGCGGGCACCCCGACGCAGCCGGGGGCGCGAGGCCGCACACCGGGAGGTGCTGACCGAGGCGGCCCGGCTGGGGGTGACCGGCCTCGGCGCGCTCACCTCGTACGGACGGCTCCTGCTCGCCGACGTGACGGACACCGACGATCGGGGTGGGGACGACCCGCTGGGGCTACGCTCCGACGTCGACAGCGGTGACCCGTCGGGCACGGTACGGGCGCTGGACGCCCTGCTTCCCGCGCCGGTCGACCACTTCCTGGTGCAGGCCGACCTGAGCGTGGTGGTGCCCGGCCCACCCGACCCGACCCTCGCCGCCGAACTGGAGACGGTGACCGAGCCGGAGTCGGCGGGTGGGGCCAGCGTCCACCGGGTCACCACGGCGAGCGTCCGGCGGGCCCTGGACTCCGGCTACACGGCCGACGATCTGCACGACCTGTTCCGCCGCCGGTCCCGTACCCCGATTCCGCAGGGGTTGACCTACCTGGTGGACGACGTGGCCCGTCAGCACGGTGGGCTGCGGGTCGGCTCCGCCGGCGGGTACGTGCGCAGCGACGACGAGGCGCTGCTCGCGGAGGTGCTGGCCGACCGGCGGTTGACGGCGTTGGCGTTCCGCCGGTTGGCCCCGACGGTGCTGTGCACCCCGTACCAGGTGGGACGGATGCTGACCGCGCTGCGTGACGCCGGGTATTCCCCGGTGCCCGAGGACGCCACCGGCACCACGGTGCTGGCCCGGCCCCGGGTGCGGCGGGCCCCGGCCCGGGTGCCGACCGGACGGGCGGTGGATCCGCTGGCCACGCCCCGGTTGGCGCTGCCCCGGCTGTTGGGTGTGGTGGAGCAGATCCGGCGGGGCGAGGCGGCGGCGCGGGCGGCCCGGCGGGCCCCGGCGGTGGTCCGCGGCGGTGCGGCCCGCGCGGCGGCCGGACCGATGCCCGCACACGGTCACGCCGAGGCGCTGGCGGTGCTCCAGCAGGCGGTCCGGGACAAGGCGCTGGTCTGGGTCGGCTACGTCGACGCCCACGGGGCGACGCTGTCCCGGCTGCTGCGGCCGGTGTCGATCGGTGCCGGCTACCTGCGTGCCGAGGACGAGCGGACGGAGATGCTGCACACCTTCGCCCTGCACCGGATCACCGCGGCCGTCCGGGAGAACTGACCGCCCGGCGGCGTCCGCCGCTGCGGCCTCAGCGGCGGCTGCGGCGGACGGTGCCGACGACGGAGACGACGAGCAGCAGGGCGAAGCCGGTGCCGGCGGCCTCACCGACCGAGTCGATGAAACCCTGCCGCTGCACCAGCCACCCGAAGAGGAACCACCCGACGACGGCGATCCCGGCGACGGCGTACCCGACCATGGTGGCCGTGGACACCTCGTCGGTCGGTGTCACCTGCTCGCCGTTCGCCGCGTCCTCGGCGATCATCTCGTGGTCGACGCTCATCCCAGCCCTCCCACCCCGTCCGGCCCCCGGCTTCCAGGGTGGCACCCGGTCGCCAGGACGGACAGGGGGAAATACCCCCGATCCGGCCCCTATGGACAACTGTCGAGGGGCCGGAGGCGAGACGGGCAGGGTGGACGGAAGGCTCAGGTGCCGGGGCGACGACCGACCAGGACCACCCGGGAGCCGACCTTGCCCAACTCCCACCAGCGCACCGCGTCGGCGTGCAGCAGGTTGACGCAGCCGTGCGAGCCGATCCCCGAGTTGTGCAGGTAGGTGGTGGTCTCGTGGAAGCCGATCCCGCCGTTGAAGCGCTGCCAGTAGGGCAGCCACACCTCGTACGGGTTGGACCACTCCTTCAGGTTGCGCAGGTTCACCTTGTACGTGCCGGCGGGGGTGGCGTACCCGGCCATCCCGGTCCGGGTGACGGTGGGCTTGGCGACCACCTTGCCGTCGCGCATCACCCAGGTGGTCTGCCGGGTCAGGTCGACGCAGAAGGTGGTGCCGGAGCCTGCGGAGCAGCGCTTGACGTCGGTGGTGGCCAGTCGCTTCGCCACGTCGAGCGTCAACGGGCCGGCCCGACCCTCGGCGGGGCGGATGTCGTACCGCTGCTGGAACTTCTTGATCGCGGCGCAGTCGGCGTCGGTCTGCCGGCCGTCCACGGTGACCGTGCCGAACCCGCCCAGCCGGGCCAGGTACGTCTCCACCTCACGCTGGTGCTCGCCCAGCTGGCAGCGGGTCTGGTTGGACTTCTGCGGGACGCGCGGGCGACGCCCGGTCGACGCCTTCGGGGTCTTGGTGGCGCGGACCTTCGGCTGCGGCTTCTCCCGGTGCCGGGGCTTCGTGCCGGACCCGGTCAGCTGGTCGGGCAGGGAGGAGGCACCCGCCCCCGTTACCTGTTCCGCACTGCCGACCGGGGCGAGCCCTCCTCCAGTGCCACCCGGATCGGCCTGCGGCACGGACGCACACCCACCGGCGCCGACCAGCATGACCATGGCCAGGGCGACGACCCGGGCTCTGTGGCGGACCTGCATAGTGTGCCTCCCCGGATCGGTCGTCCCACTGGTAGACGTGTGTCCCCCGGGAAACGTTGCACCCATTGCGAAGATTTTCTGGCAGTCTCCCACCCCCGTGCAACACTGGATGGTCGACCTGCGGCGGGATTCGCCGTCGGTCGGGGCATCCGGCCGAGGAGGGGGACCTGGCGTGAGCGGTGGACCACTGATCGTGCAGTCCGACAAGACGCTGCTGCTGGAGATCGACCACCCGGACGCGCAGTCCTGTCGGATGGCCATCGCGCCCTTCGCCGAGCTGGAGCGTTCCCCGGAGCACGTGCACACCTACCGGCTCACCCCGCTGGGGCTGTGGAACGCCCGCGCCGCCGGGCACGACGCCGAGGCCGTGGTCGACGCGCTGCTGAAGTTCTCCCGCTACCCGGTGCCGCACGCCCTGCTGGTGGACGTGGCCGACACGATGGACCGGTACGGCCGGCTCCAGCTCGCCAACGACCCGGCCCACGGCCTGGTGCTGCGGGGACTGGACCGGATGGTGCTGATCGAGGTCGCCAAGAGCAGGAAGCTCGCCGGGATGCTCGGTGACAAGATCGACGACGACACGATCCGGGTGCACCCGTCCGAGCGGGGTCGGTTGAAGCAGGCGCTGCTCAAGCTGGGCTGGCCGGCGGAGGACCTGGCCGGGTACGTCGACGGCGAGGCGCACCCGATCGAGCTGACCGAGGCCGGCAAGGACGGCGGCAAACCGTGGACGCTGCGGTCGTACCAGCGGGAGGCGGTGGAGGCGTTCTGGGCCGGCGGGTCCGGGGTGGTGGTGCTGCCCTGCGGGGCGGGCAAGACCATGGTCGGCGCGGCGGCGATGGCCGAGGCGAAGGCGACCACGCTGATCCTGGTCACCAACACGGTCGCGGGCCGGCAGTGGAAGCGGGAGCTGATCGCCCGCACCTCGCTCACCGAGGACGAGATCGGGGAGTACTCGGGCGAGCGCAAGGAGATCCGTCCGGTCACCATCGCCACGTACCAGGTGCTCACCTCGCGGCGCGGCGGCGCGTTCACCCACCTGGACCTGTTCGGCGCCCGCGACTGGGGTCTGGTCGTCTACGACGAGGTGCACCTGCTGCCCGCGCCGATCTTCCGGTTCACCGCCGACCTCCAGGCCCGCCGCCGGCTGGGCCTGACCGCCACCCTGGTCCGCGAGGACGGCCGGGAGGGTGACGTGTTCAGCCTGATCGGCCCCAAGCGGTACGACGCGCCGTGGAAGGACATCGAGTCACAGGGCTGGATCGCTCCGGCCGAGTGCACCGAGGTCCGGGTCACCCTGACCGACACGGAGCGGATGTCGTACGCGACGGCGGAGGCCGAGGAGCGTTACCGGATGGCGGCGACCGCCCGGACGAAGCTGCCGGTGGTTCGCGCCCTCGTGCAGCGGCACCCCGACGACCAGGTGCTGGTGATCGGGGCGTACATCGACCAGTTGCACCAGCTCGGGGAGTATCTGGACGCGCCGATCATCCAGGGTTCCACCACCAACAAGGAGCGCGAGCGGCTGTTCGACGCGTTCCGCTCGGGTGAGCTGCGCACGCTGGTCATCTCGAAGGTCGGCAACTTCTCCATCGACCTGCCCGAGGCGGCGGTGGCGATCCAGGTGTCCGGCACGTTCGGCTCCCGGCAGGAGGAGGCGCAGCGGTTGGGCCGGGTGCTCCGCCCGAAGGCCGACGGTCGGCAGGCGCACTTCTACACGGTGGTCTCCCGGGACACCATCGACACCGAGTACGCGGCCCACCGGCAGCGCTTCCTCGCCGAGCAGGGGTACGCGTACACGATCGTCGACGCCGACGACGTCCTCGGCCCGAAGCTGCCCACGGTCGACTGACCCGGCTCCGGCCTCGCTGCTCCGGCCCGGCCGGTGTCTTCGGGTCTGCGGGTGTGGATGGTCGCTGCGTGTCCTTTCGAGCTGATGACGTCGACGACTCAGTGGACGGCCCCGCCGCCCCGCCCGACCGGCAGCCACGCCCCCCGGCAGGTACGGTGTCCACAGTGGACAGTGACACCGACACGTCGAAGGGATTCCGAGTGAAACGCCGAAATCTGCACGCCCTGGCGGTCGCGCTCGTCGTCGCCCCGGTCACCGTCGTGGCCGCCACGCCGGCCTCGGCCAGCGACGCGCCCGGCTTCGTCTGCAACCTCACGCAGAACACCTGGCTGCGCACGGCACCGCACGGCCAGGTCCTGCGCACCCTGACCGCCGGTCGCGGCTTCCGCTGGCACGGCCAGGGCTGGTCCGAGGACAACGACACCTGGATCTACGGCCACGGCGCCGAGGACCCGTCCCTGGACGGCTGGGTCCCCGCCGGCAACACCACCTGCTGACCCACCCGCCGGGTCACCCTCGTCATGATCATCTCGGAAGGCGAGGTAGCGGTATCGGATCTGCTTCGACACCTCCACCTCGCCTTCCCCGATTTGATCACAGGGCGGAAGGCTCAGTTCCGGGGTAGGAGGCCGATCTCCTCGATCCAGGCCACGATGGCCGCGCCGAAGGCAGCGAATCGTGCGCCACCTGCTCCGCCGGCACCGCGCCCCACCAGCACAGACCCACCACATGATCGGATTGCCGAAAGGGAGACGACACGCCGGGGAAAGTGCTTCTTATCGCGATCCGATCTTGACGCCCCTGACAGTTCCGCCCCGGGCGGGCGGAGCGCGGAGCAGTCGGAGCGCCCGTCCCCGCCGCACCCCTGGCAGATCCGCGAGCGGTGCTTCAACCATCGTCGGCGTGGCGTAGACCCTGCCGAGATCCGCGCCTTTCTGCACCGGATCGAAGTAGGCGCAAATCTCTTGATCACCGGGGCGCGCAGGAGCGGAGGGCGCAACGCCGACGCGGGGCGGAGGCGGGGCGGGCAGAGTCAGAGCACGTGGGTGACGTGTTCGGTGGAGATGCGGGCAGCCAACCCGGCGGGGTCGAGGTTGGCACAGATGACTGTGGACGCGCCGACAGCCAGGGGGGCGAGCAGCCACTTCACCGGTTGTTCGTGTTCGGCGGCGTCGACCAGCAGGCGGTCGCCGGGGCGCAGGTCGAGCTGTGCGGCGACCTCCTTCGCCAGGCGTCCCCAGTTGGCGTAGCTCGTACCGTCGGGGGTGGCCGGTGCGGCCGGGTGGACGGCGGCGTGGTCGGGTGGGGTGTCGGCGTGCCGGAGCACCTCGGCAGACCAGTCGAGCCAGCCCACCGGCACGTCGGCCAGCGACCCGGGGCCGGTGCCCACCAGGTAGCGGTGCACCCCTTCGGGCACGTCCTCCAGCCAGTCGTCGAGACGCTCCGGAGTGACGAACACCGCGTCGTACGGCCGGTCGCCGCCCGGTTCGAGGACCGGCAACCCGGCGGTGGCACGCGGTCGGAACGACACCGCCATCCCCACCGACCAGGCCCCGAGCAACACCGCAGCGGTACGCCAGTGCGGCGGCAGCAGCACCGCGACCCGGCTGCCCGGTCCCAGCCCGCACCCGTCGCGCAACAGCCCGGCGGTGCGCGCCGCCCAGCCGCCGAGCTGGCCGGCGGTCAATGCGGTCCGCTCGCCTGTCGCGTCGTCGTGGTAGGTCAGCAGCGGCCGTTCGACCTGCCCAGGCGCATCGATCGGCGGGGTGACGGCGAGCGGGGCAGCCATCGGGCCTCCTGTCCGGACGGATCGCCTCACCCTACCGGGCCCACCCGCCACCGAACGGCCCGGCGACGGCCGCCACCAGAGCCGGGTCGCCGGGTTGGTGAACAGTTCCGCCCCCGGCGTACAGCGACGGGGAGACCCCCCGACACCGACCGTTCCGGGCTGCCCGAATGGCGGACCACCGATCGGTGGACGTAGATCTATGATCGTCGGGCAGGCTCCTCACCACTCCGGAAGGACTCGCCATGCCACAGCCGTTCCGCCGCAGGCTCACCCGCCTCGCGGTGGTCGCCACCGCCGCCGCAGCCGTCAGCTTCACGGTCCAGCCGGCCCCGGCCGCCGCCGTGCCATTCGATTGGAACGGCGCTTTCGCCACCTACGACGAGTGTGAAGCCTCCCGCCAGGATGTCATCAGCATGGGTGGCGAGGTCCTCGGCGGCTGCGTCTACCGCACCCTGCCCGACACCCAGTACAACGGCTGGTACTTCCGGGCCTGGCAGCCCGGCTAGGACCACCGGGCGAGCGGTTCAGGTCGCGGCAGCGGCGAACCCGAGGAACCGTGCCCGCGTGAATCGTCCCCGCGTGCGAGGGAGCAGGACCGGACCGACAGGGACGCCCCTCGCACGCGCGGGATCTCCGACCCCCGGAGTTGAGTACGCGTGCGCATGACAGCGGCGCCCGCCGCCACGAGACTCGACCCATGCGTACGCGGATCATGATCGTTCTTGCCGGTGTGGGCCTGGGCGGCCTGCTGTTGACCAGCGGCTGCGGCTACCGGGAGAGCATCTGCAGCGATGGCGAGTACCCGGCGATCGCGGTGGGCGGGCAGGGCGGCAGCGCCTGCTTCCCCGACGGCCAGGAGCCGACCGCGCCGTACGTCCGGTATCCGCAGGGCAAGGTCCCGCAGCACGTCGACGACGAGTGGGACGTCTACTGGCGTGACCACGGCATCGACGCGAACGGTGCCATCATCGAGCGCTGACCGGATCGGCCGTCGTCGTGCGGTGACCGGCCCGGGCCGCCCGACCACCCCTTCGACCAGGGAAGAGGAACCGAAACGACGAGGCCGGCGAGCCAGCTCACCGCCGGCCCGTCGCCGGCCGTTAACCCGCTGGTCGGCCGGCGCTCGGTCACGCCTGCCAGCCTCCGTCCGAATCGAAACGTTCGGAGGAGCAGTGACAGCGAGAAGAGTGTTCGCCTCGACGGTGGCGGCCGGCCTGGCGCTGGCCACCCTGACCGCCCCGGGCGGTGCGGTCGCCGCCCCGGACCACCCCGCCCCGGGCGGTACGGCGGCCGGCCGGGGATACCCGGACCGGAAGCTCAACTTCGACCGCACCGCCACCTACCCGGTGTTCCAGAACCGGCCCGCCGGCGAGGACCCGACCACCGCCACGGTCGCCGAGATCTCCGCGGTCAGCCCGAACGGCCGTACCCTGGTCTACACCGACGCGGCGGCCCGGCGGATCGGCTTCCTCGACATCGGGCGGCCGGATCAGCCGCGCGGCCTCGGCACCCTCTCCCTGGCGCAGCTCGGCGACGCCGAGGACGAGCCGACCTCGGTGGCGGTCGTCGGCCGCTACGTGCTGGTCGTGGTGAACACCAGCGCCAGCTACACCGCCCCCTCCGGCCGCCTCGACGTGATCGAACTGGCCACCCGCCAGCGGGTCCGCAGCATCGACCTCGGCGGGCAGCCCGACTCGGTCGCGATCAGCCACGACGAGCGGTACGCGGCGATCGCCATCGAGAACGAGCGGGACGAGGACGCCACCCCGCCCGGTCGCAAGAAGGGCGACCTGCCGCAGGTGCCCGCCGGTTTCGTCCAGCTTCTCGACCTCGACGGCAAGGCCACGCCGCAGCGGTGGAAGCTGCGTACCGTGCCGTTGACCGCGCCCGACGGCGGGGCGCTGCCGGTGCTGGCCGCCGCCGGGATCACCGAGCCCACCGACCCGGAACCCGAGTACGTCTCGATCAACGGGCGTAACCAGCTCGCGGTGACCCTCCAGGAGAACAACGGGGTCGTGCTGGTGGACCTGCCGACCGGCCGGATCACCAGTGCCTTCAGCGCCGGCACCGCCTCGGTCGACGGCATCGACACCGTCAAGGACGGCCGGATCGACCTGACCGGATCGATCACCGACGTCCCCCGCGAGCCCGACGCGGTGGCCTGGATCAACGACCGCTACCTGGCCACCGCCAACGAGGGCGACTGGCAGGGTGGCACCCGCGGCTGGTCGGTCTTCGACAGCCGGACCGGGCAGGTGGCCTGGGACGCCGGCAACACGTTCGAACGGCTGGCCGTCCGCCACGGGCTGCACAACAACGACCGGGCCGCCAAGAAGGGCACCGAGCCGGAGGGCGTGGCGATCGCCGAGTACCACGGCGTGCGGTACGCGTTCGTCGGCTCGGAACGGAGCAACTTCGTCGCCGTCTACGACCTCACCCGGCCCACCGCCCCGGTGCTGCGCCAGGTGCTGCCCACCACCAACGGCCCGGAGGGGCTGCTCCCCATCCCCTCCCGTGACCTGCTCGCGGTATCCAGCGAGACCGACGACGCCTCGGTGGGCGTCCGCGCCTCGGTGTCGCTCTACCGGCTCGGTGAGCAGAAGCCGGCCTTCCCGGGCATCGTCTCGGCCGACGACGCGCAGGGCGCGCCAATCGGCTGGGGGGCGCTGGGCGCGCTGTCCGCCGTACCGGGCCGGCCGCAGCAGCTCCACACCGTCACCGACGCCGCGTACACGCCGACCCGGCTCCTGACCGTCGACACCCGACGCTCGCCGGCCGTGATCACCGACGCGACCACCGTGACCGACGCCGCAGGCACCCCCGTCGGGTACGACGCGGAGGGGATCTTCGCCCGACCGCAGGGCGGCTTCTGGCTGGCCGTCGAGGGGGCGAAGGGCAGCGAGAACCGGCTGGTCCGGTTGAACGGCGACGGGCGCACCGAGCAGGTCGTGCCGCTGCCGGCCCAGGTCGCCGCCGGGCTGGGCAAGCAGGGCTTCGAGGGGGTCACCGCGAGCACCGACCGGCACGGCCGGGAGATCGTCTGGGCGGTGCTCCAGCGGGAGGTCGCCACCGACCCGACCGGTGTCGTCCGGATCGGCCGGTACGACGTGACCGCCGACAGCTGGAGCTGGTTCGGCTACCGGCTGGAGGGCACCACCGTCCCCGGGGACTGGATCGGGCTCTCCGAGATCACCGTGGTCGGTGACCGGCTCGCCGTGATCGAGCGGGACAAGCTCAACGGCCCGGCCGCCGCCGTCAAGCGGATCTACACCGTGCCGCTGCCGACCGGCCCGGCCGCCGCCGGCCCGCTGACCGTGCTGCCCAAGACGCTCGCCGTCGACGTGCTGCCGGCGCTGCGGGCCACCAACGGCTGGACCCAGGAGAAGCTGGAGGGGCTGACCATCGGCGGCGACGGCCAGGTGTACGCGATCACCGACAACGACGGCGTGCTCGACGCCACGGGCGAGACGGTGCTGCTGCGCCTCGGCACGTACCGGAAGGTCTTCGGGGGCCGCTGACCCGACGCCCCGGCCGACCCGCCACAGCACCCGGGTCGGCCGGGGCGGCCGCGCGGTGACAGGACGCGGCTCACGCCGTCGGCAGCGTCGGACCGCCGTCGAGCAGCGCGGCGAGCAGGTCGCCGGACTTCTCCACCCGCCGCAGCACCTCCCCGGCGGTGTACGGCTTCGCCGAAGGCCGCTTCCCGGCCGCCCCCGCCTCGACCTCGTCCCAGGTCAGCGGGGTCGACACCGCCGGGGTCGACTGCGCCCGCAGCGAGTACGGCGCGACAGTCGTCTTCGCCGCGTTGTTCTGGCTCCAGTCGATGAAGACCTTCCCCGGCCGCAGGTTCTTCGCCATCCTCGACACGACCAGCTTCGGGTGTTCCCGTTCGAGCTCCTGGGCGATCCGCTTCGCGTAGTCGGAGACGAGATCGGCGTCCTGGGTGGCGCTGACCGGGCAGCAGAGCTGCATGCCCTTCTTACCGGAGGTCTTCGGGTACGCCGTCACCCCGTCGCGGGCGAGCCGGTCGCGCAGCAGAACCGCCACCCGGCAGCACTGCCGCAGGCTGGCCGGCGGCCCCGGGTCGAGGTCGACCACCATCAGGTCCGGGTGGGTGCCGATCCGCCACTGCGGGGTGTGCAGTTCGAGGGCGGCGAGGTTGGCCAGCCAGACCAGGGTGGGCAGGTCGTCGGCGACCACGTAGTCGATGGTCTCCCGACCCCTGCTCGACCCGGGCACCGGCAGCGTCTCGGTGCGCACCCAGGCGGGGGTGGCGGCGGGGGCGTTCTTCTCGAAGAACGAGCCGCCGGTGACGCCGTTGGGGAACCTGATCCGGGTCAGCGCCCGGTCGGCCAGGTGCGGCAGCAGCACCGGGGCGATCCGGGTGTAGTAGTCGATCACCTCGCCCTTGGTGAAGCCGGCCTCCGGATAGAGCACCTTGTCCAGGTTGGACAGCTCCACCGTCCGGCCGTCGACCTCCACCTTCACCCGCTCAGGCATCCTCCACCTCCCCGGGTGGCTTGTCGGGGCGCAGCCGCAGCACCCGGGGGAAGCGCAGCCGCCCGTCCGGGGTGCGCTGGCCGTACCTGACCTCCACCACGATCCGGGGGGTCACCCAGATCGCGCCCCGGGCGTCCTCGCGCGGCACGTCCCCGGCGAACGGCGACCCGTCGACGCGCAGCGGTTCGAGTTCGCGCAGCAGTTCCCGTTCCAGGGCCGCGCCGATCCCACCACCGACCCGCCCCCGGTAGGTGAGCCGCCCGTCCGGGCCGGGTACCCCGACCAGCAGCCCACCGACCCTCCGCGCGCCGGGCCGCCAGCCGCCGATCACGAAGTCGGCTGTCACCTCCAGTTTGACCTTGACCCAGTCCGGCGAACGCACCCCGGGCCGGTAGACCGAGTCGGCCCGCTTGGCCAGCACCCCCTCCAGGCCGTGTTCCCCGGCCGCCTGGTAGGTCGCCGCGCCGTCGGTGAAGCAGGGGGGCACCGTCCACCGGGCCGCGCCGAGCCCCAGGCCGTCGAGCGCCGCCCGCCGCTCGTGGTACGGCCACCCGGTGAGATCCTCACCCCGCAACCGCAACAGGTCGAAGATCATGTACGTGACCGGGAGGGTCGCCGCCAGCCGGGCCGCCTTCGCCCGGTCCCGCACGTGCATCCGCTCGGCGAGGGCGGTGAACGACGGCTGCCCGGCCGGGTCGAAGAGGACCACCTCCCCGTCGAGCAGCGCGTCGTCGACCTGCTCGGCCAGCGTCACCAACTCCGGGTAAGCGGCGGTGATCTCCACGCCGGAGCGGGCGAACAGGTGCGGGTGGCCACCGGCCAGGTCGGCGAGCGCGCGCACCCCGTCCCACTTGAACTCGTACGCCCAGCCGGCACCCACCGGGAGCGGCCCGGTCGTCGCGAGCATCGGCTTCAACGGCGCGCCGGGCACCTGTCCGACTGTAGTTGCGCACGGAAGCACGTGCGGGGGCTTCGATCGTTTGCGATCCTGGTCGGGGCGGTGAGAGGAGCAGCGGCATGCGGGCGATCTGGAAGGGAGCCGTGTCGTTCGGGCTGGTCTCGATCGGAGTGAAGCTCTACTCGGCCACCGAGGAGAAGGACATCCGGTTCCACCAGGTGCACCGCGACGACGGCGGCCGGATCCGCTACAAGCGCACCTGCTCGGTCTGCGGCGAGGAGGTCAGCTACGACGACATCGCCAAGGGCTACGACCTGGGCGGCGGCGAAATGGTGATCCTCACCGACGCCGACTTCGCCGACCTGCCGCTGACCAGTTCCCGGGCGATCGACGTGCTGGAGTTCGTCCCCGCCGAGCAGGTCGACCCGATCCTCTACAACAAGGCGTACTTCCTGGAGCCGGAGGGGACCGCCACCAAGCCGTACGTGCTGCTGCGTGACGCGCTGGCCGACTCGGAGCGGGTGGCGATCGTCAAGGTGGCGCTGCGCCAGCGGGAGCAGTTGGCCACCCTGCGGGTCCGCGACGGGGTGCTGCTGCTCAACACGATGCTCTGGCCCGACGAGGTGCGTACCCCCGACTTCGGCTTCCTCGACGAGGACCTGAAGGTCCGCCCGCCGGAGTTGGCGATGGCCGCCTCCCTGATCGACTCGATGGCCGGCGAGTTCCAGCCGGACGCCTTCACCGACGACTACCGGGCGGCCTTGCAGGAGGTCATCGACGCCAAGGTGGAGGGCCGCGAGGTGGTCCAGCCGGCGGAGGAGGAGGCCGCGCCGGCCGCCGCGGTGGACCTGATGGCGGCGCTGAAGGCGTCCGTGGAACGGGCCCGGGTGGCCCGGGGCGAGACGCCCTCCGGCGGGGCCGGTGAGCCGACGCCGATCTCGTCGGCCCGGTCGGCCAAGCAGGCGGCGAAGAAGACCGCCGGCAGGACCACCGCGAAGAAGACCACGGAGAAGAAGACGGAGCCGGCGAAGAAGACCGCCGCGAAGAAGACCACGGAGAAGAAGGCCACCAAGACCCCGGCCAAGAAGACCGCCGCGAAGAAGGCCGCCCCGCGGCGCAGCGCCTGAGCGGCGGACCCGCCCGACGCCCCGGCGCGACGGTGGGCCGTCCCGCCGGAGGGTCGTGCGTCGGTCAGCCCCGGCCGAGTTTCTCGGTGGGGGTGATCCGGACGATCACCCGCTCCTCGTCGGGCCGCCGGAACGGGTAGGTGTCCTGCCCGAGGTACTTCTTCGCCAGCCGGTCGATGTGCGCGTCGGCGCCCTCGGTGACGAACTCGGCGGTGCCCTTCACCCAGAGGGTACGGAAGTCGTCGGCCCGGTCGACCACGGAGACCGCGACCACCGGGTTGCGGGCGATGTTGTGGTACTTCTGCCGTCCCTTGGCGGTGTTGAACAGGATGTGCTCGCCGTCGACGTCCACCCAGACCGGGGTGACGTGCGGGGTGCCGTCCGCCTCGATGGTCGCCACGTGGGCGAGCTGCGGCTCGGCGAGCAGGGCCTTGTCGTCGTCGGTGAGGATCGCCATGGTCGAGAACCTACCGCCGGACGGCCCCCGCCACCCGGGAAGACGGGCACGAACCGGGAGGCCCGGCCCGTTCACTGGACACGACGGGCGGGCGACGGCCCACCCTCGGCATCGATCCGGGTACCGTGTGCGCTGGCCACGGAACCGGTCGCCGGGCCGGCCACCCCACACCAGCAGGGAGTCGAGGACGTGAGCGAGCGTACGGAGAACCGTTCGGCGGGCCAGGGTCAGGCCCCGGAGACGAAGGCACAGCGGCGACTCGCCGCCCAGTTGGCGGCCCAGAAGGCCGCCGAGAAGCGCAAGCGCCGGCAGGCGTGGCTGGGTGCCGTCGCCGGCGTGGCCGTCATCGCGGTGATCGTCGGGGTGTTCGTGGTGGTCCGCGACGGCGAGAAGGACGACCCGAAGCCGGCGGCGGCTCCGGCCGGCTGCGCGGGTGACTTCCCCAAGCTGCCCGAGGGTGCCGACCAGGCGCTGTGCACCAAGCCGCAGGCCGGCAAGGGCGAGGGTGAGCTGACCGGGCTCAAGGCCACCCCGCTGATCCGGGGCACCGGCCCGGCCGCCCAGGCCGGTCAGCAGATCACCGTGAACTACGTGGGTGTGTCGTACAAGACCGGTGAGGAGTTCGACGCCTCCTGGAAGCGGTCCGAGCCGTTCACCTTCGGCCTCGGCCAGGGCAACGTCATCCCCGGTTGGGACCAGGGCATGCAGGGTCAGACCGTGGGCAGCCGGGTCCAGCTCGACATCCCCGCCGACCTGGCGTACGGCGACAAGCCGCAGCGTCCCGGCGCGCCCGCCGGCCCGCTGCGGTTCATCGTCGACGTGCTGGCGGTGCAGTAGCCCACACGGGTCTTCCGGCCGGCACCTACCGGCAGTAGGTTCGGGGTCACCGTGGGCGGCCGGTCCGCGCCACGGTGACCCCCACCGACCCGGAGGTGCGCGTGCCGCCGCTGGACGACCCCGGGCGCACCGCCCGGTCGATGTGGACGCACGTCGAACCCGTGCACGCGATCACCTACTTCCATCCCCGGGCCCGCGCCGCCACCGAGGCGATCGGGCTGCGCGGCTACTGGCGGGGTTACTTCGCGGGCCGGGCCGCCCCGCTGGGGGCGGTCGACGCCGCCCCGGTGACCGCCGTCTTCTTCACCTTCGCCCCGCCGATGGTGGGCCGGGCGCTGCCGGCGGTGTGGCAGCTCGCCGCCCCCGGGGAGGCGTTGCGCGCCCGGCTCACCGGGGCCGTGCAGGCGCTCGCCGAACTCACCTACGAGCTTCCCGAGGCGCACCTGGCCGAGGCGGCCGAACTGCTGGAGGTCGCGGCGGTCGGGGCGGACACCGCCGGCCGGGTGCTCGGCGCGGCGAACGCCGCCCTGCCGCGCGGGGACTACCCGCTGGCCCGGCTCTGGCAGGCGGCCACCACGCTACGCGAGCACCGTGGTGACGGGCACGTGGCGGCCCTGGTCGCCGCCGGTCTCGACCCGGTCGAGACGTTGGCGTTCCGGGTCGCGCTGGACCGGCCGGAGGAGCACCTGCTCGGCCGGGGCTGGACCGGGGACGAGTGGGCGCAGGCGCGGGCCCGGCTGGTCGACCGGGGGTGGCTGACCGACGACGGCGCGCCCACCGAGGCGGGGCGGGCCGGCCTACGCGCCGTGGAGGACGCGACGGACCGGGCCGCCGCCCGCCCGTGGCTGGCCCTCGGCCCCGACGGCACGGAACGGCTGCGTGAGCTGCTGGTCCCGGTCGCCCGCGCCTGCCACACGGTCATCCCCCCGGACAGCCCGATCGGGCTCCCCGCACTCGCCTCCTGAGCACACCCCGGCCCGGGTCGCCCGGGGTGTCGGACCACGGTGCCGTACCGGGCAATCACGTCGTAACAGGTCGTCGGTGGTCGACACATGTTGTTGACACATGTTTCATCGTCGGCAAGACTTCGTGATCGGGAGCGCTCCCACACCGGGGTGGAGTGTCGTCTCCTTCTCGCCGTGGCACTGCCACGGGAGCCTTCCACCCTCCAGGTCGGCTGCCGGCCGCCGCATGCCCTGTCGTCACTGCGCGGCGGTGGCCGTCGTCGTACGAGCCTCATCGTGCGAACGCCGCAGCCTGCCCTGGTCGAGAAAGGCGGGACCGTGCGACGTACGAAATTCGACCAGTGGAGCCAGGAACTGCGCGACGTGCGCGACCCTGTCGAACTGTTCGACGGCAGCGCCCAGACGGCCGTGCTGCGTCTGCTCACCATGGCCGGCAAGGTGCCCTTCCGGTCCGCCTTCGACGGCCTGACCCTGCGTGAGCAGGCGATCGTCCGGCACCTGCTCGGCCGGCAGCACCTCCGGCTGACCGCGCCGGGCACCGACGCCACCACCGCCCGGTTCGTGCTGGCCCACTCGGCGCTGGGCAAGCTGACCATCCACGAACCGGCGCGCGGCGACCTGCCGGCCGAGGAGGTGGTGGCCGAACTCGCCCTGCCCGGGTGGATGGTCGAGATGATCGACGAGGAGTGGCTGCCGGCCCAGGTCGAGGAGGAGCACCAGCGCCGCGAACTCGACCAGATGCTGCACACCTGGCACGCCGAAGGCAGCCTGCCGGAACGGCTGGAGGAGGTCATCGACTGGGTCGAGCGGGTCGAGACCGTCCTGATCTTCATCGAACGCCGGGTGTTCTCCCGCTCCGACTCCGGCTCCAGCACGCTCATCCGCGACGGCGTGCTGCCCGCGTTGCGGGACCGTCCACCGGCCGACTGGAGCCCGGAGGAGCGGCTCTTCGTCGCGTCCATCCAGTTGCTGTTCCGCACCGGCCGGGCGGTCCGGTTCGAGGAGTTCAACGGCCGCCAGCTCAACGCGGTCAGCCTCCGCAAGGTGCTGACCGGCCGCTGCGCGACGTACCTGCGCGCGCTCGACGGGCAGGCCACCCGGGAGCTGAGCACCGCGACCCTGACCGAGTTGGCCACGCTCGCCGGTGAGCTGGTCGAACTCGTCGACGGCAGCGGTCACATCCGCTACCGGCGGATCAACGGGCTGACCTACGCCAAGGACGAATACCTGCTGCCCTGGGACGAGGAGCAGCGCAGTCAGGCCGAGCTGCCGCCGACCCTGCGGACGTCCGCCGGCGTCCGGCCCGAGCCGGTCGACGGCGAGGACGCCGCCTCCTGGGTGCGCCGCGCCACCACCGCCGCCCTGCGCAGCGTGCACGCGGGCGGCGACGAGCGTGAGCTGACCGGCATCCTGGAGGGCATCGTCCTGGGCGCGGTCGTCGACAGTCACGCCGACTACGGCATGTCCAGCGGCATCCGCGACCTGTCCCGCCTCGACGGCCCCGCCGGGCGGTACGACGAGGAGGTGGCGGGGCTGAAGAAGCCCGACTTCTTCTGCTGCGTGCTGCCCAGCCCTCAGATGGCCGCCGACCTGCCCGCCCCCGCCGTCACCGACATCCTGTGGCAGGTCGCGCAGCGGATGATGTACAACCGCTGGCACTTCGTGCCCGGCAACTTCGACCGGGTCGAGGTGCCCCGCCAGCGGCACTACTTCTTCCCACCGCTGGTACCCGACATCGCCGAGTGGGGCGACCTGCGCCACGGCGGGCACAGCACCTCCCGCGTCCGCTACACCCTGCGCGCCCCCGGGGCGGCGATGTGGAAGCAGCCGTTCACGGTCGGTGGCCGGCAGTACCGGGGGGCGTTCGACATCCGGCTGGTCCGCATGGACGGTCCGCCGTTCACCCTGGCCGAGCTGCGCACCGCCTGCCGGTACTCGGCGCTGGTGGACGTGTTCTGGCGCGAGATCGCCGGCTACGCCGACGCGCACGACGGCTGGGCCCCGACGATCACCGCGTTCAGCGGCGACTGGTACACCAAGGAAGCCTGGCGGGAGCCCGTCGAGCGGCTCGACGCGGCACCGCAGGCGGTCGGAGGGCTCGCGTGAGCGTCGACCCGCAGCAGGTCGTCGTCAACGGCGAGGACCAGTACTCCCTGTGGCCGGCGGACCGGCCGCTGCCGGGCGGCTGGACGACGGTGTTCACCGGGCCCGTCGAGGCGTGCCTGGAGCACGTCGCGGCACACTGGACCGACCTGCGGCCGGCTTCGCTGCGTACCGCCGGGGAGGCCGGCACCGGCGCTGCCATCCGGCCGGCACCGGCCACGGTGGACCCCGCGTCGTCGGTCGCCACCGGCCCCCGCCGACCGTTCGGCGACACCCCGCTGCACGTCCTCGTCGACCGGGCGCTGGCGGCCGACCCGGAGCGCGTCGCGGTGCGCTGCGCCGGGGTCGCGGTCACCGCCGGGGAGCTGCGGGCCCGGGTCCGGCACGCCGCCCGGGTGCTGCGGGGCCACGGCGCCGGGCCGGAGACGCCGGTCGCGGTGCTGCTCCCCCGCTCGGTGGACGCGGTGGTGGCGATCCTCGCGGTGCTGGCGGCCGGGTCGGCGTACCTGCCGCTGTCGGTGCACGACCCGGCGGACCGGCGGGCCCGGATCCTCGCCGACGCGGGCGATCCGGTGCTGCTGACCGGCCCGGAGCACCGGGGCCTCGTGGACGCCGGCTACCCGTCGACCGTGCTCGACGTGACCGACCTGCCGGAGCCGGTGGGTGACGACGGTGACGGCGGCTGCCGGATCGAGAACCTGGCGTTCATCATGTACACCTCCGGCACCAGCGGCGCCCCCAAGGGGGTGCTCGGCACCCACCGGCAGCTCGTCAACTACGTGCACTGGTGCGCCGGGGAGTTCGCGTTCCAGCCCGGGGAGCGGGCGGTGCTGCACGCCCCGCTGTACTTCGTCGGGTCGGTGATGACGCTGTTCACGGCGCTGGTCGCGGACTGGGAGCTGGAGGTCGCGCCCGAGCCGGTCGCGTTCGACGACCTGATCGCGTTGACCGCCGCCGCCCCGTGCGGGTTCCTGAAGCTCACCCCGTCGCACGTGCGGGCGATGACCGCGCTCGGTGGCGTCGACGACGTCGCCCGCCAGGTGATGATCGGCAGCGAGCCGCTCTACCTGACCCCCGAGTTCGACGCGTGGATCAGCGGCAGCCCCAAGTCGGGCTTCGGCAACCACTACGGCATGAGCGAGACCGTCGGCGCGACCTGGTACTGGATCGGCGCGAACCGGACGGTCGGGCGGCGGCTGCCGGTCGGTGCCCCCATCCCCAACGCCGAGGTGCACATTCTCGACGAGCAGGGCCGGCCCGCGCCGCCGGGGCAGACCGGCGAAATCTGCCTCGGCGGGGCGGTGATCGGCCGGGGCTACCACGGCCAGCCGGTGCTGACCGCCCAGCGGTGGATCCCGCACCCGGATGGCGACGGGCGGCGGCTGCTGCGCACCGGGGACCTGGGCCGGCTGGACCCGGACGGGGTGCTGGACGTGCTCGGCCGCGCCGACCGGCAGGTGAAGATCCGGGGCCAGCGCGTCGAACCGCCCGCCGTCGAGGACGCGCTGCGCCGCTGCCCCGGCGTCGCCGAGGCGGTGGTGATCGCCGAACCCGACGGCCACGACCTGCACCTGGTCGCCTACCTGCGGTCCGAGGACGAGCCCCGGCCGACCGAGGCGCAGTTGCGCGCCCACGCCGCAGCTCTGCTGCCGGAGGCGTCCGTCCCGAGCCGGTTCCTGTACGTGGCGCAGTACCCGCTCACCCCGAACGGCAAGGTCGACACCCGCCGGCTGCCCACCACGCCGACGGTACGGCCCGCGCTGAGCACCGCGTACGTCCCGCCCTCGGGTGACCTGGAGACGGCGGTGGCCGGGGTGGTCGGCGCGGTGCTGCGGGTGGACCGGCTCGGTGTCGACGACGACTTCTTCGAACTCGGCGGCGACTCCATGCAGGTGGTCGAGGTCGTCACCCGGCTGGACGAGGAGCTGGGCCTGCCGGTGGGCATCGCCGATCTGTTCGACAGGCGCACGGTGCGCGCCCTGGCCGCCGGGATGCCCGACCACCAACTGCCGGCCCCCGTGGCCACGGCGACGCCCGCCGGGGAACAGCCGGACCGGTCCCCGCACGCGGACACCGGCCGGCCGGCGGTCGGGGACACGGCGGTGCTGGCCCGGTTCTCCGGCGCGCCCACCGGTTCCGCGTCGCTGACCTGGGGACAGACGGCCATGTACCGGCCGATGAAGTGGTTCGGTGAGGCCAGCCGGGACTTCAACATCCGGCGGGTGCTGCGGCTGGCCGCCCCGGTCACCACCGAACGGGTCACCACGGCCTGGTCGGAGCTGGTGCTGCGGCACCAGGTGCTGCGCACCCTGATGACCGAGGACGCCGACGGGCCCCGCCAGCACCTGCTCGCCGACGGGTCTTACGCGCCGCTGGTGCGGGACACCACCGCCGCCGACCTGCCGGAGGTGGCGGACGCCGCCGCCGCCGAACTGGCCGGCACCGCGTTCCGGCTGGACCGGGAGTGGCCGGTCCGGTGGGCGTTGCTGCGCGTCGACGGCCAGGTCGAGGCCGTGGCGGTGGCCGCCTCGCACGTGTCGCTGGACGGCTGGTCGCTGGAGCTGCTGCTGGCGGAGCTGCGCACCCTGATCGAGGGCGAGCGGACCCTGCCCGCACCGGGTTGGCAGCCGCTGGACCAGGCGGGCTACGAGGCGTCGCCGGCCGGGCAGCGCCGGGCCGACCGGTCCCTGGCGTACTGGCGGGAGCGGCTGCCCCTGGTGCCGCAGCGGATCTTCGACGGGCCGGAGCAGGACGCCGGCCGGCTGCCGGTCGTCACCTGGCGGATGGAGTCCGCCGCCGTGGCGGCGGCGGCCGGCGCGCTGGCCGAGCGGACGGGTGCGTCGTCGTCCACCGTGGTGCTGACCGCCGCGCTGCTGGTCCAGGCGGCGTTGACCGGACGGGACCGGGCCGTGGTGAAGCTGATCGCCGGCAACCGGAACACCCCCCGCCAACGGCAACTGGCCACCGGTATAGCCCAGAACGCGCTGCTGGTCTTCGAGATCGGCGACGGTGACGTCGACGACGCCGTGCGGCGCTGCTACCGCGACTCGACGGAGTCCTACTTCCACGCCACCTACCCGCCGGACGCCCTGGACGAGCTGATCGCGGCCGAGGGCGCGCAGGCCGACCTGTCGGTGTACTTCAACGACGCCCGGCTGGGCCGCGACTTCGACGTCCCGGCGCAACCGCCCGACCGGGCCACGCTGACCGCCCTGGCCGCGCACACCACCGTGCGGCAGGTCACCGCCGTGGCCCGCCACGACATGACCTTCTTCCTGGCCATGCCCTACCTGGCCGGTGGCTGCGCGCTGCAGTTGCTGGCCGACACCCGGCGGGTGCCCGCCCCCGTCTGCGAACGGGTGCTGCGGGGCGTCGAGACGCTGCTGTGCGAGGCCGCGCTGCGCCCGGTGGCCCTGCGGGACGTCGCCGCGCTGCTCGACCTCGGCAGCACCCGCCCCTCCGACCACCGGGAGTCCCGATGACCGACCCCTATCCGCTGCTGCGCCGGCTGGCCGCCACAGGCGACGACGCGCTCACCACCGTCGCGCTGCCGCCCGACGGCCGCTACCAGGTCGTCACCACCACCGTCGACGAGGTGACCGCCCGGATCGTGGCCACCCTGCGGGACGGGTTCGCCGGTCGCAGCCCGGACGACTACCCGCTGCTGGTGCTCGGCTGGGGACGCTGCCGGGTCGGTTCGACCGCCGTGACCAACCTGTTCGGCATGGCGCGGGCGGCGGCCTACTACCAGCCGGTGAAGACCATCGGCCGGTTCGCGCTGACCGGTGGCGAGGGTTCGCCGTGGAAGCTGCCCGACGGCGAGCCGGTGCTGTTCGCCAAGGAGATGGCCGGGCCGTACGTGCCGTTCGAGGCGCTGTTCAACCCGGCCCGCTGCCTCGTCGAGGCCGGCTGGCCGGTCGACCGGCTGCGCCTGCTGGTGCTGGACCGGCAGCCGCGCGCCTCGCTCGACTCGTGGATGGCCAAGTGGGAGGGCAGGATCGGGCGGGAGCGGGTGGTGGAGAACTTCGTGCTCAGCACGCTCAACTACGCGCGGATGCGCGCCTGGGCCGCCGCCGAGGGGCTGTCGGTGACGCACTTCCCGTACGAGTGCAGCCGCGCCCCGCAGGAGACGGTGTCCCGGTTGTTCGACCGCCTCGGCATCGGCCACCTGTACCAGCCGGAGATGCTCACCGGGTGGGGTGCGGCCGGCGACCTCAACTCCGACCAGTCCAAGATCCACAATCCGGTGGAGCCGGAGCCCTACGTCGTACCCGGGCTGCACGGCAACGCCGACGAGTACCGCTTCCGGCCCCGGTCGGTGACGGTGCTGACCGACGCGGAGCTGGCCGTGGCCGACAGCGCCGAGGTGGTGGAGTCCTACCAGGTGTCGGTGCGGTCCTGCGCGCAGGAGCTGGACCTGCCCGCACCCCTGCGGGACGAGATCTTCGGCTGACCGCGATGACCGCCTCCCCCTCCGGCGTCGGGCAGTGGCGTGCGGCCGCCGCCGCCCGGCTGCGCATCGCCCGGCAGTGGCCCGCCGCGGGGGCCGGGTGGAGTGCCGTCGCGCTGGCACTCAGCGTGTCCCGGGGGGTGCTGCCGGTGGTCTTCGCGGTCGCCGTCAGCACCACCGTCGGCCGGATCGGCCCGGTGCTGCACGGCACCGCCGCACCGGCCGGGGTGTGGTGGCCGCTGGCCGTCGCCGGGGCGGCGCTGATCGCGGCGCAACTCGCGGAGGCGGCGCAGAAGGCCGTCGCCGAGCAGCTCAGCCGCCGTGTCGACGGGCACATGTACCGGCGGCTCATCCAGGCGTCACTGTCGACCCGGGAGATCACCCCGCTGGAGGACCCGGCGGTGCTGGACGAGCTGGGCGAGGCCGGGCACGAGCTGCGGTTCGCGTTCCGCACCCCGGGTGCCGCGTACGCCGGGTTGATCGCCCTCGTCGGGCCGTACACCCAGGTCGCCGGATTCACGGTGGTGGTGGCGGTGGTGCTGGGGCCGTGGGCGGCGGCGGTCATGCTGGCGGTGGTGCTGCTGTTCCGGCACGGCCAGCGCGGCGGATTGCGCCGCTACGCCCTGGTCATCCGCGACGTGGCGGCCCTGCGCCGGGAGAGCCGCTACCTGCGGGGGCTGGCGATGGGTCCGGCCGCCGCCAAGGAGCTGCGGGTCTTCGGGCTCACCGGCTGGCTGACCGAACGCTACCGGCAGGTCTACCGCCGGGCCCTGGCCCCCGTCTGGGCCGAGCGCCGCCGGATCTACCTGCGGCCGTACCTGGCGTACACGGCGGTGGGGCTGGTCGGTGTGGCGGCCGTGCTGGCGCTGGCCGGGGTGCGTGCCGCCGACGGGGCGTACGACCTGGCCGCGCTGGCGCTGGTGTTGCAGGCGGTGCTGGCCCTGATCCGGCTGGGCGAGTTCTACCCGGACTCCGACACCCAGACCCAGTACGGCATGAACGCCGAGACCGCCATCACCGCGTTCGAGCAGGCCATGGCCCGCTACCCGGAACCCGCCGACCGGGGCCGTGCCGGGCCACCCGCCACCGCCGCCCCGGCCATCGACTTCGCCGGGGTGCGCTTCGGCTATCCGGGCTCTGCCACTCCGGTGGTCGACGGTCTGGACCTGCACATCCCCGCCGGACGCTGCACCGCCCTGGTCGGGGTGAACGGCGCGGGCAAGACGACCCTGGTGAAACTGCTGGCCCGGCTCTACTCGCCGGACGCCGGTGCGGTACGCGCCGACGGCGTCGACCTCGCCGACCTGCCGGCGCGGGACTGGCAGCGGCGGATCGCCGTGGTGTTCCAGGACTTCGTCCGCTACGAGCTGTCGGTGGCGGCCAACATCGGGTTCGGCGCGGTGGAACATCTCGACGACCGGGCCGGCATCCGTCGGGCGGCGGAGGCGGCGGGGCTGCTCGACACCCTCGACGCGCTGCCGGACGGCCTGGACACGCTGCTGTCGCGCGCGTACGACGGCGGGGTCGACCTGTCCGGCGGGCAGTGGCAGCGCATCGCCATCGCCCGTGCCCTGTTCGCGCTCTACCACGGCAGTACGGTGCTGGTGCTGGACGAGCCCACGGCGGCGCTGGACGTACGGGCGGAGGCCGAGTTCTTCGCCCGGTTCGCCGAGCTGACCCGGGGCCGCACGACGGTGCTCATCTCGCACCGGCTGTCCAGTGTCCGGCTGGCCGACCGGATCGTCCTGCTCGACGGGGGGCGGGTCGTCGAGCAGGGCAGCCACGACGAGCTGATGGCGGCGGGCGGCCGGTACGCGACGATGTTCACCCTCCAGGCGGAGCGGTTCGCCGAGGACGACGCGGACCGGGACACCGGCGGGGCCGACCGGGAGACCGACGAGGGCGCCGGGCCGCTGGCGCAGCGGGTGGGCTGAGCGATGCTGCGGGCGATCACCGGGCTGCTGCGGCTGTCGTGGCGGCAGGACCGGCGCAAGATGGCCGTGGCGCTGGCGTTGATGGCGGGCAACGCGGTGGCGGTGCCGGCGAGCGCGGTGGCGCTCAAGCACCTCACGAACGCGGCGGCGGCCGGCCGGGCCGGGGCGGCGGCCTGGGCCGGGCTGGCCGTCGCGGTGGCCGCGATCGCGGCGCTGACCTGCGCGCACTTCGCCCACATCGGGTACTTCGAGGTGTCCGAGCTCAACGTGCTCAGCACCGACGAGCAGCTCATCGAGATCAGTAACGGCACCCCGTACCTCGACCACCACGAGCGGCCGGAGCACGCCGACCGGATGGCGTTGGCCCAGGACGAGCTGCAACGCATCGGCGAGGGCCTCCAGGCGCTGCTGACCGGGGGGTCGCTGGCGGTCGGCCTGCTGCTGACCACCGTGCTGCTCACCCTGACCCATCCGGCGCTGGTGCTGCTGCCCCTGCTGGCCGCGCTGCCGGTGCTGGCCGGTCGCCGGGCCGAGGCCGCCGCCGACCGGGCCCGCGCGGACAGCGTCGTCGACACCCGGCAGGCCCGGCACCTGTTCGAGCTGACCACCACGGCGGCCTCGGCCAAGGAGCTGCGCCTGCTGGGCCTGGTGGGGCATCTCCAGCAGCGCTACGCCACGCACTGGCAGCGGGCCACCGCCCGGCTGTGGCGCGGCGAGCTGGCCGCCGGTCTGTGGCGGGCCGCCGGGCAGGCAGTGTTCGCCCTCGGGTACGTCGCCGCCCTGGTCCTGGTCGTCCGGGACGCCGTACGCGGCCGGGCGGACGTCGGCGACGTGGTGTTGGCGATCATGCTCGCCTCGCAGCTCAACCACCAGGTCGCCGCCGCCGTGACGATCACCCAGCAGTTGGCGCGCAGCGGCCGGTCCCTGCAACGCCTGGACGAGGTGCGTGAGCTGGTGCCGACGCCGGTCACCCCGCCCGACGCGCCCGCCACGCCGCTGCTTCCGCCCGCGCGTCTGCTGGAGGGCATCCGGCTGCGGCAGGTGACCTTCACCTACCCGGGCGCGGCGGAACCGGTGCTGCGCGACGTCGACCTGCTGCTGCCCGCCGGCAGCACCGTGGCGGTGGTGGGCGAGAACGGCGCGGGCAAGACCACGCTGGTCAAGCTGCTCAACCGGTTCTACGAGCCCGACCGGGGTGCGATCCTGGTCGACGGGGTCGACCTGCGGCACCTCGACCTGGCCGCCTGGCGGGCGCGGACCACCGCCGCGTTCCAGGACTACGCGCGACCGGAGCTGACCGCCCGGCTGGCGGTCGGTATCGGGGACCTGCCCCGGGCCACCGACGACGACGCGGTCCGCACCGGCCTGGCCCGCGCGCACAGCGAGGTCGCCGACAGGCTGCCGTACGGGCTGGACACCCGGCTGGGGCGCAGCCACGCCGACGGCGGGGTGGACGCCTCCGGCGGGCAGTGGCAGCAGTTGGCGCTCGGCCGGGCGATGATGCGCGACGCCCCGCTGCTGATGGTGCTGGACGAGCCGGCGTCGGCGCTGGACGCCGAGGCCGAACACCGGTTGTTCGCCAGGTACGCCGACGGGGCGGCCCGGGTCGCCGCCGACAGCGGCGGGGTGACGGTGTTCGTGTCGCACCGGTTCTCGACGGTCCGCACCGCCGACCTGATCATCGTGATCGGCGACGGCGGGGTACGCGAGGTGGGCACCCACGACGAGCTGATCCGCCTCGGCGGCGTCTACGCCGCCCTCTACGGCACCCAGGCCGCCGCCTACCGCTGAGTTCGGGGCCGCACGGTCGAGCCGGACCGCCGCTGCTGCCCGACCGGAACGGGGGCGGTCCGTCGGTGGACGACCAACCCCGCCGGCCGTACGAAGATCGACCGTCGGGCCACCGCGTCGCCCTTGTCGTCCAGTTGGTAGACATCGAGCCAGCACCACCCGTCGTAGGTGATCCAGTCCAGCACCCGGATGACCCGGCACCGGATGGGCTTGACGAACTGCACGCTGGCAGCCCGGCCCACCTGGATCAGGTCACCCGCGCGGAGTGTGGTCATCGCAGGTCCCTCACCCGCCGCCTCAGCACCTCGGGTCTGATCACGACCCACCACCCGGCCATCGCCTTCGGTTGATCACCAATCGGCGGTTCGACTGGTTGGTCCTGGGCAGCCAACCGAGGAATCTGCGGTGGAGAGCGCCGGCCGGAGCCCAGCCCATGTCGTGTGTGGCGGACACCAGATGCGCGCCCATGTAGAGGGCGAGGGACGCAGGAGCGCGGTCGAACTCCGCGAGCAGTTCCCGGCGGCGGGTGGGACACGGCCAGGGCGAATTACACCCGGCACACGTCCAGACAGGCATAACAGGTCCGTGGCTCGTCATCGGTCCACCACATCACAAGGAGTTGTACGAGGGCAACCCCTTAGGGGATTGCCTTGCCCACTACTCCCTAATGCAAGTCCGCCAGACCATAGCGTCAGGTCGTGGAGTTGCTCGGGCTGGATGAGATCCGCGACCTGCTTGGCGGGATCAGCAAGCAGCGCGCCACGATCATCGTGGGCCGCAAGGGCTTCCCCGATCCCCTGGTCACCCTGAAGATGGGTCGCGTCTGGGATGGCAAGGCCGTCCGGGCCTGGATCGCCACGAACCGCCCCAGTCCCGCCGACGAGGACTGACCCCGCCGGGGCCACCACACTTCTCCGTACAAGACATGGACCGAGGGCCGGGCGACTTGATGGGGCCCTACGAGATCGCCCAACGCCTGGGCGTCTCCCGGTCGCGGTTTCAGCAGATCGCGAACCGGCGCACCTTCCCGAGGCCGTACCGGGAGCTGCGTGGCATGAAGGTGTGGTTGACCGAGGACGTCGAAGAGTGGATCAGGGAACACCGCCGCCCCACGCCGCCAGCGGACGAGGACGACCAGAACTGACCCAGCCGGGGCCACCACACGCCGACACCGGGCGACCGCAGTCGGGCGGGGTCGGGGAGGATGGGGCGGTGACGGTGGATGCGGTGGTGTTCGACCTGGACGGCGTGATCGTGGACTCGGAGCCGGTCTGGGAGGAGGTGCGCCGGGCGTACGTGGCGGCGCGGGGCGGCACCTGGCAGCCCGACACCCAGCGGCGGCTGATGGGGATGAGCACCGGCGAGTGGGCCGAGTACCTCAGCGGTGAGCTGGGCGTCGACCGCAGCGCCGAGCAGGTCGCCGTGGACGTGGTCGAGGAGATGGCCCGGCGGTACGCGGTGCGCGTACCGCTGATCGACGACGCCGACCTGGTGGTGCGCCGGCTGGCCGCGCGGTGGCCGCTGGGGCTGGCCAGTTCCTCGCCGACCCGGCTGATCGCGGCGGCGCTGACCGCCGCGGACCTCACCGCCGAGTTCCGGGTGACCCTGTCGACCGAGCGGACCGCCCGGGGCAAGCCCGCGCCCGACGTGTACCTGGCCGTCGCCGAGCGGCTCGGGGTCGACCCGGCCCGGTGTGCCGCCGTGGAGGACTCCTCCAACGGGGTCCGCTCGGCCGCCGCCGCCGGGATGCGGGTGATCGCGGTGCCGCACGGGTCGTACCCGCTGGACCCGGACGCGGCGGAGCTGGCCGCGACGGTGCTCTCCTCGGTGCACGACCTCACCCCGGAGGTGGTGGACCGGCTCGGCTGAAACCGCCTCCGCGACCCGGCCGCGCCGCCTAGCGTCGGACCCATGAGAGCTGTGGTTTACCAGGGGCCGCACGAGGTGACGGTCGAACAGGTCGAGGACCCGCGCATCGAACACCCCGACGACGTCGTCGTGCAGATCACCACGACCGCGATCTGCGGCTCTGACCTGCACATGTACGAGGGGCGCACGCTCGCCGAGCCGGGCATCGTCTTCGGCCACGAGAACATGGGCACGGTGGTCGAGGCCGGCACCGGGGTACGCGGGATCAGGGTCGGCGACCGGGTGTCGATGCCGTTCAACGTGGCGTGCGGGTTCTGCCGCAACTGCCGGGAGCAGAAGACCGGCTTCTGCCTCACCGTCAACCCCGGCTTCGCCGGTGGCGCGTACGGCTACGTGGCGATGGGGCCGTACCGGGGCGGGCAGGCGGAGTACCTGCGGGTGCCGTTCGCCGACTTCAACTGCCTCAAGCTGCCGCCCGGCACCGAGCACGAGAACGACTACGCGATGCTCGCCGACATCTTCCCCACCGGCTACCACGGGGTGGCGATGACCGGGCTACGGCCGGGCGAGAACATCACCGTGATGGGTGGCGGGCCGGTCGGGCTGATGGCCGCGTACTCGGCGGTCCTGATGGGTGCCGCCGAGGTGTTCCTGGTGGACAAGGTGCCGGACCGGCTGCGGCTGGCCGAGTCGATCGGGGCGACCCCGATCGACTTCTCGGCCGGGGACCCGGTCGCCCAGATCCTCGACCGGACCGACGGGGTGGGCACCGACCACGGGGTGGACGCGGTCGGCTACCAGGCCACCGGGTCCGGTGGCGCGGAGCAGCCGGCGGCGGTGCTGAACAGCCTGGTCGAGGTGGTCCGGGCGACCGGCGCGATCGGCGTGGTCGGCCTCTACCTGGCCAACGACCCGGGTGCGCCGGACGAGCACTCCGGCAAGGGTGAGCTGCTGTTCAAGATGGGCAAGCTGTTCGAGAAGGGCCTGCGGATGGGCACCGGGCAGGCCAACGTGAAGACCTACAACGAGTACCTGCGAAACCTGATCATGGCGGGGCGGGCCACGCCGAGTTTCGTGGTGAGCAAGGAGTTGCCGCTGGACGCGGCGCCGGACGCGTACCAGCGTTTCGACCGCCGCGAGGCGGGCTACTCGAAGGTGGTGCTCAAACCGGCGGCCTGAGGGAGACGGCATGCAGACGATCGTGTACGAACGCACCGGTGACCCGTCGGTGCTCCGGCTGGTCGACCGGCCGGTGCCCGAGCCGGGCCCGGGTGAGGTGCTGGTGCGGCTGGCGGTGGCCGGGGTGAACCCGACCGACTGGAAGAGCCGGCGGCAGCAGCCGCTACCGGTCGGCTGGCAGACCCCGGGGCAGGACGGGGCGGGCGTGGTGGAGTCGGTCGGCGCGGGGGTCGACCAGGGTCTGACCGGGGAACGCGTGTGGGTCTGGGAGGCCGCCTGGCAGCGCCCGTGGGGTACGGCCGCCGAGTACACGGTGGTGCCGGTCCGGCAGGTGGTGCCGCTCGGGGACGCCTCCTTCGAGCTGGGGGCCTGCCTGGGCATCCCGTTCCTCACCGCGCACCGCTGCCTGACCGTCGGGGAGTACATGCCGGACACCCTGCACGCCGGGGCGCTCAGTGACCATGTGGTGCTGGTGCAGGGCGGGGCGGGGGCGGTGGGCAACGCGGCGATCCAGCTGGCCCGCTGGGCCGACGCCTGCGTCATCGCGACGGTGAGCAGCCCGGAGAAGGCGCAGCTCGCGGCGGCGGCCGGAGCCTCCTTCGTGATCAACTACCGGGAGCAGGACGTGGTCGAGGAGGTCCGCAAGGTCTCGCCCGACGGGGTGCACACGATCGTCGAGGTCTCCGCCGCCCGCAACGCGGCCACCGACGTGCAGGTGCTGCGGCCCGGCGGGGCGGTCTGCGTCTACGCCGACGACGGTGGCGGCGAGGTTACCCTGCCGATCCGGCCGTTGATGGCCCCGAACGCCCGCTGGCAGTTCGTGCTGGTCTACACCGCGCCGAAGGCGGCCAAGGCGCAGGCGGTGACCGATGTGGCCGCGGCGGTCGCCCAGGGTGCGGTACGGGTGGGCGCGGAGGCCGGCCTGCCGCTGCACCGCTTCGGCTTGGCGCAGGCCGCCGACGCGCACCGGGCGGTGGAGGACGCGGTGGTGGGGAAGGTGCTGCTGGACACCGCCGAACAGTAGATCCGGACAACGCCGACCGGTAAATCTGAGGACATTTCGCAATCGCCCGGACAGACGCGAGTAATTCTCGCAACAATGACATGGCGGGTCACCCCGCGAGGAGGGGCGGCCCCGGCGCGGTGCGAACGCCGGGGCCGCCCCGTGGGGAGGGATGTTTCAGGAGTGACGTCCCTACCCCTATCGGCGACGGAGCGCCGAAAAGTGTTACGGCCCCGCCAGCTCCCGCACCTCCAGGTCACCGGCGGCGTACCGCGAACGCACCACCTTCTTGTCGAACTTGCCCACGCTGGTCCTGGGCACCGCGTCGATGACCGCCCAGCGTTCCGGCAGCTGCCAGTGTGCCACCGAACCGGCGAGGAACGCACGGAGCTGCTCCACACTGGTCGACGCGCCCTCGCGGACCACGACGGTGGCCAGTGGACGCTCACCCCAGCGCTGGTCGGGCACCCCCACCACGCAGGCCTCCTGCACGTCCGGGTGGGCCATCAACGCGTTCTCCAGCTCCACCGAGGAGATCCACTCCCCACCGGACTTGATCACGTCCTTGGCCCGGTCGGTGAGGGTGATGAACCCGTCCGGCGAGAGCGTGCCCACGTCACCCGTACGCAGCCAGCCGTCGCGGAACTTCTCCGGGTCTCCGGCGTCGTCGCCGACGTACCGGGCGGTCACCCACGGGCCGCGTACCTCCAGCTCCCCCACGGACGTCCCGTCGGCGGGCAGCGGCTCGCCCAGCGGACCGACGATCCGGGCCGCCACCCCGGCCGGCACCCGCCCCTGCGTGTAGCGGTAGCGCCAGGCGTCGTCGCCGGTCACCCCGGCCGGCGCCCGGGACACCGACCCCAGTGGGGACATCTCGGTCATTCCCCACGCGTGGATCACCTCGATGCCGTGCCGTTCGGCGAACGCGTGCATCAGCGCGGGTGGGCAGGCCGAGCCGCCGACGATCACCTCCTTGAGCGACGAGGTGTCCACGTCGTTGGCGTCCAGGTGGGCCAGCAGGTCGTTCCAGATGGTCGGCACCGCGCCGGCCAGGGTGGGCCGCTCGGTGGCGATCATCTCGGCGATCGGCGCGGCCTGGAGGAACCGGTCCGGCATGATCAGCGACGCGCCGGACAGGAACGCCGCGTACGGCAGCCCCCAGGACATCGCGTGGAACATCGGTACGATGGCCAGCTCCCGGTCGCCCGGCCCGAGCCCGAACCCCTCCGGCAGGCACACCTGCAACGAGTGCAGGTAGATCGACCGGTGCGAGTAGGCGACGCCCTTGGGGTGACCGGTGGTGCCGGAGGTGTAGCAGAGCGCGGCGGCGTCCCGCTCGTCGACCTCGGGCCAGTCGTAGTGCTCGGGCCGGCCGGCCAGCAGCTCGTCCCAGTGGTGGAAGGTGACCCGGTCACCGGCGACGGCCCGCAGCGGCCCGGGGTCACCCCCGCCGACCACCACCACGTGCCGCACCGTGGTCAGCTCGCCGAGCACCCGGGCCAGCAGCGGGATCAACGTCGAGTCGACGAGCACCACCCGGTCCTGGGCGTGGTTGGCGATGTAGACGACCTGGTCGGGAAAGAGCCTGATGTTCAGGGTGTGCAGCACCGCGCCCATGCTCGGCACGGCGAAGTACGCCACCAGGTGCTCGGTGTTGTTCCACATGAAGGTGGCGACCCGCTCGTCGCCGGTCACCCCGCACTCGTCGCGCAACGCGTGGGCCAGCCGGGCCGCCGTCCGCCCCACCTCGGCGTACGACATCCGGCGCGGCTCGGCCCCCGTCCAGGTGACCACCTCCGCCGTGCCGTGCACGGTGGCACCGTGTTCGAGGATCCGGGCGACCTGCAGCGGGGCGTCCATCATCGTGCTACGCATGGGTGACAAGCTAGTGTCGCCGGTCACACGTTGGGAACCCCCGGAACGCCGGACCATCCCCCGACCGGTGCGTAGGTTGTCCGGGTGAGTATCTCCTGGGCCGACTCGTACGTGGGACAGCTACGCGCCCTGGCCGGTGACCGGACGCTGATGTTCGTCGGTGCCCGGGCCGTGGTGCGCGACGACGACGGGCGGGTGCTGCTGATCCGCCGCTCGGACAACGGCCAGTGGGCGCTGCCGGCGGGCGCGATGGAACTCGGCGAGTCGATCGCCGACTGCGCGGTGCGGGAGGTACGCGAGGAGACCGGCCTGCGCGCCCTGCGGGTCAGCGCCTTCGCCCTCTACACCGGCCCGGACCGCACCCACACCAACATGTACGGCCACACCTACCAGATCTTCACCACCGCGTTCCGGGTCGACGAGTGGGACGGCGAGCTGGCCCGGGTCACCGACGAGACGACCGACGCCGCCTTCCTGCACCCGCACGAGTTCCCCGCCCCGCTCTCCCTCTCGGTCCCGGAAACCCTCGCCGACCTCGACGTCTTCACCCAGACCAACCGCCTCATCCTGAAGTAGCCCCCGACCCGGGTCGACCTCCCCGCTGAGTGCCCGCCTCCCGCCGCCACCCGACTCCGCCGCCCTTTTCGCCCCTTTTCCCTCCGGTGATCAAGAGGTTTGCGTCAGAAATCGCGCGGAGGCTGACGCAAACCTCTTGATCACCGGGGCGGGGCGGGCGGGGCCGTGCCGGCCGGGCCGGCCCGGGCCGGTCAGAGCATGGTTTGGGATTTGGCGTTGAGGTCGGCGGCGGCTTCCTCCCTGGACTCCCGGGTCAGGGGCTTGCCGCCGGGGGCGGGGGCCTTGCCGCCGAGCGGGTCGGTGCCACCGGTCGCGCCCTGCGGGCCGGCACCCCGGAGCTGGTCGTTCGGCAGGGCCAGGGTGACCAGCACGGCGAGCAGCGCGATCAGGCCGGTGGTCAGGAACACCAGGTGCAGCGCGTCGACGAAGGACGCCTGGATGGCCGCCCGGACCGGACCGGGCAGGGCCAGGATCGTCGCCGGGTCGTTGATCGAGATGTTCGTGCCGCTGCCCGCCACCGCGGCCCGCTGCTCGGGCGGGAGCTGGGCGATCGCGCCGGGCAGCCGGTCGGCCAGGCCACCGGCGAGCCGGGAGGAGAGCACCGCGCCCAGGATGGCCACCCCGAACGAGCCGCCCAGCGACCGGAAGAACGTCGCCGAGGACGTCGCCGCGCCCAGGTTGCGCACGTCCACCGCGTTCTGCACGCCGAGGATGAGCGACTGCATGCACAGGCCCAGCCCCACGCCGATCACCACCATGTAGCCGAACGCCGCCCAGAGCGAGCTGTCCACCTGGAGCCGGGTGAACAGCAGCATGCCGGCGACCAGCACCACCGAACCGGCCACCGGGAACCACTTGTACCTGCCGATCCGGCTCATCGCCCGGCCGGTCACGATCGAGGTGACGATGATGCCGGCCATCATCGGCAGCATCAGCAGGCCGCTGCGGGTGGGCGAGGCGCCCTTGACGATCTGGAGGTAGAGCGGGATGAAGATGATCGACCCGAACATCACCAGGCCGAGCACGAAGCCCGCCGAGTTGGCCAGCGCGAACGTCGCCGAGCGGAACAGCCCCAGCGGCAGGATCGGCTCGCCGACCCGGGCCTCCTGGAGCACGAACGCCACCCCGAGCACCGCGCCCGCCACGAACAGCCCGACGATCGTCGCCGAACCCCAGGCGTACGAGTTGCCGCCCCAGCTCAGCGCCAGCAGCAGCGCGCTCACCCCGGCGACCAGCAGCGCCGCGCCCAGCCAGTCCACGGTGTGCTCCCGCCGCTCGAACGGGATCAACCGCAGCACGTGGTAGCAGACCACGATCGCCAGCAGCGCCAGCGGCACGTTCAGATAGAAGATCCACCGCCAGTTGGTCTCGGCGAAGTAGCCGCCGACCAGTGGCCCGGCCACCGAGGAGACGCCGAAGACCGCCCCGAACAGCCCCTGGTAGCGACCACGCTCCCGGGGCGAAACCACGTCCGAGATGATGGTGAACGCCAGCGTCATCAGGCCACCCGCGCCGATGCCCTGCACGCCCCGGGTGACGATCAGCTGGGTCATGTCCTGCGACAGGCCGGCCAGCAGCGAGCCGAGCAGGAACGTGCCGATCGAGAAGAGGAAGACCGGGCGGCGGCCGTACAGGTCGGCCATCTTGCCGTAGAGCGGGGTGGAGGCGGTCGAGGCGAGCAGGTAGGCGGTCACCACCCACGAGTAGTGGTCGATCCCGCCCAGCTCGCCGACGATGGTGGGCAACGCCGTACCGACGATGGTCTGGTCCAGCGCGGCCAGCAGCATTCCGGTCATCAGGCCGAACATCAACAGGCGGAGCTGGCGGGCCTGGAGCACCGGCTGGCCGTGGGTCTGGGCGGTCATCCCGCCTTCTTTCCCGCTCCCCCGCGAACATGCCTGAACACCGGGGAAACCTGACCCGACCGGACACCGACGGGCACGCGGGCGGACCCCGCGTGCCCGTCGGGTACGGCTCAGCCACCCGAGGCGAACCGGTCGACGATCGCGGCGCAGAACGCCGGCAGGTCGTCGGGATTGCGGCTGCTGACCAGGTTGCCGTCGGTCACCACCTGCTCGTCGACCCAGGTCGCGCCGGCGTTGGTCAGGTCGGTACGCAGGCTCGGCCAACTGGTGATCCGGCGGCCCGCCACTACGCCCGCCTCGACCAGCGTCCACGGGCCGTGGCAGATCACCCCGACCGGCTTGCCGGCGGCGAAGAACGCCTTCACGAACCGGACCGCGTCCGGGTCGGTACGCAGGAAGTCCGGGTTGGCCACCCCGCCGGGCAGCACCAGCGCGTCGTAGCCGTCGGCGTCCGCGTCGGCCGCCGTCACCGCCACGTCGTACGTCTTGGCCTGGTCGAGGTGGTTGAAGGCCTGGATGGTGCCGGGCTTGAGCGACACCAGCTCGGCGGTCGCGCCCGCCTTCTCGACCGCCTCGCGCGGCTGCACGTACTCGACCTCCTCCACGCCGTCGGTGGCGAGGAACGCGATCCGCTTGCCCTGCAATGTCGTGGCTGCCATGTCGGTTTTCCCCTCTCCGGATACCTCTGGTCGGTTCCCGGGGCGCGGGGTGCGAAACGTGACCCCGGTCGCCGGCCGGGGCGGAGGGTTTGGCCAGGTCAGGTCGGGGGACCCCGGTGGGCATGGCAGGAGCAGCAGCGGAACAGCGCCGGCTCGCCACCGTCGTGGAGAGCTGGCGGGAACGCGCCGTCCTCGTCGTCGGCGACGCCATGCTCGACGAGTGGCGCTTCGCCGAGTCGGAGCGGCTGTGCCGGGAGGCCCCCGCGCCGATCCTCACCCTGCGCCGACGGATCACCGCCGCCGGTGGGGCCGCGAACACGGCGGTCAACATCGCCACCCTCGGCGGGCGGGCCCTGCTCGTCGCCCCGGTCGGCGCGGACGTGGCCGGCGACGAGCTGCACGACTGCCTGGACCGGGCCGGCGTCTGGGACCGTACGGTGAGCGAACCGCACCGGCCGACGCCGGTGAAACGCCGGATGCTCGCCGGAAACCAGATCCTGCTCCGCGAGGACTCCGGCGACCCGGACGACGCACTCGACGACGACGGGATCGGCCGGCTGCTCACCGCCCTGAGCTGCGCCACCGAGGAGCTGCGGGCGGTGGCCGGTGGGGTCGCCCCCACCCTGGTGGTCTGCGACTACGGCCTGGGCGCGCTGCCCGCCCCGGTCCGCGCCTGGCTGGTCGCCCACCGGCACCGGTACGCCACCGTAGCCTTGGACGCCCACGACCTCGCCGACTGGCGGGGGCTGAACCCGACGGTGGTCACCCCCAGTTTCGCCGAGGCGACCCGGCTGCTGGCCCGCGCCGCCGCCGGCTTCGGCGCACCGCCCGCCCCGACCCGTACCGGCGGCACCGGCCTGCATCTGGACCACCCGCCCAACGACCCGGCGGACGGGCCGTCGGAGCTGGTCGTGGGCACCGCCCCGGGCGGCGTCGGCCGGGCACCGACCGGCCCGACGGGGGAGCCGACCCCGGGCGAGGGTCGGGTCGCGATGACCGGGGACGGGTTGAGCGTGACCGGGGCCGGGGTGACCGTCAACGCCACCGTCGGCGAGGGGGTCGACCGGGCCGGGCTGGCCCGGGCGCGACTGGCCGAGCTGCGGGCGCACACCGGCGCGGACGTCGTCGCGGTGACCCTGGACACCGAGGGCGCCATCGTCGGTGGCCCGGACGGCGCGCCCCGGCGCAGCCACAGCACCCCCGTCCCGGCCAGTCACGCCGTCGGCGCGGGCGACGCGTACCTGGCGGCGATGACCCTCGCGCTGGCCGCCGGGGCACCGCTGCCGACCGCCGCCCAACTGGCCCAGCTCGCCGCCACCATCACCGTCTCGGACACCGGCACCTGCGTGTGCCGGCGGGAGGACCTGCTCGACGCGCTCGGTGGCACGTCCGGCGGCGGCACCCATCCGACGCTCGTCGGCACCGGGGAGCTGGACGCGATCGTCACCGACCACCGGCGGGCCGGCCGGTCCGTGGTGTTCACCAACGGCTGCTTCGACGTGCTGCACCCCGGCCACGTGCGTTACCTGGAACAGGCCCGCGCGCTCGGTGACCTGCTGGTGGTGGCGGTCAACTCCGACTCCAGCGTCCGGCGGCTCAAGGGGGCCGACCGGCCGGTCAACCCGGTGGAGGACCGGATCGCCCTGCTCGCCGCGCTGTCCTGCGTGGACCACGTGGTGGTCTTCGAGGAGGACTCGCCGGCCGACCTGATCGAGGCGGTCCGCCCCGACGTGTACGTCAAGGGCGGCGACTACCCGCCGGAGATGGTCCCCGAGGCACCCCTGGTACGCCGGCTCGGCGGCCAGGTGCGCACCCTCGGCTACGTGCCGGACCGGTCCACCTCGGCGATCATCGACCGGATCCGCGCCCAGGCCGCCGTCGGCCCGACCGCCGGCCGGGCCACCGCCGCCGACCGGCCCGACACGGTGCCGTCCGGCATGGATCGGCAGACCGCACCCGCGCCGGACCCGGCCGCCCCGACCCCGACCGCCGAGCACCTGGGTAGGACCACGTGAACCGACCGCTCGACCTCGGCTCGGCCGGGGAGTTCCGCCGACCCCGTCGGCTCGACGTGCTGATCCCCACCCGCAACCGGCCGGCCGAACTGGCGGTCACCCTGGCCGGGCTGGCCGCCCAGGTCGAGGTCCCCGACTTCGGGGTGGTGGTCAGCGACCAGTCCGACCACGACCCGGCGTACGCGCACCCGGCGGCGGCCACCATGGTCCGGGCGTTGCGCCACCGGGGGCACCCGGTGCTGCTCACCCGCCGGCTGCCCCGGCGCGGGCTGGCCGAACACCGGGCGTACCTGCTGGACCGGTCGGTGGCCCGGTACGTGCTCTGCCTCGACGACGACGTCTGGCTCGAACCGGGCACCCTGGACCGGCTGGTCACCGCGATCGGGGAGCTGGGCTGCGGGTTCGTCGGCAACGCGGTGCACGGCCTGTCGTACGCCGACGACGTCCGCCCCGAGACGCACCGGCACTACGAGGAGTGGGACGGGCCGGTGGTGCCGGAACGGGTCCGCCCCGACACCCCGCAGTGGCAGCGGGCCGCCATCCATCCGGCCGCGAACCTGCTGCACGTCCAGCAGAAGCTGGGCCTGCCGGCGGGGGCGTGGCGGGCGTACAAGGTCTCCTGGATCGGCGGTTGCGTGCTCTACGACCGGGCGGCGCTGGTCGACGCGGGCGGCTTCGGGTTCTGGCGGCGGGTGCCGGAGAACCACCAGGGCGAGGACGTCGCCGCCCAGCTCGCGGTGCTGGCCCGGTACGGCGGCGCGGGTGTGCTGCCCAGCGGCGCGTACCACCTGGAGTCGCCGACCACGGTGACCGACCGTGACGTCGAGGCGTGGGAGATCGTCGTCGCCGACACCCCGCAGCCGGCCTGATCCGGCCACCGACCCGCCGGGGTCGCCCCGGCCCGGGACCGCCGACCGGCCCTGTCCGGCCAGGGCCGTGGACCGGCGTGACCGCCCAGGGGGCCGTGGACCGGCGTGACCACCGGCTGAGGCCGTCAGCCGGCGGCGCTGCCCGGGTCGGGGCGGAGCAGGTCGGCGGCGGCTTCGAGCACCTCGGCCACCGGCACGTCGGCGACGAACGAGTCCCGGTGCGGGCAGTTGCCGTCGCCGGGCCGGTGCGGATAGATCCCGGGCGTGCAGTCGACCCCGCAGACCGGGCAGCGCGTCGTCCAGGCGGCGATCGGGCGGTGCCGGGCGCGCAACGGCGTCGCCCCGTTGATCATGTTGCCGACCCAGTAGACGCCCACCGTCGGGGCCCCCACCGCGCCGGCCAGGTGCAGCGGGCCGGTGTCGTTGGAGACCACCAGCGCGCATCCGGCGTACGCGGCGGCCAGCCCGCCGAGGCTGAGCGTGCCGACCTGTGGCCGGACCGGCACCCCGGCCGCCGCGACCACCTCGTCCACCACCGCCCGCTCGGTGGGGGTGCCGGTGACCAGCACCTCGTACCCGTCGTCGTGCAGCGCCCGGGCCACCTCGGCGAACCGCCCCGCCGGCCAGCGCCGCCGGGTGTCGGTGGCCCCCGGGTGCAGCGCCACCCGCGCCCGCTCCGGTTCGCCCAGCACCGCCCGCGCCTGTGCCCGGTCCGCGTCGGTCACCGCGAGTGTCGGTACGACGGTGACCGCGTCCGCCCCGACCAGACCCACCACCTCCAGGTAGCGGGTCACCTCGGGCTGGTAGTAGACGTAGCGCAGCCAGCGGTCCAGCGGTGGGGCGTCCTCGGCGCGCAACCCGGCGGTGACCCGGGCCCCCAGCCGGCTCATGACCGGGTTCGAGTTGGCCCCGCCGCCGTGCACCTGCAACGCCAGGTCGTAGCCCTCCCGGGCGGCGGCGGCCAGGAAGTCGTCGAGCGATCCGGGCGGCTCGTCGGGGCCGGGCTCGCGGATGCCGGGGGCCGGCGGGACGACCAGCACCCGGTCGACCGGGCCGGGCCGGTCCCGCCAGAACGCCGCGTGCCACGGCGCGCCGAACAGCACGATCTCCGCCGCCGGGTACGCCGCCCGCAGCGAGTCCAGGGCGGGCAGCAGGAAGATGAGGTCGCCGAGCGCGTTGGCCCGCAGCACGGCGATGCGGGTCACGTCGGGCACCCGCTCCCCCAGCGGGCCACCCAGGGCGGGACTGGTCATCGGGGGTCCTACGGCCGGTCGAGCGGGTCGACGGCGGTGTCCGGGTGGTGCAGTTCCCGATCCGCCGCCGGGTCCGAGACTGTGGGCGTACCGGTGCGGGTGGGACCGGGCGGGTAGCCGGCGCGGCCGACGGTGATGGTGCGCGGCGCGGGCCGGGCCGCCCGGGGCAGGTGGACCCGGAGCAGGCCGTGGTCCATCACCGCGTCGATGGTGTCGGGGTCGACCCGGGACGGCAGATCCACCCGGTATTCGAAGCCCCGGGTCTCGAACCCGCCGGGGATGCCCTGGTCGGCGTTGACCTCGGCCTCGGACCGGGCCCGGACGCAGAGTTCCCGGTCGTCGAGTTCGACGGCGACCTCCTCCGGCGCCACCCCGGGCAGCCGGACGACCACCTGCCAGCCGTCGGCGACCTCGGTCAGCTCGACGTCAGGCGACGCGCCCCGGCCGCCGACCAGCCGGCTCAGCTCGGCCCGCAGCGCCTGGAGCTCGCCCATCGGATCCCAGCCCTGCTGGCGGCTGCGCCAGCCCCGGCCCGGCTGCTCGCTCACCGCACCTCCCCCACCGGTCGACCGGTCGCGGCGGGCCGCAGCGAGCTGGGTGCGTCCAGGCCGGCGTCGGCGTCGACGCCCACCCCCAACCGGTCGACCAGTTCCCCACCGAGCCACGCGCTGACACCGAGGATGGCCAGGCCGACCACCTCGATGGCGATCAGCGCGCCACCGGCCGCCCGGGATCCGGCGTTCAACCGGACCGCCCAGACGGCCGCGAAGAGCAGGATCACCGCGACGTTCGCCGCCGCGTGGGTGAGCGCCACCCGCTTGGCCCGAGTGCCGGCCGGGATGGCCAGCAGGTCGAACGCGCCGGCCCCCGCGGCCAGCAGGCCACCGACCAGGCCGACGGTGATGTTCCAGTACGCCACCTCGGCGAGGAAGTCGGGCCCGCCGACGGTGTCCACGATGTCGAAGAGGGTGCCGGTGACCAGCAGCGCCACCGGGAACATCACCAGCATCGGGTGCACCGGGTGCCCGAGCACCTTCAGTCGGCTCTCCATGGCGGCCCCTTCACTGCGTCGTCGCGGACGGGCGGAGCCGGTGCCCGCCGCCGTCCGGGGCGGACCCGCTCGCCACGCCCGCCTAGGCTGGCGTACGGCGGCCGGTGTGCCACCGCCCGCCACCGGGACCAACGGACGGGGGAGGCGGACGTGACGGCGGAGATCACCTCGCACGAGGAGTTACGCGCGCTGCTGGGGGCACCGATGCCCCGCGCGGCGGCCAAGGAACGCACCGTGCTGCACGAGCGGGACCGGCAGTGGCTGGCCGCGTCGCCGTTCTGCCTGGTCGCCACGGCCGGCGCGGACGGCAGCTGCGACGTCTCGCCCAAGGGCGACCCGGCCGGCTTCGCGCTGGTGCTCGACGACCGGACGATCGCCATTCCGGAGCGGCCGGGCAACCGGCGGGCCGACGGCTACCGCAACATCCTCGACAACCCGCACGTCGGGCTGATCTTCCTGATCCCGGGCCGGACGGACACCCTGCGGATCAACGGCCGGGCGAAGCTGGTGCGCGACGCGCCCTACTTCGACGACATGCTGGTCAAGGGGCACCGGCCGGTCCTCGCCGTCGAGGTGGCCGTCGAGCAGATCTTCTACCACTGCGCGAAGGCGTTCCTCCGCTCCGAGCTGTGGCAGCCGGAGACCTGGCAGCCGGACGCGCTCCCGTCGCGGGCCCGGCTGATCAAGGAGGTGGAGACGCCGGCCGAGAGCCTGGCCGACCTGGAGCACTACTACGGCCCGGCGTACGCGGAGAAGCTCTACCGGGGGTGACGGCTCCCGGCCCGGCCGGGGTTCAGCGCTGCCAGGGCGGCGGGACCCGTACCGAGGCCATACCCGCCGCCGTCGCCGCCGCGACCCCCAGGTCGGTGTCCTCGAACACCAGGCACCGCTCCGGCGGTACGTCGAGCAGCCGCGCCGCCATCAGGTAGCACTCCGGGTCCGGCTTGGCCCGCACGTAGTCCTCGGCGCAGACCAGCACGTCGAACCGGTCGAGCAGGTCGAGCGCGGTCAGCGAGGCGGTCACCGACTCCCGGGTGCTGCCGGACACCACGGCGAACGGCACCTGCCGGTGCGCCCGTTCGATGTGCGCCAGCACCCCCGGCACGGCGGTGAGCTGCGGCAGGAAGCTCTGGTAGGCGTCCTCCCGGCGACGGGCCACCACGTCGACGGGCATCGCCAGCCCGTGCCGCGCGTTGAGGTCGACGACGATGTCGGCGACCGGCCGGCCACCCCAGGCGTAGAACAGGTCCTCCGGCAGGTCACAGCCCCACTCGTCGAGCGCCGCCCGCCAGGCCAGGTGGTGCACCGGCATGGAGTCGACGATGGTGCCGTCGCAGTCGAAGAGGTAGGCCCGGAAGTCGCCGGGCGGCAGGGGCAGCACGGGCCCAGGATAGCCACGGCGGGAACGTGCCTCCGGTGGCCGGCGCTCCTGCGGGCCGCGTGATGGCCGGCACTCCGTCGGGCGGGGTGCCGGCGGCGCTCGGCCGGGCGGCGTGTGGCCGGCGCTCCGCCTGGCGGCGTGGAGGGCGGTCAGCGGTCCGGGTCGGTGCGGGTCAGGTCGCGCAGCGCGTCCTGCGGGGCGGCGCGGCGCAGGTAGTCGCGGCGCATCCGGCGGCGGTCGCGCCGGCACCGGCCGCACGCCCAGGGCAGCGGCCACCACCGGCCACAGAAGGCACATCTCATCGAGGGGTCCCATCCTCGCATGCGTACGGTAGCCGACTGCTGACCTTAGCCGTACCAGACAATGGGCATCGACCGGTGCCGTTGCGGCGGCTCCGGGTGCCGACGTCGCCTCCCGTCCCGCCGACCCACACCGGGACGGAGAGCCCAGGTCGGGTGACCTGGGCTCTCCCACCGGACCGCCGGACGGGGTCGGGACGTCGACCGCGTGCGGGCGGGCAGGCCCCGGGTTCAGGCGATCCTGCGGCGGTAGGCGACCATCGCGAACGCGTAGGCGACGACGAGGATCGCCGAGCACCAGGCGAGCGCGATCCAGATGTCGTTGCCGACCGGCTGTTGCCCGAACAGTGCCCGGATGGCGTCGACGATCGCGGTGACCGGCTGGTTCTCGGCGAAGGCCCGCAGTGGGCCGGGCATCGTCGCGGTGGGGACGAACGCCGAACTGACGAACGGCAGGAAGACCAGCGGGTACGAGAAGGCGGACGCCCCGTCCGGGGTGGACGCGGTCAGGCCGGGGATCACCGCGAGCCAGGTCAACGCGAGTGTGAACAGCGTGAGCACGCCCGCCACGGCGAGCCAGGCCAGCAGCCCGGCGGAGGAGCGGAAGCCGATCACCACTCCGACGCCGATGATGACCGCCACGGAGATCGCGTTGGACACCAGCGAGGTCAGCACGTGCCCCCACAGCACCGACGATCGGGCGATCGGCATCGAGTGGAACCGCTCGAAGATGCCGCTCTTCATGTCCATGAACAGCCGGAATCCCGTGTACGAGATGCCGCTGGCGATCGCGATCAGCAGGATGCCGGGCATCAGGTAGTTGGTGTAGTTGTCGGTGTCGGCCTGGATCGCGCCACCGAACACGAATCGGAACAGCAGCAGGAACGCGATCGGCATGATCGTGACGGTGATGATGGTGTCGAGGCTGCGGGTCACGTGCTTGATCGAGCGGTCGAGCATCACCGCGGTGTCACCGAGGACGTGTCTGGTCACGGTCAGGCCTGCTTTCCGACGACGGAGAGGAACACTTCCTCGAGGGTGGGCTGCTGTTCGACGTACTCGACCCTGGCTGGCGGCAGCAGTTTTCGCAGCTCCGCCAGGGTGCCGGAGACGATGATCGTGCCCTCGTGCAGGATCGCGATCCGGTCGGCGAGCTTCTCGGCCTCTTCCAGGTACTGCGTGGTCAGCAGCACCGTCGTCCCGCCGCCGGCGAGCTTCCGGATCTCGTGCCACACCTCGATCCGGCCCTCGGGATCGAGGCCGGTGGTCGGCTCGTCGAGGAAGATGACCGGAGGGTCACCGATGAGGCTCATCGCGATGTCGAGCCGGCGGCGCATGCCCCCCGAGTAGCTCCCGACGCGACGCCCGCCGGCGTCGGCCAGTCCGAACCGGTCGAGCAGGTCGTCGGCGGTCCCGCGCGGGTCGCCCACCCGGCGGAGCCGGCCCACCATGATCAGGTTCTCCCGGCCGGTCAGGATCTCGTCGACGGCGGCGAACTGCCCGGTCAGGCTGATCGATTCGCGTACCCGCAGCGGCTCGGACCCGACGTCGAAGCCGTGCACGCTCGCCGTACCGGCGTCCGGCCTGAGCAGGGTGGAAAGGATGCGTACGACAGTGGTCTTGCCGGCGCCGTTCGAGCCGAGCAGCGCGAAGATGCTGCCGCGCGCCACCTCGAAGTCGACGCCCCTGAGCACGGATAGTTTCTGGTAGGACTTGCGCAGTCCGTTGACCCGGATCGCCGGGCTGGCTGTCGCCATGTGCCGCCTCCTGTACGTGAGCGTGGGTCATCGCCGGACGGCGTCGTCGGCGCCGTCCGTGACGTGGGGACGTGGGTGACCGACGGACGGGCCGGCGGCTCGTCCGTGGCTGGTCAGGCGTGGATCAGATGTCGAGGTCCTCGATCGTCGGTTCGGGCACGGCGTCGGGAACCAGGGTGTGGAGTTCGGCCGGGACGATCCCGCGCAGCGCGTCCAGGTCGTCGGCGATGCGCGGGCCGGAGTCGGCGGGGATGCGGGTCCAGGGCCGGTCGGCGCTCCGGCCGCGCGTTGCCGGTCCGCTCCATCTCGGTGTTACCGGTCGCGGGACTCCTGGTAGATGTCCGCGAAGGTGCGCGAGTCCTTGATCAGTTCATCGCAGAAGGCCGCGACATCGGTGCCGGTGACCTCCAGGACGCCCTTGCCGGCCGCGACGCCCTCCTCGAAGAAGTCGACGATCCCCGGAAGCAGATCCCCGTCGAGCAGATCGGTCGGCCCGACCTTGAACAGGTAGCGCTGCATCTCCTGGTAGACGATCCGGTAGTCGGGCGGGAGGGCCTTGACCCGGGCGACGTGCGCCCGCCACTGCTTCTTGCCCTCGATGATGTCCCTGATGCTCACGTCAGCCTCCCAGCCGGGCCAGTTTGCGTGCGACGTTCCGGTTCAACTGCTCCCGCCAGCGGTCGCGGTAGCTGCTGGCTCCCGTTCCACCGGCCAGTGCCGTCGCGAAGCCGGCGACGTCGTCGCCGAGTACCTCGTCGATGCTCTGCCCCTCGGCCGCCGCCTCCTCCAGCAGCCCGAGGGCGGCATCGGCGAGAGGGGTCAGGTTGCGACCCGTGAAGCTTCCGTACGGGTAGAGATGAGTGACGATCTGCTTCCATGCGGCCTGGTAACCGGCCGGCAGCGCCCGTGCCCGAGCGTCGAACGCTTTCCACTCCCGGGTCAGATCACTGCCCGTGATGGTCTCCCAGAAGTTCATGCCCCACCCTCCCTGAGCTTGTCGATCCGTGAGGAGACGTACTGCCACTTCGTCCAGAACGTCGCAAGCTCCCTGCGCCCGGCGTCGTTGAGCGTGTAGAACTTGCGCGGCGGCCCCACCTCGGACGGCCGCTTCGCCACCTGGACGAGCCTGTTGCGCTCCAGACGCAGCAGGATGGTGTACACCGTGCCGTCGATGACGTCGGTGAAGCCGAGTTCGTTGAGCCGGCGCGTGATGGCGTACCCGTAGGTCTCCTCGCGGCTGATGAGTTCGAGCACGCAACCTTCGAGCGTGCCCTTCAGCATCTCTGTCAGATCCTCCATCGCAGTTCCCCTCCAGCCGGTATTCGGTATCACCGGGTACCGGTATACCGTAGCACCGAGTACCGGTAGGCGGTAGTACCGAGTACCGGGGACTTCCGCCGACCGGGAGCGGGGCGGAGCACACCACCTCGGCCACGCCCGCCCGCCGCCTCCCGAGAAATCGAGCCTGAGCAGGAGTTCTCGAACGTGTGGGCAACGGCGGACAGACACCCGTGCAGTCCCCCTCCGACCGCCGCTACCTAGACTGGCCGCATGAGGCAGGCGATCAAGGATCTGACCTACTCCGAGCACTCCGAGTGGTTCAGCCTGGGCCCGCTGGCGGTTGCCGTCATGGCGGGCATCCGCGCCCTGGTCGCCGACGAGCCCTTCGCCCGCTGGGCTTGGACCACCATCGCCGTTCTCATGCTGATCCTCTGCGCCGTCTACGTCATCTGGACGAAGAAGCGCTCCTGAGACCCGAACGGCGGAAAGCCACCGCCGTGGTCGGGTCGGGTCCACCGCAACGGGCGAGCTGATGTCGGCGGCAACGTAAAGGCCCCGCGACCTGGCGTTTCGCCTGATCGCGGGGCCTTACGGTTACCCGAGCCGCCTGACGGAATCGAACCGTCGACCTACGCATTACGAGTGCGTCGCTCTAGCCGACTGAGCTAAGGCGGCAACGACCGCCAAGTGTACGGTACGACCCCCGGCGCGACCGAGGGGGTTCCCCGCCGGAGGACCCGGACATCAAGGGACATCCGTGTCGGGCGGGACGGCTAGGCTGCCCGGGTGAGCGACGACCCCGCCACCCCCGAGCGCCCCGCCACCCCCGACGGCCCCGCAACGGACCCGGACGCCGAGCACGCCCCCGGTGAGCGGGCCGTGCGCAGGCCACGCGGCACCGATCCGGTGGAGCTGGGTTTCACGCCCCGCAAGCCGGTCCCCTGGCTGGCACCGTTCCTGCTGATCAGCACCGGCATCCGTACCCTGCTGGCGATGCTGTTCGGGGCGTACCTGGACAAGCGGGAGCTGCAGAACGCGCTCGACGCCAGGATCGGCACGCAGGTCGGCCCCGACGGTGGGCTCTGGCTGGACTACGTGGCCGACCTGGGTGACGGCTTCGACGCCACGTACTCGGTGGCGTACCTGCTGGCCCAGCCGGAGCTGACCGTGGACGGGCACCGGCTGCCCCGGGCGCAGACCCTGGTGATGGGCGGCGACCAGGTCTACCCGTCGGCGGCCTACGAGGCGTACGAGGACCGGTGCAAGGGGCCGTACCAGGCGGCGCTGCCGGTGGCCCCGCCGCAGCGGCCGATGCTGTTCGCCGTGCCCGGCAACCATGACTGGTACGACGGGCTGACCGCGTTCCTGCGGCTGTTCGTCCGCTCCCGGGACCGTAACTTCGGCGGCTGGGGCACGGGCCAGTCCCGGTCGTACTTCGCGGTGGAACTGCCGGCCGGGTGGTGGCTGCTGGGGCTGGACGACCAGTCGGGCTCCTACCTGGACGACCCGCAGCTGTCGTACTTCGACGAGGTGGCCAGCCGGCTCGGCCCGCAGTCCCGGGTGATCCTGGCGGTGCCGGCACCGACCTGGGTCAAGTCCGTCGACCATCCCACCGCGTACGACTCGATCGACTACTTCGTCCGGACGATCATCGCGCCCACCGGCGCGCACGTACGGCTGCTGGTCTCCGGCGACCTGCACCACTACGCCCGGTACGCCGGCCCGGAACGCCAGCTCATCACCTGCGGCGGGGGCGGGGCGTACCTGTATCCGACGCACACCCTGCCCGAGCGGATCGAGGTGCCGCCGAAGGACACCCTGTCCCGCCGGGCCAGCCGCACCCGGGCGTACGACCTGGTGGCCCGGTTCCCGGACGCGGCCCGCTCCCGTCGCTACGGCTGGGGGATCTTCCACCGGTTGCCCCGACGCAACCCGGGTTTCGGCACCCTGCTCGGCACCCTGCACACGCTGCTGATGCTCGCCATGGCCGGGGTCGCGGCCAACCGGACCGGCACCGAGCAGCGGCTGTTCAGCGTGCCACTGGTGATCATGTTGGGGGTGACGCTGCTCGGCGCGGCATTCTTCGCCAAGCCGCCCAGCGCCGGCGGGAAACGGCACGTCCGGCACTGGCTGCTCGGCATCGGTCACGGCCTGGCGCACGTGGCGCTCGCGGTCGCCGGCACCTGGGTCTGGCTGCACCTGCCGTTCTACCACTGGCCGTGGCCGCTGCCGGCGGTCGCCGCCGCCGTGGTCTACGGCCCGGTGATCGGGCTGGTCGCCACCCAGGTGGTGGCCGCATACCTGCTGGTGGCGGGGGCTTTCGGGGTCAACGTCAACGAACTGTTCGCCGGGCAGGGCATCGAGGACTCGAAGTCGTTCCTGCGGCTGCGGATCGACCCGGACGGCACGCTGACCGTCTATCCGATCGCCGTCGACCGGGTCTGCCACGACTGGCAGCTCAACCCCGACCAGTCCCCGACCGCCTCCTGGCTGACCCCCCGCACCCCGCTGACCCTCCGCCTCGCCGAACCCCCGGTAACCCTCACCTGACCGCCCCGTCACCGGCCGTGCCACGCCCGCCACCCGCTTGCCCATCCATCGATGTTGATCAAGAGGTTCGCGTCACCTGCCGCGCCCACACTGACGCAAACCTCTTGATCACCCCGACGGGAGGGGCGGCCGGTGAGCGCCCCGGGGGAGTCAGGGGGTGGGGGTTGCGGGGCCGGCCAGGTTACGGCTCTCGTAGGCGCTGCGGGAGCCACAGACGTCCGCGCGGGAGCACATGGAGCGCGAGCCGTCGGCGTCCAGGCGGACGGTCACCGCGTCCCTGGGGACGCTGTGGCCGACCACCCGGCCGTCCCCCTCGGGCGTGCTGACCCGGCTGCCGACCGCCGGGGCGGACTCGGCGAACCTGGCGTACAACGGGTGCTCGTACTTCAGGCAGCACATCAGCCGGCCGCAGGCACCCGAGATCCGCAGCGGGTTCAGCGGGAGGTCCTGGTCCTTGGCCATCCGGATGGTCACCGGCTCGAAGTCGTTGAGGAAGGTGGCGCAGCACAGGTCCCGGCCACAGGAACCGATGCCCCCCTGCACCCGGGCCGAATCCCGAGCGGAGAGCTGCCGCAGCTCCACCCGGCAGTGCAGGGTCGCGCCCAGGTCCCGGACCAGCGAGCGGAAGTCCACCCGGTGCGGGGCGGTGAAATAGACGGTCGTCCGGTCCCCGGCCCCCTCGGCGGCGGCGAGGACGTGATCGACCGCGACCACCTTCATCGGCAGGCCGTGCTCCCGGATCAGCCGCTTCGCCGCCACCTTCGCCTCGGCCTTGCGCCGCCGCAGCAGCTCGTCGCGGCGCAGGTCGTCGTCGCCGGCCAATCCGGCCAGCTTCGGGAAGCCGTCGGTCTCCTCGGCGACCCACTGCGCCGCCCAGACGCACTCCGCCACCTCGGGGCCGTCGTCGGTGGGGACGAGCACCCGGTCACCGACCTGCGGGCTGAACTCCCCCGGGTCGAGGTAGTAGAGCCGCCCGTACCGGTTGAAGCTGACCGCGCAGAGCATGCCCATGCCATCAGCCTACGACGGATCGACGGAACCGGTCCGGTGCGGCGGGCGGGCCCCCGCCGGGTCGGTCGGTCCATCAGCCGATCCGCACCGGGCCGCCGTGGTAGGACGGCCCGCCGGTCGGCCGCCAGGTCGACTCGGCGAGGCTGGGCGACCACTGGCGCAGCAGCGTCTCCGCCCCGTCGTAGGCCACCCCGAGCACCGCGAGCACCCGGGTGGCGATCTCGGCCGCCGCAGCCGCCCCGGCGGGCCCGACACCCGCCCCGGCAGCCGCCCGGACCCGGACCGCCTCGGTGGAGCCGAGCACCTCGGCCAGCACCCGGGCCACCGCCAGCCGGCTGCCCTCCACCCAGTCGGCCAGCGCGTCGGCATAACCGGCGGTGGACTCCAGCCGGCCCACCAGGCTCTCCGGACCCTCGTCCAGGTGGCGCAGCAGGGCGGTGCGGGCCTCGTCGTAGGACGCCCCGGCCGGGCCCGACCAGATGCCCGGGTCGGTGAGGGCGGCGCACGCGTCGTCGTACCCCCGCACGAGCCGGCGCACGGCGTGGCCGGCGGTCGCCAGCGGCGCGGGATGCAGGTCGAGGAAGGCGCGCAGGGCCTCCCCCGGCAGCAGTTGCATCCGGCGCAGCAGCGGCCAGACCGGGTGTGCCTCGGGCGCACCGGCGGCGAGCAGCGTGTCGACCCGGGCGAGCAGGTCCAGGCCGGGCTCGGCGAGCCGGTCCAGCGGGTCCATCACGCCTCCCCGGCCAACCGGCGGCGGGCGGCCTCGTCGGTGGACGTGTAGCGGTCGGCGGCGCTGCGGACGGCCGACGCGGCGGCGGCCAGCCGGGCGGCGGCGGCACCCGCCTCGCGGGCCCGGCCGTCGGTGGCGGTCGTCCACTGCCGGTGCAGGGCCCGGCCGACCTCGCCGGGACGGCCGGCGGCGTGCGCGCCGAACGCCGGGTGCGGCGGGTCGGTGGCGGTGACCGTCCGGGACAGCGCGGTGAGGGTGGCGCTGGCCTCGTCGAGGCGGTCGGCGAGGGCGCGCAGGGCGTCCATCTCACGCCCCCGCGAGCGGACGGTAGGCGGTGAACGTCTCGTTGTGCAGTTTCTCCCGGGCCCACTGGGCGGCGTCGGCGGCGGCCGTCACGGCGGCCTGCACCGAGCCGGCCACGTCCCGGGGGTGGCGGTTGTGCAGCGGCCCGAGGAAGCGCACGTCGGTGATCCGCCCGCCGGCGGTCACCACCACCTCGACCAGCCCGTCGGGCGAGCGGACGGTCACCTCGACGGTCTCCACCGCCCGGTCGAACTCGGCCTGGAGGGACTCGATCCGGCGGTACCGCCGCACCGCCTCCTCGATCCACGCCTCGTCGATCTCGCCGCGCGGCATCCGATCTCCCCCCAGGTAGACCTCACCCTGCGTGCCACCACGATCACCGCGGCCCACCGGGACCGTACCGCACCCCGTCAACACGTGTCGATGGGCGGGAACCGGGGGTCAGCCGCGCCAGAGCGAGAGCATCATCGCCTCCACGGCGATGCGGGGTTTGACGTTCGCCTCGATCGCGGCCCGGCACTCCAGCACCGCCTCCAGCCGGCGCAGCGCCCCCTCCGGGGCCCACTTCTGCCCGCCCGCCTCGGCCAGTGCGGCGGTGTCGGTGTGCACCGGGGCGACCGGCGCGCGCAGCGCCGAGGTGAGCGCGTCCCGGTAGAAACCGGCCAGGTCCACCAGGGCCCGGTCCAGGGCGTCCCGCTGGGCCCGGGTGGCCCGCGACTTCTGCCGCTTCTCCAGGTCCTTCAGCTGGCCGGCGGAGCCCCGCGTCGCGCCCGCCGCACCCCGGCCGGTGCCGCCCGCGCCCAGCGCGGTCTGCAACGCGGCCCGCTCGGCCGCGTCGGACTCCGCCACCGAGGCCGCCGCCTCCGCCTCGGCCGCCTCGATCAGCGCCGACGCCGCGTCCAGCGCGGTGCCCACCCCGGTCAGCCGGCGCGGCACCGCCAGCACCGCGTCCCGGCGCTGACGCGCCTCGGGGTCGCGGGCCAGCCGCCGGGCCCGCCCCACGTGGCCCTGGGCGGCGGCGGCCGCCCACTGCGCCACGTCGGGTGCGATGCCGTCCCGCGCGACCAGCACGTCGGCGACCGCCGCCGCCGAGGGCTGCCGCAGCGGTACGACCCGACACCGTGACCGGATCGTCACCGACACGTCCTCCGGGTGGGTGGACGGGGCGCAGAGCAGGAAGACCGTCCGCGGCGGCGGCTCCTCTACCGCCTTGAGCAGCGCGTTGCCGGCCGCCTCGGTGAGCCGGTCGGCGTCCTCGATGATCACCACCTGCCAGCGTCCGCCGGACGGGGTGCTCGCCGCCCGCAGCACCAGGGCGCGCATCTCGCCGACGCCGATGGAGAGCCCCTCGGGGGCCACCAGCCGGACGTCGGCGTGCGTGCCGGTGAGCGTGGTGTGGCAGCCGGGGCAGGTGCCGCAGCCGGTGCCGTGCACGCACTGGAGGGCGGCGGCGAAGGCGCGGGCGGCCACCGATCGGCCGGAACCGGGTGGGCCGGTGAAGATCCAGGCGTGGGTCATCCCGGCACCCGGGTCGACGGTCGTCGCGGTTCCCCCGTCGACCTCGTCGGCCTCGGCCAGGGCGGCCAGGTCGTCGTCCGGGTCGTCGGCGGTGGCGGGTGCCGGGAGGTGGGCGGCGCGCAGTACGGCGGCGGCCGACGCGGCGGCCCGGCGCAGGGTGGCGACCGCGTCGTCCTGGCCGACCAGTTCGGCGAAGACGTCCGGCATCAGGTCCGGTGCTCCATCCCCACCAGCTCCGTGTCGGATAACTCGGGCTGGACCGAGGTGTCCGGCCCCTGCGCGGGACGTGGGTGCACGATGCCGGCCGGGTCCACCAGGAACTCCTGCACCCGGCGGCCGACCTGACCGGCGATCTCGTCGACCGGGCGGGCCGCGTCGAGCACCAGGTAACGCTTCGGATCGTTGGCCGCGAGGTCGAGGAAGGCGTAGCGGACCCGCTCGTGGAAGGCCACGGACTCGGCCTCCAGGCGGTCGGCCCCCTGGTTGCGGGCGGCGGCCCGGGACAGGCCGGTGCGCGGGTCGACGTCGAGCAGCACCACCAGGTCGGGCTTGAGCCCACCGGTGGCCCAGGAGGAGAGCCAGGAGACCTCGTCGACCGGCAGCGTACGACCCGCGCCCTGGTAGGCCAGGGACGAGTCGACGTACCGGTCGCTGATCACCACCGCGCCCCGGATCAGCGCGGGACGTACCACGGTGGCGACATGGTGGGCCCGGTCGGCGGCGTACAGCAGCGCCTCGGCGCGCGGCGACGGGGCGTCCGCGCCGGAATCCTCAAGCACCAGGGCCCGGATCCGCTCACCCACGGCCGTGGCACCCGGTTCCCGGGTAACCACCACGTCCCGGCCCTGCTCGCGCAGGCGGGCGGCGAGCTTCTCCAGCTGGGTGGACTTGCCGGCCCCCTCACCGCCCTCGAAGACCACGAAGAGACCGTTGGAGACGAACGGCTCGGCCGGCATCAGCGGCCGGCCGCGCATCGAGCCCCACAGATCGGCCAGGACCGGCACGCCCTTCTTGTCGTCCATCTGCCCGAACGCGCTGATCCCGGCGAAGATGCCGGCCAGGCCGGCGGCGAGCAGCAGCAGCCGGGTGGAGGAGACCGAGATGCCGAGGTCGGCGATGGTGAGCTGACGCGAGCCGCCGACCCCGACCAGCAGGCTGCTCAGCGCGATCGCCAGGATCAGCACGAGCCGGGTGCCGATCTGCACCACGGCGAAGACCCGGCCGCGTACCTCGTCGGCGACCTCGCCGCCGAGCAGCGTGGTGCCGGCGAGGAAGGCCATGCCGGCACCCGCGCCGACCATGATCGCGCCGAGGATGGCCATCGACAGGTGGATGGCGAAGGCCAGCACCAGCACGGACGCGCTGGCCAGCACGATGCTCATGCCGAACCAGCGGCGGCGGGACATGTCCCGGACGATCATCGGGCCGAGCCCGATGCCGACCGCCAGGCCGATGAAGATCGCGCCGAACAGCATGTAGAAGGCGGCGTCGCCGGCACCGAGCGAGGCGGCGAAGAACTTGGCGGTGCCGATCACGATGCCGCCACCGGCGAACGCGCCGAAGATGCCGAGCACCAGGCCCCGGACCAGCGGGGTCTGGCCGATGAACTTCCAGCCCTCGGTGAACTGGCTGAACATGCCCTGTTCGGCGCGCTCGCCCCGCTCCCGGGCCTGGGCCTGGCTGATCTCCTTGATGCCGAAGGCCACCACCAGCGCGGTGGCCAGCCGGGAGAGGGCGTTGAACCAGAGGGCGAGCTGGGCGGGCTCGGCCCAGCCCGGCATCTCGCCGCCGGTGACCCCGCGCACGCTGCGGTCCAGCACCGCCAGGGCGATCGCGGCGGCGACCGGGGTCAGGCCGTACGTGGTGATCAGGGTGAGCTGGTTGGCGGTCTCCAGCCGGGCGCGCGGGATGAGGTTGGGGACCGCGGCCTCCTTGGCCGGAATCCAGAGCAGGGTGATCGACTCGATCAGGAAGGTGGCGACCGCCGCCCAGGTGACCACCACGCCGCCCCGGACGCCGAGCAGCGCGACCAGCGGGATCGAGGCGAACAGCAGGAACCGCAGCAGGTCGCAGATGACCATCGTCCAGCGCCTGTCGAACCGGTCGGCGAGCACGCCGGCCACCGGCCCGAGCACCAGCGCCGGGAGCAGCCGGATCGCGATCACACCACCGAACACGGCCCCCTGGGCGGTGCTGCCGGAGACCTGCGCGGCGGCGAAGACGGAGGTGGCGAGCAGGCCGAGCCAGTCACCGAAGGAGGCCGCGCCGAGCACGATCCAGAGCCGCCGGAACGGCCGGATGCGCAGCACCGACCGGATCGCCGCAGCTCCGGAGCGGTCGGTCTGGGCGGCGGCTCCGGCGGGGCCGGACGACGACGCGCCGGACGACTCGCCGTTCTGCTGGCTTTCGATGGCCGTACCTCCACGCGCCGGCCCAACTCTGGGCAGTCCCGGTGCAACACTCTAGACCCGGTGGGGGCCTCCCCACCGGCGACATTCTCCTGCTCGCCGAGCCTAGGCCGCGGATGCCACCGGCCGCAGCCCGGTAGGACGTGAGGGTATTTCGCATTGCCGTCCGGACAGTTAGCGTGCATTCGTGGCCATCGACAGCGACACCCTGCGCGAACGCCTCGACAAGGCGACCGCCCACCTCGACCCGCCCTACGCCGTGGTGGACCTCACCGCCTTCGACGCCAACGCCGCCGCGCTGGCCGCCCGCAGTGCCGGCAAGCCGGTCCGCGCCGCGAGCAAGTCGATCCGGTCCCGCGACCTGCTCGACCGGGCGCTCGCCCATGCCGGCTGGGCCGGCGTGATGGCGTTCACCCTGGCCGAGGCGAACTGGCTGGTCCGCTCCGGCGCGACCGGCGACGCGCTGGTGGCGTACCCCACCGCCGACCGGGGGGCGCTCGCCGCCCTGGCCGGTGATCCGCAACTCGCCGCGGCCGTCACCCTCATGATCGACAGCACCGAGCAGCTCGACCTGGTCGACTCGGTGTGCGCCCCGGGTCGCCGACCCGAGATCCGGGTCTGCCTCGACCTCGACGCCTCCTGGCGACCCCTGCGCGGCCGGGTGCACGTCGGGGTCCGCCGCTCGCCGGTGCACAGCGCCCGGGCGGCCGGCGCGCTCGCCGCCGCCGTCGCCCGCCGCGCCGGGTTCCGGCTGGTCGGCCTGATGTCGTACGAGGCACAGATCGCCGGGCTCGGCGACGCCCCGCCCGGACAGGCCGCGCTCAGCGCCGCGATCCGGATCGCCCAGCGCGGGTCGTACCGGGAACTGCTGGCCCGCCGGGGTGCGGCGGTCGCCGCCGTCCGGGAGCACGCCGACCTGGAGTTCGTCAACGGCGGCGGCACCGGCAGCGTGGCCGCCACCAGCGCCGACCCCTCGGTCACCGAGGTCACCGCCGGCTCGGGGCTGTACGGCCCGACGCTGTTCGACGCCTACCGCGCCTGGCGGCCGACCCCGGCGGCGTTCTTCGCCTGCTCGGTGGTCCGCCGCCCGACGCCGGAGATCGCCACCGTGCTCGGCGGCGGCTGGATCGCCTCCGGACCGGCGGCGACGAGCCGGCTGCCGCGGCCGTGGCTGCCGGCCGGGCTGGAACTCGTCGGCACCGAGGGCGCGGGCGAGGTGCAGACCCCGCTCACCGGCGCCGCCGCAGCCGCCCTGCGGATCGGCGACCGGGTGTGGTTCCGGCACGCCAAGGCCGGCGAACTCTGCGAACGGGTCAACGACCTGCACCTGGTCGACGGGGACAGCGTGGTCGCCACGGTGCCCACCTACCGGGGCGAGGGCCACGCCTTCCTTTGACCCACCCGTCGTGGCCGGTTCCCGGGCCACCCACGGACGGCACTGAACCGGCTGCGGCCGGTTCCGGGGCGGTTCGTGGGCCCGGCCGGCCGGTCAGGGCTGGGCGGCGGGTTCGGTCGGAGCCTCGACGTGGCGGTGCAGGTACTCCCGGATGAGCGCCTTGGCCTCGGCGAGCACCCGTTCGTCGCCCTCCTGCTTGCGGCGGAACGCCAGCTTGATCAGAGCGTCGGCGGCCTCGACGGCGATCTCCAGGCAGAACCGTAGGCGTGGCTCGTCGACCATGCCGAACCGCTCGGTGAGCACCCGGGCCAACTGGTCGGCGATCACCCCGTTGTTGTCCCGCTGCTCGTCGAGCAGGTGCAGGTCGACGACGTCACCGAAGTGCAGGGTCCGGAAGCCCGGGACCGTCCGGTGCATCGAGATGTACTCGTCGATGCCCGCGTCGACGCCGTCCCACCAGTGGGTCAGGTCGTCGGAGGCGAAGCGCTCGTCGAGCCGCTGGAGGTAGGACTCCATGGTGCGCAGCGTCAACGCCTGCACGATCGCCCGCTTGTCCGGGAAGAACTGGTAGACCGACCCGATCGCCACCTCGGCCCGCTCGGCGAGCAACGTGGTGGTCAACCCCTCGTACCCCACCTCGTCGACGAGCTCGGCACAGGCGTCCAACATCCGTTGGACGCGCGCGACACTTCGACCCTGCACCGGAACGCGGCGCAGCGGCCCGGTCGTGGCGGCTGGTGTGGACACTCGACGCCACCCCCCTTCGACGGAAGAACATATCCACATGTCACGAGGCCGTGACTACCGGTACAACGAGCGGACCTCGATTGCGGTATTTACCAGGCACAACGTTCCTGATATGAAGTCAGTTCACGTTCATGTCGAGGAGCGCCGATGGCCGGTACCACCACCGCTTGGTCCAACTGGGCGGGCAACCAACGCAGCGTCGCCACCGCCATCCTGCGCCCTACCACCGTCGAGGACACAGCCGAGGCGGTCCTCGACGCGGCGGGCGCGGGAGAACGGATCAGGGTGGTCGGCAGCGGGCACTCGTTCACCCCCATCGCCCTGTCCGACGGCCGGCGGATGGAATTGTCCGCCCTCGACACCGGCGTCCGGGTCGACCGGGACGCCCGGTTGGTCACCGTGCCCGCCGGGATGACCCTGCGGGCGCTCAACGCCCTGCTCGCCGGGCACGGCCTGGCCATGCCCAACCTGGGCGACATCGACGCGCAGACCATCGCCGGGGCGATCTCCACCGGCACCCACGGCACCGGCGCCGCGTACGGCTGCCTGTCCACCTTCGTCGAGGCGCTCACCCTGGTCACCGGCACCGGCGAGGTGTTGCACTGCTCGGCCGGGGAACACCCGGACATCTTCGCCGCCGCCCGGGTCGGCCTGGGGGCGCTCGGCGTGCTCGTCGAGGTCACCCTGCGCTGCGTCGACGCGTTCACCCTGCGCGCACACGAACGCCCCGCCCCGCTCGACGAGGTGCTGGGCGACCTGTCCGGTCTCATCGGCCGGCACGACCACGTCGAGTTCTACTGGTTCCCGTACACCAACCGGGTGCAGCTCAAGACCAACGACCGGGTGCCCGCCGACGACCGGCCGCTGCCGCGCTGGCGGGGCTGGCTGGACGACGACTTCCTCGCCAACACCGTCTTCGCCGGGGCCTGCCGGCTGGGTCGGGCCGTACCGACGCTGGTGCCCACGATCAGCGCGGTCTCCGCCCGCGCGCTCACCGAACGCACCTACACCGGCCGCTCCGACACGGTCTTCTGCACCCCGCGCCGGGTCCGCTTCGTGGAGATGGAGTACGGCATCCCGCGCGCCGCCCTGCCGCAGGCGCTGGCGGAACTGCGCCGCCTCGTCGACCGGCTGCCGTTCAAGGTGCTCTTCCCCGTCGAGGTGAGGTTCACCGCCGCCGACGACATCTGGCTGTCCCACGGCTACGGCCGCGACTCCGCCTACCTCGCCGTCCACCAGTACGTCGGCATGCCCTACGAGCCGTACTTCCGGGCCTTCGAGGAGGTCGCTGCCGGGCTGGGCGGCCGACCGCACTGGGGCAAGATGCACTACCGGGACGCCGCCTCCCTGGCGACCGTGTACCCGAAGTTCGCCGACTTCCAGGATCTGCGGGCCCGCCTCGACCCCGGCCGGGTCCTCACCAACCCCCACCTCGACCACATCCTCGGCCCCTGACCCACCCGCCGCCAGGGGTGACGATGACGGCGGGAAGGCACGGTAGCCTGCCTGCGATGCTCCGAACCTCCACCCGCCGTAACGGTCTCCTGGCGTGCTGCGCGGCCCTGTCGCTGTGGCTCGTCGCGTGTGGCGACCCACCCGACGGGCCCACCGCCGCCCCGACCGCCCCGGCAGCCCCGGACACGGTGCTGACCGACTTCGTCAGCCAACTCAAGCCGACCGATCCCTACCGCGACCCGGACCCGACGGAACGGCAGACGGCCCGTCGGGCGGTGGCACTGCTGGTGGCCGAGGACCACTCGGGGCTGCCGGAGGCGAGCGGACTCCTGGCCGAGCTGGGCTTCACCGCCAGCAGGGGCCGCGATCCGCAGACCGGGCGCGACTACGCGCTGTTCGTCACCGAGGCCGGCGCGGAGCGGCCCTGGGGCCTGATCATGGTGGACCTGTCCCGGCCGGTGCGGCTCGCCGTCGAGGTGCCCCACCCCAACTCGGACCTTCACACGGAGGACATCGGACTACGGTTGTTCCGGGCGACGCCGGGCAGCATCATGCTGGTCGCCGGCGCACACCGCCGGGCCGGCGACGGGCGGGCGGACGCGGCGCACAACTCCCAGGGACTGTTCCAACTGGCCAGCGACCGGTTCGCCCGCAACCGGATCAACCAGATCCAACTGCACGGCTTCGCCGAGCAGAGCCTCCCCGGCGAGGACATGGTGGTCTCCAACGGGCAGAAGCGCTCCACCCCCGCCCTGCGCCGCACGGCCGACGCGCTGGACACCGCCGGCTTCGTCGCCTGCCGGGCCTGGACCAGCAGGTGCGGTGAGTTGGAGGGCACCACCAACACCCAGGCCGAGGCGGCCCGCAAGCAGGGCGCGGTCTTCGTCCATCTGGAGATCACCTGGGCGGTACGCCGTACCGAGGACCGCCGGGCGGACCTGGTGGCGGCACTGGTGGCCGCCGACCTTCCCCGCCGCTGACACCGGCGGCCCGCGGTCCCGGCGCCCGACCACGCCACCCCCGCTTGCCGGCCGGCCGGTGTCAGACCCTACGCGCGGACAGGAACCGGCCCGACCAGTAGCCCGGCCCGTCCAGCAGCGACTCACCGCCGAAGTCACCGAACGTCGGGCCGTCCGCCTTGACCCGGCTGGAGAAGAACCGGTGGTGGCCGGCATCGTCGACGCCGAGATAGATGCCGGAGTGCTCGATGCTCGGGCCTGCGTTCGCACCGTGGTTGAAGAAGACCAGGTCGCCCTCCTGGAGGACGCCGTAGTCCCGGGCCGCCCGACCGGTGTTCGGGATCAGCAACGCGCCCGGACCGAACCCGGCCATCGCGTACGCCCGGCGGGGCAGTCCGGCACCCTTGGTGTTGGTGCCCCGCAACGGGTACTTCATCCGGTAGCCGTAGACCATCCGGATGAAACCCGAGCAGTCCAGGCTGCGGAAGTGGTCCTTGGCCGGCCGCTCGTGCTTGCCGTCCGGGAAGTCCCACTCCACTCCGAGGTAGTCGTAGAAGTCGGAGTTCTCGGCACGACCGTCCGGGTCCGCCGCCGAGAGCGGGCCGAAGGAGGCGTCACCGGCGAACTGGCGGCCCTTGGCATCCTTGCGGGCGGGCGCGTCGTCCAGGTAGTCCATCGCGATGGCGAGGGCGTCCGGACTGTCGTCCCCCACCGCCTTGTCCAGCCAGGGGCGGAACCATGCCGCCTTCTCCTCACCGGCCTTCCACGGGGTCGGGGCGAGCCGGATCCAGGCGTCGGTGGTCACCGACGACTTGGTGAAGCGGGGCTCGGTGAAGGTCCGTTCGGGGCCGGAGACGCGTACCGTGCGGGCCTTGTCGGTGAACACCGCCAACACCCGCCCGGCCCCGTCCCGGACCTGGGTCCGCGCCGGTTTGGCCAGCCGGGTGAAGGTCAGCTCGGCGGACGCGACCGACACCGCACCCGGGCCGGCCGCGCCGCCCGGCGGGGTGGTCGACGCGGACCGGTCGGGACGGAGCGCCACGACGACGATCACACCCGCGGCGATCAGGACGACGGCCAGCGTCGCCCAGATCCCGTTCCTGCTCTGTGACACGGGGGGATGCCTGCTTCCGTAGTCTCGGCTCAACTCACCGGCACCAGGCCGGCCAGGATGCCACTGAAGATGATCAGGTACGAACCCACGGAGACCGCCCCGGTGGCCAGGATCGTCGCCAGCGGTGGTTGACGGACCAGCTGGTAGGCGATCAGGCCGGGCGCCACGAAGCCGAGGGTCTGGTGCGAGAACAGCAGCGGGAAGTCCTGCTGGATGATCAGGAAGAGGGTGGTCTGGAGCAGCACGCTGAGCAGCACGATCGCCGCGAACAGCCGCTTGCCGTAGAGGATGACCACCCGTTGCATGAGCCGGGTGAGCCCCCAGGTCACCCCGGTCATCGCGACGATCACCAACACCTGGCGGTATTCCTCGACCAGGGCCAGCGCCAGCCAACCCGGCGTGATCATGCCACCGGGGGAGAGATTGGTGGTGAGGTAGCAGGCCAGCGCGAGTACCAGCCCGACGCCCAGGCAGAGCGTGGACAGCTCGGGCGTCAGTTCTCCGTTGATCATGAGGAACTCCGGTAGACGGACGGCCGCCTCTGCGACGACTGCGGATCGGGGTCGGGGTACGTCGGACCGGCCCCGGCGGCCTGCGGCCGGCCGCGCCGGGTCGGCGGCTCCTGCTCCGCCGGGCCGAATAGGTCCGGCTGGCCCGGGGACCGGGCGTGGTACCGGTCCAGCTGCTCGGGGGCGAGCGCGGCGTACCGGTCCGGACGCCCGGGGGCGGGCGCGCCGGGGCGTTCCGGCCCGTCGTACGGCCGGGGCGTCGGGGCGCCGGGCCACGCCGCCGGGGGCGCGGCGGGCACGGGCGGGTCGCCGTACGTCGTCGCCTGCCGCCGGGAGGCACCGGATGCCGGTACGGGCGGAGTGCCGCCCCTCGCTGCGCCGTACCGACCGGCCGGGGCCTCGCCGACGGGCCGGACAGCTGGCCCCGGCGGCACGGCACGCACAGCCGGACCCGGCGGCACGGCACGGGCAGCCGGGTCCTGGGATGCGGGACGGTCCAGGCGGCCGAGCTGCGCGAGCAGGATCTCGCCCTGACCGTGGATGTTGCCGATCGCCAGCACCGAGGCGAACCCGTCGATGCTGCCGAGCACCCCGTCGAGCAGTTCCCCGGCCCCGATCCGGCCGCCCAGATCGACCACCCGGTCCTGCCAGCTCTCCTCGATCTTGACGCGGGCACTCCGGGTCGGCTCACCGATCAGGATGACCTTGTCCGGGTCGATCCGGGAAACCAGCGCACCCATCTGGCCGTTCCGCTCCACCCGGTCCGGCCGGCAGTTGATCAGCACGTGCAGCGGTCGGGGGATCGACCCCTGTTCCTGCAACTGCTTGATGTTCATGAACGTCGACTCGGGGTCGTTGGCGGCGAAGATGTTCGCGAACCGCAGCGACGTGTCGCCCCGGCGGTACTCCTCGACACTGAGCACCCCCGGATCGGGGGGCGCCGTCCACATGCCGGTCAGGGCGGCCTCCCGGGGCACCCCGAGCAGTTCGGCCACCTTGAGGGCGATGGCCACGTTCTCCTTGAACGTGGTCCAGGTGAAGCCCGCCATCTCGTCGTCGGTGACCGACTCCGGGTCGACCGGGATCAGCTTGCAGGACCGCTTGTCCGCCTCCGCCTGCAGGATGTGCAGCCGGTCGGACTCGGCGGTGACGCAGATTCCGCCGACCGGCATGGAACGGCTCAGTGAACGGGCCACGTCGTCCAGGGTCGGCCCCATCTCGGCGAGGTGGTCCTCCCGGACGTTGCAGAGGATGCCGATGGTGGACTGGATCAGTTTGGTCTGGTTCAGCTCCTGCAGCGGCGGCATGACCGCCATGCACTCGATCACCAGCGCGTCCGGGTAGTAGGCGGCGGCCCGACGGACGATGCCGATCTGCTCCACCACGTTGGCGATGCCGAACTTGCGGTAGACCGGCTCCTCGCTGGCGTCCGGGAAGATGAACCGGGCCGCCGTGCCGGTCGTCTTGGCCACCACGACCAACCGGCCACCACGCAGCGCACCGGCGGTGAGCCGGGTGATCGAACTCTTGCCGCGGATGCCGTTGACCAGCACCCGCTGCGGGATGCGGTGCAGACTGCGGTGATGGTTGCGCTGCTCGATGATGCCGCCGGCCAGCAGCCCGAGGCACGCGAGGAGAAACACCAGATAGAGGAAGAGCATCTCAGTCGCCCCTGCGGGACGACCGGACACCACGGCTGCCCGCCTTCCGCCGTGGCGGGATCTTCGTCATGATCGCCGTGGGCATGCCCTCGGTGCCGCGCAGCCGGGCCGCGCCCCCGAGCCGCTGCTCGCCGTGGACCGCCGCCTGACGACACACCTCCAGGCAGACCGCCACCGCGCCGATGTCGTCGTGCCAGCGCGGCGAGATCACCCGACTGCTGTCCCCACCGGCGAGCGTCGCCGCCTCCCGGGACAGGTTGCGCAACGGCCGGAGCTGGAAGAAGTAGTACCAGCTGAACAGCAGCAGGCCGATGCCCGCCGCGACGACCGCCACGAGGAGCGCACCCTGACGCATCTCGTTGCCGGGCAGCGCGTAGTCGGTGACCGGGCGCTCGGCCACCACCGTCCACTCCAGGTGCGCCGCCGAGCCCTCCAGCGCGACCGGCGCGGCGATCAGCAGCTCACGGTCACCGTCGACCTCCGCCACCCGGGCGTACGGCTTTCCGATGAGCGCCTCCGCCGCCGCGTTCCGCACCTGCCGGCTGGAGACCTGCTCGAAGGCGAGGTAGCCGGCCGAATCCAGGATGTCCCGCTGGTCCACGTCGACCACCCGCAGTCGCCCGTCGACCCGCTCCAACAGCCGGGTCAGGTAACGCACGTCGAACTCGGCGACCAGCGACCGCCCGTCCGCCAACTGCGTGTACGCGTAGACGATCGGCAGTCGGCCCTGCACGTCGTGCAGCACCACACCGCCCTCACCCGGCAACGGACCACCAGGTCGCAGCGGAGTCCGGCCCACCCTGGTGACCACGCTGCCACTCGCCGACACGAGGTAGCCGCTGCGGAACCTGCGGTTGTCGTCGAGCAGTCGGTCGAGCGCCCGGCGAAGTTCGCCGGTGCCGGCGGTGCGGTTGTCCGCGCCGACCAGGGTGAGCTTGGTGTAGCCACCGTCCAGGGTGTCGTCGACCGCGCCGGCCACGGCGGCGACCTGGTTCTCCGAGTCCCGCACCACCTGGGCCGGGAGGTCGTCCTCGTGGGGGGCGAGGGTGGCCAGGATCCCGCCTGCGGCCAACAGCACCGCGACGACCGCCGCGACGACCGTCAGACCTGCCGGGACGCCACCGGCCGGGTCGTCAGAGCCGCGCCGCGCCGGGATCGTCCGCTGCTGGGCGGCGAGCGTGCCGAACGCGGAGGCGATTCGGTTGACCTGGGCGTTCGCAGTCCTCGGCGGCACCTGCGTCGGGCTACCCGAGGCCACCGCCTTGGCGTGGACCAGGAGCAGCCGCACCGGCCGGACCAGTCCGAACTGGAGGATCAGCAGCACCGCACCGGCACCTGACAGCAGGACGAGCGCGGCCAGCAGGGGCTCCCGGGTGACCGCAGCGGCGGTGACCGGGACGTACACCAGGGAGACCACCACGACACCGACCTTGCCGACGGCGTCGGCGGTGGCCACCGGGGCGGCCGGCACGGTCGGGTCCCGGTCGGCGATGCCGGTGGCCGGTGCGCCGGTACGGGTGGCGGTGGACGCCCCGGACGACGCGCCCACCGCCCCGGCGATCAGCCCGTCCAGCGCGGGATCGGCCGGCACGGGGGCGCCCTGCACGAGGGACCGCCCACCTCCGGGCACGGCGATCAGGACGGCCTGCTTCGCCTTCGGGTCCAGCCGGAGGGTGCGGATGTGCAGGTTCAGCTCGGCGACGAGCAACCGGCCGTCGGACAACGGCTCGACCAGGAGCAGCCGGGGGTCGTTGCCCTCGACCACCGGCACGGCGATCCGGCCGGCGGCGGTGCCGGGCGGCAGCGCCACCGGCTGACCGACAGCGGCCACAGTGGACTTTCCGCCCGCTTCGAGTACGCCGACGCCCCGCCACTTCGGCTGGTCTCTGGTGAGCGCGGCGAGTTGCGTGGCCACCCCGGCCGGCCGCGCGTCGTAGGCATCCGCCGTGCGGGCCAACTCCTCCCGGCTACGGGCGACCGAGCTGTCGAGGCCACGGGCGACCGCCCTGACGAGGTCCCGCTGCGATTCGGTCACGGCCCGGGGCACGCCGGACTCGCTGTCGCGGCCCAGATAGGCGAAGGCGAAGACGGCGAGCAGGGTGAGCAGCAGGGCGGCAACCAGTGCCGGCGTACCGACCCCGGTCAGCAGACGGGGCTGCGGAAGCTGCTTCTCCAGGCTGATCAGACGCCAACGGGCCAGCTCTGCCTGCCCGTCGCCGGGGAGGTGGAGGCCCGCCCGCACCGGCGGTGGCGGATGGTTCATCCACACACCCGCAGCAGACAGTCGTCACCCATGTAACCGTTCCTCCCCGTGGCCCAGCCGGCGTGCGAGGCTAACAGCGCTCACCGCCGGCCGGATGGCGCGATTCGCCAGCTATCGAGCGAATCGGATATTCAACCGCGTGATTTAGCCGTTCGGCGTAGCCGAACTACCGGGCGGGCCAAGAACCTCAAGACCATTTGCTTCTCCCCCACGGGCCAACAGGTAGCCCCGGATGCGGACCGAAGCAGCCAGGTAGATCTCCCGGCGGTGCGCCGGGGTCGTCGGATCCGCCAGCGCGGTGGGCAGATCCACCAACCGGATGTCCGGATTCAGGTCGATCCAGGTGGGGATGGCCTCCGCCTGCGTCACCTTCCACCTACCCTTGGCCGTCTCGGTGAAGGTGAACCGCGCCATCACCCCCTCCCGGTTGGCGAAGACCGGTTCGGCGTGCCGGGCGACCTGGTTGCCCATCCCGAAGACGACCCACTTCTGGCCGATCTTCTCGATCGGCTGCACCACGTGCGCATGGTGACCCAGGATCAGATCGATATCCGGGGACGCGATCAACACCTTCGACCACTCCTCCTGCCTGGCGTCCGGCAGGTTCTCGTACTCGGTGCCCCAGTGCAGACTCAGCACCACGATCTCCGCGCCCGCCGTGCGCAGCTTGCGCGCCGCCGCGAGGATCCTGGGCGGCTCGATGAGGTTGGCGATCCAGTCCTTGCCCGCCGGCCGGCGCAACCCGTTGAAGTGCAGGCTGTAGGCCAGGTGCCCGACCCGCACCCCGTTCTTGGTGTAGATCCGTGGGGTGAGCGACTCCCGCTTGGTCCGCGCGCTGCCGGCGTGCCCGATCTTCGCCGCGTCCAACGCGTCCAGGGTGCGGACGACCCCCGCCTCACCCTGGTCGATGGTGTGGTTGGACGCCGTCGAGCAGGCATCGAAGCCGGTGCCCCGGATCGCGTCCACCACCTGCGGAGGGACGTTGAACTTCGGGAAACCGACGAACGGCCCGTCCGGCTTGGCCAGCGGGGTCTCCAGATGGCAGATCGCCAGGTCCGCGCCCTCGACCGCCGGGCGGGCGTGCCGGAACAACGGGTTGAAGTCGAGCGCACCGGAACGCCCCGCGCGCTTGGCGTCCCGGGCGGCCTGATGGGTCAGTTCCGGGTGCACCAGCACGTCGCCGGCACCCAGAATGGTGAACAGCCGGCGGCCTGAGGAGTCCCGGCGTACGGCCGGGTCGGGCGGGGTGACCACCGGCCCGACCTCGGCGACCGGCGTACCCACGACGGTGCCCGGCGGGTCAGCGGGCGAATCGCCCCGTGTCCCGCTGGTACGCCAGACGATCAGCCCCGCTCCGGCCAGCACCGTCCCGACGAGGGCGACGATGCCCGCCACCTTCAGCGGCCGGCCGCCACCCGCACTCTCCGATTTGGACACCGCGACAGAGTAGGCCATCACGCACCGAACGTGAGGCCCTTTTCAGCGGCTCACTCACCGTCGGCAGCCACCGTGGCCTTGCGGGGGGCGGCCTTCCTGGCCGGGGCCTTCTTCGCCGTCGTGGTCGTGGCGGTGGTCGTCTTCCTGGCGGCCGTGGACTTCGCGGCGGCGGTCTTCTTCGCCGTCGCCTTGGTCGCCGTGGCCTTCTTGGCCGCCGTCTTCTTGGCGGGGGCCTTCTTCGCCGCCGCCTTCTTCGGGGCCGCGCCCTTCGCCCGCTTCTCGGCCAGCATCTCCGACGCCTGCTCGATGGTCAGTTCCTCCGGGGTCTGCCCGCGCCGCAGCGACGCGTTGAACTCCCCGTCGGTGACGTACGGCCCGAACCGGCCGTCCTTGATCACCAGTGGCTTCTCGGTCAGCGGGTCGACGCCCATCTCGCGCAGCGGGGGCGCGGCGGCCCGACGCTGGCGGGTCTTCGGGGCGGCCAGCAGGGCCAGCGCCTCGTCGAGGGTGACGGTGAACATCTTGTCTTCGGAGTCCAGCGAGCGGAACTCGTCACCGCGCTTGACGTACGGGCCGTAGCGGCCGTTGTTGGCGACGACCTCCGCGCCGTCCGGGGCGACCCCGATCACCCGGGGCAGGCTGAGCAGCTTCAACGCCTCGTCGAGGGTGAGCGAGTCGGGGGTCTGCGTGCGCAGCAGCGACGACTTGCGCTCGCCGCTGGCCACGTACGGACCGAACCGGCCGGACTTGAGCACGATCGGCTCCCCGGTGGCCGGGTCGTCGCCGAGCTTGCGCTCGCCGCCCCCACCGAGGAACAGCTCGTGCACCTTCTCCGGGGTCAGCTCGTCGGGGGCCAGCCCCTCCGGGATCGGCGCCCGGTCGCCCTGGCTACCGCCCTCCTCACCGTCGGCCTTCGGTGCCGGCTGCTCGCCGGGCAGGGCCCGTTGCAGGTACGGCCCGAACCGGCCGACCCGGACGACGACCTCGCGCCCCTCGTCGTCGGTGTGCAACGGGATCGAGTTGACGCTGCGCGCGTCGATCTCGCTGAGGTTCTCGGTGACCAGCTTCTTCAACCCGCCCGCGTGGGCGATGGCCTGGTCACCGGTGCCGTTGCTGCTGCCGAAGTAGAACGCGGTGAGGAAGTCGACGGCGGCGTGGTCGCCCCCGGCGATCTCGTCCAGCTCGTTCTCCATGCTGGCGGTGAAGTCGTAGTCGATCAGGCGCGGGTAGTGCCGTTCCATCAGCCCGATCACCGCGAACGCCAGGAAGGTCGGGATCATCGCCTGGCCGCGCTTGGTGACGTAGCCCCGGTCCTGGATCGTCTGCATGATCGACGCGTATGTCGAGGGACGCCCGATGCCCAGCTCCTCCAGCGCCTTCACCAGCGACGCCTCGGTGTAGCGCGACGGCGGCTGGGTGTGGTGGCCCTGCGCGGCCAACTCGTCGGCGGTCAACGGCTGGTCCTTGACCAGGGTGGGCAGCCGGCGCTCGGCGTCCTCGGCCTCGGCGTTCTCGTCGTCGCTGGACTCGACGTACGCGCGCAGGAAGCCCGGGTCGGTGATGGTCTTGCCGGTGGCGCCGAAGTCGGCCTCCTCCTGCGCGACGGAGACCGCCCGGATACGCACCGAGACACTGGAGCCGACCGCGTCGGTCATCTGCGAGGCGATGGTACGCCGCCAGATCAGCTCGTAGAGCTTGAACTCCTCGCCGGACAGCTCCTTGGCCACGTCGCCCGGGGTGCGGAAGTTGTCCCCCGCCGGGCGGATCGCCTCGTGCGCCTCCTGGGCGTTCTTGACCTTGCCGGTGTAGCGGCGCGGCTCCGGTGGCACGCTGCGCTCGCCGTACAGCTCGACGATCTGTCGGCGGGCCGCCGCGATGGCCGTCTCGGAGAGGTTCACCGAGTCGGTACGCATGTAGGTGATGTAGCCGTTCTCGTAGAGCCGCTGCGCGGTGCGCATCGTCTGCTGCGACGAGAACCGCAGCTTGCGGGCCGCCTCCTGCTGGAGGGTGGAGGTGATGAACGGCGCGTACGGGCGGCGGCGGTAGGGCTTCTCCTCGACCCGGGTGACGGTGAACGGCCGCCCGTCGAGGCGGGCCGCCAGGCCCCGCGCCCCGCTCTCGTCGAGGTGCACCACGCCCGCGCCGGGCCGTACCCGGCCGGTGGTCGGCTCGAAGTCCTTGCCGGTGGCGACCCGGTCACCGTTGAGCGCGACCAGGGTGGCGTTGAAGGTACGCGGGCCCTCGCCCGGGTTCGCCACCGCGAGGGTGGCGAGGATGTCCCAGTACTCCGCGGTGCGGAAGGCCATCCGCTGGCGTTCCCGCTCGACCACGATCCGGGTCGCCACGGACTGCACCCGGCCCGCCGAGAGCCTCGGCATGACCTTCTTCCACAGCACCGGGGAGACCTCGTAGCCGTAGAGCCGGTCGAGGATGCGCCGGGCCTCCTGGGCGTCGACCAGGTCCCGGTCGATCTCGCGGGGGTTCGCCACCGCCGCCTGGATGGCCGGCTTGGTGATCTCGTGGAAGACCATCCGCTTGACCGGCACCTTGGGCTTGAGCGTCTCCACCAGGTGCCAGGCGATCGCCTCGCCCTCGCGGTCCTCGTCCGTGGCCAGGAAGATCTCGTCGACCTCCTTGGCCAGCTTCACCAGCTTGCTGATCTGCTGCTTACGGTCGGCCGAGACCACGTAGAGGGCGTGGAAGCCGTTGTCGACGTCCACCCCCAGCCGGGCCCACGACTCACCCTTGTACTTGGCCGGCACGTCGGCGGCGTTGCGGGGCAGGTCCCGGACGTGGCCGAAGCTGGCCTCCACGACGTACCCCGGGCCGAGGTAGCCCGAGATCGTCTTGGCCTTCGCCGGTGACTCGACGATGACCAGACGGGTGGTTCCAGCTCTGCTCGGCACGTCTCTCCCCGACCTCGCTCCTGCTCCAGGCCCGTTTCGGGCCGTGTTGCGCCCGCCGGACCACCGTCGGTCCGGATGTCCAACGTAACGCGCCGCCCTGGTTCCGGGTCCCGGGGGCGGCAAACAGCGTCCGCGCGGCGGCACCGCCGGCACCGCGCGGCCTCAGTGACCGGACGGCGCCACCGTACACCGTGGGTAGGCCCCGAAGTGGGCCACGGTGACGACGCCGGCCCTCCGACCTGGGCGAACCCGGGTGTTCACGGATTGAGACGACCAGCATACTCTCCGCGATACCGTCCATGATCGGACGCCCGGCCGGTCTCGGCTGATCGACTCCAGTGGGCCGAAGTGGCGGCATCCGGTCGCTCCGACACCGCAACATAGCCCCCGTAGAGTCGATCACCACCGGCCCACGGGCTGCGGGCTGCGGGCCCGGGCGGGGCGGTCACGGCCAGAGGCCGGCGGGGGCGGCCGGCGGGCGGTCGCCGACCAGTTCGGCCAGCCGGGCCAGCCGTCGCCCACCGATCCGGTACGCCGGGCCGCCCGCCTCCGGCTCCACCAGCGCCGCCGGCAGGCCCACCACCGCGAGCGCCGCCCGCACCACCGGCCACCACGGCTCGTCCCGCCGGTCGAGACGCAGCAGCAGCCCGGCGTCGTCAGCCGCCCCGGCGGCGGCCAGCCACAGCCGCAGCCGCCGGCCGTGCAGGTGGAACCGGGGCGGCGGTCGCTTGACCCCACCGGCCAGCCAGGCCGTCGCCAACGGCGCCAACGTGGTCAGGTACGGCGTCCGCACGACGTAGCGCTGCTCCCCGGTCGACTCCCAGCCCGCCGCGAGCCCCCGCCGGGCCAGCTCGTCGACGAGCACGTGCACCCGCCAGGCCGCGTCCACCCCGACGGACAACCGGGCGGTACGGCCCATCCGGTGCACCTCCCCCGGGCCCGCGAGCAGCCCGGCCAGGTCGGCGACCGACGGATCGGCCGCCTCGGTGCCGAACAGCGACAGCTGACGCCCCGGTTCCCCGGGCGGGTCGGCACGCCTCAGCGACACTCCGGAACCTCGTCGAAGGCCTGTTTGAGCTCTGTCGAGTTGAGCCGCCCGGTGTCCAGCGCGCTCGCGTCGTACTCCTGGTTGAGCGTGTCCACCGCGGCCTGGACTCCGTCGTAGAAGGCGGCGGCCCGCGTGGTGTCCAGGGCGTCGATGGTGTCCCCGGCGCGGCCGTAGGCGTCCCTGATCTTCGCCAGGGAGGTGCGGAACCCCTTCGACACCTCGTCGCCGTGGTCGGTCTCCGGTATGCCCGCGTCGGCGATCCGGCGGCGGGCCGTCTCGCTCGCCTGTTCGGCGCCGCCGAATAGCCGCACCAGGTTCTCCTTCGCCTGCGCCGGGGTGGTCTGCGCGGTCATCTGCTGGTGGGTGCTGCTGGTGAGCTTGCTGATCTCGGCCCGCCACGGGGTGAGCGCCTCGCAGACCGACGCCGCCCAGGCCCGGGGGGTGGGCCCGCCGCCGCACCCGGCCACGACGAGTACGACCGTGACGAGGACCGCCGTGAGCTTCCCGGCGTCACCCGCCCGACACGTACGCATGCGTTGCAGCGTACGGCCTCGGGGCGATTGCGCCAGCGGCCAGGTTTCGTGACGCAGCGGGTCCCCGACCCTGCCGGGGACCCGCTGCGTCACGACTCAGGCGTTGGCGGTTTCGACCCGCTTCGGGTCGTTGCCCGTGCCGGTGCCGCCACCGTCCGGGGTGGAGTCCATGGCGACGCCCTTGCGCTTGCTGAACACCACCGCCGCGACCACGATCAGGGTGGCGACCACCGCGATCGTCAGGCGCAGCGGGGTGTTCCGGTCGTCGCCGACGCTCCAGGCCACCACGGCCGGCGCGATCAGCAGCGAAACCAGGTTCATCACCTTGATCAGCGGGTTGATCGCCGGGCCGGCGGTGTCCTTGAACGGGTCGCCGACGGTGTCGCCGATGACCGTCGCCGAGTGCGACTCGGAGCCCTTGCCGCCGTAGGAGCCGTCCTCGACGAGCTTCTTGGCGTTGTCCCACGCGCCACCGGAGTTGGACAGGAAGACCGCCATCAGGGTGCCCGCCCCGATCGCCCCGGCCAGGTAGGAGGCCAGCGCGCCGGGGCCGAGGCCGAAGCCGACCGCGATCGGGGCGAGGATGGCCAGCAGGCCGGGGGTCATCAGCTCGCGCTGCGCGTCCCGGGTGCAGATGTCGACCACCTTGCCGTACTCGGGGCGCTGGGTGCGGTCCATGATGCCGGGCAGCTCACGGAACTGCCGGCGGACCTCCATGACCACCGCGCCGGCCGAGCGGGACACCGCGTTGATGGCCAGCCCGGAGAAGAGGAAGACCACCGCCGCGCCGATGATCAGACCGACCAGGTTGCGCGGGTTGGCGACGTTGAGCGCGTTGAGGATCTCGCTGCCGACGTCACCGACGCCCGCGTCGGAGTACGCGGTGCGCAGCGTGTCGGTGTACGAGCCGAACAGCGCGGTGGCCGCGAGCACGGCGGTGGCGATCGCGATGCCCTTGGTGATCGCCTTGGTGGTGTTGCCGACCGCGTCCAGCTCGGTGAGGATCCGCGCGCCGTTCTCGTCGATGTCGCCGGACATCTCGGCCACGCCCTGCGCGTTGTCGGAGATCGGGCCGAAGGTGTCCATCGCGACGATCACGCCGACCGTGGTGAGCAGGCCGGTGCCGGCCAGCGCGACCGCGAACAGCGACAGGGTGATGGAGCTGCCGCCGAGCAGGAACGCGCCGAAGACCCCGGCACCGATCAGCAGGGCCGAGTAGACCGCCGACTCCAGGCCGACGCTGATGCCGGCGAGGATGACGGTGGCCGGGCCGGTCTGCGAGCTCTTGCCGATGTCCTGCACCGGACGCCTGTTGGTCTCGGTGAAGTAGCCGGTCAGCGCCTGGATGGCGGCGGCCAGCACGATGCCGATGACGACCGCGCCGATGGCGACCACCCGGGGGTTCTGGTCGACGTCGGTGAGTCCGCCCTCCAGCTCGCCGAAGCTGGCCGGGAGGTAGAGGAACGCGGCGACCGCGACCAGCACCGCGGAGAGCACGGCGGAGAGGTAGAACGCCCGGTTGATGGCGGTCAGGCCGTTTCGGTCGGAGGTGCGCAGCCGGGTGATGAAGACCCCGACGATGGCGATGAGCACCCCGATGGTGGAGATGATCAGCGGGAAGACCAGGCCGTCCTCGCCGAACGCGGCGCGGCCGAGGATCAGCGCGGCGACCAGCGTCACCGCGTACGACTCGAAGAGGTCGGCGGCCATGCCGGCGCAGTCACCGACGTTGTCGCCCACGTTGTCGGCGATGGTGGCGGCGTTGCGCGGGTCGTCCTCGGGGATGCCCTGCTCGACCTTGCCGACCAGGTCGGCGCCGACGTCGGCGGCCTTGGTGAAGATGCCGCCGCCGACCCGCATGAACATGGCGAGCAGGGCGGCGCCGAAGCCGAAGCCCTCCAGCACGGTCGGCGCGTCGCCCTTGAACAGGATGACCACCAGCGCCGCGCCGAACAGACCGAGGCCGACGGTGAGGAAGCCGACCACGCCGCCCGTGCGGAAGGCGATCTTCATGGCGGCTTCCCGGCCGCCGGCCGCCTCCCGGGCGGCGGCGGCGACCCGCAGGTTGGCCCGGGTGGCCAGCCACATGCCGGCCCCACCGATGAACGCGCTGAACAGGGCGCCGACCACGAAGAACGCCGACCGGCCGATCTTCACCGCCAGTTCGCTGCCGTCGGTGTCGTGCACCGGCAGCAGGAAGAGCAGCACGACGGCGACGACCACGAAGATCGCCAACGTCCTGAACTGCCGGAGCAGATAGGCGGAGGCGCCCTCCTGCACCGCGCCGGAGATCTCCTGCATGTTGGTGGTGCCCTTACCGGCTGCCAGCACGGCCTTGGTCAAGGCGGCGGCGAAGACGAGTGCCACCAGCGCGATGACCGCGGCGATGACGACGTACGTCACGTTCTCTCCGGTGAGGGACAGCGCGCCGCCTTCGGCGGCCAAGGTCCCGGACATCTATGTCCTCCTGTACCGAACACTGTCGCGCCGGCCAGTGGACGTATGACCGACGCCTGGATGCGGTGGCGCACGTGCTCCGACCCGCCCCGACGGAAGATGATCAACATCCATATCCGCTGGCTGCGGGAACGATCACGTACTGACAACCCACAGACTGTAGCCCCGGCCAGTGTTGGAGGTCACACCTGGGGGACACCGTGTCCGGATGATCTCCGTAACTGTGTTATGAGGAAAAATCTGATATAGGAGGCCATCAACACTACGAGGCCGCGACCCACCAAGGGTCACGGCCTCGCATACGCACAGTGACGGTCAGCGACCGACCGGCCACACCATCCGGACCTCGGTCCCGATGCCCTCGGCCACCGGCCGCACCTGGAGGTCCTCCACGAAACCGGCGAGCAGCGCGAAGCCCACCCCTGTGGTCAGCGCCTCGTCGGTCAACGCCTCGTTGGCCAGATCGTCGGCGTTCAACGCGGCCAGGCCCAGCCCCGCCTCGATCGGCGCCCGGTCGACCACCCGCACCGAATACGCTCCGGAGTCGGACATCTCCACGAGCACCGGATCGGTCAGCCCGTACTGGTGGTGCAGGGCGACCGCCCGGGTGCACGCCTCACCGATCGCCAGGCGCACCTCGTCGAGCAGATCCTCCCGGACCCCGGCCCGACGGGCCACCGCCACACCGACCAGGCGGGCGGTGCGCACGTGCACCGGCGCCGGCGAGAAGGAGAGCCGGACCGTGGCCATCACGCGCCGGGGACGGTGGGGTCGGCGGCGATCGCCGCGTCCACCGTCGGGTGCAGGGGGAAGACCTGGTCCAGGGCGGTGATCCGGAAGATCTTCAGCAGCGGCTCCTTGTCGCAGACCAGGGCGAACGAACCCCCGGCCGACCGCAGCCGCTTCAGGGCACCGACCAGCACACCCAGGCCCGTGGAGTCGAGGAAGTCCACCCGCCCCAGGTCGACGACCACCCGCCTGGCACCGCCGTCGATCAACTCCAGGAGCCGTTCGCGCAGTCGGGGTGCGGTGTAGACGTCCACCTCACCGCCGACCTCGAGCACCGTGTGTTCCCCCACGGTGCGGGTCGCCAGCGACAGCTCCATCAGTCCTCCTCCGAGAGCCGTAAACTCTCCTGGGCATCTAACCATCCCCGCCGGACGGCCCGACGAGGTCACCGGCGGCGCCTCCTCCATACCCACCGGCCCGGTTGTTCAGCACCGAACACCAGTGCGAGAGTGCAGGACGTGAACCCCGCAGCCACCGCCACCGCAGGCCCCGGCACCGGGCGAGGCCCGGCCGAGCTGCTGCACCGGCTGCGCACCCGGCATCCGGCAGACCCGGTCACCCACGTCGAGCGGGTGCCGGCCCGCGCCGGGCAGCAGGCGCCGTGGCCGCAGTGGGCCCCCGAGGAGCTACGGGCGGCGTTCGCCCGACGCGGCGTCACCGCCCCCTGGCGGCACCAGGCCGAGGCCGCCGAGCTGGCGTACGCCGGGCAGCACGTCGTCGTGGCCACCGGCACCGCGTCCGGCAAGTCCCTGGCGTACCAGTTGCCGACCCTGGCCACGCTGCTGGCCGACCCCCGGGCCACGGTGCTCTACCTGGCCCCCACCAAGGCCCTCGCGGCCGACCAGCTCCGCGCCGTCGCCGGCCTCGACCTCGACGGGGTACGCCCCGCCACCTACGACGGGGACACCCCGCGCACCGAACGGGAGTGGATCCGCCGGCACTCCCGGTTCGTGCTGACCAACCCGGACATGCTGCACCACGGCCTCCTCCCCGGGCACACCCACTGGTCGGGGTTCCTGCGCCGGCTGACGTACGTGGTCGTCGACGAGTGCCACACCTACCGAGGCGTCTTCGGCTCCCACGTGGCGCACGTGCTGCGGCGGCTGCGCCGCCGGTGCGCCCAGTTCGGCCGTACCCCCGTGTTCCTGCTCGCGTCGGCGACGTCGGGCGATCCGGCGGCGACCGCCGGGCGGCTCACCGGCGTGCCCGTCACCGCCGTCACCGAGGACACCTCGCCGCGTGGCGGGGTCACCTTCGCGCTCTGGGAGCCGCCGCTGCTGCCGCCGCCCGCCGACGTCGGGGCCACCGCCGACGTTGCAGCCGCCGCCGACGACCTGACCCAGGTCCGCAGGTCAGCGCTGCGGGAGACCGCCGACCTGCTCGCCGACACCGTCGCCGAGGGGGTACGCACGCTCGCCTTCGTCCGGTCCCGACGCGGCGCGGAGGTGGTCGCCGCGAACGCCCGCCGGGCGCTGGACGAGGCGGTGCCCGGCCTCGGCGAACGGGTCGCCGCCTACCGGGCCGGCTACCTGAAGGAGGAACGCCGGAAACTGGAGCGGGCCCTGCTCCACGGCGACCTGCTCGGGCTGGCCTCCACCAACGCGCTGGAACTCGGCGTCGACCTGGTCGGGCTGGACGCGGTGCTGATCTGCGGCTGGCCGGGCACCCGGGCGTCGCTGTGGCAGCAGGCCGGTCGGGCCGGGCGCTCCGGCGACGAGGCGCTCGCCGTGCTGGTGGCCCGGGACGACCCGCTCGACACCTACCTGGTGCACCACCCGGAGGCGCTGTTCGGCCGCCCGGTCGAGGCGACGGTGCTCGACCCGGCCAACCCGTACGTGCTCACCCCGCAGCTCGCCTGCGCCGCCGCCGAGTCCCCGCTCACCCCGGCCGACCTGGAACTGTTCGGCGACGGGGCGAAGGAGGCCGTCGACGAGCTGGTGCAGGCCGGTGACCTGCGGCAGCGGCCCACCGGCTGGTACTGGCGGCACCGGGAACGGCCCGAGATCGACCTGCGCGGCGAGGGCGGGGCACCGGTCTGCGTGGTGGAGGCGTCCACCGGGCGGCTGCTCGGCACCGTCGACGGCGGATCGGCGCACTTCCTCGTCCACCCCGGGGCGGTCTACCTGCACCAGGGCGTCTCGTACGTGGTCGACGCCCTGGACCTCGACGACGGGTGCGCGCTGGTGCACGCCGAGGAGCCGGACTGGTCCACCCACGCCCGGGACGTCACCTCGCTCTCGGTGGTGTCGGTCCGCTCGTACCGGGACGCCGGCCCGGTCGGGCTCTTCCTCGGCGAGGTGGACGTCACCAGCCAGGTGGTCTCGTACCAGCGTCGCCGGATCGCCTCCGGCGAGGTGATCGACACCCGGCCGCTGGACCTGCCGGCCCGGGAGCTGCGGACCGTCGCGGTCTGGTTCACGCTCTCCCCGCAGTCGCTGGCGGCGGCCGGCGTCGAGCCGGCGGACGTGCCGGGGGCGCTGCACGCCGCCGAGCACGCCGCGATCGGGCTGCTGCCGCTGATGGCCACCTGCGACCGGTGGGACATCGGCGGGCTGTCCACCGCCCTGCACCCGGACACCGAGGCACCCACCGTGTTCGTCTACGACGGCCACCCCGGCGGGGCCGGCTTCGCCGAGCGGGCCTACCGGACGGCGGCGGCCTGGTTGGGTGCCACCCGGGACGCCGTCGTCGAGTGCGGCTGCGAGTCGGGCTGCCCGTCCTGCGTCCAGTCCCCGAAGTGCGGCAACGGCAACAACCCGCTGTCCAAGTCGGGCTCGGTCCGGGTCCTCGACGTGGTCCTGGCCAACCTGTCCGCAGTCGCCACCGCGCCCGCCCAGCCGGGCCCGGCCGACCGGTAGCGGAGACCCGGCCGGCGGTCACCGCGGGGGGCGGTCGCCATTGACTGCCGGGATCGTGCTTGAGCGGAACGACATCTGGGCATTGATGCATGGGAGCGCTTCCATCGATAATCGGAAGTGCCATCCCAGCGCCGACCCCGCCGTTCATGCCGACCCGGAGGAGAAGCCGTGGCCGACACCATCGCCGAGACCGTCGACCTGCTCTACACGATCGACCAGGACAACCTCACCCCCGACCAGTTGATCGCGCTGGGGGCCGCCCTGGCCAGCCTGGCCCAGGCGGAACGCCTGGACCAGATCAACGAGCGGCTGCGGGGCATCCACCAGGTGCTCAACACCTGGGCACTCAAGGCGACCGCCGACGGACGCTGACGGCGGGCACTGCTCGCGGGGCGGGCCGACCGGTGACGCCGGGTGCTGACGGAGGGCGGCCCGCCGGCTACAGCAGGCGCTGGTCATGGGGTTGTGCGAGACTCCGGCGCACCCTTCGGAGGAGTTCTCATGCAGTTGGACAGTTTGCAGGCACAGCACCAGTTCCACGTCCGGCAGCGGATCCGGATGATGGTCAACCAGTACGAGGTCCGGGCGGTGGCGGCGGACGGCACCGAGGGCGAGTTGCTGGCGTTCGCGCAGCAGAAGCGGCTCGCCTTCAAGGAGCAGGTCACCATCTACTCCGACGACTCCAAGCAGCACCCACTGCTCGGTTTCAAGGCCCGTCAGCGGCTCGACCTCGGTGCCGCGTACGACGTGACCGATCACGCCGGCACACCGATCGGGCTGTTCCGCAAGGACTTCGCCCAGTCGCTGCTCCGCTCGACCTGGCACGTCGAGCAGGCCGGTCTGCCGCCGATGACCGGCCAGGAGCGCAGCATGCCGGTGGCACTGCTCCGCCGGTTCGTCGACTCGCTGTCCTGGCTGCCGTACCACTTCGACTTCACCGCCGGTGGTCAGCCGGTGTTCTCGGTGATCAAGAAGTGGGGGCTGCGGGACCGTTACGTCGTCGAGGTGCCGCACCCGCAGATCGACAGGCGACTGGTGATCGCCATGGCCATCGGCCTGGACGCGCTCCAGGGCCGCTGAGCCGCCCACCGCCCGGTTCGGGGTCGGGCCGGTCAACCACGGACCGTCAGCCCCGGACCGGGCCGGCGCGGGCTGTGGCGGTGGCGTACCGCCGCAGCCCCGGCAGCGGGGTGACCGCCACCTCGACCGTCACCAGCACGTCGAGCCCGTCCGACCGGCAGGTGACCAGGCGGGCGGCATTGGCGCGGACGAACTCGTCGACAGTCGCACAGGCCGCTCCGGCACCCTGCTGGGCCGCACCGGCTCCTGCCAGCGCACCGAAGTCGGCGGCGACCCGGGCCTGGTGCCGCGCCAGCCGGGCCGCACCGATCGCCGCCCCGAACAGGCCGACCAGTACGAAGACCAGGCCGATGGCGAGCAGCAGCACGGTGGCCCCACCGCGGTCGGCGATGCCACCGGGCCTCTCCCCCTCGGAACCCGGCACCCCGACTCGACGGGTAGCGCGCTGGGGCCGGCAGGCGCGGCTCACGAGCCGGTTCCCCACTCGCCCGCCGCAGGTCCACGCGGAACGGACGCATCCGGGACGGGCGTATGCGGGATGCGCGCGTCCAGGACTGGTGTGTCCGGTTCCCGTGCGCCAGGTTGCGGCATTCCTGGCTGGGATACGCCAGGTCCCGGCGTGCCCGGCCGGGGTGCCTCCGGTTGCGGAGGGCCCGGCTGCGGTGCACCCGGTTGCGGTGGGCCCGGTTCCGGTGCGCCCGACTGAGGTGCACCCGGCTGTGGCGCGCCGGGTTCGACGGCGGCGACCGTGCTGGCCTCGACGGTGAGTCGGGGCAGCCGGGCACCGAACGCACCGACGGGGGCGCGGACCGTCGCGGTGACCCGACCCTCGTGCACCACGATCGACACGACCGCCGACCCGGGCGCGATCCGGGTGCCCGCGCCGGTCCCGTCCTCGCCCCGGGAGGCGGCGAGCGCCGCCTCCCGGGCCGCGTCCAGGCAGGCCGCCTTCGTGGTGACCGCGTTGACGGCGGTGATTCCGGCGAACAGGAGCAGGAGCAGCGCCGGCAGGCCGGTCGCCAGTTCGGCGGTGAACGAGCCCCGGTCCCGACCGGCCCGCCGGCGCGGTCTCACTTCAACGCCCGGTCGATGACAGCCGTCAGCGCCGCCTGCACATTGCCCGAGGTGAGCACCTTGAGCAGGATGCCCGCGAAGGCGACGGCGGCGAGGGTGCCCACGGCGTACTCGGCGGTGTTCATCCCCGCGTCCCCGCGCAGCCGGCTGAGGAGTTTGCGCATCGTTCGTTCCCTTCTCGATGTTGGGTCACAGCACGTCGCCGAGGACGGCGACGATCACCGGCACCAGGCCGGCGAGAATGAAGGCCGGCAGGAAGCACAGGCCCAGCGGCAGCACGATCAGCACGCCGGCCCGCCGGGCGGACGCTTCCGCCGCCGTGGAGCGGTCGGCCCGCAGGTCGTCGGCGACGCGACCGAGAGCACCGGCCAACGCCGCCCCGCTGCGGGACGAGCGCAGTGCGGCGGCCACCATCCGATCCGCCCCGGGCACCGGGGCCAGGTGGGCCCACGCCTCCGACGGCTCGCCGCCGAGCAGCAGCGTCCGCCCGATCCGAGCGAGTCGGACGGCCAGTGGACCGTCCAACGCGTCGGCCACCGCGAGCACCGACCGGTCCACCGGGGCGCCGGCCCGCATCGCCGCCGCCAGCAGGTCGGCGGCGAGGGGCAGGTCGGCGGCCTCCCGTGCCCGGCGCTCCCGCACCGCGGGCGGGGTGATCCGTCGCAGCATCCGGTCCGCCACCGGGGCGGTCAACGCGCCGCCCAGCACCCCGGGCCAACCGCCCACCAGCAGCAGGACCGCCACACCCGCCAGCGCGGCCCCGAGTCGTGTCCGGTCCGGCCACCAGTGCGGCCGTTTCCGGCCGACGCCCCGGCCGGTCACTGCGTTCCACCGCCGGCCGGCCTGGTTGCCGCGCACCGCGACCAGCAGCGCGGCCAGGACCAGGCAACCGGCCGACAGGTGCGCCGGGGACATCAGTCACCCCCGCCGGGGACGGTGCCCAGCCGCTCGGCCCAGAGCAATCCGCCGGCCTGCAGGCCCATCGCGGCGAGGGCACAGCCGGCCCCGACCGGGGTGTGCAGCAGCACCGCCAGCGGATCGATGCCGATGCCGTAGCCGAGGGCGATGCCGCCGAGCGGGAGCACGGCCAGCAGCAGCGCGGTGGCGTTGGCCCCTGCCGCCTGGGCGGCGGCACCGGCCAGTCCCCGGTCGAACGCCCGCGCGTCGGCCTCGACGCGTTCCAGGAGTTCGGCCAGGGGCGCTCCGGTGCGATCGGCGAGCCGGACCGCCGACCGGGTCAACCGGGCGAGCCGGTCCGTCCTGGCCGGGTCGTCGCCGGGTCGCGCCGCCCCGGGTTCCAGGCTCGGCCCGGTGTCAGCGGGAACAGGCAGGCCGGCCCGCAGGTCAGCGGCGAGTGCCCCGAGCCGGTCCAGGTGGCGGCGACGTTCCCGGCCGACCCGCCCGGCCAGCCGCCTCCGGTGTACGGCACGCGCCCCGAGCATCCCGTAGCCGGCCACAAGGATGGCGGCGACCGGCCCGGCGGCAAGTCCACCCGTACCGGCACCGACGAGGCCGGCCAGCAGCAGAACCCGCCTCGGCGGGCCGGACACCAGTCGGTGCAGCAGCCGTAGGCCGGGTGCCTGCGGGTGGGGGCCGTCCGGCTCCGGCCCAGGGTGTCGCGGTGCGGTGAGCACACTGCGGCTACGGCGTCGACTGCCGCGTACCGGCCAGGCGACCACCAGGGCCGCGCCGGTCAGGAGGGTTGCGACCAGCCACAACGGCGGTGTCATGCCCGCCCCGTCGGACCGGGTCGGGGGGCCCGCAGCAGTGGCGGCACCGGCACTCCCCGATCGCGGAGGAGGAGGGCGAGAGCGGGCCCGGCCGGGCCGACGCCCTGACCGCGTACCCAGGCGGGCACCACCGTCACCAGCCGGTCGGGGCCCTCGGCCAGCAGCAGGCAGATCGACTCCAGCAGCCGGCCGTCGGGGCCCCGACGCACCTGGACCAACACCTGGAGCGCGGCGGTGACCTGCGCGTGCAGCGCCACCCGGGGCAGCCCGCCGAGCAGCCCGAGCGCCTCCAGCCGGGCCGGAACGTCAGCCGGGGTGTTGGCGTGCAGGGTCCCCGCCCCTCCGTCGTGGCCGGTGTTGAGCGCGGCCAACAGATCGACGACCTCGGCACCCCGGCACTCACCGACGACCAGCCGGTCGGGACGCATCCGCAGCGCCTGCCGGACCAGTTCGCTCAGCCCGATCACCCCCGCGCCCTCCACGTTGGCCGTCCGGGCCTGGAGACCGACCACGTGCGGGTGCACCGGGTGCAGTTCAGCAGCGTCCTCGACCAGCACGATGCGTTCCGTCGTCGGCACCAGGCCGAGCATCGTGTTGAGCAGGGTGGTCTTGCCCGAGCCGGTGCCACCGGTGACCAGATAGGCCAGGCGGGCGGCCACCACCGCGGCGAGCACCGGGGCGACCTGCTGCGGCACGGTGCCCTGCCGGACCAGTTCGTCGAGGGTGAACGGCCGGTGCCGGAAGGTGCGCAGCGACAGGTAGGGCCCATCGGTCGCCACCGGAGGCAGCACCGCGTGTAACCGGGTGCCGTCGGGTAGTCGGGCGTCCGCGCAGGGCGATCCGTCGTCGAGCCGACGCCCGGCGGCGGCGGTGAGCCGTTGGGCCAGCCGGCGTACGTCGTCGACCGCGCCGAGCGGCACCGCCACCTGGTGCAGCCCCGCGCCCCGGTCGACCCAGACCCGGAGCCCGTTCACGAGCACGTCGGTGACCTGGGGATCGGCGAGCAGCGGGGCGAGTGGCCCGGCTCCCACCAGGTCGTCGTGCACCCGGTCCGCGATCCGCAGCACGGCGGTGTCACCGAGGACGGCGGCGGACGGTTCGGCGCGTACGGCGGAGACAATCGCCGCCGGGGTGACAGGTGTCGTCGTGTCGGCCATCCGCTGCCGGACCCGGGCGGCGAAATCCTCGGGTCGCCCGGTCACGCCGCACCCGGCACGGGTAGCCCGGTCAGTTCGGTGACCAGTTGGCGGCAGAGCGCGGCGAGCGGTCCCCGACCGGCGGCGGCCGGTGCCTCGCCGCGTTCCAGACCCCGGCACAGGGCCGGTTCGGGGCGCAGCGTGCCGGCCAGCGGCAGCCCGAGGGCACGGGCCACCTCGGCCGCCCGCAGCCGGCCGGGGGCGGGGCCCCGGACGATCACCCCCAGGGCGGCGCAGTGCGGGGCCGTCGCCGCGACCACCCGGGCCGCCGCGGCGGTCGCCCGCAGCTCGGCCGGCACCACCACGTACGCCTGGTCGGCGGCCTGGAGGGCGAGCACGGCCGCGTCGTCGAGCTGGCGCGGCAGGTCGACGACGACGAAGTCCCGACCCCGGCGGGCGGCGTCGAGGGTGGCGGCCATCGCCGGGGCGGGCAGGGCCAGCGGCTCGCCCCGGTCCCAGGAGAGGACGACCAGGTCGCCCCGGTGCGGCAGGGCGCGGACCAGGGCGGGCGGGTCGACCCGACCGTCGGCGTCGGTGAGCGACGGCCAGCGCAGTCCGTCCAGGTCTTCCCAGCCGAGCACCAGGTCGAGCCCGCCGCCGAGCGGGTCGGCGTCGACCAGGAGGGTCCGCAGTTGGGCGCGGGCGGCGGTGACGGCCAGGCCGCCCGCGAGGACGCTCGCGCCGGCCCCTCCCCGGCCGCCGAGCACGGCGACCGTCCGGGCCGGGGCCGCCGGTTCACCGCCGGGCGCGCACTCGGTGAACCGGTCGACCAGCCATGGTTCGGCGGCGGGCAGGGTCGCGACGTGCTCGGCACCGATCAACTCGGCGATCTCCCAGCCAGGGTCGAGCTCCCCCGCCCGTCCGACCAGCACCGTCCGGGGCCGTCGGGGTAGCCGGGCCCGCAGGCAGGCCTGGGCCTGGTCGTTGCCGACGAGGACCAGGGGCGCGGGGAGCCAACGGGACCGGGCGGCGGCCGGATCGGCGGCCACCTCCACCTCGGTGCCGCCTGCTGCGGCGAGCCGCAGCAACTCGTCCAGGAGGTCACCGTCGGAGGTGACCAGCAGCGGCAGTCGCCGGTACGGCGGAAGGGAGGTACGGGGTGGCATCACGGCCTCCAGCGCTCGGGGTTGCTGGCACCGACCCTGCGCCGTCGTCGCCGGTCTGCGCCGCCCGCGTCACCTCACCTGTGGACAACGGCAGGGGCTGTGGACAACCTCCACCACCGCCGGTGATCTGTTATGCCGCCTCGGTGGTGAGATTGCGGCCCATGCTGGTCGTCGGGGTGCGCCGGTCAGCCGTTCGACGTCTCCGTCGACCCGGTAGGAGGGCGGTGAGCTGCACCGCAGGCATGTCGAGCGCATCGTCCGGAGCGCCGGGACGACCGAACGACGCCGGCGGCAGCGGTACCGCCCCGACGAGGAACGCGAAAAAATGTCCTGTTCACCCCGCCGGAGTGATTGACGGCATACCGCCTCGTACGCCGATAATCGTGACCGCCACCGCGAAGGTGGCATCCGCCGCTCTCGGAAACGGGGCCATGGCCGACAAATCCGACGACACACTCCCCACCCTGCGCATCGGTGGCTGGCTGCCGGCACCCCGGTATCACCAGACGCTGCCGCCGTACCTCGTCCCCACGGCCGGTCGGCATCTGATCGACGTGCCGGCGTCCGGCTCACCGGGCGACCCGTCGCCGTCCCCCGTGCACGCCGTCGAGCCCACCGGCATCGGACGGACCCTGCTGTTGGCCGCAGCGGCGTTCGGCCTGGTCACCAGCCTCATCCTGGCCCTGTCACCATTGTGGTCCGGGCCGAAGCGGGACGACCTCCCGATGACACCCTCGTGGATCGCCGACCGCCCGGGTCTCGCGGCGGTGGAGAGTCCCACCCCGGTCGCCGACTACTCGCGTGCACCGGCCTCCCTGGCCACCCGCGCCGCGACCCCGGCCGCACCGCCCCCGGCACCGCCCCGCCAACCCCGCCAACCCGCCACGGGTACGACGCCCCGCCCCGCCGCGACGACCACGCCGCCCCGGCCGGCCCCGACGACCACCCCGCCCCGCCCCACGCCGAAGCCGCCGACGAACCCGCCCGCACCGGCCGAGTTGACCCCGCTGCCGGGCTGGCAGGAACATTCGCTGCGGTCCAGCTCGAACGGTCCCTCGACCTACGTCGAATTCGTCAACGCCCGCAGTTCGCGGGTCGTCGTCTACTGGCTCGACTATCACGGGCAGCGCCGGCAGTACAAAGTGCTCGACGCGGGCCGGTCCTACCGCCAGCAGACGTACGTGGGTCATCCGTGGGTGGTCACCGACCGGCACGGCCGCGCCCTGGCCTGTTTCCTGCCCGCCCGCACGACGATGCGGGCGGTCGTGCGGTAACCCGGCCCGCTCCCGGAAGGAGTCGGCTTGACTGCAACCCGTCGGGGCGGGACTTTGAAGGGCCGGACGGCGGGGGCGACGAGGGCCACGGCCGCGTCGACCCGGCGTACGCGCCGGAGCCCGACCGCGTACCCATCGTCGCCGGATTCGCCGCCACCACCGGATCGGCAATTCGCTGGCGAAGCAGCCCCGTTCCCGCGACAGGGACGGGGCGGTTTTCTTCCGATCGACCGGCCACCACACGGATATTCGCCGGTCGAACAGCCACCGGAGATCTCCGGAAAGGGACGACCCCCGTCGGGGGGAGACGGGGGTCGTCGAAAGGTTCGGCTCCGGGGGGGTTGAGCCGAACCGGCCCGACGGTCACGGGGGGTGCGACCGCCGAGGGTCTCTCAGATTTCCGGCACATGAATCGTTGTCGTGGGGACAAGTCTGCCCGAGCGGACTGTTCACGTCGAGTGCTGTCGACCCCACTCATTGCGAAATTATGATCGGAGCGTGTGACTGCGATCACGTTGAGCATTCGCGGCCGGAGTGCTCCCGCAGGTCGAGGCCGTATTCACCCAGGGGTGCCCGCCGACCCTGCCGCATCGGACTAGACTTGCGCGCCGTGGGCCGAAGTGCCGCTTTTTTCGATCTGGACAAGACCGTCATCGCCAAGTCGAGCGCCTTGGCATTCGGTCGGCCGTTCTACCGGGACGGGCTGATCACGCGACGGGACGTCGTGAAGTCGGCGTACGCGCAGCTGATGTTCCGGCTGGGCGGCACCGACGAGCAGACCATGGCCAGGACCAGGGATTACCTCGCCGCACTCTGCAAGGGCTGGCGGGTGGAACAGGTCCGCCAGATCGTCGCGGAGACGCTCCACGAACTGATCAACCCCTACGTGTACGCCGAGGCCGCCGCGCTGATCGAGGAGCACCAGGCGGCCGGCCGGGACGTCGTGCTGGTATCCGCCTCCGGTGAGGAGATGGTCCGGCCGATCGGCGCGCTGCTCGGGGTGACCGACGTGATCGCCACCCGGATGAGCGTGCAGGACGGCCGCTACAGCGGCGAGGTCGAGTTCTACGCGGCCGGTCCGAGCAAGGTCGAGGCGGTCAACGAGTTGGCCGCCACCCGGGGTTACGACCTGGCCGACTCGTACGCCTACTCCGACTCGTACAGTGACCGGCCGTTGCTGGAGTGCGTGGGGCACCCGAGCGTGGTCAACCCGGACCGGGCACTGCGCCGGCTCGCGGTGGAGAACGCCTGGCCGGTGCTGGAGTTCCGGCACCCGATCCCGCTGGGTCGGCGGCTGCGGGAGCGCCCGGCCGTCCCGGTTGCCGCGGCGGCGCTCGGCGTCGGCGTCGGGGTGGCGATCGGCATCGCCTGGTACGGCCGGCACCGCCGCACCCGCGCCGTCCAGGCCGCCTGACGCTCCGACCCTTCGGGTACCCGACCAGCCCCACCCTTCGAGCCTCCAGCCCCGGCCAACCGGGGCCACCCGACCGGCCCCGCCGTCCGGGTCACCCATCCGGCTCAGGCGGGCCACCCGCCCCACCCCGCTGTCCGAGCCCTGCACACCCCCCGATTGAGCGATCGCTCAAATCAGCCTATGCTCGATTTTGAGCAACTGCTCAAAATTGGGAGGTAGGGATGAACGAGCAGGATCGACCGCCCCGACGGACCGCCGCGAACTGGGTGCTCGCCGGCCTGATCTCGGCCTTCGGCATGGTGGTGTTCGTCGCCACCGTGCTCGACGGGCGGGCCGACAGCGCCCTGCTCTTCGTGCTGCTCCCGACGGCCCTCGCCGCCACCCTCGCCCTGCTGCCCGGTCGCACCGCGCACGGCCGGGTCTTCGTGATCACCACGATCGCCCTGCTGCTGGCGGCGGTCGCGCTGCACGAGGGGGCGGTCTGCGTCGTCCTCGCCGCCCCACTGGTCTACGCGGTGTCCCACGGGACCACCGCCCTGATCCGGGCGCTGCGCGACGCCTCCCGCCCGTACGCCGTCATCGCGGTGCCGTTGCTCCTCCTGCCGGGGCTGGAGGGCACCGGGCCGGCTCCCCGGATCGCACCCGACCAGTCCGTCGAGGTGGCCCGGGTGGTGGCCCTGCCGGCCGACCAGGTCGCCGCCCGGCTCGCCGCCGGTCCCCGCCCCGTACCGGTGCGCTCGGTCCCGCTGCGGCTGCTCGGCGTGCCCACGCCCGGCCAGGTCAGCGGGGACGGGCTCGACCCGGGCGACAGGTGGATGTTCGGCTACCACGGCAGCGCGCACGGCCCCGGTGGTCACCTGCTCGCCGAGGTGGAGACGGTCGGGGTGCAGCGGGTCGGGTTCCGGTTCGTCGAGGACAGCTCGATCACCGCGCGCTGGTTCCGGTGGCGGCACGCCACGCTGAGCTGGCGGGCCGTCGACGGACGGCACACCGAGGTACGCATCCGGGTGGACTACACCCGGGGCCTGGACCCCTCCTGGTACTTCGGGCCGATCCAGCAGGTCCTGCTCGGCGCGGGGACGGGACACCTGCTGGACATGATGGCGTTGCGATGATCGCCGCCCGCTACCTCAGCCTGGCGGTGCCGTTGCTGGCCGTGCTCGCCGCCGCCCGGGTCGACCGCAGCCGCGCCGGTCGGGCGGGGGCACTGTTGGCCTTCCTCGCCGCCGGCATCGGCATCGCCGCCCTCGACGAGGTGGCCCGGCGCACCGGCTGGTACGCGTTCACCCCGGTCCGGGGAAGCTACCGGGGCATGCCTGTCGACCTGTGGATCGGCTGGGCCGTGCTCTGGGGTCCGCTGCCCGTGCTGCTGCGCCGGACCCTGCCGTTGCCGGTGGCACTGGGCCTGCTGCTCTGGATCGACGCGCTGGCCATGCCGGCGCTGCACCCGCTGGTCCGGCTCGGCCCGCACTGGCTGGTCGGCGAGCTGGTCGGGCTGCTCGTGGTGGCCCTGCCGGCGCAACTGCTCGGTCGCTGGTGTGCCGACCGCCGGCACCTGGCGGCCCGCACGCTGCTCCAGGTCGGGGTGTTCACCGCCCTGCTGCTGTGGTTCGTCCCCGGCCTGGCCTTCGAGGTCGGCGACGGGTCCTGGGCGGCGGTGACCGGGCTACCCCGGCCCGTCCTGCTGTTCCTCGCCCAGGTGGCGCTGGTGCTGGCCGCCCCGGCGCTCGCCGCGGTCCGCGAGTTCGTCACCCACGGCGGCGGCACGCCGTACCCGTGGGACCCGCCCGTACGGCTGGTCACCACCGGGCCGTACGCCTACCTGGCCAACCCGATGCAGACCGCCGCCGTGGCCCTGGTGCTACTCACCGCCGCGCTCACCCGCAGTTCCGCGCTGGTGCTGGCGGCGGTGGTGGCGGTCGCCTTCAGCGTGGCGGTGGCCCGCCCGCACGAGGAACACGACCTGGCCGACCGGCACGGCGGGGCGTGGCACGCGTACCGGCGGCAGGTCAGGGACTGGTGGCCGCGTGGGCGGCCGTACCACGTGGGGCCGACGGCGGTGCTGTTCCTCGACGACGACTGCGGTCCGTGCGCCGCGACCTGGCGGTTCGTCGCCCGTCGCCGCCCGGTGGGTCTGCTGGTCCGTCCCGCCGCCGAAGCCGACGGGGTGCTGTGGCGGGCGGCGTACACCGACGGCGGCAGGTCGGAACGGGGGGTGGCCGCCGTCGCCCGCGCCCTCGGGCACCTGCACCTCGGCTGGGCGGTGGTCGGCTGGCTCCTGCGGCTGCCCGGGGTCGGCTGGCTGGCGCAGCTGGTGACCGATGCGATGATCGCACCGCCGCATCCGGCGGGCCCACGAGGAGGACGATGTCCGGCACCAAGCAGCGCCTCCTGGACGGCGCCATCACCGCCATCCGTACGCACGGCATCGCCGGTGTGTCCGCCCGCACCATCGCCGCCGCCGCCGGGGTGAACCAGGCGCTGGTCTTCTACCACTTCGGCACGGTCGACGACCTGCTGACGGCGGCCTGCCGGGCCAGCACCGCCGACCGGCTCGCGCACTGGTCGGACCGGCTGGCCGGAGTGGGCTCGCTGCGGGAACTGCTCGCCGTCGGGCAGGAGCTGCACGAGCAGGAACGCGAGCTGGGCAACGTCTCCTTCCTGGCCCAGATGCTGGCCGGGGCGCAGACCGACGAACGGCTCGCCGCGCCCACCGCCGCCGCGCTGCAACTGTGGGTGGACGAGATCGAGTCGGTGCTGCGCCGGCTGCTCGCCGGGTCACCCTTCGCCGAGATCGCGGACGTGCCCGGCCTGTCCCGGGCCGTCTGCGCCGCGTTCGTCGGGCTGGAACTCTACGACGGGGTGGACCGGGCGGGCGTACGGCAGGCGATGTCGGCGCTCGACCAGCTCGCCGTGCTCATCGAGATCGTCGACGACCTCGGGCCGATCGCCAGGCGGGCGCTGCGTTCCCGGGTGAACCGGGCCGCCCGCCGGGACTGACCGCGCACCGGTCGGGTGGCGCGCGGACGGCCACCGGTCAGGCGGCGGCGATGATCTCGTCGCCGACGACGGTGAGCTGGTCCGCGCCGACCTCGACGGCGGTCAGGTAGTGCCGCAGCCAGGAGCGCAGGCCGTCGGGGGTGCCGGTCGCGAAGGCCCCGGCCGCGCCGACGTACTCGGGTTGCCGTTCCCGGTGGCCGACGTCGACGGCGACCAGGCCACGCGGGTCGAACCCCCGGGACATCAGCACCAGCCGGGCGGCGGCGCGGGCCACCACCCCGGACGGGCCGGCGAAGGGCCGCAGGTTGAGCAGTTCACCGTGCACCACGGCGGCGAGGACCAGCGGGGAGACCGTCGTCCCGCCGGCGACCAGCCCGGCCAGCCCGTCGAGCCGGGCGGCCACCACCGGGTCGGCGACCGGACGCCCCAGCTCGGCCTCGGCTACCACGTCCCGGGCGGCGAGCACGTGCAGCCGGGCCAGCGCCTGCCGGGGGGCCTTCGGCCACAGCTCGGTCAGCCCGGGCAGCGCCCCGGCCACCCGCAGCGCCCCCTGGAGCACCGGTTCGGTGACGGTGCCGGCGCGGACCGCCTCGCGCTCGTGGTCGTACCCCTCCAGGGCGGCGCTGGCCACCGCGGTGCGCAGGCCGACCTCGGCCGCGACCTGGCCGCCGTGGCGGCGCAGCGCGCGGTGCCGCATCGCCTGGTCGACCCGCTCGCGGGCCCGCTCGACGGCGGGGGCGATGTCGGCGAGCGCGAGCAGCGGGGCGAGCGGATCGGTGGTCACCCCGCCACGCTAACGACCGGGTGACGCCGGGGCGGACGCCACCCACCAACGGGGCGTCGGGTCCGATCCTGATCAGGGCGGCAGGGGTGGGCCGCCGAGCGCGCCGGGACGGCCGCTGAGCGCGCCGGACGGCACCGGGGGTGTCGCGGTCCCGCGCGGCCCGGACTAACCTCGGCCGGGTAGAGACGCAGGTCACCGACGAAGGAGTCACCGCATGAGCGAGGCCTTGGCCAACCTGCTGAACGAGACGCGCCAGTTCCCGCCGCCGGCCGCACTCGCCGCCCAGGCCAACGTCACCGCCGGCGCGTACGACGAGGCCGGCGCGGACCGGCTCGCCTTCTGGGAGCGGCAGGCCGGCCGGTTGGCCTGGGCCAGGCCGTGGGACGAGGTGCTCGACTGGTCGAACCCGCCGTTCGCGAAGTGGTTCGTCGGTGGCCAGCTCAACGTGGCGTACAACTGCCTGGACCGGCACGTGGAGGCCGGCCTGGGCGACCGGGTGGCGATCCACTGGGAGGGCGAGCCGGGCGACACCCGCACCCTCACCTACGCCGACCTGCACCGGCTGACCTGCCAGGCGGCGAACGCGCTGACCGACCTGGGGGTGGTCGCCGGTGACCGGGTGGCGATCTACCTGCCGATGATCCCCGAGGCGGCGGTGGCGATGCTGGCCTGCGCCCGGATCGGCGCGACCCACAGCGTGGTCTTCGGCGGGTTCTCCGCCGACGCGCTGAGCAACCGCATCTCCGACGCCAGCGCGAAGGTGGTGATCACCGCCGACGGCGGCTACCGGCGGGGCAAGCCGTCGGCGCTGAAGCCGACCGTGGACGAGGCGGTGGCGAACTGCCCGTCGATCGAGCACGTGCTGGTGGTCCGGCGCACCGGCGAGGAGGTCGGCTGGTCGGCGAAGGACCACTGGTGGCACGAGACGGTCGAGACGGCGTCGGCCGAGCACGTCGCGCAGCCGTTCGACGCCGAGCACCCGCTGTTCATCCTCTACACCAGCGGCACGACCGCCCGCCCGAAGGGCATTCTGCACACCACCGGCGGCTACCTCACCCAGGCCGCGTGGACGGCGCACGCGGTGTTCGACCTGAAGCCTGCGACCGACGTCTACTGGTGCACCGCCGACATCGGCTGGGTCACCGGGCACTCCTACATCGTGTACGGGCCGCTGGCCAACGGCGCCACCCAGGTGATGTACGAGGGCACCCCGGACACCCCGCACAAGGGCCGGTTCTGGGAGATCGTCGACAAGTACAAGGTCAGCATCCTCTACACCGCGCCGACGCTGATCCGCACCATGATGAAGTGGGGCGAGGACATCCCGGCGGGCTTCGACCTGTCGTCGCTGCGCCTGCTGGGCAGCGTCGGCGAGCCGATCAACCCGGAGGCGTGGATGTGGTACCGCCAGCACGTCGGCCGGGACGAGCTGCCGATCGTGGACACCTGGTGGCAGACCGAGACCGGCGCGATCATGATCTCCCCGCTGCCCGGGGTGACCGCGGCCAAGCCGGGTTCGGCGATGACCCCGCTGCCCGGCGTCGTCGCCGACGTGGTGGACGACCAGGGCCAGTCGGTGCCTAACGGCGGGGGCGGCTACCTGGTGCTGCGCGAGCCGTGGCCGTCGATGCTGCGCACCATCTGGGGCGACGACAACCGGTTCATCGAGACGTACTGGTCCCGGTTCGAGGGGATGTACTTCGCCGGGGACGGCGCCAAGAAGGACGACGACGGGCACATCTGGCTGCTCGGCCGGGTCGACGACGTGATGCTGGTGTCCGGGCACAACATCTCCACCACCGAGGTGGAGTCGGCGCTGGTGTCGCACCCGGCGGTGGCCGAAGCGGCGGTGGTCGGCGCGACCGACCCGACCACCGGGCAGGCGATCGTCGCGTTCGCCATCCCGCGTGGCACCGCCGACACCGCGGGCGAGGCGGGTGAGCAGCTCATCGCCGAGCTGCGCAACCACGTCGCGAAGACGCTCGGCCCGATCGCCAAGCCCCGGCAGATCATGCTGGTGCCGGAGCTGCCGAAGACCCGCTCCGGCAAGATCATGCGCCGGTTGCTGCGGGACGTGGCGGAGAACCGGTCGCTGGGTGACGTGACGACGCTCCAGGACTCCTCGGTGATGGAGCTGATCTCCTCCGGACTCAGCGGTGGGAAGTCCGACGAGGACTGACGACAGCCGTACCCGACGGTGGGTGCCGGTCCGTGAGGGCCCGGCACCCACCGTCTTTTTAGGGGTACGAATCGGTCGGTAGGCCGAGCCGGCTCGGGCTGAACGGGCAGAGGCGGCGTCGCCCCCTTCCGGGTGAGAACCCTTCTCATTTAGGTTCAGCGATATCGACTGGGCTCGACAGAGGTCTCACCGGCGATCCCTTTCCCATGCCCGAGAAACGGAGTGGCATGAACATTCTCCCGTCCACCAGGGCACGTCGACGGCTCCTCGTCGCGTTGCCCGCCCTCGCTCTCGTCGCCTCGTCACTGACCGTGACCGGCAGCGCGGCGGCCAAACCTGCCGGGCCGGCCACACCGACCCGGATCGGGGCCGACGAGCACTACCTCAACTACGCCGAGCCGGAGGTGCAGCCGGACACCGCGGGTAAGGAGGTCCGGGGCGCCGACGGGATCCGCACCCCGGCGGCGGACGAGGCCCGCGCGTACGACCGTAAGTTCGCCGGCGGCAATCCGCTGGCCGCCCGGGAACTGGCCCGCAACGAGGCGCGGGCGATCCGGACCGGGCAGAGCCCGCGTGCGTTCAAGAAGGCCAAGAGCACCCAGACGGCCAAGCTGCTCACCCTGCTTGTCGAGTTCAACGACCAGGCCAACGACGACTTCACCGGGGTGATGGTCCCCAAGACGGTCTTCGAGGACCGCACCTGCGTGCCCGGCACCGTGCAGAACGGCCCGAAGCACAACAACATCCCCGACCCGGCGACCCTGCCGCACGAGGACAACAACTCGATGTGGGTGCCGGACTTCTCCCCCGCCCACTTCGACAAGATGCTCTACACCAAGCAGGGCATCACCGAGCGGGTGCGTAAGGACCTCAAGGGACCGGACGGCAAGAAGGGCATCGACCTGTCCGGCCGCACCATGCACAACATGTACCTGGAGATGTCCAAGGGCGCGTACACGGTGGACGGGCAGGCCAGCCCGTGGATCACCGTGCCGCACTCGGAGGGCTGGTACGCGGCCTCGCGCTGCTTCCAGGACGAAACGGGCGCCTGGGTCGCCGGCCGGCAGCAGGCGATGAACGGCCACCCGGACAACCCGCAGGGCGCGGGGCGGCTCGCCACCGACGCGATCGACGCGCTGGCCGCGTCCGACCCCGACTTCCCGTGGGCCGACTACGACATCGAGGACCAGGGCGACCGGGACGGCGACGGCAACGTCAACGAGCCGGACGGCGTGATCGACCACCTGGTGCTGGTGCACGCCGGTCAGGGCAAGTCCCGGGGCGGTGGCGACCAGGGCGTGTACGCGGTCTGGGCGCACTCCTCGACGGTCGCCGGCGGCTACACCATCCCCGGCACCAACCTGAAGGTGTCCAACTACATCGTGCAGCCGGAGGACGCCGGGGTCGGCGTCTTCGCCCACGAGTTCGGTCACGACCTGGGTCTGCCGGACCTCTACGACACCTCGGGCAACGCCGACTCGGACGTCGACTTCTGGGACCTGATGGCGTCCGGCTCGCACACCGGTGAGATCTTCCAGGCCCTGCCCACCCACATGGGCATCTGGGACAAGTGGGTGCTGGGCTGGGCCGATCCGCTGACCATCGCCCCCGGCACCCGGACCCGGACGGCATCGCTCGGGCAGACCTCGCGGACCCCGGTGGGCACCCAGGACGGCATCAAGATCGACCTGCCGGACAAGGTGGTCACCCTCGCCCAGCCGCACAGCGGCACCGGCATGTGGTACAGCGGCGCCGACCAGGCGTGGGCGGACGTCAAGCTCAGCCGGCAGGTGGCCGTCCCGACCGCCGGTGACGCGAAGTTCTGGATGTGGAACAACTACGTCATCGAGGAGGACTGGGACTACGGCTTCGTGGAGGTCTCGACCGACGGCGGGGCCACCTGGGCCGAGCAGAAGGTCTACGACGAGGCCGGCGCGCTGGTCTCCACGAACGACGGTTACGCCGACCCGAACGGTCGCATGGTCGACTTCGGCAACAAGAAGTACGGCCTGACCGGCAGCACCGCCGGCTGGCGGCACGACTGGGTCGACCTGTCGGCGTACGCCGGGACGACCGTGCAGGTTCGGCTGCGGTACGCCACCGACGAGGCGTTCCAGGAGCGGGGCTGGTTCGTCGACGACCTGTCGGTCACCGGCGGCGGGGCCACCACGTTCAGCGACGACGTGGAGGGCGGCACGAACGGCTGGACGCAGACCGTCGGCACCTTCACCGACACCACCGGCGCGGGCTGGCACATCGACCCGGGCACCCAGGTCAAGGCGCAGTACTACCTGGCCGAGTGGCGCAACTTCGACGGTTTCGACATGGGCCTGAAGTACGCCTACGACACCATCTACTCGCACGAGGCGTGGAAGGTGGACCGGATCTCGTACAACGCGCCGGGCATGCTGGTCTGGTACCGGGACACGATGCTGGGCGACGTCAACCACGTCACCGGGCAGATGACCGCACTGCCCAGCTACGGGGCCAAGGGCGGGCTGCTGATCGTGGACTCGCACTACGACCCGCTGCGGCGTACCGGTGAGGCGGCGGCGAAGGACCCGTCGGTCCTGGACAACCTGCCGAGCCGGCCGCAGTCGGCGAACGCGGCGTTCTCGCTGAACCCGACGTACCCGTTCACCGAGTGCCTGGAGGCGGCGGACGAGCCGTACAGCGCGTACTGCACGAAGTTCGGGCGGCAGCGCCCGGTGTCGGGCTTCAACGACGCCAAGGGCTGGTACCCGGGCATCGAGATCCGCGACGGCTCGCCGTACGCCCGGGACAACGACGCCTCGGTGGTCGTCCCGTCGCGGGGCAACAAGCCGTACACCACCCGGGTGGTGAACCCGGACGGCACGCCGGCCACCGAGTTCTACGGCGTGACGCTGGGCGGTGGGGCGATCGTGCTCGGCACCGGCAACCCGTCGGACTCGAAGGTCCGCAACGGCGTCTCCATCAAGATCGAGTCGGCCGCGCCGGACAACTCGTACGCGGTCGTCCGGATCACTCCGGCGAAGTACTGAAGTCGCGCGTCGGGTACGCCCGGCGATGCGGTGGTAAGGGTCAGTAACTGACTGATTCGGTGAACGGTGGGCCGTCGGCGGACATGCCGGCGGCCCACTGTTTCCCGCATCCCGGCAACGGAATCGAAATACATCACTACGATTCCCAACCGGGCCGTCCGCGCTGCTCATGACCGTTGGTGAACACCCGGTGTGTGACGGTGAAAAGCGTTCCCATCAAAATCTTGCAACAAATCGACGCGGACATCTTCCCACCCGTCCCAGCAGTGTCTATGTTCACCATGGGTCCCACTAGTGGGACGTCCCATGCCGGCCCGTACCCCCGTTGGGCCGGTTCCCTCACACCGGAGGTACCACGTGCGCAAAGTCGCAGTGGGTCTGCTCGGGCTCTCGCTGACGGCGACAGGTCTGGTGACGGGTACGTCCGCCAGCGCCGCGCCGACGCCGAAGCTCCCGACGGCGGCCCCGTCGGTCGCGGAACCCGCTCACGCGGACCACGATCTGCCCAACCCGCTCGAAACCAAGCGGCGGGCACTGCGCCAGGAGGGCCTCAGCGAGGTCCTCTCCGGCAAGGCCAAGGCGCAGAAGATCAACGGCAGCACGGTCGTCAAGGTCGGCAAGACCCAGGCTGCGGGCAAGAACAACGCCCGGACGACGGCCTCGGGCGTCGCCCAGACGCAGGACCAGTACGTCGAGCTCGGCCGCGAGCAGACCGACAAGATCTTCGTGATCCTCGCGGAGTTCGGCAACGAGCGGCACCCGAGCTACCCGGACCAGGACACGGCCCCGGCCGTCCCCGGCCCGACCCGGTTCGACGGGCCGCTGCACAACGAGATCCCGGCCCCCAACCGGGCGGTGGACAACTCCACCGTCTGGCAGGCCGACTACAACGCCGACTACTACCGGAAGCTGTACTTCGGCACCGGGCAGGGCGACGAGTCGCTGAAGCAGTACTACGAGGCCCAGTCCTCGGGTCGCTACAGCGTCGACGGCGAGGTCACCGACTGGGTCAAGGTGAAGTACAACGAGGCCCGGTACGGCCGTTCCAACGGCTACCCGTGCGCCTCGAACGTCTGCAACAACACCTGGGCCCTGGTCCGGGACGCCGCCAACCAGTGGGTCGCCGACCAGAAGGCCGCCGGCCGCACCGACGCCCAGATCGCCGCCGACGTCAAGTCGATGGACGAGTGGGACCGGTACGACTTCGACGGCGACGGCAACTTCAACGAGCCGGACGGCTACATCGACCACTTCCAGATCGTCCACTCCGGCGGCGACCAGGCCGACGGCGACCCGATCCAGGGTGAGGACGCCATCTGGAGCCACCGGTGGTATGCCTTCGCCAGCGACCAGGGCAACACCGGCCCGGCGAACTTCCCGGCCGGCGGCACCCAGATCGGCAACACCGGCGTCTGGATCGGCGACTACACGATCCAGCCGGAGAACGGTGGCCGGAGCGTCTTCTACCACGAGTACGGCCACGACCTCGGTCTGCCGGACGACTACAACGTCATCAACAGCGGTGACAACAACAACGAGCACTGGACCCTGATGGCCCAGAGCCGGCTCGGTGCCAAGAACGACGGTGGCATCGGCGAGCGCGGCGGCGACCTCGGCGCGTGGAACAAGCTCCAGCTCGGCTGGCTCGACTACGAGGTCGTGGTGGCCGGCCAGCAGAAGACCCTCAACCTGGGCCCGCAGGAGTACAACTCCGACAAGGCGCAGGGTGCCGTGGTCGTGCTGCCGCAGCGGGAGTACAGCTTCCAGAACGGCAAGCCGTTCGAGGGGACGAAGCAGTTCTTCTCCGGCAACGACGACGACCTGAACACCACGATGACGCGGACGATCGACCTCACCGGGAAGACCAGCGCCGCGCTCACCATGAAGGGTCGTTACTCGATCGAGGCGGACTACGACTACCTCTTCTTCGAGGCCAGCACCGACGGCGGCCAGACCTGGGCCACCCTGCCGGGTACCGCCAACGGCAAGGCCCTCAAGGAGATCTCCCCCGGGCGCTTCGCCCTGGACGGCTCCAGCAACGGCCAGTGGGTCGACGTCAACATCCCGATGAACGCCGCGGCCGGCAAGGTGGTGCAGTTCCGGCTGCGCTACCAGACCGACGGTGGTGTCTCTGAGGGCGGCTTCTACGGTGACGCGATCACCATCACCGCCGACGGGCAGACCGTGCTCACCGACGGTGCGGAGGCCGGTGCCGCCGGTTGGACCCTGAACGGGTTCAGCATCGTGGCCGAGACCTACATCCGCAAGTTCGACAACTACTACATCGCCGGCAACCGGTCGTACGTGTCGTACGACCAGTACCTCAAGACCGGCCCGTACTACTTCGGTTACGCGAACAGCCGCCCGGACTACGTGGACCACTACGCGTACCAGGAGGGTCTGCTGATCTCCTACTGGAACCTCCGGTGGGCCGACAACGACACCTTCGACCACCCGGGCGAGGGTCGGAACATGATCATCGACGCGCACCCGGAGCCGCTGTACAACCTGACCGGTGCCCCGTGGCGGGCCCGCGTCCAGGTGTACGACGCGCCGTTCAGCCTGAAGAAGGCGGACTCGTTCACGCTGCACATCAACAGCGTGCCGCAGTACGTCCGCGGCCAGGCCGCACAGCCGCTGTTCGACGACACCAAGCAGTACTGGTACCCGGAGCTGCCGAACCACGGCGTCAAGCTCCCGGCCACCGGCACCAAGATCCGCGTTGTGGAGCAGAACGGCACCTCGCTGAAGGTCCGCTTCTCCTGATCCGCTGATCAGCCGCACCACCTGCTGTGACCCGATGCCCGGGCAGGACTCCTGCCCGGGCATCGGCCCGTCCGGGGCCGGCCGGATGCCGGTCCGCCGCCGCCGTGGCAGGCTGGCTCTGCGCGTACCCGTGACGGGTACGCCGGGAACGGAGGCGACCGTGACCGACGACCCGACCCCGACCACCGACCCGCCGGCCGGCACCCGACCGCCGGCCCACCGCCCACCGGCACCGCCCACCGGCCGCGCGGCGACGCCGGGCCCGCCCGCCGGCCGACCGGCACCGCTCTCCGCCGCACCGCCGCCCGCCCCGCGCCGGCCCGCCGCACCCCCACGGCACCCCACCGACCGACGCCGGCCGGACCGGCTCGCCGGCCGGATCACCCGGGGCGGCGACGGCCCCTGCTATGGCCTGGTCACCGACGACGGCCACGAGTACGCGCTGCACGGCCCCGGCCTGGGCACCGTCGCCGCCGGCAGCACCGTCGTGGTCACCGTCGACCCGGCCGCGCCAGCGGCCGCCTGCGGCCCCGGCACCCCGGTCGGCGTCGTCCGGATCAGCGTCGTCCGCTGAGTCCGCTCAGCCCGCCGACAACCGGTCCGAGGCGCGAGCGGCCGTCCACGCGGGTCGGCGGGGCGATCGACAGGCGCCGAGGTCCTAGGCTGTGGCCATGACCGAGCAGCGTGGCGGGCCCACCGACGAGTCCTGCGTCCTCACCGAGGGGCCGTGGACGCACCGGTTCGTCGGCGCGAACGGCAGCCGGTTCCACGTCGTGGAGGCGGGCACCGGGCCGATGGTGCTCTTCCTGCACGGCTTCCCCGAACACTGGTGGGCCTGGCACAGGATGCTCCCCGCCGTCGCCGACGCCGGCTTCCGGGCCGTCGCGGTGGACCTGCGCGGTTACGGCGCCAGCGACAAACCACCCCGGGGGTACGACGGTTACACCCTCGCCGCCGACGTCGCCGGCCTGATCCGCGCGCTCGGGGAGCGGTCCGCCACCGTCGTCGGCACCGGCTCGGGCGGGCTGATCGGCTGGACAGCCGCCTCGTTCCACCCCACCCTGGTCCGCCGGCTGGTGGTGCTCGGCGCGCCCCATCCGCTGCGGTTGCGCGCGGCCATCTTCGCCGACCCGCGCGGTCAGTTCGCCGCCTCCACCCCGGCGCTGAAGTTCCAGCTCCCCCGGTACGAGCACGTACTCACCCGCGACGACGCCGCCGAGGTGCAGCAGATGCTGAGCCGCTGGGGCGGCCCCCGCTGGGTGACCGGCCCCGACTTCGCCGGGTACGCGCAGCGCTGCCGGGAGGCGATGCTGATCCCGCAGGCCGCCTTCTGCGCGCTGGAGGGCTACCGGTGGGCATTCCGCTCAGTGCTGCGGCTGCACGGCTACCGGTTCGTCCGGCTGATGCAGAAGCCCCTGGTCACCCCCACCCTCCAGCTGCACGGGGCGGCCGACGTCGCGTCCCTGCCGCGCACCGCTCAGGGCTCCGGCCGGTACGTCAGCGCACCCTACGAGTGGCGGCTACTCGACGGGGTGGGCCACTTTCCCCACGTGGAGGCCGGCGACGTGGTGCTCGGCGAGATCCTGCGCTGGACCAAGTCCTGACCGTCGCGTTCCCGGTCGACGGTCCCCTGTCGACGGTGACGAACGTGTCGGGGCCGGGTCTCCGGGACCCATTTCCGGCCGGGGCCGACGGTCAGACGCGCTGCTCGCGCAGGTCGGCGACCTCGCCGGCCGGTGCCCAACCCTGGTAGACGCCGAAGTCGAAGACCTCCAGCCCCATCGCCTGCGCCACCGGCCAGCGACCACCCGTGTACTCGACCCGCAGCCACCCGTCGTGCTCGCCGAGCACGATGAACGGCTGCCCCTGCCAGGTGCAGGTGGTCCGCACGTACGCCAGGTCCTCGACCTCACCGGCCGGCACGACCCGCACGTACCGGCCGGGGCGTACCTCCTCGAAGCCGTCGGCGGGTTCCGGCTGGTAGATCCGTACGTGGTCGCCGTCCGGGCTGACCTGGTACTCCCGTCCCTGCCAGCGGGCGACGTAACCGTCACGCATCACGGCTCGCCCACCCGTCGCCAGACCAGCGCGTCGGTGTCCAGGATGGCGATCACCCGTTCGCTGCCCTCCGTGCCGATCCGCCAGAGCTGTGCGCCGTGCGGCAACCGGGCACTGTCCACCTTGAACTCGGCCACCACGTCGCTGCTCTCCCCGGGGGCGAACCCGTTGCCCCGGAACGGCCCACGCTCGATCACCCAGCCCTCCATGGCCCGCATCGCCGCCTCGTTCTGCCCGCCGTACGGGATGCGGTAGAGACTCGGGCGGTACGCGGGCCAGCGCAGCACGTAGATGGCCTCGGCGTCGCGGGCGAAGGGTGAATCGGGGTATCCCAGCCCCAGGGCGTCGTGCAGTTCCGCCGGGGTGGTCAGGTGGGCCAGTTCGCCGGCCCGGTGCACGAACCCGGAGACCCGGTCGTAGCCGCGTTCCAGGTAGTAGGCGAGTTGGCTCGGGGCGACCGCCTTCTGCATCACCACCGGACGGGACGGGTCGGTGGCCGGTGGGGCGTACCGGGTGCGTTCGGCGGGTGCCTCGGCGGCGGCCACCGGCTCGACCTCCGCCTCGTCACCGAGCCCGACCTCGGCCGCCCAACTGGCCAGGGCCACGATCTGCTCACCGGGGAGCTTGGCCCCGACCGGGGTGCCCGGATTGACGGCGAACGCCCAGCTCGGGTCCGGCCACCGCCGGATCAGCTGTACGAAGCGCACCTCGATCGTTTCGACAGGCGGCACGTCGTGCTCGGCCAGCCGCTCCGGTGAGGTGTAGACCACCACGTACGTCTCACCGTCGGTCGTCCCGGTACGCCACTGGAAACCGGGCTCGCCGGGACGGCTGCCGGCCACCGAATCGGGGTTGACCGGGAGCAGCACCCGGGCCAGCAGCAGGGTGGAGAGGAAACCGTCGGTGCTGCCCGCGCCGACCGCGTCCAATAGGTTCTCCTCGACCTCGTTGGCCGGCAGGAACGGCTCGTCGGCGGTCGTCGGGGTGTCCGCACCGGCGGACGTCGACGGGGTCCCGGGTGGCGTGCTCCCGGTCGCGGCCGGGGTGGTGGCCGGGCCCGGTGCCGCCGGGGAGGTCGGAGCGGCCGGAGAAGTCGGCGCGGCTGGGGAGGTCGGCATGGCGGTGCCCGGTGCCGCAGGGGAGGTCTGCGCGGCCCGTTCGGCGGCCGGGGTCCACAGGTCGACCGGGGTGGAACGCGGGTCGGCACCGTCCGCTGCCGGCGCGGTAGCCGTCGGGACCGCTCCGGCGGCAGGCCGTGCCGGCGCACCGTCGGTGACGGCACCTGCGGCGTGCCCCGTCGGGGCGGGGGCGACTGACCCCGCCGCCGGGCTCCCGGCGGGCGCGCTGCCCGCCGGTACGGCATCGGCCGTCGGAGCGGTCCACGCCTGCGCCTCCGCAGCCGGTCCGGTGACCGGCACCGCCGGTGCGGATGCGGACGGTGCCGGGGTGGGCGGTGCCGCCGGTGCGGAAGGTGCCGGTGCCGACGGTGCCGAAAGGACGGTCGGAGCGCTGACCGGCGGGGTCACCGACATCGGCGAGGCTGCCGCGTCCGGTGGGGCCGCCGTCACCTCCCCGCGGACCTTCGCGGCGGCCCGCTCGGCGGACGGGGTCCACAGGTCACCCGGGGCGGGGCGGGACCGGGTGACCGGTGGCGGGCCGGCGGGCGACGGCGGAGCGGCGGGCGACGGCGGGGGAACCGGTCCGGGTGCGGACGGACTTGCGGGAGCGCTGAACGACCCGCCCGTCCCGTTCAGGTTGACCGTGTCCTCGGCACCCGGCCCCCCGGCCGGGGGCGCTGCGGGCGCGGGTGCCGACGTCGGCACCTGCGGCGGCGCGGGAGCAGCGGCGGGCACGAACGGCGCGGCGGCCGGCCGGGGGACGACCGGCGGCGCGGAAGCCGCCGGGGGGACGACCGGCGGGCCCTGGGCGGCGGGCGGGGCCGGCGCGGGGACGACCGGGAGGTCGCGGGACTCCAGGATCACACCCTCTATCACGATGGGCATGAACCCCCGGCGGGACACCGGCGGCGCGGAGACCGGCTCGGCGACGGAGGGCGGCAACTCCTCCGCCTCGCCCCGGGCGGGCCGGGCCGGAGCGGTCGGCCCGCCCGGGCCGGTCGGAGCAGCCGGGCCGGTCGGAGCAGCCGGACCGGCAGGTCGGGCGGCGAACGGGTCGACCGCCGGGTGGGGCTGACGCACCTCGGAGGAGGACCCGTCGGGGGTGGGCTGCCGGCGGGGCAACGCCTGGGTGGCGTCCGCCGTCGGTGGTGGCGTGCGGAAGGCCCGGGTCGCCTCCTGCGCCGCCGGGCCGACGTGGAAGGCCCGGGTGGGTTCCCCGCCGGGCGGGTCCACCCGGAAGGCGCGGGTCGGCTCCTCGGCCAGCGGGTCCGGGGAACGGCCGGCCGGGGGCGTTCCGTTGCCCGGGCCCGACGGGGCCGGCGGGTCGGTCACCCGGAACGCGCGGGCGGCTTCGTCCTCACCCGGTTGGGTGGGTGCGGGGCGACGTCGGGGGAAGGGTTGACCGCCCATCCCGGGCCGGGTCGGAGGGACCGCCCGCTCACCCGAGCGCAGCGGATTGTCGCGGGGTGACCGGGCGGCACCCCGGGTGCTGGACGGCTCGAAGAACGAGGTGCGTCCGTTGGCCGGGCCGGCGGGCTCCTCGCCCAGCAACCGGCGGCGGGGAACCGCCGGCCAGCCGGCATTGGTCGTCCCCGGCGTGGCGGAGGGCTCGGGGAAGGCGGGTCGCCCCTGCTCGGGCGGGCCGGCGGTGGTGGTACGCGGGCCACCACCGGGCGGGCCACCACCGGGCGGGGTGACCGGATGCCCCCGCTCGTCGGTCAGCGACGCGCCCGTAGCCGGGCGGATGCCACCCCCGGCGGGTGGCGCGGCGGCGGACGACGCCGGCCGGGGCTGGGCCCAGCCGGTGGACAGGTCGGCGGTCGGCTCGACGTCGGCCGGCCTGCCGGGCGTGGGCCGCACCGGCGGCTGGTCGACCTCCCCCCGGGACCGCGCTCCCGGGGCGCGGCCGGGCAGCCGGACGTCACCCCGGGAAAGCTGCGAGACGAACCAGGCGGGCAGGTAGCCCTCGATCGGCAGCCCGGGGTTCACCGCAAGCCACCACTCGTGGTTGGGCCACTCGGCGGCCAGGTCGGCGTAGCGGCTGCGCCGGTAGGGGCCGGCGGAGGACCCGAGACAGGCGTGCATCGCGGCGGCCGAGGTGAAAGCCAGCACGTGGGTGCGGCCACCGGTGGTCCAGGTGCCCCAGCCCATCGGCGTCGCCCCGGCGAGGGCCTGACCGGAGACCGGGAGGAAAAGCTCCGAACCGGCCAGAATCCGGAAGTAGAACTCCTGGTCAGCGGCGTGCAACGCGTCCCGCATCGCCTTCTCGGCCTCGGTAGCCGGCTCCCAGTCGGTCACGGCCACCTCTCCTCCCGGATCAGGCCACAGGCGTCGCGTACAACCTACAAGGTGAAAACAAGATCACGATAAGTCGGTCACCGGCCGGGCAGCCTGGTAGCAGACCGGGCGCTAACATCCCGTTGCGGAGTCGACACGATACGGAGGCGGTCGATGTCCCGATCCGGCAGCCGACGACCGTTCGTCACCCTGGCAGCGGCCCTGCTCGCCGTGCCACCGACAGCCGTCGTGGCGTCGGTCACCCCGGCCCGCGCCGCCCCCGCCTGCACCGCGTCGCCCGCGCCGGCCCGTCCGGTCGCCGCCACCCCGTGGCCCCAGCGACGGTACGCCCCACAGCGGCTCACCCCGTTGGCCACCGGGTCCGGCGTCACCGTGGCGGTGGTGGACTCGGGCGTCGACCGGCGGCACCCCCAACTCCGGGGGCGGGTGCTCGACGGCGCGGACTTCCTCGATCCGGGCGGCGACGGCACCCGGGACTGCGCCGGTCACGGCACCGGGGTGGCCAGCATCATCGCCGCCGGGGAAGGCTCCGGGGTGACCTTCCGGGGGCTCGCACCCGACGCCCGCATCCTGCCGGTACGGGTCAGCGAACAGCAGGTCGTCGAGGGGCGGGAGTCGGGGCGTACGGTCAACGCCGCCGGTTTCGCCCTCGCGGTGCGGTGGGCGGTGGACCACGACGCCGACGTGCTCAACCTCTCCGTCGTCCTGTACGCCGACAACCCGGCCGTCCGCGAGGCGATCGACTACGCGCTGCGGCGGGACGTGGTGGTGGTGGCCGCCGCCGGCAACCTGCACGACGGCGGGGACCCGCTGCCCTATCCGGCGGCGTACGACGGGGTGCTCGGCGTCGGCGCGGTCACCCCGGACGGGGTGCGCGCCCCGTTCTCCCAGGTCGGCCCGTACGTCGACCTGGTCGCGCCGGGCGGCGACGTGCTGATGGCCGCGCCGGGGCAGGGGCACCGGCGGGCCGAGGGCACCAGTTACGCCGCCCCGTTCGTGGCGGGCACCGCAGCCCTGCTGCGGCAGTACCGCCCGGAACTCGACGCCGCCGAGGTGGCCCGCCGCATCGTCGGCACCACCGATCCGGCACCGGGCGGCCGGGAGGGCGGTTACGGTGCCGGGGTGCTCAACCCGTACCGGGCGGTGGTGGAGACCGGTGGTGCTCCCCGGCCGGTCGCCCGCCCGACGACGGTCCTGCCGGTGCCGCAGGCCGACCCGGCGTCGCTGGCGCAGGGGCACCGGCGGGCGGCGGCTCGGCACCGGGCGTTGCTGGTCGCCGCGGCCGCCGGCGCGACGGTGGTGGTGGCGGTGCTGCTGGCCGTGGTGGTGCCCCGGGGCGTCCGCCGCCGTTGGCACCCGGCCTGACGGTGACGCCCGGCCCTCGACCGGCCGGGCGTCACCACCGGGAGCGTCACCCTCGCAGAGCCGCCGGAGCAGCCGGAGCAGCCATGGCCGCCGCAGATCCGCCGGGTGGCCCGCTCACTGGAACAGACCGGTGTTGCGTTTCTCGGTGTCGAGGTAGTCGGCGGCGGAGTCGTCCACGGCGAGTTTGATGTCCCGCAGCATCGCCTGGAGATCCTGCGACGCGGAGCGCCACCGCGCCTGCCGCTGCTCGTACGCGCGGCGGGCCTCGCCGTCCCAGCCGGCGACCAGCGGGGCGGCGTCCCGTTCGAGCTGGCCGAGCTGCGCGTCGAGGGTGTTCAGTGCCTTCTGGATGTCCGCGCCTGCCTGGTGCAGCGCGGCGAAGTTGACGACCAGCACACCGTGGTCCATCGGATCGTTCCTCCCCGGGGATCTGGTTAGAGCGGCAGTTGGATGCCGCGACTGGTACCGGCGACCCGGCCGGCGGCCTCGGTGTCCGAGGCGTCGTACTGGCGGCCGGCGGTGCGGATGGCCGCCGCCGTCTCCCGCAGGGCCCGGTGCAGCGCGGCCTGGTCCCGCCCCCACTGCTGTTTGACCTGCTCGAAGGAGCGCCCACCGGCGCCCCGCCAGGCCTGCTGCAACACCTCCAACTCGGCCATCAGGCCGGTCAGCATGGCCTGCAACGACTGGTCCACCTGCTCGAACCTGGTGGCGGTGTGGTGCATCACCGCCGCTTCTGCCTGGGTCTGGGACACCCGGACGTCACCTCGTCTCCCCGGTCGGGGCCGACCGCCGGCCGTCCACCACGGACGCGCCGTCCGTCGGCATGGGACCGGACGGACCTGGTCGGCGAATCAGTCGCTGACGGTAGTCGCACCGTCGCCATTGTGCTACCCCGCCCACCTCCCCTGTGGACAACCCGCCCCGACGCCGGCCGGCAGGACCCCACCGGGCCGGCCGGGCCACTACGATGGGTCACATCCCCGTCGCTTTCCGGTCCCGGCCGGAGGTTCCTGACGGGCACCCCGGTCGGTGGCGATGGGCACACGGAGGAGATGCGGTGACGGCGAGCACGACCGACCGACCGCTCCGGCGGGCCACCGAGAGCCCGCCCCGGCCCCGCAGCGGCACCGCCGTACACCCCGGTCAGGTCGTCGCCACGCAGGTGGCGCTCGCGTTGCCGGTGGCCGCGTACGGTCGCGGGCCGGTGCCGGCGGTGCTCGCCGCGGTCGGTGCGGTGGTCCTGGCCGGTCTCGGCTGGGGGCGCTGGCGCGGGCGGTGGCTGTTCGACTGGTGGGGCACCGCCGCCGGGTTCCTCACCCGCCGGCACGCCCTGCCCGCCGGCACCGCCCCGGAAGCCCTCCTGGGCCTGCTGCTCCCCGACGCCGCGCTGGCCGGCGTCGAGCTGGCCGACGGGCCGGCGGGGGTGGTCGACGACGCCACCGGGCTGACCGTCCTGCTCGACCTGGGCGACCCGGGCGATCTGCTCGGCGACCGGTCCCACCCGCTGCCGGCGCCCGGCACGCTGCTGCCGCCGGCCGGGCCGGAGCAGCCGCCGGTGCGGGTGCAGGTGCTGCTGCACGCCGTGCCGGCCCCGGCGGCGGCCGGTGGCGCGGCCGGCACGTCGTACCGGCAGTTGACCGAGGGGCGGATACCGGGTCAGGAGCGGGCCCTGCTCGCCGTCCGGGTGATGCGGGCACCCGGCTGGTCCGACGCGGACCTGCGCCGGGCGCTGGCCGGCACGGTGCGTCGGATCGTCCGCCGGGTGGGGCCGCTGCCGGCCCGTCCGCTGGGCGGGCACGCCGCGCTGCGGGTACTGGCCGAACTCGCCCACCACGACCACGACCGGCCGGTGCGCGAGAGCTGGTCGACGCTGTGCGCCGGCGACCAGCACCAGGCCACCTTCCGGTTGGTCCGCTGGCCGGACGCCCGGGTCGATCCGGGCCGCCGGTTGGTGTCCCGGCTGCTGGCCCTGCCGGCGACCGCCACCACCGTCGCGCTCGGGGCCGGCCCGCGCGTCGGCGACGCCGCACCGGCGACGTGCCTGACGGTACGGCTGGCCGCCACCACGCCGGTCGCGCTGGAACACGCCGCCGAGGGGTTGTCCCGGCTCGTCGCCGACGCCGGTGGTGAGCTGCGTCGACTCGACGGGGCGCAGTTGCCCGGCCTGACCGCCACGTTGCCGTTGGCGGTGCCCGGGGTGGCCACGCCGGGGGTCGAGCCGCCGGAGCTGACCCTCGGCGGGGCGGGGCTGATGGTGGGGGCCAACCGGCAGGGCGGCGCGGTGACGGTCCGGCTGTTCCGCGCCGGGGGCACCCGGCTGGTGCTGGTCGGCGGGCTGGCGGCGGCCCAGTTGCTGGTGCTGCGGGCGTTGGCGCTGGGGGCCGGGGTGCTGGTGCAGACCGGTCGACCACGCGCCTGGGAACCGTTCGTACGCGGGGTCGGCGGTCAGCAGGGCGGGGTGGTGGTGGTTCCCAGCGGGCGGGCGGTCGGCGTCACCGGCTCCCCGCTGCGTCCGCTGCTGGTGGTGGTCGACGCGGGTACGACGGCCGGCGAACCGCCGCCCGGGGCGGGGTGGGTGTCCACCCTGGTGGTCCGGGACGGGCTGACCCCGGCGGACGTCGACACCCTCGGCCGCGCCGACCTGGCGGTGCTGCAACCCCTCGACCCGTCGGAGGCCGCCCTGGCGGGGGCCGCGCTGGGGCTGGGCGGTGCGGCGGAGTGGTTGACCCGCATCCGGGACGACATGGTCGCGGTGGTCAACCGGCGGGCGCTGCGCTGGGCGCTGCTCTCGCCCACCCCGATCGAGTCGCAACTGGTCGGTCGGCCCGGCCGGCGCTGACCCGCACGGGTCACCGTGGTTTCCCCGGCTGGACGGCACGTGACACGATCCCGGCCATGGATTTCCTGAAGGGCCTTCTGATCCGGCTGGGCTCCACGGTGGTGGCCTTCTGGCTGGCGACGCTGCTCATCCCCGGTATCACGCTCGACACCGGCTCGGCCGGCGAGGCGATCGTCACCCTGGTGCTGGTCTCGGTGATCTTCGGCGTGGTCAACGCGGTGCTCCAGCCGGTCATCAAGACCGTCGGCTGCGGCTTCTACCTGCTCACCCTCGGGCTGATCGCGCTGGTCGTCAACGGGCTGCTGTTCCTGCTCACCAGCTGGATCGCCGGGCAGGCGGACCTGCCGTTCCACGTGGACGGGTTCTGGCCCGAGGCGGTGCTGGGCGCGCTCCTGGTCGGCATCGTGACCTGGATCCTCGGGGCGATCCTCGACCGCGACTGACCCGGTCGCCGGCCACCGCCCCGGACGGGGGTGGTGGCCGGCCGGTTCGATCCGCGACCATCTCGCCGGGTACGGCGTACGCCGAATCGCGCCGACGCCCACGGGGTGTACGCGAAGCTGGGTTTCACCCCGGCTTCCCCGGACCGGTGGACGGAGTGGGTGGACCAGCGGTGACCCCGCTCACCGGAAAGGAGCCTGATCCGCCCGCACCCCTTACGGTGGGATCGTGACTCCGCTGCGGCTCGGCTACCTCTACGGCTTTGGTGCGTACCTGATCTGGGGTTTCATCCCGCTCTACCTGAGGTTGCTCCGCCCGGCCGGGCCGATGGAGATCCTCGCCCACCGGATCATCTGGTCGGTGGTGTTCGTCGCGCTGCTGCTCGCCGCCCTGCGCAACGTCGGCTTCCTGCGGTCGCTGGCCCGCCGCCCCCGGACACTGGCCGGGATCGTCGTCGCGGCGGCGCTGATCGCGGTGAACTGGGGCACCTACATCTACGGGGTGGACTCCGCCCGGGTGGTGGAGACCGCCCTCGGCTACTTCATCAACCCGCTGGTGTCGGTGCTGCTCGGGGTGCTGGTGCTGCGCGAGCGGCTGCGCCCGGCGCAGTGGGTGGCGCTCGGGGTGGGCGCGGCGGCGGTCGCGGTGCTCACCGTCGACTACGGCCGGCTGCCCTACCTGGCGTTGATCCTGGCGGCCAGTTTCGCCGGCTACGGGTTGGCCAAGAAGCAGCTCGGGCTGCCGGCGGCGGAGGGGCTGTTCGTCGAGTCGGCGGTGCTGGCGCTACCCGCCCTGGGCTACCTGGGTTGGTTGGCGAGCCGGGGCGGGTCGACGTTCGGCGGGATCTCGGCCGGGCACACCGCGCTGCTGGTGGCGGCCGGGGCGGTGACGGCCGTCCCGCTGCTGCTGTTCGCGGGCGCGGCCAACCGGCTGCCGCTGACCGCGCTCGGCATGCTCCAGTACGTGGCCCCGGTCCTCCAGCTCGGCTGCGGCGTGCTGATCTTCCACGAGCCGATGCCGCCGGCCCGGCTGGCCGGTTTCACCCTGGTCTGGCTGGCCCTGGTGATCTTCAGCCTGGACGCGTTGCGCAACGGTCGACGCACCCGGGCCGCCGCCCGCGCCGCCGATCCGCTGCCCGCCGCCGCCCACTGAACCACCCGACCGCCGCGCGGCCCGCAGGATCAGCGGACGTCGTAGCTGAGCACCAGTGTCCCGTCGGCGCGCACCAGTTCGAGGCGGACCAGTTCGGCGTCGGTGAACCGGGTCGCCCCGCGCAGGTTCACGTCGTCGCCGGGGGCGGCCAGCCAGGAGGCGATCTGCTCGGTCGCGTCGTCCGGGCCCCGGGCCACCAGCCGGAACGTGTACGCCTTGCCGTAGCCGGCCGTCGCGTCGTACCCGCAGTGCATGGTGACCTCGGTGCCCCACTTGGTGCCGCTCAGCCCGATCTCGGCGTGCACCGCAGGGGTCTTGGCCGCGACCGGCGCCATCGACACCATCCGTACCGCCTGGGTGGTCGGCGCGGGCGTCGGAGCCGGACGCAGGGCGGACGCTCCGGCGACGCCCAGCACCAGGGCGAACCCGGCGGCGACGAGGGCGGTCAGCGCGTACCGTCGGCGGTTGCGGGCCCGTTCGCGGCGGCGGCGCTCCCGCGCGGTGGCGATCAGGTCGGGCACCCGGCTGACCTCGGGCGGTGGCGGAAGGAACTCCTCCAGCGTGGTCGGGTCGAGCCGGCCCAGCAGGCCCGGCAGCACGGCGATCTCGGCCACCGCGTCCCGGCACGCCGCGCACCCGGCGAGGTGCCGTTCGTAGGCGGCCCGGTCGGCGGGGGCGAGCGCACCCAGCACGTACGCGCCGTCGTCGTGTGCGAACTCGCAGCGGGTCATCCGGTCACCCCCATCTCGGCCAGGGCCAACCGTAGTGAACGCAGCGCGTAGTGGGTGCGCGACTTGACCGTCCCCGGGGGCACCCCCAGCCGGGCCGCCGCCTCGGCCACCGAACGGCCCTGGTAGAAGCATTCGACCAGCACCTCCCGGTGGGTGGGGCTGAGCCGGTTCAGCGCCTCGGCGATGGTCCACGCCTCCACCGCGCGCTCCGCTTCGTCCACCGTCTCGGGCGGCTCGGGCAGGTCGTCGGTGAACACCTCGCCGACCCGGGTCGACCGTCGCCGCCAGGCGTCGATCGCCAGGTTCCGGGCGGTCGTGAAGAGCCACGCGCGGACCGAGCCGCGACGCGGGTCCAGCGACTCGGGGTGCCGCCAGGCCCGCAGCAGGGTCTCCTGCACCAGGTCCTCGGCCCGGGTGCGGTCCCCGTTGACCAGCCGCAGCGCGTGCGCGTAGAGCGCCTCGGCGTGCTCGTCGTGCAGGGCGCGCAGCAGTTGGGCGTCGTGGTCGCTGATGGTGATCCCCTCGCTTCCCGCCCGACGGGTCCGGCGAACGTGTCCGCCGGTTATTACGCGCCGTGACCCCGAACGGTTCAGCGGTGACTGCTGTTCACATCCGGTTCACACCGAGTCCGGTGGCCGCTCACCCCGTCCTGGCAGCGTCCGGCCGGTACGCACGTCGCGCAGGTGACAACGGCGTGCCACCGACCTGCTTCCAGGAGGCTTTCTTCCATGAGCGACCGTCCCCGGCTGCTCCCGCTGCTCGGCACCACCCGGCACGGCAGCCGCGATGCGATGACCTGCCTGTACCGCTGCGGCAACGCCTGCGACCACCCGGTACCCAACACCTCCGGCAACACCTACTTCGGCGACCTGGTCGAGGGGGAGGTGACCCGGCGGGGCGTGGTCCGGGCGGGTGCGGTGGGCGCGCTGGTGCTCGGCTTCGGCGGTGCCGCCGCCGGTGCGTTGGCCGGGGCCGCCCCGGCCGGTGCCGCGCCGGCCACCCCGGTGGTGCCGGAGGTGGCCGACCCGACCGCGCCGCAGCGCGGCGTCGGCACCGGCGCGCTGACCTTCAAGCCGATCCCGCCGAACCAGCTCGACACCCTGGTCGTCCCCAACGGGTACGACCACCACGTCGTCATCCGCTGGGGCGACCCGGTGCTGCCCGGTGCACCCCGGTTCGACCTGCACGGGCAGACCGCCGCCGCCCAGGCCAAGCAGTTCGGCTACAACAACGACTTCGTCGGGGTGCTGCCGCTGGACCGGCGGGGCAGGCGGGCGCTGCTCGTGGTCAACCACGAGTACACCAACGAGGACCTGATGTTCCCCGGCTTCACCGGCCTGGACAACCTCACCGTCGAGCAGCTGCGCACCGCGATGGCCGCGCACGGCATGTCCGTGGTGGAGCTGGAGCGGGTGGACGGCACCGGGCAGTGGCGGGCGGTGGGCCAGGGGCGGCGGCCGTACAACCGGCGGGTCACCGCGCTGGCCACGAAGTTCGAGCTGACCGGCCCGGCCGCCGGCTCGGCGTGGCTGCGTACCGCCGCCGACCCGAAGGGCCGCACGGTGGTCGGCACCCTGAACAACTGCGCCGGTGGGGTCACCCCGTGGGGGACGGTGCTCTCCGGCGAGGAGAACTTCAACCAGTACTTCGTCGGGGCCGACGCCGCGCCCGCCGAGCTGAAGCCGAAGTTCGACAGGTACGGCATCACCACCACCGCCCGCTACCCCAGCGGCAGCCGTAGGTGGGAGCGGGCCGACGAGCGGTTCGACCTGGCGAAGCACCCCAACGAGGCGCACCGGTTCGGGTGGATCGTGGAGATCGACCCGTTCGACCCGGAGAGCCGCCCGCGTAAGCACACCGCGCTGGGCCGCTTCAAGCACGAGGGCGCCAACGTGATCGTGGCCCGCGACAAGCGGGTGGTCGCGTACATGGGTGACGACGAGCGCTTCGACTACCTCTACAAGTTCGTCTCCGACAAGAAGTTCATGCCGGGCGACTCCTGGGTGGCCCGCAAGAACAACCTGACCCTGCTGGAGTCGGGCACCCTCTACGTGGCGCAGTTCGGCCAGACCAGCGCCGCCGAGATCGACGGCTCGGGCAGGCTGCCCGCCGACGGCGCGTTCAACGGCACCGGCCGGTGGATCAGGCTGGTCAGCGGCAACCGCTCGTACGTCGACGGGATGACCGCCGCCGACGTGCTCACCTTCACCCGGCTCGCCGGGGACAAGGTCGGCGCGACGAAGATGGACCGGCCGGAGGACGTCGAGCCGAGCCTGCTCACCGGCAAGGTGTACGTGGCGCTGACCAACAACTCCGACCGGGGCAAGGCCGGCAAGCCGGCGGCCGACGAGATCAACCCGCGCAACCTCAACAAGCACGGGCAGATCCTGGAGCTGGTCGAGGACCGGGGCGACAACACCGCGGAGTCCTTCACCTGGTCGCTGCCGATCGTCGCCGGTGACCCGGCCGACCCGTCGACCTACTTCGCCGGGTACGACAAGACGAAGGTCTCGCCGATCTCCTGCCCGGACAACGTCGCCTTCGACGCCACCGGCAACCTCTGGATCTCCACCGACGGCAACGCGTTGGGCAGCAACGACGGCCTGTTCGCCACCGCCGTCGAGGGGCCGGAGCGGGGGCACCTGAAGCAGTTCCTCACCGTGCCGCTGGGTGCGGAGACCTGCGGGCCGTTCATCACCGGCGACAACCGGTCGGTGTTCGTCGCCGTGCAGCACCCTGGTGAGATCACCGGCGCGTCGGTGGAGAAGCCGGCGTCGACCTGGCCGGACGGCGACTACGCCAAGCCGGGCGTGGTGGTCACCTGGCGGCTCGACGGCGGCCCGATCGGCAGCTGACGCGCCCACCCCGGGCCGGCCCCGCCGGGCCGGCCGCGAAGGCCCTCTTCCGCTGCGGTCCGGGAGGGGGCCTTCGCCCGCGCGCCGGTGGGTGCCTTCGCCCGCGCGCCGGGCGTTGCCTCAGCCTGCGCGCGCCGGACGGTGCCCCCGGTGGGCCGGGGCCTCCGCCTGTGCGCCGCCGGGCGGGTCAGAGGTCGGCGGCGATGCCGTCGGCGACCGCGCGGGCGGCGGTGAGCAGCTTGGCGCGGACCACCCGGGCGGAGGTCATCATCTCGCTGGCCGGCAGGGCGCAGGCCAGCACCACCCGTCGTTCCATGTCCTTGTCCGGGGTGACCAGGACGGCGGCGCACGCCACCCCCTGCCGGAACTGCCCCAGCTCCAACTGCATGCCCCGCCGGTCGCCGGCGGCCAGATCCGCCTCGAACGCCTCGGGGGTGGTCAGGGTGGCGGTGGTGAACGGCCGCATGCCGTAGTCGCGCAGATAGCGCAGGCGCTGCTCGGTGGTGAGGGTGGCCAGCAACGCCTTGCCCAGGGCGGTGGCGTGCGCGCCCTCGTCGAAGCCGGGGACCATGTCCTCCAGGTACGGCGAGCGGGCCCCCTCTGCGACGGCGGTGACCGCCACCTGGCCGCCGACGAACCGGCCCAGGTAGTGACTCCACCCGGTGTCGACGGCGGCCCGCCGCAGCGACTCACCGACCGCCGCCGGGCCCCGGAAGGCGGTGACCAGTTCCCGGTACCGGTCGGCGATCTCCAGGCCGACGATGTAGGTGCCGTCCTCCCGCCGGATCACGTAACCCTCGTAGGCCAGGGTGCGCACCAGGTGGTACGTGGTGGCGACGGTCAGCTCGCACCGCCGGGCGATCTGCTTGACGGTCAGGCCCTTCGGGGCACGACCGACCGACTCGAGCACGCGTAGCGCGCGGGACACACTTCGGATCAGATCCGAAGGTTCCGCCAGGGGGTCACGCACAACCACCTCCGCAGCCGGGGACTTACACCATATGAAAAACCCGGCCGAGACGGAACGCCCGTTCGGGTGGAGGACGCCAGATCAGGCGGTATACGGCGGGTTCCCAGGCGACACGCCGAGCGTTGTCAGGAACACGACTCGCGTAGGTTGGGCCCACGATGACCCACACCGCCCCCAGCCGTACGCCGGCACTACGTCCCCTGCGGGTCGGCGGCGGCGCGGTCGCCACCACCGTCGCCAGCGTCCTGCCGGTCTTCCTGGTCGGCGGGCTCGCCGTGCAGATGGGCGACGATCTGGGTTTCTCCCCCGCCGGGCTGGGCCTGGCCGTGTCGGTCTACTTCGGCGTCAGCGCGCTCGCCTCGGTGCCGTCGGGCCGGCTGGTGGAGCGGATCGGCCCGGCCGTGGTGGCCCGCGCCGCCATCGGACTCGCCGCCGGCTGCCTGCTCGCCATCGCCGGCCTGGCCCGCTCGTACCCGGTGCTGGTCGGCCTGCTCGCGCTCAGCGCCGCCGCCAACGCGCTCGGCCAACTCGCCAGCAACGCCGCGCTGGCCCGGCACGTGCCCGCCCGGCGGCAGGGCCTGTCGTTCGGGGTGAAGCAGGCCGCCATCCCCGCGTCCACCCTGCTGGCCGGGGCGGCGGTGCCGACGATCGCCCTCACCGCCGGCTGGCGCTGGGCGTTCGTGGCCGCCGCCGGGGCCGCGTTGGCCGCGCTGCCGGCCGTACCCCCGCAGCCGGCCGGACCGGTACGGGAGCGCGCGGCGCAACGCGGCGGCGGGGCCACCACGGCGCTGGTGGTGGTCGGCGTGGCGGCCACCCTCGCGGCGGGGGCAGCCAACGCGCTGGGCACCTTCGTGGTCGACTCGTCGGTGCACCGGGGCCTCGCCCCCGGCCCGGCCGGGCTGGTGCTCACGCTGGGCGGCGCGGTCTGCGTGGCGGCCCGGATCGGCGTCGGTTGGCTGGCCGACCGCCGGGACACCGGTCACGTCGCGCTGATCGCCGCGATGCTGGTGGTCGGGGCCGTCGGGTTGGGGTTGCTGGCGGTGGCCGGGGCGGTGCCGCTGACCGTCGGGGTGGTGCTCGGCTTCGGGTTGGGCTGGGCGTGGCCCGGCCTGATGAACTTCGCGGTGGTCCGGCTGCACCCGCAGGCCCCGGCCGCCGCCACCTCGATCACCCAGACCGGGGTGTACGCCGGCGGCTGCCTCGGCCCGCTCGGGCTCGGTGCGCTCGCCGGGGCCGGCGGCTACCCGGTGATGTGGCTGACCGCCGGGGCCGCCATGCTCCTCGCCGCCGTCCTCATGCTCACCGGCAGCAGGTTGCTGCGCCGCTCCGCCACGCCCTGAGCGGGCCGGACCGACCCGGGTGGCGCGGGGTTCAGCCGGTGCGGTCGGCGATGTAGTCGCAGAGCGATTCCAGCGCCTGCCGGGCCGGAATCCGGGGCAGCGGCGTCAACTGGGCGCGGGCGTCCTCGGCGTAGCTGCGGACGGTCTCCCGGGCCCGCTTGAGCGCCGGGGACTCCCGGAGCAGGCCGAGCGCCTCGGTGTGCAGCGCGTCGTCGACCAGCGGGCCGGTGGCCAGGATCTCCCGCAGCCGCACCGAGGCCGCGTCGGAGTCGTCGCCGGCCAGCGCGTAGAGCACCGGCAGGGTCGGCACCCCCTCCCGCAGGTCGGTGCCGGGCGTCTTGCCCGACTGCATCGACTCGGAGGCGATGTCGAGCAGGTCGTCGGAGAGCTGGAAGGCCACCCCGATGGTCTCGCCGTAGCCGGCGAGGGCCTCGGTGTACGCCTCGGCCGCCCCGCCGAACATGCCGCCGAACCGGGCCGAGGTGGCGATCAACGAGCCCGTCTTGTCGGCGATCACCCGCAGGTAGTGGTCGACCGGGTCCTGGGTGCGGGGGCCGACGGTCTCGGCGATCTGCCCGTGCACGAGCCGGGCGAAGGTGCGCGCCTGGAGCCGTACCGCCTCCGGACCGAGGTCGGCGGCGATGTCGGCGGCCCGCGCGAAGAGGTAGTCGCCGACCAGGATGGCCACCGAGTTGGTCCAGCGGGAGTTCGCGCTGGGTGCGCCCCGCCGCACGGCGGCCTCGTCCATCACGTCGTCGTGGTAGAGGGTGGCGAGGTGGGTGAGTTCCATCACCACGGCCGCCGGCACCACCTGCCGGCCCGCCGGGTCGCCGAACTGCGCGCCCAGCGCCACCAGCAACGGCCGGAACCGCTTGCCGCCCGCCTCGACGAGGTGCCGGGCCGCCTCGGTGACGAGCGGGTCGGCGCTGGACACGCTGGCCCGCAGCTCCACCTCGACGTCGTCCAGCAGGCCCAGCACGGACGCCTCGACCCGCGGATCGGCCAGGTGCACGCCGAGCGCGCCGACCTGACCCGTGCCCGCCCGGCCCCGACGACCACCGGAGCCGACGGCACCTGAACGCTCCCCCGTCGGAATCACCACGCCATCAACCATGCCACACCCGTTCGACCTGCTCCGGACGGGGGATACGGCCGTGGGGCCGGCACGCCTGAGCGCACCGGCCCCACGGCCGAACGGAACGGATCACCTGACGAACGCTGCGGCATCCGTCGCCAGGTCGAGCAGGGGCGCCGGCAGCACGCCGAGGATCAGGGTGGCGGCCACCCCGATCATCAGGGCGGTGGCGGTCAACCCGCCCGGCACCGCGACGGTCGGGGTGCTCTCGCCCGGCTCGGAGAGCCACATCATCACCACGACCCGCAGGTACGGGAAGGCCAGCACCATGCTGGTCAGCACACCGGCCACCACCAGCCAGGCGTGCCCGCTCTCCAGCGCCGGGCCGAAGACCGCGAACTTGCTCATGAAGCCGCTGGTCAACGGGATACCGGCGAAGGCCAGCAGGATGAAGGTGAAGACCCCGGCGTAGAACGGCGAGCGGCGACCCAGCCCGGCCCAGCGGGACAGGTGGGTGGCCTCCCCGTCGGCGTCGCGGACCAGGGTCACCACGGCGAACGCGGCGAGCACCGAGAAGCCGTACGCGGCCAGGTAGAACATCGTGCCGGAGACACCCGCGCCGGTCGGGGCGAGCACCCCGACGAGCAGGTACCCGGCGTTGGCGATCGACGAGTACGCCAGCAGCCGCTTGATGTCCGTCTGGGTGACCGCCAGCACCGCGCCGATCAGCATGGTGAGCACCGCCACCACCCCGAGGACCGGGGTGAAGTCCCAGGCCGCCTGGTCGAACGCCACGTGGAAGACCCGCAGCAGGGCACCGAACGCGGCCACCTTCGTGCAGGCCGCCATGAAGCCGGTGACCGGGGTGGGCGCGCCCTGGTAGACGTCCGGGGTCCAGACGTGGAACGGGGCGGCGGCGGCCTTGAACAGCAGGCCGATGGCGATCAGCGCCATCCCGGCGAACAGCAGCACCTCGCTGGCCGGGGACTCGTTCACCGCGGCGTGCACGGTGGCGAAGTCGACGCCGGCGGACCGGCCCGGGATGCCGGCGGTGAAGCCGTACACCAGGGCCACGCCGAACAGGAAGAACGCCGAGGCGTACGCGCCGAGCAGGAAGTACTTCATCGCCGCCTCCTGGCTCAGCAGCCGCCGGCGACGGGCCAGCGCGCAGAGCAGGTAGAGCGGCAGGGAGAAGACCTCCAGCGCGATGAACATGGTCAGCAGGTCGTTCGCCGCCACGAAGATCAGCATGCCGCCGATCGCGAAGCTGGTCAGCGGGTAGACCTCGGTCGCCCCGTTGCGTCCCTCGGCCTGCTGCCGGTCGTCGGCCGACTCGGCGGTGACCGCCGCCTGGGCGACGAACGCACCGCCGCGCTCCACCGACCGCTCGCCGATCAGCAGCAGCGCCATCGCGGCGAGCACCAGGATGGTGCCCTGCAGGAACAGGGTGGGACCGTCCACCGCCAGCGCCCCACCCGCCGTGACCCGCCGGACGTCGGCGCTGAGCACCACCATCACCAGCGCGGCGAGCACCGCCAGCAGGGACAGCGAGAGCTGCACCAGGTGCCGGCGGCGGCGCGGCACGAACGCCTCCACCAGGACGCCGAGCAGAGCGACCCCGAGCATGATCAGGATCGGGGCGATCGCCGCGTAGTCGATCGACGGCAACTTGAGTTCGGTCACTGCGGATGCCGCCTTTCGTTCGCGACTGCGGGGCTCACTTCGCAGCCTCCTGGACGCTGCCGACCTCTGGGGCGGGATCGGTCTTGCCGACGTCCTGCATGGTCGCCTGGACGGCGGGGTTGATCACATCGGTGACCGGCTTGGGGTAGAAGCCGAGCAGCACGATCAGGGCGATCAGCGGAGCGACCACGGCCTTCTCGCGCAGGGTGAGGTCGCGGTGCATCGCCTTGACCTCGGTCAACTCCGGGTTGAGCGTGCCCTGGGTGGTGCGCTGCACCATCCACAGCACGTACGCGGCGGCCAGGATGATGCCCAGCGTGGCGATCACCGCGACCGGCTTGTTCACCGTGAAGGTGCCGATCAGCACCAGGAACTCGGAAACGAACGGCGCGGTGCCGGGCAGCGCCAGCGAGGCCAGACCGGCGAAGAAGAGCACCCCCGCCAGCAGCGGGACCAGCTTGCCCGCCCCGCCGAAGTCGGAGATCAGCGACGATCCGCGGCGGGCGATGAGCATCCCGACGACCAGGAACAGCAGGCCGGTGGCGAGCCCGTGGTTGAGCATGTAGAGCACCGCGCCGGTGCCCGCCTGGGTGGTGAAGGCGAAGATGCCGACCCCGATGAACCCGAAGTGCGCGATCGAGGTGTACGACACCAGCCGCTTCAGGTCGGACTGGCCGACAGCCAGCAGTGCCGCGTACAGGATGCCGATCAGCCCCAGCGCCAGCGCCCACGGGGCGAACCACTTCGACGCCTCGGGGAACAGCGGCAGGCAGTACCGCAGGATGCCGAACGTGCCGACCTTGTCCAGCACGCCGACCAGCAGCGCGGCGGCACCCGCCGGGGCGGCCCGACCGGCGTCCGGCAGCCAGGTGTGGAACGGGAAGAACGGCGCCTTGATCGCGAAGGCGAGGAAGAAGCCGAGGAACAGCCAGCGCTCGGTGCCGGTGGAGATGTCCACCTGGGTCAGCGCCTGCCAGTCGAAGGTCTTGCCGCCGACCACCCACAGGCCGATCACGGCGGCCAGCATGAACAGCCCGCCGACCAGCGAGTAGAGGAAGAACTTCACCGCCGCGTACTGCCGCTGGTGGCCGCCGTAGCTGCCGATCAGGAAGTACATCGGCACCAGCATGACCTCGAAGAACACGTAGAACAGGAAGACGTCGGCGGCGGCGAAGACGCCGATCATCGTGGATTCGAGGACGAGCAGCAGGGCGAAGTAGGCAGGCACCGACCGCTTCGACGCGTCGGCGTCGTGCCAGGACGCCAGGATCACCAGCGGCACCAGCACCGCGATCAGCATCAGCATGACCAGCGCGATGCCGTCGACGGCGAAGGTGAACCTGACGTCCCAGGTGGGGATCCACGGGTACGACTCGCGGAACTGGAGCCGGTCACCGTCGGCGGAGAAGGTGACCCACATCACCACCGACAGCGCCAGCACCAGCAGCGACCAGCCGAACGCCACCTGCTTGGCCAGGTCGGGCCGGCGACGCGGCAGGAAGGCCACGACCAGGGCGCCGACCAGCGGTGCCACGGTCAGCACCGAGAGGAACGGGAAGTTGGACATTATGCGGCCTTACCTCCGTCGTGGATGCGGGGCCCGCCGGCGGGGGCGGTCGCATTGAGGTCGATCACGCCAGCCACCCCGCCTGCACCGCCAGGAACGCCGCCACCACGAGCAGCGCGCCGGTCAGGATCGAGGTGGCGTACGACCGGACGAAGCCGGTCTGCCACCGCCGGAGCCGACCCGAACCGCCCCCGACCCCGGCGGCCAGGCCGTTGACCAGCCCGTCGACGCCCCGGTTGTCGAGGAAGACCAGCGCCCGGGTGAGGAAGATGCCCGGCTTCTCGAAGACCACCTCGTTGAAGGCGTCCGTGTAGAGGTTGCGCCGGGCAGCGGTGACCAGCACCCCGGCCGGCTGCGGCGCGGTGGCCGTGCCGTTGCGGAACAACGCCCACGCCAGCCCGGCGCCGAGCACCGTCACCACCAGCGACAGCGCGGTCAGCAGCCAGTGCGGCAGCACCGCCGCGTGCTCGGCGTGCTCGCCGCCCAGGCCGGCGGTGGCGGTCAGCCAGTCCGGAACGGAGGTGGCGAGCAGGAAACCGGCACCGACCGAACCGATCGCCAGCAGGATCAGCGGGATGGTCATCAGCTTCGGCGACTCGTGCGGGTGCTCGATGTCCTCGGTCCACCGCTTCGGGCCGTGGAAGGTCAGCACGAACAACCGGGTCATGTAGAAGGCGGTCAGGCCCGCGCCGAGCAGCGCCGCCCCGCCGAACAGCCAGGCCGTCCAGCCCTCCCGCTCGAACGCGGCCACGATGATCGGCTCCTTGGAGAAGAAGCCGGAGAACGGGAACATGCCGATGATGGCGAGCCAGCCCATCATGAAGGTGATCCAGGTGATCTTCATGTACTTCGCCAGTCCGCCGAAGCGGCGGATGTCCACCTGGTCGTTCATGCCGTGCATGACCGAGCCGGCACCGAGGAACATGTTGGCCTTGAAGAAGCCGTGCGCCAGCAGGTGCACGATGGCCAGCGCGTACGCCGCGCCGCCGAGGCCGACGCCGAGGAACATGTAGCCGATCTGGCTGACCGTCGACCAGGCCAGCACCCGCTTGATGTCGTCCTTGGCCGCGCCGATGACGCAGCCCATCAGCAGGGTCAGCGCGCCGACGCTGACCACCACGAGCTGGAGGGTCTCGTTGGCCGAGAAGATCGGGTTGGACCGGGCGATCAGGTAGACGCCCGCGGTGACCATGGTGGCGGCGTGGATGAGCGCCGACACCGGGGTCGGGCCCTCCATCGCGTCCGGCAGCCACGCCTGGAGCGGGAACTGACCGGACTTGCCGGCCGCGCCGAGCAGCAGCAGCAGGCCCAGCACCAGCACCGTGCCGCTGGCCAGCCCGCCGACGGAGGAGAAGACCTCGTCGTACTGGGTGGTGCCGAGGGTGGCGAACAGGATGAAGATGCCGATCGCCAGGCCGGCGTCGCCGACCCGGTTCATCAGGAACGCCTTCTTACCGGCGGTGGCCGCGCTCGGCCGCCCGTACCAGAAGGAGATCAGCAGGTACGACGCCAGACCGACGCCCTCCCAGCCGAAGTAGAGCATCACGTAGTTGTTGCCGAGCACCAGCAGCAGCATCGCGGCGACGAAGAGGTTGAAGTACGCGAAGAACCGTCGCCGGCCCTCGTCGTGCGCCATGTACTCGACCGCGTAGAGGTGGATCAGGAAACCCACCCCGGTGATCAGCAGGACGAAGACCGCGGCCAGCGGGTCGAAGAGCAGACCGAAGTCCACCCGCAGGTCGCCGACCGTGATGAAGTCCCAGAGGCTCAGCTCGACGGACTTGTTCTCCAGCCCGCGCAGCTGGAAGAACGAGGTGAGCCCCAGCACGAACGCGGCGCCGATCGCGGCCACGCCCAGCCAGTGCCCCCAGCGGTCGGCCCGCCGGCCGAGCAGCAGCAGGATCGCCGCGCTGGCCAACGGGATCGCCACCAGCAGCCAGACGCTGCTCAGCAGGCCGTCCGCCGCCGCGTAGGTGACGGCGCCGGTCGGCTCTGCCTGGGCGTACGTCAGAATCTCATCCACCGCAGGGCCCCTTTAGTACTTCAGCAGGTTGGCGTCGTCGACGCTCGCGGAGCGTCGGGTCCGGAAGATCGACATGATGATCGCGAGCCCGACCACGACCTCGGCCGCCGCCACCACCATCACGAAGAACGCCATGATCTGTCCGTTGAGGTCACCGTTGATCCGGCTGAAGGTGACCAGCGTCAGGTTGGCCGCGTTGAGCATCAGCTCGACGCACATGAACAGCACGATCGCGTTACGCCGTACCAGCACGCCGACCGCGCCGACGGTGAACAGCACCGCGGCCAGGATCAGGTAGTAGTCGGGGGTCACCGGACCGACCTTTCGTTCGCGACTGCGGGGCTCCGCTTCGCTGCACTCCTCGCGCTCACCGGGGCCACTCCGCCGTTCGCGACTGCGGGGCTCCGCTTCGCTGCACTCCTCGCGCTCACCGTTCCGTCCCCTTCAGGGTGGTTTCTTCGGCGGTCAGCTCCCGCTGCGGCAGGATCGCCGGGGTGCTGCGGTCGGTCAGCCGACCGTCGGGCAGCCGGGCCGGGGTGGCCACCGAGGAGGAGGTGGCGAAGACGCCCGGACCGGGCTTCGGGCCGGGGTAGTTGCCGGGGCGGAACCGGGCCTTCATCGTGGCGACCTGGTCCATCTTGTCTTCCTTGCGCCGCTCGATGTGCGCCAGCACCATCGCCCCGATCGCCGCCGTGATCAGCAGCGCGGAGGTCAGCTCGAAGGCCAGGACGTACTTGGTGAACAGCAGCCGGGCGATGCCCTGCACGTTGCCCTCCGCGTTGGCCTGGTCCAGGCCGACGGCGGTGACCCCGTTCAGCGCCCGGTACAGGCCGGTGCCGACCAGCCCGGCGAAGCCGAGCCCGAGCACCACCGCGGCGACCCGCTGGCCGCGCAGCGTCTCGATCAGCGAGTCGGAGGCGTCCCTGCCGACCAGCATCAGCACGAACAGGAACAGCATCATGATCGCGCCGGTGTAGACGATGATCTGCACCATGCCGATGAACGGCCCGGCCTGGAGCACGTAGAACACGCCCAGGCAGAGCATGGTGAGCACCAGGAACAGCGCCGAGTGCACGGCGTTTCGCGCCCAGACCATGCCGATCGCGCCGATCAGCGCCAGCGGGGCGAGGATCCAGAAGGTGACCTCCTCACCCCCGGACACCTGGCCCGCCGCGGCGAGCACCGTGGACGTGTTCATGCTCCGGCTCCCTTGCCCGCCGCCCGCTGGGCCGCCTGCTCGGCACCCGGGAAGGTCACCCCGGGGTGCTCCTCGACCTGGTAACGGCCGGGCCCCATCGGCGACTGCTCGGCACCGGCCGAGGTGCCCGGGTTGGTCAGCGCGCCGACGTAGTAGTCCTTCTCGCTGTCACCGAGCCGCATCGGGTGCGGCGGCTGCTCCATGCCCTCAAGCAGCGGAGCGAGCAACTGCTCCTTGGTGAAGATCAGGTCCTGCCGGTTGTCCCGGGCCAGCTCGTACTCGTTGCTCATGGTCAGCGAACGGGTCGGGCAGGCCTCGATGCAGAGCCCGCAGAAGATGCACCGGGCGTAGTTGATCTGGTAGACGCTGGCGTACCGCTCACCCGGCGAGAAACGCTGCTCGTCGGTGTTGTCGCCACCCTCGACGTAGATCGCGTCCGCCGGGCAGGCCCAGGCGCACAGCTCGCAGCCGATGCACTTCTCCAGGCCGTCCGGGTGCCGGTTGAGGATGTGCCGCCCGTGGTAGCGCGGCGCCGAAACCGGCGGCTTGAACGGATAGTCGGTGGTGACGACCTTCCTGAACATGTGCGAGAAGGTGACCCCGAAGCCCTTGAACGTTCCGGTGATCGCGCCCACGTCACACCTCCCTGGAGTCCGAGCCGGTGGCGATGTTGGCCGGCTCCCGCTCGGCGACCACGCGCTTGGTGCGCGGGCTCGGTGGTACCTGTAGATCCAGCGGGGGCAGCGGGAAGCTGCCGTACGGCCGGTTGTCGGCCTGTTCCTGCGGGGTCGGCTTCGGGGCCGGCTTGCGGCTCGGCCACAGCAGCGTCGCCAGCAGCAGCACGCCCGCACCGATGGCGGTGGCGAGCAGCCGGTCCCGCGACTGCCAGTCCTCGATGGAGCGCAGCCCGGAAAGGACGAGGATCCAGACCAGGTTGATCGGCAGCAGCACCTTCCAACCGAAGCGCATGAACTGGTCGTAGCGCAGCCGGGGCAGGGTGCCCCGGAGCCAGACGAACACGAAGACCAGCATCAGCACCTTGCCGAAGAACCAGAGCATCGGCCACCAGCCGGTGTTGGCGTCGCCCCACAGGGTGATCGGCCAGGGGGCCCGCCAGCCGCCGAGGAACAGCGTCGTGGTCACCGCGGACATGGTCACCATGGCCACGTACTCGGAGAGCATGAACAGCGCGAACTTCAGCGAGCTGTACTCGGTCATGAAGCCGGCGACCAGCTCCGACTCCGCCTCGGGCAGGTCGAACGGCGCCCGGTTGGTCTCGCCGACGGTGGCGATGAAGAAGATGATGAAGCTGGGCAGCAGCAGGATCGCGTACCAGCCCGGTGCGGGGATCTCGACGCCGCCGATGGTGAGCCGGGTGGCGTCCCCCTGGGCGGCGACGATCCCGCTGGTGGACATGGTGCCGGCGGTCATGAACACCGCGACGATGCTCAGCCCCATCGCGACCTCGTACGAGATCATCTGGGCGCTGGAGCGCAGGCCACCGAGCAGCGGGTACGTCGAGCCGGAGGCCCAACCGCCGAGCACGATGCCGTAGACGGCCAACGACGAGCAGGCCAGCAGCACCAGCACCGCCACCGGCACGTCGGTGACCTGCAACGGGGTCCGGTGGCCGAAGATGCTCACCATCGGGCCGAACGGGATCACCGACAGCGCGGTGACCGCGCAGACCACCGAGATGACCGGGGCGAAGAAGTAGACCACCTTGTCGGCGGCCTTCGGGAGGATGTCCTCCTTGAAGGCCATCTTGAGGCCGTCGGCGAGGGTCTGCAGCAGGCCGAACGGGCCGACCTGGTTGGGGCCGGGCCGGACCTGCATGTAGCCGACTACCCGCCGCTCGAACCAGACGCCGAGCAGGGTGGCGAGCAGACCGAAGACGAAGGCGAAGACGATCTTGATCAGGACCAGCCACCACGGGTCCCTGCCGAAGTCCGCCAGTGTCGGGTCCTGCGCCAGGAGGGTGTTCACTGTGCACCTCCGGAGATCCGTACCACCGTGCCGGACGCGACGCCGAGGCTGCGCCGTACGGTCGAACCGGGCGAGTTGGTCGGCAGCCAGACGACGCCGTCGGGCATCTCGGTGATGGCCGCCGGCAGGGTGACCGCACCCCGGTCGGTGCCCACCGTGACCGGGTCACCGTCGGCCACACCGAGCGACTCGGCGGTGCCCTTGCCCAGCCGGACCACCGGCGGGCGGGCGGTGCCGGCGAGGTGCTCGTCGCCGTCGGTGAGGCTGCCCAGGTCGATCAGCTGGTGCCAGGTCGCCAGCACCGCCTCGCCAGCACCCGGCTGGGGCACGGTCGCCGGGGCGACCGACGGGCTGACCGGCCGGTCCGCCCGGGTCGGCGGCAGCGCGCCCAGCTCCCGGCGGATGCTCGACACGTCGCCGGTGCCGAGCCGGACGTCGAGCTGCGCGGCGATCGCGTCCAGCACCCGCGCGTCGGTCATCGCGGCGGTGTGCAGCACCGCCTCGAAGGTCCGCAGCCGACCCTCCCAGTCGAGGAAGCTGCCGGCCTTCTCGACCACCGGGGCCACCGGCAGCACCACGTCGGCCCGGCGGGCCACCGCCGAGTTGCGCAACTCCAGGCTGACCAGGAAGGGCACCGCGTCGAGCGCCTGCTCGGCCAGCCTCGGGTCGGCCAGGTCGGCCGGGTCCACGCCGGCCACCACCAGGGCGCCGAGCTGGCCGTTCGCGGCGGCGGCCAGGATCTGGCCGGTGTCCCGACCGGCCTGGCTGGGGATCACCCCGGCCGGGATGTCCCACGCCTCGCCCAGTTCGGCGCGGGCCGACGGTTCCGTCACCGGACGCCCGCCGGGCAGCAGGTTGGGCAGGCAGCCCGCGTCGACCGCACCCCGGTCGCCCGCACGCCGCGGCACCCAGGCCAGCTTCGCACCGGTACGCCGGGCGACGTCCGCGGCGGCGGAGAGGCCACCGGGCACGCCGGCCAGCCGCTCGCCGACGAACAGGATCGCGCCCTCGGCGCTCAGCGCCTCGGCCACCGTGTCGTGCTCGGCGAGTACGCTCGCCTCCTCGCCCGGCACCACCCGGGCCAGCTTGGCCCCGAGCTTCTCCAGGCCCCGGGTGGCGAACGGGGCGATCGCGTAGACCGTCAGCTTCTTCTTCAGGTACGCCTTGCGCAGCCGCAGGAAGAGGATCGGGCACTCCTCCTCCGGCTCCAGCCCGACCAGCACCACCGTGGACGCCTTCTCCACGTCGGCGTAGGTCACGTCGGTGACCCCGGCGACGGTGCTGGCCAGGAAGTCGGACTCCTCGCGGGAGACCGGCCGGGCCCGGAAGTCGATGTCGTTGGTGTTCAGGGCGACCCGGGCGAACTTCGCGTACGCGTAGGCGTCCTCGACGGTCAGCCGGCCGCCGGTCAGCACCGCCGTGCCGCGACCCTCGTCGCGGGCGGCCCGCAGCCCGTCGGCGGCCCGGGTCAGCGCCTCGCTCCAGGACGCCTCCCGCAGCTCACCGGACTTCTCGTCGCGGACCAGCGGGGTGGTGAGCCGGTCGAAGGCGCGGGTGTACTGGAAGCCCCACCGCCCCTTGTCGCAGTTCCACTCCTCGTTGACCTGCGGGTCGTCCCCGGCGAGGCGGCGCAGCACCTTGCCCCGCCGCCAGTCGGTGCGCTGCGCGCAGCCGGCCGAGCAGTGCTCGCAGACGCTCGGGCTGGAGACCAGGTCGAACGGGCGGGCCCGGAACCGGTACTGCGCCCCGGTGAGCGCACCGACCGGGCAGATCTGCACGGTGTTGCCGGAGAAGTACGAGTTGAACGGGACGTCGCCGGAGTCGCCCTCCGCGCCGTACGCGTCGTCCCGGTAGATGTTGATCTCCTCGGCGGACGACCGGCCCATCAGGTCGATGAACTTGTCGCCGGCGATCTCCTCGGAGAACCGGGTGCAGCGCTGGCAGAGCACGCAGCGCTCCCGGTCGAGCAGCACCTGGGTGCTGATCTCCATCGGCTTCTCGTACTCCCGCTTGTGCTCGTGGAAGCGGGAGTCGGTGCGGCCGGTGGACATCGCCTGGTTCTGCAGCGGGCACTCACCACCCTTGTCACACATCGGGCAGTCCAGCGGGTGGTTGACCAGCAGCAGCTCCATCACCCCCTCCTGCGCCTTCTTGGCGACCGGGGAGGTGAGCTGGGTGCGGACCACCATGCCCTCGGCGACGGTCTGGGTGCAGGAGGCGACCGGCTTACGCTGCCCCTCCACCTCGACCAGACACTGCCGGCAGGCGCCGGCCGGGGCCAGCAGCGGGTGGTCGCAGAACCGGGGGATCTCGGTGCCCAGCTGCTCGGCGACCCGGATCAGCAGCGCCCCCTTGGGGGCGGTGACCTCGACGCCGTCGATGGTGAGCGTTACGGTCTCGGCGGCCTTCGCCACGTCAGTCATCAGTGGGCTCCAACCAGCTGCTTGTCGGAGAGCTTCGGCGCGGTACGCCCCTCGATGTAGTCGAGGTAGTCCTGCTTGAAGTACTGCAACGACGAGGTCACCGAGCTGGTCGCGCCGTCACCCAGACCGCAGAACGAGCGGCCGAGGATGTTGTCGCAGGTGTCGAGCAGGGTGTCCAGGTCCTCGTGGGTGCCCTGGCCGGCCAGGATGCGCCGGTAGACCCGGACCATCCAGTAGTTGCCCTCCCGGCACGGGGTGCACTTGCCGCACGACTCGTGGTGGTAGAACTCCAGCCACCGGTAGGTCGCGTAGACCGGGCAGTCCTGGTCGGAGAAGATCTGGGTGGCCGTGGTGCCCAGGATCGAGCCGGCCGCCGCCACCCCCTCGAAGTCCAGCGGCACGTCCAGGTGCTCGGCGGTGAGCAGCGGGGTCGACGAGCCACCGGGCGTCCAGAACCGGAGCTGGTGACCGGGCTGCATCCCGCCGGCCAGCTCGATCAGCTCGCGCAGGGTGACGCCCAGGCCGCACTCGAACTGGCCCGGGTTGGCGATCCGACCGGACAGCGAGTAGATCATCGGGCCGGACGACTTCTCGGTGCCCATCGACTTCCACCAGTCCGCACCGCCCAGCACGATGTACGGCACGCTGGCGATGGTGCCGACATTGTTGACCACCGTCGGGCTGGCGTACAGGCCGTGGGTGGCCGGGAACGGCGGGCGGAGCCGGGGCTGGCCCCGGAACCCCTCCAGCGAGTCCAGCAGCGCCGTCTCCTCGCCGCAGATGTACGCCCCGGCACCGGAGTGCACCACCAGCTCCAGGTCGAACCCGGTGCCCAGGATGTTGCGCCCCAGGTAGCCCTTGGCCTGCGCCTCGGCCACCGCGTTGCGCAGCCGGCGGGCGGCGTGCACCGCCTCGCCCCGGATGTAGATGTAGGCCCGGCTGGCCCGGATCGCGTACGAGGCGATGATGACCCCCTCGACCAGCGAGTGCGGGTCGTGGGTCATCAGCGGCAGGTCCTTGCAGGTGCCCGGCTCGCCCTCGTCGGCGTTGACCACCAGGTAGTGCGGCTTGCCGTCGCCCTGCGGGATGAAGCCCCACTTGAGGCCGGTGGGGAAGCCCGCGCCACCCCGCCCGCGCAGGCCGGAGTCCTTGATCAGCTGGATCAGGTCGTCCGGGTGGGCCTTGAGGGCCTTGCGCAACGCGGCGTAGCCGTCGAGCTTCTCGTAGGTGCCGATCCGCCAGGCGTCCGGGGAGAGCCAGCGGCGGGTCAGCACCGGGGTCAGCTTGGCCAGGGTCTCCGGCCGGGGAGTGGTCACTTCTGGGCCCCCGTCTCGCTCGCGACGGCGGAGCCCGCGCCGGCAGCGCCCGTTTCCGCCTCGGCTTCCTTGAGGTTGCGCTCCTGCGCGCCGGCTTCGTCGCCGGCGGGCTTGCCGTCACCGGCGGGGGCGTTCGCGGCCACCCCGGCCGCCTGCGCCGCCTGCGCGTCGCGGCCGGCCGGTGGCGCGCCGTCGGTCGGGACCCGGGTGCCGGGGGCGTCCGGCACGGCGGTGGCCGCGTCGGGCTGCCGGGTCTCGGCGGTACGCACCTGCGGCGACTTGTCGTCCGGGGCCTTGACGTCCGGCGCGGTGCTGCCGGTGACCTGCTCCGGCTTCGCCGCCGGGGTGGCCGGCGCGGGGGCCTTGGCGGCTTCGGCCTTCGCCTTGGCCTCGGCGGCGGCCCGGTCGGCCTCGGCCTTGCTGCGGATCGGGGTCTTCGGGTCGTAGCCCGGTGCCGTGATCCCGTGCTGCTCGGCCAGGCGCAGGCCACGCAGGGTGGCCTCGCCCGGTCCGCCGTCGGCGACCGCGCCCTCGCGCTCGTCGGCGAAACCGGCGAGCTGGACGGCCATCTCCTTGAGGGTGCAGAGCCGGGCGCCCCGGGTCGGCATCGGCCGGCCACCGGCGCGCAGCTCGTCCACCACGCCGACGGCGCCCTGCGGGTCGACGCCGTCGAAGAAGTCGTAGTTGACGGTCATCACCGGGCCGTAGTCGCAGGCCGCCAGACACTCGGCGTGCTCCAGGGTGATCTTCCCGTCGGCGGTGGTCTCGTCGTGCCCGACGCCGAGGTGCTCGGCGAGCGTGTCGTAGACCTCCTGCCCGCCGAGCACGTTGCACATCGTGTTGGTGCAGACGCTGACCAGGTAGTCACCGGTGGGCCGGCGCTTGTACATGGTGTAGAAGGTGGCCACCGCGCCGACCTGGGCCTTGTTCAGCCCCAGCACCTCGGCGCAGAACGCCACCCCGGCCGGGGAGACGTAGCCCTCCTCGGCCTGTACCAGGTGCAGCAGCGGCAGCAGCGCCGAGCGGGACCGGTCGGCCGGGTACCGGGCGATGATCTCCCGCGCCCGGACCCGGGTCTCTTCAGTGAAAACACTCATCGGCGTCGCCTTCCGTTCGCGACTGCGGGGCTCGCAAGCTCACTCCTCGCGCTCACCTGTCACAACCACCCATCACGGGGTCAAGCGAGGCGCCACCGGCGATCACGTCGGCGATCAGGCCGCCCTCGGCCATCGCCGGAAGGGCCTGGAGGTTGACGAAGCTCGGCTCCCGGTAGTGCACCCGGTACGGCCGGGTGCCGCCGTCGGAGACCGCGTGCACGCCCAGCTCGCCCCGGGGCGACTCGATGCCGACGTACACCTGGCCCGGTGGGACCCGGAAGCCCTCGGTGACCAGCTTGAAGTGGTGGATCAGCGACTCCATCGACTGACCCATGATCTTGGCGACGTGCTCCAGCGAGTTGCCCATGCCGTCCACGCCGATGGCGAGCTGCGCCGGCCAGGCGATCTTGCGGTCGGCCACCATCACCGGCCCCGGCCGCAGCCGGTCCAACGCCTGCTCGACCAGCTTGAGCGACTCCCGGATCTCGGCGAGCCGGACCAGGTAGCGGCCCCAGACGTCGCCGTCCGGGTGGGTCGGCACGTCGAACTCGTACGTCTCGTAGCCGCAGTACGGCATGGTCTTGCGCAGGTCCCAGGCGAGGCCGGCGGAGCGCAGCACCGGGCCGGTGACGCCGAGCGCGACACAGGCGGTCACGTCGAGCACCGCGACACCCTGGGTGCGCTCGGTCCAGATCGGCTGGCCGGAGAGGAGATCCTCGTACTCCTTGAGCTTCTTCGGCATCATCTTGAGGAACTCGCGGATCTTGACGATCGCCGCGTCCGGGACGTCCTGCGCCACCCCGCCCGGCCGGACGTACGCGTGGTTCATCCGCAGGCCGGTGATGGTCTCGAAGATGTCGAGGATGTACTCCCGCTCGCGGAAGCCGTACAGCATGATCGAGATCGCGCCCAGCTCCATGCCGGTGGTGGCCAGCCAGACCAGGTGCGAGGAGATCCGGTTCAGCTCCATCATCAGGACCCGGATCGTGGTGGCCCGCTCGGTGATGTCGTCGGTGATGCCGAGCAGCTTCTCCACCGCGAGGCTGTACGCCGTCTCGTTGAAGATCGGGGAGAGGTAGTCCATCCGGGTCACGAACGTCGAACCCTGCACCCAGTTGCGGTACTCGAGGTTCTTCTCGATGCCGGTGTGCAGGTAGCCGACGACCGAGCGGGCCTCGCGGACCGTCTCGCCCTCCAGCTCCAGGATCAGCCGGAGCACGCCGTGCGTCGACGGGTGCTGCGGACCCATGTTCACGACGATCCGCTCGTCGTTGATCGGGTCGGTGCCGGAGACGACCTGGTCCCAGTCCCCACCGGTGACGGTGAAGACCCGACCCTCGGTGGTCTCCCGCTCGGTCGCGTAGTTGGACGTGGTCATTGGTACGACCTCCTGCGGTCCGGCGGCGGAATCTCGGCGCCCTTGTACTCCACCGGGACGCCGCCGAGCGGGTAGTCCTTGCGCTGCGGGTGGCCCTCCCAGTCGTCCGGCATGAGGACCCGGGTCAGGTTGGGGTGGCCGTCGAAGATGACCCCGAACATGTCGTACGCCTCGCGCTCCTGCCAGTCGGCCGTCGGGTAGACGGCGGTGACGCTGGGCAGGTGCGGGTGCTCGGCGGAGACGGCCGCCTCCAGCCGGACCCGACGCCGGTAGGTCATCGAGGTGAGCTGGTAGACCACGTGCAGCCGGCGCTCGTCGGCGCCGAGGTAGTCCACCCCGGACACCGACGAGCACAACTCGAAGCGCAGCGCGAGGTCGTCCCGCATCACCTGGCACACCTCGGCGATCCGCTCCGGGCGCACGTGCAGGGTCAGCTCGCCCCGGTCGACGACGACCTTCTCGATCGCGTCGCCGAACTGCGGGTACGCCTCCTCCAGCGCATCCCGCACCTCGTCGAAGTAGCCACCGTACGGCCGGGGGGCATCCTCGACCGGGGTGCGGTGACGGACCAGGCCGCCGTAACCGGACACGTCGCCGGTGCCCTGCATGCCGAACATGCCGCGCCCGGCGGGGCTGGACGGCGGCAGCTCGGCGGGGGCACCGCTCGTCGCACCGGCCGGGGTGACCGGTACCGGCACCCCGCCGTCGTTGGTGCGGTCGTCGGTCACTTGGGACCCCCCTGTGCCTGGAGGTGGTTCTGGGCGTTCATCCAGTTCTCGATCCGCAACTGCTCCTCGCGCCCCTCGCGGACCGCCTTCGTCCACTCGGCACGGCGGGCCTTGTCGTTGCGGTACGACGACGGCATCGAGCCGTACGGCACCACGGGCACGTCGCCGCGCTCCAGGCGGGCCGCCTGCATCTTGCGGCCGTTCGGGCCCAGCGGCTCGTACATGATCTTCTCGCGGAGCTTGAGGATCGCGTCGATGAGCATCTCGGGGCGGGGCGGGCAGCCCGGCAGGTACATGTCGACCGGGACGATGTGGTCGACGCCCTGGACGATCGCGTAGTTGTTGAACATGCCGCCGCTGCTGGCGCAGACGCCCATGGAGAGCACCCAGCGGGGCTCGGCCATCTGGTCGTAGATCTGGCGCAGGACCGGGGCCATCTTCTGGCTCACCCGGCCGGCCACGATCATCAGGTCGGCCTGACGTGGCGAGGCGCGGAAGACCTCCATGCCCCAGCGGCCCATGTCGTAGTGCGGGCCACCGGCCGCCATCATCTCGATGGCGCAGCAGGCCAGGCCGAAGGTGGCGCCCCAGACGGACGACTTCCGCGACCAGTTGACCAGCTTCTCCACGGAGGTGAGCAGGACGCCGGCGGGGAGTTTCTCCTCGATGCCCATCTGACGTTCCTCCCTCAGTCCCAGTCCAGCCCGCCGCGCCGCCACACGTAGGCGTACGCGACGAAGACCGCGACGATGAACAGGACCATCTCCACGAAGCCGAAGATCGGCAGGGCGTCGAAGGAGACCGCCCAGGGGTAGAGGAAGATGATCTCGATGTCGAAGACGATGAAGAGCATCGCCGTCAGGTAGAACTTGATCGGGAACCGTCCCCCGCCCACGGGCTGCGGGCTGGGCTCGATCCCACACTCGTACGCCTCGAGCTTGGCCTTGTTGTAGCGCCGGGGACCGGCGAAGCGGGCGGCGGCCACGGAGAACAGCGAGAACGCCGCGGCGAGGGCGAACAGCCCGATGATCGGTGCGTAAGGCGAGAGCGACATCTTTTCTCCTGCTCGTCCTTCCCCTGCCCCAGGTGCTTGACAAAATTCACACTATTCACGTCCCTCGTGACTTCCGTCAGCGGGGGTCGATCCCTGCCCGTGCCGGTGCCGCCGTTGGCCCCGGCCCGGTCACGCCTCACACGGCCGGGGCCGCCTTCGTCATCGCGTTGATGACCCGGTCCATCGCGTCCCCGCCGCGCGGGTCGGTCAGGTTGGCCAGCAGCTTGAGCACGAAGCGCATCAGCATCGGGTGCGGCATGCCGTGCTTGGTCGCCATCCGCATCACCTCGGGCCGGCCGATCAGCTTGACGAAGATCCCGCCGAGCCGGTAATAGCCGCCGAACCGGGCCTTCAGCTCCTGCGGGTACGCGGTCAGTGCCCGCTCCCGCTCCGGGCCGGCCGGTCGGGCCAGCGCCTGCACGATGACCTCGGCGGCCAACTCGCCGGACTCCATCGCGTACGCGATGCCCTCACCGTTGAACGGGTTGACCATGCCGCCGGAGTCGCCGACCAGCAGGACCCCCCGGGTGTAGTGCGGCACCCGGTTGAAGCCCATCGGCAGCGCCGCGCCGAGGATGGGGCCGTCGGCGTTCGTCTCGTCGGTCATCCCCCAGTCCGCCGGGGTGTTGGCCAGCCAGTCGGTGAGCAGCCGCCGGTAGTTCGTCTTGCCGAACGCGGAGGAGGAGTTGAGCACGCCGAGGCCGACGTTGACCCGGCCGTCGCCGAGGCCGAAGATCCAGCCGTAGCCGGGCAGCAGCGCGTCGCTGTCCTTGCTGCGCAGCTCCAGCCAGGACTCCAGGTAGTCGTCGTCGTGCCGGGCGGGCGAGCGGTAGTAGCGGCGGACGGCCACGCCGATCGGCCGGTCCTCCCGCTTGGCCAGGCCCAGGGCGAGCGGGAACCGGCCGGAGACGCCGTCGGCGGCGACCACCAGCGGGGCGTGGAAGGTGGCCGGCTCCTTGTCCGGGCCGACCTCGGCGGTCACCCCGACCACCCGGTCGTCGGCGTCGAGCACCGGGCCGATGACGTTGACGCCGGTACGCAGCTCGGCACCGGCGGAGACCGCCCGTCGGGCGAGCAGGTCGTCGAAGTCCAGCCGGGTCCGGACCAGGCCGTAGTTGGGGAAGCTGGCCAGGTCGGGCCAGTCCAGTTCGAGGCGTACCCCGCCGCCGATCACCCGCAGGCCCCTGTTGTGCAGCCAGCCGGCCTCGGGCGAGGTGTCCACGCCCATCCGGATGAGCTGCCGGGTCGCCCTGGGGGTGAGCCCGTCCCCGCACACCTTCTCGCGGGGGAACTCGGTCTTCTCCAGCAGCAGCACGCGTACGCCGTGCCGCGCCAGGTGGTACGCCGTCGCCGATCCACCGGGACCGGCGCCCACCACGATCACGTCGGCGTCGTTCTCCACCGATGTCATCTGCGCCTCCTCCCGCACGCTCGTGAAATGCTTCACAAGCCCGATCGGGTTGGAGTCTATGACCGTGGTTACACAGCTGCCGGGTGAGGCATACCTAACTTCCTGGAAACATGCGGGTCGGGGTGGGTTCGTCCCTCAGTTCCGGGCGATGTCGAGCCCGTCGTCGGCCCGGACCGCCGCCGGCAGGTGGTCACGCAGCGCTCCGCCGGCCGCCCGGTCGAGGGCACCCAGCACCTCGGCGACCACCTGACGAACCTCGGTCGGGTCCGCGCCGGCCAACTCTCTGAGCTGGGCGACCAGCGCGGCGGTATCGTCGCCGCCGGGGGGCGTCGGGTCGTTGGGCACTGCTCCGGTCATGCCCGGGAGCTTACGCGCTAAAAAGCAATAAATATGGACATCAGGGAAATACGTCGTTCACCCTCGGTCACGTCCGGACGGCCCGGTGCAGGGCCACCACCCCGCCGGTCAGGTTGCGCCACGCCACCCGGCCCCAACCGGCCGCACCGACCCGCGCCGCCAGGGCCGCCTGGTCCGGCCAGGCCCGGATCGACTCGGCCAGGTAGACGTACGCGTCGGGGTTGCTGGACACCGTCCGGGCCACCGCCGGCAACGACCGCATCAGGTACGACAGGTAGACGGTGCGGAAGGCCGGGTTCACCGGCGTGCTGAACTCGCAGACCACCAGCCGGCCGCCCGGCCGGGTCACCCGGGCCAGCTCCCGCAGCGCGGCGTCGGGGTCGTTGACGTTGCGCAGGGCGAAGGAGATCGTCACCGCGTCGAAGGAGGCGTCGGCGAAGGGCAGCCGCAGCGCGTCCCCGGCCAGTAGCGGCACCTCCGGCCGGACCCGCTTGCCGGCGTGCAGCATGCCCTGCGACAGGTCCGCACCCACCGCGTACGCCCCGGAGCGGGCCAACTCCTGCGTCGACACCCCGGTGCCGGCGCCCACGTCCAGCACCCGCTCGCCGGGGAGCAGCCCGAGCGCCGCCCGGGTGGCCCGTCGCCACGACCGGTCCTGCCCGAAGGACAGGACCGTGTTGGTCAGGTCGTAACGGGCGGCCACCCCGTCGAACATCGCGGCGACCTCGGGTGGCGACTTGTCCAGGCCGGCGCGCTGGCCCTGCGGGGTACGGCTCACCCCTCCACTCTGCCAGCCTGATCCCACCCGCCCGGCGTGGGGTGGCTATCCCGGACACGCGGCGGGCGGGGTGGTCGCCCACCCCGCCCGCCGGTTGTCCTACGCGAAAGACCTGCCTGCGGTCAGCTCCGCGGCTTCTCGTCGCCCGGGGTCACCAGCACGAGCCGACGCCGACGGGCGAGCATCAGCAGCGCGCCGCCCGCGAGCAGCACGACGGCACCGATGCCACCGATCAGGGTGGCCTGCGCGCCGGTCACCGGCAGACCGCCGTCGCCGCCGCCGGTGCCACCACCGGTCGTCGGGCTGACGCTGGTGCTCGGGCTCGGCTGACCGCTGGTGCTCGGGCTCGGGCTCGGCTCACCGGTCGGGCTGGGGCTCGGGCTGGGGCCGGTGCTCAGGTCGACGAACACGTCGAACAGCGACGTGTTGTCGATGTCGTCGGTCTCGGTGAAGATCTTGCGCTGCGCCTTGCTGGCGACCTGCGGCTCCTCCTCCGGCGTGCCCTCGGCCTCGGTCAGCCCGGCGGCGAACAGGACGCCCGGGGTGAGCACCTTCTCGGTGACGCCCGCGCCGACCTTGACCCGTACGTCGGCGGTGTAGAACTCGCCCGGCCGCAGCACCGCGCCGGCGTCCTCGCAGTACGCCACCACGCCGCCCAGGTCCTGCGTGACGCAGCTCTCCGGCAGGTCGACGAAGCTGGCGCCGTCCGGCAGGGCGATTCCGTAGAAGACGCCGGTCGCGCGGCGGCTGCCGCCGTTGTAGACCGCCCAGTCCAGCGGGGCGGTCCCGCCGGGCTTGACACCGGTCAGCCCGCTCTCGCCGGCCTCGTCGCCGTCGACCACCACGTCGGCGTAGACGTCCTGCACCCAGGTGGTCAGGTCGTAGCCGGGCTTGACGACCATGATGTCGTGGTCGACCGAGTCCGAGGTGGTGTTGGACCCGCTCACGGTCACCTTCAGCACGCCGCCCTTGCCACGCGTGTCGGTGCCGAACAGCGGGATGCCGAACTCCTCGGTGGTGCCGGCGGCGATGCCGTCGGTGGTGCCGCCCAGGTCGGACAGGGAGCAGGTGAAGGCGGTGCCGCTGACGGCGCAGCCGTCCGGCACGAGCACCCCTACCTTGTTGGGCCTCAGGCCCGCGGTCTCGACGGTGACCTTCACGTCCTTGGCGTCGACCGTGCCGCGGACGTTCTGCACGGAGAACTTGAACGGCTTGGCCTTGGCCTCCTTGACGCCCAGGGCGAGCTGGGAGCTGAGCGGGACGAGGTCGAGCTGCGCCTGGTCGGCGGCGCTGGCCGGGGCGGCGACGGTGGCCAGGCCACCGACGGCGAGCAGGGCCACGGCACCGACGCGGGCCAGGGCCGAGCGGTGGAACAGAGTCATCGATCCCCCGGGGGGCTAGGGACTGCTGGGAAAGGTGGGGCTGATGTGGCGAACCGAGCGGACGTTATCCGAGATCGACGTCGGTACGCCAGCCGTGACGTGCGATTTTGTCCGAGACGGGGCCGAACGGACGAGGAGCGGGGGCGGGACGGTCACCCGTCCCGCCCCCGTTTTATATGAACGGCCCTCCCGGGCCGATGGAGGACGTACGACACTCGTCATCCGCTCGCCGCAGGCGGTCAGCGGAGGTACGTCGGGCGCACGTTAGCGGGCACCGCCACGCGACGCCAACCCCCGCGCCGCAGCACCGGGAGCGGGATATCCGCCCAGCGTGCCGCAGGCCGCCCCAATTGCCGCGTCTTGTGGGGGCTGGTCCCGCACCGCCTCGGCCGAACGGCGACCACGAATATCCCCGGGGCCGACACCCGGACCCGTTCAGCCAGTCACCATTCCAGCCCGACCGGTAACTCCCCGTGACAACCGGCAGGGCTCAGCGTGCCTCGACGAGCGGCAGCGTACGACCGGCACCACCGCCGGGCATGGCGATCGAGGAGAAGTGCGACACCACCCGGTCGTCGGTCGGGTCGTCGGCGGGGGTGTGGTGCACCGCCAGTCGACGGTAGAGGGTGTCCCGCTGGGCCGGAATCCGGTCAGCCGAGCGGATCATGCCGATCAGCTCGTGCAGGTTGGAGCGGTGCCGCGCGCCGGCCGAGGAGATGACGTTCTCCTCCAGCATGATCGAACCGAGGTCGTCGACGCCCATGTGCAGGGCGAGCTGGCCGACGTCCTTACCGGTGGTCAGCCAGGACGCCTGGAGGTGCGGCACGGTCTCGAAGAACAGCCGCGCCACCGCCACCAGGCGCAGGTACTCCAGCGCGGTGGCCTGGGTGCGGCCCTTGAGGTGGTTGTTCTCCGGCTGGTACGTCCACGGGATGAACGCCCGGAACCCCCGGGTGCGGTCCTGCACGTCGCGGATCATCCGCAGGTGCTCGATCCGCTCGGCGTTGGTCTCGCCGGTGCCCATCATCATCGTGGCGGTGGACTCCAGGCCCTGCCGGTGGGCCAGCTCCATGACCTCCAGCCAGCGCGCGCCGGACTCCTTGAGCGGGGCGATCGCCCTACGCGGCCGGTCGGGGAGCATCTCGGCCCCGGCACCGGCGATCGAGTCCAGCCCGGCGGCCTTGATCCGGGCGATGGCCTCGTCCAGGCTGACGCCGGAGACCTTCGCCATGTGCAGGATCTCGCTCGGCCCGATCGAGTGGATCGCGAGCTGCGGGTACGCCTTCTTGACCGAGGAGAACAGCTCCTCGTAGTACTCCACGCCGTAGTCCGGGTGGTGGCCGCCCTGGAGCATGACCTGGGTCGCGCCCAGCTCGACCGCCTCGCCGCAGCGGCGCAGGATCTCCTCGGTCGGGTGGGTCCAGCCCTCGGCGTGTTTGGGGGCGCGGTAGAACGCGCAGAACTTGCACGCCGTCACGCAGACGTTCGTGTAGTTGATGTTGCGGTCGATCAGGTAGGTGACGATGTTGTCCGGGTAGCGCCGCCGGCGTACCGCGTCCGCCGCCTCGCCCAACGCGTGGAAGGGCGCCTCGGTGTAGAGCAGCAGCGCCTCCTCGGGCGTGATCCGCCCGCCGTCCGCGCCGCGCTGCAGGATGTCGTCGATCTCCCGGTTCGCCGTCACGTCCCGAGCGTACGCCGACCGCGGTTTGCTGCCCGTGGGGGTGCGCCGGGGCGCGCTCCGCTCGACCAGGGAGCTGTCATATTGTCAAGATCATGACAACTTGTATGCCATCCCTTGACAACCTGTGATGCCAATACACAACATGATGGCCGGACTGCGTGGCGACGATTGTTGAGGAAGATGGAGCAGACACCCGGCACTGCCGCCCGATGCCGAGCGGACGGAGGACTAACGGAAGCGAGCCTCGGAGAGTTACGAGAGGAACTCGGCTACCGGAAGCTGGGGCGTTGGGTGCTGGCAGAGATCGCAGAAGCGCTCCAGGCCACCGGGCTCGGCTACTTCCCGCCAGAGCGCTTGGACCCGGACCAGAACACCGAACCGCGACAGAACCAGACCGTGTGGATCTACTGCCGCGACGGCGGGCCGCGGGCTCGCGTCATCGATGCCGTCCTGCGTCCCCAGGAGTGCGACGTACGTGCCGTTCTTGACGGGATCGGGGGTGGCAACCTGGCCGCCCTCGGCCCTCAGGACCGCCTTGAACTCATCCGACAAATCGTCAATGCCGGAAACAACGGGTGACCGCCACGGCAGAGGGGCACCCGGGTTGAGGAGCCACATCTTCGTGGACGAGACCAAGGAACGCAGCTTCCTCCTGGTCGCCGCCGTCGTGCTGCCTTCCGACCTGATTCGCGCCCGCAGGGCAGTGCGGAGTCTCGTCCTGCCCCACCAGCGCCGGATCCACTTTCACAAGGAAAGAGATGACCGGCGGCGGCAGATCGTGACCGCGATCACCACCATCGGGGTTCAGGCCACCGTGTTCGATGCAGTCGGCCACCGGACCACGAAAGCTGCCCGGGATGCCTGCCTCGCCGGGCTGGTCGAATACGCCGCGAAAACCAGTGCAGCGCGTCTGGTCATCGAGCGGGACGACTCGACGCTCAAGGCCGATCAGCGGCTGCTCTTTGAGGAGGTTCGCAGAGCCGGAATCGCCGGACAACTCCGCTACGACCATCTGAAAGCGCACGAGGAGTGCCTGCTGGCCATCCCTGACGCACTCGCCTGGTGTTGGGCGAGAGGAGGACACTGGCGCACGGCGGTGCGGGCCGTGGTCACCGAATCACACCGGGTCTGACCGGCCCGAGAAACGCGAGACCCGGCCCACCCACCGTCCGGAAGGCTGCCGGGTCCACTTCCAGGGGGCTACTGCCCCCGGCGATAGCCAGGCTACCTTCGTCCGGAGCATCCGGACAACTCATTGCCAGTATGTCTGGCCGGGGACACCCGGAGCGAAGTCTCGGCACTCACTCACCCGTCGAGCACCACTCCGACCTCACCTACCGGACCGCCCACCTCCGCACCGACTGAGCGGTCGCCAGGATGGCGAAACCGGTGCAGATCGGTCGATCCCGGGTGAGTCGCTGACGTCATCAGCTCGACAGGACCCGCAACAGACAACAGGCCCGCCGACCGGGCGGGACGCAGCCGACGACGCTACCCGTCGTAGTCGACAGTAAGGGTGTCGGTGGTGGGGGTGGACTGGCAGGTCAGTACGTACCCGGCGGCCACCTCGTCCGGCTCCAGGGCGTAGTTGCGGGCCATCGTCACCGCACCGGAGACCACCTTCGCCCGGCAGGTCGAGCAGACCCCGCCCTTGCAGGCGTACGGCAGTTCGCCGCGCACCTTCAGCGCCGCGTCCAGCACCCGCTCGCCCGCGCCCATGGTGAACCGCGACGATCGGCCGTCCAGCACGATCGTCACCTCCGCGCCGCCTGTCGACTCGCCGCTGCGGCGTACCGGCTCCGGTGGGGCGTCGACGTGGAACAACTCGGTGTGCACCGCCGACTCCGGCAGGCCCCGGCCGGTCAGCACCGCCTTCGCGTCCAGCACCATCTGGTACGGGCCGCAGAGGAACCACTCGGCGATGGCGTCGCCGGGCACGATGGTGTCCAGCAGCCGGCCCAGCCGGTCGGCGTCGATCCGGCCGGAGAGCAACGGCGACTCGCCCGGCTCCCGGGAGAGCACATGCACCAGGTGCAGCCTCGTCGGGTAACGGTCCTTCAGGTCGGCCAACTCCTCGGCGAACATCACCGTGTTCGCCGTGCGGTTGCCGTACACCAGGGTGAAGGTGCTGGCCGGCTCGACGGCCAGGGCGGTCGCGACCAGCGCGAGCACCGGGGTGATGCCGGAACCGGCGACCACCGCGCCGTAGTGCCGCACCCGCTCCGGAACGAACGCGGTGGTGAAGTGCCCCAGCGGGGGCAGCACGTCGACGGTGTCGCCGTGCCGCAGCGCGCGGCAGGCATAGCTGGAGAACGCGCCGCCGGGGATCTCCCGCACCCCGATCCGCAACCGGCCGTTGCGGGCCAGGTCGTCAGGCGTCGAGCAGATCGAGTACGACCGCCGCACGTCCACACCGGCGGCACCGGGCAGGCGGAGGGTCAGGTGCTGGCCGGCGGCGAACGCGAACGTCGCCCGCAACTCCTCGGGCACCGCGAAGGTGATCGCCACGGCGTCGTCGGTGAGCCGGTCGACGGCGGCGACCGGCAGCGGGTGGAAGGACGGCCGGCGACGGACCGGGCGGGAGATCGTGACAGTCACAGCGCCTTCAGGTGGTCGAAGGGTTCGGAGCAGGAACGACAGCGCCACAGTGCCTTGCACGCGGTGGAACCGAACCGGCTGACCTGCTCGGTCTCCGGCGAGCCGCAGCGCGGGCAGCGCACCGCCAGGGTCACCGGCACCGCCGTGCCGTCGCCGCGCGGGGCAGGCGGGGCGATACCGGCGGCGGCGAGTTTCGCCCGTCCACCCTCGGAGATCCAGTCCGTACTCCAGGCGGGGCTGAAGACCGTGCGGACCTCGGCGTCGGGATACCCGGCGACCGCCAGCGCCCGGCGGATGTCGGCCCGGATCACGTCCATCGCCGGACAGCCGGTGTAGGTGGGGGTGATCGTGACGACCACCCGGCCGGTCTCCCGGTCCCGGTCGACCGCCCGCAGGATGCCCAGCTCGTCGATGGTGATCACCCGGATCTCCGGATCCACCACCGCCGCCGCGGCCGCCCTCGGGTCGGTCACCGCTGCCACCCCAGGCCCGCCCGGCTCACCACTGCGCCCCGGGGTGCGCGCGGTGCAGCACCTGCATCTCGGCCAGCAGGAAGGACAGGTGCTCGGTGTGTACGCCGTCCCGACCACCGCCCGGGGTCCAGCCGGTCTCCGGCCGGGTCAGGGTGGCCTCGGCCAGCACCGGGTGCACCACCGCGTCGAAGTCGGCCCGCAGGCCGGCCGGGTCGACCGGTGCCGCCGGGTCCGCCGTGAACAGCTCGTGGTGGTAGGGCCAGAGCTGGTCCAGCGCGGCCTGGGCGCGGCGGTGCGACTCGTCGGTGCCGTCGCCGAGCCGCTTCACCCACAGCGCGGAGTGGTCCAGGTGGTAGGCGGACTCCTTGCGCGCCTTGGCCCCGATCGCGGCGAGCCGCTCGTCGCCGCACCCGGCCAGCGCGGTGTAGAGCGGCACCTGGTAGGCCGCGAGCAGCAGCAGCTTCACCATGGTCACCGCGAAGTCGCCGTTGGGCAGCTCGACCAGGAGACAGTTGCGGAACTCCCGGTCGTCGCGCAGGAACGCCAACGCGTCCTCGTCCCGGCCGGCGCCCTCCAGCTCACCCGCGTACGACAGCAGCAGGCGGGCCGCGCCGAGCTGGTCGAGGGCGATGTTGGCCAGCGCGATGTCCTCTTCCATCTCGGGCGCGCGGGTGGCCCACTCGCCGAGCCGTTGGGCGGCCACCAGCGCGTCGTCGCCGAGGGCGAGGGTGAAGTCGACGGGGCCGTTCACAGGTGCGCCACCCCGTCCGGCACCTCGTAGAAGGTGGGGTGGCGGTAGACCTTGTCGGCGGCCGGGTCGAAGAAGGCGTCCTTCTCGTCGGGGCTGGACGCGGTGATCGCGCCCGCCGGCACCACCCAGATGGAGACGCCCTCCTGCCGGCGGGTGTAGAGGTCCCGGGCGTTGCGCAGGGCCAGCTCGGCGTCGGGGGCGTGCAGGCTGCCGACGTGGGTGTGGGACAGGCCCCGTCGGGCCCGGACGAAGACCTCCCACAGCGGCGAGGTCACCGGGGCCCGGGGCGGTTCGCTCTGCTCGCTCACGCGGCCACCTTCTCCCGTTGGTCGGTGGCCCGGGTCTGCGCGGCCCGCTTCGCGGCGTACGCCGTGGCGGCCTCGCGTACCCAGGCGCCGTCGGCGTGGGCCCGCCGCCGGTGTTCCATCCGTTGCCGGTTGCAGGGGCCCTCACCGGAGATCACCCGCATCAGCTCGTCGTAGTCCGGCTGGGTGAAGTCGTACGCCTGCCGGTCGTCGTTCCAGCGCAGGTCGGGGTCGGGGATGCGGAGCCCGAGGACCTCTGCCTGCTGCACGCACATGTCGACGAAGCGCTGCCGCAGCTCGTCGTTGGAGAACCGCTTGATCTTCCAGGCCATCGACTGCGCGGAGTGGGTGGAGTCACCGTCGGGCGGGCCGAACATCGCCAGTGACGGGTACCACCAGCGGTCGAGCGCGTCCTGCGCCATCGCCCGTTGGGCGGGGGTGCCGTGCGCCAGGGTGTGCAGGATCTCGTAGCCCTGCCGCTGGTGGAACGACTCCTCCTTGCAGACACGGATCATCGCCCGCGCGTACGGCCCGTAGGAGCAGCGGCACAGCGGGACCTGGTTGACGATCGCCGCGCCGTCGACCAGCCAACCGATCGCGCCCACGTCGGCCCAGGTCAGGGTGGGGTAGTTGAAGATCGAGCTGTACTTCTGCCGCCCGTCGAGCAGCAGCTCGACCAGTTCGTCGCGGCTCACGCCGAGGGTCTCGGCGGCGGCGTAGAGGTAGAGGCCGTGGCCGGCCTCGTCCTGCACCTTGGCCAGCAGGATGGCCTTGCGCTTGAGCGAGGGGGCCCGACTGATCCAGTTCCCCTCCGGCTGCATGCCGATGATCTCCGAGTGGGCGTGCTGGGCGATCTGCCGGACCAGTGTCCGACGGTAGGCGTCGGGCATCCAGTCGCGGGGTTCGATCTTCTGATCGGCGTCGATGACGTCGGCGAAGTACGCCGCCGGGTCCGCGCCGGGCGTGGGGGCACCCTCCCGGCCGCGGGCCGCCGCCTCGCGCAGCGCCGCCTCGGCGGCCTCGACCTGACCGAGCAGGCCACCGCCGGGCGCGTCCTGTTCCGGGGCGAAGTCGTTGCCATACATTCGTTAAGTGTTACAGCTCGCCTCCACTGGCACCAGAGGATGTAACAGGATTTGAGTAGCCCCCTCCGTCACCAGGCGGATGCGTTCGGTCGACACCAGGATGCCCGGCTGACTATGACTTGGGTCACTGATCAAAGATGAATACCCACAAGAGGCGCAAACCGTGCCTTTATCTCGACTTACCGGCAGTTTGCCGTGCGTCGGATTCTGGCGAGTCGGCTGTCCGGACGTAGACTTCCCCGGTCACCACCGATCGGCTACCGACGATCGCCAGCGAGACACAGGCCATTCCCCCGGCCTCGGCGGTCGAGCCGACACCCGCGGAAGCAGCCGGTCCCCCCGGCCTGACATCTGGAGTTCACCCACGCATGCGATCTCGCGTGATCATGGTGCTCGCCGTCATGGCGGTGCTGCTCGGCACCGGCCTGCTGGTGCCGACCGCCTACGCCAAGCTCGCCGGCGACGACCCGACCGGCGGCACCGGCGGCGGCACGGCGGAGGAGGTACCCGCGCCCACGCCCACCGCGCCACCGGCGCCCACCCTGGCCGCCGGTACGGTCACGGTGAACTTCAAGGGGGAGTTCTTCGCCTGGGCCCTGCAGGACCGCAAGACCGGCGAGGTCTCCGGCTCGAAGAACATGACCTCGACCAGCTCCACCGAGTCGATGCTCAAGGTCTGGATCGTCTCCGACTACCTGCGCGAACTCGGCGACGACAAGCCACCGGCATCGATGTTGAAGAACGCGAGCCTGGCCATCCGGGACAGCAACGACGACGCCACCAACCGGCTCTACGCGAAGTCGGGAGGCTCGTACCGGGCGCTGGACAACGGCCAGCCCGGCCCGGTACTCAAGCGGGCGATCGAGATCTGCGGCCTCAAGGACACCAGGCCCGGCAACGTCCCCGGCTACGAGGGCTGGTGGAGCTTCACCCGGATGTCCCCCCGCGACGCCGCCCGACTCGGTGACTGCGTCGCCGACGGCAAGGCCGCCGGCCCCCACTGGACCAAGTGGGTGCTCAACGAGATGGCCCAGGTCCGGGGCAGCGTGAGCAAGCAGTCCGCCCGCTCCGGCGGCGGCCGGTGGGGCATCATCGACGGCCTGCCCGAGGAGATCACCAAGCAGGGCCCGGTCGCGATGAAGAACGGCTGGACCCCCCTCAGCTACGACGGCAACTGGCACGTCAGCTGCCTCGCCGTCACCGACAAGTGGAGCCTCGCCGTGATGATGCGCTACCCGATACGCCAGCAGTTGACCTACGGTGCCAAGGTGTGCGCCAGCGTCGCCACCCAACTGGTCACCCCGCAGCCCGGTGCCGCGCTCAAGGTGCCGCAGCCGCTCGGGAAGCTCTGATGTCGGGCAGCCGGCGGCCCGGCCGCTCCGCCCGACGGGACCACCGACCGTTGAAGATCGCCGCGGTCGCCGCGGTCCTCACCGGTCTGGTGCTCGTCTCGCTGCGACTGCTCCCCGGCTCGCCGATGGAGTCCACCGCCGCCTCGCGCTGGGGTGACGCGTCCACCGAGTCCCGGTCCACCGGGTCGGCCGTCGACCGCCGCAGCCGGCCGACCCCGGCGCCGTCGCCGACCCCCTCGCTCGCACCGCTGCCCTTCGCGGACCGGGACCTCGACCTCGACATCAAGGGCTGGTACGCCTGGAGCGTCCTGGATCGCCGCACCGGCGCGATCATCGGCTCGGACAACATGGCCGAGACCAGCACCACCGCCTCGCTGATCAAGTCGTGGATCGTCGCCGACTACCTGCGCCGGGCGGCCGAGAACGGGCAGACCCCGAGCGACGCCAAGCTCGCCGACGCCACCCGGATCATCCGGGACAGCGACAACACCCGGGCCGAGCAGTTCTACAACGGGGTCGGCCGGTCCGCCTCGATCAAGCGGCTGCTCTCGCTGTGCAAGCTCACCGACAGCAGCGTCGCCGCCGACGGTGGCTGGAGCCGGACCAACCTCTCCCCCCGCGACGCCGCCCGGCTCGGCAACTGCATCGCCGACGGTCGCGCCGCCGGCCCCAAATGGACCAAGTGGCTGCTCAACGAGATGCGGCTGGTCCGGGGATCGGGTGACTTCGGCATCCGCAAGGCGTTCCCGGCGGCCCAGCAGAAGAAGATCGCCATCAAGAACGGCTGGATCGACCGGACCCGCGAGCAGGAGATGCACATCAACTGCCTGGCCATCGGCGACACCTGGACGATGGGCGTGATGGTCCGCTACCCGATCAACATGGGCTACGAGTACGGCATGAGGAACTGCCAGAAGATCACCGAAGCCCTGATCGGCCCCAGCACCTGACCGGGTTGATCGACTCCGGGTTGATCGACTCCGGATCGCCGATGTAGCGGTATCCACGGCCGGGGATACCGCTACATCGCCACACCACCGGCTGGCTCAGCCGGCGAAGAACTCCGGACCGCCCTCGGGCAGGGCCGGAGCCTCGCCGGTCGCCGCCGCCCGCCGGGCGAACTCGCGCAGACCGGCGACCTGCCGCCCGCCCAACGAGAAGTCGAGGGCGCGGAAGTACGTGGCCAGCGTCGCCGCGTCGAACGGCTCCCACCGGGCCGCCGCCTCCGCCACCTGGTCCAGCTCGGCCAGGCACAGGTCACGGGAGCGCAGGAACGCCTCGTGCACCTCCTTGACCAGCCCCGGGTGGGCGGCAGCGAAGTCCCGGCGGACCGCCCAGACGGCGAACACCATCGGCAGCCCGGTCCACTCCCGCCACGCCTGACCGAGGTCGGTCACCGCCAGCCCCCGACCCGGCGCCTCGTAGAGGGCGCGCAGCGCCACGTCCCCGATCAGCACCCCGGCGTCGGCCTCCAGCAGCATCTGGGTCAGGTCCGGCGGGCAGCGGAAGTACTCCGGGTGGACGCCGTACCGGTCGGCGAGCAGGAGCTGGGCCAGCAGCACCCCGGTCCGCGAGGTCGAGCCGAGCGCGACCCGCCGGCCGTCCAGCTCGGTCAGCGGCCGGGTGGAGACCACGTTGACCGAGAGCACCGGCCCGTCGCTGCCCACCGCCAGGTCCGGCAGGAGCAGCAGCTCGTCGGCGTGCCGCAGGTACTCCACCTGGGAGATCGGGCCGATGTCCAGGTCACCGGCGACCAACGCAGCACTGAGCCGGTCCGGCGAGTCCTTGTGCAGGTCGACGTCGAGCAGCGCGCCGGAACGCATCAGCCCCCAGTAGATCGGCAGGCAGTTCAGGAACTGGATGTGCCCGACCCGGGGACGTGCCACGCGCTCAACCATGCCCCGACCGTATCCCCGCCGACCCGTACCGGCTCACCGGGAGGCCCGGACAGTGGCCAACCCCGCACCGCCGGCCAGCGCCCGGGGCCGCCCCGTCAGGGGCCGTCACATCACCGGCGACGCAGCAGGGCGCGGGTGTCGATCTCGAACGGAAACGGGCCGTCGGCGGTCAGCGTCTCGCCGCCCTTCGCCACCACATGTTCGACATAGCGCCCACCGTCGAGGCGGAACAACCGCAGCGTCACCGAATCCGGCTGCTCGGATTCGACGAGTAGGTACCACCCGATCCGCGCAGCGGCGTAGAGCTGCATCTTCAGTAACCGGTCAGCGCCCGCATTGCCTGGTGAGACCACCTCACCGACCAGCACCACGTCCGAGGCGTCGATGATGGTGACGTCGTCGATCGGAGTCACCACGAGGTCGGGGATGAAGATCCGACCGGTGGCGAGGCGGACGCTCACCGCTTCGTAGACCCAGAGGCCGACCTCGTCGGCCGACGGGTCGATCAGATTGGCCAGCCGTCGCGAGATGTGCTGATGGCGTGTGGTGGGTGCCGGACTCACCAGCAGACTCCCGTCGAACAGCTCGATCCGATCGGCGGTCTCGCCGAGCGCGAGATACTCGTCCTCGCGCCACGGACCCACATGCTCAAGCACGGCTACGCCTCTCGACGACTCACCTCCTGACAAATCCTGTCACAAGGGTGCCACGCGGACCGGCGCAGACGGCCGGAAACCGGGTGGAGCGGGAGGGCGGGCGGGGCGTAGTGTGGTTGACCGCTCGACGGCCGTGGTGAGGTAGCCACCGCAGCGGACGTCCCCACGCGCCAGGAGACCCTTCCTGGATACGCGGGCGAGCCGATCGAGACCGTCAAGAGGATCACCGTGCCCGCAACCGAAGAACGCGGCAGGACCCACCCCGAGCCCACCCGCCTCGAAGCGGAACTCAGCGCCGAGCAGGCCCACCTGGAGACCTCCCGGCAGGCGCTACGACGGATGCGCGACCGCGCCGAGTCGCTCTTCGCCACCGGTGACAAGGTCGCCGGGGACGCGTACACCGCCGAGCAGCTCGGCCGGCATCTGGCCCGGCGGGTCGCCGAGCTGGCCGACGACCCGACCACCGCGCTCTTCTTCGGCCGGCTGGACTTCGGCCCCGCCGACCCGGAGCACGCCGGCCGGGGCTACCACGTCGGTCGGCGGCATGTCACCGACGACCGGGGCGAACCGCTGGTGCTGGACTGGCGGGCCCCGGTCTCCCGATCGTTCTACCGGGCCAGCGCCCGGGACCCGCAGGGCGTCGCGGTACGACGGCGGTTCGGGTTCAGCGCCGGGGTGCTGACCAGCTTCGAGGACGAGCACCTGGACCGGGGCGAGGAACTGGGCACGGCCAGCCGCATCCTCACCGCCGAGATCGAACGCCCCCGGGTCGGGCCGATGCGGGACATCGTCGCCACCATCCAGCCCGAGCAGGACGAACTGGTCCGGGCCGACCTGGCCGACTCGATCTGCGTCCAGGGAGCGCCGGGCACCGGCAAGACCGCGGTCGGGCTGCACCGGGCCGCGTACCTGCTCTATCTGCACCGGGAGCGGCTGCGTCGGGCCGGGGTGCTGATCGTCGGTCCGAACCGGGCGTTCCTGTCGTACATCGCGGCGGTGCTGCCCGCCCTCGGCGAGGTCGAGGTGGCCCAGGCCACCGTGGAGGACCTGGTCGCCCGGGTGCCCGTCCGCGCGGTCGACGAACCGGCGGTCGCCGCCCTCAAGCACGATCCCCGGATGGCCGGGGTGCTGCGTCGGGCGGCGGACCAGCGGATCACCGCGCCGACCGAGCCGATCATGGTGTCGGACGGGTCGTTCCGCTGGCGGATCGGGCTGGAGCCGCTGCACCGGGTGATCGAGGAGACCCGGCGGGAGGGCCTGCCGTACGACACCGGGCGGGAGCGGGTCCGCGCCCGGGTGGTCGGGTTGCTGCAACGGCAGGCCGAGGCCCGCCGGGCCGAGTCGCCGGGCGACGCCTGGCTGCGCCGGATGGGCAGGGCCCGCCCGGTGACCGCCTTCCTCGACGCGGCCTGGCCGGCGCTCACCCCGGAGGGCCTGGTGCACTCGGTGCTCGGTGACCCGGCCGTCCTCGCCGCCGCCGCCGACGGCCTGCTCACCGCCGACGAGCAGGCCCTGCTGCGCGGCGAGGCGCCTCCCACCGACCCGACCGGTGCCGGGCCGACCGGCGCCGGGCCGGTCAGGAGCCGGTCGGGGGCCGGCGCGGCGGGCACGAAGCTCGGCCGGACGCCGAAGGCGACCCGGTGGACCGCCGCCGACACGGTGCTGATCGACGAGGCGGCCGGGCTGATCGAACGGCCCGTCGGGTTCGGGCACGTCGTCGTGGACGAGGCGCAGGATCTCTCGCCGATGCAGTGCCGGGCCATCGCCAGGCGCAGCGAGCACGGTTCGATCACCCTGCTCGGCGACCTGGCCCAGGGCACCGCGCCGTGGGCGGCCACCGACTGGCGGGGGTCCCTGGCCCACCTGGGCAAGCCGGACGCGGTGGTGGTGCCGCTGAGCGTCGGGTTCCGGGTGCCGGCCGTGGTGGTCGCGTTCGCCAACCGGCTGCTGCCGGCGCTGGCGGTCGACGTGCCACCGGCGGTGTCGCTGCGCCGCGACGGCGCGCTCGACGTGCGTACCGTGACCGATCTGGCGGCGGCGACGGTGGCCGAGGTGCGCACGGCGCTCGGGCACGACGGTTCGGTCGGGGTGATCGCCGCCGACGACGCGGTGGAGGGGCTACGATCGGCGCTCGCCGCCGCCGGGATGCCGACCGCGACCGCCGACGACCCGGCGGCCCCGGAGCGGGTCACCGTCGTCCCCGCGACCCTGGTCAAGGGCCTGGAGTACGACCAGGTGGTGGTGGTCGAGCCGGCCGCGATCGTGGCCGCCGAGCCGCGTGGCCTGCACCGCCTCTATGTGGCGTTGACCCGGGCGGTGTCCCGGTTGTCGGTGCTGCACACCACCCCGCTGCCCGCCCCGCTGGCCGATCCCCCGGACGGCCCGACGCCGGCCTGACCGCACCTGCGCCGGACGGCCCACCGGACGTCGCCGGGCCGAGCCCTGCTGTCCGGTGGCCGACCCGACAACCGGCGGATCGACTTTGTGTTTTAAAGTAGTTTGCATGACCCCCGAAGACGACGCCCCGATCGACGCCGCAGCCGCGATGCGGTTGATCCGCGAGCAACGGGCCGACACCGTCCGCCGGCTGGAACCCGACCCCCGGGTGCACTACTGGCCGTGGGGGTTCGCCTGGCTGATCGGCTTCGGGGTCTACTTCCTGCGGTTCTCCCCCGACGGCCGCACCATCGTCCCGATGCCCGCCTGGCTGCCGCTGACCGTGCTCTTCGTGCTGCTCGCCGCCGCCGCAGTGGTCTTCGGGGTGGGCAGCGCCCGCGCCTACCGGCACGTCGCCGGCGAGTCGGCCCTGCGTGGCAGGTGGTACGGCACGGCCTGGGGCCTCGGGTTCTTCGGCCTGTCCGTGGTGGTCGGCCGGGTCACCGACAGCCTGCCGCCCCAGCTCGCCGGGCTGCTCTGGTCGGCGCTGTCGGTCGGGCTCACCGGTGCCCTGCACATGGCCGGCGGCGCGATCTGGCTCGACCGCACCCTGTACCGCCTCGGCGTCTGGCTCACCGCCGTCAACATCGTCGGCGTCATCGCCGGCCCCGGCTGGCACGCCCTGGTGGTGTCGGTGGCCGGCGGCGGCGGGCTGCTGGTGGCCGGCGCACTCGCCCGGCGGCGGCACGGATGAGCGAACTCGACCCGGTCATCCACGCCCAGGCCCGGCTGCGGGTGGTGGTCACCCTGGCCACCCTCGCCGACGGCGACCGGATCGCCTTCCCCCGCCTCCAGGAACTGCTCGCGATGACCGCCGGCAACCTTTCGGTCCACCTGCGCAAGCTGGAGGACGCCGGCTACGTCGAGATCGACAAGACCCACCGCGGACGCACCCCGACCACCCTGGTCCGGCTCAGCCGGCGCGGACGGCGGGCGTTCGAGGAGTACACCGAGAACATCCGCGCCCTGCTCGACCCCGCCGACCCCCGGGAGCCCCGATGATCCTCGCCCATGCCGACCAGGCCACCCGCCGGTACGGCGACGTCCTCGCCCTCGACCGGGCCGACCTGACCGTCTCCACCGGCGAACTCGTCGGTCTGCTCGGGCCGAACGGCGCCGGCAAGAGCACCCTGATCAACCTGCTGGTCGGGCTGCGCCGACCCACCGCCGGGCGGGTCGAACTCTTCGGCGACGACCCCCGCCGGCCGGCGTCCCGACGCCAGCTCGGGGTCACCCCGCAGGAGACCGGCCTGCCCGGCACCCTCCGCGTCGGCGAGGTGGTCGACTTCGTCTCCGCGCACCACCCCGACCCGGTGCCCCGCGGCGAACTGCTCGACCGGTTCGGCCTCACCGACCAGGTACGGCGGCAGACCGGCGGGCTCTCCGGCGGCCAGCGGCGTCGGCTCGCCGTCGCGCTGGCGTTCGTCGGCCGGCCCCGGCTGGTGGTCCTCGACGAGCCGACCACCGGGCTGGACGTCGAGGCCCGGCACACCCTGTGGGAGGCCATCCGGTCGTTCCACGCCGACGGCGGGACGGTGCTGCTCAGCAGCCACTACCTCGAAGAGGTGGAGGCGCTGGCGCAGCGGGTCGTGGTGCTCGGGCAGGGCCGGGTGCTCGCCGACGACACCACCGACGCGATCCGGGGCATCGTCGGCGTCCGCCGGGTCAGCCTCGTCGCCGACGAGCTGCCCGCGCTGCCCGGGGTGGTCGCCACCGAACGCACCGACGGACGCACCCACCTGCTCACCACCGACGCCGACCAACTCGTCCGCGACCTGGTCACCGCCGGGGTGACGTTCCGCGAGCTGGAGGTCCGCCCCACCTCGCTGGAGGAGGCGTTCCTCGCCATCACCGCCGACCCGGCCACCCCCACCGTCACCGGCGCCGTCGTCGGCGCCCGACCCACCGCCTGAGGAGTCGACGCCGTGCCGCTCACCCTGGTCCACGCCCGTTACCAACTCCTGGAGACCATCCGCATCCCCGTCGCCGTGGTCGGCAGCGCTTTCTTCCCCGCCGCCGCGATGCTCTTCTTCGTCGTCCCGTTCGCCGGGGACGATCCGACCGGCGCCACCTACGCCACCGCCGCGATGGTCACCTTCGCGGTGATGAGTGCCAACATCTTCCAGTACGGCGTCGGTGTCGCCGAGGACCGCGACCAGCCGTGGAACCCGTACACCCGGACCCTGCCGGCCGGGCCGGGACCCCGCCTGGCGGGGCGGATCCTGGCCGGGCTGGTGCTGACGTACCTGTCGATGCTGCCCGTCGTGGTCATCGCGGCGGTCGCCACGGCCGCCCGGATCACCCCGGTCGGGCTGCTGCTCGGCGCGGCCACCGTGGCCGTGGTGTCGGTGCCGTTCACCCTGCTGGGACTCGCCATCGGCTACTCGCTGCCGAGCAAGGCGGCGATCGTCGTCGCGCAGGTCATCTTCTTCCCGCTGGCCTTCGGCGGCGGCCTGCTCTCCGCGCCGGGCGACGCGCCCGGCTTCATCCAGGCGGTCGCCCCCTTCCTGCCCACCCGGGGCGCGGTCGAACTGATGTGGGCGGCGGTCGGCGACTGGCGACCCGACCCGCTCGCCCTGGCCATGCTCGGCGTCTGGATCGTGCTGCTCGCCACGGTCTCCGGCTGGGCGTACCGCCGGGACGAGGGTCGCCGGTTCAGTTGACCTGGGTGCCGGTTCGGCCCGGTGGCGGCCGCCCGGTGCCACGATGCCGGCAGGGCGGCCACCGGCCCGCCCCACAGCCGAGAGGGGTCGACGTGCGCACCGTCGCCGCGGGCACGCCCTGCTGGACCGACCTGGCGACCCCCGACCTGGACGCCGCCCGGCGGTTCTACCCGGAGCTGTTCGGCTGGACCGGCCGGATCGCGCCCGAACCCGACAGAGCCGGCTACACCACCTTCCACCGGGACGGTCGGGCGGTGGCGGGCGCCGGCCCGCCGGCCGACCCGGGCCGGGAGCCGGTCTGGTCGACGTACGTGGCGACCGACGACGCCGACCTGGTCACCACCCGGGTCGAGGCGGCCGGCGGGCAGGTGCTGGTCACCCCGTTCGACGTCCTGCACGCCGGGCGGATGGCGGTCTTCGCCGACCCGGCCGGCGCGGTGTTCAGCGTCTGGCAGCCGATGCGGACGCCCGGCGCGGAACTGCTCGACGCCCCCGGGGCGATGTGCTGGAACGAGCTGGTCAGCCCCGACCCGGAGGGCGCGAAGGTCTTCTACGAGCTGGTCTTCGGCTGGCACCCGGAGGAGCAGCCCGCCGGAGGACCCGGCTACACCGGCTGGCGGTGCGGAGCCCGGATCGTGGCCGGGATGCTGCCCACCCCCGACCCGGCGCAGCCGGCGTACTGGTCGGTGTTCTTCGCGGTGGCCGACGTGGACGCGACCACCGCCCGCGCCACCACCCTCGGCGGCACCATAATCACCCCGCCCCGGGACACCCTGCTGGGCCGCCGCAGCACCCTGCGCGACCCCGCAGGTGCCCGGTTCTCCCTGCTCCGCCCCGCCACCGATCCCGTCTGACGGCGGTGACGCCGCAGATCAGTGGCGTGGCGGGCCGGGGCGGCTGGGCACCACCAGCGGGCCGTGGTCGCCGGGGACGACCCGGACCCGGGCCCGGTAGTGGCGGGACAGCAACTCCTCGGTGAGCACCTGGTCGGGCGGGCCCGCCGCGACGACCCGGCCGTCGGCGAGCAGCACCATCCGGTCGGCGTACTCGCCCGCGACGGAGAGGTCGTGCATGGTGGCCAGTACGGTCAGGCCGTGCGTGCGGCGGAGCTGGTCGACCAGCTCCAGCACCTCCTGCTGGTGGCCGATGTCCAACGCGCTGGTCGGCTCGTCCAGCAGCAGCAGGGTGGCACCCTGGGCGAGGGCACGGGCCAGGAACACCCGCTGCCGCTCCCCGCCGGAGAGGGTGGCCAGCTCCCGCCCGTGGAACCCGGTCAGGTCCAGCCGGTCGAGGACGTCGTGCACGACGGCCAGGTCGGCCGCCGACTCCCGGCCCAGCGGCGCGATGTACGGGGTCCGCCCCAGCAGGACGTAGTCGAACACCGACATCCCCGCCGGTACCACGGGGGACTGCGCCACCGTCGCCACCACCCGGGCCCGTTCCCGGCGACGCAGCGCGCCGGACGGCGTACCGAAGAGGGAGACCGCGCCCGGGGCGGGCAGCAGGCCGCCGACGGCGCGCAGCAGGGTCGACTTGCCGGCGCCGTTCGGCCCGATCACGGTGACCCACTCGCCCGCGGCGACCGTCAGGTCGACGCCGGCCAGGATCACCGCCCCACCGAGCCGCACGTGCAGCCCCTGCACCTGCACCGCCGGCACGCTCACGGAACCGCTCACGGGAAGACCCGGCGGGCGGTGCGCAGGACCAGGACGAAGAACGGGCCGCCGAGCAGGGCGGTGACCACGCCGATCGGGATCTCGGCGGGGGCGGCGGCGGTCCGGGCGACCACGTCGGTCAGCGCCAGGAACGCCGCGCCGAAGAGCAGCGACAGCGGCAGGACCACCCGGTGGCTCGACCCGGCCAGCAGCCGTACGGTGTGCGGCACGATGATCCCGACGAAGCCGATCAGCCCCGAGGCGGAGACCGCGGCGGCGGTGCCCAGCGAGGCGGCGGCGATCAGCAGGTAGCGGGACCGTTGCGGGTGCAGCCCGAGGCCGCTCGCCTCGTCGTCGCCGACGGAGAGCACGTCGAGTTCGCGCCGGTGCAGCAGCACCACCACGGTGGTCAGCACGAAGTACGGCAGGATCAGCCGCACGTCACCCCAGCCGGCGGTGCCGAGCCGGCCGAGCAGCCAGGAGTAGACCTGCTGGATGCTGTCGGAGTGCCGTTGCAGCAGGTACGTCTGCCCGGCGGCGAGGAACGCGGACACCGCGACCCCGGCCAGGATCAGGGTGGCCGGGGAGCGGTCCCGCCCGCCGGCCGCCCCGAGCAGGTACGTCAGGGCGACCGCGCCGAGCGAGCCGACGAACGCGGCGAGCGGGATGGTGACCGGCATCCCGGTCAGCGCGCCGCCGGCCCCGACGCCGCCCAGGGTGATCACCGCGGTCACCGCGAAGCCCGCGCCGGCCGCCACCCCCAGCAGGTACGGGTCGGCCAGCGGGTTGCGGAACACCCCCTGGTAGCAGCCGCCGGCCAGGGCGAGCAGACCGCCGACGAGCAGGCCGAGCACCACCCGGGGCAGCCGCAGCTCGGTGACGATGGCGATCTCGCGTTCGGTGAGCCCGCTGTCCAGGCGTACCCCGGGCAGCAGGTTGAGCAGTTCGGCGGCGACGCTGCCGGGCGGCAGGCTGACCGGCCCGAGGGACACCCCGGCGACCAGGGCCACCAGCACGGCGAACACCCCGGCGGCGAGCCAGCGCTTGCGCAGGCCGGCCGGCCGGGGCGTACCGGTGACGCGGGCCGGCCGGGACGCGTGACGCGTCCCGGCCGGTGCGGGTGTGGTGGACCGCACGGTCACCTGACCGTCACGCCGGCACCTTGGCGGTGGCGTCGACGATCGACCGGAGCAGGTCGACCACGCGCGGGCCCCACCGCGAGGCGACGTCGTCGTCGAGCGCGACGATCTGGTTGTTCTTGACGGCGGTGACGCCGGCCCAGCCGCTGCGGGCCTTGACCGTGTCGGCGCTCTGCTGGCAGCACTTGACGTCGGCGAGGAAGACGAAGTCGGGGTTCGCCTTGACGATGACCTCCTGCGAGAGCTGCGGGTATCCGCCGTTCTTGCCGTCGGCGTCGGAGGCGTCGGCGATGTTCTCCAGGCCGGCCAGCGCGTAGATCGAGCCGATGAAGGTCTTGCTGGTCGCGCTGTACAGCTCCGGCCCCAGCTCGTGGTAGTAGGTCAGCTTCGTCGACCGCTGCGGCAGGTCCTTGGTGAGCTTGCCGATCTCGTCCTTCATCCGGGCGGTGACGTCGGCGGCCTCGGTCGGGTGGCCGGTGAGGGTACCCAGGTCGGCGAGCTGCCGGTAGGTGTCGTCGAGGGTGGTCGCCGCCGGGGTGAGCAGCACCGGCACCTTCAGCGCGGTGAGCTGGGCGATGATCTTGTTGGTGTCGTTGGCGAGGACCACCAGGTCGGGGTTCTTGCCGGCGATCGCCTCGGCATTCGGCTGGAAGCCGGACAGCTCGCTCTTGGGCGCGTCGGCCGGGTAGTTCGACTGGTCGTCGACGGCGGTGACCTGCTTGCCCGCGCCGATGGCGAAGAGCATCTCGGTCGCCGTGGGCGACAGCGAGACGATCTTCTCGGGCCGCTTGTCGAGGGTGAGGTTGCCCACCGTGGCCGGGAAGGCCGCCGCGCCGGAACTACTGCCGCCGGTGGCGGGGGTGTCGTCGGAGGTCTTCTCGGCGCACGCGCCGAGGGCGAGGGCGGCCACCGCGAGGGTCGCGGCGAACAACCGGGGGGTACGTCGGAACATCTGGCCTCCTGTCGGTCGAGGAGCGTGCTTCGCCGACAGGGAGCGTGGTGCGTACCCGTCCGCGAGGCGCCCTTCCTCGAGAGCGCGTGTCGCGACCGACCGCAGGCGACCTGGCTCGTCCCCACACACGGCGACGCCGGCCACGTCGGGCCGGGCGTCGCGGCGGCTCCGGCGCGGGGCGGGGAGCCTCGGTGGGTCATCACAGTTGCGGGACAGCGCCGGTTTCGCACCGGCTTCGCTGCGGTCGATCGGGTGCCACGGTAGCGCACCACCAGCAAAGATCGTCCGGACGGGAGGGGTGGGTGGGGCCCCGCCGGGGGCTTACGGGACCCCACCCGGAATCACGTCCGGTAACTCAGCAGTACGTGCTCTGCTTGTTGATCACCCGGTAGGGGCAGTCGGCGTACTCGGACAGGAGCAGCACCGCCTCCTTGTTGCGGGAGGTCTGCGCGGGAATCACCTCGTCGGGCGGGTAGAAGCCGCCGCCGGCCCCGGACGACCCGGGGTACATCTCGAAGGTGTACGCCCAGATCTTGTGGGTCGCCCACATCCAGTCGAGGCTGTCGCCGTCGGTGATGTAGAGGTCGCTGGACTGCTCGGGGGTGTAGCCGTTGGTGGCCGCCATCCGCTGCCCGAGGGTGGCGAAGGTGTTGTACTGGTCGGCGGTCATCCCGCTGGGGGTGTTCGCCGTGGTGTAGCCGAACGGCCAGAGCACCAGCTGCGAGTAGGTGTGCCAGTCGATGTTGGCCTTGATCTGCTGCACCCCGCCGACGACCCGGCTGTTGACGAAGTCCCGCAGCGCCTTCGTCTCCGGCGCGGAGAACGCGGACGGCCCCCGGTAGGTGCTCGACGACGGCGCGCCGGACGAGCCTCCGCAGCAGCCCCAGTTGTAGCCCCAGTTGCGGTTCAGGTCGGTGCCGACCGCCGCCGCACCGCTGTTGGGCTGCCGGTTCTTGCGCCAGGACCGGTAGGAGCCGGTGGCGATGTCGTACTCGCTGCCGTCCGGGTTGACCGTGGGCACGATCCAGATCTCCCGGGAGTTGACGATGCTGGTGATCCGCGAGTCGCTGCCGTAGCTGTCGGTGAACAGGTTCAGCAGGTAGATCGCCATCTCGACGGTCAGGTGCTCGCGGGCGTGCTGCTGGGAGTTGAACAGGATCTCCGGTTCGGCCTCGTCGGTGCCGACGTTGTCCGAGATCTTCACCGCCATCAGGTCGCGGCCCTCGTACGACCGGCCGATGCTGATCTTGCGGGCGATCGCCGGGTGGTCGGCGACCACCTGGTTGACCACGGTGGTCAGCTCGGCGTAGTCGTGGTAGTTCGAGTCGGCCGGCGGGAAGGCGTTGGCGCGGGCACCCTCGGCGGGGGCCGGCTCGACCTCCCGTTCCAGCCGGAAGCCGAGCCGGGTGATGGCGGCGGCCTCGGACCGGTTGGCCGAGACGTACAGCACGCCGTGCTCGGCGGAGTCGATGGCCGCGCCGGTGCGGGCGACCGCGTTGCGGTCGGCGAGGGTACGCGGACCGAGCACGCGGTAGCTGACGGCGGTGGGCTCGGGCTCCGGGGCCGGGCGGGCGGAGACCGGCCCGGTGGCGACGGCGGTGAGGCCGAGACCGGCGACGACGGCGAGCGCCAGGCGACGCCGGAAGGGGGAGGTGCGGAAGGCCATGGACGTCCTCCTCGGGGTACGGGGTATCCCGTTGTGCGCCCACTCCACCAGCAGTCACATGGTCATATCAATATCTGTGACTATCTCCAACCATCCCGACCGGATCGTCATATCGGCAATGGTTTTCCTGATGTCAACCACTGGCGAAACTTCCTGCCGGGCGGGACAGTGAACGGCAACGATTCCCCACCCCTGCGGAGTTGCCATGTCCAGCAGAGTCCTGCGCACGGTCGCCCTGGTCGGCGTCGCCACCCTCACCCTGCTCGCCAGCACCGCACCCGTCCGGGCCGGCGGCCCGTCACCCACCCGAACGCACCCGCCCGCCGGGGACCGTCCGCCCGCCGGTGGGCACGACGAGCAGATCACCTTCCAGGAGTGGTCCCGGTACCCCGACTGGCAGGCCGGCACCCACCGGGGCACCCACGCCGTACCCGGCCACCGCGCCGGTCTCACCATCGGCCGCCCCGCCGGCACCACCGAGTTCACCGACGAACACACCGGCACCACCCGCACCTGGGAGTACGCCACCTGGACCTCGCCGCCCACCCCGATCGGCTTCGACGCCACCGAACTGGTCGCCTCCTGGAACGCCGACACCCCCGCCGGCACCTGGCTCCAGGTCGAACTCCAGGGCACCTACTCCACCGGCGACCACACCCCGTGGTACGTCATGGCCCGGTGGGCCTCCGGCGACCGGGACATCGCCCGGGCCACCCTGGACGGTCAGGGCGACCCCTGGTCCAGCGTGTGGACCGACACCTTCGCCATCGACGACGCGGACGCCGGGGTGCTGCTGCGGTCGTACCAGCTCCGGTTGACCCTCTACCGGGCGCCCGGCCAGGCCGCCGCGCCCCGGGTCCGGATGCTCGGCGCGATGAGTTCACGCGTGCCCGACCGGTTCACCGTCCCGCCCAGCCGGGGCCGCATCGCCTGGGGCACCGAACTGCCGGTGCCGGCCCGCTCCCAGATGATCCACCGGGGCAGCTACCCCGAATGGGGTGGCGGCGGCCAGGTCTGGTGCAGCCCGACGTCCACCACGATGGTGCTGGAGTACTACGGCAGGCTCCCGTCGGCGGCCGACCTGTCCTGGATCGACCCGGGCCACCCCGACCCGCAGGTCGTCCACGCCGCCCGGATGACCTGGGACAACGAGTACGAGGGCGCGGGCAACTGGCCGTTCAACACCGCGTACGCCGCCAGTTTCCCCGGCATCGAGGCCCGGGTGACCCGGCTGCACTCCCTCGACGAGGCGGAACGCTTCATCCGCGCCGGCATCCCCGTGGTCACCTCGCAGTCCTTCCTCGACACCGAACTGGACGGGTCGAACTACGGCACCTCCGGGCACCTGTTCGTGATCGTCGGTTTCACCGCCGACGGCGACGTGATCGTCAACGACCCGGCGTCCGCGTCGAACGCCGAGGTGCGCAACGTCTACCGACGCGACCAGTTCGAGCAGATCTGGCTACGGACCAAGCGGCACCGGGCCGACGGCACGGTGGCCGGCGGATCGGGCGGCATCGCCTACCTGATCAAGCCGACCGACCGCCCCTGGCCGGTCGTCCCCGGCTCGACCAACTGGTGACCCCCACCCACCCCGGCCGAGACCCCCGGCCGGGGTGGGCACGGTCAGACGGACCCGGGCGGACGGGATGATCGACTCTCGTGGGCCGAAGTAGCGGTATCACTGCCCGGCGACACCCCTACTTTGCCACCCTTGAGTGGATCTTGGGCCGACCAAGCCCAGACCTGCCCCGGTCGAGCGGGAGATCCACTCAGGTGAGCCGAAGTAGCGGCATCACCGGGCGGCGATACCGCTACTTCGCTGATCTGGAGTGGATCTCAGGGTCGGTCGGCCGGGCAGCGGGGCGCGCGACCGATACGGGCCGGCCAGGGCGCGAACGCGCAGGGTGTGAATGCGTGCGCGGGTCGGGCGGGGGTCAGGAAAGGGGTCAGGGAGTCAGGGGCGGGGGTCACCCTCGGCGGGGTGGTCGTCGCCGGCCAGCGCGGAGCGCAGCCGCTCCTTCTCCGCCCGACGTCGCTCGGCGGCGGCGGCCACCTCCTCGGCCATCTCGTCCCGCCAGCCCCGGAGCAGGAAGAACGACGCGGCGGCCGAGAAGATCAACGCCACCATGAGCTTGAGGAACAGGTTCATCCCGACCGGCCACAGTGCCACCACGACCAGCAGGAACAACCCGATCCGGGCCAACGTGTACTTGACCGCCGCGCTCACCGGGCCGCCTCGACTCGCGGCTGCGGGGCGCGCGCAAGCCGCTCGTTCCTCGCCCTCACCGAACTGTCCCGGCTCGTGCCCGCGCGGCTCGCACGACCCGCCCTATCCTGACCGACCAGTCACTTCGCGACTGCGGGGCCCGCACGGCCCGCTCGTTCCTCGCGCTCATGTCTTCCCCTACCCCCTGCCTCTGTGCCGGGACCCGACGTCGATGGCTCAGCCCGTGCGTCGGGCCAGCCAGTGCACGCCCTGGAACCAGAGCACCGCGTAGCCGATAGTGAACGCGAGTGCGGCCAGCCCGCCGGTGAGCAGCGGCGCGAGCCCGGACGCCAGGCCCGCCACCAGCAGCCCGGCGAGCACCGCGACCACCGCGGCGGACACGGCTGCCACCACCCGGGCCGCGCCGAAGTCCCAGGCCCGGAAGTCGTCCCAGAACAGCCAGGCCGGCAGGATCACCGCGAGCCAGCCGTTGGTACGGCCGAAGTCACCCGCGCCGGCCACGGCGAACGCCCAGTCGAAGAGCACCAGAGCCAGCACGCCGATCACCCAACCGGCCAGGCTCACCCCGAGCAGGTCACCCAGGGTCAGGATGCGTCCCTCGGCGTCCCGGCGGGGAAACCCGCTGCGCTGCTGCGCGGTCGGCTGCTGTCCGGTCATGGTGTGACGAGCATACGGCCGGGTCAGGCCCAGACCTGCTGCGGCTCGGCACGCCGGGACGAAAGCGACGGCGCCCGGTCGTACTCGCGGACCACGTTGTAGCGGGTGTCCCGCTCGACCGGCTGGAAACCGGCGTCCCAGATCAGGTTGAGCAGGTCGTCACGGTGCATGGTGTTCGGCGTGCCGTACGAGTCGGCGTCATGGGTGATCTTGTATTCGACGACCGAGCCGTCCAGGTCGTCCACGCCGAAGTTGAGCGAGAGCTGGGCGACCGACAGGCCGTGCATCACCCAGAAGTTCTTCAGGTGCGGGACGTTGTCGAACAGCAGCCGGGAGACCGCGAACGTCTTGAGCGACTCGGCCGGCGACGCCATCGTGGTGCGCGCCTGGATCCGGTTACGGATCTTGCCGTCCGCCGAGTCGACGAAGTCGTGCTGGTAGCGCAGCGGGATGAAGACCGCGAACCCGCCGGTCTCGTCCTGCAGCTCGCGCAGCCGCAGCACGTGGTCGACCCGGTGCCGGGGCTCCTCGATGTGGCCGTAGAGCATCGTCGCCGGGGTCTTCATGCCCTTGGCGTGGGCCAGCGCGTGGATCCGCGACCAGTCCTCCCAGTGGCAGTCGTGGTCGACGATGTGCTGGCGGACCTCCCAGTCGAAGATCTCCGCGCCGCCACCGGTCAACGACTCCAGGCCGGCGTCCATCAGCTCGTCGAGGATCTCGTCGGCCGGCAGTCCGCTGATCTTCTCGAACCACTGCACCTCGGTCGCGGTGAAGCACTTGAGCTTGACGTTGGGCAGCGCCGCCTTCAGCTCGCGCAGCACCTTGGGGTAGTAGCGCCAGGGCAGCGTGGGGTGCAGGCCGTTGACGATGTGCAACTCGGTGAGCTGCTCGTCCTCCATCTCCTTGGCCTTGCGGACCGCCTCCTCGATACGCATCGTGTACGCGTCCTTCTCGCCCGGCTTGCGCTGGAACGAGCAGTACGCACACGACGCGGAACAGACGTTCGTCAGGTTGAGGTGCCGGTTGACGTTGAACATCACCCGTTCGCCGTTCAACTCGGTACGCCGGTGGTGGGCCAGCCGGCCCAACCAGGTCAGGTCGTCGCTCTCGTAGAGGGCGATCCCGTCCGAGCGGGTCAGTCGCTCCCCCGCGTACACCTTCTCTTCGAGCTCACGCTTGAGTCCGGCGTCCATCGAAAAGCCACGTCCCTTCCACCTGCGGTCCCGATCGAGCCTACGTCGGACGACCGACAGGTCGGCAGGACGGGCACCGCCAGCGACCTACCTCACCCGCACTCCCAGGGTTCTCCAAGCCGCCACCGCATCGACATCGTTGTCCCGGTGCGGTAAGACAGGATGGGACGCGGCGCACACCGGCGGCGTTCCGGGTCGCCGCGCCCCACCTCACGCGGTGGCACCATCACGCGGCACAGGGAGCGGAATGGTCGACAGCGGGCACAGGCGACGGCAGCGACGACGGGTTCCGGTGATCTCCCCGGTGCTGCGTCCGGCGCTCTGGTCGGCCCTGCTCGGCGCGGTCGCCGCGATGGCCCTGGCCACCCCGGTCTACGCCGACCCGGCCCTGCCCAACACCGTCCCGGACACCGGTTCCCGGCCGGTGGCGACCGGTACGCTGCGGCTGCCCGGCGCGGCGAACCCGGGCTACCCGACGGCCGGCCAGCCCGGCAGCCCGACCGCGCTGCCCGTCGGCAGCCTGCCGACCAGCCCGTTGCTCTCCCAGATCGACACGCTGACCGCGCAGAACGGCCAGCTCGCCGACCAGCTCCTCCAGCTCGAGAAGCAGCGCGACGACGCCCGGGTGCAGCTCACCAGCGTGCAGGGCGAGCTGACCCGGGCCCGGGGCGCGCTGACCGTGGCCGAGCAGCGGGCCAACGCCGTCGCCGCGGACGCCTTCAAGGCCGCCGCCGCCCTGCCGCCCGGCGAGTTCGCCCGCGACCTGCACGGGCTGAGCGTCCTGCAACGGATCTCCCGGGGCGAGCAGGCCGACGGCGAGACCACGGCGGCGGCTGGTGAACTCTCCCGGGCCCGTACGGCCGAGCAGGTCGCCGCCCAGGCGGTCACCGCCGCCACCGACCGGGTCCGGCGGGCCGAGGAACAGTTCGCCGCGGTGCAGAAGGCGCTGCGCGACAACGACGCCAAGATCGCCAAGCTGCGGGCGGACAACCAGGCCCAGCTCATCGCCCTGGAGAAGCAGCAGGAGGCCGCCGAGCAGAAGCTCGGGTCGGCGTACGTCGAGGGGCAGAGCAGCAGCGGCCTGAACGCCAGCCCCCAGGCGCTCGCCGCCGTGCGGTACGCGCTGGCGCAGCTCGGCGACCCGTACCTCTGGGCGGCCGAGGGCCCGGACCGGTTCGACTGCTCCGGTCTGATGTGGGCGGCCTACCGGTCGGCGGGCTACTACGACCTGCCCCGGGTCGCCCGCGACCAGTACTACGCCACCCGCGGCCGGACGGTCTCGCAGAGCGCCCTGCTCCCCGGCGACCTGCTCTTCTTTGCCTCGGGTAGCAGCTGGACGACCATCCACCACGTCGCGATGTACATCGGCAACGGCCGGATGGTGCAGGCGCCCCGCAGCGGGGACGTGGTCAAGATCTCCCAGGTGCGGTGGTCCAGCCTCTACGCCTCCACCCGGGTCGTCGGCGCGGTGACCAGCCCCGGGGCCCCGGTCACCCCGCCTGCGCCGCCCACGCCGAAGCCCACCACGGCGTCACCGAAGCCGACCACCCCCACGCCGAAGCCCACCACGGCGTCGCCGAAGCCGACCACCCCCACGCCCCGGCCGACCGCAGGGTCGACCACCGGGCCGACGAAGCCGCCGACCACCCCGAGGCCGCCGGTCACCTCCGCGCCGCCGACCCCCACGCCGACCAGGACCGCCGACCCGACGCCGAGCCTCACCGGTTCCGGCACCCCGGACCCGGAGGACAGCGGCACCGTGGAGAGCAGCCGGTCGGCGTCCGCCCCGGCGTCGGCGGGTGCCTCGGCCAACACCGGGAGCTGACCGGCCGGCACCGTCCCGACCGTCCCATCGGCACTCCGGCTGTGCCGACGGGACGAGATGTGGCACGGTGACACGAGGCACATCCGGTCACCGTTCGCGGGACGCGGGTGCGAGGGTGCGCGGAGGGCGAGCATGGGCGAGCAAGAGGTTCCGGTGGGGCACGTCGGCCAGGGACCGGTGCCCGACCCGGCCGAACCCGCCGCCCGCACCGACGCCGGGCGGGCCGACCCGGAATCCGTCGACGCCCCGCCCCGCCCCGACCGGGTCTCCAGCATCCCGGTCCGGCCCGGTCCGCCCGTCGACGGCACGGCCCGCGCCACGGCCAGCGTACGTACCGTGACCGCCCCGCCCGAGGGCGGCGACCTGCCGGCGGGGCCGGCGACCGCGACCACCTACCGGGCCGGAACACCGGCCGTTGAACCTGCGGTTCCGGCCTCCCGAACACCCGAACCGGGCGGCTCCGCCAGCGGCGGCACGGCCCAAAGCGACCCGACACCGGGCGACCCGGTCACCGCCCCGGCCTCCCGGGCGACCGGCCCGGACGACGCCGCAGACGGCAGCCCCGCCCCGGCCGGACCGGCGACCGTTCCCGGGCAGCGCGACAGCTCGGACGGCGGCCCGGCACGGGCCAGCGTCTCCGTCCCCGGGCTCAGCCGGGTCTCCGCCGCCGAGGCGGAGGGGGCGGCTGCCGACGCGGGCACCCGACCCGGGGACGCCGCCGCCGGGGTGTACCGGTCGACGCCTGTCAACCCGGAGCCACCCGAGCCCGCGCGGCCCCCGGAGCCGGTCCAGCCCCCCACCCCGCCGACGCCGGAGCCGGAGCCCGCCCCCGAACCGTCGCCGGCTCCCACACCCGAGCCGGCTCCGAGTCCTTCCGAGCCGCCAGCGCCCGGCCCGTTCCCCGCGCCGGTCCCGCCGCTGCCCGGTCCACCGCCGGGTCCCGTTCCGGTCCCACCCGGCCCGGTCCCACCCGTGCCGGGGCCGCCGCTGCCGCCCCCGGGTCCGGCGGTGCCGCCGCCCCCACCGCCGCCCGGCCCGATGCCGGCACCACCGTTCCCCCCGCCCCCGGCCGTGCCGGCCACCCCGACGACCTTCCGGGCCAGCGCGTCCGTCACCGCGCCCCCGACCGGCGGCACCGTCGCCCCACCCACCTCGACACCCACGGCCGGCAGCATCCCGGCCTCGGCACCCCCGGCTTCCGCACCGCCGGCCCCGACATCCCCCGTCTTCCGGCCGCCCACCTCCGCACCCCCGGCCGCGACTCCCTCGGCACCGGCCAGCCCCACCCCGCCGGCCTCCGCACCCCCGGCACCCGCCAGCTTCACCCCGCCGGCCTTCGGGACGCCCTCCGCGTTCACCCCACCGGCCGCTGCATCCCCGGCACCTTCCGCCTTCGCCCCGCCGACCTCGGCGTCCCCGGCACCCTCCGCCTTCACCCCACCCACCTCCGCGCCTCCCGCCCCGGCGGGTACCGGCCGGACGGATGCCGGCGGCCCGGGGGCGGGCAGCTCGGCAGCAGGTACGGCGATGCCGACGTTCCGGGCCCCGGCGGTGTCCGACGCGGGGGGCGACGGCGCGACCTCGGTGCTGCCGGTGGTACCGGCTCCCGCGCTTCCCAACTGGCCGGCGTCCGGGTCCGCACCGCGCCGCACGGCGGGCGGCACGACCCGCCCCTCCTCCGGTACGCCCTACCAGGGCGGCCCGGACCTGGCCAGCGTCGGCTACGGCGGCACCGACGGCCCGGCGCACGCCACTGTCGCCTTCCCGGCCGGCAACCCGGTGGAGAACTCCGGCTCGCTGACCGGGCACATCCTCGCCCAGGGTTGGTCCGACACGCCGGCCCCACGGTCCAGGACCACCCGGGTGGTGATCGTGCTCGCCGCCTCGCTGGGGCTGCTGGTGGCGATCAGCGTGCTTGTCGTCCTGCTCGCCAACGACGTGATGGACGGGCTGGTCGGCGGCATGCTGTCCCAGTGAGGCCGGCCGTCGGCGACTCCGGTGGAGCGGACGCCCAGGCAGGTGGGGGGATGCCCGGAACAGGTGAGTCCGCCCACTACCGGCTCGGGGCACACTGGCGACGTCAGCGGAGCGCCGTACACTTGTCGGGATCACTGACCCGGCACGCGTGGCGTGCCCCTGGGCGATCTTGCGGGCGATTCGGCGGCGTACCCATGCTGCGGCGGGCCATCGCGAAGATGCGCCCCGCTCGAAAGGCATTTCTTGACCACCTCCGTTGACCCCGGCACCAGTCCGTCCGCCCACGACCTTCCGACCGACGACGTCACCCCGGCCACCCCCGTCGGCTTCGCCGACCTGGGTCTGCCCCGGCAGCTCGTCGACGCCCTCGCCCGGCAGGGCATCACCACCCCGTTCGAGATCCAGCGGGCCACCCTGCCCGACGCCCTCGCCGGCCGGGACGTCCTCGGCCGGGGCCAGACCGGCTCCGGCAAGACCCTCGCCTTCGGCCTGCCCATCGTCGCCCGGCTGGCCGAGCTCAACCGGGCCCGGCCGCTGCACCCGCGCGCCCTGGTCCTCGTCCCCACCCGCGAGCTGGCGATGCAGGTCAACGACGCGTTGCTGCCGCTGGGCAAGGCTGTCGGGATCTTCCTCAAGACCGCCGTCGGCGGCGTGCCGTACGACCGGCAGATCGACGCGCTGCGGCGGGGCGTCGAGATCGTCGTGGCCACCCCGGGCCGGCTCGGTGACCTGATCAACCGGGGCGTCTGCGTCCTGGACGACGTCGAGGTGACCGTCCTCGACGAGGCCGACCAGATGGCCGACATGGGCTTCCTTCCCGAGGTCACCGAGCTGCTCGCCAAGACCCCGGCGGGCGCCCAGCGGCTGCTGTTCTCGGCCACGTTGGACGGTGACGTCGACGCCCTGGTCAAGCGGTTCATGACGGACCCGGTGACGCACTCCACCGCGCCGTCGACCGCCTCGGTGTCCACGATGGACCATCACCTGCTGCTGATCCCGCCGCACGACAAGTTCGCCGTGGCGGCGTCGATCGCGGCCCGGCCCGGCCGGACGATGCTCTTCGCCCGTACCCAGCTCGGCGTCGACCGGCTGGTGGAACAGCTCGGCGCGGTGGGCGTCCGGGCCGGTGGGCTGCACGGCGGCAAGACCCAGCGGATGCGTACCAAGACCCTCGCCGAGTTCCGCGAGGGACGGATGGACGTGCTGGTCGCCACCGACGTGGCGGCCCGGGGCATCCACGTCGACGGGGTGTCCCTGGTGCTGCACATCGACCCGCCGAAGGACCCGAAGGACTACCTGCACCGGGCGGGGCGTACCGCGCGGGCCGGCGAGTCCGGCGCGGTGGCCACGCTGGTGCTGCCCAAGCAGCGGCGGACCACGCTGGCGATGCTGGAGAAGGCGGGCGTTGAGCCGGCCGAGACCCGGGTGCGGGCCGGCGACGCGGTGCTCGCCGAGCTGACCGGTGCCCGCGAGCCCAGCGGTGTCCCGGTGCGCGAGGAGCCCGAGCCGCGCCGGCACGGCGACCGCCCGCGCCGCTTCGGCGACCGGGACGCCCGGGGCTACGGCGGCGACCGGGGCCACGGCGGCAGCCGGGACGGCCGCGGCGGCTACGGCGGGGAGCGGCCGAGCGGCGGCTACGGCGGGGAACGGCCGGCCCGGGAGCGGAGCTACGACCGCCCCACCGGCGACCGGGGATACGGCGACCGGACCGGGAGCAGCGACCGGGGATACCGCGACCGCACCAGCGGCTACCGCGACCACAGCGGTGGTGAGCGGGGCTACCGCGACCGCCCCACCGGCGGGCCCGGCTACGGCGGGCGGACCGGCGGCGGGCAGGGCTACGGCGAGCGGACCGGCGGCGGCGACCGCGAGCGGCCGAGTGGCGAGCGCGGCTACACCGAGCGTCCCCGGACCGACCGGGGTTACGGCGACCGGGGTTACGGCGAGCGGCGCTTCGGCGAGCGCGGTGAGCCGCGTTTCGGCGACCGGGACGCCCGGGGCGAGCAGCGGTCCGGTGAGCGCCGGTTCGGCGGCGGCGAGTCGCGTGGCACCGACCGTCGGGGCGGGTTCCGCACCGAGGGGCGGGTCCGTGACGACCGGCCGCGTGACGACCGGCGGGGCTTCGGCGGCCGGCCGCCTGCGCGTACCCACTGACCGGATCGGGAGCGGGCCGACCCGGCCACGGTCCCAGCGGTTTCCGACGCCGCCCCGGAGCACCCGCTCCGGGGCGGCGTTCGCACATGCGCTGCCGTGAACGCCCTGCTGGCGTAACGTCCGGACCATGCCGAGGTCACTTTTCTGGAGCCGTACCGACACCGCCGGGGCCGAGCACGCCGTCCTCGACGACGGGGCCGGATTCGCCGCGCACGGCACCCTGCTGGCCGTCGACCCGGTCCCCTACACCTGCCGCTACCGGCTGGTGACCGGCACGGACGGGGCCACCACCTCGCTCGCCGTGGAGGTGGAGGGGGCCGGCTGGTCGCGGAGCGTACGGCTGGAACGCGGCGCGGACGCCTGGCAGGTGCGCACCGGCGAGCAGGGTGACCTGGACGCGGCGCTGCGGGCGGCCGGGCAGCCACCGGCCGGCCTGCCCGGCATCGAGGACACCGAGCGGCTGCACGCGGCGCTCGACGTCGACCTGGGCGGCTCGGCCCTGTTCAACAGCCTGCCGATCCGTCGGCTGGGGCTGGCGGGGGCCACGTCCAGCACCGAGCACCGGATCACCGTGGCATGGGTGCTGGTGCCCAGCCTGGAGGTGGTGGCCGGTGAGCAGGTCTACACCGCGCTCGGGCCGGGGCGGGTGGGGTTCACCAGCGACACCTTCCGCACCGAGCTCGAGGTGGACGGCGACGGGCTGGTCCGGCACTACCCCGGGCTGGCCGACCGGGCTGACCTGGGCTGACCGCACCAGGATCGGGCTGGGAGCGGGGTACCGGTCGGGCAGGTGCCGACCCCCGCGGCGTCGACGACGGCCGGCGTGCCATGGGACGACAGGCCACCCCACCGTCCACAGACTGTCGGGCGGTTTCCCCCGTGGGAACGATGGCACCACCATTTCCGGTATCACCTTCCCTCTTATCGGAGCCCGCCGGTGGACGAAAAGGTGATCCGCACCCGTAAACAATTTCCAGGGCCGCTGCATGACGCAGGGGCGGCACACCCGCACCCCTGTCCAAATGCCGACAGGTCTCACCCGTGGGACTCTCAATCAATTCTGGAGTAACATTCGCGTCGCATGCGGTGCAGGCTATTGAAGCCCCAGGAAAACATCTGCACCGTCAGGCCGGACGGCATCCGACAGAGTTGCGAAGAGAGGGCACCGACTTGGCAAATCACGGCGGCATCACCCAACTCCGGATCAACCGCGCCACACTGTGGATCGGCAGCGACGTCTATCAACTCCGCAACATCGCGCGTGTGCAGTCACTCGTTTCCACGCCCGACCGGGCCGGGGTAACCCGCGCCATCGTGAAGACCATCGGCTGGCTGTTCGGACTGATGCTGGCGGTCTGCTGCGCCGCCCAGCCCGACGCGCCGAGCACGGTCGGCGTCATCGCGGCGCTGGTCTTCCTGGCCCTCGCCGGGTACAGCGGCTGGACCGCGTTCCGCATCGCCAACCAGGCCACCCAGTACGCCCTGGTACTGGAGACCAACGGCGCACCGAGTGCCGGTCTGGTCAGCACGGACGGCGCCATGGTCGAGGGTCTGGTGGGCCTCATCGCCAACGCCATGGAGAATCCGCCGGCACGGGAGATCGTCCAGAACATCGACAATCGGAAGTTGGTCTTCGGTGACGAGATCAACATGAAGGGCAGCGGCCTTCAGATCGGAAAGGTGGTGCGCGGTGGGTGACCACTACGGTGACCAGATCAACATGTACGGCGGAAACATCCAGATCGCCAAAATCGTCGGCCGGGATGCCGCCGAAGAGCTGGGCGCCTTGATCTCCCTGCTTCAGAGGAAAGGAGCTACCGACGCCCAGGGAAACGTCATCGACGGAGCGGCGGTGACCGAAACCGTCAATCAGGAGAGGGGGCGTCTGGCGAATCTCCGGGAAGCGGTCCGCAATGGACTCGGGCCCGTCGTGCAGGCCGCGACCGCGGGTACGGTCGCGCAACTCATCGTTCAGTCACTGAAGTAACGGCACCGTCAGCCGGGCCAGCTCCCGGTGCTGAGGAACCGGTCGATGGTGGCCAGGTGCGGGGCGAGGTCGAGGCCCTGCGCGGCCACCCAGTCGTCGTCGTAGTAGGTGTCGGCGTACCGGTCCCCGGCGTCGCAGATCAGCGTCACCACCGAGCCGGGCCGCCCCTGCGCGAGCAGTTCGGCGATCAGCCCGAACGCCCCCCATAGGTTGGTACCGGTGGATCCGCCGACCCGCCGGCCGAGCACCGCCGAGCCGGCCCGCATGGCGGCCAGCGAGGCGGCGTCCGGCACCTGGGTCATCCGGTCGACCACCGAGGGCAGGAAGGACGCCTCGACGGTGGGTCGGCCGATCCCCTCGATCCGGGAGCCCCGGCCGGTGCGTACCGACCAGTCGGCGGCCTGCCAGGCCGGGTAGAACGCCGAGTTCTCCGGGTCGACCACGCAGAGTTTGGTGGGCAGCCGCTGGTAGCGGGCGTACCGGCCGATGGTGGCGCTGGTGCCGCCGGTGCCGGCGCCGACCACGATCCAGGCCGGCACGGGGTGCCGTTCCAGGGAGAGCTGGGCGTAGATCGACTCGGCGATGTTGTTGTTGCCCCGCCAGTCGGTGGCCCGTTCGGCGTAGGTGAACTGGTCCATGAAGTGCCCGCCGCTGTCCTCGGCGAGCCAGCGCGCCTCGACCACCACCTTGGCCGGGTCGTCGACCAGGTGGCAGCGCCCGCCGTGGAACTCGATCTGGGCGATCTTCTCGGGTGAGGTGGAGGCGGGCATCACGGCGACGAACGGCAGCCCGAGCATCCGGGCGAAGTACGCCTCGGAGACCGCCGTGGAGCCGGAGGACGCCTCGATCACCGTGGTCGCCGGCCCGATCCAGCCGTTGCAGAGCCCGTAGAGGAACAGCGAGCGTGCCAGCCGGTGCTTGAGGGAGCCGGTGGGGTGCACCGACTCGTCCTTGAGGTAGAGGTCGATCCCCCACTGCCGGGGCAGCGGGAACGGCAGCAGGTGGGTGTCGGCGGACCGGTTGGCGTCGGCCTCCACGGCGGCGATCGCCTCGGTCACCCACACCCGGCTGGCCTCGTCGCACCGGTCGAGATGAGTCACGTCGGCAACGGTACAAGCGAGGTCAGCTCGGGTACGGGCCGGCCCGGCGTCGTCGCCGCCCGCACCAGCCCCGGTCGGCCGGTCAGGAGGCCGGCGGCTCGATCGGCTGGGGCCGGTTCTCCCACTTGGTCGACAGGGCGATGCCGGTGCGGGTGGAGGCCACCCCGGGGGTACGGCTCAGCCGCACGATCAGCTGTTCCAGTTCGGCGATGGTGCCCACCCGCGCCTTGAGCAGGAAGGATTCGACGCCGGCCATGAAGTAGCAGGATTCGATCTCGGGCATCTGCCGGAACGTCTCCAGCACGTCGTCGGTGTCCCCGCCGGAGTCCTCGACGATGCCGATGAGCGCGGTCACGCCCAGGCCGATCGCCTCCGGCTCGACCTCGGCCCGGTAGGCCCGGATCACGCCACTGGACTCCAGCTTGCCGACCCGTTCGTGCACGGCCGGCGCGGACAGGCCGACCTGCCGGGCCAGCTCGGCGTACGACAGGCGGGCGTTACCCCGCAGTAGTTCGACGAGGCTCCGGTCGATCGCGTCCACGGAGGGTGAGCCTATCCGTTGGGGCGTAACGTCCGGCGACCGGCATCCGTTGGATCTGACAGCAGGTGACAGTTCGCAGACCGACGGTCAAGGGAGTCCCGCGCCGGTACCATTTACTAACTTCCCACTCCGTGCGTTTTTCGCGTTTGGCGGACAGGCCAGTTCGCTGGTGCTGTAATTGCCATACGTCCCTCATGACGGCTCTGGGCTCGCACCGGCCGGGGGCAGTGTGTTCAGCCGAGGGCTTCGTCGACGCGAGGAGGGGGCTGTGGACACTGGAGATCGCCTGCTGACACCGGGTGAGGTCGCCGCACTGTTTCGGGTGGACCCGAAGACTGTGACGCGGTGGGCGGCGGCCGGCCGGATAGGCAGCATCCGGACTCCAGGCGGGCATCGCCGGTTTCGGGAATCCGAGGTGCGGGCCCTGCTGGAAGGGGAGGGCATGTTGGACGAGGCGGACGACATGGGCAAGCCACGCAACGTGGGCCCGGCCGCCTCGACCGGGCCGGGTCCGGCCAATGCCGGAATGTACTGAATGGTGCGAGACGGACGCGCGGGCCGGCCGACGAGGCCGGCCCGTCGCCGCTTGAACGGCTCCCGGCGGCGCGACCTGCCCGCCGTCCGGGCCCTGCGCCAGGTGCTACCGGCAGCGACCCGCGTGGGCTGACCACGGGCGGCCAGCCGTCGGGGTGGGTCAGCGTTCGGCGGCCAGCTCGCCCGACCAGCGGCGGAACAGGGTGTGCGGCACACCCAGGGCGTCCAACACCTTGCCGGCGACGAAGTCGACCAGTTGCTGCGCGGTGGCGGACGCCCCCGCGCCGTAGAAGCCGGGGCTGGCCGGCAGCACCACCGCCCCGGCGTCGTGCAGCGCGATCAGGTGTTCCAGGTGGCTGCGGGTCACCGGGGTCTCCCGGGGCACCAGCACCACCGGGCGTCGTTCCTTGAGGTTGACCTCGGCGGCGCGTTGCAGCAGGTCCTTCGACAGGCCGATGGCGATGCCGGCGCAGGCCGCCGTGCTGGCCGGCACGACCGCCATGCCGCGTACCCGGTAGGAGCCGCTGCTCGGGCCGGCGGCGATGTCGCCGGCCGGCCAGTGCCGCACGTCGTCGCCGGTGAGGTCCCGGCCCAGCCAACCGGCGAGGTCCTCGGCCCAGTGGCCGTCCCGGAACGGCCGGCCGGTCTCGTCGAGGACGGTCAGCCGGGCGGCCCGGGACACGATCAGGTCCACCGGATGCCCGGCGTCGAGCAGGCCCCGGACGACGGCCGCCGCGTAGGGGGTGCCGGACGCCCCGGAAACCCCCACCACCCATGGTTCGCGCATACGCCCAGCCTGCCTGGTGTACGCCGACCGCCGACGCCCGCCCCCGCAATCGCCCCCTGTCAGCACGGTGCGGGGCCGGCCGGTCGACCCACCGTCGCCGTACCGGTGGTCCGGGCGGCCCACCGCAGGCCCGGACGGCACGTCGACGCCGGACCTGCGATGCTGCGGACGAATGATCCACACGGTACGGGGGAGACATCGGTAATGGTCGACGAGATCCTCTGGTCGTTACGGTCGGCGTGCCCGATCCCGCCCCGGCTCTCCCCGTACGCCGACGGGGTGCAGGAGTGGTTGCTGGAGCTGCTGCCCCGGCTGGGTCTGCCGTTGGGCGCCGAGGCGTTGCACCGGCTCGACCGGGCCGGCTTCGCCCGGTACGCGGGCCGCCTCTACCCCGACGCCAGCGAGCCGGACCTGCGTACCGTGTCGGCCCTGTTCACCTGGTTCTTCCTGGTCGACGACGCCTGCGACGGGCCGGACCGGCTGCCCTCGGAGCAGATCCGGGCGCTGCGCCGCGGGGCGCTGACCCTGCTGCACGACGGTCCCCGACGGCGGCACCCGGGATTCGGGGGGCCGCTGCGCCGGCTGCTGGTCGAGGCGTGGCGGATGCCCCGTCGCCGGATGCCGGCGCGCTGGCGGCTGCGGTTCGCCGACGCGGTCGGCGACCACCTCGACGGCAACTGGCGGGAGGCGGTGGCGAAGGAGAGCGGCCGGACGCCCGGCGTGGCCGAGTATGTCGCGCTGCGCCGGGCCACCTCGGCGGCGTACGTGTCGTACCCGCTGATCGAGTTCGTCAGCGGCCGGGCGCTGCCGGACGCGGTCTACCACCATCCGCTGCTGCGTCGGATCGGTGAACTCGGCAACGATCTGCTCTCCTGGTACAACGACCTCGCCTCGATGGAACGGGACCGGACCACCTCGGGCGGGCACAACCTGGTGCTGGCCCTGGCCGACGAGCGGAACGTGCCGGTGGAGCGGGCCGCCGAACTGGTCGCCGACCGCTGGCGGGACACGATGACCCGGTTCCGGATGCAGTGCGGGGCCGTCCCGTCGTTCGGCCCGGCGCTGGACGACGCCGTCGCCGCCCACCTCGACGGCATCGCGAACGCCGTCCGGGGCACCATCGACTGGACCCTGGAAAGCGCCCGCTACCCCGTCCACCCCCACCCCTGACCCATCCCCACCCACCCGACCCGCCGACCCCGCCCCGCCCTGGCGATCCCCGCCCCGGTGATCAAGAGCTTTGCGTCAAGTTTGATCTTCGAGTTGACCTGAACCTCTTGATCAACTGACGCAAACTTCTTGATCATTAAGGACAACGGGCGGGGCGGGACAGTGCGGGGCGCAGGACGGTGCAGCGCCGGAGATGAGCAGCCGGAAGGAGGCGGGATCAGGGGCGCAGGTCTAGGCGGATCACCAGGTCGAGCAGGGCGAAGACGAACAGGGCGATGCCGACGAAACCGTTGGCGGTGAAGAACGCCCGGTTGACCCGGCTCAGGTCGGTCGGGGTGACCACCACGTGCTGGTAGCCGAAGGCGACAGCGGTGAGCGCCAGCCCGATCCACCAGAGCCAGCCGAAGCCGACCAGCGCACCGAACCAGATGAACAGCGCGAACGTCACCACGTGCGCCACGGTGGAGGCGTGCAGGGCGAACCGCCGGCCGTAGCGGGCGGGGACGCTGCGTACCCCGATCCGCCGGTCGACCTCGTCGTCCTGGCAGGCGTAGATCAGGTCGAAGCCGCCGATCCACAGGCCGACGGCCGCGCCGAGCAGCCAGGCCGGCCCCGAGCCGGCGAAGGTGCCGGTGACGGCGAGCCAGGCGCCGACCGGGCCGACGGCCTGCGCGACCGCCAGGATGGCGTGCGGCCAGTCGGTGAACCGCTTGCCGTAGGGGTAGACCACCAGCGGGATCACGGCGAGCGGGGCGAGCACCAGACAGAGCGGGTTGAGCAGGGCGGCGGCGGCGAGGAACACCACCAGAGCGACGACCGCGCCGGTCCAGGCCGTCCGCACGCTCACGGCCCCGGTGACCAGTTCCCGCCCGGCGGTACGCGGATTCCGGGCGTCGATCCGCCGGTCGAGGATGCGGTTGGCGGCCATGGCGAACGTCCGCGCGCCGACCATCGCCACGGTGATCAGCAGCAGGTCGGCCCAGCGCACCCGACCGCCGTTGACCTGCATCGCGGTCAGCGCCGACAGGTACGCGAACGGCAGCGCGAAGACGGAGTGCTCGATCGCGACGAGCTTGAGGAAGGACTTGACCCGGCCGGGGCGGGCGGCCGGGGCGACGGCGGTGGCCATCAGATGCCGTACTCCTTCCAGCGCTTGTCGACCAGGGAGGTGACCTCCGGCGACATGGTCATCTCCTCCGGCCAGCCCCGGGTGTAGCCCTCGGCGGGCAGCTTGCGGGTGGCGTCGACACCGACCTTGCCACCCCAGAACTGCTGGTAGGAGGCGTGGTCGAGGTGGTCGACCGGGCCCTCGGTGAGCAGCAGGTCGCGGGCGTAGTCGACGTTGCCGAAGGCGCGGAACGCGACCTCGTTGTAGTCGTGCACGTCGCAGTCGTCGTCGACGATCACGATCAGCTTGGTCAGCGACATCAGGTGCGCGCCCCAGATCGCGTTCATCACCTTCTGCGCGTGCTTGGGGTAGCGCTTGCGGATCGACACGATCGCGCAGTTGTGGAACACCCCGGCGGCCGGCAGGTCGTAGTCGACGATGTCCGGGATCAGCAGCTTGAGCAGCGGCTGGAAGATCCGCTCGGTGGCCTTGCCGAGACCGTGGTCCTCCTGCGGCGGCTTGGACGTGACGATGGAGTGGTAGACCGGGTTGCGCTGCATGGTCATCGTCTCGATGTGCAGCACCGGGAACGGCTCGACCGGGGTGTAGAAGCCGGTGTGGTCGCCGAACGGCCCCTCGGGCAGCCGCTCGCCGGGTTCCAGGTAGCCCTCCAGCACGATCTGCGCGTGCGCCGGGACCTGCAACGGGACGGTCAGGCAGTCGACCATCTCGACCCGTTCGCCGCGCAGGAACCCGGCGAACAGGTATTCGTCGATGTCACCGGGGAGCGGCGCGGAGGCGGCGTAGCTGACCACCGGATCGCAGCCGATGGCGATGGCGACCGGCAGCCGCTGCCCGAGCCGCTCGGCGACCGCGTGGTGGGCGGTGGAGTCCTTGTGGATCTGCCAGTGCATGCCGAGCGTGTTGCGGGAGTGCTGCTGGAGGCGGTAGAGCCCCAGGTTGCGCTTGCCGGTCTCGGGGTGCTTGGTGTGGGTCAGCCCGTAGTTGTGGAAGATGCCGCCGTCACCGGGCCAGACCTGGAGGCCGGGCAGCCGGCCCAGGTCGACGTCGTCGCCGGAGTAGACCACCTCCTGGCAGGGGGCGGTCTTGACCTTGCGCGGCGGCACCGACTTGAGCTGCATGACCTTGCCCAGCCCCTCGCGGATGCCGGACCAGCCCACCGGCAGCTCCGGCTTGATCAACGCGCCGATCCGGTCGCCGATCTCGTCAAGCGATCCGACGCCGAGCGCCATCGCCATCCGCTTCTCGGTGCCGAACAGGTTGATCGCCACCGGCATCTCGCCCCGGGTGGGCCGCTCGAACAGCAGCGCCGGCCCGCCGGCCCGGACCGTCCGGGTGACCACCTCGCTGATCTCCAGCGTGGGGTCCACCGGGACGGTCACCCGCCGCAGCTCGCCCGCGCGCTCCAGCGCCACGAGGAAGTCCTTGAGATCGGTGTACGGGAAGCCACGAGCCGCCATACGGCCAGTCTCCCGCACCCCCGACGGCAGCGCCCACGCCGGGTACGCCCCAGCGGTGTGCGCCTCCCCACCCGGACCGGTACGCCTCCCCGCGCCGGCGGACGGCCGCCACGCTCAGAGACACGCGGAGGGACGGCCCTCATGGCGGCCACCGTCCACCGGCGTCTCTCCCGCCGACAGTTGCTCGTTGCACGGGTGACGGTGGGGCGGGTGCCAGCCGTCGGCGTCGGGACGGGGCGGGGATGGGCGACGGACGGGTTCCGGCGGGGTTCACCGAGCAGCGGGCGCAGGTCGGTGACGTGACGGTCACTACGTCCGGGGGCGGTCGCGGGCCGACCCTGGTGCTGCTGCACAGGCCGGGCCGGCGGTGTGGAACTACGGCTTCTTCAGCCTCACCAAGGGCCTGCCGGAGGAGCTGGTCGCCGGCCGGGAGGCACGCTGGGTGGACCGCTTCACCGACTCGATCATGGTGAACAAGGGCAGCATCGGCGCGGACGACATCGAGGAGTACGCCCGGCACCTGACCGACCCGGCGCACCTGCGGGCCAGCTTCGACTATTTCCGGGCCTTCGCGCAGGACGTCAAGGACAACACCACGTACCGGAAGAATCCGCTGCCGATGCCGGTGCTGGCCGTCGGCGCGGCGGCCAGCCTCGGCGGCCAGGTCGCCGACCAGGTGCGCCGCTACGCCCGCACGGTCGACGGCCGGGTGGTCAACGACAGCGGCCACTGGCTATTCGAGGAGCGCCCCGCCGAGCTGACCGCCCTCCTGCTCCCCTTCCTGCACGACTGACAGCCCTCGGTCTGGCGAGATCAGGTCGACCCAGAGATGTCGGCGATGGGGCGGAGGCGTTCGTCGAAGGGTTATGCCGTCTCCGTCCGGCCTTCGGCGGTGCGGGCGGTGACGATACGGCGCAGCACGTCGAGGGCGTGTTCGGCTTCTGCGTGGCTCACCGGCTCGGTGCGGGTGGTGACGTACCTGGTCAGAGTGTCGCGGATGATGTCAGAGCGACGGACTGCGGTCTGCTCGGCGAGGCGGTCGAGTTGCTTCACCAGCGCCACCGGCAGCCGGGTGCTGACCAGCGCCATCGGTGTCTCAGGTGCGGTGCCGGAGGCTGGCGTCGCCGTCATGGACCTGATGACCGGCGCCAGGCTGTCGGTGTGCTGGAACCATGCCACGACCTCGTCTTTGGTCATCCGCTCAAAGTCCGGCTCGGTCAAAGGACTCGCCTCCTCCATTCGTCGAGGTCTGCGCCACGCAGGGCCCGAGCCCCGATGATCTTGTATGTGCTCGTCGCACCGATGCGGTCACACAGTGCGGCGATCACTCGACCACTGTCGGCGCCGAAACCGTTGCGGCTGGCGTTGTCCAGACCTTCGTCGGTCCAGACATACTCGCCATCCGATACCTCTCACGCGTAACACGTTGTAATACGACCGCTCAGGATCACTGCGGTCAGGCCACCGGCTCCCAGGCGTACGCGGCGAGGGACGGGTCGAGCGGGGCGCGGGTGAGCCGGTTGGCGAGGGTCGAGATGGTGTACGTCCCGACCCCGAGCACCACGTCGAGAGCGTGCCGGGGCCGGTAGCCGGCGTCGAGGAAGACGGTCAGCTCGTCGTCCGGCACGTCACCGGCGTGGTCGAGGACGGCGAGGGTGAACCGGCGCAGCGCCGCCAGCCGGGGTTCGGGCAGCTCGGTGCCGTCGCGCAGTGCGGCGATCAGGTCAGCAGCGACACCCAGCCGGTGCAGGGTGGCGGTGTGCATCGCCACGCAGAGGTGGCACCGGTTGCGGGTGGCGACGGTCAGCACCACCACCTCCCGTTCGACGGGCGCGAGGTCGGTGGTCTCGAAGGTCGCGGAGGCGGCGAGGAACCCCTTGAGCAGTTCGGGGGATTCGGCCATCAGGCCGACCGCGCCGGGCAGATGGCCGAGTTTCCGCTGTACGCCGACCATGGTCGGCCGGGCGGCGTCGGGCGCGGTGTCGAGGGTGTGCGTGGTGAAGCCGGGTCGGGACATGGCGGTGTACCCCTCACGTACGATAGTCAACGTGGTTGTCGAAACAGTAAACCAGGTTGTCGAACATGTCGACTGGTGACCCCGAGCGCCGCGGTTTCGTGTTGCCGCTGCTGCTGCTCGCCGGGTTCCGCAGCCTCGTCGACGAGCTGCACGCCGAGCTGGCCCGACAGGGGCACCCCGAGCTGCGACCGGCACACGGCTTCGTGCTCCAGGCCGTCGGCGTCACCGGAACCACGGCGTCCGACCTGGGCCACCACCTCGGCGTGTCGAAGCAGGCCGCCGGCAAGACCGTCGACCGGCTGGTGACCCTCGGCTACCTGGAACGCGCCGACGACCCGGCCGACGCCCGCCGCAAGCTGATCCGGATGACCGAAAAAGGCGTCGACGGGCTGCGCCGCTCGGCGACGATCTTCGACGCGCTACGGGAGCGGTGGGTGGGCCGGCTCGGCGCGGAGCGGGTGGCCGCCCTGGAGGACGACCTGCGGGCGGTCACCCCGCCGGATTCCTTCCGCCTCGACGTCCCCGGCTGGTTCGGTAGCTGAAACGCCCTCCGGGCACACCTGCCCGACGACCGACGCGGACGTCAGGAACGCGCCCGGAGTCACCGGTGGGCCGGCCTGTGCGACGGGAGTGCCCGGCAGCCGGCGGAGGGTCAGTGGCGGCGGGTCTGCGCGACGAAGGCCCGCCAGGCGGCCGGGGCGAAGGTCAGCACCCCGCCGTCGCGGTCCTTGGAGTCCCGGACGTGCACCCGACCGGGCAGGTTGTCGGCGACCTCGACGCAGGCGCCGGAGTCGTTGCCGCTGCGGGTGGGCTTGCGCCACCGGGCGTCGGTCAGATCCATGGCCTCACGATCTCCTCAAGCAGGTCGATCGACTGCTGTCGGGGCAGCGCCTCACTGCGCAGAGTTTCCCATCTTCCCAGCAGGGTCGCTACCCCGTCGATGTCGTCCACCACCGTGCCGCCGGTCTGCGTGTCGAGAAAGCCCACCCAGTCGCCGTCGGCCGAGCGGCCGAGGATGAACGGCCCGAAAAGACCCGCGTGCAATCCGACCGTAGCCGGCAGGACGTGCACGTTGACGTATGGCCGGCGGGCGCACTCGATCAGGTGCCGGAGCTGACCGGCCATCACCTCGGCGCAGCCCTCGGCGAACCGGCAGAGCGCGCTCTCGTCGATCACGGCGGTGAGCTGCGGCGCGTGCTCCCGGTCGAGGATCTCCTGCCGGGCGAGTCGGGCTGCCACCAACTCCTCGATCCGCTCCGCGGTGTAGCTGAGATCGAGTCGGAAGCCTGCCCGCGCGTAGTCGGCGGTCTGCAACAGGCCCGGCACCATGGTCGCGCCGAAGCAGCGTAGCTGGGTCGCCGTCCGCTCGGCCTCCAGCCACGGGCGGAACCACACCGGCTCACCGTCGCGCCGCCCCAGTTCGCGCAGGGCGACGAAGAGGCCACCGCTGTCGAGGACGTCGTCGGCGCGCTTCAGGTAGGCGTGGTTCGGCACGACCTGTCCCAGCTCCACCGCCGACACCGTCGACGGGGAGTAGTGCACCCGGCGGCCGAATTCCTCCTGGGTCAGCCCGGCGGTCGCCCGCGACCGGCGCAACTGGGCCCGGATCAGCTCCGCCGTCGACACCTGCTCGCTCATCCGGCACTCCTATCGGGACGGCGACCGTCCACCCGGCAGCGGACGGAATCACCGTGTCGCAGAGTAGTCATCAGGAAGCTCCCTGTCAGACCCCGCCGCTCCACAGTCCCGCCAGTGTTCCCCGGCCCCGCTCCGGCACCGCTCCCGAATCCCCGGCATCCAGGGGAGGTCCGGCGGCGCCCGCTCACCGATTCCGGGCTCTGCAATTCGTATAACTACACTTCTAAGAACTGTAGTTATACGTTCCGCAGGCCGTGGGGCGTCGACACAGCCCGCTTCTCCGGCGGAGGATGGGCGCATGGACGACGCGTACACGGTGGGCGATCCGGACGGCCTCTCCCCGCTACAGCGGGAGATCCGCGACGCGGTGGCCCGGGAGCTGCACGCCCAGCTCGCCCTGCGGGCCGAGCACCTCGACCTGGCCGACGTGCCGGAGGTCGCCTACCAGGTGACCCTGGGTGTCGACCGGGTGCTCACCGGCCGGCTCACTCCACCCCGGCGTACGAGTGCAGGCCGGTGAAGAAGAAGTTCACCCCGAACAGGTTCATCAGCACGGTCAGGAAGCCGAGCACCGCGATCCAGGTCGCCACGTTGCGCCGGACGCTGGGCGTGGCGCGGGCGTGCAGGTAGCCGGCGTAGACCACCCAGGAGATGAACGCCCAGGTCTCCTTCGGGTCCCAACCCCAGGCCCGGCCCCAGGCCGCCTCGGCCCAGATCGCGCCCGCGATCACCGCGAACGTGAAGATCGGGAACGAGAAGGCGTGCAGCGCGAAGGTCAACCGCTCCAGGTCGGCCGCCCCGGGCAGCCGCCGGGCCAGCGTGTACGGGAAGCTGCGCCGCCCCTGCTCGTAGCCGTTGCGCAGCAGGAACGACACCGCCGGCACCACGCCCAGCAGGAAGATGCCGGAGGAGAAGACGATCGTCGACACGTGGATGATGAACCAGTACGACTGGAGCGCCGGCATCAGCGGCACCACCGGGACGTAGAGCTTCAGCTCGGCGAAGGCCAGCAGCAGCACCATGACCAGGGTGAGGAACAGCCCGAGCCGGCGCAGTGACGGCCGCTTCCAGAGCACCACGAGCCAGGCGGCGGTCCCGATCCAGGTGACCGTCAGCACGAACTCGTACATGTTGCCCCAGGGCATCCGGTCGGCCGCAATGCCCCGGGTGACCAGCGCGCAGAGGTGCAGTGCGGCGGCGAGGACGGTCAACCCGGCGGCGATCCGCCCGGCCAGCCTGGCCCGCCCCGCCGAACGGCTCGGCCGGGCCGACGGCGGCGTGCCTGCGGGGGCCGTGGTCGCGGTGGCGTCGGCCACCGGCCCGTCGACCTTGTCGACACCCGCGCCACCCACGCCCGCGCCGACCAGTTCCCGCGCCGGGGTGACCCGGGCGGCGACGGCACGGACGTTGCCCAGGGCGTACTCGACGGCGTGGCTGATCATCGCGACCAGGTACACCAGGATCGCGAACGTCACCAACTGGTCGGAGACTGCGGACATCACTCGACTCCCTCTCGCGCCCGCCGGTCGGGCCGCCCGTCGTCGCGTACCGCGGCGACGAGAGACGCGAACTCCTCGGCGAACCCCGGATGCTCGGTGCGCGGCAGCCCACCGGCCGACACCAAGCTACTACCGCCCGTCGGAGATCCACTGTCGGGGGGCGTCACCCGGAACCAGACCCGCCGCCGCCGGCCGAACAGCGAACCCATCAGCCCGACCAGCAGCACCACGCAGGCGCCCAGCATCAGCTCCTCGCCCGGGTCGTGCCGGACGGACAGGGTGACGTACCGCTTGGTGCCGAGGAACTCCAGCTTGCTGCCGTCGTCCAGGGTCCACGTCTCGCCCGGGGCGAGCTTCCTGTCGCCGACCTGCTTGAGCTTGCCGTTGGTCACCTGCCGCTGGTCGAGCTGGTAGACCGAGCCGGGGATGCCGGCGTCCAACCCCAGGTTGCCCCGGTAGGCGGCCAGCACCACGGCCGGGTTGCGCTCCTCGGGGAACCGCGACGAGACGAACGGCGCGGTGTCCGGGGCGGTCGGCAGGTACAACCCCTCGAAGGCGACCTGCTGGTCGGCGTCCCGGCGGCCGGTCGCCGGGTCGACGTTGGCGTCCGGGAAGGCGGCCACGCCCTCGCTGGTGAGGTTGGCGTCGCCGCTGGTCAGGAACGGCACCGTGCTGGTCTGGCTGCGGCCGTACCGGTCGGTGTATTTCAGGATCGGGGCGTAGCCGTGGCCCAGCAGGTAGACGTTCGCCGAGCCGAGCCGCAGCGGCGAGTTGACCGAGAAGTCGGCGGTCCGCCGGTCCGAGCCGTCCGGCCGGTCCACGGTCACCGTCGCGCGGTAGCTCTCCGGCTGCCCGGACGGCAGGAACCGGGCGTCGAAGTTGTCCAGGGTGAGGCAGAACGGCGGCAGGTCGGCGCTGTCGACGCGCGGGCCGAGCTTCGCCTCGGCGTACTGCTGGCGGGTGTTGCAGAAGGCCTCGTCGGCTACGAGCAGGCGGTTGCCGTGCCAGCCGTACCACGAGCCGAGCGCGACGCCGATCAGCACGGCGACCAACGAGGTGTGGAACAGCAGATTGCCGGTCTCCTTGAGGTAGCCCTTCTCGGCGGAGACCTCGTTGCCGCGCACCTGCACCCGCCACCGGCGGCGACGCAGCACCGCGGCGATGGCCTGCGGGTCGGCGGTCCCCGGCGACTCCAGCACGGTGTGCTGCGGCAGCCGGTCCATCCGCTTGGGCGCGGCCGGCGGCCGGGCCCGCAACGCCCGCACGTGGTCGCGCATCCGGGGCAGGATGCAGCCCACCAGCGAGGTGAACAGCAGCAGGTAGATGGCGGAGAACCAGACCGAGCCGAACACCTCGAACGCGCCGATCCGGTCGAGCTGCGGGGCCAGCTCGGGGTGCTCGACGAAGTACCTGTCGACGTTCTCCGGGTTGACCCCGCGCTGCGGCAGCACCGAGCCGGGGATCGCCGCGACCGCGAGCAGGAACAGCAGGATCAACGCGGTACGCATGCTGGTGAGCTGCCGCCACGAGTTGCGCAGCAGGGCCAGCAGCGGATTCGGCCGGCGGCGGGGGGCCTCGGCGGGCGGGCTGGCCGGGCGGTCCTCGACGGTCGTCATCAGATGCTCACCTCGCCGGGGCCCACGGTCGTCTGCAACCAGATCACGAAGTTCTGCCAGCCGCCGGTGACCAGCGCGAGGCCGATCAGGATCAGCAGCACCCCGCCGATCCGGGTCACCCACCGGCTGTTGCGCCGGACCGCGCGGAACACCCCGAGCAGCCGGTGGAAGCCCAACCCGAAGACCACGAACGGCAACCCCAACCCCAGGCAGTACGCCACCGCCAGCACCACGGCCCGGTCGGTCTGCCCACCGGTGGCGGCCATCCCCAGCACCGCACCCAGCGTCGGACCGGTGCACGGCATCCAGCTCAGCGCGAACACCGCGCCGAGCACCGGCGCACCGAGCAGCCCGGCGGCGGGCAGCCGCCGGATCCGCAGCTCCCGCTGCATGCCGGGGAGCACCCCCAGGTAGCTCAGCCCGAGCAGGACGATCAGCACGCCGATGACGACCTGGAAGGTGCGTTCGTAGTCGAAGAAGATCCGGCCGAACCCGGCGAAGAGGATCGCGGTGGCGGTGAAGACGACGGTGAACCCGGCGATGAACAGCAGCGTCCCGGCCAGTACCCGGCCCTTGACCGCCGCCACCGGCCGGGCCTCCGCCCGGGTCGCCGTCGCCACCGTGCCGTCCGCCGGTGCCGGCCCGCCGTCGCCCGGGTCGGGTCCGCCGCCGGCCGGGGTGGTCGGCCGGGCGCGGCCCTCCAGGTCGGTGCCGGCCAGCCCGGTCACGTACGACAGGTAGCCGGGCATCAGCGGCAGCACGCACGGGGACAGGAAGCTGACCAGCCCGGCGAGCGCCGCCGCGCCGATGGCCAGCAGCAGCGGGCCGGACTGGGCGAGTTCGCGGAACGTCTCGCCCATCAGCGGGAACCGGTCGACGCCGGCTCTTCGGCGGCGATCCGCTCGACGATCGGGCGCAGCCCGTCGGTGGTGACGGCGGCCCGGATCACGGTGGCGATCCGGCCCTGCCGGTCCAGCACGACGGTGGCCGGGATGGTGTTCGGCGGGATGTCCAGGGCCAGCGCCAGCCGGCTGGCCGGGTCGAACAGGCTCGGATACGTCACCCGGCCCTCCTCGAAGGCGATCGCCTTGTCCCGGCTGTCCTGCACGTTGATGCCGAGGAAGGTCACCCCGGATGCCCTGGTGGCCTGGTAGGTGGCCTCCAGGTCGTCGGCCTCGGCGCGGCAGGGCGCGCACCAGGAACCCCAGAAGTTGACCACCACCACCTGGCCCCGGGCCTGGGAGGTGTCATACCGACCGCCGGTGAGCAGGTCACCGGCGATCGTCGGGGCGGCGGAGCGTTGGTCGGGGGCGCACTCGACGATGCCGCCGTTGTTGGCGCAGCGGCTCTCCCCGGTGTCGGAGGAGCAGCCGACCAGCGCCGCCCCGGCGGTGACGGCGGCGAGCAGGACGGCCAGCGGCCTCCGGGAACGCATCTCAGGCCCCCTTGGCCGTCCGGGCTGTCGCGGACATGGCGATCAGGTGGGCGGCCGGTTCGGAGTACCCGATGCCGACCACCTTCGCCCCGTCGAAGTGGAAGGAGGTGAGGCTGGCCAGCCCGCACTGCCGGCGGCGCGGGTCGTGCCAGAGCCGCTTGCGTTCGACGTAGCGGCGCAGCGTCCAGATGGGGAGCTGGTGGGAGACGATGACCGCCTCGCGCCCCTCGGCGGCCACCCGGGCGGCGTGCAGCCCGGCGAACATCCGCTCGGCGATGGCCCGGTACGCCTCACCCCAGCTCGGGGTCACCGGGTCGCGCAGCACCCACCAGTTGCGCGGGTCGCGGAACGAGCCGTCGCCGGGCGAGACCTTCTTGCCCTCGAACCAGTTGGCGCTCTCGATCAGCCGTTCGTCCACCCCGACCGGGAGCCCGAACTGGCCGGCGATCGGCTCGGCGGTCTGCTGGGCGCGTTCCAGCGGGCTGGCCACCACGTGCACGATCTCCCGTTCGGCGACCGCCTGGGCGGCAGCCTTGGCCATCTGCACGCCCAGTTCCGACAGCCGGAAGCCGGGCAGCCGGCCGTAGAGGATCTGGTCCGGGTTGTGCACCTCGCCGTGCCGCAGCACGTGGACGACCGTCTTACTCATTGGTGTTCTACCCCCCGCTGCCTGCCGCTGCCGCTGCCGCCGCGGCCGGCAGGGCGGCGGCGATGTGCTCCAGGGCGGCGTCGTCGAGCGCCGCCGACACGAACCACGACTCGAACGCGCTCGGCGGCAGGTAGACGCCGGCGGCGAGCATCGCGTGGAAGAACGCCCTGAACGCGGGCACCTGCTGGGTGCGGGCGCTGTCGTAGTCCACCACGTCGGCGTCGGTGAAGAAGATCGAGAACATGCTGCCCGCGTACGACAGGCGGTGCGGGACCCCGGCGGCGGCCAGCGCGTCGGCGGCGAGCCTGCCCACGACGGCGGCCGTGTCGTCGAGCCGGCGGTAGAGGGCGTCGTCGGCGAGCCGCAGGGTGGCCAGGCCGGCGGCGCAGGCCAGCGGGTTACCGGAGAGGGTGCCGGCCTGGTAGACCGGGCCGGCCGGGGCCAGCCGGGACATGATCTCCGCGCGCCCGCCGAAGGCCGCGGCGGGCAGCCCGCCCCCCATCACCTTCCCGTACGTCCACAGGTCGGCATCCGACGGGTCGAGGCCGTGCCAGCCGGAGCGGGAGACCCGGAACCCGGTCATCACCTCGTCGACGATGAGCAGCGCGCCGTGGGCGTGGGCGATGGCGGCGAGCCGGGAGTTGAAGCCGTCGCGGGGGGCGACCACGCCCATGTTGCCGGCGGCGGCCTCGGTGATGACCGCCGCGATGTGCGGCCCCTGCGCGGCGAACGCCGCCTCGACGGCGGTGAGGTCGTTGTAGGGCAGCACGATCGTGTCGCCGGCCGCCGCGCCGGTGACCCCGGGCGAGTCGGGCAGGCCGAGGGTGGCGACGCCGGAGCCGGCGGCGGCGAGCAACCCGTCGGAGTGGCCGTGGTAGCAGCCGGCGAACTTTATAATCTTGGAGCGGCCGGTGAAGCCCCGGGCCAGCCGGATCGCCGACATGGTCGCCTCGGTGCCCGAGTTGACCAACCGCACCTGCTCGACCGGGGTGCGGTCGACGATCTCGGCGGCCAGCTCCACCTCACCCGGGGTGGGGGTGCCGAAGCTGGTGCCGAGGGTGGCGGCCTCCCGCACCGCCTCGACCACCTCGGGGTGGGCGTGGCCCAGGATCAACGGCCCCCAGGAGCAGACCAGGTCGACGTAACGTCGCCCGTCGGCGTCGTACAGCCAGGGGCCCTCCCCCCGGACCATGAAGCGCGGGGTGCCGCCGACGGCACGGAACGCGCGCACGGGGGAGTTGACCCCGCCCGGCACGATGGCCCGGGCGCGGTCGAACAGGGCCTCGGAGGCCGGCGCGTCGGCGGGGTAGCGGCCGCTGCCGGCGGAAAAGGTATCGGTCACGATGCGGCCCATTGTGTCAGCGCCGGCCGGGGAATCCGCAGCCACCCCGGGGCCGGGTTACCCGGCTCACCCCACCCGACGCCGGTCGGCGGAGCTGCCGCCCGCACGGTGATCGGCACGGCGGATCGTCTCACCGGGCCGGGTTGGCGGGATCGCGATAGGCTGACCCGGTGGATCGTGCCGAACTGTCCATCACGGTACACCGGACGGGCGACGAAGTGGTGCTGCGCCTGGCCGGTGAGATCGACATGCTCACCGCCGCCCAGCTGTCGACCGTCGTGAACGAGGTGCTCGCCGATCCTCCGCCGCGCATCGTGCTCGACCTGGCCGGGGTGACCTTCTGCGACTCCCAGGGGCTGGGCACGCTGGTGGTGCTCAGTCGCAAGGCCAGCCACTCCCAGTGCCTGCTGATCCTCAGCAACGTGGGCGACTTCCTGCTCCGCGTCCTCGACATCACCGGCCTCCGTTCCGCCCTGATGATCCGTAACGAGACCCCCTCCGGCTGACCGGTCAGCCGACCGGGGTGTCGCGGCGGCGGAAGGACACGAAACCGGCCGCGCAGAGCACCCCGGCCAGCGCGGTCAGCGCCAGCAGCGGGGTGACGCTCCAGCCCGCCCGCAACACCTGCGGCGTGTGCGTGAACGGCGACAGGTCCAGCAGCCACTGGCTCAGCTCCAGCACCGCGCCGAGCTGACCGAGCAGCACCGCCAGCGCCAGCACCGCCCAGGCCGTCGCGGTGAACCGGGGCAGCAATCCGTACAGCAGCACCGCCAGGCCGGCCAGCACCCAGGCCGCCGGCACCTGCGCCAGGCCCGCGCCGAGCATCCGGGGCAGCTCGCCCGGCACGTCCCCCACGCTGACGCCGTAGGTCAGGCCGGCCGCCAGCCCGGTCAGCGCCAGCGCCACCACCGGCCCCAGCAGGGCGAACACCAGGTGCGCGGCGAGCCAGGCCGACCGGTGCACCCCGGTGGCCAGCACCGGCTCGACCCGCCCGGCGGCCTCCTCCGACCGCATCCGCAACGCCGCCTGGACGCCGTAGCCGGCGGCGGCCAGCCCGGCCACCCCCAGCGACGCCCCCAGGTACGCCTCGGCCAGCCCTGACGCGCCACCCAGCCGGGCCATCACCTGCTCCAACGCGGCATTGCCGGCGACCGACCGGCCGGCCGCCTCGGCGGCACCGCCGACGACCAGCCCGAGCAGGCCGAAGCCCACCGACCAGCCCAGCAGTTGCCCCCGGTGCAGTCGCCAGGCCAGCCCGAACGGCCCGGACAGCGCCCGCCCGGCCCGCGCCGGGCCCGGCCGCGACGGCAGCATGCCGGCCCCGAGATCCCGCCGCACCGACACCGGGTACGTCACCAGGGCCAGCAGCACGGTCAAGGCGACCGGCAACGCCAGTACCCACCAGCGCTCCCCCTCGTAGGCGCGGATGCGCGGCGCCCAGCCCAGCGGGGAGAGCCAGCTCGGCCACTCCTGCTCGGAGGTGTCCCCGACCAGCCGCAGCGCGAACGTCACCCCGAGCACCCCGACGGCGATCCCGCGTGCCCCGGCGGCCGTCTGGGTGAGCTGGGCGGCCAGCCCGCCCACCGTGGCGAAGACCACCCCCACCAGCGCCGCCGACAGGCCGTAGGCCAGCGAGCCGGCCGCCGGCAGCCCGGTGGCGGCCAGCCCGGCGGCGGTGAGCAGGCCGAGCACCAGACTGGCCGCGTACGTCACCAGCAGCGCGGCGGTGAGCCCGGCGTGCCGGCCGAGCACGGTCGCGCCGAGCAGTTCCCGCCGGCCGGCCTCCTCCTCGGTGCGGGTGTGCCGGATGACGGTGAGCAGGGCGGCCAGTCCGACGATCACCTGGAGGAAGCCGCCCCGCTGGGCGGTCAGCGCGCCGACGCTGTCGCCATAGACCGGTCCGAGCAGGGCCACCACCGACGGGCTGCGGGCGGTGCCGTCGGCGTACGCGGCCCGCTCGGCGGCGGTCGGGAACAGCGCGAGGAAGCTGCCCGCGTAGGACACCGGCAGGACGGTCAGCAGCAGCACCCACAGCGGCAGGACGATCCGGTCCCGGCGCAGGATCAGCCGGGCCAGGTGACCGGTGCCGGTGAGGGTGCTCATCGCCGTACCCCCGTCGGCTGGTCGACGCCCGACGCGGCGGCGGTGGCCGGGGGCGTCTCGTAGTGCCGCAGGAACAGCTCCTCCAGCGTCGGCGGCCGGCTGACCAGGCTACGCACGCCGATCTCGGTGAGCCGGCGCAGCGCGGTGTCCAGCGCGACGGTGTCGACGGCGAACCGGACCCGCCCGGCGTCGACCCGCAGGTCGTGCACGCCGGGCAGGTCGGCCAGGCCGTCGACCGGCCCGGCCAGTTCGGCGTCGATCGCGGTGCGGTGCAGGTGGCGCAGCTCGGTCAGGGTGCCGGTCTCGACGTCACGGCCGTTGCGGATGATCGTCACCCGGTCGCAGAGCGCCTCCACCTCGGCGAGGATGTGGCTGGACAGCAGCACCGTGCGGCCGTCGCGCCGGGCCCGGTCGATCCAGTGCTGGAACACCTCCTCCATCAGCGGGTCCAGCCCGGAGGTGGGTTCGTCGAGGATGAGCAGTTCGGCGTCGGAGGCGAGCGCGGCGACCAGGCCGACCTTCTGCCGGTTGCCCTTGGAGTAGGTGCGCCCCTTCTTGCGGGGATCCAGCTCGAACGACTCCAGCAGTTCGGCGCGGCGCTTCGGGTCGAGCCCACCGCGCATCCGCCCGAGCAGGTCGATCACCTCGCCGCCGGAGAGCTGCGGCCAGAGGGTGACGTCGCCCGGCACGTACGCCAGGCGGCGGTGCAGCGTGACGGCGTCGCGCCACGGGTCGCCGTCGAGCAGTCGGACGACCCCCGCGTCCGCCCGCAACAGCCCGAGCAGCACCCGGATGGCTGTCGACTTGCCGGCGCCGTTCGGGCCGAGGAAGCCGTGCACCTCGCCGGAGCGCACGGTCAGGTCGAGCCCGTCGAGGGCCCGGGTGCGGCCGAAGGTCTTCACCAGGCCGGTCACCGCTATCGGGGTTTCCATAATTCGGAAGCTACACTCGTTTCACAAACTTGTGAAGAATCTGTCCGGTGCGGCACCATCGCTTGCACCACCCCGAGCCCAAGGAGCACCGACCAGATGCCTGACGACCGTCGACCCGGCCACGACGACGAGGTCCACCTCTTCGTCGAACGGATGGCGATGGCCTTCGCGGACGTCGGCTTCCCCCGGATGTCCGCCCGGGTCCTGTTCGCCGTGATGAGTGCCGACGGCCCGCTGACCGCCGCCCAGATCGGCGAGCGGCTCGGCGTCAGCGCGGCAGCCGTCTCCGGTGCGGTGCGCCACCTCACCCAGGTCAGCATGCTGGTGCGCGAGCCGGTCCCCCGCTCCCGCCGGGACCACTACCGGCTGCCCGACAACCCCTGGTACGAGGGGACCATCACCAAGACCGGCCTCTACAAGAACTTCATCGACATCGCCGACGCGGGTGTCACGGCACTGGGCGGCACCGCCACACCGGGCGGCGGACGGGTGGCCGAGATGCGGGACTTCTTCTATTTCATCCAGGAGGAGCTCGACTCGCTGGGCGAGCGCTGGCGGGCCCGCCGGGCGGCCACCGGCCACGCCGGGCCACCCGCCGCCTGACCGTCAGGCGGTGCTGCCCCAGCGGGCCTGCTCCAGCACGTCCAGGGCGCGCTGCCGGGCCTCCGGGTCGTCCCCGCCCCGGAGCAGGGCGCTCGCCTCGTCGACCGCGTCGGTGAGCACCCGCCACTGGGCGTCGCGCTCCCGCACCACATCGGACTGCGCCGCCAACTGCCGGGTCTTCACCCACAGCTCCACGAAGACCGACACCTTGGCCCGCAGCACCCACGGGTCGAACGGCTTGGTGAGGTAGTCCACCGCCCCGACCGCGTAGCCGCGCAACGCCAACTGGGCGTCCCGGTCGGCGGCGGTGAGGAAGATGATCGGCACGTGCCGGGTCCGTTCCCGGCGCTTGATGTGACTGGCCGTCTCGAAACCGTCCATGTCGGGCATCTGGGCGTCCAGCAGGATGACCGCGAAGTCGTCCACCAGCAGTTGCTTCAGCGCCGCCTCACCGCTCTCCACGGCCACCGACTGGACCGGGAGCCCCTGGAGGATCGCCTCCAGGGCCATCAGGTTCTCCCGACGGTCGTCGACCAGCAGCGCCTTGGCCGTCTGCGTCACGAATTCTCCCTGTCTCGGCGGCCGCTGATCCAGGACGCCATCCGCTCGATCAGCCCGTCCAGGTCCACCGGCTTGGTGATGTAGTCGCTACCCCCGGCCGCCAGTGCCGACTCCCGGTCACCGGGCATCGCCTTCGCGGTGAGGAAGACGATCGGCAGGTCGGCGAAGCGGTGGTTGCGGCGGATCTGCCGGGTCGTCTCGTAACCGTCCTGGTCGGGCATCATGGCGTCCATCAGTACGATGTCCACCTCCGGATGCTCGGCCAGCACGCGGACCCCGTCCGCGCCGTTGTCCGAGTACAGCACGGTCATCCCGTGCAGTTCCAACGCGCTGGTCAACGCGAACACGTTGCGTACGTCGTCGTCGACGATGAGTACGGTGGCACCGTCCAACTGCCGGGTGGCCGGGGCCTCCGGCGCGGCCAGCAGCTCCACCGGCGGCATCAGCAGCGACGCCGGCAGGCCCGCCCGCTGCGGCGACGGCGTCTGCGGGGCCACCACCGCGTCCGGCGCCAGCACGTCCGGTACGAAGAGGGTGAACGTCGACCCCTGCCCCGGCGCGGACGTCACCGTGATCGTGCCGCCGATCAGCCGCGCCAGGTCCCGGCTGATCGACAGGCCCAGCCCGGTGCCGCCGTAGCGCCGGCTGGTGGTGCCGTCGGCCTGCTGGAACGCCTCGAAGATGATGCCCAGCTTGTCGTCGGAGATGCCGATGCCGGTGTCGATCACGGTGAAGGCGATCACCTGCCGGGCGTTAGTCAGCGCCGGCACGTCGAAGACCGCGTTCTCCGCCGCCGGGGCGATCCGCAGGGTGACCGCACCGTTGTCGGTGAACTTCACCGCGTTGGAGAGCATGTTGCGCAGGATCTGCTGCAACCGTTGGGCGTCGGTCACCAGCGCCGGGGGCAGTTCCTTGGCCACCCGCACCTGGAAGTCGAGGTTCTTCTCCTCGGCCTGCGGGGCGAACGCCTGCTCCACGTAGTTGCGGATCTCGGCGAACCGGATCTCCGTCGGCTCGACGTCCATCCGACCGGCCTCGATCTTGGACAGGTCCAGGATGTCGTCGATCAGGCGCAGCAGGTCCGAGCCGGAGCCGTGGATCGTCCGGGCGAACTCGATCTGCTTCGGGGTGAGGTTGCGCTCCGAGTTCTCCACCAGCAGCCGGGCCAGCAGCAGCAGCGAGTTCAGCGGCGTCCGCAGCTCGTGGCTCATGTTCGCCAGGAACTCCGACTTGTACGCCGACGCCCGGGTGAGCTGCTGGGCCTTCTCCTCCAGCCCCAGCCGGGCCAGCTCGATCTCCCGGTTCTTGGTCTCGATGTTGCCCTTCTGCTCGCTGAGCAGCTTCGCCTTGTCCTCCAGCTCGGCGTTGGTGCGCTGCAACTCCGCCGACTGGTCCTGCAACTCCAGCGCCAGCCGTTGCGACTGGGCCAGCAGTTCCTCCGTACGCCGGTTGGCCTGGATGGTGTTGACCGCGATGCCGATGGTGAGCACCAGCCGCTCCAGGAACCCCAGGTGCAGATCCGAGAAGCGGGCCACGCTGGCGAACTCGATCACCCCGAGCAGCTCGCCCTCGAACAGGATCGGCAGCACCACCAGGTCGGACGGGAGCGTGTCGGCCAGCCCGGAACGCAGGGTGATCCGGCCGTCGGGAAGCGCGTTGAGCCGGATCGTCCGGCGGGAGAGCGCGGCCTGACCGACCAGCCCCTCACCGGGCCCGAAGGTCACGTCGTGCCCCCGTGCCACGTAGCCGTACGACGCGGTCAGCCGCAGCCGCATCACCCCCTCGGACGTGTCCGCCAGGAAGAACGCGCCGAGCTGCGCGTCGACCAGCGGGGTCACCTCCATCATGATCATGCGGCAGACCTCGCCCAGGTCCCGCTGGCCCTGGAGCAGGCCACCGATGCGGGCCAGGTTGGAGTCCAGCCAGCCCTGCTCGGCGTTCTTCTTGGTCGTCTCCCGCAGGGTGACGATCATCTGGTTGATGTTGTCCTTCAGCTCGGCGACCTCGCCCTGCGCCTTGACCGCGATCCGCTGGGTCAGGTCGCCCCGGGTCACCGACGTGGAGACCTGGGAGATCGCCCGGAGCTGGGTGGTCAGGGTCGAGGCGAGCTGGTTCACGTTCTCGGTGAGATCCCGCCAGGTGCCGCTCACGCCCTTCACCTGGGCCTGGCCGCCGAGCTTGCCCTCGATGCCGACCTCGCGACCCACCCGGGTCACCTCGTCGGCGAACGAGGAGAGCTGGTCCACCATCGTGTTCACGGTGTTCTTCAGCTCCAGGATCTCACCCTGCGCGTCGACCGTGATCTTCTGGCCGAGGTCGCCCTTGGCCACCGCCGTGGTCACCGAGGCGATGTTGCGCACCTGGGAGGTCAGGTTCGACGCCATCGAGTTCACGTTGTCGGTCAGGTCCCGCCAGGTGCCCGAGACGCCCTTCACCTGCGCCTGACCGCCCAGCTTGCCCTCGGTGCCCACCTCACGCGCCACCCGGGTCACCTCGTCGGCGAACGACGACAGCTGGTCGACCATCGTGTTCACGGTGTTCTTCAGCTCCAGGATCTCACCCTGCGCGTCGACCGTGATCTTCTGCGACAGGTCACCCTTCGCCACCGCCGTCGAGACCTGCGCGATGTTGCGCACCTGACTGGTCAGGTTCGACGCCATCGAGTTCACGTTGTCGGTCAGGTCGCGCCAGGTGCCGGCGACCCCGCGCACCTGGGCCTGACCGCCGAGCTTGCCCTCGGTGCCCACCTCACGCGCCACCCGGGTCACCTCGTCGGCGAACGAACTCAACTGGTCCACCATCGTGTTGACCGTGGACTTCAGCTCCAGGATCTCGCCCCGGGCGTCAACCGTGATCTTCTGACTCAGGTCACCCTTGGCCACCGCCGTGGTCACCGAGGCGATGTTGCGCACCTGGGAGGTCAGGTTCGACGCCATCGAGTTCACGTTGTCGGTGAGATCCCGCCAGGTGCCCGACACACCCTTGACCTGCGCCTGACCGCCCAGCTTGCCCTCGGTGCCCACCTCACGGGCCACCCGGGTCACCTCGTCGGCGAACGACGACAGCTGGTCGACCATCGTGTTCACGGTGTTCTTCAGCTCCAGGATCTCGCCCTGCGCGTCGACCGTGATCTTCTGCGACAGGTCGCCCTTCGCCACCGCCGTGGAGACCTGGGAGATGTTGCGGACCTGACTGGTCAGGTTGCCGGCGAGCTGGTTGACGTTCTCCGTCAGGTCCCGCCAGGTGCCCGAGACGCCGCGCACCTGGGCCTGGCCGCCGAGCTTGCCCTCGATGCCCACCTCACGGGCCACCCGGGTCACCTCGTCGGCGAACGACGAGAGCTGGTCCACCATCGTGTTCACGGTGTCCTTCAGCTCCAGGATCTCACCCTGCGCCGCCACCGTGATCTTCTGGCTCAGGTCACCCCGGGCCACCGCCGTGGAGACCTGCGCGATGTTACGCACCTGACTGGTCAGGTTCGACGCCATCGAATTGACGCTGTCGGTGAGGTCCTTCCAGGTGCCCGCGACGTTCGGCACGTCGGCCTGCCCACCGAGCTTGCCCTCGGTACCCACCTCGCGCGCCACCCGGGTCACCTGCTCGGCGAACAGGCGCAGCGTGTCGGTAAGCGAGTTCATCGTGTCGGCCAGCTCGGCGACCTCGCCCCGCGCCCCGACCGTGATCTTCTGCGACAGGTCGCCCCGGGCCACCGCCGTGGCCACCTGGGAGATCGACCGCACCTGGCCGGTCAGGTTCGACGCCATGGTGTTCACCGAGTCGGTGAGGTCCTTCCAGGTGCCGGCGACGCCCCGTACGTCCGCCTGACCACCCAACTTGCCCTCGGTGCCCACCTCACGGGCCACCCGGGTCACCTCGTTGGAGAACGACGAGAGCTGCCCGACCATCGTGTTGACCGTCCGGCCGATCCGCAGGTACTCACCGCGCAGCGGGCGACCGTCGATCTCCAGCTCCATGTGCTGGGAGAGGTCACCGTCGGCCACCGCCATGATCACCCGGGCGATCTCGGTGGTCGGTCGGCCCAGGTCGTCGATCAGCGAGTTGACCGCCCGCTGGCCCTCCGCCCAGGAGCCGTCCAGGCCCTCCTCGTCCAGGCGTTCGGTCAGCCGGCCGTCGCGGCCCACCACCCGGCTGATCCGGCGCAGGTCCAGGTGCTGCCGCTCCTGGAGCGACACCACCTCGTTGAAGGCGTCCGCCACCTCGCCGGCCGCACCCGCCCGCCGGGGCAGCCGTACCTTGAAGTCGCCCCGGCCGACCCGTCGCAGCGCCTCCGACAACTCACCGAGGAGCGCGTCATGCTCGGAAGCGGACCCGTCCGCCGTCACCGACTGTTTCGCGGTCATCATTCCTCGCTCGACTCGGAGGGCTCCCGACGTGCCGACACGCCGACTTCCCCTCATTGTGCCCGGGTCGCCGCCGGACCCCCGGATACGACGTGCCCGGCGACGAAGCGGCACCCGTTCCACCGCGCACCGGCGTGGTCCGGCAGGCCGCCCGCCGACGGGTCCGGGAAGGGTCACCGCGCCGACGGACCGGTGCGGCGGGTGTGACGGTACGTGGTGCGGCTTGGCACCCGGCCGGTGGCGGTAGAGGATACGGGGGTGTCAACGGAGCCGGGGGCCGGGGCAGACGCGGGACGGGACGAGCACGTCCGGCGCGTCCGGCTGCCCGCCGACAACCGCACCCCGGCCGCCGCCCGCGCCGTGGTCCGCTCCGTGCTCGCCGAAGCCGACCTCGACGAACTGCTCAACGAGGCGCTGCTGCTGACCACCGAACTCTCCACCAACGCCGTCGAACACGCCCGCACCGAACTGGACATCGAGGTCGTCGCCGACCGGATCGGCCTGACCGTCACCGTCTCCGACTTCGCCGCCGGCCCGGTCGACGAACTGGTCGTCGGCATCCGCAACGACACCGACCAGATCGGCGAGGTCTCCGCGCGGGGGCGTGGGCTGCTCCTGGTGGACCACTTCGCCAGCCGCTGGGGCACCACCTACCTGCCCACCGGCAAGGGGGTGTGGTTCCGGCTCGACCGGCACGGCACCCGAGGCGACACGCCCCCCTCCCCGCACCCGCCACCCGGGCGGACCGACAGCGAACCGGCGACCAGCGCGCCGAGCGCCGCCGCGATGAGCGAACTCACCCAGACCCGTCCCGACCCGTACGCCGACGAACCGCTCACCGAGTTCGCCACCGACCTGCTCACCCGGGTCGCCGACATGGTGGGCGCGGCCGGCGGGGTGATCCGGCTGGACCGGGGCGAGGGGGAGGGCCCACAGGTGCTGGCCCGCTACGGCCGGCAACCCCGCCCCGGCAACGAGCTGCTCCGGGTGCCGCTGGCCGTGCACCGGCCGTACGTCGGGGAACTGGAGCTGGACGCGGCACCGTCGGCGTACGCCAGGCCGTTGGCCGTCCTCGCCGCCGAACGGCTCGCGCTGCACCTGGAGAACGACCGGCTGCGCCGGGCCGACGTCCGCCGCTCGGCCTGGCTGACCTTCCTCGCCGAGGCGAGCGAACTGCTCGCCCAGTCACTCGACGTCGACCTGACCATGGCGCTGATCCCGCAGCTGGTGGTGCCCCGGCTCGGCCAGTGGTGCGCGGTGCACACCACCGACGAGTGGGGTCGGCTCAGGCTCGCCGCGTCCAGTCACGCCGACGAGTCGGTCCTGCCCCAACTGCACAAGGTGCTGGAGGAGTCCGGGCCGGACTCGATCCAGGCCCGGCTGCGGGAGGCGTCGCGGACCGGCTCCCAGGTGCCGCTCGGCGGGCCGATGGAGGGTTTCGCCGTGCCGCTGATCGCCCGCAGCCAGCGCCTCGGCACCCTGGCCGTGGGACGGCACCAGCGGCACCGCCACGACCCGGACGAGGTCGCGGTGCTGGAGGATGTCGCCCGGCGGGCCGGTCTCGCCATCGAGAACGCCCGCATCCACGCCGAACGGCGTCGGGTGGCGCAGACCCTCCAGCAGTCGCTGCTGCCGCCCGTGCTCCCGGTCGACGAGCGCATCGGCTTCGCCGCCGAGTACGTCCCGACCAGTGACGAGGCCGAGGTCGGCGGCGACTTCTACGACGTGGTGCCGCTGCCGGACGGACGCTGGCTGGTGGTGGTCGGCGACGTGTCCGGCAAGGGCGTGCAGGCGGCGGCGGTGACCGGGCTGGTCCGGGACGTGATCCGGGTGCTGGTCGGGGACGGCAAGCCGCTGCCCGAGGTGCTGGCCCGGCTCAACGACACACTTGTCGAGCGGGGTGGCGGGCGGTACTGCACGCTGGCCCTGGCGGCGGTCGGGCCGGGCGACGGCGACCGGCTCGACGTCTCGTTGCACCTGGCCGGGCACGACCGGCCGGTGCTGCTGCACGGGGCCGGTGGGGCCAACTTCGTCGGCATCGGGGGCACGGCGCTCGGTCTGCTCGACGCGATCACCTCCCCGGCGGCGGAGATCGTGCTCGCGCCGGGTGACGCGCTGATCTTCTATACCGACGGGGTGACCGAGCGGCGGCGCGGCCGGGAACTCTTCGGCACCGAACGCCTCCGGGAGGCCGCCGCACCGCTGGCCGGCTACTCCGCCGACGTCGTCGCGGCCCGGTTGCGGGCCACCGCGATCAACTTCTCGGTCGAGGCACCCCGCGACGACATCGCCATCCTGGTGCTGCGCAACGACGCCCTCTGAGCGCCGGGCGCGCCGCTTGCGGTCAGAGGCCGCCGGGAAGGCGGCCGGGGGCGAGCCGGCCGTGCGGGTCGAGGTGTTCCTTCGCCTCACGCAGCCGGGGAATCACCGCCGCCTCACCCCACACGTCGATCTCATGACGCACCGCCGGGGGCGCGGCGACCACCACGCACCGGCCCCGGCGGGTGAACAGCACCCCGCGGACGGCGGCGAGGATGCCGGCCACCCGGTCGACCGGGAGTGACCCGGGCAGCGCGGCGTGCACCACGCCCAGCCCGGCGGAACCGCGCACCGACAGCGGGGTGCCGGCGGCGTCGCGGAGCGCGTAGACGGCGGCGTGCAGGTCGGTGGCCGGGGCCTCGACCCGCAGCGCGGTGTCGCCCGGGGCGAACGGGTAGCGCCGCCACCAGGCCGGGGCGTCCGGGGCAAGGCTCGCCGTGCCGCCGAACAGGGCCAACAGGCGCTCGGCCCGCCCGGCCACCTCGGACCGGCCGCCCTCCAGCAGGACGGCCAGCTCACCGGCGCTGCCCCGGGGAGGCGGCCCGGCGGCCCGGCGGCCGGCCATCGCGGGATGGTTGGCGCGGGCCGACGCCTCGGCGGCCGACATCGGGCGACCGCCGGGCCCCGACGTCGCGCCCGCCGCCGGGGCGGCGGGCGGGCGGGGCGGTGATCCGGCGGCCGGCAGGTCCAGTTCGACGGCCGCCGGGTCGAGGTCGGCCGCGAGCACCGCCCGGACCAGGTCGTGCACCTCCAACGGGCTCCACACCGGCCGGGTCACCCACACCCGGCTCGGCGGCAGGGCGTGTGCGCGCAGCGTCGCCGAGACGAGCACACCCAGCCCGCCCTGCGAGCCGCAGAGCAACCGGCCCAGATCGAGGCCGACCGGCGGAGCCACCCCGGACAGCTCGGCCGCGCTGCGCCCGGAGCTGACCAGCTCACCGTCGGCGTCCAGCCAGCGCAGGCCGACCAACTGCTCGCAGGCGGTGCCGTGCCGGTGCCGCAGCGGGCCCGACTCGTCGGCGGCGAGCACCCCACCGAGGGTCGCCCCGGGCGACGGCGGGTCGAGGGCAAGCCGGCGGCCGGTGCGCTCCAGGGTGGCCTGCACGGCCCGTAGCGGGGTGCCGGCACCCACCTCGACGACCGGGGAGGCCGCCGGCCGGTGGCCGACCCCGGCGAGCCGGCCGGTGTCGAGCATGATGTCGACCCGGGCCGGTGCAGCACCCCAGTCGATCTTCGTGCCCGCGCCCCGGGGGACCACCGACAGATCGTGCCGGGCGGCGAGCCGCAGCACCTCGGCCGCCGCCCGGGGCCCACCGGGGACGGCCACCCACCGGGCGAGCCGGCCAGCGACCTCGTCGGCCGCGCCCGCGAACCGGGCGAAGGAGGGGCCGCAGATCGCGGCCAACCGCCGGGTGATCTCCGTTGCACCGACCGAACCCGCTGGCGTCGACATGGCAGTCATCGTACACATGTTCTAAAGCGGCGCGTGGTGGTTCGACCGCGCGGCGGAGCGCGACGGGCCGGTAACGTGACGCCGTGACCACCGAGACCACCCCGCCCGTCGCCCGACAGGTCCGCGCGGAGCGCACCCACCACGGCGACACCGTCGTGGACGAGTACGCCTGGCTGGCCGCCAAGGACGACCCGGCGACCATCGCCCACCTCACCGCCGAGAACGCCTACACGGAGCAGCGCACCGCGCACCTGGAAGCGTTACGCGGCACGCTGTTCGCCGAGACGAAGCAGCGCACCCAGGAGACCGACCTGTCGGTGCCCACCCGCAAGGGCGGCCACTGGTACTACACCCGCACCGTGGAGGGCCAGCAGTACGGCGTGCACTGCCGCCGCCCCGTGCGCGACGGCGAAAACGATCCGCCGGTCAGCGTGGACGGTGCCCCGCTCGACGGCGAGGAGGTGCTGCTCGACGGCAACCAGCTCGCCGAAGGGCACGACTTCTTCTCCCTCGGCGCGTTCGACGTCAGCCCCGACGGGCGCTGGCTGGCCTACTCGACCGACTTCTCCGGCGACGAGCGCTTCACCCTGCGGATCAAGGACCTGAGCACCGGTGAGCTGCTCGGCGACGAGGTGCCCGACACCTTCTACGGCACCGCCTGGTCGGCCGACGCCAGCGTGCTGTTCTACATCACCGTCGATGAGGCGTGGCGGCCCAACCGGGTGTGGCGGCACACCGTCGGCACCCCGTCGGGCGAGGACGTGGTGGTGCACCTGGAGGAGGACGAGCGGTTCTGGGTGGGCGTCGAGCTGACCCGCTCCGAGCGGTTCGTGCTGATCGACAGCACCAGCAAGGTCACCAGCGAGGTCCGGGTGATCCCGGCCGACAACCCGACCGGTGAGCCGGCGGTGATCGCCCCGCGCCGGCAGGGCGTCGAATACAGCGTCGAGCACCACGGGCACCGCTTCCTGATCCTGCACAACGACGGCGCGGAGGACTTCGCGCTGGCGTACACCTCGGCGGACGCCCCCGGCGACTGGGTGCCGCTGATCCCGCACAGCCCCGGCACCCGGCTGGAGTCGGTCGACGCGTTCGCCGACCACCTGGTCGTCTCGCTGCGCAGCAACGGGCTGACCGGGCTGCGGGTGCTCCCCGTCGGCGGCGGCGACGGCCACGACATCGAGTTCCCCGAGCCGATCCACAGCGTCGGCCTGGACGCCAACCCGGAATACCGCACCCGGCAGCTCCGGTTCCGCTACACCTCGCTGGTCACCCCCGACTCGGTCTACGACTACGACCTGGTCACCCGGGAGCTGACGCTGCGCCGCCGCAAGCCGGTGCAACCCGGGCCGGACGGTCGCGCGTACGACCCGGACGACTACGAGCAGCACCGCGAGTGGGCGCTCGCCGACGACGGCACCCGGGTGCCGATCTCGCTGGTCTGCCGCCGGGACATCCCGCGCGACGGCTCCGCCCCCGCCGTGATCTACGGGTACGGCTCGTACGAGGCCAGCATGGACCCGTGGTTCTCGATCGCCCGGCTCAGCCTGCTCGACCGGGGCGTCGTGTTCGCCGTCGCGCACATCCGGGGCGGCGGTGAACTGGGCCGTCGGTGGTACGACGAGGGCAAGATGCTGGCCAAGAAGAACACCTTCACCGACTTCGTCGCCTGCGCCCGGCACCTGGTCAAGTCCGGCTGGACGGCGGCCGACCGGCTGGTCGCCCGGGGCGCCTCGGCCGGCGGCCTGCTGATGGGCGCGGTGGCCAACCTCGCCCCGGACGCGTTCACCGGGATCGTCGCGCAGGTGCCCTTCGTGGACGCGCTCACCTCGATCCTCGACCCGTCGCTGCCGTTGACGGTCACCGAGTGGGAGGAGTGGGGCAACCCGCTCGCCGACCCGGAGGTGTACGCGTACATGAAGTCGTACACCCCGTACGAGAACGTCGCCCCCGTGGACTATCCGGCGATCCTGGCGGTGACCAGCCTCAACGACACCCGGGTCCTCTACCACGAGCCGGCCAAGTGGATCGCCCGGCTGCGGGCGGTGGCCCCGCAGGGCGACTACCTGCTCAAGACCGAGATGGGTGCCGGCCACGGCGGGCCCAGCGGCCGGTACGACGCCTGGCGCGAGGAGGCGTTCATCAACGCCTGGATCCTCGACCGGCTGGGCCGGGCCTGACCCTACGGGACGGCAGCTCCGCACCGGCTGGCCACGGTCAGCCGGTGCGGAGTTCCTCGACCGCGGTGCTCGTCCGCAGGAAGAGCAGCCCGACGCCGACCGTGACCAGCACGGCGGCCAGGGCACCCGCACCGACCCCGGCGAGCTGCCCCCACGGCAGCTCGGGCGTCACCACGGATTCGGGCACCCACACCTCACGCAGGGCCGACGGGTCGGCGCAGCCGTCGGCACCGCCGGGGCAGACCTGGATGGTGTGCCCACCGTAGCTGCGCGGGCGGCCACCGGTGATCCAGCTGAGCAGCAGACCGACGGCGAGCGCCAGCGCCGTGGCCGGCACCGCCGGGGCCAGCGCCTGCCAGACCACCGACCGGCCGATGACGCTGCGGGGCACCCCGGAGGCGACCAGCGCCGCGTACGTCCGGCGGCGGGCGACGATGCCCTCGACCAGGGCGACGACCAGGCCACCGGCGGCCAGTGCCACGGCCACCTGGACGGCCCGGTCGACCAGGTCCATCGTGTTCAGGTAGAAGTCGTCGCCGGCGGCGAAGCTCTGGCCGGTGGCCCGGTTCGCCGTCATGTCGGCGATCATCGAGGCCCGCATCCCGGCCGCGCCCGCTCCCACGATCACCGCCGCCAGCAGGGCGGCCAGGGTCCGGCTGCCGGCCCACGGGTCGGCGGTCAACCGGCGGGCGGCCAGCAGCGCGGCCGGCCCGCCACCCCACCGGTGCAGCAGCCGCCCGGCCGTGTACGACAGCCAGCCGGTGCCGACCACCACCCCGACCACGGCCGCCAGCGCTCCGCCGAGCATCAGCAACGGTTCCAGTACCGCCGGAGGGTCCTGGCCACGGTCGGCGTACCACCGGCCGACCGGGGCGAGCAGGCCGAGCGCGGCCAGCCCGGCCACGATCAGCAGCCCGGCCCACGGCCCCGGGGCACGTTCCCGGCGGACCCGCCGGACCACGCCGAGCGGGGTCGCGGTGACCCGGCGCAGCAGGACGACGCCGACCAGCCCGGCCAGCACCGGCAGGCCGAGCACGACTGCCGCGATCACCGGCGTCGACGGCAGCACGTCGGTGGGCAGGGGCAGCAGCCCCCGGGCGTCGGGCCGGTGCAGCAGCACCCGGCCCACCAGGTACGCACCCAGGCCGACGAGGGTGCCGAGCAGGCCGGCCAGCCCCGTCTCCACCGCGACCAGCGCGGTCACCTGCCCGGGGGTGGCCCCGGCCAGCCGGAACGCGGCCAGCCGCCGGTCCCGGGCCGGCGCGCCGAGCCGGACGCACTGCCCGGCCAGGGCGAGCACCGGGACGGCGAGCAGCAGCAACGCGACCGCCGTCCCGCCGCGCAGGCCGGGCTCGCGCAGCAGCGCGTTGGAGTACTGCTCGGCGTCGTTGGCACCCCGCCCGCCAGGTGGGGTGGGGATGGCCAGCACGGTGAGGGCGGCCAGCGCGGCGAGCGCGGCCAGGGCGGCGCTGAGCGCGGTGAGGACGACCCGGACGGTGTCGGTGCGGTTGCCGGCCAGGGCGAACCGCAGTGCGACGGCCGGGGTCACCGGGGGTCCGCACCGGGGCCGGCCGACGGGATGGGGACGAGGGGCTCGTCCAGGCCGAGGCCCGTCGGGTCGACCACGCCGTCGCGGAGCATCACCTCGCGGTCGGCGTACGCGGCGATCCGGGGTTCGTGGGTGACCAGGACGATGGTGGTGCCCTGTTCCCGGGCGAGCCGGACGAGCCGGGTGAGGACCTCCTCGCCGCTGAGCGTGTCCAGCGCGCCGGTCGGCTCGTCGGCGAAGAGCACCCGGGGCCCGGTGACCAGGGCGCGGGCGGTGGCACAGCGCTGCTGCTGCCCGCCGGACATCGCGCCGGGGCGTACGTCGGCGAGGTGGGCGACGCCGAGCCGGTCCAGCCATTCGCGCGCCGCCCGCCCTGCTCCTCGCCGCCCCGTGCCGGCGAGGAGCAGGGGCAGGGCGACGTTCTCCGCCGCGGTCAGCTCGGGGACGAGCTGGCCGAACTGGAACAACACCCCGAATTCGCTACGACGCAGCCGGGACCGCGCCGCCTCGGGCCAGGTGTCGATTCGCTCACCCCGCCAGTGCACCTCACCCTCGTCGGGGCGCAGGATGCCGGCGAGGCAGTGCAGCAGGGTGGACTTGCCGCAGCCGCTGGGCCCGGTCACCGCGACGATCTCCCCCTCGGCGACGTCGAGGCTGATGCCGCGCAGGGCCGGGGTCGGGCCGTACGACCGGACCAGGCCGCGTGCCTGGAGTCCGCTCACGGATGCACCTCCCGGTGCCAGTCGGCGACGCGGGTCAGGGTGGTGCGCAGCCACCGCAGGTCGGCGTCGAGATGGGCGATGACGTAGTCGACGGCGACGACGTCGGCGAGGGTGGACGCGGGCGCCGTCTTGACGGCGGTGAGTTCACGCAGCCGCTCGGTGTGCGCCCGCGCCTGGGCGATCAGGTAGGACCGGGCCGCGTTGAGGTCGGCCACCAGCAACGCCACCGCCACCTTGGTGAAGAGCGCGCTCGTCACGTACGGCATGGGTGGCTCGACGGCGGCGAGCCAGCCGGTGAGCGCGGCCCGGCCCTGGTCGGTGAGGGTGTAGGCGGTCCGGTCGGGGCCGGCCTCGCGATCCTGGCCGGCGCTGACCACCAGGCCGTCGCGTTGCAGGCGACCCAGGGTGGCGTAGACCTGCCCGAAGGCGAGAGGTTTGGCCCGGGGCAGCCGAGTGTCGTGGGCCCGCTTCAGCTCGTAGCCGTGCCGGCTGCCGGCAGCCAGCAACCCGAGCAGCACGTGCGACGTGGACACCCGGCTAACTATTCATTCAGCGAATAGCCGATGTCAAGCAGCCTGGCCGATGCGCCGCCGCGTCCGACCGGTGGCGAGGTCAGCCCACCCAGGCCGGGTCCCGGCCGGTACGACCGAGTAGCCGGTCCAGCTCCGGCCCGGCCGCGTCGACCGGCACCTCCGGGCCGAACGCGCCCATCTTCCGGCCCGTCGGCCCCATCTCGTCCATGAACCGGTGCAGCGCCCCGACGCACTCCGGCGTCGGCTCGTACGGCTGGCCGGTGGCCCGCGCCAGGTCCCAGCCGTGCACCACCAGGTCCGCCACCCCCATCAGGCCGAGCGTCGACCGGGGCAGCCCCATCGCCGGCGCGACGCCCTCCTCGCTGGCCGGGTCCGCCCAGGCCACGACGAGCCGGTCGGCCTCGACGGCGAACCGGTCCCGCCATCCCGGCTCGGCCACGTGGTCGGTCGTGACCGACCAGTCCGTCTCCTGCCCGGCGGCAAGCCGCTGGAAGTTGACCGCCACGTCGTACACGTGGTTGATCAGGCCCCCGACGGTGTAGTCCGCGCACGGGGTGGGCAGGTCGAGCTGGTCGTCGCCGACCGCCCGGACCAACGCCACGGTCCGCGGGACGGCGGCGGCCAGCAGCTCACTAGTCTTCGTTGCCATACGGCCAGCGTATGAAGGTGGTCTTGAACGAATGCGACAGCCACGCGGGGATCATCGGGGCATCCTCGATCCGGTCCGGCTCCGCCGGGAGCTGCGGTTCCGGCGGCGCCTGCCGGACCCCGCGCTGCGCCCGTGGGTGGAGCACTACTGGCTGGTCGACTGGGCGCTGACCACGCCGTTCACGCAGCAGGTCGTGCCGCACCCGGCCGTCAACGTGGTGTTCCGCCGCGACGCCGCCGGCCCGGAGACCGCCGAGGTGGCCGGGGTCGGCCGCACCCTGTTCACCGTCACCCTGGCGGGCACCGGAGCGGTCAGCGGCATCCAGTTCCGGCCCGGGGGTTTCCGCCCGTTCTGGGATGGTCCGGTCGCCGCTCTCACCGACCGGCACGTCCCGCTCGACACCGACCCGGCCGCCGCCCGCGCCGCCGGGGCCGCACCCCGCTGCGAGGGTACGGACGACGAGCGTCGCCGCGCGTTGGACGCGTTCCTGCTCGGCTTCGCGCCGCAGCCCGACCCGGCGACGGCCGAGGCGATCGCCCTCGCCGAGGCGATCCGCACCGACCGCAGCGTGCTGCGGGTGGACGACCTCGCCCGCCGGCACGGCCTGTCCGTACGGCGGTTGCAGCGGCTCTTCCTGGACCACGTCGGCGTCGGCCCCAAGTGGGTGATCCGCCGCTACCGCCTGCTGGAGGCGATCGAGCAGGCCGCCGCCGGGCTGCCCGACTGGGCCGCCCTCGCCGCCGACCTCGGCTACAGCGACCAGGCCCACCTGGCCCGCGACTTCGCCGCCGTCACCGGTCACACCCCCACCGGCTACGCCCGCTCCCTGCGCTGAACTCCCACCCACCCCGGGACCGACGGCTCGCACCCCGGGCGACGTCGGCCCGGGGAGCGCGGAGGATCGGCGGCCGGCACCGCCGTCGAGCGTGCCCGCCCGGGTGACGGGGTCGATGCCCCCCTGCCCTGGGTCAACGGGCCGGGAGTCGAGGCACAGCGACGAGCCCGGCGCACGAGGGCACCATCAGCGCCGGCGGACCGCCACCACCGCGACGTCGTCGTGGATCTCCGGCGGGGCCAGCTCCACCAGCAACCGCTGGCAGAAGCCGTCCAGGTCGTCGTCGACCACCGTCGCGCAGGACGCCAGCGCGGCCAGGCCGTCGTCGATGGTGGTGTCCCGCCGTTCGATCAACCCGTCGGTGTAGAGCACCAGCGTCGCCCCCGGCGGCAGGGTGAACTCCAGGTCCTCGGGACGGTCCGCGCGTACCCCGAGCAGCGGGGCCGACTGCTGGACGAACTCCACCCGGCCGTCCACCGTCACCAACGCCGGCAGGTGCCCGGCACTGGCCAGCCTGATCCGGCCCGTCGACGGATGCAGCAGCAGGATGCACAGGGTCGCCAGTTCGTTGCGCAGCAGCGTACGCATCAGCACGTTGAGCCGGTCCACGATCACCCCCGGCTGGTGCCCCTCCACCGCGTACGCCCGCATCGCGTGCCGCAGCTCGGCCATCACCGTCGCCGCGTGCAGCGAGTGGCCGGCGACGTCGCCGATCGCCACCAGCAGGTGCCCGTCGAGCATCACCAGCTCGTAGAAGTCTCCGCCCACCTCGGTCTGCGCACTGGCCGGCTCGTAGCGCACCGCCAGGTCGAGCCCGGCCACGTCGGGCAGCCGCCGGGGCAGCAGGCTCCGCTGGAGGGTGACCGCGATCCGGTGCTCCTCGTCGTAGGAGCGCTGCGCCTCCACCGCCGAGGCGACCGCCTGGGCGAGCTGCACCAGCACCGGCGTGCGGGCGGTCTGGGTGGCGGTGGGCACCACCACGTACAGCGGGGCGCGGTCCTCCCGCAGCTTCGCGGCGGCCACCGTCACCGTGTCGTCGGCCGGCCACCGCACCAGCGCCCACCCGTCGGGGGCGTCCACCCGGACGGTCGCGCCGGTCGGCACGCCGGTGTCGTCGACCACCCACGGCACGATCTCCGCCACCGCGCCCGGCCCGGCGGCGACCCCGGCCAGGCACTCCCCGTCGAAGGTCTCCGCCACCACCGCCGCCGGGCTGCGGAAGATCTGCGCCGCACCGGCCGCCGCCTCCTGCAACAGGCGGGCGAAGGTGGACGCGGCGTGCACCGCAACGGTGGTGTCGGCCAGGCCGGTGAGCCGTTCGGCGAGCAGTTCCGCCCGCTGCCGCGCCTGGTAGTAGCGCAGCACCGCATGCGCGGTGGCGACCAGTTCCTCCGGCTCGATCGGCTCGGCCAGGTACGCGTCCGCACCCCGGGTCAGTCCCTGGGTACGGTCCACCACGTCGACCGCGTGCGCGGACACGTGGATCACCGGAATGGCCGGATGGTCCGCCTTGATCCGCTCGCAGACCTCGAAACCGCTGAGATCCGGCAGCCGGACGTCGAGCACCACCAGGTCGATCGGATCCACCCCGACCCGGGCCAGCGCCTCGGTGCCGTTCTCCGCCTCCCGCACGGTGAAACCCGCCCGGGTCAGCCAGCTCACCAGGAGATAGCGCTTGGTGGGACTGTCGTCGACCACCAGGATCGTCGCCGCGCCGCCGGCCACCTCACACTCCCGCCACGGGCAGGTCCACCGTGAAACTGCTGCCCCGGCCCGGCTCGCTGGCCAGCGTCAGGGTGCCGCCGAGCAGCGTCACCAACCGCCGCGCGTACGGCAGGCCGAGGCCGGTGCCGCTGCGCCGGCTGGTGCCGGGCACCTGGTAGAACTCCTCGAAGACCCGTTCGTGCAGCTCGGCGGGGATGCCCGGGCCGGTGTCCGAGACGCAGACGCGGATCCGGTCGTCGGCACGTTCGGCGCGCATCCGCACCTCACCCCGGTCGGTGAACTTCACCGCGTTGTGCAGCAGGTTACGCAGCACCTGCGCCAGCAGCACCTCGTCCGAGCGGAGCACCGTGCCCGGGGGCGGCTCCTCCACCACCAGCTCCACCTCGGAACGCAGGGTGAGCGCACGCAGCGTCCCGCGCAGCTGCCCGAACACCGCCCGCAGGTCGACCTGCGCCCACTCCGGCTCGATCCGGCCCGCCTCCGCCTTGGCCAGGTCGAGCAGGTCGTTGACCAGCGAGAGCAGGTCGGCGGCCGAGGACCGGATCAGCTCGACCTGCTGGGCCTGCTCGTCGGTGAGCGGGTCCGACGCCGAGTCGGTCAGCAACCGCCCCAGCCCGATGATCGCGGTCACCGGGGCCCGCAGCTCGTGGCTGACGTTGGCCAGGAACCGGCTCTTCGACTCGCTCGCCGCGCGGAGCTGGGCCGACTTCTCGTCCAGCTCGGCGTAGAGCGCCACCACGCCCCGGTTGGTCTCCTCCAGCTCCTCGGAGAGCTGGGTGTAGAGCGCCATCACGCCCCGGTTGGTCTCCTCCAGCTCGGCGTTCAGCACGGCCAGCTCGTCGCGCTGGCGGCGTACCTCGTCGAGAGCGGCGATGAGCTGCCCGTTCTGGGCGGCCAGCTCGTCCAGGGCGCTGGCCGGCGCGCTGGCGCCCAGCTCGGCGCGTAGCTCCGCCAGGCGCTGCGGAGTCAGCGCCGCAGCGGTGGGCGGGACGCGTCGGGACATCCTCACGACGGTATCTCCCTGCGCGTCCGCCAGCCCCAGGGTGTCCACCAACCGCGCCACCGTGCCGGACTGCGGCTCGTACCGGTTGCCCGGCAACTGGCGCAGCGGGGCGAGGTCGACGCTGAGCAGCCGCCGACCGTCCGGCTCCGTCACCCAGGAGAAGGTGACGTCCGCGCCGTCCACCACGCGCAGCAGGTCCCGGGCCACCTCGCTGAGCGCGGTGGCGAACCGGACCTGGTCCTGGTGCTCCAGCCCGACCGCCGCGGCGACCTCCCGGCCCCGCTGGCGTACGCCGAAGATGTCCTGTTCCACCCGCAACGCCATCCGCAGCAGAGGTTCACGGGCGGTCACGACGGGATTCTCGCGACCAGCACGCAGGCGTCGTCCCGGCGTACCCCGGCGTCACGCAGCAGGGTCGCCGCGACGACGACGGGCGCCCGCCCGAACAGCCCCGGATAGTCCTCGGCGCGCCACCGGTCCACCACCCCGTCGCTCTGCATCACCAGCGTCGCGCCGGGCGGGAACGGGTAGTCGTACCCGCGTACCGTCGGGCGCTGGTGACCGGCGATGCCGGGCAGCGACACCAGTCCCCGCCGGGTGCCGTCGGGGGTGAGCACGGTCCCGGTGATGTTGCCCAGGCCGGCGTAGCGCAGCAGGCCCGCCGCCGGGTCCAGTTCCGCCACCGCCACCGCGGCCCCCCGGGTGTGCGACATCGCCCGGTGCAGGTGCGTCACCACGGCTGCGGGCGACCCGTCCGGCGCGGACCGGAAGGCGGCCACGGCCGCCTCGGCTGCCACGTTGGCCAGCGGCCCGTGCCCCAGGCCGTCGCAGACGAGCACCTGGCGCCGGCCCTCCCCGGTACGCACCGCGTGGCTGTCGCCGCTGACCTGCTCGCCGGTGATCGGTCGGGTCAGCCCCGCCGCCCAGGCCGGGGTGACCGCGACCTCCTTCGCCCACACCTGCACCGCGAACACGGTGCCGCGTCCCGGCCGGGACCAGGCGTCGTACCAGCTGGCCTGCCGGGTGATGGCACCCAGCCCGATGCCCAGCGTGCCGGTGGTGGAGTGGCCGTCGCGGGAGGACACCGTCAGGTCGGCCATGCCGGGGCCGGAGTCGACGGCGACCAGTTCCACCCCGGCGGCGTCGGCGGTGCGCACCGGCCGCAGCAGCAGGACACCCTCCTGGGCGTGCTTGACCAGGTTGCTGGTCAGCTCGGCGGCGACGATGGCCAGTTCGGCGAGCCGGTTCCCGCCGAGGCCGAGCTGACCGCCGAGGCGTTCCGCCGCGCGGCGCACGGTGCTGGCGGCGCTGCCGCTCTCCACCCGGTACCAGTGACCCGCGTCCGGCAGCACGTCGTGGCTCATCGGGACCACTTGGTGATGGTGATCCGGGTGCCCTCGCCGGGCGCGGTCCGGATGTCGAAGTCGTCGACCAGCCGTCGGGAGCCGCTCAGACCGAGGCCGAGGCCGCCACCGGTGGTGTAACCGTCGGTGAGGGCGAGGTCCAGGTCGACGATGCCCGGCCCGGAGTCGGCGAAGACGATCCGCACCCCGCGCCGCCGGCCGTCCTCGACGACCGTCACCTCGGCGGTGCCGCCGCCACCGTAGATGAGGGTGTTGCGGGCCAGCTCACTTGCGGCGGTGACCAGTTTCGTCTGGTCGACGAGGGAGAGCTTCGCCGCCACCGCCACGGTACGCACCAACTGACGTACCCGGACGACGTCCTCGTCGCTGCCGATCGCCTGGGTCTTCGGGCCCAGGTCGACTCCCGCGGTCATGGCGATGTCGCCGCCGTCCCGGACTCGACGCCCTCGGGGTCGTCGTCGTACCCGGGGTCGTCGTCACGGGTAGCCGCGATCAGCTCCATGCCCCGTTCCACGTTCAGCGCGGTACGGATGCCGTTGAGCGACAGGCCCAGCTCGACGAGGGTGATGGCGACCGCGGGACGCATCCCGACGACCACCGTCTCGGCGTCGAGCACCTTGGAGATCGAGGCGATGGTGGAGAGCATCCGGCCGACGAACGAGTCGACGATGTCCAGCGCGGTGATGTCGATGATGACGCCGTGGCAGCCGGTCGCCACGATCCGCTCCGCCAGGTCCTCCTGGAGGGTCACCGCCGTCTGGTCGGACATGTCGATCTGGATGGAGACCAGCAGGATGTCGCCGATCTTCAGGATCGGCACCCGTTCCATCACGCCTCCCGGCGCGGGTGGCGACGGGACGTCTCGACCCCGGTGAGCCGCAGCACGTGCCGCAGGGCGTCGGCCAGGCTCGCCTTGGTGGCGATGTCACCGAACTCGATGCCGAGCGCGACGATGGTCTGGGCGATCTGCGGTCGGATGCCGGAGATGATGCAGTCGGCGCCCATCAGCCGGGCGGCCACCACCGTCTTGAGGATGTGCTGGGCGACCTGGGTGTCGACCGCCGGCACGCCGGTGATGTCGATGATCGCGTACGGCGAGCCGGTGTCGACCAGGGTCTGGAGCAGCCGTTCCATCACCACCTGGGCGCGCGCCGAGTCGAGGGTGCCGACCAGCGGCACGGCGACCACGCCGTCCCAGATCTTCACCACCGGGGTGGAGAGTTCGAGCAGCTGCTCGGCCTGGTCGGCGATCAGCCCCTCGCGGGTCTGCACGTAGGTCTCGAAGGTGAGCAGTCCCATCCGGTCGACCAGGCCGGTGAAGTCGACGACGTCCCGCAGCGACAGCTCGACGCCGTCGGTCTCGGCCAGCTCGACCAGGACGTCCTTGAGGGCGTAGATGCTGATCGCGGTCTCGGTGGCGGTGAAGCTCTGCCGGGCCCGGCTGCGGGACAGGTCGGCGAGCACCGCCCGCAGCTCGCCCGCCGCGGGGTCCTGGAGGTCGGCCAGGCCCGCGCCGCCGGCGTTGATCATGCTAGCGTGCAGTTCCTGCACCTGCAGGCGCAGCTCGGCCTGACTCAGCCGACCGCGCAGCGAGGCGGTGACGAGTTCGGTCCACCGCTGCACGACCCGCTCACCGTGCTCACTCAGCAGCCCGACGAGCCGGTCGCCCCCGTCTGCGGTCAACGCCATGGTTACCTCCTGTGAGCTGGGCCGGCCGGACTCTATCACCGGAGGCGGACCCGGTAGTTGCCGCGCGGCAAAGGAATGATCGCTCCCACCGGAACCGCTCCCGTTCTGCGGGTCCCCCCGTTCGTGGGATACCGTTCCACCGATAACAGGAGGTCTGAATGTCCCTGACGGTGCACACGGAACAGCGCGGCGACGTGGTCGTCGTGTCGGTCGCGGGCGAACTCGACATGGCGACCGCACCGCAGCTGCAGGACCAGATCACCGACCTGCTCGACAAGGGTCGCAGCCGGCTGGTGTTCGACCTGGCCGAGGTGTCGTTCTGCGACTCGACCGGGTTGTCGGTCTTCGTCCGGGCCAAGAACAGCTGCGACGAGGCCGGCGGCGTGGTCCGGCTGGCCGCCCCGCAGCGCGGCGTGCTGCGCATCCTCGAGGTCAGCGGCCTGGTCGAGGTGCTGCACACCTATCCGACGGTCGACGAGGCCGTCGCGGGTGACCCCACCCCTGCCTCGTCCTGACCGGTCCGCTCAGCGCTCGTCCTCGATGAACCGGGGACGAGCGATCACCATGCCCGCGGTCGTCTGCACCGCCAGCGCGGCGAGCAGGAAGCCCATCGGCGCGGTCCACCCGCCGGTCGCCTCGTAGAGCACCCCGACGAGCAGCGGGCCGAGCGCGGCGATCACGTAGCCGGTGCTCTGCGCGAAGGCGGACAGCGCCACCGTGCCGTCGGCCGTGCGGGCCCGCAGGCCGATGGTGGTCAGGATCAGCGGGAACGCGCCCTGACCGAAGGCGAGCAGCAGCACCCAGAGCAGCGCCCCGCTCCGGGGCGCGAACGCCAGTCCCAGGTAGGCCGCCGCGGAGAAGGCGGTCAGCCCGAACACCAACGGGCGCAGCGTACGGAGCCGGCCGGCCAGGGTCGGCATCAGCAGGGCCACCGGCACCCCGAGCGCGGTGACCCCGGCGAGCAGCAGCCCGGCGCTCTCCGGCCGGAAGCCGGCGTCCCGGAAGAGCTGGGCCAGCCAGCCCATCACCGCGTACCCGCTGAGCGACTGCGCGCCGAAGTAGACCGCCATCGCCCAGCCGAGCCGGGTGCGGGCCGGCCGGACCCGGGTGCGGGCGGCCGGGACCGCCGTCGGGGTCGCGGCGCGTCGGGCGGCGCGGGCCCGCAGCGCCAGCGGCACCCACGGGAGTACGGCCAACGCCGCCAACGCCGCCCACACGCCGAGCCCGGCCCGCCAGGAGCCGAAGGCGTGCGCCACCGGCACCGCGGAGGCGGCGGCCACCGTCGTACCCGCGGTCAGCGCCATCGTGTACGCCCCGGTGACCAGCCCGGTCCGATGCGGGAAGTGCTGCTTGACCAGCATCGGCAGCAGGATGTTCGCCACCGCGATGCCGGCCAGGGCGAGTGCGCTGGTGAGCACGAAGACCGTCGCCGAGTCGGTGACCACCCGGAGCACCTGACCGACGGTGAGCGCGAGCATCGCGACCACCAGCACCCGGGCGGCCGGCCAGCGCCGGATCAGCCACGGGGTGAGCGCGCCGAGGCCGGCGAACGCGATGGTGGGCAGGGTGGTGACGAACCCGGCCATCGCGCCGGAGAGCCCGAGTCCGGTGCGTACCTCGTCGAGCAGTGCGCCGAGGCTGGTCACCGCGGCCCGCAGGTTGAGCGCGACCAGCAGCATCCCGACCAGCACCAACGCGCCGCCGGTGACCGGTGGCGGGATGCGGTGGGCCGGCCGGTGGGCGAGCGGTTCGGGTGCCTCGACGGCGGGAGCGGTTGGCGGGGTCATGACCTCGAACCTACAATCATGGGATGAATTTCGGCAGCTGGTGTAACCGGTGACACCGTCGGTCGATTCCCCGCCCGTGCCCCCGCGCGGTCAGCGGGTGCAGCAGACCATCGAGCAGCTCCGGGGCCGGATCCTCGGCGGCGAGTGGCCGGTGGGCGGGCGCATCCCCACCGAGCCGCAGTTGGTGACGGCGCTCGGGGTGGGGCGCAACACCGTCCGGGAGGCCGTCCGGGCGCTGGTGCACGCCGGGGTACTGGAGTGCCGGCAGGGCTCCGGGACGTACGTGGTGTCGACCGACGAGCTGGCCCCGGTGGTGGCCCGCCGGCTCACCGACGACCGGATGGCCGAGGTGGTCGAGGTCCGCCGGGCGTTCGAGGTCGAGGCGGCCCGGTTGGCCGCGCTGCGGCGTACCCCGGAGGACCTGGTGGCGCTCGACGGCGCGCTCGCCGCCCGGGAGGCCGCCTGGCGGTCGGGCCTGGTCGCCGAGTTCGTGGAGGCCGACGTCGCGCTGCACACGGCGGTGGTCGCGGCCGCGCACAACGGCATGCTGGCCGAGCTGTACGCCTCGGTCGGCGCGGCGCTGCGCAGCACCGTCGCGTACGTGACGGGTGACACCCTGCATCCCCAGCGGTACGTCGACCACAGCCGGCTGGTGGCCGCGATCCGGGACGGCGATCCCGGGCGGGCGGCGATCGAGGCCGGTGCTTTTCTGGAGCCTCCGTCCGGGGCATAGGTTGTCCCCGACGGAGAATCGGACGGCACAGGAGTAGGGATGCTCAAGGGCTTCAAAGACTTCATCATGCGCGGCAACGTCGTCGACCTGGCGGTCGGTGTCGTCATCGGTGCCGCGTTCACGGGCGTGGTCACCCAGCTGACCAAGTCGTTCCTCGAACCGCTGGTCCGGGTCATGATCGTGCTGATCACCGGCAACAAGAACGGCCTCAGCGGCTCGACGCCGACGTTCCGGGGCGTCCCGTTCGACTGGGTGGCCTTCGTCAACGCGGCGATCACCTTCGCGCTGACGGCGGCGGCGCTGTACTTCCTGGTGGTCTATCCGATGAACCGGCTCGCCGAGCGGCGCAAGCGGGGCGAGGAGCCGCCGCCCGCCGCGCCGAGCGAGGAGGTCAAGCTGCTCACCGAGATCCGCGACGCGCTGCTCGCCGGCGGGCACGCCACCCCGGGGCAACGCGGCGCGCTGGACGACGTGCTGGGCCGCCACCCGGAGCCGCCCGCCCCGCGCTGATCCGACCGCCGCACATCGGCCCCTGCGGAATTCCCGCGGGGGCCGATTTTTGTCGTACACATGTTCGATAGAGTCCGGCCATGGAGCAGCGTAGGCACTGGTGGAACGGCAAATGGGGACGACTGGCCCGGCGGGACGTCTTCCTCCGCGTCGACGCCGACCGGTGGCACGTCGAGCAGCGGGCCGGCGGCGCGGAGGGCGTCTCCCAGTTCTACGAGTACGGCAGCGTCGACGAGGCCGAGGAGACCGTCCGGGCCCTGCTGGAGGGGACGGACGCCTGGCGGGAGTTGTCCCCGCGCCCGCCCGGTGCCTGGGGCCCGGCGGTTTAGCGGTGGGTGGGGCAGGGAACCGCCCGGGGATGGAGCAGCAGGGCATGGCAGAGCAGGCGGTCATCTCGCGGATCACCACCGGTATGCGGGTGGTCGACACGGTCGGGGTCGAGATCGGCACCGTCGACCTGGTCCAGCGGGGCGATCCCAACGCGGTGACCGTGCAGGCGTCGACCGCCGATCCGGGCGGCAGCCTGGACGAGCTGATCGAGTCGGTGGCCGTCGGGGAGCCGGACGTCCCGGCCGACCTCGCCGCCCGCCTGCTGCGCACCGGCTACCTCAAGGTCTCCACCGAACTGGCCCGCACCGGCGCGGTGTACGTGCTGGCCGACCAGATCGCCACGGTCACCGACGACCAGGTACGCCTGCACGTCCCCGTGGGTGACCTGCCTCCGGAGGAATGACCCACCCACCCCGCACCAGCGGCACCGAACCGCCCCGGCACCGACGGCGGCCGGGTCGGCCGTGCCGTGGCCCCGGTGTGCCGGCGGCGTCCACGCCGGTGCGCGGAACCCGCACCGCTACAGCGCGCCCACCGGGCGTCGGTGCCGGTGCCGGCGGAACGCAGTCGAGGCGGGTGCTCGGAGCACACCTCGACAGCGGCGCCCCCGGGCCTCGGTGTCGAGGTCGACGGGAACCCCCGGTCCAGGCGGGTGCCCGAAGCCGCACCTCGACAGCGGTGCCCCCGGGGCACCAGTACCTGTTGCGCGTCCTTTCGAGCTGACGGCGTGAACGAATCACCGGCATGAGGCACGACGCGCAGCGGAGTCGCCCGGCGGACGGGCAGGTGGTGGCCAGCGAACGGGTGAGTGGCCAGCCGGGCGGCGAGCCGGCAGCCGGGCGGCGAGCCGGCAGCCGGGCGGCGAGCCGGCGAACGGGCAGCCAGGCGGCGAGCCGGCATCCGGCAGCCGGGCGGCGAGCCGGCAGTCGGCAGCCGGCGGGGATGCGGATGAGTCGTTGACGCCGTCAGCTCGAAAGGACACGCAACAGGTAGTTCCACCCCTGGTGGAACGGTGGCCGAGAAGGCCCGGCACCTGCACCCTCCCGAGGCGGGTGCAGGTGCCGGGAAGGCAGGCGGACCCGCGTCGCGTCCCGCCATCCCGGCCGGGGGCGGCGATGGGGCGGTCGGACCGGTCGACCGTCAGGCGGCAGGGACGGGCCTACGGCGACGGAAGAGCAGCATCATCAGCCAGCCGGCGAGCAGTCCCCAGAACGCCCCACCCACGCCGAGCAGGCTCACCCCCGAGGCGGTGACCACGAAGGTGACCACGGCGGCCTCCCGGCTCCGGGGATCGGGAACGACCGACGGCACGGTGACGGACTCCGGCAGAGCGGCGGACGCCGGCGCCGGCAGGACAGGGGTCGCGGGTGCCGGCAGAGCGGCGGACGCCGGGACGGAGGTCGCGGGAGCGGGGGGTGCGGGAGCGGAGGTCGCGGGAGCGGGGGGCATGGCGGCAGCGGGGCGCGTGGCGGGCGCGCGGGGCGTGGTCAGGGCTGCGGAGAGGGCACCGGCCAACGCGCCCAGCAGCGCCAGCCCGGCGACCGCCTCGATGAGCACCGGCGGGGAGAGCAGCACCAGCGTGGTCGCCGCGCCCGCGCCGAGCCCGAGCAGCGCCAGGCCGATGCCGGCGGTCACCGAGGCGATCCAGCGCCGGTCCGGATCGGGGTGGGCGTCGGGGCCGGCCGCGAGAGCGGCGGTGATCGCGGCCAGGTTGACCGCGTGCCCGCCGGTGGCGGCACCGAGCGCACTGGCCAGCCCGGTGGCGCGCAGCGCCGGGGCCAGCGGCGGCCGGTAGCCGAAGCCGCGCAGCACCGCCGTCCCGGGCACGTTCTGCGCGGCCATGGTGACCAGGAACAGGGGCAACGCCAGGCCGATCACGGCGGGCAGGGTGAACGCCGGCACGGTCGGCGACACCACCGGCCGCAGGTCGCCGGGGGTGACCCCCACGCCGGTCGTGGTCAGGCCGATCACCACCGCCGCCGCCACCAGCGCGGCCGGGACCGCCCACCGGGGGGCGAACCGGTGCAGCACCAGCCAGGTGACGATCACCGGGGCGGCCAGGGCCGGGACCTCGACCAGCGCGCGTACCGGGGCGGTGCACAGCGGCAGCAGCACCCCGGCCAGCATCGCGGCCGCCACCGGGGCAGGGATGGCGGCCACCGCCCGGCCCAGGGCGGGGAAGAGGCCGGCGGTGACGATGAGCAGCCCGCACAGCGCGAACGCGCCCACGGCGGCGGGCCACCCGCCGGGGACCGGCCCGGTGGCGACCAGCAGCGCCGCGCCCGGCGTGGACCAGGCGATCGCGATCGGCATCCGGTGCCGCAGCCCGAGCCAGGTCGCACAGATCCCGGCGGCGACGCTCACCGTGAGCAGCCCGGAGGCGGCCTGTGCCTCGCTGGCGCCGACCGCCCGCAGCCCGGCGAGCACGACGGTGAACGAGCTGGCGAAGCCGACCACGGCGGTCACCACGCCGGCCAGCAGCGGTTGCAACCGATCCCCCACCACGTTCCCCCTCGCACCCGGTCGCCCGTCGTTCCGTTTACGGAACAGCGGCGTGTAGCACCATAGCCGGATGACCCCGTCCCGCCCAGCCCGCCGGCCCGCGCTCGACACCGACGCCGGGGCGGTCGGGCACCGGCTACGCGCGCTGCGGATGGAACGCGGGGTCTCCCTCTCCACGCTGGCCCGTACCGCCGGGGTCGGGAAGGCCACCCTCTCGGCGCTGGAGAACGGCACCCGCAACCCCACCCTGGAGACGCTCTACGCGATCACCGCCCAGCTCGGCGTACCCCTGGCGGCCGTACTCGCCGGGCCCGCCGCCACCCCGACCGTGCGGGGCACCACGGTCGTCGCCACCCTGCTGGAGTCGTTCACCGACACCGACGCCAGTTACGAGCTGTACCGGCTGCGGGTCCGCCCCGGCGGGGAACAGGTCTCCCCCGCCCACCAGCCGGGGGTCACCGAACACGTCACGGTCTTCGCCGGGGTGCTCCGTGCCGGCCCGGTCGACACCCCGCTGACCGCCGCCGCCGGTGGACACCTGCGCTGGACCTCCGACGTACCGCACGGCTACGCCGCCCTCGGCGACGAGGAGGTCGCCGCCAGCCTGCTGCTGCGCTACCCCCGCACCTGACCCGCGCCGGGCACCCGGTGCTGCACCGCCCAGAGCGCCGCCTCGGTACGCGACGCCGAACCTGTCTTGCGCAGCAGGTTCGACACGTGCACGGTCACCGTCCGCACCGAGATGCCCAATGCCCGCGCGGCCTGCTTGTTGGACATCCCGGCGACCAGGCAGCCCAACACCTCGACCTCCCGGCCGGTCAGCTCGGCCTCGGGCGGGGCGGCGGCCCGGGGCGACGGCATCCGCAGGTGCTCCGGCAACGGTTCCCGGACCAGCGCGTCCAGCCCCCGGCCGGCGTGCACCGCCAGCAACTCGGTGAGCGCGTACGGGTTGCCGCCGGTGCGTTGCCAGACGTCGGCACAGACCCGCGCCGGGGGTGGGCCGTCGCCGTACACCTGGGTGAGGATCTCGGCCACCTCGGCGACGCCGAGCGGGCCGAGATGCTGGCGCACCGCGCCGCGTACCCCGCAGAGGCGGGCCAGGACGCGGCGGGTGAGGTCGGGTGCGACCGCGTCGGCCGGCGGCCGGCTCGCCACCACCAACAGCGCCCGCAACTGCGGCGCGGTGGCCAGCTCGACGACCAGGTTGAGGCTGGCCGGGTCGAGATCGTGCAGGTCCTCCACCACCAGCACGGCCGGGCCGGCACCCACCAGCGACCGGACGGTACGCACGGCGAGCCGGAGCAGCGTGCCGGGGGCGTACCGCTCGCGCGGCGCGGCCGGGTGCTGGGCCAGCCAGGCGAGCGCGTCGGACGGCAGGTCGAGCGCGCCGACGTCGCGGACGCTGAGCACCGCCGCCAGCCAGTCGTAGGGGGCCGGATCGTGCACCCGTGCCGTCCCGGTGAGGATCACCGCCGGCCGGGGGGAGAGACCCTCGACGGCCGCCGCGACCAGCCGACTCTTGCCCACCCCGGCGGCCCCGGTGATGACCGTGACGGCGGGGGCCGACCGGCCCGTACCGGCCACGGTGGACCACGCCCGGTCGAGCTCGGCGAGCTCTCCGACGCGACCCACCATGGACACCGGGATCATTTCTCCCACCCTACGTACTAGTGCGTAGAGACGGAGCGAGGGTGTATCCGGCAAGCTTGTCCCATGACGCTGATCCTCCGCTCGGCCATCCTCAACGACGTCGGCCTGGTCCGCACCAACAACGAGGACTCGGCCCTCGCCGGTGAACGCCTGGTCGCGGTGGCGGACGGCATGGGTGGGCTCCCCGCCGGCGAGGTGGCCAGCGAGATCGTCATCCGCATCCTGGACGAGCTGGTCCCACCCACCGGCACGGACGAGGCCGCCGAGGCGCTGCGGGCCGTGGTCTCCACCGCCAACCGGCGCATCCGGGCGGCGATCTCCGCCGACCCGGCCCGCGAGGGCATGGGTACGACGCTGACCGCCGCCCTGCTCGCCGGGGACACCCTGGTCCTCGCCCAGGTCGGCGACTCCCGGTGCTACCTGCTGCGCGACGGGGAACTCACCCAGCTCACCCGGGACGACACCTTCGTCCAGGCTCTTGTCGACCAGGGCGCGCTCTCCCCCGACCAGGCCCGCCACCACCCGCAGCGTTCCCTGGTCACCCGGGCGGTGCAGGGGGCGGACGCACCCCCGGCGATCGGGGTGCTGACCGTGTTCCCCGGGGACCGGGTGCTGCTGTGCAGCGACGGGCTCTCCGACTACGTGGCCGACGAGGCGATCCACGGGGCGCTCGTCACCTACCAGGACCGCCGGCACTGCGGTGAGCAACTGGTGAAGCTGGCCCACCAGGCCGGCGCGCCGGACAACGTCACCGTGGTGGTGTCCGACGTGACCGAGGGCTGAACCCGGCCAACCGGGTTGCGGCCGACCGCCGGCCGGGTTGGGATGGACGGATGCTCATCCGTCGCCTGGCCGCCGAGGAACGACTGACCACCAGCTTCCCGCTCCAGGCGTACGCCTTCGAGGCGACCCCGCCGAGCCGGGAGCGGGTCGACGCGTTCCACCGCTACCTGCCGTACAACAAGGGCAACCGGACCCTGGTGGTGGAGGAGGGCGGCGAGGCGCGGGCCACCGCCAGCGCGGTGCCGATGCGGCAGAACCTGCGCGGCGCGGTGCTGCCGATGGCCGGGGTCGCCGGGATCGCCACCCACCCGCTGGCCCGCCGCCAGGGGTACGTCCGCGCCCTGCTCTGCCAGCTCCTCGACGAGATGCGCGACGGCGGACACCCGGTGACCGCGCTGTACCCGTTCCGGGCCAGCTTCTACGAGCGGTTCGGCTACGTGGGGCTGCCCCGGGCGCGTACCGTCCGGTTCTCCCCGGCCGACCTGGCCCCGCTGCTGCGTGCCGAGCTGCCCGGCACGGTGGGCTGGGAACGGATCGGCGTCGGCTATCCGCACTACCGCTCGTTCACCGAACGGTGCCTGCGGGAGCGGCACGGTTTCGCGATCTTCCCCGACTTCCGGGACGTGGGGCTGCGGGACCGGGACGACAGGTGGCTGATCACCGCGACCGTCGACGGCAGCGTGGTCGGTGCGCTCACCTACCGGATCGACGACCACGGTGGCGAACTGGTCGGCGACGACCTGCTCGCCGCCGACCCGTACGCCCGGGCCCTGCTGTTGCAGTTCCTCGCCCGGCACGTCGACCAGGTGGAACGGATCAGTCTCCGGGTGCCCGCCGACGAGCTGCCCGAGCTGTGGCTGACCGACCTGGCCGTGCACGTCGAGGCCCGGGTGTCCCGACCCGGGTCGCCGGCGCCGATGGCCCGCCTGCTGAGCGTGGACGCCCTCGCCGGATTGCCCGCCGGGCCGGGCCGGGTGCGGGTGGACCTGGTCGACGACCGGTGGCTCGCCGGCACCCACCTGCTCGACGGGGTCGACGGGCGGTTGGCGTTGGCTCCCGGCGGCCGGACGGCGGTGACCGGCGGCGGCCCGGTGCCGACCGCGACGCTCACCGCCGCCGGGTTGTCCGCGCTGGCGTACGGGGTGCTCGACCCGGCCGAGGTGCACATCCGGGGGCTGGGCGAGGTCGGCCCGGCGGCGGCGGACGAGTTGCGTCGGCTGTTTCCCCGCGCGCTGCCCTACCTGTTCGCCGACTTCTGAGCGGCCGGCCCCGGCGGGGCTGCCGGGGTCTGGTTGACGCGGTGCGGGGGCGGGTACGGTCCCCGGAATGCCGCAGTGGTTGCAAGCCGGGGCGTGGGGCCTGCTGGCCGGTTCCGCGCTCCTGGTCGGGGCGGCCGTCGGGTTCTTCCTGCCGGTGCCCCGCAAGGTCGTCGCGTCGATCATGGCGTTCGGTGCGGGGGTCCTGCTCTCCGCCGTCTCGTTCGAGTTGATCGCCGAGGCGCACGAGCAGGGTGGACTGCTGCCGACCGCGATCGGGGCGGCGGGCGGGGCGTTGGCGTACACGGGGGCCAACCTGCTCCTCGCCCGACGGGGTGCCCGGCACCGGAAACGCTCCGGCGCGGAACAACCCTCCGAGCGGGAGCAGCCCGGTTCGGGTTCGGCGATCGCGGTGGGTGCGCTGCTCGACGGCGTACCCGAGTCGGTGGTGATCGGCGCGAGCCTGCTGGCCGGCGGCCCGGTCAGCCTGGTCACGGTGGCCGCGGTCTTCCTCAGCAACGTGCCGGAGGGCCTGTCGAGCGCCGCCGGCATGCGCCGGGCCGGCCGTTCCCGCCGGTACGTCTTCGGCCTCTGGACGGCGATCGCCCTGGTCAGCGGGGTCGCCGCGCTGCTCGGCAACACCCTGCTGGGTGGTGCGCCGCCGGAGCTGCTGGCCACCATCACGGCGTTGGCCGCCGGGGCGATCCTCGCGATGATCACCGACACCATGGTCCCGGAGGCGTTCGAGGACGCCCACCTGCTGGTCGGCCTGATCACCGTGCTGGGCTTCCTGACCGCCTTCGCCCTCTCCCACGCCTGACGGCTCGGCCGCCGGTGGCGCAGGTCAGTAGGGGTCGCCCTGGCCGGGGACGCGGCCCCGGAGCAGGCCGGCGGCCCGGCCGGGCAGGTCGGCGACGCCGGACATCGGCGGGCCGGCGGTGTGCGCGCCGTCGGCCATCCCGGCGAACAGTTCCCGCAACGCGGCCACCGCGTCGACCTGCGGCCGCCAGCCGAGTTCGGTCTCGGCCCGTTCGCTGGACATCAGCGGCGCGGCGAGCCCCAGCCCGACCCAGCCCGCGTCCACGGGTTGCAGCCGGCACCGCCAGGTCAGCGCGGCGGCGGCGCGCAGCACCGGGGCGGCCACCGGCACCGTCCAGCCCCTGAAGTGCCGGGCCACCAGCTCCGGGGTCAGCACCGGGTCCGCAGCGACGTTGAACGCGCCGCGCGCCTCGCCGAGGACCGCCCGGGCGTACGCGTCGGCGACGTCGTCGGCGTGCACCGCCTGCACCCGCAGCCGCCGGTTGGCCGGTACGAGCGGGATCCGTCCGTACCGCAGCAACCGTACCGGGGCCAGCGGCCCGAGGAAGTACCTGGTGATCTCGGTGCCGGCGTCCCGTTGGAAGATCAGGCCGGGGCGCAGCCGGACCACCCGGAGCTGCGGGTGGGCGGCCTCGACGGTGTCCAGCATCGCCTCCACCTCGGCCTTGTCCCGGCTGTACGAGGAGCCGGGTACCCCGGTCGCCGGCCACCGCTCACTGACCGGGTGGTCCTTCGGGCCGGGCGCGTAGGTGCCGACCGACGAGGCGTACACCAGGGCGGGCACCCCGGCCCGGACGGTGGCTTCGGTCACCGCGCGACTGCCGCCGACGTTGGTCCGGTGCAGGGTGCGCTGGTCGTGGCTGGGCTGGATCTGCCAGGCCAGATGCACCACCGCGTCGGCCCGCGTGAAGATCGCGGTGAGCTGGTCGACCGCGCCGGGCGCGCCGATGTCGCAGGAGTGCCACCGCACCCCGGCGTAGGGCGCGCCGGCGTCGGGGCCGGGCAGCCGGCGGGCGACGCCGACCAGGTCGAGTCCCGGTTCCCGACCCAGCCGGCGCAGCACCGCCGTGCCCACGTTGCCGGTGGCCCCCACGATCACGATCCGCATGCCGGGTCCGGTACCCGCTGGGCCGTGCGCCAACCCCGCCGGGGCGGATCGTGGGTCAGCCGCCGGCCGGGGTACGGGCCGGACCGTTGTCGACCAGCCGGAACGTGCTGCGCAGCGGCGCGTCGCCCAACTCTTCGAGGATCAGGCCCCGGCTGGGCGAGAACTGGAGGAACGCCGAGTCGTTGCTGATCGCGTACGCGCCCTTGCCCTTGCTGACGATGCTGAACAGCTGCGTGGGTCGACTCTTGTCGCAGGCCGTCCCCTCGACGGTGAGCGGCTTGCCGTTGCCGGGGTTGAGCACCTGCCAGCAGGCCGGGTCGTCGTTGGCGGGGTGGCCGTCGCGCCGGCCGTACGCCTTGATCAGGTACTTGCCGCCGCCGGCCGGCGTCGGGACGAACAGTTGGCGTCCGCTGTCGTCGTCGACCTCGACGAGCGCGCCGCCGTCGAGGGCCACCCCGGACTCGGCGGCCTGCACCCGGACGATGGTGACCTCCCGCCTGCCGGACAGCACCCCGCCGGCACCGGCCGTGGCCGACGGCTTCCCGGCGGGCCGGGACGGGCTCGCCGACGTCGACGCCGGGGGCGCGGTCGGGTCGGGTGCCGTCGTGGCGGTGGGCGTCACCGCGTCGGAGGGCGTCACCGACCCCGACGGCGTGGCCGTGGCCGACCCGTCGGCGGCCGGCGTGCCGCCGTCCCCGCAGGCCACCAGCGCCCCGGAGCACGCCAGCACCGCGACCCCGGTGACCCACTTCAGCTTCGACATCCCCTGCTCCTCCACCGGCGACCCCGCGCGGGTGCGCGGAGTGTCCACTGCGCTCCATCCGGATGATGGACGCGCCACAGCATCGAACGTGACGCCGGTGACCCCCCGGCGGTTTCCCCGTACCCGGGGGAACCGGAATCTATCTGCGCCACCGCGCCCCGGGCCGGCTCCGGCGGCATCCACAGTGACCCGGGTCACGTCAATGCCGGGTTCTTCCATCGACCGTGACCCCTGCCAAATGGCTGACCAGTAAGAACGGCACGACCGTCCACTGTCGTCGAATCGAGGGCGGGTGCGGGCCCGGATAGACGGTAGGGTTGGCACACATCGGCGTCGACCAGTGGCGTAGGACCGCCGCTGTCTGTGGCTTGACCAGGATTGGATACGACGACTTTGGTGCACAAACAGGCCGACCGCGAAGAACCGCGCCGCGCCTCAGACGACCAGGCCGCACCGACGACACCGGGTCGCCGTGCCGGTCGACCGCAGTCGATCAAACGACGCGTGATCAGGCTGGTGCTCATTCCCAGCGTCGTCGCCCTGGTGGTCTGGCTCGTCGCCTCCGGTTATCTCATCTTCCAGGGCTTCTACAACCGCCAGGTCGCCAACAGCGTCCGGCAGGTGTCGATCCCGGCGGTCTCCGCGTTGTCCTCGATCCAGCAGGAACGGCGGCTGAGTGTCAGTTACCTCACCCAGCCGTCCCGGGATCTCAGCCGGCTCATCGAGCAGCGGCAGCAGACCGACCAGCGGGTGGCCGCCCTGCGCCCCGCCGCCGACGCCGCGCTGGGAAACGCCCCGGACTCGATCGTGACCCGGTGGGAGACGCTCGCCGGCCTGCTCGACGAATTGGCGAGCGTGCGGAGCACCATCGATTCCCGGTCGGCCAACGGGACGGGTGTCTACGATTTCTACAACCGTCTGCTCGACGCCGCGACCGACCTCTTCGACACCCAGGCGAGAATCGTCCCCGACGCCGCCGCAGCCCAGGGCGGTATCGCGGCGACCGAGGCCTTCCGCGCCAGTGACCTGATGTCCCGGGCCGGTTCCACCATTGACGGCGCTTTCGGTGCCCGTACCCTCAGCCCGCAGGACCATCTCGACTTCACCAACCTGGTCGGGGCCTATCATGCCGGCCTCACCAACGTGGCTCCGCACCTCGAACCTCAAGCCCGGGAACGCTTTGCCGCGATCACCGCGAGCGACTCCTGGAAAGAACTCGTCGTGGCGGAAAACGCCCTGGTCAGCAATGGGCCGTGGCGTTCCGGCACACCGCGTGCCCTGTCGTTCAACCGGGCCCGGTGGGAAGCCCTCACCCGGCAGGTGTCCGACGATCTGATCAGCCTGACCGTGGTGCAGGCCGACACGGTCTCGGCGCGGACCCTGCGCACCGGCAACACCCAGCTGTTCACCGCCTCCCTGGGCAGTCTGGTCGCGCTGCTCGTCGTCATCGCCGCGATCATCTGGGCGATCCGGCAGTCGCAGATCCTGGTGGACCGGGCATTGTCGGTACGCCTCGCCCAGCTCGGCCGGGACGCCGAGGCGGTGGTCGACAAGCAGCTGCCGGCGATGATGGACCGGCTACGCCGACGGGAGAAGGTCGACCTCGCCTCCGAGCTGCCGCTGCCGGACTACGGCAGCGACGAGATCGGCCGGGTGGCCGAGGTGATCAACCGGTCGTTGCAGGCGGCGGCGGGGGCGGCGGTCGACGAGGCGAAGACCCGGGCGGCGGGTATCGCGATGCTGATGGGTGTGGCCCGCCGTCCGCAGCGCCCCCTGCAACGCGGCCTTAAGGTCATCGAGGACCTCCAGAACCGGATCGGCGACGAGAAGCTGCTGGCCGAACTGTTCGACATCAACCACCAGCTCACCCAGACCCGCCGGTTCCTGGAGAACCTCGTCATCCTGGCCGGCGGTCAGATCGGCCGCCGCTTCCAGAACCCGGTGCCGGTGCGCCGGGTGCTGCTGGCGGCCTTCGCGGAGGCCCAGCAGTACCAGCGCATCACCCTGCGCAGCGCGCCGGACGTGGCGGTCGCCGGGCCGGCGGTGGCCGGTACCGTCCACCTGATCGCCGAGCTGCTGGACAACGCGCTGGCGTTCTCGCCGCCCGAGACCACGGTCTGGGTGACCTGTATCGAGGTCAAGCGCGGCATCGCGGTGGAGATCGAGGACGCCGGCGTGGGCATGCGGGCGGACGCGTTGGAGCGGGCGAACGACCTGCTCGCCAACGCGCCGACCCCGGACGTGACGGCGCTGAAGGACGGCGCGCAGGTCGGCCTGCACGTGGTGGCGGAGCTGGCCAAGCGCGACGGCGTCCAGGTGAGCCTGCGGGCGTCGGCGTACGGCGGCCTGCTGGCGATCGTGCTGCTGCCCGACCGGGTGATCGTCACCGAGTCGTACGCCACCGAACTGGACCGTACCGACCCGGGCGTCCTGCCGCTCGGCACCGTCGCCACGGCGATGTCGCGGCCCGGTGTCGGCGCGGTGCTGCCGGTCGGCGGCGGCCGGCGGGAGCTGCACCCGGCCGCCGGGGCCCGACCCACCGCCGTGGCGACCACCGCACCGGGCGGGGCCGGGCGGACGCCGGCCGATCCCACCGGGGAGCGACACTCCGACCGCAGCGGGGGCATCATGACCGAAGTTCCGGCGCAGCGCGGCCCGGCCCGCAGCGGTTCGTCCGGCCCGCAGGTCGCCGACCGGCCGCCGCTGCCGCACCGCCGGCCGCAACAGCACCTCGCCCCCGAGTTGCGCGACGAGGGCCTGCCCGCGCAGAAGCCCGACGCCGCGCCGGCTCCCGCCCGGTCACCCGAGGAGGCCCGGGACCGGTTCAGCAGATACCAGAAGGCCTGGGCCGCCGGCCGGGCGGCGAAAAACGGGGACTCCGCCAGCAGAGACGACCAAGGCAGGAACGTATGACCCACTCGGCATCGCAGAACGATCTGACCTGGATCCTCGACGATCTGGTGGAGGTCCCTGACGTGGTCTACGCGGTCGTCCTGTCCACCGACGGGCTGATCGTGCAGAAGTCCACGTCGCTCCCGCAGGACGCCGGGGAACTGTTGGCCGCCGGCGCGTCTTCCCTGCACAGCATCGCCGCGGGGATGGGCCGCCGGTTCGACAGCGGCCCGGTCCAACAGGTCATCATCGAGTACGAGGGACGGACCCTGTTCGTCGCCGCCGCCGGCCAGAACGCGCGGCTGGCGGTGCTCTGTGAACAGTCCGTCGACATGGGCACCGTCGCGTACGAGATGAGCCGCCTGGTGACCCGCATCGGTGACTATCTCGGCTCCGAGGCCCGCCTCGACGGTCCGCTACTCACCGACCGACCCGGGTCGAAACCATGAGTCACGACATGTGGGACGGCGACGACGAGGCGGAGGCCGGCCGGCTGGTGCCGTTGTACATCCTCGTCAACGGGCGGACGAGCCCCCGCAACACCAGCCTCGACCTGGCCACCCAGGTCATCGCCCTGCCGGCCGACCAGAGTCGGCTGGAACTGGAGTACCGGGAGATCCTGCACCAGTGCACGGGGTGGATCTCCATCGCCGAGATCGGCGCCTACCTGCACCGGCCGCTCGCCATCACCAAGGTGATGGTCGACGTGCTCCACGAGCAGGGGTTTCTGGACATCGGCTCACCGGCGCAGGAGAAGATCGCCGACCGGTGGCTGCTGGAAACGGTTCTCGCCGGCCTGCAGCGGATATAGAAGAGGGACTGATACGCGTGGATCGGAAATCGGTGAAGGTCGTCGTGGCGGGCGGCTTCGGCACCGGCAAGACCACCCTGGTCGGCTCGGTCAGCGAGATCCCGCCACTGGTCACCGAGGAGGTCCTGACCCAGGCCAGCGTCGGCGTGGACGACCTCACCGGCGTGGAGGACAAGTCCAGCACGACCGTCGCCCTGGACTTCGGGCGGATCACCATCAGCAACGACGTGGTGCTCTACCTGTTCGGCACCCCGGGTCAGGACCGGTTCTGGTTCATCTGGGACGAGTTGGCCCAGGGGGCGGTGGGGGCGATCGTGCTGGTCGACACCCGCCGGCTCGGCACCAGTTTCCCGGCCGTCGACTACTTCGAACGGCGGGGCATCCCGTTCGTCGCCGCCGTCAACCGGTTCTTCGGTGAGTGCCCCTACACCGAGGCGGAGATCCGCGCCGCACTGGAACTGGACGAGACCGTGCCGCTGCTGTGGTGCGACGCCCGGGACCGGGCCTCCAGCAAGCAGGCGCTGATCGCGTTGGTGCGGCACGCCCTGTCCCGGCTGCCCACCACCGCCTGAGCGACCCGGCGGGTCCCGTCCCACCGGCTCCGGCCGCGCTGACCGGAGCCGGGCGTACCGGGTTCAGTCGGTGCCGCCGCCCGCCGTCGGAAGCTGCGCCAACCGCACCTTGAAGTGGCGGAGCAGGGGCGGTGACGAGACCACCCGGTAGCCGGGGACCCGACCGGGTTCCTTGGCGATGTCGGCGAGCACGGCGGCCACGTACTCGAAATGGGTGTCGGTGTAGACGCGGCGCGGGATGGCCAGGCGCACCAGTTCGAAGGGGGCCGGGGTGACCAACCGGTGCCGGTCGTCCATCCCGCCGAGGTAGAGCGAGCCCAGCTCGGCACAGCGGATGCCGCCGTCGAGGTAGAGCTGGCAGCCGAGGGCGTGCCCGGGGAACTCCGCCGGGGACAGGTGGGGCAGCAACCGGCCGGCGTTGAGGTAGAGGGCGTGGATGCCGGCGGGTTGCACGGTGTCCACCCCGGCCTCGTTGACCAGCCGGGCCAGCCGGGCGGTGGAGGCGGCCCGCGCCCGCAGGTACGCGGGGTCGACCACCTCGCGCAGCCCCTGGGCGAGCCGTTCGAGGTCGTGGCCGGCCAGCCCGCCGTAGGTGGAGAACCCCTCGGTGGCGATCAGGTTGGCCTCGCACCTGGCGAACAGGTCGTCGTCGCGCAATCCGATGAGCCCGCCGATGGCCGACAGGCCGTCCTTCTTGAGGCTCACCACGCAGCCGTCGGCGAGCCCGAAGGCGTGGCTGGCGATCTGCCGGGGTGTCCAGTCCCGGTAGCCTGGCTCGCGCTGCCCGACCAGCCAGGCGTTCTCGGCGAACCGTGCCGCGTCCAGGAAGAACGGCACCCCGTGCGCGCGGCACAGGTCGCGGACGGCGGTGAGGTTGGCCATCGACACCGGCTGCCCGCCGAGGCCGTTGTTGGTGATCGTGACGAGGACCAGCCCGACCCGGTCGCGTTCCGGCCCGGTGAGCGTGGCGGCCAACGCGTCGAGGTCGATGTCGCCCTTGAACGGGTCCGCGCTGTCGAGGTCGAACGCGGCCGGGCAGGGCAGGTCCCGGGCCTCCGCGCCGGCCAACGTGACGTTGGCCCGGGTGGTGTCGAAGTGGGTGTTGCTGAGGCAGAGCTGGCCCGGTTCAAGCAGGCTGGTGAAGAGCACGCGTTCGCCGGCCCGCCCCTGGTGCACGGGGAGCAGGTGCGGATAGCCGGTGAGGTCGCGTACCTCGTCGCGGAACCGGAACCAGGAGCGCGCGCCCGCGTAGGACTCGTCGCCGAGCGCGGCGGCGGCCTCCTGCGCGGCCGAGGTGGCCCCGGTGCCGGAGTCCGACAGCAGGTCGATGGTGATCTGGTCGGCGCGCAGCTCGAACGGGTTGTATCCGGCGTCCGCGAGGGCCTGCCGCCGCTGCTGCGGGTCGAGGAAGGGGATCGGTTCGACCACCTTGATCCGGTACGGGGGCAGCATCGCGTAGGCGTCGACGGGCACTGTTCGCTCCTCGGTGGACAGTCAGGGGTGTCCCGCGCCGGCCCGGCCGGTCGGGGTGGCCAGCGCCGTGCCGTCGACGGCCAACGGGCGGCGTACCGGTGGGGTCACCCGGTACGCCTCGGCGGACAGGTAGACGGTCACTCCCGGCCGGGGCGCGCCCAGCCGCAACGACAGGTGCGGGATCAACCCGACCCCGTCGCGCAGCGGCCGTCGGGCCACCGCGGCGAGTGCCCGGTCCAGCACGGCGTGACCGAAGCCGTAGCGGTCCAGCACGGTCACCACCCGGTCGTACGCCTCCTCGTCGTCGTCGACGTAGCCGCGGATCGGCACGTAGAGGCTGTAGCCGACCGGCCGGTCGATTCCCTCGACCAGGGTGTAGCTGCCCACCAGGGGAAGACCGGCGAACCGGGTCCGGCCGCCACCGGCCAACTCGACGAACTCGGCGAGCCGGGTCGCGTCCACGTCGTGGACGATCCCGGCGGCCCGGACGACGTCACGCACCTCGGCGTCGTGGTGGGTCAGGTAGAGCTTGACCCGGGCCTGGGCGTCGTCGTGCAGGTCGAGGGCGAAGAACGTCAGCCGGTCCCGGCGGCCCAGTTCGCCCGGCCGGATGCCGTGGTCGAGCATCGCCCGGTGGGACCTGCCGAGCCCGAGTCGGCGCAGCGCCTCGGAGATCAGGCCGGGTGCCCGGTCGACCCCCCGCAGCTCCGGGTTGAGGTAGACCTTGAACTCGGGCCGCCGGCCGTTGCGGAACACCAGTGAGCACCAGAGCGCGAAGGCGCCCTGCGGGTCGTCGGTGGTGAACAGGTCACGGACCGAATCCAGCCGGGACGTGGACAGGCCGGCACGGTGCGCCTGCCGGTCGAGGAACCGTCGGGTGGCGACCATGTTGGCCGACCGGCCGGGTGGTGCGCCCAGGGTCTCGCCGAGAATGCGCACGGTCGGCGGTTCGGTGGCGCTGAAGGCGATGGAGAACTCCACCGGGGTGTGGTCGTCGGCGACGTCGGACGGCCACTGTGGTGGAGCCGACAACGGCTGTGCACCGGCTGGTCCGAGTAGGTCTTCCAGCAGTTCCACCGGTTCTGCCGCAGCGATTCCGCCGGCCTCGCACAAACGCCTCAGCTGGTCGCCCAGACGATCGGAAAGGGACACCTCGTCCATCAATTCCCTCTCCCGATCAGGCTGCCGATCAAAAGAGACCTTAGGAAGCATTTCACGACAAGGTCAAGATTGATCACAACTTGCAATGACATAACGGGAGCGAGACCGGCAAATCACCTCTGACAATCACCCAGAGTTGCGTACAGGATACGTCACACGGAGTTGATGAACGCCGGGGGTCTTCGTTTTCCCGCGTCCCACCCCGGTCGCCGCCGCCGGGTCGGGTGACAACGCCCCACACATCCATGTGCGACACTGGCCGTCACGGTACGAAACCGGTCACACACCGAACGGAAGGGTGGGCGATGGCCACCGCGGCGGCACCATCAGTGCTGATCGACGCGGTCGTCCGCGTCATGAGGAACCTGGCGATCCACCCGCTCGCCCTGGAGATCGACAGCACCGGGGCGTACGTGCTGGCCGCCATGCCCGCGAATGCGCTGCGGACCCGTAGCCGGGGCCCGTACCGGCCGGACGACCTGCCCCCCGAAGCCCTGGAGATGATCGACTGGCTCAGCCTGAAGCTGTCCGTCGATCCCCAGCCGGTCGACGTCACCGTCGAGGGCGGCGGACCCTGGCCCCGCCTGCTGCTGGAGCTGCCCGCCAAGCGGGTCACCGTGCGGTTCGTGGTGCCCGAGGACGCCCCACCCGGATACCAGCCGGAGTCCAACAACATCACGTTGTCGGGTGACGTGAACATCGCCCTGGAGTTCCTGGCCGGTTCCCTGCGCGCCCTGGGCGGTCGGCTGCGCGGCGAGCCACCGATCACCCTGACGCTGAGCTACCCCGACGATCCCCACTACGAACGCAACACCGCCGGGCTGCCGGCGGAGTTCCGGTATCTCGTCCCGCCGGTCGTGGCCGACCTCGCGGTCGACCGCAGCCGGTTCTCCCGCAAGCAGCGGGCCGCCCACGACGACGCGTTGCGCGCGGCGGCGTACGACGACCAGCCGATGGAGCCCGCGACAGGCCGCTGGCTCAGCACCGGGCTCAGCACCCGGCTCGGCTCGGCCCGGTTGCGGGTCAGCCCGTGAAGTCGTAGTCCCAGTCCAGCTCCCACCGCCGGATCGCCGGTCGGAGGTCCATCGACACCAGGCTCCGGCCGTCCGCCGTGAACGCCACGGACGTCACCGGCTCCGGATGACCGTCGCACGTGTGCACGCGTCGTCCCGTCCGCACGTCCCAGATGCGCAGCGTACGGTCCGCGTCGGCGGTCACCGCGTGTCGCCCGTCCGGGCTCACGTCGCACACCTTCGCCTCGGAGGCCAGTTCGCACAGCACCCGCCCGGTCGACGTCTCCCACACCGACACCACCCGCCGGTACGACCCGTCGTGCGCGGGGACGAGCCCGACCCGTCCGTCCCGGCTCAACGCCATCGTGTCGTCCCGGCTCGGCAGGGCGTACCGCCGCCGGCCGGTGTGCACGTCCCACGCGGTCAGCTCACCCGCCGAGTTGACCAGGAGTTGCCGTCCGTCCGGAGTGAACCGCAGCGTTGCCCGCCCGAACCCGACGGGGACCGTGAGCACCGGGCTGCCGGTGCCCGTACGCCACAGCCGGCACGTCCGGTCCTCCGCGCCGACCGATGCGGCGTACCGACCGTCGTCGCTGAGTCGGACCGACACCACCGGCCCCCGGTGCGCCACCATCGTGCGGCTCAGGTGGAACCGGTACAGGCTCCACAGGCACAGGTTCCCGTCGGCGTCACCGACGATCGCGTACCGGCCCGCGCCGTCCAGGTCGACCGCCCGCACCGCGCCGTGGTCGCCGTGCAGTTCCGCCTGCCGCCGGCCGGCCGTCAGGTCCCACAGGTGGGCGGTCCCGGCCCAGTCCGCGCTGACCGCGAGCCGGGCATCGGTGGACAGCACGAGGGTGTGCGCCTTGCCCGTCCGCTCCGGGAAGGTGTGCCGTTGCCGGCCGGTCGGCAGCTCCCACACCCGGATCAGGCCGTCGGCACCGCCGGTCACCGCCAGCTCGCCGTCGACGCTGAGCGCCGGCGCCAGCCCGGCCACGAAGGTGAATTCGCCGCCGCGCAGCTCGTAGCGCTGCCAGATGCCCAGTGGCGCGGTCCGCCGGCCCGCCGTCCGCCCCAACCGTTCCCACAGGTCCCGCAGCTCCGGGTGACGCTCGAACCCGACCAGGTCGCGGGCGGCCCGCAGTTCCCCGGCGGCGTCGGCCGTCCGGCCCTCCCGGTCGAGCGCCTCCGCACGGACGATCCGTTGCCGGACCTGTGCCTCGGCCGCCAGCACCGCCCGCGCCGCCAGCGGCCGCTCGTAGTTCCAGGGGGCACGCAGGTCGGGACGGGCCAGCCGGTGGAGCTGCAGCCCCCCGTACTCGTCCCCGGCCACGACCAGCGCGCCGTCGCCGCTGATCGCCACGCAGCTGAGCGAGAGGAGACCGGCGAACTCCGGACGCAGCCCGTCGGTACGCGTGGCGACGGTACGCAGGCAGCGGCCGGAAGCCGTCTCCCAGACCCGTAGCGGCTGGTCGGCGCTGCCGTACCCGATGGAGACCGCCCGTTCGCCGTCCCCGCTGAGCACGATCGCCGAGTGCCGGTTCACGTTGTTCGGCACCGGCCCCCGCACCCGGTTGGGCCTCGTCTCCCACAGGTGCGCCACCCGGGTCTGGTGCCCGATCAGCAGGGCGTACCTGCCGGACCCGCCCAACGCCACCTGGTCGACGCCGGTCATCCGCATGTCGGCGGACTTGACCAGGCGGTGCAGCCAACGCCCGGTGTCGACCTCCCAGACCACCACACTGCCGTCCCCGGGTGCCGCCGACACCGCCACCGCGCCGTCCTCGCTCAGACCCAGCACGGTGACCTCGGCGGGCTTCTCGTGGATCTCCGGCAGGATCCGGCCCGTCGCCGGGTCCAGCCGCTGGTAGGTGTCCGGCGGATGTTCCAGGGTTCGGCGCAGCCGCCCGTCCACCGTGTCCCGTATCTCGATCCGGCCGTCGTCGTACCCGATGGCGGCCGTGCCCGAGGCGGTGAGTGCCAGTGCGGTCACCGCCGCCCCCCGGTGGGAAGGCACCCGGACGCATCCGCCCCGCGCCAGGTCCCAGCACTCGACCCCGCCCCCCTTGCGGGCGGCGAGCGCGGCCCGGCCGTCCCGGTCGACCGTCAGGGCCGTGACCTCGGCACCGGCTGCGCCCGCACCGAGTTCGGTGCCCACCGGCGGCCCGGTCAGCGACCACGTCCGGAGGACGCCGTCCACGCCGCCGGTGACCGCCACCCGGCCGTTCCCGTCGACGGCGACGGCGGTCACCCGGCCGCGGTGGCCGGGCAGCCGCTGCGACCCGGGCTGCGTCCCGCGCCGGGCCAGGGCGGCGGTCACCTCGGTGACCTCGGGGCCGGCGGGCGCGGCGGCCAGCAGCGGCCGGGCCGCCTCGCCGTCCCCCCGTTCGGCGTGGACGAACCCCAGCAGGTGGTCGGCCCGCCAGTTCTCCCCGGCGATCTCCCGCGCCGCCAGCAGCTCCGCCAACACCTGTTCGTCGGTGATCCGGCCCTGCCGCCACCGGTACAGCGCCCAGTTGTAGACCGCGCCGGGATGGTGCGGGTCGAGGTCGACGGCGGAGCGCCACAGGTGTTCCGACTCCGCCGGCCGGTCGAGGTCGAGCAGTGAGAGCGCCTGGTTGGACAGGCTGCCGGCGAGCAGGCCCGCCGCCGACGGCGGCACCCGTGGATAGCGGACGCCGAGGACGTCGGCGTACGTCCCGGTGACCTCGGTGGCCAGGTCGGCGAGGCTGTGCGGGCGGGTCGACGGGTCGACGTCGAAGCACCGCCGGAGCAGGTCGACGATCCCCGGCGGCATCGGCTGCGCCCCCGGGCCGGTCTCCCCCGTCGCCAGGTATCCGGCGAAGGCCTCTCCCGCCGCCTGACCGTAGCGGCAGGGGCGGCGACCGGCGAACATCTCCCACACGCACAGCGCCCACGACCAGACGTCGGTGGCCCGGGTGAGGGTGACCCGTGCGCCGGCCGCCGCCTCGGCCTGCTCGGGCGAGCAGTAGGCGGGGGTCATGCCACCGAAACTCGCGGCCAGGCTGGCGTCCGTCCCGGTGCCGTCGGCCCCGTCGACTGCGGCGCGGGCCCCGGCCAGCCCGAAGTCGGTGACCTTCGCGGTCCAGTCGCCGTCGAGCCCGACCATGATGTTCGCGGGCTTGACGTCCTGGTGGACGAGGCCCTGCCGGTGGGCGTGGTCGATGCCCCACGCCGACTGCACCGCGAGGTCGAGCGCCCGGGCCAGGAACCCGCCGTCGGGGCCGTCCGGTCCCTCGTGCAGCCGCCCGCTGCGGACCAGGTGGTCCAGTGACCCGCCGGTGACCCACTCGGCGAACACGCAGGGCAGCCCGTCGACCCGGCGCACGTACGCGCAGCTGACCACGTGGGGGTGCAGGCCCAGCCCGACCCAGGTGCCCGCCTCGGATTCGAAGCGGGCCCGCCGCGCCTCGGTGGACAGTTGCTCGGGGCGCGGCACCTTGACGGCGAGTTCGGTGTCCCAGCCGGGGTGCCGCACCCGGTAGACCAGACCCATGCCACCGGCGAGGGGCGCGTCGAGCACTTCGTAGAGATCCAGAATCCGGTCCCCGGGACGCCACGGCATGGTTCGAGCCTGGCACCCCCCGGCACGCGGGACAACCATCGGTTGGTCGCGGACGGTAACCTCGGGGGTCGGGCCGCGTCGTCAGGGAGTGACCGTGAGTTTTCGTTACTACCTCTACGTCAGCGACGCCAAGGTGGACATGCTGCTGTCCCAGATCGACCCGGGTCACCAGCGCAGGCGGGCCGCCGAGTTCAGCGTGAACCTCACCGTCGTCGGGGTGAAGCGCAGCGTCGAGAACCCCGGCACCGACCGGTTGGCCCGCCTGGAACGGGTCACCCGCTACCTGGACGAGCACGCCGACGTCGGTTCCGTGGACGAGCCGGGGCAGTTCTTCCGGGGGTTGCTGCCGATGCGGTGGGGCATCGTCCCGACCACGGGCGAGCTGTCACTCGTCTACTTCGGTGGCCGCACCGACGACACCATCGTCGGCCTCGGCGGGTCACCGTTCCACCTCATCGGCGCGGCCCCGGCGGCCGAGTCCACCGTACGCGGGCTCGTGGGTTCGTCCACGATGCCGGCGCTGCTCGCCGGGCTCGTCGACGAGGAGGCCGAGCCGGTGGCAGGCCCCCCACCCGCCGGGGTGGATGACCCGGACGCGGCCGAGGTGGCGGCGCTGGCCTCGGTGCACCAGGCCGGCACCCGCCTGCGTGGGCCCACGCAGAACGTCGAGTTCATCGCCAAGCGGCTGCTCCACGGGCCCAGCCCGTACCCGGAACTCGACGGGCGGCCCGGCATGACCGTGCTGCTGGGCAGCCCGTTGTACGTGGCGCTGGTCGACTGACCGGGCGGCCGGGCGTGGGCACCGACGACCCCGGGGCCGGGCGACCCGCCGGGGCGGTGCCGGCTCCACCGACCGTCACGGTGACCGTCCGGGTCGGGTCCACCGTCGACACGTACGTCTTCGACCACCGCACCTCGGTCGTGGTGGGGCGGGCCGCCGACTGCGGGATCCGGGTCGACGACGGGCACCGACGGGTCTCCCGCCGGCACTGCCGGCTCGACATCGATCCGCCGCAGGTGTGGGTACGCGACCTCGGCAGCCGGCACGGCACCTGGCTCGACGGCCGGCCCGTCGACGACGGGCGGCTCCTGTCGGCCGGTGACGAGGTGTGGATCGGACGCGCGACGGTACGCGTCACCCTTTCCCACGACGGGACGCGGGCGTCCGCGGCGACCGGACCGGACCGGGGTCGGGCCCTACCGGCGATGGCGGCGGCCCCCGCGCCCGGGGTCCCCGGCCTCGACGGCTTCGCCGACCACCGGGTGCTGCGCGAGCTCGGGCGGGGCGGCCACGGTGTCGTCTACCTGGCCCGCCACGAGCCGTCCGGCCGGCTCGTCGCCCTGAAGACGCTGCTCGCCGACCGGGCGGTGGACCCTGCCGCGCGGGACGCCTTCCGCCGTGAGATCGCCTGCACCCGGGGGCTGCGGCACCCCAACATCGTCGCCCTGCACGGCAGCGGTACGGCCGCCGGCGCGTTCTTCCTCACCTGCGAGTACTGCCCGGGTGGCAGCGTCGCCGAGTTGGTGGCCCGACGCGGCGGCCGGCTCACGGTCGACGAGGCGCTACCGATCACGCTCGACGCGTTGGACGCGCTGGCCTACGCCCACCGGGCGGAACTCGCGGTCGTGCTGGCCGACGGCCGGACCCGGACCGCCCACGGCCTGGTGCACCGGGACGTCACCCCGCACAACCTCCTGCTCACCACCGGGCCCGCGGGGGAGGTCGTCACCAAGGTCGCCGACTTCGGGCTGGCGAAGGCGTTCGAGAAGGCGGGCCTGTCCGGGCACACCGGGACCGGTGCGACCGGCGGCAGCCTGGCCTTCCAGCCCCGCGCCCAACTCATCGACTACCGGTACGCCCGTCCGGAGGTGGACCTCTGGGCGGTCACCGCCTGTCTCTACTGGATGCTGACCGGGGCGACGCCCCGGGACTTCCCCGCCGGGGCCGACCCGGTCGCGGTGGTCCTGCGTACCCGGCCGGTGCCCGTGCGGCAGCGGGCCGGATCCGTGCCGCCACGGCTGGCCGGGGTGATCGACGCGATGCTCGTCGACCAGCCCCGGGTCACCGCGACGACGGCCACGGAACTGGCCGACGCGCTCCGGCAGGCTCGCTGAGGGCGGGCCGCGCCGGGGACCGGGCCCGTGACGGCCTGTCCCGCCGGCACCGGGCCACCCGGTCCGGCGGACGGCGGACGACCCGGTCCGGCGGACGGCGGGCGGGTGGGTCCGGGTCACTGCCGGGTCCGGGGCGGTGAGCTGCCCGGACGGGGCAGGCTAGCCTCTGCCGGCATGTCAGCATTCGGCAACTCGCCCAACGTCCTGTTCGCGACGACCGTGACGGCGACCCGGCGACTGTCGCCCGGGTTCGTCCGGGTGACGCTCGGCGACGAGCGGCTGCGGGAGATGGCCCCGTACCAGCTCGACCAGCGGATCAAGATCATGCTACCGGTCGACGGCGGCTACCCGGCCGAACTGCGGGCGGGGCTGCCCGAACAGACGTGGCGACGCGAGTGGCGGGCCATTCACGGCGGTGTGCGCCCGAGGCTGCGCAGCTACACCGCGTACCGGACCCGGCCGACGGCGGGCGAGCTGGACCTGGACTTCTACCTGCACCAGCCGCACGGCCCGGCGAGCGGCTGGGCGGCGGCGGCCCGGCCGGGTGACCGGCTGCTCCTGTCGGGCCCGCACGTGGCGGCCGGCCAACCCGGGTACGGCGTGCAGTGGGAACCGGGGCCGGCGACGCGGGTGCTGATCGCGGCGGACGAGACGGCGTACCCGGCGGTGCGCGGCATCCTGTCCGGCCTCGGCCCGGGGGTGCGGGCGACGGTCCTGCTGGAGGCGGGCGACGCGGCGGATGCCGCCCCCCTCGACGACGTGACCGCCGGCCACCGGGTCGAGGTCCGGCTGCGGGGCGATGCCCGGGGCGGGACGACACTGACCGGGCTGGTGGCCGACTGGCTGGCCGGCCACGGCCGGGCGGCGGCGACCGCGGGGACGGACTTCTACGCCTGGACAGCTACGGAGAGTAGTCAGATTGCCATGGTGCGTCGGCTCTTCACCGAGGCGAACGTTGATCTACAGCAGGTGCACACCCAGGGCTACTGGCACGACCGGCCGGCCCGTGACGAGATCGATGATTAGGTAATGCTAACCTAAACATCGCCGTGAGTAATCACTGTCAGTAGCCAGACGGGAACCTGCACCATGCGCACGCCGACCCCTCGAACAATCCGCCGACGACTCCTCGCCCTCACCGTCGCCTCGGCGGCGGTGCTCGCCGTGGCCGCCTGCGGCTCCGACGACTCCGACCCGGCGGGCAGCGTCGGCGACACCAGAACCGTCGAGCACGCACGCGGCAAGACCGCCGTGCCCAACAAGCCGACCCGGGTCGTCGTCCTCGAACCGGTCCAGCTCGACACCGCCATCGCCCTGGAGATCACCCCGGTCGGCGCGGCCGTGCTCAACGAGGCCGCCGGCGTGCCCAGGTACCTCGGCGACAAGGCCGCCGGCATCACCACCGTCGGCACCGTCCAGGAACCCAACGTGCAGAAGATCGCGGCCCTCAAGCCCGACCTGATCATCGGCACCGAGTCCCGGCACTCCGCGCTCTACCAGCAGCTCACCGACGTCGCCCCGACCGTGTTCATGGCGTCCCAGGCCGACCCGTGGCAGGACAACGTGAAGTTCACCGCCACCACGCTCGGCGGCGCGGACTCCGCCGACAAGCTCCTCACCGGCTTCCAGCAGCGGTGCGCGGACATCGCCAGGAAGTTCGGCACCGCCGGGAAGACCGCGCAGCTCATCCGCCCCCGCGACGGCGTCCTCACCCTCTACGGGCCCACCTCGTTCGCCGGCAGCGCCCTGGAGTGCGTCGGCTTCACCACCCCCGAGCGCGACTGGGAGGACTCCATCTCGGTCGACGTCTCCCCGGAACGGGTGCTGGAGGCCAAGGCCGACCACGTCTTCGTCACCACCGTCGACGTCAACGACCGCAGCACCATCCCCGCCTCGGTCACCGCCAACGCCGCCGCCTTCCCCCGCCTGCACCTCGTCGACCAGTCGTTCTGGATCACCGGGGTCGGCACGGTCGGCGGGAAGGTCGTCCTCGACGACCTCGAACGCATCCTCACCGCGTCGAGTTGACCGCCACCACACCCGCCCGCGCGGTACGGCCGGACACCGGCCGTACCGCGCGTCGCCGTACCACCCGGCGGTGGCTGGCCGGCGCGGTCGTCGTACTCGTGGGGTCGCTGGTGTTGTCGGTCTTCGTGGGCGCGAACCCGGTGCCCCCGGCGGACGTCTGGGCGGCGCTGCGGGGCACGGGCAGCGACACCGCGCAGTACGTCGTCTGGGGGCAGCGCCTGCCGCGTACCCTCGCCGGGCTGCTCGTCGGGGCCGGGCTCGGCGTCGCGGGCGCGCTGATGCAGGCGTTCACCCGCAACGCGCTCGCGGAACCGGGCATCCTCGGCGTCAACGCCGGAGCCGCCGCGTTCGTCGCCGCCGGCATCGCCTTCTTCGGGATCACCTCGCCGGCCGGCTACATGTGGCTCGCCCTGCTCGGCGCGCTCCTGGTCGCCGTCGCCGTGTACGCCGTCGGCGGCGCCGCCGACCTGCGGGCCACCCCGACCCGGCTGCTGGTGACCGGGGTGGCGACCGGTGCCGTGCTCGCCGGCCTGACCACCGGGATCACCCTCACCCACCCCGACACCTTCGACCGGATGCGCGGCTGGAACGCCGGCAGCCTGCTCGAACGCGACACCGCCGTGGTGCTGCCGGTGCTGCCGCTGATTGTGGCCGGGCTGCTCGCCGCGCTGGTCGCGGCCCGCAGCCTCAACGCGCTCGCGCTCGGCCCCGACCTGGCCGCCGCCCAGGGCGTCAGCCTGGTCCGGACCCGACTGCTCGTGCTCGGCGCGGTGACCCTGCTCGCCGGTGGGGCGAGCGCCATCGCCGGCCCCATCTCGTTCGTCGGGCTCGTGGTGCCGCACCTGGTGCGCTGGGGCGTCGGCACCGACCAGCGCCGCATCCTCGCCGGGTCGCTGCTGGCCGGCGGGATGCTGGTGCTGCTGGCCGACGTGCTCGGCCGGATCGCCGTGCTGCCCAGCGAGATGCCCGTCGGCATCGTCACCGCGTTCGTCGGCGCGCCCATGCTGATCGCGCTGGCCCGACGCCGACGGGCAACCGCGCTGTGAACCGGCCGGTCCGCCGCACCGCCGGGGGTCGCCGGCTGATGCTCGGCACCGACCACCGGCACGTGACCGTCGGCGTACGCGAAGCCGCCGTCTGCGCCGCCGCCGCGCTCGTCGTCGCGGCGCTGGCGGTGACCGGCCTTTGGCTGGGTGACTTCCCGCTGCGCCTCGACGAGGTGCTCGGCGTGCTCGGCGGCCGGATCGACGGGCTGACCCGCACCGTCGTGCTGGAGTGGCGGCTGCCCCGCATCGCCGCCGCCGTCGTCTTCGGCGCGGCCCTCGGCGTCGCCGGGGCGATCTTCCAGACCATCACCCGCAACCCGCTGGCCAGCCCGGACATCATCGGCCTGGCGAACGGCTCGTTCACCGGCATGTTGATCGCCCTGCTGCTGCTCGGCGGCGGCTGGCACCTGCTGATGCTCGGCTCGCTCGCCGGTGGCCTGCTCGCGGCGCTGGCGATCTACCTGCTCGCCTACCGGGACGGGCTCTCCGGGTTCCGGTTCATCGTCGTCGGGGTCGGCGTCTCGTCGATGCTCGCCGCCACCAACACCTGGCTGCTGCTGCGCGCCGACCTGGAGACGGCGCTGTTCGCCGCCGCCTGGGGCGCCGGCTCGCTCAACACCGCCACCGCCGACGTGGTCTGGCCGGCCGCCGCGATCATCCTGGTGCTGCTGGCCGTTACCCCACTGTGGGCGGCGGCCCTGGCCCAGCTCGAACTGGGCGACGACGTCGCCGCCGCCAGCGGAGTCGCGGTCGACCGCGACCGCGCCGTCCTCGTGGTCATCGCGGTCGTCCTGGTCAGCGCCGTCACCACCGTCGCCGGCCCGATCTCCTTCGTCGCCCTGGCCGCCCCGCAGATCGCCCGCCGGCTCGTCCGGGCGCCGGGCCTGCCGCTCGCCGCCACCGCCGGGGTCGGGGCGCTGCTGCTGCTCGGCGCCGACCTGATCGCCCAGCACGTGATCCCGCTGACCGTGCCGGTGGGGGTGGTCACGGTCACCCTCGGCGGCGCGTACCTGCTCTGGCTGCTCGTCCACGAGATCAGGAGGACCCGATGGTCGACCAGCTGACCGCGCGGCTGCGGGCCGAGAACGTCACCCTCCGGTACGACCAGCGCACCGTCAGCGCCGACCTGTCGTTCGCCGTGCCCGACGGCTCGTTCACCGTGCTCATCGGGCCCAACGCGTGCGGCAAGTCGACGCTGCTGCGGGCGCTGTCCGGGCTGCTCCGCCCCGCCGGGGGCCGGGTCACGCTCGACGGAGCGGACCTGGTCGACCTGCCGGCGAAGGAACGCGCCCGCCGGCTCGCGCTGCTGCCGCAGACCATGACCGCGCCCGAGGGGATCACCGTGCGCGAACTGGTCGGCCGGGGCCGTTACGCCCACCAGCGGGTGCTGCGCCGCTTCTCCCACGCCGACGAGGAGGCCGTCGAGTCGGCGCTCGACTCCACCGGCACCACCGACCTGGCCGACCGGCGGGTCGACGAACTCTCCGGCGGGCAACGCCAGCGCGCCTGGATCGCCATGGTGCTCGCCCAGGAGACGCCGCTCGTCCTGCTCGACGAACCCACCACCTACCTGGACGTGGCACACCAGATCGACGTGCTCAACGTGCTGCACCGCCTGGTCACCCGGGGACGCACCGTGGTGGCCGTGCTGCACGACCTCAACCACGCCGCCCGGTACGCCACCCACCTGGTGGCGATGCGCGACGGCCGGATCGTGGCCGAGGGCGACCCCGCCTCGACGGTCGACGCCGGGCTCGTCGCCGAGGTGTTCGGGATGTCGAACCAGGTCGTCCCCGACCCGGTCACCGGGGCGCCGATGGTCGTACCGGCCGACACCCGGGAACCGGCCGCCGGGTGAGGTGGGCGACGGGAGCCCGGCCGTCGGGGCCGCCCGCAGGCGTACCCGACCGGGAGGGCGTGGTCGGGTAACCTGTGGGCGAACGGGCCGCTAGCTCAATGGCAGAGCTGAGGACTTTTAATCCTTAGGTTCAGGGTTCGAGTCCCTGGCGGCCCACCGACCGATGTTATCCAACCCTCGACCTGCGCTTCTCGGTTCGCATGCCGCCTCAAGGTATAGCCTGAGCTATAGTTGGCTCATGCCTCACGGCCCCGCCCATCGCTGGGCGATCAGAACGACAGGCGATGTCCGCGACTGGTTGCGCTCGCTTCGTCAGACCGATCCGGCAACGTACCGGTCGGTCAACGTAGCGATCGACATGCTCGCGGAGACCGGTCCGGGCCTGGGGCGTCCGTTGGTCGACACACTCAGAGGTTCGAACATCGGCAATCTGAAGGAGCTGCGACCAAGGTCCGGGCGGGACGTCGCCATCCGGGTTCTGTTCGTCTTCGATCCCTGGTCGCAGGCGGTGCTGTTGGTGGCCGGCAACAAGGCCGGCGACTGGTCTCGATGGTATGAGGAAGCGATCCCGGTCGCCGAGGTCGCGTACGAGGGCTGGCTCGCCTTTGAGAGGAAGCGGAGGGAGGGCTGATGAGCGACTTCCATAACTGGGACGACATCCGTGCCGACTTGCACGACGGGGACGACGACGCGCTCGATGTGGAGCGCGCCCGCACCGAGGCGTGGGTCAGCGCGTTCCACCTGGCCGAGGAGCGCAAGCGTCTCGGGCTCACCCAGCGGGAGGTTGCCGAGTTGATGGGGGTCACGCCCGGTCGGGTCAGCCAGATCGAGAACGGCGACTTGGAGGCCAACGAGGTCGCGACCCTGAGCCGGTACGCGCGGGCGCTAGGCGCCCGGATGAGGATCATCTTTGACTACGGCAGCGATCTCCGTCAGATCGCCTGATCCTGCGCCGCCGGGCCGACGAGCCGCGCTCCCGACCTGCGCACCCGCAGCGGCAACGGGTCACCGGCGATGGTCGCCGGTTGGTTCGCATGGTGGTACCTCCGGCCCACCGAAACGGATACCGATCGAAGGGGCCGATACACGGAATTGCGGGCCACGACGGCTAAGCAACCGGTGCCCCTCGGAATTGGGGGCGACCAGTGGACGAGTTGCCTGGGCCTGTCGCGGGTAGCAGGCGTGGACCGAGCTGTCCGGTCACACCGTGAGGACGTCGACGTCGTACAGCGCTATCGATGCGTCGCGGGATGCGAGGGTCAGCCCTTCGGTTATCGCCTGTGCCACCAGCATGCGGTCGAAGGGATCGCGGTGATGCGATGGCAGGCGGCCGGCGGTAACGGCGTGGGCGTGGGTCACCGGGAGCTCCCGGAAGCCCATGTCCCTCACCCGCTCTGCAAGGTCAGGCGGTCCGGCGAGTTTCCCGGTGCTCTGTTTGATGGTGATCTCCCACAGGGTGACCGGGGAGAGAAAAATGTCCGGCTCGTGGCGTAGTTGGTCGAGCAACTCGGCGCTGAGGGTCGAGTCGCCGGTGATGGCCCAGAGCGCGACGTGAGTGTCCAGCAGCAGGTTCATGCGCCGATGCCGAAGTCGTCGGCGATCTCCGCGTTGGTCTGTGGTGAGTCCCAGTCGCCGGAGAGGTCCAGTTGGCCGGCGAGGGAGCCGATTGCGGTGCGGTCAGCCCGCCGGACCAGCGGTACGACCTTCGCCACCGGGGTGCCGGCCCGGTCGATGATGATCTCCTCGCCGTGTTCCACCCGTTCGATGATGCGCGACAGATGGGTCTTGGCGTCGTGCATGTTGTAATGCACCGCCTCAGCCGCCATGGCGCAACCTCCCCCTTAGCTAAGTAGTTAGTTTAGCGCGCCCGGCCCCATGCATCAGCAACCTCGGGTGCCCAGGACCGCCGGTCGCCGGACGCCGTCCGGGTCCCGTGCCGGGGAGAGGTGAGCGTGGCGTCCCACTCGCTTCCGGTGCTGTGGACGGGTCACCCGCATGGGTTTCCAGGCGGCCCGCCACGAGTGGCGGGTGTCGCCCGCGCGCTCACTGCGGCACCGAGCTGCGGTGGACCGGGCAGCCCCCACCGCCCGAAGTGTGAGTTCAGGCGCGGCTGAGCCGCCACCGGGTGGGATGCCCGGTGAGCCGCACCGGCTCCCGCAGCCGGGGTGTCGCTGTTGACTCGGAACGGGTGACATGGTGTGCTCCCTGCGTTAGCGCTAACGACAACCATAATCATTATGAGCATGAGGAGCACCCATGTCTCTCACCGTGCCATCCGCCCTGCTGGAAGCCGCCGAGGCGGGCCCCGTCGACGACCGGGACTTCGTCGCCTGCGTCCGGGAATCGCTGCCGTACGCCTGGCAGACCGTGAGCCGGGTCGTCGCCGACCTGGAGTCGTCCGGTGCCGACCGGGCGGACAACGTCGTACCTCCGCCCGGTGACGCCGAGCGGGGGCAGTTGCTGCGCGCGATGGCCAGCGACGCCATCCGGGCCAGCCTGGAACGCCACTTCGGGGTGAAGCTGGCCTTCCAGAACTGCCACCGGGTCGCCGCGTTCCGTCCGGCGGCGGTCGATTCGGAGTCCTACCGCCGGTTCGTCTCCACCCGGGGCCAGCTCCTGAACCAGTCACCCGAGCTGCGCAACTGCTGACCCGCCGCCCGGGTGCGCCGGACCGGGAACAACCGTCCCGGTCCGGCGCACCCGGTGGCCCTGGTCGTCAGCGGGCGCAATCCGCGCAGGTGCCGAAGATCTCGAAGGTGTGCCCGACCTCGGTGAAACCGTGCTGGGCGGCGACCTGGTCGGCCCACCGCTCGACCGCCGGCCCGGCCACCTCGACGGTGCTGCCGCACCGCCGGCAGACCAGGTGGTGGTGGTGCCGGCTCTGACTGCACCGGCGGAACAACTGCTCGCCGCCGGGCAGCCGGGTGGAGTCGATCTCCTGGGCATCGACGAGCAGTTGCAGGGTGCGGTAGACCGTGGTCAACCCGACCCGGGCCTTGCGGGCCACCAGCATCTGGTGCAGCTGCTGCGCGGTGTGGAAACCGTCGACCTCGCGCAGCAGCGCCAGCACCTCGCCGCGCTGACGGGTGTTCCGGGTCACGTTCGGCATCGCCTGGGTCACCGTACCGCCGTCTCCGCTCGTCGCCCCGGCCCCGCCCGGCGGCCGTCGCTGCATCCCGCCCCCACCGGTCCACGCGGAGGCCGTACCCATTATGCGCTGCGGGTACGGGCACCCCACCGCCCGTGGTGGGCCCGGGACGACGACCGCCGGGGGCGGGTCAGGCCACCGCCGCGACCGGGGCCAGGGACGCGTGCCGCGACCGAGCGACCACCGCCAGCTCGGTGGCCGGCACCAGCTCGTACCCGGGCACTCCGGCGCGCAGCACGGTGAGCAGCTTCTGCCCGGTCACCGTGCAGGTCCTGCCCCGCGCCGCGAGCAGCGCCGGCACGTCCGCGAACGAGCCGGTCACCACCACCGCGCCGGCCACCCGGAGCGTGGTCAGGCCCTCGGCGGCGAGCACCGCCTCGACGGCGTCCGGGTCGTCTCCGGTGAGCACCACGGAACGGGCGTCGGCCACCACCGCGTACGCCGGGTCACCGGTCGGGCCGATCACCGAACCGACCCGGAAGTCACCGGTGTTCAGCCGGCAGGTGACCGTCACGCCGTGCCGGGCGGCCAGCTCCACGGCCCCGGAGTGCAGCACCTTCGCGCCGGCCCGCGCCATGGTCACCACGTCGGCGTACGCCAGGGTCGGCAGCAGTCGCGCCGCCGGGACCTGCCGGGGGTCGGCGTCGTACACACCCTCCACGTCGGAGTGGATGTCGCAGCCCGGCAGCCGCAGCGCGGCGGCGACCGCGACTGCGGACAGGTCGGAGCTGTTCTTACCCAGCCAGGTGGGGCGCTGGTGGGCGTCGGCCGCCTGACCGCCGGGCAGCACCAGCGCGTCGGCGGCGGCCAGGTGCCCGTGCAGGTAGACCGGGTCGACACCGGTGAGGGCTGCGGCCTGCCCACCCGCCGGGCTGCTGGCCAGGCCGGTGTGGTGCGGCGGCAGCAGTTCGACGCGCAGACCGGCGCGTTCCAACGCGATCCGCAGCAGGGCCGCACCGACCGTGTCGGCCAACGGCAGCAGGCCGAGCAGGGCCGGGCTGCTGACCTCGGGGTGCAGTTCGGTGGCGAGGCGACGCAGTTCCTCGGTGGCCCCGGGCATCCCACTGGTGACGACCACCAGCTTCTCGCCGTCGCGCACCCGCCCGGCGAGGTGGGCGGCGACGGTGTGGAAGTGCTCCGGCCCGGCGAAGCTGGAACCGCCGAACTTGACCACCCGTACCCGGCTCACCGGATCCCCCTCGCCACCAGCGCCTCCGCGATCTGCACCGCGTTCAGCGCGGCGCCGATCCGCAGGTTGTCCGCCACCAACCAGAACGCCACCCGGTTCGGGTGCTCCGGGTCGACCCGGATCCGCCCGACGTGCACCAGGTCGGCGTCGTCGAGGGTGCGTGGGGTCGGCGGCCGGTCGGCCCACACCCGGACCTCGGGCTCACCGGCCAGCAGCGCGGCCAGATCCCCGGCGTCGACCGGCGCGTCGCAGTCCACCACCACGGTCTCGCTGTGCCCGTTGAGCACCGGCACCCGGACGCAGGTGGCCGTCACGTCCAGCGTCGGGTCGCGGAGGATCTTGCGGCTCTCCTGCCGCATCTTCTGCTCCTCCAGCGTGAACCCGTCGGCGAGCAGCGTGTCGATCAGCGGGATCACGTTGTACGCCAGCGGCACCCCGAACGCCTCGACCGGGCCGGTCCGGGTCGGGTCGTCGGTCGCGGCGGCGGCCTGGGCACGCAGTTCCGCCATTCCCCGGTTACCCCGGCCGGAGGCCGCCTGGTAGGTGCTGACGGTGACCCGGCGCAGGCCGTACCGCTGACGCAGCGGAGCCAGCAGGCGCACCAGCGGAATGGTGGAGCAGTTCGGGTTGGCGATGATGCCGCTGTCCGGCCGCCGGTCCAGCACGTCCGGGTTGACCTGCGGCACCACCAGCGGCACGTCCGCCGCCATCCGGAACGCGTTGGTGTTGTCGATGACCAGGGCGCCCTGGGCGGCGGCTCGACGGGCGTGCCGTTCGCTGACCCCGGTGCCGGCGGAGAAGAACGCCAGCGCCACGTCGGAGAAGTCGTACCGGTCGAGGTCGTGGACGGTCGCGGTGCCGCCCGGCACGTCGATACGGTGCCCGGCGGAGCGCGCCGACGCCACCGGCACGCACTGGCCGACCGGGAAACCCCGTTGGACGAGCAGGTCGATCAGGGTACGACCCACCGCGCCGGTGGCCCCGACGACGGCGACCGGCAACGCGGCGCCGGTGGCGGCCCGCAGGTCGGTCTCGGGAAGAGCGGGGGTGTCGGTGGAGGATGTCACGTCAGCCCTGCTTTCGAAGGACGGAGTGGGGTGACCCGGCCTCGTCGACGGTCACCAGAGGAGTGGGTGCCCCGGTCGCCACCGGCACCTCGGCCGGTACGGGCACCTCGGGCCCGGTCGACGCGTCGCCGGGCCCGGCGTTCGGCCCGCGGGCGGCCAGCGGTTGCCAGCGCAGCGTCACCCCGAGGCTGGACAGCACGATCAGCACGATGCCGACGATCTCGGCGAGGGTGGGCCGGTGGGCGTAGACGACGACGTCGCAGACGATCGCCACCGCCGGATTCACGAACGCCACCACCGCGATGGTGGAGCTGGGCAGGTGCGGAACGGCGGAGTAGAGCAGGTGGTAGAGCACGCCGGTGTGGAACACCCCGAGCACCGCCAGCCAGATCCAACTGCTCGCACCCGGTGCCGGCAGCGCGGCGAAGCGGACGAACGGCAGCAGCAGCGGGATGCCGATCAGCACCTGGATCAGTGCGGTGATCTGCGGCCGTACCCCCTTGAGCTGCTTTGCGGCGATGGTGGCCAAGGCGTAGAGGACGGCGGCGGCCAGCGCGTTGAGGATGCCCAGGAGCTGCCGGGAGTCCAGTCCTCCGCCGCGCAGCGCCGTCCACAGTTCGGTGGTCAGTACCAGCCCGACGAAGGCCAGCACCACCCAGCCGACGTTGGCCCGGGTGAGCCGTTCCTTGAACAGCAGCGCACCGAGGAACAGCACGTAGAACGGCTGGGTGTGGTAGACGACGGTGGTGATGGTGATCGACGTCTGCTCGAACGAGGAGAACAGGAACACCCAGTTGAACACCAGGCAGACCCCGCCACCGGCGGCGAGCAGCAGGTTGCGCCGGGTCAGCCCGGTGTCGCGGAAGTAGCCGCCGACCAGGCAGGCCACGGCGAGGGCGACCGCGCCCAGCACGCACCGGGCGAAGACCACGTTGAACGCCGGCTGCCCGGATTCGAGGACGAACACCCCGATCGTGCCCCAGCCCGCCATCGCGACGATGATCTGGACCATCGGTGTCCTGCTGCTGCGGTGGTTCTCCATCGTGTCCCTTCCGGTTGCGGTCGCCGCCCCCTCGGCTGCGGCCGTGCTCAGGCGAACGGCGGGGCGTACATCAGGCCGCCGCGCGTCCACAGGTCGTTGAGGCCGCGGGGCACGTCGAGACCGCTGGCCGCGCCGAAGCTGCGGTCGTACACCTCGCCGTAGTTGCCGACCTGACCGACGGCGTCGCCGATCCAGGTCCGCGGCAGGCCGAGCGTGTCGCCGAGGCTGGCCTGCGCCTCCAGCAGCGCCGACGCCGCGCCCTGGCCGACGGTGGCCGAGGTCAGGCCCTCCTCCTCGGCGGCGATCAGCGCGAAGATGATCCAGCGGACCGTCTTGAGCCAGTGCGAGTCACCGTCGGCGACCGCCGGGCCCATCGGCTCGCGGGAGATCAGCTCGGGCAGGACGACGTGGGCGTCGGGGTCCGGCAGCCGGGTCTTCTCGGCCGCCAGCACCACCCCGTCGCAGACGTACGCGTCGACCGCGCCGTCGCGGTACCCGACGAGGGCGTCCGCCGCGTCCGGGTACGGCACCACCTCGACCTCGGCGTTCAACGGCGCGTAGTAGCGGGCGAGGCTGGCGGCGCTGCTGGTGCCGCCGAGCACCCCGATCCGGCGTCCGGCGAGCTGCGCGGCGGCGGTGACACCGGACGCCCGGGGCACCAGGAACGCCCCGCCGTCATAGCAGGTGGTGGCGACGAAGGTGGCCCCGAAGCCGGCCTCCCGGCTCACCGTCCAGGTGGCGTTGCAGGTGAGCAGGTCGATGTCGTCGCCGGCCAGGGCGGGCATCCGCTGGTCCGGGGTCAGCGGCACGAACTCGACCGCGTTGGCGTCACCGAGCACGGCGGCGGCCACCGCACGGGCCGTGTCCACGTCCAGGCCCTGCCACCGGCCGTCGGTGTCGGGGGCGGACAGGCCACGGATGCCGGTGCTCACCCCGGCGCGCACCGCGCCGTGGCGGCGGACCCGGTCGAGGCGGGCGGTCGTGCTGGTCAGGACCGAGGTCATCGGGTCTCCCTGTCAACGGGCCGGGCTCAGGGCCGGCGTGGTCGGCTCGGTGGTCGGGGTGTCGAAGCGGCGCTGGTTGAAGGCGAGCATGTCGATCAGTTCGGCCGAGCCGAGGTCGGCGGCGTGGCCGGTGGCGGGTCGCAGCGGCATCCGGCCGGTCCGGGTCCAGCGCAGCGTCCCGTCGGGTTCGACCCGGCTGCGGGCCTGGTTCGCGTTCTCCGGGTGCAGGCAGAACGGCACGTCGAGCAGGCCGGTGCCGAACGCCGCGGCGAGGGCGGCACCGGGCTCCGGGTGCAGGTCGAGGACGGCCTCGACGAGCAGCCGGGCCTCCGCGTACGCCGGGGAGGCGGCCGGGTCGAAGGACTGCCGGGTCGGTACGGCGCAGCGGGCCGCCTGGGCGGCGGCGAACTCCAGGGCGGCGACGTTCTCCGCGACGGTGGGGATGCGGAACGCCTCGGCCGAGGTCTTGACGATCAGCCGGGCGGCCCCACCGGTCACGGCGAGCCGGACGCTCTCCGCCAGGATCTCGGCGGCACCGGCCGGTGTGCGGGGGAACAGCCCCATGAACGTGTAGACCACCAGGTGTACGTCGCAGTCCGGCAGGAACTCGGCGGCCAGGTGCCGCAGGGCCAGCAGCGCGTCCAGGTCCTGCCCGGGGTTGGTCTGCTGGGCGAAGCTGAGCGACAGGCTGCGCACCCCGTGCCGGCGGAAGAACAGACCCTCCAGGATGCCCAGCGCGACGAGCAGGGACGGCGGGCAGAGCTGGCCGAGCATGCAGCCGGCGAAGCTCTCCAGGTGGGCGCCCCGCCCGTCGCCCACGGTGGCGAGCAGTTCGCAGCAGGCCGCCCACTCGTCGACCGCCGCCCGCAACGGCACCCGGCTGTAGGGCAGGCAGTACGAGACGGGCCCGCCCTCGGTGGCGTCGAGGCCGGCGTCGAGCAGGGCGTGGAAGATGCCCAGCGGCAGCGCCGACCCGTGTCGTACCTGGACCGGGAAGTCGTCGGCGGTGATGTCCTCCAGCATCGCCCGGGTCATCACCGCCCCGTGCGCGACCAGCGGATAGCCGTTGAGGTCGTGGCCGTGCACCAGGGCACGGGCGGCGCTGGCGTGGTCGCCGACCCGGGTGAAGCTGTCCAGGGTGAGGGTGCCGGCGGTGGTGGCCCGGGCGGCGCGGACGGCGAGCAGGCCGCCGCGCATCTGTTCGGTGGTGGCGAAGCCCATCCGGGGCTGCACCACCAACCGACCGGCGGCCTGGTTGTCGGCCACGTACGACGCGAACCGTCCCCGGGTCACACCGGACTCGCGGCCAGGTGCGGACGGGCGTGCAGGGTGTGCAGGTGGGCGCGGAAGTCGTCGACGGCCCGGTCACCGACGAAGACGCCGGTGTACCCGGCGTCGAGCAGGGCGGGCACGTGCCGTTCGTCGGCGGACCCGGCCACGCCGAGGTTGCCGCCGATCACGACGGGGGTGGTGTGGTCGTGCCGGCGCAGCCGGCGGATCAGGTGCCCGCCCTCGACCGCGCCGTGGCCGTTGACGGTGCTGACCACGACCAGGTCGGGCGTGTGCCGCAGGTGGGCGGCGACGAGTTCGTCGGTCGGCGTGCAGGCGCCGAGGTTGACCACCCGGAAGCCGTGCTCCTCCAGCAGCAGGTGGAGGTAGACCAGGTTCCAGGTGTGCGAGTCGGAAGGAATGGTGGACAGGACAGCGACCGGTGCGTTGGCCGTTGAGAGGCGCATGCCGAACTCCAGGACACTTCGCTAGCGGAAAATCGTCACGGAAAATGGGCACGGCTGATCCGCCGCGGCCTCCGGTCGGAAGCACGGCGAAAGGTGCCGTTCCATGGTCAGAAAGATGATCTGGCTAGCTCAGGCCCGCCATTGCATTGAACACCGCAACTCCCCGTAAGTGGGTGTCTCACACATCTGTCGGTCGCCGAGTCTAGGACGCGACCAGAACCCTGACAAGCAATGTCCCGGTTCACTTCCGGCGGGTCGCCATCTATGGACACGGACGGTAGCCAAATCGCCACCGCCGATGCGCGCGCGGCCCACCCGCGCCACCTGCGGGCCGCTTCCCACCAGCGCCGCCCGGCGGGCCGGCCGCGACCCGCAGTAACGCATGGTGACCGAAGCAATCCATCCCTCCGTTCCGCATCCTGAGATCGGGTCGGCCGCGCCCCCCGCCGCACCCGACGACCACCCGCCACGGAGTGACCCACATCATTCCCGTCACCGGTCGCTTCCCCGCCGCTCACCCGGGGGCCCGGAGCGCCGATCCGACACGTGTTCGGCCCGGCCGGATACGCCCGAGCGAGCCGGCGAACCGGCCGCCGCGGATCACCATTCCCGAATTGCGGGACACTTGAACAGGTCAACTGATGACTGCGGGTCACGGATGACACCCCGCCGATGGCCAGGGAATAGATAAGGCGCGATGGGCTGCGACGCACGGTGACGAGCCGACCCGGGGCGAAGAGACGCATTGCACGGCCTCCGCAACCGACCTATGGTCTACCCGCACGCCTGATCGACAGTGATCATTGCGGCACTCATAGTCACCGGCGCCGTCGCGTCACGGGGGTTCCCCGCACCGCGCGCAGCCGACGAACATCCGGTCGTCGTCGACCGTCCCCGTGCCGTCGCCGCCATTGCGCGGTGACCCGGCACGCCCTCAGGAGGAGGTTTCCGTGTTGGGTGCGAAAGGCCGTCGCGAATTGTTCGCGGTGCACGGTGAAATCGAGGTGAACGCCACCGGTCAGCACATCTACGAGGTGGTCAGCGACCTGGCGGGAAGCGGCCGGTGGAGCCCGGAGTGCCGGGGCGGGAAATGGATCTACGGCACTCCCGGAGCGGTCGGTGCGGTGTTCCGGGGCGACAACGTGCGCAGCGACGACGTGGTGCCCTGGGCACCGGTGGTCCGGGGCAGGTGGCAGACCACCGCCGAGGTGGTACGCGCCGAACCCGGCCGGGTGTTCGCCTGGGCGATGCGCAACAGCGCCGGCGAACGGCAGGACAGCGTCTGGTCGTTCGAGATCGACGCCGCCCCCGGCGGCAGCCTGCTCACCCACCGGTTCCGGATGGGCGAGGCGACCGAGGGCATCCGGGGCATCACCGCCGGCCTCGACACCGAGGCGACCGAGCGGTTCTTCACCCAGTGGACCGAGAAGCTGCGCGGCGACATCGGGCTGACCCTCGCGCGGCTGAAGACCTACCTCGAACAGCCCTCCGGAGGACGGTAGCCATGCTGCTGCAACGCATCGCCAACCAGGGAATCCGACTCGGCACGGTGTTCGACCGGGCACTCGCCCGGCACCCCGCCAACCTGCTCATCCTCGACCACGACCTGGACGTCGCCCCGGAACTCGGCCGCCGGATCGCCATGGCCGAGCTCGCGGACCTCGTCGACGACCTCGCCTCCCGGCTCTGGGCGGCGCGCATCCGCCCCGGCGACCGGGTGGTCGTCTACAAGTCGGACGGGTTCGACATCCCGCTGCTCGCCGTCGCCGTCGCCCGCATCGGCGCGGTACCGGTGCTGCTCTCCCCCAAGCTGGACGGCGCGACGGTCGCCGAACTGCTGCGCCGGGCCGCCCCGGCGTACCTGCTCACCGACGGGACGAAGTTGACCGGCACCCTGCCCGAGGGCGTCGGGGAGCTGGCCGACGGGGTGCTGCTCGCCGCCGGCACCCACCCGGCGGGCACCGCGCTGGCGGAGCTTGCCGGCGTACCCCGGGTCGCGCCGGTGACCATGCCCGCCGACCACCCGTCGCTGGTCACCCACACCTCCGGCACCACCGGCATCCCCAAGATGGCGGTGCACACCGGCCGGTCGCTCCAGGCCCGGTACCGGCCGCAGGCCACCATCGCCGCGCTGGTCCGCCGCCGCGAACCGCTGCTGCTGCACGTGTCGTTCGTGCACTCCCGGGCGATCAGCGCGATGACGCTGGCGCTGTCGCGCGGCGTACCGCTGATCGTGCTCGCCGACGACGACCCGGCGCGCGCCGCCGAAATGCTCACCCGGTTCCGGCCCGGTGTGATCGAGGCGCACCCCAACTCGTTCCTGCGCTGGGAGGAACTGGCCGACGACCCCCGCCGGCCGCTGGCCAGCGTCCGCTACTTCAGCAGCACGTTCGACGCGATCCACCCGCGCACCATCCGCCGGATGCTCGCCGCCTCCGAGCACCGCAACCCGAAGTTCGCCCAGCTCTACGGCCAGAGCGAGACCGGCCCGGTGGTCGGTCGGACGTACAGCAGGCGGTGGGAGCCGGAGCACGACGGGCGCTGCGTCGGCGTGCCGTTCCCCGGCATGACCGACATCCGGGTGGTGTCGGTCGACGGCCGACCCCCGACCCGGGAGTCGCCGGGTCGGATCGAGGCCCGTAGCGACGGACGGGCGGTCACCTTCCTCGGCGAGCCGGAACGCTACGCGGCCCAGGTCGACGGCGGCTGGTGGAAGATGGGCGACGTCGGCTACCGCACCCGGTGGGGCTGCCTGCACCTGCTCGACCGCGAGGTCGACGTGGTGCCCGGTTTCGGCAGCACGCTGGTCGCCGAGGACCACCTGCTGGCCCGGATGACCGACCTCACCGAGGTGATCATCGTGGGCACCGGGGGCCGGCCGGTGCCGGTGGTCTGCACCCGCGACGACAAGCCCCTCGACCTCGACGCCTGGCACGCGGCGGCCCGAGGGCTGCCGCCGATGGCCGACCCGGTGCACCGCCGGCTGGCCGACCTGCCGCACACCGCCACCACCAAGATCAAGCGGCTGGAGCTGGCCCGGGCACTCGTCGCCGAAGGGGTCGGTCGGTGAGCACCGTCGGCGCGGCCCTGGTCACCGGCGCGGCCGGCGGGATCGGCGCCGAGGTGGCGCGGGCGCTGGCCCGGCGCGGCACCCCGGTCGCCGCCGTCGACAGCGACGCCGACCGGCTGCGGGCAACCGTGGACGAGGCCCGTTCCGCCGGGCTGCCGCTGACCGCGTACCCGGCCGACGTCCGCTCGGGTGCTGCGGTACGCGACCTGGTGGACACCGTCGAACGGACGCTCGGACCGATCGACGCCCTGGTCAACGCCGCCGGGGTGCTGCGCCCGGGCGAGGCCCGCACGCTGACCGAGGAGGACTGGCAGCTCACCTTCGCGGTCAACGCGACAGGGGTGTTCCACACCTGCCGGGCGGTGGCCGACCGGATGGTGCCCCGCCGGCGCGGCACCATCGTCACCGTCGCCTCCAACGCCGCCGGCACCGCCCGCGCCGGCATGTCCGCGTACGGCGCGTCCAAGGCGGCGGCCACCGCGTTCACCAAGGCGCTCGGGCTGGAACTCGCCAGGTACGGCATCCGGTGCAACGTGGTGGCCCCCGGCTCCACCGACACCCCGATGCTGGCCGCGCTGCTGCCCGACGACGCCGCCCGGCGCTCCACCATCGGCGGGGTGCCGGAGGCGTACCGGGTGGGCATTCCGCTCGGCCGGATCGCCGACCCGGCTGACATCGCCGCCGCCGTGCTGTTCCTCATCTCCGACGACGCCCGGCACATCACCATGCAGCACCTGACCGTCGACGGCGGCGCCACGCTCGGCGTCTGAGCCCGACCGAGGAGGCAACCGTGGGCATCCCGGACACCATCCGGTACGACCTGCCCGACCTGCCCGGCAACACCGTCGGCTGGGTGCCCGACCCGGCCCGCGCGGTGCTGCTCGTCCACGACATGCAGGGCTACTTCCTGCGCCCGTTCCCGCCCGACGCGCAGCCGGGCCGGGCCCTGCGGCACAACGCGGCCCGGCTGCGCGCCCGCTGTGCCGAGCTGGGGGTTCCGGTGGCGTACACCGCGCAGCCGGGCTCGATGACCCCCCTCCAGCGGGGCCTGCTCGCCGACTTCTGGGGGCCGGGGATGACCGCCGAGCCGCAGCAGCGCCGGGTCGACCCGGCGCTGGCCCCCGCCGTCGGGGACTGGGTGTTCACCAAGTGGCGCTACAGCGCCTTCCACCGCACCGACCTGCTGGACCGTATCCGCGCCGCCGGCCGCGACCAGCTCGTCGTCTGCGGCGTGTACGCGCACGTCGGCGTGCTGGCCACCGCCTGCGACGCGTTCTCGCACGACATCGAGACGTTCGTGGCCGCCGACGCGGTGGCCGACTTCACCGCCGAGGACCACCGGATGGCCCTGACCTACGCGGCGAACCGGTGCGCCGTGGTCGCCGACACCGACACCCTGCTCGCCGCGCTGTCCGTCACCACCGCCGCCCACGCCTGACCACGGGCCGGACCGCACCCACCGTCGCATCCCCGACCGGCCGGAACCCCGCACCGGCCGGTCGGCCACCCAACCACCACGAGAGGAGGCGGCCGATGTCCACCCAGCACCGACCACCGTCGTCCGACCCGGTCCCGCTGCCACCCGCCGACCGCGCCGGGTGCCACGGACCGTTCGCCCTGCTGCACCGGCCGTACGCGCACGAGTACGGCTGGGTCGACGTGCTCGCCGGGCCGGTCGCCCCGGTCGACCGGCTGGCCGAACTGCCCCTGCCCGATCCCGCCGGTTCCCCGGCCGGCGAGGACCTGCTGGTGCTGATCCCCTACCGGCAGCTCGCCGAGCGGGGGTTCGCCGCCCCCGACGACGGCACCCCGCTGCTGGCGATGCGGGTCGAGCAGCAGGAGGTGCTGCCGCTGGCCGAGGTGCTGCGGCGCATCCCCGACGGCGAGATCCCGGTCGGCCCCGGCGACTACGACCTGTCCGACGCCGCGTACGCAGGGCTGGTGCGCGCGGTGCTCGACGCCGAGATCGGCAGCGGCCAGGGGGCCAACTTCGTCCTCAAGCGCACCTGGATCGCCGACCTGGGCGGGGACCCGCTGACCGCCGCGCTGCGGTTGTTCCGCCGGCTGCTCGCGGCGGAGAACGGCGCGTACTGGACGTTCCTGGTGCACACCGGCGACCGGACGCTGGTCGGGGCGAGCCCGGAACGGCACGTCAGCCTGACCGGCGGGCGGGCGGTGATGAACCCGATCAGCGGCACCTACCGGTACCCGGAGTCGGGGCCGACCCTGCCCGGCGTGCTCGACTTCCTCGCCACCTCCAAGGAGACGGCCGAGCTGTTCATGGTCGTCGACGAGGAACTGAAGATGATGGCCCGGCTCTGCCCGGACGGCGCCCGGGTCCGGGGGCCGTACCTGCGGGAGATGGCCCGGCTCGCGCACACCGAGTACCTGGTCGAGGGGGAAACCGGCGCGGACGTGCGGGACGTGCTGCGGGAGACGATGTTCGCCCCGACGGTGGTCGGCAGCCCGTTGCAGAACGCGACCCGGGTGATCGGCCGGTACGAGCCGACGGGCCGCGCCTACTACAGCGGCGCGCTGGCCCTGATCGGCCATGACGGGGACGGCCGCCGGACGTTGGACTCGACGATCGTGATCCGTACCGCCGACATCGACTCCGGTGGGCGGCTGCGCCTGTCGGTCGGTGCCACGCTGGTGCGCGACTCGGACCCGGTGGCGGAGGCGGCGGAGACCCGGGCGAAGGCCGCCGGACTGCTGACCGCCCTGCACGCCCAACCAGTCGGCCGGCTGGCCGGGCATCCGGGGGTGCGGCGGGCGCTGCGGCGACGCAACGAGCGGGTCGGCCGGTTCTGGTTGGCCTCCGACCAGCCCGGCACGGGGGGCCCACACCGGGCCGGCGACGCCGATCCGCCGCTCGACGGCCGGCGGGTGCTGGTGGTCGACGCCGAGGACACCTTCGCCGTCATGCTCGGCCACCAACTGCGCTCGCTGGGGCTGGACGTGACGGTACGCCGGCACGACGAGCCGTTCACCGTCGACGGGTACGACCTGGTGGTGCTGGGGCCCGGTCCGGGTGACCCGCGCGACGACGCCGACCCGAGGGTGCGGCTGCTGCGGGAGACGATCGGCTCGTTGCTGGCCGGTCGCCGTCCGTTCCTCGCCGTGTGCCTGAGCCACCAGGTGCTGTGCGACCTGCTGGGTATCCCGCTGCACCGGCTGCCGGTGCCCAACCAGGGGGTGCAGAAGGAGATCCGGCTGTTCGGCGTGCCGCACCGGGTCGCCTTCTACAACACCTTCACCGGCCGCTGCCCCACCTCGCTGCTGCCGTTGGGCCGGTACGCCGAGACGGTGCAGGTGAGCCGGGATCCGGCGACCGGTGACGTGTACGCGTTGCGGGCGGCCGGGTTCGCCTCGGTGCAGTTCCATCCGGAGTCGATCCTGACCGAGGACGGGGTGGGCATCCTGCGGGAACTGCTGCGGGTCCTGCCGAAGCCGGGCGCGGCGCGGATGCTCTCGGCCGTCGGCGTCGACTTCCGAAGCTAACCAGGACGTGTATTATCCAGGTTGTGCGGATGAGCGAGCAGGTCGAGTGGGGGCTGCACTGCTGCCTCACGCTCGCCTGGATCGGCGGCGAACACCCGATGCCCGCCGTCCGGCTCGCCGAGTGGTTCGAGCTGCCCCCGGCGTACCTCACCAAGTGCCTCCAGGCCCTGACCAGGGCCGGCATCCTCCAGTCGGTGCCCGGCGCGCGCGGCGGGTTCCGGCTCGCCCGCCGACCGGCGGACGTGACCGTGATGGACGTGACGGTGGCGATCGAGGGGGCCGACAACCCGTTCCGGTGCACCGAGATCCGCCAGCGCGGCGCGGGGGTCGACCCCTCCGCGCCGGAGTTCCGCACCCCGTGCGCCATCAGCACCGTCATGCACCGCGCCGACCTGGCCTGGCGACGCGAGCTGGCCGGCCACACCCTGGCCGACCTGCTCGCCTCGGCACCGGCGGAAGCGGCCGAACGCACCCGTCGCCGCTACGCGCTGCTGCGCGGCTGACGCCCCGCCCGCGACCGCCGGGGAATCGTCGGCCCGCGCACCCGCCGGCCACCGGTCCACCCGCGACCGCAGCACCGGTCGCCGGGCCGGACGGGCCCCGCCGCCGGCCAACTGGTCGTCCACACCCGACTCCCGTGCCCGGCGCGCTCCGCCGCGCCGCCGCATGCCGTCCCGCATCCGGAGACCCCATGTCCCACCTGCACACCCGCACCGGCCCGGGGCCGGCCACCACCGCCGGGCCCGGTCGGGGCCTGCGCTTCACCCTGATCCTCGCGGCCGGCACCTTCGCCGTCGGCACCGACGCGTTCGTGGTCGCCGGGCTGCTCCCCGACATGGCCGCCGCGCTACGCGTCTCCACCGCCGCCGCCGGGCAGTCGGTGACGGTCTTCGCCATCTCGTACGCGGTCCTCGCCCCGGTGCTGTCCACGCTGACCGCCCGGCTGCCGCGCCGTACCCTGCTCGTCACCGCGTTGCTGGTGCTCGCCGCCGGCAACCTGGTCTCGGCCGCCGCCGACACGCTGCCGGTGCTGATCGTCGGCCGGATCGTCGCCGCGGCCGGTGCCGCCGGGTACACCCCGAACGCGGGTGCGGCAGGCGCCTCCCTGGTCCCCCCGGCGCTGCGCGGGCGGGCGCTGGCCGTGGTGATCGGCGGGCTCACCGTCGCCACCGCGCTGGGCGTCCCGCTGGGCGGGCTCACCGGCCGGTGGCTCGGCTGGCGGGCCGCGCTCGTCGCGGTGGCCCTGCTCGCGCTGGCCGTCGCGGCGGCCGTCCGGCTGGCGATGCCCGCGCTGCCCGGCGCGGCGGCGGTGCCGCTGCGCGCCCGGTTGACCGCACTGCGCCAACCGGGCGTGCTCGCCGTGCTGCCACTCACCGTGATCGGCATGGCCGCCGCCTACACGGTGTACGCCTTCGCGGTGCCCACCCTCGGCGCACTCGGCGTCGACGCCTACCAGGTCAACCTGATGCTGCTGGTCTACGGGGCGGGTGCGGTCGTCGGCAACGTCGCCTCCGGCTACGCCACCGACCGGTGGGGCGCGGTGCCGGTGCTGGTGGCCGGCTACGCCGCGATGGCCGTCGCACTGGGCGTGCTCGGCGCGCTCAGCACCGTCGGGTCCGCGCCGGTCCTCCCGGTCGCACTGCTCGTCGGCGCGTGGGGTGCGGCGAGCTGGTGTCAGACCCCGGCGCAGCAGCACCGCCTGATCGCCGCCGCGCCGCAGCAGGCCCCGCTGGTGGTGTCACTGAACTCGTCGGCCATCTACCTCGGCATCGGCCTGGGCACCACCGTCGGCGGGGCGACCCTCACCTCCGGCGTGCCCACCATGTACGCCCTCGGTGCGGCCGGAGCGGTGCTGGCCCTGCTCGTGCTCCACCTCGGACAGCGGATCGCCAGGCGTACCCCGGCGGTGACGTCGTGACCGGCGCCACCGGGCCCGGCCGGGGTCCCGCCAGCCGACCGACGCCGGGCGTGGGCAGGTCGGTCGTGCCGGTGTCCCGGGTGGACCGGCCCGGCGCGACGGACACCACGACCGCCGCGTACGTGGACCGCACCGGGCCCGCCGGGACGATCCGGGTCGGCCCGCTGCCCGCACCCGAACCGACGCCGACCGAGGTGCTGGTCAGGGTCGAGGCGAGCCCGGTGAACCGGGTGGACGCCTTCGTCCGCTCCGGCGCGTTCCGCACCCCGCTGACCTTCCCGTTCGTCATCGGGCGGGACCTGGCCGGCACGGTGCTGCGGGTCGGCGCGGCCGTCACCGGTTTCGCCCCGGGTGACCGGGTGTGGTGCAACAGCATGGGTCACGCCGGCCGGCCCGGTGCCGCCGCCGGGCGGGTGGCGGTGCCCGCCGACCGGCTCTACCCGGTGCCCGCCGGGGTGGACCCGTTGACCGCGGTGGCGGTGGCGCACCCGGCGGCCACCGCCTACCTCGGTCTGGTCACCCACGCCCGGGTCCGGCCGGGTGAGACGGTGCTGGTGATCGGCGCGGGCGGCAACGTGGGCAGCGCCGCGGTCACCCTGGCCCGTGCCGCCGGGGCCCGGGTGGTGGCCACCGCGCACCCCCGCGACGCCAACCACTGCGCCGGCCTCGGCGCGGAACCGGTGGTCGACTACCGGGACACCGACTGGGCCGCGCAGGTCCGCCGGGCCTGCCCGTCCGGGGTGGACGTGGTGCTCGACGCGGCCGGGGTCAACGACCTGACCAGCACCGTCGGCCTGCTCGCACCCCGGGGCCGGGTGCTGGTGCTGGCCGGCCTGGGCACCACCCCGACGCTGCCCGCCGGTGAGCTGTACCTGCGCGACGGCGCGGTGCTGGGCTTCGTGATCTCACACGCCACCGTCGCCGAACTGGCCGACGCGGCACGGGCGATCAACGCGTTGCTGGCCGACGGCCGGCTGCGGGCCCGCACCGTCGAGACGCTCCCGCTGACCGCCGCCGCCGAGGCGCACCGCCGCGCCGAGGACGGCCTGCACGGGGTACGCACCCTCCTGCTGCCCACCCCACCCTGACCACCACCGGAGGGCCGGGCGGGGCGGCAGCCCGGCCCGGCCGGGCGTCGTGCGGAGCGGCCGGTGGTCAGCGGCGCAGGCCCATCCCGGCGTAGCCGTGGGAGATCCGCTCCCGGGGTTCCCCGTCGGGTCGCCACTCGGCCACCCGGACCAGCCCCGGATCGACCAGATCGTAGCCGTCGAAGAAGCGCAGCACGTCGGCGTGCGGACGGGGCACCAGCGGGGCGCTGCTGCGTTGGTAGACCGCCCGCCCCTGCCGGGTGGGCAGCGGCGGGGCACCGTCGGCGGTGAGGTGGGAGACGACCAGCGGGCTACCGGGGACGGTCGCGTCCCGCAGCCGGGCGACCGAGGCCCACGGCTGCTCGGCGTCGGTGACGAAGTGCAGCACCGCCACCAGCAGCACGGCCACCGGGCGGTCGAAGTCGATCGCCGCCCGCACGCCGGGATGGGCCAGCAGTTCGTCCGGCCGGCGCAGGTCGCCGTGGACGACGGTGGTCCGCCCGTCGGCCGGCAGCAGCCGCCGGGCGTGCGTGACGGCGACCTCGTCGTAGTCGACGTAGACCACCGTCGAGGCGGGGGCGACCTGACGGACGATCTCGTGCACGTTGCCCTGGGTGGGCAGCCCGGCACCGATGTCGAGGAACTGGCGTACGCCAAGCTCGGCGGCGTGCCGGACGGCCCGGCGCAGGAAGTGCCGGTTTGCCTGGGCGGCGATCCCGGTGTCCGGGAAGATCCGCAGGATCTGCTCGGCGGCGGCCCGGTCGGCGGCGAAGTTGTGGCACCCGCCGAGGTAGTAGTCATACATCCGGGCCACGTTCGGCCCCTGCTCGGCGTCGGTCGGCGCGGTCACCGGCCCTCTCCCTCCACTCGCGGCGTTGCTGCGGGACGACCCACCGCCGGGCGGCGGGCACCCCGCGCCCTGATGTCTAGCACCCGGGGCGACGACATGTTGACCCCGCGTGTCGGCGAGCCGGCAGCGCGCGACGGTCACCTGCCGGTATGACGGTGACACCGACTGTCGGCGAGGAGGCATCCGATGAACACTGCCCGGGAGACCGTGGAGGTGGACCCGGCCCTGTTCCGGGCCGTGTACGACTCACCCGCCTCGCTGCCGGGGCGGCACCGCTGGACCACCCCGGAACACGACGTACGCCGGTTGGAGAAGCTGCTCGGGATGCCGGCGCAGAGCATCGGCGCGCCCCTGTGGGTCAGCGGCGACGAGCCGGACTGCCCCAAGTGCGGACGCCGGGCCACCTGGCTGGACATCGTCGCCTCGGCCCTCAAGGGGGTGCACGACCCACTGATGATCGCCACGGTGATCCTCGGCGACCGCCGGTACGTCAACACCGAGATCCCGGACGCGATCGCCGGGGTGCACTGCCTCGACTGCCACACCCCGGTCACCGGCCTACGCAGCTTCAAGTGCCACAACTGGGCGTACGCGTTCGAGGAGCTGGCGGTGGTGCGGGAGCGGATGCGGGCCGGGTCAGGCCCGCCGGGCGGGCCGCCGACCGTGCGGTGACGGCGGTTCCGGCCCCGGGTCGGGCACCTGCGGCAGGGGCCGGGTGACCGCCGCCGCGCCGGTGACCGTGACGGGCTCCCCGGCGTGCCGCAGGTCGACCGTCGTCTCCGGGTCGGCGTCGGGCAGCTCGTAGCGGGCCCCGTCGCGGGTCAGCGTGACCCGCAGCCGCTGCCCGTGCCAGCGCAGGTGGAAGGCGAGCCGGTCGATCCGGGCCGGCAGCCGGGGGTCGAACGAGAGCACGCCGGTGTCGTCGCGCAGCCCGCCGAAGCCCTCCACCACGGCCGTCCACGCCCCGGCCAGGGCCGCCAGGTGCAGCCCGTCGCCGGTCTTGTCGCCGAGGTCGGCGAGGTCGTGCAGCGCCGCCTCGGCGAACAGGTCGTAGGCCAGGTCGAGGTGGCCCAGTTCGGCGGCGAGCACCGCCTGGGAGCCGGCGGACAGCGACGAGTCGCGGACGGTGCGGGCCTGGTAGTAGGCGAAGTTGCGGGCCTTGTCCTCGGCGGTGAACTCCCCCGGGCAACGTTGCATGGCGAGCACCAGGTCGGCCTGCTTGACCACCTGCCGCCGGTACAGCTCCAGGTAGGGGTAGTGCAGCAGCAGCGGGTAGTCGTCGTCGGTCGTCGCCGCGAAGTCCCACTCGGGCTGCTCGGTGAAACCGGCCGCCTGCTGGTGCACCCCGAGCTTGCGGTCGTAGGGCAGGTGCACCGCGTCGGCGGCGGCCCGCCAGCCGGCGATCTCCGCCGGGTCGACGCCGAGCGCGGCGGCCCGCTCCGGGTGCCGTCCGGCGGCGTCGGCGGCACCCCGCAGGTTGCGCCGGACCATCAGGTTGGTGAAGACGTTGTCGTCGACCAGGGCGGCGTACTCGTCGGGGCCGGTGATCCCGGTGACGTGGAACGCGCCGTCGTCGGACCAGTGGCCGTAGCCGGCCCACAGCCGGGCCGTCTCCACCAGCAGTTCCAGCCCGGTGTCGGCGAGGAACTCCTGGTCGCCGGTGACCGTGACGTAGCGCAGCACCGCGTCGGCGATGTCGGCGTTGACGTGCAGGGCGGCGGTGCCGGCGGGCCAGTAGCCGGAGCACTCCCGGCCGCCGATGGTCCGCCAGGGGAAGGTCGCCCCGGTCAACCGCAGCTCGGCGGCCCGCTCCCGGGCCTGCGGCAGGTGGGCGTGCCGCCAGCGCAGCGCGCTGCGGGCCACCCCGGGCAGCAGGTACGTCAGCACCGGCAGCACGTAGCTCTCGGTGTCCCACAGCACGTGCCCGTCGTAGCCGTTGCCGGTGAGTCCCTTCGCCGCGATGGTCCGGTCGCCGTCGACCCGGCCCGCCTGGAGAAGGTGGAACACCGAGAACCGGACGGCCTGCTGGAGTTCCGGGTCACCGTCGATCTCCACGTCGGCGGTGCGCCACCGCTCGTCCAGGGTGGCCCGCTGGTCGGCCAGGAGCGCGTCGAACCCGTGCCGGTGGGCGGCGGCGGCCTCGGCGGTGACCAGGTCGGCCAACTCGCCGGGGGTGCCGCCGTCGACCGGGGCGCATTCGTACGCGGCGTACTTGGTCAGGCGGAGCCGGTCACCCGGGGCGAGCCGTCCTTCGATGGTCGTGCGCAGCCGGTCCGGGGTGTGGTCGTCGCCGTCGGTGAACCCCGCCGGCACGTCCGTGTCGTGGGTGACCGCGACGGCGACCCGTTGGGCGCTGCGGTCGGTGCGGTGCACCAGCACGCCCCGGTGGCCGTCGGGGCGGTGCAGTTCGGCGTCGAGCGGGTCGGGCACGACGGAGGCGGCGCGGGGGTCGTCGGCGCGTTCGGGCACCCGCTCGTTGGCGAGCACGTCCGAGCAGACCCGAATCTCGACCGGCCGGTCGTCGAGCGGTTCGACCTCGTAGCGGACGGCGGCGACGGCGCGTCGGGGCAGGGAGACCAGCCGGGTGCTGCGGACCCGTACCCCGTGCCCGCCCGGTGAGATCCACTCGGTGCACCGGCGTACCACGCCGGCCCGCAGGTCGAGGGTGCGCTCGTGGGCGCGGACGGTCCCGGTGCGCAGGTCGAGAGGTTCGCCGGCCACCCAGAGCCGGATCAGGGCGGCGTTGGGCGCGCTGATCACGGTGTCGCTCTCCTGCGGGAAGGCGTACCCGTCCTCGGGGTAGCTCTGTCGCCGCCGTTCGTGGAACCCGTTGAGGTAGCTGCCCGGCATGCCGTAGGGCTGGCCCTCGTCGAGGGTGCCCCGCCAGCCCACCCAGCCGTTGGACAGGGCGAAGACCGACTCGGTCTCGCCGAGTCGGTCCAGGTCGGTGGCGGTCCGCCGGATCTGCCAGGTCTGGTCCGTCTGCACGGCGGGGAGGTACCCGGTGGCGGTGGGCGGCCAATCGCGGGGACCGCTGTGAACTCGCTGTGACGGGGGCGAGGATCCGCCCCGGCATCGCGCACCATGTGACCGTTAAACCCGGTTTCCACACCTCGACAGAACTAAATGAGGTATGACACTTTGGTGAGGTGAGCAATGATTCAGACGATTACCACAGGTATTCCTGATATCAGCGAGGAGTGGTACCGCGACGTCGTCGACGTTGCCGGTGCCGTCCCGGCCCCGGTGCAGTGGTTCGCGGTGCACTTCACCGAGGCGGTGATCCTGCTGCTCGGCCTGATGCTGGTGGCCGTCGCCGTGCCCCGGCTGCGCCGACCCGACCCGTGGGGCCGGGCCCTCGCCCTGGTCGCGCCGGCCACCGTCGTCCTGGCGTACGGGTGCAGCGAACTGCTCAAGTCGCTGATCGACGAGGAGCGACCCTGTCGGGGGGCGGTCACCATCCTGGCCGCACCCTGCCCGCCGGCCGGTGACTGGTCATTCCCGAGCAACCACGCCACGATCGCCGGGGCGCTGGCCACCGCAGTCCTGCTGCTGTCCCCCCGGTGGGGTCTGCTGGCCGCCCCGTTGGCGCTGCTCGCCGCGTTCTCCCGGGTCTTCGTGGGCGTGCACTACCCGCACGACGTCCTCGCCGGCCTGCTGCTCGGACTGGCGGTGACCCTGCTGGTCGGCCTCCCGGCGGCCCGACCCCTCGCCGAACTGCTGCGCCGGCACCCCGGACCGGCCACCCGGGGGGTCGACCAGGGTCAGCGGGTCGGCTGAGCGGGGTCAGCCCGCCAGCAGGAGCGTCGCGCAGGTGCCGACGACCAGGAACGGCCCGAACGGCAGGTGGCTCGACCACCCGACCCGGCGGCTGGCCAGCAGCACCACCCCGACCAGCGCCGACAGCAGGAAGGTCAGCACCAGCCCGGTCACCACCGCCCCCCACCCCTGCCAGCCGAGCAACGCCCCCACCCCGAGCGCCAGCTTGGCATCGCCGAGGCCGAAGCCCCGCCGACCGAGCAGCAGTGTGGTGGTGGCGAAGGCCAGGCCGAGCGCCACCCCGGCGGTCACCGCCCGCAGCCACGCCCCGGCACCCGCCCCGGTCGCCGCCGCCACCCCGAGCAACGCCCAGGTGCCGACGGCGGCGGGCCAGGTAAGCCGGTCCGGCAGCCGGTGCACCGCCAGATCCACCAGCACGAGCGGGACCGCACAGCCGAGCCACCAGGCCAGCGCGACCCGCCCGGCCACCGGGCCGTCGACCAGCGCCAGCACCGCCACGGCCACCACCAGCAGCGCCTCGACCGCGAACGGCGCGGCACCGACCCGGCCCGCGCAGGCCGGACAGCGGGCCGTCGGCCCGAGCGCCGGCAGCGGCCGGTCCAGCCCGACCGCAGCGCCGCAGCCGTCGCACCCGGCCCGGTCGGCCACCCCCGGGGGTACGGAGTACCGGGCGACCGCGAGCCGCAGCACCGGTACGACCGCAAGCATCCCGGCCAGCCGCCGGACAACAGACACGGAGCGTGACGTCCGGACGGGGTCGACGTAACGGTCCGGTATCAGCTCGGCGTCCGCAGTGCAGGCCTGCACGTCCCCCGTCCCGTCGGGCGCTTCCGGTGCATCGACGGCTGCCTTCGGGAAGCGGATCGGACCAGCCTGCTCGACCCGTCCCCCATCCTCCGGCGACGCAGGCGGTTCGCCGGCCGGGCCGACCCCTTCGGCGGGTAACGACCCGCGATCGGCGGGCACCGGTGACACCGGTCGGACACCCTGGACATCGCCCACCTTCGGTCACTCCTGCCCATCACGGTGAGTGCTCGGATGAATTGCCTCTGTTGCATCGGCGCACGTCAGCCTATGCTCGCCCCTTGAGTGCGACGCAACCCCGAGCAGCCGCGTCGGACGCCACGACCACCCATTCACACAAGATCCACACAGGTAAATGCCGCAGCACCCGGAATTGTCCGATCGACATCATCCCGGAGTACCGCCGCATGCCCGGAGGCCGCCACGATCGTCGCCACCGGGCGCCACCGAGGAGGGCACGGCAATGCGTACAGGGCGATCCCGCCACTGGACCAGCTGCCTGGTCGTCGCCGTGGTGGCCGCCCTCGCCGGCTGCGCCGACCCGCCGGAGACGACCTCCGCCCCCGCCACCCGACCGGCCGGCGACGGCCGCCCGTCCACCGAGGCGGAGCAGGCGGCCGAGCGGGCCGCGCTGGCCGCGTACGCCGGATATCTGGAAGCCTCCCGGGAGGCGAGCCGGGACAGCGACCCCCGCCATCCGAAGCTGACCCGGTTCCTGGGCGACCCGCTGCTCACCCGGGTCCGGGTGGCGATCGACGACGCCCGCCGGCACGGCGCGGTCCGCACCGGGACGTTGACGTCGGAGCCCTCCGTCACCTCGGTCAGCCTTGACAGCGACCCGCCGACCGTGGAGATCCAGGACTGCCTGGACGCCACCGACTACCGGCTGGTCTACCGAAAGGACAAACGGGTGGTGCCCGGTTCGGCCGGCACCCGGCACCTGGCGACCGCCACCGCGACCCGCTACCCGGACGGCCGCTGGCTGATCAACTCCGGGGCCGCCCACGAGGACCAGCCATGTTGACCCGGGAAGGAACGCCCGTGCCGACCCACGCCGCCACCGTGTCCCCCACCGTCCCGGCCGCCCCCGCGCCCGCCGCGCGCCGTCCGCTCCCATCCGGCCTGCCCCGTCGGGTGCTGGCCGGTCTGCTGCTGGCCGTACTGGTGGCCGTGGCCGCGCCACCCGCCCCGGCGCAGGCCGCCGGCCCGGGGGTGGAGTGCCCGCCGGGCCAGAACGACTGCAGCATCTGGGACGACGACCCGGGCACCCCCGGCGACCCGGGCGGTGACACCGGGCCGGGCAGCCCGAACAGCCCCGGCGCGGCCCCGAAGTGCCAGTGGAACGGCAAGCCGCTGCCCTGCTACAACCCGAACCTCGGCTGGTTCGACAACTCCAGCGGCTGCTACTACAAGGTCGCCGAGCCGCAGGAGGAGGCCCCCGAGGGTCAGGTGTGGTACGTCCGGACCTGCAACGGCGGGGACCTGGGCGACCAGTCGATGGTGCTGCTCGACGGGCCGCCGCCCGGGTTCGGCACCCCGCCCGACCCGGAGGAGCTGGCCCGCCGGGCGCTCGCCTCGATCAGCCTGCTGCCGCCCCGCGCGTCGGTCGCCCCCCGGCGCAGCCTCGGCCCCGGCCTGGTCGGCCTGCCGGTCTGGATGTGGGCCAGCAGCGGCGAGAACTACTTCGGCCCGCTCAGCGCCTCGGCCAGCGACCGGGGCCTGACCGTACGGATCACCGCGCGGGTCCAGCGGATCGTGTGGGACATGGGCAACGGCAGGAAGATCACCTGTAGGGGCCCCGGCACGCCGTACAAGTCGACCGGCCCGAACGCCGGCAAGAAGTCGCCGACCTGCGGCTACGACGGCTATCCCAGGGTCGGCAACTACCGGGTCAGCGCCACCACGTTCTGGAACGTGCACTGGGTCGGCGGTGGCCGCAGCGGCGACATCGCGCAGACCCGCACCAGCGGCGTCGTCGACATCCAGATCAAGGAACTCCAGGTGGTGACCCGATGAGCACCCCGCACGCCACGGTTCTGCGAGCCCCGCAGTCGCGAACGGAGATCGTCCAGTGAGCGCGAGGAGTGAGCCGGTTTTGCGAGCCCCGCAGTCGCGAACGGAGATCGTCCAGTGAGTCTGGCCACCCGCGATGGAGTTCCGGTGGATGCGCCGATCGCCCCGCCCAAGGTGGTCCGGCAGCGCCGTACCCGACCCGGCCTGCTCGGTCTCGCCGTGCTGCTGATCGCGCTGGGTGGCCTCGGCGCGGCCTTCGCGGTCACCTCGGTACGGGCCACCGGCAGCTACCTGGCGATCGCCCGCCCGGTCGAGGTGGGTCGCATCCTGACCGCCGACGACCTGGTCAGCGTGCAGGTCTCCGGGGGTGCCGGGCTCTCCCCGGTGCCGGCGAAGAAGCGCGACGAGGTGGTCGGCAAGCGGGCCGCCGTGTCGCTGGTCCCCGGGTCGCTGCTCACCATGGCGCAGCTCACCGACGCCCCGCTGCTCGGTCAGGGGCAGCAGCAGATCGCGCTGGGCCTGGAGCCGAGCAGGGTGCCGGCCCGCAAGCTGCACCCCGGCGACAAGGTGCTGCTGGTCAGCACCCCGGACGAGGACTCCGACAACGCGCCGTCGTCCACCCGGTTCACCGCCACGGTGATCGACACCCTCACCCCGGAGAACGACGACGTGGTGATCTACCTGGCGCTCGCCGTCCGGGACGTCCCGGCGGTGGTGGTGCTGGCCGCGCAGGAGCGGATCGCCCTCGTGCTGACCGAGGCGGCCTGACCATGGCCATCATCGCGCTGGTCTCGGCGAAGGGGTCGCCCGGCGTCACCACCACGGCGCTGGCCTGCACCCTGAGCTGGCACCGGCGGCTGGTGCTCGCCGAGTGCGACCCGGCCGGCGGCTCGGTGCTCGCCGGGTACCTGGGCGGCCAGCTCGACGGGCCGCGCGGCATCGGCGAGCTGGCCGTGGGTGAGCTGCGCGACGGCAGCCTGGAGTCGACGTTCTGGTCGCAACTGGTCGACCTGGACGCGCCGCGGCGGGAACGGCTGCTGCTGCCCGGTGTGGTGGACCCGGCGCAGGCCGGCAGCGTAGCCCCGCTGTGGCAACGGTTCGCCGACTTCTTCCGCACCCTGGAGAAGGGCCGTCCCGGCTACGACGTGATCGTCGACTGTGGACGTCTACAGGTCTTCGGGCCGCCCTGGCCGCTGCTGCGCGCCGCCGACGTGGTGCTGCTGGTGACCCGGGCGCAGCTTCCCGGGCTCTCCGGCACCCGGTCGATGATCCGGGCCATCGAACGGGACTTCACCCACCACCGGGTGCCCCCGGGCACGCTGCGGCTGGTGGTCGTCGGCGACGGGCACGGCAAGGCCGAGATCGGCAAGGCGTTGGGGGTACCGGTGATCGCCCGGTTGCCGGAGGACCCGCGTACCGCGCAGGCGCTCAGCTTCGGCGGCACCGTCCGCGCCGGACGGCCGCTGATGCGCGCGGCGGCCGGGTTGGAGGCCCCGGTACGGGAGCTGCTGGAGCAACGGCGGGCCCGGTTGGCCTGGCCGGCCCCGGCGCAGGGGGTGCCGGATGCGGTTTGAGCCGGTCTCCCACGACCCGCGTACCCCGCCGCCGGGAGTCACCTCGACGATGCCGCCGCTGGCCCCGGTGAACGGCCGGCGCCACACCCCCGCGCCACCGCCGGCCGCCGCCCCGCCGCCGGCCCCACCTACCGCGCCACCCCGGCCGAAGGTGGACTTCGCGGTGGTCCGCGAGCTGCGCCGGGAGCTGAGCGAACGGCTCACCCAGTGGCAGCGCGGCCGGGAGTTCGACGCCGACGCCGAGGAGGTCGAGCGGGCCCGGCTCGCCGTCGCCGTGGTCTCCGGCTACGCCGACGCGGTACGCCGGGCCGGCACCCCGCTCAGCGCCGACGAGGAACGCACCCTGCTCGACCAGGTGACCGCCGAACTGGTCGGGCTGGGCCGGCTACAGACCCTGCTGGTCGACGACACCATCGAGGAGGTGCACATCCTCGGCTGTGACCAGGTGCGCATCACCCGGCACGGCGGCGGCGTCGACTGGGGTGAGCCGATCGCCGACAGCGACGACGAGCTGGTGGAGATCCTCCAGGCGGCGGCCCGCCGGGCCGGGGCCACCGAGCGGTCGCTGTCCACCTCGAAGCCGACGCTGGACCTGCAACTGCCCGACGGCAGCCGGTTGGCGGCGGTGTTCCTGGTCAGCCACCGCCCGTACGCGGTGATCCGTAAGCACAACACGCTCGACGTCAGCCTCGACGACCTGGCCGGCAGCCGCCCCGACCTGGACGAGATGATCGACCCGCTGCTGCGCGACTTCCTCCGGGCGTCCATGCGGGCCGGGTTGAACATCATGGTCGCCGGGCTGGCCGGGGCCGGCAAGACCACGGTCATCCGGGCGTTGATGGACGAGATCCCGCCCGACGAGCCGTACGTGCTGCTGGAGGAGAGCCGGGAACTGCTGCCGGCCCGCCGCGGCGACAAGCACCGGGCGGTGATGAGCTTCGAGGCCCGGGAGGGGCACGGCGAACGCGGCCTGGACGGTCGGCCCGCCGGCGAGGTGAGCATCGCCGACCTGATCCCGCTGTCGCTGCGGATGGGCGTGCTGCGGATCATCGTCGGTGAGGTCCGGTCCCGGGAGATCGTGCCGATGCTCCAGGCGATGACCACCAGCCGTGGGTCGATGTGCACCATCCACGCCCGTACCCCGGCCGGGGTGAGCGAACGGATCATCGAGCTGGCCCTGGCGCACGGCCGGGAGATGACCGTCGACCAGGCCCGCCGGATGGCCGGCAACGCCCTCGACCTGATCGTCTACGTCACCGTCGAGGACGAGACCGCGATCGGCGGACGCAAGCACCGGTTCGTCTCCCACGTGGAGGAGGTGATCGGGGTCGGCGACGCCAACCGGATCACCACCACCACCGTCTTCGGGCCCGGCCCCGACGGTCGGGCAGTCCCCCGCCACCTGCCGGAACGGGTCCGTGGTCAACTGCTGCGGGTCGGCTACGACGCCCGGCTGCTGTCCCGCTTCATCGAGGCCGGCGCGGGCGCGTGGCGTAGGCCCCGGCACAGCCGCCTCGCCCCGGCGGTACGCCGATGAGCACCATCGAACTGCTCGCGGTGGTCTCCGGCGCGGCCTGCGTCGGCGGGATCGTGCTGGCCGTGGTGGCGCTGTTCGGCACCACCAAGCCGACCCGACCGGCCCGGAGTTCGACCACCGGGCTGCGCCGGCTCTGGCTCGGCTCCGGCACCAACCGGCGGGACCAGCGGGCGCACCAGATGACCCTGGGCGCGGCGGCGGTGGCGGGGGCGCTGGCGTTCCTGCTGACCGGGCTGCCGGTGGTGGGGCTGATCGTGGCGGTGGCGGTGCCGGGCGTGCCCTGGCTGTTCGCGGTGGGCCGGGCCGAACAGCGGGCGATCACCCGGATCGAGGCGGTCGGCGAGTGGACCCGCCGGCTCAAGGACGTCTCCAACACCGGGCAGGGCCTCCAGCAGGCGATCGTCACCACCATCGCCACCGTCCCGGAGGAGATCCAGGAGGAGGTACGGCTGCTCGCCGCCCGCCTCCAGGCCGGCTGGACGGCCCGGTCCGCCCTGCTGGCGTTCGCCGACGAGATCGGTGACCCGGTCTGCGACCAGGTGGTCGCCGCGCTGATCCTGCACCTGACCGACCGGGGCGAGCGCCTCGGCGACGTGCTCGGTTCCATCGCGTCGGCCGCCTCCGCCGAGGTGGCCACCCGGCGCGAGGTGGAGGCCAAACGCACCCAGCCCCGGTTCGCGGTCCGCTTCCTCACCGGGATGACCCTGGCCGTGCTGGCGTACGGGCTGGTCAACACCGAGTACGTCAGGCCGTACGGGACGTTCTTCGGTCAGGTGCTGATGGCGGTGCTCGCCACGGCGTTCATCGCCCTGCTGGCCTGGGTACGCGCGATGAGCCAGCCCCCGCCGCCGCCCCGGTTCCTGCCGAGGCCCGACCCGGCGGAGGTGGTCGCGTGACGCTCAACTGGCAGCTCACCATCGCGGTGCTCGGCGGGGCGGCCATCGGGCTCGGCCTGTTCCTGCTGGTCCGGGAGGCGTTGCCGGCCTCCCCGGCGCTCGGCCCGGCGCTGCGCCGGCTGCACCAGCCACCGGGCACCGCCGTCGCCGCCGGACGCGGACCGGACTGGTTGGGGGGCTTCGCCCGCTGGCTGCGCCCGCCGCACCGGCAGCTCGCCCTGCTCGACCAGACCCCCGAGCAGTACACGATGTCGATCCTGCTCTCCGCGCTGGTCGGGTTGGCCACCCCGACGGTGGCGGGGGCGCTGCTCTTCCTGGCCGGGGTGAGCATGCCGGTGGTCGTACCGGTGCTGGGCAGTCTGGGGTTCGCGCTGGTCTGCGCGCTGCTCGCGCACCGGTCGGTGCTGGCCAAGGCGGACACCGCCCGGGAGGAGTTCCGCGCCGCGGTCTGCACCTACCTGGACCTGGTGGCGTTGCAGCTGTCGGCGGCACACGGCCCGGTGCAGTCGCTGGAACGCGCGGCGGCGGTCTGCGACGGCTGGGTCTTCGCCCGCATCCGGGAGTCGTTGCGGATCGCCCAGATGCAGATGCACTCGCCCTGGGACGAGTTGCAGGAGCTGGCCGAGAAGATCGGCATTCCGGAGCTGGGTGACGTCGGGGCGATCATGCGGTCCTCCGGCAGCGAGGGTGCCCAGGTGCACGAGACGCTGCGCAGCCGCGCCGAGTCGCTCCGGGACCAGATCCGCACCGACAACCTGGCCCGCGCCGAGGGCGTCACCAGCCGGCTGGACATTCCCGGCTCGCTGCTCGTCTTCGTACTGCTGGCCTTCGTCCTCTATCCGTTCATCGCCCGCCTCTGATCAAACCCTCCCCAAGGAGTCCCGCCATGCACCTCGTCACCTTCCTCTACGCGGCCACCGTGGCCCGGCTGGCCGAGCTACGCCGCGAGGCGGATCGGGGCGACAGCCCCGTCCCGACCGCCGTGATCATCGCCGGTCTGGTCGCCGCCGGCATCGCCGTCACCGGCATCGTGTTGACCAAGGCCGAGGGCTGGATGAACGGCATCCCGACCAAGTGACCCGCGTCCCCCTGGTCGGCTCGCGCCGGGACCGGACGGCCCCCACCGCCCGGTCCCGGCGCGCACCCAGGCGCGCACCCGACGCCGGGCGTGCCGTGCCGGCCCGGCTCCGCGCCGCCGGCCGGTCCGCCCGCCGCCGGCTCACCGACGGGGGTACGGACCGGGGGGCCAACCCCGTGGAACTGGCCGTGGTGATGCCGGCGGTGCTGGTGCTGCTCTTCGGCTCCGTCCAGATCGCCGCCTGGTTCGTGGCCCGGTCGACGGCGATGCACGCCGCCCAGAGCGGGGTGAACGCGCAGCGGGTCCTGGAGGCGCCGGCCGGGGCGGGTGAGGCCCGCGCCAAACACTTCCTGGGTGCCGCCGGGGACTGGCTGGTCGGCGCGAAGACCACCTGCGCCACCACCGCGACCGAGGTGACCTGCACGGTCACCGGGAAGTCCCTGAGCGTCATCCCGGCCGTCCGGTTCGACGTCCGGCAGACCGCCCACGGCACCGTCGAACGGTGGACCACCCCGTGACCGCCCACCCGCCCCGGCGCACCGGGCGAACCCGGCGTGGCCTGCTGACCCGCCCCGCCCGGGGGGAACGGGCCGTCACCCCCGCCCCGCGATCCGGCTGCCCCGCCGAGGTGGTCGTGCACGCCGCCGGGCGCACCCCGGGCGACGTGCCGGTGGACCGGGCTGCGGGGCGTACCCGGGGGTCGGTGTCGGTGGAGGTGGCGGTGCTGGCCCCGGCGTTCCTGGCGCTGCTGATGCTGGCCGGGGTGGCCGGCCGGGTCGCCGTCGCCGACGAGGCGGTGGAGGCGGCGGCCCACGACGCCGCGCGGGCCGCCTCGATCGCCCGCGACGCCGGCACGGCGGAGAGCGCCGCGCGGTCGGCCGCCCGCCGGCAGCTCGACTGGCGGGGCCTCAACTGCGCCAGCGCACCCCAGGTCACGGTCTGGGGTTCCACCCGCAACTCCGACCACACGTCGCTGAGCGCGGCGTTCCGGCAGCAACTCGGCGAGCCGGCGAGCGTCTGGGTCCGGGTGAGCTGCACGGTCTCGTTCGCCGGGATGCGCTTCCCCGGGCTGCCGATGGGCGACAAGCGGGTCGAGGCCACGTTCGGCTCCCCGCTGGACCGTTACCGGAGCCGGCAGTGACCGCCCGACCCACCGGTGACGAGGGCCGGATCAGCCTGTTCCTGGCCGTCGCCATGATCGGCGTGCTGGCGGTCATCGGTGTCGCGTACGACGGCGCGGGTCAGCTGCGTACCCTGCAACGCGCCGACGACCTGGCCGCCGAGGCGGCCCGCAGCGGCGGGCAGGTGATCGACCGGGCCGCCGCGATCGAGGGCCGGCCCAAGGTGATCGACGAGCCGGGTGCCCGCGCGGCCGTCGCGCAGTACCTGCGGGGCAACTCCGACGTGACCGGGCAGCAGGTCAGCTTCCCGGTGGTGGCCGGCGAGAAGCAGATCCGGGTACGCGTCACCGTCGTCTACCGCCGGCACCTGCTCGGCCTCATCGGCATGGACCGCACCGTCACCGTGGCCGGCGAGGCGACCGCCCGCACCCTCACCGACCGACCATGAACCCGCTGGCCCGGCGGACCCGTCGGCCCACGCACCCGGTGCCCCCGCACCGGCAGACCGTAGGAAGGAGGGCAGCATGACCACACCGCGTGGTTCCACCGCCCGACGAACCGGCCAGTTGCTCACCGGCTTCGGGTCGCTGGTGGTCCTGATGGCGTTGCTGGTCGGCGCACCGGTGGCGCTGCTCGCCTTCGCCGGCAACCCGCTGCCCGACCACCTGCCCACCCTCGGCGAGGTCGGCACCGTGCTGACCAGCCGGGACGACGGGCAGCTCTTCATCCGGGCGCTCGCGCTGGTGGGCTGGTTCGGCTGGGCGACGTTCGCGTTCTCGGTGCTGGTGGAGATCGGGGCCCAGGTGACCCGCCGGCAGACGCCCCGGCTGCCCGGTATGCGCCGGCAGCAGCGGGCGGCGGCGGCCCTGTTGGGCTCGGTCGCGCTGATCATCGCGGCCAGTCCGGCGGCGAGCGCGGCGGTGACCCTGACCCAGCCGATGCCGGCCGCCGCCGGCACCGGGGTGGCGACGACGTTGGACGCCTCCCGTACCGGCCTGGGGGCCGCCCCCAGCGCCGGCCTCGGTGGCGCCGCCCTCGGTGCCGCCCCCGGCACCGGTCTCGGTCCCGTCCCCGGTGCCGAGAAGCCGGTCTACCGGGTGGCCCGGGGCGACTACCTGGGCGAGGTGGCCGAACGCTACCTGGACGACTTCGACCGCTACCCCGAGGTGGCCCGGCTCAACGACCTGCGCGACGCCGACCGGATCAAGCCGGGCCAGCTCATCAGGCTCCCCGCCGAGGCCGACGACACCGGTGCCCGACGGCACGCCAGCGGCCGTCTCGTCCCGGGTACGCCCCGCAAGCCGTCCCCGCGCCCGCCCGCCACCACCCCCGGCGGCCAGGCCGACCCGCAGCACCAGGGTGCGCCTTCCACCCCGGGCAAGCCGACCGGGCCCGCCGCCTCGAAGCCGACCGGTCCGGCCACCCCGAAGCCGGGGAAGATCGGGCCGGCCGCCCCGCAGACTGCCACCCCGCAGACCGCCCAACCGCCCGCCGAGCGGCCGGTCGGCGTGCCACCGGCGATGGCCGCCGGGGCGTCCCGGGGCACCCCGGACGACCCGATCAACCGGCCGCTGGCCGTGTCGGCGGTACTGGCCGTGGCGAGCATCGTCGGCGCGCAGATCGGTGCGGTGCTCGGCCTGCGTCGCCGCCCCGTCCGGGTGACCGCCGGCCGTACCTCGGCCGCCCGGATCGCCGCCGCCCGGATGTCCACCACCGGTCGCACCCCGGGCCGCTCGATGGGCAGCCGCGCCTCCGCCGCCCGGGACCTGGTCACCGGCCGCCACCGCCGCGACTGACCCGATTCCCCTTCGCCCGTTACCCCCCAACTCGCCCAACCCCGGGCCGCCCCAGCGGGGTCGCCCCAGCGGGGTCGCCCCGGTGATCAAGAAGTTTGCGTCAAGTGATCAAGAGGTTTGCGTCAAGTTGAAGATCGACTTTGACGCAAACCTCTTGATCGACCTCTGAAAGCGAGAGCGGGGCGGGGCGGGGTGGAGGCGGGAGCGGGGTGGGGGTCAGGGGAGGCGGGTCTGTAGGGTGCCGTCGACCACGCGGGTGGGGAGGATCTGCTGGTCGGTGGCGGAGGGGCCGTGGACGACCTCGCCGCCGTTGAGCCGGAACGCCGAACCGTGCCAGGGGCAGACCACACAGGCGTGCCCGTCGATCTCCTGCACCTCGCCCTCGCCGAGCGGGCCGCTCTGGTGCGGGCAGCGCTCCAGCATGACGGTGACCTCGTCGCCGTGCCGGTAGAGGATCACCGAGACGTCGTCCACCTCGCGGGTCACCAGCTCGCGCTGCGGCAGCCCGGCCAGGTCGGCCACCGGCCGCCACCCGTCGCCCATCCGGTGCAGCTCGGAGACGCTCTGACTGACCTGCGCCCCCTGCTTGTACGCCAGGTGCCCACCGAGGTACGCCCCGGCGCTCGCCGCGCCCAGCCCCAGGTAGGCCAGGGCCCGCCCGACGCCGTGCCGGCCGGTCAACCGGGCCGCGAGGGAGCCGGCGTACAGGGTCAGGCCGACGGTGTTGGCGGCGGCGTGCACCAGCCCCACCCGGCGCTGGTCCCGGGAGAGTTCCGCCCAGTCGTTGAGCCCGGCCACGGCGGCGGGAACCGCGCTCACGGTGCCCAGCGCGACCAGCGTGGTGGCCGCGCGACGCTGCCCGGGGAGCAGGTCGACCACTGCGGCGCTGATCCAGGCCCCCACCGGCACCTGCACCATCGCCGGGTGCAGCGGGTGGCCCAGGAAGACGCCGTGCAGCAGGTCGCGTACCCGCTGCGGGCGCAGGGTCGCCTGGACGGCACGCTGCAACCGGTCGCCGGTGCGGTCCAGCGCGGTGGCCTGTTCGAGTTTCGTCAGCAACGCTCGCACCCCGTCCGACTTCCCGCCTGACCGGGTCGCAAACCGGGCGACCGGCACCAATCCGGTGTTCCCGGCTCGATCGACCCAACGGCGGCCAGGTAGCGGTACCGACGCCTCCCGGACACCGCACCATCGCCCCACCAGCGTCGCGCCGACGGACGGCCCCGGCGAGGCCGCGCCAGCGGACGGGGTCAGGATGATCCCCGCGCTCGGGCCCAGCCGAGAAATCGGGCCGTCAGGTTCTCGGGGACGACGTGCCCGTTGAGCTGGGAGAGTTGTGCACCTGCCTCCGCCATCAGGGTGCTCAGGTAGACGAGCAGGCCGGTCCGGTCCTCGCGGTACTCCACCAGCAGGGCGAGCCGGGCGGGTTGGCACGGCCACTCCGCGCCGCAGCCCCGGCACCGCCACAGCGGGCGCATCGGCAGGTGCGGTCGGCCCGCCCGGCTCACGCCGACACCCCACACCGCAGGCCCAGCCGGAACAGCCGCAGGCCCCGCCGGAACAGCCGCCACCAGGACGGAAACCACCCGGACGGGTCCAGGCAGGACGGAGGCCGTCCGGACGGGCAACGGCGACGTGTCGGGGCGCCCGGGCGGCGGTGTGGTCGGCTGTGGTGCGGGCAGCGGTGTCGCACTGTGCGTCTCCTTCCGGGTGGATCGGGGCCGCCCCATCCGTCCTCGGCGGGGCGGCCCCGGGCTGGACGTCGACCGCCGGGTTCCCTCACCTCCACCGGTCGCGCCGCCCTCCGCCACAGCCTGCCTCTTCGTGGTCGGACAGATACACCGCGTAGGCGTATGGTAAGCGGAAATCTGAGACGTCCAATGGAGGAGTCGTGAACGATGCGCTGCGCGCGGCACTCAACGAAACCGGCTACACCGCCGAATCTCTCGCTGAGCGGGTCGGTGTCGATCCCAAGACGGTGGGTCGCTGGCTGAGTGAGGGGCGGATACCACATGCCCGGCACCGGGTGGCCGCAGCGGAGGCGCTCCGGCGGGACATCGTGGACATCTGGCCGGACACTTCAAGACGTCGTGAGCCGGTGTGGTTCCGTCCCTGGCAGGAGATCGAACGCGACGCGCTGTCGCTACGCTCATTCGAGTCCACCGTGGTCCCCGGCCTGCTCCAGACCGAGGCGTACGCCCGAGCCGTCCTGCTCGGGGCCGGCACCCTGCCCCGGGGCGACGTCGACAGGCACCTCGCGGCCCGACTCGCCCGCCAGTCCATCCTGAAGCGCGACGATCCGCCGCAGCTCACGGTGGTGCTCGACGAGACGGTCCTGCGCCGGCCGGTCGGCGGCCGGCAGACCATGCACGGGCAACTGCTCGCCCTCGCCACGGCCTGCGACCAACCGCACGTCCGGGTGCACGTCGTGCCGGCCACCGTCGGCGAGTACGCCGGCCTGAACGGGCCCTTCGTGATCGCCACCAGCCCGGATCACCGGATGGCGGGCTACCTCGACAACCAGCTACAGGGGCAGGTGATTAGCGATCTCGATGACCTCGCCGCCATGATGACAGCGTGGGAGAACGTGCGCGGCGAGGCGTTGTCCCACCGGCAGTCCGTCGATCTGATCACGAAGGTGGCCCAGACATGGAACTGAACCACGCCCGCTGGCGCAAGAGCACCCGCAGCAGCGGCAACGGCGGAAACTGCGTCGAGGTGGCCGACAACCTGCCCGGGGTGATCGCCGTACGCGACTCCAAGGACCCCGCCGGCCCCGCCCTGACCTTCACCCCCACCGCCTGGCGCTCGTTCCTCACCCGGGTCACCGACCGCCCCTGACCCACCCCGTCCCGCCCCCACCGTCGCGCCCGTCGCCCGGTCACGGAGATCCACTCAACGGCGGCCAGGTAGCGGCATCACCCTGCCCCGGACACCGCAACATCGCCCCACCAGCGCCAGCCCCACGCCGGCCCCCACGCGCCCCGCGCGTGCGGGATGCTGGGGGGATGGCGGTGCATGTTGTCCGGGACGGGGCGGTGACCACGGTGATCCTCGACCGGGCGGCGTCCCGTAACGCCGTCGACGGGCCGACCGCGCGGGCGCTCGCCGACGCGTTCCGCGGGTTCGAGGCCGACCCGGACGCCCGGGTCGCGGTGCTCTGGGGTGCGGGCGGCACGTTCTGCTCGGGTGCCGACCTCAAGGCCATCGGCACGCCGAGCGGCAACCGGGTCGAGCCCGACGGCGACGGCCCGATGGGCCCGACCCGGATGGCACTGTCCAAGCCGGTCATCGCGGCGATCTCCGGGTACGCGGTGGCGGGCGGCCTGGAGCTGGCGCTCTGGTGCGATCTGCGGGTCGCCGAGTCGGACGCGGTGCTCGGGGTGTTCTGCCGACGGTGGGGGGTGCCGCTGATCGACGGTGGCACCGTGCGGCTGCCCCGGCTGATCGGCCAGAGCCGGGCGATGGACCTGATCCTCACCGGCCGTCCGGTGCCCGCCGACGAGGCGTACGCGATGGGGCTGGTGAACCGGGTGGTCGCGCCGGGTGAGGCACGGGCGGCGGCCGAGCGGCTGGCCGCCGAGATCGCCCGGCACCCGCAGACCTGCCTGCGCAACGACCGGGCGGCGGTGCTGGCCGGGGCCGACCGGCCCGAGCCGGAGGCGCTCGCCACCGAACTCGCCTACGGGATGGACTCGCTCGCGGCCGACGCGCGGGCCGGCGCGGCCCGGTTCGCCGCCGGGGCCGGCCGCCACGGCGCGTGACCCGGCCCGCACCGCAACCACCCGCCACCCGGCCCGCACCGACCGGAAGCGCCAGCCGGCCTGCACCGGCCGGGAGCGCCGCCCGGCCGGAACCGGGCGGCGCGGTGGCTCAGCCCAGGTCGTCCAGGGCGCTCTGGATGGCCCGGTGGAACGTCGGGTACGCGTAGATCATGTGCCGGAGCTGACTGACCGGTACGGCCGCGTGCACCGCCACCACCAGCGCCGAGAGCACCTCGCCGCCGGCCGGGCCGACCGAGGTCGCCCCGATCAGCACCCCCTGGTCGGCGTCGGCGATCACCTTGATGAAGCCGCCCGGTTCGCTCTTGTGGATCCAGCCCCGGGTGGACGACGACAGCTCGGTGAACCCGACCTGCACGTTGATGCCCCGCTCACGGGCCTGCCGTTCGGTGAGCCCGACCGCGCCCACCTCGGGGTCGGTGAAGGTGACCCGGGGCAGCGCCCGGTAGTCGGCCCTGGGCACCGTGCCGGCGGCGCCGCTGGGACCGGCCGCGCCCATCGAGCCTCCGACCGCACTGGCCGCGCCCATCGCGCCACCGACCACGCTGGCGGTGCCGCTGGCGTCGGGGCCGGCCTGGGCCCGCCGGACCCGGTCGAGCACGTCGGCGACCACGATCGACGCCTGGTACATGGCGATGTGGGTGAACGCGCCCTCGCCGGTGACGTCGCCGACCGCCCAGATCCCGTCGGTGACGTGCATCCGGTCGTCCACCGGCAGGTAGCGCTGCCCGGCGTCGATCCCGACGGTGTCCAGCCCCAGCTCGTCCAGGTGGGCCCGGCGGCCGGTGACCACCAGGAGCTGGTCGGCGCTGAACGACCGCTCACCGGCGTGCACGGTGAACGTGTCGCCGTCGTGGTCGATCCGCTCGGCCTTCACGTCGGTGGCGATCTCCACCCCGTCGGCGCGCAGCGCGGCGGCGGCCACCTCGGACGACTCCGGTTCCTCTAGGGCGAGGATCCGTCCGGACGCCTCCAGCACGGTCACCCGGACCCCGAACCGGGCGAAGACCTGCGCCAGTTCCGCCCCGATCGCCCCACCACCGAGGACCAGCAGGCTCGCCGGCAGCTCCGCCACCTCGATCGCCTGGTGGTTCGTCCAGTACGGGGTGTCGGCCAGCCCGTCGATCGGTGCTATCGAGGGGCGGGTGCCGGTGCCGAGGACGATGCCGTGCCGGGCCTGGAACACCCGGTCACCGACCCGGACCCGGCCGGGGCCGTCCAGCCGGCCGCTGCCGCGCAGGAACCGGCCGCCCTTGCCGGTGAACCGGTCCACGGCGGCCCGGTCGTTCCAGTCGTCGGTGGCCTCCTCCCGGATGCGTTTCGCCACCGCCGTCCAGTCGGCCCGGACCTGCGCCGAGCCGGCCAGCCCGTCGACCCGACGGGCCTCGGCCAGGGCGTTCGCCGCCCGGATCATCATCTTGCTGGGGACGCAGCCCCAGTACGGGCACTCCCCGCCGACCAGGTCCCGTTCGACGCCGACGACGCTCAGGCCGGCCTCGGCGAGTCGCCCGGCCACCTCCTCGCCGCCCACGCCGAGCCCGACCACGACCACGTCCACCAGTTCCGGCTCTGCCATCCCGCCAGCATTGCGCACCGTCCGGGCTCCGGCCACCGCTCCACCCCGGAATTCCCGCCCCGGTGCGCGAGCCGGACCGGGCCGGCGAAACGGAACGGGCTCAGCGCAGCCAGACCGGATCGGCGCCGGGCACCTCCAGCGGTGGCGGGTAGTCGAGGGTGCGGCGGACCTCGGGGGGCAGCCGCCACGGTTGGTGTACGGCCTTGCCGGCGACCGTCGCCAGCTCGGGCACCCAGCGGCGCACGTACCCGCCGTCGGGGTCGTAGCGTTCAGCCTGGCGGACGGGGTTGAGCCCCCGGTAGGGGCGGCTGTCGTTGCCGGTGCCGGCCACCCACTGCCAGTTTCCGGAGTTGTCGGGCACGTCGCCGTCGAGCAGCCAGCGGGAGAAGACCGCGAGTCCGGGCCGCCAGTCGAGGCCGAGCACCTTGGTCAGGTAGCCGGCGGTGATCAGCCGGGCCCGGTTGTGCATCCAGCCTTCGGCGTGCAGTTGGCGCATGCCGGCGTCCACGATCGGCATCCCGGTGCGGCCGTCGGTCCAGGCGTCGAGTGCCGCCGCGTCGTACCGCCAGTCCTCGGTGGCCCCGCGCCGGTACGCCTTCGCCGCGATCTCCGGGAAGGCGGCGGTGACCTGGTGGTAGAAGTCCCGCCAGCAGAGCTGCCGGACGAACGGGTGCCCCCGGTCGGCGGCCCGGTTCGCCACGGTCAGCGGGGACAGGCAGCCGAACCGCAGGTACGGGCTGAGCCGGGAGGTCTCGTCGGCGGCCAGGTCATCGTGGATGTCGTCGTACCGGGCAAGGGTGGGCAACCACCGCGTGAGCCGGTGCCGCCCGACGGACTCGCCGCCGACCGCGGCGTCCGGCGACTCCCCTTTCGGTGCCGCCGGAAGCCGGCCGACGGCGATCCCGGTGGGCAGGGTGACCCGCCGGGGCGCGGCCAGTTCCTCCCGCCACCGCGCCCCCGACCAGACCCGGTGGTACGGGGTGAACACCCGGTAGTGGTCGCCGCCGCCGGGCCGCAGCTCCCCCGGTTCGACGACGGTCACCCCGGGGAACAGCCGCAGGAACATCCGGTGCCTGTCGCACTCGGCGCGCAGTCGACGTTCCCGGCGGTGGGCGTAGCGGCTGACGTCGGCGGACAGCCCGATGCCTTCGGCGTCGACCTCACGGGCGAGCCGGATCGTCTCGGCCACCGGGTCGCCCCGGCGGATCACCAGGTCGCCGCCGAGGGTGCGCAGGGTGTCCCGCAGTTCGACGAGGCACTGGTGCAGGAAACGGTTGCGGTTGGGCGAGTGGCCGGCCAGCGCCGGGTCGAGGACGTACAGCGGCACCACCCGGTCGAAGGCGGCGCAGGCCGTCGCCAGGGCCGGGTGGTCGTGCACCCGCAGGTCGCGGGTGAACAGCACGACCGCCGTACGGCCGCTCACGACACCGCCGGGCCGGGCACCACGACCGGGGTGCCGGTACGGGTGAGCAGCGCCTTCGCCGCCACCGCGAGTCGTCGCCGCTGGGGCACCACGGCCCGCCTGGCGAACACGTCGTAGTCCTGGGCGGCGACCTCGTCGAGGATGCCGCCGTAGAGGGCGTAGGCGGTGCGCATACATGCCTGGGAGGCGGGGGCGAGCAGGGTGATGCCGGGCGCGGCGGCGGCGTAGTGGGCCTGGGCGCGGGTCACCTCGTACTCGATGAGGTCGCGGATGCGGTCGGTGCTGTGGCCGGCGGCCCGCGCGGCGAGCAGGTCCTCGCGGGTGACGTTGAACTTGGCCAGGTCCTCGTCGGGCAGGTAGGTGCGGCCCCGGTCGAGGTCCTCCGCGACGTCCCGGATGAAGTTGGTGAGCTGGAAGGCGAAGCCGAGTTGCCGGGCCGGCTCGCGGGCGGCGACCGGGTCGGAGCTGCCGAGGATGGGCAGCATCATGGTGCCGATGACCGCCGCCGAGCCTTCCATGTAGTCGAGCAGGTCGTCGTAGGTCGGGTAGGTCATGACGGTCAGGTCCATCGCCATGCTGCGTAGGAACGACGCGAAGTCGGCGCGGTCCAGGTCGAACACGGCGATGGTGTGCAGCACCGCCGGTAGCAGCGGGTCGTCGACCGGTTCGCCGTGCAGTCCGGCGACGAAGCGGGCACCCCAGGCGTCCAGGCGGGCGGCGCGTTCGGCGGGCGGCAGGTCCTCGGTGCGGTCGACGATCTCGTCGGCGTAGCGGGTGAATCCGTACAGGGCGTGCACGTGCCGCCGTTTCCATGCGGGCAGCAGCCGGGTGGCGAGATAGTAGGTGCGGCCGTGGTGTTTGTGCAGCTCCTGGGAGCGGGCATAGGCAGCGGTGAGATCGGTGTCCACCCGGGCCTCCTCGGATTCGACGCAGCAATCGACGCAACTCGTAACCCTAGGGTACGCTCCCCCACATGGCCAACGACGCAGTTGCGGGTAATGCGCTCCGCGTCGCACCGGCACAGCCGGGAGCGACGGACGATCCGGTCCGCGGCGTACTGGCCGCTTACGCCCGTGACCTGGTCAACGGGGTCGACGAGACGTTGTCGGCGTTCCTCGCCCGCGAGGTCGACGCGCTGACCGAGATCGACGCAGCGATGGGCGGTTTCGCCGCGACGGCACGCGACTGCGTGCTGGCCGGCGGCAAGCGGGTGCGCCCGACCTTCGCCTACTGGGGCTGGCGGGGGGTGGTGGGCGGCGACGAGCCGTTGCCCACGGTGCTGCCCGCGCTCGCCGCACTGGAACTCCTGCACACCTTCGCCCTGGTGCACGACGACGTGATGGACGCCTCCGACACCCGGCGCGGCCTACCGACCGCACACCGGGCCGCCGCCGAGCGGCACGTCACCGCCGGCCACACCGGTGACCCGCACCGGTTCGGCGAGTCGGTCGCCGTCCTCATCGGCGACCTCTGCCTGGTCTGGGCCGACCGGCTGCTCGCCCACGCCGCCCTGCCGCCGTCCCGGCTCATGGAGGTGCGGCGCTGCTACGACCAGATGCGGGTCGAGACCATCGCCGGGCAGTACCTCGACGTGCTCGGCGAGAACGACGCGGCGAACTGGTCGGTGGACCGGGCGCTGCGGGTGGCCCGCTACAAGACGGCCAGCTACACCGTGCAGCGTCCGCTGCTCTTCGGTGCCTGCCTGGCCGGCACCGACGCCGACGCGCCGCTGATCGCCGCGTACACCCGGTACGGGCTGGCGGTCGGTGAGGCGTTCCAGCTCCGCGACGACCTGCTCGGCGTCTACGGCGACCCGGCCACCACCGGCAAGCCGGCCGGCGACGACCTGCGCACCGGCAAGCCGACCACGCTGCTGATGCTCGCCCGGCAGCTCGCCACCGGCGGACAGCGGCGGGCGTTGGAGCGGGCCGGCAGCCTCACCGGCGCCCGGGAGGTGGCCCGGCTGGCCGACCTCGTCGCCGACACCGGGGCGGTCGCCCGGGTGGAACACATGATCTCCGACCGGGTCGCCGACGCGCTGGCCGCGCTGGAGACCGCGTCGATCGACGAGACCGCGCGCACCGCGCTGACCGGTCTCGCCACCGCCGCCACCACGCGGCGGGCTTGATGGGCAACTTCATGAAGGAGGTGGTCGCGTGCGGACCGTGACGGGACGTACGGACCGGGTGGTGGTCGTGGGCGCGGGCCTGGGCGGGCTGGCGTGCGCGCTGCACCTGGCCGGCAGCGGCCGGCAGGTGACCGTGCTGGAACGCGAACCGGTGCCGGGCGGGCGGGCCGGTCGGCTCAGCGTCGACGGGTACGAGTTCGACACCGGCCCCACCGTGCTCACCATGCCCGACCTGATCGCCGAGGCGCTGGGTGCGGTCGGCGAGGAGCTGCACGACTGGCTCGACCTGACCCCGCTGGACCCCGCCTACCGGGCCTACTACCCGGACGGCTCCACCCTGGACGTGATCACCGACACCACCCGGATGGCGGCCGAGATCTCCCGGGTCTGCGGCCCCCGCGAGGCCGACGGGTACCTGCGGTTCGTCGACTACGCCCGCAACCTGTGGAACTGGGAGCGGGCCGACTTCATCGACCGCAACCTGGACGCCCCGACCGACCTGCTCACCGGCAACCTGCTGAAGCTGCTGGCGAACGGGGCGTTCCGCCGGCTCCAGACCAAGATCAACCAGTTCTTCTCCGACCCGCGCACCCAGCGGATCTTCTCCTTCCAGGCGATGTACGCCGGGCTCGCGCCGCACGACGCGCTGGCCATCTACAGCGTCATCGCTTACCTCGACTCGGTCGCCGGGGTCTACTTCCCGCGCGGCGGCATCCACGCCGTCTCCAAGGGGATGGCCGGCGCGGCCGAGAAGCACGGCGTCCAGATCCGCTACGACACCACGGTCACCCGGGTGGAGACCGCCAACGGCCGGGCCACCGGCGTGGTCACCGCCGACGGCGAGCTGATCGGAGCCGACGTGGTGGTGCTCAACCCGGACCTGCCGGTCGCCTACCGCGACCTGCTGCCCGAGGGTCGGCAGCGGAAGCTGACCTACTCGCCGTCGTGCGTCGTCCTGCACGTCGGATCGACGCAGGGGTATGGGAAGATCGCTCATCACAACATCCACTTCGGACGGTCGTGGAAGGGCACCTTCGACGAGGTGATCGGGCGCGGCGAGCTGATGACCGACCCGTCGCTGCTGGTCACCAACCCGAGCCGGACCGACCCGTCGGTCGCCCCGGCCGGCCGGCACACCTACTACGTGCTGGCCCCGGTGCCCAACCTCGACCGGGCCCCGTTCGACTGGCGGGGTGACCTGAGCCGGCGCTACGCCGACCAGCTCGTCACCACCCTGGAGGAACGCGGGTACGTCGGGTTCGGCGCCGGCATCGAGGTGTTGCGTACGATCACCCCCGCCGAGTGGGAGGAGCAGGGAATGGCCGCCGGTACGCCGTTCGCCGCCGCGCACAGCCTCTTCCAGACCGGGCCGTTCCGCCCGTCCAACCTGCACCGCAGCCTGTCCAACGTCGTCTTCACCGGTTCCGGCACCCAGCCCGGCGTGGGCGTGCCGATGGTGCTGATCTCCGGCAAGCTGGCCGCCAACCGCATCACCGGCGCGGGTCGGTGACCGCGTGAAATCCCGGGAGGGCCATCTCGTCGAGCTGGTCGACGACACCGGCCAGGTGCTCGGCGAGGCCACCGTCGCCGCCGCCCACCAGGCACCCGGGCGGCTGCACCGGGCCTTCTCGGTGCTGCTGGTCGACCCGGACGGCCGGGTGCTCCTGCAACAACGGGCCCGGATCAAGACCCGGTTCCCGCTGCGCTGGGCCAACTCCTGCTGCGGGCACCCGCTGCCGGGCGAGTCCCTGGCCGAGGCGGCCAACCGCCGGCTCGCCGAGGAGCTGGGCACCGGACCGGTGTCGCTGACCGAGGTCGGCGTCTACCTCTACTACGCCGAGGACCCGGTCACCGGTCGGGTCGAGTTCGAGTACGACCACGTGCTCCGGGCCGACGTGCCGGCCGACCTCCCCCTCGGGCCCGACCCGGACGAGGTGGCCGAGCTGCGCTGGGCCGACCCGACCCGGTTGCTGGCCGAGATCGACGCCGACCCGCGCACGTACTCCCCCTGGCTCGGCGGGGTGCTGAGCCGGCTGCTCCACCCGGCCCCGAGCGGTCCCGACGCCCCCACCGGCGGTCCCCGGGCCGCCTCCGCCACCCCGTCCGGCCACCGGGTGGACCACGCGTCGGAGCGGTCGGGTGGTCGATGAGCCGCTGAGCGCGGGGGCCGTGGCACGCCGGCTGGGTGTGGCGGTCACCACGCTGCGCACCTGGCACCAGCGCTACGGCCTCGGCCCCAGCCAGCACGTCCCGGGCCACCACCGGCGCTACACGCCTGCCGACCTGGCCCGCCTGGAGATCATGCGCAAGCTCACCGCCGAGGGGGTCACCCCGGCGGAGGCGGCCCGCTGGGCGAAACAGAGTCCGGTCGTCCCCGGCCCCGGGGTCGCCCCCCGGTTGCGGGCGGGAACGGCCCGCGACGGCGGCGGGCAGACCATCCCGGTCGGCCGGGCCGGCCCGGCGGCCCGGGGACTCGCCCGCGCCGCCATGCGGCTCGACGCGGCGGTGATCAGCGACACGATCTCGCACGCCCTGGCCACCGACGGGGTCGTCGCCACCTGGGAAGGGCTGCTCCGGCCGGTGCTGGCCGGTATCGGGGAGCGGCACGTCGCCACCGCCGGCGGTCTGATCGACGTGGAACACCTGGTGTCCCGGTGCGTCTCCGAGGCGTTCGCGGCCGTCGCCCGGTCCGGCCGGGCCACCGGGCCGGCCCGCATCCTGCTCTCCTGCGCCGACGAGGAGCAGCACACCCTGCCGCTGGAGGCGCTCGCCGCGGCGCTGGCCGAGGCGGGGGTGAGCTACCGGATGCTCGGGGCCCGGGTGCCGGCGGCGGCGCTCGTCGAGGCGGTCAACCGGACCGGGCCGGCGGCCGTGGTGGTCTGGTCGCACACCCGGCCGACCGCGGACCCGGCGCAGCTGTCCGCACTGCTCGCGGTGCCCCGCCGGCCGCTGCTGGTGCTCGCCGCCGGGCCTGGCTGGCGGGCCGACACGCTGCCCGCCGGGGTGGTCCGCCCGGTCGACCTGGCCGAGGCGGTCTCGCTCGCACTGGCCGTACGGGACTCGCTGGACCAGTCGACGGGCGCCGACCGGGCCTGACACATTTCGCTTTCGTGAACTACCGTCGGGGCCGTCCGCGTACCCCATCCCCCGGAGTGACGATGCGTTCACGCCCCGTCCTGGCGGTCGTCCTCGGCCTGCTCCTGCTGGTCGCCGGCTGCGGCGACCAGCACCGGAACGTCCGGCCGGCAGCGGCGCCCGCCCCGACCACGACCGCACCGGAGCCGGCACACAGCCCGGCCCCGAAGCCGGCGCCCACCACCAAGCCGAAGCCCCGGCTCCGGCCGAAGCCCAAGACGCTCCCCGCCGGCCTGCGCAAGGCGACCGGGGTACGCGCCGTGGCGTTGACCTTCGACGACGGCCCCGACCCGACCTGGACGCCCCGGGTGCTCAACCAGCTCCGGGCGAACAAGGTGAAGGCGACGTTCTGCGTGGTCGGCACCCAGGTACGCAAGCACCCTGAGCTGGTGGCCCGGATCGTCCGCGAGGGGCACCAGCTCTGCAACCACAGCTGGCACCACGACGTCGACCTGGGCCGCCGGCCGGTCGCCGACATCCGGGCCGACCTGGTGCGCACCAACCAGGCCATCACCAGGGCGGTCCCGGGCGCGAAGGTGCCGTTCTACCGGCAGCCCGGCGGGCGGTGGACGCCCGAGGTGGTGCAGGTCGCCAAGGAACTCGGCATGCGGTCGCTGCACTGGACCGTCGACCCCCAGGACTGGGCGAAGCCCACTTCCGGGGTGATCTCCGGGCGGATCAGGAGTGCCTCCCGCCCCGGTGCGGTGGTGCTGATGCACGACGGCGGGGGAGACCGGAGCCGCACCCTGGGCGCCGTTCCGAAGGTCATCGGCGACCTCAAGCGCCGTTTCGGCATCGCACCACCCCGCTGACCTGCTACTTTGCCGGGCCGCACCCCGGCGGGCATACCGGTTTGGTCGACCGCCGGGGCATGGCATATGCTTCTCATGCCTCCGGCGGGGCCGGATGGGAGCAAGTCCGCTTGAAGTTGCGAGTGTGCAATGATGGCGGGGCCGCCCTCATCGTCTAGCGGCCCAGGACGCCGCCCTTTCAAGGCGGTAGCACGGGTTCGAATCCCGTTGGGGGCACGGTCCGGCTCAGCCGGAGGCAACAGAGCAAGGTCCTGTGGAGCAGTTGGAGTGCTCGCCGCCCTGTCAAGGCGGAGGTCGCGGGTTCAAGTCCCGTCAGGACCGCCAGCGCCGACGCCGCGTGCACCAATGCGCGGCGTTCTGCGTATCGGGACGCGGCACCCTGTCGGCGGAGAACCCGCCATCCGGGTACCATGTCCCGAAGTACCAGGCCAGGTAGCTCAGTTGGTACGAGCGTCCGACTGAAAATCGGAAGGTCGGCGGTTCGACCCCGCCCCTGGCCACATAGCCTTTCGCCGGGCTACAGAGAGCGGTGACCTGCGGAAACGCGGTCACCGTTTTCGTGTTTCCGGGCCCTGTCCGGCATCGACCACCGCCGTGGGCAGCCCACCTGGGACATTCAGGGGCCTCGCTGCCCACTGGCCGGAAGAGCCGGTAGGCGGCGCTGCGCAGCGCACCCCCAGCCGGTATGGTCCGGGCCTATGGGACAGCAGAAGCCAGATCCGGAGGGCGTCCATCAGGACGTCGACCGGTACTCGCTGCGCTGCACCCTCCTCGTCCCCGCCCCGGCGGAGCAGGCGTTCGCGGTCTTCACCGGCTCGCTGGCCGACTGGTGGGTCCGCGAGTACACCTGGTCCGGGCCGGCGGCGCTCGCCGAACTGGGGATGGAGCCCCGGGCCGGCGGCATGCTCTACGAGATCGGCCCGTACGGCTTCCGGGGCGACTGGGGGCGGGTGCTCACCTGGGACCCGCCGCGGCGGCTCGTGTTCACCTGGCAGCTCGGCCCCGACCGGGTGCCGGTGCCCGATCCGGCGCGGGCCAGCGAGGTGGAGGTGCTGTTCCTGCCGGACGAGTCCGGGCGGACCCGCATCGAGTTGGAGCACCGCCACTTCGACCGGCACGGTGAGGCGGCCGAGGGCTACCGGGCGGCGTTGACCGCCGGCTGGTACGAACTGCTCGGCCGCTACCTGGACACCGTCACCCGGACCGCCCCCGACCCGCACTGAGGGCGGGCGCACGCGGCCGGGGTCCGCCAGCGCCATGCGGGAGGAGGACCGGGCCGGTCAGCGGGGCGGGCCACGCAGGGGCGTCCGGCCGGTCGGGCGGCCGACCGGATCGGGGCCGCCGAGGTCGGCCCGGTGGCCGGCCGCCGCGCCCGCGCCGAATCCGGAGCCGGCGAGCCGGCGGGTCGGCGCGGTACGCAGCCGGGGGTAGACCTCGGCGACCCGACGGGCCACCCGGTCCGAGCGGTCGGCCAGCACCAGCGCCACCGACGGGGTGCCGCGCTCCGCCGCCGCGCCCGCCTCGGCGGCCCGCAGCCGCTCGGCGACCACCCGGGCGAAACCGGCCAGCCAGGAGCGGCGGAAGGCGGCCGGCTGCTCACCGGGCGGCACGGTGGTGTCGGCGAGGCCGTGTGCGGCCTGCACGAGCAGCGAGGTGAACAGCAGTTCGACCCGTTCCAGGTCGCTGGCGAAGCCGAACAGGTGCAGCGTGAACCCGCTGCCGTCCGGTCGGCGGACGCAGCGGCAGCGCAGCGGGTCGGCCACCGCCGCGAGCAGGCCGGCCTTGTCCCGGGCGTACGGGGCGACGACGTCGACCACCCGGTCGCCGACCGGGTCGGTGGTCGGGTCGCGGGCGGCCAGCAGTGCCCGGTCGACGCCGTACCGGGCGATCAGCTCGGCGGCCTTGGCGGTGAACGCGGCCGACTCGGCGGGGGTGCAGGCCGGGTCCTCGGCCTGGGCCAGGAGCTTGCGCACCTTGCTGAGCATCGCCTCGGACATGCGTCACTGGTACCACAGCGGGTTCACGGTTCTGTCACAGCGGAATCGGAGATCGACAGATATCATCGCCACTCACCGCACCCTGTCCGCGACTCAGGGTCCCCCTCTTCCCCTGGAGGCACCACCATGACATCCCGGCCCGCCCGACTGACCGCGCTCGTCGCCACCCTGCCCCTGTTCTGGTTCGGCACCCCCGCCCACGCCGCCCCGGAGACGAACCTCTCCGCGTCGGCCGCCACCTGCTACGGCGGGGCGGTCCGCTCGTACTTCCAGGTCGGCGGGTGGGGCGGGGACGCCGGGCCGTACAAGGCGAGCACCCGCTGCAAGGACGTCAACGTCAAGAACAGCAGCGAGTTCGGCACCGAGGCGTGCGTGGTCTTCATCGACAAGACCAACAAGTGCAACTACCTGACCTACCTGCCGGCGAAGTCGGACTGGATCACCGTCGCCACCAACGTGCGCGACGGCGCGAACTTCAAGGTCCGCTTCACCAACCTGCGCTACGAGTACGAGCCGCTGGTGGCCTACCACGCGTACTGAGCCGCGCCGCCGGCCCTGCCGCCGACGGGCGGTGGGGCCGGGCGGGTCAGCCGGCCCGGCTGCGCAGTGTCGCCACCGCCGAGCCGGCGAGGGTGAGCAGGCAGTCCGGCAGTTGCCCGTCGGCGACCGCCGCCCCGAACAGCGCCTCGCCGGTGTCGGCGTCGTGATTGGCGTACGCGCTGACGAACCGGGCCACCCAGCGGGTGTCGTACCCCGCCTCGTCGATGCCCGGGAAGTCCAGCGCGCAGGCACCGGGAGGCGGCGGGTCACCGACCATCGTCGCGGCCAGGGTCCAGGCGACCGTGTACGCCCCGGCGAGCCCCGACCGGTCCACCACCGCGTCGAATGTGCCGACCACGGCGGCGCCGTCCCCGGTCAGCGCCGAATGGAGTACGGCGGTAGCGTCGGCGAGCGTCTGATCCGGTACGTCGGTCACCTGCGGCACAGTAGGACGCCAGGTCAAGGGGTCGGGCACCGGAAACGGTGACCACCTGCCGGGACGACGTGACGCAGCGTGCGTTGCACTGTCGGGCCGACGACGAGGGCCGCCTCCCTGGTCCCACGGCCCCCGCCGGCACGCTATGGTGCGCACCGGACCTGCGCCGGAGGAAGGACCACCATGCTCGTAACCCGCGGCCCGCGCGCGGCCATCCTGGCGGCCTGTGCGTCGTTGCTGCTCGCCGTCAGCGCGTGCGGGACGACCGACGACAAGCCCGAGGAGGCGGACACCCCGCAGGTGCGCCTGTACGGCACCGACGGCAACATGCTCAACTCCTTCGCCGCCGAGCTGAAGGACCGGGCCGACCTCGTCGACGGCATGAAGGGCACCACCCCGCTCACGCCGCTCAGTGACGACTTCAAGCAGCGGCTAAGCTCCATCGACCCGAAGTTGACCGACTACCTCTATGCGGCGGAGTCGTACGACGCGGTCATGATCAGCGCGCTGGCCGCCCAGCTCGCGGGCAGCACCGACCCGGCCGACATCGCCAAGCAGATCGTCGGGGTGACCACCAACGGCCAGCGCTGCACGGACGCGGCGGGCTGCCTGGCCCTGGCCCGGGACGGTCAGGACATCGAGTACCGTGGCCCGTCGCTGAACCGGGCCGGGTTCACCGATCTCGGCGAGCCGGCCACCGCCAGCTACGCGACCCTGCACTTCGACAACCAGAAGATCAACGACGCGAAGACCGAGTTCGTCGGTGCGGGCGACGAGTCCGGGGTGAGCACCAAGGCCGCGCCGAAGCCGAAGAAGCAGCGGGGTGGGCGCAACGACCGCAGCGACGGCTCCCCGCTGATCCTCGGTGGCCTGCTGCCCAAGACCGGTGACCTGGCCCTGGCGAATCCACCGCTGGCGGCCGGTGTGGCGCTGGCGATCAAGGAGATCAACGCCGCGGGTGGGGTGCTCGGCGACCCGGTGACCTGGTTCGACGGTGACGACGGCACCAACCCGGCCGTCGCCAGGGCCACCGTGGCCTCGCACGTCAGGAACAAGGTCCAGGTCATCATCGGGGCCGCCGCGTCGGGGATCTCCGCCGCCGTGCTGCCGGACGTGGTGGCGGCCGGCAAGATCCTGTTCTCGCCGTCCAACACCGACGCGGGGTTGAGCCAGGCCGACGACAAGGGCCTCTACTTCCGGACCGCCCCGCCGGACAGCCTCCAGGGCCGGGCGCTGGCCGACGTGATTCTCCGCGACGGCCCGCACAGGATCGTGGTGGTGGCCCGCAAGGACTCCTACGGCGAGGGCCTCCAGGAGACCGTCCGTGCCGAGCTGGAGCGGGCCGGCTTCGGCACCGACCGGGTGAAGCTGCTCACCTACGAGCCGCCGGCCGACGCCAAGGCCCCGCCCGTCGACTTCGGCAGCCTGGCCGGCGAGGTCAAGAACTACAAGCCGGAGGCGGTGCTGGTCATCGGCTTCGGCGAGTCCGCCGGACTGATCAGGGCGCTGGCCGACGCGGGCGTGCCGATCCGGCACTGACGCGACGTCGGCGGGGGGCGGCACCGGGTGAGGTGCCGCCCCCCGCCGACGTTCAGCGGGGCCGGCGACGTTCCAGGAAGTCGGTCATCCGGCGGTGCTTCTCCTCGTCCTCGAAGAGCACCGCCTGGCTGACCAGGTCGAGCTGCGGGTGGGCACCGGGCGGGGCGTCCACCGCGAGCTTGGTCAGCCGCAACGCCAGCGCGGAACCCTTCGCCATCTCGTCGAGCAGCCCGTGCGCGGTGGGCAGCAGTTCCGCCGGCTCGGCCACCACCCGGTTGACCAGGCCGATCCGCAGCGCCTCGTCGGCGTCGACCCGGCGGCCGGTGAAGAGCAGTTCCTTGGCCCGGCCCTCGCCGACCAGGGCCGGCAACCGGTGGGTCGCCCCCGCGCCGGCCAGGATGCCCAACCGCACCTCCGGCTGGCCGAAGACCGCCCGTGCCGTACACACCCGCAGGTCGCAGGCGTACGCCAGCTCCGCGCCACCGCCCAGCGCGGGGCCGTCCACCGCCGCCACGCTCGGCATCGGCAGCGCCCGGAGCCGGGCGAAGGCCGCCGAGTTGATCGCGGCGAGCGCGTCCAGCCGGCCCCGCTCGCGGAGTTGACCGATGTCGGCCCCGCCGGCGAAGAGCCCGTCGGTGCCGCCGGTGAGCAGCAGCAGCCGGGGCCGGGCCTCCAGCGCGGCGCAGACGTCGTGCAGGGCGCCGATCAGATCGGCGTCGATGGCGTTGCGTTTCTCCGGCCGGTCCAGCGTCACCACCACCCGGTCGGGCAGCTCCTCCACCCGTAGCCCGCTCACTGCCGGCGACCGTCCTTCCACGTGTAGAAGCCCTGGCCGGACTTCTTGCCGAGCTTCCCGTCGGCGACCATCTCGACCAGCAGCGGCGGCGGGGCGAACCGGTCACCGTAGGCGGCCTGGAGGGTACGGGCGATGTCCAGCCGCACGTCCAGCCCGACGAGGTCGGTCAGCTCCAACGGGCCGACCGGGTGCCGGTAGCCGAGCACCATCGCCTTGTCCACGTCGGCCGGTGCGGCCACCCCGTCGGCGACCATCCGGATCGCCTCCAGGCCGAGGGTCACCCCGAGCCGGGAGGTGGCGAAGCCGGGCAGGTCGCGTACGACGACGGGGTCCTTGCCCAACCGGCCGGCGAGCGCGACGGCCGCCGCGGTGGTCTCCGGTGCGGTGGCCGCGCCGACCACCACCTCCAGCAGGGTCATCGCCCAGACCGGGTTGAAGAAGTGCAGCCCGAGGAAGGACTCCGGCCGGGACAACCCCCCGGCCAGCTCGCCGATGGGGATGCTGGAGGTGTTGCTGCCCAGCAGCGCCGGGTGCAGCCGTTCGGCCTCGGCGAGCACCGAGCGTTTCAGGTCGGCCCGCTCGGGCACCGCCTCGACGATCACCTCCGGTGCCGGGGCGACCTCGGCGAGCGCCTCCCGCAGGGTGACCCGGTCCCGTTGCGCGGCGGCGGCGTCGGCGTCGAGCTTCCCGCGCTGCACCGCCCGTGCGCACAGCTCGTCGAGGCGGATGGCGGCGGCCTCGGCCCGCCCCCGGTCCACCTCGACCAGTTCGACCGCGTAGCCCGCGCCGGCCGCCACGTAGGCGATGCCGAGCCCCATCGTGCCGGCCCCGACGACGACAAGACGACTCATGGACGCTCCCTCACTGCGCACGGTGACGTGCGGGGTCTCCGGCACGCCTGACCGCTCGCTCCGCTGGCTCATGGGTGCGACCCTATGCAGCACCGTTCCCGGCGGCATGCGTGGGGGACCGCCGCACCGGGTACTGACGGCCCCAACGCCAAGGGAAGGAACCAGTCGACATGAGCCAGGCACCGGAGACCGTGGACAGCGGCACCACCGACGGCACGGCGGTCGTGGAGACGCGCGGCGACGAGCGCGTCGACCTGCTCCGCGCCGACACCAACAACGACGGCAAGACCGACGTGTGGGTGGTGGACACCGACGGCGACGGCCGGGCGGACCTGTTCCAGTTCGACACCGACGGCGACGGCAAGGTCGACATCACCATGGTCGACATCGACGAGGACGGCACCCCGGACGAGGTGGTCGACGGCGACGGCGGCCTCCCCCCGGAGCCGCTCCCGCCGACCGTCCAGGTCTGACGCGGGCGCGGGGGCCCGACCGGGCCCCCGCTCACCCGCCGGTCAGGCGCAGGGTGGCCAGGTAGTACGGGGCGTCGCGGTCGTCCACGTCGGTCAGCCGCCACCCGGTGCCCCGGACCAGTTCGGCCAGTTCCTCGGCGGAGCAGACCAGGTAGTCGAACCACTGCGTGCCGAGTTCCCGGTAGCGCAGCCGCAGCCGCAGTTGCCCGCCGAGCCGCCCCCGCTGCCGGTTGCGCTCGTGGTAGCCGGTGTGCACCGGGTCGGTGGTGCCGTAGGGGTCGGTGCCGTGCGCGATGACCTGCGCGCCGGGCCGGGCCAGGGCGGCCAGCGCGGCGAGGAAGGCCGGTGCCCGTTCCCGCCCCTCGAACAGTCCCAGGTTGTTGCCGAGCAGCAGGAACGTGTCGTAGCGCCGGCCGTCGGCGACGTGTTCGTCGACGGTGCCGAGGACGAGGTCCCGCACGCCCCGGTGCCGGCTGACCCGCAGCGCGCCGGGCGAGGTGTCCAGCCCGGTGACGGGGATGCCGCGTTCCTGGAGCACCAGCGCGATCCGCCCGGCCCCGACGCCGACGTCCAGGGTGGCGCCCCGGGCCCGGTCCACGGCCCGGTGGTCGTACGGCTGCCAGTGTTCCGGCCCGTCCAGGTAGTGCGCGGCGGGGGCCCCGTTGACCAGTCCGTCGTCCCGTTCGATGATCTCGATGACCGGTCGGGGCAGCCGCCCGCCGACCAGCGGCCGGGGGCCGATTCCGGTGTGCACCGCGTACGCGTCACGCAGCAGTTCGCCGAACACGTCGCCGAGTCGAGGTTCTCCGGTCACGACCTGCACGGTATCCGGGTCCGTCCGCCGTATCCTGGGCGGCGTGACCGACCTGGACCGCCTGGCGGCGGAGAAGTACGTCCTGTTGACGACGTTCCGCAAGGACGGCCGTGCGGTGGCCACCCCGGTCTGGGCGGTCCGCGACGACGACACGCTGGCGGTCTGGACGGTCGCCGACTCGGGCAAGGTCAAGCGGATCAGGCGGGACGGCACGGTGACGGTGGCCCCGTGCGACGTGCGCGGCCGTCCGCTGGGTGAGGCGGTGCCGGGGCACGCGGTGCTCTGCGGCCCGCAGGAGAGCAGCCGGGTACGCGACCTGCTCAAGCGCAAGTACCGGCTGCTGGGGCGGTTGACCCTGCTCGGCAGTCGGTTGCGCCGGGGCGAGGCGGGCACCGTCGGCATCCGGATCAGCCTGACCGGCCCGCCGGGGTGACCGGGCCCGGCGGGCGGGCTCGCGCGGCGGGCGATCCGAGGGTGGAGACGACTCAGGGGCGGTGTACGTCGCTGCTGCGACGTCCGCCCGCCCCTGAGGTCGTAAACGTTCTGACCGGGTCAGTCCCCCTGGCGCTGCTGGGGGATCTGGCCCTGTAGCAACGCCCGCACCTCCGACTCACGATACCGACGGTGTCCGCCCAGGGTTCGGATCGCGCTGAGCTTCCCCGCCTTGGCCCACCGGGTCACCGTCTTCGGGTCGACACGGAACATCGACGCCACCTCGGCCGGCGTGAGTAGCGGCTCTGGTTCGTGCGTTCGCGATGCCATCGGTCACTCCTCCACATGGATAGACATCGGCCGGGGTCCCGCCGGCCGACGCGTCTCCCATGGTCCGGCTAGTCCCCGATGTCCGACATGGGCCGAACGGCCGAAGGTCCCTAGACGGACGGATGAACCATGCCCGATTTATCTGACTTTTACACGGCAGAAAGTACCTTATTCGGACTCATGATCACGGTTCGTGATGCGTCAACTACGAGCGTGACTCATAATTGACAGAACGAATGGGCGGTATCTGGTCAATTGCACCGCTCCAGCAACTGGATCGCTCGCCACCGCGCCACCAACCGGTCGTACGCCGCCGACGCCTCGTCCGTCTCACCCCGGGAGAGCCCGGCCAGGCCGCCCGCCACCAGCTCCGGCGAGTCGTCCGAGGCCAGTGTCTCGTCGGAGAGCAGCTGCACCAGGCCGCCGTAGTCCAACTCGACCACCGACCGGGGGTGGAACTCCTCCAGCCACCGGGCGGCCTCCTCGACCGCCTCGGTGATCGGCGCGGCACCTATCGACTTCCTGAGCACTGCCAGCGCCCGCGAGGCCCGCCGGCGGGCCTTGGAGATCTCCGTGCGGTAGCGCAGCGCCCGCCGGTCCGGTCGGGTGACCAGCTCCCGCTCGCCCGCCTCGACCAGCACGAACCACCGCAGTGGCACGCCCCAGGTGGCGATCTGCTCGTGCAGCCGGGGCACCCCGTGCTCCAGCACCCGGGCACCGCTGCGCCAGTCCTCGACCACGGTCTTGGCCTGCCCGGCCAGGACCGGCGGGACGAACGCGTCGGCGATCACCGACGGCACCCCTTCCCGGGCGCTCAGGGCCGCCTCGGCCACCCGGACCCGCAGGTTCCACGGGCAGATCAGCAGCGCGTCGTCGACCTCCAGCACGTACGCCTCGTCGGGCAGGTCGGGCAGTCGCGTCCAGCCCGCGCCGAGCGCCGCGATGACCGCGCTCCGTTGCCGGCCCGGCCCCTCCAACGGGGCCACCGCCCGCCCCTCCCGCACGTAACGCCGCCAGTACGACTGACGGTCCCGGTCGAAGGCGGTCAGCGGCTCGTACACGCGCAGGTAAGAAGCGAAGAGCGACGGCACCGCGCGATCCTCCCACGAAACCTCTCACCGGTGCCGCCGCCGTCGGACGCGGCCGGGACACCACCGACGGGCGATGCCCCGGAGCGGACCGGCGGGCGATGCCCGCACGACGGGATCCCGCGCGACGTGGACGGCGGCACGGTTCCCGACCGATATTAGGCTGACCAGCGCCGGCAGCATCCCCGCCGGCCGAGAAGGTCCGCGCCCCACAAGGGCGCACACCGACACCAGGAGCGAGCCATGGGCGTATTCGTGAGCACCGACGACCCCGGACCGGCCGGTCACGAGCAGGTCGTCTTCTGCCAGGACAGGCAGAGCGGCCTCAAGGCGATCATCGGGATCTACTCGACCGCCCTGGGGCCCGCGCTGGGCGGCACCCGGTTCTACCCGTACGCCAGCGAGGAGGCGGCGCTGGCCGACGTGCTGGACCTCTCGCGCGGGATGGCGTACAAGAACGCGCTGGCGGGGCTGGACCTGGGCGGCGGCAAGGCGGTCATCTGGGGAGATCCGGACCAGGTCAAGAGCGAGTCGCTGCTGCGCGCGTACGGACGGTTCGTGCAGTCCCTGGGCGGGCGCTACTACACCGCCTGCGACGTGGGCACCTACGTGGCAGACATGGACGTGATCGCGCGGGAGACCCGGTACGTCACCGGCCGCAGCGTGGAGCACGGCGGGGCGGGGGACTCCTCGGTCCTCACCGCCTGGGGCGTCTTCCAGGGGATGCGGGCCGCCGCCGAGCACGTCTGGGGCAGCCCCAGCCTGCGCGGACGCCGGGTCGGGGTGGCCGGGCTGGGCAAGGTCGGCAGGCACCTGACCGGGCACCTGGTCGACGACGGGGCCGAGGTGGTGGCGACCGACGTCGACCCGCGGGCACTGGAGTGGGCGCGGACCAACCACCCCGGGGTCGCCCTGGTCGCCGACACCTCCGCGCTGGTCGCCGCCGACATCGACGTGTACGCCCCGTGCGCGCTGGGCGGTGCCCTGAACGACGACTCCGTGCCGGCCCTGCGGGCCCGGGTCGTCGCCGGCGCGGCCAACAACCAGCTCGCCCATCCCGGCATCGAGAAGCTCCTCGCCGACCGGGGCATCCTCTACGCCCCCGACTACGTGGTCAACGCCGGCGGGGTCATCCAGGTCGCGGACGAGATCGAGGGTTTCAACTTCGACCGGGCCAAGCTGCGGGCCACCCGGATCTTCGACACCACCCGGCAGATCCTCCGGCTGGCCGACGAGGAGGGGGTACCCCCGGCGGTGGCCGCCGACCGGCTGGCCGAGCGCCGGATGGCCGACGTGGGTCGGCTGCGCGCCATCCACCTGGGCTGAGTGTCCGTCCCGGGCGTGGGAACGGTCCGCGCCCGGGACGGCCACGCCGGTCCGGTTCGGTGCGGCTGTCGGCACCGACGGGCGGGGCACGGGGTAACATGACTTTAAGCGGCTTTTATGATGTTTTGACCGGTGTCACGGGCGGTTCGGCACTCACCCCTTACCGGGTACACTCGGTGACTGCCGGGTGACTGCGACGCGCAGGGCCGGCAGACGGTAACCCGAGGTGCCGAACGGTGGCATCCCCATGTACCGTAAGAGCCACGAGAGATGCCTGACGTCATCGGGGCCCGCCTTCGGGCTGCCCCGCATTCTGTGCGAGGGGGTCGAGCCATGGGGCGCGGCCGTGCTAAGGCCAAGCAGACGAAGGTGGCGCGGGAGTTGAAGTACCACTCCCCGAACACCGACCTCACCGCCTTGCAGCGCGAACTGGCGGGTGCTGGTGGGAAGTCTGAGCAGCACTTCGACGACGACTACAAAGAGTATGTCGACGACGACGATGAGGATCATGCGGACGACGACCCGGACCCCTGGGCTCCTCCGACCCGCTGACCTCCGGTCACACTGAGCACGCGGCAACTCTCCGCGTGCTCACGCATGTGCCCGACCGAAGCAGCGTCACCACCGGCGATCAGGGACCCCGCCAGCCCGGAGCACACTCCGGCCGACCGGCGCGGTCCCTGATCGGTGTGGCCGTGACCCGTCGTCGCACGGCGAGGCCGGGTGTCCCTGCTCAGCGCGGCCGGTTGTTCCAGTTGTAGAACGTCGGGATGTTCTCGAAGTGGTTCCAGGCGCAGACCGCGCCGGCACCCTCCGTACCAGACACCTCCGCGCGCGAACGACGGGCGACCTCGGCCTCGTGGAGCAGGGCGGAGAGTCCCCCAGCGGCCTCCCGCACCCGGTCGGCGACCTGGTCCGGGCCGGCCCCGACCCGCTCAGCGGGCCGGTGACTCGTGGTCTCGGGCATGCTCCAACACTCCCTCCAATAGGCGGATCTTGCTGTTGCGGCAGTGCTCGGTCTCCGTACCGTCGAACCGCCCCTGCTCGAAGTAGCGGTTGGCCGCGTGGCCGCCGCCGCAGAAGCCGAAGTACGGGCAGGACGACCGGCACGCCTCGACGCCGGTGAGGAACTCACCCACCCAGCCCGTGTTCGCCGCTCCGGCCAGGATCTCGGCCAGCGGGGTGGCCAGCACGTTGCCGCTGCTGAAGTCGCCGTAGCGGGCGTCGGAGAAGCCGGCCAGCTCGGGGGAGAGCACGGTCACCGAGCCGTCGTACCCGATCGTCGGAATCGGGTCGAGCTGCCGGGGCAGCAGGTCACCCTCCGCGCCGTCCAGCACCGCCGCCGCATACCGCAGCGACCACTCGACCTCCCGCAGGTGCACCCGGGGCGCCCGCCGCCAGGCCGCCACCAGCTCCGCCCAGAACGCGGTCACCGCCGCCGCGTCGTGCGCGTTGCTGCGGGTGTTGACCCCCTCGGTCTCCTCGATGTTCAGCCCGAGCACGTCACAGCCCAGGTCGAGGAAGTAGTCGTACAGCTCGGTGGCGAGCCCCGGCGTCGGCCGGCTCACCACCGCCAGCGCCGAGAACGGCAGGCCGTGCCGGCGCAGTGCCGCGACCCCCCGGACGATCCGGTCGTACGCCGGCCGGCCGGCCCGGGTCACCCGGTCGCCGTTACGGGCGGCCGGGCCGTCCACGCTCACGCTCACCCGCACCCCGTGCGCGGCGAAGAACGCGCACCAGGCGTCGTCGATCAGGGTGGCGTTGGTCTGCACGTGGTGTTCCACCCCGGCGGGGAACGCGGCGATCAGCGCCGCCAGGTGCTCCCGGCCGGCGGCGAGCGGCTCACCGCCGTGCCAGACCACCGAGAAACGGCCCCGCGCGGCCCACGGGGTCACCGCGGCGGCGACCGCCTCGGCCACCGCCACCGGCATCCGCCGGTCGGCTGCCCGGTGCGGCAGATAGCAGTACGCGCAGTCGAGATTGCACAGCGTCGTCGGCTGCATCACCACGTACGACGGGACCGCCGCGATCCCCCGCATGCCCGTCACGGACCGGCACCGAGCAGCCATCGACCCTCCTCCCCCGTGCCCGAAGTGTCCTTCAGGCTAGGCGGCGACGGCCGCTCGGGTGAACCCCCGACCAGGCAGCCGGCCGAGCGGCCACGCCGCTCAGCCCCGGGTGTGCTGGCCGATCATCTGCACGTTGCCGGTGCCCTCGATGATCTCGCCGGCCTGCCAGGCGTCCACGCCCCGGCCGGCGAGGGTGGCCAGCGCGCGGTCGGCGTCCTCGGCGGAGACGATGGCGAACATGCCGACGCCCATGTTGAACGTCGACTCCATCTCCGGGTCCTCGATCCGGCCCTTGGACTGGATCAGGTCGAAGATCGGCTGCGGCTTCCAGGTTGCCCGGTTGACCACCGCGTCGACGTGTTCGGGCAGCACCCGGACCAGGTTGCCGGGGATGCCGCCGCCGGTGACGTGGGCGATCGAGCGCACCTCCGCCTCGGTGATCAGCTTCAGGCAGTCCTGCGCGTAGATCTTGGTCGGGGTGAGCAGCTCCTCGCCGAGGGTGCGCTGCCGGCCAAAGTCGTCGATCACCACGTCCAGCCGCATCCGGCCGGCACCGAGCAGCACGTGCCGGACCAGCGAGTAGCCGTTGGAGTGCAGGCCGGACGAGCGCATCGCGATCACCACGTCGCCCACCTCGACCCGGTCCGGGCTGAGGATCTCGCTCTCCTCGACCACGCCGACCCCGGTGGCGGAGACGTCGTACTCGTCGGGACGCAGCACACCCGGGTGCTCGGCGGTCTCGCCACCGAGCAGCGCGCAGCCGGCGTAGCGGCAGCCGTCGGCGATGCCCGCGCCGATCTCGGCGACCCGGTCCGGCACGACCTCGCCGGTGGCGATGTAGTCGAGCAGGAACAGCGGCTCGGCCCCGCACGCCACCAGGTCGTCGACGACCATCGCGACCAGGTCGATGCCGATCGTGTCGTGGATGTCGAGCTGCTGGGCGATGACCAGCTTGGTGCCCACCCCGTCGGTGGAGGACGCCAGGATCGGGTTCTTGTACTTCTTGGTGTCCAGCCGGAACAGGCCGGCGAAGCCGCCCAGGTCACCCATGACCTCCGGCCGCCGGGTCTCCTTCACCTTCGACTTGAGCAGCTCGACCGCCCGGTCGCCCGCCTCGATCGACACCCCGGCGTCGGCGTACGAGACCGAGCGTTTGCGGGTGGTGCGGCCGGTCCCCGCCGTCCACGGCTGGCGGTCGCCACCGGCACCGTTCGGGCTGCTTCCTGCGCCGCTGCGCTCGGACACGTAGGTCACGGTTCTCCCCTTTGTGGTTCTCGGTGCCGCGCCGACGGTGGCCGGGCGACCCCGGTGTGCTACGGGCGGTGGGCGGTCGCGCCGCCCGGAGTGGCGACGAGCGGTGTGTGGTGCTCGGAGGAGGCGTCCGGGGCGTCGGCGACCCGCCGGCCCACCCCTTCGAGCACGTGCTTGCCGATCAGGTTCCCGGCCGGCAGGTCGATCGGGTACTCCCCGTCGAAACAGGCCCGGCAGAGCCTGCTCCTGGGCTGTTCGGTCGCGGCGATGAGACCGGGGAGCGAAACGTAACCGAGAGTGTCGGCGCCGATCGAGCGCCGGATGCCCTCGTTGTCCAGCCCGTTGGCCAGCAGTTCGGCCCGGGTGGCGAAGTCGATGCCGTAGAAGCACGGCCAGTTCACCGGCGGGGAGGAGATCCGGACGTGGACCTCCAGCGCGCCCGCCTCGCGGAGCATCCGGACGATCGCCCGCTGGGTGTTGCCGCGCACGATCGAGTCGTCGACCACGACCAGCCGCTTGCCCCGCACGTTCTCCCGCAGCGGGTTGAGCTTGAGTCGCACGCCGAGCTGGCGGAGGGTCTGCGACGGCTGGATGAAGGTCCGCCCGACGTACGGGTTCTTCATCAGGCCGGCGCCGTAGGTGATGCCGGACGCCTCGGCGTACCCGATGGCGGCCGGCGTGCCCGACTCGGGCACCGGGATCACCAGGTCGGCCTCGACCGGGTGCTCCTTGGCGAGTTGCCGGCCGATCTGCACCCGGGCGGCGTGCACGTTGCGGCCGGCGATGGTGGCGTCCGGGCGGGCGATGTAGACGTACTCGAAGAGGCAGCCCTTGGGCTCCGGCGCGGCGAACCGGCTGGACCGCAGGCCCTCCTCGTCGATCGCGATCAGCTCGCCCGGCTCGACCTCGCGGACCACGCTCGCGCCGACGATGTCCAGCGCGGCGGTCTCGCTGGCCACCACCCAGCCGCGTTCCAGCCGGCCGAGCACCAGCGGGCGGACGCCGTGCGGGTCGCGGGCGGCGTAGAGGGTCGTCTCGTCCATGAAGACGAAGCTGAACGCGCCGCGTAGCTGCGGCAGCACCTCCAGCGCGGCGGCCTCCACCGACAGGTCGGGGCGGCTGGCCAGCAGCATGGTCACCAGGGAGGTGTCGTTGGTGGCCCCGTCGTCGAGCAGGCCGCGCTCGGCGACCTCCTTCTGCAACTCGGCGGTGTTGACCAGGTTGCCGTTGTGCGCCAGGGCGATCGTGGTGCCGGAGGTGGTCGACCGGATGGTCGGCTGGGCATTTTCCCAGGTCGAGCCGCCGGTGGTGGAGTAACGCGCGTGCCCGATCGCCAGGTGGCCGCGCAGACTCTTCAGGGTCGGCTCGTCGAACACCTGGGCCACCAGGCCCAGGTCCTTGTAGACCACCACACCCGAGCCGTCGCTCACGGCGATGCCGGCGGCCTCCTGGCCCCGGTGCTGGAGTGCGTAGAGTCCGAAATAGGTGAGGTTGGCGACCTCTTCACCCGGGGCCCAGACGCCGAAGACGCCGCAGGCGTCCTGGGGGCCGGGTCGCTGGGGGTCAAGGTCGTGGCTCAGCCGGCCATCGCCTCGGGGCACTGCCGCTCCCTCATGCTGGTCTGGACTGGCCTGGCGGAGCCGGGGGCTGCTCCGCACCTTTCGGCCCTGGACCACTGTCGTCGCCTGACAGTGTACGCGAACACGAGTCGATACAGAAAGTCACGATCCGCCTCCAACCCGTCACGCCGGCGGGCGGAACGGTGCAGCTAGAGCGGCAGATGGTCAGTGAGATCCGCCCGGTTTCCGCTCACCTGTACGCGACCGTCCGTGACCGCCCGCGCCCACGACAGTCGTCCGGTGGCGAGCGCCAACCAGGTGTCCGGCGCCATCTCCACCACGTTCGGCGGGGTACCCCGGGTGTGTCGGGGACCGGGTACGCATTGAACTGCACCGTAAGGTGGGACACGCACCTCCACCGATCGGCCGGGGGCACGCTCCGCGAGGGCGGTCAGAAGGGTACGGACCGCCTCGCGGTACACCTGCCGGTCGGGCGTACGCCCCTCATCGAGCGCCGTCAGCGCCGCCAGCACCACGGCGGACTTAATGTGCGGAGAGGACACGACGGGACGATACGACCCCTCGCCGCGGAGTGCCACGCTGGCCCCTGGGTCGCGCCGATCCGGTCAGACAAGGCATAGTTGCCGACGGCGTATTCGTACCGTGATGATCCCCGGCCCCCGCCGGGGAGGTCAGACCGGAAGGCGGTGGACGTGTCAACACACCGACGTGCCTGGACGCAGCGGGCCGGTGTGGTCGTAGCGCTGGTGGCCGGTGCCCTGCTCACCGCCCCCGCCACACCCGCCCTGGCAGCCAGTGCCTCCGTCCAGCCCGGGTCGGTGACCGTCAACGCCGGCAGTGACACCACGGTGACCGTTCAGGTCACTCCCGGTGACGGTGACCAGAACGCACAGATCAGTCTGACCGGCCTGCCCTCCGGCGTGAGCTGCTCCGGGTGCGGCCAGCTCAACTTCAACGGCAGCCAGTCGAAGTCCCAGCTGCTGACCCTGCGCGCCAACGACAACGCCGGCGACGCCAGCACCACGGTCACCGTCCAGGTCCGCCCCGACCAGTCCGACCCGGCGACCGCCACCTTCCAGCTCAGCGTCAAGGGCAAGGCCGCGCCGCAGACCACCCCGCCGCAGGACAAGCCGACCGTCAAGTCGATCTCCGGCAAGGTGGTCGTGGCGGCCACCGGCGACGCGGTGCCCAACGCGGTGGTGGGCCTGGAGGACTCGACCGGCAAGCAGTTCAACACCACCAGCGACGGCAGTGGCAACTTCCGGATCACCGGGTCGAGTTCCAATCCGATCGCGCCCGGCTCGATGGTGCTCGGGGCCAGCAAGGACGGCGTCGTCGCCACCAAGCCGATCAGCGCGGGGGCCGGGCAGAGCCTGAGCAACCAGCGGATCAGCCTGGCGTTGAAGGTCGAGGTGAGCCCGAGCGCCACCCCGTCGACCACCGTCGAGGCGACCCCTTCGGAGGAGACGACCGAGGAGACCACCGAGGAGACCACCGAACCGACAGGCGGGCAGCAGCAGGCCGCGTCGCAGGACGACGACAGCGGATTCGGCTCCTTCCTGATCATCCTGCTCGGCGGGCTGCTGGTGGCGGCCGGCGTCGGCACCATCGTGCTGCTCTGGATCCGCCGCAGGAACGCCGACGACGACGGCAACGGACCGGCCGGCGCCGCTGCGGCGGGCGACGTCCCCGGCCCCCGGAGCCCACGCGGCACCGACGACCAGACCCGGGTGGTCAACCGGGTCGGTGCCGGCCCCGACCCGACGATGGTCGGCAGTTCCGCGCTGAGCGACGCGCCGACGATGTTGCAGCGACCGGTCGTCGACGACGTCCCGCCGGACCCGTACGGCGCGCCACCGCAGCCCTACGGCGCACCCCAGGACAACTGGGCCGGCGCCGGCGGCTACGGCGACGAGCCCGGTGGCCAGGGCGGCTACGGCGGCCAGCCGGGCGGCTACGGGGCCGCACCCGCCTCCGGCGGCGGCTACGGCGCGGCCGGAGCGGCGGGTGCCGCCGCAGGCGCGTACGGCGCGGCGAACCCGGCCGGTGGCGGTTACGGCAACGCACCGTCCTCCGGGGGTGGCTACGGCAACGCCCCCGCGTCGAGCGGCGGTTACGGCAACGCGCCCGCCTCCGGCGGCGGTTACGGCGGTCGGGACTACGGGGCGACGGCCGGTGCCGGCTACCCGGCACAGGAGCAGGCCGGCGGCTACGGCGGCGAGCAGCGCTACGACGAGCCCACCGGCCGGTACACCGGCGACAGCACCTCGTACGCGCCGGCTGCCGACCCGTACCCGACGAGCACCTACCAGCCGGAGCCCGACGCGTACGGCCAGCCGGGCGCGGGTGGTGGCTACGGCCAATCCGAGCAGGGCGGCTACGGGCGGGGTGCCGAACCGACAGGTGGTTACCCCGGCGGCGGCTACGGTCAGCAGGCCGGTTACGACGCCGGCCCGGCCCAGGGTTACGGCGGCGGCCAGCGCGGCGGCTACGACCAGCCGACCGGTGCCCACCAGGGCGGCCAGCACGGTGGCTACGACCAGCCGACCGGGTACGACCAGCCGACGGGCGCCCACCAGGGTGGCTACGACCAGCGCGGCGGCGGGTACGACCAGCGCGGCGGCGCCCACCAGGGCGGGTACGACCAGCAGGGCGGCTACGACCAGCGCGGCGGGGGCTACGACCAGCAGGCCGGCTATGGCTCCCCGCAGGGCGGCGGCTACGGCCAGGCCGGCGGCTACGGTGCCGAGCAGCAGCAGGGCGGCTACGGCCAGGAACCCCCGCAGCAGCGCGGCGGCGGGTACGACCAGCAGGGCTACGACCAGCAGGCCGGCTACTACGGCGAGCAGGGCCAGCCGGGTCGTGACCAGCCGCCGTCAGGTCGGGCCCGGCCGGACGGCCCGCCCCCGGAGCGGGGCGGACGCCGCCTCGACTGGCTGGACGACTGACCCACAGGCGACAACGACGACAGTGGGCCGCCCCGATCCGTGTCGGGGCGGCCCACTGTCGTTTCCGGTCGGGGTCAGCCGGCCGAGAAGACACCCTGGCGGAGCACCGGCACCACGGTCGAGACATCCTGCTGCACGGCCGCCTCGACGTCCCCGGCGAAGCCGCTCTCGATCAACTCCCGGCCGGAGACGCAGCCACGTACCGCCGCCGGCACGTCCGGGGTGCTGGCCAGGGCGGCGAGCGTCATCGCCGCCTCCACGGACAGCCCACCGGGCACCCTGGAGACGGCATCCAGCACACTGGCCGCGCCCAGCAGGTCCTCCACCGAGGGACGCAGGGTGCCGTCGGGCCAGCGTTCACCGGCGGCGATCACCCCGACCGGGGCGTCCGTCGTGCCGTACCCCTGGTGGTGCAGCCACCGTCCGACGGCGCGGGCGTTGCGCAGGCAGGCCGCGACCACCGGTCGGCCGGTGGCGCTGGCGGCGGCGCTGATCGCGGAGCCGTTCGGCGACGGCAGCACCAGGTCGGCGACGGCGGGCGCGCTACCCAGGGCCGCCGGGGACAGCGACCACGGGTGCGCGGTGGTGGTCTGCCGACGGCCCACCGCCGCCACCGCACCGACCCGTCGCGCGTAGTCGGCCGCCTGCTCGCCCCAGGGGAACGGGTGGACCCGCACCCCCCGGGCGACCGCGACCTCGACGGCGGTGGTGAACGACAGGACGTCCACCACCACCAGTACGGCACAGACCCGGCCGAGTTCCGCCGCCCCGGTCAGCCCCCAGTCGAAGCGGGCACCCGACCCGGGTTGGACGTGGACGGCCGAGGCCACCGCCTCAGCGCTGATCGGGCGTCGGGCGCTGCCCGTCGCCGGCCTCGGAGGTCGCCGCGTCGGCCTGCGGGGTGGACCCGGTCGTCGGGGCGGCGGGAGCATCCGACGTCGGCGCGGTGCCCGCCGGGGCGTCCGGGGACGGCGCGGAGCCTGCGGCGTCGTCCGCCACGGTGGCGCGGGCCGCCGGATCGTCCGGCACCGGGACGGTCGACGTCGGCCCGCCCGACACCGGTGCGTCGGTCGTCGGAGCGGCCACCACCTCGGCGGCCGGGTCGTCCGCGTCCGCCGGCTGCTGCCGCTGCGGCACGTCCACCGGCTGCGTGGCGGTGGCCGGCGCGATCGTGGTGGTACCCGTGCGGACCGCCTCGACCTGCACCTGGGCCGCCTCCGGGCCGCCGAAGAGCCGGGGCAGGGTCGCGGTGTGCGCGGCCCGCAGCTCGTCCAGGCCGATCCGGAACTGGCCGTGCACGTCCAGGACACCGCTCGCCGGGTCGGTCACGCCGATCTGCTCCCACGGCACGCCCCGCTCGTCGCAGAGGGCGGTGAACGCCTTCTCGTGCCCCCGGGGCACGGTCACCAGCGCCCGACCGGCCGACTCGCTGAACAGGAAGACGAACGGCAGCGAACCGTCGGCGAACCGCTCCGGCACGCCGATCCGGACCCCGACGCCCCGACGCAGGCTCGACTCGACCAGGCTCTGGGCCAGGCCGCCGTCGGACAGGTCGTGCGCGGAGCTGAGGTGACCCACCCGCGCCGCCTCGGCCATCAGCTCGGCGAGCTGGCGCTCCCGGCCCAGGTCGACCTGCGGCGGCATGCCGCCGAGGTGCTCGTGCGTCACCCAGGCCCACTCCGAGCCGGACAGCTCCACGTGGGTGTCGCCGAGCAGGTAGACCTGGTCGTGGTCGCCGTTGGCGCGGGGGACGAAGCCCATCGGCACCCGGTCGGCCACGTTGTCCAGCACGCCCAGCACGCCGACCACCGGGGTCGGGTGGATCGCGGCGGCACCGGTCTGGTTGTAGAAGCTGACGTTGCCGCCGGTCACCGGGATGCCCAGTTCCAGGCAGCCGTCCGCCAGGCCACGGACGGCTTCGGCGAACTGCCACATCACGCCCGGGTCCTCCGGCGAGCCGAAGTTGAGGCAGTTGGTCACGGCGATCGGCTTCGCGCCGGTCACCGCCACGTTCCGGTACGCCTCGGCGAGCGCCAGCTTCGTCCCCTGGTAGGGGTCGAGGCGGGCGTACCGGCCGTTGCCGTCGACGGAGAGGGCGACCCCGAGGCCGCTCTGCTCGTCGATCCGGATCACGCCGGAGTCCTCCGGCTGGGCCAGTACGGTGTTGCCCAGCACGTACCTGTCGTACTGCTCGGTGACCCAGGTCTTGTCGGCCAGGTTCGGCGAGGCGATCATGCGCAGCAGGGTCTCCCGCAGCGCCGCCGGGTTGCTCGGCCGGGGCAGCGTCTCGGCCCGGTCGGCCTGGAGCAGGATCAGGTCGGCCGGCTCCCGCATCGGGCGGGCGTAGACCGGCCCGTCGTCGACCAGCGAGCCCGGCGGCACGTCGACGACCACGTGGTCGTTCCAGGTGACCAGCAGTCGGCCCGGGCGGCCGTCGGGCGCGGGCGGGGTGACCTCACCGATCGCGGTGGCCAGCACGCCCCACTTCTCGGCGGTCTTGAGCACCGCCTCCAGCTTGTCCGGGGTGACGACCAGCAGCATCCGCTCCTGGGACTCGCTGGCCAGGATCTCGTGCGGCTCCATCGACGGCTCGCGCAGCGGGACCCGCTCCAGCCAGACCCGCATCCCGGTGCCGGCGGACGCGGCCGTCTCGGTGAGCGCGCAGGTCAGACCCGCGCCGCCGAGGTCCTGGATGCCGACGACCAGCTCGGCGTCGTACAGCTCCAGGCACGCCTCGATCAGCAGCTTCTCGATGAACGGGTCACCGACCTGCACCGACGGGCGGCGCTGCTCGCTGCCCTCGTCGAAGGTGGCGCTGGCCAGCACCGACACGCCGCCGATGCCGTCCCGGCCGGTCTTCGCGCCGAGCAGCACCACGACGTTGCCGGGGCCGGCGGCGTCCTTCTTCTGCAACCGGTCCACCGGCAGCACGCCGAGGCAGAGCGCGTTGAGCAGCGGGTTGCCCTGGTAGCAGGGGTCGAAGACCAGCTCACCGCCGATGTTGGGCAGGCCGAGGCAGTTGCCGTAGCCGCCGACGCCGGCCACCACGCCGGGCAGCACCCGGGCGGTGTCCGGGTGGTCGGCCGCACCGAACCGCAGCGGGTCCATCACCGCGACCGGGCGGGCGCCCATCGCCAGGATGTCCCGGACGATGCCACCGACACCGGTCGCCGCGCCCTGGTAGGGCTCGACGAAGCTCGGGTGGTTGTGCGACTCGACCTTGAAGGTGACGGCCAGCGTGTCGGAGACCCGGACGACGCCCGCGTTCTCCCCGATGCCGGCGAGCAGCCGGTCGCTGGGCGGGGCCTTCTCGCCGAACTGGCGCAGGTGCACCTTGCTCGACTTGTACGAGCAGTGCTCGCTCCACATGATCGAGTACATGGCCAGCTCGGCCTGGGTGGGGCGGCGGCCGAGGATGTGCCGGATCCGGTCGTACTCGTCGTCACGCAGGCCCAGCTCGGCGTACGGCTGGAGTTCGTCGCCGGTGCCGGCGGCCCGCTGCACGGTGTCCACGCCGTCGGCCCAGTCGGTGGCCGGCGTCGGACCGCTGTGCCGGTCGGCGTCGGCCGGCGGCGCGACGGCCGCGTGCGGTTCCGCCGGGGCGACGCCCGCGGCTGCCCGAACGGCCGGGTCCTGGTGGGTGGTCATGACCTCTCCTCGCTGCGCTCGTACCCGCCGGTGGGGCGGTGGAGCCGACCGATGTTGCCGCCGCGCACCGTCACGCCGGCGTCCCCACCAGGTGCTTGAGCACCGAGGTGAAGAAGCCGAGGCCGTCCAGGGAGGGGCCGGTGAGCGCCTCGACCGCGTGCTCGGGGTGGGGCATGATGCCGACCACGTTGCCGGCGGCGTTGGTGATCGCGGCGATGTCCCGCTGCGAGCCGTTCGGGTTGCCGCCGACGTAGCGGGCGACGACCCGCCCCTCGGCCTCCAGGGCGTCGAGGGTGGCGGTGTCGGCCACGTAGCAGCCCTCGCCGTTCTTGACCGGGATGAGGATCTCCTGGCCGGGCTGGAAGGTGTTCGTCCAGGCGGTGCCGACCGACTCGATGCGCAGGACCTGGTCGCGGTTGCGGAAGTGCAGGTGCTGGTTGCGGGTGAGCGCGCCGGGCAGCAGGTGGGCCTCGCAGAGGATCTGGAAGCCGTTGCAGATGCCGAGCACCGGCAGGCCGCCCCGGGCGGCGTCGACCAGGGTCTCCATCACCGGGGCGAACCGGGCGATGGCCCCGCAGCGCAGGTAGTCGCCGTAGGAGAAGCCACCGGGGAGGACGACGGCGTCGACCCCGTGCAGCTCCGGGTCACCGTGCCAGAGCCGGACCGGCTCCGCGCCGGCGATCCGCACGGCGCGGGCGGCGTCCCCGTCGTCCAGCGAGCCGGGGAAGGTCACCACTCCGACGCGGGCGGTCACGAGTTCGCGTCCGCGGTCTCGTCGGCCTCGACCCGGACCGTGAAGTCCTCGATGACGGGGTTGGCGAGCAGCTTGTCGGCGATCTCCCGGGCCCGGTCCAGGTCCGGTTCGCCGGTGAACTCGATCTCGATCCGCCTGCCGATGCGGACGGAGGCGACGTCACCGACGCCGAGCCGCGGCAGCGCGTTTGCGACGGCCTGGCCCTGAGGATCGAGGATCTCGGGCTTGAGCATGACGTCGACGACGACGCGAGGCACTGGGCACTCCTGACTGTGTACGCAGTTGGGTGCCGGCCCACTACGGGCGAGCGCAGCCAGCGTACCTGGCAGATTCCGGTCCGGACGCACCGGCCGGGCGCAGTTCAGGCAGTGATCGACGTTACCGGTCGCCGGGACGTGTGGTCGAGATCCGTTCGTTGCCGCTCTGATACGGATTTGTTGCCGACCGTCGTCGCGTCGCTCCGACACACCCTACCTGAGCAGGCAATACGCGGCTCAACGCCAGATTTGCGACCGGTATCCGACAAACAGGGACGAGCACCTCCGGGGTCATTCCTGTCACATTGGTTGATCTCGATGACAGCCTTGTGAAGCCGCTCACCGCCCCCTAGCCTCAATCGTCAGTTGTCGATGCCTGGTCGGCGTCCCCGAAAGGCCACCCCCGCCCCGACGTCCGACCCCGCCCGGCCACCCCGGGCCACACCCGAAGGAGTCCCCCCGATGCGCCTCCGCTCCACGCTCGCGGTACTCACCACCGCCCTCGCCGGTGTCCTCGTCGCCGCCTCCGGGGCCACCGCCGCCCCGGCCGGCCCGCAGCCGATCATCGGCGGCAGCACCGTCTCCTCCGCCCCCTGGGCCGCCGCGGTCTTCAGCAACGGGTCGTTCACCTGCTCCGGCAGCGTCATCTCCGCCCAGTGGGTGCTCACCGCCCGGCACTGCGTCAGCGGCACCATGTCCGTCCGGGTCGGCAGCGTCTACTACGCCTCGGGCGGCACCACCCGCACCGTGAGCGCCTCCTACACCCGCTACGACCTCGCCCTGCTGCGGCTGTCCAGCACCGTCAGCAACACCCCGGTCAGCCTGGCCAGCAGCAACCCGCCCGTCGGTTCCACCAACACCATCTACGGCTGGGGCATGACCTGCTACAGCGGCTGCGGGGCCTCCAGCCAGCTCAAGACCGCCTCGGTGCAGGTGACCAGCACCAACGCCACCGACGCGTACGGCGGCCAGGCGATCCGCAGCACCCGGATCAACGGCAACGCGTGGCGCGGCGACTCGGGCGGCCCGCAGTTCTACAACGGCCGGCAGGTCGGGGTCGCCTCCACCGCCGACGGATCGAGCATCCAGAACTACGGCAGCGTCGCGTACAACCGGGCCTGGATCACCTCGACGGCCGGTGTCTGACGGTTACCACCACGGGCGGTGCGGATGGCCGGTCGCGTGCCGGCCGTCCGCGCCGCCTGGTTTTGCAGCATCCGACCAGGTGCGTACGGCACGCTTCGACGCCGTAGCGCTACTGACAGCATCGGAACCGTGCTGGTCGTGACGACGGATCAACTGCCCGGCTACGAGATCCGCCAGATTCTCGGCGAAGTGGTGTCGTCGATGGCGCGGACCCGGAACCCGTACCGCGAGGGGGTCAAGAACCTGCGCGGCGGCGCGTACGACCCGATGGCCCCGGACAACCTCACCCGCTGGCGCACCGACTCGGTGGCCCGGCTCGGCGAGGAGGCCCTGCGCATCGGCGCCAACGCCGTGGTGGGGATGCGCTTCGACAGCCGGGACTGCGGCGAGATGTGGATGGAGATCTGCGCCTACGGCACGGCGGTGATCGTGGTACCCAAGGTCCCCGACGTCATGCCGCACGACCAGCCCCTGGTCGCCGCCGAGACCGCCCACGACCCCGGGTTCGCCGAGTCGCCCGGCGGCATCGCCGAACCGGCGAGCGCCCCCGACCTCTCCTCCGCCGCCGAAACCCCCACCCGGGACTCCTGACCCACCCCACCCCGCTTCCGTCCGCCCCGGGACCCACCCGGCTCCCCGGACCCCACCCGGCCCGCCCCGGGACCCACCCGGCCCGCCCCGATGATCCGACGCCCGACCGGGCCTGGCGGGCGTGATCAAGAGGTTTGGGACAAGTTGATCTCGACAGCTGACGCAAACCTCTTGATCACGAGGGAGGGCCTACGCCGGGCCGGCCTTCACCGGGCGTGATCAAGAGGTTTGGGGCTGGTTGATCTTCATCGGTGACGTAAAGCTCTTGATCACCGGGGAAGCCGGGGGCGGGGAGAGCCCGGGGGCGGGGACAGGATCAGAGGATGGGGGGTGGGGAGTAGGTGGCGGCTTCGGGGTGGGCCGTGACGACCGTGGTGATGCGGCGGGTGATCGCGTCCACCTGGGCCTGGGCGGCGCCGGTGAAGGTGGCGGGGTCGGCGACCAGGGTGTCGATCTCGCTGCGGGTGAGGCCGAGGCGGGAGTCGGCGGCCAGCCGGTCGAACAGGTCGTTGTCGGGGGCGCCCTTCTCCCGCATCGCGAGGGCCACGGCGACCGCGTGCTCCTTGATCACCTCGTGGGCGACCTCCCGGCCGACGCCCCGGCGCACCGCCGCGACCAGGATCCTGGTGGTGGCCAGGAAGGGCAGGAAGCGCTCCAGCTCCCGGCTGATCACCGCCGGGTACGCCCCGAACTCGTCGAGCACGGTGAGGAAGGTCTGGAACAACCCGTCGGCGGCGAAGAAGGCGTCCGGCAGGGCCACCCGGCGGACCACCGAGCAGGAGACGTCCCCCTCGTTCCACTGGTCGCCGGCCAGCTCGCCGACCATCGACAGGTAACCCCGGATGATCACCGCGAAGCCGTTCACCCGCTCCGACGAGCGGGTGTTCATCTTGTGCGGCATCGCGCTGGAGCCGACCTGGCCGGGCTTGAAACCCTCGGTGGCCAGCTCCTGACCGACCATCAGCCGGATCGTGGTGGCCAGCGACGACGGCGCGGCGGCCACCTGCGCCAGCGCGGAGAGCACGTCGAAGTCCAGCGAACGCGGGTAGACCTGCCCGACGCTGTCCAGCACCCGGGCGAACCCGAGGTGACCGGCGACCCGACGCTCCAGCTCGGCCACCTTCTCCGCGTCCCCGTCGAAGAGGTCGAGCTGGTCGGCGGCGGTGCCCACCGGGCCCTTGATGCCGCGCAGCGGGTAGCGGCCGATCAGGTCTTCCAGCCGCTCGTACGCGATGAGCAGTTCCTCCGCCGCCGAGGCGAAGCGCTTGCCCAGCGTGGTGGCCTGTGCGGCGACGTTGTGCGAACGGCCGGTCAGCACCAGGCCGGAGTGCTCGTGGGCGAGCCAGGCCAGCCGGGCCAGCGCGGCCACCACCCGGTCGCGGATCAGCTCCAGCGAGGCGCGCACCTGGAGCTGCTCGACGTTCTCGGTGAGGTCGCGGGAGGTCATCCCCTTGTGCACGTGCTCGTGCCCGGCGAGCGCGCTGAACTCCTCGATCCGGGCCTTCACGTCGTGCCGGGTGACCCGCTCCCGCTCGGCGATCGAGGCCAGGTCGACCTGGTCGACCACCCGCTCGTACGCCTCGACCACGCCGTCGGGCACCGCCACGCCGAGGTCCCGCTGGGCGCGGAGCACGGCGAGCCAGAGCCGCCGCTCCATCCGGACCTTCTCCTCCGGGGACCAGAGGGCGACCAGTTCGGGTGAGGCGTACCGGTGGGCGAGCACGTTCGGGATCGTCGTCACGTACCTCATTGTCTCCTACCCGACGACCGTCGACCTGGGCGGGCCGACCAGGGGCGAAGCAGGCCCGCCCGGCGGGGGTCGGCCGGACCGCTCGGGCCACGGAGTTCGGCGTCAGACCTTCGGGATGTCGTGCACCGGGGCGGTGACCACGATCGTCTTCGTCTGCTTGCCGTGCGCGTTGCGCGCCGTCAACGTGTACGTGTGCCGCTGGACGTCACCGTCGCCACCCGAGCACGGGAAGGTGAGCTCCTCACTGCCGGTCGACGGGTAGTCGTCGCGGTAGACGCCGGGGCCGTCGACCGACAGGGCCACCGAGGTCGCGTTGCCGACCTGCCACTCCATCCGCACTCCGCTACCGGGGATCGGGTTGACGGTGGTGCCGGCCGGACAGCTCGGCTTGCGGGTGACCCGGAAGGAGCTGATGGTGGGGCCGTTCGCCTTCGTACCGGATTTGTCCCCGCCGCTGTCCCCGCCACCACCGGCCGTGGGGCTGCCGGTGGGGTCGGCCTCCTGGATCCCCACGCCCGGGGCCCCGCCGTCGGTGACCGTGCCGGTGTCGCCGGAGCCGGTCCTCGCGTGGCCGGACCCCGCCGGACCGCCAGCCGTCCCGACCCCCGGGGGTCCCTCGACGCGCGGCGTGGTGGCGGCGCAACCGCCGGCCGCGAGCACGCCGGCAAGGGCAACGGCAGCGGTACGCAGCAGGGCACGACCAGGCATGACACTCCTCCACGGGGCACCGCCACCGGGACGTCCGGGCGGGCTGACACCACCGTAGGAAGCCCCGGCAACACCGCCCTGAGCTGCGCGAGCGCCGAGTGTCCGACCACAGTGGTCAGCAGACGCACGGGCCCTGCGCACGTACCCCGGCGAGTATCGAGGACCGTCAGATACGGAACCCGTAACGAAGCTCGTGCAGATGACTTCCCTTGATCAGCACCGACGCCTCGACGGGCTGTGTGGTCGCGGTACGGACCACCCGCAGTTGGCGCAACACAGGTACGTACGGCGGCAGCGCCAGCCTCTCCACTTCCTCGGAGGTCGGCATGCGGGCCGACACGTGATCGACCACCTCGTACTCCGGATGGCCGAGGTCCGCCAGGACCCGGGCGGCTCCACCGCTGATCTTGCGGCGTTCGGCGAGTTCGGTGCCCCGCGCGATCGAGGCCGGATAGTACGACCAGCACAACTCCGTCGGCTCCCCGCCGTGCAGCATCAGCCGCTGTCGGAGCACCACCGTGTCGTCGCTGCCCAGCGCCAGTAGCCGCGCCACCTCCGGGGAGGGCTCCACCTCCTCGACGGCGAGCAGACGGTAGTTGATCCCGCTCGGCCGCGGCACCAGGTACGCCGAAGCCTCCATGACAAGAGGCTGGCGGTCACGTACGTAGACGCCTCTGCCCATCTCACTGCGCACCGATCCCTCCGCCTTCAATGCGGCAAGCGCCCGTTGGACAGTTGCCGTGGCAGCGGCATACCGCGTCGTCAAGGTGGGGATCGACGGCAGTTGAGAGCCGGCAGGAAGATCGCCAGACATGATGCGGGCCCGAAGGTCGGCCGCGATCTGTTCATGCCGAGGACGGCCGTCGCCTTCGCTGGCCATGTGCCGCTCCCTCGATCCGCTATTCGACGATCAGTTCGTACCGTAGGCGCCGGCCCTGCGGCACCATCGTCATGACGCTCAACTCGACAGGCACGCCCTCGGCGGTGCTGAGTAGCCGGGTCAGCCCGAGCACCCACTCTCCGGACGCCAGCCCGAGGGCGCTCCGCTGGGATTCGGTGGGCTGCCGGGTGTAGACGTCCTCTGTGACCCGCCCGGGACGATAGCCCAGCTCGGCGAGCAGGCTGACCGCTCCTCCCCGAATTTTGCGGGGCTCGCTCAAGGCAGTGCCACGAGCGATCGAGGCCGGGTAGTAAGAGTCGGTCAACTCGACGGGTTGCCCGTCGAACATCATGAGCCGCCGTCGAACGATGACCGGCGTGTCGGCATCCACCAGCAGCGCTTCCGCCACTTCAGCCGCTGGCGGCATCTCCGCCACCTCCAGCAGTTTCTGGGTGCCGAGCCCGCCCTGCTGCGCCGCCTCGGCAGCCCACGCGTCCCCACCTTCGCGCGATCGAGGCGTCACGTAGGGCATCGAGACACTGATCCACTCGGGGTGACTCACCTTCGGCTCCTCTGCACCAGCACTGGCCAAGGGTAGTTCAGCAGAAACGATCCACCCACCCATCCTTGATGCCTTATTGGATAGGCAGTAAGGTTGTCGACGCCAGTGAAGCTGCCCTGCGTGCATCCGCGAACGACGGGAGTGGAAGTTGGGCGTCTATCGGTCGACGAACAGCCACGTGTGGCACCGAGACGAGGCGGCGGCGGTTGCCGCACACCACATCCTCGACAGCCACGTGCCCGATCCGGACGAACACCTCTGCCTGGTCTGCCTGGTACCAGGGCCGTGTCAACCGGCGAATGCGGCGGCGAACCGTCTGGTCGAGCTGGGGCGGCCGGTGCTGTCGCCCGATCAGCCTCGTCGGCGAGCCGGCTGGCGGGGCTGGTTCGGGCCACCGCGACAGGGCACGCCCCGGCAGGCACCACTACTGACCTTCGCCTGGGTGCTCCGCCTGTACGCAGCCGCCAATGGACCGCACTGCTCGGTGTCATCATGACCGCCCGGCCGGTGGTCCCGTTCGGGATCGGCGACGTGGTGACGGTGGCCGAGCAGCACTACTGCTACGGGCTCGGCACCCTGACCCTACGGATCGTGGAGGTGGGCCGCCGGGAAGAACACAGCGACGGCCTGTGGATCCGACTGCGTGGCGTCGAACTACGTCATCCGTCCGGGGCACGGCAGCGGCGGGTGCTCGCCCGCCTGGGGGCGATCCGGATCCTGCCGGTGCCCGCACTGGGTGCTCACGTACCGGCCCGTCCCAGCTGGCAGTGCACCGGATGCGGCGAGCCCTGGCCCTGCCGGGTCCGGCGCGACCGGCTACTCGGCGAGTACGCGGACGATCGCGCCGCCCTCGGCGTCTACCTCGGCCTGCAACTGGTCGAGGCGTTGACGGACCTGAGCCGGCAGCCGGCGGGCGACCTGCACACCCGATTCCTCGGCTGGCTGCGAACGAGGTGAGCCGGTACGGCAGCGGGCAGCGCCCACTCAGCGTTCCAGGATGGCGGTGACGCCCTGCCCGCCGGCCGCGCAGATCGAGATCAACCCCCGGCCGCTGCCCTTCTCGGCGAGCAGCTTCGCCAGGGTCGCCACGATCCGGCCACCCGTGGCGGCGAACGGGTGCCCGGCGGCCAGCGACGAGCCGGTGACGTTGAGCCGGTCCCGGTCGATCGCGCCCAGCGGGGCGTCCCGCCCCAACCGGTCCTTACCGAACTCCGGCGACTCCCAGGCCGCCAGGGTGGCCAGCACCTGCGAGGCGAACGCCTCGTGGATCTCGTAGAAGTCGAAGTCCTGGAGGGTCAGCCCGGCCCGGTCCAGCATCCGGGGCACCGCGTACGCGGGGGCCATCAGCAGCCCCTCGTCGCCGTGCACGAAGTCCACCGCCGCCGTCTCCGACCAGGAGAACCAGGCCAGCACGGGCAACTGGTGCTCGCGTGCCCACTGCTCGGAGGCGAGCAGCACGGTGGACGCGCCGTCGGTCAGCGGGGACGAGTTGCCGGCGGTCATGGTGGCCTGCCCGGCGTCCGGGCCCCGGGTACCGAAGACCGGCCGGAGCGCGCCGAGCTTTTCCAGGCTGGTGTCGGGGCGGAGGTTCTGGTCCCGGGTCAGCCCCAGGTACGGCGTCATCAGGTCGTCGAAGAACCCCCGCTCGTACGCGGCGGCGAGGCGCTGGTGCGAGCGCAGCGCCAGCTCGTCCTGTGCCCGCCGGTCGATCTGCCAGCGCAGCGCCGTCCGGGCGGCGTGCTCGCCCATGGACAGTCCGGTTCGGGGTTCGGCGTTACGCGGCAACTCGGGCCGGAACGGCTGGTGCGGGCGGAGCTTCGCGGCGATCTTCAGCCGCTCGCCGAGGGTCCGGGCACTGTTGAGCTTCAGCAGGGTGCGGCGCATGTCCTCGTTGATCGCCAGCGGCGCGTCGGAGGTGGTGTCGACGCCACCGGCGATGCCCACGTCGAGCTGCCCGAGGGCGATCTTGTTGGCGACCAGGATCGCCGCTTCCAGACCGGTGCCGCACGCCTGCTGGATGTCGTACGCGGGGGTGTGCGGGTCCAGCTTCGAGCCGAGCACCACCTCCCGGGTCAGGTTGAAGTCCTTCGAGTGCTTGAGCACCGCCCCGGCGACCACCTCGCCGACCCGCTGCCCGGCCAGTCCGAACCGGGCGACCAGCCCGTCCAGCGCCGCGCCGAGCAGGTCGGCGTTGGACGCGCTGGCGTACCGGGAGTTGGACCGGGCGAAGGGGATGCGGTTGCCGCCGATGACCGCGACCCGCCGGATGCTCTGCACGATCCCGCCTCCGTTTCAGGACTTGCCCACAACCTACTGGCCAGTAGGCTACGCCTATGACCGACAGGTACGCGAGCTTCGTCCAATCGGGGGCCGGCCGCGCGCTGGTCAAGCGCCTCGGGCTGCCCGACCCACCGCGACTGCGCCGGTACGCCGTCGGCGATCCGCTGCTGCCCGGCCCGGTCCTGCTCGGGGCGGCCGACGGATCGAGGCTGGCGGTGCAGGTGGGCCGGCTGCTCCTGGACGCCGGGATCGAGCTGCGCGACACCCCGGCGGGCAGCGCCCCGGACCCGGCCACCGGCCAGCCGCCGAAGAACGGGGCACTGGTCTACGACGCCACCGGCATCACCGACTCCACCGGCCTGCGTCAGCTCTACGACTTCTTCCACCCGCAGGCCCGCTCGGTGCTGCCCAGCGGTCGGGTGATCGTGCTGGGCACCCCGCCCGCCGAGTGCGGCTCACCCCGGGAGGCCACCGCCCAGCGGGCCCTGGAGGGGCTGACCCGCAGCATCGGCAAGGAGTTCGGTCGCGGCGTCACCGCCCAACTGGTGTACGTCACCCCGGACGGGGACGCCGGCACCCCGACCAGCCTGGAGGCGACCCTGCGGTTCCTGCTCTCCGGCCGTTCCGCGTACGTCTCGGGGCAGGTGGTCCGGGTCGGCACCGGGCCGGCCGCCGTACCGGCGGACTGGGACCGGCCGCTGGCCGGGCAGGTGGTGCTGGTCACCGGCGCAGCCCGGGGCATCGGCGCGGCGGTGGCCCGGGTGCTGGCCCGCGACGGCGCGCAGGTCGTCGCGCTGGACGTCCCGGCGGCCGGCGACGCCCTCGCGGCGGTCGCCAACGAGATCGGCGGCACCGCCGTACAGCTCGACCTGACCGGCGCGGACGCCCCCACCCGGCTCGCCGACCACCTGGCCGACCGGCACGGCCGGGTCGACGTGGTGGTGCACAACGCCGGCATCACCCGGGACCGGACGCTGGGTCGGATGGACGCCGACCGGTGGGACGCGGTGCTCGACGTCAACCTCTCCAGCCAGGAACGGATCAACGACGTGCTGCTGGAGCGGGGGCTGATCCCCGGGGGCGGACGGCTGGTCGCCGTCTCGTCGATCGCCGGGATCGCCGGTAACCGGGGGCAGACCAACTACGCGACCAGCAAGGCCGGGGTGATCGGCCTGGTCGACGCGCTCGCCCCGGCGCTGGCCGGGCGGGGAATCAGCGTCAACGCGGTCGCCCCCGGGTTCATCGAGACCCGGCTGACCGCCCGCATTCCGCTGGTGATCCGGGAGGCGGGCCGCCGGATGAACAGCCTCGCGCAGGGCGGCCTGCCGGTGGACGTCGCCGAGACGATCGGCTGGTTGGCCTGGCCGGCCTCGGCGGCGGTCAGCGGTAACGTGGTCCGGGTTTGCGGCCAGAGTCTGCTGGGGGCGTGATGGCACGGCGCAGGAACCGACCCGAGGAGGCCGGCGACGGCGAACTGTCGGTCGGCGACCTGATCGAGGGGCCGACCGAGGTCATCTCACCGGCTGCGCTGGCCGCCGCCCGCGCCGCCGGCCCGGCACCGGACGCGGGCGTCGACGAGACCCACGACCTGTCGGCGTACGCCACCCGGGACCTGACACCGGACCTGGCGGCGGCCGGCACCGAGGACCTGACGGGCCGGCCGGGCGGCCACGACGGCGGGCCGGCGGCCCGACCCCGGGTGGTGCTGCCGGGGCTGCCCCGACCGGGCGCGCTCTACCGGCGGGCGCTGCGCGACGCGGTGCCCGGCATCGGCCGGTCCCGCCGGCCGGACGCCGCACCCCCGGTCGAGCTGGCCGTCGCCGGGGTCACCGTGGACCGGGCCCACCTCGCGGAGTACGACCGGGTGTGCGGCTTCCGGTTGGCCGACACGCTGCCGGCGACCTACCCGCACGTGCTGGGGTTCCCGCTGGCGCTGCGGTTGATGACCCTGCCGGAGTTCCCGTTCCCGCTGGCCGGGGTGGTGCACGTGGGCAACCGGATCACCGTCCACCGGCCGGTCCCGGCCGACATGCCGTGGGACTTCGTGGCGTACGCCGGGAATCTCCGGCCGCACACCCGGGGGCGGCAGGTCGACGTCGTCCTGGTCGGCTCGGTCGACGGCGAGGAGGTGTGGCGCGGGGTGTCGACGTACCTGGGCCGGGAGCGCGGGGCCGGCGGGGGTGCCGGGCGCGACCCCGGTGAGCGGCCCGCGCCGCCGGCCGCCACCGCGCACTGGCGGCTCACCCCCCGGGTGGGTACGGACTACGCCCGGGTCTCCGGGGACCACAACCCGATCCACACCTCCCGGTTGGGGGCGCGGCTGTTCGGTTTCCCCCGGCCGATCGCGCACGGCATGTGGAGCAAGGCCCGTTGCCTGGCCGCGCTGGAGGGCCGGCTGCCGGAGGCGTACACGGTGGAGGTGGCGTTCAAGCTGCCGGTGCCGTTGCCCTCGACGGTGGCGTTCAGCGCCGTCCCGGGTTGGGACTTCGCCCTGCACGACGCCCGGACCGGCCGCCCGCACCTGGTGGGCACCGTCCGCTGAACGACGCACGGCGGTTGCCCACCGCCACTTCGTCAGCTAAGTTGTTCTCAGATCGAGTAATTCTCAACCTGAGAGGGATGCCGTGAACGAGCAGGACTTCCTCGCCGGGTACGACCCCAGCGCCTACCCCGCGACCGCGGTCACCGTGGACGTGGTGGCGCTGACCATCCGCGAGGGCGCGCTGCACCTGCTGCTGATCCGGCGTGGCCAGCCCCCGTACCAGGGGCACTGGGCGCTGCCCGGCGGGTTCGTCCAGCCCGACGAGGACCTCGCCACCGGGGCCCGCCGCGAACTCGCCGAGGAGACCGGCCTCGGCGGCGACCGGCTGTGCCGCGTCCACCTGGAACAACTCGCCAGCTACGGCGCGCCGGAGCGGGACCCCCGGATGCGGATCGTCTCCGTCGCCCACCTCGCCTTCGCCCCCGACCTGCCGGACCCGGTCGCCGACAGCGACGCCGACGAGGCCGGGTGGCTGCCGGTCACCGCCCTGCCCAGCCGGCAGCTCGCCTTCGACCACGCCCGGATCGTCGACGACGGGCTGGAGCGGGCCCGCTCCAAGCTGGAGTACACCCCGCTGGCCACCCGCTTCCTCGGCCCCGAGTTCACCATCGCCGAGCTGCGCGGCGTCTACGAGACGGTCTGGGGACACCCGCTGCACGCCGGCAACTTCCACCGCAAGGTGCTCTCCGTCCCCGGCTTCGTCGAGAGCACCGGCGGCAACACCGAACGCGGCGGTGCCCGGGGCGGTCCCCGGGCCCGGCTCTACCGGTCCGGCGACGCCCGGCTGCTGCACCCGGCGCTGCTGCGCCCCGCCCGGGAGGAGACCGTCCGGTGAGAACCGACGAGGCGATCCGGCTGGTCGCGGCGGCCCGCACCGACGCCGACCTGTTCGGCGTCGACACCCCGGCCCGGCGCTACCGCGAGCTGGTCGCGGCCCTGCACCCCGACCGGCTGGGCGCGCTCGACGCCCGGGTACGCGCCGCCGCCACCGACGCCTTCGTCCAGGTCACCACCCGCTGGCAGGCGACCGGCACCCCCGACCCGGCGACGGTCGTGCTCGGCGGGTACCGGCTCGGGGCGCCCGCCCACGCCGGTGACCTCGCCGACCTCTACGACGTCGGCGCGGACCGGCTGCTCAAGCTTCCCCGCGACCCGGCCGACAACGACCTGATGGCCCGCGAGGCGTACGCGCTGCGGCAGATCGAGGACCGCGGCGACCCGCGCCACCTGCCGTACGTGCCCCGGTTGGTGGACAGCTTCCGGCACCGTGACGCCGCCAGCGGGGCGGAACGCCGGATCAGCGTGCTCGCCGCCGTACCCGGGCTGCACGACCTCGATGCGGTACGCCGGGCGTACCCCGACGGGCTGGACGCCCGGGACGCGGCCTGGATGTGGCGACGGCTGCTGGTCGCCCTCGGCCTGGCCCACCGGGCCGGCGTGGTGCACGGCGCGGTGCTCCCCCGGCACGTGCTGATCGAGCCGGACGCGCACGGCGTGGTGCTCGTCGACTGGTGCTTCTCCGCCGTCGACGGCGGCACCGTCCCGGCGCTGGTCCCCGGCCACGAGGACTGGTACCCGCCGGAGGTCACCGCGCGGCGGCCCGCCGGCCCCGGCACCGACCTGGCGATGGCCGCGACGTGCATGAGCTGGCTGATGGGCGACCGCGCCCCCCGTGAACTGCGCGCCTTCGCCGACGGCTGCCGCCGCCCGGCGCTGGCCGCCCGACCCGACGACGCCTGGCGACTGCTCGGCGAACTCGACGAGGTGCTCGACCGGCTCTACGGGCCGCGCACCTTCCGACCGTTCACCCTCAACCCCTAGGGAGGCTGCCATGGGCAGCGGAATCTGGTCCACCGACGTGTACGACGCCGCCGACCGCTACCGGAAGAAGAAGGGCACCAGCGCCTTCTCCTACAGCGACAGCGGAGCCCGCACCGTGCACCCGGCGCTCGACCCGCGCGGCGCGGTCCGGGAGAGCCGGGACTCCGCCGAGCACCCGCAGTCGACACCCATCGCGGTGCTGTTCGACGTGACCGGCTCGATGGGGCACGTGCCCCGCACCCTCCAGGCCAAGCTGCCGCAACTGCTCGGGCTGCTGCTGCGCCAGGGCTACGCCCGCGACCCGCAGGTGCTGTTCGGCGCGATCGGCGACGCCACCTGCGACCGGGTGCCGTTGCAGGTGGGGCAGTTCGAGTCGGACAACCGGATGGACGACGACCTCGGCCGGATCGTGCTGGAGGGTGGCGGCGGCGGTCAGATGACCGAGTCGTACGAGCTGGCGATGTACTTCATGGCCCGGCACACGGTCACCGACAGCTGGGAGAAGCGGGGCCGGCGCGGCTACCTGTTCATCATCGGCGACGAGCTGGCGTACCCCCGGGTGAACCGGCGGGAGGTGGGCCGGCTGATCGGCGACGACCTCGGCGAGGACGTGCCGCTGCGGCAGATCGTCGACGAGGTGACCCGGCGCTGGGACACCTACTACCTGCTCCCCGCCGGCAGCCACTACGCCGGCAACGCCAAGATGCTCGACTTCTGGCGGGACCTGCTCGGGCAGCGCGCCGTCATCCTCGACGACCTGGACGCGGTCTGCGAGACCATCGCGCTCACCGTCGGCCTCGGCGAGCAGGCCATCGACCTCGACGAGGGGCTGCGCGACCTGGACCGGGCCGGCTCCACCGCCGGCCGCACCGTGTCCAAGGCGCTGGCCCCGCTGGGCGGCGGCCGCCGCGCCGAGGTCTCCACGCTGCCGGCCACGTCGCGCCGGGCCGGTGGGGTGACCCGGCTGTGACCGCCCTCCCCGACCCCGGACAGCCCGGCCGGCACGTGATCGTGGTCGACCTCGGTTACGGCGACGCCGGCAAGGGCACCGTCGTGGACTGGCTCTGCGCGACCCGCCACGTGCACACCGTGGTGCGGTTCAACGGGGGTGCGCAGGCCGCCCACAACGTGCTGCTGCCCGACGGCAGGCACCACACGTTCGCCCAGTTCGGGGCGGGGACGTTCCGCCCGGGGGTGCGTACCCACCTGGCCCGGCAGCAGGTGGTGGACCCGCTGGCGTTGGCCGCCGAGGCCGACCACCTCGCCTCGGTCGGGGTGCCCGACGCCCTCGACCGGCTCACCGTCGACGGGGAGGCGCTGCTGGCCACGCCGTACCACCGGGCGGCGAACCGGCTCCGGGAGATCGCCCGGGGGGCCGCCCGGCACGGCTCCTGCGGGCTGGGGGTGGGCGAGTCCGTCCGGTACGGGCTCGCCCACCCCGACGAGGCGCCCCGGGTGGCCGACTGCCGGGACCCGGAACTGCTGCGCCGCCGGCTCACCGCGCTGCGGGACCGGCTGACCGCCGAACTCGGCCCGCTGGACGCCCCGCCGGTGTCGGACTGCCTGCCGGCGTTCACCGCCTTCGCTGACCGGGTGGCGATCGTCGACCGGTCGTACCTGGCCGGGGTGCTGCGGGCGGGGACCTGCGTCTTCGAGGGGGCGCAGGGGGTGCTGCTGGACGAGTGGCACGGCTTCCACCCGTACACCACGTGGAGCACCACCACCTTCGCCAACGCCGAGACGCTGCTCGCCGAGGCGGGGGCGGCCGGGTCGGCGTACCGGCTGGGGGTGGTGCGGACGGTGACCACCCGGCACGGGCCCGGTCCGCTGGTCACCGAGGACCGGTCGCTGCCGTTGACCGACCCGCGCAACCCGACCAACCCGTGGCAGGGCCGGTTCCGGTTCGGTCACTTCGACGCCGTCGCCCACCGGTACGCCCTGGACGTGGCCGGCGGGGTGGACGGCCTCGCTCTCACCCACCTCGACCTGACCCGCCCCGACCCGGCCCGCCCGGCGCTGAGGCTGTGCCGCCGCTACGACGGGACCGACCGGTTGCCGCCCGGCCCGCCCGGTGACCTGGAGCGGCAGGCGGCCCTCACCGCCCGCCTGCTGACCACCCGCCCGGTGTACGACGCCCCGCCGACCGACTGGCCGGCGGCGGTGTCCGAAGCGCTGGCCGCCCCGGTGGTGCTCACCTCGCACGGCCCCACCGCCGCCGACAAGCGGGAACACGGCAGCTCCGCCGCCGATCCGCTGCCGGTTCCCCAGCCGGCGGCCTGATCCGGCGACTGGGCCCCCGGCCGGGGGCCCAGCGTCGAGCATGAGGGCATGCAGTCGGTGCTCGACCTGCTCCACCACACCGTCACCTCACCCTGGGTGTACCTGGTGATCTTCGTGGTGACCGCGGTCGACGCGTTCTTCCCGGCGGTGCCCGGCGAGACCGTCCTGATCACCGCCGGGGTGTTCGCGGCAAGCGGCGAGCCGAACCTGGTGGCCGTGATCGCGGTGGCGGCCCTCGGCGCGCTCGTCGGCGACCACGTGTCGTACGGCATCGGTCGGGGCGGCGGCGCGGCGCGGCTGGCCCGGCTGCCCGACGGCAGCCGCCGCCGCAGCGGCTCGGACTGGGCCCGTCGGGCGGTGGACCGGCGGGGCGGCTCGATCCTCACCACCTCCCGCTTCGTGCCCGGCGGCCGGACCGCCGTCACCCTGACCATGGGTGCCGTCCGGTATCCGCTCCTGCGCTTCCTGGTGTTCGACGCCGTCGCCGCCACCGTCTGGAGCCTGTACTGCGGGCTGCTCGGCTACTTCGGTGGGCTGGCCTTCGAACGCGATCCGCTGCGGGGGCTGCTCGTCGGCGTCGGGCTCTCGCTGGCCGTCACCGGGTTGTTGGAGCTGGTCCGTTGGATGCGCCTGCGGGCCCGCCGTCGCGCCGCCGCCCACCGCTGACCCCGTTGCGCCGGGACCGGCGGGGCCACGGGCGGAGCCGGGACCGGCGGGCGGGGGCGGTCAGTCCGCCGGGGGACGCCAGGTGACGCCGTCGAGGAGCTGGGCCGCGCCGAGCCAGGCGACGTTCATCATCCGGGTGGCGGTCTTCTCCGGCTCGGCCTCCGGGTGGTCGGCGAGCCAGTCGGCCAGCGACTCGCTCGCGCCGACCAGGGCGTACGCGACGACCTCCAGCTCGGTCGCGGCGACCTCCCGGCCCCGGACGCGCAGCGCGTGGTCGAGCATCCCGGCGACCACGTCGACCAGCCGGGCGCGCATCGCGGCCAGCTCGGCGGCGAACGGCTGGGAGCCGCGGGCCTGCCGGTAGAGCACGGCCCAGCCGTCGCGGTGCGCCCCGACGAAGCCGAAGAAGGCCCGCAGGCCGCGCCAGAGCCGCTGGTCGGGCGGCAGGTCGGGGGCGGCGGCACCGGCGATCGCCAGCATCATCCGGGCGGTCTCCCGGTGCAGGCAGGCGATGAAGAGTTCCTCCTTGGTGCCGAGGTAGGCGTAGACCATCGGCTTGGAGATGCCCGCGTCCTCGGCGATCTCGTCCATGCTGGCGGCGTGGAAGCCGCGCCGGGAGAAGACCTTGACGGCCGCGTCGAGCATCTGCTGCTCGCGTACGGCCCGGGGGAGGCGCTTGAAGCTCGGCGTGCTGGACACCCTTGCGAGCATACCTACTCGTGCGTAAGGTTACGCGGGAGTAACCAGAACCGGTCCGCCCCGAGAGGTGCAACTTCCATGACTGACTTCGACCCGGCCAACTTCGCCAACTTCGGCCCGAAGGAGTTCGCCCAGCTGGTCAAGTCCACCCCGGACGACAAGATCGCCGAGGTGATGTCCGGCGACCTGCGCGGCAAGGTGCTCAGCGAGGTCTTCGGCCGGATGCCGCAGATCTTCCGCGCCGACCGTGCCGGTGCCACCAACGCGGTCATCCACTGGAACATCACCGGCCGCCCCGACGGTGGCGCCGACACCTACGAGATCGTCATCGAGAACGGCACCTGCACCGTCTCGGAGACCCCCACCCGCGACCCGAAGCTCACCCTCAGCATGGGCCCGGTCGAGTTCCTGCGGATCGTCTCCGGCGGAGCCAACCCGGTGATGATGTTCATGACCGGCAAGCTGAAGGCCAAGGGCGACCTGGGCCTGGCCGCCAACATCGCCAACCTGTTCGACATCCCCAAGGCCTGACGATGGCCGAGTTCTCGCTCGACCTGAACGAGGAACAGCGGGACCTGCGGGACTGGGTGCACGGCTTCGCCGCCGAGGTCGTGCGCCCGGCCGCCGCCGAGTGGGACGCCCGGGAGGAGACCCCCTGGCCGATCATCCGGGAAGCGGCGAAGATCGGCCTGTACGGCTTCGAGTTCCTCGCCACCTGCTGGGCCGACCCCACCGGGTTGTCCCTGCCGATCGCCAGTGAGGAACTCTTCTGGGGCGACGCCGGCATCGGGCTGAGCATCTTCGGCAGCTCGCTCGCCGTCGCCGCCATCTACGGCACCGGCACCCCCGACCAGATGGTCGAATGGGTGCCGCAGTGCTTCGGCACGGTTGACGAACCCGCCGTCGCCGCGTTCTGCACCACCGAACCGGAGGCCGGCTCCGACGTCGCGGCCATGCGCAGCAGAGCCGTCCACGACGAGGCCACCGACGAGTGGGTGCTGAGCGGGCAGAAGGCGTACGCCACCAACGGCGGGATCGCCGGGGTGCACGTGGTCACCGCCTCCGTCGCGCCCGACCTGGGCTCGCGCGGGCAGGCCGCGTTCGTCGTACCGCCGGGGACGGCCGGGCTGCACGCGACCCGCAAGCTCAAGAAGCTGGGGCTGCGCGCCTCGCACACCGCCGACGTCTTCCTCGACGACGTCCGGGTGCCCGGCCGCTGCCTGCTCGGCGGGAAGGACGCGCTGGACGAGCGGCTGGCCCGCGCCCGGTCCGGCCATCGGGCCAGCGGCCAGGCCGCGATGCGCACCTTCGAGCTGTCCCGGCCGGCCGTCGGCGCGCAGGCGCTCGGTGTCGCCCGCGCCGCCTACGAGTACGCCCTCGACTACGCGAGGGACCGGGTCCAGTTCGGCCGGCCGATCATCGAAAACCAGGCCGTCGCGTTCGCCCTGGCCGACATGAAGACGGAGATCGACGCCGCCCGGCTGCTGGTCTGGCGGGCGGCCTGGATGGGCCGGAACAACCGGCCGTTCACCGCCGGCGAGGGCTCGATGTCCAAGCTCAAGGCGGGCGAGGTGGCCGTCTCGGTGACCGACAAGGCGGTGCAGCTCCTCGGCGGGGCCGGCTTCCTGCGTGACCACCCGGTCGAACGCTGGTACCGGGACGCCAAGATCTACACCATCTTCGAGGGCACCTCCGAGATCCAACGGCTGGTCATCTCCCGGGCCATCTCCGGCGTCCAGATCCGCTGACCGTCGCCACCGGTCGACCGCCCGGTCACCGCCCGTCCACCACGGGCGACGCCGACTGGGCGGTCGGCCGTCAACGACGCATGATCGGAAAGGAATCCCTGGTGAGGGCCCCGGCCGGCCCCACGTCGCACCCCGAAGGAGGTCGCCGGATGGACCTGCCGTTCATCGTGGCCACACTGACCAGGCGGGGACTGCTCACCCCCGGGCACCCCGTCCGGGTCGCCTCACAACTCGCCGCGCTGCGCCAGTGGGGCTGGGGCATGGCCGGCGAACTGCGGCAGGCCGCCGCCCGCGACCCGGGCCGGGTCGCCGTCGTCGACGAGCACGGCCACGAACTCACCTACCGGGAACTGCTCGACCGGGCCGAACGGCTCGCCCGGTCGATGCGCAGCGTGCTCGGCGTACAGGCCGGGGACCGGGTCGGGCTGCTGTGCCGCAACCACCACGGGCTGATCGAGGGCATCGTCGCCGCCACCCTGCTCGGCGCGGACGCGGTGCTGGTCAACACCGGACTGTCCGCCGCGCAGCTCGCCACCGTCGCCGAGGAGCAACGGCTGCGGTTGCTGGTGCACGACACCGAGTTCGCCGAGCGGGTCCTGGGTGTCCCCGCCGAGGTGCACCGGGTCGACGAACCCGGCCTCGACGCCCTGGTCGCCGCCGCGCTCCCCGCCGACCGGCTCGCCCCGCCCGCCCACGACGGCCGGACCATCGTGCTGACCTCCGGCACCACCGGCACACCCAAGGGTGCCCGCCGGCCCGTCCCGAACGGCTTCGGCCCGCTGGTGTCCATCATCGACCGCATCCCGCTGCACACCCACGACACCGTGCTGATCGCCGCCCCGATCTTCCACACCTGGGGGTACGCGGCCCTCCAGGTCGCCTTCGCGCTGCGCGCCACGATCGTGCTGCACCGCCGGTTCGACCCGGCCGCCACGCTGGACGCACTCGTGACCCACCGGTGTCAGGCGCTGTTCGCCGTACCGGTGATGGTGCAGCGCCTGCTCGACGTGCCGCCACCGGAGCCCCGGCCGGCGCTGAAGGTGGTCGCGGTCAGCGGCTCGGCGCTGCCCGGCGGCCTCACCACCCGGTTCATGGAGACCTACGGCGACGTCCTCTACAACCTGTACGGCTCCACGGAGGTCTCCTGGGCCGCCATCGCCGGCCCCGCCGAGCTGCGCCGGGCCCCCACCACCGCCGGTCGCCCCCCGCACGGCACCCGCCTGGAGATCGTCAACGACGACGGGAAACCGGTGCCGGCCGGGCGGGTCGGCCGGATCCTCGTCGGCAACGAGATGCTGTTCGAGGGCTACACCTCGGGGGCCCGCCGGGAGATCCACGACGGGCTGCTCGACACCGGTGACCTCGGCCGGGTCAACGCCGACGGGCTGCTCTTCGTCGACGGCCGTGCCGACGACATGATCGTCTCCGGCGGGGAGAACGTGTTCCCGTCCGAGCTGGAGGACCTGCTCACCCGGCTGCCGCAGGTCCGTGAGGCCGCCGTACTCGGCGTACCGGACCCGCAGTACGGGCAGCGGCTGGCCGCGTTCCTCGCCCTGCACCCCGGCGAGACCCTGGACCCCGAGGCGGTACGCGAGTACGTCCGGCGCTACCTGGCCCGGTTCTCCGTACCCCGGGACGTGATCTTCGTGAAGTACCTGCCCCGCAACGCCACCGGCAAGGTGCTCACCCGGGAACTCCGCCGCTACTACGGCTGATCCTCCCCGGGTGGTCCCCCGAGCCGACGATCGGGGTGCGGCGGGGGACTCTCCCCGATGTCGCCGCTCCCCGTGACCGGCAGGCTCGACGCCATGAAGATCATGAATCGACGGGCCGTGCTCGTCGCCTCGACGCTCGGTGCCCTGCTCGCCGTCGCAGCCCCGGGGACGCTCGCCGTCGCAGCCCCCTCTCCCGTCTCCGCCGGTGACCGGCGCGGGGCTGCGGGCTGCCGGCCCGGCACCCTCGACCCGACCCCGGTCCGGCAGGCGATAGCCGGGTTACCCGACGCCGACGCGACCAGCGCCCAGGTCCGGATCACCACGCCCGACGGCTGCTGGACCGGCACCACCGGCGTGCGGGACCTGCGCGGCCGGACCCCCGTACCGCCGCACGCCCGGTTCCGGGTGGGCAGCGTCACCAAGGCGTTCACCGCCGCCATCGTGCTGCAACTCGCGGCCGAGGACCGGATCGACCTCGACGCGTCGGTGCAGCGGCTCCTGCCCGGTCTGCTTCCCGCCGACTACCCGCCGGTCAGCGTCCGGCAACTGCTCGACCACACCAGCGGCCTGCCCAGCCCCCGCGTGCCGGACGACATCGAATGGCAGCTCGCCCACCGGTACGACAGATGGACCCCACGACAGCTGGTCCGGCTCGGGCTGGAGAACCCCCGCGAGTTCGACCCCGGCACGAGGCAGCACTACACCAACATGGGTTACATCGTCGCCGGGCTGCTCATCGAGAAGGTCACCGGTCACCCGTTCGCGACGGAACTGGACCGGCGCATCGCCCGGCCGCTCGGCCTGAAGGACACGTACGCGCCGGGCGACGACCCGCGCCTCCGGGGCCCGCACGCCCACGGGTACCAGGCGGTCGTCCGCGACGGTCGGACCGAACTGGTCGACGTCACCACCTGGAGCCAGACCTTCACCCCGGCCGCCGGCAACGTCATCTCCAGCCTGACCGACCTGGACACCTTCCTCACCGCGCTGTTCGCCGGCCGGGTCGTGCCGCCGGCCCAGCTCGGCACGATGTTCACCCTGCCGGGCGTGCCGGACGTCGGTGGCGGGCCGGCCCGCTACAGCGCCGGGCTCACCGCGTTCCCACTGCCCGACGGCGAAACCCTGTGGATCAAGACCGGCTCCCGGTACGGCTACCTCGCCGGGGTCGCCTCCACCCGGGACGGCCGGTTCCGGGTGGAATACTCGATCACCAGCACCGACGCCAAGGGCGAGGAACTCAGCGCCACCGCCCAACGGGTCATCGCCGCCGCCCTGTCCCTGCTCTGACCGCCGACCCGACGGGGCACGACCCGACCGGGGCCGGCACTGCGGGCCGTTGATCGCGGTGGTGGTCGGGCCGGGAGGGTGGCCGGCCGCTCCCGTGTCGTGCCACGCCCGGCGTCGGGCGGGCGCTCCGGCAGTCGCCCCGGCTGTGGTCAGTCCGGAACGGTGATCCGGCCGTCGATCGCGGTGGCGGCGATGTCGGTGCGGTGGTGCGAGCCGGCCAGCTCAATGCCGCGTACCAGGGCGTAGGCGGCGTCCCGGGCGGCGGTCAGGTCCGGCCCGGTGGCCGTACCGCAGAGGACCCGGCCGCCGGCGGAGAGCAACGCGCCGTCGGCGGCCCGGCGGGCGGTACCGGCGTGGATGACGCCCGGGTGGTCGGCGCCGGTGATCACGTCACCGGTACGCGGGGTCGCCGGGTAACCCTCGGCGGCCACCACCACCGTGACGGCCGCACCGTCCCGCCACCGCAGCGGCGGGTGCGCGGCCAGCGTTCCCGTCGCCGCAGCGTGCAGCAGCCCGCCCAGCGGGGTCTCCAGCAGCGCCAGCACCACCTGCGTCTCCGGGTCGCCGAAGCGGGCGTTGAACTCGATCACCCGGGGGCCGGCGGCGGTGAGCGCCAGCCCGACGTAGAGCAGCCCGGCGAACGGGGTGCCCCGGCGGCGCATCTCGGCCAGCGTCGGGTGGACCACGTCGGCCAGCACCTCGTCGACCAGGCCCGGCGGTGCCCACGGCAGCGGCGCGTACGCCCCCATGCCGCCGGTGTTCGGGCCGGTGTCGCCGTCACCGACCCGCTTGAAGTCCTGCGCCGGCAGCAGCGGCAGGGCCGCCTCACCGTCGGTCACCACGAACAGGGAGACCTCGGGGCCGGACAGGTACTCCTCGATCACCACCCGACCGCACTCCTGCGCGTGCCGCAGCGCGACGTCCCGGTCGTCGGTGACCACCACGCCCTTGCCGGCGGCCAGCCCGTCGTTCTTCACCACGTACGGCGTGCCGAACTCGTCAAGCGCCCGCCCGACGCTCTGTGCGTCCGTGCAGGTGTACGCGCGGGCGGTCGGCACCCCGGCCGCCGTCATGACCTCCTTGGCGAAGGTCTTGGAGCCCTCCAACCGGGCCGCCTCGGCCGACGGACCGAAGACGGGGACACCCTTGGCGCGTACCGCGTCGGCGACCCCGGCGACCAGCGGGGCCTCCGGCCCGATCACCACCAGGTCGGCACCGACCTCCACGGCCAGCGCCGCCACCGCGGCGGGATCGGCCGGATCGACCTGCCGTAGCTCCGCCACCCCCGCGATCCCCGGGTTACCGGGTGCCGCGAACAGGACCTCGACCGCCGGATCCCCGACCAACCCCAGCGCGAGCGCATGCTCCCGCCCGCCACCACCCAGAAGAAGTACGCGCACGGCGACGAATCCTACCCACCACCCCCACCCTCCCCTCCCCCCTGCCCCGCACCCCCGCCCCGCCCCCGCCCCGCCTCTCCCGCCCCGCCCCGGCTTTCCCCGGCTTTCCCCGGCTTTCCCCGGTGATCAAGAGGTTTGCGTCACGTTGAAGATCGACTTTGACGCAAACCTCTTGGTCAACTGACGCGGAGCTCTTGATCACCGAACGAGGGGGCGGGCCGGGTGTGGGGTGAGCCGGGCGTGGCGCTCGACGAGCTAGGGGCGGGAACGGGTGAGGGCCATGGCCTGGCGAACGGTGTGCGGGATGTAGTCCGGGCGCAGCGCGTCGGACCAGGTGAACCGGAGCACCCGCCAACCGGCGTTGACCAGGCGGTTCTGTCGGCGACGGTCGGCGAACAGGGCCTCCGGGGTGCCGTGTGGGCCCGCCCCGTCGGCCTCGGCGATCAACCGCGCCGCCCGCCACCCGAGGTCACCGATGCCGAGCAGGTGACCGTCCCTGTCCCGGACCTCCTGTTGCAGCACGTCGGGCGGGACTCCGCCGTCGACGCAGCGCAGCCGCGACCAGGTCTCCAGTGGTGACTGGGCGCGGCCGTCCACCTCGGCGAGGTGGCCACGGGCGGCTGTGGCACCCCGGCGAGCCCGGACGAGTGCCGGCGCGGTGGCCAGGTCCTCCGGGGTGACGAGCCCCCGGTTCAGCGCCGAGTCGAGTACGGACACCGCCGGGTACCGGTCGAGCCGGAGAATCATGTCCGTCACCGTGCGCAGCGGCGAGGTGGTGGGAATGCCGGCCACGTCGACGACGTCGCCCGGGGCCACGGTGAACTGGTGGACGACGAGCACGGGTTCGGTGTGCCGTTGCGGCCGGGGCCGGTCCACCGGCACCGACACATGGACGGCGGATCGGCGTGGCCCGGCGATGTCGTGCAGCGCGAGGGCACTGTCGAGGACGGCGAAGGCTCCGGGGCCGAGGCTCGTCACCGCCGCCCGGATGCGGGCCCGCCAAGCGACCGCGTCCGGTGGCTGCCCGGCGGGGGCGTAACAACCACGGGACAGCCGCGTCCACCGCCCGGAGCGGCAGAGTTGCCGGACATGGTCGCGGGTCAGCCCGGCCGCGAGGGCCTGCGACGCGGTGACCATGCCGTCCTGCCCGAGGGCGACCCGACGGAGAATTTCGAGCGGCATCACCCTGCCACCCTCACGCCCTACCCGCCCCCACTTCCACCCCTGTGGATAACCCTGTGGACAACCCCCGGGTTTCCACAGGTGATCAAGAGGTTTGCGTCACCGGAAGGCGAATCCGTGACGCAAACCTCTTGATCATCGGGGCACAGCGGGACCGGGCACAGCGGGGCCGCGCGCAGAGCGGGGAGGGGAAGCGGGGAGGGTCAGGGGAGGAGAGGGTGGCGGACGACGTTCTCCTCGCGGCCGGGGCCCACGCCCACCACGCTGACCCGGGTGCCGGTGATCTCCTCGATGCGGGCGATGTAGCGGCGGGCGTTCTCCGGCAGCTCGTCCTCGGTGCGCGCCTTGCTGATGTCCTCCCACCACCCGTCGTGCTCTTCGTAGATCGGGGTGGCGTGGTGGAAGTCGGTCTGCGTCATCGGCATGTCGTCGAAGCGCTCACCGTTGATCTCGTACCCGACGCAGAGCGGGACCTTGGACAGACCGGTGAGCACGTCCAGCTTCGTGACGACCAGGTCGGTGACGCCGTTGAGGCGGCACGCGTACCGGGCCACGACGGCGTCGAACCAGCCGCACCGGCGTTCCCGGCCGGTGGTGGTGCCGTACTCGTGGCCGACCTTGCGCAGGTGCTGGCCGTTGTCGTCGAACAGCTCGGTCGGGAACGGTCCGGACCCCACCCGCGTGGTGTACGCCTTGCTCACCGCGATCACCCTGTTGATCGCGGTGGGCGGGATGCCGGCACCCACGCACGCCCCACCGGCCGTCGGGTTCGACGAGGTCACGAAGGGGTACGTGCCGTGATCCATGTCGAGCATGGTGGCCTGGGCACCCTCCAGCAGCACCGTCTCGCCCCGGTCCAGGGCGTCCCAGAGCATCACCCGGGTCTCGGCGATGTACGGCCGCAGCCGCTCGGCGTACCGCAGGTACTCCTCGACGGTCTCGTCGACGTCGATCGCCTTGCGGTTGTAGACCTTGAACAGCAGCTGGTTCTTCTCGCGCAGCGCGAGTTCCAGCTTCTTGCGCAGGATGCCCGGGTCGAGCAGGTCCTGGAGCCGGATGCCCATCCGGGCGACCTTGTCGCCGTACGCCGGGCCGATGCCGCGCCCGGTGGTGCCGATCCGGGCCGAGCCGAGGTAGCGCTCCACCACCCGGTCCAGCGCGCGGTGGTGCGGCATGATCAGGTGCGCGTCGCCGGAGATCCGCAGCCGGGACACGTCCACCCCACGCTCGGCGAGCCCGTCGATCTCGGCGAGCAGCACCTTCGGGTCGACCACCACCCCGTTGCCGATGACGATCATCGCGCTCGGGGAGAGCGCGCCTGACGGCATCAGGTGCAGTGCGTACTTCTGCCCGTCCGGCGTGATCACCGTGTGGCCGGCGTTGTTGCCGCCGGAGTAGCGCACGACGTAGTCGACCCGCTCACCCAGCAGGTCGGTAACCTTGCCCTTGCCCTCGTCGCCCCACTGAGCACCGATGAGCACGATCGCTGGCATCTTTTCCGCCTCCAGAAGGCTCGGGTGCCAGGTGGCGACCGGTTGGCGAGCCCGGGGTGTCAGGCTAACAAGTAGAAACGGCGTGGCCGGCAGGGGTTCACGTCGCGAGGCAGGAGGCCCGCAGTGTACGACGTGGTGCTGCTCACCCTCGGCTCCGAGCGGGACGCTCCCGGCGGGGGCTGCGGCAGCGGCGACGCCTGCTGCGGCGGTGCTGCCGAGGCCACCGGGAAACCGGCCGGGCCGCCGGAGGGAGAGCGCTGCGAGACGCCACGCGTACCGGTGCTGGCCTGCGCGGACGCGTTGACCGCGCGGGGTGCCCGGGTGGAGACCGTCGTCGCCCGCTCCGACGCCGGGGTCGACGAGGTGCTGGCCCGGCTGGACGCCCCGGCCCGCCCCGACGGCCTCACCTGGCCCGACCCGGACAGCAAGGTCCGGCTGGTCGTCGCCGTCGCCAGCGACGCCCAGTTGCGCGCCGTCGTGCGTCGGCTCGTCCGCCGGTACGCCCCACCGCCCAGCCGCCGGCCCGCCGAGCTGGCCGGCAACCGTACGGTGCCCGACCTGCCGCCGATCGGCGTACTTCCGCTCGATCCTGCCCGGGGTGGCCCGCACCGTGACCTGGCCGCGCAGCTCGGCCTGCCCCGGGACCCGGCGGCGGTGGCGGCGGCCGTGCTCGACGGCGGGGTACGCCGGCTCGACCTGCTGCGCAACGACGGCGGTTCGGTGACCCTGGACGGGGCACTGCTCGGTGCCGCCGACGAGGCGGGCCGGCCGCTGCACTGGCGGGGTCGGGTGGAGGTGGACGACGCGGTGCTCTCCGACGGCGCGGACCCCATCCTGGCCTGCGCGATCGGCAACGCCGGCGGCTACGCCACCCTCGACTCGCTGCCGCTGCTCACCGCCCCCGATCCGGCCGACGGCCGGGTGGAGGTCGCGGTGGCCGTTCCCGTGCCCACGCGCCCGAGGTTGGGTAGGAAGAAGAAGATCCGGTACGAGGTCCGGCGGGCCCGGGGCCGGGCGGTGGCGGTGATCCCCCGGGACGAGCGGGTGCCCTTCCTCGACGACGGGGTCGAGGGTGAGCTGAGTCGCAAGCGGTCCTGGTGGACCGAGCCCGGGGCCTGGGCGGTCTTCACCGGCTGACCGTTCCCCGCGTCCGTCACCCGGCGTAACGGGAACGGGACGGCCTATCCTCGGCGGGAGGAGTGGGGAGGATCCGTGGTGGACGACAACGCCGACCGGGCCGGACAGCCCGGCCAGCAGCCGGGGCCGGAGCGGGACATCGAACCCCTCTGGCCGCCCGACCCCGTCGAGCCGGTGCCGCACTGGGCCGCCGAGCCCACGCCGGTCTACCCGCCGACGGCGTACCCGTCACTGGCGGCGGAGGTCGCGCCCCTGCCGACCGACGGCGGCTGGGCCCCACCCGGCGACGGCTGGGTGCCCGACCTGCCGGAGCCGACCCCCTCGACCCGCCTTCCCCCGAGCTACGACGACTCCCCCGGCTACGACCCCCCACCCGGGTACGACCCTGCCGGGCACGCCGCCCCGGCGGATCGTGCCGGTGCGGGCCGGGTGACCGCACCGGCCGGTGGGGCGGGTCCGGGCCGGACCGGGCGGGTGGATCTCGACCTGCCCTTCACGTTGGACCCGTCGCTCGGCGGTCCCCCGGCACCGCCGGCCCCCGTCGCTCCGCCGCCCGGGTCCCGGCCCGGACCCGGCGCGTCCACGGCTGCCGCGCCGGTCGGGCCGGGACCGTCGACGCCGGCCGTTCCACCCGCCGGGCCAGGTCACGAGCCCGGACCGTCGACGGCGGCTGCTCCGACGCCCCCGCCGAACAGTTCATCCCGTCCCGTCCCGCCATCGCCGCCGCGCAACGGGAGCGTCGTGGCCCACGGAGATGACCCGACCGAGTTGAATCTCGGAAGGTTCGGACCCCCGACGGGGCCGACATCCTCCAAGATCCAGCAGGCCGGTCCGGCGGTCGCGGCGGCGGTGCCGGCACAGGCCACGGGGCGGGGCGAGTCACCGTGGGCATTGCCGCCCCAGCGGCTCTCCACCGGGGCCGACGAGCCCGACCGGGCCACCGGTCCGGCCACCGCACCGGTACGCGGGCCCGACCACCCGCAGGCGCCGACCACAGCCGGCGGAACGCCCCATCCGGCACCTGCCGGGCCGCCGTCGCTCCCACCGACCGCACTGCCGCCGGTCGCCGGCCCCGGAGGGTTCCGAGCCACCCCCGGCGACGCCGGCCGGGATGATCCGGAACCGGGCCGGCCCGAGCCGGGCGGGCCGACGCCACCGGGCCAGCCCGAGCAGCCGGCACCCGGCCTGTCGCTGCCCGAGCAGCCGGCACCCGGTTACCCGACGCCCGGACAGCGACCCGGACCGGAACAGCCGGCCGCCGGACCGTCGCAGCCGCCAGGGCAACAGGCCGGACCACAGCAGGCAGCGGGGCAGTCGGCTCCGGGACCGCAACCGGCGGAACAGCCCGGACCGGGGCAGCAGGTGACGGGCGGGTGGTACCGGCCGTCCTGGCCGGAGCCGTCGACCTCGGGCGGGACACCTCCGGCGTCCCCGTCCGCGCCGGTCTATCCCGATCCGCTCGCCCCGGTCAGCTATCCCGAGATGGGGTGGTCGCCGGAGAGCGGGATCGCGCCGACCGCCGAGGACTTCGCCCGCCGCCGGCAGATCCGGCCGGCCGAGCCGGTCGCCACGATGGGCGTCCGGGCCATGGTCAACAGGATCGGCCTGGTGAAGCTCCCCCCGGGGCAGCACGAGCAGGAGGTGAAGCGGGACATCGAGATGGTGCGCCGCAACTTCGGCGGGCTGCGCCAGGTGACCGTGGTCAATCCCAAGGGTGGGGCCGGCAAGACGGTGGCCATCCTGCTGCTCGCGATGACCTTCGGGCAGAAGCGCGGGGGTTACGTGCTGGCCTGGGACAACAACGAGACCCAGGGCACCCTGGGGATGCGGGCGCAGCAGGACTTCCACTCCCGTACGGTGCGCGACATGCTGCGGGACCTCGGGCAGTTCCAGGGGCCGCACGGCCGGATCGGCGACCTGTCGCAGTATGTCCGCTCGCAGGGCGAGGGGATGTTCGACGTGCTCGCCTCGGACGAGTCGGCCACCGGGGGCGAGATGCTGACGGCGGCGGCGTTCGCCGAGATCCGCGAGGTGGTGAGCCGGTTCTACAAGTTGATCTTCGTGGACACCGGGAACAACGTCCGGGCGCAGAACTGGCAGGCCGCGATGGACGCCACCGACCAGTTGGTGGTCACCATGTCGGCCCGTAACGACTCGGCGGAGACGGCCGCCCGGATGCTCGACCACCTGGAGCAGAGCGGCCGGCACCGGCTGGTCCGGCAGGCGGTGACGGTGGTGTCGATGCCCCCGTCACGTAAGGAGATCGACCTGCCGGCCATCCAGGAGCACTTCGCCGCCCGGACGAGGGCGGTACTGCTCGCGCCGTACGAGCGGCTGATCGACACCGGCGAGCCGATCCGGTACGGCGGGCTCTCCTCGGCCACCCGGGACGCCTGGCTGAAGATCGCGGCGGCGGTGGCCGAGGGCCTCTGACCCTGCTCGGCCGGTCCGCCCCGACGGTCGTCGGGGCGGACCGGAGACGGGCCGGTCAGGTGCTGGCGAGGGCGTCCCCGGCGGCCGGGTCGCAGTCGCGGAGGAACTGGGCACAGCGGGCGGCCTCGTCCGCCTCGCCGATCTCCCCGGCGGCCCGGGACAGCACGTAGAGGCAGCGCAGGAATCCCCGGTTCGGGGTGTGCGACCAGGGGACCGGGCCGTGCCCCTTCCAGCCGCTGCGCCGCAACTGGTCCAGGCCACGGTGGTAGCCGGTGCGGGCGTACGCGTACGCCGCGACCACCTGGCCGGCGTCCAGGGCCCGGGTGGCCAGCGCCGCCCAGGCCGCACTGTGCGTCGGGAAGCGGGCCGCGACCTCGGCGTACGCCTCGTCGGTGCCCTGCTGTGCGGCGGCGGCCAGCGCGGCGTCCGCATCGTCGTGCGCGGGCAGGAGAGTGGCCGGAGGCTCAGGCAACAGGTTCTGCATCGCCCCATTCAACCCGCTTCGCCCTGCGGGGCGCGAGGGGGTCGGGTGGGTACGCTGGCTGAACGGTGGAGGTCTACGTCACGTCGGGACCCTACCGGGTGAACCGTCGGCCCCGTCGGGTGCACCCTCGGCCGACCGTACCGGCCCTGCGGCCCATGCCACCCGAAGATATTTTCCACTACAACTATTGGTCCGGAGCCTCCCCAGGACCCGGTTACGCAGGAGCCCGGCGGCCTCGGTCGCCGGGCTCCTGTCGTCGGTACCCCTGCCCCGGTGCGCGGTGGCGGGGTGGGGGCAGGATGGCGGGGTGCCCACCCCACCTCCCGCGGACGTCATCGCGCCGCACGACACCAGTCATGACGAGATCGAGACCCGTGCCGAGTTCGACAGGCACCTCGCCGCCGACAGCCTCGCCGGGCTGACCGTGCAGGGTCTCCGCCTCGACCTCGACCCCGTCCCCGACCTGACCGCCACCGACGTGGCCGGCACCCTCTTCGTCGGCTGCCGGTTCGCCGGCCGGGAGGTCGGCGCGGACCTGGTCCGGCGCGGCGCGAACGTGGTGCCGCCCTTCTCCGGCCTGCCGTACCCGACCCAGCCGGCCCATCTCTACACCCCGACCGACCTGGCCGAGGGGTTCGCCGATGCCGGGTTCGCCGGGATGTACGACACCCGGGTCTACGACCACTTCCGCACCCACGGTGGCGCGCTGCCGGACGTGAAGGAGGCGCTCGGCCAGCGGTTGCACGACCACGGCGTGGACAACGCCCTGGCCGACGCGACCCGGACCTGGCTCGCCACCCACGGGCCGCAGTCGGTGGTGGGGGTGATGGGCGGGCACGCGGTGCCGCGCGGCAGTGTGCCGTACCGGATGGCGGCGGTGCTGGGCTGGGAGCTGGCGCGGGCCGACCGGCTGGTGGTGACCGGCGGCGGTCCCGGGGTGATGGAGGCGGCCAACCTGGGCGCGTTCCTGTCGGCCTGGCCGGCGCAGGAGCTGAACACGGCGATCGACCTGCTGGCGGTGGCCCCCGACTTCACCGACCACGACCGGTACACGGCCGCCGCGCTGGCCGTGCGGGACCGCTACGCGGCGACCGTGCCGCAGCAGCGCGGCCCCGGGCTGGACTGGGCCCGTTCCGGCGGACTGGCCATCCCCACCTGGCTGTACGGGCACGAACCGGCGAACCTGTTCGCCGGGCGGATCGCCAAGTACTTCTCCAACGCCATCCGGGAGGACACCATCCTGCGGCTGGCCCGGGGCGGGATCGTCTTCGCGCCCGGCCGGGCCGGCACCGTGCAGGAGGTGTTCCAGGCGGCCACGAAGACGTACTACGGCACGGACGGGGCGAGCGGGGCGTACGTCTTCCTCGACCGGGCGTACTGGACCCGGGAGTTGCCGATCGAGTCGTTGCTGCGGCCGTTGTTCGCCGGGTCGCCCTTCGGTGACCTGTCCGGCAGCCTCCACCTCACCGACGACGTGCGGGAGGCCGTCCGGGTGCTCACCGCGACCGCCTGACGCCGACGGCCGGCCCCCCGCGCGGGGGGCCGGCCGTCGGTCGGGTACGTCAGGTCACTTCATCCGGGTGCCGGTGGAGCGCAGGTGCTCGCACGCCTCGACGACCCGGGCGGCGAGACCGGCCTCGGCCAGCTTGCCCCAGGTACGCGGGTCGTACTGCTTCTTGTTGCCGACCTCGCCGTCGATCTTGAGTACGCCGTCGTAGTTGCGGAACATGTGGTCCGCGACGGGCCGGGTGAAGGCGTACTGCGTGTCGGTGTCGATGTTCATCTTCACCACGCCGTAGTCGAGCGCCTCCCGGATCTCCTCCAGCAGCGAGCCGGAGCCGCCGTGGAAGACCAGGCTGAGCGGCTTGTCCTTGCCGTACTTGGCGCCGACCGCCTCCTGGATCTGGTTGAGGATCTCCGGCCGGAGCTTGACGTTGCCCGGCTTGTAGACGCCGTGCACGTTGCCGAAGGTCAGCGCCGCCATGTAGCGGCCCTTCTCGCCCAGGCCGAGCGCCTCGACCATGGCCAGGCCGTCCTCGACGGTGGTGTAGAGCTTGTCGTTGATGGCGTTCTCGACGCCGTCCTCCTCGCCACCGACGACGCCGACCTCGATCTCCAGGACGATCTTGCCCTTGGCGGCCTCGTCGAGGAGCTGGGCGGCGATCTCCAGGTTCTCCGCCACCGGCACGGCCGAGCCGTCCCACATGTGCGACTGGAACAGCGGCTCCTGGCCGCCCTTCACCCGCTCCTGGGAGATCGCCATCAGCGGCCGGACGAACCCGTCCAGCTTGTCCTTCGGGCAGTGGTCGGTGTGCAGCGCGATGTTGACCGGGTACTTCTTGGCCACCTCGTGCGCGTACGCGGCGAACGCCACCGCGCCGGTCACCATGTCCTTGACCGACGGGCCGGACAGGTACTCCGCGCCACCGGTGGACACCTGGATGATGCCGTCGCTCTCCGCGTCGGCGAAGCCCTTCAGCGCCGCGTTCAGGGTCTGCGACGAGGTCACGTTGATCGCGGGGTACGCGTACCGGCCGGCCTTGGCCCGGTCCAGCATCTCCGCGTAAGCCTCGGGGGAAGCGATGGGCATGTGAAACGCTCCTTACTTACCGCTCTCGGCCGCGCTGGCCGCTGTCTTCCGTCGGTGCGCCGGACCGCGCTGTCCACCGTCGGCAGTATCCCGTAGGAGGCCGCGGCGGACACAACCGCCCCGGTGACCGTCCACCGCCCGGCCTCACCGGGTCTCCCGGCCGTCCGGCACGGCGACGCTGATCAGCCAGGTCACCACGGCCATCACGATGGCACCCCAGAAGGCCGGCCAGAAACCGTCCACCCGGAACGACAGGTCCACCGCGCGCGCGATCCGGTCGGTCAGCAGGAACAGCAGGGCGTTCACCACCAGCGCGAACAGCCCGAGGGTGAGCAGGTAGAACACGCAACCGACCACCTTGATCACCGGCTTGAGCACCGCGTTGACCACACCGAAGATCAGCGCCACCACCAGCAGGGTGAACGCGGTGTTCGCGCCGTTGCGCCCGGAGACGTCGACCCCCGGCACGATCAGCGTGGTGACCCACAGCGCGATCGCCGTGATCACCAACCGGATCAGGAAGCCCACCGGCCCATCCTGACACCGCCCGGCGTCGCCGGTGGGACGTTCCCGCGTTCCCGCGCCCACCGGGCGACCTCAGCCGCCAACCCGTACGGTGGGGTGGACAGGCCGCCGCAACCAGGGAGGGACGATGGGTCAGCCCGACGAGGACTTCACCCCGAGCGACCACCTCGACCCGCAGGAACGCGACCTGGAGGCAGAGCCGGCCGACGCGGTCGAGCAGGCCGCCGTGATCGGCCCGGACGAGACCGACGCCGAGCCGCACCGGGGCCTGGAGGTCGCGGACTGGGACGCCATGGAACAGGCCCGGGTGGTCACCGCCGACGAGGACGACTACCGCTGACGGTGCGGGCCGGCCCCCGGCGGTGGGCCGCCACGGGAAATGCGGACGACGCCGGATCGGCCCCGCTGGGATCATGGGCGCGTGCTGCTCACCCTGACCACCACCCACCAGCCGGCGACCGATCTCGGTTACCTGCTGGTCAAGCACCCCGACCGGGTGCAGGAGTTCGACCTGCCGGCGGGCACCGCGCACGTCTTCTACCCGGAGGCGACGGCGCAGCGGTGCACGGCCGCCCTGCTGGTCGAGGTCGATCCGCAGCGCCTCGGGGTGGGTCGGCGGCGGGCGGCGTCCACCCCGGAGAGTTTCACCCTCGGGCAGTACGTCAACGACCGCGCCTACGCCGCGTCCAGTCTGCTCTCCTCGGCGCTGTCGACGGTGTTCCGCTCCGCGCTGCGCGGGGTGTCCCGGGAGCGCCCGGAGCTGGCCGGCGCGGCGATCCCGCTGAGCATCCGGGTGCCGGTGCTGCGCTGCCGGGGCGGCGCGGAGCTGGCGGTACGGCTGTTCGCCCCACTCGGCTGGACGGTCACCGCAGCCCCGCTCCCGCTCGACGAGCAGCACCCCGGATGGGGTGACAGCCGGTACGTCGACCTCTGCCTGTCCGGCACGGTCCGGCTCGCCGACGCCCTCAACCACCTGTACGTCCTGCTGCCGGTGCTGGACGACGCCAAGCACTACTGGGTCGCCCCGGACGAGATCGACAAGCTTCTGCGGGCCGGGGCGGGCTGGTTGGCCGACCACCCGGAGCGGACGTTGATCACCCGGCGTTACCTGGCGCACCGGCGGGCGTTGGCCGGGCGGGCGATGGCCCGGCTGGCCGAGTCGCGGCTGGCCGACGTACCCGTGCCGGACGACAGTGTCGACGCGGCCACCGGCCCGGCGGACGGCGCGTCGACGGTCGCCGATCCCCGGCGGGCGTCCCTGGCGGCGCGACGGCGCGAGGCGGTGCTCGCCGCGCTGGCGGCCAGCGGTGCGACCCGGGTGGTGGACCTGGGGTGTGGCGGCGGTGCGCTGCTCACCGGGCTGCTCGCCGACCGGCGCTACACCGAGGTGGTGGGGGTGGACGTCTCCACCCAGGCGCTGGCCGTGGCCGCCCGCCGGCTGCGGCTGGACCGGCTGCCCCAGCGGCAGCAGGACCGCATCCGGCTGTGGCAGTCGGCGTTGACCTACCGGGACGACCGGTTGCGCGGCTACGACGCGGCGGTGCTGATGGAGGTCGTCGAGCACCTGGACCCGGCCCGGCTGCCCGCGTTGGAGGACGCCGTGCTGGGTCACGCCCGGCCGGGCACACTCGTGGTGACCACCCCGAACGCGGAGTACAACGTGCGGTACGAGGGGCTGCCGGCGGGCCGGTTCCGGCACCCCGACCACCGGTTCGAGTGGACCCGTGCCGAGTTCGCGGCATGGGTGGACCGGGTGGCCGCCGAGCACGGCTACACGGCCACGATCAGCGGGATCGGTGACCGGGACCCCGAGCTGGGTCACCCCACCCAGCTCGCCGTCCTCACCGCCGTGGCCGGCCGGGAGACGACCCGATGAGCACTCTCGACATTCCCGAACTCGCCCTGGTGGCGCTGGTCGGCGTCTCCGGCTCGGGCAAGTCCACCTTCGCGGCGCGGCACTTCGCGCCCAGTCAGGTGCTCGCCTCGGACGCGTTCCGGGCGATGGTCGCCGACGACGAGAACGACCAGTCCGCCTCCGCCGACGCGTTCGGGGCGCTGCACCATGTGGCGGGGGTCCGGCTGCGGCGGGGCCGGCTCACCGTGGTCGACGCGACGAACCTCCAGCCGCACGCCCGCGCCGGGTTGGTCAGGGTGGCCCGGGACCACGACGTGCTCCCGGTGGCGATCGTGCTGGACGTGCCGGAGGCGTTGGCCTGGGAGCGGACCCTGTCCCGTGCCGACCGGACGCACGGCCGGCAGGTGCTGGCCCGGATGCAGCGGGACCTGCGCCGGTCGTACGGGCAACTGGCCCGGGAGGGGTTCCGCAGGGTGCACGTGCTGCGCGGGGTACAGGAGATCGACGCCGCGCGGATCCGGCTGGAGAAGCTGTTCAACGACCGGCGGGAGCTGACCGGGCCGTTCGACATCGTCGGTGACGTGCACGGCTGCCGGGCGGAGCTGGAGGCGCTGCTGACGCGGCTGGGCTTCGTGCTGCACCGCGACGACGCGGGTCGTCCGGTGGACGCGGTGCACCCGGCTGGTCGTACCGCCGTCTTCGTGGGTGACCTGGTGGACCGCGGCCCGGACTCGCCCGGCGTGCTGCGCCTGGTGATGGGCATGGTCGCGGCCGGGCACGCGATCTGCGTGCCGGGCAACCACGAGCACAAGCTGCTGCGCAAGCTGCGTGGCCAGGACGTCAGGCTCACCCACGGCCTGGCCGAGACGATGGACCAGCTCGCCGCCGAGGACCCGGCGTTCGTGGCCGGGGTGGCGACCTTCATCGACGGCCTGGTCAGCCACTTCGTGCTGGACGGCGGCCGGCTGGTGGTGGCGCACGCCGGCCTGAAGGAGGCCTATCACGGCCGCGCGTCGGGCCGGGTCCGCTCGTTCGCGCTCTGGGGCGAGACCACCGGCGAGACCGACGAGTACGGCCTGCCGGTGCGCTACCCGTGGGCGCGCGACTACCGGGGTGCGGCGACGGTCGTGTACGGGCACACCCCCACCCCGACCCCGGAATGGATCAACAACACGATCTGCGTCGACACCGGTTGCGTCTTCGGCGGGAAGCTCACCGCGCTGCGCTACCCGGAGCGGGAGCTGGTCGCGGTCGACGCCCAGCGGGAGTGGTACGCCCCGGCGCGGCCGCTGTTCGCCCCGACCCGCCCGGACACGGTGCTCGACCTGGCCGACGTGACCGGGCGCCGCCGCCTGGAACACGCCTACGGCACGCTGACCGTGCCGGCGGAGAACGCCGCCGCGGCGCTGGAGGTGATGAGCCGGTTCGCGGTGGACCCGGGTCGGCTGGTCTGGTTGCCGCCGACGATGGCGCCCTGCTCGACGTCGACCGTGCCGGGGTTCCTGGAGCACCCGACGCAGGCGTTCGAGGACTACCGGTCGGCCGGCGTGCAGCGGGTGGTGTGCCAGGAGAAGCACATGGGCTCCCGGGCGGTGGTGCTGGTCGAGCGGGAACCCGGCCGGTTCGGCGGTGGGGTGGTGCACACCCGTACCGGTCGGCCGTTCTTCGGTCCGCCGCTGGACGGGGAGCTGCTGGACCGGGTCCGGGCGGCGGTCGGGGCGGCCGGGTTGTGGGACGAGCTGGGCACCGACCGGCTGTTGCTGGACTGTGAGCTGCTGCCCTGGTCGGCGAAGGCGGCCGGGCTGATCCGTGAGCAGTACGCCGGGGTCGGGGCGGCCGGACGGGCGGCGCTGCCGGCGGCGCTCGCCGCGCTGGACTCGGCGGCGGCCCGGGGACTGCCGGTGGCCGCGCTGCGGGACCGGATGGCGGCCCGGCGGGCGGAGGTCGACGGCTACTCGGCGGCCTACCGCGCGTACGTGGCACCCACCGACGGGTTGCGCGGGGTGACGCTGGCGCCGTTCGCGGTGCTGGCCGGGGCGACGGTGACCTTCACCGACCGGGACCACGGGTGGCACCTGGCGTTGGCCGACCGGCTCTGTGCGGCCGACCCGGAGTTCTTCACGCCGACCCGACGCCAGGTGGTGGAGCTGGACGACGAGGCGGCGGTGGCGGCGGCCACCGGGTGGTGGTCGACGCTGACCGCGGCCGGCGGTGAGGGGATGGTGGTCAAGCCGTACGCCGGTCCGGCCGCCCGGTCGGCGCGCGGTTCGCTGCTCCAGCCGGGGATCAAGTGCCGGGGCCGGGAGTACCTGCGGATCATCTACGGTCCGGGCTACACCGATCCGGCCCAGCTCACCGCGCTGCGTCGCCGTTCGCTGGGACGCAAGCGGGGTCTGGCGCTGCGCGAGCACGCGCTCGGCCTGGCCGCCCTGGACGCCTACGCCGCCGATGCGCCGCTGTGGCGTCGGCACGAGTTGGTCTTCGCGATCCTCGCCTGCGAGTCGGAGCCGGTCGACCCCCGGCTCTGACCGCCCGTCCACGCCGGGACGGGCGGGCGGGGGTGGACCTTCGGGGTGGATCCGCCGGCCGTTCGGCCCATTCTGCCGCCACCCGTCGGCGTGGGACGCCCGGCCGGGGACGAACTCCTTAGGCTGCGGCGACCGCCGTAGCACCTCCTCAGGACAGGATCCGCTGATGCGCAAGCACGCGACGCGTCGATGGCTGGCCGGACTTGCGGTGGTGGGTGCGTGCGTCGTCGCCTCCGCCGCTCCCGCCCCGGCCGCCCCCGCCAGCCCCGGAGCTTCCCCCGACGTGGCCGCGGTGGCCGGGTTCGCCACCTCCGCCAACAACGTCACCCTGGCTCCCGCCGGGCCCGACAGGACGGTGGTCCTGCGGGCGCTGGGCGAGAAACTCCAGGACAGCTACACCATCACCGTCGACTACGGCGCGGTCGACGCCTTCGCCGAGGTGAGCGGTTCCGCCGCCTCGGCCTGCACCCGTACCGGCACCGTGCTGACCTGCCTGGCCTACCAGGAGGATGCACCGGACCTGCTCTCGTTGTCGGTACGCCCGCGCGCGGGTGCCCCGGTGGGTCGACAGGGCCTGCTCCGGTTCACCGTGGCCACCGGCAGGTCGGGTACGAGCACCACCACGTCGACCGTCCTCGTCGGCGAGGGGGTCGACCTGGTGGCGGGTCCCGCGGTGACGCTGACCGGTGGTCCCGGTGCCCGGCTGCCGGTGGGGCTGTCGGTCGGCAACCAGGGGGCCGAGACCGCCCGGGGCGCGGTGCTGCTCGTGTCGGCGATGTACGGCCTCACCCCGTCGCAGCGCTACCGGAACTGCCGCTACGGCAGCAGAGGCGGCCTGACCAACTTCACGCCGAACCTGTTCGTGTGCACCTTCGACGACGAGATCGCGCCGGGCCGGGTGTTCCGGGTCGGCGGCGGATTCGGGGTCACCGTGCCCGGCGACGTCTCGGCACCGAACACCCAGACCGGTACCGCCACCTGGCTCACCCCGCAGGACTGGGCGGACCAGCAGCCCCGGTACACGCTCGACCAGCAGGGCACGGGTGAGGTGCTGCGACTGGAGCAGGTCGGCACCCGGCTGCCCGACGGCGCGTCCCGGGCAGCGCAGACCGACGTCGACCCGGCCGACAACGACACCGCCATCGCGTTGACCGTCACCGGCAACCAGCGGGCCGATCTGGCGGCTGACGAGGTGCGGATCACCGCCAGGGTGGGCCAGACCGTGCCGGTCACGATCGGTTACACCAACCGGGGACCGGCCTCGTCGTCCAACGGCGGCCGCGACTTCTACACGATCGTCAAGATGACCGTGCCGAAGGGTGTCACGGCCGTGAAGGCCCCCGGGAACTGCCTCGACGCCGACATCCAGGACGAGCAGGGTGGCCGGCCGGGTGCCCGCGCCTACCTCTGCTACCAGTACGACGTCATCCGCAAGGGCGGGAAGGTGGCCCTGCCGTTCTCGTTCCGCATCGACCGGGCGGGTGCCCTGACCGGCAGCACGGAGCTGCTCTACGGCCCGACGACCACGACGGACCTCGACCCGCGCAACGACACCGCGAAGATCCTGGTGAACGCCGGCTCGGGTGGGCAGGGCGGGGACGACGGCACGCTGCCGATCACCGGTTCCCCGACCGCCCTCGTCGCCGGGGTCGGCGGGGTGCTGCTGCTGGCCGGGGTGGGCAGCTACCTGGCGGCGCGGCGTCGCCGGGCGCGCTTCGTGGCCTGACCGGGCGGGTGGCGGCGATATCCCGGCCGGAGGGGCGCGTGCCGCGACCGGCGGTTCGCGGGCTCGGTATGGTGTGTGGCCGTGGACACAGGTGAGAAGACGCGGGTGGTAGCCGAGACGGTCGCGCTGAACCCGCTCGACCCCAAGGATCTGCTCCAGACCTTCGGACTGATCGGCGTGTGGGTGATCCTCTTCGCCGAGACCGGTCTGTTGGTGGGGTTCTTCTTCCCCGGTGACTCACTGCTCTTCCTGGCCGGGGTCGCCGCCTCGCCGGTGGCCGACGCGATCTTCGGCGGCGGCACCCGGCTCTCGCTGGCCGGGCTGCTGATCGGTGGGCCGATCTGCGCGATCGTCGGGGCCCAACTCGGGCACTGGCTCGGTGCCCGCTACGGCCGGCGGATGTTCGACCGCCCCAACTCCCGCCTCTTCAAGAAGGAGTACGTGGAGAAGGCGGAGTACTACTTCCAGAAGTTCGGCCCGGCCAAGGCTGTCGTGCTGGCCCGGTTCATTCCGATCGTGCGGACGTTCCTCAACCCGGTGGCCGGGGTGCTCGGCATGCCGGCGAGGCAGTTCCTCCTCTGGAACGTCGTCGGCGCGATCCTCTGGGTGGACGGCATCCTGCTGATCGGCTACCTGCTCGCCGATCAGATCTACAACGCCATCGGCGACAAGATCGACAGGTACATCCTGCCGGTCGTCGCGCTGATCATCCTGCTCTCGGTGCTGCCGATCTTCTTCGAGTTCCTCCGCGACCGCCGGGCGCGTCGACGCGGTGAGGCCGTGGCCGTGATCACCGCCGCGACCGCGGTCGGCACGATGGAGGCCGTCCGGGACGCCGTCGAGCACCACCACCACGACCAGCCCCGGCAGCCGCACCCCGGGCAGCCCTCCGGCGGCTCGCAGCCGTACGGCCAGCAGCCCGGCCACGACCAGCGGTTCCCGCCGCAGACCTACGGGCAGCGCCCGCCGCGCGACGGTGGGCGGTACCCGGACCAGGGGCAGGGCCACTGAACGGCGAACGGCCGGCCCTCGGGGAGAGGACCGGCCGTTCGCGTACGCGTACGCCACCGCGGGCACGGTGGTTCGATCAGCGAACTGACCGGTGACGGACAGCCGTCACCACCCGATGACGCCACCCCTGGTCCGCCATCGGACGTCGCCCCTGGACGGGACGAACGGGTGCAGTCAGCGGGCCTTCTTGGTGGCCCGCTTGCGCGGCGGCGTGAGGAGGTCGGCGATCGTGGCGATCGCCGACGGCACCAGCCGGTAGTAGGCCCACACACCACGCTTCTCCCGCTCCAGCAAGCCGGCCTCGGTGAGGATGCGGAGGTGGTGGCTGACCGTCGGCTGCGAGAGGCCGAGCGGCGCGGTGAGGTCACACACGCACGCTTCGCCCTCGGGCGCCGACTGGATCAGGCTGAGCAGCCGCAGCCGGGCGGGGTCGGCGAGGGCCTTGAGGACCCCCGCCAGCCGCTCGGCGTCGGCACGTTCGATCGGCTCGCCGGCAAGCGGCGAGATCTGAGGCATGGTCATTTCAGCCAACGCAGTTCCCACGTATTCCATCCTTCCACCAGCAGCATCGATCCGCCTGCATATCAGCAGATACGAATCGGCAAATTTTTACGCCACAAGGCCGAGGTCAGCCAACGTATAGGCCGCCCGATACGGCAGTCCGGCGGCGCGTACGACGTCGCTGGCGCCACGATCGACGATCACCGCCACGCCCACGACCTCCGCCCCGGCCTCGCGTAGAGCTTCGACGGCCGTCAACACGCTGCCGCCCGTCGTCGAGGTGTCCTCCACCGCCAGTACCCGCCGGCCGGCCACCTCAGGACCCTCGATCCGCCGTTGGAGACCGTGCGCCTTGCCGGCCTTGCGGACGACGAAGGCGTCCAGGGGTCGATCGGTCTCCGCGGCGGCGTGCAACATCGAGATGCCGATCGGATCGGCACCCAGGGTCAACCCACCGACCGCGTCGTAATTCCAGTCGGCGGTCAGCTCCCGCATCACCCGACCGACCAGGGGAGCGGCCCGGTGATGGAGAGTCACGCGACGCAGATCGACGTACCACTCCGCCTCCCGCCCCGAGGAGAGCACGACCCGGCCATGGACCACAGCCAGGTCAGTGATGAATTTACGCAGGTCGTCGTGGTCCCCCATGGCGATAGAGGGTACTGCTCAAGTCTGTGGGTGGTGTGTGCGGCCCACCCGGACCGACCGTGCGAGCCCTCGATGACTGGCGATGGACAGCTACGCTGCGCGACCGCACCGGCAGAGTTGCGCTGCCACGCCGAGGGTACCGACGCGTCGACCGGCACCGCCCGCAGCTCACTGCCCGGCCGGGTCGACCTGTCCGCGCCGGTCCCGGAAGGCACCGCGCAGCAGCCGCCGCGGCACGTGCCGCAGACTCGCCACGGCCAGCTTGTACTTCCAGTCGGGAACGCTTACGGTTTTGCCTTTTCGCAGGTCACGCAGGGCTTCGGCGACCACATCGTCGGCCTTGAGCCAGATCCACCGCGGCATGCCGGACATGTCGATGCCGGTGCGTTCGTGGTAGCCGGTGCGGGTGTAGCCGGGGCAGAGCGCCATCACGTGCACCCCCGCCGCGCGGGTCGACTGCCCGATCGATTCGCTGAAACCGGTGACCCATGCCTTGCTGGCCGGATAGGTGGAGCCCGGCATCACCGGGCCGAAGCCGGCAACCGAAGAGACATTTATCACTGTCCCATTACCGCGCCTCGTCATGGGCCCGAGCGCCGCGTGGGTCAGCCGTAGTACCGCGTGCACGTTCAATCGGAGCAGCCGCGTCTCGTCGGCGACGGTGGACCGCAGAAACGGCTGGTTCAGGCTCAATCCGGCATTGTTGACCAGCAGGTCCACCGGGTCGCCGGTGGCCAGTCGCCGTTCCACCCGGGCGCATCCGTCGTCGGTGGACAGATCGGCGGAGATGACCTCCACCCGGTTGCCGTACCGCCCGGTCAGCTCGGCGGCGGTGGCGTCGAGCCGGGTGGTGTCCCGGGCCACCAGGACCAGGTCCCAGCCCTCCGCGGCGAGTTGCCCGGCGAACGCCGCGCCGATCCCTGCGGTGGCACCGGTGATCAGCGCGCACCGGCCGGGCACGGTTCGGTCGACGGTCACGGTTGCTCCTCGGCGGGACGGTGGACCACATCAGGCCCGGGGGACGGGTAGGGCGCGGCGGTGAACGAGGAAGGCCCCGATCCGGGTCGCGCCGGCCACCGGCCACTGAACCAGGTGTTCGCCGGCCGCAGGGCCAGCAGCACGGCCACCACGAGGTAGCCGAGGGCCTGGGCCACCGAGACGCCCGCGTTCACCGGCACCCACCACGAGGGGTAGGCGTCGTCGAGGGTCGTGAAGAGGTCGGCCACCCCCTGGTCCCCGCTACCCAGCCGCACCGGCCTGACCCGCTGGCCGACCAGCACGGCCAGGGCACACCCTCCGGCGAGCAGGCCCAGCCCGCAGACCACCCAGACGCCGACCCGGGCCGCCCGTCGCCGGGCGAGCAGCCCACCGGCGAGGCCGACCAGCAGCAGCGCCACCAGCACCGTCAACACCGCCGCGGCGACCGTGCCGAGCCGCAGCAGCCGGACCAGCCCGTCGACGTCGCCCGGGTCGGCGTCGGTGCCGGCGGCGGCGCTCCGGAACCGGTCGATCGTGCCACCCAGGGCGAGCAGGCTGGTGACGGCGTAGACCCCGGCGGCGAGCGCCATCAACCCGAGCAGCGCCGCCGCCCCGGTGACCACCGGCGGGCGACGGTCCGGCACCTGATCCGGGTACAACACGACGATTCCCTCCGGTAGGCGTCGGTGTGCAACCTACTCGGAGGGAATCGTCGGTGTCGCTGTTACGCGCCCGTCAACTGCCGGCGGGGCGCTGCGGGTCGTCCGGGCCGCTGTCTCCGGTGGGCCGGTCAGGCTCCCCACCCGACGGCGGCGACCAGGACGGGCCGTCGGACGACTGCGGCTGGTCCGGTACGCCGGGGGTGGCCGGCGACGGGCCGGGGGCACCGGGCTGGCCGGGCGTACCGGGCTGCGGGTAGTCCGGCGTCGCCGGGTAGCCGGGGGTGGGCGGGTAGCCGGGCGCGGCCGGGTAGGTGGCACCCGGGACCGGCGGCTCCCAGCCCGCCTTGGGCTTGCGGAAGAACTCGTTGGACTGCGGCAGAGCGAGCAGGATCAGCGCCGCCAGCAGGGCGAGCAGGCTGACCACCCCGAGCAGGGTGCTGACCGGGTTGTACCAGGACGGCAGCACGGCGCTCATGCTGCGTTCCAGTTCCTCGGCGCTCGGCGCGTCCCCGGAGGTGGAGCCGGTGGAGCCGCTGAAACCCGCGGCGCCGTTGACCAGCCCACCGCCGACGCAGCAGACCATGATGCCGCCGACCACCCAGGTGGCGATCCGGCTGCCGTTCTTCCCCCGGTTGTTGAAGATCGCCAGGACGACGAGGGCGAGCGCGATCAGCAGCAGGACGGCGGACGCGGCGACGGCGAAGACCACGACGGCGGTGCCGAGGCCGTCGACCTCGCTCGCGGTCCCCTCGAAGGCGTCCTCGAACGCCTGGCGCAGCTTCCCGCTGATCGCCAGGGTCAGGATCAGCCCGATCAGTTGGAGCACCGCGAAGAACATCAGCAGGTAGCTGGAGAGCGTCACCAGACCCGGACGGGTCCGGGCGGGCGTGCTGTGGGAATCGACCATGATTCTCCTTCCTAGATCACCGCACCACGGTAACGTCCGCAGTCCCGTCGCACCGGGTACGACGGAGCCGTACCCGCTGGTCGAACCGCCGAACCACGGCTGTCGGGCACCGACCGGGACCGGCCGGGGCCGTCGGGGTCACGACTGGCGGACCAGTCGGCGGTGCTCGGCGGTCACCACGGCGAGCAGGAGCAGGTCCACCGCGAGCCCGGTCACCGCGCCGAACTGGTTGACCGTGAAGTTGAAGATCTGCCCGAACAGCAGGTCGACCAGGAGTGCCAGTTTGAACAGCCGGAACGCGGCCCGCCGGTCGTTGCGGAGCAGGAACGCGGCCCGGATGCTCAGCACCCCGGCGACCACCGCCGACGCGGACACCCCCAGCACCGCGCCCCACTCGCCGAGTTGGTCCAGCTCGCCGGTGACGCCCTCGGTGACCACCGCCACCACCGTCGCCACCGGCTCGACGACCAGGTAGGCCACCACCAGCAGGACCACCCAACGTTGGGCGGTCAGCCGGATCAGCGCGGCACGCAGCCGGTCCACCCAGGGCTGCCAGAACCGCCGCGGCGGTGGTTCCCGGCGCGGCACCACGTCCAGCAGCGCGGACACCCCCGACTCCACCTCCGGGCCGGCACCCCGGACCAGCCGCAGGGTGGCCGCCCGCTGCCGGTCGGTGAGCCCCCGGCCGACGCCGCCTACGATCACGTCCAACGCGTTGGCCACCCGTTCGCCGGGGGTCGGGCGCAGCCGTTCGCGCAACGCCTGGGTGATCACCACCAGCAGGGCGAAGACGGCGTAGATGATCCCGGCGGCCGGCCGGTAGAAGTAGTCGGTGCCGGCGGTGACGAACTTGCCGACCTCGTCGATGAACAGGCCGAAGCCGATCCCGGCGAGCACCGCCCCGGTCATCCGGGCGGGCCCGCCGAGGAAGACCAGCGCGACGCCCAGGCCGACGGTCATCAGCAGGCCACCCCAGAGCACATGCGCGATGTGCAGGCCGCCGCCGCCGAGCTGCGGGTAGCCGGTCGCCCGCAGGAACGCCCGGGTGACCAGCACCGTCGCCACCCCGGACAGCACGAACGCCTGGAGGTACGCCGCGGCGTCCACCGCACGCGGTGGCAGCCGGCGGCGCAACGACGGTGACATCATTTCCGAGGCTAGTAGCCGCGCCACTCGCTGCGGGCGTAGTCGAGCACCCTGGGGCGCAACAGGGTGGAGGCGGGCACGTCGAGGCGGCCCCGGTCGGCGGGGAAGGCCGCCGCCGCCCGCAGCACCGCCGGGTCGAGGAAACGCAGCCGGGGCGCGTCGGCCGGCAGTTCCAGCGGCGGCGGGGTGCCGCCCGGGGCGGCGAGCACGAACCCCCAGTCACCGAACGACGGCACGTCGACGTGGTACGGCACGGTGGCGAAACCGGCCGCCCGGATCGACGCCTCGATCGACCAGTACGACCGGGGCGCGAAGTACGGCGACCCGGACTGCACCACCAGCCGGGCGCCCTCGGCGAGCACCGAACGGATCAGGGCGTAGAACTCGACGGTGTAGAGCTTGGCGGTGGCCGTCTCGTCCGGGTCGGGCAGGTCGGCGACGACCACGTCGAAGCGTTCGCCGGCGGTACGCAGCCAGTTGAACGCATCGGTGTTGAGCACCCGCACCCGGGGGTCGTCGAGGGAGCCGCCGTTGAGCGCGCGTAACTGCGGCTCGGAGCGGGCCAGCGCGACCACCGCCGGGTCGAGGTCGACCACGGTCACCCGGCGTACGTCCGGGTAGCGCAGGATCTCGCGGACGGCGAGCCCGTCGCCGGCACCGAGGACCAGCACCTCGCCGCGCGGGCCGCGCATCGCCGGGTGCACCAGCGCCTCGTGGTAGCGGTACTCGTCGATCGAGCTGAACTGGAGGTCGCCGTTGAGGAACAGCCGCAGGTCGGTGTCGGGGTGGCCGACCTCGCGCACCGAACGGGTCAGCACGATCTCCTGGTAGCGGGAGCGTTCGGCGTGCACCACCGGGTCCCGGTAGAGCTGCTGGCGGCTGGTCACCTCGAAGTCGGCGGCGGTGACCCAGGCGTACCCCAGGCAGAGGGCGACCACGACGGAGCCGGTGCCCAGCACGAGCCGGGCCCGGCGGCTCAGCTCGGCGCGGAACACCGTGCAGACCAGGGCCAGGCCGGCGACCGCGTTCACCGCGCCGACCACCAATGCGCCCTTGAGCTGGCCGAAGACCGGGATCAGCAGGAACGGGAAGGCGAGCCCGCCGAGCAGCGCGCCGACGTAGTCGGCGGCGAACAGGTCGGCGACCGCGCTGCCGGCGGCCTGCTCGCGGATGCGTTGCAGCATCACCATCAGCAGCGGGATCTCCGCGCCGATCAGCAGGCCCAGCACGAACGCGGTGCCGACCAGCGCCGGGCCGTACAGGTCGAGCCAGGCGAACGCGGCGTAGAGGCCGAGCACCGACAGGCCGCCGAGCAGGGCCAGGGTCAGCTCGATCACCGCGAACGCGGCGGCGGCCCGGGGTTGCAACGGCTTGGCGACCAGCGCGCCGACCCCCATCGCGAAGACCATCACGCCGAGCACGATCGACGCCTGCCCGACCGTGTCGCCGATCAGGTAGCTGCCGAGCGCGACCAGGGCCAACTCGTACACCAGGCCGCAGGCGGCGCAGACGAAGACGGCGAGCAGCACCGCCGCGCGGGCCAGCCGCCAGCGCGGCCGGACCGCCGGGGTGTCGTCGACCGTGGTCACCGCGTCCCCCGGGGACGCCCGGCCGACGCCGCCGCCCGCTGCCGGCCGCGCTGGACGAACCCGACGGTGATCAGCAGCGCGGCGACCAGCAGCAGGCCGGCGGTGGCGAGCAGCCAACCCCAGCGGTCCCGCAGGAAGTCGCTCCCGGCGTCCGGCAGCGCGCCGGCCGGCGCGGCCGGGTCGGCGGTCGGGGTGGCGGCGGGCGGGGCGACACCGGCCTCGGCGACCAGCAGCGGCAGCGTCACCGCGGCCCGGCAGATCGCCCAGCCGGGATCGTCGACGAACGTGTCGGTGTCCAGCCCGAACCGGCCCAGCCCGCTCTCCACCGCCCACAGGTCGGCCCGGTCGAGGTCGTCGGAGCCGGAGACGGTGACCGTCGCCCAGTCGTTGCTCTCGCTGCTGGACGAGGTGTACATGATCCGGGCCCGGACCTCCACCCAGCGCGGGCAGCGGGCGTCCCCGGTCACCGGTACCCCGTCGCCGAGGTTGGAGCCGACGCTGACCTCCGCGCCGGACGACCGCTCCAGCCGCCAGCCGTAGCAGATGCCCTGGCTGTCGGCCGCCTGCACGAGCAGCGGCACGGTGTCGGCGCGCTCGTCGGCCGCCGGACCGGGCACGGTGGTGCCCCCGGAGTCCCGGTTGAGGACGCTGCTGCCCACGCAGACCAGCGCCATCACGCCGAGGACGAGCCAGACGACCCAGGCGCCCGTGTTCTGCTTCGCCTTCGCCGGCTGCTTCGCCGTGGTCCGCTGAGCCGGCTGCTTCGCCGTGGTCATCAGCTGATGGCGGCGGCGATGATCGCGCCGGTGGCGAGGTGCACCATCGCCGACACCCAGACCGCCGGGTGCGGCTGCTGGTCGACCAGCAGCGTGCCCAGCTTGCCCGGGGTCAACGCGTCGAGCAGCACGAACGCCAGGGCCATGATGACCAGCCCGACGATCCCGTACGCGGCGGCACCGACCAGGCCGAGCAGGAAGTCGTCCTCGCTGGCGGCGATCGCGGCCACCACGATGATGCCGACGCCGGCCAGGTTCGAGGTGAGCAGCAGCGCGGCGTTACGGTTGCGTTCGGTCCAGATCAGCTCGTGGAGCTTGCCCGGGGTGGCCACGTCGACCAGCACGTAGCCGACGGCCATCAGGACGACACCGACCACCCCGTAGGCGAGGGTGACCAGCAGGTCGGTGACCAGGTTCTGCACAGCGTGCTCCAGGGGTTCGTTCGGTCGGGATCGGTACGCGTCACTTGCCGGAGCCGGGGCCGCCACCACGTACCGTGCTGCCCCGCCCCCAACCCCAGTGGTTGCCCACCGTCGAGTGGTAGCGCGGGTACGCGGTGCGCATCCGCTCCAGCAGGATCACCGAGCCGGCGGCGATCGGCAGGATCACCAGCGAGTCGTCGTCGTAGCGCAGGTAGACGCCGCTGCCGTCGACGTACTGGTCGGCCGGCTTCCAGGCGTCGGTGACGTCCTTGGCCACCTGGCTCGGGGTCCGGTTCGAGGTGTACGCGATGGCGTCCCGCCCGATGTCCCGGCTCGCCGCCCGGGTGTAGCGGTCCTCGATGTAGCCCCGGGGCGAGAAGTTGCCGTAGAAGATCGCGAAGGCGGCGACCAACGCGCCGACGACCGCGAAGGCCACCCCCACCACGAACCAGCGTCGGTACGTCACGGTGTCTCCTCCGTTCGCGACTGCGGGGCTCGCAAAACCGGCTCACTCCTCGCGCTCACGGTGTCTCCTCCGTTCGCGACTGCGGGGCTCGCAAAACCGGCTCACTCCTCGCGCTCACGGTGCCTCCTCCGTTCGCGACTGCGGGGCTCGCCGATCGTGCGGGAGCGTCACCGCCGTCTCGGTCAGGACAAGTTCGTTGGTCTGGGGGTACGCGTGCCAGGTGCGCCAGGCCACCGTCCCGTCCGGCGCGTCGGGGCGTACGGCCAGCGCGGTCACCGCGTCCGGGTCCCCGGGAAAGACCCCGACCAGGGCGTACGGGTCGTCGGCCAGGTCGGCGCGGAGCGCGGCGATCCGGGTGTGCAGTTCCCCCTCGGCGGGGCGCAGCACGGTGGCGGTGAACCGGTAGCCGCCCGCCTCGTCGTGCAGGTCGCCGGGCAGGTGCGGGGGTCGACCGGGCAGGCAGGCGACCGTCTCGACCAGCGCACCCGTCCCGACGGACCGGCCGGGGGCGGTCGCCGCGGCATCGGAGTCCGGGACGCTCAGGACGACCTGGTGGGAGGCGCCGAGCAGGCGCAGCCGCAGCCGGACGTCACCGGGCAGGGTCAGGTCACGGACGTGCAGGGCGGGGCGTTCCGGGCCACCGAGCGCCAGGCTCAGGTCGGCCGCGCACGTGTCGACGTACGGAGTGTCCAGGCTGACCAGCACGATCAGGACCCCTCCGGGCCGGACTGCGGGTACACCATCACGTCCGCGCGGTGCAGCCGCTCACCCCGGCCCACCTCCCAGCCGGCCTCCCCGTACGCCTCGAAGGAGAGCCGCTCGCCGCCCTGACCCCGGTAGTCCTGGTAGCGGACGGTGCCGTACGGGTCGAGGCCGGTGCTGCCGGTGGCCGAGTAGCGGGCCTGACCGGACTCCTCCCAGGAGTAGCGGCGGCCGGCGAAGTCGAGGGTCGGTGCGCCCGGGGTGATCGTCGCGGCCGGCTCGGCCGTCCAGAGCACCAGCTCCAGGTCCGGGTCCTCCTCGACGGAGAGCCAGCGCTTGTCGCCCTCGACGGTGTCCAGCAGGTGCTCGGCCCAGCTCCAGCCGCCCTCGACCAGGTGTACCGAGCCCCGGACCGCGTAGGACACGCCACGGATCTCGACGATGTCGCCGGGCTTGAGCTTGCGGGGGTCACCGCGCAACGCGTCGGAGTCGGTGTCGCGGAACGGGTCCTTCGCCGGTGTCGGGCGGGCCGGTTTGCGGCTCCGGCTGTAGGCCACCGCCGCCACCACGATCCCGGCGACCCCGATCAGACATCCCAACGCCGCCACGACGTACGCGACCGAACCGTTCACCCCGACCACCTCCCCAAGTGCATCGGCGGAGACGGTAACAACCCCGCGCACCCCGCGCACCTGGGGAAACTCAGCGAATTCTGAGTGAGCGGTCAGCTACTCATTGTCCCTGTCGGGAGGTGGGCCGGCCAGCCGGTCGGCCGCGTACCCACGCAGCGTGGTGGTGCCCATCGTGCAGCCGGTGAAGGTGGTGAACTCGGCGTCGTCGTCGCCCAGCGCCGTCCAGGCCGCCCGGGCCGCCGCCGGGTCCACCCGCTCCAGCAGCGTCGCCGCGTACGCCCGCCCGGCCGGCGACCCGTGCCGCAGCAGCCAGTCGACCTGCTCGCGGGCCTGCCGGGGGCGCTGCGCGAACGCCTCCCCGACCCGCCGGTACGCCTCGGTCGCCGGCAGCAGCGTGCCGGCGAACCCCACCCCGCCGAAGGCGACGGTGTCCGCCCCGGCGAGTTCCCGCACGGCGGCATCCAACTCCGGATCGCCGCTCTTCTTCCGCATCCCGAACATGCCCCCTTCCTTTCCCCGCCCCGGCACCGGCCACCCCACACCCGCACTACCCCACCCACCCCACCGCGCCCCGCACTCAGCCCCGCCCAACCGCAGTGATCAAGAGGTTTGCGTCACCGGAGAGCGCTCCGGATGACGCAAACCTCTTGATCGTCGGGGCGGAAGGGCCGGGGCAGAGGGCGATCAAGAGGTTGGCGTCAGGGGAAGGCGCTCTCGTGACGCGAATCTCTTGATCACCGGGGCGGTCGGCGGGGAGGGAGGCGAGGCGGGAGAGAGGGCTGCGGTGGACGGGCCGACCCCGCCGGGATGGCGGGGCCGGGCCGGTGGGTTCGGGGTCAGGCGGCGGTGACGGTGAGGCCGTCCTTGTCGTCGGACAGGTCGACCCGCACCGTGTCGCCGTCCCGGACCGCGCCACCCAGCAGCGCCTTGGCGAGCTGGTCGCCGATGGCCGACTGGACCAGGCGACGCAGCGGCCGGGCACCGTAGATCGGGTCGTACCCGTGCTCGGCGAGCCAGGTCCGGGCGGCTTCGCTGACGTCCAGCGTCAACCGGCGGTCGGCGAGCCGGCGGCGCAGCCGGTCGAGCTGGATGTCGACGATCGACCGCAGGTCGTCCCCGCGCAGCGCGGCGAAGACCACGATGTCGTCGAGCCGGTTGAGGAACTCCGGCTTGAAGTGCGAGCGGACCACCGCGAGCACCCCCTCCCGGCGCTGCTCGTCGGCGAGCGTCAGGTCGCTGATCACCGACGACCCCAGGTTGGAGGTGAGGATCAGGATCGCGTTGCGGAAGTCGACCGTACGACCCTGACCGTCGGTGAGCCGGCCGTCGTCGAGCACCTGGAGCAGGATGTCGAAAACGTCCGGGTGGGCCTTCTCCACCTCGTCCAGCAGGATCACCGAGTACGGCCGGCGGCGCACCGCCTCGGTGAGCTGGCCGCCCTCCTCGTAGCCGACGTAGCCGGGCGGGGCACCGACCAGGCGGGCCACGGAGTGCTTCTCGCCGTACTCGCTCATGTCGATGCGGACCATGGCCCGCTCGTCGTCGAACAGGAACTCGGCGAGCGCCTTGGCCAGTTCGGTCTTGCCGACGCCGGTCGGACCGAGGAACAGGAAGCTGCCGGTGGGGCGGTCCGGATCGGCGACGCCGGCCCGTGCCCGGCGTACCGCGTCGGAGACGGCACCGACGGCCTCGGCCTGACCGACGACGCGGCTGCCCAGCGAATCCTCCATCCGCAGCAGCTTGGCGGTCTCGCCCTCCAGCAGCCGGCCGGCGGGGATGCCGGTCCAGGAGGCGACCACGGCGGCGATGTCGTCCGCGCCGACCTCCTCCTTGAGCATCGCGCCGTCGGCCTGGAGCCGGGCCAGTTCCTCCTCCGCCCTGGCCAGGTCGGCCTTGAGCGCGGGGATCCGGCCGTAGCGCAGCTCGGCGGCGCGTTCCAACTCGCCGTCGCGTTCGGCCCGCTCGGCCTCGCCGCCGAGGCGTTCCAGCTCCTCCTTGGCGGTGGACAGCTTGGTGATGTGGCTCTTCTCGGTCTGCCAGCGCTCGGACAGGGCGGTGAGCTGCTCGCGCTTGTCGGCCAGCTCCTTGCGCAGCCGGTCCAGCCGCTCGGCCGAGGCGGCGTCGGGCTCCTTGGCCAGCGCCATCTCCTCGATCTCCAGCCGGCGGACCGCCCGCTCGATCTCGTCCACCTCGACCGGCCGGGAGTCGATCTCCATTCGGAGCCGGGACGCGGACTCGTCGACGAGGTCGATCGCCTTGTCCGGCAGGAACCGGTCGGTGATGTAGCGGTCGGACAGCGACGCGGCGGCGACCAGGGCGGCGTCGGTGATCCGGACGCCGTGGTGCACCTCGTAGCGCTCCTTGAGGCCGCGCAGGATGCCGATGGTGTCCTCGATGGTCGGCTCGCCGACCAGCACCGGCTGGAACCGGCGTTCCAGGGCCGGGTCCTTCTCGATGTGCTCGCGGTACTCGTCGAGGGTGGTCGCGCCGACCATCCGCAGCTCGCCGCGCGCCAGCATCGGCTTGAGCATGTTGCCGGCGTCCATCGAGCCCTCGCCCTTGCCCGCGCCGACTACCGTGTGCAGCTCGTCGAGGAAGGTGATGACCTGCCCGTTCGAGTTCTTGATCTCCTCCAGGACCGACTTGAGCCGCTCCTCGAACTGGCCCCGGTACTGCGCACCGGCGACCATCGCGCCGAGGTCGAGCGAGACCAGCTTCTTGTCCCGCAGCGACTCCGGCACGTCGCCGGCCACGATCCGCTGGGCCAGGCCCTCGACGATCGCGGTCTTGCCGACGCCGGGCTCGCCGATCAGCACCGGGTTGTTCTTGGTACGCCGGGACAGCACCTGGATCACCCGACGGATCTCGGAATCCCGCCCGATCACCGGGTCGATCTTGCCGTCCCGGGCGCTGGCGGTGAGGTCGACGCCGTACTTGGCCAGCGCCTGGTAGGTCTGCTCCGGGTCGGCGGTGGTGACCCGCCGGTCCCCGCCGCGCACCGTCGGGAATGCGGCGACCAGGTTCTCCTCGGTGGCCCCGGCGGACTTCAGCGCATTCGACACCGCGCCGCCCACCCGGGCCAGGCCGGCGAGCAGGTGCTCGGTGGAGGTGTACTCGTCGCCGAGCGGCCGGGCGATCTGCTCGGCGGCGCCGATGGCGTTGACGAACTCGCGGGCCAGGGTGGGTTCGGCGATGCTGGACCCGCGGGCGGCGGGCAGCGCGTCGACCGAGCGCTGTGCGACCCGGCGCAGCTCGGCGGGGTCGGCACCCACGGCGCGCAGCAGGCCGGCGGCGGTGGAGCCGTCGGTGTCGAGCAGGGCCAGCAGCAGGTGCCAGGGTTCCACGGTGGCGTGACCACGCTGGTTGGCCAGCGCGACCGCACCGGTGATGGTTTCGCGGCTCTTGGTGGTGAGTCGTTCCGTGTTCATGGGCTCCCCCGGGATCGGCGTGTCCACTAGTAAGAGACACCACCAGAGTTGAGCCTATTCCGCTCAACTCTGCCAACGTGACATGGGTCACACTGCCGACCGGTCGGAGTGGGCCGAGGTGGGATCAACGGGACAGGCGGGTGGCGTTCGGTGGCCGGCCGGGCAGGCGGGAGGTGCACGGGGTTTCATGGTCGGCCCGGAGCACACACCGGCGACCGGTCCCCAGCCGGTTGTCGCAGAAGACGCGGTGGCGTACCCCCTGATCGTCCTCGGCGGAGACGGTGGTCTCGCCGGGGTCGACGTGAGCGAGGAAGGCCAGCGAGCGGGCCGCCGTCCGGGCCAGCACCTTGGCCCGCGCCAGATCGGGGGCGACGACCGGCAGGTGTACGACGTACCGCCCGGTCACGCCTCCCCACCCGCCCGACCCTGCTCAATGTCGCTCCAATGGCGGTGTCGCGATGGCTCGGACACCGCAATATCGCCCCAACTGAGTTGACCAAGGTCGAGGTTCGGCGGTGGGTGCGGTGACTCGTACCCCATGACGCTCCCTTGCTGGACAGTTAGGTGTCGCGGTACTGAAAGGGCAGCCCGGCCGGACTGCCCACCCTGCCGTCGCAGCCCACACCTCGGCGGTACGACGACAGGGCCGACGGCGTGGTCGGGACGGGCCACGGGGGATGCCCGCCCCGACCGCCTGAGCGCCCCGAGTGCCATCCGGGGGCGGTCACCTCGAACCTACAATTGGTACCGGTTGTAGGTAAACGACCCACCCACAATTGCTTGAGGTTGGAGGTGCGAGCGTGATCAGATAGGCGTGCCATCCGGGGAGTGACGCATGCCCAAGCAGCAGTACCAGGTGCTCGCAGACGAGCTGAAGAACAAGATCGATTCGGGAGAGTGGCCGCCCGGCACCAAGTTGCCGAGCAGGTCGCAGTTGTGCACGGAATACGGCGTGTCGGACACCGTGGTCGGCAAGGCCATGATGATCCTGCGCGCCACCGGCCTGACCGAAACCCTGGAAGGGGTCGGGGTCTTCGTCGCCGCACCCGCTGAGGCCTGACCCTGAACGGGCCGCCCGGCCCCGCAGGGTTACCGACCGGCGAGCCGGCGACCACAGCCGGTGCCGGGCCGTAGAACGCTCGCGAGCAGGGCAGACGTCCGACAGGCCGAGGTGGAGGGCAGGGTATAGCCTCTCGTCCGTGCGAGTACGTGTCGAACAGACCGCCCTACCGGGAATCGGCGTCCGTCATGATCTGATGACGGAGTCCGGCCGCCGGCTCGGTGTGGTCTCCCACCGCAATGGCCGCCGCGACCTGGTCCTCTACGACCCGGACGATCCCGACTCCTGTCAGCACGACATCCCGCTGACCGACGACGAGGCCGAGGCACTTGCCGACATCCTCGGCGCGTCGCTGATGCTGGGTCAGCTCTCCGGTCTGCGCGAGCAGGCGGCCGGGCTGCTCACCGAGCAGATCGCCATCCCGGCCGGGTCGAAGTACGTCAACAAGCGGCTCGGTGACACCAAGGCACGCACCCGCACCAGCGCCTCGATCGTGGCGGTGCTCCGCCACGGCGAGGTCAACGTCTCGCCCGATCCCACCTTCCGCTTCGCGGCCGGTGACGTGGTGGTCGTGGTCGGCACCCGGCAGGGTCTCGACGGGGTGACCGCCATCCTCGCCGACAGTGACCCGGACGGCTGAGGCGGATGCACGAAACCACAACCCTACTGGTCGAGGTCGGCGCCCTCCTCCTGCTGCTCGGGCTGCTCGGTCGGCTCAGCCGCCGGTTCGGCGTCTCCCCCATCCCGCTCTACCTGCTCGCCGGCCTCGCGTTCGGCCACGGCGGTCTGCTGCCGCTGGCCGCCAGCGAGGAGTTCTTCGCCGTCGGCGCCGAGATCGGCGTCATCCTGCTGCTGGTCATGCTCGGCCTGGAATACAGCGCAAACGAGTTGGTCGGCAACCTGCGCTCGGCGGCGCCGGCCGGGCTGATCGACGCGGTCCTCAACGCCCTGCCCGGGTTCGGCTTCGCGCTGCTGCTCGGTTGGGGCTGGGTGGCGGCGGTGGTGCTCGGCGGCATCACCTGGATCTCGTCCTCCGGCGTGATCGCCAAGGTGCTCGGCGACCTCGGCCGGGTCGGTAACCGGGAAACCCCGGTCATCCTGTCCGTGCTCGTCATCGAGGACCTGGCCATGGCGCTCTACCTGCCGCTGGTGACCGCGCTGCTGGCCGGCGTGGGCCTGGTCAAGGGCGGGATGGCACTCGGCATCGCGGTGCTCACCGTGGTGGTCGTGCTGGTCGTCGCCATCCGCTTCGGCCATCTGATCTCCGCCGCCCTGTCGGCGAAGGATCCGGAGGCGCTGCTGCTCGGGGTGCTCGGCCTGACCCTGCTGGTGGCCGGGATCGCCGCCCGGCTCCAGGTCTCCGCCGCCGTCGGGGCGTTCCTGGTCGGCATCGCCCTGTCCGGGCCGGTGGCGCACCACGCCACCGAACTGCTCTCCCCGCTGCGGGACCTCTTCGCCGCCGTCTTCTTCGTCTTCTTCGGCCTGGTCACCGACCCCCGGGACATGCCGCCGGTACTCCTGCCCGCGATCGTGCTGGCCGTGGTCACCATGGGGACGAAGCTGGCCACCGGCTACCTGGCGGCCCGGCGGGCCGGGATCGCCGAGCCCGGCCGGTGGCGGGCAGGTTTCGCCCTGATGCCGCGCGGTGAGTTCTCGATCGTCATCGCCGGTCTCGCGGTCGCCGCCGGCACCGTCGAACCCAGGCTGGCCGCGCTCGCCACGGCGTACGTGCTGATCACCGTGATCACCGGCCCGATGCTCGCCCGGCTGCCCGACATGCGCTGGTTCAAGCAGCGGCTGCGTCGGCGGATCGCCGCCCAGCACCCCCGACCGGTACCCGCCACCGATTGAGTTTCGCCTGGCCAGGCCGACCGCACGGGTCGGCCTGGCCAGGGCATTCGTTGCCGAATTGCTTCCCGGCAGGTCTTCCGCCGGCCGGGTGACGACGGCTAGCGTTGCGCCCCAGCAGGCCAGGGTCTCGCGGGCGGACGGAGACATCCCGCGGGCGTGAGCGGGAAGGTTGCCGGTGAGCGCGCACGGTCCGACGTTCCGCGGCTTCGCCAACCCCGTCGACCCGTCGCCCGCGGAGTTGCGGGCCTGGGCGTACCAACCCGACTCGGTGCCGTTGACCTCGCTGCCCCAGGACTGGGACCTGCTGGTGGCGGGTGACCACCTGGTGCTCACCCTCTTCGATCTGGCCCGGGACCCGGCCTGCCCGGCCCGCCGGTTCGCCCTGCACTGCCTCTACATCTACGCCGCCGACGGCATCCGGACGAAGTTCCGCGCCCACCCCCGGCGTCGGTTCCGCAAGCTGGTGGAGCAGGCCGAGCGTGACGGTGACGAGTTGCTGCGCAACTGGGCGCACAACAGCCGGATGCTGCTGGCCCGGCAGGAACTCTTCACCTACCACGACTGGTGCGAGGGTGGCCTGGTGCGGGACAACCGCCGCCTCGGCTGACGTCGCGCTCGGCCGGACCCGCCCCACCACGCCCGGACGGCGAACGGGCCGGGACCCCCCGTGGGTCCCGGCCCGCACGTCGGCGGATCGTCAGCGTTGCGGTTCGCCCTGGTTGCCGCGTTTCGGCTCGGCCTGCCCCCGGTTCGCCCTCCGGGCGTCCCGGTCGGCGAACCTGCCGTCCTTCACCGTGTCGGAGAACGTGCGCCGGGTGACCCGGTCGAACTTCTTCCGGACGTTCTCGGCCACCTGGTTGAGCCGCTCCTCCGCCTGCCGGGCCACCTTCTTCGCCGATTCCGCCACGGTTCCCCCCGCTGTCGGAGTCCGGATTGGTCCGCTTGCGCCTGATTCACAGGTTAACGGGACAGCCCTGCTCCCGGCGGCGGAATGCCTGAACCCCGCCGGCCGGATCACTCCGGATACGCCGAATAGCGGCATCCCGTCCAGGGGATGCCGCTATCCGCGCCCAGAGGCGTTGATCATGCCGGGCCCGTACGGCGACGGTGCCGGACCACCCGCCCAAGTATCGATCATGCCGGGCCGCTGCGGCGGGGACGCCAGACCACCAGCGCCGTCGAGGTGCGGCTGGTCGGCACCAGATCGCCCCGGGAGAAGCCACTGGCCAGCGTCTCCAACTCGGCGATCCGCCGGTACGCGGCGTCCAGCTCCGCCTCCAGCCGGGCCACCCGCTGCTGGGCCTGCTCCACCAGGCGTTCCAGCCCGATGATCCGCTTCACCCCGGCCAGGTTGACACCCTCGTCCTGGCTGAGCCGCTGCACCTCGCGCAGCAGGACGACGTCCCGCACGCTGTAGCGTCGGCCGCCACCGGCCGCCCGGCCGGCCTGCACCAGGCCGAGCCGGTCGTACTGGCGCAGCGTCTGCGGGTGCATGCCCGCCATCCGTGCCGCTACCGAGATCATCAGCACCTTGGCCTCGTAGGCAGGGTCACCCGAACCGACGAACCCGTCCGACATCCCACTCACCTCCGCACCCGTCCACCGGTCAACCGACCCGACGCACCCGCGCGTCGAGATGTTCCCGGGCCGCCGGTGGCGTCGCGTCGGCGAACGACTCCAGCGCCGCCCGCGCCTCGTCCGACACCGTCGCCGGCACCACCACGTCCAGCGTGACCAGCAGGTCGCCGGCCCGCCCGTCCCGTCGTACGACACCCTTGCCCCGGGCCCGCAGCACCCGCCCGGACGGGGTGCCCGGCGGCACGCGCAGGGTCACCGCGCCGTCCAGCGTGGGCACCCGCAGGTCGGTGCCGAGCACCGCCTCGGCGAAGGTGATCGGCACGGCCAGTGTCAGGTCGTCACCGGTACGCCCGAACAGGTCGTCCGGGCGCACCTTCACCTGCACGAACAGGTCACCCGCCGGCCCACCACGCTGCCCCGGCTCGCCCCGACCGGCCAGCCTGATCCGCTGCCCGTCGGCCACCCCGGCGGGGAACCGGACGTTGAGCGTGCGGGTCTTGGTGACCCCGCCGGTGCCCTGGCACTCGGGGCACTTCTCCTCGACGACCGTCCCGACGCCCTGGCAGTTGCGGCACGGCTCGGAGAAGCTGAACGACCCCTGGTCCCGGGTGGTCACCCCGGCACCGTGGCAGACCGGGCAGGCCGTCGGCTGGGTGCCCGGCTTCGCGCCGTTGCCGTGGCAGGTGTCGCAGACCCCGGGGGCGCGCAACGTCAACGGCAGGGTGACGCCCCGGACGGCGTCGCCGAAGTCGAGCGCGACCTCGGCCTCCACGTCCCGGCCCCGGGCCGGGCCACGCGCCCGGGTCGGGCCGGTGCCCCCGCCGCCGGAGAAGATCGAACTGAACAGGTCGGTGAAGCCGCCGCCACCGAACCGGCTGTCCCCGCCGCCACCGCCGCCGAACAGGTCGGAGACGTCGAACGGGACCCCGCCGGGCTGACCCGCACCACGGGCGCCCCGACGGAACGCGCCCGAGCCGAACAGCGAACGCATCTCGTCGTACTCGCGGCGTTTGGCGTCGTCACCGAGCACCGCGTACGCCTCGGAGACGGCCTTGAACCGCTCCTCGGCCTTCGGGTCACCGGGGTTGTGGTCCGGGTGCGACTCCCGGGCCAGTTTCCGGTACGACTTCTTGATCTCGTCCGAGGAGGCGGACTTCTCCACGCCCAACGTGGCGTAGAAGTCCTTCTCGATCCAGTCCTTGGAACTCACCGGTCCACCCCCTTCCGTGAGATGTGGCCCGGTCGCCCCGCCCGCCTTCCGAGGCGGGCGGGGCGACCGGATGGCCGTGCACTATTCCGGGTCGGCGACCGCGACCATCGCCGGCCGCAGCAGCCGCTCGCCGAGCAGGTAACCCCGACGCATCACCTGCACGCAGGTGGGCTCGTCGACGTCCGGTGAGGTCTGGTGCGCGACCGCCTCGTGCCGGGTCGGGTCGAACGGGTCGCCCTGCTCACCGAAGGGCGTCAGGCCGAACTTGCCCAGCGCCGTGGTGAGCTGCTCGGCCACGGTGCCGAACGGCCCGACCAGGTCGCCGTGTTCCCGGGCCCGGTCCAGGTCGTCCAGGATCGGCAGCAGCGCGGCGAGCACCGAGCCGGTCGCCTGCTCCTGGACCACGCCCCGGTCCCGGTCCACCCGCTTGCGGTAGTTGGCGTACTCCGCCGACACCCGCTGCAGGTCCCGGGTCCGCTCGTCCAGCTCGGCCCGGAGGGCTTCCAGCTCGGCACCGAGCGGGGAGCCCGGGGTGCTGCCGTCGACCGGCTGCGCGGGGGCGTCCACCACCGGCGGACCGGTCGGTGCGGGGCCGTCGAGGGCGGTGGCCTCGGCCTCGATCTCGTCGACCACCACCTCGGACTCCTCGACCAGCCCCTCGGCCGGGACGTCGGCCCCGGCATCGGCGGCGGCAGGCGTCTCCTCGGTCTTGCCGAGCTTGCGGTTGTCCCGGATGACGACCCGCGGCCCGTCGTCGGCGGGCGCGGAGCCACCCGGCGTCGACCCGGAGGTGTCCGGGTCGGCGGCTCGTGGCTTCTCCGTCATGCGACTACCTCGTTCCCTGTGCGGTGGCGCGGACCGTCACTTCTTGTCCTCGTCGACGATCTCCGCGTCGACCACGTCGTCCGGGCCGCCCGCCTTCGGGGCACCGGCGGCACCGGCGGCACCCGCGCCGGCTCCGGCACCCGCGCCGGCCGCGCCCGGTTGCTCACCCTGCTCGGCCTGCTGCGAGTAGAGCAGCGAACCGGCCTGCTGGGAGACCTGGGCGAGCCGCTCGTGGGCCGCCTTGATCTTCTCGATGTCCTGGCCGCCGAGCGCGCCGCGCAGCTCGCCGAGGGCCTCGTTGAGCTGCTCCCGGTTCTCCGTGGGCAGCTTGTCACCGCTCTCGGCGAGGAACTTCTCGGTCTGCCACTGGAGCGCCTCGGCCACGTTGCGGGTCTCGGCCTCCTCCCGGCGACGCTTGTCGTCGTCGGCGTGCTCCTCGGCGTCCCGGCGCATCCGCTCGATGTCGTCCTTCGGCAGCGACGAGCCGCCGGTGATCGTCATCTTCTGTTCCTTGCCGGTGCCCAGGTCCTTGGCGTGCACGTTGACGATGCCATTGGCGTCGATGTCGAAGGTGACCTCGATCTGCGGCACGCCGCGCGGCGCCGGCGGGAGGCCGGTCAGCTCGAAGGTGCCGAGCTTCTTGTTGTACGCCGCGATCTCGCGCTCGCCCTGGAACACCTGGATCAGCACCGACGGCTGGTTGTCGTCGGCCGTGGTGAAGACCTCGGAGCGCTTGGTCGGGATGGTGGTGTTGCGCTCGATGAGCTTGGTGAAGATGCCGCCCTTGGTCTCGATGCCCAGGCTCAGCGGGGTCACGTCGAGCAGCAGGACGTCCTTGACCTCGCCCTTGAGCACACCGGCCTGCAGGGCCGCGCCGACGGCGACGACCTCGTCCGGGTTGACGCCCTTGTTCGGGTCGCGGCCGGTGAGCTGCTTGACCAGGTCGGTCACGGCCGGCATCCGGGTGGAGCCGCCGACCAGGATCACGTGGTCGACGTCGGCGATCTTGATGCCGGCGTCCTTCACGGCCTGCTCGAACGGGCCCTTGCAGCGGTCCAGCAGGTCCTGCGTCATCCGCTGGAACTCGGCGCGGCTGAGCGTCACGTCCAGGTGCAGCGGGCCGGCCGACCCGGCGGTGATGTACGGCAGGTTGATGTTGGTGGTGGTCGCCGCCGACAGCTCGATCTTGGCCTTCTCGGCCGCCTCGCGGAGCCGCTGCAGCGCCATCTTGTCCTGGCCGAGGTCGATGCCGTGCTCGCCCCGGAACGTCTTCACCAGGTGGTCGATGATCCGCTGGTCCCAGTCGTCGCCGCCGAGCTGGTTGTCACCGCTGGTCGACTTGACCTCGACGACGCCCTCGGCCAGCTCCAGCAGGGACACGTCGAAGGTGCCGCCACCGAGGTCGAAGACCAGGACGGTCTGCTCCTTGGAGCCCTTGTCCAGCCCGTACGCCAGGGCCGCCGCGGTCGGCTCGTTGACGATCCGCAGCACGTTGAAGCCGGCGATCTCGCCGGCCTCCTTGGTGGCCTGGCGCTGGCCGTCGTTGAAGTAGGCCGGGACGGTGATCACCGCGTCGGTGATCTGCTCGCCCAGGTAGGCCTCGGCGTCCCGCTTGAGCTTCATCAGCGTGCGCGCCGAGATCTCCTGCGGAGTGTACTTCTTGCCGTCGATGTCGACGGTCCAGTTGGTGCCGATCTCCCGCTTGACCGAGCGGATGGTCCGGTCCGGGTTGGTCACCGCCTGGCGCTTGGCGACCTCACCGACGAGCACCTCGCCGTTGCGGGCGAACGCGACGATCGACGGGGTCGTCCGCGAGCCCTCAGCGTTGGCGATGACGGTGGGCTCACCGCCCTCGAGAACGCTGACGCAGGAGTTCGTCGTGCCGAGGTCGATACCGACCGCACGTGCCATCTTCGCTTCCTCGCTTCGTAACGGGTGGGCAGGTCAGAGGGCCTACCCGGCGGGTCGCCCGGAGCGACCGCACCACAAGTTGAGTGAACTTGACTCAATAGTGCCACGCGATCGCCAAAGTGCAAGTCGAGTTGAGCCGACCCGACGCAACCTGACCGTTACTACCCTCCGGTTGTCTCTGTTGCATCGGTCGGGCACGCTTTAGCGGTGACGACGCACGGCGATCCCGCCACCCGGTCCGGCGCGCCCACCGTCGCCGCCCGCACCGGGCCGTCGGAGACCGACGAGACGCCGCCCGGCCCCACCGGAGACGGCCTGCCCGCCGCCCTCACCGGCCTGCGGGCCGCGATCGGCGCGGCCCGGTTCCCGCTGGCGCTGCCCTCGGCCGAGCCTGCCCGGCACACCGGCCGGGCGCTGACCGACCAGCTCGACGACTACCTGCTGCCCCGGCTGGCCCGGCTCGACGCCCCGCTGCTCGTGGTCGTCGGCGGCTCCACCGGCGCGGGCAAGTCCACACTGGTCAACAGCCTGGTCCAGGCCCGGGTGAGCGCCGCCGGGGTGCTGCGCCCCACCACCCGCTCCCCGGTGCTGGTCTGCAACCCCGCCGACGCCGCCTGGTTCCGCCAGGGCGACCTGCTGCCCGGCCTGACCCGCACCAACGAGCCCAGCGAGGACCCAGGCACCCTGCACCTGGTCACCGCCCCCGCGCTCGCGCCGGGGCTGGCCTTCCTCGACGCCCCCGACATCGACTCGGTGGTCGACGCCAACCGCGCCCTCGCCGGTCAACTGCTCGCCGCCGCCGATCTCTGGCTCTTCGTCACCACCGCCGCCCGGTACGCCGACGCCGTCCCGTGGGAGCTGCTGCGCGCCGCCCGCTCCCGGGGGGCGTCGATCGCCATGGTGCTCGACCGGGTGCCCCCCGAGGCCGCCGACGAGATCGCAGCCCACCTGTCCGAGATGCTCGCCGCCCAGGATCTGGGCGCGGCGCCGCTGTTCGTCCTGCCCGAGACCTGGGTCGACGGCCAGGGGCTGCTGCCCGACCGGGTGACCGCGCCGCTCGGTGGCTGGTTCGCCCGGCTCGCCGCCGATGCCGAGGCCCGCGCCGCCGTGGTCCGGCAGACCCTGGACGGCGCGCTCGCCTCGCTGCACCCCACGGTGGAGGCGCTCGCCGACGCCGCCGACGAGCAGGTGGCCGCCGCCGACGCGCTGGACGACCGGGTCCGGGCCGCCTACCAGGGCGCGCACCGCACCGTGACCGAGGGGCTGAAGGACGGCCGGCTGCTGCGCGGCGAGGTGCTCGCCCGCTGGCAGGAGTTCGTCGGCACCGGGGAGTTCTTCCGGACGCTGGAGGCCCGGATCGGCCGGCTGCGCGACCGGCTCGTCGCCGCGGTCACCGGCCGGCCCGCCACCCCCGCCACCGACCTGCGCAACGCCATCGAGTCGCAACTGGTCATCCTGCTGCGCGGGGTCGCCGCCGAGGCGGCGGAGCACACGTACACCGCCTGGAAGGCGCACCCCGCCGGGGCCGCACTGCTGGAGCCGTCGCTGGCGCACGCCTCGGCCGACCTGCCCGAACGGGCCGAACGGCTGGTCCGTGACTGGCAGCGGGCCGTGCTGGAACTGGTCCGGGACGAGGGCGGCGACCGGCGGTTCGTGGCCCGTACGGCCGCGTACGCGGTCAACGCCACCGGGCTGGCCGTGATGATCGCCGTCTTCGCCTCCACCGCGTTCATCCCCACCGGCCTGGAGGTGGCGACCGGGGCGGGCACCACGGTCGCCGCGCAGGCCGTGCTCCAGGCGATCTTCGGCGACCAGGCGGTGCGTACCCTCGCCGCGAAGGCCCGGGGCGACCTGCTGGAGCGGGTCCGCGCGCTGCTCGACGAGGAGGCGGCCCGCTACCTGGCCCGCACCGACGCCGCCCGGCCCGGCCCGGAGGCCGCCGCCGGCCTGCGCCGGGCCGCCGCCCGGGTCGAGGTTGCCCGGCACCGCAGCGGCCTCGCCGACCAGACCGGCCCGGCGCTACCGACCCCGACCCCGACCCCCGAGGACGGCATCCGGTGACCAACATCGTCGGCCGGATGCGCGAGGCGCTCCGGGGTGACCAGCGTGTCGACGCCGATGCCCTGGTGGCCCGGCTCGACGCGGTGCGCCGCTTCCTCGACGCGGTCGACGGCGAGGTGCCCGACACCCGGCTGGTCGGCGCGCACACCCTGGTCGAGCGGGCCGGCACCCGGTTGTCGCTGTCCCGGGACCACACCGTGGTGGCGCTGGCCGGGGCCACCGGCAGCGGCAAGTCCAGCCTGTTCAACGCCCTGGCCCAGCTGGAACTCTCCCCGGTCGGGGTGCGCCGGCCCACCACCGGTGTCGCGCACGCCTGCGTGTGGGGGCCGCTGGACGGCGGCAACCGGCTGCTGGACTGGGTGGGCGTGCTGCCCCGGCACCGGTTCGTCCGGGAGAGCGCGCTGGACGGCGACGACGAGTCCGCCCTGCACGGGTTGATCCTGCTAGACCTGCCCGACTTCGACTCGGTGCAGCGGTCCCACCGGCTGGAGGTGGACCGCCTGCTCGGCCTGGTCGACCTGGTCGTCTGGGTGGTCGACCCGCAGAAGTACGCCGACCGGGTGATCCACACGAGCTACCTGCGCGAGTTCCACCGGCACCGGGACGTGACGGTGGTGGTGCTCAACCAGGCCGACCGGTTGCCCCCGGCCGAGCTGCCCCGGGTGCTGGCCGACCTGCGCCGGCTGCTCGACGTCGACGGGCTCGACGGGGTGCCCCTGCTGGCCACCACGGCGGTCGAGCCGGACGGGATGACCGGGCTGCGGGAGGCGCTGGAGCGGGCGGTGTCGGACCGGCAGGCCGCGCTGCGCCGGCTCTGGGGCGATGCCGACACGGTGACGGCCGCGCTGGGGGAACTGGTCGCCGTCGAGGCCCCCGGGCACACCCCGGACGCGGAGACGATCCGCACCCTGGACCGGGCGCTGGCCGACGCGGCCGGGGTGCCCACGGTGACGGGGGCGGTCGAGGGGGCGTACCGGCAGCGGGCCGGTGCCGCGACCGGCTGGCCGCTGGTCCGCGGCTGGCGGCGGCTACGCCCCGACCCGCTGCGCCGGCTGCACCTGCCCGGCCCGGCGACCGACCCGCAGCAGCCGGCGCAGGCCCCGCTCGCGGCGACCTCGGTGCCCGAACCGACGGCCGCCCAGCAGTCCGCCCTCGGGCTGGCCATCCGCGCCGTCGGCGACCGTTCCGGCGCGGGCCTGCCCGCCCCCTGGCCGGCAGCGGTGACCGCCGCCGCCCGGTCCCGCCTGGCCGACCTGCCGGACGCGCTGGACGCGGCGGTCGCCGGCACCGACCTGGGCATGGAACGCCGGCCGCTGTGGTGGCGGCTGGTGGGCGGTGTCCAGTGGCTGGTCACCCTCGCCGCCGTGGTCGGGCTGGGCTGGCTGGTGCTCGGGTACGCGCTGCGCGCCCTCGGGCTGCCGGCGCTGGAGTACCCCCGGGTGGGCGAGACGCCGCTACCCACCGTGCTGCTGCTCGGCGGGTTGCTCGCCGGTCTGCTGGTGGCGGCGGTGACCGGGCCGGTGATCCGGTGGGCGGCCCGGCGGGCCCGGCAGCGGGCCGAGGGGCGGCTCACCGAGGAGGTCGCCCGGGTCGGCGCGGAGTACGTCCTCACCCCCGTACGCGACCTCGTCGACCGGTACGCCCTCGCCCGCCGCGCCTGGCAGGACGCCGCCGGCTGACCGTCCGGCGGGGAACACCCCGGCCCGGCGTCCATCGACGGACACCGACCACCGGCCGGCGAACGCGGACGTCGGCACGGGTGTCCGGGGCGGCGCGGCGGCGTAGGGTCGTGCCATGGCCACGCCACAGACCCCCTACGACGCGGTGCTGTCCGCCGCCCGCGACGTGACCAGGCTGGACTGCGCGCTCGACGCCGAGATGCTCGGCACGGCGCTGCTGGGCAGCGTCTACGCGATCGCCGAGACCGACCGGGAGACGGCGGTCCGGGAATTCGTCTCCGGTTTCCTCGCCGCCACCTCCCGCCGCCGTACGGCCGCCGCCACCACCATCCGGCAGGTCTTCGCCGCGCTGGTCCCGACCGCCGAGGGCGCGGCGAAGGTCCGCCCCGGCGCGCAGGCGCCGGCCTGGGCCGGCCAGCTCGGCCGGGTCCACCTCACCGGCACCTGGTCCTACGGCGACGTGTACGGCGACCAGACCTCCTACCTGGCCACCTTCGCCTACGACGACGAGTCGGGCGGCCCGGAGCACGCCCTGGTCGCGCTGATCGACCACAACATCGGCATCACCAAGGACGTCTTCGTCGGTGGTCCCGCCGAACGCATCCTCGCGCAGGTCCGGCAGATGTGCGCCGACGACGACCTGACCTGGTTCCGGGAGGAGGACCCGGCCCGGATGCACGGCGAGGTGGGCCGCCACCTGGAGATCACCGACGACCTCGGCGACCTGCCCGCCGAAGGTTCGCTCGCCACCGACCGGGCGCTGGTCGGGGCACGGTTGGCGGTGTTGCCGCAGGCGAGCGCCGACACCGCCGGCTGGCCCACCGAGCCGCTCTCCGGCGACGAACGCACCGCGCTGGTCCGGGCCTTCCTGGCCGCCCCCGAGGCGGCCCGGTACGGGCTGAACACCCTCGACGGCGACGCCGAGCTGGCCTCGCTGCACTTCTGCCTCGGCCTGCTCTTCGACCACGCGGCGAGCTTCCCGGACGCCGATCCGTTGCGCTGGAGCCCGGCGGTGGCCGGGCTGTTCCTGCTCGACTGGGTGCACCGGCGGGCCGTGCTGGACATGGACGACGCGGCGATGCTGCCCCGGGTGCTGCGCGCCTGGACGGCGTTCGCGGCCCGGCGACGCGGGCTGCCCGAGCGGGCCGTCACCCAGACCGACGAGGCGATCGAGGAACTGGTGCCGGAGTTCGCCCGGCTCTATTCGACAGGCGAGCGGCGTAGCCCGGCGACGGCGGCGGTGGCCCAGTTGATGGCCGACGGCGTCGACCCGGACGACCCGGTCGCGCTGGACGCCTGGATCGAGGCCAACCGGCAGCGCCTCGGCGACGACACCCCCTGACCGGCCGACCGCCGGTCAGGGCTCGACCAGGGCCAGCCGGCCGGGGGCGACGTCGAGGCGGACGCGCTGGCCCCAGCGCAGCGTCAACCGGTCGGTCTCCAGGCCGTCGGCGAAGGCCACCAGGCCGTCGGACTCGGCGGTCAGCTCCAGCGTGTCGGTGCCGTCGAGGCGGCCGGCGACCAGGTCGGCCCCGGTGACCGGGGACGGCCACGCCTCCCGGACGAACCAGCACAGCGCCGGCTCCTGCGGGGCGGGGAGCGCGACGGTGGTCGGTCGACCCCGGGCGATCGAGGCGCACCAGCCGGTGGCCCCGGTGCCGGTGCCGACGACCACCCCGGAGGACGACTGCCGCTCCCGGCGGGGTCGGCCGTCGGAGGTGACGTCGAGCAGGTAGCGGGCCGACTGGTGGGAGGGGTGCCCGACGTACACCTCGTTGAGGCCGACCAGTTCCTGGCCGTCGTCGAGGGTGGCCCGGACCATGGCCCGGTGCCGCAGCGGCGCGGTCCCGGCCACCACCGCCGGCAGCAGGGCGGCCACCTGGTCGCCGGTGCACCGGACCAGCACCCCGGCGTTGCGGCCCGGCTCCGGGTCGACGCCGACGACGGGTTGCCCGCTGAGGTACTTCGCCACGTTGGCGACCAGTCCGTCCGGCCCGACGGCGACCACGACGTCCTCCGGCCCGAACAGGAACCGGGGCAGGTCGTCCCGGTTCACCGTGCCGCGTCGCCAGTCGGCGGGGACGGCGGCCCCGACGGCGGTCAGCGCCGCCTGGAGTGCCTCGTGCCGGTCCACCACCTCGGCCAGGTCCCGCCCCCGGGCGCGCAGGTACCACTGGGCCGCCGCCCGGGTGCCGTGCCGGGCGAGCAGTTCGTCCAGCTCGCTGGGGCGACGGACGACCACCACCCGGGGGGCCAGGGTGGCGCTCACCGGTCGACCGTCCCGGTCGGGCCGGTGAGCGTCCCGGTCGGGCCGGTGAGCCGGCCGAGCAGGTCGGCGAGCAGGTCCGGGGTGACCGTGAGTTGGCCGATCGGGGGGAGCTGACCGGCGAGTTCCCGGACGGTGAGGGCCTGGAGGACCGCCGGCGGCAGTTCGGCGTACGTGGCCAGTTTCGCCGCCTCCGCCTCGGCCTCGGCGGCGCCGACGGCGCGTACCGTCTCGGCCTTGGCCAGGGCGAGCGTCCGTTCCTTGTCGGCGGTGCCGGCGGCGAGCAGGCGCTCCTTCTCCGCCTCGGCGGTGGCGAGCACCCGGGCCCGCTCGGCGGCGGCGGTGTTGGCGACCTGTTCCCGTTCCGCCTTGCCGTGGGCGGCGGCCAGCTCGGCGGCGGCGTCGAGTTCGGCCCGGCGGCGGGCGTTCGCCCCGTGCTGCTCGACGAGCTGCTGCTCCCGACGGGCCAGTTCGATCTTGTTCTGGAGTTCGTTCTCGGCGATGCCGCGTTCCTGCTCGACGGCCTGGGCCCGGCGGGCGTACGTGGCCCGGTCGGCCTGCACCTGCACGGCCTCCCGGGTGGGGGTCTGCAGGGCGCGTTCCAGTTCCGGTTCGGGCCGGACGGCGACGACCCGGGCGCTGACCACGGCGACGCCGATGTCGGCGAGCCGGGGCTCGGTGCCGAGCGCGGCGGAGACCGCCTCCCGTACGGGTGCCACGGTGGTCAGCGCCTCGGCCAGCGGGACCCGGGCGAGCAGGTCGAGGGCGGGCTGCTGGGCCAGCTCGGCCAGCAGCGTGGCCACCTGGTCGAGGGGGCGGGAGCGGGCCCGGCCGGTGCGCGGGTCGACCGAGAAGTCGAGCCGGGCGGCGGCCAGCGCCGGGTCGGCCACCCGGTAGGTCACGGTGGCCTGGACGGTGATGTCGGCGAAGTCGCCGGTACGGGCGTGGAAGAGCAGCGGCAACTCCCGGTCGTCCACCGGCACCTCGCTCAGCACGGCGGTCAGCGGCCGGTACCAGAACGACTGGCCGGTGCCCTCCCGCCTGACCCGCCCGGCGACGTGCAGCCGGACCCAGTTGGTCGGTGTCCCGCGCAGGTGGCGCAGGAAGAGTCGTCGCGTCACGTCGGCCATGGCTTCACCCTCCCTTTTTCGTCTCCACGACGATAACCATCCTGATAGGTTATCGTCAAGGTGGTGATAAAACGATGACCGACTACCCGCCCTTCGCCGTGACCGTCGACCTGGTGGTGCTCACCGTGCGCGCCGACGCGTTGCACCTGCTGCTCGTCCGCCGGGGCATCCCGCCGGACCAGGGCCGGTGGGCGCTGCCGGGCGGCTTCGTCGGCATCGACGAGGACCTGCCCGACGCCGCCGCCCGGGAACTGACCGAGGAGACCGGGCTACCGGAGCCGGTCGGCCACCTGGAACAGCTCGGCACGTACGGCCGACCCGGCCGCGACCCGCGCGGACGGGTGGTCACCGTGGCCTGGCTGGCGCTGCTGCCCGACCTGCCCACCCCGGTCGCCGGCTCGGACGCCGCCTCGGCCGAGTGGATGCCGGTCAGCCGGCTCGCCCCCGGCCAGCTCGCCTTCGACCACGACCTGATCGTCGCCGACGGCCTGGAACGGGCCCGCGCGAAGCTGGAGTACACCCCACTGGCCGGTGCCTTCTGCCCGCCCGAGTTCACCGTGGCCCAACTACGGGCGGTCTACGAGACGGTCTGGGGCACCCGGCTGGACCCGCGCAACTTCCACCGCAAGGTCACCGGCACCCCCGGCTTCGTCAGCCCCGTCGGCCGTGCCACCGAAGGCGACCGGGGACGGCCCGCCCAACTCTTCCGCCGGGGCCCGGCGACCCGGCTCCACCCACCCATGCTCCGCCCCGAACCCTGACGGCCCCGCGTGCCGACCGCCCGGCGGCGGGACGCTCAGGACAGCGTCGCGAAGACCAGCCCGGCGACCAGGGCGCCCACCAGCCCGCCGGTCACGACCTGCGCGACGGTGTGGTCGCGCAACCGCACCCGGGACCAGCCGACCAGGCCGAGCAGCGGAACCGCCGGCAGCAGCCGGGGGCCGAAGGTGAGCACCAGCACCACCAGCGTGCCGGCGGCCACCGCCGAGTGGATCGACATCTTCCACCGGTGACTGGCCGACACCGCCACCACCAGACCGACCACCCCGGTCGCGACCAGGGCCAGCACCGGGCGCGGTGCACCGAGCGCCGCGAGCAGGGCCAGCCCGGCGGCGGCCGACACCAGGCCGAACAGCAGCGGCACCCGGCGTTGCTCACGCCGACCGATGTGGTGGTCGGTGAGCCGGCCCCGCCGCACCCCGTTGAGGACGTACGCGAACGGGATGCCGGCGGCGAAGACCGTGGCGAGCAGCCCCCAGGCCAACCCCCGGACGCCACCCGCGCCGTGCCAACCGATCACCAGGGTCAGCCCGGTGACGAGCACGGCCGGCGCGGTCACCTCGGTCACCCACCGGGCCACCCGGACCGCTGCTCCCACCGACCCGACGGGGGCCCGACCGGGGACGGACGGAACGTCGCGGGCCGGGGGTGGTCCGGGGTCGCCCGCCGGCCGGTCACCCCCCTCGTCGCGCGTACTCAGCGTTCCGCCCCCGCATGTCGTGCCGGCTGGTCCGTCGCGCCGGGTGGCCGGCGGCGTGCGCACCGTGGACGGTTCAGCCGGCGTCGTTCGTCACCGTACCGTCCGGGTCGGTGCCGTCGTGGCTGGTCGGCGCGGGTATCGCGGGCGTCTGCGGCGTGGGGGCCGGGGTGGCCGGAGGGCGGTCGACCGGGGTCGACGCACCCGTCGGTGGCGTGCCGGTACGCGGCACGCGACGGACCTCGTCCCGCGGCTGGACGGGACGGGGGGCCCGGGTCGGGATGGCCGTCACGGTGGGCCGGGGACGCGGGGTGGGGACCACGGTGACCGTGACGGTGGGACACGGTCCGGCCGTCGGCCCCGGGGTCGGATCGGGTTCCAGGGTCGAGGTCGGGCCGGGCGTGGGTACCGGCGTGGGGGTGTCGGAGGGGGCCGAGGTCGGCGACGGGTCCGGGGGCGGTTCGGAGAACGTGGTCGTCGGCTCGGCGCTCGGTTCCGCGCTCGGGCCCGGTTCCGCGCTCGGGCCCGGTTCCGTACTCGGGCCCGGTTCCGCGCTCGGGCTCGGTGCGGTACTCGGGCTCGGTGCGGTGGGGGTGGGGTGGGCAGGGGCCGGGGCCGGGGCGTGCGTCCGGGGGACGGGACGGGGGGTCGCGGCGGGGACCGCCGGGGGCGGCGCGGGACGGTGGGTGCCGCCGGTGCCGTCGGTGCCCGGGACGGCGGCCGGCGTGGGTGGTGGGGGCGTGCCGGCCGGGCCGGTCGGCGGCAGGGCCGGCTGGCCGGTGGCGGGCACCGGGACGACGACCGGCCCGACCGACGGGGTGGGCAGGAACGGGGTGCCGTTGTCCGGCAACGCGGTGCTGCCCACGGTGGCGGAGCCGGCGCTGATCGCGGCGAGGACGGGCATGGAGGCGGCCCCGGCGAGCAGGGCGACGGTGAACAGGTAGCCCCGGTGAGGTGCGCCCAGGCCCGGGGCCCGGTGGACGCCGATCATCCGCCGGTAGCTGCCGCCGCCGGCCCGGTGCCGCCCGAGGAGGGGGATCGGAGGACCGTCACCTGGCTCGGACACCGCACACTCCCTCGTCGACCTGGACGTGTTCGCCGGCGGGCAGCACGGATCAGAACGGACATTATTCGCCAAACGCCCACCAGTACCGGTCAGCTTGACCCAGTGACGCCCAGTTCACCAGGCACCACAGCGTGTCGACACACAAAAAGTCCGTCACCCGACCGGCACGGTCACGGCGGCACGGCCGCGCCACGACAAAAAAGTCCACGGGTCACCAAGCGGACATGTCACCACCGGCGGGAGGGCCATACTGTGGGGCCGCTCACCTCCTCTGCAATCATTCAGGCACGACGGCAACGCAGCCGCCCCTCCGCGTACCCCGTGGCAGGCACGGCTGGTGGCCGACGCTCCCGAACCGGGTTCGACCCATGGATCCGGCTCAGGTCGTGCGGCAACCCCCACCGGGGCCAGGCACGACCGCCAGGAACCAGTCCGGCAACAGCCGGGCCGGCGCACGTTGTGCGCGGACGGGTGACCCCCCGGCTCGGGCACAGACACGACAGGGAGAGACGGATGGCAAAGGGCGACCCTGCGGTCTCCAGCCGCGGCCGGCGAGCCGCACCCCGGTCCCGGCGGGCCACGACCGGCGAGCCGGAACTCGTACAGCTGCTCACCCCGGCCGGCGAGCGGATCGAGAGCGCGACCGGCCCGGACGGCACCGAGTACCGCGTCGACTTCACCGACGACGAGTACCGCGGCCTCTACCGCGACCTGGTGCTGGTACGCAAGCTCGACGCCGAGGCGACCGCGTTGCAGCGGCAGGGCGAGCTGGGCCTGTGGGCCTCGCTGCTCGGCCAGGAGGCCGCCCAGGTCGGCTCCGGACGGGCGCTGCGCAGCCAGGACATGGCCTTCCCGACCTACCGGGAGCACGGCGTCCTCTACTGCCGGGGCATCGACCCGATCATGCCGCTCGGCCTGTTCCGCGGCGTCGACCAGGGCGGCTGGGACCCGAACGAGTTCAAGTTCAACATGTACACGATCGTCATCGGGGCGCAGACCCTGCACGCCACCGGGTACGCCATGGGCGTCCACATGGACGGCCGGACCGGCACCGAGGACGGCGAGGCGGTGATCGCCTACTTCGGCGACGGCGCCACCAGCCAGGGCGACGTCAACGAGGCGTTCGTCTGGGCCAGCGTCTTCAACGCCCCCCTGGTGTTCTTCTGCCAGAACAACCAGTACGCCATCTCCGAGCCGCTGGAACGCCAGACCCGGGTCCCGCTCTACCGGCGGGCCGGCGGCTTCGGCTTCCCCGGTGTCCGGGTCGACGGCAACGACGTGCTCGCCTCGTACGCGGTGACCCGGCACGCGCTGGACAACGCCCGGCTCGGCCAGGGGCCCAGCCTGATCGAGGCGTACACCTACCGGATGGGCGCGCACACCACCTCCGACGACCCGACCCGTTACCGGATCGCCAGCGAGGTCGAGGCCTGGCAGGCCAAGGACCCGATCGCCCGGATGAAGGCGTTCCTCGACAAGCAGCAGCTCGCCGACGCCGACTTCTTCGCCGAGGTCGACGAACAGGCCCGCACCGAGGCGGTGCACCTGCGCGAACGGGTGCTCGACCTGCCCGACCCGCAACCGGTCAGCATGTTCGACCACGTCTACCCGCACGGCTCGCCCGAGTTGGACGCCCAGCGGGCCCAGTTCAGCAGGTACCTGGAGTCGTTCGAGGGGAGCGCGCACTGATGGCCACGGAGACCCTCACCCTGGGCAAGGCCCTCAACACCGGTCTGCGCCGCGCCCTGGAGAACGACCCGAAGGTCGTCATCATGGGCGAGGACGTCGGCAAGCTCGGCGGCGTCTTCCGGATCACCGACGGCCTCCAGAAGGACTTCGGCGACCAGCGGGTGATCGACACCCCGCTGGCCGAGTCCGGCATCATCGGCACCGCCGTCGGCCTGGCCATCCGGGGCTTCCGGCCGATCTGCGAGATCCAGTTCGACGGCTTCGTCTACCCGGCGTACGACCAGATCGTGTCGCAGGTGGCCAAGATGCACTACCGCTCGCAGGGCAAGGTCACCATCCCGATGGTGATCCGGATCCCCTACGGCGGCGGCATCGGCGCGGTCGAGCACCACTCCGAGTCACCGGAGGCGTACTTCGCGCACACCGCCGGGCTGAAGGTGGTGACCTGCGCCAACCCGCAGGACGCGTACGTGATGATCCAGCAGGCCATCGCCTCGGACGACCCGATCGTCTTCCTGGAGCCCAAGCGCCGCTACTGGGAGAAGGGGCCGGTCGACCTGGACGCCCCGCTGTCCGGGGCGTACCCGCTGCACGCCGCCCGGGTGGTGCGGCCGGGCACCGACGCCACCGTGCTGGCGTACGGCCCGATGGTGCGCACCGCGCTGGACGCGGCGACCGCCGCCGCCGAGGACGGCCGGGAGCTGGAGGTCGTCGACCTGCGTACGCTCTCCCCGCTGGACCTGACCGCCGCGTACGAGTCGGTGCGGCGCACCGGCCGGTGCGTGGTCGTCCACGAGGCCCCGGGCAACCTGGGGCTGGGTTCGGAGATCGCGGCCCGGATCACCGAGGAGTGCTTCTACTCCCTGGAGTCCCCGGTGCTGCGGGTCACCGGCTTCGACACCCCCTACCCGGCCAGCCGGGTGGAGGAGGAGTACCTGCCCGACCTCGACCGGGTGCTCGACGCCGTCGACCGCACCTTCGGCTGGTGAGCGCGGTGTCCCGGATCAAGGAGTTCAACCTGCCCGACCTGGGCGAGGGGCTGACCGAGGGCGAGATCCTCGCCTGGCTGGTCAAGGTGGGCGACGTCATCGAGCTGAACCAGCCGATCGTCGAGGTGGAGACGGCCAAGGCGGCCGTGGAGATCCCGGCGAAGTGGGCCGGTGAGGTGCGCTCGATCTTCCACCCGGAGGGGAGCACGGTCGAGGTCGGCACCCCGATCATCGCGATCGACACCGACCCGGGTGCCGGCCCGGTCGAGGAGTCGACGACCACCGCCGCCGGCTCGGACCTGCCCACCCCCTCGGCCGCCTCCCTGGCCGCGGTCCAGGTCGCCCCGGCCGAGGGCATGGTCGAGCCCGGCCTGATCGGCGGCGTGGCCCCGGGTGGCCGAACGGCCGTCCTGGTCGGCTACGGCCCCCGCACCACCCCCGCCAAACGCCGCCCCCGCCGTCCCCCCACCCCCACTCGCGCCGATCATGGAGTTGTGGTGGGGGACAAAAGCGTCCCTGTAACCGCAGAACCGGCACCACGAGTCCATGATCGACGGAGCGTGGGTGGTGCGGTGCTGGCGAAGCCGCCGGTGCGCAAGCTCGCCAAGGATCTCGGGGTCGATCTCGCCGCGCTGGTGGGGTCGGGGCCGCTGGGGTCGATCACGCGGGAGGACGTCCGGCGGGCGGTGGCGGGGAGCACGGCGATGGCCGAGCCGGCGGCGGTAACGTCACCGACCACCTCGGCCGCGAGCTTCGGCGCGGACCGTGAGCAGCGCATCCCGGTCAAGGGGGTACGCAAGCTCACCGCCGAGAACATGTCCCGTTCGGCGTTCACCGCCCCGCACGTCACGGAGTTCCTGACCGTGGACGTGACCCGGACGATGAAGGCGCTGGACCGGCTGCGCGGGCGGCGGGACTGGCGCGACGTGCGGGTCTCGCCGTTGCTGCTGGTCGCCAAGGCGGTGCTGCTGGCGGTCCGGCGGCACCCGATGGTCAACTCGACCTGGGCCGGCGACGAGATCGTCGTCAAGGAGTACGTCAACCTGGGCATCGCGGCGGCCACCGAGCGCGGGCTGATCGTGCCGAACATCAAGGACGCCGGCCGGCTCACGCTGCGTGAGCTGGCGGATGCGTTGACGGGTCTGGTGCAGACGGCCAAGGCGGGGAAGACCTCCCCGGCGGACATGTCCGGCGGCACCCTGACGATCACCAACGTCGGGGTGTTCGGGGTGGACACCGGCACCCCGATCCTGCCGCCGGGCGAGTCGGCGATCCTGGCCTTCGGCGCGGTCCGTGAGCTGCCGTGGGTCCACAAGGGCAAGGTCAAGCCGCGCCAGGTGACCACGCTGGGGCTCTCCTTCGACCACCGGATCATCGACGGCGAGTTGGGGTCGAAGTTCCTGCGGGACATCGGGGACTTCCTCGCCGACCCGGAGGCGGCGCTGCTCGCCTGGACCTGACCGGCGACGTTCCGGCCACGGCCGGTGTGCACAGGGTGAACGCCCGGCACACCGGCCGTTGTCGTTGAGGGAAGAAATAGTGGCCAGATCGCTCTCTGGCCTACGATCCTTAGGCCCGTGTTGCAGCTCACCTAATAATCGATGGCAACCACCGCCCGATGGGTGTTCAATGGAGTCATCAAGGGGCTGACAACCGAATAGCCGGAGGAGAGACCACCATGAGCATGATCGAGCGAATCCGCACCCGTCGTGACGCCAACCGTCGGGCCCGTGCCATCGAGCACGCGCTGCGCTCCGCCAACTCGCCGGCGGTCCGCGAGGAGATCCTCGCGATCGCCCAGCGTCACATGAGCTGACCCGGCACCGACTTTCCTCTCCCTCCTCCAGACCGATGACCCGCCCGGGCTCCGGGCGGGTCATCGGCGTTCCGGACCCGTTGAGACCGGGATTCCACCTCGCCACGATGCCCGGTACGGTGGTTCCGGTCGCCACCCGCCGACCCGGACACCGATCGCGACGGATGGAAGCCGATCGACACCGTCCGGCGACGCGGAGTGACGGCCGGTGCTGCATGGGGGCCGCGCGCGCGTACCGGATACCGTGCGGGGAGACCGCACGGCCGAACCGCCGGGCACCGGCGACCCGGCCGACCGGACGGACGGCATCGGCGGCCGACATGTGATGGAGGAGGCGCACCCATGACGTCCGAGGGCCAGCACCGTCCCGGCCAGGAGCCGGGCGAGGCGCCGCCGGGCTCCGGTGGACCGGCGCCGTACGGCGACCGGCAGCCCCAGCAGGACCCGGGGTACGGCGTCCCCGCCACCCCCGACCTCGGCTGGGCCCCACCACCCCCCACCGGCCGGGCCAACCCGCCCGCTCCGTCCTGGCCGGCACCCGACCAGCCGGCGGCCTGGGGCGGCGCGCAGGTTCCACAGCAGTCCGAGCCGACCGAGGCGTGGACCCCACCGCCCGGCGGGGCACCGCCCACCGAGGCGTGGACCCCACCGGCCGGCCCGCCGCAGCCCGCCTGGGCGGGGCAGCCCGAGCAGCCCGCCTGGGCCGCCGCGCCCGCACCTGCCGCCGGAAAACCCGACTCCTCCCCGCAGCCCGGTTGGGCACCGTCGCACGAACCCGGCTGGGCGCAGGCCGAGCAGCCCGCACCGGCCTGGGCGCAGCCGGAGACCGGTGCCCGGGGTGCCGCCCGGGTGCCGCAGCCGGACAACCCGGCCGGCGGTGGCTGGTCCCCGCCGGCCGACCCCGCCCCCACCTCTCCCGCCGGCTGGTCCGGTCAGGACACCCCCGCGCGGGAAGCGACCCCGGGTACCAACGGCTGGGGCACCGCCCCCGCACCGCAGCAGGACGACCCGGCCCGCTCCGGCGGCTGGCCGGCCGACGACCGCGCCGACGCCGACCGCGCCGGGGCCGAGCCGGCGCGCGGTGGCTGGCCGGCGGGACCGCAGGACGGGCCCGGCAACTCCGGCGGGTGGGCCACCACCCGTGGACCGTCCCGCCCCGACGAGGCGCACCGCCCCGCCGGCCGGGCCTCGGTGCCCGTACCGGCCCCGGCGGAGCCCACGAACCAGACGGCGGCCTGGCCGCAGCCGGAGGCCGGCGCGCAGGCGGCGGGCAACGCCGCGGGTGCCGACAGCCGGTCCACCGAGGACGATCCGGCCCGCTCGGGTGGCTGGGCCGCGAACCGGCCCGGCCCGGACGACGCCGGCCGCCCCGGTGACTGGCCGAACGGCACGCGGGACGACCGGCAGCCGTCGTGGGGTGCACCGGCCGAGCCCGCCACGGCCCGGTGGGAGGGTCAGCGGGAGGAGTCCACCCCCGACGGCTGGCCGGGCGGCGTTCCCGCCCGCGCCGACCAGTCGCGTCAGGACGACCCGGCGTCGGGTCAGGAGTGGCCGGCACCGGTCGCGCAGCGGGGTGCGGCCTCCGTACCGTCGCCGGAGCGCCCGGAGTCCGGGGCCGCTTGGGCGGCACCGGAGCAGCCCGCACGCGCGTCCGCCCCGGTCTCGGCACCGGACGGACCGCCCGCCTGGGCCGGCAACGACCACCAGCAGCCGCCGTGGCCCGGGGCCGAACGCCCGGTCGTGCCGGAGGGCGAGCCGTGGGCACCCGAGCAGGCGTGGGGTCGCGCCGAGCCCGCCGGCCAGCCGGCCGACGGCGGTTGGGAGCCCCGCCGTGGCGACGACCAGCCGATCTACCAGCCGGGGCCGGCTCCCGGCATCTCCCCGGCCAACAAGGTGCCGCTCCCTCCGCAGGAGCAGCGCGTGCCAGGTGCCAGCCTGGCCGCCGCGCCGCCGGCCGACTACGTGCCGCCGGCCCCGTTCGGGGGACCCGACCAGCAGCCGCAGGGCCGCGAGGCGGCCGGTTGGGGCGCGCCGGAGCAGCCGCAGTTGCCGGCCGGCCCGGCCCTGCCCGCGCAGCGGCTTTCGCCCGAGTCCGAGGGTGCCGGCCGCGCCCCGGCGCCGACGGCCGACGCCGGGGAGCCCGGTGCGGTCGGCCGCGCCTCGGCCAGCGCCTCCGTGCCGACGGCCAGCCGGGTCGCACCCCCGAGCGACCAGGCGGCACACCCGGCCGGCCCGGTCGTTCCACAACCCCGGGTGTACGGCCGGCCGGCCCGCCCGGAGCCGCCGGAGGAGGCCGACGAGCACGACCCCCGCCGGCCCGAGCAGCACGATGCCCGGTTCGCCGACCAGGACCGCACCCGGTTCGACGGCCCCGAGCAGCCCCGCTTCGACGACCAGGACCGGACCCGGTTCGACGGTCCCCGCTTCGACGAGCCGGAACGGCAGCACGGCTTCGGCGGTGACGCGCCGTCGTCCGCGCCGCCGGCTGCCCCGCCCGCGTTCGGTGGCGGCATCCCCGCCTTCGCCGACCCGGCGGGCAGCAACCGGCCGATGAACGGCACCCGTCCGCACGGGCCGGCGGACCGGCCGGCCGAGCCGTTCGGGGCCGGCCCGACCAGCGGCGCACCGGCCGGTGCCGCACCCGTGCCGGGGTACGGCCACCCGGCGCACGACCCGGCCCACGGTGGGTACGCCTCCCCGTTCCCGCCCGCCGGGCAGCAGTTCGGGCCGGCTGGGCAGCCGTCCGGCGCCACGGGTTGGCCGGGTGAGCCGGAGCAGGGGCAGGGGCGTTTCGACGCGTTCAAGCCGGAAGCCGAGCCGGAGCAGAAGGCCGAGCAGCCGACGCCGAAGGTACGCAACGGGCGGGTGCTCGCCCTGGTGCTGATCGTGGCGGTGCTGATCCTGGCCGTCCCGCTGGGCCTGCTGATGCTGCTCGGCAAGATCGGTTCGGACGACGACAAGCCGGCCCCGTTCAACCCGGCCGTCGGTTCCTGCGTCAAGCAGTCCGGCACCGGCGCGAGCGCGGCGAACTGCGACGAGCAGGGTGCCTTCACGGTCGTCTCCAAGGTGGACGCCAAGGAGAAGTGCACCGACCCGACCCAGCCGCACGTGGTGCTGCAGGGTGGCGGGGTCGACCGGGTGCTCTGCCTCAAGCCGGCCGGCCAGTAACGGCGTACCGACGGCGGGGGCCCGGCTGGACCGGGTCCCCGCCGTCGGTGTTTCGGGCCGTGCGGAGTGGGCAGTCTAAGAGGACATTGACGTAGCCCGAGGAGGTCACCCCATGGCAGGCAACGAGAACGAGGTCAACCGCAGCGCTCGCAGCGGCCGCTTCGTCACGGAGGGCACCACCGAGCGGGACCCCCGGCACACGACCACGGAGCAGGTCGGCAACGGCGGGGAGCAGGAGGTCCACCGCAGCGCGAGCACCGGCCGGTTCGTCACGGGGACCACCGCCGAGCTGCACCCGTCGACGACCGAGACCCAGCACGTCTGACCGACCGGCCCACCACTGCCCTCCGCACCGGCGCGGGGGGCAGTGTCATGTCCGGGCACCGAGCTGCACGCACGGGGTGCGCGCGCTGGCCAGGACGCTGCGGTTGTCGGCTGCCGTGATGTCGACGGTGACCGACACGCAGCCCTTCGTGGTCCGCAGCACGTTGCCGAACACGCTGTACACCTGACTCTTGATCATGAACGGATAGTCGAACCGGCTGGATGCGCCGTCGGCGGGGCGGGTGGCCGCCAGCCGGATGGTCGCCCCGGTCGGCACCCGCTCGGTGGAGACGAACAGTGGCCAGGCCGCCTGGCAGCGCGGGGAGTAGCGCAGGGTGAGACTGCCGTAGTTCGGCCGGGTCGGGTCGGGGTCGGGCACCGGGACGGTCTCCCTGCTGACCGCGTCCACCTGGCAGCGCTCCTCCTGCGGGTCCGCCCCGTCAGGGGCCGGCGTGCCGCCGGCGGCTGCGGCGTCGGTGGGTGCCGGGCCGGAGGCGTCGACCGCCCGGTCCGCCGGACGGTTCGTCCGGGTTTCCCGGTCGGCGATCATCGGTACGACCGAGCCGGCGACGAGCACGGTGAGCCCGGCCGCCGCGACCAGTGCCCACCGGGGCACGGGTGTGCGAGGGGCCGCCGTCCGTGGTGGCGACGGCGGTGACGCCGACACCGACTCATCCGACGGTCCGTCGGCTGCCGGCCCGACGGGGGCTGGCCTTTCGGGGGCCGGTCCGCCGGGCCGGTCCAGTGCGGCCTCCCGGTGCCACCGGGCCCGCCAGGCCGCCTCGTCGCCACCGCAGGCCCGGACGAAGGCCAGGGTCAGCTCCAGCGACGGCAGGCGGGTGCCGGAGAGTACCCCCGCCAGCGCGGTGTGCGAGTAGTGGGCGGTGACCGACATCCTGCGCAGTGACGGCTGCCCGGCATCGCGCCGGAGCCGGGCGAGATCAGCGACGAACTGGTGGTGCCGGACTTCGTCGGCAACCTGATCGCCGACTCGTCCGCTTCGACCCGTCATGGACCCTCCCCTGCATGTAAACCCTGGTGTCAACGCACGTCAAGCCAGTGCTTTACAGGCGGGTGCCACGACAGGATCGACCCCGGAGCAGCCACCCGCCGGATAGGTGCCGGTAAATATGATCTCACGGCGAGTGTCGGGCCTGACACGCATCCGTTCGGCTCGAAATCGACGTTCGCCCCGGGGATACCGCATCGCACGGACCACCGTCCGACGGGTACGCCGCACCACCTCCGGTGCGGCGCCGACCTCTCGACAGGAGAACCGCGTGTACCAGCCGAACGGCTCGAACCCCCCGGGCCGCACATCCCGCCGAGCACTGCCGAGGTTCGTCATACGGGTCCTCGCCGCCTGCGGCGTCACGGCGATGGTCCTGGTGGGCACGGCCGCACCGTCGTTCGCCGGCATCTCCGGCTACAGCGTCGCCGGCACGGGCGGCGCCGGCCTGATGGTGCGCACCAGCCCCTACGACGCCAACGCCGGCTCGGTGGCGCTCCTTGCCGACGGCACCGGGTTCGTCGCCGAGTGCGCGGTACGCGGGCGCAACATCTCCGGCAACTCGGTCTGGCACCGGATCAGCTCCCCGGCCAGCGGCTGGATCAGCGACTACTACACCAACACGCCCGGGTTCAACCAGTACCTGCCCGGTGAGCCGGAGTGCTCCACCACCCCGCCGCCGACCGGCACCCGCGAGGACCGGGCGATGGCCTGGGCCCGGTCGGTCATCGGCCAGGCGTACACCAACGGGGACCTGGGCGACTCCAACCACCCGTGGGACGGTTGGTGCGACAACTTCGTCGGGCACGCCTACGGTCGGGCCGCCAGCGGTTACGCGTCGGCGATCGTGCACTACAACGCGCTGCTCTCGCGCGGCATGATCCGCACCACGGGCACCCCGCCGTCCGGCGCGCTGGTCTTCTACGCCGCCGCGTCGATCAACGGGTACTACGGCCACGTGATGCTCTCCGAGGGCAACGGCAACTACATCACCTCGGCGGCCACCGTCCGCCGCGTCTCGCAGAGCTGGCCCGGTGCGCCGTACCTCGGCTGGTCCTACGCCGACCCGGAGTGGACCGGGCGCTGACGCCCCCACCCCACCCGGCTCCCCTTCCGGTCGTCCGCTGAAAGGATCCTGATGCGTCTCCCCCTTCCCACCCGCGCGGCCCGGCGTGCCCTGCGCCTGGCCCTCGGCCTGACGCTGGTCGCCGCCGTCGGCGTCGGTGTCATGCCCACCCCCGCCACCGCAGCACCCGCCGCCACCGGCCCGGCCGCCCAGGCCGCGCCCGCCCCCCGCCCGGCCGACCAGGCCAAGCCGGCCAGCGTCGGTGGCCCCGCCATCGGCGCGAAGGCGAACCGGGTGGGCGTCAACGCGGTCGGTATCGACCTGTGCGCCCAGGTGGCGTACGCCGCCGGCTTCCGGAACAACCCGCTGGTCACCGCCGTTGCCGTGGCGATGGCCGAGTCCTCCTGCAACCCGTCGGCGGTCGGCAGCAACGGCCCCACCGCCGGTTGCCCCAACGGTTCGCTGGACCGGGGGCTGTGGCAGATCAACAACTGCTACCACCCCACCGTCACCGACAGCTGCGCCTACAACTCCCAGTGCAACGCCAACGCCGCCTACAACATCTCCAGCGGCGGCAGCAACTGGCAGCCCTGGTCGACGTACAACAACGGGGCGTACGCCGGCTACCTGTCCGCCGCGCAGGCGGCTGTGGCCCGCCTGGGTGGCACCGGCGACCCGCCGGCCGTGACGGGCACGATCCTGGCCAACCCGTCGCTCAACATCCGCACCGGGCCGGGCACCACCTACAGCATCGCCGGTTCCGTCAACTACGGCGCCACCGTGCGGATCGCCTGCTACACCTTCGGCGAGTACGTCAGCGGCGGCTACTGGCCGTCGTCCACCTGGGACCGGATCACCAACCCGGCGACGGGCGTGACCGGCTACGTGGCCGACACCTGGGTCAACACCACCTACGACGTGAAGACGATGGTCGGTCGCTGCTGACCGTTCCCGTCCGGGGCCGCGCGGGTGAGGTTCGTACCCTGCCCGCGCGGCTCAGCCGTGACCGCCCTCTTGCCCTTCCCGCTGGCGCGGCGGCCGCACCCCGCCGGGCGCGGCGGCGGCGACCCATGCCTCACCTGGAGACCGGTATTCCTGACAGGCATAAATATGACTGACAGGCATAACGGTGTACGCCGGTATCACTCCCCCCCTGCGGCGGCCGGCAATCGCGGCCCGCACTCACGTTCGGCGGGACCGGGCAGTGTTACGGTCGGCGTGAAGCTTTCATGTCGACCGATGGAGGCCCGAATGGGTCGCGGATCGTTTCCCTCGGGACTGGCGCGGTCGTTCAACGCGCGGATCATGGCGCTGCGGTCGTCGCCACGCTGGGGGCGGTTCCTCCGGCGGCACCTGGCCGTGGTCACCTACACCGGTCGCCGTTCCGGGCGGACGTTCAGCACGCCCGTCGCGTACCGGCAGACCGGCGACACGGTGGTCATCCAGGTCGCGATGCCCGACGCCAAGCAGTGGTGGCGGAACTTCCTGGGCGAGGGCGGCCTGATCTCGCTGAACCTCGACGGGGTCGACCGGGCCGGGCACGCGGTGGCCCGCCGCGACGACCGGGGCCGCGTCACCGTCACCGTCGACCTGACCCGCTGACGCTGGCGGCCGTCGTCCGGGTCACGATGCCCGGTCGGTCCAGGGCGACGGGTGGCCGGTCGATCAGACCCGATCAGGGACTCGGGCGACGAATGCCCGCCAAGCTTCGGGAGTGAAGGCGAGAGCAGGGCCGTTCGGGTCCTTGCTGTCCCGTACGCCGACCACAACGCGCAGATTGTCGGCCACCTCGACGCAGTTGCCGCCGTTGGTGCCGGACCTCGTGGACTTGCGCCATCGCGCGCCGGTCATGTCCATTTCTCCGCCATTTCCTTGATCAGACTCAGAGACGGCCTACGGGGAAGCGCATCCCGCAGAACCGCCTCCCAGGTCTTCTGGAGCGTAGCAATCTCGGTTGTTCCGCTGACGGTCTGCGATCTCACCTGATGATCGATGTGGCCGACGGTGGTCTCATCAGGCATCGTGGCGAGGATGAAGCCGCCTTGCAAGCCAGGGTAGAGCCCGGCATCGTCCGCGACGATGTGAATTTGGACGTGCGGGAGTTCGGCGACAGAAGCAAGGTGATTAACTTGCTCGCGCATCAGGGGCCGGTCGCCGTTGACCGTCCGGCGAAGCACAGCCACGTCAAGAACGACCACCACGTGCGGCGGGTCCTCCCTACTCAGGATCGACTGGCGCTCCATCCTGGACCGGACTCGGTGAGAGACTTCCTCAGCGCCGAGTAGGCCGCTGGCCCGAAGCGTCGCCTGCGCGTACGTCTCCGTCTGAAGGATGCCGGGGACGAAGGCTGGCTCGTACCATCGCAGGGCCTTGGCCTGATCTTCGAAGTTGATCCACTCACGTAGCCATACCGGAGCCATGTCGAGCGCTGCGAGTCTTTCCAGAAGTCGCCCGAACATGCCGCCCGTCCTGAGCGCCTTGTCGATCGCCGCCACGTAGTGCTCTGTGGGCGGACGAGTGCCCGTCTCTACCGCGCTGACGTGTGTGCCTGAGTAGCGGATGAACTTGCCGAACTCACCTTGGTTCATTCCCCGCGACGTCCGAGCATGGCGCAACTCGTCGAGCAGGATCTCCGCCGCCGACATGCTCACATTCCCCAAGCCTCCCCCAATACCCGACGGACTTACGTCAATCGGCCTTCAGCAGCGGTATCGCATCCTGTCGGCGGCTCTCCATGTTGGCCGATTTGCTTCCGAGACTAGGGCTTCGCCGACGAGAGTTCCACCAACGAAACCGCTGTTGACGCCCGCTGCGACGGAACGGTTTCGGCGGAGGGGGCACTGGCCTCCTCCCATTGACATCGGACAGAGGGGACCACCGTGCCGACGGACGACAAGCCGAAGCCCGCTCCGAAGCCCCAACCCGAGGATCATCTCACCCAGCTCGACAGCGGCCGGTCGAACAACCTCACCGACCGCTTCCTGTCCTGGGCACAGCCACCCGACCGCTGAGCCCTTCGTGCGACCCGTCGGCAGGCGGTGCGGCACGATGGGGGCATGAGCGCACGGGTACGGGCACCAGAGCTGCGGGGTCGGGGCTGGTTGAACACCGGTGGGCGGGAGCTGAAGCTCGCCGACCTACGGGGAAAGATCATTCTGCTCGACTTCTGGACCTTCTGCTGCATCAACTGCCTGCACGTGCTCGACGAGTTGCGCCCGCTGGAGGAGAAGTACGCCGACGTGCTGGTCGTCGTCGGGGTGCACTCGCCGAAGTTCGAGCACGAGAAGGACCCGGCCGCGTTGGCTGCCGCCGTCGAGCGGTACGGCGTGCACCACCCGGTGCTCGACGACCCCGAGCTGGACATGTGGCAGCAGTACGCGGCGAAGGCGTGGCCCACCCTGGCGGTGGTCGATCCGGAGGGTTACGTGGTCGCCACGATGGCCGGCGAGGGCCACGCCGAGGGGCTGGTCCGGCTGGTCGACGACCTGATCGCCACCCACGAGGCCAAGGGCACCCTGCACCGGGGCGACGGGCCGTACGTGCCGCCGACGCCGCCGGAGACGACGCTGCGCTTCCCCGGCAAGGCCGTGCTGCTCGACGGCGGCAACCTGCTGGTCTCCGACTCGGCCCGGCACAGCCTGGTCGAGCTGGCCCCGGACGGCGAGACGCTGATCCGGCGGATCGGCTCCGGTGAACGGGGTCGGGTCGACGGGCCGGCCGCCTCGGCGGGCTTCGCCGAGCCGCAGGGGCTCTGCCTGCTGCCCGCGCACGTCGCCGAGGTCGCCGGCTACGACCTGCTGGTCGCCGACACGGTCAACCACCTGCTGCGCGGCGTACGCCTGGACACCGGCGAGGTGACCACGGTGGCCGGCACCGGCCGGCAGTGGCGCTCCACTGTCGACGACCACGCCCACGACGCGCTCTCCGTCGACCTGTCCTCCCCGTGGGACCTGGCCTGGTACGACGACCGGGTCATCGTGGCGATGGCCGGCATCCACCAGCTCTGGTGGTTCGACCCGATCAAGCGGACCGCCGGCATGTGGGCGGGCACCACCGTTGAGGCGCTGCGTGACGGCCCACTGGCCGAGGCGTGGCTGGCCCAGCCGTCCGGCCTGTCCGTCTCGGCCGACGGCGCGCGGCTGTGGGTGGCCGACAGCGAGACCAGCGCCATCCGCTACGCGCAGAACGGCGTGCTCGGCACCGCCGTCGGGCAGGGGCTGTTCGACTTCGGGCACGTGGACGGGCCGGCCGACCTGGCGTTGCTCCAGCATCCACTGGGGGTGTGCGCGCTGCCCGACTCCTCGGTGCTGATCGCCGACACCTACAACGGCGCGGTACGCCGCTTCGACCCGGCGACCGGCCTGGTCGCCACGGTGGCCGACGGGCTGGCCGAGCCGAGTGACCTGGTGCTCACCGCCGACGGCGGGGTGCTGGTGGTGGAGTCGGCCGCGCACCGGTTGACCCGGCTCGCCCCGGGCGCGTTGACCGCCGCCGGGGCGGACACCGTGGACGGTCCCCGGCACCGGCTGGAGCGCAAACCCACCGACGTCGCGGCCGGCGAGGTGACCCTGGAGGTGATCTTCACGCCGGCGCCGGGGCAGAAGCTGGACGAGACGTACGGGCCGTCGACCCGGCTGGTCGTCTCGGCCTCACCGCCGGAACTGCTGGTCGACGGGGCGGGCACCGGCACCGAGCTGTCCCGCCGACTGGTGGTCGACCCGGCCGTGCCGCAGGGGGTGCTCCAGGTGACCGCCCAGGCCGCCACCTGCGACGCCGACGTCGAGCACGCCGCCTGCCACCTGACCCGGCAGGACTGGGGCGTCCCGGTGCGGGTGGTCGACGACGGCGCGACCCGGGTCCCGCTGGTGCTGCGCGGCCTGGACACCTGACGCGAGCGGTCAGGCGAACGGGGTGGGGGTGACCCCGGCGTCGATCAGCGCGGCCCGCACCAGGGCCGCCGAGGCGACCGCGCCGGGGCTGTCCCCGTGCAGGCAGATCGAGGCGACCGGGCACGGCACCACGGTCCCGTCGACCGCCACCACCGTGTGCTCGGTGGCCATCCGGACCGCCCGGACGGCCACCTCCTCCGGGTCGGTGACCAGCGCGCCCGGCGCGGTACGCGGCACCAGCGCCCCGGTGGGCAGGTAACCCCGGTCGGCGAATCCCTCGGCGACCACCCGCAGTCCCGCGCCGACGGCGAGCTGGGCGAGGGTGGAGCCGGGGGCGCACAGGATCGGCAGCTCGTGGTCGTACCCGGTGACGGCGGCGACCACGGCGGCGGCCTGCACCTCGTCGGTGGCCGCCGCGTGGTAGAGCGCGCCGTGCGGTTTGAGGTAGCGGACCCGGGTGCGGTACGGCCGGCAGAACGCGTCGAGCGCCCCGAGCTGGTAGGTGACGTCGTCGCGCAGTTCGTCGAAGCCGTACGCGATGTGCCGGCGGCCGAAACCGGCCAGGTCCCGGTAGCCGACCTGCGCGCCGACCGCGACGCCACGTTCGGCGGCGGCGGCGCAGACCCGCCGCATGGTCGACGGGTCGCCGCCGTGGAAGCCGCACGCCACGTTGGCGGAGGTGACCAGGTCGAGCAGCGCCTCGTCGTCGCCGAGCCGCCAGATGCCGAATCCCTCGCCGAGGTCAGCGTTGAGGTCCATGGAACCTCACCGTAGTCCCCGGCCGGGCCTGCGCGAGCCCGGTCACGTCGTCCACCACGCCGATCACCGGGTAGCCGCCGGTGGTCGGATGGTCGGCCAGGAAGATCAACGGTTGGCCGTCGGCGGGCACCTGCACCGCCCCGAGCACCACGCCCTCGCTGGGCAGTTCCCCGGCCACCGCGCGGGGCAGCACCGCGCCGACCAGTCGCGCGCCGACCCGGTCACTGACCGGGCTCACCGTGTACGCCGTGCCGAGCAGCAGCGCCATCGCCCCGGCGGTGAACCAGTCGGCGCGGGGGCCGGGGCGCAGGGTCAACCACAGCTCGTCCGGCACCGGCCGGCCGACGGTGAAGTCCACCGGGGCGGGCGGCCCGCCCGGTCGTCCGAGCGGGAGCAGGTCGCCGTCGCGGACCGGGGGCGGGCCGAGGCCGGCGAGGGTGTCGGTTGACCGGCTGCCGAGCACGGGCGCGACGGCGATCCCCCCGTCGACCGCGAGCCAGTTGCGCAGCCCGTGCCGGGGCGTGCCGATCCGCAGCACCGCGCCCGCCGGCACCGCCAGCGGCCGGCCTACGTCGCCGGGCCGCCGGTCGACCCGGACGTCGACGTCGGCCCCGGTCACCGCCACCGTGCCGGCCCGGGTCAGCCGCAGCTCGCACCCGCCGAGGGTCAACTCCAGACCGGCGGCGTCCGCCGGGTTGCCGACCAGCCGGTTCGCCAGCGCCAGCGCCGCCGGGTCGAGCGCCCCCGACCGGGGTACGCCGAGATGCGCCCACCCGGGCCGCCCCAGGTCCTGCACGGTGGTACGCGGTCCCGCCCGCCGTACCTCGATCGCGCCTGCGGTTGCCTGCGGTGCGGTCATCCGGTCACCAGCCGGACCCGGGTGCCGGGGGTGAGGGTGGCGGGTGGGTCGGCGGACACGTCGAACAGGGTCAGCGTGGTCCGCCCCACCAGCAGCCAGCCGCCCGGCGACGCGCCCGGGTAGATCCCCGCGTACGGCCCGGCCAGGGCCACCGAGCCGGCCGGCACCCGGGGGCGCGGGGTGGGCAGTCGGGGCACCGCGTACTGCGGGGGCAGCCCGGTCAGGTAGGCGAAGCCGGGGGCGAACCCGCAGAACGCCACCCGGAACTCGGTGCCCGCCAGGCGGTGCACCACCTCGGGTACGGTCACCCGCCAGTGCGCGGCGACCCGGGGCAGGTCCTCCCCGTCGTACACGGTGGGCACCTCGACGGTGGTGACGTCGGCGGCGACGGTGGCCGGGCCGGGGGTCCAGCGGGCGATCCGGGCAGCCGTCGACTCCGGGTCGGGCACCCCGTCGAGCAGGACGGTGCCGGCGGCCGGGACGATCTCGGCGGCGGTCAGCTCGCCGGCTTCCCGGCGTCGCCACAGCTCGGTCCGCCACTGCTCCACCTGGGCAGGGTCGTCGCAGTCGAGCAGGAGGGCGTGCCGGCCCACGGGTCGGATCCGCATTCCGCCATACTCTCCGATCGATGCGCCGTCCAGGGCAGGTGGACCCGATCCGGGCCGTGACGGGTCGCACTACCTAGAAGTAACCTACGGTGCCGTAACCTGTTTGCGTGACCACCTCCGCACCGCTTCGACTCAAGCCTGTCGACATCGGTAAGCCCCGGATGCGCGGCTGGCTGCACACCTACGCGTTCTTCGTCGCGCTCGTCTGCGGCATCGTGCTCAGTGCGATCGCGGCCACCCGGCCAGGCTGGACACCCCTGGTCAGCTGCCTGATCTACAGCGTGACAGTCTGCGGCCTGTTCGGCACCAGCGCCCTCTACCACCGCCGGGTGTGGTCGGAGCGCGGCTACCAGATCATGCGCCGGATGGACCACTCGATGATCTTCGTGTTCATCGCCGGGACGTACACCCCGCTCTGCGTCCTGCTGCTCGACCGGTCGACGGCCGTCCTGATGCTCGGCCTGGTCTGGGGCGGGGCGTTGGCGGGTGTCGCCGTCAAGCTGATCTGGCCGCACGCCCCGCGCTGGGTCTCCGCGCCGCTCTACCTGGCCCTCGGCTGGGTGTCGGTGGCGATCCTCCCGCAGATCCTGCGCCAGGGCGGGGTCACCGTGCTGGTGCTGCTCGCCGTCGGCGGGGCGATCTACAGCATCGGTGCCGTCTTCTACGCGCTGCGCCGGCCGAACCCGTGGCCCACCGTCTTCGGCCACCACGAGTTCTTCCACGCCTGCACCCTGATCGCCGCCCTCTGTCACCACATCGCGATCTACTTCGCCCTCTTCGCCTGACCCCACCTGATCTCAAGAAAGAACCGCAGACAGTTCGAGGGCCCCGCGCCGTTGCGGGGCCCTCGAGTTCGTGGGGTGCGGGACGGTCAGACCGGGTAACCCGAGCCGCGCGTCTCGCGGTACTCCTCGCGCACCACCTGGCCGCCCTGCACCGGCACGACCCGGTCGGCGACGACCTGGTCCTGCCGCACCGCAGTGGTGACGACGGCCCGGCGGCGGCTGTTCCAGAAGTAGAGGGTGGTCAGCAGCCCGACGACGCCGGCGAGCATCAGCACCCAGCCGACCACGTCGAGGTTGAGCCATCCCAGATTGGCGTCGACGGCGAACGCGAAGATCGCGCCCACCGCGATGAGGAAGATGCTGGCACCGATGCCCATGACGTCGCCTCCTTGGCTGTCAGCTGGCGTTACCCACCCGCCACGGCCATCGAGGGCATCGATGAGCGAGTGGCATCCATCGACTTACCCAGGCGACACCCGCGCCAATCAGGCAAGCTGGTGCAATGACCGACGGCGAGGCCGAGACACGGACACTGGTGCTGCTCCGGCACGCCAAGGCCGAACAGCCCACGACCGGCCCCGACGTGGAGCGCAGGCTCACCGCACGCGGTCACGCCGACGCCGCCGCCGCCGGGGCCTGGCTGGCCCGGCAGGGTCTGCTCCCCGACGTGGTGATCTGTTCGGCGGCCCGCCGCACCAGGCAGACCTGGCACGACGTGGCGCTGGGCATGACCGGGTCCGAGGGTGGCCCGGCGGGGACGGCTCCGGTGGTGCGGTACGCCGCCGCCGCGTACGAGGCACACCCGGACGACCTGCTCGACCTGGTGCGGACGGTCGAACCGGAGGCGGGCACGGTGCTGCTCGTCGCACACAATCCGGGCGTCTCGCTGCTCTCGGCGCTGCTCGACCCGGAACGGGCCGACCGGGAGGGGCTACGGACCAGCGACCTGGTGGTGCACCGCACCGGGAAGCCGTGGACGGAGCTGACCCCCGGCGGCGCCCCGATCGTCGACCGGCACACCGCCCGCGGCTGACCGGGCGGGCCAGCGACCTTGCCGGGACCGGCCCGGTCGTCCCCCGGCACCTCCCGTCGGGCCGGCGGATCGCGCGCGGTGAGGAGGGGTCGGGCGCGGTCAGGACGGGGGCGCGGTGGGCGGCGGCGGGTCGGGCGGCGGCGGCATCATCGCGGTCGGGTGGGAGAGCCGGTTCTCCTCGACGATGAGCGTGCGGGCCCGCTTGCGCCGGTCCTGCCAGAACCACAGCGTGGTGAGCAGTACGGCCAGCCCGGCCAGGATGAACACCCAGCCGACCGCGCGCAGGTCGATCCACCAGACGTTGGCCCGGATGGCGAACGTCATGATCGCGCCGAGCGCGATGAGAAAGATGCCGCTACCAATACCCATGTGCGCTGCACTCCCCCGTGCGGTGGCCGTTGGGCGTGCCCTGACGACGTGGTCCGCGCGGCTTACCCGCCCAGCCTCCCGCCTACCGGGGTTGGGGCGGGAAATCCGGGTGTGGTCAAAACAAAGGGGCCGATACTGCGGTATCCCGACGATCGGATACCGCAGTATCGGCCCCTTTGCGTATCACCCGCGCGCCGGCGGGTCGGGCGGCGGAACGGTCAGGCCGGGATCAGAACGCCTCCTCCGGGAGGTCCATGATGTCCAGGTCGGCACCCTCGATGATCCGGCGGTCCGCCCCGATGCGGGGGAGCACCTCGCGGGCGAAGAACCGGGCGGCGGCCACCTTGCCGGTGTAGAACGCCCGGTCGGTGGCGGAGACCTCGCCGGCCAGCGCCTTCAGCGCCACGTCCGCCTGCTTCTGGAGCAGCCAGCCGACCACCAGGTCGCCGAGGGCGAGCAGGAAGCGGCGGCTGCTCAGACCCACCTTGTAGAGGCTGCGGGCGTCACCGCCCTGGGCCTCGCCCAGCCAGCCGGTCAGCACGCCGAGGATGTTCTGGATCTCGCCGAGCGCCCGGCCGAGCGCCAGCCGCTCCTCCTTGAGCTGCCCGTTTCCGGCCTCGGTGGTGATGAACTCCTGGATCTCACCGGCGACTGCGGTGAGCGCCCGGCCGTTGTCCCGGACGATCTTCCGGAAGATCAGGTCGAGGCTCTGGATCGCGGTGGTGCCCTCGTACAGGGTGTCGATCTTGGCGTCCCGGACGTACTGCTCCAGGGGGTAGTCCTGGAGGAAGCCCGAACCGCCGTAGGTCTGGAGCGCCTCGTGGCCGAGCAGCTCGTACGCCCGCTCCGAGCCGACGCCCTTGACCAGCGGCAGGAGCAGGTCGTTGACCCGCTTGGCCAGCTTGGTCGCCTTCTCGTCGCCGGCCGCCTCGGCGATCGCGACCTTGTCCTGCCAGCCGGCGGTGTAGCAGACCAGCGCCCGCAGGCCCTCGGCGTACGACTTCTGCATCAGCAGCGAACGGCGCACGTCCGGGTGGTGGGTGATGGTGACCCGGGGGGCGGTCTTGTCGGCCTGCTGGATCAGGTCGGCGCCCTGCACCCGGTTCTTCGCGTACTCCAGGGCGTTGAGGTAGCCGGTGGACAGGGTGGCGATCGCCTTGGTGCCGACCATCATCCGGGCGTACTCGATGATCATGAACATCTGCCGGATGCCGTCGTGCTTGTCGCCCAGCAGCCAGCCCTTGGCCGGTACGCCGTGCTCGCCGAAGGTCACCTCGCAGGTGTTGGAGACCTTGATGCCCATCTTGTGCTCGACGTTGGTGGCGAAGACGCCGTTGCGCTCACCCAGCTCACCGGTCTCGGCGTCGAAGTGGAACTTCGGCACGACGAACAGCGACAGCCCCTTGGTGCCCGGCCCGCCGACGCCCTCCACACCGACCGGACGGGCCAGCACGTAGTGCACGATGTTGTCGCTCAGGTCGTGCTCACCGGAGGTGATGAACCGCTTCACGCCCTCGATGTGCCAGGAGCCGTCGGGCTGCTGGACGGCGCGGGTGCGCCCGGCGCCGACGTCCGAGCCGGCGTCCGGCTCGGTCAGCACCATCGTGGAGCCCCACTGCTTGTCGATGAAGAGCTTGGCCCACTTCTGCTGCTCCTCGGTGCCCTCGACGTGCAGCACGTGCGCGAAGGAGGGGCCGGAGGCGTACATCCAGACCGGGGCGTTGGCGCCGAGCACGAGTTCGGCGAGCGACCACCAGAGCGCGCGCGGGGCGCTACTGCCGCCCAGGGACTCGGGGAGGTCCAGCCGCCAGAACTCGGAGTCCATGAACGCCTGGTACGACTTCTTGAACGACTCCGGCAGCGGCGCGGTGTGCGTGGCGGGGTCGAAGACCGGCGGGTTGCGGTCGCTGTCGGTGTAGCTGGCCGCAAGGTCCTCGCGGGCCAGGCGGTCGACCTCGGAGAGGAAGCTGCGGGCGGTGTCGACGTCCAGGTCCGTGTACGGCGCCTGGCCGAACGTCTGGTCCGCCCCGAAGACCTCGAACAGGTTGAACTCAAGGTCCCGAAGGTTGCTCTTGTAGTGGGTCATGTTCGCTGGCCCCGCTTCCGGACAGGTGTTACCGATCAGTAACCCCCACTGTATTACTCACGGGTAGGCAGCGACAACCCGGCGCCGGAAGTGACGGCGGTAACACACCCGGTGGTTCAGCTCTCGGCCGCGCCGACCTCCCACGAGGGCACCGCCACCGTCACCCCGCTCCGGGGGCCGGTGTACTCCATCAGGACCAGGGCGATGTCGTCGTCGAGCCGGCCGTGCACCCATTCGACAAGCGCGGTCTCCAGGGAGGCCAGGCCGTCGCCGACCGTGCCGTGACCGAGCAGCCGCCAGGCCCGGTCGGCGGTCGGGAAGAACTCGCCGTCGCGCCGCGCCTCGCCGAGGCCGTCGGTGAACAGCAGCAGCCGGTCCCCCGGCTCCAGCCGCTCGACCCGGGGCCGGACCACCGGCATGAACCCCAGCGGCGGGGCGGGGGCGGGCGGCTCCAGCGGGATCACCGCACCCCGGCGCAACAGCAGCGGCGCCGGGTGGCCGCAGTTGACGATGGTCAGCGTCCCGCCGCGCTCCTCGACCACGGCGGCGGTGACGAAATCCTCGTCCCCCACGTTGCGGGCCACCGCCCGGTCCAGGTCGGCCACCACCGCCCGCAGGTCGGGCCGCTCGTACGCGACGTGCCGGTAGGAACCGAGCACGATGCTGGCGAGCCGGACCGCGTCCAACCCCTTGCCCCGCACGTCCCCGATGATCATCCGGACGCCGTACGGGGTGTCGATCGCCTCGTACAGGTCGCCGCCGATCTCGGCGGTGGCCGTGGGGGAGATGTACCGCGCCGCCACCGCCAGGGTGCCCACCTGCGGGCCGAGCGGACGCAGCACGGCCTGCTGGGCCACCGAGGCCAACCTGGACAACTCGCCGATCCGCTCCACCTGCCCCTGCCGGACCGCCGCCACGCTCGCCGCCACCACCGTGGCGACGGCGATCCCGACCAGGGACACCGCCGTGGGCAGTTCCATCGCCGGATCGGCCACCGCGAAACCCGCCCCGACCAGCAGCGCGAGGAAACCCACCCCGGCCACCGCACGCCACGAGGCGAAGCCGGCGGCCAGGATCGGCGCCACCGTCATCAGCGCCACGTAGTGCACCGCGCGGCCGTCGGCCGACTCGATCGCCGAGACGAGCGCGAGCAGGCCGACGGCCGCGCCGACGCCGGCGCGGGACCCGGGACTCAGTGGGCCTCGGCCCAACTGGAAGGCATGTTTACGTACGTGGGACAGCATGCCTGATGGAACCGGACCGGAGAATGAACCTAGCCCCACGATTGAGGGTGTTCTACCCGGCCGGCCCGCTGCTGCCACCGTTCGCCGTCAGCCCAGCACCTCGTACCTGACGGTCAGCGCACCCACGTCGACCGAGGCGATCGCGGCGAAGGCGGCCCGGGACAGGTCGATGCAACGTCCGTCGATGAACGGGCCACGGTCGTTGATCCGTACGGTGACGGACTTGCCGTTGGCCGGGTTGGTCACCCGGACCTTGGTGTTGAACGGCAGGGTCTTGTGGGCGGCGGTCATCGCGCCCGGGTCGAAGTTCTCCCCGTTGGCGGTCAACTGACCCTCGTCGTAGAAGGACGCGCCGCAGGATCCGCTGTCGACCACGGTGCTCTTCGGCGTCGCCTTCTTCGTGGTGGCGGACGGCTTGGGCGCGGCCGTGCGCGGCTTGCTCCGGGAGGCGGCCTGGGTCCGGGTGGCCTTCGGGCTGGCGGTGACCGTGGGCGACGGGCTGGCGCTCGGGGAGGCGGTGACACTCGGGGACGGGCTCGGTGTCGGCGCGTCGGTGGTGGCGGGGGTGCTGGGGACGACCGGGTCCACGACCACGGTGGCCGGCGCGTCGTCGGCGGTCAGCTGCACCGCGCCGACGGTGCCGCCGACGGCGAGCGCGACACCGAGCGCGGCGGTGGCGGCGATGCCGGCGGGCGAGGAGAAGATCCGGGTACGGGAGTGCCTGCCGACCACCGGCTCGGTCCTTTCGTATGCCTGCATGACGGGTCGGACCGTAACGAGAGAAGCACTTCCGAAGTCAACGTGATCATGGTGGTATGCCCTGAATTACAGTGATACGTGTGACCGATCAGCCGAGGACCGCTGGGCCGCACGGGCCAGAATGCCACCGATGGCATTCACCACCGAGGATGTGCGCATGACCGCCACGCTGCGTGCCCGCCTCGCCGAACTGTTCGCCTGGATCGATCCGGGGCCGGGCAGCAGCCACCTGGTCAGCGACGTGTCGCGTTGGTGGCGGGACCCACAGGTACTGGTCGCACTCGGTCCGGCCCTGGTCGAGCTGTTCCGCACCGACCGGCCCACCGTGGTCGTCGCCCCCGCGGTGACCGGGCTGATGCTCGGGCCGCTCGCCGCGACCGCCCTGGGCGTCGGTTTCGTCCCGGCCCACAAGCCCGGCGACGGACGCCTCCCCGCCGGCCCGCTGACCTGGGCGCAGAGCCCACCCGACTTCCGGGGCCGGCAGGTCGACCTCGCGGTACGCGACGACCGGCTCGGCGCGGACGACCGGGTGCTCATGGTCGACGACTGGGTCGCCACCGGCGCCCAGGTGCGGGCCGTACGGGACCTCTGCGCCGCCCGGGGCGCGCACTGGGTCGGCGTCGCCGCCGTGGTCGTCGACCTGCCCGGACCGGTCGCCGCCGAACTGGGCGTACGCGGGCTGCTCACCCCCGCCGACCTGCCCTGAGCAGCGGCGGGGTCAGCCCGGCCAGGTGGACCGCACGAACTCGTCGACCGCCGTGCAGACCTGCCCGAGCACCTCGGCCGAGCGGGCCAGCGGGCCGGGCACCAGCAGACCGTGGTCGGCGCCCGGCACCTCCAGCACGTGCGGGGTGAGCCGCCGCGCCACCGCCCCGTTCCACGCACCGTCGGCCGTACCGCCGACCAGCAGGAACGGCGCGGACGCCCGGTCCAGCGCCGCCACCACCTCGGGCCGGTGCAGCAGCGGCGTCAACCAGATCGCGGCCAGCCCACGGTCGGCGGCGAGCGGCGCGGCCAGGGTGCCGAGCGACTTGGCGACCAGCAGATCCGTCGGTGTCTCCAGGGTCGGGGCGACCTGCCCGGCGACCCAGTCCATCGCCACCGACGGGGGCGCGCCGTCCGTCCCGATCCCCTCCGGCGGCTGCCAGCCGATCTCGTGGACGTCGAAGCCCGCCCGGCGCAGGCCCTCACCCGGGTAGGCGAACAGCGGATAGTGGGTGTCGTAGCCCCGGCCGGGGACGAGCACCGCGCGTCGGCCCATGGTTCCTCCCGTCGTCGGACCCACCGTAGCGACGACGGAGCCGGCCGTGGGGGCGTCGAAACCGGGCGACGGACGATCGGCACGGCGGTAACCTCGGCCGCATGTGGCCACGGATCGGCGGACTCCGCGCGCTCGCCCTCGGCACCCCCGGCGAGCTGCGCACCACGCTCAACACGCTGGTGCTGGCCGGGGTGAAGACGGCCACCGCCGGCCTGCTCACCGAGTACGCCGACGAGAACGAGGAATTGGAGCACGTCGGCGAACGGCTGGCCCTGGTCGACGACCGGGACGCCCTCGTCGGGGTGGTCGAGGTGACCGGGATCGAGGTCGTCCCCTTCGCCGGGGTCTCCTGGGACTTCGCCCGCTCGGAGGGGGAGGGGGACCGGTCCATCGAGGACTGGCGGGCCGGGCACGCCGGCTACTGGGCGCGGGTCGGCACCCCGGTCACCGACGACACCGAGATCGTCTGTATCCGGTTCCGGCTGGTCTCGGCCGGCGACGGCGGAACAGCCACCGGCGACCTCGGCACCTGAACCGTCCCCCGGGGTGACACCCGTCAGGCCGTCCGCAGCTCCGGCAGCAGCCGGGTGGCGACGTCGGCCAGGACCGCCTCGTCGCCCGCGTACCAGCTGCTGGCCCGGGGCCAGTGGGTGATCACATCGGTGAAGCCGAGCGCCGCCGCCCGCGCCACCTGCTCGGCGAAGAAGTCGGCGCTGCGCAGCGAGAAGACCGGTGCCGAGTCCAGGGAGAGGTAGCGGGGCAGGCCGGCCGGGTCCCGGCCGACCTCGTCGAGGGTACGGTCCATCCGGGCGCAGAGCGTCGCCACACCGTCCCACCAGGCCGTCAGATCCTCCTCACCGGTACCGGTGGTGACCCAGCCCTGACCGAACCGGACGGCCAACCGCATCGACCGGGGCCCGTTGGCGGCCATCACGAACGGCACCCGGGGCTGCTGCACGCAGCCCGGGTTGTTGCGGGCGTCCACCGCGCTGAACCAGTCGCCCTGCCAGGTGGTGCCGTCCTCCCGCAGGATCAGGTCCAGCAGTTCGGTGAACTCGCCGAACCGGTCCACCCGTGGCCGGGGCGGCAGCGTCTCCCCACCCAGCACCGCCGAGTCGAAGCCGATGCCACCCGCGCCGAGGCCCAGCAGCAGCCGCCCACCGGAAATGTCGTCGAGGGTGGTGACCTGCCGGGCGAACGCCGCCGGATGCCGGAAGTTGGGCGAGGCGACCAGGGTGCCCAGCCGGACCCGTTCGGTGACCATGGCGGCGGCGGTCAGCGTCGACATCGAGTCGAACCAGGGACCGTCGACCAGGTCCCGCCAACCCAGGTGGTCGTACGTCCAGGCGTGGTCGAAACCCCACTCGTCCACCTGCTGCCAGCGCCGACGCGCCTCCGGCCAGCGCTGGTCGGGAAGGATCACGATGCCAATCCGCATGATCGCCAGCGTACGTCCCGCCCCCGGCCCCGCCGTTCCCGCGCTGCCCGCTCCCTTTCCGCGCCGGGTGCCCGCGCGCACGCGGGTCAGTCAGGCCGGACCTGCTCCCCGGTCTGCGGCCACGGGGTGGCCTGCAGCGCGATCGGCCGGTAGGCCAGCGCGCGGTCGACGACCTCGGCGGCCGTCAACTCCGGGGTGGTCGTGAAGATCAGATCGGAGACGTCCGGGCAGGCGAGGTCGCGTCCGAGTCTGTCCAGCCAGTCGTTCAGCTCGCCGTCGTCGGCATAGTCGAGCCGCCTGATCCGCCCGACGAGGGCGACGGCCTCGTCCCGGGTCAGCTTCGCCGGCACGGCGACCTCCTCGGAGCATGGTCGATGGCACCCCACATGATCCTCGGCGGGGAAGTGTCGAGGTTTTCCGCCGTGGCCGTCATCCAGGTCGGCCCGGGAGCGCGGGTCGGGTGGTCCTGGCGCGTCCTTTCGAGCTGATGTCGTCAACGGATCGGGCGCGGTGAGTGGGGCGTGACAGGTGGCCCGGCGGATGGCAGGCGACGAACGGCGTGCTGTGCTGACGTCGACACCGCTTCGGCCGTCGGTGTGAATCGTTCACGTCATCAGGTCTAAAGGACCCGCACGTGTGTATCCGCTCCCCCCGCAATACTGGCCCCGACGGCTTCAGGCCGCCGGGGTCACCGCCTGGGTGGCGTCAGCCCTGACAACTCGCCGGCCGGAGCCACTTCACGCGGGTGTCCAGTTCCGGTGCGGTGTGTGGGGGTGCGATACCGCTCCGCCGGATCACGAGCCCTGGTGGAGGTCGGTCGGGCATGTCATCATTCAGTGAGCGAAACGTGACTCGATATGGGGTTCCCTCGTCAGTGCCCGACCACCGGGCCTGAAGCGAGGGCGCTCCATATCGGCGCCACGTAGCGCTGACGAAAAATGGGCCAGAGGAGCGAAGGGAGACGTAGCCGCGACTTCAGGGTCGCACGCGGTACCCCGGGCACCTGCCCCTGCGTCCCGCATGCCCGCTCGTCAGTACAGCTACGTAAAGGATCAACGCCTTGAACTCGGAGACGATCCACGCCTTTGGCGTGCTTTTGCTCCTACTCGCCGGGATCATCTTCCTTTCGTTCGTCGCCTGGCTCACCTTCTGCTACGCGATCGCCCGCCTGCCCAACGGAGAGGTGCTCGTTCGGCAAACCCCGAAGGTCATCGAGGCATTCGACATCAGGAGCTGGGGAGATGTGCTGCTGCCCTGGCGGATCATCACGCGCGGCCTTCACGGGATCGCCGTGTTGGCAGCCAGAGACCCCGGTGGTGTGAGCGGCGAACCGCAAAGCCAGCAGGCGAAAGTGGCTGCCGGCCCCACCGACCAAGGGCCGTCGCCACCACCGCTGACCGGCCCGTAAGCGCCTGCCATCGGCACGGTGCGCCCTGATTAGCCACTGAACATCGAAGGCCCTGACTCGGATTCGCATCCTGGTCAGGGCCTTCGTGGTGGAGCGGGTGACGGGAATCGAACCCGCACTGTCAGCTTGGGAAGCTGATGTTCTGCCATTGAACTACACCCGCAAGCGGCACCACTGTACCTGAGGTGACCACGCCCGCGCACCCGGGCACCCCCGCGCGTCGCCGACCACCAATCGTGATCATCGAGACACTCAGGGTGCAAAGGAAACGGTCAGATGTTTCACACAAGCAGCTTGGGGACGTTCTCAAACGTGTCGATCAGTTGTAACGTCACCCCCACGTTCACGACCTCGGTGCGACATACCCCCTGTCGCGCCGCCAGAAAGAGGTGGGCCCATGGGACTGCGTCCCAACCTGCTGACCCGGCGTGCTGCCGGTGTCGCATCGACGACCTTCGCGCTGCTGTTGAGCACCGCTGCGGTGGGCGTCGTACCTGCGGCTTCCGCGTACTCCGCAGCCCCCGACAACACGTCCTGCGCGGAGCCGGCCGACGCCCACGCCGACGTCCACTCCGACGCCCGCGTCCGTGGCGGCAGCAAGGCCGCCCACAAGCGGCACGACCCGAACGAGCTGACCGCCCAGCAGGTCCAGGATCGGGAGGCGGAGTTCGCCGCCGCCCTGCGCAACGCGAAGCTGCGGTCGAAGTCCAGCTACCGCACCGGATCGACCGAGGGCACGACGGTGGCGCTGGCCGCGATCAACGTCCCGGTCGTCGTGCACGTCATCCAGCGGGACAGCACCCGGGCCGGGGGCAACATCCCCGACTCGATGATCAACTCGCAGATCAGCGTGCTCAACCAGGCGTACAGCGGTGCGACCGGTGGGGCCGCCACGGGTTTCACCTTCCAGCTCCAGAAGATCAACCGGGTCACCAACGCGTCGTGGTACCCGATCGTGCAGGGTTCCTCGGCCGAGCGGGCGATGAAGACCTCGCTGCGCACCGGCGGCAAGAACACCCTCAACATGTACCTGGGTGAGCTGAGCGACGACCTGCTCGGCTGGGCGACCTTCCCCAAGCGCACCCTGGACGTGATGGACGGCGTCGTGGTGCTCGGCGAGTCGTTGCCGAACGGCACCGCCACCAACTACAACCTGGGCGACACCGGCACCCACGAGGTCGGCCACTGGCTGAACCTCTACCACACCTTCCAGGGTGGCTGCTCGGGCTCGGGCGACGGCGTCTCGGACACCCCGGCCGAGCGCGAGCCGGCCTACCAGTGCCCGACCGGTCGGGACACCTGCACCGCGACCGGCAAGGACCCGATCACCAACTTCATGGACTACACCTACGACTCGTGCATGTACCAGTTCACCGCTGGGCAGGCGAGCCGCATGGTGAACGCCTGGAGCGCGTACCGCGCGTCGGCCTGACCCGGGCTGGCACGACACAGCGTCAGGTGCCGGCTCCGTCCCTCAGGGACGGGGCCGGCACCGTCGTTTCCGGGTCAGGCGGCGGTGCGGCGGGTGTCGAACCCGTGCCGGCCACGCCGCGACGGTCGCTGGTCGGGCAGGCCGGCGACACCCTGCCGACCGGGCACCGGGTCGAGCCAGACCTGCACGGCGGGACGCCCGGCGTCGCCGCTGAACGGGCCGCCGTGCTCGCGCCGGGTGAGCATGGCGACGTCGACACTGAACTCGAAGAGCCGCCAGTCGACCTGGGGCGCGGCCCGACCGATCTCGGCCACCAGCGCCACCCGGGCCGGATCGGTCACCGGCTCGGCGCGACCGGCGACGTACGCCTCGTCGTCGCTCTCCTCCGGCGGAAACGAGTGGAGCGCGTAGCGGCCGTCGCGTTCGAGGTCACGCCGCTTGGGCGAGTCGACGACGAAGCAGAACAACCCGCCGTCGGTGACCAGCGGGCAGACCGGGTGCACCCGGGGACCGCCGTCGGCGCGGACGGTGGCCAGGTAGCCGAAACCCGACCCGTACTGCTGGAGGAGAAGGCGGATCCCGTCGGCGAGGCGGGGCTCGTCGGCGGCGAATGCGGACCAGGATGCCATGCGGTCATCCTATCGAACAGGCGTTCGAAAATCAGTCCGACACGCAGGTCGAACGGCCCGACGTACGCCTCGGGGCCGGCGACGACGCCGGCCGGTGGGGCGGCCCGGTGGGCGGGTCCGGCCGGGGCGCTGGATATGGTGTCCCGATGCTGCTCTCCGACCGGGACCTCGTCTCCGAGATCAAGGCGGGCGCGCTGGCGCTGGAGCCGTTCGAACCGAGTCTGGTGCAGCCCTCCAGCATCGACGTGCGCCTCGACAAGCTGTTCCGGGTGTTCAACAACCACCTCTACACCCACATCGACCCGTCGGTGCAGCAGGACGACCTGACGTCGATGGTGGAGGTGCCGGCGGGCGAACCGTTCGTGCTGCACCCGGGCGAGTTCGTGCTCGCCTCCACGCTCGAGGTCATCTCGCTCGGCGACCAGCTCGCCGGCCGGTTGGAGGGCAAGTCGAGCCTCGGCCGGCTGGGCCTGCTCACCCACTCGACCGCCGGTTTCATCGACCCGGGCTTCTCCGGCCACGTCACGCTGGAGCTGTCGAACGTGGCCAACCTGCCGATCACCCTCTGGCCGGGCATGAAGATCGGCCAGCTCTGCATCTTCCGGCTCTCCTCGCCGGCCGAGCACCCGTACGGCTCCGCCGTGTACGGGTCGCGCTACCAGGGCCAGCGGGGGCCGACCCCCAGCCGCTCCTGGCAGAACTGGCGCACCTGGCCCATCGGCTGACGCGGCGTGCCGTGTCCGGGCCCCTGAGCCGGGGCCCGGACGTGGTGGCTCAGCCGGGTCGGCCGTAGCTGTTGACCGGCCCGTCGTCGACCCGCTTCATCGTGATCGGTTTGCCGGCCTGGGAGGCGTGCACGACCCAGCCGCCCCCGACGTACATCCCGACGTGGTGCAGGTCGGAGTAGTAGAAGACCAGGTCGCCGGGGCGCAGGTCGGCCCGGCTCACCCGGTCGGTGACCTGGCGCTGCTGCCGGGCGTTGTGCGGCAACGACACCCCGGCCTTCGCCCAGGCCGCCATGGTCAGCCCGGAACAGTCGTAGTTGTTCGGGCCGGCCGCACCCCACACGTACAGCTTGCCGATCTGGGCGCAGGCGAACTTGACCGCCGTACCGGCCGGGCCGCCGGGGTAGCCGGCGGGGCACGGGGCCGGGCGCAGCTTGCCGCCGCCACCGTTGCCGTAGACCTTGAGCCGCAGTTTCTGCAACCTGTCGATCTCGGTGTTGATCTGCTTCTTGCGGGCCGCGAGCTGCGCTTCGGTACGGGTGAGCTGGGCGACCATCTCATCCAACGGCGCCTTGGTCGCGGCGAGTTCGTCGCGTAGCCGGGCGACCTCCTGCACCTCGCGCTGCTGGCGGCTGGCGAACCGGTCCAGCAGCCCCAACTGCTCGACCACCTGGCTCGGGCTGCGGCTGCCCAGCAGGGCGTTGACGGTGGAGACGTTCTCGCCCTTGTACGCCTGCACGGCGAGGCCGCTGACCTGGTTCATCGCCTGGTCGACGCGGCGTTGCAGAGGGGCGATCCGCTTGCCGAGCGCGTCGGCCTGCCGGCGCTTGGCGGCGAGGTCGATGCGGGTGGCGTTGTGCTGTTCGATGAGCGGTTCGAGCTTGTTCCAGTCCTGGTCGATCTGCCGTTCGATCTCGGCGACCGAGGGGTCGGCGTGCGCCGCCGTGGGGCCACCGGTCAACACGACAGCGGCGGCGGCCAGGGTGGCGAGGGTGGTGGTGAAACGGGACCAGCGTGGGCGCGGCACCGTCGTGTCCCGGGCGACCTGGGTCGACCGGTGCGACGGTGGCCGCGGGGCATGGTGTGCCACCGGGCTCCGGGCTCCTTCTTCCTCGACCGCCTACCGGGTTAGCTGACGGGTTCGGGCGGGAAGGGAGCGCCCTACCGCGGTGGTCGCGGATTCACCCCGGCGTACCTGGGTCCCCGGCTCGCCCGGAGGCGACTCGGCGGTGTCGGCCGACGCCACCCCGGGCGGGGCGGACCTGGTGCCGACCGACGATTGACCAGAGTAGAGACGGTCGTTATCGATCCGCAACCCGCCGTGCCGGCACACTCCGTGACCGGAAAACACGCACCCCCCGGCCCGATGGGCCGGGGGGTGGCGTCTGCGCTGGTCAGGGGCGGCGGAAGCCGGCCACCGGCATGTAGTTGATGCTGGTCACCTGGACCGGCTTACCGGTCCGGGGCGCGTGCACCATCATGTCGTTGCCCAGGTAGAGCCCGACGTGGTGCAGGTCGCTGAAAAAGAACACCAGGTCCCCGGGGCGGGCCTCGGAGCGCGGGATGGCCTTGCCCTCGTTCCACTGCGCACCGGTGAAGTGGGTCAACGAGATGCCGGCCGCCTTGTACGCGAACTGGGTGAGCCCGGAGCAGTCGAACGAGTTCGGCCCGGTGGCGCCCCAGACGTACGGGTCACCGACCTGCGCGCAGGCGGTCGCGATCGCCGTCCGGGCGGCGGAGCTGACCACACCGTTGATCGTGGGGCAGCCGTTCACCTTCACCGTGGTCTTCGGCATCGCCGCCTGCAACCGCTTGATCTCGGCGTTGATCTGCGTCTTCTTGGCCGCGAGATCCTTCTCCTGCTTCACCTCGGCGGCGATCAGGGCGTCGAGCTTCTGCTTCTCGGCGTCGTACTTGCGGCGCACCACGAGCACGGCCTCGACCTCCCGGCGCTGCTCGGCGGCGAGCCGGTCCAGGATGGTCAGCTGCGCGGCGAGGGTGCCCGGCTTGGTGGTGGTGAGCAGCGCGCTCAGCTCCTGCGAGGGGCCGGACTTGTAGTAGCGGGAGGCGAGGTCACCGACCCGGCCCAGGGCGAGTTCGCTCTGCAGGGCCAGCGGCTCGATCTTCTTCTGGAGGTCGGCCGACTTCTTGCGGTTGACCTTGAGCTGGGCGCGGACCTTGTTGTAGTCCTCGATGGTCGGTTCGAGCTGCTCCCACTGCTTGTCGAGGGCCGCCTCGATCTCCTCGGGCGACGGCGCGGCGTGGGCCGGCGCAGCGAGCATCCCGGCACCGACGGCGACCGCCGCGACCAGGGTGAGCAGGCGGCGGGCGACCCGCCGGAGGGCTGCCGGCCGGGCGGGCGGCTGGCCCTGGACGTGACGGTGAGGGGGCATGGTTGCCACCGGCGTCGACTCCTTTGCAACCGACCGCCGGGCGCCTCGCTAAGGGGAAGAAGGAGGCAGACGTCCCACAGCGGCCGGTGCAACATTAGGGGCAGTCGCGGTGGGGAATCAAGGCGGGTGGTCACTCCATCACATCAGTGCAATCGCTTGCACACAAAGGGTGTCCATTCAATTTCCAACGATGGCAGTCAATACGTCGTCGAGCGTGACCACGCCCAGCGGGCGGCGACCGTCGCTGACGAGCACCATGTGCCGCCGCTCGCGTCGCATCGCCAGCAGCAGATCGGCCAGCGTACGGTCCGGCGGGACCACCGCCAGCGGGCGGTAGACCTCGGCCGGCACCGGCGCACGACGGGCCACCCCGGCGTATCCGAGGACGTCCTTGACGTGCACGAACCCCAGCACCCGGCGGGTGGAACGCTGCACCACCGGGAACCGGGACCGGCCGGTGCTGGTGGCCAGCACCTCCAGCGAGGCCGGTGAGACGTCCTCGGCCACCGTGGTCACCGTGGACCAGGGCTGCAACGCGTCGGCCGCCGTCCGGTCGTGCAACGCCAGCGCCCCGGTGATCCGGGCGTGCTCCTCGGCGTCGAGCAGGCCCTCGGTACGGGCCTGGGCGACCAGCCCGGACAGCTCCTCGGCGGTGAAGACCGTCTTGACCGCGTCGGTCGCCTCCACTGCCCACAGCCGCAGCACCTGCCGCGCCGCCCACTTCATCGCCAGCAGCAACGGCTTGGTGGCCAGGCAGAACGCCAGCATCGCCGGCCCCAGCCAGAGCGCCGACGGCTCCGGCCCGGCCAGGGTGATGTTCTTGGGCACCATCTCGCCCACCACGGTGTGCAGGAACACCACCACGGCCAGGGCGATCAGGAAGGAGACCGGGTGCACCGCGCCCGCCGGCAGCAGCACCGCGTGGAACACCGGCTCCAGCAGGTGGGCCAGGGCCGGCTCGGCGATCGCCCCCAACCCGAGCGAGCAGACGGTGATACCGAGCTGCGCCCCGGCGATCATCAGCGGGATCTGGTTCATCGCCGACAACGCCCACCGGGCCCGCTGCGAGGTGGCGGCCAACGGCTCCACCACCGTACGACGCGACGCGATCAGCGCGAACTCGCTGCCCACGAAGAACGCGTTGCCGAGCAGCAGCACCACCGCGACCAGCAGCTCAGTCATCGGCGTCCGGCTCCTCGGGACGGACCACCCGCACCTGTTCGATCCGGTGCCGCTCCACCTCGACGACGGTGAACGCGTAGCCGTCCGCCCGGGTCGTCTCGCCCGGCAGCGGGATGTGCCCCAACCGGGCCATCAGGAAGCCTGCCAACGTCTCGTACGGGCCCTCGGGGAGCCGGAAGCCGGTCTGCTCGAACAACTCGTCCCCGCGCAGCACCCCGTCGACCAGGACCGTCCGTTCCCCGCCCGGCACGGTCAACCCGGTGTCGTGGGCGTCGTCCACGGTGGCCGGGTCGAACTCGTCGGCGATCTCCCCGACCAACTCCTCGACCAGGTCCTCCACGGTCACCACCCCGTCGGTGCCGCCGTACTCGTCGACGACGATGGCCAGGTCGGACCCGGCGGCCTTCAGCGCCGCCAGCACGCCGTCGAGGTCCAGGCTCTCCGGGACGTACACCGGCTCGCGGGCGACCGAGGCGACGGTGGTGCGGGCCCGCGCGGCCAGCGGCACCCCGAGCGCGTCCGGCACGGCCGCGACCCCGGTGACCAGGTCGAGGGTCTCCTCGAAGACGGGGAACCGGGTGCGGCCGGTCCGCCGGGACAGGTCCAGCAGCTCGGCGACGGTGGCGGTGGCCCGCAACGCGATCACGTCCACCCGGGGGGTCATCGCCTCGGCGGCCCGCTTGTCGCCGAAGCGGATGGTCCGGCGCAGCAGCATCGCGGTGTCCGGCGGCAGCGCGCCCGCGCGGGCCGAGATGGCCGCCAGCAGCCCGAGTTCCTCCGGGGAGCGGGCGCTGGCCAGTTCCTCCTGCGGTTCCACCCCGAGCTGGCGGACCAGCCGGTTGGCCGAGTTGTTCAGCCCTCTGATCAGCCAGCCGAAGGCCCGGGAGAAGGCCCGCATCGGCCCGGCGGTGGCCAGCGCCGCCGGCATCGGCCGGGCCAGCGCCAGGTTCTTCGGCACCAGCTCACCGAAGAGCATCGAGATCAAAGTGGCCAGCGCCAGAGCGAGCAGCGGGCCGAACCGGTCGGCACCGCCCAGCGGGGCCAGCAGCGGGGCGAACAACCGGGACAGCGCAGGCTCGGCCAGGTAGCCGGTGAGCAGCGCGGTGAGGGTGATGCCGAGCTGCGCCCCGGAGAGCTGGAAGGACAGTTCGCGCAGCGCCCGGCGTACCGTCCCGGCGGTGGCGTCGCCGGCCTCGGCCCGCCTGTCGATCTCCGCCCGGTCGACGGTGACCAGGGCGAACTCGGCCGCGACGAAGAACGCGTTGCCGGCGGTCAGCAGCACGAAGCCGGCCAGGGGCAGCAGCGTGCCGAGCAGCAGTGAGTCGATGGGTGTGATTGTTTCAGATCCGCCCCCGGCGGTCACCGAGGCGTGGCACACGGTCACCGGTGTCGCCGCCGGGCCGCTCCCGGGCAGGGTTCGCGCTGCGGGGTTAGCGTGGACGGCATGGCGCCGCTCACCCTCGCTGACGAACTGGTCCTGCTCGCCTACGACGACAACGGCGTGAACCGGCTCGGCCGGCCGCACCTCGACTACGGGCTGTCCGGCGCGGTGCTGCTCGAACTGGCGCTCGCCGGTCGGGTCGAGGTGACCGACGACCGGCTGGTGGTGACCGATCCGACGCCGGTCGGCCACCCGGTGCTCGACGACGCCCTCGCCCGGGTGGCCGCCGACGGCAAGCGCCGCCGGCCCAAGGACTGGATCAGCCGGCTGGCCAAGGGGCTGCCCGACCGGGTGCTGTCGGGCCTGGTCGACGCGGGGGTGCTGCGCCGGGATTCCGACCGGGTGCTGCTGGTCTTCCCGCGTACCCGCTACCCGTCGCCGACCGGCGCACAGCCGGCGGCGGAGACGGCGGCCCGGCAGCGGATGGTCGACGCGCTGCTCGCCGACGGCCCGGTGGAGGCCCGGACGGCCGCGTTGCTCGGTCTGACCCGCGCGGTGGGGCTGGACCGCAAGCTCTTCCGGGAGTTGCCGAAGGAGCGGCTGAAGGCCCGTACCGCGGAGATCGCCGACGGGGACTGGGCGTCCGCAGCGACGAAGAAGGCGATCGAGGAGACCCAGATGGCGATCATGACGGCGACCACGGCCGCCACCACCGCCGCCATCATCACCACCACGACGTCCTGACCGTCGCCACGGCGGTGGCACCGGTGGGTGCCGCCGCCGTCGTGCGTCCGGCCACAGCGGCGGTACGGCCTCAGCCGGTGGTCGGCGCGGTCTCCTTCTCGCCCGGTGCGGTGTCCGGTTTGACCGAGCGCAGCAGCACGCTGGCCACGTCGACCACCTCGACCTGCTCACCGGCACCCTTGCCGTTGACGCCGTCGTTGAGCATCGTCGAGCAGAACGGGCAGCCGACGGCGACCGTCCGCGCCCCCGTGGACATGGCCTCCTCGACCCGGTCCACGTTGATCCGCTTGCCGATCTTCTCCTCCATCCACATCCGGGCACCGCCGGCACCGCAGCAGAAGGAGCGCTCGCTGTTGCGCGGCATCTCGGTCAGGGTGCCGACGGTGCCGCCACCGCCGCCGATGGCGCTGCCGAGCACCTCGCGCGGGGCGGCGAAGACCCGGTTGTGCCGGCCCAGGTAGCAGGGGTCGTGGTAGGTGACGCCGCCGTCGACCGGCTGCACCGGGGTGAGCCTGCCGGTGCTGACCAGGTGGGCCAGGAGCTGGGTGTGGTGTACCACCTCGAACTCGCCGCCGAGCTGGCCGTACTCGTTGCCGAGGGTGTTGAAGCAGTGCGGACAGGTGGCGACGATCTTGCGCTTGGCCGGCTCGCGACCCTCGAACGCTTCGTTGAGGGTCTCGACGTTCTGCTGGGCGAGCATCTGGAAGACGAACTCGTTACCGATCCGGCGGGCCGGGTCACCGGAGCAGGTTTCGCCCTCGCCCAGGATGGCGAACGAGACCCCCGCCTCGTTGAGCAGGGTGGCCACCGCGCGGGTGGTCTTCTTGGCCCGGTCCTCGAACGCGCCGGCACAGCCCACCCAGAAGAGGTACTCGAAGTCGTCGACCTCGCCGACCCGGGGCACCTCGAAGCCCAGCCCCTTGGTCCAGTCCTCGCGGGTGTTCTGCGGGGCGCCCCACGGGTTGCCCTTGTTCTCCAGGTTGCGCAGCATCACGCCGGCCTCGGACGGGAAGCTCGACTCGATCAACACCTGGTAGCGCCGCATGTCGACGATGTGGTCGACGTGCTCGATGTCGACCGGGCACTGCTCGACGCAGGCCCCGCAGGTGGTGCAGGACCACAGCACGTCCGGGTCGATGACGCCACCGGCCTCGGCGTCGCCGATCAGCGGCTTGTCGGCCTCGGCGAGGGTCAGCACGTCGAGGTGGGCGAGCTGCGCCGCGGTGGCCTTCTCCTCGCCGGTGAGGTCCTTGCCGCCACCGGCCAGCAGGTAGGGCGCCTTGGCGTACGCGTGGTCGCGGAGGCTGAGCACGAGCAGCTTGGGCGACAGCGGCTTGCCGGTGTTCCAGGCCGGGCACTGCGACTGGCAGCGCCCGCACTCGGTGCAGGTGCTGAAGTCGAGCAGGCCCTTCCAGGTGAACTGCTCGACCTGGGCGACGCCGAACTGGTCTTTCTCCGGGTCGGCCTCCTCGAAGTCGAGCGGCTTGCCGTTGCTCGTCATCGGGCGCAGCGGGCCGAGCCCGGAGCCGGCCGGCCGGGCCGGCTCGCGCTTGAAGAAGATGTTGAAGAACGCCAGGAAACGGTGCCAGGCGACGCCCATCGTCACGTTCAGCGCGATGACGATCAGCCAGGTCATCGAGATGGCGATCTTGATGAGGGCGGCAACGCTGACGCCGGCCGGCCAGGCGGGCAGCAGCGCGCCGAGGGCGTGGCTGACCGGGGTGGCCCAGAGCGGGTACTCGAAGTGGTCGGTGGCGACCTTGAAGCCACGGATCACGAACCCCATGACCAGCACGGCGAGGACGACCGCCTCGACGAAGTAGCCCTGCCACATGGTGGAGCCGGTGAACCGGGAGCGCCCGCCCGGCCGGGTCGGCCGGTTGCGGACCCGGATCGCGATCAGTACCAGGATGCCGACCGTGCCGAGCACCGCGATCACCTCGGTGACCAGGCCGTAGACGGCGAGGCCACCGATCAGCGGCAGGCCGCCGGTCGGTGAGACGACCTCGAAGTACGCCTCCAGCACGAGCAGCGACAGCACGATGAAGCCGACCATCACGAACCAGTGCGCGGCCCCCACCACGCCCCAGCGGAGCATCCGGGTGTGGCCGGCCGTCTCGACAAGCATCGTCTTCGCCCGGGTGCCCTTGTCGGCGAACCGCTCCGGCGCGGGTTGCCCCAGCCGGATGACGGCCACCATCTTCAGCACCGCGCGTACCGCGAGCCACACCGCCACGGCGGTGATGGCGGCGGCGAGGACCGTGGTGACGATCTGGACGCTGCCCATCGAGTTGGCCTCCCGGTCTGCTGCCTGTCGAGCGGCTCGGCGACCGGGGGCCGGCTCAGGGGGTGGCCGGCGTGCCGCCGCCGCGCCCCCGACCGGACCGGTCGATGACCTCGCTCCGCTCGGTCATGCAGTGCAGCCTACGCGAAAGTTACCCGACGGTAACGTGAGTCTTCTCGCACCAGGCCACGCCGCCCTGCGGACACCATAGGGCTCCCGACGCCGAAGCGCCGGGTTGGGGCCGTCCGGGGTGACCTGGGCCGTGTCGCGGGAAGCGCCGGAGCGCCGCGCTCAACGCCAGCGGGAGAGCAGGACCAGCGAGCCCACCATCGCGCCGAAGCCGACCGCGAGGTTCCAGTAGCCCCACGAGGCGACCGGGTACTCCTGCTCGGAGAGGTAGTAGACCACCAGCCAGCCGATGCCGCCGACGATCAGCGCGACCGCGATCGCCGGCAGCCACACCGGGCTAGGCTTGCGCGTCGCCGCCGTCGTCGTCGGACGAACGTCCGTCGGCGGGGTGTACACCTTCTTCTTACGGACCTGAGACTTGGGCACGACGCTCTCCAGAGGGGTGACGACCTCGTCCGGCCTGACAACCGGGCGCGGGGGCGACGGTCCATGGCCAATAATGTTCGACAGCTAGCGTAGTCCGGAAGGCCGCTCCAGGCCATGAATGGGGTCGATCCGGTGCACGCGGTGACCGGTTTCGGGCGCTCGACGCGACGCCGGTGACCGCCCCGGGGTCGTGACGGGCGTCACCACACGACGGGAGAGGAACGCTCGGTGGAGTACACATCCGGTGCGGCGTCCTGGCAGAAGGCCATGCGCCGGGCGGTCGCCGCCTTCCTGCCCCGCCGCCCCCGGCAGCGTCGGCCGGGCTGGTCGGTCGGCGTGCCGCTGATCGCCGCCGCGGCCGGGCTGCTCTTCACCACCACGGCGACCACCGCCGGCGGCACCGCCCTGCGCGAGGACCGCCGGCCCCAGCTCACCCAGCTCATCGAGGACCGCCGGGAACAGGTGGCCGAAAGCGAACTGCGGGCCGCCCGGCTGCGCGCCGACGTGGAGGGCGAGACCGCCGCCCTGGCCGACACCGACGAACCGATCAAGGAGCAGCGCGACCGCGCCCGGGCGCTCCAGCAGGCGGCCGGCTTCACCGCGCTCGCCGGGCCCGGGGTGACCGTCGAGCTGAACGACGCCCCCCGGCGCAGCGACGGCACCCTGCCCAAGGGGGCCACCAACGACGACCTGGTCGTCCACCAGGGTGACGTGCAGGCGGTGGTCAACGCGCTGTGGGCCGGAGGTGCGGAGGCCATGTCCATCATGAACGTCCGCGTGCTCTCCACCAGCGCGGTACGCTGCGTCGGTAACACCCTGCTGCTGCACGGCCGGGTGTACTCGCCACCATTCAAGATCGTAGCAATCGGCGATCCCGCTGCCCTCCAGCAGGCCCTCGCCGGCTCTCAGGGAGTCGGGTTGTTCAAGCAGGCGGTCGACCACTACCAGCTCGGTTACTCCGAGAACGTCGGCTCCGTCACCGTGCCCGCGTTCGAGGACTCGACGGCGCTGCGATCGGCGACGGTGCCGCGATGACCCCGCAGGGCGGGGGCCCGCGCCCCGGCGACCAGCACGACGGGCCGACCGCCTTCCTCCCCCCGGTCGACCGGTCCACGCCGCCGGCCACCGCCCGCCCGACGCGCGCCCACCCGCAGCCTGCCGGCCCCTGGCCCGCCCCGGTGCTGCCCACCCGCCAGCCGCCGCCCGCCTGGCCGGGCCGACCCTCCCGGCCGACGTCCGACGACCGGCAGCAGCCGCCGGGCGGGCCCGGTCGCCCCGCCCCGCCCGCGCCCCCCGGTCAGCAGCCGGGCCGTACGGTCGACCCGGCGGCGACGGCGCTGCTCCCGGTGCTGCCGGCCCGGCCTACCGCACCGGCGATGGACTCCACCGCCCTGATGGGCGCGGTGCCCCCCGCCCCCGAACCCGACGGGTCCGGCGACCCCGTCCCACCTCCGCCCCCGCCCCGCCGGGGTGAACGGGTGGTGCAGCTACGCCCGGAACAGACCGGGGAGGGCTACAAGAGCGTCTACTCGGAGCTGACCCGGCCCACCTTCGCCTCCCGGCTGCGCACCGGCGTCCGGGTCAGCGGCGAAGTGCTGATCACCTTCGGCCTGGTGGTGCTCCTCTTCGCCGGGTACGAGATCTGGGGGAAGTCCGCCCTGGTCGACGCCCACCAGAGCAAGCTCAACCAGCAGCTCGCCCAGGCATGGGGCCCGACCGGCGACCCCACGGTCAGCCCCGGGCCGACCAAGGCGGTCGCCCCGCCCGAGGGCCAGCCGATCGCCGGGCTCCACATCCCCAGCCTCGACAAGAACTGGGTCGTCGTCGAGGGCGTCACCCAGGAGGACATCCGGTACGCCCCGGGCCACTACCCGAAGAGCGCGCTCCCCGGCGAGGTCGGCAACTTCTCCGTCGCCGGGCACCGCAACCGGGCCACCTTCTGGCGGCTGGACGAGCTGAAGCCCGGCGACGCGATCCTCCTGGAGGGCAAGCAGGACTGGTACGTCTACAAGGTGTACCAGTCCCGGATCGTCCGCCCCGACCAGGTCGAGGTGGTCGCCCCGGTGCCCGGCGAGCCGAACGCGAAACCCACCCGCAGGCTGCTCACCCTCACCACCTGCAACCCGAAGTTCGACAACTACCAGCGGCTGATCGTCCACGCCGAGCTCGACCGTACGCAGCCCAAGTCGCAGGGCCCGCCGCCGGAGCTGGAGGGCTGACGATGTACTCCTGGATCTGGCGCAAGCTGCCCTTCGGGTTGCCCGGCAAGCTGGCCGGCTCGGTGCTGCTCGCCACCGCGACGGTGGCGCTGCTCTGGTACGTGGTGTTCCCCTGGGCCGAGCCGCTGCTGCCCTTCGACGACGTGCAGGTCACCCAGGACTCCGGCAACCCGGGTGGTGACTCCGCGGTCGACCCGGACGCGCCGGCCGGCGACGGGCACGACCTGCCGTACGACACCGACCGGAACAACACCCCGCCCGCCCCCTCCCCAAGCCGGTGAGCCCATGCGCATCCTCGTGATCGACAACTACGACTCCTTCGTCTTCAACCTCGTGCAGTACCTCGGCCAGCTCGGGGTGGAGTGCGAGGTCCGGCGCAACGACGAGATCGACGTCGCCGAGGTCGGCCGGGTCGGCGCGGCGGGCATCCTGCTCTCGCCGGGGCCGGGCAGCCCGGACCGCGCCGGCATCTGCCTCGACGTCATCCACCGGTACGCCGGCGAGCTGCCGATCTTCGGCGTCTGCCTGGGTCACCAGGCGATCGGGGAGGCGTTCGGCGGCACCGTCACCCGGGCACCGGAGCTGCTGCACGGCAAGACCTCCGAGGTGCGGCACCACTCGGTCGGGGTGCTGGCCGGCCTGCCCGACCCGTTCACCGCCACCCGCTACCACTCGCTGGCGGTGCTGCCCGAGACGCTGCCCGACGAGCTGGAGGTCACCGGCTGGACGGCCTCCGGCGTGGTGATGGCGATGCGGCACCGGACGCTGCCGATCGAGGGGGTGCAGTTCCACCCCGAGTCGGTGCTCACCGAGGGCGGCCACCTGATGCTGGCCAACTGGGTCGCCGCCTGCGGCCACCCGGAGGCCCTGGAGCGCGCGCCGGAGCTGGTCGCCGAGGTCGATGCCCGCCGCCGGGCCGCCTTCGCCACCCTCTGACGGACCGCCGCACCGACCCTCGTCCACCCGCCCGTCCCGGATCGGCCCGGCAGGCCCCGCGCCGGCCGTGACCCCCGACAGGCTCGGCCCGGTCACTGCGGACCGGGCCGGCTGAGCGGGGGTACGGGTCAGTCGCCGTCGTTGCGGAACGGTGGGGTGGGTAGCGGGAACCCGCCACCCGTGCCGTCGCCGGGCGGCGTGGTGGTCGGCGCCGGCGTGGTCGGCGTCGGCGGCGTCGGCGACTCGGTAACCTCCGGCACGCTCACCACGATGGTGACCGTGCTCCCCTTGGCCTTCTTGGTGCCGGCCTTCGGGTTCTGGCTCTGCACCTTGCCGGCCTCGTCCGCCGGCACCTCCGAGCCGAGTTCCGGGTTGACCTTGAACCCGGCGTTCTGCAGGGTCCGGGTGGCCTCCGCCTGGCTGAGGTCCTCGACGTCCGGCACCTCCCGGACGTTGCCCCGGGAGACGGTGAGGGTCACCTCGGTGCCCTCCGCCACCTTTTCGCCCTCGGGCGGGGATACGTCGAGGACGATGCCCTCGCTCTCCTCGCTGTCCTTCGGCACGACCTTGACCTTGAACTTGTCGTCCTTGAGCCGGGTCTCGGCGCTCTCGACCTTGCTGCCCTTGAGGCCGTTGGGGATGCTGACCTCGGGCTTGCCGCCGCACAGGCTCACCGTCACCTGGCCGTTCTCCTCCAGCGCGGTGCCGGCCGGCGGGTCCTGCCTGACCACGGTGCCCACCTTGCAGGTGCTGTCGAAGACCTGGTCACCGGTCGCCGGCACCAGACCGGAGTTGCGGATCTCGGCGAACGCGACGTCCTGCGTCTTGCCTGCCAGATCGGGCACCGGGCTCTTCTTCGGCTCCTGACCGTTCATCAGCAGCGCCGCGACCAGGGCGATCACCGCCAGGACACCGACCGCCGCGAACGCCGCGATCACCCACGCCGAACTCTTGCGCCGCTGCGGGTCACCGACCCGGGCCGGGATCTGCCGGGTCTGCTGGCCGACCACCTGCGTCGGGTAACCGCTCGCCGCCGCGGCCATCGGGGTCGTCTCGTCCTGGCTCAGGACGGGGGTGGCCATCACCGGGCGGCCGGCGGCGGCGCGGAGCAGGTCGGCCCGCATCTCACCGGCGCTCTGGTAACGGTTGAGCGGGTTCTTCGACAGCGCCTTGAGCACGATCGCGTCGATCGCCGGGGTGACGTCCGGGTTGATGTCGCTCGGCGTCGGCGGGGCCTCCCGCACGTGCTGGTACGCCACGCTGACCGGGCTGTCACCGACGAACGGCGGGTGGCCGCAGACCAGCTCGAACAGCACGCAGCCGGCGGCGTACACGTCGGAGCGGGCGTCGACGGCCTCGCCGCGCGCCTGCTCGGGGGAGAGGTACTGGGCCGTGCCGATCACCGCGCTGGTCTGCGTCATCGTGGTGGCGCCGCTGGCCAGCGCGCGGGCGATGCCGAAGTCCATCACCTTGACCTGGCCGGTCTGGGTCAGCATCACGTTGCCGGGCTTGATGTCCCGGTGGATGATCCCGTGCCGGTGGCTGAACTCCAGGGCCGCGCACATGTCGGCGCAGATCTCCAGCGCCCGGCGCGGCTGGAGCCGCCCCTCGACGCCGAGGACCTCCTTGAGGGTCCGCCCGTTCACGAACTCCATCACGATGAACGGCAGGGTCTCCCCGGTCGGGGCGGTCTCCTCGCCGGTGTCGTAGACGGCGACGATCGCCGGGTGGTTCAGCGAGGCGGCGTTCTGCGCCTCCCGCCGGAACCGCATCTGGAAGGTCGCGTCCCGGGCCAGGTCCGTCCGGAGCATCTTGATCGCGACGTCCCGACCGAGCCGGAGGTCCCGACCGCGGTGCACCTCGGCCATGCCGCCGTAACCGAGCAGCTCGCCGACCTGGTACCTGCCACCGAGCAGGCGGGCCTGGGCTGTCATCGCGTTCGTCGTCCTTCGCTCGTCGTCGTCTCGCCGGCACCCGGTCCGAGCCGTACCACCCGACGGTACGACGTCCCGGCCGGATCGTCGCGTCCGAGGGCACTCAGCGCGCCGGACGTCGTACCCGGCGCACCTGGGTCGGTGGCCAGGTTGCCCTGCCGGCTCGCGTACGCGAGCACACCGGAGCAGACCAGCACCAGCACCGCCAGCAGGATCGCCAGGGTCACCATGCCGGACCGTGAACGGGCAGGTGGGGCGGGGGGCGGGAGGGGCTGTCGGGCGTACCCGGGCCGGTCGGCACGCAACTGGGCGGGCGGCACGGAAGCCGCCCCACGGGGCTGCTGCGGGTAGGGCCGGGTCATCGGGGTGGCCTGGACCGGCGGACGCTGCGGGGTCACCGGCGGCGGCTGCGGGTGCCGGGCCGCGACCGGCGGCCGGGCCTGTCCCCCCATCGGCGGTCGGGCCTGCCCGCTGATCGGGGGCCGCGCCTGCCCGCTGACCGCCGGCCGGTGCGGGTGGACCGGCGCGCCGGGCTGCTGCCGGGGTACGGCGGGCACCTGGGCGCGGGCCATCGGGCCGGCCGGGGAGGCCGGCGCCCCGGAGACCGGGCCACCGGAGACCGGGCCGGGGTGTCCGCCACCGGCGCGGGCCTGCTGGGACAGGGCCTGCTTGGCCTGCCGGGCGACGGAGGCCAGGGCGGCGGCACTGGGCCAGCGGTGGCCGGGCTCCTTGGCCATCGCCCGCTCCACGATCGCCTTGACCTGGGGCGGGATGTCCCCGGGCAGCGGCCGGGGAGTGTCCCGCACGTGCTTCATCGCGATTTCGAGCGGGTTGTCACCCTCGAAGGGCCGCCGGCCGGCGAGACACTGGTAGGCCACCACACCGAGGGCGTAGACGTCGGAGGCGGGCGTGGCGACCGCGCCGGTGGCCTGCTCGGGGGAGATGTACGAGGCGGTGCCGAGCACCGACCCGGCGGCAGTGAGCTGGCCGACCAGCTCGGACCGGGCGATGCCGAAGTCGGTCAGCACCAGCGTGCCGTTCGGCCGGACGAGCAGGTTGCCCGGCTTGACGTCGCGGTGCACGATGCCCTTCTCGTGGGCGGCGTGCAGCGCGTCGGCGGCCTGGGCCAGCAGGGCCATCGTCCGGGCCGGGGTGAGCCGGCCGACCCGACTGAGCGTCGCCGACAGGGCGTCACCCTCGACGTACTCCATCACCAGGAAGGCGATCTCCTGGTCGCTGCCGAAGTCGTAGACGTCGACCACGCCGGGGTGGTTGATGGTGGCCATGGTGCGCGCCTCGCCGCGGAACCGTTCGGCGAAGCCGGGCTCGTCGAGCAGTGCCGGGAGCAGGCTCTTCACCGCGACCGTACGGCCCAGCACCTGGTCGGTGCCGCGCCACACGTCGCCCATGCCGCCGCTGGCGATCCGCTCGTCGAGACGGTAGCGGTTGCCGAGCTGCACCCCGGGGCTGAGCATGTCAGCGGCCCCCCGCATCGGCGATGGCCGCCTGCATGATCTTGCCACCGATCCGGGCCGCCTCGGCGCTGCCGCCGCTGCCGGCCTGCTCCAGCTCCACACAGACCGCGGAGACGGCGTTGCCGTTCTTGTCCAGGGCGAAGCCGATGAACCAGCCGTGGTCGGGGCGGTCCGGCGCGGACTGGGCGGTGCCGGTCTTGCCGCCGACGGTGTAGCCGTCGATGGCCGCCGAGCTGCCGGTGCCGTTCTTCACCACGCTGACCATCATGTCCCGCAGGTCGTCGGCGACCTGGCCGCTGACCGGCTGGCGCAGCTCCCGGGGCTGGGCGTTGTAGTAGCTGGTGGTGCGGTCCGGCCCGAGGAGCTGCTTGACCAGGTAGGGGCGCATCTGCCGACCCTTGTTGGCGACCGAGCCGGCGATCAGCGCCCCCTGCAACGGGGTCATCCGGACGTTGTTCTGGCCGATCGATGACTGCGCCAGCGCGGCGGGGTCGGTGCCGCCGTCGGGGTTCTGCATGTCGCCGGTCCGGCTGGCCGCCACCGGCAGGCCCCCCTCGCCGAGTTGCCCGACGGTGAGGTCGTCCTGCTCGAAGCCGAACTGCCGGGCCTTCTCCTTCACCGTGTCCGCACCGAGCCGGACGCCGAGCTGGGCGAAGCCGGTGTTGCACGACTCGGTGACCGCGTCGATCAGGGTGACCTGCGCCTCCGGGCAGATCGACGCGGCGGCGTTGCGGATCTCCGTGCCCGACGTCGGCGGGGTCCAGCTCGGCCCGGCCGGGATCTCGGTGTCCTTGCCGACCCCGTTCTCCAGCGCGGCGGCGGCGATCACGATCTTGAAGGTGGAGCCGGGTGGCAGGGTCTCCGACAGCGCCCGGTTCTTCAGCGGGCCGTCCGGGTCCTGCTCGTACTTGTTGTAGGCCGCCGAAGCCACGTTGGTGTCGTGGTCGACCAGCGGGTTCGGGTCGAAGCTGGGCATCGAGACCAGCGCCTGCACCGCACCGGTACGCGGGTCGATGGCGATCGCCGCGCCCTTCTTCACCCCGTTGCGGTTGTTGCGCAACTGCTCGTACGCGGTGTCCTGGGCGCGTTTGGAGATGCTCAGCAGCACGTTGCCGCCGCCGCTCTCGTCGCCGGTGAACATGTCCTTGATCCGGTTGCCGAGCAGGGCGTCGCTGGTGCCGGCGAGGAAGTCGTTCTCCAGCCGTTCGATGCCGGTGTCGGCCAGGTTGACCGGCTTGTAACCGAGCACGTGCGCGTACTTCGTCCCCGCCGGGTAGCTGCGCTGGAACCGCAGCTTGCCGCCGGTTTCCTTGCTGGTGGCCACGGCGGTGCCGCCGGCCTCGATGTTGCCCCGCCGACGCTCGTACTCGGCCACCTGGACCCGGCCGTTGTAGTCGCTGTTGCGGTATTCGTCCGCCTTGTAGGCCTGGATCCAGTTCAGGTTGGCGAAGAGCAGCCCGAACAGGACCATGACGACGACGCCGACGCGGCGCAGGGGCGCGTTCACGGGCGGATCACCTCCGTGGGAGCACCGTGCAGCTGTTCCGGCGGCCCGCCACCGGGTCGGCCCGCCGGGCCGCCGCCCTGGGCCACCGGCCGCCGGGCGGCGTCGGAGATGCGCAGCAGCACCGCGATGAGCAGCCAGTTCGCCATCAACGACGAACCACCGGCGGACAGGAACGGGGTGGTCTGACCGGTCAGCGGGATGAGCTTGCTGATCCCGCCGACGATCACGAACACCTGTAGGCCCAGGGTGAAGGCGAGACCACCGGCGACCAGCTTGCCGAACGAGTCCCGCACCGCCAGCCCGGCCCGCAGCCCCCGCTCGACGATGAGCAGGTAGACCACCAGCAGGGCGGTCAACCCGAACAGGCCGATCTCCTCACCGATGCCGGCGAAGATGAAGTCGTTCTGCACCTCGGGGATCTCCAGCGGCTCCCCGGCACCCGGCCCGGAGCCGAACAGGCCACCACTGCCCAGGCCGAGCAGCCCCTGCACCAGTTGGTAGCCCCGGTCGTACGGCTCGGCGAACGGGTCGAGCCAGATTTCGGCACGGGTGTAGAAGTTGGCGAACGGGCCACCCACCGTGCCGCCCAGCACGTAGGCGAGGTAGGCGCCGCCGAAGAACAGGACCAGACCGATCAGCAGCCAACTGACCCGTTCGGTGGCGATGTAGAGGGTCACCACGAACATGCCGAAGTACAGCAGCGAGGTGCCGAGGTCCTTCTCGAAGACCAGGACCAGCAGACTGATCAGCCACACCCCGAGCACCGGGCCGAGATCCCGACCGCGCGGGAAGTCGATGCCGAGGATGCGGCGGCTGGCCAGTGACAGCACCTCACGCTTGCGGACCAGGTAGTAGGCGAAGAAGACCAGCAGCGCCAGCTTGGCGAACTCACCGGGCTGGATGCTGAACCCACCCACCCTGATCCACAGCTTCGCGCCGTTGATCTCGGAGAACCGGCCGGGCAGCACCGCCGGGATCATCACCAGCACGATGCCGGCCAGCCCCAGCGTGTACGCGTACCGGGAGACCGCCCGGTGGTCGCGCATCAACACCAGCAGGCCGGCGGCGAGGATCACCGCGGCCAGCGTCCAGGCGAGCTGCCGCCCGCCGGTGCCGGCGAAGATGGCCAGCGTCTCCCGCTCGGCCGGGGCCGCCTTGCCGAGGTCGAGCCGGCGCAGGAAACCCACCCCGATGCCGTTGAGCAGGGCGACCGCCGGCAACAGGGCCGGATCGGCGAACGGCGCGAGCCACCGGATCACCAGGTGCATGCCGAGGAAGACCAGCCCGAGCGCGGCGGCCGGCATCCAGAAGTCGCGGGTGACGGTGTCGAGCAGGTTCGCCTCGACGATCGCCCCGTACGCGGCCACCAGCACCATCGCCAGCACCAGCAGGGACAGTTCGGCGTTACGCCGGGACCGCGCCAGACGTACGCCGGGCCGCTCGCCCGTCGTGGCGGGCGAGACTACCGGGTGGGCCGCTGCGGTCAAGGAGGTGTCCCTCGGATCTCAGCCGACGGTCACTCGGGCGACCGGCAGCCCGCCGGGTCTCCGGCCGGCGGAACCGCGTCGGAGACCGAGGCGTCGGGTGTGGTGGGCGGCGTGGGAGTGCCGGTGGCGCCCGGGACCCCGGTCACGCCGGGGCTGGGTGAGCCCGGGACGGCCGGTGCCGACGGGTTCGCCGGCACGGGTGAGCCGGTGACCAGCGAGGGTACCGGCGGGCAGACCGGCTTCAGGTTCGGGTTGGTCGGGTCGTCACTGGTCAGTTCGGCCAGCCGGCGCAGCGCGTCCGGTCGGCTCTTGGCCTGGATGCCCTGCTTGACCTGCTCCTGGGCGGCCAGGGTGAGATCGTCGAGCTTGGCCTGGCTGGTCGAGTGCACGCTGGACAGGTCGAGGCCGGCCACCTGGCCGGGGACCCCGCGGAAGACCGCGAGCTGCCCGCTGTCGGTCGCCCCGACGTAGTACTGCCGCTGGGTGTAGCTCCAGCCGGCGAAGAGGCCGCCGCCGAGGATGACCAGCAGGGCCGCCAGCATCGCCGCGGTACGCAGCGGCCGGCGCGGGCGTTCCGGGTCGTCGTCCCGGTTGGCCGCCGGCTCCTCCGGCGCGGGCGGGCGCGGCGCGGACAGCGCCGAGGCGCGGGCGGCCGGGGTCGAGTCGTCGGCGGCGGTGGCCATGCCCCGGTCCCGGGCCGCGGCCCCGCCGACGATCGGGCTCGCCTCGACGATGTCCTGGTCGGTGGCGTCCGCGATGATCACGGTGATGTTGTCCGGGCCGCCGCCGCGCAGGGCGAGCTGCACCAGCCGCTCGACGCACTGCTGCGGATCGGTGTACTCGCGGAGGCTGTCGCCGATGGTCTCCGCGCTGACCACGCCGGAGAGGCCGTCGCTGCAGATCAGGTAGCGGTCGCCCGGCAGCACCTGCCGGACGCTGTACTCCGGGTCGATGTCCCGGCCGTCGAGGGCACGGGTGAGCAGCGAGCGCTGGGGGTGGCTGCTCGCCTCCTCCGCGCTGATCCGCCCCTCGTCGACGAGCATCTGGACGTAGGTGTCGTCCTTGGTGATCTGGGAGAACTCACCGTTGCGCAGGAGGTAGGCCCGCGAGTCACCGATGTGGACCATGCCGAGCTTGCTGCCCGAGAAGAGGGTCGCGGTGAGCGTGGTGCCCATCCCCTCCAGCTGCGGGTTGGCGTCCACCGTGTCGCGGAGCTGCTGGTTGGCGGTGCCCACGGCCGATCGCAGCGCGTCGACGAGCGCGTCCCCCGGGACGTCCTCGTCGAGCGGCGCCATGGCACCGATGACGATGTTGCTGGCGACGTCACCGGCGGCCATGCCGCCCATGCCGTCGGCGACGGCGAGTAGCCGCGGCCCGGCGTAGACGGAGTCCTGGTTTCCGTCTCGGATCAGACCGCGGTCGCTGTGGGCCGCATAGCGCAGGGTCAGAGTCATGGCCGTAATTCGAGAGAGGTGCGGCCGATACGGATCGGCACGCCGAGGGGGACGGGGGTTGGTCCGGTGACCTTAGCGCGATCGAGGTACGTGCCGTTAGTCGAACCGAGATCCTCGACGAACCACTGCCCGTCCCGGGGCACCAGCCGGGCGTGCCGGGCGGAGGCGTAGTCATCGGTGATGACGAGGGTGGAGTCCTCGGCACGGCCGATGGTGATCTGCGCTTCGCCGAGGGTGATCCGGGTGCCGGCGAGTTGGCCGGCGGTGACCACCAACTGGTGGGCGGCGCGGCCCCGTTTCACCTTCGCCGGCTTCGCCGCCTGCTGTTGGGTGGAGGCCCCGACCGCGCGCGGCGCGGCCACCAGCCGCCCCGACCGGGCACCCGCGAAGAGATCCCGACGGATGACACCGACCACCGTGAACACGAAGATCCACAGCAGGATGAGGAACCCGAACCGGGCGACGGTGATGACGAGTTCCGGCAAGGCGGGTCAGCCGTCCACGCGGAAGGTCAGCGTCGTGGTGCCGAGCTGGATCATGTCGCCCGGGTTCAGGGCGACGGCCGAGACCCGCTGGCCGTTGACCATCGTGCCGTTGGTCGACCCGAGGTCGGTCAGCACCACCTGGCCGCCGTCGAAGTCCAGCCGGGCGTGCCGGCGGGAGATCCCGACGTCGGGCAGGCGCAGGTTGGCCTGGTCGCCCCGGCCGATCACGGTCGAGCCCATCTGCAACGGATAGGTACGGCCGTCACCGGAGACCAGCCGGACGTTGCGCGCACCGCCGCCGTGGCCGGGCGGCGGGCCGTAGCCGCCCCCCTGGTCGTACGACGGGTAGGCCGGCGGACCGGGGTCGTAGCCGCCCGGGGAGGAGACCGGAGCGACCTCGCCGCCGGTGTAGACCTCGGCGGTGACCCGGAACATGCCGGTGTCCAGCCCCTCGCCGCGCTCGACCTCGACGATCACGTCGCCGTAGACCGTCCACGCCTGCTCGCCGATGAACTCCGCCTGCGACTGGGCCAGCTCCTGGGCCAGGGCGGCGGCGTACGGCGCCAACCGGCTGTGGTCGTACGGGGAGAGATCGATCACGTAGCGGTTCGGCACCAGGGTGCGGCCACCAGCGAGGATGGCCTTGTGCGCCTCGGCCTCCCGCTGCATGGCGTTGAGGATCTCCACGGGGTGGACCACCCCTTTGAAGACCTTGGCGAAGGCCCCTTCTACCAGGCCTTCCAGACGCTTCTCGAAGCGTTGCAGCACGCTCACCGGCTCCTCCTCGGGTCCCGAGGACATGATGGTATCTGGACGGCGCGCATGCAGCTCGCGCGCCGCTCGGCCACCGCGCGGCGGCCCGTTCGGAGCGGCCCTCCGGACCGTGCTACTCTTTCGTCCGCCACGAAGGGTGACCGCTCGTAGGAACGGTAACCGGTCGAGGCGAGACCGCAGGACCGGGTAGGATGTTCCGGGCCCGCCGGAGACGGCGGGTTCGACGCGAACTACGACGTTCGAGGGTCGTGCCACGGGGATGTGGCGGAATGGCAGACGCGCACGGTTCAGGTCCGTGTGTCCGAAAGGACGTGGGGGTTCAACTCCCCCCATCCCCACCACCAGACGAGGGCTCCGCAGTAGCGGGGCCCTCACTTCGTATCGGGGCGTACCGGACGTCAGGCTATGCTCCGATGGTTTTTTCCAGCCTCCTACCTTGACCAGGAGTGTCGTGTGAGTGTCGCGTTGGTGACCGGGTCGGGCGGTCTGATCGGTTCCGAGGCGGTCCGGCACTTCGCCGGGCTCGGCCTGGACGTGGTCGGCATCGACAACGACATGCGGCAGGAGTTCTTCGGCGCCGAGGCCTCGACCGCGTGGAACGTACGGCGGCTGACCGACGAGCTGGGGTCGGCGTACGCGCACCACAGCATCGACATCCGCGACCGGGACACCCTCGGCAAGCTCTTCGCCCGGTACGGCCGGGACATCGCCGTGGTGATCCACACCGCCGCCCAGCCCTCGCACGACTGGGCGGTGCGGGACCCGTTCACCGACTTCGACGTCAACGCCGGCGGCACCCTCAACATCCTGCAGAACGTGCGGGAGCACTGCATCGACGCGCCGGTGATCCACTGCTCGACGAACAAGGTCTACGGCGACCGCCCCAACAGCCTGCCGCTGGTGGAGCAGGAGACCCGGTGGGAGATCGAGCCGGGGCACCCGTACGAGCAGGGCATCCGCGAGGACATGTCGATCGACGCCTGCCTGCACTCGGTCTTCGGGGCCTCCAAGGTCGCCGCCGACGTGATGGTGCAGGAGTACGGCCGCTACTTCGACATGCGGACGGCCTGTTTCCGGGGCGGCACGCTGACCGGCCCGGCGCACTCGGCGACCGAGCTGCACGGCTTCCTCGGGTACGTGATGCGGGCCAACATGGAACGCCGCACCTACAAGATCTTCGGGTACCAGGGCAAGCAGGTGCGCGACGCCATCCACAGCTCGGACGTGGTGTCGGCGTTCGAGGCGTTCTTCCGGGAGCCGCGCTCGGCGGCGGTCTACAACCTGGGCGGCGGCCGGCACTCCAACACCTCCAACCGGGAGGCGTTCGCCCTGGCCGAGGAGATCACCGGCCAGGAGATGATCACCGAGTACGTCGACGCGAACCGGATCGGCGACCACAAGTGGTGGATCGGCTCGAACGAGGCGTTCCAGGCCGACTACCCGGGCTGGAAGCAGGTCTACGACGTACCCATGATCATGCGGGAGATCTACCAGGCCAACGTCGACAAGTGGGTGCCGGGGGCATGACCGGGCAGGGCAAGCGGAACGTCCTCGGCGTCCTGGTCGACGCCACCGACTACGCCTCGGCGACCGAGCAGGTGGTCGCGGCGGCCCGGGACCGCCGGCCACTGGCGCTGACCGCGCTGGCCGTGCACGGCGTGATGACCGGGGTGCTCGACCCGGCGCACAACGCCCGGCTCAACTCCTTCGACGTGGTCACCCCGGACGGCCAGCCGGTGCGCTGGGCGCTCAACCTGCTGCACCACGCCGGGCTGACCGACCGGGTCTACGGCCCGACGCTGACCCTGCACGTACTGCGCCGCTTCGCCGACGAGGGCCTTCCGGTCTACCTGTACGGCTCGACCGAGGAGACGTTGGCGAAGCTCATCCCGGCGCTGGAGCGGATGTTCCCGGCCCTGAAGATCGCCGGGGTGGAGCCGTCGAAGTTCCGCGCGGTGCAGCCCGGCGAGGACGTCGAGATCGCCGACCGGATCCGGGCCAGCGGCGCCCGGCTCGTCCTGGTCGGCCTGGGCTGCCCCCGCCAGGAGGTCTTCACGTACGCGATGCGGCCCCTGCTGGACATGCCACTGATGGCCGTCGGCGCGGCCTTCGACTACCACGCCGGCCTGCTCCGGCAGCCGCCGCCGTGGATGCAGCGGGCCGGCCTGGAGTGGTTCTGGCGGCTCGGCCTGGAGCCGAAGCGGCTCTGGCGGCGGTACGTCATCCTCAACCCGGCCTACCTGACCCGCCTGGCCGGCCAGAAGACCGGACTGTGGAAGGCCCGTCCGCCGGCCCCGGCCACCGAACGGCCGGCCACCTTCGCGGTCTGATCCGTCCACGACGGACGACCGGCCGGTACGACGACCCGGTCGGTTCCGTACCGTGGGGCCGACCGGCCGGGACCCGGCCACCCCTACGGGATGCTCCGGGGTGGGAACAGGGGCTCGTCCCGGATTCGCCGCCCGCCGTTGTGGGCAAGGCTGTGTCCATGGTTGGGCATCTCATCGTGCTGCTGTCGATCGCCGCCGTCTGGCTCGCCACCGGCGTCGTGGCGGACGGCCTCCCCCGGCTGGACCGGGCCCGCGCCCTGCGACGGCGTACCGGATGGCTGCTCGGCCTCTCCGTGGCCGGGCTCGCGCTGACCGCGACGGTGCTGGTCGCCGGCACGATCAGCGGCGGGGACACCCCGGTCGACCGGGCCGCCGGGCAGCTCCCGCTGGTGGCGGTGCCGGCGCTCGCGGTGGCCGCCTGCACGGTGCGCCGGGTGCGCAGGCTGCGGGCCGGGGCGGGCGCGTTCACCGCCGCGCCGGAGACCCCCGCGCCGTACGGCCTGCGGGCCGCCGCCGGTCACCCGTTGATCGGCCTGCCCGTGCAGGTGACCGCGCTGGCCACCCTGCCGGGCCTGTTGCGGGCCGGTGGGCTCGATCTCAGCGCCGGCAACGGGGTCACCGGGGTGGCGCTCACCGTCGGTGGGTTGGCCATCCTCGCCATCGGGGTGCGCCACGGGCTGCGGCACAACCGGCTCGCCGAGCGGACCCTGCCGGGCACCCGCCCCGCTCTGGCCGGGCTGCCCGCCTCATCGGCCGCAGCCGGCTCCCTGCACGTATAGCAGTTCCAGGATCGCCCGGGTCGCCTCGAACCACCGGTCCAGCCAGCCGGGCGGCGGGACGCTGCCCTTGGGCGGCAGTTCCAGCAGCAGGCCCCGCAGCAGCGGGTGGTCGATCAGCGGCTCGGAGGGCTCCATGGGCCAGCCGGCCGGTCGGAACGACGGCTCGGCGAACGGGCCCTGGTGGGACGAGGGCAGCGACAGGGGTCCACCGTGCTCGGACCCGGGGTAACCGTCGCGGCCCGACTCGGGGTCACCGGCACCCACCTCGGTGAGCATCGTGTCGCGCCGGGCACTGCGGTACTTCCCGCCGAACCGTTCGGTCTTGCCGGGGCCGTGGGTGAGGTTGTCTGAGCCGATCGTCGTCATCTGCGTATCGCCTGCCTCGCTCGGTTGCCGCCACCTGCGGCGGATCGTCGACCAGCGCCGTACCGAGGGGTTCAACGACCCGGGGCGGAAGTGGCGACGGGCCGGCCGGGGACTGTCCCCGACCGGCCCGCGGTCAACGCCACGCTGCGTTGGTCAGTGTTGGCCGAACGCGCCGTTCCGAGCGTCGGCGACGAAGGCGTTCCATTCCCCGGGGGCGAATACGAGGGCGGGACCTGTCTTGTCCTTCGAGTCCCGTACCCCGACCGCCCCGATCACGTACGCCACCTCGACACAGTTGTCACAGTTCGGCCCACTCTTCGAGCTCTTGAACCAGGTCGCCTGCGTCAGGTCCTCGGGGAACCTCTTGGTCGCCATTTCCACAACGGCTCCTCTGCCAGTTCTGCGATGTGTGCTATGGACTCCTCCGGCTCCCGGGCTGCTGCTCGAATGTGATCGAAGATGAAGCTGTACTTCTGTAGCTCGTCGCTCTTCTCCAGGAAGAGCCCACCCGTGGCGTTCTCCGCGTACACGACATCCGGATCAACCGATTCGGGAAAGCTGAGAATGGTGAAGGTCCCGTCCATGCCGGCGTGCGCCCCCACCTCGAAGGGCAGGACCTGCAACGTCACGTTCGGCAGTTCGGCCACCTCCACCAGCCGCCTGAGCTGGTTCCGCATCACCACGTCACCGCCCACCGGCCGACTCAACACCGCCTCATCGAGCACCACCCACAGATCGACCGGATCGTCCTGGGTCAACAACGACTGACGGCCCAGTCGGACACGCACCCGTTGTTGCACCTGGTCGGCGGTGAAGTCCGGGCGGGCCGCCTGGATCATCGCGCTGGCGTACTCCTCGGTCTCCAGCAGACCGGGCACGACCTGCTGCTCGTACGCGCGGATGGAGTCGGCCGCCGCCTCCAGGCCGACGTACGCCCCGACGAGCACGGTGCTGTAGGGGTGCCACCACCCCTTCTGCCGCGCCTCGCGGGCGATCTGCACCAGTTCCTCGCTCTCCGCGCCCACCACCCCGTAGATGCGGAGCATGTCCCGCACGTCACGGGGCGTGACGGAGGTGTGGCCGGTCTCGATCCGCGAGATCTTGGAGGCGGAACACTCCAGTTGCTCGGCGACGACCTCTATGGTGATGCCGGCACCGTCGCGCAGGCGGCGCAGCTCGGCCCCGAGCCGACGACGCCGGATGGTGGGGCTCCGCCGTTCGCTCATCGCGTCGCCCCAGGTGCCGATGACGGGGGAAGCTGGTGCCTCGCGCTCACCCGGTTACCTCCGGTCGGTCGCGCCTGCGTCCACACCCGCCGGGGGCGCGACCGACGGACGGCGGGCGATCGTTCGCGGCAAGGGGTGGAACCGGTCGTCGACCGGCCGCGGCGGGCGGAACCGCGTCCAGTGTGCCGCTCCGGAGACGGCGTGATCAAGCGCCCGGTTCACGTGTCGCCCTCACGTATCGGCAAAAGTCGACGTGCAACTTGCATCCCGCATCACACTGATGCACTCTGTCCGTATGGTTCGAGTCACTCACCGTTCCCGGTCGATTTCCCGGTGTGATCACCGCACCGGGCTCGTCCGGCCGGATGGATGCCCCGGGCCGCAGGAATCCACGAGGCCCGCCCCGGGTTGATGACCCCGCCGCTGCACGCCCGAAGGCTGCGGCGGTGGGAGCGGTAACACCCGTGAGCAGCCGGGTGATGGCCGGGTGGCGCGATCCACCACCAGCGGGTACGCCCCCGGCCAGCACCACATCGAGCACCGGCCCGCGAGGCACAACCCCGTCGCCGGACCCGCATCCGTCCCCGTTCCGCACCGACCGGCCCCGCGACGCCGGCCATATCCTCCCAGGAGCCCATGTGCTTCCCCGCTCCGGTGACGTTCTGCACGTGACCCGCGCCGCCAGTGTGCAGTTCCTCCGACCGATCACCTTCCGGGTGATCCGGGTGCTCGACTGGCCGACGTACGACGGCTGGCTCTGGCTCGACGGCTACCAGCTCAACGCCGCAGGCGACGCGGTCAGCCGCCGCTCGATCTTCGTCCAGCGGGCCGGGCTGACGCAGCTGCGGGCCGCGGCCGTACCCCGTCAGCACACCGCACGGTCGCGCCGACCGGTCAACCGCGCACCGATCGCGGTGGGCTGACTCCCCGAATACCCGGCCGGAGGGCGTGCCGCCACCATAGAATCGGTACGCCCACCCCGGCGAAGTCTCCACCCCGCGCGTATCCGGCCCCTGAACCTGGGATGGCCATGGTCTATCTGCCCGCCGCGCGGCGGCACCACAGGTCCCGCCTCAGACCCGCATTCGGGCTGCTGGCCCTGATCGGCGTGGTCCTCACCCTCGTGGTGGTGACCCGCTACCCGGCCGAGTCGGCCACCCGGCTCGCCGAGCCGGTGCCGGCCCCCGAGATCACCGTGGCCGAGTCCACCGACGCCCCGGTCACCGACGACGCCGACGGTACACAGCCCGATCCGGCCCCACCTACCGACGGGCGTACCCGCACCCCGCTCGGGGCAGACATCGGCGGGGCCGAAGACCCGCCCGGGGACGCTCCGCGGATCGAGAACGACCCGGCGACCGGGGACGACCCGGCGGCCGGTCCCGGTGGAGGTGCCGCCGCCGGTCCGGGGACCGCGCAGTCAGGCGTCGGCGGTGGCGGTGCGTCCGCGCTCGCCCAGCCCCGGAACCCGTCGGACGACCGGCAGACCGTCGCCCGGTCACTGTTCTACTCCGGCCTGCTCGGGCTGGCCATCTCCCTGGCCGGTCTGGGCATGGTGGGGGCCAGACGCCGGATGTGGTGAGCCGGGCGGGTCACCCGGTGGGGGTGGCGGTCGGGGTGGCGGTGCCGGACGGCGACGCCGACGGCTCGGCGGCCACCACCAGGGTCACCTCGTCCCCCGGCGACACCGTCTGACCCGCACCCGGATCGGTGGACAGGACGGTGCCGGGCGGCCGGTCCGACTCCCGCGTCTGCACCCGGGAGGACAACCCGAGCCGCCCCAGCAGGGTCTCCGCCGTCTCCTGGGAGAGGCCGACCAGCGGCGGCACCGGAATTCCGGCGGCCTCGGTCGTCGGCGCCGTGGTCGGTGGGGTCGTCGGCGGCCCGGTGGTCGGCGGGGTGCTGGGTGGTGCGGTGGTCGGGGCGGCGCCCGTCGTCGGCACGGCCGTCGGCGGTGGGGTCGGTGTCCTGTCCGGCGAGGTGTCCACCGCCCGCAGGACCAGCCAGATCCCCAACCCGACGAGCCCGAGCAGCACGAGCCCGAGCACGCCCAGCAGGATCGGCGTCCACCAGCGTCGGCCGCGCTGCTCCTCGGCGTACCACTCGGCCGGCTCACGCTGGTCGTTCGCCCGTGCCGGTGGCACCCCGGCCCGGCCGGACCAGACCGGCGCGTCCGTCGCACCGGGCGGCGGCGGTCCGTCGGCCGCCGGCAGCGGGCGGGTCGCGTCCACCGGCTCCTGCCGGGCGGTCGCGTCGTCGGGTGGACGGGGTAGTGGGCGGGTCGCGTCGTCGGCGGGTGGGTCCTGGCGGTCGTCGCTCATCGCACGTCCTCTCGCCACCTGGCGGACGGCGGGCGCTCGACCCACCGGGCGAGGCCCCGGGCCGGCGCGGCGGTCGTGGCACTCGCCCCACCACGGTAGCGGCCGACGCCGGTCATCACCGGTACCGGCGCGGCGACCCGCCCGTCAGGGCGTCGGCGTCGGTGTCGGCTCGGCGGTCGGCGTCGGTCGGTCACCGCAGGAGATGGCGACCTGGTCGTTCCAGTGTGCGGTCGCGTCGGCCGCAGGCACCTGGGCGGTGACCTCGCCACGGTTGCCGGTGGGATACCGGGGGAACAGGCCCACCTCGCCCAGTTCGTCGGCGGCGTCGTCGCAGTCCTCGCCGACCAGGTCCGGCACCTCGACCTCGGGTGCCGGCCCGCTGACCTCCACCCGCACGGTGGTGCCCGGCTTCACCGACGTGTCCTGGGCGGGCACGGTACGGGTCACCGTCCGGCCCGACCCGGTGCCGAACACCAGCCGCCAGCCGAGCTTGCGGTCGTGCAGGGTGTCCCGCGCCTTCTCGAAGTCGAGCCCGACCAGCCGGGGCACGGTCAGCCCGCCACCGGGGGCGGCGGGTGGCGGCGGGGTGGTGGTCCGCACGGCGGTCGGTCCGGCGGTGGTCGGCTCGTCGACCGGGGTGGACGGTCCGCTGGCCGCCGCTGCCGGGGTGGTGCCGGTCTCCGGGTCGCCGGGGTCGGCCAGCACCCACCCGACGGTGCCCCCGACGGCGGCCAGCAGGACCGTCGCCAGGGCGCCGCCGAGCAGCAGCCTGCCCCGGCCCGGCCGGTCCCGGTCCGCAGTGTCCTGTCCGGTGTACTCGTCGTCGTCCATGCCGCTCCCCCGCCTCGTCCCCGAAACGGTACCGGCCGCTGCCCAGCGGTCACCGGCCGTGCTGCGGCGCTCGTCCGACTCGCCGCCTCGACCAGGGAACGCTACAGTCCCGGCATGGCGGGACGGGGCTGGGGAGGATCGGTGCTCACCGCGCTGGGCGTCGCCGCCGGTGTGGGCGCCGCGCAGCTGGGCTTCGGCTACGGCCTGGGCATCATCAACTGGGCGCCGGCCGACGCCGGCGCCACCGAGCCGTCCTGGTTCGCCAGCCTCGCCTGGGCGACCTGGATCGCCGCCGTCTCCACCGTCGCCGGGGCGGTCTGCGCCCAACGGCTGCACGAACGCAGCGGGGACGTCGCCGCAGGTGGCACCCTGCACCGGGTCACCCTCGCGGTCGCGGGCGCGGTCGGCGCGCTGATCACCGTCCTGCTGGTCGCGGTGCCGTCCCGGGCCGCCTCCGTACCGGAGACCTTTTCGCCGCAGACCGTCGCGGCCGGCTACGCCGGGGTGGGTGTACTGGTGGGGTTGGTGGTCGCGGTCTGGGCGCTGCACTCGCGGGCCGCCGCGACGAACGTGATCGCCACCGTCGGCTGGCTGTGGTTGCTGGCCGTCGTCTCCGTCGTCGACGGGGTACTCGCCGGTCGGGGACTGACCAGCGCCCAGCTCGGCATCTGGCAGATCGCCCAGGACAGCCCCCGGTTCTGGTGGCGGGACCACCTCTACTGGCCCGGAGCACTGCTCGCCCTGGGCTCGGCCCTGCTGATCGGCGCGTCGGCCGCCCGACGGGCCGCCCGGACGCCCGAGCTGCGGCTCGGTGCGGTGGTCTCCGGGGCCGCCGGGCCGCTGCTCGTCGCGGTCGCCTACTTCCTCGCCGTGCCCCGGCTGGCCACGATCTCCCCGGCCCAGGTCTCGGCCCACCTCGTCGCGCCGTACGCGGTCATCGTCGGCGCGGCCGGTTCGGTGCTGGTGGCCTCGCTCGCCCAGCGGGCCGAGCGACGGGCCGCCGCACGGACCACGCCCCCGGTGCCGCACCCCCGCACCGGGGAACCGGACGACCTGCCGGCCGGCACCGCCGCACCCTCCGAACCAGACGACCCCGGTCGGGGGGCGGATCACCCGGCGGCCGACCACCCAGGCCCCGGCGACACCTCGGAGGTCACTCCCGGGCCGCCCGCCACCCCCGGCCCGGCGGACGACGCGGCCGGGGATGCCCCGACGCCGGTGACGGAACCCGGTGGCGATTCCCGGCCCCCGGCCGTGGGCCGGGCCCGGCCGGTCCGCCGGGGTCGCAGCAGTGCCCCGCCGGCTCCGCCGTCCGGTGCGGCCCCGGCCGGCCCGGTCACCGACCAGCGCCCCGGTTCGGCGGACGGCGGGCAGCAGGGTGTCGACCAGGGGGGTGGGCACGCGCCGACGGGACCGGGCCCGGTGCCCAAGCCCCGCACCGGACGCCGCACCCCCTGACCGGGGGACGGCCCCCGGCCGGACGTGACGCCGGGTGCCGGCCCCGCCCACCGGGTGGCCCCGCCCACCGGGTGGCCCCGCCCACCGGGTGGCCCGGTCCGTCGGGTGGGCTCAGTCCACCGGCCAGGTGTGCACCGGTTCGTTGCTGCGCTGGAGTTCGGCGTACCGGTTGGCCATGTGGCGCAGCGCCGCGTCCCGGTCCAGGTTGCGGTGGCGTTGCGCCGCCCACACCGTCTCGGTCTGCCAGACCGCCCCGTTGCGGCCGGTACGGCAGCGCTGCTCGATGATGTCGAGCAGCCGGTCCCGTTCGGCGGGGGCGACGCCGAACCGGTCCAGCCCGGTGGCCGCCTTCGGCAGCAGGGTGTCGAGGACCAGCTTGGTGACCGGCACCTCGCCGAGGCGGGGCCAGTGCAGTACGGCGTCCATGCCCCGGCGGGCTGCGGCGTGGAAGTTCTCCTCAGCGGAGCTGAAGGTGAGCTGGCTCCAGATCGGCCGGTCGGATTCGGCCAGCCCGCGCGCCAGCCCGAAGTAGAAGGCGGCGTTGGCCAGCATGTCGACCACGGTCGGCCCGGCCGGCAGCACCCGGTTCTCCACCCGCAGGTGCGGACGGCCGTTCATGATGTCGTACACCGGGCGGTTCCAGCGGTAGACGGTGCCGTTGTGCAGCCGCAGCTCGGACAGTTGCGGGACGCCCCCGGCGTGCAGCACCTCGACCGGGTCCTCGTCCGCGCAGATCGGCAGCAGCGGCGGGAAGTACCTGACGTTCTCCTCGAACAGGTCGAAGATCGAGGTGATCCAGCGTTCACCGAACCACACCCGGGGGCGTACCCCCTGGGCCTTCAACTCGTCCGGGCGGGTGTCGGTGGCCTGCTGGAACAGGGCGATCCGGGTTTCGGCCCAGAGTTGCCGGCCGTAGAGGAACGGGGAGTTCGCGCCGACGGCGACCTGGACGCCGGCGATGGCCTGGGAGGCGTTCCAGTAGTCGGCGAAGCTGTCCGGTGCGACCTGGAGGTGGAACTGGAGGCTGGTGCAGGCGGCCTCGGGGACGATCGAGTCGGTGTGCGTCCGCAGCCGCTCGACCCCCCTGATGTCAAGTTCGATGTCCTCGCCCCGGGCGCCGACGATCTGGTCGTTGAGCACCCGGTACCGCTCGTTGGTGGAGAGGTTGTCGGCCACCAGGTGCCGTTCGGTCAGGGTGGGCAGGATGCCGACCATGACGATCCGGGCGTCCGACTTGGCCGCCCGCTCGTCGGCCCGGTTGAGGCTGCTGCGCAGGTCGGTCTCGTAGTGGGCGAAGCCGGCCCCCTCGATCAGCCGGGGTGCCGCGTTCAGTTCCAGGTTGAACTGTCCCAGTTCGGTCTGGAAGAGCGGGTCGGCGATGGCGGCGAGGATCTCGTCGTTGCGCATCGCCGGTTCGGCGTCCGGGTCCATCAGGTTGAGTTCGATCTCCAGACCGGTCATCGGCCGGTCGGCGTCGAAGCCGAAGTCGTCGAGCATCAACGCGAAGACGTCCAGGCAGCGCCGCACCTTCTGCCGGTAGCGGACCCGGTCCTCCCGGGAGAACGCGCCCTGCTCGACGTCCCTACCCATGTTTCCTCCAGGCGTGAGACGCGCGGGACGGTGACCGTACCGGCGCGCAGTGTGAACCACCATAAGAGCGCCCACGCGCCGGGGCCAGTGCCCACCGGGTATGCGCTGTCCCGCTTTCCTACCCAGCGGCCGTCCACCAGCACCGGATGTCGCCGTCGCCGGCCAGTGACAATCCGCACGCGCAGACGCCGAGGCCCCCGCTCGCGGTGAGCGGGGGCCTCGGCGTGCCGGGCTCAGGCCTGCCGGATGGCCTCGCCCTCGATCTCGATCTTGATCTTCTTGCCGACCAGCACGCCGCCGGTCTCCAGGGCGACGTTCCAGGTCAGGCCGAAGTCCTCGCGGTCGATCTCGGTGCTGGCGGTGAAGCCGAACACGTCGGTGCCGAACGGGGTGCGGCCGACACCCTCGAACTCGACCTCCAGCTCGACCTGGCGGGTGACGCCCTTGATGGTCAGGTCACCGAGCAGGACGAACTCGTTGCCGTCGTGGGACTTCACGGCGGTGCTGCGGTATTCCAGCGTCGGGAACTGCTCGACGTCGAGGAACTCGGGGCTGCGCAGGTGGCCGTCCCGGTCGGCCTGGGCGGTGTTGATGCTGGCGGCCTGGATGGTGGCGGTGACCGAGGACTGCAGCGGGTCCTCGGCGACGGTGATGGTGGCGGTGGCGTCGGCGAACTCGCCGCGTACCTTGCTGACCATCATGTGCCGGGCGACGAAGCCCACCCGCTTGTGCGCGGCGTCCAGCAGGTAGGTGCCGGCGGCGGGGATGGTGAGGCCGTCCCAGTCGCGGGTAACCGACTCGGTGCTGGTCATGTAACTGCCCTCCGGAAGATTGTTTAGTAGCCCAACGACTGCCTGAGCAACTATAGCCGCAGCAATATTCCCCGTGTCAAGCACTGTTAGGATGGCCAGGTGGACGAGACTGTGTTCGACGACCCCCGGATCACCGCCGTCGGCCTCCTGGTCGAGGCGCACGCCGGGCTGACCGCCCGGTTCACCGCCCAGTACGAGGAGCACGGTGTCTCCGCGGTCGAGTTCGAGGTGCTGATGCGCCTGGCCCGCTCCCCCGGTAACCAACTGCGGATGACCGACCTTGCCGCCCAGACCTCCCTGTCCACCAGCGGCGTCACCCGGGTGGTGGACCGGATGGAGCGAGACGGGCTGCTCCGGCGTCGCGCCTGCCCGTCCGACCGGCGCAGTTCGTACGCGGTGGTCACCCCGGCCGGCATGCAGCGGCTGGACGAGACCCTGCCCGGCCATCTCCAGATCATCGAGCAGTGGTTCACCGGTCAGCTCGAACCCGACGCCCTCGCCGCCATGCTGGAGGGCCTGCGCCGGGTACGCGACGCCGTCCACCCGGGGGCGACCGCCGGCAGCACCGACCAGGCGCCGACCGACGAGCCGCCGTCGCGCTGCTGACCGCCCGCCAACAGGACGCCGGGACGACCGGCAGAAAAAGCGGCAGAACTCGTCGGACCCACCGGTCACAGAGCCGCCGATCGCCGCAAAACGGACGGCCCGGCTGGCTAGCCTTCATCGCGCGGGGGAGCACCGGGGGGTGCTGGCGCGAGCGATCGAGCGAGGGGTTTGACCAGGGGGCCCGTTCGCTCGCGCCACCCCCGCGTCTAGCCCAGCAGGCGTTCCTCGTCCGGCAGCAACCGGATGCCGCCGCGTCGGCACGTCTGCGCCAGCCGTTCCCGCACCTCGGCGGAGCCGGTGCTCACGGCCAGCCCGACCAGGGCTTCGACCATGTCCCGCCGGTCCTGACCGGCGGCACCGGCAGCCTCCGCCACCGCGAACCACTCCGCCGCCAACTCCCGGTCCCCCCGGTGCTGGGCCATGGTGCCCTCGATCAGCGCGCAGACCGACTCCTCCGCCCGCACCGGCCCGCCCCCGCCCGGACGCCCCCCGGCCACGCCCGCCTCCGACCGGGACCCGGGCGGTGACGGACGACCGTCGCAGCGCAGCTCGGCCAGGATCTCGGCGGCCTCGTCCAGCCGACCCGACCGGGCCAACGCCAGCCCCACCGTGCCGAGCACCCGCCGCCGGTGCCCCGGATCACCCACCCCGGCCAGCGCGGCGACCACCCGCCGGCCCTGGTCCACCGCGTCACCGTGACGGCCCTCCAACCGGGCCACCTCGGCCAGGTCGGCACGGGCCAGCAGGCGCAGCCGGGGCTCCCCGCACTGGGCGGCCAGCCGGTCCACCGCGGCCAGCCGACGCCGGGCCGCCGACAGGTCGGCGAGGCGGACCTCGTGCCAGGCCAGGTGGTGCTGGGCGACCGCCATGTCCCGGGTCCGGCCGTGCCGGGTGGCCAGGGTCAGCACCGCGTGCGCCTGCTCGGCCGCCTCGTCGTACCCACCGGTCGCGACCAGCAGGGTGCCGAGGACCGTCCGCGCCGCCAACTCCCCGGCCACGTCGGCCCGCCCGGCGAGCACCGCGAGCGCGGCACGGGCGGCCGGCAACTCCTGCGCCGCCGCGCCGTGCTCGGCGGCCAGCCGGGCCACCCCGAGCAACGCCCAGGCCCGCAGCACCGGATCGGCGTCGGCGGTACGGGGATCGGCGAGCAGCCGGCAGAGCCACTGCCGGCCGCTGACGTCCCGCCCCCGCATCCGCCACCAGCGGCTCAGCTCGGCGGCCAGCCGCAGCGCGGTGACCGGATCGTCCCCGGCGGCGTGCGCCAGCGCCGCGCCGATGTCGCCGGTCGCCTCGTCGAGCTGACGGACGGCCGCCGGCTGTCGCGCCCCGACCAGGTCCGGTGCGACACGCGTCACCAACCGGGTGATCACCACGGCGTGCCGGCGACGGACGGCGGTCAACTCGCCCCGGCCGGCGGCCTGCTCGACGGCGTACTCACGGACCGCGTCGAGCAGCCGGAACCGCAGTGGCCCGGCACCCCGGACGCTGAGCAGGCCCAACTCGACCAGCCGGTCGAGCAGCGGCACCGGGTCGACCACCACCGACGGGTCCGGGTCGTCGGCGAGCAGTTCCTCGGCCAACTCCACCGACCACCGGTTGGCGAACACCGAGAGCCGGCGCAGCGCCGCCTGCTCCCACCCGTCGAGCAGCCGGTAGCTGGTGGCGACCGCCTCGCGCAGGGTCACCGCGACCGTGGACCGGGCCGGGTCGTCGGTACGCCCCGGCGGCGCGGCCTCCCACCCCCGCCCGCCGAGATCCGGGCCGGCCAGGTCGAGCACCCGGTCGCCGTACCGGTCGAGCAGTTCGGGCAGGTCGAGGATGCGACCCCGGGCCGCCATCAGCTCGATCGCCAGCGGCAGGCCGTCGAGCCGGCGGACCAGCGCGGTGAGGGCGGGCAACTCGTCCGGGCCGGGTGGTTCCGGGCGGACCCGGGTCAGCCGGGCGGTGAACAGGGCCGCCGCCGGCCACCGGGCCAGCTCGTCCGGGTCGACCACCCCGGCGGGGGGCACCTCCAGCGGGGCCACCGGGCGGACGAGTTCGCCGGGGACACCGACCGGGTGCCGACCGGTCGCCACCACCCGCAGGGTGGGCACCGCCGCGACCAGCAGGTGCACCGCCTCGGCCACCGGGTCCGGGGCCCGTTCGACCGCGTCGACCAGCAGCAGCGCCGGGCGGCCCCGCAGCCGGGCGGCCAGCTCGGCGAGCCGGGCCGCGCCGAGCACCGCGCACGCCGCGGCGAGCACGTCGCCGGCGTCGGAGCCGGTGCCGACCAGCACCCCGGCCACCCCGCCCGGGTGGGCGTCGGCCACCGCGTGCGCCAGGGCCAGGGCGAGCGCGGTCTTGCCCACCCCGGCCAGGCCGACCAGGCTCAGCACCGGCGGCCAGCCGTCGCCGGTCAGCAGAGCGGTCAGCTCGTCGAGTTCCCGTTCCCGGCCGATCAGCTCGACCGGCGGGGGCAGCGCCATCGGCGTACCCGGGAGGTCGGGGTCGCGGGGAACGGTGCCGGCGGGTGTGCGGTGCGGCAGCCCGGCGACGCCCGGGGCGGCCGGGACGGCCACCGCCCGGCCCCGGGCGCTGGCGAGGAAGCCGGCGCGCGCCGCGCCGGTCAGGCCGAGCGCCCCGGCGATCAGCTCGGCGGTGGTGCGGTGCGGCCGGTGGGCCCGGCCGCGTTCCAGGTCGCGGACCGTCCGCACGCCGACCCCGGCCCGCTGTGCCAGGTCGGTCTGGGTGAGACCGGCGGCCAGGCGGTGGGCCCGCACCAGCTCCCCGATCGGGGTACGACCACCCGCGGGCGAGTGATCATGATCGGGGGTCATGGGCAGGAAGGGTACGGACGGGATACGACGCCGGGCAGCCCTTCGTCGGGCTACTGACGAAGGGCTGCGGATACCCGACAGAGCACCGTTCCCGCCCGGGGGCGGACCCCGTGCGGGGGTACGGTCACAGGCCCAGGTCGCGGGCGATGATCATGCGCTGCACCTCGGAGGTGCCCTCGCCGATCTCCAGGATCTTGGAGTCCCGCCAGAACCGGGCCACCGGGTACTCGTTCATGAAGCCGTAGCCACCGTGGATCTGGGTGGCCTCCCGGGCGTTGTCCACCGCGACGGTGCTGGCGTGCAGCTTGGCGATCGCCGCCTGCCGCTTGAACGGCTCACCGGCGAGCATCCGGGCGGCGGCGTCGTAGTAGGCCAGCCGGGCGGTGTGCGCCTTCAGCTCCATGTCGGCGATCTTGAACTGGATCGCCTGGTAGTTGCCGATCGGCCGGCCGAACGCCTGGCGCTCCTTCGCGTACTTCAGCGACTCGTCGACGCAGCCCTGGGCGAGGCCGACGGCCAGCGCGGCGATGGCGATCCGCCCCTCGTCGAGGATCCGCAGGAACTGGGCGAAGCCCCGGCCCCGCTCGCCGAGCAGGTTCCCGACCGGCACCCGGCAGTCGTCGAAGGTCAGCTCGTGGGTGTCCGACGCGTTCCACCCCACCTTCGAGTACCCCGGCGCGACGGTGAAGCCGGGCGTCCCCGACGGCACGATGATGGTGGACAGCTCCTTCGAGCCGTCCGGGTTGGTGCCGGTGACCGCGGTGACGGTGACCAGCGCGGTGATGTCGGTGCCCGAGTTGGTGATGAACGCCTTCGACCCGTTGATCACCCACTCGTCGCCGTCCAGGACGGCCCGGGTCTGGGTGCCGCCCGCGTCGGAGCCGGTGCCCGGCTCGGTCAGCCCGAACCCCGCGAGGGCCTCGCCGCTGAGCAACTTCGGCAGCCAGCGGGCCCGCTGCTCGTCGGTGCCGAACCGGTGGATCGGCATCGCGCCGAGGGAGACCGCCGCCTCCAGGGTGATCGCCACGCTGGAGTCGACCCGGGCCAGCTCCTCCAGGGCAAGGCAGAGCGCGAAGTAGTCACCGCCCATGCCGCCGTGCTCCTCGGGGAAGGGCAGGCCGAACAGCCCCATCTTGCCCATCTGCCGGACGATCTCGTACGGGAAGGTGTGCCGCTCGTAGTGCTCGGCGATCACCGGGGCGACCGCCTCGCGGGCGAAGTCCCGCACGCTGTCCCGCAGCGCCTCGTGTTCCTCGCTGAGCCGGAAGTCCATCGGTTCCTCCTGTACGGGTGCCGCCCCGGGCGCTCGTGACGCCGGGGACGACGGATCGGGTGGACGACCGGTCGGACCCGGTCGACGGCGGTGGCGGTAGCGGTAGCGGTGGGTCGGTGCCGACCGGTCGGGCCGGCCGGGGACGGGTCTCCCGTCGGTCAGACCGGGGTGACCCCGTGCCGTCGCCGGGAGAAGTGCCGGTCCTTGCTGCGGGCGGCGGCGAACCGGCGGACCAGTTCGGCGCGCAGCTCGTGTGGTTCGACGATCGCGTCGATGACCAGCTCACTGGCGAGCCGCACCACGTCGATGTCCCGCTCGTACTCGGCCCGCCTGGCGGCGACGAAGGCGGCCCGTTCGGCCTCGTCGGCGATCGCCGCGATCTTGTTGGCGTAGACGGCGTTGACCGCCGCCTCGGCTCCCATCACCGCGATCTTCGCGGTGGGCAGGGCGATCGTCGCGTCCGGCGCGAACCCGGGGCCGGCCATCGCGTACAGCCCCGCACCGTACGCCTTGCGGACCACCACGCAGATCTTGGGTACGGTCGCCTCGGAGATCGCGGTGATCATCTTGGCCCCGTGCCGGATGATGCCCTGCTTCTCCACCGCGCTGCCGACCATGAACCCGGGCACGTCGCTCAGGAACAGCAGCGGCACGTTGAACGCGTCGCAGAGCTGCACGAACCGGGTCGCCTTGTCGGCCGAGTCGACGAAGAGCACCCCGCCCTTGAACATCGAGTTGTTGCCGACCACGCCGACGACCTCGCCGTTCAGCCGGCCGAAGCCGACGGTCAGCTCCCTGGCCCAGAGCGCCTGGATCTCGAAGAACGAACCCTCGTCGAGCAGGCCCTTGACGTACCGACGCATGTCGAACGCCTGCCGCTCGCTGGCCGGCACCAGCGCGGCGAGGTCGGCCTTCTCCGGCGCGGCGACGGCCGGCGCGGCCGGCGGTTGCTGCTGCCAGTTGGCGGGCAGGTAGGACAGGTAGGTCCTCACCACGTCGAGCGCGTCGGCCTCGGTCCTACACAGGAAGTGCCCCACGCCGGACTCGGCGCAGTGCACCCGGGCCCCGCCCATCGCCTCCAGGGTGGTCTTCTCCCCGGTGACCATCTCGACCATCCGGTCGGAGCCGAGGTACATGCTGGCGTTGCCCTCGACCATGGCCACCACGTCGCAGAACGCCGGGATGTACGCCCCACCGGCGGCGCTCGGCCCGAACAACGCGCAGACCTGCGGGATCGCGCCGGAGGCGCGGACCTGGTTCCAGAAGATCTTGCCGGCACCCCGGGGGCCGGGGAAGAGGTCGACCTGGTCGGTGATCCGGGCACCGGCCGAGTCGACCAGGTAGACCATCGGCACGCCTGTCGAGTAGGCCCGCTCGATGATCCGGATGATCTTCTCGACGGTGCGCGCGCCCCAACTGCCGGCCTTGACCGTGGAGTCGTTGGCCATCAGGCAGACCGGACGGCCGTCGATGGTGGCGGTGCCGGTGACCACCCCGTCGGCGGGCAGCCCCTCGGCCAGGGCGTTGGCGTAGAGCCCGTCCTCGACGAAGGAACCCTCGTCGACCAGGAGGGCGACCCGTTCGCGGGCGAACAGCTTGCCCTTGCCGGCGTTCGCCGCGTGGTACTTGTCGGCGCCGCCGGAGCGGGCCCGCTTGCGTAGCTGCTCCAGTGCCTCACCGTCGAGCGTCACGCCGACCCCCTCGCCCCGCGCCTCGTGGACGCGCCCGACCGCCATGCCGCCGTGGGCGTCGTGGTGGACGCGCCGACCGGCCTGAACGATCGTTAGGTTAGCGCATCCCGGCCCCGCCCGACCACCCGACCGACTTCCGCCCTGGATATTGATAGTCAACTATCGATGTGGCTACGCTCCAGACACCCCCTCCGGATTGGAGTGAGCCATGAACTCACGCGTCAAGCGCCTCGCCGTCGCCGCCCTGGCGACGGCGACCGCGACCCTCGGCCTCACGGTCGCCAACCCCGCGCCCGCCTCCGCCGCGATGACCATCTGCTACAACACCAGCCAGGCGCCCAGCTACGCGGGCATCGCCAACCAGGCCGCGTCGATCTGGAACAACGCCACCACCAACCTGACGCTCACCGCGAACTGCGGCACCAACCTGCGGATCTACCAGATCACCGGCGGCGGCTCGTACGCCCAGCGCACCAGCCTCGGCAACGGCCGGGTCTACATCGACACCCAGCAGGCCGCCCAGTACAGCCCGCTGCGGATCATGACCCACGAGATCGGGCACATCCTCGGTCTGCCCGACAACTACAACGGCAACTGCGCGATCCTGATGTCGGGCGGCAGCGCCGGGACGAGCTGCACCAACCCGTACCCGAGCACCGCCGAGGCGAACCGGGTGAGCAACCTGTTCGCCGGCACCCTCAGCGCCAACGACCGCCGCAGCAGCACCGGCGGCCAGGTCTTCAAGGACAGCTGGCCGGGTCTGCTCAGCGTGGGCTGACCCACGACGTGACCCGACGGAGGGGCCGGCACCGCGCCGGCCCCTCCCCGCGTCTCCCGGGCCTTTCGGGGGTCGCGCGATGCCGCCACGACGGCGTCGTAGCGGCATCGGCGACCTGTCGACACCGCTACGGGGACGCAACGGAGTCGATCAACCGGGTCGTCCCTCAGCGGGCGGTCAGCCGGGTACGCGGGCCGGCCCGCAGCACCCCCGACGGCAGCCGCTTGCCGAGCAGTTCCTCGGCCAACTCGGCGACCCCGATCAGGGCGTCCAGGTCGATGCCGGTGTCGATGCCCATGTCGTGCAGCATGTGCACCGCCTCCTCGGTGGCCAGGTTCCCGCTCGCCCCCGGCGCGTACGGGCAGCCGCCGAGGCCGCCGACGCTGGCGTCGAACTCGGTGATCCCCAGTTCCAGGGCGGTCAGCAGGTTCGCCAGCGCGGTGCCCCGGGTGTTGTGGAAGTGCAGCAGCACCGGCACGTCGGGCTCCCGGTCGCGGACGGCGGTGACCAACTCCCGGACCCGTCGGGGCGTACCCATGCCGGTGGTGTCGCCGAACGCGACCCGGTCGGCACCGTCGCGGACCACCCGCTCGACGATCCCGGCGACCCGCCCCGGGTCGACGTCCCCCTCGTACGGGCAGCCGAAGCTGGTCGCCACGATCACCTCGGCCCGCGCCCCCGCACCGTGCAGCAGGTCGATCAGCTCGGCGATGTCGTCCAGCGACTCGTCGGTGGAGCGGTTGACGTTGCGCCGGTTGTGCGTGTCGCTGGCCGAGACCACCACCTCGATCTCGGTGAATCCGGCGGCCAGGGCCCGCTGCGCACCCTTCGTGTTGGGCACCAGCGCCGAATAGCGGACCCCCTCGGCCCTCCCGGCCTGCCGCCACACCTCGTCGGCGTCGGCCATCTGCGGGATCGCCCTGGGATGCACGAACGACACCGCCTCGATCCGGCGCACGCCGGTGCCGGAGAGGGCGTCGAGCAACCGCACCTTGGCCCCGGTGGGGATCGGCTCCTCGTTCTGGAGCCCGTCGCGGGGCCCGACCTCGCGGATCGACACCGCCGCTGGCATCTGACTCATGGTCACCTCGCTGTGACATCGGGTCGCCGGAGGGTGGTCCCGGTCCGCCGCCCCTCGTGGGGACGACGACCGGTGACGCCGGACGACCGGTGGTCCCCCCAGGGAACCACCTGACCGACCGCCACCGCCACGCCGCCGGGGGTGTCGGGTCGACCCGACGATCCCCTCCGGGCGGAGGTCACCGGCCCGCCCGCCCCTCCACCAGGTCGGCGGCGGCGCGCACCACCGCCGCGACCGCGCCCGCCCAGGCCACCGCGTCCTCCCGGCCCAGCACCAGCGCCATCGCCACCGCGCCCTCCGCGTACAGCGACATCGACCGCAGGTGCCGGCCCAGCCGACGAGGGTCGGGACGCGGGCACGCGCCGTCGGTCGGTCTTCCGCTTCCCATGTTCTCCGCTCCCGGGCCGCATGACCGGCGATGGCGTCTCCACCGCCGGGTGGCACGTCCGGCTCCCGTCGCACGGCCGCCGGCCGACTGCCGACGGACGTGCGGTGACGGGACCGGTCGTACGACGGGCCCAACGACCGGTCGGGCCGTGCCGCACGCCGCCGTGGCCGGGCAGCGCCGGGCGGGCGGCCAAAGTGGACCATCCGGGGACACCTGCCGGGCACCGACCGTCCGCCCCGGGCCCGGACCGTCCAACCCGGACAGCGCCCCGCCCTACCCGGACAACGACCCGGCCAGAAACTGACCACGGACACAGGCCGGGACGCCCACGATTTGGGGATGGAGGGTACGAATACCTTCCCGGGTCAGACAGCTCCGCACGAAAGGTCCGCCCATGCTCTCCGACACCAGTACGCCGACCCCGGTCCGGGGACGGCACCAGCGGCACTGGCTCGTCCCGCGCGAGCACCTGGCCGCCGGATACGCGGCCCGGTACGGTTCGCCGGCGGTGTCCGAGTACGCGCTGGCGGTCCGCGACCTGGTCGAGCAGGCCCCGGAGATCGGGGCGGTCGACACCTGGAGCAGGTTGGCCGAACGGATCTGCCGCGACCGGCCGGGCCGGGACCGGGACACCTGGCGCAAGCGACTGTCCCGGCACTTCACCACCGAGACGAAGGGCCCGCCGTGGCAGACGGTGGTGCTGGTGGTCGAGTGCACCGTCGCACCCGCCGACCGGCAGGCCACCCTGCGCCGGTTCGAACGGCTCTACGAGGCGGCCCGGGGTGAACCGCCGACGGACCGTCGACCGACCGACGGCCGGGCCCACCCGCACGGCCCCGGGGAGCAGGCGAACAGTCCCGACGGGTCGACCCCCACCACGGACGACGCCGGTCGGGTCATCGCCCAGCTCCGCTCCGAGAACGCCGTGCTGCGGCGCACGCTGGCCGCCCGGGAAGCCGAGAACGACCTGCTGCGGGCCACTATCAGGGCCACGAACCGGCCGGCCCCGAACGGACGTCCCCACCCGCCCGTCGACGGCGGCGACCACCCGCACGACCCGCCGGGACGGCAGGCGGCCCTGCCCGACGCTCCGGCGCGCAAGGACCGCAACCCGGGGCACTTCCCCGTCGGCCCGACCCCGACCAACGACGCTCCGGCCGGCCGGCACCGGCCGGCCCGGATCGACCAGGTGACCCCCCGCCTCGACGTGGTCGGCATCGCGGCGCACCGTCCGCACCTGCCCGGCGGGGTACGGCCGGCCTGACCACGGGGTCAGGGTCGACGGACCCCGTGGTCAGGCCGGGCCGGGGTCAGCGCATCCGGCCGACGATGCCGGTGTCGTAGTCGCCGGAGACGAACTCGTCGTTGGTCAGCAGCTCGGCGAAGAAGGGCAGGTTGTTCTTCGGTCCGGCCACCGCGAAGTCGGCCACCGCCGTCCGGGCCCGCTCGATCGCCTCGGCCCGGTCCGCCCCGGTGACGACGAGCTTGGCCAGCAGGCTGTCGTAGAACGGGGTCACCGTGTTGCCGGCGACGTACCCGGAGTCGACGCGTACCCCCTCGCCGGTGGGCTCCACCCAGGTGCCGATGACGCCGGGTCCGGGCAGGAACCGCTTCGGGTCCTCCGCGTTGATCCGCAGCTCGATCGCGTGGCCGCGCGGGGTCAGCGCGTCCGGGTCGAAGGTCGGTGGCAGGCCGGCCGCCACCCGCAGCTGCTCCTCGACCAGGTCGACGCCGTAGACCAGCTCGGTCACCGGGTGCTCCACCTGGAGCCGGGTGTTCATCTCCAGGAAGAAGAACTCCTGCGTGGCCGGGTCGAGCAGGCATTCGACGGTGCCCGCGTTGCGGTAGCCGACCGCCTCGCCGGCCCGCACGGCGGCGGCCAGGAACCGGGCCCGCAGCTCCGGCGACACCGCCGGGGAGGGGGACTCCTCGACCAGCTTCTGGTTGCGCCGCTGCACCGAGCACTCCCGCTCGCCGAGCGCCACCACCCGGCCGTCGGCCAGGCCGAGGATCTGCACCTCGACGTGGCGTACCCGGGGGAAGTAGCGCTCGATGAGCACCGAGCCGTCGCCGAACATCCGCTCGGCGAACGCGCGGACCTTGTCGTACTCGGTGCGCAGCGCGGCCTCGTCGGCGGCCACCGCCATGCCCATCCCGCCGCCACCGGCGGCGGCCTTGACCATCACCGGGTAGCCGATCTCCGTGGCGGCGGCGACCGCCGCGTCGAGGTCGGTGGCCGGTTCGGTGGTGCCGGGCGCGACCGGCACTCCGGCCGCCGCCATCAGGTTCCGCGCGTTGATCTTGTCACCCATCGCGGTGATCGCGTCCGCGCCGGGCCCGACCCAGACCAGCCCACGGGCCTGCACGGTACGGGCGAAGTCGGCGTTCTCCGACAGGAAGCCGTAGCCGGGGTGGACCGCCTGCGCGCCGGTGGACTCGGCGGCGGCCAGGATCGCCTCCACGTTGCGGTAGCTCTGGGCCGGGTTCGCCGGTCCCACGCACACCGCCTCGTCGGCCTCGACCACGAACGGCAGGTCGGCGTCGGCCTCCGAGTGCACCGCGACCGCACGGACGCCGAGCCGCTTCGCGGTACGGATGATCCGGCGGGCGATCTCGCCCCGGTTGGCGACCAACAGCGACTCGATCATGTTTCCTCCAGCGTCCAGGGTGGGGACGTTGCTCAGCGTCCGGGGTGGGGACGGATGCCAGGAAACCACGGTCGGGCCGGCGGCCACGAGTCGGGCGAGCGGGTCAGGAGTCGGTCTCGGCGAGCAGGGCGGCCGACGCGGCGGCCCGCAGCAGCGCCGCCCGACGCCGCCTGTCGACCTCGCCGCCGAGGAACGGGGTCGAGTTCATCAGGCCGAACGCGGCGTGCGCCAGCACCCGCGCCTCGCCGTCGGGCAGCCCCGGGTGCAGCGCGGTCAGCACGGTCACCCACTCCTCGACGTACAGCCGCTGGAGCTTGCGGATGCGGCGGCGCGGCTCGTCCGGGAGGCGGTCCAGCTCGTGCAGGTGCAGGGCGATCACGGCCGGGTTCGCCAGCGCGAAGTCGACGTGGAAGTCGATCAGGGACTCCAGCGCGCCACGCGGGTCGCCCGGACGGCTCGCCGCCCGGTCCCGGCCACCGTCGAGCAGCCCCTCGCTGACCGGGATCAGCGCGGCGGCCAGCATCGCCTCCTTGCCGGCGAAGTGGTGGTAGAGGGCGGGGCCGGTCACCCCGGCGGCCGCACCGATGTCGTCCATGGAGACCCCGTGGTAGCCGCGGGCGGCGAAGAGCCCGACAGCGATCTCCAGGATCTCGTCGCGCCTCGACCGGCGCCGGCCCGCGCTGCCTGCGCTGCCCCTAGCCTGCTGCCCCACAGTCACCTGGCAAGCGTAGACCTCGACCCGGACACCGGGGTCCCTCGGTTACCCGCGGGTTCACCAGGCGGACAGTGGCCGCCGGGCGGGGTGCCGCCGGCTGCGGCGCTGCGCGAGGTAGGTGCGGGCGAGCATCGCCCCCTCGCTCTCCCCGAGCGCACAGCGCCGTCAGCCGGGCTCGCGGTCTGCGCACGCCCTGCCTCCTCACCAGGTAACCGGTTCTTCCCCAGCAGGTTCCCCCGCCCGACGACCGCGTGTCGGGTCTACCGCCGAACTACCGCCGACCGGGCGGGGGCGCGACGCAATTGGGCGGATGTTGCGGTGTCCCGAGGCTGGGATACCGCAACATCCGCCCAAGCGCGACCCAGCCGGGCGCGACCGACCCGGCGGAGGGTTGGTCAGCCGGCCAGGCCGCCGGGCTGGTCGCCCCGGACCACGGGGGCCCGGACCAGGTTGCCCCACTCGGTCCACGAGCCGTCGTAGTTGCGTACCTGCGGGAAGCCCAGCAGATGGTGCAGCACGAACCAGGTGTGGCTGGACCGTTCACCGATCCGGCAGTAGGCCACCACGTCGTCGGCGGGGCTCAACCCGAGCTGGTCGGTGTAGATGGCCCGCAGCTCGTCGGCCGACTTGAAGGTGCCGTCGTCGTTCGCGGCGGACTTCCACGGCTTGCTCACCGCGCCCGGGATGTGCCCGCCGCGCAGCGCGCCCTCCTGCGGATAGTCGGGCATGTGCAGCATCTCGCCGGTGTACTCGCCCGGCGAGCGGACGTCGACGAGCGGCCGGCCCGCCGCCACGTGCGCCATCACCTGCTCCCGGTACGCCCGGACCGGCGCGTCGTTGCGCTGCGGCACCGGATAGTCGGCGCGCGGCCGGACCGTCTTCTCCCGGGTCAGCTCACGCCCCTCGGCGATCCACTTCTGCCGGCCGCCGTCGAGCAGCCGCACGTCGGGGTGACCGAACAGGGTGAACACCCACAGCGCGTACGCGGCCCACCAGTTGAAGTTGTCGCCGTAGAAGACCACCGTGTCGTCGCGGCCGATGCCCTTGGCCGCGCACAGCTCGGCGAAGCTCTCCGCGTCCAGGTAGTCCCGGGTCACCTGGTCGTTCAGCTCGGTGTGCCAGTCGACCTTGACGGCTCCCGGGATGTGACCGGTGTCATAGAGCAGCACGTCCTCGTCGGATTCGACCACGACGAGGCCCTCGTCGCCGAGGTGTTCGGCCAACCATTCGGTGGTGACCAGCCGCTGCGGGTCGGCGTACGACTGGAGGCGGGGATGCGGATCACTCGGCACAGACATGAGCCCCAAGTTACGCCGGAATCCGCGGCACCGACCGCCCAACGGCACCGGACCACCGCCGCCCGTCCCCGCCGGTCGGCGCACCCGTCCAGCGGGCCGGGCGGCCGAGGGGCCGGGCCGGTCAGGTGCGGCGGTGCACCAGGCGGCCGGCGACGACGGTGGCGAGGCAGCGGCCGTCGTCGGCGAAGACGGCCAGGTCGGCACGGCCACCGACGGTGAGGGCCGGGGGCCGTGCCGCGTCGAGGACGGCCACGTCGTTGCGGGCCACCGCTGCCCGTAGCGCCGGGTCGGTCAGGTGCGCGGCGAGCACCGCGCCGACCCCGACCCGCAGCAGCGCGTGCACCCGTTCGCGCGGGCTGGCCGCCGGGGGCAGCGGCCCGTCGTGCACCAGCGCCGGCCCGAGCGTGCCGGGCCACCGCCGCACCCGCACCGTCGGGTACGCCTGCGTCAGCTCCCCGGCCGGACCGACCGCCTCGATCCGGTCCCCGTCGACCAGCACCGCCCAGCCCGACAGCGACCCACCGTCGCCCGGGGCCGGCTGACCCGAAGACGGCCCGTCGTCCCGGGTGAGACGCAGCAGGGGGGCGGTGTGCAGGGTGCGCACGTCAGTCGGAGACCGGGCCGAGGACCGGGCGCTTCGCGGTGACCGTGTCGCCGGAGGACCGGCCGGTGAGCCGGCGGGTGATCCACGGGGCCAGGTGCCGGCCGACCCAGCTCAGGTCGGCGGCGCGGGCGGCGAGCCACGGGGTGGCGGCCGGGTGCTCCGGCACCAGCAGCCACTCCTCGTCGCAGCCCACCCCGAGCGCGGTCAGCACCTGGGCGGCGACCCGCCGGTGCCCGGCGGCGGACAGGTGCAGCCGGTCGGGGCTCCAGAGCATCGGGTTGAGCCGGTACGTGTCGTCGGCGAACAGGTCGACCAGGATCGCGCCGTGCCGCTCGGCGGTCTCACCGACGACCCGGTTGACCAGCTCGATCCGGGGCGAGACGAGGCGTTGGCCGGGCAGCCGGGCCAGCACGTCGGCGAACCGGAAGAGGATCACGTCGGCACCGTTGGAACGCAGTCGGGCCACCACGGCGTCGAACCGGGTCGCCAACGCGTCCGCGTCGAAGGTGCGTCGCAGCACGTCGTTGCCGCCGGCCGCGAAGCTGATCAGGTCGGGCTTCATGGCGAGCGCGGCGGGCACCTGCTCGGCGACGACGCTCGGGAAGAGGCGGCCCCGGATGGCCAGGTTCGCGTAGCCGAAGTCCGGCCCTGCCTCGGCGGCCAGCCGGGTCGCCACCAGGTCCGCCCAGCCCCGGTAGGTGCCGTCCGGGTACGCGTCGTCCATGCCCTCGGTGAAACTGTCCCCGACCGCCACGAAGCTTCGCCAGCGCACGCCGCCCCCTCATGCCCTCGTCGACCGCGGCGACCAGTGTGTCACCGGCCGACCGTCGCCTGTCGCCGCCCACCGCCCGAACGTGGCACAGGTCATCGACCGTCACCCCGCACCCTTGATCGACTCGCCTGGGCCGGCGTCGATCGACTCCTTTGGGTCGACATAGCGGTATCCCGCACCTTCGGACACCGCTATATCGGCCCCGTGCCGCCGCCCGGCGGGGGCGGGGTGGCCGGTCCCCGGCGGTAGGGGGCCCAGGCGACGAAGCGTTCGAACAGGTCACGTGGCGTCGGCCCGTCCTGCGGGTTCAGCCGGAACAGGTCGTGGCTCGCCTCGTGGTAGAGCCCGGACAGATAGACGGCCAGATCGACGGGCTGTGCGTCGTACTCGATGCGGAGCAGCAGCCGGGCCTCGGCGCACGGCCACGGGCCGCCGCAGGCCCGGCACACCCACAGCGGTCGCAGCGGCAGGTGCGCCCGGCCGCCCGGCGGATGGGAGCGGGGCCGGTCGGCGTACGGGCCGAGGCGGGGCACCGGAAACGGACGGGAGTTCACCGGTCTCGACCTCCTGATGGCGGTGGGACGGGGCCGCCCCTGCACGGGGGAATCACGGGCGGCCCCGCAGCGGGCCGGACGGAAGGCGACCCGCTGGTGACATTCTGGTGATGAGACCACTACTCTCGGAAGGCATCGACGCCGGCTCGGGCGAGGCCGGGTCGACGGCGAGGGCCGCCCGGTCGGACCGGGGAGGCGGCCGGGACGATCGTGGAGGACGTGTGGAAAGTGAACCGACCGCCGACCTGATCCGGGCACAACTACGCAGACTGCGGCTGCACGCGGAGCTGAGCCAGGAGGAGTTCGGCAAGCTGGTCCATTTCTCCGGCTCGCAGATCTCCGCCATCGAGTTGGGCCAACGCCCGTTCGACAGGCTTTTCCTCAAGCGGGCGGACGAGGTCCTGACGACCGGCGGGCTGCTCACCTCGCTGCTCAGGCTGGCCGAGCGCTACTCGCAACCGAACTGGTTCCGGCCCTGGCTGGAGGCCGAACGCCAGGCACAACAGCTCTGGTGTTACCACCCGACGCTCGTACCGGGTCTGTTGCAGACGGAGAACTACGCCCGTGCGGTGATCCGGGCCGACGACATGCTCAGCGACGACGAGGTGGAGCGGCGGCTCGCCGTCCGGTTGGACCGGCAGAGCGTACTCAGTCGTCCCCAGCCGCCGAAGCTGATCGCCGTGGTCGAGGAGGCGGTGCTCCGGCGCGCGGACGAGAGCTTCCGGGGCCTGATGGTGCAGCAGATCGCCCATCTGTTGGAGTGCGTCGACCAGCCGAACGTCAGCATCCACGTGATACCCGCCGAGGTCAGCACCCACGTGGGTCTCGCCGGCCCGTTCACGCTGGCGCTCGGCAACGACAGCGGTTGGGTCGGTTATCTGGAGAACCAGCTCGACGGCACCACGATCGACAAGGACGGGGAGCTGACTATCCTGATTGCACGGTGGGAGAGCGTCCGTAGCGAGGCCCTGCCCCACAACCAGTCGGCACTGCTGATGAAGGAAGTGATGACGTCATGGAGCTGACCGGTGCCACCTGGCGCAAGTCCACCCGCAGCGGCAACAGCGAGTGCGTCGAGGTCGCCGACGGTCTGCCCGGCGTCGTCGGGGTGCGCGACAGCAAGGACCCGGCCGGGCCCGTCCTCACCTTCGACCGCCGGGCCTGGCGCTCGTTCGTCGCCGCCACCGGCAAGGGTGTCGGCACCCACTGACCCGTCCCGGCCCACCGGGGCCGGTGGGGCCACGACCGGGGCCGACGGCTATGCCAGGCGGTAGACGGAGACGTGGGAACGGGATTCGGCGGTGAACTCGCCGCCGGTCCAGTCCGCGTGCCGGCTCTCCAGCGTGAACCCGGCGAGCTGCCCCATCAGGTCCAGCTCGGCGGGCCAGACGTAGCGGTGCGGGGTACGGAACAGTTCCGCCTGCCGGCCGTCGCCGAACCGGAAATGGTGGGACACCACGTGCTGCGTCAGCACGTCGTAGGTGTCCAGGCCGACGTAGCCGGGTTCGGAGTGCCACACCACCGCCTGCTGACCGGGCGGCAGTTTGCGCAGCTCGGGCACCCACAGTTCGACGACGAACCGGCCACCGGGGGCGAGGTGCCGGGCGGCGTTGCGGAAGCAGGCCACCTGCTCGGCCTGGGTGAGCAGGTTGGCGATCGTGTTGTAGACCAGATAGACGAGGGAGAACTCACCCGGGGCGGCGGCGGTCGCCATGTCACCGGCGACCACCGGGATGGTGTCCGCGTCCACCTTGGTGCGGAGCTGCGCGATCATCGGGGCGGACAGCTCGATGCCGGTGACCGGCACCCCCCGGGCGGCCAGCGGGACGGCGACCCGGCCGGTACCGATGGCGAACTCCAGCACCGGCCCGGCACCGGCGAGCGCGGCCAACCGGTCCACCGTCGGCCCCAGCACCTCGGCCGCGAACATGCCCTCGCCCGGGGTGTCGTAGTGCCGGGCAGCCTCGGCGTCCCAGATCTCCTCCTGCCGCATGCCCCGATGCTCACCGCCCCGGAAACCCATGTCCATCGAATTACCCCCACGCCACCCCGCGACCCCTCGTCCTCTCACCCCGCCCTCTCGCCCTCTTGATCACCGCGAAACGGGAGGGGCGGGGCGGCGGGCGGGAAAGGGATCGCTGGGTTCGGGGTGTGGCCTTACGCTGCGTCGATGTTGCTTCGTACGTCGACCATGCTGCTGCGGACCCTGCGCGAGGACCCGGCGGACGCGGAGGTGCCGAGCCACCGGCTCCTGCTGCGCGCCGGTTACATCCGCCGCGTCGCCCCGGGCGGGTACGCCTGGCTGCCGCTGGGCAAACTGGTGCTGGACCGGGTCACCGAGATCGTCCGGTCGGAACTGGCCGCGATCGGCGACCAGGAGGTGCACTTCCCGGCGCTGCTGCCGGCGGAGCCGTACCGGACCAGCGGCCGGTGGACGGAGTACGGCGACGACATCTTCACCCTCACCGACCGGCGCGGCGCCGAGCACCTGCTCGCCCCGACCCACGAGGAACTGGCGACACTGCTGGTCAAGGACCTGGTCTCGTCGTACCGGGACCTCCCGTTGACGATCTTCCAGATCCAGACGAAGTTCCGCGACGAGGCCCGCCCCCGGGCCGGGCTGCTGCGCGGGCGGGAGTTCCTGATGAAGGACGCCTACTCGTTCGACCTGGACGACGACGGCCTGCGCGCGTCGTACGCCCGGCACCGGGCGGCGTACCAGCGGGTCTTCGACCGGTTGGGGCTGGCGTACTCGGTGGTGCGGGCGGTCTCCGGGGCGATGGGCGGCTCGGCCTCGGAGGAGTTCCTGGCCGGCACCCCGGTCGGCGAGGACACCTACGTCGGCTGCACGGCCTGCGACTACGCGGCGAACACCGAGGCGGTGACGACCCCCGCCCCGGCCGGCGGCGACCCGGACTCGCACCGCCACGCCGAGGTGCACGACACCCCCCAGACGCCGACCATCGCCGCGCTGGTGGCCCTCGCCAACGACCGGAAGCTCGCCGGGCGGCACGACTGGACCGCCGCCGACACCCTGAAGAACGTGGTGCTCGCCGTACGCCGGCCCGGCGCGGACACCCCCGAGGTGCTGGTGATCGGGCTGCCCGGCGACCGGGAGGTGGACCTCCGGCGGGTCGCGGCGGCCCTGCACCCGGCCGACGTGGCGGTCTTCGACGACTGGGCCGCCCACCCCGGGCTGGTCCGGGGCTACCTCGGGCCGCAGGTGCTGGCCGAGCTCGGCCTGCGCTACCTGGTCGATCCCCGGGTGGTCACCGGCACCGCCTGGCTGACCGGGGCCAACGAGCCGGGGCGGCACGCCACCGACGTGGTGTGCGGGCGGGACTTCGTCCCCGACGGCACCATCGAGGCGGCCGAGGTCCGCCCGGGCGACCCCTGCCCCGCCTGCGCCGCCGCCGCTCCCGGCGGCACCGGCACCGCCCGCACCGGCGGCGGCGAGCTGACGATCCGGCGCGGGATCGAGATCGGGCACATCTTCCAGCTCGGCCGCAGGTTCACCGACGCGTTCGCCCTCGACGTGCTGGGCGCGGCGGGCAAACCGGTCCGGCCCACCATGGGCTGCTACGGCATCGGGGTGTCCCGGGCGGTCGCGGCGATCGCCGAACAGCATCACGACGAGCGGGGGCTGGTCTGGCCGGCGGCGGTCGCGCCGTGTGACGTACACCTGGTGGTGGCCGGCAAGGGGGCGCAGCTCGACGCGGCGCTCGACCTCGGCGGCCGGCTGTCGGCGGCCGGCCTGCGGGTGCTCGTCGACGACCGGGCCACCGTCTCGGCCGGGGTGAAGTTCACCGATGCCGAGCTGATCGGCATCCCGTGCGTCGTCGTGGTCGGCCGCCGACTCGTTGACGGGTACGTCGAGGTGCGCGACCGGGCGACCGGCGGACGCGACGAGGTGCCGTGGGACGGCCTGGCCGACCACCTGCTGAGTCGGGTTCGCGGCAACGGGGTGTAGCGGACGCGCCACGGGGTACCGAAGTCGGATCGACTACGGGTGTTGTACGGAGGCTCTCATGTACCGGGTCAGTGACGTGATGACCAAGCAGGTGGTCTATCTGTCGGCGGAGACCACTCTGGACGAGGCGGCCAGGGTGATGAAGGAGGCCGATATCGGGGACGTGGTGGTCACCGACGGTTCCACGCTGGCTGGTCTGCTGACCGACCGGGACATCGTGGTCCGGGCGGTGGCCGAGTGCAGCGACCCGGCCAGCACCTCGATCGGCTCGATCATCACCCGGGAGGTGGTGATGATCGAGCAGCACGCCACGGCCGGCGAGGCGGTGGCGTTGATGCGCGAGCGCAACATCCGGCGCATCCTGGTCTGTGACAACGAACGCAAGCTCGTCGGCATCGTCTCCCTGGGTGACCTGGCGATGCAGCTCGACCCCAGCTCGGCGCTGGCCGACATCAGCGAGGGCGCCCCGAACAACTGAGCCGGGCACGACAGCCGGCAGTGGGGACGACGGCCGGGGCGCGCGGATGACGTGGCCGGGGGCAGGTGGACCCACCCCCGGCCCCAGCGGTGACCCCGGCCGGCGCCGACCGTCGGGCAGGGACGACAGGGGACGGCGGTAGCCTGGCGGAATGCCCGAGATGCCGACGAAGCTGGCCGAGATCGTCGAGGAGTTCGCCGACGCGCCCCGCGACGTGGTGCTGGAGATGCTGCTGGAGTACGCCGACGTGGTCCCGCCGCTGCCGGCCGGGGTGGACCGCGACGACCTGGAGCAGGTCCCCGAGTGCCAGACGGCGTTCTTCCTGCGCGCCGAGGTCGCCCCGGACGGCACGGTGACCACCGTGTTCGACTGCCCACCCGAGGCACCGACCACCCGGGCGTTCGCCGGCATCCTCGCCGAAGGGCTGGCCGGGGCGAGCGCCGCACAGGTGCTCGACGTGCCGGACGACCTCTACCAGCGGATGGGCCTGGCCCAGGCGATCAGCCCGCTGCGGGTACGCGGCGGCACCGCGATCCTGGCCCGGCTCAAGCGGCAGGTACGGGAACAAGCGGGCTGAGCTGGGGGTTGTCTCCGGTCATGGAGATCGAGATCTACGCCGACGTGGTCTGCCCCTGGTGCTACATCGGCAAGCGCCGCCTCGAACAGGCCCTCGCGTCGTACGACGGCGAGGTGACCGTCAGGTACCGGCCGTTCCAGCTCGACCCGTCACCGGTGACCACGCCCCGGCCGCTGCTCGACGCGCTGGCCGCGAAGTTCGGTGGCCGGGAGCGGGCCGAGTCGATGGCCGGTCAGGTGACCCAGGTGGCCGCCGGGGTGGGGCTGACGTTGAACTTCGACCGGGCGGTGAGCGCCAACACCTTCGACGCGCACCGGCTGGTCCGGTTCGCCGACGAGCACGACCGGGCGGGTGAGCTGGTCGAGGCGCTCTACCGGGCGCACTTCACCGACGGGGTCGACGTCGGCTCGCCGGAGGCGCTGGTGGCGTTGGCCGCCTCGGTCGGGCTGGACGAGACCGGGGCGCGCGAGTACCTGGCCTCGAACGCCGGCCGCCGCGAACTGGCCGCTGACCTGAGCACCGCCCACCAACTCGGGGTGACCAGCGTGCCGACCTTCGTCCTCGCCGGCAAATACGGCGTCACCGGCGCGCAGGAACCCGAGACGCTGCTCGCCGCCCTGACCGAGGTCGCCCAACGGGAGTCGACCGCCTGACACCCGGCGGGAGTCGGCCGCCTGACGCCCGACCACGCCGGGGCGGCATCGACCGGCACGATGTTTCACGTGCAACAACATCGATGAATAGTAATGGCTAGGCCGGCCGGGCCAGGCCTTCCACCACCCTCGCCCCGGGCAGCGCGCCGAGCGCCGGCCCCGGCAGGGCGATCTTGCTGTGTCGCACGCCGGAACCGATGATCACGTGCGGGGTGGCGATCACCCGGGCGTCGACCAGGATCGGCCAGGACTCGGGCAGCCCGATCGGGGTGATCCCGCCGTACTCCATCCCGGTCGACTCGACCGCCTCGGCCATCGGGGCGAAGCTCGCCTTGCGGACGTCCAGCGTCCGGCGGACCACCCCGTTGACGTCCGCCCGGGTGGTGGCGAGCACCACGCAGGCGGCGTACCGGATCTCACCCTCCCGCTTGCCGGCGATCACCACGCAGTTCGCCGACACGTCCAGCCCCACCTCGTACGCCGCGCAGAACGCCGCCGTGTCGGCCAGGGTGGCGTCGATCGGGGCGACCAGCACGGCGTCGACGTCGACGGGGGCCTGTGCCGGCCACGCCGTCAGCGCGGCGGCCACCGGCGCCGCCAACAGGTCGGGGCGGGTCCGGGCGGGCTCGGTCTGCAAGGTTCCCATCACGGCAGCGATCCTCGCACCCCGGGCCGCGGGCCGCCCGTCGGGCCACGCCCGCAGGCCACCGGGGATGCCGCCACGGGTCCGGCAGGTCAACTGCCGCCGAGGAAGGAGTTCTCCCGCAGGAACGCCCGGTCGTCGGCCGACGCCGACTGCGCACCCCGCAGCACCTGGGGCCGGCGGGCCTCCAGATCCTCCATGCCGTGTCGCACGGCGAGACGGATCACCCCGTAGAGGAAGACCAGGCCGAAGACGTAGAGCAGCACCGTGACGACGAAGACCACCATGGCGTCACGGTAGGCAGGCCCGGAACCCGTAGCAGGCTCATCTTCGGCCGTTCCCCCATACGTGTCGGCCGGATGATCGGCGGCACGCCGAGCACCCGGGCGCGTCCTCACTTCAGCAGGTCGACGACGGTCAGCACGAGGAAGAACCCCACCACCGCCTCGCTGATGATCCACGAGTGCCGGTCCGCCCAGTCGCGCATCCGGGGCAGCACCCGGTCCGCCCGGTCGCCGAGCAGCAGCAACGCCAGCAGCGGCAGCGCGAGCAACAACAGGGTCAGCAGCACGAACGGCACCAGGTGCCACCACGGCAGCCCGTGCCGGGCGGCGGTCGCCCCCACCGTCACCATCGTCAGGTCGTCGGAGGGCATCACCACGAACAGCAGCAGGCCCAGCCGGAACGCGTACCCGAAGCCGGCGTGCTGGAGGCGACCCATCCACCCGGGTTCGCCGGCCGAGTGCCGCCGGAGGAACACCACCACCGCCAGCACCACCAGCAGTGCCAGCACCACCCAGTCGATGACCGTCTCGACCGGCTTGCGGCCACCACCCCCGCCGCCGCCCCCGGCCGCGCCCCTGACCAGCCGGAAGACCAGCCAGGCGAGGGTCGTACCGGGGGCCACCACGACCGCCGCGCCGGCCAGGAAACCCGCCGACGCCCGCCGGGGCCGGTCACCGGAAGCGAGGAAGACCGCCGCCACCAGCTGCGTACCGGCCACCATCACCACGGCCATCGGCAGGATCGTCAGGAAGTTCATCGCCCACCATCCTCGCCGTCGGCACGGCCGGCCCGGCGGGATTCGCCCGGATCAGACGCTCCGCTCCCCGGCCGGCACCACCCGGCCGGCGAGCAGCGCGCCGAGCAGCGCACACGCCACCGCCACGGCGAGCGTCCCCGCGTACCCGGCCGGGCCGGGCGTCGTCCCGGCGGCGAGCACCGTGCCGGTCAACGCCAGCACGGTGGCGGTGAACAACGAGTCGGCCAGTTGCAGGGAGGAACTGTTGCGGCCCTGCTCCTCGGGGGCCGACAGGGCCAGCGTCAACACCGACAGCGACGGGAACGTCAACCCCATCCCCAACCCCGCCACCGCCCAACCGGCCACCCCGACCGCCACCGGCACCGCCGGCCAGACGGTGAGGGCGACGGTGGCCGTGCCCCCCGCCACGCAGGCCAGCCCGAGCCGGGGCAGGGTCGCCGAGGACCGTGGCGGCGGCAGCCGACTCTGCGCCCAGGAACCCACCGACCAGGACAGCGCGCCGACGGTCAGCACCAGCCCGGCGGCGGTCGGCGAGAAGCCGCGTTCCCGGGACAGCATCAGCGGGATGACCACCTCCGCTCCCGCGAACGCCGCCGCCGCCAACCCGCGCAGGCCCACCACCGTCGGCAGACCCCGGGCCACCCGCAGGAACCCCGCCGGCAACAGCCGGGGCGCGCAGACCCCCAGGCCGGCCAGGGCCACCGCCACCAGGGTCACCGCGAGCACGCCGCGCTGCTGCCCCCCGTGGTGCAGCAATGCGGCGCTCACCCCCGCCCCGGCCGCCCACCCGATCCGGGCCGCCGCGCCCGCCGCAGGCCCGGCCGGCGGCGGGCGGTGCAGCGTCCGCAGGCCCGACTCGACCAGCAGCACCGCCGGCAACGCCACCACCGGTACGGCGAGGAAGACCCACCGCCAGCCCAGGTACTGCACGATCAGCCCGGCCAACGCCGGCCCGACCAGCGACGGTACGACCCACGCCGCCGCGAACGCGGCGAACACCCGACGCCGCAGCTCCTGCGGGTACGCCTGCCCGACCACCACGTACAACGCGACGGAGAGCAGGCCGGAGCCGAAGCCCTGCACCGCCCGGCCGACCACCAGGGTGCCCATCGCGTCGGCGCACCCGGCGACGAACAGGCCGGCGACGAACAGGCCGACCCCGGCCCACATCGGCCCCCGGGGGCCCCGGGCGTCGCACCAGATCCCGGAGAGCACCATGGCCAGCACACCGGCGGCGAACGAGCCGCCGAAGGCGAGCGCGTACAGCCCCAGTCCGTCCAGCGCGCGGGCCACCGTGGGCATCGCGGTGCCCACCGCCAACGCCTCGAAGGCGAGCAGCGACACCAGGGCGACGCTGCCCACCGTCATCGCCCGCAGGCGCGGGTCGTAGAGGCGGGGGGCCGGCGTCAGGGTGGCGGTCACCGGGGGACACCGGGTGGCAGGTCAGACATGCGCCCAGCCTGCGACCTGCACCCGGGTTCAGGTCAAGGGTGAGCCCGGTCTCGTCAGGCCGACTCCAGCGCCTCCCCGAGCCCCTTGGCCAGCCCCGACAGGTGCTGGTCGGCGAGCAGGTGACCGGCGGTGATCACCAGGGCGAGCGGCCACTCGATGACCTGGAGGGCGGCGAGCACCCCCAGCCCGGCGTAATAGGCGATCTTGTCCGGCGGGGGCACCGCCACCTCGCCCAGCATCGGCACCTCCACCCGCCGGGTGTACGCCCGGACCATCTCGTGACCGCCGCTGAGATGACGCGTGATCGTGCTCATTCCGGCCTCCCTGCCGCTCGTCGGGTCGTCAGCGGAATTCCACAGGCACCGCCGTCCATGCCCCGCCACCGGCGGAAACTTCCCTCGGCCGGGGGGCATAACGGACGTCCGACCGGGAAGCCAGGCCGCCTGACGAACGTGGGAGGCGAGATGGGGTACGGCGGCAGCGGGCGGGACCGATCCGCCCGTACCCCTCGATGACCATGCTGGGCCGGGTCGCCGGCCGGGTCCTCCCGTCGGTGCCGGTGCCGCCGCTGCTCGGCGGGGCGTCCCGTACCGTCGGTTCGGCCGCCGGCCGGCTGGCCAGGGTGGCCGGGTTGACCCGCCGTCGGGTCTGGTCCCGCGACGGCCGGCACCACATCGAGGTGCACGGCGTCTGCCAGGACGGCGGCGACCGGCTGGCCTGCCAGGTCGAGGCGGCGTTGGAGCGGCTGCCCGGGGTGGCCTGGGCGCGGGTGAACGCCCCCTCCGGCCGGGTCGTGGTGGCCGTCGAGGACCCGAAGCCGAAGCTCGCCACCCTGATCGACACGGTGGCCCGGGTCGAGCGGGTCTGCCCGCACGAGCCGGACCCGGAGATCCCGCCCCCGCACCCGCCGGAGGACGGGCCGCGTACCCCCCGGACCCTCGGCGCGCTCGCCTCCGACGCGCTGGGCCTGACCATCTCCGCCGCCACCCGTATCCTGCCGTTCACCCCGGTACCGGGCGAGGTGGCCGGCCTGCTCACCGCCGTCGACCTGCACCCGAAACTGCACGACCTGGCCGGCCGGGGCTGGCGCGCCGACCCACGCGCCGAGGTGCTGTTCCCACTCGCCGAGGCGGTCGTGCAGGGGCTGACCGGCGGCTGGGCCGGCATCGTCCTCGACGGCGCGCAACGGATCGTGCAGTGGGGTGAGGCCCGCGCCCAGCTCGCCGCGTGGACCCGGGCCGAGCCGGGGCTGACCGGTGACCCGCGACGCGCCGTCGCCCGGTCACCCGGCCCCGGCCGTCCCTGCCCCCGACCCGACGGCCCCGTCGAACGGTACGTCTCGACGATGCTCGCCACCGGGGCCGCCGCCGGGGCCGCCGCGTGGCCCGTCGCCGGCCCGAAGCGGGCCGCCGCGCTCGGGCTCGCCGCGCTGCCCAAGGCCCCCGGCAGTGGCCGCGAGGGGTACGCCGCACAACTCGGCCGGGTGCTGGCCCGGCGCGGCGTGATCGCGATGGACCGCAGTGTGCTGCGCGAACTCGACCGGATCGACACGGTGGTGCTGGACGCGGTCGTGCTCGGCTCGCCCCGGGGTGTCCTCGCCGACCTGGCCCCACTGGCCGGCACGGACACCGGGGAGGTGGCCGGCCGGGCGTTCGCCCTGTTCGACCCCGACCATCCGGACGAGACCCACGAGGACGACGGTTGGCGACTCGGGCCACTGGCCGGACTCGACGCCGCCGACCCGGGGGACACCCCGCAGAGCCGGCGGCTGCGCGCGACGGACGGTCCCCTGCTCGGCCTCGCCCACGGTGACACCCTCGCCGCCGTCGTCCGGGTCACCCCCGAGCCGGCGCCCGGCGTCGACGCGCTGCCCGCCGCCGCCCGGCACGCCGGCCTGCGCCTGGTCGTCGCCGGCCCCGACCCGCAGCGGTACGGCTTCGCCGACGCAGTGCTGCCCGGCGGGGACCGGCTCGCCGGATCCGTCCGGGCCCTGCAACGCGAGGGGGCGGTGGTGCTGCTGGTCTCCGGCGACCGGGCGGCGCTGGCGGCGTCCGACTGCGGGCTCGGCGTGGCCGCCCCCGACGACCTGCCCCCGTGGGGTGCCCACCTGCTCGTCGGCACCGACCTGCGGATTCCGGCACTGCTGATCGAGGCGGCCGGGGTGGCCCGGCGGATGACCGGGCAGAGCATCCGCCTCGCCATGGCCGGCACCGGACTCGGCGCGCTGGGCGCGTTCACCGCCGCGCCGACGCAGCTTCCCGGCCGTAGCCTCGCCGCCGTCAACGGCGCGGCGGCGCTGGCCTTCGCCAACGGGGTGTGGCGGGCCCGCCGGCTACCCGACCCGGCCGCGGCCCCGGCACCGGCCGCCACCGCCTGGCACCTGATGCCGGTCCCGACCGTGCTGCGCCACCTCGACACCGGCCCGGACGGGCTCACCGACGCCGAGGCGCGACGCCGGCACCGCGTCGACCCGGACCCGTCGGCCGGGCCGGTCGGCCTGTTCCGGGCGTTCGTCGACGAGCTGGCCAACCCGCTCACGCCGGTGCTGGCCGCCGGTGCCGTCCTGTCGGCGGCGTTCGGCTCACTGGTCGACGCGGCCCTGGTCGGCGGCGTGGTCGGCGGGTCGGCGCTGGTCGGGGCGGTGCACCAGCGCAACACCGACCGGGCGCTGGCCGAGCTGCTGTCCCGCTCGGCGGTCACCGCCAGGGTGCTGCGGGACGGTGCGGAACGGGTGACCGCCGCCGAGGACCTGGTCTGCGGCGACGTGGTGATCCTCGGCCCCGGGGACGCGGTGCCCGCCGACTGCCGGGTGCTCACCGCCGACGGTCTGGAGGCCGACGAGTCGTCACTGACCGGTGAGTCGCTGCCGGTACCCAAGGGAGCCGCCCCGGTGGTCGCCGCCGCCCTCGCCGACCGCGCCTCCATGCTGTACGAGGGCACCACCGTCGCCACCGGCCACGGCACCGCCGTCGTGGTCGCCACGGGTGCCGCGACCGAGTCGGGCCGCAGCCTCGCGCTGGCCCGGCAGGCTCCACCGGAGAGCGGGGTGGAGGCCCGGCTCGGCCGGCTCACCCGCTCGGCGGTCCCGCTGGCCGTCGCGTCGGCGGTCGCGGTGGCCGGGGCGGGGCTGCTGCGGGGCGTACCGCTGGGGCAGACGGCGGCGACCGCCGCGAACCTGGCCGTGGCGTCGGTGCCGGAGGGGTTGCCGTTCCTGGTCAGCGCGGCCCAGCTGGCCGCCGCCCGACGGCTGGCCGAGCACGGCGCGCTGGTCCGCAACCCGCGCACCATCGAGGCGCTGGGCCGGGTCAACGTGCTCTGCTTCGACAAGACGGGCACCCTCACGGAGGGCCGGCTGCTGCTCGCCGGGGTCGGTGACGGTGACCGGTTCGCCCCCGTCGACCGGCTCGACGACGAGCTGCGCCGGGTCCTCGCCGCCGGGCTGCGCGCCACCCCGTACGCGGACGATCCGCAGGAGTTGCCGCAGCACACCGACCGGGCGGTCCGGTATGGCGCACGGCAGGCGGAGACGACGGAGCAGACCGGTGCGCACGGGTGGACGGCGGTGGGTGGGCTGCCGTTCGAGCCGTCCCGGGGTTACCACGCGACAGTCGGGCGGACCGCCGACGGCCTGCTGCTGAGCGTGAAGGGTGCCCCGGAGACGGTGCTGCCCCGGTGCGGCGCGTGGCGGCTGCCGGGCGGCCGGGACGAGCCGCTGGACGACGGACGACGGGAGCGGCTGCACGGTGTGCTCGCCGACCGGGCCGGGGCGGGGCACCGCATCCTCGCCGTCGCGGAGTGCCGGGTCGGCGCCGAGACGGTCACCGACGACGAGGTACGCGGACTGGTCTTCGTCGGCTTCCTCGCCCTTGCCGACGGGATACGCGACAGCGCCGCCCCGGCGGTCCGCCGGATCAGGCAGGCCGGCGTGCACACCATCATGATCACCGGGGACCATCCGGCCACCGCCGAAGCGATCGCGTCGGCGATCAGCCCGGATTCCGACGGTCAGCGGGTGGTCACCGCAACCGACCTGGACCAGTGGGACGACGCTGAGCTCGGTGAACGGCTCAGCCGTACCGACGTGGTGGCCCGGTGCACCCCGGCACACAAGGTACGGATCATCCAGGCGTTGCAGAAGTGCGGGCGGACCGTGGCGATGACCGGGGACGGCGCCAACGACGCCCCGGCGATCCGGCTGGCCGACGTGGGCATCGCCCTCGGCCAGCGGGGCACCCCGGCCGCCCGCGCCGCCGCCGACCTGGTGGTCACCGACGACCGGCTGGAGACCATCATCGCCACCCTGGTCGAGGGACGGGCGATGTGGTCGTCGGTACGCCACGCGCTGAGCATCCTGGTCGGCGGCAACCTCGGCGAGATCGCGTTCAGTGTGCTCAGCGCCGCCGTCACCGGCCGGTCGGCACTCAACGGCCGGCAACTGCTCCTGGTCAACCTGCTCACCGACCTGGCGCCGGCGCTGGCCATCGCCGTCCGGCCGCCCGACGCCGACCACGCCGACGGCCTGCTCCGCGAGGGGCCGGACGCCTCCCTCGGCGGCACCATGACCCGGGAGATCGGGCTGCGCGCCGCCGCCACCACCCTCGGGGCGACCGCCGGTTGGACGGTGGCCCGGTGGACCGGCCGGGAACGACGCGCCGGCACCGTGGCCCTGGTCTCGCTGGTCGGCACCCAGCTCGGGCAGACCGTCCTGGCCGGGGGCACCAGCCCGACGGTGCTCGCGTCGACGGCGGCGTCGGTCGGGGTGCTCGCCGCCGTGGTGCAGACGCCCGGGGTGAGCCAGTTCTTCGGCTGCACCCCGCTCGGCCCGGTGGGGTGGACCATCGCCGCCGGGTCGGCACTCGGCGCAACCTTCGCCAACGGCACGCTGACCCGGCTGGTGGAACACCTGCCGGCCCGGGGCCGGCCTGCCGGCCCGCCGCCGGCGGGCTAGACCTTCGGCGGGGTCATCGGGGGCGGATCAGGCCGGGGGCGGGGCTCAGGCCGGGGGCGGGGCTCAGGCCGGGGGCGGGGCTCAGGCCGGGGGCGGGGACCAGGTGGCGGCGGCGCGACCCAGCCGGTCGTTGACCGCCCGGCCGACCCCCTCGTCGGGGGCCGGTTCGGCGAGGATCTCGGTCACCCCGGCCGCGTCCAGCCGGTGCAGCGCGTCGAAGAGGCGGGCGGCGGCCTCGGTCACGTCACCGGCGGGCGACAGCACCTCCACCGCCGCGTAATCCGCCGCCGGGGCCGACCGGAAGGCCAGGTAACCCCGCCGGACGCCGTCGTCCGGTGCCGGCACCGCACCCCGCACCACCCGCAACGGGGTACGCGGCGCGTAGTGCGCGGCCAATGTCCCGGGGGCGACCGGCTGCCCGGAGCTGCCAGCGCGGACGGTCACCGGGCCGACCGCCGCGACGAGTTCCTCCACGGCGAGCGCCCCGAGGCGCAGCACCACCGGCTGCGGGCCACGCGCGTCCACGATGGTCGACTCGATCCCGCACCGGGTCGGGCCACCGTCGAGCACCACGTCGACCGCCGCACCGAGCCCGCGTACGACGTGCTCGGCCCGGGTGGGGCTGAGCTGCCCGAACCGGTTGGCGCTCGGGGCCGCCACCGGCACCCCGGCGGCCCTGATCAACGCACGGGCGGACGCCTCGTCGGGCACCCGCACGGCCATGCTGTCCAGGCCGGAGGTGACGATCGGCGGGATCACGGCCGGCCGGTCCACGATCAGGGTGAGCGGCCCCGGCCAGAACCGCTCGGCCAGCGCCGCGACGGTCGGGGGCAACGCGCCGACGAGGGCCGGCAGGTCGGCGACGTCGGCCAGGTGGGTGATCAGCGGATCGAAGCTGGGCCGCGCCTTCGCCTCGAAGATCCGCGCCGCGGCCCGGGCGTCCAACGCGTTCGCGCCGAGCCCGTAGACCGTCTCGGTGGGGAAGGCCACCAGCCCGCCGGCCCGCAGCACGTCGGCGGCCTCGGCGATACCGTCGTGTTCGGCGGGAAGGACGCGGGAGTAGCCAGTGGTCACCACACGACGCTAGCCTGCCGTCGGTGCGCGTGGCGGGCCGGTCTCCGCCCAGCAGACGCCGCCCCGGAACTCGACGCCCGGGATGGCGTCGACGACCCGGGTGACGTCCGCGACGGAGGCCAGCGCCCGGGTGAGGTCACCGCGCAGCTCCGCGCTGGCGAACACCAGGTCGTCCTCCTCCCGCGCCCAGTCGATGTCGGCGGCACGCAGCTCGGCGACCGCATGGTCGGTCAGCGCGGCCGGATCGGTCACGGTGACGTCGATCCGGCAGTAGAGCTGGAGACGGCGGCTGCCCGGGTCACCATCGGTCGCCATGCGGCTCAGCGGCTCCGACGGGAGCGGAGCAACGCCCAGACGCCCCCGCCGATGGCCAGCACCGTGGGCACCAGGCAGCAGAGCATCAGGACGGCCAGGTGCCACGGTCTGAGTGCTCCCATTTCGGGAAGGCTAGAGGACGCACGCCGACCGCGCCGCCCCGCGCGGTCGGTCGCGCTGCGGAAGAATCGCCGGCATGCTCCGCTCGCCGCGTGCCCTCCTGCTGGACTTCGGTGGCGTCCTGGCCGATGCGCCCCCGCAGCCGCCCGCCCCACCGGAACTCGTCCGACGGCTCTCCCTGCTCGTCGACGGCGCGGTGTCCGAACGGCAGATCGCCGCCGACCTGACCGGGGGCGCGCGACGGTACTCGGCCTGGCGCGACGACGCGGGCCGGACGGCCGACCCGGTGGAGCTGCCGCACTCCCGGGTGTGGGCAGAATTCGTCACCGGATCGTGGCCCCGCCAGGCCCGCGACGCCGTCGACCGAGAGGCGACCCCCCTGTCGTACGCCTGGACGTGGCGCGCGGACTGGGCGGTGCGCCCGGGTATCCCGGAGGCACTGGAAGCGGCCACCGGGGCGGGCCTTCCGCTGGCCGTGGTGAGCAACACCCTCTGCGGTGCCGCGCACCGGGATTTCCTGGCCGCCGCCGGGCTGGCCGGGTCGTTCGCCGCCCAGTTCTACAGCGACGAAGCCGGCCCCCGGAAGCCCAACCCGCGCCTGGCGCTGCTGGCGGCGGAGGCCGTCGGGGTCCCGATCGGTGACTGCTGGTTCGTCGGGGACACCCTCGGTCGGGACGTCGAGTGCGCCCGCCGGGCCCGGGCGGGGGCGGCGATCCTGATGCGTTCCCCCCGTACCGACCGGGAGCCGCCACACCCCGCTGTCGTACCGGACGCCCGGGTCGAGGACGGCTACGGTCTGCTGGCCCTGCTGCGTCGGGCCTGAGCAGGTTCCGGTCCTTCCTCCCGCCTCTCAGCCGGGATCGCTGCCTAGCTCTGCCCCAGCGTGTCGTCCACCGACGACGCCCCCGCCACGTGGTGGACCGCGACGACGGCGTCGCGCGGCAACGCCGAGTAGACGTGCGGGAAGGAACCGCCGTCGGGGGTGTCCTCCCAGCGCACCGCCGCGCCGAGCAGCCCGGCGTCGAGGGCGACGACCACGAGCGCCGGCTCCTGCGCGAAGAACCGCAGCGCGGTCGCACCCACCTGCTCGCGCGAGGAGCAGTGGATGAAGCCGCTGCTGTGGTCGAACGGTGAGCCGTCGAAGCGCCCGGCGGATTCGAACTCGGCCCACTCGGCGGGCAGAAGAATCTTGTAAATCAGCACGACCCAGGGTGGCAGACGGCCGGCTGATCCGCAGCTGCCGCAGCCCGTCAGCCGCCCGTCTGTCGGCGGGCTCGGCTGTACGGGTGGGCCCGTACTACCGTCCGGTGTCCTCGCCCCGTAGCACCTGAACAGCGGCCACTACGTCCGTGACGGTGCGATCAGGTGGGGTGAGCGTCGCCGGCCAGTCCTTCCCCCGGCTGACCCACAGGGTGGCAAGCCCTGCTGCGCGACCGTCCTCGACGTCGAGCACCGGACTGTCACCGATCGCCCAGCCCCCGCCGCGCAGATCGAGACCGCACCCACGGGCCGCCATCTCGAAGATCTCGCGTGCCGGCTTCCGGATGCCCACCTGTCCGGAAATTGTCCAGGCATCGACGCACCGGTCCAGTCCAGTACGCCTGATCTTGCCCAACTGGTTGTCCGCCTGGCCGTTGGTCACGATCGCGACGGTCCAGCCATCGTCGCGCAGTAGCGTCAGCGCCCCCAGCACTTCTTCGGGGCACGTCACCAGTTCCGGCATCCGGCGTCGGTACTGCCCCCACGTGGTGTCCCCTGCTGCCAGGCCGAAACGGTCCGTCACCTCGCCGAAAAACCAGTCGCGGGGCACGGAACCGTCCTGATCAGTAGTGATCAGCCAGGCCAAAGCCTCTTCCGACAGGCCGTGATCGGCGCAGAACTCGACCGCCCAGCGCCGGAACGCTTCCGAACGGTCCACGAGGGTGTTGTCGAGATCGAAGAGCGCCAACCGCTGCATGGTCAGCAACCGTACCGGCGGGTGAAGCCAAGCCCTTCGTCCCGAACGCAGTACGGCGCACCCCCACTTCTTCGGCTGCGGTACCGCTGGGCCCTCAGACTCCGACTCTGCCCTGCCTGCGGATGAGGAGCGGTGGGCGGCTCAGCACTGCCGGGCTGGTCCGGTGCTCACACCGGAGGTCCTCCAGGCGTGCACCGCAGCCTGATTCGCAGTCACGCCCGGACAGGAGATGGCATGAGCAGCTTGGCTGGACGGATGGCTGCACTCGGGGCCGAGGGTCAACCGGTGTTCGTGCTGGTGGAGCCCAGGGGACTCGAACCCCTAACCCCTGCCTTGCAAAGGCAGTGCTCTGCCAGTTGAGCTAGGGCCCCCGAAGGCGGGTCGAGCCGCCGGGTGCTGGCTGGTCAGCGCAGGTCGGGCGAGGTGGTGGCCTCGTGCCACAGGGCGCGCTCGTCGTTGGATTCCTTGACCTTCTTGGCCACCACAGCAGCGACGCCGATGATGCCGACCAGGAACAGAAGCTTCTTGAACATGGGGCGACCCCTCGCGCTCGACTCGACTGCCCGTCGGAACGGTGTGCGGTGGGGCTAGCTGGAATCGAACCAGCGACCTCAGAGTTATCAGCTCTGCGCTCTAACCGACTGAGCTATAGCCCCGCGTGGCGACGAGCAAGATTAACCCATCGCGTCGTCCGCTCCCAAATCGGGGTGGCCGACGCTCCCGCGCCTTCCCGACCGTACCGGTCGGCGCGCGACCGGGCGAGCCCTTTCCCCCGGTCCTGGGGCCGGAGATCCACCCCCGTGACGGGGAACAGCGGCATCGGGCGGCCCGGACACCGCTGGATCGGCCCACGAGCGGGCAAAAGCCGGACGAGCGGCCCACGAGCGGGCACGAGTCGGGCCGGGGATGCACGACGCCGGGGCGGCCGCTGTTCGCGGCGCCCCGGCGTCGGGTCGGATCAGTCGCGCTCGGCGAGCGTCAGCTCGATCCCGCCGACCAGGTCGGCGCAGACGTTGTAGATGAACGCCCCCAGCGTGGCGAGCGCGGTGAACAGCACCACGTTCACCAGCCCGACGAGGGCGGACGTCAGGATGACGCCCTTCGCGGTGATCTGGAAGCCGCTGTTGGTGCCCTGCCCGCCGCTGGCGCTGACCAGGTCGGTCAGGCTGTCGTTGACGCTCTGGAACACGCCCATCGCGTCCAGCGCGAGGTAGAGCACCGAGGTCGCCACGACCACCACGATGAACAGCACCACGGAGACGGCGAAGGCGAACTTCATCACGGACCACGGGTCGATCCGCTTGAGGTTCAGCCGGGCCCGGCGCGGCCCCCGGGAGGCGGCCGAACTGACCGAGGTACGCGCGGCGCGTACCGCGTCACCCACCCGCGCTGCACCGACGGCGGCTGCGCCACCGATGCCCGGGGGCAGACCGCCACCGTTGGCGGGGCGGGCGGTGTCCGGACTCGGCCGGAAACCGCCCACCTTCGGCTGGGTGCCTGTCGTGGACGGGGAGGTGGCGGCCCCGACCGTGATCGGCTGTGTCGTGTTGCTCGACCGGGCCGCCGCAGCCACCGGCTGGGTGGCCGAGGAGGGCGCGTCGGTGCCCGTCGGCTGGGGCTTCTCGGTCGTCCCCGAGTCCTCACCGGGCTTGTCCGGCGGCGGTGCCATGCCGGGTGCCCGGGTGAACTTCGGGGCAGGCGCGTCGGCGGGGACGGTGGCCCGACCCACGGCGGCGCGGCCGGCGGGGGTTGTACCGCTCTTGGCGGCCTCCTCGTCGACCGGGGTGGCCGAGGTCCCCTTGTTCCCCGACTTCGCCTGTGTCTCCGTCATTCAACTAGTCCTGTTCGTCAGGCTCGTCGGCATTGCGAGCAATCGCCACGATAGTCACGCCGTCCGGGAGGTCCATCAGCTTGACCCCCATTGTGTTCCGGTCACGGGTACGGCGTACAGGCTTCACCGGAGTCCGGATGACACCGCCGTTACTGGTGATCGCGAACAGCTCGTCGTCCGGGTCGATCACCACCGCGCCGACCAGACCACCGCGGCGCTCGGTGATCTTCGCAGTCAACACGCCCTTACCTCCCCGGCCCTGAACCGGGTATTCCTCGATGGGGGTACGTTTCGCGTATCCCCCGTTGGTGGCCACCAGGACGTCCAGGCCCTCCCGGACGACCTCCATGGCCAGCAGGACGTCGTCGTCGGTGAAGCGCATGCCGATCACACCCGAGGTGGCCCGGCCCATCGGGCGCAGCGCCTCGTCGGAGGCGTTGAACCGGATCGCCTGAGCCTTCTTGGAGACGAGCAGCAGGTCCTCCTCCGGTGCCGCGAGCACGGCACCGACCAGCTCGTCCTCATCGCGCAGGTTGATCGCGATGACGCCGCCGGACCGGTTGGAGTCGAACTCCTCGAGTCGGGTCTTCTTCACCAGGCCGTTTCTCGTGGCCAGTACCAGGTAGGGGGCCACCTGGTAGTTCGGGATTTCGATGATCTGCGCGATCTGCTCGTCCGGCTGGAAGGCGAGCAGGTTGGCCACGTGCTGGCCCTTGGCCACCCTACTGGCCTCGGGCAACTCGTACGCCTTGGCCCGGTACACGCGGCCCTTGTTGGTGAAGAACAGAATCCAGTCGTGCGTGGAGCATACGAAGAAGTGGCTGACGATGTCGTCCTGCCGCAGCGTCGCGCCGCTCACTCCCTTGCCGCCGCGCCGCTGCGAGCGGTAGAGGTCGACCTTGGTGCGCTTGGCGTACCCGGTGCGGGTGATGGTGACCACCACGTCCTCGCGGGCGATGAGGTCCTCCATCGAGACCTCGCCGTCGAACGGGATGATCTTCGTACGCCGCTCGTCGCCCCACTTCGCGACGATCTCGCTGAGCTCCTCGGAGACGATCTTCCGCTGCCGCTCCGGCTTGGCGAGGATGTCCTTGAGGTCGGCGATCTCCAGTTCGAGCTTGGCCAGGTCGTCCAGGATGCGCTGCCGTTCCAGGGCGGCCAGCCGGCGCAGCTGCATGTCCAGGATCGCGGTCGCCTGGATCTCGTCGATCTCCAGCAGCCGGATCAGGCCCTGCCGGGCGTCGTCGACGGTGGGCGACCGCCGGATCAGGGCGATCACCTCGTCCAGCGCGTCCAGCGCCTTGGCCAGACCGCGCAGGATGTGCGCCCGCTCCTCGGCCTTGCGCAGCCGGAACGCGGTCCGCCGCCGGATCACCTCGATCTGGTGCTCGACGTAGTACCTGATGAACTGGGCCAGGTTGAGCGTGCGCGGCACCCCGTCGACCAGGGCCAGCATGTTGGCGCCGAAGGTCTCCTGGAGCTGGGTGTGCTTGTAGAGGTTGTTCAGCACCACCTTGGCGACCGCGTCGCGCTTGAGTACCAGCACGATCCGCATGCCGGTACGCCCGGACGACTCGTCCCGGATGTCGGCGATGCCGGCGAGCTTGCCCTCCTTGATCAGCTCGGCGATCCGCTCGGCCAGATTGTCCGGGTTGACCTGGTAGGGCAGCTCGCTGACCACCAGCGCCGGCCGGCCCCGCTTGTCCTCCTCGACCTCCACCACGGCGCGCATCCGGATCGACCCGCGACCGGTCCGGTACGCGTCCTGGATGGCGGACTGACCGACGATCAGCCCGTGGGTGGGGAAGTCCGGACCCTTGACGATCTCCAGCAGCGCTTCGAGGGTGGTCGCCTCGTCGGCCTCCGGGTTCTCCAGGCACCACTGCACCGCCGCGCCGATCTCGCGCAGGTTGTGCGGCGGGATCTTCGTGGCCATCCCGACCGCGATGCCCTCGGAGCCGTTGACCAGCAGGTTGGGGATGCGCGACGGCAGGATGGTGGGCTCCTTGGCCCGGCCGTCGTAGTTGTCCTGCAGATCGACGGTGTCCTCGTCGATGTCCCGCAGCATCTCCATCGCCAACGGGTCCAGCTTGCATTCGGTGTTGTGGCTGACGAAGCCGTCGGAGACGAAGGAGTGGTCCTCGGTGTCCACCCGGACGCTGTAGACCGGCTGCACCCCCGCGTCGGCGACCTCGGCCACCTCGGCGTAGTAGAACCGTCCGTCGACCAACGGCTCGACCACGTCGAGCACCTCGGTGTTGGTGATCCGGGCGGCGATCTCGTCGCGGTCCCGCTCCCAACGCTCGATCCGGTCGACGTTGTGCCGGCGCAGCCAGTCCCGCTCGGTGAAGCGGGTCGCGCCGTGCTCGCGGATGAAGTCGCCCACCAGCGGCACGTGGTCGCTGGACAACGCCGTGCTACTCGCCGGCACCTGAGCCAGCTCGGACTCCAGCTTGGCCTGCTTACGGCCGAGGAAGCCGACGTGCGCGGCGAAGATCCGGGCGTCGCGACGGTTGGTCACCACGACCTTGATCTCGCCGTCGTCGTACCGGGTCTGTCGGCTGATCACGCCGAACTCCAGCAGCAACTGCTGGACCTCGCGGGCCAACCGCCCGCTGCGGGTCGAGTACGAGACCTGGATGGTGTTGCGCGGCAGCAGCGACGAGGAGCCGTCACCCTCGAAGAGCGCCTGGAGGAACGCCCGCTTGATCGCGGCCGGCCCCCGCCACACGAACTCGGGCACGAACTTCGCGGCGCTGCGCGCTCCGGCCAACTCGCCGAGGACGCTGGCGCGCAGCGCCGACAGGTCCTGTACGTCCAGCTCGTGCAGGGTGCTGCCGGAGGCGATCACCCGCTCGCTGACGTACCGGGGGCCGCCGACGGCCAGGTCGTAGGCGGCCACGACGCGCAGGAAGTAGTCCCGGTCCACGTTGTTGAAGCCCGCGCGGGCCGCCGAGACCCAGCCCTCCGACACGAACGCACCGGCGAGCACGGCCGCCTCGACGTGCTCCAGCATCGGGTAGCCGATCTCGTCCGGCACCGTCCGCTGAAGCACCACCCGGTCACCCGGGGAAATCTCGGCGAGCAGCTTCCAGAGCAGGGTCGGCACCCCGGCCACGTCCACCAGGCAGAGCACCGGGTGGTTGTGGGTGCCGGTCAGCTCGTACCCCTCGCGGGTGCGCAGTCGCAGCGTCGGGTGCTCGCCGGAGTGGAAGAACTTCGACGCGCGGACCAGGTCGCCGTTGCGGTCGCGGACCTTCAGGTCGACGTCGGTCTCACTGCTCGGCGCGGCGTCCGGTACCACGTCGCCGATCCGGACGCTGCCGTCGGCGGTACGGATACGGACATCTGCGGTCAGACAGTATCTCATCGCGGCAGCCGGGTCGTTACCCGGCGAGCCGAAGTTGCCGTTGCCGTCGACAAGCGGGTAGCGCAGCGCCCACGGCTGGGCCATCCGGACCAGCGCGTCGTAGATGGCCGAGTCGCCGTGCGGGTGGAACTGCCCCATCACGTCCCCGACGACCCGGGAGCACTTCACGTAGCCCCGGTCCGGCCGGTAACCCGAGTCGTACATGGCGTAGAGGATCTTGCGGTGGACCGGCTTGAGCCCGTCCCGTACGTCCGGCAGGGCCCGCCCGACGATCACGCTCATCGCGTAGTCGAGGTACGAACGCTGCATCTCGACCTCGAGCCCGACCGGCTCGATCCGGTCGTGCTGGACGACCGCCGCCAGTGTCTCGGGGGTCTCCGGCTCGTTCGGGGTGGACTCGGGAGTATCGGTCACTGTTAACCCTTATCAGACTCAGAGTCGTGTTCGTGCTGTGGATAACGCTGTGGAAACCGGCCAGGCTGTGGATAACCCGGTGGACGGCGGCCGGCCGGTGGGGCACCGGCCGGCCGTACCGTCAGATGTCGAGGAACCGCACGTCCTTGGCGTTGCGCTGGATGAACGAGCGGCGGGCCTCGACGTCCTCACCCATCAGCACGCTGAACAACTCGTCGGCGGTGGCGGCGTCGTCGAGGGTGACCTGACGCAGGGTCCGGGTGGCCGGGTTCATCGTGGTCTCCCACAGCTCGGGATAGTTCATCTCGCCGAGACCCTTGAACCGCTGGATGTCGTCCGGCTTGGCGTTGGGCTTCTTCTGCTGGCGCAGCGCGATCAGCCCGTCCCGCTCCCGGTCGGAGTACGCGTACTGGGCGTCGTCGCCCTTCCTGTTCCACTTGATCTTGTAGAGCGGCGGGGCGGCCAGGTAGACGTGACCCAGCTCGACCAGCGGACGCATGAAGCGGAACAGCAGGGTGAGCAGGAGCGTCTGGATGTGCTGACCGTCGACGTCGGCGTCGGCCATCAGCACCACCTTGTGGTACCGCAGCTTCTCCATGTCGAAGTCGTCGTGGATGCCCGTGCCCAGGGCGGTGATCAGCGCCTGGACCTCGTTGTTCTTGAGCACCCGGTCGATCCGGGCCTTCTCCACGTTGAGGATCTTGCCGCGGATCGGCAGGATCGCCTGGGTACGCGGATCACGGCCCTGCTTGGCCGAGCCGCCGGCCGAGTCGCCCTCGACGATGAAGACCTCGGACTCACGCGGGTCGGTGGACTGGCAGTCGGCCAGCTTGCCGGGCATCGAGCCGGACTCCAGCAGCGACTTGCGGCGGGCCAGCTTGCGCGCCTGCTGGGCGGCGATCCGGGCCCGCGCCGCCTGGGACGCCTTCTGGATGATGGTCTTGGCCTCGGCGGGGTTGCGGTCGAACCAGTCGACCAGCCGGTCGTTGCAGACCCGCTGCACGAAGCTCTTGACCGGGGTGTTGCCCAGCTTGGTCTTGGTCTGGCCCTCGAACTGCGGGTTGGCCAGCTTGACCGAGATGATCGCGGCCAGCCCCTCGCGGATGTCCTCGCCGGAGAGCTTCTCGTCTCCCTTGAGCAGCTTGCGGTCGGTGCCGTAGCGGTTGACCACGCTGGTCAGCGCTGCCCGGAAACCCTCCTCGTGGGTGCCGCCCTCGTGCGTGTTGATCGTGTTGGCGAAGGTGTAGACCGACTCGCCGTACGACTCGTTCCACTGCATGGCGATCTCGACCGACATGCCCTCTTCCTCGGCGGCGAACTCGACGACGGTCTTGTGCATCGGGTTCTTCGAGGCGTTGAGGTGCCGGACGAAGTCGGAGATGCCGCCCTCGTAGAAGAAGGTGACCTCGCGGGGCTTGCCCTCCTCGCCCTCGGCGACCCGCTCGTCGAGCAGGTGGATGGACAGGGCCCGGTTGAGGAAGGCCATCTCCTGCAGGCGGCGGTAGATGGTCTGGAAGTCGAAGTCGACCGTCTCGAAGACGTCCGGGTCGGGCCAGAAGGAGACCGCCGAGCCCGTGCGGTCGGTGGTCTCGCCCTTGTCGAGCGGCTCCGGCTTGGAGTTGTGGTACTTCTGCCGCCACACGTGGCCGGACTTGTGGATCTCGACGGCCATCCGGGTGGAGAGGGCGTTCACCACGGAGACGCCGACGCCGTGCAGACCGCCGGAGACCGCGTACGCCTTGCCGTCGAACTTGCCGCCCGCGTGCAGCACGGTCAGCGCGACCTCGACACCGGGCTTCTTGAGCTTCGGGTGCAGGTCGACCGGGAAGCCACGGCCGTTGTCGGTGACCCGGACCCCGCCGTCGGCGAGCAGCACCACGTCGATGGTGTCGCAGTAGCCGGCGAGCGCCTCGTCCACCGCGTTGTCCACGACCTCCCACACCAGGTGGTGCAGGCCACGCTCGCCGGTCGACCCGATGTACATGCCGGGTCGCTTGCGGACCGCCTCCAGACCCTCGAGGACGGTGATCGACTCTGCGCCGTAATCCTGCTTGTCCTGCGCTGCCACCCTCGGCCACTTTCTCGCACCATCCGCGCCGGGGCGCGGGGGCGCGGGTTCGGCGGACAGGACGCGACGTCGGCGTGCACGGGTGACGGCCCCGCAGGGCCGTCGCGGATCGTGCGCGCCGGTCGCCGCGGTTGCCCGCGGATCGCGATCGGCCAGACCCGACCCGGGACGTTGATCAAGGGCCGGTGAGGGCCCCCGTCCGTCGCACCGCGTCAGGTCGTCGTCTCAGCGTCAATCTTACTGTGCGCACACGACATAACCGCCACTCGGCACCCCTTGAAGGCGGCTCAGACCCTCGTAGCGGGCCGAATCTCGCTGTCCGCGACTCCCCCTACACGCCCCGGTCCGGTCTCCGTGCCCGCCGCCACCGGATAGTCCGGCTCGCCGGGTGGCGCGGGGTCGCGTCGGGTGGTGGTCGTACCGTAGCTTTGCGGCGCGCGACGAAGTCGCTCGTCTTGATCTTTTCCACCCGTAACCGGGACGATGGACCCGATCGATCCGACACGTGCTCTCGAGAGGTGACACCAGATGGGGCTGGACAATGTCGCGGTGCACTGGCCGCGGACCGGCCGCTTCTACGACCCGGTCGCGCCGGCCGAGTTCGTCGACTTCGGCGAGATCGTCGACATTCCCCGCATCTCCGCGCCGACCGCCGCGCTCGCCGAGCACATCGCCAAGACCGGCACGGTCCGGGCGACCGCGTACACCGAGCTGGTCGACCTGATCCTCGGCCTGGAAAATGTGCTCTACGCCACTGACGCCGCCGCCGAGGACGAGGATCCGGTGATCGACCCGGACGGCTGCGCCTGGATCGCCGACGGGGTGGAGAAGTTCGTCGCCCAGCACCGGCCGCACGGCGAGACGGTGACCTTCGAGTCGGTCAGCGAGGTGCTCCGCGCGCTGCTCGGTGACGGCCGCCTGGCCGAGCAGCAGTTGCGCTGGCTGGGCAGTCGGCTCGACCGGCTGCGCGACGAGAACGGCGACCCGCCGCAGTGGGACTTCACCTGCGCCGAGCTGGGGGTGCTGGCCGCCTTCTACCGGCGCTGCGCGGACCGGGGCTTCGCGATCTACGCCGACGCCGAGCCGGGTCGTCGTCCGGGCCCGCAGCCCTGAGCGGGACCCGGTTCTAGGGGTCGTCCGGCGTCGGTGCGGAGGTGACCGTGCCGTTGGCGGCGGCGATCACCCGGGTCAGCGCCGCGTGCAGGTCGCGTAGCTCGGCCAGCGGCAGCCCGAGCCGGGCGACGACCGCCGGGGGGATCTGCTCGGCCTGTGCCCGCAGCGCCCGGCCGGTCCCGGTGAGCGACACGGCGAGGCTGCGTTCGTCGGCCGGGTCCCGCTCCCGGCGTAGATAGCCGGCCGCCTCCAGCCGCTTGAGCAGGGGCGACAGGGTGCCCGGGTCGAGTTGCAGCAGCCGGCTCAGCTCCCGGACCGACAGCGGCGCGTGCTGCCAGAGCGCCAGCATGACCAGGTACTGCGGGTGGGTCAGCCCCATCGGCTCCAGCAGCGGCCGGTAGACCGCGACGACGCCCCGGGCGGCGACGGAGAGCGCGAAGCAGACCTGCTCCTCCAACGCCAGCGGATCCCCGTCGGGCGGTCCGTCCACGTGTGTTCCTCCTCGTCGCCGTTGCGATGCTACCAATGATTGGTGTACCAATTATTTGTACACCAAGCTTCGAGGAAGGGTCGGTTGCCGATGAGCGAGGACAAGCCGGCGGCCAAGGCCCCGGGCGAGGGTGGCCGGCTCCTGGCCTGGGCGTTCAAGAATCTGGCCGGCCCGCCGGAGGTGGCCGGCGCGGTGCAGGGCGGCTCCCGGCAGGCCCGCGACGCCTGGAAAGAAGACCTGGAACGACGCAAGCAGTGGAGCCGCGAGCAGCGGGAACGCAAGCGCGCCGAGCGGGAGGCCCGCCGTGCGGAACGGTGAACCTCAGCCGTAGGTGTCGCGTGGTCCCCGGCCGCGCACCCGACGCGGCCCCCGCGACCAGGACGGCGCCGCCGGCCCGTGGATGTGCAGCTTGCGGACCACGTTGTGGCCGACCTCCCCGGCGATCCGCTTCAACAGCGACCCGGCGAGCAGCCGCAGCTGGGTGGCCCACGCGGTCGACCGGGCCTCCACGGTCAGCTCGCCGTCCTCCAACTTGACCGGGCGGCTGTGCTGGGCGATCTCCGGCCCGACGACCTTCTCCCAGGCGCCGAAGACGGTCGCCTCGGCCGCCGGCTGCTGCCAACCCCGCGCCTTCATCAGCCGTTCCAGCACCGCGCCCAACGGCTGCGGGTCACGCGGGTCCGGCCCCGGCCCGGAGTAGCCGCGCAGCCGCCGCCCACCGCCGTCGGCCGCGCCGGTCACCCCCGGTCGCCGGGTGCGGGCCGCCGCCTCCCGCCGGGCCCGCGCCGCGTCCAGCACCGCCCGCGCCAACTCCGGCCCGCTCGCCCCCGCAGCCGCGCCGCCGGCCGCAACCGCCGAACCCCCGGGCGCGGCGTCCGCGTCGCCGCCCGCCGGTCGGCCCCGCGCACCCTCCGCGCCCCCGCCGACTCCCCCGGGGGTACGCGCACCGCGTGCCCCGCCCGGGGCGGTGCGCCCCGGGCGTCCCGTCGACCCGGTGGGCTGCTCCGGTTCAGTCGACACGCCGGACCGTCCCCTCCCCGACTGCGTACCGGGCGCCGCGCAGGGCCACCGGGACGTCGTCGTCCACCGCACAGGTCACCAGGAGCTGACCGGCCCCGCCGACCAGCTCGGCCAGCCGCTCCCGGCGACCCGCGTCCAGCTCGGCGAAGACGTCGTCGAGCACCAGCACCGGTTCGATCCCGTCGGCGCGCAGCAGGTCGTACCCGGCCAGCCGCAGCGCCAGCGCGTACGACCAGGACTCGCCGTGGCTGGCGTACCCCTTGGCGGGCAGCGGGCCGAGGGTGAGCACGAGGTCGTCGCGGTGCGGCCCGACCAGCGTGGTACCCCGCTCGATCTCGGCCGACCTGGACTCGGCCAGCGCGGCGGTCAACGCCCCGGCCAGCACCTCCCGGTCGGTGCCCACCCCGGTCAGCTCCACCGACGGCCGGTACGCGATGCCCGCCGCCCCGGCCCCCGCCGCCACCGCGTCGTACGCCTTCGCCACGTGCGGGGTGAGCGCGGCGACCAGTTCCAGCCGGCCGGCGAGCAGCTCGGCCCCGTGCCGCGCCAGGTGGGCGTCCCAGACCGCCAGGGTCGACAGGTCGCCGCCACGCGACCCGCCCGTCTTACGGGCCAGGTACGCCGTACGCAGCAGGGCGTTGCGCTGCTTGACCACCCGGTCGTAGTCGGCGCGCACCCCGGCGTACCGGGGCTGGCGGAGCACCAGCAGGTCGTCGAGGTAGCGGCGGCGTTCCGCCGGGTCGCCCCGGACGAGTTCCAGATCCTCCGGGGCGAACAGCACCAGCCGTAGCGCGCCGATCACGTCCCGGGCCCGCCGGGCCGGGGAACGCCCGAGCCGGGCCCGGTTGGCCTTCCCGGGGACGATCTCCAGCTCGATCAGCAGTTCCCGGCCGTCGTGCACCACCGCGCAGCGGATCACGGCGGCGGTCGCGCCCAGCCGGACCAGGGGGGCGTCGGTGGCGACCCGGTGCGAGTCCAGGGTCGCCACGTAGCCCAACGCCTCGACCAGGTTGGTCTTGCCGACGCCGTTCGCGCCGGTCAGGACGTTCGGTCCCGGCTCCAGATCGAGGCCGACCCGCCCGTACGAGCGGAAGTCGACCAGTTCGAGCCGGCGGACGTACACAGCCTGTGGATGCCGCTCAGCGCTTGTGCACGGCGTGCCCACCGAACTGCTGGCGCAGCGCGGCGACCGCCTTCATCGCGGGCGAGTCGTCCTGCCGGGAGGAGAACCGGGCGAACAGGGCGGCAGTGATGACGTTGAGCGGGACGGCCAGCCGGATCGCCTCGTCGACCGTCCAGCGCCCCTCACCGGTGTCGTCGGTGTACCCGGTCAACGTGGCCAGCTGCGGGTCCTCGTCCAACGCCCGGTCGAGCAGGTCGAGCAGCCAGGACTGGACGACGGTGCCCTCCCGCCAGGACTTGATGATCCCCGGCACGTTCGTCACCATCTCGGCGGCGGAGAGCAGCTCGAAGCCCTCGGCGTAGGCGTGCATCAGGCCGTACTCGATGCCGTTGTGCACCATCTTGGCGTAGTGGCCGGCGCCGACCGGGCCGGCGTGCACGAAACCGTGGTCGCCGGCCGGCTTCAACGCCTGGAAGATCGGCATCAGGTGGTCGACGTGCTCCTGCGCGCCGCCGACCATCAGGGCGTAGCCGTTCACGTTGCCCCAGACACCGCCGGAGACGCCGACGTCGACGTACCCGATGCCCCGCTCGGCCAGCCGGGCGGCCCGGGGCGCGTCGTCGCTGAACCGCGAGTTGCCGCCGTCGATGATGATGTCGCCCTCGCCCAGCACCTCGGCGAGCGCGTCGATCGTCGCGTCGGTGACGGCGGCGGGGACCATCACCCAGACCGCCCGGGGTGACTGGAGCTTGTCGGCCAGCTCGGCGAGGCTCGCGACGTCACTGCGGTCGGCGTTGCGGTCGTAGCCGACGACCTCCTGGCCGGCGGCGCGCAACCGCTCGCGCATGTTGCCGCCCATCCGGCCGAGTCCTACCAGGCCGAGCTGCATCTGCTCCTACCTCCGTGCGTCCGGGTGCTGCCGGTGCCGATCAGCGGGACACGCGGATCGGCATGATGAGGTACCGGTACCCAGGGATGACCTCGCCATCCTCACCTGCGGGGGAAATCACCGCCGGCTTGAAGGCGTCCACGAAGCGCAGCAGGGCGTACTGGGCCCCCAGGTTGGCCAGGCCGTCGATCAGGTACTGCGGGTTGAACCCGATGGTCAGCGGCTCGCCGGTGAAGGTGGCCTCCATCGCCTCGCTGGCGCGCGCCTCCTCGGTGCCGCCGGCCTCGACGACCAGGCCGTCGGAGCTGAAGCTGAGCAGCACCGGGGTGGTCCGCTCGGCGACCAGGGCGACCCGCTTGACCACCTCGATCAGGGTGCTGACCGGCACCCGGGCCTCGGCGTTGCTGGTGGCCGGGAAGAGCGAGCGGACCGGCGGGTAGTTGGCCCCGTCGAGCAGCCGGCTGGTGGTGCGCCGGGTGCCGCCGGAAAAGCCGATCATGCCTTCGCCGGCGCCGCCCTGGGACAGCGCCATGGTCACCTGGCCGCCGAGCGGGCCGAGCGCCTTGGCGGTGTCGTTCAGGGTGCGGGCGGGAACAAGCGCGTTGATGCTGATCTCGGGGTCGTCCGGGTTCCACTCCATCTCGCGCAGCGCGAGCCGGTAGCGGTCGGTGGCGAGCATCGCCAGGGTGCCACCGGAGAGTTCCAGCCGGACGCCGGTCATCATCGGCAGCGTCTCGTCCCGGCCGGCGGCGATGGCCACCTGGCCGACGGCGGCGGCGAACGCGGCGGCCTCCACGGTGCCGGCGCTCTCCGGCATCTCCGGCAGGGCCGGGTAGTCCTCCACCGGCATGGTGGGCAGGGTGAAGCGGGCACTGCCGCAGACCAGCTCCAGGTGTGCGCCGACCGCGGCGATGTCCACCGGCTTGGCCGGCAGTGCCTTGGTGATCTCGGCGAGCAGCCGACCGGAGACCAGGGCGGCACCGTCCGCGTCGCCCTGCACCTCGACGGTCACCTGGCTGGAGACCTCGTAGTCGAAGCCGGAGACCTGGAGGTTGCCGTCGGTCACCCGCAGCATCACCCCGGCGAGCACCGGTACGGACGGCCGGCTGGGCAGGCTCTTCGCGGTCCACGCCACCGCTTCGGCGAGCGCGTCGCGCTCCACTCGGAACTTCATCAATGCCTCCGCGTCGACGTCAGCGACAACTCTCTCATGCCGACCGCTGCCCACCGTCCCGCCCGACCGTGCGGGTACCCATCGCACCTTAGGGCGCGTGGGCATCGGCTGTGCGCCCGACCCCGTGCTTCCGGTGCCGGGGTGACTGCCGACGGCAGCGCTGCGGCCCGATCCACAGGAAGTCCAACGGTGATGATTGGTTTTTGATTCTTCAGAAGAGATAACTCATCGTCTTCATCGCACCTGTGCAAACTGTGGGTAACTCGCGTCGTCGCAGCTCAGACACGTTATCCACCGGTGGGTTCGCTGTGGAGAACCGGGGGGTAAACCCGGTCGGTGGTCCACAGGCACCCGGTGTCCCCAGAGTTGTCCACCGTTGTCCACCGGTTGTCCACCGGTAATCCACCGGGTTTACCCCCAGCGCTGTGGACAACCGGTCGGGCCCGGACCGCCGTCGTCCCCAGAACCTTCAACAGGTTGCCCACAGGCCCACCGTCGTCGGTGGACAACGCCGAGGTTGTCCCCAGCCGTCCACACCCTGTCCCCAGGGTTTGTCCACAGTCTGTGGGTAACCGGCTCCGGACTGAGCGTGGTTATCCACCGGTTGTGGAACAGGGGCTGTGGACAACCGGGCGGTCCTGTGGACAAAAAAGACGGCGTCACGCGCCGATCGTGGCCCCTCGACCCGGTCGAGGGTCAACCTCGCCGGGGCGTACCGCCACGCAAACGCCCGGCCGAGGGGATCGGCCGGGCGTCGGTGGTGCGGCGGGAGTGGCGTACGTCTCAGGTGTTCTGCTTGATCCGGTTGGTCAGCTCGGCGATCTGGTTGTAGAGCGAGCGCCGCTCGGCCATCTGCTGGCGGATCTTCCGGTCGGCGTGCATCACCGTGGTGTGGTCGCGTCCGCCGAACGCCTGCCCGATCCGGGGCAGCGACAGGTCGGTCAGCTCCCGACACAGGTACATCGCCACCTGCCGGGCGTTCACCAGCACCCGGGAGCGCGAGTGCCCGCGCAGGTCCTCCAGGCTCACCCCGAAGTACTCGGAGGTGGAGATCATGATCTGGTCGGCGGTGATCTCCGGGCCGGTGCCGTCGGGGATGAAGTCCCGCAGCACCTCCTCGGCCAGCGACAGCTCGACGTTGGAGCGGGTCAGGCTGGCGAACGCGGTGACCCGGATCAGCGCCCCCTCCAGTTCCCGGATCGAGTTCGACACCCGGGAGGCGATGAACTCCAGCACGTCCGGTGGGGCGTACAGCCGCTCCTGGGCGGCCTTCTTCTGCAGGATCGCGATCCGGGTCTCCAGGTCGGGCGGCTGGATGTCGGCCAGCAGCCCCCACTCGAACCGGGTCCGCAGCCGGTCCTCCAGCGTCGCCAGCTGCTTCGGCGAGCGGTCGGACGTGATCACGATCTGCTTGTTCGCGTTGTGCAGCGTGTTGAAGGTGTGGAAGAACTCCTCCTGGGTCCGCTCGCGGTTCTCCAGGAACTGGATGTCGTCGATCAGCAGGATGTCGACGTCGCGGTAGCGGCGCTGGAACGCACTGGTCTTGTCGTCCCGCAGCGAGTTGATGAAGTCGTTGGTGAACTCCTCGGTCGAGACGTAGCGGACCGAGCGGGCGTTGCCGAGCGTCTGGGCGTAGTGCCCAATCGCGTGCAGCAGGTGGGTCTTGCCCAGCCCCGAACTGCCGTAGATGAACAGCGGGTTGTACGCCTTGGCCGGCGACTCGGCCACCGCGACGCTCGCCGCGTGGGCGAACCGGTTGGACGAGCCGATGACGAACGTCTCGAACATGTACTTCGGGTTGAGCCGGTTGCCACTGGACTCCGTACCGCCGGGGCGTCGGTCACCGGCACCGGGGCGGTGGTCGACGCCGGCCCGACCGGGCCCGCTGTCGGTGGCGCCGTCGCGGGCCAGGCCGCGCGGACCCTGCGGGTCACGTGGCGCGCGCCCCTGGTCCCGGTACGCGGGCTCGTAGCCGCGCGGGTCGACGTCCGGTCCGGGGGGCCGGTGGCGTTCCTCGCCACCGTGCCGCTCGGGGGCGGGGTGGCGCGGCGGCTCGGTGAAGGCGACGCCGAAGAGGGTGTCCTGGCCACCGTCCCGGCTCGCCGGGACCCGGGGCGGGCGGTGCCCGTCGCGTTCCGCCGGCCCGGCCGGTGGCGGCTCCGCCCCGGACTGCTTCGGCGGCCCTTCCTCCCGCTGGTACGGCGGCGCCGCCTCCCGCTGGTACGGCGGGTCGGGCTCGTCGTAGGCCGGCGGCCGGAAGCCGGGATGGTCGTCGACGGACGGTCCGGTCACCACCGGGGCGGCCTCGGGCCCGCTGCGGTAGACGGTGCCGGCCGGTCGCCCGGCGGCGTCCTCGGCGATCCGCACGGTGACCGCGACCTGGATCGGTCGGCCCAGCCGACGGGTGAGCGCCTCGGTGATGGCCGGCCGCAGTCGGGACTCGATGACGTCCCGGGTGAAGGCGTCCGGCACCGACAGCAGGGCGGTGTCCTCGACGATCGCCCGCAGCCGGGTCAGCCGGAGGTAGGCGCGCTGCTGGGCGGAGATGATCTCGTCGGCGAGTTCGTCCGTCGCCGCGGTCCACACCGCGGCAAGGTCGATCGTTCCGGCCACCGTCGTGCCACCCCCTCGCCTCTGCTCCCGGCCGCCGCTGTGGTCCAGCGGATCGTGCCGGGCCCGCCACCGCGTTCGAGCGGGTGGTACCTCTCACCCACCGGACGGCTGACCGGCCGGCATCCACAAGTTATCCACAGCCTGTGTGTACCGACCGATTGTGGCCGCCCGCCGGACGCGGGTCGGACCTGCCCCCCTTGTCGGGGAGGGCGTTGAAGCGGGTTCACCGTGCCGAACGATTCACTGCCGGGTCCGGTCTTGCGCTCCGAACGACAACCCGAACCTGAAGCTGACCGCAAACGCGCACGGTAACAGCGACGGCCGGCCGCCATCAACCGACGCCCCCGTCGGGATCGGGACGTGGGGCCGGATCGGCGGTGCTGCGACCCCCCGGAGCCGCAGCCCAGGGTGGTTTGACGGTCATTGCCCCCCTGCGTAGGCTGGAGGGGCTGCTCTGTCGCCCTCTGCTAGGGTGATGGGTGCTTGCTGTCCGTGGTCGCCGCCTCGCCCCGTCGAGGTTCCGTGCCGCCGGGCAGCGCCGATCGGAGGCCACCGCCGAGGTGGTCTGGTCCACCAAACGACCCCGGGCGAACCCGCACCGGGGACGTACGAAAACGGAGAGCCTGACGTGAGCAAGCGCACCTACCAGCCGAACAACCGCCGGCGCGCGAAGACCCACGGCTTCCGGCTGCGCATGCGCACCCGGGCCGGCCGCGCCATCCTGTCGACCCGCCGCGCCAAGGGCCGCGCCCGCCTGTCGGCCTGAGGCCGACCGGTCCGGGGACGTGGACAGTCGTGCTGACGGCCGCACAGCGACTGCGGCGTAGCACCGACTTCGCCGCAGCGGTCCGGGGTGGTCGACGTGTCGGTCGTGGCGCCGTCGTCGTCCACCTGACACTGCCGGCGACCGCCACACCCGCGGCCACACCCCTCGGGACAACCCCGCCGGAGCCGGCGCGGACCACCGACCCGGAGTTGATCTCCGAGTCGAGCCGCGCCGGCTTCGTCGTGTCCAAGGCCGTCGGTCCCGCCGTGGTACGCAACAAGGTCCGCCGCCGGCTGCGGCACCTGGTCCGCGAGCGGCTCGCCACGCTGCCGGCCGGCAGCACCCTGGTGGTACGCGCCCTGCCCACCGCGGCCGGGACGCCGTACCCCCGGCTGGCGGGCGACCTGGACGCGGCCATCGCCGCCGCCCGGCAGCCCCGGGGCCGGAGGGCGCGGTGAGCAGCAGCCCGATCGTGCCGCCGCGCCGGAGCATGGGTGCCCGGATGCTCAGTGGCCCTATCATCGCGTACCGTCGTTGGATAAGTCCGGCGTTGCCGGCCCGCTGCCGGTTCTACCCGTCGTGCAGTGCCTACGCCCTGGAGGCGGTGACCCGTCACGGTGCGTTGCGGGGAGCCGGCCTGACGGTCCGGCGGCTGTCGCGCTGCCACCCTTTCCACCCTGGTGGACACGACCCGGTGCCGGAGCCGGGCCGCCGCCGACGCGCCGACGTGACTGGAGTCTGAGAATTGAGTCTCGACTGGATCTACTACGCGATCTCGTGGATCCTGCTGACCTGGCACTCGGCGTGGGACGCCATCGGGGTGCCGGTCGACGCGGTCCTCGGCACCAACTGGTCGTGGATTCTCGCCATCGTCTTCCTGGTGGTCACCGTCCGGGTGATCCTCTTCCCGGTCTTCGTCAAGCAGATCAAGTCCCAGCGGGCGATGCAGGCGCTCCAGCCGAAGGTCAAGGAGCTCCAAGAGAAGCACAAGGGTGACCGGGAGACGCTCCAGAAGGAGATGATGGAGCTCTATCGGAAGGAAAAGGCCAACCCGCTGATGGGCTGCCTTCCGATGTTCCTCCAGATCCCGGTCTTCCTGGGCCTCTTCCACGTGCTGCGCCGGCTCGACCCGGCCAAGGAGGCCAAGAGCCTCTACGGCTGGACCGCCGAGCAGTTCGACAGCGCCTCCAGCGCCAAGATCTTCACCGCCCCGATCGCCGGCAAGTTCGGCTCCACCGCCGACGAGCTGGCCCGGCTCGGCGCGAACGGCACCACCGTGAAGGTGATCGCCGGCATCCTGGTCCTGGTCATGATGGGCACCACCTACCTGACCAGCCGCCAGATGATCCTCAAGACCGGCTGGGCCGAGGACCCGCAGCAGCGGATGATCCAGCGGCTGATGCTCTACGGCATCCCGCTGTCCCTGCTGGTCTCCGGCTCGATCTTCCCGATCGGTGTGATCATCTACTGGGTCACCAACAACCTGTTCACCCTCGGCCAGCAGCAGTGGGTGCTCCGCAAGTTCCCGCCGCTGGTGACCAACAAGGGGGTCACCGGCGGCAAGGCGACGACCCCGGGTGGCCGGAACCCGGTGCAGCCGGCCAAGTCCGGTGGTTTCCTCAACCGGAACAAGCCCGTCGCGCAGGTGCCGGCCAAGCCGGCCGCGCCGAAGGTCGCCGGGCCGAAGCCCGGTGCCAAGCCGGTCAACCCGAAGAAGGGCCCGGCCAAGCGCCAGGGTTGAGCCGCCGGGCTGCCGTCGGTCGTGCCGACGGCAGCCCCCGGTACCGCGCAGCCGCCGTGACGGCCGGCGCCGGACCGGACCCGCCGCGCCCGACGCGGCGGACGGGACCGCCCCCACCAGACGTGCCCGTGTCGAGCCGGCCCCTTCCGCCGGCCGCCCCGGGAGACCAACGGACCCGACGGTCCGGCCGAGCTAGTACGGAGATGACACCGTGACCGACACCAGCATCCCCAGCGCGGACGCCCCGCTCGACGAGGAGACCGTTCCGACCGCCGCGACCGGTGAGGGTGAGCCCGCCGACGGCGGCAAGGAGAAGAAGTCCGCCGGCGAGGGCGAGTTGTTCGCCCAGAGCGAGATCGCCGCCGACTACATCGAGGGTCTGCTCGACATCCTCGACTACGACGGCGACATCGACGAGTTGGTCTCCGGTGGCCGTCCCGTCGTCGAGGTGGTCGGTGGCCGGTTGCAGAACCTCGTCGGCCAGCGGGGCGCCACCCTGGAGGCGCTCCAGGAACTGGCCCGGCTGGCCGTGTTCCGGCAGACCGGTTCCCCGAGCCGGCTCCTGCTCGACGTGGGTGGCTACCGCGCCACCCGGCGTAAGGAACTCGCCGCAGTCGCCAAGAACGCGGTGGAGAAGGTCAAGGAGCACGGCGAGCCGGTCCGGCTGGAGCCGATGTCGGCCTTCGAGCGCAAGTGCGTCCACGACGTGGTCAACGCGATGAGCGGCGTGGAGAGCGAGTCCGAGGGTGTCGAGCCGACCCGACGCATCGTCGTCCGGCCCGCGGACTGAACTGGTGCCCACCGACGACGTCCCGACCGATACCGCTGCCGGCCCGGGTGCAACGCCACCCGGGCCGTCGCCCGAGCGGCCCGTACCCTCGGCGCAGGACGCCGCGCTCCCGACCGGGCTGGCCGCCGCCGCGCGGACCCTCTTCGGGGACCGGCTCGACCTGGCCGTGCGGTACGCCGAACTGCTCGCCACCGACGGCGTGGTACGCGGCCTGATCGGCCCCCGGGAGGCACCCCGGATCTGGGACCGGCACCTGCTCAACTGTGCGGCTGTCGCCGAGCTGATCCCCGGGAACGCCAGCGTGATCGACGTCGGGTCCGGTGCCGGCCTGCCCGGGATGGTGCTGGCGATCGCCCGTCCGGACCTGAACGTCGTACTGGTCGAGCCGCTGGCCCGGCGCACCTCGTTCCTCGTCGAGGCGGTCGAGCGGCTCGGACTGGCCAGGACCGTCCGGGTGTTCCGAGGGCGGGCCGACGAGGCGGCCACCGGAGCGAACGGTGTCGGCCCGTTCTCCGCCGACGTGGTCACCGCCCGCGCGGTGGCACCGCTGGACCGGCTCACCACCTGGAGCCTTCCCCTGGTCGTCCGTGGTGGACGACTGATCGCCCTCAAGGGGGCCTCCGCGGCGGATGAGATCGTCGAGCATGCCGGGGCGGTCGCCGCGCTCGGCGGAGGCGAGCCGACGGTACGGCTCTGCGGTGCTGATCTCCTCGACCCGCCCACCACCGTGGTGGAGATCGTCCGGGAGCGGGTGGTCCGCGCCCCCGGCGTGAAGATGGCGCCGAAGCGGTCGCGTGGAGGCCGTAAGCGCGTCCGTTGACCTGACCTGTCGGTGTCGAGCGCCGCGCGGCGCGGTGGGCTGCCCGACGGGCGGGGACCACCCGACCGTCCGGACAACGAAGATGGACCCGCCGCGCCCGTCCCCCGTAGGCTGACCGCGCGTCGATAGTGTGGGGCGGGCGGATGTTCGGGTGCACCGGATACCGATCGCCCACGCCGGGCCGTACGCCCTGCGGTGCGAGCGCGTGTACGGCAAGCGAGACGGGGTGCGGACCGACCATCCGGAGCGGGTAGGGATGACAGGTGCATGACGACGGCAGGTACGACGACCCATGGGTGAACCGGCCCGAGGGGCCGGGCTCAGGCGTGGACCCTGTTTCACGTGAAACCGACCATCAGCCGGGCTGGACGACCGGTGGGCAGCCCACGATCCGACCGCCGGAGCACGATCCCGGGGTACGCCGGGAGCCGCCCGCGGTGGGTGCCGCCCGTCCGGTGCCCGAGTCGTACGTGCCACCGCCCTCCGTGCCGTCCGGCCCCGACGGGCGGCCGGTCAACGCTCCGGACGACCGGACGACCACCTCGGTACGACGGAACGCGGGGGTTCCCTCGCGCTTCGAGGCACCGGTGCACGGCAACACGCCACCGGTGCCCGCACAGCCCCATCCCGGCGCGGTGCCCGATGCCGTGACCATGGTCGGCGCTCCCGCTCCCGGGGCCGTCGATGCGGCGGACGCCGCGTACGTTTCACGTGAAACCCCGACGCGCGAAGAGGATGATCCACCGTTGGCTATGGAGGCGATGCGCGCCGTGCAGATCCTTAATCCGAGTGGCGAGGTGACCATGCCCCGTCCCGAGCGGACCCGGGTGATGTGCGTTGCCAATCAGAAGGGCGGCGTGGGCAAGACCACGACCACGGTGAACCTGGCGGTGGCCCTGGCCCTGCACGGAAACCGCGTGTTGGTGGTCGACCTCGACCCGCAGGGCAACGCTTCCACCGGGTTGAACGTCCCGCACCACACGGGCGTGCCGGATGTCTACGACTGCCTGATCGACAGCGTGCCGCTGGCCGAGGTCGCCCAGGAGGTGGAGGGCATCCCCAACCTGTGGTGTGTGCCGGCGACCATCGACCTCGCCGGTGCCGAGATCGAACTGGTCTCGGTGGTCGCCCGGGAGTCCCGACTGAACCGGGCGATCGAGGCCTACCCGGGGCACTTCGACTACGTGTTCATAGACTGCCCGCCCTCTCTCGGCCTGCTGACAGTCAACGCTCTGGTGGCTGCCCAGGAGGTGCTGATCCCGATCCAGTGCGAGTACTACGCGCTGGAGGGGTTGAACCAGTTGATAAACAACATCAATCTGGTACGCCAGCACCTGAACCCGAAGCTCGCCGTCTCCACGATCCTGCTCACCATGTACGACCGCCGTACCCGGCTGGCCGACGCCGTGGAACAGGACGTCCGCAACCACTTCGGCGACAAGGTCCTCCAGGCTGTCATCCCCCGCAACGTCCGCGTGTCGGAGGCCCCGAGCTACGGACAGTCCGTGATGACCTACGATCCCGGATCGCGGGGGGCTACGAGTTACTTCGAGGCCGCCCAGGAGATCGCCGAGCGCGGTGCCAAGGAGCCGGTGAACCGGAATGCGTAGTGCGGACGAGTCGCTGGGAGGCGTCGTATGAAGAACCGTCCCCGGGGCGGTCTGGGTAGAGGGCTCGGTGCGCTGATCCCGACCGGGCCGGTGCAGGAGAGCAGCACGGCCACGGCGACCATGCCCGTGGAGGTCGACCCGGCGCGTCCGGTGATCGAAACGTCCGCCGATCCCGTGAACCCGACCCCGTCGATGCCCACCCCGACGGTCGGTGCACCGCCGCAGCCTGAGGAACCCCAACTCAGCCCGGTGCCCGGTGCGCGCTTCGCGGAGATTTCCGTCGACGCGATCGTGCCGAACCCCAAGCAACCCCGGCACGTCTTCGACGAGGAGGCGTTGGAGGAGCTGAAGACCTCCATCCAGGAGGTCGGCTTCCTCCAGCCGATCGTCGTACGTCAGCTCGACGGCGAGAAGTACGAACTCGTCATGGGTGAGCGGCGTTGGCGTGCCGCCCAGGCGGTCGGCCGGGAGAGCATCCCGGCGATCGTCCGGGAAACCAAGGACGACGCGATGCTCCGGGACGCGCTCCTGGAGAACATCCACCGGGCCAACCTCAACCCGCTGGAAGAGGCCGCCGCGTACCAGCAACTGCTGGAGGAGTTCGGTGCCACCCACGAGGAACTGGCCCGCCGGATCGGACGCAGTCGCCCGCAGATCTCGAACACGATCCGACTGCTGAACCTGCCCCCACAGGTCCAGCGGCGGGTGGCTGCCGGTGTGCTGTCGGCCGGTCATGCCCGCGCGTTGCTCAGCCTCGACGAGTCGGAGGCCCAGGAACAGCTCGCCCTGCGCATCGTCGCCGAAGGACTCTCCGTACGGGCCACCGAGGAGATCGTCGCCCTGGCGCTCAGCGACGGCCCCACCAGGACGCCGGCTGCCAAGCGCCGGGCCAAGCCGCATGCGCCTGCACTGACCGACCTGGCCGACCGGCTCTCCGACCGGTTCGACACCCGGGTGAAGGTGGACATCGGTCGGAGCAAGGGAAAGATCACGATCGAGTTCGCCACGGTGGACGATCTGGAGCGGATCGTCGGCCTCATCGGCGTCGGCGAGGAAGAGCAGGCAGGACCCGAGGACTGACGACAGTCCGACTGCCGGGTCCGGTACGGCCCGTCCGTCAGCCTGTGCCGCAGTCGTCATTTCCGGCCGCGTGCCCGCCCGGGTGCGCGGCCTGTTGCTTGTCCCGTGGAGCTGTCGGGTCGTGGGGGCTGGCGGTCGGCCGGTCCGAGAGGACCAGGGCACTCGGTGTGCGGGAGCCGGGAACACGGTCCCTCCGTCCCCGCGCATGCGTCGGGTGGACCCCTCGTCACCGCCACCGTCGGCAACTGCCTGCCCGCGGGGCGGCCTGAAGACGGGGAGGTCCGAGGGAAGGGAAGTCAGAGCTTTCCGACGGGAGTGGTGAACGGGTGCAGCCGAGCGGAGGGCTGCTCCGTAACGGCGTGCTCGGCTGCCGTTGAGGATGGCAGGCTTCGGCAGCGACGCCAACGAGTCACTTCCGACGGACCAGTTTCACGTGAAACCGGGGTCTGGCGATGGGGCCCGACGCGCCGATACCGCGGGGGAATCGTGCTCCGGTGAAAGCCCGACCAGAAGGTCGGCGCCGTCAGCGGAAGCTGTGGAGGGGCCACACCTGGAAGGTGGCGAGACCACCCGGCTCCGTGCCTCCGGTACCGGGGCCAACGATGGCGGACGGTGAGACACCGGGTTGGACGAAGCGGGCAGGGGCTGTGAGTGCCGGGCCGCGCAACCAGAGTCCCGCTGGCCCGTCGTCTGACCGGGCGCAGCTTGCGTGGAAGCTGGGCCGAGTTCGGCCTGACGCCGGTCGTGACGGTGGCCCGGGTCCGAAGGGCGGCGTGCCCCGTCACGAACCGGGGTTCCCAGCGACTGACAGGCAGGAGCACGCCGCCCGAGCAGTTCGGGCCGGTGGGGCTCGACACCGCCGACCAACGCGACACCCGCATCGGACCTACTTGTGGGCTGACCTGATGTGGGGGATGCCAGCGGGACAGCCGCGCGGCGGCCGCCCCGACCGTCGGGGTGGCCTGCGGGCCGCTCAGATGGCCTGGATCACGATGACTGCCGCGACCCACAGTGGGTTCCGTCCGGGAGGCGCAGAGGTCGGCACGATTGATCTGAGAGCTCCCGCCGGCCGGCTACGCCCGACGGGGCGCCGCGAGAGCGACCAGACGCGCCTGATGCCGCAACGTTTCACGTGGAACAGCGGGCTCCCAGGATGCATGATCACCCGCTGCCCGCTGCCCGCTGCCCGCTGTCCGCTGTCCGCTGTCCGCTGCCCGCTGTCCGCTGCCCGCTGCATTGAAGTGGACCCGACGCCCCGATGTCGGCATCGACCCTCCGGCGGCATCCCCCGCTGCCACCCGGCCGGCCCCCGGCCGCCCACCGCCGTTACGTGCGACCCTGATGTCACCACCACTGGCAGGATCTCGCGGCGGCGACACGGGTGGTGCTTCACCCGTCAGGCGGCGGATGGTGCCGAGAGCCAGTCCGCACCACCGAGACGCAGCGTCAGCCCATCCGAGCCCGGCCACGCCGCCCCGGTGTTGTTTCACGTGAAACCCGTGGGCCGGTCCTCACCCCTGCCGCCGCGAAGCCGTGGTGAGAACCGGCCGACGGGGAAGGTGATCACTGGCCATACCGAACCGCCCGGTCTCCTGGAGGCGGACAAGCACCGACGCGTGAATGGGCGATCCCAGGTCTCCGTTGAAGGAAAAGCGACGGCCGCCCAGCAGCCCGGTGAACCTCTCGATCGTTGAGGAAGACGGACCCCTGGTTCCTGTGAACAGTGCTGTGGATGAAGCACCAAAGTTATCCACAGAAGTTTTCCACAGGCTGCACTCGTTTCACGTGAAACAGCGCGTCAGAACGCTTCCCGGCCTGTGGATGACGGGGTGTGCTGGTGATCTCATCAGCCTGTGGACAACCGTCCTTCAGCCCCTCGGCGTCACCCCGTCCGTCGCCTCCCGCTGGCTGAAATCCCCTCATGATCAGCGGCGTTCGGGGTAGGGACAGCGGTCCCCGTCTCGGTTAGGGTCAGCGTCGTGCACGACACCCCTCCCCCCTCGGTTCCGGACTTCACCCAGTGGCCGTCGTTCCCCTTCGAAGGTGACCTCCGGGTCAAGCAGCTCGACGAGCCGGTAGCGGTCGAGCCTCCCCGCAAGGGCGAAGGGCTCCGGGAATGCATCGCCTGCAACGCGCCGGACGACGCGTACATCTGGGTGGGTGAGCGCTGGCGGGTGCGGGCGATGGACCGTCCCACCGGCCTGCCGATGGTCCTCATCCTGGAGTCACGGTCCCACCTCGACCTGGGCGACCTGCCCAACCTGCTCGCCGCCGAACTCGGGGTGATGACGGTCCGGCTGGAGCGCGCCATCCGCTCGCTGGACGGTGTCGCCCGGGTGCACGTGAACCGGTGGGGCGACGGGTCCGCCCACCTGCACATGTGGTTCCTGGCCCGGCCGTACGGTCGGCTCCAACTGCGCGGCACGTTCCTGTCGCTCTGGGACTCGATCCTGCCCCCGATCTCAGAATCCCGGTGGCGGGAAAACCTCGCGCATGTCGCGGCCTGGCTGGCCGAGTTCGGTGGACGCCCGCTCGCCGAGCCGCCGCGCATCCAGTGGCAGACGCCCTCCAGTATCGCCGCGCAGTCGTCGGCCGAGGCCGCGGCGGCAGCCGCCGACGAAGCCGTCTCGGTGATCGAGTCGGCGGAGGAGACCCCGCTCCCGGTCACGGAGAATGCGCCCACCCCGGACCTGGCCACCGGGTCGGGAGGAGCCTCGGTCGACACCGTGGCGGAACACGCGGCGTCGGGGGGAGGTACGGCGGAGGAGCCGGGCAACGGCACCCCGGGCGACGACCCCGAGCCGGAGACCGGCCGGGACGCCGACGGTCAGCCCGCCGAGGCCGCCCACCCGGACGGCGGGTCCGAGGGCACCGGTACCGATTCGGCGTCGAGCGGTCCCGACGGTCCGGCGACGGAGATCACCGGGACCGACGAGCCGGCCGGAACCGGGAAGGGTAGCGGCGGAACCGGGGAGGACAGCAGCGGAACCGTCACCCGGGACACCGTCCGACACTGACGAAACGCCGGCCGCAAGCCGGCCTACAGCGGCGGGTCAGGAGCGGCGGGCGGCGGCCCGACCGACGAGCGTGCCGAGGACCTGGCCGAGGTCCAGCCCGGCCGCCTGAACCGCCAACGGCAGCAGCGACGTCTCCGTCATCCCGGGTGAGACGTTGACCTCCAGCACGTGCGGCTGACCGTCCCCGTCGACGATCAGGTCGACGCGGGACAGGTCACGCAGCCCGAGTGCGGTGTGCGCGGCCAACGCCACCTCGGCCACCGCACCGGCGACGGTCGGGTCGAGTCGGGCCGGCGCGTGCCAGGTGGTGCGGCCGGCGGTGTAGCGGGCCGCGTAGTCGTACACGCCGTTGCGGGGGACGATCTCCACCGGCGGCAGCGCCTGCGGTCCGTCGCCCAGGTCGAGCACGGACACCGCCACGTCCATCCCGGCCACGTACCGCTCGACCAGCGCCGTCGAGTCGTACGCGAAGCAGCCGACCATCGCGGCCGGGAGCGCGGCGGCGTCCCTGACCACGGCGGCGCCGAGGCCCGAACCGCCCTGCGTCGGCTTGACCATCAGCGGCAGCCCCAGCCGGTCCACGATCCGGTCGAGCACCGCCACCGCACCCAGCTCGGAGAAACGGTCGTGCGGCAGGGCCACCCAGTCGGGGGTGGGAATGCCGTTCTCCCGCAGCACCGCCTTCGCCGAAGGCTTGTCCCAGGCCAGCCGGGCGGCCCGTGCGTCGCAACCGACGTAGGGCGCGTCGCAGAGGTCGAGCACGCCGCGCAGCGAACCGTCCTCGCCGGTCGCGCCGTGCAGGGCGATCACCACCGCGTCGGGCGGGTCGGCGGCCAGCGCGGGCAGCAACGCCACGTCGGCGTCCCGCAGCTCCGCCTCCACGCCGGCGCTGCGCAACGCGTCGAGGACCCGCCGGCCGGACCGCAGGGAGACGTCCCGCTCGTAGGACAGGCCACCGGCGAGCACGAGCACGTGCAGGTCGGAGGCGGTAGAACCGGTCACGAGGGAGCGCTCGACGGGGGTGGCAGCCATGCCGGAATCATGCCAAGTCGGGGCCGGGGGCGTCCGGACCACCCCGCCGGCTCCCGGTCGGGGTGACCGCCCCGAAGACCTGCCGCATGGCCAGCTCCTGTTCCATCACCCGGGCCAGCCGGCGCACCCCCTCGCGGATCCGCTCCGCGGTGGGGAAGGAGAAGTTGAGTCGCATGTTGCCGGCACCGGTGCCGTCGGCGTAGAAGCCGGTCCCCGGCACGTAGGCGACCCGGGCGGCGATGGAACGCGGCATCATCGCCTTGGCGTCCAGCCCGTCGGGCAGGGTGGCCCAGACGAACAACCCGCCGGCGGGCCTGGTCCAGGTGGTGCCCTCGGGCATCTGGTCGTGCAGCGCGCCGAGCAGCGCGTCCCGCCGCTCGCGGTAGACCTCCCGGTAGACCTTGAGCTGTTCCCGCCAGGGCATCGTCGACAGGTACGTCGAGACGGCTGCCTGCGCGAAGGCGCTGGGGCAGAGGATCTGCGCCTCGCTGGCGATGACCAGCTTGTCGCGGACGGCGTGCGGGGCGAGGATCCACCCCACCCGCAGCCCGGGGGCGAAGGTCTTGGAGAAGGTGCTCAGGTAGAACACCCCGTCGCGGCGGCGGGCCCGCAGCGGCGTGGGCGCGTCACCCTCGAAACCCAACTGGCCGTACGGGTCGTCCTCGACCACCAGCAGGCCGGCCCGCTCGCAGATGTCGAGCACCCGTTCCCGCCGCTCGTCGCTGAGCGTCACGCCGGCCGGATTCTGGTAGGTGGGGATGGTGTAGAGGAACTTGACCCGACGGCCGGCGCGGGCCTGGTCGGCGATGGCCACCTCCAGGGCCTCCGGGATCAGCCCGTCGTCGTCCATCGGCACGTGCACGACCTGGGCCTGGGCGGCCTGGAACACCCCGAGTGCGCCGACGTACGTCGGGCCCTCGGCGAGCACCACGTCACCCGGGTCGAGGAAGAGCCGGGCCACCAGGTCGAGCGCCTGCTGCCCGCCGACGGTGACCACCACGTCGTCGGGGGAGGCACCGCAGGAGGCGTCGATGCCGGAGAGCGCCATCACCTCGCAGATCCGTTCGCGCAGCTCCAGGCTGCCCTGGCCGATGCCGTACTGGAGGGTGGTCGAGCCGAGTTCGGAGCCGAGCCGGCCGAGCATCTCACCGACCGCGTCGAGCGGCAGCGCGGCGATGTAGGGTGCGCCACCGGCGAGCGAGACGACCTCCGGCCGGCTGGCGACCGCGAAGAGGGCCCGGATCTCCGAGGCGGTCATGCCCCGGACCCGCCGGGCGTACCGGTCGGTGTAGTCGTCGAGCGTCGTGCCGGTCATGACATCACCTCGATCGGGTGTCGGTCGGGCTCCCGCCCGCTGGGGTACCCGCGGTGCCGGCGACCATGACGGCGCGGGACGCCGGTCGGCCGATCGTAGTCCCCGTTCGGCGGATCGCCGGTCACGATCCGGGGCGGGTCCACATCCCGGACGTCCCGTCCCCGTCCCGGGTGGCCATTCGCGCGTCCCCTCCCGTACGGTCGCCAGTCGGCGTACGATCGCTCGTCGGGGACGCAGCGGGCGATGCTGCCGCTGCGGGCTGGTCTCGCCTCCGAGCCAAAGTGTGGGGATGCTCTGATGTCGCGACGTCTGGTCAGTCTGACCCTGGACACCCTGGAAGACCTGCCTCGGCCGTGCCGGCAGTGCGTCTACTGGGAGCTGGATCCGGTCTCCGCCGAGCGGGCCTGTGCGAACGGCGACCCGGGGCTGGAGAAGGAGGCGTGGGTCTCCCAGACGCTCCTGGAGTGGGGTTCCTGCGGCAAGCTGGCGTACGTCGACGGGATGCCGGCCGGGTTCGTGATGTACGCGCCGCCGGCCTACGTACCCCGGTCGATGGCGTTTCCGACCTCGCCGGTCTCGGCGGACGCCGCGCTGCTGATGACCGCCAACGTGGTGCCCGCCTTCGCCGGGGGAGGGTTGGGCCGGATGCTGGTGCAGGGGGTCGCCCGGGACCTGACCAAGCGGGGTATCAAGGCGATCGAGGCGTTCGGCGACGCGAAGTTCGGTGACGAACCGGACGACACCCGGGCCTGTGTCGCCCCGACCGACTTCTTCCTCTCGGTGGGCTTCAAGACGGTCCGCCCGCACCCCCGCTACCCGCGCCTGCGGCTGGAGCTGCGCACCGCGCTGAGCTGGAAGTCCGACGTCGAGTACGCGCTGGAGAAGCTGCTCGGCTCGATGAGCCCGGAGAGCCTGCTGCGGCCGGTGCGTCCCGCCCCGGCCACCCGCTCCAGCGCCGGCTGACCGGGCCGCCGACCCGGGCCGCGCCCGGCTCAGTCGCGGACCGCGCCGGCCGCCACCACCGCGCGGAGCGCGCTGACGTCGATCGAGCCGGTCGGCACGTCCCGTTCGACCGGGAAGAACATCCGCTGTACAGCCGCGACGAGCGCCTCGACGATCCGGTCCCGGAACCGGGGGTCGACCAGCCGGGCCCGGTCCTGCGGCGAGGTCAGGTAGCCCACCTCGACCCGCACGGCGGGCATCCTGGTCAGCCGCAGCAGGTCCCACGCCTTGGCGTGGGTACGGCAGTCGCGCAGCCCGGTCCGCGCGACGATCTCCCGCTGTACCAGCCCGGCGAGCCGTTCCCCGGTGGCCGAGGTGACGCCGTTGTCGGTGCCGTAGTGGTAGGTGGCGACCCCGTCGGCGGCCGGGTTGGCGTGGCCGTCGGTGTGCAGCGAGATGAACACGTCGGCACCGAGGGAGTTGGCCAGCTCCGCCCGGTCGATGTCCGGCAGGCAGGTGCGGGGCGCGGGGCCCCGGGTCAACTGCACCCGGACGCCGGCCGCGGCGAGTCGCCCCTCCAGCCGGCTGGCCAGGTCGTGCACCAGGTCCGCCTCGGTCCAGCGCAGCGTCCCGTCGGGCACCACCACCCCCGGGTCGGTGCCGCCGTGGCCGGGGTCGATGACCACGGTGCGCCCGACCAGGGTCGGCCCGGACTGTCGGATCGCGTCGGATTCGCGCAGCCACTGGGGGCGTCCGCCGACCACCTTGCGGCCGAGCCGACGCAGCGCGCCCATCGTGTACGGCCCGCAGGAGCCGTCCGGTTTCAGCCCCACCTCACGCTGGAACTGCGCCACCGCCCGCGCGGTGCGTACGCCGTAGACGGCGTCCGCGCCGCCGACGTCGTAGCCCATCTCCAGCAGGCGTTCCTGTAGCGACCGGACGTCCTCGCCGATCAGCGGGTCGGGCACCGCGTGGTAGAGGGTGCGGGCGCCGAGCCGCCAGCGGGCGGCGTCCAGGGCCCGCCACGTCTCGGCACCGACCCGCCCGTCCGCGCTGAGTCCACGGGACTGCTGGAAGGCCCGGACGGCCCGTTCGGTGGCGGCGTCGAACTCGTCGCCGGGTGCGGCGAGAAGGTCCAGGCCGGTCAGGACGGCACGGATCTCGGTCACTGCCGGTCCGCGGTCACCGGGTCGGATCGGACGCACGCAGGACCCCCTCAGAGGTTGGCTGCCGGGCACCTTCGCTTGACGGCCACGCTTGCGCGTCCGGTAGGACCAGCGCTTACGGAGCGTACCGTGACCGGTTGCCGTCGGCCGGGGGTTCGTGCAGGTCAGGAGCCCGAACGGCGGGAACCCCGCACCCGGTGGGGTGCGGGGTTCCCGGTGGTGGAACGGGGTTACAGCGCCGACTCGATCAGCCGGACCAGCTCGCCCTTCGGCTTGGCGCCGGCGATCGACTGCACCGGCTCGCCGTTCTTGAAGATGGTGAGGGTCGGTACGGACATCACCCGGTAGGCGCGGGCGGTCTCCGGGTTCTCGTCGATGTTGAGCTTGACGATGGTGACCTGGCCGGCCATCTCGCCGGCGATCTCCTCCAGCAGCGGCGAGACCTTGCGGCACGGCCCGCACCACTCGGCCCAGAAGTCCACCAGGACCGGCTTGTCGGACTTGAGCACGTCAGCGGTGAAGCTGGCGTCGGTGACGACCTTGGTCGCTCCCACTATTGACCCTCCTTCTCAGTTGTGGCGTTGCAGTCGTTCAGCTCAGGGTGGCGATGAACCGCTCGGCGTCGAGGGCGGCGGCGCAGCCGGTGCCGGCGGCGGTGATCGCCTGCCGGTAGGTGTGGTCGACCACGTCACCGGCGGCGAAGACGCCCGGCACGCTGGTGCGGGTGCTCGGCGACTGCACCTTCACGTAACCCTCGTCGTCCAGCTCGACCTGGCCGCGGAAGAGTTCGCTGCGCGGGTCGTGGCCGATCGCCACGAAGACGCCCGTCACGTCGAGCACCTTGACGTCGCCGGTGTGCACGTTACGGACGCGGACGCCGGTCACCTTGCCGTCCTCGCCGAGCACCTCCTCGACGGTGCTGTTCCACTCCACCCGGATCTTGTCGTTGCTCAGCGCGCGGTCGGCCATGATCTTGCTGGCCCGGAACGAGTCGCGCCGGTGGATGATGGTGACCGACTCGGCGAACCGGGTGAGGAAGCTGGCCTCCTCCATCGCGGAGTCGCCACCGCCGACCACCACGATGTGCTGGTTGCGGAAGAAGAAGCCGTCGCAGGTGGCGCAGGACGACACGCCGTGGCCCAGGTACTCCTGCTCACCCGGCACACCCAGCGGACGCCAGGCCGAGCCGGTGGAGAGGATGACGGCCTTCGCCCGGTAGGCGGTCTGCCCGACCCACACGGTGCTGACCGCGTCGGAACCGGTGTCGCCGGTGTCCTTCAACTCGACCCGGGTGACGTCGTCGGTCAGGAACTCCGCACCGAACCGCTCGGCCTGCTTGCGCATGTTGTCCATCAGCTCGGGGCCGAGGATGCCGTCGGCGAAACCGGGGAAGTTCTCCACCTCGGTCGTGGTCATCAACGCACCGCCGGACTGCACACCCTCGATCACGAGTGGCTTGAGGTTGGCGCGTGCGGCGTAGACCGCCGCCGTGTACCCGGCCGGCCCGGAGCCGATGATGATCAGGTTGCGGACCTCGTCCACTGCCGTCTCCCGATGTGTGTGTACGACATCGGCGGCGCACCGACGTCGATCCGAGCGCCGACGGTTCAACGACGTCGGCGGCTGACTTGCAGAACGTCATCGTACGAACCGGGGATTCCCGGACCGGTCGTCCGGTGGGTCACGTCACGCGATGCGGGACGAGCGGTGACCGGGCCCTCACCCTACCCGCGACTGGTAGCGGGTGTCCGCGCCGGACCCCGGCACACCGCACTCCGCGCCGCTCACCCACGCCCACCGTGCCCCGGTGGAATCGGCGAAGTGGACGACCAGCGCCGGCTCGCCGTTGAACGTGGCGTAGTCGACCACCTCGACGGTGACCGGCCCACGCTGGTGCGCGGACGCGATGTCGGCGAGGCAGGCGTCGAGCGCCGCCCGCCCGGTCAGCCGGTCCAGCCCGGCGGGGGCGGCGAGCCGTTTGCTCTCCGGCGCGCCGGGGCTGATCTGGGTGGTGACCCCCGGTTCGTCACCGGGCCGCAGCCCCGGCGGGGTGACGGGTTGGGCCAGCGGGGCTTCCGTGGTGCCCCGCAACGTCGACGGAGACCAGTCGACGCCGCTGCGCCGGGTCTCGCCGCTGAACCGGAACCCGCGCTCCGTGCTCTCCTGCGCCGGGCCGGCCATCGAGGTGGGCGCGTCCCGGTCGGCGGTGCCGTCGACCAGGTGGGCGACGCCGAAGCCCACCGCGGCCAGCGACGCCGCGGCGAGGGTGACCGGCCCGGCGAGCCGCGCCCAACGTCGCCGCCGGCCGGGGCCCGACGGATCGGCACGCCCGTCGGGGGTACGCCGGCCACCCGGCTGCGTAGGCACGGCCGCCCCCACCTGCCGGATGTCGCCCGGTGCGGCCGGTCGTGCGGCCCGGCGGGGAGTCGCGTCGTCCTCGGCGGGCGGGTCGGCAGCCGGACCGGCACCGGCGAGCACGGCGGTGAGCCGCTCCACCACGGCCAGTGGCATCTCCGGTGCGGCGGCGCCCCAACCGGCCAACGCGTCGTGCACGCGGGCCACGGCGGGCGTCAGGACGGCGTGCGCCTCGGCCCAGGCCGGGTCCTCGGCCACCAGGCGGGCGACGACGGTGTGCTCCGGGGTGCCGTCCAGTGCCCCGCCCACGTAGTCGGCGAGCAGGTCGTGGTCGACCTCCCTGAACTCCCGGCCCGTCACTGCTCCTCCTGGATGGCGTCCCGCCGGGCCTGCCCCGACCCCGATCGGACGCCGCTGGCCGGCTGCCGGTTCCCGGGTGTGACGTCGGGAACGTCCCGCCCCGTCCGGCGGGACCCGTCCGCCGTGGTCGACCCGACCGGGGGCTGGTCCCCGCCGGTGCGCAGGTGCCCCAGCACGCCGGCCAGGCGGGCCCGGCCCCGGGCACACCTGCTCTTCACCGTGCCCTCGGCCACGCCGAGGATCCGGGCGACCTCGGCGACCGGGTAGCCCTGCACGTCCACCAGGATCAGCGCGGCCCGCTGCTCGACCGGCAGCCCGGCCAGCGCCTGGCGTACGACCAGGGCGGTGTCGTGGTCGGTGGCCGGGGCGGTCGGTTCGACGCCACCGGTGCCCCGGGCGTCGTGGTCGCGGTTGCCGTCGGGCAGCGGGACGGTGGGGTGCGCCTGCCGGCGGCGGAGCCGGTCCAGGCAGGCGTTGACCACGATCCGGTGCAGCCAGGTGGTGACGGCGGAGTCGCCCCGGAACCGGCCGGCGGCGCGGTGGGCGGACAGCAGCGCGTCCTGGAGGGCGTCGGCCGCCTCCTCCCGGTCGCCTGTGGTCCGCAGGGCCACCGCCCAGAGCCGGTCGCGGTGCCTGTGGAAGAGCGCGGTGAAGGCGTCCCGGTCACCGGCGACGTGGGCGTGGAGCAGGTCCAGGTCGGTGGTCTCGGGGTGCGGCACCACGGCCGACGCCGGCCCACCGGTCGCCGGGTCGGGTGACTGCCCGCCGCGACCGACCATCACCACGTCCGGCGGAGGCGGTGACGGGGTCGCGGCCGGCGGATCACGATCCCTGGACCGCGATCTCCTGGACGCCCAGCTTGAAGCCCCGCTCGGTGGAGGGCAGCTCGGTGATCCAGAAGAGCAGGTACTGGTATTTCTGCTCGGGGTCGAAACCGTCGAAGGCCATCTTGGTGCCGTCGTGCTGCTCGAACGGCTGGCCGATCCGCGTCTTGAAGCCCTTGACCAGGTCCTTGTCGCCCTGCGAGGTGGACGGGAAGTCGCCGTCGCCGGTGAACAGCGCGGCGGAGACACCGGAGTCCGACAGGGTGGCGGTGAGCGACTTGACCGTGTGCGGGGCACCGAGGTCGATCCAGACCCCCATGCCCTTCTTGTAGTTGCTGAAGTTGGCCGAGTAGTAGGTGTCGGTCTCCCAACCCTTGTCCTCGTCGCCGTCCATCATCTTCTCGGCGTCGTCCAGCTCGTTGCGCTGCCGGCTGTCCGGGTCGATGATCCGGATGTCCTGGATGGCGAGCTTGCGCACCACGGGGGCCGGGGTGGCGTCGCCGGCCGGGGCGCTGATGGAGGGGCGGGCCACCGGCTCGGTCTCGGGGCTGTCGTCACCGCCCAGGGTGGTGATGCCGATGAGTAGGCCGACGAGGGCGACCGCCAGCAGCCCGGCGATGCCGATCGCGACCTTCCGGCCGCCCGCGGCGGCCAGCGGTGAACGGTCCTCGACGCCGTCGGCGGTGAACCGGATGGTGCCGGTCTGGTCGAGGAAGTGGTCCTCGGCGGGGATGTCGAGGCGACCCAGCTCGGCGGAGAGCACGTCCGACGACGGCGGGGCGATCTCGGCGTCGAGCAGGTCCATCGTCAGGTCGTCGAGGTACGCCGGTACGCCGGCCCGGACCTGCCGGGGGGCGGCGATGGCGCCGCTGGCGTCGCGGACGGCGTCCGGGATGGCGGCCCGGCCGTGGCCGGCGGTCGCGCCGCGCAGCGGGGCCTCGGCGTGCGGCCAGTGCCCGGTGAGGGCGAAGTAGAGGACGCCACCCACCGCGCGGATGTCGGCTTCCTGGCTGTCGTCGCCGTCGGTGCGGGCGTCGGCCAGGACCACCCGGCCGTCGTCGCTGATCATCACGGTGCCGGGGTGCACGTTGCCGTGGACCATCCCGGTGGCGTGCACAGCGGCGAGGGCGCTGGCGACCGCGTTGCCGACGGCGGTGGCCCGGGCCGGGTCCATCGGCCCCTCGGCGACCAGCTCACGCAGGGAGCGGCCGTCGACCCACTCCCGGACGACGTACGCCCGGACGTCCTCGTCGATCGCGTCGTAGACGCCGACCAGGTTGGGGTGGATGACCCGGCTGGCCGCCACGGCTGCCTGGAGCATCTCGGTGGCCGAGTCGCCGCCGGGGTAGCGGAGCACCACCGCCACGGGCCGGCGCAGGATGACGTCGACCCCCCGCCAGACCAGGCGCCCGGCGCTGTCGTTGTTGATGTGCTCGACCAGCTCGTACCGCTCGGCGAGGATCTCACCGGCCATGGGAGCACCGAAGGTCATGACCGGAGGAGCAGTTTCCTCCGCCTCCTGACCCTCGCCGACCTGGGTCACCCGTCCTCCCTCGGTGATCGTGTCGATCGATGGACCCGCGCTGCTGGGCATGTGGCTTCCCGCTCCGCCGTCGCTGGAACCGACCGGCGGCGTCGACTCGGGCGTCGGCCACCTGCCGTGTCCGTCGACAGCGACCTTACCCGGACCGCCCGTCATACCGACATGTCATCTTCCCGCCGCGCCCCACGGCCTGTCGCATATGAGGTGGAAAGTCCGTTTAATGCCGCTCTCTCCCGCGTTGCTGACACATGTACTGGCCAATCTAGACGCCCGTCGCAAACCGCCGGCCTCCGGGCCGACCCACCGGAGCGAACCGGTGTCGACAGGTCTGGTTCCCGCCGAACGGTGATACATGCTCAGCCTTACGGTTGGTTATCCACAGCCCTTTACGGTGACTGAGCGGGCAATCACCAAGTTATCCACAGGCGTGTCCCCAGGCTGGTGATCCTCGTTCACACTGCGTGTCCCCTGCCCGGTTCCGGGCTGGCCGGCGGCTCAGCGGCCGAGCCGCCGGCGCACCATCGCGACCACCTCGGTGATCTCGCCGATCCGCAGCACCATCGCCAGGCCCAGGTACGTCCCGCCGATCACCGCCCCGCCGAGGACCAGCCGCACCGCCGCCGCCGTCCAACTCAGGTTGCCCGGGTCGCCGGGCAGCAGGTTGACCACCAGCAGGCCGACCAGCGCCGCGCCGAGCGCCGCCACCAGCACCTTGCCCATGGTCCGCATGATCCGGCCCAGTCCGATCCGGCCCACCCGGGGCCGCAGCAGCATCGCCGAGAGCACCGCCGCCGCCACGTACGAGATGGCGTTGCCGAGCATCATGCCGGCCGCCGCGAAGGTGGCCGAGAAGGCGACGAACACCCCGATCTGCACGGCCACCCGCAGGATCACCACCGGGATGTTGACCAGGGCCGGGGTGCGGGTGTCCGGCAGCGCGTAGAAGGCGAAGGTGAACAGCTGGCTGATCGCGAACGGCACCAGGCCCAGCGCGGCGACCAGCAGCACCAGCGAGGTGGCCAGCGCGTTGTCACCGGTGAACGCGCCGTACCGGAAGACCACCACGGAGACCGGGCCGGCCAGCACCGCATAGCAGACCGCGATCGGGGCCAGCACCGCCGTCACCATCCGGGTGCCCCGGGACAGGTCGGCGGTGACGTCGGCGAACCGGCCCTCGGCGGCGGCGGCGCTCATCCGGGGCATCAGCGCCGTGATGATCGAGACGGCGATGATGCCGTGCGCCATCATCAGCAGCAGGAAGACGTTGTTGTAGATCAGCAGGCCGGCGTTGCTCTCGTCGCCACCGGCGGCCCGGGTGAGCAGGTTGACCACCACGAACAGGCCGAGCTGGTTGACCGCGACGTAGCAGAACATCCAGCCACCGAGCCGGGCCAGCTCGCGCAGGCCCAGCTCGCGGAAGTCGAACCGCAGCTTCCACCGGAAACCCACCTTGCGCAGCGCTGGCAGCAGCCCGGCCGCCTGCACCGCCACGCCGAGCAGGGTGCCCCCGCCGACCAGCAGGATGCGGTCCCAGCCGATGTCCTCCGGGCCCAGCGCCTTCGCCCCGTACACCACGATGTAGAGACCGAAGGTGCCGATGACGACCAGGTTGTTCAGGATCGGCGCCCACATCGGCGCGGCGAAGTGCCCCCGGGTGTTCAGCACCGCCGCGATCAACGCGCTGACGCCGGTGAAGAACAGCATCGGCAGCATCAGGTACGACAGGTTGGTGACCAGGCCCGTGTAGGCCTCGTTCTTGCCACCGGCGTAGAGCGTGGTCAGGGTCGAGGCCAGCAGCAGGGCCAGCACCACGGTGACCGCGAGGGCCAGCACCGCGAGGGTCAGCAGCCGCTGGGCGTACGCCTCGCCCCGGTCCGGGTCGGCCTTGCTGCGGCGGACCAGCACCGGGATCAGCACGCTGGTCAGCACGCCGCCCAGCAGGAACTCGTACACCTGGTTGGGCAGGAACTGGGCGGTGGTGAACGCGTCGCCGACGGCGCTGCCCAGCGCGGCGCCGATCATCAGGTTCCGGACGAAGCCGGTGCCCCGGCTGACCAGGCTGCCGACCGCCATCACCGCGCTGTTCGCCGCCGCGCTGGTCTCGGCGACCACCTCCTGCGGCGGCGCGGTCGCCTCCACCCCCGGCTGGTTCAACGGCTCGGCGGAGATGAAGGTCGCCCCGTCGTACGGCCGGGGCCCGTCGCCCCCCTGCGCGGCGTTCGCGCTGCGGTAGAGCCCGCCGCTCATCTCCAGCCTCCCCGGGGTACGACGGAGCCGGCACCGGTCCGCACGTCCATGACCATAGTCAACCCGTACCCGACATCCGCGCCCGGCGGATCGGTTCCCGTCCCCGCCCGATAGGCTGGCGATCCCATGTCCGAAGCCTCCACACCCCACGCCGCCGCACGCCGTGAACTCACCACCGTGCAGCGCAACGCCGTCGCCGAACTGCTCCGCGTCTCCCCGGTCGCCGACGAACTGGGCCGCCGGTTCGCCCGCGCCGGGCACGAACTGCACCTGGTGGGTGGTTCCGTCCGTGACGCCCTGCTCGGTCGGCTCGGCGACGACCTGGACTTCTGCACCGACGCCCACCCCGAGCAGACGCTACGGATCGTCCGGGGCTGGGCCGAGTCGATCTGGGAGACCGGTCGGGAGTTCGGCACCATCGGCTGCCAGCGCGACGGCCTCCGGCTGGAGGTCACCACCTTCCGCGCGGAGGCGTACGACCAGGTCAGTCGCAACCCCGTCGTCGAGTACGGCACGAACCTCACCGACGACCTGAAGCGGCGGGACTTCACCGTCAACGCGATGGCGGTCAGCCTCCCCGACCACCGGTTCACCGACCCGTACGGCGGGCTGGACGACCTGGCCGCGAAGATCATCCGTACCCCGGGCACGCCGGCCGAGTCGTTCGGCGACGACCCGCTGCGGATGCTGCGGGCCGCCCGGTTCGCCGCCCAGCTCTGCTTCGCCGTCCACCCCGACGTGCGGGCGGCGATGGTGGCGATGGCCGCCGACCTGGACCGGATCACCGCCGAGCGGATCCGCGACGAGTTCACCAAGCTGCTGTGCGGCGCCGACCCGGTCACCGGGCTGCGGCTGCTGGTCGACACCGGGCTGGCCGACCGGTTCCTGCCCGAGCTGACCGGCCTCAAGCTCACCATCGACGAGCACGCCCAGCACAAGGACGTCTACGAGCACACCCTGACCGTGGTGAGCAACGCGGTGTCGTACGAGACGGACGGCTGCGACTTCGTGCTGCGGATGGCGGCGCTCATGCACGACGTGGGCAAGCCGGCCACCAAGGCGGTCGGTCCGGACGGCCGGGTCAGCTTCCACCACCACGAGGTGGTCGGCGCCCGGCTGACCAAGAACCGGATGAAGGCACTGCGCTACCCGAAGGACGTCACCGCCCAGGTCACCAAACTGGTCGGACTGCACCTGCGGTTCTACGGCTACGGCCGGGGCGAGTGGACCGACTCGGCCGTGCGCCGCTACGTCACCGACGCCGGTGACCTGGTGGACCGGCTGCACAAACTGACCCGCTCCGACTGCACCACCCGCAACCGGCGCAAGGCGGCCCAGCTCGCCGCCGACTACGACGCGCTTGAGGAGCGGATCACCCGGATCGCCGCCGAGGAGGACCTGGCCCGGGTCCGGCCCGACCTGGACGGCAACGCGATCATGGAACTGCTCGGGGTGCCGCCGGGGCCGGTGGTCGGCCGGGCCTGGCAGCACCTCAGGGAACTGCGGCTGGAACGCGGCCCGCTCGACCGCGACGAGGCCGAGGCCGAACTGCGGCGCTGGGCCGCCGAGCAGGGCCTGAGCTGACCTGAACGACACAGGGGCCGCCCGGCGCACCGCCGGACGGCCCCCCGTCGTACGGTCAGCGGGCCTCGACCGCGCTGCCCTCGACCGACGCCTTGCCGTTGGCCGGGGACACGGCCGACGCCGCGCCGAGCTTGGCGAGCAGGCCGGCCAGGTCGATGCCGGTGAGGTCGGAGCCGAGCTGGAGGCCCTGGGCCACGTTGCCGGCCACCGACTTGGTCAGCGACGACGCCCCGTCGGTCGAGATCACCGTCATCTTGTCGATCGCGCCGATCGGGGCGCTGGCCGCCTCGACCACCTGCGGCAGCACCTTGACCAGCAGGTCGAGCACGGCCGCCTCGCCGTACGCGGCGAACGCCTCGGCCTTGCGGGCCATCGCGTCGGCCTCGGCCTGACCCCGGGCCAGGATGGCCGTGGCCTCGGCCTGACCCTCCCGCTCGACCGCCTCGGCGATCGCGGACCGCCGGCGCTGCTCGGCCTCGCCCTCCTTGGCACCCTCGATGGCGTTCGCCTCGGCCAGCGCGGCCCGGCGGGCCCGCTCGCCCTCACCGGTGAGCCGGGACTGCTCGGCGGCGGCCTGCGCGGCGGCGATGGTGGCCTGCCGCTGCGCGTCGGCGTTGAGCACCGCCGCGTTGCGGGCCGCCTCGGCCTCCTGCTCCACCTTGTACCGGGCGGCGTCGGCCGGCTTGCGGACCTCGGTGTCGAGCTGCCGCTGCTTGAGTTCGGCGTTGCGCTCGGCGACCTTCTGCTGCTCGGAGAGGATCGCCTGGTCCCGCTCGGCCTGGGCGAGCGGCCCGGCCGCCGCCGACTTGGCCTTCGCCGCGTCGATCTCCGCCTGGATGGCGGCCTGCTTGAGCGACAGGTTCCGGTTGGCCTCGGCGATGGCCTCCTCGGCGAGCAGCCGCTCCTGCTCGGCCTGCTGCCGGGCCCGCGCTTCGGCGATCGCCGCGTCCTTGAGCACCCGGGCCGCCTCCGGCCGCCCGAGGTCCTGCAGGTACGACCCCTCGGCCAGGATGTCCTGGAGCTGGAAGGTGTCCAGCACCAGCCCCTGGTTGGTCATCGAGTGCTCGGCCTCCTCGGCGACCGCGTTGGCGAACGCCGCCCGGTCCCGGATGACCTCCTCGACGGTGAGCCGGCCGACGATGGAGCGCAGCGCGCCGGCCAGCACCTCCCGGGTGAAGTTGTCGATCTCGTCCTGCTGGTGCAGGAAGCGCTGGGCGGCGGCGCGGATCGCGTCCTCGGTGCCGCCGACCTTGACGATGGCGACGCCGTGCAGGTCGGCCCGGATGCCCTGCTTGCTGACCGCGCCCCGGATGCCGACGTCGATGCGGCGGCTGGACAGGTCGAGCGACTGGAGCTTCTGCACCACCGGCAGGACGAAGACCGACGCACCGAGGACGACCTTCTGGCCGGAGTTGTCGGTGGACCGGCCGCCGTCGGCGGTCTGCGTGGTCCGACCCTTGCGGCCGGTGACGATGAACGCCTCGTTCGGGCCGGCCACCTTGATCCGGGAGAGCACGAACAGCACGAGGACGAGGGCGAGGACGACCGCGCCGACGATGGCGATGAGCAGTGGCATGGGGGTTCCGTCTCTGCGAGAAGAGGGGTCAGTAGGTCTCGACGTGCACGCTGGTCTCGCTCAGCGTCTGCACCACGAAGATCTGCGCGCCGAGCGGGATGGGCCGGTCGGCGCGGGCGTTGAGTTTCACGGGTTGACCGGCGACGCGGACCCGTACTTCGCCGTAGCCGGCGTCCGGGATCGGGGTGACCACCAGGCCGAGCGCGCCGACCAGGTCGTCGCGGGTGGGGGTGGCGTCGGTGCGCATGTCGCGTGCCGCCCGGCTCAGCCGTCCCGCCAGCCACGCGGTGGGCACCGCGGCGAGCGCGCCACCCCCGACCGCCGCCGCGATCATCCCCGGGGTGCCCCCACCGAGCAGTTCGTTGACGATGGCCGCGCCGAAACCGAACGCGCCGAGGAAACCGGCGACCGCCTCCACGGAGACCGGACCGTCGACGTCGGGATGACCGAAATGCAGGATTTCGCCGCCGAGTAGGGCGAGCGCCAGCACGCCGACGCCCGCCCCACCGATGATCAGAAAGATGAGCGTCCCCGTGGCCACGACCTGCACGGTAGCGACCCGGCGCAACGTTCCGCGTGATCATTTGGGGGCGACGGACACCGTCCGTTCGGCCAACTCCGTCGGCAGCGGCAGCCGTTGCAGCTCGTGTCCGGCGGGGTCGGCGAGGACGACGTCCCGGTGACCACCCGGCCGCCGGTAGAGCAGCCGGTCGTCGTCGACCCAGGCGACCTCGGCCACCGGGAGCGTGCCGAGCACCGTGCCGGTGACCGCGTCGACCAGCAACGGCTCCCGCTGCCCCTGGACCACCACCCGGGTTCCGTCGGGCGACCAGGACCACGGGCCGGCCGGATCACCGGGGATCTTCACGAACCGGGTCGGCCGCCCGTCGTCGGCGGAGAAGAACTGCACCCCCCAGCGCGGATGGCGGATCTGCTCGGACCGGGGCGCGAAGCTGTCGGTCAACGGCAACGTCACCTCCCGGCCGTCCCGGGTCCAGGTGAAGGCGCAGCGGTCGGTGCACCGGTATCTGACCGGGTCGATCCGGTACTCCCGGTACCGCCCACCGACCTCCAGCACGCCGAGACGGTTCACCCCGCCCCGCAGGACGGTCACCGCCAACCGGCGGCCGTCCGGCGACCACTGGACGTCCAGCGCCCCCCGGACCGGCTGCCAGCGCAGCTTTCCGGTGGCCGCGTCGGCGAGACCGAGCTGGCCGGGGCGCCGCTCGTCCCGCACGGCGGTGACCGTGCCGGCGGGTGCCGGCCACACCTCGGCGTACCCGCCGGCACGGACGTAGCGGGACCGGGTGCGGTCCAGCACGTACCCGGTGCCGCCGCTCACGCCGCCGGTGACCACCCAGCCGCCGGGCAGCGCCAACGGCCGGGCCGGCCAGTCGGCACCGGGAGCGGGCAGCAGCGTCGTGCCGGGGGTGGGGCTCGGCGTGGGCCGTACCGGTTGGACCGGGCGCTCCGGCCGGAGCAGCACGAACGGCACCACCAGCGCCACCGCCGCCACCACCGCCGTGCCGACCACCGCGATCCGGCGTCGGGTGCGCAGCCGCCGGCCCCGGGCCAGCGCAGCCAGGGCCAGCCGGGGCGACGGCTGCGCCTCGTCGGCGAGATCGTGTACGGCGGCCCGCAGCGCGTCCTCCGCCCGTCGGCTCATCGCTTCACCTCCGGGCTGCCGATGAGATCGTCGAAGGACGGCACCAGCTCCCGCAGCCGGGCCAGCGCGCGGGAGGCCTGGCTGGCCACCGTGCCGGCCCGGCAGCCGAGGATCGCGGCGGTCTGCTCGACACTGAGGTCCTCCAGGTAGCGCAGCGTCAACACCGCCCGTTGCCGGGGCGGCAGCGTCCGGAGCGCGTCGCGCAGCAGCATCCGCAGTTCGCTGTCGTGGCCGCTGTCCCGGTGCCCGGGCCGCTCGGGCAGGACGGGCATCGGCACCTCGCGTCGCCGGGCCAGCCGTCGCCAGCCGGAGACCTGGTCGTGGTAGAGGATCCGGCGCACGTACGGCTCGGCGTCACCCCGGATCCGGGGCCACCGGGCGTACGCCTTGGCCAGCGCGTTCTGCAGCAGGTCCTCGGCGGCGTGCTGGCTGCCCGCCAGCGCGTACGCGACGCGCAGCAGCGCGTCCCCCCGTTCGTTGACGAACGCGGTGAACTCCCCGTCGGTGCCTTCGGTCACCGCTCACCTCCGTACCGAAGACGCCCGGCGGCGGGGAAACCTTGCACCGTCCACGGGTGTTTCGTCGCCGTCGGCCCGGTGGGGTGCCCGGTGACGCCGGACGGCACGTCCGGCTGGTCCGACGTGGTGGGCCGATCCCGGGCCCGACCCCCGCCCCCGGCGTCGGTCGGGACGGGAAGAATGGTCGGCATGCGCTGGACCGTGCTCGACTCGCCGATCGGGGAATTCTCCGTCGCCACCGACGGGACGGCGGTCTGCGGCACGCACTTCGGCCGGGCCGCCTCGGCCGACGACGAGCCCGCCGACGGGCTGGCCGGCCGGGCGGTGGCGGAACTGCGGGCGTACTTCGCCGGTGAGCTGACCGGGTTCACCGTGCCGGTGACGGTGCCGCGCGGCTCCGACTTCGAGCGCGCCGTGTGGCGGGAGATGACCCGCATCCCGTACGGGGAGACGCTCACCTACGGCGAGGTGGCCCGGCGGGTCGGCGACCCCGGCGCGGCACGTGCGGTCGGGGTGGCCTGCAACCGCAACCCGGTCCCGGTGATCGTGCCCTGCCACCGGATCGTCGGTGCGGGCGGCAAGCTGGTCGGCTTCGGCGGCGGCCTGCCGCGCAAGGTGACCCTGCTGGAGTTGGAGGCCCGGGTCGCCTTCGAGCGGAGCTGGGGCTGACCGCTCTCGATATCCCACAGCTCTGACGTGCTCTTTTCGTTGCCGGTCTATCGCAAAGACAAGTGCGCCGGATAACTGTCTCGCGAGTAGGGCTTCCGTGATCAGCCAGGTCTATCGTGACTGATTGAGCGTCAGCTCGATCAGCCGATCCTGCCCTCGCGAAAAATGTCATTGAACTGACAGCCGAAAACCCGTACTGGGAGGGGATGTTCCGGCCGGATTCATGGAGAGTGGGCGGGCAGAAATCCAACCCGTTCATTTTCGCCGGAGAGGGCTGCTTCGTTGCCGCAACACGAGTACTTCAACCGCAAACTCTGTATCTCCGTCGACGCGGAAGGCTATGGCAGGCGGGACGACCGCGCGCAGCAGGACATGCAGGAGGCACTGCTCCGGATCCTGGCGGCGGCAGCCGGCCGGGCGCACCTGGACCGCGCGACCTGGACCCGGCAGGGGGTCGGGGACGAGGAACTGTCCCTGATTCCGCTCGGACCGGGCGAGCCCCTGGTGGTCGACGACCTGCCCCGGCAGCTCGACGCCGAGTTGTCCCGGGTCAACCGTGGCCGATCCCCCGAAAACCGGATCCGGCTGCGGATGGCCATGAACGTCGGGGTCGCCTACCCCGCCGACAACGGGTTCGCCGGTCAGGGCGTGGTCGTGGTGAGCCGACTACTCAACTCCACCCCGGTCCGGCGGGCGTTGAAGGTCGCCCGGACGGCGAATCTCGCCCTGATCGTCTCCGCCGGGCTCTTCGACGACGTGGTGTGCCAGGGGCACACCACCCTCGGGCCGGGCGACTTCCGCCGGGTCGACATCTCGGAGAAGGAGTACCAGGGCCACGCCTGGCTTCGGGTGCCCGGCGTCGATGTGAACACCCTCGATCTCTCCGCAACGACCGACGGCGTGGCGGAGGCGACCGATCCGGCCGGCGCGGCGTCGGCGGCAGCCGACCGGTCCGATGGTGCGACCGCGCCGACGCCGCCCGCCGCAGCGGTGATGAACAGCTTCCACGGCGAGGTGGACGCCCGGTACGCCACCTTCGGCTTCTCCGGTGGCGCCCGTGGTTGACAACAGCGGTGGCCCGCCGGACAGCTCAGCTCGCCAGCACTGGGCGGGTGCCCGCCACACGGTCGGTGCCGAACACCCGACCGATCCGGCTGCCGGCCCCCAGGGAGGCGGTCCGTCGGGGGCGGCAACGGGGTCGGACCAACCGGCGGCGGGCGGGGCGGAGACGCCCGGTGCCTCCGGTGGCGAGACCAGCGGCCCGCTCGGCCCGGTCGACGACGAGGTCGACGAGGCCGACCAGAGGTACGGCGCACGCGTCATCAACAAGTTCTACGGTCAGGTGCACGCCGCCCACGCCACCTTCGGGGTCACCGGTGGTGGTATGGCCACCCCGACCCTGGTCGGTCGGTTGCGTCTGGCCGACATCACCCACGCACTGCGCTTCTACACCCGCCCCGAGGGTTTCGCCGATGCCCTGGACCGGCTTCGCCGTACGCACCTGACGCTGCTCGTCGGGGCGGAGGGCACCGGCCGCCGGAGCGCGACCTTCGCACTGCTGCGCGAGATGACCGGCGCCGGAATGCAGTTCACCGGGCTGTCGCCGGCCATGACCCTGGTCCAGTTGGCCGAGTACCGGTTCGTCGCCGGACGCGGCTATGTCGTGTTGGACTGGCTGGGCGAGCAGCGGGACGGCGCGGTGCAGGCGTTCGACGCGGAGCGGCTCAGCGAGCGGCTGGAACAGGCCGGAGCCTTCCTGGTGATCACCATCGAGCCCCGGGCCACGGTCCAGCGTGCCCTTGCGCGCTACGCCGTCGAATGGCACTGCCCCGACTCGCTGGCGGTCCTGGACGCCTACCGGGCCGGTCCCGGCGCGGTGGCGCTGACGGAGCAGGACTGGGACCGGGTTCGGCAGCGGGTCGCCGACCTGAGCCGGCCCGGCGAGGTGGTCCGCCTGATCGACCGGCTGGCGCAGGGGGTGACGGCGGCCCTCGACGAGGCGGCGCGGAACGCCCGGCATCGGGTGACAGAGTGGTTCGACCAGACCACCGACTGGGACGAACTGCTGATGGTGGCGGCGCTCGCCTTCGCGTACGAACTTCCGGAGCGGGTCTTCGAGGAGGCGCACGCCCGGCTGCGGGAGATCGATCAGGCAGAGCTGCCGCGTCCGCTCCTGTCGGGGCAACCCACTGCGTCGTCCCCGGTTCTACGTGGCCGACGCCGGCTGGACCGGGAGGGCGGCATCGTCATCCGGCAGGACGGGACCACCCTCGACGAGGGCCTGTTCGGCCGGGAGCGGCGCATCGTCTTCACCGATCCGGCGATGCGTGAACATGTGCTGCGGGAGCTGAACGAGTGTGACTACCAGCTCTGGCGGCCCCTGCGGGAGTGGATGCACGAGCTGGCGGCCAACGGCAATCTGGACGTCCGACTCCAACTCGCCCTCGGGGTCACCCTGCTGGCCCGTAACCGCAGCGCCACCGCCGAGGCCGTCGAACTGCTGAGCCGGTGGTCGGCGGGGCTCGCTGCGGAACGCTTCACCGCCGTCTCGATCGTCTCCTTCATGGCCGGCGACGACGTGCTCGCACCGGTCGCCCTGCGTATCGTGCTCGATTGGACCGAGCGGCGGGGGGCCAACCGGGCGGTCACGGCGGCGATGGCGCTCGGTGGCCCTCTCGGGGTGCGCTACCCGACCGAGGCGGAGCGCTGGCTGTGGCACCTCTCCACCCGGGGGCAGCGGATCCGTCAGGTCGCCGTCCGGTCGCTGGGACTGCTCTTCTGCACCACCGCCGCCGATCCGGACGGTGCCGTCGCGCTCATCGAACGCCTGCACGTCCGGCTCTGCCGGACCCTGGAGCGGGCCGAGGACCTGGACAGCGGCGGGCACGCGATCGCGGCGGTTCTGGAGATCCTCTCGGTCGAGCACCTCGACCGGGCCGAGCCGATGGTGGCGTACCTGCTGCGGGAACGTCCGGCGGTCACCGGGACGGTCGGCGCGCTCTGGGCCGAGGTGCTGCGCAGCCTGCCCCACCGGGGCGCGGCCATGGACGCGCTCCGCACCACCCTCGGCGCGCTCGCACACACCCCGGATGCCGCCGACGCGGTCGGCACGCTGGGGGATGCCGTACGGGAGAAACTCCCGCCGCAGGAGTGTGCCCTGCTCCGGCGGGACCTGGAATGGGCCCTGCGGAACCCGCTGGGCGACGCCGCCCGGTACCGGCCGGTGGTTGCCACGCTGCTGAGCGCGTTGACCGCGCCGTCGCCGGGCCGGCCGAGGGTGCCGGCTCGCTCCGCCCAGCGCTGACCCCCACACCGGTCGGACCGACATGGGTCGACCTCGAACCGACACCAGGGAAGGAAATTCTTTCATGGGATATCCCGTGCTCTTCGAGAAGACGCTGCCGGTGGTGCCGCGTCGACTTCTGTTCACCGCCCGGCGTGACCGGGCCGACCTGCCGGACCTGCCCCCGGGGGCGGTCTACGTCTTCAAGGTCGACGGCCGGCAGCGGCTCTACGGCGACCGACACGTCGACCTTGCCGACCCGACGGTGGTCGAGGCGGTCGCGGTCAGTCTGGTGCTGCGCCGGCCGTCGCTGATCACCGCGCAGTTCACGATCCCCTCCACCAGCGCGGCCGACGACTTCTCCGTCGCGGCGACCTTCCGCTGCCAGGTGCTCGCACCGGAGGCGGTCGCCGAGTCCGGGCTGAGCGACCTGGCCGCGCTCCTCACCAGCCACCTGGCGCAGGACCGGGACCTGAAGACCCTGGGACTGAGCTACCGCATCGACGACATCAACGAGGTCCGTCGGGTGGTCGACGCGCAGATCACCGCGTACTGCACGCTGGTGCCGCCGAACGTCCGGGGTATGTCGATCGAGCTCAACTCGGTTGTCGTGGACCCCTCCCGTGACCTGCGCGAGCAGAGTCGCCGGATCAGGGACAAGAAGTGGCAGCACGACGAGGGCCGGCTCGACATGGCCTGGCAGGACATCGAGGTCCAGCGGTACCGGGACCTAATCGCCGCCGGCCCGGCCTACGTCGACGCACTCGGGATCGCCCGGAACGAGATCAACGTGGGTCAACTCTCCGAACGGATGCACGACGACGACCGGGAGCGCCGTCAGCAACTCGGTGCCACCCTCCAGATGATGGTCGACCGGGGCTACTTCGACCGGATGCCCATCGACCCGGTGCGGCTGCTCGACGAGGTGGCCGGACGCAGCATGGGCGCCGTCCCGTCACGCATGCTCGCCGAGGGCACGGAGACCGTCGGCGCGGTGGACGCCGGCCCCCGGGCCAGACCCGCCGCGGAGCGTGACACCGAATCGACCGAGCCCGACCCGATCCCCAGCGAGGAAGACATTGCCTGACCAGCAGAACCTGTCGACCGACCGTCGCCTGAGTCCGCCCCGGCTGCTGCGCGCACTCGCCGGCGTGGACGAGTCCCTGCTCCGGGAGGTCTGGCACGAGCGGGCTCGGCACACCGCCCTCGGTGGGGTGGTCCTCGGCACGGCCGTGATCGCCGGGTGCTCGATGTTCGTCGCGGTCAGCCAGTCACTCGGCGCGGTCTCCCTGCTGCCGCTGTTGCCGGCGCTGCTCTGGGCGTTGTTCGTGCTGAACCTGGACCGCCTGCTGGTCACCAGCATGGTGGGCAGCGCCCGACGGTTCGGTTCGCTGATCATGCGGCTCACCGTGGCGCTGATGTTCGGGTTCATCATCGCCGAACCGCTGATCATGCGGATCTTCGAGACCGCGATCGAGCAGCACATCCGGGACGAGCGGAGCGCCCAACTCGACACCCTGCGGACCAACCTGGTCAAATGCAACGGCGAGGACCGGGCGATCTCCCCGACCGCCGAGGTCTCCCCCGAGTGCCGGGACTACACCCTCACCTTCGCGGTGACCCCCGGCTCGACCCAGCGGGAACTCGCCGGAGTCCGCAGCGAGGTGGCGGCCCTGACCAAGGTGGTCACTGCGGACAGCGCCACGCTCAAGAAACTCGAGAACGACGCCATGCGGGAGTGCGGGGGCGGCGGCAGCGCACGGGACGGGTTCAGCGGCCGGCGGGGCGACGGTGAGCTCTGCCGGCTACGCCGGGAGGCCGCTGAGAAGTTCACCAGGACGAGCCGGGTGGGGGAGAACACCATCAAACTGGCTGCGCTGCGGGACCGGCTCGACGGACTGCAACGGAACCTGGGCACCGCCCGCGCCGATTTCGAAGCCGACCGGAACACCCGGATCGATCAGCGGGTCGCCGAGGCCCGCAGCCACCAGGGCCGGATCGGCTTCCTGGAGCGGATGGACGCCCTGCACACCCTCTCCGGCAGCAGTTTCGCGCTCTTCGTCGGCACCTGGGCGATCCGGCTCTTCTTCGTAGCCGTCGACTGTCTGCCGGTGGTGGTCAAGTTCTTCGGCGGCACCAGCGGCTACGACGAGGTGTTCAAGCTCCGGGCCGGGGTGGCCCTGCGGACCTTCGCCGAGCGGATGGCCACCGAGGAGCGGCGGCTGGGCGAGGGGTACATGGCCGAACAGGACGAGATCGAGCGCCGGTCCCGGATGAGGCGTGCCGAGCACGAGATGTCACTGACCGAGCACGAGGTGGGACTGCACGCCCGGCGGGGAGACGCGGTCAGCGCGTACGCCGCCGAACTGCTGCGCGGGGCCGGCCGCCGGCCGCAATCCGCCGCGACCGACCCCGTGCCGCCTCTTTCCGGCACCGACGGGCTCCAGGCCCGTCACCAGAATCTCCGTGACTACCACGACGAGCCCGAGGGCCCGGCGGAGTCCCGCCGTGGCGGCACCAACGGCACCCACCTGAGCGGTCTGCTTCCCTGAGCACGCCCGTCAGGGCGGTACGTCGAGGGCCGGGTCCGAACGGACCCGGCCCTCGACGGTGCGGTGGTCGGCGCGTCAGCGCTCGACGTCGCCGGTGATGAAGCCCTCGACGGCGGCGTGCGCGTCGTGGTCGGCGTACTGCACCGGCGGGGACTTCATGAAGTACGAGGAGGCCGACAGGATCGGGCCACCGATCTTGCGGTCCAGCGCGATCTTCGCGGCCCGGACGGCGTCGATGATGACGCCTGCCGAGTTCGGCGAGTCCCACACCTCGAGCTTCAGCTCGGCGTTGAGCGGGGTGTCGCCGAAGGAACGACCCTCCAGCCGGATGTACGCCCACTTGCGGTCGTCCAGCCACGGCACGTGGTCCGACGGGCCGATGTGTACGTCGCTCTTGACCATCTCGTGCGGGATCTGGGACGTGACCGACTGGGTCTTCGAGATCTTCTTCGAGACCAGCCGGTTGCGCTCCAGCATGTTCATGAAGTCCATGTTGCCGCCGAAGTTGAGCTGGTAGGTGCGCAGCAGCTCGACGCCCCGGTCCTCGAACAGCTTCGCCAGCGCGCGGTGCACGATGGTGGCACCGACCTGGCTCTTGATGTCGTCGCCGACGATCGGCAGGCCGGCGTCGGTGAACTTCTGCGCCCACTGCGGGTCGGAGGCGATGAAGACCGGCAGCGCGTTGACGAAGGCGCAGCCGGCGTCGATCGCGGCCTGGGCGTAGAACTTGGCCGCCTGCTCGGAACCGACCGGCAGGTAGCAGACGACCACCTCGGCGCGGGCGTCGCGCAGCGCCTTGACGACGTCGACCGCCTCGGCGTCCGACTCCTCGATGATCTCGCGGTAGTACTGGCCCAGGCCGTCGAAGGTCGGGCCGCGCTGGACGCTGACGCCGGTGGGCGGCACGTCGCAGAGCTTGATGGTGTTGTTCTCGCTGGCGACGATCGCCTCCGCGAGGTCCATGCCGACCTTCTTGGCGTCCACGTCGAACGCCGCGACAAAGTCCACGTCCGAGACGTGGTAGTCGCCGAAGGTGACGTGCATGAGACCCGGGACGCGGTCGTTCGGGTCGGCGTTGCGGTAGTACTCCACGCCCTGCACGAGGGACGAGGCGCAGTTACCCACACCGACGATGGCGACGCGGACGGAGCCCATAGCGTCTGCCTCCTTCTTCTTCATCACGGCCGCTCTTTCCTGGACTCTCCAGGCGGAGGCGGGCTGTTGTTGTCTCGTGGACCGTCGGCCACCCCGGGTCGCGGGGCGGTCGGGGCACGGCCGGAGCGCTCGTTGGCGATGAGCTCCTCCAGCCAGCGGACCTCACGCTCGCAGGCGTCGAGGCCGTGGCGTTGCAGTTCCAGGGTGTACGCGTCGAGCCGCTCGGCCGCCCGGCCCAGCACGTCCCGAAGTCCTTCGCGACGTTCCTCGATCGTGCGCCGGCGGCCCTCCAGGATGCGCAGCCGGGTCGCCTGGTCGGTGCGGGCGAAGAACGCGAAGTGCACGCCGAAACCCGTGTCGTCGTACGTCTCCGGTCCGGCCTGCGCGATCAGTTGGGCGAACCGTTCCTTGCCCTCAGCGGTGATCTTGTAGACCACCCGACCGCGCCGGCTGGTCAGCGCGGGAACCTCCTCGGCGGTGGCCGGGGCGTCGGCGGCCTCGGTGATCCAACCCGCCGCCTGCAACCTGCGCAGGGTGGGGTAGAGCGAGCCGTAGCTGATCGCCGCCCGGATGGCGCCGAGCTTGGCGGCGAGCTCCTTGCGGAGTTCGTAGCCGTGCATCGGGGACTCCTGGAGGAGGCCGAGGATGGCGAGTTCCAGCACGGGCCACCCTTCCCCTGCCGTCGGGGCGGAAGGTCAACCGCCTCGATGTATCGGACCGATACATCGCACGTTAGTACCTCGATCGGTGTCCGGGCAAACCCCCGTTGCGCGCCGGCCTCTTCACGGATCGTGACGGTGGTCGCCCCACCCGACCGGAGCGCGTACCCTTTCCCGCATGCGTACGTCTCGCCAGGTGGTCGACTACTCGCTGCAGAAGCGGGCAGTGCTGCGTGACCTCCACGCCGGGCGGGTCGGCACGTACGACGTCTGCGACGCGTCGCCGTACCTGAAGAACGCCGCCCGCTTCCACGGCGAACCGACCGACGAACGGTGTCCGATCTGCCGGAGCGAGAACCTGACCCACGTCCACTACATTTACGGGGACGAACTCAGGCAGTCGGCCGGCCAGGCGCGCTCCCTGGCCGAATTGCCCGTGTTGGCGATGACGCTGCGTGAGTTCCAGGTCTTCGTGGTGGAGGTGTGCCTCGGCTGTGACTGGAACCATCTCGTCGAGCAGTTCCTGCTCGGCCGGGACGGGCTGGCCGAGGGCGGCCCGGAGCAGGGTGCGGCGGACGCCGCGACCACTGCCACGCAGGGGCGAAGGCGAGAGGCGCAACGGTGAACCTGGCTGATCCGGTCGATTCGGGTGGCGTACGACACAGTCACCGTGACCGGCGGCACCTCGGCCCGAATGGCCCGAATGATGTGGAATTTGCAGCGCGTCCCCGGCTCCGCGCCGGCCTCCCGACGCGTGTGTCAACTCACGGCAACCCGGTGGTGACGCCCCCGCGTCCCACCGCGACCGGCAGGGTGTGAGGAATGAACTCGTACGGCGATCCCAGTTCCCCGCGTGCGCGGGCCCAGGTACCGGGTTCGAACGGCGGCCCCGGACCGGGGGCGGACGACGGGTACCCCCGGCGGGGCGGTGACGCCCGGGGCGCGGCCCCGGCGGGCCGGGCCCCGGTCGGCGGTGCCGCGCCCACCGGGCGGGCCTCGGCGGCGGTCCCCCCGCCGCGCGCCACAGGTGGCGCCGCCGGATCGGCCTCCGTCGGCCGGGCCGTCCCGGGCCGGGCCTCCGTGCCGGTCTCGCCGGCCGGGCCGGGTCGGGCCTCGGTGCCGGTCTCCCCGGCCTCGCCGGGATGGGGTGGCCCGGGTCGGGCGTCGGTGCCGGTCTCCCCGGCGGGCGGGCCGGCCGGCCGGGCGTCGGTGGGGACGGCCTCCGCGGGCCGGGCCAGCGTCGGCGCGGCCTCGGTCGGCTCCGCCGGGCGGGCCTCCGTGGCGCGGGCCGGCGTCGCCCAGGTCAGCGGCGGGCCGGGTGGCCCGAACGGGCCGAACGGGCCGGGTCGTGGCCACGGCGGTGCGGGTGGCGGGCGCGGACGCGGTCCGGGTGACCCGGACGCGCTGGCGCGGGCGAAGCGGCGCAAGCGGATCAACCTGTTGATCGCCAGCTTCGCGGTCTTCATCATGCTCGCCGGCCTCGGCGTGGTCGGGTTCACCTACTACTCCACCACCGTCGTGCTGCCGAACCAGATCAAGCTGCCGCTGGCCACCACCATCTACGCGAGCGACAACAAGACGGTCATCGCCAAGGTGGGCGAGCAGAACCGCACCTTCGTCTCGATCAACCAGATCCCGCAGCACATGCGCGACGCGGTGGCGGCGGCGGAGGACAAGAACTTCTACGAGCACGCCGGTGTCGACTACAAGGGCATCGCCCGCGCCGCCTGGAACAACCTCTCCAACGGCGACAAGCAGGGTGCCTCGACGATCACCCAGCAGTACGCCCGCAACGCCTACGAGAACCTCCAAGACGACTCGTACGCGCGGAAGGTGAAGGAGGCGATCGTCGCCTCCAAGCTCAACGATCAGTTCACCAAGGAACAGATCATGGAGCACTACCTCAACACCATCTACTTCGGTCGCAACGCGTACGGCATCGAGGCGGCGGCCTGGGCGTACTTCGGCAAGTCGGTCTCGAAGGTCGACGTGGCCGAGGCCGCCGTGCTCGCCGCGTTGATCAAGCAACCGGAGCCGAGCGCCACGCACAAGGGCTTCGACCCGTCGATCAACCCCACCGAGGCCAAGGACCGCTGGGACTACGTCATCAAGAACATGATCGAGATGCGCTGGGTCGACGCCCCCGGCCGGCCGGCGCATCCGACGGAGTACCCGACGAAGACGTTGCAGACCCCCAAGGAATCCCGGTCGGGCGTCAAGTTCGGGGTCAACACCCCGATCGGCAACGTCATCAACTACGTGTCGGCGGAGATGCGGGAGAAGAAGCTCTGCACCGACAACGACGCGGAGGTGACCGAACGTAAGCCGCGCTGTTCGGCGATGCTCCGCGAGGGCGGTTACCGGATCAGGACCACCATCGACAACAAGGTGCAGAAGGCCGTCACCAGCGCCGCCCAGCGCAGCACCAAGGGCTCCGAGCTGGACGGCGCCCGCAAGAACCTGATGGCCGCCGTGGTCTCCATCGACCCGCGCAACGGCCGGGTGCTCGGCTACTACGGCGGGGACGACGGCACCGGCACCGACTACGCCGGGACCAACACCGACACCAACGGCAACGTCACCGGTGGGCACTCGCCCGGCTCCAGCTTCAAGATCTACACGCTGGCGGCGGCGCTGGAGGCCGGCAAGTCCGTCGAGTCGCGCTGGAAGGGCCGGGCGTTCACCCCGGAGGGCGTGGAGTTCCGGGTCAGCAACGCCGGCAACGACAACCCCAAGTGCGGGGACTCCTGCACGCTGCGGGAGTCGACGCTGCAGTCGTTGAACGTCCCGTTCTACCACGTCAGCCTGGACATCGGGCCCGACAAGATCGTCGACATGGCGGCCAAGGCCGGTGTCAGGATGATGTGGCAGACCAACGTGAGCCCGCCCAAGGGGCACGACCTGACCAAGGAGAAGGCCGCCGACCTGGCGCCCGACCCCTTCTACCACGTGGTCGCCTACGGCCAGTACCCGATCACCGTGCTCGACCACGCCAACGGCATCGCCACCTTCGCCAACAAGGGCATCTACAACAAGGCCCACTTCCTGATCTCCGCCGAGAAGCAGAACAAGGAGACCGGCAAGTGGGAGAAGCTCGGCGGTGAGCAGCTCAAGCCGCAGCCGCGGATCAACCCGGACGTGGTCGCCGACGTGACCGACGTGTTGGAGGCCTACCCGGGCCGGATCAGCCATTCCCTGGCGGACGGCCGGAAGTCGACCGCCAAGACCGGCACCTGGGAGCTCAAGGAGGGCACCAACCAGAACGGTGACGCCTGGACTATCGGGTACACCCCGCAGCTCGCCACCGCCGTCTGGGTGGGCAACAAGGGCAAGCGGGAAGCGATCAAGCTGAACAACGGCGACAACATCAGCGGTGCCACCATGCCCGGCGAGATCTGGGAACGGGTCATGAACGGCGCGCTCAAGGGCGAGGACAAGCTGGACTTCCCGCCGGCGGCGAACGTCGGTGACCCGGAGTCCGGCAACGGCACCCCGCCGCCGCCCCCGCCGCCGCCGTCGAACCCGAACGGCCAGAACTGCGCCCCGACCGACCTGCAGTGCCTCCTCGGCGGCGGCAACCAGGACGGCAACAACCAGGGTGGGAACCAGGGCGGCAACCAGGGTGGGAACCAAGGCGGCAACCAGGGTGGGAATCAGGGAGGGAACCAGGGGGGCAATCCACTGACCCCGCCCAACCAGAATCTCCCCGGCCAGAACGGCGGGAACGGCGGCGGCCTGCTGCCGACCCCACGCGCCCGGGACTGAGCCGAACCCGCACCGACGAGCGTCAATGCCGCTGCCGGCGACCTGCAGACCTGCGGTCGCCGGCAGCGGCATGTCGCGGGTGGGATGGTCCGCGTCGGGCGAACGGATTCCGCACCGCGACATGCTGCTCGTCCGGGAGCCATTCATAGGGCAGGATGCATTCTCATGAGCACCCAGCCGACGGCCGGCATCGACGACGCCGGGAGCAGCGACCACCCGTCCCGATCGGACGGCTTCGTCCGAGGCGTCTCCGAGGCGATCGGCGGGCCGCTCGGCGACCATGCGGTCGCCGTCGACCGGCCCGCCGGCCGGGAGAGCCGGTTCTGGACGGCCGCCCGGATCGTGCTGGCCCTGGCCTGCCTGACCCTGGCCCTGCACTGGGTGCAGAAGGCGCCCTGCCAGAACGGTGCCTGGCAGAACAACATCCAGTACACCCGGATGTGCTACACCGACGTGCTGGCCCTCTACTACGCCGAGGGCCTGCACGAGGGCAAGGTCCCCTACCGGGACCACCCGGTGGAGTACCCGGTGCTCACCGGCTACATGATGGGCGCGCTTGGCCTGCCGGTGCACTCGCTGGGCGTCGACGACCCGACGATCAACCAGGGCCGCTGGTTCTACAACGCCAACGCGTTGACCCTCAGTGCGCTCGCCGTCGCCACCGTCGGGGTGATCCTCGCCCTGCGCCGTCGACGACCGTGGGACGGAGCCCTGTTCGCCCTGGCACCGGCGTTGTTCCTCACCGCCACCGTCAACTGGGACTTCCTCGCCATCGGGCTGGCCGCCTTCGGGCTGGCCGCCTGGGCGAAACGACAACCCGCCCTGGCCGGCGTCCTGCTCGGTCTCGGCGGCGCGGCGAAGATGTGGCCGCTGTTCCTGCTCGGCCCGATCCTGATCCTCGGCCTGCGCGCCGGTCGGCTACGGGCCGCGCTCACCGCCGTCGCCACCGGCCTGGTCGCGCTGGTCGCGGTGAACCTGCCGACGGCGATCCGCTACCCCGACAACTGGGGACGGTTCTTCGAGCTGAACACCACCCGACCCATCGACTGGGGCACGCTCTGGTACATCGGGCGGTACCTCGACGGCAAGGTGAACACCGGCGCCCCCGGCGACCAGGGCCCGTTCCAGTGGCTGAACGCCAACATCCCGACCCTCAACAACCTGTCGTACGCCCTGTTCGGGCTGGCCTGCATCGGCATTGCCGTACTGGCGCTGCGGGCACCCCGACGGCCCCGGCTGGCCCAACTCGCGTTCCTGGTGGTGGCCGCCTTCCTGATCTTCAGCAAGGTCTGGTCGCAGCAGTTCGTGCTCTGGCTGCTGCCGCTGGCGGTGCTCGCCCGTCCCCGCTGGGGGGCCTTCCTCGCCTGGCAGTTCGCCGAGGTGTGCTACTTCGCCGCCTTCTACGGCGAACTGCTCGGCTCGGCCACCAGCCGGCCGGTCTTCCCCGAGGGGGTCTTCGTGCTGGCCTCGTCGCTGCGGCTCGGCACGGTGGTGGTGCTCTGCGTCCTGATCGTCAAGGACATCCTGCACCCGGAGCGCGACGCGGTCCGCCAGACCTACCTCGACGATCCGGACGGCGGCGTGCTCGACGGGGCCCCCGACGCCCCCTGGCTGGACAGATTCCGCCGCAAGACCCCCACCCCCGAACCGGAACCAGCCCCCACCCCCGCCTGAAACCACTCAACCCCAACCCCCACCCGGACGTGCTGGTCCGGGACGCCCATGCGCCCGGCAGACCCCCACCGCAACCCCGACCTCAGAGACGGAACACGACGGCGTTGCCGACCTGCTGGCGGGTGATGCCCAACTGTTCGACCGGCGCCTCCACCGTCACCTCCCACGGCGTACCGACGATCTGGTCCCGTAGCACCACCACGTTGCGCACGCCGAGGGTGCGCAGGTAGTCGACGCTGGTCTGGTCGGGGAAGGCCGCCGACACCCGGCGTACGTCGTCGAGCTGCTTCGGGGTGAAGCCGCTGCCCCCGTTGACCACCTGCTGGAACCGGGTGGTCGACCAGAGCATCACCGGCTGGTCCTGGTTCTGGCCACTGGGCAGCACCAGCAGCGGACCCTCCACCGTGCGCATCGCCACCGGCTGCTCCGGCACGACCGGGTGCGGGGTGTCGTTCAGCCCTTCCACCAGCACCAGCAGCAGCGGCAGCAGGGTGACCGCCCGCAGCCACGGCGACGGCCGGGCGGGCACCCGGTCGGCGCTGATCTCGCGTACCCGTCGGGCGAAAGCGCTCACCGCACCGGCCGCGAGCAGGCCGAGCAGCAGCGTCGTCCAGAGCATCATCCGCCCCGGCGTACGCAGCCCGTTGAACCCCGGCAGGTGCTCGAACAGCGGGGCGTAGGTGAAGGTGCCGTCGAAGAACCGGGTCCCCATGGCCAGCACCATGGTGACGATCACCCCGGCGAGCATCAGCAGCCGGTGCCGCAGCCGCCACACCGAGAAGAAGAGCCCACCGGCCGCCAGCGCGTACAGCACGAAGCCCGGCAGCAGGGTCATCTCCGGATGCCAGGGCAACGCGGCCCGCGCCCCCTCGTGCAGCCCGCCCCAGATCCACGACTCGGCGGGCGCGGTGAAGAAACCGCTGGCCGGCGGCGAGTAGACACCGATGTCGCCGAGCGTGCGTTCCGCGTTCGGGTGTAGCTCGGCGACCTTGAAGTACGGCACCGCCAGCAGCGCGCCGACGGCGGCGAAGAGCAGCCCGCCGACCAGGTCGGCGATGAACAACCGACGACCGAAGGGCCGCCGCGCGCCCCGTAGCCGCCGCCAGAACCACACCGCCGCCGAGACCAGCAGGGTCAGCGCGAGGACGTACGCGAACACCAGGCCGATGCCGAAGCCCAGGCTGAGCTGCCAGGCGGCCACCACCCACCCGGCGTACGCCCAGCCGGCCCGGCGGCGTTCGGGGCGGTAGCCGTGCCGCAGCGACCAGCCGTGGCCCCGGGCCAGCATGGCCAGCGCCAGCGGGATACCACCGTTGGAGACGATGTGCAGGTGCCCCGCCTGGGCCAGCAGCCAGGGGGCGTAGGTGTAGCTGACCCCGGCGACCGCCGAGCCGATCCGGCCCGCGCCCAACTGCCGGGCCAGCACGTACGCCCCGAAGGTGGCCATCGCGTGGGCCAGCACGAACATGATGTTGTAGCGGAGCACCGCGGCGTCCGGGCCGGTGCCGAGCAGGCCGGCCGGGGCGTACCCGAGCAGCATGTCGGAGAAGGCGAAGCTCCACGGCTCCGGGAAGAACGTGTTGGACTGGAACAGCTGCCCCGGGTTCGTCCGCAGGGCGTGCCCGGACCAGGCCATCTGCCAGGCCTGGAGACTCGGATCCCAGTAGTCCTGGGGGAGCGTGTAGAGCGGGTAGCGCAGGGTGGGCCAGGTCAGTCCCACGGCCAGGGCGAGCGAGGCGAGGACGGCGAGCGTCCACTCGTGCACCAGGAACCGGCCGGTGGCGCGGACGGCGCGTCCGGGGCGGCCGGGCACCGGCTCCGGCGCGGGCGCGAACGAGGTCCACGGATCGGCCTCGGCGGCCGGCTCCTGCCGCTCCGCTCCGCTCCCGGCCGGCTCGTCGCTTCGGTCCTTGCCGGCCTCGTCTTTCCCGGCCTTGTCCTCGCCGGGGTCGTCCTTCTTCGCCTCGTCCGTGCCGGCGTCGTCCTTGCCGGCCCTGCTTCTGCGGAACATGTCCTTCCAGGTCCTGCGCCTGCCGGTCTGGTCGGGCGTAGTGCCGGTCTGGTCGGCTGCCGCCGCTGCGGGCTTCTCCGTCGTCGTCCCCGCCAGCTGGGCCTCTGCGCCGGACCCGGCCGGCTTCAGGTCGGAGTCGGTGGTCGGGGGTAGCCCGTTACCGTCCGGCTCGGAGCTGTCGCGCGCGTCGGGCGCCGGCCGGTCCTGCGGCGATCCCGCCCCGGGGGTGGGGTCCGTGCCGCCGGTCTGCCGTGAGGGTGGGCTGCCGCCCGTCGCGTTGGTGGTCATCGCCGTTCAGGCCCCCGTGCCGAGCTGTTCGCGGAGGAAGGCGATGTCCGCGCCCTGGCCGGTCGCCCCGCCGGGGGTCTCCACGATGACCGGGGCGTCGGCCGCCCGGATCACCGCCACCAGCAGCTCCGGGTCGATGGTGCCGCCGTCGAGGTTGTCGTGCCGGTCCTGGCCGGAGTTGAACCCGCCCTTGGAGTTGTTCGCGTGCACCAGGTCGATCCGGCCGGTGATCGCCTTGACCCGGTCGACCAGGTCGAGCAGTTCCTCGCCACCGGCGTACGCGTGGCAGGTGTCGAGACAGAAGCCCACCTCGTAGTCACCGAGGGCGTCCCAGAGCCGGGCCAGCGCGTCGAGCCGCCGGGCGCAGGCGTTGTCGCCGCCGGCGGTGTTCTCGATCAGCACCGGGACGGGGAACCCGCCGGAGTCGGCCGCGTACGCGAAGGTCTTGCGCCAGTTGTCGAAGCCGACCGCGAGGTCGTCACCGGCGTTGACGTGGCCGCCGTGCACGATCAGCCCCCGGGCGTCGAGCTGCGCCGCCGCGGTGGCGTGGCCCAGCAGCAGCTTGCGGCTGGGGATGCGGATCCGGTTGTTGAGGGTGGCCACGTTGATGACGTACGGGGCGTGGACGTAGATGTCGACCTCGGCGGCGCGCAGCCGGTCGGCGTCCTCCCGGGGTTTCGGGGCCTTCCAGCCCTGCGGGTCGGAGAGGAAGAACTGCACCGCCTCGGCGGCACGGGTGGCCGCCTCCGCCAACGGGTCGGCCTGGTCGACGTGGGCTCCGATACGCATGCAGGCGAGCCTACGTCCCGCCCCCGACGTGCGAGAGGTGACGGTCGCGGGCAAGTCGCGCCCGTCCGCCGCCGCGCGGAGCGTACGGCGTCACCGGTCGGGGCCGGCGATCGTTGAGGGGAGTGGAACAGCCGGACGAATAGTTTCAATTCGGCTATCACGTGACGATCGTCGTTGTATCGTCAGATAACAACAGGATGAAGCTCCGCGGGGTGTCCTCGATCCAACCTCATCGGTGTGGTCGTTCCTCCCCAGGTCCCACCCAAGGAATGCGGACGGGACGCCCCGCGGCCCCGTGGACAGGGGTCCGCCGTCAGCCTTCGGGTGTCGCGGCGGACCCCTGTCGCCGTCCCCCGCCCCTCACCGCCGGCCGGCCGGGTCGACCTGTCCGGGGGTGATCGTCGGGACCGGGTATCCTGGTCCGGTTGTCCGCGTCCGGCCGGGTTCCCCCGGCGCGGGGCGGGCACGACGCACGACCTCCTGCCACGGAAGGACCGTGGCCGCCTAGCCCACAGGAGGTGAGCACGTCTTGCGTCACTACGAAGTCATGGTGATCCTCGATCCCAGTCTCGAGGAGCGCACCGTCGCCCCGTCGCTCGACACGTACCTGAACGTGATCCGGACCGCGGGTGGCTCGGTGGAGAAGACCGACGTGTGGGGCCGCCGGCGCCTCGCGTACGAGATCAACAAGAAGGCCGAGGGCATCTACGCCGTCGTCGACCTTCAGGCGACGCCGGAGGCGGTGGCCGAACTCGACCGCCAGCTGCGGCTGAACGAGTCCGTGCTGCGCACCAAGGTCATCCGGCCGGAGATGCGCTAAGCATTCAACCCGGTTCGCCCGGATCAGCCTCGTCGGAGATGTCGCACGGTTCTGAGAACCTGTACGACGCAACGATGAGTGCGCGAGGAGATGGTCATGGCAGGAGACACCACCATCACGGTCATCGGCAATCTGACCGATGACCCCGAGTTGCGGTTCACCCCGTCCGGTGCGGCGGTCGCCAAGTTCCGGGTCGCTTCGACGCCCCGGTTCATGGACAGGACCACCAACGAATGGAAGGACGGCGAGCCGCTCTTCCTGGCCTGCACCGTGTGGCGGCAGGCGGCGGAGCACGTCGCCGAGTCGCTCCAGCGCGGCGCCCGCGTGATCGTCTCGGGACGGCTGCGTCAGCGGTCGTACGAGACCCGCGAGGGCGAGAAGCGCACCGTCATCGAGCTCGAGGTCGACGAGATCGGCCCGTCGCTGCGCTACGCCACGGCGAAGGTGCAGAAGATGTCGCGCTCCGGTGGCGGCGGCGGTGGCTTCGGCTCCGGTGGCGGTGGCAACCAGGGCGGCGGCGGAGGCAACTTCGACGACCCCTGGGCGTCTGCTGCTCCGGCCCCCTCCTCCCGCGGTGGTTCGGGCGGCAACTTCGACGAGGAGCCTCCGTTCTAATGGCGCCGAGCGCCCGCGATCGCAAACCAGGAGCACGTGCAATGGCCAAGGCTGCGGCACTTCGCAAGCCGAAGAAGAAGGTGAACCCGCTCGACAAGGACGGGATCACCTATATCGATTACAAGGACACCGCGCTGCTGCGCAAGTTCATCTCCGACCGCGGCAAGATCCGCGCTCGGCGGGTGACCGGGGTCACCTCCCAGCAGCAGCGGCAGATCGCCCGTGCGGTCAAGAACGCCCGCGAGATGGCGCTCCTGCCGTACACCGCCACGGCCCGCTGAGAGGAGGCACCGACATGAAGATCATCCTGACCCAGGAAGTTTCCGGTCTCGGTGCCCCCGGCGACATCGTCGAGGTCAAGAACGGCTACGGCCGTAACTACCTGCTGCCGCAGGGCTTCGCGATCAGCTGGACCAAGGGTGCGGAGAAGCAGGTCACGGTCATCAAGCGGGCCCGCTCGGCCCGGGAGATCCGCGACCTCGGCCACGCCAACGAGGTCAAGGGCCAGCTCGAAGGTCTGAAGGTCAGCCTGAAGGTCCGCGCCGGTGACGGCGGTCGGCTCTTCGGCTCGGTCACCCCGGCCGAGGTCATCGACGCCGTCAAGGCGGCCGGTGGCCCGACCCTCGACCGCCGTCGGCTGGAGATGCCCGGTCACATCAAGTCGACCGGCTCCTACCCGGTGAAGATCAAGCTGCACCCCGAGGTGTCCGCCACGTTCGACCTCAACGTCGTCCAGGGCTGACCTCACCGCACACGGCACCACCCGTCGTGGCCCGCACCGGCATCCGGTGCGGGCCACGACGCACTTCCCACCGGGCACGGCCCCACAGGGGCCTCGGCACCGCCCGCTCAGCCGATCGGCTGACCGGTGACCGCACTGATCATCACGGTGGACAGGCCGCCGCCGACCACCGCCGCCGCCAGCGCCACCGTCGCCGGCCGCCAGGTCGTCCCGACCCGACGCAGCAGCACCGCCACCACCAGGCTGCTCAGCAACGACAGACCGAACCGGGGGCCACCCGCGACCAGCGAACCCAGCGCGTGGGTCCGCGGCGGCTCACACCCGCCCCCGCTGATGTCCGTGACACAACCGGCTGGCGGCTGACCGTCCAGGGTCAACAGCCACAGGAACACCAGCACCGCCGGCACCAGGTAACAGGCGGCCGTGTAGACCAACGGACGCAGCGGACCACCCGGGTCCGGGTCGAGCAGGTCGTCCTCCAGACGACGGTTCCACGAGCCGGCGCCCACCGAGCCGATCCGCTCCCGCAGCGAGGACGCCGACGCCGCCCGTCCGGGCACCGACGCCGCCCGCCGGGACGCCGACTCGGCCCGACGGCCCGGAGCCGCCCGGGGACGCGGCGCGGTGTAACCCACCACGGGGGACCGGGGCGCCGACGTCGGCGGGTCCATCCAACGGGGGTCGTCGCCCGCCAGGCGGGTACCCGACCAGAAGCCCTCCGGTTGCTCGCCCCACGGCCAGCCCTCCCCGGTGACCGGCTGCGACGACCGGGGCGGCACCGACCGTTCCCACCGGTCCCCGTCGCCCGCGTCCCGCCGGTCGGGCCCACCCCGGTCCCACGGGTCGACGCCCGCGCGGTCCGGCCGGTCGACCCGGCCCGGATCCCGGCCGTCCCACCCGTCACGGTCCGTGCCCACCGGACCCCACCGGCCGACGTCCGTCCGGTCCCACCCGGCGGTGTCGGTGAACCGGCCCCACTGGCCGGTGCTGTCGCTCTGCCCCCACCGCGACGACCCGCCGAGCCGGTCCCACCGGTCGTCGGTGGCGGGACTCTGCCAACCGTGCACACCGGAGGCGTCCCACGGGTCCACCGCGGGGCGGTAGTCCGGTTCCGGCTCGGCCGACCGGCTCCACGGGTCGGCCGCCGGACGGCTCGCCGGGTCGGTCAGCGGCCGGGCCCACGACTCGTCGGTGTTGCGTCGCCGACGCCGGGGCGGCTGCTCGGGAACGGCCTCCACGGGCAGGTCGGAATCGTCACCGCCGGACCAGATCACCTCCGGACGACGCGACGACGCCCGGCGCGGACGGGCCGTCGGGGCCGCCCCGGAGACCGGCTCACCCTCGTCGGCGTCCGCCCGCCGGCTCCCGACGTATCCCTGCTCCTGCTGGGGGCGGTCGAAGGTCCACTCGCGGGTGTGGTCGTCCGAGCCGGGGCCCGCGCCGATCGCCCGCGCCTCCCGGCGCTCGCTCTCCCGCCGCCGCCTGGCCGCCCGCCGGCCCACCCCGGCAGCCCGGCGGGTGTCGTCCTCGTCGTCGTCCGGGGCGGCGTGCCGGCCCCGTCCGTCGGCGTGCGCGATGCCCGACTCGACCGCCCATCGCGGCAGGTAGGCGTCGACAGGCTCCTGCTGGCCACGCTCGACCGCCCGACGCCGACTCGGCGTACGGTAGCGGTCCGTCGAGGAATATGAATCCGACGGAACCGGGTCGCCGAGGTCGTCCCACGGGGCGATCGGCTGACGCGCGCGCGGGCTGCCCTCCCCGCGCTCCCAGTCCCGGTAACTCACGGCCGGAGCGTGACCCTTCTCAACCGAAAGTGCAATCCGCTGTCCAGGTGTAGCCGTTTCGCAGAGATAGTACGGGAAGACCGACCCAAGAGCCTTACCGGAAAATATTCGTCCACAGGGTGTGGATAGTGAAACCGCAGCTCACAGCGTTGTGGCCCTGAATTCCCCCACAGTTTTCCACAGGCTGTGCACACGCTGCGCACATGGTTGTCCACGCGCGTCCACAGGTTGTCCCGAGGCTCATCCACCGCGCCGGTTGAGGGTCTGACCTCGCGGTCCGTATCGTGGGGCACCGACCGGTCGCGCGATGGCCCCCCGATCGACCTGACCGGACGGTGTCACCGCCGGCGTACCGCCGGGGCAACCGCGACGCTGTGGAGGGGGAACCGTGTCGATCACCGACGACATGCGGGCGGAGCCCCGGGTCGCGGGGACCCCGTCCGCCCCGCCGCCCCGCGACGGCCAGTTCGACAAGACCCCACCGCAGGACGTCGCCGCCGAGCAGTGCGTCCTCGGCGGCATGCTGCTCTCCAAGGACGCGATCGCCGACGTCGTCGAGATCCTCAAGTCCACCGACTTCTACCGGCCCGTCCACGCCACCATCTTCGACGCGATCCTCGACATCTACGGTCGCGGTGAGCCCGCCGACGGCATCACCGTGGCGGCGGCCCTGGCCGACTCCGGGGACCTCGCCCGGGTCGGCGGCGCCCCCTACCTGCACACCTGCATGGCGGCCGTACCGACCGCGGCGAACGCCTCCTACTACGCCCGGATCGTCAGCGAACGCGCCGTGCTGCGCCGCCTGGTCGAGGCGGGCACCCGGATCGTGCAGCTCGGCTACGGCACCGCCGCCGGTGGCAGCCGGGACGTCGACGACGTCGTCGACCTGGCCCAGCAGGCGGTCTACGAGATCACCGAACGGCGGGTCAGCGAGGACTTCGCGGTGCTCGCCGACATGCTCCAGCCCACCCTCGACGAGATCGAGGCGGTCGGCGCGCAGGGCGGCGTGATGACCGGCGTGCCGACCGGCTTCACCGACCTGGACCGGCTGCTCAACGGCCTGCACCCGGGGCAGCTCATCATCGTGGCCGGCCGCCCCGGTCTCGGTAAGGCGCTGGCACTGGACACGCCGCTGCCCACCCCGGACGGCTGGACCACCATGGGCGAGGTCGAGGTCGGCGACCGGCTGCTCGCCGCGGACGGCACGCCGACCACCGTCACCGCCGCCTTCGCCGTGATGCACGGGCGGCCCTGCTATGAGGTCGAGTTCTCCGACGGCAGCGTGATCGTCGCCGACGCCGGGCACCTGTGGCGGACCACCACCCGGACGCGGGCCCTCGCCCCGGCGGGCGGCACGCCGGCCGACGCGGCCCAGGACCCTGCCGAGGACGGCGTGCTCACCACGGCACAGATCGCGGCGACGCTGCGTACCGGGCCGGAGGGACGCCCCCGCCACGCCGTCGCCACCTGCGCCCCCCTGCAACTGCCCGAGCGGGCGGTGCCCATCCCCCCGTACGGCCTGGGTGGCTGGCTCGGCGACGGCCGGGCCGACCCGGGGCACCTGGCCGCATCCTTCCTGACGACGCTGCGGGAGATCGGTGTCCTCGCGGACAAGCACATCCCCCGCGACTACCTGCGCGGCTCCGAGGCGCAACGTCGGGCGCTGCTCGCCGGGCTGATGGACACCGCCGGCACCCTCACCCCGACCGGCGAGCACCGGTACACCGCGGTCTCGCGGCGGCTCGCCGGCGACGTACGGGAACTCGTGGTGGGTCTCGGCTACCGCTGCACGCTGACCGAGCAGCCGGCACCCGGCCGGACCGGGACCACGTACACGGTCGCCTTCGCCACCCCGGACGCCGTCTTCCGCCGGGAGCCCAGGGCGTCCGCCGAGGCCGTCCGCCTGCGCACCGACCCGGGTGTGCGGTACGTGGTGGACGTCCGGCCGGTGGCCAGCGTGCCGGTGCGGTGCGTGACCGTCGACAACCCGGACCACCTCTACCTGGCCGGCCGGTCGATGATCCCCACCCACAACAGCACGGCCAGCATGGACTTCGCCCGTAACGCGGCGATCCGGGCCAACCAGGCCGCCGCCATCTTCTCGCTGGAAATGAGCAAGGTCGAGATCGTCATGCGGCTTCTCTCGGCCGAGGCGCGGGTCCCGCTGCACGTGCTGCGCAGCGGTCAGCTCTCCGACGACGACTGGACCAAGCTGGCCCGCTGCATGGGCGAGATCAGCGAGGCGCCGCTGTTCGTGGACGACACCCCGAGCATGAACCTGATGGAGATCCGGGCGAAGGCGCGGCGGCTCAAGCAGAAGCACGACCTCAAGATGATCGTCGTCGACTACCTCCAGCTGATGACCTCACCGAAGCGCACCGAGAGCCGGCAGCAGGAGGTCGCGGACCTGTCCCGTGGCCTGAAGCTGCTGGCCAAGGAGGTCGAGTGCCCGGTGATCGCGGTCAGCCAGCTCAACCGTGGTCCCGAGCAACGCACCGACAAGCGACCACAATTGTCCGACCTGCGGGAGTCGGGCTGTCTGACCGCGGAGACCCGACTGATCCGGGCCGACACCAATGCGGAAGTCACCATGGGCGAGCTGCTGAAGGCCGGGACGAGGGAAATCCCGGTCTGGGCGCTCGACGAGAATCTGCGGTACTCGCCCCGGACCATGACGCATGTCTTCCCCAGCGGTCGGCGCGAGGTGTTCCGGCTGACCCTCGCGTCGGGGAAGCAGATCGACGCGACGGCGAACCATCCTTTCCTCACCTTCGCCGGGTGGGTGCCGCTCGGTGAGCTGGCTGTCGGAGCGCGGCTGGCTACGCCGAGACACCTGCCCCCGCCGCTGGCGATCCGGCCGTGGGTGGAGGCGGAGGTGGTACTGCTCGCGCACCTGCTTGGTGACGGTTCGTTCGTCAGACGCCAGCCGATCCGGTACGCCAGCAGGGACGAGGAAAACCTGGTGGCAGTGGCCGAGGCCGCGAAGCACTTCGGAATCAGCGCCGTACGGGACGAATACGAGGCCGCCCGGGTCACGACGCTCCGGCTGCCCGCACCGTACCGACTGGCCCGTGGACGGCGTAATCCAATTGCAGAATGGCTCGACGGGCTGGGGCTCTTCGGGCTGCGTTCGCACGAGAAGTTCATTCCGCAGGCGATCTTCAGTATGCCCAAGGAGCAGGTCACGCTTTTCCTGCGCCACCTGTGGTCGACCGACGGCTCGGTCCATGTCAACAAGTCGGGTAGGGGCGGACGTGTCTACTTCTCCTCCACCAGTCGCAGAATGCTTGAGGACATCTCCCGGCTCCTCCTGCGGTACGGCATCACCGCACGCCTCAAAGTCGTTCCGGTAGCTGACCACCGTCCCCAGTACACCCTCGACATCTCGGGCCGGGACGACCAACTGCGGTTCCTGCGGGAGATCGGGGTGCACGGGGAGCGCGCCGTGAAGTGTGAAGCGCTGCTCACGGTGCTGGAGACGGTCGTGGGCAACACCAACGTCGACACGGTACCGACCGAGGTGTGGAGCCGGGTTCGGGACGTCCTAGTGGACCGGGGCATGAGCCACCGGGAGTTCGCCCGGGCCATCGGTACCCAGTTCTGTGGAAGCGCGCTGTGGAAGCGCGCACCGAGCCGATCCCGACTGGCGAAGATCGCCTCGGTGCTCGACGCCGCCGACCTCGAACTGCACGCCACCAACGACATCTTCTGGGACGAGATCACCTCGATCGAGTCACTCGGCGAGCAGGACGTTTTCGACGCGACGGTACTCGGCACCCACAATTTCGTCGCCAACGGGATCGCCACCCACAACTCGATCGAGCAGGACGCCGACGTCGTCATCCTGTTGCACCGCGACGACTACTACGACAAGGAGTCGCCGCGCGCCGGGGAGGCGGATTTCATTGTTGCCAAGCACAGAAATGGGCCCACCGACTCGATCACGGTGGCGGCGCAACTGCACCTGTCCCGCTTCGTCGACATGGCGATCGTCTGACCCGACGCCGGCCGGTGACTCAGCCGAGTAGCGGGAACCAGCCGGCGGCCTCGCCCAGCGCCACCCGGTCCCGGTCGGTCAGCGGCTCCCGACCGGTGGCCTTGCCCAGGTAGGTCAGGTCGTCCCAGTCGGCGGGCCGGACGGTGTCGTCGCTGAGCAGGCCGTCCATGGTGGCGACCGCGACCGCGACGGCCAGCACTCCGGGTGGCGGCGCGTCGGGCAGGTCGGGCACCAGGTCGAGGTGGTGCACGACGGCCTCGGTGGTCAGCGTGGCCAGGAAGTCGGGCACCCGCAGTACGTGCCCCTGGGTGGTGACGCAACCCTGCGGATCGGCGGCACCCGCCGCGCGGACGGCGGCCGGGGCGGTGTCCGCCCAGATCCGGACCACGCCGCCGGGCCGGTCGAAGGCGGCGGCCGAGCGGCGGACCCACCACGCGTGCCGGGCCGCCGCGTCGGGATCGGCGCCGGCCGGGAACGAGCGCCAGTAGCTCACGTCGTCGGTGTCGGCCGGCCCGGCGGCGTGGCTGGCCAGCGTGACCAGCGCCCGTTGGGCGTCGTAGAGCAGGTGGAAGAGCAGGTCGGCGACGAGCCAGCCGCGACACCGGGTGGGACGTTGCAGGGCGTCGTCGTCGAGGTCGGCGACCACCCGGGTGATGCCGTCGTAGGCCTGCGCCAACGCGGTGTGCTGCCGGACGAACGTCATGCCGTGCAGCGTCGCACGCCCGGCGCGGTCCGGCATCCGGACCCGCCACCGCCGGCCGGAACACGCACGGCCGGCAGTGGCGGCCGGGCGCGGGAGGACCCGGCCCGGCCGTCGACGGAACCGGTCAGCCGAACATCTCGTCGAGGAAACCCTTGTGCTTCTTGCGCTTGTAGTGGCCGTGGTAGCCGTGGTGCTGCGGGTGGCCGTAGCCACCCTGGCCGCCGTACGCGGGCTGCGGCGGGTAGCCCGGCGGGGGCGGCGGCACGGCACCGTAGCCCGGCTGGTGGCTCGGGGCGGGCGGCGGTGGGGGCGGCGGCGGATATCCGCCCGGCGCCTGGACGTGTTGCTGACCGGGAGCGGCCCCGCTGCGCTGCCGGTTCCAGTTCGCCTCGGCCTCGAACAGCTTTTCGAGTTCGCCGCGGTCCAGGAAGATCCCCCGGCACTCGCCGCACTGGTCGATGACGACTCCGCTGCGCTCGTACTGGCGCATATCTCCGTGACACTTGGGACAGGTGAGCTGCATCGTTCGACGGTACCCGGTCCGTGCAGCATTCAGGCGGTGGCGATCAGCGCCGAGATCACCTCGTCGTCGTCGACCTCGTGGAAGTCGTCGTAGTAGGCGCTGACCGCGGTGAAGCCGACCGGGTGCTGCGCGCAGAGCACCTCGTCGGCCTCGGCGGCGAGCATCTCGTACGCCTGCTGTGCGCCGACCGGCACCGCGACCACGACCCGCCGGGCACCGAGCCGCCGGGCGACCTGCACGGCGGCGCGGGCGGTCGCACCGGTGGCCAGCCCGTCGTCGACGATCACGGCGGTACGTCCGGTCAGGTCGAGCGGGGGGCGGCCGTGCCGGTAACGGGCCTCCCGGCGGTCGAGTTCGGCCTGTTCACGGTGTTGCACCTCGGCGCGGTCGGCCGGGTCGAGCGGGGCGGCGACCTGGTCGTTGAGGACCCGGACCCCACCGGGGCCGAGCGCGCCGAAGGCCACCTCGGGTGCCCCGGGCAGGCCTAGCTTGCGGACCACCAGCACGTCGAGCGGTACGCCGAGCCGGTCGGCGACGACCCGGGCCACCGGCACCCCGCCGCGTACCAGGCCCAGCACGACGACGTCGGGTCGGCCGGCCAGCGCGGTGAGCCGTTCGGCGAGGCGACGGCCGGCGTCGACGCGGTCGCGGTAGCTGCTCATGTCCTCAGGTCTACGCCCTGCGGGCAGGATGCGTCGGGAACTCGGCGGAACCGGTGCCGGCCGGGTGGTGAGGGCGGCGGCCCAGACCAGCAGGGCGATCGGGTAGAGCAGGTAGCCGAAGCGGGTGGTCGGCATCAGCAGGATCGCGGCGAGCAGGCCGTACCCGCAGACCAGCGCGGTGGCGGCGGCGGTGCGGGGCGGGCGGCGGACGAGCCGGACGGCGATCGCGGCGCCGACGGCGACGAGCAGCGCGGCGGCGACGACCCGGCCGCCGGGCAGGGCGGTGGCGATCAGGTGTCCGGGGAACGGGGACTGGGCGGGGCTGGTGACCTGGCCGTGGCCGAGCGGGAAGCGCAGCACGTTCTCGACGAGCGCGTCACGGTCGACCAGCAGGGCGGGGATCAGGGCGAGGGCGGGCAGCCCGAGCGCACCGGCCGCCACCCGCAGCCCGGCCCGTCGGGTCGCCCCCCAGAAGATCAGGACCAGCGCGACCGGCCAGGCGAACAGCTTCAACGCGCCGGCCAGCCCGACCGCCAGCCCGGCCCCGCCGGGCCGGCCGGTGGCGGCGAACGCCAGTGCCAGCAGGCAGAGCGCGAGTACGGGCAGGTCGTCGCCGCCGGTGGCGAGGGTGAGCGCGCAGATCGGCAGGACGGTCGCCGCCTGGACGCCGCGCAGCACCGCCGGTGCCCCGGCCGGTCCGCCGGTGGACGGGTCGGGTCGGCGCAGCGCGAGCACGGCCCACGCCAGGGCTGCGGCGGTGATCAGCGCGAACCAGACGCGGGAGTCGGTCCACCAGATGTCGGCGGCGGCCCGGGGCAGCCCGAACAGCGCCATCCCCGGCTGGTAGGGGGTGTAGCCGAGTAGCCGTTCGTCGGCGGGCAGCGCGGCGATGGCGTCCGGCCCGAGGTAGGGGGTGCCGTGCTCGGCGAGCCGGATGCCGGCCTGCTCGACCACCACCACCTCCTCCTGGGCCCGGTCGGTGCGCCCGCCGGCCCGCTGCCCGGCCTGCACGATCAGCGGAAGCAGGGCGGTACCGGCCCAGGCGATGACGGTGACCACGGCGCGGGCGGTGGTGCCGGCCAGCCCGGGTCGGTGGCGGCGGAGGAGGAACTGGGCGGCGACCAGGATCGTCGCGGCGAGGTAGCCGACGGCGGCGACGCCGCCCCAGGCCCGGTGCGGCGGCAGGGTGGAGGTGGCGGCGGTGACGGCGGCGAAGATCGCCGAGATCAGGTAGAGGCCGAGGTCGAGGGCGAGTCCGCCGGCTGCGGTGTCGACGGCCCGCAGGCGGCGGGCGGCACGGTCGGCGGCGGTCACGCGGGCAAGTGTGGCAGACCCGTCGAACGGTTCCGGGCGGGCTGGCGGCGGCCGGGGGTGCTGAGCCGGATGACCGCGCCGGTGTCGTGCAGCGGGGTGGCGAGACTGCCGGGGCGGCCACCGGAGCCCCGTTGCAGTGCGGCGAGGAGGGTGCCGGCCGGCAGTGGGCGGGCGAACAGGTGTCCCTGGCCGGCGGCGCAGCCGAGCGACCACAGGGCCCGGCGTTGCGGTTCGCTCTCCACGCCCTCGGCGACGACGGCCAGGTCGAGGCTGCGGCCGAGGTCGAGGGTGGAGCGGATGACGGCCGCCGCCTCGGCGGAACTCTCCATCGCGGTGACGAAGCTGCGATCGATCTTCAGCTCGTGCACGGGGATGCGGGAGAGCAGGGAGAGTGACGAGTAGCCGGTACCGAAGTCGTCCAGGGCGAGCCGGATGCCGGAGTCGCGCAGCCGGTTGAGCACCCGGTCGACCACGTCGAGTTGGCTGAGGGTGAGGGTCTCGGTCAGCTCCAGGACGAGCCGGTCCGGGGGGAAGTCGTGGGCCTGGAGCCGGGCGAGCACCGCGCCGGGGAACCGGGCGTCGAGCAGGCTGCGGGGCGAGACGTTGACCGAGACGGGCAGGTCGAAGCCGGCGGTCCGCCAGCCGACGGCGGCGACGAGCGCCTGGTCGAGGATGGCCTCGGCGAACGCGGGAAGCATGCCGGAGCGTTCCACCGCCTCGATGAAGCGCAGCGGGTCGATGACCCCGTGCCGGGGGTGGTGCCAGCGGGCCAGCGCCTCGGCTCCGGTCACTTCGCCGGTGCCGAGGTCGACGATGGGCTGGAAGTTGACGGTGAACTCGTGGTCGGCCACCGCGCGGGGCAGTTCACCGCCGAGGGTGAGCCGGCGCAGGTCGGCGGTGTCCCGGGTGGGGGCGTAGGTGGCGATCCGTTGGCCGGCCCGCTTGGCCTGGTACATCGCGACGTCGGCGCGGCGCAGCAGTTCGGGCATGCCGCCGGTGGCGGGGGCCGCCGCGATGCCGCCGCTGGCCTCCACGCTGATCCGCATGCCGTCCACGTCGATCGGTTCGTGCAGGGCGCCGAGCAGGGTCTCGGCCCGGTGGGCGGCGACGGCGGGGGCGGGCAGGTTGCGCATCAGCACGGCGAACTCGTCGCCGCCGAGGCGGGCGACCAGGTCCTCGTCGCGGGCGGCGGTGCGCAGCCGGTCGGCGACCCGCATCAGCACCTGGTCACCAGCGGCGTGGCCGAGGGTGTCGTTGACCTCCTTGAAGTGGTTGAGGTCGATCAGGACGAGGGCGGTCACCCCCTCGGCGTGCCGGGTGCCGAGCTGTTCGGTGCCCCGGTCGAGCAGTTGCCGTCGGTTGGCCAGGCCGGTGAGGGCGTCGTGGCTGGCGGCGTGGGCGTGTTCGGCGGCGACCCGGGCGAGTTCGGCGTACGCCTGGGCGTTGCGGACGGCGGTGCACAGCGCGGAGGCGAAGGTGCGCAGGGTGTACTGCTCGCGTTCGTTGAGCCGGACGGGCCCCCGGAACCGCAGCCGCAGCATCCCGACGTCGACGGTTCGGTCGTGGCCTTCGAGGCGGGCGGGCAGGACGGTGCCTTCGATCTCACTCGGGGTGCCGGACGGGCCGTCGTAGGTGATCGTGCCGCTCGCGCCGCGGACGGTGCGGCCGGCGTCGCGCAGCTCGATCTCGACCTCGTCGGCGGAGAAGAGTTCGGTGGCCTGGGTGACGGCGGTGGTGAGGACCTTGTCCAGGTCGACCACGTTGAGCGCGTCGGTGGTGCGGGCCAGCCGTTGCCAGGCCTGTTGCTCGGTGCGGGACTTGACCTGGTTGGAGTAGAGCAGGTGCAGGCTGAGCACCAGGGGTGGCACGGCGAGCAGGAGCCGGGGGTCGGCCTGGAGGATGGCCAGGGTGACGGCGATCAGGACGAACCGGGCCAGCGCGCTGGTCAGACGCAGGCCGAGGTCGTCGGAGAAGAGCCGGGGCAGGGGGGTGCCGGTGGCCATCGCGATGACCGGCAGGGTGAGCAGTTCGTCGAGGACCACGGCGACGACGTAGGCGAGCCCGATCATGCCGATGGCGTTCGGCAGGTCGGTGTCCTGCGGCGACCAGCCGAGGGTGTGCAGCGCGACGCCGCCCGCCGCCGCCAGCAGCATGCTCTTGGCGATGCCGAAGGTGGTCTTCAGCGGTCCGCGCTTCATGGACAGCAGGGCGACCGCGACGCCCGTCCCGGTGGTCAGGACGACCAGGGGCGCCGGTGCGACGGCCAGCCCGAGGACGATCGCCGTCTCGCTCCAGGAGACCGCGTGGACGGTGGCCCGGATGCGGATCTGCCAGTTGATCCGGACGCTGAGCGCGGCCATGAAGGCCAGCGCGACGGACCGGGTGAGGTCGCCGCCGGTGAGGTCGAGGTGGGCCAGTTGGTAGAGGGAGACGACCGCCGCTGCGGTGGCCACCACGCAGACGAGGCCGACGTGCAGCGTCAGCTGCCGCTCGGCCTCCGTCTTGCCTTCGTCCGGTCGTGCCACCGTGTCCTCGACAACCACTCCGTGTCGCTGAGCAGAGGCCAAGGCTACGTGGGGTCACGCCGCCACCACAATCGTTCAGAGCCACTCGTGTGCGGACATCGCGTTCGCCCTCCCCTGATGGTTGTCGCCGACCCTTGCGGTCGGGATCTGACAGGGGACAGCCTAAGGGCGGTTAGGCCGTTTTTGGAGGTATAAATGTAACTATGAGCGATAGGTGAGAATTGAGTGCACCTTGGTGACTTTCCGTTTCCGCGGGGAAACGGAGTGCTGAGCGCTCCCGACGGTTCTCGTTAACGCTAGATAATGGTGCAGACGGTGGCCCCGCGACATCGGGCGAGAGGGGTCGTTTGCCGTACGTCGAGGTGACCGGCCAGGTGAGTGCGACAGATCACCCGATTGTGGAACGCAGCGTAGTCGTCTCGGCGCGGTGGTGCCAACGTGGGCGAAGTGGCCCGGTGGCGATTCGCAGCCACGACGCGACGGAGGGTTTCTCGGGTGTGACGATCTCGCGCGTGATGGTGTTTCCCGCTCTACCGTCGACACGAGAACCTATTAGTGGCGGCCGATGAAATCGACGATGAACCACCGATCACGAATCGTCCCCGCGCGCTCGGCACTCCTGTTCCCGGGTCGCCGTCACGCCCGGACGTACCCCCGGATCGGAGCACACCGCTAGGCTCGCTGACGTGACCGATCCCGCGCAGCTCAGCCACGTCGACGCCGCGGGCGCGGCCCGCATGGTCGACGTCTCCGCCAAGCCGGTGTCCGGCCGGATCGCCGTGGCCGCCGGGCGGCTGCGCACCACCGTCGAGGTGGTGGAACTGCTGCGCCGCGACGGGCTGCCCAAGGGCGACGCGCTGGCCGTCGGCCGGCTCGCCGGCATCATGGGCGCCAAGCGCACCCCCGACCTGATCCCGCTGTGCCACCCGATCGCCCTGCACGGCGTCACCGTCGACCTCGAACTCACCGACGACACCGTCGAGATCACCGCCACCGCCCGCACCGCCGACCGGACGGGGGTGGAGATGGAGGCGCTGACCGCCGTCGCCGTCGCCGGGCTGGCCCTGATCGACATGGTCAAGGCGGTCGACCCGGCCGCCGCCGTGGACGGCGTCCGGGTGTTGAGCAAGTCCGGCGGCAGGACCGGCGAGTGGGTCCGCCCGCAGGACCGGCCGTGATCCGGGCCCGGGTCGTCGTGGCGTCCAATCGGGCCGCCGCCGGGGTGTACGCCGACACCAGCGGGCCGCTGCTCGTCGCCGGCCTGCGCGAGCTGGGCTGCCAGGTTGACGAGCCGGTGGTGGTGCGCGACGGCGAACCGGTCGGCGAGGCCCTGCGCGCCGCCCACGCCGACGGGATCGACGTGGTGCTGACCAGCGGCGGCACCGGCATCAACCCGACCGACCGGACCCCGGAGGTGACCCGGGCGCTGCTCGACCACGAGATCCCCGGCATCGCCGAGGCGATCCGCGCGTACAGCCGGGACCGGGTACCCACCTCGGCGTTGTCCCGGGGGGTCGCCGGGGTGCTGGGCCGGATGCTCGTGGTCAACCTGCCCGGCTCGCGGGGCGGCGCGAAGGACGGGTTGGCCGTGCTCGGGCCGATCCTCGGCCACGCGGTCGACCAGTTGCGCGGCGGCGACCACTGACCGCACGCCCGGCGCGGCGGCGATAGGCTCGCGGGGGTGTACGCGTCCCGTTCGAACGGAGGCCCCCGGTGAGCACGGAAACCGCCGCCGCCGCGGCCCAGGTCGCCGCGCCGCCGCCGGCCGGATGGGAGGAGGCCCGCTCCCGGGTGTACGCGGTCGGCCTCGCCGCCGCCCTGCCGCCGGTCCAGCGGGCACTGGCCGACGCCGACGGGTACACCCTGGCCGCGCCGTTGAAGACCCGGACCGACCTGCCTGCCTTCCCCACCTCCAGCGTCGACGGCTGGGCGGTACGCGGGGCCGGCCCGTGGGACGTGGTGGGGCGGGTGCTCGCCGGGCAGACGCCGGCCGGGCTGACCGCCGACGGCACCACCGTGGAGATCGCCACCGGCGCGATGGTCCCCACCGGGACGACCGCCATCCTGCGGATCGAGGACTCGCGGCGTACCCCGGACGGCCGGGTGACCGGCACGCCACGCCCCCATCCGGAGTGGCGGGAGCCGGGCGAGGAGGCGGTGGCCGGTGAGGAGCTGGTGCCGGCGGGCACCCCGGTCGACCCGGCGCTGATCGGGCTGGCCGCCTCCTGCGGGCACGACCAGCTCACGGTGCGCCGCCAACCGCGTGCCGCACTGCTGGTCTTCGGCGACGAACTGCTCACCGCCGGTCCGCCCGGGTCGGGCCGCGTGCGCGACGCGCTCGGCCCCGCCGTGCCGTCGTGGTTGCGTCGCTACGGCTGCCAGGTGCGGCCCTCCGACGTGGTCGGCCCGGTGGCGGACACCCTCCCCGCCCACGTGGCCGCCCTGCGCGGGGCGCTCGCCGGGGCCGACCTGGTCTGCACCACCGGCGGCACCATGCACGGTCCGGTCGACCACCTGCACCCCGCGCTGGAGGCGCTGGGGGCCGACCACGTGGTGAACACGGTCGCCGTGCGGCCCGGCTTCCCGATGCTGCTGGCCCGGCTGGTCGACGCCGACGGGCGGGTGCGTTTCGTGGCCGGGCTGCCGGGCAACCCGCAGTCCGCGGTCGTCGCACTGGTGTCACTGGTGGCGCCGCTGCTCGCCGGGCTCCAGGGTCGGGTCCTGCCGGCGCTGCCCCAGGCCACCCTCGCCGAGCCGGTCCCCGGTCGGGGGGACTACACCCACCTGGCGCTGGTCCGGCTGGACCGGGCCGCCGGCACCGCCCACCCGGTCCGCCACGTCGGGTCGGCGATGCTGCGCGGGCTGGCCGGCGCCGACGGGTTCGCGGTGATCCGGCCGGGCACCTCCGGCGAGGTAGGGACCCGGGTGCCGGTCGTGCCGCTGCCGTTGCTGCCCGGGGAGCGTACGTGGTGACGACCGGCCCGACGACGGCCCTGCTCGCGGTCACCGACCAGCCGTTGGACCTGGCCGCGCACGAGGCGGCGGTGGCCGACCGCCGGGCCGGTGCGGTGGTCTCCTTCCAGGGCGTGGTCCGCGACCACGACCACGGCCGACCGGTGACCCTGCTGGAATACGAGGGCCACCCGAGCGCCGTCGAGACGCTGCGCGCGGTGGCCGCCGAGATCGCCGCCGACCCCGACGTCTACGCGGTGGCCGTGTCGCACCGGATCGGCCGGCTCGACATCGGAGACGTGGCGCTGGTGGCGGCGGTGAGCACGGCACACCGGGCGGCGGCCTTCGCGGCCTGCGCCCGGCTGGTCGACGAGGTGAAGGCGCGACTGCCGATCTGGAAGCGGCAGGTCTTCGCCGACGGCACCGAGGAGTGGGTCAACTGCCCCTGAACCCGGCGTCGCGAGCCGTCGGGGAGCCAGCCGGGGTCGGCTGACCGCGGTGGAGCGGGACGGGCGGGGTCAGCGGCGGCCGGCGGCGGCGCGGGCCGGCCGGTCGGCGTAGAACGCGGGTTCGGCACCGGGCCGCCACGGCAGGGCGGCCACCAGCACGATCAGCGCCAGCGCGAGCGAGTTCTCCATCAGCGCGCCGAACAGGCCGTTCTGGTAGTGCGACACCTCGGGGAGCTTGTGCTCGTACGGCCAGATCGGTGAGATCAGGAAGAGCAGGTACAACCCGAGCGCCGCCACGCCGTGCCGCAGCCCGGTCAGCGTCGGGTACCAGATCGGCGGGCGCAGCCCGCTGACCCCCGGCGGCCCGCCGAACGCCTGCTGGCCGGTGCGCAGCGACAACCCCCGGCTCGCCTCGCGGCGACGTACGGCGGCGTCGGCGAGCACGACGATCGCCGGGATGACCCAGACCAGGTGGTGCGACCAGGAGATCGGGCTGATCACGTTGGCGGTCAGCCCGACCAGGGTGAACGCGGTCAGCTCGTCGCCGTCGGCGCGGGCGTTGGCGGCCCGGGACAGCCCGACGGCCAGGATCAGCACCGAGAACGCCAGCCAGAGCAGGCCGGGCGTCTCGATCGAGTCGTAGAGCCGGGCCAGCAGGCCGGCCAGCGACTGGTTGGGCGTCATGTCGGCGGCCCCGACCCGTTCGGTCTGCCACAGCACCCCGCCGAAGTAGGCCCGCGACTCGGTACCGACCAGGGCGAAGCTTCCCAGGGTGACGCCGATGGTGGTGCCGACGGCGGTGGCGGCGACCCGCCACTGCCGGGTGATCAGCAGGTAGGCGATGAACAGCGCCGGGGTGAGCTTGACGGCGGTGGCCAGGCCGATGCCCATGCCCGCCCAGGAGCCGCTGTAGAGCAGCCGCAGGAACGGGCCGTCGGTGTCGCGCCCGTGGGTGCCCCGTCGGGAACGCCAGCGCAGACCCACCAGGTCCGCCATGATCAACGCGAACAGGAGCAGGTTGACCTGGCCGTACCCCAGGGTCTCCCGGACCGGTTCGATGGCCGCGGCCATCGGCGTGGCGATGGCCACGGTGAACCAGAGCGGCCAGCCGAGCCGGTCGACGATCGGACGCAGCAGCGCGGCGAGGATCACCGCCAGGGCGGCGATGCTGCCGGCCGCGTTGATCCACCCCGCCGCCTCGACCGGTAGCCCCGCCATCGGCAGCATGGCCAGCGCGGCGAAGGGCGGGTAGGTGAAACCCAGCGTGGTGGTGGGCGCGATGAACTCGTACAACTCGTGCCCGCTCGCCCACCACACCACCGCACCGTGGTAGATCTTCATGTCGAAGAAGTTGTACGGCCGCCCGAAAGCACCGATGGCGAGCCATGCGGCATAGGCGACGGCGGCCACGATGCCGGTCCGTACGACTGTCCTACGATCGATCCCACGCGTTGCGCGACGCACCGGGGCGAGGCGGTCCGCACGTCTACCGACGGTCGTCGGCATGCCGTGGCCACCCCCGTACCAAGGTCGTCCTACCCGTCCAGGTCCGGTAGGGAGCCTAGAACGGCGCCTCACGTTGCTGCCTCCCGCGTTATCCGACCGTGTCCGATCCCACACCAGTTTTTGACATTTCCACCGCGTTAACGGGTGTCGGGCGGTTCAGGTAATTCGTGGCCTTGCGGGGGGTGATGGCCTGATCGATGCAGGTCAGCCGGGAAGCCGACGGGCGGCGGCGGCCGACCGGACGGCGATGCGGGCCTCCCGGCGCGCCGTACGCATCGCGCGCCTCACCGAGCGTCGGGAGTGGCCGATGCGGTGACCGGCCCGCCAGCGCAGACCCGGCCTGCCCTCGGTGTCGGCGGCGGCGAGCAGCAGACCACCGAAGAGCCCGAGGTTCTTCAGGAAGTGCACCTGGTTGTTGTTCCGGGTCGCCGGATCGTCGTTGCTCCAGAAGGGGTGACCGGCAGCGGTGGTGGGTAGCAGCGTACCGGCCAGGACCAGCGCGGCCGGACGGGTGAGCTTTCCGGTGGCCAGCATCAGCCCGGCGGTGAACTGCACGGCGGCGTTGGTCCGGATCAACGTCTCGGTGTCGGTGGGGAACTGTGGCGCGACCTGCTGGATCAGCGGGGTGATCCGGTCGGTGACCGGCTTGGCCGCCGGGACGAGCCGGTGGGGGTGCTGAAAGTTGCGGGCGCCACTGACCACGAAGATGCCGCTCAACATGACACGGGCGAGGGAGCGCACGGGTTTCATTGCTCAGTCATACCCCGTTTGACGCCCCGCTATCCGGGCAATGGCCGATCCGCGGTGGTCCGTGTGTCGACGGTCCGAATCGGTGCGTCGACCCCCGCCGAGGGCCGGCGGCCGTGCGTACCGGCAGGCGGCGGCGGTGCGCCACGCCGAACGGAGCGACCGTCGCTGATGGACGGGCTCCGACCGGTAACGTCGCGCGGGTGACGACCCTTCGGCTGCGTCCCGAGGGCCCGGCCGACGCCGGCCCGGTCCGCCGGGTGCTGGCCGCCGCCTTCGCCCGCCCCGACCGCACCACGCCCGGTGAGGTGGCGCTCGTCGACGACCTGCGCGGCAGCGCGGCGTGGCTGCCGGAACTGGCGATGGTCGCCGAGTACGGCGGCGAGGTGGTCGGGTACGCGCTGCTCACCCGGGTGCACGTCGAGGCCGACCGGGTCCGCGTCCCGGCGCTGGTGCTCGGGCCGGTGGCGGTCGCCCCGCACCGGCAACGGGTCGGGCACGGCACGGCGGTGGTGCAGGCCGCGTTGGAAGCCGCCACCGAGCTGGGCGAACGGCTGGTGGTCGTGCTCGGCGACCCGGCGTACTACAGGCGTTTCGGTTTCACCCGGGCCGACCGGATGGGGCTGGTCAGCCCCTGGTCGGGGCTGGGGGAGCCGTGGCAGGCGCTCGTGCTGCCGCCGGAGGTCAGCGACGCGCCGCCGCCACCACGCGGCGAGGTGGTCTTCCCACCTCCGTGGTCCCGGGTCTGACCCGGCAGGATCACGACGGCTGGGTACGCAGGTAGCGGCCGAAGTGCGGAACGGTGAACGCGACCGTGCCACGCTCCCCCGAATAGATCAGCCCCTTCTTGATCAGCGCGTCCCGGGCCGGGGAGAGGCTCGCCGGCTTGCGGCCCAACGCGCGGGCGATCTCGGCGGTCGGCACCGCGGCGTCCATGTCGTCCCGACCGCCGCCGTCGGCCTCGCCCGCCACCTGGGACAGGGTCGCCATCGCCCGCATGTACTCGCGTTCGGCCGGCGTGGCCCGCTCGAACCGGGAACCGAAGAAACCGACTGCCAGCTCCGCCTCCGCCTCCGGCGCGGCGACCCGCACGTCGGCGGCGGTGATCGGGGAGCGGGGCGCGTGGTCCCAGGTCGCCTTCCCGTACGCCTGCACGAAGTACGGGTAGCCGCCGGACGACTCGTAGAGCAGGTCGAGGGCCTTCTGCTCGTACTCCACCTGCTCCCGCTCGGCCGGCGCGCACAGTGCCTGGTCGGCGGCGATCCGGTCCAGCCGGTCGATCCGCAGGTAGCGGAACAGCCGCTCCGAGTACGACTTGGCGGCGCTGAGCACCGCCGGCAGGTGCGGCAGGCCCGCGCCCACCACGATCAGCGGCGCGCCGAGCTGGGACAGCTCGTGGCAGGCCGCGCAGAGCGCCGAGACGTCCTCCGCACCGAGATCCTGCATCTCGTCGATGAAGACGGCGACGCCGGTGCCTACGTCCCCGGCGACCGCCGCCGCGTCGGTGAGCAGCTCCACCAGGTCGATCTCGATGTCGCCGGAGTCGGCCCGGCCGCTGCTGGCCGGCACGTCGATGCCGGGCTGCCACCGGTCGCGTAACCGGGGGGCCGCAGCCCGTCCGGTGGTCGGTGCGCTGCGCTGCGCGAACGCCTTGAGTACGCCGAGGAAGGCGTCGATCCGGTCCGGGGCGCGGTGCCGGGGGGCCAGTTCCCGGACCGCCATGTGCAGGGCGGCGGCGATCGGCCGGCGCAGCGACTGGTCCGGCCGGGCCTCGATCTTGCCGGTGCCCCAGAGCTGGTTGATCGCCTGCGAGCGCAGGGTGTTGAGCAGGACCGTCTTGCCGACCCCCCGCAGGCCGGTGAGCATCAGGCTGCGTTCGGGGCGCCCCCGGGCGATCCGTTCCAGCACCACGTCGAAGACGTCCAACTCCCGCCCCCGCCCGGCGAGTTCGGGCGGGCGCTGGCCGGCGCCCGGCGCGTACGGGTTGCGGACCGGATCCACGCATCGCACAGTATCGGGCCCTCTAGCCCGCGGACTAGAGATGCGTAGACGGGGCTACCGGCGTGTCGCCGACCGCCCCTCGACCGGAATATGGGGCTGTCTAGCATCCACGCTAGACAGCCCCATATTCTCCTGTTCAGCTCCGTTTGCGCAGGCAGAGCACGTAGTCGAAGAGGTCCACCGAGTTGTCGTGCACGTAGTTGGCGTTCGACTCCGGCGCCAACGACCGGCACCGCTCCCCGTTCGTGGACGCGGGAATGCGCAGCAGCACCTCGTAGGTGTTCGGGCCGCACGGCACCTTGCGGAGTTCGGCGTCGCTGGCCGTACCGTCGTTGACCACGCAGTCGCCCTTGACGATCTGTTCCGCCCTGGTCGGCGTGGGGGTCGGCTCCGCCGTCGTCGGTTCCCCGGTCGGGTCCGGAGCGTTCGTCGGGGTGCCCTGCGTCGGCCCGTTCCCGGTGGGGGTGGCGGAGTTGCCCGTCGGGGTCGCCGGCTCGTCGCCGTCATCGGAGGCCAGGATGAACCAGCCACCCACCCCGAGGCACGCGCAGAGCAGCAGGACCACCACCAGCCCGAGGATCAGCGCGATCCGGCCGCCCCGCCCCTTCGCCGGTGGCGGGGGCGGATACCCGGGCACGGGCTGCCCCGGGAACCCCGGCGGCTGCTGTCCCGGGAAGCCGGGCGCAGCCTGACCGGGATAGCCGGACGTGGGCGCGGCGGCTCCGGGGAATCCGGAGGACGGTGGTGGCGTCGACTGGCCCGGGTAGCCGGAGGTCGGTGCGGCGGCTCCGGGGAATCCGGAGGACGGCGGTGGCGCGGCCTGGCCGGAGTGGCCGGCCGGTGGGGGCGGCGCCGGTGCGGCGAACGCGCCCGCTGCCGGCGCGGCCGTCGGCCCGGCGGGCGGGAACGGCCCCGGCGGCGGGTAACCGGCCTCCGGGGACGCCGCCGGCTGACCGGTCGGCGGCAGATAGGTGTCCGGCGGTGGGTAGCCGGCTCCGGAGGTGGGCGGCGGGTAGCCGGCCCCCGATGTGGACGGCGGTGGGTAGGCCGCCCCTGACGTGGGCGGCGGCGGGTACCCCGCTCCCGACGTGGGTGGGGGCTGGGGAGCCTCCGATGCCGGCATCTGCGTGGTCGGGGAGTAGCCGCCGGCCGGTGGTGGCGGGGCCGGCTGGGCGGCTCCCGACACCGGCAGTCGGGTGGTCGGCGGTTCCGGTGACGTGGCGATCGCGGTGGTTGCCGCATCACCGGTCACGGGGGCCGTCGGCGGCTCGCTGCGCAGCGCCGTGGTCGGTGCGTCGTCCGTACCGGCCCGGATCGGCGCGGTCGGCGGTTCCGGCGGCGACGCGGCCAGGGGGGAGGTCGGGGGTTCCTCCACCGCGGGGACGGGGGCCGTGGCCGGCTCGCCCGTCTCCCGCGACACGGGCATGGTCGGCGGCTCCGGGTCCTGCGCCCGGACCGGCGCGGTCGGCGTCTCGTCGGCGGTCGGTGGGACCGGGGCGGTCGGCGCGGTGGGTGCCTCGTCCTGGTTACGGGCGAAGGGAGCCGTCGGCGCATCGTCCGGCCCCGACGGGATCGACGCCGTCGGCGCGTCCGCGTCAGATGCGACTCCCCCGGACGCGGACCCGGCGAGAGGCGCGGTCGGCGGCTCCGGCTCGGACCGGCCGAGGGGCGCGGTGGGCGGCTCGGGGTCGGACCGGCCGATGGGTTCCGTCGCTGGCTCCGGGGAGATCGGCGCGGTGGGCGGCTCGGAGTCGAAGGGCTCGGTGGGTGGCTCGGACTCGGAAGCCGTGGGCCGGTTTTCCTTGTCGGGACGGCCGGAGTCGGGTGGGCCGAAGGTTGACAATCTCTCTCCAGGGGTGGGCTCAGCGCTGCTTCAGGCAGAGGACGAAGTCGAGGGTGTCCAGCTCGCTGTCGAAGAAGTACCAGTTGGTGTAGCCCTCCACCACGCCGCACTTCGCCTCGGCGTCCCTTTCACCACTGGTCGCCCCGTCGAAACGGCGGAGCACCTCATAGGTCTTCGGAGCGCACGCGGTGATCAGCAGTTTGGGCTTGCCACCGGCCGGGCCCTCGTTGCGGACGCACTGGCCCGCCCTGACGAACCGGGGGTCGGCCGACGAGGCGGGGGCGGGCGTGGTGGCTGTCGGGCCGGAGGTCGCCCCGTCCGGCTCGACCGGTGTCGTCGGCAGGACGGCCTCGGTCGTGGACGGTGATCCGTCGTCGTCACCCAGCAGGTACCACAGGATGCCACCGCCGACGACCAGCACCGCGAGCACGACCAGCACCGCGACCAGTGGACCACGACCGCGTCCCGGCGTCGGAGCATCCGGGTACGCCGCCGGCCCGCTGACCGCGTACGGATCCGCCGATCCGTACTCCCCCGGCTGCCGGTACGACGGGTCGTACGACGGCTGGGACGGGACCGCCGGGGGCTGCTCCGGCGCGGGCGGGCTCCAGCGGTCGTCCGGGCGTCGCCCACCCCACGGTTCCGGGGAGCCCCCCGGTGGTCCGTAGTTCGCCATGCCCGTCCTCCCGCGTGCCGAGATGCCGGTTATCCGGAAGACGCCACCGACGTGGTCACCGTAGCGTGGTCCTGCGATGACCTCACCTCCCTCGGCCGCGACACCCGCTCGACCAGCCCTGATCTGGACGGCACTGATTCTCGTCTACGTGCTGTGGGGTTCCACGTACCTCGGCATCCGGGTCGTGGTGGAGTCCATGCCGCCGCTCGGGTCGGCCGCCGCCCGGTTCGGCGGTGCCGCGCTGGTGCTGGCGGTCGTGTTGCGGCTGCGCCGCGGCAGGGGAGCGCTGCGGGTCGACCGCCGGCAGCTCGGTTCCGCCGCGCTGGTCGGGGTGCTGCTCCTGGCCGGGGGCAACGGGCTGGTGGTGCTCGCCGAGTCCGGTCCGTCCGGGGTGGCGGTGCCGTCGGGGATCGCCGCGCTGCTGGTGGCTACCGTCCCGCTGCTGGTGGTGCTGCTCCGGACGGTCACCGGGGACCGCCCGCCGGGGTGGACGTTCGCCGGGGTGACGCTGGGCTTCCTCGGGCTGGTGCTGCTGGTGCTCCCCCGGGGCGGGTCCGGTGCGGTGCCGCTGGTCGGGGCGTTGACCGTGGTCGCGGGGGCGGTCTGCTGGTCGGTGGGGTCGTTCCTGTCCAACCGGCTGCGGATGCCCGCCGATCCGTTCGTCGCCACCGTCTACGAGATGGTCGCCGGGGCGGTGGCCCTGGTCGTGCTGTCGCTCACCCGGGGTGAGCTGCGCGGGTTCTCCCCGGGGCAGGTGACCGCCCGATCCTGGCTGGCGCTGGCGTACCTGCTGGTGGCCGGGTCGCTGGTGGCCTTCACCGCGTACGTCTGGTTGCTGGCGAACGCCCCCATCTCGCTGGCAGCGACCTACGCGTACGTCAATCCGGTGGTGGCGGTGGCGCTCGGCGCGCTGCTGGTCGCCGAGCCGGTGACCGGTCAGGTGCTGCTCGGCGGCGCGGTGATCGTGGCAGGTGTGGCGCTGGTGGTGACCACTGAGCGGCCCCGTCGTCCCGCCGTCGACGGGGCGGTCCCGGAGCCGTCCCGCCGGTAACGTCGACGGCCGTGCCTCCCGGCCCGCCGACCCCGAGCCCGCTGCCCGGTCTGCCGACCCCGGGCATGCGCTCCGGCAGACCGGCCCTGAGCGCGCTGCCCGGCCTGTCGCCGGCCGTGCGTAGCCCGGCGACCTGCCGCCGGGAGCCACGATGACCGGGGCGTCGATCGGCCTGGTGACCGTGGCGGCGGTGCTCGGTGCGTTGGCCGGCCTCGCCGCGCCCCGCATCGCGCGCGCCTTCCCACCGTCCGCGACCCCGCCACCGTCGCGGGCCGGGCAGGGCGCTTCCCCACCGGCCGGGGAACCCGGGCACGGCACTGCGGTCGTGGTGGTGGGGGCGGTAGTCTGCGGCGGGTTGGCCGCCGTGCGTGGCCCGGAGCCGGCACTGCCGGCGTTCCTGCTGGTGGCGGCGGTGGGAGTGGTGCTGGCGGTGGTGGATCTGACCAGCCTCCGCCTGCCCGACCCGCTGGTCGGTGCGGCCGCGCTCGGCGGCGGCACCGCACTGACCGTGGCCGCCGTCGCCGCCGGGACTCCCGGCCGTCTGGCGCTCGCGCTGGCCGGTGCCGCGCTCTCCTTCCTGCTGTACGTGGTGCTGGCACTGCTGCCCCGGTCCCGGCTCGGCTTCGGCGACGTGAAACTGGCGACGGTGCTCGGCCTGCCGTTGGGCTGGCTGGGCTGGCCCGCCCTCTGGCTCGGCCTGTTGCTGCCGCACCTGCTCAACGGGGTGCTGGTGCTGGCACTGCTGGCCGCCGGCCGGGTACGCCGGGACACCGCCCTGCCGTTCGGCCCGGCCCTGCTCACCGGTGCCTGGCTCGCCGCTCTCCTGGCCTGACCGCCGCCGGACGGGCGGCGGGCCGGCGGACAGCAATGTCACGCAGCGAGTGGTGTCAGCGTGGGCGGATACCGCCACGTCGACCCCGTAGGCGGTCGTGGCCCTGGCCGTCCGATCGACGGGCCGTCAGATCAGGCGGAGCTGACGGTCCTTGGGACGGCGTGGCTCGGCCTCGCCGAACCGTTCGAACAGGCCCGGGTCGACCACGTCCAGGAACGGCGACGGCCGGCAGTCGCGTTCCGTGCCGTGCCGGACCCGGCGGGCCGCGTGGCTGACGTAGAGGCGGTCCTGGGCGCGGGTCAGCCCGACGAAGAACAGCCGCCGCTCCTCGGCGATCGCGTCGTCGTCGGGCGCCGAACCGGGCCAGCGCAGCGGCAGCAGCCCGTCCTCGACGCCGACCAGGAAGACCACCGGGAACTCCAGCCCCTTCGCGGCGTGCAGGGTGAGCAGGGTGACCGCCTCGGCGCGCGGGTCCAGCGCGTCCACCTCGGCCCCGGTGGCGAGCTGGGAGAGGAAGAGTTCCAGGTCGTCGCCGCAGCGCCGGGCCAGCGGGGTGAGCAGGTCGACGGCGGTCCGCACGTCCTCGGGGCGTACGGTGCCGGCGGCGTCCAGGGTGGGGGCGGCGAACCGCTCGGCGAGCACCTGGCCGGCGGCCCTGACCCGGGCGGGCAGCCCGCCGGTGGTGCCGTCGGCGTGCCGCAGTTCCCGGGCGATCGCCAGGACACCGGGCCGGTCCCGGAGCCGGTCGTGCGACCGCTTCTGCACCGGGATGTTGGCCCTGGCCAGGGCGTCCACGATCGGGGCGGCCTGCGCGTCGGTGCGGTACAGCACCGCGATGTCGGAGAAGGACAGGCTGGTGGACCGGCCGTCGATGCGTCCGGAGTCCAACGACCGGTGGGACAGGCCGCCGACCAGGTCGTCGACGGTGCGTACCACGAAGTCGGCCTCGTCGGCGACGGACGCCGCCGGGTAGCGGCCGACCAGGGGGGCCTCCGGGTCGAGCCGGGCCGGGTCGAGCCGGCGTCCCCGGACCAGCGACGACGGCGCGATGGCCTGGACGGCGGCGGCGAGGATCGGGGCCGACGAGCGGTAGTTGCGGTTGAGCCGGACCAGCCGGGCGTCGGTGAAGTCCTCGGAGAAGCGCAGGAAGTAGCCGACGTCGGCGCCCCGGAACGAGTAGATCGCCTGGTCCGGGTCGCCGATCGCGCAGAGGTTGCCGTCGGCGGGGCTGAGCAGCCGCAGCAGGTCGTACTGGACGGCGTCGACGTCCTGGTACTCGTCGACGAAGATCCACCGCCAGCGTTCCCGGTAGTCCCGGACCAGCTTCTTGTCGCCCTTGAGCAGCGCGACCGGCAGGGTCAGCAACTCGTCCAGGTCGACCAGGTCCTGCTTGCGCAGCAGCGCCGTGTAGCGGGCCGGGTCGTCGCCGGCCTCCGCCTTCGCCGCCGCACGTTCGGCGTCGTCGGCGATCCGGAACCCCTCCGGCAGCCCGGCCGCGGCGGCGTTCTCCCGCAGGATCGTCAACCCGAGCGAGTGGAAGGTGCCGACGGTGACGTCCTCGGCGACCGGACCGAGCAGCCCGTCGAGCCGGTGCCGCAGCTCCTCGGCGGCCCGCCGGGTGAACGTGATCGCCAGGCACTGCTCGGGGAAGACGTTCAGCTCCGCGCAGAGGTAGGCGATCCGGTGGGTCAGCGTGCGGGTCTTACCGGTGCCCGGCCCGGCCACGATCAGCAGCGGGCCGCCGGGCGCGGAAGCGGCCACCCGCTGCATCGCGTCCAACCGGTCCAGCAGGCCGGTGCCGACCTCCTCCATCCCGGCGAGCATCGGCTCGAACGGCTCGTGCGGCGACGGCGTCGAGGCGATCGGTGGCGGTGGCGGGGTCGGCGCGGGCTTCGGCTTCGGCTCGGCCTTCGCCGCCGCCGGCCGCTTGGCCTTCGGTTTCGCCGCCGGCTCCGTCGGCCTGCGCTGCGCCGGCACCGGTACGTCGAACAGCGTCTCCTGCCCCGATCCGGCGGCCCCGCCCAGCTCGGCGGGGTCGAAGAGGGTGATCACCCCGTACTCGCCGTCGTAGCCGGGCACCCGGCGCACGTCGCCCCGGCGCAACCGGCCGATGCCCTCGGCGAGCAGCTCCCCGCCGACCCGGCCGATCTCGTCGACCGGGGTACGGGTGAGGATGTCCAGCTCCGGGCCGAGCGCGGCGACCAGCTCGTTCAGCTTCCCCTCGACCTTCTTGGACCGGGGCCCCACCTTGTTGATCTCACCGAGGATCTCGGCCAGCGGCACCAGGTGGGTCACCTCACGGGCATGCTCGGGACGGTGCCCGTCCGGCCGGTCGGCCAGTTCCTCGACCCGGCTGAGCACCCCCACGGTCAGCGGCTTGCCGCACTCCGGGCAGCGCCCGCCGGCCGCCCGGGTCCGCTCCGGTGCCCAGTTGACGCCGCAGAGCCGGTGCCCGTCGGCGTGGTACTTGCCCTCCTCGGGGAAGAACTCGACCGTCCCGGCCAGCCCGTCACCGGTCCGCAGCGCGTCGCGGATGGCGAAGTAGTCGCGGGCCGACGAGAAGACGGTGGCCTCCCGGGCCAGGGCCGGCGGGGAGTGCGCGTCGGAGTTGGAGACCAGCCGGTAGCGGTCCAGGCTGCCGACCCGCCAGTTCATCGCCGGGTCGGAGGAGAGCCCGGTCTCCACCGCGAAGATGTGCTCGGCCAGGTCGGCGTAGCAGTCGGCGATCGCGTCGAAGCCGGATTTCGAGCCGAGCGCGGAGAACCACGGCGTCCAGATGTGCGCCGGCACCAGATAGCCGTCTTCGCTGGCGTCGAGGGTGATCTCCAGCAGGTCCCGGGAGTCCAGGCCGAGGATCGGCCGGCCGTCCGAGCCCAGGTTGCCGATCCGGCCCAGCGCGGTGTTGAACCGGGCCACCGCGTCGAGGTCGGGCAGGTAGATCAGGTGGTGCACCTTGCGGGTCCGGTCGTCCCGCTTGTAGATGGTGGAGATCTCCACGCTCAGCATGAACCGGACCGGGTCGGCCTCCGCCGAGTCGGCCAGCCGGGGCGGCAGTCGCCTGGCGATGTCCGCCTCGGCCTCCGGGCCCAGCCGGTACAGGCCGGGCTCGGCCGGTTGCAGGGTCTCCCGCAGGTGGTCGTACCAGGCGGGATGGGTGAAGTCCCCGGTGCCGAGCACCCCGATGCCCTTGCGTCGGGCCCACCAACCGAGGTTGGGCAGGGTGAGATCGCGGCTGCACGCGCGGGAGTACTTCGAGTGGATGTGCAGGTCCGCGACGAACGGCGGGACGCCACCAGGGGGAGCGGCGCTGAACGGAGGCACGCCGCATCCTGTCACGGCCGGTCCACTACCCGCCCGCCGCCACGCGTACGCGTGAGGAGAGCAATCCGGTGCTGGACTCCACCGGCCGGACGCGCTATGTGCGCGACCCCGGGCCGGCCGGGCAGGTCACGGGGCACGCAGCTCCACCAGGGTCACCTGCGGCGGTGCGCCGACCCGGACCGGGGGACCCCAGAAACCGGCCCCGTTGGTGACGTAGACCTTGGTGCCGTCGATCTCGCCGAGGCCGGAGACCACCGGCTGCTGGAGCTTGACGGCCAGGTTGAACGGCGCGAGCTGACCACCGTGGGTGTGCCCGGAGAGTTGCAGGTCGACGCCGAACTTCGCCGCCTCGCGGGCGGCGACCGGCTGGTGGGCGAGCAGCACCACCGGGCGGCTGACGTCCCGGCCACCGAGCGCGGCGGTGAAGTCGGCAGGACCGGCGACGCCGGTGCCGTCGGCGGTGACGTCGTTGATCCCGGCCAGGTCGAGCACCCCGCCCCGGGCCCGGATCTCCTGCCGCTCGTTCTGGAGGACCCGCAGGCCGAGCCGGTCGACCTCGGCCACCCACTCCTCGACCCCGGAGTAGTACTCGTGGTTGCCGGTGACGAAGAAGCTGCCGTAGCGGGAACGCAGGTCACGCAGCGGTTCGGCGGCCTCGCCCAACTCGGCGACCGACCCGTCGACCAGGTCACCGACGACCGCGACCAGATCGGCGTCCAGTCGGTTGATCATCGCGACGATCCGCTCGGTGTGCGCCCGACCGCGCAACGGGCCGAGGTGGATGTCGGACACGGTGGCGATGCGCATGCCGTCCATGCTGCGGGGGAGCTTCGCCAGCGGGATGCGTACCCGGTCGAGCTGCGGCGGACCCACCGCGGTGCGGACCCCGTACCCGGTGATGCCGGCGGCGGTGAGCCCGGCGAAGATCGCGGCCCCCCGGGCGAGCAGCAACCGGCGCGACTCGTCGTGGTCGGGGCGGTCCACCGCCTCGGCGGCCGGCGGGTCGGCGCTGCCGGCCGCACCGACCAGCGCCGGCTCCGGGGCGGCGGTGGTCGCCTCGGCGGCGGTGCTGCGGCGACGCAGCACCAGCCGGGCGACCGCCATCGGCACCTCCAGCACCAGCAGCACGATCAGCAGGTAGAACATGACCGCGAGCCAGAGGTAACCGGGCCAGGCCAGCCAGAACGCCCCGGCGACCTGGGTGCCGGCCATCGTCGCGGGGACGAGCACCGCCAGCACCAGCGCGACGACCGTGCCGACCCGCCGCCACCGGCCCGGCCCGGTGGTGTCCTTGACCAGCCGCTTCCAGAGATAGAAGTGGATCAGGCTGGTGATCAGGCCGATCGTGCCCACGAACCCCAGAATCGCCAACACGGCAGCCCTTCCTCAGCCGCCCGCGAAGGGAGGCAGCACGTCGATCGTGGCCCCGGCCGGCAACGGTGTCTGCCGATCATGGCAGGCCACCCCGTCGACCAGGAAACTCGCCACCTGGAGCACCGCGGCCAGCCGGGGGCCGTGCCGGTGGGCGAGTTCACCGAGCAGTTCGTCGAGCGGGCGGCCGGCGGATGCGGTCTCCTCGCTGCGGCCGGCGGCGGCCCGCGCCCCGGCGAAGTACCGGACGGTGAGGTCCACCTCAGCCTCCGATCGCCGACATCGGCCGGACGGGTTGCAGGAAGGTCGGGTCGTCGATGCCGTGCCCGGCCCGTTTGACCACCGTGGCCGCCTGCCAGCGGCGGGCGATGTCGGCGTCGTCCGCGCCGGCCCGCAGCGCACCACGCAGGTCGGACTCCTCGGTGGCGAACAGGCAGTTGCGGAGCTGGCCGTCGGCGGTGAGCCGGGTCCGGTCGCAGTCGCCGCAGAACGGCCGGGTCACCGTGCCGATCACCCCGACCCGGGCCGGTCCGCCGTCCACCAGCCAGGTCTCGGCCGGGGCGGCACCCCGGTGCGCCGGGTCGGGGGTGAGGGCGAACCCGGCGGCCAGCGACGCGAGGATCTCGTCGGCGGTGACCATCGTGGCCCGGTCCCAGCCGTGCTGGGCATCCAACGGCATCTGCTCGATGAACCGCAGCTCGTAGCCGTGGTCGAGGGCGAACCGCAGCAACGCCGGTGCCTCGTCCTCGTTGACCCCGCGCATCAGCACCGCGTTGACCTTCACCGGGGCGAGCCCGGCGGCGGCGGCCCCGGCCAGCCCGGCCAGCACGTCGCCCAGCCGGTCCCGCCGGGTCAACGCGGCGAACCGGGCCGCGTCGAGGGTGTCCAGCGACACGTTCACCCGGTCCAGCCCGGCGGCGCGCAGCGCCGGAGCGAGCCGGTCGAGCCCGAGACCGTTGGTGGTCAACGAGATCCGGGGCCGGGGGGTGAGCGCGGCCACGGCGGCGACGATGCCGACCAGCCCCGGCCGGATCAGCGGCTCGCCCCCGGTGAACCGCACCTCGGTCACCCCGAGCCGCTGCACCGCGACCCGGACCAGCCGCACGATCTCCTCGTCGGTGAGCAGTTGCGGCCCGGCCAGCCAGGGCAGCCCTTCGGCGGGCATGCAGTAGGTGCAGCGCAGGTTGCACTTGTCGGTCAGCGACACGCGCAGGTCCCGGGCGATCCGGCCGTACCGGTCGACGAGGACGCCGGCGGTCGTCGGGGCGGCGGTCACCCGTCGACCGTAGCGCGGCCGACACCCCGCAGCGCCGCTCGGGCGGCACCGACGACCGCATCGCGGTACGCCCCACCGAACAGGGCGGTGTGCACGAGCAGCAGGTGCAGTTGGTGCAGCGGCACCCGTTCCCGCCACCCGTCGGCCAGCGGCCACGCCTCCCGGTAGCCGGCCATGATCCGGTCGTGGTGCGGCGGGCCGCCGAAGAGCGCCAGCTGGGCCAGGTCGGTCTCCCGGTGCCCGCCGTGCGCCGCCGGGTCGACCAGCCACACCCGCTCGTCGGCACCCCAGAGCAGGTTGCCCGGCCACAGGTCGCCGTGCAGCCGGGCCGGCGGTTCGTCGCCGCCGAACTCGCCGATCCGCGCCACCACGTCTTCGACAAGCGCGGCGTCCGGGCCGTCGAGGGCACCGCCGTCGACCGACATCCGCAGGTACGGCAGGAGCCGTCGCCGGGCGAACCAGTCCGGCCACGGCCCGTCGTCAGGGGTGTTGTCCTGCGCGAGGGTGCCGATGAACCCGGGCCAGGCCGCCCCGAACCGGTCGGCGCCGGCCCGGTGCGTGCCGGCCAGCTCCCGACCGAACCGCTCGGCCGCCTCGGGCGTCGGCTCGCCGGGGTCGACCCAGTCGAGCGCCAACAGCTCCGGCAGCGCCACCACCACCTCCGGTACGGCCACCGCGCCGGCCTCCCGCAGCCAGCGCAGCCCGGCGGCCTCGGTGTCGAAGAAGCCCACCGGTACGGGTCGACCGGCCCGCTCCGGCCAGGTCTTGGTGAAGACCGAGTGGCCGTCGTCCAGGGTCAACCGGGAGGCCACGCAACTGTCCCCGCCCGCCACCGGGGTCTCCCGGATGCGCTGGTGGGTCAGGAAGGTGGGCAGGTGCTCCGGGTGCGCCCGCAGGTACGCCAGGTCCATGAGCGCAAGGTATCCGCTCGGACCGACCCCGGTGGGCCGCGTCGCCTCCGGAATCGCGTCGACCTGCATGAACACTCTCCGTATCTGTGGATAACTCGCGTGTCGTCCACAGGGCCTGTCGGCGCTGGGGCCGCCCGCCGCACGCTGCCGGACATGAACGCGACCGACCGCCCCCGGCTCACCGTCCGCTCGCCCGCCGACCTGATCACCGCCGTGCCGTACCTGATCGGCTTCCACCCCGTCGACAGCATCGTGGTGGTGGCGATGCGGGGCCGGCGGATCGTCTTCGCCGCCCGCGCCGACCTGCCGGGACCGGGCACCGACCCGGCCCTGCCGGCCCGACATCTCGGCGACGTGATCGGCCGGCAGGACGCCGAATCCACCACCGTCATCGGGTTCGGCCCGCCCGAACGGGTCACCCCGGCGGTGGACGCCGTCCGGTCGGCGCTGGCCGACCTCGGCCTGCCCGTGCTCGACGCGCTGCGGGTGACCGGTCGCCGCTACTGGTCCTACCTCTGCGAAGCGCCTGACTGCTGCCCACCCGACGGCACCCCGTACGACCCGGACGCCAGCCAGGTCGCCGCCGCCGCGGTCTACGCCGGCCAGGTGGCGCTCCCCGACCGGGCGGCACTCGCCGCGCAGGTCGCCCCCGCCGGGGGCGTCGACCGGGCCGCCCTGCGTCAGGCCGGTGACCGGGCCGAACGCCGCCTGCTGGGCCTGCTGGAGGCGGCTCCCGACACCGACGGGTCCGGCGAGCGGACCATCCGCAGGGCCGGCACCACGGCGGTACGCCAGGCGCAGCACCGGCACCGGCGCGGCGACCGGCTCACCGACGACGAGGTGGCCTGGCTGACCCTGCTCCTGACCCACCTGCCGGTACGCGACCACGCGTGGGAACGCACCGACGGCCGGGAGGAGGACATCGCCTTCTGGGGTGAGGTGCTGCGTCGCGCCGAGGAGGAGTTGGTGCCCGCCCCCGCCTGCCTGCTCGCCTTCGCCGCCTGGCGGGCCGGCCAGGGTGCGCTCGCCGCCGTGGCCCTGGAGCGGGCGCTGACCGTCCGCCCCGACTACACCCTCGCCCGGCTCCTCGACGATCTGCTGCGGCGCGGTGTTCCGCCGTCCGACCTGGACGGGTGGCCGGCCGTGACCGAGCCGGAGGTGCTGCGCCGCCGTCGTCGCCGGCCCCGCCGCCCCCGCTGACCCAGCGGCCCCTGAACTGGCGGCCCTGCTGACTCGGGCGGGCCCTGCCGGCCCCGTCGGCCTGCTGATCTCGGCGGCCCGCCGGCCTCGATGGCCCGGCCGGCAGCAGGGTCACTGCCGGTGAGGAGGGTCGGGGCTAGGTGGTCTCGGAGAGAGGTATGACTGGCAGTCATATTTATGCCTGACAGGAATACGGCTGTCAGTGGCATGGTGTTGGAGCGGACACGGTCGGCACCTGCCGGGTCGTTCCCTGACGCGACATGCCTGCCCTGGATCTCGGGGCAGGCATGTGTCACCGGGCAGGTCGGTCAGGCGCGATCGGCCAGCCCGGCGACGAACGTGCGCCACGAGGTCGGGGCGAACGTCAGGGCCGGCCCGTCCGGGTCCTTGGAGTCCCGCACGGCGACCGCTTCGGGAAGGTTGTCGGCAACCTCGACACAGTTCCCACCGCTGGTGCCACTTCGGGTGGACTTCCGCCACGTGGCGTTACAGAGGTCCACGTTGGCTCCCAACTTCCTTCAACAGATCGATGGATCCGCCGACGCGGAAGGGCCTCGTTCCGGACGTTCTCCCACCGCGCTTGGAGCGTAGCCAACTCATCATCCTTCGCGCGGTACGGCGATGACCTGCCCGGACTGCTCGCCCTCCCGCTGATCCCTCCCCCGCTGCCCGAGTCGACAACGGTTGCCGGTGGATTGTGGAGAGTTGTTGCGGCCCTGGCGACAAGAAATCTCCACGATCACGCCGCCCGACCGACGACCCCGCCACGAGTCGGCCGGCCGCGAGCGGGTCAGGGTGTCAGGGGGTGACGCGGTGGGTGCCGGTGTAGACGTTCATGGTCCGGCCGCGCAGGAAGCCGACCAGGGTCAGCCCCGCCTCGTCGGCCAGGTCGGCGGCGAGGGTGCTCGGCGCGGAGACCGCCGCCAGCAGCGGCAGCCCGGCCATCCACGCCTTCTGGGTCAGCTCGAAGCTCGCCCGGCCGGACACCATCAGCAGGTGTCCGGACAGCGGCAGCCGTCGTTGCCGGACCGCCCAGCCGACCACCTTGTCCACCGCGTTGTGCCGGCCGACGTCCTCGCGCAGCACCACCAGTTCCCCGTCGGGGGTGAACAGGCCCGCCGCGTGCAGGCCGCCGGTGCGGTCGAAGGCGCGCTGCGCGGCGCGCAGCCGGTCGGGCAACTCCGCCAGCAGCTTCGCCGGCACGGTGAGCGGGTCGTCGGCGACGGTGAACCGGGACCGGGTACGGATCGCGTCGATGCTGGCCTTACCGCACACCCCGCAGGAGCTGGTGGTGTAGAAGTTGCGCGCCGGGTCCGTCGCCGGTGCCGGCACGCCGGGGGAGAGCACCACGTCGACCACGTTGTACGTGTTGGGTGTCTCCACCCCGGAGCAGAGCTGGGCGGTGTGCACGTCGGCGTCGCTGCGGATCAGCCCCTCGGTCAGCAGGAAGCCGATGGCCAGGTCGAGGTCGTCCCCGGGGGTACGCATGGTCACCGCCAGCGGGCGGCGTCGACCCGGCCCGCCGGGGCCGACCCGGATCTCCAGCGGTTCCTCCACGGCGAGCGTGTCCGGCCGGCGCAGCGCCACCCGGGCGTCGTCCGCCGCGTCGAGGTCGATCCGGAGCACGCTCCGCCGGTCAGTGGCCCGTCCCATCCCGCCATCCTGCCCCGCCCGCCCGGCCCCCCGCACCCTGACCACCCTGGCTGCGGCCCCACCGCGCCCACCCGGCCGTCCCCGACCGCCGTCCCCGGCCGTCCCCGGCCGCCGGCACCGCCCGGCCGTCCCCGGCCGCCGGCACCGGGGCGTCGGCCCGGCAGCCGGGGACGGGACGGAACCGGGAGGCCGCGCGACCGGAGCACGAGGGTCGGGCCCGGCGGCTACCGTGGCCGGGTGACGGCGTACGCGGCGGTGGTGCTGGCCGGTGGGGCGGCCCGCCGGATGGGCGGGCTGGACAAGCCGGCGGTGCCGGTGCACGGCCGGCCGATGCGGGACCTGGTGCTCGCCGCCGTCGCCGACGCCGTACCCCGGGTGCTGGTCGGCCCGGGTGGGGCGCTGCCGGCCGACGTCCTGGTGACCCGGGAGGACCCGGCCGGCGGTGGCCCGGTGGCCGCCGCGTCCGCCGGGCTGGCCCTGCTCGGTCCCGGTACGACGGTCGTCGCCCTGCTCGCCGCGGACCTGCCGCTGCTCACCCGCCCGGCCGTCGGCGCGCTGCTCGGAGCGCTCGCCGCCGAATCCGGCCCGGCGGCGGCGGACGGCGTCTGCCTGGTCGACGACCGGGGGCGACGCCAGCCGCTGTGCGGGGTGTGGCGGGTGCCGGCGCTACGCGCCGCTCTGGACCGGGTCGCCGCCCGCCGAGCCCGGGCTGGTGCGCTGGCCGGGGCGTCGATGCGGGAACTGCTGGGGGAGCTGACGGTACGCGAGCTGGCCTGGTCCGCTGCCGGCCCGCCACCGTGGTTCGACTGCGACACTGACTCCGACGTACGCCGGGCGGAGGAGTGGACGCGATGACCGTGCTGGACGACTGGGTGACGGCGGCCTGCGCCGAGCTGGGTCTCGACCCGGCCGAGGTGTCGGTGCCGACCGTGCTGGACCTGGCCAGGGACGTCGCGCACCAGGTGCTACGACCGGGTGCGCCGGTCACCGCGTACCTGCTGGGGGTGGCGGTCGGACGCGGCGCGGACCCGGCAGCGGCGGCGGCCCGGCTCAGCGGGCTGGCCGCCCGGTGGCCGGTGGAGCTGAGCGGCGAGCGCCCCACCTCCTGAGGGCGGACACCGGCGTACGACCCGGTGCGCCGTGCCCCGGGCGGGGGAAGGGCGACGGGGACAGGCGGGGTTGTCCGATGCCGGTCGCGGTGGATTCGTTCTCCGGCCCGCCTGGGTATGGTGACCTTGACGGACGGAGGCGATCATGACGGCGGACCACCCCTCGAAGCCGACCGGTGACCAGCCCGGCACCTCGCCGGCGCACCACGACCACCACGAGTCGGTCCTGCTGGAAGAGCCGAGCACGGCCGACCTGCGGGCCAAGGTCACCGAGGCGTGGCGGGAGTTCGCCCGGGCGCTCGCCGAACGGCTGCGCGAGCTGCCCGCCGGGGCGCAGCTCGAAGTGACCCTGGACCCGACCGCCTCCGGCACCGGCGACGCCGTCTACTCGGTCAGCGTGGCCGTGGGTGAGCAGGGCCGGCTGTCCGCGCGGGCGGTCGGCAACGCCACCCTGCCGCAGGGCTTCCGGCTGGACCGCGCCGCGGTGGCCGACATGATCGCGCTCGGCTGGTCGCCGCCCGGCGTGGTGGCGGGCTCCGGCGAGCACTTCGGCCTGGACGGGTCGACCGGGGACGCCAGCAAGCTGGCCGGGCTGCTCTCCCGCACCCTGCGCGACGTGTACGGCGCACCGCACCCGGCCTTCCTGGTCTACCTCAGCCAGGGCGCCGAGGGGGAGCCGTTGCCGATCGAGGCGCTCGGCACCGCGCGCAGCGAGTTCGGCCCCGACCGGGACGTCGAGGCCGACCTGGACGAGGCGTTGGCCGCCGCCGCGAGCGCCCAGAGCGACGAGCAGGAGGTGCTGGACCTGCCCGAGCGGGTCCGGACCGTGGTGTCGACGATGCTCAAGTCGACCGCCGACCACCTTCAGATCGACTCCGACGGGGACATCAACATCCGGGCCGGGTCGGCGATGGTCTTCGTCCGGGTGCGGGACAACCCGCCGCTGGTGGACGTCTTCTCGCCGGTGCTGACCGAGGTCGAGCCGACGGAACGGTTGTACGTGAAGCTCTCCGAGCTGACCAACCGGATGCCGATCGGCCGGTTGTACTGCGCCGACGACACGGTGTGGGCGTCCATCCCGGTCTTCGGGCGCAACTTCCAGGCCACCCACCTGATGCTGGCCGTGCAGGTGATGACCGGGCTCGCCGACGAACTTGACGACCGGTTGCACGGCGAGTTCGGCGGCAAGCGGTTCTTCGGCGAAGGCGACAAGCCGAGCCGGGGCGAGGGCGGGCACCGCACCGGCATGTACCTCTGATCCACCGCCGCCGCGCGGGGAGCACCGGCCTGCCGGCCGGGTGTCAGGGGGTTGACGGGCCGACGCCTGGCGACTCGACCAGCCGGGACAGCACGATGGTGCTCCGGGTGGAGGTGACGAACGACTCCGCCCGGAGCCGTTCCAGCGCCTCCTCCAGGTGGGAGATGTCGGCGGCCCGCAGGTGCACGAGCGCGTCGGCCTCACCGGAGACGGTGTACGCGCCGACCACCTCGGGGTGCCGGCGGGCGGCCACCCCGAGCTGGGTGGGTGTGGTCCGGCCGGCGCAGAACAGCTCGACGAACGCCTCGGTGGTCCAGCCGACGGCGGCCGGGTCGACCACGGCGGTGAAGCCCCGGATCACCCCGCTGGCCCGCAATCGGTCCACCCGTCGCTTGACCGCCGGAGCGGAGAGTGACACCCGGGCGCCGATGTCCGCGTACGAGGTTCGGGCGTCCGCCACGAGCAACGCAATGATTCGCTGGTCGACCGCGTCTATCTGCAACGTTCCGCCTCGGGGAAGCAACGGTTCTGGCTGTTACCAAAGTTCTACGCTACCTACCCTTGGTCACCGTGAACCAGCAGCGCGTGCCGCGAAAGCGGACATATCTCATGTGTGCCCCGGAGCATTTCGCGGTCAAGTACGCCATCAACCCGTGGATGGACCTCACCGTCGGCGTCGACGTGGCACAGGCCGTCGAACAGTGGGACCGGCTGCGGGACACGCTGGTGGGCCTCGGTCACGACGTACACGTGCTCACCCCGCAGCCGGGGCTGCCGGACATGGTCTTCGCGGCCAACGGCGCCTTCGTGGTGGACGGGACGGTCTACGGCGCGCAGTTCAAGCACGAGCAGCGGGCCGCCGAGGCCGTCGCGCACCGGGAGTTCTACCAGAAGCACGGCTGGCACTTCATCGCGCCGAGCGAGACCAACGAGGGTGAGGGCGACTTCGCCTACCTGCCCGAGGCGCACGGCGGGCTGATCCTCGCCGGGCACGGGTTCCGCACCGAGCTGCCGGCGCACGCCGAGGCGCAGGAGGCGCTGGGGCGTCCGGTGGTGTCGCTGCGCCTGGTCGACCCGCGGTTCTACCACCTGGACGTGGCGCTCGCCTCGATCGACGACGGCAACGTCGCGTACTTCCCGGGGGCGTTCTCGGCGGCCAGTCAGCGGGTGCTCGCCCAGCTCTTCCCCGAGGCGGTGCTCGCCGACGACGAGGACGCGCTGGCCTTCGGCCTGAACCTGGTCAGCGACGGGGCGAACGTGGTGCTCAACAGCGACGCGACCCGGCTGGCCGGCAAGCTCCGGGCCGCCGGCTACACCCCGGTACCGGTGGACCTGGCCGAGCTGAAGAAGGGCGGCGGCAGCGTGAAGTGCTGCATCGCCGAGCTGCGCCCCTGACCGACCCCGGCACCGGGTAGGGCCGGTCCCGTCGGGGCCGGCCGGGTGCCGGGCGACTCAGCCCAGCGTGGCGATCTCGTTGATCAGGACGTTGGAGAGCAGCCGGCCGTCGAACTGCACCTTGCGCAGGTACCACTTCTGCTGCGGGGTGCGCGGCTGGTTGAACTGCCACGGGCCGCGCGGGCTGTCGATCTGACCGATCTTGCCCAGCGCCAGGTTGACCTGCTGCGCCGTCGGCTCGGCACCGGCCAGCCGGATCGCCTTGTCGAGCACCTGGGCGGCGTCGTACGAGGCCATCGCGTAGGTGGTGGGCGAGACGTTGTAGGTCTTCCGGTAGGCCGAGGCGAAGATCCGGTTGGCGTTGTTGTTGAGGTCGGCCGAGTAGTTCAGTGCGGTCTGGATGGTGCCGGCCTTGAGGCTCTCGTCCGCGTTGACCAGGGTGGAACGCAGGTCGGTGAGGATGTTGCCCTCGGTCAGGAAGCCGGGCGCGTAGATGTCACCGAACCAGCGGCTGCGACGCAGTTGCCTGATGAACTGCTCACCGGCGGTGCCGGAGTAGAAGCAGAAGATCCCCTCCGGCTGGCGGCTGAGCGCCTCGTCGATCTGCGCGCGGAACTCGTTGTCGCCCGGGGTGGGGTTGGCGGTGGTGAGGATGGGGTCACCGATGATCCGGGGGTCGTCGGTGCCGAAGCCGTCCCGGAAGCCGTTGATCACGTCCTGGCTGGCGGTGCCCTCGGGGGCGACGATGGCGAGCCGGCTTCCGGTGGGAAGTGTTCGCCGCAGGTACGACCCGAGTGCCCGGCCGGGCTCGTCCAGCACGTACGACGTCCGCCAGATGTAGACGACGCTCTGCAGGCTGGGCGGGGAGGCGTTGGACCCGATCAGCGGCACCCGGGCCTTCTCCACCGCGTCCCGGATGCCGGACATCACGGTGGAGCTGACCACACCGGTCATGGCGAGCACGTTCTGGGCGAGGAGCTTGTCGACGGCGGCCTGGCCGCTCTTGGCGTTGTCGCCCTCGTCGACGGCCACCACCGTCGTCGGGTGGCCGCCGAGCTGCTGCCCGTTCATCGCCAGGAAGAGCTGGAAGCCGTTCTCGATGTCGATGCCGATCGTCTTGCCGTCGCCGTTCTCCGGCCGGATCAGCCCGATCCTGATCGGCTTGCCCGGGGGCGGCGTCTCGGTGTCGTCCGTGCCGCAGGCGGCGACGAGTCCGGTCGTGCCGAGCGCGGCCAGCAGTTGAAGGGCCCGCCTGCGGTTCATCTGCGACACCGAAATCCTTCCGGAAGCATTGCCGGGCGTCACCGCCCCTCCGGCGTTCTACCTGGTGGGCGACCCTGCGTCAATGGATCTTGATCTTCAAGCAACGACTGCAACGCAGCCCTTACCTGCGGCCAGGCCGCCGACAGCGGGTCGATCAACCCGAAGTGCTCGCATTCCGGCAGCTCAATGAGGGTGACCGGGGCACCGGCGGCCCGTGCGGTGGCAGCATATGACCTGCTCAGAGCGGCCGGCACCTGGCGGTCCCTCCCCCCGTGCAGGATCACCGTCCGTGTCTGTCGCGGCACCGAACGGCAGGGGTCGGCCACCGCGTACCGCTGCGGCTGCTCGGCCGGGCCGCCGCCGAGCAGCGCGGCCACCGCCCCCGAATCCAACCCCAGCCGGTACGCCTCGGCGAGGTCGGCGACCGGGGCCAGCGCCAGCACCCCGGCCACGTCCTGCGGGGCGTGCGCCGCCACGTGCAGCGCGAGCTGCCCACCTGCCGAGTGCCCCAGCAGCAGCGGCGGCCCCGGCGCGACCAGCCCCGGCAGCGCCTGCGCCACCAACCCGGGCAGCGCCGCCACCCCGGCCCGGACGTCGGTGAGCGTGTTCGGCCAGCCGCCGCCCGGCTGGCCGGTGCGCCGGTACTCCAGCTGGGCCACCGGCCAACCCGCATCAGCCAGGGCGGCGGCGAGCGGGCCGGTGTGGGTGCGGTCGTACCCGGCCCGCCAGAAGCCCCCGTGCACCACCGCAACCAACGGCCGGACCGGACCACCACCGGCCGGCCGGCGCAGGTCGACGAGCTGCTCGGGCTGGACGCCGTAGGCGACGGTCAGGTCCGGCGGCGGGGCGGGCCGGCTGAGCACCGCCCGGGGGTCGTGGGACATGCCGGCGACGGTAGCGCGGCCGGTGGCGGTCCGGGTGGGTGCGACGGGAGCGGGTGGGTAAAGATGGGGCCATGACCGAAGCGCACCCCACTGGACAAGCTGACGAGCCGGGCCGCCCCGACGGGCAGTCGGGCACCGTGGTCGTGGTCGGCCCCGACGGCCGCCCGGTCGGCACCGTGCAGGCCGACGAGGCCGGCGAGGACCCGACCCGCCTGGTCGAGCAGCCGGCCAAGGTGATGCGGATCGGCAGCATGATCAAGCAGTTGCTGGAGGAGGTCAAGGCCGCCCCGCTCGACGACGCCAGCCGGCACCGGTTGCGGGAGATCCACCAGCGCTCGATCGTCGAGCTGAAGGAGGGCCTCGCCCCCGAGCTGCGCGAGGAGCTGGAACGGCTCTCGCTGCCGTTCGCCGAGGACCAGGCACCCAGCGAGGGTGAGCTGCGGATCGCCCACGCCCAGCTCGTCGGCTGGCTGGAGGGGCTCTTCCACGGCATCCAGGCCACCCTGGTGGCCCAGCAGATGGCCGCCCGGATGCAGCTTGAGCAGATGCGCTCCGGTGGCCGCCCCGCCCTGCCCAGCGGCCCCGGCGCGATGATCCCCGGGATGCCCGGCATGGGCCAGCCCGGTGGCGAGGGCCACAACACCGGCCAGTACCTCTGACCTCAGCCCACCCCGAAGACCTTCTCCAGGTACTCCGCCACCCCGTCGGCGGTGTTCGCCCCGGTCACCTCGTCGGCGATCTCCAGCACGGCGGGGTGGGCGTTGGCCACCGCCACCCCCCGCCCCGCCCAGGTCAGCATCGGCACGTCGTTGGGCATGTCACCGAAGGCGAGCACGTCGGCCTGCGCCACCCCGACCCGGGCCGCGTACCAGGCCAGCCCGGCGGCCTTGGTCACCCCGGCGGCGGAGATCTCCACCAGCCCGCTGTACGACGAGTGGGTCGCCTCGGCCAGCCCCTCCAGGGCCCCCGCCACCACCTGTACGAAGGCGTCCGGGTCCTGGGTGCCGGCGCGGGCCAGCAGCTTCACCGCCGGCACCGAGGCCAGCTCCTCCGGCGACTCGACCGCCCGGATGGCCTCGTGGTCGGCGTCCCAGCGCAGCGGGTAGTGCGCCTCGTGCCGCATCTCCCGGCTGTCCACGATCTCCACCGCGAAGCTGACCTCCGGCACCGCCGCCCGCAACCGCCGGGCCACCTCGGCGAGCAGTTCCGGGGCCAGCGGGTCGGCCCGCAGCACCTGGTCGGTGTCCGGGTCGTACACCACCGCGCCGTTGGCGCAGACCGCCGGCAGCGGGGCTGCGAGCTGGTCGTACACCAGTTGGAGCCAGCGGATCGGGCGGCCGGTGACCAGCACGACGGGGATGCCCGCCGCGGCGATCCGCTTCAGTACCGCAGCGGTGCGGGCGCTGAGCCGACGCTCGTCGCCGAGCAGGGTGCCGTCGATGTCGGTGGCGACCAGCCGTGGTGTCTCTGCCATCACCGGGAGAGTAGCCGGTCGAGGTAGACCGCCACCCCGTCGTCGTCGTTGCGCAGGGTCACCTCGTCGGCGGCGGCCCGCACCAGCGGATGCGCGTTGGACACCGCCACCCGGGACCAGCCGGCCCAGGCGAACATCGGCAGATCGTTGGGCATGTCCCCGAAGACCAGCACGTCCGCCGGGTCGACGCCGAGTCGCTCGGCGACCACGGTCAGCCCGCTGGCCTTGTCCACCCCGGCCGGGGTGATCTCGACGAAGCCGAGACCGGCCTGGGTGAGGGTGGCGACCTGCGGCGGGACGATCCGGCGGGCGGTGGCCAGCAACTCGTCCACGTCGTGGTCGGCGGTCCGGACGAACGCCTTGATCACGTCGAGGGCGAGACATTCCGCCCGGGTGCGCGACTCGAACAGCTCCGGGTAGGGCCAGGACGGGTGGTAGTCGCCCCAGAGCGGCGCGTCGTGCTCGTCGGAGCCCTCGACCATGACGGTCAGCGGGCCGACGGCGGCCTCCAGGTCGGTCAGCAGGCCGGCGAGCACCTCGGCGGAGAGGCGCTCGTCGCGCAGCACCACCGGGCCGGCCGGGTCGCTCTGGTCGACCACGCAGCCGCCCCCGGCCATCACCAGGAAGTCGGCGGCCCGGATGTCGTTGCGGGTGAGTTCCTTCAACCGGGGGCCACGGCCGGTGGCACCGACCACCGGGATACCGGCGGCCCGCACCCGGTCGAGCACCCCGTGGGTGTACGCCGAGACGGTGTCGTCGCTGCGCACGAGCGTGCCGTCGAGGTCGGTGGCGATGAGTTTGGGCAGTCCCGGGCGGGTCATCGTTCCTCCTTGCCCGCCGCCGTCCGTACCGGTCGTCCGACCCGGTGTGACGGCGGGCAGCAACCGTACCTCGCCGCCCGGGTCGCCACCACGGCTTCCGGGCGAATCAGCAGGCAACACCCGGTGACCGCCGCGCGGCGGTCCGGCGGGGCTCAGGGGTGCGGTTCGCGGCGGGCGAACGGGACCGTCGGGGTGACGGTCAGGCCGGTGGGCGCGGCCGGCCGCCCGTCGGCCCCCGCCGGGTCGACCCTGTCCCGGTCCACCGCGTCCGGGTCGGCCCGCGGCCCGGCGGCCCCGGCCGGCGGACCGTCCGTCGGCGCGACGGCGGTGAGCAGCGCCGCCCCGACCAGCGCGACGGCGACGAAGGCCATCACCAGCCCCCGGCCGTAGTCGACCCGGAACCCGTCCTCCGGGGAGTAGAACAGCGCCCGCTGGCCCGAGTCGTCCAACGAGAAGGCGGTGACGGTGAGCAGGACCGCCAGCGCACCCGCCACCGCCAGCCCGGCCACCCGGGCGTCGTGCCGGACCGCCGGCCGCCCGCGCAGGGTCAGCGCCACCGCGACGCTGAGCAGCAGGAGCCCCACCAGGTACGCGATCCCGAAGCCGCCCACCTCGGCCACGCCACCGGGCACCCGGATGGTGCCGCTGCCCTCCGGGCCACCGTTCGGCACGGTCATCACCAGCCACTCCCCGGCCGTCGAGGCCGTGGCCGCGACCGCGCCGAGCAGGGCCAGCACCGGGGGCAGCCGCCGGTCCCGGCGCAGCGCGGCGGGCCACTGCCCGAACCGGCCGCCCGCCGGTCGCTCGGGGGCACCCCACTCCAGCACCGAGGTGTCGTCCGAGAGCACCGAGGTGTCGTCCGAGCGGTCGTCCTGTCTCGGGATGGGGAGATCCTGGGACATCGGCCACCTTCCGCGTCGCGGGCCTGACCCGCATCATCCCACGCCGGCCCGCCCCGGGCCGGCAGCGCCGGGGGTCCGAAGCGGTGCCGGCCGGGCCTGCCGGCGACCGGCGGCCTCGCCGGGTCGGTCGCCGCGGGCGGGGCTTTCGACTAGCGTTCGGGTATGCCTATCCGTACCGCATCCGCACGTTGGCAGGGCAACCTCACCGAGGGCGCCGGGACCGTCCGCACCGGCAAGGGCGGCCTGGAGGGGAACTACTCCTTCAAGTCGCGCTTCGAGGAGGGCGAGGGGACCAATCCGGAGGAGCTGATCGGGGCCGCCCACGCGGGCTGCTTCTCGATGGCGCTCTCCAAGCAGCTCGCCGACGCCGGGGTGTCCGGCACGTCGGTGGAGACCACCGCGAAGGTGCACTTCGACAAGACCGACGCGGGGATGACCGTCACCCGGATCGACCTGGAGACCGTCGGCCAGGCCCCGGGTCTGGACGAGGCCCAGTTCACCAAGCTGGCCGAGGCCGCCAAGGAGGGCTGCCCGATCTCCCGGCTGCTCTCCCCCGGCGCGCAGATCAGCCTCACCGCCCGCCTCGCCTGATCCGTCCCGTGCGCGGTCCGGCCCGGGCGGGCCGGACCGCGCACGGGGTACCGGCGGCATCCCGCAGGACCGGTGGACCCCCGGCCGGTCGGGCACAATGGGTGAGGTGCCCGTGGAGATGAGCCGTGAACGCTTCGAGGAGCTGGTCGGCGAGGCCCTCGACGAGGTGCCCGAGGAACTGCTCCGGCTGATGAGCAACGTGGTCATCCTGGTCGAGGACGACCCGCCGCCCGGGGAGGACCTGCTCGGCCTCTACGAGGGGCACGCGCTTACCGAACGCGGCTGGAACTACTCGGGCGTGTTGCCCGACCGGATCTTCATCTACCGCCGGCCCATCCTGCGGATCTGCACCACCGAGGACGACGTGGTCGACGAGGTGGCGGTGACCGTGGTGCACGAGATCGCCCACCACTTCGGCATCGACGACGAGCGGTTGCACGCGCTGGGCTGGGGCTGAGCCCGCCACCCGCCGGCCGGTCGTCTGCGCACACCTGACCGGTTCCGTGCTCGGGGCCGGGCCGGCGCGCCGCTCGGCCGATGCGGCGGGTTGCGGGGGCTGCCTACCGTGTGGTGAGCACACCCCCAATCAGGAGGAAGACCCAATGCGCAGCGCGCTGTTCTCCGCGGAGAACCTGGAGAAGGAGTCCGCCCAGCCCGGCATGCGGCTGCAGAACTCCAAGATGTTGAAGATCGAACTCAACGGTGAGGCGATGGCCCGGGTCGGGTCGATGGTCGCCTACCAGGGGCAGGTGCAGTTCCAGGCGTTGGGCTCGGGCGGCATCGGCAAGTTCATCAAGCAGCGGCTCACCGGCGAGGGCGTCCCGCTGATGAAGCTCAGCGGCCACGGCGACGTATTCCTGGCCGAGCTGGCCAAGGACGTGCACATCATCGACCTGGAGCCGGGCGACGCACTGTCGATCAACGGGTCCAGCGTGCTGGCCTTCGACTCCACCCTGTCGTACGACATCAAGATGGTCGGCGGCGCGGGGATGGCCTCGTCGGGCCTGTTCAACTGCGTGTTCAGCGGCTACGGCCGGATCGCCATCACCACCAAGGGCACCCCGGTCGTGCTCAACGTCGACGCGCCCACCTACGTCGACCCGCAGGCGGCGGTGTGCTGGTCGGCCAACCTCCAGACCGGCTACCACCGGGCCGAGCAGCTCGGCCTGGGCACCCTGCTCGGCCGCAGCACCGGTGAGGCGTTCACCATGAGCTTCGCCGGCCAGGGCTTCGTCGTGGTCCAGCCGTCCGAGGAGCCGCCGGTCCAGGGCAGCGGCGGCCAGCAGCAGCAACAGGGCCTGCTCGGCGGCCTGCTCAGCTGACCTTCGACGACGTGGGGGCGGTCCCGGCCGGGACCGCCCCCACGTCGTCTGCGCGGCCCGCACCCGGTGCCGCGTCGCCGCCGGAACCCCGCTGCGGGGGCTCAGCTCAGCTCGCCGGCGCGCAGCCGGGCCAGCCAGGCCGCCGCGTCGGTGTAGTCGGTGTCCGAGAGGCCGGCCGGCGCGGGCACCGGCCGGTCACCCGCCGCGTCGGCCCACCGGTGCCGGGGGTACGACCCGAGGAAACGCACCTCGGCACAGACCCGCCGCAGCCCCTGCAACGCCTCGCCGAGTCGGGCGTCGGCGACGTGACCGGTGCAGTCGAGGAAGAAGACGTACCGGCCCAGCGCCTCCCCGGTGGGGCGGGACTCGATCCGGGTCAGGTTGACCCCCCGCACGGCCAGCTCCATCAGCACCGACAGCAGCGCGCCCACCCGGTCGTGGGCGATGGAGACGGCAAGCGACGTGACGTCGTCCCCGGTGGGCGGCGGGGGCGGGCCGGGGCGGGACAGCAGGGCGAACCGGGTCACCGCGTCCGGGTGGTCGGCGATCTTGTCGGCGAGCAGGGTCAGCCGGTGCCGGGCCGCCCCGATCGGGGCGCAGATCGCCGCGTCGTACTCGCCGCCGGCCGCACCGGCCGCCGCCGCGCCGTTGGACAGCACGTCGATCACCGTGGCGTCGGGCAGGTGCGCGCGCAGCCAGTTGCGGCACTGGGTGGACGCCTGCGGGTGGGCGGCGACGCTGCGCACCCCGACCAGGTCGGTGCCGGGGCGGGCACCGAGCACGAACTCCACCGGCAGGATCACCTCGCGGGTGATCACCAGCGGGTCCCCCTCGGCCAGTTCGTCCAGGGTCACCCCGACCGCACCGCCGATCGAGTTCTCCATCGGCACCAGCGCCGCGTCCGCCTCACCGGCCCGTACGCTCTCCAGCGCCTCGCCGACGCTGCGGGCGGGCGTGCGGCTGCCGCGCTCGGCGGCCGGGACGGTACGCAACGCCTGCTCGGCGAAGGTGCCCTCGGGGCCCAGGTAGACGTAGCGGGTCGGCGGTGTTCCGGGCATGCCGCCCAGCCTACGCACCCGGTGGCAGCCCGGTCCCGGTGTCGCAGGCCAACGTCCGGATGGCGGGCGGCGCGACCGCCTTCACCTCGATCGAGCAGACGTCCGTACCGGCGGTGACCAGCCGCAGCGCGCCCGGCTCCCCCCGGCTGACCGCCTGGAGTTCCTCGTGCCCGCTGACCGACAGCACGGTGTACTGCCAGCCGTCGGCGCACAGCGGCCCGTCGACGGCCCGCACCGACACGTCGCGGGGCAGCACGTTCCCGCGGAGCAACCCGATCACCCGGTCGGCCGAGGGACGGCCGGCACACGCCTCCGCGACCGCCGCGACCGTGGGGGTCGGTAGCGTCGACGTCGGGGGCAGGGTGGGGGTCACCGGCAGGGCGGGGGGCGTCGTCGTCGGCGGCAGGGTCACGGCCGGCGTGGGCGGGGCGACCGGGGCCGGCAGTTCAGGCTCGGGCGGGGCGGCGCAGCCGGTGAACGGCGACACGGCCAGCAGGGCCACGGCGAGCCGGGCGGCGACCGGCCGCCGGTACGGGGGACGGTGGGCGGGGTCAGGCGGCACGGGCCGGTCCTCGGGGGATTCGGGCGCGGGGGCGTCGCGACGGGGGCCGACCGTCAGGACCGTGGGAGGGGGCCGGTCGTGTGGCCGGTGGGGTGAGCCCATCGTAGGAAAAACCGTCTGCCCGGTGAAGGCCGGCGCGACGCCCGCCGCCGCCCGACGCGGGGCGGCTCGGCGTGGGGCGGCTCGGCTTGGGCGGTGCCGGTCAGATCGGGGAGAAGAAGGTGAGTGAACCGGTGACCGAGCCGCCGGTGAGCATCGGGGTGGAGACGGCGTCGACGGTGGCGTAGGTGCTGGCGTCGCCGGCGGGCTGCACCCGCAGCAGGCCCCGGGCCAGTCGACCGGAGTGCAGGGCGAGCAGCGGGGGGATCTTGTCGGTCTCCTGCTCGGGCAGCTCGTGCCGGGCGGCGGTGAAGTCGAGCAGCCGCAGCCCTCCTTCGAGCAGCGGCAGGCCGACCACGTCCTCGGGGGCACCGAGGCAGAGCAGTTCGCAGCCGGCGGCGGAGATGGCCACCACGAGGGTGTCGGCGTCGATCAGCAGGCAGGGCTCCTCGGCGTGCGAGACGCTCGCCGACCACTTCCCGACGTTGTCGCACCCCGGCCCTGTCGGCGTCCGCGCCGCCGGCACGAACACGTCCGGGAGCGAGAGTTCGACGTGGGCCACCGCGCCTCCTAGGTACACCGACGGTCTGTCCACGCTAGCCGGTCTTCGTGACGGTCGCCGACCGCGCGGGAGCCACCGGCCGCCGGTGGAGGGGACAATTGCCCTGGTGGGCGGCCGGCGACGGCGCGGACCGGCATGTCGGGGGGACCGGTACCGCGGGGCGTCGCCGGTGACGTTACCGGCGACCCGCCGGCTTGTCAGCGGCCGTTCGGCCCTCGTCGTACCACCGGTAGTCGCCGGTGGGACGGTACGTGCCGTTGTGCCAGGTCTGCGGGGCCTGGGCGACCCGGGACAGCTTCTCGGCGGTGGCCGGGCTGATCCGGTTGCCTCCGGCGACGAGGAGCCGGTCGAGCTCCCGGTGGGTCGCCATCATGCAGTCCTTCGGCAGGCCGTAGACGCTGATGACGCCGGAGCCGACGAAGGTCAGCACCGGCGTCACCGGGATCGGCAGCCCGACCGCCTGGGTGAGCGCCTTGCTGGCCCGCTTGGCGTCCCGCCGGGCCTCGGCCACGTACGGCGGGCGCTTGCCGTTGATCTGCACCACGTCCCCGGCGACCAGCACCCGGGCCCGGCCGTGGTCGGCGATGCTGACCGCGAAGAGCCCGCTGGGGCCGATGGCGAGGAACCCGGCGCGTTCGTCCTGGCCGTGGTCGCGCAGGACGTCGGAGACGTCGGTGCGCGGCCACTCGATGACGTGCCAGGCGGGGCCCAGGTGGTCGAGCTGACCGAGCGCCCGCGCACCGGCGGCCTCCAGCCGGCGGGCACCCCGCTCGGCCCGGCGTCGACGTGCCCACTCCAGTGGGGTCGGACGTACCGGGTCGAGGGCCGCGGACCCGTCAGGACGGGGGTGCGGCACCGTCACGGGCGGCAGCGCCCGGGTGGGTACGGCTCGACGAGCGGGAAAGACAGTCATCGCGACCTCCGGCAAAAGGTCCCTCGAAAGTTATGTTCTCACTACCCTACGTCGCCACTGTGGGGGTACGGCAAGTTGGAGCGCCGGAATGAGTGCGGATGAATGCCATATTCATCCGCAGTTCTTCCGCTGAAGATCGTTCAGCACTGCCCTACGCTGCGGGGGTGACCCACTACGTGGACAGCGAGGTCGGTCGACTCGGCACGGTGCTGTTGCACCGACCGGGCCGGGAACTTGCCCGCCTCACCCCCCGCAACAACGACTCGTTGCTCTTCGACGCTATCCCATGGGTCGGCCGGGCCCAGGAGGAGCACGACGCCTTCGCGGCCGAGCTGCGCGGACGGGGCGTGGAGGTGCTCTACCTCGCCACCCTGCTCGCCGAGACGCTCGCCGTCGCCGAGGCCCGCGCCGAACTCACCGAGCACGTGCTCGCGTCGCCCCGGCTGGGCGACACCCTGCGCCGCCGGGTCGCCGACCACCTCACCTACCTCGACCCCGCCGCGCTCGCCGACGTGCTCATCGCCGGCCTCGCCCACGAGGAGGTACGGATCAGCGCCGAGCGCCCCGGCGGTCTGGTCTGGACGATGATGGACCGGCACGAGTTCGTCATCGACCCGCTGCCTAACCTGCTCTTCACCCGGGACTCGTCACTGTGGATCGGCGACCGGGTCGGGGTCACCAGCCTCGCCATGCCGGCCCGCCGCCGGGAGACCACGCTGACCGACGCGATCTACCGGCACCATCCCCGCTTCGTCGGCACCCGGGCCGTCTACCACCCCGGCCTGGAGCACCTCGAAGGCGGCGACGTGCTGCTGCTCGCCCCCGGGGTGCTCGCCGTCGGGGTGGGCGAGCGGACCACCCCGGCCGGTGCCGAACGACTGGCCCGGCAGGTCTTCGCCGCCGGCCTGGCGCACACCATGCTGGTGGTGCCGATCGCCCAGGAACGGGCCACCATGCACCTCGACACCGTCTGCACCATGGTCGACGTCGACGCGGTACTGATGTACCCCAACGTGGCCAGCATGCTGTCCGCGTACACGGTGATCGCCGGACCGGACGGCGAGCCCCGGGTGGACGGCCCCGCGCCGTTCCTGCGCGCGGCGGCCGACGCGATGGACCTCGACCAGCTCCGGGTGATCGACACCGGCCTGGACCCGGTGACCGCCGAACGCGAGCAGTGGGACGACGGCAACAACACCCTCGCCCTGGCCCCCAGGCTCTGCGTCGGCTACGAACGCAACGTGGAGACCAACGCCCAGCTGGAGCGTGCCGGCATCGAGGTCATCCCGATCGCCGGTTCGGAGCTGGGCTCCGGCCGGGGCGGCCCCCGCTGCATGTCCTGCCCGCTGGTCCGCGAGCCGCTGCGTCCGCCGGCCGGCTGAGCCGCCCACCCGGGGCGGCCCGGCCGGCGGCCTAGCGGAGGGTGAGCTGGCGGCCGAGCAGGCCCTGACGGGCCCGGCGGCCGGCGGCGTCCAACGGCTCCTTCTCGGCCAGCGCGTCGGCGTAACGCTTGGCGAACGCGGCCACCGGCTCCTCCCACTCGGCGGCCGGGACGTCCTCCGGCAGGTCCCACACGGGTGCCAGCCGGCCGTGCGCCCGGAACATGCCGGCGAACTTCGTGCTCTCGCCGAGGGTGAGCGCACCGGCGGCGGAGAGCCGCGAGAGCGCGTCCAGCGCGGCGTCCTCGTCGTCACCGAGCACCCAGCGCACGTGCGCCTTCTCCGGCACCTGGCACCAGTAGGCGGCCCGCGCGGCGGCCAGCTTCACGGTCGGGTAGATCGCCGCGTTCGCCCGCTCCAGGGAAGCCTGCACGGTCGGGTCGTCGGCCGCGCCCGGGTCGAGCCAGAACTCGAACCCGTCGTGCATCGTGATCTCCAGCGGGCCGTCCACCAGGATGTCCTGCAGGCGCGGGCCGGGGCCCGGCAGCGGCGGCACCGTCACCGCCCCACCCGGCTCGGTACGCAGCGCGCAGAGCAGCGCGTCGGCCAGGTCCCGGGAGACGTCGCCGGACTGCTGGTGCCGCTGGAGGCCGATGAACACCCGACCGTCCGGCTTGGTCATCGCCGGGGCGGCCATCGGCAGCACGGTCGCCAGGGTGACTGGGCGGTCGCCGTGCTCCTCGACCAGCTCCGGGGTGAGCCGCAGCGGTGCCGAGGCCGCCGGTACGAGTTCGCGCAGGGCGATCCACTCCGGCTCGTCCACCAGCCCCTCGAACGGACGGGGGACGAAGACGTCCCGGATCTTCTCCCGGCGGGGAGCGGCCTCGGCGCGCTGGTTCTTTCGACGCTTGCTCACGGCGAGACAGCCTAGAGCCCGCAGGGCGGCGGTGGGGGAAGGACCCGCCCCGGTCAGCCGGCGGCGACCAGGTCCGGCCGGCAGTCGGCGGGGTCGAACTCGGCCCAGACGCTCTGCCCCAGGCCGTCCCGGTCGACCCCCCAGCGGCTGGCCAGCCCGGCGACGATGTGCAGGCCCCGGCCGTCGACGGCGTCCGTGCCGGCGGCCCGGATCCGGGGGCCGGCCCCGGCGCCGCCGTCGGTCACCCGGACGGACAGGCCCGGCCCGGTCCGGGTCGGGCGCAGCCGCCAGGCGACCCGGACCACCCCGCCGGGCAGCGGGTCGGCGTGCCGGACCGCGTTGCCGACCAGTTCGGCCAGGACGGCCACCATGTCGGCGAGGAGCGGTGGGGGCACCAGGTCGGCGAGTTCGTCGGCGAGCCGGTGCCGGGCCAGCCGCGCGCCGGTGGCGTGGTGGGGGACCACCACACACCACGAACGCTCGGCTCGTCCCGTCGACACCCCGGCTCCTTCCCGGCCCGTGCCCGCGGTGGGCCGTCCGGCCCACCGGCGGCTCACCCGCGGGGGAGCCGCACCTCTGCGACGGTACCGCCACCGTCGCGTGGACGTAGGGATACCCATCCATTCTGCTGTTCAACGATCCGGCGGACGAGATAGAGGCCGAGTCCGGCACCCGGATACGCCCGCCGGTCGCCGGACTCGCCCTGCCAGAACCGGTCGAAGGCGCGTTCGACGTGCTCCGGGCGGATGCCCACCCCCCGGTCGGCCACCCGGAACGACACGGTCTGCCTGTCGGCCGACGCGAACACCTCGATCGGGGAGTCCGCCGGTGCCCACTTGCCCGCGTTGGTGCACAGCTCGGTCAGCACGGTGGTCAGGCTGCGCCGGTCCCCGAGGGCCTTGGGCAGGTCGGCCGGCGCGTGCAGGAACAGGCGTCGGCGCAGGTCGCCGGGGAGGTCCAGGACCGCCGCGCGCAGCGCCTCACCGAGGTCGAACGGGACGGCCGGCTCGCCGTCGGAGCGTACGTCGGTGGCCGAGGTGAGCAGCCGGTCGACCAGCCGGGCCAGTTCGTTGGCCCGTTGACCGATCACCCGGGCCGCCTGCCGCCGGTCGTGGTCGGTGAGCGACTCCCAGTGGTCGGTGAGGGTGTCGGCGTAGCCCTTGATGACGGTGACCGGGGTGCGCAGCTCGTGGCTGGTGACCGCGACGAAGAGGTCCCGGTCGGACTCCCGGCGTCGCTGGTCGGTGATGTCGCGGAAGGTGATCACCCGTAGCGTGCCCGGCCCGACCAGCTCGCCGGTGGTGATCCGCAGCCACCGCCCGTCCGGGAGCTGGTGGTCGAGCAGCTGGCCGGCCGGCGGGAGCGGGAACGGCAGCGGCCGGTTCATCGCGTCACCGGCGCTGCGCCCGGTGACCTGGGTGGCGGCCGGGTTCCACAGCCGGACCCGACCGTCCCGGTCGACCACGGCCAGGCCGTCGGCCAGCGCCGCGACGACCGGGCCGTCGCCGTGCACCGGCAGGCCGCTCTGGTCGCCGTACATGTGGGCGATGCAGGAGGCGAGGTAGCCGAGGGTCGCGTGCTGGACGCGGTCCTCGGTCTCGTCGTCGTCGGCGTAGAGGGCGTGCAGGGTGCCGACGGTGAGCCCGTTGAGTTCGGCGCGGGCGACGATCATGCGGCGCAGGCCGTTGCCGACCAGTTCCGCGGCGAGCGGACCGTCGAGGCGGTCCAGCCGGGCCTGCCGGACCCGGGGCCCGGTGAGCAGGCAGACGGTGGCCGGGTCGGAGGCGGGCAGCGGGCGGCCGATGGTCCACTCGGCGCAGCCGCTGGCGGCGATCACCCGGCCGCCGGTCGGGGCGAACTCGACGAAGGCCACACAGGCCGCGCCGAGCGTGGGGCGGGCCGCCCGGAGCAGCGAGGTGAGCACCGGCAGGCCGGCCTCACCTGAGTTGATCATCTCGATCACCGCGCCGTGGTCGGCGATGAGGGTGGCGAGATCGGGGCGCTCCGGCATGCCCCGAGTCTGCCCCGTACCGGGCGGTTCGGGCACCCCCCGCAGGTCACCCGGCTCGGGCAGCCGGTGCCGGCCCCAACCCCCGGCGTCGGCCGGGGACCGGTGTGAGCCGGGCGTCACCGGCCCAGCCGGGCCAGGGTGTGCGCGGGCCGGTCGGTGATCACCCCGTCCACCCCCGCGTCGAGGACCAGCTCCAGGTCGGTCGGTTCGTTGACCGTCCAGACGTACACCGGGTGGCCGGCGGCGCGCAGTGTGGGCACCAGCTCCGGGCGGGCCCGGACCAGACCGATGCCCGGCCCGGCGATCCGCGCCCCGAACGGCAGCCGGCCGAGCCGCAGCCAGCGCGGCAGCACCTCCAGCAGCAGCACTGTCGGCAGCGCCGGGGCCAGTTCACGCACCCGGCGTACCGCCAGCGGGGAGAACGACATCACGGTGACCTGCACCGGGTCGTCCGGGCCCGGCTCGGCCAGCCCGTGCCGACGCAGCATGGTCACCAGCCGGCGCTCGACGTCCCCCCGGTAGCGGGACGGATGTTTGGTCTCCACCAGCAGCTTGACCGGGCGGCCGGCGTCGCGGACGGCGGTCAGCAGCCGGTCCAGGGTGAGCAGCCGGGTACGGGTGTCGTCCGGCGCCGCGTCGTCGTCGGCCGGCGCGCAGCCGGGGTGCCAGGAGCCGAAGTCCAGGGTCTCCAGCTCGGCCAGGGTGCGGGCGCTGACCAGGCCGTGACCGTTGCTGGTCCGGTTCAACCGCCTGTCGTGTACGCAGACCAGGTGCCCGTCGCGGGTCAGCCGGACGTCGCACTCCAGCCCGTCGGCGCCCTCGTCGAGGGCCCGCAGGTAGGCCGCCAGGGTGTGCTCGGGCAGGTCGGCCGACGCGCCCCGGTGCGCGAAGACCAGTGGATCAGCCATGCCGAGCCGCTCAGATGACCTGGCCGGGCTGCCCGTCCCCGGTGACGACCGGCCTGCCGACGGCCGCCCACTGCCGCATCCCGCCGTCGGCGTTGCGGACCTGCTCCCAGCCGTTGCCGAGCAGGTAGCCGACGACCTGGGCGGAGCGCCCGCCGGAGCGGCAGATCACCGCGACGTCGCGGTCGGTGGGCACCTCGGCGAGCCGGGCCGGCAGTTCCATCATCGGTACGTGGTGCGCGCCGGGCGCGTGGCCCGCCGCCCACTCGTCGTCCTCGCGGACGTCGAGCAGGTAGGTGTCGTCGTCGATCGCGGTCACGGGGACACTGGGAACCTGGGATCCGAACACGGTCGAAAGCCTAGATCCTCGGTGCCGTCGGCGGCACGTCGGCGCTCGGCGTGGCGACCCGTCGGCGGGTGTACGGCATGACGGTCAGAGCCGGTTGACCCAGCGCGGGTTGGCCCGGGACCAGTCGGGTAGCCGGTCGGTGCGGACGGCCTCGAAGAGCCCGCCGCCACCGTTGTCGAGCACCACGTACGAGACGCCGTCGATGGTCTGCGGGTAGGACGGGAGCTGCACCCCGCGCAGCGCGTCGGCGGGCAGCGAGCGCAGGGCGAACAGCAGCTCGTCCAGGGGTACGCCGTTGGTGTCGACGGTGAGCGCGCTGCCGACCGCCCGCAGCACCCGGTCGAGTTGCACCGGGTCGGTGCGCAGGTGGGTCTCGCCGGCGCGGTCCATCATCGCCCGCAGCATCTGCTGCTGGTGGCGCTGCCGGTCGTAGTCGCCGTTGGGCAGGTCGTAGCGTTGCCGGGCGTAGTCCAGCGCCCGTGCGCCGTCCATCTGCTGGCAGCCGACCGGGAAGACGACACCGGTGTGGATCGAGCGGACCTCGGTGTCGACGCACATCCGGATGCCGCCGAGCAGGTCGATGACGCGTCGGAAGCCGGCGAAGTCGACCAGCGCCGCCCCGTCGAAGCGGATGCCGGTGAGCCGGGTCAGGGTGGCCGAGAGCAGGCGGGTGCCGCCCTCGCCGCCGCCGCCGTGCTCGTACGCTGCGTTGATCTTGTCCTGGCCACCGGCGTAGCCGACGCCGTCGGGGGGGATGGCGACCAGCAGGTCCCGGGGGACGGAAATCAGGTACGCCTGCCGCAGGCCGGGCGGCACGTGCACGATCAGGATGGTGTCCGACCGCTGGTCCGCCCCGGCTGCGCCGGGGCGTCGGTCGGAGCCGACGATCAGGTAGTTGATCCCGGTGTCCAGGTCGGTGCGGGCCTGCCGGGCGTCGGGGGAGAGCAGTTGCTCCTTGCTGACCGTGCGGTCGTAGCGGTGGGCGAGCAGCCGCACCCCGACCACGGCGAGCCCGGCGAGCAGCACCAGGGCGAGGCCGACGCCGAGCAGGGCCCGTGGCCAGCGTGCCCTGCGCCGGCCGGGGGGCGGTGTGCCCCGCCCCCGGTCGGATCGCGCTGACCTGGCCGTGACGTCCTCCCCGTGGCCGCAACGTGAATATCTCTCACGTCAGGCTACGGGGGTTTGACCGGCTCCCGGGCCGGTTCGCCGCGACTACCGACCGGTCACTTACGGGTGGACAGCACGCTCGGGTTGGCGTACACGAACTCGGCCAGCTTGTCTTCCTTGATCGCCTGGAACATGTCAAGCGTCTGCTGGCTGAGCGCCTCGCGGTTGTTGGCGTTGCCGTTGAACGTGCCGCCGTTGGTCCGCAGCATGGTCAACTCGTTGGCGGTGACCCCGCGCATGGTGAACACCAGGTCGGCCACCGGCACGCCCCCGGTGTCCAGGATGAACGCCTTGCCGGCCGCCTTGATCAGCTGGTTGACCTTGACCGGGTTGGTCAGCATGCCCTTGTCGGTTGCCTTACGGGCCATCGCCTTGATCAGCTGCTGCTGGTTCTGCTGCCGGTCGTAGTCGCTGTTCGGCAGGCCGTAGCGCTGCCGCGAGTAGTCGAGCGCCTGGAGGCCGTTCATCTCCCGGCAGCCCTTCTTGTAGACCACCGGGGTCATCGGCCGGCCGGTCTTCTTGGCGTCCGCATTCCACATCTGCTTGCCGTCGACCATCATCATGTGGTGCGACTTCACCTCGTGGCTGACGCAGATGCGCACCGTGCCGAGGGTGTCGATGACGTTCTTGAAGCCACCGAAGTTGATGATCGCGGCCCCGTCGAAGCTGACCCCGGTCATGTTCTTGATGGTCTGGGCCATCAGCTGGGCGCCGCCCTCCCAGCCGCCGCCGTTGCGCGCGCCGGCCTGGAACGCCGCGTTGATCTTGTCGGTGCCGCCCTTGAACCCGCTCTTCTTGAACGGCGGGATCTGCGCCTCGGTGTCCCGGGGGATCGAGACCAGGTACGCCTGGTCGTGGCTGGCCGGGATGTGCAGCACGATGATGCTGTCCGAGCGGACGTCGTCGGCGGCCCAGCGCTCCCGGGCGTCCACGCCGAGCAGCAGCATGTCGATCGGCCCGTCGAGGTTGGCGCCGCCCTCGGCCTCGGTCTTGCCCGCCCCGCCGAGCAGGTTGCGCTGGGCGATGTTGCCGGTCGCCTGACTGATCAACGCCTTGCTGCCGACGATCGCCACGCCGCTGGTCAGCATCAGCACCGCGCCGAAGACCACGGTCAGCCGCGCCCAGAGCGGGTCCTTGCGCCGGGCACGCTTGCGGGCCGTGGCGGAGGGCCGACCGCCGCGACCGCCCGGTGACGGGACGGCGGCCGACGCCCGGTAGGGGTCGGCGCTCGGTGGCGACGGGCGGGGGCTGGTCTGAACCGGCATGCGTGCTCCAGCTCGCGTGATCGGGGGGCGGGACCACTTTACGTACCGCTTCCCGGCAAGGCGAGGTCGTCACACGCACAAATCCCAGACAACCTGACCTTTAGCCCCATGATTCATCCGTTCGGGCGAATCGATGCGACCGGACGGCCGTTGGCGTCCGATGATCAAGCGTTCCGGAAACGACCTCTGATGACGTTCGTCGAAACCTGCCCGACACACGGGGGCGGACCGCGTCGGCCCGCCCCCGCACCCGCGACGCCTCAGTTGCCGTTGCCGGCGGCCGCCTTCTTGTCGGCCGCCACCCAGTCCGCCATCGTGTCGGCGGACATCGCCTTGTACATCGCCAGTGCCTTCTCCCGGTCGGAGACCACCACCGACTCGCCGTTGATCGTGTCGCTGCCGAGGTTCGGGCTGGTGAGGAAGGTCAGGTTCTCCCCGCGCAGGTTGCGGAACTGGATGGCCATGTCGCCGAGGGAGAAGTCGTTGTCGACGGTCACCGCGTCGGTCACCGACTGGAGGAACGCGTTCAGCTTCTTGGGGTTGGTCAGCGTGCCCGTGCTGGCCGCCTTGTCCATCAGCGCCCGCAGGAACTCCTGCTGGTGACGCATCCGGGCGAAGTCGCCCTGGGGGAACTGCTTGCGCTGGCGGATCCAGTCCAGGGCCGTCGCGCCGTCCATGTGCATGGTGCCCTTGGTGAACTTCCGGTACGGCTTGTGGATCGAGGTGATGCTCCGCTCCACCTTCAGGTCGACCCCGCCGAGGGCGTCGGTGACCTCCTTGAAGCCGCCGAAGTCGATCGCCATCACGTTGTCGATCCGGACGTCGGTGAAGCACTCCACGGTGCGTACCGCCAGCGGCAGGCCACCGAAGGCGAACGCAGCATTGATCTTGGCGCGCTGACCGGAGTCGCAGGCCGCGCCCGCGCTCTCGGGGATCGGCACGTACAGGTCACGCGGGACGGAGACCAGGTAGGCCGACTTGTGGTCGGCCGGGATGTGCATGACGATCAGCGTGTCCGCCCGCCACTCGCCCGGCTTGTCGACCGCCGCGTCCGGGTCCCGCGAGTCCGTGCCGACCAGCAGGATGTTCAGCGCCCCGTCGACCGCCTTCGCCGGCCGGCCACCGGTGATCTCCGAGAACGGGTCGGTGCGGGCCAGGTCCTCGTTGAGGTTGCGGGTGTAGAACCAGGCCCCGATCCCGCCGAGCAGCGCCACCACCAGCACCGTCACGCCGGCCACCAGGGCGATCCGCCCCCAGCGCGGGCGCGGTCCACGCCGACCGTGGTTCCCCGGCCCGCCCGGCCCCGGGGGTGTGCCGGGCCCACCCGGCCCGCCCGACCGGGGCTGACTCTCCTGGTGCGAGGGGTACCACTGCGCGTCGGACTGCCGGGCGCGCCCGGTGGGGCCCCGGTCGGCGCCGGGCACCGGGGCCCGGCCCGCGCTGCGGTGCAGGTAAGGGAGCGAGGCGCCGGCTGACGAGGTCGCTGACATGCGTTTCAGCGTACGTAGGCGGGTCGAGCGTTGGCTGAATGTGAAGCCCGCCGGCCGTCCCGCGTGGCGCGGGGGAGCTACCCTAGCCGGTCGCGGAAATGGTCGATGGTGCGTCGCAGGCCCTCCTCGGGCGAGACCTCCGGCTGGTATCCCAGCAGGTCCCGGGCGAGGGTCAGGTCGGGGCGGCGCATCTCCGGGTCGTCCGCGCTGCGGGTGACGTAGGTCACCTGTGACGTGCTGCCGGAGAGTGACACGATCGTCTCGGCGAGTTGCCGCATCGACATCTCGTGTTCGGTGCCGCAGTTGATCGGGCCGGTCTGCGTCGAGTCGAGCAGCAGCAGGATGCCGCGCACCAGGTCGTCGACGTAACAGATCGACCGGGTCTGGTCACCGGTGCCGTGCACGGTGATCGGCTCGCCGCGCAGCGCCTGGGAGATGAAGGTGGGGATCGCCCGGCCGTCGTCCGGACGCATCCGCGGGCCGTACGTGTTGAAGATCCGGACGATCGCCGCGTCCAGCCCCCGGCTGCGGCGGTAACCCATTGTCGCCGCCTCGGAGAAGCGCTTCGCCTCGTCGTAGACGCTGCGCACCCCGATCGGGTTGACGTTGCCCCAGTACGTCTCCCGCTGCGGGTGTTCCTTCGGGTCCCCGTACGCCTCGGAGGTGGAGGCCATCAGGAAGCGGGCGTCGTCGGCGACCGCGCGGTCGAGCAGGTGCAGGGTGCCCACCGACCCGACCCGGAGGATCTCCACCGGCAGCTTCTCGAAGTCGGTCGGGCTGGCCGGGGACGCCATGTGCATGATCGCGTCGAACCGCTGCGCCAGGGCCGGGTGGTGGGTGGGCAGGCCGTCGGAGATGTCCGCCTCGACCAGGGTGAATCGGGGGTGCTCGGCCAGGTGCGCGACGTTGTCCTTGGAGCCGGTGACGAAGTTGTCCAGCGCGACCACCGTGCACCCGCGCTCGACCAGGGCGTCCGCCAGGTGTGACGGCACGAACCCGGCACCGCCGGTGACCAGGACACGGTGACCGTTTCCGAACCGCTGGGCAACCTTCATGGCGGCCAGCCTACTTCTCCCCGCTGCCCGGGGCCCGGTCGACCCGAGGTCGGGCGCGTCCCGTATCCCGCCCGGTGGGCGGCTCTCCGGGGTGACCGACGGGTGGGCCCCCGACGCGAGCGGTCGCGTCGGGGGCCCGTGGTGCCGGTCGGTCAGTGCGCGCCCGCGCCGGTGAGGGCCCGCACCTCCAACTCGGCGTACTTGTCCTCGTCGTGCTCCTTGGAGATCACCGTGCCGAGCCAGCCGCAGAGGAACCCGAACGGGATGGACAGCAGACCCGGGTTGGACAGCGGGAACCACTGCCAGTCGTGGTCCGGGAACATCGAGGTGGGTGCGCCGGAGACGACCGGCGAGAAGAACACCAGGAACACGGCCGAGACCAGGCCGCCGTAGATCGCCCAGACCGCGCCCGAGGTGTTGAACCGCTTCCAGAACAGGCTGTAGAGGATCGCCGGCAGGTTGCCGGAGGCGGCCACCGCGAACGCCAACGCCACCAGGAAGGCCACGTTCAGGCTCTGCGCGTAGATCGACAGGGCGATCGAGACCGCGCCGATGACCAGGGCCGAGATTCGGGCCACCCGGACCTCCTGGCGTTCGGAGGTCTGCCCCCTCTTGATCACGTTGGCGTAGAAGTCGTGCGCCAGGCTGGACGACGAGGCCAGGGTCAGGCCGGCGACCACCGCCAGGATGGTGGCGAACGCGACCGCCGCGATGATCGCCAACAGGGTCGCCCCGCCCAGGTCGCCGCCGAGGAAGGACTTGCCCAGTTCCTCGGCGAGCTGCGGCGCGGCGGTGTTGCCCGCCTTGTCCTGCGCGATGATCTCCTTGCCGCCGACCAGCGCCGCGGCACCGAAGCCCAGGGCCAGCGTCAGCAGGTAGAAGGTGCCGATGATGCCGATCGCCCAGAGCACGCTCTTACGGGCCGCCTTGGCGGTCGGCACGGTGTAGAAGCGGATCAGGATGTGCGGCAGGCCGGCGGTGCCGAGCACCAGGGCGATACCCAGCGACAGCAGATCCATCTTGTTGTAGAAGGTCTGGGTCGAGTTGCCGGCCACCTCGACGCCGTACCGGAGCCCGGGTTCGAGGAACGCGCTGCCCTTGCCCGACGTGGCGGCGGCGTCACCGAGCAGCGCCGACAGGTTGAAGTTGTACTTCGCCAGCACCAGTACGGTCATCACCAGCGCGCCGGACATCAGCAGGAACGCCTTGACGATCTGGACGTACGTGGTGCCCTTCATGCCACCCACGGTCACGTAGATGATCATGAGGGCGCCGACCATGATGATGGTGGCCACCTTGGCGGTGTCGGCGTCCATGCCCAGGAACGTCGTGCCCGGCTTGATTCCCAGCAGCAGCGCGACCAGAGCGCCCGCGCCCACCATCTGGGCCAGCAGGTAGAAGATCGACACGGTGATGGTGGAGACCGCCGCCGCCGTACGCACCGGCCGCTGACGCATCCGGAACGCCAGCACGTCGGCCATCGTGTAACGGCCCGAGTTACGCAGCAGCTCCGCCACCAGCAGCAGTGCCACCAGCCAGGCGACCAGGAAGCCGATGGAGTAGAGGAAACCGTCGTAGCCGTACAGCGCGATGATGCCGGCGATGCCGAGGAACGACGCGGCCGACATGTAGTCGCCGCCGATCGCCATGCCGTTCTGGAAACCGGAGAAGGACCGGCCGCCGGCGTAGAAGTCGGTGGCTGTCTTGGTCTGCCGGCTGGCCCAGATCGTGATCGCCAGCGTCACCGCCACGAACACCAGGAACAGGGTGATGGTCAGGTTGCGGGCGGTGCCGCCGCCCGCCTCAACCGCGAGGACCGTGTTCACGGGTCACCTCCCCGATCTCGGCGCGGATGCGGTCGGCCGTCGGGTCGAGCTTGCGGTCGGCGTACCGGGAGTAGAGCCAGGCGATGAGGAACGTCGAGACGAACTGGAGCAGCCCGAAGATCAGCGCCACGTTGATGTTGCTGCCGAAGAGCTTCGTGCCCATGAAGTCCCGCGCGTAGGCGGAGAGGATCACGTAGAGCGCGTACCACAGGAAGAACGCGACGGTCATCGGGAAGACGAAGCTGCGCAGCGCGCGGCGCAACCCGACGAACTCGTCCGACCGTTGTACGGCCAGATAACGCTCCGCCGCCGAGTCGGCCGGGGCGGGCGTGGGTGTGTCCGTGGACATCTGTGGATCACCACCTTCACAGGCATCGGGAGTTTCGCGCACCGTAGAGAGCGGCCCGCCTGCAGGAAAAGGTGCAGATCGATCCCGGCAGTCCCCTGCGCCGAACGGTCCCCCACCTGCGCCCAGTGACCCACGTCACCCCGCTCACCGGACGATCCGCACGCGGACCGGGCGCGGACCGGGCGATGACCGGGCGATGATCCACCCGCCTGGGCCGAAGTTGCGCTATCCGCCGGCCAGGATGCCGCTATATCGGTGACGTTGCGACGCCACCCCGGCCCCGCACGGGCGGGGCTGGTCAGGGAAGCTGGTGGTAGCGGCCCCGGTGGTGCAGGAGGGGCGGGGTGTCGCCGACGATCTCGACCGTCTCGATGGTCGCCTCGACGAGGAGGGCCCAGCCGTACTCCCGGGCGGTGTCCAGGCGGCAGCCGGCCCAGCTCCCGGCGTCGGCGGGTACCGGCCCGTAGGGCGTGTCGGTCCACGCGTCGGTGGCGAACAGCCCACCCGGTGAGGGGAAGAGCCCGGCGAACCGGTCGGCGAGCTGCCGGTGGGACGGCCCGAGCGGGGCCACCGCGAACCGGCCCGCGTCCTCGATCGCCGGCCACAGGTCGGCCTCGGGGTCGATCAGGCCGAGCAGCCGGTCCGGCTCGCCCTCGGCGACCAGGGTTGACGACACGGTCAGCCCGGCCGGGCCGGGAGCGGTCCAGAGCGTCACCGGCGCGGCGAGCCGCCCCCGCAGCCGACGGGCCGGCGAGCGTTGCCCGGTCGGCACCGCGAACGGGTCGGTGTGGTGGATCTCGGCACCGGGGTTTGGATTCACGTGAAACATTGTGGCCCCCGCCCCGTCCCGCAGTGCCGGGTCGGGGCGGGAGGCGGCCGATTTCCCATGGTCGTCTACGCCTGGGCGATCACGACACGCCGATCCGGTACCGCTCACGCGTAGGCGATCACCGGAACTCCCCGCCGGGCGGGCGCGGGCCCAGCCGAGAAAGCGTTCGTGCAGGTCGGCCGGCCGGGCGTGTCCGGTGAGCTGGCCGAGCTGGTCGCCGGCCTCCACCATCAGCGCACCCAGGTAGAACAGCAGGGCGGTCCGCCGGCCCCGGTACTCGACCAGCAACGTGAGCCGGGCCGGCTGGCAGGGCCAGGGCGCGCCACAGGCCCGGCAGCGCCACAGCGGTCGCATCGGCACGTGCGGCACGAACCGTCTCACCACCTGCCCCGCCCCACGCCGCGCCGACATTCCCGGTACGCCAGGAAGGATCTCGGAGAGTTCCGGCCTGCCTGGGTGCCGTTTCCCGCCAAGATCCGGGCCGCCTCGCGCGGGGAGTGCGAGTGGCCGTGGCCGGTGCGGTGCTGCGAGCGGCACACGGTGCCGAGCGGGACCGATGGTCTCGACCGGGTGGGCCGGCCACGTGGCTGCGGCACGGAAGCCTCCTTCGCGGGGTGGGGGCCGCCCCGGCCGCAGGTGGCCGGGGCGACCCGCGCAGGACCGGTCGCCGGGACGCTGCCTCCACCGACCTGGCCGCGTGCCCTCCACCCTGGACTCGGTGGCCGGAGCAGGGGAGGATGCCAGCGATTACTACGGAGCGCATTCGCGTACTTACCGGATAGGTGAGTGATGAACTTCGAGATGTGGGTCCGGGCGTTGAAGGCGGCCAGAGCCGGTGCCGGAGTGTCCCAGGAGGGCCTGGCCGGCCTCGTCAAGTGGAGCCCGTCGTTGATCGCCGCGATCGAGACCGGTCGCCGCCGGCCGACCATGGAGTTCGCCGTCGCGGCCGACGAAGCCCTCGGCACCGGCGGCCTCCTCGCCGGCCTCCTCACCGACCACGAGGGGGAGCGGGCACCGTCATGGTTTCTGCCCTGGCAGAGCTACGAGGCCCAAGCGGTCCGGCTGCGTAACTTCGAGCCGTGTCTGGTACCCGGGCTGCTCCAGACCGAGGACTACGCGCGGGCCATCTTCTCGGCCGGCGGGCTCCAGCGGGACGAGCGGGTCGAGGAGCTGCTCGCGCTCCGGATGAGCCGACAGGCGGTACTGGGCCAGGACGACCCACCCGAGTGTGTCTTCGTCATCGACGAGAGCGCGTTGCGGCGGTCGATCGGTGGGCCGGCGGTGATGGATCGGCAGCTCGGACGGCTGCTGGAGGCCGCTCAGCTGCCCCATGTGCGGCTCCACGTGCTGCCGCTCGATGCCGGCGCGCACGTCTCGCTGGGCGGCGGGTTCGTGCTGGCGGAACTGCCTGGGAGCGAGCAGGTCCTGTGTCTGGACAACACCGCCCGTGGGCAGATCGCGGACCATCCGGAATGGATTCGACTGATGCTGCGCAAGTGGGAGAGTCTGTTGGGTGAGGCGCTGGCCGAGCGCGCCTCGCTCGATCTGGTCAACAAGCTGAAGGTGACCCCATGACCTCTGACGAGCCATGCTGGCGGACCTCGTCGCGTTCCGACGACTCCGGTAACTGTGTCGAGGTGGCGGACAATCTGCCCGGGGTGGTGCTGGTCCGGGACAGCAAGGACCGCTGTGGCCCGACGCTCCACTTCACCCCCGACACCTGGCGTTCGTTCGTCACCTCGGCGGGAACCGCCGCCGGGCTGAAGGGACCACGGGCGTGCCGCTGAGCGCCGATGACCGGCTGGCGATCCACGAACTCGTCGCGCTGCACGGCCACCTGATGGACGACGGGGCGTTCGACCGGTTGTCCGAGCTGTTCACCGACGACTTCGCCTACGACGTCACCGCCTACGGGTTCGGCGTCCTGCGGGGGTATGCGGCGTTCGCCGAGGCGGCGCGGACCCTGGGCGACGGCAACCCGCTCGGCCACCACGTGACCAACGTCGTGGTCAGCGAGGACACCGACGGCACCGTCCGGGTCCGCTCGAAGGGGCTCGGCGTGCCGGTCGACGGCCCGGTGGGCACCGTGGTCTACGAGGACGTGGTCCGTCGGGTCGAGGTGCAGCCCCCGGCAGGGACGGCCGGTGCGCAGCGGCCGGGGGCGGGTTGGCGGATCAGCTACCGGAGGGTGGTCCCGCGTCGTCGACCGCTGCATCCCGAGGGGCAGGGTCAGCACCCCGAGGGGTGAGGTCCGCCTCCCGGGGTGTGCCGTCCGGCCCGGCGGGCAGGGTGGCGCGGGCGGCGGCCAGCACCTGCGGGTCGGCGCAGCCGGCCGCGTAACCGGCGATCCGGCGGCGGATGTCCCGGGTGAGCAGCCAGACGCCGACCCGGTCGGCGACCGGCCGCAGGAACGCCGGCCGGCAGCGGAAGCTGTACCGCCAGGTGGCGACCGTGTGGCCCGGTTCGGGTGCGGGGGCGAACCGCCAGCCACCGGCGAACATCTCGAAGAACCACGGGCCGCGCACCATCTTCATCCCGACGTTCGTCGGCGGGGCGAAGGAGACGTACTCACTGACCATCGTCAGGCCGTGCCGGGACCGGGTGAAGGTACGCACCCCCCGGCCGGGGCGGGTGGCCCCGTCGACGAAGTGCTGCTCCCGGACGAACGGGTCCCACCGGTAGCGCACCGGCGCGACGGTCTGCGAGACCGCGAACGCCACCTCCGGCGGGACCGCGACGGTGGTGACCGCCTCGACGACCGGCATCAGCGGCGGGGGGTCACGGTCGACAGCAGCTCCGGCATCCGGCGGTCCAGCACATCCCCGGCGAGGTACGCCCCGAGCAGCGCCGCCCCCACCCCGTACGCCGCGCCGACCGGCAGGGCCAGCCAGAGCCAGCCGTCGCCGAGCAGCCCGGCGGCCACCACCATCGGTACGGCGGCAGCCGCCGAGCCGACCATGGACAGCAGGGTGAGCATGCTCTTGGCGACCCCGGAACCACCGTTCATCGCGAACGGGTTGCTCGTCTCCGGCAGCGAGTACGCCCCGAGCACCGAGATGATCCCGTTGATCGCCAACCCCACCCCGTACGAGGCGAGCAGCGCGCCCGCCGCCACCCCGAACCATTCCGGCCGGCCGAGCACCCCGCTGATGATCAGGGAGACGACGCCGAGCATCGGCAGCACGTACACGGAGAAGGCGGTCATCCGGGCACGCAGCTCCAGCCGACCCGGCACCCCGGCCACGACGTTGGCCGCGTAGGCGCTGCCGTCGAAGCCGAACTGGTTGGCCAGGGTCACCGAGGCGAGCACGCCGACGAAGAGCATCGAGATGCTGAGCAGCACCGGCGACGGGTCCCCGGTGGCCTCGAAGCCCTCCTCGCCGACGGCGAACCCGGCGCCACCGAGGTTGACCATCACCGGTACGAAGATCCCGACCACCGCGATGGTGATCAGGTTGGCCCGTCGTCGGGCGTCCCGCCACCAGTAGCGGCACTCGCGGGCGACCAGCGCGCCGAACCGGTCCCGGCGCGCCCAGCCGACCGCCCGGGGGAAGAGTTGGGCGACCGCGCCGCCGGTCGGTGCCTGGCGGGCCTTGGTCGGTGCGGCGCTCGCCGCGCCGACCATCGCCGACTCCAGCGACCGGGACCACCACAGCAGCAGCGCGCCGATGGCGACCGCGGTGATCAGCAGCTTGACCGGAACCGCCCAGGCGCGGCCCTCGGCCACGTCCAGGCCGATCGTCCAGGGTGCGCCGAACGGGGTCCAGCCGACGATCCGGGCCACCCCGACGAGCCGGTCCCAGTCGGCGGTGCGTACCGCGGCCAGCACCACGAGCTGCAACGGGCCGAGCGACGCGGCGACCACGGCGAGCAGCACAGCGGCCAGGTCGCGCACCCGGCGCGACCGCAGCATGGTGGCGAACGCGCTGGTCACCGCGCGGCTGGCGGCGACGCAGAGCAGTACCCCGGCGACCACGCCGACGGCGGCGACGACCCCGGCGACCGCGCCGCCGAGCAGCGCGGCGCTGACCACCAGCCCGGTGACCGCGACCAGCACCGCGAACACCGGGACGCTGACCAGGGCCGCCGCGAACAGCCCGGTGACCAGGGTGCGGCGGGACAACGGCAGCAGGGCGAACCGGGCCGGGTCGAGGGTCTCGTCGACGCCGAAGAAGACAAGCGGCAGCAGCAGCCAGCCGAGCACCAGCACCCCGCCGCCGAAGGCCGCCGCCATCACCGCGTACCGGGGTTCGTCGGCGAAGCCGGGGGCGGCGAACATGAGGAAGCCACCGGCCGCGAACCAGAGCCCGACCAGCACCCCGGTCACGAACAGGGCGATCCGCCAGCCCTGGCCCCGGAAGTTGTTACCCATCACCCGCAGCTTGAGCCGGACGAAGTGGCGGGGGGAGACCGCGCGGACCCGGGTGGGGGGCGCGGGCGCGGTCACCGGGACAGCCACGCCAGCTCCTCACCGGTCGCCGTCCGGCCGCCGACGACCTCGACGAAGACGTCCTCCAGGGACCGGTCGCCGCGTACCTCGGCGAGGGTGCCGACCCGCTTGATGGTGCCCTCGGCGAGGATCGCCACGTGCGAGCAGAGCCGCTCGACGACCTCCATCACGTGGCTGGAGAAGACCACCGTCCCGCCGCCGACCACGTACCGGTGCAGGATGTCGCGGATCAGCGCCGCCGACACAGGGTCGACCGCCTCGAACGGCTCGTCGAGCACCAGCAGCCGGGGGCCGTGCAGCAGGGCGCAGGCCAGGCCGATCTTCTTCTTCATGCCGGCGGAGTAGTCGACCACCAGGGTCCGGCCGGCGTCGGTGAGGGCCAGCACGTCGAGCAGTTCCGCCGCCCGCTGGTCGACCACCGCCGGGTCCATGCCGCGCAGCAGACCGTGGTACGCCAGCAGCTCCGCGCCGCTGAGCCGGTCGAACAGCCGCACCCCGTCGGGCATGACGCCGAGCAGCCGTTTCGCCTCGACCGGGTCGCCCCAGACGTCGTGGCCGAGCACCCACGCGTTGCCGTGGTCGGGCCGCAGCAGGCCGACGGCCATCGACAGGGTGGTGGTCTTGCCGGCGCCGTTGGGGCCGAGCAGGCCGTAGAACGAGCCGGCGGGGACGGCCAGGTCCACCCCGGCGACCGCCACCTTGCCGTCGAACTGCTTGGCCAGGCCACGGAGTGCCAGCGCAGGGTGTTCTCCAGTCATGCCTCGACCGTATCCGGGCCGGGCGAGGGGCCGCTCCCGCCAGGGGACGATCCCGGATCATCCCGCAGACGGACGACCTGGCAGGGGTGGTTCCGGGAAGACGAGGGCCGATCGGGACGAACGATCAGGAACGGAGCGACTCGGGGGCGTGCAGGCGGAGCATGGTGACGCCGACGTCGACCGGGGTGCGGCGGCGGGTCGCCATCGACACCGCGATCATCACGGTGAAGGCGAGCGGCACCGTCCAGGCGGCGGGCTGGGTGGTGAGGGTCGCCGGCCAGCCGGTCAGCGGCGGCCCGAGCACGGTGACCAGCACCGCGCCGATCGCCGCGCCACCGCCGACCAGCACCCCGGCTGCCGCGCCGAGATCGGTCAGCCCGCGCCACCAGATGCCGAGCACCAGCAGCGGGCAGAAGCTGGACGCGGCGACCGCGAAGGCCAGCCCGACCACCTGGGAGACGTCCAGCCCGGAGACGTTCAGCGCGAGCACCGCCGGCACCCCGCCGGCGATCACCGTGGCCAGCCGGAAACCGCGTACCGAGCCGCGCCCCAGCACGTCGGTGGAGATCACCCCGGCGACGCTGGTGAGCAGCCCGGACGAGGTGGACAGGAAGGCGGCGAACGCCCCGGCGGCGACCAGGGCGGAGAGCAGCCGCCCGGTGACGCCGTCGCCGAGCGCCGCCTCGGGCAGCAGCACCACCACCGCGTCGGTCTGCCCGCTGACCAGCAGTTGCGGGGTGTAGATCCGGCCGAGTACGCCGTACAGCGTGGGAAGCAGATAGAAGACGCCCACCATGGCCAGCACCACCAGGGTGGTCCGCCGGGCCGCCGCGCCGTCGGGGTTGGTGTAGAAGCGCACCAGCACGTGCGGCAGTCCCATGGTGCCGAGGAAGGTCGCCAGGATCAGCGAGTAGGTGGCGAACAGGCCCCGGTCGTCGTCCCCGGCGGCGCTGGGCAGCAGCCAGTCGGTGGCTCCGGTGGCGACCCCGGACACCTCGGGCACCGGGTCACCGGCGGCGAAGCTCAGCTCGTCGCCGGGGCGTACCTCACGGATGGTGCCGTCGGGGAAGGTGAGGGCCGCGTGGTGCTCGACCACGACGGTGGTGGCGGTGCGGAACGCCGGTCCGTCGGGCGGCGTCACCGCCGGGCGGGCGTCGGCCTGCCACTGCAGGGCCAGGAAGATCGCGGGTACGGCGAGCGCGGTCAACTTCAGCCAGTACTGGAACGCCTGCACGAAGGTGATCGCCCGCATCCCGCCCAACGCCACGTTGGTGGTGACCACCGCGGCGACCAGCAACGCCCCCACCGGGTACGGCGAGCCGGCCACCGTGGCCAGGGTCAGCCCGGCCCCCTGCAACTGCGGCACCAGGTAGAGCCAGCCGATGAAGATGACGAAGACGGTGGCCAGGGTGCGCAGCCGGCGGGAACCGAGCCGCAGCTCGCAGAAGTCGGGCAGGGTGAACGCCCCGGAGCGGCGCAGCGGCGCGGCGACGAAGAGCAGCAGCGCCAGGTAGCCGGCGGCGAAACCGACCGGGTACCAGAGCACGTCGACGCCGTACTTGAGGACCAACCCGGCGATGCCGAGGAAACTCGCCGCCGACAGGTACTCCCCGCCGATGGCGGCGGCGTTCCAGGTCGGACTGACCGTCCGGGAGGCCACCAGGAAGTCGGAGGTGGTCCGGGCCAGGCGTAGTCCGTAGAAGCCGATGCCGACGGTGATCAGGGTGACCGCGACGATCGCCGGTACGACGTACCCGTTGCCCATCTCAGCGTTCCGGTCGCTGGACGAGGTCGACGAAGTCCTGTTCGTTGCGTTCGGCGAGCCGCACGTACGCCCAGCCGACGGCGATGAGGAAGGGGAACGAGACCACCCCGAGCAGCAGCCAGGGCAGGTTGACGCCGAGCACGGTGACCCGGCCGACCGGGGGTGCGATGGCGAACAGCCAGGGCAGCCCGCCCAACCCGACCAGCACCAGCAGGCTCAGCCGCAGGGCGAGGGTGAGCTGCGCCCGGACCAGGCCCCGGACCAGTGCCTCACCGACCCGGGTCTGCTGGGTCAGCTCGGTGCGGGTGAGGGCGGCCCGGGTGTCCCGGCGGGAGACGCCGGCCAGCACGATCCGTACCCGTCCGGTCGACCGGGCGGCCGGCGGCCCCGGGTCCACCGGTGGCGGTTCGGGGTCGTGGTCGGCGGTCACCCGGGCAGTCTCGTCGGCCCCACCCGAATGTCAAGTGTCGTCCACCGGGGGTGTGGACAACCTGTGGACAAGGCGACCGGCCTGTGGATGACGGTGGGCGACCTGACGACCACCATGGCGTTACGTCTGATTCGTCCTCACCGGAACGTCACCTGGAGATCATCTGTAACGGCCTTGCCGGCATTGACCCAGGCCCCTACGCTGGGGCAGCCAATCCCTTCCTCTTCGAACACGGGGTCTCTATGCGCAAAATTCGCACTCTCCTCGGCGTCGGTCTCGCCGGAGCATGTGCACTCGCCGTGGTGCCGGGTACGGCCTCCGCGGCTCCCGCCTCCGCGCCGCTGCAGAAGGCGGCTGCCCTCGACGACGTGACCGGCGCCTACTACCCGGTCTCCCCGGCCCGGCTGCTGGACACCCGCAACGGCACCGGTGCCCCGGTCGGCAAGATCGGCGCCGGCAAGAAGGTCGACCTCCAGGTCGCCGGCCGTGGTGGCGTACCGGCCAGCGGCGTCGGCGCGGTCGTGCTGAACGTGACCGTCACCGGTCCCAGCGCCGCCAGCTTCCTCACCGCGTACCCGACCGGTGAGTCCCGCCCCACCGCCTCCTCGGTGAACTTCGCCAAGGGCTGGCTGGGCTCCAACAACGTCACCGTGAAGCTCGGCTCCGGTGGCAAGGTCTCGGTCTACAACAACAGCGGCTCGACCGACGTGATCGTCGACGTGGTCGGCTTCTACGCGGGCGACAACAGCCTCACCAACCGGGCCGGCGGCCAGTACGAGTGGTACCTGCCGACGCGGTACTGGGACAGCCGGGAGGACCCGGAGGGCAAGCCCCCGGCCGGTCAGGTGCTGGAATACTCGCTCGACTTCGGGGACTACAACCCGCACGTCACGTCGTTCGTCCTGAACGTCACCGCGGTGTCGCCGGCCAAGTCCGGCTTCCTCACCGCGTGGTCCGGCAAGGGCACCCGGCCGGGCGCCTCGACGGTGAACTACCTCGCCGGCAAGAACGTGCCGAACCTGACCTTCGTGCAGACCACCCCCTGCACCGGCACCGAGCAGAACGAGTGGTGCATCCCGGGTGCGCCGAAGTTCAGCATCTACACCTCGCAGGCGGCGCACGTCCTGGTCGACCTGGTCGGCGTGGTCGACGACGGCGACTCCCCGTACGGCATGCGGTTCGCCCCGCTGAGCCCGACCCGGATCGTGGACAGCCGCTCCAACCTGGGCATCTCCGGGGCCATCCCGGCGGGCGGCACCCGCAAGGTGACCGCGCCGGCCGAGCTGGTCACGCCCGACACCGATGTGCTGGCGATGAACGTCACCGCCGTCACCCCGACCAACAACACGGTCATCACCACCTGGCCGGCCGACTTCGACGGCGTCGGCAAGCCCGACACCAGCAACCTGAACCCGTACGCGGGCCAGGTCGTCTCCAACGGTGTGCTCGGTGTCATCGGCCCGAACTACGCGTTCAACGTCAACAACCTGTCCGGCAGCACGCACCTGGTCGCCGACGTGGTGGGCACGTTCTACTACCCGGAGGCGTCCACGGCCAAGTCGGCCGCGTCGCTGAAGGGCGGCAAGGCCAAGCCGAGCGCGGTTCCGGGCTCGAACCGGAGCTGACCGACAACAGCCACGACGGCTGACCGTCAGCCGTCACCGCAGAGCGCCCCGACCGTGCGGTCGGGGCGCTCTCGCGTTGCGTGATCGCCGGGCCCGTGCCAATGGACGGACCGGCTCAAGCGCTGGTCGACGGCCCGGTAAGAGCGCAATGCCCTTTCTTGGCATTCCGTCGATACGGCCTTGCCGCCCGTGATCACCGCCCATAGTGTGTGGTCCACAATCACTCTTCCTTCTTCACGGGGTAATGCATGCGCATTTTTCGCGCTCTACTCGGCATGAGCATTGCCGGGGCCTGTGCGCTGGCCGTACTGCCGGGGATGGCGCTGGCCGCGCCCACCGCGCCGTACACGGTCCTCACCGTCGATGTCGGGGACCAGACCGGCGGCTATCCGATCAACCGGTCCGACGTCTTCGACCGCGACAACTCCACCGTCTCCGTGGTCGCGCAGAGCAACGACCGGCTGGCGGTCGACACCAACCGGGCCGGCTCCTACGTACGGCTCACCATCCAGCCGCCGGCCGGCGAGCAGTGGACCGCCGGTCAGACCTACCAGGCGACCTGGCAGGGCGACGGCGGCACCGCCTCGATGGACCTGGCCTCCGACGGGCGCGGCTGCGGCCACGTCACCGGCTGGATCAAGGTGCGGCAGGCCGACCGGGACAGCGACACCGGCCTGGTGAACGCCTTCGCCGCCGCCTACGAGTACAGCTGCCGGGACAGCACCTACTACACCGGCACGGTCAGCGGTGAGCTGCGCTGGAACTCGTCAGTGGACTATGCGGTCGCGCACGGCGAGCCCAACCCGGTCAGCTTCAACTACCAGGAGATCGCGGTGCCCAGCGCGGCCCGGACGGTGACCTTCCGGTCCGTCGGCAGCGCCCCGGTCACCTTCGGGGCGGCCAGCCTCGGTGGTCCGACGCCCGAGGCGTTCGCGCTGCTCGACTCGAACTGCACCGGCCGGACGCTGACCCCGGGGCAGACCTGCACGGTCTCGGTCGCGGCCAACCCGACCAGGGAGGGTGTGCAGCAGGCGAGCCTGCTGCTCGCCGATGACAGCGCCTCCGGCACCCGGCGCGTGCAGTTGGCCGTGGAGGGCTTCCGGGGCGTCACCGGCAGCTACTACCCGCTGGCGCCGAAGCGCCTGATGGACACCCGTTCCGGGTTGGGCGCGCCCAAGGCCAAGATCGGCCCGGGTAAGAAGGTCGACCTCCAGGTCACCGGGCGGGGCGGGGTGCCGAGCAGCGGTGTCGGCTCCGTCGTGCTGAACGTGACGGTCGTCGGCCCGACGGCGGGGAGCTTCCTGACCCTCTACCCCGCCGGCCAGAGCCGTCCGACCGCGTCCTCGATCAACTTCGCGAAGTCGTGGCTCGGCTCGAACAGCGTCACCGTCAAGGTGGGCTCGGGCGGCAAGGTATCGGTCTACAACCACGCCGGGTCGACGGACGTCGTGGTCGACGTGGCGGGCGTCTGGGCCGGGAACAACTCGCTCTCCAGCCGGGGACAGGGCGGCCAGTACCAGTGGATCAAGCCGTTCCGGCTCTACGACACCCGGGACGACGGCGCTCCCCTGCCCGCCAACTACTACATGGAGAGTTGGCTCAGCTTCGGCAGCGTCAACGCCAACGTCAGGGCGCTGGTCGTCAACATCACCGCCGTCTCGCCCCGCAAGGCCGGCTACCTGACGGCCTGGAACGGGCAGGGGGACGTGCCCACCGCGTCCACGGTCAACTACCCGGCGGGCAAGGTGGTACCGAACCTCGCCATCGTCGAGACCGTCGAGTGCACCGAGTGCGGCGGCAAGCGGGCACCGCAGTTCGCGGTCTACACCTCGCAGACCACCCACCTGGTGGTGGACGTGGTGGGCGTGATCGACGACGGCACCGTTCCGGACGGCCTGCGGTTCACGCCGATGTCGCCGACCCGGATCGCGGACAGCCGGATCGGCCAGGGCCTGCCGAACGTGCTCGGGCCGACCGCCGTCGGCAAGGTCACCGCACCGGCGAGCATGCTGACCCCCAGCACGCAAGTGCTCGCGATGAACGTCACCGCGGTCACCCCGACCAGCAACACCGTACTCACGGTGTGGCCGGCCGACTCGGCGATGACCCGGCCCACGGCGAGCAACCTCAACCCGGCCGCCGGGCAGACCGTCTCCAACGCGGTGCTGGGCATCCTCGGTCCCACGCAGGGCTTCAACGTCTACAACCACTCGGGTAACACCCACGTGGTCGCCGACGTCGTCGGCACGCTCTGGGTCTACCCGGGTACGGCTACTCCGCCCACGAGCCGGGCCACGACCCCTGGCAGCAGGCTCAAGGTGACCGACTCCGGCGTCGGCGCTCCCTCCCCGCGCTGACCCGCGACGCGGCGAAGGGCATCCCGGCCTCGGTCGGGGCGCCCTTCGCCGTTCATGCCAGGGGGCCGATGTTGCGGCATCCGGGCACCCGGTCACCGCAACGTCGCCGACATTGCGACGATCAGCCGCCGGCGCGACGATCATGGCCGCACCCGGGTCAGCGGTTCCAGTCCTGTTTGGCGGCGCGGACCAGCTTGTCCTTCAGCTCCCGGGTGTGCCGGCGGCTCACCGGCAACTCGGCGGCGTCGATCAGCACCACGTACCCCGAGTTGACCAGGCGCAGCTCCGCGATCAGCCGCAACTGCACCAGGTACGACCGGTGGATGCGCACGAAACCCGCGTCCGCCCAGCGTTCGGCGAGGGTGGCCAGCGACACCCGGACCAGGTGCGACCCGTCGGCGGTGTGCAGCCGGGCGTAGTCACCCTGTGCCTCCACCCAGCGCACCGCCGAGCGGGGCAGCATCCGGGTCGTCCCGGCCAGCTCCACCGGGATCGTCGGGTCCTCCTCGGCACGGGCCAGCGCCGCCGGGTGCGACGGCACCACCCGGGAGCCCATCACCCGGCGCAGCGACTCGGCGAGCCGTTCGGCGCGTACCGGCTTGCGGACGTAGTCGGTCGCACCCAGGTCGAACGCGTCCACCGCCCCGTCGTCGTACGCGGTGACGAAGACGATCGCGGGCGGCCGGGCGAACCGGCGCAGCACCCGGGCCAGTTCCATGCCGTCCAGGCCGGGCATCCGGATGTCCAGGAAGACCACGTCCACGTCGGTGTCCCGCAGCACCCGCAGCGCCTCGGTGGCGTCCCCCGCCGTGTGCAGCCGGGCCACCCGGGGATCGGCCCGCAGGTGGTACGCCAACTCGTCGAGCGCCGGTGGCTCGTCGTCGACCGCCAGCACCCGCAGGAACCCGGAGGCGTTCACCGCGCCGCCCCGCTCGCTCACGCGCCGGCCCGTACGCCCGGGTGGAACTTCGGAATCCGCAGGCTCACCTTCGTACCCGAACCGGGGCCCGTCTCGACGACCAGGCCGAACCCGTCGCCGAAGACCGAGCGGAGCCGCTCGTCGACGTTGGAGAGGCCGACGTGCTGGCCCGGGTCGTCGGTCGGGTCGCTGCCGGCCCGGGTCAGCTCGGCGATCCCCGCGGTCAGCGTGGCCGGGTCCATCCCCACTCCGTCGTCCTCCACCGTGATGTGACACTCGGCACCCGCGTCCCGGGCCTCGATGCTCACCATGCCGGTACCGGGCTTGCGCGACAACCCGTGCCGCACCGCGTTCTCCACCAACGGTTGCAGGCACAGGAACGGCAGGGTCACCGGCAGCACCTCCGGGGCGATCTGCAACCGCACCTGCAACCGGTCACCGAACCGGGCCCGTTCGATGGTCAGATAGCGGTCGATGGAACGCAACTCCTCGGCGAGGGTGGTGAACTCCCCGTGCGCCCGGAACGAGTACCTGGTGAACTCGGCGAACTCCAGGATCAGCTCCCTGGCCCGCTCCGGGTCGGTGCGCACGAACGACCCGATCGCGGTCAGCGCGTTGTAGATGAAGTGCGGGCTGATCTGCGCCCGCAACGCCCGGATCTCGGCGCGGGCCAGCCGTTCCCGGGACGAGTCCAGTTCGGCCAGCGAGAGCTGGTTGCCGGCCCAGTGCGCGGTCTCCAGGGTGGCCTGCACCAGGCCCGGTGCGGGTGGCCCGTCGGCCACCGCGACGAGTGCCCCCACGACCCGGCCGTCGGCCGACAGCGGCGCCACCACCGCCCCCCGGACCAGGCAGTCCACCCGGTCGCAGTGCAGTTCCGACTCGCCCAGCACGGTCGACCGGCCGGTCTCGGCCACCCGCCGGGCCGCCGCGAGCAGTTGCCCGCCGTGGTGCCCGCCGCGCCCGTCGAGGGCGAGCAGCGTGTCGGCGTCCGTCAACGCCAGCCCGGCCGCCCCCACCAGGGCCCGCAGATGGCGTACGGCCTTCGCCGCGCCCGCCGGGTGCAGGCCGGTACGCAGCGGCTCGGCGGCCAGCCCGGCGGTGTGCAGCACCTCGTAGGTGGCCCGTTGGGTGGCGGTGGCGATGCCCCGTCGACCGCGTAGCCGCAGCGCCGCCCAGAGCGCGGCGGCGAGCGCGGTCACCAGCGAGACGACGCCGACCACGGCGGAGAGGTTGCCACCCACCCCGCGATCCTGGCCTGTCCGGCCCGCCACGCCAAGGGGTTCAGTACGCGCCCTTGCGGGCCAGCACCACACCGACCGTGCGCCACAGGATGCTCAGGTCGTACGCCAGCGACCAGTTGTCGACGTAGTAGAGGTCGAGCCGGACCGCCTCGTCCCAGGACAGGTCGGAGCGGCCGGACACCTGCCACAGCCCGGTCATCCCGGGGCGGACCAGCAGCCGCCGCCGTACGTCGCCGAGGAAGTCGCCGTCGTCGGCGGGCAGCGGACGCGGCCCCACCAGCGACATCTCCCCCCACAGCACGTTGATCAGCTGGGGCAGTTCGTCGAGCGAGGTGGCGCGCAGGAAGCGGCCCACCGGGAACACCCGGGGGTCCTGCTTCATCTTGAACAGCATGCCGTCGGTTTCGTTCTGGTCGACCAGGCCGGCGAGCCGTTCTTCGGCGTTGACGTACATGGTGCGGAACTTCCACACCCGGAAGGTCCGCCCCTCGTGGCCCACCCGAGGCTGGCGGAAGAAGACCGGCCCGGGGTCGGACAGCCGGATGGCCAGCCCGATGGCGAGGAAGACCGGGACGAGCAGCAGCAGGCCCAGCCCGGCGGCGATCCGGTCCATCAGGTTCTTGGCCAGCAGCGCCGGCCCGGACAGGGTCGGCTCCTCCACGTGCAGCAGCGGCAGGCCCTCGATCGGGCGGATGTGCACCCGGGGGCCGGCGATGTCGGTGAGCTGCGGGGCGACCACCAGGTCGACGCCGGAGCCCTCCAGTTGCCAGGCCAGCCGGCGCAGCTCACCCGGTTCGGCGCTGGCCGAGCCGCAGACCGCGATGGTGTCCCCGCCGACCTCCCGCACCAGGGCCAGCACGTCCCGCCCGGCGTACACCGGGACGGGGGTCTGGATGCCCCGGGCGGCGGCGTACCCGTCGGTGATGTGGATGGCCACCGGCACCAGGCCGGCGCTCGGGTTGCGGGTGACCGCCGTGTAGACCTCCAGGCACTCCGGCAGGGTGCCCACCAGCACCATCCGGTGCCCGGCGTGTCCGGCTCGACCCCGGATGCGGTGCAGCACGAACCGCGCGGTGATCCGGAAGAGGAGCACCAGCACCAACGCCCCGGCCAGGGCGAAACCCACCGTGTAACGCGAGAGGTCGGTCTTGGTGGCGAAGGCGACGAACGACACGGTCGCGGTGACCGCGACCCCACCCCGGATGACCCGCTTGTACTCCTCCGGGCCGAGGCCGAGGTAACGCCGGTCGTAGGCCCGGTTGCCCCACAGGGCCACCAGCCAGCCGAGCGGCACCAGCAGGAAGACCACGGTGTAGAACCAGGTCGGGTCCGCCTGCGCGTTGTAGAAGCCCGCCCGCGCCTGACCGAACGCCTCCTGGGCGATCCAGTCGGCCAGCACCACGGCGGCGAAGTCGAGCAGCAGCAGCGCCGCCGTGTACGGCCGGTGCCAGCGGGACACCCGGCGTCGGGCACGAGCCCAGGCCGACCGGGGCACCCCGTTGTGCGACGGCGGTGTCGGCGGCTGGATCTCGAAGCTGTCCACGTGCCGCACGAGTCTGCTCCGGCCTGTGTTGGTTACCGGGCGCTGGAGGCTTGTCGTCACCTCAACCCATGTCCTCCCGCATGACACGCGCCGCTCACTCGCCGTGAGGGGCCCGGGTCGCCCACCGTTCCAGTCTCCCACGCTGGCAGCGGGTCAAACGCGGAGCCGGGGGGCTTTGCGTATGGCGTTGCCGATGGGGAACCGGCCGACTTCACGTCAGTTTTCGAAGCCGGGGACCGAGCCACTATACCGATGGACGGCCGCCGGGGTAGAGCGCGGACGGGGACGTTCCGCGCGCCAGGGACGATACCTCTCCGTAACAATGGCGCGATGTGACTCACCGTACGAGACGGGACAACCGACGGTCAGCGAGCGGTTTTCCTCCGGTCTGGCACGTCGGGCAGTACTGGAGGCTGGAGTCGGCGAACGAGACTTCCCGCACGGTGTCGCCACAGACCGGGCAGGGCAGTCCGGTGCGGGCGTGCACCTTCAGCCCGGAACGCTTCTCGCCCTTCAGCTCCGCCGCCCGGTGCCCGGCCGAGCGGCGTACCGCGTCGCCCAGCACCGTGCGGGTGGCGGCGTGCAGGGTGGCGAGCTGGTCGTCGGTGAGCCGGTCGGTGATCGCGAACGGGGACAGCTTCGCCGCGTGCAGGATCTCGTCGGAGTACGCGTTGCCGACCCCGGCGAGCACCGCCTGGTCGGTGAGCACCCCCTTGACCTGCCCCCGCCGGCTGCGCAGCCGTTCGGTGAAGGTGGCCAGGTCGGCGTCGAGCGCGTCCGGCCCGAGCTTGGCGACCCCGGGGACCTGCGCCGGGTCGGTCACCAGGTACGCGGCGAGCTTCTTCTGGGTGCCCGCCTCGGTGAGGTCGAACCCGGAGCCGTCGTCGAGGCGTACCCGCAGGGCGATCGGGCCCTTGCCGGGGCGCAGCGGGGTGGTCGACGGGAACGCCTCCCGGTAGTGCAGCCAGCCGGCGCGGGCCAGGTGCACCACCAGGTGCAGGTCACCGTCGAAGATCACGTCGAGGAACTTGCCGTGCCGCCGGGCGTCGGCCACCGCCCGGCCCGACACCGCCGTGGGCGCCGGGTCGTACGTCTTCAGGGCGCTGATCGCGGCGACCTCGACCCGGTCGACGCGTCGCCCCACGGCACGCTCACGCAGGTACCCCGCGAGCGCCTCCACCTCCGGTAGTTCGGGCACGAGCCAACGGTAGCCTTCTTTCCCGTGAGAATCGTGGTGGCGCACAACCGGTACCGGGAAGCCCAGCCGTCGGGTGAGAACACGATGGTCGACTCGGAGATCGGGCAGCTCACCGCGGCCGGGGTCGAGGTGCTGCCGTTCATCCGCAGCTCGGACGAGATCCCGTCGATGCCGAAGTCGGCCAAGGCGCTGCTGCCGATCTCACCGATCTACGCCCCGCGCGCCCAGCAGGACCTGTCCCGGCTGCTCACCGAGCACCGGCCGGACGTGCTGCACCTGCACAACCCGTACCCCCTGCTCTCGCCGTGGGTGGTGCGGACCGCGCACAAACACGGGGTGCCGGTGGTGCAGACGGTGCACAACTACCGGCAGGTCTGCTCGTCGGGGATCTACTTCCGCGACGGCGTCATCTGCCAGGACTGCAAGGGCCGGGCGCTGGCGGTGCCGTCGATCGTGCACCGCTGCTACCGGGATTCCCGGGCGCAGAGCGCGCTGATGGCGGCCACCCTGGCCGTGCACCGGGGCACCTGGCGTTCGGTGGACCGGTTCATCGCGCTCACCTCGGCCATCGCCGACCACCTGACCGACTACGGCATCCCGGCCGAGCGGATCGTGGTCAAGCCGAACGCGGTACCCGACCCGGGCGCACCCACCCCGCTCGGCGACGGTTTCCTCTATCTGGCCCGGCTCACCCCGGAGAAGGGCCTCGACCTGCTGTTGGACGCCTGGCGGCGGCACCCGGTGGGCAGCCTCGGCACGCTGCGGGTGGCCGGTGACGGCGAGCTGCGCCCGCTGGTCGAGGCCGCCGCCGCCGAGCGCGCCGACGTCGTCTACCTGGGCCAGCTCGACCGGGCCGGGGTACGCGCCGCCGTCGAGGCGAGTGCCGTGGTGATCGCCGCCTCGATGTGGCACGACGTCCTGCCCACCGTGATCATCGAGGCGTTGGCCAGTGGGCGGCCGGTGCTCGGCACCGCGCTCGGCGGCATCCCGTACCTGGTCGGCGCGGACGCCCCGCACGAGCCCGCCGGCACCGGCCCGGCCGCCGTCGCGTCGGCGGTCGCCGGCCACGCCCCGCCGCCGGCCGGTCCGCCGGCGGTCCCGGTCGGCCTGGTCGGCGGCACCGCCGGCTGGGTGGTCCCGCCGGACCCGGCCGCGCTGGCCGCCGCGCTCCCGGTCGCGCGGGCCGGTGCCGCGCTGCTGTCCGCCCCGGCCCGGCTGCGGTACGAGCAGACCTTCCACCCGGACGTGGTCCTCAAGCGGCACCTGGCCATCTACGCCTCTCTCACCCGCGCCAACTGACTCCGCTGCCGCCAGCGGCAGACCACGCGCGATCCTGCCAAGATCTCCGCGCACGGCGGTCGGGGAGGGCGCTCGGGCGTGTCGCGGCTGGTCGGCATAGCTACGTGAAGCGGTATGACTGGCTGGCATATTTATGCCTGACAGTCATACCGCTCTTCAACACATGTGTCTCTTGGCGCTCTCCTCGGCCGTGCGGACAGCGGCGGCGGCGTGGATGACGTCGCGGGCGGCGGTCGCCACGCGGCACCCTGTAGTCCGGCAGACCCGGCAGCGACCATTCGGGTCGGTGCGGTGGGCGCGGAGGACCGCGCGGGCGGTGAGGACCAACCGGTTGCGGATCTGCGCCAGCGACAGGTGCGGCGCGGTCATGGTCAGGTCACCCCGAGGGCGGCGGCGAGTGTGACGATCGTGGCCGGGGCGTGCGGGGTGCGGGCGACCTGAGCGAGCACCTCCCGGGCGGCGGGCCGATGGCGTACCTCGGCGGGGGCGATCCGCTCGGCGTCGGCGAGTACCCGGCCGGCGTTGGTCGAGTCGTCGGCCTGGAGGTAGGCGCGGGCGGCGTCGATCAGGTGCGCCGCCCGGTGTTCCAGCGGCAGCCACCGCCAGGCGTCCCGCCGGGTCGCCCGCTCGTGCCAGGCGACCGCATCGCCGGCATCGCCCAGGTCGAGGGCGGCGGCGGTACGGGCGAGGTCCACCGCGGTCGGCCCGAACGCCGTCCGGTGATGGTCGTGGCCGTCGCCGACCTGCGCGGCCATCCCGGCGGCCTCGTCGAGGAGGTCGGTGGTGGCGCGGTCGTCGCCCCGGCGGGCCGCCCCCAGCGCGGCCTGCACCAGCAGGGTTCCGCACAACGACAACTCGCCGGGGCCGCCGTCGTCGGGGCCGAGCAGGGCGATCCGGTACGCGGCGGCGAGTGACGCCGACACCGCCGCGCGGGCCCGCTCCGAGGCACGGAACACCTGGCAGAGTTGCACCGTGGCGGCGGCCACCAGCAGGGGATCGCCGGCCCCGGTGGCCATCGCCCGGTCGGCGGCCAGCCAACCCAGGTCGACCTCGCCGAGCTTCACCAGCAGCGACGCGGTGAGCCGGTACACCTCCACCAGCAGCGGCCGGTTCGACTCGTGATCGTCGGCGGAGATCCGCTGCACGCCGGCCAGCAGACCCGGCAGCACGTCGACCACCTGCGGGTACCTGGCGTACTGGAACTGCACCCAGGCGTGCCCGACGTCCCGCACCACCCGGCCGGCCGGCACCGCCGGGCGGATCGCCGGTCGCCCGAGCGCGATCTCGTACGTCGACAGGGCCGCCCGGATCCGCTCCACCCCTTCGATCCGCGCGGTCGTCGTGGCGGGTCGCGCGTCCCGGCCGAGCAGCACGGCGGTGTCGATCCGCAGCACGGCGGCGATGTCCCGCAACGTCGACACCTTGTCCAGCGACCGGACACCCCGCTCGATCTTGTCCACCCACGATTTCGACCGACCGAGCCGGTCGGCGAACACCATTTTCACCTCGCATGACACCAGCCTGCTCAACCACCTGAACCGGGACGAGGTCTGGCTTACGGAGAAGCAGCTTGACGGCTCCACCCGACTCGGCGCGCTCGCCGAGTTCGCCGGTGAGCGGGTGCGGAAATCGCAGAACCTCGAAAGCGCCTACCTGCACGGCCGGTTCGGCGCGCTTCCTCAAGTCGACCAGACAGAGTTCCTGCGGGCGCTCGGCCTGATCGGCTGACAAGACGATGAGCCCACGCCGCCGGGAAACGAAACCCCTCAAGCGCACCGTCGCTCGACGCCCAGAATTGCGCACGGTCGTCGTGTTCTGCGAGGGCAAGAACTCCGAGCCCGACTACATCAACGGGCTGAAGAAGCTGCCCGAAATCGCGGACAACACCGCCCTCAACCTCGAAATCCACCCCGACCAGGGCGTCCCGCTCACACTCGTGCAGATGGCGGCCGACCGCCTCGCCGACCCGGAGGTGGACGAGTGCTGGTGCATCTTCGATGTGGAATGGCCGAAGAACCACCCCAACCTGCATCGCGCCAAGCAACTCGCTCAGGCCAAGGGTGTCGGGCTGGTGATCTCGAACCCGTGTTTCGAGCTGTGGCTGATCCTGCATCACAGCGTGCACACCAAGTTCGTCGACACGGCCGAAGCCGAGAAGATGAGCCGCAAGCTTGACGGCCGCACCGGCAAGAGCATCGACAGCAGCATCTATATGCCGCTGCGAAAGCAGGCCGCCCGCCGGGCCGAGCAACTCGAAAAGCGTCACGACAACAACGGCACCGCGTTTCCCGACGACAACCCGTCCTCCGGCATGCATCACCTGCTACGGGCACTCGGCGCAACGTAGCCGGCGGCCCGGTGGCCCGGGTCTGCTGGGGCGAAGTAGCGGTGTCCGGGCGCGGTCGAAACCGCTACTTCGCCCCAACTGAGTCGATCATCGTGGGACGGATGGTGGACCCGGTACGGCCGGCGAGTGGCTACCCGACGCATGGTGACGGATGCCCACGACAGGCCGGTTCCGGAAGCGGCTGGAGGTAGGCAGCGGTTCCTCGATCTGCTGGACAAGGCGTCGAGAATGACTCCGGGCGCCGTCGGCCACATCCTCGGGGCCCGCGGTTCGGAGCACTGCCGGCGGGCTGGCCGTCACGATCGACGATCTGACCGACACGACGCGTAGTTGACCTGGATGACTGCGCTTCCGCACCGGAAGCTAGGAGACGTCGAAGAGCCGGAGGCCGTCGTGCTCGGCGAAGTCGACGTAGTCCTTGTCGTTGAAGGTCGCCAGCGGCAGCCGATCGACGAGACAGTACGCCGCGATCCAGGAGTCATTCGTCGGTCGGGGCCGCCCGCGATGCTGCGCCCGAGCCTGAAGCTGGCCCCAGGTCGTCGCCACCGCCTCGTCGAAGGGGAGCAGCACCACGCCGGTTCGCCACTGCGCGAGGTCGGCCAGCTTGCGTGGCCCCCAACTCCTCAGCGCAGTCCAGTTGGTCAGCTCCCCGAGCGTGACGAAGGTGATGCACAGGGTCTTACCGACCAGTCGGGTACGGAGCCTGTCGGGTAGCCGGCCGCGCAGAATGGCGATGCGACGTCATTGTCCAGGACTACCAGGCTCACGCGGCGTTGGTCCGGCGGGAGGCATAGAGATCAGCGAGAAAGTCGTCCAGCTCGTCGTCGGACTCGAACAGGCCCGGCCGTGCGAGGTCGTCGACGGAGGCGATCGGCCGGACACCCTGGCGACGGGCAATCTCCTCAGCCTGTACGTGCTCAGCGGTCGGCCACTCAGGCATCTGCTCGGCGCTGCTCGACATCCCGGCTCACCTCCTGCGTCTTGGACCGTCGCCTATTCTCGCATCGCTGACGTCCAGGCGTCCGCATGTCACGGCCAACTGTCAGTCGTCTTCCGTCACACCTAACCGCGCGGCTGTGGCCTGGCCTGTTGCCATGGCGACGAGCCGGGCGGTCCGCGCCGGGGCGTCAGCTGGAGGCTCCTACGGGCCTTCCGCGCGTTGCTGGCGGATTTGTCGAAGAAGGGCGGTGTCGGCCTCGAGGCCGGGGTGACCGACCTGCCGGTCGAGGTCGACGACCTGTTCGAGTTCCCGGATCGCCTGGTCGAGGTCACCGCCCGCCCGGTGGACCAGGGCGATGTTGTACCTGGTGGTGGCTTCGCCGGCCCGGTCGCCGACCTCCCGCCGGATGGGCAGGACCAGGTGGAAGTGGTCGAGGGCCCGCTGCCGGTCCCCCAGCCTGTTGTACGCCGCGCCGATGTTGTTGAGGATGGCGGCCTCACCGGCCCGGTCACCGACCTCCCGGGTGATGGTGAGGGCCCCGTGGAACTGGTCCAGGGCTCGCTGGAGATCCCCAGACTCGACGTACGCGTCGCCGATGTTGTTGAGGACGGCGGCCTCACCGCCCCGGTTGCCGACGTCCCGCTGAATGGTGAGGGCCTGGTGGTAGTGGTCGAGGGCCCGCCGCCGGTCCCCCAACCTGTTGTACGCCGTGCCGACGTTGTTGAGGGTGGTGGCTTCGCTGGCCCGGTCGCCGACGTCCCGTTGGATGGTGAGGGCCTGCCGGTAGTGGTCGAGGGCCCGGTGTGGATCTCCCAAGCGGCTGTAGACGGTGCCGATGTCGGTGAGGATGGTGGCTTCACCCGTCCGGTCGCCGACTTCACGGGTGATGGTGAGGGCCTGCCGGTAGTGGTCGAGGGCCCGTTGTGGGTCTCCCAGGCTGCTGTGGACGCCGCCGATGTTGTTGAGGGTGGTGGCTTCGCCGGCCCGGTCACCGACCTTCCGTTGCAGGGGGAGAGCCTGCTGGTAGTGGTCGAGAGCCCGCTGCCGATCCCCCAGGCTGAAGTACACGTGACCGGTTTTGCTGAGGGTGGCGGCTTCGTTTCCCCGGTGGCCGGCCTGCCGGTACAGGATCAGGGCCTGCCGGTAGTCCTCCAGCGCCGGCCAGGGCCGACCTGTCGCCGACCGCGCCCATCCCCGGTCGTAGAAGGAGCCGGCATCCGGGCCCAGGGTCAGGGTCGCGGTGGCCATGGCCTCGACAGCCGCGAACCGTGAGGTGGGCAGCCACACCCGGCTCACCCGGTCACCCACGTCGCGGGCGATTCCCGGCTGCCGCCCGGCGACCGCGAGCCGGTGCACCTCGACCCAGCGGGCAACGGTGGCTGTCACAGTGGGGACGGGACGGAGTCGTGCTGTTTCCCGATCAGCGGTCCCCGATCCCACCACGCTCCTCCTGACGCTCCCTGTTGCCGCAGACCGTGGCACTCGGCGCTCGGCGGTGCGCCGATCGTGAATGTTCTACCCCGCAGGGAGGCGGCCGTGAGTCGGAAAGCCGTCACCCGAGGCGGGTTCACGCAGCGGTCCCGGGACACGAAGGAAACGTACAGTAGCCACCCGAGGTCCACCGTCGATCGCCCGGCGGCGGACAATCCCGGACCGGCTCGAAGGCGTATCAAAGAAGACGCGGGAAACGCCACAGTGGAGGTTTCCGGGACGTAGACCGCGAGCCGCGCGGCGGAGCTGTGGGCCGCACTGACCTGACCACCACGACGGGGATGGGCAGATGAGCACCTTCGACCTGGAGGTCTTCGCGCAGACCTCGAACCACTACGAGCTGCGGCTGTCCGCCGCCGGCCAGCCACCCCGGACCCGCAGCCTGGACCGGGCCGCGGTCGACGAGCTGATCACCCTGGTACGCCGCGACTACAGCACCGACGCCACCGCCTACAAGGTGTACGGCGCGACCCGGCTGGCCGAGCTGGGGACCCGGCTGGCGGAGTTCCTCGACGGCGACGAGCGGTGGCTCACCCCGATGCTGGCCCATCCCGCCGGGGCGGTGCTGCGGATCAGCGCTGAGCAGCGGCTGCGGCACCTGCCGTGGGAGTTGCTGGCCCGGGAAGAGGCCTTCCTGACCGTGGCCGGGCGGGCGCCGCTGTTGCCGGTCCGGGCGGTCGGCGAACACGCGGCGTTGCCCGGCCCGGTCGCGCCCGGCAACCGGCCGTTGCGGGTGCTGTTCATGGCGGCCTCACCCGAAGGTGTCGAGCCGGTGCTCAACTTCGAGGGCGAGGAAGCGGCGATCCTGGCCGCGACCCGACGCACCGGCACCGATCTGGTCGTCGAGGAGAGCGGCACCCTGGAGGGACTACGGTTCCTCGGCCGCGACTACGGGCCCGGCCACTTCGACGTGCTGCACCTGAGCGGGCACGCCACCACCGCCGGTGGGCAGCCGGTCTTCCTGCTGGAGGACGAGTACGGTGCGCCCACCAGGGCGACGGCCGACCAGCTCGCCGAGGCGATGCAGGGCCACTGGCCGAGGCTGGTGTTCGTCTCCGGCTGCCTCACCGCCGACGCCCCGGAAGGCGGGGTGTTCCCGTCGATGAGTGAGAGCCTGGTGCAGGCCGGTGCGCCGGTGGTGCTGGGCTGGGCGCTGCCGGTCGGGGACGTCTCCGCCACCGACTTCGCCGCCGCGCTCTACCAGGCCCTGGCCGACGGAGGGTCGTTGGACCGGGCCGTCGTCGCGGCCCGTCGCCACCTGTTCCACGACAGGAAGAGCAGCTACTGGCATCTGCTCCGCGTCTACGCCGACCGGTCACCGCTGGCACCCCTGGTCACCCCACTGCACACCAAGGGTCGCAAGCGGTTGCAGGTACGCGCCGCCGACCAGCAGTTCCTGGACCCGCAGACCCAACTGTCCCGGGTCGCCTCCCGCGCCGAGTTCGTCGGCCGGCGGCGTGTCATCCAGCGCTGCCTACGCGTCCTGCGGCAACCCGCCGACACCCCCGGCGCGGCCCAGGGCCTGCTGCTGGCCGGCATGGGCGGGCTCGGCAAGAGCAGCCTCGCCTCCCGGCTCCTGGAACGCATGCCCACCCACCAGCGCGCCGTCTGGTACGGCCGGGTCGACGCCATCAAGTTCCGCGAACTCACCAGCAAGATCCGCTTCGACACCCTCGACCAGAGCATCGAGGCCACCATGCTGCTCGACAACGAACAGGTTCCCCTGTCGATCCGGCTGCGGCACCTGCTCGACGTCGACGGGCCACTCGGCGACACGCCCTGCCTGTTCGTGTTCGACGACTTCGAGACCGGCAACCTCGACACCCGCGACGACGGCAGCCGGGTCCTCGCCCCGGCGATGGCCGAGATCCTGCCCGCCCTACTGGCCGCCATCCGCGACACCGGCAGCCCGAGCCGCGTCGTCATCACCAGCCGCTACCGCTTCCCCACCCCGGCCGGCACCACCCTCGCCGTCGAGGCCCTGGAAACCCTCACCCCCGTCGAGCAGACCAAGAAGATCGCCAACCTGACCAACCTGCGCCCCGAATCCACCATCAACCCCACCATCCGGATCCGGGCGATCGAGACCGCAGCCGGCAACCCCCGCCTGCTCGACTGGCTCAACCGCATCATCGGCGACGCCACCCTCGACGTCGACGGCCTGCTCGCCGCCATCGAGGGCGAAACCGACCGGTTCCGCCGGGAGACGGTCCTCGCCGACAACCTCCTCGACTCCCAACCCCTCGAACTGCGCCGGATGCTCGCCAGGATCAACGTCGTCGAACTACCGATCCCCGCCGCCACCGTCCACGCCCTGCACCCACACCCCGACGCCGCCCGACACCTCCAACGGGCCGTCGAACTCGGCCTGCTCGAAGAGGGCACCGACCCCGACACCCAGGAAGCCCGCTACTTCGTCTCCAACGTCCTGCACCCCCTCGTCCGTCCCCTGCTCACCGACGACGAACACACCGAGGCATGCGCTGCCGCCGCGCGGTCCCTCTACCAGCTCTGGGTCCTCGATCCCGCTGCCGCCGATGTCCACTGACCCGCGATTCCTCGCCCGCTGGGTCGAGGTGCACCGGCTCGCGGTCGCCGGCCGACAGCCGGAGATCGCCCGGGATATCGGCGACCAGGTGTGTCGGGTGTGGCTGCGTACCTCGCGTTTCGCCGATGTCGAGGCCATGGCCACCGCGACGCTCACCCTCGGCCCGGATGCGGGCGCCCACTACCAGCGGGGTTGGGCGCGGTCGGCAACCGGTCGACCCCGGCCTGCGCTGGAGGACTACCAGCATGCCCTGGTCATGTACCGGCAGGCCGGCCACCTGGGCAACGAAGGCGTCACCCTGAACAACACCGGCAACGTGTACCACAGCCTGGGGGACTGGCGGCAGGCCCTGGACCATTACCACCGGGCCCTGCCCATCCAGCGGGAGGTGGGTGATCGGGCGGGCGAGGCCGTCACCCTGAGCAACATCGGCAACGTACACATCAGTCTGGGGGATCGGCGACGGGCCCTGGAGCACTTCCACCGGGCCCTGCCCATCCTGCGGGAGGTGGGTAACCGGGCCGGTGAAGCCGCCACCCTGCACAACCTCGGCAGTGTGTATGACCGCGTGGGGGATCGGCAGCGGGCTCTGGACTACTTCCACCAGTCTCTGCCTATCCGGCGGGAGGTGGGTGATCGGGCGGGCGAGGCTGTCACCCTGAGTAATGTCGGGAGTGTGTACGACAGTCTGGGGGATCGCCAGCGGGCTCTGGACTACTTCCACCGGGCCCTGCCTATCCTGCGGGAGGTGGGTGACCGGGCGGGCGAGGCCGTCACCCTGAACAATATCGGCACCGTGTACAACGGCTTGGGGGATCGCCAGCGGGCTCTGGACTACTTCCACCAGTCTCTGCCTATCCGGCGGGAGGTGGGTGATCGGGCGGGCGAGGCTGTCACCCTGAGTAATGTCGGGAGTGTGTACGACAGTCTGGGGGATCGCCAGCGGGCTCTGGACTACTTCCATCAGGCCCTGCCTATCCTGCGGGAGGTGGGTAACCGGGCGAGCGAGGCCGTCACCCTGAACAACATCGGTAACGCGTACGACGGCTTGGGGGATCGGCAGCGGGCCTTGGACTACTTCCACCAGGCCTTGCCTATCCGGCGGGAGGTGGGTGATCGAGCGGGCGAGGCCGTCACCCTGAACAACATCGGGAGCGTGTACGACGATTTGGGGGATCGGCAGCGGGCCCTGGACTACTTCCACCAGGCTCTCCCCCTTCGGCGGGAGGTCGGTGACCGGGCCGGCGAAGCGGTCACCCGGTTCAACATCGCGATGGCCCACCGGGCGGACGGTGACCTCGACCAGGCGATCCGCGAACTCGAACGCGTCGTCGACCTCGACCGGCAGGTCGAGCACCCCGACCTCGAAGCCGACACCGCCGTCCTCGAACAACTCCGCCGGGAACGTGCCGAAGGCCACCCGTCCGGACCGCCCACGGAACCTGACGGCAACGGCGTCAGCGGATGATCCGCACCACCTGCTCGGTTTCGGCGTACTCGCAGTTCGCGCCCGGGCAGGCGGAAATCCAGGCGGACAACAGGGCCTCTCCGGCGCGGAACGGGACACCCGCGACGTCGGCCGGGATCAGCGCCGACAGGGGTTGCGTCTGCCCGGTGCAGGTCCAGGTGCGGTACTGCGGGACGGACCCGTGGGCGATGCGGTTACCGACGGCCTGGGTGATCGTGGCGCGCAGCTCGCCGGAGGCACCCTCGTCGCAGCTCACCACGTAGTCCAGGCGCACCCCGGCACCCTTGGCGACAAGCGTCACCGAGCTGATCTCGAGAGCGGGGGCGGCGGCGACAGCGGGTGCCGCACCGGCGAACACGAGCATCGGCGTCGCCAGGGCAAGAATCATGGCAGTCGACCGGCGTGAACGTGACATCGCGGGGGCTCCGTCTCCGATGGCCCCGCCCACGATGGACGGAGAGTGACCGACTCGTATCATCGAGTTTCGTCACTCGTCGGGTCAACGCTTCCCGGACAGCTACCGCACGGTAAGTCCACTTTCCGGGAGCACCCGATCCCGTCGACAGTGCGGCCCTACAGCGAGGCGCGGGCCGAGAAGGCGATGCTGGCCAGCAGGAACCCGCCGTTGACCACCGTGAACGCCACGACCACCCAGAACACCAGCGCCGGCACGAGCATCAGCACCAACCCCGCCACGAAGATCACCGCGCCGTAGTCGCGGACCAGCTTGACCAGGCGTACCGGCAGGGACGTCGAGGTGACCATGCTGGCGGCGTTCGGGCCGGCCTGCATCACCGAGGTCACCAGGTTGACCATCCAGGTGCCGGCGAAGGTGGCCACCAGCCAGGTCGGCGTGGAGGGGCGCTGCGCCACGGCGGTGGCGGACAGGGCGGCGACCAGGGCGATCTGGGCGGCCACGTCGCAGAGCACGTCGACCCGGGCACCGGCCGCGCTGCCCTGACCGGTCACCCGGGCGAGCTGCCCGTCGGCGCAGTCCAGGGCGTACGCCACCTGCCAGCCGACCAGCGCGACCAGCCCGACCACCCACGCCGGGACGGTACCGGCGGCGACCCGGTCGGCGAGCGCCACCACGGTCACCGAGGCGGCCAGGCCGAGCACCAGGTTGGTGATGGTCAGCGCGGTCGGGCGCAGTCCGAGGCGCTGGGCGATGAGGGCGAAGACGGCACCCAGCCACTGGCTGACCGATTCGCTGAACAGGCCGCCGCCCCGGTTGACCCGGTGGAAGTCGGCAACGGTGGGACGGGGTTCAGCCACTGTGGTCGCGGAGTGCACCGGCGTAGTCTGCCAGCCGCTCCCGCGTCTCGGTAACCGACATGGCCAGGTGCTCCAGGATGGTGTACCGGTCGGGGCGGGTGGCCGGGGCGAACTGCACCGCCTCGACGAACTGGTCGTCGGTCAACCCCACGTCGGCCGGGTGCCGTGGCAGCCGGTGCCGGCCCAGGCAGGCCGCCATCTCGACGAAGCGCCGCTCGTCACCGCGCAGGAACGTGCAGAACAGCGCGCCGAGCCCGGCCAGCTCGCCGTGCGACGAGGTGCCGGGGAAGAGGGCGTCGACGGCGTGCATGATCTCGTGGCAGCCGCCGCTTGCCGGTCGGCTGCTGCCGCAGACCGCCATCGCCAGGCCGCTGGAGATCAGCGCCTCGGCCAGCACCGTGACGAACGCGTCGTCGGTCATGTCGCCGGTGTGCGCGAGCACCGCCTCCGCGCCCATCCGGGCCAGCGACGCGGCGAGGCCGTCGACGGGTTCGCCGCGTACCTGGCGGGCCAGTTCCCAGTCGGCCAGGGCGCTGATGTTGCTGACCACGTCGCCGATGCCGGCCCGGTTGTGCCGGTCGGGGCCGGCGGCCACGAAGTCCAGGTCGACGATCACCGCGATCGGGATGTGCACCCCGTAGGAGCCCTTGAGGCCGCCGGTGATCAGGCTGGCGACGGGGGAGGCGATGCCGTCGTTGGCGAGGCTGGTCGCCATGGTCACCATCGGCAGGCCGCGCCGGGTGGCGGCGTACTTCGCCACGTCGATGGTCTTGCCGCCGCCGATGCCGACCACCGCGTCGTACGAGCGTTCGCGGAGCTTGCCGCCCAGCTCGTCGGCGGCGTCGAGGGTGCCACCGGCCACGGTGAACACGTCCGCCGAGCGCAGCGACGGCCGCAGCAGGTCGGCGATCTGCCCGCCCTGACCCGGGCCGACCACCACCGCCACGTCACCCCCGGCGGAGATCCGCCCGTCGGCGAGGATCGTGGCCAGGTCGGCGACCGCGCCGCGCCGCACGTCGATGTGCAGCGGGGTCAGGATGGTACGGGCTAGTAGCGGCACGCGATCTCCCGCGCCCGGGTCAGGTCGTCGTGGTTGTCGACCTCGACCCAGGAGACGTCCCCGATCGGCGCGGCCCGCACCTCGCCGCCCCGGTCGGCGAACTCCTGGTAGCCGTCCTCGTAGTAGAGGTTCGGGTCCCGCCGCCAGGTCGCCTCCAGCGCGTCGGCGAGCGCCCCGGCCACCTGCGGTTCGATCAGCGTCGCGCCGATGTACTCCCCGTACGCCTCGCCCGGGTCCATCAGCTTGGTGATCCGGGTGAGCTGGCCGGCGGCGTCGAAGGTGGTCTTCATCTCCTCCTCGGCCAGCGCCTTGAGGGTGTCGACGGCGAGCAGGATGCCCGGCCCGCGCTCGGCCAGCAGGGTCTTCTCCACGCTCACCGGGTGCACGGTGTCCCCGTTGACCAGCAGCACGCCCCGGGCGAAGTGCTCCCGGGCCAGCCACAGCGAGTAGGCGTTGTTCCACTCCTCGGCCTTGTCGTTGTGCACCAGGGTGAGGGTGACGCCGTACTTCTCCTGAAGGGCCGCCTGCCGCTGCACGACCGCGTCGGCGGCGTAGCCGACCACGATCACGATCTCGGTGAGCCCCACCTCGGCCAGGTTGCGCAGCGCGATGTCCAGGATGGTGGTCTCACCGTCCACCGGCACCAACGCCTTGGGCAGGGTGTCGGTGTACGGGCGCAGTCGGCGTCCCGCACCGGCCGCGAGCACCATCCCGATCATGCGGGGCCTCCCTCGTACGACTCCAGGTCACCGTGGAGGATAGCCCCGCGTGACCGGCCGGCCGCCGTCAACCGGGAGTTCACCCGGGCCGGCCGGGGGTTCAGCCGGGCAGGGCGGCCAGGTCGGCGAGCACGCCCAGCCGCTCGTCGGCGGTCAGCGTCGCGTACGGGCCGGCCGCCCGACGGTCGGTCTCCAGCTCGATGGCCCGCCGTTCCGGCCCGTCCGGCAGCTCGCCGACGCTGGTGGCGGTGTGCCCGGCGGCGGTCCACGCCTGCGCGTACGCGTCGGCCCGGTGGTAGCGCAGCGCGCCGATCCGGTTCAGCAGCAGCACTCCCGGCGGGGTGCCGTCCGGCTCGTACGGCGGGGCGACCGCCGCGAACGCGGGCCCCGGCCCGGCGTCCGGCTCCCCGGCCAGCAGCACCGCGTACGCCACCACCCGCCCGTACGCCTCGACGAGCCGGCGCACCCGGTCGTCGTGCCCGGCCCACAGCTCCTCGGTCACCTCGGCGTGCACCTGGTACAGCTCGGTGAGGAAGTCGACGCCGCGTTCGGTGGCGGTGATCCCGCCGTCGGGTCGGCGGGCGATCGTGCCGTGGGCGACCTGCTTGTCCAGCGCCCGTTGGCAGGTGGCCGGGTCGCGGTAGCGGTTGACGGCGGCGAAGCCGGCCCGGTCGACGGTGCCGCCCGGCGCGGCGAGCCGGGTGCGGAACTCCACCAGGAAGCCGGTGGCGGCGGGCCCGCCGTACCGTTGGCTCAGTTCGGCGCCGCCGCCGTCGCGGCCAGCGAGCATCCCGGCGACGAACGCCCGCTCGACCGCCGGGGCGACCAGCCCGGCGAAGCGGTGCGGTGCCAGCTCGACGCCATCGTCCGTGATCAACGCGCCGGCGCTGCGGAGGGGCTCGGTGGGCACGCTCCGACAGTAGCGAGCGCGGGCCGGCCGCGCCGATGTCCGGTCCCGTCCCGACCTGCACCGGAGTCGACCGGTTCGACCCTTACCACCCCGTGCGGCGTGCCCGCATGTTGAACTTGGCGTGTATGCCGGCCGGAGCGGCCCGGCCAGGCCCTAGGCTCGTGCGCATGACCGCCGAGCAGCTGATCTCGTTCGCCCGTGGCGCGCCCTCGCTGGACATCGTGGATGTCGAGGGGCTCAAGGCCGCCGCCGTCCGTGCCTTCGACGCCGACCCCGCCGGGGTCACCGCCTACGGCACCTCCGTGGGTTACCCGCCCTTGCGGAAGTGGATCGCCGAGAAGCACGGCGTCGAGGCGGATCAGGTGCTGGTCACCAACGGCTCGCTCCAGGCCGACGCGTTCCTCTTCGACCACCTGGTCCGGCGCGGGGACGCCGTGGTGGTGGAGCGTCCCACGTACGACCGGACGCTGCTCAACCTCCAGCGGATGGGCGGCGAGATCCACGGCGTGGGCATCGAGCCGGACGGCCTGGACACCGCCGAGCTGCGCAAGCTGCTGGAGTCCGGGGTACGCCCCCGGCTGGCCCACGTGATCCCGAACTACCAGAACCCGGCCGGGGTGACCCTCTCCCTGGACAAGCGCCGTGAGCTGCTCGACCTCGCCGCCGAGTACGGCTTCACCATCTTCGAGGACGACCCGTACGCCGACATCCGGTTCCGGGGCGAGCCGCTGCCGTCGATGCTGTCGATGGACACCCGGGGTGTGGTGGTGCACGCGTCGAGCTTCACCAAGACCGTCTGCCCCGGGGTCCGGGTCGGTTACCTGGTCGGGCCGGCGAGCCTGATCGCCGACATCGCCAAGAAGGCGACCAGCCTCTACATCTCGCCGGGCATGGTGTCCGAGGCGATCGTGCACCAGTTCTGCGTCTCGGGTGACATCCAGCGGTCGATCGCCACGGTGTCGTCGGCGCTGGGTGAGCGGGCCGGGGTGCTGGCCGAGTCGCTGCGCCGGCACCTGCCCGAGACGACCTTCGTCGAGCCGGACGGCGGCTACTTCCTCTGGGTGGAGTTCCCCGACGACGTGGACGTGGACCGGTTGGCCCCGGCCGCCGCCGAGCGGGGTGTCGCCGTGGTCAAGGGCAGCGACTTCATGGTCGACGGTGGGCGGCACGCGCTGCGGCTGGCGTTCTCCGCGGTGACCGCGGACCGGATCGACGAGGGTGTGCGCCGGCTCGCGGACGCGGTGGCGGCCGTCCGCGGCTGAAATATCTGTCGGGTTTCTGACAAAAGTGCGACGTCGGCCGGTCGAGGGCTCCCCTCGACCGGCCCGGCGACCCACAATGCTGCGAGCGTCACTCACGTTCGGCCGGTGACCCGGTCGTTCCCGCCGGACGGGCTGGGCGACGCGGCAGCATTACCCCCGCCCCCAGCGGTGCCGGGTGGGTCGGGTCGCCCCCTCACCCCCCTGAACGCGGTCCGACCCGCCCGGCGCCCACAGCCGTGATCCCGGCGGCGGCGTAGCCTGCAAGCCGCAGCAGGACACCCGGGAGGGGGAACGCCATGACGGACCGGGCGGCACGGGAGCGGTCGGCGACACTCCACGGCGGTCGGGTGCTGAACCCCCGCGCCTGGGTGTCCCCGGTGCGCGCGATGTCCCGCATCCTCAACGCCGACGGTTCCCCCCGTACCCCCGCGCCCGCCGGCCCGGGACGCAGCGGGGTGGTCGACTGCGGCCTCTACGTCGACGGCGAACGCCGCCCCGGCCAGTGGCAGTACGCCGAGGCGCTGGCCGCCGCCCGCGACGAACGCGACGGGTTCGTCTGGCTCGGGCTGCACGAACCGGAACTGGCCGAGATGACCGCCATCGCCGAGACGTACGGCCTGCACGAACTGGCCGTCGAGGACGCGGTCAAGGCCCAGCAGCGGCCCAAGCTGGAACGCTTCGGCGAGGTCAGCTTCCTGGTGCTGCGGACCGCCCGGTACTGCGAGCACACCGAACTGACCGAGACCTCCGAGGTGGTGGAGACCGGCCAGGTGATGCTCTTCATCGGGCCGAACTTCCTGATCAGCGTCCGGCACGGGGACGCCTGCCGGCTCGCGCCCGTCCGGGCCGACCTGGAGGCCAAGCGGGACCTGCTGCGGCACGGCCCGTGGGCGGTGGCGTACGCGATCACCGACCGGGTGGTGGACCTCTACCTGGAGGTGGCCGACCAACTGGAGGACGACCTCGACGTGCTGGAGGCCGACGTCTTCGACCGGCAGAGCAGCGGCCGCATCCAGCGGATCTACCAGATGAAGCGCGAGCTGGTGGAGTTCAAGCGCGCGGTGATGCCCCTGCAACGGCCGCTGCTGACGCTCACCGCCCAGGTCAACCGGGAGGTGCCGCAGGAGGTACGGCGGTACTTCCGCGACGTGCAGGACCACCTAAGCCGCACCGTCGAGCAGGTCAACTCCTACGACGACCTGCTCAACTCGATCCTCCAGGCCCGGCTGGCGCAGGTCACCGTCGACCAGAACAACGACATGCGCAAGATCGCGGCGTGGGCGGCCATCGCTGCGGTCTGGACCGCGTTCGCCGGGGTCTACGGCATGAACTTCGAGAACATGCCCGAGCTGAAATGGACGTACGGCTATCCGGGGGTGCTCGCGTTGATGCTCGCCATCTCGCTGGCGCTCTACCGGTGGTTCCGCCGCAACGGCTGGCTCTGAGCGCTCCTGGTCAGCCCGGTCAGTGGGCCGGGACAGCCGCCGGGGTGGCCGCCGCCATCAGCTGCGAGACGGTGACGAACTCGAAGCCCCGCCGCCGCAGCCCGGTGATCATCGCGGCCAGCCCCCGGATCGCGACCAGCCGGTCCACCGGCCCGGTGTCGTGGGCGAGCAGGATGGTGCCCGGGTCACAGGAGTCGACGACGTAGTCGACCAGGCCGTCCGGATTCCGGGTGAACCGGGATTCGAGCATCTGCCGGTTCCACAGGACCACCTGGTAGCCGAGGTCGTTGGCGGCGAGCAGGGTGCTGCCGGCGAGGTGCCCGTACGGCGGGCGGAGCAGGGTGGGCTCCCGGCCCCAGAGCCGGGTCAGCTCGTTGTGCGCCCGGCTGATCGCCGTGCACGCCTGCTCGTAGGTCATCTTCGCGAGGTCCTGGTGGGCCCAGGTGTGGTTGCCGACCTCGTGACCGTCGAGCCGGTGCGCCACCAGCCGGCCGTACTCGCGGGCGCGGCGGCCGACCATGAAGAACGTGGCCGGGGTGTCGGTCTGCGCGAGGATCGACAGCACCCGGGGGGTCCAGTTCGGCGCGGGCCCGTCGTCGAAGGTGAGCGCGACCAGCCGGCGGGTGGTGTCCACGCTCCACACCACGTCGACCCGGGACGACCGGGGCGGGGTGCGCCGGTCGGCGTGCACGGTGGCGGCGTACCCGCCGTAGACGGGCAGTTTGCTGTCGGCGGTCGCCTCCGCGTACCCGAACTCGCCGGTCAGCGCCACGCCCGCACCGGCCAGGGCGGCGGCGGTGCCGGAGAGCACCCGCCGCCGGGACAGCGCCCGGTCACGCCCGGCCGGGCGCTCGGCGGACTGGTCCCGGCGCACAGTCGGGGGAGCGCCACTCGGCTCCGCAGCCGGACGCTCCGGGTCGGTGGTCGGCGACATACGAGCACTGTAGGAGCCGGACGCCCGCCGGGTGGGCCCGTAACGGTCGGGGAGAACCCTGAAAAATCCTTACGTTGCCCCGGGGGTCGGAAGCCGGCTGCGGCGCGGGACGACCGGTCAGGTCGTCGCCGCGCCGCCGACGAGGTGCGGGGGATCAGCGCCGGGTGCTGGACGTGGTCTTCCCGGTGTCGAGCGCCTTGCCGAGGTCGTCGGCCGGCCGGCCGGAGACGTCGGTGGCACCCTCGGCGACCGAGGGGACCTTGTCGTTCGGGTGGATCACCGGCTTGCCGGCCGGGGTGCCGGCCGCCACGGCGGAGCTGCCGACGCCGGTGGCCGGAGTGGCCGAACCGGTGGGCGTGGTGCCGCCCGCCGACGGGGTCTCGACCACCAGGATGTCGACATCGTCGCGGGGGGCGTCGACGCCGGCGGTGGCCGACGCGGCGGCGGTGCCGGCGGTGGAGGCACCGGAGGTCGACGACGGGACGGGGGCGGTGCCGATGCCGCGGGTCGGGTCGTACTCGGCCCACTCCTGCTGCTCGCGGCGGCGACGCAGGGCCATCGCGCCGGCCACCCCGGCGACCGTGCCGGCGACCAGCAGGCCCGCCATCATGCCGCGCGAGGTCTGCTTCTTCTTCCGGGCCTTCGGGCTCTTCGCCTTGATCTTCTTGGTCACCTTGGCCTGCTTGGCGGCGGCGGCCTTCTTGCCGGCCACCGCCTTGCCGGCGGCCTCGGCCTGGGCGTTGCGCACCGCCAGGGCCACCGGGGCGAGCGCCGCGGCCGTCGTCGCCAGGCCGCTGGAGGCCCGGTCCCGCACCGCGACCGCGGTCGGCGCGACGGCACTGCGGGCCGACTGGACCCGCGGACCGACCGTGGCGCCGGCGCCCTTCGCCGCGTGCGTGGCGGCCTGCCTCAGGTGACCGATGCCCTGGTGCAGCTCGACCTTTGCCAGCTGCCCCTGGGTCTTGCGCCGCCCGATTCCAAACACGGTCCCACCTCCTGGGAGTTGTTCCTTCGTCATCCTCTACCACCGGATGCCTCCGCACTGCCAGATGGGGCACATGGGAGGATCCGCATGGAACTGACCAACGAGTGAGGAGTACCCGTGGCCGAGGCTGTCTACGCCACCTTGCACACCAACGCTGGCCCGATCCGGCTGGAACTCTTCGGCAATCACGCTCCGAAGACGGTTCGTAACTTCGTCGACCTGGCCGAGGGCAACAAGGAATACACCGATCCCCGCACCGGTCAGCCGGGCAACGGGCCGTACTACGACGGCACCATCTCGCACCGGGTGATCAGCGGTTTCATGATCCAGATGGGCGACCCGACCGGCACCGGCCGGGGTGGCCCGGGTTACACGTTCGCCGACGAGTTCCACCCGGAGCTGCGCTTCGACCGGCCGTACCTGCTGGCGATGGCGAACGCCGGGCCGGGCACCAACGGCTCGCAGTTCTTCATCACCGTCGGCCCGACGCCGCACCTGAACAACCGGCACACCATCTTCGGTCAGGTCGCCGACGAGCAGTCGGCGAAGGTGGTGGACTCGATCGCCAACACCCCCACCGGCCCGAGCGACCGGCCGTTGCAGGACGTGGTGATCGAGCGGGTCGAGATCGAGCGCACCGGGGCCTGACCGCGGCTGCGAGGTACCTTTGCACGCATGACTGAACGCTCCGGGCCGGCCGGCGACGCCACCGGTGGGTCGGTGCCGACCACCCCGGTCTGCTACCGCCACTCCGACCGGGAGACGTACCTCAGGTGCTCCCGCTGCGACCGGCCGATCTGCCCGGACTGCATGCGGGACGCCCCCGTCGGCCACCAGTGCCCGGAGTGCGTGAACGAGGGACGCCGCAGCGTACGGCCGGCGCGTACCGCCTTCGGTGGCGGTGCCGCCGGCCGTCGCGGTCTGGTCACCCGCACCCTGATCGCGCTGAACGTGCTGATGATGATCGTCTCGGTGCTCAGTGACCGGGGCGGCGACTCGCTGATCGGCGGCTCCGGGTTCGGTGGCCTGCTCGGTGGCGGCACCCCGCTGACCCAGTGGGGTTCGGTGCTCAGCTACGCCTCGTACGTGCCGTTCGGCGAGGCGCACGGCGTCGCCTCCGGCGAGTGGTACCGGCTGGTCACCGCGATGTTCCTGCACTACGGCGTGGTGCACCTGCTGCTCAACATGTGGGCGCTCTGGGTGCTCGGGCGGGAACTGGAGGCCCTGCTCGGGCCACTGCGCTTCCTCGGCCTCTACCTGATGGCCGGGCTCGGCGGCAACGTCGCGGCCTACCTGTTCAGCAGCCCCAACACCGCCTCGGCAGGTGCCTCGACGGCGATCTTCGGGCTGTTCGCGGCGGTCTTCGTGCTGATGCGCCGGCTCGGCCGGGACACCTCGGCGATCCTGCCGATCCTGGTGATCAACCTGATCTTCACGTTCACCGTGCCGGGCATCTCCATCCCGGGCCACGTGGGCGGGCTGATCGTCGGGGCGCTGATGGCGCTCGTGCTGGCGTACGCCCCCCGGATGCGACGCTCGGTGTTCCAGGCCGCCGGTGCGGGGGTCATCCTGCTCGCGCTGCTCGGCCTGGTGGTCGTCCGTACGGTGATGCTGCTCGGCTGAGCGGGTCCTGCCCACGCCTGCTGTCAGGGGCGGGCGGCCCGGACCTCCTCGGCCACGTCGGCAGGGGGCGCGCCCAGGTCGGCCCGACCCAGCAGGTGCAGGGTCTCGCCCGCGTCGATCTCCAACGTCTCGCCGGTCAGCCCGAACCGGGTCCGCCGGTCCACGGTGACCGCCTCCACCGCCGGCCACGGCAGGTGAAGCCGCCCGGCGTAGCCCCGGACGACGGTGATCCCGTCGGCGTCCACCGCGAGCCGGACCGGGGCGAGCAGGTCGCGTACCGCCCAGGCGACCAGGCCCACGGCGGCGACGACGGCCAGGGCCAGCCGGACCGGGTCGCCGTCGGCGAGCAGCAGTCCGAGGGCGACCAGCCCGACCGCGCCGGCCAGCTTCACCGCCGGAACCGCCCGGGGGACCCGCCACTGGCGGGCCGGAGACGTTGGTGGATGCACCGTCCCAGCATGCCAGCCGCACCGGGTCGGTCCCGGCGACGCGGGGGGCGGACCGGCGGTCGGGGACGTAGTATCGACACAGCCGAAGTTACCGGGGAGTAGTCATGAGTGACGCAGTCATCGTCGGTGCGGTGCGTACCCCGGTCGGGCGACGCAAGGGCGGGCTGGCCGAGGTGCACCCGGTCGACCTGTCGGCGCACGTGCTGCGCGCCCTCGCCGACCGCACCGGCATCGATCCCGGCCAGGTCGACGACGTGGTCTGGGGCTGCGTGTCCCAGGTCGGCGAGCAGTCCTGGAACGTCGCCCGCAACGCCGTGCTCGCCGCCGGCTGGCCCGAGTCGGTGCCCGGCACCACCCTCGACCGGCAGTGCGGCTCCAGCCAGCAGGCCCTGCACTTCGCCGCCGCGACGGTCGTCTCCGGGCAGGCCGACCTGGTGGTGGCCGGTGGGGTCGAGTCGATGACCCGGGTGCCGATGGGGTCCAGCGTCGGCGACGGCATGCCGTTCAGCGACCGCATCCGGGCCCGCTACCGGGGCGTCGAGGGCTTCGCCGACGACCAGCCGCTCCCGTTCAACCAGGGGGTCGGTGCCGAGCTGATCGCCGCCCGCTGGCGCTTCTCCCGTACCCAGCTCGACGAGTTCGCGCTGGCCAGCCACGAGAAGGCCGCCGCCGCGCAGGACGCCGGGGCGTTCGACCCGGAGCTTGCCCCGGTGCCGTGCAGTGACGGCCGCTCGTTCACCGCCGACGAGGGCATCCGCCGGGACACCTCCCTCGCCGCGCTCGGCGAGCTGAAGACCCCGTTCCGCGCCGACGGGGTGGTGACCGCCGGGTCCGCGTCGCAGATCTCCGACGGGGCCGCCGCGCTCGCCGTCACCACCAGCGAGTGGGCCGGCCGGCACGGTCTGCGCCCGCTGGCCCGGGTGCACACCGCCGTGGTCGCCGCCGACGACCCGGTCGCCATGCTCACCGCCCCCATCCCGGCCACCGCGAAGGCGCTGCGCCGCGCCGGCCTGGGCATCGAGGAGATCGGCGTGTACGAGGTGAACGAGGCGTTCGCCCCGGTGCCGCTGGCCTGGCTCGCCGAGACCGAGGCCGACCCGCAGCGGTTGAACCCGCGTGGCGGGGCGATCGCGCTGGGGCACCCGCTCGGCGCGTCCGGTGCCCGGATCATGACGACGATGCTCCAGCACATGCGGGACAACGACCTCCGGTACGGCCTGCAGACCATGTGCGAGGGCGGCGGCATGGCCAACGCCACCATCCTCGAACTTCTCTGACGCCGCCCGCCCGCGCTTCCCGCAACGGGGCCGATGTTGCGGTGTCCGGATGGCCTTGATGCCGCCACATCGGCCCCGTTGCGATCCCCCCGGCCTCCCCGCCGGGGCGGGAAAATGGGGGGTGTCGGGGTGGGCGGGTGGCCTACTCTGCGCGGCGTGACGATCGTCTCCGTGGCCCCCGGATGGGCCGACCCGCAGTGGCGGGCCACCGCGCTGGACTGGGTGACCGGGCACCTCGACCGGCTCGGCCGGCGGGTCACCGGCCCGGTCGAGGCCCGGCAGCGCCCCTGGTCGCTGGTCTGGCAGGTGCCCACCGACGCCGGGCCGTACTGGTTCAAGGCGAACAACCCCGGCACGGCGTACGAGGCGGTGCTGCTAGCCGAACTGCCCCGGTACGCCCCCGGTCGGGTGCCCGACCCGGTGGCCGTGGACCCCGGGCGCGGCTGGTCGCTGCTGCCCCACGGTGGCCCGTCCCTGCGTGACCTGGCCGAGCCGGACCCGGGCCGGTGGGCCGACGTGCTGGCCGCCTACGCCGATCTGCAACGGACGGTGGCTCCCCGGGCCGACGACCTCGTCGCGCTCGGCGTGCCCGACCATCGGCCGGCTGCCCTGCCGGCCCTGCTCGCCGACCTCCTCGACGACCGCGCCGCCCTCCTCCTCGACCCCGCACCCGACGGCACCGACACCCGCTTGGCACCCGGAGACGACGGCGACGGCGCGACCCGCCCGGCCGCCGGGGCCGACGGTGTCGGGGTCGACGGCGACGGTGGCGGGAGCGACGACGGTGGGCTGGACGCGGCGACCTACGAGCGGCTGCGGGCGTACCAGCCGCGCTTCGCCGACGACTGTGGGCGGCTCGCCGACACCGGCATCCCGGCCAGCGTGCAGCACGACGACCTGCACGACGGGAACGTGTTCGCCGCCGACGGCTACCGCTTCTTCGACTGGGGCGACGCGTCCGTGGCGCACCCGTTCGGCACCCTGCTGGTGACCCTGCGTTCGGTGGCGCACACCTACTCGCTGCCCGAGGGGGACCCGGTGCTGCTCCGGCTGCGGGACGCCTACCTGGAGGCGTGGACCGACCGGTACGACCGGGCGGCCCTGCGGGAGGCCGCCGGGCTGGCCGTACGGGTGACCACGGTGAGCCGGGCGCTGTCCTGGCGGCGGGCGCTGGCCACCACCGACCCGAGCCGCGCCGGGTACGCCGACGCGGTGCCGGGTTGGCTCGGCGAGTTGTTCGCGCCGATGCCCGTCTGACGTCCCGCGCCCCCGGACAGCGGCCGGTACGGAAAGACGCACCGGTGGTGCGACCCGGGGGAGTGGAAGTTCCAAAAGTCGACAGTGACCCACATCACCCCTGGTCACGGCTCGTTGGCCAGGTATGGACGTCTTCTCGCGCACCTTCCTCCCGGCCGCCGCCGAGACCGGGCTGGCGGTCCAGACGGTGAGCCGGCACATGCCGGTCTTCCGCCAGTGCGTCGGGTCGGGGGACGCGACCATCCTGGTCGCCCGGTGCGCCCGCCCCGACCGCCCGGTCGACGGCGACTACCTGCTGCTGCTCACCCACCGCCGGCTGGTGGTCACCCGGCAGACCCGGGTGCTGCACCGGCTGCGCCTGCACCTCAACACCGAGCTGCGGGAGCTGAGCAACGTCACCTGGAGCCCCGACCCGCGCGCGCAGGCCGTCGAGCTGGCCGCCACCGCGATCGACGGGGTACGCGAGCGGTTCGTCATCCGTACCCAGCACCCGAAGCAGGTGTGGCAGCTCGACACGCTGCTGCACCACGCGTTCCGGACCCGGCTGCGCCGGCCCGAGGAACGGGTCGTCGCCACCATCGGTGACGCCCCACCCGTCGCGCCGGCCCCGCTGCTGCGCCCGCTGCCGGCCCGCTGACCGGGTTCTTACCTGACCCGAACACGGCCGTCCGCACCGCCCCACGCCGGGTCGGTCATCATGGGCCGGTGACCGTCGATGCCACCGCACCACGTGGGCTCGTCCTCGTCGTGGAGGACGAACCGGCCATCGCCGACCTGGTCCGGCTCTACCTGGGCCGGGACGGGTTCGGCGTACACCTGGAACGGGACGGCACGGCCGGGCTGGCCGCCGCCCGCCGGCTGCGCCCGGTGGCCTGCGTCCTCGACATCACCCTGCCCGGCCTGGCCGGCACCGAGGTCTGCCGGCGGCTGCGCGAGTCCGGCGACTGGACCCCGGTCATCTTCCTCACCGCCCGCGACGACGAGGTCGACCGGATCGTCGGCCTGGAGTTGGGCGCGGACGACTACGTGACCAAACCGTTCAGCCCCCGCGAGCTGGTGGCCCGGGTCCGGGCGGTGCTGCGGCGCACCGCCGGCGCCCCCGACGGCGCGGACCGGCCCCGCACGGTCGGCCCGGTCACCATCGACCCGGCCCGGCGCACGGTGCTCGCGGCCGGCGCCCCCGTCCAGCTCACCTCCACCGAGTTCGACCTGCTCGCCCACCTGATGGCCCGCCCCGGCCGGGTCTTCACCCGGGAGGAACTGCTGGCCGGGGTCTGGGGGTACGCGGCGCACGCCGGCACCCGTACGGTCGACGTGCACGTCGCCCAGGTCCGGGCGAAGCTCGGCGCGGCCAGCGTGATCCGCACCCACCGGGGCGTCGGGTACGCCGCCGATGGCTGAGCCTTCCGCCCCCCGCCGGGGCACCGCCCCGCGCCGTCGCCGCTCCCTGCACACGCTGACCGCCCGCGCGGTGCTGGTCACCTGCGCCGTGGCGCTGGTGTCGGTGCTGGTCACCGCCCTGGTCGCGGTCCCCCTGGCGGTACGCGGGGTGGAACGCCGCGACCAGGAGGCGCTTGCCGCGCAGGCCCGGCTCGCCGCCGACGTGCTGAAGGTCCGGCCCAGCCGCCAGCGCGACGCGGCCGGCGACCGGCTGATCCGCCAGCTCAAGGACCAGCAGATCGAGGTGTACGTCGTCCAGGGCGGGCTGGCCGACCGCCCCGGCCTGCCCCGGCAGGTGGTGAACCGGATCTCCGCCGGCCGGGACGTCTCCGGCCGCCGGTTCGTCAACGGCCAACGGACCCTCGTCGAGGGTCGGGCGCTGCCCGGCGGGGAGGGGGTGGTGCTGACCCGGGCCACCCCGCAGGGGCCGTGGCGGCAGGTGCTGCGCGCGCTGTGGCTGCCGCTGCTGGCCGGGCTCACCGCCGGGGCGGCGGCCGGGCTGCTGCTCGCCCGCCGGCTGGCCCGCCCGATCCGGCACGCCGCCACCGCCGCCGCCCGGCTACGCGCCGGTGACCGGGCCGTCCGGGTGCCCGTCGAACCGCCCGACGAGGTCGCCGACCTGGCGTACGCGTTGAACGGACTGGCCGCCGCGCTGGCCACCAGCGAGGGCCGGCAGCGGGAGTTCCTGCTCTCCGTCTCGCACGAGCTGCGCACCCCGTTGACCGCGATCCGGGGGTGGGCGGAGGCGCTCGCCGACGGGGTGATCGGCGCGGACGAGTCCACCGCGACCGGTCGGACCATGCTCGCCGAGGCTCAGCACCTGGACCGGCTGGTCGCCGACCTGTTGGCGCTGGCCCGGCTGGAGGCGGTGGACTTCCCGCTGGAACCGGTGCCGGTGGACCTCGCCCGGCTGGCCGCCGACGCCGAACGCACCTGGTCGGAGCGGTGTGCGGCGGTCGGCGTGCCGTTCCGGCTGGAGACGCCGGGCACAGCGGTGCCCGCGTACACCGATCCGGGGCGGATCCGGCAGGTGGTGGACGGGCTGCTGGAGAACGCGCTGCGGGTCGTACCGCCGGGGGCGCCGGTGGTGCTCGCGGTCCGGGCGGCCGGTCCCGGGCCGACCGCCGGTGGGCTGGTCGAGGTTCGCGACGGCGGACCGGGCTTCACCGACGACGACCTGGCGGTGGCCTTCGAGCGGGGGGCGCTGCACGAGCGTTACCGGGGGGTCCGCAAGGTGGGCAGCGGGTTGGGGCTGGCGTTGGCCGCCGGGCTGGTCCGCCGGCTCGGCGGGGAGATCGTCGCCGGGCACGCCGCCGAGGGTGGTGCGGCGTTCACCGTCCGGCTGCCGCCCGTCCTTACCTGACCCGAACATCGGCCTGACCCCGCGCCCATCGGCGTCCGCGAGGCTGGTGGCATCACGGACGAGAGGACACTCATGGCACATCGGGGAATCGCCGTCGCCGCCACCTCGCTGCTCGCGGCGCTCACGTTCGGCGTCGCCGGCTGCGGGACGGCCCAGGTCGCGCAGGACGGCACGAAGGCCGCCGTCGTCGACGTGGCCGCAGCGTTGGGCGTCGAGGGACAGGCGCTGGCCGCGCTGGGCCTCGATCCGGTCGAGTTGGACCTGCTCGCCGCGCCCGCCGCGTCGACCACGCCGTCCCCGCAGGCCGGGGACAAGGGCAAGCGTGGCGAGCGGGCGAAGGAGCTGCGGCAGCGCCGGCAGGCCCGGGTGAAGCTGGGCCGCAACGGCCTGCACGGCGAGGCGGTGGTGCAGACCAAGGACGGCACGAAGACCGTCGTCGTGCAGCGCGGCGAGGTGACCGCGATCGACGGGGACTCGGTGACGGTGAAGTCCACCGACGGCTTCACCCTGACCTGGAAGCTGGGCGACCAACTGCGGGTGGTCGAGCGGCGGACCACCGTCAAGGCCAGCGACGTCAAGGTGGGCACCAAGGTCAACGTGGCCGGGGCCAGGGACGGGGACGCCAGCGTCGCCCGGCTGATCGTGGTGCCGATCAAGCAGAAGTGACCCGTGGGGGACCGGTCGGGGTCGGCGTGGACCACCACGCCGGCCCCGACGTGTGTTCCCCGTGGCTCAGCGGTTCGGTGGCAGGGCGTAGCCGACGTGGTCGCGGTACCCGATCGTCCAGCCCGCCGGGACGAACCGGGCGCACTGGGTGCGGGGGCCGGTGCAGACGATCGCGTCGACCGAGGTGGGGTCGGCCGGCGGCCGGTCGGGCAGCACCGACTGCAACGCCACCAGCTCGGGTGACCGGCCGTCGTCGTCGCGCAGCAGCAGCCACCAGGGGTACTCCCAGTTGTCGTTCTGCTGTACCAGGCCGATCCGTCGGGCGTCGCTCGCCCGGACCGCGGAGGCGGCCCAGCGGAACTCGTCGGCCCACTGCGGCCGGCGCAGGAACCGGGTGTCCCACTCGCCGGTGGTGAAGACCGAACCCGTGCCGACCAGCCGGCGGGGGAAGCCGTAGGACAGGGCCAGCACGCCGGCCAGCGCGGAGGTGGCCAGCACGGTCACCACCAGCCCGGCGGCCACCGACAGGCGGCCCGCCCCGGCCCGCCGCCGCAGCACCACGTCGACCCAGAGCCCCGCCAGAGGTACGGCCAGCACCAGCGCGTACAGCAGCAGGCGGTTCCCCCACGGCTGCCACTTGATCATCGCGGTGTGCAGGACCACCGCGCCCACCACCACCCCCGCGTACGCCCGCAGCGTCCCCGCCCGGCCGGGGACGACCCGCCGGGGCCGGGCGAGCGCGACGACCGCCCCGACCAGCGCCAGCGCCCCGGCCAGCGGGAAGGCCACCCGGTCCTCGTCGGGGTACCAGGCGGGCACCGGGAAGACCTCCCGGCCGAACGTGATGGCCCGGTCCTGCGGGTCGACGCCGATCGCCCGGGAGCCGTCCATGATGGCCGAGGCGGTGCCGGCGCGCAGCGGGGCCAGCGGGGTATCGAACGCGGTGTGTCCGATCCGCAGCGCGTTGACCAGCACGGCGGCCGGGTCGTGCCGTTCCATCGGGATGGACTCCCGCAGCCGGGGCGGCCCCAACGGGTGACCGAACTCGGCGGTCTCCCGGGCCAGGAACGGCCCCACCACCGTCGCCGCGACCAGCAGCACCAGCAGCGAACCGCCCACCGTCCGGGCCACCTGCCGGGCCCCGGTCGGCGCGGCCCGGTCGGCGGTGCCCGCGGCGGGCCGGCGGGCCAGCCGGAGCTGGGCCAGGCCCCAGAGCAGCAGCAGCGGCCCGACGGCGATCAGCCCGCTGGTCTTGGTCAGCGCGGTCAGGCCGGTGGCCGCGCCGAGCGCCAGCGCGTCGGTCAGGCCGGCCCGGCGGTGCAGCCCGTCCAGCACCAGGGTGGCGGCGCAGGCGGCCCAGGCGGCGGCGACCAGGTCGGTCTGGGTGCTGGTCGCCTGGAGGGCCACCATCGGCGTGGTGGCGAGCAGGAACGCGGTGACGAGCTGGGCCCGGCGGCCCCCGCCGAGCTGGGCGGTGATCCGGGTGGCCACGAGCAGGCAACCGATCCCGGCGGCCCACTGCACCAGGTTGTGCAGGGTGTCCCCGCCGGTGAACAGGCGCAGGTGCAGCAGCAGGTATTCCGCGCCGGGCGGGATGGTCACCTGCCGGTGGATCGCGGTGGGCCAGAACTCCAGGCTGCCCTGGGCCACCCAGTGTTCCACCTTCGGCAGGTGGTACGTCTGCGAGTCGAAGTTGTTCGGCTCGGCCAGCAGCGCCACCACCAGCTCGATCAGCACCACGGCGAGCACCGTGCCGGCGAGCAGCCGTTCGCCCCGGGTCGCCGTACGCCGGAGGTGGGTCAGCCGGTCCGCCCAGCCGGTCAGCAGCGCCGCGACGCCGCCCCGGACGGTGGCCGGGGCATCGGCCGGCGGCGGTCCGGACGCCGCGCCGAGGGTCGGGTGGTCCGCCGGTGGACCACCCACGGCTGCGCCGACCAGCACCGCCCGCCGGCTGCCGGCGACGGCGGCCGGGGGTGCGCCGGGGTCGCGTCGCCGGCCGGCCGCCACCGCGAACCCGGCGACGAAGAGCAGCCAGACCAGGGCGAAGGCGGGCAGGGTGAGCGCGTCGAGGGCGCCCAGCACCTCCACGGTCAGCACGGCGAAGGCCCCGGTCAGCAGGGCGGCCCGGACCACGCCGAGGCGGTGCGGGGCGACCACCCCGGCGGCCCGGGGGCGCAGGAGGGCGGTGAGTAGCACGAGCGCCGCGACGGGGGCCGCCACGAGCATCCAGCCGGCTGCCGACATGGGCGGAAGTAAACACCATTTCCCGCGATGACCGGGTGCCGGCCGGTCCGGTGGCTACCGATAACGGGCACCCGCCACCACGGTGGCGACCCTCGCGCGGCTGACCTGCCAGGCTAGGCTATGCCCGACTTACTGTCGCCACCGTGGAGATTCCCGTGAAGCTCTCGATCCTCATGCCGGTCTACAACGAGGAAGAACGCATCGCGGATGCCCTCAAGCAGGCATTGGCGGTCGATTATCCGTGCGAGATCGAGTTGGTCGTGGTGGACGACGGCAGCCGCGACGGCACCGGGGAGATCCTCGGCCGGGCGGACGACTCGCGGCTACGGGTGATCACCCACCCGCGTAACGCGGGCAAGGGCGCGGCGATCAGGACGGCCGTGGACAGCGCCGAGGGCGAGTACATGGTCATCCTCGACGCCGACCTGGAGTACGACCCGCAGGACATCCCCCGGTTGCTCGCCCCGGTGCTCGACGGGCGGGCCACCGTGGTCTACGGCAACCGCACCTTCGGTAGCCACAGCGCCTACAGCTTCTGGTACGTGATGGGCAACAAGGGCGTCACGATGGCGGCGAACGTGCTGTTCAACTCCTACATCGGCGACCTGGAGACCTGTTTCAAGCTGATGCCTGTCGAGCTGTACCGGTCGCTGGGCATCCGGTCCCGGGGTTTCGGGATGGAGGCGGAGGTGACCGGCAAGCTGCTGCGCCGGCGTATCCGCCCGTACGAGGTGCCGATCAGCTACCGGGCGCGCGGGCGCGAGGAGGGCAAGAAGATCACCTGGAGGGACGGGGTCGAGGCGATCTGGATCCTCGGCCGGGAACGCACCCGTCGCCGTCCCGCCCACCCGCCCCGCTGACCCGCCCCTCCCGACTCGCCCGCGGTCATCCCGCCGGGGTCAGGAAACCGCCGATCGCCCGGCGCAGCCCGGCCGGGTCGAGGCCGTGCCACCGGTCGTGGTCCTCGGCGGTGCCGTAGCGCCGCAGTTCCGCCCGGCCCACCCCGAGGCCGAGCAGCCGGTGCGGCCGGTCGGCCAGCGCCTCGGCCACCACCCGCGTCGAGGTGCCGGCCAGGTAGGGCTCCACCACGATCACCTCGGTCGCGGCCAGCGCCCGCAGCCCGGTCACGTCGAACGGCCGGGGCCGGTGCGTGTAGGCCACCGTCACCGGTAGGCCGGCCACCGCCGCGAGCGCGGTGTCGAGCACCGGACCGACCGCCACCAGCAGCGCCGCGCCCGGCCCGGCGTCGCGGACCACCTGCAACCCACCCGCCTGCGGGTACGCCCGCGTGTTGCTGCGCAGCGACAGTCGCAGGTAGGTCGAGTGCTGCCCGCAGACCGCGTCGTGCAGCAGGTCGGGCACCTCGTCGGGGTGGCCGGGCACGTGCACGGTCCAGCCGTGGAGGGTGTCGATCAGGGCGACGTCGGCCGGGGCCAGGTGGGTCCGGCCGGCCTCCGCCCGGTCGTACGACGCGCCGATGCTGACCAGCACCGCGCCGACGCCCTGGTGGTCGAGGTCCAGCTTGATCTGCTCGTACGCCCGCTCGACGAGGAACGGGGCGTAGCTGTGCACGATCGGGCGCTGCCCGGCGAGGGCGAGCCCACCGGCCACCCCGATCATCAACTGTTCCCGGATGCCCACGTTGACCACCCGGTCCGGATACCGTCGGCCCGCCTCGGTGAAGGCGTCGGCGGAGATGTCGGCCAGCACGATCGTGGTCCGGGGGTCGTCGAGGAACCCGGTGGCGCTGGCGACGAAGGTGTCCCGCATGGTCATGACCGGCTCCCCGGGGTCGGTCCGTCGACGGGCGGGGTGTCGACGGCGACGACGACGTGCGGGCGGTGGCCGTCGTGGCCGGTGAGGGCGGCGTGCAGGGCGTCGTGGTCGTGTCCGTCGACGGTGGCGGCGGTCCAGCCGTTGACGGTGAACCGGCTGGCCACCCCGCCCGGCCAGCCGTGACTGGCAGACGCGTTGTCGACCACGATCGCGGTGAGCCCGGCCAGGCCGGTGGCCCCGGCGTACGCGATCGCCTCGTGGTTGGAGCCCTCGTCGAGTTCGGCGTCGCCGAGCAGGACGTACACCCGGGGGGTGGTGCGGCCCTGGGCGCGCAGGCCGAGCGCGGTGCCCACGCCCAGGCCGAGGCCGTGGCCGAGCGAGCCGGAGCCGATCTCGACGCCGGGGACGAGGGTGCGGTCGGGGTGGCCGCCGAGGCGGCTGTCGGGCCCGCCCGCGTCGTCGAGCCAGTCGACGGGGATGAACCCCTTGGCGGCGAGTACGCCGTAGTAGCCCGCCACGGCGTGCCCCTTGGAGAGCAGGAAGCGGTCGCGGTCCGGGTCGTCGACGGTGGCCGGGGTGACCCGCAGGACCCGGTCGTAGAGGACCCAGTGCACGTCGACGGTGGAGTACACGTTGGCGTCGTAGGTGCCACCGGCGCGGATGCGTTCCAGCGGCGCGACGACGGGGGCGGGCAGGGCGTGGCCCCGGGGGTGGGTTGCGGTCGATGTGGTCATGACGTTAGCGTGCTACTTGAAGTTAACTTCAACTCAAGGGCAGTGATGCACGAGTCACTCACCATCGGTCAACTCTCCGCGCGCAGCGGGGTGGCCCAGTCGGCGCTGCGCTACTACGAACGCCTCGGGCTGATCCACGCCGAGCGCACCGGCGGCAACCAACGTCGCTACGCCCGCACCGAGCTGCGCCGGGTGGCGTTCATCCGGATCTCCCAGCAGGTCGGCATCTCGCTGGACGAGATCCGTGCCGCACTGGACTCGCTGCCCTCGTCCCGCGCCCCCAGCCCCGACGACTGGGCCGCCCTGTCCCGCACCTGGCGGGAACGGCTGGACGAACAGATCAAGCTGCTCGGCAAGCTCCGCGACGACCTCGACGGCTGCATCGGCTGTGGCTGCCTGTCGTTGCAGCGCTGCACCCTCTACAACCCGGGCGACCGGCTGGCCGGCGAGGGCCCCGGCGCCCGCCTGGTGCTGCCCCGCCGGGACGGCCCGCGTCCGCCGGCCTGAACGCCCCGGGTCTGCGCCCTGCTACGCCTGCTCCGTCCGGCGGTCCCGCCGGGGCACCTCGTGGTCCGGCCGGACCGTCACCCGGTGGTGAGCAGCACCTTGCCCACGTGGTCGCTCGACTCGACCAGCCGGTGCGCCTGCGCCGCTTCGCGCATCGGCAGCCGCCGGTCCACGATCGGCCGGACCGCGCCGGCCTCGACCAGCGGCCACACCTGCTCCCGTACGCCCCGGACGATGTCCGCCTTGTCGGCCAGCGGACGGGACCGCAGCGCGGTCGCCGCCACCGACGCCCGCTTCGCCAGCAGCGCGCCCAGATCCAGTTCCGCCTTCCGGCCGCCCTGCATGCCGATCACCACCAACCGGCCGCCGTCGGCCAGCGCCGCCACGTTCCGGCCCAGGTAGGACGCGCCCATGATGTCGAGGATCACGTCCGCACCCCGCCCGTCGGTGACCCGCCGGACCTCCGCCACGAAATCCTGCTCGCGGTAGTCGACCGTGTGCGCGGCCCCCAGCTCCCGCAGCCGGTCGTGCTTGGCCGACCGGGCGGTCGCCACCACCGTCGCGCCCAGCGCCGCGCCGAACTGCACCGCGAACGTGCCGATGCCGCTGCCGCCGCCGTGCACCAGCAGCGTCTCACCCTTGCCCAGGTGGGCCACCCGGACCAGGTTCGACCAGACCGTACAGGCCACCTCGGGCAGCGCGGCGGCGTCGACCGGGTCGACACCGGCCGGCACCGGCAGCAACTGCCCGGCCGGCACGGCCACCCGCTCGGCGTACCCGCCGCCGGCCAGCAGCGCGCACACCGGCTGACCCACCGCCCACCCGGTCACCCCCGCGCCGACCGCGCCGATCACCCCCGAACACTCCAACCCGGGGTACGCGGGCGCGCCCGGCGGCGGCGGATACTGCCCCTGCCGCTGGAGCAGGTCGGCCCGGTTCACCGCGCTGGCGGTCACCTCGACCACCACCTCACCCGCGCCGGGCTCCGGGTCGGGCACCTCCGCCCAGACGAGCGCGTCGGGTCCACCGGGTGCCGGGATCGTGATCGCGTGCATGGCCCAGTCTTACCCGATCCGGGCCGGGAACCACGCCGGTCTGTCGACAACCGCCATCCGGGCAGGTCCGGCCGGCAATATCCACCGGCCGTCGCCGGGGGCGGTCCACCGCTCGCCCACGACGGCCGGAATTTCGGCCACAGTGGACCATCCGGGTGAGGTCACGCTGGTCATGCCAGGGATCAAGGACCCCTCTCCGGTATGCCGAACCCCGCCCGACGGCGATGGGCCGGCTCGTCCGGACGCGGTTCGTGGCAGACTAGGCACAGGCCGCGCACCCCCGGGTGGCGGTTCGGGAGGGTTCGCCTAGTGGCCGATGGCGCTGGTCTTGAAAACCGGTAAGGCAGCGATGTCTTCGTGGGTTCGAATCCCACACCCTCCGCATCCAGAGCCGCAGCGACGCTCCCTGACCAGTGCGGACGCCGGCAGGGGGCGTTTCGTCACTTCGGATCGGTCCCACTTCGTCGCATTGGGTCGTCCCGTTTCGCTTGTCGGGTCGCATTCGTGTCGGCGTCACACGGCTTCCTCGGTGGTCCTGCGCCGCTCCGCTCCGGTGCTGACACCGGCCGCAGCCGCAGCGGCGTGGGCATCAGCCGCGTGGAGTGAGACTGTGCCGATACGTGGTGGTGCGGCCTCTGCCGCCGTCCTGGTGCACGAGACCACGGTTGCGCAGGCTTCGGAGGGCCTTGCGAATGTTGGGCCCGGTCAGGTCGAGGATTGCCTCCAGTTGGGCAACGGTTCTCGGTGCGGGTCCGAGCGCGTCATAGATGCGTAGCTCGGTGGCGTTGAGGTCCGGGCTCGTGGAGTTTGCTGCGGGACCCCGGAGCAGCACGGTGAACCTGATGTTGGTGTCGACGTACTGCGCCGGTGGCAGGGCATGGTCTGACAGTTCGTGAGCAATCGTGGGGATGCCGCTGGCGAGGGCCTCGATGACCCGGCCGCCGGTGGCGGCCGACCGGACGTGTTGGCAGATGGCCACGAGGAGCCCGTTGCGGGCGGAGGTGACGGCGTCGTGGCCGAGGCGATCGACAGTGATGCCGTACAGGCCACCCGGGTTGGTGATGACGAGACGGTCGCGGCGTAGCCGTACCTCGATGGCGAAGGCCTGTGACCAGTGGTCGAGGTCGCGGTGGATGAGAGCGTTGGCGATGATCTCGCGAAACGCGACCAGGGGGTAGGTGGGTCGATCAGTGACACTGCCATCGGGGTTGGCGACGATGACCGTGTCGAACGTGCGGCGCGCCCAGTCGAGGGCGGTGTCGAGCATGCGGGGAATGGGCCCTGTGATCGTGATCTGGTTGCGGGCCCGCGTTCCGGGAGGGTCATGGGGCAGGGGTTCGGCGGAAGCCTGAATGACGTAACGGGGAAAGAACTGCTGTGGGTGGACACCGAGGGCGAGCAGGCCGGCCGTGGTGGGTCGACCTCTGCTCACGGTGACTCCAGCCCGACGCAACAACTCGGCGTCGTCGGTGAAGCGCCCCAGTCCAGTGGCGTCCCGCTCTCGTACCGTCGCCAGGAATGAGGCGACCAACTGCGGATCGAGGTCGTCGAAGCTGGCACCGTCAACGGGCTGGCGATCGAACAGCGGTGGTCGCCGGGCGGTGAGGAAGCCTTGCGTCTCCAGGTCGGAGAGCGGAAAGTCGCCATCGTAGCCGCGAAGATAGGCGGTGCCCGTGGCGGTGACTCGACACGGTTTCGCCGAGGGGTCACATTCGTGGACCCGGGCGACGATCACCGGTTTCCCGTCGACGACGCCATCGTCGATGGACAGGCGCACCGGCGGTGTGTATGCGCGGGCCTTGGTGGCGAGGCCCTGCTTGAGGAGCTGTGGATCGGCGAGTGGCACCGGGCGGAAGCCGGTACGTTCGTCCAGGCCCAGGATGATCGTCCCACCACCGGGAAGGTTGGCCAGGGCGCTCAACGAGGAGGTCAGCGATACAGGCAGTCCGCCTGCGGCAGCCTTGACCTCGACACCGGTCGTGTCCCCGCCAGATGCACGCAGCGTCTGCACCAGGTCGGCTAGGTCCTCGGTCATGGCGCGAAATGTAACTGCGCGTGAGTTACATTTCAAGCTTTTCGGGTTACATTTGGGGTGTGTCGTACGGAGGGCTGGAATCCGTACCGGGGCGGGGACCGGTAGGTCAGTTCTGGCCGGGGCTTGCTGTGGGTAGTCCTGCGTCCTTGGCGCATTCGAGCAGCCGTCGGTCGTAGGTGACGAAGGCGGTGAGTGCCATGCCGGACTCGTTGGTCAGCACGTGGGCGGTGGCCAGGTGGATGGCGTCGAGGCTGCGGAGCGTCGGCTCGGCGAAGGCGGCTGCGGTCGCCCGGATCGTGCTGTCGATTTCCAGGCGGAACACCCGTCCGACGGCGGTCGGCACGCCGATCAACGCCTGCGGGGCTGACCGGCGCAGAGCTCTGGGGACTTCCACCTCGACGAGGGCGGAGGAGACCAGGGGTACGTCGTCGTGCGTGTTGAGCCAGGCGACGAGGTCGGTGCTGCATTCCTTCTGCCGGACCAGCTTGATGATGGCGGCGGAGTCGAGATAGATCACCAGCGTTCGTCGTCGCGCATCGCGGCGAGCGAGGCGGCCACGTCCACGTTCTCGTCGCCGAGCTTCGGTGGTAGCGGCACGGGGCCGCCACCGGTGGGGGCGACGGCCCGTCCTGCCGACACCAGTTGGCCAACACCGACCGGTCGTCGCTCACCGGGACGAGGCGGGCGATCGGGCGGCCGCGATCGGTGATCTCCAGGGTTTCGCCGCCACTGACCCGGGCCAGTACCTGGCTCGTGTTCTGGTTCAGCTCCCGGACACCGATACGCTCCATGACCCGAATGTAGAACTAGACGTTCTACCGCTCTAGCTTCTGGCCTTTTCGGGACCGTCGGTCTCAGTTGTTCGGTGCCTACGCCTGCGGGTGGTTCTCGGTTACGTAGGTGCCGCGCTGGGGCATGGTCATGACCAGCCCGCGTTCCCGTAGCAGGGCGATCGCCGCGCGGACCGTGCCGCGCGCCACCCCGTACTCCTGCTGTAGCCGCAGCTCGCTCGGTAGCGGCTTGAGCGGCTGCAACTCCCCCGACTCGATGCGCTTGGTGATCAGGTCGGCGAGCTGCACGTACAGGGGCGTCGGCGAGAACTGGTCGACCATGACGTCAACCTACGGACGACCAGGAAGCTCGGGTCGTCAGGTAAGTACTGTACCTACTGAACAAGTTGAACCTCCTGTACTTTCTGAACCAAGAGCGTTACCGTTTCGCAGGATCGCAAACGTCGGCAGAAGGACCGGATGCTCATGCTGCGCTCGTTGATCACACGTGCCCTGCGCCGGCTGGCTGGCCGTCCGAGTGCTTCCCCACCGTTGGATCGGACCGGTCCCGCCACCGCGTATCCGAATCAGACCGGCGCGTGGGCTCCGGTCCGGAGCACGCCACCCCAGCCCTACCCGCGCAGTGCCATCGATGACTGCCGCTGCCGGGTGGCGGCTGGCCGCCGGGGTGCGGTGGATGCGCGCAGCGGAGTGCCGCTCCTGGTCCAGTCGGCGTGGGACTGCCTGGACCACCACCGCCACAGCCGGTGCGGCAGATGCACCGAGGGCGGCTTCTGCCCGCTGGTCGAGGCCGCCCGTGCCCGGATCAGGGCGTGGCGCAGGCTACGTCACGTCCGGGGCCATCGATGAACGCGCCGCTGCCGGAGGCCGGCGACCTGGTGTACGTCACCCGCGCCGCGAGCGTGTAGTTCGTCAAGCCGATCTCGTGCCGGGTCATCCGGGTGCTCGACTGGATCACCTACGACGGGTGGTGCTGGTTGGACGTCTACCAACTGGACGCCAGAGGCGACGCGGTCGCTCGTCGGTCGATCTTCGTGCAGCCCGTGAAGCTGGAGAGCAGGGCAACCGGTCGGCCGGCCTGAACAGCGGCGACCCCAGGGTGTGCGCCGCCGCCCTGACGCCGGTGGCAGCCGCCCTGTGCCGGCCGGCAGGCAGCCCGGAAAACTGGTCAGGGGACGGGGCTGAGGTGGGCGGCGAGGATGCGCCAGCCGTACCCGTCGTCGTAGGCCCAGGTGCGGGTGTAGCGCAACCGCGCCGCGAACGGCTCACCCGCGAAGGTGCCGCTGACCCGCCCCCGGAAGAACGTCACCCCGGTCGTTCCGGCCACGACCAGCTCCAACTCCTCCTCCACCAGCTCGTCGAGCACCGAGGTGCCGCTGCGGTGGGCGGCCAGGTCGTCGGACTTGCCGAAGGTACGACCGTCCGGCCCGACGGCGATCAGGCGGTCGTCGAGCAGGGCGTCGAGCGCGGCCACGTCGCCGGCCCGCTGGGCGGCCTGGAGGCGGCGCTCCGCCTCCAACAGTTCCGCCTCACGTTCGGTGTCCTGCATGCGCCCTCCCGGTCGTCCGCCGCGTCCCCCCATTCTGGCGGTCCGACGGTGCGCGGTGCTTCCGGTTCGTCGTCCGGGCCCGGCGGGGTAAGAAGGGCAGAGAACATCGCGTACACCGGAAGGACCTTCCCGATGACCCTGGAACGACCGATCGCCCCGGACCCGTACGAGCTGCTGCCGACCGTCTCGGCGTTCGACCTGACCAGCGACGACGTGCACAACGGCGAGCCGATGGACGCCCGGTACGCGCACGGCAGCACCGGTGGCGAGAACGTCTCCCCGCACCTGGCCTGGTCGGGCTTCCCGGCCGGGACGAAGAGCTTCGTGGTGACCTGCTTCGACCCGGACGCCCCGACCGGCAGCGGCTTCTGGCACTGGGTGCTGGTCGACGTGCCGGCCTCGACGACCAGCCTGCCGACCGGCGTACGGGAGGCGGACCTGGGCGGCGCGTTCAGCGTCCGCAACGACTACGGCGACACCGGCTACGGCGGCGCGGCCCCGCCGCCGGGTGACCGCCCGCACCGGTACGTCTTCGCCGTGCACGCGGTCGACGTCGACACCCTCGGCGTCGGGCCGGACGCCAGCCCCGCGTACGTCGGCTTCAACCTGGCGTTCCACACCCTGGCGCGGGCGGTCATCCGGCCGACGTACCAGATCAAGGAGTGACCGGTGGTCCGCCGGTCCCGCGTGCGCGGGACCGGCGGGCGCGCGGTCCGGTCAGCCGGGCACCCGGGCGACGGCGAAGACGGACTGGCCGAACGGCGGCCGGACGAGCTGCTCGGCGGCCTTGGTGGCGGGCAGGACGAGGGTGTCGTACACCTTGACCATCGGGCCCTCCTTCGGCATCAGCCGGAAGACCTTGGTGGCCATGAAGTAGCCGATCAGGCCGAGGGCGTTGGCGTAGTGCATCGTCTCGACCCGCAGCCCGGCCGCGGTCATCGCGTCGCCGAGGGTCTTCTTGGTGTAGCGGCGCACGTGGCCGGTGGCGATGTCGGCGGGGCCCATCGCGAACTGGAACGCCGGCACGATGATGATCACCGCGCCGCCGGGCCGGACCAGGTCGCGCATGCTGCGCAGCGCGCCCACGTGGTCCTCGATGTGCTCCAGCACGTTGTACGACACGGCCGCGCTGTAGTCGCCGCCGCCCGGGTGCGGCAGCAGCATCTCGCGGACCTCGATGGTCGGCTCGTCGACCAGCCGCTCCTTGAGCAGGATGAGCCGGTCGGGGTCGGCCTCGGTGGCGGTGAACCGGGGCACGTGCCGCGCCCACTCCAGGGCGTAGTCGCCCAGGCCGCTGCCGATCTCGATCGGGTCGTCACCGAGGTGGGGCACCGCCAGTTCGACGAACCACCGGCGGTGGTTGACCGCGGTGGCCAGGCCCTCCAGAACCTCTGCCTGGACGCGCTGGTCCCCAAGGATTTCTGCCATGCGTCGATTCCTCACGATATGACTGACCCGCGCCTGGACCGACAGAGTGAATCATCCGCGTCAGGGGCGGAGGAAACGGGGCACTGGGAAGGCCGAAATGTGGTCGGGGGAGGGCACGTGATCGGCGGTCGGCGAACCCGGCACATAGTACGGCAGTACCCGAAACATGTCACGTGACCGCCATAGGCCAACTACGCTCTGAATTGTTATGACTACTGGCGAATCGGAGCGCGGGACCGGTCGGTCCGACGTCGGGGACGCCGGACCGACGCCGGTCCGCCGGGTCGTCCGGCGACACTGGCGGCGGGTGCTCCCGGCAGGCCGTTCGCCGCGTGCCGGGCCGTCGGCGCCGGCCCGTCCGTCGGGCGCCGGGTGGCGGTGGGACGCGTCGGCCGTGGTCAGCTACCTCCTGCTGGCGTTCTGGGTGACCGCCCGGTTCTGGCGCGACCCGGCGGCCGGGGTGCGCGACAACCGGTCGGACCAGGCGCAGTTCGAATGGATGATGGCGCACGGCGCGCGCGTGGTCACGGAATGGAGCTATCCGTTCGCTTCGGAGCGGATGAACGTGCCCGACGGCGTCAACCTGATGGCGAATACCTCGGTATTATCCGTCTCAATCCCGATGACCCCGGTCACTGTCCTCCTCGGGCCGCACTGGTCATTTCTCGTCTTTCTCACCCTCGGAATGGCGGCCACCGGCACCGCCTGGTACTTCTTCCTGTCCCGGGTGGTCACCCGCTCCCGGGGGCCGGCCTGGCTCGGCGCGGCCTTCTGCGCGTACGCCCCGGCGATGGTGTCGCACGCCAACGCCCACCCGAACATCGCCTCCCAGTTCGTCGTCCCACTGATCATCTGGCGCACCCTGCGGCTGACCGAGCCGGGCCGGTGGCTGCGCAACGGACTCCTGCTCGGCCTGCTGATCGTCTGGCAGGCCTTCCTCAACCTGGAGATCCTGCTGATGACCGCCATCGCCCTGGCTGTGGTGGTCGGTGCCCTCGCCATCGGCCGACCGTCGCTGCGCGCGGCCACCCGACCGTTCCTCGCCGGGCTCGGCGTGGCCGCGCTGCTGTCCGCCGTGCTGCTCGCCTACCCGCTCTACGTGCAGCTCTTCGGGCCGGGCTCCTACCACGGGCTGTCCCGGCTGATCCGGGGCTACCGCACCGACCTGGGCGCGTTCGTCGGCTGGTCGCGGGAGTCGCTGGCCGGGGACGCCCGGTCCGCCGACCTGCTGGCCCGCAACCCCACCGAGGAGAACGCCTTCTTCGGCTGGCCGCTGACCGTCCTGACGGTCGCCCTGCTCTGGTGGCTGCGGCGCAGCGCCCTGGTGGTCGGCCTGGCCGTCCTCGGCCTGCTCTTCGCCGTCCTGTCGCTGGGCCGGGAGGTGCAGCTCAACGGGCGTGACACCGGCGTCCCCGCCCCCTGGGCGCTGCTGGAGGACCTGCCCCTGCTGCACTCCGTGGTGCCCACCCGCTGGTCGCTGGCGATCACCCCGATCGTCGGGGTGCTGCTGGCCCTCGGTGCCCAGCGGGCCCGCGACCTCGCCCGCCGGCACCCGGCCGCCCGCCGGCAGATCCGCTTCGCCACGGTGACCGTCCTGCTGATGGCCCTGGTGCCGCTGCTGCCGACCCCGCTGCCGGCGACCCGGCTCGACCCGGTGCCGCAGTTCGTCACCGGCGGCGACTGGCGGCCGTACGTGGCGGGCGGGCGCAGCGTGGTCACGCTGCCGCTGCCCGACAACACCTACGCCGATCCGTTGCGCTGGTCGGCCCGGACCGGGCTGGAGATGCCGCTGGCCCGGGGTTACTTCCTGGCCCCCGACACCCGGCCGTGGTCGCCGGAACCGGATGCCGCCCTGTTCACCGCCCCCTACCGGCGGACCAGCAACTTCTTCGGCGGGATCGCGCGCACCGGCACGATCCCGGCGATCACCGCCGCCGACCGGCGGGCCGCCGTGACCGACCTGCGCTACTGGCGGGCCGGCGTGGTGATCCTCGGCCCGCACCGGCACGCCGACGCGTTGCGCCGGGCGATGACCGCGCTGACCGGCATCACCCCCGTGTGGGACGGCGGGGTGTGGCGGTGGGACGTCCGGCCGCTCACCGGGTGAGGCCGCCGGGTCGCCGGGTCAGGCCGTGCGGACGCAGCAGCCCTGGCAGACCTTCGGGCTGGGCAGGGTGAACGCCAGGCAGCAGGTGCGCCGCTGCACGGTCGGCTCGCCGCCCCGGCCGGGCACCAGCTCGACCAGGTCGGCCAGGCCGAGGGTGCCGAGCAGGGTGTCGATGGTGGCCACCGACGGGCCGGGCAGGGCGTCCGCCGCGCGCAGGATGCCGTGCGCGATCCCCGAGGCCACCGAGCCGAGCAGGGTACGCGCACCGACCCGCACCTCCGCCTGGATCGCGCTGATCATCGGGGCGAGGTGGGCGTCGAGCAGCGAGGCGCGCAGGAGACCGAGCAACTCGGCCTCGTCGGCGGCGACCCGGACGCCGGGCTGGCCGGTGAGGGCGAGCGGGTCACCGGGCAGCACCGCGACGGTCGTCGAGCGGTGCAGGCCCATGGTCAGCAGTTGCCGGTGATCCTCGAAGTGGATCAGCACGTCGGTCGGGTCGAGCAGCGGCACCCGGCGGGCCGAGGCCCAGCCGAGCACCACCGGCAGCGCCGTCCAGTAGCTGTAGGACTTCCAGGCCAGCGCGGCGCAGGCGTGCGGGGTGCCGCCCCAGCGGCGGGCGGCGGCGCGCAGGAACTCGGGCATCCGGGTGCCGTCGACGAGGGTGGTGGCCGGGCTCCAGCCGATGTCGTCGGTGACCACCAGGCCGGGCGCGAGGCCGGGCAGCACGTCGGTGCCGAACATGGCGCGCAGGGTGGCGGTGACCGGGGCGAGTCGGCCGGCGAGATCCTGGCCGGGAAGCACCGCCGTCATCCGGACCCCCTCCCGTCCCGCTCGGCCCGCCACGGGTGGTGGCGGTTAATAAGGCTAGCCTAACCATGCCTGGGCGCTGAGGGAAGCTTCTGCGGAGCTGGATCGGGAGGCCGGGATCACCATGTCCGTTCCGTCGGTACGGATCGGCCCGGTTCGGCTACTACCCGGCTGAACGCGAGGAAAACGCGGGCAATGTCAAGGCATATGTCGGCAACGTGCCAGTTCGGTACAGGGCGATCGGAAAAACGTGAAGACTTGTCATCCCGGCTGCGCTGCGTGAGGAAGCTGATGACGACCTCTCCCCTGGAGCGGGCCGCCGATTCGTTCGCGGCGGAACTCGCCCGGCACCGGACGGGGCGAGGGCTGACCAAGAAACAGCTCGCCACCATGATGGGCTTCGACCCGTCGTACGTGAGCCACGTCGAGGGGCGACGCCACCGGCCCACCGAGGACTTCGCCCGCCGCGCCGAGGCCGTCCTCGACGCCGGGGGCGTCATCTGGCAGCGGTTCCGCGAGTACGACCAGCTCCGCCAGACCCGCGCCACCCCCGGCCTCCGCGAACCCGCACCCCCCGGCCGCTGGCTCCCCCCGGGCACCGGGCTCGTCGTCGAACGGGAGACCGCCACCCTCACCCTGGTCGACGGCACCTACCGGTGCGTGATCCGCCGCCGGCTGCACAACGCCGGCACCGAACCGGTCACCCGCTACCTCGTCCGGGTCGCCGTCGACAGGTGGCCCGACGACCCCGGCCGCTCCAACCGGCACCACCGCGAACACCCGCTCACCTTCGCCGAGCTGCGCTTCCGCGCCATCCACCACGACGACGGCGCCCGCGAACCGATGCACTGGCGGGTCCGCCACGACCGGGACGCGTACAAGGAGATCTGGCTGCTGTTCGAGAACGCCGACGGGCGGTTCCCGCTGCACCCCGGCGAACGCGCCGAGGTCGAGTACGCCTACCGGGTCGGCCGGGTCAAGTGGGGCCCCTGGTTCCAGCGGGCCGTCCGCCTGCCCACCCGGCACCTCGCCGTACGGCTGGACCTCCCGGCGGCCCTCGACCCCCGGGTGTGGGGGGTGGAGACCTCCCTCTCCGCCGACGAGGGACCGCTGCGCACCCCGGTCCGCCGACACGACCGGGGAGACCGGGTCGTCTTCGACTGGTCCACCGACGACCCGCCGCTCAACACCCGCTTCCGCCTCCAGTGGCGGTTCCGGCGGGAGGCCCCCGAGACGCCCCCCGTGCCGACCCGCCCGGCCGACCGGATGCGCGCCCTCGGCATGCTGCCCCCCGAGGCCACCCCGCCCGGCCGACCCGCCCGCCCACTGCACCTGCCCCGGGAGGCCGCCACCGCCCGGGAAGTGGCCGACCGCCTCACCGACCTGCTGACCCGGGCCGAGGAGGTGCACCCGCTCAGCACCGGCACGGGCCTCGCCGCGCCGCAGATCGGCCTGGACGTAGCGGTCGCCGTGGTCCGCCCCGCCGACCGGTCCGCCCCGCCGGTCGTCCTGGTCAACCCCCGGGTGGTCGGGGAGAGCCCGGAAACCGTCGAACAGTACGAAGGGTGCCTCGCCGCCGCCGACCACCGTGGCCTGGTGGCCCGGCCACTGCGTATCGAGGTCGAACACGCCCGCGCGGACGGCAGCCGGATGATCACCTCGTTCGCGTACGGGATGGCCCGGTTGGTCGCCCACGAGATCGACCACCTCGACGGCCGGGCCTGGACCGACCGGATGGCCCCCGGCGTGCCGCTGGTCCCCGTCGAGGAGTACCGCGAGAGCAATGCCTGAACCCTGCCCCGGGCGGTCCGGATGGGCACGGAGGGGACCGGGGCGCGTGCCCCAGGGGGCGGGGGCACGCGCCCCGGTTCGGGGGGAGTAAAGCTCTACAGGTTGCCGAACGTGTCGTACCTGATGTGCTGCGGCGGGACGTCGTCCTCGGCGAGCGCCCGCAACGTCGCCCGGACCATCGCGGCCGAACCGGAGACGTAACAGTCGTGCGACGTCCACGGGCCGTACCGGGCCACCACGTCGGGAACGTCCCCCCGCTCACCGGCGAAATCCGGGTCGTCGCTGCACGACGGGGTCACCGACAGCCACGGGTGGGCGGCGACCAACTCCTGAAGACCGGCCAGGCCGTACAACTCGTCGGCGTGCCGGGCACCGTAGAAGACGTGCACCCAGCGGGCCCGGTTCCAGCCCGCCAGCTCCTCCACCATCGCCTTCACCGGGGCCAGGCCAACCCCGCCGGCCACACACAGGATGTCCCGCCCGGAATCGCGGTCCACCGTCATCGACCCCATCGGGGCGGCCACCCGCAGCAGGTCACCCGGCTTGGTCCGGCGCACCAACGCCCCGGAGACCCAGCCCGCGCCGGCCGGCGTACGGACGTGGAACTCCAGCACGTTGTCGTCGTTCGGCGCGTTCGCCACCGAGTACGTCCGCCACACCCGGGGCAGGTGCCGGGGCACCTCCACGCTGACGTACTGGCCGGCCTTCCAGACCAGCGGGTGCTGCAGGGCGCGGACGGTCAGCACGGCGGTGTCGCCGCCGTACCGCTCGTGGGTGAGCACCTCCGCGTGCCAGTACGGCGGGTTGTCGTCCGACTCCGCCCCGGCCAGCATCGTCGCCGTGATCGCCGCGTACGCGTCCCGCCACGCCTGGTCGTACTCCAGGTTCCAGCCGTCACCGGCGGTGGTACGCAGCGCGTCGAGCAGCGCCACCCCCATCGTCGCGTAGTGCGCCGCGTCGACGTGGTACTTGCGGTGGTCCCGACCCAGCGAACGCAGGTACTCGTCGAAACTCTCCGGGTCGTCCATCACCTGGGTGGCGGTGACGATCGCGTCCAGGATCCGGTCGCCCTGGCCGGTCATCTCCGCCGGGAACAACCGGCGCAGCTCCGGATCGAGCAGGAACAGCCGGGCGTAGAAGCGACCGCTCAGCCGGTCCCGGTCCTCCTCGACCAGGGTCCAACTCTCCTTCAGCAGCCGAGCGAAGTTGTCCACGGGGGGCGGTCCTCCTCCTGACGGCGGATCGGGCCCCGATAGCATGTCCACGGAGCGTGTGCACCGGTCGCACAGAATGTGCGATCGGCTCATCTGGGCCCACCGGCCGGTGCGATCGGGTCACCCCGTCGGGCAGAGTGGTGCGGTGACCGTTGAGCAGCACACCCGCCCGGCATCCAGGCGGGTCCTCGGCACCGAGACCCTGCTGGTCCTCGGCCTGTCACTCGGGCAGTCGGCCGTCTACGCCGTGGTGTCGCTGACCGCGAAACTGACCGCCGACGGGCCGCTGTCGAAGCAGACCGCCTCGCTCAACACCTCGCAGTCCGCCCGCCCCTGGCTCGATCTGACGTACCAGCTGCTCGGCATCGTCTTCGCGCTGCTGCCGGTGCTGCTCGCCGTACACCTGCTGGCGCGCGACCCCGGCGACCCGGCGCGGACCCTCGGGGTGGACCTGCGACGACCCGGGTCCGACCTGGCCCGGGGCGCCGGGCTCGCCGCACTGATCGGCCTGCCCGGCCTGGCCCTGTTCTGGGCGGCGGCGCAGCTCGGCATCAACGCCACCCTGGTCCCCGCCGGCCTGCCGCCGCTGTGGTGGGCGGTGCCGGTGCTGGTCCTCGCCGCCGTGCAGAACGCCGTGCTGGAGGAGGTGATCGTGGTCGGCTACCTGGTCAACCGGCTGCGCCAACTCCAGTGGCGGCTCGGCGCGGTCATCGCGACCAGCGCGCTGCTGCGCGGCTCCTACCACCTCTACCAGGGCTTCGGTGCGTTCGTCGGCAACGCCGTGATGGGCGTCGTGTTCAGCCTGTTCTATCTGCGCACCCGGCGGGTGATGCCGCTGATCGTGGCGCACACCCTGCTGGATGTGGTCGCCTTCGTCGGGTACTCGCTGCTGCCAAAAGACTGGTTCGGCTGGCTCTGACCGCCGATGCCTCCGCTCTCCGGGCGGCCTAGCTGCCGGTCCGGGCGGGCCGGTAGGTGGCCACCGCGCGGGCAGCCAGCAGATCGGTCGCCGCCGCATCACCCGCCGCCGTCGCCAGCACCGCCGCCCCCGGCAGCAGCCGGGCCGCCAGCCGGAGCGCGGCCCAGCCGCCTGCCTGCGCGGCCAAGGGTGCCGCCAGTCGCCAGGCAGCCTCCGCCGCACGCGGCCACGGCCCGTCGCCGGGCCCGTCCGCCGCCCGCGCCGCGTCCAGTGCGGTACGGGCACTGTCCGCGTCCGGGTGCACCCGGGTCAGCACCAGCAGCTCCACCGCCCGCTGCGGGTCGGCCGGGTCCCGGCCGTACGCCGCCGCCACGTGCAGCACCAGCGCCGACTGCGTCCAGAGCACCGCCACCAGCTCGGCCAGCGGCGCGAACAGCCCGGCCACCGCCGCCGTCGCCCCACCCACCCCGGCCCACCTGACGAACCGCCGGGTGGCCAGCCGGGCCAGCCCGTCCGGACCGGCGTCCGGGTACGCCTCGCGCAGTCCGCGCGCCCACTCCCGGGCCTGCGGTCCGATCGCCTCGACGGCCGCCAGGGCCAGCAACTCCGGCGCGAACCCCGGATGGGCCAGCAGCCGGGTCCGGAGCACCGCCAGCTCCAGGCGTCCCGCCACCGCGCCGCCCGGGTCCGCCGTCGCCGACCCGGTGGGCGTGCCGGTGGCGGTCGGTACGCCGACGGGGTCCGGTCCGGCGGGTGGACGCTCGGCGGCCCGCCGCCTCGCGGTCGGGGCGGGTTCCGGAGCGGTGGTCGGTTCGGGGGTGGGTTCCGGTGAAGTCTTCTTCCGTGGGGTCGCCCTGGTGCGGGGCACGGCCCCGGTGGGCGGAACGGTCACCGTCGTCGTTCTCCGCGCGGCCCGCTTCCGTGGTGGTGCGGCCGGTTCGGTCGCCGGGCCCGGCCCGGTCGATTCCGTGTCCGGCCCGGTCGTTTCCGTGCTGGGCTTCGTCGCTTCCGTGTCCGGCTGGGCCGTTTCTGCGTCCGGGTCGGTCGCTGCTGTGTCCGGCTTCGTCGGCGGGGTGACCGTCTCCGCGGGGGTGGCTGTCTGCGGCCGGGTGGCCGGAGCCGTCGGTGGAGGCGTGTTCGCCGTGGCGTCGGCGGGGCCGGCGGCCTGGTCCGGTGGCGGTTGGGGCGGCCCCGTGGTGCTGCCGGGCACCGCGCCCGCCGCCCGGGTGCGGGGGTTGCGTCGCGCGGCCGGCGTCCGCGCGGTCGTGGGGCGGGCCGGAGCGCCGGCTGCGTCAGGCGTCGCGGTGCCGGCGTCGGGTGCCGGTGCGTCGTCCGTGCGGGGCGGCGTCGGTGGGGCGTCCGTCGCGCCGGTCGGCTCCGCTGCCGGCCGGCCCCCGGCCGCACGGCGCGGTCGGGCGGGAGCCGCCGGCGGTGGTACGGGCGACTCGGCGGCAGGCGGTTGGAACAGCACGGCCGGTGCCGCCTTCGTCGGGCGGGCCCGCTTCGGCCTGGGCGTTACGTCGTCGTCGGAGGGCTTCTGCTGCCGGGGCGGCGCGGGCGGTGGTGTGAAGGTCGCCTCCGGCGAGCGGCGACGCGCCCGGTCACTGGCGGGGCGGCGGGGCGGGTCGCTCGGCGGCTGCTCCTGCATGGAACAGGAGCGTAGCCGCGAACGTGACCTCGCACACGTGGGAATACGCCGCGCTGGGCGGTGCGGCGGGGGCACCGCCGCGACCCCCCACCAGGGGATGCCGCCCGTCGGGATAGTCGCTTTGCCCCGGGTGGGGGCGGACCTGTATCCTCGTCCGCGGTGGTCCGCAGGGTCACCGAGGAGACTTCGCCTAGTCTGGTCTATGGCGCCGCACTGCTAATGCGGTTGGGGTCTTAAAGCCCCTCCCGGGTTCGAATCCCGGAGTCTCCGCGCAAAACCGGTTGTGTAGACTGGTCGAGCACCGGGCGCCCGTAGCTCAATGGATAGAGCATCTGACTACGGATCAGAAGGTTAGGGGTTCGAGTCCCTTCGGGCGCACAAGATCGTGAGGGGTCTGACCTGCCGAAATGGCGGTCAGGCCCCTTTGCTTTTCTGTCCCTTGTGCTCGGTGGGTGCTCGTGCGACGAGCATCCCTCACGTCCGGCCCGATCCGGCGGTGTTCCCTCCGATCCCGAGGCGTCTTGATCATGGTTGATCGAGTCGGTCCGCTTGTGTGGCTGGTGGGTTGGGGGCTTCCTGGATAGCGGGTTTCGCGGTGTGCTGTCGGTTTGGCTGGGGTGTCCGGTGCTATTGCGGTGAGTTAGTGTCGGTTTGCCGTTGGTTATGGCGGTGGTGGCCGATGCTTCGATGTCGCTGGAGGGGTTTTCCTCGTGGATCCGCAGCAGCTCAGGGATGTGAAGCGGTCGCTGGGTGGTGCGTTGGCACGGTGGCGGCGGGCGCGTGGGCTGACTCAGGATGATGTGGCGCGGCGGGTGCACAGCACGCGGAGCACGGTGGCGAACGTGGAGTGCGGTCGTCAGGTGGTCGACCGGGTTTTCTGGGCGCAGTGTGAGTCGCTACTCGCGGCCGGTGGTGAGTTGATCTCCGGTTATGACGACTACCGGTCCCTTGAGGTCCAGTTCCGGCGGGACAAGGCCGAGGCGGCCCGCCAGGCCCGGTGGGCAGGCGTGTTGGATCCTGAGGCTCTCGCCGAGACGGCTTCACCCCGGGGGTCTCGGGAACATGGAGAGGCGCTGCTGGCGGAGCTTCGCGGGCCGACGGGCGGCGCGCGGACGGAGGGCGACATGCGACGTCGGGTCGTGCTGCAGCACGCGTTGATCGCTCTGTCCGCAGGGGTGGCGGGGCCGGCTCTGGATTCGATCCGCGCCGGGCTGGCGTCTCCGGTGCTGGGGCAGGAGCCGGCTGATGTCGACGTCGCGGAATGGGAAGAGGTCGCCGAGGAGCACGGGCGCGGACACCGCCCGCTGCCCCGGTTCGGCACCCGCCGAGGCACACGACAACCACCAGGGCTTCTACGTCAACCAACAGACGGTCGAGGACTTCGCACACATCCCCGACCCGCGGCCCGCGCTCCGGCAGGCCCGGGTACCCGCGTTGATCATGCGCGGCGAGTGCGACTTCGTCCCATGGGAGGAAACGTACGAATACCGACGCACGCTGCCGCAGGCGACCCTGGTCTACCTACCGCACACGGGACACGACATCACCTCCGGCCAGCGGGAGGCGTACGACGCGCTGCTCCGCGCGTTCCTCCGCGACGATCCACTGCCGCTGCCGCCCTACACCTCGGCCCGACCCCCGTCGTGAGTCGGACCCCGGCGACGATCTTTCCAGCGTCGGCCCGGCGTCGACGCCACGGGCCATGACGGGGTAGGTGTCCAGCGCGGACAGGCCCAGCCGGGTGGCGCCGCGTTGCCATTGGTCCGTTTCTCCAGGCCGCTCGCCGAACCCGCCGTCGTCGGCTGGAAGCAGACTGGATGAAGATCGTCTACATCCGCCCGCCGGCGCAGGCTGAGGACCGGACTGCTTGGCCTGACAACACCTTTCTGGTGACCGGCTCCGGTCTCGGCGGCAGTGCCTGACCCTGCCTGGTTGCCCTGTGCGCCCGCATCCTGGACCTGCAACCGGGCAACTGGCCGCTCACGGTTGTGGCCGGGTAGCCCGTTTCCCGTATCTGTAGCGTCTCCTGCGCCGAGCCGGCCGGGTGCCGACCGCGTTGGTCGGCACCCGGCCGCTCCGGGCCTGGTCTCTCCCGGCTCGCTGCGGTCACCCGGTAGCGGGGCAGGGTGTAGCTGACCGGGCTGGGCGTACTCCTGTCCCGCCTGTCACTTCGCGCAGAGTGCTGCGTCGACGAGGGCGGCCCGGTCGGCGGCGACAGAGCCGTCCACGACCGATCCGTTGAGCGAGGTGACCACCAGGGTCGCCGCGCGACCGTCGTCGGTGGCACCGTCGACCGTCGAGTAGCCGGGGATGTCACCACCGTGGCCCCACGCCACCCCGCCGCAACTCAACGGGGTACGGAAGAGACCGAGCCCGTACCTCAGGTCCGATTGCGGATCGACGGCGACGGTGGTCCGCATCTCGGCCAGCTGAGCGGGTTTGAGCAGTCTGCCGGCCAGCAGGGCCCGCAGGAACGTGTTGAGATCGGCCGGAGTGGAGATCAGTTGGCCGGCGGCCCAACCCCAGCTCGGGTCCATCCGGGTGAAGTCGAGCAGTTCGCCGGTGGTTTCGTCGATCTGGTAGCCGTGGGGATGCCGGCCGCGGATGTCCTCCTCACCGACCCCGGGAGCGTAGGTGTCGCGCAGGCCGATCCGCTCGATGACCCGGGTGGTGACCAGTTCGTTGAACGGCCGGCCGGTGACCCGTTGGGCGATCAGACCGGCCAGCAGGTAGTTGGTGTTGCTGTAGGACCAGTCGCCGGCCGGCCGGCCCTGCATGGCGTTGGCCATGTCGAGCAGGTCCCGGGGCTCGAAGTAGATGTGCTGGTACGGCGGGATGTCCGACTTGCTCTTGAACATCGCATCGGTGTAGTCGGGCAGGCCGCTGGTGTGTTGCAGCAGATGGCGGACCGTGATCGCACGGGGATCCACACCGGGGCTGCGCACCAGACCCGGCAGGTACGTCTCGACCGACTCGTCGAGCTTCACTTTCCCCTCGCCGACGAGCTGCAGCACGACGACGGAGGCGAACATCTTGCTGGCGCTGCCGATGCGTACCTGCCCGTTCTTCGGCACCTTCGCGCCGGTGCGCAGGTCGCCGACCCCGGCCGTGTAGTGCTGGGTCCGGCCGCGACGGTCCCGGACGGCGGCCAGCGCCCCCGGGTGCCGGTCGGGTCCGACGACCTTCTCGATGCGTTGCCCGATAGCGTCGGGACGGGTCTCGGCCCAGGCGGCGCCGACCGGACCGGCGGCCGTGAGACCGCCCGCCGCGATCACCGCGGTCGTCGCCATGGCGACGACCCGGCGCCGCGACCGGACGGGCCGGCGTACTCGGGTGAGGTGAGTGGGCATGGCAGGTTCCTCCTTGACTGGGTACGGATGACGGCGGGTCGCCGCCCGTGCCGGTTGGCCGGACATTCCGGCACGGGCGGCGGTCGCCCCGTCAGTGGCTTTTTGGGGGACGGGATCGGGTCGGTTGACCGGCGACGGCTACCTGCCGGCGCACAGTGCGGCGTCGAACGCGTCCAGCACCTGGAACACGCCGTCGGGGACCGGGCTCGACTCGGCGGTCACCACGATGGTCACGGCGCGACCGTCGGCGGTGATGGCGGTACGGCTGGAGTAACCGTCGATGTCGCCGCCGTGCCCCCAGGCGCGACCACCGCAGGAGAGGTCGAACCCGGTGGTGCCGAGACCGTAGTGCCACACCAGATCCGGAAGTGCCTCGCCACCGGGGAGGAAGACCTTGCTGTCGCGCATCTCGGCCAGGGTCGAAGGCTTGATCAGCTTGCCGTTCTGCAGCGCCACCAGGAACTTGTTGACGTCGCTCGGGGTGGCGATCATCTGTCCGGCCGCCCAGGCGATGGAGGGGTCCACCTGGGAGGTGTCGCCCCACTTCGTCGTCTCCGGGTCCGGCAGGTAGCCCTTGGCGTACGGCTGGCGGATGGTCTTGTCACCGGCACCCGGCCAGTACGTCTCGCTCAGCCTGGCCGGCTTCAGGATCTTGTTGGTGATCACCTCGCCCAGCGGACGACCGGTGACCCGCTGCACCAGCAGACCGGCCAGGATGTAGTTGGTGTTGCGGTACTGCACCTGCCCGCCGGGGGCCGGGGCGTGCGCCGGCTGGGAGAACGCCGAGTCGAGCATGTCGCGCGGCTCGTAGTACCTGTCGCCCCACTCGGAGACGTCCGGCAGGTGGTACTCGGGCAGGCCGCTGGTCATGCTCAGCAGGTGGCGGACCGTGATGGTTTGCCCGTCGAAGCCCTCCCCCCGGACCAGCCCCGGCAGGTAGGTCTCGATCGGCTCGTCCAGCTTCACCCTGCCCTCGTCCACGAGTTGCAGGACGGCGATGGCGGTGTACATCTTGGTGTTGCTCGCGATCCGGACGTAGCCGTCGGTGGGCACCTTCGCCTTGGTGCGCGGGTCGTTGACACCGGCCGTGTAGTTGGTGACGCGACCCTTGCTGTCCCTCACCGAGACCAGCGCTGCGGGGGCGACGCCGGCCTTGACCAGCGCATCGAGGCTGGCCTGGACGGTGTCCTTCGTCGGCCGGTGGGCCTGCGCCGCGTCGGCGTACTGGATGCCGGTGCCCGCGAAGCCGACCAGTGCGACGAGGGCCACCGCAGCGCGGCGACGACCGGCGTCGAACCACTTGCGCGGGGTCGCGGTGGCGGTGCCCTTGTCCGGGCCGGGCACTTCGGTCTGTTGCGGTGACATGGAACCTCCTGGTGAGTGTTCGGATCGGGCGCCCTGTGCGCCGATCCACGGAGCCGACGACGACTCGTCGGTACTCGCGACGAACTGGCTGGCGGTCACTCCTTGATGCCGATGCTGTCGACCGGCGGCGTGCGCAGGAGTGCGCTGACGGGAGCTACGGTGGTGACCAGCGCGAGCAGCTTGACCTGTCGGGTCGTCACGCCGACCAGGCGCAGCAGCACCAGTTCACGGCCCCGGGCCAACGCTGCCATGATCATGGTTCTGGCGGCGGCGAGGGCGGCGAGCGCCATGAGGATCGTGACGCCGCCGCTCAGAGCGACAAGGGTGGCGACCGCGCTGCCGATGCGGTGGCGCAGCATGCGCAGGGCGAGCATCAGCATGACTCAGCTCTCCGGGTGACGAGCTGGCGGCGGCCGAGCCACGCCAACTGCTCGGCGATCTGCTCCGCACCCGGCCGGGCCATGTTCCGCACGATCCGGCCATCGGCCAGGACCATCACCCGGTCGCCGTACGAGGCGGCCACCGGGCCGTGGGTCACCATGATCACCGTCTGCTGCGAGTCGTCGACCACCGAACGCAGCAGCGTCAGCACGTCAGCTGCGGTCTGGGTGTCCAGCGCGCCGGTGGGCTGGTCACAGAAGATCACTTCGGGACGCATCGCCAGCGCCATCACCGCAGGGAACGTGCCGTGGCGGAAATCCGCGTCGACGCCGGCGAGCGCGGTGACCGCCTGCGGTCCGGAACCGTAGGTGTGGGTGAGCTGAACTACCCGGACCGCAGAGTCGGCGACCTGTCCAGCGCGGACGGACATCTGGGCCAGCCTTTCCATGTCGCCAGAGGACGATTACCTGGAAAAAGGTATGGCCAGAAGGGCTTTCGGACGATCCAGCGCACTGGCCAACCGGGGTACAGCAGGCTGTACCAACCGCGGCCTGGTGAACGACTACCTCATCCCGCAGCTGGGTCACATCCGGATGCGGAGGTTGCGTACCCGGATGCGCAGCGGGCGATGGACCGGATTTCGCACCGCCATGTCCGAGGTGGACGGCTGATTTCTGCGGGCACGCTGAACGGTATTCGTGCGGTGCTGCGTAGCGCGTTGTCGGCGGCGCGGCGGCAGGGGGTGATCGATCGGAATCTGGGTCGGGGGCTGCGGTTGCCGAACGGGGCGCGGCCGCGGGCGGTGGTGTGGGACGCGGAGCGGGAGAAGGCCTGGAACGACACGAGGGTGCGGCCTCGGGTGGCGGTGTGGGGGCTGCATCAGGTCGCGGTGTGTTTACGTCCTGGCCTGCGGCTTCGTGGTGGTGGGCATCAGCTGCCGCAGCAGCCGACCTGCGCGCCGGAGGGTGCGGTGTCGAGGGTGACGAGGTTCAGCGGCGCGGCGAGCAGCCCGCCGGAGATGCCGGTGGCCAGCCCGCGTCCGGTCGGCTCAGCGGCCGGCGCGGGTCCGCAGCAGTTGTCGCCGGTGGCGGAGTCGTCGGGGTTGCTGTTGCACACCCCGGTCTCGGGCAGGTCGAGCTGGACGTCGCGGGCGGTGGTCCAGTCGCCGGCGAGGGCGGCGACGACGGAGCGGACCTGCTCGTAGCCGGTGGCCATGAGGAACGTCGGCGCGCGGCCGTAGCTCTTCATGCCGACGGCGTGGTAGCCGGGCTCGGGGTGGGCGAGTTCGTCGACGCCGTGCGGGGGGACGGTGCCGCAGGAGTGCTCGTTGGGGTCGATGAGCGGGGCGAGGGCGCGGGTGGCGCCCATGACCGGGTCGAGGTCCAGGCGCAGTTCGGCGGCGATCCGGTGGTCGGGGCGGAAGCCGGTGGCGGCGACGACCCGGTCCACGGTGACCGATTCCTCGCTGCCGTCGCCGTGGCGCACCACGACGGCGACGCGGCCGTCGGCGGGGGTGAGGGTGTGCACGGAGAAGCCGGTGAGTAGCCGGATCCGGCCGGCGTCGACGTGGCCCCGCAGCCGGGAGCCCAGCGCGCCGCGGGCGGGGAGGGCGTCGGCTTCCCCGCCGCCGTAGGTGCGTGCCGGTGAGGTGGTGCGGATCGCCCAGGTCACCTCGGTGTCCGGGTGCTCGGCGGCGAGGTCGGCGAGGGAGAGCAGGGTGTTGGCGGCGGAGTGGCCGGCGCCGACGACGAGGGTGTGCCGGCCGGTGAACCGGTCGCGGTCGGCACCGAGCACGTCGGGCAGGGCGTGCTCGAGGTGCGCGGCGGCGTCGGTCTCGCCGCGGGCGGGCAGGCCGGAGGCGCCGAGGACGTTGGGGGTGCCCCAGGTGCCGGAGGCGTCGATGACCGCGCGGGCGAGCAGCTCCTGGTCGTCGGTGAGGCGGATGAGGAAGGGGGTGGTGTCGCGGCCGGCGGTGCGCAGCCGGTCGAGGCCGAGGCGGCTGATCGCCTCGACCCGGGCGCCGTAGCGCAGGTGCGGCTTGAGCTGCGGCAGTTCGGCGAGGGGCTGGAGGTAGTCGGTGGCCAGGTCGGCGCCGGTGGGCAGGGCGTCGAGGTCGGGGGCGACCCAGCCGGCGTCGTCGAGCAGCCGCCGGGCGGCGGGGTCGATGTCGTAGCGCCACGGGGAGAAGAGGCGTACGTGGCCCCACTGGCGCACCGCCGCGCCGGCGGTGTCGCCGGCTTCGAGGACGAGGAACGGCAGGCCGCGCTCGTGCAGGTGGGCAGCGGCGGCCAGGCCGACGGGGCCGGCGCCGATCACCACGACCGGAAGGGTGTCCAGGGCGCTCATCAGGCGACTCCTCTGCGTTGATAACTGTCGAACCACTGAGGTGGAAGGCGGCCCGCGTATCGCAGGCCGGAGGTGGGTCAGGTGATGGTGGGGCTGCGGCGCTCGATCAGCACCACGTCGCGCCAACGGCCGTGGTGGCGCCCGACACGTTCGCGGACGCCGACGACCCGGAACCCGACCCGCTCGTGCAGGGCCAGGCTGGCGGTGTTCTCGGGAAAGACACCGGACTGGACGGTCCAGATCCCGGCGGCCTCGGTGGACGCGACGAGGGCGTCGAGCAGCAGCCGGCCGGCGCCGCGACCCTGCGCGGCGGGGTGCACGTAGACGGAGTGTTCGACGACCCCGGCGTAGACCGCCCGGGCGGAGGTCGGTGACGCCGCCACCCACCCGAGCACGACACCGCCGGCGGCGGCCACGAACCGGTGCGCGGGCAGCCGAGCGGCATCGAAGTCCGCCCAGGCCGGCGCGGTAGTCTCGAAACTGGCGTTGCCCATGTCCAGGCCCGCCTGGTAGACCGCCAGGACCGCGCCGGCGTCCGCCGCGGTCATCGGCCGTACGGCCACACCCGCCCGAACCGCCGCGCCGGTCGGGCCGTCACCGTCGTCAGCCATCATGGTCACGCACCCGCCCGCCTCTGTCTCGACGTCCGTCAAATCAGAGAGTTGCACGCTGGTTAGAAGGATGTCAACCTAGAGGCATGTCTAAGCAGACGGCGCCGCTCGTCGCCATCGACCTCGACGCGGCAACCTCCTGCTGCCCGCCGCTGACGCAGCGGCGGGTGCCACCGGAGGCGGCGGGGGCTCTCGCGGCGGCGTTCAAGGCGCTCGGCGACCCGGTGCGCCTGCAGTTGATGTCGATGATCGCCTCCGCCGAGGGCGGGGAGGCGTGCGTCTGCGACCTCACGCCGGCGTTCGACCTGACCGGCCCGACGATCTCCCACCACCTCCGGACGCTGCGCGAGGCCGGCCTGGTCGACGCCGAACGTCGCGGCACCTGGGTCTACTACCGTGCTCGGCCAGGCGTGCTGCGCCAGTTGGCGTCCCTGCTCTCGGTCGAGCCCGCCGGGCCGTAACACCCGCGACGACCCCCGCGCAGGAGCCCCGGGAGGGTCGAACCGCCGCTTGTCCCCGGACGTCGAGCCTCGTCGAGCGAACACCTTGGCGACCGCACTTGGCTCAGCTATGATTGAGTCAATGAACGTTGAGCTTTATTCTCTGGTGGGGAGGGCGCGGATACACGCCGCGCTCGGCGACCCGGCGCGGTTGGCGATCGTGGACGCGCTCACCCTGGGCGACGCGTCCCCCGGCGAGATCGCCCACATCCTCGACCTGCCCACCAACCTCGTCGCCCACCACGTCAAGGTCCTCACCGAGGCCGGCCTGGTGGTCAAGGGCCGCTCCGAGGGCGACAAGCGCCGCACCTACCTGCGGCTCCGGCCGGAGTCCCTCGCCGCGCTGACCCCACCGCCGCTGACCGGCGTCGGCCGGGTGGTGTTCGTCTGCACCCGCAACTCCGCCCGCTCCCAGCTCGCCGCCGCGCTCTGGCAGGACCGCACCCACACCCCGACCGCGTCCGCCGGAACACACCCGGCCAGCCGGGTGCACCCCCGTGCGGTGGCTGTCGCCGGCCGGCACGGGCTGCGCCTGGACCCCACCGCCACCGCCCACGTCACCGACGTCGTCCGCGACGACGACCTGCTCATCGCCGTGTGCGACAACGCCCACGAAGACCTCACCGGACCCGTCCGCCCCCGCCTGCACTGGTCGGTGCCCGACCCGGTCCGCGTCGACACCGACGAGGCGTTCGAGGCCGCGTTCGCCGATCTCGCCGCCCGTGTCGACCGGGTCGCCCCCGCCGTCACCACCGCCCCCGGCGACCGCCATGACTGACACCAGCGCCCATCCCTACGACGAAGTGTCCATCGACCAGCAGGCCGCCCTGCGCACCGCGGTCGCGTTCATGGCCGAACGCGGCCGGGTCCGCCATCTCCTCAACGACCTGCACGTGCCGGCCAGCCGATAACCAGCCTGCCCGGAGCCTCCGGGACAGCAACACCATGGGAGACAACAGACTGATGACCATCACCCAGTGGCGGCGCCTGCTGGCCGAGTTCACCGGCACCGCCCTGCTGGTCACCGCCGTGGTGGGCTCCGGCATCATGGCCGCCACCCTCTCCCCGGACGACGTCGGCCTGCAACTGCTGGAGAACTCGATCGCCACCGCGTTCGCCCTCGCAGTGTTGATCCTGATCTTCGGACCGGTCTCCGGCGCGCACTTCAACCCGGTCGTCTCCGCCGCCGACTGGTTCCTCGGCCGCCGCGCCGGCACCGGCCTCATCCCCCGCGACCTCGGCGGGTACGTGGGGGCGCAGGTGCTGGGCGCGATCGCCGGGTCGGTGCTGGCGAACCTGATGTTCGACCTCGCCGCGGTGGACTTCTCCGGCAGGGACCGCGCCGCCGGGCCCCTGTGGCTCGGTGAGGTCGTCGCCACGGCCGGCCTGATCCTGCTCATCTTCGCCCTCGCCCGCTCCGGTCGCGCCGCGGTCGCCCCCGCCGCCGTCGGTGCCTACATCGGCGCCGCCTACTGGTTCACCTCCTCCACCTCGTTCGCCAACCCGGCGGTCACCATCGGCCGGGCGTTCACCGACACCTTCGCCGGCATCGCTCCCACCTCAGTGCCCGGATTCGTCCTCGCGCAACTCGTGGGCCTCGCCGTGGGCGTCGGCCTGCTCGCCGCCCTCTACCCCGACGCCGGCACCGCCGCCGACCAGGTCGTCGTCCCCACCGACGAGGACGCCGCCGCCGGTCGTCGCCCGTGACAACCCCGTACGGCGGCAGCGGCGCGCGGCCCGACGCCGGCTCGTCAACCGCCGCCATGATGCCGGCCCTCACCGGACGCTCGACCGCAACAGTGACCCGGCCCCTGTTCCCCGAACCCGATCACCTGCCGGTCAACCGGCCCTCGCACCGCATGGAAGGCACCTCATGAGCGACAAGCCCAGCGTCCTGTTCGTCTGCGTCCACAACGCCGGGCGCTCCCAGATGGCCGCCGGCTGGCTGCGCCATCTCGCCGGCGACACCGTCGAGGTCCGCTCCGCCGGCAGCGCACCCGCCGAGACCGTCAACCCCGCCGCCGTGCAGGCCATGGCCGAGGTCGGCATCGACATCACCGACCAGACCCCCAAGCTCCTGGAATACGAGACCGCCGAGTCGTCCGACGTGATCGTCACCATGGGCTGCGGCGACGCCTGCCCCGTGTTCCCCGGCAAGCGCTACGAGGACTGGAAACTCGAAGACCCCGCCGGCAAGGGCGTCGAGTCCGTGCGCCCGATCCGCGACGACATCCGCATCCGCGTGGAGAAGCTCCTCACCGAGCTGCGCCCCACCGCCTGACACCACCCCGGGCGGCTCACCCTGAGCAGGAGCCCCGCGTGTCCGACGCCCACCTGAGCCGCCTGAGGCACGGCCCCTGCCGGCCGGGCCTCAGGCCCCCGGCCGGGGCCTATCCGCTCCGAGGCGGGCGACGGTGGCCGACTCCCACCCGAAACACGGTGATCCTGCCCTCGTTCACCAGCCAATCGACGGTGCTTGCTGCAACGATGCAGGACGTGGCTACTGTGAAGACCGCGACGCCCGCCATCTCGCCCCTCGCCGGCGAGCCGATCGAGCGGGCCGACGCCGAACGGCTCGCCGGAGTGCTCAAGGCGATCGCCGACCCGGCCCGGCTGCGACTGCTCAGCCTGATCCAGTCCGCCCCGCAAGCGGAGGCGTCCGTCAGCGACCTCACCGCGCCCCTCGGCCTCTCCCAGCCGACCGTCAGCCACCACCTGCGCATCCTCACCGAGGCCGGACTGCTCGAACGCGACAAGCGGGGCGTGTGGGCCTACTACCGTCTCGTGCCGTCCGCCATCGCCACGATCGCCGACCTGCTGACCCCACCGCGTAAGCGAGCGATGAAGAAGACCCGCTGACCGGCGCCATCCAAGACCGCCGTCGCCTTCGACCTGGCGGGCGTCACGTGGTGCTCCGTCGGTGCCGGTCGGCCCGGCGGGACGGGCCGGCGTTCCCCGACACCCGCGACGGCCGGACCACCCGGCTGGACACCCTGACGGTCGGCACGGCCTTCGCGTACGTGTTCGACCTGGGCGAGGACCGGACGCACCCTGTGCACTGTGTGTCGCCCCGACGCCGCGGCCATGGCGGCGGGGCTGTCGCAGCCGCCACGGGCCTCACTGCGGTTGGGGCGATCTGCCCGATCAGTACGGACGCCGCCACGCCGAGGACCCGGTCAGCCCCGCTCCACCGCCGTCGCCCCGCGCCCCCGGTGACCCGTTTCACCTGATCAGCGCCGGGCGTTAAAAGGGCGTCAAGAAACCGCCGCGCGGCGTGATGGTTGCGTTAACGACCCTGTCCAGCGGCGGTCCGGGGCGTTTTGATTGCCCGGCGCGGCCGGATGGCGGTCGTGGCGAACTCATTTCCAAGAGGGGTCAGCCGTGTCTGACGTGGTGTTCGTTGTGTTGACGGTGGCGCTGTTCGCAGCGCTGGCCCTCGTGGTGAGGGGCGTGGAGAAGCTGTGAGCGCCGTCAACGCCGTCGGCCTGGTGCTGGCGATCGGCCTGGCCGTGTTCCTGGTGGTCGCACTGCTGTTTCCGGAGCGCTTCTGATGGCCATGACAACAGCCGGTGTCATCTTCGTTCTGTCCCTGGTCGTGGCCCTCGTCGTGGTCTACCGGCCGTTCGGGGACTACATGTTTCGGGTGGTGTCCGGGCCGGGGCAGTCCCGCGTCGAGCGTGGCGTCTACCGCCTGGTCGGTGTCAACCCGACCGCCGAGCAGTCCTGGGGCGTGTACGCGCGCAGTGTGCTGGCTTTTTCCACCGTCTCGATTCTCTTCCTCTACGCCTTCCAGCGCCTCCAGAACCACCTGTGGCTGTCGCTGGGCTTCGACCCGGTGGTGCCGCACGGCGCCTGGAACACGGCGGTGTCGTTCGTGACCAACACGAACTGGCAGTGGTACTCGGGCGAGTCGACCATGGGGCACCTGGTGCAGATGGCCGGCCTGGCGGTACAGAACTTCGTCTCCGCCGCGGTCGGTATCGCAGTCGCCGTGGCGTTGGTCCGGGGCTTCGCCCGCAGCCGCACCGGCGAACTGGGCAACTTCTGGGTTGATCTGACCCGGATCACGCTGCGGATCCTGCTGCCGATCGCGGTACTCGGCGCGCTCGCGTTGATGATCGGCGGCGCGGTGCAGAACCTCTCGGGCGGCACCGAGGTGACCACCCTGACCGGTGGGAGCCAGACCATCACCGGCGGGCCGGTGGCCAGCCAGGAAGTGATCAAGGAGCTCGGCACCAACGGCGGCGGCTTCTACAACGTCAACAGCGCCCACCCGTTCGAGAACCCGACCACCTGGACGAACTGGATCGAGATATTCCTGATCCTGCTGATCCCGTTCAGCCTGCCCCGGGTCTTCGGCCGGATGGTCGGGCAGAACCGGCAGGGCTACGCCATCGCCGCCGTGATGGCGATCCTCGCGTCGGCCAGCATCACCCTGACCAACATCTTCGAACTGAGCGGACACGGCACCGTCCCGCAGGCGGTCGGAGCAGCCCTCGAGGGCAAGGAGGTCCGCTTCGACGTGTCGAACTCGGCGACCTTCGCCGCCGCCACCACGCTCACCTCGACCGGCGCGGTCAACTCGTTCCACGACTCGTACACGGCGCTGGGCGGCGGGATGTTGCTGGGCAACATGATGCTCGGCGAGGTCGCCCCCGGCGGTGTCGGCGCGGGCCTGTACGGGCTGCTGGTCCTCGCGGTGATCACGGTGTTCGTCGCCGGCCTGATGGTCGGGCGTACGCCGGAGTACCTGGGTAAGAAGATCGGCTCCCGGGAGATCAAGTTCGCCTCGCTGTACTTCCTGATCACGCCGATGCTGGTGCTGGTCGGTACTGCTGCGGCCTTCGCCACCGGCAACAACTCCACCGCGCTCAACGTCGGTCCACACGGGCTCTCCGAGGTGCTGTACGCGTTCACTTCGGCCAGCAACAACAACGGCTCGGCTTTCGCCGGCATCACGGTGAGCACCCCATGGTGGAACACCGCCCTCGGACTCTGCATGCTCCTGGGCCGCTTCCTGCCGATCATCTTCGCGCTTGCTCTGGCCGGCTCGTTGGCCCGCCAGGCACCTACCCCCGCCTCCGCCGGCACACTGCCGACCCACCGTCCGCTGTTCGTCGGGATGGTCGTCGGCGTCACGGTGATCCTGGTCGCGCTGACCTTCCTGCCCGCCCTCGCGCTCGGCCCGCTGGCCGAAGGGCTGTGACCACCATGAGAGAGAAGGACATGACCACGTCCACGCCGGCACCGCACGGCGCCGCCGACGCGGCCACCGCCGGCACCCCGGCCACCCGGGGCAACCGGGTAGGCGGCGGCCTGCTCGACCCGAGGCAACTGTTCAGCTCCCTACCGGACGCACTGCGCAAGCTCGACCCACGCACCCTCTGGCGCAACCCGGTCATGCTGATCGTCGAGATCGGCGCGGCCTTCACCACCGTCCTCGCGGTAGTCGACCCGTCGGTCTTCGCCTGGGGGATCACGATCTGGCTGTGGCTCACCGTGCTCTTCGCCAATCTCGCCGAGGCGGTCGCAGAGGGTCGCGGCAAGGCTCAGGCCGCCACTCTGCGCCAGGCCAGGAAGGACACCATCGCCACCCGCCTGGTGGGCTGGACGCCCGGCGCGGCAGCCGACCGCTACCAGGAGCAGGCCGTCCCTGCCCCGGAGTTGAAGCAGGGCGATGTCGTTCTGGTCGAGGCCGGCGGCATCATCCCCGGTGACGGGGACATCGTCGAGGGCATCGCCAGCGTCGACGAGTCCGCGATCACCGGCGAGTCCGCCCCGGTCATCCGGGAGTCCGGCGGCGACCGCAGCGCCGTCACCGGCGGCACGAGGGTGCTCTCCGACCGCATCATCGTGAAGATCACCCAGAAGCCGGGAGAAAGCTTCATCGACCGGATGATCGCCCTGGTCGAGGGCGCGAACCGGCAGAAGACCCCGAACGAGATCGCGCTGAACATCCTGCTCGCCGCGCTCACGGTCATCTTCCTGCTGGCCGTGGTCACCCTCCAGCCCCTCGCCATCTTCGCGAAGGGCTACCAGGCCGCCGCGCCGGACTCCGGTGCGATCACCGACGCCGGCGTCACCGGCGTGGTGCTGGTCTCCCTGCTGGTCTGCCTGATCCCCACCACCATCGGCGCCCTGCTGTCGGCCATCGGCATCGCCGGCATGGACCGCCTCGTGCAGCGCAACGTCCTCGCGATGAGCGGCCGGGCCGTCGAAGCGGCCGGGGACGTCAACACCCTACTGCTCGACAAGACCGGCACGATCACCCTCGGCAACCGGCAGGCCGCCGAGTTCGTGCCCGTCGAAGGCGTCACCGCCGCGACGGTCGCCGACGCCGCGCAACTGTCCAGCCTCGCCGACGAGACCCCCGAGGGACGCTCGGTGGTCGTCCTGGCGAAGAACGAGTTCGGACTGCGCGAGCGAGAGCCGGGACTGATGCCACACGTCACCTTCGTGCCGTTCACCGCCCAAACCCGGATGAGCGGCGTCGACCTCGTTGCCGGGACCGGGGACGGCCCGGCGCGCCAGGTCCGCAAGGGCGCCGCCGCCGCGGTGATGAAGTGGGTACGCGACAACGGCGGGCATCCCACCACCCAGGTCGGGGAGATCGTGGACGCGATCAGCGGGACCGGCGGTACGCCGTTGGTCGTCGCCGAGCATGTCGAGGGTGAGCCGGCCCGCGCCCTCGGCGTGATCCACCTCAAGGATGTGGTGAAAGCCGGCATGCGCGAGCGGTTCGACGAGATGCGCGCCATGGGCATCCGCACCGTGATGATCACCGGCGACAACCCGCGGACCGCGAAGGCGATCGCCGACGAGGCCGGCGTCGACGACTTCCTCGCCGAGGCCACCCCGGAGGACAAGCTCGCCCTCATCAAGAAGGAACAGGAAGGTGGTCGGCTGGTCGCGATGACCGGCGACGGCACCAACGACGCCCCGGCGCTGGCCCAGGCCGACGTGGGAGTGGCGATGAACACCGGCACGTCGGCCGCCAAGGAGGCCGGCAACATGGTCGACCTCGACTCCGACCCGACCAAGCTCATCGAGATCGTGGAGATCGGCAAGCAGTTGCTGATCACCCGGGGTGCGCTGACCACCTTCAGCATCGCCAACGACATCGCGAAGTACTTCGCGATCATCCCGGCCATGTTCGCCGGCATCTATCCGAGCCTGGACACGCTGAACGTCATGCGGCTGGCCAGCCCCGAGTCGGCCATCCTCTCGGCGGTCATCTTCAACGCGATCGTCATCGTCGCGCTGATCCCGCTCGCGCTGCGGGGGGTGCGCTACCGGCCGGACGCCGCGTCGAAGCTGCTCAGCCGCAACCTGCTGGTGTACGGCCTCGGCGGCATCGTCGTGCCGTTCGCCGGCATCAAACTCATCGACCTGCTCATCCAGTTCGTCCCGGGGATCTGACATGCGACTTCCCACCTGGCTGGCCCAACACCTCGCCGCGCTGCGCGCGCTGCTGGTTCTCACCGTCCTGCTCGGCCTGGTCTACCCACTCACCCTGGTTGCCGTCGGGCGGCTGCCCGGACTGGTCGGCAAGGCCGACGGCTCACTGCTCACCGCGAACGGCAGGACCGTCGGCAGCGCGCTGATCGGCCAGTCCTTCACCGACGCCGACGGCAACCCGGTCCCGCGCTACTTCCAGTCCCGGCCCTCGGCGGCCGGCGACGGCTACGACCCGACCGCCACCGCCGCGTCCAACCTGGGTCCGGAAAGCGTCGTCGACACCCTCTCCAACGATCCGGAGAAGTCCTCGGAGAGCCTGCTCACGGCGGTCTGCGCCCGCAGCAGGGCCGTGGGCGAGCTGAACGGCGTGGACGGGCGTCGGCCGTACTGCACCACCGACGGGGTCGGCGCGGTGCTGGCCGTGTTCCGCGCGGACGGGTTGACCGGCCCGGTTACCCGGGTGGTCAGCGTCAACCAGGTCGCCCCGGCCACGCCGTTCGTCACCTCGTGGCAGGGCGTGCCGGTCGAGCTGGCCAAGCCGGACGAGGATTACGTCGCCGCCGGTGGGCTGATCGTCCCGGTCCGGGGCGAGGCCCCGGCCAGGCCGGCGGTGCCGGCCGATGCGGTCACCGCCAGCGGCAGCGGCCTCGATCCACACATCAGTCCGGCCTACGCCGAGATCCAGGTGGCCCGGGTCGCACGCGAACGCGGCACGGACCCGGCGACGGTCCGCCGTCTGGTCGGGGAGCACACCACCGGCCGGTCGCTCGGCTTCATGGGGGAACCGGTCGTCAACGTCCTGGGGCTCAACGTCGCCCTCGACGAGCGGTTCCCCGTTCGCTGACGCGCGTCGCCTCGGGCAGGGTCGAGCCGTCCGGCCCTGCCCGAGACGTCATCGACCGCGTCGGTCGAGTTCGCCGAACCGGTGCCCGACACGGCCCACGAGCGGCCACGACCAGAGAGGATCCTCGGCGTGCCACGAGGAGAACTTCGCATCTACCTGGGTGCCGCTCCCGGCGTCGGCAAGACCTACGCCATGCTGGAGGAGGCTCATCGCCGCGCGGAACGCGGCACGGACGTGGTGATCGGCTTCGTCGAGACCCACGGCCGCGCGCACACCGCCGCCATGATCGGCGACCTTGAGTTGGTGCCGCGCCGGACGATCACCTACCGGGGCGCCGAGTTCACCGAGATGGACCTCGACGCCGTACTCGCCCGTCGGCCCGGGGTGGCGGTGGTCGACGAGCTCGCCCACACCAACGTGCCGGGCTCCCGCAACGACAAGCGCTGGCGGGACGTCCAGGAGCTGCTCGACGCCGGCGTCTCCGTGCTCTCCACGGTCAACGTCCAGCACCTGGAGTCGGTCAACGACGTCGTCGCGCAGATCACCGGCACCACCCAGCGGGAAACCGTCCCCGACGAGATCGTCCGGGCGGCCGAGCAGGTTGAGCTGGTCGACATGACCCCGGAGGCGCTGCGTCGGCGGATGGCGCACGGCAACATCTACCGACCGGACAAGATCGACGCGGCGCTCGGCAACTACTTCCGGGTCGGCAACCTCACCGCGCTGCGCGAGCTGGCCCTGCTCTGGCTGGCGGACAAGGTCGACGAGCAGCTCGACGCGTACCGGGCCCAGCAGGGCATCTCCGAGACGTGGGAGGCGCGGGAACGGGTGGTGGTCGCGCTGACCGGTGGGCCGGAGGGGGAGACGCTCATCCGGCGGGCCGCCCGGATCGCTGCCCGCAGCAAGGGCGCCGACCTGCTCGCCGTGCACGTCGCCCGCAGCGACGGGCTCGCCGGGGCGGACCCGGCCCAACTCGCCCGGCAGCGCGTGCTGGCGGAGAGCCTCGGCGGTACCTACCACCAGGTGCTCGGCACCGACGTCCCGGCGGCGCTGCTCGACTTCGCCCGGGGCGTCAACGCCACCCAACTGGTGCTCGGGGCGAGCCGGCGGGGTCGGTTGGCCCAGCTGTTCTCCCGGGGGGTCGGGGTCACCACCACCGCCCTTTCCGGCGCCATCGACGTACACCTGGTCACCCATCCCGAAGCGGGGCGCGGCCGGCGGACGGCCGCTGTCCCGGCGGCGCTGTCCCGCCGACGCCGACTGCTGGGATTCGCGCTGGCCGGGCTGGGTATGCCACTGCTCACCCTGCTGCTGTGGGCGCTGCCGGATCTCACCCTGACCAACGACATCCTGCTGTTCCTCGCCGGTGTCGTCGGCGTGGCGCTGGTGGGCGGGCTGTGGCCGGCACTGGTCGCCGCGCTCGGCGGCTCCCTGCTCCTGAACTGGTTCTTCACCCCGCCCTACAACACCCTGACCATCGCCGAGGCGGACAACCTGCTCGCCCTCGGCGTCTTCGTCGGTGTCGCACTCGCGGTGAGCTGGGTGGTCGACGTCGCCGCCCGCCGTACCCGGGAGGCCGCGCGGGCATCCGCCGACGCCCAGACCCTCGCCACCGTGGCCGGCGGGGTGCTGCGTGGGCAACGACCGCTTCCCGCCCTGCTGGACCGGCTCCGGGAGACCTTCGGTCTGCGTGCGGTCAGCGTCCTGGAGCTGACCGCCGAGGCCGAGGGACGTCCCGGCCGGTCGCGTGAGGCGGGAGCCTGGCGCGTCGTGGCCAGCGTGGGAGAGGCCCCGGCCACCAGCCCGGGCGCGGGGGAGACGACGGTGCCGGTCGACGACCGGCTGACCGTCGTGCTCGCTGGCCGGCGACTTGAGGCCGCCGACCGCCGGGTCGTCGAGGCGTTCGCCGCCCAGGCCGCCGTGGCCCTACGGCAGGAGCGGCTCGCCGAGGAAGCCGCCACCGCCCGGCCACTGGCCGAGGCCGACCGGATGCGCACCGCGCTGCTCGCCGCGGTCAGCCACGACCTGCGTACCCCGCTCGCCTCGGCGAAAGCCGCGGTGAGCAGCCTACGAAGCCCCGACGTCGAGTTCGACGCCGACGACCGCGACGAGCTGCTCGCCACCGCCGACGAGTCGTTGGACCGGCTCGGGCGGCTGGTGTCGAATCTGCTCGACATGAGCCGACTCCAGGCCGGCGCGCTCGGCGTACGCGCCACCGCGATCGGACTGGAGGACGCCGTGCCACGGGCGCTGGACGAGCTCGGACCGGCGGCGGCCGACGTCACCACCGACATCCCCGCCGACCTGCCGGCCGCGCTGGCCGACCCGGGGCTACTGGAACGGGTACTGGTCAACATCGTCGCCAACGCGCTGCGGCACAGCCCGCCCGGGCAGCCGCCCACCATCACCGCCAGCGCCCATGCCGGGCAGGTGGAACTGCGGGTCATCGACACCGGGCCGGGTATCCCCGTCGATCAGTGGGAGCACGTCTTCCTGCCCTTCCAACGCCTCGGTGACCGGGACAACCAGACCGGCGTCGGCCTCGGCCTCGCGCTGTCGCGCGGTCTCGCCGAGGCGATGGGTGGCGGCATCACCCCCGAAACCACCCCCGGCGGTGGACTGACCATGGTGCTGCGGCTCCCCGCAGCAGCGCAGACAACGTCGGAGGAGATACCGGAATGACCCGGATCCTCGTCGTCGATGACGAACCGCAGATCCTGCGTGCCCTGCGGATCAACCTGCGAGCCCGCGGCTACGACATCGAGGTCGCCGGGACCGGCACGGACGCTCTGAAAGCCGCCGCCGCCCACCCGCCCGACCTGGTGGTGCTCGATCTCGGGCTGCCCGACCTCGACGGCATCGAGGTGATCCGGGGCCTGCGCGGCTGGGCCACCGTGCCGATCATCGTGCTGTCCGGCCGGGCCGGCAGCGAGGACAAGGTCGCCGCCCTCGACGCCGGTGCCGACGACTACGTGACCAAACCCTTCGGCATCGATGAACTCCTGGCCCGCATCCGCGCGGTCACCCGCCGCCTCGCGACTGCACCGGCAGACGCCGCCTCAACCCCGGCGACCTCTGCTCCCCGGGTCGGCCGACACACCGTCAACCTGGTCGACCGCACCGTCACCCACGACGACGGCGTCGAGGTGCGGCTCACCCGCACCCAGTGGGCCATGCTCGACAAGCTGCTACGCCACCCCGGCAAGCTGATCAGCCAACGGCAGCTGCTGCATGACGTGTGGGGCCCGGAGTACCAGAACGAAACCAATTACCTACGCCAGTACATGGCCCAACTGCGGCGCAAGCTCGAAGACGACCCCGCCCGCCCCCGACACCTCATCACCGAACCCGGCATGGGCTACCGCTACCGGCCCTGACCAGCCGCATCAGCGATCCTGTCGGGGTCGTCGCCATCGGCCCGGGTACGGCGCGTACCCCCCTGGTCCGGCGAAGTCAGATGTCGACAGCCGGACCAGGGGGGGCGATCACGTCACAACGTGGCGACCACGACCCCGGCGGCCCGGGCGATGAGGGTGTTGTCGTAGTCGGCGTCCTTCGTGTCGTGGCTGGACAGCACCGCGAGGACGATCGGTGGTCGGTTCGGGGGCCAGAGCACCGCGATGTCGTTGCGGGTGCCGTAGCCGCCGGCGCCGGTCTTGTCGCCGACGATCCAGCCGTCGGGGACACCGGCGCGGATCAGTTCGTCGCCCGTGGTGTTGCCCCGCAGCCAGCCGGTGAGCACGGCGCGGTCGCCCGGTTCGAGGGTGTCGCCGACGGCGTACGCCCGCAGGTCCCGGGCCAGGGCCCGGGGGGTGCTGGTGTCGCGGCGGTCGCCCGGTTTCGCCTCGTTGAGCGCGGTCTCGGAGCGGGCCGGTTCGGTGATCTCGTCGCCGAGTTCGCGCAGCTTCTGCTTGAAGCCGGGCGGTCCGCCGAGGTGGTGCAGCAGGAGGTTGGCGGCGGTGTTGTCGCTGTAGCGGATGGCGGCGTCGGCGATCGCACGCAGTGTCATACCGTCGGCGACGTGTTTTTCCGTGACCGGTGAGTAGGTCACCAGGTCGTCTGCCGAGTACCGCACGACCCGGTCCAGTTCGGCGTCGGTGGTCCCGTGGAGGACCTGCGCGGCGGCCAGGGCCTTGAACGTCGAGCAGTACGCGAACCGTTCGTCGGCCCGGTACTCCACGGTGCGGCCGGTGCCGGTGTCGATCGCGTACACCCCCAGCCGCGCGTCGAACTTCTCCTCGAGCTGCCGGAAATCACGACTCCGGTCGGTCGGGGGCGACACGTCGGCCGTGACCTCCCGGCTCGGCTTCGCCTGCCCGGCGGCTTCGGTGGTGCCGCACGCGCTCAGGCAGACCGCTGCGACCGCAGCGGCGAAGAGGCGTGGCGTGGACCTCATGCTTGCTCCTTCTGCTGTCGGGGAACGCCACCTCGGGGCTGGACGCGAGGTGACGGTTGAGCGTGGACGGCCGTGCGTGCCGGTCCGGACCTGCGGGTGCTCCACCAGATGACGGCGGTGACGGCGATGACGGTGACGGTGGGGATGAGCAGGTACGGCGAGCCGGTGCCGGCCGAGCGGTCCTGCGTGGCGTTGCCCAGATCGACATGAAGGACCAGGGCCAGCAGGAAGGTGAAGGTGTTGAGCACGGCGTGGAGCATGACCGGGATCTCCAGCCCGCCGGTGCGCCAGGTGATGACGGCCAGCCCGGTCCAGAGCACGAAGTACCAGACGATGATGTACGGGTCCGTCGCGCCGTGGGCGGCGGTGAACAGTGCGCTGGAGAACAGGATCCCGGTGACCAGTCCTACCCGTGGATTGCGGCTCCAACTCGCGACGACACGGAAGATCAGCCCGCGGACGCCGTACTCCTCGCCTGCCGACTGCAGCGGGGTGAACAGCATCGTGGCGAGGAAGAGTGCGATGAGGTCGGCGCGCAACCACGGGAACTCGGCGGCGGGGGTGAGAGCGGGCAGGGCGTTGACGACCAGCCAGCCGGGACCCAGGATCAGCAGAGATTTGCCGAACAGGTCGAAGCGGAACCGTGTGGTCACGGAGTGCAGGGACGCGCCGGGTACCCCGTAGAGCCACCGCTGGATGAGCATGCTCCACGGAATCAGCAGGGCAAGAGCGATCATAGAGCTGGCGTGGGAGAGCGGCGTGTAGTCGGTGCCGCCCAGAATCGGCGGGGTCTCACCCATCTGTACGTCGACGAGCGCCGTCGCCCGGCCGATGACCGTCGGAAAGACGACGAGGCCCGCCAGCAGCAGGACGATCGCGAGGATGCCGCGCCCGATCCGGCGCTCGTCACCGGCAAGGACGCGGTGGTATTCCACCCCGGGTGGGATCGGTGGCCCGTTGCGGGGTGCGCCCGAACTGAGGAGCCAGGTCGGCTGGATGGTGGTGGTCATGACTTCCTTTCCGGGGGTCGCTACTTTCCGGCGTGGTCGAGCAGGCTGTAGCGCAGGCGGAACGCCCGTTCGGTGCTCGCCAGCACGGCCCCGACGGCGAGAGCGAAGTTGAGCCAGATCGGCAGCTGTACCGGCGACTCGAAACGTCCGGTGCGCTCGGCTATAGCAGGCAGCTGCGAGACGGGCTCGGCAAGTTGCAGCAGGTTCAGCCCCACACCGATGACGAGAAGTAGTACGGAGAGGAGTCCGAGCAAGCGGCTCAGCGCCGGGTGACCGCGTTCGAGGCGGGCGCGGCGGCCCTCGGCGGACCTGGGATCGGCAATGAGCTGCTGCTCGTCGCCGGCGGCGGTGACGTAGTGGCAGCGCTTGATCCCGAAGGCGCTGATCGCCACCTGTATGGTGCCGCCCTCGACGGTGAAGGCTGCCGGCAGCTTGGACTCGGCATAGTGCCGGCCGTCGAGGTACAGGTGCGCCCTTGCCTTGCCGCTGCCCGTGTCGGACCGGTAGGGGATGTCGACGGCATAAACCGTCCGCCGGCCATCCCGGTGCGGCAGCGGTAGGTGGAACAGCGCCCGGAAGGGCAGCTGCCACCAGCGGATCGGATTCAGTGCCCGCCCGTTCCCGGGCCTGACACGCTTGGCCATGCGCCGTTGCCGCCAGTCGTCGATCATGTTCGCCCGCCCACCTCTCCCCGGTGCGATCCCACTAGCACGCTGTACTAGTGGGAAACTAGCACGGCGTACTAGTACGATGTGATGGGAGGTGGCATGTGACACAGGATCAGGCGGGCACCGGCTCACGGGAGCGAATCCTCGCGGCCGCGGCGGCGATGTTCGCCGAGGACGTGACGACGACGCTGAGTGTGCGCGCGGTGGCGGCCCGGGCCGGGGTGAGCACCGGATCGCTGAGGTTCCACTTCCCGACCCAGCTCGCGCTACGGGAAGCCGTGCTCGCCAGGATCTACAGTCGGATCGCTCCGGACGACCCGATCCTGGACCGCTCGGTGCCCGCCCGGGACCGGCTGGTCAGCTGCCTGCGGCAGGTGCTCGCCCCGGCGGGCGTCGGCGAACAGGCGCGGGAAGCCTGGACCAGGGCGTATCAGGCCTACATCGCGCCCGACCCGACCGAGCGGGTGCGCACCGCGTACTTCGCCGTGGAGCGCGAGGGTCGGCGGCGTGTCGAGTACTGGCTCAGCGTGCTCGCCGACGAAGGGGCGCTGCCCAGGGAGGATCACACCCGCCGGGTGAGATTCCTGCTCACCGTCCTGGACGGGCTCTCGATCGAACGAGCTCTGCCCGCCGAGGATTCGATCCTGAGGGCGGAGACCGAGACTCTCTACATGGCCGTCGACTGCGTCCTCAGCCGCCCGGCTGAGTGACGCCGGCACTCGGTGCCGCGGCGGCTCGCGCGCTCAGCCAGCGTTCCGCCCGCTGGTAGGACCAGCCGTTGTCGTCGTGCAGGGTGAAGAAGTAGGTGCTGCGGGCCCGCCGGCTTCCACGGGCGTGCGTAGCCGGGAGGACTACCACGGTGCGCAGGAGCGGGGCCGTCCCATGAAACGCGGCCGGATGATGCGCGCCATATACCCCCAGGGGGTATATGGTCGGTGGTGAGGAGGTGACGGGATGTCGCGTCACACAACCCGGCACGGCACGTCCGGGCACGGGGATCACGACAAGCACGCCGGGCATGATCCGGAGGCGTTCCGCCGTCGGTTCTGGTTGAGCCTCGTACTGACCGTGCCGATCGTGGTGACCAGTCACATGGTGATGGACTGGTTCGGTTACCACGTCGACTTCCCCGGGATGGACCTGGTCGGGCCGGTGCTGGGCACCGTCGTGTTCGGCTACGGGGGCTGGCCGTTCCTGCAGGGAGCCGTGCGGGAGGTACGGGACCGGGCGCCCGGGATGATGCTGCTGATCGCGATGGCGGTCACCGTGGCCTACGTGGCGTCGCTGGCCACCGCGCTGGGCGCGTTCGACCTGGACTTCTGGTGGGAACTGGCCGCGCTGGTGACCATCATGCTGCTGGGGCACTGGCAGGAGATGAAGGCGATCGGCCAGGCCCAGGGGGCCCTCGCCGCGCTGGCCGCGCTGCTGCCCGACGACACCGAACGCGTCGGCGAGGACGGCCGACCGCGGCCGGTGCCGGTCGCGGACCTGCGGGTCGGGGACGTGGTGCTGGTCCGCCCGGGCGGGCGGGTGCCGGCCGACGGTCAGGTGGTCGACGGTGGCGCCGAACTCGACGAGTCGATGATCACCGGGGAGTCGCGGCCGGTCGCCCGGGGTGTCGGTGACCGGGTGGTGGCCGGCACGGTGGCCACCGACGCGGCGATCCGGGTCCGGGTGGACGCGGTCGGTGAGGACACCGCTCTCGCCGGCATCCAGCGCTTGGTCACCCAGGCGCAGCAGTCCAGCGGGCGGGCGCAGGTGCTCGCCGACCGGTTCGCCGCCTGGCTGTTCTACATCGCCACCGCCACCGCGGCGGTCACCCTCGTCGTCTGGGCCGTCGTCGGCAATCTCGGCGAGGCTGTGGTCCGCACCGTGACGGTGCTGGTGATCGCTTGCCCACACGCGCTCGGTCTGGCCATCCCCCTGGTGATCGCCCTGTCCACCGCCGTGGCTGCCAAGGGCGGGATCCTGGTGAAGGATCGGCTCGCGTTGGAGCGGATGCGCACCGTGGACGCGGTGCTGTTCGACAAGACCGGCACCCTGACCCGCGGCGAACACGCGGTGACCGGCGTCGCCGGCGTCGCCGGCACCACCGACGACGAGGTGCTCGCCGTCGCCGCCGCGGTCGAGGCCGACAGCGAGCACCCCCTCGCCCGGGCGATCGTGTCCGCCGCGCGGCACCGGCAGTTGTCCCGCCGGGCATCGGGGTTCCGGTCGTTGACCGGGCGGGGCGTACGGGCCGAGGTCGACCGCGTCAGCTACGCGGTCGGCGGTCCGGCGCTGCTGCGGGAACAGGGCGTGGTGGTGCCCGGGGAGTTGGGCAGCCGACAGCGGGAGTGGTCCGACCGGGGGGCCGCGGTGTTGCACCTGCTGCGCCTGGACGGCGAACAGGCCACCGTCGTCGGTGCCCTCGCGTTGGAGGACGAGGTCCGCCCGGAGGCCCGGCAGGCCATCGCCGACCTGCGTGACCAGGGCGTACGAAAGATCGTCATGATCACCGGGGACGCCCGGTCGGTCGCCGAGGCGGTCGCCGCCGACCTCGGCTTCCGCCCCGGCGAGGACGAGGTCTACGCCGAGGTGCTGCCCGCCGACAAGGACGACGCCGTGGCCGAGCTGCAGAAGCGGGGCCTGCGGGTGGCGATGGTCGGCGACGGGGTGAACGACGCCCCGGCGTTGGCCCGTGCCGACGTCGGTATCGCCATCGGCGCCGGCACCGATGTGGCCATCGAGTCCGCCGGGGTGGTGCTGGCCTCCTCCGACCCGCGCGGGGTGACCGGGGTGATCGCGCTGTCCCGGGCCTCGTACCGCAAGATGGTCCAGAACCTGGCCTGGGCCGCCGGCTACAACGTCGTGGCGCTCCCTCTCGCCGCCGGAGCGCTGGCGTGGGCCGGGGTGACGCTCAGCCCGGCCGTCGGGGCGGTGCTGATGTCGGCCTCGACGATCGTGGTGGCGCTCAACGCCCAACTGCTGCGCCGCGTGCGCCTGCGCCCTGAGCAGACGAGGTGACGAGGTTGGCGACGCGAGCCGCCAGGTGCCCGGTAGCGTGATGGCTGTGACGGGCATGTCGGTGGTGCGAGGCGGATGGCTCGTCCGTCTCGTGCTGTCGACCGCCGTCCTGATCGGGCTCGCGGCGATGCACAGCCTGGGTCACGAGCCCGTCATCGCTGACCACCACGACCGGTCGGGCATGTCTGCGACCACGCACACGGTGCTTCAACCCGTAGCGGCCTTGACGGGGACGGGTGCCGCGATGGGTACGGCTGCCCCGAGCGGGTGTGCCGGGGCTGGGTGCGCCGGGCTGAGTTCCGCCCCGGGTGACCCACCCGGGCACATGCCTGGCTGGGTCGTCTGCCTGGCGGTCGTCGGCGCGTTCGGGGTGGCGCTGGCGCTCGGGGCGGCCCTGCTGCGGCGCGCGACGGTCACCACGCCGGGTGACCGTCGCCAGTCCTCCGTGGCGGCGTCCCGTGGCCCGCCCGCCTGGCCCCGGTCGGGACAACGCGTCGCCGAGGTGTCGGTGCTGCGCATCTAGGAGCGACCCCGCGGCGGGCACCTGTGCCCGCGCGACCGGCCTCCGCGCATCCTCACCGACCGAAAGGCTTATCTCGACATGTCCCGTACCGTTCTGCGCCGTGCCCTCGTGGCCGGCGTGACCCTCACCGCCGCCGCCGTTCTGGTCGGCTGCGGCAGCAACGACCACAGCGCAGCCGGCGGCGACCACGGATCGCCCACCGCCACCGCCACCGGCCCGTCCGACGGCACGTCGTCCGCGGCGCACAACGCCGCGGACGTGATGTTCGCCCGGATGATGGTCCCGCATCACCAGCAGGCCGTGGCGATGACGGACCTGGCCGCCACGAGGGCCGCCGACCCGCAGGTCAAACAGCTCGCGAATCAGATCAGGAACGCCCAGGCCCCGGAGATCGCCACGATGAGCGGCTGGCTGACCGCCTGGGGCACGCCAGCGCCGACCGGTACCCCCACCGCCATGCCGGGCATGGACCACGGCGGTGGCGCCGGCCCGACCACCTCCGGCATGCCCGGGATGGACCACGGCATGCCGGGCATGATGTCCGACGCCGACATGAACCGGCTGGCGGCGGCCTCGGGCCGCGACTTCGACAGGCAGTTCCTGACGATGATGATCGCCCACCACGAAGGGGCGGTCACCATGGCGCGGACCGAGGCGGCGCAGGGGGCCAACAGCGACGCCAAGGCCCTCGCCGAGCGGATCAGCATCACCCAGCAGACCGAGATCGATACGATGAGGACCATCCTGGCCCGGATCTGACCAGGGGGCCGCGGTGGCCGGACCCGTCCGGCCACCGCACCCGGGACCAGGTACGCGAGGCTGACCGTCAGGCGGGTCTGCAACGGGCCGGGATCCGGTCACCGGATGACCATGGCCGCCCCACCACGCGAATCCCTAGGATGTCGCCTATGGTGAGGCAGGCACGTGCTGAGCAGACACGAGCGGCGATCCTCCGAGCAGCAGCCGACGTCTTTGACCAGTTCGGCTACCAGACGACCAGCCTCGGCGACATCATCGCCAAGGCCGCAGTGACCAAAGGTGCGCTGTACTTCCACTTCGGTTCCAAGGCCGAGTTGGCACAGGCCGTCGTCGATATGCAGCACGTCGCCTGGATGAGAGTTGCCGAGCGGGCGGCGGCGCCCGGCACCCGCGCACTGGACACGATGATCAAGCTCTCGCACGCCCTCGCCGGCCAGATGATCAAAGATCCGGTGATTCGCGGTGGCATTCGCCTCACCCTGGAGCGGGGTGCCCTCGAGCAGGACGGAAGAACTCCTTACCTGGACTGGATCGGCATGACCGGGGAGTTTCTGGACCGCGCCGTCGAAGAGCGTGACATCAGCCCGGCGATCGACACCGCTGAGACGGCCCACTTCATCGTAGGTTCATTCACGGGGCTCCAGGTGCTGGCGCAGGTGCTCAATGAGCGGCCCAGGTTGAACGACAAGGTCGCACAGATGTGGCGGTTGGTTCTTCCCGGTCTGGTGCCCGCTTCCAGGCTGCGGGAACTGCTCGAGCTGGCTGACGAGTCACGATCGGAGTTCATTTCTCAGTCAGCATGACGAAACCTTGGGCGGTGTTTCGTTCGTTCTGCCGGAAGTGGACGTCGGCATGCGTGCCGTCGGTCTCCCTGAGCGAGACCAGGATATGGCAGGGTTGGTCCAGTTCGGTGAAGTGCGTGAATTGGACGTCGGCGCCCACCATGGAGAACCGGCGGCCCGCTGTGACGCAGGCGGCCTGGCGCATTGCTTCGTAGAGGAGTATTCCCGGCGCATGGTCGAGGGGATGGTCGAAAAAGACGGGATGTTCGATCGGGACTCTCAGCTCGAGGCCGTCGCGGGGGTTTCCGGCGACGACGACATCACGCGGATCGACGCGACCGACCGAAGCCGGTTCCACTGGCTGTAGGGGCCGCGGTAGTGCCGGCCTGGGACCGCCTTCGCCCCACCTCAACCGTGGATAGGAGGCGGGACTGACGCAGCGGGTCCACCCGGTCGCCGAGGCGAGCAGGCGCGCGTCACGGTGCAGCTCGAACTCGAACCTGATGAAGGACGTGCCGTTCGGACGGATCTGGGCATCCATGCCGCGGACGGTGACCACGCAGTTGAACGGGTGCCCCCCGCTGTGGACGAGGGGTGCGAAGAGCCGCCAACGCAGGCGCTGCATGATGAAGGGATTGTGGGTGGGGACCCCGTATCCTTCGTGACCGACCAGAATGCCGGCCTGCCTGACGGTTTCGATGATCACGAGTGCGTCGAATTCGTCGTTGTCGGCGGCGTAGAGGCTGTGTCCGCGGGGCAACTGCGCCCCGCAGACGAAAGTCCCTTCGCCTGCGCGGTGCCAACTCGTCAGCAGCACCTCGGAGACCGCTGCTCGGTGCACCAGTGATCGTGGGACTGTGGAATCGTACGAGAGGGCAGTTGGTGCCGGCGGGCCTAGTTCTCGCGGAAGAGGGCGTGGGGCATCAATCTGCTGACTCACAGATGCCTCCCGTTATATTGATAAACTTCAAAGCATTGTACCGTCGGCGAGATTCGCTGGCCAGTGAAAATTCCGCATCCCCGAATCGCGCTTTGCTCAACCCTGCGGACCGACCGGACGGTCGCGGTGCCTCCGATTACTGTCCGTGACGGCCCATAACGGGTGGTGTTGACAAAACCGGGAGGTCGGTTTTTTATTGAATCCATCCACCGCCGTCCATCGTCGCCGCAGGTTCGCCACCCCGCCGCCGTAGTCGGGTACCGAGGCGGCGGACGTTCCAGGAGAGCGAGGACGCTGCCCGTCCTCGCAGCACACAGAGCGCAAGTCCGATCAAGCTCCACCGGATCGCTCCCACACGGGGGGAGCCCTACCCAGGCGAGGTTCTCTATGCATGTGATCATCGCGGATTCCGATGCGATGGGACGCCGGTTGATCCGCAAGGTGGTGGACAGTCTGACCGACCATGACGTCATCGGCGAGGGGGAAAACCTGGGGCAGGCGATCGACTCGGTCCGGCAGCGCCACCCGGACGTCCTCGTGTTGTCCAGCACCCTGTTGGCCGAGGGGCCGCAGACGGTCGGCGAGTTGATCGACCGGACGGAGGCCGCGCTCGTGGTGGTCGCCGTCGGTGGCAGTGGATCGAGCGTCTGGCACGGCATGAGCGGCGGGGCCAGTGGTTACGTGCTGCGGGACCGACTGCCCAGCGACCTGCCCCAGGCCCTCGGGGCCGCCGAAGCCGGAAGCGCGTTCGTCTCGGCCCCACTGGCCCGTCAGATGATCGGCTACCTGACCGACTGCTTCGACAACGACTACGACGGTCCCAGCCGCGCTGACGTTATCCGGACCCTGCTGCCGAGGGAACGGGAGACGCTCCATCGACTCGCCGGTGGAGAGTCCACGGGGGAGATCGCCGAGGCGATGTCGGTCACCACCGCGACGGTTCGGGCGTACGTATCCAGGGTCCTGCGCAAGCTGCGGGTCCGTAGCCGTGGCGAGGCGGTGGTGGTGGCGTACCGCTCCCGCTTCTACTCGCCACGGCATCCGCAGCAGGAGGCGCACCCGCGGGCCGGTGGGGATCACGGCACGGTCAAGGCCCTGCACCGGTAGCCGTCGGCTCGATCGAGGAGATCGAGGGAGCTACGCAGGGACCGCACGACGAAGAGCCGTTGCAGCCAACGGTCCGCGCCGTCGTACCGGGGTGTGAACTCACCCCTCCCGTGAACAGTTGTCGAATTGTCGATGATCGCCAGGTCACCCCGTACCAGGATGGCTTCGCGTCGGACGGCCTGCAGTGCCTCGTGGAGAGCGTCAAGTGCCGCAGCGCTCTGCAGATCGTCCGGCGCGGTGTCGTCGAAGTCGACGGTGAGTAGAGGGAAGCTGGCGCTGCCGGTGAGAACGGGCGCCGGGTCGAGGTACGGCCGGTGGGCCTGACCGCGGCAGAACGACGGCGCCAGACGGGTACGGAATCGTGGCTCGCGGAGCACGGCCTCGTCAGCCGGGCTGAGCAGCCGGACGGCCTCCGTGATCGAGCTGGTGATCGAGGCGGCGCGACGATCGTGGTCGGGCCTGAGGCACAGCAGGCCGAGGAAGTCCGGTCGGGCGGCGTGGAAGGCGTTCTCGGTGTGCAGCTTGAAGTAGACCGCGCCGGTGTTCTGCTGCTGTTCCTCTTCACCGGGTACGGGACAGATGTCGTGGATCAGGGAACCGTGCTTCTCCTCGACGTACGAGATCGGGTCCCCCATCCGGGACATCAGCAGCAGCAGCAGGGCGGCCGAGGGCGTGCAGTCCACCGCTACCGAGTTGGCGCTGCGCGGAGTCGGGGGGAGATCCTCCGGCAGGGGGAGATTGCGGATGGTGAGCACTCCGTGCGGGCTGCCGTAGCGACGGAAGTCCCCGATCGCCCGTAGCAGACCTTCGGGCAGGTACCCGTGGAGCAGGTGCGCGACGGTCACCGTCTCCGGCCGGTCGACCTTGGACACCCGGTGCCGGAACTGGTCGACGACCAGTGCCACCTGTTCGACCTCGGCCGGGGAAAGGACGTACGTGCCGGAGTCGACGCGGTCTTCCACGGTCCGGACGAACGATGTGTGGGTCATTTGGACTCGCTCTCCTGCGCCGACCTCTCGGGTGCTCCGGCGAACGGGATGATCAGGCGATACTTCCCGCCGGCGGACTGTTCGGGTGCCTCGTCGCTGCGCGTCACACTGATGTCGTGGAGCTGATGGGCATGCAGGAACGTCTGGATCTCGGCGCGGACGACCCGCCACAGCTCCTCCAGGTCGGCATGGTGTGCCGCCCGTAGCCGCACACTGAGCTGGCTCGGTGAGGTCTGGTGCACCTGTGCCAACTCCAGACCTGGAGCGCGGTCGATGACGCCGGCCAGCGCGACCGGTGCGACCGGCACCTGGTTGCCGCGGCCGTCCCGGAACAGCAGTGCGTCGCTGGCCCGTCCACGAGCCCGGATCGCCGGGAACGGATCGCCGCAGGGGCAGGGATCCGGACGTACGAGCAGGGAGTCGCCGAGGTCGTAGCGCAGGATCGGCTGGACCTCGTTGGCGAGGTTGGTGATCAGCACGGTGTGTGATGCCTCGCCGGGCGACACCGGGCGGTGGTCCCGGTCGACCGGTTCGACGATGACCCAGTCACTGTTGACGTGCAGCCAGTTCTGCGGGCAGCTGGCGGCCGTCGACATGAACTCGCAGGCACCGTAGCCGTTACCGATGCGCGACTGGAATACGGAGGCGATCCGCTCGTAGCCCTGCTGGGACAGGCCCTCCGCGCCGAGCACGACCAGGGTGGGCCGGATCCGGAGCCGGCCTGCCTCCTGCTCGCCGGCGAGCAGGGCGAGTTGGCCCGCGTAGCCGATCAGGACAGCCGGACGGAAGTCGTTCAGTTCGGCGACCAGCTGCGGCAGTGGCGCGAACACCGAGAAGACCCGGAGCCGGTGCTCCCCGATCCGGCTGCCGTCTCCTCGCCGGGGCAGCACCGTCGAGGATCCGAAGTGCCCGCCGGTGGCGAGGATCGTCGCCACCCGGGCGCCGCCTGCGACGATGCGGGCGGCGTCCCGCCAACGTAGCCACCTCCCGAACCCGCGAAGTGCCATCGCGCTGGTGACGGCGGTGCTCCGGTCATCGAAGAGGAAGATGCCACGGATGCCGCTGCTACCCGAGCTGGTGCCCACCCGGTACCGGTCGAGGAAGGGGCGGCCGACCTGTGTCGGATCGTCGATGAACGAGCGGGCTCGTTCGAGGGTCACCCGCCGGTCCGTGCACCAGTTGTCGAAGTCGGCCATCAGCTTCCGCTTGTCGGTGACCGGCAGGAGCTTGACGTCGTGGACCGGGTCCGGCAGCCCTCGGTAGAGCTGGCGGTAATAGGGGGAATGGGCACGCGCATGCGACACCACTCTCGCGAGTCGGTCACGCTGGCGCCGGGCGACGCCGTCCGCACCACCCCTGCGCGCCCTGCGCATGTCACGCAGCAGCCAGCTGATGCTTTCCGCCATGTCAGTACACGCCCTCGACGACCGGCTTGCCGGAGAACTGGGTCACCGGTTGCACATCGGCGATCGAGTCACCACCGGTGCCGCGGGGGTGCGGCACCCGGATCGCCGAGTCGCGCTCCAGATTGTTGGGCAGGAGCAGGCCACGGCTGATGTGGTGCTGGAGTACCTGGCCACGCTCCCCGTACGGAACGCTCACGCCGGTCGCCGGATCGATCACCGAGAAGATGGTCACCGGCGAGGGCGGGTCGAAGATCGGCGACTCCCCCTCGACGCCGTCGGCGCGTTCCACGATGCCGCCGACGATCATCGTGCTGGCGTAGCCGCCGATGAACTTGACGCCGGGAAAGACCTCACGCTGGTAGTGGTTGCGTACCTCGGTGTCCATCTTCGTGCCGCCCCAGCCGATCACGTCGACCCGCTCGTTGATCAGGTCCACCATGTCGCCGCGTCGGCAGAGCGCGTCGAGCAGGGGCGGGGTGCTGTAGAAGACCGAGATGTCCTGGCTGCGCAGAATCCACTCGGCCTGGTCGACGACGTGCTCGACGTAGAGTGCGATCTCGTCGGTCGCCCCCCGCTCGACCAACCGCTTGACCCAGCGCGGATCGAGGTCGAGCAGGAAGCACATCGCGTTGAACTTGGCCGCGGTGGCGCGGATCAGATGGCCCGCCATGTGGGGGTCGGTAGGCCCCATGCAGAGCCAGTCCCCGCCGCGCCGGAACGCACCGTGCCGGGCGAGGCCGTCGGCATGCCAGGCGGTCGCCTGCTCCAGGGTCTCCGCCATCCACATGAGTCGCTTGGGTGGTCCGGTCGTCCCGCCACTTTCGGCGATGATCGGCTGCTGGTAACTGGTCCCGTAGCCACGGGGGATGAGATCCCGGATGGGTACGTCGCGTAGCTCGTCCACGATGTTCGGAAAGAGCGTCAGATCCGCGATGGTCCGGACGTCCCGACGAGGATCGAAGTCGAAGCCCTTGGCCCGATCCAGCCAGAAGGGCGAGCCCGTGCTCGGGTCGAAGTGCCAGTCCATGGCTGCTTCGATGAGTTCCTCGGCGTCGATCCGCTCGGACCAGGGCCGGTCCAGGGGCGAGAGGGTGCTGGTTGACGATGTCACGGTTCTCCTCGAGTGGTCAGTCGATTGGTATTGCGACGCCCATTTCGTCGGCGATGCGTAGCGCTTCTTCGATCAGGGTCTCGACGATCTGTCCCTCCGGGACGGTCTTGACGACCTGTCCCTTGACGAAGATCTGCCCCTTGCCGTTGCCCGAGGCGACCCCGAGATCGGCCTCACGGGCCTCACCCGGCCCGTTCACCACGCAACCCATCACGGCGACCCGCAACGGCACCGGCAACCCCTCCAGACCGGCGGTGACCTCCTCGGCCAACTTGTAGACATCCACCTGAGCCCGGCCACACGACGGGCAGGAAACGATCTCCAACCCACGCTCACGCAACCCCAGCGACTCCAGGATCTGGTTGCCGACCTTGATCTCCTCCACCGGCGGCGCCGACAACGACACCCGGATCGTGTCGCCGATCCCCTCAGCCAGCAACGCCCCGAAAGCCACCGCCGACTTGATGGTGCCCTGAAACGCCGGACCGGCCTCGGTCACCCCCAGATGCAGCGGATAGTCACACTGCTCGGCAAGCTGCCGGTACGCCCGGATCATCACCACCGGATCGTTGTGCTTCACCGAAATCTTGATATCCCGGAAACCGTGCTCCTCGAACAACGAGCACTCCCACAACGCCGACTCGACCAACGCCTCGGCGGTGGCCCTGCCGTACTTGGCCAGCAGCCGCTTGTCCAACGAACCCGCGTTGACGCCGATCCGGATCGGCGTACCCGCCGCCGAAGCCGCCGCCGCGATCTCCTTCACCTTGTCGTCGAACTGCCGGATGTTGCCCGGGTTGACCCGCACCGCCGCACAACCCGCATCGATCGCCGCGAACACATACTTCGGCTGGAAATGGATGTCGGCGATCACCGGGATCTGCGACTTCCTCGCGATCGCCGGCAACGCCTCCACATCATCCTGACTGGGCACGGCCACCCGGACGATCTGACAACCCGACGCCGTCAACTCGGCGATCTGCTGCAGGGTGGCATTCACATCGGAGGTGAGGGTGGTGGTCATCGACTGCACCGACACCGGCGCACCACCACCGACCGGCACCGAACCGACCATGATCTGGCGACTGACCCGACGCGGAGCAAGCGGCGGAGGCGGCACGGCAGGCATACCGAGACTGACAGCGGTCACTTCAGGCCCCCCGTTCCATGCCCTGGGCGTAGCGCCGCCCGCAACTCCTGCGGTAATGCGAAGACCGTGTTCTCCACCGCGGTCGTGACGTTCTCGACAGCGCCGTAGCCATGGGCGCGCAACCATTCGAGCGCGTCCTGCACCAGCTCGTTCGGAACGGATGCGCCGGCGGTGAGGCCGACCGTCCGGGCATCCCGCAGCCACTCCGGCGAGATGTCGTGTGCGAAGTCGACCAGGTACGCGGCACCCGCCCCTGCTTCCAGGGCGACCTCACACAGTCGCTGGGAGTTGGACGAGTTGGGGGACCCGACCACGATGATCACGTCGCACTCGGCGGCCATCGCCTTGACGGCCTCCTGCCGGTTCTGGGTGGCGTAGCAGATGTCGTCGCTCGGTGGCGACTCCAGCGACGGGAACCGGGCACGGAGCCGCTCCACGGTCTGCTGGGTCTCGTCGACGGACAGCGTGGTCTGGGAGAGCCAGACCACCCGGTCCGGATCACGGACCGTGACCGCTTCGACATCGCCGGGGGTGTCGACGACCTGGATGTGCGTGGGTGCCTCGCCGGCGGTACCCAGTACCTCCTCATGCCCCTGATGGCCGATGAGCAGGATGTCGTAGTCCTCGGCGGCGAACCGGCGCGCCTCGTTGTGCACCTTCGTCACCAGGGGGCAGGTCGCGTCGATCACCCGTAACGACCGCGCGGAGGCGGATTCGTGGACGTAGGGCGCCACCCCGTGCGCGGAGAAGATCACCGTCGCCCCGCTCGGAACCTCCTCGTTCTCCTCGACGAAGACGGCCCCCCGCGCCACCAGCGTCTGGACCACGTGCCGGTTGTGGACGATCTCCTTGCGTACGTAGATCGGTGGGCCGTACAGCTCAAGCGCCTTCTCCACGGTCTGTACCGCACGCTCCACCCCGGCGCAGTAGCCTCTGGGGTTCGCCAGTAGGACTCTCTTCTCTCTGCCGTCCATCTCCGCATCGCCCCTCTACTGAACCAACAGCCGGTCGGCGATGAGTCGCCGAAGCCTCGTGACCAGCCCTTCCGAGGTCAACCCGAGCTCGTCGAGCAGCTGTGACCGCGACGCCACCGTCAGGAAGGCCGTGGGGATGCCGAAGGTCAGGCACGGTGCTTCGATGCCCTCGTCGGTGGCTGCCTGCGCGAACGCGGCACCAACCCCGGCAACCTTCAGGTTGTCCTCCACCGTGGCGACCAACCGGTGCGTCCGGGCGAGGTCCAGCAGCACGGGGTTGATCGGTCGCACCCACCGGGGGTCGACGACGGTCACCCCGACGCCCTGCTCGGCAAGCTGCCGGGCGGCATCGACGCACGGCTGGGCCATCGCCCCGACCGCGATCAACAGCAACTCCCGCCGGGAACCGAACCGGCCGATGATGTCGACGCCGTCGACGTGCTCGATGGCGGGAATGTCCGGCGCCACGCCCCCCTTGGGAAAGCGGACGACCGTGGGTGCGTCCGTGACCTCGACCGCCTCACGTAGCAGCGCCCGTAGCCGGGTTCCGTCGCGCGGCGCGGCGATCCGCAGTCGTGGCACTATCTGCAGTACCGACATGTCCCACATGCCGTTGTGACTGGGCCCGTCGTCACCGGTGATCCCGGCCCGGTCCAGGACGAACGTCACGCCGGCCCGGTGCAGGGCGACGTCCATCAGCAACTGGTCGAACGCCCGGTTGAGGAACGTGGCGTACATGGCGACGACCGGATGCAGACCGGTTGCGGCCAGCCCGGCCGCGCAGGTGACCGCGTGCTGTTCGGCGATGCCCACGTCGATGACCCGGTCCGCGAACTTCTCCGCGAAGGGCTGCAGGCCGACCGGTTGCAGCATGGCCGCGGTCACCGCCACCACGTCGGGACGTTGCGCGCCGATCTGGACCAGTTCGTCGCCGAGGACCGACGTCCAACTCTGCGCCGAGGAGGCCGTCAACTGCCGTCCGGTCAGTGAGTCGATAGCTCCGATGCCGTGGAAGCAGTCCCGGTCGTCACTCTCGGCGAGCGGGTATCCGCAGCCCTTGCGGGTCACGCAGTGCACCACCACGGGTGCGTTGAGGGACCTCGCTCTGGTCATCGCCGCCTCCAGGGCGGCGATGTCGTGGCCGTCGACCGGCCCGATGTAGTGCAGGCCCAGCTGAGCGAAGATGGCGGGCTCGTCGAGTGGTGACGCCCCTTCGCGCCGGACGCCACCGCGCAGGACGGACAGGTGCCGTGCGAGGCCGCCGATGGTGGGCGCGTACGAGCGGCCGTTGTCGTTGACCACGACGATCACCGGTCGGTCGGTGGCGCCCGCGATGTTGTTGAGCGCCTCCCAGGCCATCCCACCGGTGAGGGCGCCGTCGCCCACCACCGCGACGACGCTGCGATCCCGTACGCCGAGGAGTTGCCGTGCCCGTGCGATGCCGTCGGCGTAGGAGAGCGCTGTCGAGGCGTGCGAGTTCTCGATGAGATCGTGGTCGGACTCCTCGCGACTCGGGTACCCGGACAGACCACCCTGCTGCCGCAGCCGCGAGAAGTCCTGCCGGCCCGTGAGCAGTTTGTGCACGTACGCCTGGTGGCCCGTGTCCCAGAGAAGGGAGTCGTGCGGAGAGTCGAATACCCTGTGTAGCGCGATCGTCAGCTCGACGACGCCGAGGTTCGGACCGAGGTGCCCCCCGGTCCGGGAGACCGCGGTCACCAGGAAGCTGCGGATCTCCGCGCTCAGTGTGGCGAGCTCCGCAGGCGTCAACCCCTTGAGGTCCTGTGGCGTGTGGATGTTCGTCAGCATGGATCTCCCCCTCTCCGGCTCATGCGCCCGGCAGTGTGATGGCCTGCACCGGGCACCGGGCCGCCGCCTCGACGACGTCCTCCCACACCTCGCCGGCGGCCGCGGCGGTCCTGATCACGACTACGCCGTCCAGGTCCTGGTCGAAAACGTCCGGCGCGTGCATCACGCACTGGCCGGCGCCGATGCAGGTGACGCGGTCCACCGTCACCCTGTGGTCCACGCTCATCCCGCCCGCCTCGGCAGCACCATCGACAGGCCGCGGGGCATCAGCGTGACCGTTCCGGTCGGTCGCACCGCAGCACCGTTCACCGGCCGCAGGTCGCGCTGGGCCGCGATGATGGCGAGCGAGGTCATGGCCTCGGCCCAGGCGAATCCCTCACCCACGCACCGGTGCGCACCCTCACCGAAGGGCATGTACGCCTCCACGGTGACGTCCGCGGCGCGCTCGGGAAGCCACCGGTCCGGATCGAAGCTGTTCGGGTCACGGAACAGCGTCGGGTCACGGTGTTGCGAGTAGAAGGAGTACAATACCGTGCTGCCGCGGGGGATCAGGTGGTCGCCGAGACGGACGTCCGCCGTGGCACTGCGGGAGAGGAAGTACGTCGGGGGATACAGCCGCAGTGTCTCCTTCACCACCCGGCGGGTCAGCTCAAGATCGACCAGCTGCTCGTGCCGGGGAGCTTCGCCGTCGGGCAGGACCCGGTCGACCTCGGCCCGCAGCGCGCGGAACACCTCGGGATGTTGGCCCAGCTCGTGACACGCCCAACTCATGGTCAGCGCTGTCGTCTCGGCGGAGGAGAGCAGGATGCTGATCACCTCGTCACGCAACTGAAGGTCGGTCATCCCCTGACCCGATCCCTCGTCGGTCGCCACCATCAGCAACGAGAGCAGGTCGTCGCCCTGCTGCTCCGTCCTCCGGTAGGAGGCGATGATCCCGTCGATCACCTGGTGCAGCTCCCGCATGGTGGCATCGAAGCGACGGTTCGCCGGCAGCGGCAGGTGTTCCACCAGCCCGGTGGGATCCATGGCGCGCAGACTGACGCCGCGCGTCAGCACCGGCAGCGCCCGTTCGATGACGGAGACCGCGGCAGCGCCCAGTTCGGTCGAGAAGAGGGTCCGGGTCCCGATCGTCGTGGCCAACGAGACGAACTCCGGCTTGAGTTCGATCGGCTCGTCCTCCGGCCATGACGAGATCCGTTCCGTGGCGATCTGGCGCATCACGTCGCTGTAACCGTGCACCCGCTTCCGGTTGAAGGCCGGTAGCACCAGGCGGCGCTGTCGGCGGTGCGGGGGACCCTCGGCGGTGATGATCCCGTCGCCGGCTACCGCCCGTGCCTTGCGGAAGTGGATGCCACGGGGGAACAGCGCGGCGTCCTTCACCAGCATCTGGTGCAGCAGGGTGTGGTCGTTGACCAGATAGGCGGTGGAGGGACCGAGCCCGACGCGTACGACAGGACCGTAACGGCGAGCCTCCTGCAGGAATTCCAGCCGCCGCCGGAGCAGCTGGAGGCCGTGACCGATGAGGGGCAGTCCTGCCGGGAGGCGGGGTGGCCGGGGCGATTGTCGCGACTCGTGCATGGTGGCGGACACGGAGAACCTACCTTTCGCGATGACCACCGACGGGTGGCCCGGTCAGCTCTGGCTGCGGTAACGCGCCGATCGCGCCGGCCAGCGGACTGCGGCCGACATGAACGACTCGTAGTGGTGGAGGTAGCGCCGTACGGCCTCGCTGTTTGGCAGCCCGAAGCGGTCGGGGTCCTCGCTGACCTCCTGAAAGGTGAGCAGCGCGTGCTCGGCCATGCGTCTGGCGTGTGCCGTGGCCCGCTCCTCGGTCCAGCCGTACTCGTGCTCCAGGATGATCACGATGTTCGAGGTGACTCCGGCCCGTCGCTCCGCATCGAGCGAATAGAGGTCGTTTGCTATGCACCCGTAGTCGGCGACGGAGGCGTCCACCAACCGCAGGCACGGGTGCTGTCGGACGGACTCGGGCAGGTGGAGCCGGTCGACGAAGTAGTCCAGTTCGACCTGCACCGTCATGGTGCTGAACACCCGGCGCATGAACAGGTAGGAGGAAAGATCGGGTATCCGGCCCCGGCTGCGGAGATCCACTTCCCACAGCGTCGCGGCGAGATAGTTGCGGATCTCCCCCCGCAGCCGGGACGTGTCAAAGTCCGGGTCGAGGTGCCCGATCTCGTCCAGGATCCGTCCGAGCAGCCGTACCAGGGCTCCGTCCGCGGGCCCGGCCGGCCGCCCACCCAACACCTCGAGGATGACGGCGTGCTCAGCCAGCACCCGTTGGCGCCAGTCCCCGTCGATCTGGACGAGATCGCTCCACGCGTCGTCGAACAGGACCAGAAAGGCGATCCAGAGCGTGGCGACCTGTAGCCGCTCCTGGTCCGTGTCCGGATACGTGAGTGCCGCGGCCTCGCCGAGGGCGATCCCGTGTAGCACCTTGGCACTGGACGGGCCCGTCAGCTCGATCTCAGCGGCGACCCGCCGGACGTGGTCGGCGGCGGCGGCCGCGCCGGGATGCGACCGGTCGGGAAACGGGCACGGCAGCAGCAGGGTCTCAGTTTCCATGGTCATCCCTATTCAGACTGTGCAGCACGGCGAGGCAGGTCGCCCGGACGATCCGTACCGGGGTGTAGACGTCCTTGCCGATCCAGAGCGCCGGCGTCCGCTCGGTCACCTCGGCACCGACGAGCGTTTCGCGTGCCGCCGCCAGACCCGACCGGATGTCCGCGCGGTTCGCGGCGGAGTTGCTCAGGCCCAGGATCCAGGCCGCGTACGCGGTCTCCTCCTCGGTTCCGCGACCGTGCCCCCACCGGTCGCCCTGCCGCGTGTCGAGGATCCACTCGACGGCCCGTTCGATGGCCGGGCGGGCCTGCGGGCCTCCGTAGGTGGCCAGGGCATTGACGCAGGTGGCGGTGGCGTAGAAGGGGGAGCCGTGCCACTTGTCGGTCCAACTGCCGTCGCCCGACTGCGCGCTGATCAACCAGTCCCGGGCGGCCCGGGCCGGAGCCTCGTACCGGCCCGCGTCACCGCCCCGACGTCCGATGCGCTGCCCCAACGCCTCCAGGGCATGCGCGTTCGCGGTCGGCGATGGGGTGCGCTCCTCCGGGTAGGTGAAGAACCGTGTGCCGTCGTAGTAGTGCAGCAGGGGGGCCAGGTCGTGGATCCGGCCGTGCACGTCGAGCGCCCAGAGCACCGACGCCGTGTCGTCCGCGTCCACCGGGAGACCGTCTCCGGCCGCGATGCCGTCGTCCCCCAGCGCCGATTCGAGTGAGCTCAGCACAGACTCCGGCACGTGGCACGGGACGCCGTGCACGTGAAACAGGTTGATGATCCAGGAGCGTTCGAAGTGCGGCATCGGCGCGCCGACCGGAAAGAGGCCGTTCGAGCGGGACTGCACCGCGTTCAGGTAGCGCAGGGAGGGGTGGGACGGCTCGGGACGCGTACGCAACCAGGCCGCGGTGGCCGCGGGGGAACAACCGACGCTGCCGGACACCGGAGTTACCGCGGGATCCTCCGACAGGTCCGACCCGATGATCTCCCAGCTGTGCCAGAGTTTCGGCGGGACCGGGTGGGCCGAAGCCGTCGCACCCCGGATCTGGACGAGCAGCTCAGGTGCGGTCGCGGCGGGCGTCCGGAGCGGGCCGCCGCGCACCAGCTCGGCCAGGGCCGGATCGGTGGCGTGGCCGAGTTGACGCAGATGGTCGTTGACCAGGTCGATCAGCCGGGGCACCAGCACCTCGATGGCGACCAGGTCCGGCAACGGGGTCTCGTCGTGGTCGAGCAACGTCCGCAGGGCCTGGACGCCCGCGCCGGCACCCGCCGCCAGTGCGTCGGCGGGCAACTCCCTGTCCACGGGGAGGCCGCGACGGTGGGCCGTGAGCAGTGCCTCGGTGGCGCTCAGGCTGGTCACCAGCCGGAAACCCGGCACTCCCCAGCCACCGTCTACGGCCTGCTCGTCGAGCAGGAACCGCAACCGGGCCGAGTGCCCGTCCAGCCACGGCGCGTCCGAGACGATCCGGCCGCACTCGTACACCGATGGGCTGATCAGGGCCCAGTCGTCGGCGGCCGCCTCGCGGAGCAGCGCGTCCGCCGAGGTCGTCGTCGTGGCGTACGGCGTGATCCTCATGCCGACCTCACCGCCGCCGCCCGGGCCAGATCGCGCAACGCGGCCTTCGCCTCCGGATGGAAGTCGGCGCCTTCGAGCACGGCCAGACCCTGACGGAGCCGCTCCTCGATCATGCGCTCGACCTTCGCCGGCGCACCGGTGGCGAGCAGGATGCGGCGGGCGGTCTCCGCGCCGGCCTCGTCGAGGTTCGGATTGCCGACCAGATCCGCCAGGTCGGACCGCTGCCCGTGGTCGGCCTCCTCCAGGGCGATCGCCAGCAACACGGTGCCCTTGCCTTCACGAATGTCGTCCAGGGTGGACTTTCCGGTGCTCTTCGCGTCCCCGAAGATGCCGAGCAGGTCATCGCGCAACTGGAACGCCTCGCCGATGGGCAGCGCGAACGCCGTACACGCGGCCAGTAGCGACTCGTCGGCGCCGGCCAACGCCGCTCCGATCTGCAGCGGCCGCTGCACGGTGTACCGGCCGCTCTTGTAGCTGGCCACCCTGAGGGCGGTCGTGACGTCGGGTGGTCTGTGGCTGCTCAACAGGTCGTGGTACTGACCGAACATCAGTTCGGTCCGCATCTGGTCGAGGATGGGACGCACCGCCCGCATCTGGACCGGGGTGACGCCGCTGGAGTGGAGCATCTCGTCCGACCAGACCATGGCCAGGTCGCCGAGCAGCATGGCGCTGTCCACGCCGAACCGTACGTTGCGGGCCGGGTCGTCGCTCCGACCGTGCCCGACGAGCGTGACGTGCAGGCAGGGATGCCCGCGACGTACCGCCGCGTTGTCGACGATGTCGTCGTGGATGAGCGCGAAGGCGTGGAAGAGTTCGAGGGAGGCGGCGACGGCCACCGCGGCCGGGTGCTGCGGCCTGCCGCCCGCCGCCTGCCACCCGCAGAGACAGAGCAGCGGTCGCAGGCGCTTGCCGCCGACCAAGACGTAATCGCGCAGCGCGTCCACCACGTCGACCATTCCGGACCCCGCGGCGAGCCGGGCCTTGTCGGCGAAGAAGACAGTCAGTGCCTCGTCGACGCAGCGGCGCATCTCGGAGTACAGCGCGTGGGATCCCCGGCCAATTCCGACCTCGATGGTCACCATATCGTCAGCGGGTTCCTTCCAATTCATCTTCCGGCCCGCGTCGCGCTTTCCCGGCGCGCGGAATGAATGAGGATGTCACCGTGAATGGGGTGTCCGGATCCTCGACCCTCACGACCCTACCGGCGATTATTCGGGGCCGGCAAGGTTGCCGATGTCATCATTGGCGCTACGAATGTTGACGCCGTGGGTGTCGATCGTAGGGCTTTCCAACAGCATGGACATGCGTCAGTCTCCGGTGATCCGATCTGAGATAACCACCGGAGGGGAACCGTGACTCTGCCGCCGCTGGCCGGGGTTTTGCTGCCGCTTGTCATCGCCGTCCTGATGTTCGGGCTCGGCACCACGCTGACCCTGGGCGACTTCACTTCTGCGTTGCGCCACCCCAGGGCGCTCGTCTGTGGGCTCGTCTGTCAACTGCTCGTCATGCCGGTGCTGTGCTTCGGGCTGGTCGTCGTTCTCGACCTGCCACCCGAACTGGCCGTCGGCATGTTGCTGATCGCCGCCTCGCCGGGGGGGACGACCGCGAGCCTGTTCAGCCACCTGGCCCGGGGCGACGTCGCTGTCAACATCACCATGACCGCGGTGAACACCGTGTTGTCCGTGGTGACTCTGCCGATGATCGTGAATCTCGCGTTGGCGTACTTCCAGCCCGCCGAGGTGGGCCGCGCCGGCCTCGGTGCCGCCGAGGTCACCCGGTTGCTGCTGGTCATCCTGCTGCCGGTGGTTGCGGGCCTGGCCGTACGCGCCCGCAGCGCCGACGTCGCACGGCGGCTCGACCCGGTGATCCGGGTGGTCTCGGTGGTGTTCCTCGTGCTCATCGCCGTGACCACGGTGCTCCGCGAGCGGGACCAGCTCATGGCCCAGTTCGGCCGGGTCGGACTGGCCGCCACGCTGTTCTGTGTGCTCAGTCTGGTCCTGGGCTACACCGTGCCCCGCCTGTTCGGGGTCGAGGGACCGCGGGCCGTGGCGGTGGGCATGGACGTCGGTGTACACAACAGCGCGCTCGCCGTCACCATTGCGCTGGACCCCGGCATGCTCGGCAATCCGGAAATCGCCATACCGGGCGTTGTCTACGCCATGGTGACTGTGCCCTGCGCCGCACTCGTCATCTGGCTGATCAACGGTCGGCGGCGGGCGACGGTACCGGCGTGAGGCCCCGCCGTGTGCCGCTAATGTGGACGCCGGTGTCACAAAGAAGGAGTGTTCCGACGACGTCGGCGCATCGTTGAACGGCAATTCGTTGAGAAGGGTTGCGGCCCTTAATTCGATGTGCTCATATGACTGCTGTTGCCGCTGGGACGCGACGAATGGTCGCCCCCGGTCAAGCGGAGACGGTCATCGCGCGGGTGCACGTGCGGGTGTCGTCTGATCGGGAAGAGGGTCTTTCTCTGATGGCTTCTGACGCATTGCCCATCGGATCGGAACTTCGACGTCGATTCGAAGCGGTTCTGATGCCGAACTATGGAACTCCGCCCGTGGCGATCTCACACGGGAGTGGGAGCCGGGTGTGGGACGTGGACGGCCGCGAGTACCTGGACCTGATCGCCGGCATCGCAGTCTCGGCGCTCGGGCACGCCCATCCCGCACTGGTGGAGGCGGTGCGTCGGCAGGTCGGGCGGCTCGCCCACATCTCGAACCTCTACCTGCACGAGCCGGAGGTCCTGCTCGCGGAGCGACTGCTCCACCTGCTCGGCGGCTCCGGGCGGGTGTTCTTCGCGAACTCGGGCACCGAGGCCAACGAGGCGGCCCTGAAGCTGGTCCGCCGGTACGCGGGTAGGAAGCGGTCCTACGTGGTGTCCGCGTGGCAGAGCTTCCACGGTCGGTCGATGGGCTCGCTCGCCCTGGCCGGCAAGCCGGCGATCCGCGAGGCGTTCGCCCCGTTCGGTATCGACGTGCGGTTCGTGCCGTACGGCGACACCGAGGCGCTCACCGAGGCCGTCACCCCCGACTGCGCGGCACTGTTCCTCGAACCGATCCAGGGCGAGGCGGGTGTCGTCGAGGGTGCCGCGGACTACCTGCGGGCTGCCCGTTCCCGCTGCGACGAGACGGGGGCCGTACTGGTCTTCGACGAGGTGCAGAGCGGGATCGGTCGGACCGGGGAGTGGTTTCACCACCTCGCCGTCGGCGTGCGTCCCGACGTGGTGACCCTGGCCAAGGGTCTCGGCGGCGGGCTGCCCATCGCCGCCTGTGTGGGGTTCGGCGGGTTCGGTTCGGTCTTCGCCAAGGGCGATCACGGCTCCACCTTCGGCGCGAACCCGGTGGCCTGCGCCGCCGCGCTGGCCGTGCTCGACGTCATCGAGCAGGACGACCTCCTGTCGAACGCCAAGAGCGTCGGCGCCGCACTGCATGACGGCATCGCCGGCATCGACCACCCGTTGCTGCGCGGTGTCCGTGGTCGTGGTCTCTGGCTGGCGGTCCTGCTCGACGGGCCGCACGGAGCGCGGGTGGAGGTCGCGGCGCTGGAGGCGGGGTTCCTCGTCAACGCCGTGCAGCCGGACGTCGTGCGGTTGTCCCCACCGCTGATCCTCAGCGCTGACGAGGCACGGTCCTTCGTGTCCGCGCTTCCGGGCATCCTCGACGCCGCCGCCGCTGCCGAGGTGGGCTGATGCGCGCGGTGACGATCCACGGGCCGGGGGACATCCGGGTCGAGCACGTACCCGACGCGGCGATCCGGTCCGCCACCGACGCCCTGGTCCGGGTCTCCCATGCCTGTGTCTGCGGAAGCGACCTCTGGGCGTACCGCGGGCAGGTTCCGCGCCTGCCGGGCCAGCGCATCGGCCACGAGTTCGCCGGGGTGGTCGAGGACGTCGGGTCCGAGGTGCGGACCCTGCGCCGCGGCGACCGCGTCCTCGCCCCTTTCGTCTGGTCCGACGGCACGTGCGCCCGGTGCCGTGAGGGTCTGCCCACGTCCTGCCCCCGTAAGGGCTTCTGGGGCGACCCCGGGGCCGACGGGGGCCAGGGTGAGGCGGTGGCCGTGCCGTACGCGGACGCTACGCTGGTCGCGCTGCCGTCGGCGATGGACGAGGACCAGATGCCCGCGGTCCTGTCGCTGTCCGACGTCATGTGCACCGGGCACCACGGCGCGGTCAGCGCCGGCGTGCAGGCCGGCTCTGACGTGGCCATCGTCGGTGACGGTGCGGTGGGCCTGTGCGCGGTACTGGCCGCGCGGCGGCTGGGAGCCGACAGGATCACCGTCTTCGGTCACCACCGGGCGCGCGCCAGGCTGGCCCGCCGGTTCGGGGCGGACTTCGTGATCCTCGCCGAGGCCACGTCTGTCGCCGAGCACGCCAGGGAGTTGTCCGACGGCCGCGGCTTCATGAGCGTCGTCGAGGCCGTTGGTACCGCCGATGCCATGGCCGCCGCGATGGCGGTCGCCGCCCCGGGTGGTCGTATCGGCTTCGTCGGTGTGCCGCACGGCAGCCAGGAGGGCGTGGACCTGCGGGCGATGTTCGACCGCAACCTCACGTTGGCCGGGGGGATCACTCCGGCCCGCACCTACATTCCGCAGCTGCTGCCCCACGTCCTGTCCGGTGCACTGGACCCGGCCCCGATCTTCGATCTCACCGTCGGGCTCGCCGGTGTGCCCGACGGTTACGCGGCGATGAACGATCGCCGAGCCCTCAAGACCCTCATCCGCATCTGAACCACGCGGACGAACCGTTCAGGAACGAGGAGACTGACATGTCCATCGACGTCGGTGCGAAGAACGAGGTCGTACGCAATGACTACGAGCAGGACCTAAACGATCACTGGGAGGAGAAGCAGAGCGACCCCATCAACCTCCTGCTGGGTGCGATGGACGGCCTGTACCACCACCACTACGCGGTCGGTGAATTCAACCGCAACCTGCTGCAGGCGCCGCCGGAGGATCGCGAACGGCTCATCCTGCGCGAGATGCACCGGATGGAGAACGAGCAGGTCGGCCTGATTCTGGACGCGCTCGAAGGGCTGGCACCGGATGCGCGGGTGATGGACGCTGGATCGGGTCGCGGCGGGACCAGCTTCATGGTGCACGAGCGGTACGGATGCCAGGTGGACGGGGTGAACTTCTGCACCCACCACATCGAGTTCGCCGAGCGGTTGGCCGAGCAGCGGAAGTGCGCTGACAAGGTCAACTTCCACTACGCCAACATGGCGAAGACGCCCTTCGCGGACGGTACGTTCGATGCCATCGTCAGCAACGAGACCACGATGTACGTGGACCTCGACGAGACGTTCGCGGAGTTCTCCCGGCTGCTGCGCCCCGGTGGCCGCTACGTCCTGGTGACCTGGTGCCAGAACGACGCCGTGGCCGAGCACTCGGACGACGTCGCCGCCATCGACGAGCACTACGTGTGCCACATCCACAAGCGCAGCGCCTACCTGAAGGCGTTGTCCGACAACGGCCTGGTGCCGTCCCGCGTCCTGGACCTCACGACCGAGGCGATTCCCTACTGGGAGCTGCGGGAGTACAGCGCCCTGAAGACGGGTGTGGAGGTGCCCTTCCTCTCCGGCTACCGGAAGAACTCGCTGAACTACCTGGTCATCGCGGCCGAGCGGGTCCTCGGTCCCAGCGGCAGCTGACCCGGGAGTGGGCATGAGCCTGACTCGGCAAAATCACCGGGTCGGTACGGATCCCCGCCTCGGCGTGGCCAGTGATCTGGTCGACGTCGCCCTGCGGGAAGCCGTCGGCAGGTTGCATCCCGACCTCGGCCGGTTGGCGAGCTACCACTTCGGTTGGTCCGCAGCGGATGGCACGGCGATCAGTGACGGCGCCGGGAAGCTGCTGCGGGCCACGCTGACCCTCCTGTCGACGAGCGCCGTCGGCGCCGAGCCGAGCGACGGAGTTCCGGGCGCTGTCGCGGTGGAGATGATCCACAACTTCTCGCTGCTGCACGACGACATCATGGATGCCGACGCGCTCCGGCGGGGACGGCCGGCGGCGTGGGTCGTCTTCGGGACAGGCATGGCCACCCTCGCCGGTGACGCGCTGATCGCCACCGCCTTCGAGATGCTGCGTTCGACAGGCAGCTCACGGGGCAGGCACTCCGCCGACCTCCTGCTGGCGGGGCTGTACCAGATGATCGACGGTCAGGCCGCCGACCTCGCACTGGAGCGGGTGTCCGCCTCCGAGGTGGAAGCTGACCACTATCTGCGGGCGTGTGCCAAGACGACGGCGCTACTTGAGGCCTCGGCGGCGATCGGCGCGGTCCTCGGCGGGGCCGCGCCGGCGACGGTGGACGCTCTGCGTCAGGCCGGTCGTCACCTCGGGCTCTCGTGGCAGATGGCCAACGATGTCGAGGACATCTGGGGCGACCCGGCTGCGACCGGGAAGCCTGCCCGCAGCGATCTCATCAGATCCAAGAAGACCATTCCGGTCATCCTCGCGCTGCGGGCGGGCAACGCGGCGGCCGTCGAACTGGCCGGACTCGTCGACGAGCGGGCCGGGCAGCCCACGGCCGATCACCTGCAGGCCCAGGCGGACCTCGTCGAGCGTGCCGGTGGCCGCCGGCAGGCGGAGGAGCTGTCCGCGCGACACCTGGCGCTGGCGATCGACAAGCTCGGCGAGTCGGACGTGGCGCAAGCTGGACGACAGCGGATCGACGAGCTGTTCCGGATGGTCCTGGGACGACACGGTGTGTCGACGATGCGGGGCGGATAGTCGGCCGCGCACCCCCTGGTGCATGGTCGGACCGCAACATCGGGGGCGCGGGCAGTGCGCCTGCCCGCGCCCGGTGTGACAGCCCACGCCTGAGCAGATGTGGGGGCCGGGCGCCCGGAGGGGTACGCCGGATCGCCGTCGACACCGACCTGACCGCGCCCCCCCGGCCGGTGCCACCCACGAGTGACTAGTGGCGCAGTGTTCCGCTGCGGACCGCACGTCGGGACCGACGACCGGCCGACACCGGACGGTCGACCGGGTCGGGGGGTGGCTCCGGCCGGTCGGACCGGGCTGCCGGCCCATGGCGCCCGAACCGTCGCATGATCGGCATCTCCACCCCGTGATGCAGCGCCCAGGCCAGGCCCAGCGCGATGCCGAAGAGCGCGGCGACCGCCGCTGCCGAGCCGAGCGGCCCGAAACTGGTCTCGGGGCCGATCACCTGCGTACCGGCAACGACCACCATCCAGTGCACCAGGTAGAAGGCGAACGAGAGATCCCCCAACCGCACCATGGCCCGATGCCGTAGGGGGGACGGTCGGTCCCGGAGGTCGGCGGTGGTCGCCGCGGCGATCAGCGGGACGAACCACAGCGATGCCAGCCCGCCGGTGGCGAACAGGTACGGTGCGGTCAGGACGAACCCGTAACCGGCCACCGCGATGCCGGCCGCGGGTAGCAGGCCGATTCGCGGCCATCGACCGGCCAGCACGATCCGGGCGAGCGTCATGCCCACCAGGAATTCGAGCGCCCGCACCGGCGGGAAGAAGTACACGAACCAGATCTGGCCGAAGGACAGCGACCCACCGGCGATGATCGTCAGCCGGGGCTGATCGCTCACCAGGAACTGCGCGATCAGAGCGGCACCGGTGATCAGGACGGCCAACGAACCCATCGTCCACCAGAGCCGGTTGGCCGGGATCCGGTCCAGGAGCGGCAGCAGCAGCGGGAAGGCGAGGTAGAAGAAGAGTTCGCAGGAGAGGGACCAGCTGACCCCGTTGAACGAGGTGCTGGTGTTGAGGCTCGGCACCCACGCGTGCAACAGCAGAGGATTCGTCACCCAGTCCAGGAGGCCGGTCGCCCGCCCCGCCACGACGGTGAGCACGGCGGCCAGCGCGAAGGTCACCAGGTGACTCGGATAGATCTTGACGACGCGTCGCCGCCAGAAGCTCGTCGTGCGGTCCGCCTTTCGCGCGGTCCAGGTCAGCACGAATCCGCTCAGAACAAAGAAGAAGCCGACGCCGTACGGGCCGGCGAGTGGGAACGTGGACGCGACGAAATCGCCGAGCGAACCGCCGATGAATTGCGTGATCACCGCTATGTGGCAGGCGAACACCAGTGTTGTCGCGACAAATCTCAGGCCGGTGAGAGAGGGCAGCCTCCGGGCAACCGCGTCGTCTGTCATGGCCATCTGGTCACCAGACGACCGGAAGGGCGCTGATCTCGCGGGCCAGGCCGCCGGACTCCCACGTCAGGTCCTTCGGCTCGACCGCCAGACGCAGCGTGGGGAAGCGGGACACCAGCGACCCGATGGCGATCTGCAACTCCGCTCGGGCCAGATGCGCGCCGGGGCAGTGATGCGGCCCGTGCCCGAACGCGAGGTGTGGATTTCTCGCCCGGGCGAGATCGAGCACCTCGGGATCGGTGAACACCGTTTCATCGTGGTTCGCGGAGATGCGCGACGGCAGTACCGCCTCACCGGCCTTGACCACGAAATCGCCGACCCGGACGTCCTGCGTCGCGTAGCGGGCGAAGACCGCGGCCTCGTCGGTCTTCGCGTACCGCAGCAGTTCCTCGACGGCGACATTGATCAGACCGGGTTCCTTCGCCAGCCGCGCGAGCTGCGCAGGGTGACTGAGCAGGAGGTACGAGCAGTGCGCCAGCTGGTAGCTGACGCTGCCGTGACCGGTGGCCAGCATCAGCCGCGCCAGGGTGATCACCTCGTGCTCGTCCACGCGGGAGTCCGCCTGGTAGCCCTCGATCAGGGCGCCGATGAGGTCGTCGGTGGGTGACGACAACCGCTGGTTGAACAGCTCCGCGACGTACTCCTGGAGTTGCCGCACGTGCTCCTGCGCCACCTCCGGAGGCATCGAGGAGGTCGCCGTCATCGCCTGGGACCACTGCGCGAACTGCGTCCGGTCCGCCTCGGGAACGCCGAACAGGTCAGCGATCACCCCGATGGTCAGCGGTACGCTGAAGTCCCCGACCAGGTCCGACGGGGGTCCCTGCGCCGCCATCCGGTCCAGCAGGTCGTCCGTGAGACGCTGGATCAACGGGCGCATCAGCCGGACCCTCCGTGCGGTGAAGACGCGCGAGACCAATCGCCGCAACCGGTTGTGATCGGGCGGATCCATTCCGAGAATGTTCTCCTCGGGCATCACGGGAAAGGCCCTCGGCTGGTCGTGCCCGCTCGCACTGGCGCGGCTGAACCGGGGGTCACTGTGCACACACTTGACGTCGGCGTAGCGGGTCGCCAGCCACGCCTCGTCCCCGAACGGCATTTGGACCAGGCTCATCGGGGCGTCGCGGCGCAGGCGGGCGTACTGCTCGTGGATCGGTGGCGCGTCGTCCGCGTGGAACGGATAGGGGCGGGCTCTGTCGGTGGGCGCCATGCTCGTCCTCACGGTACTGAGTGAATTTCCTGCAGGTTGTGACCGCACATTATTCGGTGGGTGAGAGGCGAGCAATGCTGCGTTTGTCGATGTCGGTGCAGCGTTAGTGGCAGGTGCTACGGACGTTGCTCTGCCGTCAATATGAGCAACCTTGCCCGCCCGTGTGCCGCTCCTTTAGGTTTGGCTGCGCGTCACGTTGGTGAAATGCGTGACGCGGGCAATTTTTGAATTGTCTGTCGACAGCCTTGGAGGGTGAAGTGCGAGCAGCGGTCCTGCACCCGGGCGGCGGTACGTCCCTGGATCTCCGCGACGACGTCACCGCCCTCGGTCCCGATGCGGGCGAGGTGAAGATTCAGATCAGGGCCACCGGGGTGTGTCACTCGGATCTGTCGGTGGTGGCCGGTGGGCTACCGAGCCAGGGCACGATGATCGTCGGCCACGAGGGTGCCGGGATCGTCTGCGAGGTGGGCCCGGGTGTGACCGGGGTCCGGGTGGGCGACCACGTCGTGGTGAACTGGATTCCAGCCTGCGGGCGCTGCCCGGACTGCGTCAACGGCGAGGCCCACCTCTGCATGACCTACATGTCGGACCTCTTCGGCAAGGCGCGGTTCGCGGTCGGCGACACGCCGGCTTTCGGCATGGCCGGCACCGGCACCTGGGCCGAGCAGATCGTCGTTCCCTGGGAAGCGGCCGTACGGATCGATGACGACATCCCGTTCGAGTACGCCGCGCTGCTCGGCTGCGGAGTTTCCACCGGCGTCGGCGCGGCGATCAACACCGCTCGGGTCCGAGCGGGATCGTCGGTGGCGGTGCTGGGGTTGGGTGGCGTCGGGCTCTCCGTCGTCCAGGGCGCGAGCATCGCCGGCGCGGCGCGGATCGTGGCGGTCGACCCCAACCGGGGCAAGCATGGTGTCGCGATGGAATTCGGTGCCACGGACGCGATCACTCCGGACGACCTACGCGCCACCCACGACGCCGTCACCGGTGGGCGGGGCTTCGACTACGTCTTCGAGGCGGTCGGTCGGGCCGCGACCATCCAGGCGGCCTGGGATGTCACCCGGCGTGGCGGGGACACCGTGATCGTCGGTGCCGGCGCTGCCGACGACCTGGTGCAGATCAATGCGTTCGAGCTGCTCTTCCGCGCCCGCAACCTGGTCCCCAGCGTCTACGGCAGCTCCGACCTCCGTCGCGACCTGCCCCGCCTGATCGCCCTGTTCCGGCAGGGGCGGCTCAACATCGAGAGTCTGATCAGCCGCCGCATCCAGTTCGACGAACTGAACGACGCGTTGTCCGCCCTGGAGAAGGGTGACGTGATCCGCCAGGTGGTGCTCTTCGACGACTGAGCTCGACCCCTCCGCTGCCTGGCACTCCGTGACTCCCTGACGACGCCGGCTCGCTGTCGGGTGCGGGGGCCGGCCGTGATCGGCACGAGGGCCCGTGGCCCTACATCTGGTCCCGGCGCAGTTGCAGGGCGGGATGGCGTGGCGGTGCGAATCCGAGGGTTCGGTAGAGGCGTTCGCCGCCCGGGGTGGCGTTGAGGTCGACCACGCTGACCGTGGTGTCGTCGGCGAACCAGCGCAGGAGGGCGTTGAGGCAGTCCCGGGCGTGGCCGCGTCCGCGCGCGTGGGGCACGGTGCTGATGTTGAAGACGTGGCCGCGTAGCCCTCCCGGATTGCCGGGTCCCGGCGCGTGCCGGTCGCAGAGGCCGGAGGCGTTACTGACGATGCCGTGTCCGGGGTCTTCGATCACGAACGCGGCGAACGTCTGCGGGTCGCCCAGCGAACGGGTGAACCAGTCCAGGGCCGCGGCCCGCCACGGTGCCGTGGCGTCGCCGACGGGTGCCCCCATCGCCTCCAGCATGGTGACGCGGAGTCGTACCAGCGCAGCCGCGTCGTCGGGGACGGCCCTACGTGGTCGTGCCATTGTTCGTCCTGCTCCCTGCGGCTACCGGCCGATGTCGAGGACGACCTTGCCGGATACCCGTCCCTCGGTCAGGGCCCGGATGGTGGTGCCGGCGTCCTTCCAGCTGTCGCGCCTGGCGATGCGCGGTGTCAGCGTATTGTCCGTGACCCGCGCGGCCAACCAGGCCAGGTCCTCGGACAGCCCGGCGTGGGCACCCAGGAAGAACGAGGTGACGGAGCGGTCGTTGCGCCCGTCGTGGCCGGAGAAGGCGAGGGCGGGGAAACACTCACCCGTACCACCGACGTTGCCGACCGAAACCAGGGTGCCGTGTTCGGCGAGCTTGTCGTACGCCTGCACCAGGGTTTCGCCACCCACCACCTCGATGACGCCGGTCACCGCCCGGTCGAGCTGCCCGGGGGACCGGATCACCTCATGGGCACCCAGTTCCCGTAGCTCGTCGCCGTGGGCGTCGGGATTGCTCGTCGAAGCCGTGACGTGCGCACCGCCGAGCCGGGCCAGTTGTACGGCGTACCGGCCCACCGCACCGGTGGCACCGGTCACGAGCACCCGGCGTCCGATGATCGGGCCGAGTCGGCGCAGGGCGCGCAGCGCGGTCGCGCCGGCGACCGGCACCGTACTGAGGGGCCCCAGGTCGGCGTTCGGCGGTGCCACGCCGATCCAGTCGGTACGCACTGCGCGTAGCTCCGCCCAGCCGCCCGCGAAGCCCAGCGTCACCACCGGCGTGCCGACGGCCGGACCGGAACCGTCCGCGGCCGCCTGCACCACCACTCCGGCGGCGTCGTAGCCCGGCACGGCTCCGTCCGGGGCGTTGTCCAGGTACAGGTCGCCCGGATTGACAGAGCTGGCAACGACCCGGATCAGGGCCTCGTCGGTGGCGGGCAGCGGGTCGGGTGCCGAACCGAGCCGGAGATTGCCGGGCGCGGTGCGATCAACGAGCAGAGCTTGCATGACGTCGCCTCTCGGGTTGGACTTGCTTCCGAAGTAGAGTGCCACTGAGTGGCATTAGCGTGCAAGTGGCGTACGCCGCTCGGTAGTATCGCCGCATGGCCACCGCGTCGTCGTACCCTCCTCCTCCGCGGCCCTCGCTGCGGGAACGCAAGAAGCAGCGCACCCGTGAAGCACTGACGGACACCGCCCTGGACCTGTTCACCCAGCGGGGCTTCGACGGGGTGACGCTCGACGAGCTGTGCGACCGCGTCGAGGTTTCCAAGCGCACGTTCTTCCGCACCTTCGCCAGCAAGGAGGAGGTGGCGATGGCGCCCTACGAGGACCTGTGGAGAACGTTCCTCGACGACCTGGCGCTGCGGCCGGCCCCTCCCGGCCAGCCGGTCCTGCGGGTGCTGCAGGACAGCGTGTTGGCCGCCATGCAGATCATGGACTCGGGTGACTGGACCCGTCGGCTACTGCTCTGCACGCAACTGGCCGGCAGGACCCCCGCGATCGAAGCCCACTGCCTGTACTTCTGCGACGTCACCGTCCGTGCCGCGCTCGACGTCCTGCACCGCAGGTTCGGTCTCCCGCCTGACGATCTCCGCCCCCGGCTGGCGCTGGACGTCCTCGTCGCCGCGTTCCACCGTGGGCTCGAGACCTGGACCACCCGGCCGCACGCGGCCACCGCCGACCAACTGGCCACCGACACCCGCGCCGCGTTCGCGGCGATCCCCGGCGTCCTCACCCTCGCCACGACCACACCTGCGCAACCGGCCTGACCACGACGCCGGCACGGCGGGAGGACCCGGGTACGGGGGCGGATCAGCTGCGGTACGCGCGGTGCAGGCAGTACAGCCCGACACCCACCCCGCCGAGCAGCAGTGCGGTGCTGCCGACGTGACCCCACCAGTGGTCCAGCAGGCCCTCGGCCAACGTGCCGGAGCGCAGCAGTTCCTCCATCACGACGGCCACCGCGAGGACGACTGTCGCAGCGACGATCCATCCCCGGCGGCCCGTGTTCCCGTCGCCTGTCATGCCTGCAATCGTCTCCCTGTCTCCCGCCTCGGCTATCGTGCCGCAGCGATTCGCCCGTCTCCGTGGTCCGGGGACGGCGGGCGGGCCCGTGTCGTGGGCCCGCCCTCCGAGTATGTTCGGCCGGTCCACCGCTGGCCGTGGCCGGCTACTCCTTGATTCCGATGCCGGCGACCGGGGGGACGCGGAGCAGTCGCGCAACCGGCAGGACCGTGGTGAACAGCGCCAGCAGTGTCGTACCGCCGATGATGGACACCCATCCCAGCGGTGGCACGTAGGGCACCAGCTGCCCGGTGAGCGTGTGCACGATCGACACCAGGGTGACGGCTGCGATGGCTCCGCCGATGAGCAGCGAAACGCCGAGCAGGCCGGTCTGTTCCGCGTGGACCATCCGCTTGACCTGCCTGGCGGTGACGCCGACCAGGCGCAGCAGGGCCAGCTCGCGGCTTCGGGCGAGTGCGGCCATGACCATGGTGTTCGCCGCGGCGAGAGCGGCGTAACCGACCATGATGCCGATCAGGAGCTTGTTGAGCCAGGCGCTCAGCGCAAGGTCGTCGGCGAGCTGACCGCTGACGTCGGCCGTCGTGGTCACCGAGCTGCCGGGGTACTGGCCGGTGACCTCATCCAGCGCGGCGGAGACATCCCTGCCGGGCTCGGTGCGCACCAGGATCCGTTCGTAGCCGGCGACGGCGGTGTGCCCGGCGACGACGTCCTTGACGACGGTGACGTCGCCGAACGCGAAGCCCCGGTCGTAGATCGCCACGACGCGCAGGTCGGCGGGTGTGCCGTCACCGAGCCGCACCGTGACCTGATCGCCCACCCGCCAGCCGTTCGACCCGGCCTGCAGGGTCGACGCTGCCATGGCCGACCCGCGCAGGTCCGCCAGGCTCCCGCTGCGGACCTTGAGGTCCATGGTGAGGTCGACGCCCTCCGGGTCGATCGCCTGGGCGTCCGCGCCCTCGACGGCTCCGTCCGGGATGATCGAGGTGTTCCGTACGCCGGTGGCCGCGAGCACGCCGGGGATGTCGCGGATCTGCGCCAGCATCGTGTCGGGCAGTCCGGTGGCCGAAACCACGGTCTGCTGGGCCAGCATCCCACCACGGTTCTCGGCGACGATCTGCTTGTCCAGGTTGTCCTGGAGGAACCAGATCGAGCCGCCGAAGCCGACGGACAGCACCAGTGCGGTCAGCACCGTGACCATGCCCTGGGCGTTGGCGCGCAGATTCGCCGCGGCGAGGTAACCGCTGTCGCCCCACAACCGCCGCAGCAGCGGGGCGAGCAGACGGGCGGCCGCCCGGTTGATCCACGGTCCGAGCAGGGCGACCGCGAGGACGAGCAGGCACAGCAGACCCATCGCGGGCCCGAGGGCAGCGGTCCCCTTCGCCACGCCGGTGAGGGCGATCAGGATGACGCCACCGGCCAGGGCGAAGAAGCCGGAGACCAGGCGGAGGACGCCGTTACGGTCGGATTCCACGGCGATCTCACCGAGCGCCTCCGTCGGGCGGATCCGCACCGTCCGGCGCGCCGCGATCAGCGCGGCACCGGCCGCCACCGTGACCGTTGCCACCGCCACCGCGATCGCCGCCCAGCCGCCACCGCGAACCGGGAAGGTGTCCGGGATGAACGCCCGGTCCACCAGCGCCCGATGCAGCCAGCGGCTGGCGAGCCAACCGACGGGCACACCGATGACGACGGACAACAGGCTGAGCAGTCCCACCTCGGCGAGGACCAGACGGGCGACCTGGCCGGGGGTGGCGGCGACGGCGCGCAGCAGGGCGAGGTCACGGCGGCGGTGCCGGACCGCGAGACCGATGGTGCCCGCCACCACCAACATGACCAGCAGCGCCACGTAGCCGCCGAACACGCTGCCCAACTGGACCAGCATGCTGGAGGCCACCTGGTCCGCGGACTGTTCCAGCAGTCCCCGCTCGTCGCCGGCGTAGGCCTTGACGCCGGCCCCGGCGGCCAGCCGGCGCACGTCGGCCACCACGGCCGGGGCGGCACCGGGCTCGGCCAGGACGGCGACCGCGTCGACCTGTCCCAGCCGCGGGTGGATGACCGCCGCGTGCGCGTCGGTGAAGAACACCGCGGGTGGTGCGTGCGGGTCCGACCGGGGGCCCGCGTGGCGGACGAAACCGCTGACCCGGTACGTCCGGGCGCTGCCGTTCACCAGGACCGGCACCTCGTCGCCGGGAGCCACCGAAGCGGCCAGCCGTTCGTCCAGCGCGACCTCGGTGTCGCGGGTCGGTCGGGCACCCCTGGTCAACTGGTACGGGGTGATGGCGGTGCTGCTCCAGCCGTGGCCGGTGGCGGCGCCGTTCGGCAGGATCGCCGGCACCGTCCGGTCGGCGATGACGGTGGCCACCCCCGGCAGTTGCCGGATCCGGTCGACCATCTCCGCCGGGACGGTTCCGCCCTCGGGCAGCACGACGGTGTTCGTCTCCTGCTCGCCCAGCATGGTGGAGGTGAGCGTGATGTCGCGGTTGGCGACGACGACGTCGGCGGCCGCGTAACGCTGTGGCGCGGCCGTGAAGCGCAGGCCGGACTCCACGAGGACGCCCAGCGACATCAGGATCAGCACTCCGGCGGTCATCGCCAGGAGGGTGGCGACCGCGCTGCCCTTGCGGTGACGCAGCATCTGTCCGGCCAGTTTCAGCACGGGTCAGCCCTCCCGCGTCAGCTGCGGGCGACGTCCGAGCGTCGCGAGGTGCTCGGCGATCCGCGCCGCGCCCGGCTGCGGCATGTCGTGCACGATGCGCCCGTCGGCCAGCACCATCACCCGGTCGGCGTAGGACGCGGCCACCGGGTCGTGCGTCACCATGATGACCGTCTGTCCCGCCTCGTCCACCACCGAGCGCAGCAGGGCCAGCACCTCGCCGGCGGTCTGGGTGTCCAGCGCGCCGGTCGGTTCGTCACAGAAGATGACCTCCGGCCGGGTGGCCAGTGCCCGGGCGATCGCGACGCGTTGCTGCTGCCCGCCGGACAGTTCCGAAGGGCGGTGGGACAGCCGTTCGGTGAGCCCGACCCGCTCGACGATCTGCTGAATCCACAGGGGGTCCGCCCGCTTTCCGGACAACCGCAACGGCAGCGTGATGTTCTCCTGCACCGTCAACGCCCCGACGAGGTTGAACGCCTGGAAGACGAACCCGATCTCCGACCGCCGCAGCTTGGTCAGCTTTGTCTCCGACAGCTTCGACAGTTCCGTGTCGCCGACCCACACCAGGCCGCTGGTCGGGCGGTCCAGCCCCGCCGCGGTCTGCAGCAACGTGCTCTTGCCCGAGCCGGACGGGCCCATCACCGCGGTGAACGTCCCCCGCTGGAAGGCCGCGTCGACACCGGCGAGCGCGGTTACCGCCTGCCGATCCCCGCCATAGACCTTGCGTAATTGCTGTACCCGCACCGCCGCCACCGGCATCGCTCTGTCAATTGTCGACACAGAATCGGGTCGCGCATTATTCACCGACATCGCCGGACTCCCATTTTCGTTGATTTCTTCCGCGCCAAGAAACCATATTTTCGGGAATCGCCGACAACAATCCAGGTGGCGGGCCGATCGAGGTAGTGCTGGCTGTACCGTCGTTCGTCACCCGAGGGCGATCGGGGAGTGGGTGACCGGCTGCTAGATCATGCGGCGTCGTACCCGCCACACCACCACGCCGGTCAGCACCGCCGCGACGGCGACGAACAGGGCCGCCTCGATGAGCTGGAACGTCCAGAACCGGCCGGCGGGGTGGTAGACCCCGAACTCCTGGACGCCCCGGGCGTGCAGGAACTGGTTGAGGTTGGTGCCGGCCCGGTCGGCGGCGTCCTGAAGCTCGTGGTACTCGGTCGAGCCGAGCCTGCGCCCGGTCGCGTCGGCGTAGCCGTGTTCGATCGTCCAGTCGGCGACGCCGGGTCCGGACCCGTGCCCGGCACCGCCGACGGGGATCGGCCGCACGGCGGTGATCGGGGTGGCGTACGCGGGGCGGGCCAGCAGCGCCACCGACATCCGGGCGGCGAGGAACGCCCCGAACGCGACGCCGAACGCGGGCAGGCTGCGCCGCAGGACCGCCCCGGCGGTGGTGGCGACGGCGAACGCGAACAGCGCGTACGCCACCGGAACGACCCCCTCCAGGTCGAACGCGTCGTACTGGAACCGCCCTTCCCACGCGTCGAACGGCTGCCGGAACCAGGTGAGCACCACGGTGAACGTGCCGGTGAGCGCGACGGTGACGCCGGCCAGTGCGGCGAGCTTGGCCGCCAGCCAGCGCATCCGGGGCACGGCCTGCGTCCAGGCGAGCTGCCAGGTGCCGTCCTCCAGTTCGCGGGCGAGCAGCGGCGCGCCGAGGAACGCGCCGATGACGACCGGGACCAGGTAGAAGGCCGCGAGCAGGTTCTCGACGTTCCCGTACTCCTCGTCGAGCCGGCGGAAGGAGGCGGTGCAGGTTCCGTCGGGGCCGGCCTGCCCCGCGCACCGGGCGGGGCCGCCGGGGAACAGGTCGTGCGCCTGCGTCCCCAGCACGAGCAGACCGACGCCGAAGATGCCGACGAGCAGGCCCAGCACGCAGACCTCGGTCCGGTGCTGCCGCCAGATCAACCAGGTCATGCCGGCACCCCCGGGGTGGTCGCCGCGCCCGACCCGGACGGCCGGCGCAGATAGGCCGGCACCAGGACCGCCATCGTGCCGGTGCTCGGGGCCGGCAACCCGACGACCAGGCGCGGCAGCGTGGTCTTGCCCGGCCCGGTGTTTGTCACGCCACGTCCTCGTTGCGCGTCTGCTGGTGCACGGAGGTGAAGAGCGCGGTGACCGCCTGCTCGTCGAGGCCGGCGGCGTAGGCACGGCGCAGCCAGGTCGCCAGGCCGCCGCGCAGCGAGGTGTACGTCGCCGGCGGTATCACCGCCGACTGCTGCTCGTTGACGAACGTGCCCTGGCCGGGCCGGCCGGTGACGAGGTTCTCCTGCTCCATCTGCCGGTACGCCTTGGCGACGGTGTTCGGGTTGATCGCCAGGTGCTCGACCACCTCGCGGATGAGCGGGAGGCGGTCGCCGGGTTGCAGGAATCCCAGCAGCACCGCCTGGCGTACCTGCTGAACGAGTTGCAGGTACGGCGGCACGCCGGAGTGGGTGTCGAGGCGGAAGACGAACACTGTATCCCCTTACTGCTTTACTAGGAGACTAGTAAAGCAGTAAGGGGCGGTCAACACGGCACCCCCGCCGGAAGGGTCGGCCGTATCGCGGACGTATCGGAAAACGCATACGCCGGTGCAACGTGCCGGCGTCTTGACTACGGCGATGAGTTGGAGCACACCACTGTCAACGCACGAACCGTCGACCGGGCAGGGAGCGTGACCATGCATGCGGACCCCGTACGGGGCATCGACCGGCGGCGGTTGGTCACCTGGGGCGGCATGGCCGCCGCCGGGCTGGTGGCGGCGGGCGGGCCGCTGACGGCCGCCGGGACCGGCCACGCCGGGCCGGCCCGCGCCGGCTCTCCCGGACGCGACCGGATTCCGCCGGACACCCGCCCCGGCGGGGCCTACGACCGGTACGTGGCCCAACTGGCCGCCGAGGGCAGATTCTCGGGCGTGGTGCTGCTGTCGCACCGGGGCCGGACGGTGCTGTCCCGCAGCTACGGCATGGCCGACCGGGAACGGCAGGTCCGCAACCACGAGGGCACCGCGTTCAACCTCTCCTCGGGCAGCCAGCCCTTCCTGTCGGTGGCCATCCTCCAGTTGGTGCAGCAGGGCAGGGTGGCGCTGGCCGACCCGGTGGGCACCCACCTGACCGGGCTCGCCGGCCCGATCGCCGAGCAGGTGACCATCCACCACCTGCTCACCAGCACCTCCGGCCTGGACGCCCCGATGCCGGACTGGCAACGCGTCTTCCACAGCCGCCAGGAGGTGCACGGCTACCACGAGCAGTGGGTCCGGCAGGCGACCCTGACCGGGGTGCCCGGCACCGGGTCCAACGGCCACCTTCCCGGTGGGGGCGTCGGCCTGGCCATGGCCGCACAGGTCGTGGAGGCCGTGTCCGGCCAGACGTTCTGGGACTACGTGCACGAGCACGTGTTCGGGCGCTGCCGGATGACCGGCTCGGCGTTCTACACGAGGGACCAGTGGCTCACCGACGGGCACATCGCACACCCGTACCTGCGGCAGGCCGACGGCAGCCTGGTGGACGCCGTCCGCAACCTGGACAAGGGCAGCCTCGACCCGAACATCCCGGGCCGCAACCCGGGCCGGGCCTTCATCGGGTACGCCTCCGGCGACGGCTTCGCCACCGCACCGGACCTGGTCCGGTTCGCCGAGGCGCTGCGCGACGGCACGGTGCTCGACCGGCCGTACGCCGACCTGTTCGCCGGAGCGAAACTCCCGGGCCCGGTGCCCACCGCGTACGAGGGGTACACGATGCCGGTGAGCATCGTCAACGGTCAGTGGGTGATCGGCCGGGGCGGCGGAGCCGGCGGCATCGGCGCGAACTGGAGCATCTACCCGGACACCGGGTGGGTCGGCGTCATCCTCGCCAACACCGACGGCGTACCCATGCTGGACATCTGCCTGCGGGAGGCCGAGGCCGTCACCGGAGCGCCGGTCGGCCCACCCGGCGGCGGTGGCTGAGTGGCCCGGCGGGACCTCCCGACCCGTACCGTCACGCTCGCCGGCCTGGCTGTCCTCGGGCTGGCGGGCGCGGCGTTCGCGGTACGGCGGCCACTGCTGATGTCCGCCCCGACGTGCCTGGCCGGGCGGTGGCACGGCTGCTACGACACGTTCAACGGGGTGGTGCTCATGACCCTGGTGGGCCTGCCGGTGGCGGCCCTGGTGGTGTGGGCGCTGGCGCGGCTGCGGCGGGCCGCCGGCGGCACCTCGCCCTGGCGCAGGTCGCTGGCCGAGGTGGGCATGGTCTACGGGACGGTGCCGTTCGGGTGGATGACGCTGATGCCGGGGGCCGCGCCGGGCGTCGCCCCCGGCCGGGTGAGTCTGGTGCCGCTACGGGACCTGGTCACCATGGGGCCGATCGGGATCGGCGGCAACCTGCTGGTCCTCGCGGCGCTGGGGTTCTTCGCCCCGGTCCGGTTCCCGGCGCTGGCGTCGGTGCCGCGGGTCCTGGCGCTCGGCGCCGGCTGCTCGGTCCTGATCGAAACCGCACAGTACGCCCTGTGGCTGGACCGGGTGTCGTCGGTGGACGACGTACTGGTCAACACCGCCGGTGCCGGGCTGGCCGCGCTCGCCTCACGCCGCTGGTGGCGTACCCCGGGGAGGGTGCCTCCCGGTCCCGCGCCGGCAGCGGCCGACCCGGCCCGAGCCCGGCACGAGCGCGTCGGTGCCGCCGCCCGCCGGCCGTAGGCTGCCGCCGTGCGCGTACTGATCGTGGAGGACGAGCCGTTCCTGGCCGAGGCCGTCCGGGACGGCCTGCGGCTGGAGGCGATCGCCGCCGACATCGCCCCCGACGGCGACACGGCCCTGGAACTGCTCGACCTCAACCACTACGACCTGGCGGTCCTCGACCGCGACATCCCCGGCCCCTCCGGCGACGAGGTCGCCCGACGGGTCGTCGCCTCCGGCAGCGGCATGCCGATCCTCATGCTCACCGCCGCCGACCGGATCGACGACAAGGCGTCCGGCTTCCAGCTCGGCGCCGACGACTACCTGACCAAACCGTTCGACCTGCGGGAACTCGTGCTCCGGATCAGGGCGCTCGACCGCCGGCGCGGGCACGCCCGGCCCCCGGTCCGGGAAGCCGCCGGCCTGCGGGTCGATCCGTTCCGCCGGGAGGTCTTCCGCGACGGACGCCACGTCGCGCTGACCCGCAAGCAGTTCGCCGTGCTGGAGGTTCTCGTCGCCGCCGAGGGCGGGGTCGTCAGCGCCGAGGATCTGCTGGAACGGGCCTGGGACGTCAACGCCAACCCGTTCACCAACGCCGTCCGGATCACCGTCTCCACCCTGCGCAAACGGCTCGGCGAGCCGTGGATCATCGCGACCGTGCCCGGCGTCGGCTACCGCATCGACACCGGACATCCGGGCGACGGCCGTGGCTAGGGCACCCGGCCTGAGCGTCCGGCTCAAACTGACCGTCAGCTACGCCGGGTTCGTCATGCTGGCCGGCGCCCTGCTCCTCGGCACCGTGTGGGTGTTCCTGCTGCGGTACGTGCCCGAGGTGATCGACACTCCCCGACCGCCCGCGCCGGCACCCGACAGCTCCCCGCCCCCCACCCCCGTCATGTTCGTGCCGGACCGCTTCGACCTGCTGCGCGCCTTCGCCCCGAGAGCGGTCCAGGTGCTGGCGATCCTGCTGGTCTTCGGCCTGCTGGGCGGCTGGCTCCTGGCCGGCCGGATGCTCGCGCCGCTGACCCGCGTCACCCACGCCACCCGGATGGCGGCGGCCGGGTCGCTGTCCCACCGGGTCCGGCTGGAGGGCCGCCAGGACGAGTTCCGGGAACTCGCCGACGCGTTCGACTCGATGCTCGAACGACTCGAATCCCACGTCGCCGAGCAGCAACGGTTCGCCGCGAACGCCTCGCACGAACTGCGTACCCCGCTGGCGATCTCCCGTACCCTCCTCGACGTCGCCCGCCGGGACCCCGACGCCGGGCCGGCCGAACTCCTCGACCGGCTGCACGCCGTCAACCAGCGGGCGATCGACCTCACCGAGGCGCTGCTGCTGCTCGGCCACGGCGACCGGGGCACCTTCACCCGTACCGACGTCGACCTCTCCCTGCTCGCCGAGGAGGCCGCCGAGACGCTGCTGCACCTCGCCGAACGGCGTCGGACCACGCTGGAGGTCACCGGCGGGGCGGCCCGGACCAGCGGCTCGGCCGAACTCCTGCTGCGGATGGTGACGAACCTCGTGCAGAACGCCGTCGTCCACAACCTGCCCACCGGCGGCGCCGTGACGGTCCACACCGGGACGTCCGGCGACACGATCCTGCTGCGGATCGAGAACACCGGTCGCCGGCTGCCGCCCGAGCTGGTGCCGACCTTCACCGAGCCCTTCCAGCGCGGCACGGAACGGGTACGCACCGACGAACACGCCGGCTTCGGACTCGGTCTGGCCATCGTGCACAGCATCGTCCGCGCCCACGCCGGGACCCTCGACCTCGTCGCCCGCCCCGACGGAGGTCTCACGGTCACGGTCCGGCTCCCCGGCACGGGCCATCCCCGCCGGACGGGGTGACCGGCCGGTCCGGTCGGTGCTACGGGCCGGTGTGGATCAGCGCCGCCCACACCTCCGGGCGGTCCGGGTGCGCGCGTCGTACCCGGTCGATGGCCCGGTCCAGCGCGACGGCCGCACCGTCGGCGTCCAGGCGTCTGCCCACCCGCAGGCCGGCGTAGACGTCGTCGGCGACCTGGGCCGCCACCCGGTCGGAAACCGCCCACTGGCTGCCGATGACGTGCCGGAAGCCGGCCATCTGCAACGCCGCGGTGAGGTGGATGCCCTCGTCGGGCAGGTCCCGGCCACCGGCCGCGGTGCGACACGCGGACAGGTAGGCCAGGTCGCACCCGCCGGCCGACTGGCTGCGGGTGGCGAGCCGGCCGGCCAGGTCCAGGACGCTGAGCCTGCCGTCGACCAGGCGGAGGGCGGCGGCGCTGGGCCGCTTGAAGTCCTGGTCGCCGTGGCAGGCGAAGTGCGCCCAACTGTGCCGTTCGAGCGCGGTCAGCACGCCCTCGACGGTGGCGCTGCGGCCGGAGAGCACCCGCAGGCCGGGCACGTGCGAGCTGACCGCGCGCAGCTCGTCGCTGACCGCGGGCAGCGGCGCCTGACCGGGCAGGGTGCCGACCCCCACCGCGAACGCCTGCGGCGCGGTGTCCGGCGTCGGGGTGGCGCGGGCCCGCAGCAGCGCGGACAGGCTCGGGGTGTAGGACGACACGCAGCGGGCGGCCACCGAGATCCGGCGTCTCGCGGCGAGCGGGGCGCTCGCGCCGAACCGACCGGCGGCGTGCAGCGGCAGCATCGTCAGCGGCCCGGTCGGGCACCACCACACCCGGTGCCGCCGGTCCGGCCCGCCACCGAGTATGTCGTCGAGGGCCGCGCAGACGGACTCCCCGACGGTGTCCCAGAGCCACCGTTGCAGGGACACCAGCGTCTGGTGCAGCGCGGCCCGCTCGACCGGCCCGCCGCCCTCCTCCACCGCCCGCTGCACGTCGAGGAACGCCACGGCCCGCCGCTGTGCCGCGTCGTGGGACAGCCACGGCAGCGGCACGGCGCGTACCCCGTCGGCGGTGACGATGATCGCGTCGCTGCGCCAACGCGACGTGTTGACCAGCACCGCCGCCCCGCCCACGGTTGCCGGCTGGAGGGTGGCGAACGACGGCGGGTGCAGGAAGTTCCCGAAGCCGGGCAGGCGGCGGGCCTCGGCCGCGAGCTGCTCCCAGCGTTCGGCCAACCGGCGGCGGTGACCGGCGTCCTCGGTCTCGACGCGGTACGGTCCACCCAGCGCACTGGTCAGCAGGTCGCGGCCCAGCTCCCAGCCGGGACGGGCCGGTACCTCGACCACCGGGGACACCCCGGTGCCGTCCAGCTCCCGGCGCGTCCGGTCGAGTTCGTCGGCGAGCGCGGGCGCGACCGCGGCCAACGCGGACAGGTCGCTGCGGGTCTGCAGGGCCTGCGACCACAGCACCTGACGCCCGTGCTCCAGCAGCTCCACCGCGCGGTGCGGCCGCCCGGCGGCGAGGGCCCAGGCAGCCGCGTCGCCGGCCAGGCCGGACACCGCGGCCAGCCGCTTCTCCTGCACGGTACGGTCCAGGCCCCGCCACGCGAGCAGCGGCAGCAGACCCACGGCCGTGCCGTACGCCTCCAGGGCCAGCTCCGCGTCACCGGCCTCGGCGGCGGTCTGCGCCCAGGTACGGGCCGCGGTCATCCGGATCTCGACGGCACCCGCCCGGGACGCCGCCGCCGACCGCCACATGCCGACCGCGGCGTCGAGGTCGGCCGGGTCGTGATCGATCAGGTAGCGGATCCGCAGGGCGGTGCCGAGCACGTTGAGGGCCCGTGCCCGGTCCGGGTGGCCGGGCGAGAATCCGGCCAGCGCGGCCATGCCGGTGTCGACGGCGTCGCTGACCCCGGCCGGGTCGCTGCTCATCCGGGCCCGGATGAGCAGCGAGTGGGCCAGGCTGACCAGGTGACCGGCCCGTTGGGTGCCGGGCGTCGGCGCGTCGACCGCCTGCCGGGAGCTGCGGATCGCCTCGTCCAGGTACGCCGACGAGTTCCTGCTGAGGCCGTGCATGACCAGCAGGGCGCCGTGGGTGGCCAGCAGTTGCGCGCGGACCGTGCCGATGGCCGGCAGGTCGGCGACGACCTGCCGGCTGACCCGGACCGCCTCGTGCAGATCGGTGTCGTCGGCACCGTCCAGACTCACCCAGCGTTGCACCAGCGCGATCACCAGCACGCCGTTGAGCGCGGCCCGGTCGATGTGCCGCTTGGGTATGGCGGCCAGACCACTGCGGCAGTGCGCGATCGCCTCGTCGACGTCACCCGGGCCGCCGGTCCTGGTGAACCGCATGACCAGGCAGAGTGCCAGCAGCTGGTGGGCGGTGAGCACGTGGTCCGGGTCGGTCGAGCGGTGGATCTCCCGGCTGAGGCGCACGGCCGTGTCGATGTCCGCCAGCCGGCCGAACCGCTCGAAACTGAGCCGGTACACGTTCACGCAGCGGATCAGCACGTCGATCCGGACAGGGTCGTCCTCGTCGACGGCGGCCACCGCGACGTCCGCGTGCCGCCTCGCCGTGGACAGGTCCGACACCTCGCGCCGCTGCTCGAAACGGAAACCGACGACCAGGGCGAGCTGGGCGTTTACGTACGGCCACCACGGATCGTCGGGCGGGGTCAGCGTCGTCGCCCGTTCGGCGGCGGCCACCGCGGCGTCGAGCTGCTTCGGGTCCGAGGCGCGGCCCCGCAGCATCAGGACGGTGGAGAGCGTGGCGAGCACGTCCACCCGGGACGGGTCCGCCGCGAGCAGGTCCCTCGCCACCTCCTCGGCCCGGACCAGCAGCGACTCGTCGCCGGTGTCGTTGTAGGCGACGATGAGCGGGTCCACCGCATCGATGGACCGCTCGGGCGATGGCACCGGTTCAGTAGATTCGACGGCAGCTCGGGCGTCAACCGACGGGAGTGTCGTACATGGAGCAACGCCGGCTGCTGGCCTCGTTGTGCGCCGCCGTGCCGACCCTGCGGCAACGTGCGGAGGCGGGGGCCTGGAGCGACCTGCTCGACGAACTCCTCGACGAACTGGTCGCCGGCAGGCCGGTGGTGGAGGTCTGCCGGCAGCTCGGCTGGACGACCGGGACCGAGACCGAGCGCAGCGTCGGCGTCGGCCCGTACGACCACGCCGAGGGTGCCCGGCTGGAGGGTCTCGCACCGGTGGTGCTCGACGGCGACTACCGCTGCCCGCTGCACCGCTGCGCGCGCCGGGCCCACCGCGACGACCGGGGCCGGGTGCCGCACTGCGCGCTCGCCGACACGGCGATGACGTACCGGTCCGAGACATGATCGAGGTGCTGCTGGGTGAGGTCGGACGGCGGCTCAACGACCGCTGGCTGACCCGGGCGCTCGGCCCGGCACTGCTGTGGCTCGCGGTGGCCGCCTTCGCCGTCCTGCCGGGGCGTAACGCCGTCTTCGACGTGCCCGGGGCGGCGCTCGCCGCCGCCGACGCCGTCGACCACCTCCGGGAGCGGGTCGGTCTGGCCCTGGTGGTCGGGGTGCTCGTCGTCGCGGCCGCGGCGGTGGCCGCCGGCTGCGCCCAGGCGGCCGGCAGGGTCGTCCGCCACGTCTGGCTGGGTGTCTGGGTCGGTCCGGCCCGCCGGGTGGCGACCGCGTTGACCGCCCGGCGGCGGGCCGCCGCCGCGCGTCGGCTCGCCGCGCGGGCACGGGTGGTTCCGGCGGTGTACCTGCCGGCCCGACCCACCTGGATCGGCGACCGGATCCGGCTCGCCGACGACCGGGTGGCCGCGCAGTACGGCCTCCGCCTGGGCCTGGTCTGGCCGCGACTGTGGCTGCTGCTCACCCCCGAGGGGCGCACCGACGTGATGCAGGCGCGTGACCGGCTCGACCGGGCCGTCGCCTGGGCCGGCTGGGCGGTGCTCTGTCTCGCGTTGACCCCGTGGTGGTGGCCGGCGGCGGTGCTCGGCGTGACCCTCGGTGTCGTCTCCTGGCGGCGGGCCCGGTCGGCGGCGGGCCTGTTCGCCGACATCGTGGAGGCGACCGTCGACCTGCGGCACCGCGGCCTGGTCGCCGAGCTGGGCTTCCCGGTCGAGCAGGGGCGTCCGCTGACGCCGTCCACCGCTGCCGCCGTCAACGACCTGCTGCACAAGGGCGCCAGCGGTCACGGGCAGTACGACCGGGTCGGCGCGGAGAGCGAGCCGACGTGGTATCCGTCGTCGTCGGTGACGAGCGAGAGCCGGGAACGCCAGCAGCCGGACGACGAGCCGGCACCGTCCGGGTCGAACACCACGTTGACCTGAGGGCCGCCGGTCGCGGTGCGGATGCCGATGATCGTCGCGACGGGGAACGGGCCGTTCTTCGTCAGGGTGCCGGCCCGGGCCAGCTGGGTCCGGCTGCGGTCGTCCAGGCGTGGTGAGTCGGTGTTGATCCCGCACAGGAAGCCACGGACGGCGGTGACCGAGGACTTCGTCCGGGTGGACGTCCGGTTCAGGCCGGTGCCCACTTTGACGTCGGTGAAGAGACAGGGCTTGGCCAGCGGAAGGAGCTTCTCCAGGTCGAGCCCGGTCCGCAGGGGCAGGCCGGGATACCGGGTCACCCCGGCCGCACCGCCGGTGGGCCGGGTCAGACCCGGGATCCCCGTCGGCAACGGGGGGTAGGACGGCTGCCCGAGAAGTCCGGTCGGCAGAACCGGCCTGGTCGGGTAGGGCCTGCCCGGAGAGTCGTCGTTGCCACTGAGCAGGCCGGCCAGCACCGCGACCGCGGCCAGCGCCGCGACGGCCAGACCCCACCCCCGGCCGGCCGGCCGGGCAACGGCCACCGCGGGGACGGGTACGGGGCGTACCGGGTCAGGACGGGCGGCGGCCGGGCGGGTCGGCTCCGGGCCGGTCGGGGGAGAGGCCCGGCGCGGCGGTGCCGTCGGCGGGGTGCGGCGGATGCTCCGCTCCAGGGCGTCCGCCCACTGCTGCGGGGCGGGCCGCAGGTGCGGGGCGGGGTCCAGGCTCCGGCCGGCGAGGGTGACCAGGTGCCGGTCGAGCCTCGGCCGGGCCGCCTGCGGGTCACGGGTCTGCTGGTCACCGGCGAACAGGCGCACCGCGAGCAGCCCGAACTTGTACGCGTCGGTGGCGGGCGTGGCCAGTTCCTCGGCGTCCGCGTCCGGCACGTGCCACTCGGGGGTCTCGGCCTGCGCCAGCACCGAGTCGCCGTCGAGCCGCATCGCGTCGCAGTCGATGAAGTAGCAACGGGGCCGGGAATCGAGGCTGAACAGCAGGTTGTTCGGTGACAGGTCGCCGACGCAGACGCCGAGCCGGTGCAGCAGGGTCAACGCCTCGCCGGTGTCCCGCAGCAGTTCCAGGCGCATCCGGTCGTCGACGTGCAGCCCGCGGTCGCGCAGGTAGTCGTCGCTGTTCAACAGGTACTGCACCTGGGCCAGGACGGTGTCCGGCCCGCGCGGCAGTTGGATGCGGACCCGGAACCGGTCGGGCACCCGCGGCATCAGGAATCCCCGGACCACGCCCTCCTTGCGGACGATCGCGGTGGGCCAGGCGGCGAGACCGAGCAGGGTCTCCGCGTCCGGGCCGGCACCCGCGGTGAGCCGGACGAAGCGGTTCAACGTGGTGACGTCGACGTCGTCGACGAACCGGGTCGCGTACTCCTTGTAGACCCACCGGGGGTCCTCGGTGAGGGCGTAGACGGTGCCCTGACCGCCGGTACCGATCCGGGTACGCGGGCCGAGCGCGGACAGGCTCACCTCGGGCGGCAACGGCCCGGTCATGACGGCTCGGGCGGCACCGGCCAGACGGCCAGCACCGTGCGGTCGTCGTCCCACGACCCGCCGGTGAAGTCGAGCATCCAGGCGAGCCGGGTCATCGCGGGCGGCGTGGCCAGCGCGTCGCCGAACAGCCGCCCGAGGTCCCCGCTGCCGGGGCCGAGCGGCTCGGCGAAGCCGTCGGTGCCCAGCACCAGCACGTCGTCCGCTTCGAGCGTCACCGCCACCGGGTCGACCTCGGCGGGCACCCGGGGCAGGGCGGCGACGCCGTCCGGGAGCAGTTCGTCCTGCGGGTCGGCCGGGTCGGTGAACAGCGGCTCCCATCCGCCGTCGCGCAGCCGCCAGGCGGTCGAGTCGCCGACCCGGACCAGGTGGGCGACCGCCCGCCCGGGGCCGTCCGGCCGGACCAGGGCGACCACCACGGTGCTGGCCAGCAGCGTCTCGGCCCGCTGTGGATCGGTCTCGCCCAGTTGCCGTCCGGCGTACTCGACGAGTGCCCAGCCCGCGCAGCGCAGCAGGTCGTGCCAGTCGACGGGGTCGTCGGCGCGTTGCAGGTAGTCGACCACCGTCCGGCACACCATTGTCGCGCCCAGGTGGGACAGCGGGGCGTTGGAGACCCCGTCGGCCACCACCGCGATCACCGAGCCGGCCGCCGTGGCCAGCGCGAAGTCGTCCTGCCGGGGTACGCCGGACGCCCGGTGGCCGGGTCCGCGTACGGAGGCCGCCCGTACCTCGAAACCGGCCGCGGCCCAGCCGTCGGCCACGGTGTCCGGCCGGTACGGCTGCGTCCGCGGGGCACGGGCCGGCACCTGCGGACCCGGTACCCCGATCAGCGGTGACGCCCAGTCGAAGCTCACACCACGTCCACTGCCATCCGGAAGCTGTCCGGCCGCTCCACGACCAGCTCTGCGGCGTCACCCCCGACGGCCTGCCCCGACCTGATGACACTGCGGGTCAGCGCGGTGCAGAACTCGGCGATCGCGAAGCCGACCTCCACCCCGGGCGTGGCCACGAACGCGAACTCGGGCCGGGTCGCCACGTGCAGGATCGTCTCGGCCCGCGCCTCGCCGATGCCGCACGCGATGATGTTCGGCGCGGTCGGGGTGCGATCCCGGTCGGTCAGCTCGGCGTAGACCGGCTCCCACTGGCCCGGGTCGGTGGGCTGCCCGTCGCTGAGGAAGAACACCGCCGGCCGGTGCACCGCGAAGCCCTCCCGTTTGAGGGCCCGCACGTCGGCCGGGATCCGGTCGACCAGCAGACCGAACGCCGCGCCGTAGGAGGTCCCGGCGCGTACCGACAACTGCGGCAGCGCCGTCTCGTTGCGCAGGTCGGACAGGGCCGAGTGGACGATCACATCGTCGGAGAAGCCGATGATGGAGAATCTGACCTTGGCCGCCGCGAGGGGTTCGCGCAGCAGGGCGTCGTGCAGCGACTGGAGCCCGGCGTTCAGTTCACCCACCACCGGGGTCATGGAGGCGGACTCGTCCGCCACCAGGTAGACCGGCAGCACCCGCCCGGCAGTCTCCGACATGCGTACCCCCAACCGTCGTCAGTGGACGGCCTCAACGTAACACTGTGTGTCTATGTGGCGATGGCGGTCCGCGACGTCCCTGCCCGGTGGGGTGTCGCGGACGAGCCGGTGGCGCAGCCGGCGTCGGGCGGATCGGGTCGAGGTGACCCGGAACCGCGCACCGGTTGGTGCAAGTCGTTGACAGCCATCGATGTGTTGCCGCACGGTGGACGTATGCCAGGGGTCCGTTCGTCAGTGCCGCGCCGCCGCGTGCGGCCCGGCCTGCTCGCCGCCGTCGTCTCGTCGATCGCCGTGTTCGGCGTGGGAGCGATCGCCGTACCGGCCGCCGGTGCCGGCACCACGGTGCTCCCCGCACCGGCCGCCGGCGGGCTCCCCGGGGTCGCGCCCGCACCCGCCGCGGGATCCCTGACGGGAGCGGCCGCGACGCCGTCGCCGACCGTGACACCCACCATCCCGCCGGGCACACCGGACACCTCGCCCTTCCCGCCGGGCGTTCCGACGAACGTCACCGCCAGCCAGGTCAGGACGAGGTCGGTCACCCTCACCTGGACGGCCGCGACCCGCGGCTGCTGCGCCATCGCCGGCTACGACATCACGTACTACAGCCCCTTCGACGACGTCGTCATGTCGGCAAGCGTCGGCGACGTCACCACCACCACGATCAGCAACTACATCACCCCGGGCCGGCAGTACTCGTTCCGGATCGCCGCCCGGGACGTCGTCGGGCACCGCTCCCTGTCGTCGGAGCCGGTCATCGTGGTCACCCCGGTCACCGACACCGGGCCGGACACCACTCCGCCGAGTGCGCCGCAGAACCTGACCATCGGCGCCGTGACCGACTCGACCGCCAGGCTCTCCTGGTCGCCGTCGACCGACGACGTCGGGGTGAGCGGCTACAACGTCTACCGCTTCGACGGCTGGTTCACCTCGTTCCTGGTCGCCACCGTGCCGACGACGACGTACACGGTCGCGCTCCCCCCGCCGCCACCGCCGTCGACGCCGCTGCGCTACCAGTTCTACGTGCGGGCCCGGGACGCGGCCGGCAACGTCTCGATCGCCTCCAACACGGTGTTCGCGCCGACGACGCCCACCCCGCCGACCACGCCGCCGCCGTCGACCTGCCGGGTGACCTACCAGAACCAGTCCGAGTGGCAGGGCGGGTTCGTCACCGTCGTGACGGTGACGAACACCGCGACCGTGCCGGTGGACGGCTGGACGCTCACCTTCAGCTTCCGGGGGGACCAGCAGATCACCTCCGGGTGGAACGCGACGACCGGCCAGAGCGGGGCCACGGTGACGGCCCGCAACGTCGACTGGAACCGGGTCGTCCCGGCGGACGGCTCGGTGAGCTTCGGCATCCAGGGCAGCTGGAAGACCAGCAACGCGCCGCCGACCAGTTTCGTGCTCAACGGCGGCCCCTGCACCGTGGGCTGAGCGACGGACCGGCCGGTCCGGGTCACGTCGGGGCGGGCCGCCGGGTCCGTGGGTCGCCCTCCTGCACCGTCTCGACGACGGCGAAGACGACGCCGAGCACGGTCAGCAGCAGCAACGAGACCACGGCCGGCAGCGTGACGGTCACCGGTGCCAGCACGGTGACCACGCCCGCGCCGATGAGCCGGTGGCGGCTGACCGTCCGGAAGATCCGCAGCCAGAACATCTGGTTGCCGAACAGGTACAACGCCACGCCGAAGAACAGCGTGTAGTGGCCCAGCAGGGCGCCGTGTTCGTGCTGCTGGGACGAGGCGAGGGTCTGGTGCAGGCCGTAGGCCACCAGGACGATTCCGGCCACCATCGGCAGGTGTAGATAGGTGTACGCGTCCCGCGCGGCCCGGACCCGGCGGTCCCCCTCGTAGGCCGCGACCGTGATCCGGGCCGCGTCGATGCCGGTGAAGTAGCTCCACCAGAGGGTGCCGAGGGCGACCACGGAAGCGACGACGACGACCAGCGCGGGAACGGAGATCGGGTCGTCGTCGATGGAGACGCCGATGGAGAGCACCGCCTCGCCGAAGGCGATCAGGATGACCAGGGCGTGCCGGTCGGCCCAGTGCCGGACCAGCCTGATCCGCCACAGCCGCCCGCCGGCCCGGTAACCGGCGACGTACTGCACGAGCAGCGCGGCCACCCAGGGCAGCGTCATCGCGGGGTGCCGGGTCACCGCGTCGGGGGCGACCAGCTCGATGGCGGCGATCACCAGCAGGATGACGATGGTGACCGCCGTGGCGACGAACCGGGTACCGGTGCCCCGCAGGTCGGGGTTCTCCCGGACGATCTGCCGGAAGATCAACCCTTGCAGGAGCTGGATGGCGGTGTAGCACCCGATGACCAGCAGCGGGCCGGGCAGGCTGTCGGGCAGGGGAACGAAGGCCTGCGGGATCGCCAGCCCGATCAGCAGCACCGCCGTCATGATTCCCGCCGTGCTCAGCCGTACTGTCGTGCTGTCGTGCCGGACGGCGTTGGCGAGCCAGGTGTACGACGTCCAGGCCCACCAGAGCAGCGCCAGCAGGATCATGCCCTGGGCCAGCCCGAGCAGGGTCGGGAAGCGGTTCATCACGGCGGTCACCTCGATGAACGCGTACACGAACACGAGGTCGACGAAGAGTTCCCGGGGGTCGACCGTCCCGACGTGGAGCTTCGCCGACTCGATCGACTCGTGGAGCTGGCGGTGCCGCTGCCGGAAGGCGGTGTTGTCCAGCACCACCATCGCGCAGGTGGCGACGACCAGGACCACCAGCGCCTGCACCTCGGAGATCCGGCCGACCACCGTCAGCAGCGCGGTCAGCAGCGCCACGCCCGTCAGCGGACCCCGACCCAGCAGCCGGACCGCCCGCCACTCCACCGCGACGAGCGCGCCCAGGTAGAGCAGCACGCCGCCGTAGAGGACGGCGATGCCGGCCGACGGCCACGGATGGTCGCTCGTCGGGGTGTCATGCGTGTTGAGGCGCTTGAGTCCCAGCGCGAAGAAGATCAACCCGCCGATCATGGGCAGGTGCAGCCCGCTGTAGACGTCCCGCCCGACCCGGGCGCGGTCCCTGCCGGCGCTGGCGTTCAGCGCACGCTCGATGATCACCTTGGCCAGGTCGAAGTAGCTCCACCACAGCGCGAAGACCACGGTGATGCCCAGCACGGCCCCGACGGCCAACTGTGAGGTCACCGGGCGGTCCACGCCGAGCCCTTCGCTGGCGCCGATCGAGATGATCGTCTCGCCGAGCGCGATGAGCACGATCAGGGCGTGCCGTTCGGCCAGGTGCCACGGCGAGACCACCCGCCAGCCGCCCCTGCTGGCCACCACGAGGATGAGAGAGTCGATCAGCAGAGCGCCCGCGAACAGCGCCACCTGCACCAGGGCGGCGTCGACGGTCGTCGGCAGCAGGGGTGGCACCAGGGCGGAGGCGAGCAGCACCAGCCCACCGGTGATGAAGATCAACCAGGCGGCGACCACCGACCGCCGTCCGCCCTCGCCCCGGTGGCTGACGAACGTGAGGACGACCATGGTGACCGCCCGGATCAGCAGGTATCCACAGATCAGCACCAGTGGGCCGGGTAGCCCGCCCGGACGGTCGGTGAACGCCTCGGGTATCGCGACCCCGATCACCAGCAGGGCGGCGGCGATGCCGAGCATGATCGGGGGCATGATCCCCCGGTCGAGGTGCACCACGTTGCCGAGCCAGACACACGGCGTCCAGCAGTGCCAGATGAGCAGGACCACGAGCGCGCCCTGGACCAGCCCGAGCGGGCTGAAATGCTCACCCATCAGGGTGGTGACGGCCAGGAACGCGAACACGAAGAGCAGATCGACGAAGAGTTCGACCCAGCTCACATCGCCGATGGCCTCAGGGTCACGGGCCACCAGACGCCGACCCCCGGCCGTCGGGTGTGGCGCGGGATCATCCCTCCGCACCCGATAAGCCTCGCAAACCGGACACGGCTTGTCCCGCCAACGTCGATTAGCGCAGCGAACGGTCGGAGCCGAGCGGACGTCACCTCCGCCGCGTACGCCACCGGGGGCGGGCCGGTGCCTCCCCGGGTGTGGGAGACACCGGCCCGGTCCGCGTGGTGCGGGAGCGGTCGCCGCTCGGGCCGTCAGGTCAGGGGCGTCAGGGTGAACCGCTGGTTGGTCTGCCCGTGACAGTCGTAGAGCTGGACCTGGGCCCCGTTGGCCGTGCTCCAGACGTCCAGGCACCGCCCGGACTGCACGCTGCTGACGGTGCCGTTGGCGTTGATGTTCCACTGCTGGTTGGTCTGGCTGTGGCAGCCGTAGATCTGGACCGCCGCACCGTTGCCGGAGCCGGCCGCGTCCAGGCACATGTCGCCGTACACCCGGAGTTGTTTGTTCGTGGTGTACGTCCACGACTGGTTGGCCTGCCGGTTGCAGTCCCACAACTGCACCCGGGTGCCGTTGGCGCGGGAGGCGTTGGGCACGTCGAGGCACCGGTTGGACTGCGCGCCGACGATCAGGCTGGCCGCGCCGGGCGGGTTGCTCGGCGGCGGCGTGGTCGGTGGCGGGGTGGTCGGGATCGGCGGCGGGGTGTCCGACGGGATCGGCGGCGGGGTGGTCGCCGTCGGCGGCAGCAGCGGGCAGGTGCTGCGGTAGCTGACCACGCCGTTGTTGTCCGCCAGCGGGCAGAGGAACTGGCTGTACCGGGCGTCGTTGTCGACGAACATCTTGAGGAACGGCAGCATGGTCCGGATCAGCACCGGGTTCGACCGGCCGACCATGAACCCGTGGTCGGCCCCCGCGACCTCCAGGTAGGCGCTCTCGGTCGTGGCCGGGAGGCTGTTGTACAGGCCGGAGGCGTAGGACGGCGTGACCACCGTGTCCGCCTGCCCGGCGAAGACCATCGTGGGCACCCGGTCGTTGGCCAGGTTCGACGACGGCGAGTACGGCGCGATGCCGACCGCCGCCTTCAACGCAGGGCGGCGCAGGGCCGCACTGAGTGCCCCGCCGCCACCCATCGAGTGACCGGAGACGGCCAGCCGGTTGGGGTCGATCCGGTCCCGGACCGGGCTCTGCTGCACCAGGTAGTCCAGCGCGGCGAGCAACTGGGTGCCCCGGGCGGTGTCGAAGTCGTTGCGGCTGTTGGTTTCGATCCCGATCACCACGAAGCCGTGCGAGGCCAGCCACGGCCCCATCCAGGCCAGCTCGACGGAGAACAGCGCGGTGTAACCGGGTGAGATGGCGACCGCTCCGAAGGTGCCCTGGCTGGTGTCGGTCGGGTAGTAGATCCGGCCGCCGTTGAAGCCGTACCCGGTCGGGACGGCGACCGAGGTGTTGGCGAACGGGCCGGTCACGGACGCGACGCTGCTCCGGGTCGGGTCCGGGCCCCGCTGGTACGGGTTGTCGGCGGCCGACGCCGTCCCGGTCGTCACCGTCATGGTGAACAACCCGACGACGGCGGCGGCGATCCCGGCCGCGGCGAGCGTGACCAGCCGGCGTCGCCGACGGGGGGAGACCCGGGCCGGGCGGGGCTGTGCCGGGGGCGGGGAGTGCGGTGCGTGTCCTCGCACTGTCGGTACCTCCTGGTGGTCGGTGGTGGTGGGTGGCCCGTGCCGTGCTGTGAACGTTCACTTCCATCGATGGATTTCAGGTTGGCAGGTAATCCCGGGGTTTTCAACCGGTAGTTTCGAGCAGGTGACCCGATAGTTTCGGGTCACCGCGCCGGGCGGTTACGCACCGGCCCTCCCCGGACGCCGTGACGTCCGGGGAGGGCCGGTGGTGGGGGCCCCGTCGGGTGGCCGCCCGTCGCTCAGCCGGTGGTGCAGGAGCGGATCTGCGGCCGGGCGCTGCTGTTGCCGTTCATCATCGTGGTGAAGCCGAAGGTGTTGCCGCTGCCGTTGGACCGCATCGTCATCACGTAACCGGAGCTGTCCCAGCTGGGGGTGCCGTTCCAGGTGGTGTTGACCCGCTGCGGCGCGGTCAGCGCCACCACCACCGTCCAGTTGCTGCCGCCCTGGACCGTCACCGAGGTGTTGTACCGGTCGCCCCACACGTTCGGGTACGTCGCCGTCGCGGTGCACCCGCCACCGGCCGGCGGGGTGGTCGGGGTGCCGGTGGGCGGGGTGGTCGGGGTGCCGGTCGGCGGGGTGCCGTCCGGGGCCACCGCCCGGCCGGTGCTCGGCGAGATCATGCCCGGGCAGAGGCCCCGGCTGTTCAGGTTGGCCATGATCTGCGGGATCGCGTCGCGGGTGTTCTGGATGCCGTCGTGCATCAGGATCACCTGGCCGTTCTGGAGCCGGCCCGCGTTGGAGACGATCTGGCTGACGCTCGCGCCGTTCCAGTCCTGGGAGTCGACGTCCCAGATCACCTGGCGCATGCCGAGCGACGAGGCGACCGACTGGAGGGTCGAGTTGGTCTCGCCGTACGGCGGGCGGAACAGTTGCGGCCGTACGCCGGTCGCCGACTGGATCGCCGAGTTGGTCTGGGAGAGGTCGGACTGCATCTGGCTCTGACCCATCGAGGTCATGTGCGCGTGGTTCCAGCTGTGGTTGCCGATCCACATACCGGCGTCGACCTGGGCCCGGGCGGCGGACGGGTTGCCCTGCACGTTCTGCCCGACGTTGAACATGGTCGCCCGGACGTTGTTGGCGCGCAGCACGTTCAGCAGCGCGCCGGTGCTGCCGGTCGGGCCGTCGTCGAAGGTGAGACCGACGTAGCCGTTGCAGGCGGCGGCGCTGGACGGGGTGGCGGAGACCGCGACGCCGACGGCGCCCAGCGCCACGGTGGTGGCGAGCACCGCCAGCCGGACGGTCAGGCGGGAGGCTCGGGAGCGGGACGGGTGACCGGAGCCACCGGTGCTGGAGATCATGCGCAGGTCCTCCTGGGGGTGGTGCTGCCTGGGAATGCGGGGTTCTATCGAGATGCGTTGATGTCGCTGTGGATCGGAGTATTGCAGCGGCATTTCGAACGCGTCAACGACTTTCGGAAACTTTCGGAAACGTGTCAGATTCGGGCCGCCCGGTACCGCCGTCGTGACTGGCAGAGCGCCCCGCCGCCCGGGGTCGCTCCGTGCCGGCTACTGCCGGACAGTGGAACCGTGGACACCGTCGCGGAGCTGACCATCGTCCGGCACGGGCAGAGCGTCGCCAACGTCGCGTTCGCCGACGCCCACGCCCGGGGTGTCGCCACCCACGGGCTCACCGGGCGCGACGCCGACGTCCCGCTGTCACCGCTGGGCCGGCGGCAGGCCACCCGGCTCGGCCGCTGGCTCGCGGCGCAGCCCGCCGACCGACGTCCCGACCACGTGGTCTGCTCGCCGTACCGGCGGGCCCGGCAGACCTGGGCCCGGGTGGCGGACACCGCCGCCGACCTCGGCGTCACCCCGGTCGACCTCGACGGGCGGCTGGTCGACCGGCTCATGGGCGAGCTGGAACTGCTGACCCCGCTGATGATCGCCGAGCGGTTCCCCGCCGAGGCGGCCCGGCTCGCCGCCGACGGCCTCTACGCCTACCGGCCACCCGGTGGCGAGACGTTCGACGACGTCGCCGCCCGGGTCCGTGCCGCCCTGGCCGACCTGCACCGCCGGCACGCCGGCCGCCGGGTGTGGGTGGTGGCCCACGACGCCGTGGTCGTCGCCGCCCGGCACGTCCTGGAGGGGCTGTCGTTCGCCGACCTCGACGCGATCCTCGCCACCACCCCGGTCGCCAACACCTCGCTCACCCGCTATGCGTTCACCCACGGCCGCCTCGACCTCGTCGAGTTCGCCGCCGTCCCGCACACGCCGTGACCGGGTCGGGCCACGACCGGACGGCGTCGGGCACCCCGGCCGGCCGGGCGAACGCCGCCCTTGCGTGGTCGGGCCGTCGAGCAGGGTCCACCCCCGCCGGACCGGGCCGGACACCTGTCGCAGATCGAATCCATTCGATATAGCATCACGGCAGGGCAGCGTCACCCCGCACGGGCGTAGGGCGCGGAGTGTTCGCCATCCACCTGTCGGACCGGGCAGCCGACCGGTGGTCACCGATGAGGGCGCGGCCGGATAGACACCGGCTCGACGTCCCCTGTGACGTGCTGGTCCCGCCGCAGGCGCGGTGTCCCGGTCGTCGATCCCACGAGCGGTCGACCGGTCGCGTGCCCGTCCGGCGGTGACCGGACGGAACACCGAGGAGGAAACGCACAGATGAACGACGTACCCGCTCGACCGCAACGCCGTGGCAGGAGGGCCACCCGGCTGCTGCTGGGTGGCGCCTGCGCCCTGGCGATCACCGTGTCGTCGATGGCCGTGGCGACCCTGGCCCACGCCGACCTCAGCGGACCGCCCGGGACCACGCTGAAGGCCGCCGCCGAACGCAGCGGCCGGTACTTCGGCGCCGCCATGGGGTCGGACCGGCTCAGCGACTCCGGCTTCCTGAACATCGCCGCCCGCGAGTTCGACATGATGACGGCCGTCAACGAGATGAAGCCCGACGCGACCGAGCCCAACCCCGGGCAGTTCGACTTCAGCAGGGGCGACGCGATCTACAACTGGGCCACCCAGCGCGGCATGCGGTTCCGGGGCCACACCCTGGCCTGGCACGCCCAGCAGCCGAGGTTCTGGGGCAGCCTGAGCGGCAGCGCCCTGCGACAGGCGATGATCAGCCACATCAACGGCGTGATGGCCCACTACAAGGGCAAGCTCTACGCCTGGGACGTGGTGAACGAGGCGTTCGCCGAGAACGGCAGCCGACGGTCGTCGAACCTGCAAGCCACCGGCAACGACTGGATCGAGGTGGCGTTCCGCACCGCGCGGGCCGCCGACCCGTCGGTCCAGCTCTGCTACAACGACTACAACATCGAGAACTGGACGTACGCCAAGACGCAGGGCGTCTACAACATGATCAGGGACTTCAAGGCGCGGGGCGTGCCGATCGACTGCGTCGGTCTACAGACCCACTTCACCGGCGGCAGCTCGCTGCCGGGCAACTTCCAGCAGACGCTGTCCAGCTTCGCCGCCCTCGGGGTGGACGTGGCGCTGACCGAGGTCGACGTCACCAACGCCTCGACCAGCCAGTACCAGGGCCTGACCCAGGCGTGCATGAACGTCCCGCGCTGCGTCGGCATCACCACCTGGGGCATCCGGGACAGCGACTCCTGGCGGGGCAACGAGAACCCGCTGCTGTTCGACCGCAACAGCAACCCGAAGCCGGCGTACACCGCCGTCCTCAACGCGCTCAACTCGGCCTCCACCACGGTCCCGGGGACCTCGACCCCGCCGCCCACCACCCCGCCGACGACGCCACCGACCACGCCGCCGACCACCCCACCGACCACCGCTCCGCCGACCACGCCGCCGCCCACCGGACAGCCGGGCGGCTGCACCGCGACGTACCGCACGGTCAGCAGTTGGAACGGCGGCTTCCAGGGTGAGGTCGTCGTGGCCAACACCGGCTCCGCCGCCATCTCCGGTTGGACGGTGCAGCTGACGCTGGCCGGCGGGCAGACCATCGCCAACGTCTGGAACGGCAGCAACACCGGCACCAGCGGCACGGTCAGCATCCGCAACGCCGCCTACAACGGCTCGGTGAACCCCAACGCCTCGACCACCTTCGGGTTCCTGGTCAACGGCAACAGCAGCACCGCGCCCGGCAACCTCTCCTGCACCAGTTCCTGACGGCTGGTGCGGCGCGCCGCCGGCCGGGCCCGGAGCATCCGCTCCGGGCCACGGTCGGCGTCGCGCCGCCGGTGCGATTCTTGCCGATGCTTCTGCCTGTTCCCGGGGCGGCGGAGTCACTTGACTCATGGTCATGACGCAAACCTGGAACGCGACCCGCCGCTCGGTGGTCGCCGGCGTGCTGCTCGGCACCACGGTGGTGGTCGGTCCGCTGACGGCACCCTCGAATGCCGCCCCCAGCCAGCCGTTCGGCACGTCGGCGACCGCGCCGACCGCCGAGAACGACCGCTCCATCCTCGACCTGATCCCGGCGCAGGCCCGGGACCGGATGCTCGCCCAGGCCCCGCTGGTCGACGCGGCCAACGTCGTGCGCACCGCCGTCGAGGCCGGCGCGCCGCGTGGCTACGCCGGCATCGGACTGGTGGACGACCACGTCACCCTCTGGTGGAAGGGCACCCTGCCCGGTGAAGTCGCGGCGGCGGTGGCGACCGCACGCCGTACCGCCCCGGTGGAGGTCGTCGGGGCCACGTACTCGCGCACCGAGTTGAAGAAGGCGGCGGCGAAGATCACCCCCGTCGTCGACGCCGACCCGAAGGACGCCGCGCACGCCGTCCGGCTGCGGACCGACGGCTCCGGGATCGAGGTGGCCGTCGACCCGAAGATCAGCGCCAGGCAGCCGAAGCTGCCGGCGACCGGGGTCAGCACCCGCACCGTCGTCCGCCAGCGGATGGTCGAGCGGTCCCGGTACAACGACTCCGCGCCGTACGACGGTGGGATCGGCATCGGGCTGACCACCTACGCCTGCACCGCCGGCTTCGGCGTCCGCAACCACACCACCAACGTGGGCTACCTGCTCACCGCGGAACACTGCGGCCCCATCGGTCAGCCCTGGCACGTCGGTTGGAACACGAACACCAACACCGGCACGCTGATCGGCTACGGGGTCGCCAGCAACGACGACCACGACACCATGCTGGTCTCCACCTCCTCGCCGGGCAGTCACATCTACGTCGGTGGGCAGAACGACGAGGTACGCGCCCAGGTGACCGGCTGGACCGAGGTCTTCCCCGGGCAGCTGCTCTGCCAGTCGGGGTACACCTCGGCCGGTGAGATCGGCGGGCCGGTCTGCAACCTGCGGGTCGACTTCCACTACGACGACATCGAGGACCTCGTCGAGGCCACCCAGCTCGACGGCGACGAGTCGGCCCGGGGCGGCGACAGCGGCGGACCGGTCTACTACGTCAACGCCAACGGCACCGTCCTGGCGGCGGGCACCACCACCCGGTCGGCCGGTCCCGGCTTCGGCTTCCAGGACTTCGCCACCGCCCGGGACGACTACGGCGACATCCGGCCGGCGACCGCCCTGGCGAGCACCTGCCGGGTGTCGTACGTGGTGACCAACTCGTGGGGCACCGGCTTCAACGCCAGCGTCACCGTCTACAACGACGGCCCGGCCGTCAACGGCTGGTCGCTCGGCTGGACCTTCCCCGGCAGCCAGCTCATCCAGGGGCACTGGAACGGTGTCTTCCAGCAGACCGGCGCGGCGGTCACGGTGGGCAACGAGAGCCACAACGCCAGCATCCCGACCAACGGCGCGGTGAGCTTCGGCTTCACCGCCGACGGTTCCCCCGCCGTCCCGGTGCCCTTCACGCTCAACGGCACCACCTGCAACTGACCGGCCCGGCTGCGGTGGGACGCCGCAGCGGATGAGCACCTGAGGGCCCCGCCGGGCTGACCGGCGGGGCCCTCAGCCGTGCTGCCGGTCAGCCCGGCCGGCCGCCTCGCCGGGATGAGCTGTGCTGATGGTTGTCGATATTGCTAGGGCGGGACGGCCGTGCTGGAATGGCTCACAGCACCGCAGCACGGGGGCAACCGCGCTGGGGAACCGGTGTACGCGGGAGCAGCGCGGTGCCGGCCGCACGTCGTCTCGGCCGGCGCGTGCCGTACGCCGGGCCACCGCCACGACGCCGGGCCGTCGACCCGCCGGCCGGCAGTTCCACCGGCCCGCCCACCCGGCAGCGACCACCCCCTCATGGAGGACGACCATGCGCAGTTCCCTCGCGGTACTCACCGCGGCCCTGATCCTCGGCGTCACCGCCGGCAGCGTCCCGGCCGGTGTCTCGGACGCCGCCCCGCGCTCGTGCCACCGCGACCTGTTGTTCTGCGAGGACTTCGAACACCTGCCGCCCGGGGGCCCCAGCACGCTGAAGTGGGGCGTCGACACCCGCCACGGCTCGCTCACCGTCGAGCGCGCCAGGCACGGCAACCAGGTGCTGCACGTCCGGACCGTCGACAACGGCCGGGCCTTCCTGCGCGTCGACGACTTCGCGGCGCCGGGCAACCGCTTCTACGGCCGGATGCGGCTGCGCGTCGACGCGTTCCCCACCGCCCCGGACTGGGCGCACTTCACGCTGGTGGAGGCGACCGGCAGCGGCAGCTCGGAGGTCGTCCGCCCGATCGGCGGCCAGTACGCACCCACCGTCCCCGGCACCTTCTGGGGGGTGGGCGCGGACGGCGGCCCGACCGGCGACTGGACCAACTGGCGGGAGTCGGCCCCGGTCACCGAGGACACCTGGCAGTGCTTCGAGTGGAAGCTCGACCCGACGGACAACCGCGTCGCGGTGTGGATCGACGGGGTGGCGAACCCGGAGTTGACCGCCTCCACCACCGACCACGGCGGCAACGACGTCCCGTTCGTCCTGCCGGCGGTGGACACCGTGAAGATCGGCTGGCAGCTCTACCAGGGCGGCACCACGCCCAGCGAGTTCAACCTCTGGATCGACGACATCGCGCTGTCCACCAAGCGGCTCGGCTGCTGACGACCGGTCGCGGCGACCGCCGACGGGCGGACCGGCCGGGGACCGATCGGTCCCCGGCCGGCACCGTCCGATCCGGAGGGTCGGGGCTCCGGTTCCGTGCCGGAGCGGGTTTCCCGACCGGGGCGACGGGGGTAGAGACGGCACCGTCCGTCAGCCCACCGTCGAGGAGAGTGTCATGTCGGTACAGGCGTTCCTCTATGTCGTCGCGGTCATCCTGCTCGTGCTCGCCGCGCTGCCCATCCCCAGCCGTGGCGTCTCGCTCGCCCTGCTCGGGGCGGCGTGCGCCCTGCTGGCGTACGCCTGGCCGGTGATCACCGGTTGACCGGCGGCGGGTGGTGGTGCGGGCCCAGGTGACTGCGCCCACCCTCGTGGTCGAGGATGCAGAGGATCTCGGCCGGGCCGTCGTGCGCACCGAACGCGTGCGGGACCAGGGTGGAGAACTCGGCGGCCTCGTTGGTGCCGACGAGG